>OZ244935.1:0-875000 GCA_965222005.1 Saprospiraceae bacterium
GAGCCCGATTTCCTCATTGGTATGGGTGCCGATCCGGCCAAACTGCCGGGACGGGAGGCTTTGTCTAAAATGCTGCGGGAGCAGATCGCTACACCTTTTGAGCAGAAACGCTCGTACGCGCTGATCTGGCTGATGGATGAGGAGGCTGTAGGCCACACCAATGTCAACAAAATTGTTTTTGGTGAAGAGGCTTTCATGCACCTGCATCTTTGGCAGGCCGATCATCGGCGGAGGGGAGTGGGAAGCGAGTTGGTGAAACTTTCTCTACCATTCTTTTTTGACAAGCTGCAACTTCAGCAACTTTATTGTGAGCCATATGCCCTCAATCCTGCTCCCAATAAAACCCTGGAAAAAATAGGCTTTGAATTTGAAAAAGAGTACGTGACGATACCTGGCTCTATCAATTTCGAGCAGCCTGTCAAGCGTTGGCGACTGAGCAAAGAAAGATTTGAAAAGCTCATAGCGAGGCAGAATTAACTCTATACACCCTGCATTTCAGGTATTTCTCCTTCTACCACCAGACGCCCCTCAGTGGCTGCTTTGATTTCATCAACCAAAACGCCAGGCGCCCTTTCGAGGAGTCGGAACCCATCGGGTGTAACATCGAGCACAGCAAGATTGGTCACTACTTTTTTCACACAACCTACGCCTGTGAGCGGCAGGGTACACTGACGCAACAATTTAGAAGCACCGCGCTTATTGGTATGCATCATAGCCACAATGATATTATCGGCTGAAGCCACCAAATCCATTGCCCCTCCCATGCCTTTAACCATTCTCCCCGGTATTTTCCAATTGGCGATGTTGCCGTTGTCGGCTACTTCCATAGCTCCCAGTACGGTTAGCTGCACATGTCCGCCGCGAATCATGGCAAAGCTAGTGGCCGAGTCGAAGATTGTGGCTCCTGGCAATGATGTGATTGTTTGTTTACCAGCATTGATAAGGTCAGCATCTTCCTCTCCTTCATAAGGAAAAGGGCCCATACCAAGTATGCCGTTTTCTGATTGAAAGGTTACGCTAATTCCTTCAGGAATATAATTGGCAATAAGCGTGGGAATACCGATGCCGAGATTGACATACCACCCATCGCGTAATTCCTGGGCAATTCTTTTGGCGATTCCGTTTTTATCCAACATAGATTGAGCTTAATTTTTTAATACGCATGTTTCCCGACTGACCAGCCTTTGTGCTGTAAATATTGTTCTCCTGAATCTATTGCTCCGTTTTCCATTTCCGTACCCATCGAATCGTTCCATCTATTGAGATAGCCAAAGAGTGCTATTACTCCCAGCATTTCCACAATTGCGCCATCATCCCAATGCTGGCGCAATTTTTCTGCAATATCATCGGTTACGCTATTGGGGATGGTAGAGCTGGCGAGTGCAAAGTCGAGCGCTGCTCGCTCTGCTTCTGAAAATGCCGGATGGCTCCGGTAATCCCAAATATTTTCGAGCTGAGCTTGCTCGGCACCATAACGTTCGGCGGCTCGGATAGCGTGGGCCTCGCAATAACGGCAACCCGCCGCCTGGCTACTGATGTAGGCCATCATGCGTTTAAGTGCGCTGGTGACACGGCCTTTATTTTCCATCACAGCCTTATTCATTTCGATAAAAGCATAAGCTATGCGCGGCCGGTGATGCATCGTTTTTATACTGTTGGGGCAAAAGCCCAGGGTCTCATCATAGAACTCGATAAGCTCCTGTAGTGCTGGATCATCGGCCCCTGATTTGGGATGAACTAAAGGTCTTTTCATGTATTTATTTTTATAATCATCCTCTTGGCCGCACCGTGCGCTGCTCGATACGCTTTTCATAATTGATGCCTTGAAAAATTCGCTGCACGAAAATACCAGGTGTGTGAATAAAGTTGGGGGCCAATTCGCCTGGCTCCACCAATTCTTCAACTTCAGCGACGGTAATTTTGCCAGCCATTGCCATCATGGGGTTGAAGTTGCGGGCAGTGCCTTTATAGATCAAGTTGCCAAAATGGTCTCCCTTCCAGGCTTTCACAATAGCAAAATCAGCCGTAAGCGCCGATTCCAAGATATGTGGCTTGCCGTTGAAATAACGCACTTCCTTTTCGCCCGCCACCTCGGTACCGAAGCCTGCCGGAGTAAAGAAAGCCGGAATACCTGCTCCGCCAGCGCGGCAGCGTTCGGCCAGTGAGCCTTGCGGAATCAGATCCACTTCCAACTCGCCACTCAGCATTTGTCGTTCGAACTCATCATTTTCCCCAACGTAAGAAGAGATCATTTTTTTGATTTGCCGTTTTTGGAGCAACAGCCCGAGGCCGAAGTCGTCCACACCGGCATTGTTGGAGATACAGGTCAGGCCGGTGACGTCTGCTTCTACCAGGGCGCCAATACAGTTTTCGGGGATGCCGCATAGGCCGAAGCCACCGAGCATCAGCGTCATATTATCCCGAATGCCGACAATTGCTTCCGTAGCATTGGCTACAACTTTATTCATAGCAAAGATTTTAAAATTCAAGTTGCTAACTTATTAAAAATAATCGGCTTCCTTTGAATCGGCGAGCTGAATTTTGGTGGACTTATTTGATCGACCTGACTGATCGGACAATGGGCTGTTATGAGTATCGAATTGTTTTTTTG
Source organism: Saprospiraceae bacterium (assembly GCA_965222005.1). Taxonomy (GTDB): domain Bacteria; phylum Bacteroidota; class Bacteroidia; order Chitinophagales; family Saprospiraceae; genus CBDCTM01. The sequence continues at coordinate 2,612 of OZ244935.1, forward strand.
ATATTTTTTGTGTTTTATTTGTTTTTTAAAAAATATTTGTTATATTTGTTTTTGGATTTGATAGCTTGCGCGCATAACAATCAATAAGGAGTGGCTTCTTGAACTGCTCCACATATCCTCTGGCTTGGCTGGTAGGCGTGGGTGGGCCGTATTTATAAATAAATTATTTCCCACCCACTATAATTTGGTTCTAAAATTTGGGGCCGGCGTTCGGCGATTGCAGCAGCAGGCTGGTCTTGTTTGTTGATGGTTTCAGGCTGTATTCAGATTACTTCAAAGCCCACCTCTCCTAATTTTTCCACTACAGCCTTGACCTGCTGTCCCCGTTTTAAATAAACCGCCGAAGTAGCTGCACCAGCCATGATATAACTCCCCTTCGGAATCGGCTGGTTGTATTTGGCAGCCAGGCGGGTAGCTGCGATAAAGGATCGCCAGGGATCGCCCAATATATCGGCAGAAGAGCCCTGGTGTATTTTCTCTCCATCAATGAGCAAGTTGATGTTCAGGTCGACAAGGGAGGTATCTGCCGGATGCCACACCCCTACCACCAGCCCTGCCGAAGAGCAATTATCAGCAATTACATCTTCCAATGAAAACTTAAAATTCTTATAACGGGAATCAATAATTTCGATGGCTGCTGCAATACCATCCACATATTCGAGCGCTTCATCCTGCTTCAGCTCATGGCTAATGTCTTTGGCTACGTGGAAACATATTTCCGGCTCAGCCCGCGGGTGAATAAAATGATCCAGTACCAGCGTACTTCCGGGTTTAATGAGCATGGCATCGGTCAATCGCCCCCATATCATATCATGTACACCCATCTGCTGCATCTTAGCCTCACTGGTGAAGCCCATTTTCAAGCCAATTAAGCGTTCGCCGCGCTCGTACCTACAGACCAAAGAGGCGGCCTGGATTTGATATGCTTGCGCTTCACTGAAATCATGTTGTTTGCTGAGCTGTTCGATCGAACGAGTTTCACGTGCAGCAGTATCAAGGATGTTGGCGAGGTGTTGAATATCCATTGCCTCGGATTAAAGACTGTATAAAAAAGCGAAGGTACGAATGAACTGCCTATTTCCGGCAAGTTGGTTTATAGTTTATTCAACCTCTGCTTATTCAATCTTTTAGTGTGTGCCCGATACCAGGAGAAGCCATTGTAATAATCAACCATACTGACTTTGGTTCTGGAGCAGCCTCCAGAGCGTTTGTTTTGCACGCTTTCTTTTTTTTTTCGCTCATGGTTTGCTATTTTTAAAAGAAAAGATGATTGCATACGGAATCGTCGAGTCAGAAAAGGATCTGAAGCAAATTCTGGAGTTGCAGCAAGCCAATTTACCGGCAGCAATTTCAGCTGAAGAAGCCCGGCAGGAAGGATTTGTAACTGTGGAACACGACCTGCCTTTGTTGCGCCGGATGAATAGCCCTTACCCTCATATTGTTGCAAAAGAAAATGGACGGATCATTGGCTATGCTCTGGTAATGGAACGCAAGTGGGCAAATGATATTCCCATTTTGATTCCGATGTTTGATGAGATTAACCATACCCGATACAATGGACAGTTATTGGCCAATTGTCGTTACTTTGTCATGGGACAAATATGTATCAGTAAAGGGTATCGGGGACGGGGTATTTTTGGAGGGCTTTATGAAGAAATGAAAACCAGAATGAAAGCGCATTTCGAGTATATTGTCACTGAAATATCGCCCGAAAACCAGCGGTCACTGAAAGCGCATTTCAAGGCTGGCTTTAAAAATGTCAGAACATATCAGTCAAAAGATGGTGCAGCTTGGGTTATTGTGTTACTGAATTTAAGCTAAGCATAGCAAAAAACATGGCCCCCGGGAAACATCCGAGAGCCATGCTCATTGGCCATTTCATTATCCTAATCTACAGTTTCACAATCTTTTGTATTTGCAAATTGTCGCCACTTTTCACGCTTAAAATATATATGCCTTTGGCAAAACCCTGCATATCGATAGGCATATTATATACTCCTTTATCAAACTGTTGCTCTTTCAACCACAGCAATTGCCCGGCTACATTCATCAGTCGAACATGAATGTTTCGCCGTTCTGACACATTAAAGTTTAGTGTAGCCAAATGCTCAACAGGATTCGGCATCAAATTGAACGAAAAGCCTTTATTTTGAAAAGGAACTACAATCACTTCACTAATTTCAAACCTGCCATCAAAATCAACCTGCTTAATTCGGTAGTAATTGTCTCCTTGCAATGGTCGAGAATCGACAAAGCGATATTCGATAGCATGATTGCTCAAACCTGCTGCCTGCACCTTGCCGATTGCTGTCCAGTGGTGGCCGGTTCTGCTGTGCTCCACGACAAACTCGTCGCTATTTCGCTCCGATGCGGTGGCCCAATCCAGCACAATTTCATCGCTTTGCTGTGCTGCCTGTACATACAACCAGCCTACAGGCAGAGGTGCTCCGCTCACTTCAAAACAATCGGTGCATGTCCAACTTTGTCCGCTACAGCCTGAACCTTGATAGATGATCACATCATAGCTGCCAAAGGGGGCATCAACTGGCAATGCGAGGTCTCCACTAAATATATCGGCACTGGCAGCTGTACCCGATACCGTATATGTGACTGCACCATTGGTTACTTCGACGCAGTCGGTTGTTCCGGGGATAAAAGAAGTATCATCGCCGGTGATGGTCATTGCAACCGTATTGCCCGGATCTTCGCTGGGCGGATCAACACTAATCGAATCAGCAACTGTAAAGCAATTGGTGCATGACCATGAATTGCTCCCACAGCCTGGTCCCTGATATATAATGGCATGGTAACTGCCTGACGATGCCGCGGCAGGAATGCTTAGCAAACCACTAAAATTGCTAGCATCGCTGGCAGTACCTGTGACAGTGTACGTATTGGTTCCATCAAATATCTCCAGGCAGGTAGTATTGGCCGGATCAAAATTGGTATCGGTACCAGTTACAACCACATTCACATCGCTACCCCTTAACCCACTGGAAGGAGTGAGCGTTAGGGAATCCAAAACATTAAAACATCCAACACAATTCCAGGACGTTCCTGTACAGCCTGGTCCTTGATAGATCACTGCATTATAACTACCAGAAGGAGCGTCGGAAGGTACATTAAGCGTACCGCTAAATGCTGTAGTGCTGGAGGCGCTGCCGGTAATGGCATAAGTGTTGCCTCCCAAATTGATCTCAGCACAGCTCGTTGTACCACCAGCAACCATAAAGTCAGTACAAACACCATTGATGTCAACATTTTGCGTGGCACCACGAAGAACCGATCCACTTACAAAACTTATAGGATTGGCGGGATCTACCACATCAAGACAAGCGGAGCAGATCCAGGTAAGTCCACCCAAAGCCCCTTCCATCGGCAGCTCAATGTCATAGGCACCAAGCGGCGCATCACAAGGCATATCGAAAGGATCCGCCTGAAAGTCAGTGGCGTTGTTAGCAGTTCCTGTCAGGTTATAGGTAGTTGCACCATTTACCAGTCTGACCCGATCTGTGATACCTGGCTCAAAACATGTAGCAGAGCCGGTAATTTGCAGACTTATATTGCGGCCTCTTTCAGCATTGGAGATATTGGTAGAAATTGATCCGCCGGAAAAAGGGATAACGGTAAAACAATCGGTGCATCCTTCAAAAGCACCCGAACAACCCGAATCGTAAAGAAAGACATGATAGGTGCCTCCAATTGCCTGACAAGGCAGATCAACGGTAGCCAAAAAGCTGGTTGCACTAGTAGCCGAACCGCTAAATGAATAGCTTGCTCCACTGGGGCTTTGACTTAGCTCGCCACAAACAGTTGTGCCGGGAACAAAACAAGTATTAACACCAACGATAGAGAAATTGGTTGCCCCTCCTGCATTCGCACTGCTGGGCGAAGGTGTAATCATACTCGTACCGCCCGAAGGGCTCACTGAAAAACAATTGTTACAACTCCAGCTTGTACCAGAACACCCTGGCCCTTCAAAGACCGTAACGCTATAGTTTCCGGGCGAAGCATCGCATGGCAGACTCACTGTGCCGCTAAATTGAGTACTGCTGGCTGCTGCACCAATTACATCAAAAGTACCCCCACTGCCACTGATCTGGGCACAGTTAGTCGTACCCGGTTGAAAGGCCGTACCCAAGCCAGTGATGTTAAGCGAAACTATACTTCCCTGCGTACCACTTCCGGGGCTCACATTTTGGATAATGGGTGTATTTACCGTAAAACAATTGTTGCAACTCCACGTCATCCCTGTACATCCGGCACCTTGAAATATGGTTGTACCATAGTTGCCGGGAACGGCGCCGGGAGGTATCGTTACAGTTCCGGAAAAGCTGGTGGGGCCAGAAGCATTTCCCGACACCTGAAACGAGCCTATTTGGGCACAGGTAGTAGTACCTACTAAAAACTGGGTGTTTACACCTGTAATAGTAACGCCAAAGGTATTGCCGGGGAAAGAGCTGTTTGGGGATAAGCTGATTTGGGATATCGCCGCATTATTTAGCAGCACAACCAAAATTACTATCATCCATTGCGCATAGGCTGAATAATTTCTCATAGTGAAATGGGTTGGTTAATAAAAGAATCAAATAGTTGCTTGGCATGTTGCCAGACAGCAATCATTAGTGCATGTCGTGAAATTATAATGAGGAAATATTATCTGGGTAGTAGTTAAAGATAGGGATTAGAATCGGAATCCGATAATTTCTGATCTACTATTTTATCAAAAAGGACACAGCCCGCTAAAATATCACCACCAATTTCGCTTTCCGGATAAATTGTTTCATCCGGATTTGAAAAAAACTCCTTAACTAAGGTACAATATATACGGAGGTGTTAATACATATTTATGTGTATCTTTAAGAGGTAAAAGTGTAGCATTACACATTTTGCTCTACTATTGCTACTAATAAACTATAAACAAAACATCAAATCAATGAATCCTAAAAATTTACTCCTCGGAACCCTTGTTGGCGCCATTTGCTTTTTTTTATTGGGTTTCGTTTTTTATGCACTCTTACTGGCTGATTTTTTTACTAACAATGCCGGAGCGGCCCAAAATGTGGCCAAAGAAAATCCTGACTTGCTTCTGCTTTTTATTTCCCACCTTTTACAAGCTTTACTGCTCACCATTATTTTTGATCGTTGGGCAGGCATTAAGACCTTCCTTACTGGAGCCAAGGCAGGAGCAGTAATCGGCTTACTGATGGGGCTGAGTTATGGGCTTATTATGCTGGCCACTACCCATATTACTACCATGAAAGCCGTATGGGTAGATTGCATTCTTTCTGCTGTTATTATGGGAATTGGCGGAGGTGTGATTGGCCTTTTGCTGGGGAAGTTGAGTAAGGCAGAGCGGTAGCTGCTTTTTACTTTGGCGAAAGCCCGGTTCTTTTATTTTCACGAAATGCTTGAGTACAAGCAAGAACCCCTATACCATTGAAGAATCAAAAATATTTACCTTATATAAATTATTTTTTTATAATTCTGTGGGGGCTTTGGGTATTTATTGAATATGCCAGCCGGCACTCCTACCTGAACACCGCAATTGCAGAGATGCCTTATCCAGGTTTAGTCGCCGGTTTTGGGATGGTTATTATTTGCCTGATCGGTTTGGCTCATTTTAAGCAAAAAAAGAAGCCTGGCAATACCCTGGTTTTACATTTGAGAGGTATATGGGTAGTAGTGATTGTGCTGGTGGTAGCAACTATAATTGTCTTGGCATTCACCCAAAAGACCCAGTTAGTTCCTCGTTATTTTGGTATTGCTGGTTATTTCTCACTATTCAGCTTGGGGTTGTTTGCTGCTTTACTCGTAATTTTTACGACCTCATTTGCTATAGGAAATCCAATAATGAATTGGGCAAAGGTTTGTCATTCGTCCAGCCATATATTGATGAGTGTGGCAATAGGGCTATCGATATTCACATTATACGGTACACTATTGGCTTTGTGGGGACAGCTAAATGCGATCTCTTTATGGATAGCAGTGGCAGGCATTTGGATATGGCAGTACAAAAATATCACAACAGTTCTTTACGATTTGTTTATCAAAAAACGGTCATTCAAATTAAAAAAAATTTGGAGCCTAGCTGTTTACGGGCTGCTGATAATCGTCACCGCTATCAATTGGGCAGGGTCTATCAAACCTTTTCCTGTGGGTTACGATGGTGCTACTTTATATGCTAACACAGCCAACTTAATTCATACCTCTCAAGCTCTCCCCGCAGGCGGGCATGCCTACTATTGGTCGGTATTGATGGGCATGGGGCAGACTATGTACAACAGCCCGACAATTGCAATTTTGTTATCACACTTTATGGCAATCTTTTGCCTTTGGGCAATCTATTTAATAGCACGTCTATTCTTGAAACCTCCTTATGCAGCTTTGGCAGCCTCTATCCCTTATATCGCTCCTTATTTTGGCTACCATAGCTTCATCGATGAGAAGGTTGATCTGGGGGTTTTGTTCATTGTCTTGGCTACTTTTCATTTCGGATTGGAGAACCTCTTTAAACCTCAAAAAACAGCGCGTCGGATAAGCACGAGCAAACTAAATCTCCCTCTCAATTTAGTTCACTGGGCTATCATTGGCTGGATGTGTGGATTTGCTTTCGGCATCAAATACACTGCCTTGTTTTTTCTGATGGCTATTATTTGTATGTATAATTATTGGTGGGGCCAGCGGTTTGTATTCTTGAGTACTTTTTTAATTTGCTTGGGAGTGGTTTTTATTTCTCCAATTTATACTTTTTCGCACATTAGGATTGGGCCTACCGAAGCAACTATCTTAGGTACCTGTTTTTCATTGGCAGGGATATCAATGGTAGTATTTCAATTGCAAAAGGTAGGTGATATGGTAAGGAATATGCTACTCCCGATGGTAATTTTGTTTTTGTTTTTCGGAATTGCCTTTCTTCCATGGGCCGCCAAACACCTGGGAGAAAACAAGCAGTTAAGTATACAATCTGCGTTGGTCGGAAAGGCTGATTCTCCGGAGCTTATCGTTCCCCGAAAATATTTATCCAGTAACAGAAATTTTGGACCCAACTATCACAAAAAATCCCGCCCTGACCAAAAAGTTCAAAAGTTGCTCGCCACTTTTGAACAGCCTGAAAACCAGGAGAACAAAAACAATTCTCCAACTACTAAAACATCAAAAAAACCATCCATTTCTCAAGCCTCCTATGAAGAAATAATTCGATATCTCGGCTACGAACCGGGGATTTGGAAATACATTTCTTTGCCTTACGATCTTACGCTAAATTCAAACATTCCCGGCCTACGCTATCTGGATATCAGCTTTCTGTTTTTATTGCTTTTCCCATTACTTCTGCTACTGGCTCCAACTGATTGGAAAAGTCATATTCGCAATGCAGCTATCTTTGCTTTGCTGCTGTTTTGGGTGGCATTATGCTATCGCAGTTATTTCCATAATGCCGCTGGCTGGGATGTAAACACCTTGCTTAGTCAAATCAGGGAATTCCAATATATTGACAACCCCCTGGTCTTTGATCAGTTCTTTGCAAATATCTATTCTCTTACGATACCATTTTTCATAAAGCTAGGTAAACTCCTGGAAGGTATCTATCAGGCAGGAGCATCCCTTTCATTTTCGGCTATTTTAGTAATCCTTCTATTGCTGGGTGGCCTTCTATACTGGAATCTGGCAGGCAGATTGAAAAGATTACCGACATTGCTCAAATTGTTATATGCCTTTTTATTTGTGAGTGCTTTTTTATGGCTGGTTTTGGGCAATGGAATCATTTGGTACGCCTTTTCTCTATGGACCTTGTTACCAATTGTACTAGTCCGTCATTGGCAAAATCCAGCTACACTTTTAGGAAGAGAACATCGTTCTTTTTCGTCTCTTTTGTTTGGCGTTGTATTTGGAGTATATATATTTTGCAATTCGTTAATATATCTTACAAATCCTCTATTTAAGGGGCCTTCTTACGGGATATTCAATTGGACATTTATTGAATATTTTGCTACAAACCCGGTTTCTTCCCGGGAAAAGGTAATTGAAAACCTTAATCCGGACTTTAGCCCCGCTATTCTATATTTGAATCAGGATAAATCGGAAAAAATTTATAAAGTGAACACCTTCTTAGGGTATCATATTGAGCAAAATGACCGCCGAGTGTACAATGATCCAGTACTGGGAAAGTATGAGGAAATCATCAATGTAATCAAAAGTGATACTGACTTTCTTAGTGTGCTCAAGGACAATGGGTATCACTATATTTTGTATGACCTGGGAACTGCAGCGGTAGATAAAACCGCTGAAAAATCACTGGCTAAAAGAAGTACCCGCTTACTCAGAATGCTAGACCAATCACAAAAGGCTCAACTGCTGGTCACCGACCATTTCATCAAAGACCCCAATGCACCTCTCATTTCTCTGCCCAATGGACAGCAGGAGCATGCCCGAAAGGGCATCTTTGGCGAAATTGCCTATTCCGGCAGTTTTGTGTTGTACAAAATTTTATAACGATCATGGCAATCCCGTTGAACCAAGTATATGTAATGCTTCCCGCCTTCAACGAAGAGGCAGTCATCTATGACGTGATCAGGAAAATTGTCGCCCTTGGCTTCCCCAACATCCTGGTCATTGATGATGGCAGCACAGATGATACGCCCCACTTGGCTGAAGATGCCGGTGCACAAATCGTGCAGCATATGGTCAATCGGGGTGCCGGAGCAGCTTGCCAGACGGGTATTGAGCTGGCCAGGCGGAAGGGGTGGAATTACATTGTGTTCATGGATGCCGACGGGCAACATTGTGCAAAAGATCTGGATGCTATGATAGGAAAAATGAGCGCTACAGATTGCGATTTGGTGATCGGCAGCCGCTTTATTACACGCAGCAAAGATATGCCTCCCACAAGGGTAGTGTTCAACGGTATTGCTAATCTGATGACTAGTATTTTTTGCAAAAAAAAATACTCTGATTCTCAGTCGGGCTTTCGCTTGTTGAACCGCAAGGCTATCGAGCAGATCAACCTCCGCATCGATGGCTTTGGCTTTTGCAGCGAAATGCTCATTATTGCTGACCGGCTGGAGTTCAATGTGGAAGAAATACCCATCCATGTCAACTACTCCAGCTACTCTATCAGCAAAGGGCAAGATTTTCAAGTTGGCATCAATACGGCACTCAATTTTTTGTGGAGCATCATTTTTAAATAATTTCTTTATATCCTTTTAGATATGCAAATCCCAATTTTTCAGATCGTTGTTCCTTTCCTCTCCTTCCTATTCATCCTTAGCTGGATTATGCGTCGGCTCAAGTCCAAAGCAACCATTGTAGAGACCCTTCTCCATATCTTTTTCTGGTTGGGTATTGGAATTTTCGCACTCTTTCCCGATATCATTTCCAAATTTGCAGCCCGCAGTTTGGGCTTTGAAAGCGATGTAAATGCAATCATCTTTCTTGTTTTGGCAGCACTTATCTTCATGCAATTTACCATGTTTGGCCTTATCAAGGATCATGAAAAAGCCATTACCGATCTCACTCGAAAGCTGGCTATCAAAGAAGGATTAACAGAAATAGAATGACTATTCTGTTTGTACTGGAGCATTACAGGCCCTACATCGGCGGTGCTGAGAAGCTATTCGCCGAATTGGCTGAAGCGCTTCACATCAAGGGCCATTCTGTGATAGTAATCACCACCCGCCATGACCGGTGCCTTCCAAAATTGGAGCAGATAAAGGGTGTCAGCATCCACCGTATTAATTGCTTCAACCGTTATTTTTTCACCTTTTTCAGCTTGCCTGCTATCCTGCGGTTGGCCCGAAAAACAGACATCATCCATACTACCTCCTACAATGCAGCTCTCCCCGCCTGGCTGGGAGCCAAGCTTAGCAGTAAGCCTGCCATTATCACCTTCCACGAAGTATGGGGCAAGCTGTGGCAACAGCTACCTTTTGCTACAAGCATAGAAAAAACAGGCTTTTACCTATATGAAAAAATGATCCTCAAGCTCAACTTTGATCACTTCATAGCGGTTTCCCATTTCACGCGCAAAGCACTCATCAATCAAGGCATCCCTGCAGGCCGGGTAAGCACGATATACAATGGCCTCGATTACCAGCAATTTGAGCACTACCCTCACCAAGCTCCTGCCCATTTTACCTTTACTTATTTTGGCCGCCTCGGAATATCCAAGGGGCTGGATCTACTCATTCCTGCTGCGGCAGCTTTTTGCAAAACACATCCGGGCAGCATATTCCGAATGATTATCCCCAACACACCTGCCCGCACCTACCGGCAGGTGATGGAATTGGTAGAAAAATACCAGTTGGCAGCGCACCTGGAGCTATTGCACAACCTTAGCAAAGATATGCTCTGTCAAAAAATAAGTCGATCTTCCTGTGTGGTGATCCCCTCCTATAGTGAAGGCTTTTGCTTTGTAGCTGCCGAAGCAATGGCTATGGGCGTGCCGGTCATCTCATCGGGCAGGGGGGCACTCAAAGAGGTGGTGAATGCCCAACACATCCAACTAAAAGAGCACAGTGTGGAAGGCTTGCTGGCAGCACTAAAAAAGGCGAAGGCGGAAGAATGGTCAGTTTTGAAAAGCAAAAAGTTCACGCTTTCCCAGGCAGTACAACGCTATTTGCAAATGTACCGAAAGCTGGGTCGTACCAAAACCTAAAAGCTCCAGAACCCACACTAAAGGGATTCTGGAGTTTTATTTGCAAAAACAAAAGAAGCTATTAGGACGCTATTAGCTAGCCTTTGTTATTTTTGACTTCAGTTTTTTGGTCGGCACTCAAAATCTCAGTAAAAACACTTTGTACCAAATTCCTTCTCTGTTGCTTAAACTCTGCTCTTGTGAGGCCCGTCCAGGTTAATTCAGAAGACATTGAAATGATCTGATCCTGTTGCGCCTGGCTAAGGGTAGTCCATTGTGAAAATTTGGCAATGATCCTTTGAGCAGGATCTCCCGGCTCATCAAGCACGGTAGAAACATCAGTCAATGGATTCAGAGAAGAAGCGCTGAGAGAAAAGCAGCAAACGCTGACGATGAGAAGCAAGAAAGCCGTTTTCTTGAACATGGGTAGATATTTAAATGGTTAACAGAAAAATTTTTAAACGAAGACGGCTTTTGGAAAAGATTATCTAATAAAGATAAAACAATTTTTGAAATAAAGAAAGCCCTACAGGCGGTATTTATCGTAAGCTGCCTCAAAAAACAAAGACGCCAAAGAGGCTGGGCTAAAATCATATTTATAGTAATAGCAATACATAAAACATTGCTTAATAGTATTTTATGAAAAATCTATTTCAAAAACTATTGACTCCAACAATCTAATTATCTTTCGTACTTTGCGCCTGTCCAAAAACCTTGTTTTGCTCTTCTGTCAATATGCTTTCCTTTATCGCCTCCCGAAATTGCTTTTTCGCGGCCTTTCTCTCTTCCTTCGTATCGGCTGCAAAATTCAATTCGGCGGCTAATTCCCGAATTGCGAGCTTTTGTTCTTCCGTCAGTTGTATTTTTTGGCTCAACCGATTGATCATAATAGCCGCCGCATCCCTATCCTTATCTCGTGCTTGCCTTCGCTTTTTTGGCGTATTGTTTGTGCTCGCCTCCTGTTGGATAGTATCCGCAGGCTTGTTGGCTTGCTGCCTGTTGCATGCCGTCAGGAGCCCCAAACCAATTATCAGACAAAATAATAGATGCAGTTTTTTCATTTTATTGAGTTTGATATATGCAAATAAATTTAGTGATCGGCCGGTTCTATTTTAGCAAATATAGCAGGAATATGGATATTTTCTCCGCCAGGGAAATAGATATTGATGCTCAAGCGGGTTTCTCCACAATCCAGTATTTTAAAATATTTTTCGGGAAAGAAATCGGTCAGCTTAATCAGGTTCAAGCCCCTGGTAGGAGGTAGATTGCTGATAAAAACCCGCTGCATCTGCTTAGGCAGGCGGCTAAATGCAGTTTTAGAATTTTCAAAATACTCCCTTATTGAATCCGCTACCTCAACGCAATACATTTTGCCCTTTTTGCCCATCAGGGTCAATATAACTTGCTGAAATTTTGTCAGGTCATCCTCCAATAGTTGATGCAACATAGCTCGTATGTAAACATTTGAATCCCCAACGCGACGATATAACTCCTCTGCCTTCAGCACATCTGTGGCATCTAATGCTTCAAAACTCACATTGGGTAAAACCACATCCTTTCTGGCCAAACGAACAGCCTCATCCGAGACATCCAGGCCTATCACATACTGAAAGTGTTTTGCCAAAAATACTTCCTGTGTTCCGGTACCACAGCCTAAATCGAGCAAGGGCAAAGATTTGTCAAAAAAATGCTCAAAGTACTGAAAATCAACAGCAACGGCTTGTTCGGGCGGCACGTCCCAAAGAGCCTTTTGTTGCATTAGACCATAAGTACGTTGGTAATATTGATCCCAATTGAGCCGGTAAGCTCTATTTTTATTCCTCACCTGATTTAATATTAATTCATGGATATGTCTTCTGGCAACTCACAGATATTGTTAAATTTATTATGCGTATGATGCCCGATAAGATGTTTGTATTTCTCGATCATGTTTACATCCCTGAGCGTTTCCACAGCAGCAAGATACCTGTCATATTCGGAAAAGAAGTCACCAGCAAGGATCAAATGGATCAGTGAAAATGCCGTTTCCAGCTTTTCATAGCTGAGATCGTCATATTGACCGGCCTCAGCAAAGTTGAGAGAGCCCGGATCGTAAAAAATATTAATCAATCTTTCCACCAAACGATAGCCCCCCGCAATATCTTCATAGGCTTTTACCAGCACATCCTTTTGGCCTTCCCTCAAGTAAGGGACAATACCCTTGCTCACCATTTCCGCACTCTTCAAAGCAAGGTAAATGCCGCTCGAAAAAATGGGGTCGAGAAAACCGGAAGCATCCCCCACAATAGCAAAGCGATCGCCAAATTTTTGCTCGGCAGTATATGAAAAGTCACCATTGACTGCCAGCGGCCGCAGCATCTGTGCACCTTCAATCACAGCAGCAGCGATCGGAGAAGTTTTGATTTCCTGCAAATACAAGGCTTCTATCCAGTCCTTAGTGGTTTTCGTCAGCACTTTTTGTTGCTGTTTAGCATAGTCCATATTCAACGCTACACCTATACTGAGTCGATCTCCTTTGAGGGGTATCATCCACAGCCACCCCAGCTTTTCACCTTCAAGATGTACGATTTTTACATGGCCTTGCCGGAGCTCCTCGGGCCAGTTTGCTTTAAGCCAATGGGTAGAATAGGCCACCCGCCGGTTGAGCGATTTCACCGCTTTCTTCATCTTCAGCTGCCGGGCCAACAGGGTGGATTGCCCGCTGGCATCCACCACAAAGCGCGAATTGAAGACGTGGGCTGCACCCTTAGTATCTATTGCGTGAACGGTCACCCGCTCATGTGAACTTTCAAAATCCACGCTTTTTACACCTACCTCTTCTATTACTTTAGCCCCGTGTTTCAGGCTATTTTGCAACAGCATCTGGTCAAAGTGCGATCTGCGCACATGGAAGGAAAGGTAGCTGGGGCCTTTGATCTCATTCCTGAAACACCAGTGGGAGGCACTGCTGCCATCAATATTTGAGAAGGTCACACCGGGTTTGCGGGTAAAGCGGGCTTTCATCTCTTCGAGCACGCCCAACTCTTCCAGGATATGATAGCAAAATGGCAGTAACGACTCCCCCACATGCTCACGGGGAAATTTTTCCTTTTCCAAAACCAAAACCGAAAAGCCGGCTTTTGCCAAAATAGTAGCAGCCGTAGAACCGGCCGGGCCTGCGCCAATGATAATAATATCGTATTGTTGTTCTTCCATCAGGCAAATGATAATAGGTGTTTTAATTAAATTAAGACAGCTTCATATGTCGTGCTGCAATGTTTCGAAGTACTTCCGATGTACCTGAATAGATAGTAGCACCCATCGCATCTCGTAAGTTTCGCTCCATTTCGCTGTGCTCCCGAAAAGCGGCACCGGCATAAAGCTGCATCAGTTGCACGGCCAGATCGCGGAAAGTTTCGCTCACGGCCAGTTTGCAAAGCGCAGCATCCATAGCTACTTTTTCACCCAGCTCCAGCTTCCAGGCAGCCCGGTAAGTCAACAGCCGTGCAGATTCGAGCCGGAGCTTCAAATCCACCAGCGGATGCGCTACAGCCTGATATTGAGCAATAGCCTTGCCTCTGGATTTACGTTTCTTTGCAAAGGCGGTTGCCTTTTCCAGCAGTTTGTCCATCGTTCCCAGATGTAGGGCACCCAGGCAGATACGCTCCCATTCCATAGACTGATTGAAGATGATGGCTCCGGCCCCTTCTTTTCCCAGCAAGGCATCCTGACCTATCCTCAGTCCGTCAAAATATACCTCGCCAAGTTGACAGCTGCGCACGCCCATTTTATCCCTCCGGGCTGTTTGCTCGAAGGGGTGGGTTGGTTTTTCGAGTACAAAAGCTGAAATGCCTCCAAAAAAGCCCTTCTCTGCATCGGTATTGGCATAGGTCACTACTACATCGGCTACAGGCCCATTGCTACAATAAGTTTTGCGGCCATTCAATATATAATTCTCGCCCTCTTTGGTGGCCGTAGCCGCCATTTTGTACGCATCGGAGCCTGCCGTGGCTTCCGTCATGGCATTGGTTGCGATGAGGCTTCCACCACAAAGGCCGGGCAATAGTCGCTCTTTTTGGGCTTCAGTACCATGCAGCCATACCGGCACTGCGCAGGCCAGCAAATGGGCAGCCAGCGAAAAGGCCAATCCACTATCCTCACTTCCATAACCCAATGCTTCCAGGGCTAAGACTGCCGAAACAGCATCCAGCCCTCTTCCACCATATTGCTCCGGAATCACCAAACCTTGCAATTTCATCTCGCCACATAGTTCCCACAACCGACGATCAAAGATTTGCTGCCGGTCGCGGATGGCAGCTCCCGGACTGAGTTCGTTTTGAGCAAACTCAATGACTTCTGCCTTGAGCTTTAGCTGTTCTTCTGTAAAAGAGAAATCAATCATTTGTGGATGTTTTAAGCGATTGATAATCCACTTTATGTGTACTGGTCTGAGGAAGCTGCTCCATTTGAAAAAAGCGGTCAGGAAGCATATAAAGTGGGATATATTGGAGGCAATGTTCTTTCAATTGTAATGTATTAGGGGCTTCGGTAAGTGGCTCAAGGCTATAATATGCCTCAATACCAATCTCGCCATTTTCATCATGCCGCGCCACTACTCCTGCCTCCCTGACCAGCGGATGGTGGGCTAGCACGGCTTCTACTTCGCCCAGCTCAATTCGGTAGCCGCGCCTTTTGACCATTCGGTCCTTGCGGCCTTTAAACACAAAATCGCCCCGATCATTTACCCATACCAGGTCCCCGGTATGGTACCAGCGGCTGCCATCTTCCTGATAAAAAAAGGCAGTTTCATTTTTTTGAGGCATATTGATATAGCCAAAAGCTACGGCCTCACCTCCCACGATCAGCTCTCCCTGCCCACCCGGAGCAGGTTCGATGATGCGCCCGTCCCATATTTTACAAACGGCATTGCTGCACGCCTTGCCGATCGGAAAGGGCTCAAGTTGGTCCGGCTCAATCGTATCCGGCACCTGGAACCAGGTCACTACATTTGTCTCCGTAGGTCCATAGAGGTTATAAAAGCGCGCAGCCGGCCAGTGTTCGGTCAACGCTCTGAGGGGTGCTATGGGAAACACCTCTCCGGCAAAAAGCACCAGCCGCAGCTTGCTGTGGTCGTAGCGGCTAAGTTTGCCATAGCTCAACAAAACCTTGAACAAAGTAGGGGTAGCATAGCAAATACTAACCTCGTGCTCTGCCAGCAGACTTGAGACAAGCATTGGATTTTTGGCTTCCTTTTGATTGATCAACAATAAGCTGGCTCCATGCTTTATGGCCACAAAGAGATCGAATATGGAAAGATCGAAGTGAAGGGGTGCAATCGACGAAAACACATCACGGGTATTGGGCTGAAACTGCGAAGCGCACCAATCTACAAAGCTCAGGGCATTGGCATGGGTGATCATCACTCCTTTGGGCGTACCTGTGGAGCCGGAAGTATAAAGGATGTAAGCCAGATCGGAGGGCAGCTCCAGCGGGCTTGCATCAGGATATTGACAGATCAGTAAGCTCATCTGCCCATCTGGAAAAGCAATCGTCTTTTCGATGCTCTGATAGCCTTCACAAAAGGCATCGGCAAGGCTTTGATCTACCCAAATGGCGCGGGCCTGGCAGTTGGCAAGTATATATGCCGCTCTGGATAAGGGCGCCTGAGCATCAACTGGCACGTAGGCGGCATCCACCAGCAAGGTAGCAAACAAGGCAGCCAGGCTTTGGAAGGACTTGGGTAGTAGCAAGCCGATCCGGTCATTTGCGCGGATGCCATGCTCTTTCAGCGTGGTGGCGAGCTGTTGGCTGAGCTGTTCGAGTCGGGCATAGCTCATCTGCCGACCATCAGCACTGATGAGCGCTACTTGCTGCGGCTGTTGAGCGGCTGCTTGCGTAAACAGATGAGCCAGGTGCCGCACTTATTGGTTTATTTTTGATTTTACAAAGTTCTCCATCCTGCTCAGGGTATTTAGATTTTCCTGATCGACTTCGTGTGCCTGGAACTCAAATTTATATTTTCCTTCCAGAAACTCTACCAATTGCAGTGCCGATATAGAATCAATGATGCCGCTACTGAGCAGCGGTGTTTCATCTTCGATGGGGCCGGTTTGCGTTTCATCGCAAAACTCCTCCAGCAAGTAGGCTTTGATTTCAGCTTTGATATTTTCCATAGAGAAAAGTGTTGAGAATGTATAATTATTTTACGGATTCCAGCCAACGAACAATGTCTGGCTGGGTTTGAAATTTTTGTAATAGTAGATCGGCTATTTTGCGGTGCCCCAGCTTATTGGGGTGCTTGTCCCATTTAGCCAAGCGAATGGATGCTAATGGCAGCCCTTCATAGGCAGCTGAGAGGTCAATGAAAAGAAAGCCGGCCGATTTTGCGGATTCTACCATATGTCCGATATTTTTTTGAGCTTCTTTATTGTTGACAGTGCGTGGCCAATACACCAGTATCGGCTGAATACCTCCTTGCTGACATTTGGTACTCAGATATTCGTATGCTGCCTTTACAAGCCCGCTGTATTTTGAATGCTGCCCGGAGCGTTGGGATTTATTGAGTCTAGGCAGGCTTACCGAGTCATCGTGTATATACGGTTCTAGGAAGGAGAAAGGTACACTGGAACTGGTATCTGTTTTTATTCTGTACACTGATTCTGCTATTCTCGATTCCACCAGGGAATGGGTAACAAGAATCAACCCGTCCAGTTCAAAACCACTTGCTTTGTGTTCAAATTGATGAATGCAATGTAGCAAATGAAAAGCAGGAACCGCAAAGTTCAATAATTCAATTTTTTTATCCAAATTATTATTCCGATTGTACTCTTCTTCTACCAAATAGTCAAAAACTTCCTCATCATTCACTCCTGAGCCTACTACATAGGAGCCACCTAAAATACCGAGTCGGATCGTATTGGCTGGCTTTTGTTTGCTGCATGCTTGATCTCTCATCCCCCATTGGTTTGTTGAAAAGCGAGTACCTTTTAATTGAGCACTGACAAGAGGGCGAATGTCGAATCTACGCCAGTCATTTGTCGGCATTGCAATTTCCGTTTGCCGAAATGGAATCCAATGTGCCGGCTTGTGTTGGTGGTCAGCCAAAGGGGCAGCCAGGTTGTTGGCCATTAATAGATCTTCATAATAGCCGTTCACCATTTGCTCATCGTCCTGCACATTGAGCCGGTTGTCCATCAGATGGGCTATCGGTTTGTTGGTAAATCCGTCAAGGGCCTGTTGTACATCAGTATTGAAAAACAGCACAAAGGGCAGCAGCGTGCAAAAGCTCCAAAACACACTACCCCAGCCGCCCGGCGCCGGTTCGAGCACCTCTTGCACTTTCTTTTTTGTCAGCAGTTCATACAGCACACTTCCCACCACAATCAGTCCAGCCATTATACCCAGCAGCTTTAGCCAGTCGGAAGCATCCGCCGTACTCGTTTTCGACAACAACTCCAGCCAGTCCCCTGCCGTCGGGCTAATCCAAAAGCTCCACAACAGACACATGAATACGAACATCCCCAATATCCGGATCATATGTGTCAGGCGTCCCCTTATCCGGCCAACCCTTGCTCTCTTCTTTGAGAACCTTTGCTGTACCACCGCACTTATCGATATCAGCACCCCAAAAGTGCCCCAAAATATGGCATCTACTGCACGCAGCGGAAAGCTCCCCTTCAGCCAAAACCACTGATGCGAATGCAGCAACCAGGTAACAAAAAATACGATCCAAACACTCAACACCATGCCGGTTGTCTTACCCATTTTGCGCAGCCGAAAATAGACCGGATAATAACACAGCTTCATGATGTAGTCCCGCCAATATATATTGATGCGCCGCCAAAGATCACTAAAACCGGAGGCCAGAAAGTAGTTGTTGAAGGCCCGCGGCAGGTTCCAGCCAAACAGGCAAAGGGCGCCTACTCCGAAGTGAAACAGCCCCGACATACGCAGGATCAGCAGGTAGTTGGTCACCGCAAACTTTATGAAGCTCCAAAAGTCGTTCACCTCTTGAAAAGAAGGCAGGAAGTAGTAGTAGATAATCCGGTACAGCATCAGATGGAAAAAGCCGCGCACCATCCAGCGAATGCCCTTTTGGTAGATCGCCAGTGGTTCATCGGCATAATACGTCTGCTTGAAAATCTTGTAATCGACTATCGGAAATAACAGAAGCGCCAAATTGGGCAGCATCAGAAAATAGGCGATCTGATGGCTCAGGGAGGGTCGTTCCTTTTCAAATTGCTGGTCGTACAAATACACCGAAGCGCGAAACATAAACAGGCTCCCCACTATCGGCACGATCAGGTAATCATCGGGAATGCTCCCCTTCTGCCACCCCCACAGCCAGGCCAGCAAACCTCCGGCTGCTATCAGCAGTAAGGCGCGATATCTGACCGCCAGCGGGAGGTTGCAGATGCCAAACAACAGAGTGGCCAAACCCAGCAGCGTCAGTGCCTGCCAGGCGTTGAGCAGTGCAAAGGCACCGGCAATACCCAGCAGCACGAAAAAGTGGATGCGCAGCTTTTGGGGCAACAGAGAATGGATAAGAAAGCCGAAAAACAGCACAGGCATCAGCTGTATGACCCCCAGATTGTCCTCTACGGCATAGCGGCCGATGAGCCACCACAGCAGCCCCACTTGTAGCAGCACCAGGCCAAACCGGAGCAACTGCCGGCCCGGCGGAGGTGAGTCAACAGAGTGGCTCTGGTTTTTTATCAGGGGATTATTCATTTGCTCTTTTACAAGCTTTATTCAATAGATTTCAACCAACGCACGATATCTGGTTGGGTATTCAGTTTTTGCAACAACAGATCAGCTATTTTACGATGCGCCAGCTTATTGGGATGCTGATCCCACCGGGCCACTGTAATTTCCTCCTTTTTCAAATTTCCATAGGCTTCTGAGAGGTCTATGTACCGAAAACCAGCTGCTTTTGCTGTTTCTATCACAAATTCGTAGCCTTCTTCTGCATCTTTCCGGGTTCTGGGCCAATAGACCAGTATTGGCTGGATGCCTTTTTCGGCGCATTTGCTTGCAAGGTATTCATAGGATTGAGTCAATATTCTTTTTAGCATCGGCAATTGCTCTCTAAATAAAATCTTTTTATCGCTTAATGATATGTTCAAAGAGTCGTCTTTAAAATAGGGTTCAAGAAAAGGAAAAGGCATCCCCTCATTTTCTGAATTGAGAAACTCTCCAATCCTCAAAAGTGTTTTTGAAAGCCGATTCAAATCAACCGAATGGGTAACCAGCAATAAGCCATCAAGGTCAAAATCTATAGCTTTGTGCTCAAACCGGTACATACAGTGCAGCAAGTGATAGCCAGGTATCGAAAAATTCAGCAGCTCTAACTTTTTCTCCAAGCTTTTTCTCCGATTAAATTCATTTTCTGCCAATTCATCAAAAACTTCATGATCGTTAACCCCGGAACCAGCTACATAAGAACCACCCACTATTCCTAAGCGGATCGTATTGGCGGGTTTCAACCTTTCATAATCTCTGTCTCTCATCGCCCACCTGTTCGTTGAAAACCGATATCCTTTGAATGTAGTAGAAATGGCCGGAACAAGCTCACTATTCCGCCAGTCTCTGGTTGCTTTTCTTGCATTAATTTTAGGAAAACTCTTCCAATGTGCCGGCCTTTGCTGAAGATCAGCCAAAGGGGTAACCAGGTTGTTGGTGATTAATATATCTTCATAATAGCCGTTTACCATTTGCTCCCGGTCCTGGGCATTAAGCCGGTTTTCCGTCAGATGGGCTATCGGTTTGTTGGTAAATCCGTCGAGGGCCTGTTGAATGTCAGTACTGAGAAACAGCACAAAAGGTAACATTGTACAAAAGCTCCACAACACACTACCCCAGCTGCCCGGCGCCGGTTCCAATACTTCTTGCACTTTCTTTTTTGTCAGCAATGAATACACCAGACTGCCAGTCAAAATCAGCCCCGCCAATAGCCCCAGTAGCTTCATCCAGTCACCTGGGCTTGCCGTACCTACCACCGACACCCCACTCAGCCAATCAGTTAGTGTCGGGCTGGTCCAGAAGCTCCACAACAGGCACATGAATACGAACATCCCTACTATCTGGCTCACTTTAAGGAGCGTGTGCTGAAAACCACCAACCCCCGCTTTCTTCTTTGGAGACCTTTGTTGCACCACCGCGTTGATCGACACCAGTATCCCAAATATCCCCCAAAACAAAGCATCTATTGTACGTAGTGGGAAGCTTCCCTTCAGCCAAAACCACTGATACGAATGCAGCAGCCAAGTGATGATAAATATGATCCAGATGCTCAACACCATACCCAGGGTTTTTCCCATTTTGCGCAGCCGAAAATAGACCGGATAGTAAAACACCTTCATGATATAGTCTCGAAAATATACATTGATACGCCGCCAAAGATCGCTAAAGCCGGAAGCCAGAAAGTAGTTGTTGAATACCGGTGGAAGGTTCCAGCCAAACAGGCAAAGGGCACCTACTCCAAAATGAAACAACCCCGACAGCCGCAGGATCAGCAGGTAGTTGGTCACTGCAAAATAGGTAAAGCTCCAAAGATCGCTCACCTCATCGAAGGAGGGCAGAAAAAAATAGTAGATAATCCGGTACAGCATCAGATGGAAAAAGCCACGCACCATCCAGCGAATGCCCTTTTGATAGATCGCTAGTGGTTCATCGGCATAATACGTCTGCTTGAAAATTTTGTAATCCACTACAGCAAAGAGGGTAAACACTAAATTGGGCAGCATCAGAAAATAGGCGATCCGATGGCTCAGGGAGGGTCGTTCCTTTTCAAATTGCTGGTCGTACAAATACACCGAAGCACGAAACATAAACAGGCTCCCCACTATCGGCACGATCAGGTAATCATCGGGAATGCTCCCCTTCTGCCACCCCCACAGCCAGGCCAGCAAACCTCCGGCTGCTATCAGCAGTAAGGCGCGATATCTGACCGCCAGCGGGAGGTTGCAGATGCCAAACAGCAGAGTGGCTAAACCCAGCAGCGTCAGTGCCTGCCAGGCGTTGAGCAGTGCAAAGGCACCGGCAATACCCAGCAGCACGAAAAAGTGGATGCGCAGCTTTTGGGGCAACAGAGAATGAATGAGAAAGCCGAAAAATACCACGGGCATCAGCTGTATGACCCCCAGATTATCCTCTACGGCATAGCGGCCGATGAGCCACCACAGCAGCCCCACTTGCAGCAGCACCAGGCCAAACCGGAACAACTGCCGGCCCGGCGGAGTTGAGTCAACAGAGTGGCTCAGGTTTTGTATCAGGGGATTACTCATTTGCTGTTCTGTTTAAATAGGTTTACTGGTCTATTTTCGGATTCCGCCAATAAAGTTTGGCAGGGTTTATCTGCTCAATTAAGGATTCATATAGCGCCTTTGCTATCAACTGATGGCCAAAAGGGCTTGGGTGCCGATCCCACGGGGCCACCATCAAATCGGACAGGTCATACGTATCATAAAGGTCATGTAAATCAATCGTGATGAAGCCTGCTTTTTTTGCAATTTCCCCCAACATCGCAGACTCATTGGGTATTGGTGCGTCCATAATAACGGGGATATAGGCCCAAACCGGAAGTATATTATTTGCCGTACAACTGGCTGCGATGTGCTTTAGGCCCCATTCCAACAGCTCCGTCTCGACGGTCCAAAAACGCTTTTCAATGTCTGAAAGAGATAGTTCGGGAGCAAGACCAATTGTATCAATTATCTCATTCACTTCTTGATATTTGCCAGTGGAACCTCCTACATACAATTGAGCAAATTTCCTGGCTGAACGGCGGGCTTCATTGGGATGAGCCGTATATATCAGTACATCCGGCTTGAAAGGCAGAATACGTTCGTTTGCCATTGCTATGAAATTTGGCAGATGCGTTCCTGATATTGCAAAGTTCAATATTTCCACCTTTTTGCAATACGGCCAGGGGTTCTTTTTGTTGAATAAATCTTCCAATACATTTTCATAGGTTTCATTATTTTTTACCCCACTTCCCATTTCTATAGAAGTACCCAATAATGCAAATCTCAAACAGCCCGCGCACTTCTCCTGGGGATACGGCTTGTCTCGCATTCCATATTCATTAGTGGTCAGCAAGGCGTCTTTGAAAATTACTTCATAATTAGATTTCAACTTCTTCTGCAACCACCCTGGCGCCGGTTCCACCGCTCCGGTTGCGTGAAGTTTTTTCCAGCTTTCGGGCTTTGACTTAACCGTCTCCCACAAGCTGGAAGATACTTTGTTGTCCATCATAAGGTTTTCGTAATAGCCTTTATAGAGTTGCTCCTGGTCCTGCACATTGAGCCGGTTGTCCATCAGATGGGCTATCGGTTTGTTGGTAAATCCGTCAAGGGCCTGTTGTACATCAGTATTGAAAAACAGCACAAAGGGCAGCAGCGTGCAAAAGCTCCAAAACACACTACCCCAGCCGCCCGGCGCCGGTTCGAGCACCTCTTGCACTTTCTTTTTTGTCAGTAGTTCATACAGCACACTTCCCACCACAATCAGTCCAGCCATTATACCCAGCAGCTTTAGCCAGTCGGAAGCATCCGCCGTACTCGTTTTCGACAACAACTCCAGCCAGTCCCCTGCCGTCGGGCTAATCCAAAAGCTCCACAACAGACACATGAATACGAACATCCCCAATATCCGGATCATATGTGTCAGGCGTCCCCTTATCCGGCCAACCCTTGCTCTCTTCTTTGAGAACCTTTGCTGTACCACCGCACTTATCGATATCAGCACCCCAAAAGTGCCCCAAAATATGGCATCTACTGCACGCAGCGGAAAGCTCCCCTTCAGCCAAAACCACTGATGCGAATGCAGCAACCAGGTAACAAAAAATACGATCCAAACACTCAACACCATGCCGGTTGTCTTACCCATTTTGCGCAGCCGAAAATAGACCGGATAATAACACAGCTTCATGATGTAGTCCCGCCAATATATATTGATGCGCCGCCAAAGATCACTAAAACCGGAGGCCAGAAAGTAGTTGTTGAAGGCCCGCGGCAGGTTCCAGCCAAACAGGCAAAGGGCGCCTACTCCGAAGTGAAACAGCCCCGACATACGCAGGATCAGCAGGTAGTTGGTCACCGCAAACTTTATGAAGCTCCAAAAGTCGTTCACCTCTTGAAAAGAAGGCAGGAAGTAGTAGTAGATAATCCGGTACAGCATCAGATGGAAAAAGCCGCGCACCATCCAGCGAATGCCCTTTTGGTAGATCGCCAGTGGTTCATCGGCATAATACGTCTGCTTGAAAATCTTGTAATCGACTATCGGAAATAACAGAAGCGCCAAATTGGGCAGCATCAGAAAATAGGCGATCTGATGGCTCAGGGAGGGTCGTTCCTTTTCAAATTGCTGGTCGTACAAATACACCGAAGCGCGAAACATAAACAGGCTCCCCACTATCGGCACGATCAGGTAATCATCGGGAATGCTCCCCTTCTGCCACCCCCACAGCCAGGCCAGCAAACCTCCGGCTGCTATCAGCAGTAAGGCGCGATATCTGACCGCCAGCGGGAGGTTGCAGATGCCAAACAACAGAGTGGCCAAACCCAGCAGCGTCAGTGCCTGCCAGGCGTTGAGCAGTGCAAAGGCACCGGCAATACCCAGCAGCACGAAAAAGTGGATGCGCAGCTTTTGGGGCAACAGAGAATGGATAAGAAAGCCGAAAAACAGCACAGGCATCAGCTGTATGACCCCCAGATTGTCCTCTACGGCATAGCGGCCGATGAGCCACCACAGCAGCCCCACTTGTAGCAGCACCAGGCCAAACCGGAGCAACTGCCGGCCCGGCGGAGGTGAGTCAACAGAGTGGCTCTGGTTTCGTATCACGGGATTACTCATTTACTGTTCTGTACTAACACTAAACCGCAATATTAGCAGCCGTTTCGATTATTCCTTAGTAATGGCCAATTAATAAGTTATTGATTTGGGATTGAGATTTTGTCGTCAGGCGAGGCATTTTTTGAGCGAATAGCGAGCTATTTAAGCAAAAAATAACGAAGTATGGCGGCAAAAGATCAGAGACAAATCGTGAAGTTATTATTTGATCATTACTTAGTGACAAAATAAGTATAGCTATCCCAGTTTTTGCCGGGAGCATCATCTTTTTCTATTTGCACGATAGTGCCACCATGCTGAGTAATAAATGGCACCATTTCTTCAATGGCAATCCAGTACATTTCCATTACCGGCTCTGCAATAGCCCTTTTTGTTCTGTTGCGAACCTCAATCAGCCACCTATACAGATACAAAAAAAGGGGGAAGCAGGCAATCTTGCGAATTTTGGTATCGGGTTTTGAAGGAAGCTGAAAAATGGCAATTCCTCCCGGCTTTAATACTCTCAAAAATTCCACAAGGTAGTTTTTTGCATACTTCGGCTGCATGTGCTGAAGGGTGATCACAGAAAAAACGAGATCGAAAGAAGCTGATTGGAATCTCTTGAGGTCATTGCGTTCATTAAGTTCAAAATAGCAATTGGATTTTCTATTTTTTTCTTTGGCCAGGGCGATCATGGAAGGTGCAATATCCACACCTACAACCTGCCTAAAATGGTCTGCCAGTCCTTGCGTGACACGCCCTGCGCCACAACCAAAATCGAGGGCTTTGGCAAAATCGAAATTAGGTGAAAGGCTCTGTATTTTTTTTGTGGTCCTTGCTGCACGTCTTCGGCCAGTACGAAAAAAGGCCTCTTCATCCCACCGATTGCCTTTGGTGCCAGGTTTGGTAATAATGGCCCAATAGGGATCAGTATTGCCAAATTTATCCCAATTTTGCTGTAAATCTTTTAAATTCATATATTATATGTAAATTACTCTTTATCTAAAACAAGGCCAAATCTTATTGCTTTTTTAAATAATATCATTGGAGTAATTTTTGAATACTGCATAACAAACCGGGCTATGCCGGCCTACTATTGTTTTCAAAGCGATCAATGGAAGATCAACCACAAGTATTAAAACCCTTATACAGTGCTCATGATATAGGTTTTTTTGGATATTGGCGGACCCTGTTCAACAACATTTATGCCTATCGCTTTTTTATTGTACAATTGGTCAAAGTTAATATTACTGCTGCCTACAAACGCTCATTCATCGGGCTGTCATGGTTGGCAATCATGCCCATCTTGTCTGTCATTGTTTGGATACTGCTGCACGGAGCTGGCATCATTGATCCCGGAGACACAGAGATTCCTTACCCGGCATTTGTGTTGCTGAGTACCTCAATTTGGGGTTTCTTTATCGGAGCCTATAAGACGATAAGCCAGGTTATTGGCAAAAATTCGCGCATCATGGTGATGGCTCATTTTCCCCATGAAGTGCTGGTGGTGGAGCGAATTTTGGTACACCTTTTTAATTTTGTCATACCTTTCATTATCAACATTATCGTACTGCTGTTTTTTGGCATCAAATTCAGCTGGGCCAGCTTGTGGTTCCCTTTCACCTTATTGCCTTTGTTGGTGCTGGGAGTTGGTCTGGGGCTGCTGGTAGCACTTTTGCGGGTAGTGGCTGTGGACATTAGCAGGCTGATCGACCAGGCACTGAGCATCTTGATGTACCTTACCCCTATTGTATATTCTCCAAAAATTGAACTCAGCTGGCTATCTACCATCATTGATTATAATCCGCTTGCTTATCTCATTGGTTTTAGCAGGGATATACTCGTGAAAGGAACGCTATTCGAACCTGCCGGCTATGCAGTATTTTCTCTATTCAGCCTGGTGTTTTTATTTATCGCTATCCGAATATTCCTGGCAGCTGAAGCCAAATTGCTTGAAAGAACTATTAACTCCTAACCAATGATGCCAACTAAACAGCCGATACTGTCCGTCTGCAATGTCCAAAAGAAGTTTACTAAAGACATCAAGTACAACATGTTTTACGGCATTCAGGATATTTTGGCCAAATCATTGGGCTATCGGCAGGATTATTCCCGGCTCCGCAAAAAGGAATTTTGGGCCTTACAGGACATCAACCTGGATTTGTATGAAGGCGAAATTTTGGGTGTGGTGGGAGCCAATGGCTCAGGAAAAACGACCTTGATGCGGATATTATCCGGAATTTACCCACTGGATATAGGCGAGATATCCGGCCTTGCCCACCAAAAGATCACTTCCATATTTGCCCTACGGGCAGGGCTGCAGCCATTATTTACGGGCTATGAAAACATATATATCAAAGGCTCTATGTTCGGTATGCAGAAAAAAGAGATTGACGACAAGCTTGAATTTATTCGGGCGTTTTCAGAGCTGGGCGATAAGCTCGAAAGGCCCTTCGGCAATTATTCATCAGGTATGCGTACCCGACTGGCATATTCGATAGCCCTGGCGACAGACCCCGACATTTTTGTCATCGACGAAGCATTGGCAGTAGGTGATTCGGTATTTAAAGCAAAATGTTTTGACAACCTCAAAGAGTTTGTCAAGCAACCAGGAAAAGCAGTACTCTTTGTTTCCAATAATGTCCGGAAAATATTAAAAATAGCTACCAGGGTGCTCATCATGGATCGCGGTAAGATCGTTTACAACTCCTCAAATATCAAAGAAGCCTTGAACTTCTATATCCTGAACTGCCTTCGCGAATTGGATGAAGTGCAACAACAAAAAAGGCTTAAGCGGATACAAACTTACGACTTCTAAGCACTATGAAAAGGATGCCACACCCCAGCGTCACTATAAAGCAGCTACCGTTTTTCAAACGCAACAGCCGGGGTACTTTTATCTTCATTCATATACCCAAAACTGCTGGCACCAGCATTGCTTCAGCACTCAACCTGCCTGGCCCCAATGAGGCCCTCGACATCAAAAAGCATTATCGCGTCAGGCAAATTCAGCGTATCCTCCCTCCTGCCGAATGGGCCGGAGCTTTCAAATTTGCCTTTGTCCGTAATCCCTGGGATCGCGTATTGTCACATTATCGCTTTCGCAAAAGAAGACAGATGCTGAGGCAAGCCCAACACTATCAGTCTTTCAAAGACTGGCTCCGGCATGAATTGGTTGAACGAAAAAAAAAGGGCAATTTGCGCCCACAGCTCGAATGGTTGCTGAGCCAAAACGGGCACCTTGACATAGATTATATTGGCAGATTTGAAAAGCTGCGAGATGATTTCGAACGGCTCTGCCAAAAACTAGAGATCAGCGCCAAACTACCCCACCTTGAGTATAGCCCCCACCCGGTGGATTACAGAACTTTTTTCGATAGCGAAATGGTTGACATAGTCGCTGATTTTTATCAAAAGGACATTCACCAATTTGAGTATTCCTTCGAATAGCTACCTCCGATGATTATCAATCACAAGCACCACTTTTGTTTTTTTGCTATTCCCAGAACGGCATCAAAGGCCGTGTCGAAGGTATTGGTTGAGCAATATGGCAGCCAGGAAATACAGCCGATGCATAAGTCGTATGATGAGTTTCAGGGCACTGCCAATGAAGCGGAACGGGCTTACTTCACTTTTACAAGTATCCGAAATCCGCTGGACTCGATAGTAAGCAGCTACTTCAAAATGAAATCGGATCACAACGGGCGCTTCTCAAGGGGCAGCTTTAAAGATGGCCGACCGCTGGCACGCAGCGCATTGGAAGCCTATCGCTTCATCAAACAGAACAATGCCAGCTTTGCCCAGTATTTCAGACAATTTCACCAAGAGTCATACCACCTTCCGAGGCACGAGGCCACCGTTGAACAGGTGGATGATGTCCTCCGCTTTGAGTCTTTGGAAAGGGACTTTGCCCGATTGATGCAGCAGCTCCGATTGCCCGTTTATCCTATCCCGCACTTCAACCAAACTGCAGGCCGGTCAAAAGATTTTCTCAGCTATTACAGTGCCGACATCATTCCTCAGGCGATTCGGGTGATGGGCCCACTGATGCACAAATGGAATTATTCTTTTCCTGCAGCCTGGAAGGGATATTATTGAGCGGTGAGATTTTGAGGATGTTTCAATTGGCAGATCAGCTCCATGATCTCATGCCATTCAGCCAGCCACCAATGGTACTTTTCCAGATAGTTTGGCCCTAGCGCAAAGGCAGAGCGAGCCACATGCCACAAGTTCCAGGGTTTTTTCTTGGCCGTAAAGTGGATAACCGCTGCATTCTCTGCCGTTACGCCTTCCATTTCAAGCATCTTGTGGGCGGTATTGAACCGAAAGTTATACTTTGAAGAAACCAGCCGGTATTGCCCTTGAAAATACTGATTGAGTATCACCTGATCGGAGTGATTGGTTGACATGGTACCAAAGTGGCTGGTATCTACCAATTTGATTACTTGCCGATGCGTATCAGGGTGTACCACGCTTTTGTCAAACAGCATCATGCCTGCACTGAAGGTATCGGCCCAAAAGTCTGCAGGGTCTTCACCGGGCTGTAATTCGTGCTGACTATAATCCTTGGGGTTTCTCAACCAGCCATTGTAGTAAAAGTTATCGGGGCTGGTCACCAACCCATCCTGCATTTCAAATAAGGGTTCAAAAGAGCCTTTGATGAGAATATCGCTATCCAGAAAAAGCAGCTTGTCATAGCCGACCAATCTGAAAATATCCAGGGAATAAAACTGACCTCTCCGATGGCTGTACTTTGGCTCCACCTCACAAAGGGCATCCGTACGCTCGATAAGCTCATCGCTAATGGACAGATATTTGACGTTGGAAAAAACCTTAAACATTCTGAGGTCTCGCTTTTCGAGCTCCGCCGCTAGTACAAATATATCGCCATTGAACCAGGGGTTGTGCTTCAAAAAGGAGTGGATCAGCACCATTGTTCCCGGAATAAAGTTGCGATCAGTGACGGTGGCCAGGCAGTATTTTTTGTTAGAGTGTATCATGTCATCAGTATTATTCAAAAAGTAAATCCGACATTTTTGAAGGCTCCTTAGTTTTCTGAGAACAATTTTAGAACAATTTTTCAACTTCCGTTTTATCATAAAAAGCCCAGCATGCATGATCCATGTTGAGCAGCTTATCGGCCAGTTTCTTCATCAGCTCCATATCATAGAGTTTGCTCTTATTTTTATTTTCCAACGATCTTTCAAGCTGTACGGCAGAGGGCACGATGGCCTTGAGTGAATGCCCGTTGGTTTGGATCATTTCTTCATACTTGAGCACATTCTCTTTAGGCAGTTGGAGATACTTGCCAAAGTACCAGTCCAGGATGTGAATTTGCTTGTCAAACTGATCGGGTATTTTTTCCAAATCGGCAGCCAATTGAGGAGCCAGCCATTCGGCAGCCCGTACTTCACCCCTGGTAGCAGGAATGTCCACACTATTCCATGAGCCGAGCACTGAAAAGGGATTGCGGATGATGGCGTAGGTCGGATAAATTTCGCGCAGCTGTGCAAGCAGGATGGTAAAAAATGCATTGTGCTTCACCGCCAATGTAAAGTTGGCATCCAGCGGCTTATCAATCTGAACGCGCTGCTTGGCTACTACCCGCTCCCTATTGCCGGTCATGGCAAAATTATTATCTGTCAAGCCTTCCTTGGTAGCTTTGGCAAAAGCCCAGCCTTTTTCCAGTAGTGTGTGGCGGGTGCGGGCATAAAAGCTGGCAGTACCTTGCAGGGCCAGCTCCTCGGTTCGGAATCGGCCCACCCGAATTGATTCGTTGAGAGCAATTACATTGGGAAGCTGGCTGAGTAGATAGCAACAAAGGGTTGTTCCTGAACGCGGCACCCCGGTGATCACAATGTCCTGTGGTTTATCTGCTGGCTGATCTTTTGCAGATTTGCCCATCAATGAGTTAATTATTTTGAAAAACTTGTTTGCCATACTTTTTAAGTAAAGTGATAACTATGCCATATCTCGTGTGCCCGATGTACCAAATCCAATATGGCTGTTCTTTCTTGTACAATGTCGTGTTTTCGAGCCGTGATGCGCCCGTTTTTGAGCAGTGCTTCCTTCTGCCGCCTATTCATACTCAGTGCTTTTTTCAATCCGTTGACCATAGCCTCTAAGGTATATTCCGGCACTATACAATTGTAGTGGTCAATACAATGGCCGATATTTCCAACTGCATGCGGACAAACCACCAGGGTATCCATCGCCATTGCTTCCAGGGCAGGTAAATAAAAGCCTTCCGATCCTCTTGAAGCCAACAACGGCAGGCAAGCCACTATCTTAGCACGCCCAAGTAATTGCAAAAATTCATCCCGCGTGGGCAATCCGGGTGGCAGCTGTAGCTGTATCTTTAGCTTACGCAATTTAAGCCTATTTAGTTTTGTCAACGCCTGATGAACCTGCCGCGCCAGCTCCGCTTGTTTCAATCCGAGTATCAATATATCGATATCCTTTGATGATCCGTATTTTGCGAGTTGCTCCACATCTATGGCATCGGGAATTACATACAAGGGGCCGTTCAGCCCGTATTGGCGTATTATCTCAGCGCCAACCTCACTTTTGGCAATCCGAATAGCGGGGTGAGCCAAAAATGCCCGGCGGCTGTCTTGCGAGCGGGTGTGGCGGGGCTGTACGATATTGATAATCGGCGCCGGAGGCCTCCTTCTTTGTGCCTCGCTCAAGGACTGCCAGTCGTGGCCCGAAAAAAAAAGTATATCCTGAGGCCCGACAGACCATTCCTCAAGGGCTGTTTCTCTGAGATCGTTCCAATGATTGCCGGGATGGTCGAACCAGCGGGTATCTTCTGAAAAAAACACGTTTGGCGAAAATTGCTCAGAATGCATGATGTGATCGAAACAATCTCTCAGCTTGAGGTTGCCGCCATTGGTGCCGGCATTGGGTTTGACCAGGCGTCGGTAAAATAGTACACGCTTTGCTGCGTTTCGGGGCTTTACATTATTCATGGAAACGGTATCGTTTCAAAAAATCCAATTGGGCAGCTTGTTGTTCCACCTTTTCAATCATCTCAGGTGTCCAAATATCTATAGTTGACCGGGTTTTCTTTGGATTAGCCCATACTACAGAGGCGCAATCGTTTAGATAACTTTCTTCAGCCTGTATCCCAAAATGGCGAATGAGCAAATGAAGCTGTTCTTTGGGCTGAGCAACAAAATCTTCGAAATAGATATCCAAAACACTCAGCTTTGGGTCGTGCCGCAAGCGGTAGTTGATTCGCGCTAATTTGAAGTACTGCTTTATTTGGTCATTGAGCAAGGTAGCATCCACAGGATACCCGTTTCGCATATTGGTGCGCCGGACCATGGTGGTGATGTTGTCAAAAGGATTTCTGATGACGTGCAGCATCTTCATCGGTTTGCGGATGCGTCTTTGAACCCGATACAATAATCGGACAGATTCCGGTATGCGCAAACGACGGGTACTCCGGCCGCCGGTCTTATCACCAATCACCCGTATCTGCTCATATCGCCCTTGCCATTGATTGGGCACTGCGTAGTTATATCCCTCCCAGACCCTTCCCGCCCGGGTAAATTGAAGTGCTTTTTGTACGATCAAATAATAAATCTGCAACGGCTGATACCACATCTTAAAATAGTACAAGGCATCCAACTCGTGTGAGATAACGATATTGGGGTGCGCATCCAGCAAAGAACCGATGAGGCTGTGCCCGCTGCGCGGATAACCGATAAACATGACATAATTATTCACTGATTTGAATTCCTCTCTGTGCTTCCAGGCTTGCCATGACTTTAGATAGCGCGATATCCCCTCCCTGAAGGTTTGAGGCTCGGTGTCATACGTTCGTTTACCCATTTTCGATCTGTTTCAGCATTGCATTGGCCTTTTGATACAAGGCCATATCCTGCTTATTCCATTCCATAAGTTGCTTTTTCACATCCTCCGCTTCAGCAATTACGGGGCTGGTGAGCTGCCCATTGTTCAAATGGGGTATAGCCACATCAGGCCAATTGAGCCGCTTTGCCAGGCGCTGTATATCATTCGCATAGTTTTCCATTATGCCAACAAAAAACAGCTCTTCTAATGCTATACCCTTTAAAAATTGGGTCATGCGATTTCGATTTTCCTCTTTCGAAGCATATTCCAGCAGGCTTTCCGAAGCCCGGTGCTTATTCAACTCATACTGTACAGCGTTGCGCTGAGGGTTTTGAAGGCCTTCTCTAAAAAAGCGATAATTTGAAATCACCCGCTCCACCGGATCGCGCAGCCAGCAAATGATTTTTGGCCGATGCTCCACATGTATTTTTTTTATTTCGCAATAATAAAAGTGGCCGTGCAGCACTTCAAGCTCTGCCGGAAGACTGCTCTGTAGTGTATTTCCATCAGCCACCGCTTTTTGATAGTCACTGCGCTTAAAAGGAACAGACAATCGCTTACCATATACCTGCTTCAATATATGATAAAAGGAAGTGCCGCCCGTTTTGGGAATATGTATAGAAATAATCTCAATCATCTATCACGTATTCTTTGCCGCCGCAAATCCAGGGCCTCTTCATAAATTGCGAGGTCTTTTTCATTGAGCCGGGCTATGGCATCCATTTCTTCACTGGTGACCTCCCTTTTTTGCCTACCTGTCACATTGTGGCGGGGCTCCTGAAAACCCTGCCAACCAAGCAGCCCGGCTAGCTGGCGAAGGTCCTCACTATAATATTCCTGTATGCCAACAAACAGAAAATCATGGAGAGCCTTTCCCTTCAAAAACTTGCTCATCCGGTTGCGATTAAGTTCTACATTTGCATATTCGACCAGAGAACGTTGCATTTTGCTCAAAATATTTAAACCTTTCTGCTCCTCCTGCAATTCCTCTTTCAAGCGCTTTTCCAAATAAAAATAATTGGATACCACCCGCTCCACCGGATCGCGCAGCCAGGTAACAAAGGGTATCTGAGGGTCAATGCGGAAATATTTTTGCAGTAGAGCGGGAGAAAAATGCCCATGGACTACCTTTAGCTTTTTGTCCAGCTTGCGCTGCTCAAATAGTTGCTCCTCGAGGCGGATCGTTTCAAATTGCAGGTCAATATCCAATCGTTTTACCGCCTGCTCACCATACACCTGCTTCAAAATACTACGAAAAGAAGTTCCGGCCGTTTTGGGAATATGCACTGAAACCAGCGCTATATTGTTTTGTATAAGATTGCAATCATTCTTTTTGAAAAGCCGAAACATCCGTTATTTATTATTTCGTTACAATATATGTATAATTCGTCATATCAAATTGATAAATTTGATCCATGATCTGGCTAGTCTCCTTTCCTCGTTCAGGAAATACTTTTTTCAGGAATGTATTGTACGAAGTGTACGGCATTGAATCCAGCACGTTTCACAAAGAAGAAGGAAGAACGCTCGATGCAAACTTTGAAAGCTATCCGGTCATCAAAACGCACCTGCTGCCAGCATTTCTGCCAAAGGACCAGTCGCATCGAAAAATAGTGTATCTGATAAGAGACGGCCGCGATGCCTTGGTATCCATTGCTCATCATCGGAAAGACATTGTAGCGCCCGGATCTGATTTTTACAACAACCTGATCGAAGCTATCCTGGCACGTGAAGGTAGTTTTTTTGGCGGCTGGTCGAAGAATGTGAGGCAATGGACAGAACGGGCAGCTATTGTGATCCGTTTTGAAGATTTGATCGCCGACCCGATCCGGGAGGTGGAGAAGCTCCGGGCTGTTATGGATTTGCCTAAACCGATTCGTGACAAGCTCCCCAGCTTTGAGCAACTCAAGTTTGGCAGACCGAAATACGGAGCCGGTGAAGGCGAAGGCTTTAGGCCGGATCAAGCCAAAAAGAATTTCAGAAAGGGCAAGACAGGCAGCTATAAGGAGGAAATGCCCAATGAGTTGGAGGAGCTGTTTTGGTGCCAACATAGAGGGGTCATGGAGCAGTTTGGATACAGGCGATCCCAACCAATACCTCCTCCGTCGCCCATGCGGATACTCATTGAAGCCTCCAAGCTTTTTTCCAACGATAATGATGGTGTCAAGCGCTATCTGGCAGAACTGGTGACACACCTGGCTATTATTATTGAGCACCAGCCGAATTGGCAGATTGATCTTTTCCATAACTTTATAATATTCCCACTACCTAAACCCCGACAGATTGAGGAGGAGTACGCAAATACTTCTTTTGGCAAGTATGAATCCATTCAAAACAGTCTGCAAGGCTATGAAAAGGTATTACTGTACCTTAAACGGCAGCTTAAAAATGTCATTCCGGAAAAATTGTACCGTGCACTGGCAGCACACTATCGGGAAGGCCCTTATCGAAAGAGCTTGCGAAAAATCCAACAAAAAGCAGTTGAGCGTAAACTGCGTGCAACATTTCAAAACAAATTCCAGATGATCCCAACATACGATCTGTTTCATATCCCTTTGCCCCAGCATATGCAGTTTGCAGAACTGCTCAACATTAAATGCCTTGTAACTGTACATGATCTCACGCACAAATTATTTCCCGAATTTCATACCCCTGCCAATATCGAAAATGCTGAAAAAGGAATGCAGCAAATCCTTTCGAAAAAAGCTGACGTACTAGCCATTTCAAAAGCAACTTTGAAAGACATTCAAAACCAATACACCTTTCCGGAACACAGCTGCCATCTGGTTTATGAAGCGGCCCATAGTGGTAAATTCAATAAAGATCGAAGACACCACTCCATAAGCCCGATTCTCAAAAAGTACGGTTTGCCTGATATGCCCTATCTGCTTTGCCTTTCAACAATTGAACCGCGTAAAAACCTCATCAACACCATCAAGGCATTTCAACTCCTGTACAAAAATCATCCTGAACTCGGTCACGCATTATTCATTTGTGGCAAGAAAGGCTGGAAAACGGATGACCTTTTTGATGACGACAACCTGAGTACAGATCATATGCATTTCACCGGATTTGTGGATGACCAGGATTTGCCTGTATTATATGCGCATGCACGAGTCTTTTGCTATGTTTCCTTTTACGAAGGCTTTGGTTTACCAATGCTGGAGGCCATGCAGTCTGGCATTCCTGTGATTTACGGCAATAATAGTTCCATGCCGGAAGTGGTGAAAAACGGAGGCTTGCCTGCCGACCCTGCCGATGTACAGGATATATCCAACCAGATGTATCGCATGCTTTCAGATGACGAATTGCACACTACTTTGGCACAGCATGCCTGGGAAAGAGCCAACCAGTTCAGCTGGCTCAAAACAGCTTTGCAGACCCTGAAAGTATATGAAAAAGTGATAAATTCATAAGCTATGCGCATCGCCATCATAGCTGATCCCCTTGACAACCAAAGTGCTGGAGTACATGTTTATACCCGCGAGTTGGTAAAGGCATTATTGAAGTATGACATTCGTAATGAGTTCATCCTCATCCGGGAAAAGAAAGACCCAAATCTCAGCAGTATCCAGCAGATAGTTGTGCCCAATACACGCCTCCCGATAGGCTATGCCTCTTTCAGGCTCTTTGTCTTAATCCCTCAAATTGCTCGCCGACTTGCGGTAGATGCCGTTTTCGAGCCTGCCCACTTTGGCCCATTCAACCTGCCTGCCCACATTCGCCGTATTACTATGATCCATGATCTGACGCCCATACTATTTCCTCAATACCATCGGCTACATAGCCAGTGGTTGCAGCGCCTGTTCCTCAAAAGGATATTGAAAAAGGCAGATCTTATTCTTTCCAACTCTCAGAATACCAGCCGCGATCTTCACAAATGCTATCCTTTCACTGAAAGCAAAACAGAAACCCTTCTATTGGGAAAGGATGATTTTTTTACACCTACCAGCTCACGCAATTTTTTGGATGGCCACTCTATTACCTTCCCTTATTTTATATCAGTTGGTACGATTGAGCCGCGCAAAAACCTTACAACCCTGCTGAAAGCTTTTCAGCTTTTTCGGCAAACCTCCACCAATCGTATTCTCTTATTGATCGTTGGTCAGAAGGGTTGGAAGTCCGATTCCTTTTTTGACGCCTTGGCACAGCATCCCTTTCGCAGGGATATTATTCTCACCGGCTTTGTAGAAAAGCAATACCTGCCGGAGTTGTACAGCCATGCCCTTGCACTGGTTTATCCCTCGGAATATGAAGGTTTTGGCTTTCCGATACTGGAAGCGATGGCTTGCGGCACCCAGGTCATCTGCGCCAACAATAGCAGCCTGCCGGAAGTAGGCGGAAGCCTGGCTGCCTATTTTGATACGCATGACGCTGCAGCTCTGGCGGAGCAAATGCATCTCACTTGCCAGCTTCCTGCTACGGCTACCGGTTTGGTAGCTGAGAGAGTCTGTTGGGCCAATCAATTTTCATGGAAAAAATATGCCACCAACTTTAGCCAGGCCATCGCCAATCGTTTTGAATAGCGCTCCTTCTCCTTAAAACCCCTGCAAGTCAGCCCTTTACAAGTTGTTTAAGAATTTGCAAATTCTCCGTTTTTTATTATCTTTATCAGTAAGGGAACGACCCTATAACAGATAAATCTGCTGCATATTTATCCACCAAAACCTGACCGCCATGATGAACGAACCTGTTTCTACTATTATGACCCGCGAACTCATTACTGCCAATGCTGACGATCGGGTATCAAAAGTTTATGAATTGTTGTGTAATCACCGCATCCACCACGTTCCTGTTGTAGATGGTGACAAGCTCGTTGGCTTGCTTACTACTTATGATCTTTTTAAAATGGGAAAGGATTATCCCCGCTTCAACGAATTAGTTGTACGCGATGTGATGACCACCAAAATGGCTACCCTTGAGCCTTCTTCCAAAGTGGGCACGGCTGCCGAAATCTTTCTCGAACAACTATTTCATGCCTTACCCATTGTGGAAAACGGTGACCGCCTCGTTGGCATTGTTACTACCCATGATGTACTTAAATACAACTTCCGCAAAGCCTATCCCCATGATTCCGCTTTGGAGTCGAGATAGGCCGTTCATTTGCCGCTTGTAGTACATTTCTGACAAAATTTCATAGCACAGCATCGTTACCATTTCAACCTGCTTTCGTGAAGACCACGCCTCATGTCAAAAAGCTCTTGCTGGAGCGCTGCCAGCGAGTTATTCAGCAGAAGATAGATCTGCTTGAAAAGCTGATGACCGATGCCCAGCAAAGTGCCAATGAAGAGATGAAAAGTAGTATGGGTGATAAATATGAAACCGGCCGTGCTATGTTGCAGCAGGAAAAAGATAAGCACTCTGGCTCATTGGCGCAGGCCCGCCAAATGTTGCAAAAGCTCCGCCTCATCCGCCCTGATCGAAGTTCCGACAAGGTAGTCTTGGGTAGCGTGGTCGTGATTGACCAGGGGTATGGACCAATGCATTATTTTATTGCCATTAGCGCCGGTCGTGTTGAAGTAGAAGATCAAAAGTTTTATGTAATTTCTCCCCAGGCACCGCTTGCCCAGCAACTTATAAACAAAAAAATTGGCGACAAATTGTTATTCAATGAGCGCGAAATGATCCTCCTGGATATCTATTGAGCCTTCCATTTCCAAAATGCTGTTATTCCCAATAGCATAAACTCTAGCAGCAATATTATAATGAATGACTCAAATCCCATCAGCCATTTCTTTGGCAACCAGTCATAATAAAATGCCAACAACAAAAACTCTCCGCCGAGTACAGCTGCCACTGCGCCGCTGATTGAAAAGTGTGGCCATCGCAATACGCCCAGCGTTACCGGAAATAAAACAGCAAGTCCGGCAAAAGCCAGCTTTCCCATGTCAAAAATCGTATCGAAGGGTTGCCAGGCAATCGCTAAACCTACCAAGGCAAATACAAGCACCCACAAGCGGCCAATGCGCACCTGCTTTTCTAAGTCCGGCGGTCGGCTGGTAAAAATTGCATACAAATCGCGGGTAGTGATAGTGCTCAAAGCCAGCAATTGAGAATCCAGCGTTGACATAAAAGCCGCTAAGGCACCCGTCATCACCAAAGCAGCAAACCACTCAGGGCTGTGCTCCACCAGCATCATCGGCAATATCTGATCGGCCGCTTTGCCCTCCAGGCCCGGAAAGCTCAAATGGCCCAGCACACCTATGATCACCGGAAAAATAGAGATCAGCAAGGGCACCAATGCGTATAGCAAGGCCGATTGTTTGAGATGTTTCAGGTCTTTGGCAATGTAGAAACGCATGAATATTTGCGGAAACATCGGAATACAAAACAGCCAAAAGATCAGCAGGCTAAACCACTTTTGCGGGCTGTAAACGCCCCCTGCTCCGGCTCTACCAAACAAGTCAGGCAACACCGCAAAGACTCTGCCGTTGGCCTCCCCCATCCCCTCCAGGCTCTGGCTCACCACTACTACCGCTGCCAACATCAACCCGATCATCAACAAGCCCTGCTTGAGGTCGGTACGGGCCACCGAGCGCATCCCCCCGATCCATACATAAGCGATCGTAAAGGTGGTGAGCAGGCAAGCTCCCAGCAGATAGGGTATCTGCCCCTGGCTGATGCTCTCCAGAATGTATCCCGCTCCGATGATCTGCAAGGCCAGATAGGGAAAGGTAAACAGCAACATGATGAGCGCAAAGAGCAGGCGAAGCCACTTGCTACCCGTTTCGCCATAGATCAGCTCAGCCGGGGTGATGTATCCTTTCTCTTTGCCCAGCCGCCAGATGCGGGTGCCGATGAGAAAAAAAGACAGGCAGGCAAAGGAGGTACCAAAGGCCATCACTATATAATAGGCATAGCCTATCCTGTAGGCTTCGCCAGCAAAGCCAAGAAAGTAAAAAGCACTGAAATTGGTAGCGATGATGGTAAAGAAAAGGCTGAGTGTGCCAAGCCCCCGATTGGCCAAAAAGTAGCCTTCCGGCGTGCTACTCTCCGCCGCCGCTCCACGCAAACTTCCGATAAAAACGATCAGTAGATAGGCGACCAGGATTGTGTAAACCATAAGGAGGGCTTATTTCCAGTAACGTTGGGCAAAAAAATAAAAGCACACTACAAACAGGACATGTATCGCCACAAACCACCACAGCCAGTCCGGTAGCCCCAACAATGTCGGGCGGTTCGTCCAGTTGGTAAAGAGGTAATCTTGTGTAAGTAAAAATAACAGCAGGAAAGTGACCAACCAGATAAAGCCTTTTGGGTTTTTCATACTTTAAACATAGCAGATAGCTGTTGAAAATCCAAAAGCCGGCCTTTCATGCGGCCTGTATCGCATTTAACACTATTTTAATATAACCAAGCTGGAAATACCGCGAGAATACACTTAATATTGTTGAAGACAAAACTATTTGCAATGAAAAACATCCTCTCAATTGCCCTGCTATTTGCACTCATGCTGAGTGCCTGCCAATCAGATGACGACGGCCCCTTTGCCAACGGCCTCATCCACTACGATGGCGAAAATAATACCGCCCCCAATCTCGATCCCGGCGAATATGAAGCCGCTGCACGCTTCCCTGCCAATATGCTCGCCGACTTTGCCGGCAAGCGCATCATCGAGATCGATTACTTCATGGGCTTCCGCCCGGCAGCTTGCGAAATTAAGATCTACTCCGGCTCGAGCAACGACCAGCCGGTCGATCTGCTTTACTCCGCCAATGTAACCAACGGCATCAGTGAGACGAGCTGGAACACGCACAGCATCACCCGCGACCTTCCTATTGCGAATGAAGACATCTGGGTCAGCGTTGCCTTTCGGCACGACATCCGCATGCAGTCTATCGGTTGCGACTTCGGCCCCGCTCAGGGCGATGGCGACTGGCTGTTTCAACTCAATGACAATGAGTGGCGCACTTTCCTTGATCGCACCACCACTGAAAGTATCAACTGGAATATCAGGATGCAGCTGGAGTGAGTTGAGACATCAGGCAGAGGGTCTGAACGTCTCAAATGTCTAGCTATCTCCTCCACTTGTCGATTTTGCTCAAAGGGTGAACCGGCGTGCGGCCCTGCTGGTAAATTTGGAAAGAAAGGTTCATTAAGGATCGTGAAAAGAATAACTTATTTAGTTCATGATCCTAAAATACAATATTTGATAAAACAGAAAACCCCCTAACTATTGATAGTTAGGGGGTTTTTCAGGTTGTAGCGGAGGCAGGACTTGAACCTGCGACCTTCGGGTTATGAGCCCGACGAGCTACCAACTGCTCCACTCCGCGATATGATCTTTCAACGAGCTGTCTTCACTTTTTAAGCGAGACTCCACTCGATGGCATTAAATTTATACACGCTTCCGGGCTTTCCCTTCAGCTTTTAGGACTGCAAATGTACAGCATCTAAAACAATTTAACAAATCAATTCTTTATTAGACTGCATTCTAAATAATTTTGTGTGGCTGAAAATTTGTCTCTAAGGCTACCCATCCCTCCGGGTTCATTTGCTGTAGCAAGTTCATCATCGCCACGGCCCTGGCGGGCACCAGTCAGGCCAGCTTAATATACACGCTTGCTAAATTAAAATAGATTTCGAAAACGTTCCTTATCAATCATTCTTTCCTTCGCTATTGATGTGCCATCAGGAATTGATTTTTTGAGAAGTGCATAATTTCAACCGATCTGTCGTTGATTTGTTCATCCTATTGAATCAGATATTTCGTATTTTTGGCAATCTTTTTAGAACCAATAAAATTCCACCGTTCAATGAAACCAGTATATATCGTATCTGCCGTTCGTACACCCATGGGAAGCTTTGGCGGCGTTTTGTCATCGCTTTCGGCAACCCAGCTGGGCAGCAGCGCTATCAAAGGAGCCCTCAAGAAGGCCAAGGTTCGGCCCAGCCAGGTACAGGAAGTATTTATGGGGAATGTTTGCTCGGCCAATCTTGGGCAGGCACCTG
Source organism: Saprospiraceae bacterium (assembly GCA_965222005.1). Lineage (GTDB taxonomy): Bacteria > Bacteroidota > Bacteroidia > Chitinophagales > Saprospiraceae > CBDCTM01. The sequence goes on from OZ244935.1 coordinate 43,866, forward strand.
CTCGCCAGGCAGCTATCGGGGCAGGTATCGGGTTTGCTGTGCCTTGTACCACTGTAAATAAAGTCTGCGCTTCCGGTATGAAGTCCGTCATGTTTGCTGCACAAAGTATCGCCCTTGGACAGCACGACTTTGTAGTAGCTGGCGGTATGGAGAGCATGTCCAATATTCCTTATTATCTGCCTAAACAACGCTGGGGCTCCAAATATGGCCACGTACAAGCCATTGATGGCCTTCAAAAAGATGGCCTCACCGATGTGTACGATAATATGGCGATGGGCATCTGCGCCGATAACACAGCCAAAAAGTACCGCATCAGCCGTAAGGAGCAGGATCGCTATGCAATTCAATCGTACCAAAGGGCTGCAGATGCTACCAGCCAGGGCTTGTTCAAAGATGAGATCGTAGCCGTAAATGTGCCCCAACGCAGAGGCGATGACCTGGTAGTGACCGAAGATGAAGAGTACAAGCGTGTCAATTTCGATAAGGTGCCCAATTTGCGCCCCGCCTTCACTAAAGATGGCACCGTCACGGCAGCCAATGCCTCTACCATCAATGACGGCGCATCGGCTCTGGTATTGGCGAGTGCAGCAGGGGTAAAAAAATATAAACTCAAGCCCGTAGCCAAGATTCTGGCTTTTGCCGATGCAGCTCAGGAGCCGGCCTGGTTTACCACTACCCCGCCCAAAGCTGCCAAAAAGGCAATGAAAATGGCAGGTATGAAAAAATCAGATATTGATTTTTATGAAGTCAATGAAGCATTTGCTGTCGTTACAATGGCCTTCAACAAAGACATGCGCCTTAAAGAGGAACGGGTCAATGTGATGGGCGGTGCCGTAGCGCTGGGCCATCCGCTGGGTGCCTCAGGTGCACGTATTCTCACCACACTCAACAATGTACTCCATCAAAAAGACGGAGCCGTTGGCCTGGCAGCCATCTGCAATGGCGGCGGAGGTGCTTCTTCCATGATTATTAAAAGAGTTTGAATGGTGGGGGTGCTCACTCCCTGCCCTCAATTCAAATACTTCTTGATCTGTTCCAGCATCGCTTCGGGAGGTACATCTTCATTCAGATAGGTTTTCATCACCCCTATTAAATCGCGGGTGAGCGCGGGTTGTATGCCAAGGTTGAGGCCCACCTTATAGCAAAACTCCTCTTCCTTGTCGGTGATGGAGCCGTCTGCCCGCATCATAAACAGCAGATAATATAAAATGCTCATCCGGTCACGCTCTTCCACCGGAGGTTCCAACTGGTGAGCAGCTGCATCTTGCAAAGCTTCCAGAATATCTTCCTCTGACAAATCCATCCGGGCAGCTACCTCCTGTATATATTTCGATTCGAGGCCGGCAATTTTATTATCTGCATCTGCCATTTGAGCCAGCAGCGCAATGATTGAGCGTTTTTGTTTTTGACTATAGTCAAACATGTTTTCTCCTTTGTGGTTCTAAAAATAAGAATTGGGCTTCCAATTTAACAGTGAATTTCTGATTCAATAGCCATTATTCGGGATATTGACTTTCAGAAGACCCTTCAAAGTTCTTTAAATACAGGCTACTTTCCTACTTTTACAAGTCTGCTTTTTTAAAATTCATTACCCAACACCATGAAAAAACGCTTAACACTCCTCTTGCTGGTCTCATTCTTTGCTTTTGCAGCTTTTGCACAGGATACCGTCACCGTCCAAACACTTACGTACGACAGTACCGGAAGAAGCTATGTATTCCAGTTTCCGGAAGAGGATGGCACCACCTATGAAAAAATAATTATGGAGTACAGCATGCGCTGCAAGGGGGCCCTGGTTTCCATTCCCACTGACCGAAACCGAGGCTGCGGAGAATGGGATTACAGCTGCAATACCTTTGTCCGCGATTCCAGCATGACCGACTCGATCAGAGCTACGCATCCATCGCACATCATTGCCGGATTCAGCGGCACCACCTTCGATTATACGACCAACCCGACCTACAGCTATCATCAATATATTCACAAAGATGTAGTTTACAATTCGGTGACCTCGGAAACTGTGGCTAATATAGGCGCCGGTAGCGAGGCTCTCAGCCATCCCTTTGGCACCGCTGCTGCCGTGTCGAAAGCCCAGTATTTGTGGACCGCTGCCGAATTGAGTGCCGCCGGCCTTACAGCAGGAGACATCACCAGTCTGCGGCTCAACATCAGCTCTGTAGCCAGCGCAGCAAACTTTTTGCGCATCCGCATGAAGCATACTTCGCAAACCGAGCTCAGTGCCGCCAATCCGGAACTCGATGGCTTTACGGAAGTGTATTTCATCAACGCTCCCCTGGAATTAGGAGAAAATAATTTCCGTTTTTATCAAGCTTTCGACTGGAATGGCAGCTCCAACCTATTGGTAGAGATGAGTTTTACCAATGCCCTGGCAGATACAGACAACAGCGTAATGGGACACGAGGCTGGCTTTGCTGCAGGCTTGGTTAGCCAAGACAAAAATTACGGACTGGAATTTACCGGCTCTGAGAGCATCCTGCTTCCCGAAACTTCCTTTGCCAATATCAGCGATGAGATCACCATCTCCATGTGGTATTATGGCAATCCGGATATCTTGCCTGCCAATACCACTGCTTTTGAAGGAACGGACAACCAAAATCGCCGCCAGGTCAACGTTCACCTGCCCTGGAGCAACTCGCAGGTTTACTGGGATTGTGGAAGCGACGGAAACTACGATCGCATTAATCAGCCAGCCAACAACTCCGACTTTGCAGGGCAATGGAATCATTGGGCTTTCACCAAAAACACCCATATCGGTTCTATGAATATCTACCTCAACGGCAACCTGTGGCATTCAGGAGGGGGGCTTACAAAGGATATTGATCTGCGCAAATTCAAGATCGGCGGCTCCCTTACAGGCAATAACCAGTGCTTTGCAACAGTTGACGAGTTTAGAATATGGAACAAGGAGTTGAGCCAGTCGGAAATTGCTGAATGGATGCACAGAAGCATTGATGCCAACCACCCCAGCTACGCTAATCTGCTGGCCGATTACGCATTCAATGAAGGCAGCGGCAACACCGTCAACGATGCCTCTCCGGCTTCCGCTACGGCCAATATTGAAGGAGTTGCCAAATGGAGCCGACTAGCAGGAAGCGAGCTATTTACGCACTTTGAAAGCGTCAGCCAGCGCCCCAATGTGGGTTTTGTGCAAGGGGTCTATGATATAAGCGTGACGGACGTAGTTGTAGTGGATACGGTTTTGAATTATCAAACTGCCATTGTAAGCTATGGTGTGCAAGGTACCGACATCGTGGAATTGAGTACGCAAAATGTTTGGCCCGCCACCTACGAATACACCTATGACGAATCTGGTAATGCGATTGATTCTTCAGCGGTGACGGCGCAAGGAACAATTGAGATCAGCTCGTTGGATTACTATCGCAAGTTTCCGATGGATTTGGAAATCATGTCTTTTGTTACGCCTTATGGCATTTACCTCGACCTCGGTGAAGAAGGCAAAACCTGGGCTTTTGATGTCACTGATTTTACACCCATACTGAAAGGCAAAAAGCTATTGTGGCTGGGCAATGGCGGCCAGTTTCAGGAGGAAATGGATATCCGGTTTTTATTTATCAAAGGCACTCCGCCGAGAGATGTCATCAGCATCCAGCAAATTTGGGAAGCTGGGCGGGGGCATGGTTTTACTGCACTACTCAATGACGATGCGATGGAGCCGCGCAGCATTGTGCTGAGGCCCGATGCCTCCATGTTCAAAGTGCGGGCAGCTATCACCGGGCATGGCCAGCAGGGCGAATTTACCCAACGTACCCACTCCATTAATGTAGATGGTGGGCCGGCAGAATTTCAATGGGAAGTTTGGAAAGAATGCGCTGACAATCCCATCTATCCGCAAGGAGGTACCTGGATATATGACCGGGCCGGCTGGTGCCCCGGTGCCGCTACTGATATGCAGGAGTTTGAGATCACTGAAATTGTAACGCCGGGCCAGCCCGTAGAGCTCGATTATGGCATCAATGCCGGCTTTGGTGACAGCCGCTACTTGCTCAACTGCCAACTGGTAAGCTATGGCGAGCCCAATTTTGAGCTCGATGCCCGCATCATCGATATCAAACGGCCTTCCGATCAAACGCCTTATATGCGTGACAATCCGATTTGCTACAATCCTGTGGTGCGCATCCAAAATTCGGGAGCCTCCCGCCTCAACTCGCTAAAGATCAGCTATCGGGTGCCGGGCAAATCAACCAGAAATTATAACTGGACGGGCAGCCTCAACTTCATGGAAGCTATGGATGTGGAGCTCCCCATGCCCGATCCTTCTTTTTGGTATGGCGATGAAAACAAGTTTATCGTTACCATTTCACAACCCAATGGCGGCCAGGATGAGTATGCCGCCAACAACCAGATGACAAGCACCTTTGAGCTGCCCGACAGTTATCAAGTGGGCACCATTTTGCGCCTGCGCACCAATGCACGGGGCTTCGAAAATAATTTTACTATCAAAAATTCGGAAGGGGATGTCATCCTCTCCAGAGGTGGACTCAATAACAACTCGACCTATAATGACACGCTCAATTTTGCGGCTGGCTGTTATACTCTGGAGCTGTTCGATCAGGGAGATGACGGCCTCGAATTTTGGAACAACCCGGGGCAAGGGGAAGGCAGTTTGACCTTCCGGAATATGTTCGGAACGATCAAAGCGCTTGAGCCCGATTTTGGCAAGCGCGTCAAATATGCCTTCGTTTTGGGTACCATTACAAAGGTCAGCGATCCGAATATCACGCGGCTATTTGCCGTTTCGCCAAACCCCAACCAGGGATTGTTTGCTATTGAGCTGGAGCTGGAGGAAAGCACCGATTTTGAGCTTCACATTTCCGATATGATGGGCCGAAATGTATGGGCCCGACAATTCGAGCACTTCAGGCAGGGTACCATTTCGGCGGATTTGAGTAAGCTGGCGCCGGGTTTGTATTACTGCAGCCTGCGTGGCAAAGATTGGGTGGAAACGAGAAAGGTGATGGTAGTGCGGTAAGGGAAAGATAGTTGGATAGCAACTCTCTACTTTCCTTTGCCCTGCAGCAACACCAGGATGGTATAGAAAAGTATCTTAAAATCCAATGCCAGCGAGCGGTTTTCGATGTAGAGGATATCAAATTTGAGGCGCTGCAACATCTCCTCCAGGTTGGAGGCGTATCCGTATTTTACCTGCCCCCAACTGGTAATGCCAGGCCGCACTTTGAGCAGGTGTTTGTAGTGCGGTGCCTGCTCAAGTATCTGCTGGATGTAAAACTGCCGCTCCGGCCGCGGGCCTACTAATGACATCTCTCCTTTCAGCACATTCCAAAATTGCGGCAGCTCATCGAGGCGCCATTTGCGCATCACTTTGCCCCAGGGCGTGACGCGCTCATCCTGTTCATGTGACAGTTGGGGGCCATTCGATTCGGCATTTACAACCATTGACCGAAATTTGTAAATATAGAAAGGCTGGCCGTTTAGGCCGATGCGCTCCTGCCGGAAGAGGATGGGCCCCGAAGAAGAGAGCTTTACTCGTAGCATGATGTACAAATACAACGGAAAGAGCAATACGAGCAATAGCAGGCTCACCGCCACATCGATCAGGCGCTTTGTCAATCGTTGCCAACGGGGCATCATTTCCTGCTGCACTTCAATGAGTACGGCTCCGTAAACCTGATTCATTTTTACGCTGCCCAACAAAATGTCGTACATGTCGGGGATAATCTTGATGAGGATGCGATTATCAAAGTCGAACAAAATGTTGAGAATTTCGCGGAGCCGGTTGTGTTCGGAAGTTTCGATAGCAATGATGGTTTCCTCTATGTGGCTGTACTCGATCACTCTGGCCAGCTCTTCGATGCCTCCCAGACGATCCAAGTACTGGCTCAGTTCATTGGTGCTTTGCCTGTTGGCATTCACAAATCCTATGAATTTGTAACCCATCCCTTTCTTTAAACTTTTAATCTCCTGGTACAAATCCACTGCCTTCTGATTGCCCCCGATGATGAGGGTATTGTAGGTCACCAGCCCCGATTTGAGGCGCTGGCTGGCCCAGCTCAAAATGATCATCCGGGCAAAGGCCGTGAAGCCGAAGTGTAAGCCAAACAGTATAAGGAAGGAGCTGTAATAGGTGGTGTAGTCTTTTACAAAATCATCCAGCACGAGGGTGAAAAACAGAAAAACAACACCGAGAAAGGAAAAAAAGAAGGTTCGGGCCAATGTAGCCAGCCTCGACATGCGGTAAATATCCCGGTACTTATCAAAAAGAGAATAGAACAGTACCCAGCAGATGGGAACGATAATGATCCCGTACCAAAAATTCTTGTCGTCCAGTATCGTCCAGTCGATGGGAACATCTTCCACTCGCTTGCGGTACAAAAAAAAACAGGCCCAGGCCAGCATGGCCGTGAAAAAGTCGGTCACACCATACTTCAATAAGTCGATCCTTCGCTGGCGGTTCATCCTCTGCTCATCCAAAAGCGGCAGTTTTTTATTGATGCCAAAAGCGGGCTTGGCAATGCTGTTTTTTGCAAAAAAGTCAACTTCAAAACCTTACTATTCAAACATCACCAATTTCACATTATCCACATAGATATTGGCCTCTTCCAGGGTAAATCCCCCCTCATCGAGGGGTATGACGGCCTGCAACACCACCTGATACTCGGCAATATTGCTATTGCTCAAGGTTCGCATTTCCTCCGTAAAATTAAAATAAATCTTATTCCATTCTTCATTGGCATTCGCTCCCCGATTGATGAGTTGGAAGGTTCGCACGCCTACATTATCGTAGCCATACAAGCCCACCGAGAGCGGCACTTCGGTTTGGTAATTCATCTCCACATACACGGGCGTACCACCCGGAGGGAATACATTGAGGCGATCGGAACCTGCCGTAAACAAGGCATTTTCCTGATCCAAAAATATCCTGCCGGACTGGCTCCCTTCAAAGACCTTTTGGCTGGACGTCTCCAAAGTGGTAAGCTGATTATCGTCAAGATCTTCCGAAAAGGTATGCAAATTATTTTCAAAACCTTCCAGTAAGGCAAAGCGTACATTGTCCACATAGTGGGTGACCGGACGGATCGTGTCTTCTACATTTTCTGACAAATCAACCGCTACGATGTAGCGCTCATACAATGGATAAATATCCGGCAAAGCGGCAATGCCGTTGTCCTTGATACCGGGAAATACCTGTACCTCCTGCTCTCCGGTAGCAATCACCGGCATGGTTGCCGGCAAGGTGTAGGCACCTAAAAAATCGCCTCCTACATACACCCAGCCATCGGTTATTTTGCTGGAAGATGAGCCCTGGCTTGCATTGGTGCTAAAGCTAAACGGCCGGATATGCAGATAGGCCGGAATGGGTTCTGCGGGGTTGATCAAATCGCAACTTTCAACCGCGAAGCCTAAAGCAAGCAAGCATAAGAAGTGTTTAATTTTCATCGGTCTATTTTTTAATTGGCATTATTCTCTTATTGAACAACTTCATTATCTACTTTTTAAGACCTCCTGCGCCACTACGATATTGTTGGTTCCTATAAATTCGGGGGCTCTTTTAAGAGCCTCAAGCACCGAGCCGCGCGTTTGTACATCGTACAAAACCAGCCGGAATCCGGCCGCCTGTATTTCTTTTGCTCTTTGTGGGCTTACATCCTCATATTCCAACGCAAAACCGTACAAATCATTAGTATTTCCAATGACCAATAGCTGATCATCCGGCAAACTATGCCATACCAACACCCGCTGCAAATCCGGATTGAGCTGATACAGTTTTTGTTGCAAAGCTACGCTGGCAGATTCAATAATCACCCATTTTTCAGCATTAAAACGTTCGATCAAGCGGTTCAGCTTCCTGGCAAATCTTGCCAAAGAGGCCGCGCCGTCGGGCAGGCCCGCACATTTCTCAAACAACTTGACATCCAGCAGCAGGAAGGGGGGGAGGTTTCTGTCGAAAAAATACTGTAATACCTCTTCCAGTTTTACAAGCCGATGATCTTTGAATAGCTGGTTGCCAATATTTTGTCGGTATCGGCAATTGAGCAGTGCCCCTGCCAACTGTTCGTTTACACAGCCGTGGCAATCAGTAAGAGATGCCAGCTTCTCATCATGGTATAAGAAGAGCACCGAATCTGCACTCATTTGTACATCTACTTCTATCCCATCAGCACCAAAGCCCGCAATGGCCTTCTCAATGCTCTCAAAAGAATTGGCCGGCAGCTCAAGCCCGTTCACAGGAAAGCCACTCCCTCCATGCCCGATAATGGCAACCTGGCCATTATTCAAATTATCAAGCGCCAGCCCGTCCACTTCATGGCATGCCAAATGAAGGCCCGCCAAGCACATCAGTATGTATATAAAATGCTTCATTTTTTCAAAACAGTTTCTAAAACCCATAGCTCACAAAAGCCCTTATCAGGCTGCTAAAACCCGAAAAGTGATTGGTTTCAGATTCTCGTACATCAATATATTCCTCCAAATATCCCCCCAGGCCCAGGTGATTGCCGACCCACCAATGATCTGCCAAACGGAACAGGATGCCGTAGCCAGCATGAAATTCGTGGACACGGTTGAGGCCGCCGTCGCCCAGCTTTTGCGGATCATAAGGACGCCAAAAAGCAGCTTGATAATCCAGATTTGCAAAAGCTTTGAGGCGCCCCTTTTGCAGCCAGTTGAACCGATAGCCTGCCTGCAGGCCCAGCGGGCCCCTGGAAGGCAGATAACTATTACTAATCACCAGATGGGGGCCCACATACAACTCATGGCGGCGATACTTTAAAAGATACGCCAAATGTAACTTGAAGCCGACATAACTCAAGCTGCTTCCCAGCTCAACGGCCGATTGGAAAGGCTGAGTTTGCGGTTCCGGCTGTTGGGCCATCAATGGGCAGGCTGTTGTACCGGCCAGCCATACCAACAGCAGGACTACATGCCTGAAGTACTTCTTTGAGCCAGCCGATTGGATAAATTTCATGTAGGGTCAGTTAAAGAATAAATCTGTGCAAAGGTTGCAATTTACCGCGTCTTTCCATCCTTTTTAAAACGCTTCCGTCGTGCAGCTATTTCATCGATGATCTGATGCGCCAGTACCATAGCACGATGCGCTTCCTGCAGGCTTACAGCAGGTTCGCCGCCTTGGAGTATGCAATCCACAAAGGATTGTAATTCCATTTGGATAGCATTCCCTTCCTCCGTTTCGGCGAGCTGCATTTGCAAAAGTTTTTTGCCCGATTTGGTTGACAGCTCCATAGCTTCATCAGCAGGAGGCGCATTGGGATCGGCAGCATCAAAGAGGCGGATGATTTGTGCTTCGTGCTTCAAAAAGTCAAGACTGATATAGGCGTCCTGCTGAAAAAGCCGCAGTTTTCGCATCTGTTTTATCGAAATTCTACTGGCCGTCAAATTGGCCACACAGCCATTGTCAAACTCAACGCGGGCATTGGCAATATCGGGCGTATCGCTCACTACCGCTACTCCGCTGGCACGCACAGATGTGACTTTGGCCTCCACCAGGCTGAGCAAAATATCGAGGTCGTGAATCATCAAATCCAATACCACCGACACATCGGTACCTCGCGGATTGAACAGCGCCAAGCGGTGGGCTTCAATAAACATTGGCTGTAGGGATATATCGCGCAGTGCCAGCAAAGCTGGATTGAAGCGCTCGACATGGCCGACCTGTACTTTGAGTTTTTTTGCCCGACTGAGCTGCAAAAGTGCTTCGGCCTCTTCGAGAAGGTGGGTTACCGGTTTTTCTATAAATACATGCTTTCCTTGCTGTAAGGCCAGCCGGGCGAGTTCGAAGTGGGTAATGGTGGGGCTTACAATATCTACTACATCTACTGCTTTCATCAAGGCAGTGGGACTGTTGAATCGGGGGAGTGTTGGCAGTTTTGAAGCCACTGCTTCATCGGGGTCGTAATATCCTATGAGCTGTGCTCCCGCCACCTGCTCGAGGCAGCGAAGGTGTATCTTTCCCAAATGGCCAGCTCCAAAAACACCTATTCGCAGCATATTTAATCAATTCAAAGGCGCACGTAAGCTTACCTAAAATACATTAACACTGCCCCATACAAAGTGATGAGCGCAGTAAGCACGCTAACCATGCGGACTGAAAAGCGAAGGTAACGCATGAATGTCTCAATGTCTTCCACATGATCGGGATATTGAGGAAAAATTTCCCGCTTCATTTTCTGCCGGTTCAGAATGTGCCGGGGCCCAAACTGTACCTCATCGCGAACCAGCCGCCGGTAGGCCTTCATCACTTTTATTCGGAAGTAGAGATTGAGGAAGACCACTGCTACAAACAAAATTACTACGGAAAACAATAAAATGGAGTACATGCTGCTTCTCGCTTTTTCGATGATCTCAAAGGTAAGGTACTTGGAAGCTTTCACCAAAAAGCTCGATGAATATAGCTACTGATGGCTAGCCTCTCCACAGGCCGTTGAACACAAATTGGCTCTGCTCATGTCGGGTGCGGGCACTTATTTCCCGCTCTCTTAGCTCAAGGGGCAGGCTGGCAGCATCGCCCATATAGCCGATGGCCAATATCAATACCGGCTCGAAAGGCGCTTTGATCTGATAGGCCTGGAGGACTTGTTTTTCGTTGAAGCCAGCCATTTGATGGATGTGCAAGCCCAGTGCCGTTGCCTGTAAGCTGAGCATGGCAACTGCCGCGCCTACATCATACAAGGCATGGCGGTTGGGGCGCTCGTTACCGGAAAAGGTGGTTCGTGCCACTACTATGACCAGTACCGGTGCGCGGCTTGCCCAGGGCTGATTACCTGGCGAAAGGCTGGCTGCAATTTTATCGAAGGCAACGGGGTCCGACCGGGTCGCATAGATGAAACGCCAGGGTTGCTCATTGTAAGAAGAGGGCGCCCAGCGAGCTGCTTCAAACAAGGAGCGCAACTGTTGATCGTCGAGGGGCCGGTCGGAAAAAGCGCGGGGGCTCCAACGCTTGCTGATCAATTCGTGAATGGGGTAGGAAATTTTGGCCAAAGGCTTCATTGAAAGGCTTAATTTTGAACAAGAGAATATCAGAAACCTGAAATTAGTACTTTAAAAATAAAGTCACATTATTTATTTTCATTTTTATAAAATTTTACACAACAATTATTTACAAATTAAGTATAACAACATGTGACGCCAGCGTATTGCTGTACACACTCTTCTTTTTTTCATCCCACTAACCGATTTTAGAGCCACTGAGGCATTCACTTGTGCCTCTCCACTCAAACTGTTGCCCTGCTTATACTGCGGCAACAGGTGCAACTATTTTTTAGCAAAAAGATTACTTACCCTAATCAAAAACTTCAGTAGCTAAACAGCTGCTTGTGGTTGAGGTGATCCTAAAATTCGGTTTCTCTCTTTCGAGCGTAGCCACTGGCACTCAAGTACTGCTTAGCCACTAGTAAATATCCAGCCAACAGGCTTAACCCCCTGTCCGGCTCTGAGAATTTATACACTTACATAACCATTTTCAAAGCAGTAAACCAAAAATCATGAAAAACTCGACCCTCGCATTCCTTGCTCGTTTTGGATGTTTGCTCCTCTCCTCATTATTTGTCAACATCACTGCCACCAAAGCTCAGTGCTATATGGTGTGCAACAACAATGTGCCCGTCAGCCTGGATGAAAATTGTGAGGCTGTTATTTTGCCCGACGACATCCTTGAGGGCTTTGAGACCACCCCCTGTGAAGGGCCCTTTATTATAGAAATATACGATCTCGACGACAACCTCATCCCCACCAGCCCTATGGTCAACGGAGATCATATTGGCCAAACACTCACCGTCCATGCCATCGATGGTGAATCCACCAATTATTGCTGGGGTACCATCCTGGTGGAAGACAAAATGGCGCCCGTCATGACCAATTGTGAGCCGTTGGCGCTGCCCTGCACCGTTGATCCGCAGCCCATGGCAGGCCAGCCCTTCATCGGATCGACTGGCTATGCCAGGTTTCCTTCAAGGGGTATCGGGCCCCATGTGAGCACTATCAGTGAGAGCTTTTGGGTAGATCTGCCGGACAATGCCTTTATCGTTGACGTCAATATTGTTTTGGAAATTGAACATTCAGCCTCAGAGCATTTGGATGTGTACCTTAGCAATCCGTCGGGCACAGTTGTAGAACTTGGAACAGACCTGTGCGGTGCTTTCCCCAACTGGAGCGTAACCTTTGCGGATGACGCTCCCGTCCAAGCAGCTTCAGCCTGTAATGCAGCGGCCAATCCAACCCTTAGCGGCATCGTACAGCCGGAAGGACAACTTTCAGATTTTAACAATTTGCCCGCCAAAGGAGCCTGGACACTGAGCATCACCGACGATACCAATGGCGATGGGGGTACATTGCATGGCATTTGGTTGACTATTGAATACATACTGCTGGCTGCGTATCAGCCGACCGCTACCGACAATTGCGGTACTGCTACGCTAACACACACCGATGCCATCACGCCCGGCACTTGCAATGATCCTTTTTCTCAAATCATTGACCGAACCTGGACGGCTACCGACCAGAGCGGCAATACTTCGCAATGCGTCCAAACCATTACTTTCAACCGACTGGCTCTGGGCGATGTGGTACTTCCGCCCGATTTTGATGGCATCAGCCTGCCGGCACTGTTGTGCGATGATAAAACGCCCGGCAATCTCACCTCGCCCAACATTGGCTGGAATGCACTGTCCAATGGGCATCCTTCTCCTTATGATGCGTACTATCCGGCACCTAATGACCACATCGTCAAATGGTACGGTACCGGCCTGCCTGTAGGTACCTGCGACAAAATTCAATACACTTACAATGATCAGCGCATCGAGATTTGCCCGGGTACCGGTAGCGATGCCTGCTTCAAAATATTGAGAACGTGGACGCTCACCGATTGGTGTACCGGAGAGGTGCGAACGGCTAGGCAGATCATCAAGGTAGCTGATAATGAGGCTCCTACGATTGAAGATATTGAAGATGTGACGATCGGAACGGACCCGCACAGCTGTCAGGCGACTTGGCTGGCCAGCCTCCCTACACTCCTCGACAACTGCAACCCGGCAGCTCAACTTTCCTACAGCCTGAACAGCAGCAGTGGTATCATTAGCCCGCTTGCCAACAACCGCTATCAGGTATCGGGGCTCAAATTGGGCATGCACATCATTACCTACACAGCCTCTGATTGCTGTGGCAATGAAGCCACCAAAACGATCAAGCTCACGGTAGTCGATAGCCAACCTCCAACCGCTGTTTGTGATGAGCATACTCAGATCATACTCACCATCGATGGCACTACCAAAGCTTTTGCCCACACCTTTGATGACCAGAGCCACGACAATTGTGGTCAGGTATATTTCAAGCTTGTCCGAATGGATGAGATGGATAGTAATGGCAATGGCATAAGGCCGGAAAGCGTATCGCAGGGCGACTGGGCATCCATTGCCTGCGACGCCGTCAATGGCGATGATGATGCCGGACAGCCAGGCTCGCAGAGCTATTTTGATGATTTTGCAAAATTCTGCTGCGATGATGCCGATGCTGACTTTGTGCAGGTTGTTTTCCGTACTTTCGACATTGACCCCGGAGCCGGGCCGGTGGATCCAACCCGCATGGAAGCGGGTGGCGATCTGTATGGCCGCTACAACGATTGTATGGTCGAGGCCGTCATTGTTGACAAATCGCCACCCATCATCTCCTACCCTGATGATGTGACCCTTCTCTGCTATGAAGACTATCGAGACACCAGCCTCACTGGTATGCCGGAGGTGTTCGACAATTGTGCGCTGGATACCACTTTTTTTGAAGATGATCCCGATCTCAATCCCTGCCAGGTCGGCAAAGTGACTCGTACCTGGACGGCCATTGATGGCAACGGTTTGTCGAAGAGTTGTACACAGATGATTACACTTATTGATACTACAGCGCCCATGATTTTCTTTCCGCCTGACACCGTCGTGGGTTGTGGTGAAAGCATGGAGCCTGATAGTACGGGTAGGGCATATGGCACCGATGACTGTTCGATATTGTATGTCAATTATAAAGATCTGCTTTTTGAATTTCCAGACTCCTGTACCCGCAAAATCTTGCGTACCTGGACAGTACTCGACTGGTGTACAGGCGAACAATGGACCGATTTGCAGGCTATCAAAGAATTTGACCAACAGCCTCCGGTCATTGTTGGCGTGCCAAACGATACGCTGGTCGATTGCGATCAGGTTCCCCCTCCGCCCGCTATAGGTTCTGATTTGGTGGGAGAAGATAACTGTGACCGGGATGTGGACATCGATTTTGACGAAAACCGAATCGATGGAGATTGCCCCTACAATTACACCTTGCAACGCATTTGGACTGCTGAAGACAATTGTGGTAATGTAGCCGTTGATACTCAGATCATTAGCGTTGTAGATACTATAGCACCTGAAATTACAGGCCTTCCGGCTGATCTAACCCTGGAGTGCGATGAGCCAAACCCGCCTGCTGTTACTCCCACCGTTACCGACAATTGTAATCCCGATCCGCGACTCAGTTCCACAGAAAGTATGATGCCTGGCGATTGTGAAGACAATTTCACTATTGTGCGAAGCTGGACGGCCACCGATACCTGTGGCAACAGCCGTACCGCGACGCAAACCATTACCTTTGACGATACCACCCCCCCGGTCATTTCCGGCATACCGGCCAGTTTGACGCTGGAATGCGATGAAGCAGTACCTCCCAATGCCATGCCATCGGCCACCGATAATTGCGATCCGATGCCAGTACTTTCGATGAGTGAGCAGCGCATCGATGGTAGTTGCGAAGACCAGTACACCATCATCCGCACTTGGATGGCTACTGATCGCTGTGGCAACAGCTCGACGAGGAACCAGCAAATAGTTTTTGAAGACACTACACCACCGGTGATTTCCGGTGTGCCTGCCAATCTTACGCTGGAGTGCGATGAGCCGGTACCGCCTGCCGCTACCCCCACCGCTACCGACAATTGTGATCCCGACCCCCATATCACTTTATCAGACGAATTGCTCCCGGGCAATTGCGACGACCAGTACACCCTTGTCCGTACCTGGACGGCCATCGACAATTGTGGCAATACCGCTCAGTTGAGCCAGCGCATTTCGGTGGAAGATACCACACCCCCGGTGATTTCCGGCGTGCCTGCCAATTTCACGCTGGAATGCGATGAGCCCATACCGCCTGGCACCACGCCCTCCGCTACCGACAATTGCGACCCCGATCCGGAGCTGACGATGGGTGAGCAGCGCATTGATGGAATTTGTGAAGGCAATTACACCATCGTTCGCAGCTGGACGGCCACCGACCGCTGTGGCAATAGCTCCAGTATGAGCCAGCAAATTCATTTCGAGGATACGACGCCGCCAGTGTTGATAGGGGTGCCGGCTGACATTACTGCCGAGTGCGACAATGTTCCTTCTGCCGCTACCCTCACCGCTACCGACAATTGTGATCCCGACCCCCATGTCACTTTATCAGACGAATTGCTCCCGGGCAATTGCGACGACCAGTACACCCTTGTCCGTACCTGGACGGCCATCGACGATTGTGGCAATACCGCTCAGTTGAGCCAGCGCATTTCGGTGGAAGATACCACGCCCCCGGTGATTTCCGGCGTGCCTGCCAATCTCACGCTGGAATGCGATGAGCCCATACCGCCTGGCACCACGCCCTCCGCTACCGACAATTGCGACCCCGATCCGGAGCTGACGATGGGTGAGCAGCGCATTGATGGAATTTGTGAAGACAACTACACCATCGTTCGCAGCTGGACGGCCACCGACCGCTGTGGCAATAGCTCCAGTATGAGCCAGCAAATTCATTTCGAGGATACGACGCCGCCGGTGTTGATAGGGGTGCCGGCTGACATTACTGCCGAGTGTATTGATAACTCCAATCCGGTAGTGACCGCCACAGACAACTGCGATCCGATGGTGGAAATAAACATGACAACGACCTCTGCTGATCCATGTGTTGGCAATAATGTGCGCATACTGACCTGGACGGCCACCGATAATTGTGGTAATACCAGCACTACCTCACAGCAAATCACACTGGAAGACACTACCCCCCCAACGCTAACGGGCGTGCCGGATGATGTGACGGCGGAATGTGATGCCATCCCTCCCCGCATGGATCCTGTAGCAACGGATACCTGTAGTGGAGTACTGATCGTTTTTGAGGAAGAGCGACAGGATGGTCGGTGTGATAATGAATATTTGCTCATCCGCCGCTGGATGGCTACCGATGGCTGTGGCAATGTAGTTGTTGATTCGCAGCGTGTCAACGTAGTAGATACCACACCACCGGTTTTGTCGGGCATACCAAATGATACCACAGTGATATGTACTGAGGTACCCGACCCGCCTGAAATTGGCACAGAGATCACTGCTTCGGACAATTGTGATGCAATGGTGGACATCCGTGCAGAGGCGGATACGCTGCCCGGCAATTGTGTCAACCAGTTTACCATTCGCCGTATTTGGGTAGCTACGGATGATTGTGAGAATGAGAGCCGCGATACGCAGCTCATCAACCTCATCGATACGATACCGCCCATCATCAATGGCGTTCCCAATGATACTACCATTCTTTGCGATGCAGCCGTTCCGCCCTTCAATAGCCAAACGATAGGTACTACGGACGTATGCACCAGCTTGGTGAGCATTAGCATCAAGGCAGATACGCTGGCTGGCCGCTGCGAAAACGAGTTTACGATTCAACGCATCTGGATTGCTACGGATGATTGTGAAAATGAAAGCCGCGACACGCAGTTTATCCAAATCCTTGATACTATACCTCCGGTACTGGTCGGAGTGCCGGATGATGTGACGGTTTCCTGTGATGATGTTCCCGAACCGCCGAGCATTGGCGGGGAGATCACGGCTACTGACAATTGTGACGATCTGGTGGATATCAGCCTGGCAATGGACAGCCTGCCGGGCCGCTGCCCCAATGAATTTATTCTGCGCCGTATCTGGACGGCCATTGACAACTGCGACAACATGAGCCGGGATACACAGCTGATCCAATTGATTGATACCATTCCGCCTGTCATTACTGGTGTTCCTGATGATATTGAAGTGCTTTGCGAGAGCGTTCCGCTGCCTCCGGATATTAGTACAATTGGTGCTACCGACAATTGCGATCCTGATCCTGAGTTAAGCTTTGTAGCGGATACTTTACCGGGTAGCTGTACCTATGAATTTACTATCCGCCGCATCTGGATAGCTACCGATACTTGTGACAATATGAGCCGCGATACCCAATTGATCAGCGTGATGGATACGCTGCCGCCGTTGCTGACGGGTGTGCCGGCCGATACGATGGTAGAATGTAGCGAAATACCGGATGCGCCGGTCATTGGCGCAGGCGTTGCGGCTACCGATAATTGCGATACGATGGTCGTCATCCAGTTGATCGTGGACAGCCTGCCGGGCAACTGCGAAAATGAATACACGCTAGTCAGGATTTGGACGGCAGAGGATGATTGTGGCAATATGAGCCGCGACACGCAAAATCTCTTTGTATTTGACAACACGCCACCCGTTTTGTCGGGCATTCCCAACGATACCACTGCCGATTGCCGGGACATGATCGCAATGCCGGTAGTGACTGCTACTGACAATTGCGACACATTGGTGACCATCAGGCTGGATGTTCAGCAGGACGGCCCCTGTGCGCATACCTTCGGCATCACGCGCATATGGACGGCTACAGACAATTGTGGCAATAGCAGTACGGCCAGCCAGATGATCTTCATTGAAGACTCCATCCCACCTGTACTGACGGTACCTGCTCCGATCCGCTTTGAGATCAGGCATGGCGATAGTTGCGATGTGTTTTTGCCTTTGATAGCTACGGCTATGGACAATTGCGATGACAATGTGACGATCACCCACAACTTTGCTATGGCGCATGATCCTTTCAGCACTACGGGCGATGCCAGCGGAGACTATCCGATCGGTGATCGGTTTGTGGTATTTACAGCCGTGGATGCCTGTGGAAATACAACTATTGATAGCACCCGGATACAAGTGGTGGATAAATTTGGCCCGGCTTTCATGTGCCAGTCTTTTACCGATACCCTCGATCCGGTCACGGGTTATTTCATCCTTGAGCCTGGCGATATTATGGTATTTGCCCAGGACTTGTGCAGCCCACCGGAGACGATGACTTTTTCTCCAATTTCCTCGCCCAACCCGCTCTTTGACACCATCACTTGCGATGATGCTCCTGTCATTCCGCTTGAATTCATTGAGGTGACGGATGCCGCCGGCAATACGAATGTATGTGGAGCGAGTGTGAATGTTATCCAGCCGAATCCTATATTTTGCGACACCTTCACCCCGGCGCCTCCCGGATATTGGATAGCCGGCCAGCTGAGTACAGAAGAAGGCGATTACATTGAAGCAGCGGATGTGATGATCAGCGGAGCCATGAATGCCCAGGCGGTCAATGAAGCGTACGGATTTTATTACTTCAATGGAGTAGAGGGTGGATACAACTATTCGGTACAGCCTGAAAAAAATGATGATCCGCTCAATGGTGTCTCCACTTTTGACCTCGTACTGATCAGCAAGCACATACTGGGCATATCGCCCCTCAGCTCGCCGTACAAATTGATCGCTGCGGATATCAACAATTCGGGTACCATCACCACCTTCGACATTGTAGAGTTGCGCAAACTCATCCTGTTCATCAATACCGAGTTTCCACACAACACTTCCTGGCGCTTCATTGATGCCGATTTCACCTTCCCGTTGAGCAATGATCCATTCTCCAGCACCTTTCCCGAATTTTACAGCATCAACAATCTATCTGAAAACAAAATGGATGTACACTTCACGGGTATCAAGATCGGTGATGTCAATGGAAGTGTGCAGGCTCACAATTTGCTGGATGCCGATTCGCGCAACGCGCAGCGTCTGCCATTGGTGGTAGAAGATCAGTTGGTAGAGGCTGGTGAAAGTGTTGAGGTAAGCTTCCAGGCAGCTGATTTTAAAAATATCGAAGGCTTTCAACTCAGTCTCGGCTTTGACCAACAGCTTCTCGAACTGGAAGAGATCGGGCAAACAACCCAATTAACAGGCCTGACCAGGGAAAGCTTTGGTACTGCCCTTGTGGATAAAGGTGTGCTCACAATGAGCTGGTTTGATAGCAAGCCAACAAGCAAAGATGATGGCGCGGCGCTATTCAGCTTGCGTTTCCGTGCCAAAGCCACGGCTCTACTCAGCAAGGCACTCCACCTGGCCGATGGCTATACTTCTGCGGAGGCTTATCCGGCAGGGGCAGCCCCGCTGGGTCTGCAGCTACAGTTTGAGCAGCCGCTACAAAGCCTTCCACAAGCTGACTTTCAGCTTTTCCAAAACCGCCCCAATCCCTTTGCCGATGAGACCATCATTCCGTTTTATCTGCCACAGCCGACGGAGGCTGTGCTGAGTGTGTACGATGTGTCGGGGAAGTTGGTGCTGCAGAGAAAAGCCAGCTATGCGGCTGGTTATCAGGAGTTGAGGGTGAGTGTCGGCGAGCTGTCGGGTGCTCAACTTTATTACTACCAGCTAAAGACAGAGCGGTATATGGCCACCCGAAAGATGGTATTTCAAGGCCCATAGTACTTCCTTCGGGCAGGGTGGTCACGCGCCCCCGAATGAAGCACCATATTTTTCTCTATCCCGTCACAGGGATCACCTCTTCAGCCCTTTCGCCACCCGGCGGAGGGGCTTTTTTGTTGGCAGGCTAGTGAGTCAACGATTACATTTCCCCCGCCCCCTCACCGATGCAAGGTCACAGGTCCTTCTCTATTCACTTCAATTTCCCGGTAGCAATAAGCCACCCTAGCTTTCAATACCGCCATGTAAACGCCGGCTTCCAGGTTTTGCCCCAGGTGGGTTCCATCCCAGGCCTGAGTCATGTCTTTTGTATAAAAGACACGAGTGCCTGTACGATCGAACAATGACAATTCATACTGAATGACTTCTGCTCCACTGGCCGGATAAGCCTTGTACGAGTCATTGTAGCTATCAGAATTAGGTGAAAAGGCATTGGGCAAATACATGTAAGCGGGGGCTTGTTGCTCACCAAGGCCAACCAGCACTTCCTCGAAGTTCGATTCGCATTGATTGCTGATGGTCACCCAGTAAACGTCCGGCTTACCTACTTTGAAGTACGGCAAAGTAGTACCATCTGGCCATTTGTATTGAACTTCCCTGTGATCAGAAAAAAGCTCCACTTCCAGATAAATGCTGTCCTGATCGCATTGTATGATCCGATCCTCCACCCGGTATTGGAGGGGTTCGATGGCGGGAATATTGACTAGAGAAGAATCGCGGCAGCCCTGGCTGTCTTTGATGTAAACGGTGTAAAGGCCTCCTTCCAGATGCTTGAAATTCGGGAGGCTTTGATAATGTCTTTTGTCAATGGAATATCGATAGGGAGGCACACCACCGGCGGTTTTCTGGATAGCTAAATAGCCCTCCGAGCTATTCCAACATACGGTATCGGTCTGTACTTCAAAAGTTAAAGGAGGCAAGGCATGGACGCGCACATGGATGATAGAATCGCAGTCGGCAGACGTTTTGTAAACAAATTGCTGATCGGTACCGGCTGCCAGGCGCTGGCGATTGAAGAGGATGTGCCCGCCTGTGCAGGCCGTATATTCCAACTTTCGGACGATCGTTTCACAATCTGCAAAAGAAGGCGGGCTTTTAACGGCAGCAATGGAGGGCTCGACAAATCTATGCTCTTGGCCGGCAAGCGGGCTACAAGCGCAGCACAGCGTCACTGTCAATAGCAATATTTTCCATCCATTCAACTTCATGGCGATGCTGTTGTGTAGGAACAAAACCACTTCCCTACTATCTACACTCACTGAGTTTTTGAAACGATCATCAGCCAATTCAGGCCTGCAAATGTCTGTCAAATTATCCCTTTCCGGTATTCCTATACACTTTTGGACAATCTGCCATCCTACTAATATACAGATATTCTGCACATCCAGGCTAATCTACAGGTTTTTTATTTGACTGCACCCTTTTTGATGGCTGTCACGATCTCGGGATTGAGCAAGGTGGATACATCGCCCAATGGGGAGCTGTCTCCTGCGGCGACTTTTCGTAAAATGCGCCGCATAATCTTTCCTGAGCGGGTTTTGGGCAAACCCGGCACGAGCTGAATTTTATCCGGTTTGGCGATCGGGCCAATTTCGCGGGTCACCACTTTGCGCAGCTCGTTTCTGAATTTTTCTTCATTTTTCACCTTATCTTTGGTAATCACGTATGCATAGATGCCTTGCCCTTTGATGTGATGGGGATAGCCAACTACCGCAGATTCCACCACCTCTTCATGCTCATTGATAGCATTTTCCACCTCTGCTGTGCCCATCCTATGGCCGGAAACATTGATTACATCATCTACCCTGCCGATGATGCGGTACATGCCATTTTCATCGCGCCGCGCCCCATCGCCGGTAAAATACTTGTCTTCAAAACTGGAGAAATAAACCTGTCGGCAACGCTCATGGTCGCCATAAGTGGTGCGTATCATGGAGGGCCAGGGATATTTGATGCACAGCAAGCCTTCTACCCCATTGCCTTTGATTTCTTTGCCATCCGGATCGACCAGGCAAGGCTGGATGCCCGGCAGCGGGAGGGTAGCATAACAGGGCTTGAGCGGAGTGATGCCGGCTAGCGGAGAGATCAATATACCTCCCGTTTCGGTCTGCCACCAGGTATCTACGATAGGGGCTTTGCCTTTTCCAATTTTGTGGTGATACCATTGCCAGGCCTCTTCATTGATCGGCTCCCCTACCGTTCCCAACACTTTGAGAGAATGAAGATCATAATGGTCGGGCCAGTGGTCTCCCTTTGCCATCAAAGCACGGATGGCCGTGGGGGCGGTATAAAACTGGTTGACACGATGCTTTTCGCAGATGTGCCAAAAGCGGCCGGCATCGGGGTAGGTTGGCACGCCTTCAAACATAATAGTGGTAGCGCCAGACAGCAGGGGGCCATAAATAATGTAGGAATGGCCTGTGATCCAGCCGATGTCAGCAGTGCACCAATACACATCCCCCGCTTGATACTGAAATACATTTTTAAAGGAGTAGGCAGTATAGACCATATATCCCCCACAGGTATGCACTACCCCCTTTGGCTTACCAGTAGAGCCGGAAGTGTATAGAATGAAAAGCATATCTTCGCTGTCCATTACGGTGGCTTTGCAGCTTTTGCGGCGACCCACCAGCTCATCGTGCAGCCATTTGTCGCGGCCTTTTTTCATGCGAACCCTGGCGCCGGTATTTTGATGAACCAGCACTGTTTCCACACTTTTGCATCTTTGGCGCAGGGCATTATCAACCACCTCCTTTACGGGGATCATTTTATCACCTCTGGCATTGTAATCGGAGCAGATCACCATTTTGCAGGAAGCATCTTTGATGCGGTCGGCCAGTGCGGTAGCTGAAAAGCCGGCAAATACTACAGAGTGGATAGCACCGATACGAGCACAAGCCAATACACCGATGGCCAGCTCGGGTACCATTGGCATGTAAAAGCAAACGCGATCGCCCTTGCGAATGCCATTGGCCTTTAGGGTATTGGCCATTTGGCAAACTGCTTGGTAGAGCTGGCGATAGGTAAAGGTTTTGTATGCCTCAGCAGGGTCATTGGGTTCCCAGATCAAGGCCGTTTGGTCACCTCTTTTTTTCAAATGCCGGTCGAGGCAATTTTCGGTGATGTTGAGTTTTCCATTGACAAACCACCTGACATCGGGTTCATTGAAATTATAATCCAGCACGCGTGTCCATTTCTTATGCCATTGAAAAGTCCTTGCCTGTTGGCTCCAGAATTTTTCAGGATCAGCAACGCTGGCTTTATAGGCTTTGCGGTATTGGGTAAGAGAGTTGATGGAAGTGTGCATGAGGTGTGGTTTTAGGTACTTGATAAGAAGCTAAAGAGCCGTAATGATAGCAAAATTTTGAAGGAAACGCAATGGAAAACGGAAGGGAAGGATGTTGGTGGGCAGCAGCTATTAAAAAAAGGTAGAGCAGTAATAAATTACTGCTCTAGATAACCCCAAAAAACCAAAAATGAATTTATTTTAATCGAATAATGATTGTCTCAATCTCGAATAATGCAAATATAAATTAATCTATCATCATTTAATACAATAATGCCGAAATTTTATCAAATCTCCTAATATACAGCTGCCTTTTTTATTCATTTCACAATTTTTCTCCGGTTAAAATTCCGTGTGCATTTTGCGACAGGAATTCTTTTGGGAAATCCTCCATTCCCGGAAAGCCCAAAGAAATATCTCTGCCATTGTGTGGTATTCTTGCTGTATTAAATATGTAATCCCAAATGGCCAGGGTAATACCAAAATTGATTCCGTATGGCCGGTCTTCTGGCTGATGGTAGGCATGATGCCAAATGTGCATCTCCGGGCTATTAAAAATATAGCGCATGAGCGGAGCCAGCAGTATGCCAAAACCTAATGAAATCAAAGCGATCAGGCCAATTTTTTGATAAACACTTTCCAGCTCCCAAATGTTTACATCCAATAAACTATTGGCAACAACGATGCCTACCAACATACCCAACACGGCTCCTTTTACAAAACCCGATACACTGATATTTGAGTGGTTGAAGTGACCTACTGCCAGGGTAAAAATGTGTATGACAAAAAAATCGTACAAGCCAATCCCCAGCAGAGCCAAAGGAACATACTCAATTGTCCGGTACACTACATTTTCCATCCAGTGATAACGCAAATGTGCTGCAAAGCCCATCTGCTCTACCGAATGATGGACCTTGTGAAATTCCCATAACCGGGGGGAGCGGTGGAGCAGCCGATGTACCCACCATTGTACAAAATCGCGCACTACAAAGCCCGTCAGCAATATGGCCCAGGCCGGCCAGCTATTCATGGGGTTGCATGCCTGCAAATCCAGCCCGCTGATAACTTTGATGGAATCATTGAAAAAACGCACGAACACATCCGAGGCAGCATTATAAATAATCAGCGAAAAAAGGAAAAAATTGAAGAACATATAAAAGCAATCCAGCCAAAAGTCCTTGCGAAAGGTGGCCTGCTCCTGGCGCCAGGGCCGCAGCCATTCAAGGCAAAAGAAAAACAGCGAGACCAATATGAGCCAATAAAAGTAGTTGTGCCAACTTGGGTGGGTGATCTCGTACCATAAATAGCCGGCATACCCGCTATAACCATTAATAAATACCTGCCAATAATCCATTGTTCACTATCTTTAAAAACTGCCGGAGATATTCAAAAAAAGTATTCAGACAGAAGGCCTCTTTGCAACAAATATAACAATCTTGGTATTACAAATCAGGATGCCATATCGATCGTAAGGGGGGTACACTTATCAGAATTCGTATTTATACTGTTTAATACAGTTGTTCCTCCCCCTGCTCCCTACAGATGGATGCCTTAAGCAGTCATCCGCAAAGTACTGGTTCATAGATCAAAACACATTGAAAATCATTAAATAATACTAAAAATTATCAATAAAATACCTAAAACAGGGTATTGCTATTTAAGCCTATGCGCAATACTTTTGGGAGGACTTCCATTCTGTATGATCTAAAACATACAATTTAGAACTACCAGAAAGCCCTGAAACTTCTTCCCGCCGTTTCAGGGCTTTCGCATTTCATAGAGGGTAAAAAAAAGTAGCCCCTGTTGTTACAAGGGCTCCCTCTCATGAAAAAAACGAATAATGACTACAAAGTTTAACAAAGCTTCCAAATGAGCTTGCATATAGTTAAGCCATTGTTGGATATAAGGGCTGATTTTTGCTATTGATTAATAATCCAAAAAGTACAGGCAAAGTCAAACTAAATGCTCTCCACTTATCAAGCTCTCTTTTTCAGACAAGCTACTGCGTAGAAAAATATTTGATGAATTTCTTCAAACTGCTCAAACCATTGCTGTGCCTATCAGGCTAATACCAGCGGATTGTGAATTTAATTTGCACAGGATAAATTTCTTTAAAAATGGTCTGTCCTATTTTTAATTCTATTATTACAAATTTTGTGCATGTTTTGTACAAAAAAACACTTTTTTCACACAAAATGTGACAGGCAAACTTCCCCTCTTGTTTTTAATCTCATTTTCAGGAAATTCCCTCAAAGTGTAGTATATATTGACTTTCCTGCTAAAAATCAATGAAAAGCACACCTCTGTTTTAATTAGGTCCCACATCTTTTCCTTTTTCTTGCAACAAGTCTTTTTTCTTGCAACAAGCTTCCAAAAAACCGCAACTATATTGTTCAAAAAAGATATACCACCTCCTCCTTAAGGCCGATCAGGCGATTTTCTTCCAATCCCCCCCGCTCGATTGGCCATCATTTATGGCATCAAAATGGAAATAAGCTAAGCATACTTAGTATTGTTCAAAAAATTAAATCCTCTTTCCAATTTTTGAATGCTCCTTACTTAAATATTGGCTGGAAGCGAGTACAGCCATAGAATTATCCAAATTTTTAATCCTAAAGCAATGGTTCTCTCTTTACAAAAAAAAACTGGCTTTCACGTCGTCTATCTCGGCGAATCTGGTTTTCCATTCGGCTTGGCTGGCATTCAAAAGATGAAACTGGTAAGCAAAGCCCTCATCGAAGCGGGCGCCACGGTCACCATTATCAACCGAAAGGGTCGCTTCAAGCCCGATAGCGCAATAAAACTGGCTCCCGAAGGCACTATCGAAGGTATTCACTATATATATACTTCCGGCAGTGTGTATCGACCCAATGGCTTTGTAAAGCGCAATTTGCAGAAATTGAAAGGGAACATCCACGAATTTCAATACCTCCGTAAGCTATGCAAAAGCAACGAGTTGCAAGCTGCTATCATTTCCTGTTACAGCTTTCGGCAAGTTTTGCTCTACCGATTGTATAGCTACTTGTTGGGCTTTCCAGTAGTGCTAAACTATGTTGAATGGGCCTCTGCCATGCAGCATCGGGGGAGTTGGCGCGAAAAACTCAACGATTATTTCTTTGACCGATATTTGGTGAAATCAATGGATGGAGCCCTTTCGATCAGTGAAGTGCTAATCGAAAATTTTAATAAAATTGCTCCTACCAAATCACAAATGAAACTGCCCATTCTTTGCGATTTTGCTAAGTTCGACAAACCAGCGCCGCCGGCCAAAGCGCCTCACTTTCTGTATTGCGGAGCACTCAGTTATCGCGAAGTCATTGATTTTATCCTTCAGGCATTTGACCTGCTACCTGATAAGCCAACCTATCATCTACATCTCGTACTGGGGGGCGGTACTCAAACAGAGTACGAGCAGCTCAAGTCCGATATTGCTACCTATCAAAAGGGCCACCTCGTAAAAATCTTTCTCGATGTACCGCATGATCAAATAGCCGACCATTATATACCTGCAAAAGCACTACTCATTCCGCTACGTGCCACATTACAGGATGCAGCCCGCTTTCCACACAAAATTGGCGAATACGTAGCTTCCGGCAATCCGATGATCGCCACTAATTATGGAGAAGTAGCCCATTATTTCCGCGATGGTAAAACTGCACTCATTGCCGCCACTTATGATGTACAGGAGTTTGCCGAAAAGATGAAATTCGTTATCGAGCATCCTGAGGAAGCCCACGAAATTGGCAAAAAGGGCAAAGCATTGGGGCTTAAAGAGTTCAATTACCTCAATTATGGTAATAAAATTAAGAAGTTTTTACAACAGTTGAACTAACAGAATGAGCAATTCAAAAAAACGAATCGCCATCTTTGGCGTTAAATATTTTCCTTCAAAAGGCGGCACCAGCCGGGTGGTGGAGCATTTGCTGTGGGAACTCAAAGATGAATACGATTTCACCATCTATTGCTATCGCAACAGCCGCGCGGCCAATCATATGCCGGGCGTACAAACCATCGAACTGTCCGCTATCCCTATCAAAGGATTGGGTGTATGGCTGTATTATTTACGCTGTTGTCTGCATCTGCTGTTCAAAGGCCGCTATGATTTGGTACACGTTCACAAAACGGACGGCGCCTTCTTTTTGCCAATATTGTCCCTAAAATTCAAAACCATTAGCACTTCCCATGCATTGCCCTACCTCAACGCTAAATGGTCGTACTTTGGTAAGCTGTACTTCAGGCTGGCAGAATGGATATTTATGCACTTTGGCAACAGCCGCACCGCTGTTTCCAAAACCCAGGCAGCTTATTACCAAAAAACCCATCAACGACCTATTAGCTACATACCCAACGGCGTACTACCGGGATCGGCACCTGACCTCGGCCTTGCTCAGCCCATACTCCGCAAACATGAAGTTGCCGATAGATATTTATTTTTTGCTGCCCGCCGGCTGATCCCGCTCAAAGGATGTCATCATTTGATCAAAGCATTAAAGCAGATCAACTACAAAGGCTGTCTGCTAATTGCTGCTGATATTACTCAAATGCCCCAATACACCAGGCAAATAGAGCAAATGGCCGCCGGGCTGAATGTTGTATTTGTAGGCTATATCGCCGATCAGGAGCTGCTAAAATCATTGATCGCAACTGCCAGTCTTTTCATATTCCCTTCCGAATTGGAGGGCATGTCGATGATGCTGTTGGAAACCGGTAGCCTCGGCACGCCTATGATCTGTAGCGATATTCCTCAAAACACCTCTGTTTTTACCGAAAAGGAGGTACTCTATTTTACATCTCAGGATCATCGCGATCTGGCCGACAAGCTCAACTGGGCAATGGCCCATCCCGAAGCCATGCAGCAGCTGGCAACACAGGCAAAACAGAAGATTGATGCTGAATACCTATTCGCCCGGGTTGCCCGTCAGTATGCTGCTCTTTACGATGAATTATTGCTTTCAACTATTCCCGAATCCTCCACAGCACGCCAACAAGTATGAGTCATTACATCAAAAAACAACTCATTTCAAAAATAGCCCCCTGGCTGGAGACTGCCCGCCTACATCAGCTTTTTGAGCCATTTTGTGCAGGAGTCGGTCAAATTCTGACCCTCCACAGGGTGCTGCCAGAGCGCCCCGGGCCACGCATCCACAACCATCAAAGCCTGGAGATCAGCCCCAAACAATTGGAACAAACAATCCTTTTTTATAAAAACAATGGCTATCGGTTTATCAGTCTCGATCAGCTTTACGAGGGTCTGCAGCAGCAAAATTTTGATCAGCCCTTTGTAGCATTCACCTTCGATGACGGCTACCGGGACAATCTCGTGCATGCTTACCCTATTCTGAAAAAGCACCAAATACCCTTTGCCGTTTACATTAGCACGCACTTCCCCGACCGCCAGGCGATCCTGTGGTGGTACTATCTGGAGGATTTGCTAAAGGCGCAGCGGGAAGTTCGCTTTGAGTGGAAAGGCCAAAGCCATTATTACGCATGCCAAACGGACTTTGAAAAGGAAGCCGCTTTTGATGCTATTCGCCAGTTTATCAATGCCAATTTTAGTGTAAAGGAACATGCACAACTCCTACAGCAGGTCTTTGGCGGGCTTACGGATGACCTGCTCGGCTACTGCCGGAGTGAAACATTGAGCTGGGCCGATATTCGGCAGTTGAGCCGCGACCCACTGGTGACCATTGGTGCGCACACCAGCCACCACTACCCCCTCATCCAGCTCGAAGAGCCTATGGTCTATCACGAAATCGGAGGCTCCAGAGTTCGTTTGGAAGAAGAAATTGGGCAGCCCGTGACGCATTTTGCCTATCCTTTTGGCAAAGCGATGGAAGCCTCCTGGCGGGAGTTTGAAGCCGTCAAGACTTTGGGGTTCAAAACAGCCACCACTACCCGAATGGGTAATATATTTAAGGAGCACGGGCAGTTTACGGAGTGCCTGCCACGGATCAGCCTCAATCGTGCATCTAATGAGCAAGTACTTCGTTTACAAATGAGCGGAATGTTGCCTTATTTGTACCACAAAGGAAAAAAAATCATAACACACTGATAATCTGAAAATTATATATTTTAATTAATATGGATTCTCAAAAACCAACTCTCAGCGTAATCATTGCCACCTACAATAGAGGTGATCTGATCGCCACTGCTTTGGATAGCGTACTTGCCCAAAGTTTTAAGGATTTGGAGATCATCGTTGTCAATAATGGTTGCACCGATCACACAGCGGAAGTACTCAAAAGATATGAGAGGCACGAAAAGATCCGGCTCTTCACCTTGCCGGTGAATAAGGGCTGGCAACGCGGCTACAACTTCGCCTTTGATCAGATACGCGGAGAGTGGTTCTCCCTTATTGGTGACGACGATCGGCTAGAGCCAAAGGCGTATGAGATCATGCTGAGAGTACCCGATGAAGTGGATCCCACCATTGATGCTGTAACGGCTAATACTTTTGATGTACGCACCGGCCAGATGGGTGGTTTTGGACTGGATCGCGATCAGTATCTGCCCTTGGAAAAAATAGTGAAGCAAACCAGCGGAGAGTTTTTTGGTATCACCAAAACCAGCCTACTGGGCGATAAGCGCTACAATGAAAACCTTCCTGGCGATTCAGATACTTTTTATTATAAAATTGACGCCATTGCCAATCGGTACTACATCCACCAGGCTCTGAGACAATGGGGCACCCTGAATGTAGAGAATGAATCCACCCGCTATCGCTATCATGATCTTTCGTATCGTATAAAACTTTACCGGGAATTGCTCAATGAGCCTTTTTACTGGGAAGTACTCAAAAAACACAACTCGCGCCAATATCTGGCCCGTTGCCTGCGCGGCCTGTTTTTCCAAAAAATAGATGCCAATTGGGAAGCTTCGAAAAGGTATTTTGAGATGGGAAAACAGACGCCTTCGAGAAGCCCAAAACGCCTCTTGTTCTATCTTTTAAATATTTCGCCTGCCTCCCTACTACAAAAAATGTATCAGTGGAGCGGCCACAATGCAATAGGCAGTTTTATATCAACATTGTTGGTAAGACGATATACCACCATAAAGGGCAAGTAATTCAATCACTAAACAAGATCAATCCGATGAGCAAGCACTGTTATCTTTGCGGCAGTAACCAAACTACTAACTTTCTTCACCTTCCCTCAGTCCCTACACAGGATGGCATCATGAGCGAGTCGGCCCGATCTGCCCAATCAGCCGTGATGGGCAGCATTCAGCTGCGCTTCTGCCAGCATTGCCACTATATTAGCAATGAAGGCTATGATGCTGAAAAGATCAGCTTTGCCACCTATGATTTTTCGCTCGATCATTCGCCACTCTTCCGCCAATATATCGATGAGCTTTGTACTCACCTTATCGCCAAGTACAATTTACAGCACAAAACCATTCTCGATATCGGCTGCGGCGATGGTGAGTTTCTTAAAACGCTTTGCCGAATGGGTCAAAACAAAGGCATAGGGATCGATCCAGGCTTCGATCATTCTAAAAGAAAGGTTGATCCGGTGCTCGACATCCGCTTTGTTCAGGATTACTACGACGAGTCGAGCAAAGAGCTGCAAGCCGATTTTATCAGTTGCCGCCTGGTCATTGACTTGCTCGGCGAGCCGATCCAATTTCTCAAAACAGTGCGAAAAAACCTCGATAATCAGCCTAACACATACGTATTTTTCGAAGTACCCAACGCGCGTTACACCTTCGACGAGCGCATCATCTGGAATGTGGTGTATGAACACCGATCCTGGTTTGTGGATACCTCCTTCAAAAAACTATTCGAAATTTGTGGCTTCGAAGTAATTGAAACGATGCTGTTATGGCATGATGAATTTTTGGGAATTGTGGCCAAGCCCGCTTCTCCCAAGCCGCTAAACGGCAAGGCCAATGATGTGGCTTTTGCCAAAAGCATCCAGGCTTTTGGTGATGACTTCAACACTATGCTCAATGAAAGTCGTACAAGAATCGAGCGCATCCGGAGGCAGCAAACCAAAACTATTGGCTGGGGAGCCGGCGCACGAGCCCTCACTTTTTTCAACCTTTTCAATTTGACCAAAGAGGTCCCCTACATTGTGGATATCAATCTCAAACGCCACGACAAGTATCTACCCGGTAGCGCCCAGCAAATCGTAGCTCCCAAATTTATTCATACCTATCAGCCCGAACTCGTCATTATCACCAATCCTACTTATGCCAAAGAGATCAAAACCCAAGTGTACGAGCTGGGATTGAGCCCGGATTTTTGGGTGTTGTGAGATAGGGGGGGCGCAAATTTTTAGATGAGCAGACCTGTAGTGGGCTTAGGTAGTTTTCGTTCAGTTAGTTCTAAGTGGTGTTAAATCCGACTAAGTCGTACTAAGTAGAGTCCGAAAAAGTCGTATTAACTTTTGGCCCAAAAGAGGGACAAAAAAAGATCAAATGACAAGTCTGGAACAAAGGGATCAAATCAAGCACCTGGTAAAAGAAGGCGTAAAAGCTCCTCAGATTGCCTCCCAGCTAGGAATATCTGTTCATACGGTACGTAAGTGGCGACAGATCCTAAAAAAAGGGGTTCGTTACACTCAGCGATGGGTCGGCCCAAAACTGGGGCGATGAGCAGTTTTCCAAAAGCTTTGCAAGATCAAGTTAAGGCCATGCGGGGCAAACAGGAAGGTTGGGGCCCAACTACCATTCTTACTGAATTGCAGTTGGATAAAAAATGGGCCACTACGAAACTTCCAAGCACAAGCGTCATTGGCGCATTTTTAAAGCAAGAAGGCCTCAGTAGGAGTTATGAGCCCAATTCCCCATTGCCGATACCAGCGTGTAAAAAAGCTAAACGCTGTCATAGTCTTTGGCAAATCGATGGTCAAGGCAATACTTATGTGGATGGTATCGGAGCCATCGCTATGTTAAATGCCAAAGATGTTCACTCCAGCTTATATGTGGCTGATTTTCCAGCCAGGATGACAAGCATGCAGGGACATCCCAACACGAGTGATTATCAAACAGCGATGCGTTTAGGCTTCCTCCACCATGGTTTGCCCAGCAGGGTACAAAGTGATCATGCCAGTGTTTTTTATGAAAACAAAAGCAAATCGCCTTTTCCTACACTGTTTTGTTTGTGGCTGATCAGTTTAGGTATTCAACCTTGCTTTAGTCGGGTCAATCAGCCCACGGACCAAGGCACCGTGGAAAGAGCCCACCAAACCGTTTTCAACCAAGTGTTGCTGAGAAAAGACGGGTTCAAAAACTGGGAACACCTCTTTGAGTGCTGTCAAAAAAGACGCCAAAGGCTCAATGAATTTATTCCCAGTACCGCTACTGATAATCTGCCGCCATTGAAAAAATATCCACAGGCTAAGCACTCTGGACGTTTTTATCATCCCCATCGGGAAGCTCAGATGATCAGCTTGAGTCGCGTTTGGGCTTTCCTGGCCAAGGGCAAATAGTATAGAAAAGTAGCTGGCAATCGAACCATCTGTTTAGGTGGCCAGGTCTATTACATCCCACAGGTAAAACCCAAAGAACAGTTGATCATTACTTTTTGTAATCGAAAAAAACAACTCTTGTTCCAGAATGACAAAGAACTTGTGATTCATCAAACGCCTATTAAAGGCATTACTGTAAAATCCGGCCATACTGACCCACCCATTTCGGAGTTGTTGACCCACCCCCAATTAGGGCAAATGTTAGTAACATTTCGGTCATACTGACCCACCTAAGCTTGTTAGGAGGAGCCGTCATTCCGGCATATTGACCCCCTTGATTTGTTTTAGGCGACTGTCATTCCGGCGTACTGACCCGCCTTATATATAGTGGATACTTACGATTAAATAGCCATGTTCGCAGTTTTTTTCAAGCAAAAAAACGGTCAAGAACATGGGACAATTTAAACGTATGGATCAAGTAAGAACGATTATTAAAACCTATATCAGCACGAGTTCTCTTCGCGCCACAGCAAGTAGATTACAAGTTTCTAAAAACACAGTGAAGCATTATGTAAGACTTGGGAAAGCCTTTGATGAAGATCTTGCGCGAGTTCTTTCATTGGACGATTCCGCTTTCACTGCGGTGTTTTATCCCTCTAAAAATACAGTGGCTGAACAACGAAAAGAGGCTTTTAAAAGTAAGATTGATGATTGGATAAAAGAATTAAAACGAGTGGGTGTAACTCGCTATTTATTGTGGGAGGAGTACATCGAAGAACACCCAGATGGTTATAGTTACACTCAATTTTGTGAACACTTTAAACGCGAGATAGGACGACGAGATTTGACGATTAGCTTAGCGCACCAAGCAGGTAATGTCATGCAAGTAGACTTCGCTGGAAAGAAAATGCGATGGGTAGATTTAACTACTGGAGAAGTTCATGAATGCGAAGTTTTGGTAGCGGTGATGCCACATAGTCAATATACTTTTGCCATCGCACTTCCCTCTCAAAAGGTAGCTGACTTTATTTATGGATTAAATCAAGCGCTTCTTTTTTTCGGTAAACTACCTCAAGTTATTTTATCCGATAATCTAAAATCATATGTTAGTCGAGCTGATAAATACGAACCTACTTTTAATGAATTATGTGTACAATTAGCTGCACATTATCAGCTCGATTTAAGTGCCACTCGCGTTGGAAAACCCAAAGATAAAGCGAGTGTAGAAAACATGGTGAATACGGTTTACAGACGCATTTATGCTCCATTGAGAAACGAGACTTTTCATAGTATAGAGGAGTTAAATGCAGCAATCACAGAGCAGCTAAGCCAACATAATAATAAACCCTATCAACAAAAACAAGGTACACGCAAAAGTGTTTTTGAAGCTTTTGAATTGCCTGTAATGAGATCACTCCCTTGTGATCTGTTTGAACTTAAAAAGACCATCACACCTCAAGTTAGAAGGAACTATCATGTTTTTCTAGGAGAGGACAAAGCTTTTTACTCTGTCCCTTTTCAATATGCAAAACAACAAGCGACCGTCATTTACACCTCAAAAAATGTAGAGGTATATATTGATAATCAACGGGTTGCAACTCACAAGCGAGTTTACTACACCGGGTCACAACAGTACCAGACAAAAATGGAACATATGCCTCGGTCGCACAGGGAGTGGAAAAAAGCAAAAGGCTTTGATGCCGCTTATTTTCTTAGTCAGGCTGAGCAAATAGGTCCTGCTACTCGCTGGGCTATCCAGCATATTCTACTCTCCAGAATCCATGAAGCCCAATCTTATGGTAGCTGCCAAGGTATTTTAGGTTTTGCAAAAAAGTATAATTCTGAACGTTTGGAGCGAGCTGCTCTTCGTTGCCAAAAAGCAGATAAGGCAAGCTATTACATGATCAAAAATATCTTAGTTCGAAAACTCGACACCGTTGATGATCAACTTGAATTATTTGACTCACTCACAATAGGGGAACACGAAAATATAAGAGGCCCTGAGGCTTATCAATAGGTATCTATTGAACTCAATAACATTTATTTTTTAACTACTCCCTTAGATAATATAAAATTATAAAGGGATATAAAACAATCAATAATTATGAAAAACGGATCTCTGGAAATTATGAGAATGCTAAAATTAACAGGCATGGCGGATGCTTACGAGGCAGCTCTTGGATTACCAATCAACCAGCAAGCAGACGCACATGAAATGATTGCCAATCTGATTGATGCAGAAAAACAGCATCGTTGGCACAAGCGAATGAAAATGTTTTTAAGACTCTCCAAACTTCGTTATCAAGCCAACATTCAAGACATCGATTGTTCTAAAACAAGAAATCTCTCCAAGGAAAAATTAATGCTCCTTGCAGACTGTGCTTACCTCGACCGAGGAGAAAATGTTTTGATTACCGGCGCCACTGGTTGTGGTAAATCATACCTGGCTTGCGCTTTAGGAAATAACGCTTGTGTCAATGGATACCGAACACTTTACTTTAACATGAATCGATTCACCGAACAGATCGCTTTAGCCAAAACAGACGGCACCTTAATCAAGTGGATGGACAGATTAAAAAAAGCTAAACTCATCATCTTTGATGACTTTGGATTACAACCCATCACACATCAGGTAAAGTTAATCTTGTTACAGATTTTGGAAGACCGTTACGAAAACGCCGCTACTATTATTTGCTCTCAACTGCCAGTGAGTAAATGGCACCAATATTTTAATGAACCAACTTTGGCAGATGCCATCCTTGACCGGATCGTCCCCAAAGCACATCGAATAGAATTAAAAGGAAAAAGTTTAAGGAAACCTATAAATCAACTATCTTAGCATCATTGAAATCGTAAGTTATCCACATGGGTCAATGACTCCGAAATGGGTGGGTCAGCAACTCCGGAATTTGCAGCATTACCGTTGAATCCCTTATGAGAAATTTAGAGCACTTGGCTCGTTTTCCCGCTTTACAGCTTGAGCTGCCATTTGATTGGATAGCTCAAAAAACTAATACGACTTTTTCGGACTCTACTTAGTACGACTTAGTCGGATTTAACACATCTAAGTTCTATTGAAATATCCTAAAACCGCACGTCGTCTCCACCGACCGTTGTGTGTCATTCCTTAGATCCGACACTTTCAAAATCACAAAACCTAATCTAGTAATTTTTCCAGAGCGGATTGATTTCCCTAGCTAACGAAGAGTTCATATCTTATTCCTGGCTCTATCAGAGACCGGTTTTTTTAATGGCACCTCTGAAATCCTGATACTTATCGGGATGAGCAAGTCCCAGCGTCATTCTGGTACGAGAAGTAAAAAGTCCTGACGCTGCTGTCAGGACAGTTGATAAATTTCAATGGTGGTACTGACGATACTGTCAGTAACCCCGATCAGAATAATTTTCAATAATAAAGATACTTCTTGATAGAGCTTTTTTCTAAATCTTTTAAAACTATTTGCAGATGGGAAGAAAAAAGAAGTTATCCATGAAAATCATCAATCTCAATTGTGCTGGTATTGATGTAGGAAGCCGATCACACTATGTTGCCATTGGCCAGGAGCTCAAGGATGTAAAACAGTTTGGTGTTTACGCTCAAGATTTAACTGACCTTGCCAATTGGCTTAAGCAAAACAAAGTCACTTCTGTCGCTATGGAGTCGACAGGAACTTATTGGCAGAACCTCTTTGTAGAATTAATTAATTAATTCAGGATTCAAAGTAATTTTGACTTGTGGTAAATTCACCAAGAACATCAATCGAAAGAAAACCGACGTATTGGATTGCCAGTGGATACAAAAAATGCACTCTTTGGGTTTGTTGCCTTCTTCATTCTTACCAGACGAAACAACTGAAAGATTAAGAACACTATGCAGACATCGAGCAAACATGATTGCACAGAAAGCTGACTGTTCCCACAAAATGCAGAAGTTTCTTAAGTGGCTGAATTTCAGGTTGGATGTAGTAGTTCGCGATGTTACAGGATTAACTGGAATGAAAATTATCAAAGATATCTGCGCTGGAAATCTTGATCCCAAATCTCTCGCAAATCATAGACATTACAATTGTAAAAAATCGAAAGAAGAAATAGCGAAAGCTTTGGTTTCAAATAAAAGGAAAGATTACTTGTTCGGACTCAGACAAGAGTTTGATAGACATGAATTTTACAAATCAAAAATAGAAGACTGCGATAAAGAAATTGTCAAATTTCTCAACGAAGTAATTGAAGCCAAGGATATTGTAGTAGATGACTTGCCAGAGAAAAAACCAGATAAAAGACTCAATAAGAACTCATTAAGAGGGATCAACTTAAATATTGTGGCTTACCAATATTTTGACGGAGTGGATTTGCTCACCATTCCTGGAGTGAGTTATTCAACAGTACTGACATTCATGAGTGAAATTGGCCCTGATGGAATCAAGAAGTTTTCTGATTGTAACGTTTTGCGTTGATAAATAAAAAAAGCCACTGAAAATGCTTATGTTTTAAGTGTAACTAATAAAACGAAACAAAATCAATGGCACTTAAAGATAAGCAAAATCGGACAATAGTACTGCCCATAAGTGAGGCAGAATATGATATTTTTTTGACGAATAATACAATAGCGCATGAAGTGATCCAATCTTTGTACGATCAACATCCAGAACTTTTCCCTTTACAAATGGCAAATGGATATTGTTTAAATGGTCGTGATCGGATGTCCAAGAAGATGGATATTCAGCTACGGAAGATAGAGATATCGGGGGTGTTGTTGCATGAATCAATATTATTCCGAATAAAATTGATTCATGCAACAACACCACTTTGAGTTGAAACAAAACCAAAAAAAATGCAAATCTCCCTTTCAGTAGTAAAATTACTAAAAAAAGAATTAGAAGAATTACTCTTATCAATAAACTGGTTAGAAATGTTGTTAACCGGAAATTTTTATAAGTTTGAGCGTCTGTTTTTTGAATGTTTTTTAGAGTTGTACGATATAGCAGTAAGGCAAATAATAGAAGGGTTGAGTAAAGCCGAAGAATTTCTAAATCGTCAAAAAGAGGTATCAAAAGAGAAAGGGCTGAAGAAGCTAGTCATACGGCCAGCGACGATACAACTACGCACCGGGAGTCGAATAAAATATGATTCTTATTATGCTAAAAAGGTTCCAAAAGATTATGAAGGACAACGGCATATGTCCCATATCTTATGGAATACAGAATCCAATGGTTCTCCCATGTTTGCGAGTTTAGTTACCTTGTCAAGTGTCCTATGTCCTTCATTTTTAGTAGCCAACAATGTGTTGTCTTATCAAGGTGTTGACACGAATCATGATCGAATCAGACAAGTATCTCTTTCATTGGGGGAAAGTTGTTTAGCTGATCGGTCCTCCATTCAACTGGACAAAGAGGAGAGCATGGCAGGCAAACGTGTGATAATAGGAATAGATGGAGGTCGTACCCGAACCAGGGTCTATGAACAGGAAACTAAAAAGGGTAATGAGAAGAAGAAATTTAGTACTCCTTGGAGAGAACCCAAAATGTTTGCTATTAGCACAATAGATAAAGAGGGAAAAACAAATAAAGAAACGATCCCAATATATGATGCAGGATTTGGAGATGTTGAAACTTTTGAATTATTGGAAGAATACTTGCTGAACTTAGAAATTAAAAAAGCAAAAAGCGTACAATTTGTAGGAGATGGGGCACCTTGGATATGGAATAAAGCCAAACCAATGTTATTGCGCCTTGGGGTTAAAGAAGATAAGATCATTGAGACGCTGGATTATTATCATGCCAGTGAACATTTACACAACTTGAAAGACTATATGGAAAAAGAAAAAAAGGAAGATAGTTTTGCCAAACTCAAGGATCAACTATGGCAAGGAAATGT
Organism: Saprospiraceae bacterium; assembly: GCA_965222005.1. Lineage (GTDB taxonomy): Bacteria > Bacteroidota > Bacteroidia > Chitinophagales > Saprospiraceae > CBDCTM01. The sequence goes on from OZ244935.1 coordinate 82,043, forward strand.
TGTTCAGATGGCGGCAACACTTACAGAGGCAATTCCCGGAGTTGACCTTTCCTCTTTCACTCCATTTCAATACTTTGTAAACAACCAGTTTAGAATTGATTATCAATGGTTTACAAAAATGAAACTCGTATGTGGAAGTGGGCTGATTGAGTCTGGAATTAGGCGAATGATTAATTTAAGATTCAAATCTCCTTCATCTTTTTGGTATCCTGATAATGTCGAAAAATTGATCTTAATGCGTTGTATTGCTCTATCGGGCAGATGGGAAATTATGATGAAAAATCTAACAGAATGAAGAATTTAGAGGGGACAAATCCATTATGCACCCTATATAAATTATTTTAAACTAAATATTATTTTGCAATTACAGGAAATACATTAGTTAGATTCTTTTATGCAACAACGCCGATATCGGGTATCAATTATCGAATACGACCAAGTTTTATTTTACCTTACTTCAGGGGTAAAACCGATGAAGTTTCCGGTCCTTTATTCTTATTGAAATTTGGGGTTCCATTTTGGGCACTGGCATTTGTGTTTGGCAAAAACGCCATGTGGTGGTATCGACTATATTATTGCTTACATCAATACAGCATCGTTGGCACTACAATAAAAAATCCGGAGCTTTTACCTAAGGATTTATTAGCAGACGAACACCATGTTAAAGTCGGTGGTCAACGTGCTTATATCGCAACCACCATTGGTCAAAACTGCTTTTTGGGAATGGCAGCCTGTGCCCATGCTGATACAGAATCGCTACAGATTGGGTATCAGGATTTTAAAACCGAAGCACTGGATTTATCCCCTGATTATCAGCCACATACCCTTAATACAGACGGATGGTGGGCCACTCAAAATGCCTGGAAAAATTTATTTGTCAAAGTCGTAATTATTGAGTGCTTCCTTCATGCTTTTTTAAAAGTTCGCGACAGAGCTACGAAAAAACTCAAGACTTATTTTGATCAGGTAGCTGATAAAATATGGGATTGCTACAGAGCTGATTCTAAAAGGCAACTTGCACAACAAATCAGAAGGCTTAGAGAATGGACAATGGCTAATTTAACGGATTGCCCTATGAAAAATAACATCCTCAAACTTTGCCAGAAAAAAAGCAGATGGTTAGTCCATTTAGATTTTCCAACTGCCCACAAAACCTCCAATATGCTGGACAGATTAATGAGGTCAATGAATCGACATGCTTTTAATTCACAGATGTTTCATGCTTCTGTTGAAAGTACGTCAAACAACTTTCGAGCTTTTGCTCTTTTATATAATTTTGTTCCGTCTTGTCCCAGTGCATGGGATGACAGCCAAGTTCTTAAAAGTCCGGCTGCCAGACTAAATGGTTTTGTTTATCACAAAAACTGGATGCATAATTTACTCATTTCCGCTTCTCGTGGTGGTTTTAGGAATCAATGCAATCCGTTATAATCAGGAAGTTTTCAAGTGCCAAAAAGTTTGCCTCCTGGTTAAGGCTAGCACCAAACAACAAAATCAGCGGGGGAAGGATACTCACAAATCGAATACCAAAAGGAAGCAACCGACTTAAGATTGCTCTACGCAATGCAGCCAATGCCGTGGGCAACTTGAAAGACTCCGATCTTGGAAAGTTTTTCAGGAAGATTGCCTTCAGAAAAGGCAGACAAGCAGCCATTACCGCAACCGCAAGAAAAATAGCAGTCATACTCTGGAATATGGTCACAAAGAAGCAATCATACCAGCCAATTAACACCTATCAGTTTCTTGATGAAAAGCGACGTGCCATAGCTCAATTGAGAAAGAAAATCAGTAAATTCGGAATTGATCCTAATGATTTAGGTGTATTTACAAGAGAAAGATACAAACTAGCTCATGAAAAAAGAGCTATTGATAATCAAGGTTCTAGCTAACGTTAGTCAGAATTCAAGATATACCAACAAAATTGGAATTAATTTAAGGAGCTAACGGTTACAAGCAAAATCCAAGAAATTAAATTTCATTTATTATAAATGTATAAATGATTGAATTTCAACACTACTTTGTACCGTTAGTCAGAATTAAAAAATGAAAAAGTGAAAAAATCTATTTTATCAACTAAATTATCTCAATGGGATAGAAAACATACGGATTACCTGATTGAAATATACTCATTAAATAAAAAAGATATAGATTTTATCAATAGGGTAATTGAGATCTATAATGATAACGAAGAACTCGAACATGCAACTACCTGGTTACTAAAACATTTTATTGACAACGGAAATGATTTGAGTCCATTACAAGTAACGAACATTGTTGATAAACTTGATAAACTGAAGTATTGGGAAAGTCAATTACACATACTGCAAATAATTCCAAAAATCAAAATAACACCAGAGCTTGCTTGTACGTTAGAATCAGGTGTTAAGGCAAAAATGCGATCGGAAAAGAAATTTGTAAAGGCATCGGCTTTTATGGCCTATTATGAAATCGTAAAATTACAGCCCGAATTAAAAAATGAATTCCAAAATATTTGTGAAGAAGCCTTGTTAACGGAAAGTGCTTCAATAAAGTCCAAAATAAAGAATATATTGAAAGCGATAGAACAGAATGAGTAAGCATATAAAATTCATATTATCGCTAGTTTTAATTGCCTTTCTTGTTCGAGTGCTTGTAATTTGGGTAGGAAGACCAGAATTTGTAGGGTGGTTTAACCATACCTATTACTACTATGTAGAAACAAAAGGATTGCTTCAAAACGGACAACTTCCATTTCCCGACATGCCTTTACTTTTCTACGTTTATGCAGGAACCGCCAAAGTATTAATGTTTTTTGGCATGGAAATGCACCATACAATAGTTTCTTCTACAAGATTCTGGATGAGCCTAATCCCTTCTTTATTACCCATTCCAATTTTTTTAACCGTAAAAAATAGTTTTAGAGAATACACGATACCTTACTGTAGTTGGGTTTTTCTATTTGCTTGTGCATTCTATCCATTGAGCATTTTGCATATGCCAGAGTTTTTACAAAAAAATGTTTTGGGATTATTACTTCTTGCCATTTTCATTTATCAGTCTAAATTGGCATTTGCTGAGCTAAACCTAAAAAGAGTTTTAATCCTGTGTATTATTTTTCTCATAATTCTATTCACGCATTTTGGAACTTCAGCAACAGCATTACTCTATCTAGCCTCAATGGCCATTGTGACATTTATGCACAAATCAAAAAAGCGGAGTCTTAAACTCGTATTTATCGTATTTGTCGGCTTCAGTATTGCCTTAATCACATTCTATTTTACTGATGTCCATAGATTTAATCGAGTAGGCTATTATCTCGATAGAATATTTGATAGTTCAAGTTTAGGATTATTATTTTCACCATACGACCCAGACAAATTTACCACCATATTTATGCTTGTCATACCACTGGCAATTGTGTTGTTGTTTTATAAATGGTATAGATCTGCAAAAGCCAAATTGAGTATGGACAACAGCCTGTTTTGGTTGACTCAAATTATTTTTTGCTATCTACTTGTTTTACCTATTTATGAGCCTTTACTAATGGCAAGATTTGCTAATTTTCTAGGCTTACCACTTGTATTCATACTAATCTTTATGATTGAATACTACATTGTTAAAAACTGGGTGAAGAACGCCCTTTTGGGCCTGGTAGTGGCTGGAACATTAACCATTGGTTTTGGTGACATAGTAAGTTCGTTTTGGCATAATAAAAATAAAGAGGTTATTTATGAAGACCTGATCAAAATGAAAAAAACGGTAGGTCTTACAAATAATGATTTAATCATAACACGAAATGGTGTAGAGCATATAAGTAATTGGTTTTTAAATACCAAATCATGCTTAATAACGTCTTTTAATATAAAGGACTTGAGTAAGTACGAACGAGTTTTTATACTTAATCCAACAGAAGGTAGTATGCGGTTACCAATAAGCACTAATAAAGCCACGCAATGGTATAACTATATGCTAACCAATATTCAAATTCCTTCAAATGCGAAAAATGTATACAAATCTGAGCATATTGAATTCTACGAAATAGATTCACAACCTAAAGAGTGGTTATTTGAAAATAGCGGAAATTGGAAAAACTATAAGAAAGAATAACGGACACACAACACTGTATATAAAATCATAGCACCCTACGGGATGCTACGCTTCATATACTAATCGTTGGCTGCAATTCCCCAGATAGGGCAACCAAAAATTCGAGGTGGGGAAAGAAATCGAATTTTTAATGCCTATTGATTACCCGAGCTAACATTCGTTTGGAACCAAAAAATAGGAAAATGAGCACAATAGTCGAAAGATTAGGCATTGATAATCAGCGACTTAGCGAACGTTAGTCAGGATTAAGAAACCAACTCAGTCAGTCTAATTTAGATTTGATTATCCCCTACCTTCAGAAAAATTTACATTGAAAAAGGACTAATGTATATTCCGGTAAACTTGTGCCACGGTTTCCGGAGCAAACTGTGCCACGGTTGTGAAGAGTCGATAATCTATTCTCAAAGTTAAAAAATATTAGCTGTTTACTCCTTTTGCCTTGCGCATAGACTCTCCCGAGAGAGTGATTCTATGTGAAGAATGCACCAATCTATCCAGGATAGCATCGGCAATAGTGCCCTCACCAATCAATTCATGCCATTTGCCCACAGGGATTTGAGAAGTGATGATAATGGATGATTGGTCGTACTTGTATTCGACAATATCCATGAGCGCCTGCCTGATGATATTATCTATTTCGCTGAGACCAAAATCATCGATAATGAGTAAAGCGGTTTGTTTGATCGTTTTGATTAGCCGTTGGTAGTTGCCTTCAATTTTGGCCAGTCTGACCTGATCGGATAAATTACTCATGGTGTAGTATTGGGTTTTGTGTAGTTGTATACAAGCCTGATGTCCGAGGGCTTGAGCCAGGTAGGTCTTGCCCGTTCCGGTGGGACCGATGATAATCAGATTTTGGTGTTTCTGAATAAAGTCCAAAGTGGCCAGTCGGTTGAAGTAATTTTTGTCCAGTCCGCGAGGAGTGGTAAAATCGACATTGGCAATGGCGGCACCGGAGCGGAAGTGAGCTCGTTTGATCAGATTCTCCATTTTCCGGTTTTGCCGGTATTCCCATTCCTGGTCAGCCAGCAGAGCAGTGTACTGATCCAGGGTATAGTCCTGGTAAAGGTTGTCTTGCATACTGAGGTGATGGATATGGGCCATGCCTTTGAGTCGCATTGTTTTTAGCTTTTCTACTGTGGTTTGTGTATTCATTGTTGTAAATTTTTAGAAAGGTTTAAGTGTAATATTGACTGCCTCGGATATTGTCATGTTCCGGGATGGTTGTTGTCTTGGTTGTGGCCTGGAACAGATCCTGCTCCAGGTCCATATTGTTTTTCAAAATATCCCTAACGGTACTATAACTGAAGTAGGGATATTGACGAGCGCGAATAACAGCACTTTGAAGCCGGTCGACAGGATAATCCTTGACCAATTGCAAAATGCCCATGCACTGCTTGTAAGCTACTTCGGGATAGGTCGCTTGTTGGATCAATCCTTTGATGTAATATTCTACATCCTCACCGTATTTGCGGGCCCATTTTTGAAAGAACTCCGGCGACCAGTCGTTGTAAAATCGATGGGTGCTTTTCATGTGTTTACTGATGGTGGTATAGCGCCCGGGGCGAGGGTCTCTTCTGTGAGTGGCGATACGTTCTTTAGCATAGAAGACCTCTACCGTTTTGGTGTTGTATTGCACCTCTACCTTTTTACCAATAAATCGATGGGGGACGCTGTAGTAGTGCCTGTCGGCGGATAAGTAGACATGTCCCATTTTTTGTACGGTTGCTATTTTATAGTACCTAAGTTCGTAAGGCTGGGCGGCAAGTGGTAAGAGCTCCTCTTTTTCAATATCATGAAACTGCTGACGGCGAGTCAGCTTTATCTGACTGAACATTCGGTCATTATAGTCTTCCAACAACTCAGCAATGGCTTTATTCAACTCTGTTAAAGAGAAAAAGATCTGTTTGGAGAGGGGATAAAAAATACGTTGGTATACCAGCTTGACGGCATTTTCTACCAATGCTTTGTCTTGTGGACAATACGTTCGAGTAGGATTAATCGAACAACCGTAATGCAGTGCAAAATCTGAAAATGTCTTGTTCAAAACCGGTTCATATTTACTGCCCTTGGTAACTGCCGATTTGAGATTATCCACCACAATACTCCTGGGGACACCTCCCATAAACTTCAGGCAGTTGTTCATCGAGTCAATAAAATCTTCCCCTTTCTGAGAAGGGGTCGCTTCCACATAAGTATACCCACTACAAGGCAAGGTGGCTACAAATACCTCCACCTCGATTTGTTCTCCAGTCTCCATATCTACGAAAAATAACTTCTTGCCGGTATAATCTACATATAGTTTATCTCCGGCTTTATGCACCAGTTTTCCTGAGCCGTCCACTTGTTGAAGCCAACGGTTCAAGTGTTCGTTAAACTGGGAAGAGCGATATCCGTCGGGGTGACGGCTTAGATACTCCCTCCATAAGGTAAGACGCGTACAACCTACCTTTTTGAGCTCTTTACGAAAATAAGGAAAGTAGCTACTCAAAGTCTGATAACGATCTTTATCCGTCGTGCTAACGCCCGGAAACAACTCTTCCAGTGATCGGTCATCTAACTGTCCAAGTACTTCATATGACCGGCCTGTGGCTTTTAACAGGCGTACGTATTCATTGATCGTATTGCGATGAATACCTAACAACCGGCTGATGCTCCGGTTGCTCTCGCCTCGAATTTTGAGTTGTAATAATTGTCTGATTTGCATGATCCCTATTCGTTGGTTCGCCATAGTGTTTTACTGTTTTATTTTTCAGTAAAACACCGAATAGAAATCGACTCTTTTAACTAAAGTGGCACATTTTGCTCCGGTCAGCTGGTTTTTTTGGCACAACTTGCTCCGGAATCAGTGGCACATTTTCACCGGTTTTGGTGGCACATTTTGCTCCGGTTTAGCCAGACTAATAACTACAATGTAGTTTTTTAAATTATTTTAACTACATTTATGGTATAAATCAAGATTATGAGTCAAAAATCAATAGGTGAATTTGAAGAAATTGTTCTTCTTATTGTTGCCATTCTTAACGGAGAGGCATACAGCGTAAACATCATCGAAGAAATAGAAGAAAGACTAAATCGCAATGTTAGCTTGGGCGCAGTGCAAACGGTCTTGAAAAGGCTTGAGGAAAAAGACTTATTAAACTCTGACTTTGGAAATGCAACTAAGGCAAGAGGTGGGAAAAGAAAACGACTCTATGAAATCACTTCAAACGGTGTGCAAGTTCTTGAGCAAACCAGAACTCAAAGAAATTCTCTTTGGGATGCTATACCAAAGTTTTCATTCAATCTAGCATAAATGGACGAACTGACAAAAAAGTTTCCATTCAAATTCTTCGCAGGTGTATTTGCCGTTATTTTGCTTGTAATTTTTCACACTCGTCTATTTTATAATATTCTACCAAGAGATACTTATAACGATTGTATTACTCAATGTAAGGGTGAAAACGATAAAGAGTGCATTGATTTTTGTGAGTGTGTACACAAAGAAGGAAACTCACTTGAATACTGTTTGGATAAGTTCGAAAAGAACAAATAAAAAAACTGCGTACAACGGGAAGCATAGCTGCCGTGCGAAGCGAATGCGAGCATTGACAGCTAGCTATTGTTGTATGCAGGTCATTTACGTTTAGTAATTACAATTGCAGGGTAATCACCAAACCTACTCATGAATTTGCTATATTTATCTTCAATATTCATCAACTTTTTTAGAATTTTTTTCCCAAACAACCATTTGTGGATGTAAAGCTGTAAGAAATACTTGTTTGTACTTCTCCAACAGAAAAACTCAATATCTTCACTAAATACGAAGGATTTTTTAAACCATCTTGGACTATGGGAGTAGAAATATAATCTTGGTTTTGATTTTACCAATCTCACATATAATTTTCCAGCGAAGTGTCTTAAAATTCTATACAATTGAATTACATTTAGTGAAATATTCATAAACCAGCTATGATAAAACCAACTATAAATAATCACAATTTTTGAATTTTGTTTTGCAACCCGATACATTTCATTTACTGCAGTGGATTGATCATCCTTTGGTATATGGTATAAGGTGTGTTGGCAAAGTACGGCATCACATGAGTTATCCTGAATTGGAATATTTGTAATGTCTCCACATAAATAGATACCTTTTTTCCCGTTTCTCTGCATATTTATTTTAGCTTGGATTAATGCGTTTATTGATATATCGGCACATATTCTAAAATCGTATCCATCAGAAAGTGACAAATATTCAGGTAAACCAATTGGCCCTGATGCTATATCAAGTAAGTATTTACCACTTGGTGGAAGGTGTCTAGAAGCTTTAGTGAAACAGGCTTTAATATAGTCTGAAGTTACTTCTCTAAAGTCAACCCACTTGGGACTATCGTCATAAATTTTGAAAGAATCCTTCACGTTGTAATTAACTTCATTGTAATAGTCAAAAACTCGTTTTTTATCAAAAGATAGTCCTGTCCGCATATCCTCTTTTGTGCCAATAAACAAGGCATATTGTTCATGCAAAATAATGATGTCCTCAAAAATTGGATACAGGTATTTTTTTGAACGATCAACTAATGCGTTAGTGAGCCTTCCAAATGTCCCAAAGCTTTCAGGGATTTTATATGTCTCAAAATCCTCTTTATCGATCAACTCAAGTTCATTCTTAGTTATTGGACATCTCAAATTCTCTATAAATTCCATATAAATATAAATTGTAAATTATTGACATTCCCCAAACTTGCATACAACAAGGTGTATAAGCAATAGCTACTTGGGTGCGTACTTAGACTGTTTTTCCTTTTAATTATGATATCTTGTAACCCGAAAAGCAGTTGCATAAATCCGCTACTGCTCATACACTAGACCGATTGACCCACAGATGGGCATTAGCCCATGTTGTTCTTTTTTTGCATAAAAGCTTCCACCCTTTTCACATCGACCGCCTGGCTCCAATGGCCATCTTTTTTGAAGTGTGAACCAATGATCCAGGCATCAGCACTGAGGTAGGCTTCCATATTATTATAGGTAATTCCTGAGCCGATAAGCAGCGGCAGATCGACGGCTAATCTCACCTCTTCCATATCTTTTGTGCTGGCAGCTTCGCCCGTCGCATTGCCTGTGAGAATGAGCCCGTCGCTGCGGCAAAAAGCGGCTGTTCGAGCTGTGTCGGCCAGACTTACATCGGCAGTGAGCGCATGTGAGCTGTGCTTTTTTTTGATATCAGTAAGCACAGCAATGTGCTCGGCACCTATCTGCCTGCGGTACCGCAAAAGCCCAGCTGCATCAGCATCTATGTAGCCTTCATCGGCCAGATGCCCGTACACAAAGCCCTCCGCTCTGATAAAATCCAGTCCGGCAGCGAGCGCTACCGCCAGGGCGGCCTGATTGGCTCCGGCTAATATTTGGATACCACAAGGCAAGGATGTCTCCTGCTTGATCCGACTGGCAATAATGGCCATCAGGCTGCTTACTTCCGGACCGACCTGCCTTTTTAAATAAGGCGTGTCGTGCATATTTTCAATCAACAGGGCATCCACCCCTACCTTGTCAAAGAGTTGAGCTTCGTTCACTGCCTGCCGGATGATCGTAGCCACATCGCCTGTATAAGCCGGGCTGCCCGGGGAGGCACCCGTATGTACCATAGCTATCACGGAGGGCCCGGGAGCTTGAAAAAGATGGGCAAAGCGAGCTGACATATTCGGGAAAATTTATCCGGTATGCAAGGTACAAAATCGTTGAGAGATGGTGATTTTATACACGCTTGCCTGACCACAGTCAGGTACCGATGCTGAATTTACTATATCGCTGGCGGTTCGAGAGGGATAAATCACGCTCAATCCTTTCGCCGCGGTATAGCACAGGCGATTGGGATTCGCTATCGCTCATCAGGCGCCTGAGCTATGAATTTTTAAAATCATCAGTCAACCACCACCTAAGGAGGTGGTTTTCTAAAATTCAATAAATTCACCATCGCAAATACGTACCTTTCGGCGATGCCGTATTAATATTACCTGATGAAGCGATTCCATTTATTTTATTTCTTTTCTTTTCTGTTGCTTGCCTTCTCTTTTGCCAGCTGTACCCTTACCCAAAAGCCTGGCCTTCGGATTGCAGCGGCTGCCAATATGCAATTCGCCCTCCACGAAATCACAGAAACCTTTACAGCTGCCACTGGAATCCCCTGCCAGCTTATCCTCAGCTCTTCCGGCAAGCTGAGCGCGCAGATCGCACAGGGTGCTCCTTTTGACATTTTCCTTTCTGCCAATCTTGCCTACCCACGTCAGCTCTTCGAATCGGGTCATACGACTCAGCCACCCTCCACCTACGCTTTTGGGAAGCTGGTGCTGTGGAGCCTGACCGATTCCATCGAACCGGCCATCGAGTTGCTTGACCGGGCCGCTGTGAAATACATCGCTTTGGCCAACCCGAAAACGGCTCCCTACGGTCGGGCTGCAGTGGAGGCGTTGCGGCATTTTGATATGCTGGAGCGGGTGGAGAGCCGTCTGGTATATGCCGAAAGCATTGCCCAGGCCAACCAGTTTATCACTTCCAGGGCGGCTACCGTTGGATTCACTGCCAAATCGGTGGTACTTTCACCTGCTTTGAAGGCAAAAGGAAGATGGCTTGAAGTAGATCCGGAAGCCTATGCTCCCATTGAGCAAGGAGTAGTTATTTTGAAGAATAAGAAAGAGCAGTATCAAGCCGCCCAACAGTTTTACAACTTCCTGTTTTCGGGCCAAAACAAAGAAATTTTGAATACTTTTGGCTATTCGGTACCAGAATGACAGGAAAAAATGAATAGTTTAAAAGGAACGGTCGATAGCCTTAGAATCACTTGCAGCCTGTGTTTGGTGTATGTGTTGGGCAATCAAATACCGCTCACATCTGTCCTGATGGACAGGAAGGAAACGCTGCCCACTACAGCTGGCACTATTCGCTCCACCATTACAAGCAGAGCAGTGCAGCCATTGCAACCTGGAGAAAGCCCGGCTGTGAGGGCTATGATCAAAACCAATGAAATGATGCTTTCAAAATGATGGATTGGAGCCCCATTATATTGACCTTCCAGCTAGCCACGATCACTACCGCATTGCTCTTGCTGATTTCCATCCCCCTGGCCAATTGGCTGGCCCACACCCCCTCACGCCTGAAGCCGGTGGTAGAAACGCTGGTGAGCATGCCTCTGGTGCTGCCGCCCACTGTGCTGGGCTTTTACCTACTTATAGCTTTCAGCCCGGCGAATGCTTTTGGCAGCTGGTTGGATCGTTGGCTCGGCCTGCGGCTGGTATTTTCTTTTGAAGGTTTGGTACTGGCCTCCATTATCTATAGCCTGCCTTTCATGGTACACCCTATACAAGCCGGCTTGACCAACTTGTCTGCTTCTCTAAGAAACGCTGCTTATGTGCTGGGCAAATCGAAAACCACGACTCTTTTCAGGGTCTTGCTACCCAATATTAAGCCTTCCCTGCTCACAGGCATCGTGCTCGCTTTTGCACATACCATCGGTGAATTTGGTGTGGTATTGATGATCGGCGGCAGCATTCCGGGCCATACCAAGGTAGCCTCCATCGCTATTTATGAAGAAGTAGAAGCGCTCAACTACGGGGCTGCCAATGCCTATTCACTAATATTATTTGCAATCTGCTTTATCATCCTTTTGCTCGTGTATTTGACCAACGGAGGCTACTTAAAACGATTTTGGATATGATGGAGTTGGCTTTTCAAAAAAAACTGAATGCCCCTTCCGGGGAAATGAATCTTCAGATCGAGCTCCAGATCGAATCGGGGCAGCTGCTTACCTTGTATGGCAAATCGGGGGTTGGCAAAACCACTACGCTCAACATCCTGGCGGGCTTGCTAGCGCCCGATCAAGGCTACATTCGGGTGGATGGCAAAGCCTGGCTGGATACGGCCAACAAGATTGATTTGCCTCCTCAAAAAAGGCAGCTCGGTTATGTCTTTCAGGAATACGGGCTTTTTCCGAATATGTCGGTCAGAGAAAATCTGAGCTTTGCTTTACTCCCCGGGCAAGATACCCGGATTGTGGAGGAACTTGTCGAATTGGTAGAACTGGGCGAGTTGCAAAACCGAAAACCCGCCACGCTCTCTGGCGGACAGCGGCAGCGCGTAGCACTTGCCAGGGCACTCGTACAAAAGCCCCGACTCCTTTTGCTCGATGAGCCTTTGTCGGCTTTGGATCACGAAATGCGCATCAAATTGCAGAATTATATCCTGGCGGCCCATCAGGCCTATGGCCTCACGACCATTTTGGTGAGCCATGATATCCCCGAAATTATAAAACTGTCACAACGCATGGTGATCTTGGATGGAGGGCAGATCATCCGCCAGGGGCCCCCGGCCCAATTACTCAGCTCCGATCCCCAAAGCGATGCGTTTCAGTTTGTTGGCCAGGTGGTGGCCATCGAGCAGCAGGAGAATGTTGCCATCGTCACTATTTTGCTTGGCTCAGAGCTGGTAAAAGTAATCGCCAATAAGCAGGAGCAGCAACAGTTGGAAGTGGGCAACCGGGTACTGGTGGTTTCAAAAACTTTCCATCCCACCATCAGCAAGATAGACTAAGTCCGGTTGCAGCCGATATTTCAGGCCCACTCCAAGGCTCATCTCCTGCATCGCCAATTTGCGGTGTTCGTATTTTTTAGTAAAGTTCAGGAAAGTATTGTAAGTTGATGAGCCTTTCTTTTGAAAAGGGTGTGATTTGAAAGAACAGGGGTACTTCCAAAAAGTGAAACTGCAAGGTATCGATGATTAAAACCACCTTATCGCAAACGTCACAATAGCAACTCATCTGGTAGCTCCGTTGTGCATAACTCAAGCCACTCCCTATGCTGACTGCATCGCCAACAGCGAATGTGGCTAATAACCCACCGCTATGATTGATGAATCGGTGATGCTCATTGCTTGCAGTATTTTCAGTAAATCCGGTATATTCACTGGTGTTTATTTCTGCTCTGCCTGTGGGTAGCAGTGTAGAATAACTTGCCTCCAATGTGAGCCGACTGCTTTGCTGGGCAAAGCTTGCGAGAGGCAACATGATAAGCAAGACAATAATGAATCGTGCCATGATTTTTATTTTGTAAGACAGCGCCCAAATGGCAAATCGTTGGGTCAATAGAGTTGACAAGCCATAGAATTTACCAATTTTCAAGCTACCTTTATAACAGCCCATACAAACGCCTGAGCTATCAATGGATCAATTTGCTACCACCCTTCCAGCCCTTTCTGCCCATGTGCAAAGCATGGAAGCCAGGCTTTTTGGCCCTCACCAGGCACAAGCCCTTGAAGCGCTTGATCCGGTACTGCCGCACTTACAGCAGGGCTTTGCCAGCTTTGAAGCGACCGATGTGACGGAAGGAGTTCAAATGTTTCGCACACTCTGGCGCTACCTGTTGCTATGCGCACAGCTTCCCTTAGGTATTGCCCTGGCACAGCAGCTGTTGAATAAAGCGGAGCGGCTTTCAGAGGAGCAATATGCAGAAATGCTTATTTTTCAAAACCTGCTGCGTTATTATAAAAAAGACCATAAGGAAGTGGGAGATTGGGTGAGTCGCTACTTTATCATTGCTCCCAAATGGCGAAGCGAGCTGATGGATGCTTTTGCTCATCTGCTACGGGGCTGGAGCAGGCAGTGTGCTGGCCTTCATGATGCCGGGCGGATGGAATTGAGTGAGGCAGCACAACGCTTTGAGCAGGAGAAGCACCTCTGGGGGCAGGCGTGGGCTGAATTGTTTTTCGCCAACCTGGAGCGCTCACGCATGCGGCTGACTATTGCCAGGCAGCATTATCAAAAGGCACAGCAGGGCTTTGAGCAGCTTGGCGATGTAGCAGCGCAGGCGGAAGTTGTCGGGCAGGCAGGAATCTGCGAATTGCTGGATACCAACTTTGTTCGGGCGGAGCACCAATTAGCAACCGCTTTGAAACTATGCCGCAGCCATCAGTTTCACCTCCTGGCAGCCGAACCGATGCTGGGATTGGCGGCTATTCGCCTGAAGCAGGATTTGCCAAAACGGGCAGCTATGCTTTGCGCCTTATCCGGCCGTGTTCAGTATAGTTTGGGCATTGGCCAGGTTGACAGCGGGACGGTGACCAGAGAGAAAATTGCCGGGCAAATTGCAAAGGAGTTGGGAGCTGAGCTATGGAAAGCTATACAAAGCAAGGTGAATAAACAGCCGCTGGGGTATTGGATAAAATTTAAATAAAACAATAAATATTTATTTTCATAAAATACTGATTGTCAATCACTTACATTTTTTTTGGCTGCTGTTGTGTCAAAAAGAATAGCATTTCTACCCAATTCTCTATATTTTTACTGTGATTTTAAAAATATACCTGCTTACGAAATTAAGGAGATTTTGAAACCGAGTACTTTAGCAAGCGGTGTAACGGATGTTTTTATTCACTTTTAATATTTTTTGTAATGAACATTTTTGTAGCAAAATTGAACTTTAACACGCAAGAGGAAGAACTGCTCAAGCTGTTCGAGGGCTATGGTGAGGTGACTTCTTGCAAAATTATTTTTGACAAATTCACGGGCAAGTCCAAAGGTTTTGGCTTTGTTGAAATGAGTGACGATACTCAGGCCCAGGAAGCTATCAACAGCTTGAACGAAACAGAATTTGATGGAAGAAACATCGTTGTGAAAGAAGCCCGCCCTCGTGAAGAGCGTCGCAACAACCGGAATTTCAATTCTGGCGGCGGTGGAAGCTGGAATAGAAATTCGTATTAATTGGATAAGATGCTTTCGGTCTGCGTTTGCTAAATAAGCAAAACCACAGACCGAAAGCCTTTTCAGTCCTTTATTCTATCCAATCTGTTTTCGTCCATCTTCTTTCCTATCCACTTACTTTTGGAATACTAACACACCCTTACTATGAGTCGGCAAATTTTGGATGACCCCTTTCAGGAGGATCACAATCCGTTGGCCGGCCTTCAATTCGCTGGCTTTTGGCCCAGGCTCGGCGCTTCGTTAATTGACACCTTCCTTTTTATCCCACTTCTTGCTGTCAGTTTGTACAACGTACTCTCTCCGAAAATATACTTCCTCGCCCTGCTTTGCGAAATATTGATGATGGCCTATAAACCTTTGATGGAATGGCGCTACGGCGCTACTGTAGGCAAGATGGCGATGAACCTAAAAGTAATCAACAGTCAGGCTCAGCCCATTAGCTGGGATCAATCGATGATCCGTTTTATATTTTACTTTGCGGCCTATATGGTATCCATTATCAATAATTTTATGGTGTTCCGGTCGCCCGGCTTTGAAGGGGTGCGCAGCATCGCCGAGTTGGGAGTTTTTCAACAGCAACACCAAAACAATGTGCTGACAGAGCTGTCGGTGTATGCCTTGTTTTTTTCAGTGATTATGGTGGTTTTCGATCATCGCTGCCAGGCTATGCATGACAAATTTGCCAAAACATTCTGTGTGCATGCCCCTTGAATAGGCATCCATTTTGCATGCCTTTTTTCAAAAATCTTCTCATGCTCCCTTTTTTACCCGCCAATCACTTTAGAAGCTTTGCCCTGATACTCGTGGTGCTCTACTGCCTGCCTGCCCTTAGCCAGTCGTCGGACAGTCTTTCAGTAGATACCCGATTGCACTTCAAAGGAGATTTCCGGTTTCGGGTGGAATACGACTGGCACTCCCGCAAAAGTGACGGCTCTTTCCGCACTGACCGAACGCGCCTTCGGTATCGCCTGCGCTTTGGTTTTACTAAAAACCTCGATTCGCAGTTTTCAGTGGGAGCGCGTATTCGCACAGGTAATCTGGCTGATCAGCAAGGTCCACATGTTACGCTTGGCGGCACGCCCGGCGAGTTTGGCACTACACAAATTGGCTTTGAAAAGGCTTACCTCCACTATCAGAAGGCGCACTTTTGGGCCTGGCTGGGCAAGAAGGACTATCCCTTCTGGAAACAGCATGAGCTCCTTTGGAACGATAATACCTTTCCCGAGGGAGTAGCGCTGGGTACCACTTTCCGGCTAAATGAAAACATTCGCCTGGCTCCTGCTGTCAGCCATTTTATTTTCAATGCTTCCAATCGCACCTTTGACCTGGATGCCTTCATCAGCTCCGTTCAGCTTACTACTTCTATTTTGACCAGGCCTGCTGAAAAACTGGTCATTCACCTGGGCGAGCTGTATTTCCACAGCATGCCTGATATTCCTGACGGTCAGCAAACCTACACCCTGCCGTATAATATACTCACCGCCTCGGCATACTATGCCTGGTTCGGAGGGAAGCGCCCTTTTTCTATTGGTGCGGATGTGTATCACAATACAACGGATTATCCAGCTGGCAGGCCCATTCCAGCTTTGCTGCAGGATGAGCGTACCGGTTTTGTCTTTTATCTGAAGTACGGTAAGCTGGCAAATAAGGGAGACTACAGCGCGCAGGCATTCTATGCAAACATTCAAAAATATTCGGTGGTCGATTATCTGGCTCAAAATGACTGGGCCCGCTGGGACTACAGCCAGTTTGGAGTTTCGGGAGCTCGCCTGAGCAACTTTCACGGCTTTGAGCTGCGCTTTGGATATCAGCTAACTAAAGCCATCAATCTGATTTCCCGATTCTATTTAGTGGAGCAGTTGGTTAAGTTGGGGGATGCCAAAGAAAGTGGCAGCCGTTTTCGCATTGATCTCAACGCAAAATTTTAGAGGCTCTTTCCCAAAAACAATAGCCGGAACCGACGATTCGTCAGCCCCGGCTACAGTGCCATATCCCTTATCAATTTACGGCCTTGCCTTGCCTTTCTGGATAGTTTCGAGCGGCTTGCCGTCAGGATCGACGAGGATGATCTCATCGAAGCCAATATCTTTGAGCCCATCCAGTATTTCAGCCTTATCGCCTACCACAAACCAGTTCAGCTTCTCAGGCTGGAGCATTTGCTTGGTCACCTTATGTACATCCTCCAATTTCAGCTCCCGCATCATCTGGTCATACTTTTGATAGTAATCGTCCGAAAGTCGGTAGGTCACAATTTCGTTTACCGAATTGGAAACGGAATTATTGGTTTCCCAGCGACCCGGCAGTTGCAGAATGGCATTGCCTATTGTTTTTTCAAACTCCTCTTTGGTCACCGGCTCATCCTTGGTGATGCGCTTGAACTCTTTCATCACCTCCCGAATCGACTCGGATGTTTTGTCGGTCTGCACCGGAGCATAGGCCATGATTGGTCGCTGCCCCTGCGCATCCATCACAAAGCTAAAGGCTCCGTAAGCCCAGTGTTTGTCTTCCCGCAAATTCATATTGAGCCGGCTGGTAAACTCTCCGCCGAACACATTGACCATCGCCTCTCTTGCCAGCTCTGACACTTTTCCATACTTCGGTGCCAGGTGCCCGGCAATGATCACAGATTGCTGCGATTCGGGGCGATCCATGAGATACAAAGTATTTCCTTTAGCATCTGCTACTTCATCGATTTTCTTGATTGGGGAATGGCCTTTTTTCCAATCGCCAAAGTACTTTTCCAATTTTCCAGAGAGTTCCTTCATACTCACATCGCCTACCACTACCAGGGTAGCATTGTTGGGGTGAATCCACGAGCTGTAAAATTTCTTCATATCTGCCAGCTCCATCGATTCTACTGTTTTCTCATAGCCGGAGCCGGTCATTGGCAGGCTGTAGGGGTGGTCTTTGCCATACAGATATTGGGGGAACACACGCATTGCCATTTGGCTGGGTCGTGATTTTTCGCGCTGGATTCCGCTGATTTGCTCCCTCTTCAAACGATCAAATTCCTTGTCCGGAAAGCTGGGGTTGCGAATAATGTCGGCGTACAGTTTCAGGCTGGCATCCAGGCTCGGCTTGAGCGTACTCATCGACACGTAGGAGGCATCGAGGTCGGAATAGGCCCAGATACTTGCGCCCAGCATTTGCATGTGCTCGTTGATTTGCAGGGCATCCATCTCCTTAGTACCTTCATCCAGCATATTCATAGCAAGGGAAGCAGTACCGGCCTTGGAGTTGATGTCGGTAGCAGAGCCCGCGTCAAATATCATATCCACGACCATAGTAGGCACGCCCTTGCGTTGAGCCAGCACCACCTTCATACCGTTCTTCAATGTGGCCTTCTGTAAATCGGGAAACTTAGACGCTACAGGCTGTCCCATTTCCGGCAATTTTGTGCGATCGGCTTCTTCGCCTGTGGTGGAGTATTCGGGAAAAGGATTGGCCACCAGCACATGCTTGCCTTTGCTCAGCCACTTCTTCATCGCCTTTTGGATATCTGATGGCTTGGCTTCTGCAATGTACTTGTAGAAGGTTTTGTAATAATCGGGATTGCTGCCATACACGGCATTGATGGCCAGCACATCCGATTTGCCACCAAAGCCGCCGATGCGCTCAAGCCGCTTGATGGTGTTGGCAAAATAGCGAGCCTTCACCCGTTTGAGTTCTTGCTCGGTTGGCCCTTTCTCGATCAGCTTTTTCATTACTTTATTGATCGCCATTTCCACCTCTTCTACGGTTTTGCCGGGCTTCACATTGGCCTGCACGATGAAGTTGCCGGCAATTTCTTTGGCCCAGTGAAAGGAGTTGATCGAAGTTACTGTCTGATCTTTGTACCGAAGCTGCTTGTACAAGCGGGAGTTTTTGCCGTTCGTCAGGATATTGGCAGCCAGGTTGAGGTAGGCGTCCTCTTTGGTTCCCCATTGCGGCGTATTCCATACCATGACAATGCGCGATTCCGGCACCCGGTCTTCATATACCTGGCGGGTATCGGCAGTGCGAACCGGGATGTTCACCTCGGGTCGAACAAGGGTCGGGCCACT
Source organism: Saprospiraceae bacterium (assembly GCA_965222005.1). GTDB lineage: Bacteria > Bacteroidota > Bacteroidia > Chitinophagales > Saprospiraceae > CBDCTM01. The sequence continues at coordinate 100,904 of OZ244935.1, forward strand.
GATAATATTGCCAAAATACTTCTTTACTTTGGCATGCACTTCGTCGGCATTCACATCTCCGGCTATTGAAAGCACAGCATTGGCAGCTCCATAATATTGTTTAAACCACTCGTGTACATCATCCAGCGAAGCGGCATTGAGGTCTTCCATTTCGCCGATCACGGTCCAACTGTAAGGGTGCCCTTTGGGAAACATCGCTTTGGTAATCAAGGTGTACTGGCGGCCATAGGGTTGGTTTTCGCCCTGCCGCTTTTCATTTTGTACTACTCCCCGCTGCTCATCCAGCTTCTCCTGATCAATAGCTCCCAGCAGGTGGCCCATCCGGTCGGACTCGAGCCAAAGCACCTGGTCAAGAGCAGCCGTAGGGACGTTCTGAAAATAGTTGGTCCGATCATTATTCGTAGTTCCGTTGAGATCGGTACCACCAATACGCTCAAGTACCTGAAAGTAATCGTCATCATAATGCTCACTACCATTGAACATAAGGTGTTCGAAGAGGTGGGCAAATCCACTTTTGCCGGGTTTTTCATTCTTTGACCCTACATGGTACCATACATTTACCGCCACGATGGGTGCCTTGTGATCTTCATGAACAATGAGCCGAAGACCATTGTCCAGTGTGTACGATTTGTACTTAATGTCAATGTCATCTGGACTAAAAACAGGAATGTCCTGCGCGGTGGCAAAACTCCCCATGCATAGGAAAAAAAGCAGAAATAACAGGTTGTTCTTCATGGTTTATTAATGATTTGTAAGGAGATAAAAACTTGCAGTTTTGAAAATAGCAACCGAAACAGTAAAGATAGCTATTTTTAGACGTATGGCGAGTTACAGCGGATAAACCAAATTATGCGCGGTGGTGAATTTATTGATGATTTTAAAAAATTCAATAAATTTAGCAAGCGTGTATATCACTCTCGAACCGCCAGCGGTATAATGAATCAGCATCGGTATATAACGAAGGACGTTATGACGGCTAAAGTCGAAATATGCTCAGGGATTTGCAGGAATGGCATTTGGCGCCTGCTTACTATAATAACCACTAGCTTACACTCGATATTGCACCAATTATTTACAAATTTCACCTTTGGCTATACGCATCCGACTCCGGCCGACGTTTGATCGAAAAAAAAACTGATGCGATACTTTCTGATAGGCCTATCCCTCTTTTTTTTGTCATCAAACCCGGTGAAGCTGACGGCCCAAGCAAAGCAATTTCACGGTCAATGGAACCTTATTGGCACCACTTATCTTTTTGAATTTGATCTCCTTCTTCAGCATTCTTCCGACAATAAAGTAGAAGGCCGCTTTGAGTGGACGGTAGTGCGATACGATGAGCACGATACTTCCAGCAAAGACTATTACCAAAGCAAGCTCGGCAGCAGCGCTACTGAGTTTGTACGTGGCACCTATGATCCTCGCACGCGATCCTACCTCCTGCGCGGCTACAAGAAACGCGACCCTCATCAGATCATTTCTACCGACCACTATCGACTAAAGGTGGATGACGGCGGCCACCTTGGTGGCCCTACCCAGGCACACGGCAGCTGGAAGGGCCGAATCAATGGGCAGGCAGTATTCATAAACAGCTGACCATTTCCCTTGCCTTCATTCAATTTGACTAACTTGCCAGGTAAATCAACTGCTCTGATTTATGTTTGCCCGATTTGCCATTCCTTTGCTCCTGGCATTCCTCTGCCTGCTTTTTGCCGACGCGCAGGTTCCCGCCAATCCTATCGGCCTCAACCCTACACATCTCAAATGGCAGCAAATTCACACCGACAAAGTGCAGGTCATCTTTCCTGCAGGTTTAGAAAGCCAAGGGCAGCGAGTTGCCAATTTGGTACACCAGCTTTGGGAGCAGGCATCTGCCTCGGTAGGAGAAAAAAGAGAAAAGGTGAGTATTCTTTTGCAGAATCAGCCTGCCCTTTCCAATGGCTTTGTGACCGTCGGGCCGTTCCGTTCCGAGTTGTTTACGACCCCACCCCAGTTCGATTGTAGTAGTGACTGGCTCGACCTGCTGACCCTTCACGAGTATCGGCATGTACAGCAATTTGCCAATGCCTTGCGCGGGCCTACGCGCCTTGCCCGCAAGACGCTGGGCTCCTGGGCGTGGGGCGGGCTGATGGCCACAGCTCTGCCGCGTTGGTACTTCGAGGGGGATGCGGTGGGTGCCGAAACGGCTCTCTCCCGCTCCGGCCGGGGGCGTTTACCGGCATTCGATATGGAATACCGGGCGCTGCTGTTGGAAGGGCGGCGCTACCACTATGAGAAGGCCGGAGCCGGCTCTTTCAAAGATTTTGTACCCAGCTGGTATCCGCTTGGTTATTACATGACTACTTATGCCCGCCGCGAGTTTGGCAAAGCGATCTGGCAAAAGGTAATGGCCGATGCGGTGCGTTACAAGGGATTGTTTTTTCCCTTTTCAAGGAATTTAAAAAAACACAGCGGCCTGAGCAGTCCTGAATTGTATCGCGTTACGTTTGATGAACTGGCAGAAAAATGGCTGTTGGAAAAGAAAAAACTTCGCTTTACTACCTCTAAACTTTTGAATACTAAAGCTAAAAAGACCGTCACTCATTTCAATCACCCCCATTATCTGGATGATGGCAGCCTGATTGCTGAAAAGCGGAGTTTCGATCAAATCCCTGCCATTGTACAGATCGATCAGGACGGCAAGGAAACCCTGCTCACCCGGCCCGGCATCCGCCTTGCCCCGCCTGCCAATTCGCTTTCAATAGCTGGCGGAAAAATTTGCTGGGCAGAGATCAACTTCGATCCGCGTTGGCGATACCAAAGTTTTTCTGTGATTCGCCTTTATGATATAGCTTCTCACAAAAAGCGTCAATTGACTACAAGGTCCCGCTATTTCTCGCCAGCCCTTTCTCCTGCTAGCGGACGCATCATTGCAGTGGCTATTGATGAGCAGATGGCCCAGCAGCTCGTCATCCTTGACGCGCAAAGCGGAGCTGAATTGCAGCGCCTGCCTAATCCGGAGAGCCTTGCTTATTCTTATCCGGCCTGGACCGCCGATGAGCAAGGCATCGTAGTGGTGGCTAAAGCTAACGAGCGCTATTTTTTACAAATTATTGACCTTGCAGAAAGTACATATCGCCCTCTGAGCAAACCTACAGCCCATCAAATCACTCATCCTTTTGTACAGGGAGATACGATTATTTTTGCAGCAGGCTACACAGGCATCAACAATATATTTGCTGCAAACCTCAAAACGAACAGCCTGTACCAACTTACCTCCGTACCTATCGGTGCTTTTCATCCAACTCTGTCAAAAGATGCCAAAACACTGGCTTTTAGCGAGTTTAGTGCCGGTGGTTTCAACATCAAAGCAATGCCGCTGGCCGAAGCGATGTGGGCGGATTACCAACCAACCGATTCCTCTGCCATCACCTTTTTTGAGCCGCTGGTGCTACAGGAAGGCGGCCCGATTCTGGATTCGATTCCGCAGGATCACTTTGCCGTCAGTCGCTTCAATAGCTGGAATCAGATAATTTATCCGCACAGCATTTTGCCCTTCACAACGCATCCGATCTATGGTGCGCAGATTTTGTCGGACAATAAATTTGGTACCCTTTCCGCTTCTGCCGGCACCTTTTATAATACGAACGATAATCAATGGACTATCACGGGTAATCTGTCTTATGCCCAGCTCTATCCGATCATCAATTTGAGCTACCGGAAAGTCTGGCGGGAGGAGCTGGGCGTACAATTTGCTCCGCTTACCGATACCAGCATTACACGTATTGTCTATGCACCCGAATGGCAGGAGGATCGGCTGGGAGGTGGATTGGCTCTGCCGCTCAACCTGAGTCGCGGGCACTACAGTACTCAGCTTTTCCTGCGGGCAGATGCCCAGCTGATGAAGCTCCACCGGGTACCGCCGCCTGCCAATGCCCTTTTACTAAAGGATACCTTGAGCCCGGTAAGCAGCAATGAGCTGCAAGCTATTTACAAAGCGGCGATTCAAAACGACCAACTCTCAGCAATAGACCTGCGCATGGTATTTCGGACGCTGCGCCGAAGGGCTGTCCAGCATCTCAACCCCCGCCTGGGGTTGAACCTTGATGTCCGATATCGCCGTACGTTGGGTGGTGTGCTTTCGGGCGATGTTTTGCTGGCGGGCGGGGACATCTATCTGCCTGGACTAAGCCGCAACCACAGCCTGGTTTTCAATGTAGCTTATAAGCAGGAAAGCTTGCTTGATAATTACCGCTTCACCGATTTTTATCTCTATCCTCGTGGATACAGCCGGCTGAGTGCGGATGAAATCTGGAAATTTGGTATCAACTATAGCCTGCCGCTTTGGTATCCCGATTTGGCAATCGGGCCGCTGGCATTTTTGAAGCGCGTCAAAATGAATGGCTTTTTTGATCGCGGAATTCGGAAAGCGGGCTTCCCTTTTGATCTCAACGAGGATTTCAATTCAGCAGGTGCCGAGCTGACTTTTGACATCCGTGCCCTTCGCTTGCTGGAGATTGATTTCGGGCTGCGCTACAGTTATTTGTTCAATGAATCACTGGCTCCTGACGGCCAGCGGCATCAGTTCGACTTTTTGGTGATCAGTATTTCGGAGCAGTGATTTGAGCTATAGCTCCGGCCAATCTTTATCCCAGGGCTGCGCCTCCTCCAATTGGCGGGCCAGGCGAAACAGCAAGCCCTCTTCACCAATCGGGGCTGTGAACATCACGCCAATCGGCAGGCCTTCCGCATTGCGATACAAAGGCACCGACATGGCCGGCTGGCCCGTCATGTTGGCAATGGGTGTAAAGGGAATGAAGCCAAATATCTTGTCGGCAAACTGATCGATGTTGGCTTTCAGCAAACGCTTGGCACCCAACAAGCGCAGCAAATTGAGCAGGCCATTCTCCGCTTTGGAGTTGTGCAAGGCTCTCAGCTTTGGTGGCGGGCTGGCTAAGGTAGGAGTAAGCAACAAGTCATATTGCTCATGAAAAGCCGCCGCCCGACGGGCCAGGTCATTCCACTTATTTTTTTGATAGGCATATTCCCCTGCCGTAAAGCTTTGGCCGAGCATGTGCAAGGCCCAGGTGTTGAGTTCCACATCTTTGATGGTAAGCCTGCGGCCAAGCTGTTCGCCAATTTTCTGAATATCAGCCGACATTTGGCCGCATACCATCATCAGGAATGTTTCGGCCAGATCGGCTCGCCGGAAAGGAAGCTCCGTTTCTTCAAGCTGATGCCCCAGAGATTGCAGCAATTTGGCCGTATGCTGAACAGCCTGGACACAGTCACTATCCACTTTGTCGCCCATTATATGGCGGGTCGAAAAGCCGATGCGGAGCTGCCGGGGCAGCCGTTGAAGCTCTTCCAGGTAAGGCCGTTGAGGCTTTTGCACAACCGAAAGCTCGCCAGGCGCGCCACCACAAACGGCATCCAGAAATGCAGCGCTATCGCGCACTGTCCGGCTTACACATCCTTCCACTACTGCTCCAGCCCAAGCCTCTCCGACCTCCGGCCCCAGTGATATCCGCCCTCTTGACGGCTTCATTCCAAACAGGCCGCAGCAAGAAGCCGGTATCCGGATGGAGCCGCCCCCGTCGCTGGCGGTGGCAATGGGTGTGATGCCTGCTGCCACAGCTGCGCCCGATCCTCCGCTGGAGCCACCAGGTGTATGCGCCAAATTCCAGGGATTGCAGGCCGGGCCCCACAGTTCACTTTCTGTAAAGGGCGTCAGGCCATATTCCGGCACATTGGTTTTGCCTAAAAACACAAAGCCGGCAGCTCTCAGCCGCTGCGTAAAATAGTTGTCGGATAAAGGTATATTATCCTTCAAAGCGCGGCTACCGTAGGTCATGGGATGCCCTTTAACAGCTACGGCCAGGTCTTTGATGAGAAAGGGTACCCCTGCAAAGGGAGCTTCCGCTTTGACGGCACTGCTCATTGTTCGTGCCTCATCGTACATTTTGTGGACGATGGCATTGATCTTTGGATTGGCGGCTTCGCACTGCCGGATGGCTAATTCGAGTAGCTCTTCGGGCTGGACGGCCTGTTTGCGAACCTGCTGTGCCAAAGCAGTGGCATCTTGTTGGCGGTATTCGGCGAGCGTCATATCATTGGGTTTTATCGAGCACTATTTTTCCTGCCGGGAGGTACGAAAGCAACAATGCATAAAACAATTAATAATTTATAATTTATTGATTTTGAGTATGTTATAGCAACATCATGGCGTTTGGGCAGGATCCCAGCAAATGATAAGTTTTTCATCAAAAGCAGTAAAGAGCTCTTTCATATCTGCTTCTTCAATTTCAAAATCAAAGATATCTGCATTCTCCTCAATCCGGCTTTTATTGCTCGATTTTGGGATTGTGCTGATATTGGCTTGTAAGGCCCACCGCAACAATATCTGAGCTTGCGTTTTTTCATACTTTTGGGCCAAAGCAAGCAATTTTGCATCACCAAAGCGGCGTGTACGCACCAGGGGGCTATAGGCTTGCACAGCGATATTGTGCTGCTGGCAAACCGCCAAGGTGGGCCACCGCAATTGATAGCAATAGGGATGCAATTCCAATTGGTTTACCGCAGGTACGCTATCTGAGTGGTCGAGCAGTTCATTCAAATGCCGGTCCAGATAATTGCTCACCCCGATTGAACGACAGCGACCACTGGTTTTGATAACTTCCAGTGCCCGCCAACTTTCGAGGCGCTTGCCTTCTACCGGATAGTGGATCAAATAGAGGTCCACATAGTCAAGCCCTAACTTGGCAAGGCTTTGGTCAAATGCCTTCAAAGTACTGTCGTAGCCTTGATCGGCATTCCAAAGTTTGGTGGTTACAAAAATTTCTTCTCTAGGAATAGTGGAATCGCCGATGGCCCGGCCCACGCTTTCTTCATTGTGGTAAAAAGCAGCCGTATCGATGAGCCGATATCCGGTCTGCAAAGCCCAGCTTACGGCCTCATAGCACTCGCTACCTTCTTTGGACAAATACACGCCCAGGCCCAAAAGAGGCATAGCGTTGCCGTCGTTCAGAAAAATGCGGGAATTGATAAACATGCAAATTGACTTTGCAGGAAAGGTAAGCTTTTCCGGGCAGTTGCCAAAGGGGATGCTTTTGAGGCGGAGGATGAACTCATAAAAAACACTTCAGCCTGCGGATTATATTCCCCCCGGAAAGTAACCCAACAGGCCGAAGTTAAAATAGAGGTACAAAAAATACTTCTTGAGCAGCACCTTTAAGAGTGCTATTCGATCATGCTTACATTTCACCATTTGGACTACCGACACCAAATATTGTTTTATACGACTTTACGTACTCGCCTTCGTAACTAAGGCTACGAGGCTCCGCTCTGCCTTGTTTAAAATAATAGTTGCCAGCCTTCGTCTCAAAAACGATTTTTAAACATGGTCTTATTTCCATTCAGGCATTTCAGCATTTTCAAAAAGTAGCGTCCGGTTAGTGCCATCAAGCCGCATTTTGTAGATATTTCGTGGGCTGATGCCATCATTGTTTGTATTAGTAAAGATGATCCAGGCGCCATCAGGCGAAAAGCGAGGATCGAGATCGTTGGTGCCATCGGGCTTTTCCACCGAAAGATCAGTGGCTATAAAAGTTTGTAGGTTTTTGATGAAAATACGGGCATCCAGTTGTCGGCCATTTTCATTCTCAAAGCCGGACATATCATGGGTGTACAATATCTGACTACCGTCGATCGAAAATACGGCTCCACCAGTAGCCCCATCTACATCGTGAAAGATTTCGTACTGATAAGAACCATTTTCATTTATCGTATAAATGGAGGATTGATAGATGTCGTTGCCCACTGTCCGGGCAAGTATCAAATCGCCTTGCCCCGTCCAGTCGCATTCGGCAAAGGTGAATCCGATCGGTGCATCAACAAACACCTCCAATCCCGTACCATCGATCAAAATGGTGTACAGTTTATTATTTTGCATATAAAGAATCCGGCTACCATCCGGTGACCAGCAAAAGTCCAGATCGGGCGGGTTGAAGCCTGCTATCGGCACATCCGTAAGCTGGTAAAGACCGGAACCATCCCGGTTCATGATATAAATTTGTGTTTCGATCCCTTTATTGGAGATGAAGGCAATCTTGTCGCGCTGGGGGTTCATTAAGGGGCGCCAGTTGCTACTTCCGGGGATATCGGTGAGGCGTAGAACATTGCCCTGTTCATCGGAGGAGTAGATGTCGTATTTGCCGTTTAGCTTGCGGGCAAAGAGGAAGCGATGCTCTGGAAAAGGCAGGGTTTCAAACTGCCAAACCGGCCCATTTACGGTAGCCTCTCCATCACTCACATTAACCTGCCAGTAATAGGTTGATCCGTATTCCAGCTCGCTGAGCAGATAGCTGGTATCCTGTGAGCCAAGCAGCAGTTCGTCCACCAGGCTCATATTAGAGTTGAATAAGAGCAGATCGTAGCTCAACACATCTTCCGGATCGCTGTCAGTGGCCGTCCAGACCAGCTCCATAGAGATGGGCATATCCCGGCTGCCATCGGCCGGGTGGATGAGTTGCGGAAGGCCTGGCGGTGTGTTGTCGAGCGTATCCGGTTTCAGTTTGATGAGCAAATGGGTCGTTTCATTCTCGTAAACCGTGACGCTTTCATTCGCCAAAAGGTAGCCTGTCTTTTCCACTCGCACACTGTAGGTGCCGGCATTCAACGATTCGTATGCAAAGCGGCCCAGCAGGTCGGTAAACAGGGTATTGGAAACGGGCGAAGTGGATACTTTGGCGTCATCGATTTTTACAGAAGCATCCGATTCCAGTACTATCTCTCCCTCCAGGCTGCCAAAAACTTCAGGAGTAATTAGATCTTCCTGACAACTACCTAAAAGTAGCAGCAATAATAACAAGCCTCCGAAAGGTTTAGTTAATCTATCCATTTTGTCCTCTATTTTTTATACTCAAATTTTCTTTTTCCTTCCACGGTGCCACCAAAGTAGAACTGCAATCCTACCTGCCCGCGCCAATAATAATCGTTGTACTTGCCCTGCTCCACCGCATCCAGCGCATCGCTAAACACATAGTTGTAATCGAAACCAAATCGCAATCCCACGCTCTCATTGAACAAAAACTCCAACCCCAGCCCCGCCTGCAATTTAGGATACAGTTTATTGGAAAAGTCGAAGCGATTGCGCTGGTTTTCGGTGATGTATCCCCCACCTACAAAGGCAGTGGGGGTGAATACGTCGTAAGGCATGAACCGATATTCGGCTATCAGATCCAGCGAGCTGACATCGGAAGAGTAGAATTTTTCGGTAGCCAAACGCCCCATATTAAAGTTGAGATGCCAACCCAAAAAGGGATTGCTCGTATAAAGCATATTGAGGCCGAGGCCCGTTTTGAGCTGTGCGTTCGGATAGTCGCCTCTATACAACAGGCTACTGGTACCAACGCCCAAAGCAAAGCGGCGGCGGCGGTTGTCGAGCTTTCTGCCGAAGAGATCTGTTTGGGAAATTAGTTTTTTCTCCTTTTTATATTCCAGTATCACTTTCGACACCAAATGGCGGGCTTCTTCGAGTTGCCACAGTTTGTCATCGACCCCTTCAATAATCAGGCTCAACACTGCTTTTTCAATGGCTTCGGTGACTGCCAGCTCTGCCGGTTCATTGTAGGTATAGCCCATCTCGGCCTCCAGCAAACGGCGGAAGCGCACAAAGCGAAACAACCCCACATCCACTGCCTGCGAAAGGATAGTTTTTGACGTGTAAACCGTTTTCAGAATTTTTCCATTGCTGGTAGAAATGGCCCGCAAATAGATGGTGACACGATCCTGGCGGTACTGATTGGAACCGCCTGCTCCGAAGTAGCGCATTCCGGCTCCGCCCGTGATCACATTCGCATCATAGGATATGATACCTCCTTCGAGGATAACACCGGCAAACAGTAATGGAGGGAGGTTTTGCTGGCCATCGGCGGAGGAGCCATACTGTGCCCGGCTGGAGCGAATGATCTTGCGCTCGTTGAGCAGGTTGCTGACATTCTCCCGTTCAATCGGTATAAACCAACCCGAATCTTCCAGGGCTTTGAGTAATATACTGGTGGCGCCCTGGGTGACAGCCGTTGACCAATTGGCACCATTCTCGGATGGCTTATACTGACCGGTCTGGTCGCGGAATTTGTACACGGCCACTACAATTTTCTCCTTGGGGTCGGGCAGGCTCTTCAGGTCGATCGTTCCCTGGGTTTCTTCTCCAAGCCTGGCTTCCGTAGTACGCATGGGTTGCAGCATAATGGAATTGCAATTGCTGCTCAACAGGGTCACAAAAATTGAAAACAGGATAAGTAGTCGATTACAATTCATCTTTTGTATTTTTTGCACTCTTAGAAACTCAAAAGCAATCACCCAACCCTCTTCACGCCCGGAGGCACAAAAAAGGTTGGTGGTGATTGTGTGTTAAACACGCCGGGCATATCCTGTCCCGAGGCGTGAGGGGGTGATGTTGGCTTGCGCCAATGTGTGAGATGATTGCTTAGGAGAAGATGCTATTACCACATCTTCAGAAAAACGGAATCACGATCTGAGTTTGTTCACCCAGATTAATATCAGTGATCGTAATATTTAATCCTTCGATAGTTGAAAACACATCAATAGAAAAATTGCCTACGGTGTACTGTCCATCTTCCAAACCATTCTCGCCAAACTGGTTGGTAATCAGCTCTCTTGAGAGTTGGGAAAGCAGCTGACGATTGAGGCTGGAGGTAAAATCATCGAGGCCGAGCTGTGAACTACTGGCACCGTTTTCTTGAGCAGCGGGGTCGGTAATGAGGTCTTGAGCCTGTGCCTGTGCCAGCAGCCAGTTGTAGTTGAAGGTCTCTCCTCCAAAGGCGGGGTTGGCAGGTTTGTAAACCAAATCCTGAGCCTGTACAGCCGGAGCGAAGAAGCCCCAAAGCAAACTGGCGAAGAGAAAAGGGTACACACATTTTTTCATAATTATGCCACTTTAATGTATAAACAACTGACAAACAGGGTTTTATCAAAATATTCCTGTCCCTTGCTGGTCTTCATTTTCTAATTGCCTTTGCAAAGAATTTTCTTTACTGATGTGTGCATTTAGCAACCGAATCGCTGTATTTACTTGCGCTTCGACAATGTCAAATCTTGGCTGAAGGACTCTTTGCGTCAAAACCTTGTCATTCAGGAGCAAGGCGATCCTGCTGACGCGCCCGCGAGCGGGCAGCTCTTTGACGGTGATTGTGTATGCTTTGAAATGAGTCGGAGGAATCCATCGATTGTAAAACAGGTCGTAAAAATCACGGCCTGTTTTGGTACGTGTTTCATCGATGATCAGCCCTGAGATTTCGACATCTATTGCCGAAGGTAGATGCTTTGGCAGGCTGTTGGTTTGGGGAGGCGGAAGCGAGTCAACAGTGCTGCAGTACCAGTAAACTGTTGTCAAAGCTTCTTGGATGTTCAAGCTCTTCTCTTTTGCGGCCAACTTGTGGATTGGCGGGCAAAAAAGAAAAAGTATCAGTAATGTACAAAAGCAGTGTCTCATTATCCATTATCCTTCAATACTCTTGGACTCGCCGAGCGCCGCCCAGCGTCTTTATCAATCAATAGGCATCAATAGGCAGATGACTGGCGAATAATGATCTGCTGGTCGTCACCTATCTGGTGTATTTTATAGTTTCGTGCCTGTATTCCAATGAGCTCCTGAATGATCTCATTGTTATTTCCTCTTTGCACAAATTCGGTGTTGATCTGGTTGCTATTGATCAGGTGTTGTACAATGGTATTGGTATTTCCTTCCTGTATAGCTACCATTTTGTTGTTATTGGCTTCCTGATTGAGCAGCTCGTAGAGGTTTCCGTCTCCTTGCTGAATCAGGGCCAGTTCCACATGGTTACCGATTTGAGCAATTTTGGCCATGTTGTCATTCCCATCCTGCAAGGCATATATCAGATTGTGCGCATCGCCTGTAAGAACCTGGTGGATATAAATATCATTTTGATCTCCGATTTGTTTAAGGTAGGCGTTATTGCCATAGTTATGCAAATCGGTTTGCTCTTGCTCCAGAAAGTCAGAAGGCTGAAGAGAAACATCTTCTCCGATAATGGTCTGGGCAAAGACATTGCTTCCGCTAAGAAAACATCCTAGCAAAAAGATGATCGTAAGTGTGTTAGGTGTATGCATTCAATTTCAGCTTACGCAAGTTAACAGATAAGGGTGATGAGATGGATCCGAAAGCCGGAAAAACGGTTTCCGAATCCACCTTGTTTATCACCTACCTATTATTTTTAATTTTCTGATTGCGTTACAGTTGCTGAATTGCTGCTACCCATCTGGTCAATGATGCTGTTGTTGCTCATACCGGACTGGGAATTGATCGCTTCGTTGGCATCGCCAGTCTGATAAATAGCTGCGGCATTTTGGTCGCCTTCCTGCACAAGAGTAGAGGCATTGTCGTTACCAGTTTGGTTGAGCAGAACATCGTTTTCGCCACCTGCATAGTTGTTATTACCATTTTGGCTGGCAGACATTCTATTGCCGTCGCCACTTTGTACAGCGTTCAGGTTATTAGAAACACCTGCCTGCTCAACGGTAGCCAGGTTATTATTACCAGCCTGATCGACAAATACATTGGTATTTTCACCATCCTGTACCTGAGTAGAGATGTTGCCATCACCTAAGGTTTGGCTAAAAGCAGTGTTTCCACCAACGCCAGTAAGGGTTTGGATAGTTTTATTGCTGCTACCTTCCTGGATAGACGTGACATTGCTATTTGTATTTACCACTTCCTGCTGTGTGACATTCAAGTCGCCACTTTGTACAGACTGAGCTGTATTGTTGGCATCGGAGATCAAGGTCACATTTTGGTTGGAAGCTCCTACCTGAGCAACGGACACTACGTTAGCTCCACCGGTAACGCCTACTTCAGAAGCATTGGACGCGCCACTTTGACTAACATCGGCCTCATTGCTATCGTCATTTTGAATAACAGTTGACTCATTCTGCATGCCAACCTGAGTTACTACGGTTACATTCTCATTGCCCGCTTGGGTGACGTGGCTAACGTTTGATTGTGCGCTCAACATACCTACACTGAAAAGGACAGCAAGTAATAGGATTGATTTTTTCATGATTTAACAGTTTTAAAAATTTAAGGTGATCTAATAAAAATTTATACTTTCCTATCCCGCAGACTGAATTGCAGGATACATCCGTACTCAATTTGATACTAATCGGCAATGGGAAAAGCATTCCTCAGAAAGGCAAATAAGGGCTTAAAGACTTGGGGCATTGGGGGGACTGTACCGGATTGGGAGTGAGTAGCTTAGTAGTAGTACTTTAGTTTCATTTGGAATAAATGTACAGAAGCAAAATTATCGTTTATCATCTGCTTATTTCATACCTATAAAACGTAATTTTACTACGTGATTCCCTTAATTTAAAAAAGTCAACACTACGGGAATCACGCAGTGCTTTCTTTTTGGGTGCAGGCTATGTTGAAGTAATACTTTATCAACCCCACCGTATTCCGCACTTTCAATTTTTGAATCATGTTGCGCTTGTGCGTCTCTACAGTTCGGGGACTAATGAAAAGGCGGTCGGCAATTTCTTTATTGCTTAGTTCTTCAGCGATAAACTGCAGGATTTGCAACTCTCGCGTAGTGATCTCATTGGCGATTCGTTGGTCGGGATATTTGTCGTTCGGCCAATTGTTGCGCAGGCTCGAAAGAAGTACCGAAGATATTGACTTGGAGAAGTAACTGTCGCCTTTTGCCAATGCCTGTATAGCCAGCTTTAGTTCTTCCATACTGGCTTCCTTATGTACGTAGCCCAGCGCTCCGGCATTGATCATTGCAAATATCGAAGCTTCTTCTTCAGCGTAGGAAAGAGCCAATATTTTTACATTTGGCAAGTCCTTGAGGATCATGCGGCAGGCATCCACTCCATTGAGTTTGGGTAGATCGACATCCATCACAATCACTTCAGGCCGTTTTCTACGAGCGATATCCACGGCTTGGCGCCCATCGGCAGCAGTGCCGATAATATCCCAATTCCCACTCTTCCGCAATACTTCAACCAAGCCCATGCGAAACATTTCCTGGTCTTCCGCAATAAGAATTCTGGTGTAGGTGTTCATCTATCTTGACTTCATCATACAGTTTTGCGAATAGCAAAACCCGTAAGTGTGTATAAATGCTGCTTTGAAGGAATTGGGATCGAATTGCTACAGAGTTTCACGACAGGCAATTTTCAGGGGGGGACTGTACCTGCCAGCAATTGTTGAAAGTTAAGATCATGTTTAAATTTCATCCTTTGGACTACCGAGGCCAAATATTGTTTTATACGACCTTACGTACTCGCCTTCGTAGCTAAGGCTACGAGGCTCCGCTGCGCCTTGTCTAAAATAATATTTGCTAGCCGTCGTCTCAAAAACGATTTTTAAACATGAGCTAAGTCTGGATTGTGTGTAGGGAAGGAAAAAAGGCCAAAAAATTCAGGCCTTTGTTTCTTCATAGTAATGCTTTGACACCTCAAAAATAGCATCAATTCTCTGAATTACAAAATAATATACATGCATAATTAGCTAATCAGTAGCACAGTTTGCTACTAATGAAAAGGAATGGCCCCTTCTAATTCCCGCCTCAGTTACCCAATATCAAGGGCAAGCCTTCATTGCCACCACCAACGATTACCACCTTTGAGTTGGAGGAGTTGGCCAATTCAAGAGTGGCTTCAATACCTTTGTCTCTAAGGATGTTGTTGGTCAAGCTGGCATTGAGGATACGATTGGCTTCCGCTTTTGCCTGTGCTTCGATGACCTTTCGCTCAGCTTCCTTGCGTTCGCGCTCAAGACGAAATTCATACTCCAAAGAAGATTGCTCTTCTTTAAGTTTGCGTTCGATAGCAGCCTGCAATGTTTCGGGCAGCTTCACCTCCCGGATCAGCACAGCATCCAGCACCAGATAATTTTTCGCCATTGCTTCTTGGGTACGCTGAAATATCTCATCCTGAATAGCCTCCCGCTTGCTGGAATACAGCTCTTCGGGCAGGTACTTGCCAATCACTTCGCGGGTAGCGGAACGAATCTCGGGCTTGATGATGCGCCCCAAATAATCTTTACCAATTTCATCGTGGAGATAGCCGATCTTATCTGGTGTCGGGTTGAAACGATAGGAAAGATCTACGCTAATGGTCAACCCATTTTTGGAAAGGACTTGCATCTGCTCGAAGTTTTCATTGATCCGTACATCGTACACGTACATGGTATTCCACGGAGCGATCACATGAAAGCCCTGGCTGTAAACGTGTTCTTTGTCAAGCCCTCCGCCAAATCGTTTGAACAATACGCCTTTGGTACCCGATTCAATCGTCAGGAAAATACTGTTGGACAGACCGATTATCAATATCAGGGCCACCATAACAATGATCCCAAGGGAAATCAAGCGACCTTGCTTGGAAGCTTTTGAACTATTTGAATTATTCATTGAAATAAAAATTAGTGTTGAGAATGTAAATAATACGCTTACCGCCTCGCTGCGGTTGATCTTTTTATACCAATACCTACAAAAACCTGATTAAAGGGTTTCAGCCTCGTGAATATCTCTGCCGCCCTTCAGTCGGCGGTTGAGTGCTACGTTTACCAGTAAAAAGCCAATGCCCAAAAGCACAAATACTACTCCTTTGGTAATAAAACTCCAATTGGTATCAAAAAAGCGGGCAATGATTAGCGAGGCGATAAAAAACATGCCTATGTTCACCAAGGCTATGCGCCGCCGCCGAATGCCCGTTTGAATGTAAAAAATGCCAAAACCGAACAAGTACACATTGGCTAGTACAATAGCCATGCGCGTCTGTCCATTTATACTCAGCCACAAGCCAACACCTATCATCAGCGGAAATAGAAAAACAAACCAATTGATCGGCTTTTCCAGTCGCCAGCGGCGCAGCGCCAGCCAAACAAGGCCAATGAGGCTCGCTATCCAAAACAGCCAGTTGGCAAAGCCTGCCCAGCGCGCGTAGTCCATTCCAAACAGCCATTGCCGGGCCGAAAAAACTTCGTCGGGCCAGTCGTATCCCAGCATCATACACATGATAAAGATCATGCTCACACTAAATGTGCGCAGGGGCCGCTTGTACAACATGCGATTGTACTTGTAAAAATGTTGGCCAAAAACGTACTGCAAAGCCAGCAGGATCGCTGCTCCCAGCAAGCTATAGATCGGCATCTTCATTTCTATCACCCCATAATAAGCAATCGCCACCGTGATGATAAGCGTCCAGCCAAGTATATTGGCTCTGGCAGTTGGGGCTTTGGGATTAATATTGTAAACCAGATGTGGAGCAGCCGCGGCCAGAAATCCGTAATAATACACAGAGTGTGAGCCATCGGCATGCCAGGCCCAGCTGGCTATCCCCATCAGATAGATGATGGCCGGCAAGCTTGCATTCATCAAATAGAGCAGTGGAATACTCAAGATCATCCAGTAAAACAGGAAGCTCTCCATACTCCCGGCGATATGATAGGTTTGGCTAATTAAGGAGATCGTAGCTGCCAGCATAAGCATTAAAAAGGCTGCGCTGGATTCCACCCAGACGGTACTTTGGGGTTTCTTAAAAAAGGTATAGGTGTACAAGAGTTGGGCAACAATCAACGGCATAAAGCTTAACACCGTACGCCAGCTCCGCGACAGATCTTCCCAATTGTAAGCAAATATCATGATGATGCCGCCACCGATGAGCACAGCACCTAATATGCCGGCTATCACAAAGGCCATATTATAATCGGCCCCCGAATGCCTCTGCCGGTAAAAGTAGCGCAACTGTTCAGCGCTTTCCTCTGACAATACATCCTGCCGTACCAGCTCAGGCAGTTGCCGTACCAACCATTTGATGTGCTTTTGTTCACTCATACCAGAGGGGATGTAAGATTGCTAAAATTATAATAATTTAGCCGTAATTTTTAACCGTCCTATGCAATTATTACTTATCCGCGGCTTCCTCTGCTGGCTACTCCTGAGCTTTGCCCTTTTTCTGCCCGCGCAGGAACAAGCTTCCTTACGATTTTTTCAACCCGCCGACAGCCTGCACAAAGCCCGATTTTGGACGGCTACTTCAATAGGTGCCGGGGTATATTCGGCTACCATGATAGGCTTGAATGAGCTATGGTATGCCGATTTTGAACGCAGTGCTTTCCATTTTTTCAATGATGCCGGAGAGTGGAATGATATGGATAAAGCAGGGCACCTTTTCACTGCCTACTTCGAAAGTCGCTGGGTATTTCAAGGGGCACGTTGGACGGGCATCAATCGCTCTAAGGCCGCCTGGATCGGCGCAGCAGCAGGCACTGTATTGCAAGCTTCGATAGAAACGCTGGACGGCTTTTCTGAGAAGTGGGGCTTTTCTATTCCCGACATTGCCTTCAATACGCTGGGAGTAACTATGTTTATCGGTCAGGAGATGCTTTGGCAGGAGCAGCGCATCACCTTCAAGGTGTCGTCAACCCCCACCACCTACCCCCGGTGGGTGCTGCGCAGTCTGGACGGAGGGCATACCGATTTGCTCAAGCGCCGGGCAGATGAGCTATTTGGCAGTCATTATACTGCTTCCTTTTTAAAGGATTACAATGCAATGACCATTTGGGCTTCTGCCAATTTGAAAGCGTTCGCCCCGCAGAGCCGACTGCCCGATTGGCTAAATGTAGCGGTGGGTTATGGAGCACACAACTTGTACGGAGGATTTGACAACAAATGGGAATGGCAAGGCCATGATTATCGACTGAGCGAACAAAGCCATCCAAGATACCGCCAATTTTATCTGTCGCCTGACATTGATCTGACGCGTATCAAAACGAATAGCCCTTTCTTAAAGACACTCTTTTCGCTCTTCAATGTACTCAAAATCCCGGCTCCTGCACTGGAAATCAATACGCTTGGCAAATTTAAATTTCACGCTCTCTATTTTTAAAAAGACATTGTGAGCTACTTCACATCGCCTCGCCCGGCAAACTGAAACAGTTTTTTCTTTAACCGCCTGACGTGCTTTGGCCCGTACCAAAGCCAACAACCTGTGCCTATCAGAAAGAGCAAGCCCATACCCAAAAATAGCATCGAACCGATCTTAAAGCCATCGCTAATGATGGAACCATCGTGTAAATCCTCAATCCAATCGGAATGGCGGCGACCAATTGAAAGGACTTCGGCGGTGCTGGCATCCATTTGTACCTCCCATTGCCCCTCTTCAAAGAGTACCTTAATCATCCCTTTTGAAGGGCGCACATCAATACGGTCGATGTGGTTTTCGCCTTGCTGGTTATCAGAATCGATCAAGGCTTGCCGGGCTTTCCGCGCCAGCTGGTCTAGTGGCAGCCAGTTTTTCATGTCCTGGCTGGCACCTTTGGAAGTAGGAGGCTGAAGGAAATCCGCTTCTTTTTTCAGCGCCAGCAATACTCCCGTAACGGCACTGATGATGAGCAGCAAGGCCAAGGTCAAGCCGAGGTAGCGATGCAAAAGCCTGAATTTGCGCAGCCGGATGATGTGTTTTTGAAGTGCCAATTTTATTCAATCAAATTATCCAACAAGCAGGAGTTGAGTTTATAAAGCTGCCAACACCTTTCCGCTCACCTCACCAAATCCAATGCGTACACCTTCCCGCTCGGCATGGGCCTGCATAAGCACGCTGTCTCCGTCATGGATGAATTTTCGCTCGCTACCGTCTGGCATAGCCACAGGCTTGGTGCCGCGCCAGCTGATTTCCAGCATCGAACCGTAACTATCGGGAGTGGGGCCACTGATCGTTCCGGATGCGCACATATCCCCTACGCCAAGGTTGCAGCCATTCACGGTGTGATGCGCCAACTGCTGGCACATGCTCCAATACATATATTTAAAATTCGACCGGCATACCGTTTTCACCGCGCCGCCATCTGTCTGGATCGCCACTTCAAGATCAATATCGAAATTGTGCTTCCCATCAATTTGCAAATAGGGTAAAACGGCCGGCTCCTGTTTCGGCCCGGCTACCCGAAATGGTTCAAGCGCTTCGAGCGTCACAATCCAGGGCGAAACGGTAGAGGCAAAGCTTTTGCCCAGGAAAGGGCCCAGCGGCACATACTCCCATTTTTGAATATCCCGCGCAGACCAGTCGTTGAAAAGCATGAGTCCGAAAATGTGCTCCTCTGCCCGGCCAGTTGGTATTGGGGTCCCCAGCTCGTTTCCTTTGCCTACAACGAAGGCCATCTCCAGCTCAAAATCGAGCAAGCTGGACGGGCCATACACAGGTTGGTCGGCACCGGCCGGCAAGGTTTGCCCTTTGGGGCGCCGGATATCCGTACCGGACACTACGATGGATGAAGCACGGCCGTGGTAGCCAACCGGGATGTGGCGCCAATTGGGCAACAAAGCATTTTCGGGATCGCGGAACATGCTGCCTACATTGGTAGCATGTTCGATGCTCGAATAGAAGTCGGTATAGTCTCTGACCTGCACAGGCATCAGCAGTTGAGCTTCGGCAATATGGTGCAAAAAGTCATTCGCTTTGTTTCGGGCATTCCATTGTTCATCCTCCGCATTGAGCAAGTCGGAAAGGCGCTGGCGAAGCGCGTTGGTTTTGGATTTGCCGAGGCCGATGAGGTCGTTGAGGGTAGATTGTTCGAGTGCTTTGCGGGGAATATTGAGTCCCGCCAGTAGCCCCATACTGTGCAGTGCCGACAGGTCGATCAGCCGATCGCCGATAATGCTAGCAGCACGTGCCGAAGAGCTGTGGGTTTTGAAAATCCCAAAGGGTAGATTTTGGATTGGGAAGTCGGAATCGGGAGCTACCGGCAGCCAGGAGCGGAGCTTTGGATCATTCGCTTTTATCATGGTGTTTGCTATATTTCGTGATGCTGCAAAAGTAGTATTTTTTGTGTATTCGCTCGCCTGATGTTCCTTGATCCGTGCTAGCGGTCAAGCCAGGTGAAAATAAAAAAACCCTTCTATAGTTTAAATAAAAACGATATTTGATATTATTGTGATAGGATAGCGGAGCATTACTCCTTCTTCGATGGCTATAAACTAAAGCTGATGAAAACCAATCACCTTCTTTTTTTATTATTTTTCCTGTTTGTATCTCAATCTGCATTCACCCAAATCAAGATCATTGGTAAGCTTGACTCCCATGATGCTTTTGCCAAGCATTTGATCAAGCTGCATAGCGGCGTCAGCCTGGAAGGCCGCGTAGTAAACATTGAAAATTCCACTATTTATTTTGTTCAGCAGCAGGATACTATGCTTTTCAAAGATGATGAAATTGAGCGGATCATAGTAAAAAAGCCAGTTCAGCCTACAAAGTCTGGAAGCAGCTACCCGCTAGAAGGTATTGACACTTCTGGTACTTTCATCATTCGCCTGAATTCGAAAAGCCAGCTACAGGGCACCCTTGAAAGCATTGAAGAAGATCATATTTTGTTTAAATATCGCCAACAGCTTATTGAGTTTCGCAGACGGGACGTTTACCAGTTGCTCAATATTACCAAAGAAAGGGGTGACACATTGATGGTACCTTTGGATTTCAACAAAATTCACGGCTACCAAAACCTGCTGGCGAGTCCCACTTCCTTTATCGCTGAAGATCATGTGGATTATCAAACGCACTACGGATTGTTGCATCTGGTTGAATTTCCCTTGAACAACAATGTTGCCCTGATGACTGGCTTCTCCATCCCGGACCTGGTGATCGGCAAGTTGAAATTTGCCACCAATAAGCGGAGCAGCCGACACAACGTGGGAGGAGGTGTGCTATTTTTCTCTTCTCTTTATACCGGTCTTGGTGTAATTGTGGTACCACACATCTCATACACTGTGGGGGTGCCGGAGCAGCATTTCAATATTAGCCTGGGGCGATCGTGGCTTTTTGGCGGCTATGGAGGTGCCGAAAGGGCCCTTGTGCTCTCCTTTGGTGGAAAGCTTCGATTGAGCAGCAAATGGCATATATCTTCCGAAACCTTTTTACACTTCAATGATTATGGCAGGGTAGTCATTCCCAGCCTGATGTTTGGCATAGTTAAAAATAAAAACCGGTTCTTTTTTGGCACTTTCCTGGCCTTCGATAGTGGCTATGTTTACCCTTTCCCTTTGCTCAACTATGGCCACGCTTTTTAGGAGCGTTTTACTTTGCTCCTACCAAGAATACAGCATTGCCAAAAACGAGTTTCCCATTTTCCCAAAATCCTCTAAAAAGCGGATTGTCCACCATATATACAATCCTTCCTTTACCAATCTGCTCCACACTAAAAACGGTGGTATTTTTCATGGTTTCCAGGGCCTGAGCTCCCGCAAATCCTACCACTTCAGGCTCCTCCCCTACGGTGCCAACATTCCAGCCATTTTCAAGAAAGCTATACGCCCGACGACTGGTTTTCAGGGAATAGTAATACGTAGAAAGGCCAAAAGCCAATGGGTGGCTACTGTCCATCCGGAGTTTGAAAATAGCTCCCGGCATGGATTTGCTGAGTGCCTGCCGTTCCTGCTCGCCGTACAAATGCAACCGTCGCGCCAGGGCATTAGCCCCACCATCTGATCGCGTTAGTTTATCCTCCTTATTTGATCGCTTGAGGCCAAAACCAGCCTTGCCCTCAAACAAAGAAAGAGCACTCCCCATTGCTATCAGTTTCCCTCCCTCTTTCATCCAGTCTCTCAAACGATCCTGAGTTGTCGCCTTGATAGCAGAGGAATAATTGCCAGACGGCAGGATAATGACTTCAAAATCATCAAGGGGTACATTAGCCAAGCGCTTCGCTTCCACTACCGTGACCGGATAGCTGATATCCTGCTCAAAGTAGTGCCAAACCTGTCCAAAACTATTGGCCGAACTATGTGCCCCTGTGGCTAGCAATACTCTGGGAGGTTCCAAATATTTCATTTTACCAGAGCCCAGATCCGGCCCTTCATCCGACCATCCGCTTTCCACCTTTATGGCCTCTTCCTCTACTTTTTGAGCAATACGTCTTACCGTTTCATCAAAGCGTTTGGCAAGTTGAATATTATCAGCACGGGTGACTATCAAGCTACCTGGGGCATAGTTGGCTCCATCCAACTGGAAGGCTTTGGAAGCACTGCGCACTTTCACATTAGCTTGATGAAGCAGGGCCAACAGCCTGATACTATTTGCTGAATTCCAGCTAAACAAGTAAGCGTAGGCGCCTTCTGGTGAGGTCACAGGATTGCTTTTTTTAGCGGGCCGCCAATCCCCTTTCACAGGCAAGTCTTGCTGACAAGCATAGGCATTCAAACCAAAAGCATAGGGAATGGACCATGCGGTGATATCGTATGTAAGGGAATCCGTCAATAGGGTTTCCGGCTCGAACAGCACCTGCACCAGTACTGCAAAGGCCTGCCGAACGGGGACAACCAGATCATCAGCTTCCAGCTTTACAGACCTTTGGCTTCGTTCCTGAAAATCGAATACTTTGATTGGCTCATTTGCAGTTTTTGCCCTGCCGTATCGAATTTTATTTTTACCCAACAAAGCGGTTAAAGCTTTCAGCTTGCCGGAAGGATTGTTTCCCTTTATGATGTAGGAGCGATATTTTCCCGGGGGCTGTTCATTGGCCGTCTGATAATAGTTGGTAAAATTTCGGATAAGCCGCTCCGCATTTTTACTGCATACTTCCAATGTAGAAAGGCTGGCAGTGACGTGATGCAGGATGCGGTCAGCCAGTCGAAGGGTATCTCCTGTAGCCTTTTCAATAGCCCGCCCGGCTCGGCTGTGGCCGCCCTGCTCGTAGGTCATCCCGATGGCTCCTTTGAAGGTCGGATAGGTATCTCCATAGCTGGGATAAAGCAGGTCAAACACTTCGCGTGTGAAGTATAGCCAGCCGGCCTGATCGAAATATTTTGCATGGTTTTTTCCAATTTCCATTTGAAACTGCGCCTGCCATTTGGTGATATAATTGTGATAAGGCTGTGCTGCCGGCGCAAAATAGTAAGGACTGTTGTGAAACATCTCATGCAAATCGACATGTATGTGCGGCATCCATTGATGATATACTTCCAGGCGCTGCTGGGTTTCCTTTTGGGTTTGCCAGGCCCAGTCGCGATTGAGATCAAACAGATAGTGATTGACGCGTCCACCTGGCCAGGGTTCCACATGCTCACGGGCATAGGCTGCCGGATCGGGGGTGGTATTGCACACACCATTGTGCCAATGTGTATAGCGAGAATAGCCATCCGGATTGAGGCAGGGATCGATGATAACGATTGTGTTTTTTAGCCACTTTTGTACATCGGGCCGATCAGGGCGCGTCAGCTCATAAAGGGTAGCCAATGCGCTTTCAGAAGCTGCCGCTTCATTGCCGTGAACGCCAAAGCTCAGCCAGAGAATGGCCTTGTCGGAAGTCCGCCCATCCCCTTTCACCAAGCCGGCAGTGTGCAAATGCCGCAAGCGGATAGCATCCAGGTTGGCCAAATTTTCGGGGCTGGAAATAATCATATATACTAGGGGCCGATGTTCTACGGTTTGGCCATATTGGCTCAGGCGAGCCCTTGGGCTGTTGGCAGCCACATATTCATAATAAGCTACCAGCAAGTGGTGTGGGCTAAATTGGCGACCGTACGGATGAGGTAAAAACTGCTCGGGGGATTGCAACATTTGCTGGGCAAAAGGCGATAAACAGCAAGCGAACAAAACGAAAATTGACAGCAACTTTTTTAGCGCATGTTTGGATTTCACCCTTCGGGCTGTTCTTGCCAAATTTTCTCCTGTACATCGTGTAATTGTATCCGTCGGTACAATTACCTCTTCGGTCGCGTAGCTAAGGCTATGCTCCCGGCATCCCATCCGCTTTGTGCGGTTCGCAAGCTTTCGCTTGCTCAGGTCTCGTTCAGAATAAAATTTGGCCGCGTTCGCTTCAAAAGCAAATTCCCAACACGCTCTTAGTTGCATAGGCTGTATAGGTTGTAAGTTGCCATGAATTGCCTGGCTAAAATACCTGCTCGCCAATACTTCGGATAGTTGCCGAATCGCCCATCGTATAGTAGTGCAAACACGGAATGCCTGCTTTTTTCAGCTCTTTCGATTGCTCAATGCACCACTCGATACCAACCTGCTTAACGGCTTGTTCATCACGGGCAGCAAGCACTTCTTTGGACAGGGCTTCCGGGAGGTTGACATGAAACAGGCGCGGCAGCGAGCTGATTTGGTATTTTCGGGTCAGCGGTTTGAGGCCGGCTACAATGGGCACATGGATTCCGTTGGCTCTGCACAACTCGACGTATTCAAAGTATTTTTGATTGTCAAAAAACATTTGGGTAACGATATAATTAGCCCCTGCATCCACTTTTGCTTTGGTAAATTGCAGGTCGGTATTGAGGTTGGGTGCTTCAAAGTGTTTTTCGGGATAACCTGCTATACCGATACAAAAATCCGTTTTCTCTCCATTCTCAATATTGTCATCCAGATATTTTCCGGTATTCATATCTACCACCTGCTTTACCAAGTCGAGGGCGTAGCTGTGGCCGGCTGGTTCCGGCACAAATTTGCCATCGAATTTGCGGGCATCGCCTCTAATAGCCAGTACATTATTAATATTGAGAAAATTTAGATCGATCAACACATTTTCTGTGTCTTCTTTAGTAAACCCGCCACATATGAGGTGGGGGACAGCATCCACCCCATAGCGATGTACAATGGAGGCGCATATGCCGACCGTACCCGGGCGCTTACGGATAGCCGTTTTTTCATAATACCCGCTTTCTCTTTTTTTATAAATAAATTCTTCCCGGTGGTAGGTCACATCAATAAAGGGAGGCTTAAATTCCATCAGGGGGTCGAGGGTATCGAAAATTGCCTGCATACCTCCGCCCTTCAATGGTGGCAACACTTCAAATGATACCAGGGTATCGCCTTTTGCTTTTTCGAAATAATGGGTAACCTTCATGCAATAAGACAAAACAGTTTGTGGGCTCGCCTACCGTTTTCATGTGGCAAACAAATGTAACGCTCCACAGTGGGATTTCAAAAAAATGAGACGACCTACTTCTATTTATCCTTCTTTTTCTTCTTTTTGAAATCGCCATTCTTCCAGGCATCGAAGAATTGCTTCCAGGCGATAGGATTGAAGATGTTCATGGGAGGAGTCTGGCCAATGTAGTAATAATCGCGAGCTTGCTGCCGCAGGTAAAAATCGGCATGCTCATCCCCATCGGAAGGTACTGTTGAGCGAGCCCTTTCGAGGGTACGTTGAGCCAGGTTTTCAATTGCCTTGGCCTGCATTTCATTGCTCACATCCATTGCCAAAAACTCTAGTTTGAAATGTTCGCGGCTTGGCCAGGGGAACACCACCGTTTCCGGCAGATTGATCGTATCCTGGCTCATGAGCTGTACCAGCGAATAGCGATTATCATCAAGGCTGTCCGGCAAAGTAACAGAAACACTACGGTACCCTACGGCCGAAAAAATGATCGTATCTTTTTTCTCAACGACAATGGTGAAGAAGCCTTTGAGGTCGGAATAGGTGCCGCGCCCTTTATTCTTTACCAGAATATTGGTGAAAGGCACCGGATAGAGCGCCTCATTTGATCCGTCGAGCACCATACCTGAAAATTGAACCAGCTTGGGTTCTTTGGTTGGTTGGCCTTGTGCAAGTGCTGAATTTGTACAAACAGCTGCTAAACAAAGGATCAATACTACGTACCTAAAGTTCATTGAAAAGTAAATTTAATAAATTTAGCAAGCGTGTATATCTAAAACCTTAACGCCAGCTACTTCCTATTTGAACGGGCTGGCTGGCTATTAACATAGTTTTAACAACCCTTTTGTTCGGTTTTGTCAATTGGCTTTCATTCTTTTTGGGAGTTTTTCATCAAGGTGACCTAAAAACCTACTGCAATGTCGAGTACCTCCTGCATTTTGTCCACATAGTGGAATTGCAAGCCTTTGATGAAGTCTTTATTGATTTCATCCACATGCTTACTATTTTCTTTGGAAAGGATAATTTCTTTGATGCCGGCTCGCTTGGCTGCCAAAATTTTCTCTTTGATACCTCCTACCGGCAACACCTTTCCACGCAGGGTAATTTCTCCGGTCATTGCCAAAAAAGGCTTGACGGGGCGTTTGTTGAACAGCGATGCCAGCGCCGTCAGCATGGTGACTCCGGCAGATGGCCCGTCTTTAGGAATGGCACCTTCCGGTACGTGGATATGGATGTCGAATTCGTCAAATACGGAAGCAGCAATGCCCAGGGCCTCGCTATTGGCTTTAATATAGCTCAGTGCCGTAGTAGCCGATTCCTTCATTACATCCCCCAAATTGCCCGTCAATATCAGCTTCCCTTTTCCTTTACTGAGGCTGGATTCAATAAACAAAATATCTCCACCTACACGCGTCCAGGCCAAGCCAATCGCCACACCTGCTACATGTTGTTCCTGGTACATATCGGAGGAAAAACGGGTAGGGCCAAGCAATTCCTTTACATCTTTGGTCTTGATGGAAGGACTGTAAACTTCTTCCATAGCCACCTTTTTAGCAATGCTGCGCATCAGGCTTCCAATCTGTCTGTTCAGCTCCCGAACTCCGGATTCCCGTGTGTAATTCTGAATGGTGTAAGCGATTACTTCGGTGTTCAATCTTATTTGAGCCTTTTTCAGTCCGTGAGCGTCCAACTGCTGAGGTATCAGGTGTCGTTTGGCAATTTCGACCTTTTCTTCCATCGAATAGCCACTTATTTCAATCACTTCCATACGATCCAGTAAGGCAGGCTGAATGGTACTCAACGAATTGGCGGTGGCAATAAACATTACTTTGGACAAGTCGTACTCCAGTTCCAGATAATTATCGTGAAAGGTACTGTTTTGTTCCGGGTCCAATACCTCCAACAAGGCCGAAGAGGGGTCGCCCCTGAAATCTTTGCCTACTTTGTCAATTTCATCAAGTATGAAGACCGGATTGGAAGATTTGGCCTTTTTGATCGATTGGATAATGCGCCCTGGCATTGCGCCAATATAGGTTTTGCGATGCCCCCTGATTTCTGATTCATCATGCAAACCACCGAGCGACATTCGGATGAATTTGCGCTTCAGGGCTTTACCAACTGATTTGCCTAGTGATGTTTTCCCCACACCGGGAGGGCCTACCAGGCAAAGTATTGGCGCTTTCATGTCGCCTTTCAGTTTTAATACTGCCAAATGCTCAAGGATTCTGTTTTTAACATCTTCCAGCCCGTAGTGATCTTTATCGAGCACTTGCTTGACCTTGTTAAGGTTGAAATTGTCTTTAGTATATTCATTCCACGGCAAATCCAGCATGAGTTCCAGGTAGTTGAGGATTACCGAATATTCAGCTACTTGAGGATTAATGCGCTTTACCTTATTGAGCTCTTTATTAAAGGCTTCCTTTACTTCAGCCGACCATTTCTTTGATTTTGCCCGTTCCTGCAAACGCTTAAATTCCTCCTGCTGGGGGTTTTGTCCCAGCTCTTCCTGTATTGTTTTAAGTTGTTGATTGAGGTAAAAATCTCTTTGCTGCTTTTCAAGATCACCTCTCACTTTCGACTCAATCTGATCCTTTAGCTCCAGCAAGCGAAGCTCTCCTTCCATGAATTCCAAGATCTGCTCGGCTTTCACCTTCATCTCATCGATTTCCAGGATCGACTGCTTTTCATGTACTTTAATACCCAGATTGGATGCAATAAAATTGAGTAAAAAGAAGTCGTGCTTAATATTTTTGAGCATTACTACCGCTTCCGATGGAATGTTGGGCGAAAGATGGATAATTTGCTTGGCCATATCCCGGATAGATGCAGCGAGTGCCTCAAATTCAATTTTATTATCGGATGGAATTTCACTCAACAGAGCTATTTCCCCTTGCATAAAGGGATTGGTTTTGTACAATTCATCCAGTCGGAAACGGCGACGTCCCTGCAAAATAGCGGTTGCAGTACCGTCTGGCATTCTCAGCAATTTTAAGATCCTTGCAACTGTACCAACCGAATACAGATCGGTGACAACAGGCTCTTCCACCTGGCTGTCTTTTTGTGATAATACAGCGATTACCTTGTCTTCTTCATAAGCTTTGTTGATTGCTTTGATCGATTTGTCCCGTCCAACGGTAATAGGAATAATGATGCCGGGAAAGAGAACGGTATTCTTCAAAGCCAAGATGGGCAGCACTGTTGGGAAGGCTTCATTTGGTTTGGAGTCCATCTCTTCATCCACTGTGAAAAGGGGGAGAAATTCGGTTTCTTCTTCAAAGCTTTGAGGCAGCAACTGATATTTTTCAAACATATTGATTGGGCTTCACTCTTACTTTTCTAAAAAGTGTAATTTTAATGATTTACACTACATGGAGGCTTGCCATATTGGCAGGGCAAGATGGTATTTCTACTGAAATGTGTGAAGGCCAATATTTGTACCAGGGCAAAAATTCTACATTTTCCCACCCTTTTTGGCACATTTTGCATGCAAAACACGAAGAATGCCCGTCAAATAGTCAGCTTGAAAATACTTTGACAGCTTTTTTGTATTGCTTTTGCAAATAGCTCGCGAGCTTCTTTTTCATTTGGCCAGTCTTGCAGAAGCGACAGTTTATTCTACCCCGGCACTTCCATTTTGGCGTTTTCTTTTTTCGTCGCCAATTTATCAGCACTACTTACATCTACATCCTTTACTTCTTCCGTCTCTACTATTTCGACTCTCAAATTGTCAATGATAAAGCCCTGGCGGGCGGGTGTATTTTTACCCATATAATATTCCAATACCTGATCGATATTGGTATCTTCATTGAGAATTACTGGTTCCAGTCGAATATCTGATCCGATAAAATCGCCAAATTCATCGGGTGATATTTCTCCCAAACCCTTGAATCGGGTTATTTCGGGCTTTCCTCTAAGTTGCGCAATTGCTTGCTTTTTTTCCGATTCGCTATAACAGTAATGTGTATCCTTTTTATCCCGCACCCGGAACAAAGGCGTTTCCAAAATAAAGAGATGCCCATTCCTGACAAGGTCGGGGAAAAACTGGAGGAAAAAGGTCAGCAATAGCAAGCGAATATGCATGCCATCCACATCGGCATCGGTAGCGATTACCACCTGATTGTAACGCAGGTCATCCAGGCCGTCTTCAATATTAAGGGCATGTTGGAGCAAATTGAACTCCTCGTTTTGGTACACTATCTTTTTGGTAAGACCATAACAGTTGAGCGGCTTTCCTCTCAAACTAAACACTGCCTGGGTTTGCACATTGCGGGCCTTGGTAATAGAACCGCTGGCTGAATCGCCTTCGGTAATGAAAATAGTGGTGGCCTTGCGATCTTCCTCTGTTGTGCTTCGCGGGCCATCATTGAAATGAATACGACAATCGCGCAGTTTTTTATTATGCAAATTAGCCTTCTTAGCGCGTTGATTGGCCAATTTCTTGATTCCAGCAATTTCTTTGCGCTCCCGCTCTGATTGTACAATTCGCTTTTGAAGGGCTTTGGTAATTTCCGGGTTTTGGTGCAGGAAATTGTCCAGCTCTCTGGAGATAAAATCGCCAATAAACGAGCGCACTGTAGCCCCGCCGGGGGCCATATTCTGAGAGCCGAGTTTGGTCTTAGTCTGCGATTCAAAGACAGGCTCCTCCACCCGCACGCTGATAGCTGCAATGATAGAGGAGCGAATATCCTTGGCGTCATAGTTTTTGTTGAAATGTCCCCGAACTGTATTGACTATTGCTTCCCGAAAAGCATTGAGGTGAGTACCACCTTGTGTGGTATTTTGACCATTGACAAACGAAAAGTAATTCTCACCATAGTGCTGGCCGTGAGTCATTGTCACTTCAATATCTTCTCCGGTAAGGTGAATGATGGGATATCGCAGCGCTTCCTGGCTGGTTTTTCGCTCCAGCAGATCGAGCAAACCGTTTCTGGAATAAAGTGTTTTGCCGTTGAAGCGGATTTTGAGCCCCCGATTGAGGTAGGCATAGTTCCATAGCTGTGCCTCCAGGTAATCCGTCCTGAATTTATAATTTCTAAAGATTTCACCATCCGGCTCAAATACAATCAAGGTACCGTTCTCATCACTTGATTTCCGGATTTTCTTATTGCTTTGAATATCGCCACGGCAAAATTCAGCTATTTTGGTTTTTTTGTCCCGGATAGCTTGAACCATAAAATAATCGGACAAGGCATTCACTGCTTTGGTCCCCACCCCATTAAGGCCTACCGTTTTTTTGAAAGCCTTGGAATCGTACTTGCCACCGGTATTGATCTTAGAAACACAATCTACCACCTTGCCAAGCGGAATACCGCGACCGTAATCGCGTACATAGACCCTACCCTCCTTAATATCAATATCAATGACTTTTCCATAGCCCATAACGTACTCGTCAATGGAATTATCAATCACCTCCTTTAGTAATATATATATGCCATCATCAGGAGAAGAGCCATCCCCGAGTTTGCCAATGTACATGCCGGGGCGCATGCGAATATGCTCCTTCCAGTCGAGCGAGCGAATATTGTCTTCCGTATAATTTACAGTAGCCATGTAGTGAAGGGTTATAGTGTTTCCTTGCTATAGTAGCTGAGAGCGTGTTTATCACTCAATATCGTTGCAAAAATAGTGATAACTATTGGTTTTTCGAACAATATCACCTGGTCTATCTGGAACATTAGGCTAATTGAAACTTGTTAAGCTCTCTATACAGCTTATCGAGCACCACCAGCCTGCGCCCGGCCAATGAAGATTATACCTGACCCCACTATACCCGCTTTGCCAAGTCTTGTGCATACACACAAAACCTGGCAAAGCGGGATAAACTTCAAGCCTGATAGGTTTTGCCCAAGGTGTAGAGGTGGTTCTTAATGGTTCAGCCGCAATTGAAATGCACAAAACCTGGCGGCTTGAAGTATATAAAGTTGCCAGCACCACCCAATTCCCGCCTTTTGTTTCAACCTCCTACCACAACCTCAGCGTAGCTCCGCTATTGAGCGCTTTGACCTGCTGGATGAGTTGTGGATTGAGTCGTTTTTTACCGAAGTCGATAGAAGAGCCTCTATCATCCCAAATTTCTACATTCATCTCACTGGCAAATATCTTGGCCAGGCTACCCATTTCGGTAGCATAAGCCCTGCTTTTGCCAAGCGCCATAAACAAATCGATGACTGCCATTCGGATCACCTCGTACTTATCGACTTGCATGAGCATCTGAATAAAATTTTTGCCTTTATAATTTTTGCCGATCTCCATCATCTTGCTTTTTAGCTCATCTACCGAATAGCCCAGCAAGTTGGCGCGGTACTTCCACCACTGCTTCATCGAGCCTTTATTGCTCTCAAAAGCCTGATGGTGCAGCTTTTCAACCGTTTTCTGACAAGAAATCAATCCCATCACCTTGGTCAATTCAATGACTGCCAGCACCTGGTCTTTTGAAAATGTTTTGTCCTGGCGCTCCTTCGATTCAATCGACACAAGTTCCCTGGCAAATCGTAGCTTATGCTCACTCTCTGAGTTAAGTGTGATCAATTTGGCCAGTTCAATCGACAGATAAAAGTCCTTTTGCTTACTGTATTGCCTTTGGCGAACCGCATAGTCTTTTAGCTCCGACGGCTTTCGCACATCATCGCTAAAGGCATACACATCACTCAGCCACCTGTCCACATGGCTGTTGTACTTGTAATCGGGCAATTGTAAAGCCCGGTGCAGGTTGGTAGCGGTGACTACCTTTGTTCCTTTTTTACTGATTAAAATTTGCAGTTGCATAACATTGATTTTTAAATCATGCCTGAAATCCCTTACCGGATTTTCAAACATTTTTAATGTACAATCTGCCTACATAGTGACACTTTACTCTAATATGGTCGCAAAATAAGAACATTATTTTTAATAATCAACAAAAAAGTGATAAAAATTGATATTTTAACAAACTTATTGTTTTTAAATAAAGCCTTTCAACACAACCCTTCCTCTGTATTACTGCTAATGCCAACGAGTTATACAGTAAAAACAAGCTTCAGGTGTTGTAACTTTTTTGCTGCC
The DNA here is from genome assembly GCA_965222005.1 of Saprospiraceae bacterium. Lineage (GTDB taxonomy): Bacteria > Bacteroidota > Bacteroidia > Chitinophagales > Saprospiraceae > CBDCTM01. The sequence continues at coordinate 132,837 of OZ244935.1, forward strand.
AAAACAGCTTTTCGTAAGTCACGGCTTATGCATTTGCAAAACGGCCGCATAGATTCCCACTCTTTTGCCTTATTTTCGCCACTCAAAAAGCAAGCTTTTATGAGATACCTATCTATTATTGGTCTTGCTCTATTGGCAACTTTGCTGGCTTGTGGAGACACCCCTCCCAGGGATGGCAATGAGGCAACAAACGGCAAAACCATCTATAAAAGGTTCTGCATTGCCTGCCACGGTGCTGATGGCCAGCTACAGCTCAACGGCGCCCGCAACTTCCGCGAATCGGAACTAAGCCTGGAAGAGCGGATCGCTATTATCACCAATGGCCGAAATATGATGACACCTTTTAAAGGCTTGCTAAATGAGGCAGAGATCAAAGCCGTTGCTGCCTACACCATCAAATTGACGAAAGGGGATAAGCACAGCTCAAAAGATTAATTCCTGATTTCAGGCGATTGGCGAAGGAAAAAGCGATTGATAAGGAGCATTTTCCAGTTGGTCCCCTCAACTATAAAAGAGGGAAGTTAATTTTGGAGCTTTACCAAGCAGATTCAAGCTGAATCCATGAAAAAATTTTACCGCACCATCGGCCTTATGTCTGGCAGCTCACTCGACGGGCTGGACATTGCCTGCTGCGAAATGAGCCGCTCCGCTACTGACCAACTTGATCCCATCATCGAATGGAAGCTCGTACAAGCCGCTACCTTGCCTTATTCAGCTATGTGGCAAAGTCGGCTGACTCATCTACCCAATCAGTCAGCCATCCATTTTGCCAAAACACATACATACTTTGGCCACTACCTGGCCGAATTGGTCAACAACTACCTCTGGCAGCATCCCTTCGAGCCCGATTTCATCGCCAGCCACGGGCATACCATTTTCCACGATCCGGCGCATCGCTTTACCAGTCAGATCGGTGACGGTGCGGCCCTGGCTGCACTCACAGGCTATCCGGTCATCAGCGATTTTCGCTACCAGGATGTAGCCATCGATGGAGAAGGAGCTCCGCTGGCCCCTATTGCTGACCGCCTGCTTTTCAAAGGCTATGATTTTTATCTCAACATCGGCGGTATTGCCAATATTAGTTGCCATGCCGCAGGCCGCTACATTGCTTTTGACGTAGGCCCGGCCAACCAGGTGCTCAATGCGCTGGCCGCTGAGGCCGGATTGGCTTATGATGCAGAAGGGAGGCTGGCCGCACAGGGGCAGCCTGTGACTGATTTACACCATGTGGTGGATCAACTCGCTTACTTTCAAAAGCCCTATCCAAAATCCTTAGGCAATGAGTGGGTCCGCCGGGAAGTGCTGCCACTATATATGGAAAATGAAGCCACACTGGCCGATCGATTACATACGGCTTGCCGCCAGTTGGCTCGCCAAACCGCTTTGGCCATTGAAAATATTATCAAAAAAGAGCAACTGCAAAAAGCTGATTACCAATTATTTATAAGTGGAGGAGGCGCTTTCAACAACTTCCTTATTCAATGTATCCACAAGGCTTGTACCGAAAGGCTGAAGCTGAAGATCGTTTTGCCCGAGCGGCCTATCATCGAATTTAAGGAAGCTATATTAATGGCCCTCATGGGCTTGCTGCGGCTCGAAAACATCCCCAATTGTATGGCCAGCGTGACAGGAGCGCAGCGTGATACCATCAGCGGATCTATTCACCAGGGCCATCACAAGCTGGTATCCTAATGGACCATAACCAACACATACTGATCACTGGGGCAACTGGCTTTGTAGGTTCTTACCTGCTCCAATACCTCCTGCGCAAAGGCTATCACAATATCAGTGCGCTGCGGCGTACCAACAGCCCTATGGAAATGGTGGCTCCCTTCGCCAGGCAGGTTCGATGGCTGGAAGGCGATGTGCTGGATGTCCCCTTTCTGGAGGAAGCTATGCAAGGCATCCAGCAACTCTATCACTGCGCCGCGCTCATCTCTACCGATTCCAAAGATGCAGATTTGCTTCAACAGGTCAATACGGTGGGCACATCCAATGTAGTGAATATAGCTCTCTACAGAGGGGTGGAAAGGATGCTGCATGTAAGCTCTATAGCAGCTATCGGACGGCTCAAAAACCGGCAGCGCGTCCATGAACAAAGCAAATGGCAGCGCAGCCCGCTCAATTCCAACTACGGTATCTCCAAGTACCAGGCAGAGCAGGAGGTATGGCGCGGTGTAGCAGAAGGCCTACAGGCCGTAATCATCAACCCCGGTATCGTATTGGGCAGTGGTATCTGGGATCGGGGTACGGGTCAGTTCTTTAGCAGGGTAGCAAAAGGGCTGCGCTATTTTCCGATTGGCGGCAGCGGTTTTGTAGATGTACGCGATGTGGCTCGCATGTGCATCCAGCTGATGGAGAGCGACCTCCAAAGTCAGCGCTTTTTGGCAATCGGCGAAAATCACAGTTACAAAGCGGTGTTTGATATGATAGCTGATGAGATGCAAAAGCGGCGCCCTTCTATCCGGGTAAGCCCCTGGCTGGGCAAGATTGCATGGCGGGCCGCGGCAGTAGCTGCGGCGCTGAGCGGCCGCCCCAGCAGCCTGACCCGCCAAACGGTAGAGCTGACCAACAGAACCTATCTGTATGACAATACCCGCTCACGGCAACAGCTCCATTTCGAGTACACCCCTATTCGTCAAACCATTGCAGAAAGTGCCCGCCAGTATCTGGAATCCACTCAAAAAGGCGAAAATTTCGCCATTCTGCCATTGAACCATATATGATTTGGCTTTTATCTTTACTTTTTGCTTTTTTCTCTCCCTCCGGCTTCATCTTTATATGCCAAATTTTGCACAGCAGCCGACATTAACGTATCTTCAAGTTTCTAATATAATGACCAGGAAGCTGAGTCAGGTCAAGCATTTTACGCATGACGATCCGCCAAGCTATATTGTCCCTTACCCTTTTGGCCGGCTTTGTTTCACAGAGCTTGGGGCAATCTTCTTCGGCTTATGAGTTGCAATTGCAGGCTGGCCCGCGGCAGCTCAGTGAGAATCTGGCCGAGCTGATCCGGCAGCCCCCTTTTAGGCGCGAAGAGCTGCTGGCGGGCAAATACTATCGCTACCTCCAGTTCTACCAACTTCCGGACAGCCAGCACATCCAACAACTAAAAGCGCTGGGGGTTGAGTTACTCGATTATTTACCAAAAAACATCTTTGTCGCGGCCCTTCCTTCCGATCTGAATATAGCTTTGCTGGCCAATTTTTCTGTCAGAGGCTTGCACCCCATTTTACCGATCGAAAAAATAGCTATCGGGCTGAGGGAGGACCTGGCTGCTGCCTCCGAAAACCAGCAGATGCATTTGCTGGTCGGTTTGCAAAAAAATCTTCAAGCTGCCCTTGTCAGGTTCCTGCTTCAACAAAAACAGATCGAGATCATCAGCCCCGCAGAAGCATCCCTTATTGAAATCATTGTTGTACGGCACAAGGTGGAGGCATTGGCTGCTCATCCGATGATCCGCTATCTGGAAGCAGCTCCCCTCCCTGCCCAGGCAGAGGATCGGTCAGGTCGCAGTCTGCATCGCTCCAATCTGCTCCATACGGCCTACCGCAACGGCCGAAAATATGACGGCTCGGGCGTACACCTTGCCATTGGTGATGATGGCTTCATTGGCCCGCACATCGATTTTGCAGGGCGCACCGAGCAGGAAGCTGTGGCAGGCGATATGGAAGGAGAACATGGCGAAGTGGTAGCGGGCATATTGGGTGGTGCCGGCAATTTGGATGAACGAAATACAGGAATGGCACCCGGGGCTTATTTACATGTACTCAACGGTTTTGATGCCGTTAAAACCGAACGGCTTGAAGCCTTGAATGCACAGGTAGTGATTACCTCTACTTCCTATGGCGATGGTTGCAATCGGGGCTATACCCTCTTCACCCAACTGGCAGACCAGCAAATACGCGAAAACCCGCACCTGATACACGTTTTTTCTGCCGGAAATGCGGGCTTGGACGATTGCGGATATGGAGCCGGACCCGGTTGGGGGAATATCACGGGAGGTATCAAAACAGGTAAAAATGTGCTGGCGGTAGCCAATTTGTATAGCAGTGATGAACGGGTAGAAAATAGTAGCCGGGGGCCCACCAGCGATGGCCGGATAAAGCCGGATATCAGTGCCAATGGCAATGGCCAACTTTCCACAGCACCCAACAATGCCTATGTCGAAAGCACGGGCTCATCTGCCGCTGCACCAGGCGTAGCTGGAGTGCTGGCACAGCTTTACCAGGCATACCGACAGCTAAATGATGGCCAAGAGCCGGCGTCTGCGCTCATGAAAGCCTGCCTGCTCAATACGGCTGAAGATTTGGGAAATGAAGGGCCCGACTACTCTTTTGGCTGGGGTCGAATACATGCGTTCAGGGCTTTGCAGCTACTGGAAGAAAATCGTTTTGAACAAGCTTCGATCGGCCAGTTTGGACGGAACCAGCACCGCATAGAAGTGCCCGACAAGCCAATCAAAGAGCTGCGTATCATGCTCTACTGGCACGACGTAGAGGGCTCACCTGCCAGCCAAACGGCTCTCGTCAACGACCTGGATTTGGAAGTTGCCGACCCCGATGGCCAAACCCATCTGCCCTGGCTCCTCAACCACTCGCCTCAGCTAGATAAGCTCGCTGCTCCGGCCAAACGCGGCAGAGATCACCTCAACAATGTAGAACAGGTTTCCGTGACTGACCCACCGCCCGGTGAATATACTATTTGGATATCCGGTGGCTCCATTCCGATAGGGCCACAGCAATACTTTGTGGTATATGAATGGCTGGCCGATGACATCAGCCTGAGCTGGCCGCATGGTGGCGAACGCCTGGCTCCGGGAGAAACGGTACGCCTATTCTGGGATGCGCCCAAAGCAGATGGCCATTTCCAAATTGAGTTTTCTGATACTGATGCCGGTAACTGGCAAAGCATTGGCAGCGCCACCGCTGATAAGCGCTATTTCGACTGGCTGGTACCTGAGCGCCAAAGTGCTGCCTGCCACATTCGTATTAGCCGTAATAGTCAATCTGCCATCAACCAACCTGCTTTCAGCATCTTCAAGCCTCCTTCCAACCTCCATATCGTCCGGGTTTGCCCCGAATACACTCAGCTCAGCTGGGAGCCGGTGGATGGAGCCACTTCTTACACCCTCTATCAATTGGGCTCTCGATATATGGATAGTATAATGACGGTTACCGCCACTACGGCGGAGGTACCCATTGCCAATCCAAAAGTACAGCATTGGTTTGCGGTGAGTGCCAACGGCAGTCAGGGGGAGCGCAGTCGCCGCAGCCTGGCCGTCAGTGATGGCAGTAGTTTGGAGCAATGCCAGCCGCAGCAGGATGTCAGCATCTGGAATGTGCAATTCCCCGCTGAATACAGCCTCCCCGCCTGCTTTTCTATCAAAATACCGGTCAGCATCAATATTTTGAATAGTGGTAGCGACCTCATTTCCGGTTTTCCTTTACATTACCAGCTGGATGATGGCGATGTAATCACCGAGCATTACGGCGGGAGCATTCCCTCTGCTATTACCGTCAATTATGTATTTGCGCAATCTATTGCACTCGATGAGCCGGGCATTCATCAGTTGAAAGTTTGGACAGGCCTGGCGAGTGATCAGGCTGCTTTCAATGATACAATTGAGCTGCCGATCAAGATAGTGGAAGCAGAAATCCGCGGAGCGCCTTATTTTGAAAATTTTGAAACCTTCGACCTATGTGTGCAGGATGAATGCCGGGCGCCCTGCGCCTTGAGTGGTGGCTGGATCAATCTGGTTGGCGAAGACGGCGACCAAATCGACTGGCAAGCCTATAAGGGAGCTACACCGAGCTATGGTACAGGCCCATCGGTAGATCAAAATACGGGAGGGGCGGCTGGTAAATATCTATACCTCGAAGGCTCTCGTGCCTGCCACAACAAAAGTGCTCACCTCCTCAGCCCCTGCCTTGACCTGAGTGGAATTGCCCATCCCGTATTTACCTTTTGGTATCATATGAATGGCGCACATATGGGCAATTTATTGGTCGATCTGTATGATGGTTACCAGTGGCATTACCATATCACCGCACCCATTAGCGGCGATCAGGGCCAGGGGTGGAAAACGACCGCCATTGACCTGAGTGCCTTTACTTCAAAAACCGTCAACATCCGCTTTAGCGGCGAAACCGGCCCTAATTATCTGACCGATATCGCTATTGATAATATCGCACTGTTTGATGCCAAAGCCCCGCCCATTTCGGCCTTCACAGTCAGCCGCCATACAAGCTGCAAGTATGTGCCGATACAATTTTTGGACAATTCCTTCAATACGCCTACCAGCTGGCATTGGCAGTTTGAGCCAGATCAGGTTGTCTTTCAGGACGGCACCAACGCCAATTCTCCCAATCCCGTAGTACAGCTCACTGGAGCAGGGGAATATCTGGTCCAACTAACCACTTCCAACGCCTATGGCTCTCACCAATTGGTAAGTATTCCGGGCTATATCCAGATATCGGATGGGCAAACCCTCCCTGTGAGCGAAAGCTTTGAAGAGATGCCTGGCTTGCTCCCTGAAGATTGGCAAATTCAAAACCCCGATGAGTCGATCGGCTGGCGATCCGTGCGCGTAATTGGGAAAAGCGGCCTGCCCAGTTCTGCCATGTACGTCAACAATCATAGCTATTCAGATCGCGGGCAAAGGGATGATTTGCTTTCTCCCCTGATCGATCTGAGCCAGGCGGTTCATCCTCAGCTACGCTTCGATTTGAGCTATTCGCTATTCAATCCAGCCTATTCCGACGAGCTTCACATCATCATTTCAGAGGATTGTGGCGACTCCTTTACAGAGCAGGTTTACAGCAAATCCGGCTCCCAGCTTGCTACGGCTGAAGAAATAAATTATAGCTGGCTGCCGGGCTCCTCTGCCGACTGGCGAACAGAGGTAGTCGATCTGTCCGTTTTTGCCGGCAGCTCCATTCGCGTCAAATTTGTCAATGTTTGTGATTTTGGCAACAACCTGTTTCTCGACAACATCCTGTGGTACGAGCGAGATAGTTTTCCCGAAGCCGGATTTAGTATGCAGCTCGACGGCGAGGGCTTTTGCGCCGGCACACAAATCCTGTTTTCCAATACCAGCCAGGGGGGGGGGTCTGATATGGATTACGAATGGCAATTCGGCGAAAAGGCTATTCCCTCCGAAGCCATTGGCATTGGGCCGCATGAGGTATTGTTTCCGGAAACCGGCAGCTATGAGGTGCGCCTGACGGTCACCCATTTACTGGGCAGCAGCACTTGGCAGCAGACAGTGACCATTGCCGAGCCTCCTGAAGCTGCCTTTGTCTATAGCTTTGATGAGCTGGATGTATTTTTTGACAATCAGTCCGAAGCAGCTACGGACTACTTTTGGGATTTTGGGGATGGCCACACCAGCACGGCGGCATTTCCAAGCCACCAGTACAGCATACCGGGCAATTATACGGTAAGTCTGTCCGCTTCAAATGCTTGTGGGGAAAGTGTGGCCACTGCAATGCTTCAAATTTCCACTTCCTCCAAAGAGCCAGGAGTTCCGGGGGCATTGCTTGTCAGCCCAAATCCGGCATCTGCATCGGCCAATCAGCTGAGCCTTTTCTGGCGGCAGCCCGCACCTGTTGATGCCTGGCTCAAGTTATATCAGATCGATGGGCAGCTTATTTGGCAGCAATCCGTTCAGCTATCCCCGGGTCAGGCGGTGAGGCCGGATATCGGGGGGCTGGCCCAGGGAGTATATTTGCTGCACCTTGAGGCAGCCCAGCTGCAGGAAACCTACAAAGTATTCATTTATTGACCTTCTCTGATTAGCTCTTTTGCTTTCAATCCTCATTGCGGTCTTTGGCGGGCCTTCTTTCTTGTGATACGCGATGGTGAATTTATTGGTATAAATAGCAATTTTCGGGCGGCTTTCTTTGCAGCTTTACAGATATTTCCTAACTTCAATGCCCTTTAAGCGTCCCTAAAAATTGTTATTGAGAAGCGCCAATTTATTAAACAATTAAAACTTGTAATCATTTATGAGCTACGACACAAAGAACCTCAGAAACGTGGTATTGTTGGGCCATTCGGGCTCCGGAAAAACTACTTTTGCAGAAGCCATGCTATTTGAGGCAAAAGCCACCAACCGCAGAGGAACCGTTTCTGACCAGAGTACTACATCTGACTATTCCATCATTGAGCAGGAACGTGGCAATTCTATTTTCAGCACCTTAATGCACGTATCCTGGAAGGACTCTAAAATAAATATTATTGATACGCCGGGCTACGACGACTTCATCGGCGAGGTAGTTACTTCGCTCAAAGTAGCGGACACCGCGGTGATGATGCTCAATGCGCGCAATGGTGTGGAAGTAGGGACAGAATTGATGTGGGAGTACATTGAAAAATTCAATTCGCCTACCATTTTCGTCATCAATCACCTCGACAATGAAAAAGCGGACTATGAAATGACTCTTGAGCAAACCAAAAATCGCTTCGGAGCAAGGGTGGTACCTGTGCAATATCCACTCAATCAGGGCAGCGACTTCAATACGATCATAGACGCTTTGCGCATGGTGATGTACGTATTTCCCGAAGGGGGAGGCAAGCCCGAAAAGCAAGCCATTCCCGAAGCAGAGATCGGCCGGGCGCAGGACATGCACAACATGCTTGTGGAAGCTGCCGCTGAAAATGATGAGCAATTGATGGAAAAGTTTTTTGAAGAAGGTACGCTCAACGAACAGGAGCTCGCTCACGGCCTCAATATCGCCCTTTCCAACGGTCAGTTTTATCCGGTGTTTTGCTGCTCCTCGGAGCACAATATGGGCAGCGGCCGCATCATGGGCTTCATCAATGATATTGCTCCTTCTCCTGCCGATCGGCCGGAAGCTCCGCTGGAGGGCGGAGGCATCCTGAAGTGTGATTCCAACGGCCCCACAACGCTCTTTATTTATAAAACCCTTACCGAGCCCCGGGTGGGCCTGCTCTCCTATTTCAAAGTTTATTCGGGTACCGTAAAGGTGGGCGATGAATTGATAAACGCCAACAACCGCACCTCCGAGCGCATCAACCAGCTTTTTATTGCCAATGGTAAAAGCAGGGATAATGTGGACGAACTCAAAGCCGGCGATCTCGGCGTGACGGTAAAAATGAAAAACTCGCATACCAATAATACCCTCAACACGAAGGGTACTGATCGCAAAATAGAACCGATCCCTTTCCCCGATCCGCGCATTCGAACTGCCGTCAATCCTCCCAGCAAAAACGAAATGGAAAAGCTGATGAAGGCTCTTCATCAAATCGAAGAGGAAGATCCTACGCTCGTCCTGGAGCAGTCCAAAGCGCTCAAGCAAACCATTTTGCATGGCCAGGGGCAGCTACACCTTGATCTTATTAAGTACCGGATCGAAAAAGGTCATAACATTTCGATGGAATTTATCCGGCCAAAGATTTCGTACCGCGAAACGATCACCAAAACAGCCAACGACAGCTATCGCCACAAAAAACAAAGTGGTGGAGCCGGACAGTTTGCCGAAGTGCATATGCGCATCGAGCCTTATCATGAAGGCATGCCTCCGCCAGATGGCCTCAACGTTCGGAATACGGATGAGGAAGAGTTGCCCTGGGGTGGCAAATTGGTCTTTTTGTGGTGTATAGTAGGTGGATCGATAGATGCCAAGTTCAGCAATGCCATCAAAAAAGGAGTGATGCAAAAAATGGAGGAAGGGCCACTCACCGGCTCGCTTTGTCAGGATATCCGCGTCAGCATCTACGATGGCAAAATGCACCCCGTCGATTCCAATGATATGGCCTTCATGCTGGCCTCTACACAGGTATTCAAAAATGCCTTCCAAACGGCCCGCCCCCAGTTGCTGGAGCCTATTTACGATTTGGAAGTACTGTGCTCCGGCGATGTGATGGGCGATGTGATGAGCGATTTGCAAACCCGCCGGGCCATCATTCAGGGAATGGATGCTGAAGGGCACTACCAAAAAATCAGGGCACGGGTACCCCTGGCTGAACTTTATCAATACTCCTCCACCCTGCGCTCGATCACACAAGGAAAGGCCAAGTTCTCAAGAACTTTTGCCGAATTTGCTGCCGTCACACCCGACATTCAGCAACGATTGATAAAAGAATACCAGGCCGAATTGCAAGAAGCCTGATGAGCGACAGCGAATCCCAATCGCCTGTGCTATATACCGCGAAAGGATTGAGCGTGATTTATCACTCTCGAACCGCCAGCGGTATAATAAATTCAGCGTCGGCATATACCGCTTGCTAAATTATGAGGTTCCAAAATCTACTTTAATTTAGCAAGCGTGTATAATTCCTTAATTTTGGAGCTTTACTTTGCAAAGGCAGTAATGAGAGTATGTTTAAAATTAACATTTTCACTAATGTGAAAGCATGTGAAAGTCTTTCTTCGCTATACTTCAGCTATTTTTCGCTCCGTACCGTCTAGGTACGACCCTCAAAAGGAGCTTCGCCTGGCTGTGAAATTCATTTCATATTAAAAGAAAAACTAAAATTAGACATACGCTGAATCGTTCTTTGCTGCCTTTGTGTATTTTTGACGGCACATGGCAACCATTGGCTACGATGCAAAGCGCCTCTTTTACAATTCCACCGGGCTGGGCAATTACAGCCGCGGGCTGGTGAGCAGCATGGCCGAATATTTTCCGCAGCATCAATACTATTTGTACAGCCCGAATGGCTCCAAACTTCCCCAGGCCGCCCCTTTTTTACAAAAAAACGATTTCCGGATTCGGCAGGCTCCCGCACTTCGGCTGCCGGGCCTGGGCAGTTGGTGGCGCAGCTTCGGCATTCGACGGGCATTGAAGGCCGATCGGATCGAGCTTTACCACGGGCTCAGCCACGAGCTTCCTTTCGGGATAGACAACACAGGCATCAAAACGGTAGTCACTGTACACGACTTAATCCACAAAATATATCCAGTGCAGTATCCCTACGCCCAGCGCCAAATGTATGACCTCAAATGTCGCCACGCTTGCCGGCAGGCTGATGCCATCGTTGCTGTGAGTACCTGTAGCAAGGAGGATATCATCCAACATTATGGCGTAAGTCCGGAAAAAATTTCGGTCATTTATCCAAGCTGTGAACCTGCCTTTTTGCAGTCGGCAGAGACTCTCCCCAATATTCAGGGGCTGGATTTACCAGCCCATTTCTTGCTGTATGTGGGTGCTATTGTTGAGCGAAAAAACTTATTGGAGCTTGTAAAAGCTTTACATAGATTGCCCAAAAGCCTTCAATTACCCTTAGTAGTGGTGGGCAAAGGCAAAGGCTACGAACGCCAGGTGCGTCAATATTTGGAGAGCCAGCGCTTGGCACAGCTGGTAATGTTTCGGCCGGATGTTTCCACAAAACAGCTCGCTGGCATATACCGATCGGCTAAAATGCTGATTTATCCATCGAGCTACGAAGGCTTTGGTATCCCGGTACTGGAAGCACTCAGCAGCGGCACGCCGGTGATCACGTCGAAGGTATCGGCTTTGTCGGAAGCAGGTGGAAATTGTGTACATTACGCAAATCCTAAATCACCTGAAGACCTTTGCCGGGCTATTGAGTTGCTATTGACTGATGAGGCGTACAAGGAGCAATTGGCCAAGGGCCGGGAAGCGCATTTGAAACAATTCAACCGCAGGCAGCTCGCCGGGCAGCTCCACCATGTGTACCAAAACCTTTTATGAAATGAATTTGCGTACAAGATTTCCAATTCTCCTCTTGCTACTCTACTGTGTAGCCTGCAATACTGAGAAGAAAGAAGAACCGGGTTCTGCAGAGGGGCAAGAGAATGTTGTCTTTGACAAAATCAGGTGGAGAGTAAAGGAAGGTCTGGACTATCCTTACAGGGAGCAGATGCTACACGACCTGGTTTACAATGATACTGTACGGGCACTCAATAAAGATAAAATTCTAGAGCTGCTGGGAGAGCCGGACCGGAGCAATGATGGTTATCTATACTACACGGTAGCTCAGAAACGTCTGATACTTTGGCCTCTGCGCACTAAAACATTGGTGATTAAACTATCAGATAACAGCACGATAGACTGGATCAAGATTCATGAATAGAGCAACCTATGGAAGGGCTGTTTTTTTGGATAGAGCTGACCGCTGCCTTGCTGGTACTGCTCAATGTATATCTGCTCACCCGCGAACGCATCGCAGCCTGGCCGGTGGGCCTGCTTGCCGTGCTGCTGTATCTCTACATATTTGCCACTTCCAAACTGTATTCCGACTCGATGCTGCAATTGGTATTTGCCGGCCTCAACCTCTATGGCTGGTGGGTATGGAGCCGCAAAGGGCCTGCTAAAAATGCCCTGCCGATTAGCCGGATGAGCTCAAAGACAAGCTTGCTTTGGGGGCTGGCAGCCCTTGCGGGCAGCCTGGCCTGGGGCCGGGTGATGAGCCTTCAAACGGATGCAGACTTTGCCTACTGGGATGCATTTACTACCGTAGCCAGCCTGCTCGCTCAATACCTGCTGGCCATCAAAAAACTGGAAAACTGGATAGTCTGGATCATTGTAGATGTGGTGGCCATCAATATTTACTACCTCAAAGGATTGCACATCACCGCCTTGCTCTATTTTCTGCTATTGCTACTCTGCATCAAAGGCCTTCGCGACTGGCATCGATCGATGCAGACACAAACCGCTTTACCATAAAAAGGGGATCACTGCTTTCCGGTTTTTGGGATAATCCGGAAAATGTTGAAGATACCATCGATGATGGCTCACAGCTCGTGGTATCAGATTGGCTGCCGTCCAAATAGCAAAGGAAAGAGCTGGCAGATTCCAACACATAATGGCAAAACCACTCCATTCCAGTATTTCGCCAAAGTGATTGGGACAGGAAATCAATCTGAATAAGCCGCCTTGAGGAATTTTGTAGCCCGATTCGCCGGGCTTCCGCAAAGCGAGCAGATGATTGTCTGCACGAATATTGACAGCCGCTCCCGTTGCAAAAAGTAATAGCCCGGTGATAAAGCGGCCATCCAGCAGCCAGCTTTCGGGATAGGGTACACAGAGGCTACCCAGAAAGTAGGCGTTGGTACTACCGTTGATGAGGTTGAAAAAAATAGCACAGCCTACGATGGCCAGCGGAATTTGCTTGCCCTTTGTTTTCATGCGAAATGGAAACAGCAAGCTCCTGTGCAGATAGTGGAGATTCCACAGAATGAAAAAGAACCACATCGGCCTACTTTTGGGTAACTCGCCACTCAGAAAGAAGTACGAAAAGCACAGCGGCGACACCAATTCCATGATGATCCAGCCCAGCCGATTGTCGATTTGCCAACCCCAGCCAGCATGGCTGTGCCTTCCGTATGGAGCGGTGATACGAAGTTGAATTGGAAAAAGCAGGATGGCCAGCGCGATCCATCCGTAAAGGAAGAGATCGAAGGTAGTTGGGGACATGGTGCCAAAAATAGAACAGCTGCGGGAAAAAACAGGAAGATTTGAGCAGGAAAAATAGCGGCCACTACTGAAAGGCATGCCCAATGGCTCATCCTATCTGTAGCAGCCGCCCTATGGTTTGATCTAATCTTATCCGAGATTATATTACTCCAACTTTCCTGGTCGTAGCGTCATCTTCATCATTTCTCCTTCCTCCACCATAGATATTACTAACTGGCTACGCGAAAGGTGGACGATATCCACGGGGTCGTCAAGTGGGCTTTCAGGATCGAAAATTTTACCGGATTGGATGGCGAACTTGCCACGTTCTGTTTGGCCATCAGGGGTGGTAAAAAAGGCCGTTCCGTCATGGTTGAATTCAAAAAGAATCTCCCCGCCCAATTCCCGGGCAGCTACCGTCTCTCCACCTACATCCACTGATTCAACCACCCATTTGCCTAAAATCAGCTCATTTTGTTCTTTGTTGAGCTTCTGGCTTACAGAGCAGGACATGATCTGACTGGCGAGTAGGGCAAAAAGTACCGATAGGCTCATTAATTTTCTCATAGCGATTGAGTTTTTAGTGAGAGGGGCGGGATTAGCCGGGCCTCCTCTGATATGTTGTAGTTCCTAAAAGCTTCATTGATGAAGCGCTGCCATATTACAAACAATTACTATGCCTTCCTGTAGGAGGCCACTAAAACTGCCGGAAATAAAGGGAATTTTGAAGATTATCAATCGAGTGCGAGACAAATTGGAGGAATCCTAAAATGAGAAGAGTTTGAAGGAATTTAGTAAATTTAAGTTAGAAAATAGATTTACTGACCCTCAAACTCTAATTCAAGGTATGGACAAAAAAGTACTAATACAAAAAATAGAAGAAGAAATCGGAAGATTGGTTGACCTAAGTGATGAATATGTAGAGCAGGATGTAGGGATTGATAAAATAGAACTAAGCCTACTAAGTGAATTGCTGAAGCTGGGACTGTTGCTATTGAACTACATAATCAAGCAAAAGTTAAAAAAGGTTGAGGAATATCTCCCGATTTTGGAATCAGGAGAGAGCTACAGGAGTAAAGGGACAAAGAAGCGGAACTACCTCAGTTTGTTTGGTCTGATACAAATCCATCGTCCATCGTATTTGAGTACTCAACGCGGTCAATTTTATAAAATAGACGATTATTTGCAGTTGCCCAAGGGTTGTTATTGGTCGTACAATCTACAAGAGTTGGTAGGGGGAAGTGCTACCCAGGGGAGTTACAAAGAAAGCGTAGTGATAGTGAATAAATTATTAGGTTTGAATCTGAGTGGAAAATCTTCGGAGAGAAATGTCAATCATTTGGGCGAGTACGTTGATCAGTACTATGAGTTGGAGCGAGAAGAAGCTCAAGAAGATGAAGCGTTGTTTTTTAGCACTACCTTTGATGGTAAAGGATTGCCGAAGATAAAGGCAGTACAACAAAAGGAGGCCAATCCCAAAAAGCGGCTAAGCAAAGGGGAGAAAAAGGGTAAGAAACAAAGTGCGACAGTGTCAGTTACCTCTGTTTTTACGCCTCAACAAAGGACTGCCGACCAGATATTGGATGGCTTGATGGGAGTGCAAAAAGAAGCTGCTCAAGAGGACGAACCAGCATCAACACAACAAAAGAAAACGGAAAATAAGATGCACACTAAAATTCACCGTAGAGCATTTTTAGCCAATCAGCAAAAGGCAATAGATTATGGGATAGAAGATTTAAAATCAAAAATGACCAACTCCCAAAGTCGATTCGTCATCCCCATAGATGCCGGAATAGGCTTGGAAGATAAAATACTGGCAAGCATAAAGAAGAATAATCTGGAAGGTCAATTTGATGGAATCATTTTAGACATAGTCCATGTAAGCGAATACGTTTGGGATTGTGCCAATGCCATATTTGGAGAAAGTTCTAAGTTGAGAACAAGCTGGGTCAGAGGGGTGTTAAAAGATATATTGGAAGGAGGAACTGAAAAGGTAATAAAAGACCTTGTGTTGAATAGAGACAAAACAGAATTATCGACAAACAAAAAGAAGCAGTTAAATAAGGCAATCACCTATTTGACTAACCATAAACACAAAATGAATTACGCTGATTTTTTGAAAAAGGGGTATCCAATCAGTTCAGCTCTGGCAGAGTCTACTTGTAAGCATTTGGTCAAAGATAGAATGGAGCAAAGCGGTATGAGATGGTCATCCAAGGGGGCGCAAAACATGCTTGACCTTAGAGCTGTAAAACAAAACGGAGACATCGAAGATTTTATACAATTCGTCAGACTAAGGGAACGAAAAGTAAATTTAGTCCGATTAGCTGCTTAAATACAAAACCCCTAATTTGTCATGCACTCTTATCAATCTTTCACACAACGACAGGATTGGCCAAATCTTCCACTTTGTAGTGCTGCCGGACGAAGCCAGAGGCGGTTTCGCGGATGCTGGCAGGAAATGAATACATTGACGGGTTTGCCGCTTGCAGACATAGGGGTAGTAATAGATTGAGACAAATATAGAGTAATTTTGACTAAAGCCGCTAAAGCCGAATAGCCCGTTTGGCCTACATCGCCTCTCGCCAGCTCTTGTCTTTGCCTCCGGAAAATGCTATCTTTGCAGCCGATTTTGAAAACATCAACAAAAATAATATATCAATGGTTGAACCGAGTGTGAAATTCAAAGTAAAAGATATCTCTCTGGCTGCGTATGGCCGCCGCGAAATCGAGCTGGCCGAAGCCGAAATGCCCGGCCTGATGGCGTTGCGCGAGCAATATGGCAAGTCCGAACCCCTGAAAGGTGCCCGTATTGCTGGTTGTCTGCATATGACTATCCAAACCGCTGTACTCATCGAAACGCTCGTTGAGCTGGGCGCTGAGGTGAGCTGGTCATCCTGCAATATTTTCTCTACGCAGGATCATGCCGCTGCTGCAATTGCCGAAGCTGGGGTGCCGGTATATGCTTGGAAAGGGATGAATGAGGAAGAATTTTGGTGGTGCATCGAACAAACACTGCATGCCTTTGAAGATGATAAACCTTTGAACATGATTCTCGATGATGGTGGCGATCTGACCAATATAGTTTTGGACAAATACCCACAGCTGGTTGGTGATATCAAAGGACTGAGCGAGGAAACCACCACAGGTGTACATCGCCTATACGAGCGTCAGCGCGAAGGTACGCTGCCCATGCCTGCCATCAATGTCAACGACTCGGTCACTAAATCCAAATTCGACAATAAGTACGGCTGCCGCGAATCCTGTGTAGATGCCATCCGCCGCGCTACTGACCTGATGCTGGCCGGTAAGGTTGCAGTAGTAGCCGGATATGGCGATGTGGGTAAGGGCTCTGCTGCTTCTTTGCGGGGTGCTGGCTGCCGCGTGATCGTCACCGAAATCGATCCGATATGTGCCTTGCAAGCTGCTATGGATGGATTTGCCGTCAAGAAAATGGAAAATGCGGTGAAAGAAGCCAACATCGTGGTAACGGCTACCGGCAACAAGGATATTCTCACCGAAAGGCACTTTCGCGCCATGAAAGACAAAGCAGTAGTTTGCAATATCGGCCATTTCGACAATGAAATTGATATGGCCTGGCTCAACAACCAATATGGCAGTACCAAAGTAGAGATCAAGCCACAGGTGGACAAATATACCATCGATGGTAAGGATGTGATTGTGTTGGCTGAGGGGCGTCTCGTCAATCTGGGCTGCGCCACTGGGCATCCTTCTTTTGTAATGTCTAATTCTTTCACCAACCAGGTACTGGCGCAAATGGAGCTTTGGAGCAATTCCGATAAGTACGAAAACAAAGTATATATGCTACCCAAACACCTCGATGAGCAGGTAGCACGGCTGCATTTGGCCAAAATCGGCGTAGAGCTGGAAGAACTCAATGAGGAACAAGCTGATTACATCGGTGTGAAAAAAGACGGACCGTTCAAGCCGGATTACTACCGCTATTGATCTGAAATTTTACATACTCCCGACAGCCTTTACAGAACTATCTGCAAAGGCTGTTGTATATTTACAAGGATATTTTAGCGTTATTGTACTATGCAGAAACTACTACAAGCCGCTTTAGGAATAGCATTCGTCCTTTTGTTGGCCTTGCGCTGCCAGGCCGACAATCTCCCTCCTAATCAGCTAAATAGCAGCTTCGATCACAAATTCTACGTCTCCAAATGCCTCATTGAATTCAATAGCGAGGCCAAAGCACTTCAAATCAGCTTGCATTTGTTTGTCGATGACCTCGAAGAAGCGCTCCAACTGAAAGGCATCGAGCAGCAAAGAATTAGCAGTGACAAGGAGCATCCGGAAGCAGAACTACATATCTTTCAATATCTCCAACAGCATTTGCAAATACAGATTGATGGTACGAATGTGCAATTCGATTTCATCGGCAAAGAACCTTCAGCCGATTTACAGGCTATTTGGTGTTATCTGGAGGTTTCAGAGATAGAATCGATCAACCGGTTGAGTGTAAGCAACAATGTGCTAATGGAGGTGTTTGAAGATCAAAAGAACATCATACATATCAGTGTTGACAAAAAAGCAAAAGGATTTTTTCTTTTTACAAAAGATAACTTTAGCCAACAACTTAGCATTGAATAATGCGCCTATCATGTACCAAATACTAAAAAAAATAGTCCTCCTGCCCATTCGCTTTTACCAACTGGCTATTTCGCCTATCCTCGGTCCCACCTGCCGGTTTACACCAAGCTGCTCTCACTATATGATTGCTGCTATCGAAGAGTGGGGCATCCTTCGCGGAGGCTGGCTGGGCCTCAAAAGAATTGGCAAATGCCACCCCTGGGGACCACATGGCCACGATCCGGTACCCAAAAACTCGCAACATCACAATCATTCATCTGAAAAAAAGAAATAAGCACATGCTCCGACGTCCCCGAAGAAATCGCCGCTCTCCAGCCATCCGTGCGATGGTTCGCGAAACCCGCCTCACTCCTGATAATCTGATCTATCCGCTGTTTTTGGTAGATGGCACAAACAGCAAGGAAGCAATCAGCTCGCTACCTGGAAGTTACCGGCTATCGCTTGACCATCTGCTGACTGAAATCGAAGACTGTATGAAACTGGGCCTGCGCTCTTTTATACTTTTTCCTGCCGTAGCAGAATCATTGAAAGACAAAACAGCAACCTACAGTTACGATCCCGCCAATTTTTACCTCAAAGCGGCTATTGCTATTAAAAAGCAATTTCCTGAATGTTGCCTCATCAGCGATGTAGCAATGGATCCCTACAGCTCCGATGGACATGATGGACTGGTACATGACGGCCAAATCCTCAATGACGAAACCCTTCCCATCCTGGCTAAAATGGCTGTAGCACAAGCCGAAGCAGGCTTTGACCTCATCGGCCCCTCCGATATGATGGATGGCCGGGTAGAAGTTATTCGTACGGCCCTGGATGAACACGGCTTTATCAATACCGGCATTATGTCATACACTGCCAAATACGCCAGCGCCTTCTACGGCCCCTTCCGCGATGCCCTCGATAGCGCCCCCAAAGCCGGCGACAAGAAAACGTACCAAATGAATCCTGCCAACAAAAAGGAAGCATTGCTGGAGGCCGAGCTGGACATGCTGGAAGGCGCCGATTTTCTGATGGTCAAGCCGGCCCTGCACTATCTCGACGTCATACATCTGCTGAAAACACAACTCGAGCTACCCATAGCTGCATACCATGTAAGTGGCGAATGTGCCATGCTCAGCGCTGCCTGCCACAATGGCTGGCTCGATTTTGAGCAGGCCATGCCGGAGGCCTTGCTCAGCATCCACCGCGCCGGAGCAGACGTCATACTGACTTATTTTGCGAAGGAATTTGCAAAGCGGTTTTAGAGTATAATATGTTTGGAAATTAGTAATCGGCCTGTTTTCAGCTCAAAGACCAAAATCCAAGCATGCTCTTAGAATCATAAGGCAAAAAGAAAAAATACTCCGGTAAATTTCAATCCAGAATGCACTTGTTTAATATTTCTCATTTTAGAATAAAATGCTCTTTCAGACAGCAGGCTGTCAATTTTATCGTTAAAAAAAAGCGGGAAATCATAAACCTCAACTGCTGTGTATGAGAGTGTTGTGCCGGGAGACTCATAAATTATATGCAGTGGAAATCCTCCCAATCTATTAAGCACGCTAAAAAAGCTGGCTGATTCAGGTGTAATGTGCTTAGCAATATAATAGGTTATTACATTGTCAGGTGGATGATCGACCTCGGCAATCGTCTTTGTACATTTATAGCCAAGTATGTTTTTTTTCTCTTCCGGAAAATCAACAAAATCAAACTTATATTTCATTTCAAACGAATCAGAAAGAAGTTTGTTCAAGCCTTTCATTATTTGGATTGAATCATCTAATTGGAACGCTCCTTCCTCATTTTTGAAATACGCTGTCATGGTGGCGCCTGAAGCGTTCTTTCTTTGGAATGCAAATGTGAAAACACCTTCAACCTCTTCACGAATTTCCTCTTTTTCCGAAGAAAAAGAAATGTAGATATATTGATCAGCAGGAAGGGTTTCGACATACGTTGGTGTTTGTTCAATTTTATACTTCACAGTCCCTTTAGTCAATGGAACGGCGACTTTCTCATTGCATGAAGATGTGAGAAAACTCACATGTAGGCTCATGCTACATAAAAAAGCACAAACAATGATAGAACGCATTCGCATTTTTTATTTGGATCTGATCTATTTTGACGAAGTCAACTAATGTACTAACGTTAAAACAATGCTTATGCATTAGCTGGTTTATTTACTTATTTGGACTTCCTCAAAAAATGAAACCTCTCTGGGGGTTTGATGAAAGTCCAGTTTGGTGCCGCCAAAATGCTCATTCGGTATGTTAGGGAAATGACCCAAAAGCCATATATAATCATTTTTTGGTTGAGCATTTACCAAAAGTGAGAGGAGCATTAACAAACAGAAAGCTGGCCATTGTGTTATCATGATTTTTGTTTGTTGGGAATATTTTGTTATTTTAAACAAAATACCCCCATGATTTCGTTATTTGCTGATTATCAATTTATTGGTTCTCCCTGTACCATCTTCCGTAAGGAGGCTTACCAGGTATATGCCGGCAGCCAAGTCTGCTATCGGTAGCAATATATACGCACTGTCCGCAATTAGCTTTAAAAGAATATTTTCTCGTGTACACTAGAATTCCATCATATCGGTGTTCGTCATCACGAAACCAACCAGTAGGTGACAACTTCACTATCTCTGTTAATAGTACTTTTTATTCCTTACCACAAAGTGTTACAATCAGGGCTTTTCTTTCAAAAAAAAGTTACACAGTCCTTTGATTTTCAGGACTGTGAAATTCTCAAGATAAACCCTATGAAAAATAAGTCGATGTCACATTAATCATACATTTCGCACTATATGTATTTATAAAGTTTGGCTTCTTACATACACCAAATCAAATCCCCCCTTTTCAATCCCTTTAAATAAAATTTAGTTTCATACTTTTAAATGTCCAAAGAATGCATAACTCTAAGATGCTATACTTCTATCCGAAGAAGTCCTATTTTATTATTTTGTTACTAATTAGCGGCCTCATTTTACAAAATCAAATCCTGTTTTCAAATCCCACAACACCATTGAAAAAGGAATTGGGTTATTCTGAGTATCTGGAATGTGCTACCAATATTGCTATTACCCGACGATCTTCTGCCGTACTATATATTAACGACGATATTAGTCCTGAAAAACGAGGACAATATGCCCTGTATGAAATCGAAAATACAGGTACTGCTTCTATTGATGCCTATGTAAAGGTCGACAATTTTGTTGGAGATATTCGCTTAGGTGACCAGGAAGACGGCGTTTTTCATATAGGTGTTTTAGCTCCAAATGAGATAGGCCATGCTTACCTGTTCTTCGTCACGGATCTGACCATTTCAGGCCAAAATGGAAATATATCAGGAACCAACACCCATACTGTAAATGTATTTGATGGAGATCCAGAGTCAGGTGGAATACTAAACGTCTCAGAAGATTTTGATATCGCCATCATTGAAGATGTTATTAAAGCAAGTGCTAACAAAGTAACCGGGGTAGTGATTAATGGCTCACCGGTATTGGGGAGCTCTTTTTCTATTTCGGTTACTGGCGAAACAGGCACTATCGGAGCAGAAAAGGTTGTCAATTTTACCGCGGCAACTAATGTAAACTGGCCGTCCAATGCTTTCAAATTAACCCATTCACTGGTTAACTTTACTAAAATAGGCAATGGTAATAATAAAAATGATGGTTTAACCTTTGAAAACGAATTAAACTTTGAAGTACTGGATACTAAAAATACAGCATATGAAATTACCTACACCTACTCAGTTGTCGATACCACCAGCACTACGACAATATATGAACCTACCGCATATATAAGTAGTGGGACGCAATTTAAGCACTCCATACTGGATAACGGAATAGAGGTACCTGATATTCCAGCTACCAACTCCACCTTATCCGGTTTTGTTTGGAGTGATGATAATTATGATGGTATTAAACAAAATGAAGAATCAAAAATGAATGGAGTAATAGTTCGCTTGCTTGATTCTTTGGGAAATGAATTGCAAAGTACGACTTCATCAGGAACAGATGGTAATTTTAAGTTTTTAGGAATAGAATCGGGAAACTACCAAATCAGGTTTGACAGAAATGATCGCTATGTTGCTACAAAGCAAGATGCCACAATTATTGATTCTTTGGATTCCGACATGAACCGTGCCAGTCGAATTGTTGAACTTACCGTTACTGCAGGTACTGACATCCCTAATATTACTGCTGGTTTTGCCCCTGACTTTGACCGCGATCTTATTCCGGATATTGTGGAAAACGCTGGCTCTACCAGCTTTGACGCAGTAGATCCTGCAGGTTATTTTTATGATGAAGTAACTGGAGAAATCCTGACAGGTGGAGTGGTACAAGTCACCGGCCCGGGAAAAATAAACATTGTGGATGATGGATCGGCAACGGGCTATTATAGTTGGTTAATTGATGGTACACCTGGTGTTTATACTATGACGGTTCTGCCTCCTGGCAGTTATAGCTTAAGTAACACTCGTAATGCTTTGCCAACCATTGATGCAACACCATTGGCACCAGATCCCTATTCAGTGGGATCAGGGGATTCGGAGCCGGATGGATTTTTGGATGATTTCTCCGCTGGAGCAAATCCATATTATTTAAGTTTTGAATTGGCTGCTGGTGACCCTTTTATAATCAACAATAATATTCCCCTGACAGCCATTAGTTTACCCGTTGAAATTTCCAGCTTTGATGGACAAGCAAAAGACTGCGCAGTCAACTTAACCTGGACCACCGAATCGGAAATAAATTTTGATTACTTTGAAATACAACAAACTGAAGACGGAATCAATTTTCGCACTATTGGGCATCAAGAAGGATTAGGAACCAGCGGTAGTAAAAGGAGAACCTACTATTATACAGATCGGGAACCTTCTAAAACCAGTTACTATCGATTAAAAATGATTGATTTTGATGGTAGTTTTGAGTTTTCTGACGTAATTGTAGTAGAGACAGATTGTACAATAATAGACCAGGATATAAAAGTCTTTCCAAATCCCATTGGAGTAAATGAGGATGTGTTGACCATCGATATAAGATCAGAAATGTCAAAACATATGACCTTGAGTATTATAACTCTTCAAAGTCACAAGACCAAGGAAATAACTACAGATTTAGA
The DNA here is from genome assembly GCA_965222005.1 of Saprospiraceae bacterium. GTDB lineage: Bacteria > Bacteroidota > Bacteroidia > Chitinophagales > Saprospiraceae > CBDCTM01. The sequence continues at coordinate 155,947 of OZ244935.1, forward strand.
AAGTGGTTTAAATAAGATCAGATGGGATATAGCGGATTTACCTTCTGGGATTTATTTCCTTGTTTTGGATAATGGGTATAGTGCAAAGAAAGCCGTTAAATTTGTCAAAAACTAAGCTGGACTTTACTACTTTTGAAAAATAAGAAATCCCGAAAGCTTTGTTACTTTAGAGTATCTGAACCTTCTAAAGATGCTACAATTACCTTCAGGATTTCAAGACACAATATCGTATTTTTCATTTGTATTTCGCAAAGATGTATGGCCAAAAGTAGTTTTACTATTAACAGGAGCTATTATTTGTCCAGGCAGTAGAACGGTTTGCAACATACTTCGGAGTGTTGGTTTGCGTTGGGAAAAAAACTTTCCCAAGTATCACCGCGTACTTAGTCAGGACAAGTGGTCAGCCAAGCAAATTAGCGAGATATTACTTAGTTTAATAGTCAAGGCTTTTATTCCAAAAGGAAGACCAATCGTTGTTGGTTTAGATGACACGATTGAACGCCGTTGGGGTTACAAGATTAACAAGCGTGGTATTTATCGGGATCCTGTTCGCTCTTCCAAAAGTCACTTTGTTAAGTGTAGTGGTTTGCGTTGGCTTTCCTTGATGGTGCTAACTCATTTGCCATGGCTTGAAGCAGGAGCTTATTGGGCACTTCCTGTGTTAACGGTGCTGTGTCCATCAGAGCGATATTATACAGATCGGGACAAGCCAGCAAAGAAGTTGACTGATTGGGCCAGGCAGGTTCTAAGTTGGTTAAGCCGACAGAGTGCAAAGCTAGGACGAGCTATATATTTAACGGGGGATGGCTCTTTTGCCACCTTCGAGTTGTTTATGCATGCCCAACAAGTAGGAATAGGTATGATTGCTAGGATGAAACTTAATGCTCGTTTGTATGAGTTGCCTCCAAAGCAATACCCTAAAAACAAAAGGGGGCCAAAACCGCCAGTCGGCAAGCGACTGCTTAGTATGGAAAAACGTCTGACGGACAAGCGCATCAAATGGACAAAAGTCGTTTTCTCCGAGTGGTATGGCCACACTAAAAAAGAGATGATGATCACCTCCGGCATCGCTATTTGGCGCAGTTCCAATACTGTGTTAGTAAAAATCAAATGGGTACTTGTTAAAGACCCACAAGGAATATTGGAACCTGTTTTACTCGGATGCACCGACTTTGAATTAGAGGACAAAAAAGTCGTCTCATTCTTTGTCAGACGATGGCGCGTCGAAGTAACTTTTGCTGAAGTACGAAGACACCTCGGAGTGGAGACTCAACGCCAATGGTCTGATCTGGCTATCGAGCGATCTACTCCTAGCCTAATGGCCTTGTTCTCGATCACTTGTCTGTTTGCTCAACACTTAAACAGCAACCAGCAAATAGAGCCAAACGCAACTGCCTGGTATAGAAAAAGGCATGTAACCTTTTCAGACGTCCTTGCTGCTGTCAGAATAGAAATCTTGCGTAAAACCAAACTTTCAATAAGCAATACAAATACCATTGTCCAAAGTTATTCTGAAAAAATCAGGTACTTGTGGTACATACTCACTCAAGCCGTTGCTTGAGTTTTGAAAAAATAGTAAAGTCAAGCTAAGTAGTGTGACAAAATTATTTTGACATCTGAAAGTTCATTGACAAGTTGATAAAAAAAAGAAGCAATCTTTCAAAACAGTCGGAATTTTCTTCCAAAATGCTTTAGCTGATTTTTTGTCTCGTCCTTCAATATGGCAGATAGATTACCTTTATCTATCTTTTTCAGATATAAATTGCGGATTGAAGGATTTGAGTTTTGAAGTAGGGCTTGATATATTTTTCTCTGTATAAATCCACTTCCCTATTGAATCTTTTTGCAGCAACCAAGTTTTTTATTTTTGATTTCTTCTCTGATAAATTTTCTGTATTCGGTTGAAATTCGACTATCAAGTCAATATCCCTATTTTCAGTTCCTTCGTTTCGTACAAAAGAAACAAACCAATCTTAACTAATTGATCTTTCCTCTCTATCAAAAAGGATAATATCTCGTCTCTTTTAATCATTTGTTTTTCTTCAAAGTTAACGTTTTTTCTTTTTCCTGCTTGTATGCAAACAAGGGTATATCCGATGATCGAATATACCCCTGCGGAGTCTGTATTTTCGTACAGACATTATCTATGGGAAAGAAAAAACAATTTACTGCAAGATCACTTCCCGCTCCTCCACCATCTTGCGGATGTTGATGAGGGCGTAACGCATACGACCCAATGCCGTGTTGATGCTCACCCGCGTCAGCTGCGCAATTTCTTTGAAGCTCATATCGGCATAGTGCCGCAGGATGACCACCTCGCGCTGCTCGGGCGGAAGCATATCCACCAGTTGGCGTACCTTATTATGGGTTTGGCTTTTGATGATGGTCTGCTCGGCATTGTCCTCATTGAGGGGCAGCACATCAAAAATATCGAAGGTTTCGGTAGGCGACACCTTGGGGCGGCGTTTGGTGCGGCGGAAGTAGTCCACACACATATTGTAACTAATGCGCATGGCCCACTGAACAAATTTGCCCTCGTGGTTGTATTTACCCTTACGAAGCGTTTCGATAATCTTGATGAAAACCTCCTGAAAAATGTCCTCAGCCAGGCTTTGGTCTTTGACGAAGAGGTAAATGGAAGTGTAAATCTTGCTCTTGTGGCGGTTTAGCAGTACTTCAAAAGAGCGCTCATCTCCTTCGAGATAACGAGCAATCAACTGCTGGTCATTAAGCGATGTAACTTGCATAACTATCCTATTTTTTACTATTGAAAAAATACTTTAGTGTAAAAGTTACCGCTTATAAATTAGAGCTTTTAGGTTAGGAAAAATTAGCGAAATGAGCTTGCTGAAAGTAGAGTATGCTCGTTTGCTTATTCAAGATATACAAATCTTTGAAGGATACACAGTTTTTGGGGATTTGTTAACAAAAAATTAACTGATTGGTTAATACTATTATGTGTATCCCCTTATCTGAAAGATTGCAAAAATGACTCCAAATTCTCATTTCAATTCGGATAAAAAGCCCTAAGTTTGTTGTTTTGCCGGGCATTTGAATGCTGAAAAAGATTACTACTACCTATGGCTGTAAAGAAGAAAAGCGCTGCAAAAAGAAAGCCGGTGGCAAAAAAAACCGGTGGCGAGGCAGGTATTTTTATTAAAGGGGCACGAGCCAACAATCTCAAAAACATTGATCTTCATATCCCGCGCAACCAATTGATAGTCGTCACGGGGGTTTCAGGCTCCGGCAAATCGTCCATTACCATGGACACCCTCTATGCCGAGGGCCAGCGCCGCTACGTAGAATCGCTTTCCTCTTATGCCCGCCAGTTCCTGATGCGCATGAAAAAGCCCGACGTCGATTATATCAAAGGCATTTGCCCGGCCATCGCCATCGAGCAAAAGGTAAGTACCCGCAATGCCCGCTCTACGGTAGGCTCGCTCACCGAGATTTATGACTTTCTACGCCTGCTGTATGCCCGCATTGGAAAAACCTACTCCCCCATTTCCGGTGATTTGGTGAAAAAACATGAAGTTTCCGATGTGGTGGATTTCGTCAACTCCTTTGAACAGGGGGATAAAGTACAGCTCTTCATTCCGTTGCCTGTAAAATATAAAAACCGCAGCCTGAAGCAGGAGCTCAGCCTGCTGCTGCAAAAAGGCTATACCCGCCTCCAGCTGCATGACGACCTCCTCCGCCTCCAGGATATATTGGAAAGCGACCAACTCGACATCAAAAAAAGTGTGGAACACTTCAAAGACCAAAATATCCTGATTCTGATCGACCGGGTAGTGGTAAAACCTGATGACGAAGAAAACAAAAAGCGCCTGGCCGATTCTGTCCAAACGGCCTTTTATGAGTCGGAAGGCGAGTGTGTCGTGGATGTTATCGGAAAATCCAGGCAGGGGTTTAATAATCGCTTCGAGCTGGATGGCCTGCTGTTTCTCGAACCCACTCCCCAGCTCTTCAATCCCAATAATTCCTATGGCGCCTGCCCCAAATGTGAAGGCTATGGCAAAGTGATGGGAATAAGTGAACACAAGGTGGTTCCTGACCCTTCAAAATCGGTTTATGAAGATGCCATTGCTTGTTGGAGGGGCGAAAAAGGCGGCCGATGGCGCGAACGGCTCATCAATGCAGCTCACCTTTTCGATTTCCCGGTACACCACCCCTATCAGCAATTAAGCGACCAGGAGCGCCAGTTGCTGTGGGACGGCAACCGACATTTCAAAGGCATCAATGCTTACTTCAAGGCTTTGGAGCAAAAAACCTATAAAATCCAAAACCGCGTTATGCTGGCCCGCTACCGGGGAAAGACGACCTGCCCAAACTGCCAGGGAAGTCGCCTTCGCAAAGAGGTAAGCCACATCAAAATAGGCGGCCGGAATATCACCCAGCTTGTAGATATCCCCATTGATGAGCTGCTCGATTTTTTCAACCATTTACAGCTTACCGACCACGACCAGGGCATCGCCCGCAGATTGCTACTCGAAATTACGAACCGCCTCGAATTTATGGTCAATGTAGGTTTGAGCTACCTGAACCTCAGCCGGACATCATCCACCCTCAGCGGTGGTGAAACCCAGCGCATCAATCTCACGCGCATGCTCGGCAGTAACCTCACCAGCTCTATGTACATCCTCGACGAACCCAGCGTTGGCCTGCATCCCCGCGATACGGAACGCCTGGTAGAGGTATTGAAATCGTTGCGGGATATGGGCAATACGGTCATTGTAGTTGAGCATGAAGAGGATATGATCAAGCAAGCCGATTATTTGGTGGATATGGGACCCTATGCTGGCATCCACGGTGGAGAAGTGGTTTTTGCAGGGCCTTTTAAACAAATTTACAAGGAGGCCGCAGACAGCCTTACGGCACAATACATGAAAGGCCGCATGCAAATTCCTTTGCCGGAAATGCGCCGCAAATTCACCTCTTCTATATACGTCAAGGGGGCTGGTCAGCACAATCTTAAAAACATCGATGTACAAATTCCCCTCAACACAATCACTGTGGTATGCGGGGTCTCCGGCTCAGGAAAAACTACACTGGTAAAACAAATCCTGTATCCGGCGCTCAAACAACAATTGGGCGAAAGCTACCGCCAATTGCCCGGCCTTCATAAAGCCCTGGAAGGAGAACTTGACAGGATCAGCCAGGTAGAAATGATCAATCAAAACCCGATAGGAAAGTCATCGCGTAGCAATCCCGTAACGTATGTCAAGGCTTATGATGCTATCCGAAAGCTGATGGCCGGTCAGCAACTTTCGCGAATCAGAGGCTTCCAACCCAAACATTTTTCTTTTAATGTAGATGCAGGGCGCTGCGAAAGCTGCAAAGGAGAAGGAGAGCAGGTCATCGAGATGCAGTTTTTGGCAGATGTAAGGCTGGAGTGCGAAGATTGTAAGGGCCAACGCTTTAAAAAGGATGTGCTGGATGTTCAATACAAAGGCAAAAACATCAGCGAGATTCTTAATCTCAGCATCGAAGAAGCGCTCGATTTTTTTTCCGAGGCCAAAGACGTGGTTGCCAAAATACAGCCGCTCTTTGATGTCGGGCTGGGTTATATCAAACTGGGGCAATCTTCCAGTACCCTATCCGGCGGGGAGGCACAACGCGTAAAGCTCGCCTCCTTTTTGGGCAAGGAGCGCAGCAGCGAACGTATCCTCTTCATTTTTGACGAACCCACCACCGGCCTGCATTTTCACGACATCCGAAAGCTGCTCGATGCTTTCAATGCATTGGTGGAAAAGGGGCATACGGTACTCATCGTTGAGCACAATATGGAGATCATAAAAAGTGCCGATTGGGTAATCGACCTGGGGCCCGGCGGTGGCAAGGCGGGTGGCGAGCTGGTATTCCAGGGGCGGCCAGAGGATTTAGTGCTGGTAGAGCACTCTTTTACCGGGCAATTTTTGAAGGAGAAGCTGGTCTGATGTATATAAAAGCAAAAGCCCTGCAACTACCGAAAGTGCAGGGCTTTTGCCTATTTATACCATTATGATTTGAATCGATCTACTGTTTAAACGGATCGGACCAACGCTCGGTTGTGGTAAACTTGGTGTCGGTCAATGTCTTCAAAAAGGTGATCAGATCGGCTTTTTCCTGAGCAGAAAAATTCATCCTCTTAGCCTCGCCTGTAGCTGAATCTCTGAGGTTGACGTGCAGATTGGGGTGGTTTTGAATGCCTTCACTGTAGTGATCGATCACTTCTTCGAGGGTAGCAAATCGGCCGTCGTGCATATAAGGAGCTGTAAGCTCCACATTGCGAAGGATCGGCACTTTGAACACGCCATCATTATACGAACCCGTCAACTCGCCAATCCCTTTGTCCTCATATTCCATATCCAGGCCATTGTTGGCAGCCGGAATATCAGCCAGCGAGAAGGTCTTGCCGTGGCAGGAAGAACAATTGTCCATGAACAGGCTCTTTCCCCGATTTTCGGCATCCGAAAAGTTGCCCAGTTCTTTATACCCATTGAAAGCAGCGTTGGAGGATACATTTTTGTAGCCTTCGTCAAATTTGCTATCTGTTGACACCAGCGAGAGCACAAACTCCTCCAGGGCGCGGAGTACATTATCTTTTCGATATGGATTGGAATCGTTTGGAAAAGATTTTTTAAACAAGATTTGGTAATAATCTTCTTTGCGCAATTTATTGGCCAGCTCGTCAAAGCCCATACCCATTTCAATAGCATTTTGGATGGTTTGATTGCTTTGCTCGGAAACGGTGCGGGCGCGGCTGTCCCAAAACAGCGTCGGGCGTGTAATATCGTAGTACTGGCGTGTAGAAGCCGTAGAGCCGATGGCGTAGGAATTGCGGCGGGTGTGGCCACCGGCAAAGCCTTCGCTGAGCGCTACAGGATCGGAAAAAGCAAGCGTTTGATCATGGCAGGAAGCGCAGCTTACAGCATTGTTTTTAGAGAGCAATGGATCGTAAAATAGTACCCGGCCCAGCATAGCTACATGGTCCTGAATGCGTACGTTGAGGTTAGCGATGTATTTGGGAATGCTTACATCATACTCCTGCGGAGACATTGGCAGGTTGAGTTTGGCTGAGATAATTTCGTAATCTTCTTCAGTAAAAAACTCTTCAATCACTTCCACATCATCTTTGAGGCAAGAGCTAAAGCAAACCATCAGACTGGTAAAAAAAAGCAAGAGGAAAGGTTTATTTTTCATAGCAATTCAAAATTATGGGTGTAAAAAAATGCAATACTCATCTTAAAAGCAGTTAAAAGTAATCCAAATATATTTAATATAACAACTCTGCGCAATTTTTAACAACCTGCCAACAGAAACCTGCTTCCTGTTTTCAGCTATACCCTCCTGCAATTTGCCTGCGTAAAGCACTGATAATCAACCGCTTACCACGCTGCGCCTTCATATGTCATAATAATGTAACGCAAAAAGGCTATGCACATTGTAAAAATGGCTTTTCCACTTCCTCACCAATTGGCAATCTTCAGCAAGCTTTTATTATCTTCGATCTGTTATTATTCCATCACCAACACCTTGTAGTATGTTTACCCGATTCCTATTGCTATGCATTTGCTCGTTTACTATTTTCAGCTGTACCAATCAATCCACCGAACCACCTGCAGAGGAGCCCACGCAAGCCTCTGCCATGGATGCCAAGCTCGCACAATACGTACCCTTTCGCCTCACCACCGACCTGTCGAAGCTTACCGATGCGCATAAAAAAATGATCCCGCTGCTCATCGAAGCAGGAAAAATCATGGATGGCCTGTTTTGGTACGAAGCTTATGGCGACAAGGCCGCTTTGCTGGATAAAATTGACGATCCAAAAGTCAGGCAATTTGCCGAAATCAACTACGGCCCCTGGGATCGCCTCAACGGCAATGAGCCTTTCATTGAGGGCCTTGGTGCCAAGCCTGCCGGCGCTAATTATTATCCTGCTGACATGAGCAAAGAGGCATTTGAAGCAGCAGATATTCCCGACAAGGCGAGTTTGTACACTTTTATCAGAAAAGATGACCAAGGCAATTTGATTAGTATCCCCTATCACGAGCAATTCAAAGAGCAGGTGACTGAAGCTTCAAAGCTGTTGCAACAAGCTGCTGAACTGGCTGAAGAACCCGGCCTGAAAAAATATCTGACATTACGTGCCGCTGCTCTGCTCGACGACAATTATCAGCCGAGCGACCTGGCCTGGCTGGATATGAAGGACAACCAAATCGATGTAGTAATTGGACCGATTGAAAACTATGAAGACCAGCTCTTTGGCTACAAAGCAGCTCACGAGTGCTACGTACTTGTCAAAGATATGGCCTGGAGCAAACGCCTTTCCAAGTATGCTGCATTCCTGCCGGAACTACAGGAGGGCCTGCCGGTGGATGAAAAATACAAGCAGGAGCAGCCCGGCCGCGATACCGAACTCAATGCTTATGATGTGATATATTATGCCGGTGATTGCAATGCCGGTAGCAAAACCATCGCCATCAATTTGCCTAATGATGAAGACGTACAACTCAAAAAAGGAACCCGACGCCTTCAATTGAAGAATGCTATGCGTGCCAAATTTGACAAAATATTAAAGCCTATTTCGGGAATACTAATCGCCGAGGACCAACGAAAGCATATCACATTTGATGCTTTTTTTGGCAATACCATGTTTCACGAAGTAGCACACGGTTTGGGGATCAAGAACATCATTGACGGCAAAGGCACAGTGCGCCAGGCACTCAAGGAGCTGTACTCTGCGCTCGAAGAAGGCAAAGCAGATATACTGGGATTGTATATGATCAATCAGCTCCACAAAAAGGGCGAAATTGAAGGTGACTTAAAGGATTACTACGTTACTTTTATGGCTGGAATATTTCGTTCTGTACGCTTTGGTGCTTCCAGTGCGCATGGCAAGGCCAACATGATACGTTTCAACTTTTTCAAAAAAATGGGCGCTTTCCAAAAGGATGAGGCCAGCGGTACTTACCGCGTGGATTTCGACAAATTGCAGGAAGCCACCCGTGCTTTGTCCGAAAAGATTCTTCAGCTCCAGGGCGATGGCGACTATGATGGTACAGCACAACTCGTAGCCGAGATGGGAAGCATCGGCCCCGATTTGCAATCGGATCTCGACCGCCTCAGCGAAGCCAATATTCCGGTAGATATTATTTTTGAGCAGGGAGTGAAGGTCTTAGGCTTATAGCTTTGAAAAAATTAGTCGAGAAATTATTTTCATTGCTTGTCAATAGCAATTCGGCCAGCCCCTGTGAATACGAATGTCAGGCTGCCAAATAGCATGGCCAAAGCCGGAGTCATTCCCTCAACCGTATCATTGCTTTTAATGTGGACAAACAACAAGGCAATAATAAAATTGATGGCCAATAAAACGGAAGCCATTCTTATTTTATAGCCAATTAAAACGAAAAGGTTAAAACGAAAAGGCCACAAACAAATTGAACTGCCACTGAAGTGATTGCACTAACTACCGGCAACGGAAAATGATGCGCTTCCAAAAAGGAAGCAAACTCCAGCATTTTTTCCCAGCTGATAATGTTGTCCACTACTCCGTAAAGCAATCGACATCCTATAAATTTCTTTTAAAGTCAAATTGAAACAGCTATTCAACATTATGATATGCTAAAAAAAAATAGGTCAGCTTTTGAAGTATCGAATAGCTGACCTATTGTATTTTTAAAACCTGATGGATGAAACTTTAGATCAAGGTGTTGTACCACTACCAGCATACTTCACGCCCAGCTTGTTCAGGCACTTCAGTGAATTGGCGCGTACATTATCCGGAGGATTCATGGATAGCGATTTGCGGAAACTTTCAATGGCTTTTTCTTTTTGGCCATTATTCATATAGCCCTCACCAAGGCTATCCCAAACGTTGGGATCGCTAGGGTTCTTTTTTGCATTGGCTTCAAAAATTTTCACAGCATCGGCTGTTTTGCCAGCGAAAAGAAGCTGATAGCCGTACGCATTGAGTTCGGCATTGGAGCCCAACGCAACGGCTTCGGAGCGTATTTTCTCTGCTTTGTCCTTATTTCCCGCTTCAGCAACTACTTGTGCTTTCGTCATCATATTGGTCATATTCCGACTCATATTTACTGACTTTTTAGCCCAGGCCATCGCTTTGTCGTGCTTGCCTTTTTTGGACGCAAATTTGGCAGCAGCCTCATACTCACGCCAGCTCACCGGGTAAGTAGTCAGGGTTTTTTCAATAGAGCCCATCATGAGTTCTTTTTCTTTGGCTTTATCGCCATTGCCGTGCATGGCTGCCTTGAGCTTGGCTACGGTCATCATATTTTGGGAATTGGGATTCATAAAAACAGAACGGCTTGCCCATTTCATACCTTCTTCCTGGTTGACGTTGTTTTTGAGGCAATAATTGGCTGCTTCATTCCAGCCATTCCAGCTCCATCCAGCTTGTGTTTTCAGCTCTTCCCGAAGGCTGGCCAGCACCACTTCGTGTACATCCGCTTCGAGGGTGAAGGGGAATTTGCGGTTGCCCCATGCCAGCTCACAAACGGCGGTATTGGCAGTGACATTATCGAACTGGAAAGTGAGCAATTCGTAATGGCGGTCAGCTTTGACCGGTTTAATGCTTACCCGCAGGGCATCGTTTTCGGGCTTATAAGCATAGCTGCCCCAGGCAGAATGATCTTTGGAAAAGATGACAGTAGCTTCATTTTCCGATGGAATGATGTGCAAGCCATACTTGCCACCTTTCAGCATCTGGCCTTCAATTTTGACATCATCGGAAAAATAAACAATGGTATTCTCATTAGCTCCTGCTCTCCAAACTACATCATGTGGTACGAGTTTGCCCCATATCTCACGTCCTTTTACCGCAGGGCGATGGTAAACGACTTTCATGTTGGTGAGCCCAACAGTTTGGCCCACCCACGCTTTCTGGCTCACCCTCGGCTGAGTGGTGACCATAGACTGGGCAGTACTCTCGAGTGAAAAACAGATCGCATAAAGGGCGATGAACATACATACAGTTAACTTTTTCATAAGCAAGGGTTTGATAAAAAAATGGTACGCTAAAATTAAAGCTTAATAAATGGCTCTCACCCTATACATTTGGGTAGAAATAGAGAAAAGGTCGGAAAGCAAACACTTCCCGTTTTTTTTTAAAATTTTGTGTATTTTGCTGCTTGTAGCGAATGCTTGTTTTGCAACTAACCGAAGCATCAGATCAACATGCCAGAGCCTTTGATATTCACTGCACAGTCTTTGCTAATTCTGGTAGTTTTATTTTTGGTAAGCTGCCTCCATTATGGCCTCAGGTACAGTATGAAAAAGAGGGGGGTTGAAGAGGGGAAGCAAAAAAAGCTATTGACGTATATCCTTGCTGCTACGGTGATTTGGTTGGCTTTCCTGGCCTGGCTCAGCGCCATTGGCTTTTTCGCCAATTTCGATGCCATGCCGCCGTACTTTCTCATTGCTATTCTGCCTCCCTTCCTGCTGGTCTTTTATCTTACCTTCTCCAAATCATTTGCCAATGTCCTCCGCGTCATTCCACCTGCCTGGCTGGTGTATGTGCAGGCATTTAGAATCATCGTTGAGCTTATCCTGTGGCTGTGCTACAAATTGGGACTCATCCCTTTTCAAATGACCTTTGAAGGTTTCAACTATGATATTATCGTAGGCATCACAGCCTTGATTGCCGGCTATGTTTTTTTTCTCAAAGGGCGCTACCGCCGACTCGAAATCTTTATCTGGAATTTATTTGGCATAGCCCTTTTACTCAATATCGTCCTTATATCTATCCTTTCAGCACCCACCCCTTTTCGGGTATTTTTAAACGAACCGGCCAATACCCTCTTTGTCCACTTCCCCTTTATCTGGCTACCCGGCCTCATCGTTCCTTTTGCCCTGGCGATGCATCTGTTCTCCATCCGCCAGTTATTTTTATTGAAAGACATCCCGCAATACGTTGGCTTGTTGAAAAAAACCTAACTTCATTCCATGACTCAGATAAAAGACAAGGTAATTTGGCTTACCGGCGCTTCCTCTGGTATCGGTGAAGCAACAGCCTATCAACTGGCTTCCAAAGGTGCCCGGCTGGTATTGTCGGCGCGCCGTGAAAGTGAGCTGCTGCGGGTAAAGGAAAGCTGCGCCCGGCCCGGTGGCGACATTCTGGTACTCCCCATTGATCTTGCTGATTACCAACAAATGCCTGCCAAAGCCGAAATCGTCCGCCAATACTTTGGCCGGATCGATCTGCTCATCAACAATGGAGGCCTCAGCCAGCGTAGCCTCATTGTGGATACGGAAATGGATGTGTATGAAAAACTGATGCGGATCAACTACTTAGGCACCGTTGCGCTTTCCAAAGCAGTGCTTCCCTTGTTCGTCCAACAGCAAAGCGGCCACTTCGTGGTAGTCACCAGCCTGATGGGCAAATTTGCCAGTATGCTGCGCTCTGGTTATTGTGGTGCCAAGCATGCCCTGCACGGATTTTTTGACGCCCTCCGGCTGGAGCATGAGCAGGACAACATTAAGGTCACTATGGTTTGCCCGGGCTTCGTGCGCACCAACATTTCGCTCAATGCGCTCACCGGCGATGGCTCCGCTCAAAACAGTATGGACAAAATGACAGAAAAGGGACTATCCGCCGAAGAATGCGCCAGGCAACTAGTAAAAGCGATAGAACGGAATAAGAGAGAAGTGTATATTGGTGGCAAAGAGACTTTTGCAGTGTATTTGAAGCGACTGTCGCCGGGCCTTTTGCATAAGGTGGTGAAAAGGTCAGCGGTGAGTTGAAAGCCAGCCTTATACTGCAAAGCTCTCCCCACAACCGCACTCGCGAGTGGCATTGGGATTGTTGAAGTAAAAGCCTTTACCATTGAGGCCGCCTGAAAATTCAAGCGTGGTATTGCACAGATAAAGAAAGCTCTTCAGATCCGTCACTACCTTTACACCATTATCTTCAAACACCTGGTCATTGGGTAGTGATTCATTGTCGAAGTCCATTTTGTAGGAAAGGCCCGAGCAGCCGCCGCTCACCACAGATACTCTGATAAAGTAATCGTCATTGAGCTTTTCGCTGTTTCGCAGCTCTGAGATTTTGTCTTTTGCACTGTCCGCTACAAATAACATGTTTCAAAACGTTTTTAATGACCAGACTCTGCCTGAGCTTCATTGGCATCAAGCAAACCATTTTTGATTTTGTAATCCCTGATTGCACTTTTGATGGCATCTTCAGCCAGTACTGAGCAGTGGATCTTCACCGGCGGCAATGCCAGCTCCTCTACAATATCCATATTGTCAATAGTACCAGCTTCTTCGATCGTTTTGCCTTTGATCCATTCTGTAGCCAATGAGCTGGAAGCGATAGCCGAACCACAACCAAAGGTTTTGAATTTGGCATCCTTGATCATGCCGGTCTGGTCATCCACTTCGATTTGGAGGCGCATCACATCGCCACATTCGGGAGCCCCTACCAGGCCGGTACCTACACTTTTGCTGCTCTTATCAAGAGTGCCAACGTTTTTTGGATTTTTAAAATGATCGAGCAATTTTTCAGAATAGGCCATTTTGATACTATTTTAAGAGTCGGTTGATAATTATGCAAATTTAGAGCTAACCAAAATTTGTGCTTTTTTATGATGGTCCTCAACGGTCGATAGCCCCCTCATTAACCTTATAAACCGTTCACGCTTCCTCTAAATTTCATCCTTTCATCGGTCTTATTGATTAATGTGCTTGCCAAACGATCGAGTCCAGATCAACACCATCTTTATACATCTCCCAAATCGGGCTCAGATCGCGCATATGGTTGACGCCATTGATCACCGCTTCAATGGCTTCATCGATCTCTGCCTCAGTAGTGAAGCGGCCCAGGCTAAAACGAATGGATGAATGTGCCAGGTCATCGCCCAGCCCCAGTGCCACCAGCACATAGGAAGGCTCCAATGAAGCTGATGTGCAGGCCGAGCCGGAAGAAACGGCCATATTCTGGTTGAAGGTCATCATCAGTCCTTCCCCTTCCACATGCTTGAAAGACAAATTGGTGACATGCGGCATCCGATGCGCCGGATTGCCATTGATATACACCTCTTCCAACTGATCGCACAATGCCTTCTCAAGCTTGTCGCGCAATTTGCTCAAACGCTCCGCATCCTGCTGCATTTCTTTTTTTGCAATTTCAGCAGCCTTGCCAAAACCTACGATACCCGGCACATTGAGCGTGCCGCTACGCATCCCGCGCTCATGCCCGCCACCATCCATTTGGGCCGTCACTTTTACGCGCGGATTCTTGCGATTTACAAAAAGAGCGCCTACTCCTTTGGGGCCATACATTTTGTGCGCACTGAAAGCCATCAGATGAATCCCCATCGCTTTGGGATCAACGGGAATCTTGCCCACCGCCTGGGTGGCGTCACTCATAAAAAGCAGGCCATGCTTTTTGCAAATCTCACCAATTTCCTTCATCGGCTGTATCACGCCGGTCTCATTGTTGGCCCACATCACGGAGATCATGATGGTATTGTCCTGAATAGCCGCCTCCAATTCCGCCAAATTTACCAGGCCATCGTTTTGGACATCCAGGTAGGTCACCTCACCACCCAGCTTTTCGATCCGCTTGCAGGAATCCAGCACGGCTTTGTGCTCCGTTTTCAGCGTGATGATGTGATTGCCCTTTCGGCTATACATTTCAAAGGCTCCTTTGAGTGCCAGATTATCCGATTCGGTAGCTCCTGAGGTAAAGATGATTTCCTTTTCATCTACATCAATAAGCCCTGCAATTTGCTGCCGGGCATAGTCAACCGCCTCTTCTGCCACCCATCCATAGGGATGATTGCGGCTGGCAGCATTGCCGTGTTTGTCATAAAAGAAGGGAACCATTGTATCTACCACCCTTGGGTCACAGGGAGTAGTGGAGTTATTGTCCAGGTAGATCATTTTGGATTGATTCGGCATACTGGCAGCTTGATTTTATTTAGATTTATTCTAATTAAAAATAACAAACAGTGCAAATATAACGCTTTTCCGGAAAAAAAGTTGAAGGGATTATCCGGCAAAATCAGAGGAAAGAATTCTTTTTATCTATGACCAATAAATAAAATTTATCGGGCCTACAGCGATTGCATTCTGGATTGTATCTTTACTCACAATGGATGAAAAGACCCCCTTATTCACTGAGTTCAAAGCAAGCAGCAAAGCGGATTGGCTGGCAAAAGTACAGCAGGATCTAAAAGGCGCCGCTCCCGATTCGCTCAGCTGGCAACTATCCGATACCCTTTCCATCTCGCCCTTCGCCCATCCCGATGACCAGCCGTCATTCAATGAGCCATTGTCAGATGATCGAGCTCAAAATAATTGGGCCATCGGAGAAGAAATTTCACTGGCCCGCCCCGATGCCCGAGCGGCCAATCAGCTGGCCCTAAAAGCCCTTAGCGGAGGTGCCGATGCGCTGCGCTTCATTTTTCCAGCATCGGTCCGCCTGGCTGACATACTGCTCCCTGAATTGCTTCAGGGCATCCATCTTAGTATGATTAGCCTCCACCTGCTGTTTGAGCAGCCGGTAGCGGAAGTGATCCGATTTGGAGATTCCTTGCTGGCTTGCGTACAGCAAAGCGATCAACAGCCGCAGGAGCTGCACGGCTCTGTGGGTTGGCGGGGGGATAGTTTTGGGCAGCACAATCCGCAAGACATTTTTGCTGTACTGCAGCAATTGCGGCAAAGCCTGCCCGGCCTTTGTACCTTGAGGCTGGATGGCAATCCTTTTTTTGGCAAAACAGCTCAAATTCCGCAGGAATTAGCCGCCTGCCTACAACTGGCGCAGCCGGTGGTGGAATTATTTCAAAAAGAGAAAGAGCCCTTTTCAATCGGTCTGGGAATAAGCCTGGGCACTGATTATCTGGCAGAAATTGCCAAGATCAGAGCTTTAAAGATATTGTGGGCCCATATGCTGAAGGCTTATCAGCTGGAGCAGCTTTTCCTGTCTATTGATGCGCAGCCCGCTTTGCAAAGCCTGAAAGAAGATGTGCATACCAATATGATACAGCTACCCACGCAGGCTCTATCGGCCGTCATTGGCGGGGCACAAACGCTTTACTTATCTGTATTGGAGGAGGAAAATACCGCATTCAGCCGCCGCATAGCGCGCAATGTGCAGCATTTGCTGAAAATGGAGAGCTATCTGGATCGGGTCATCGATCCAGCGGCGGGCAGCTATTATCTGGAAAATTTGACCAAAGAGCTGGCCACAGCAGCCTGGAGGTTATTCGTTGAAAAGCAAAACGCTTAAGCTACTCAAAGCAGGCACCCTCAAAGCTTGGCAAATGGGTATCCAGCCCCCCATCTCCATCATGCTGGACGGAGAAAAAGCAGTTTTCATGCGGGATGCTGTCGAGTTTTTCACCCGCAATGCACAATATCGAGCAGGCACTTCCCTCCACCCGCCGGGTCTCGCCAAGCACATTCCTCAACACCACCCGATAGTCGAAAGCACCACGATGGCTGACGCCAGCCGGTGTCAGACTGTTCCAGGAAGTACTCACATCATTGGGCCCAAAATCGGTGTTGACCGCCAATACGGCACCTTCCTTGTCGGCAATTACCAGGCTGTCAATCTTCTCAATACCAGCACTGGCAAAAATGATAAACACATCATTGATCCCGTCGCCGTTAGGAGTGAAAGCATTGGGGATGTAATAGGTAGCGGTATCCCAGCTTTCCGCAACGGGAGCCATATCACAGCAAGCTTTGTAAGGATCAACCTGCTGCATCATATCGTCATCAGCCACCACCACGGTTTCATCTTCCTCGCAGGAGGGAAAACTAAACAGCACCAATGCTGCGCAAAGCAATTTTAATGTATTTTTCATACAAATTGTCTTGAAAATAAAAGCCACATCGGCACCTACGATGGTACCGATGTGGCCTCAATTATAATGACCCACAGGGCTTACTTCAGCGCCTGCTTGACATTAAATTCATAATAATCTTCATTGTCAGTAGTAGTGACAACCACATTGGTCACCTTCATTACGAAGTAATCTTCTCCGCGTTTTACCAGGAAAATGTCATCCACATTCACACTGGGCTGCCCTACATCAATACCGGTATCGTAGGCAGCGATGATGGCTTCCTTGGAGTTTGCCGATTCGTACGTAAAGGTCTCCGGCAAGCTGGTATTAGGAACCCGCAGGCTGGCACCATTCACAGCTTCAATTTGCTGCTTCCAGTTCGATTCCAGTGGCTGAGCCAGGTCAATTCCCAAATCGCGTACTTCAGCATCGGAAGAAGCTGCGGGTACGGAAGTTCCTCCGTCCAGATCAAGGCCACCGGTATTAGGGCCATCAGCATTAGATACCAAAATGGCGGTAAATTCCATATCAACGGGTGTACCTACATTGATCGTTACATCCTGTGTAGCCTGTACGCCAACAGCATCCGTTACTTCGATTGTGTACACATAGGTGCCGGCCGTCATATTGGCACGGATATAAATGCTCCCATCAAAGCTAGTCTGGTCAGCTACGGGAATGTCATAAGGATTGGCGGTGAATTCATTGCCAGGAGCCGGATCGCCGTAACGGAGATCGTTGGGATCCATCAATACACTATTCTCATACACTGCGATGGTATTCATATCATTCGAGCCGGCAGTGAGCATCAGCGCTACGCCTACCAGATTGCCCGGGGAGGTAATAATGGTGGAACTACCACCCAATACAATACTGGGAGGAGTAGAAGTAGTGGAGATCGACACAGAAGATTCATCGGTTTCATTGCCATCGTCAAATACTTCTACAGAGTAGGTTCTGGTACTGGCATCGGCATGTGCGGTGATGGTGACGGTCCAGGTAAAACCATCTTTGTCGGTGCCTAGTATGAGCTTTGGATTAGCTCCGGCAGGGTCGCCATCCACCTGGATACGGCTCAGATCGATCAAAACGCCGTCTTCGTAAAAAGAAGCGGTATTCAATTGTGCATCGCCTGTGGCAACGGTAAGAGTAAAGGAGAAGTCAGAATTTGGAGCTACATCGGTAGAGGGAGCATCAGAAATAACTACGCTCGGGCCGAGAGCAAATCCTCCTCCAGTCTCATCATCGGAACAAGAAGGAGCGGTAACAATGATTGCCAGGCCCAGGAATAAATAGGCTAATAGTGACAGATTTTTCATCATTTCAAAAATATTTTATTGTGTTAAATGATTAAAATATAGCAAACCTTCCGGCAATTGGCCGCAAGGCAAACAATTATTCAATGTGTTTTCAAGGGAAATGAGTAAAGTGGTTCAGCTTATCGATTATTGGGGCTTGTACGTGTAATAAAAACATCGGCAAAACGCTCAAAAATGATTCCTTATTTAGTGCTTATTGAAATATTTTTAGCGAATACTTGTAGTCCTAACGAATGCAAGCTCATGAATGCCGCCTTTCCTTCAGAAAAACTTGGTGAATTAACGAGCTTTTAACAATTGTTATGACGAAGAATTTGTGCGCAAGTTACCAATATTCAACAAAAAAGGGATCAAAGCCTTCAAATTGTTGCCTTTTGCCGATCATTGTCTTAGTCGTATGTACTAACATAAACATTGGATAGTGATCAATCTCACACAATGTGCTCGGCAATTTGGCTACAAGCCGGCTTCAATCCCGGATGTTTTCATAGCTCTCTGTGTATTGTCATCAAGAGGCTCCGCCGGTGGAGGCAGGGGTAAGAGAGCCTAATAATTACCTGGTTTACAAATAATTAATTAGCGTCCCTGCCTGCCACTGCGGAAAGCTCCTGTAGTTAATCTCTCAATAACTGGTGGTCGATAAAGCTGCAAAGCTGATCCATCGCCCTCTGGAACGAAAGGCGGAGCGGCGAATAAATCGCTCCATTGATCACCCGACTGCTGTAAGCACGTTCCGAAATCCGGTGGTTGAACTTGCGCTTTCCGCTCCGATAATCATAAAGCGTAGCTTCCAGTACTGTTTTGGCTACAGACTGGTCCTGCCTGCCCAGCACTACAAAGGTCGGATCCACACTACAGCTGGCATCATCATCGGCACTGCTAAAGTCAACATCTTCCCTGCTATACCGGATCAGGCTGATTTTCAGAGTCAGACGATCCTTTTCAGGCACTTCGAAAAATGCCGATTCCTCCAACTGATACAATTTCAAATCAGGATAGGTATCCGCCAAATGCGCCAACAGTACTTCCTTAATATCACGTGGATACTTTTTGGAAGGACGACTATCAAAAATTACCACATCCATCTCCGCATCCTTCAAAAATCCCTTTCGGGCAGTGATTTGTGTGGATTTTAATTCCGTCAGTACGCCCAGAGGCGAACAAGCCGAACATAGCAAGGCCAGTGTACAGCAGAGGTACAGATATCTCATCTTTCAATCGTTTTAATGTTCAGAAAATGGTTTTGCTATTCAGCAAAGGATCGGAATGTTCATCAGATTATTAGGTAAAGCTATACAATAAATCCATACAATGCCATAGGTCAAATGCCCGAAAAACCGTAATTTGAGGATATTAATAATATTTAACATAAAACCTCCTCCAAACAGTAGGATGTTAAGTTAGATTGCCTAACAAACTGCTGATTACAAGTAATTTATATATTAGTTAAAACGTCACAATGAATTCAGTTAAAAACTTTAACATTTGCCAAAACGGCCCTCGATGAACGATCCGCTACACAAATCGCCCAATCGCCCGGCAAAGCAACGATACGAGCCGGAAGCATACGTCCGGGGCATCCTTGCCGGCGACCGTAGCTTGCTCAGTCAGGCCATCACGCTGATCGAAAGCAACCGACCCGATGAGCAGCAGACCGCCCGGCAAATTGTGGATGCCTGCCTGCCCGCATCGGGCCAATCCCTCCGAATCGGAATCACCGGCTCGCCAGGCGTTGGGAAAAGCACCTTCATCGAAAGCCTTGGCCAGTATATCATCCAGCAGCAGCACCGCCTTGCCGTACTCACCATCGATCCCAGCAGCCAGGTCAGCAAAGGCAGCATCCTGGGCGATAAGACCCGTATGCAAAAGCTGGCGGCCAGCGAGCAGGCATTCATCCGCCCTTCACCGGCAGGCACTACACTGGGCGGTGTGGCCCGGAGCACCCGCGAAACCATCATCCTCTGTGAAGCAGCAGGCTTTACACACATTCTTATCGAGACGGTAGGTGTGGGACAATCGGAGATGATGGTACATTCAATGGTTGACATGCTGCTGCTACTCATTTTGCCCGGCGCAGGAGACGAATTGCAAGGCATCAAACGAGGCATCGTGGAGATGGCCGACCTCATCGCCATCAACAAAGCAGAACAGGATCGGCTGCCCCTGGCCCGGCAGGCACAACGGGCGTATCGCAATGCTCTTCATCTCTATCCGCCAAAAAGTAGCGGCTGGGAACCTAAAGTGGTGCTTTGCTCCGCTTTGAAAAATGAAGGAATTGACGAAATCTGGCAATTAATTCGGGACTTTGAGCGTTTCACCAAAAACAATAAGCACTTTGAAATAAACCGCCAACAGCAAGCCATATACTGGTTGGAGGAAAACTTACAAGCAAGCTTGCAAAAATATTTCCTTGAGCATAAAGCTGTTCAAGAGTCCCTACCCGATTTGAAAGCACAACTTCTGGCCGGAAAAATTACTCCTTCCCGTGCAGTGGATATGCTGATGAAGTTGTTCTTGAAAGCCGATTAAAGCATACGTTAAAAGCAACCAATTTGCTGGCGATCCAGTATAAATTGGTATATATTTATCCTGCTAAAATATTATTGCCTAAGCCAACCATATGAAAATAAATCTGCTTTGCTCCTTGTTATTCCTGTTGTTTTCAGCTTTCCAGGCTGATGCGAATAACTTCCTCGAAGACATCAAACAAGCCATTTCCGAAAAGGCTTACGACAAAGCCGATCAGCTGATTCAGCAACAGCTGCAACGGAAGCATACCCTAAGCGGACATCAGCAAGCGGCGCTTTGGCATTATCGGGGTTTATTGAACAGCCGGCGGTTTTCGGCTGTTATGCAAAACTGGTCGAAGGATATACCTCTTCCAAAATTTCACCTCAACAATGCCATACTGGCGCTGGAAAAGAGCTGCCTGTTTGCTCCACATCCTTATACAAAACATTCTCTGCAAGCACTGGATGAGCTGTATCAACTACTACAGCACTTGTGTGTACAGGCTTGGCAAGAGGAAGAATTTGAGCAGTTTTACCAATTTGCCCGACACGCTTCTCACTGCAATCTGTTTGTATTCAAGCAGGCTCCAAATATCTATGAGTGGAGCCGTCCCGTATTACTTTTTGCAGCACACGGTGCCGAACTTACCGGCCGGTATGATGAAGCCATCAACTGGTACCTGCGTATGATTGATTTGGGAGCAGATCAAATCCATCTATTCACCAATGTCAGCCGCCTCTATATGCGCCAGGGAGACTTTATGCATGCCATCAATATGCTCAACTACGGCCTGCTCCGGCACCCTGAAGCCATCGAATTGCTTCAGCTGAAGGGAGAGCTCAATAGCAGGCTACAGCCCAAAAAGCCTGTCAACGCATCCTGCAAATATCCATTGATGCCACGTCCATCCACCAGCCAGGCCTGAGCTAATACCTACTCATCGCCCAACAACAATTCCACCGGGTGGTACGCCTTCCGGCCCAAAGCATCGCGTATCTGGTATCGGCAGCTCGTTCCCGGCGCCACGATAAGCACATCTTCAGCAGCCTGCCGAATAGCAGGAAAAAGTACCAACTCTCCGATTTGTCGGCTCACTTCAAAATGCTCTTTTTCATACCCAAAGCTACCCGCCATACCACAACAACCTGAGGGGATCACCTCTACGGAATAATTGACAGGCAATTCCAATATCCGTGCAGATGCTGCCACTGATGCCAATGCCTTTTGATGACAGTGACCATGCAAGAGTAACTTCCTGGATTGATCACTAAACTGCCCGGCAGTGATACGGCCGGCTTCCATCTCGCGCTCCAAAAACTCCTCGATCAGCAGACAATTCTGGCCAAGCTTTTTGGCATTTGCCACCTCTTTAGGATCAACCAGCCGCGGATATTCATCTCTGAAACTCAACAGAGCTGAAGGTTCCAACCCAATCAGCGGACGTTCCGCACTCACCAAATCTTTAAAAATAGCAACATTGCGCTGCGCCAATTGACGGGCCTCTTTCAAAAAGCCCTTTGAAATATGTGCCCTCCCGCTGGCCGCATGTTGGGGCATGCTTACCAGATAGCCCAGGCGCCACAGCAGTCGGATAGCTTTGATGCCAATGGCTGTGTCATTGAAATTGGTAAACTCGTCGCAAAAGAAAAAAACCTCCCCCTTTGTCTGCCCAGCAGTTTGCTCTTTGGGACAATGCTTTTCAAACCAGGAGCGCAGACTCTGGCGATGAAGTCCCGGAAGCTGGCGCTGAGGTGCTATCCCAAGCATGCGTTTGAGCAGTCCGCCAGTAAATGTATTGCTCAGTAAAAAATTACTCCCACCAGGCCAGATCGCCGCCAGCCGATTGAGCCGATCATAGTTGGCAAAAATAAAATCGCGCAGTGGTCTTCGATTGTTCTGGTAATATTGATACTGAAATTCTGCCTTCATCGAAGCCATATCCACATTGGAGGGGCACTCGGAAGTACAGCCCTTGCACGACAGGCAAAGCTCCAATACATCATTCAGTACTGTTTTGGCAAAGGGCTGGGTGAACCCATCAGGTTGACTGAGCAATTCGCGCAGCGCATTGGCACGCGCGCGGGTGGTATCTTTTTCATTGCGCGTAGCCATATAGCTGGGGCACATCGTGCCACCGGAAAATGGTAGCTTCCGGCAATCGCCCGATCCATTACATTTTTCAGCCATTCGGAGAATACCCTGGCTGGAGGAAAAGTCGAGCAGCGTATCAAAAGCAGGAGTGGATTGTGCAGCTTGGTAACGAAGATTGGAATCCATCGGAACAGCGTCCACTATTTTGCCGGGATTGAAAATATTGGCCGGATCCCAAAGCTGCTTGATTCGGCGCAGCAATTGATAATTTTCTTCTCCAAGCACTTTGGGAATAAATTCCGAACGCACCCGGCCGTCGCCATGCTCGCCACTCAATGAGCCTCGATAGCGCCGTACCAAAGCAGCGCTCTCCTCGCTGATCTGCCGAAACAGTCGGCGATCCCCCACATCCTTCAAATCCAGTATTGGCCGGAGGTGAAGTTCTCCAGCGCCCGCGTGTGCATAATGCACTGCTTGCTGCTGGTATCTTTCCATTAGCTGATCGAACTCAGCGATATAAGCGGGCAGGTCAGGCAAATCGACTGCCGTATCCTCGATGCAGGCCACAGCCTTTCGGTCGCCGGGAAGGTTGGCCAGCAGGCCCAGCCCGGCCCTGCGCAAGGCCCAAACCCTTTTGCTAGCAGGCCAGCGCACCAGCGGAAAAGCATAGCCCATGCGCTGAGCCTGAAGGGCTCCTTTCAATTGTTCAGCTTGGGCGTTCAGCTCTTGCAGGCTATCGGCTCGAAGCTCCACCAGTAGCACGGCTGCGGGGTCGCCTTTTACAAAAAACCGATTCTTCTGTTGCTCAATATTATTTTTGGTACAATCCAGCACGATTCGATCCATCAGCTCGCAAGCATACGGGCGATGCCGCATGACCACCAAAACAGCTTCCAATGCTTCTTGCAATTGGTGAAAGTGTACACACATCACCAGCTCATCCGGGGGGGGCAAGGGATCCAAATGTAATTTGATTTCGGTGACGATGGCCAAGGTGCCTTCCGAGCCAGCCAGAATTTTACAAAAATTGAAAGGCTTGCCAGTCGGGTCGAATGGTGTCAACGGCAGCAGGGCATCTACTGCATAGCCGGTATTGCGCCGCTGGATGCTGGCTTTTGGATAGCCTTGCTCAATCTGTTTGCGCATTTTAGGTTGGCTCAACTCCTGCCAGATTTGTTGGTAGAGCCGGTTTTCAAGTGAGCTGCCTTTACATTTTTCAAAAAAAGCTCCTTCATGCAATGGGCCGAATACAGCCTCAGTGCCATCGCTCAGCACGGCCTTCACTTCCAGCAGATGGTCGCGTGTGCTACCATACACAATAGAAGTAGAGCCACAGCTGTTGTTGCCCACCATCCCTCCGATCATAGCCCGGTTGGCAGTAGAGGTATTGACCCCAAACCACAGCCCGTGAGGCTTCAAGTAGGCATTTAGCTCATCGCGAATTACTCCTCCCTGTAGCCGTATCCAGGCTTCTTCTCTGTTCAATTCAAGAATCTGATTGCCATAGCGGGAAATATCCACTACAATGCCTGAGCCTACACATTGCCCAGCCAGCGAGGTTCCGGCAGCACGGGGAATGAGGAAGGTATTGTGCAGACGGGCAAATTTAATGAGCTGCTGAATATCGGCGGTCGATTTGGGAAGGGCCACTGCCTGCGGCAATTCCCGATACACGGAAGCATCGGTAGCGTACAGCATGCGCATGAGCCTGCCACGATGCAGCTCTCCTTCCAAAAGGCTGGCCAATTGGTCCAAAACGGAAGGCGAAAGGCTGGTTGAATTTTTTTGCACGTACTGTCAAGCTGGTATTAGGGATTGGCAAATTAGTCAAAACTAAAGCAATTTTTAGGAATAGACTTTGCAAATGGGATTAAACACCTGTGTTTTCAGAATACTTCATTTGACAGAGAATTAACAAATGATTAGATCGAAAACTGCTGAAATATTCAACACAAGTTCTACTTTTGCGTCGCTCTGCCAGGTTTTAAAATGGACTGGTTCCGGGCTCCTGACAAATATTCATCAAATTATTGCTTATGAAACATACTATTATCATTGCAGGTGCGGGAGGCATCGGAAAAGCGGTGGGTCTTTTGTTGGCAAATAGCCAAGAGCTGGATGTACGGATTTATATGGGCGATTTATATCTGGAAGCAGCCCAACAAAGCTGCGCCTGGATTGAGCAAGGCTTGGATCGGCGAGTTGATATCCATGCCTTTGCTATGCCGGAAAGCGGTAGCAACGATGAGATGGATCACATATTCGCCCGAGCCGATATTGTGCTGGATTGTCTGCCTGGCAGCCAGGCTCCACGCATCGCGCGTATGGCACTCAACCATGACTTGCACTATGCCAACCTCACAGAATATGTTCAGGAGACTAATGAGATCGTTGAAATGACCAAGGACGCTTCGCGTGGCTTTGTACTCCAAACGGGCCTTGCACCGGGTTTTATCAATATACTGGGCAACAAGCTGTTTCAGAATTTTTGCAAGCAACATCGCGTAAATCAGGTCGATCGCCTCAGTATGAAAGTAGGAGCCCTACCTCAACATGCAGTAGCACCTCATTTTTATGCCTTCACCTGGAGTCCGGTCGGCGTAGCTACGGAATACGTCAAAGATTCGATTGTTATCCGAAATGGGCAAAAGCGCAGCCTGCCGGCGCTCTCTGAGCTTGACACCATCATCATCAATGGGGTCACTTACGAAAGCAACCTCACCAGTGGCGGCGCTGCCGACCTGCCAGACAGTTTCCAACAAAAAGTAACCCATCTCGATTATAAAACCATACGTTATCCCGATCATTACAAATGGGTAGCCGACCAACTTGCCACCATCCCTGACGGACCTGATCGCGCCAGCCAATTGCTCGACTTAATGTTGCAGCAAATCCCTTCCGTTGAAGACGATGTGGTAATTGTGTATGCCCAGGTAAAGGGCAAAGACCACAAAGGCGTATTGCGCGCCATCGAAAAGGCCTATCGGATTGAACCGACGATGGTAGGCAAGCGAAAGCTGCGCGCCATTCAGTCAACCACTGCTGCCCCGCTGTGCGAAGTAGCCCGCATGCTACTGGAGGGACGTTGGCAGGGCCCGGTGTTTCAAAGCCAGATTGACCCGGAGGAGTTTATGAGAGGTAGGTTTGTGCAGATGGTGTATGGGGATGTGCAGGCCAGCAGTCAGCCGGTGAGTGTATAGCAATTTCTTTTCAGCAATTGCAGCTTAGTAGTTTTCTATTATTCTTTCGCTAGATTTTGTGCCGGATCATTGATTTTTTTTGTAGCTTGTCAGGTCATTGTTGAAAGCATTAGATAGCTGGCATCATGGGGAAATCAATTTTCGAAAAGCAACAGGGTAGCCATTTCATAAACCTGCATTTAGCTAAAGACAGGCTCTATATACTTGCGGAAAGATATTGGCAAGCTGGTTTCTGGCTGTCTTTAATCTTTAGCATTTCACTTTTGGTTTGCTATTTATTGGGTTTGGATTTTTGGAACAATGTGCTACAAGCAGTAGTTGGTTTATTTGGATTGGTGCTGGCTGATTTTTTTAAAGGCTATTCTGAAAAAAAGAAAAAACAAGCAGCCAGAATCCAGGAACAAATTGACACCGAACTTTTCATGCTGCCCTGGAATAATGCTTTAATTCCCCAAGGAAAAGTAAATCCGGATATTATCCAACAGGCTGCACTAAAGTCTAAAAAAAATCCTGAACGATTTAAGACGTGGTATTCTGAAGGCACAGCCAATGAAAGTACTCATTACGGACAGGTGCTCAAATGCCAAAGAGAAAATTTGTCATTTGACTATTTGTTGAGGAAAAAATTCACCGGTTGGTTGTTTTGGTTATTTGCTGTTCCACTTGCCCTTTTATGTATCTACGGTTTAGTAAAACAGCTATCGTTCGACCTATTCGTTTTGCAATTTATCCTGCCGTTGTCCGGGTTTTTATATTTTGTAATAAGAAGCTGGTCTGATAACCGTAAAACAATCGCCGAGCAGGAGATCATGGAACAATCGGTTCGGTACAAGCTGCAAAAACTGGCCAACAACAATACCTCGATCGATGAAAATGATCTCCGTGAAGTTCAGGATTTTATTTACCGCACTCGCTCCGCTCAAACTATTGTCCCCAATGCTTTCTACAAGCTATATCGCAAAAAATTAGACACCCTTATTATCAACACTTCAAAGATGCTGAATTGAGAACATGTTTGGAGTTTGATAATTTGACTGCAAACCCCCTTAAAATGGAAAACTACCAACACACTTTTCTCCTGAAACAACACAGCCCGATTATCCACTTCCAATTCGCCCAGCAGGGCGCTACCCTCCGGGCTACAGAGCTCAAACCCAAACTCGATAAGTTCATCATTGAAAAGCAGGGAGGCTGGAGCAACATTGCCCCCTTCTGGAAAGTAGGCAAAGGACGAGCCCAAAATGGTGAAGCGCTCGATTACAAAATAAAGATTCAAAGCCATCAAACTGAAATTAAGGAGATTGGTAATCTCGATAAATGGCCCGCCTACTTTGCTAATATGGGGAAAGGCGAACCAAAAGGATTAACGATGGCCAAAGAGGAGTTCAAAATATGGATTACCTGCTTTTGCCCGCCACTGTTGAATTACATCAAAGCCCATTTCGCCGAATTTTTAGCTTACACCAATTTCGGCACCCGGCAAAGCAAAGGCTTTGGTTCTTTTTATCTTTCCGCAAATGATGAACATTATCGACCACCAAGCCTAAAGCATTCTTTTGTAGTTAAAACCACTGCAAATAAAGACTGGACAAAACCCTACAATGACCTTTTCTTCCACATTGATCTGTTTTACCGCGCTATGCGCAGCGGGATCAACATCCCTAAAAAGGCTATTTCCAAAAACGTTGTAATCCAGGGGAAAAATGAACTTTTATTAGAAAACCAAACGGATTTTTATTGCAAAGCATTCCTGTTTTCCTTCCTGAAAAGTAAAAATATCCAATGGGATAAAAAAAGCATAAAAGAAAAATATTTTAACAAGTACCCGGAGGTAAGGCGAAAAACAATCAAAAAAGAGAAACAAAAATTCAGCAAAGATTTTATATACACCAAAGGAGTTTCTCTTCAGAAAAAACAAAGACCTGGCAGTGAAGCCCTGAACTTTTCGAGCAAGCCGGATAATATACTCTTTCGCGATTTGTTTGGCCTGTCCACAGAAGAAAAATGGCAATCTTACGGTACGTCCCTAACGAAGCGGCATAAGAGAAAAAATGATAGAGGACATTGGAAGTTAGTTGACAAGAATGACCCCGACCTGATCGCCCGTTTCAAATCGCCCATTTTATTTAAGCCCTTTCGAGAATCTGAGAATAAGTTTAGGGTTTACCTGCATTATACCGAGCCGCCCGGTATATACAGAGGGACGAAATTTTTAATTGATCGGTCCTATAAAGTGGGTGGAATCCCTGATAAGGACATGCTTATTGCTTCAGAAAAGCATTTCACTTTTAAAGCCTTTTTTGAATTTCTTTTTGACAAAAACGAGCTCGACATCCACAAACATATTCCGGAGCCTGCCTTCCAAAATTACAGAGATAGAAATAACTATCACTTATTCGGAATCCTCAAAACCATTCTTGAACAACTTCAATTACCCCACGCCCAATGAATCGCTACATCGCCATCAGCATTGCTCCCATCACACAGACCATCACTTCTGCCCGCCACACCCGAGAACTTTGGGCTGCCAGTTATTTGTTTTCATGGATTATGAAAAAAATAATTGGCGAATTGCGAAAAGATGATACGCGAATATTTGCGCTGCCTTATGTGGCCAATGACGATTTCTTCAAGCCTGCCGCAGAAGTTGCTGATCCACGCATGAAAAAAGGTACGGGTTTGTTTTCGGATACAGCCATTTTTAAAACACCTCACGAGGACGATTTGGATGACACCAGGCAGGTGGTTCGGGATGTGCTGAATGAATTGGCAAAAGAGCTGACAAAATACACGGAGGATCCAATAGAGGTGGTACAGGATTATGTATATGCCTACTTTCAGATATATATCATTGAAAAAGAACTTCCGTCTTTCGATTCGGGCAAGCCTGAGGCTACCAATCCCATGCTAGTGCTAAACCCTATTATCAGCACTTTGGAATGGCAAAAAAAATTTCCACAGGAAGCCAAACCCTATCTAGCTAATCTTTTGGATCGATCTCCAGGCTCCTGGCTGGCTGACGACGCCTTTGACAATCCTGATACCGAAACCGTCAAAGGCCGTCCCAGCTTTGATACATTGATAGAGGTAGCTGCCAGGCAATTTTCAAATGACGACAAATATCAGGCGATTAAAAACCAGCGTATCGGCAGGCATGTCTCAACCAGCCGGCGAAAAGAACGGGAAAGTGCAGATTCCGGTGATGATGAACGACTAATCAAGGAGCTTGAAGAAAAATATTCCAAAGCATTTAAAACGCATCATAAATACGTTGCGGTGGTATATGCGGATGGAGATGGCTTAGGGAAAATAGTGCGCACACTCAAAGAAGAGGATTTTGAGCCGTTTTCCAAGCTACTCAAAGATTTTTCGCTCGAAGCCATCGAGCAAATTGCAAAATACGGAGGTGTGCCCGTTTATGCCGGAGGAGATGATCTGCTGTTTTTTGCGCCAGTGGTCAATGGCGATCGGAGCATTTTCCATTTGCTGCAAAGTCTTGATGGTCAACTACAACGCCAGTTTGACGGCTGGAATACTACGCCCAGTTTGTCTTTCGGGTTAAGTATCAGTTATTACAAATTTCCCCTCTATGAAGCCCTGGAAAATGCCAGCCGATTATTGTATGATGTAGCCAAGCAAGTGCCCGGAAAGAATAGCCTCGCTTTTGAAGTTCGCAAACATAGCGGACAGACTTTTGGTACAACACTGTCACTGACATCTACTACTTACCAACAGTTTTCGAAAATATTACAAAGCAATTTCGATACTCAGGATCGCATTCTTTCTTCGCTCAACTACCATATTCAAACCAACGAAAAATTATATCACAGCATCGGCAAAGATAAGGTGCAGGTTGCCCATTTTCTCGACAATTGCTTTGATGAAGACATCCACCAGGAAATGCAGGATTATTTCAACGATATAAAAGAATTGATCCCTACCGTATTTGCTGAGAAGAGCGAGCCGGCAGAGGCTGTTCAAACCATTTTTTCCGTGCTGCGAACTGCTGCATTTCTGACTTCTAAAAACTGACTCCACATGAGCCAATTTACATCTTACATTATTCGACTAACCCCTGTTGGCAAGTTTTTCTTTGGCGGCGAACGCAATTTCAGTGGCATGGATAATGAGCACTATTTCGTGAAGAGCCGCTTATTTCCTCAGCAAACTTCTCTCCTTGGCTTGCTGCGCTTTCAATTGTTGCGGGCAAGCGGCATTCTGACAGACCCCTTTTCCGGCCATGCTGTTGATCCTGAAAGAGCAACTGATGCTGCCGAATTGATTGGCGAAAAAAGCTTTGAAATAAATAACGAGACTGGGTTCGACGAAAAAAAATTTGGTGTTATAGGCGGTATATCTCATCTGTTTTTGAGCAAAGGGAATAACTTTTATCACAAAAATCCAATCGATGGTAATGCCACCTTTGAAGCTATACCTGGCCGTTACACACTAGTGGGAATGCAGGGAGGGTTTGAAAAATCAGAAAACGCCCTCCCTTATTTGCATGGATATGATCCAAAACAAAAAAATGAAATGAGCTTCATTTCCAATAACGGAGCTACAGTGAAAATCAGTGACATTTTCCAAAAAACCATTCAAACGGGCATCACCAAACACAAAAACCATTTCCCATTGCAAACTTTTGGAACGAGTAGCAACGCCTTGGATGAGGAGGAGGATGGTTTTTTCAAACAGCTGTACTGGAAAATGCAGCCGGGCTTCGCTTTTTCTTTTTTGGCGTGGCTAAAACCCAAAGCAGCTGAGATGTTGCAAACATTCATCGCCAACTATCCACTTACGTGGATGGGAGGAGAGAAATCAGTATTCAAAATGGATATGCACCTTTGGTCTCAGCCCTTGGAGAAACTTGCGCCCAATTACAAACATGCCGGTAAATCACATACCCGCGTGGTGTTGCTGTCTGATGCCTATGTCACACCCGATATTTATCAAAAAGCAGTATTTGCCAAAGTAGGGACAAGAGAATTCCGCCACTTAAAAACAACCGTCAGAAAAACACAGCATTATTATAAACGAAGCAGCAATACCAAGGAAGTAAAGCGCAGCGCCAGGCTTTTTTTACTCCGCAGAGGCTCTGTTTTCTATTGCCAATCTGATTCAACAGCAGCCTTGGTAGCCGCGCTGGAGGCGCCACAGTCATTCCGGCAAATCGGTTACAATGCTTTTATCGCTTTAAACACCAATTCTATTTTTAGTATTAAACCAGCAGCATTATGAGCAAGCAAATTACCGACTCGTATCTGATTACTACACTCACCAATCTGCATGCCGGCAGTGGAGATACCACCTATGGCATTGTAGATAATCAGATCCAACGCGACCCGATTGATGATATCCCCGTCATTCATGCCAGCAGCCTGAAGGGGGCATTGAGGCAACGGTTTGCCGATCTGAATTGTGCTTCTTTGGACAGCCTTTTTGGGTCTGACAACTCCAGCCGCAATAAAGTAAAGAATAACTTTCGGGCAGGAAACCACCTCTTTTTCGAAGCCAAACTACTCGTATTACCGGTGCGAAGCAATGTGCGTCCTTTTTTCAGGGCCGTATCGCAGGAAGTTTTACAAAGTATTAGAGGCAACTGGGAGGTATTTGATTTCACTCCCGATTCCCACCTGCAGAGCGCCTTTGATTTCATAAAAAACCTCGACCCTCCTTCACCAGGTATGGCTACTGTATTTAATCAAAAAAGCAGTGTATTAATCGAAGACCTGGAAAAGCCTGCCCAAAATCAAAAAGCTGAAAATGGGGGTTGGCAAAACGCTACCTCAATATTTGGCGAAAACCTGACCGTACTGCACCACGATGACTTTAAAAGACTTTGCAAAAAGCTGCCGGTCATTGCCCGCAACAAACTGGAGAACGGCTTGAGCGAAAATCTGTTTTACGAAGAAGTGGTGCCTCGTCAAAGCTCCTTTTACACTTTCCTGCTACGCCCTGAAAACGACAGCGCCTTTGAACAAACGCTGGCCAAAGGCAAACACCGTGTGCAGGTCGGCGGCAGTGCTACCCTCGGCTACGGGCAATGCAAATTTCAGCTTTTTCCCTCAACGCAAAACCATACAGCATGACCAGAGTAGAATCCTATTTCCCCAATGCAGTCCGATTGGCGCAGAAGCCTGAATACAAACTTTTGGACAAGCAGGGTGCCATCTCATCCCAATACAAGGGGTATATCTCTTCTTTCGGCACCACCATTTTGCAGTGTGGCCTGCTGCCGGCTGTGGCTTTGTTTTCCAAAACCGATGGCCGGTCGGAAAAAGACAAGCTGCCGCTCCTCGAAATAATTTGGGAATTGGTAAAACCTGAAGCAAAGCAAGGAAAAATGTTGGATTACCTCATTGAGCTTCAGGAAAGCAACCGGCACACCGAACTGCAGCAAATGCAAGCCCGGGTACTGGATGCTGCCATCGCGCTGAAATTGGCGATCAGAACCTTCAAAATCCAATAAGCCATGCCTCAGAAAAAATCATTGTTTGACCAAATGAAGGATGTGAGTAAGGGCCTCAACCTCCGCCAGCCTGAAAAAAAGCAAACTCCCGCTAAGAGGGAGCGTTCAAAAAATCCAGGCAGCCCCAACCTCGGCTGGGTATTTTACCGCCAATATTTTAAAAAGATCAATTGGCGTAATTATAAAACTCAAAGCAATAAAGACTGGATTGAAGAGCAAAACAGCATTCTCACACAACAGCCCTTGAAAAACTACAGCAACGAAATAAGCAAATACCTCCGCCTCGATTTTCTTGATCACCAATCCGATACCTTTGCACTTACCACCACCTACCCCGGCCTGCTCATCGGCAGTGGCTATGCCCACGAAACAGGCGAACTGGATGGCGAATTCAAGCTCGGCTTCTTTTTCGATCACACCACCGGCCTGCCTGTGCTGCCTGGTTCTACTGTCAAAGGTATATTGCGCTCGGCTTTCGAAAAAGAAGGCTTTCTGCAATGGATATGGCAAGCCCTGGAGGCAGATAACAAGCCTACTGTACAATCCGATGATTGGGAAAAGTTGAAAAGTGAAATCTTCGAAAACACTTCGGGCGACAAAAAAAATGCATGCAAAAACTGGGATGTTTTTTACCACGCTTATCCCGAAAAGAGCATCCATCCGGCTATACAAAACAAAATGGCCGGCATTTTCCTTGCCAATGACTTTATCACACCCCACAAAAACAGAGCAGGTAAAAACCAACTCGACCCCTTTGCCAATCCCGTGCCCTTACAGTTCCTTAAAGTACTGCCGGCCGTAACCTTCCGGTTTCAGTTTGATGTAAAAGACAGCCTGGCTATTCCCGGGTTTTTAAAAAAACACAAAATGGCCTTGTTCCAGTCCATCCTCCAAACTATAGGTGCCGGAGCCAAAACAAACGTAGGATATGGCCAATTTTCTTAAAAATAACAGTTATGCAACAACCCAACATCCAATTGAGTAAGCCAGGCAGTAAAGAGGCATATACCTCCACGCTATTTGTACAATTCGACTTGCCACTTTACCCTCGCCAAATTGCTCAATGGCGCGGCATGGTTTCCGAATCGGCCGGATGGAGCAACGACCTTTTTCACAATCACCAAAACAGCGATGCCCACCAATACATTTTCCGCTATCCGCTCATCCAATACCGCTCCGTCAGGGGCAAAGCAGCGCTTTGGGCCATAGGCCCAGGGGTAGAGGCCGTCCGGCAATGGGTTGGCCACAATGGAAAAATCAAAACCCGCAATGAATCAGTGATTTCCTTGCGCATCATCGATCTGCTCGAACAGCAGCACAGGCTCCAAATGACCGACAGCCTCCAAACTTACCGGCTAATGGACTGGATTGCGCTCAACGAAGCTAATTACCAACGGTGGAAAAATACGGATACCCTCGTTGGGCGGGTCCGTTTGCTTGACGAAATACTTGCTGGCCAGTTGCTCGGATTTGCTACCGCTCTCCACTGGCAGCTTCCCCAAAGACTGGAAGCCCGCTTACTCAATCTCAAAAAAATGCGCACCGTTAAATTACACGATTTCCAGGCTATAGCCTTCAATGTGCTCTACCGCACCAATCTGATGCTTCCCACTGCCATTGCTTTGGGCCGTGGAAAAGCCTTTGGTTTTGGCGTACAAGCCCCTGTGTAAATGGGCGCCTGAAAAGTTCTTTGACATATTGATTTTTCTGTTTCAACCTCTAAATGATGGCTAATCAATCTATCTCTATTGCCGCACTCACCGCCCTGCGCAAGGCATTTTGTTCCATCCGAACGGTTACAGACCTGGCCGAATTGCTTGCTATATCACCACAAAAGTTGGTCGCTATCGCTGCCCGGCCTCGTTATTTTACTTTCAAAGTGCCTAAAAAAACCGGCAAATTTCGGCTTATCGAAGATCCCGATGACCGCCTGCAAAATGTTCAGGACGCACTGAACGATTACCTGCAGGCGGTCTGTTGGCATCTGCGTACAGATGCAGCCTATGGGTTCTTGCCCGTACCCGCAGCCGATCCTTCTCCGCGCCACATCGAAACAAATGCCGAGCAACATCTTGGCAAAAAATGGCTGCTCAATGCTGATCTCAAAGATTTTTTTCACAAAGTCACCAAAAAGATGATTACCCAGGTTTTTTGCAACCCTCCTTTTGGCTTTCAATCAGAGCTCACCAAACTGCTTACCAGACTGACTACCTACCGGGGCAGACTGCCGATGGGTGCACCTACCTCCCCCGCCTTGAGCAACCTCGCTTTCATTCCGGTCGATGAAGCCTTGCTAAACATGGCCATCAAACGGGGCTGGACCTATACCCGATATGCCGATGATATGAGCTTTAGCAGCAATCAGCCCATCACCTGGAAGGATTACAAACCTGTTCGGAAGATCACCGAAAAACATGGCTTTCCCTTTAACCCTGAAAAAGTGAAACTCTTTGGGCCGGAAGATGCCAAAATTGTTACCGGCTTATTGCTTGGTATCAATAAGATAGAATTGCCCGTAACGTTTATCCCGCAATTGGCTAAAGATATCCGCCATTTGAAAGGTGCTCTGGCTGTACAGGCAAGAATCTCTTTTCGTCAAAATCGGAACAACCAGCGCTTTCAGCGGTCTATAGAAGGCAAGCTCCGCTTTGCCGGGCGCATTATGGGCGAGCACCATCCCGCAGTGGAAAAGTTGCGCCGCGAGTATTTAAAAGCTATTGAGCCTCCCTCAGAATATGAAGTACGTAGCTGGCTGGATTTTCCTTACTTTTAAATCAGTTCATCATGCAACTCGTTCTCGACACTACCGGCCTTATCGTCAAACAAAAAAATCGCAGTTTTTCTGTGGCTACTAAAACAAACCGAAGGCTTATCAGCCCCAGCAGAATAGACAGCATCGCTGTTACCGCCTCCTGCTTGCTCAGCTCCCCGGCTATCCGCTTGGCGGTGAAAAACAACATCCCCATCTATTTCATCAATGCTGCCGGAGAGGTGGAAGCCACTGTCTGGAGCCCTTACTTCACAGGGCTGGCCAGCCTGCGCCAGGCGCAGGGACATTGGATCAACACTCCAGATGCCATTGACTGGATGGTCGGTCTGGCACTGCTCAAAACACAACGCCAAAAGCAGTTGCTACGATCCCTGAAAATATTGGAGCCAATTGAAAAACTCGATGCCACTATGGGCCGGCTAAGCCTACTTCGCGAGAAAAAACCTGGAGATAGTTCAAACCAGTTTGACGAAATACGCCAAACTTTGTTTGGGCTGGAAGGCACGGCTGCCCGATTTTACTGGACAGCGCTTTCAAACGCATTGCCTGAAGGCTGGCAGTTTGACGGCCGAAGCCGACAGCCAGCCCAGGATCCTTTCAATGCAGCGCTCAATTATATGTATGGTATGATGTACGGCACGGTAGAAGCAGCCGTATTTGCAGCAGGCCTCGACCCCTTCATGGGAGTACTTCATGCCGAAGAATACAACCGGCCCTCGCTTACTTTTGATTGCATTGAACCTTTTAGGCCCTGGATAGATGCCCTGCTGGTAAAAGCCTTTCAAGCCAGCCAGCTAAAATCCAACTGGTTTGTACCCAAAGGCAAAGGGTGGTGGCTGGGCAAAAAAGGGAAAGCATTCATTATACCCCTCTTCAATGATTTTCTGACACATGCCAAAACAGTAAAAAGAAAGAAAACCAGCGTTAAAAACCACATTCATCATTTCACCGGCACATTGGCCAGCCGTATTAAGGCCACTCAATCAACAAGCCTGTAACGCCATGCCTTATTTAGTCACTTACGATATTGAAGCAGATAAACTTCGGAATAAAACCGCCAACAAATTGCTCGAGCTGGGCCTGTTGCGGATGCAAAAATCTGTATTCATTGGCAACCCTGATGAGCGTATATTAAAACTGCTTAACCAATGGCTGATAAAAAACATACCCGATCCTGCGGACAGTTCCGATTTTGTATTAATTTTATCCTGCACAAAACGCCAACTCAGGCAAGCCAAACGCTATGGCAAAGCGCCATCCGAGTGGGAAGAAATAGTTGATCCGCCCAATACGCTAATCATATAAGTTAAATGTATAATAAGAATAATTTACTGTATTTCAGCCTCTTTTCAAACGCACAACACATTGATTGTCAGCAACTTATGTAAGTTACTGTCGGAGAGCCATTCTAAATTAGGTTGAACTGCGACTTTCGCATTCTGTCCATCCTTCAAATCTCCCTTTTGTCGGAGAGCCATTCTAAATTAGGTTGAACTGCGACTCCAGGTAACAAGTTGAGATCCACCACAAAGAAGTCGGAGAGCCATTCTAAATTAGGTTGAACTGCGACCTTTGCGAAAGCGTATGGTTTTCCATCTCGAAACAGTCGGAGAGCCATTCTAAATTAGGTTGAACTGCGACTACCTTCAATTTCAATGAGGCAATCATATCTGTAGTCGGAGAGCCATTCTAAATTAGGTTGAACTGCGACCTCCATGCGTCAATGGTAAGCCAGGTATCCGTGTGTCGGAGAGCCATTCTAAATTAGGTTGAACTGCGACGAATTACCTACCGTCAATTGGTTCCGCTGGTGATGTGTCGGAGAGCCATTCTAAATTAGGTTGAACTGCGACTCTGTGTCCCTGTATGGACATCTTGTGCGCTAGAGTCGGAGAGCCATTCTAAATTAGGTTGAACTGCGACTGATGTTATGTCATGGACTCCTTCATCACACCCCAGTCGGAGAGCCATTCTAAATTAGGTTGAACTGCGACATTCTCCAACAAGCCTGGATATTCCAATAGGAAGTCGGAGAGCCATTCTAAATTAGGTTGAACTGCGACTCATCCAGGTATCGGCTCCAGGAGTTTGAACTAGTCGGAGAGCCATTCTAAATTAGGTTGAACTGCGACATATTACTAAGGGTTGGCAATACGTTTTCTTTTGTCGGAGAGCCATTCTAAATTAGGTTGAACTGCGACTTGGTAAGAGTGATTAAACTGTTTCTACTGTGTTGTCGGAGAGCCATTCTGATTTAGGTTGAACTGCGACAACTCACCGGGTCCACCCAAGTTTGGTCCATGATGGTCGGAGAGCCATTCTGATTTAGGTTGAACTGCGACCCTCAGAAGTGCCGGTGCCCAGCATGAAAGCCGGTCGGAGAGCCATTCTGATTTAGGTTGAACTGCGACATTTCATTTAACTGACATAGCCAATCAATAAAGGCAGTCGGAGAGCTATTCAGAATTAGAGGTTGAACTGCGACGATAGTCCCTTCTGCCATAATCGTTGGCCTAAAGGTCGGAGAGCTATTCAGAATTAGATTGAACTCAAATTGCCGCAGTAGTTTCACAGGGTTTTTCTACCGAATGCGAAAAGTTGGAAATACACAAGGAGTAGAAAAGGTTGATTCGTACACCGGATTAACAAATGCCAAATGCAGAATTTTAGAGCGTGTTTGGAAATTGCTTTTGGAAGCAGTAGTAGTAAAATTTAATTTTGGACGAAGCCTTTTTTTGAGGCATAGCCCATGCTATGGCGATGAAAAATAATGAAGTACAGAATTAAATTTTGCACTAATGCACCGAAGGGTAAATTCCAAACACGTTCTTAAATAAAGGAAAGTCAAGTAGAATTGATTTGGAGGCTTCGCACGTAAACTCACAACGCCCCTTTCGGCAGCCTGATCACCCAACGATCAAAGGTACTCCCAGTAATGAGATTGGTAAAGCCATAGCCTAGTACTTCATTGCCATCGATATTGACGCCATTGAGGCCGGAAAAGACATCGGTAGCGCCAAAGCTCTGTAGGCCCAATTGCTCGCCATCAGCCTGAGCGAAGCGGCCCAAAAAGCCAAAGCCGAGGCTTTGCAGGCCCGATGCATAAGCCGAGTAGTAGCCACTCACGTACAGCTCGTCACCATCGACAAGGAGAGCAATGGCCCGGTCGGAACGCTCAGAGAGATCGATCTTTTGCTTCCAGGCTTCCGCACCTGTATTTTTATCAAAAGCAGCCAAAAGACCAGCCGACCAAAAACTGCCCGTATCCACTTCATCATCATCGGTATTGCCAATCACCCATACCCTATCGCTGCCGATGTGGATGGTTTGCCCGAAATGCGCTTCCGAGCGTCGATCAGCGGCAACCAATACATCCGTCTGCCACATTAGAGCGGTCAGATCCGGCTCGATGCGAGCCAGGCTAAAGCGCTCCGTCACGGCGCTACCGTCGAGCTGATTTAGGGTCACAAATATCATTTCCGGAGCCGGGCCAATGGAAGGCTGAACAGCAATATCTACAAACAGGTGGCGGGACATATCGGTGAAAATCCGGCGGTTGTTGAAGGCAGAGGTTGGTATATCATCTCCGATATTGACTGATGGGATTTGGAGTCGGAAGATTACGGGATGCAACTCGTCAGTAATCCTGGCTGCTCCGCTAATCAACAGCTGGACATCGTCCCCGATTTCCGGATAAGCTGCAATGCCATTGAAAAAGAGGCCTGTATCCTGAATACTGTATTTGGTCTCACTCAGTAAAGCCCCATTGTCATCCAATATCATCAGTACGCCTTCGTCACTTCTGGAGTCGTCATCGCTGTCGTTTCCGCCTACAGCAATCAATTTTGGCCCGTTGATATCGACAGCCAGCAAATCTCTGATGAAAAAGTCGGTTTTATGCCGCCAAGTTATGCTTCCGCTATTGTCCAGCTTTCCCAACTGCACATCTCCATTGTCGATGCCAAAGAAATAGGCAGCGCCATTGCTGAGGGGAGCTATAAAATCGACAGTTGCATTGCGATCTCCATCAGAACTGATATATTCAAAATCAATCAACTCATTGCCTGAAGGTGTATTGATGTTATCATCCGGATTGGAAACTTCGGAATCATTGCTTCCGTCCAGGCAACCGAGAGAACACAACAGGCTGCCTATACACAATACATAAAACAAGAGAAAAAAGACATTGCTTTTCACTATAGAAAATTTTTTAAGTTATGCTATAGAATGTATGATAAGTAATGATCAAATAATAACTTCACGATTTGTCTCTGATCTTTTGCCGCCATACTTCGTTATTTTTTGCTTAAATAGCTCGCTATTCGCTCAAAAAATGCCTCGCCTGACGACAAAATCTCAATCCCAAATCAATAACTTATTAATTGGCCATTACTAAGGCATTTTTCTCCTTGCAGCTTTTTTAGAGGCTGAGGGTTCCTTTAGCCTCACTCTCTAAACAAGTACATCATACCTTTTGCTCTACTCCCTTTTAAAGCTTGCTGTCAATACGCCAATAGCTCCTTAATGGCCTCCTCTACTTTCGCTATTGAGGGAATCATCCGTTGTTCCAGCGTTGTATTCAGCGGAATAGCGGGCATATTCTCAGAGCCAATTGTCCGCACCGGTGCATCGAGGGCTTCGAAGCAATGCTCCTGAATACGGGCTGCTATGCTTTGGGCAAAACTATTATTGACCGGCTCTTCCGTTACTACCAAACACTTGTTGTGCCGACGGGCAGCGGCAAATATAGCAGCTTCATCCAGCGGATAGAGGGTCCTCAAGTCCACAATTTCCACTTGTTCTTCAAAATCTTTAGCTGCATTCAAGGCCCAATGTACCCCCATGCCGTAGGTAACAACAGCCAGGCTTTCGCCCCGCTCTACCTTAGCAGGCTCGGCCTCCAGCACTACACGCGCTTTGCCAAAAGGAACTACATAATCGGCATCCGGCTCGATGGTTCGAGCTGTTTGAGTGCCGCGCACCTTCGACCAGTATAGCCCCTTGTGTTCAAAAATCACTACAGGATTAGGGTCATAGTAAGCTGCTTTCATCAGTCCTTTCAGATCAGCTCCATTGCTGGGGTAAGCCACTTTCAAGCCTTTTATATTGCAAACAACCGACTCCACACTGGAAGAATGATAGGGCCCGCCACTGCCATAAGCCCCAACAGGCACCCGCAATATCATGCTCACCGGCCATTTGCCATTGGTCAAATAGCAGGAGCGGCTTACCTCGGTAAATAGTTGGTTGAGGCCTGGCCATATGTAATCGGCAAACTGTACTTCAACGATTGGTTTGAGGCCGACTGCTGACATACCTACGGTGCTGCCTACGATGAAGGCTTCCTGGATGGGCGTATTGAACACCCGCTCGTCGCCAAACTTTTGGGCCAGCGTAGCCGCTTCGCGAAATACGCCACCCAGCCTGGCGCCTACATCCTGGCCATAGAGCAGGCATTCGGGATGCTTTTCCATCAATTCCTTCACGGCAAAGAGTGCACAATCCACCATCACCCGTTGCTTACCGCCTTCCGGGCATCGCTCACCTGCTTCTTGGATGACGGAGGTGGGCGCAAAGTCGTGGGCAAAGAGGTCTTCCGGACGAGGGTCTTCGGCTGCTTTGGCTTTTTGAAAATCAGCCTCTACACATGCTCTTGCATCCTGTTCCAGTTGGTCGAGGGTTTTTTCCGAAAATCCTTCTTCCAGCAATTGCTTGCGAAACAGCGGGTAGGGATCCCTTTGCCGATGCTCTTCCAGATCATCACGATACCACTCCATTCGCACCCCGGAAGTATGATGGTTGAGAAGGGGCACTTTGGCATGAATGAGGCAAGGGCGGCGTTCTTTACGAATAATCGTAAATGCTTTCTTGACGGTCAACCAACATTCAAAAAAATCACTCCCGTTAATCGTAAATACTTCGATACCAGGGAAGCCTTTAGCGTAGCCAGTGGCATCCGTAACGCGAATTTCGGAAGCATGGGCACTGATGTCCCATTCGTTG
The DNA here is from genome assembly GCA_965222005.1 of Saprospiraceae bacterium. Classification (GTDB taxonomy): domain Bacteria; phylum Bacteroidota; class Bacteroidia; order Chitinophagales; family Saprospiraceae; genus CBDCTM01. The sequence goes on from OZ244935.1 coordinate 197,103, forward strand.
TCCTGCACCAGATAGAGGATGGGAAATTGCTTGAGGGCTGCCATTTGGAAGGCTTCGGCCACTTCCCCTTCTGTGATGGATGCATCACCCAATGAGCAGACTGCCAGGGGTTTGTGTTTAATGTCGGGGTCATCCAATTGATGTATCTCCTTGTAGCGCAGCCCCATAGCGATGCCGGTAGCGGGAATGGCCTGCATGCCGGTAGCAGAGGACTGGTGCGGAATTTTGGGTTTATCATCATCGCGAAGGCTGGGGTGACAGTAATAGGACCGCCCGCCAGAAAAGGGATCATCGCGCTTTGCCATCAGTTGAAGCATCAGCTCATAAGGCTGCATACCAATGCCCAGCAGCATGGAGTCATCACGATAATAGGGAGAGAGAAAATCCTGCGGGAGTAATTGCATGGCCACTGCAAGCTGAATAGCTTCGTGCCCGCGAGAGGTGGCATGTACATATTTGGAAGCAAATTTGGCATTCGCCTCATAGGTTTCAGTCATCGCCTTGGCTGTAGCCATGAGCTGAAAAGCCTTTTCAAGGATTTTTACAGAAATCTTGGGAGTTGTTTGCACCATAGTTTCGTTGCTATTTTAAATACGCTCAGGCCGAAGAAGGGCCTTTACCCAAGCTGTCCGGTATCTGTAAGTCACCCTGTACAAACAGGGATGGATAATGAGTCAGGAGCAGTTGGCGGACAAATTTAAGGGGAAAATCTGCAAAGTGGCCGTAATCTTCAAGGTATTCCATAAAAATAGCTCCTTTGTGATCAAACTCCTGAAAAAGTGCATCGTTTTTTCCGTCAAACTCCAAAGTAGCCACATTCAGATAGCTGCACAGCTGTTGGTTGAAGGCTGGGGTCAGCTTGACCCACCGCTTGTGCAGCCACAGCTCGGCGATGCCATGCGGCACCAGTTCGTCAGTACCCAATATTTGTACAAATCGGTCGGTGGCGATGTGGTTTCTGACCTTTGCCAGGCGCAGCCGCGCCGCAATGCCACAGCTCCGTGCCAGGCTAATGAGTAGCACCGCCTTATCGAGGCAGTGGCCATAGCTTTTGGATAGCATGCAACTGGCCCTGTTGCTGGCGGGCTCCAGGCGGATGTCGTAGGGGTAGTAACGCCACCGGTCGCGCACCAGGTAATACAGGTGCCGGGCTTTTTCAGCATCATCCTTAGCCAAACGAGTAGCCGAGCAGGCGAGCTGAACCAGCTCTTGCTGATCAAAATCAATAAACGGAGTTGCTTGCAGATAGGCTTTCATCTATTCACATTATCCTTGACTGCCCGGCTGCCGCACCAACTGAAGTTGATGCTTTTTGGCATAATGGCTCACAATTTCGACCAAGGCTTGGGAGGTGTTGGCCCTGGCCAGTTCACCATCCAGCACAGCGCTGTCCAGTTCTGCAGTAATATGACGGGTATCCGACTCATCGATCATATCAAAATCGAGCTCAAAATCTTTCTCCCGGTTGATTAGCCGCAATTTGCCGCCTGATAGTTCAATCCGCTGCAGTTTCCGCCAATCCCATTTATCGATAAAATAATCATCAAAGGTGAGTCCTTTTTCGTTGATGTAAATGGATGGAGTTCCATTTTGGATCACCTGGCTGAGATAGTAAAACAAAACCAGCAGGATGAGTAAGGTGCTGAAGCTCCTTAGCTCGCCATAGAAATACACGATGCCCAGGCAAACGATGGATAGCAATATGCCCTGCCAGATAAAACTCATGCGGTGGCTGCTGGCAGCAGTCAGGCGGATAGTATCCACTTTGCCACCCAATCGGTAAAAAGCCACCCGCTTCAATACCAAAAAGGCACTGATGCCCACTAAATAAAACTGTAGGCAGGTCAGATAGACGAGCAATATGCGATTATTTGGTGCGGCAGGTTGAAAATAAACTACCGCCAGGCCCAACACGAGCAAGAGCCAGGTTATATTGTTCAGTATTTTATACGCATTCATCAAGCCTTACTTTTAAAGCGTTCGATCGCATTTTTGGTAAAATCGGAAAGCACCAGTCGGCCGCTCATTTCAGCCCGCACTTCCAGCAGTTCATCCCAATGATCGGTACCTTCCCAAAACACCTTCTTTAACGAACGCATCGCTTGGGGGTTTGATTTTGTCAATTGTTCTACCAATTTATTGATTGCTTCATCCATTTCGGTGGCTGATTCGTGTACCGAAGCATATAATCCATTGGCACAAGCCCAATCAGCTGATTGCCAGCCCGTAGCATTGATCGCCAGTTGGCTCATCGCCGACCGGCCGATCTTCCGCTCTACGGCCGGCCCTACCACAAAGGGGCCAATGCCCACGGCCAACTCGGAGAGCTTGACGGAAGCATAGCGGGTAGCCAGACAGTAGTCGGTAGCTGCTGCCACACCCACTCCGCCACCAACGGCCTTGCCCTGTACGCGCCCGATGATAAGCTTGGGGCACTTTCGGCAGGCATTGATCACATTGGCGAAGCCCATGAAGAAGCGTTTGCCCGTGTCAAAATCGCGGATAGCCATGAGTTCGTCAAAGCTGGCACCGGCGCAGAAGGTACGATCTCCCTGGCTTTTGAGCAGAATTACCTGAACCTGCTCATTTTGCCCCACAGCAGTGATGGCATCGGCCAATTGAGCCAGCAAGCGGCCCGGCAGCGAGTTGTGCGCCGGGTGGAAAAAACTAACAGTTGCCAAGCCAGGGCTAATCGTAGTTTCCACCGAGCCGAGTTGTGTTTTGTCCATATTTACATACCAATTTTTCTAATCCTGCTTCAATTTTTTGACCATCGTAAGAATCGTAGCGATGGCAACTGTTTCCTCCGTCTCATCATACACATCCACCAAAAACTTGACGATTCCTTTGGCTATATCCTCTTCATCCCGCTTTTCCTGATCCACTTTTTCCTTGACGGTCAGCCGTACGCCGATGGTCATACCGGGGTAAACCGGCTTAGTAAAGCGGCATTCTTCGATACCATAATTGAGTAAAACCGGGCCCTTTTTGGGGTCCACAAAAAGGCCGGCTGCTTTGGATAGCACAAAATAGCCATGTGCTACGCGCTGCTCAAAGATGGTTCCATCTAAGGAAGTAGCGTCCATGTGTGCATAAAAATTGTCGCCACTCACGTTGGCAAAGTTGGCAATATCAGCTTCCGTTACGGTATGCTTGTGCGTGACCACCGTTTCTCCCACCTCCAGTTCTTCAAAATGCTTACGGAAGGGATGTACCAGTTGTTCTGTTTGTTTAGCCCCTGGCTGATAGATATTGGTGATAGCGGTGATAGTAGTGGGATTGCCCTGAATGGCGGTGCGCTGGAGGTAGTGCTTGACGCCTCTTATGCCTCCCATCTCTTCGCCACCACCTGCGCGGCCCGGCCCGCCATGCACCAGCAGCGGCATCGGAGAGCCATGCCCTGTGCTTTCTTTTGCCGAAGCCTCATTGAGTACCAGGATGCGACCGTGATAGGGTGCGGCGCCGAGTACATACTCGCAAGCAATTTTGTCATCTGCAGTGGCTATAGAGCAGCAAAGTGAACCTTTGCCCATATTGGCCAACTCAATGGCTTCGTCCATGTTTTTGTAGGGAATGATTGTACTTACGGGGCCAAAAGCTTCTATTTCATGTACCTCCTGATGCTTGAAGGGATCCGATTGGAGCAAAAGGATGGGCGATAAAAAGGCGCCCGCCTGCCGGTCGGCACCCACCACATCGAAATTTTCAATATCCCCAAAAACAATTTCTGCATGCTCCGCCAGCTGGGCAACACGCTCTTTAACCTCCTCCACCTGAACTTTGCCGGCCAGCGCTCCCATGCGAACACCTTCCACAGCCGGATCGCCGATAGTAGTACCTGCCAGCTGTTTGCCCAGCGCAATTTGTACATCCTCCACCAGGTTTTCGGGCACCAAAACTCTCCGAATGGCTGTACATTTTTGGCCACATTTCACGGTCATCTCCTTTCGAACCTCTTTGACGAAGAGATCAAATTCTGCTGTACCTGGCACAGCATCCGGTCCCAAAACGGCACAGTTGAGCGAATCGGCCTCCATATTGAAAGGTACGGCTTCACTGAGGATGCGCTCATGCGACTTGAGCATTCGGCCGGTTGTGGCAGAGCCCGTAAAGGTGACTACGTCCTGGGAAGTGACCTGATCGAGGATGCCCCGCGCCGAGCCACAGATCAACTGAAGGGCTCCCCTTGGCAGGATACCGGAGGCTATAATCTCCTTGACCACAGCCTCGGTCAGGAAGGAGGTGAGGGTGGCCGGCTTGACCACGGCTGGTACCCCGGCCAGTAGATTTACGGCAACTTTTTCCAGCATACCCCAGACCGGAAAGTTGAAGGCATTGATATGAATAGCTACTCCGGGCTTGGGTACCATGATGTGGTGGCCGATGAATGTACCGCCTTTGGAAAGGTTAGCTGCTTCGCCGTCCACGTAAAAGCATTGGTCTTGAAACTGGCGGCGCAGGCTGGCATAGGCAAAGAGCGTACCGATACCACCGTCGATATCGATCCAGCTATCCGTTTTGGTCGCTCCGGTTTGATAGCTTATTGGATAAAATTGGTCTTTGATTTTATAAAGATGCAGCGCCAGTTTTTTGATCATCCGGCCCCGTTGGTGGAAGGTCATCTTACGCAGCTCTGGCCCGCCTGTTTGCCTGGCGTAGTTGAGCATTTCACCAAAATCGAGGCCTTTGCTGGAGGCGACAGCGACTGTTTCGCCGGTTATAGCGTTATAGAGATTTTGGCCGTCACCTTCACCTTCGATCCACTGGCCCAATGCATAATTCTTTAGCTTCATTTTATAACAATTTATTTCGGAAATATACCCGATGGTGAATCTATTGGTGGTTTTTAAAATTCAATAAATTCAGCATCGGTACCTGAGTGCCGTGTGGCAGGTCATACCACTTGCTAAATTAATAGTTTTTAAAACCTACTTTGATTTAGCTAGCGTGTATAGATACACATGTATAGATACACAAAGATATAACAAGCGACAGCAAGAGTGGTGCAATCATACCATGTTCCTTGTTAATGATTTGCAAATTCCGCACAAATCGGAAGTCTTGGGAGAAATTTGCTTGGTATGTTTTTTGAAAAATCTTTCCTGTAGAGGTACCTCGACATGGCCACAATGCTCACAACATACCCATTCCAAAAGCTGCTTCTTCACCATCTAATTTTTTAAAACTATTTACCTGCAAACCAATGGGCCATCCCTGCTTACGCATATTTTCAAAGGCAATTTTCAAAAAATCAGGATGGCTTACCCTATGTATAAGTCTCATCGCCAGCAGCTTATACAGCAATTCAACCGATAGCCTGTGGCGAATGGGAGCAGGAAAGGCTTCAAGCTTAAGCCTTGACCAGCTATTGAACAAGGCGGATCAGCTTCCAACTGCTGCCTTAGATGAGCACCTGACCTACTTGTACCGGGCAAAGGAATTGGCTACGGAGAGCGGGAATGACCATAATCTCTTTATCGTTTATCGGCGTATAGGAAAGTGTTATCAGCAGCATGAGATTTGGGAGGAGGCCCTTACGGCCTATGAGCAGGCTCTCCTGATCCACATGAGCTTACTCAAAGATCCGGCTAAATTACTAGCAATTTATGATGAGCTGGCTATTGCTCAACTACATACCGGCCAGTTTAATAAAGCTAGAAGTGTTTTTCAAAAAGGCTTGGTATTGGCTAATAAATTACGCAATACGAATGCTATTGTAAGGGCTTATCTGGGTTTGGGTAGGTTGTATCAACAGGTAGGAATATCGGACAAAGCCTTACACCATTTTCTGATGGCCCTCAATTTGGCTAAAAGAAATGACCAAACGGCGCAAATAGCCGAAGCGGCAAGGTGGCTGGCAATTGCTTATGCCCAACAGTCTAATCGGCAAGCGGCTTTGCAAAATATACAGCTGGCGGTTAAAGCTAGTGAGCAATTGCAGGACACATTGGGTATGGCTGCTGCCGCTCTCGGCTTTGGAAAGGTTTATCAGTTGTTAAATGATCAATCATTGGCCATTGAGCAGTTTAAGCACTCCGCGGAGCTTTTGGCCAGTCGGCCGGAGCGCCCCGATTTTGTGCGGGCCAATATGGCACTGGCAACCTTAAACCTCCAAGCCGATCAATCGGCCAAAGCTATTCAAATATTCAAACAACTTATTGATTATCAGCAATTTATAAATAAAAAAGAATTGTCAGCTATTTATCATCACTTAGGCAATGCACACTTCATGCGGAGCCATTGGAGAACTGCTGAAAAAAACTATTCTGAAAGCCTCCGAATCTGTAAGAAGAGATCTTTTATGGAATCTTACTACAAGAATTTGATGGCTTTGTCGAGCTTGTATAAGAAGCGCGGGGCCTATCACAAGGCATTACTATACCTGGAGGAGGCCGAAAAATTGAAAGTGCCTATCAACCAGATGAATAAGAAGAGACGAGTGAATCAGTTTGAGTTGAAGTACAATATGGAAAAGGGTGAAAAAGATGTGCGCGAGCTTGAGCTACAGCAAAACAAAATATTCCTGCTGGGCCTGGCATCTCTTTGCGGAGTAATCTTTTTATTTATGTTTTTTATTGCAGGCCTGCGGGGCAGGAGCAGCAAGATGCTGAAGAAGAAGAATGATGAGATCCGCCATCATCACCTCAAGCTCAAAGAAACCAATGAACTGTTGAGGAAGTTTGCTTTCGTAACAGCCCATGATCTGAAGGAGCCGCTTAGAAGTATTGGTGGTTTCATCAATTTGCTCCAAAAAAGATATGGCAATCAATTCAATGAAGAAGCTCAGGAGTATATGGGATTCGTTACCAGCGGGGCCATTCGAATGAACAATCTGCTGGAAGATTTGCTGGAGTACAGCCGAATTTCTACTGAAGCTCCCGGCAACGAGCAGGTGGCCATCAAGGAAGTGCTGGAGGAGGTGCTGGGCAATTTGCAAGGGCAAATTCAGAAAACAGAGGCAAGAGTGAATTTCCCGAAGCAAATGCCCTCCATCCACATAAACCGCTTGCATTTGACACAGTTGTTTCAAAATTTGATCAGCAATGCGTTGAAATTTGCCCACCAGCGCCCGCTTATCTACATTGCTGCGCATCGGCAGGATGAGCGTGTAACGATAAGTGTAGGAGACAATGGAATTGGCATTGATCCTTCATCCGGCGATAAAATCTTCAATCTGTTTCATCAACTTAACAAAAACCACTACGAAGGCACCGGCATTGGCCTGTCGATCGTAAAAAATATTGTAGATAAATACAATGGCGAGATTTGGTTTGAGTCGGAAAAAGATAGAGGCACCACTTTTTACATTACTATTCTGAGCAAGCCATATCAAATCTCTGAAGCGGCTGTGTGGCAAAGTATGAGCAACTAAAAAGCAATTACTTAGCCCTCAATGCTTTACGGTTTACAAAAAACCAGCATGTGATTAAATTTGCACCCTCCTATCGAAAAATGAAATTTTGGCAATATTTTTGAACAAGAATTAACCTGTACGATGATGGCCATTCGGGCCGGATAGTGCGCCTTGTATTTTTTCTAATCCTCTCCCCCCTTCGATATAAATTTTACCACAATTTGTGGAATTGTCGGTTTTTCTTTGCAAAAATTGCTTTACCACAAGCTCCACGTTTATTAAATATAATAACCATGAGTAGACTTAACATTCTCAAGAAGGATTTACGTCAATCAGCAAAATTGACCAAAAACCAAGCTTTAAAGCTCAAGGGTGGAGATGACAAGCGAGACAGGCCGCCTCCAGGCAGCGTAACGCCACCATCTACCCAATCATTGCACAATGGTCTTCAATCGAATCCATAATCTCTAAAGATTATGTGATTGCTTGAGACTAACAAATTTGTAAATCCTATGGAAAAAAGGCAGGTCGAAGTTTCGGCCTGTTTTTTTTTTAGATACTTCGGTAGTGCTAACAGTTGGGTACAGTTTTTGGCCACAACTATATTGGATTTTGGTTATAAAATTATTTGCTTGGCGCAAAATGCTTTTTGCAACAAGTAGCAATACTTAAGTAACTTTCTACAACTACGTTGCAAGCCCAAAGAACACATATATCTATTATATGATTAATTGGATAATTGTCGTCTCCCAATGCAAACGTACACTGAGCATTGTACTGACTTTTACAACCATCCTGCTAGCGGTCTTTTCTGCTTTTTGCAATGGCCCTGATAGTCTCAAGGAAATGGTGGCTGGCCAGGTATATGGCAAAGACTACATGAGTATTTTAAATAAGGCTGCATCCTATGCGATTCAGGATTTGCCTTTGGCTATTGCCTATACGGAGCATGCTTTGGAGGCTGCAAAGAAAAGTGGCAATTATAAAGCAGTGTACACGGTACATCGGGAAACTGGCTTTTTCTATGAAGACAATAATCAACTTGCCAATGCTTTGAGTAGTTATCAAAAAGCCCTAGCCAGTGCACAATCGGGAAGTGATAAGCCATTAATGCTTACCATTTATACCGATTTGGCCATTACACATCGAAAATTAGGCAATTATAAAGAGGCAAAAAATATTCATTTAAATTCGTTGAAGCTGGCTGAAATTGAGAAGGATCTAAAAATGATCGAGTACAATTATCACGGCCTGGGTTATTTGTATGAGATTATCGGCGACTACGATAAAGCACTTCAATACTACTTTAAGTCACTGAAATATGCCGAAAACAGGGGTTCAGCAAAAGGTGTGGTGACTACCTATCAAAATATTAGCCTGACTTATATCAAATTGGGGCAAATAGAATTAGGACTCGAAGCTATTGGGAAAGCTTATCAACTTTGCCTAGAACAAAATGACACCATGCAGATCGCTCATGTATTAAGTGATTACAGTGAGGTACTGTGTGAGCTAAAGGAGTTTGATCATGCTCTGAAAAAAATCCATGCTGCTTTAAAAGTGTACAAAAACCTTAGCTGGAAACCATATATCGCCCGCTCTCTGGTTAAAATTGCTGATATTTATACCAAAAAGAAAGAAAACAAAGTCGCACATGGTTATTTCCTGGAAGCGCTCAAATTAGAACAATTTATTAGCCATGAAGATCTGGCTTTGCTGTACAACAAGCTAGGCCAATTACAACTTCAGTTGGGCAACGCTGAAAAAGCGGAGCAGGCATTTCTCTCCAGCCTCCAGCTGGCGGAGTCACATGACTATAAAAAGCTCATTCAATCAAACAATACACAACTTTACCAAATATACAAGCAACAGGCTAAGCATCAAAAGGCCCTAGAACATTTGAGTACTGCTACGACTGTAAAAGACTATCTCATCAATGAAGATAAATCCAAGCGGATCGCTGAGATGCAGTTTCGCTTTGATGTGGAAAAAAGTGAGCGGGAAATTCAGCTGCTGAAGTTACAGCAAAACAGGCTTTTGCTTGCAGGAAGCTCCCTGATCTTTGCCTTTGTACTTATCTTCCTGGCTTATATCATTAAGCTGCGAGGAAAAAACAATCGAACTTTACTTCATAAAAATGAAGAAATCCAGGCACAGAACGTAAAGCTCAAAGAGTCAAACGAAGTACTCAACCAGTTTGCATACGTTGCTGCCCATGACCTCAAAGAACCACTCCGGAATATCGGCAGTTTCATCAACCTCATTCAAAAAAAATATGGCCGCCAGTTTAACCAGGAAGCCAATGAATATATGGGTTTTGTGACTGATAGTGTAAAAAAGTTAAATAATCTGCTAACCGATCTGCTGGAATATTCCCGCATCTCAGGGCAGGAAGCCAAAAAAGAAGTGAGTAATTTGAATGAGGTACTGGAAAGGGTACTTCGGCAGATGAGAGAAAGCATACGTCAAAAAAATGTCCTGATCCACTATCCGGAACAACTGCCAAGCATACAAATAGATAAAAACCATCTCGCACATTTGTTGCGTCACCTGATCAGCAATGCTATCAAATTTACCGATCAACAACCTCAGATCACAATCAATGCAAAACGCGTAAAGGACAAAGTACTCATCAGCATTCGTGATAATGGTATAGGAATCGACAAAGCTTTTGGTTCCAAAATTTTTAATTTATTTCACCAGCTGGACAAACAACACCATTATGATAGCACAGGGATGGGGCTTTCAATTTGCAAAAATATTGTAGAAAAATATGATGGTAACATCTGGTTTGAATCCTCCAACGGCAATGGCACTACCTTTTTCATCAGCATGCCCCAGTCAGCCTTAATTATCAGTCCTACTACAAGCCATCATACTCCCGCCAATGTACCAACCTACTAATCACAGGCCTACCAGCATCTCTTGTTCTGCCACTCTAAATCCTTCCTTCAATAGCCTCGCCCTTTGCGTACTACCAGCATCCATAATCGGGTTAGTATGGTTAAAATGGATGAAATGGATTTTTTGCCTGATCGCCTTATCATATTTGACAAAAAGCGAAATGCTTTCTTCCACAAATGGATGCGGAATCTCACTCATATCCCTACCTGGAATTTCTCCGTTTTGGAAAAAAGTACCATCTACAAAAGCATAGTCCACTGCTTTTACCTGCTCTACAATATCCCGATCCCACTTCTGCCATTTGTCGATATCGGGAATATACAAAAGTTGCTTTTCGGGGCCTATAAGCCTGAATCCAACCGTCTCTGAATACTCATCACGATGAGGTACTTCAAAAGGTACTATACGGATCCGATCATTGAGTTGAATCATCGAATCCGCTTTTAATGATTCGACTTTAATATTTCCTAAACGTAGTAGCTGATTCCAAGGGCCATTGCTTTTCAAAAAAGCCCTCATCCGGGGCATCGCAAATACCGGCACACCATCCGCGCCCATTGCTTCGCGGCCTAAGTGCATCAGGCCCGTGTAATGTCCTATATGGGCATGCGTAAGGAGGATGCCGTGCAAAGAAAAACCAGCACCTGCTTCTGTCAACAATTTGAGCTGGTCTTTAAAATCAGGCGTAGCATCAATTAGCCAGCAAGCTTTACTCAGTGGATCAACAATCCCCAGGCAGCTCACCATCTGCCGCATAGCAGGCTGCAGCCATACCTTGCGGCAACAGTCCTTTAGGCAGCCCGCCTGCGGAAATCCTGCATCCTGCGCAATGCCCAGTACTATAGCGAAAGGCCGTTGGCTATCAGGAAAAACTTCCTGCTTGCTTTCATTACAGCTCAAAAGCAGCAAAGCAGCACCCAGCAGCACCCTTATCCATCTGCTTGTGCAAAGCCTGTTCATCTGAAGTATTTTAGTAGCCATCAGGACCTTTTAATCTTCTCCCAGGTTTCGTAGAGCTTTTCCTGTGGAGGACGATCCTTAGGGACTGTGCGCAAAGGCTCACAGGCTTGTAAATATCGATGGCAATCGGCAGGCAGGCTTTGGTACAATCGAGTGCCTTTGGTTTTCCAGGCGATCATCTCATCGCTTACCTCTCTAATGATTTTTGCCGGATTGCCAACCACCAAACTGCGCGGCGGTATTAGGGTTTTGGCTTTTACAAAACTCAAAGCACCAATAATACTTTCCTCACCGATGACCGATTCATCCATAATCACGGCATTCATGCCCACTAGCACATTGCGGCCGATATTGGCGCTGTGCACAATGGCACCATGCCCAATATGCGCCGATTCTTCCAGCCGGATACTCTCTCCCGGAAACACATGGATGGTACAATTTTCCTGTACATTGCAGCCATCTTCGATCACTATCCCCCCCCAATCGCCCCGTATGGCAGCTCCGGGGCCGATATACACATCCTTACCGATTATGACATTTCCAACCACCGCAGCAAGGGGATGCACAAAGGAGGAGGCATCGATAACCGGAATGAACCCTTTGAATTCGTAAACCATAAAAGAGGCGTTTTGATTTGCAAAAATAAGAAAAGCGATATTCCGGATGGCCAAAATATCGCTTTTCAAAGCTTCTATTCTATCGCCGACCTAGTCGCCGCCCATAAAGTAGCTCACTAAATATAGTATCTCAAGGTACAGCCATACCAGTGTAAACAAGAGCCCCATGCCAAAGTACCACTCCATATACGCAGGAGCCTGGCTAGCTTCGCCCTGATAAAAATTGTCAAAATCAATGGTCAATTTCAGTGAAGCAACTGCTACTATCAGCAAGCTAATACCCGCTCCGATAGGCGATTGGTCATGCAGAAATGGCATGTCAATACCAAACAGATACAGCACCAAACTCACCACATATACCAGCATAATTGCTCCAGTGGCTGCCATCACGATGGTACGAAACCGTTGTGTTACTTTGATAACGCCCGCCTTGTAAAGCGCCAGCATGGTAAACAATATGCCGAAGGTAAGCGTGACAGCATGAAAGATAATCCCTTCAAAAAGATAAGCATATGCTGCGCTGGCAGTACCTGCCATCAAACCCAGGGCTACCGAAAAGATTGGTGCCAGCAGAGGAGCCTTCTCCAGATTGCGTGCTGCGATGAAACTGACCACCGGAATGCCAATGATGCCTACCCACATAAATATAGGATTAGCAAACAAATAGGCTACTACTGCTGTAGCCAACATTACGGCCGCCAACATGAAGGTTTTGTTTACGCCACCTTCAACAGTCATGGCCTGCTCCGAGCTTACCAGATCAGCATCCAGCACTGGTGCATTCTGGCGGTAATTTTTTTCTTTCAACATCGGATTGCCCGATGAATTAAAAAACTTATCCAATTTACTCATAATGAATATATTAATTAAAACAGTCAGATTACAAAATGTAAAACTACAATATTTCTGCCAATCGCAAAATTCACACCCGCTCTATAACAGTAGCATACCCCTGCCCTACCCCTACACACATCGTCACCAACGCATATTGGCTGCTCTGCTTATGCAGTTCGATAGCAGCCGTTTGGAGAATGCGCGTACCCGACATGCCCAGCGGATGGCCAATAGCTATTGCGCCGCCATTGGGATTGATACGGGGATCATTATCCGCCAGGCCCCATTGGCGAATACAGGCCAGGCTTTGTGCCGCAAAGGCTTCATTGAGTTCAATTACCTGTATCTGCTCCATACTCAAACCTGCCCTTTTTAAAGCCAGATTGGAAGCCTTCACCGGCCCGATACCCATGATTCGCGGCTCTACACCTACCACTGCCGAGCTGACAATCCGCGCCAGAGGGCTCATTTCATATTTTTTGACTGCTTCCTCCGACGCCACCAGCATAGCTGCAGCTCCATCATTTAGACCGCTAGAATTGCCGGCAGTCACACTGCCTCCGTCTTCTGCGCTTTTGAAGGCTGGCCGCAACTTAGCCAATACTTCCAGGCTGGTATCCGGTCGCAAAAATTCGTCTTTATCAAAGCGTAAGGGATCAGCTTTTCGGCGTGGAATTTCCACCGGCACGATCTCTTCTGCCAATCGGCCGCTGCGCTGTGCTGCTGCCGCCTTCATTTGAGAATGGTAGGCAAATCGATCCTGATCTTCGCGGTTGATCTTGTACATCTCGGCCAGGTTTTCGGCAGTCGATCCCATGCCTTCGGTACCGTACAGGGCTTCCATGCGCGGATTGATAAAACGCCAGCCAAAGCTAGAATCGTGCATCTGCGCATCCCGCCCGTAAGCTTTGGATACTTTGGAAATTACCCAGGGGCCACGCGTCATGTGTTCTATACCGCCGGCAATGAAGAGGTCACCTTCGTTGGAGCGAATGGCCCGGGCAGCTTGTACTACCGCCGACATGCCCGATGCGCAAAGCCGGTTGACCGTTTCGCCGGGCACATCGAAAGGCAGGCCAGCCAGTAGCAGAGCCATGCGGGCCACGTTGCGATTATCTTCACCTGCCTGATTGGCACAGCCGATGATCACATCCGCAATGGCATCTTTAGGAATATCGGGATGCCGGGCCATCAATGCTTTGATGGGAAGAGCGGCCAGGTCGTCGGTTCGAACTGGAGAAAGCGTTCCGGTAAATTTGCCAATCGGTGTGCGGATGGCATCAATGATAAAGGCGTCTTTCATGAACAGTTAATATCTGGCTAATGACAACGATAGGAGGTTTGATAGCATATCGCAATACTTATCTGTAGTGTATTTTACTTGGTCTTTCTAGGAGCAGCTTGTTCTATATATGCAACTCCGTTATGATTTTCAATTATTTTTACGCAGTATGTATTGGTAAATGTATGCATAAATGAATGATGGGTTGTTAAGACCGCATCCTGTATTTCCTGATTGTCCTCTAAATTCAATACTTTCAACCCTGCCTCCACGCATTCTTTTTTAGAAATGTGTCTTGCGTGTGATTTTTGTGTTTTATGGTCGGCAAATACTGCTACAATCTCATTGACTTTCCCATGATTGTCATTAAACATATTGCCTGATAACCATTCACGCACCATTTTTTCTGACCATTCAATAGCCTGTTTACACGCTCCTAAGAAAGTAGGATGGTATTTTCCAATGATGGCTTGCCATAATGGGGCAGAATGAGGATTTTGCCTGATGTCTTCTTTTGCTTGTTCAAATTCGTCTAATACAGCTTGACAAGCCAGCCCTCCCATTTGCGGGTCTATCGGGCCCAAATTGGAATGCTTTCCCATTATTATTTCTTTAGCTGCCAAAGCTATCATCGTACCAGCCGACATAGATATTTGTGGCACTATAACCCGAATATTTTTATTAAACATTGCATATAGATAGTCAACAAGCGATTCGGTAGCAGCTAAATCTCCACCGGGAGTATGTAGAATAAGGTCAAGCCCTTGTTAAATCTTATTAAGTCATACTAATAAATAATCCGAAAAAGTCGTATTAACTTTTGGCCCAAAAGAGGGACAAAAAAAGATCAAATGACAAGTCTGGAACAAAGGGATCAAATCAAGCAACTGGTAAAAGAAGGCGTAAAAGCTCCTCAGATTGCCTCCCAGCTAGGAATATCTGTTCATACGGTACGTAAGTGGCGACAGATCCTAAAAAAAGGGGTTCGTTACACTCAGCGATGGGTCGGCCCAAAACTGGGGCGATGAGCAGTTTTCCAAAAGCTTTGCAAGATCAAGTTAAGGCCATGCGGGGCAAACAGGAAGGTTGGGGCCCAACTACCATTCTTACTGAATTGCAGTTGGATAAAAAATGGGCCACTACGAAACTTCCAAGCACAAGCGTCATTGGCGCATTTTTAAAGCAAGAAGGCCTCAGTAGGAGTTATGAGCCCAATTCCCCATTGCCGATACCAGCGTGTAAAAAAGCTAAACGCTGTCATAGTCTTTGGCAAATCGATGGTCAAGGCAATACTTATGTGGATGGTATCGGAGCCATCGCTATGTTAAATGCCAAAGATGTTCACTCCAGCTTATATGTGGCTGATTTTCCAGCCAGGATGACAAGCATGCAGGGACATCCCAACACGAGTGATTATCAAACAGCGATGCGTTTAGGCTTCCTCCACCATGGTTTGCCCAGCAGGGTACAAAGTGATCATGCCAGTGTTTTTTATGAAAACAAAAGCAAATCGCCTTTTCCTACACTGTTTTGTTTGTGGCTGATCAGTTTAGGTATTCAACCTTGCTTTAGTCGGGTCAATCAGCCCACGGACCAAGGCACCGTGGAAAGAGCCCACCAAACCGTTTTCAACCAAGTGTTGCTGAGAAAAGACGGGTTCAAAAACTGGGAACACCTCTTTGAGTGCTGTCAAAAAAGACGCCAAAGGCTCAATGAATTTATTCCCAGTACCGCTACTGATAATCTGCCGCCATTGAAAAAATATCCACAGGCTAAGCACTCTGGACGTTTTTATCATCCCCATCGGGAAGCTCAGATGATCAGCTTGAGTCGCGTTTGGGCTTTCCTGGCCAAGGGCAAATGGTATAGAAAAGTAGCTGGCAATCGAACCATCTGTTTAGGTGGCCAGGTCTATTACATCCCACAGGTAAAACCCAAAGAACAGTTGATCATTACTTTTTGTAATCGAAAAAAACAACTCTTGTTCCAGAATGACAAAGAACTTGTGATTCATCAAACGCCTATTAAAGGCATTACCGTTGAATCCCTTATGAGAAATTTAGAGCACTTGGCTCGTTTTCCCGCTTTACAGCTTGAGCTGCCATTTGATTGGATAGCTCAAAAAACTAATACGACTTTTTCGGACTCTACTTAGTACGACTTAGTCGGAT
Organism: Saprospiraceae bacterium; assembly: GCA_965222005.1. GTDB lineage: Bacteria > Bacteroidota > Bacteroidia > Chitinophagales > Saprospiraceae > CBDCTM01. The sequence goes on from OZ244935.1 coordinate 213,225, forward strand.
TTAACACCCTTTAATTCTATCCAATTTGTTGATAGTTAACATAAAACCTGACTTGTCCTTATGGATTTTTCTTTTGTTCTTCCTGGATTTCAAGGATAACTTCATTCCAATAGGGCATCCTATAAAGTGTTTACAAGAGTAGTGTTGCCCAGTGTTTCAATAGGCATATAGGTTTCATCATACAGAGAAAGCTTACGAAAATAATCTCCATTTTTCGTCCATTCTGTGTGAATTACCACAGTATGATCAGATATGATATTGAAAATTTCTTTGTATTCTTTGACAAAGTCTTTTTCATTTCGCTTGTCAGAAGCTTCTTTTACTTTCTTGTTCATAATAACAAATGTAGCCATTTTAGCCAATTAATGCTACTCTTTTAATACATATTACCATAGCAGTAACATATATAAAATGTACAAATTTTCCACCCGGAAGTTCAACTATTCCGCAGCAAAATGCAAGGCATAGACCATTGGCAGGTAGTTGTTGAGAGTTTGCCAATGCGCTCCCCCATCATTGGAGATAAACAAATTGCCGGTAGTCGTGCCAAACACAAGCGTTTGGTTTTGTACAATAAGCGCATGGCGATATACAATGTCGAAGCAGGCCTTCTGTGGCAATCCATTCCTCAAGGTTTTCCAGCTTTTTCCACCATCATCCGTCCGGCAAACGCAGAGGGAATAACCCAAAGTTACCCGCATCTCGTCACTCACAGCTGGTACTACCCATGCCCGATCCGGATTTTGCTCATCCACAGCGATGGCAAAACCGAATTTGGCCAGGCCGTTAGCATCTGTCACATCCTGCCACTTTAAGCCACCATCATCGCTTTTAAATATTCCGCAATGGTTCTGCTGCCACATTATGTCAGGATATTGGTTGCTGATGGCCAGCAGGTGCGGATCATGCCCCACTTCGGCATAGGGATCAGGCAGAAAATCGGCGCGCAGTCCATCGTTGCGTACCGCCCAGTTGGCTCCGGCATCGCGGCTTTCAAACACTCCGGCACAACTAATGCCGATATACAGATGATCATTATCTCTCGGATCAACTACAATGGAGTGGATGCCCGGATGGTCGCGCCCCCCTCCGAACCAATGCTGCTGACGGGAAGGGTGCTGCCATAACGATTCGACCAGCTGGAAGCTGTCGCCGCCATCATCGGAGCGAAACAGACCACCCGGCTCGGTGCCAATCCACAACCTCTCCGGATGGTTTGCGCCACCATCAGCCATCGCCCAGAGGTAGCGAGTGCTGGCCGGAACGTTTTCTTTCACTTCGGCACCTTCCGGATAAGCAGGAGCCAGCACCTCTTTCCAGGTAGTTCCTTTGTCGGTAGAGCGATGTAGCTTGACGCCCCAATGGCCGTGGTCGAGGCAGGCCCACCAAGTACCGTTTCGTTCATCTATATAAGCCAGCGAAACGGGAATGGCGAGGAAGTGTGTAGTTTGGTATTGCCATTCTCCACCATTGAAGTGGTATATGACCAAGCCTTTTCGAGTGGCAACTAATAGATAAGGTTTTTGCATGTTTCTATATTTTAATAGAGCTAAAGCAGATCGAAAGCTTTCTCAACCACCGGACAGGGCCTGCATAATGTATATTTCCTCTACGGACTCGATGCTGTCAGAAAGCCCTTCCCGGTCATTGATCATAACACCATCAAGAAAAATATTGACATGCTGCCGCAATTGGCCATGCTCATCTGTAATATATGCGGGAAGCCCCGGATATTGCTCTTCCAAATACTCCAGCAGCTGCGGAATAGTACTATGTGTTGATTCGAAAGCTCCTAGATTGGGGTAGAAGCGTTTGAGGGCATGGGTAAATTTTATGGTTGGCATAGATAAGGTGATTTTACAATTCCAAATTTACGGCATTTGTTTTTTCACCAGGGTACTAATGAGAATAAAAATAAGTTCTTTACGTTAATGTGGTAATTCTATGTTCTTCACCACACACTCCCTGCTATGAAAAAAACAACTTCCCTATTAGCTATTCTGCTCTATGTCTTTTCTCTACAAGCGCAACTGATTCCGGCGCACACCTTTAAATATAAAGCTCAAAGAATCGATTATAATTATTTGGGGCAGGTTGTGTACTACACACGGGATTTTCGCTTCCAACCAACTCCGCATTTTTTTGATACTGATTTCAATTTTATTACGGAAGACGAATTGTGTGGGGATTACTGTTCTTCCCATTTGTTTATTGATGACCCCACGTTTGAAATGGTAATTTGCCGTGACCCTGATGCACCATTTTATTTAATCATGGATGAATATGGCAATAATATATTAAATATTGGAGAGTATTATTATATCGATACAACTCGCGGGCTTCCCAGTCGGTTGTTTGCACAATATGATTTTCCCACAAATGATTATATCGTTTTTAGATTGCCGGGATTAGAAAAAGAATCCGAGGTAGAAAAGGTTTTATATGGTATTCCGGGAGGAAAGTATTATACAAGAGGAACTATGGATTTATACAACTCTGATTTGAGCTTTTACAAAACAATGACGCCTCCTCCATCGGGCTGGGATGTCGTTATATACCATTCAATCGATTTAATAAATGATGATCCATTGGTAGAGGTAGTTTTTAAAAAGCGGAGTACGTATAATTCGAGTGCAAGCGTGGGTATTGCTAATGAAAATGGAGAAGTTTTCCTTGAAGTATTAGACTACGAAAACATTTGGCTCCAATTTGATAAGAATTTGCCTCCCGAAGTATTTGTAGTTGATAATGATCCACCTAAGACGAGGGTATATTCTATTCCCGATTTGCAGCTCAGACATATATTCGATGACTCCAATATTCGAAGAGTTTCTCTTGCGAATAATGGCACGTTGTACTATGCGATTGATAATAACGAAGATAATTTTGAAATTCGCTTGTACAAAGGAGGTGACAGCCTTTGGAAGAAAGTGGTCTTTGACAAAAATCTATTTAGAACCAAAGAAGTGCGTGTCGATGGCCTTTACCTGATTGGTCAATCCATAATTGATCCTGATGAAAACATTGAATTTATCATGGGATTTAAATATATTGACTTTGATTCCGAATATTTTATTGTAAATGATTGTGGCAATGTTTTATACGCCTTTCCACTTAATTTTCAACCTATTATCAGTGAGATCAATGGTTATGAAGACAAAATGCTGGTTTACTGTGAAACGGGTTTTGCACATACTGTTGACAGCACGCAGGTTTACAACCTTCCACTAACATTCACTTCCGAAGTGTTTACACCATCTGGATTGGAATACAAAATTTTTCCAAATCCCTTTACAAGGACGCTAAGTATTCAGACCACAGATGCATTTTTGCCTATGAACATAAAAATGTACAATATAACAGGGCGTTTAGTATTTGAGGACAACTTCTACAGATGTACAAGCTATGAAATCGATCAACTTGACTATCTTACAGCAGGAGTATATTTTATTGAAATTGAGCAGGGAATACAAAAATCCTTAGAAAAGATTGTGAAGCATTAATTATTCAATTATTCCATCATCACATCTCCCACTCCGTATCCTTCCTATATACCATCCCCTTAAACAGCCCCACCACTTCATCGCGCTGGTTGGTTATACGGATGAGGTAATGGCCCAACCGATTACTCAGCGATTCTTCCGTAGCTACTGCAGTCAGCTCATCGCCCACTTTGACTGCCCGGGTATGTGCAATGGAGGTTTCAATAGATACCGCATGGCGCCCCCGCGAGTTGGAAGCAAAAGCGAATGCGCTATCGGCCAGCGAATAGGTAATGCCACCGTGAGCAATCTTAAAGCCATTGGTCATTTCTTCGCGCACCATCATTTGCAAACGAGCCTGACCTGGCTGAATATCCAATATTTTGATGCCGAGCCATTGGCTGAAAGGGTCGTTGTCATACATTCCTTCTTTAGCAATTCGATAGGCTTTGGATTCTTTCATCATGATGAATAAAAAGTTTTTTCATCCCGCGCCATGCTGCGAAGCAAGGGGCTACAGCGGTAGCGATCTTCGAGGTATTCCTGATACAGTCGGTCCATTGTAGCTACGCAATGCCGGATTCCCTTCTCATCTGCCCATCGCAACAGGCCCTTCGGATAATTGACTCCCTTAGTCATAGCCAAGTCGATGTCATCTCGGCAAGCAATGCTGTAATAAAGCGCATCGGCGGCCTCATTGATAAGCATCACCAAGATGCGCCAGCAAATCTGCTCGCCGAGCTTAGAGTCTCTCATCGGCTCAGGATTTTGGGCTCCTTCAGTATAATCATAATATCCGTGTCCGGTCTTGCGTCCCAGGTAACCAGCTTCGGCGAGTCGCTTTTGTGTAAAGGCCGGTTTGTAGCGAGGGTCGTAATAAAAAGCTTTGAAAACGGTCTCAGTGATGATATAATTGACATCATTGCCGATGTAATCCATCAGGGTAAACGGGCCCATGCGGAAGCCTCCGATCTCTGTCATTGCCCAATCGATGGTAGGCACATCGGCCAGGCCTTCCTCGAGGATGCGTAATGCTTCGCCATAAAAGGGTCGTGCAACGCGATTGACGATGAAGCCCGGCGTATCTTTGGCCAGCACAGTGAGTTTGCCCCAGCTATCTATCAATTCTTGAGCCTGGCGGGCGACCTGCGTATCCGTTTGCACTGCGGGAATGATCTCTACCAATTTCATAAGCGGTGCCGGATTGAAAAAGTGAATACCCAATACCCGGCCAGCATTTTGGCAGGCCCGGGCAATAGAAGCCACGGAAAGAGAAGAGGTATTGGTTGCCAGGATACAGTCAGCTGAAACGATTTGCTCCAATTGCTGAAATACTTTTTGCTTGACTTCGAGCTTTTCGATAATGGCCTCTATCACCAATCCACAGTCTTTATAAGCTTCCAAACCATCTGCAAAATAAATACGACCAAATACAGCTTTGGCTGTGGGATCATCGAGCCGCCCCTTTTCGACCAGCCGGTTGAGGATGCGCTGCAAGTTTTGAGATGCCCGCTGAAGCGCCTCCGGCTGCGTATCAAAAAGTATGACTTCATGGCCTGCAGTAGCTGCCACCTGTGCAATGCCGGTACCCATAGCACCGGCTCCTAGTACTCCAATTTGCATTTAAAACAATTTTTATTCAAAACTACTTTCCCGAAAATTCCGGTTTCCGCTTTTCCAAAAATGCCTGCACCCCTTCCTGATAATCATGCGTTTGCGCGGCTGCCGTTTGCAGTTCTCGCTCCAAATCCAACTGTTCTTCCAGCGTATTGTTGAGCGAGGCATTGAAGGCGCGCTTCGTCAATCCCAGTCCTTTGGTAGGCATGTTGGCCAATTTGGCGGCCAGCTTTGCTACCGAATCATCAAAAGCATCGTCTTCTACACATTGATAGATCAGCCCCATCTGCTGTGCATCGGCTGCGCTGAGTTTATCGCCCAGCATAGCCAGGGCAGTGGCACGTTGCAGGCCAATGATCCTGGGCAGGGTGTAGGTACCCCCGCTATCGGGGATGAGGCCAATCTTGCTGAAGGCCTGGATAAAACTGGCCGAACTCTTTGCCACCACAATGTCGCAGGCCAGCGCAATATTGGCACCAGCACCTGCAGCTACACCATTGACGGCAGCCACTATCGGCTTTTCGATATTGCGCAAGCGCCGGATGATGGGATTGTAATGCTGATCGACAATGTGTGTTATGCCCGGGCCGGCGGGGTCGATAGCTTCCTGCAAATCCTGCCCTGCGCAAAAGGCTTTGCCTGCTCCGCTTACCACAATACAACGAACCTCAGTATTAGCCTTACACTCGTCTAGCCGCAGCTGAAAAGCCTTGGCCATAGGGGCATTGAAGCTGTTGTACACATCGGGGCGGTTGAGGGTTATGGAAGCAATGCCATTGGCTATTTGAAAGAGGACACTTTGCATGATGATGAGAATTTTGTTAGGGGCCAAAATAGGGAAAAGCCGGGAAAGGCAGGAATAGCTTCCGGGGTTTTTGCACTAAGTACCGTTCAAAAAATAAATCCGACATTTTTGAAATAGGTGATAGCTGAACGACCAAAGGGTAGTGAAGTTGAGCCTAATTCAAAAATTGAAAAGAGGATTTTATTTTTTGAATAATGCTAAGTGGTTCAATCATCGGGAATGATTGAACCACTTAGGGATTTAGCTGAAAACAGGGAACATGCTCAGCTTAGGCAGGCGTTAATATACATGCTTTAGAGCCTGTTTACCTTTTTTAATTGCAGCCTAATTGCTCCTGCGAAACCGGATCGTTATTAGGAAAGCAATTTCCGGAGAGGACACTTTCGGGAACGTATCTGTCCGTTTCGGCATCATAAAGCGCATTTTCAAGGAAATCAATCAATTGATCAATCTCTTCTTCTCCCAAACGAACTGGCTTGAAGGAGGATGACAATCTGTCATTCGACACATGAGGGTTTTCAGAGCTGGCATTCATCTTAAAATTGACCACTTCCCAAAGTGAATTTTTTGAGCTGCCGTGGAAATACGTTGCATAATCTTTCAGATTATATAATTGAGGCACCTTAAAGCAATACATATCCTCATCTTTACCAGTAAACATGCCCCTACCCAAATTCCTGACGTCGTCCGGGCCGGTATTCAGCCCTCCTACTTCATACATATCCGGAGTGCCAAGGGCATGAAAGCTCATATCGTTGAGGGCTGGCCCGCGGTGGCAGGAAAAGCATCTGGCCTTACCAAAAAATAAGAGAGCACCCTTCTTTTGATTGTCCGTCAAGGCGGCTTTATCCCCTTTAAGCCACTTCTGAAACGGAGCTCTGTTGGCCAAAAAACTCCTCAAAAATGCACTGATGGCAAAGCTTGAGGTAGTGGGTGAATAGCGTTCGTTCAATCCAAAATCGGGAAAAGCCGCATCATACATTGAGCGATAACCAAAATCATCCAATACGCGATCATTGATTTCCAGGCGGTGCAAGGTAAAAGCTTCAATATTCTGTGCTTCCAGACCTATATAGCCTGTATGATTCACATCGGCCAAGCCTGTCCAATATTCTTCCGTACCCTCATTGGTACCTCCGGCTCCAAACAGACCGCTCCACAAAGTATTGGTACTATAGCCTGAGTTCATCGGGTTCATGGGTCTGGTACCCTGTGCATCCAGGTCTTCTTCAGAATAGCCATGTTGAATAAAGCGATACTCTCCGCTGTTGCCATACCCACCGCCACCATCGGCAATGCCTTGTATTCGGCCAGGCAGGAATCCGGCTGTGGGAAGATGACAGGAAGAGCAGGAATAGGTTTCGTAGCAGTTGTCCTCTTTCGGAATTTGTGCCAGGCCCGTTTCAAAGAAGAGGAGTTTGCCTAAAGCTACTTTTTGCGCGGTAACGGGATTGGCAGGATCCTGATTGGGAAGTGCCGCGTAATCATTTGATTCGGGAAAAATATAGTACTCCAAATCTCCTGTTTTGGAAACACTGCTCATAGCATCGGCCAGCAATTCATCCAGATTGTCTCCTCCGCTCTCCTTTTGGCAGGCACTAAACACAATAAAAACTGTGCAGATGAGTAATAGTAGAGTTCGCATATCTTTTGTTTTATGTTCGAGAAAATAATTTTCGAAAATTGCTTGAACGACCGATTGCAAAACATTCGATCATTGGGTTTGGGAAGCGCAAAGGGCAGCTGTCCGATTGGTGCCAGGCACCTCAACGGGCAATTTCCTTTTTCGCTTTTGCGTACTTCGGAATTCAGGAGGTTTAGGATAAAAGGAGGAGTGCTATATTATACCTGTTTTGAGGTTTTTTCAAAGTGTACCTCGCTTTCGCTGTTCCTCTTCAATGCTTTCAAACAAAGCCTGGAAGTTTCCTTTTCCAAATGACATCGCTCCTTTACGCTGAATAATTTCAAAGAATAAAGTCGGGCGATCTTCTACAGGCTTAGTAAAAATTTGGAGAAGATACCCCTCATCATCCCGGTCGGCCATGATACCCAGCTGCTTGAGCCGCTCAAAGTCCTCATCTATTTCACCCACTCTCTTTTTCACCGTATCATAGTAGGTGCCGGGTACATGGAGAAATTCAATACCCCGATTGCGCATTTCACTCACTGTAAACACAATATCGTCAGTCGCCACAGCAATATGTTGGCAGCCCGGGCCTTCATAAAAATCGATAAACTCTTCGATCTGCGATTTTTTCACACCTTTGGCAGGCTCATTGATCGGAAATTTGATGCGGCCATTGCCATTAGTCATCACCTTACTCATCAAGGCAGAGTATTTGGTGGAAATATCCTTGTCGTCAAAGGTGATTAGGTTTGCAAAGCCCATGACGTTGCTGTAAAATTCAGCCCAGGGGTTCATCTGCCCCCAATCCACATTACCGACCATGTGGTCAATATATTTCAAACCGGTAGGTGTCGGCTGATAGGCCGATTCCCACTTTTGATAGCCGGGCAGAAATATGCCGGAATAGTTTTTTCGTTCCACAAAAATATGAACGGTGTCGCCATAGGTATGAATACCGGCCCGCACCACCTCGCCATCCTCATCGGTCTCAACAGTTGGGTCCAGATAAGGCTTTGCCCCACGGCGGGTAGTTTCTTCAAAAGCACTTCGGGCATCTTCAACCCACAAAGCTATCACCTTCACACCATCGCCGTGTTTTTTGATATGGTCGGAAATCGGACTGTCCGAATGCAGCGGAGCGGTCAGCACCAGCCGAATCTTCCCTTGCTGAAGGACATAAGAAGAGCGATCGCGCATGCCTGTTTCCAAACCTGCATAGGCCAGGGACTGAAACCCAAAAGCGGTTTTATAATAATGCGCTGCTTGTTTAGCATTACTCACGTAGAACTCGACATAGTCTGTTCCCAGTAAGGGAAGAAAGTCCTCCGCTTCCGGAAAAATCTTTTCCAGAGAGTAGTTGAAATTTTCTATGCCAGTATAAGATCGCATTAGTATAATTTTAATTTTTATTCATCCATCAAGCTCTTATTCAGACCAGCTCCATCCCCAACCAGGACTTATAATAATCAGTTACTTCCAATTCCAGGGCTGCCTTGGTAATCATCATGGGGCGGAAGGGGTCGATCATCACGGCTACTTCTTCCGTTTCCTTTTGTCCAATGCTTCGCTCGATAGCACCAGGATGCGGCCCGTGGGGAATACCGCCCGGGTGGAGTGTGATCTGCCCTTTTTGAATATTGTTTCTACTCATAAAATCCCCGTCCACATAATATAGGATTTCATCGGAATCAATATTGCTGTGGTTGTAAGGCGCCGGGATAGCCTTGGGATGATAGTCGTACAAGCGAGGCACAAACGAACAGGTAACAAAGCCATCGCCCTCAAATTGTTGGTGGATCGGCGGAGGCATATGAATGCGCCCGGTCAGGGGCTCAAAATCAAAAATAGAAATAGCATAAGGGTAATGATAACCATCCCAGCCCACCAGGTCGAAAGGATGTGTGCCATAAACATAAGGGTAAATCAGACCCTGCTTTTTAATCATCACCTGAAAATCGCCCTTCTCGTCATGTGTCACCAAATCTTGTGGCAGCTTGAAATCCCGCTCACAAAATGGAGAATGCTCAAGCAATTGCCCGTATTGATTGCGGTATCGCTCGGGGGTACGGATAGGGCTGAATGATTCGAGTATCAAAAAGCGATTGTCAGCCGTGTCGAAATCCAATTGGTAGATCGTTCCCCTGGGAATCACCAGATAATCACCGTATTCAAAAGCCACTTGCCCGTACATCGTCTTTAGCATCCCGCTGCCTTTGTGAATGAAGATCATTTCGTCGGCATCTGCATTCTTGAAAAAGTAATCGGTCATCGACTGCCGGGGAGCTGCCAGCCCTACCTGAAGGTCATTATTGATAAATAATACCGTTCGGCTCTCTAAATAATTATCGGTAGCGGGCATCTCAAAGCTCTGAAAACTCAGGGCTTTCAGATTTTTTTCTACTGCAATCTCAGGTTCTACGGAGTAAGGAGTACCCATCGCCTTGACAACGGTGGGTGGATAAAGGTGATACACGAGTGCTGAAACCCCGGCAAACCCCTGGGTACCCACGAGTTCTTCGGCGTACAGGCCACCAGTTTTGCCATTTTTGTTGAATTGTACGTGCCGTTTTCTTGGAATCTTACCAAGTCGGTGGTAATGTACCATACTTTATCATTTGATGATCGGAAACAGATATCGTTAAAATTACCGAAGAATCCTCTATCGTTTGATGATCCAGATCATCTCCATTGATGACGATAGTCATTTTTTATATATTTTTTTATTTTTGTTGAACAATCGCCCGTTCTACTCAAAATGTGGTAAAACCTCTGCCTGTCTCCAAAAAAAACGTGCTGTGCGGGCAGAAAGTCTATCATTTCAGGTTTCACACAAGCCTTCACAACATATTATTTACGATTCGGTCAATGGCATTTGAAATAGTCAAAAGGCTCAAGGCAGTCCTTACAGCGATGGAGCGATTTGCAGGCTGTAGAGCCAAATTGGCTGATCAGCTCGGTATGGGTGGAATTGCAGCGGGGGCAAGGGATATGGCGCTCTTCGCCCAACAAATTGGCCTTATCTGCAGAGCCTATAGGCGGCGCGATGCCGTAGCCTTTCAGCTTGGCCTTGCCCGTCTCGCTGAGCCAGTCGGTGGTCCAGGCAGGGCTGAGTACAGTAGTAATTTGTATCTTGTCAAAGCCCGCTTCCTGAAGGGCTGCTTTGATATTGGTGGCAATGAAATCCATAGCCGGGCAGCCCGAATAGGTAGGCGTGATCACTATTTCTATGCCATCTTCCTTTTGCCGAATTGCTCTCACAATACCCAGATCCAACACTGAAAGTACCGGAATTTCAGGGTCCGGCACCATCGCAAGAATATTGGCGATGGCGGTTTGAATTTCCTTGTCATTATACTCGTTGCCAATCATAATGCTGTTCATTTACCACTCCAGGCCGGGCATAGCGCGCTGCAGCGACTGCATCTCTGCCAGTATATGGCCCAGATATTCGGAATGGCTACCGCTTCTGCCGCCCTTCTGCATCCAACTGTTTTCGGGCTTTTGCAAATTGGCCGTTTGGAGCGTTTCGTCAATTTTTTGTTGCCATGCCGGTTTTATACCCGCCAAATCAACAGCGATTCCCTCTTTCACCAAAAACTTATCGGCCTCGGTCATCTCCAGCGCTTCTCCTGAGTACATCCAGAGATCATCAAGAGCAGCCTGCATTTTTTGGTGGCTCAGTTCTGTACCATCCCCCAGTCGCAACATCCATTCACTACTCCAGCGCAGGTGATAAGTCACTTCCTTTACCGTTTTTCCGGCGATAGCTGCCAGCATCTCGTCTTTGCTATGTTTCAAAGCTTCATAAAAAGGCTTGCTAAAGGCATCGTATAAAAACTGCCGCACAATGGTGTGAGCAAAATCGCCATTTGGCTGCTCAAGCAGCAGGAGGTTGCGAAATTCATGTGCAGCGCGAAAATAGGCCCACTCATCTTCGCCACGCCCTTTGCCTTCCAATTGCCCGGCATATTGATAGAGGCTCCTGGCCCGGCCAATGAGGTCGAGGGCCTGATTGGTCATAGCCATATCCTGCTCGAGCACGGGGCCGTGGCCACACCATTCGGAAAGCCTTTGGCCCAGGATGAGGGCGTCATCGGCCAGGCTCAGCGTATAATCGAGGATTGCTTGTTGTTTATTCACATTCATTTGTTTTCCGGTTACATATGCTTCACCTCATCCGGCAGATCATAAAAGGTGGGATGGCGATACACCTTGTCGGTAGCAGGCTCGTAGAGTGCGTCACTGTCTTCAGGATTGGAGGCGGTAATGTGTTTTGACTCTACCACCCAAATGCTCACACCTTCCATACGGCGGGTATAAACATCCCGGGCATTTTCGATGGCCATTTGGGCATCAGCGGCATGCAGGCTGCCCTGGTGCTTGTGGTCAAGACCTGCGCGGCTGCGGATGAATACTTCCCAAAGTGGCCAGTTTTTCTTACTCATGTTTTTGATTATTGTATTTGCTGTCACTAAATCTTTACAGACAATTGCACTTGCCGCTGCGGCATTCAGGCCACAATTGCTTTCTTGGCGGCCCTGCGGGCCTGCTGCTTCTCGGCATAGGCCAGGGCTGCTTCGCGCACCCAGGCTCCCTCTTCGTGCGCATTTCTGCGAGCCTCTAAGCGCTGGCGGTTGCAGGGGCCATTGCCCTTTACCACCCGCCAAAACTCATCCCAGTCTATTTCGCCAAAATCATAGTGCCCGCGTGCTTCGTTCCACTTCAGATCGGGATCGGGGAGGCTGCAGTTGAGTACTTTTACCTGCTCGGCGCATACGTCTATAAACTTTTGGCGCAGCTCATCATTGGACATCCGCTTGATCTTCCAGGCCATCGACTGGGCAGTATGGGGCGAATCCTTGTCTGGTGGGCCAAACATCATCAGCGAGGGCCACCACCAGCGGTTGATAGCATCCTGGCACATTTCGCGCTGCTCTTCAGAGCCTTTGCTGAGGGTATATAGCAGCTCGAAACCCTGCCGCTGGTGGAAGCTTTCCTCCTTGCAAATGCGCACCATCGCCCGCGAATACGGGCCATAGGAGCAGCGGGTAAGCATCACCTGATTCATGATAGCTGCACCATCTACCAGCCAGCCGATGGCGCCAATGTCGGCCCAGCGCGTAGTGGGATAATTGAAAATACTGGAATATTTGGCCGTACCGGCATGTAGCTGATCTATGAGATCTGCACGCTCTACGCCCAGCGTCTCAGCAGCTGCGTACAGGTAAAGACCGTGGCCAGCTTCGTCCTGTATTTTGGCCAGCAGGATCAGCTTACGCCGCAAACTAGGCGCACGGGTAATCCAGTTGCCTTCCGGCAGCATACCCACCACTTCGGAATGTGCATGCTGAGAGATTTGGCGGATGAGTGTTTTGCGATAAGCCTCCGGCATCCAGTCTTTAGGCTCTATCTTAATGTCATTCGCTATCTTATCGTTAAACTTCTGCTCGAGTTGCTGAATATCGGGCATATGAAAATGATTTTTGAAAGGAGTTGAGAAAAGCAGTGCTTCCGCAATGACAGCAAAAATAAGGCATTCCAAGTCAGTCTCAAAATAAAAAACGAACAAATGTTCGTATTGCTTGATGAAAATACGCTATTCCAGCATTTTACACCAGCGACCCGAGTCACCGACTCACTCATTGATTATCAATTAATTACTGCTTTGCCACACCCATTCGATGTGACAAGGGCTACTGTGGTGGAAATGGCAAAAAGCCACATGCACATGCTTCATCCAATCAGCAAGTTGACTTTTGGAAAAATATTGTTCAAAAAACCACCGAAATTATTTGTTGTACGAAAATGATGTGTTAGATTTGATATGCATTCTTATACCGCTGACGGCTCAAGAGTGATAAATCATTCTCAAGCCTTTCGTGCTATATAGCTCAGGCGATTGGGATTTGCTATCGCTCATCAGGCACCTGAGCTATAAAACCGAAAAGCTGTAAAAAAATAAATCCGACATTTTTGAAATAGGCGAAAGCTGAACGACTAAAGGGTAGTGAAGTGGAGCCCAATTCAAAAATTGAAAAGAGGGTTTAATTTTTTTGAATAATACTTAGCATCTTTTCCCTTCTCTTCCATATTTTGGTTGTAGCAAACAATATTGCACATGCTTAGACGCCTACTCTTTCCAATATTATTTTTTATCTCCTTGACTTCCTTTGCACAAGATACCTTTGCCCCTATTGGAGCAAAATGGTGGTACACACCTTGGTGTAGTACGCCAAATTGCGCTTTCTATACTTTAGAATCTGTGGGGGATACATTAGTAAATGGACAATTCGCAAGAATTTTGGAATACAGGTATAATGAAGAATGGGTACCTGAAGCTACCCAAATCATGTATGCCGATGAGGATTGCGTATATCATTATTACGATGATTCTTTTGAGGTATTATATGATTTTTCTGCTAAAGCTGGAGATACATTGAAAATCAGAACCGGGATATTCACAAAATTCTTTACCTATAGTGAAGAGGAGGGATACTTTTTTGTAATTGTCGATTCAACGGGAAGTCAACAAATAGATAATACTAGCCTCAAAGTATTATATGTGAGTACAATTATTACAGATAGTGGCTAAACCGGAGCAAAATGTGCCACCAAAACCGGTGAAAATGTGCCACTGATTCCGGAGCAAGTTGTGCCAAAAAAACCAGCTGACCGGAGCAAAATGTGCCACTTTAGTTAAAAGAGTCGATTTCTATTCGGTGTTTTACTGAAAAATAAAACAGTAAAACACTATGGCGAACCAACGAATAGGGATCATGCAAATCAGACAATTATTACAACTCAAAATTCGAGGCGAGAGCAACCGGAGCATCAGCCGGTTGTTAGGTATTCATCGCAATACGATCAATGAATACGTACGCCTGTTAAAAGCCACAGGCCGGTCATATGAAGTACTTGGACAGTTAGATGACCGATCACTGGAAGAGTTGTTTCCGGGCGTTAGCACGACGGATAAAGATCGTTATCAGACTTTGAGTAGCTACTTTCCTTATTTTCGTAAAGAGCTCAAAAAGGTAGGTTGTACGCGTCTTACCTTATGGAGGGAGTATCTAAGCCGTCACCCCGACGGATATCGCTCTTCCCAGTTTAACGAACACTTGAACCGTTGGCTTCAACAAGTGGACGGCTCAGGAAAACTGGTGCATAAAGCCGGAGATAAACTATATGTAGATTATACCGGCAAGAAGTTATTTTTCGTAGATATGGAGACTGGAGAACAAATCGAGGTGGAGGTATTTGTAGCCACCTTGCCTTGTAGTGGGTATACTTATGTGGAAGCGACCCCTTCTCAGAAAGGGGAAGATTTTATTGACTCGATGAACAACTGCCTGAAGTTTATGGGAGGTGTCCCCAGGAGTATTGTGGTGGATAATCTCAAATCGGCAGTTACCAAGGGCAGTAAATATGAACCGGTTTTGAACAAGACATTTTCAGATTTTGCACTGCATTACGGTTGTTCGATTAATCCTACTCGAACGTATTGTCCACAAGACAAAGCATTGGTAGAAAATGCCGTCAAGCTGGTATACCAACGTATTTTTTATCCCCTCTCCAAACAGATCTTTTTCTCTTTAACAGAGTTGAATAAAGCCATTGCTGAGTTGTTGGAAGACTATAATGACCGAATGTTCAGTCAGATAAAGCTGACTCGCCGTCAGCAGTTTCATGATATTGAAAAAGAGGAGCTCTTACCACTTGCCGCCCAGCCTTACGAACTTAGGTACTATAAAATAGCAACCGTACAAAAAATGGGACATGTCTACTTATCCGCCGACAGGCACTACTACAGCGTCCCCCATCGATTTATTGGTAAAAAGGTAGAGGTGCAATACAACACCAAAACGGTAGAGGTCTTCTATGCTAAAGAACGTATCGCCACTCACAGAAGAGACCCTCGCCCCGGGCGCTATACCACCATCAGTAAACACATGAAAAGCACCCATCGATTTTACAACGACTGGTCGCCGGAGTTCTTTCAAAAATGGGCCCGCAAATACGGTGAGGATGTAGAATATTACATCAAAGGATTGATCCAACAAGCGACCTATCCCGAAGTAGCTTACAAGCAGTGCATGGGCATTTTGCAATTGGTCAAGGATTATCCTGTCGACCGGCTTCAAAGTGCTGTTATTCGCGCTCGTCAATATCCCTACTTCAGTTATAGTACCGTTAGGGATATTTTGAAAAACAATATGGACCTGGAGCAGGATCTGTTCCAGGCCACAACCAAGACAACAACCATCCCGGAACATGACAATATCCGAGGCAGTCAATATTACACTTAAACCTTTCTAAAAATTTACAACAATGAATACACAAACCACAGTAGAAAAGCTAAAAACAATGCGACTCAAAGGCATGGCCCATATCCATCACCTCAGTATGCAAGACAACCTTTACCAGGACTATACCCTGGATCAGTACACTGCTCTGCTGGCTGACCAGGAATGGGAATACCGGCAAAACCGGAAAATGGAGAATCTGATCAAACGAGCTCACTTCCGCTCCGGTGCCGCCATTGCCAATGTCGATTTTACCACTCCTCGCGGACTGGACAAAAATTACTTCAACCGACTGGCCACTTTGGACTTTATTCAGAAACACCAAAATCTGATTATCATCGGTCCCACCGGAACGGGCAAGACCTACCTGGCTCAAGCCCTCGGACATCAGGCTTGTATACAACTACACAAAACCCAATACTACACCATGAGTAATTTATCCGATCAGGTCAGACTGGCCAAAATTGAAGGCAACTACCAACGGCTAATCAAAACGATCAAACAAACCGCTTTACTCATTATCGATGATTTTGGTCTCAGCGAAATAGATAATATCATCAGGCAGGCGCTCATGGATATTGTCGAATACAAGTACGACCAATCATCCATTATCATCACTTCTCAAATCCCTGTGGGCAAATGGCATGAATTGATTGGTGAGGGCACTATTGCCGATGCTATCCTGGATAGATTGGTGCATTCTTCACATAGAATCACTCTCTCGGGAGAGTCTATGCGCAAGGCAAAAGGAGTAAACAGCTAATATTTTTTAACTTTGAGAATAGATTATCGACTCTTCACAACCGTGGCACAGTTTGCTCCGGAAACCGTGGCACAAGTTTACCGGAATATACAGATAGTACTACAGCCGGTTGGGGATTTGGAAACTTAGGTGTGAGTGGAGTTATTATTGAAAAAATAGGTTATATTGAGTATGGTGGAATGTTTGGTCACAATAATAATTATGTCTTAGCGGGTATTGAAGGTAAAGGGCGCAGCCCAAAATGTCGCTAGGCAGCATTTTTTATTAGCTTGATTACTTTTTCCCACATCTGACTCATGTTGGCTACTCGCAGGTTAGCCACAAATTGAGCCCCTTTAATAGTCCATCGTTGTCCCGATTGTTTGAGCCGTTTTTGAATAACGGTTCTGTGTGCAGATTCTATTGGGCCTGAACCGATGAGCAACCCTTGATCCTTGTAGGTTTTGTATTTCATTCTCTTTGTGTTATTTTCATAGTAAGTCAACAACTTTTTTTTAGCTTCTTTTTTGGTTTGTGTCTTACCATCCAAGGCCTTTACCCTTTTAATCACTTTGTCAACCTGATCATTTAAAAGCAATAGTTTTTGTTGACTTATCCACTCAGACCTTTTCTCTTTGTCGGTAAAGAATACCTTGGCAAAGTCTCCCAGATATTCTGCTGCATGATAGAAGTCTAATATTTGAGTGCTCTGCGGATAAGATTCATCTACCCAATTCCAAATCCATTTAGCTCCATCATTTACAAAAACTAACCGGTTCTTTAATCCTTCGTATTCATCCACTAATGGCTCTAATTTTCCTAAAAAGTCTTCATGGTTCCCAAAGTGGGCTGTATAGACAGAATCCCTTATCCAACTTCGTTTATCGCTTAACTCATAATGGTCCGCAGAGTGAAAAATACGCCCTAATTTTATTTCTTTCCACTCACTCTTTTCTCTGGTCAATAACATACAGCCATCCATCATCACATAAACCTCACTATCAGCCGGAACTTGCGACACTTTTGTCCTCAGGCTTTGGTAAGCTGTTTCATCTAATGTCTCACTTTCCTGTTCCAATTGACCGCCATATTGTTTTACTACCCGGTCTATCTGTGAAGAACTACTACTGATGCGAAGGTATTTATCCAAACGTTGTGAGGCCTCTTGAAAATTATCATCTTGACCCGCATAAGCCTGCAACTCTTGATAATAGGGGCTGATTTGAAATCCATTTACCCCATTACTCCAAGGGTGAACCTTCTCTACTTCTATTCTCCCATATCGTGTCTCAACTTTTTTTTTTGCGACGGTCATTACCAGGGCTACTTATCATTTTCTCTAAGGTCTCCTTGCCAAACGACACCCATAATTCATCAAATTGCTTCTCATACTCATAAAAACTCTTCTCTGCTTCCAATTTCTTCAAACTTTCCCAGTTTTTACGCGCTAGGAACATAAAGTCTTCTTCTGTCATTTTTCGTATTTTTAGTGTGTACAATACGCTAATTTACAAAAAACGACATTTTGGGCTGCGCCCAAGGTAAATTACGGTGCTATAAAGATGATAAAATAACTTATACTCAATCGGATGTAGCGTGCGATTATATCAAAACAAGTACAACCAAATCGCCTGACGAACAACCTAACATCACCGTATATCCCAATCCTGCTTTTGGAAAGCTGCATATAAAAAGTAAAAATTTACTGCCCAATGCTCAGATCGAATTATACGATCTAAACGGGCAGTTCATCACCTCAGCTTCATCTAATTTTTCTGAACCCCTGAGCATTTCAACGGAACATATCCCGGGGGGAGTTTATCTGCTTAACGTTTTTACTAGCGACCTGTTTTTTACTTTTAAAGTCATCTGCAAATGAATACTAAATCAAGCGGCATTTTGGCCATGTATTTATTGTGCGCATCTGTTATTACAGCTCAGCACAGCTCTCTGTTTGGAGAGCAAAATACTTCCTGGATGTTAACTTATGAAGACTTTATTGGAAAACATGTTGATAGTTGCGCCATTGTAGGTGATACTATAATAACTGCTGAAAGTTATCGAAAAGTTAGTTGTTATTTTAATGGTGTTATAGTTGAAACAACATTTGGATTTGTAAGAGAAGACACTACTTCGGGCAAAGCATGGGCAATTTCAAGATATGATCAAGAAGAACGGCTGATTTTAGATTTAGGTCTGACTATGGAGGATTCTTTTTTTGTATCAAGTGTTTGGTGGTCTGGCGGGATTTGGGCACAGGTAGATACCATATATGCTGCAAATAATAGAAAAATAATTGAGTTTGACCTGGAGATTCCCTGGGCATCTAATGAAACATTTAAAATGATTGAAGGAATAGGGACGAATATGGGTATATTTTACCAAAACCCGGGCGGGGTGAATTTTGGCCCCTATCTACTTTGCGCTTATAAAGATCACATTCGTGTTTATACTAATGACAACCCCTTATATCAGGGGCAATGCAGTTTGATTTCAAGTGCAATAGCCTCCCCTTTAAGCCCGATCGAACAACTTGTTGTTTTTCCTAATCCGACAGCAGACCAAATTACTATATCTCGTGATTTTCAACTGCCGGGTAGCACTGTCCACATATCAATTATTGATTTGGCAGGAAAAGTAAGATATCTAAAAGAACATCGGAATAATCAAATTATTACTATTGACGTCTCCAATCTAGAATCAGGTCTCTATTTTGTTAAAATCTATTGAGTGCGAGACAAATTGGAGGAATCCTAAAATGAGAAGAGTTTGAAGGAATTTAGTAAATTTAAGTTAGAAAATAGATTTACTGACCCTCAAACTCTAATTCAAGGTATGGACAAAAAAGTACTAATACAAAAAATAGAAGAAGAAATCGGAAGATTGGTTGACCTAAGTGATGAATATGTAGAGCAGGATGTAGGGATTGATAAAATAGAACTAAGCCTACTAAGTGAATTGCTGAAGCTGGGACTGTTGCTATTGAACTACATAATCAAGCAAAAGTTAAAAAAGGTTGAGGAATATCTCCCGATTTTGGAATCAGGAGAGAGCTACAGGAGTAAAGGGACAAAGAAGCGGAACTACCTCAGTTTGTTTGGTCTGATACAAATCCATCGTCCATCGTATTTGAGTACTCAACGCGGTCAATTTTATAAAATAGACGATTATTTGCAGTTGCCCAAGGGTTGTTATTGGTCGTACAATCTACAAGAGTTGGTAGGGGGAAGTGCTACCCAGGGGAGTTACAAAGAAAGCGTAGTGATAGTGAATAAATTATTAGGTTTGAATCTGAGTGGAAAATCTTCGGAGAGAAATGTCAATCATTTGGGCGAGTACGTTGATCAGTACTATGAGTTGGAGCGAGAAGAAGCTCAAGAAGATGAAGCGTTGTTTTTTAGCACTACCTTTGATGGTAAAGGATTGCCGAAGATAAAGGCAGTACAACAAAAGGAGGCCAATCCCAAAAAGCGGCTAAGCAAAGGGGAGAAAAAGGGTAAGAAACAAAGTGCGACAGTGTCAGTTACCTCTGTTTTTACGCCTCAACAAAGGACTGCCGACCAGATATTGGATGGCTTGATGGGAGTGCAAAAAGAAGCTGCTCAAGAGGACGAACCAGCATCAACACAACAAAAGAAAACGGAAAATAAGATGCACACTAAAATTCACCGTAGAGCATTTTTAGCCAATCAGCAAAAGGCAATAGATTATGGGATAGAAGATTTAAAATCAAAAATGACCAACTCCCAAAGTCGATTCGTCATCCCCATAGATGCCGGAATAGGCTTGGAAGATAAAATACTGGCAAGCATAAAGAAGAATAATCTGGAAGGTCAATTTGATGGAATCATTTTAGACATAGTCCATGTAAGCGAATACGTTTGGGATTGTGCCAATGCCATATTTGGAGAAAGTTCTAAGTTGAGAACAAGCTGGGTCAGAGGGGTGTTAAAAGATATATTGGAAGGAGGAACTGAAAAGGTAATAAAAGACCTTGTGTTGAATAGAGACAAAACAGAATTATCGACAAACAAAAAGAAGCAGTTAAATAAGGCAATCACCTATTTGACTAACCATAAACACAAAATGAATTACGCTGATTTTTTGAAAAAGGGGTATCCAATCAGTTCAGCTCTGGCAGAGTCTACTTGTAAGCATTTGGTCAAAGATAGAATGGAGCAAAGCGGTATGAGATGGTCATCCAAGGGGGCGCAAAACATGCTTGACCTTAGAGCTGTAAAACAAAACGGAGACATCGAAGATTTTATACAATTCGTCAGACTAAGGGAACGAAAAGTAAATTTAGTCCGATTAGCTGCTTAAATACAAAACCCCTAATTTGTCATGCACTCAAATCTATTCAAAAGAAAATTCAGAATACTATTCCTATCGTCAAAAAATATTCATTAACCGATATTAGTATTGATTGAAGCAGATAAAGCCTGGGATATTACTCGGGGCGACCCAAGCATTGTTACCCACGTAATTGATGTAAGTTTTGATGTAGATCATCCTGACCTTTTCACAGAAATTTTATCACCAACAGATCCCTACACAGGGAATAGCCATAGCGCTTGCTTTTGTATTGATTTTCCAAGTGTGGACATATGTAGTACAAGAGCACATGGAACCCAAGTAGCAGGCTTTATTTCAGGCCAAACTACTGAAATAGGCAATAATCCAACAGGAGATTATGCTGCTATTGGTTTTAATACCAAGATGATGGCATACACATTAACTAATGGGTTAACGAAAGCATTATTATTTACTTCTACTATGCTTGGTGCCAGGATTATTAGTATAAGTTGGCATTATTCGTCATGTAATCATAGTCCCAATGATGCTATGATTGTAGAAGAAATACTAGATAATGGAACGATAGTTACTGCAGCAGCCGGACATTTAGGTAGCAAAGCACTGCAAATAAACGGCTCTTTATTCTGCACAAAACCTTCATCGCACCACCACACTTGCCGTGTCCATCCGCACAGCAGCAAAAAAGCCGAGTGCATCGCCATCAAAATTGCTGCTTACATTGATGGGCGGGGCAACCGTCAGGCCACCTACTCCACTGCCTTGCTGGAAAAAAGCCAGCTCCTTGAATATCTCGAAAGTCATTGGGTCGCTTTCAAAAACATTCAATTGAATACGCCTTCCCGCCGGCACTTGCTCTCCTAAGGGCAATGTGACTTGCGCGCTTACGGCAGCCGGCGACGGATCGTTGAATAGCTGGCCCATACAACAGGTACTGCTATCCACATGTATCATCAACAAGCCTTGCAGGGGCGTCAAAGAGGGGTTGCTGTAAAATACGGTCAAGCGGCTGTTTTGCGGCATACCCACACTATCCAACACATAGCTGTGCTTCAGCGAATCGATTCGCAGGGAAGCGGCCGGCATCACAGATTGGGCCGTATATTCATTACCCTTGTACTGAATTTGTAGCGTGTAGGACTGGCCTGGCAGATCAGCAACGCCATTGGTGTAGTAATTTCCATTGCCCCAAGCGAATATCGGGTATTCTGTACCCTTGGCATCAATGAGCAACAATTCGGCATCGTTTATCTGTGGTACATTCATTGAATCTGTTTTGCTTATTGACTGGCTAATTCGGGCATTCAGCTCTCCGCCATTCGACAAATAAGCCTCTACCACTAAGCGGGGCGACTCATGAGGAAGCTCGATAAGCTCCGTACAGGACATGTACATAGCGATTATTGCTATACACAACCTTTTCATTATCAACAGTTTATCAGACCAAGCATTGTCCAAAAATGTCGGGTTTATTTTTTTAAAATTCCTAAAACTCAAAATTATAGCTCACCGAAGGCACCATTCTCACCAAGGTCAATTGGGTGACTTCATGGCTCTTCTGCTGGCTACCTCGCTCAAAGTAAACAAAATTCGGATTTTTCCGGGCGTACAAATTATAGATGGCAAAGTTCCAATTCGACTGGCGATTCTTTTTGCCATAGCGCCTCAGCGTCAAGGAAACATCAAGCCGGTGGTGGGCAGGCATCCGATAATTGTTGCGCTCCTCGTAGTAATCCACCAGCTGCCCGAACAACTGAATTTTGCCGGCCGGCAGGGTGACCAGCTTGCCACTCAGATACACCCAATTGGCCGCAAAGATGAGCTTATTACTAATATCGTAAATGGCGACCAGCGCAAAATCATGCGGCCGGTCTTGCTCCGATCGAAAGCGCTTGCCTTCATGGATGTCGGGAAAATAGTTGAAGGTTCGCGACCAGTTGTAAGCCAACCAACCCCGCAGCTTGCCGCTGTTTTTGCGCAGCATCAGCTCCATACCATAGCCTTTCGTTTTGCCAAACACCAGCAGCGATTCCACATCGCGGGGTGCCAGGCCCAGCAAGGCTCCATCGCGATAGCTGATCTGGTGGCGCAAATGCCGAAAGTACAACTCGCTATTGAGCTCCCAATTTTGCCCCAATGCCCGTACGTAGCCCACCGAAAACTGATTGGCTTGCTGAGGGCGGATGCGTGCACTGGCAGGTACCCAGATGGTAGCGGGATTGTTGATAAAGGCACTGCGCAGTTGCTGGATGTACTGGCGGGTATGCGTATAGGAGGCTTTGAGTGCTTGGCGGTCGGCAAACTGCCAATTGACCGAAAGGCGCGGTTCCAGGCCCGTATATTGCTTGATCAGTGCCCCGCTTTTATAAAAAGTGGAATCGGAGCGCTGGTATTGGTCATTGTAGTCAAACACAAAATTGCCGGTCCCCAGAGCCGAAAAGCCCGAAAAATGCAAGCCATACTCCAATTGCAGTTTATCCTTCACCATTAGCTCGTGCGACCAATAAAGGCCCGTTTCTACAGCATCTTTCCTCAAATTTTCATCGTTCATCGAATCTTCCTCACTGCTCACAATCGCGGCCGGCAAAAAGCTGTGCGACATCAAATTGGCCCCAAAGCGAATCGTACTGCCTGGTCGGCGGTACCATTGAAAATCTGCTTTCAGCGTAACATCGGTGATATTATTTTTTAGCCGGTCTGTCGAATCTACTTCGAGCTGCTCATTGAACAGGGGCTCAAGGTCAGTGGTGCTTAAAAAGTCGTAGCGGCTGCCTACCAGTGTAGCATTCATAAACAGCTTATCGCCAAAGAGGTGATTCCATCGCAGCGTTCCCGTTTTATTGCCCCAATTGATTCCGTTTTCATTCGCCTCAAATACATCCTTGCCATTGTAAGCTGAAAAATAAAGCCGGTCATTTGGCCCCAGCTGTACATTGGCCTTGAGGTTGATGTCTAAAAAATACAGATCGTCTCCCTGCTTCAAATTCTTACTCGCCGGCTTGATTAGCAAATCGAGATACGTCCGCCGGACAGAAGCCATGTACGATGCCTTGCCTTTAGCCAGCTGCCCTTCCAGCGTGAGCCGGGCGGCTAACAGCCCGATGCCGCCAATACCGTGAAAGCGCTTGTTGTTGCCCTCTTTCATCCGGATATCCAGGATACTGGCCAGGCGCCCCCTGTGCTCGGCCGGAATGTCGCCTTTGATTAGCTCGACAGAGCGAATAGCATCGGCATTGAAGATGGAAAATATGCCCAGCATATGTGAAGGATTGTAAATGGGGGCTTCATCCAGCAGTATTAAATTGTGGTCGGAGCTACTGCCCCGTACACTGTATCCGCCGCCTTCCCCGGTACTCGACACACCTGGCAGCAATTGAATATTGCGCAGAATGTCCGGCTCGCCAAACAGGGCCGGACTGAGTTGGACATCTGCCGGATCTATCTTGCTACGGCCCATGCCTGCCGATTGCAGCAAGGGGTAGTTGAGTTTTGAACTTACTACTACATCGGGCAACTCGGCCTCCAGCAAATTCAGCTCTGCATTCATTTTCATAGGTTTTTCCAGCGTCACCTGCACTGTTTTGGTTTGGTAACCAATGTAGCTGAAATGCAGTTGGTATTGATCCTGTGGCAGATTGAGCGAATAAAATCCGTACGCATTGGCATAACAACCGTAGGAGGTGCCTTGAGCAAATATCGTACAGCCAATGAGCGCCTCACCCGTTTCGGCATCCCGCGCGAAGCCACTGATGGTGTAGCGCAGCGGGGCAGCAGCCTCCTGCTCTTCGCTGGGCAGAATGATGATATAATTGCCGCGCAATTGGTAATCCAAAGCATACTTTTTGAGAAGCTTATCCAGTATATGGCGGACGGAGCGCTTATGAAAATCATTGTTGAGCTGATCGGCAGGAAGGTCATTGTCATTGTAAGTAAACTGCACCTCACTCGCTGCTTCTATCTTATGAAGAGCCTGCTTGAGCGTTTCATTTTCCAGTGTCAGGCTAATTTTTTGGTCAAGTGCCCTGCGCTCCTGAGCTGTGAGGCTCCCCGTACTGCCAGCGATTCCAAGCAGCCAGATGATAACTATCGAAAGGAGTTGTATTTGAACATGACTTGGCATGGAATAAAGATATATACACGCATGCTAAAAACAAAAGAAGGGCACCCAATGCAATCGAGCGCCCTTCATCAGAATCCTTTGCTGCGATTATGTTTTACTAAAAAGCATATCCTATGGAGAATCCAACTCGGGGTAGTGTAAGTTTGAGTCCATCCAGATCGGCCTGTTCGGTTTCGGTGCGACCATCGGCATAAGTGACATCTACATCACTGAAGCGGAGGTGCGTATAGCCCCAGCCAAATTGCGTATCAATGGTAAATCCTTTGCCCATCACCCACTGCCAGCCCAGGGTGAGCCCGCCGCCAATGCTGGTGCCGGTGAATTTGGCCTCCGCTCTCAAGTCGGTATCGCTTTCGGTCTCTCCTTTGAAGGTATTGTAGCCCAATTTGAGATGCGGCGCTATAAAGAAGCCAGTCAGGCTTCCTCGCCTGGCTACATAAAAGCGAGCCTCCGGGGTCAGCCGGTAGTTGTAATAGCTGGAACCGCCATCACCTTCCGAGCTCTCTACGGTGACGCCAATCGGCAGAAAGCGGCCGGCCAACTGTAGAGATACCAGTGGGCTGAGTGAGCGCTCATAAGCAAATTCAAAGGAAAAAGGCTTGAATTTGAGTACATTTTGCTGTGCTGAGAGTACATTGGGTGCCAGGAAAAACACCAGACCAAAAGTAATTGTTGCTATCCAATTTTGAATCTTTTTCATAGCTGCGAGTATTTTAAGTGATGAATAAATAAGCTACTACACTTCCATACCGCAGCAAGGACAAAGGCCCCCAAAAAATTGCAGATTTTAAGAAAATATTAAGCTCGAACCGCTGCGCAAATCATCTGACATCTGATCGTCTGACCCGCTAAGCCTCTGGCCATCTAAGAAAAGGTAAAGGTAGCCGGAAACCCCCTCTATAGCTGCTCAACGAGCCCCCGGATCAGCTTTAAAAGCCGGGGCTGTATCAACTTGCTTACCTCTACGACCTGCTCGTGCGTAATCGGTTCAGCACCCTGCAAAGCCAACACATCGGTGATGCTCGATATGCCCAGCACCTCCATCCCTGCATGCACAGCCACCAAAACTTCCGGCACGGTGGACATTCCCACCAAATCCACACCGATGGTCTTCATGTAATGTGCTTCGGCATGCGTTTCGTAACACGGCCCGGAAACGGCAGCAAACACAGCCTCGGCAATCGGAATATCGAGCCGGGCAGCTACCCTTTTTGCCAATTCCCGCAACGCAGCACTATAGGCTCTGCTCATATCCGGAAAGCGCCGACCCCAGGCTTCGTGATTGGCACCGCGCAATGGATTGGCACCCATCAGATTGACATGATCGCGGATCAGGCAAAGGTCACCGGGCTGCATCCCCTCCCGAAGGCCGCCACAGGCATTGGTGACGAGGAGTTTTTGAATGCCCAGCTCCTGCATCACGCGCACTGGGAAAGTCACCTCCTGCATACTGTAGCCTTCGTAATAATGCACCCGTCCCTGCATCACCAACACTTCTTTGTCGCTCATCTTGGCAAATATCAGGCGGCCGGCATGGCCCGAAACAGTGGATACCGGAAAGTGAGGAATATCGGCAAAAGGGATCGCTTTAGCATCCTCCAATTCATCTGCTACCGAGCCAAGCCCGGAGCCGAGGATCAGGGCAATGCCCGGTAAAGCATCCACTTGCTGCCGAAGATACTGGCAGGCCTGGCTGACTTGTTCGGGGTAGGGAAAAGTTTTCATGAGGCCAATGTAGGCATTTTCATCATCTCACCAGCAGCACATCTCCCGAAAAGCTTCTTTCCTCGCCATCTGAAAAGCGGATGCGCAGCAACCATACATATACTCCGGGATTCAATACGCCTGTATCAATCGCAGCATCCCAGCCATCGCCGGCATTATTGACCCGGATGTCTTCGCCTCGCCATATCAACCCGCCCCAACGATCATATACCTCCATGCTCATCACCTCTGCATCCCCATCTATTGTGTAAACACTCAATATGTCATTAAGGCCATCGCCATTCGGAGTGAATACATTCGGTACAAAAATTTCATACTCCGAAGCATAAGTTACCAAAAGGCTATCGCCCACCACGCAGGGATCGCTTAGCTCCGAGTGGCCGATCACCTCTACATCGCCACTCAGCCCTAGCAGACGCAAATAGCTTCCTGTAGTTTCATATTCAGCAGGCGCGCCCATCAGTTGCCACGATATCGGACCGACCAATGAATCCCCTATGTGGGTAATCTGCAAGTCATCTCCAGGACTAAATTCCTGGTCAGGGCCCAAATCTATTTTTCGGATGGCCCCCGCAGATACATGGATCAAACTATCCAGCATACAGCCTTCTTCATCTGTTACCTCCAACACATAATCTCCTGAATATAAGCCACTTATCGTTTCTCCATGCTCTATAAGCTCTCCTTCCAACAGAAGCGTATAGGCCGGATAGCCCCCAATCACCTCCTCCATTCGGATAACTCCATCCGATACAGCCGGACAACTGGCAGATGTCGTTTTCACCTTTATGCTAATAGGGCTGCTCTGCCGAATCTCCCATACCGCCTCTCCCACACAGCCCTGCTCATCGCGCACCCAAAGGCTTACCACTCCCGCCCCCGGCACTGTGGTGCTAATACTCGTATCGCCTGTACTCCAGATAATCTCCTCATAGGCATCCGTAGAAAAAGCAGCGCCTACCTCTTCAGCACACAGCAGGCTGTCGCCGTAAATAGCCGGCTCAAAGTAGGGCAGCTCCTCCAAATCCAGTTCAACGATGCTATCGCAACCATGGACTGCCTGTAAAGTATCAGTATATATGCCGCTCTGATGTAGCCATTCATCACCAAAGTAGGTGCTGTCGCCGTAGCACATTTGCTGCTGCACTATATTATGCTCCTCCTCATAATGCGCTATCTCAGTGCTATCCTCTCCCCTACACCCCTGCACATCGGTGACGGTCAGCACGTACTGCCCCGCCTGAGTGGCAGCCAGCACAGAATCCGTGCTGCCATTGCTCCATGCATATTGATATGGATCCCCAGATACTTGCAAATACACCGTATCGCCGGGGCATACCCACTGATCGGGACCCAAATCGAGCAGCGGCGCGGGATGAACCGTGATACTGATCTGAGCCGTGTCGGAGGCGCAGCCTACTGCACTATGCACCACATATTGCAGCATTCCACTACCGCCCACAGGGTCATATTGTGAACTGCCGCCCGGCAGCCAGTCACCATCCAGATCCGTAGCGCCACGAAGGTAGCTGCTAAGATCAACCACGCCGCCATTGCTGCATATTGCAACTGTGCTATCCTGCCCCGCACTCACGCCCGCTACCACATCCAGCCAGGCATAGGCCGTATCGCTGCGTGCCTCCGACCACGCAATCACTTCAAAGGTACGCCGGCCCGGGCTGGGAAGCGGGCTGCTGTGTACATACTGTATTTGCTGTAAGGCCGCCGACCAGTCCCCAACCAGTGAACTTCCCGTAAAACGGATCACCAGATCGCCGGAAGGGGCTATGGCCCAAGTCCACGGGCCGCTGGCTGAAAATACCAACTGCTCTGCCGCGCCATCCAACTGACCACTCTCAAAATGCACCCACAGCGAATCCAGGGGCCGCTCCGATTCGATCAGCCCGTCCACATCACTTAGCGAAACAGCAGCCTGCGGGCAGACCGCAGCATGGATATAATCCTGCCCCGTAGCTCCCGAGGAATCATCACCATCCAGATCGAGCAGCAAATGGCAGGGAATTATCTCCTGCTCCCGTAAAGAAGCCAGGCCCGAATAACCTTTATCCACGGGACAAAGGCGGGTGGAGGTGCCTGCCTCGATATCCACCAGCGTCACAAAATTGGGATGGGTACTAATGAAGCGCTCAAAGCTCACCCCGTACATGGTGGTGCTGTCGCAACTACGCGGATAGGAGGCCAGGCCGTAAATATAGTCCAGGCTGCCCACAGGTGCATAGGCAAAAAGAGAATCTACCGTGACGGGCGTATCATCCAGATTGAGCCGGTAAAAATCATGGTATTGAGGATTGATATATACAAAGTAAACTTCTCCTTTATAAATACTGGCATCAGATGTCACACCATTGTTGAAGCCGGGAATCCCGCCCCATACCTCTGTAAAAATCTGGGTCGGCACATCATATAAAAAAACCTCTCCACTCGATAAAACCCAGGTAGTATCGTTGAGGTAAAGAGCTCCGGATAGGCCTGTACTATTAGGCATAGAGTCTAAATAATTTATAGCATTTGATATCAGATCAAGTTCATATATGGCACCATCTATAAAAAATAAAAATACCCGCCCTTTTGGATCAATAATTAAATCTAAAGGTGAGGTCTTTTTAAGGCTACCAAACAACTCAAACACTTTAAAAGAGCTAATCGTTTCCACCCGGCAATTCCCGTCTTCTACTATAATGCGATCCAGGTCGGAATAGCGGTCAAAGGATCCAGATATCATATACTCATCAGACACTGCATACAAGGTATCCTGGGCGCTGCCACAAGTAGTGGCAGCAAGCCATAAAAGCACTAGTATTGTTTTTTGGATCATGGGCTTATATTTGAGGGCTGCTGCTATAGCGGCGATTACATGCTGCACAAGGTGGTTAATCATTCGCCGGTACAGCAGCAGCCTTTATCAGATCAACGGTGTATCAGTTTGCCGCTTTGCGTATCGGTATCGGTTGTCAGTTCATAAAACAAAATCCCTTTGGGCCAGGCAGCGGCAGGGACTTGCTGGCTGCCGCTTAGTTGCTGTGTATATAGCAATTGTCCGCTTGCACTGTAAATGCGCAACCAGGCAGGCTGCTCCGAATCAGGTAGCACTATATTCAACTCCTGGCTAAAGGGGTTGGGATATACTCCGATACCCGTGGTAGTGGCGGTATTTTTTTCAGTAAAATCGAGAAAATACTTCTTTCCATCCACAGCGATTAGATTGACCGGCTTGCGGATGCCGGTGATGGTGAGCTGCTCCAGTATTTCCGTTTCATTCAGCTCATCCCCATGCACTACAAAGCTTATGAGTGGCTGCCCCTCCGCCAGGCTATAGCCATCGCGACTGTGATGGTACTGACTGATGCGAAGCCTGTCAGCTTCCAAATTGTAAAGCTGGCCGAGTGAGGCATCCTGCTCCAGGATTTCACCAATGGTAAAGCGCTTATTCAATATTTGCAAATCGGCAAAAAAGAAGGTGAGATCCGTTGGTTCGAGCAGGCTGAGGGACACCAGCCAATCGCCATTGGCTTGTTCTGTGATCTGCCACTGCGCTGGTAGTGTCAATGTCTTTGCTTCCTCTTCTCCTCCCCTGCCGCTACTTCCGTTGCCGGCAAACATCTCATCGCAGTCGGTACAGCTATTATTCACATCGCCGTTTTTTATACCGTAAAAATCGGTCTGCAATTGATCGTTATCGATGTTCGGAAAATGGTAATCGGGATCATAGATCAGCCAATTATAATAAGGCGGCTGGCTCGAATATGGCGGTATGGTTTGCAAATACAAATAGGTACCTTTTGGTATAAACTTCCAGGAAGGGCAACAAAAAGTTCCGTAAATCAGGTATTTATTAATCTCTACCTGATCCCCGGTCGTGATTTTCCCATCCTGATTAACATCTGCTGCAATATGCTGCCATACCTCTGACAAGGAGGAAATACCCAAAATGTGGTTTTTAATCATAATAATATCGTCTTCATCTAATCCACAACCCACGTTATCTTGCTTACTGGCCGATACCCGCACATCTGTACCGGGCACGATTGTACTACAGGGATCGTAGATACCAAAGGCATCCGTCTGCGAAGCACAGATATTGACCAGATTGTTGGGATCGTGTTCGTCATCAATCGAAATATTGACGGCATTGATACCCAGATTCAAACTACCTACACAGGGCGGCCCCGTCACCTTATTGACATTGCCTTCGATGGTAACTGCCGGAAAACAGTACTGGCCAACATCGTCTTGCTTGGCTACATCGCAGACATTGAGGGGAAAGACGATGGGAGGTATGACAAAGCGGGCGTCCGCAAAGGACAAATCATAGCACTGCCCGGGATCACCTTCAAAAAATACCGTAAACACTGTAACTGGGCCAAAATTAAAATCGATTGTATAAGTATTGTTTAAGTCAAGCCCCGACAGCGTCATTCGGTTAAAATTGGTACTGATGGTAGCAAAGGCATTGAAGGGATAGGAAACAGAAGCCGTGGAAGCGTTTTGATCAAAAACCAGCCCGGTAGCAGGATCGACATCTACATTGATATTCACTCCATGTACATCGAAACCTGGTAATGCGGAATTCAATATCACCGGCACGCCCACCAGATTGCCTATCTGGGTAGGGGTGCCAAAGGTCAGCTCGAGGTCAGCGGGACAAACCTGGGCGTTTACATCCTGTTGTAGAGAGAGAGAGAGAGAGAGCGTAACACACATGAATAAAAACTTAATAGGTTTCATGATTAACGGTTTTAGGGATGAGAAAATATCTGGCATGCTGCCAGCTATAGCTTATGCAAAGGAACAAGTACTTGTAAGAATGCTGCCAACAATATACCAAATAAAATTAATACATACACGTAGGCCAATATAAAAATTTCAGCAAAAGAGCTTTGGACGTTGAACTAACAATATTTTGTTGGTAGTGGCTTAAATTATTGATAATCAGACAGTTGCGCTGATATCGGGAAAGATATATCCTCCAAAAACGGTATTTGGGTCTTTTATAAAATTTGGGGCAAAAAATATTGAGCGGATAGCTGTTTTTTCCCGTTTTCACTGTTGAAAACAGATAAAAGGAACTGTTAGTGGCTGAAGAGTCGGGGCCTCTGCTACTTCTTTTCCAGCACCACTTCTCTACCCTGCTGCTGCCATTCGAGCTGGTATAAGAGGGCCAGCTGCTCCAGCACTTCCGGCAAAGAAGCCTTGCTGCCAAAGCGCGTGCTGAGTCGCTCATCGGCCAGGCCGGCCCGGTCGGTAATGTGTACATCGAAGCGGCGCTCCAGGGCATGGAGGGCATCGCTGAAGGGGGTATTGTCGAAAGCCAGCTGCTGCCAGGCAATGGCGGCATCGGGGCGGGCACTGGCGGGGCTGAGTTGCTGATTTTGCCGATCGTACAACGCACCCTGACCGGCGGTGAGGGTGAGGGCATCGCCCGAAAGGGTCGAAAAGCGTACTTTTCCTTCCGTCACGTCAAGCCGCATTTCCCTGTCATTGGGATAGGCGCTGAGCAGGAAGGCAGTACCCAGCACTTCGGTACGCAGTGCGCCGCTTTCGATGATGAAGGGGCGCTCAGCGTCTTTGGCGATCTGGAAAAAGCCCTTGCCCTTGAGACGGACACGGCGCTCCTGTTTATTAAAATCATCGTACACTTCCAGCATAGAGCCTGCATTAAGGGCTACGCTGCTACCGTCGGGGAGCTCAATCTGCTGCTTTTGGCCAAAGGGTACTTCGTACTGTTGAGCGATCCGGGCTTGAGCAGATTGGCCGGGCCAATACTGGCTGGCCACCCAGGCTATAGCCATCACTGCTACTGCGGCCGCTGCTACACGCAGCCAGCGCATCGGCCTCACTGCCACCGGTATGGAGGCACCCGTCTGCCGGGCGATGCGCCCTTGCAGGTCGCTCCAACCGTCAGCCGTATTCGCATCGAGCCTTACATCCATCTTTGCCAGCTGATTTTCAAGCAGCGCAATCTGCTTGTAATGCTCCTGGTTGGCGGCACTTTCAGAGCGCCAGGCATCGAGGCGAGCTTGCTCCTGAGGGCTGCACTTCCCTTGCAAGTGCTTGATAATCAATATGTTAACCACTTCTTCTTGCATTACATCTGATGTGAAAATTTAAATCATATTTGCTCATTTGGTGTTTTATGATATCTCTCCTGTATTATTATATACTAGCAGTAGCTGCCCAGCCCCCAAAAACAGCCATAATTATATTGATATAAATGTCAATATTAGCCAAATCCCAAAATAATGGCGAGCTGACGGATGCTCAGCAAATAAGCGCTCGCGCAGTTTTTTGAGGGCAATACCGATCTGATTTTCTACCGTTTTGACGGAAATATCCAGGCGCTCGGCAATTTCTTTGTAGCTGAGCCCTTCCTCGCGGCTGATCAAAAATATTTCCCGGCACTTAGGGGGGAGCTGTTGGATGTAAGATGCAATAGCTGCCTGCAATTCAGCAGCTTCCATTTCTGCTTCAATGTTTTCATCCCTCCCCTGCTCTACCGGGTTGGCATCCAGAGATACAACCGAAAGTCGACGTTTTTGTAAAAAATTTAGGCATTTATTGCGGGTGGCTTTGTAGAGATAAGCTTTCAGATTACCTTTCAAATCCATATCGCTGCGATTGCGCCATACTGCCATAAACACATCCTGCACCACTTCTCTGGCATCTTCGGAGGAGCGCAGAAAGCCGTTGGCATAGCGGAGCAGTGCAGGCTGATGGAGTTTGTAGAGCTGCTCCAGGTGTTGTATTTGGAAGCTGGGTTTCAAAATGGCAATTGATAGCGAAGATAGTAAGTGAATATTAAACTGGCAATTGGTTTTATTTTGGGAAAGAGAAGCGAAATTCAGCTTTTGTTCTCTTGCAGGCCCGTCAAGAGCAGGCGCAACAAATCCTGCTCGATCAATTCAGGGCTGAGATTGCGCTCGTATTTATACCAATCGTGCACCCAGCGGATAGAGGTCAACAGGCTGTTGAGCACAATGGTAGGATTGATGTCTTTGAATTCGCCAGCAGAAACCCCTTCGCGGATGATGTGCCGAAAGCGCCGCTCATAGTCTTTGCGAAGCTGAAGAAATTCGCTGAAGTGCGGCTCGCTGAGGTGGCGCCATTCATCATTGAATACGGTAGTGGAGGTGCTATCTTCAGTGGCAATACGCAAGTGCATCCGGATCAGCATTTTGATCTGCTCAAGGGGGCCAGCCTCTATTTGCTCTACCTCCTCCATTCCTTTGATGAATCGCGCTGCATTATCGAAGCAAATCTTTTGCAAAATCTCTTCTTTTGACTGGATGTGACTGTAAAAGCTGGATGGCTTGAGCCCTACCCGTTTGGCCAGCTCGCGCATGGAGGCAGCCGGATAGCCCTTCTCCCGAAACAAGCGTGCTGCTTCTTCAAAGATGATTTGCTTTTTCGTTTTTGTCATATCAGCTTGCAGGTTTTCAGAAGGCCAGACATTCACACCATCTAACCATCCCCTTACCTCTGATCAAAATCTACCCGCAGTTTTTCCGACCGGGGATGCGACTGGCAGGTAAGGATGAAGCCGGCTTCCAATTCGTCCTCTTCCAGGGCATAATTGACATCCATCTCCACTTCGCCCTCCTCCAGTTTGGCGCGACAGGTGGCGCATACGCCGCCCTTACAGGCAAAGGGCAGGTCGGCTCCGGTTTTGAGCGCAGCATCCAGTATGCTGTCGCCGCCATAGGACAAGCGCATGTCAAAGGTTTTGCCATCCAGGCGAACGCTTACCTGGCTCTCTTTTTCAGGATCGATCAGCGATTTTCGGTCTTCCATTGCAGAGCTTGCAGCCCGGCTGCCCGGCGTGGTGAAAAGCTCGATATGTATTTTGGATTCTGGCACTTCAAGTGCTTGCAGCCCTTCCTGAATAGCTAACATCATGGGCTCCGGGCCGCAGATAAAATATTCATCTACTTCTTTGACGTCAAAAAGCAGGCGGGCAAATGCCTTGCACTTTTCAGGCGTGATGAAGCCATTGAATAGCTCGCTATCCAGCCGCTCCTCGCTGAATACATGATAGAGGCTTATACGATCCATGTATTCGTTTTTGAGGTCTTCGAGTTCCTCTTTAAAAATGATGGAATTGGTACCCCGGTTGCCATAAAATAGTATAAAGTTGCTATGCGGCTCTACCTGCATCACTGTTTTCAAAATTGAAATAACGGGGGTGATGCCACTTCCTCCGGCAAAGCCGACATAGGTTTTGGCCTGCTCGGGAACGAGCGGAGTATAAAATTTGCCCATCGGGGGCATCACTTCGAGCGTATCGCCGGTTTTGAGCTGCTCATTGGCAAAGGTGGAAAAGCGGCCGCCGGGTACTTTTTTCACTGCCACACGCAGCTCTCCATCCAGGGGACTTACGCAAACCGAGTAGTTGCGGCGTACATCCTCGCCATTGATCATAGCTTTGAGGGTGAGGTATTGGCCCTGGGTGAAGCGAAAATCATCTGCCAGGCTTTCGGGGACATCAAAAGCGATAGAGACGGCGTCGTGCGTTTCGCGGCGTAGTTCTTTTATTCTGAGGGGATGGAAGATTGGCATTTTCTAAGTGCTAATTTGTAGTTATATACCCGTTTGCCAAATTTATTAAACTTTCAAAACACGAACGATCATTCGTATTGCAAATATATAAAAACTAGCGAGGAGGTAATATATTTGGGTAAAAAGAAAGCGCACACCTTTTTGACGGGTGCACGCTTTCCTGACAGCAGAGTGCTATCGGGAGTTAGCTGCCCAATTTGTTTACAAATTTGGCCAGTTTGCTCTTGAGGTTGGAGGCTTTATTTTTGTGCCAGGTTTTGCGTTTGGCCAGGCGGTCGATCATGCTGATCACTTTGGGGAGGTATTTGCGGGCTTCAGCCACATCCTCCATTTCGCGCAGTTTTTTGATAGCTGTGCGGGTAGATTTTTTATAGTAGCGATTCACCAGTCGTTTTTTCTCGTCCTGGCGGGCTCTTTTTTTAGCAGATTGATGATTTGCCATATCTTGATTTAAACTAGAAGTATATCAGAAGTATATCCATTTTCAGTGAATTTGCTGAAAACGTGTGCAAAGATAGGGGCTTTTTATTTAAATTAAAACTATTGAAGAGAAATTTCTACGCCCAGGGAAGAGAGGCTTCGACCAAACGCTCGTTAATGAGGGCCGGAATTGTCATCATCCACCCGGCCACCGAGCAGGGAGGTAATTACGTCGATCAATCTGCCAACAAAATTGCTGAAAAAACTGCCAATCGATTGAATAGCGCTGAGCTCACCTTGTACCCTATTCTCAATACCTGACAGCTCTAAGGGATCGATCTCCTGATCGTCTTCTAGCCTTTTGAAGTTATTATCATCACTCATACGCTTGCCTGAATTAGTAATGCCGATTGATATACAACAGAATTGCAGTTAAAATTGTTTCCTTAAAACAATTGTTATCTGTAAAATTTTGCGGTGCAACATATGTAATAAGGCCGTTCTTTTTTAAGGCGACAGACTTTGAGGCTTCAGAGCATTAGAGGTCATGGCATACTGTGTGCAAACTGAGACTTGATCCTGTCCGGTGGCTCTATCTGGAGTACACTGCCAAAAACTTTTAGCTCCTAAAATTAGTAGAAACTGCTATATCTTGATCACAAATTTGCAAATTAAAACGATATTTGTTTCATCGATTTTTATTGCCAGCTTTTTTCACATCAAGCTTTTCAAGTTAATCGGATGACTAATAGAAGGAAGCTAATTTTGCGCTTTAAATAGTAGAGACTCATGAAGGATTATTCATATGTATTCAATGCACATCCGTCTTATATAGAATCTATTTATCAAAAATACCAGCAGGATCCTTCCTCTGTTGAAGACGGTTGGCGCAGCTTTTTCGAAGGTTTTGAATTTGCTGGTACTAATGGCAAAACCAATGGTACTGCTGCTACGCCTGGCCAAACTATTAAGGAGTTTGGGGTGCTTTCCATCATTCACGGCTTCCGAAGCCGGGGGCATTTGCTATCCACCACCAATCCTATCCGCCGCCGCCGCGACCGCAAGCCACACCTCGACTTGGCGGATTATGGCTTGGAAAAAGCCGACCTCGACCGGGTATTTGAAGCGGGCAATGAGATAGGCATGCACAATGCTACCCTTGGTCAGATCATCGAGCGGCTGAGGTTTATTTATTGTGGCAATACCGGATTTGAGTACGCGCATATCGAAAACAGGGAAAAGCGGATGTGGCTGCGCGAAAAGATTGAAAAGCGGGCAATTGCCAGTGATTTTGGCCATTCCATCGATAAAAAGCGGCGCATTCTGGAGAAGCTGAATGGTGCCGTGATCTTTGAAAAATTCCTTCACACCAAATACATCGGTCAAAAACGCTTTTCACTGGAAGGCGGCGAAACGACCATCGCAGCCCTGGACGCCATTATCAATCAGGCGGCGAGCGATAAAGTAGAGGAAGTCATCATCGGGATGGCACATCGGGGGCGGCTCAATGTGCTGGCCAACATCATGGGCAAAACGTATGAGCAGATCTTCAACGAATTTGAAGGCACCGCCATTCCCGACCTCAGCTTTGGCGATGGTGACGTCAAGTATCATCTGGGCTTTTCATCACAGGTAAAAACCACTGAGGGTAAGACCGTTCATCTCAAGCTGGCTCCCAACCCTTCGCATCTCGAATCGGTTGATCCGGTGGTACAAGGCTTTGCCCGCGCCAAAGCCGACATCCTTTACGAAAGTGATTACGACCGCATACTGCCCATTCTCATTCACGGCGATGCAGCCATTGCCGGGCAGGGCGTGGTGTATGAGACGGTGCAGATGAGCCAGTTGGAAGGTTACTACACGGGCGGTACCATACATTTTGTAATCAACAATCAGATCGGCTTTACTACTGACTTTGACGATGCCCGCTCTTCCACTTATTGTACCGCTGCAGCCAGTTTGGTTCAGGCGCCTGTTTTCCACGTCAATGGCGATGACCCCGATGCGGTGGTATTTGCGGTAGAGCTGGCAACGGAATACCGGCAGTTGTTCAACAATGATGTATTCATCGACATGGTTTGCTATCGGAAGCATGGGCACAATGAAGGGGACGATCCCAAGTTTACGCAGCCGGAGATGTACAAATTTATCAGCAAGCATCCCGATCCGAGAGAAGTGTATTCCAGAAAGCTGGTGGAGAGCGGTGATGTGGAAAAGGAGCTGGCCAAAAAAATGGAGCAGGCATTTTGGGATAACTTGCAAGCCCGTCTCGATCTGGTCAAAGAAAAACCGCTCCCCTACAGCTACCAGGAGCCGGAGCTTGCCTGGAAAGCATTGAAAAAAGCCATCGATCCTGCGGATTTTGAGCACTCGCCTCCAACTGGTATTTCTAAAAAAAGGATGGAGCACATTCTCCAACATTTGATGCAAAAACCAGAAGGATTCACTCTGCTGGGCAAGGTAAACCGCCTGCTCAAAGGCAAGCAAAAGTTGCTGGATGCGGGCCAGCTCGACTGGGCGCTGGCCGAATTGCTGGCTTTTGGTTCGATATTGATGGACGGGCGGGATGTACGTATGAGTGGGCAGGATGTACGCCGGGGCACTTTTTCGCATCGGCATGCAGTGTTTAACGATGAGATGACTTTTGAGGAATACAACCGCTTGAGCGGACTTTCCGATTCGCAAGGACAATTCCGGATTTACAATTCATTCCTTTCCGAGTTTGCTGTGTTGGGCTTTGAGTATGGCTACTCACTAGCTACGCCCAATTCACTGGTCATTTGGGAGGCGCAATTTGGTGATTTTTATAATGGTGCCCAAACGATCGTCGATCAGTACATATCGGCTGCGGAAAGTAAGTGGCAACGGATGAGCGGGCTGGTCATGCTGCTGCCTCATGGT
The DNA here is from genome assembly GCA_965222005.1 of Saprospiraceae bacterium. Taxonomy (GTDB): domain Bacteria; phylum Bacteroidota; class Bacteroidia; order Chitinophagales; family Saprospiraceae; genus CBDCTM01. Next base: position 251,855 of record OZ244935.1, read on the forward strand.
TATGAAGGCCAGGGGCCTGAACACTCAAGCGCCCGCCTCGAACGCTTCCTCCAGCTGTGTGCTGAATACAACATGACGGTGGTCAATCTCACTACACCGGCCAACCTGTTTCACGCGCTGCGCCGCCAATTGGCTCGCCCGTTTCGTAAGCCTTTGGTTGTGATGTCGCCAAAATCATTGCTGCGCCATCCGCTTTGCGTATCGGCAGTTGAAGCGTTTGAAGACAAAAAGGCCAACAGCTTTTTTGAATACTATGACGATCCCGATGTAGATAGCAAAAAATTGAAAAAGGCACTCTTTTGCACCGGGAAAATATACTACGATTTGCTGGAGAGGAAGCAGCTCGACAAGCGAAAGGATGTAGCGATTATCCGGCTGGAACAGCTTTACCCATTCCCGAAGAAAAAGCTGGATGCTCTACTAAAAAAATACAGCAAGGTGCCTTGTTTTTGGGTACAGGAAGAGCCGGCCAATATGGGAGCCTGGCTGCATGTGTTGTCGCAATTTCCAAAAGTTGGCTTCGAGCTGATATCGCGCAAAGCCAGTGCCTCACCCGCTACAGGCTTTAAAAAGGCGCATGACCGTCAGCAGCAGGAGATTGTCGATAAGGCTTTTAATAATTAGTTGGCTGCAATGGAAAGGTGATTTTAACGAGGACGGGCAGTGACAAAAATCATTTGCAGAAACTAAAATAAATGCAACCTTTGTAAAATGGATTTAATTAAGAACATATTGCTCATTAATGTTGTGGTGATAATCTTTCTCCACTCTTTAGTGCCTCATATGCATCACATGGAAATGACATTTGTCGACCATAAGAAAGCTCATGAGAATGCAAATGATATTCTTGATTATTTAGGATTAGTATTTCACGAAGGGGTAAATTATAATTTAGAAAATTTTGTATCTGAAGAGTCTGGACGTTTTAAGAATTTCGATTCCAGAGACCTTAATTTATTGGTAAATTCCTGTTATACTAAGAATGACATTTTATATTCTCATGAAAATCCGTTCTTGAGAACACTTCATCAAAACTCATTAACAGAATTTATAAAACTCTCAAATGGTTTAAGAGCTCCACCAAATTTTGATTTTTACCAGTGGTTTGTCAACGTTTAAATGACGAGTTGAATTTGAGTGTAGTTTGTGCATGGACAAGGCACAGGTTCGGTCTGATAGCCGTAGCTATCAAGGCCGGTTCTGTAACGCAGTACATGTGCAAAATACGCCAAAGACAGCCGGCAATTTAATCTTGACAGACCACTAGAAGTAGTATCAAAATAATTTTCAAGAATTCCTGATTATAACGGATTGCATTGATTCCTAAAACCACCACGAGAAGCGGAAATGAGTAAATTATGCATCCAGTTTTTGTGATAAACAAAACCATTTAGTCTGGCAGCCGGACTTTTAAGAACTTGGCTGTCATCCCATGCACTGGGACAAGACGGAACAAAATTATATAAAAGAGCAAAAGCTCGAAAGTTGTTTGACGTACTTTCAACAGAAGCATGAAACATCTGTGAATTAAAAGCATGTCGATTCATTGACCTCATTAATCTGTCCAGCATATTGGAGGTTTTGTGGGCAGTTGGAAAATCTAAATGGACCAACCATCTGTTTTTTTTCTGGCAAAGTTTGAGGATGTTATTTTTCATAGGGCAATCCGTTAAATTAGCCATTGTCCATTCTCTAAGCCTTCTGATTTGTTGTGCAAGTTGCCTTTTAGAATCAGCTCTGTAGCAATCCCATATTTTATCAGCTACCTGATCAAAACAATAGTTCGGTAATTTTTTAAAGATTTTTCCGAATAAAAAAGGAAGCATAAATTTGTGGTATGCGAACACCAACAAAGAATGCTTCCAGTAAGAGCCAGGCTCTCGTGGAAAAGATAGTAAATAAAATGGAAGGCTTAAAAAAGCCTCGAAAAATTTTTTATGATTTCGGTCATTGTTTTGTTTTTGTCAATGCGAGGTCGGTATACTTTTAAAGGAATGGAGCGATATGGTCAAAAAAACGAGAAGACCTTTCGTCTGCAGTTTGAGTCGATGTTTGACTTTTTGTCCTTTAATTCAAGCCTTTGCCTGGATAATTTGTCAGATGAACGAATACTGGCTTTTGATCCATCCTATCTTCCCAAAAGTGGGAAACATACTCCTGGTAAAGGCAATTATTGGAGTGGTACTTTGGGCAGAGCCGTTCCCGGTTTGGAGATAGCAGGACTAGGGGTAGTAGATTTGCATTATAATACAGCCTTTCATCTGGAAGCTGTTCAAACACCATCCATACCCGACCTCCAAGCAGAAGGTAAAACACTGACAGACCACTATGCGGATTTGATTATCGAACGAGCCCCAAAATTGGAAGTGTTTTCTAAGTATTTAGCTGTAGATGGCTATTTCTATAAACAAAAGTTTATCGACCCAATAAAAGAATATACTTCTTTGGAGATCATTAGCAAACTTCCTAAAAATGCAAATCTCAGATACCTTTATAAAGGCCCCAAACGCAAAGGAAGAGGACGCCCTAAAAAGTATGATGGGAAGGTAAATATGAAAAAGATTGACAAACGCAAGTTTAGACAAGTTTATCAAGATGAACAAGTAATCCTTTATGAACTTGTCGTTTGGACGATGCATTTGAAAAGAAAAATAAAGGTGGCTTATGCAGAATTTCTGGATGAAGGAAAACCAACTAACCGAACGGCTTTTTTCTTTTCCACTGACCTGGATCTATCTGCAAAAGACATCTATCGATTTTACAAATCCCGATTCCAAATCGAATTTTTGTTCAGAGATGCTAAGCAGTTCACCGGACTTACTCACTGTCAGGCAAGAAGTGAAAACAAGATTCATTTTCACGTTAACACGTCTTTATCCGCTGTGAGTGTGGCAAAGGCAGCTCACTATTTGGACCGTGAGGAAAAGGAATTTAAAAGTTTTTCCATCGCCGATATAAAGACCTCGTATTTCAATGAACTTATGCTTGATTTATTTTTATCAAACTTTGAAATCGACCCTGAGTTGGCAAAAAATAAACACGCAATCAACCGTATACTGGATTTTGGCAAAATTGCCTCTTAATTTTTTACCGGACTATTGATCAAAATAAGTCTTGAGTTTTTTCGTAGCTCTGTCGCGAACTTTTAAAAAAGCATGAAGGAAGCACTCAATAATTACGACTTTGACAAATAAATTTTTCCAGGCATTTTGAGTGGCCCACCATCCGTCTGTATTAAGGGTATGTGGCTGATAATCAGGGGATAAATCCAGTGCTTCGGTTTTAAAATCCTGATACCCAATCTGTAGCGATTCTGTATCAGCATGGGCACAGGCTGCCATTCCCAAAAAGCAGTTTTGACCAATGGTGGTTGCGATATAAGCACGTTGACCACCGACTTTAACATGGTGTTCGTCTGCTAATAAATCCTTAGGTAAAAGCTCCGGATTTTTTATTGTAGTGCCAACGATGCTGTATTGATGTAAGCAATAATATAGTCGATACCACCACATGGCGTTTTTGCCAAACACAAATGCCAGTGCCCAAAATGGAACCCCAAATTTCAATAAGAATAAAGGACCGGAAACTTCATCGGTTTTACCCCTGAAGTAAGGTAAAATAAAACTTGGTCGTATTCGATAATTGATACCCGATATCTCTATCTTCCGTAGCTGAATATTCATCTTTTTGGACATTCGATCGCGGCCATTTAAACAGTATCCGTCAACCATTTGGGCAGGAAAAAGTTCTGGATGTTGATCGTACAAAGATTGGATCACTTCATGCGCTATTGTATTATTCGTCAAAAAAATATCATATTCTGCCTCACTTATGGGCAGTACTATTGTCCGATTTTGCTTATCTTTAAGTGCCATTGATTTTGTTTCGTTTTATGGTTAGCACTTAAAACATAAGCATTTTCAGTGGCTTTTTTTATTTATCAACGCAAAACGTTACATTCAGAAGAATTCAAAAAGTAAAAATCATGGATGCAACACATTTGCACTTAATGCTAACGCATTTCCCAATTGTGGGGACTATCATTGGAATAGGAATTTTGGCTTATGGTCAATTTTCAAATAATAACTCCATAAAAAAATTAGCCTTAGCTGTCTTTGTAATTATGTCATTACTAACAATTCCTGTTTTTCTAACAGGAGAAGGAGCAGAGGAAACTGTTGAGCATCTTGCTGGAGTTTCTGAAAACATTATTAAAGAACACGGAGAGCTTGCAGAAAAGGCAATTTGGTTGATGGGATTATTAGGAATATTTTCTTTAATTAACATTATTGTTATCGTAAAAGAATCTTCCATTGCAAAAACGATTACTTTTATCTCCTTAGTTTTGTCTTTAGTTACTTTTGGAGTATTTGCTAAAGTTGGTAATTTAGGCGGAGAAATTCGTCATTCTGAAATCAGAGCAAATAACACACAAATACAAAATGGAGATTATAATCAAATCAAAAAACATAAGGAAGAAGATCATGATGAATAAATAAAGCAAAGCTGCCAACAATGTATATAAAATCATAGCTCCCATTTGGTCACTACGCTTCATATACTCACCATCATAACTAATTTTTTGTATGAGATACTCCTACCAATGCCCCAAGTGCCAGTCCCGCGATGTGGTGGAAGTGACCGGCAGCACCATGAATACTTACCAAAAAATTCCTTTAACCAAGTGGAGCATGAAGCACGCGGTGCTGGATCGCTACATTTGCACTGACTGTGGCTACACGGAGGAGTTTGTACAGCTCAGTGACAAATTTAAAAAAACGGCTCGTCGTATGCTCGATCAACAGGATCGGAAGTATGACGATTTTGTGTAAAGGCCGGAAAAGACTTTTGTAGCAAGCATCCGACATAAAGGCAACTGTTATTTTTTCTATCCATACTATTCTATTAATTTGGTTCCAGGTGAATTTTTGTTCCATCAAAATGGATGAATCGTATGAAATGCCTTCCACTCCTCCTCTTTTTCCTTGCCGGTGTTCAATCCCATGCCCAGCTATTCACCAATGCCAGCAAGCAGTTGCCCAACGGCGGGGCGCAGAGCCAAAGTATGGATGTACGTGCTGCTGATATCGACCAGGATGGTGACCTGGACATTATCCTGGCCAACGAATTTCAAGGCAACGTCCTTTTGCTCAACGATGGCTTGGCCAATTTCAGCGATGGCACTATCAACAATCTGCCTCAGCTAATTAATGACAGCGAAGATGTAGCTGTTGCCGACTTTGACGGCGATGGCCAGCTCGACCTGGTATTTTGCAGTGAGGATGACATTACGCTGGGCGAAATGAATGTGCATGAGTATTACCTGGGCAATGGTGGTGGTCAGTTTTCAGCCGCACCTTTTCAACTGCCCGACTCCGAGGCTAATGCCGTAATCGTGGGCGATATTAACCAAGACGGCTCACCGGATTTGCTCTTTGGAAATGATGGCCCCACCGGTTTGTTGCTCAATAATGGAAACGGCACATTTACAGAATCCGCCGACCGAATTCCGCAGCTCAATCGCACTACGCAAGACCTTGCGCTTGGGGATGTGGATGCCGACGGAGATATGGATTTGATGGAGGGCAACGAAAACGGCAACGTGCTTTTCATCAATGATGGTAATGGATTTTACAGCGACGAAAGCACCCAACGCCTGCCACAGGGGTTAAATATAGAAACTCGCAAAATTACTTTCGGTGATGTGGATGGAGATGAAGATTTGGATATTTTCCTGTCAAATGTAGCTTTTATTCCCGGCCGCAATCGGCAGAATCGCTTACTGATCAACGATGGCTCGGGCTTTTTTACTGATGAAACTGCCAACCAACTCCCCGTGGATAATGATCATACTATCGACGCTATTTTTGAAGACCTCGACCTGGATGGTGATCCGGATTTGGTAGTAGCCAATGTATTTGGAGGGCCGATAAAAATTTATCAAAATGACGGCAGTGGCCAGTTTGCCGATGCCACTACTGAAGTGCTGGGGCAAAATTATTTCCGAGATGCGCTGGGTGTAATTGCTGCCGATTTGAATGGAGATGGGTGGCGGGACCTCTACATTTGTGATCGCAATACACCTCAAAATACCCGAAAGGATTTGTTGCTACTCCGCAACATACCTACTGTTGTAAATACCCCAGCCCACGTTGATCAGGGCATTAACATATTTCCGAACCCTGCCAGAAGAGAGCTAATTATTGAAATAAAACACGCTAAGAAAGCTATTGAACGGGTGGAGTTGCTCAACCAGCAGGGGCATCTGGTCGCTCAGTTGAAAACTACCCAGCTGACACCTCATAAATATCGCTGCGAACTAGATCGGGGGAAATTCACGCCAGCTGTTTATTTGTTGCGCATCAACGAACAGCTGTATAAAATAGCCATTATTGAATAAACTGTCATTAAAACCACCACTATTTTGCAAAGTTGGTGAAAAACTGATGATGCAACTACATATAAGCCTCGTCATCTAATGAGCGTCACATCTCCTTTCTTTAGCACGGTACGGTCATTAATTAAGGTAGCCTCTACCAAATATATATACGTATCGCTGGGAGCCTGCTCTCCTTTGAAGTGTCCATCCCAGCCGGATTCCCGGTCATTGGGATAGAAATTAAACTTCTCAAACACCAATGCTCCCCAGCGATTGAATACTGCGCAGCGCTTGATTTCCTTTACTTTCTCACTACCTAATATTACAAAGCGGTCATTGGTGCCATCAGCGTTTGGGGTAAACACATTGGGGATGTAGAGAAATGCGTCAGGCGGGCACGGACTTAGTAAAACACTGGCTTCCGCAGTACAGCCGTGTTCATCCGTCACAACTACCGAAACGCTCATCTCGCCTTGTGGTATGAGCACATATTTTTCATCTGTCGATACTACTTCCGAATCGATCAGCCACTCCACTTCCTGTATATCGGAATTTGATTGCCAATTGAGCTCGACCTCTACACCTGACAAATAGTTGATGGCTTCTCCCAAGCTCACTTCGGGCAGCATATAAAATACCACAGCCTGGCCAGGCGCTACGGATAAACAATTGTCTGACAAATCTACATTACCGTTTATTTCGTTGCCTACTACCCTCGATATATAATATACAACTCCATAATCCATCAATTGCTCATCGAAAGTAAAGGTAGCCGTTGAACTTTGGGCAATGATTTCTCCGGGCTCTGCCGTCGGGCTGGTGTGTAAGATATAAGTTGCGACATCATCTTCATCGAGTACTGTATCGGTATTGGCTACAGCAAGCACCTCCTCCCCTTCGCAGGCTTCCAAAAGAGAAGAGCTCATCGATCCTGCATTTGACAGGCAAGGTATCAGACAGCTATGTGTACCGTCGATGGTCAGCAGCTGACTGCAGCTGTCGCTATCAGTTAGTGTAAAGGAGAACGAGGAATCAGAAGCTATCGGGCCAAATACAAACAGGCTGTCCGTTAGTTCCATACCATCTATAAAGAAGGGTGGCAAGCCAGAGGTGATATAAAAACTGACGGTATAGCTAGTATGGCTAGCATCGCAGATTTTACTTATCGGGCCAATCTCCAGAGGAATCGGTTCTCTTTTTACCACTTCAAATATAAGCTGGGTGATGCAACCGTTTATATCAAAAGTATCGATTGAGTAGGTGTTCTCCTCACAATATTCGACAGCCCGAAAATCAAAGCATTCATCCTCACAAAGTGTAATAATCCCCAAGTCTATATTTTCCACTTCCAAAAATTCAACATCAAAAATTGCCTGGGTCAGGCAACCATGATTATCTGTTGTATCCACTGAGTAAGTCCCCGGGCTGCAAAAAGTTTGTCCATTTACAATCATACATTCCCCCTCACAAACCATAAAAGTTCCCAAATCAATAGGCTCCACATTATATTCATTAATGATAATCTCGTAATCCGTACATTCATCTACAAAATAATGAATACCTCCACAGAATACGCCCCAGGGTAAACTCACACATTCTCCAGGGCATACGGTATATTGATAGGTAAAAAACTCTTTCGGCTGTACAATGATCTCCTGCACTTGAAACCCGCATTCTTTAGGACACCATTCTGTAGTACTTGCACAATATATCTCACCACAAAATTCCGCACATTCCGGCTCGCAAATAATAATTGGCGGCAGGTACTCTATATCATAAATTACCATTACAAACATAGCCCCAGAGAATATGCAGCCTCCCGTATCACAATACACATCTCTTGGTAAGGTATCGGGCTGACTGTTTCCAAAAGTTACATAAATCCAACCATCAATCGTATCGTTTGGAATTACCGTAATTTCTGGAACGTTGACGCTATCGGATGTAAACACCCAACCATCAGGTATATGCCATTGCCAACCCAAAGTACTATCGGCCATACTATTGCCCGGCGGTACAGGACAGCCATCTCCCGGATCTACCAACTCACAATCGGGAAAGGTGAGCGAATAAGAAACTTCTTCGAAAAGGCACACTTCGGCGGGGCCGTCAATCCCTCCTCCACTTCCACTATACGTTGGCGGGCGGGTACCGATACCATCAATCACTTTGATCTGATAACGGCAAGTGGCAGCATCAATGCCATCCAACATCAGATAGTAGGTGCTATCATACACCAATCCATTGATAGTCAGCGTATCCGTATTGCCAGCTAGCAGGCTGTAACAATTGCCATGCACCTGAAAATCCCGGCAACTGTCAGCACTAAACACAGCCAGTTCGAGCCCCGACCCCATTGTGCAATCATCTACTTCTACCACCAGACGTATTACGGTATCGCAGGTATGAAAGCGCAGCCATTGGTTGTTTTCGACGGTACAGGGACTTGCAGTTGCCAGATTGTCAGGTATATCGGCAGTGGCTGTATCGTTGCGGGAGCAATAGCCATCGAGGTACCAGCCACAAAGCAGTGGCGCTGAATGGCAAGAGTCGCCCGGTGCGGTTGGGACGTTGAGCTGTACGGTATCCATCGGCAGACTATTGCCCCACATGGCCATCGGAATGATTAGCCAAACCGATGTTGCCAGGAAAAATTGGAACGTAATGGAAAGGGTCTTGGCGAATTTCATTATAACTTGTTTTAGGTCTAATTTGACAAATTCACAGTGCAATCAACTTGCTATTTATTTTTTCAGATTCTAATCATTTTTGCCCGGCCTATTGTTTTGCCATTTGCTTTCAATACCAGCAAATACATCCCGGAAGGCAGATGGCAGGGGCGTATTGCGAATGTACTTTGCGCGTGCCGTTCGTAAAATACTTCTCGCCCGTCCATCGAGTAAATCATCACCTCTATATTTTTTTGCATCTCTGATCCCAATGCTATCGTCACCTCATCGCGAGATGGATTGGGGTAGATGCTTAGTTGACCAATTAGCTCCGGTATAGTCTGAACCTGCGTCAGCATGGTGACATAATTTTCTTTGATCTTATGAAAGTAGCGATTGGTTAGTACAGGGCTATTGTAATCGAAATAAATGTCAGCACTATTGAAAATAAAACGGCCACCTGGGTTTCCGGGGGTTTGCGGTATCCGATAGCTCACAAAACCGTGCGACGCCAGCTCATTGCTGCTGCTATCGGGCAATTGAATATCATCAAACGTAAATTCAAGTACGCGTTCATTGTACAAGCTGAAAGTGTAGGGATGACTCGCTGCTCCCAGCTGTACCGCTTCAACCATCAATAAACTCGACAAGGTATCGCGAATCACTACCCTGAATGCCGTATCATTGCCCGTATTCTGAAAGTGTATCAAATATTCAATATCAGTATCTGGCTCTATCCACTGCTCTGCTCCAAAGCCGGTTGGAAATGCAGCCTTGACGTTGGGGTCATAGCTGCCGATATTTTCCCGGCAGTCGATATCTACAAAAGGATCTTCATCATCCATTGGCCGTTGATATACAAAGCCTGTACTGATGGGTGGCCCACCGCAACCTTCTATCACTGCTATCGGATGGCTTTGCCCCGGATATCCCGACACCTGTGCTACTTCCATTCGCAACGTTCGCCCCTGAGGGTATTCCACAAACACAGAGTCTTCCATCCCCGGCAGGGTGATCGTTCCCTGCCTGAGCATAATCTGATCCTCGATGATCACAAAAGCTGAAGGCACCGTCATCTGCTCATCACTAAAATTGCGTACCGTAAAAACTACCGAATCGCCGGCACACACCGCATCTATCTCCAGGCCCGATCCATCCCAAAGAGAATCCACCGGGCTACATATCGAATCGGGATATATGTGGGCAGTCACACAATGAGCTTGGCCTAATACTGTGCTATCACAATCCAGATAGGTATGCAACTTTATCTCTCCACAATCGAAGGGAGCCTGATCCGGCAGCTCAAAGCGATATAGGTGGGCACCGAGATCTGTATAAACCGCAGAAGCACTATCGAGTTGTAACCATTGATCCAGTTCAATTTCCACAAACACTTCGCGTGCTGTATCAGGGCCGGCATTGCAATAGCTAAGCGTATAGGTATTGGGGAAGCACCGCCGCAAAAGGGGCGTGCCCACACTCACTTGCATCTGCGGACAGTGAATGGCAGCTTTGATACCAAAATCTGCTGTCAGCGTATCATACGCCTGGCTAAAGCTAACGGAGAGGCTGTCAGTACATAGCATCCAATAATCATTGGGAGCAACGACCTGGATGATGTAAGTACCCGTATCGAGATCAAAAGCATACTGACCGGCAGAGTCGGTAGTAGTGTAGAAAGTACGGCTACCTTCTGCCTTTAACACCCAGCCGGACACGCCCTGCTCGCCGGGATCGCGCTGGCAGTCCATATCCTCGTCAAAATATAGCTGTCCCGAAAGCTTGTTGCTAAAGGTTTGACCCAGGCTGTCGGCCAGCAGGAGGTAGGCATCACTGTCACCTGCACCAAAACTGCGCGTAGAGCCCAACAAAACCAACTGGTGGCTGGCATTTTCCAACAGCGCCTGCCCTTCATCCACCTCCACACCTCCAAAAAGCTTCTGCCACTGTATGTCGCCATTGGCCGCCAAACGCCATACAGCGAGGTCGTTGTCCTGGCTGGTCGGGCTGTTTTCCAATCCAATTATCAGCACCTCACCATTGGCAGTACCTGCCACGTCCAATCCTTCCTGCCGCCCGGTGCGGGGATACTCCTGCAGCCAAATCTGGTTGCCCGATTGGTCGGTGCGGAGGCCCAGCAAATTAGCCTCCGACACGCCCGACTGTACCGCCCGCCCCACCACCGCCCAGTCACCACCTGGCAGCGGGCTGAGCCCAAAGCCGCTCTCCGCTGTAGCTGCCTCGCCAAAGCTGCGATCCCAAAGTAAGTTTCCGTCCTCGTCGGCAGAGAGCAGCAAAAGATCGAGGTCCTGCACAGAAGAGGCCGCAACGAAACCCACCGCCATGATTTCATTGGCCGTATTGAGCCGAACATCGTACAGGCTGCTCAACTCGCCAGGCAGATAGGCCTGCTCCCAAATCAGAGAGCCCCCGGCACCCGCCTGTAGGAGATAAGCCTGCGATTGGGCCGCTCCGAGATACGCGCCGGCCACTACGAGCCGGCCATCGGGGTACTGGAACAGGGCACGGCCTTCGGTGCTGTCGCGGCTTTGGAATATCCATAGTGTGTTGCCTTGTTGGTCGGTTTTACGTAGTTCGATGTAAGTTTCACCATTGCCGCCATTGGTACTAAGCAACACATAGCCGCCGTCAGGCGTGACAACAGCGCCCCTGCCAAATTCATTGGTGTTGGGGCTTCCAAAGCTTTGCTGCCAGTCGGTTTGGCCGTTTACATCCACCTTTACCGCATATAGATCAAACTGGCCGTTGCGCTCGGCCGTTCCGGATAGCAGATAGCCTCCATCGGGTGTAGCGGCTATGGCGTGTCCCGACTCGAGTGCGGCTGTTCCGTAGGTGCGCTCCCAGCCCTGGGCATTTAGTTGGCACACAGTAAAAGGGAGCAGCCACAGCAGTAGGAAGAAATAAAAGGTCTTTGAAAGGTTCATGCGTTGTGGCGATTTGATATAAAGCTCTGGTTTCTATTATTCTTTTTCAAAAACAATTAAATTTGAAAATCGAAATTATCAAATCATATTTTTATTAGAACTACCTCACTATCAATATCTTATAATATATAATAATCGAAAAAAAAGGTGAAAAATATAAAAAATAACAAATTGATTTCAGTGCTACAAAGGTTTGCCGGGGCAGAATGGCGCCAGTTTGCCAAATTTGTCCGCTCTCCGCTCCACAATCAGCATAAAGAAGTGCTGCGCCTGTTTGGCTATTTGCGCAAGGCTATTTCGGGCTCTTCCTCCAAAGCACTGCAAGCTCAAAAAGTGTTTGAGCATCTCTATCCCGGAGAGGCATTCGAAGCTCAAAAGCTCAACCACCTCTACTCCTACTTGCTGAAAGTGACCGAGGCTTTTTTAGCCTGGCGCCAATGGCAGAGCAATCCGCTCCCTCCTGCGCTGGCACTGATGCAGGCTTATCAGCAGCATCAATTGTCCAAAGCTTTTTACAAAACCCATGAGCGAGTTCATCAACTGCTGTTGCAAAGCACTACCCGCGACACCGATTTTTTCAGACATAGTTACCAGTTGCAATACTTCCAATATCAGCAAGCCAAGACGGAGGATCGCACGCGCGATTTTCCACTCCAACAGCTTTCGGATGCGCATGATGTGGCCTACATCAGCGAAAAGCTGCGCAATGCCTGCATTTTGCTGAGCCATCAGGCGGTGATGAAGAAGTCATATGATATGGGCCTTTTGGATGCGGTGCTGGAAGAAATCGACCGCAAAAATTATCAGTCGGTACCAGCCATTCGCATTTATTATCACGCGTACCTGGCGTTGAGCAATACAGAAATCTCGGCTGCTTTTGAAGCTTTGAAACTGGATTTACAACAGCACTATAGCCTTTTCAAGCAGGCTGACCTGCGCGATATTTATATGATCGGCATCAATTTTTGTATCCGTCGCATCAATATGGATGACCGGCATTATTTGAGGGAAGTTTTTGATTTGTATCGTTCAGGATTAGAGGTCGGAGTTTTTCTGGAGAACGGCCAGCTTTCGCGCTGGACCTACAACAACATTATTATTGCGGCTCTTAAATTAAAGGAATTTGATTGGACCTATCGCTTTATTTTTAAATACAAAACCCGATTGCCGTTGGCACATCAGGAGAGTAGTTTCAGCTACAATCTGGCCCGGTATTACTTTGAAAAAGGGGATTTTGAGCAATCCATGCCGTTGCTTTTACAGATGGAGTACGACGATCTGTTGCACAATCTGGGCGCCAAGACCATGCTTGCCAAGATGTACTACCAGCTAGGTGAAGCGGAGGCACTCGACAATCTGCTCAACAGTTTCGGCACCTACATTCGCCGGAAAAAGGGACTGGCTTATCACAAGGAGAATTATCTCAACATCATTGCACTGATGAGGAAGCTGCTTCATTTGAACCCTTATGACAGCACGGAAAAAGCCGCTTTGTTAAAGGAAGTGCAAGATACCCACCCGCTCACCGAGCGCCTCTGGCTGCTGGCACAGCTCGCCTGATGAAGTTACCACCTTTTGTACTGTTCGATGAGGCTATCGCAGGCCTGGTCGAGGAGCTGGAACACATGCTCAAAGCCATCATCGCCGCCATAGTAAGGGTCGGGCACGTTCGAGTTGCCATCCGGTTCCACAAAGTTGAGGATCATATGTACTTTGCCAGCCTCAGCGGGTGAGGCAGCCTGCCTGCAAATGTGTTGATAATTGGAGCTATCCATAGCTAGTATAAGGTCGAAGTTGGCTAGGTCGGCAGCTCTGAACTGGCGGGCGCGCTGCTGCCGGATATCGATGCCATGTGCTTGAGCTACTTCTATGGAGCGGGGGTCGGGCGAATCACCGACATGCCATGAGCCGGTACCTGCCGAATCCACCTCCCAGTCGAGCCCACGTGCTTTGATCTTATAGCGCAGGATACCTTCTGCAAGTGGGGAGCGGCATATATTACCTAGGCAAACCATAAGTATTTTCATAAGAATGTGCTTGTTTATGGCGGTTGGGTTATTAACCGAACCTTTCTTGACCCTTCATTCCAAAAATTATTAGCACTCCGTTTGCCAGGTTTTAGTGTTCACTATAAGTTCGTAAAGTATTAATACACGGCACATAACTTATTGACAAAGGATGCCCACAATTTTGTTCCTTTCAATTAATCGAGGCTCTTGGAGATATCTGCGGTTCTCTTCACGCTCCTCAAATGTAGCGAATGTCCTCCTTCTCATGATTATTTTTGATAACATTTTTCCCTGCAAATAAATTATATTTACCTACATGAGTTCTCCAAATCCTTATCAACAAACTTTATGGCTGCATCCCGAAAATGAAAAATGTGTACAGATCATTGATCAGCGTCATTTGCCACATGAGCTGGTAATAGAAGATCTCGACACCGTTACCACTGTAGCCACTGCCATCCGCGATATGCACCTACGCGGTGCGCCTTTGATAGGCGTGGCTGCAGCTTATGGTTTGTATTTGGCAGCCATCGAACATGCCCATGCCAGTATGTTCGATCAGCAAATCATACATGCTGCCCGCCTGCTCAAGCACACGCGGCCTACCGCCATCAACCTCGCCTGGGCCATCGACCAGCAGCTGGCGGCTATGCTGGCGGCAGCTCCCGGGCAAAAAATTTCAACAGCTCTGAGCCTGGCACAGCGCTTGCGCAGCGAAAGCATTGAGCGCTGCCGAAGCATCGGCGAGCATGGCCTTCCCTTGTTACAACAGCTACGCGATCAAAAAGGGGGAAAACCCGTCAATATCCTCACGCATTGCAATGCCGGCTGGCTGGCTTGTATTGAATACGGTACGGCTACCGCCCCCATTTATCTTGCCCAGCAGCAAGGTATGGATGTGCATGTATGGGTGGACGAAACGCGCCCCCGCAACCAGGGTGCACGGCTCACTGCCTGGGAATTGGCACAGGCGGGCGTACCGCATACGATAATTGCGGACAACACGGGCGGGCATTTGATGCAAAGCGGGCAGGTAGATTGTGTGATTGTAGGAAGTGACCGCACTACCTGTACGGGCGATGTAGCTAATAAGATCGGCACCTATTTAAAGGCTTTGGCTGCGCATGACAATGGAATTCCTTTTTATGTAGCCCTGCCTTCGTCGAGTATTGATTGGAAATTGCGCAGCGGCCTGGATGAGATTCCGGTGGAACAGCGCAGCGAAGAGGAGGTGAAATACATCAGCGGGCTCAACGGAAATGACCTCTGCAGGGTGCTGCTGAGCCCCGCCGGCAGCCCGGCAGCCAATTATGCATTCGATATTACGCCCGCCCGACTGGTGACGGCACTGATCACAGAAAGAGGCGTTTGCCAGGCCAGTGAGCAAGGGCTACGCAAATTGTTTGGCCATGCTTTGGGGGATTTGATCTGAATGCTTGTAACAATATTACAAACAAAAACTTTGGTGATGAAGCAAATCTCTACCCTTTTGACAGTCCAGCTATTGCTTATCACAAGCCTATCTGCTCAACAGTGGGTTGACACCTTATACACTTTCCAGACCTACGAAAACCTCGTTTATGGCTCCACTACCGACTTTGCTGGCAATGTCAGACAACTGGCGATGGACATCTCCATACCTGTGGGTGATACGCCCCCTGATTGTGGCCGACCGCTTCTGGTCACTGTACATGGCGGTGCCTTTTTTGCTGGCGATAAGGCCGCCGGAATGTCAAAACAAATGCGGATGGATTTCGCGCGAAGGGGTTATACCACCGCTTCTGTCAATTATCGGCTCGGCATGTTCCAGACGCATACCGAAAGGCATTGCAACATCTCGAGCATGGGGGCCGAATGGGATTGCCTCAACATGGCTGATACCAGCGAGTGGCACAGGGCATTGTATCGATCCATACAGGATGTGAATGGAGCGATTCGTTATCTGGTCAACAATGCTTCGGATTATAACATCGATCCGCAAAATATTTTTGTGGCCGGCGAAAGTGCGGGAGGCTTTATAGCTATGGGGGTTGGCTTCATGGATGACGAATCGGAAGCAGCTCCTACCCTCACAGGCGCCCTGCCCAATGTAGAGCCGCCTCATTCTATTTACGAAAACCAATGCATTATTAGATATCAGTTGGATACTTCCACTGCTTCAATGGACTTGCAGCGGCCCGATCTGGGGCCTTACTATGGCACACTCAACTACCCGGCGACACAAAGCTATCAGATAAAAGGAGTGGGCAGTTTTGCCGGAGGAGCCTTTGACAATATATTTGCCAGCCACAATACTGTACCTCCAGCCCTGTACATGTTTCATCAACCCAATGACCTTATTGTACCCTTCAATTATGGACGAGCTTACGGAGGTTATGCACACTGCGCTACTCAATTTCCCTTCTTTTGCCAATACATTATCAATCGGCCTTTTCTTTACGGTTCAAAAGGCATCAGCATTTTGATCGACACGATGACAGCCAACGGACAACTCGCCCCTGACTATCTTTTTGAAAGGACAAGCAATAATGCCAATTGTCTTTTGCAACTTGCCAATCCCGATTTGCAGGGACACAATTTGGACAGCTACTGGCAACGCACCAAAAACATGGCAGCCTTTTTTGCTACCAAAATAGGAGAATGCGTAGTCACCAATTTTGCATCTCCTGATCTAAATAAACCTCCATTCGCCATCTATCCAAATCCTGCCAACGGCTTTCTCCGCATCGAAATCGGCAAGCTGAAGTCTGTCCAATTCGAGCTGTACGATCTATACGGCAAAGCACTTATAAGCCACCACTTGAATGAACCGACCAACACCATTGCATTACAAGGATTGCCGGCGGGCATCTATTTTATTAGCTTGCAGCATCAAAAACAAAGCTTTGTTCAAAAGTTGATAAAAAACTAATTGCTTGGCTGATGAGGGTTACATAAAATTCCACTGCCGGTGGACCCCCTCGCCGGCACTGCCTGCCCACCAACTAGCCGGGCTCATCTACTGGCGGCAGCGCCTGTATGATGCCGGCCTCATAGGCGCCTATCCGGATGGTGTCGGTTTTGGCAACATCTCCCGCCGGTGGCAGGGGCATCAGTTTGTAATCAGCGGTTCGGCTACCGGTAGGATGCCAGTACTCGGCACGCAACACTTCGCTTTGGTTACCGATTTCGACATTCCCAACAACAGTTTACAGTGTAAAGGGCCAGTGAAGGCTTCGAGCGAATCGTTGAGCCATGCGGCTGTTTACCAGGCCTGCCCGGAGGTTGGAGCCGTTGTGCACATCCACAGCCTCGACCTTTGGCAGCACAGCCTCAACTTACTGCCCACTACCGATCCGCTGGCCCCTTATGGCACACCGGATATGGCTTTAGCGATAGCCGATCTATTGCAAGCGCCATGGCTCCGACATCGGCAAAAGCTGCTGGTAATGGGTGGCCATCGGGAGGGATTAATTGCTTTTGGTGCAGATGTGGCAGAGGCGGGAAAGGTCGTTTTGGAACGGTAGATACTTTGAGAAGGAGTTAGAGCATGTCTAAGAACGTGTTTGGAATTTACCCTTCGGTGCATTAGTGCAAAATTTAATTCTGTACTTCATTATTTTTCATCGCCATAGCGTGGGCTATGCCTCAAAAAAAGGCTTCGCCCAAAATTAAATTTTACTACTACTGCTTCCAAAAGCAATTTCCAAACATGCTCTAACACCTATTTTGGAAAAACCTTGTGTAGCTCCACCAAATTAAAATGCTCCAATCAACAACTTCCCACTTTGCAATACTTTGTCAGTATTCTTTTGTAAGACTACATAAAAATAAATGGCATTTGGAAGCTCCGGCAATTCAAAATAGTGCTCCGCATTGCAGCAGGGAAGCTGTAAAACCAAGGCTTCCTGACCCAACGAATTGTACATTACTACCTCCGTATCATAAGGAAAAAAATGCGTATTTATACTAATTTGCTATTCTAACAAAGAGTACGTATATTGCGGATAAAAAACAATTATGTACCAAGCAAAATTAAGCAAAACAGAAGAAAAATCTTTGAAATCGAGAATAAAAAAGGAGAGAGATGGTAGAATATTAAAACGTTATCAATGCATAATGATGAGCCATGAAGGTATTCAGAATATCCAGATAGCCAAAGTACTAGGTGTAAATACTAATACAATAACAGGTTGGGTGAAGCTATATCTGGAAGAGGGACTAGAAAGGTTATCAAAGTTTGATTTTTCAAGAAGAGTATCCTCGTTAGAAGAGATAAAGTCAGAAATAAAGGACCATGTACAGAACGAATTGGTGAGTACAATGGCAGAGTTAGCAGGCTGGATAAAAGAGACGTATGATCATGAAGTTGAGACAAGTTGGCTGGGAAGATGGTGTAAAAAAAACTCAATTTTTCTTTTAAAAAGCCAAGATTAATACCAAATAAGCCACCAAGTGAGGTAGCTCAGAAACAAGTAGTATCTGAGATCAAATCTAGGGTCGAAGGAGGAGAATCGTTAGTGATTTTCTTTGATATCGCCCATGTTATACATAGGACTGAACCGAAAAAGTGCTGGCAAATAAAGGGAAAAGACAATACAATTATAATTAAGTCACCGAGTGGAAGAAAGAGAATAAATATACTGGGTAGTGTTGATGTTCAATTAAGGCGTTTTACAATATGGTTAACAGAAGAAAGCTGTGATAGCGATTTGATTTGTCATTTCTTAAATGAGGTAAAGAAGACTTATCGCTGGTCTAGAAAGAAGTTGTACCTAATGTTGGATAACGCAAAATACAATTTAGCATATGATACTCAAGACCATGCGAATGAAATAGGAATTGAGCTAGATTTTTTACCGGTTAGTAGTCCAAATTTAAATATCATAGAAAGGTTTTGGAAATTTTTAAAACAACGAGTTTGCAAAAATAAGTACTATGAAAAATTTGAGGACTTGGTAGCTGCTATAAGTGAATTTATCAAGAACTTGGATATTTACGACAAAGAATTAAAGGCACTGTTGAACCTGAATTTTGAGATAATTAAACCAGAGTTAAATCATTGTTAAAAGCACATTTTAGTATATCATCAAGTGATCGCAGGAAGGGTTGGGATATAATTCAATCTTGTGTTCAGCTTTTTCAATTTCTCTGCTACTTGTCAGGTAAGGATCAAAAACATCGGATTTATAAAGCCCATTTTTACCCAAATACACTACATTCTTGTACGTCAGATAGGTTCTCCCATACAAGTTGATATCCAAAGGATTCCACGTCCGGAGTGTATCAGTAGAAACATACAAACCTTTGTTTCCCCAAAAGGAAAAATATTTATTTTTATTTTTAAAAAAATGGATATCTGTACTGCCTAGCTCTATGTCAAAAGCATTGATTGGAGGTAACCCAACAGAAGAGGAGGCAGTCCAGCTTATTCCATCTGAAGAAACGAATAGTTCAGCCAATCCACTTTGGTTACTTGCAACAGCAAACAATTTATCCTGCGCAGGAAACAGTTTCACCAACTGAAATTGTACTTCCAACTGATTCCAGGTTTCTCCAACATTATCGGAATAAAAATATTTATTGCTGAAAGAAATGAAATGCTTATTTTTAAATTCTATCAAAGCGTTGTTTGATGAACCCAAATTTGCCACTTTCCAAGTATTCCCTTTGTCTGCTGAAGTTAAAATGTTGAACTGTGAAAACACGTACAGTTCGTCACCTAAAACCTTGACATTATCAACATACCAGGTTTCTCCATTAGCCATTGGAGTAATCGAATCCCAGTTTATCCCGCCATCCTGAGAGAAATAAAAATAGTCGTCATAGTCTTTATAGGTAACTACCCACCCATTTTCGCTAGCATCTATCTTCTGATATTGAAATACCGACCGAGGCAGATCAGATTTATTATTCCAGGCATTTGTCGTCACATTGTATGAAAAAACCCCATTCCCACATGCCGTCCAAATTTGATCTTTCGCAGCAGACAAATCATAAATTACGCCTTTACTATACCCCTCGTTATTCTCAACGAGCTGGCTTAAAGCATTATCCCATCTAAAAATGCCTTTGTTATAAGCAGTACTGATAAATTGCCCCTTAAATCCTGTGAATTTCAGCAGCAGAGGGTTTTCACTGCGATCTGAAATCATTTCCCAGGAATTGCCAAAATCATCAGACCTAAACAGATCACGTGAATACAAGTAAACCTCATTACCGGTTACAGCTAGCTTGGAAGAAATATTCAGTTGGGGTATTTCAAAGTTACTCCAAGTAGCTCCGAAATCATTTGAGTAAAACACATTTTCTTCTCCTGATACAAATATGCTCTCATTTATAACCTGAACATCGGATATATAGTCATTAAAATCCTGGACAGGAGGAGAAATATTTTTCCAATTTTCTCCATTTTGATCTGTATGCCATAATGCTGAAGAGTTACTCAAAAATATTCGATCATCAAACGAATACAAGTCATGGCCATACTCAAAAGGAGGACTTACCGAACTCCAGGTTTCTCCATCATTGGCAGACTGAAATAATAAACTATAATTGCCCTGAGCAATATAAATCCCATGCGAACAAACAGCAATACTTCCGTGATAAGTAATACTGGATGGGATGCCTTTTATTTCCCAACTTTGGCCATTATTCTTGCTCAACCTGATTCTCATAATACCGGATGAGTCTCTAAATAAATTAACAATCCGATCATCATCCACTCCGCAAAGGTATCCGACTTCCTGATTTAATTTTTCCCAACTTACCCCGTCGTTGCTACGAAATAAAAAATCACCCGAAGGAATAAAAGCATACGAACTATTAGAATAAACAAAGGCGATACCCCCACCAGGGGCTCCACCAGGAGGGCCATCAGTATGCACCCACTGGTACTCGTTTTGGCCGATTGATGTTTTAATCAACACCAATGCAATTATTCCAAATAATGTTATTCTTTTCATTATCTACATTTTTTTGGGTCTTAGCTGTGTTTTTATTTTACAACAATGATACGGCGGTGTCTAGAATTAATTTGCTTTTGTTTAAATATGACGTAGTATAGCCCACTTTCTACTAAATTGATCTGAAAAGTATTACTCTCTTTATCAATAGTTCGGTAATTTTTTAAAGATTTTTCCGAATAAAAAAGGAAGCATAAATTTGTGGTATGCGAACACCAACAAAGAATGCTTCCAGTAAGAGCCAGGCTCTCGTGGAAAAGATAGTAAATAAAATGGAAGGCTTAAAAAAGCCTCGAAAAATTTTTTATGATTTCGGTCATTGTTTTGTTTTTGTCAATGCGAGGTCGGTATACTTTTAAAGGAATGGAGCGATATGGTCAAAAAAACGAGAAGACCTTTCGTCTGCAGTTTGAGTCGATGTTTGACTTTTTGTCCTTTAATTCAAGCCTTTGCCTGGATAATTTGTCAGATGAACGAATACTGGCTTTTGATCCATCCTATCTTCCCAAAAGTGGGAAACATACTCCTGGTAAAGGCAATTATTGGAGTGGTACTTTGGGCAGAGCCGTTCCCGGTTTGGAGATAGCAGGACTAGGGGTAGTAGATTTGCATTATAATACAGCCTTTCATCTGGAAGCTGTTCAAACACCATCCATACCCGACCTCCAAGCAGAAGGTAAAACACTGACAGACCACTATGCGGATTTGATTATCGAACGAGCCCCAAAATTGGAAGTGTTTTCTAAGTATTTAGCTGTAGATGGCTATTTCTATAAACAAAAGTTTATCGACCCAATAAAAGAATATACTTCTTTGGAGATCATTAGCAAACTTCCTAAAAATGCAAATCTCAGATACCTTTATAAAGGCCCCAAACGCAAAGGAAGAGGACGCCCTAAAAAGTATGATGGGAAGGTAAATATGAAAAAGATTGACAAACGCAAGTTTAGACAAGTTTATCAAGATGAACAAGTAATCCTTTATGAACTTGTCGTTTGGACGATGCATTTGAAAAGAAAAATAAAGGTGGCTTATGCAGAATTTCTGGATGAAGGAAAACCAACTAACCGAACGGCTTTTTTCTTTTCCACTGACCTGGATCTATCTGCAAAAGACATCTATCGATTTTACAAATCCCGATTCCAAATCGAATTTTTGTTCAGAGATGCTAAGCAGTTCACCGGACTTACTCACTGTCAGGCAAGAAGTGAAAACAAGATTCATTTTCACGTTAACACGTCTTTATCCGCTGTGAGTGTGGCAAAGGCAGCTCACTATTTGGACCGTGAGGAAAAGGAATTTAAAAGTTTTTCCATCGCCGATATAAAGACCTCGTATTTCAATGAACTTATGCTTGATTTATTTTTATCAAACTTTGAAATCGACCCTGAGTTGGCAAAAAATAAACACGCAATCAACCGTATACTGGATTTTGGCAAAATTGCCTCTTAATTTTTTACCGGACTATTGTTTATCTATGAACTGATTTAAACTTTTCTAATGGTTTGCGGCTCCAGCCCTTATAGAACCTGACTTCTTTCCTTTTATCGTCCGTACCATACAGGTACGCACTCAAAAAGAGAAATCGCCAGAACCTACAATGGCCAAGCCTCAACAACAATACAATAGTTTAAATCAGTTCTATATCAATTTTTTTTATCAGTTGTCCTAGAGCATCATAAATAGTTACTTTTCCTGAAACCCCCTCCTTTACACTTAAGGTAAACCTACCAGAACTCGGATTAGGGTTGATGCTAAGCTGGCCGTTATCAAGCGTATTTTTCATACCTCCTCCACTACCTTGCGAAACATCTTGCATACTAAAATACATTTCTTCTGGATAACAATTTCCATCTTGATCAACCGCACTAAAATAGACGCAGTTAGGCAATGCACTGCGAGCCTGATAAACAGCGAGGCCACCATTGGCTGGGCATTGACTGGCAATGGCCAACAATTGATCAACTTGATCCGTATCAAAAACTCCTTGTTGATATAGTTGAGCTTCAAGAGAAAGTTGATTAACAGTTTTTAAATTGTTCTCCCAAATACTATTTGTTTCAATACTATTATTTAATTGTAAGGCATTGGTCAAACCGAATACAACCCCATCAAGATAATCACTATTCAAAGCAAGAATCTCTTCATCGAGCGCGATCCATTGATCAACTAAGTTTTCTTTTGCCAGGAAGGCAGATTCCAGGGCTATTTCGTCTGAAGTCGTGTCAATGATACTTTCAATATCAATTAATTGATTGAGTAGAAAATTTCTACTTTGGTGTTTCACTTCACTTTGATTTAATAAAATTGTATCAGCACTTATTCCATCATTAATTGCTCGCATAACTGTATAGAAATGATGAACAGAAGAATTTTGCAGATTGATAATAAAATTTTGGAATGCCGGATTTGTCGCTATCCACTCGGGATGGAGGGGTTCATGGTCGAGGCGAAGGAGCAGCTCGAGACTCAATAAATGCAACAAATAATATCATCAAAGTGATATCATCAAAGTGATATCTGACAGTAATGCACCCGCCAATGCCAGCCACTTGCCTCTCCGGCTTTTAGCCTGTCGCCTAATTTGCTGAAAGGCTATACTGTACAGCACATAACCCGTAATTCCAAATACCAAACTCAGCACGGCAATTGGTAATGTAGCTACACTCACTACACTGGCAATTGGGCTACAGGTGAGCACTCACTACTTCACATAGAAACAATAGCCACCAGGCTTGTAAAACCGCTCTTCGGGTTTAAATAATCTGAGGGATTGACCAATAATTATACTACTCATTGCACAATGAAGGTATAGCCTCCATCATCATTATAAGCTGGCTCTGTAAATTCATTATAGGGCGGTTCGCTTACTACTCTACTGACATATAGATCATAGTTATTAGAACCTCCATTATTTGTTACAAAGCTTACTTTTTCAATGAATTGAGTACAATTCGTTTCCACCAGGTTTATTTCTTCACTTATATCTCCACTCTCATAAAATGAATCAAACCCAAACACATATACTCCTTTCTTTAGAGGTACTACGGCAAAGCTTACGTTGTTCATATTATTAACTCTTTCAAACTGAATTCTAGACGTCACCGCATCAACTAAGTCTATTCGGACTAACTTTCCTACATTTTGGATTATTTTAAAATAATTTAACGCAAAGCCATCTAATGAATCAATTCTTAATATATTAAGGTCAATATTAAAATCAAAATTTCCAACATCTATCACATTACCATTTTTCAAATCGGTTAACTTATTTGAATCATACGACAAGGATACCCAAATCGTGTCACCAACAGAAAAACTATCCAATGCCGGAGCAAGTGTAACAGGAAACTCAAAATGATAATATACTTCACATGCTTTATCTCCACAATGGCAAATTGGCGCTGCAGTAAGAGAAAATAGCGTCAACAATAAAATGGCGTAGCTTTTTATTTGTGCAATTTTATTTACGCTCAACACCCGAGGCCTTTGCTGCCTTAGGTGTTGAGTTGGTTGATACACGATTGAAGGGAAAAACAAAAAATCAGCTCTTATGCGGGCAAGGCATTCACTCCTTTACATAGAAACAATAGCCGCCAAATTTATAAAATCGATCCTGTGGTTTTAACAACATCCATTCATTAAAATGTGAATCGGGACTATCTCTTAGCATATCTATATTGTTGTCTGCCCCATTATTCAAATTAACTATTGCGTCAATTCCCAGATTTGAACACTTTCCTTCAAAATCTTGATTTTCTCCTAGTCCATTTATAGCGGAAAAGTGGCTTAAATGGTACAATCCTTTTTTTTGAGGAATTATTTTATATTCTAGATCAATGGTTCATTAACTTTTTCAAGCAAATTTTGGAAAATAAAAAAGGAAGTACGAATTTGGTTGAATGCGACTTCATACCAATCATACTTCCAGCGAGAGTAAAACTCTCACCGAAAAAATAGTAAATAAATTGCAAGGCATTCCAAAGCCGAGTAAGAAATTTTTCATTTCAACGATTATTTTGTTTTTATCGCTACGAGGACGATATAATTTCAAAGGGATGAGCAGGTATAGTTCAAAGTGTGAAATGACGTTTCATAACCAATTTGAGAAGGAGTTTGATTTTCTGTCTTTCAATATTGAATTATGCAATAGTCAATTTAAAGGCCGTACGATATTAGCTTTTGATCCATCGTATATCCCTAAAAGTGGGAAGCACACGCCCAATGTGGATTATTATTACAGTGGTTGTCTAGGCAGACCAGCTAAAGGACTTGAAATAGGTGGATTAGCCGCAGTTAGTATAGATGATAATACTGCTTTGCATTTACAAGCTGTTCAAACAATCAGTAGAGAAAAACTCAATGAAAAAGAGATGACGCTGGTAGATTTTTATGCGCAAACCATAATTGATCTGGCTCCCCGGATAAGTCATATCTCCACTCATTTAGCTGTAGATGGTTACTTTGCTAAGCTTGGCTTTATAAACCCAATCAAAGCACAAACTGAATTAGACATCATTTGCAAATTGAGAAAAGACGCTAATCTGAAATATTTGTACAAGGGGCCAAAAAGAAAAGGACCGGGCAGACCAAAAAAGTATGATGGCAAAATCAACGTCCAAAAAATTGACAAACGTCGATTTAATTTAGTCCATCAAGATGAGGATGTAAAAATATTTCAAATCCTATGCTGGTCAGTAAGATTAAAAAGAAAAATCAACCTGGCTTATGTGGAATTCCTAAAAGAAGGAAACCCTACAAATAGGTACGCTATGTACTTTTCAACTGACTTAGAGTTAGACGCCCTTTGTATCTATTGCTTTTACAAAGCTCGGTTTCAGATTGAGTTTTTGTTCAGAGATGCAAAACAAAATACCGGATTAACCAACTGTCAATCCAGAAATGAGAAAAAATTACACTACCATTTTAATATGGCTCTTAGCAGTGTAAGTGTGGCTAAGGCAGCCCATTACTTGTCTGTCAAAAAGGAAGATAGAACCAGCTTTTCTCTTGCTGATGTCAAAACCTGCTATTTCAATGAACTTATGCTCAATTTCTTTTTATCAAACTTAGATATTCAACCTGAATTGATAAAAAATAAACCCGCTTTTAAAAAGCTATTAGATTTCGGCAAAATTGCCGCTTAATTCTTTATGAACCATTGTAGATCATAGTTATTATTTAAATAATTATATTCTCCTGAAAGTGTTTGTCCTCCATCGGAGTAATTAATAAATTGATAATTGTATTGAGAAGAAAGTATTACATCAAACTCAGAAAAATCATCTATTTTTCCAATAGTATCAATTTTATGAATTGATGTTTCAGGAAAAAATCTAAAATTTTCCAATTTATACCATGTATCGGTTTCTCGCTCATATACTTCGCTTGAAAATGCGGATGTCACAGTTATAGTATCTCCAACATAGAATGTATCCCTGGCAGGAGAAAACGTTGCAGGAATTTCAAATTCATATTGCCCTCCTGCTATCTGGCAATCTTTCTTTATACAGGATTGCAGAAAAAACACAAGCATTGAGCAAATTAATAAATATTTCATGTTTTAAAAATTAGAGGAGTTGACATGCTTTATCTCCACAATGGCAAATTGGTGCCGCAGTAAGAGAAAATAGCGTCAACAATAAAATGGCGTAGCTTTTCATTTGTGCAATTTTATTTACGCTCAACATCTGAGGCAGCAAAGGCCTCAGGTGTTTGAGTTGGCTGATTCACAATTGATTTCTATAGAATAAAACAAAAAATCAGCTCTTATGCGGGCAAGGCATTCACTCCTTTACATAGAAACAATAGCCACCAGGCTTGTAAAACCGCTCTTCGGGTTTAAATAATCTGAGGGATTGACCAATAATTATACTACTCATTGCACAATGAAGGTATAGCCCCCATCATCATTATAAGCTGGCTCTGTAAATTCATTATAGGGCGGTTCGCTTACTACTCTACTGACATATAGATCATAGTTATTAGAACTTCCATCATTTGTTACAAAGCTTACTTTTTCAATGAATTGAGTACAATTCGTTTGCACCAGGTTTATTTCTTCACTTATATCTCCACTCTCATAAAATGAATCAAACCCAAACACAAATACTCCTTTCTTTAGAGGTACTACGGCAAAGCTTACGTTGTTCATATCATTAACTCTTTCAAACTGAATTCTAGACGTCACCGCATCAACTAAGTCTATTCGGACTAACTTTCCTACATTTTGGATAATTTTAAAATAATTTAACGCAAAGCCATCTAATGAATCAATTCTTAATATATTAAGATCAATATTAAAATCAAAATTTCCAACATCTATCACATTACCATTTTTCAAATCGGTTAACTTCTTTGAATCATACGACAAGGATACCCAAATCGTGTCACCAATAGAAAAACTATCCAATGCCGGAGCAAGTGTAACAGGAAACTCAAAATGATAATATACTTCACATGCTTTATCTCCACAATGGCAAATTGGCGCTGCAGTAAGAGAAAATAGCGTCAACAATAAAATGGCGTAGCTTTTCATTTGTGCAATTTTATTTACGCTCAACATCTGAGGCAGCAAAGGCCTCAGGTGTTTGAGTTGGCTGATTCACAATTGATTTCTATAGAATAAAACAAAAAATCAGCTCTTATGCGGGCAAGGCATTCACTCTTTCACATAAAAACAATAGCCGCCAAATTTATAAAATCGATCTTCAGGTTTTATCAATATCCAGTTGTTAAAATAAGAGTCAGGACTATCTCTTAGCATGTCTATATTGTTGTCGGCACCTTCATTTAGGTTTACAGCTGCATCAACCTCAAGATTCTTACATTTTCCCTCAAAATTTTGGTGCTCACCAAATTGGCCAATTAATAAAGCATGACTAAAATAATAAAATCCGGTTTTAAGTGGCACCAGCTTATACACCAAACTATATTTTTCTGTATCTATCTCATAATTATAATTACCATAGTACGATACTGAACCATCGTTAAAAATGGCTTTTCCAAAATTAAAAATACTATCTACTATCACCTCAAAATCATTAAGCGCAGCATTGTTTACTATGGTGTCGGATATTTCCCTTACCCACATATCCGGGTAAAATTTGAAATTTTTCAACCGATACCATTTATCGGTTTCTCGCTCATATACTTCGTTTGAAAATACGGATGCCACCGTAATAGTATCTCCAACATAGAATGTATCCCTGGCAGGAGAAAACGTTGCAGGAATTTCAAATTCATACGTCACTCCTGCTATCTGGCATTCTTTCTTTATACAGGATTGCAGAAAAAACACAAGCATTGAGCAAATTAATAAATATTTCATGTTTTAAAAATTAGAGGGGATTGACATGCCATAGCATGTCAATCCCCTTGATTTATCAATAACTATTATACAAATTATCAAAATCTGTAGTATTGTTCGATGTCGATCCTAAATATTTCACCCTCATACAGTCTTGATATTCATCAATTGATGAGGTAGAATATGTCAAACAAGAAAACATCTGAGCGTTGGAAAAACCGCTCACATCATCATTAATAACAGCACAACCTGCCTCTTTCTGATTACAGGCCGTATTCATGGTACTGGGATCAAGAGGTGGTTCTCCTATATCCACCAAGTCATGGTGCAGGCCTATAGGAATATGATTAGGTGTTTCATTCCAAGTTCTTTCTACCAATGACTCCCAAGTTCTACCTATACTTGTAGCGTTCCCATAACTTCTATGCACATAATGATGCCCTCCCAGGTATTCTGCCCAGGACTCACAAACAGCAATTATATCAGCACCGTTGCTATATTGGTCGCCATGCCCATTAGCAAAAATCTCTGCATAAACCAACTGTTCCCAATAAGCAGATCCAACTTGCGCATAATGTGAAGCATGTGCAATTTCATGATATGCGAGACTTTTTAATTGATCTGAATTCTCGAATTTGATCCCAATTTTTACATCTGGCAAATATGTTCGCCAAAAAGCCCAGCCTACTATGGCGATCACCGGTGCAAAAGGTCCTGTCCAATAAGTAGCTAAACCCATTGCTGCTGCTGCTGCACTACTTAATCCGTTTTGAGCTGACATTAGAGTATAACCATATCGGTGATTCCTCCCAATATAAATATCTAAATCATCCGGCGGAGTACTAATTCCGTCCGAAGCAGCAAAATCATGAAACTCATGCAATGCATTGTTTACAGTAGCGGCACCCCAATAGAGGTGGCCTTTAGAACCCAGGCTTGTCCACATGTGGTAATTGACCGATATGTCATTGAATGTCGGCCCCCACATCATACCTACAAAATCATTTATTGTAATTAGCCATTGATATACAGCACGCCAGTTTTTTTCTGTCCCTCGTATCCGACATCTGTCATTCTTAAACGTGATCCACATCCAGGCTCTTCCCTTGTATTCGTTATTTATCTTCCAGCACCCACCGTCATCCGTCCAGGTTTTATCCTGAGTAAACCAGGAGTCTTTCATTATCACCTTTACTCTCCTTACCGGCGCATAAGTATTAGTAACCCAGGGCGTTGAAAGTTGTGTATCCTCCACTTTCACACAGCCTCCGGGTTTTCTCCGATTGGGATATACCTCGCAGCCACAGCTATTTATTGTAGGAGGAGGTGGTGGCGGGGGATTGCAATCACATATCCATTCCCAACTAACGGGTGTTGTCGTTATATCAATATTCAGAACAGCTATACACCCTGGAGGACATTCAGGGGGCTCTGGTATCAAAGGCTGCACTTCATCCCCAAGATCACCGGGGAGTAAGCCGGTAGAGTTTAGAATATAAGAGTGGATTTCATCTTCGTTGCCGGTTAGCTTAAAACTTTCAGCTATCAGCAGCGGGTCTGACCGATCGAGGTAAAGCTGGGCAATTGTTTGATAAGGCACATCGGGAAAAACAAAATCGAGGCTGACAATAGCATACAGTTCCGGATAAGTACCTTCGTTCACTTCCTGATAATAATCTCCCATTTCCAGCACTTCATATTCCAATGGGAAATCGTACAAAAATACATCTGTTTGTTCCAGCGCAGAAATATGTTCTAAGCTGGAGGGCATAAATTTAATATACAGCTCAGTAGCTTCCATTTGCTGAATCCCCGAATCGTATAAATTCCTATGCGCTTCTGCCATTTTTTCTACAGTAAATGGATTCTGTCTGTTGTCGCCAAGTATCGTTTGTATGAGACCGGTACTATCAGAGGATCGGGACATTACCGATTGATCGCTAACATTAAAGACTATTGGACCGGAATCCTCAGGAGTTATACTTTGGTCATTGAATAGAGATTCCTTCTGACAAGAAGCCAATACCAACATCAAAACCAAACATAACTTGCTGTAAATCAGCGTTTTAGACCCTAATGCTGGATAGGGGGGTAAAAGACGAAGCCTTAAAATCGTTTTCATAATGAGAAAGTTTTAAAAGTTAAAAATATCAATTCATACTGTTCCTACCTGCCATTGCAGGTGAAATCGCTGTACGTTTGGTCCTTTTTATACTCTCTCTGAAGGGTAGGATTAAATCTTCAAAACAAATATAAGCAAAAGCTGTCATGTTTTTGCCCATAACCGATAGGATTTATATTTATAAAAAAACAAAATTTGGCACCCTGCCAAGAGTTTCTTTCCAGACTGGCTATAAGGTGGGTGCGGGGTAGTAGCTGTGCAAAAAAGGACTACATCTTATGGAATCGCCTGGCTGCCAGCATCCTTCCGTCCTGATAAAAAGCCAGCACGTAAATACCTGCCGGTAAGGTTGTCAGGCTCATTGTAGCACGGCTTTCGTTGTATTGGGCAGCCTTAAGCAGCTGGCCCTGCACATTTATCACCCGAATCTGATAAGGTGCCACAGGAGCCGCCCATTCCCAGCTAATGTGATCGCTGGAAGGCGTTGGATAGAGTCTGATGTACGGCACTATGCGCACAGCCTCCTTTTGATTCACCACCCCTTCCGGGCTAAAGCGAACGTACTGTCCTGCCGGTGGTACTTCCAGGATAACACTCGAACTATCTTCACTGGTGATTACTACAGGATCGGTAAAGGTGTTGGTTAAATAATATACATCGGTAGCATCATCGTTGCCAATGCCCAACCACGGGCCATAAGACTCTCCATCTTCAAAAACAAAGCCCTTTGCAGGATCATAAAAAGGCGAATTAGCCAGGTCAATTTCCCCAAAATGCAGTTCAATTTCACCGTTTTCAAAAAACCACGCCTGGTAGTTGATATAATGGTCAGAAGGACTATCCGATTCGACATCTTCTAAAATACCCACATCCTTCCATTCTATTTTCAGCACATCCATATTGCGCTCCGTTTCGTGGGCATAGCGCCAGTCGGATACCAACTTGAGCATAGGAGCCCCTAAATTTTCATATTCTCCGGCAAACAAATACAGGTTATAGTTCTCCGTATTATTCCCCGGAAAATAGCCATAGCCATCGCTTTCCAATACAAGCCCGCTGTACGTTTTATCGAAATAGGGAAAATCAAACCCAAACTCAACTTCCAATTCTCCCAACCACCAAAGAGAAAAGTCGCCATCGTGGTTTTCCAGCAGCAGAGAGTTGTAATTGGTGAGGGTATCATAAGTGCCAGTGCCCCAGCTTATCGTATAACTGCTTTGGGCGGTAGCAAAAGCGAATAGGAAAAAGGAGACAAGGAACGTGAGTATATTTTTCATTGTTGTAAAATTTTTCTATAAACTTTTTTATTGTTTGGATTGAAACCTATTCTGGCTGTTATACCTATTTTAGAAAATCTTTGAGTAATTCCACCATTGTATCGCGTTCTGCCATTGTTTACGGTTACACGGCCCTGGCTTATAATTCCCCAACTGTAATTAAATACCAATCCCAAGGCAAAGAAAATCGGCTTTCCAGGGTTCAATACCCACTCTGGCTGATATTCCAAACCAAACAAGAATCTGTTTCGGCCGTATTTATGGCTAAATTCCGCCACAAAAAGATTGCTGGAAATGGGTGCGCCAAATTGGAAAAGGCTGGCTTCAGAAGCAAAAATTGTATCATCCTCTTTGGTTAGAGGAATTGCATAGGTTGTGGAAAATGTATGCTGAAATAAAATTTCTTCGATAAGATGTTTGTACGCTATTCCAACACCTGGAATCAGATGTACGCCTAAAGGACTTAAACCTGAAAGATTATTTAGTGGTAGGCCATCTCTTGTAAATTCTGCAATGGCAATGAATTGGTCTGTCTGTGTAGTAACGCCCACACCTAAGCTTACAAGCGTTGACCAGCGTTCATTTCTAAAATTAAAAAATTCTGTTTTAACGCCTATTTGTAAGGTGCTGCTTATGTTTAAGCCCGACACAGAGAAACTATCCACTTGCGGAATAAAATAATCAGTGGGTGGAGGCCGGTACAATTGTCCTTCCAATGACCAGCGTGCTTTTTTCTTTAAACCCGCCCCTTGTTTATTTCTTTTCTTTTCGATAAGGGGAAAGCTATAATGTTCTTTGCTCAAATCTGTAAAGATCTTAATGCCGACTTCTGAGTTATTCAGATAGTATATTCCTTCAACAGCTACCCCTGTTTCAGGATTTAGCAACGTATGCGGGCCCCGAGCAATTTTTTGCAATGACAGATTGGTGTACAATTGAATATGCCCTGGTATTTTATCAAAAAACTTAAACCTAATCGCATAGCCAAGATGCAACCTCAGGAATAAAGGGAAGGTAACTTCTTCACCTAAATAATCCAGAGCGAAAGAATGAGTACCCAGTAATCCCAGTGTATGAGATATCCTGTAAGAACTCTCAATTCCTAATGCTGCCTCCGATTGGTACTTCCCCTCTGTCAAGGAAAATATCCGGCCCAGCCCGAAAAGTGCCGAAGGAAAACCTATATGATCCAACATCGAATCAATCCAAACGCCGACTTGCTTATTCAAATAGTCCACAACTCGTACCTTAACCCCTACATTTTGCAGTCCAAATTCATAATACCATGCTTTATCCTTGGCGTTCTTCCAGCGCCTTTTAATGGTAGCAGAGAAGCCGGGAACTACGCCTGGAGTAACTTCTACAAAGCTGTTACAACAGTGGTCAATGTGTACCGGAGGTTGGATGTGCGTACCCAGGCCTAAAAAAGTTTGAGCGCATGATTGCCTAAATAAGAATATGGCACTTAAGAATAAAATTGCGGTTAAATATTTTTTCTTGCACAAAATCATAGCTTTTATTTATTGGAGGATTGA
The DNA here is from genome assembly GCA_965222005.1 of Saprospiraceae bacterium. GTDB lineage: Bacteria > Bacteroidota > Bacteroidia > Chitinophagales > Saprospiraceae > CBDCTM01. The sequence continues at coordinate 285,044 of OZ244935.1, forward strand.
TCCTGGTTTTCCTGAAAAACCAGCAAAACCAGGATCACCGTCTCTATCTGCGTAAGTCCAATAAAAAAGATTTTTCTACTCCATTTGGTGCTTTCCATAAAAGCTGAATCCTGCTTCTATTTCCCATAAAGTTCTGAGCTGTTGGTTCTACCAATGCTTCTCTCCAATATCCCCAAATTGAACTTGTAGCTGTGCGAGATTTTCTTTTTTTCCAGTCTTTTGATTTACTCCACACTCTATCAAAGTCTGGGGTACATGTACTTCCTTCATTAGGAATACTTACATCTCGATAAGGTCTCCCCCAAATAAGTAGCTTTGTATTAGCACGTTTTCTCTTCCATTTTCCATTAATCCGTTTTCTAAAAATATATTTGCCCTTAAGATTCGATGTAATTAATCCGGATCGAACAGCAATGGAGATTGTCATTTTCCTATTTACCAAAGTTGGGTCATGCGTTTGATTGAATTCAAATTCTCTTTTTCTATAAAAAGCGCAATCATCCCAAACCAAAGCTGGATCTTCTTCCCAATCAGACATTGAAAGTATGTCTGCTTCTATTTTAGCCATTCCATTTTCATTAAACAATGTTCGGACTGATTCTCTTAAAACAGGAATACTCAAGTCAGGGTCTTCGCTTGGGTCTGACAGACTATCTGGAATCTGTTCAAACGCCAATATCTCGCTCTCAATCTTTGCACGTAAAGACGAAAAATTTAAAGATTGTTCAAAATCAATATAAGGTTGCCACTGATCAAAATTATTGACTATATCAACGCTATCTAACTCCTCGGGAGTGGCTTCCGGATATTGCGCTTCATAATTGTCATTGTAAAGGTCATAATCATATTCCAAACATGTTACGCAGTCCCAAAAATGCTGCTCATCGGAAAAAACCAAATATCCCTCAGAAATAGTTACGGCATTTTTCAAGCTATCACATTTGGAATAATCAAAACCATCTCGGGGATTTGCAGCTAATTCTAAATCATCGGATAGGTGAGCATTATTTGTAACAGGTGCAGTTGATTCCTTCTGACAAGAAGCCAAAACCAACATCAAAACCAAGCATAACTTGCTGTAAATCAACCACTTAACACCTAATTCTAGTGGGGGGGGGTAAATAGACGAAGCCTTAAAATCGTTTTCATAATGAGAAAGTTTTAAAAGTTAAAAATATCAAATTACACTATTCCAACCTGCCATATTGCAGGTGAAATCGCTGTACGCTTGACGGCCCCTTTTATACTCTCTCTGAAGGGTAGGATTAAGTCTTCAAAACAAACATAAGTAATATGTGGTGCAAAATGAATTTATTAGATCGTTAATTTTGAGGAGTTGGGGAATCGAGGATTTGAAGAGTTGACTATTATCGACTCTTCAAATCCTCAAATCCTCGAATCTTCTTTGACCAAATGAAATCACTTTGTGGCCAACATATACTATGCTTTTGCAGTCGAAGTGTTAAAATTTGTGTGGGCCGGGCTTCAGGCAGCGGGCAGGCAGCAAGCTGTGTTAGCAGCTCTAAAAACAAAACCCGAACAAAGCAGTCAGGTACTTTGTCCGGGTTGTTTTAGGTGATTGCGTCTCCTTTGCGGAGAAAGAAATTTATCTGCCTCGGATGACCAACTCGGCATCATTGGCATCATTGACGCCATTGCCGGAGAAGTTCATCTTACTTTCATCCACTCCTTTTGATTTAAGGTAATTGTAAATATTGCGCGCTCTTACATCATCGAGGGTAAGTTCCTTACTGCCCCGATAAGCACTGCGCTCATTTTCGCCGATGTAGCCATAAATATCGATCTGCGCTCCCGGATACTGCTTGAGAATGTTGGCAATATCATCGAGCAAGGCGCGGCCATCCCGGTTGAGGCTGGCGCTGTTGCGCGGAAAGTCGATGCCTGTGAGGCCAAATGTCCTTGGGAAAGTACTATGGCCGTCGCTCAGATAATTGGCAATTTCGTAAGGCACTGTTCCTTCGGCAAAGCCCAAAGCGGCGCCATCCGGTCCGAAAGGCTCAATAACTTCCGGTTCGGTGATCACCTCAGTGGTATCTACTGGCGGTGGCGGTGGTGGCGGTACTTCTTTTTTGCAGCCATCGCATCCTCTCATAAGGAAAAAGGCCAGTAAGGCCAGCAGCAAAAGCGGCAAGAGCCACCAAAGCCAACCCAGGCCACTACTCTTTTCCTCTTTGTAAACGGTTTCCGATTTTGCCACTACCGGTACAGCCGCGGCAGCTGCTATTGCCGCTGCTTTTCGTTCTTCCTCTTCTTTGAGGCGGGCAGCCGCCAGGCGGGCAGCTTCCTCTTCTTCGGCTTTTTTGTTGGCAGCAGCAGCCAGCATGGTAGCAGGCACCAAATTGGCAGCGCCAAACCCGATCGGGCTATCATCTCCTTGCAGCCAGGCCAAAGCAGCCAGCATTTCATCTTCCGACTCATAGTAACAGCTACGGGCAATTTCCTGATTGTTGCCAGCCCGCAGGGCGTAATAATGGTAGCGGCCATTGAGGGCCGATTCCTTTTTCCATCGTTCGGCGATCGGTGCATTCTTGATTACCGACTGTATCCCATTGTCTCTGGCGGCCTGCGTGGTATAGGCTTCACTACGAAGTAGCACTTTGCCGTCATCGCCAATGAAAGAGAAGTAATAATCGTTGCGATCGTCTCTGCGAAATTTATGAAAGCCATCTGTCGGTGCAGAATAATCTTCGCAGGGAAGATAATCATCAATGATCTTGCTGTCACCAGGTCCGGCAGCTACCATCGGAGCAGGAGCAGCTGCAACCTTAGCACCACATGCCAGCAGATCGATGTCCGACTGAAGGGCTGCTTCAGTGTCATAAAACAAGCTGCTTCGGGCGATGGAATTGCCTTTATCATCTTTAATGTAAAAGTAAAATTTGCCATTTTTTGTGGTCTTCAGCTCGTAATTGTCCTTTTCGAGAGCAAACTTAAAAACCGCATCGATCGTTTTGCCCAGTTCTGCTTCATCGGCAAATCCGCGGACATTGCCATTGATGAGAACGGCTTTGTCCTCTTTATTTTTAAATACAAAATAGTAGCGCTCATTGCCTCCACTCTGGAAGGTGTCATACGAGATATCCGAGCAAGGATAAGCTATATTTTGCTTGACATAGCGCCTTTCTGCAGCTACCTTGGTTCGTTTGGCCTTCTTTCGGCGGCGGGTACCTCCTGTGCCTAGCAGCCAACGAATCATCCGCTCCATCTCCTTTTTATCTTCAAACCAGCGGCTGGTAGCAATCTCCTGTTTGTTGCCAGCCAATAAGCTAAAGTAGTGCATACCGTTGGGGTGAACCTTGCGGACATAGCGCTTCTCGAGTTTCACATTTCTCTTGACTGATTGGATGCCATTGTCGCGCCCGTCGGCTGATTCATAGGTTTCGCTGATCAAAACCGGCTGCCCTTCGTAATTGACGGTAAAGTAGTATTTGCCATCCTCATCAAAGGGGTCGTAGCCAAAGTCTTCCCCTTTTATGCGCTCCTGATAAAAGGCAAGCCGTTTGTAGTCAAAATAAAGAGCATCATCATCTGTGGCCAGGCCCAGGGCTCGAGCGAAGCGCCCACCAGCAGCCCCTATGTTGCTGGTAAGCATATCCATGACATCATTCATCTGGCCTTCATTGTCAAACCAGCGGCTGGTAGCTATTTCCTGATTGTTGCCGGCCCTTAGATTGAAGTAATGCTTTCCGTTGGGATGAACCTTTCGCTGATAACGATCAGCATTGGTCATATTGTTGGTAACAGACTGGATCCCATTATTGCGGCTATTCTCCGACTGATAACCTTCACTGATCAATACGACCAGCTTGTCGAGATTGTAGGTGAAATAGTATTCGTTTTCATCTTCATCGTGGAAATTGTCAAACCCATCCTCCACGCCGGAAATCCGAGACTCGTAAAAGGCAAGCGGTTTGTAATTGTCGGTACCCCTGGCTCCTTCTTCATAGGGCAGCTCATCGGTAGCATCTCCGGGGCTATCGCTTTGATTGCCTGCCGTTACTCTTTCAGCTCCGCCCCCCTCTTCCTTAGTGCGGGAGGAAGCATTGGGTGCCTCAGCAATGAAGGTGGCCATAGCCTGTGTCACATCAGCCTCAGAATCGTAGGCTTCGCTCCTGCCAATTTCCTGGCCATTGGCTGCTTTTAGAATAAAGTAATGCTGGCCGTCATTATTTGTGGCACGCTCATATCTCCCTTCTTCTCCCGCATTACTAATGACGGATTTGATCCCATTGAAGCAGGCTTCTTTGCCGTCATAAGCCTGGCTGCGCAGGAGCACATCGCCATTGTCGCTAAGAAATTGAAAATAAAACTTGTTATCGTTTTTCGTTCTGAATGCGCGATATCTCATAGTTTATTATTAAATGTTTATGAAATCGTAAGTTAGTATTGTTGAAAAATTATACCGCTGGCAGATCGAGAGTGATAAATCACGCTCAATCCTTTCGTGCTATATAGCACAGGCCGATTGGGATTCGCTATCACTCATCAGGCGCCTGAGCTATAAAGCCTCTTGTCAATTTTTTACTTACGCTCAACTTCACTACCCTTTGGTTGTTCTGTTATCGCCTACTTCAAAAATGGCAGATTTATTTTTGAAGGTTCCATAGGAGCATTTGTTCGGTGGGATTGCCAGCAACGAATATAATAAAAATTGTAATATTGGCGATATTGTGACGTGCCTGGCAGCTAAAAGTATCGAATTTACAGATTATCTAATATCAAAATCGGGATTTTTTATCCAAAAACAGATGAAAAGCTCTCATTTCCCCCTCTATTAGCCAATTTTCCAACTACTTCTGTAGAGCCGTGCATGCACTATTGAGGATCGACGTCCATTACAATTCTGACTGTCGAAAAGCCTTTCATTTGCCGGAGCCTGTTGCCTGCTTCCAGGAGCAATTCCTTGACAAAGGCTAGCGCCCTGGCATCCTTTTCTACTTTGATCAGCATATCTGTCAGGTAATAGGTGCGAATGCGCGGGATAACCGGAATAGCCGGGCCGATCACTCTTTTGCCAAGTTTGGGCTTTATCATTTTAGCATACACATCGACTGCATCATTGAGTAAGTAAGGCTTTTTGTGCTTCAGTTGCACTTTAATGAGCCGTACAAAGGGCGGATAGCTAAAGCGCTGCCGCTCCTCCAGCTCCCGCTTGAAAAATGCCGAATACTGATAATCCAGCACTTCGTCAAGAACCGGATGCGCCGTGTTAAAAGCTTGTATGATCACCTTGCCGCGCTTATGCTTTCGGCCAGCCCGCCCACTCACCTGGGTCATCATCTGGAAGGCCCGCTCGCTGCTTCGAAAATCGGGAAACTGCAACAGGTGGTCAGCGCTCAACACACCCACCAGCCCGACATTGTCGAAATCAAAACCCTTTGTCACCATTTGGGTACCCACCAGCACATCCAGTCTTCTTTCCTCAAAATCATTGACAATCCGGGCATGTGCATGCTTGCCACGCACCGTATCAAAATCCATGCGGCCAATGCGGGCATCCGGCAGATATATCTTCAGTTCATCTTCGATTTTTTCTGTGCCAAAGCCCTTTATACTCAAAGCAGTATCGCCACAGGCCGGGCATTTATCCGGGATGATGGTTTGATAGCTGCAATAATGGCAACGCAGTGATTGATCATGCTTGTGCAAGGTAAGGCTCACATCGCAGTGGATACATTCCGAATGCCAGGCGCAGGAGTTGCAGCGCAGCGTAGGGGCATATCCGCGCCGGTTTTGAAACAAAATGGCCTGCTCGTTTCGATCCAGCGCTGCGGTAAGCTCATCGAGCAATACAGAGGAGAAGAGCGATTGCATGGTTTTTTTCTTCATCTCTTCCTTGGTATCCACTATCAGTACCTCCGGCAATTGCAGCCCGCCGATCCGCTCGGGCATACTCACCAGGCCGTACTTGCCGGATTGAGCATTGTAGAAGGATTCGACGGAAGGGGTAGCCGTGCCCAGCAGGGTTTTGGCGCCCTGCAGCCGGGCCAGGTAGATAGCTGCATCGCGGGCGTTGTAGCGGGGAGCCGGTTCGTATTGCTTAAAGGAGGTGTCGTGCTCTTCGTCGATAATCACCAGCGACAACTTGCGAAAGGGAAGGAAAAGACTGGATCGCACACCCAGCACAATGCCTTGGCCTGCCAGTACTTTGCGCCACATTTCCACCCGCTCGTGGTTGTTGAGGCGCGAATGATATACACATACATTATCGCCAAACACCTTCTGCAAACGGTGGATGATCTGTGTGCTGAGTGCAATTTCGGGGAGCAAATACAAGACTTGCTCGCCTTTGTCGAGTGCTTTTTGCATCAGCTCGATGTACACGCGCGTTTTACCACTGCCCGTTACACCGTGAAGCAAACAAACCTGTTTTTCGTTCAATTTCTCTTCAATATCGCTGATGGCTGCCTTTTGCTGGCTCGTCAGATCGTGTACATCCAACAGCTCATCTTCATAGCCGCTGATGCGGCTGATCTGCTTTTCATAGGCTTCCAGAATTTCCTTTTTTACCAATGCTTTGATCACCGATGAGTCCACCTGCGCTGTTTTACATACCTCCTGCCGACGGATGTGTGTGCGCTTTTTGCTCAACTGGATGAAGGCCAGCAGTGCTTCCGTCTGGCGTTCCGATTTTTCGATCCGCTCAAAGGCTTCTTCCAACAATTCGGTGTATGAGGCATAGGGTTCCTGGAGCCGCAGGCAAATAACTTTTTTGGGTTTATATTTTTGCTGTAGCTCTTCTTTGAGATAGATTATTTTGAGATCCAGCAGTTTGTTCACCAATGGGTAAACGGTCTTTTGCCCCAGGATTTTTCGCACCTGCTCAATACTCAGCTCTTCCTGAATGCTGAGTGCTTCCGCAATCATAAAAGCTTTATCGCTCAACCCCTGGTAGTTGGGGTCATACATAGGTCCCAGCACTATTTTGGTTTCGCTTACCAATTTGAGGCCCGTAGGCAAAGCGGCATTCATCACCTCACCAATGGTACAAGCATAATAGCTGGCCATCCATTGCCACAGGCGTATTTGCCAGGGCAACACCACCGGCTGCTCATCTATGATATGGAGGATAGGCTTGGGCCGGTATGCTTCGGGAGGGCGACTGTGAATATCCGCTACCAGGGCGGCATAGAGTTTGGATTTCCCAAATTGTACTTCTACCCGCTTCCCCACTTCCAGCTTTGGAATCATATCGGCAGGCACTATATAAGTATAGGCTTTGGGTACGGCAATTGGTAGTATTACGGTAGCATAAGTCTGCCTGGCAGCAACGAGATGGTGGTGGTCAGTTCTCTTACTCATCACCTCACTAAGGTTACATCTCCTTTAAACAATTCCGTCTGGCCATCCACAAATTCGATTTCGGCATAATAGACGAACACCGCCGGATTCAGTCGCTCTCCTTTGTGCGTACCATCCCAGGAAGTGCCCATATCATTTGGCAGAATATTGTTTTGACTAAACACCACCGCTCCCCACCGATCAAAAACCCGCAAAGTCTTGATCTGCACGATTTGCTCCACCCGGCCGAATACCAAAAACTGGTCATTGATGCCATCATTATTCGGACTAAACACAGAGGGGATAAACACGGCGCGGTCTTTTTCTACAAAAACAGTCCGCTCATCGCTGGCTGAACAACCATTGGCATCATAGGCCACTAGGCTGTAGGTAGTGGTTTGAGCAGGAGACACATATTGTTGAACACATTGATCGCAGGCAAAGGGATCGGGAGTTCCCCACATCATCGAAACAATATCGAAATTGGTATTGGCCGTAATCGGAAGGCTGTCGCCCAGCCGGATTGTGGTATCCTGGCCCAGCTCAATGATAAGCGGCGGTGCTGCAACAATGTTGACCTCCTCTTCAATGCCGCAATCATTGGCATCCTGCATATATAAGGTATAACTGCCTGATTCTAAAAGATTTATGGAAAAAGGCAAAGCTCCCACTGGCTGATAAAACTGCCCATCGAGCGAATATTCATAACTACCTGCGCCACCGCTTACCGATGCAATGGTGATACTTCCGGTAGGTTCGCCATAACAATCAGGCGCTTCTGTAGCCAAATTGAATTGGATTGCTTCCGGAGAGGTGACCTCCAACCCGGTGATTGTACTACATCCGGCAGCGTCGGTCACTGTTACGAAATACATTCCGGCTTCCAGCCTATCAATCGTAGAAGTGGTAGCACCATTGCTCCAACTATAGCTAAAAGGCATTTGCCCGGCAGTAGCTGTTACCATCAACGAGCCATCAGCAGCATCGGCACAGCTCACCCCAAAGCCGTCATAATCGGTGAGTAGTTCGATGCTGGCCGCAATTTGGCTGACCTCCACCGTAGCGCTGTTGCTTGGAAAAATAAACGGACAACTTGATGTACTCACGCTTACATCTTCAATGGTATAGGTTGTGGTCATTGAAAGGATGACCATCAGGCTGTAACCATCTGAAATATTGTTGAGTACGAAGGAGTTGCTCCCGTCTGAGTAGGTGACCGTGTATTCAAGAGCGCCTTCCAGCGTAAAGATCAGAAATGCCGTATCTCCTTGGCAGATAGTCGAACTGCCTGATAATGAGGCGGTAAGCTGTGGGTGAAATACTACCTCCACTCCTGCACTAATGCTTGCACAAGCATCTGCGAGATCTACATTGCCACTACCATCGTCATTGCCGGCAAGTGCGGTGATATAGTAGGTTTGGTTGTACTGCATTGGTGGTTGGAAGGGAAAACTGGGTACGGTGTTCGTCTGAAGGATATTGCCAAGGCTAGTAGGGTCGCCATCGTGCAGCACGTATATCAGCAGGTCATCACTATCCAGCACCGGAGGGGTGCTATGCGAAACTACAGCCGGATCGGGTACGCAAACCTCCTGCCTAGCTGGTTGCAGGCTGCCGGCTGAAGTGCTGGAACAGGCGCAGTTTTGCACCCCGCTAAGTACTTGGGGTGTACAGCCATTTTGGTCGGTAAGGGTAAAGGAGTAAGGCGTACCTCCCGCGATCGGATCACTCGTAAAGGTACCATTGTTTACTATCCCCGTATTGCCTGTCACCTGGTAGCTCATCGGATCGCCACCGCTAAGTACAAAGCTCACTGTATAGGTATTATTGCTGCTGTCACACACAATATTCAAATTGCTATAGCCAGGCGCATCCAGTATATCGATATTGAAACTTTGCTCATCTACACAGTTGCCATTGGAGTCAAAGATGTATAAACTCACTGAATTGCTAATCACCTCACCAGGCTGATAACTGAAACCCGTGCCGCCGGGTTGATCGTAATAGGCTTCACTTCCGCTAAGGTCAGTGCCTTGAATGGCTGGCAAGGTGTAGTCATCACACACAGCCACATCGCCAACAGCAGCCAGCTGTGGAGCCGGAATGATATCAACGGTCAGCACAGCCTGATCTTGCGGGCAAGTAATGCCATCGCCTACTGTGTAGGTAAACTGATAGCTGCCATTGAGGCCCGTCGTATTGAGCAGGCTGCCTGCCAGGGCACCGCTGCCATCGTCATCGGAAAAGCTGCCACCGGGATCGGCACCGAGCAGCAAAGTGCTGAGATCCACCAGCTCGCCCGCACAAACGGAGCTGGCATTATCTCCTCCTGCGCTTACTGAATTGACTATATTGATGGTGATCAGTGCTGCATCGGCTGGGCAGGGAGGGGTGCCCGCCACCAGATAGCTAAATTGATAACTGCTACTAGCTAAACCACTGGTAGTCAGTACATTAGCATTGAGTTGGCCGGTGAGGTCATCATCAGTAAAAACACCTCCTGGGTCTGCTCCCGACAGCAAAGTCGTCAAATCGATATCCGCTCCCTGACAAACGGCTGCCACGGCATCGGCCCCAGCTTGCGGTGCAGAAATGATAGTGACCGTAAAGCGCTCTTCATCATTACAGGTACCATTATTATCAAAAATAAATAACTCCACACTATTGCTAATCAGGTCGCCGGCTTGATAGCTGTTTCCTGTGCCTCCAACCCCATCGTAATACAGTTCACTACCACTCAAATTGCTACCACTGATAACAGGTAGTACATAATTTTCGCATTCCGATACATCAGCAGCTGTGGCAATATCCGGTGCAGCTACTACACTAATACTGAGCAAGGCATCATCTTGCGGGCAGGTGATTCCATCGCCTACCGAGTAAGTAAACTGATAGTTGCCTGCCAGACCCGCTGTATTAAATAGTGTGCCGATGAGCGCTCCGGTGCCGTCATCATCCGAAAAGCTACCACCCAGGTCCGCCTGATCCAAGGCATTGATGAGGTTGATCATATCTCCTTCGCAGGCAGTGAGGCTGTTATCATTGCCTGCTGATACAGAATTGACTACACTCACTGTGATCAATGCCTGATCGTCGGGACAGCTAGGAGCTCCGGTCAACGTATAGGCAAATTGGTAGGTACCTCCGCTCAAGCCATTGCTGTTAAAATCATTGCCGCTCAGTGCGCCGCTATTGTCAAGGTCGGTAAAGCTACCCCCGGCATCGGCATTGATGAGAGCCGTGGTCAGGTCGAGCAAGCTGCCCTCGCAAATGGAAACACTGTTGTCATCACCTGCCTCAGGGGCCGGTACTATCGCAATGTCAAAGCTTTGTTCATCCGTACAATTGCCACTTTCATCATAAATGTACAAGGTGGCGGAGCTGCTGATCACATCGCCGGGCAAATACTGAATGCCGTTGCCCAAAGCATCACTATAATAAGCTACTCCGGGTGTCAAAAACTGACCACTGATCGGCGGCAAGCTGTATTGGTCACATGCATTGACATTGGCAACAGGATTGATATTTGGGCTGGGAGTAAGGCTGATTTCAAAACTTACTTCATCTTCACAATTTCCCACAATATCATATATGTAAATCGTTGTAGATGAGCTAATTAAGTCGCCCGGCTGATAGCTAACGCCCAGCCCGCCCGGCTGATCGTAATATCCTTCAGTGCCGCTGAGGTTAAACCCATTGATAGCTGGCAACAGATAAGAGTCACAGGCTTCTACATTGACCACCGCAGCCAAATCAGGAGCGGGAATGATGGTAATAATAAAGCTCTCCTCATCGATACAACCAGCATTATTATCATACAAATACAGCTGCACGGAACTGTTAATCACATCGCCCGGCACATAGCTTTGTCCCGTTCCGTTGGGCCCGCTAAAGTAAGCTACATTGCTACTAAGATTGCTACCCATGATCGCTGGCAACAGGTAGCTTCCGCAAAGATTTTGGTCGGTCACCGGATCAATGTCTGGAGCAGGCGTGATGTCCACAGTGAGTATCGACTGGTCAATCGGACATACTACGCCATCACCTACAGTATAGGTAAATTGATAGCTACCATTCAAGCCTGTGGTATTCAGATCGCTGCCGCTGAGGGCGCCGCTGGCATCATCATCGTTGAAATTGCCACCGAGGTCGGCTCCATCCAGCAGGCTGGTTAAATCAACGATCTGCCCCTCGCAAAGCTGCACAGCATTATCATTGCCCGCACTTACTGAATTGACTACATTTACCACCACCACCGCTTCATCATTGATGCAGGGCGGGGTAGCCGTCAAATGATAACTAAATTGGTACACTCCGCTACCCACCAAAGCCGTGTTGAACGTGGCACCACTTAGGGCATTGGTGGCATCATCATCCATCCAGCTGCCACCAGCATCCGCCCCGCTCAAGGCAGTACTGAGATCAAAAAAGCTTCCCTGACATACTGAAACAGTATTGTCCGGACCCGCTTCCGGCTGCTCGTGGATGGTAATGCTGAAGCTGGTTTCATCCTCACAATTGCCATTGCCATCGTATATATAAAGGCTTGTACTGCTTGTGATTACCTCGCCAGCTTGATAAGAGATGCCTATACCGCCAGCTTGTGTAAAGTAGGCTACATCGCTGCTCAGGTCGGAGCCGGTAATGGGCGGTAAGCTATAAGCATCGCAGGCCGTCTGGTCGGCCAGTGGATCAATTTGCGGGACATTGGTGATAGTAATATTGAAACTCTGCTCGACAGAACAGCTGCCATTGCTGTCATACAAATAAAGAGTGGTCGTATTGCTAATCACATCGCCCGGCTGATAGCTCACGCCCGTGCCGCCGGCCTGTGTATAATAGGCTGCATTGCCACTGAGGTTGGTACCCGTAATAGCTGGCAAAGTAAATAGGTCGCAAGCCATTTGATCGCCAACCGAGTTAATCTGAGGTGTAATGTCAATCGTAATGTCAAACGCCTCCTCATCACTACAATTGCCATTTGCATCGTATAGGTAAAGTGTAGTAGATGTGCTGATTGCATCACCCGGCTGATAGCTCGTACCCATACCGCCGGGCTGCGTGTAATAGCCTTCGCTGCCACTCAGATCGCTCCCGCTGATGGCCGGAAGGGTGTAACTATCGCAAGCCGTCTGGCTGGCCAGCGGGCTGAGGTCGGGGGCGGCAGTGATGCTTAATGTAATTACTGCTGTGGATATCGGACAAATCACTCCATCCCCTACTGTATAGCTAAAGCCATAGCTGCCATTCAGGCCCGTCGTGTTTACTGCACTGCCGCTCAGGCCGCCACTGCCATCATCATCGCTGAAACTCCCACCGGAATCGGCACCATCCAACAGGCTGCTCAAATCAACCACATCGCCCGCACAGGCCGTCGCGCTATTGTCATTGCCCGCACTCACATCGTTCACCACATCTACCGTGACCACTGCACTGGATGCATTGCACGGCGCAGTGGCCGAAAGCGTGTAGGTGAATTGATAGCTGTTGCCGCCCAGGCCGCTGCTGTTGAAAGTGCTGCCGCTTAATGCACCGCTGCCGTCATCGTCGCTAAAGCTGCCGCCTGTATCCGCACCAAGCAGCGCACCGATCAGATCGAAGTTGCTCCCTTCGCATACCGATACCTGGTTGTCGGAACCTGCATCCGGCTGCTGGGAAATCGTAATGTCAAACGCCTCCTCATCACTACAATTGCCATTTGCATCGTATAGGTAAAGTGTAGTAGATGTGCTGATTGCATCACCCGGCTGATAGCTCATACCCATACCGCCGGGCTGCGTGTAATAGCCTTCGCTGCCACTCAGATCGCTCCCGCTGATGGCCGGAAGGGTGTAACTATCGCAAGCCGTCTGGCTGGCCAGCGGGCTGAGGTCGGGAGCGGCAGTGATGCTTAATGTAATTACTGCTGTGGATATCGGACAAATCACTCCATCCCCTACTGTATAGCTAAAGCCATAGCTGCCATTCAGGCCCGTCGTGTTTACTGCACTGCCGCTCAGGCCGCCACTGCCATCATCATCGCTGAAACTCCCACCGGAATCGGCACCATCCAACAGGCTGCTCAAATCAACCACATCGCCCGCACAGGCCGTCCCGCTATTATCATTGCCCGCACTCACATCGTTCACCACATCTACCGTGACCACTGCACTGGATGCGTTGCACGGCGCAGTGGCCGAAAGCGTGTAGGTGAATTGATAGCTGTTGCCGCCCAGGCCGCTGCTGTTGAAGGTGCTGCCGCTTAATGCACCGCTGCCGTCATCGTCGCTAAAGCTGCCGCCTGTATCCGCACCAAGCAGCGCACCGATCAGATCGAAGTTACTCCCTTCGCATACCGATACCTGGTTGTCGGAACCTGCATCCGGCTGCTGGGAAATCGTAATGTCAAACGCCTCCTCATCACTACAATTACCATTTGCATCGTATAGGTAAAGTGTGGTAGATGTGCTGATTGCATCACCCGGCTGATAGCTCATACCCATACCGCCGGGCTGCGTGTAATAGGCTTCGCTGCCACTCAGATCGCTCCCGCTGATGGCCGGAAGGGTGTAACTATCGCAAGCCGTCTGGCTGGCCAGCGGGCTGAGGTCGGGCGCGGCAGTGATGCTTAATGTAATTACTGCTGTGGATACCGGACAAATCACTCCATCCCCTACTGTATAGCTAAAGCCATAGCTGCCATTCAGGCCCGTCGTGTTTACTGCACTGCCGCTCAGGCCGCCACTGCCATCATCATCGCTGAAACTCCCACCGGCATCGGCACCATCCAACAGGCTGCTCAAATCAACCACATCGCCCGCACAGGCCGTCCCGCTATTGTCATTGCCCGCACTCACATCGTTCACCACATCTACCGTGACCACTGCACTGGATGCGTTGCACGGCGCAGTGGCCGAAAGCGTGTAGGTGAATTGATAGCTGTTGCCGCCCAGGCCGCTGCTGTTGAAGGTGCTGCCGCTTAATGCACCGCTGCCGTCATCGTCGCTAAAGCTGCCGCCTGTATCCGCACCAAGCAGCGCACCGATCAGATCGAAGTTGCTCCCTTCGCATACCGATACCTGGTTGTCGGAACCTGCATCCGGCTGCTGGGAAATCGTAATGTCAAACGCCTCCTCATCACTACAATTGCCATTTGCATCGTATAGGTAAAGCGTGGCAGATGTGCTGATTGCATCACCCGGCTGATAGCTCGTACCCATACCGCCGGGCTGCGTGTAATAGCCTTCGCTGCCACTCAGATCGCTCCCGCTGATGGCCGGAAGGGTGTAACTATCGCAAGCCGTCTGGCTGGCCAGCGGGCTGAGGTCGGGAGCGGCAGTGATGCTTAATGTAATTACTGCTGTGGATACCGGACAAATCACTCCATCCCCTACTGTATAGCTAAAGCCATAGCTGCCATTCAGGCCCGTCGTGTTTACTGCACTGCCGCTCAGGCCGCCACTGCCATCATCATCGCTGAAACTCCCACCGGCATCGGCACCATCCAACAGGCTGCTCAAATCAACCACATCGCCCGCACAGGCCGTCCCGCTATTGTCATTGCCCGCACTCACATCGTTCACCACATCTACCGTGACCACTGCACTGGATGCGTTGCACGGCGCAGTGGCCGAAAGCGTGTAGGTGAATTGATAGCTGTTGCCGCCCAGGCCGCTGCTGTTGAAGGTGCTGCCGCTTAATGCACCGCTGCCGTCATCGTCGCTAAAGCTGCCGCCTGTATCCGCACCAAGCAGCGCACCGATCAGATCGAAGTTACTCCCTTCGCATACCGATACCTGGTTGTCGGAACCTGCATCCGGCTGCTGGGAAATCGTAATGTCAAACGCCTCCTCATCACTACAATTGCCATTTGCATCGTATAGGTAAAGTGTGGTAGATGTGCTGATTGCATCACCCGGCTGATAGCTCGTACCCATACCGCCGGGCTGCGTGTAATAGCCTTCGCTGCCACTCAGATCGCTCCCGCTGATGGCCGGAAGGGTGTAACTATCGCAAGCCGTCTGGCTGGCCAGCGGGCTGAGGTCGGGGGCGGCAGTGATATGAATAATTAATTGCTCTTCATCAAAGCAAGTGGCGGTACTATCATAAAGATAGAGCGTGTCATTGACAGTGATCAGATCGCCCGGCAGGTACTGCGTACCCTGTCCGCCGAGGCTATCATAGTAAGCTTCATTGCCTGTTAGGTTGGTACCACTGATATTGGGTAGGCTATACGAATCGCAAGCCGTCTGGCTCGTCGGCTCATCGATATCGGGGCTGGCATCAATGATGATGGCAAAGGCTTGCTCATCCGTGCAATTTCCTATCGCATCAAAAATGTACAAATTGGTAGAGGCCGTAATGGTATCTCCCGGCTGGTATTGGGTACCATTGCCGTCGGGAGCATCATAATACGCTTCATTTCCACTTAAATCGGTGCCGGTAATGTCGGCCAGAAAGAGGGTATCGCAAACAATAAGGTCGCCCGGGTTATCTATAGCCGGGCTGGGGTCAATGACAATGCTGAAAGCCTCTTCATCTATACAATTTCCGGCAGCATCGTAGATATACAAAGCCGTAGTACTATTGATTAGCATTCCCGGAAAGTACTGCGTTCCTGTCGCCATGGGTCCGTCGTAATAAGCCTGCCCACCACTCAGATTGACCCCATCAATTGCCGGCAGCATATAGCTATCGCAAGCCGTTTGATTGGCCAGTGGAAAAATATCGGGAGCTGGATAAATAGTAATGGTAAAGCTTTCTTCATCGAAACAATTTCCAGTGCCATCATAAATAAACAACGAGATGCTGCTGGTGATTACCTGACCAGAGAAGTATTGGGTGCCTGAGCCCGCAGGGCCATCGTAGTAAGCTTCAGAGCCACTGAGGTTGGTGCCATTGATGGTCGGCAAGGTATAGCTATCGCAAGCTTCCTGGTTAGCCAAACTCATTATATCGGGCGGAGGAGTGATGGTGATACTAAAGGTCTCCTCATCTGTGCAAATTCCATTGGCATCATACACAAAGAGCGATGTGCTACTGCTGATTACCTGACCGGCGAAATACTGAGTGCCGGTACCTCCAGAGCCCGTATAATAAGCTTGTGACCCGCTAAGATTGGTACCACTGATTGGCGGTAACGTAAAACTTCCACAAATCTGCTGATTACCAGGACTTTGTACATCCGGGCTTGGATCAATAGTAATGCTAAAACTCACTTCCGCCATGCAAGGCCCATTGGCATCATAAATAAATAAAGAAGTGCTACTGCTGATCGAGCTACCAACAGGATACTGGGTACCCCCTCCTCCCGGGCTATCGTAATAGGCTTCGTTACCACTCAAATTGGAGCCGCTTATTGGCGGCAGAATATAAACATCGCAGGCCTGCTGAGTACCGGGATTTACGATGACGGGGGTTGCATTGATTGTAATAGTAGCTGAAGCAGTAGCTGTGCAACCATTGGCATCGGTAACCACGACGCTATGCGGTGTAGGCGGCATAGGAGCACCCGTGGAGATGGTAATCGACTGAGTAGTAGCGCCAGTTGACCAGTTGTACATTGAAAATCCGGGGCCGGCATCCAAAATTATTGGCGGATCGCCGGTGCAGGCACTTTGGCCAGGGCCGATGTTGACAGTGGGACTGGGATTAACGGTGACATTTACAAAGTCTTCGGCAGTACAACTGGGGCTAGTGCTAACGGTCACACTATAAACACCCGAATTGAGCGGAGAGGCTGAAGGGATGGTAGGGCTTTGTAAGCCGGAGCTAAAGCCGTTGGGGCCAGACCATTGCCAGAATGTTCCGTTTCCGCCCGTTTCCGACAAATTGATCGGATCGCCTTCACAAACCGGTGTATTGAGAACGGTTGCCATTGCGGTGGGAGCTGGAAAACCTTCCAGAAGCATATTATCGATAAAATAGGTTTCGCTTTGGGCCTGGGTGCCAAGCACAAGAAAAAAGCTAAGGGTGGATCCATTGATGTTGGAGAAAGAAGGGCCGCCAAAACAAAGGGAATTGCCACAATAATATCCAAACAGTATAGGCGGGCCGCCATCTACACTATAGTAAAAGGCTGCCTGATCATGGCCATTTCCCACACAGCTGGAAGGCGGCGGCAAGGCACAGGCTACGGAAGGGTCGCACTCCATAGAGCCTGTTGCGCCAAACACAAAATTGAGGCTGACGTCACAATAGCTGGAAATATCGAAAGAGCCAAAATTGATCGCATTTTGATTATCTCCACAATTATTAACAGAGGGGTTCGATGCAAGGCAAGGGCAGCAGGAGAGCCCTTCAATGTCATTGACTAGAAATTGACCATTTCCACCGGATGTGAATACACCCCATTGACCCGCGTTGCCGTCACATTCGCCAAAAGGCCCGGCAGACCAGTTGGTACCAGAGGTGGTCCCGTTGGGATATCCGTCAAAATTTTCCGACCAAATGGTTACCTGGCTGTTGACAGCTGGGGCGGCCATACAGAGGATGACAAAAAATACCCAAAAGGGATTGCTTGGCAAAGCCAATTTAAAACATTGCCGAATTCGCCAACCAGGTGGGATTAGAGCAATTTTCATGGCAAGCTGTGTCATTTGTAGTGTTTGTCGGTTAGAATTTGTAATCGGTTTGGTTGAGGCTTTGCATAAAAATACAACAATTCCAGCTTTTTGGCAGCTTTGGTCGTTTAATAGTATGTTGGGATTTTACCCTTCGGCTGTTCTCGTCAAATTTTCTCCTGCACATCGTGTAATTGTATCCGTCGGTACAATTACCTCTTCGGTGCGTAGCTGGCGTAGCTAAGGCTATGCTCCCGGCATCCTATCCGCTTTGTGCGGTTCGCAAGCTTTCGCTTGCTGACGTCTCGTTCAGAATAAAACCTGCCCGTTCGCTCGGCAGGCCGGTTTGGCCGCATTCGCTCCAAAAGCAAATTCCCAACATGCTCAAAGACTTTGCAAACTGCCTGTAAGGATAATCGCATTTTTAACGGGAATGCCCTATTTTTGCACTTCTTTTTACATTTGTAGTTTCAAAATTTCACTTTTATGCAACTGAGCGAACAGGAAACGATCCGCCGGGAAGCCCTTGCTCAACTCCGCGACATCGGCATCGAGCCCTATCCGGCCGACGAATTTGAGGTAACCTCCTACAGCAGTGCTATCAAAGCCGGCTTTGATGAAGCCGCTGCCAACTTTCAGGGGGTTCGCCTTGCCGGGCGGATTATGACGCGCCGCATCATGGGCAAAGCTGCTTTTGCCGTGTTGCAGGACGCTAAAGGCCGTATTCAAATATATGTCCAACGCGATACGATTTGCCCCGAGGAGGACAAAACTTTGTACAACACGGTATTCAAAAAACTGCTCGATATCGGAGATTTTATCGGTATTGAAGGAGATGTTTTTTTGACTAAAACCGGAGAGATCACGGTAAAAGTAAAATCGCTCAAAATACTGTGCAAATCGCTCAAACCTCTGCCCGTTGTCAAAACCGATGCAGAAGGGCAAACACATGATGCCGTCACCGATCCCGAGCTTCGCTACCGCCAGCGTTATGTGGACCTGGTGGTCAACCCGGAAGTGAAAGAAACCTTCATCAAGCGCAGCCGGATGTACAATTCGATGCGTGAATATCTCAATGCCAAAGGCTATCTGGAGGTAGAAACACCCATTTTGCAACCCCTCTACGGAGGAGCTGCTGCCCGCCCCTTCACTACGCATCACAACACGCTCGACATGACGCTCTACCTGCGCATCGCCAATGAGCTGTATCTGAAGCGTCTTATCGTAGGCGGCTTCGATGGGGTGTATGAGTTTTCAAAAGACTTTCGCAATGAAGGGATGAGCCGCTTCCACAACCCCGAATTCACTCAGATCGAGCTGTATGTGGCTTACAAAGATTATGAATGGATGATGAACCTGGTAGAGGAAATGGTAGAAAAAGTAGCCATCGACGTCAATGGCTCTACCAAGGTGCAGGCCGGCGATCAGCTCATCGACTTCAAGCGCCCCTGGAAGCGATTCAGTATGTACGAAGCGATCGAACATTTTACCGGTATTGATATTTCACAAATGGATGAGGCTGCTTTGCGCCAAACGGCCAAAGGCTTGCACGTTCCGGTGGATGCCTCTATGGGCAAAGGCAAACTGATCGATGAAATTTTTGGCGAAAAATGTGAAGCACAGCTCATTCAGCCGACCTTCATTACGGATTATCCGATAGAAATGTCGCCACTGGCCAAAAAGCATCGCAGCAAAGCGGGGCTGGTAGAGCGCTTTGAGGCGATCTGTAATGGCAAGGAAATTTGTAATGCCTTTAGCGAGCTCAACGATCCCATCGATCAGCGCGAGCGCTTTGAGGCGCAGCTGGAATTGGGGCGCCGCGGTGATGAAGAGGCGATGATGCTGGATGAGGATTTCCTCCGCGCCCTGGAGTACGGCATGCCCCCTACTGCCGGATTGGGCATCGGCATGGACCGCCTGGCCATGATAATGACCAACTCCAATTCTATCCAGGATGTGCTGTTTTTTCCGCAAATGAAGCCGGAAAAACCGAAAGTAGAGGAAAGTGTACAAAAAGAAGAGGCTTAACTCCACTTTACCATTTCTTCCTTGCTAGGACACCTGAATTTTGGACCGTGCAGGGCATACGGAGCGGTACACAGTGAAGCGTTCTATTAGCGGGAATGCTGTGAAGGCGGGCAGAAAATTCGTTGGCGCAAAATGTTTTTTTTTAAAGATTGTTGTAAATTCGCCCTGCTTTTATTTGGGGATGTAGCTCAGTTGGCTAGAGCACTTGCATGGCATGCAAGGGGTCGGGGGTTCAAGTCCCCCTATCTCCACCAGCGCTTCGAGGCTATCGCTTTGAAGCGCTTTTTTATTTTCCTATGCTGAGATCAAGTTTACATTTCATCCTTTGGACTACCGGCGCCAAATATTGTTTTATATGACCTTACATACTTGCCTTCGCTCCGATAGCTATCGGAGTGGCTACGAGGCTCCGCCCTGTCTTGTCTAAGAAACTGTCTTGAGTACCTGCTTTTTGGTGTCATCTATATTGCCATTTTACACTTTTTGGAACACAACGGCAGCTTTGGCATATAATTCTCATTATTTTTGTACTTTCTTTATGCACTAATTCTTTATGCACTAAACCAAACCTGAAATGAGGAAAGCATTAACCGTATCCTTCCTGATCGTATTTTCAATTGCCTGCAATTTATCCGCCCAGCAGGTAGAACAAGTCCAACGCACACTGTTGACCAAAAAAACCGCTTCCTGGTGTAGTAAATGCGGCACCTGGGGTTGGCAGATGTTTGAAGGCCTGTTGGATCAAAACAGCAACAAAGCCGTTCTCTTTGCTGCCCATTATAGCGGCGATTTGATCAATAATACCGCCATTGCCATTACGGATAATTTTGGCGGTGCCGGGCAACCGATTTTTTATGTCAACAATGAAGACCAGTTTGTTAATAGCGGCAATGTTTCTGCCAAGCTGGATGAAGTGAGAGGCCAGGTAGATGCCAATTTCCAGCAAGCCCCCCTTGCCAATGCTGGTATCGAAGCTACCCTCGCCGGTACCGAGCTGACCATCAAAACCAAAACGCGGTTCTTCCAGGCTACCGAAGGCAAATACTACCTCGGCCTTTATATTTTGGAGAACAATCTCGTATCACCACAAGCAGCCAACTCCAATACGGCTATTCACCAAAAGGTACTCCGGACCGCTGTAACTACCGATCATTTTGGGCAGCTAATCGCCGATGGCACCGTGCCGGTAGATACGGAAGTGGATCACACCTTCACCTATCAGATGCCTTCCGGCCTGACCAAAGAGAATACGGAAATTGCCATTGTTATCTGGAAAGTAGCAGGAGGCGATTTTGAGGTCGTAAATACCTTTTCCACTACCCAAATTGATATACCCAACAGTACTGAAAGCCTGGCTTCGGGCAGCCTGCAACTGGAAGTGCAGTATGCTACAAGTGGCGTCACCGAAGTGGTGCTACAACTTCAAGAAGCTCAAAAAGCGCTGGAGGTACAGCTGATCGATCTGCAAGGCCGGATAGTTCGCTCCCTGGCTCAGGGCAATTTTGGAGAGGGCCGACATGCTTTTCAGCTCTCAAAAGACGGGCTTTCGAAGGGCTTGTATTTGGTGAGATTGGCAGGCGATAATGCACAACTGACCCGCAGGGTAGTAGTATATTAGAACTTGTTAGGGTTGGTTTTGGTCTTTCAGGCGATCCTGCTTGTACAAACGGGACATTTTTTGGTTGGTTGAAGCATAAACAAGCGAATGCTTGTGAACCGCAAAGCGGCTCCAGAAAGTTATTTGCCGGATAATCGTCCTACAAACCCATACTCACACCCAAATTCCCTATCTTCATTTGATAAAACCATTTACCTCTTACCGATGCGAATCGTTATGAAGCATTTGTCAAGCCTGCTTTATTGCTTGCTTGGCGTTTGGATGACCACCAATGCCCAAGCAGTTGATCTCACTTACTATCTGCCCAATATCAAATACAACCCTGCCATCCCCAGCCCGCAGCAGGCGCTGGGTTATCAAGTGGGCGAATGGCACGTCAGCCATGACCAGCTACTGGGATACATGAAAACGGTAGCGGAGCGATCCGAACGGGTGTTGTTGAAAGAATATGCGCGGTCACACGAAGCGCGTCCATTGCTGGTACTGGTTATCAGCTCCCCAAAAAACATTCGAAATATTGAGCAAATCCGGCAGCAGCACCTCTCTCTTGCTGATCCTTCTGCATCCAAAAACAGCCCTATTACTGACATGCCTGTGGTGCTGTATCAGGGTTACAGCGTGCATGGGGATGAGGCCAGTGGCTCCAATGCGGCGCTCCTGCTGGCCTACTACCTGGCTGCCGGCCGCAGCGCCGATATCGACCAGATGCTGGACAAGACCGTTATCTTACTCGACCCGGCTCTCAACCCCGATGGCCTGCAGCGCTTTGCCGGCTGGGTCAATAGCCACAAGAGCCTGCATATGAATGGCGATCCGGCTACCCGCGAACACCACGAGGTTTGGCCCAGCGGCCGCACCAACCATTATTGGTTTGACCTCAACCGCGACTGGCTGCCGGTGCAGCATCCGGAGTCGCAGGGGCGGGTACGGCTTTTTCATCAATGGAAGCCCAATATCCTGACCGACCATCATGAGATGGGTAGCAATAACACCTTCTTTTTTCAGCCCGGTATTCCCAGTCGTACCAATCCCATGACACCCCATCAAAATCAGGAACTGACCCGCGAGATCGCTACCTATCACGCTACCGCATTGGATAGGATCGGCTCGACCTACTATTCCGATGAATCATTTGATGACTACTATTATGGCAAAGGCTCTACCTATCCTGATATCAATGGATGCATCGGCATTTTGTTTGAACAGGCTACCGTGGCAGGGCATCGGAAGGAGACGAGCAATGGCATGCTCGATTTTCCGTTTGCCATCCGCAATCAGCTGGTCACTTCTTTTTCCACGCTGGCTGCGGCCCGGGCGATGCGCCAAAGGTTATTGGAATTTCAAAGGGGTTTTTACCAGAAGGCCGCTCAGGAAGCAGACAGCGATCGCAAAAAAGCCTATGTATTTGATGCAAATTATGATGCGGAAAAGCTGGATAAATTGGTTGAAATTTTGAACATCCACCACCTCCGCGTGTACGAACTGGCTCAGGATATTCGCCTCGACAGTACCCAATTCCAAAAAGGCGAAGCTTATGTACTGCCACTTCAACAGCCCCAATACCGCCTGGCAAAGGCCCTCTTTGAGCGCAGCCACCAATTCAATGACAGCCTCTTTTACGATGTTTCAGCCTGGACATTGCCCCTTGCTTTTGACCTCGATTACGCAACGCTCGGCGCTTCCCGTTACTCACAGAATCTGCTGGGCAAAGAAGTAGTACCCAAACAGCAAAAGGGACGCATAATTGGTGCACAGAGTAACTATGCGTATTTGTTGCGCTGGGATCAACTCGCGGCGCCCAAAGTAGCTAATCAATTGCTGGCAGCAGGGCTACTACTTAAAGTGGCTACTCGGCCGTTTGACTGCCAAACGGCTAGCGGCCTACACAGCTTTGCCGCCGGAAGCTTGCTGATAGCTGTGCAAAATCAACCCAAGTCTTCTGCCAAAATTTATGCGCTACTCCAACAACTTACAGCGGGAAATGCGGTCGATTTTTATGCCATCTCCAGTGGCTATACATCAAAAGGCATTGACTTCGGCAGCCCCTCCTTCCGAAAAATCGAACAGCCCAAAGTGCTTATCCTTGCTGGCAGAGGTATTCAGGCTTATGGTGTGGGAGAGCTTTGGCATTTGCTCGACAACCAACTGGCAATGGCCGTCACCATCGCCGATATTGATCGCTTTGGCAGCCTTGAGTTGAGCCGGTACAATACCATATTGTTGGCCAATGGCAACTATGGCCGCATCACTGAGGGCGGAGTGGGGAAGCTCAAAAAGTGGTTGCAGCAAGGCGGTCGGCTGATAGCCTTTCGGGAAGCGATCCGCTGGGCGGCCACCAAAAAGCTGGCGCATGTAAAATTCAAAAGCAGCTCCGACCCAAAGAAACAAACAACCTCCCGCCCCTACCAACAATACGATCATGATCGGGGGAGCAAATTGATCGGAGGAGCCATTGTAGAAGGGCAGCTCGACCTCAGCCATCCGCTTTGCTATGGCTATGCCGATGATCGGCTTCCGCTTTTCCGAAAGGGGACTTTATTCATACAAAACACGACCAATCCCTATGCTACCCCCGTCCGATATACCGACCAGCCTTTGATGAGTGGTTATATTTCAAAGGCCAATTTGAATACCTTGGGCGGCTCGGCAGCCGTGACGGTGAGCGGCATCGGCAGGGGCAAGACCATTGCGGTGGCTGACAATCCCAATTTCCGGGCCTTTTGGTTTAGCAGCCGGAAATTGTTGGCCAATGCGCTCTTCTTTGGCTCCGTCATCAAATCGGGTACCACTGAACGGCCGGTTTCCGGCAAAACGCAGGCATCAGGACAATAATCGATCATGCAGGCATTAAACACAGAGTTTGATCCTTTTCCGTTCCTGCACACGAAGCGTTTGCAGCTTCGGGCCATCAGTTTGCAGGACGCAGCCCGGCTCTATGCGTTGCGCACCAATGAGCAGGTGATGCGCTACCTGGACCGGCCAATGCTCGGCTCTTTGGATGCAGCCCGGGAGATGATTGAGCGCAGTGTAAAAGATCGGCAAAACGGAGATGGCATCAACTGGGCCATTAGCCTTCAAAGCAGCGAACTGCTCATTGGTACGATCGGTTTTTGGCGGATGGAAAAGGAACATTTTCGGGCAGAGATAGGCTATATGCTGCTTCCCGACTTTCAGCAGCAGGGGCTCATGCAGGAAGCTATGGAGGCTGTAATTGACTACGGCTTTCAGAAGATGAGGCTCCACTCTATCGAGGCTAATGTCAACCCCGATAATAGGGCTTCCATCCGGTTGCTGGAGCGAAATGGTTTTGTCCGCGAAGCCTATTTCAAAGAAAATCACTACTACAATGGTCAGTTTTTGGACTCTGTCATCTATTCACTTTTGACAAAAACCAAGCTTCCATAAAGTTTCAAATCATTTCCCTGGCCTTTTCGATGGCTTTATCGAGGCCGCTGCTGTCCTTGCCGCCAGCAGTAGCGAAAAACGGCTGACCGCCGCCGCCGCCTTGAATCTCTTTGGCCAGTTCGCGTACGATGTTGCCGGCATGCAAATCCTTATTTTTTATCAGGCTTTCGCTGACCGCTACGGTGAGTTGTGGTTTTCCCTTCACCTCGGCACCCAGCACGATGAGCACATCACCCACTTCCTTTTCCAATTGGTAGGCCAGATTTTTAATGACTTTGGAATCGGTGAGTGGCAGGCGTGAGCCGATGAAGTTGACACCGTTGACTTCCTGCGTAGTACTCTTGAGCTGATCTTTTAATGCACCCGCTTGTGCAGACAGCATTGTGTCCAATTGCTTTTGCAGCTTTTTGTGTTCTTCCTGCAGTGCCGCTACATTTTTGGCAGCATTGAGCGGATTTTTAAACAAGCTTCTGATCTCGTTGAGTTCAGCCAGCTCGCTATCTACAAAGCCTTCCGCCTTATCGGCGGTGACAGCCTCAATGCGCCGCACACCGGCTGCTACGGCTGTTTCGTTGATGATTTTGAACAGGCCGATCTTTCCGGTAGCGGATACATGACAGCCTCCACAAAGCTCGCGGGAATAGGCCGGATCAAAGGTGATCATGCGTACCTCGTCGCCATATTTTTCGCCAAAAAGCATCATGGCACCGGCAGCCTTCGCTTCTTCGATCGGGATGGTACGAGCCTCCTGCAACGGAATGTTTTCTCTGATCTTTTGATTGACCAGCTTTTCAATAGCTGTCAACTCTTCATTGGTCACTTTTTGGAAGTGTGAAAAGTCGAAGCGCAGGTATTGGTCGTTGAGCAAAGAACCTTTTTGCTGGACATGCTGGCCCAGCACCTCCCGAAGGGCAGCGTGTAGCAGATGCGTTGCGGTGTGATTATTTTCCGTAAGGCGGCGCTTTTGGGAATCCACCTGCCCGCTGACAGGGCCATCCATCTGTTTTGGCAAATGCTCGACAAGATGGATGATGAGATCATTTTCTTTTTTGGTATCCAGCACTTTTATCTGCTCCTCGCCAAATTGAAGACGGCCGGTATCGCCCACTTGCCCGCCCCCTTCGGGATAAAAGGGAGTGCTGTTGAGCACCAATTGGTATTGATAGCCGTCTTTGGCTTTTACCGTGCGGTATTTGATCACTTTGGCATCGGCCAGACTCAGTTTATCATAGCCACTGAAATGCACTTCGGGGGAATTTTGCAAGCTGGTCCAATCGCCCACTTCTTTTTGAGCATCCGCCCGCGAGCGGGCTTTCTGCTGCTCGAGTGCTGCTTCGAAGGCTGCTTCGTCAATCTTCCAGCCTTTTTCCGCAGCCAGCAGGCGGGTCAAGTCGATGGGAAAACCATATGTATCATACATTTCGAAGGCCAGCTGACCATCGATTCTGCCATCGGGCGCATCGATACTTTCAAAGCGTTTGAGACCGTCTTTGAGGGTGTTGAGAAAAGATTTTTCCTCTTCGAGGATCACCTTACTTACAAAGTCCTTTTGTGCATCCAACTCTGGAAAGACATCGCTAAAAGCCGCAGCCAGCGCAGGGATCATCTCGTGGAGGAAGGGCGTGGTGATGTCCAGAAAGGAGTAATAATAGCGTACGGCGCGCCTGAGGATGCGGCGAATCACATAGCCGGCCCCTGTATTGCCGGGCAGTTCGCCATCGGCGATGGTAAAGGCAACGGCGCGGATGTGGTCAACCACTACGCGCATGGCGATATCCGACTTGGCAGAGCGGTGATAGCTGTAGGTATATTTTTTGCCCGACCGGCGCTCGACAAATCGGATGAAGGGCGTAAAGAGGTCGGTATCGTAGCTGGATGTTTTGCCTTGCAGTATCATACAGAGCCGCTCGAAGCCCATGCCGGTATCGACGTGTTTTTCGGGCAGTTCTTCCAGGCTGCCATCCGCTTTGCGGTTGAATTGGATAAAAACCAGATTCCAAATTTCGATGACTTCCGGGTGGTCTTTATTTACCAACTGACTGCCATCCACTTCCTTGCGATCGGCATCGCTGCGCATATCTGCATGTATTTCGGAGCAGGGGCCGCAGGGGCCGGTCTCGCCCATTTCCCAAAAATTGTCTTTGCGATCGAAGAAGAGGATACGCTCTTTGGGAATCCATTTCTTCCAAAATCCGGCAGCTTCGGTATCTGCTTCGAGGCCGTCCTGCTGATCGCCTTCAAAGACGGTAACATAGAGGCGGTCGGGATCAATGCCGTACTCCTTAGTGAGCAACTCCCAAGCCCAGGCAATGGCTTCCTGCTTGAAATAATCGCCGAAAGACCAGTTGCCCAGCATTTCGAACATGGTATGGTGATAGCTGTCGATACCTACTTCTTCGAGGTCATTGTGCTTGCCGGAAACGCGCAGGCATTTTTGGGTGTTCGCCACGCGCCTGCTGTCGGGAACTTTATTGCCGAGGAAATAGTCCTTGAACTGGTTCATCCCGGCGTTTGTAAACATCAAAGTGGGATCGTTTTTATTGGCAATAGGAGCCGAGGCTACGATCTTGTGGGACTTGGATTTGAAGAAATCGATGAATTGTTGGCGAATGGAATGAGCTGTATAGGTCATATCGGAAATATTCTATGGCGGTGGCGAAATCAAGGGGTTTGGAAGCCTTTGAAAGTGGAAAAGCAGTAAGCAAATTGTTTAGAAAAAAAGCTTCAGCATTTGATGCAATGGCCCGTAAAAGTCAGCAAATTAATTACACATAAACGACTAATTCTCAAGCACTTTAAACGATACGCTTATAGTATCGCTATGGTTCCCTATCTCGGGATATATGGTTGAAAAATTCTCTATGATTCCTTTGAAAATAAGCTGCCGACAACTACTTTTGTCATGCTTTAACATGAGAAAACTAACCCCAATGCTAAAATTGGCTACAAAAGTAGTGATTTTTAGCTAACGAATTAGAAGGCTTTATGAGAAAAGATAAATTCGTTTACAATACGCAAACCCTGAGGTATGAGAAGGTAGTGGAGCCATTGAAAACAAAAGCACTGCGCATGCTGGG
The DNA here is from genome assembly GCA_965222005.1 of Saprospiraceae bacterium. Taxonomy (GTDB): domain Bacteria; phylum Bacteroidota; class Bacteroidia; order Chitinophagales; family Saprospiraceae; genus CBDCTM01. The sequence continues at coordinate 313,015 of OZ244935.1, forward strand.
CTTTTTTTCAGCAGTGGTCATCACAGCCATCATCATCATATCTATTGCTTATACCTACTTCCCTTCTCCTAAGGAAAAGGCACTCATCCGCGAGCTTGAGCAGATGGAGTATAAGTACCTGGCTCTCAATAAACAAATGGAAGTGCTGGGCAAAGTGCTGGAAAATGTGCAGGAGCGTGATGCCAGCGTACACCGTATGCTGTTCGGGATGGATCCGATTGATGAGGATGTTTGGCACGGTGGTATTGGCGGTAGCGATAAATACAGCAACCTCACCAAATACAAAAATACGGGCGATTTGCTCATCGCTACTCAGGGAAAGGCCGACAAGCTGGCCCGCCAGCTTACCATCCAGTCAAAATCGCTGGATACGCTCACCTTATTGTCAAAGGACAAGGAAAAGATGCTGGCTTGTATGCCGGCCATCAAACCGGTAGCTTCTGACAAACTTCGCCGCAACATTCGCGCACTCTCCGGCTACGGCATGCGCATCCATCCAATTTTCAAACGGCGCAGAATGCATACCGGCATCGATTTTACCTCCCCCAAAGGCACAGCTGTACAGGCTACCGGCGATGGTAAAGTGATCAGCGTGAAGCGCAATAAAAGCGGATACGGTACTCATATTATGATCGATCATGGCTATGGCTACAAAACGCTGTATGCTCACCTCAACAAAGTGGAAGTGAGGCCGGGCCAACAGGTGAAGCGTGGTCAACAGATTGGCACAGTTGGTTCTACCGGCACCTCCACGGCAGCGCACCTCCATTACGAAGTAATTTTCAAGGGTGAGAAAGTAAACCCGATCCACTATTGTATGGATGGCCTGAGTCCGCAGGAATACAAAGAGCTTGTAGATTTGGCGAGTGTTTCCAACCAATCGTTTGATTGAATTCAATCATTGCTTAGCTAAGGGAATTGGAAAATAATAACCTACACACCTGATGGCTTTTTTTGCATCTTGCTGATGTCCAATCGTTTTAATTGATATGGAGCAATCTCAGCAGGTACCGCCCCCTTCCCTTTGTCTCAATTGCAAACAACCTCTACCGGAGGATGCCAGCTACTGCCCGGCATGCAGCCAAAAATGCACTACAGGCCGCGTTACCGTGCTTGAGCTGGTCTATGAATTTTTCCAGTCCATTTTCAATTTTGATTCGAAGATATTCAAAACACTGGCTGCTCTGGCAATGCCGGGCAAACTAACGGTCGAATATTTCAAAGGGCGGCACAAAAGTTACCTCCATCCTGTGCGACTGTTTTTGGTAGCCATTATTGCGTTGATCGCCGTTATTTCTTTTCAATCCAATATGGATGACAGCCTCAATGTGAGTAAAGCATTGCGTATTCAAGAGCGATTCGAGCGCAAACAGATTCAGCTGAAGATCGACTCGTTGAGCCAGGAGATCAAGCAGGAATTTAGTTCGGGAATGGCCCATCAGGCGCTGGATAGTCTCAATATCCGGCTGGCTCTGCGCGACAGTTCCCAGCAGGACAGCATCGAATTGGATCGTTTTTTCAAAATTGCAAATGAAAAAAGTGCCACCATTTCCAATGAAGATTACCTGACTTTATCGGCCGATACATTGATTGAGAAGTACCACATTGAGGGCTTTTGGAATCAACTCATCTTTCGCCAAAAGTTGAAATTTGTTGACAAAAGCTCCGATTTTATCCGATACCTCATCGGCCGGATTAGTTGGCTGGTGTTTTTGGTGATCCCGCTGTTTTCCCTGGCATTCATGTTATTTTACTTTCGCAGCAAACGATATTATGTGGAGCATTTCATTTTTTTGCTGCATGTACATACTTTTTTATTCGTACTTATCAGTCTGTTCGTACTTTTTCAAAGTATGTTGCCAGACTGGGTGATCCCCGTGCTCAGCCTGATTGGCATGCTATACATAGTGCTGGCACAAAAAAAAGTATATCAGCAGGGCTATTTAAAAACTTGCATCAAGGCAGGATTACTTGCCGGCGTTTATTTGATTTTGCTAACAGTTTGTATGGTTATCACTGTGCTGGCGGGCTCTGCTTTTTTAAGAGCTACTGTACTTTGATTTTCCGGCATTACTTTCCCAATTTTGCAAGCCTATGCACCCGTACTCTTCTTACGAACTCATCATCGGACTGGAAGTTCACATCCAGCTTGCCACACAAAGCAAAGCCTTCTGTACCGATAGTACCGCCTTTGGCGCCGCACCCAATTCGCAGGTGAGTCCCGTGTCGCTTGGCCATCCCGGCACCTTGCCTGTGCTGAATCGCCGGCAATTGGAAATGGCTGTCCGTTTAGGTTTGGCTCTGGATGCCCGGATCAATCGCTATTGTCATTTTGACAGAAAGCATTATTTCTATGCCGATCTCCCAAAAGGCTACCAGATCACACAGGACAACCAGCCTGTCTGTAGCGGCGGTGCATTGGAGATTTCGGTCAATGGAAGCACCAGGCGGGTACGTATTCATCACATTCACATGGAGGAAGATGCCGGCAAAAGCATCCACGATCAGGCATCCGACCATTCCCTCATCGACTTCAACAGGGCGGGTGTGCCTTTGCTGGAAGTAGTCACCGAACCCGACTTGCGATCGGCACAGGAGGTGGATGCTTTTATGACTGCCATACGCCACCTGGCCCGCTATCTCGACATCTCGGACGGGAACATGGAAGAGGGATCAATGCGCTGCGACTGTAATGTATCGGTGCGCAAGCTGGGCGACCAAAAGCTGGGGGAGCGCTGTGAAATCAAAAACCTCAACTCAATGCGCTATGCCCGTAAGGCGATCGAATATGAAGCGCGCCGCCAGATAGACATCCTCGAAGCAGGCGGAAGTATTGAACAGCAAACCCTCCAGTTCGATCCGGCCAGCGGCCGTAGCAGTCCCTTGCGCAACAAGGAGGAGGCTCACGACTATCGCTACTTCCCCGAACCCGACCTTTCGCCGGTAGTGATGAGCGAAGAAACTATTGCAGCCATTCGCACCAGCCTGCCGAAGCTGGCCCGCGAGTACCAAACCCAATGGATGGAAGCTTTTCAACTTTCGGCTTACGATGCAGGTCTGTTGAGCGAAGAACGCAGCACCGCCCAATACTTTGAGGCGCTGGCGGAGCAATGTTCTCACTACAAAGCCGCTGCCAATTTGCTTATCAACAAACTCATTCCGATGGCCAGGGAAAGAGGCTGCAGGCTGGATCAGCTTCCCTTCAGCCAGGCCACACTAATCGAGTTTATTGCCCTCATTGAATCCGGAAAGCTGAGTCATTCTACCGCCTACCAGACTCTTTTGCCCGCTTTGGCAGCAAAACCAAAAAGTTCGCCGACCACCTTGGCGGCCAGCATGCAATTGTTGCAAAGCGATGATGCGGAGCTTTTGGAAGGGCTGGCTGAGGAGGTGCTGAAACGCTGGCCCGATAAGGTGAAAGCCTATCGCAATGGCAAAAAAGGCCTGCTCGGTTTTTTCATGGGCGAGCTGATGCGCGACTCGCGGGGGCGGGCCAATCCGGCAGCAGCGAAGGATGTGCTCATCGGCAAATTGAAAAGATGAGACTTGGTAAATTCCGAAAAGCTATTTATCTTACTGATATTCTTAATCTGTTGTTGTGCTATATTTTAATTCAAACCTTCCTGTGATCATGCCAAAGCTCAAAGAAGAAATCACCAAGCTCTACTATTCTATTGGCGAAGTAGCCGAGATGTTTGACGTTTCCAAATCGCTCATCCGCTTTTGGGAGTCGGAATTTGACCTGCTCAAGCCTCAAAAGAATCGAAAAGGTGACCGCCGCTTCACCCAAAAGAACCTCGACCAGTTTCGCACCATCTACCAGCTTGTAAAAGAGAAGGGCTACACCCTGGAAGGCGCAAAACGGGAGATCAAACGCAACCGCAGGTACCTCTCCGGAAAGCAAAAATCGCTGAAATCTCTGAAGAAGGTGCGGGGCTTTTTGGAAGATATGAAAGGGCGCTTGTAATTTCGCAGTCGCTTCTTTTTAAGGCTCAAAATGTGCCAGAAATGCTTCATCTTCATTCAGTGTCAGCCCGAACGTAATAGACGCATCACAGCTCCCTTTCGGATAGAAACATTCACAGAATAGCATCGAACAAGGCTCCATAATCTGAATTTTGCACCGGCCATCGCAGGGATTAGCCTTTCAACTACTGCACTGGTGTTTACAGCTCCTTTCTTCATGCATGATCAAAGTATTGTCCTCATCAAGCTCCAGGGAAAAACCAACACTTGCAAGTTCTATTACATTTTTTTGTAATCTATCATACTGATCTGCTCTCCGCAGAAACGGTAATCCGCCTCCACATTGCTGGCAATAATCACCAAGCGCTCGGCAGCAAAACGATCGATCAGCTTTTGGTACCAGGCCACCCCTTGCTTGTCGAGGTTGGTGGTAGGCTCATCGAGCAGTAGTAGGGAGGACTGGCTACAAATGGCCAAAGCTAGTTTGAGGCGCTGCTTCATGCCGGAGGAGAAATTGCGGATTTCCTTTTGGCGGGCCTGCTCAAAGCCCAGCAACTCAATGATGTCAGCGGCTTTCATACCATTGTAAAAAGATTTGAACCGGCCATGAAAGTGCAATGCTTCCTCCAGCCTAAGCTCTTCGATCAGTTCAATGTAAGGTGCTGCATAGCTCAGTTGGCGATAAACCAGATCGTTTCTAAGTGCTTGATTATCAATGGAATAGCTCAGCTTTCCCTGAGAGGGAGAGAGATGCCCGCAGAGTATTTTGAGTAAGGTGGATTTGCCTGATCCGTTGGGGCCGGTGATGGCATAGGATTGATTGGGCCGGAAGGTGTAATGCAGATTTTGAAAAATCCAGTCGTAGCGATAGCGCTTCCCTATGTCATTTAAAACTATTTCCATTCGCACTGCTGCCGTTGTAATGGCTATGCTGACGCAAGCCTTTAATGATGCCGCGGTTGGCATCGCGGATAAACTGTAGAATGTTATCGCGCTCGGGTGTAGCGCCAAATACATTCTCAATTTTTTCCACTGCCTGGGTGGTGTTGAAGCCTTTTATGTAAAGGATGCGGTAAATATCCTGAATGTTGTGGATTTGCTCGTTGGTAAAGCCCCGCCGCCGCAGGCCGATGCTGTTGACACCGGCATAGCTGAGGGGCTCGCGGGCAGCTTTGACGTAGGGAGGCACATCTTTGCGCACCAATGATCCGCCTCCCACCATCACGTGATCGCCGATGCGCACAAACTGATGAACAGCTGTGAGCCCACCGAGCACGGTTTTGGGGCCTATTTTGATATGCCCTGCCAGGTTGACACAATTGGCCAGTACGCAGCCCTCACCGATGATGCAGTCATGTGCTACATGGCAATAGGCCATGATGAGGGTATTGCTGCCGATGACGGTGCGGTAGTTGGCCCTCGTACCCCGGTTGATGGTGCTATACTCGCGGATGATGACGTTGTCGCCGATTTCGAGGAAGGAGTTTTCGCCCTGAAATTTGAGGTCTTGAGGAATGGAGCCGATGATCGCTCCGGGAAATATTTTGCAATTGCGGCCCAGGCGGGTGCCGTTGAGGATACATACATTCGGCCCGATTTCAGTTCCTTGACCGATAACAACATCTTCCTCGATCGTGACAAAAGGGCCAATTTTCACATTTTCCCCAATAATGGCATTGGGGTGTACTTGTTTAAGTGTGTGGTTCATTTTACTTACGATCTTCTAATGATTTGAGCAGTCAATTCCCCTTCTGAAACGATTTTGTTACCCACATACGCTGTCCCTTGCATTTGTACCAGGCCACGGCGGATGGGGCCAAGCAGTTCCATTTTGAGTATCAGGGTGTCTCCCGGAACTACTTTATTCTTGAACTTACAATTGTCAATTTTCAAAAAGTAGGTGTCCCAGTTTTCGGGATCATCCACAGTGGAAAGGGCTAAAATCCCTCCTGTTTGTGCCAAAGCTTCCATTTGTAGAACGCCTGGAAACACTGGATTATTGGGGAAATGCCCCTGAAAGAATTGTTCATTAAAAGTAATATTTTTTACTCCCACAACATGCTCTTCGGACAATTCGATGATCTTATCTACCAGCAAAAAGGGAAATCGGTGTGGAAGGAGTTTCTGAATATCCACCGTATTGTGAAGCGGCTCGGCATTAGGATCGTACTTGGGCTTTCCCTTTAGCTTGCGCTGCTCCTGGTATTGCTTTTTCAGCAATTTGGCAAACTCGATATTGGCTGTATGGCCGGGTTTGGTGGCCACTACACGCCCCTTCATAGGCTTTCCGATGAGTGCCAAATCGCCCAGGATATCCAGCAATTTGTGGCGGGCAGCTTCATTTTCAAAGTACAAATCTACGGTATTCAGGATACCCTCATGCTCTACCTTCACGCTCGGCTTATCAAGCCGTTTGGCCAGTGCATCCAGTTCCTGCTGATCCATCAGCCGATCAACAATGACGATGGCATTGTCCAGGTCGCCCCCTTTGATGAGGTCTTCATCGAGTAAGTACTCCAGCTCGTGCAAAAACACAAAGGTACGACAGGGGGCGATTTCGGTTTTGTAATCGTCGAGCTTGTCGAGGCTCGCATACTGATGCCCCAGCACGGAGGAGTTGAAATCGATGAGTGCCGTGATCTGAAAATGCTCTGCCGGCAATGCCAGCAATTCGGTTCCGCTTTCCTCATCGCGGTAGCAGATGGGCTCCGAGATTTCAAAATATTCCCGCTCTTCTTCCTGTTCCTGCCTGCCTACCTTCAACAATTCCTCCACAAAAGCTTTGGCGCTCCCGTCCATAATAGGTACCTCGGGGCCATCCAGTTCGATCAGTATATTGTCGATCGACAAGCCTGCCAGTGCCGAAAGGACATGCTCAACAGTATAGATGGTAGCGCTGCCGTTTTGGATGGCGGTACCCCGCTTGGTAGAGGCTACACGGCTCACATCCGCACTAATGACGGGCGATCCATCTAAATCGACTCGTTGAAATTTGTAACCGTGGTTGACCGGGGCGGGCTTGAAAGTAACGCTAGCTTGTTTGCCGGTGTGCAGGCCAACGCCTGTAATGGTTGCAGCAGTTTTGATAGTATGCTGTTTCATATATCAGTGTTCTCCCTCAATTTGGCATCAAAGATACGCTTTTTGGGAAAATTGGCGCTTTGGCAGGATCATTTGTAGCTTAAACACATCAAAATTATCCCTTCACATCTCGCTTGCTTCCAGTTTCCGCAGGCGCGCCTCCAGCTCTGGCAATTGGCGGAATAGCGCATAGGCCCGCAAATACTGCCGATAGTTGAGCGCTGGAGAGCCATACCAGGCCGTATTAGGCGCTTCGATGGGAGCTGCCACGCCGCTCTGGGCCTGTATTTTTGTGCCATCTGCTACCTTGATGTGACCAACAAATCCGGCCTGCCCACCGATCATACAATGCTTCCCTATTTTGGCAGAGCCTGCTATTCCAGCTTGTGCTGCAATAGCCGTATGGGCCCCGATCTCGACATTGTGTGCGATCTGGATGAGGTTGTCGAGCTTAGCACCCTGCCGGATGACGGTGGCATCCATCGTAGCCCTGTCAATCACGGTATTAGCTCCGATTTCTACTTCCGCTTCGAGGATTACCTTGCCGATCTGGGCAATTTTTTTATACGAACCATCCTCTTGCGGAGCAAAGCCAAAGCCATCGCTGCCGATCACGGCATTGCTGTGGATGATACAACCATCCCCGATTTCGCAGTCGTCATAAATCCGGGCCCCGGGATACAAAACCACTTGCTCACCGAGCTTGACCCTTTTGCCTATATACACTTGCGGATAAATTACACAAGCCTTGCCGATTTCTGCTCCGGCACTGATGACTGCAAATTCGCCTACATACACCTCAGCAGCAAGCTGTGCCTGCTCATGTATGGCAGCCTTTGCAGAAATGCCAGCCTCCGGATGCTTGGCCCCACCAAAATGTTCCAGCAGCTTGGCTATGCTGCCGTACACATCCTCTACGCGAATGAGCGTGGCCTGTACTGGCTGTGCCGGCACAAAATCTTTGTACACGAGCAAGATGGAGGCTTGAGTTTGATAGGCATAAGGCTCATATTGGGGATTGGCAAGAAAGCTGATCGAGCCGGGGGTGGCATCCTCTATTTTGCCAGGGCGGTTGACCGTCACGTCGGGATCTCCTTCGATGCTGCCATTGAGCAGCTGGCTGAGTTGGCGGGCAGTGAGTTCCATAAGTTTTGTGCAGATTAGTTTTACAAGTCGGAAGATACTTCACCTATTTGTAAAAATGCCAATATCTGCTGGCGAATATGACAAATTCCGGACTCGATATATTCCCTATCTTTGCCTGCAAAGTAGTATCAGATATTGGAAAGCCCCACTTCAAAACTCATTATCGGAACTCGCGGCAGCCAGCTGGCCCTGTGGCAGGCCCGTTACACACAGGAGCAGCTCCATTCGGCGGGCATACCTTCTGAGCTATGCGTCATCAAAACCAAAGGCGACCAAATACAGCATCTAAGCTTTGACAAAATTGAAGGTAAAGGCTTTTTTACCAAAGAAATTGAAGAAGCCCTGCTCAGCGGCGAAGTGGACCTGGCGGTTCATTCCATGAAAGACTTGCCCACCACACAGCCGGAAGGCCTGGTGATCGGGGGCTTGAGCTATCGGGAGAACCCTGCCGATTGGCTGTTGCTGCGAAAGGAAACCGCTGATCCCGATCAGTTGTTGCAGCTTCCACAACGGGCTATAGTAGGTACTTCTTCAGCCCGCCGCAAGGCGCAGCTGTTAAACCTGCGACCGGATATCCAACTAAAAGACATTCGTGGAAATGTACCCACCCGCTTGGCTAAGCTAAAGAAAGATCAGTTCGATGCCATACTGCTGGCGGCAGCGGGCTTATTGCGGCTTCGGCTTCCACTCGACGATTTTGCAGTAATCCCGCTAAATCCTAAAGAGTTTGTACCTGCTCCGGCTCAGGGTGTGTTAGCCTGGCAATGCAGGAAAGAAGACCACAGGGTTCGGCGTATATTGCAGCAAATTCACCAAAAACAAGTAGCGGCCATCACCAATATTGAGCGAAAAGTGTTGCAATTGATGAGCGGAGGCTGCCAGATGCCGCTGGGTGTTTACTGCGAAAAGGATGGCTCCAACAATTACCACGTTTGGGCCTGCCTGGCCGATAGCTGGGATGCTCCGCTGCGCAGCATACAACTATCATCGGCCACAAGTTACCAACTAGCCGAGCAGATAGTGAGTGCCTTAAAAATTTGAAGGGAGAGGTAAAGGCAGAAAGATAGTTTGATAGTTTGATAGTTTGAAAATCTGAAGAAACCCACTATACCATGACCAAAATCAAAGACCCAATCCTCGAACAACTTCGCTTCCCCACCGGCCGATTTAAAGCCCCTGATAATATTGATAATATTACTGCGGGGCAAATTAGGAGTTGGCTGGCCGACATTCGTGCGCTGCCCATGCAAATGCGGACTGCTGTTGAAAGCCTTACAGAGGATCAGCTCGAAACGCCCTATCGCCCCGATGGCTGGACATTGAGGCAGGTAGTACATCATGTAGCCGACAGCCATATCAATAGTTATATCCGTTTCCGCTGGACGCTTACCGAATCCCAGCCTACCATCAAAGCTTATGAGCAAGCGGACTGGGCCGTACTACCCGATGCCCGCTCAGCTCCCGTTGAGCTGTCCCTGAGTCTGCTCGATGCCCTCCACGCCCGCTGGGCCGAACTCTTAGCCGCGATGTCGGAAAATGATTGGAAAAAGGCGTACTTTCATCCTGAAATGAAAACACTGATCCGCCTGGATGTCAATCTTGCCCTGTATGCCTGGCATGGCAAACATCATGTAGCACACATCCAAAGCTTGCGCGATCGGATGAACTGGTAAACTATGGGTGAAACAACTACCTTTTTGTTTTTTGATACTGCCGCTACGGGCTTTCCGCGCAACTGGAAAGCCCCACATACCGATACGTTCAATTGGCCGCGTATGACGCAACTCGCCTGGCTGGTGTGCGACAACAAACGCAAACCCCTCAGCAGCGCCCACTACATTATCAAGCCCGAAAGCTTTGAGCTGCCTGTAGAAGCCGAACAGCGCCAGGGTTTTACCACTGATGAAGCCAGAGAGAAGGGGGCTCCGCTTCTGGAAGTACTGAACACATTCAAAGAGGCTGTTAGAGATGCCACCTATGTCGTATCACACAATTTGAAATTCAATGAAAATGTGGTGGGAGCTGAGTATGTTCGAAAGACCATACCCCATTCGCTTCAACATGCCGAGCGGTATTGCACCATGCAGGAAAGCACCTATTTTTGCAAACTGCCCGGTAAGCGAGGTGGCTATAAATGGCCTACACTCAATGAATTGCACCAGAAATTGTACGGCAAAAAATATACACAGTCGAATAATGCGCTTGTCAATGCGAAGGTCTGTGCGGTGTGTTTTTTCAAACTGGTCGAAATTGAGGCCATCGATTTATTTTGAATCAACAAGTGCTTCAATAATATCACTCATGATTCCAACCTTCTTTCCTACTCCAAAAGCCTTCCGAAGTTGGCTCGATGAATATCACCAAACACAGCAGGAGCTTTGGGTAGGTTATTACAAAAAAGCATCTGGCTTAGCCAGCATCACCTGGCCCGAATCAGTAGATGAGGCACTCTGCTACGGCTGGATCGACGGCCTCCGCAAATCCATTGATGAGCAGCGCTACAAAATTCGCTTCACGCCTCGCCGCGCCACCAGTATCTGGAGTGCTACCAACCTCCGGCGTATAAAAGAGCTTATTGCCGAGGGAAGGGTACAACCTTCCGGACTTTCCATTTATAAGGCCCGCAATGTGGAAAAAATAAACCGCTACGCCTACGAAAGAGAAAATGTACAATTTGATCCATCTTATGAGGCGCAACTCCGAGCTAACAGCCAGGCTGCTGCTTTTTTTGACCGGCTGCCCCCCTCTGCCAAAAAGGCGACCATCTGGTGGGTGATGAGTGCCAAGCAGGCAGCCACCCGTGAGCGCCGCCTGAAGGTGTTGATTGAAAGCTCAGAGGCAGGCTTACGCATTCCTCACCTTCGGCGAAAAAAATGAATCCACATGCCCAAAGTATTTGTCAGCCGCAACCTCTCCGATGACGATCCCTCTCTGAAACCTTTGCTGGCAGCGGATTTTGAGCTATACTGCCAATCGCTTATCCACTTCAGTCCTGCAAATTTTATGGCCGTTCCGGAGGCTGACTGGTGTTTTTTTTATAGCCAGCAGGCAGTCCGATTCTTTGCCGAAGGATGCCGGGCCATAGGCTACCGGCCCGCCATGCGGATGGCTGCTATGGGTAGCGCTACTGCTGCTGTGATGTGGCAGATGAATTGGCCCGTTGACTTTATCGGTACCGGCAAGCCACAAAAAACTGCGGCTGATTTTAGTGTTTTGGCAAAAGGTAAAAGGGTGCTTTTTCCGCAGGCTGCCAACAGTCGCCAATCGGTGCAACACTTGCTGGCAAAAGATATTTCAACCCTTTCATTGATCGTGTATCACAATCAGCCACTTGCCCATTTCACCCTGCCTCCTTGTGACTATCTGCTCTTCACCAGCCCAATGAATGTGCAGGTCTATTTCACCAAATATCCCTTGCTGGCCCGGCAGCGAGTGGGTGCTATCGGCAGGGTAACGGCTGCGGCGCTTTCGGAAGCCGGAGTGCGTAAAGTGAGCCAAGTCGATTTGCCTGAGCTGAAAAAGCTACTAGAGCTACCTTTCACATGGTCCAGCCTGAAGTGATGGAATGCCTGCATCATTTTGCTAAAAAAGTCGATATAATTGTAAGATCAGAATAGACTTTTTCTATTTTTACCGTATGGCAAAAGCACGAAAAACGAAAAAGCAGCGCCCGTTAAAAAAAGCGATACGTGCTAAAAAACAGCGCCCCAAAAAGGCTTTTTGGCAACGCAAAGAGCTGGTGCTGCCGCTGCTCGCCGTTTTGCTGATAACAGCGATCACCTTTTGGCCCAGTCTGTCCAATGATTTCGTCAATTGGGACGATGATGTCAACATTCTGGACAATAAAAACCTTGAGGTATTTGATGCGGCACATATCAAATACATCTTCACGGAGCGGGTAATGGGCGGCTACAATCCGCTAACGATTTTTACTTTCGCCTTGGAAAAGCATTTTTTCGGGCTCGATCCTTTTGTTTTTCATCTTGACAATTTACTGCTCCACCTGGTCTGCGTATTTTTTGTGTACCGTTTGTTGTTGCTTTTGAAACTGAGCACTACGGCCTCTGTGATTGGCGCCCTGCTTTTTGCTATTCACCCGATGCGGGTGGAGAGTGTAGCCTGGGCAACGGAGCGCAAAGATGTGCTCTTTGGGGCTTTTTATTTGGCGGCCATGTTTACCTACATTCGCTATTTGCAGCGAAAGGAGCGGAAGCAGTTGTTTTACACGCTCACGCTGGTTCTTTTTGTCTTTTCCCTGTTTTCCAAAATTCAGGCAGTGGCGCTCCCGCTGAGTTTGCTGGCCATCGATTACTATTTCCGCAGGCCCCTGAAGCAAAAACTTATTATGGAAAAATTGCCCTTCTTTGCGCTTTCATTGCTCATCGGAGGGCTGGGCATCTATTTTTTGACAGAGGCGGATACCATAAAGGATAGCGAGGTAGCCTATTACAATTTCTTCCAGCGCCTGCTCATCGGGGCTTATTCGCTCATCGTTTACCTTGTCAAATTTGTCTTTCCCTACGAAATGTCGCCGCTCTATCCCTATCCCAAATCGCTCAACTGGGCCTTTTATGCCGCGCCGCTTGGAGCATTCGGCTTCTTCTATCTGATGTATCGGGCATTTCAAAAAAACTGGCGGCCTCTTTTGTTTGGTTTAGCCTTTTTCTTTGTCAACATAGTGTTTTTGTTGCAAGTATTAGGCGCCGGACAGGGGTTTATTGCCGACCGATTTACTTACATTGCTTATTTCGGACTGTTTTTTCTGGTAGCCTACGGCTTTGATTATTTCACCAAAAAATACCCCGCCCGTCAGCTTTATTTGCAACTGGGTGCTGCTGCCTATCTTTTGCTTTTTGCAGGCATGACTTTTCAGCAATGCAAAGTTTGGAAAAATGGAGGTACCCTTTGGACGCACGTACTCAAATATTATCAAAAAACTTCCCTGCCCTTTGGCAATCTCGGTATTTACTACCGGGAAAATAAAGACTTTGACAAAGCCATCGAAAACTTCAACAAGGCTATCAAGATGGCTCCCGGCAAAGCTACACCTTACAACAGCCTCGGCAAAACCTGGTTCGACAAAGGCGATGTGCATAAAGCGCTTGCCAACTACAACAAGGCCATCGAGCTGGAGCCCGACAATGTAGAGTTTCGGGTCAATCGCGGGGCTGCGTATGGTGCTCTTCAACGCTACGAACTGGCATTGCAGGATTTTAATGAAGCCGAAAAGCTTGATCCTGCATTCAAAAATCTATACCTCAATCGTTCACTGGTTCACAACCATTTACAAAATTACGAGCAGGCCATCGCCGATCACACCAGATACCTCGAATTGGATCCTTATCATGCAGGCATTTATTATGAACGGGGTCTGATCAAGCGCTACCTCGGGCGCTATGCAGAAGCCATGAAGGATCTCAATCAAGCTATTCGCCTCGACCCCAACTCGCAAGGCCTTTTTTATCTTGAACGCTCCAAGACCCAATTCAACCTCGGCAACAAGGCTGCCGCCCAACAGGATGCCCGACAGGCCCAGCAGATGGGGATACAGGTGGATCCCACCTTTTTGCAACAGTTGCAGTAACCCAATGTGTTAATCATTGAAGACTACCAACTTGCGGGTCAATGATTGATCATCAACCTGAATATGTACATAATAAACAGCTGCCGCTAATCCCCCTACTTCCAAAGTGACTCGTTCATTGAGAAGACGGCTAGCAGGAAGAGCCCAAATTTTTCTACCCAACTCGTCAAATAGCTGTATGCTTACTTCCTGCTCTAAAGGCAAGTCGAAGTATATATACACCTGATCCGAAGCTGGTATGGGGTACACATTTATGTTATCTTCCAGGCTTTGATTCGGATTTGGCTGTAATTGGTAAGACCGGCTGGCTACACAACCTTTATCGTCGGTAATGGTAACGGAATACTGACCGGGAAGCAGCTGTTCAATGATCGGTGCAATGGAGCCATCCGACCAGGCATAGGTGTAGGGAGCTGTTCCGCCCGACACTTCCAACTCCAGCCTGCCACTATTGCCTTGCTGTTGAATTTCGCCAGCTATTTTCAGCTCCTGAGGCTCATCAATCGTGAAATGCTTAGAGCTGGAGCATTGGTTAATATCCACCACTGTTACCGAATAATTGCCGGCTGGCAAATCCAGCAAATCCTCTTGCTTGACTCCCGTCGACCAGATGATATGATCTACACTTACCTGGCTGTTGATTTGCAGATCAATAGCACCGTCGGTCATTTGGAAACAGCTTACATCAGATTGCGATCCAGTTAATTGCGGCCCTTCAATATTTTGAAGGTAATGCTGCGAAGTGAGTGTACATCCTGCAGCATCTGTAATAGTAAGTTCATACATTCCGGCTGCAATGTTGGCAAGCACAGCCGATTGTTCACCCGTATTCCATTGATAACTATAAGAAGGTGTACCGCCAATTGCCATAGCTGTGATATAACCGTTGGTTTGGCTACAGGTGGCGTCACTGCTGACAAACTGATTTTGCAAGGCAGTAGGCTGTGCAATTTGAACAGATTGGGAAAAAACACATCCCGCAGCATCTCTCAGATACAAGGTATATATGCCGGAACGCAAACTATCGAATTGTGCCTGATTTTGATAGGGTATATCATCTAAGGCAAATTGAAATGGCAGGTTTCCACTAATTATTTCCACTAAAATGCTCCCGTCAGTTCTGCCAAAACAACTGACGTCGCTGGTAGTAATACTATAGATCGGGCTGTCGGGCTCATCAATATATGCGGCAAGCGAATAACTGCAACCGCTGGTATCTCTCAAATAAATAGTATGCAATCCACTACCCAGCATATCGAACTGATTAATCGGTTGATAGTCAAAGCCATTTAGTGAATATTCAAAATCATCATTTCCGACTCCCTGGTTGACGATAATTTGCAGGCGGGCATCACTGCTGCCAGGGCAAGAAGGTGGGTCGACTATCCATTCCAATTGGGGAGCTTGAGGCTCTTCGATAAGCACCCAAGCCGTTTGAATACATTGTGCTCCATTGCGAATGAACACTTCATAGAGCCCTGCCGATAGGTTTTCAAAGAGGCTGTCGGGCTGATAATTGATGCCATCCAGAGAAAATTCATACGGCCCCGATTGCATCAATCCTACTGTTTCGATAATCACTATAAAACTTCCATCTGCACCACCGGGGCAGGTCACATCCTGTTTGCCGAAGCGAAGTTCAGCCGTTTCTGGCTCTTCGATCACTACGCTAGCCTGTTCTACACATCCGTTGGCATTACGCGCAAAAACGGTATATATGCCTGCTTTGAGATTGTCAAAGAGGCTGTCGGGTTGATAGTTGACATCGTCCAGCGAATATTCGTAATCCTGTTCAACCGTCAGACCTACTGTTTCAATAATCACTATGAAATGAGCATCTGCGCCACCGGGGCAGCTTACATCTTCTTTGTCAAAGCTAATATTGGGTTCGGCAGGTTGATCGATGAATACCTGAGCAGAGCTGACACATCCCTGCTTATTGCGGGCAAATGCTGTGTAACTCCCTGCCGACAGATTGTCAAAGAGGCTGTCGGGCTGATAATTGATATCATCGAGAGAATATTCGTAATCCTGATCTTGAGCCAAACCCACCGTTTCAATAATCACGATAAAATGGGCATCCTGACCACCAGGGCAGGTCACATCTTTTTGATCGAAATTAATTACGGGTGCTGGTGGCTCTTCAACAGTTACACTGCGATGGCTGATACAGGAGTTGTAATCTTTTACATATACATCATAGATTCCAGCCGATAGGTCATTATAGGCCAATACATCTTGAAAAGGTTGATTATTGAGCGAAAATTGGTAACTGCCCGTTCCGCCCACTGCACCCATCAAGAGCTTGCCATCCGTTCCGCCGGGGCAGGTGACATCCTCTTTGACAGTCCTCAATTCCAACTTTTCCGGTTCGCTAATCTCGGCAAAACGTTCCTCTACACAACCATTTACATCCTCTATTTGTATAGTATAATTGCCTGGCGACAAGTTTTCAAACCTGCTGATATTGGCATCGTGAGTCTGCCCATTGAGATAATAGCGCTGCACATAGGACGGGTTGTCTGGATTGAGTATAATAACTCCGTTTTGCTCATTCTTACAGCGTACATCTTCCTTATCAATAGTTGTAGTCACCAATCGGGCTGGATTTGCAATCAACAGGGCGATGGTATCAGCGCAGCTGAAAGTGTTGGTGATTTCTGCCCGATAAGTACCGGGCGACAGATCGTAAGAGCTGGTAGCATCGCTGTTGGCAGTTACCGGAAGGTTGAGCCAGTTGATTTGCGAACTGCCATTATCCTCCAGCAAATTAAGCGAAATGCTTCCATCAGAGCCGTTGTGACAGGCTGGGGTGGTAATAGTAGCTTCTATCATACCCGAGCAGCTTGTAGATATGATTTGCACAGTTTGCTGGGCTGCCAATGAAAAGTTGAACAGCAAGCTCAGCAAAAACAAATATGCCTGAATCGGGTACTTCATAAACGTATTGAGCAAAAATTTTGAAAATCGGTTTTCGAGGGGAGGATTTATTGGTGTTATACAGGGCGGGGAGGTGCCGGAGGGAAAATTTGGCAGGTTTGTACCCATACAAGGGCCAATTCCGTGCCTTTTTTGGAATTTTTAGAGGGATGGAAAATCAGACTACTGGCGTAGCTTTTGTACGTCCCAAAGTTAGGGAAGCTCGCCCAAAAGGCAAATCCCAATATTATCCAAAACGTAGCATTCCAATTTACTCTTTTGCTTATGAAAACCGTTTCTGACGAATTATTTCAACTTATTCAATCGCTTAGCAAACAGGAAAAACGTTATTTCAAACTGTATAGCCGCCGCCACGGCGGTAGCAGACCCAGCCAATATGTGCGTTTGTTTGATGCCATTAGCCGCCAATCGGTATACGACGAAGCTAAAATTCGTCAGGTTTTTGCGGGCGAAGCCTTTTTGAATCAACTTCATGTAACTAAAAACTATCTTTATAAGCTGATCCTCAGTACTTTACGTATGTATCACGAAAACAATACGGAAGATCCCTTTCCTGCATTGATGCGCAATTCCCAGTTGCTTTTTGAAAAAGGCTTGTATAAACAGAGCGAAAAAATGCTTCAAAAGGCTCGTCAAACGGCAGCTGACAACGAGCGGTTTTTACAATTGTTGGAAGTATATCGATGGGAGCATCATATTATCCACAGTAAAAACGATCATAAAAAGCTGGAGGAATACGTATATGTAGGTTTCCAAAAAGAGATCAATATCCTTGAGATTTATAGAAATTATCTCCAATTCCAGCTATTACATGATCAAGTGTTCATCCCCTACTGGAAGAAGGGTAGCATTCGCCATGAGACTGAAAAAGCAGCGCTGAGCCAATTATTCGAGCGCAAATTGTATCAACATATCGATAATGCCCGCTCCTTCAATGCCCGTTTGTTTTACCACAATGCCCGATTCACCTATTTTTTCCTCACCGGAGAGTTGGAAAAATGCTATGAGCATATCCGCCAGCAGGTACAGATGTTCGAACAATTGCCCAAAATACAGCGCAAGGGCCGCATCAATAAACGCTATGCCAGTACAATTATCAATATGTACATCGTTCAGCGTCACTTGAAACTTCACCAGGAAGGACTGGCCAGTTTGCAAAAACTTCGGGAAATCCCCGGCAATTCTATTGCCCAAAAGGCCCGACTGGTTACACGCAGCTACAACCTCGAACTCGACCTATACGTCTCTACCGGTCAATTTTCACGCGCTGCACAAAATATGCATGCCTTCGAAGATGCTTTTGACAAATACGAAGAATACATCGAAAACCAACACCGATTGGGCATTTTTTTCAATTTGGCTTATGTATATTTTGGTGCTGGACACTACGAACAGGCTCTCGAATGGATCAACCGCCTGCTGAATGACCCCGAACTGAAAATTCGAGAAGATATCCACTGTTTTGGCCGTATCCTCAACCTTTTTATTCATTATGAATTGGGGAATGACAAACTGCTGGAATACATCGTCCAGTCAACCTATCGCTATTTGTCTAAAAGAAAACGCCTTTTCAAGGTGGAATCTATTATTTTGAAATTTTTGAAAAAATACCCCGATTGGGTCTCGCGAAGCGAACTGCTCGACGGTTTTGTTGAATTGCACGAAGATCTTCTCAAGCTTAGGCAAGATGAATACGAACGTAGAGCTTTTGAATATTTTGATTTCACATCCTGGCTCGAAAGCAAGTTGCAAGATACTGATTTCGAAAGCGTAGTAAAGCAACACAAGATCGGACAGCTACAGGATTAATATCCTTTTTATACCATTCCAGATAAGTAAATGAGAAGAGCAGACTACATAAGCAGACTGCTCTTCATTCGATAAATCAGGTCAGGTACTTTACTGCCTTCTTAGAAATTATCCTACGGCTTTTGAAGAATGACCCGTTTGGTAACATAAGTACCCATCATTTCCACTCGGATGAGGTAAATTCCGGGGGAAAAAACTGACAAATCGAGCATTTCCACCTGTCCTTCGCTAATAGATTGCAAATTGCGAACCTTCAAAGTTTTGCCCTGCATATTTGCCAATGTAATGGTAGCATCATTCGTGGAGGCATTCATCCGCAACTGTACCATTCTTTTAGTGATAGAAGGATAGGCCGTAACCAAGTAGTCAAAATGAACAGGCTGATTGTTGGTGTTAAACAAATTGCGATCACTAGCTGGGGATTGGGAGTCAATATTATCGTTGCCAAAGACAGTGAGTGTAGCTACACTCGACAACACCACCGTACCGTCAGCACAGCTTACCGCAGCACGTACCGCTATACGCTTGTCGGTTCCTACACTGATCGGTGGTGTTACATAATGATCGGAAGTAGCGCCTGGAATGTCCAGCCAATCCGTGAAATCGGTTTTGAATTGCCACTGGATGCGAAGGCCATTATAGTCTCTAAGAATGAAATTGGTGTTTTGTCCTGATTGGATTTCAGAAGGATCTACTATGGCCGTTCCCCCCTTGCATGGAGTTGATTCGATCACAAATATATGGCTGGCACTACATCCATTGGCATCTGTAACTTCAACTGAATAGATTCCCTCACTTAGATCTTTCACACAATAATCATCGTCAGAGGTAATATACTCGCCTGTTGAAAAGTCAAACCACTCTACCAGATAAGGTGCATTTCCACCTACCGGATCCACACAGGCAAAACTTCCGTAGGGATCAAAATCGAAATTCAATCGAATGCCCGGCTGGTCTTCTATTTTGATGCGCTTGAATATCCAGCAACGATTGGCATCTACAATAAGAACATAATAAATACCTGCAGGAATGTTTTTGGCACATATCACATCATTCGCCAGTTGAATTTGTTCAAACCCCAACGCATCTGTTGGATCCATTCCTAACACCTGAGGTTGACCATTGCTATCAAATATCGGATCTGGAAGACTTGGTAAAGGTTGGGGGCAACGAAAAGCCCATAAATGATAGGGTTTTGTGCCGCCTTTTATTTTAAGGCAACCATCCGTGCCGGCATCACAATCCTGGCTTGTGATGACAAACTCCGCCATTAGTTCATCAGGCTGACGTACAATGAAAGTTTCCATTGCCACACACTCGTTGGCATCCACTACCCACACTTTATATATTCCAGCCGTCAACATATTCAAATCCGTACCTGTAGTTCCATCCTCCTTTTCCCAGCGGATGCGATAAGGCGGCTGACCTCCTTCGACATGCAATTCGATAGCACCGTCATTGCCCCCGAAACAACTTACATGCTTCACTTCACCTTCCAGTCGCAAGCCACCTATGTCAGGAATTTCGATACGCAGAAAAGTCCAGCAACGATTGGCATCTGCTACCAGTACATAATAAACGCCAGGCGGGATATTGCGGGCACAGCGAATATAGTCGGCTCCCGTGTTCGGCGCTTCAAATACTACGGCATCTGTAGCTTGCATTCCGGCAACTTCCACTTCATCATTGTTGCCAAATATCGGCTGAGGCAGCGTTGGCAGAGGGTTCGGGCAGGTAAAAACCCACAATTTGTATGGGTGGGTGCCGCCTGTTACCTTCAGGCAGCCGCTCACACCATTTTGGCAATCTGCTGAAATTATACTAAACGCTGCTTCCAATTGGGTCGGCTGATTTACTTCAAATGAGGCCCAAGCATAACATTCGCCATTCAAGGTAGTGACTTTCACCCTGTAAACACCTGCGATCAAATCTGTGATATCTTCCGTATCTGCGCTGAAGCCATTCGGACCAGTCCAACTGAAGAGTAAAGGGGTGTTGTTTTGGATAATCAAATCGATGGCTCCGTCGCTTCCACCAAAACAGCTTA
This sequence comes from Saprospiraceae bacterium, assembly GCA_965222005.1. Taxonomy (GTDB): domain Bacteria; phylum Bacteroidota; class Bacteroidia; order Chitinophagales; family Saprospiraceae; genus CBDCTM01. Next base: position 333,588 of record OZ244935.1, read on the forward strand.
CGTCTTTAATCCGTGCCTCCAAATAATAATCAATTACTGGTATCGAGAAAGCCACCGCCGCTTCGCAAGCTTGTGCATCAATAATTTTCAAAGTGTAATTGCCGGGAGGTAAATCCTGGAAACATATCTCCAAATTATTAGTAGTATGGGCGGTAGATTGGTGGCCAAAAATCAAGGTATAAGGGGCCGTACCTCCCGAAATCGAGATACATACATCTCCGCCATCACAGTCGGTGTGCTGCCGAACTACTTCAGCTTTGAGGTCACACTGTCGGCAAACGCCATCAGTCCAGCTGGTTATTCCATAACGATAACGGGCAGTTGCAGCATTGGGGTAGGTAACTCCATCGCAACCGCATACCGGCTGATAAAGTGCCGGTATGGGTACCGTTGGATCGATCAACTGCTGGTCAATACAAGTGAACACCAATTCGGGGTCCAGTGCCGAGTTGGCAACTTGGGCAAATGCACTGAGATGTAGTGAAAGGAGATAAAAAATGATCAGGACAATTTTGTAGAAATTGGTCAAGTAGATCTTAAAGGGCAAATTGACAGTTTTGGAGGATAGAACATTGGATACTGAGCTTTTCATGAGAGATCGATTTTTGATTAGAAAATTTGATGGGGGTGAGGTGGTTTCGAGGGTCAATTTCTCACAAAAAGGAAGTGCACTCAACTCATAGTTGATTTAAAAAGTAGTTTTCCAAACGATCTATTAAGATAAATTAATCACTATAAATCCTTGAAAATGGGGCGCTTAAAGCTTTATTCTTTTTCAAATATTTCTGTAAAAAAAAACATTGATAAATAATTGATCATATATAATATTCTCGAAATCAGCAATTTATAATGCACTTTTTTACTATTCGAACTCATTTTCTTCAAAATAACGGAAATGTAAACTTCCGGTGCTTCATAAAAGCGAAATATTTGCAGTATTTGGATTACAATTTTCCCTTTGCCAGACATGCTGGCGATGTAATTATTGGCCAGCATCTATTAACTTTGCCACCATCGTTTTATTGAAATATGATACGTAGCATACAAATACAAAACTACGCGATCATCGAATCGCTGGCAATGGATTTTTCGGAGGGCCTTACTATCATTACGGGCGAGACCGGGGCCGGCAAGTCTATCCTGCTGGGCGCGTTGGGTCTCATCATGGGTAAGAGAGCCGATACGAAGGTATTGTACGACCAGGAGAAAAAATGTATAGTGGAAGCCCAATTTGACGTCAGCTCATACCAATTACAGGCCTTTTTTGAAGCGAACGATATCGACTATGATGACGAAACTTTTATTCGCCGCGAGCTGACACCCTCTGGCAAATCTCGCGCTTTCATCAACGATACACCCGTCAATCTCAAAGTACTCCAACAGCTCAGCGCTTCTCTCATCGACCTGCATCAGCAATTTGATACCCGAGACATCAACAATGTTTCCTTTCAGCTGCGCATGGTGGATGCACTGGCCGACAATACCAAACTGCTGCTGCAATACCAGGAATTGTACAGCCGGTATCAAAGCAACAGCCGCCGCTTACAGGCCCTCCGGCAGCAAAGCGAATCGGCAGCCAAAGAGCTTGATTTCATTGCCTTTCAGCTCAAAGAGTTTGAAGAAGTAGTATTGGAAGCTGGTGAGCAGGAACGTTTGGAACAAAAACAAGCACGACTCACCAATGCTGAAGATATCAAGCGCACGCTCGGTAATGTATTCCGACAACTTTCAGAAGATGAACACGCCTTTATTGGGCAGATGGAAAGTATGCAACAAACTATTGGACAGATACAGCAATACCATTCCGACCTCCAAAAGCTTTATGAGCGCTTTCAGGGCCTCATTGCTGAATTGCAGGATTTGGCTGCTGAGTTTGAGCAAATAGCAGATAAGACAGAATTTGATGGGCAGCAATTGGAAGAAACTCAAACGCGCCTCGATCTGATTTATAAACTACAAACCAAACACAATATCAATACCGTAGAGGGTTTGCTGGATTTGCAGGCGGATTTGCAAAAAAAGCTCGACTCTTTCGGCGACTTATCAGGGGAGATTGAACAGCTTCAGCAAGCCATTGACCAACAAACGGCCCGCTTGATGCAGATGGCTAAAAAGTTGTCGAAAAAACGGCAAAGCGTTGTGCCGACCTTTGAAAAGCATGTCCATACACTGCTTGCTCAGCTATCAATGGAACACGCTCGCCTGCAAATCGACATCCAGGCTGCCGATGTGCCCGGCCCAACGGGTATTGATGAGATCAATTTCCTTTTTGCTCCCAACAAAGGCAGTCGGTTTTTGCCGGTCGGCGAGGTGGCATCAGGAGGGGAATTATCACGCTTGACCCTGTGTGTCAAATCTCTGGTTGCCAGCGCCATTCCACTTCCAAGCCTGGTATTCGATGAGATCGACACGGGCATTTCGGGAGATGTTGCCCTCAAAATGGGGCAGATCCTGCACCAGCTTTCACAACAGCACCAGGTAATTTCCATTACCCATACGCCTCAAATAGCGGTGAAAGCAGATGCCCACTTTTTTGTGTACAAAACGATCAAAGATGATAGAACTGTCACCGGCTTGCGATTGTTGGAGCAGGAAGAACGTATCAAAGAGGTAGCTACTATGCTGAGTGGAAGCCCACCCTCCAGCTCGGCTATTGAAAACGCAAAGGAATTGCTGGAGATCAGGTAATGCTTAAGCCAGACCAAAAGCTGAGATATGCTTCAACCCTAGCCTCGTCCTCAGCCTAAACTTAACTAAAACCAATTAACCCTCAATATGTCAAACAACTTACTATCGGGAAAAAGGGGCGTCATTTTTGGTGCGCTCGACGAAAAATCAATTGCCTGGAAAGTAGCGGAACGCTGCGTGGAGCAGGGAGCCCATATTACGCTCACTAATGCTCCGGTGGCACTGCGGTTTGGAAAAATTCAGGAATTGGGTGAAAAGCTCAATGCCGAGGTGATCCCTGCCGATGCCACCAGTGAAGAAGACCTTGAGCAGCTCTTCAAAAAATCAATGGAAATTTTAGACGGCCCGCTTGACTTTGTGTTGCACTCCATCGGCATGTCGCTCAATGTGCGCAAAGGCCGCGATTATACTGACATCAAGTACGATTGGATGCAAAAGACCTTTGACATTTCGGCTATCTCCTTCCACAAAATGATGCAGGCTTTGTACAAGCTCAATGCTATGCAAGAGTGGGGTTCTATTGTGGCGCTTACCTACATAGCTGCGCAGCGCGTATTCCCCGATTACAGTGAGATGGCCGAAAGCAAGGCGCTCCTCGAGTCCTTTGCCCGGAGCTTCGGCTACCACTTTGGCACGGCCAAAAAGGTGCGCGTCAACACCATTTCGCAATCGCCGACCATGACTACGGCTGGCAGTGGGGTGAAGGGTTTTAATGAATTTTTCAACTATGCTGATAAAATGTCGCCGCTTGGAAATGCCTCCGCTGAAAGCTGTGCGGATTATTGTGTGCTTATGTTTTCCGACCTCAGCCGTATGGTAACGATGCAAAATCTGTATCACGATGGGGGCTTCTCCTCAATGGGAATGAGCCCGGCTGTGCTCGATATGTGATAGGAAGGTATTTGTGCGTTTTAGCTAAAAGTGAAATGTATTGATGATCCCGATGCCCCGGCAACTGGCAATATTTTTTTGGCTAACTATTTCATTGGTTCAGTCAGCGCCTTTATCAGCTCAGGTCGAAGTACCTCTCCCTGAAGGCGATAGCAGCCGGGTGCCTTTGTTGGTGGAGGAAGACACGCTGGATGTTGCTTATTTTTTGCTGGCCAACCCGGAAGTTGAGTTTTCTTTTAAAGACACCGTGCTGGAGTATTTTGAACAATTTGATCCGGCTCGGCAGCGGGATTTCGACTTTGCCCATCTCGGCAATTTGGGCTCGGCCCACCATCCTTTGTATTACCAATCCTACTTTCAAAAAGGCTTTGACATTGGTTTTCGGCAGTTTGATCTGTATCAAACGAAGATGGATCAACTGAAGTTTTATCGCCTTCAAAAAGCATTTACCAATGCTTATTACACTCAGGGATCTACACAAGATGACGCTTATTTTAAAGCCGATTTTAGCCGCAACTTTGCCAATGGCCTCAATTTTAGCCTCAATTTCAAACGCATCAACAATACAGGCGCTTATACGCGTCAAAAGGCCAGAGCCGGTGCTTTTGCCACTGGTTTTTGGTATCGGGCTCCAAGGGGCAGATACCATGCTTTTATCACCTATCTTTCTAATGTAATCCGCCAGCAAGACAATGGAGGTATCGATGTGGCAGCGCTTACTGAGCAAAACCGCGAGCAGGAATTTTCAGTGCCGGTAATCCTTTCGTCTGCCGAAACGCGGCACGACCATCGAGAATATGCCTACACCCACCGCTTCGATCTAAATGCCCGCCCCGATAGTTTGCCAGCTCCCGATCGGGCTTTTGTGATTGAACATCAGATCAAATACCGTCGTAGTTTTTACAAATTTTCTGACTCCTCCCCTGCTGCCGACTCTGCTTTCTATGGCGATCTGCAGATCGACCTTCGGGGGCTGCGGCATTATATAAAAAACAAAACCCTCAGCAACCGCTTCGGCCTGGCTACTTTCAAACGAAGCAGGCAGCATAAGGGCCTTCGGTCGCAGCGCGACCTGTTTGAAGTCATGCTGGAGCACCGCCTTCACCGGCTGAATCAGGAGCCGGTTGATTCCACTTTGCACAACCTGATTCTCAGCGGGCAATATCATTTTTCGCCCGGCAATCGGCTCCAGCTGAAGACGTATGCCCACCTTGGGCTGGCGGCCAACAGGGGCGATTATCGGCTGGGCGGGCGGCTGTTTGTAGATTTACTTAAAGGCGGCAGGCTCGAATTGGAAGTGTTGCAACAGCGCTATGCACCGAGCTTGTTGGCCTACCGGATTTTTGTAACGGAGCAGCAGCTTTGGCGCAACGATTTTGACAAAGGCTTTGAGACGAGCTTGCATGCCCGCTACACGGTACCCTTTGTAGGAACGCGTTTAGAGGCGGGCAACCATTTGGTGAATAATTATATATATTTTGACACATCAGGCTTTGCCCGGCAGCATAGCGGAACCATAAATGTGCTGCAATTGAGCGCCATACAATCGGTGAAGTTGGGGAAATTCCGACTCAACAGCTGGCTGAGTTTTCAAAAGAGTAGTGAAACACCCGTCAGGCTGCCGTCCTTATTCACCAAGCACAGCCTCTACTTTGAGGGACGGATATTCAAAAGGGTGATGTTGGCCAAGGTGGGTTTTGACTTTCGGATCAACACCTCCTGGAAAGCACCAAACTACCAACCGCTCATCGGGCAGTTTCATTTACAGGAAGCCGCCATTGATCCCTATCCGGCCCTTGATTTTTTTGCAGCATTCAAGGTTCGTTATTTTCGGGCTTTTCTGCGGGTGGAGAACCTCCATGAGATTTGGCAAGACGATTTTTTTTACCAGACTGCCGGCTATCCGAATGCCTTTACAAATATCCGCTGGGGTATCTCCTGGCAGTTCATAAATTAGCGGAGTTGCTTCAATTTTGAAGTTAAGCTATCTATCTGGCAATCACCAGCTTTTTAGTTATCGTATCACCTTCTTTTGTACGTACGCGGAGCAAATATACAGCCTCCGGTAAGCCCGCCACCGACAGCTCCGCTTCCCGCTGCGCCACACCGATTGGCCGCTCGAGCACCGTCCGGCCATGCAAATCTGCTAACACCAACCGGCCCTCCAAAGGCTCATACCACACTACCCGCACCCGCTCCGCTGCCGGGTTGGGGAAGATAGCCATAGCTGCATTCATCTCAGCCTGCTCCTCCACATCTACCGGCATATCAATGCCCAGCGTATCACAGGGGCTGCCATCCAGTGCCGAAAGGCGGAAGTAGGGAAAATTGGGCACCGCAAAGGCATGCAGTGTGGGCAGTATGAGGCCGTGCTGTTCCAGCTCACAGGCCAGGCCCTTGCGGTTGGGATGGTGGATGATATGGAGAATATTGACACTGCTAGGGGCTGTGAGGTATATCTTGCCATCGGGAGCCAGCATGTGTTGGTAAAACCTGGTAGAAAAGGGCGATTGAAAACCATCATACTCTGCCACCAGTACCCGGCTGCTTTCTATATCATTGGCCCGGAGATCAAACTGATACACTTTTCGGGAAGCCGATACGTACAAAAAACGATTGTTGGGCGAGACAGATACGCCACCCGATGAGATGGTATCATTGGGAAAATCGATCTTCAGCGGATTGGACAGCCAACCCCCACAACGGTCGAAATCATAGATGTGCAGGCCGTTCCAGGGATTCATCCGGACGTATTTGCCGCCATCGGGTGAAAAACCGGCCTGTCCACTCCAGTAGCGGCGCGACCAGGCTTCTCCTACTGCCTGTGGCGGAAAGCTATGTATGCCGGAAGGGCTAAGCAAATACCTATAGTATGCATTCGACTGTAATTTAGGCACAATGATCCACCAGTCGCGCCCGTTGCCATGGCGGACAGCGCTAATGTGATCTGCAAACTTATCAGCTAGCAGAAATGTATTTTTTTCGATTACTTCACCCAATCCGTTATTCAGGCTCATATCCACAATGGAATACTTCACCTCAGCAAGAAATAAGGAATCATTTCTCCATAAATGAAAGATATAATAAAGGCTATCCGAAGCAGGGAGCGGCAGGGTCATAGCCCCTTCAGCAGCCGGATAACCCCCTTCGCAATACCAGTCATGCACATTACCGGCATTGATACTATCCCCATTGGCCATCAATTCGTGTGCGGCATTGATCACCTCACAGCCGTTGGTGTAAAACTGCAAGCTCCCGCTGCTATCGCTGATCATGGAGATAGCCGTATATAATATTTGAATATCAAAGAAGGAAACTTCGACTGGATTTTGATGAAAATTCAACCATGATCCACCAATAATAGGATCCGGAGCAGGGCCGTACCCCAATAGCCAGTTATAGTCATGTTTGGGCTGGCCAATAACTTGCCAGGCAAGAGTGAACAATAGGCAGATGTTTAAGAGACGTTTTGTCATGGCTTTTTTCATTTAAGGAGAATGGTTTGCCGATAAGGCAAACCATTCTCTGTTTATACATCATTTGCTGATTACTAATTTTTTGGTGCTGCCCATACCGTCCTCTTTATGGAGGCTTACCAGGTATATGCCCGCAGCCAGGTCTGCTATGGGTAGCCATACATACTGCCTATCCTTTTCGAGCTGCTTGGAGCGTACCACTTTACCGCTCACATCCAATATCCTTATCCTACCGGAAGCAGCTTGGTGAAGCTTTACCCATACATGCGTTGTAGCTGGATTTGGTGCCAGTTCAAAACCAATCTTATCGGGCATATCACGGTATGTTACAGCCTTTGGCAGCATATGCCTCGGCGCGGCTCCTGTACTGTCGCTCAGGTACTGAAAGCGGTCGCACAAGGGTAGCAGGCCCTGCGCCAGGCTTACCGCCGGGCCCACTGAGCCGGAGCTCATGGCAGCTATACTGTCAATGGCGCTGTACATGGCCGAATCCACAAGTTCTCCGGCCATTGCTTTGATCAGATGGTGGTTTATGATCTGTAGCATGGCTTCGTAGCTTTCGGCGGTGCCAATGCTGTCGTTGAGGGCCAGGAGGCTGTCCAATAGTTCTGCACGACCCGCTGTAATCGTTTTTTCCAGATCGTACACCAGGGAGTCTGTCAGCAGCAAACTATCCAGCAGCACCTGCTTTGTCGTTACAAAAGTGGTATCCAATACCAGCGAATCTGCCGGGTGATCGAAGGTGTTGTCGAGGCTCCGAAGCGAATCTTGCAGCCAGTGGAGGGTGCCATGAAGGCTGTCAAGCGCGGCCTGATCGGTCGAATCGATCTGCATGGCCCCGTAAAGCAGATAATCATTTTTTGCAAATTCGGCAAAGGTGCTCGTACCAAAACTGGTGAAGAAAGAATCCACAGCAGAGCCTTCTTCCACCAGATCGGGATAGCGAAGCAGTTTGTAATACAGACTACGGCGATGCGACCATTTAAGCGTTTCTGAGGAGGTGGAGTCAAACAAACTGCCGTTTGCCACCAGGCTGTCTATTTTGGTGAGGTATTCGCCCCCTTTGGGCGGAGGGACGGGGCAGTAGTTGACCGGGCCGTTTAGATACCGAAACCAATCATCTCCTCCCGGATTGCGCAGCGGGGGCAGGATGGAGGGGGCAGAGGATTCAGTGAGAAAATATGAAAGTGTCGGCTCTGCCGTACATTCCGCAGCCCAGGAGGTATAGGCCCCGGAGGCAGTACTCCAGGTATTGCCTCTGCGTATTTGAGATCCTATCCCTCCCATAAAAGTGCTGCCGTCCTCGATATACAGCCCCCGGTCATGGACATGGATAGTATTGTTGGTGAGCAGGCTGGGGGAGTTGAGCCCGAGAAAGTGAAATCCGGCTTCGGTGTGGTTTACTTCATTGCCGCAATAGTTGACGTTTTGGGCGCCTCCAATATGAAAAGCGCATTGTGCAGGATTGTGTGTGCCAGAGCCGGCGATGTTATTGTAGCTTACGCTGTGGCCTTCGCCTAGAATGTTGAACAGATGGATACCAAAGCGGGCACTATTAGCGCCGGAGTTGGAATTGGTGAAGTCAATGTCATTATTAATTATGAAAAAATTGTCAGCCACCAATCCACCTATAGCAATGCCTTCCACCATTGGATCGGGTGATGATATATTGATGTCATTAGAGGCAACTTTCATATTGTCAACAGCTACATATCCGCTGACAAAGATTCCAATCATCCCAATGCCCTCTTCTACTTTATCGGCTGAAATGTTGACGGTATTGGCTACGATCTGATTGTGTGTACCTGAAGCGGCTACACTTCTTTCCAATGCAACGCCCGCAATGCTGGTTTCGTCATCCAGATTAAAGGTATTGTTTGCAATGGTAATAATTTGACCGGTGAGGTTATTGAAGGATGCTACTCCATATTTTTGCCTGCCTTGAAAAGTGTACCTTATTACATTTAGGCTGGCTGCGTTGCTATAAATACCGGCCAGCTCACAATCATTGAACACCTGGTTGAAACCATCTACGTCCACAGAGCCATCAATGCAGTTGATGCCTACTCCTTCGTCTTCGCCGCCATTTACACTGATCATATTGTCAAATTTGCAATTCTGAACAACGAGGCTGGATTCGTCAGAGTAGATACCATTCCTTATGTTTTGAAAAGTATTGACGGCCGCACTACTTCCAATTGAAGTTGCACATTGGGTCAGATAAATTCCTGCAAAAGAAATTTCGCCTGCATGCGGGGATAGCAACTCTGAATTGCAATCGAAAGTATTGTTCCGAAACAGCAAAAAAACAGGGCCTGGTTGGGCAAAACTGCCGCTTTTGTTGCGGATACTAATATAGTTTCGGTTGAAAACAGATTTGTCGATGTAGGCAGTAGAATTGTCATCAAAGATGAGTGTATTTTTTGCATCTTCAAAGTGGCTGGACCAGATGGAGGCCAATGAGCCTTCATTGATCGTGATTCCTTCCCACATATTTTCGCAGGCAAAAAAGTTGCTGGCAATTGCTACAAAGGGGTATTGGTCTATGGTTAGAATTTCGGCATTCGACCCCATTTTTACATTGCAAAACAAAAAATACACTGGCTCGTCTAATATAAAAGCCCCGAAAATCTCGATGTTTTCACCATTTAACCACGGGCTGGACAAATTCAATGAAGATGCCAGTGTAATGCCCGGCCCGATCTTCCGGTCTGCTTTAAAACCGGAAAATTCCTCACAAAGGGTCTTCTCATCGCCAATGTCCGGTGGATCGGTAGTAAGGCAGTGCTTGTAAAAGGTTTGTGCTGCCAGATGGTTGGCCAGTGCCAGAAGCAAGGCAGGAAGCAGCGTTTTCCAATGTTTGCTCAGATTTTTCATATCTTTGAAATGATTTAAGTAGGGCCTACTCTATTATGTGGGCTTTTCGGCATCCGCCCTTGCATAGCATACGGGTGTCAGGCTCCGGCCAAGCCGGAGCAGGCAGGCGGGGTAGTTGCAGCTACCAGCGCCTGTTTTTTTGTGCCTCTGCGTCTTCAGCTCCCATCCAATCACTAAAGAGGTCGGATGGGTAGCGCGCAGGCCGTATTTCAGTCAATAAGTCCAGTAGTGTTGTCAGTTCATAGGTCGCTTCCCCTGGGAAGCAGTCACCTAACGTTTGTCGAAGCCTGGCCAGGCTTATCGGGCAGTTTAGTACGAGTAGGTATGAAAGGGTGCAGGTGGTATTGTTTTTTGCCTAATTTAATTCATAGCCTTTCACATTTATAATTACTGCAATGTATGCCAAAAATCGGTACAAAACAAGTATGCTGCAAAGAAAAATAACAAAATGCCGGCTCTTTTTTTTATCACACCTTTTGGCCAACAGCTTTGTTAAATCGGGTTTAATGTAAACGGGGGGGGGTGTGTGTGTCCTGTCACAAAATTTGTCATTTCAAGATTGTTTTCCATCCAAAGGCATCCTTTACCCTGCTGAAGCATAAAGGTTCCGCTGCCACACATCAGCGCCAGTCAAAAACTTGCTATTCCGTTTCAATTTATTGTATATCTTTGTAGCATTAATCCATCGACCCCTCTATTATAAAGTATATTTCAGGAAATTTGATCGATTTTTAAGTCCTATAAAATCTTGAAAATCTTCGTGTGAAAACCAAGGGAATCCGGACATCGGATTCCCTTTGCTTGTTTGGGATTTTCGAGCTTGTTTGGGATTTGGTCAAAGAATAGAAGTTATTCCGATGTTTCAAGCACTGCCGACTGTCCGTTCAACAACTTCAATCAAACTTCCCTAACAAACCCTGTTCTTTAACGGCTGCATGATAATGAGAAAACATCTGCTCGATATCCTTTGTGATCCGTGCTTTATCCAAGCTTTTTGGCTCAGGAGGGGTAGGTTGGCACGAAACCAGGCCGGATAATATTAGCAGGGATAGAATTCTGACGGTTGATAGCGAAGATCGGGTAAACACACATACTACGGTTAAGGCCTGATAATCATAAGTCTTTTTGTCGTGATCGTTTTGCCGTGTTCATCTACCAAACTATACAAATAGGTGCCTTTTTTCAGATCTGTGAGATCCACCTTCACTGTTTTATCCCGATAGGTCGGATAGCTATTCTCCCAAACTACTGTACCCAGGATGTTGTACACCTTCAGTTTGTAGCTACCCGGTTTCAAATTCATAAAGTCAAAGCGCACCACATCAATGGCTGGATTGGGATAGGCAAACACATCCGCACGCCCCTTATCTACATAAGGAACAGCCGTACTGATGTCTTCTGTTTTATATTCCACCGATATCACCTCATCCGTCTGCGGATTTACAGTGAGCAGCGCAATAGCCTCTTTGGCATCATTGCTATAAAAATGGTAGGTTTTGATGGTATCGGCACCGAGGAAATCAAGGCCGGGCAAAAAGTCGGTGAAATCCTGCCAGGGCAAGCCACCAATTTTCACATCAAGGCGCGTCTCAGAAATCTCAACGCGCTTTTCACGCAATACCTGATAAGTCTTACCCGGAATTTGAAGCTCTCCCCAGGCATCTACCAGATCATCGCGATTGGAAACGATCCGCAGGCGCAGTGAATCGGGACTAATGGGCAGGCTGTCCAGGATGCCGCCCAAGGGAAGGTCATCGGCAGCAGCGGCCAGTTGAAGAGAGGTGTTGTTCGTATTGTCATCGAAAAAATTCATGGGTGCGCGCCGCTGTACAGAAGGCGGGCTGTAGCTGGCTGATATTTCCTGCGTAAAGGGGCCACCGGGGGGTACGCCCGCTACCCCTACCAACACCAAACTACTCCCGTTATTCAGCAGGTAGGCCTCCCCTGCCTGATTAGTGGTTACCATATTAGCTGAAGGAAAATCGGCGGCGTAGGTACCTTCGCTGGCCGGCAACATCACCAATTCTCTCCCTACCCCCTGCAAGCTCCGAAAATCCCACTGCTGATTGCCCCCCGGGCTGCTGATACTAATGCCCATCGGCATTCCGTCAAAAACGGTGTGCAGCGTATCTCCGGCTACCGGCAAGGTTTGGGCAGTCACGGTGATTTGCGCTTCCAAGAGTAGCGCACTCATTATCAGGTAAATACACAGTATATATTTATTCATATCAAAATATTAGCAATTTCTGAACTAAGAGGTTTGATGAAAGAAGGAAGATACAGTTTTTTGGCCTAAAATGCTTGCAATTCGACCAATTTCCTATACGTTCCGCCTGCCTCAAACAGCTCCTTATGCTTACCTCTCTCAACAATCCTGCCTGCCTGAAGCACTACTATTTCATCAGCATGTTGGATAGTGGACAGCCGGTGAGCAATGACCATAGCTGTCCTGTTTTCCAGCAAGCGGAGCATTGCCTGCTGTACTTTTTGCTCGGCGGCCGAGTCAAGCGCAGAGGTTGCTTCATCAAAAATCAGTATTTCCGGATTGCTTAAAATAGCCCGTGCGATGGTCAGCCGCTGCCGTTGGCCACCACTCAGCTTACTCCCCCGGTCGCCAATATTGGTTTGATAGGCTTGTGGACTTTTGAGGATAAATTCATGTGCATAAGCAATTTTGGCCGCTTCAATCACCTCCGCTTCGTTCACATTTTGCTTGCCAAACACAATGTTATTATAAATAGTATCATTGAAAAGCACTGCCTCCTGACTTACAATTCCCAGCAGGCGACGCAACTCCTTGAGCCGATACTGGCGAATATCGATTCCATCAATCAAAATGGCACCTTTGGTAACATCATAAAATCGCGGCAACAAATCAGCCAGCGTGCTCTTACCCGCTCCCGAACTCCCCACTACCGCGATTGTCTGGCCTTTCCGAATGGTCAAATTGATACCCTGCAGCACTGGCTGGCTGCTATCGGAATAGCTGAAATGCACGTCCTTATACTCAATCTGGCCGACCAATTGGGCGATAGGCCGGGCATCGGGCAGCTCTGCAATTGCCGCTTCGGCCAGCAGCACATGATCCACCCGATCTACCGCAGCCAAGCCCTTTTGCACATTGTAAAATGCAGAAGCAAAAGATTTAGAGGGATTGATGACATTGAAAAAAGCAAACAGAAAGGAAAAAAATGTAGCCGCATCCATCGTTTGGTCAAATACCTGCTTTGAGCCGTACCACAGCAGCGCCGTAACCACAGCGATCCCCAAGAATTCGGAAAGGGGTGAAGACAAGTCTTTACGCCACAACATGCGGGTGAAGATGTGCCGGTAGCTTTCATTATCGCGGCTAAACCTGGCTTGCTGATAGGCTTCGGCATTGAAGCCTTTTATGATGCGCAGCCCCGACAGAGCCTCCTCTGTAGCCGAAACCAAATGGCCAAGCCTTTGCTGCACATTGGCCGACTGCCGCTTGAGGCGCTTACCGATACCGCCGATGACGATGGCCGTGAAAGCCAGCAAAACTAGTACAAACAAGGTGAGCGGAGGGCTTATATAGAGCATGTAAAGCAGGCAGCCCGCAATAATTAGCGGCTCTCGAACCAGCGCTTCCAACACATTGAGGATGCCCCATTCGATTTCCTGTACATCACTGGACATGCGGGTCATCAGATCGCCTTTTCGCTCTTCGGAAAAATAGGCCAGCGGCAAATTCAGCAGCTTGTCGAACAGTTCGCGGCGGATGTCGCGCACGATGCCATTGCGCACCGGAGCCATAAAGAAGAGCGAGAGGTATTTGAAGAGGTTTTTAAAAAAGAATAGGACCAAAATGAAGCCGCAGATGTACAAAAGAGTAGTAGCCTTACCCAATTCCAGCTTCCACTGGCTGATCTGATACTGGCAGTATTGAAGCAGGCTGGCCACATCACTCACAAGCGGTTTTTGATGAACTTCGGGTGCCTGGTCGAACAAAATTTGGAGGAAAGGGATGATGGCAGGGATGCTGACGACTGTAAAAATGGCCATCAAAATATTGCAAATTATATTGAGCAAAACATTCCTCCGGTACCCTCTGATATACTTCAAAAGCTGCCGGAGCCCTTTCATGAACCTTCAGGTTTTTTAAGTTCAAACGTATTGATAAAGCCGGTGTGAAAGTCGCCTTTTCGAAATGCTTCATTTTTCATCAGCTGCTGATGGAACGGTATGGTGGTTTTCACTCCTTCGATGATAAACTCATCCAATGCCCGCTCCATTTTGGTGATGCATTCCTCGCGGGTTTGGGCCCGGCAAATGAGTTTGGCGATCATCGAATCGTAATAAGGCGGGATCATATAACCTGCGTACACATGGGTATCCACCCTCACGCCATGCCCTTTGGCGCTGTGGAAAGAATCGATGCGGCCCGGGCTTGGGCGGAAGTCGTTGAAGGGGTCTTCGGCATTGATCCGGCACTCGATGGCATGCATACTGGGCTCATAGTTTTTGCCGGAAATGGGGATACCGGCGGCTATTTTGATTTGCTCTTTGATGAGATCGTGGTCGATCACCTCCTCCGTCACGGTATGCTCTACCTGGATACGGGTATTCATTTCCATGAAATAAAAATCCGAGTGTTTGTCAACTAAAAATTCAACCGTTCCAACGCCCTCGTATTTAATAGCTTTGCCTGCCTTGATAGCCGCTGCGCCCATTTTTTTGCGCAGGGCTTTGGTGATGAAAGGAGAGGGGGATTCTTCTACCAACTTCTGGTGGCGCCGTTGGATGGAGCAATCGCGTTCGGAAAGGTGACAGATCGTACCGTTTTGATCACCGGCGATTTGAATTTCGATATGGCGCGGCTCTTCGATAAACTTTTCTACATATATACCATCATTGCCAAAGGCGGCTTTGGCCTCCTGGCGAGCCTTATTCCACTCCTCTTCAATATCTTCCTCTTTCCACACTACCCGCATTCCCTTGCCACCGCCGCCGGCTGTAGCTTTCAGAATGACGGGATAGCCAATATCTCCCGCTATTTTCTGTCCCTGGCTGATGTTTTTTAGCAGACCTTCAGAGCCCGGCACTACAGGTACTCCGGCTTTGATCATCGTCTCTTTAGCGGTAATCTTGTCCCCCATTTTCCTGATTTGTTCGGGAGTGGGGCCAATAAACTTGATGCCGTATTCGGCACACACCTCCGCGAAGTCTGCGTTTTCGGCCAAAAATCCATAACCGGGATGGATGGCATCGGCATTGGTAATTTCTACGGCAGCCATAATTTTGGGAATGCTGAGATAGGATTCTGCGGAGGAGGGAGGGCCTATGCAGACGGCCTCATCGGCAAATCGGACGTGTAGGCTTTCCCGGTCGGCGGTAGAGTAAACGGCCACCGTTTTTATGCCCATTTCCTTGCAGGTTCTGATAATTCTCAGAGCAATCTCCCCCCTGTTGGCTATTAGAATCTTTTTGAACATAGTTTTCTGTTGGAGCGGTTTTGAACGGAACACATTCTTCAGTTCTAATGCACACTAGTGGCTCAAGTTATAAGTAAACGATAATTTAGGCGAAGTAGTTTTTTGTCTAATCGAGGCGGAGGTTCGGCATCGTAGCCTAAGCTACGAAGCCCGGTTCTCCAACGAAGAGTAGGCAGAAAAGGACAAGTATAAATTGTCAAGTATTTGCGATTTGAGCCACTAGCCATTTGGATCAACTTTGAATAATACCTGCTCGTACTCAACGGGAGAAGCATCATCGGCGATTACTTCCACGATACGACCACTTACTTCTGATTCAATTTCATTGAACAGTTTCATGGCTTCCACGATACAAATTACGGTGCCCACATTAATGTGATCGCCTACTTTCACATAAGGCGGCTTATCGGGCGAGGGAGATCGGTAGAAGGTACCGACTATAGGAGAGCGGACTTCAATGAGGTTGGACGATTCGGCGGCGGCGCCATTTTCTTCAGGAGCCTTGCTTTCCGCCGGGCTTGAATCGGGTTGGCTAGCAGGCGGCGCTACGGGCTGTACCTGCATGGTAGCTGGCAAGGGAGCCTGTACCGGCACAATTTGCTGGGTCGCTTGCTGAACGACAGGTGGTTTTTGTTTACCATATTTTTTGGTACGGATAGAAAGCTGGAAATCTCCATCTTTCATTTTGAATTCAGTAAGGTTGGATTTGTTGATCAGCTTGATCAACTCCTGGATTTGTTTGAATTCCATAATTATTGTTTTACACGTTCAACGTAGCTGGCCGTCCGGGTATCCACTTTTATCAAATCGCCTTCATTTATAAAAATCGGCACTTTTATTTCGGCACCGGTTTCGACGGTAGCGGGTTTGGTGACGTTGGTGGCCGTATCGCCACGAACACCGGGTTCGGTATAGGTAACCAGCAGGTTGATGTATTGGGGCATATCAATAGTAAGGGGCAAATCCTTTTCGGCATGAAAGAGGATTTCTATCTCCCCTCCTTCTTTGAGCAATTTGGGGTTGTCGATCATGGCTTCGGCCACGCGTGTCTGCTCGTAGGTATCATTGTCCATAAAATGATACCCCATATCATCGCTATAAAGAAATTGAAACTTGCGGCGCTCCACTCTCACTACATCGATCTTGTGGCCCGCCGGGAAGGTGTTGTCAATCACCTTGCCGCTAGTCAGGCTTTTGAGCTTGGTACGTACAAACGCATTGCCCTTGCCTGGCTTGACATGCTGGAACTCCACTATTGAGTACACATCATTGTTGTAATTGATGCACAAGCCATTGCGAATATCTGAAGTATTTGCCATCGAATCTCAAATTTTTAAAAAGTGTTGCAAAGATAGGAAAATTGATGGATTTGGCCGCTAAAACTGTGCCTATCCGGGTACTGTTTCCAATCCGTCAATATGCCCATTTCACAAAGGTAGCTCCCCAGGTGAAGCCACCACCAAAGGCAGTGAGGAGTATATTGTCTCCTTTGTTCAAGTGTTTTTCATAATCCCAAAGGCATAGCGGCAAAGTACCTGAAGTAGTATTGCCGTACTTTTGAATATTGACCATCACCCGCTCCATGGGGAATTCCAGTGCATCGGCTACCGATTTGATGATCCGGATATTGGCCTGGTGGGGCACCAGCCAGCGAATATCGTCAAGGGTCAGGTCATTGCGTTTGATAATGGAGCGCACCGAGTCTTCCATCCCCTTGACGGCATATTTAAACACCGTCCGTCCTTCTTGATACACATAATGTTGTTTGGCGGCCACCGTTTCGGCAGAAGGGGGAAGCTCCGAGCCACCGGCAGCCATGTACAGATATTGGCGGCCGCTACCATCGGCCCGCAAATAGGAATCAAGCAGCCCGGTACCGTCTTCTCTGGCTTCGAGTAGTACGGCACCGCCACCGTCACCGAAGAGGACACAGGTAGTACGGTCGGTATAATCCACAATGGAAGACATCACGTCTATCCCTATCACAACAACCTTTTTGAAGGTACCGGATTGGATGTATTGAGCAGCCGCAGTCAAAGAAAAAAGAAAGCCACAGCAGGCGGCGTTGATGTCATATCCGTAGGCATTTTTGGCGCCCACCTTATCCAGCACCGTAGTGGCCGTATCGGGGAAAACCTTGTCACCTGTGATGGTAGCGCAGACGAGCAGATCGATATCCTGAGGCCGGGTGTTGGTTTTAGCCAACAAGCCTTCCAACATTCTGGCCCCCATATCGGAGGCTGTCATTTCGCCTTTCAGGATGTGGCGTTCTTTGACACCGGTTCGGGAACGGATCCACTCATCGGTGGTATCCACCATCGTTTCTAACTCGGCATTGTTGAGTATATAATCCGGCACATAGCCATGAACGCCTGTAATAGCAGCTAGTTTTCTGGACATATAGTATTGTTTGTGTAGATATGAATGCTTCGTGCTTTCAGCAATTCTTAAACAACTACAATGTATAAATCACTGATTGTCAGCTATCAACGAAGAAATGTTGTACATTCTATTCTTTTTCAGATATGTTTTTACCTATCGGGCTGGCAAGGTAGGAAAAATGTAGGATAGATTGAAGCCTTCTGATTTGAAATGCGTAACACCCGAAAGTCGAAACAGGGTGTAATATTTTCGATATTATCTTTGTTTTCTATATACTGGTATCATATTTGCGACACATTATAACATTTCTTAATAACAAAACCCTCAAGATGAAACGTTGGTTGATTATCGCGCTGACCGTTCCTTTTCTGATTTGTGCCACTACCTCTTCTACAAAGGTCAAATTTTACAAAGGCAGCCTCTCCACGGCCAAAGAAAACGCCGCCCACCAGGGCAAGCTCGTCTTTGTCGAGTTTGTGGCGAGCTGGTGCATGCCCTGCCGCTGGATGGACGAATACACCTTTACCAACCCCCAACTGGCCCAATACCTCGCCCGACACTACATCCCTGTAAAAGTGGATATTGACGACTTCGACGGCTACGCCTACAAGCAGATGTACAACGTTAAGATGCTACCCTCCATGCTCATTCTCGATGCCAAAGGTAAGGTGCTGGCTCAATATGCCGAATCAATGGCCCCTTCTACCCTGCTTACAATTTTGAAAAAACACAACACACCCGCCAATAAACACACAAATACTTATCAGCCACAAACCCCTGAAAATCAACCCCTTACCCCAAATACCACCGCTTCTCCAGACACCTATCACGAACAGCCGGTTCAAGTCGAAACGGCCGCTACGGACAAAGCAGACAAACAAATTGCGGCTGCGGCTGCACCAACAAACACTCCCTACACCCATCCGGCCGCAGCAAATCAGGGCTTGTTCCGATTTTCGGTAAGCCGCCAGGCATCCACAGGCTTCAGCGTTCAAATTGGAGCTTTTGGCCAGTATGGCAATGTGCTGCGAGAAACCGAAAAACTGGAAAAACAATACCAGCAACCCGTGATCGTTCACATTTCATCGCTCAAGGGAAAGACCGTTTACAAGGTGATGCTCGGCGAATTTGACAGCCGCCCATTGGCCATGCGGTTTCTCCAAAAAATGAAACTAAAGGGCATGCAGGGGATTGTCAAAGATCTTTCTACTATCCGATAATGCAACTTCTAAGGAAGTGAATAGCTCGTCATCCGGCGGGCTTTTTTTGTTCTGACTTTCAACAACACGCTCTCCTTTCTCCTGCCATATCTAGTCAAAATCACTACTTTTGGGCAAAACCAGATACATGAAAAGTTTGCTCATCCGCAATATTGGCCGGCTTGTCCAATCGCGACAAAGCACAACAAAAGCGCTGCGCAGCCAACAACTCAGCGAACTTCCCTGCCTCGATGACGCATGGCTATTGGCCGAAGGCCAACACATTCACAGCTTTGGCCAAATGGCTGATTGCCCCGAGCGTGCCGACCAGGTAGTGGATGCCTGTGGCGGAATGCTCTTCCCCTGTTGGGTCGATTCGCACACCCATCTGGTTTTTGCCGGCAGCCGCGAAGCGGAATTTGTTGACCGGATCAATGGCCTGAGTTATGAAGAGATTGCAGCGCGCGGCGGCGGCATCCTCAACTCTGCCAAACGCCTTCGCGATACACCTGAAGAAGTGCTTTTCGAACAAGCTGCACAGCGATTGGAAGAGGTAGCGGGCTACGGTACCGGAGCTATCGAGATCAAAAGCGGCTACGGCCTGAGCGTGGAGGCAGAGCTGAAAATGCTGCGCGTCATCCAAAAGCTCAAAGCGCACAGCCGCCTCACCATCAAAGCCAGTTTTTTGGGAGCTCATGCGCTACCGTTTGCTTACAAGCAGCGCCGGGCTGAGTATATCCGATTGATTATTGATGAAATGCTGCCTGAAATTGCCGATCAGGGGCTGGCCGATTATATGGATGTGTTTTGTGAAAAAGGCTTTTTCAGTGTAGCGGAAACAGAACAATTGCTGACTGCGGGAAACCAATACGGCTTGAAGCCAAAAATTCATACCAATCAATTCAACTCGCTTGGCGGCATACAGGCAGCCGTTCAGCAAGGAGCCATTAGCGTGGATCACCTCGAGGTAGTCAACGAGGAGGAAATGGCCTGCCTGGCTGCTTCCAACACCATCGCTACGCTGCTCCCCTCTGCGCCTTTTTTTATCAACGACCACTATCCGCCCGCCCGACAAATGATAAATGCCGGGCTGGCCATCGCACTGGCCACCGACTACAATCCAGGCTCTACCCCATCGGGGCGCATGCCCTTCGTGCTGTCGCTGGCTTGCATCAAGCTGCGCATGCTGCCGGAGGAAGCCATCAATGCAGCTACCCTAAACGGTGCTTTTGCGCTGGAGCTGGAGGAGCAATACGGCAGTATTACAGCAGGTAAAATGGCTAGCTTTTTCATCACCAAACCCATTCCTTCGCTCGCTTATTTGCCTTATGCTTTTGGTAGTGATTTGGTCGACAAAGTCTTTTTGAAGGGGAAGAAAATATAGGCTGTGGCCTGGTTTAGAATAAAGTTGCCGAATATAAGTCAAAAGTTCGGATTGTGCACTAAAATCATGCAATATTCAGGCAGATAGCGCAGTTATAAATGGCTAAAGTACTATGCTTTTTGGATTAAATTTTGTTTTAATATTTTTATAAGCCGCCAATAGTACAAAATCGCCCCTACACTTTTGGGTAAAAATCTCCTCTTATTGCCTATTTTTGCCTGAATTTCTGCTGATCGAATCAAAATAAATTCGCCATTTAGTATGATAAAACGTATAGTCCCGCTGACATTGCTGATTTGTATAACTACTCTAGTGTCAGCCCAAAAACCCGAAAGTGCTCGCCTCCAGTCCACCAACACACCGCGTAGCGCACTGACTTGCCCCGCAGGTGTAAATCCCGAAGCTGGCACCTCTACCCAGGCTCTTTTTCCTAATGCTCAATCCAACGATGTACGCTTTATGTGTTTTGGCGATAGTATGTCCATCAATCACAATCAGGATTGGGACCTCTCGGGTGATCCCAACACGGGTACACAGGCGGGCATCGGTTATATTTTCTACAACTGCCAACCTACTATTACCGGCCCTGAGCTTACTGATGTGGAAAGCGATCCCTGCCTTATCACTACGCCGGCACCACCGCCACCACCTTTCGCGCAATTTTGGCTCTTTACCGATCCGGTCAATTGGAATGGCAATACCGTATTTTGGAATGGCAACAATGTGGAATTTCCTCCCGGCACCTTCATCACGCTGATGGATTTTTTCAATGGTGGCAACCCCGTTGAGCTTACCTTCGCGCCCGTCACAGTAGATGACTTTTTTGCCAATCAGTATGAAGTAGATGGCAATGGCACACAGGGGGGCTGTATTGACGTCAACACCAACGATGCATTTTCAATAGTATTTCTCAATCCGATCACGGCTTCCAATATCAATACCAATGCCGGAGCCAATGGTTGCGGTGGCAGCTTTATCATAGAAGGGGGGCTGCCGGAATACGATAACAGCAATTACGATAATTCAATGATAAGTATCACGCTGGCCAGCGATCCCACTGTACAGGGCTCATTTATAAATAGCTACTCGGACGGCGATGAATTTCAGTTTTCGGTACCCCAGCCCGGCCTGTATGATATTGTGATCGAGGATGGGGTGAGCTGTGGCCTTAGCCTTCAAATGAATATGAATGCCTGTGTGCCGGTGACCTTCAACCTCCCCGACTCCTTTGCCTTAAGCGGAACGATAGAATGTGTAGATATAACCGTACAGGATTTTGTTAACGTGGCTTCTTTTGAATTTGTCATTCAATTTGACAATACTATTTTGAGTTTTAACAGTGTCAATAGCGGGGCTTTGGGGCCGCCTGACCTCAGTTTTACTTCCAACCCAAATTTTATAGCATTTTCCTTTTTTGAGAGCACTTTTACACCAATTTCTCTAGGGGATGGCACCACTTTATTTCAGCTCTGTTTTAACGTGATCGGCAATCCGGGAGATGTAAGTCCGCTCACCTTTGGCCCGGGCGCGGGCGGCGACATAGAAGTGTCTGATGGTAGCGACTTTTTTCATGGCTTCAACGGTCAAAACGGTTCCATCACAGTGGTATCCAACAATATCGCGCTCAATCTCACGAGCTGCGCTGGCCGTATGACCGGCCCTAATGCTGGTACCGGCTCATTTACTATTGATCTGCTTGGCGGTGCGCCACCTTATAGCTATACCTGGGTACAGCAAGGCAATCCCGGCAACAATGGAAGCGGCAATATTGCTATGCTCAACGGCTCGGCCACTATCAATGGCTTGCCACCCGGCACCTATGATGTCACTATAATGGATGCTACGGGCGATACACAGGTAGGCTCCATCACCATTGCCGATGCCGATCCGATGTTTGTCCAAACGGACGTTAGAAATCCTTCCTGCCCCGGAGATATGAATGGCGCTTTTATCATTTTAAATGTAAGCGGTGGGGTTCCTCCTTTTTCATATGCCTGGTCAACTGGCTCTACGAGCCCCGACTCGATATTCAATTTGGGACAAGGCCAGTATGCCCTGACAGTGACCGATCAGAATGGTTGTATGATAGTAGAGCAAAGAAGTATCGGCACAGCTTCTATCGTCATTGCCCAAGACAATGTCACCAACGTCAGTTGCAACGGCAATGGCATGGATGGCAGCATCGCAGTGTCGGCTACTGGTGGTACACCTCCTTATCAATTTGATTGGAATAACAATGATATGGGGCCTACCATTAATAACCTGGCAGCTGGCCAATATTGCGTCACCGTCACGGATGATCGGGGCTGTACGCAGGAGCAGTGCATTGATGTGACTATGCCCGCCGGGCCGATGGTCAGCAGCTTCGATTCTACTTCTGTTACCTGCTTCAACGATACCAATGGCTCCCTTACGGTCAATGCCACAGCGGGCAGTGCCGCCATTACCGGCTATACCTGGCAGCTGCCTGGTGGTGGTACGATGACAGGCGATATGATCAACGGCCTGTCGGCAGGCACCTATTATGTCACCATCACTGCGGCGGATGGTTGTATGACGGTCGATTCGGCCAGCTTGTACGCTCCGCCACCGGTGATGATCGACTCGATGGTGAGCACACCGCCTACCTGCCCTAATGACATGAATGGTTCGGCAGCAGCTTTTGTTAGTGGCGGTACTACACCTTACACTTATACCTGGTCAACGGGATTGACGGGTGCTTTTTCGGTGCTACCCTCGGTAGGGCCAGGCACTTACTATGTAACCGTTACCGGAGCTAATGGCTGCAATGATGCCATTGATTCAGTAGTAGTAGAATCGCCGCCGCGCATCGATGTAGTGATTGCGGATAGCTCGCCGGTGAGTTGTAATAATGATTTTACCTGCGATGGTACAGCGATGGCCATTGCTTCGGGAGGTACTACCGGTACTGGTTTTTACAATTTTTTCTGGAGTAATGGAGAATCTTCCACCAATGCCATGAGCAGTACGGCTACACAGCTTTGCAAAGATCAAAATTGGGTGATCGTGGCAGATTTGGATTGCGCTTCTGATACTTTTTTCTTTGACATTAGCGCACCGCCGGTTTTGACGTTCGACCTGGACAGCACGCGGAGCATACCGGTAAGCTGTTTTGGCGGCTCGGATGGATCGGCTACTATTGGCGGAGAGGGCGGCACCCCTGGCTACACCTATCTTTGGGATACCGGTGCAAGCGGCCCCCGCATTGACAATCTGCCGATCGGAAGTTATGGGGTTACCATCACAGACGTACAGGGCTGTACTTTTGCTACCACCATACAGCTTACTCAACCCGATACGCTGATCGCATCCATTGATCCGGCCAATACAATCGATATTAGTTGTAATGGAGAAGCTGACGGGCAGATTGCAGTAGTTCCGACCGGCGGAACGCCATCCTATACATATAGCTGGCAGCCCAATGTAGCTACTTCCAGTACGGCCGTCGCCCTGGACACAGGCTTGTATGTAGTGACGGTGACGGATGCCAATGCTTGTACGGATACGGTGAGTTATTGGGTAAATGAGCCGGAGCCGGTGAGCGCGGTTGTCAATAATCCGCCGCCGCCGATTTGCTTTGGCGGCTTCACTTTTGTGACAATTGAATCGGCTACGGGAGGCAATGGCGGGCCTTATGAGTTTACCGTTGACAATGGGCCGCCCCGGCCAATCAGCCAGAATTTCCAGGTATTTGCCGGCGTGCATACCGTTACTGTTTTTGATGGCAATGGTTGTTCGGTGGATTATATGATCGATGTCCAGCAACCGCCGCCAGTGGTGGTGAGCCTGGGTGTAGATGTGGAAATTCAGCTCGGAGATACAGCCGTACTGAGGCCCAATTACACTTCTAGTGTGCCGATAGACTCTTTGCAATGGTCGCCTTTGGAGGATTTGACCTGCCTCAATCCCGATTGTTCACAAGTAGCGGTAGGGCCTTTGAGTACTACGCAATATACTTTAACTGTGATCGATGAAGATGGTTGTATTGGCATTGATGAGATTATTGTGGAGGTAGATAAAAACCGCAACGTTTTCATCCCTAATATTTTCACTCCCGATAATGATGGTATTAACGACTTCTTCAATGCATTTATCGGCCCGGGAGTGACGGCTATTAATTTTATGCGTGTGTACGATCGCTGGGGCGAATTGGTGTATGAACGAACCGGCCCCTACCTACCTGATAATAATGTGGACAATGAAGGATGGGATGGCTCGTTGAAAGGCAAACGAATGAATTCAGCAGTCTTTGTGTATTTGATCGAAGTAGAATTTATAGACGGCATCACCTTATTGTATCGGGGTGACGTGACCCTGCTTCGGTAGTAGGCTATTTCATTTCATGGTTTTTGACAAAATCTAAGGTTGGAGAGTGATTTCGACGCCTTAGATTTTGTTTTTTTATATCTGTGTTTTTTAAAAATAATTGTCTTACTTTTGGTTTCCTGCTGACCTTTGCCTACCTTAATACATTACAAACTTCCTGTTTTTATAGAGGTACAGTTCTATCGTAAGTGATAAAGTATGATTAAGATCTTATACCCAAAGCTGATTGTACATTATTACAGAACCTTAAAATCCTCTAATCATGAAAACAATTCAACTGTTTTTTCTGTCAGGCATTTTTTCTCTGTTCAGTTTTTCTTCCTTTTCTGTATTTGCTCAATGTGACCCTGACACAGAGGCGCCTCTAGCCATTTGCCATTCGATAATTAACCTCAGCCTGCCTCCCTCAGGGACCCTGATATTGGACCCAGCCTTTATTGATGAAGGCAGTTTTGACAATTGTACTGCACCTGAAAATCTCGTTTTCTCGGTAAGCCCCAATTCGGTAAGCTGTGATGATATCGGCAGCCCGATCAACGTAGTCCTTACCGTTACTGATGAAGCTGGCAACTCCAATGCCTGTACTGCTACAATTATAGTAGAGGATAAAATAGCGCCCCTGATCGCCTGCAATCCTTCTTTGGTTCTTCGCTTAGAAGAAGGAGGCTCCACCACTCTAAGTCCTGAAATTTTACTTGCTATCGATGAAGATAATTGTGATTTGACGTACCACATCACTCCTGCTTCAGTTAGCTGTGCCGATGCTGGCAGAACTGTTTTCTACACCGTGATGGTAACTGATGCCGGAGGAGCTACTGCTCAATGCACCGGAGACGTATTTGTGAGTGACCCCAAACCAAGTTCTGTTGCGATCAATGGACCAACAAGCATCGAATGTGGAGCAACGGATGTTGTATTTACTTCCACAGTAAGTGGTGGCTACGGCCCATTCCTTTACGAATGGGAGATCAAAAAGGGAGCAGCGGACGGCTGGTCGATCACTTCGGGCCAGGGAACGCCTTCCATCACCATGGATGCTGGCATTAAAAAACTGAAGCTGAAGCTGACCATTACCGGCATTTGCGGGCGGGTACGTACGGATACCTACAACAAGCGTTGTACTGAATCGTCCGGCCTGAAAAATAGTAGCGGTCATACATTTTCCAGAGCTTCCACTATACAGAGCAATGAGGACAAAGCTTCTCTCAACCTGTATCCAAACCCCGCAACTGATCGCTTGACAATAGTCATCCCTGCCAGCCATCAGCCCATTGGCACGATCCGATTATTCGACCATCAGGGCAAGAAGCTTTTGGCACTAAAAGAGATAAAAACCAATGAAAACAAAACCCTGGATATTGCCAGTTATCCGGCGGGAATTTATACGCTGATTCTGGATAGTAGCGATGGCTCATCTGAAGTGCTCAGATTTGTGAAGCTCCCGCATTGATGAAGGATGGAGCTTGAAGGTACATAGCTTCTCAGTCGTGTACCTTCCACTTTCAGCAGCCCTTTGTTCACTCTTGCCCGGCTGGAAAAGCTACAAAAAAGGTAGCCCCCTCCCCTTCGACGGATTCCACCCAGATCCGGCCATTGTGGCGCTGGACGATCTTTTGGCAAATCGCCAAACCGATGCCGGTACCCTCATATTGGGTACGGTTGTGGAGGCGCTGGAAAATAATGAATATACGATCTTGAAACTCTTGAGCAATACCGATACCATTGTCCTCAATACTTACCATCACTTCTTCTCCTTCCGTTTTTGAGCGGATAGAAATGATCGGATCCACTTCCGCTTTCCGGAATTTGATGGCATTGCTGATGAGATTTTGAAAGAGCTGGATGAGCAAGGATTGGTTTCCTTTTACCGAAGGTAAATCTTCACAATGTATTTGTGCCGCGGTTTCTTCAATGCGAATACGCAAATTGATCACTGCTATGTCAACCACATCTTTGAGGCTCACCTTCTCCGTCTCCTCCTCAGATTTCCCAATGGTGGCGTATTGCAGCAAGGCATCCAGCAATTTATTCATACGGCTGACGCCCTCGCTGACGTAAGCGAAATATTGCTCGGAGTTGCCGAAGCTCTTGCTGTGCTCGCGCTGGATCAGCTGGGTATAGCTGCCGATCATGCGCAGCGGCTCCTTCAGGTCATGGCTGACCACATAAGCAAACTGGCGCAGCTCCTCATTGACCTGCCGTAGCTGGCTATTTTGGCTGGCGATCTGGTCGTTTTGAGCTAAGAGCCGGGCCTGGTATTCATTTTCGCGCATCAGCTGTTCAATCCTGCTCTGCTTTTCTTTAATATCGTATTTTATTTCCCGGTCGATGACCTGTCGGGCTCTTTGCAGGCTAGCATAATTTTCGGTAGCCGTTGAGTAAGCCATTTGATATTGAAAGGCTTTTTCAAAATCCTGCAACTTATTGTAAATCTGTGCCAGTATCTGATACCCTTTTATCTCGTAGATAAAATCCCTCATCCGCTTGGCGGTTACTATCCCCTGGCTAGTCAGCTTGATGGCTTTGTCGAATGCCTTGCGATGAAAATATATATTGCCCAGGTTTATTAAATTGACATGCTTGCCCTTCACATCTCCGAGCTGACCGAAATAAGCCTGTGCCTGGTTCGCTTTTTCCAATGCCTGATCAAACAGACCGAGCGCGGCTTCGGTTTGGCTCAATAGTGCCAGCGAATGGGCGATCATCGGCTTGTGCTGCCGGTCTTCGGCCAGCTCCAGCGCCTTTTCAAAATAGGATTTAGCCAGTTCAAACTTATGGGTGGTATAATAAATGTAAGCGGTGTTGTTGTACAATATCAGCAAGGTGTTGTCACTCAGGTCTCCCTTAAAATGGCTGAGTACATTTTCGTAGCGATGGAGCGCATCGTTGTAATTGAAGAGATTGGCGTAAATGGTGCCCACATTGATGTGGCAATGAGCCGTAATGTTCCGATAGCCTATCTGTTTGCTTATCTCCAATGCTTCGAGCGAATAGTTCATCGCTGCTTTGAAATTATTTTCCACACCATAATAAATGGCCAGCGACCGCAGCGCCTGTAGCTCTTTCTCCACATCGCCCAGCTCGCGGCTCACTTCCAGCAAACGATCAGCATACTGTAGTATTTTACCATATTCCTGCCGTTTGACGAGTACATGGATCAGCTGGTTGTAGGTCTCTGCCAGCAGTGGTTGATTGTTCGTAAGTTCATTGGATTCCAGATATTCCTGAGCTTGCCTGGCCAAATCGTATGCTTCGGAGAACTGGTGTTGGGCACTCTTTAACCTGCTCAGACCGCACAATGCAGTAATCACGCCTTGCCCCTTTTGATGTTTCCTGCTCAACTCAAGCGCTTGCTGGTAATAGTCGGTAGCCTGACTGTACGCTGCTTTGCATTCATAGGCCTGGCCAAAGGCTAACAACAAGTCGGTATGGATACCATTGCTATTGCTATGGGGTGCTGTGAGATGGCGGACTTTTTCGAGATGTTGCAAAGCCTGTTCTGTCTGGGCAGCATCACTACGGTATTTGGCATAGGTGCTGTGGATCAAGGCCAGTAGCAGGCTGGATTGGACAATGCCTTGCTGGTAAGCAGCTTTGTTGGACAGGTCGAGTGCTTCCTGAGCACTTCCGGCAGCTTGATCCAGTACTCTGCTCCGATAATACTTGTTGGACAATTCCAGCAAGCTATGTATTTGCTCTGTATTCATAAAATCATCTCCATTGAGTGGAGGCTTTAACCTTCTGGTTCTTCTTCTTTTCCATCCGCTACAAAGCCTTCGAGCTTGAGCTTGTAGGTAGTTGGAGAAGCGTTGGTTTCGATGGTAATAATGGCTTGCTGCTGGCCTAGCCGACCCGCGCTGTTAAATACTACACCGATGTAGCCCTCCTCCCCCGGCTCGATCGGTATGAAGGGGTAGCTGGGTTGGGTACATCCGCAGCTGGCCTTGGCCTGTTTGATGACCAGGGCAGATCGGCCTGTATTTTTAAATGTAAATTGATGCTCTACTTTTTCACCCTGATTTACTTTGCCGAAAGCAAACACTTGTTCGTCAAATTTAATTTTGGGCAGCTTTTTCTTTCTCCGCTTGGATGCCTTTTCGTCCGCTTCTTCTGTATGTTTGACAAGCTTGCTCCGATCTTCTTCCACTGATGTTTCGGCTGTTTCATCCGGCAACCCAACTTCCGTTTCCTCTGGAATTATAGCTTCTGGAATTATAGCTTCATCAAGCGAAGTATCAATAGCCGATGGAGGGGCATTCGATATTTTTGAAGGATTTTCCGGCTGCTGTACTTCCGGGGTTTCCTGGCAAGCTACCGATAAAAGCAAAGCGATTGCGAGTGCTGTAAATAGTCTCATGGAAGCCCGAATTTTTAAGAACGTTGACAAAACAAAAGTAACGGAAACAATTGAATTGCAAGATATTAAAACAAAAACCCTGTAGCTTATCGGATAAGCGACAAACTACCAACTGCCACGCTCTCTTCCCCTTCGCAGCTAAATCGGACACGATACAGCAGTACGCCGGGGTTGAGTGGCTCACCTTTAAAGGAGCCATCCCAGGTGATGAAGGGGTCATCGGTAAAAAACACCCTTCCTCCCCAGCGATCAAATATCTCGAAGGCATGCAACTTCTGAACAGCAAAAGGGTTGCTGATTCCGTAGTGGTCGTTGAGGTTGTCGCCATTAGGGGTAAAGGCTTTGGGCAAATATACTTCTTTACAATCGAGGCTTGCCGGATCTATTACCGTGATCCGGATCGTATCGAAAGCAATACAATTCTCCTGCCCGGTCAATTGTACTTTGTAGGTAGTGGTTTGGGTAGGGGTGATCGTTGGTTGTGCAATTTGGGGGTCATTTACTCCGACCACCGGAAACCAGTCGAAATCGCTTGCACAGCCGCTATTGAGCCGAATATTGACGTCGGCACCCAGAAATATGGTCGTATCGCGGGTGATAATCTGGTCAGGAGCGATATACAACTCCTCCACATCCTTGCGGCTGAGAGCCTTATCATATACCCTCAGCTCATCCAGCACCCCCCTGAAGCGACGCTGACTGCCTACATTGCAGGCGCTATTGCCTACCCAAAAAGCAGCATTATTGAGAATATCGACCCGGGAAATGGCCGACTTCTCCTGCCTTAGCACACCGTTTACGTACAGCTGGGAGCGGTTGCCACTTCTTACAAACACGATATGATGCCAGCATTTATCAATATCGAGGGTAGCAAAAACATTGGCATGCTTGCTCGAATTTTCAGAAAGCAATACATTGATGGTGTTCAGCTGGGGATTGAAGGTGATGGAAAAGGCATTGTCTTCTGAACAGCTTTCCCTTTTGCTCATGATGCTCTGCACCTCCGTAAAGTCGAGGGGTTTGATGTAAACGCTGACCGAAAAGTCCTTTTTGTTGAATTGATTGTTGACGCTGCCTATAAATATGGCTTCATCATCGATGCCATCCATAGCCATAGCCTGTCCATCGACTCCACAGGAGCAGGCAGGCACACCCGCCGCCTGGCCATTGCTATTGCTGCCGCTTACATCCCGAATGGTGTTGCTGGTGGTGTATGGACATTCTTCGAAATTGTACCAGGCCGCCAAGCCCTGGGTAGTTTGCGCCGAAGGAAACAGCAGATAACATGTACAAATTGCCAACAATATATACTTCATAATAAGCCAGTGGATTAATAAAAGATCAGCATTTCGGTAATCGGGCCAAATCCATGAGTGACGACCTCCAATGCTATAAAACGTCAGCTTACCTACAATATTTTGGTGGTTTTGGCTCAATTCAGCCAACAAAACATAGCTGACTAACACATATAATTTCTATGCAATAGGTATGCCCTATTTTGTTCAGGCGCCAAACATGCCGCCCAGGTCGCCCATGCCCGGAGGAAGCATATTTTGAATCATTTTCTGGGTTTCTTCTGCCTGACGGGCCGCCGCCTTTTCGAGAGCCCGGTTGGCAGCTACCATTACCAGGTCTTCCAATTGTTCCGCATCATTCGCCGCCAGCAGGGAGGAATCAATAAAAACATTGGTAATCTGGCCATTGGCATTGGCACTCACCTTCACGGCACCCTCCCCAGCTTCCGCCTGCAGGATGATCTCATTCAACTGCTTTTTGAGAGCCTCTTGTTGCTCCTCCATATTGCCGAGCATATCTCCAAACATAGCTTAAAGAATTTAATAAAAGTAATGGGTGCTGTTCTTTGAGTGGTAGTTGAAAGCTTCGAAACTGACATCTCCCAGCCTTTCATTTACTACACCCCTTCGTCAAAAGTCAGATTGATAATCACCAGATCAGTCGATCCGGCAAAGGTAAGGGCTTTGTGTTGGAATGTACAGATCATCCGGCATTTTTTTGGGCGCAAAAGATACACAATCCTGTTCTGCGCTTTCTACGGGATACATGGCATACAATTCGGCCATTTCTTCATCCGTCAAAGCGCGATCATAAACGCGCAGCTCATCAATGATGCCTTTGAAACGACGTGCTTTGCCACGAACTACACAAGGCGAATTGGCCAACGAAAGAGGTGTCTCATTACTAATGTCTACACCTCTGCATCGGATTGCCCGGCGCTGCAACTGCCCGTTGATGTAAGTCCGGGCAATGCGCCCGTCGCGCACCAGGGCAAAATGATGCCAGCCAGGTGCCTCATACTCAGGTGAGATATCGCGATAATAGATTGAGGCGGTTTGATGGAAATAGGTGTCCACTGCTTTGAGCGGCATGTTGAGCAACATATCCAGCATGTGACGCTCATCACATCGGCTGCGCTTTCCCAACAGGCTTTGAGGAAACACGCTGTATCCCTGGGGCTTGAAGTAAAAACTAATAGTAAAATCAGAGGTATTGAAATATTTATTCACCAGGCCCCGAAACTCCACATAATCCCTGCGGCCGTCCAGCATCAGGCCATCGTCCTCTATACCACACCAGCAACCTACCTCCCCAAACAATACGCCATCAGAGCCGTTGCCACTGTCGTCGCGCGCATCGCAATGGTTGAATGAGTAGTAGGCTACCAGGCCATCGGCAGGCGAAAAGTGGCTGGTATCGGTGGCGGGCAAGAACATCAGAATGGGCCAGAGGAATAGTGAAAGGCTAAGTTGCTGCATGGTCATTGTATTTGTTGTCGATTGAGGCAAAATACAAGCCTCTCCTAAATTTAAGCAAATTTGGGGAAATGACCAATACACTAGTATCACATTGGGCAACTGATGATCGTTATTTTCGGCTACAAATCTGAT
Organism: Saprospiraceae bacterium; assembly: GCA_965222005.1. GTDB lineage: Bacteria > Bacteroidota > Bacteroidia > Chitinophagales > Saprospiraceae > CBDCTM01. Next base: position 365,551 of record OZ244935.1, read on the forward strand.
CTAGCCAATCAATCAATTCAGCAAAACGGTAATCAGCAGACCGGCTATACCGTACCAGTCATTGGCATCGCCCTGGTCGGGGCCGCCGATGCCATCCACAAAGTCGGAGAGCGTTGGCCGGAAGCCCAGCTCCAGACCGAGGCTGGTACGGGGCAGCAAATCCAGCTTAATACCGCCACCGACCGGAATGGCAAGGGTTACTTTATTGAAATCGGGTTCCTCCGTTCGGCCGGGTGTATCGGCCATCGGGTTGAAAAACAGCGCACCTGCTCCGGCATAAAGATAGAGGTTGACGGTAGTGAGCCGGCGGCCTGTGGAGGTGTAGCGGTTGAGGTCGAAAAAATACCACTCTGCAATGGCATTGAGCTCGTAGATGTCGGATTGAAACTTATAGCCGCGGTCTTTGTATTTGGTGCCGTTGGCATCATCGCCGGAGAGCCTGCCGATAAAGAAATTGGCGCGCCAGGCCCAGCGATCATTCGGGAGGTATTGGCGCATCAGCAGGCCCAGTGCCATATTGGTTTCGGCAATATCAAGTGATCCGTCCACCAAATCGCCCTGATAGCTGGCCAGCCCTAAAAAGATACCGCCTTCGAGATCTTGTCCTTTTGTGTTTAACGAAAAACACAAAAAGCCTATAAAAATTAGTGTTTTTGAGAGATAGTTCATAGTTTTTACTTTAGGATGTGCTAGGATACAAAGATAAAAGTACTTGCGAAGTGACTACAAGCTTTACGAAAAAATTAACATGGAAAAATAGGAGAGCCGGACATTTTCAAACGCCCGGCTCTCCAGTATTTTGCCAAAATTCGGATGATTATAGCTTCATAAAAGACTCCACAAAATGGGTGCTTCCTGTCAGCAAACGCAAGTGGTAATAGCCTTTCTCCAGCCCCGATATATCCAGGTGAAAGTTATCTGTCAACTGTTCAACCGACTGCTGTAATTCGACCCGTCCATTGAGGTCAACTACTTCAATGATTGTCTTTCGCTGGCTGGCCTGAGGCATGAGGATGTGCAGCTCGTCTTGAGCTATCGACGGATACAATCTGATGCCTTTTATGCCTTTGAGCTGTACAGTACGCACCGGACTGTAGGTATATTGACCATCAAAGTCAACTTGCTGCAGGCGATAATAATTGGTTCCTATTGTGGCTACCGGATGTGTAAACAGGTAAGCGCGTGGCACATTGCTGTAACCGGCCCCCTGCACCTGCCCAATGGCTTTAAACGATTCCCCATTTGTACTGTGCTCAACTACAAAATGGCTATTTCCTTCTTCCGATTCAGTCAGCCACTTTAGCTCTACCGAAGCATCAGAAAGCGCAGAAGCCTGAAAATGAGCGATGGATACGGGAAGTACTACCAATTCATCGGACAGAATAAAATCATCGATCGCAATGCCACTGCTATTGAATTTGGTATTGACATGCACAAAGCAGAGGCCAAATACATCGCCCGGAAGAATATGCAGGTTGTTGAGTTGGATTGCCTTTTCCGTAGTAGTGACTTCGCCATCTACCCCTTCTGCACTGGCTGGCTGTTCCAGGCCCGATAGGTTCACATTGGATAAGCTACCGGTTCCATATACGGTAAAGCCTTCGGTACCGAAATAACGCCATTGCTCGAAGTTGTAGCCAATATAGAGTTCACTGATCGGCGCTCCCGTGTTGTTTTCAAATTCAACACACATGGTAATATCACCTGTACCATTATTCACCAGGCTACCCATTGCATAGTCACCAGATTCATCGGGAGCACCGTAGGCAAAATTTCCGCCCGGATTGGTAGTCCCACTATTTATGCCCCGAAAATGTTCTGACTTTCCGCTTGCCGTAGTCCAGCCATCGGGAATGGTTTCGGCAGTGCCCTGGTAGGTATCAAAATCTTGGATGTAGGGAAAGGAATTGAGTGAAATTTGAGCATTTGAAAGGAAAGCTGTACATACAATACAGCAAATGAGGAGTAAACGTTTGTTCATGGTAAAACGGTTTTTGGTAAACAAATGGCGCTCTCAGCAGCACTGAGAACGTGATTACAACGCAAATATAAGTTATTTTAATAATACCTGCCGGATTTTTTCAATCGTTCACATAATGTTAACAGTATGGCGTGCCGTATTGCTGCAATTAACCGCTCAGGCGAAAGGATTCGACTATGAAAAAGGCATAAAACATCAGCAAAATCCCTCCTTCCCACTTGGTGATTTTCTTGTTATTGGCGATAATACCAAACAACACGGTCACTATTAGCATAACAGGTAAGCTAAAAGATAGCAGCCCGCCAGGGATTTCCAGACGGCCCAGAAAAGACGGGATACTCATCACTACATAGGTATTGAAAATATTGGAGCCCAGCACATTGCCCACTGCTATGGAAGTCTTGCCTTTGCGGGCCGCATTGATGCTCACGATAACCTCTGGCAGCGAGGTGCCGAGCGCCACCGCCGTCAGCGCAATGATGTCGGAAGGAATGCCCGCCAGTTCGGATAGTTTGCTGATGGCATAAATGGTATAATCGGCTCCCAGCCAAACCAATACGCCCCCCACTATCAGGAATGCATAGCTGCGCAAGTGTGCCTTTGGTCGCAGGCTCTCATCCTCCTTATCCACCTTAAAGGAATACATCAAAAACAGCACAATGCCTACCAGAAAAAGCAGGGCTTCAAATAACGAAAAATGCAAATCCCGCAGGCAAACCCACAGCAAAAATGCCGAACCCCACAGGAAAGGCATATCGATATGCCAGATGTTGTATTCCAGCTCAATCTGCCGGGCTACTATCGCCACCAGGCCCAGCACCAGCGCAATATTGGTGATATTGGATCCTATTACATTGCCCACCACTATCTTTGAATCATCACTCAGCACCGAAGCAATGGACGTGGCCAGTTCGGGCAGCGAAGTGCCGAAGGCTACAATCGTCACACCTATAATAAAGGGCGAAATCCCCAACGACAGGCCAATCTCCTCTGCCGAATCGATAAACCAGTCTGAAGCCTTCAACAACACAGCCAGGCTGACCACAAACACAGCCAGATAAATCAGTAGATCCATACGCACATGCCATAGCCATTCGGGCTACAGACCTGCAAATGTAAATCTTTTTTTATTTACCGTGGATTACAAATCCACCATAGAAAAACAGAATTGGCTAAACTGCCCCATCAATAAAACCCAATCATGGAATTGATTTAATACGACCACAGATCGTGCTCATAATTGAACAATTCCTGCCGAATCTTATCTGCTTCCCAAAGCGCATCCAGCCCGGTATAGCGATCTTGCAGGCGCAGGTCGAGCACATTATTGGTTTTTACAATAGTGCTGGCAAACTGCCGCCGCTCAAACACATCCTCCCAGCTCACCGCATGGCTCTCATTGCCTGGCATAAAGACCTGCCAGCGGGCCATCACCTCCCGCAGCTCGGGGTAATATATCCAAAACAGCGGCTTTTCGTAGCGGAAGTTGCCAAACTCATCCCGCACTTCTATCAACGGAGCGATGCCTATGATGCGCACATGCAGGCTGCTGGTATTTTCATCAAAAAACCAGATTTCCTTGAGCCGAAAGCGCTTTACATCTTCATAAAACAGCTCATTTTCCACAGGCACATAACTGATCTCATAGGTTTGGGGATCCGATATTTCGATGGTATCGACCTGATAAAGGGTTTGGTGAATTTCTGTAGCATTGAGCAGATAGGAAAACTTGTCATCTTCCCCGCTATACAGGCTGATGTGTCCGGCATCGGCAGCATCGACGAGCAAAGAAAAGAGCGGAGCCTGCGGATACACAAAGGGCTGGTTTATTTTTTCGCGCACATCAATTACCCGCCATATTCTCTTTTGCCAAAAAATGTCGCTTTCCCTGAGCGGTGCATATTTTAAGGCTTTCCGCTCACTCAAAGTCTTGCGTTCCACCAGGTCATCGATCGGTTGCGAAGCTGCTGCCCAGCCGGTCAATAGAAACATGCTTACTATTATCCATTTCATTTTTATACGTTTTTGGTTCACTAATGATTTGGTCGGAAGCTGAGACAATGGCCTCACCTTATGGCTCCCCTCACCGAATATGAAAAATCAGTCCGCCGATGGCCCTGCTGTGTGTATCACCCGGACAACGAACCTTGATATGATCGAAGTAAAACACATCGCCGGAGCGGGCTTGCTTGATGATGCGTTGTGCTTTTTTATTGAAGGTTCCTCCTTTATTAAGCGCCGTTTGGACATCATCGCCGCGTGGTACACGCACCACTTCGAACCCTTGAATTTTGCACAGAGCATCAAAATCGAAGCTGCCGAGGTCAGGCGTAAGCCGCTTGTAGATTTTCAGCTCTGAGGCCGAAATATTGCCACCCGGTTTACGGCCCAGCTTGATCACCGGGTCGGGGATACGCTTGATGCGATACTCAAATTCCGTGGGTGCCAGGCCTCCTCCATCCACCTGGATGGTAGCTCGACCGGGGCGGGAGGGCTTGGTCGTATATTTGCCATTGGCCAATTTGCGCACATGGATTCCGCTGGCTTTCAGCTTCAATTGGGCAGAAGGTACTCCGGCAGCAGAGAGCGAAAGCGGGTTGTCCACCCCAACATAAAGTACATTCATCTTGTCGGCAGAGAGGGCTACCGAACGTTCTCCCACTTCGTACTGGAATCGTTTGCTGTACCTTTTTTGCTCACCGGTGAGGGGATTGAGCATGTTGATCTCGGCATCTAAATGGTGCGATCCGATAGTAGTGGGCGTAGTTTGAAAAACCGCCTTTCCGTTCTCCACTGGCAGCCGGCGGCCATTCACTTTAATGTCAATATTGCTGGTGGTGCTACTATAAGCTCCCAGAAAAATTTCGGTAGTGAGTGGCTCACCTTTGATTACATAACTTTTGTCGGCTGAGATAATCGCATCAAAGGCATCGTAGGCATCGCGAAATGAGATTTTGTTCATAAAGTGATTGAGTACCGCCGTTTCGCTCACCTTGGCATCTTGCTGGAATTTGCTGAGTAATGGTAAAACAGCCGCCACCGGCATCTGCTGGAACTGGTATTGCGACCAGCTTTTTTTGTCAGAATCCTGGGGTACAGACTGGATGTACAACGGAATCCGAGCAGCCAATAGCTGGCGCTCTTTATCCTCTTCGACCAATGCCAACAAGCTGTCTCTCAGTAGCTGGATGGCTGATTCCAGTGCTGCGCCATGACCCTGGTCCACCATAAGCCGGGTGGCGACTTCTTTATTTTTTATCCCTTTTGGCTGGCCATCCTCGTCAAGCCCACCTGATTGCTGTATGACCAATGTTTTCAATGAATCCAGCTGTTTGTGGAAGGTTGCGCTGAGTTTATTGGCCCGCCGGGCCAGTAGCCGATATTGGTCGTACTGGCTATAGGCATCGGCCTGCTGGTCGATGGATGACATCAGCCGGGAGTTGGAGGTGTTGATCAGTTGGCTGCTTTCGGTGATGCTTCTGTCCATCGCCAAAAAGGCTTGCAGGATTTCGGCAGATACGTTGAGAGCCAGCAGGGCTGTGAGTACGATGTACATCAGGTTGATGAGTAATTGTCTGGGATCTTTAGGAATCGACATAGGATTATTGTTTAATTGAATGAGTCAATCAATTAGCAGGGCACAGGCCATTGGGCTGCCGGGCTGTGCTGCGTAGAGCAAGCCGACAAGGCAGAGCCTTGTTAGTGAAGGTCTTTAGCAACTGTATTGAAATCAGTCCCTATTTTTTTATGTGTCTTTTTTCGCCATGCCTCGTTTTTTTTATCGGCCAATAGCATAGGCTACCAGCCTCAAAAAAGCCTCGCCTGACAAAAAAAATCACTGCAAAAAAGTTTAGCACTAAAATCAATACAGTTTCTTACCATTGGGTTTTATGGCGAATGCCTGTTTGAGAGAAAGTAGGGGTAACGGTCGAAGAGGTAAAAATTTTCAGACTATACGATTGAAAATTAGAAGTGTATGATTGAATAACGGGAAAAAGAGCAAAAGTTACATACTCTCTATGAAGAATTGCTATGAATCGTTCAGCTTCTCCATTTTTTTTACTTTTGTACCAGGGAGAGAGCCTTTGAAAACTGTCAAAATCAACCGATGCCGCTGGATCAACCCCCAATCAAATCGCCGGAAAAACCTGTACCGGCCAAAGGAAAAGAGATGAGCTTTTTAGAACATCTGGAGGAGCTGCGCTGGCACATCATCCGGGCGGTGATCAGCATTGCCATTTTTGCGATTGCCATTTTTGTGGCAGGTGATCTGGTATTCAAATATGTAATCCTTGCTCCAAAAGAGGCTTCTTTTGTTACCTATCAATTTATTTGCGGGCTGTCTGAGCAGCTTTGCTTTCATCCTCCCGAATTTGACTTGATTACCCGTGAGTTGGGCGAACAATTCATCGTTCATCTCAAAGTATCGGCGGTACTGGGCGTGGTGATTGCTTTTCCGTACATCTTCTGGGAGCTGTGGCGCTTCATTCGGCCAGGGCTTTATGCGGCCGAGCAGAAAGCTGCCAGGGGCATTGTATTGATTTGTTCGCTGCTTTTTTTATCGGGCGTTTTATTTGGCTATTTTGTCATTGCTCCCTTTGCCATCACCTTTTTGGCCAGCTACAATGTGGGAGCGGTAAGCGCCCCTACGCTCGCCTCTTATGTCAATTATATGACCATGTTCACCCTGCCCACAGGTATCGTATTTGAATTGCCGGTAGTGGTGTATTTTTTATCAAAGATCGGTTTGGTTACTCCAGATTTCATGCGTGCCTATCGCCGCCACGCATTCATCATTATTTTAATATTGGCTGCCATCATCACTCCGCCCGATGTAATCACTCAAATGCTAATCGGTGCTCCTTTGTACTTGCTGTACGAAATAAGCATCGTCATCAGCAAGCGTGTCACAAAGGCCGAAGCAGCCAAAGGATAGTCTGATCTTCAATGCATCCATCAATATGAAACATATATCCTCCTCGGCCACCTTGTTCCTCAAACTGATACTACCTACCGTGTATGTAGTGTTTTTTGGTATGTTTTTGATCAGCTTATTTGTCACCGACCTGCAATACATCGGGCCATTCAGCATCGGTGTTTGGCGGTTGGGCAGTTTGGTGCTCCTGCTGATCGGGATTGGCCTTATTTACGGAACGCTGTTTCAGCTAAAAAGAGTTGAGCTGGATGAGCAATATATATATGCTACCGACTATTTCAAAACCTACCGCTACCCCTATCACCATGTGGAGAAGATCGTAGCAAAGCCCGTATTATTTTTTCCCGTTTATCAAATTCATTTGCAGGAGGCGGGAGCCTTTGGCCGCAAAATCAGCTTTTGGGCCAACCGGCGGCGGCTGGCTGACTTTATGGCGCTTCATCCCGATATTGCCCAACAATTAGGCTTTGCCTGAACCGCACCTCCTTACCTTGACTGCAAATGTATAATCGGGCAGATCATCTCCTCCAGGGAAATGCCTCCATGCTGGAAGGTGTTGCGATAATAATTGTTGTAATAATTGTAATTATTAGGATACAGGAAGTAAATATCCTCCTTTGCAAAGATGAAAGTCGAGCTGACATTCGGTTTAGGCAAGCCCACTTTGGCCGGATCACGAAAATCCAACACATCCCGTTTGTCGTACTGCAGGTTACGTCCCACCTTGTAGCGCAGGTTGGTAGTGGTTTCCCGGTCGCCAACTACTTTGGAAGGTGTATTGACGCGAATGGTGCCGTGATCGGTGCTGATGATGAGTTGGATGTCCTTCTCGGCAATCCGTTGGAGGGCTGCCCAGAGAGGTGAGTGTAGGAACCAGGAGCGGGTGAGCGAGCGATAGGCGGCCTCATCGCCAGCCAATTCTTTGAGCACTTCCATTTCCGTGCGGGCATGCGACATCATGTCGATGAAGTTATAAACAATCACGCTCAGATCATTATTGAGGCAGTTGAGGATATTGTCCTGAAGTTGTTTGGCCTGATTGACGTTGGTAATCTTTTGGTAGTCCCACTTGATCTCTTTGCGAAGGGTACGGCGAATTTGCTCGCTCAACAAATCTTTTTCGTGCATATTTTTTCCTCCTTCTTCATTGTCATTCTTCCACCAATCGGGATAGTAGCTCTGGATTTCGGAGGGCATCAGGCCGGAGAAGATTGCATTTCGACTATACTGGGTAGAAGTAGGCAGGATGCTATAGAAGAAATCTTCCTTTTCCACGCGAAACAGCTCAGAAACCAAGGGTTTGATGATCATCCATTGATCGAGGCGCAGATTATCCAGTAATAGGAAGAGAGTAGGCACTTCGTTTTTTAGGTCCGGAAACACCTTATTTCGCATCAGCTTATTGGAAAGCGTAGGGGCATTGGCATCTCCTTCTGTCCAGTTTTCGTAGTTTTTGACAATAAATTTGGAAAACTCCGAATTGGCCTCTCTTTTTTGCATAGAGAGTATTTCCCCCATTTCGCTGATGTTTGAGCTATCGAGTTTTATCTCCCAATTGATGATCTTTTTATACACATCCACCCATTCATTGAAGTCCAGTCCACTATTGATTTCCATCAAAATACTGCGAAACTCCTGTTGGTAATCTGTGGTCGTCTTATCGCCTACCAGCCGCTTTTTATCAATGATTTTTTTGAGCGTCAGCAATATTTGATTGGGGTTGACGGGCTTTATGAGGTAGTCGGTGATCTGTGAGCCGATGGCCTCCTCCATTACATTTTCGGCTTCGTTCTTTGTGATCATCACCACAGGCAGGTTGGGGTGCGACGATTTGATTTTCGAGAGGGTTTCGAGGCCCGTCATTCCGGGCATGGATTCGTCGAGGAAGACTATGTCGATGTCGTGCGTCTCTCCACATTCTTCCACCGCATCGTGGCCATTTGTGACGGTGACTACATCATAGCCTTTTTTTTCGAGGAACATCATTTGGGGTTTGAGCATATCGATTTCATCATCTGCCCACAGGATTTTAATTTTTTCCATGAATTTTAGTTGGTTATGCAAATCAGCTGCTTAATTATATCCACTCCAAGAGTATAAAGCTTTTTCAAGTCCTGATCCGCATGGGTTATTATTGAAATGATGTAAATTTCAGCCAAATATAGGGCAAAATCGAGAGCCCCGCTAATTTGCCGGAGCCTAGGGATGGGCGGGTCGGGCAAATATTTTGCGGCCTACGCAACCATTGTTATATTAAAACAGTCTTCCCTATGATGAGCAAATGATAAAAGTCTCATTTGCCACTATTGAAATGTTATTTGTTAACGCCTTTGGAAGGATCGATATTTTACCAAAGCTGACATCCGGGAGCAGAAGCGGCGGACAAGATGGCCATTGGCCGGCTTGCCTGTTTGATTAGGTTCAAAATTTAATCAAAGCGCCGTGGGATTTAGTAAATTTGCAAAACTCTCCGGCATCGTGCCCGTGTGTATATGACCAGAAAAAAGATAATCAACGATCCTGTTTATGGTTTTATCAGCATTCCCGACGGGATCCTTTTTAGCCTTATTGAGCATCCCTGGTTTCAGCGGCTGAGGCGTATCAAGCAGCTTGGGCTCACTCACTATGTGTACCCGGGAGCTTTGCATACCCGCTTTCACCACGCTTTGGGGGCCATGCATTTGATGCGCCGGGCTATCGAAGTACTTCGCTCCAAAGGTACGGCCATCAGTCCGGCAGAAGCGCTGGCAGCTTCTATTGCTATCCTGCTGCACGACATTGGCCACGGCCCCTTCTCCCATGCGCTGGAGCATAGTTTGGTGGATGTCCACCACGAGGAGCTTTCGTTGTTGTTCATGCAACAACTCAACAAACAATTTGACGGCCAATTGAGCCTGGCAATAGCCATTTTTAAAAACCAATACCCCAAAAAATTTTTCTGCCAGCTGGTATCCGGGCAGCTGGATATGGATCGCATGGATTATCTCAATCGCGATAGTTTTTACACCGGAGTGTCAGAAGGTGTGATCGGATACGACCGGATCATCGAAATGCTTGCTGTAAAAGACGGCAGGCTGGTAGTAGAAGAAAAAGGTATCTACTCCATTGAAAAGTTTATCATCGCCCGGCGGTTGATGTATTGGCAAGTCTATCTGCATAAAACATCGCTGGTGGCCGAACAGATGCTGATAAAAGCGCTGGAAAGGGCAAAGGCCTTGGTCAGAAAAGGAGAAAAACTGCAAGCACCGGAGGCTTTATCGAAGTTCTTGTACAAAAAAACGGGCTCAAATGATCTGGGAAAGGATTCATTAAGCCTGCTGGAAAGTTTTGCCCACCTTGACGATCACGATATTACTGTTGCCCTTAAGCAATGGATGGGGCATAAAGATTTTGTGCTGGCCCTATTATCCAAAAATATTATTGAGCGGCACCTGTTTAAAGTAGTCTTGTCCAATACCCCTTTTTCAGGTGACCTGGAGGCCGAAATGCGTCAAAAGGTTGAGTCTATTTGGCAGATAGGCCCTGAAGAGAGTCGGTATTTGGTATTTGGAGGCCAAGAGTCCAACAGAGCGTACAGCAGTTTGCATGACGAGATACTGATTGCCTACAAAAACGGGAAGGTATTGCCACTATCAGAAGCTAGTGATTCAGCTAATTTTCCCACTATTATTACAAAGTATTACCTTTGTCATCCAAAATTACTTTCGACGGCTGTTTTTAAGGAATAATTTTAATTATCCAGAAATACAAAATTCATTTTTTTTTTAATCAAAACATTATTCATCTTATGAAAAGACTGAACCTGTTATTTACAGTTGCTTTCCTCACATTTGCCCTTGTTGCTATAGCTCAACCTGGTGCCGACATACCACCGGATGCTGACCCTGGCAAGTGCTATGCAAAGTGCTTAATTGCTGATGAATACGAGACAGTCACTGAGCAAGTGATGGTAAGAGCTGCTTCCAGTCGCGTGGAAACCGTTCCTGCCGAATACGAAACTGTTACCGATCAGGTGATGACCAAAGCAGAGTCCAAGCGGGTGATCCCGGTACCTGCTGAGTACGAAACTGTTACCGAGCAGGTAATGGTAAAGCCTGAAACCAGAAAATTGATCGCTGTACCTGCCGAATACGAAACCGTTACCGAGCAGGTGATGGTGAAAGCAGAGTCCAAGCGGATGATCCCGGTACCTGCCGAATACGAAACCGTTACCGAGCAGGTGATGGTGAAGGCAGAGTCCTCACGTATGATCTCCGTACCTGCCGAATACGAAACCGTTACCGAGCAGTATGTGAAAAAAGAAGCTTCTACCCGCATTGAGCGCGTACCTGCCCGTTATGGCACCGAAACTGAAACCATCGAAACTCGTCCGGCTTCTACCAAATGGATAAAGAAAAAAGCAGATCGCAACTGCCTTTCTGCCAATCCGGAAGATTGCCTCGTATGGTGCCTCGTAGAAGTACCTGCTGAGTACAGAACCGTTACCAAGCAAGTTCGCCAGGGTTGCCCTGATGGCTATGCTGACAATGGCGATGACTGTACCAAGACTGTGGAGATTCCAGCGGAATATGCCACCCGTACTTCCAGGGTAGTTAAAACCCCGGCTACTACCCGCGAAGAGATCATCCCGGCTGAATTCAAAACCGTTACCAAGCGTGTGATCAAAACCTCGGCTACTGCCCGCGAAGAGATCATCCCGGCTGAATTCAAAACCGTTACTCGTCGCGTAGTTAAAACGCCTGCTACTACCCGCGAACAGATCATCCCGGCTGAGTATAAAACGGTTACCCGTCGTGTTGTTAAGACACCGGCTAGCGTTCGCGAAGAAGTGATTCCGGCTGAATACTCTACTGTTACCAGAAGAGTATTGAAAGCTCCGGCTTCTACCCGCACTTCCGAAATTCCGGCTGAATATGCTACCGTTACCAGAAGAAACCTGATCAAGAAAGGTGGATTCACCGAGTGGAGAGAAGTATTGTGCAACGATAGTGTTACACCTTATACCATCCGCCAGATTCAGAATGCGTTGAAACAGCGTGGTTACAACCCTGGCCCTATTGATAATGTCCTGGGTACTCGTACCAAAGCTGCTTTGACCAAATTCCAGAAAGATAACAATCTGCCTGTTGGTCAGCTTGATATGCAAACCCTGAAAGCGCTTGGTATCCGTTACTAGCTAATTACTTATTAGGGCCTGTGGCCCTTTCCTCATAAGTGATTTCTTAGCCTGCTTTTCAAAATAGAAGGGCAGGCTTTTTCTATTCCTGCTTTTCAACCGACTGACACTATTTATAGCTTCCTTCTCCATATTTAGCGCACACTTGTCATTTGCTTGTATTTATGTTAAAATCCAGCTCTTTGGCAGGGATTTGCTATTTGGGCAAAAGGCTTTGCTTTACCTTTGTCAAAATGCTAAAAACTAATAATGGAGAAGGAATTTCAATTCATGGTGGATTTCACTCTGCCCGAAATACTGGATGATGAATTTTTGAGCCTGGTGCCCTACCAGCGGGTTGCGATCGACCAACTGTTCCAAGAAGGCAAGTTAATCACCTTTGCGCTGTCACTCGAAAAATCCAGGCTGTGGGCCGTTTTCAGTGCCAGTTCGGAGATGGATGTCATCAGTATGATTGCTAACCTACCGCTCGCTGAATATATGAAGGCTGAAATTAGTATGCTTAGTATGTACAATACTATGAACCCCGCAATGCCCAATTTTTCAATGAATTGAGGTAGTGGCAGTCCCTCACTCTACATTTCCCGATTACACCCCGTGCTGAACTTTTAGTCGCTTAATGACTGTATCATTGGATTTAATGGTCAGCAAATACATGCCTTTGGGCTTATCGCGCATGTCGATGGATTTGAGAAAATTCCCGGCATTTTGGTTGATGTGGTGGCTTTCTGCTACCGGTCTTTTAAGCTGATCGATCAGGTTGAATCGAACATCCCCCTGTCGATCCAGCGAATATTTTATTTTTAATATGCCCGTTTGCGGATTCGTGCTGATGAGCGTATAATCGTTCCACTGGTGGTGCAAAGGTCGGATTGCTTTGATGGTGTAAAAGTGCGAGCCTCCCTTGGCTCCGTTATGTACCAGTCGGTAAAATATCTCTTGGGGAAACTCTTCCGTCCGATAAGCATCCACAATTTTGTAATCATTCAAACCTGCTCCTTGTCCTTCGATCTTGGCAATCGTGTTAAACGTTTTACCATCGCCCGACCGCTGTACTTCATAAGTCGTTCGGTGGCTCGGCTCATTGCTGCTTTTCCAGCAAAGGGCAAATTGCTCCTCTTCCGGCTGAGCCACAAAATTCAGCAATTTCATCTTTCTACTAACCTTATTACTGTTTGCCGTGTACTTCCCCTTTTGAAGCTTGTGATGTACCAATAAGGGCTGCTCAACAGGAGGTGCCTGCATGGGCCGAATCAGCAAAACCGGCCCCTTGCTCGGCTGCCAGATCGAAAGGCCGGCCGGTGGCACAAACACATTACAGGGATCCACTTGCTGCACAAAGTCGGCATTGTCCGTCATCACTGTACGCACTTCGATCTTATCATAATCGATGAATATCCATTTGAATTGGTTGAAGCTGCCGCTGTTGCGCGTCCAGCTTTTATTATCATCATTGCGCCGCAATGGAGCGCCCCAGCAACCCTCTCCTACAAACACGGTACCGCGCGCATCATCCCGAATGTACCCCTCATCACTGCCCCGTTCCTTGCTCGGTCGAACGGGCCAGGTAGTTTTTACGCAATGCGCATCCGACTCAACCACCAGATTCATTTGATGCTGGTAAAAAAGGCTGCCCCAATGGATGTATTGATTGTTGCGCTCTTTTTTCTTGCGCACATGAGGCCGTATAGCAAAGTGATACTGTGCCATTTTCCAGCGCATATGTGAATGCTCTCTTAAATCCTGCTCGAGCCAATCGCGCTGGTTTCCGCCACTGGCAATCAGTGAATTGAGGGTATATATCCTCAACAGATCTCCACCAAAACTCAAACCGTAGTAAAGGCTGCTGTGCTTTACATCAAAAAGATCAACAAGGGTTTTGTTGGAATACTCATGATTACCTCTTGTCACAACTATCGGTGTCAGGCGGCCGTCACTACCAATGGTATGCTGCCAGTCGTCGAACCAGCCTTTCCACTGGCTGGCATTATCGCCACCCGTCATATCGCCTCCGAAAAGCACAAAATGCGGCCGCAGTTTGGCCACCAGTTTATTGGCCTGGCGGCGTGCCTGGCGGTGATTGCGTGAGTCGCCACCAGCGATGACCGATAGCCGCTCGCCATCGTGATCCGGCATCGTGCGAAAGGACATCCTCCTGCTTAGTCCTTCACTATCTGCAATAATAAAATAATAGGTGGTATTGGGTAGCAAATTGGCAAGTCGGGCGAAGTGGTTGTGCATCCCTTTGGCCCAGTGCTTTCGGTCAGGGCCTTGTTGAAAAGCATAGCTACTCACCTCAGTGCCATGATCGGTCTGGTCATAATACAGCACCGCATCCGTCCCCGACAACTGGCTCCAGCCGATGATTATGGAGGTGGCGGGGTCGTCACGCCACATACAACGATACTTTTCAGTTGTAGCCGGAAGACTAAGGTTGAAAAAAAGGAAATACAGGAGGAGAGAATAGTGTAATAGTGTGACTTTCATCGGTTCGTATGTTCCTAAGGACTTGCTAAAATACTAAGATTCCTGAAGAATCGGTCAGTACATCCCAAATTTTACGCAAAGGTTGGTTAAAAGGTTATCAAAATACCGTTTTTAACGCTTTTTGCAGAGAGAGCAGCCTGTACTCAGATTGAAATTCGTAAATTGTGCTGTTTATTCCCCATTGGCCAATTTTTATCTATTTTTTATTAAAAAACGCTTTTTCCGACATGCATGCTGTACCTAATGATCCGGCTATTGATCAACTGATCCGAGCAGAATTGGAGCGCCAACGCAAAGGCATAGAACTCATCGCTTCCGAAAACTTCACCAGCCCTTCGGTAATGAATGCTATGGGCTCCTGCCTCACCAATAAATATGCCGAAGGCTATCCGGGCAAGCGCTACTATGGGGGTTGCGAAGTAGTCGATCAGGTAGAACAACTCGCCATCGACCGCCTTAAGGAGTTGTTCGATGCTGAATACGCCAATGTACAGCCACATTCCGGTGCACAGGCCAATGCGGCTGTATTTCTGGCCCTGCTAGAGCCCGGCGACACGGTACTGGGCTTCGACCTTTCGCATGGTGGGCACCTCTCTCACGGCTCGCCGGTGAATTATAGCGGCAAGGTATATCGGGCTACCTTCTATGGTGTTGAGCGGGATAGCGGGATCATTGATATGGATAAGGTGGCGGCAATTGCCCAAAAAGAGCAGCCCAAGCTTATCATTTGTGGTGCCTCTGCTTACTCGCGCGACTGGGATTATGTCCGCTTTCGGGCCATTGCAGATGAAGTAGGAGCCCTCTTGCTGGCCGATATTGCGCACCCCGCTGGCCTCATTGCCGCTGGCTTGTTAAATGATCCGCTCCCACATTGCCATATCATCACTTCCACTACCCACAAAACGCTGCGCGGCCCACGGGGAGGCATCATCATGATGGGCCAAAACTTCAATAACCCCTGGGGGCGAATGACTAAAAAGGGCAATCCGGTCAAAATGTCGGCTGTACTCAATAGCGGTGTGTTTCCCGGTATGCAGGGTGGGCCGCTCGAGCACGTCATCGCGGCTAAAGCCGTCGCCTTCCACGAAGCGCTGCAGCCTGCTTTCAAAAATTATACTCGGCAAGTTCAGGCCAATGCCCAGGCGATGGCCCGTGCTTTTGTCGAAAAAGACTATCACCTCATTTCCGGCGGCACCGATAATCACCTCATGCTCATCGACTTGCGCAACAAAGGTATCAATGGCAAGCAGGCCGAAAATGCGCTCGTTGGTGCCGACATTACGGTCAATAAAAATATGGTACCCTTTGATAGCGAGTCACCCTTTGTCACTTCCGGTATCCGGGTAGGTACAGCGGCCATCACGACCCGCGGCCTCAAAGAGACGGATTGTGTACGCATTGTAGAGTGGATAGACCGTATCATCAAGGATAAGCACAACGAAGGGCTGATCCAGGAGGTCAGCGAGGAGGTGAATGCATTCATGGAGCAGTTCCCTTTGTATCAGGAGGTGAGTGCTCTTTAAAAAGGGTTCCATAAGTTACCTTCTGCAAGAATAAACCCTGCGGCGGCACGCTCCAGCTTTGGGGCAATCTTTCTCGCTTTTCCAAAGCCCTCTGCACTGCTTCGATCTTCGTCTTGCCCAGCCCTACATTCAGGCACATCCCCACGACCAGCCGCACCATGCCGCGTAAAAAACGGTTGGCGCTGATATGGAAATCCATCGTCTCTTGCTCCTCGTTGATCGCCCAGCGGCAGTCCGCCAGATCGCAGCGTGTGTGCTGCACATCGGAATTGGATTTGCAAAAGGGATAAAAATCTTCATAATCGAGCAAAAGCTGCGCAGCTTTTTGTAACTCCTTGATATTCAATGTTTTACAAAAAGGAAAATGATAGGCCGTCTCTATTTTGAAAGGCGCTTTGTGGCACACCAAATGGTAGGTATAGCTCCGCTGTGTAGCGTCGTAGCGGGCATGCGCTTCTACTGACACCGGCAAAAATCGGTGGATGGCAATATCATCGGGCAGCAGGCGGTTGATCCGGCGAAGAAAACCTTCGGGTAGTTTTTGATCCATGTCAAAATGCAAAAAATACTGCCTGGCATGTACCCCGGTATCGGTTCGGCCACAACCTGTCACCTGGATCGGCAAGCGAAGCGCTGTGTACAAACTTTCTTCGATCACCTGCTGCACCGAGAGCTGCGCCGCTTGGCGCTGCCAGCCAAAGTAGTGGGTTCCTTTGTAGCTCAATTCTGCGAAATATCTCATGGCTCTTTCATTTCAGGCGACCTGACGGCGCCGGAGGACAAATATAAAAAAGCACCTGCAATAAGATACAGATGCTTTATTTGCGATTGATGGGTAGGGATAATCTACATTCCCTTCGGATCAACGGCCATTTGAGCATACAGCCAGGCACCTCCGGCCAAGGAGATGTCCTTCAGTAAAGAGATCATGGATGTTTCATCACCTCCCATTACATTGGGCAAGTGGATGGACAAGGCAAATATCAAAAGCATAACGCCTAGCAAGGTAGCGGCCAATTTGTCCATTTTGCCAATAAAAATTGCTACGGCAGCAGCCACCAGAGCTACTCCTGTAAGGTACACCCAGAAAATGCCGCCAGGCAAAGGTACCATGCCTTCCATATCCGGGGCTGCCAAAAAGTGCATTACGCCAAAAACAAGCATCGGCAAGGCGTAGAGCCATTTGCCTAATTTGAGTAATCCGCTCATAGTTCAGTACTTTTTTTGAAGTTGATTAAAAATAGGTTTGCATGTATATAAGAAAGGAAACATCACAAGCCCTATATAGGTTTATATGTCTCGTCTCTAATTATCAAAATATTTTACTACTGTTTGCAGTGAGCCTGGAATAATATGTGGCAAAAATAATTTTTTTTAGTTGATTATAGCGGCCGCTAGTGTTCTTATGAAGCTGGAATTTACTGAATTAGTATAGTAAAAATACCTCACAATTTGCGTAATTTTGGTTTAGCTAATCACTAAACACACTGCTCTCATGCCTTATGGCTCCGCCATATGCCAGCTTGTTCACCGAATTCTTCTCACGGGACTAATGATCCCGGTATTTTGGATTTCCCTGTGCAGTCAAACCTTTACGTACCTCCCTGTCTTGGATGTTTCAGTTGAGGTGGATGGTGACTCGCTCGCCTTCCCCTTTACCGGCGGGCTGGCCATGCCACAGTTCAACAGCATTGACCTCGAAGGGGATGGCCAACAGGATTTGCTCATCTTTGACCGCATTGGTGCGCATATTCTGCCCTTTGTTTTAAGGGACGGCCAATTTGCATACGCACCCCAATATGCTGCACAATTTCCTCCACTTGCCAACTTTGCGCACTTTGCCGACTTCGATGCCGATGGTTTAGCTGATATATTTAGTAGCGGCCAGCAGACGGCATCTGTAGCCGAGCTCAGGGTGTACCGGCAGCAGCGAGAGGCCGGGCAGATGTATTTTGAAGCCTTTCCTTACCAGCTCAACGATTCTGCCGGAGCATTGGTGGAAATGCATGCCTTCGACCTGCCTGCCTTGCAGGACATCAATGGCGATGGTGATTTGGATTTGCTGCACTTCCCACGCACCGGGCAACACATTTTTTATTACGAAAATCAATCTCTCGAGTCAGGCTATGGTACGGATAGCCTTCACTTCCAATTGTATGATGATTGCTGGGGTAAGCTGGAATACACCCTCAATGGCCTCGAGCTGGATGTGTGCCCCGGCAGGCCGGCAGGCTCATCCGCTGGCCGCGCCTATTGTGCAGGCTCTACCCTGTTGGCCTTCGACTATGACGACGATGGCGATCAGGATTTGTTGTACAGCGGCCTGACAGACGATAGCTTGTCGCTTTTGCAAAATAGCGGTATTGCTGCGGATGCGCATATTACCAGCATCGATAAATCCTACCTCCTTGATGAGTTTGAGCAATTCGTGGATTTCCCGGCTCCTTTTTGGCTCGACCTCAATGCTGACGGGCTTTTGGATTTGGCTATATCTTCCAATCGGGTAGCAGCTGTGCTGGATGGCTCCACTGCGGATCGCTTTTACCTTTTTGAGAATGTGGCCAGCAACAAGCAACCAGTGTTTGAATTGCGCAGCCAATCTTTTTTGGTGGATCAGACCATCGATCACGGCTTCCGGTCGAGCCCGGCCAGCTTCGATTACAATGGCGATGGCTTAGCTGATCTGCTATTGGCAGCCAACGTCAATGATCCTTTTTTCTCCTTTCGCAGCGAATTGTGGCTTTACGAAAATACCGGCAGCAGCAGCGAGCCTGCCTTTCAATTGGTCGCCGAAGATTATCTGGAGTTAAGCCAGTATCAAATGAAAGCTGCTCATCCTGCCATTGGCGATTTGGATGGCGATGGCGACGATGATCTTTTATTGGGCGATAAAAATGGTCAGTTAGTTTATTTTGAAAATATGGCAGGGGCAGGCCAGGCTGTGGATTTTCAGTACCGAAGCAATTTTTTTGACAGCATTGATGTGGGCACGTACAGCCGCCCACAGATCATTGATATGAATGGGGATGCCTGGAATGACCTGGTGATCGGGTCGTGGAACGGCAATTTGAGCTTTTATAAAAATATGGGAGGTATCTTTGGCTTGCAGACCAACCAGCTCGGCGGTATTTACCCCGATACTTTTGGCATCGAGTCATCACCCCTCGTGTTGCAGCTGCCGGGCGAATCTGCTTTGCAATTGCTTCTTGCTACCCGCAGTGGGCGAATCGAGCGATACAGCGGATTGGAGGAGCTGTCGGGAAATTGGATACTTGAGGAAGAGCAATTTGCGGGTATTCGGGTGGGGAGTTCGGTGAGTTTGAGTGCAGCAGATTTGGATGGTGAAGGGCATTTGGAATTACTTTTAGGTAATGAGCGGGGCGGTTTGAATGTTTTCCAAGCACAAGAACAAACGTCAAGTGTACAATTTGTTGAAAACAACCAACATGATTTCCCCGTGCAGATTTACCCCAATCCTGCCCGAGATCACCTAAAAATAGCGCTGAATGCTATAAATATACCTCTTGTTGAGTTAACTTTGATTAATTATTTAGGCCAGAAAGTCCTGCACACCCAAATAATTCCTTCAAAGCTATTTCAACATATTCCGGTAGTTGATTTGCCCCGCGGTTTTTATCTCTGTAAAATAAATGTAGTAGGACAACAAATCACTCTTCCGATTATATTGCATTGATTCGATTTTTTTTATAAAAATCACTTATTGAATACACAAATACACCCACTATGCTCCCGATTTTTTTAGCCAGCTGCCATAAAAGGCTACTTGCCGGTGCCTTTCTTTTTTTGTTTTCTTTCATCCTTATCCCACATCTCCACGCCTGTGACGGCTCTGATACCGTCATCGACGCCTTGTTGGATAATGGAGATGGTACTTACACGATTACCGCTACTATTACCATAGCCGGAGCCGATTGGGCAGGTGGTATTTGGGGAGGAACCAGAGGGTTTTACTTCAACACAGACCAGCCTATTCTTAGCGTATCACCTCCCAGCTTTACAAGCATGAATGGTACTACCTTGCCTGCTGTCATTACTGGTAACCAAGTCAATTGGGGTGATCCGTTTGCCGGGCCATTTTTTGTTGCTCCCACTGACTTGACTCAATCTTTTACCTTTACGCTTGTAGTAGGTGGACAGCCAACTACCTGGACAGCCGGCGGTCAGGAAGTGGGAAACTGTGTAGATACAGGCACTTTTCCCTGCCCTCTTCCCGGATTGAATGTATTGTCGGGCGATCAAACGGTGTGTGAAGGCACGCAGGTAGTCCTATCGGTAGATGCACCGGGAGCCGATCAGGTCACTTGGTCTAATGGCTCATCGGGAACCTCTATTACAGTTACACCTACAGTCACCACCGTATATACTGTGACAGCAACTAATAATTGTGGGCCGGTAACAACAAATATCACAGTGACGGTAAATCCATTGCCGATTATGACCCCTGATATTCCGCAACAAACCATTTGTCAGGGACAAAGCGTGAATTTAAGTGTAACAACACAAAACATTACAAATATCAGTTGGTCGCCTATTCCAGGTACCGGAAATATGGTTACGGACGCCCCTACGGTTACTACCACTTACACTGCCGTAGGCTCAAATCAATGTGGAACGGTAACGGTCAATATGACGGTTGATGTGGTTGACTATCCACAAGCATTTGCAATTAATTCACCATTAGATATTTGCCTTGGACAGGGTGTAACCCTGGAAGCTATTGTTCAAAATGCAGATGCTATTTTTTGGTCGCCCAACTCTAGCAGTACCAATACAGCTTTCGTAGTCCCTGACTTCAGTCAAACGTACACTGTGTTCGCTTCCAATTACTGTGGCCTCGTTTCCGCCGACTTTGTTGTGAATGTAGATGATGGCCCGGATATTACATTCATTTCCGAAGATCAAACAGCTTGCAGCGGTGATCAGGTAAATCTTTTGGTAGTATCAGATGATGCGAATGATTTCCTATGGACCCCGGGTAACCATACCACCAGTTCTATTGATATTATTGCTGATGTGGACACTACTTATACCGTCATTGTCATTAACAATTGTGGTTTTGACTCTGCTCAAGTGGATATTATCATCGAAGAACTTCCAACCTTGGATATCGTTAGTGGAAGCCAGCCTGTTTGTGAAGGGTTATCTGTTACTCTCGAAGTAGATACCTCCAATGCCAATGATGTGTATTGGATGCCGGGAAATATTCATAGTACCAGCATCACAGTGACGCCTACTACAACTACTACTTATACAGCTTTTGCTGTGAATGATTGCGACGAAGTTTCCAGCGATATTACCGTTACGATTACTCCTCCTGCTACTTCTTCATTACAATTGGAAGCTTGCGAAGGTACTACCGCTAATTACCAGGGAACCAGCCTGCCAATTGGCTCTTCTACTGATTTTACACTGACTGGACCCAGTGGCTGCGACTCAGTAGTTACTGTAACAGTAGTACAAGTAGATATTGTTACTTCCAGCCTACAACTAGAGGCTTGCGAAGGTACTACCGCCAGCTATGAAGGACAAAACCTCCCGATCGGATCGTCCACCGACTTCACATTTACCGCCGCTAACGGTTGTGATTCCGTCGTCACCGTTACCGTAGCACAAGTCGATAATGTATCCTCTAACCTGCAGCTCGAAACTTGCGAAGGTACTACCGCCACCTACGAAGGACAAGACCTCCCGATTGGATCGTCCACCGACTTCACATTTACCGCCGCCAACGGTTGTGATTCCGTCGTCACCGTTACCGTAGCACAAGTCGATAATGTATCCTCTAACCTGCAGCTCGAAACTTGCGAAGGTACTACCGCCAGCTATGAAGGACAAAATCTCGCGATCGGATCGTCCACCGACTTCACATTTACCGCCGCTAACGGATGTGATTCCGTCGTCACCGTTACCGTAGCACAAGTCGATAATGTATCCTCTAACCTGCAGCTCGAAACTTGCGAAGGTACTACCGCCAGCTATGAAGGACAAGACCTCCCGATCGGATCGTCCACCGACTTCACATTTACCGCCGCTAACGGATGTGATTCCGTCGTCACCGTCACCGTGGCCCAGGTCGATAACGTATCCTCTAACCTGCAGCTCGAAACTTGCGAAGGTACTACCGCCACCTACGAAGGACAAGACCTCCCGATCGGATCGTCCACCGACTTTACATTTACCGCCGCTAACGGATGTGATTCCGTCGTCACCGTCACCGTGGCCCAGGTCGATAACGTATCCTCTAACCTGCAGCTCGAAACTTGCGAAGGTACTACCGCCAGCTATGAAGGACAAGACCTCCCGATCGGATCGTCCACCGACTTCACATTTACCGCCGCTAACGGTTGTGATTCCGTCGTCACCGTCACCGTAGCACAAGTCGATAATGTATCCTCTAACCTGCAGCTCGAAACTTGCGAAGGTACTACCGCCACCTACGAAGGACAAGACCTCCCGATCGGATCGTCCACCGACTTCACATTTACCGCCGCTAACGGTTGTGATTCCGTCGTCACCGTCACCGTAGCACAAGTCGATAATGTATCCTCTAACCTGCAGCTCGAAACTTGCGAAGGTACTACCGCCAGCTATGAAGGACAAGACCTCCCGATCGGATCGTCCACCGACTTCACATTTACCGCCGCTAACGGTTGTGATTCCGTCGTCACCGTTACCGTAGCACAAGTCGATAATGTATCCTCTAACCTGCAGCTCGAAACTTGCGAAGGTACTACCGCCACCTACGAAGGACAAGACCTCCCGATCGGATCGTCCACCGACTTCACATTTACCGCCGCTAACGGTTGTGATTCCGTCGTCACCGTCACCGTAGCACAAGTCGATAATGTATCCTCTAACCTGCAGCTCGAAACTTGCGAAGGTACTACCGCCACCTACGAAGGACAAGACCTCCCGATCGGATCGTCCACCGACTTCACATTTACCGCCGCTAACGGTTGTGATTCCGTCGTCACCGTTACCGTAGCACAAGTCGATAATGTATCCTCTAACCTGCAGCTCGAAACTTGCGAAGGTACTACCGCCAGCTATGAAGGACAAAACCTCCCGATCGGATCGTCCACCGACTTTACATTTACCGCCGCCAACGGTTGTGATTCCGTCGTCACCGTTACCGTAGCGCAGGTCGATAATGTATCCTCTAACCTGCAGCTCGAAACTTGCGAAGGTACTACCGCCAGCTATGAAGGACAAAACCTCCCGATTGGATCGTCCACCGACTTCACTTTCACCGCCGCCAACGGTTGTGATTCCGTCGTCACCGTTACCGTAGCACAAGTCGATAATGTATCCTCTAACCTGCAGCTCGAAACTTGCGAAGGTACTACCGCCACCTATGAAGGACAAGACCTCCCGATCGGATCGTCCACCGACTTTACATTTACCGCCGCCAACGGTTGTGATTCCGTCGTCACCGTTACCGTAGCGCAGGTCGATAATGTATCCTCTAACCTGCAGCTCGAAACTTGCGAAGGTACTACCGCCAGCTATGAAGGACAAAACCTCCCGATCGGATCGTCCACCGACTTTACATTTACCGCCGCCAACGGTTGTGATTCCGTCGTCACCGTTACCGTGGCTGGTTTAGATAATTTTACCTCTGATTTAGCACTTGAAACATGCGATGGCACCACGATTTCCTATCAAGGACAGGATTTGGCAATTGGCTCAATGACTGACTTCACGCTGAGCGCGATGAATGGCTGTGATTCCGTAGTCACTGTTTCGGTCAGTGCTATTATAGCCTACACAAGTGATTTGGAATTGCAGACCTGTAATGGCACCTCTGCTTCTTATAATGGTCAAAATTTAGCTATTGGCAGCAATACTGATTTTACTTTTGCCGCTAGTAATGGCTGTGACTCTATCGTCACCGTATCAGTTGTGGGAATTAATAGTTATACTTCTACGGAAGTTTTAAGTGCCTGCGAAGGAAGTACTGCATTGTATAATGGTACTGCTCTTGATGCAGGCACATCTATGGATTTTGCATTTGTAGCGGTCAATGGCTGCGACTCACTTGTCACGGTATCGGTTCAGGAATTGGAAGTATATCAGGCTTTTGAGCAATTGGAAGCTTGTGAAGGCAACACCGCCAGCTATCAGGGACAGGATCTGGCGGTAGGCAGTAGTACTGATTTTACTTTCACTGCCCAAAATGGCTGCGACTCTGTGGTCACGGTAGCTGTTGCAGGCCTTCCGATATTTAGTTCTGATTTAACGCTTACTATCTGTGAAGGCAACACGGCAACCTACGAAAATACGGATCTGGCCGTCGGAACAGTCACCAATTTCACACTCACGGCCCTTAACGGCTGCGATTCGGTAGTCACCGTGCGTGTAGATGGGGTGAATATTATTTACACCAATCTGGAACTCGAAACCTGCCAAGGCACCGCCGTTACCTACAATGGTCAGTCTCTGGCGATTGGTAGCTCTACAGATTTCACTTTTGTTTCCAGTGCCGGCTGTGATTCAGTCGTCACCGTTCAGGTAGCAGGCATTGATGCTATTACTTCAAGCCTCAACTTGGAAGCTTGTGATGGCAGTAGTGCTACCTACGATGGGCTTGATCTGCCGGTTGGCTTCAGCAGCGATTTCTTTTACACTACCGCCAATGGCTGTGATTCGATTGTCACCGTTACGGTATCAGGCTTGCCAAATGCTACTCAAGCCATCGAGCTTACCGCCTGTGAAGGCACTACGGCCGATTACAATGGTCAGCAGCTGGCTATCGGCTCCTCCACTGATTTCCTCTTTGGAGCAGCCAATGGTTGCGATTCAACGGTTACCGTCAGTGTGCGTGGCCTGAATACCGCAGCTACCGATGTAGCGCTGGAAGCCTGCTCGGGTGGTACAGCTTCTTATAATGGTCAAGATCTTCCCGCTGGCAGCAGTATGGATTTCAACTATTTGACTTTTGAAGGTTGCGATTCCGTAGTCACGGTTACGGTAGCTGAACTACCAACCTACAGCTCCGATCTCCAATTGCAAGCCTGCCAGGGCGCTCAAGCCAGCTACAATGGCCAAAGCCTCGACATTGGCACCTCTACTGATTTTACATTAGCTGCAACGAATGGCTGCGATTCGGTAGTAAGGGTAAGTGTAATCGGAGTAGCTGTTATCACTAACACCATTGCCCTTGAAGCCTGTGAAGGCAACACGGCCAGCTACGAAGGGCAGGATTTAACTATCGGCAGCTCAACTGATTTTTCATATATCGCTACCAATGGCTGCGACTCTATTGTGACGGTAAGCGTACAAGCTTTATCTACCTTTGCTACTGATGTGCAACTGGAAGCCTGCCAGGGAACCCAGGCCGATTATAACGGAAGCCTGCTGGATATTGGCACTTCTACTGATTTCACCTTTGCCTCCATACAAAATGGCTGCGATTCCACAGTCACTGTAAGTGTGATCGGGCTCGACACCTATGCCGTGCCGCTTGATTTGCAGGCTTGCGAAGGCAGCAGTATTGATTATAATGGCCAATCGCTAGTGGCAGGAAGTAGTATGGATTTCACCTTTTCAGCAGCCAATGGTTGTGATTCTGTGGTCACTGTATCGGTTGAAAGCCTGGAAGTATATTCCGGAGCGGTCAATCTGGAAGCTTGTGAAGGAAGTACAGCTACTTACAATGGCGTGGCCCTCGATATAGGCAGCCAAACCGACTTTACTTTCACTGCTGCAAACGGTTGCGATTCCGTCATCACTGTATCGGTAGATGCTTTGCAAGTATTTGCTTCGTCCCTCCAATTGGAAGCTTGCGAAGGCAGCACCGCCAGCTATATGGGGCAGCAGCTATCAATTGGCTCCATGACCGACTTCACCTTAAGCGCCCAAAATAGCTGCGATTCAGTAGTAACTGTAAGCGTAGTGGGGCTCGAAGTGTTTGAAGAAGACCTGGTGCTCGAAACCTGCGAAGGCTCCTCCATCATTTTTGATGGCCAGGACTTGCCGCCCAATTCTGTGACCGACTTTACCTATCAATCGATTAGTGGCTGCGATTCGGTAGTCACTGTATTTGTGATGGACATAATACCGTTGGCTTTTTCAGAGGAAGACAGAACGCTCTGCGATGGTGATTCCACCTTCGTTTTTGACACCTACGTTTCTGCTGCGGGCAGTTATGATGGCATTTTCCCGGCTGCCAATGGCTGCGATTCTACCCACACTATACATATTGAAGTTCTTCCTGCGCTGGACATCGATATCCTGACGGAGCAAGCTTGTCCTGGTGAAGCCAGCGGCTCGGCCAGTGCTTTGGTGAATGGCGGGCTGCCGCCTTATACCTACAACTGGAACGGAACTCCATCAAACTCTACAGAACTTCCATTGGTCAGCGCAGGAATTTACCAGCTTACGGTGAGCGATGCGATGGGCTGTTCACAAGTTATTGATTTCAACATCGGAGAGCATAGCATTGATCTGGCGGCCACGCATGCTGATGTGAGTTGCTTTGGCTACTCGGATGGAGAAATTGTAGTTGAAAATGTAAACCCTGGCTGGACGTTTAGCCTCAATGGTGGTCCTTTCACCAATAGCCCTTTGATGGGCAATCTGCCGGCGGCTAATTACTCCCTAACTGTAATGGACGAATTTGGCTGCGAATACGAAAGTTCGTTTTTGATTAACCAACCTCCTCCCGTTATCATTGATGTCATCCAGGATACTACCATTGTACTGGGCGAAGATATTTTCCTTTTGTCTAACAACAATTGGGATGACCTGTTGGACTATCTGTGGACGCCTGCCGAATCGCTCGATTGCGATCTTTGCCCCATCCCGGTAGCCACCCCTGCACAAACCACTGTGTATCAGGTGGTTGTGACTAATGAGAATGGTTGCACCGGTACGGATGAAGTAGAGATTGTGGTAAGGAGTGGCCATGTGTTTATCCCCAATGTATTCAGTCCTGATAACAACGGCAGCAATGACCTTTTCATGATACATGCCGATCAATCCGTTGCGCGAGTACTGGATTTCAGAATATTCTCCCGCTGGGGTGAAGTGGTATTTGAGGCCAACAACTTCCCGCCAAATGAACCGGATTTTGCCTGGGACGGCAGCTATCGCGGTGACCGGATGGACCCTGCTGTGTTTGTCTATTACGCCTTAATCGAATTTGTGGATGGTAGCCAGGAGTTGTTCAAGGGAGGGGTAACATTAGTGAAGTAGTGAGCCGTAAGTTGATCGGGAGCGATTGGAAAATCACTCAATCGCTCCCGCTTCATTGTTAATACACATCTGTAATGACCAATCTTTGTGTAATTCCGCGATTCTCAGCCCGGTTTGTCAAAAAGTAAATACCTGCCGGCAAGTCAGAAATATCGAGACTCAGGATATTCCAACCTGGCTGAACCACCAAGGTAGCTGCCTTCATTTGTTGGCCCGCCACATTTGTAAGCACCAGCCGGGCAAGCGTTTTGCGCGTATGCAGCCGCAGGTTCAAATTGTGTTGCCTAAAGCTGATTGGGTTGGGATACAATTGCAAATGCCCCGCTGACAAATCGCAATGGGTTGCCACAGAGACGATGTCTGAATATTCAAAAGAGCCATCAAAATCAACCATTTTGAGGCGATAGTAATTGACTTCCGCTGCTGTACGATCTTGATACTGATAGGTTTTCAAAAAACTGCCGCCCGCCGCTTCGATCTGGCTAAGCGGCTGAAAATTGCGGCCGTCGATACTTCGCTCCAACAAATAGTAATCAAAATCACTTTCCGATGCTGAACTCCAAACCAACATCACTTCACAACCCGCTGCTTGCGCATAAAAGTCTTTCAACTCAACTGGCAAAGGTGAATGATCAATACGAATCATAGCCGTACCGCCGGAAAAACTGGTCAATCCTCTAAATTCAATAAAATTTCGGCCGTTGCCTGCGCTAGCATTATTGCCATCGGTGCTACGACCTGCTCCATCTGCAGCCACGCCCGTTTGTTCATTGAAGACCTCTGTGGCCAATGCAGAAATATTGCTTGCCTCGCTAACGCCATCGTCTCCAATATCTGCATTGCTGAGTCCGCCCGGCTTTTTGAACCATTCCAAGGCATGCCTCCGGGCATTCGGCCAGGCATTCATCAACGAATCAGCTATTGCATCCAAAGCCTGCAATTCGGAAGGCTTGAAGTAGAACTTAATGTCAAAGGTACTGCCGGCAGCCGGATTATTTTTAAACATTACATTCCAGTCGCGGGCCATCACGAGGGTCGCATCCGCAGATCCTATCGCATAGCGGGCATAGCGGTTTGGCTCTTTCTTAATTTCAATAAAATCTACCAGATCGGAAAGCGCTACGCTATTGGGACTTCCAGCGCTATTGCGGATAGCAAACAGATAATTTTCCGGCTCCAGAGGATTGAAAAAATAATTCCATCCACTAGCATCCGGTTCACAGGAAGAGGTGGCGCGGATCGTGTTGGTGGAGGCTCCGTCCACATGCTTATCGGTATGTTTAATGTAGGCAAAATCTGTGTTGGTATTAGCCGATGATTCGGTCAGTGCATAATATACCTGCGGCACGCCACATTGGATGAGCTGGTCTCTCAAATCGGGCTCAGCAGCCAGGCCGCCATTGTCTGGCAAGAGAGCATCGAGGCTCGTGCCCCGGTAAAAAGGGGTGCCTGTACTGGTGGTTTGGCCGCCATCTGTGCTGCCATTATCCACCGCAGGAAGGCCTGCCCAGCCAAAAATTGCGGCATTGTCCGGATGGCTGTCGAAACAATCGAGCAGCCCATCACCATCAGTATCCACGTTTCGCCAATCGCTTACATTATCTGCCTTGCTATCGCCATCGTACAAATCATCCCAGATTTCCTGCCGATCTGGCAAATTGTCACCATCACTATCCATGTCGCGATAATCCGGAAGGGCATCAGCATCGTGATCGTAGGCCTGGGCCCCTGGTACGCTGGCATTGAGATCGAGCCCCTTGCCACCAAAAGCACCGGAATTGTCGTACGCATTGAGCAAACCATCCTCATCACTATCCTGACTACCTGGAGCTATATAGTCTGCCGTAGCTTGTATTTCATAATTGTCGAACAGGCCATCATTATCCGCATCGACATCCAAAAAGTCGGGGACATCATCGGCATCGCTATCGGCTATACTAGCTGTGTAGGGGCCCTCAGTAAATTCAGGGCGATTATCGGGGTCAGTGCCATCCTGAGTGGCCAGTATCAGTGCAGCACCGCCAACTGCGGGATCGGCGGCTGTATTCAATCCATAGTCTCCAAAATCAGCACCATCCAGTTGCCCATCGCCATCGGCATCCATACCGCCT
Organism: Saprospiraceae bacterium; assembly: GCA_965222005.1. Lineage (GTDB taxonomy): Bacteria > Bacteroidota > Bacteroidia > Chitinophagales > Saprospiraceae > CBDCTM01. The sequence goes on from OZ244935.1 coordinate 394,982, forward strand.
GCTTCCGTCACATCGGTAAGGCCATCATTATCTGCATCCACATCAATGAAGTTGGCTTGCCCATCGCCATCCTGATCCAACAGGTCATCCGTATTGCCATCGGCATCCCAATCCAGCAATTTGGATGTACTGCTTGCAAAGAGGCAGTCTGGGTGATTGCTGCAAGGAGCAGCGCCATCGGGGCCATCGGTTGCATTGTTATCGTACCTATCGACCAAGCCGTCGCCATCCGAATCAGTCAACTGATCGACCTGTCCGTCGCCATTGCTGTCCGTCCCTTTGGCTTCGATGAGATCGGGGATGCCATCATTGTCACTATCCCGGTCAAAAGAATTGATGATCCCATCTCCGTCGGCATCCATGCTGCTGCAAACGCCCTTTGAGTTTAAGGGACAAAAATCCGGATCTTTGTAATTTGGTATATTGTCGGCGTCCTCATCTTCTACCGGATCGGAAGAAAGACAATAGAATGGAGAGATGGGAAAATCACCGGAATTAAAATGCTCAGTGGCTGAACTGCCAAATGCGCCATTGCCCGAACCGCCAAGCACCCGCTCTCCCTGTATCCTGATCTCATAATAGCCAGGGCCATAGCTACAGCAAATACCATTTTGAAATACATCATTGATTGTAAAGGTGTAATCATCTACAGGTCCTGTAAATAACTCCTCTACAGACTCTCCGGCATAACTGCTTCCATAATTTCCTCCTGATTCCACCAAGGTGCCGCTGCTGTTCCACAAATTCCAGCTAATATCTTCGGGGTAAGTATCGAATTGAATAAAGATGCCAACCGTTGTAGTACCCGGAACGGCAGGAGGCGGGCTGTTGCCACATATTTCATAGTTATCCGGGATGCCATCGTTGTCGTCATCCACATCATCAATATTCAGCACCCCATCCCTGTCGTGATCTTTGCCAAACGTGCAATAGTGGATCGACCCCAGGCCAAAGCCCCGTTCTCCGCTCCAACAGCTGGAACAATCATCCCACTGTATGACGATGCGATCAATTTTTTGGTTGCTGTTGAAATTGACACCGACCTGGTCATCTGTTCCGCTGGTACTGGCCGCATTGGCATCCACTATGCCCGGACCGGTTGAAGTCCAGCTGGGATTGCCATTGTCCGTAAAGCTTGGGTATATCCTATTGCTGCCATTGAGATCGGCAAAAATGGTAAGCTTGTCGCCTTTGTTGTCAGCTTTGTTGATATGGTACAAATCAAAAGCCAGGCGAGCCTCGATGGCAGGAGCTACCCGGATAGTCAGGCTGATGGATGAAGACTGCCCGATAGCAGGGTTGACATAGTGGCTAAGTACATTGGCCGTTCCGCCGGAAAAGTAGGTTTGGATATTGGGGGTATTCCCCGAACCAAGCCAAGCCAGATCATCTGTATCTCCAGTATATGTAAAAGAGAAGTCATGGCCCGAATTGGCCACGTCCGCAAAATTGTCTGCCAAGTGACCGGCTTTCCACAACACCTGCCCACTGGCCCCTCCCCAGCTAAGAGAATGTACGCTGGCAAAGCCTTCACAGCCAGGAGTATTGTAAACGTTTTGGCAATGGAGGGCCATAGGCATACAGCCCAAAAGAAAGTTTAGAAAAAATAAAGGCAGGTGAAAAGCAATGTGCTTTGCAGCGCTGTTCTTGTGCTTGAAAGCAGTAATGGGTGTCATTACATATCTGTTTTGGGTGTCCATAAAAATCTACTGCCATTGCAAGGCAAGGCATAGAGGGTAGTGTGTGTCCAAACTTGATATGTAAAAGGGATAGTTGAGTGAGGCCCGCCAATTGGCGGGAAAAACATATTTATTTTATCAAAATTCGTACCATGGCGTGCATCCCCCTCTGTTTCATCAAAATCGCAGGCGCAAATATATATATTATTATTAATATATTTTAAAAATTTTTTCTGCGTTTTTTCCACATATCGAGGATAACCCCTCTATTCGGGGCGAATGGCTGCCCGGCGGGCGGGCTCGCAGGTATGAAATGGCTGCATTTTGGAAAAGGTAAGGCTTGGGCAGCCGGTATTTATGCAGCCCTGAGTTTACTGATTTTTGACCGGCTCAGCTTCTCTTTAGCGTAGGAACGTGTAATTTCAAAGCTTTTGACTTCCTTATCGGAAGGCAGATCAAACATGGCATCGGTCATGATGGCTTCACAGATGGACCGCAGGCCACGGGCTCCCAGCTTGTATTCCAGTGCTTTTTCAGCAATAAACTTCATGGCGCTGCTCGTGAAGCTCAATTTAATGCCTTCCAGCTCAAATAGGCGCTGATACTGTTTCACCAGCGAGTTTTTGGGCTCTACGAGAATCCGGTTGAGCGTATGGAGGTCGAGCGGTTCGAGGTAGGTGAGTACCGGCAAGCGGCCGATGAGTTCAGGAATCAGGCCATAGCTTTTCAGGTCTTGATGATTAATATACTGGAACAGGTTATCCCGGTCGATACGATCCTTTTGGGCCCCATTGTACCCGATTACCTGGGTGTTCACCCGCCGTGCGATGGCTTTTTCAATACCGTCAAAGGCGCCTCCGCAGATAAACAAGATGTGCTCTGTATTAATTTTCACCATCTTTTGCTCGGGATGCTTGCGCCCTCCCTGCGGTGGCACATTTACTACTGTACCTTCAAGCATTTTCAACATAGCTTGCTGTACTCCTTCCCCCGACACATCACGGGTGATGGAGGGGTTGTCCATTTTTCGGGCAATTTTGTCAATTTCATCGATATACACTATCCCTTTTTCGGCGGCCGTCACATTGTAATCGCATACTTGCAGCAAGCGGCTGAGAATACTTTCCACATCTTCTCCTACATAGCCAGCTTCGGTAAAAACGGTAGCATCTACAATTGTAAAGGGTACATTGAGCAGTTTGGCGATCGTTTTGGCTAGGAGCGTCTTTCCGGTACCCGTTCGCCCGACAAATAGAATATTGGATTTTTCGATCTCTACTTCATCCAAATCCGGCTGCCGGAGGCGCTTGTAGTGATTGTACACGGCGACAGAAAGATACTTTTTGGCCTCATCCTGGCCTATTACATACTGATCGAGGTGCGCTTTGATCTCTTTGGGAGCAATGGTATCGGGCAGATAAAATTCTTCCTTTTCCTCCTCTTTCTTTCCGGCATACAGCTCTTCATCAATGATTTCGCCGGCTTGTTCTACACAAACTTCGCAAATATGGCCGTCAATTCCTGCGATGAGGATGAGGGCTTCCGATTTATCTCTGCCGCAAAATGAACAGCGATAGCTGTTTTGACTCCTTTTCATGCCAAATTTTTAGGGGCTTTTTGAAAAATAAAAAGTGTTTAGAGTTCAAAATTACTAAACTCTAAACACTTATTGGTGCTCAAAGAGGGGCTTAATCCTCTTTTCTTGGGTTATTTCGCTCCAAAACTTCGTCCACCAGGCCATAAGACTTGGCCTCCTGGGCGGTCATCCAGTTGTCGCGATCACAATCTTTTTCGATTTTGTCATATTCCTGACCGGTATGATGACTAAGAATATCGTAGAGCTGCTTTTGCAATTGTTTGGTCAATTTGAACGAAATTTCCATATCGGAAACCTGGCCTTGCATACCGCCCATTGGCTGGTGGATCATCACCCGGCTGTGAAACAGGCAGGTGCGCTTGCTTTTGGTACCCGCAGCCAGCAGCACAGCGCCCATAGAAGCTGCAAGGCCGGTACAAATGGTGCCGATATCCGGCGAAACATATTGCATTGTATCGTAAATACCGAGCCCGGCGATAACTGAGCCTCCGGGGCTGTTGATAAACATTTGTATGTCACGCTTGGGGTCTGTGGATTCCAAAAACAGCAGCTGCGCCTGGATCACATTGGCCACATAGTCATCCACAGGGACGCCCATGAAGATGATGCGATCCATCATCAATCGGCTAAACACATCCATCCCGACCACATTGAGCTGGCGTTCCTCAATGACATGAGGGGTGAAGCTATGCAAATTGGGAGCAGTAACGGGGATATTAGCGTTGCTTTTATCCATGTATTTGTCAAGATGCATGCTACTCATTCGGAGGTGTTTGGTAGCATATTTCCTGAATTCATCCTTGTGAAACATAAGTATTGCGTTTTAATCGGTTAGTTGAATTGACAACTGGTCGTGTTGAAGACTTCCAAACTATATTGAAACGTCCAAAATTTTTTATTGTTCGATGTCTTCAGCAACTTCTTCTTCAGGAGTTTCGGAGGTAATATTGTCTGGCATTTCTTCCTCTGGAGCTTGCTCGGTTTCCAATTTCGCCCTGGCTTCTTTGATCAGCTCGTCAAAGTCTGCTGTACTGATCTCTTTTTCGGCAATGGCAGAATCCTCCTTGATGGCTTCAAAAAGTTTGTCGGTCATCAACTCCTGGTACATATTGTCCACCTGCTTGTTGTCTTCCATCAGGCGATTGGCCATATTGAGTATGACCAGCTCATCACCATACCCCCCGAAGTAGCCACGAACGCGATCCTTGAAGCCTTCCACGATCTCATTTTCTGATACTTCCAGCCCATATTTTTTGATCAGCTTACCTCTGATCAACGACCAACGCAGGCCGCGTGTGAAAGTGTCATATTCTTTTTCAATCAGCTCATCGGTCGCTTCTTTATTGCCCGTTTTTAGCCATTTTTTCAAGAACCTATCCGGCAATTCGATGCTATTGCGCTCGATGAGTCGATCCTGAAAATCGCGAAAAAGGAGGCTGTCAGCCTGTCGGTCATAATATTTTTTGATATCCTTTCGGATAAACTCCCTCGCTTCCGCCTCATCTTTTACTTCACCTTTGCCAAAACACTTTGTAAAAAATTCCTCATTGAACTCTGCTGGTTGTATCCTGCTCACCTCATGGATGAGCCCTTCAAACAGGAAGCCGATTTCGACCTCCTGATCGTTCTCCTGCACTTTCAAAATGTGCTTGCGTATGTATTCATCTTCTACATTCTTTTCCAGTTTCCTGACATCCAGGCGGATGGTGTCGCCCTTTTTTTTCGTCAGCATTTCAGCCTTCAAGTCTTCGTCGGCTATTTGTGATACCAGCAATGAAATCTCGGTGGCCCAGCCATTTTCCTTCACGTTACCGCCATCCAACTCCTCTGCATTGAGTTTCACCAGATCATCCTCCTCAATAGTACTCTCTACCAGCTCTCGGGTACCCAGCCGTTTGCGGGCATTCATCAGATCATCATCGATCGATTCTTCTGCCACCTGAGCTTCATAACGCTCATAGGATTCATCCAACCCGATACCTGCTACGTCAAATTCCGGTGCCAGGCCAATTTCGACTTTCATTTCAAAATCCTCCTTGCTGGAAGGGTCAAAGTCAAAGGCTGCCTGGTCATCCGCGGGGATGGGCTGGCCCAGAACATCCAGTTTCTGTTCGGTGATATAACTGTACAGCTCCCTTTGGAAGAGGTCTTCGACCACCTCGGCCAAAACGCCTTTGCCGTACATTTTTTTGATAAAGCCGGCAGGCGTCTTGCCTTTGCGAAAGCCCTTAATATGAGCCTTTTTACGATATTTAGCCAGCTCAGATTCAAACCTCGGTCTGTAGTCATCCTGGCTAAGGGTGATAGTCAATTCTGCTTCCAGATTTCCGGTATCCTGTTTGACGACCGTTGCCATATTGTAAAGATTATATTTGTGCGGGTGGAGGGACTCGAACCCCCACGCCTCGCGGCACTAGATCCTAAGTCTAGCGTGTCTACCAATTTCACCACACCCGCCAATGAAGTTAAAGAACGAGAACTGGCCTGTTTATCGTTTTTTCACTATACAAACAAGCCAGCCAACTTTGCCTACATTTGCCAACGCTGGTTCAAGCCAATTGCTACAAAATTCATTGAACTGTTGCCGGATTGGCCTTAGGCGGCAAGGCTTTTCCAAAAAAGCGCTGCAAAGATAAGACCTTTTTAATAAAATGCGCCAAGCCCCTTTACAAATTTGCGCTGCCCGGTTTTGGGCTGTTTGCAAAGCCACCAGTGGCTATCGCTGGTCTGGTTTTCTAGCGGCATCCTCCAAGTATCCAGTTGTGTTTTTGAGTATCTTCCAATAAGTTTGTATCTTTAATGTTTTTGTGTACGCGGAATATTTTTAAAGATGCGCACTGGGATGGAAAATAACCTGGCCGAAAAAAAATTGATCCAGGGAGCCTATCGCACGCTCCTCAAGTCCATTAAAGTTGAATTGGACGATACCGATCGTACGAACATCCGTACGGCCTACGAGCTGGCGGTACAGGCACACAGCCAACAAAGGCGCAAATCCGGCGAACCGTACATTCTTCATCCTATCGAAGTGGCCCGCATCTGTGCAGAAGAGATCGGCCTGGGACCCACCGCAATCGTCAGTGCTCTGCTGCATGATGTAGTGGAGGACACTAAAGTAACGATTAAGGAAATCGAACAACAATTTGGCCGCAAAATCGCTATGATCGTCAATGGCCTGACCAAACTGGATGGCCTGTACAATGTAGCCAGCCCACAGGCCGAAAATTTTAAAAAAGTGCTTCGCACGCTCGTCGAAGATGTTCGGGTAGTGCTTATCAAAATGGCTGATCGCCTGCACAATATGCGTACCCTTGGCGCTATGCCCCGCCACAAGCAGCTCAAAATAGCTGCCGAAACCAGTTACATTTATGCCCCCCTGGCTCACCGGCTCGGTCTGTACAATTTCAAAACCGAATTTCAGGACCTTTGCATGAAGGTCACCGATCCCCACAAATATCAGGAAATTGCTAAAAAGCTACAGGCTACCAAGCGCGAACGGGCTTCTTATATCAACCAGTTTATTGAACCGCTAACAGAGGCCTTAAAGGAAATTGAATACCTCTATCGCATTACTGGCAGGCCAAAATCTATCTATTCCATCTGGAATAAGATAAAGACCAAGAAGGTCCTTTTTGAAGAAATTTACGACCTTTTTGCCATCCGCATCGTGGTAAACTGCCCTGTAAAAAAGGAAAAACAGGTTTGCTGGCAGATCTATTCCATCGTCACCGACGTACACAAGCCCATCCCCGAACGGCTCAAAGATTGGATCACCACGCCAAAATCCAACGGCTATGAATCCTTGCACACCACCGTCATTGGCCCCAAAGGCCGCTATGTAGAGGTGCAGATCCGAAGCGAACGTATGGATGACATCAGCGAGCGCGGCTTTGCGGCTCACTGGAAATACAAAGGCCTCAACCCCCATTCGGATGTGTACGAAAGTTGGATGAATAATGTGCGAGAAATTCTCGAAAATCCGGATTCGGATGCCATCGAATTTATCAGCGACTTCAAGACCAATCTCTTCCAGGAGGAGGTATATGTCTATACACCCAAAGGGGATATGAAAATATTGCCCAAAGGGGCTACTGCGCTGGATTTTGCCTTCGAGATCCACAGCGATATCGGCTATCATTGTACCGCTATCAAAGTAAACAACAAACTGGTACCGATGGGGTACAAACTCAAAAATGGCGACCAGGTACACATCACCACTGCCAAAAACCAAAAGCCCAACGAAGGCTGGCTGAAGATGGTGGTTACCGGAAAGGCTCGCTCCAAAATTCGCTCAGCCATGAAGGAGGAGCGACGCAAGCAGGGGGAGTTTGGCCGGGAAATGCTGGAGCGTAAGTTGAAAAATATGAAAGTCGATTTTGAGCCGGCTGTAGATGTATTGGTCAAATATTTCGACCTCAAGTCCCGGCCCGACCTGTATTATGAGCTGGCGATGGAACAGATCAGCATCACGGAACTCAAAAACTTTACAGTTGAAAATCATCAGCTTATACCACCGGTAGCAGAGCAGGCCCCTCCCGAAAAGCCAAAGCAGGAGCCGCGCAGCAATCGCAAGCGCTACGAAGGCAAGCCACGCCTCATCATCAATGGCCAGCCATCCGAGCAGATGGAATATAGTCTGGCCAGCTGCTGCCACCCGGTGCAGGGCGATGACGTATTTGGCTACCTCACTGCTACTTCCGGCCTCAAGATTCACCGCACTACCTGCCCCAACGCTACCCATCTGATGGCCAATTTTGGTTATCGGGTGATGAAGGCGGAGTGGGTTACCAATACCAATACCTCCTTTGTAGCCGATCTCCGTATCACCGGCATCGATGACGGGCCGGGCGTTATAGAGCGGCTCACCCGCAATATTTCCTATGACCTGGGGCTCAATATCCGCTCCTTCTCCATCGAAGGCCGAGAGGGCTATTTCGAGGGGCGCATCAGCGTGCTGGTGCTCAACAAAGATCAACTCAATGTAGCCATCCGTGCTCTTCAGAACCTGCCGGGGGTATCTTCTGTTACTCGTATTGAGAATTAGAAGGCAATTGGTCTCCTGCTCTTTTCACCTGGCCGTCTATTATCTGGCCCCCGGGCATTCAAAATCTTTCACCAAAAAAAACCGGCATCTGCCCCCGGATGACTATCTTTGATACAGATTACCGTCTTATGGCCACTCAAAAAAAGAAAGACAGCAGCATCCAGGAAGTGATGAATATTTTTTCTGCTTATCTGGAAAAGAACAGCTTCCGCAAAACACCGGAGCGCTTTGCGATCCTCGAAGAGATCTACCATCGCAATGACCACTTCGATGCAGAGGCCTTGTACATCCATATGAAGACCCAAAACTATCGCGTAAGTCGTGCTACCGTTTACAATACGCTGGAATTGTTGGTCAACTGTGATTTGATAAAAAAGCATCAGTTTGGTAAAAATCTGGCTCAATATGAGAAATCATACGGCTACAAGCAGCACGACCATCTGATATGTGTGGATTGCGGCAAGGTGCTGGAATTTTGCGACCCGCGCGTTCAACAGATCAAAAGCATGATGGGAGAACTCCTCCATTTTAAAATCACCCACCACTCACTCAACTTATACGGCCAATGCCAGGGAGCCTGCGATAAAACGACCAAAAAAATTAAGTGAGATCCACTATTTCTCCCTGAGATACAGCCTTTTACACATGATGAAATTTTGGTAAGTTTTTTGCTTTTACTATTTATTGAAAACCAATTGACTTATTCAAATCCCTCCTCCCATGACTTACAGTATTTCTACCCACAGCGACGTCCAGGTGCTCTCCATCTCCAACTTGCTCAACGAAACCGACAACCGCGCTATCCTCAGCGATGTTCAAAGCCGTATCGAGCAGGGCTTCAAAAAAATGGTGATTGATCTTTCTCAGCTCAACTTTATGAATAGTGTAGGTCTGAACTTCCTCATCCTGATGCTTTCCAAATCAAAAGACTCCGGTGGCGAGTTGGCCGTCGTCAATCCCTCCGAACAGGTGATCAAGCTGCTGGAAATTACCAAACTCCGCTCCCAATTTCGGCTGCTACCGTCTCTGGAAACAGCTTTGAGCAGGTTTGCAGTGAATTAGCGCCTGGTTTTTCGGTGCTCGGTACACGGTTTCCGGTACACGGTGCTCGGTATCCGGTTGCCTTCTACCGCGGACACCGGACACCGGAAAACCAAACACCGGAAAACCGAGTACCGTATAACCGGAAAACCGTCAAATCTTCACAAACCTCCCCACATACCGCTTCCCCCCTTCCCCTTCCAACACCAAAAAATAAGCCCCCGATGGCAGCTCCGATACCTCCAGCTCCGGCTCACGGATAGTGCACTGAGTGAGCAGGCGGCCGATAGTGGAATAGATTTTCACTTCGTATGATTGATGCCCCACAGCGGGCGGCAGGGTAAAGGATAAGCGGGAGTGCGTGGGGTTGGGATGCAGCTTTATTTCCAGCGTTTTGGGCGGCAGGTCACCAACATTACTCGTAAAGCCACTCATATTGTCGATCAACACCCAGGAGGAGGGTGCTTCTGTATAGTTTAGATCAACTACTTCAAAGCGTCGCCCGCATACAGCGAATTGGTCGGGGGGAATGAAGGCAATACTTGTTGGGCTATCATACTGATCCAGACTATCCAGCAACTTTTGGCTCACCAGCTCGCCTTCGCTATTGATATGACCTATGTAAAACTTTTTGTCGGGGGATATTCCAATATCTGGCTCCGACCAGATACACAAAAAACCATCCTCACCCATCTGCTGTATTTTCCGAAAACGCATGGGGTATTGCCGGACAGATAGCAACTGTCCGTCCTCGTCCAGTTCGATGCGAAAACTGAAGCGAGAGGAAGGGCCGGGCGTATAGACTTCAGTGAAGATAACGATCCGCTTTTTACCTGTCAAGGCATATATTCCCATAGTAGAACTAGGGCCTGACACTTCTGTAGTCCATACAACCGAATCAGGTGAAAAAGCCCGGGATACTATCAAAGCCCATGAATCTGTTGAGTCTTCAGCTTTTTGGTTATAGGTATATATATAATCGTCATGTAAAGTGGTCGCTCGTTGAATAGATGGCGTCAACGAATCAATTTCCTCCCGCGGCCAAAACTCGGCTACCGTGTACATAGAGTCCTGCTCGTTGATCTCAGCAACTGTGGTTTGATGCTCCCCCCAAAAGTCTTTGTAAAATATTTTCAGCCTTTCATTTATTATTTTCGTATGATATATTCTACTTACTTCACACAAACCGCCAACCTCATGAATATGAGTCTTTAGGAGTTCTCCATTTTTTGCATAGATTTTTTGAAAGCCCACCTTCTCCGTATCCCACAAACTGCCATCTCCACACGATTGATAGCCATAATCAGCATGTATCGGAAACAATATCTCCTGATCTCCCCGGAAGTGGAGCGAAGAGCTGGCCGAAAAACTATCCGAATACAAGCCCACCTTGGGGTATTGCACAAAGTAGTTTTCTCTGCCTGCCTTATCCATGCTCAGCAGGGCTGTGCCATAATGAATATAAAAGTGGATGGGAATGCCACCCAGGTCTTCATAAGCATAGATATCCGCAGCAATGTACAACTGTTCATCCGGCCCCTGGGTGATGTATTGAAAGACCAGCGAGGAATCGGTAAAGGCATAGCGCTTGAATACAGGCTGCTGGGCCGTCAGCCAATGGCCAATTCCGATTAACAATAATCCTAAAATTACTCTCATGAAATTAATTTTGTTCCCCTGCTTACTCATACAAGCCGTAAAGGTCAATATAAAATAAAAATATAAAGTAAAAGTGTAAACGACTTTCCGGTTTCCGGTACACGGTGCTCGGTATCCGGTTGCCTTCTACCGCGGACACCAGCCAACCAGACACCGAGCAACCGGATACCGAGCACCGTATAACCGTCCAACCGTCAAATCCTCACAAACTTCCCCACATACCGCTTCCCCCCTTCCCCTTCCAACACCAAAAAATAAGCCCCCGATGGCAGCTCAGATACCTCCAGCTCCGGCTCACGGATAGTGCGCTGAGTGAGCAGGCGGCCGATAGTGGAATAGATTTTCACTTCGTAGGATTGATGCCCCGCAGCGGGCGGCAGGGCGAAGGATAAGCGGGAGTGCGTGGGATTGGGATGCAGCTTTATTTCCAGCGTTTTGGGCGGCAGGTCGCCAACATCACTCGTAAAGCCACTCATATTGTCGATCAACACCCAGGAGGAGGGTGCTTCTGTATAGTTTAGATCAACTACTTCAAAGCGTCGCCCGCATACAGCGAATTGGTCGGGGGGAATGAAGGCAATACTTGTTGGGCTATCATACTGATCCAGACTATCCAGCAACTTTTGGCTCACCAGCTCGCCTTCGCTATTGATATGACCTATGTAAAACTTTTTGTCGGGGGATATTCCAATATCTGGCTCCGACCAGATACACAAAAAACCATCCTCACCCATCTGCTGTATTTTCCGAAAACGCATGGGGTATTGCCGGACAGATAGCAACTGTCCGTCCTCGTCCAGTTCGATGCGAAAACTGAAGCGAGAGGAAGGGCCGGGCGTATAGACTTCAGTGAAGATAACGATCCGCTTTTTACCTGTCAAGGCATATATTCCCATAGTAGAACTAGGGCCTGACACTTCTGTAGTCCATACAACCGAATCAGGTGAAAAAGCCCGGGATACTATCAAAGCCCATGAATCTGTTGAGTCTTCAGCTTTTTGGTTATAGGTATATATATAATCGTCATGTAAAGTGGTCGCTCGTTGAATAGATGGCGTCAACGAATCAATTTCCTCCCGCGGCCAAAACTCGGCTACCGTGTACATAGAGTCCTGCTCGTTGATCTCAGCAACTGTGGTTTGATGCTCCCCCCAAAAGTCTTTGTAAAATATTTTCAGCCTTTCATTTATTATTTTCGTATGATATATTCTACTTACTTCACACAAACCGCCAACCTCATGAATATGAGTCTTTAGGAGTTCTCCATTTTTTGCATAGATTTTTTGAAAGCCCACCTTCTCCGTATCCCACAAACTGCCATCTCCACACGATTGATAGCCATAATCAGCATGTATCGGAAACAATATCTCCTGATCTCCCCGGAAGTGGAGCGAAGAGCTGGCCGAAAAACTATCCGAATACAAGCCCACCTTGGGGTATTGCACAAAGTAGTTTTCTCTGCCTGCCTTATCCATGCTCAGCAGGGCTGTGCCATAATGAATATAAAAGTGGATGGGAATGCCACCCAGGTCTTCATAAGCATAGATATCCGCAGCAATGTACAACTGTTCATCCGGCCCCTGGGTGATGTATTGAAAGACCAGCGAGGAATCGGTAAAGGCATAGCGCTTGAATACAGGCTGCTGGGCCGTCAGCCAATGGCCAATTCCGATTAACAATAATCCTAAAATTACTCTCATGAAATTAATTTTGTTCCCCTGCTTACTCATACAAGCCGTAAAGGTCAATATAAAATAAAAATATAAAGTAAAAGTGTAAACGACTTTCCGGTTTCCGGTACACGGTGCTCGGTATCCGGTTGCCTTCTACCGCGGACACCAGCCAACCAGACACCGAGCAACCGGATACCGAGCACCGTATAACCGTCCAACCGTCAAATCCTCACAAACTTCCCCACATACCGCTTCCCCCCTTCCCCTTCCAACACCAAAAAATAAGCCCCCGATGGCAGCTCAGATACCTCCAGCTCCGGCTCACGGATAGTGCGCTGAGTGAGCAGGCGGCCGATAGTGGAATAGATTTTCACTTCGTAGGATTGATGCCCCGCAGCGGGCGGCAGGGCGAAGGATAAGCGGGAGTGCGTGGGATTGGGATGCAGCTTTATTTCCAGCGTTTTGGGCGGCAGGTCGCCAACATCACTCGTAAAGCCACTCATATTGTCGATCAACACCCAGGAGGAGGGCGCTTCTGTATAGTTTAGATCAACTATTTCAAAGCGCCGCCCGCATACTGCGAATTGGTCGGGTGGAATGAAGGCAATACTTGTGGGAAGATCGTGTTGATCCAGACTGTCCAGTAGTTTTTGGCGCACCAGCTCGCCCTCCCTGTTGATATGGCCTATGTAAAACTTTTTGTCTGGAGGGACTCCAAGGTCCGACTCCGACCAGATGCACAAAAAACCCGCTTCACCCATCTGCTGTATTTCCCAAAAACGCATGGGGTATTGCCGGACAGACAGCAACTGCCCGTCCTCGTCCAGTTCAATGCGAAAACTGAAGCGAGAGGAAGGGCCGGGCGTATAGACTTCAGCGAAGATAACGATCCGCTTTTTACCTGTCAAGGCATATATTCCCATAGTAGAACTAGGGCCTGACACTTCTGTAGTCCATACAACCGAATCAGGTGAAAAAGCCCGGGATACTATCAAAGCCCATGAATCTGTTGAGTCTTCAGCTTTTTGGTTATAGGTATATATATAATCGTCATGTAAAGTGGTCGCTCGTTGAATAGATGGCGTCAACGAATCTATTTCCTCCCGCGGCCAAAACTCTACTACGGTGTACATAGAGTCCTGCTCATTGATCTCTGTTACCGTAGTTGTTTGATAAAACCAATTGTCTCTATAAAAAGTTTTCAATTTGCCATCCTTCATTTGAGTGAAATTGATATGACTCACTTCACAAAGTCCATTTTCATTGTGAATATGAGTTTTGACAAGTTCTCCACTTTTTGCATGAATTTTTTGAAAACCTACCCTTCTCGTTTTCAATGCAGAACCCCCACCACAGGGTAAAATGCCATAATCAACATGTATCGGAAACAATATCTCCTGATCTCCACGGAAGTGGAGCGAAGAGCTGGCCGAAAAACCATCCGAGTACAGACCCACTTTGGGGTATTGCACAAAGTAGTTGTCCCTGCCTGCCTTATCCAGGCTCAGCAGGGCCGTACCATAATGGGTATAAAAGTGATGAGGAATACCACCCAGGTCTTCATAAGCATAGATATCCGCAGCAATGTACAACTGCTCATCCGGCCCCTGCGTGATGTATTGAAAGATCAGCGAGGAATCGGTGAAGGCATAGCGCTTGAATACGGGCTGCTGGGCCGTCAGCCAATGGCCAATTCCGATTAACAATAAACCTAAAAATTACTCTCATGAAATTAATTTTGCTCCCCTGCTCACCCATACAAGCCATAAAGGTCAACATAAAGTAAAAGTGTAAACGATTTTCCGGTGTCCGGTGCTCGGTATCCGGTTGCCTTCTACCGCGGACACCGGAAAACCGGAAACCGATCAACCGGACACCGTATAACCGTCAAATCCTCACAAACTTCCCCACATACCGCTTCCCCCCTTCCCCTTCCAACACCAAAAAATAAGCCCCCGATGGCAGCTCAGATACCTCCAGCTCCGGCTCACGGATAGTGCGCTGAGTGAGCAGGCGGCCGATAGTGGAATAGATTTTCACTTCGTAGGATTGATGCCCCGCAGCGGGCGGCAGGGCGAAGGATAAGCGGGAGTGCGTGGGATTGGGATGCAGCTTTATTTCCAGCGTTTTGGGCGGCAGGTCGCCAACATCACTCGTAAAGCCACTCATATTGTCGATCAACACCCAGGAGGAGGGCGCTTCTGTATAGTTTAGATCAACTATTTCAAAGCGCCGCCCGCATACTGCGAATTGGTCGGGTGGAATGAAGGCAATACTTGTGGGAAGATCGTGTTGATCCAGACTGTCCAGTAGTTTTTGGCGCACCAGCTCGCCCTCCCTGTTGATATGGCCTATGTAAAACTTTTTGTCTGGAGAGACTCCAAGGTCCGACTCCGACCAGATGCACAAAAAACCCGCTTCACCCATCTGCTGTATTTCCCAAAAACGCATGGGGTATTGCCGGACAGACAGCAACTGCCCGTCCTCGTCCAGTTCAATGCGAAAACTGAAGCGAGAGGAAGGGCCGGGCGTATAGACTTCAGCGAAGATAACGATCCGCTTTTTACCTGTCAAGGCATATATTCCCATAGTAGAACTAGGGCCTGACACTTCTGTAGTCCATACAACCGAATCAGGTGAAAAAGCCCGGGATACTATCAAAGCCCATGAATCTGTTGAGTCTTCAGCTTTTTGGTTATAGGTATATATATAATCGTCATGTAAAGTGGTCGCTCGTTGAATAGATGGCGTCAACGAATCTATTTCCTCCCGCGGCCAAAACTCTACTACGGTGTACATAGAGTCCTGCTCATTGATCTCTGTTACCGTAGTTGTTTGATAAAACCAATTGTCTCTATAAAAAGTTTTCAATTTGCCATCCTTCATTTGAGTGAAATTGATATGACTCACTTCACAAGGTCCATCCTCATTGTGAATATATGTCTTCATAAGTTCTCCGCTCTTTGCATGAATTTTTTGAAAGCCGGCCCTTCTCGTTTCCAGCGCAAAGCCACCGCCACAAGGCAATATACCGTACTGGACAGTTATTGGAAACAATATCTCCTGATCTCCACGGAAGTGGAGCGAAGAGCTGGCCGAAAAACCATCCGAGTACAGACCCACTTTGGGGTATTGCACAAAGTAGTTGTCCCTGCCTGCCTTATCCAGGCTCAGCAGGGCCGTACCATAATGGGTATAAAAGTGATGAGGAATACCACCCAGGTCTTCATAAGCATAGATATCCGCAGCAATGTACAACTGCTCATCCGGCCCCTGCGTGATGTATTGAAAGATCAGCGAGGAATCGGTGAAGGCATAGCGCTTGAATACGGGCTGCTGGGCCGTCAGCCAATGGCCAATTCCGATTAACAATAAACCTAAAATTACTCTCATGAAATTAATTTTGCTCCCCTGCTCACCCATACAAGCCATAAAGGTCAACATAAAGTAAAAGTGTAAACGATTTTCCGGTGTCCGGTGCTCGGTATCCGGTTGCCTTCTACCGCGGACACCGGAAAACCGGAAACCGATCAACCGGACACCGTATAACCGTCAAATCCTCACAAACTTCCCCACATACCGCTTCCCCCCTTCCCCTTCCAACACCAAAAAATAAGCCCCCGATGGCAGCTCAGATACCTCCAGCTCCGGCTCACGGATAGTGCGCTGAGTGAGCAGGCGGCCGATAGTGGAATAGATTTTCACTTCGTAGGATTGATGCCCTGCAACGGGCGGCAGCGCGAAGGATAAGCGGGAGTGCGTGGGGTTGGGATGCAGCTTTATTTCCAGCGTTTTGGGCGGCAGGTCGCCAACATCACTCGTAAAGCCACTCATATTGTCGATCAACACCCAGGAGGAGGGCGCTTCTACAATATTTAGATCAACCTTTTTGTACCGGCGCCCACATACAGCGAATTGGTTGGGGGGCAGGAAGGCAATACTTGTGGGAAGATCGTGTTGATCCAGACTGTCCAGCAACTTTTGGCTCACTAGCTCCCCCTCGCTATTGATATGACCTATGTAAAACTTTTTGTCTGGAGGGACTCCAAGGTCCAGCTCCGACCAGATGCACAGGAAACCTTCCTCACCCATTTGCTGTATTTCCAAAAAACGCATGGGGTATTGCCGGACGGACAGCAACTGCCCGGCCTCATTCAGCTCAACGCGAAAACTGAAGTGGGAGAAAGTATCAGGCCTGATGGCTTCAGCAAAAATAATGATCCGATGCTCATTTGTGGTAGTATAAATCCCTGTGGCACCACCACCAGAATGTGGCACCACCTCTGTGGCCCATACAACCGAATCAGGCGAAAAAGCCCGGAACACTGTCAAAGTCCATAAGTCTATTGAATCCTCCACTTTGCGGTTGTAGGTATAAATATAATCGTCACCTATAGTAGAGACTCGTTGGATATAGGGCGTCAACGAATCAATTTCTTCCCGGGGCCAAAACTCCGCCACCGTGTACATGGAGTCTTGTTCGTTGATCTCTGCTACTGTGGTTTGCTTAAACCACCAGTCCCAGTAAAATATTTTCAATTTATCTATCTTCATTTGCGCAAAATGAATCCTGCTCACTTCACAAACACTATCCTTATTGTGAATATGGGTTTTTAGAAGTTCTCCATTCTTTGCATGAATTTTTTGAAAGCCTACCCTTCTCGTCTCCAGTGCAAAGCCACCTCCGCAAGGTAATATACCATATTGCGCTACTATCGGAAACAATATCTCCTGATCTCCACGGAAGTGGAGCGAAGAGGTGGCCGAAAAACCATCCGAGTACAGACCCACTTTGGGGTATTGCACAAAATAATTGTCCCTGCCCGCCCTGTCCATGCTCAGTAAGGCCGTGCCATAGTGGGTGTAGAAGTGAATAGGAAAGCCGGGGAGATCATTATAGTCAAAAATATCCGCAGCAATGTACAACTGCTCATCCGGCCCCTGGGTGATGTATTGAAAAAATAGCGAAGAATCGGTAAAGGCATAGCGCTTGAATACAGGCTGCTGGGCCGTCAGCCATTGGCCAATTCCGATTAACAATAAACCTAAAATTACTCTCATGAAATTAATTTTGCTCCCCTGCCCATTGGCCAAAACCAACAGGCAGGGGAAGTTCATTTATTTAATTACAACCAGCTTTTGGGCTTCAAAATCAGCGATCCCGTTTTCCAGCTTTACGATATAGGTCCCGCCCGAAAGCGATGTAAGGGATATTTCTTCCCTACCCTGTTGCAGCTTTTGCTTCACTACCCGCCTTCCCCGCAGATCGTAAATCGTCAAGTGCACATCATTTGATTTACTAAAATGCTTCTCATCTACATTTACAATAACCGCATCGCGGGCCGGATTGGGTTGAAGATGGAATAAATCAGGCGCTGCTGGGCCAGATGAATGAGAGGAAAAGACCAGCCTGTTCCAGCCGCCAGAACCACATACCGGGGAAGGCTCAACTTCTATTTGCCTGGTGAGGTCCTTCCATTCGCCACATAATTTATATTTCAATGCGATGATATAATCGCCTTCTGTAATTACAAATTCACTCCCGCTCAATACACTAAACTCACTCGCTGACACATTCTTGAAGTCGATCTGATCCTGCGCACTGCTGCCTTCATAATATACCTGATCCACAGCTCCAATATCCGTTTTCACAATGCCAAGCTCTACCGTATCGCTCGACCGTCTTACATCGCTATAATCAACGATCAGATAGGTATCTTCTACGCAAGCATCAGCAGGTACTACTACATTATTGCAGGAGTCGCAGGAAATATATACCGACACTTCATTGCCCATCTCCCCCGTTTGACCAGCTTTTGCATTGAAATAATACGTCTGGTCGGGCTCCAGTCGGGTAAACGTAAGCGAATTAATGCTCCCATCTACCCAAATGGGCGAATCGCCCTGCGGCAACCCTGTCCCTTCATAAGGTTCCCCCGAATCGGTATCGTAATATACATAATACCCGCCGGCTCCTCTGGAATAAAAAGAAAGTGTTGCCCGCTGACAGGCTACATCAAGGCTGATAAAGGGCGCATCAGGAGCTTTTCCTATTCCCATCAACCGATCAGCTCTCAGTACAGGGCCATAGCCGGTATCTCCTACCAAATAAGATATCTTTGCTCTAACCGTTCCATCGGGGTTTCTGAGCCAATAATTGCCACCTGGCAAATCGGGCAAATCCCAACCGATCAGATAGTGTGAGGTATGAGACAATAATGTATGTGCTCCATTATTGGAATAGGCTTCTATTCTCATCTCTTCCGGGATGGTAAAATAATCGTTATACGGATAATGATCATCTATGGCCCCAACTACCCAAATGGGTTCTCCTTCATAAATAATCGTTCGTTCATCATAGCCCGTAGGATGATTGGGGTCCGTGTTTTCTACACAACACTGATCGATCCAGGCATAATCCTCACTGGTAATGGGGTTGACCATCCAGCCCATATCTTCCAGCATGCCTATGATCATGGGGCCTATGGTATATGGCCCGGAATAGGCTGGCGTCATCAGGTTGTTGCCATTGGTGGCTGAGGCAAAATCCTGGCTGATGTGGATATAGGAACCTCCTGGTGTCCAGTTGGGCGGCGCATAAATGCCAACCGCATTGCCGTCATTGCCGGCTATGCCATTTGGACCACACCAGTAAATATTATCAGAAGTAAGCAATTGCCCCAACTCCACTGAAGGATTTTGGATGTCCCCCTGCTCAATCATGTCTGTGATAAAATCACCATTTTCATCGCAGATAAAACGATCCCAGATAGTGATTGTTGAAAAACCCGTCCCGGCGCTTCCAATTGTTCCAATCCCCGTATCATCATCCACTACCGTACCACGAGTAGAAAATCCCATTACATGGCCAATTTCATGTAAAGCAACAGAAACAAAATCAGTTTGTCCCGGAGGTGGATTGCCATCTAGTCCAAAATACCAATCTTGTTCATCCTTATCCAAAGTAACACTTCCGTCAGTGTTATTAGGTAGTAAATCAAATCCCGCCAGTTTATTGGCCAAAGCATTGGGGTAATCGGTATCCGGAACGACACCATTGACATTGACAAGTAATTCTTTTTGAGTAAATCCAGTACTAGCTACACCTGCAGTTCCACCATCTCCATCAATCGAAATGTAGCTAGCACTAATTGTTATAACTACATCTGTTACTATCACCTCTTCCCACATCCTGGCTGCCTCATCAAAAGCCATGATGGCTTCGGCAGGCCATGGATCATTACCACTAACATTTTCATATTCAATCACAATAGTAGTTGATCGGTAATCATTTGAGGCAGGAGGCCTGGTAACAGAGGTATGTGTTTGCACATCAGCCTTATAGTAATAAATCGGATCTCCATAATACTGCGCATAAACACTAAGCGGCAAGAGGAGTAAAATCAGAAGCGTGTAAGCGTGTAAGCGTGTAAGCGTGTAAGCGTGTAAGCGTGTAAGCGTGTAAGCGTGTAAGCGTGTAAGCGTGTAAGCGAAGCTAAGGAAAGAATTGAATACATGACTTATAGTTTTAGGGATGAAAAAATCAACCATTTGCTCTGGCAAGTGCCAATAGAACAGGTTGAAACAGGCATCGGGTTTTCAATAAAGGGGGGCTATAGCCTGCTTCCAATAAGTCTTCAAATTCCTTATTGCCAAATATAGTAAACAGATTGCATATTTCCAAACAAAATGACTGCAAAATGACAGCTGGGTGACAATAATTTCCGGTTTCCGGTTTCCGGTTTCCGGTTTCCGGTTTCCGGTTTCCGGTTTCCGGTTTCCGGTTTCCGGTTTCCGGTTTTCGGTTGTCCGGTGTCCGGTGTCCGGTGTCCAGTTGATCGGTTGTCCGGTGTTCGGTTGTCCGGTGTCCGGTGTCCGGTTTCCGGTTGATCGGTTGTCCGGTTGATCGGTTGTCCGGTTGATCGGTTGTCCGGTGTTCGGTTGATCGGTTGTCCGGTGTTCGGTTGATCGGTTGTCCGGTTGTCCGGTTGATCGGTTGTCCGGTTGATCGGTTGTCCGGTGTCCGGTTGTCCGGTGTCCGGTTGATCGGTTGTCCGGTTTCCGGTTTCCGGTTTCCGGTTGATCGGTTTCCGGTTGTCCGGTTTCCGGTGTCCGCGGTAGAAGGCAACCGTGTACCGGATACCGTGTACCGGATACTGTGTACCGGATACCGAGCACCGAAAAACCCTCAAGCCGAAAAATATTCCTAAATTTGCGCCTTCAAAATTGACTTAGCATTGACGTTTTTTTGTATTTTTAGTTTTTAGGTACTTCAGTTGCTTGCTTACAATTAGCTTGTACTTTGTGCCGTTCATCCATCCCTATGACCAATGACTATTGATGTAATACTAGGCCTCCAATGGGGCGACGAAGGCAAAGGAAAAATTGTGGACTACCTGGCCAGTCAATACCAGTTGGTGGCCCGCTTTCAAGGTGGCCCCAATGCCGGGCATACCCTCAAATTCGACGGCAAAAAGTTCGTACTCCACACTGTCCCCTCCGGCATTTTCCGGGAAGAGCTCCTCAACCTTATCGGCAACGGTGTGGTGATTGATCCCATCACTCTGGAGCGCGAGCTTAAGGGCTTACAGGCTGCCGGTGTAAACTATCAGCATCGGCTGCTGGTAGCCCGAAAGGCGCATCTCATCCTGCCCACGCATCGCTATCTTGATGCCGCCTCCGAGGCGGCGAAAGGCAAAGAAAAAATTGGCTCAACCCTCAAAGGTATTGGCCCTACTTATATGGACAAGACCGGCCGCAACGGCCTCCGTGCCGGAGATATCCAGCTCTCCAATTTCAAAGAAAAATACAATCGGCTCCGCGAAAAGCATCTCGGCTTGCTCAAGCTTTATCCTGAGTTTGAGTTTGATTTGGAAGCAGAGGAGGCTCGTTGGTTTGACAGCCTGGCAAGCCTGCAGAGCTTGCAAATGGTGGATGGCGAATACTATATCAACCAGGCTCTTGACCGCGGACAGGCTGTGTTGGCGGAGGGCGCACAGGGTTCTATGCTTGATGTAGATTTTGGCACCTATCCCTTCGTTACCTCCTCCAATACCGTTACCGCTGGCGTTTGCAACGGGCTGGGCGTAGCACCGAGCCGCATCGGTGAGGTGATTGGCATTACCAAAGCTTATTGTACCCGCGTAGGCTCCGGTCCTTTTCCTACCGAATTGAATGATGCTACCGGTGAGTTGCTTCGCAAAGAGGGAGCAGAGTTTGGTGCCACCACCGGCAGGCCGCGCCGCTGTGGTTGGCTCGATTTGCCACAGCTCCAATACACAATCATGCTCAATGGGGTCACCCAGTTGGTAGTGACCAAGATAGATGTGCTCAACCAGTTTGAATCCATCCGTATGGCTACTCATTATCACTATCAGGGAGCCAGGCATGAGCAGATTCCCTATGACCTTTGCCACATTGAAGTAAGGCCGGAATATCAGACCTTTCCAGGCTGGAAGTGCTCGCTTGAGCAAAGTACCAGCTTTGAAGAAATGCCGATGGAGGCAAAATCTTACATCCGCGCCATTGAGCAACACCTGAAAGTGCCCGTGAGCATGGTATCTACCGGCCCGGAGCGTAAAAAGCTGATTATCAAAGAGTTACAGACTGCATAGTGCCTATTCGCCTACATTCACGGCTGTGATGATGTACTGAAATTCAAGGGTTTTGTCATCAGAAGGGAGAAGCTGATAGCCTGCGGTTTGCAATTCGGATTCGAGTCTTCCCAGGGATACTCTGTTTTCCACAGGTGGCCCGATGGGTGTTTGCTTTTTCTTATAATCAATGATTACCAACCTTCCTCCTTTAGCCAATCCTTTGTGCAAATTGCGAAAATACTTCACCCTGTCATTGAGGTAAATAACGGTGTTTACGATTAGCACCACGTCTGCTTCAGCGGCTTGTAAAAGCGGATCATCCGGACGAGCCAGGCGTGTCTCCAGCCGTTTGCGATTCTCTCCGGAAAGAAAGGTATTGCCCGCTTCGTTGATAAAATTCAAGGCATCGGGGTCGATGTCGATAGCGATTACCTTTTCGGCGTCGGTTTGTCCGGCGAAACGCAAAGAAAAATACCCATAAGGCCCTGCGCCAATATCGGCGATGGTTTTGCCCTTCAAATCGCCCAGCCGGCTTATCACCAAGCCGGGTTTTTGCCAAATATCCCTCAACTCGGTATGCGGTTTAATACCCTCTTTTTCCATGCTGTCCAGCCCTGTTGGCAGAGCATTGGCAGAGGGATACTCATGCGTTTGGTTAAGTGGATGCTGCTGTTTTTCAGTAAACGTGGGTTCACAAGAAGCCGACAAAAGCATGATCCCGAAAAGTAAAAAAGACCAAAAGGAGGGGATTGTTTTCATTTTCATATGGACAAAAATACTCCTTTCCTCAGGCTTAACCAAAAGATATAAACGCACAGATTGCTCTTAAAACCGGCTGTTTAGTATAGCTCCAAAATCAACCTCCTTTTCTAATCTTTTCTACGATGCGGGAGCTTGAATACCCTTCTACGAAGGGCAGGCTTTTCACCTGGCCACCATCTGCTAAAACTAGCCCGGCTCCCACAATTTGATCGGTGGACCAATCCCCGCCTTTGAGCAATACATCGGGCCGGATAAGGCGAATCAGCTCGAAGGGCGTATCCTGCTCAAAGACTACCACCGCATCCACCATTTGTAAAGCTGCCAGCAGATGTGCCCGACTCTTCTCTCGCTGGACAGGCCTGCCCGGCCCCTTGAGGCGCCTGACGGAAGCATCGGTATTGAGTCCCACTATCAGCACATCGGCCTCGGAGCGGGCATCGGCCAGATAGTGGATATGGCCATAGTGCAGCAGATCGAAGCAGCCATTGGTAAAGGCTATACGGCAAGCTTGTGCTCGCCACTCATCTGCCTGCCTTTTGATGCCGGGCCAATCGAAAACCTTAGCGCTCAGTTGTGACCACATGATCGGAGGATTGTAGATGAACAGGTTGATACTCTTTATTGATAAGCGGCAAAAGGAGCCACGCAATGATACCAAAGATTACGTTGCAACCAATTTGTACACTAAAAAATAAAATGTTGGCAAAGGAAAAGGCATCATCTCCTTCTATATTGTATAGAGCAAGCGCCTGTACGGCCAGCCATTGGTAGGTTCCCATCCCTCCGGGGGAAGGTATTAATATGCCGAGTGCACCAAATACGAACACCATCAGCCCGGCCTTCATCCCCAGCCCGCTGGTAGGTTCGAAAGCGAAAAAGCACAGGTACGTCATCAGATAATACATTAGCCATACGTTGATGCTGTGGAGTATAAACCGGCTCGGGCGCTCTAATTTGCCTATGCTGCGTAAGCCCTCTGCAAAGCCGCGAACGATATTCGCCAATTTTATATAAAGAGGTGATTTTTTTAACTGCTCCCTCAGCAGATACCCCACCCATAAAGCCAGACCACCAGCCAGGCATATCCAGAAGAGAGGGCTTTGCCAGAAGCTACTATCGGTGGCCGTTCCAGCCCGACCGGAGGAACTAAGATACCCCCAAAGGGTATCAAATTCTACCAATAAAGCAAGCCCTATCACAACAGCCATACTCAGCAGATCGACCGCCCGATCCACCACGATGGTTCCCATTACCTTTTCGGCAGCGATGCGTTCGTAGCGAGCCATCGTACCGGCACGCACCACCTCCCCAATACGCGGCAGCGCCAGATTAGCAAGATATCCGATAATCACAGAGAGGAAGGCATTGGAAAGGCGGGGACGGTAACCCAATGGTTCGATAAGCATGTTCCAGCGGGAAGCCCGACTCCAATTGCTAATCATAAATGCCAGCATCACCATAGCAATCCAGAAAAATTTTACGCTTTTGAAGTCATTGAGGATCTTTTGCCACAGGGGGGGGCATTCCTCCGGCAGGCTTCCTCCGGCGATGCAATCAGCCAGGAACGAAGCATTTTGATTGCGATACACGATGTACAGGATCCCTACGCCAATGCCCAGAAAGAAAAGGAATTTAAAAAAATTGACGATTGCTTTATTCAAGTGATTGGAGGATTTCGGAAAGGCTTTTAGATACTGTTAAACGATGAGCGAAGATAGCTCAAATAGCCTGGGTGGGCAAATCCCCCATCTTAAGGCAAGCAGGTTTTCGATCAACTGATCGCTGATTTGTTGGCAGCAGTTGGTTGCAGCAGATCCCATAAATTGCCGTAAAGATCGCTGAATACAACTACCGTTCCGTATGGCTCTTCCTTTGGCGGGCGTACAAACTGGACTCCCCGCTCCTGCATTTTGGTATAATCTCTCCAGAAATCATCCGTAAAGAGGAACAAAAACACGCGGCCCCCACTCTGATCGCCCACACGGGCCAGCTGTTGCTCATCAGCCGCTCTGGCCAATAGCAGGCAACATTCCCGCCCCCCCGGGGGAGCGACCAGCACCCAGCGCTTACTTCCGCCAAGAGGAGTATCCTCGATGATAGAAAAGTCCAGCTTTTGAGTGTAAAAATCAATGGCTTCGTCATAGTCTCTTACCAAAAGGGCCAAGTGCGCTATTCGTTGCTTCATCTTGTCATGCGTTTTGGGATGCCTCTTTCAGCACCATATTATCGATCAACCTCACCTCCCCGGCCCATGCCGCCACGCAGGCCACTGCAAAGTCCGTATCCTGAAAACTGGCAATGGGTTGCAAGGTATTGCCATCAACAACTTCAAAATATTCCGGCCGAAAATCGGGAATGCTTATATTTTGTATGGCCCAGGCGCAAATGTCGGCGACTTGCCAAAGTTTCGATTTTTCTTTGGCCTCCAGCAGGGTATGATAAAGGATGGTAGCACGCCTTCTGATTTTGGCCGGCAGGCGGCGATTGCGGGAGCTCATGGCCAGCCCGTCGGCTTCACGAATGATGGGGCACATGACCAGCTTTAAGTGCAGGCCCAGCTGGCGGATCATACTTCGCACGATGGCAAATTGCTGAAAATCCTTCTGTCCCATGTAGAGACTGTCCGGCTCCACGATATCGAGCAACCGTTTGACCACTTGCGCCATCCCATCAAAATGGCCGGGCCGAAATCGGCCTTCCATCACCTGGTCTAGCGGTGCAAAGCTGACTGAAAGCCGGGTATCCAGGCCTGGGGGATATACTTCGGCAACATCGGGAAGGAATAATACGTCATTGCCTGCTGACGTTAGCATTTGTATATCATTGGTGATGGTGCGGGGGTATTTGGCAAGATCGGAGGCATCGTTGAATTGGGTTGGATTGACAAAGATGCTGCAAACGGTGTGCTTGCTTTGCTGCCTGGAGCGATGGATCAAGGAGAGATGCCCTTTGTGCAGCGCCCCCATAGTAGGTACAAAGCCAATATTCAGGCCCTGATCTCGCTGGTGGGAGAGCCAGTTTTTCAAATCTTGTACTTTTTTAAACAAAAGCATGCTTGAGTATTTGAAGAGGGCTGCAAATCACCCCTGATGAATGCTCCACTTACCGCTTTTACTCTAAAAACGGGAGCGTGGGAGCTTAAAAAATTGATCGGTGCAACAAATGACTCAGGGGCGAAAGTATCAAAAAGTCCTATTTTTTTACTAACTTTGCAAACCCGTTCATTGAAGGAATGTTATAATATTTTACGTTTTTAATTAAATAGAGTATATGGATAAGAAGAAAGTCCTGATAGTAACTCAGGAAATGCAACCCTATACGGCCTTATCTGAAATTTCGGAGATAGCTCGTCAGCTACCGCAGCACATTCAAGAGCAAGGCATGGAAATTCGCGTTTTGATGCCCCGCTATGGCACGATTAACGAACGGCGCCATCGTTTGCATGAAGTTGTGAGGCTGTCAGGGATGAATATCATAGTTGATGAGGATGATTTTCCTTTAATCATAAAAGTAGCTTCCTTACCCGGATCGCGCTTGCAGGTGTACTTTTTGGATAATGAAGATTTTTTCAAGCGCAAATCTGTGTTTGAAGACGATACCGGCAAGCCATTCAAAGACAATCCAGATCGGATGGTTTTCTTTTGCAAAGGTGTGCTCGAAACGGTCAAGAAATTTGGTTGGCCGCCCGACATTGTGCATTGCCATGGTTGGATGACCAGCCTGATCCCCATTTATCTGAAGACCGCCTACAAAAATGAGCCGCTCTTTCAGAATAGCAAGGTGGTGTATTCGGTTTACGACCAAACGATGGAAAGCAGTTTTACTGATACCTTTTTCGATAAAGCCACCATCAACAATTTGGAAGAAGAAGACTTGGTAGCCTATAGAAATGGGAGTGGTATCGCTTTGCACAAGGGTGCCTTGACATTTGCCGATGCGATCATCAAAGGCAGTGAAAAGCTGTCGGACAATGTAAGCAAGATGATGGCCAAGCTGGAAAAGCCGACACTCAATTTCCAGGATTCCGATTCCTACCTGCCAGCATACATGGAATTTTATCACTCCCTGCTAGAGCAGGAAGTAGAATAAGATTGCCTGGCTATGTTTTTGTAGAACTAGGCTAAAGGAAAACAGAAGTACGGTTGATCAAGTCGTGCTTCTGTTTTCTTTTTTGGCTACCTCCTCTCAAAACCAGCTATACTTGAAAGGGCCAAATTGCGTTTTAATATCAATAGACTTTATTCTAAATAGTTTTATGGGATGAAAATGAAGGATTTGCTTTCCAGCCAAAAAACGCCCGCAGCCTAATAGCAGAGCTATTAAGGAGAGCCTGTCTGGCGCCAGCCAGGGACGTGACGCAGAATGGGAAATAAAGACGATTTTTCAGCCATACGAAATTATTTAGAATAAAGTCTAATAAAGGATGAGCAAATAGTGTAAAAAGTACAATTCATCCCTTATTTTCGCGCTTGTTATTGGAATAACAGCTGATCTGATCCTGGCAAATGATCCAATCTGACTAAAAGCGCAACTGACATTCCTTGCCAAATGTTCGCCCCATATCGAGATGGCGGATAGATTTATTTTTTTCATTGAATATTAATCAGCATTCCGTATGAAGATATTCCCTTTAGTATTTAGTGGGCTTTGCATAAGCTTTTTGTTCCTACTATCCTGTACCAAAAGTACCCCCGTAGGCGCTGAGTTGTTAGAAGACGATCAGGTGAACATTCAGTTCGCAGATAGCTTCAGTATCCGCGCTGCCACTACCCTTCGCGACTCCATCATCACCTTCGACCCCAGTCCGTCGCGCCAGTTGAGTCTTTATCTGTTTGGTGATATGCAGGACCCTCTATTTGGCCGATCCGCCTCCAGTCTTTATGCGCAGTTTCGCCTACCCCTCAACACTCCGCTGGGACTGGGCACGGGCGTAATCGATTCCGTAGTGTTGAGCCTGGCTTATGACACACTTGGCTTTTATGGCAAAGCAGATCAGCCGCAGAGCCTTGAAATATTTGAAATCAGCGAAACAATAGATAATACCGTATCGTACTCCTCTAATGAGCAATTTGATGTCAAATCAGAGCCATTGGCCAGTGTAACCAATTTTATTCCTAAACCACTCGACAGCGTCACGGTTGTGTATGATATGGATACCACCCTCTTTGCTCCACACCTCCGCGTCTCGCTCGACTCCGCCTTGGGGGGCAGACTGCTTAAACTGGATACCGCCAGTTTTACAAATAACGAGACTTTTTTGACTCATTTTGGCGGGCTTTTCATTCAACCGACTCAGCAAACCAATAGTATGATAGCTTTTGATCTCGAGCATCCATCAACACGCCTTACGCTCTACTACACGGTGGAGGATACTACCCATACACAGTACGTGTTTTCCGTACAGTCGGCTAGCGTAAAAGTGGCCCATTTCGAACAGGATTATTCCGGCACTGCGATACAGTTTGATGATTCGGCTGCAGGTGATAGCCTGGTATATGTTCAGGGCATGAATGGTACAAATGCGGAGATCATGTTGCCTTTTGTAGATAATTTTGACAACATTATCGTCAACAAGGCCGAGCTGGTGATTACGGTAGCCCATTTGCCCGGCGACGATCCTGAGTCGTTTCCGCCATTGGAGCGTCTGGTGCTTTCAGAGCTAACTGAAGATGGCGAGCTGCTTTTGATTGAGGATGTGGCGCGGAATATTAGCAATTTAGATAGCCGCTTTGGTAGCAGATTTGTTACAGAGGAAGTGGATGGCGAGATGCTTGACCGCTTCAGGCTCAATATATCAGCTCATATTCAGAGTATGGTAGAAAGCGCTTCCACCAAAACCCTGGTGCTCACTGCCTTTGCTAAACAGGAAACTGCCTCGCGCACTGTTTTGTATGGCCCCGGGCATTCAAAATACCCCATGACCATTAGTATGACCTACACTCAGCTCAACTAGCATAGTTTAAAGCACAGCCCCTTTTTTTGTTTTTTGAACCGTGTGGCAAGCTGCCAATAAATATTTATGAACACCCTTCAAATGATTTAACTATGTGTGGAATTGTAGCATATATAGGAGACCAGCAGGCCTACCCTATCCTGATCAATGGCCTCAAACGCCTGGAATACCGGGGCTACGATAGTGCTGGCGTTGCTATTCTTAACGGCGGACTCAATGTGTACAAACGCAAAGGCAAAGTGCAAGACCTCATCGACTTTGCAAGGGGAAAATCTACAGAAGGCACTATCGGTATGGGGCATACCCGCTGGGCTACACACGGCAAGCCGGACAACATCAATGCGCACCCTCACCAAAGCCAGGACGACCGCCTGGTGCTTATCCACAACGGCATCATTGAAAATTATAGCCCGCTGAAAGAAGCAATGATCAAGGAAGGGCATCACTTTGAGAGCCAGACCGACACAGAAGTGCTGGTTCATCTGATCGGTGCAATACAGGAGCAGGATAATCTTCCGCTGGAAGAGGCGGTACGGGTAGCCCTTTCGCGAGTCATCGGAGCCTATGCAATCGTAGTGATGGATCGCGAAGATCCGAATAAGCTGGTGGCAGCACGCAAGGCAAGTCCGCTGGTCATTGGCATCGGAGAGAATGAATTCTTCATGGCCTCCGACCCTACCCCCTTGGCCGAACATACTCAAAAGGTGGTTTACCTTAATGACGAAGAAATTGCGATGGTTACCCGCTCTGGCGATCTGCAGATAAAAAATATAGGGAATGAATTGCAGACTCCTTTTGTGCACAAGCTGAACATGAAGATCGAGATGCTGGAAAAAGGAGATTACGAGCACTTCATGCTCAAAGAAATTTATGAACAACCCACCACCATTGCCGATTGTATGCGCGGCCGTATCAATGCGGCTGAGGGCTGGGTACGTGTGGGCGGGGTGGAGGAAGTAGAAGAGCGGATCAGCAAGGCCGAGCGTTTCATAGTAGCGGCCTGCGGTACCAGCTGGCATGCCGGCTTGATCGGCGAGTATCTCTTCGAAGAGCTTGCCCGCATACCCGTAGAGGTGGAATATGCCAGCGAATTGCGCTATCGCAACCCTATACTAGGCCCCTATGACGTGGTGATCGCTCTGTCGCAATCAGGAGAAACAGCCGATACACTGGCTGCCCTCGAGATTGCCAAAAGCAAGGGAGCGCTTATTTATGGGGTGGTAAATGTAGTGGGCTCTTCTATTGCACGGATGACGGATGCCGGCTCCTATACACATGCCGGGCCTGAAATTGGTGTAGCATCTACCAAAGCCTTTACCAGCCAGGTGAGCCTGCTGACCATGATGGCGCTCTTTTTGGGCTATCGCCGGGGAACCATCCCCCGCTCCTATTATCTTCAACTTATTGAAGAATTGGAAAACATTCCGGCCAAAGTAGCCAAGGTATTGGAGTCCAATGACAAAATCGAATATATCGCAGGCGAAATTCAGCATGCAAGCAATGCGCTCTATCTGGGTCGGGGCTATAATTTCCCCATCGCTCTGGAAGGAGCCTTAAAACTCAAAGAGATTTCGTATATTCACGCCGAGGGCTATCCGGCAGCCGAAATGAAACACGGCCCTATCGCCCTCATTGATGAGAATATGCCCGTCATCGTCATAGCCACCAATAAAAGTGCTTATGACAAAATAGTCAGCAATATTCAAGAGGTAAAAGCACGCAAAGGCAAGGTGATCGCCATCGTTACGGAGGGAGATACCACGATAAAGGGATTGGCCGACTACTCCATAGAAATCCCCGATACCGATGAACCGCTCACTCCGCTACTTTCAGTGATTCCTTTGCAATTGCTGTCTTATCATATCGCCTTGAAACGCAACTGCAATGTCGATCAACCCAGAAACTTAGCCAAATCCGTAACGGTAGAATAGCAGCCTGACTGCTGATCTTTTAACCTTAAAAAAATAATAGCAAAATATGTTAGAAGCACATTTGATGGAATATAATTCGCAGAAGGATGATCTGCTTATGCCCGAATACGGTCGTAATATTCAGCTCTTGGTTCAATATGCCAAAACTATTGAAGAGCGCGACCTTCGGCAGACATTGGTAGAACAAATCATCGAGCTTATGAATCAGATGAATCCTCAGAGTGCAAATGTAGAGGATTATCGAGTCAAACTTTGGAAGCATATATTCCAGATCGCCAACTATGAACTGGATGTGGACACTCCCCTCGACAAGGAGCCCAATCGCCCCGATCAGGAGCTGAAGCCCCAGCAAGTGGAATATCCCAAAACAGAAGCTCGCTTTAGGCACTACGGCAATAATGTTCATTTGCTCATTAAAAAAGCGCTCGAGATGGAAGATGAGGACAAAAAAGAAGGCCTCGTAGCCGCCATCGGAGCTTATATGAAACTGGCTTATCGCACCTGGAACCGAGAGCACTACGTGAGTGATGAAATCATCAAAAATGATTTGCAGACCTTGTCGGAGGGCAAGCTAAAGCTAAAAGACAACGTCCCGATCAGCAACTATGGCGACAGCCATCGTGACAAAAATAATGGCGGCAGCAATATGCGCTCTAAAAGGCGGCACCCTTCCGGCCGTGGCAAGGATATGAAAGGTCGCCACAAAGGTGGAGGTGGAAAACGTCGCAAATAAACTCCAGCAGGTGAATGGGGTAATGGATTATACTGTATCGAATGTTTTTTTCTCCAACGACTTGCTATGCTTACTTTAGCAGTTCGTTCTTAAACTCCATTACCCAATGATTACCCAATGACTCAAAAAGATTCTTTCGAAGTACGTGGTGGTTTGCCATTGAATGGCTCCATCGTACCACAAGGCGCCAAAAACGAAGCCCTCCAAATACTCTGTGCTACTCTCCTGACCAACGAAAAGGTCACCATTTCCAATATCCCCGATATCCTCGATGTACTAAGGCTTATAGCATTGCTCAAAGGCTTGGGCGTAAAGGTCGAACGGCTCACAGCCGACTCCTACACCTTTCAGGCAGACGACATTGACCTTGATTTCTATGCCAGCGAAGCGTACCACGCCAATGCCCGCCGCATCAGAGGGTCGGTCATGCTGATTGGCCCCTTACTGGCCCGCTTTGGCCGTGCCATACTGCCCAAACCAGGTGGCGACAAAATCGGGAGGCGCAGGCTCGACACACACTTTCTCGGCTTTGAAAAACTGCGTGCTTCATTCAACTTCGATGAGCACGACAGCCTTTTTTTCATAGAGGCTGATAGCCTGGAGGGGGCTTATATTTTGATGGATGAAATTTCCGTGACCGGCACAGCCAACATCGTGATGGCAGCCGTTCTTGCCAACGGCATTACTACTGTTTACAATGCCGCTTGCGAACCTTACCTCCAGCAACTCTGTCGGATGCTCAATCGGATGGGTGCCCGCATAGAAGGCATTGGTTCCAACAAACTGAGCATTGAAGGGGTAAGCAGCCTCCAGGGTACTGAGCACCGCCTCTTGCCCGACTTTATCGAAATTGGAAGTTTTATCGGCCTTGCAGCCATGACCAATTCCAACATTACCATCAAAGATGTACAACTCAAGGAGCTGGGCAACACCCTTCACATTTTTGAACGAATGGGTGTGCAAATGCACATCGAAGGAGATGACATCAGGGTGCCGGCACAGGATTCTTATGAGATACAGACATTCATAGATGGCTCCATCATGACCATCTACGATGCGCCCTGGCCCGGCTTTAGTCCCGACCTGATGAGCATCGTTTTGGTAATGGCTACCCAGGCCAAGGGTAGTGTACTGATCCATCAGAAGATGTTTGAAAGCCGTTTGTTTTTTGTGGATAAACTGATTGACATGGGTGCCCAGATCATTTTGTGTGATCCACATCGCGCTACCGTCATTGGCCTCAATCGCAAGCATCAATTGCGTGGCATTGAGATGACCAGCCCCGACATCAGAGCAGGGCAGGCACTACTCATCGCTGCGCTCTCTGCCAAAGGTACCAGCTTGATTCATCACATCCATCAGATCGACCGGGGCTACCAGCACATCGACCAGCGGCTCAATGCGCTCGGAGCGGATATTCAGCGGGTTTGATGGATTTTGCAGAGGGGAGCATTTCAGAGACGGCTTGCCGCTCTCATCTTTTCCTCAGGGTAACAAAATCGACGAGTTGTTCGAGCGCATCGCGCGAAGGGCAGGCAGGGCATTGGTGAAGGAGTTGAAAAGCTTCGGCTTTGGCGTTGATCATCGCTTCCCGAGCATATCCCAGTCCGCCGCTTGACCGGACAAACTCTATTACTTCTTTGACCTTATCGGGCTTATCGTTATATCTTTTCACAATATTGATAATGCGTTTTTTATCCGACCGATCGGCCTGATTGAGTGCATAGATCAGCGGTAGGGTCATTTTTTTCTCCTTGATATCAATGCCCAGTGGTTTGCCCACATCTTCGGAGCCGAAGTCAAATAGATCGTCGCGAATCTGGAAAGCGATACCAATTTTTTCTCCAAATAGCCGCATGTGCTCAATCTGGACGGGATCTTTAGTAACCGAAGCCGCACCCGAACTGCAAGCTGCGCCAATAAGTGATGCCGTTTTTTGGCGAATGATATCGTAATACACTGCCTCACTGATGTCCAACCTACGCGCTTTTTCGATCTGCAAAAGCTCTCCTTCGCTCATTGCCTTGACGGCGCTCGACACAATTTCCAGTATTTTAAACTCTTTATCCCGCACAGCCAGCAACAGACCCTGAGAAAGCAGGTAATCCCCTACCAGCACCGCAATTTTATTTTTCCAAAGCGCATTGATCGAAAACAGCCCCCGACGTTCGTACGCATCATCTACCACATCATCATGCACCAAAGTAGCGGTATGCAGCAATTCCACCAATGAAGCTGCATTGAAAGTGGATTCACTGATGGGGCCAAAGAGCTTGGCAGAAAGAAATACAAACATGGGCCGCACCTGTTTACCTTTTCGCTGGACGATGTAGTAGGTAATCTTATCCAGCAATGGTACATGGCTGCGCATAGCCTCTCGGAAATGTTTCTCAAAGCGCTTTAGTTCTTTATCTATCGGGCCTTTTATCGTATCCAACGATTTGACCATATTGTCTTATTTTTAGCACAAGATACAAAATTAGCTTTCAGCAGTAAGGATTCAATTTTCTGCACAATTCTTTAGTACCTCAATATGCAACTTTTCAAAAATCACTCCCTGCGGGGAGCTGCAAACCGGCCTTTTCTGGTAGATGTTTATCATCCGGCCACTCGCTCTGCCTGCCCTGTAGTTCTCTTTGTACATGGCTTCAAAGGCTTTAAAGATTGGGGGCACTGGCATCTGATCGCAAGTGCTTTTTGCGAGGCAGGCTTTGCTTTTGTAGCCTTCAATTTTTCGCACAATGGCACCACGCCTGAGCATCCATCCAAATTTGTTGACCTTGAAGCTTTTGGAAATAACAATTATTCCAAAGAGTTGTTTGATCTGAAGGTCGTAATAGACTGGCTCGTACAATCGGCTTCCGATGAGACGGGCCAATTGCTGGGCACCGAAAGCCTCTATTTAATCGGACACAGCAGAGGCGGTGGCACCGGTTTGGTGAAAGCTGCGCAGGATGAGCGTATCAATGCAATGATTAGCTGGGCTTCGGTGAGCCATCTGGATTATAGCTGGCGCGAGCGCCCCAAGCTTGTAGATCAATGGAAGCAGGAAGGAGTCCAATATATTCAAAATAGCCGTACAGGGCAGCAAATGCCCCTTTATGTTCAGCTGCTGCACGACTTTGAAAAACACCAGCCACTTATGAATATTCAGCATGCGCTGGCAGGATTTCACAAGCCCTTGCTGATAGTACATGGGGATACTGACCCAGCTGTTCCAGTGGCTGCAGCGGAGCAATTGCACAGCTGGCACTCAGCTTCGGAGCTGCACATTGTCAAAGGGGCTGACCATGTATTTGGCGGCAAACATCCTTTCGAGCAAGAATTGCTGCCGGTATATTCTCAGGAACTGGTGAAGGTGAGTATTGATTTTTTACTACAATTGAACTAGATTTTACAACAAAGCCTGATAGAGAGGGATACCACCAGGCGTTTGTTTTCAGAGAGAGTGAGCCATCAGGCCGATGGTCTTTTGAAGTTAAGATCATTTTTACATTTCATCCTTTGGGCTACCGACGCCAAATATTGTTTTATACTACCTTACGTACTCGCCTTTGCTCCGATAGCTATCGGAGTGGCTACGAGGCCCCGCCGCGCCTTGTTTAAAATAGAATTTCCTCATATGTATGTCTTTAGTTCTTGTGACGGCAACTTTGGTTGCAGCCAGTGCAAAATAGCATTGGAGGTAGTTTGCTGCATGGGGGCATTTATACGCTCTAGTTTTTTCAAAGAGTAATGCAGGTGGGTATAAATTTTAAGCCTTTCCTTTCGATGGCAAGCATATAAAAGGTTGCGCACACTTTTGAGAACCAAGCGCTCTACTACTCCTATTTGCTTGCTTTTGTGTAAATAGCGATACACCTTTCTCACTTCAACATCCAGCTCATCGTGTTCGCCTAGCTCATATTTTGCAATTAAGCCAACGAGCTTGCAATAGTTAAACACATTGGGAAAAGCGGTGCCTGTGTTGAGCAATTCCAACTTTTCAAACCATTCCAGCGAATCTGCATATTCGCCATTGAGGAAGTGATAAATGCAGATATGGTAGTACAGACTGACCCGCCACTCGAATTGCAGTTTATTTTGATGATTTTCCAACAAATGTTGTATGGTAAAGAGCTCAACTTTACAAAGTTCCATCTTTTTTTGAGCTACATGAAAAATAAAACTGAGCAAAGTGGTGAGGAAAAAGCTGCGTTCGGCATCCTGGCTGGTAAGCGGTTTGAGATGTAACAACTCATCAACGAGTGTATCAAACTCAATGCGGACTGTAGGCACATTTATTCCGCACTGCACATAATCAAAGGCATGCTGGAGGTAAAGCTCCCGGTAGAGAACAGCCATTTCGGGCTGTCCTCTCCAGAGCATTCGGATACGTTCATGAAACTGGAAAGCAGTGTGCATACGTCCTTTCAGAAGGGCGTAGCGAGCATGTATTTCGTTGTACATTAGCTTGGCCCGAAAGGAACGTGCATGGCTGTCATTGTGCAGGAAGGGATCTTCCATTACTGCTTCCAGTTGCAAAGGGGGGGCTATGGATGAATTATTATTGGCTACAGCTCTGACAATGGTTAAATACCTCTCGAAGGTAGCTTCCACTTGAAGTTGCACCGTCACAACATTGCGCTGATTGAACAGAGCCTCTTCGGACAGCTCATGTTCAATTTGCAAATAGGGCAATAAGTGGTACTCCATTTGAAGCAACCGTAGCTGCAAGCTGAAAAGCTCATGGGCGGCAGCAAGATTTTTGGCTTTTTGGATCGCGTTAAACGATTGGGTATGCAATGCCTTGTTGGATAATAATTCAGCCGATTCGATCAAAGCGTGTATTTTAGCTCGCGTGCCTCGCGAGTCGTGCAAATCACGGAGTGTTTTATAAATCAGTTGCTGCAATAGTAGCTTGGTTTGCGGGAGCGTTTTCACAAAACTATACTGCTTCAAGCTCTTTTTCAGTTTTGCTTCATCATAGCTGCGCTGCCGGGCCAGTGCATCAAAAAGAAGTATATAATTGCTATGCGCCGCCCGGGCATTCCGTTGGGCATACCGTTTGAAATACCGCTTTTCGGCTTTGTTCAGCGAGTGAATGAGCAGATATAGTTGGTCTGGTTGATGCATTTGTAAGAATTTGCAGCCCGCAATTGGCCTTTTCCGAAGCATTTTGAAAAATCACCCCCGATTGCAGGCAATAATCGAGTACATTATGATTACTTGCTTCGGAGGTAATTTTTATCTTTACAAAGGCTCGGTTTTGTGTAAATGTGTATAGATTGGGCTGTTTTACAATTGTAATATACATCAGCTATTCATGTGCTATAGCCCAGCGTTTTGGAATTCTAGGATTTCAAAACCCATGTTAGGAGAGGAGTCATTCAACATCCAAACTGCTTTTTTCGTGTTTTTTTGGCTTCAGCTACCTTATAAACAGTTGAAAACCAGCTATTTATGGAATTTAAATACTAATTTAGCATTCAATGCCCAAACAGTATTTTTGAACAATTAGGAACCGTTTTGAAATAATACTTCTAAAAAGCAAATAAATTTCACAAAACACTATGAGCGCTGATTTACACGCCCTGATCCACTCAATGAGCAGAACGGAAAAGCGCTATTTTAGCGTTGAAGCCGGCAAAAGAGACGGAAAAACCTCCAACTATCTCCGCCTGTACAAGGTACTCAGCAATATGAAGCATTTCGATGAGGATCTTCTGCGCAAAAAGCTCAAAGGGGATAAAGTACTTAAACATTTTGCACAGGAACGCAAATACCTCAATGATAGCCTCCTGAAAATGCTGCGCAATTACAGGAGTGACAAATCTGCTTATGCTCAGACCAAGGAAAGGCTGCTCGATATTCATTACCTCATTGAGCGGGGCTTGTATAGCCAGGCAGAGCGTATGCTAAAGCGGCTCAAGAGACATGCTTACCGATACCAGGATTTTCCAGCCCTGCTTGAAATTATTGATGAAGAAATCCGTATCCAGCGCTCCATGCGCGGAGCAGGAAACAAGCAAGCGATGGAAGCATTTATCGGAGAGCGCGATAAAGTAGTGGATACCATAAAGCAAAAACAACAGCTCAATAAGCTCTTCAACCGCCTATACTTTGAGAGTGTGGCCAATCAACACAACCGGATACTAAAAAATGAGAAAATCAAAAAAGGCCTGCCACTCATTCTCCAACCACTCGATCCAACTACTGAAGCTGGCGTGCAATTGCTGTACTTGAAAAGCAATGCGTTTTATCACCAATTTTATGTAGATACTAAAAAAGCGATCCCCTATTTTCAGCAATATCTAGCCTGGTGGGATTCGAACCCACACATCAAAGAGGAAGAATTTTCCCAATACATTGCCTCTTTGTCCAACTTTTTTCAAATCTTGCTCACTACACACCAATTCGAGCAATGTAAAAAAATACTGGAGTTTGTGAGCGGGCTGGAACCCAAATCGAGTTTTGCCGAGTATCTGATATTCAAAAATCTTACCTTGTACAAATTCTTGTACCACATCAATGTCGGCGAATTTGATGCTGCTATAGACCTAATTCCTACTATTGAAAATGGGCTTCAAAAATACGCCTTCGAATTGAAAGCCACATTCGGAATGTTTGCCAACATCGCCATTATGTACTTTATTCTGGAAAACTATCAGGCATGTATTCATTGGTTCAACAAATTTCCAAAAGGCACCAAATCAGACACCCGCATCGATATCCAGCGGTTCATGCGGCTCCTTAATGTACTGGCCCATTACGAAAGCGATTCCGATCAGCTGGAGGTATCCATAAGAGCTGCGCAGCGTTTTCTGACCCATACTTCCGACAAAGTAGAATCGCCTTTTGAAGAAGAGATACTCAAACGACTCCGGAAAATATTCAAAGCCCCCTTACTCGATTTAAAAAAGGAATTACAATCCCTGAAAGCCTTCCTTCAGCAGCAGCAAAATGCCAAGATGTCGATAGGGTTTGAAGAATTATATCTGTGGATTCAAAAACAGCAGACCGGCCGCTCTATGAAAAGCATAATTCTTGAACAGAAGAAACATACCCCTTTATGAAGGTACATTTTTCGTGTACACCTTGATGGAGCCTCCGTCTAAATAGGCGTGAACCAATATGTTGTCCAAATCCCAGGAGCCGCCATTGAGTCCGCTATTCACATCCACCACGCCTATTATCGATAGCACATTGTTGCCGCTGCCCTCATAAAAGACCACATCTACCTGCTGGCCGGACGTTGACAGGCTCACCGCCAATGTGCCGCCGAAACTACCATTGGAATCGCTCACATCAACGGAGCCGCTTTTCAAACTAAATTCCACACCATTTCCGCTCAAACTGTGGGAATCCACGCCACCTAACTCGTTTACCACATAGACCTTGGTCATGTCGATAGAAATTGAAACTGCTTTCGCCATAATATAAGTGTTTGTTTTGATTAAAAATCAAACCTGTGGGCTTGTCGAAAATCGTTTGGGTAGAGGTTAAATGTTATGACTTTTTTTGCAAAACAGCAAACCGCCAATTGCTCAAAAGTAAAACATCCAAACCGAACCGGACAGCTATATGTATTTGGTTATCAATTAGTTACAAAGAAACTCCATCAAACATCCAAGACCGTTTAGATTTTTACATGTAGGCGAATTATTGAACCGAATTATCGTCATCAAGTAATTTTTCGCTAAATTTGGTCGCTTCTTTAATTGCGCGACATAATTATTTCCTGCTTTGCTAAGTATATTCCGCACCAACCAGTTTGTTGCCAAC
Source organism: Saprospiraceae bacterium (assembly GCA_965222005.1). Classification (GTDB taxonomy): domain Bacteria; phylum Bacteroidota; class Bacteroidia; order Chitinophagales; family Saprospiraceae; genus CBDCTM01. The sequence continues at coordinate 434,414 of OZ244935.1, forward strand.
ATACTATTGATTTTTTATGTGCTGCTACTACGTGGTGCGGCCTTTATATTGCCCCCGCAGCTTGCAGCAAATACTCCTGGCAGCATCTTGTCAGAGGTGCTGTTCAAATACGTCAGCCCGCAAAGTTCGGGAGGCTTGATTTTGGCTATGCTTTTGGTTTTTTTTCAAGCTATTCTGATCAATCTATGTGTTTCCCGCTATCGAATGGCCAAGGAACTGTCGCTTTTTCCCGGCTTGTTTTACATCCTTATTGCAAGCGCCATCCCCGAGTTTTTATACCTTTCTCCCCCACTCCTGGCCAACACCTTTTACATACTGGCACTCTTTGAAATTTTTGGTATTTATAAAAAACACAATTGTGCCAGCCAAATTTTTAACACAGGTTTTTGGATAGCGCTGGGAAGTTTGTTTTATTTTTCATACATCACCTTTATAATAATGGCTTTGATCGCCCTGGCCACCCTCCGGGCTTTCAAGATCAAGGAAGCAGTAATGCTGCTCATCGGATTTAGCGTACCGATGATCCTGACAATCGTTTATTCTTTTTTGACCGATCAGCTACCTCACCTGGGCGAGGCGCTTTTGGGAAACAGGCTGGAGGAAGGGGATGGCTCTTTGATAAGCCCATCTTCTGTCGAGCAGTATATCAAACTGAGCTTTTTTGCGCTGCTCACCATAATCGCCCTCTTTAATTTCAATCGCTATCAATTCAAAAAAAACATACACGTCCAGAAAAACATATCCCTGCTGTACTGGTGCCTCTTGTTGAGTGCCATTACCCTGCTGGTACAATCCCATGCCCAATTTGACCATTTATTGGTGCTGGCTGTACCACTTGGCATCTTCCTTTCCTTCAATTTTCTCCGCCTGCAGCCTGCACTTGCCGAAGCCCTTCACCTGATCTTGCTGGCAGCCATATTGCTGTTACAATTCCGGCCTTTGCTGGGTTTTTGACACCCAATTGCTTACCTTTGCTCCCTTCTTTTATACACGCTTTCAGACAACTTCCTAATAAATCAGCGTATCTATGAAATTTGGCGTAGTCGTTTTTCCGGGTTCCAATTGTGATGATGATATGCGTCACGTACTGGAGACTGTCATGCAACAGCAGGTCGAAATGCTTTGGCATAAAGAACGCTCCCTCAATGGCTTTGGCTCCAGTGATTGTATTGTGCTGCCCGGTGGTTTTTCCTATGGCGATTATCTGCGCTCGGGAGCCATTGCTCGTTTTTCGCCTATTATGCAGGCCGTTATCGAATTTGCCCGACAGGGTGGCTACGTTTGGGGGATTTGCAATGGTTTTCAGATCCTTTGTGAGGCGGGCCTGCTACCAGGTGCCTTACTGCGCAACCATGTCCAGCGCTTTGTTTGCAAAAACATCCACCTCCAGACCCAGCAATATCAAACTGCTATCACCTCCAATATACCTTCTGGGAGGATACTCAAAATACCAATTGCACATGCAGAAGGTCGCTATTATGCCGATGAGCAAACGCTCCAACAACTGCTTGACAACGAACAGATTCTTTTTACATACTGCAATGCAGAAGGGCAAATCAGTGACACAGCCAATCCTAATGGCGCTGTGATGAACATTGCCGGTATCTGCAACCGCCAGCGCAATGTATTCGGGATGATGCCCCACCCGGAAAGGGCTGCTGAACCTCAGCTCGGTAATACCGATGGCCGGTTTCTATTTGAATCATTGATTGCCAGTACGGCTGTACCCACGCAAATTGGCTAGTTTACTCCGATATTAAGTCGATAATGTCAGGATATGGACGATTGGAGCATCGCATATTGCAATATCTGCCGGAATCCGTTGTTTATAGCAATATGTGGCCCGGTTTAGAACGGTATTTGCAGTACCTCTGATTGCTTATACAAGCCATATTCTATATTTTTGCAAAACTTTTATTTGATCAAAATATCATTGATATGAGAACATGGTGTGCTTTACTTTTGGTATGTATGCTGGCTGGCAACGCTACTCTTGCACAGGTACTCGATCCGGTGGACTGGAGCACCGAATTCAAAAAGCAAAGCGATTCGGAGTACAACCTGATTTTTAAAGCTACTATTCAAAAGGGTTGGTCCATTTATTCTCAATACCTCGAAAGCGATGATGGCCCGGTACGTACTTCCTTTGTGTTCGATCAGGGCAATCATTTTGAGCTGGTCGGAAAAAATGAGGAATCCGGCAATCGCAAGGAAGGCTTTGACAAGCTTTTTGAGATGAATGTCATCAAGTTTTCCAAAAAAGCCCAATTTACCCAACGCATCAAGGTGTCGGATTTCAGTAAGCCCATCACCGGCTATTTCGAGTTTATGACCTGCGATGAAACCCGCTGCCTGCCTCCCGAACAGATAGACTTCGATTTCTCCATCCCCGCTCCAGCCACCGATAGCGAAGACACCGGGGCGCTAGAAAAAAAACCATCTCCTGCCCCTCAAACACCTGCCGAACCTACAAAAAAAACGGATACCCCATTGCACGAAAAGGTAGCCACTACTGACCCGCCAAAGCCGGAAAGCCCTTCTGCCGAACCAGGCACTTCCGAAGCCATTCCGGCTGATAAGCTGGCGGATCAGACCGACCAACAAGCCACAGCCCCGCCACAAAATGCAGCGCCAGATGGCATTCTGGACCCTGTGAGCTGGCATTATCAAATCAAAAAAATAGATGATCGCACCTTTGATATGCTTTATACCGCCAAGATCGACGATGGCTGGTACATCTATTCACAACAGCTTGAAAGCGATGACGGCCCCATTCCCACCGCTTTTTATTTCGACGAAGACGAGGCTTTCCAGTACATTGGAAAGACCCTGGAAGAGGGGCCAAAGCGCGTGAAAGAATATGATCGCAATTTTGAAATGGAGCTCGTCAAATATAAAAAGGAAGCTACCTTCACCCAGCGTGTGCAAGTAAGCGATCCTTCAAAGCCCTTCAAGGGCGAGCTGGAGTATATGACCTGCGAAGCCACCCGCTGCCTACCTCCTGTATTGGTACCTTTCACTGCCGATCTTACCAATTTGACCACCATAATCGGCGATGAAGCAGAAGAGCCGGTGGCCCTTAACAATGGGGCTGCTGTGGACCCGGGAAGTTTGCTAAAGATAGATGGCAACGTAATTGACCAAGCCATCCCTACTATTCAGGCTTCTTATAAAAATCCCGTTGGCGATTGTGGCAAAGAAGATATTGCGGAGGGCCAGAGCCTGATCTGGACCTTTGTGCTGGGCTTTTTGGGCGGATTGATCGCCCTGCTTACTCCTTGCGTATTTCCGATGATTCCCCTTACGGTAAGCTTCTTTACCAAGGGCAGCAAAACGCGTAGCGAAGGCATCCGCAACGGCATCACCTACGGAATTTCAATTATTGTAATTTATGTGGCCATTGGCTTGCTGATCACGGCATTTTTTGGTGCTACGGCGCTCAATGAGCTTTCCACTAACTGGGTCGCCAACACCCTGTTTTTTGTCATTTTTGTGGCTTTTGCTTTTTCATTTTTTGGTTTCTACGAACTTACCTTGCCCAGCTCCTGGAGTACCAAGAGTGATGCCATGGCAGACCGGGGGGGCTTGCTGGGCACATTTTTTATGGCTTTTACGTTGGCCATCGTATCATTTAGCTGTACCGGCCCAATCATTGGCAGCGCCATCGTGCAATCGGCTACATCGGCAGTCGGGCCATTTATTGTGATGCTGGGCTTTTCCACTGCGCTGGCTTTGCCGTTCGGCTTGTTTGCTGCCTTTCCAGCTATGCTCAACACCTTGCCCAGCTCTGGTAGCTGGATGAACTCCGTGAAGGTGGTTTTAGGTTTTTTAGAACTGGCGCTTGCACTCAAATTCCTTTCGGTAGCAGATATGACCATGCATTGGGGCATCTTGGGTTATGAGTTGTTTATGGGACTTTGGGTGTTGATTTTCGGAGCGATGACGCTCTACCTGTTTGGTTACATTCGCTTTCCGCATGATAGCCCTTTGAAAAAATTGAGCCCAACGCGCATTGGTTTTGCAGTAGCCTCACTGGCCATTACTATTTATCTGGCAACCGGCTTTATGATGAACGAGAAGACAAAGGTGTATGACTCGCTCAGCCTGATGAGTGGCCTGGCACCTCCCGCACATTACAACTACCTGTTGCCCGTCTCCCGGCCAAATGCTGACATCAAAACGCGATACACTTCCTTTACCAAATGTGCCAACAACCTCGATTGTTTTAAGGATTATTACGAAGGGCTTGCCTATGCAAAAGAGGTCAATAAGCCGATACTGCTCGACTTTACCGGCTACGGTTGTGTCAATTGCCGCAAAACGGAAGAGCATATTTGGATAGAAGACCAGGTGTGGAATAAGATTGCTGAAGATTTTGTGCTCATCTCGCTCTATGTCGATGATCGGGCAGCTCTTGAACAGATGCTTGTATCCAAAGCTACCAATAAAAAACTGCGCAATATTGGTAATAAATGGGCCGATTTCCAGATCGTCAACTTCAACCAGAATTCACAACCCTTGTATGTGATGATGTCTCCTGAGCAAAAGGTGTTGGCCAAACCTCGCGGGTATAAAGACGGTGTGGAGGAATATGCCGAGTTTTTGGAATGCGGCCTGGCAACCTTCAAGAATGCCAAAATTGGAATGAAGTAATTGCTGCTATTCAGGCATTTTTAACCTATTTCGGCACTTTCACCTGGTAGGTTTTTCCGCTTTTGTTAGTGAGCTTGTAAGACACTAGCCAGGGGTTATACACCTTGAGCATCCGGTAGCTGATGCCATATTTCTGGGCAAAATCGCCCCAGTTGGCTATTGGCTGGTCCACTTTCACCAAATAATATTTGTTTAGTGGTGAGTATTTCTCAGCCTCTTCGATGTAAAAGCCAAAACGAGCTGGCTCTTTCATGATTTCTTTGATGGCTACCATCCGAAATACATAGCGGGACGTTTCCTGGTTTAGATTGAGGTCGTAATAGGATTGGGTGCGTTGGTTGGCGATTTCGCGGCTAAGTGCCGAGGGGCCCATATTGTAGGCAGCGGCGGCCAGCGTCCAGGAACCGAAACGCTCCTTATAGTGCTTGAGAAAGCGGCAGGCGGCACGGGTTGATTTTTCCAGGTGATAGCGCTCATCCACCTCTCCGTTGATCTCCAAATTGTAGTCACGGCCAGTGCCCTTCATAAATTGCCACACCCCTTTGGCACCAGCCGGAGAAACGGCATTGCTCAGATCGCTCTCCGCTACGGCCAGGTATTTGATATCCTCAGGGAGTCCTTCTTCTTTCAATATTTTTTCGATGATCGGAAAATACCGATATGCCTTTTTCAGGTTCAGCATAGTATTGGAATGCCAGTAAGCATTGCGTAGCAGTTCTCTGTCGAGCCGTTCCCGCACATCAAAGCTGGCTAAGGGAAGAGCCTCGCCGGCAAAATCGAAGTTTTGATCCAGCTGCACAGGCTTGATGATCTGCGGCAGTTTGGGGTCATTGCCAGTCATTGGCAGGCTTTGGGCAGGCTGCTCGTTGCCTTCGGTGTAAGAGCTAAACACCGCAAAAGTGAAGAATGCTGCCATCAACAAGGTATAAACAGATACAGGTTTCATATCAAAGGATTTTGTAGCAACTGGTTAAAAGTTCATGCCTCGCCAGTTACTAGCTATAAAATATATGCCATATCACCAGGCTGCGCAGACAGCGCTGCATTATTTTTTTTGTAATACTTTGAAAGCGACCGGGGTGTGGGTATATGCTTGTCGTTATTTCTTTCGTTGGCTGAGATTCCGGGGTTTTTTAAATATGGGTACTGTTGAGCAGGGCTCTCCGTACATGATGCTTTGCGCAAAGGGTCTCAGTTTTCGGGTTAGCTCCATATAAGCTGAGGCCGGCACAGGCTTATTATTACAGCCCTTAATCACAATGCGCTTTTCGGCAAATTGCTCCGTATCCAGCTTTTCCAAAGCTTTATAAAAAGCGTATTGATAGAAAGCATCTACATTCCCCTGAAAAACAGAGAGTGCATGGGGTTCGGCATTGGCAGTAATCAGCATGTACGCCCACACCGGCACGATGGCATCAGTAGAACAATACACGGCCAAATGTTTGCCACTGTACGCTGTCCAGTCATAAGCCTTTAGCGCGGCCCGAAACTCCTTTTCTTTCAGGATCAGTCCTTTATAAAGATAGTCCTTTATGTCGAAAGCTACTACTTGTTCGGCAGGAAAATAGTCTTCCAGATTGATCGTAATTAAGCCACTATTGGCTACTCGATTGACTAAAGATTTATTTGTAGCATCCATCTTGAGTTATTAACGCCTTGCTAATTGGGAAAGTTGCACGCCCCAAGGGCCTACTCCTCTTCACTGGGTAAGGCCGGGCTGCCGTTGGAAGCGCCATTTTCTGCAATTTCAGCTACCTCTTCGATGGGGGCCATCTCGCCCACTTCGCTATCGGGCAGCTTGAAATCTTTGGGTTTGGGAAGATCCTCCAGACTTTTAAGGCCAAAATAATCCATAAATCTTTCAGAAGTACCGTACAGCAATGGGCGGCCAGGGCCCGGGCTGCGGCCGGTGATAGTGACCAGCTCTTTCTCCAACAGCTTTTGAATAGAATAGTCGCAACCAACACCCCGGATCTTTTCGAGCTCCGACTTAGTGACGGGCTGCTTGTAAGCGATGATGGACAAGGTTTCAAGGGCTGTGCGCGATAGTCGTTTTTTGGTGGTTTGCCTAAGGTAGGTTGACACCGTGTTGTAATACGCCCCTTTGGTCAAAAATTGATAGCCTTCAGCAATCTCTACCAGCTCGAAAGCAAATTGCTGGTGCTCATAACGCGCTGCAATGGAGGTGATAGCCGCCAGAATGTCCGCTTCCTCCAAAGCCGTTTCAAAGGTTTCTTCCAGCGCATCTTTGATTTCGGCCAAAGGGATGGGCTCATCGGTAATGAAGATCAGACTTTCGATATGTTGAGCAAGATATTCCACAAAGCAGATTTTGTTAGATTTGGCAAATTGAAGTGAGTAGTTCGATGCGGACGCAAATTTAACCTAAAGAGTTTGAATCTTGGGCTATTTTAGCAAAAATCATGGGGCGGCATAAGTTTTTCAATACACTGCCGAAAATTTTTATTGGAGCAATTGGCATCGCTCTGCCATTTGCTTTTGGAAGGGCACATCACGAATCAGCCGTTTGTAGGTAAGCTCATTGTGCTGGGGATTATCGGTAGGGTTCACATTTTGAAAATACAGATCGGCATATCCTTCTACTCCTTTAAGGTCGAAAGCGACCTTGGCCAGGCATAGGGCGAAGGTTGAGTCTTGTTCCGGGTTGTGTTTTAGTTGTTTGGAAACGGCCCTTTGCTGGTAAGTAACGATTTGCTCATTCGTAGGTCGGCTATAATCAATGGCATGTAGTTTGGGATTGTATGGAATGTAGCGCACTACAAATTCATCTCCCTTTTCAATGGGCATACCCGTTTTTGTTACTATTGGCCCGCTGTTTTCTACCGCCTGCTCCATAGTATAGGATTTCCCATCCACCAAAAAAATGTACGTCAAATAATCGCCTTGCTTTTGAGGAGCTACCAGTACCTGGGCTTTGGTTTCGAGGCCCCGGGCAGCCAATTCATCAGCCAGCGCAGCTTTGTCCTTCATATGGTTCCATTTCTTCAACCCCACGACAAAGCCGCCGACCAGCAAAATAAAGCCCATCAAAAGCAGGATGCTTTGAATCAATTGCTTTTTTTCAATGCGCTTTCGCTGCCGATTGAGGGGGGTATCGGCCTTTCGGTCGATCTCAAAGCCATACAAAAAGTCTTTGCCTTTGCGCTCGATAGAAATTTCGCAAAGCTGCTCATCAATGAAGAAAGAGTAGGATTTGTCCTCCAATACTTCAAAGTCGATGAGAATAATGTTCGAATTGCAATACACCAGCAAGTGGCCCGATTCGGCACCATGCATAATGCCTACATGATAGCGCTTGCCATTATCCGAAAGGTATGTCCAGTTGAATCGGTTCAAATTGGTTGGTTTTAATCACATCGCCCCCATTCATAATACAAATACTGTACAAAAGAGACAGTTCCATACAATAAAAACGGCAAATTCAATGAGCCGGATACATTTTTAACAAATTTGTTGAATGGCCCCTTCCAAAGCTGCAAACGGGGATAAGTCTTATATTTGTCAAAATCTAATGTCTCATGGATGCTAACGAAAAGGTTCAGCTAAAAGCCAAAATCACGGAGCAGATCGCCATGCTGCGTCGTGAAATCACCTCTCTGGAGGAGGCAACCCAGCCCATAAGCCCCGAAAATGCAATCGGCAGAGTGAGCCGGATGGATGCGATCAACAACAAGGGAGTGGCAGAAGCCGCGCTGCGATCTGCCAGGCGCAAACTGAGCAAGCTGCGGGCAGCGAAGGAGAATATCGAAAAGGTGGGCTTTGGCATTTGCAGCTTGTGCAAACAGGCCATTCCGCAGGCGCGGCTCATGTATCTGCCAGAAAGTACACGTTGTGTGAGATGTGCCGACAGGAGATAAGGGGCACACTTCCTGACAAAAAAACAGGGCACCAGCGAGAAAAACTCGCAGCACCCTGTATAACCCCAAAAAACCAAATGAAAACAATCTACATTTTCTTATATATCAGCCTTTCTGTAAAGGCGTCATTGTTCAGTTTTTTTATCTTCGTGTGCCTCTCTTGCCATCAATTGAATTCACTTTTCTGACGCGATCCGTTTTACCAAGTCACATTTCTTAAAAAAAAGAGAGATTGCTTTTTCCACTCGTACTAAAATCCAGGGAAGCTGGGTACATTTGTTGTAAAAATCAACCTCTTTTCTCTTCAAACTATTCATTTGGAAAAAATGAAAAAACGAAAATCTAATTTGCATTGATTCCCTTATTTTCAAAATAATATTTCTAAAAACAACCTTTTTAAAGGTTTTAATATTTGGCAAGCAATTTTTTATTTATTAGAACCAATTATAATTTCATGCTGAAAAAAAACTTGCGTTAAATTTTAGTTAAGAAAGCTGCTTTTCCTTAGACCTAAAAAAATCTACCACTTTGGCCAAAATCAAAAAAATATTCGCCTGTACCCATTGCGGCGCCACCTCTCCAAAATGGATTGGAAAATGCCCTTCCTGCGAATCGTGGAATACCTATGTAGAGGAGGTTATCGTCAAAGCTACCAGCCAGGAAGAAAAGAAAAAAGCCTGGAAAAAGACCGGCTCCAGCTTTAGTGGTCCGCAGATCATTGCTTTGCCGCAGATCAAAGCGGGCAAAACGGCTCGCATCCAATCGCCCGACCAGGAGCTCAATCGGGTGCTCGGCGGCGGGATCGTCAGTGGATCCCTCGTCCTCATCGGAGGGCAGCCCGGCATCGGCAAGTCCACCCTTATGCTACAGCTAGCCCTGGGCATAACTGCCAAAATCCTCTATGTATCTGGTGAAGAGAGTGAAGAACAAATCAAGATGCGCGCTGACCGCATCGGCCAACAACATTCCGACTGCTACATTCTCACAGAAACCAACGTCAGCAAAATTCTCACCCAAGCCCAGCAATTGCAGCCCGATCTACTCGTCATCGATTCTATTCAAACACTCTCCTCTCCGCACCTCGACTCTACGCCCGGCTCCGTCTCACAGGTTCGCGAGTGTGCCGGCGAGCTACAACGCTTTGCCAAAGAAACCAATATCCCCGTCATTATCATCGGTCATATTACCAAAGAAGGTTCCATTGCCGGCCCCAAATTGTTGGAGCATATTGTAGATGCCGTCCTACAGTTTGAAGGCGATCAGAATTATACCTATCGCATCCTTCGCACCATCAAAAACCGCTTCGGTTCTACCGATGAGATGGGCATTTACGAAATGCAGGCCAATGGCCTCCGCGAAGTGTCCAACCCTTCTGAATTGCTCCTCTCCCAAAAAGAGGAAGAACTCAGCGGCAGCGCTGTAGCCGCTACCATGGAAGGTATGCGATCCATGCTCATCGAAACGCAGGCACTCGTCAGCACTGCTGTGTATGGCACTCCCCAGCGCAGTGCCACCGGTTTTGATCTGAGGCGTTTGAGCATGTTGCTGGCCGTACTGGAAAAGCGTTGCGGCTTTCAATTTGGTCAAAACGATGTGTTTCTCAATATCGCCGGCGGCATCAAAGTGGATGATCCGGCTATCGACCTGGCCATTGTAAGCGCGCTGATCTCTTCCCTGGAGGACGTAGCCATTCCCGGCAATGTATGCTTGGCGGGCGAGGTGGGGCTCTCCGGTGAGATACGTGCCGTCAATCGCATTGAGCAGCGCATCCAGGAAGCCGACCGCCTGGGCTTTGGGCAAATTTATATCTCGAAGTATAATACAAAAGGGCTGGATGCCAGCCGCTATAAAATAAAGATCACTACGCTGGCTAAAGTGGAAGAGCTTTATCGCGCTCTTTTTGAATAGGGCCGAAACTTTCCTCAGCGACCTACTGTTTAGCACAATAATTATGAAACCCGATACAGGTCTTGCGGATATACTAAAGGAGGGACCCATTGTACTTTACGATGGCGTGTGCAACTTTTGTAACAGCAGCGTCCAGTTTGTCATAAAAAGAGATCCCGGCCGGCGCTTTCGCTTTGCTTCGCTGCAATCAGAAACAGGCCTTGCCTTGCTCCGGCATTTCCAGCTTGCCGATAAAAACATCGACTCCATCGTATTGATCCAACAGGGCCAGGCCTTCGTTCGCTCCGCAGCCGGATTGCAGATCGCACGGCAGCTCAGCAGCATGTGGCCCGCCCTCTACTCGCTGATCTGGATACCTGCTCCACTACGCGATGGCATATACAATTGGATAGCCCGCAACCGCTACCGGTGGTTTGGCAGGAGCGAAAGCTGTCAAATCCCCGATCCGGCTACCCGGGCCCGCTTTCTTGATGTATAGCTCTATTGCTCAAAATCAAAGGCATTTCGTAGTAGAATTTTGTAAATTCGCAACTTCTCGAAAATAGATCGGTAAACTATTTTGAAACTCTAATAAACGCTGATATGATAGACGTGCAAAGTGGTAAAATAATTGGCAAACGAACAGAGATCGCTTCGGTACTCAGTACTCCGCGTATCAATGAAGACATCTTGGTGAAGGGCTGGGTCAGAGCTTTTCGCTCCAATCGTTTCATTGCGCTCAATGATGGCTCCAGTATGAAGAACCTTCAGGTGGTAGTAGATACCGAGGGGCCCTTTGATGAAGCATTGATCAAAAAAATCAGTTTCCATGCCTGCCTTGCAGTGAAAGGCAAATTGGTAGAATCGCAGGGCAGCGGGCAGGATGTGGAGCTACTGGCCGAGCATATTGAGGTTTTGGGTCCCAGCAATCCTGACGAATATGCGTTGCAACCCAAAAAGCAGACGATGGAGTTTTTGCGCGAAAAAGCGCACCTCCGTATGCGTACCAATGTGATGAGTTCCGTATTTCGCATCCGCCATGCGGTGGCCTTTGCCATTCATAAATATTTCAATGATCGCGGCTATTACTATATGCATACGCCCATCATTACTGGTAGCGATGCGGAAGGAGCAGGAGAAATGTTCCGCGTCACGACCCTCGATCCTCAATCTCCTCCGACTACTGAAGATGGACAGCCCGACTGGAAGGCCGATTTTTTTGGGAAAGCCACCAACCTTACCGTCTCCGGACAGCTGCAGGCCGAAATAGCGGCGCTTGCGCTGGGCAAAGTATATACCTTTGGGCCTACATTTCGCGCTGAAAACTCCAACACCAGTCGCCACCTTGCTGAGTTTTGGATGATCGAGCCGGAAGTAGCTTTCTTTGACATTTTCGACGATATGGATTTGGCGGAGGATTTTGTAAAGTACTTAATCAACTATGTGCTGGAACATTACCCCGATGATCTGGAATTTCTTAACCAGCGCATCGAACAGGAGGAGCGCAATCTGCCTAAAGAGCAGCGCCGCCCAATGGGCCTGGTGGATACTTTGCGCTTTGTAGTGGATCATGCCTTTGAGCGGATCACCTATTCGGAGGCCGTCAATTTGTTGCGCAATTCCAAGCCTTACAAGAAGGGGCGTTTTGAATATCCGGTGGAATGGGGAACCGACCTGCAGGCAGAGCATGAGCGCTGGCTGGTGGAAAAGAAATTTCAAAAGCCAGTCATTGTCCGCGATTATCCCAAAGACATTAAAGCTTTTTACATGCGGCTCAATGAAGATGATAAAACAGTAGCGGCGATGGATGTTCTGTTTCCGGGAATTGGTGAGGTGATTGGCGGCTCGCAGCGGGAGGAGCGCCACGAGGTGTTGCTACGTCGCCTTCAGCAGATGGACATCCCCGAGCAGGAGCTTTGGTGGTATATGGAGCTGCGCAAATTTGGCGGCTGCCCACATGCCGGATTTGGGCTGGGCTTCGAACGCATTGTGCAATTCATGACCGGCATGAGCAACATCCGCGATGTGATTCCATTCCCACGGACGCCCGGAAATGCTGAGTTTTAACTGACAAGAGAGCTGGTTGTAAAGTGTTTGTCAGCCTGTCGGCTCGATCATCCAAAAACTTTGCGAGCCAATTGGTTGTTAATGCTCATGTAGATGTGCTCTTTCCCTCTACTTGCCTGTCAATTCACCTTATGCTGGAAGTCAAAAACCTAAGTAAAACCTATCAGAATGGCCAACAGGCTCTGACAGTACTCGATAGTGTCAGTTTTATGCTCAAGGCTGGACAGAGCCTGGCCGTAGTGGGTCCGTCTGGCAGTGGGAAAACGACCTTGCTCGGCCTTTGTGCAGGGCTTGACAGGGCCAGCCAGGGCAGTGTAAAGCTTAATGGAGTGGACCTGGGCAGCCTCAATGAAGATGAGCGGGCAGCTGTGCGCAGCAAATATGTAGGTTTTATTTTCCAAAATTTTCAGCTCATTCCTACCCTTACTGCTTTGGAGAACGTGATGGTTCCTTTGGAGCTACAGGGCGCACGGGATGCGGCCGACGAATCGCGCAAATTGCTGGATCAGGTGGGTCTGGCAGATCGGATGCAGCACTACCCTGCCCAGCTTTCAGGGGGTGAGCAGCAGCGGGTTTGTATAGCCAGAGCTTTTGCCAACCGGCCATTGATTCTGTTTGCTGATGAGCCAACCGGCAATCTGGATGAGGCTACCGGCCGCAGGGTAGAGCAGCTCATTTTTGAGCTCAACAGGGAGCGGGGCACTACCTTGGTGCTGGTAACGCACGATCTTGAACTGGCCGGTAAAGCACAGCATATTATCCAATTGAAAGGAGGTAAAGTAGTACGGACAGGGCAAAAAAATTGAGTCGTATCTTCTGACCCTCGATACGACTCAATCAACCATTTCGAAGAAAACCTTCGAATTATAATCTCATGAAACTAATTATTCCAACTCTTTTACTGTACGATCAACCTGCCCGTGCTCACCAATGCTCCCTCTGATTCGATCTTGAACACATACACCCCGCTTGCCAAATTCAGCTTTTCCACATCAAATTGCATCGCTTCGGGCTGTAACTCCCGAACCAAGCGGCCGTGCAGATCATAGATGGTAAATCGCAGCTTGCGCAAATTTGTTTTGCTTACAATCTCAAAAGTGACCTGCTCCATAAAAGGATTCGGATACACCTTCACCTCACTCACCTCGGGCAGGAATATCTCATCGGTATGTACGATGACAAATTCCTCATCCACCAGGTGGCAGGTTGGGTCGGTATCCACAGGCTCATCAAAACCTAAATAGATAGCAGCACTGTTTTTAATGCGAGTGCCCAGAGGGTTGTCCGGTTTTTGGGAAACACGGTATTTGACAAACCCTTTAGACGCCTCTGCATTAGTGCTGCTACCTGGAAGGTTAATATCTTCAAAGGTGAACTTCAGGATACCTTCGCCATAAACTTCAAAACTGTAGTCATGGCTGCTCGCCCCAGGACGCACACTAGATGGGTCCAGATGGGGCGATAAGGTATCCCGAATCACCACCCTGATTGCCGTATCAAGTCCAGAATTCTGGAAATTAATAATGTACTTCAAATCGGTTTCTTGCTCAATATACAGGCTATCGCCGTAGCCCTTGGGATAGCCTCTTTTGAAGTAAGAACCAACCGCGTCAGCATCGATATTCTCCTGACAATCAATAGAAACGAAGCGATCGCGGTCGTCTTCTTCAAATTGTGTTAAAAACCCAACAGTGAAATCGGCACCATTGGTACAGCCTTCAATGGCTATAGTGGGGTTACTGTTTCCGGGATGGCCATCTGCCTGTTCAACTGAGAATCGGTAAGTAGAGCCGTCAGCTTCAAATCCCATGACCTGATCAGCATCCGGATCAAGATCAAGTGTATTGCCCTGACGGAACATTACCTGATCTTCCACTACTATATACTTTCTTTCGCTGGCCTTATTCTGGCCGGCATTTCTTATTCTAAATTTCACAGAATCTCCTTCACAGGTACCTTCCAGCTCGATACTGGACCCATCCCAAAGCGGATTGGGCAGCAGGCAAATTTCATCGGGCGTGATATGTGCCGACACGCAATGTGACTGGCCAAGTTTGGCAGCACAATCCGCCAATACACGCATGCTAAAGCTGCCGCATTGCCCGGGCGCCAGATCTTCCACATCAAACACCCGACGTTGGCCATCCACAATGGTGGGAGGAATGCTGGATGTCAACACATCGAGATCCTCATCAATCATCAATTCAACTTCTACATCAAAAGCTCCAATCGTGCCGTGGTTGCAATAATTGACAACATAAACGGATTCTTCGCAAGGTACCAGATAATGGGTAGCCACATCCACCTCGAGGTCAGCACATTGGATTTCGGGCCGCACAGGGAAATTGCGCCGGATGGTATCGTATTGTGCTGTGAAGCTGATATCGTAACTGGTAGCGCAGTTGGGCTTCCAGTATTGATTGGGCTGGATGAGGCGAAGATTATAATCTCCTGAATCTACCCGGATGGAGTAGAGGCCTTCATCATCAGTAGTGCCATAAAAAATGGCACCAGATTCAACAGACTCTGCTTCAATCGTCCAGCCTTTGACCGGCAGATCTGTAGCGTCGAAGTCACAATTGTTGGCCAAGTCGTGGAATACATAGCCTTCGATGAGGTCTTTGGCGGTGAGGCCAAGTTGGTCGGTTTTGATGAGTAAAACACTGGGGGGAGTGAACGAGGGTATAGGAAGTCTATACCCCCCGATCACATATCCGTGTTTTACATGCTCTGCAATGGCAAAAGGAAGGTTAATAAAATTTGGCTCACCATAGGAGTTGCTCCACAGGATGTTGCCAAGGAGATCGGTTTTTAGGATCAAAAACTTGCTGTCAACAGGATTGTCCTGGAACCGGCTGACGATGACCAGTTCATTATTGCTGTTCTGAATGATTTGTTGGCCTTGAGATTCATTTCCAATACCTAAAGGCTTGGAGATCACTACATCGATGGCTGGTGTGACCAAATCCTGCTCTAGCTTTAAGAAGAGAATATCTTGTGCGCCATATCTTCCGGTAAGGTATATGAAGCCATCTGTTCCCTGAATAATTGAAAAGGGCTTGTCGCCAGAACTAGAGGTTGGGACAATTATTTCTGGTCCAAGAAATCCATTTGCGTCGAGTTTGATAACATACACCCTGTCCGTACCCAATTCATCGGTGGATGCGGTCACCAAATACCCGCCATCCGTTGTTTCGGTTACATCAGAGGCTCTTTCGTCAGAATCTGCTCGTTGTATTACTTGCTCCCACACCAAATTCCCATCCAGGTCTGTTTTTATAACATAAATGTCATTGTCCCCAAAATTCACTTCCGATTTTCCTACAATGACCAAATGATCATCTGAGGTAAGGATAATACTCTCTCCATTATCATTGTTGCCTCCTCCAAATAATTGCTCCCACAACAACTTGCCATCTTCACTGACTTTAAACAGGTAAATATCCTGATTGCTGCTCAAGCCATCCGTTCTGCCTACACACACAAATCCGCCATCGGGCAGTTCAACAATATCAGCGGCAATATCTTGCGCCGCAGTACCAGGAAATGCCTCACGACCAATTTCGGTTCTCCAAACCACTTCTCCGTCCACATCCGTTCTAAGGATAAAGACATCTTTTGAATTCGTGTTCCCTATGGCTATATATCCATGATTCGAAGTTTGAATCACGGAAGTAATACTTTCAATATCTGCATCGTACGCAATTTCCCACCCCCTCGGATGCTGCGCATCGGCCTCATTCAACCCACAAAGCCATAGAGCAGCGACCAACACGAGGGTCAGTCGCTGCAAAATTCTTGGCTCTATATATTCTAAAAATCTCATGGAAAATTCGGAAATCTTGTTAAACGTACTCTTTACACTACAAAAATGGAGTGATTTAGCCTTAGAAACAAAGACAAAAAATTGCATTTGTTGAACAAAATTGTGTAATTTGAAATTCATGAGATGTTTGTTTTGAGTTGTAAATTGCTGATTTTCAGGAAATTATGAAAAAATACGCGAGAGGCTATAGAGAATTTTTGTTGAACAGATATAAACAATTGTAATGGTTAAAAGTCATTTAATTGAGATTTTGAGGACTTTTTCGAAAAAAGAGTTGCGCGAATTGCGAAAATGGCTCCAATCCCCGGCCCATAATCAGCGGGATGACGTACTTCGGCTGCTGGATTACCTCTCGGAGGACAATCACCTGTATAATGACGCTTATTTAGATAAAAAAAGTGCTTTCCGGTGGGTTCACGCCAAGGAAACCTTTGATGATGCCAAAATGCGTCAAACCATCTTCTTTTTCATGAAGGCTTTGGAGTCTTTCCTCATTTATGAAGAAATACAGCAGGACGACATCTACACCAAAACGGCGCTGGCCAGAGTGTATCGCAAAAGGCGCCTCGACCGGAGCTTTCAAAAGAACATGCGGCATATTCACTCTTTACAGCAAAAGCATCATTTCCGCAACAGTCATTTCCTACGCAATCAATACCTGTCTCAGGAAGAGCAATATACCTATATAGTGAGCCAAAACCGGACCATCCCCATGAACCTTCAGGAGGTGGCCGATTCGCTGGATATTACCTACCTGGCAGACAAACTGCGCCAAAGTTGCCATATGCTGGCCCACCAAACGGTATATAAAACCGATTACGAAACGGGCTTGCTCAAAGAGGCGCTGCAGTACGTAGAAAGCAACAAATTTCTGGATGTTCCGGCCATTGCTACCTACTATTACATTTACAAAACTATCACTGAAAAAGAAGAGGAGGTGCACTTTTATTCGCTCAAAAAGCAAATCAATGAAAATGGCCATCTTTTCCCCCAATCGGAAATACGTGATATTTATCTGCTGGCTATCAATTATTGTATCGGCCGGATGAATGCCGGTGATGACAACTATATCCGCGAATCATTCGAGCTCTACCGTCAGGGCTTCGATTGCAATATTTTGATCGAAAATGAAGCTACCTCGCGTTGGACCTTCCAAAACGTGGTGCTTATCGGATTGAAATTGCAGGAATTTAGCTGGGTCGAGCATTTTATTACCAACTTCCAGCAATATCTGGAAGAGAAGCATCGCAAAAGCGTGGTGGCCTACAGCCTGGCCAGAATGTACTACGAACGGGGCAATTACGATGCCTCCATCCGCCATCTCAATGCTGCCGATTACGATGACATCCTCATCAACCTCAACGCCAAAACCCTCCTTTTCAAAATGTACTACGAGCAGGAAGAACTGGATGCGCTGGAATCACTGTTGGAAAGTATGCGCAATTATCTGGTACGCAAAAAAGTGATGGGTTATCACAAATCCAACTACAAAAATATCATCCGTTTTACCAAAAAACTACTCAAAGCCAATCCTTACAATAACGGGCAGCTCGACAAACTACGAAAGGAAATTGAGGTAGCCAGCCCGCTTACCGAAAAAGAATGGCTGCTTCGGCAGGTAGAGCGATTGTAAGCAGCCAAGGAGGGCAAATCAACGAAGTGCGAACACCAGCGGCGGCTTACCTGGCAGTTTGCTCAGAGGTCAGAGAGGCCCGTATGTACTGCCTGTTGAGCCGGGCAATATTGATTTGCGCGATCTCTTTGGGGCACTCCACCGAACAGGCGCCCGTGTTGGTACAATTGCCAAAGCCCTCTTCATCCATCTTATTTACCATAGCCTGCACTCGTTTGTCGGCTTCCACCTTACCCTGCGGCAGCAGAGAGAGATGAGCTACCTTGGCAGAGGTGAAAAGCATGGCGGAAGCATTGGGGCAGGCTGCCACACAAGCTCCGCAACCTATACAGGCAGCGGCATCAAATGCTTCACTGGCAGTATCTTTTTCGATGGGAATAGCATTGGCGTCCTGCGCCTGGCCGGTATTTACCGAAACGTATCCCCCCGCCTGAATGATCCTGTCGAAAGCCGAGCGGTCCACTGTAAGGTCCTTAATCACGGGAAATGCCTTTGCCCGCCAGGGTTCTATCACAATTGTATCGCCGTCTTTAAAATGGCGCATGTGCAGCTGGCAAACGGTAGTGCCACGCGAGGGGCCGTGTGGCCGGCCGTTGATCACCAGGCTGCAAGCACCACAAATGCCTTCCCGGCAATCGTGATCAAAAGAGACAGGCTCTTCTTTTTTTCCGACCAATGATTCATTCAGAACGTCCAGCATTTCGAGGAACGACATATGTTCATTGGCCTCCAGCTGATAGGTTTCGAAGCGGCCTTTGCTCTTACTATTTTTTTGTCGCCAAACTTTTAAAGTCAGATTCATATTTCAGATTTGTTTACATCTTTAGCCAAATGCGGAGCCAGCAAGCTCTTTTCAAACAATCTACTTGTAGCTCCTCGTTTTGAGTTTCACGCTATCAAAGGTCAGCGCCTCTTTATGAACTACCGGATTGTCATCATCCCATTCCCAGGCTGCTACATAGGTATATTCATCATCCCGGCGCACAGCCTCCCCTTCTTCACTCTGATACTCTTCGCGGAAGTGACCACCACAGGATTCATTGCGCTGTAAGGCATCCAGTATCATTAGTTCGCCCATTTCCATAAAATCGGCAACACGGGTCGCTTTTTCCAATTCGGGATTGTACTCCTCCATAGTGCCGGGTACAAACACATTGCTCCAAAATTCGCTGCGCAGCTCACGTACCATTTGCCGGGCCTTGCTAAGTCCTTCAGCATTGCGCGACATGCCGCAGTACTCCCACATGATCTTGCCTAGCCGGCGGTGGAAGCTCTCCACCGATTCATTGCCCTTTATACGGAGCAGCTTTTGAAGGCGAGACAGGGTTTCCTTTTCGGTAGCTTCAAATTCAGCGGCTAAAGGATCGATAGCAGGCGTCCTGATTTCATTCGAAAGGAATTGTCCTATGGTGTAGGGTATTACAAAATAGCCATCGGCCAGGCCCTGCATGAGCGCAGAAGCTCCCAGGCGATTGGCGCCATGATCGGAGAAATTGCATTCGCCCAGTGCAAACAGACCCAGCACGTTGGTTTCCAGGTTGTAATCCACCCAAAGGCCACCCATTGTATAATGCACCGCCGGATAAATTTTCATGGGCATAATGTAGGGGTTCTCTCCTGTGATCTTTTCGTACATCTCAAAGAGGTTGCCGTATTTTTCTTCCACTACTTTGGTGCCCAACTCTTTGATGACCGCCTCGCTTGGCTCGTGCATTCCCTGACTATGAGCCTTTGATCGGCCATAACGCAGTACAGCATCGGAAAAATCCAAAAAGACAGCAAGCCCGGTTGGATTTACGCCGTACCCATCATCGCAAACCACCTTTGCGGCTCTGGAAGCCACATCGCGCGGCACCAGATTACCAAAAGCCGGATAGCGCCGCTCGAGATAATAATCGCGATCCTGTTCAGGAATATCGAGGCCCGTTTTGCGCCCTTCGCGAATAGCTTTTGCGTCCTCCATTTTTTTTGGCACCCACACCCGCCCGTCATTTCTCAGCGATTCCGACATCAGCGTCAGTTTGGATTGGTACTCACCCGAAACGGGAATACAGGTCGGATGTATTTGTGTGTAGCAAGGATTGGCCATAAGAGCACCGCGCTTCACGGCGCGCCAGGCAGCCGTCACATTGCACCCCATTGCATTGGTGGAGAGGTAAAATACATTGCCATAGCCGCCAGTACCCAGCACCACGCAGTGTGCTGCAAAACGTTCGAGCTTGCCGCTGAGCAAATTGCGGGCTATGATGCCTCGCGCCTTGCCATCCTTGATTACCAGATCGAGCATTTCGTGGCGATTATACATGTGCACATTGCCCAATGATATTTGCCTGGATAATGCCTGATAGGCTCCCAACAGCAGCTGTTGGCCGGTTTGGCCGCGTGCATAAAAGGTTCGCGACACCTGCACCCCTCCAAAGGAGCGGTTGGCCAGCAGCCCACCATATTCACGGGCAAAAGGCACGCCCTGAGCTACTGCCTGATCAATAATAGCGGCACTCACTTCAGCGAGGCGATACACATTGGCCTCGCGGGAGCGATAGTCGCCACCTTTGACGGTATCATAAAAGAGGCGATATACGCTATCTCCATCGTTTTGGTAATTCTTGGCAGCATTGATACCGCCTTGTGCAGCGATGCTGTGTGCGCGGCGCGGACTGTCGTGGAAGGTAAAGCATTTCACATTATAGCCCAGTTCTGCCAGAGAGGCAGCAGCAGCGGCGCCAGCCAGGCCGGTGCCTACTACGATCACATCGATGCGCCGTTTGTTGTTGGGCGCTACGAGATTCATTTTGGAGCGATAGTTTTGCCACTTCTCTTCCAGCGGGCCTTCAGGAATATGAGCATCTAATTTCATGAAGTTGATTTTTATAGCATTCCGAACAACGGACTATGGTTGTTAATGAGCAAAGAAGAAGTAGATTGGAATAATGGCGAAGCCAAAAGGTATCAGCAGGGAATAAATAGAGCCAATGCCTTCGATGATCGGGCTGTACTTGCTATGCCGCAGGCCCAGGGTCTGGAAGGCCGATTGGAATCCGTGCCACAGATGAAGTGCCAATACAATCATGGAAAACACGTAAAATGCGACAAAGCCTATATTTTTAAAGGCATCATACACGGGTGTATATAAGTCCTTAACGGAGTGGTCGAGCCCATCGTAGGAGACCATTTCCAGGGCACCGATCTTCATTTGAAACCAAAACTGGTACATATGAATAAGCAGGAAAATAAATAGAAAAATACCCAGCCAAGCCATATTGCGGGCTGCAAAGTTGGTATTTTGAGTAGTGCCAACGGCATAGCGATTGTCGCGCGCTGCCAGGTTCTGCCGCCACAGTGCCAAGCCCTGAAAGGCGTGAATGAGTATGAAAGCATAGAGGGAGTACGAAATCGTTTTGATGAACGGATTGGAGGTCATGAAGTAGGCATATTCATTGAATTTCCGGCCGCCGTCATCATAAAGCAGCTGGAGGTTGCCTACCAAATGTACCACCAGAAATGTGATCAAAAACAAGCCGGTCAGGCTCATCACAATCTTTTGGCCAATGGAAGAGGTGAAAAACTTAGATAACCAACTCATAGCAGATGCTTTCTTAATGAAAAAGTGCGAATGACTGGCTCAAATCTATTTATTTAATAGCATTTACCCAACATAAGTTTGGACAAGCGGGGCTGCTTGTCTTTATTTAGAACAATTCTAATTATACGCGATGGTGATTTTATTGATGATTTTAAAAATTTAATCTCTTCAGCATTGGTACCTGACTGTGGTCAGGCATTTATACCGCCCGGTTGAGCGCATAGGAGTAAGGACGTATGGCCCGGTTCCGATGAATTGTCTTATCTTGCAGCGCCTTGCCTTCCGAAAAAGCCGTGCATCATGAAGAAGATGAAACAAAAAATAGATTTCGATCACTTTGTGGAGAAGTTTCCCGTCATTGAGCTGCCTCTGGTACTTACAGAAGAGGCGCAGCACATCTTCAGCAAAACCAACGATCCGCTCCCACCACTCATGATCGAGCAGTTTATTTTGCCGCTGGAAGCCAAAGAATCTGATGAATACACAGAATTTGTAGCTTGCTTTCGCCTCCCCGGCACCCCTCACTTCCACGCTTTGGTGTACTGGCGGGCAGGCCTTTTGGAATACTATTATACACTGGCTACCTTCACAAAAAAGGGCGTGTTGATCGACAAAAAGATGATCGCGGGAACAAAAGTGGACGGCAAGTTGTTGGTCAAATCAGTAGCTACTTTCGATGAAGATTGGGTCATTTATGTAGTAGGTGGAGTAGCCAATGCCGATCAAAGCAGCTACGACGCTTCTTCCAGCCAATCCATCACTTTTGAATTGCTTGCCGACGGTAAGATCATTACCACTAATTAATTTACATTTAAATAATCTATTGAAAATCAACAAGATAAGCATACTGTTTGTCTTGCATATCAAAATACAACCATGTCAAGAAACAGAAGAACCCCAAACCGAAAAGGCAAAAAATTGAGTAGCGCTCACCTCAAAAAAGACCTCATCAAATTCTTTAGACGCGCTCCCAAAAAACGCCTCAATGCAAAGCAACTTATCAAAAAACTCAAAATTGCCAACAGCAAGGATTCCGTCCAACACGCATTGACTTTCCTGGCCGACGAAGGCCTCCTCTGGCATATCGGCGACGGCAAATACCGCCTCGACCGCTACGCATCGCACCAGCGCGAAAGCAGCCTCCACGAAGGCCGCGTTGATATGACCCGCACTGGCGCCGCCTACATCATCTGCAATGATCTGGATGACGATGTTTATGTGGCTGCTAAAAACATGAACACTGCCCTTCACGGCGACCGCGTGCAAGTGAACGTCTCCACTCCGCCCGGCCGCAGGAGGGCCGAAGGCACGGTAAAGCAGGTACTCGAGCGCGCTACCGAACACTTTGTAGGTACACTCCACCTGTCCCGAAAATACGGTATCATCATACCAGACAGGATGAATATGCCCATCGATATTTTTGTAAATCTGGATGATATTGATGAGGCAAAAGATGGTGAAAAGGTGGTGGTAAAAGTAACCAAATGGCCCAACCGCCCCAATCATAGCCCTATGGGCAAAATCACCGCCGTGCTGGGCAAGGTAGGAAGTAACGATATTGAAATGCAGGCCATCCTGATCAATAATGGCTTCGATCTCGGCTTTCCGGAAGCGGCACTTTCTGAGGCCGAACAGCTCTCCGACCAAATCACGGAAGAACAGCTGGCCCGCCGCCGCGATATGCGCGCTGTCACCACCTTCACCATCGACCCGGCTGATGCCAAGGATTTTGACGATGCCCTTTCCCTGGAATATCTGGAAGACGGTTCCTATGAAGTAGGGGTACACATAGCTGATGTCACACATTATGTAAAGCCTGGCACGGAGCTGGATAAGGCGGCATTTCGCAGGGCAACCTCTGTATATCTGGTGGATCGGGTGCTGCCCATGCTGCCGGAACGCCTGTCGAATGGTCTTTGTTCTCTTCGGCCTGATGAGGATAAATTCACCTTTTCTGCCGTTTTCACCTTTGATAAGCATGACAAAATCGTGAAGCGCTGGTTTGGAAAAACCCTTACGCACTCCAATCGCCGCTTTAGCTATGAAGAAGCCCAGCAGGTAGTGGAAAGCGGACAAGGAGATTTTGCCGAAGAGCTGGACAAATTGAACAGGCTGGCTAAAAAACTGCGTAAAAAGAAGTTTAAAAAAGGGGCTATTGCCTTTGAGGCTGATGAGGTTCGCTTCGAATTGGATGAGCAGGGCACTCCAATCAATGTGTATATAAAAGAGCGGAAAGATGCTCATTTGCTCATCGAAGATTTTATGCTGCTGGCGAATCGGGAGGTGGCTACCTTCATTTATAAAAAAGGGAAAGGAAGCAGCGAAATACCTTTTGTTTACCGCGTTCATGACCTCCCCGACCCCGAAAAAGTGCTCGAATTTGCCCGCTTTGCCAAAGAATTGGGCTTTCATATGGAAACACAGACTCCCCGCCAGATTTCCGATTCATTCAATCGACTCAGCAAGGAAGCCAGGCAAAATGAGCAGCTCAAGATTTTGGAGCCTATCGCGATTCGGACTATGGCCAAAGCAATTTATACTACCGACAATATTGGCCATTACGGGCTGGCCTTCGATTATTATACCCACTTCACTTCCCCTATCCGCCGCTATGCCGATGTATTGGCGCATCGCATTTTGTACAAAAACCTGAGCAATATTCAGCGAGTGGACAAAGGCAAGCTGGAGGAACATTGCCGACATATTTCACAGCAGGAGCGCAAAGCCCTGGATGCCGAGCGCGAATCGATTAAATACAAACAGGTAGAATACATTTCCAAACACATAGGCGAAGTGTTTGAAGGCCGGATCAACGGCTTTCACGAGAAGGGAGTGTTTGTGGAGTTAATCGACAGCTCCTGCGAAGGCATGGTCAGTTTTGGCAGTATGGATGAATATTATACAGTGGATGAAGGCAGGCTGAGTGCGCGGGCTATGCGCAGCGGGCATCAGCTAAAAATGGGCGATCGAATAGCTGTGCGGGTGGTGGATGCAGACCTTTCGCGCCGGCAGATAGAGATGGAATTGGCTGAACGAGAATAATCTGGTAGTGTACTATATAAGGCTGAAGGTAAAGCATACCTCCGATTGTCCGCTCCGCTACTACTGGTTAGATGGTCAGACGATCAAATGGCCAGACTGTCTGAAAGTCTCAAAATCTGTCGTTTTAAAAAAGGACAGCCCTACATTTAATACCCTTCCAATTAAATTTATTTATTACAAAATATTAAAAACAGGCCTTCCAAGGCCCAATCACAAAAAAGGCACAAGTATCCTTTATCCATAAAGAAATACCCACCATACTGCCTATGTAAGCTCGTCACAGTTGGGATAATTTTTTTACTTTTTCAGGTTTTTTTGATTTTTTTTCCTAAAAAAATGATCTGTGACATCATCTTGGTATGGATGTTGCAAAATGGTACTTGTCCCCGCTACAATTCCTCCCTCCAAACACATCCAGCACTCACCTAAGCTACAAGAGCCAGCACTTTAGCAAGCTCTCTTTCATGAAAAACGAATGCCCCTCTTTGTGTTCTCTCTATTATCACATAACCAACTTTACCAGGGACATAACAGAAAATACTATGTATAACCAAGGAGGCTATCCAACCAAAACGATTATCGTCTTTTACCTACTGGCCTGTGTAGTTTGCGCATTAATCTTAGGAAGTGAATCAAAAATGGAGTACAATGCCGTTGTGGCATCCATGGCGGCTTTGTTTATTCCTCATCAAAAAAACAAGCATTATTGGGTGCTCGCGGCGCTGGCTGGCTTCCTTTGTTGCCAGCTCATTTACCAAAGCTTTCCCCCTACTTTTGTAGGTGCTTCCTCTCAATGGATTCCACTTATTTCCTTATCAACTTTGCTTATTCCTCTGTTTTTCATTGATCGGCACTATCAGCTCAAACTCCAACAACAAGATGTGCAAGTCCGCCAGATAGAGGCTGCACTACATCAAACCCAGCAAATACTAGCCACCAAATTGCAGATGGTAGAACTAGCAGCTGACAAACTACCGGCGGGGGTCGTATATCTCGATACCAAGCTCAAGATCCGTTTTCACAATCTACATAGCCGCTGTTGGTTTGGATCAAAGCAAAATGTTGATAATAAATCCCTTGCTGGCATTATATCCGCAAAGCGTTTTGAGCAGTTTGAGCAATCCTTTGCGAAAGCGGAGCAGGATAAAAAGATGGTTCAGTTTGAAGAGCAAATCAACAAAGAGAATGGCATAAATTGCTTTTGCCGGATATCCCTTATTCCTTTGCTCGATCATACAAAGAAACTCGTCGGATACTTCCTTTATCTGGAAGACGTGACCAATCAGCGCAAGAGCGAGCTGGCAGTAGAAGTAATCAACCAGGAACTCGAGATAGAAGCTGAAGAGAAGCAACAAGCCCTCTCAGCCCTGGGTAAAAGTGAGCAACGCTACCGAAGTTTATTTGAAAACAATGGGCTCGGTGTACTGACGATCGGAAGAGACGGTAAAATTACAAACATCAATAAAGCTTTTGTCACTCAGCTTGGCTATACCGAAGAAGAACTGATTCAGATAACAATCGATGAGATCATGGTGGAAAAAGAAGCCTTGCAATTCCGAACCTTGCTATACAAACTGGCCCAACATGATATGACCACTTTCAATATTGAGCAGAAATTCATCACCCGCAATGGTAGCCTGCTGGACGTATCGGTCTCTATTACCGCCTTGTACGACGGTCAGGAAAATTTTCAGGAAGCGGTTGCTGTGGTAAAGGATATCACCGAACAAAAAAACACGCAGGAGAAGCTGATAGCTGTCAACAATGAGCTTCAGCAATTTGCGAGCGTGGCATCGCATGATATGAAGGAGCCGCTGCGCACCATCAGCAGTTTTAGCGCCCTGCTCGCCCGCCGGATGGAGGAGAATCCTTCCAACAAAGAATTCCTCGACTTCATCCAGGATGCAGCGAAAAGAATGACCATTTTGCTGGAAGATTTGATCACTTACGCCCGCGCCGGCATTGAAATGCAGCAAACCAAAACTATTGATTTAAACGATGTATTGTTGGCTGTACAAAATAATTTGTATTCAAAAATAGAGCAAACTGATGCACAAATTTCTTGCGACACCCTGCCTTCGATAAAAGGACATTTCACTCCCTTCGTTCAGCTTTTTCAGAATATTCTGGCCAATGCCATCAAATTCCAACAAGCTGACATTACCCCCAATATACGCATCAGCGCTTCAGCTCTGCATGATGAATTTCTGATCAGCATCGCCGATAATGGCATCGGGATGGACAAAGCACATATCAATCAGATATTTGAACCCTTTCGCCGCTTACATTCCCGTATTGAGTTTGAAGGCTCTGGTATCGGGCTGGCAACCTGCAAAAAAATCATTGAGCAATACAAGGGAGACATTTGGGTGGAATCGGAAAAAGGGAAAGGCACTACTTTTTACATTACTCTGCCGCTGGAAATGATCGTTGAGCAGAAAAAAACGAAGCCTGTTGATATACCCATGGCATAATCATTCTCAATGGCTGCGCCCGTGGCGCATTTTTACTACAAGCTAATTCAAACACTCACTCTTTTTACACTGAAATGCTCACACTATGTGGGCATTTCTTTTTTGCTTTTGGAAGTAAAACTGAAAAAAATAAACAACCCCATACCTAGCATAATGGAAACATCTGCAAAGTTGAAAATACCAGTGCGCAGATTGCCAATGCCCAAATTCATGAAATCTACCACACTGCCGCTATTCAAAAGGCGATCGTACAAATTGCTCATCCCGCCGCCAATGATGAAGGCAAAAGCTATCGCTTGCCCTCGTTCCAGGTTTTTAGAAAATAAGGTGTAAAAAAACAATATGCCCAACATGATGAACGGGAATACCTTGAGGAGAAGCAAGTGCATGAACTCCGGCAAATCTTCTCCCATACTGAGGAATGCACCCTTATTTTCGACATACAGCAGCCGGAAAGTGTCACTCATATAGCTATGAGTCTTTCCATATTCCAGGTTCCGTTGCGCCATTTGTTTGGTGGCCTGGTCACAACCTACGTTTAGCAGGATGATGAATAGAATAATGGCAATGTGCCCGTATTTGCTTTTCATTTGTTTAATTTTTCAGATTTCCGACAAGCTGTTCATCTCTCGTCTGATTATCTGACGGTCTATTCTAGTACAAGCTTTTATCTTCCTTCTCTCTCCAGGCATTAAACACTTCCAGCCCCTCCTCTCTGAGCATTTGCCGGGTATCAATTTGCCGATCCGAGACTGCCTTACTCAGCTCATCATAAATTAGCTCATCGTCAAAATCGATTGCGGCGGCATCCTGCCGTGAGCAGGCAAACACCAGCCGGGCAGGGCGGGCCCAGTAGATAGCTCCCAAGCACATCGGGCAAGGCTCACAGGAAGAATAGACGGTACAACCATCCAACTGAAAGCTGCCCAGCTGCCGACAAGCATCCCGGATGGCTACTATTTCGGCATGCGCAGTGGGGTCGTTGTGTGTAGTCACGCGATTATTGCCCTGCCCAAGCAGCTGTCCGTCCTTCACTACCACTGCTCCAAAGGGGCCGCCTTCGTTGCGTTCCATACCCTGCCGGGCCATTTGGATTGCCATTCTCAAAAAGCGGTGGTCGTTGTCATCCATAGTAAAACACTGTTTTGTCATCTGCAAAGGAGGTCGGCAAGTTAATGATTTTGTCATAAAATAGTATCTTTAAGCCATACATCGGCAGTGCCAGCTACGCTCCGGTTTCATTGCTTACCAAAACTACTTTATGCATCCCCTATTTACCAACGACGCTATTATTTTCGGGCTTTTGATGGTGATATTAGCTGTTATTTTTTATACATCCAGTTCCAATCAGGCGGGCTGGAAAAAATTCTATCGCTATGTGCCACCCTTACTGCTGTGCTATTTTTTGCCGGCTCTGTTGCACTGGCCACTCGGCTTGATCGCCCCCGACTGGTTCGATGCCGGACTTGTGGAACACCTGCGCTCACTGGGCTACACTGTGCCGGAAGGCTTGTCGTTCAGTGAGATGCAAGCCTTCATCAACGATAACCATATCCCTAATGACGCCTATTCAGGCTATAAAGGGCATACCAATTTATACTTTGTAGCCAGCCGCTATCTGCTACCCGCCAGTTTGATCCTGCTTTGCCTAAGTATTGACCTGAAAGGAATCCGTAACCTGGGGCCAAAGGCTCTCATCATGTTCTTTTCAGCTACGCTGGGCATCATCATTGGAGGGCCGATAGCGCTGCTCCTGATCAGCTATGTGGCTCCTGATATTATTTCTGCCAGCCCGGATGATATTTGGCGCGGCCTTTCCACAGTTGCCGGTAGCTGGATTGGGGGCGGCGCCAATCAAACCGCTATGAAGGAGATTTTTGAGGTGGGCGACAATTTATTTGCCACCATGATTATCGTGGATGTAGTAGTGGCCAATATCTGGATGGGGTTCCTGCTGTATGGAGCCAATATCTCCGACCGCCTTGATGGCATCCTCAAAGCCGACAACTCGGCGATCGAAGATCTCAAGCAGCGGGTAGCTGATTACAGAGCCAGTATTGAGCAAATGCCTACTGTTACCACTATGTTTCTCATAGGTGGTGTAGCTTTTGGCGGTGTGGCCCTTTCGCATTGGGGTGCCGATCTTATCACTCCCTGGATGAAACAATTTTCAGCTACCCTCAATGAGCTGCGGCTCAATTCGCTGATGTCACACTTCTTTTGGCTCATAGTGGTTGCCACCACGCTCGGATTGATTCTTTCCTTTACCAAAGCCCGGAAATTGGAAGGCGCAGGAGCTTCGCGCTGGGGCACCGTTTTTATTTATATTCTTGTAGCAACCATCGGAATGAAGATGAACCTGGGTGAGGTGTGGGCTAATTTAGGACTTTTTGCTATCGGCATCATTTGGATGTTGGTGCATGTGATCATTCTGCTGGGAGTAGCCAAGCTCATCAAAGCACCTTTTTTCTTTGTGGCAGTTGGCAGCCAGGCCAATGTTGGCGGCGCAGCTTCCGCTCCGGTGGTAGCTTCCGCTTTCAGCCCTTCCCTGGCTCCGGTAGGTGTATTGATGGCCGTTTTAGGCTATGCCCTGGGTACTTATGGTGCCATCATTTGTGCTTATTTGATGCAGGGCGTTTCAGGTTAAAAATAATTCAAAGATGAAGTACTTTTATTTTTCGGCATTTTTACTACTACTATATACCTGCCGTAGTGATCAGCCTAACCGCCGGATCTATGATCTGCAATCTGCTAATATTCAACGGGCTTCCCTCATTCACCAACTCAACCATGAGTTGATCAAGGTAATATCGGAAGACTTGTTTTCCCCTCCTGTTGCCAGCCGCATTTATGCTTATTCCAATATTGCTGCTTATGAGGCTGCCCGCCAGCTCGACCCCCATTTGCCCAGCCTGGCGGGAAAGCTAAACGACCTTTCGCCCCTTCCCGAGGCTTCTTCAAAGAACTTATACTGGGAAATTGCCATGATTTCCGGCTTTTGTGAGGTCGCCAAGCATTTGGTGTATCGGGATTTGATGATCGATACAATTTACCAACAAATAATGGATAGCTTACAAATGCAATATCCGGATGCTACGCGGTATCAGCAATCTGTCGAGCGGGGCCAACAGATAGCCCGGCATATCAAAGCCTGGGCGGATAAAGATGGCTACAACGCTACCCGAAATATGCCCCGCTATGAGCCTCTAAAAGGAGAGAGCAGTTGGGAAGCCACCCAACCTACTTATGGCGAAGCACTGGAACCACACTGGTTTAAGTTACGGCCCTTTGTGATGGACTCGACAAGTCAGTTTCGGGCCGATGCACCCATGAAATTTAGTAAAGATAAGGATTCTGACTTTTATGCAGCAGCCATGGAGATTTACGAAATGGTCAATAATTCCAAGCAGGAGGACATCGATATTGCTGTGTACTGGGATTGCAATCCCGGCCCCACATTGGTGGAAGGGCACGTAATGCAGGTGCGCAAGCAAAATACGCCCGGCGGGCATTGGGTAGGCATACATAGTATCGTTGCCAAAAAGAAAAAACAATCATTAGCTGCCAGCTGTGCTGTATATGCCAGGCTGTGTAGCGGCATGGCGGATGGATTCATGGCTGCCTGGGATACTAAATTTCATTATCATCTACTGCGTCCCGAAACCTACGTCAACCGCTATTTCGATCCGAATTGGAAGCCGAAACTCGAATCTCCCCTTTTTCCTGAATACACCAGCGCACATAGCTTGGTTTCAGCCGTGGCAGCCTCCATATTGGATAATGCTTATAGCGCTACATCCTTCTTTGATGATACCAACACTCGTTTTGGCTTGCCGCCCAAACGCTTCAACGATTTTTGGCAGGCAGCAGAAGAGGCAGCTCGCAGCCGTTTGCTGGGAGGCATTCACTACACCTTTGGCTGCGATGTAGGCTTTGCTCAGGGGAAAGCTCTGGGTGATTTGGTGAATGAACGTTTACGATTGACAATAGCAAATGGCAAGTAATTATTTCAACTTCTCTTTTCCTTTAAAAAAAGTAATACGCTCCACGGCATCTGTTTTGAATACAAATCTGCCAGACTGCGAAATGTATCCACTACCCTGATAAAACTCCTCCCGCCTTTTTTGACCATCTTTCAAATCGAGCAGCGCATGCGTGGCTTGCGGGGGAATAGCTATCGCTTCAACTGCTTGTCGGTATTTAAGAACTTTTGCAGCTGCATTATTTTGAGCCAACAGGATGTGTAGCTGCTTTTGCGCATCCAGATAATAAGCCATCGACCTTATGTTGCCGCCGAGCTCTAGTCCGCTGGTCGAAGGTTGTTGCACTTCAAACTGCCCATTTCCCTGCCCCAACAACAATAGCGATGGCATGGCATCAATACTACCATACTCATAATGATTGGTACTGGTGTTGCCTCCTAATAAAATATCGAGCAGGCCATCTTGGTTGATATCCAGCGGCAGAAGACCATACACCGGTGCCATTTGCGCTTCAATGGGAAGTGCCATCCAGTCGAAGCGACCATTTCCCTGATTTACAAATACGCCGCTGCGCAACTCGTAGGCATAAGCCTCATTAGCCTGCTCCAATTGCTGGCTATCAAAGAGATTGCTGATATCAGCTTTGGCATATTGGTCAAAACTATAGAAGCGATTGTTGAAAGCAGGCATTTGAGAAGTGAATATATCGCGATTGACAAAGGGAGCATTCACGCCATCGGTAAATTTAAAAACTACCGGATCCATCTGCCCATTGCTATCAAAATCGCCGGTCAGCAAGGTCAATGGCTCTTTGGTAGAGGCTTTGAATATGGAATTCAACCCGTGGTTGCCGGCGATGTAATCCGTGTCACCATCATTGTCAATATCTGCACCAATCAGAGAATTCCACCAGCCTTCAGAGCCTTCCACTATTTTACGTGTAAATTCCCCTTGCTTCTGATAAAAAATAGTGAAGGGCATCCACTCGCCCACTACTGCCAGATCGAGTTCACCATTGGCGTCGGCATCCGTCCAGATGGCAGAGGTAATGCGTCCTGCTCGATGCAGGTCAGCAGCCAAATCGGTAGTGACATCAACAAATTGGCCATTGTCATTGCGCAACAATAGCGAAGCAGGCACTGCTGAATAATTGCCCGCTGTCAGTCGGCCACCTACAAACAAGTCCTGGTCGCCGTCAAAGTCGAAATCAGCAGCTGTAGCAGCACAGCTAAACATCTCCGGGCTTAGCGGGATGCTATTGGACACTGAATAATTGCCCGAGCCGTCATTGAGATAGAGCCTGTCTTTTAATGCCGAAGCATCATTGGCCAATTCGTTGCTACCGCTAGCTACAAAAAGATCGGGGGCAGCGTCGCCGTTGGCATCAAAAAACACAGCGGCCATATCCTCGCCATTGGCTGGCCAGGGCTGCGACGGAGCCTTTTCAAAACTGTTTGCAGCAGTTTGCAAAAAGAGTTGCCCAGACTGTCCGGCGGCTCCACCGATGTAACAATCGTCAAGACCATCGCCATTTACATCAGCTACCGCCACGCCAGGCCCTTCTTGGGCATAGCCTCTGATAAGTAATCGCTGGCTGCGAAAATCGGTAAAAGGTTTTTCCCGATGCTGGAATATGATCCCAACATTCTGGGCTTCAAAATACTTTGATTTTGCTATTGGTTGATATTTGTCCAATTGACCACTCCCCTGTCGGATCTCCAAAACTTGCCCGGCTGATACGCCTGTAAAGCGTTCCCGTTGCCCCCCCGGCCAGGTGATGATGAGGCTATCTACTGCATCGGCATCACCCAATCCCAGATGTAGTAAGGGCTCAGGGCAGGATTGGTAACCTCGCTGATTGCTCAGATAACTCATTTGGTATTGGCCTTGTACAAAGACTTCTGCTTTGGCACCAATACCAAAGGTGTTTTTTCCGGCTCCTACTAAACGCAGGCGCAAATAATTGTTTGCACCTTGTTTATCGCTTTGATTGCGGTACAATAGGGGACTTTCGTCCATATTGTTGAGGATAATGTCGAGATCGCCATCGGCATCGAGGTCGGCATAGGTAGCGCCGCGGGTTTGGAGCGCTTGTCCCATACCCCAGGCAGCACTCATCGGCTCAAAGGAATAATCACCGCGATTTCTAAACACAAAATTGGCATGTTTGGCTACAGGTGCTGAAGCTGTATTTACCTGAGCTTTTTTTTCCGGATCAGCCATCGTTGTGTAATCGTTGCCAAAGTTCTTTTTCACAAAATCCATGTTGGTCATATCGCGCAAGATGCCATTGGCAACATATAAATCCTTGTAACCATCATTGTCGGCATCGAAAAAAAAGCTGGACCAGCTCCATTCGGTGGCATACACACCGGCCAGCATACCAATGTCGCGAAAATACTGCCCCTGCTGGTTGAGCTGCAGCATATTGCGTGTGTATTGCGGCATGCCTTCGGCGATAAGTTTATTGTAAATTTCTATTGAAAATGGCACTAGATTGAGCTTTTGCCGGGCGTGGGTATGTGGCATCATCTCGCCCGTGAAAAGGTCGATGAATCCGTCATTGTTGATATCGGCAAAGTCCGACCCCATAGCCGACATGGGGGTTTTGGTAAAATAGGGATTGAGTTTTCTGGAAAAGGTTTTGTCTCCGTTGTTGAGGAAAAAGAAGTCGCGGCCAAAAAAATCATTAGCCACATAAATATCTCCAAATCCATCATTGTTGACATCGCCAATGCTCACGCTGAGTGCCACATTGCGTTCATAAGGCAGGCCAGCTTTTTGGCGCACATCCACAAAGCGGCCGTTTACATTTTCCAAAAACTGATCATTGAGCCATCGGGATCGAGGCGGGCTATTGTAGTATGGGAAGCTAAAAGCTGCGCCAGGCTCAGCGGTGTAACCCATATAAACATCGAGGTCGCCATCAGCATCATAGTCAAAAAAATTGGCCGTATGCGACAAGCCAACCAAATCGAGACCGTATTGCTGTGCTTGTTCTTTGAAGGTATTATCTTTTTGATTGATAAACAGCAAGTTGGCACCATCACTATTGAATTCCTGTTTTTTAAAATTGCCCGTCAAGCCGGTTTTCAGGATGTAAATATCCAGCCAGCCATCACCATTGACATCCACCATATTGACGCCTTCGTTGTCGGCATTGTTCCTGCGAGCATCGATCAGGCCGGCGGAGCGGGTAATATCGCGGAATTTGAAATTGCCTTCGTTCAGAAACAGACCCGAATTGCCCCGCCCTCCGGAAAAGAGCAGGTCGGGAAGGCCGTCATTGTTGATATCGCCGGCAGCTACGCCCGACACATTGGAGAGCAGGCCCGTATTGTCGCCGGGGTAAAGCAGTTCGCCGCCCGTATTGAAATTCAAGCCGGTACGATCCGCCAGATAGGCCTCAAATAAAGGTTCTGCCTGTTTTTCGATAAGGCGGGCGTGAGCCTCATCTGCCGCATCCTTTTGGCAGGATTGTACAAAAAGACTGAGCAGAAACAGCAGGAAAAATATAGGGTATTGCATGTCTGTAAGCTTTGCTTGTGTAAAGATAGGCATTCTAATCTTTGGCTCTTCATGGCGGCCAACTGGTTCAATTCATTGCAATTTACCTATCTTGAGCCACTCATCAATACCTCCCTCATGCGAAGCACGCCAAACATTCCCGTCAACGATAAACGCATCATCAATGGATGGGCTATGTTCGACTGGGCCAATTCGAGCTATGCGCTGGTGATTGCAGTGGCTATATTTCCATTGTATTTCAATGGCGTAGTTGCGGAAGAATTTGAGATATGGGGCATCCCCATGACCAATACTGCCTTGTTTTCCTATTCCGTCACCATTGCTTATGTTCTTATCGCCGCTTCACTACCGCTCTTGTCCGGCATAGCGGATTACGGAGGGCGGAAGATGTATTTCATGAAAATATTCACCACTGTGGGTTCGCTTGCCTGTATTGCTCTGTTTTGGTTTACCAGTATGAAAACGCTGGCAGTTGGTGTATTGGGCTTTATCGTGGCGGTGATTGGTTTTGCTGGCGGGCAGGTTTTTTACAATTCCTATTTGCCGCTCATTGCCAGTGAGGAAAAATACGATAGCGTGAGTGCCAGGGGATTTGCGTTTGGTTATATAGGCAGTGTGATATTGCTGATTGCCAATCTGTATATTATGATGAACTATGAGCAATTCGGACTGCAAAGCGAAAGCGTGGGTGCACGTATTGCCTTTGTAATGGTTGGGTTGTGGTGGATCGGCTTTGCGCAGATCACATTCAATCGGTTGCCCAAGGATGTGCGCAACAAGTCGGAAGAACGCTTGTTGACTAAAGGCTACCAGGAAATCAGGAAGGTGTGGCACGCTCTGAAGCATCAATTTGATGCAAAGCGCTTTCTGATTTCGTTCTTTTTTTACAGCGCCGGGGTTCAAACGGTTCTTTATCTGGCTTCCACATTTGCAGTGGATGAGCTGCAATTTGCCTCTTCCGATCTTATCATTCTTATTCTTCTACTCCAATTGGTAGCCATTGTGGGTGCTTTCTTGTTTGCGCGTATTTCCACTCTGGTGGGCAACAAGCTGGCCATCATCATCATGCTGCTGATCTGGATTGGTGTGTGTGTAGCCAGCTATAATGTATATCAAAAAGCAAGCTTTTACATTATCGCCGGCTGTGTGGGGCTGGTGATGGGAGGCATTCAGGCCCTATCGCGTTCTACCTATTCCAAGCTCATCCCTCAAGACACGACCGACACGGCCAGTTACTTTAGCTTCTACGATGTGCTTGAAAAGGCGGCCATTGTGTTGGGCACTTTCAGTTTTGGCTTTATCGACCAAATGCTGGGGGGTATGCGCAACAGTATTCTGGCCTTGATTGTATATTTTGTGATAGGCCTGCTGATCCTGCTCACCGTGAAGGTTGCACCACCAGGAGGGAAAAGCAAACCGAGCCTGGGAGCTGCTTAATATTTAGCCAAAGTAGCCTTGCCCTTTGGCCATCAGTACCGCGCAAAGCGGGATAATCAATAGCAATAGCAATTCCATACGGATCAACATTTTTACATACTTTGGTACCGTTATGAGTTGATCGGGATGATTAGATTTGCGGTTTTTCAGGAAAAACAGGGTAGGTGCTATGGACAAAATAGCGAGCAAGATCACCAGGCCGAGCTTGAGGTGGAATATTCCGTTTTTGGTGTAAAACTCGGCAATGTTGCCTACTCCCAGCCAAAGCATTAGCCCCGCACCGATGGTGACGAGGGCAGCCAGGCCGTATATCGCATCAATGATGGAAAGGCGGCGAATTTCACGCGGCGTCATTTGGTCTTTTAGCAGCAGGTGTTCGCTAACCAAAGCGCCAAACAAGGCAAATAGGGTAATAAAGTGTAAGTATCTGAAAAATATTTCCGCTGTCATGTCTGTAATTTTTAAGTGGTTTTCTCAATTTGTGTGCAAAATATTAAGAGCTTGCCGGAATTTCATATTTCCGGCAAAAAAAACGTATTCACCTATCCAGGTTTCATTATATGACACACACCGCACACCAATATCAGGAGACAGCCTTGGTCCGATATATCAACCGGGTACATCCATGCTTCCTCACCTTTGCCACTCTGTGTCTTTGCTGCCTTTCCTATGTTCCCAAAGGCAATGAGGAGCAGTATCTTCTGTACGCACGTCAACATTTTAATCCCACCTGGATAGCCGGCTCATTAATGGCCTCCGAATTTCCAGGCACCCGCTGGCTCTTCGAACTACTCTTTGGCTGGATGACGGATTGGCTGGGATTTGAAAAAACAATTTTTATTGGCAGGCTATTGAATTATATTCTGATGGCAATACCGCTGGGGGCCCTATTCCGCTTGCTCAAATTTTCCACTGCACAATTGCTCATAATCTTGGTGGTCTTCATTATTTCGGGCCAGCGATTTTTTGGCGGCGAATGGATTTTCGGCGATTTGGAAACAAAGATATTTGCCTATGTTTTTGTGTTTTGGGGGCTGTTAAAATTTCTAAAACGGGCATATTACAAAGCCTTTGGCTTCATCGTCCTTGCTACCTATTTCCATATTTTGGTAGGAGGCTGGTTTGCCATTAGCTGCCTGCTGGCGCTGTTTTTTCAAAAAGCAAACTGGAAAAAAATCATTCAATTAGGCCTGTATTATAGTATCCCGCTCATACCTTTTTTGATTTACCTGGGCAAACACATGCTTGCTGAATCGACTGATTTTGGGGAAGGGGTAAACCTGAATCACATTTATGTGTACTTCCGAAACCGGCATCATATTGGTCTTTTTTACAATCTCCAATATTTTTTTGAACAACATTTTGCAGGTGTTTTGGCTTCGGCCACTGCCTTTTTTGCCTATCTAAGGTTCGGCCCCTATCCTAACACTGTAGAATGGAAAACCATCAAATCGCTGATGCTGGTCATGTTGGGTATTGGGTTGTTTTTTGTGGGAGTAAGCCTGGCCGATTTTCTGTTTTTCAATCTTTCCGGAGGCTTTTTGCTGAAGTCGTATCCCTTTCGAATGCAGAGCCTTGCGTACTTGTTTTTTCTTATGCTGACCCTCCGTTTCCTTTCCATTTATCCCAAAACCCGGCGACTTTGGCAGCAAGCACTTCCTATTCTGCTGATCGTGAGTATGATAAGCTTACTTATAAAGTGTGGTTTAAACATAAGGGCAATGGCCAATTATCAACGTGACAGCGCCTACAATGAAGTCATCGATTTTATCAATAGCCATACGCCAAAGGCTGCTACCCTTCTCGTTTTGAACAGCTCATCAACAGAAAGCCACCAGAATGAATTTGCTGTGGATCTGATGCGCCGGACAGCAAGAGAAAATTTTGTTCACTTTAAAGTAGTACCCAGCACGCCGGCCAAAATGTATGAGTGGTACCGGCGCCTGCAAATTGTTCAAGCCTTGAAAGAACAGCCGGCCCGCCTAAAAGAAGTTCGACAACAATACTCCATTGATTATCTCCTGACAACAAAAAATCTTCACTTTGAAGAAGAGGAGGTGTTTGAAAATGAGCAGTTTAAGATTTACAAATTGCATTAAAGGCATCAAAAAGCTGGTCGGGTTATGGGGCCAAAGTACAGATGGCAGGTGTAGGGCCTAATCATTGGTGAGGCATTGATCCGATCACCTGTTATGAGCAAGAGCTGCGCCATTAGGATAAACGTGAATGGAACTATACTCAACGGTTAGTGCAAAGGGAGTAGCCCCGCATCGCATCATTCAAAAAATCCTCCCTTCAATTCTTGGAGGTTCCATAGAGTCTGATTTCCAAACAGATTTTTACATTTGCGTGTCATAAACAACAGGAAATTGCTTTGGGATTTCATCGTTCAATTCGCCTAAATTTTGCCGCAAATCAATTTCAATTCCTCTTGCTATGGTGGAAATTGGTACATCATTCGCCGAACCTTCAAATGGGTTTTCGCCCGTCCTGCCGATTCTTTCCATGGTATGAAAAACCCATGCTACCACTACGTAAAAAGGAATAGCCAGCCAAATAAATAAACTTCCGATGGCGGGTTGAACGGCTCCAATTTCTTTGCCGATTTCAGCAAATTGGGGAACGATTGCCAGTGGCAATAACATTATGAAAACCCACATGAAGTAATGGTTAAGAGAAGCAAAATGTCGGGGATATGGAAAATTCTTAATTCGCTCCGATTTGCCTTGCAGGGTGAACATTTCCTCCAGCACTCCCTCCAATTGTAAAAAGGAAAACTCCCAAATTATTCCTTTTTCTTTCAATCTTCTCAGGTGGTGAGATTGCAAATACAATAGTGCTGTTTGTTTATTGTTTTTGCTTGTCACATATTCCAAATCTTTTTCAGAAAGATAGGGTTTCAAATCATCTTCCAGGTTTGACACCCATTCTGGAGGATATATTACTTCGCTCCATTCCTTATTGGTTTTTTCTTCTACAATCGTTTCCCAGGGTTTTGATGTTCGCATGGCATGTCGTAAAGCAGTCATCCAACCAATGTGCCGGTAGGTAAGGGTCTTTATTTCGTGCCCTAATGCTTCATCCGACAATTTGGTGGAGGCGTATTCGTTTGTCACCATGTCCTGTAGGAACATCCCGAATGTTCGAGAAGTGTTGACGATGCCGCCCCAAATTTTCCTTGCTTCCCAGATTCTTCCATAAGCCGAGTTGTTTTGAAATCCAATCACAAAAGCTACTGCAGTACCAATTAACGCCAAAGGTGTCCACGGAATTTTTAGCCAGCCTAATTCAAAGAAATAGTAAAATCCGACAACAACTGAAATAATTATAAAAAACAACAAGGTCTCGTAACGAGTCCATTTTACCATGTCGGTGGCTTTAAAAACTTTTTTCGTGTACATATATTTACAGTGTAAAATTTCGTCGAACAGCAATTCCAATAACTCCTTGAAGTTATAAGAATTTTACGAAATCTCTAGGAAGAAAATCGCCTTTATTCCACCACATACTCATAGCAACCAATATCCGGCTCCGAGCCATCGCGCATCTCTCCGGCCAGGTCGAGCTGAATAGTAGGGATGAGCATGGCCTGCATCTCAGCGACGGATAGCGTGTCAAGGTGGTAATTATCCTCATCCACATCTTCGAACAAGGCATCACTCCGGCTGGCATTGATACAGTTGTTGCAATGGTCGAAAAAGTCAACGAAATCACCTTCGTCGTCCAATTCATCCACCGCCACGATACAGTGATCAAAACTATAGGTGAAGTTTGCTTCCGGCACTTTGGAAAAACTGATCTCGTCATTCCTTGAGCCAAATACAATGGTATTTTTAAAAGAAGTATTCAACCGAAAGGGACGATATTCGGTACAGAGCTGGTCAAGGCAAAGAGCATTGCTCATACTGAGCGCTGAAGCATCCACCCCATAGCTGGCCATTGTGCAGTAGGTGAAATCGTAGTCGCCACCATACACAGCCTGGATTGCGCCCGCACCATTGTTGAAAAACAAACTGTTTTCAGCACGTATGGTAGCATGAATACCGATCAGTCCGCTACTGGAAGTATTGTAGATCTGACAATTGCGGATGCTCACCTCAGCGGAGGAGTCGGCAGCTATTCCAAAAGAACTGTTTTTAATAATAGTATGATTGAAAGCATTGTCGCGGCTGGTAGGATTGAGGATAATCCCATACCATTGGCCGGCCACATCATCAAAATCTTCCTCCAGCCGATCTCCTTGAATGATGACGGGATTATCTACTGTGCCTTCTGTAATAATACGGGCACTGGGGCCGATGACGAGGCGACCATCATTGAAATATACCCGCAGAGAGTCCATCGGATCATCAGGATTGGACACAAAAGTGCCCTGCAAGCCGCCATGCACATATATACGGGTGCCGGCGGGGATGCGTAGCGTACATTCATCAATAGCTAATATACCGAAGATGACATAAGGACGTGGATCATCCCAAACCTCTTCACCAAATCCGCAAGTCAAGATACTCACTGTGCCAGCCGAAAACCGGTCGGGTAAGTAGTTGGCATTCTGGCCCCAGGCTTCGAGTAGCACTTTTTGGGTATTGCCATTGGTCATAAAAAGGAGCTCTTCTTCAATCACAAAGGGGCTGATGGAAAAATCCTGGTCGGGGTCAACGGTTACTTCGCCAAAGATGTAGAGGCTGTCATTGGCGGCTATCTCCACATCGCTGGCCTCTGCTGTAGGGATACCATCGATATTGAGCCGGAAGAAAGACTGGCTCCCCTCAGGCAGCAGAATTTTATCGATTTTCACGGATTTGCTGTGGGTATTATACACTTTCAGAATACGCGTGGCCGAGCCGATGCT
The DNA here is from genome assembly GCA_965222005.1 of Saprospiraceae bacterium. Lineage (GTDB taxonomy): Bacteria > Bacteroidota > Bacteroidia > Chitinophagales > Saprospiraceae > CBDCTM01. The sequence continues at coordinate 475,257 of OZ244935.1, forward strand.
GGTGAATACAGTATCGAAAGTGAGGGTGTCGGTAGAAAATTCGAGTCGGACGTCGCTGCCGGTGAGGAAGTCGTCATTGGGAGTACAGGCGTATGCCAACAAGGCCAGGCAAAGGGAAAAATATAATAAGTCTTTCATCAAATGTGTATTGGATATACTTTTCAGTCAGCAAATGTAGTCAATTTAGCAGCTTCCTGCTTTGGGATAGTTCGTGCTCTTTGTGATTCGCTTTCGGCAGGCATTCGAATCACTTGTATAATACATAACGACACTTTTGGAAAATGTTTGCGTTGCAATTGTCATATTCAATACAGTGCTATTGTGCTGTTTTGTGGTATTTTTGCCAAAGCTTTACCCACAGTTTTATGCCTCAAGCAGTCATCGACGTCATCATACCCGCCTTCAACGAGGAGAAGTCGATAGGATTAGTGTTGGCTGATATACCGATGAGCAGGGTTCGGCAGGTGCTGGTTTGTAATAATGCCAGTACCGATCGCACTGCCGCTGTGGCTGAAAAGGCGGGTGCGTTGGTACTCCAACAGCCCCGAAAAGGTTACGGAAGTGCCTGCCTCAAAGGCATTGAGTATTTGAAAAGTATGGAAAGGAGTCAGCGGCCGGAGATTGTCGTTTTTATGGATGGCGACTATTCCGACTATCCGCAGGAGCTGCCAGGCTTGGTCCAACCCATCCTTGAGCAGGCTTGTGATTTGGTGATTGGCTCCAGAGCGCTGGGCAATCTGGAACCGGGTGCCATGCAGCCCCAGCAAATATTTGGCAACTGGCTGGCTACTAATTTGATTCGCCTGTTCTACAAATACCACTTCACCGACCTTGGTCCCTTTCGGGCTATCAAATTTGACAAGCTGCTGGAAATTGACATGCAAGACCCCGACTTTGGCTGGACGGTGGAAATGCAAGTGAAGGCAGCAAAATTTGGCTTGAAATGTAAAGAGGTGCCGGTGAGCTATCGCAGGCGGGTGGGAATATCAAAGGTGTCGGGTACTTTGAAGGGAACCCTGCTGGCCGGATACAAGATATTGTGGACGATATTTAAATTATTGTAGTTGTACAGACCTGGAGACAGCAGACTGTCTGACTTTAAAATTTTAGACGTATTACGAAATGGCACTAATTGTTTTGATCATATACTGTGTAGCTCTGCTGTACATCATACTTTACTGCTTGTTGCAATTTCACTTGTTGTACTACTACCAACGGCATCGCAGCATGCCTTTGCCTGCCCCAACGCCACTCCCCCACACCGATAATGCCTTGCCTCTGGTGACTATCCAGCTTCCAATATTCAATGAACTTTATGTAGTTGAACGCCTGATCGACAACATTACCAGCATCGATTATCCCCGCAACCGGATGGAGATACAGGTACTGGATGATTCCACCGACGAAACCTTGAATATTTCCAGGCGAAAGGTAGCAGAATACCAACAGCGGGGATACAATATAGAGCTGTTGCATCGTACCGATCGGACCGGCTACAAAGCGGGGGCCTTGAAAGCTGCACTCCCCCATGCCCGGGGTAAGTTCGTAGCTATCTTTGATGCCGATTTTTTGCCAAGGCCCGACTTCCTCAAAGGAACCATTCCGTACTTTTTGGCCAATCAAAAAGTGGGCGTTGTACAGACCCGATGGGAGCATATCAATGAAAATTACAGCATGCTGACACGCTTGCAGGCGATGCAACTCAACGTACATTTTACAGTAGAGCAGCAAGGCCGAAAAGCCGGCAATTGCCTGCTACAATTTAATGGCACCGCAGGTATTTGGCGCCGCAGCACTATTGAGGATGCCGGAGGCTGGGAGGCCGACACCCTTACTGAAGACCTCGACCTGAGTTATCGGGCGCAGCTGCGCGGCTGGGAAATCGTGTACCTGGAGGGCTTTGCCTCACCAGCCGAATTGCCAGCGGAGATCAACGGCCTCAAGTCGCAGCAATTCCGTTGGATGAAGGGCGGAGCAGAAAATGCCCGCAAGCTGTTGCCTACTATTTGGCGCAGCGAACTGAGTTTGAGGCAAAAGATACATGCCAGCGGACATTTGCTGGCCAGCGGAGTATTTGTATTCATTTTCATAGCTGGCGTATTCAGCGTGCCGCTGATCTTTGCCATCCAGGAGTTGAGTGTTTCCACCCAATACTTCTGGCTCTTTTTTGTGGGCCTTTTTTCCATCATTGCTGTGTATTATACGGGCAATGTACAGGCGGAATTTAACAAAGGGAATTATATAAAAGTACTTGTCAAATTCTTGTTGATCTTTCCTGTTTTTTTGGCCTTGTCGATGGGACTCTCTTTGCACAATACAGTAGCTGTGATTCAGGGTTACATGGGTAAGCGCAGCCCTTTCATACGCACACCCAAATTCAATATCCAGGGCATCCGGGATTCATTCAAAAACCGAAAATACCTCACCCGCCGCATATCGTGGACTACCATCATGGAGGGCTTTATGTTTCTTTATTTTTGCAGCGCTTTGGCGGGGGGTATGTACCTCGGCAACAATCCGTTTATGATTTTTCATCTGATGATGGCCATTGGGTTCGGTGGTATTTTTTTCTATTCGGTTCGTCATCTGGCTATCAGATAATTGGAAGCAAATAGTTGACAATAGGCTTCTTTATTTTTTTGCCGCTGTAGGGAAAAAGTAACAGAAGGTTTTTGTAAAACCCTGCCGCCAAATTTATTCCGAAGCAATCGCAGAAGTAAATGAACCTTTCTTTGTTCTTTTTGGCGGCAGAGAAAAGACTTTATGCCTTTTGCCTGCCGGCAGCCTTCTTTGTCTTCCTGCCCGTCCGCAGGCGGGGATACAAAGAAGCAAAAATCAAGGCTGAACCTGGTCGGGCTAAAGGGCATTTCCATTCCATTGCACCAAATAAACTCGCCTTGAGGTCCTCTGCTTAGTTTAGCCCTCCTGGGTTACTGTGGTACTGACTTTGATTTGAACTTCGGTTTGGCTCAAGCAGTATTTGCTGCGGCCATTGCATTTCAATGCCCTTTTTAACGCCAGCCCAGCTTATGCCGGAAGATTGGCGAGGCTGGGGGGTGGGTGGGTGGCACAATTAGTCAGCCGGGGCATTCCGCCTTACAGCATTTTCGTAAAGAAAAAGGGGCTTTGCGAGGCCTAAAGAGCAACCCACGAATAATCCGTCAAGGGAGAAAGTGGTGAAAAGCCGGTGGCTGCGCTGACCTACTGACGCATAGAAACGGCCCCAACATTGAAGGCGGATTATGGCTTGGGTTGTGGGCGGCTAGCAGCACCATTTTTAGGAAATGATGTAGAGCGGCGGCGCTTTTTGGTTACTTTTTGCCGCTGTAGGGAAAAAGTAACAGAAGGTTTTTGTAAAACCCTGCCGCCAAATTTATTCCGAAGCAATCGCAGAAGTAAATGAACCTTTCTTTGTTCTTTTTGGCGGCAGAGAAAAGACTTTATGCCTTTTGCCTGCCGGCAGCCTTCTTTGTCTTCCTGCCCGTCCGCAGGCGGGGATACAAAGAAGCAAAAATCAAGGCTGAACCTGGTCGGGCTAAAGGGCATTTCCATTCCATTGCACCAAATAAACTCGCCTTGAGGTCCTCTGCTTAGTTTAGCCCTCCTGGGTTACTGTGGTACTGACTTTGATTTGAACTTCGGTTTGGCTCAAGCAGTATTTGCTGCGGCCATTGCATTTCAATGCCCTTTTTAACGCCAGCCCAGCTTATGCCGGAAGATTGGCGAGGCTGGGGGGTGGGTGGGTGGCACAATTAGTCAGCCGGGGCATTCCGCCTTACAGCATTTTCGTAAAGAAAAAGGGGCTTTGCGAGGCCTAAAGAGCAACCCACGAATAATCCGTCAAGGGAGAAAGTGGTGAAAAGCCGGTGGCTGCGCTGACCTACTGACGCATAGAAACGGCCCCAACATTGAAGGCGGATTATGGCTTGGGTTGTGGGCGGCTAGCAGCACCATTTTTAGGAAATGATGTAGAGCGGCGGCGCTTTTTGGTTACTTTTTGCCGCTGTAGGGAAAAAGTAACAGAAGGTTTTTGTAAAACCCTGCCGCCAAATTTATTCCGAAGCAATCGCAGAAGTAAATGAACCTTTCTTTGTTCTTTTTGGCGGCAGAGAAAAGACTTTATGCCTTTTGCCTGCCGGCAGCCTTCTTTGTCTTCCTGCCCGTCCGCAGGCGGGGATACAAAGAAGCAAAAATCAAGGCTGAACCTGGTCGGGCTAAAGGGCATTTCCATTCCATTGCACCAAATAAACTCGCCTTGAGGTCCTCTGCTTAGTTTAGCCCTCCTGGGTTACTGTGGTACTGACTTTGATTTGAACTTCGGTTTGGCTCAAGCAGTATTTGCTGCGGCCATTGCATTTCAATGCCCTTTTTAACGCCAGCCCAGCTTATGCCGGAAGATTGGCGAGGCTGGGGGGTGGGTGGGTGGCACAATTAGTCAGCCGGGGCATTCCGCCTTACAGCATTTTCGTAAAGAAAAAGGGGCTTTGCGAGGCCTAAAGAGCAACCCACGAATAATCCGTCAAGGGAGAAAGTGGTGAAAAGCCGGTGGCTGCGCTGACCTACTGACGCATAGAAACGGCCCCAACATTGAAGGCGGATTATGGCTTGGGTTGTGGGCGGCTAGCAGCACCATTTTTAGGAAATGATGTAGAGCGGCGGCGCTTTTTGGTTACTTTTTGCCGCTGTAGGGAAAAAGTAACAGAAGGTTTTTGTAAAACCCTGCCGCCAAATTTATTCCGAAGCAATCGCAGAAGTAAATGAACCTTTCTTTGTTCTTTTTGGCGGCAGAGAAAAGACTTTATGCCTTTTGCCTGCCGGCAGCCTTCTTTGTCTTCCTGCCCGTCCGCAGGCGGGGATACAAAGAAGCAAAAATCAAGGCTGAACCTGGTCGGGCTAAAGGGCATTTCCATTCCATTGCACCAAATAAACTCGCCTTGAGGTCCTCTGCTTAGTTTAGCCCTCCTGGGTTACTGTGGTACTGACTTTGATTTGAACTTCGGTTTGGCTCAAGCAGTATTTGCTGCGGCCATTGCATTTCAATGCCCTTTTTAACGCCAGCCCAGCTTATGCCGGAAGATTGGCGAGGCTGGGGGGTGGGTGGGTGGCACAATTAGTCAGCCGGGGCATTCCGCCTTACAGCATTTTCGTAAAGAAAAAGGGGCTTTGCGAGGCCTAAAGAGCAACCCACGAATAATCCGTCAAGGGAGAAAGTGGTGAAAAGCCGGTGGCTGCGCTGACCTACTGACGCATAGAAACGGCCCCAACATTGAAGGCGGATTATGGCTTGGGTTGTGGCGGCTAGCAGCACCATTTTTAGGAAATGATGTAGAGCGGCGGCGCTTTTTGGTTACTTTTTGCCGCTGTAGGGAAAAAGTAACAGAAGGTTTTTGTAAAACCCTGCCGCCAAATTTATTCCGAAGCAATCGCAGAAGTAAATGAACCTTTCTTTGTTCTTTTTGGCGGCAGAGAAAAGACTTTATGTAATTGCCTGCCGGCAGCCTTCTTTGTCTTCCTGCCCGTCCGCAGGCGGGGATACAAAGAAGCAAAAATCAAGGCTGAACCTGGTCGGGCTAAAGGGCATTTCCATTCCATTGCACCAAATAAACTCGCCTTGAGGTCCTCTGCTTAGTTTAGCCCTCCTGGGTTACTGTGGTACTGACTTTGATTTGAACTTCGGTTTGGCTCAAGCAGTATTTGCTGCGGCCATTGCATTTCAATGCCCTTTTTAACGCCAGCCCAGCTTATGCCGGAAGATTGGCGAGGCTGGGGGGTGGGTGGGTGGCACAATTAGTCAGCCGGGGCATTCCGCCTTACAGCATTTTCGTAAAGAAAAAGGGGCTTTGCGAGGCCTAAAGAGCAACCCACGAATAATCCGTCAAGGGAGAAAGTGGTGAAAAGCCGGTGGCTGCGCTGACCTACTGACGCATAGAAACGGCCCCAACATTGAAGGCGGATTATGGCTTGGGTTGTGGGCGGCTAGCAGCACCATTTTTAGGAAATGATGTAGAGCGGCGGCGCTTTTTGGTTACTTTTTGCCGCTGTAGGGAAAAAGTAACAGAAGGTTTTTGTAAAACCCTGCCGCCAAATTTATTCCGAAGCAATCGCAGAAGTAAATGAACCTTTCTTTGTTCTTTTTGGCGGCAGAGAAAAGACTTTATGTAATTGCCTGCCGGCAGCCTTCTTTTGATGCTTACCTTTACCGAAAAATGTTGAAGCTAAGATTATACATGCCAAAGCGTAGTGATAGCTTGCCGGCTGCTTGGCTTGGCCTACTGGCCATACTGCTCATTGGCCTCACCGTCGGACTGGGTTATGGGGTGGAGCAAAGCGATTTTGGCCACCTGCTGCTATACTACCTGCCTCTCTTTGTCATTTACAGTTACCTGCTACTTATTAAGCCAACTGACAGGCAACTCACCTTTCTCATCGGACTGGGAATAGCTTTGCGCGCCATTTTGCTCTTCAGCTTTCCCAATCTTTCCGATGATGTATATCGTTTCATCTGGGACGGGCGGCTGATCTTGCAAGGGGTCAGCCCTTTTGCCGAGTTGCCGGGCTACTATATGCAAGCAGATAATCAACTGGCGGGACTTACGCCTGAGCTGTATGACCAACTCAACTCGCCCGACTACTACACTATCTACCCGCCACTTTGCCAGGCTATATTTGCCGGAGCCAATTGGTTGATGCCCTCCAGCCTGTATGGAAGTGCCGTGGTAATGAAACTTGTACTGCTTTGCTTTGAAGTTGGATCTATCCTGCTGATAACCAAGTTATTGAGCGCTTTCAATTTCGATAAAAAAAACGTATTGATTTATGCGCTCAACCCCCTCCTGATCATCGAAATAACAGGCAACCTGCATTTTGAAGGAGCCATGATCTTTTTTTTGCTCCTGGCGATATGGCTGTTGCAAAAAGGCCGATGGCAGCTTTCAGCAGTCGCCTTCGCGCTTTCGGTAGCCAGCAAATTGCTGCCGCTTATCTTTTTGCCTTTCCTTATCCGGCGGCTCGGCTGGCGGCGGAGCCTGGCTTATTTTTCGATTGTCGGAATTTTGGTGGTGCTGCTTTTTCTACCCTTTCTCAGTATTCAGACCCTGCCCAATTTTGGTAGTAGCCTTGATCTGTATTTTCAAAAATTTGAATTCAATGCCAGCTTCTACTACCTGCTTCGCTGGCTCGGTCAGCTGCTGAGCGGTTACAACCAAATTGCTATCATCGGCCCGTTATTGGGCAGCATCGTATTGGCGGGCATCCTTTGGAAAGCTAGCCAGGAGGTCCGGCCCCATTGGCAAAACCTGCCAATCGCTATGCTCTTCGCCAGTAGTTTGTTTCTATTTTGCGCCACCACCATTCATCCCTGGTATGTGAGCCTGCCACTGGCAATTTGTGTATTTACCCCTTACCGCTTTCCGGTGATTTGGTCTGGACCGGCTATGCTGACTTACATCAATTACAGCTATGAACCCTACCAGGAAAATCTGTGGGTAGTGGCCGTAGAATATCTGCTGGTGTTTGGGGTGCTGTGGCAAGAATGGAGGAGGCTATCAGCAACCTGACTTTTGGAAAATTATTGTTCAAAAAAGGCACCGAAAAAATTTGTTGCCCGAAAATGATGTGTTACATTTGACAAGCATTCTTGAACCGCTGTCTCAATTTTCATGATTTGCCGCTTGCAGCCAATGAGATATTGGGTTTATCATTACCACGGGGTGGCATTATCTTTTTTAAAAAACCGATTTTATGAAACGAGCCTCCTATTTCCTTTTTTTCATCCTGGTATTTGGTGTCACAACCTGCATAGCCCAAAGCATTGCGACTGCACCACTCATAGTAAACGAAATTGGGTTTGGACAAAACGGCACATCCAAATATATTGAACTTTTGGTAGTAGGCAATACCAATAATACCAGTCTTTCACCTATAAATTTGGAAGGCTGGATCATCGACAATGACACCCAAAATGCTACCGGAGATAGTACTTTTCTTATGTTGGGGAGTGCTTTTTCAGCTCTCTTTCCGGGTACGGTTATTTTGATCTATGATGATAGCCAATCCAATCCCAACATCAACCAGGCAAATAACGGCACACCTAATGCAGGCGGAATTTACCAGGTACCGGTCAGCAGCAGCAGCCTGACAAAATGTATAAAAGGTGCATCCTTTGAATGTACAACGACCTCTTCTGCTACCAATTGGGACGCCATTATTCCCATCGACAAAGCAGGTGATGTGGTGCAGATACGAGATCCTCAGGGAACCCTTTCTTACGCGGTCAACTGGAGTGGTGCCGGTTTTGGCAGTGCCGCAGCGCCTCAGACCATTAGTATTGCGGGCAATGCAGGCAATCCCGAAATGCCAGTGGTCTTAAGGGAATGGTGCGACCACTACGAAGTGACCTATGAGCGTACTGCAACAGCTTCTCCGGGGCATTACAATAGCCTGAATAATGGCAATTTCATCAATGGCCTGGCCTCTGGTTCGGCTATCTCTTCGCTTTATCTTCACACCGAAGAGCAGGTCTTCCTATCTCCTGAAGACGATTTTGGCCACATTGATATAGAAGTAGGAGGCGGAGTAGCACCTTACACCGTAGGATGGACAGGACCTTCAAGCGGAAGTATGCCAATCAGCGATGCAGGCACTTATCAAATAAGCAACCTGCTTCCCGGGCATTATGTAATCACTATCATTGATTCAAAAAATTGCTCAAAGACCAAAGCCGTATGGCTCCGCATTACCGATGAGCAAACGATCTGTCAAGGCGAGTGTATAGAAATAGGAGAACCAACCTTTGAATGCTTTCATTGGGAACCCAAAGAAGGATTGCTAAACCCCAACGAAAGTGTGACGGATGCCTGCCCACAGGAACCCACCACATATACCCTGACTATCATTGATGCCGAAGGAAATATTGTCAGCCAAAACAAATATGAAGTAGAGGTGATCCAGTTGGAGGTAGAGATCAACCCTGACCCGGCCGTGCTTTGCGACGGTAGCACGGTAGAACTAGTTGCTACGCCTGGTTATAGTACATACGCCTGGTCCAATACCACTGGTACCTTTTCCGGTAGCGGAGAGGTGGTTGAAGTGTCGGAGGCAGGAAATTATAGCGTGACGGTGACGGATGAGCAGGGATGTAGCGGGGTGGCAGATGCTGAAATAGTTTTAGTAAATGATATACAATCATTCAGAGAATACCTGGATTTAGATGGTTATTGCTGTATCCCAGTTGATGATTTGATTTATACCCCCTATCAAAATGCAGGTAATATTGTTAATGAGAAAGCACAATTAACAATAGAGTATCAAGGGCAAATCGTTGACGTTAATGCCGACCTTAACACTTATTTAGGTGCATTGGCCAATCATCTTAGTGCTGTAAAAGGAGAAATCTCTTTTTATGATGAAACCAATTTAGATTGTAATAACTTACCCTTGAAAGGATCTCGAAATTTAGCTGAGGAGTATTTATACAAAGTAAATGTGATTGGCACAATTGCCGCAGATGGGAGCAAAACACTGTGCATAAAAATTGACAATAATTTACCTCCACCAGCGCTACCAGATGGAACTAACACACTTTATTTGATAGAACTGGCAGGGGCAGGAGTAAGTATGCAAGGAGTGAAAAACTGGATTAATCACTATTTTGATGTTCTTTATAGTGTTCCTTGCCCAGGCGGGAACCAAAAAAATCTTGAAATTGAAATAGTGGACTTCGTTCCTCAAGACCAATTAAAAAGTAGTGATGCTTTATCTTTAATCGGTAATGGAAGCGGAGTGTATGGTAGTGAAATTGTAACCATGGCTTCGAATTACTGCGGTATAATCAATGAAGAAGATGTAGAAAACTGGCTAATTGGTGGCAACTCTTTGGAGCAGGGACAATCAGATGGAAGGCGACAAATCAGTTATGCCAGAACTGATCTTATCGACAATAACGTGCTGAACGATTACAAATGCTCTACTAAAGAGCAGTTAGTTGGTTTTTTAGTTTTTCATGCAATGGGGCATAATGCAGGAATCACACATGGTGTTGGAACCAATCAAGGTTCTGGTTATATGGATGAAGGAAAATGTATCCCGTGGTGGTTAGGCAAATGGCCCTCAACTTGCATTAACTTTCCTAACAATAGTCCTTATGCTTCTTTGGGTGAATTAATAACTAATACCTCTTGTCATATCATTGAAAAAGTAAAAACTCGCTTTAAATGACATTTCCTGTATTACAGCTACTAACGATAGCTACATTTTTCTTCTTAAGTTTATTTTCTTGCAAAATAAACAATGATGCGCATCAATTTTTAATAGACAATAGTTATGTTAAATGCCAACTGATCATTCCTTCGCATTATACCTATTATGAATTAGATTTCTCTCATGAGATTGGACAAGAATATATCACTGGCTTTTTCTTGGAAGATTCGCTCGCCAAGGCAAGATTGTACATAAAGTATTACAAACCTAATCCCTCAAAAGAATTTGAGGTAGGAGACATTTATTTAAGATATGGATTTCCTCAAAATATGGATCCCTGTATGACAATATTAGGTAAGTATGCTGATTACAAAAAAAGAGTTAGTAATGTTGATTTTATGAAACCATTTAATGACAGCACTCTTCACCTTGGCAAATATTATATTATCAATTCTGTTAACGGAATTATCAACATTCAGTTTGGTAAAGAAGTAAAAAAGGACAGCTTAGATTACAATAAAATAATTAAAGAATTAAATGAGCTAGGCAACAATATAGAATTCAGAATCTTGGAAATTAAGGCTCCTTTAAAAGAACTCATTAAGAAATATAAAACGAAGAATTAGTGACCAAGACTGACTACCGGATTATAGAAAAAGTTAAAACTCGCTTCCAATAATATGAATTTGCTCGCAAAACTTTTTACGTTGTTGTTTTTACCTTTTTTGCATTTCTCTTGTAACATAAGCACTTCGAATTACAATTACCACAAATTTGAGTTAAATAGCGCAGACTCCATTAATTTAGAAATATATTGGCCCTATACTACTCATATTCGAACCCCTAAAGAAACTGCAAATAGATACCACTTAATGGATAGTATGAAATCCGCTGAATTATTGGTGATTTACAACCCTCAAAAAAGAACTCTACAAGATTCTAAGCAATGGAAGAAATATTTTAATAAAATCAATAACAGTGACACTTGCGTCATTGAAAAGCGAATTGACCTACACATGAATAAGATTAATATTGATTACTATATAAAGCACTCTGACAAAAAGCTCTATACATATTTTAAAAATATGACAATGGTTATGCCACATGGAGAGCTGGAATTACACTTTAATCGAACCGTGAAGGGAGATAGCTTTGCCATTAAAAAGGTAAAAGAGGAGTTGAATGCAATGGAAAAAATTTCCATTATAAATAGCAATAGCACTCTCATTAAAGAGAAATCTAAAACAACAAATTCTGAACCTTTAGACAGCCTTCGTATAAGGAAAAAAACAATTAATATAGATGATGAGCTGATTTCTTGTCAAATTGACGTACCCTGGCCGTTCAATTATATCCCTATATCTTCAAGTAATCAGTTTTCTTATGTAAACAATTCATTTAGCTCCTTCAACTTTAAGGATACTGTCAATAATGCTTCTTTAGAAGTGGAGCATTATTATTTTACTTCCCCCTTTCATTCCAACACTATAGAAAAAGAATTTGATAATTGGTGCTACCTAGAACGTGGTTTATTAAAAAAATTACACCGAATTCTTTTATTAAAAGAATTTGACGTTAACAACAAAAAGTATAGTAGACGAGATATGCTGATTTTTCCTAACGATGGGACTGTTCGGCATTGGACAAGATTCTTTTTTTACAGAACAGAAGGTTTTTTTTCAATTAACTACAGCCAGTCTATTCCTTTAAACAACCTTGATTATTATCAATTGATATCAGAATTGAATTTATATAAAAATATAAACATAAGCGTCACCCGGAGAAAACAAAAACTAGTTCAGTTACTAGAAAAATCCGGGTAAGATAGCATGGCATCTGCCGAATTGTAGCCATAGGCTAAGAATTAGACCATTTAAAACCACCTACTTATGCATAAACTATTATCTGTATTTGTATTATCCATACTGTTTGTCGGTAATGCTTATTGCGAAATCGATATCCTCCATATCACGCAATCCTCTGCCAGCAGTTGCACCGGAGCTATGGAAATTATAGCAGAAGGCACTGCCGGACCATTTTCCATTGTGGTACTGGGGATAGAGGACAATGGCAATACGACTATCATTGAGTCGGCCAGCAATATCAATGGAACTTATATCACATCCACTCCACTTTGCCCTGGCCAGTACGATATCATCATCACCAATGCTTATGGGTGCAGTACTACACTAACTGCTGAAGTAATAGCGTGTGGTACGATTATCATTGAAGAAGGTAACCTTAACCCGAGTATTCATCAACCATCTGCTTGTGGTGCAGAGGATGGTGATTTCCACTTTAATCCTGGGCCTATAGGTGGTTCTGGAGGTTATACTTATATCTGGAGTAATGGAGCTACTGATTTAAATATTGGATACCTCGGAGTAGGCACCTATACCCTCACCATAACAGACAGCGAAGGCTGTACCGCCGTATTCAGTTATGAAATGCCCGGACCTAATGTGCCGGAGCTCATCACCGAAGCAACGGATGTGCAAGCTGCCTGCCTAAGCGTAGCTAATGGCTTCATTGGCATAGGAGTGTATCCCAACAATAGCGGGCCTTATGATTTTGTCTGGAGCAATGGCCACACTACCGTAGGAGATTTTCTAAGCAGTCTGGAAAATATTGCCGGAGGCACTTATACCGTTACTATCACCAATCAGGATGGGGGTTGTACAAGCAGCGAAACATTTACTGTGACGGAAGTACCGGACGAAGGTCCTTTTTCCATTTCAGGTCAATCTGCCAACACCTGTCCCAACGAAAATACAGGTTCTGTCAATACTACGGTATCTGGCGGGAATCCGCCTTATGAAATTGTTTGGAGCAATGGTATGACGGGGGCTGTAGTTACTACACTGGCAGCCGGTTCATATTCTGTTACTGCTACTGATTATTGCGACAGAACACAAACTGCTTCATTTAGTGTAGGTACTTTCCCGACCATGACGATCACGCTGGAGTCTATTAGCGGCTGTCCTGAAACGGGAATTATTGATGTGAGTGTTGCCGGAGGCAGCCCGCCTTATACTTTTGCCTGGAGCAATGGCCAAAATACGGAAGACGCTACCAATGTGGATAATGGCACGATAGAATTGGTAGTAACTGATAGTGAGGGATGCACGGACTTGGGGAGTTATGACGTACAGTTGGGAGAGGTGGAAGTGATCAACGAAGATCCTCCTTGTGAAGGGTTTGATGATGGTAGTGTGACTTTATTAATTTCAAAACCAAACAATCTTGATCCATCGGAAATCGAGATATTTCTTGAAGGATTTCCTTATCCTTTTGATCCTCCATTTTATCCAGCTGAATTACTCCTTACAGGCTTATCTTCAGAAACAGATTATACTGTTGACGCAACAATTGGCAACTGTGATTTTTCTATAACTTTTAATCTGGAAGCTGTGCCTACAGATAAAGAGTTTTTAAGTGAAAGCGGTATTTGTTATTATGAAGAGAGCTGCGATGAAGTTATTTTAGGAACATACGAAGAGTTGCCAACTTATGATTATAATGCTGCAACTGGAGGCTTGTTTGAAGGCAAATGTAAACTGCCCGTTTACTGTGATGGCATGAAAACCCGAGATATTAAAATCCCAAAGAGAAAAGAAAAGGCGGGGAGGTATTGGGTCACTTTGATGGCAGCGGAATCTTTCATAAATAATTCTATAGTTTTTGGTAATTTATTGAATAGATATACTACATTAGGGTTGGAGCCTTGTGATGTTGTAAAGTATTGTCCTACAAGTTTTGAAATTATATCAAGTAGTCATCCCCTAATATTTAATGGGTCTGGGAGTGGTAGTCATCCAACGCCAAATACTAGTACAGGATGCTTTGATGTAAAATGCCATAGTTGGCTTGTTTCTGATTATTCCGTTTGTCCAAATACACTAAATTTACTAGGCATTGGTGGCTTCGATAACGAATTAATCAATTGTACTCCTCAGCAATTTAGAATTTTTCTGATTATAACGGATTGCATTGATTCCTAAAACCACCACGAGAAGCGGAAATGAGTAAATTATGCATCCAGTTTTTGTGATAAACAAAACCATTTAGTCTGGCAGCCGGACTTTTAAGAACTTGGCTGTCATCCCATGCACTGGGACAAGACGGAACAAAATTATATAAAAGAGCAAAAGCTCGAAAGTTGTTTGACGTACTTTCAACAGAAGCATGAAACATCTGTGAATTAAAAGCATGTCGATTCATTGACCTCATTAATCTGTCCAGCATATTGGAGGTTTTGTGGGCAGTTGGAAAATCTAAATGGACTAACCATCTGTTTTTTTTCTGGCAAAGTTTGAGGATGTTATTTTTCATAGGGCAATCCGTTAAATTAGCCATTGTCCATTCTCTAAGCCTTCTGATTTGTTGTGCAAGTTGCCTTTTAGAATCAGCTCTGTAGCAATCCCATATTTTATCAGCTACCTGATCAAAATAAGTCTTGAGTTTTTTCGTAGCTCTGTCGCGAACTTTTAAAAAAGCATGAAGGAAGCACTCAATAATTACGACTTTGACAAATAAATTTTTCCAGGCATTTTGAGTGGCCCACCATCCGTCTGTATTAAGGGTATGTGGCTGATAATCAGGGGATAAATCCAGTGCTTCGGTTTTAAAATCCTGATACCCAATCTGTAGCGATTCTGTATCAGCATGGGCACAGGCTGCCATTCCCAAAAAGCAGTTTTGACCAATGGTGGTTGCGATATAAGCACGTTGACCACCGACTTTAACATGGTGTTCGTCTGCTAATAAATCCTTAGGTAAAAGCTCCGGATTTTTTATTGTAGTGCCAACGATGCTGTATTGATGTAAGCAATAATATAGTCGATACCACAATGGAACCCCAAATTTCAATAAGAATAAAGGACCGGAAACTTCATCGGTTTTACCCCTGAAGTAAGGTAAAATAAAACTTGGTCGTATTCGATAATTGATACCCGATATCTCTATCTTCCGTAGCTGAATATCCATCTTCTTGGACATCCGATCACGACCATTTAAACAATATCCATTTGCCATTTGTAAAGGAAAAAGTTCTGGATGTTGATCGTACAAAGATTGGATCACTTCATGCGCTATTGTATTATTCGTCAAAAAAATATCATATTCTGCCTCACTTATGGGCAGTACTATTGTCCGATTTTGCTTATCTTTAAGTGCCATTGATTTTGTTTCGTTTTATTAGTTACACTTAAAACATAAGCATTTTCAGTGGCTTTTTTTATTTATCAACGCAAAACGTTACATTCAGGAATTTTTGAATTACTACATTATTATAATGGAGGCCAAGGAGAGCTCAATGAAACAGATTACCCAGGGTTCAAGGACTCTGACCTAAAATTCTGGCTTGATATTTATGAAGCGAATCCAGAACTTGCACATAATTGCGCAACTATTATCTTTTGTGCTTCAGATTTTAGTATTATTGCAAATGATATAGACATTGTACGTTCCCAATGTGGAATTCCTGCAGAACCTCCTTTCGACTATTTCGAAGAAACTTGCCAAAAAATTGTTGACTACAATGCGTTGGTTTATGTAGTATTGTGTAAAAGTGGTATTTCAAATACTAGTACACCATCTGGCTTTGATGTCAAGATTTCTGATTTATCAAAAGGGTTTAGAGTACCCAAAATCGCATTAGTCCCCGAAAACGAGAATGTAGAAAATGACATAAGTACTAAATTTATTATAGATACTTTACCAGGAGAAGAAATTAGTAGTTTTAGCCAAGTCATTAACCAAGGCTTCATAACTCCTAAAGGATTTTTAAAGACTTCAAACGCTGATATATATTACAACTATCATCATAAATCAATAAGTCTTGATAAGAGGATATTAAGTAATGTGACCCATGAAATAGATGACTGGGATGCCGAACAAACAATTTATATAGAAAAAACCGACTCTATAAACTCTTTTCTCCTCGCTTACGAAGACAGTCTGACAAGCTGGACCAACAGCTTGGTTTCAGATAGCCTGCTTACTATTGAACACTTATCGAAAACAACCTCTGAATTATTTATAGCAGGCTTGTATCAGGGCGAATTAAGCTATGATTCTACCATTTTAAACAATGCTGCCACTTCCGCTGCTTTTCTGATGAAAACCTCTTTTGATGGAACCCTCAACGATATACACCTATTGGAAAATATCCATAAAGATGAAGTGTTGTTTTCAGAAAATAGAGATGGTGAGATTATAATTGCTGGCAGGTATCACGACAACTGGATCAAATTGAACGGCACTATTATTCCAATGAACAATAACGAAGGCTATTTTGTATTGTCAATTGATCCTGACAATCAGCTCAATTTTATCACGAATATTAATGCCGACAACACATTTGAATTGATAGACTTATCGCATGCCGATGACCGTTTGAGGTCAGCTCTTACTTTTTCCGGCATTGGTAATATTACACTGAATGGAAATGCTATATTTTCGGCTACCCAAAAACATTTAGTCACTTTGATCATTAATGAAGACGGAACGCTCAAATGGACCTTGCCGCTTGAAAGTGCCAATATCAATAGTGCTAAATTTGATATGCTATTTGCCAAAGATGAAGCCCTGATGCTGGGGCTTACTTATTCTAATTCGATCAACGTGCTCACTGACACGCTGATGAGTGAAGGTGGATATGACATAGCACTTCTCAAGCTGGATACAGTCGGCAACTTGCAATGGACCAAAACCTTTGGCACACCAGATGAGGAAAATGTGGCTCACCTGCTTTATGACAATGGTGTGTTGTTCTTCGGCGGAGAGTTCTCGGGCCCCACCAGCGAAAGAACAATAGGCGGCTATCGCTTTGTCAATCTCACGAGTTTGGATCAACGAGCATACATTTCCTATATTTTAGATGACAACGCAACTGTTGCAATAGCTGAAAAAATTAATAAACAAGACCAAAAAGGATTGGTTGAGGATAGATTTTCTGATAGTAAAACAAATACTTTTAGCGTATCTCCTAATCCCTTTAACCAACAAATCAATATCGATGTTCACAATGATCGGATTGGAAGGGTAGAAATAAGCAATACAATCGGCCAGGTGATACATGTACATCACATCAGCAACCCGGGGCACTACGTCCTAGATATGAGCAGCAATGTGGATGGCCTGTTTATCGTAACTGCTTTTGACCGGGAAGGGAAATTTGTAGCTCTGAAGAAATTGATTAAATCCAGGACAAAATAAATGTAAAGGTATGAGCAAACCATTAAAACGAACCCTCTTTTTGACCCTTTTGCTTGTGTATTCCAGCATCAATTGCATTTGGGCGCAATGGCAATCTCTGGGCTTTGGTAGCGATCATCTTTTTGAAGCTATTCATTTTATTGATGTGAACACTGGTTTTGTATCCGGTGATAAAGAGGTATTCAGAACGCTGGATGGAGGAGAAAGCTGGGAAATGGTATATCAGTCACCTGGGTTGACTAATGTTAAATTATTTGATATTACCTCTTTGGATGATACTACATTTTTCATAGCAGGAGGAAGGTACGCTCCACAAGCAACTTCTATGGTTTTAAAATCTACTGATAAAGGAGATAACTGGTACAAGGCAAATACTCCTTTAGAAACTGACTGGCTGAATGATATACTATTTGTCAACGACAGCATCGGATATGCCGCCGGTGATCATGCTACTATACTTAAAACTTATGACCGGGGCGAAAACTGGGAAAAACTCCCTTTCAATACGGATGTATTTTTGAATGGGCTACATTTTTTCGATGCCAATAATGGTCTGGTAGTTGGAGGACTTCATTCAAATACTACTTCCATTTTTCGTACCGATGACGGGGGCCAAAGCTGGACAGAAATCGAGACAGATGCTATCGCTAAGTTTTTAATTGCAATAGATTTTCCTACTCCCTCGACAGGCTATATAGTCGGTTGGGAGGAAACGGTATTGAAAACTACGGATGGCGGGAGCAGCTGGGAGGCACTGAGCTGTGATTATAATGGTGGTTCATACTCAATGGTTCATTAACTTTTTTGCAAAGATTTAGGAAAATAAAAAAGGAAGTACGAATTTGGTAGAATGCAACTTCAGACCAATCATACTTCCAGCGAGAGTAAGACTCTCACCGAAAAAATAGTAAATAAATTGCAATGCATCACAAAGCCGAGTAAGAAATTTTTCATTTCGACGATTATTTTGTTTTTATCGCTACGAGGTCGATATAATTTCAAAGGGATGAGCAGGTATAGTTCAAATTGTGAGATGACATTTCATAATCAATTTGAGAAAGAGTTTGATTTTCTGTCATTCAATATTGAATTGTGCAATGATCAATTTAGGGGTCGAACAATTTTAGCCTTTGATCCGTCCTATATTCCTAAAAGTGGGAAGCACACCCCCAATGTTGACTACTATTACAGTGGTTGTTTGGGTAGACCAGCCAAAGGGCTTGAAATAGGTGGATTAGCAGCAGTTAGCATAGATGACAATACTGCATTGCATTTGCAAGCAACCCAAACAATCAGTAGAGAAAAGCTCAATGAAAAAGAGATGACGCTGGTAGATTTTTATGCCCAAACCATAATTGATCTGGCCCCTCAGGTAAGTCATATCTCCAGTCATTTAGCTGTAGATGGTTACTTTGCTAAGCTCCGTTTTATAGACCCAATCAAGGCACAAACTGAATTAGACATCATTTGTAAATTGAGAAAAGACGCTAATCTGAAGTATTTGTACAAGGGGCCAAAAAGAAAAAGGGCGGGTAGGCCAAAAAAGTATGATGGCAAAATAAATGTCCAAAAAATTGACAAACGCCGATTTGATTTAGTTCATCAAGATGATGATGTAAAAATATATCAAATCGAATGCTGGTCAGTAAGATTAAAAAGAAAAATCAACCTGGCTTATGTGGAATTCCTAAAAGAAGGAAAACCTACTGACCGTTACGCCATGTATTTTTCAACGGACTTAGAATTAGACGCCTTTTCCATCTATTGCTTTTACAAAGCTCGTTTTCAGATTGAGTTTTTGTTCAGAGATGCAAAACAATATACCGGATTAACCAACTGCCAATCCAGAAATGAGAATAAGCTACACTATCACTTTAATATGTCACTTAGCAGTGTAAATGTAGCTAAAGCCGCCCATTATCTGTCAGTCAAAAAAGAAAACAGAACTAGCTTTTCTCTGGCTGATATTAAAACCTCGTATTTCAATGAACTCATGCTCAATTTCTTTTTATCAAACTTAGACATTGAGCCTGAGTTGATAAAAAATAAACCAGCTTTTAAAAAGCTATTAGGTTTCGGCAAAATTGCCGCTTAATTCTTTATGAACCATTGATACTATGATGTGCATTTTATTAATGAACTGGAAGGCTACAGAGCAGGCATACACCATGCAGAAGGATTCATCAAGCACACTACAGATGGAGGGCTCACCTGGAATGTTGTTGAGCTTGACACTTTCTCGCCTGCAGGGATTTTCTCATTGGATTTTGTCAATGATGGGTTGGCTTATGCGGCAGGTGCTTTCGGAGTCATTCTAAAAATGGATAACTCCACTTCAATAAAAAGCCCCAATAGTTCCGCTTTTCAAAAATTACAAATACATCCCAACCCCGTCCACAACACCCTCTACCTAACCGGCAATAATGACTATCAACAACTCGAAGTGTTTGACACCTTCGGTCGGCTGGTTCTGAAAGCGGGAAATGTCCGGGAGTTGGATTGTTCTGCATTAATCCCTGGCAGCTACATTGTCAAAGCCTGGAACAATGCCTTCCAACAGCAACTCACCGCTCGCTTCATAAAACTATAGCGCCCGCTATCCTCCTACTTCGTTACACATACCCTTTCGCCTGCAACTGAAATAGCTCGGCATATTTGCCGCCCTGCGCGGCATTGTTGCATGAATAGAAGCAAAACTGTAAAATCCGGCCATACTGACCCACCCATTTCGGAGTTGTTGACCCACCCCCAATTAGGGCAAATGTTAGTAACATTTCGGTCATACTGACCCACCTAAGCTTGTTAGGAGGAGCCGTCATTCCGGCATATTGACCCCCTTGATTTGTTTTAGGCGACTGTCATTCCGGCGTACTGACCCGCCTTATATATAGTGGATACTTACGATTAAATAGCCATGTTCGCAGTTTTTTTCAAGCAAAAAAACGGTCAAGAACATGGGACAATTTAAACGTATGGATCAAGTAAGAACGATTATTAAAACCTATATCAGCACGAGTTCTCTTCGCGCCACAGCAAGTAGATTACAAGTTTCTAAAAACACAGTGAAGCATTATGTAAGACTTGGGAAAGCCTTTGATGAAGATCTTGCGCAAGTTCTTTCATTGGACGATTCCGCTTTCACTGCGGTGTTTTATCCCTCTAAAAATACAGTGGCTGAACAACGAAAAGAGGCTTTTAAAAGTAAGATTGATGATTGGATAAAAGAATTAAAACGAGTGGGTGTAACTCGCTATTTATTGTGGGAGGAGTACATCGAAGAACACCCAGATGGTTATAGTTACACTCAATTTTGTGAACACTTTAAACGCGAGATAGGACGACGAGATTTGACGATTAGCTTAGCGCACCAAGCAGGTAATGTCATGCAAGTAGACTTCGCTGGAAAGAAAATGCGATGGGTAGATTTAACTACTGGAGAAGTTCATGAATGCGAAGTTTTGGTAGCGGTGATGCCACATAGTCAATATACTTTTGCCATCGCACTTCCCTCTCAAAAGGTAGCTGACTTTATTTATGGATTAAATCAAGCGCTTCTTTTTTTCGGTAAACTACCTCAAGTTATTTTATCCGATAATCTAAAATCATATGTTAGTCGAGCTGATAAATACGAACCTACTTTTAATGAATTATGTGTACAATTAGCTGCACATTATCAGCTCGATTTAAGTGCCACTCGCGTTGGAAAACCCAAAGATAAAGCGAGTGTAGAAAACATGGTGAATACGGTTTACAGACGCATTTATGCTCCATTGAGAAACGAGACTTTTCATAGTATAGAGGAGTTAAATGCAGCAATCACAGAGCAGCTAAGCCAACATAATAATAAACCCTATCAACAAAAACAAGGTACACGCAAAAGTGTTTTTGAAGCTTTTGAATTGCCTGTAATGAGATCACTCCCTTGTGATCTGTTTGAACTTAAAAAGACCATCACACCTCAAGTTAGAAGGAACTATCATGTTTTTCTAGGAGAGGACAAAGCTTTTTACTCTGTCCCTTTTCAATATGCAAAACAACAAGCGACCGTCATTTACACCTCAAAAAATGTAGAGGTATATATTGATAATCAACGGGTTGCAACTCACAAGCGAGTTTACTACACCGGGTCACAACAGTACCAGACAAAAATGGAACATATGCCTCGGTCGCACAGGGAGTGGAAAAAAGCAAAAGGCTTTGATGCCGCTTATTTTCTTAGTCAGGCTGAGCAAATAGGTCCTGCTACTCGCTGGGCTATCCAGCATATTCTACTCTCCAGAATCCATGAAGCCCAATCTTATGGTAGCTGCCAAGGTATTTTAGGTTTTGCAAAAAAGTATAATTCTGAACGTTTGGAGCGAGCTGCTCTTCGTTGCCAAAAAGCAGATAAGGCAAGCTATTACATGATCAAAAATATCTTAGTTCGAAAACTCGACACCGTTGATGATCAACTTGAATTATTTGACTCACTCACAATAGGGGAACACGAAAATATAAGAGGCCCTGAGGCTTATCAATAGGTATCTATTGAACTCAATAACATTTATTTTTTAACTACTCCCTTAGATAATATAAAATTATAAAGGGATATAAAACAATCAATAATTATGAAAAACGGATCTCTGGAAATTATGAGAATGCTAAAATTAACAGGCATGGCGGATGCTTACGAGGCAGCTCTTGGATTACCAATCAACCAGCAAGCAGACGCACATGAAATGATTGCCAATCTGATTGATGCAGAAAAACAGCATCGTTGGCACAAGCGAATGAAAATGTTTTTAAGACTCTCCAAACTTCGTTATCAAGCCAACATTCAAGACATCGATTGTTCTAAAACAAGAAATCTCTCCAAGGAAAAATTAATGCTCCTTGCAGACTGTGCTTACCTCGACCGAGGAGAAAATGTTTTGATTACCGGCGCCACTGGTTGTGGTAAATCATACCTGGCTTGCGCTTTAGGAAATAACGCTTGTGTCAATGGATACCGAACACTTTACTTTAACATGAATCGATTCACCGAACAGATCGCTTTAGCCAAAACAGACGGCACCTTAATCAAGTGGATGGACAGATTAAAAAAAGCTAAACTCATCATCTTTGATGACTTTGGATTACAACCCATCACACATCAGGTAAAGTTAATCTTGTTACAGATTTTGGAAGACCGTTACGAAAACGCCGCTACTATTATTTGCTCTCAACTGCCAGTGAGTAAATGGCACCAATATTTTAATGAACCAACTTTGGCAGATGCCATCCTTGACCGGATCGTCCCCAAAGCACATCGAATAGAATTAAAAGGAAAAAGTTTAAGGAAACCTATAAATCAACTATCTTAGCATCATTGAAATCGTAAGTTATCCACATGGGTCAATGACTCCGAAATGGGTGGGTCAGCAACTCCGGAATTTGCAGCAAAACTAAAGTTGGGCTGGCTTCGTATATTTGGTTTTGCACAACTAAATCTACAAACTACCAGCCCATGTCAAAGGTAAAAAAGGATACTCAAAATAGCGATAAATCGAAAGTTAAATACCAACTGCTCAACTGGTCAAGCTATAATAAAGCCTTGGTAAATCGTGGAGATATCACTATTTATTTTGATGACGAAGTACTTGATGAATGGTATTGTGATCTGCCTGCTCAGCGTGGTGCTCAACCGGTTTACAGCGACCTGACTTTTGGGAAATTATTGTTTTAAAAAGGTACCGAAAAAATTTGTTGCCCGAAAATAACGTGTTATGTTTGACAAGCATTCTTAAAACCGAAAAGCTGTGAAATATTGTTTGTTTTCGGCACTACCACCACTCAATTCAAATCTAGCATTCTCCAGTTTTTGGTTTTAGCAAAAAAAAAGTTCCTATGCTCAAATACTTATTACCTCTGACCTTACTTTTTTCTATTTCGACAAGCTCACTCGCGCAAGACACCTTTGCCCCGATAGGTGCAAAGTGGTGGTACACACCTTGGTATAGTGCGCCTAATTGTGCTTTTTATACTTTAGAATCTGTGGGTGATACATTAGTAAATGGGCAATTCGCAAGAATTTTGGAATACAGGTATATTGAAGAATTGGTACCTGAAGCTACCCGTTCAGAATCGATTTTATTCCGTATTTTGATACTATGCTTTCTTTATCCTATCATGTTACCTGGCCAAACAAAATTTCAGTTGAATTTTTTCCAGAATAGATTTGAAGCAATTGAAATCGAATCACAAGGACAAATCAACTATATATTTAGGGACTCAGTGCTGCAAGATATAATTCACCAGATTTTCAGCCTATGGATTTCACTTTTTCTACCTTAATACCTAGTCTCCAACTAAATAATAGCACATGTCCAAATTATGAGGCTTTGTTAAGTGGAGGAAATCAAATAACAGTTTATTTTATCAATTCTGATTCGAATAAAAAAGTTGCGTTTAATTTATATGATTTTGGGAATTACCTTTGGGGCGGTGCGATGAATATATTAGGGTTTAGTAGCCTTGAAGCTAGACTTTGGGCTCATTGGAATGAAAGGAATTTGGGCGGCGACGCTCCGGGAGATCAATTAGCTATACAATGCGGTCATGAAAACATGGATTAATAATTTCATAAAGGCCATATTACTTGTGTTAGTGGTTTTTTTTCACTTTTCTTGTAAAAATAGTGAGTGCAAACCGTTTGATGAATATTTGCAAAACATCAATGAATTTCCGGATAAAAACATATGCATAATTTATTATCGTCCATCTAACACAAAATACCAAGCTGTACTGTTTGAGTATGAAAAGAAATTTTACGGATTTAAAAAATCTTCCAACGGCGAATGGGTTCACAAAAAAGCTATTCAAGATTCAACAGATTCTATAGTTTTAGCAAACATGGAGTCTAAGTTTAAAAAGGCTGCTGCTAGTTTAAGTAAATTAGAAGTCGAAACAATTTGCTTCGGTTCAGATTATATAGAATTTTCAGTTAAAAAGAAAAATTTATGCCTCGAGGCTTTAGGCATACAAAACCATAAACCCTCTAATAAAAGAATCGCTGTTTTTTGCAACAATAAATCATACTTACTATACTCTAATACTAGATATTACTTCGTTAAGGATGGCTGGTATTGCTATTTCATATAATGGATAGTGATGAAAAATTGAATATATATAATTTCAATATGAATGAACTGTGGAAAGGTGTACTTCTAGCTGGGTTATTCCTTTTAAGTTGTAATTCCTTCCTGGAAAAAGAACTAATATTTGTTCCTTTCAATTTCATTGGCCCCTTGTACATTGTTTATAATCAAGACGATGGAGTAGATAAGACTTACCATAAAAATGGAGCAATAATTTACAACATTCCTGATTGTGGAGTCTTAAAATGCAACTATGCGCCCAATGAGGGGATCTCATTTGACATGAATAAAACTGTTAAGGTATTTTATAAAAACAAGGACAAAATTGAAGGTCAGTTAAGATTATATAATGATAGTATCGATTTACGAGATTTAAAGCCCTTTGATGTTGTGGCACAGGTTAAATTTTCTGGAAAACTTACCATCAGCTCTAATGGTCATAAGCTAGAATATCCATACCTCGGCATAGTAGTCGATACTTTAAAAAATTTTTATAACACAAAATACGAAAACGCTACTTTGAAGCAAAAATTAAAAGAATGTAATGATGAATAACCAAATTTAACAGGAAGAGAAGATAGTTGCTAACTAAAGCTAGCCAATTAGATATAGAGTATGTGACCGTCGATATTTCATAAAATGCATGTACAATGGAACAATACAACCATTTCGGCTATCTACTGCAAAAAAGGGGCGTTTATCAGCCGATCACTAATTTCCAAACTTGCTCCAATAAATTGAAGCTGTTAATATCATTTCTATTGCTTTATTTTTCATGCACTGAAAAAATAGAGAAGACTGGCGATATTTCCTTTCAATTTGTTCGCGCAATTCGTACAATAAATCAACATGATGCCTTTATATACAAACACTACATCTATGTGAAAAACCAAACCAATATATACAATGACTATTATGATTTTATTTGTAGATATGTAAAAGAGAATCATCAATTTCACCCCATATACGCCCTAACATTTGTCCAATCAAAAAAGGGGCTTGTACGTATATCTCATAAGGGACTTGTGCTTGTAGATACAGATGAAATTCGATGGAAGACTGTAAAAAGAAATACGCTGGTAGCTTTTAGTTTAGATTATGAGCAAAACCAAAATCTAGATTCATTAAACTGCCCTATAGTAGGAAGAATTTTTGAAAACAAAATAACATTAACCAATAAACCGACAGAACATCAGGATTAAATCCAGCCCTATTGAAGTCAAATGAAATATTTAAAGATCATATCATTAATTATTATTAATCTTCTTATATTGATATTCATTTTTAAAGAAATAAAATTCCTTTTTTCAGGGACTTACACAAGTTCATTCATTGATATTTTTGATCAAAAAAACACAATTCCAATTTTAATAATATCAATATCCTTAGTCATATATCAACTATTAAGACACTTAAAACCTAGTCCGGCAAGACTTGTTTTAGTCATACTTATACCACTAATTATTATTATACTTTTTGGGCTTGTTAACATGAGGCTAAATACAAAGAATCATTTAATCTATCGACAAGATTTAGGGATTCAAACAGTTTACCTATACCTATCTAATAATTCTAATAAATACATTTTAGATTACCTTTACCCTTTTGGTAAAACGACATTGATCGGAACATATTTTAGAAATAATGAAGTCATATATCTAGATAAAAATTTAAACCAGAGTCTAAATATAAGTGCAACTTATTCCAGAATTGGAGGAGATTCATTAATTCTAGATAAGTTTGAACAAATAAAATGAATTAATCTTTTGAAGATCTTTGGTATTAATTTATAAGTTACTATACACTTTTTTATAGTTCATTGAAATAGAGAGAGTTGTAAAATAATCTTGTATGTTTGAATCGACGAAAACCCATACATACTATGATTACTCAACTCCCTCCAGTTGGTGAAATTAAACGATTTTTTCCAGTACACCGAATCTGCGTAGTAAAAGTATTTATATTACTGTGTCAATGCATAATTAGATGCAGAACAGTTTGTTTATATAAATGTAGGTCTGAATTTGGATCAATACTGGGCCGCAAAGATTTAAATATAAATTCAACCTATACTAGGTTAATCAGATTTTTCAAAATAAAAAACATTGATGCATTTTGTGTTGGCATATCAAGATTAATTATTTACCTCATAGATTTTCAAGGTGAAGTTTTCATGTCAATAGATCGGACTAATTGGAAAATTGGTGTTATAAATATTAATGTTTGCTATATCGGCCTAATACTTCCAAATGGTATATTCATTCCAATATTATGGCAATTATATAACAAACGAGGTAACACTTCTGAGGAAGAAAGAATTGAGTTAATCGAACGATTTTTTAAAGTTTGGCAATTTCATCAAGATATTAAAATTACCTTGTTAGGAGACAGAGAATTTATTGGAGAAAAATGGTTTAGTTTTTTGACAAGAGTAGGTTTTTCCTTTGTAATTAGGGCTAGGTGGCAGGATTACTGGAAAGAATTATCTATATCAACAGGAGTATTAATTCCTTATTTAGAAGATCATATAATCAGTTCGATCAATAAAAAGGGCTATTTTCAAGAAGCAGTATTTATAAACGGAGAATTATTGTTTTATACTGTATTTGTAAATACCGCAAAGCGCAAACGAAAAAATGATAATTGGATGGTCTTGATTTCCGACCAACCAGATGTTGAATGGATTAGAACTAGTTTTCCAAAAAGATGGAGTATTGAAGTGTTCTTTTATCATAACAAATCAAATGGATTTAATTTAGAAGACCTTAATTTGGTCGACAAGTTAAAAGCTCAATTAATGATGGCAGTGACTGCGTTTTGTTATGTATTGTCGATTTTAAAAGGCATAGAATGTCGAAAATCAGAAAAAATAAAACTAAAATCTTACAACGGTAAAAAGTCAAAATCAATCTCGTTGTTCAGATTGGGTTATGATAATTTGAAAAACACAGTCCATACTGTTCAAGATTTAGTCGAATTTGTAACATATTATCTGCCTGAAATCCCAATCTGGAAGTCAGGGTATTGGAAAATGGGATTCAAAAGTGTATAGTAACTTAATTAATTTATTTTTTTTCATTAGCATAACTTATTCAGCTTATTCATTTATAACGAATAAGGATGACTCCATTTTTCAAACATATTTTATACTGACAATATTAGGGTTGTTGATTTTATTTTTAGGAAAATTATTTATTGATTTCATAAATACTTTGCGAAAAAAAAAATTATAAAAAGACCATATTGTTTTTAGGAAATATGCTCTTAATTCTGATTGAAATTGTTGGTGCTTATTATTTGTTTGTATTTAGAATTGTGGTTACATCTGGCTAATTCAATTATTTAAAACCACCTATCATGCATAAGCTATTATCTGTACTTGTATTATCCATACTACTTATCAGTAATACTTATTGCGAAATCGATATCCTCCATATCACGCAATCCTCTGCCAGCAGTTGCACCGGAGCTATGGAAATTATAGCAGAAGGCACTGCCGGACCATTTTCCATTGTGGTACTGGGGATATTGCGGTGGTAATGGAGGAGGCAATCAGCGACCTGACTTTTGGAAAATTATTGTTCAAAAAGGGCGCCGGAAAATTTTGTTACCCGAAAATGATGTGTTACATTTGACAAGCATTCTTAAAACCGAAAAGCTGTGAAATATTGTTTGTTTTCGGCACTACCACCACTCAATCCAAATCTAGCATTCTCCAGTTTTTGGTCTTAGCAAAAAAAGTTCCTATGCTCAAATACTTATTACCTCTGACCTTGCTTTTTTCTATTTCGACAAGCTCACTCGCACAAGATACCTTTGCCCCTATTGGAGCAACGTGGTGGTACACACCTTGGTGTAGTACGCCAAATTGCGCTTTCTATACTTTAGAATCTGTGGGTGATACATTAGTAAATGGACAATTCGCAAGAATTTTGGAATACAGGTATAATGAAGAATTGGTACCTGAAGCTACCCAAATCATGTATGCCGATGAGGATCGCGTATATCATTACTACGATGATTCTTTTGAGGTATTATATGATTTTTCTGCTAAAGCTGGAGATACATTGAAAATCAGAACCGGGATATTCACAAAATTTTTTACCTATAGTGAAGAGGAGGGATACTTTTTTGTAATTGTCGATTCAACGGGAAGTCAACAAATAGATAATACTAGCCTCAAAGTATTATATGTGAGTACAATTATTACAGATAGTACTACAGCCGATTGGGGATTTGGAAACTTAGGTGTGAGTGGAGTTATTATTGAAAAAATAGGTTATATTGAGTATGGTGGAATGTTTGGTCACAATAATAATTATGTCTTAGCGGGTATTGAAGGTAAATTACGGTGCTATAAAGATGATAAAATAACTTATACTCAATCGGATGTAGCGTGCGATTATATCAAAACAAGTACAACCAAATCGCCTGACGAACAACATAGCTTTATCGTATATCCTAATCCTGCTTTTGGAAAGCTATATATAAAAAGTAAAAATTTACTGCCCAATGCTCAAATCGAATTGTACGATCTAAACGGGCAGCTCATCACCTCAGCTTCATCTAATTTTTCTGAACCCCTGAGCATTTCAACGGAACATATCCCGGGGGGAGTTTATCTGCTTAAAGTTTTTATGTATATTCCGGTAAACTTGTGCCACGGTTTCCGGAGCAAACTGTGCCACGGTTGTGAAGAGTCGATAATCTATTCTCAAAGTTAAAAAATATTAGCTGTTTACTCCTTTTGCCTTGCGCATAGACTCTCCCGAGAGAGTGATTCTATGTGAAGAATGCACCAATCTATCCAGGATAGCATCGGCAATAGTGCCCTCACCAATCAATTCATGCCATTTGCCCACAGGGATTTGAGAAGTGATGATAATGGATGATTGGTCGTACTTGTATTCGACAATATCCATGAGCGCCTGCCTGATGATATTATCTATTTCGCTGAGACCAAAATCATCGATAATGAGTAAAGCGGTTTGTTTGATCGTTTTGATTAGCCGTTGGTAGTTGCCTTCAATTTTGGCCAGTCTGACCTGATCGGATAAATTACTCATGGTGTAGTATTGGGTTTTGTGTAGTTGTATACAAGCCTGATGTCCGAGGGCTTGAGCCAGGTAGGTCTTGCCCGTTCCGGTGGGACCGATGATAATCAGATTTTGGTGTTTCTGAATAAAGTCCAAAGTGGCCAGTCGGTTGAAGTAATTTTTGTCCAGTCCGCGAGGAGTGGTAAAATCGACATTGGCAATGGCGGCACCGGAGCGGAAGTGAGCTCGTTTGATCAGATTCTCCATTTTCCGGTTTTGCCGGTATTCCCATTCCTGGTCAGCCAGCAGAGCAGTGTACTGATCCAGGGTATAGTCCTGGTAAAGGTTGTCTTGCATACTGAGGTGATGGATATGGGCCATGCCTTTGAGTCGCATTGTTTTTAGCTTTTCTACTGTGGTTTGTGTATTCATTGTTGTAAATTTTTAGAAAGGTTTAAGTGTAATATTGACTGCCTCGGATATTGTCATGTTCCGGGATGGTTGTTGTCTTGGTTGTGGCCTGGAACAGATCCTGCTCCAGGTCCATATTGTTTTTCAAAATATCCCTAACGGTACTATAACTGAAGTAGGGATATTGACGAGCGCGAATAACAGCACTTTGAAGCCGGTCGACAGGATAATCCTTGACCAATTGCAAAATGCCCATGCACTGCTTGTAAGCTACTTCGGGATAGGTCGCTTGTTGGATCAATCCTTTGATGTAATATTCTACATCCTCACCGTATTTGCGGGCCCATTTTTGAAAGAACTCCGGCGACCAGTCGTTGTAAAATCGATGGGTGCTTTTCATGTGTTTACTGATGGTGGTATAGCGCCCGGGGCGAGGGTCTCTTCTGTGAGTGGCGATACGTTCTTTAGCATAGAAGACCTCTACCGTTTTGGTGTTGTATTGCACCTCTACCTTTTTACCAATAAATCGATGGGGGACGCTGTAGTAGTGCCTGTCGGCGGATAAGTAGACATGTCCCATTTTTTGTACGGTTGCTATTTTATAGTACCTAAGTTCGTAAGGCTGGGCGGCAAGTGGTAAGAGCTCCTCTTTTTCAATATCATGAAACTGCTGACGGCGAGTCAGCTTTATCTGACTGAACATTCGGTCATTATAGTCTTCCAACAACTCAGCAATGGCTTTATTCAACTCTGTTAAAGAGAAAAAGATCTGTTTGGAGAGGGGATAAAAAATACGTTGGTATACCAGCTTGACGGCATTTTCTACCAATGCTTTGTCTTGTGGACAATACGTTCGAGTAGGATTAATCGAACAACCGTAATGCAGTGCAAAATCTGAAAATGTCTTGTTCAAAACCGGTTCATATTTACTGCCCTTGGTAACTGCCGATTTGAGATTATCCACCACAATACTCCTGGGGACACCTCCCATAAACTTCAGGCAGTTGTTCATCGAGTCAATAAAATCTTCCCCTTTCTGAGAAGGGGTCGCTTCCACATAAGTATACCCACTACAAGGCAAGGTGGCTACAAATACCTCCACCTCGATTTGTTCTCCAGTCTCCATATCTACGAAAAATAACTTCTTGCCGGTATAATCTACATATAGTTTATCTCCGGCTTTATGCACCAGTTTTCCTGAGCCGTCCACTTGTTGAAGCCAACGGTTCAAGTGTTCGTTAAACTGGGAAGAGCGATATCCGTCGGGGTGACGGCTTAGATACTCCCTCCATAAGGTAAGACGCGTACAACCTACCTTTTTGAGCTCTTTACGAAAATAAGGAAAGTAGCTACTCAAAGTCTGATAACGATCTTTATCCGTCGTGCTAACGCCCGGAAACAACTCTTCCAGTGATCGGTCATCTAACTGTCCAAGTACTTCATATGACCGGCCTGTGGCTTTTAACAGGCGTACGTATTCATTGATCGTATTGCGATGAATACCTAACAACCGGCTGATGCTCCGGTTGCTCTCGCCTCGAATTTTGAGTTGTAATAATTGTCTGATTTGCATGATCCCTATTCGTTGGTTCGCCATAGTGTGGTACGAACAACAGACATAGGTGACAGAGTTCAACAGACATAGGTGACACTTTTAAAAAGGCATAAATTGCATAATAAAATGCTATGCCTTGGAAAAACAACACACCTATGGATCAAAAAATTGCTTTTATTCGCGAATGGGAAAGCGGACAATTTTATTTTAATAGCTTGTGCGAAGCTTATTGCATCAGTAGAAAAACTGGCTATAAAATTATTAATAGATATAAAGAAAATGGTATCCACCATTTAGCTGATCGATCTCGTAAACCTTTAAATAGTCCTGATTCAACTGATCAAAACATTATTGATGAAATAAAATTCTGGAGAGGTAAAAAAAATTGGGGTGCTAAAAAAATCAGAATTAAAGTCATTGAAAAATTTGATGAAAATTTAGTCCCCAGTGTAACTACTATTCACAATATTTTAATCAGACAAGGCTTAGTTACACCCAAAAAGAGAAGAAGAAAAATCGAACCCTCCTACCCCGTTTTCGATCCTCAGCAATGTAACGAAATTTGGTCCGCTGATTATAAAGGTTCCTTTTTACTCGGTAATAAAAAACGATGCTTTCCTTTGACTATTTGCGATTCCTGTTCTCGATTTATTTTCGATATTCAAGGCCAGTATAATGAAAATACCAAAAATGTAATCTCTGTCCTCAAAAAAGTTTTTAAGCAATATGGAAAACCAAAATACTTCCATACGGACAATGGGAGTGCTTTTGCGTCCATTCAAAGCCCTGCAGGATACGGATATTTGTCCTACTGGCTTTT
Source organism: Saprospiraceae bacterium (assembly GCA_965222005.1). Classification (GTDB taxonomy): domain Bacteria; phylum Bacteroidota; class Bacteroidia; order Chitinophagales; family Saprospiraceae; genus CBDCTM01. The sequence goes on from OZ244935.1 coordinate 507,609, forward strand.
GGATCATGGCATCCAACCTGTGTTTTCCGATCCAGGCAGACCTGACCAAAATGGACGTCACGAGCGTATGCATAAAGATCTTAAAGCTCGTTGCTGTAAACCTCCTGCTCATAATCTCAGAAGTCAGAACAGACGAATGAATGCCTTTGTTAAGGAATATAATTTTGAACGACCTCACGAAAAATTAGATATGAAAACGCCCGGTAAAGTTCATCAGTTATCCAATAGAGAATGGTCTGATAAAATAGCTCCAATAGAATACGATTCCGATTTGATGGTCAAGAAAGTTACTGCAAGTGGAGCCATCAGATGGGGTGCTTACGAATGGGTGAATATTAGCAGATGTCTCATCGGTAAATATGTCGGAATTAAAAAATTAGGGAATAGAATTTATCAAGTATTCTATAGAAATTATCCTCTGGGATATTTTAAAGAAGGCGAACAAGTTCAAAAGGGTAAATATCATTTATTAGATTCTGATAAAGATATGAACGGAAGGCGTCGGGGGGGGTAAATTAAAATCGCAGCAGCCCTGGCTGTTCCGCTACGCTCCACAGCCAGGGCTGCTCTGGAAGAAAAGTATTATATTTATGAATAAAAAGTGTAACCCATGTCTATTGAACTGTGTGTACGATGTCTGTTGCACCCCTGTTTTACTGTTTTATTTTTCAGTAAAACACCGAATAGAAATCGACTCTTTTAACTAAAGTGGCACATTTTGCTCCGGTCAGCTGGTTTTTTTGGCACAACTTGCTCCGGAATCAGTGGCACATTTTCACCGGTTTTGGTGGCACATTTTGCTCCGGTTTAGCCATTTTAATAGCGACCTGCTTTTTACTTTTAAAGTCATCTGCAAATGAATACTAAATCAAGCGGCATTTTGGCCATGTATTTATTGTGCGCATCTGTTATTACAGCTCAGCACAGCTCTCTGTTTGGAGAGCAAAATACTTCCTGGAATATTACTCATCAAACATTTATCGGAATCGATGTTGATAGCTGTGTAACAGATGGAGACACTATTATTAATAGCATCACATATTCTAAAGTTTTATGTTTTATCAATGGATTTTTATTCGATAGATCGTTTGGCTGGATTAGAGAAGACACTACTTCGGGCAAAGCATGGGCAATTTCAAGATATGATCAGGAAGAACGGCTGATTTTAGATTTAGGTCTGACTATGGAGGATTCTTTTTTTGTATCAAGTGTTTGGTGGTCTGGCGGGATTTGGGCACAGGTAGATACCATATATGCTGCAAATAATAGAAAAATAATTGAGTTTGACCTGGAGATTCCCTGGGCATCTAATGAAACATTTAAAATGATTGAAGGAATAGGGACGAATATGGGTATATTTTACCAAAACCCGGGCGGGGTGAATTTTGGCCCCTATCTACTTTGCGCTTATAAAGATCACATTCGTGTTTATACTAATGACAACCCCTTATATCAGGGGCAATGCAGTTTGATTTCAAGTGCAATAGCCTCCCCTTTAAGCCCGATCGAACAACTTGTTGTTTTTCCTAATCCGACAGCAGACCAAATTACTATATCTCGTGATTTTCAACTGCCGGGTAGCACTGTCCACATATCAATTATTGATTTGGCAGGAAAAGTAAGATATCTAAAAGAACATCGGAATAATCAAATTATTACTATTGACGTCTCCAATCTAGGATCAGGTCTCTATTTTGTTAAAATCTATTCAAAAGAAAATTCAGAATACTATTCCTATCGTCAAAAAATATTCATTAACCGATATTAAAAGGATGCCATGAAAAATTTAAATCTGACAACCATTCTTTTTGTCCTTATCTGTTCCATCTATTGTATTAATGCATTCTCACAAGAGTATATTGAAGGAACACTCTGGGTAAACATCAACGAAAATTCAGCTCTACCTCAAGACACAACATTTTACCCGCAAAACACTGTGTTGCAAACTATATTTTCGCAATTTGATGTGGAGTCTTATCGGCAAGCAATGCCTTTTGCAAAAAATCCGGAAAATATACTAAACTGCTAATCTATCAATGAATTAATCTGTTTTGATTATTTCGAAATTTAGATTCAATAGAGATTTTAATTCCTCATCATATGCATCTAAATTTTTGATAAAATCGCTAATTGCATTTACTAAGTCTTCGAATGTTTCATAATATTTATTCTTGCAGACTCTTTGTTTTAAGAACTTCCAAAACCTTTCAATAATATTTAAATTTGGGCTACTAACCGGCAAAAAATCTAACTCTATTCCTATTTCATTTGCATGATCTTGTGTGTTATACGCTAAGTTATATTTTGCATTATCCAATATTAAATAGAGTTCCTTTCTACACCATTTATAAGTTCTTTTTACCTCATCTAAAAAATGACAAATTAACTCACTATCACATCTTCCTTCTGTCAACCAAATTGTGAATCTTCTTAACTGAACATCTATTGTCCCAAGTATATTTATTCTTCTCCTTCCACTTGCCGATCTTATTATTTTTGTATTTTTCTCTCCTTTTATTTGCCAACATTTTTTAGGCTCCGTTCTATGAACTACATGTGCTATATCAAAGAAAATTACTACATAATCTCCACTTTCTGCTTTTGATTTTATTTGAGATGCTACATATTTTTGAGCCTCCTCCTTTGGTGGTTTATTGGGTATTATCCTCGGCTTTTTAAAAGAAAAATTGAGTTTTTTTTACACCATCTTCCTAACCAACTTGTTTCTACTTCATAGCCAAATTGGGTCTTTATCCAATTTGATAATTCCAGCATACTGGATACTAATTCTGATTCTACATGTGCTTTTATTTTATCTTTGATCCCATCTAATTTTGAACTCCTTTTCCAGTAAATTTTAATATGGATAATTCCTCTAAACCTTCTTCCAAATATATCTTAACCCAGGTTGTTACTGTATTTTTTTGAACTCCTATGGATTTTGCTATTTTCGTATTTGTGATTCCTTGATGATTCATCATTATACTTTGATACCGCTTTAATATTCGACCATCTCTTTCGAGTTTTATTCTTTGATGAAGTTCTTGCTCTTCTCTTTTACTTAATTTTACTTGATACATACATATGTTTTTACAAATATACTCACTCCTTGTTAAATTAGCAACTTAGTATATATGAGCTAAAATGCGATTGTAATGTAGATTCACTAATCGTAGCATTAAATGAAAATGCCGTTTTTAATAACCAGCCCCTCTACTCACATATTGAAAAAAGATCAAAACCTCAACTGCTTTATGATCCCGAAGATTTTCTTTGGCAAAATCACGCTAATGATCGGTTATGGCACTTAGAACGTGTTTGGAATTTACCCTTCGGTGCATTAGTGTAAAATTTAATTCTGTACTTCATTATTTTTCATCGCCATAGCATGGGCTATGCCTCAAAAAAAGGCTTCGCCCAAAATTAAATTTTACTACTACTGCTTCCAAAAGCAATTTCCAAACACGCTCTAAATGTAACAACATGAGCAACCAATTAAAACGAACCCTCTGTAGCCTTCTACGGAATGTTTTTCATACCCCAAATGTTCATCTAACTCCGCCTCAAGCATGGACTCAACGCCTTCTTTAAACAGCTCTTGGAAAAAGCTTTGAAACGCTTCTTTGTCTTTAAATTGTTTGAAAAAATCTTTCGGTAAATTAAGTTGATCGCTTACCGGCTTTTTTAGTCGTTTTTTCATCTTATGAGTGTTTTGGTTTACTAATTTACGAAACTTCCAAAATCACTCTGTTTTTTAAGTTTACACAATCTTTTTTAAACTCTCAGATTCTTTGTTACTTACTATTGCAAATTCCGATTCCAGAGAACGAGCTTATGCTAAATCATTGCTTGGATTATTAAAGAACATGAGGTTTGAGCCAGTCATTCCCGAAATAAATAATTCTGGGTACTCCGGGTCAGAATCAGTAGGATATACTCTCCCTGAATATCCCCCTAAAGAAATTCAACTAATCCCTAATCCTGCACAAAATTATGTGCAAATAAAGGTTTTAGATCCAAAATATAAATGTCTACTAATTTGCTATTCTAACAAAGAGTACGTATATTGCGGATAAAAAACAATTATGTACCAAGCAAAATTAAGCAAAACAGAAGAAAAATCTTTGAAATCGAGAATAAAAAAGGAGAGAGATGGTAGAATATTAAAACGTTATCAATGCATAATGATGAGCCATGAAGGTATTCAGAATATCCAGATAGCCAAAGTACTAGGTGTAAATACTAATACAATAACAGGTTGGGTGAAGCTATATCTGGAAGAGGGACTAGAAAGGTTATCAAAGTTTGATTTTTCAAGAAGAGTATCCTCGTTAGAAGAGATAAAGTCAGAAATAAAGGACCATGTACAGAACGAATTGGTGAGTACAATGGCAGAGTTAGCAGGCTGGATAAAAGAGACGTATGATCATGAAGTTGAGACAAGTTGGCTGGGAAGATGGTGTAAAAAAAACTCAATTTTTCTTTTAAAAAGCCAAGATTAATACCAAATAAGCCACCAAGTGAGGTAGCTCAGAAACAAGTAGTATCTGAGATCAAATCTAGGGTCGAAGGAGGAGAATCGTTAGTGATTTTCTTTGATATCGCCCATGTTATACATAGGACTGAACCGAAAAAGTGCTGGCAAATAAAGGGAAAAGACAATACAATTATAATTAAGTCACCGAGTGGAAGAAAGAGAATAAATATACTGGGTAGTGTTGATGTTCAATTAAGGCGTTTTACAATATGGTTAACAGAAGAAAGCTGTGATAGCGATTTGATTTGTCATTTCTTAAATGAGGTAAAGAAGACTTATCGCTGGTCTAGAAAGAAGTTGTACCTAATGTTGGATAACGCAAAATACAATTTAGCATATGATACTCAAGACCATGCGAATGAAATAGGAATTGAGCTAGATTTTTTACCGGTTAGTAGTCCAAATTTAAATATCATAGAAAGGTTTTGGAAATTTTTAAAACAACGAGTTTGCAAAAATAAGTACTATGAAAAATTTGAGGACTTGGTAGCTGCTATAAGTGAATTTATCAAGAACTTGGATATTTACGACAAAGAATTAAAGGCACTGTTGAACCTGAATTTTGAGATAATTAAACCAGAGTTAAATCATTGTTAAAAGCACATTTTAGTATCAATTTGTTAAAATATACGATCTGACTGGGAGGATATATGTTAACCACAAGGTGGATACTTTATTTGATGAATTCAATCTTAACATTGCTCATATCCCTACAGGATTATATATTATTGATGTTTTAACCAATGAGGACACCTCTATTCGATCTAAAATACTGATTTTCAGATAGTGCTATAAAATACATATTTGTAACTTTGCTGTCATAAAGCAGTCCTTATACTAGAGCACAGTATATTACTTCATATTACTTTGCAATGTACGATGCTCTCAGTTGCCATTTATATACTTCAAGCCGCCAAGTTTTGTGCATTTCCATAGCGACTGAACCAGTAAGAAGCATCCCTACACCCTGGATAAAACCTACAGGCTTGAAGTTTATCCCGCTTTGCCTAGTTTTGTGTGTATGCACAAGACTTGGCAAAGCGCGGGATACATTAAATAATTGTGGCTTATGAAAATCAAATACCTTTTAGAGATTTTATTTATCTTTTGCTTTTCATTAATGCATGGGCAAGATAATTTTTCCACCTCCATTGATATCATGCAAGCATCGGATAGTGGATTTGATATAAAAATTTTGCCAGATGGGTATATTATTTTAGGAGGATTAGCGTGCTATAATCAAAATGATTGTATTGGTTTGGTAAAAACAGATTTTGACGGAAATATAATTTGGAAAAAACAGTATGACATCCTCCCGGAAAACATAATAGCTGGAGATAAAGGGCTGTTGATCTTTAATGAATATGTTTATGTGGCAGGAGGAAAAATCACTACTGATTTTGATTTTCAAATGATGCTGTCAGCTATGAATTTAGATGGAGATTTAATATGGGAACGCGAGTATGGTAGTGAGACAAAGATCGAAAATTTGAATTACATTATTCGGTCAAATGACAATAATATTCTTACAGCTGGCTTTGCACAAAATGAGAATAGTGTCACAGGCGAAGTACGTCTAATGAAAGTTGATACCCTGGGGGATATTTTATGGGAGAAAGCTTATACTGCTGAAAATAAGGCTCCTTCTGCTACGGGCTTATTGCAACTTCCAAGCGGACATATACTTATTCCTTTTAGATTTTGTGATCAACAAGAAGGATGTTTAGGCATACACGGTAGCAGAGCAGGTGTTTACTGCCTAGATGAACAAGGCAACTTAGTTTGGCATAAAGTTTATCCGGACGGGAGAATTGCATTGGAAACGATACCAAAGCTGATCTCACTTCCAAATAAAAAATATGTTCTGTCATGGACTAACAATTATTATGATGACCTGACTTATCCTACAACACAATTTCCATTTCCTCCTGTTTTACTTGGCTTAGAACGTGTTTGGGAATTTTATTCTGTAAATGATTGAAATTTTGCCAAGATCATTGATGTATTTGCCAAATAAAGGAATGATACAGAACTTTCTATGGTATGCTCGTGGTCAATCAGTATTCTTCGGTAAAAATTAAACCAGGCAATCGTTCTTTCAACTACCCATCGTTTAGCCTGAACAACAAACCCCTTTTTCCCTTCAGGTCTTATTGGAACTTCAAATTCGATATTCAATTCCTCACAGGCCTGTGCAAAAGTTCCTTTATAAGCGTTGTCACCAATTATTTTTATCAGGCGGCCCATTTGATGTTGATCCATCTTCAAAAGATGAACACCAGCCGGACTGTCATGCTCATTAGCTGGATGTACCCAAGCTTGCCAAATACGACCCAAGGTGTCTGTGAGAATTTGACGTTTGCGGCCATTAATCTTTTTATTGCCGTCAATGCCCCGAAACTCATAAATCATGGGAGCCAACTTAACACTCTGAGAATCAACGATCCCCAAGCTTGGGCTTGACTGCCGATCAAGTTTGTCCCGTTCATATTTATTGAGTGCCAGATTGATTGATTTGATAATTCCTTTTTTTGTCCAGTTATAAAAGTAATAGTAAACTGCAGACCAGGGGGGAAAAGAACTATCAAGATTTCGCCATTGGGCTCCAGTTCTTGTTATCCAAAGTATGGCATTGAAAATATCACGCAAATCAAGTGTGCGTTTTCGTTTGATAGGAAGAAATTCTTTTATAACTTCCCACTGGCCGTCGGTCAGCCGTTCAAATTGGGCGAGCATCTTTGTAAGTTTTAGTTTAACTACAAGATACTACCGACGGCTATTTATTTCAAAATAAATTCCCAAACAACCTCTTAGATTCAGCAGGGAATGTATTGTGGGAATTTGAATTTGAGGCTACTGACATTACAGATAAAGCAATAATTGATTTAATTCGTACTCAAAATGGGGAAATTATAGGAGTAGGCTTCGACGAAGGTTTTGAAAACTATGAAGGTTATGGAGGATGGATATTTAAAGCAACAGCAAATGGAGAATTCCTTTGGGAAAATTCTATTCCGTCGCCTAATCCATCTTTTAATAGAGGTGCATTTTACAGTGTTGAAGAAACAGAAGATAAAGGCTTTATTATTTCCGGATATTTGTTAGACACAATACCTGGGGTTCCAAATATTGCTAATCCAAATATATGGCTTGTCAAACTTGATAGCTTAGGTTGTATTGAAGAATCCACTTGTAGTAATGGCCCTACAAATCCCGTCTTTTCCCCTCAAAAAGAGTATGAAATAAATATCTTTCCCAACCCCGTCCACAACACCCTCTACCTAACCGGCAATAATGACTATCAACAACTCGAAGTGTTTGACACCTTCGGTAAGCTGATATTAAATGCCGAAAATGTAACGGAATTAAATTGTAGTGACCTCCCTTCGGGCACTTATATCATCAAAGCTTATAACAAGCCTTATGAGCAGCCGTTTATATCTCGCTTTGTGAAGCTATAATTTCGCGCCAGCTATCTCCTGCTACTCTTTCATACATACCCCTTTGCCTGCAGCAGGCTTCATTTTTTCTTTTCAAATTCGGTGATGAATTCTTTAGGTGTTTGTATTGATAAGCTACTTTTTGAAAAATCCTTTACATTTCTCGTTATGAACGATTTGATGCCGTTTTCTTCCGCACAAAAATTTTGAATGGCATCCTCAAAATCTTTAAATTCAGAATAGGCTGCTTTCTCTACAGTACTTTTATGAACTGAAAGCGCCTCTACCAACTTCAACATTCCTTTTATTTTTTCCCTTGCCTTCGATTTGTTTTCCATTCTGCTAATCAAATAATGGACATTGCTCAGGCATAATGACGATATGTTCAATTTTAGTTTATTACGATTGCCATATTCCATTAATTTCATCGATTCTACCGCAAAAGGTTCACGTCTCATCAAAAAATCCATGATCACATCAGTATCAAGAAATATTCTTTTCATTTCAAATATTTTTTTGCCAATTCTTCTGCCAGTATTTCTTTATACTCCATTGATTTCGGAAAAGGCTTGACCGAACCCCACAAGGATTCAACAAGTGGACTTATTTCAAATTCATTATTATCTGTCTTACTTTGAACAAGGGATTTCAAATATTCCTCAATGATATTTGAAAGACTCCTTCCATTTGACTTTGCATATTCTTTAGCAGCTTTGATGATTGCTTTATCTACCGTCAATGTTAATTTGGTATTCATTTTTACGTGTTTTATCTATCGCAAAAATACGTGCTTTTTGAATGATTTGCAAGTCCTTTCTATTGTCAAGTAGACCTGGGGGATTTCACCCCAAGCCTCTCACAGAACCGTACGTGATAGTCTCCCATCATACGGCTCCTATTATACAGAGATTAAGCATTAATAAATCCTTCTTTCCAGTGAGCAAATAGGTTTGGTTGTTTGACCTTAAACCTTTTAAGCCACTCACAGGCTTTAATATACGATTTATTTAAGTGCTTGTACCTATTTCTAGCCCATTCAGTGAGCCTTCTGTTGAAGATCTTGCAGATTGCATTTAGATTTCTTTTTCTAAACTTACCATAGTAATTGATCCAGCCTTGTAATTTAGCATTGAAGTAGGCTGCTATTTGTTCTATGCTACGTTCTGTCCATCTGTTGAATCTGCTTGCTTTAATTTCAGAAGTTATCTTTTTCGAACTCGATTGACTTATAGCGCAATCAAATCCCAAAAACATCTTTCCTGACTTCAAGGCTGTTGGTCTGGGTTTGAAACAGTACCCTAGAAAGTTGAAACTGACTATTTGGTGATTTGCCCTTTTTTTGTACTTTTTGCAAAATGCTATTTTCGTTTTTACTTCATGTAATTTCAAATGGCATTTTTCCATCCGTCCTTTAATGGCCTGTAATATCGTTTGTGCTTTAGACTTGGTTTTACAATGAACTATTATGTCATCAGCATAACGAACAAATTCCACTTCGGGATGATGTATTTCTATCCATTTATCAAAAACATAATGTAGAAATAGATTTGCTAACAATGGACTTATCACACCTCCTTGTGGTGTTCCTTTTCCATATTTGTGCTTTAAGGTTCCGTCTTCTTTTCGTACTGGTGATTCTAGCCATCTCTGGATATACATCTTCACCCATTTTTCTGGGACATGTTTATCCAATGCTTTGATCAGCAATTCATGTGAGACTTCATCGAAAAATCCTTTGATGTCCATATCAATTACCCAATCGAATTTTCTTACTTTTTGTCTTACTTGCTCGAGGGCTTGATGGGCATTCTTCCCCGGACGATAACCATACGAGTTAGGATGAAATATCCTCTCCATTCTTGGTTCAAGATAATCTTTAATTACTTGTTGGGCTATCCGGTCTGATATGCTCGGTATGCCTAGTAATCTCATCTTGCCGTCCTTCTTGGGGATGGCTTTTTCCCTTACAGCTTGTGGAAAATAACTTCCAGATGCTAGTCTGTTCCAGAGTTTGTAAAGGTTGTTGGATAGGTCTTCTTCGTAAGTTTTTAGACTCACTCCGTCGACTCCACCACTACCTTTATTTCTCTTCACTTTCTTGTACGATTCCCATACCATCTTCTTGGTAATAGGTATTCCCTTTGTTGAATCACTGTTTATCCTCCTTTCCTTTTCGGAAGTTGTAAACGGTAATTCTAACTGTATAACTCCAACCCTTTGCTCCATTTCCATTACAGAAACTTCCTCGCTACTACGATTGGATCCGCCATCAATTATTCCATCGGTATTCACCCTTGTAGGTGTTTTTCCTACTTGTAGTTTTCCCTTTCCATGAATAATTGACTTCTCCAGTTCCATAAATAAGCCTAAATAGAAATCATGCCTCCTATATGGCGCCTGCCCCATAGCCAGTTAACAGGTTGTCCGCTATGATTGTCCATCGAACACAAGCTAATCGATGTTTTGACAGAAGGTTCGTTTTCACACCACTTCTTCAGAGGTTCATTTGCATTCATCTTTTCTATTTTTATCTGATCCCTTTAACGAGACCTTTTCCTTAACGCTCAGTACCAGTTCATTGCTCAACCAGCACCTTAAGGTGATTTGAAGGCTCCGCCTGTACAGCGCCTTCGGAGGGCCTACCTCCATCTTATTTACAGCATTGATCATGATCTTCTTTAAGTTAATTAATGGGATCATTGTTTCATTCTGGACACACGCTTGCTGCCAACTGATATTAAATGCCGAAAATGTAACGGAATTAAATTGTAGTGGGGCACTTATATCATCAAAGCTTAGAGTGTGTTCGGAATTTGTTCTTTGAGGCGAAAAGAATTCATTTTTTGGTGAGGCGAAGCTGAAAATTGGGAACGTAGCCGCGCTACGAAGCCCAATTTTTGAATGAAGTATCACCGAAAAAGGGATGTTTGCAGCCCGATTAATAAAGTCCGAACACACTCTTATAACAAGCCTTATGAGCAGCCGTTTATGTCTCGCTTTGTGAAGCTATAATTTCGCGCCAGCTATCTCCTGCTACTCTTTCATACATACCCCTTTGCCTGCAGCTGAAACAGTTCGGCATACTTCCCGCCCTGCGCTATAAGTGCTTCGTGGCTACCAAATTCCAGCATTTGTCCGTTTTCCATGACCTACCCTAATATATTAAATCTATCAATATTATTTCTGTTGCTTTATTTTTCATGTAATGAAAGAATAGAGGAGACTGGCGATATTTCCTTTCAATTTGTTCGCACAATTCCTACACTAAATCAATATGAAGCCTTGATATACAAACACTATATCTATGTAAAAAGCCCAACCAGCATATATAATGACTATTATGATTTTATTTGTAGCCAGGCACAAGAAATGAAAACAGAAAAAGATTGTAAAAAATCGTAAATTGGAGTTGAATCAAAAAAGTAAAAAACATGCAAGATTTAATAATTTCGGGGAATATGTTGGAAGAACTGCGAATCTCTCCAAAAGATTTGATGATTGACCTTGCAGTTTATTTATACGACAAGGAAAAATTATCAATTGGACAAGCCAAAAAGTTAGCTGGATTGACCCAAGTGGAATTTCAAAAAGAAATGTCAAAAAGAGGTGTTTAATCAAATACGATATTGAAGATTTGGAAAAAGATTTGGATATAGTAGTGATGTTCATAAATAAAAAATAATAAATCAATCTGGGTTGAGCTTGATATACAAGTTATGCAAGCCAGCACAGATTTCTATTGATAAATCATCAAAACCGCAACGGCGGTTTCGATAATCCTCTTTGAGGATTTTAAAGAATTTCATGGAGCCAATTGCATGCTCCACCAAAATTCTGGTTTGACCTACTGTTTTATTGTGTTGCTTTTGTTCCTCTGTCAATTGCGGATCAGGATTTTTAGCTGTTTTTCGTGGTTTACGAAAAGGCATATTGAGTTTTTCAATCAGAAATTCTTTGTCAATACCTTTATAGCCAAGGTCAACAAAGATTTCCAGTAACTCAAACCAATCACGCTGGCCTTCATACCAATGGAGTTCTTGTTTGAGCAATTCGTAATCATGCATGGAACCCTGTGTGGTTAAGCCCAGGAAAACAATCCACCGTTTGAGGGTAGTTATTACGGTGTTTTTTACCGTAAATCGCTTTTTTTTCCGCTATACAAGGCATCCCTCTTCTCTCGATCTCGCAATCGGCGATGAGGACGTTCCGTAACATCGATAAGCAGTTGGTTGATATCGCCAAGTTCTTTGACATAACTTAAAAGTTCTTCGGGGCCGGCCAGTTTCCGTTTGGGTAAAACCTCTAATTTTTCCAAGCTCTGCTTGAGCAATCTGGAATAAAGGTGTACCAATCCGCAAGCACTTCCACGAGACATATCGAAGGTGCTTCCGATATTATCCATCGTTGGATAGGCCTTGTGGTAATGCAAGACAAAGGCCAGTTTGTCATCTATGCTTGGAAGCTTACTTTTCCTGCCACCTCCTGATTTACGCTTGCGCTTCTCAGGTGGTTTGCGCTGACTTTCATGGTATTCATTTACCACTTTTTCGAATACCTCACGTAGGAATAAGTAACGATTCCAATCCACTCCCGTAAAGCTTTTCAAAAATCTCTCATCTTTGATATCAACCGTTTTGAGTGATAACAACATGAGCTTCTCTTTTGAAGCTCTAAGCTACAATATTATTAAAAATTATTTTTGAACATCATTATTAGATCAACTTGATTGATATGCTAATAGTAAGTGATGCGTCGCCAATTACAAATCTAATCCAAGTAGGTCAACTTGAACTGTTGAATCGGGTATTTGGAGAAGCGAGATTTTTTGCCGGTTAGTAGCCCAAATTTAAATATTATTGAAAGGTTTTGGAAGTTCTTAAAACAAAGAGTCTGCAAGAATAAATATTATGAAACATTCGAAGACTTAGTAAATGCAATTAGCGATTTTATCAAAAATTTAGATGCATATGATGAGGAATTAAAATCTCTATTGAATCTAAATTTCGAAATAATCAAAACAGATTAATTCATTGATAGATTAGCAGTTTAGTATATATAACCACTTTATTAAAGTCATTCTTCTTCTCGTTAGAGTTGATGCTTGGCTTTTACTAAACATGTTATTACTTATTCGCGCATGGAGAAAATATTGTCCCGGCTACTCCAGAAAACAAGGTAGGGCATAATTTAATTCAATTTTTGATTTATGAAACAATTCATTTTGTTGCTGTCAGTGTGTACAGTAACTTTTTCAACCGTACTAAATGCACAAGTGTTCCATATTAGAACGTGTTTGGAATTTACCCTTCGGTGCATTAGTGCAAAATTTAATTCTGTACTTCATTGTTTTTCATCGCCATAGCGTGGGCTATGCCTCAAAAAAAGGCTTCGCCCAAAATTAAATTTTACTACTACTGCTTCCAAAAGCAATTTCCAAACATGAACTGTGTTAAAAAGCAAGCAAAAAAGTGATAAAAATTAGGTTGATTTAAATTTTAGATAATATAGATTATCAAATGGTTTTTGCTTTTTAACGCAAGCAAAAACTTGTTTGACTAATTTATGCATAACAGCAACGGCAGCTACTTTGTGTGATTTACCTTTGTTTCTAAGCCGTTGATAAAGTTCTTTACAAGCCTGGTTAAACCTTATAGCACTTCTGGCACACATGTAGAGTAGACTACGCACATAAGGTGCTCCCATTTTAGTAATCCTTCCTTTTTTTCTAACGGAAGAACCGGAATAATGAGAGTTAGGGGTAAGGCCGAAGAATTTCGAAAGCTGATTAGCAGTTTCGAAATGTTCAAATCCATTGGCAGTCAACAACATTGCATGAGCAGTTGTTGCTCCAATTCCAACAACGGAACAAGCTAATTTTTTGCTGTTGTGATAATCTTCATCTTCCTCCAGATCCGCCAGTTGTTGCTCCAATTTTTGGATTTGGTTGTCCACCATTTCCAAAGTTTGTTCGTAGGCCTGACGTGCGATTTGCTCTACGATGGGTAGTTGGTCTATGGCATGCAACTGGTTTTTTAGCATTTGCCGCTGCTTCATCATCGCATTGTGCGCCGTTTGAAGTTGTCGTCTTTTTTGTCGATTAACTGGTGGCATTTGGTATAATTTTAAATCAAGATGGAGTCCCATCATCGCTAAACAATAAGCTGCTTGGTCATCCGTCTTATTACTAACACCCATTGCCTCCATAAAGGATTTACTCTTAAACGGACTAACTACTGCAACAGGAATATTATGCTGGTTAAGCAAATATACTAATGTTGTACTATAAGTCCCGGTAGCCTCAACTACACAAAGGGAAGTATCAGCTTTTAAGGTTTTTATCCAAGGCTCTATCGAATTTGGTAGATTTTCAATCTGCGATTTCTCTTTTGAAAGCGTAGTCGAATTTAAAGTTAAAATATCAAGAGTATCTTTACTTACATCGATACCATAAATGTGTGTGAAAGAAGACATAATGAAAGTGTTTTGAAATAAAAAGAGTCTTTAAATTAGGATCTACATCGTTACGCGAACTTTTTGGTAGTATTAAACTTACCAGGTTCATTGAACTGTCCGATCTTTGTTAAGAGTACAGTATGCCTGCAACATGTTTAACGGCATCATGTGCCACGCTCTAATCGCTTTAGACATACTGTGTAACTCAATTTATTTGATTTCTTTCACTTTTTTGTTTATTTCATCAATGTACGACGCTCTTAGTTATGATCCAAGCACAAACCTAATGTCTGTAGAGTATACTGGCTGTGAGGTTTGTCTTTTGGGTAGTCAAGAGGCAGTCTCTATTTGTGAATGTAGAGATGCTTGTCATGATATTGAACCAACAGATGAAGAATTATAGGAGTATGATGATTGTATAGAGCGCTGCCAAGATGAACATGGTGATGATCCCTTAAATTATGATTATTGTACAGACAAATGCGACTTAGAACTGGATGCTAGACGCCAAGTGTGTTTACAAGATTGTGGACCAAATCCTGCGCCTGGCACCAGCATTATTGGGTTTGATTATGTGTTATTTGCATTCTGGGATTTCATACCATACAATCCGATACAGACTCAAAACAATGTAGTCACTTTTGCTCCTCCAGCCCCTATTCAGGATTCATGGGTAAATATTCCTGATTGGTCAATACCGTCTCCTTGGCCGGACATTTATAATGGACATAATACATGCTACGCTTTGAATGTAATTATTTTTTATAGTAATGGAACATCGTGTAGTGGTAGTTTCTTTGAGTGTAATATTATTGGGTAAAATTTAAAATATGAATTCGTATAACTTAATCACTATTCTCTTTATAAGTACTATTTTATTACTAGGTTGCAAGAATGATGATAAGAATAGTACTATCACCCCTACTATTAATTCTCATCTTAATATTGATGAGGTTAAAGATTTTTTGCCCTCAGCCTATAAAAACGGCTCTATTTTAGTTTATAAAAATGAAAACAATGAAGAGTGGTTGCTATCAACAAATTACTTTGAAGCAATTGAAGAAAGACAGTTTGAAGGAGTAATGTATAAAAATGATGCTTTCCAAGCATCTATTTTTGATAGCGAAGACCACAGTTTCCAAATCTCTATATCTGGTCAAGCTAATTATTCTAAACCTTATGAAGTTGTTAAAAGCATTTCATTTGATCTAATGCCATTAAATCCAACAGGCACTGTAGGAGTGTTTGTAAGATTTACAGATGGCCAACCTATTGTTAATACCTTTAGCAATTTTCATGAAAAGTTAACCTTAAATAACAAGGTTTTTGATGCTGTTTATGTCGGTAATTCTAGGTTAAATGGGTTTGAAAAGTATTCTGAAATATATGTAAATAAGAATGAAGGCGTAGTAGCATTTAGAGATAAAAATAATGATTTATGGGTTTTTGATCGAATTAATAACTGACGTCTTTATTTCAATTTTCGTGTGCAAAGGCTCTAGAGTATGAACAATTGTAACAATGCAGGCCACTTTGTGGTCTGCATTGATTATTTATTTGAAAATTACTACATAATCTCCACTTTCTGCTTTTGATTTTATTTGAGATGCTACATATTTTTGAGCCTCCTCCTTTGGTGGTTTATTGGGTATTATTCTCGGCTTTTTAAAAGAAAAATTGAGTTTTTTTTACACCATCTTCCTAACCAACTTGTTTCTACTTCATAGCCAAATTGGGTCTTTATCCAATTTGATAATTCCAGCATACTTGATACTAATTCTGATTCTACATGTGCTTTTATTTTATCTTTGATCTCATCTAATTTTGAACTCTTTTTTCCAGTAAATTTTAATATGGATAATTCCTCTAAACCTTCTTCCAAATATATCTTAACCCAGGTTGTTACTGTATTTTTTTGAACTCCTATGGATTTTGCTATTTTCGTATTTGTGATTCCTTGATGATTCATCATTATACTTTGATACCGCTTTAATATTCGACCATCTCTTTCGAGTTTTATTCTTTGATGAAGTTCTTGCTCTTCTCTTTTACTTAATTTTACTTGATACATACATATGTTTTTACAAATATACTCACTCCTTGTTAAATTAGCAACTTAGTATATGAAGGACATAAAGAAGAAATTGAAAGTCAAGATTGGATTTTGGTGAAATCGGTCAAGGACAAAAAACTGGTAAAGATTTTAGAAAAACAATTAGATTCAGGAGAAGCAGAAGCTATTGTTCTTGCGAAAGAGTTGGAGGCGGATCTTCTAATAATTGATGAAAGAAAAGGAAGAAAAACTGAAACCACTTTTGGACAAATTGATAAATGATGTTGGATTTAGGGTCAGCAAAAATTTATATGAAAGAATATTAAAAGAAGTAGAAGAAAAATAAATTCTGTACTGTAACATTGTGTGAAATGTTCATAGCGGCTATGTGCCGCTTGGCCACTTCTCCTTCCCTCGAACACTTATATCACCAAAGCCTATCGCAAGTCCTCCTACTCCCCTACACATACCCTTTCGCCTGCAACTGAAACAGTTCGGCATATTTCCCGCCCTGCTCGATGAGTGCCTCGTGGCTGCCAAATTCCAGCATTTGCCCATTTTCCAAAAACAGGATGCGGTCGGCCATGCGCACAGTGGAAAAGCGGTGCGAAATGAGTACCGCCGTTTTGCCGGCAATCAGCTCGGCAAAACGCATAAATACTTCGTGCTCGGCACGGGCATCCAGCGCTGAGGTGGGCTCATCGAGGATGAGCAATTGGGCATCGCGCATGTAGGCTCTGGCGAGGGCGACCTTTTGCCATTGTCCGCCCGATAGCTCCGTACCTTCGGCAAATCGCTTGCCCAGCATTTGGTCGTAGCGTAGTGGCAAATCCTCGATTACCGTATCGGCCAGGCTTTTTTGGGCAGCCTGCTCAATGACTTTCAGTTCTTCTTTAAAACCGATATTTCCAATGGCAATGTTTTCGGATGCCTTCATCTGAAAACGGATATAATCCTGAAAAATGATCCCGATCTGGCTACGAAGGTCGGCGAGATCGTATTCGCGCAAATCAACGCCATCCAGCAGAATGCGCCCTTCGGTGGGTTCGTAGAGCCGGGCCAGCAGTTTGACGAGCGTCGTTTTGCCGGCTCCGTTTTCTCCTACCAACGCTAGTTTTTCGCCGGCTTCCAGATGAAAACTCAGATTGCGAATGGCCCACTGGTCGCTATTTAGGTATTTGAAGCTGACATTTTCAAAGGTGAAGCCTTTCTGAATGGGGCGCGGAACGGATAAGTTTTGCTTTTTGCTGACGATCTTGGGCTGCAAAGCAAAAAAGTCGAACAAATCCTGCAAGTACAAAGCATTTTCCGTGATCCGGGAAAAGCGACTCATCATCCCTTGCAACATGCCACGCATTCTGCTAAATGAGCCTGCCAGGAAGGTGAGCGTTCCTACGGTAATGGCACCGCTGATCGTTTGCAAAATAATAACTACATAAGCTGCATAGTACGACAGGGTACCCAGAGCCGATAACACACCTCCCCAAAAAGCTCTTTTGACAGCAATTTTTTTATTCTCTTCATAATACCGGTCAGAAATTGTTTTGAAACGATTGGACAAAAAATCTGCCAGCCCGAATATTTTCACCTCCTTGGCGGTTTCATCGCTGGCTCCGATATAACGCAGGTAATCCAACTCGCGCCGCTCGGGCGTCCAGCTACGGGTCAGAGAATAAGAGCGCTTGTTGAAGTGCGTTTCTCCCAGGAAGGATGGAATCACTGCAACAATCAACAGCAGGATCAACCAGGGATTGAAAACGATCAAGCCGGCACCCAAAAACAGGATGGTGATGCTATCCTGCAGCATTTCCATCACTTGCGACATCAATATCGTGCGGCTGGTGGTTTGCCGCCGGGCACGCTCCAGCTTGTCGTAAAACTCAGGGTCTTCAAACTGATATAAATCCAGCCTGGCAGCATGCTTTATCAGATCGACCGAAGTGCGATTGGAGAACAGATCGCCCAACAGGCCATCCAGCAGAGTAATAGCTCTATTGATAAGGTCTGAAAATACCGCCAGCCCCAACTCGGCAGTCACCATCGCCCAGAGGTAGCTTTTGTCGCCTCCATCCTGACCGATAAGTGCAATCACTTCGTCAATGATCTCTTTGCCAATGTAAAGCATGGTCAGCGGAATAGCCGCTTTGATGACACGCAACAGGATATTGGCTATGGTCATCCGGGGACTGGCCTGCCAGATAAGCCGGAAAAATGGCGGCAGGTTGCGCAGGGCCGAGAATTGGTCTTTGATGGAACTGTCATTAGGTTTTGATGCCATATGCTATGGTAACGCCCTCCCGGGCTTTTGGTTTCCTCAGCTACCCAACTCAAGCTGATCCCGCACCAATTGGAAATAGGTACCTTGCTTATCCACCAACTGCTGATGTGAGCCCTGCTCCACGATTTCTCCACCCTCCAGCACTACAATATTGTGCGCCCGCTTTACAGTGCTCAGTCGGTGGGCGACTACTACAACGGTTTTATTATCAAAGAAGTCGTCCATTCTTTGCATAATCTGCTTTTCATTTTGGGCATCCAGGGCATTGGTAGCTTCATCTAAAAACAGGTAGCGGGGATTTTTATACACGGCTCTGGCTATCAAAAGTCGTTGGCGCTGCCCTTGGCTGAGCGCACTGCCCTGATTGCCCACCAGGGTGTTGTAAGCCTGCGGAAGGCTTTCTACGAAGGGCTGAACGTTGGATGTTTGCACGGCCAGATACAATTTGTCTTTGTTGACAAAAGCTTCACTTTCGGCTATATTATTGGCGATACTATCGCTAAAGATGTATCCGTCCTGTAATACGGCACCACACTGGCTGCGCCAGAAGTGTTTGCCAATATCGGATAGCGGGCTATTGCCTACCAGGATGCTGCCAGCCTCTGGTTGGTAAAACCCGAGCAGCAGCTTGATGAGCGTGGTTTTGCCACTGCCGCTGGTACCAACAATGGCGGTCACTTTGCCTTCAGGGATATGAAGACTGACATTTTTTAAGGTGTAGTCGGAAAGCTGGTTGTAGCGGAAATACAGGTTTTGGATAGTGATTCCTGCTTCGCTATTTACTATTTGCTCTACCATATTACGATCTTCCTCCTCCTCCCGTTCGTGAATTTCACCCAGCCTTTCAAGGCTAATGCGGGCATCCTGGGCTCCTCGCATAAATTCTATCATCTGCTGGAGGGGAGCATTCATCTGACCGATGATAAATTGAATGGCCAGCATCATACCCAAGGTAATTTGGCCATCTACCACAGCTTTGGCAGCAATAAAAGAGATGATGATATCCTTGAGCTGTGATACAAAGCCTCCGCCAAAATCCTGGTACTGCGTGATTTTTAGTGATCGAATATTCACTCGAAATAATCTGGTTTGTATATCCATCCACTTCCAGCGCCGCTTCAGTTCACTGTTTTGCATTTTTATTTCTTCAATGCCCTGTATCATCTCAATGAGAGTGTGCTGGTGGTCTGCCAGCTGTTCAAATCGTTCGTAATCGATTTGCCTTCTTTTGTGTAAAAAATACGCGACCCACAATAAGTACAATGCACTTCCCAGCAGAAAAACCGAAAAAATGGTGAAGTTGTAGATCAGCAGTACAATACTGAATACTACCAAATTGAAAAAGGAGAAAAGCGTAAGCAGCGCCGAGTTGGTCAGAAAATACTCTATCCGCTTGTGATCGTGTATCCGCTGGAGGAGGTCGCCCATCATTTTGACGTCAAAAAAACGGAGCGGTAAACGCATCAGCTTGCTCAGAAAATCGGAGATAAGCCGCACATTGATTCGCGTACCAATATGCAAAAGAATCCACCTTTGCAAAAAATTGACACTAATCTGCCCCACAAACAGCATCAGTTGGGCCAGCAGGATAAGATAGATGAAGCCCATATCCTGGTTTTGAATACCGATATCGACAATGGCTTGTGTAAGAAAAGGGAAGAACAACTGAAAGAGGCTTCCCAGCAGCAGGCCGAGCAGCAGCTGAACGATCAGCCAGCGGTAAGGGCTGAAGTAGGGAAACAAAAAAGCAAATCCACTGCGCTGCTTCTTCTGATCGCCTGCTTGTTGATAAAATTCTTCTGTAGGCTCTAGCATGAGCACAATGCCTTCTCCGTTGTGGCTGATCCAGGCTTGCTCAAATTCTTTGCGGCTGAGTTTTATTCGCCCTCGCGCCGGGTCAGCGATGCGAGCATGTTGGCTATCGATTTTGTAAAGCACTACAAAGTGGCGTTGCCGCCAATGCAGCACACATGGCAAGGGCGCCTCCTGCAGCGAGGCCACGTCCGGGGCAGCACTTTCAAAAGGCATACTGGCAGCCAACGAATTCATCCCAATGGCTTCTGCTGCTACCTTTATTCCTTCCAGCGAAACACCCTCGCGGTCGATATGGCATAGCTGGCGCATGCGCTGTAGCGAAAACTCTTTGCCATAAAACCGGGCAATCATTCTCAGGCAGCTGGGGCCACAGTCCATTTGGTCAAGCTGTCGGTATAGCGGAAAGCTGCTAAACATGGAGAAGGAAGCTATTTGAATTCAAGAGTTAAGATAGTGATTTGAGTAATAGTACAAAACTCTTACATGAGTACGCATTTGAATTTCAGGGCGATGGGAATAAAATGCAAATGGCCCGAAAGCAAAACTTCCGGGCCATTTGTGCGATGAGCTCTCGATAAGGCAAGATTAATACGACCACAAATCGTGTTCGTAGTTGAATATTTCTTTTTTAATCTTGTCGGCTTCCATCAGAAGGTCAACCCCTGAAAGATAATCTTGCAAACGGAGATCGTGTACATTCGATTCTTTGTAAATATAGCTGGAGAAGAAACGCATTTCCATCAAATCCTCCCAGGTAATTGGTGCTGCATCATTGCCCGTCATAAATACTTTGTGGCGAGCCAGAATCTCTCTACATTCGGGATAATAGGCCCAAAACAATGGCTTTTCGTACTTGAAGTTGCCATTATCATCCTTGACATCAATGAGCGGGGCAATACCCAGAATGCGAACCTGCAGAGTGGAAGTCTCTTCATCAAAAAACCAAACTTCCTTAAGCCGGAAGCGCTTCACATCTTCGGGGTTCAACTCATTGCGAACCACCTGGATGTTTTCTTCGTAGGTTTCCGGGTCGAAAGTGATAACGGTATCTACGGTAGCTCCCATTGCGGCCACTTCATCGGGCTGCAATTTGGCGGTAAATTTATCATTCTCCGTGCTGTACACGCTGACATCGCCGTTGACTGCGGCATCCATAAGGATGGTAAAGAAGGGCATTTCCGGATAAGCGAAAGGAAGGTTCATCTTTTCGCGAATATCGATAACACGCCAGATGCGCTTTTCCCAAAAAATGTCGGCTTCGCGTAGTGGTTGATATGGCAACACTCTACGCTCATCGATCATTCTTTTCTCAACAATGTCATCAATTGGCCGATCGGCATCGGGCTCACTGGCTTCCGTCTTTACGGTCTCTGGAATCTGTGCCATGAGAGGGTTGCAAACGTAGAGCAATCCAAACAAACACAAACCCAACAATTTCAGCGTAATCTTCATGACTTAATTTTATTTGGTAGTTTACTTAATTTACTTGATCCTGAACACCATGGAGTTAATTTTTCTTCCAGCCACATCACCCGGGCACTTGGCTTTCACATTGTCAAAGTAGTAGATGTCTCCAGGTTTCGCTTGCCTAACGAGTCTTTTAGACTTTTCATTGTACCTGGGACCTCCATTTACAGATTCTACCGGATCCTGGCGCTTGGCCACATAAGTCAGGTTGTATCCCTGAATTTTGCATTTGGCATCAAAATCAAAATTATCCAAAAATGCGCCAACTCCGCCTTGGGCTTTAAATTCCCCATTCCCCATTGCACCGCCGGCACTCTTACTGAGGCGAGCCTGCGGGTCAGGAATACGTTTGACACGGAAGGGGAAACTAGTTGTTTGCAGGCCGCCACCACTTACGGTGACCTTGGCTTCACCAGGTCTGGAGGCAGTAGCCACGTATTTTCCTTTACCTACTCTTTTCAAAGAAACGCCACTGGCATTCACCTTCAAGTCATTAGAGGAAACACCTGCTGCAGCTACAGACACCGGATTTTCTACACCGATGTAGAATACATTCATCTTATCGGCAGAAACGCTCACTGAGCGCACACCTACTTCATATTCAAACTCATTGGTATAGGTATTTTTCTCATTGGTCACCGGGTTGGTTACTGTAATGGAAGCTTTGTATTTCTTGATGCCTGTACCACTCGGAGTAGTTACGTATTTGGCAACTCCATCCTTAACAGACAAGCCCTTTCCTCCTACAGAAATAGATACTCCGGTATTGGTGGAAGCAGATGCAGATGCACTAAGGAAAACGTCGGTCTCAAACTTTTCACCCTGAATAATGTAGGTTTTCTTGGGAGAAGACACTACCTGGAATTTATCCAGTACGATATCTTCACCCCCTACTTTGGAGAGGAGATAGTTGAGTACAGCAGCTTCAGAAGCTTTCGCATCATTTTGAAACTTTGTAAACATAGGCAGCAGGGCGCCCACAGGCATCTGGCGGAAGTTATAATCCGTCCACGATTTTTTATCCTTGCTCTTTCTCCATGATTCATCGTCAATTTCGAGAGCCACATTGGACAGGAAAGACTCTTTGTCCGCATCATCGATGAATGTCATAAACTTATCTCTGGCTTCCAGTATTTTTGATTTGATCTCAGCTCCTTTCTTTTCATATACCAAATATTTAGTAGTGACATCTTTATTTTTCTTGCCTTTAAGCTGTTGTACACCACTTATTACTTTATAATCACCCTCATCGGCACTTCCGTTTTTATTTCCGGAAACATCAATGAGATGATCTTTAATAGATTGCATATAATCAACAAACTCTTTAGATGCTTCACGAACAGGATTGGCCCGATCGGCATAAGTCTGTAATTCAGGCTTCTTTTTTGCCAATTTGGCAACCTGAGCGGGAACGGGTTGGTTGGCAGCATCCAAAACTGCATTCGATTTTTGGAGGCCTTTATCAACCAGTTTGAAAGCGTTAAAAATTTCCGCAGATACGTTGAGTGCCAACAGTGCAGTAAGTACGAGGTACATCAAGTTGATCATCAACTGCCGCGGTTCCTTAGGTATAGACATATCCCTTTAGTTTTTTTGATTAGGAAATTGTGAATTAGGACGACAGTTACATTAATTGTCCTTACCGATGTTTGACATGGCAGAAAGTACGTTGCCATACACTGAATTGAGTGATCCCAGGTTTTTGTTTAGTGATACCAGCTGATCTTTATAAGATCTGGTATCATCCAAGGTGTCGCTCAAGTTGGCCATAGCTTCGTTCATGCGCGTATAGAAATTGCTCATGGTTTTGAGCTGATCGCCCGTACCGGAGAAATCAACTTCTTGCAATGACTTAAGCGAGCCGAGGCTTTTCGACATCGATTGTAACTCGGTGAGCATACCTCCCAACTGCTGCTCTACTACCTCTCCGTTTAGAGCAGGTGGTTGGCCTGCAATCTCTCCTTCGGTAAGCGGAGCGATTCTAGAGTGATAGTCATCGAGTCCTGGATATAGTTTTTCCCAATAGTAGTCTTTTTCTGGCCCGATCAGACCGAGGAAGAGGAAAATGAAAGCTTCAGTTCCCAATCCAATAATGAGCATGGTACTTGCGCCTTCCCAACTTTCGAGCTTAAACAAGGCTCCCAACAAAACTACTGACGCACCAACTCCAATGATCAGATTTTTAAGATATTTGAACCATTTTGTCTTTACGAAACTCATTTTTTCTTCTTTTAATAAGGTTAATTAATTATTTGAAAATGGGTTATTACCTGTACTGATATACCACCCTCCATTATAACGTGGATGTAGCAAAAAGATACATTATGTAAATCTTTTGTATAAAGTGTAGGTAGGAATAATCGGCAAAGCTACTATAATTGGATGATAATCAATGGGGGACAGCTTCTGGATAGAAGCTGTCCCCCATTGATTATCTACTAAAAGTCATTGATTGATCGGCCAAGGAATGTAAGAGCACATCTAAACCCAACATAGGATTTGGTGGTATCTTGATATTCCCAGTGCCGCGTTCCCGTTTGGAGGAAAAAGGCAATATCTTTCCATGAACCACCTCTGATCACTTTGCGCTTTTGCGTTTCCGACTCATCCTCTTTTGCATCATAGCGCATATCGGGATTTAAGTCATGCAAGAAAGAATAGGCATTTTCATGAAAGGCTGAAGAGGTCCATTCTGCTACATTGCCAGCCATATTGTATAGCCCGTAATCATTCGGGAAGTAGGCATCAGCTTTAACAGTATATAAGCCTCCGTCTTCGGGATAATTTCCTCTGCCAGGCTTAAAGTTGGCTAACAAACAACCCTTCGCATTGCGAATATAGTATCCGCCCCAGGGGTAAGGTGCCAGCTCATGCCCACCGCGAGCAGCATATTCCCACTCGTGTTCAGTAGGCAAGCGGAAATCTTCTGTATTTACACCTCCCTGGTAAGAATTCCACAATTTAGTGCGCCAATAGCAAAAAGCATTGGCCATCTTCCAATTGATACCCACCGTTGGGTAGTCATCGAAAGCGGGATGCCAAAAATAGTTTCTGGTCATTGGCTCATTATACGAATAGGCATAATCGCGAATCCAAACCAATGTGTCTGGATAAATAAACACTTTATCGCGCTTGATAAAATCCGTTCTTCTACCGGTTTTGCTGTGAGCTGCACGCTGCCAGTCGTACCATTCATATTCGTACTCCAGCTTTTCTACATTCAACTCTTTTTTGCCCGCAAATTTATCATCCCCCTGATAGAAAAGGTCATCGAGCGTTTCATCGGTCCAGTCGATTTCCATTTCCCAGTCGATCAGTTCATTTTCATACTCATCGGTATAATAATGATCCATATAGGTGTGAGCAATAGAATCCCGAACCCAATATACGAACTGCCGATACTCATTGTTGGTGATTTCGGTATCATCCATATAAAAGCCCTGGATGGAGATTGTCTTGGGTCGTTGAACAAACGTATTCGTAATGTCTTGATCGCTAGGGCCAATATGCAAGGTACCGGAAGGGACATAAACCATTCCATAAGGATTGATACCTTTCCATGATGGCCGGTCCAAAACACCTATAAGCTGACCACTTTGCTTCGTTCCACACGAACTTACAATCACTGCCAGAAGTGAAAGTAGGGATAAGGTTTTTAGTATTTTTTTCATTTTAACACCCGAGTTTTCCTTCTATTTGTTAAGAAATGCTTGAAAAAGCGCACGTAAATATAGCCTGTTTAAAAAACAAAACAAAAATAAAGTTTTGATTTTTAACGGATTATGTAGGACAATGGGCAAAATTTGGGGTATTTCATCCCAAGCTTGTCTCCACAATCATCAAAATAATGCACATCTCATATTTTCGTCCCATTTTCCATCTTCTTCAAAAATTGCTCCGAATGAGATGCAATACTACAAAAAGCGAGGGTTAAAAATGATCTCCGGAGGTACGCCGGCTCCCAAAGGCTTACTCAAATTATAGTTGATTAAAACCTCATGTGAACCATTGCTCACCGATTTTATGTCTGATAAGGTTAGATCGTAGGAATAGGCTAAAGTAACTCTCTCACTTAGTTTAAAGCCTCCGATCAAGGCTATAGCGTCTATGCTGTTCGAATTATACCCTCTAAACGAAGCCCCTCCAAATATATTGCTGTTGTAATTCACAATCGCTGAAATTTCCAGCTGCGTCTGTGTCAAATCCGATTTCAATAATATGGAGGGCTGGACAGCAAGATTGCCATTTACATTTAATAAGCCTGTAAAATTAACAAAATAATTTCTTTTCAACTGTATTTCCGTTAAGGAATTATCTCCTAATCCAATTTTGGATTCCAGTAGGTTATTGGCAGCTAGGCCAATCTCAAAGGAAGGATTTTGTAAATAAATTCCTACATTCAAGGTAGGCGCTGTAGCTGATATTTCGTTGATCGGCAGCAATGCATCATTGTGATTGATTATCATTCCATTCGGTCCATACTCCCCATCCCTTGCCCGGAGCTTACTGCCATCCAGCGATTTTTGTACAAAGCCGCCGCCGAGGCCAATAGTGATGAGGTTTTGCTTGTCAATTGGTATCCAATAGCTGTAGGATAAAAGGGCAGATGTATTTCGCTCCGCTCCCAGCAATTCATTTTCAACATTTATGCCAAAGCCGCCGCTCAGAAAGTAAAGCGGCATATGCATATTGACCCCCTGGCTCGTAGGGCTTCCTTCCAGGTCGGCCCATTGTTTGCGAAATACCCCCGTAATGCTCAAGGAATTGTCGAGACCAGCAAAAGCAGGATTAAAATTATACACATTCAACATATACATACTATACTGTGGTGCCTGCTGGGCATGTATAGCGGTGGATATGGCTACCAGAAAACAGAGTGACGTAAGGCTTAACTTCATCAGCATTTTTATTAATGGTTTCATCAGCTTGCCAAATTGGCATCCCTCTTCAATCGCTTTCATGCGATCCCCGCAGCCGAATCAAGCGATCAAACGATTCCATATTATTAACGGGCAATTGGCAGCTGTAGTCTCGGCAAACATATATATACGTATCTTTTGTCATTTGTTTGTCTTTCAATAACGGAAATCTGTCAGTAGCCTTTTGAGCGGCCATCACTATGCTGCCTGGCAAAAAGCGTTCATTGACCGCACGGGCCATCGATTGATAGTTGGCTCCCACTACCGCTACTTCAAAAGGTGGACAAGTTTGATAAAGTAGCAGCTGAGCCCAGCGGCCAAAAGCTCCGGGATGCGCCACCACATTGCTTAGCATCTGTCTCAACATACTGCCGCTCAGTTTTCGATATCGCTGTACTCCGCTCATCAGCCCTATTTTAGCCAGGCAATGAGCCATCACGGCATTGCCCGATGGCAAAGCATTGTCGAATACTTCCCTTCGCCGCAAGGGAATATCTTTCTGATCAGCTCGGGTATAGTAAAACAACCGCGCCTCCTCATCCCAAAACTGTTCGATCACAAAATCTGCGTATTTTATAGCATACTGCAGCCATTCCTCTTCAAAAGTGACCTTATAGATAACCAGTAAAGCCTCGATCAAAAAGGCATAATCATCCAAAAAGGCTTCGTACTGCGTCCTGCCCTCTTTGTAGGTGTGGTACAAGGCGGTGGCACCGGGTTGTTGGAAAGACTCCAACAAAAACTTCATATTCTTCAATGCAACTTTCCGATAGGCTTCACGCCCCAAAGCGCTGTAGGCTTTAGCATACGCGGTACATTGCAGGGCATTCCAGCCCAGCAGTATCTTATCATCTAAGCCAGGTCTGATTCGCTCTGCCCGCACACTCAGCAGCTTGGCTTTCGCCCTCCTCAGCCGGGTGCTCAACTCTGTGGCAGACATATTTTGAGTGGCCGAAAACTCTTTGATCCCCTGCCTGCACCACAAAATGTTGTGCCCTTCCCAATTGCCCGCTTTGCTGACACCAAAATAGTCGTTAAATAAATTTGCCTCCTCCCCTAGCACTGCCTCTATTTCCGCTTTGCTCCACACATAATACCTGCCTTCTTCCCCTTCCGAATCGGCATCCAGCGCCGAATAAAAACCACCGGTCTCATCAGTCATTTCCCGCTCAATGAATGTCAGGCTTTCCTCAATTGCTTGCTTGTACAAAGTCCGGCCGCTTGCTTTGAATGCATCCGCCAGCAAGCTTACCAGCAATGCATTGTCGTACAGCATTTTCTCAAAATGGGGCACCAGCCAACGTGCATCCGTGGCGTAGCGGGCAAAGCCGCCGCCTAGCTGATCATAAATCCCCCCTAAAATCATCTTATCCAATGACAGCTGTACATGATCCATTGCTTCCTTCGAGCCGGCAAACCAGTGATAATCCAGTAAAAACTTCAGGGCCATTGTTCCCGGAAACTTGGGTGCTCCGCCAAAACCGCCATGCTCCCTGTCAAACTGTTGGCTAAGGTTCTCAACTATCTTTTGGGCCAGATTGTCCTCCCCAACAGCTATCTCCTCCGCTTGCGATCCGCTGGTCCATCTGGCCTCTGAGCGGCTTATATAGTCCATCAGCTTATCAGCCTGGGCTTCAATCGTTTCGCGCTTTTCATTATATGCCTGGCTTATATGTGCCAGCACCTGCTGCCAGGAGGGCCGCCGATAGGCAGGCTGGGGCGGAAAGTAGGTGCCCGCATAAAAAGGCCGCCCATCGGGAGTTAGAAAGCAATTGAGAGGCCAGCCACCCGAACCATTGATGGCCTGGCAAGCCTCCATATATATCTGATCAACATCCGGCCGCTCCTCCCGATCTACCTTAATATTCACAAAATGCTGATTCATAAAGGCCGCAATTTGTGGATCCTCAAAAGACTCGCGCTCCATTACATGACACCAGTGGCACGTAGAATATCCAATGCTCACCAATACGGGCAGGTCTTTTTGTTTGGCCAACTCAAAAGCTTCTGGCTTCCAGGCATACCAATCGACGGGATTGTGGGCATGCTGCAAAAGATATGGACTGGTTTCGTGAATCAGGCGATTGGCAGTTTTCATGTATTGGCATGATTTGGTGTGAGGGCTTTGCCGTCCAGAAAAGCTCAAAAATCGAGGCACAGCCCGTCATAAGCCAGCTGTACATGTTCAGGCAGCCTGGCATTAATATCCTCAATTTGTCCCATATTATGGCTGATATGGGTAAAAAATGCCCGACGAGGTTGTAGTATTTCTACCATTTCCAAGGCTTCCTTCAGGTTGAAATGGGAATGATGCTTTCGGTGATGAAGTGCATTGAGTACCAAAATATCACTGCCGTGGGCTTTCTCTAGTTCTGCAGCCGCAATTTTATTAGCGTCAGTGATATAGGTACAATCGCCTATCCGAAAACCCAAGACAGGTATTTTGCCATGCCATACCTCGATAGGCAATACCTCAATGCCGTGGATGCAGAAAGCTTGATCTTTGTCAATGGAATGTATGCTAAGCCGGGGAGCCCCGGGATAGGGCGCATGGTCGAAAATATAGGCAAAGCGAACTTTCAGATCTTCCTTTACCCTTTCGGAAGCATAGACGGGCATATCCCTTCCTGAGCTAAAATTGAAAGGCCGTACATCATCCATACCTATGATATGGTCGTTGTGCTCATGTGTAAGCAAAATAGCATCCAGCCGCTTCACCTCCTCCCGCAGCATCTGTTGGCGGAAGTCGGGGCCAGCATCCACAAGCAGATTGGCATCCCCATTACTAAATAGCACCGAGCAGCGCAAACGCTGGTCTCTGGAATCTGCTGACCGGCAGACGCTACAGTCGCAGCCAATTACCGGTACGCCTTGCGAGGTTCCTGTGCCTAAAAATGTAAGCTTCACTTATTGAGCCGGGCTGTTGGTAGTTTCCAATTGTCCAACCTCCTGCTGAACACTCCACTTGTTTAGCTTTTGATAGAGTTCTGCATTTTTTTCATCCAACATTTCTGGCTTGACATCAATGGCAGAGAGTATCTCCAACAGACAGTTGATGCGTGCTTCGGTATCGAAAAATTTATTGACCACTGCAATTTTACGATTCTCTACTATGCAATAGCCCGACTGAAAATTGCCCTTTTCGTAGCGAATCGTGTATTCCACTGCTTCCAGCAGGCCCTCAATTTTTTTTAGCGTATGCGTGGTGTATTTAAACATAACTGTATCTATTTAACAAAATATGCGATTAACCTGTAAGCAAATATCGCAAATTTTGATCAGCATCACTCAAAAAATTATAGCTCAGGCACCTAATGAGTGATAGCGAATCCCCATCACCTGTACTGTATATCGCGAAAGGATTGAGCGTATATATCACTCTCGAACCGCTCTTAGTTTTAAACGAATTTTTAAACGAAGAGTTTTTTTCAAAACCGGTTAAGCACGTACAAAAGGCGCAGAACTTTGGAAAAAACAGACGAGTATATTTTTAGCCCTCTCCTTTGAGCAAATGATTTACAATAAATAATACCTTTATAGCCTTTGATTGGTAAACCAACCCAAGTGCCCGTTTTATGAAAAACGTTTTACTGATGCTTACTCTTATCGCAGCGGCCTCCAGCCTGTGGGTCCAACCCGCCTCCGCACAACAACGCTTCAAAGCCGGGCTCATCGCCGGCCTAAATGCTTCCCAGATTGATGGCGACCGATCGGCAGGCTATCACAAACTGGGCCTGATGGGCGGCCTGAGAGCAGCAGCCATCCTAACAGACAAAACCGAGTTGAGCATCGAGCTGCTCTATGCACAGCGGGGCAGCCAGTCGGAACTGTTTCCCGGCAACAATTTTGTCCCTTTCAAAATAAAGATTAACTACATTGAGGTACCCGTCATGTACAATTATGCCGACTGGTTGGAAGAAGAGGAGGATGAGGAGTACTACAAAATTCTCTTTGGCGTCGGGCTTTCTTATGGCAGACTGATCAATACCGAGATTGAAGACGACGCGCTCAACTCGCCGCTGGTCCGGCTGTCTGATTCTTTTAGCAAAAACGACCTAAGTTTTACAATCGGAGCCACTTTTTTTGCCACCCACAAGCTAGGTGTCTCAGCCCGTTGGACCCGCTCCCTCAATTTGCTGTTCGATAATTCGAAAAGCTCTATCAATGCACAATCTATGCGCGGTAAATTTCTTACCTTCCACTTCTTGTACATGCTTTGATCAATCAAACAATTCCTGATATGTTGTATTACTTACGTCATTTGTTGCTGCCAGTTTTGCTCGGTTTTGCCGCTTGTAATTCATCTCCTGGTGAGCAGCCACCAGCTCATAGCCCGGCAGCACCGCCAGCCAAAACGCCAGCTCCGGCTGCCCAAACTTTGCCCAGCCTGCCTATGGATATTGCCCAAAATCTGGCCCAAAACTGTACATTCATCGATTACCTCTATTATGAGTTGCCGCTCAGTATGAGTTTTAATGAAAAGAATGGCATTATCACAGCCATCCGCCATATCTCGGATGCACCAGCTGCAAAACCGCCCAATTGCAAGCCCATCGGCCGGGTGACTTACCAAAATGACGGCGAGAATCTGCTCGAGGCAGATCTTTACTATAGCCCGGGCTGTACTTTCTTCATCTTTTTGGAAAATAATAAACCCAAATATGGGAATATGATGACACCTGATGGTATTAAGTTTTATCAAGACATGATCCAGCGAGCTGGTTCCATGCGCCAGGGGGGATAGAATCGAAGTTTCCTGATGACAGCCCCCTACCCAAAATATGCCGTCATTGATCTCGGCACCAATACCTTTCACATGCTCATCGTGGAGGTGATGCCAAATGGCCGGTTTGAAGAATTGTATCGCAATCGGTTTTTTATCAAACTGGCCGAGGGAGGAATTACCAGGATAGGTGCCGGCCCCTGGAAAAGAGGCCTGCAAGCCATTCAACATTGCAAAGAAACCCTTGACCATTTTGGCGTTAGCAAGGTGCAAGCCTTTGGTACAGCAGCCCTTCGCACGGCTGAAAACGGGGCTGAATTTATCCGGCAGGTTAAGGAGCTCAGCGGAATTGAGGTGAAGGTGATAAGTGGTAATGAAGAAGCTCGGCTGATCCATCAGGGAGTTATCCAAGCGGTGCCGTTGCAGAAGAACAAGGGACTCATTATGGACATTGGAGGAGGCAGCGTGGAATTCATCATAGCGGATAGGCAAAAGGTGTATTGGGCCCAAAGTTTTCCATTGGGAGTAGCGGTGCTCTACCGCCAGTTTCACCGGCACGAACCCATCACCTCCGCTGAAATAGCCGAGCTGAGACAATTCTTTTTTAGTGAGCTGAAGCCGTTGATGACTGCGCTGGCTGAGCACAAAACTCCCTTGCTGATTGGAGCTTCCGGCACCTTCGATGTGCTCGAAAATGCCTTGGTTCAACACAAATCCGACCCCTATCATGCCTGCCTTCGGGTGGACGATTTTTTCCCTTTTTATGAAGAATTAGTAGCTTGCGACCTTAGCAAACGACTAGCTCGACAAGACATCCCCGAATCGCGTGCCGACATGATGATCGTTGCTCTCATCCTTATTCATTTCGTCATCGAAAAAGCCCAAACCCAGCAGATAATCATCTCTGCATATGCCATGAAAGAAGGCATGCTCACTGAAATGATCCGTTCCCATCTTTACAAATTTTAGACTGCCCTAAAAAATTATTTTTAGCCTTTTGAAAAAAATATTACTTTCGCTTCAGGGGTAGGCAATAAGAAACCTTCATAATACTTAAGATCATGTTTACATTTCATCCTTTGATATTTGCCAGCCATCGTCTCAAAAACGATTTTCAAACATGATCTAAATGACTTTTTTCATGAGCGAACTTTTTGAAGTCCTTCAATCGACCTGGGCAATCCGGGCACTGATTGCCTCCTCTATGGTAGGCATCATGTGCGGTGTGCTGGGTTGCTTCATCGTGCTGCGCAATATGGCCCTCATTGGCGATGCTTTGTCGCATGCCATCCTGCCGGGAGTGGTGGTGGCCTTCGTGCTGGTGGGATACAGTGAACTCGCTTTTTTCTCCGGTTCAGTACTAGCAGGCTTGCTCACGGCAGTGGGTATCACCTGGATTCAGCAAAATGTAACTACTAAAAATGACGCTGCGATCGGCATTGTCTTTACGGCCATGTTTGCCATCGGTGTGATTGGCATTTCCAATATTAGTCGGAATGAAGGGGTACACCTCGACCTCAAGGATTTTTTGTTTGGCAATATCCTAGGCGTTTCGGATACCGATTTGTATCTCACTGCCTTTACCACACTTTATGTACTTATCAGCGTCGTTGTTTTTTATCGGTATCTGTTTGCCACTACCTTTCAAGAGGTAATTGCTCAGACGATGGGCATTTCCGTAAAGTATATCCACTACTTCCTGATGCTTTTGTTGTCCTTTGCGGTAGTTGCCAGCCTCCAGACGGTAGGCGTCATATTGGTGGTAGCCATGCTAATTACTCCCGCTTCTACGGCGCTTCTTCTGTCCAACCGGCTGGAATGGGTACTTTGCTTATCGGCCTTGATTGGCTTGCTGGCCTCGGTAATAGGTTTGGTCGGAGCCATTATTTTTGAAACACCCCCTGGCCCGGCGATGGCCGTGATTGCCTTTTTGTTATATCTGCTGGCCGTATTTTTTGCTCCTGCCAAGGGCTTGCTGCCCCGTTACTTTCAAAAGCAAAAACTCCAGCGCCGCATCCAGCTGGAAGATACGCTCAAGCAAGCGCTACGCCTTCAGCAAGCTGGCAACCTCAACATGGCCAATCTGCTGGATCGCCTGGGCTTTAATAAATCTATCCTGCTCAAGCACTTGCAAACACTCAAATCTCGCGGCTTACTGTTATTTGCCAACAATCAGATCGAACTGACGGAGTCGGGAGAAGATAGCGCACTCAATTTGGTGCGGGCCCACCGCCTTTGGGAAACCTATCTGGTGCAGCAGATTGGCCTTTCGGAGGAGCAAATCCACGAAGATGCCGAACGCTATGAGCACTTGCTAACAGAGGAGCTGCTGGATGAGGTGGATCAGTCGCTGGGCTTTCCACAAACCGATCCGCATGGCGCACCTATTCCTGAAAAGAAGCGATCCAGCAAAAACACGCAACTATCCGATGAGCCTGCATCGCCGGGCACCAATACATTGATGCTGTATCATTTGCGCGAGCAACAGAATGCGCGGATCAGTTCGGTTCAAAATGATGATGCCACCACTAAGCAACTCTGGCAATTGGGCTTGCTGCCTACCAGTCCGGTTTCGGTACGTAAGAAGGGGAAGGTATCCATTGTAGTGGAACAAAATGGCCAGTCATTTGAAGTGCCGGCCGGTTTGGCCGATCAGGTGGTAGTAGCGCTGCTGTAGAGGCAAAGAAGAGCCGTTATTTTTGTTTTCTGGCTTTAGTCCGTTTTGGCGTTCTTTGTTTCCTCCGTTTTTGTCCAGAAGCAGCCTGGCTGCTATCGCCGTTGGTTTTGGCATCCATCAGACCCAGCATTTGCATAGCCCTTTCGGAAGCGGTTTGCTCGGCGCTTTTCTTATTAAAATCATCTGCAGTAGCCAGCTTTTTCCCATCGATCATCACTGCTACTTTAAAGCGGTCGCGCTTTTCGTATTTGTACTTTGCCAGCATTTTATAGGCAACCGTTTGGCCATTTTTCTGGCAATGCTCGAGCAGTTGACTTTTGTAATTGTCATCAAAGTCTTCGAGGCGGTGAATGTCGAGATAGCCGCGCAAAATTTTATTGATCACATAATTTTTAGTACCCCGGTAGCCGCATTCCAAATATACTGCTCCTACCAAAGCCTCGAGCGCATTGCCCAGCATGGAGCGGCTGAGGCGCGTATTATTGTATTGCGCCAAGAACTCATCGAGCCCCATTTTGTCGGCAATCTTGTTGAGCGAGCTGCGCTTCACAATTTTAGAGCGCATTTTGGTGAGGAAGCCTTCGTTGCTGTTGGGATACTTTTTGAACAAATATTCTGCTACAATGGTACCCAGGATAGCATCGCCCAGGTATTCAAGGCGTTCATTACTTTGGATGGCGTACAGCTTTTCGGTAGAGGCGGATTTGTGGTAGAAGGCGAGCTTAAATATAGCCAAATTGGCAGGAGTGAACCCCAAAAGAGATCTCAGCCTTTTGGCAAAATTCCGATCCTTTGAAAAGTAAAAATTATATATGCGAATGAGCCACTTCAATGCATGATGATTTCAAAAATCAGGATTATAGAATTATCGATCGAGGTTGATCTCTTACTGGTTTTGCGGAATGCTTCGACTATCATCGCCGGTTTTGACCAACAGGGGTTTTGATAGCAACCATTGGCGAAATATATGCTCAAAGTTATACAATTTCGGGAAATTCAAGGTTCGGCCACCAAAGTCCTCCCTATTTTCACGCAGCCCATTCTCTAAAAATAACCGAAGAATTGTGCCCTCCAAAACCAAAAGTATTGCTCAGTGCAGCTTTCACTTTTCGTTGCTGGGCCGTATTGAAGGTCAAATTGAGCCTGCTATCAATGTCGGGGTCATCCGTAAAATGGTTAATCGTAGGAGGAATAAAACCATGCTGGATGGCCAAAATACACGCAATTGCTTCAATGGCTCCTGCAGCCCCCAGCAAATGTCCCGTCATCGACTTGGTAGAGCTGATGTTTAGCTTATAGGCTGAATCGCCAAATACCTGACCAATAGCCTTCACCTCTGCAATATCACCCAGCGGAGTGGACGTTCCGTGTACGTTTACGTAATCAATTTCATCAGGATTCATTTTGGCATCCTTTAATGCCATTGCCATCACATTTCGGGCACCTAAACCCTCTGGATGCGGGGCTGTGATATGGTACGCATCGGCCGTACCGCCCGAGCCTGCCAGCTCGGCATATATCCGGGCGCCCCGCTTTTTGGCGTGTTCATATTCTTCCAGTATCAAGGCTCCTGCTCCTTCGCCCAACACAAAGCCATCACGCTCCAGATCAAAGGGGCGGCTGGCCGTTTTGGGGGCTTCATTGCGTGTGGATAGGGCCTTCATCGAGTTGAAGCCACCGATGCCGGCATGGGTGACGGCAGCTTCAGAGCCCCCGCTGATCATTAGATCAGCACGGCCCAGGCGGATGTTGTCAAAGGCATTGCCCAGCGCGTGGGCAGCTGAAGCACAGGCCGATACGGTGGCATAGTTGATACCCCGGAAGCCATATTTGATGGAAATATACCCGGGAGCAATATCGGAGATCATTTTGGTGATCATAAAGGGGTTGTAGCGCGGTATCCCATTTCCGGAGGCAAAGGCTTCGATCTCCTCCTCCAGGCTGGTGAGGCCACCGATTCCCGACCCCCAAATGACGCCAGCCATATCCGGGTCGATTTTTTCGGGATCAATACCCGCATCCGTCATGGCTTCATCCACTGCTACCATAGCATAGCGGGAGAAGGGGTCCATACGACGCGCTTCCCGGCGGTCGATGGCTACTTCCGGATCGAAATTTTTGACCTCACAGGCAAACTGCGTTTTGAAATTGGTGGGATCGAAATGGGTAATCCGAGCTGCTCCGCTCTCTCCGTTTTTCAAAGCTTCCAAATATTGGGCTATCGTATTGCCAATGGGAGTAACGGCTCCGATACCGGTAACAACTACCCTTCTCATAATCTGGTATTTGATGAGGACCCGCGTTGCCAAATGCCGGGTATTGAACTTGCCGGGCTTTTGCTACGTAGCATCAAGATGGTTTCATCACAGGTTTGGTACACGGGTAGGAAATGTAGAGAAAGTTAAAATCAGAGTGAGGACTGTCCGAAAGGTGGATAAAATTACTTTGCTTTCCCATAGAAAGGGAACTTGTTATTCCCTCTGGACAGTCCTTTTGTTTTAAAGAATCAAACAGTTATTTGACTAACTGAGATATCCGATCTCGGTAAATCAGGACTGGATTTGTGATTCGAGGTATTCGATAGCCTGGCCAACAGTCTGAATGTTTTCAGCTTGCTCGTCAGGGATGGAAATATCGAATTCTTTTTCAAATTCCATGATCAACTCAACAGTATCGAGCGAGTCAGCTCCCAAGTCATTGGTGAAGCTGGCCTCGGCCGTTACTTCTGATTCGTCAACCCCTAATTTGTCAACGATAATTTTGTTTACTCTTTCTGCGATACTTGACATTTTTGTCGCTTTTATGCCTGATCACTGAGCGCTTTCAATCCTCAAAGGATTAGCAAAACTTTCTGGCGAACTGGCAGGTTTAACAAATGCACTGCAAAATAAACGATAAGTGCTATGATAACCAAAGGTTTTTAAAGGTTTTTTGTTCCCTTCCTTTATAATTTATTGAATTTCTGTATTTTATGAATATATTTTATTTTTATTTGACGTATGTCAGCTCCTCCCTCAATTTAATTTTTTACCACTTGTCAAATAACAAGTATCGCTGTACTTTTACCAAAATTGCAATTATTCATCACCAGGCTGCCTTTGGTGTCACCTTCTAAAGTCTTTTTATGCAAATTGTGGATCAGCAAAATACTAAGATCGTAGCTACCGTTGGGCCTTCTTCCGGTTCCTACAGCACCTTGCTCCAATTGGTTCAGGCAGGGGTGGATGTATTCCGGCTCAATTTGTCACACGGTACACACAATAAGCATCGGGAAGTAATCAACCATATTACCTATATTAATGATAAATATAATTTGCACGTTGGCATTTTAGCTGATTTGCAGGGCCCCAAGCTCCGTATAGGTAAGATCAAAAATGACACTCTGAAGCTGGCCCCTGATGATGTGATCACTTTTGTAAATAAGGATTGCATCGGCGACAGGGAGCAAATATACATGAGCTATGAGCAATTTGCTCAGGATGTGCAGCCAGGCGAGCGGGTTATGGTAAACGACGGCAAGCTGGTATTCGAAGTATTGGAAACCAATGGCAAGGATACCGTTAAACTCAAAACGCTCTATGGCGGCATCCTCTCTTCCAACAAAGGTGTCAATCTTCCGAACACAAAAATCCGGCAGCCTTCTCTTACCGCAAAAGACGAAAAAGATCTGGAATTCATCCTTTCCCAACCTGCCATCAACTGGGTGGCGCTATCCTTTGTACGCTCTGCCAGAGATATTAAGAAACTGAAAAAGAAAATCGAACGGGCAGGTCATGCTGCCAAAGTAATTGCCAAAATTGAAAAACCGGAAGCCATTGAAAAAATTGACAAAATCATCAAGGCTTCCAATGCTATCATGATTGCACGCGGTGATCTCGGCATTGAAATGCCTATCGAAAAACTCCCGATCCTTCAAAAGCTCATCATCCGCAAATGCATCCAATGGGCGCGCCCCGTAATCGTAGCTACTCAAATGCTGGACAGCATGATTAAGCAGCCAATCCCCACCCGCGCCGAAATCACCGATGTGGCCAATGCCGTACTCGACGGCACGGATGCCGTAATGCTCAGCGGCGAAACTTCTATCGGGAAACATCCCGTCAAGGTAGTGGAGGCCATGAATAAGATCATCGAAGAGGTAGAGAGCCAAAACAGCATCGCACCTGCTGCCAAGCCCAAGCCGTCACGCAAGTCGCGCACCTTTTATTCGGATGCTGTTTGCTTCAATGCAGCCAAAACAGCTGAAGAAATTGGCGCCCATGCCATTGTGGGCATGACCAGCTCGGGCTATACGGCCTTTAAAGTGTCGAGCTACCGACCGATGCCGAAAATCTACATATTCTCTGACAAAGTGCATATGCTTTCTACACTCAACCTGCTGTGGGGCGTCCGATGTTTTTATTATGACAAATTTACCACCACCGATGATACCATTGCCGATGTAGTAGAAATACTCAAAGTGGGCGGGCAGGTAAAGGTGGGCGATGTAATTGTCAATACTGGCAGCATGCCGCTGCACCGCCGTTTTAGAACCAATATGCTCAAAGTGACGCTGGTAGAATAAGGAGGGTGAGATGGGCATACCCCTTAAAAACCGAAAGTCTGAAAAGAGGATTTCTCGCCAGGGGAATAATTGTATATTTGCTGCGGTGTATTGCTCAATCATTGCAACCCCTTGCCGCTAATATCAGTATAGATCATATATCTGATCCATTGCTTATGAAAATAATT
The DNA here is from genome assembly GCA_965222005.1 of Saprospiraceae bacterium. Taxonomy (GTDB): domain Bacteria; phylum Bacteroidota; class Bacteroidia; order Chitinophagales; family Saprospiraceae; genus CBDCTM01. Next base: position 546,702 of record OZ244935.1, read on the forward strand.
ATTCCCATGGCCGGGCGAGGTTCCCGCCTTCGGCCACATACACTTACGATACCCAAACCGTTGATCGCCGTAGCAGGCAAGCCATTGGTGCAGCGTATTGTAGAGGATTTAGCCGCCGGATACAATGGCCAGCTCGAAGAGGTGGCCTTCATCATCGGCGACTTTGGAGAAGCAGCCGAAAAACAGCTTATCGGTATTGCCAATGGCCTCGGTGCCAAAGGGAGCATCTACTATCAGGATGAGCCGCTGGGCCCGGCACACGCCATTTATTGTGCCGCCGACAGCCTGCATGGCTCCTGTATGATCGCTTTTGCCGATACGCTCTTTAAAGCCGATTTTTCTTTTGACACCGATACCGATGGGCTTATCTGGGTACAGCAAGTAGCCGATCCCTCGTCTTTTGGGGTTGTAAAAACCGATGAGCAGGGAGTGATTAGCGAATTTGTTGAAAAATCACCGGTTTTTGTGTCCGATCAGGCAATCGTGGGCTTGTATTATTTTAAAAATGGAGAAGCCTTAAGAGATAAGATTAAGCATATGCTGGACAATGATATCCGCGACAAGGGCGAATTTCAAATCACTACGGCACTCGAATTGCTCAAGGCAGATGGAATCCGCTTCAAGGCACCCCACATCGAGGAATGGCTCGATTGTGGCACCAAAGCCAATGTCATTCATACCAACAGACGTATGCTCGACATCCATCAGCAGGACAAGATGATCGCCGGGGATGTGCTGCTCGAAAATGCTGTGGTTGTGCCTCCTTGCTACATCGGGCCGGGGGCAATCATTCGAAATTCAGTGATCGGGCCGCATGTGTCGGTGGGAGGCAATTCCACTATTGAAGGCTCCGTTATTGTAAATAGCGTTATTCAAAATGACTCTACTATTGCCGATGCGCAGCTCTCAAACAGTATGATTGGCAACTTTGTTGAATATAAAGGGAAAATGTCTGAAATTAGCCTCGGCGATTATTCAAGCTACACAGGATGAACTACTTCCGCTTAATAAGCACACTTCTGATTTTTATGCTGCTTTCAGCCGGACAGGCATTATGGGCCCAGCCCGGCCGCGTCAGCGAAGCTGAAGTCAATACCCAAAAGGTATTCATCGATGCCAATAAGGAAAAAATTCTGGGTAATTATGAAAATGCGGCTTATTTGTACAAAGAAGTCATTAAGCGGGATAAACGTAACCACGCGGCTGCCTATGAGCTGGCACGTATTTATGATGTGTTGGATAAAGACGACAAAGCCCTCAGCTCTATTCAAATGGCCGTTTCGCTGGATGAGCAAAATCCCTGGTACCGCATGTTTTTGGCAGATATGTATGAAAAAATGGCCGATTTCGCAAAAGCTGCCGATGTGTACAAGCAGTTGGCCAAAGAAGAGCCTTCCGTAGAATACTACCAATTCAAATGGGCTTTTTACCTGGTAAAAGGCAACAAAGCCGACAAGGCTATTAAAGTCTATGATGCTTTGGAAAAAACCTTAGGAATCACCGAGGAGTTGGTATTCAAAAAGCAATCTTTGTACATAGGAATGGGGGAACACAAAAAAGCAGCTGCCGAGCTCGAACACCTCATCGAGGCCTATCCCAGCAAATTGAACTACCGCCATGACCTCGCCGAATTTTACCTGCGCATTGGTGAAGAACAACTAGCCGAAAAAGCGTACAAGGCCATCCTCGCCATTGAGCCGGACAATGCAAAAGCGACCATCGCGCTTGCCAACAAGAACAACATGGAGGGCGATGAGGAACTGGGCTATCTCCACTCCCTGCGCTCGATTTTTGAAAAACCGGATGTAGATATTGATTTGAAGATCAAACAACTCATTCCCTACATCCATCGGATTGCCGATGGGGGTGATGAAAAATTGGCGGCTGCCGGGCTCAAACTCGCTGCTATCCTCACCCGGGTACATCCCAAGGAGGCAAAGGCCTACTCAGCCTATGGCGATCTGCTTTTCTATTCCGGCCAGAAAGAAAAGGCGCTTGAAAAGTATCAGCAGGCCATTAACTTGGACAATACCGTTTTCACCATTTGGGAGCAAAGTATGTACATCCAGGCCGAATTGGCTGATTATAACGCGCTCCGCCAAACTACTGAAAAGGCAATAGACCTCTTTCCCAATCAGGCCAAAGCATACTATTTTAATGGTATTGCCAATAGTGAATTGGGCAAACATACCGAAGCAGTCAGTATCTACCAGCAAGCCCTGCTCATGTCGCGTAGCAAACCTGCCCTTCAGCTCGACATTCACAAACGACTTGGCATTGAATACGCCCACCTCAAAAAGTACGAGCGCTCTGATAAGGCATTCGATCAGGCACTCAAAATCAAGCCCGATGATGTATCCACTTTACACAACTACAGCCTACAGCTTGCTCACCGTTCTGCCCGCCTTGATGATGCTAAGGCTATGGCGCTACGCGCCTGCGAGCTGGATGCCAATCAGGCCGTCCTTGAGTATGCCTGTGGATATGTGTTGTACAAAATGAGTGATTACAAAGCATCCCGCAAATGGATGGAAAAGGCTTTGGCCAATGGTGGCAGCACTAAGCCCGACATACTCGAACACTATGGCGACGTGCTCTTTCAGCTCGGCGAAACCGACAAAGCCATTGGCATGTGGCAGCAGGCACTTGAAAAGGGATCAACCAGTAAAAATTTGCAAAAGAAAATCGAAGAGCGGGCACTGATGAAGTAATACCTCTCTCCTTGTCTGTTTTTTACGATCCCCTACTCCTCCAGTCTTTCTATCAATCTCCCCGATATTCGCAAAAAGTCCATCATCGTGATGATACCAACCAGCTCGTTTTGATCATCTACTACCGGCAAGCAACCAAGTTGGCAGTCGCGCATAATGTTCATCGCCTCAATGAGGGTGTTGCCAGGGCCGATCGTCACCGGGTTTTCGATCATAATATCCTTGACAGTGATAAATTGGCCGTTCGATGATTGTTTGTGGTGGCGGGTAAAGTGCCGCAGGATGAGCCGCAGGCTCACCAGGCCCACCAATTTGCCCTGGCTATCCTCAACGGGCGTAAAGCGGATTTTGCGCCAGTCCATCATTTCAGCCACCAGCTCTATGATGTCGTCCTTTTGAACGGTAAACAGGTCGGTTTGCATAAATTCCTCTACTACAAGGTCGGAAGGGCGATAATCGGAGAGGTCTTTCAATTCAGGAGTTTTCCATTTGTGCACAGGGATTTCCTTTTTTTGATTTTCAATAATTGAGGCTGTCAGGCAGGTCAGGGCTTCATCGCGGCTGGTTTCTTCCTGCAATTTTGTGAAGGCGCGCAGCATCCACCGGGAGCCGTTGGTATGTCGTTTTGCCCGCTCTTCAATGATACCGAGATACTTGTCGATATCTTTCCTATTCACTTTGTGATCTTTCAAACCTTTGCGGGCAATGGGCAACAGCTCTTTCAATACCAGCTCCGGCACCGATACCTTGGCATCTTTGAACCAGGTAAATTTGGAATCGATACCATAACGGGCCGCCTTACCGAAGTTGTCGCGGATGTCGGCATAGCCAATATGGCGGCTAATGTCCTGGATTTGGGCAGCCATCCCCACCATCAGGCCGATCCAGAAAGCTGCATTAGCCACCTCATCCAGTACGGTTGGGCCGCTCGGCAGCACCCGGTTTTCGATGCGCAGGTGGGGTTTGCCATTAGCGCTAACTCCGTAGCAGGGTCGGTTCCAGCGATACACGGTGGAATTGTGTACCTGTAGGGCCCGCAATTTGGGTACCTTGCCCTTGGCCAGCACAGCCAATGCGTCTTCTTCTACATCCCCACTGATGAGCACCCGAAAACGGGCGATATCTTCCCTGTAAATGTCGAGAATGGAGCCTCTCAGCCAGCCATTCCCGAAGTTGACACGGGGGCTGCGCTCCCGCATGTGCGCATGGGTTGAGCGGGTATCAAGCGCCTGTTGGAATAGTGCGATGCGCGACTCATGCCAAAGCCGCCTGCCAAATACGATGGGTGAATTGGCGCCTATAGCCATCACTGGTCCGGCGAGCGTTTGAGCGATATTATACATTTTTACAAACTCATCGGGCGATACCTGAAGGTGTACCTGGAAGCTGGTATTGCAGGCTTCGAGCAAGGGTGATTCGTGCTTGACGAGCAGCTCATCGATGCCCAGCAGACGCAGTTCGTAGGCAGAGCCGAGGCGTTGCTGGTTGATGGATTCCATCAGTGCGTAGTAGCGCTTTTTGGGTGTGAGATTGTCCATGCTGAGATGAAACTTGCGCAGGGTGGGCAGGATGCCGGTGAGTATGATGTCCGCATCGAGGCTCTTTAGCTTGGCGCGAATTTTTTGAAGCTTACCAAAATTTTCTTCCTCCAGTTGCGACAGGCATCGGCCTTTTAGCTGGCGGGGCGTGAGGTTGGTCTCGAGATTGAAGCGGGCCAGCTCGGTTTCGACCCACTTGTAGCGCTTCATTTTATCTAAGGCTTCCATCGCGATGGTGGCAGGTTTGTAGGTATCGTTGTGTACCATACACATCTCTTGCTCGGCGCCAATGCGGGTGATTCCGCTTTCAAACATGCCGTTTTCGAGCATCTGTTCAAGAGCCCGGACATCATTGAGCAGAAAACGCACAAAGCGGTGCATGTCTTTTTGCTCTGTGAGAATGGATACTTTTTGTTCGCCCATGAGTAATTGAGGTTTCGTTTTGCTAGATTTTACTTCAAAAAGTACAAAAAATTCTGTAAGACATGTTAAAATACAAACAAAAGAATAATTTTGCATTATTGAGCGGTACGATTCTTGAAAAGAGGTGCATTCCCCAAAAAGTGCTAATATAGAGTAAGGAAAAAAACACTCTATTATGCACACAACCTTTGAGGAATTACTTGCACCTCTGAAAAAATATCTTGAGGAGCAAGGTACACAAATTGACAAACAAACCGGTTCGAGAAAATTATTCTTTGCCGATTTCACACTCAAATTAATTTATGCTTTTGTGATGGGCATACCGACTTTACGACAACTCATCACCGATTTGCAAACAAGTCAGGTTAGTGAATCATTAGGATTAAAACACACGCCGTTTTCAACGATGAAAGACGGATTCACCCGATTTGACTCGGAGTTCTTTGAAAAATTGTATCAACATGTTTTGCGCAATTGCGACTGGCTACGGATAGAAGCATTTGACGAATTGGGCATCTTCCAACTGGTGGATGGCAGTATTTTCCCTACCCTCCGTTCAATGGATTGGGCTGCTTATCGAAAGACGAAAAAAGCGATTCGCTTACATTTGTCATTTGAACTCAACCGGATGTTGCCTGTGGAGTTTATCGGTTTAAAAGCGAATTCTTCTGAAAGAAAATTCCTTTTAAGTATCCTTCAAACAGGGGTAACTTATATTGCGGACAGAGGATATTTCAGCTTTGCTGTAGCTGCAAAAATTGAAGCAGCCAAAGCCTTTTTTATCCTCCGTATCAAAAACAATATCAAAGTGGCTCAATACACCAAACTTCAATTAAGCTGTGCAACAGGACAAACTATTCCACGTTGCTTCAAAAAGCTTACGGATCGTTTAGTCCGTTTTGAATCTGATGATTTGGAAAAAGTCTATCGGCTTATTCAATTTGAAGTGTTGCACTCTCAGTTTTCCATCTGCACCAACAGATTGGATTTAACCACTGTCCAGATCATTATCCTCTATGCTTTTCGATGGCAAATTGAACTGTTGTTCAAATTCATCAAACGCAGTTTAAAGGGCATTCATCTATTCAATAATACTCCAAATGGAGTCAATATCCAGTTCTACATCCTGATGATTACAACCATTTTGCAAATGCGATTAAAGCAAGTTGCTACTATTATTTCAACTCATAGTCAGGCGGCAAAAACTCATTTGGCTATCCAAAATGTTAACGATATTGAACAAATACCTACACATTTTGGACATTCTCCTGACTTATGGATCGAAGCCTTAACATCTTCTCTCCAATCTTTTTGGAAAATTGGATGTCATTGGATTCGACGTTTACAGAACTTTATCTGTAAACCTTTTGATTCTAACGTAATTTGTAAACTTGCGGCTTACTACAAATAGCGTACCGCTCAATAATGATAATTTTGAGGGATTCGCGCGTTTTGAACGAGTAAACACGTGTGCAGATTTTTTCACCAGAATGCTCCGCTATGCTTTTCAGATATTTCCTTCTGGCTTTCGCCACTCTATTGCTGGCCAATTGTAGTAAAGACGACGATGTTCTTTTCACCATCCCTTACCAGCTCAATTTCAGTACGCCGGCAGGCCTCAATCCTATCGAAACGCATTACTTTGAATTTTTCAATATCCCTTCGAGAATGGATTCGATCCTCGTAGCACGGGGGATGACCAAAGAGGATATCAGCCGCATCAGTCCAAAATCAGCCGAGCTAACCAGCCTGTTTTCCGATGGCGAGTATGGCTTCATTCGGGAAGCTACTATTGATCTCTTTGAAAGCGGCAGCACTGTATTCCGCGAAGCGTTTTTCCATCCGGAAGTACCCTCCAATACCGGCAGCAGGCTCTCCCTGGCCGGTAGCCTGATAGATGCCAATCAAAATGTCTCCGCCGAAAAATTCAATATCCGGGTAGGTTGGAAGCTGCGCACCATTGCACCTACCTCGATGGAGCATATCCTGCGCTTTACTTTTGCTATAAAATAGGGAGCAGTAAATGGCGATTGGCACACGGCTTCCTCTATTCACGAATGGTCATATTTACTTCGACTGATAAGCAGCCAGCGGTGCATCCACCAGGCTGTGCAATACCGCCAAGGCCAGCCCTCTGGCCTCTTTGGCTTTGAAGCCTTTATCCATATAAAAATCTTCCAGCCTTACGAATGACTGGAAGTAAGCAATGCGCAGGGGTCTTACCAGCTTTTGGTGCAGCGGATCCTTTGCCGCCCAGGCTTTCAGGCCCTTTTGCAAAGCGGTGTGCCAATCTTCAGCTTGCTTCTTTTCGAGTGCGGAAAGGGGTTGTGGCGACAGAGCCAGCATCGCCCGGCGGGAGTTATCGGTAGCTGCGCGAGCCGTTTTGACAGAAGCGGCGGGATTGAGATCATGCGTAATAGTGGCCAGCAGTTTTATCTCGTCCCATTGCATAAATCGTTCACAGTCGGCCAACAACACGGCCTGGCTGCTTCCACCAAAAGCTTTGGCTGCTTCTTTGGGGTGCTGCTCAAACATCCAGCAAGGCACTGCCAGCTCTTTGGCCGAAGCGGCTTGAATGAAACGAATATGCTGTAGCAATTGATCAAAAGAAGTGTAGGTATAGGTAGCGTTGTGGTTGAATCCGCTTGTTGTGCCCATTGCATGTTTTCCTCCAAAGGCTTCCTTAATGGCTGTATTCATCAAAGCATCGATCTCTACCTGGCTGCCTTTATTTCGTGAGAGTACATAGGCCCGATAGGCTTTAGCGATCGGCTCTTTTGAGCTTTCAAGGCCTTTCATGGCAGCGGGAGTATCATCGAGCAGCTTATTGACATAGTGCTGAAGAATATTCTCTTTTTTAGCCATGGATGCCGGCTTGGAATACTTGGCCAGCAGGCTATATTTTCGGAGCTGTGGCATTTGGCTGAGTGCTGTCTCATAGCCTCTTGCCGTTCCTTTTCCATACATGCCATCAAGGCTGCTGTTGTAGGTTTTGATCGCTTTGAGTTCTTTTTGTAGCTCAATGACTGAGTTGCGTTTTACCTTCACACGAATGTTGGGCAGCGCAAAAGATGAGGCAGGAGATTTTTCGGCTATTACATCATAGGTCTGCGGGATATCTTTAGGGATAGTTGTGTTTGGGGAAGGGGGAGGCGGCACATCCCGGGGAGCTTGCTCATCGTCCATATCAACGGTAAGGAGGGCGCCGGGCCTAAAACCGGGGCCGGCTTCGAAGCTTGTCACAGGATGGAGGTACACATCATTAAGCGTTTTGACAAAAGCATCTTTGAATCCCAGCTTGCGGATGCTCCCCAAGCGCTGACGCGCCTGCTCGGCGCTGGCAAAGCTGCCGCTTGTGATTTTTATATTTTTACTGTCCGATAGTACCTGTAGCAGGCCTGCTTTGGCAAATTGACGCCAATCAACCGCTTCAGACAGCGGCTTGCTGGCCAGTTGGATGACCGCTACCTCTTTGCCTTTGGCCAGTGCCCGGCCAGTGATGTAGGCTTCGGAATACCCTTTGGCTTTCACTTTGGCAATCACCTTTTTTGCAGCGGCTTCGCTTTCATAGTCGCCCATATAAATTCGCAGCAGGCTGGGGTCAAACTCTTCGGCATATATGTAGCCAAAGGGGCGAATGTCTTCAAAATCCGATATTTTGGCCTTCACGAAAGCGCCAATGTGAATGGCATATACAAAATCCTGATTAGCAGGAGCTCCATTAGCCGTTGAAGGTAAGGAGGTAATAAATAAAAACAAAAAAAGCAGGGGGAATAAGCGTTTCATCGTTGTTGGTGTTGATTAAAAAGGAAGCGTTTTCAAGTAACAAGAAAATATACATTAAAAACAATTATACCCTCAATGTACTGAACCAGCCCTTGTTACGCCTGATAACAACGCAAATATAACCATCAATGATATGTAAAGCCAGTTTTAGCAGGCTTTTTGAAAGAAGTCCGTGAATGAATAAATGGCAAAAAGCTCCTTTCATTAATTCAATTCATATGAGTACTTTTGCCCATTCCTCGTTTGTGCATCAGCCTTCTTATCAAATGCTTGGCATAATCGCTGCATACTTTCAAACGTTAGCAAAAACGAATTTTATCCCGAATTTGACATATGAGCCAATCATTTACTTGCCGGTTTTGGAAATCGATCGCTACAAATATCCGTACCCTATGGGTCGGGCTCTTTCTCCTGGGGGCCCTGATGGCAAGCAGCCAACATTCGCTTAGCCTATCCCAGGCTATACAAACCGGCTTGCACAACAACTTTCAGATACAAATAGCAGAGCAACAAATTGACATCGCCGAGCGCAACAATAGCTGGAAGGCCAGCGGCAAATACCCCAGCATTGATTTCAATCTCTTTTCCCACAATGGCTATACCAATCAAAAGGTAGGTATTTCCTTCCTTCAGGGAAATAATGACGCCATCAATTACTTCACCGGAGATATTACCGCCAGCATCGATCTCGACTGGACGCTATTCGACGGGTTTCGGCCACGTATCAGCAAGCAACGTTTTGAAGAGTTGGAGCGCCTGGCAGAGGGCAATTTGGCGATTGCCGTAGAGGAATCTATCCAGCAAATTATCCTGGCCTATTATCAGGTGCTCATCGAACAGGAACGCCTGGCGGTGCTGAAGGAGGTAATGGATCTGTCAAAAGAGGGGGTCGCTTATCAGCAGGTGAGAAAAGATTACGGGCAGGCGGGTGAGTTTGATATTTTACAAAGCCAACACGCTCTGCTCAACGATTCCACTAATATCCTGCTGCAAAGCATTGCCCTTGAAAATGCGCAACGCCTTCTAAATCTGGCAATCGGAGAAAAAACCATCGACAAGCGTTTCCAGCTCACTGACAGCCTCCAATACAGAGCTAAAGCTTATGTTTTCAATACCCTTAGCCGCAAGATGCTCACCAACAACAAAGGCCTCAACAAGCTGCTGATCGCACGGAGCCTGGCGCGTATCGAGCGCGACTACCGGGAGAGCTACCGCCTCCCTACCATTGGCCTGGGAAGTGGCGTGTCGCAAAATTTTGACGTCACCAAATCCGATGCCATCAATCCCAACACTCGCCTGGAATATGGTGTAGTGCCCAGCCAAACTTTCAATTACTATCTGCAATTCAATGCCAATTACAAGCTCTTCGATGCTGGTGCCACCCGCCGAAGCATCGAAAATGCCAAGGTGCAGGAGTTGATAACCGAGCTGAACATTGAGGACTTGAAACGCAAGCTGAATGTACAGCTAAAAAATACGCTGGCTACTTATGAAAAACAACGCCAGGTACTTCATATTAGCAGTGCCCTGATCGACAACGCCCGTAAAAATCTCGAATTGGCCGATGAACAATTTAGGGCCGGACAGATTAATTCGTTTGACTATCGCAGCGTGCAGCTGGAATACATCAATGCCTCGCAGGCCCGCCTCAATGCCATCTATGATTTGCAAAAAACCGAAACGGAATTGACCCGCCTTACGGGGGGCTTTATTCGCTAAAGCTGCTTACTCACCCACCACAAAGCGGTCTTTACTCATTCTTCCTTTAACTTTTGTGCAAAAGCGGTATCTTTTCCCTACCTAATACTTATAAGTTGTTTATTCTCCTACTTTCCAAAAGTATATTGCTATGAAACGAGCATAAGCTTATTTAATCATAAGCTCACACAAGGAAATGATTAAAAAAGCTCATGTGAGAGCGACGCGGTTACATAGGTGCAATCCCGAAAGCGTTCGGGAATTTGCATATTTTTAAACGCAGAAAAATTTTAACCACATGAAACTCCGATGACTAAAAGATATAGACAGACAAGGGAATGATTAAATTGGGAACCAAAAACATTAGATGAAAAAGCAACAAATAATATTCGAACAAATAGTTGAGCGAGGCTGTGGGATAGATATCCACAAGAAGATACTTGTAGCAACGATACGAGGAACTGGCCTAGAAGAAGAAACGCGTAGTTATGATGCGTACACTAGCTCGATTGAGGAATTGCGAAATTGGTTGAAGAGCAATAATATTACTCATGTAGCAATGGAAAGCACTGGTGTATATTGGAAGCCTGTGTACAATATATTAGAGGAAGAATTTGAGATACTGTTAGTTAATGCACGTCATATTAAGAATGTGCCAGGACGGAAAACGGACAAGAAAGATAGTAAGTGGATAACGAAGTTGTTACTTAGTGGATTGTTGAAAGGCAGCTTTGTGCCGCCGAAGGGGACACGCGAGTTACGAGATTTAACGCGTTATCGTCGTAAGATAGTTGGGACGATTTCCTCGGAAAAGAATCGAGTACAAAAAATATTAGAAGATGCCAATATTAAGCTATCCTGTGTGTTGAGTAATATGAGTGGAGCAGTAGCGACCAAAATAATTAAAGCGATGCTAGAAGGTCAAGAAGATATATCGGAGTTAGTGAATTTTCATCATGGCCGGATGAAAGCTAGTAAAGAAGAATTAGGATTAGCTCTGCAAGGCGCTTTAAGTGACCACCATCGTTTTATGCTGACAACAATACGAGATTCTATGGCAGAAAAAGAGGCATTATTAGAAAAGTTGGATGAACGAATCGAAGCCCAACTTAGAGCTAATGAAATGGAACTAGATGTTGAACTATTAGATAGTATACCGGGAGTAGGTAAGGATGGCGCAGCAGGAATAATAGCGGAGATAGGTAACAATATGGATCAATTTCCAACGGCTCAACATCTAGCTTCATGGGCAGGTATAAGCCCAGGAAGTAATGAAAGTGCAGGTAAAAAAAAAGTGGACGGATAACACATGGTAATAAATATTTGAGGACGCTACTGGTGCAATGTGCATGGGCAGCTACTCGAACCAAAGGTACTTATCTAAGAAGTAAATACGATAGTCTTGTAGGACGTAGAGGCAAGAAAAAGGCATTAATTGCAGTAGGACATAAGATCCTGATCGCCGCCTATTATATCATTCAAGACCAAGTAGCATACAAAGAATTAGGTAGTGATTATTTAGACAACAAACGAAAAAATAAACAGATTCAGCATCATCTTAAACGACTTAAAGAGCTAGGTTTAGATGCCGAACAAATAAATCAAATTCAACAATTAACAAAAGTTGCTTAAGGTCGTTTTTTACTGGAGGTTGAAATATCCTTATCAAATGAGGAAACCCCGTACATGAAACTGACTTTGAATGCTAAGCACACAAGAGTATCGCCAACCTTCGGGGGGAGCATGTAGATGAAATTTTAACTCTTAGTATTCGCAACTCTTTTTGCTTTTATTGAGCTAGATTCTAGCTCTTGTATAAAATTTTAAACAGATGAAAAATTGCTACTCCCTGTTTCCTGCTTACCAAATGCTTGTTCTTTTTTTCCTTTTTCCACCAGTGCTGCTATTCACCCAGGATTGTGCACATCCAACAGCCATCACCTTACTGAATACCAATAATGTACGTGCCTTACTCCCTGGTGCCGGCAGCCTGTGGTGGGATGGCCTCGATGGAGGGTACTTCTTTCCCAATGATGATACCCCGGGCAATGGCCCGATTGCCATATATGCAGGTGGCCTGTGGATGGGCGGATTTGATCCGGCTGGTAACTTGAAGGTAGCAGCAGCCGGCTACGGAAGGGGCAGCGGTCAGACGGATTATTGGCCGGGGCCTCTTAGTCAGGTCGGCATCACTACCATTGATCATTGCGCTAATTTCGACCGCTTTTGGCAAGTCACCGGCGTACAAATCGATGCGCATCAGGCAGACTGGGCCGACAATGGACAGATCGATGGTCAGGTGCCACCAAACATTTTGGGTTGGCCGGGGCAGGGTAATCCTCATTTTGAAGGAATGTTTGGTTTTTTATTGCCTTCCACACCACAGGGCCTGGCTCCTTTTTTCGATGTAGATGCCGATGGTGTATATGATCCCATGAAAGGAGACTTGCCTGATATTCACGGTGCTGATCAGGGCATTTGGTGGGTATTTAATGACAATGGAGGTGTTCACTCGGAGAGTAATGGCGACGCGCTACAATTTGAAGTACAGGCGCTGGCTTACGCCTATGCAAGCAGTGAAGATGCGATCAACAATGCTACTTTTTACGATTTCAAATTCATCAACCGGGCTATTGAATCGATCGATTCTGCATATGTCGGCCTGTGGATCGACCACGATCTGGGCTGCACAACAAATGACTTTTTCGGCTCCGATCCGGATCGGGACCTCGTGTTTGTGTATAACGAAGAACAGGAGGATGGCGAGCTGGGCAACTGTCAATGCTTCAATTCCAATGTACAAAGTTATTGCGATACACCTCCTGTATTGGCTATTAAAGTACTGGAAGGCACCAAGCGTATCGACCAAAATACCGGGCAGGTAATGGATAACGGCCTGTCCAATTTTATGTATTACAACCATTCATTCAATACTCCGCCTGGCACAAGTGCTCCTCAGCTGACCAATGAATTTTACCATTACCTCACCGGTAGCTGGCGCGATGGTACGCCGCTTACAAAGGGCGGATCAGGTTATGATCCTGCCAGTACGGATGTGAGCCATCACGTTTTCTCTAATCCTCCCAACGATCCCGGCGGCTGGTCGATGTGTACGGAACCATCCATTCCCGAAGATCGGAGAATATTGCTCAGCTCCGGCCCCTTCGAACTCCCGCCCGGCGCTGTCAACAGCCTTCGTTTCGCTGTGCTGATGGTTCCCGATATATCCCTCCCCTGCCCCGATCTGGCCCAGGTATATGATGCATGCCAAAAAGTAGAGACTTTCCTGGATGTGGTTTCCAGCACTGAAGAGATAGCCGGCCCGGTACATGAAGCAGGCTTTTCTATAGGCCCCAACCCGATGAATCAAAATACCTTCATCGAGCTGCACAATCCTTCAAGGCGTATCCGTCAGCTACAGCTCTTTGCCATTGACGGACGCCAGCTGCGCAGCTATACCAATCCGGATAGCCGCCGGATTGAAATCGAGCGGGGCCACTTGGCTGCGGGCTTGTACATCATACGCCTTACGCTGGATAATGGCAGAGAGATAGCCGGAAAGCTGGTGGTGGAGTGAGGGGGCTGCCTTTCTCCTTCCCCTTGTTTGCAATACGATTGTTGTGTTTTAGTAATAAATACACTATATTAGAGATTCTAACGCTTTTGTCTCAGTCTAATTTTTTAACCAAAATCCGATTACAATGAAACGTTTTACCCCCCCCTTGAATTAGTTAATTTTAAATGTGTTGTTCGTTTTACTTCTTTCCTGGATTTAAAAGACCTCCGACTAAAATCAATTGCTGGTTGTCTATTGCTGGTTTTACTCTTTTCACCTATTTTTTCTTTTTCTTCGTCTTCATCATTTTCATATTGTGGCAATAGCTTGCCGCTAAGCTTAGCCAATGACTTAAACATACAGGGTTTGGCAAATTATCAAATGCATTCTATTAACCCCGCTGAACTTTGGGTTGCACTCGCAAAAGAAAGAGATAATTTAAGTTTTTCAATTGAATTAAGTGGTGTGCTTTTTACGCTAAACCTCAAACCTAAACCAATAAGATCAAAGCAATTTAAGTTAGGTTTCAGCCGTTCCGGGTGGGTTGAAAAGGATTTTGATCGGCCAAATACATTTACAGGAAGTATTAGAGGCATTCCCAACTCTAAAGCCATATTCTACATTTCTGAAGATATTCTATATGGAAAGATTGAACTGGCAGGCACTTATTTTTATATTCAGCGACTTAATCAGATAGCCGAATCGTTGCCATCTTCCAAGAACGATTACATTTCTTATCAGAAATCTGGTAAAGATCTTATTCACAATAATATGCTGATTAAAAATGCCCCTCAATTCAACAAAACACCTACTCCTTGTCCAGCTACGATCCTCAACGAATGTGCTACAAATCTTGCGATACAAAAAGATGGTGTAGCGAGGACCTTGGAATTTGCTGCCGAAGCTGATTATGAATATTATCACGATCTTTATAACGATGATGCAATTGCGGCTGTAGCTGCCATAGAGTTTACCATTGCAGAAACAAGTATTATATATGAAGAAGAATTTGACCTAACTATTTCGGCAACTTGTATTTACATTTGGGAGGACCCCAATGACCCTTATCCCAATATTGGATCAGGCGAAATTGATAAGTTGAGGATAGCTATGAAAAATTATTGGAATAATCACAGAGATTGTCTTTTCCGAGATATAGCTTTCCTGTTTTCTGGAAGGGATTTAATTCCTTGTGGTGTTGCTCTCGGTCCAGGCTCTGGCGTACCCAGAATATGCAATGAATCTATTTTTGAAGGCCCTGCGAGGCATTCTTACGGTGTTGTATCTCAAGTAAGCCCAACTCCTAGCCCTTTTGTACTTGCACATGAATTAGGTCATGTTTTTAATGCTTATCATATTGATAATCTTTGCCAACCCGTTAATGCCAACATCTGTAGTTTTCCAAACAATTCTGCAATTATGTGTGGCAATTCTTGCGGCGACACCGAGGGTATAGGTTTTACTTTCGAATCCCTGTGTAGAATTTGGACTTCCATAATCAGTTTAGATTGTTTAGACAACAACCGTTCTTGCCCAAAAGTAAATTGTCCCAGCTGCGTTGATGCAAGTTGTCCCAGATGCAAAGTTACGACCTCTATAACGCCCAGTAATAGCCATCCCTTACTGGGTTGTCCGGAAGGCGAAACGATTGAATATACCGTTGAGGTTTGCAATGATTGCTTTGAAACCAGATATATGAACCTTCTTATTGAAAGCCCGATAGCTTCTCAGCAAATCATCCCTCCTTATACTGACTTTCCAGCTCCCGTTCAAGATCCACCCTTTGAAAAACTGGAATTGAATAACGTCGCTTTTCAGAAATCGGAATGCAAAACATTTACCTTTTGGGCAAAAGTCATCAATAGTGGATCATCTGGAGCTTACCATACCTTTCTCACTGTTGAAGAAGTGGATGGAGAACAACGAAAAATAAATACTCGGATAGATACAGATTTTGTTACCATTACCGGACCTGCAAGTGTTTCCCAGCTCAACAATATCATTTCGCCACAATTCGCCTGCCCAACTAATGTTGGTCAAAGTTGGCAAGTATATGGAGACTTGGAAATAGATGAAGATTATTGCCTTAGTGCCGGATCTCAACTCGCCATGCACCCCAATGCCTCCATCACCATCAAATCAGGCAATACCCTCAGCATCAAAAAATCAAAACTCTTTGCCTGTGAGACTATGTGGCAAGGCATTAGCCTGGAAGCAGGGGCTACCCTGGATATCGAGCTATCCGAAGTCAGCGATGCCTTGAATGCCATTACCGCCCTGGACGGATCAACCATTCGGGTGGTAGAAAATACCTTTCACAACAATTATGTAGGGCTGTATGTGCCCTCTAATGCCGCTACCAACAATGTATTCCATTCCGAGTTTTACGGCAATACCTTTAGCAGCGACGAATCGCTCAAAGCACCGCACCAGGGCAGCAATGCATTGGCAGGACTTTTCCTCAACGACCTGCAGCAGGGCGCCTTCGGCTGGTGGCCAGACGAGCCACTGCCCAATTCCTTCATCAACCTGGACTATGGGATACGTGCCATCAATACCAATCTATTTGTGTACAGCAATAATTTTTCGGATATTGATGATGTCGGCGTCTATACCCGGGGGCAGGGCCATAGCACTTATATGCAGGGCACCGGCGGGCGAATAGCCGCTTTCAACAATTGCATCACCGGCGTATTTTCCAGCGGCAACAACATTTGGATCAAAGAAGCGCAAATGGATGATATGGCCATCGGCATCAATATCCGGCTCAGTCAAAACAGAACCGTCAACATCCGCGACAATACCATCGAGGCAAAGGCCAGAGGTATTTATACCCTCATCAATGGTCCGCTGGATGGTCATATAGAGGATAATGTCGTTACCCAATACGCTTCCAGCACCGGCTCGGGCATCTATATGCACGAGTTTTCCTACGGCACCGGCTGGGAGATCCAACGCAATGCTATCACCCTGCAGGACGGCCGCTACGGCCTTTTCCACCGGGGCGGAACGGACAGCCGTATCATTGATAATACGATCACGGTAAATGCCAATACCCTCTACAAAGCCCTATATACCGAAGGTGGCTTTCAGCATGTGCTGCGCTGCAATAGCACTACCGGCAGCGGTACAGCCCCGCTGGATGAGCAGCAAGGTATTTACCTCAACAACACGGCCCGTTCCAACGTATCCTGCAATACCGCCAACAACTCCCCCGTAGGCATCAACCTCTGGGGCCAATGCTCCAAAACTGACCTCTCCGCCAATACAATGGGCAGCCATACCTATGGCCTACTGTACGGCCTGCCCGGCGGAAACGCCAATGTGACCGTAGGCGAACTCTCCCACCAGGGCAATATATGGGCCGTATCCGCCCTCAGCACCCCCGACCCCGCAGCAGGAGGAGCCTTTCATATGGGTACTATACAAAATGCCGAGCCCAACCGTTTTGTCGTAGATAGCGATGAAAACCCCTTCTTTTTTCCACCCCATGCACCAGGTGGTTGGTTTGTTCCTGATGATGATCCCGAACCCAGCTTTAGCTGTACCTCCCTGGGCGTTCGCTCCTGCGGCGATGAAGGGGGCGGGGGTGGTATTCCCCACAGCCAGCTCGACAGCCTGATCGCTACAGGTACACTGGATTTTAAAGACTTTGCCGATGCCCAGGCCTGGACCAGTGCCCGCCACCTCTACCGCCTGCTGAAAGCGGCGGAAGATGAGCTACAGGAAGGGAGCCTGATGCAGCAGTTTTTTAGTAGCCAGACTAGCACCACAGTAGGTGCTTTCGATGCCTTGCAACAGGAGCTGGAGGCCCTTTACCTGGTGGATAGCAATACTATAGACAGCCTCAACAGTTATCACAGCCAGTTGAACGGGCTGGCTGACTCCCTGGCCTATCTGGACAGCCTGTTGATCGGCAGCCCTTCCGATTCGAGTTTGTTGGCACAACGTACAAGCGTACAAAGTATATTTATAAACCTACAACAGAACTTTATCGCCTTCGGGCAGGGCATCGAACAGCAGCGACTGGCACAAATTGCATCGCTGGAGGCTGCCAATGCCGCCATCAGCGATACTGCTGTGTATGAAACCAACCAAAAGACAGTCAATGCCATTTTTCTGCAAACCATTGCTACGGGCGTAGATACGCTTAGCAATGTGCAGCAAAACCAGCTTCTGGCCATCGCCTATCAATGCCCCCTGGCGGGCGGCGATGCCGTCTTTCAGGCGCGCAGTCTGCTCGCCCTGGCACAGGACAACAGCTATGACGACGGGCTGCTTTGCCAGCCGCCTCAGCTACGACAAAGCCCCCTACAAAACCTTTCGGAATCTTCGGGATTTAGCCTGCAGCCCAACCCAGCGAGAGAGTTGATATCCATTTCATTTGCAGAAAAAGCGATAGTGGAAGGAGAATTGGTATTGTACGACGCTTATGGGAGGATAGCGATTCACAAAAAATTGACAAAAAATCAATACCTCTATGTTCTGGATGTGTCCTCCCTTCAAGTAGGAATCTATGTAATTAGTTGGAGTAATAGAAGCGAACATAGGCAGTCTCAAAAATTAGTGATCAGTAAATAATCGCAATAGGTGGAGTCAGGTATTAGGCTCCACCTATTTCTAAATCAGATATAATGAATGTTAAATTAGTTTTAGGGATTTGCTTTTTATTGTACAACATTAGTATCTCAATCGCCCAAATCGGAGAACGTAGGGATTTTAACTGGCTATTTGGTTACAACTCCACAGCCCCTAATCCTAATTGGGGCGCTACTTTTTTTGATTTCAATCACAGCCCTCCAAAAATGTACAGAGATAGTATTATTACGGACTTTTATCTCACCAATGCTAGCATGAGCGACGAAGAAGGAAGACTTCTTTTCTATACCAATGGCTGCCATATCGCGGATGCCACCCATCAGATCATGGAAAACGGTGACAGCCTGAATCCGGGAGAAATCCGCAACCAGGTTTGTACAGGCGTAGCAGCTGGTTATTCTATTAAGCAGGGAGCTATTATCATCCCTTTTCCTAATACCTCCGATAAATATTATTTATTTCACCAAAGAATAAAGTGGGTGTACCAACCTGTCATCAATACAGTCATAGACAGTCTGTTATATAGCATTGTAGATATGAGTCTCAACAATGGCCTAGGGACCGTAGTACAGAAAAACGAAGTTGCCATTGCTGATACCTTATATGGAGGTCACCTCACGGCAACCAAACATGCCAATGGAACTTGGTGGTGGCTGATGGTACCCGAACGCAACTCCAATGCCTATCACCGCATACTGATCAAAGATGGCGGGAGTGGTGATATCCACAAGCAGGTAATCGGTCTCCCTACCACGGAAGCAGGTGATGGCAGTGGTCAGGCGGTCTTTTCTCCCGATGGCCGCTACTACATCCGCTACAATCTGGCCGATCAGCTCTACATCTATGATTTCGACCGACAGACCGGACTGCTCAGCAATTTCAGGCAGATAGAAGTAGATAGTAATGACTACCAGGCAGGCGTTGCCGTTTCATCCAATTCCCGCTTTTTATATGTCGGGCCGCTGTTCAAGGTTTATCAGTTTGATCTTTGGGCCGATGATATTGCTGCCTCTAAAGTAGTAGTAGCTGAATACGATGGCTTTGCTTCCCCCTTTCCCACCACTTTCTGGCAAATGCAACTGGGGCCGGATTGCCGAATTTATATTGATCCACCAAACGGCACCAATGTAATGCATGTTATCCAATATCCTAATAAAAAAGGGGTGGCTTGCCAAGTTGATCAGCATGCTATACAGCTTCCGTCTTTTGATTCTTCGGGAACACTCAACTTCCCCAACTACCGCCTGGGCACAAGCCATCCGCCCTGTGATCCGAGTATCAGTACTTCGCTGCCTTTCTTTTCGGCTGTGGAGGGGGCAAGCTTTGAGTTGTCGCCCAATCCGGGCAGTGGAGAGATCCGTGTGCTGTTTTCGGAAAATAATCAGGTGGAGGGAGCCCTGAGATTGTACGATGCCCTGGGGAGAACCGTTCATTATTTAAACCTGACAAGCGGCCAAAAAAGCTACCATTGGGATGTATCTGCCTTACCAGCCGGCGTATATATTGCCAGTTGGCTAAAAAACAAACAACGCATCCAATCTCAAAAACTAATCATCAATAAATGACGCTGGAATATGGGGCATCCCGAAAATAAGTGTTTTTATACTCAAGTCTATTTTAAGCCAATCTCAGAAAAACGGGAGGGGGGGCCAGTCAGC
This sequence comes from Saprospiraceae bacterium, assembly GCA_965222005.1. Lineage (GTDB taxonomy): Bacteria > Bacteroidota > Bacteroidia > Chitinophagales > Saprospiraceae > CBDCTM01. The sequence goes on from OZ244935.1 coordinate 566,671, forward strand.
ATATTGTTTGACGGAGGAGTTTATGCTGACAAGCGTTTTGCCTACTTTTTGGCGACTGAAAAAGTAGGCCGCCGGAGGCAAAAGCCAAACACGCCCCCGAAACCTGGTAGCTCAACGCTTAGAGCCAGCTATGCACAACTCCTGCTTACCGGTTTTTTCCTCTTCTCTGCAATAACTGCAATGGATGCCCAAATTGGGGAGCGAAGAGACTTCAACTGGCTATTTGGTTACAACTCCACAGCCCCTAATCCTAATTGGGGCGCTACTTTTTTTGATTTCAATCACAGCCCCCCAAAAATGTACAGAGATAGCATTATTACAGACTTTTATCTCACCAATGCTAGCATGAGCGACAAAGAAGGAAGACTTCTTTTCTATACCAATGGCTGCCATATCGCGGATGCTACCCATCAGATCATGGAAAACGGTGACAGCCTGAACCCGGGAGAAATCCGCAACCAGGTTTGTACAGGCGTAGCGGCGGGATATTCTATTTTACAAGGGGCTATCATTATCCCTTTTCCCAACGATCCAGATAAATATTATTTATTTCATCAACGAAAAACCAGCATTGAAGAACCAGTGTTTGCTAAAATAGTTGATCCTTTGTATTACAGCATCATAGACATGAGTCTTAACAGTGGGCTAGGAACCGTAGTACAAAAAAACGAAATCGCTATTGCTGATACCCTCTATCCAGGGCATCTTACGGCAACCAAACACGCCAATGGAACTTGGTGGTGGATCATGATACCCCGATGGAACTCCAATATATATCACCGCATACTGATCAAAGATGGCGGGAGTGGTCAAATTCATAGCCAGGAAATCGGCCTGCCTACTACAATAGAAGGTGGAGGCAGCGGACAGGCTGTCTTTTCTCCCGATGGTCGCTACTACATCCGCTACAATCTGGCCGATCAGCTCTACATCTATGATTTCGACCGACAGACCGGACTGCTCAGCAATTTCAGGCAGATAGAAGTAGATAGTAATGACTACCAGGCAGGCGTTGCCGTTTCATCCAATTCCCGCTTTTTATATGTCGGGCCGCTGTTCAAGGTTTATCAGTTTGACCTTTGGGCCGAGGATATTGCCGCCTCTAAAGTAGTAGTAGCTGAATACGATGGCTTTGCTTCCCCCTTTCCCACCACTTTCTGGCAAATGCAACTGGGGCCGGATTGCCGAATTTATATTGCCCCACCCAATGGCACTAATGTAATGCACGTTATCCATCAGCCCAATGAAAAAGGGTCAGCATGTGATTTGGAGCAGCATGGAATTCAGTTGCCGACTTATAATGCAACTGGTATGGTCAACTTCCCCAACTACCGCCTGGGCACAAGCCATCCGCCCTGTGATCCGAGTATCAGTACTTCGCTGCCTTTCTTTTCGGCTGTGGAGGGGGCAAGCTTTGAGTTGTCGCCCAATCCGGGCAGTGGAGAGATCCGTGTGCTGTTTTCGGAAAATAATCAGGTGGAGGGAGCCCTGAGATTGTACGATGCCCTGGGGAGAACCGTTCATTATTTAAACCTGACAAGCGGCCAAAAAAGCTACCATTGGGATGTATCTGCCTTACCAGCCGGCGTATATACTGCCAGTTGGCTAAAAAACAAACAACGCATCCAATCTCAAAAACTAATCATCAATAAATGACGCTGGAATATGGGGCATCCCGAAAATAAGTGTTTTTATACTCAAGTCTATTTTAAGCCAAGCTCAGAAAAGCGGGAGGGGAGGCCAGTCAGCATATTGTTTGACGGAGAAGTTTATGCTGACAAGCGTTTTGCCTACTTTTTGGCGACTGAAAAAGTAGGCCGCCGGAGGCAATTTACTAAAAATGATATGGCAAAGCCAGATGTACATCACCACCTCCTAAGGAGGTCGTTTTCCAAGATTTAATAAATGACTTTGTATTCATACAAAATGCCGCAGCATCACTACCTCCCGTTCCGACAAGTGCCGGAAAAATCCGCGAGGGAGGTCTTTTTTTGTAAGGCCTGCATAATACGTACGATCTAGCTTTTTTACTTTGTAACCCAAGTGTTCAAAGATGCGGCGCACGATGCGATTGCGGCCGATGTGTAGCTCAATCCCTACTTCCTCTTTACCTTTTCCCTTTACATGGCTGACGCCGTCCACAGGAGCCAAGCCATCATTGAGCTGGAGGCCGGCGGCGATCTGGTCGATATGTTGCTGACCGACGGGTTTGTCGAGTATAACATGATATACCTTTTTGACGTCATGACTGGGATGTGATAGTTTTTTAGCCAAGTCGCCATCGTTGGTAAGTAGGAGCAGGCCGGTGGTGTCGCGATCGAGGCGACCTACGGGGTAGATACGCTCTTTGACAGCGCCGCCTACAATGTCCATTACCGTTTTGCGGCCTCGTTCATCAGAAAGGGTGGTGATGACGCCTTTAGGTTTGTTGAGCAGGAGATAAACTTTTTGGCTTTCCGGTTGGATGGTTTTGCCTTTGTAAGTAACCACATCTCCGGGCTGCAGGCGGTGGCCCGGTTCTTTAATCACTTCGCCATTGACACTTACTTGCCCTTCCTTAATTAGCTCAGAAGCTTTGCGGCGGGAGGCGATGCCACAATGAGCGACATATTTATTGAGTCGGAAAGAATCTTTTTCCGGCTCTGGCTGGGGAGCATTTCCAGTACTCATAGCCTTTGGCGGCCTGGCGTGGAAAGGTGATTTGCTGGGCTTCTTTTTCATGGTACACGCAATAGCTTTCGCGCTGCGATCCGAACAGAGTTTTGACGAGGAGTCTGATTTCGGCTTACTTAAAATGGTATCTGATCATCATCATTCATCCTGGACGGGCGGGTAATAATATTTTGCTGTATTTGCCCGGGATTGTCCAAATCGGCCGTAAAATCATTGAAATTGGGATCATCGAGATTGGTGAATTTGGCGAAAGTATCTACAAACTTAAGCTTCACTGTCTTCAATGCACCGTTGCGGTGTTTGGCCACAATGATCTCGGCCACGCCTTTTAGCGACTGCCCCTCCTCGTCTTCCATAATAGAGTAGTATTCGGGGCGATAGATAAAGCTCACGATGTCTGCATCCTGTTCGATGGCTCCGGATTCCCTCAAATCCGACAATTGCGGCCGCTTACTGCCGCCACGCACTTCCACAGCCCGGCTGAGCTGCGACAGTGCGATCACTGGCACGTTCAGCTCTTTGGCCAGCCCCTTGAGGGAACGGGAAATATTGCTGATTTCCTGCTCGCGGTTGCCCTTATGGCTATCGGGGCCGCCACTCATCAACTGGAGGTAATCGATGATGACCATCTGGATGTCGTGCTGCATTTTGAGGCGACGGCATTTGGCGCGCAGTTCAAAAATATTGATACCAGGTGTGTCGTCAATGTACAGTGGTACTTCACTCATTTTTTCAATGGCACTTTGCAACTGCTGCCATTCGTAGTCTTCTAGTTGCCCGTTGCGCAGCTTACTGCTGGATATCTCTGCTTCCATTGAGATGAGGCGCTGGACCAATTGAACATTAGACATTTCGAGAGAGAAGACGGCTACGGGCTTGCTAAAATCCATAGCGGCATTGCGAGCCAGTGCAAGCACAAAACTGGTTTTACCCATCCCGGGTCTGGCTGCCACAATCACCAAATCGGAGGGCTGCCAGCCGGAGGTGAGGCGATCCAGCTCGGTAAAGCCGGTGGGGATGCCGGTAAGTCCTTCCTCCTTTTGGGCCAGTTCCTCCAATACTTTGAGGGCGCGGCTGGCTAGTGAGCCCATGCTCTCGAAGCCCCGGCTGAGGTTTTGCTGGGTGATGGAAAAAAGTCCCTGCTCGGCCTGGTCGAGTAGTTCGAATACATCTGTAGTATCTTCATAGGCATCGCGGATGACGTTTGTGGAAACGCGGATCAGTTCGCGCTGGATATATTTTTGCGATACGATGCGTGCATGGTATTCGATATTGGCAGCTGAGGCGACGCGATTGGTCAGCTCGACCAGATAATAGGGGCCACCTACGGCCTCCAGGTCACCGCTTTTGCGCAGCTCTTCCGTAACGGTCAGCAAATCGACGGGCTGTGATTTTTCAAACAGCCGCAACATACTGCGGTATATCAATTTGTGCGCTTCGGAATAAAAACTATCGGACTGTAATATGTCCAGCACTACGGGTAGGGCATCTTTGTCGAGCATAATAGCACCCAATACCGCCTCTTCGAGGGGCAGTGCCTGGGGTTGTACTTTGCCAAATACGTAGGCTGATAAATCACTTCCCTTCTTTTTATTACCACGCATGGTGGTAATTTGCTTGATAGGATTGGTAGAATCCGGCATGAATTAAAGTTTCAATCGTTAACAGGTAAGAATGAGCTATTTGCAGGCCATTCCCATTGCCTCCTGCACGTAGTTTTCTGTCATAGTTTTGAACCTCAATAATACAGCTAAATATTTGTATTAAATAATTTACTCAACTGTTGGAATTGTTGGCGAGCTGTGGAAAAGCCCCTCTTTAGCTGTGGAAAACCTATTATCTCAAAATGCCTTATCTCATTTACCAGGATTTTACTCGACAGAACGTATATAAGAGCTTGTTTGGATTTTACCCTTCGGGCTTGGCTGCGTTCGCTCCAAAAGCAAATTCCAAACATGCTCTAAACCGGAGCTTGAGAATACTTATTACAGGCATGCTGCTCTTTTTGCGAATGTTGAAAAAATAACGCATTTAATATTTTTGTATATTATACACGCTTGCCTGCATCCCCCCTTCCCTTATCTGTAATGTGCTCACAATGTAGTGTTTCCCTTCAAAGGCGCCATCGCAATATAAACAATCTGTTTGTTATTTGCAATTAATTCAACAAATTTCTTATTCCAGCTCTGCTAATTTTTGTTTGACAAGCTGAACGGCTTCCTTTTGCATATCGATCAGTTGGCCGGTTTCCTCCTGCTTCACTTCATTATCCACAATATTGGCTTCGGCCTTTTTGATCTTTTCTTTGGCATTCTCAATATCGCGATGGTATCTTTCATTGTCGCGCCTTAGTTTTTTAAGCGATGACTCCAGCTTTTTAAGCTTCTTTTCCTCATCTTCCAGCTCCATTTTGGTTTTTTCTTTGGCTACAAAAAGGGCATAGCGCATCAGTAGCTTTTCCCCTTCCACATAGGCGTCGGGGTGGTCGTCGGAAGAGAGAAAGGCTCCTCCCAGATCGATCCACATGATCAGCTCGGTGTCATTGCCAGCTTCTTTGGCTTCGGCATAAATATCGATGGTATTGGCTCCGCCAATGCCTACAATTTCTGCATTATCACTAAGCCACTCATCTGATTTTTTCACCTTTTTCACCTTGCCTCCATAGGGCTTAATAAATTTTTTCCAGAGCTTATCGGCAAATTTATCATCCGTATCGGGCAAATCGAGGATCAGCGCATTATTGATGCCGATGCTCATCGAACGATCGTCTTCCGAAATCTGGGCCTGAGATGGAAAAACCATTGCCAAAACCAGAAATACTGGCATTATGTAGTGTAATTTCATAACTTGTGTTTTATATTGAGAGAAAAATAATTCATGCATAAAATCGTTGGGTAAATAGCATCCCCGCACCGTTCCAATCACCTGCCATAAGTTCCTGAAAGTGTGTCTTTTTTATATTAAAAAATGTTTAAATTGATTCTTTTTCAGGGCATTCAAAGTCCAACGTTCGTCCAAAAAACTGAAAAATTAGAATCTCGCATACTATTTGGACGGTATAAGTACTATAAAGTTATAAAAATAACTGATAATGAATCAATTAGACAAACTGCTGATACTACTATTTCTGTGTTTCTCCTTCACTGTTTTTGGGCAGTCCAAGCAGGTGAAAAAGGCCAACGAATTGTACAAACTCAATCGCTACTCGGAAGCCATTCCCCTTTACGAGCAAGCTCTAAAAAAGAAGACAAGTACTTCGGTAAAAACCAAGCTTGCCAATTGCTATCGCTTTCTCAACAAAACGGACAAAGCAGAGCTTTTGTATGCCGAGGTAGTAGAAAAACCCCATATCAAGAGCAAAGTTTACCTCTTTTATGGCGAAACGCTGATGAGCAACGGCAAATATGCGCAAGCTAAAAGCTGGTTCCAAAAGTACAGCGAACTGGAACCCGAGGACGAAATCGGCTCTTTCTACGTCAAGGCCTGCGACCAGGTGAAGTATATCCAGCCCTACTTTACTGACGTCAAAGTAAAGCCCTTTACCCAAAATTCTGAATTTGACGACACGGCTCCCGTGTTTGCACACAATAGTATTGTATTTGCAAGCGACCGGGAGCAAGGCATGAAGATATTAAAGCAAAAGTCAAGTATGACGGGCCGCGATTTTATCCGTGTGTACGCCTGCACCCAAAATCCCGATGGCACTTTTGAGCCTGCTAAACCATTTACCAACAAGATCAATGAGCTGAACAAAAATACAGGCCCCATCACTTTTACTGCCGACGGCAAATTGGCCATCTTCAGCAGCAATGCCAAAGAACCCAACAAAAAGGATATTTATCCCATGCAATTGTACAGCGCCGAGACCCACGATGGCTCCAAATGGAAAAACGTCAAGCTGCTATCTATCAACCGGACCGGCTCCAATTATATGCATCCCGCCATTTCGCCGGATGGCAACATGCTGTTCTTCGTCAGCGACAAGGGCAATGGCGTGGGCGGTACCGACCTGTATTACTGCGAACGCACAAAAAGCGGCTGGGGTAAACCCCAAAATCTTGGCCCTTTCATCAATACCTCCTCCAATGAAGGTTTCCCCTTCTTTAGCGCAGATGGCAAATTATACTTTAGCTCCAAAGGTCACTTTGGCTACGGAGGATATGATGTTTTCTTTACTGAAATGAATGAAAAAGGGAGCTGGAAGAAGCCCGTTAATGTAGGCAAACCGATCAACAGCTCCCGTGACGATATATCCATCTACGTTTTTGAAGGGCAGGAAAAAGGCTTTTTCACTTCTTCGCGTGAAGGGGGAGATGATGACATATTTTTATTTGAAAAAGCAACCAATGTGCAAGAGGCTCCCGAGTCCGAACTGACCTTCCTCAGCCTGCCCGATGAGCAAGCCGACAACACCGATCCGGCCAATGAACCTGCCAAAGAGCCCGGCCATGAAGTCGCATCAACCACCAATCCCCAAAACGTGTCGCCTGAAGAGCTGGCCATCCCCCAGCCCATCAAAACGGAGGCTGAAACAGTGGAAGAAGTTGCCGAAGAGCCTGCTTTTTACATCGAAGCTGACAAAGAGGAAGTCATTACCGAAAGCGGCAAACCGCTCCATGAAGTAGCGGAGCCAATAAAGCCTGATGAAGCTGTTTATATTGAGCAGGATGAACCCTTTGGCGATGAACTCATCGAAGAGCAAATAGCTGAAGAAAGTCCGACTCAGCAGCAAGCACCGGCGAACAGTATGTACGAAACCACCAGCGAAACGGCAAATCCGGAAACACCGGCTGTAGTAGCCGATATGGTTAAAGAGGAAGAAGCGGCAGAAGAAGACTTTGTAGAAACGATCCACCAGCTGGAAAGTGCGAATCCCGTAGAAAAACAGCTCAGTGAATCAGTCGAAGAAGTTGAAGAGGAGGATGCCCTTGCTGCTAGCCCTGTAGCGCCTCCTTCTGCCGAGCCGGCGAAGGAAGAGATAATCGAGCCGACAGAAAGAGAAGCTGTCCATTTTCCTGTTGAACCCCCTCCTACCGAAACCCAGCCGAACAGCTCGCCTGACACGGCTGAACCGATCAAAACGGACATCCATTTGGGCGACCGGATAGTGGCAGCACCGGAACCGGTAGAGGAGCTCACTCCCTATGAAGAAATTGCCACTCCCAGGCCCTCTACTACCTACAGCCTGATGACTTATGACGACCTCCACTTCGCCCTGGCAGAAAACCGGATGGGCATTGGTCAGACTTTCAAACTTCCCAATATCCAGTTCAACTTCAACGCCTTCGATTACAGCATCACTCCCGAAATTGCTCAGCAGCTGGACAATCTGGCTGATGTGCTGCGGGCCTATCCCGGCCTACGCATCGAAGTGGGAGGCTATACCGAAAGCTATGGCGAGGATCAGGTCAACTTGCTGCTTTCGCGCCAGCGTGCCGAGGCGGCAGTCCGCTACCTCATACAACAAGGCATCGACTCCGGTCGCCTGGCTTCGAGAGGCTATGGCGAAACCAAGCCGCTCAACCATTGCGTGAATGGCGTTTTGTGCAGCCGCGATCAACATATGGAGAATCAGCGATTGGAAATTAAGGTGTTGCGGCAGTAAGGGTAGCGTGGCATTTTATCTCTATTTAGAGGCTACTTTGAAAGGTGTGCTATTTTAAGCAGATGAAAATCAGCTATATGCTACTCTTATTTCTCGCCTATTATTAACCCATATCATTCACAAACTTTTGCTCAAACCTGTTTGCCCGATGGCATAACTTTCGAACGGCAATCGCAAATCGATATACCACTAACGGTTCAAGAATAACCTCATCATTTCACCGATGATCTTTTGCGTCAATACTTCGTTTGTGTATCTTGAATAAAAATGATGTCATAATATGATATACTTGATTGGTATCAAAAAACAAGTTATTTTTGTGATAAAAATAGAATATGAAAAGCATATCACTAAAATTGAAAGAACAAATCTTACTGGAAACAGAATCATTACTTAAACACCTCAAAACGAGTAGAAATAAGTATATTAATGAAGCCGTTGAATTCTATAACAAGCATCAAAAGAGGAAATTAATTGAAGAGCAGCTTGCTAAGGAATCAAAATTAGTAAGTGAAGATTCAATGAGCATACTGAAAGAATTTGAAAGATTAGAAGATGAAATATAAGCAATTTGAGATTTGGCTAGCGGACTTAAATCCAAAATTTGGGACGGAAGCAGGAAAGACACGACCTGTTTTAATAATACAAAGTGATTTACTAAATAAAGTCCATCCATCAACAGTAGTATGTCCAATAACTACAAACATTAAAAAGAATGTTAGCATACTTCGAGTCAACTTGAACAAGGAAGAGGGAGGAATGAAAAAGCAAAGTTCAATTATGATAGATCAAATAAGAGCGATTGATAATAAAAGATTTTTAAAGAAGACAGGGATTTTATCACAATCATTGAGGCAAAAAGTAGTTGAAAACCTAAAAATAGTGTTAGAGCTAACAACTTAAGAAGAACACAGCACACACAAAACCCGTAATTGATGAAAATCTCCCTCTTGCTCTTCACTTGTTGGATCGGATACTGCGCTTCGCTTTCCGGCCAGCCGTATTGGGAAAAATATTTTGGTACTGAACATGAAGATGTAGGCTTCAAAGTGGCGATATCCAATGACAATGCGATGGTGGTATTAGCCTACTATGATACTGGCTGTTTTGGAGGCGAATGTCCCTATTTATTCAAACTGGATATGGAGGGCAATGTACTGTGGGAAAAGTCTTATACCGATTCTACCAATATCCGCATTGGCGATATGATCGTCAATACGGATAATGAGATACTCATCACCGGGCATAAATTTTTGAGTGGCGATAGTACCACTTCCGTTTACCTGACTACGGTGAGCCCGTCGGGAGAAGTAGTCTCCACCCGTTATTACGGCACACCCGAACAAAATGAAGGGGGGCAGACCATAATAAGCACGTCAGATGGGTATTTGATCGGGGGATATCAGTTTCCCAACGCCCAATTTCGGTCCGACGATCCTTATTTACTAAAACTGGATAAAAACCAGGATACCGTTTGGACCAAAACTATCAAGTATAGTCCGCTCTTATCGGTTTTCTCAATTGCTGCATCTGCACAAGACCACCACATTATTCTTCTGGATGGAGGAGAAGGAGGTGCTTGGGACAATTTTTTCCAGGTTTTGAAAATAAGTAAACAAGGGGAAGAAGTATGGCGCTATGAATTTGAAGGAGCAGGCATATTTTGTTATGGATTAAACCTGGAAGCCTCCTCTACGGGCGGCTATTTTATTGGAGGCACTATTGACAGCACAAGCACTAATGATAAGCAGAATGTTTTCACGGCGAAAATTAATGAGCAGGGTACTATGGATTATTTCAAGACAATAGAAGAATCGCAATACATTCAATATTTTGATGACGGGGTCGCTACTAATGATGGTGGATATATTGCTGTAGGCTATGACCTAGAACGAAATCCGCGACAGTTGTTTATGCTCAAAGTAAACGAATCGGGAGCAATGCAATGGAAAAAACATTTCGGTGGGAATAGTGATAGCAGAGGACATGCTATTGCAGAGTGTAATGCAATAGAAGGGTTTGCTCTTACTGGTACTATTGGAGGAGGCTTTAACTCATCGCCTGATGTGTATGTATTAAAAACGAACAGGGAAGGGGGCTTTACAGTGCTTAACACCCGGGAAAGTCAGGAAAAGCAAGACTTATTAAGCCTGTTTCCCAATCCTGCCAGCGATCATTTTTCACTATCCGGCAGTGTGTCGGATCAATCGGGAGCTATCCGCTTGCAGTTGTACGATCTGTCGGGCGCAGCAGTTGCCGAATACCCCATTCGCGGAAAAACAATTCCCATCGACAGATACCGGCTGGCGGCCGGCCTTTATATTTACAAAATTACGGATCACAATGGCAGGATAAGTAGCGGCAAGGTCGTGATCCATTAGACATTAGAGGTTATGAATAGCAACGGCATTACTATTCGCACGCGCGTGCAAAATTTATGTGAACAGCCTCTATTAGTTTCGCAGTACAATTCGGCATTTTGTGCGCGTTCGAGGAGAGGGTTGGCCCGGCCAATCATGTGGGTGCGGGTGCCGGCTTTGAGCCGAGCTTTTGATTGGCCAAGCGTTTTGGGTACTTTTGGGCGATTGCAAAAGTACCCCGCCGGAGGCATTAAAAAACACTAAATAATTTGATCAGCTACCCCAACATATACCACTTACAAAAGAACTTATCCGTTCTTTTGTTGATGCTATTGGCCAATACCCAAAGCGCTGCCCAACAGCCTGTATCTACCTTCAATCACCGTTTTCATTTTGGGTATCCGGCCGCAGTACTTAATAACCTGATTGTCACTGATAGTTGCTACTATGCTTCCGGTATAGTAGCCGATTCTGTTTTTCCGTATAAAACGGGAAATATTTTTGTGAAGTTTGATCTGGAAGGCCAGGTCGATTTTTTCAAAACCATTACCAGCACCACTAAAACCTATCAGGTTTGGTACGCATCACTACTGGCATTGGAAGATGGCTTTATTACCGCCGGTTATTATTCTGATTCTGTTTTGCACAGTCTGGTCATCCGATATGATCTGAATAGCGACACCTTATGGACCAAGACCTATAAAAATGAATATTATCCGGATGAACGATTCATTGTATCTCATGATATTATTAAAACGACTGGAAATGGCTTCTTAATCTTAAATACCGAAACAGGGGAAGGGGAAGGATACGAAATGATAAGTCTGAGGAAGATAGATGAAAGGGGCAATCAAATTTGGTACAAATCAATTTATGACTCGGATTATCAAGATGGAGGATTGCAGGCCTACTTAATGCCGGACGCCGGATTTTTAATTCTGGGGCAAAAATACAATGTTGTGGGTACTCATGGTTTTAACATCCAGGCTGTACTAATTAAAACAGATAGCCTGGGGAATGAAGAGTGGACTTATGAGTTTATATCCGATGATGAAATAATTACGGCTTATGAGATGGTTGTCCATGAAGAAGACAGCACCATCGTGCTGGCCGGAGAAAAAGGCCTGGAAGTTGTAAGCCCTCCTTACAATAAACTGTACTTTAACGGCTTTGTATTTAAGATAGACATGGCGGGCAATATTTTGTGGCAGACGGACATAAGGCACAGCATTTATGCCGAAGAGGTTCGCTTCAACCGGATCATCGAAGCTACGGACAAAAGCGGATATCTTCTCGCCGGGAAGTACTGGTTTGGGCCTACCGGTTACGACTGGAATGGCTGGATAGCTAAGGTTTCGCCGCAAGGCGACAGCCTTTGGAGCAGGTCTGTTCATTATGTGGAAAGCATAGAAGCCCTCCACGAACTGAATTACATTGTCCCCACTGCCGATGGAGGCTACCTGCTTTGCGGACGAGCCGCAGATCTTGGCAGCCCTACCGTTAGTGAACCACGCCACCAGGCCTGGCTGCTCAAAGTGGATGAGCATGGCTGCCTGGTGCCGGGTTGTCATCTGCTTTCCGATACAGAAGAAGTATTTTCACCTATAGATGATGATCCGTTTTTGATCTATCCCAATCCTGCATCCGAGTTACTGAATATCTATGTGGCCGGAAATAAAGCCGACAGCTTTTTCCAAATATCGGATGCTTTGGGCAATGTGGTCACGTCTTTCAGGAGTGCCACCCCCAATACTACACATATTGTAGATGTGGCTGGTTGGGCTAAAGGGACCTACTACCTTTCCTGCCTTGCGGACAATAAGCTGGTAGCATCAAAAGCCTTTGTGGTGCAATAAGCGGGGGGCGATTATATTATATATACCGAGACGATGAGTCATCCCGAATTTTAGTCAAGTAAAGCCTTGAATTTTGCTTCTTTGATTCAAGGCAAAGAAGGCTGCCGACAGGCAATTCGTAAAATTTCTTCCCTCTGCTATTGCTAAAGAATAAACATGGTGCTGGGGTTTCACAAAATCTTCTGTTACTTTTCCCTGCAGCGGCAAAAGAACAAAGAAGTTTATTGTCAACTATTTGTTCTCTACTTTTGGCTTGCTCCAAAAGTAGCAAAAGAGCAAGGCTTTATATCTTTTACCTAAAATTCAAATTGCTTCCTATCACTTAGTGCTAGGCAGGCCCGCTCGCTATCCGAGCCGTTCAGCCTCTTGGTGGTTCGGGAGTACAAAATCGGTAGTTTTGGGTCGGAGACTTCACTCGCGGATTGCTCTTTAGCCCTTCCTGAATTTGAATTTCTTAACGGTAAAATCTATAAGGCCAGGGTGCTCGGCTCTGTTACTTTTTCCCTACAGCGGCAAAAAGTAACCAAAAAGCGCCGCCGCTGTACATCATTTCCTAAAAATGGGACTGCGCCTGTCGCTATCGCGCCAGGCAAGCGCTCACAACCCAAGCCATAATCCGTCTTTATACGTCGGAACCTTTTCTATACGCTAGTAGGTCAGCAATGCCACTGCCTTTTTACCACTACCTCCCCTGACGGAATATTCTGGCAGTCAGCCCGCAGACCGGCCAAACTTTCGGTCTAAGCTGGGCAGGCTTTAAGAAGGGCAATGGAATGGAAATGCTCTTGAGCCTGCACAGGTTCAGCCTGCGCTTTTTCGTTCTTTGTATGACTGAACGATCCCGTAGAGCATCAAACGACAGTTTGATGAGTGAAGAAACGCAAAAGTGGTGGGCTAACGAAAAAACATCACTGATTGATTTTCAGATATTTGCACGAATGCTGTAAAGTTTTCATCTCGAAAAGCAAGTTGACAATTTTCGGGATAACTCATGTTTCGCAGCATATAGCTCATGCGGTTGGGATTTGTATCGCTCATCAGGCGCCTGAGCTATAATCGGCTATAAATCCTCAGAAACTATTTTGACAATTGGCGTTTCTTCACCAAAGAATGGTTTTTTCCTTGAAAGATCTGGCCCTGGACAAAATCTTTGTGATTTATGCAGGCCAAACAAACTACAGTCCAACTCCCCGTATTGAATTTGTTCCATCTACTCAAATCCATAATCTTTGGCAATTGCAACTAGAGTGAGTAACAAACACACCTCTTCAAGGTACCACCACCCGCAGTGCCTTTTCCAAAAGCCCAAACTCTACCGGCGTATGGCCCAGCAATTCGCCATCTACTTCCAGAAACACAGGCTGTCCCTTGCTACTTTCTACCCGAATTCTTTTGGTTTGAAAGGCCGAAACTTTGGGATGCTCCGTTACTGTGCCGTTGTAAAAGCGATAGGTATTGAGCAATATGGCGGGCTTGGATAAGGGCCCCGCCAGCGTAAGTGCCAGCAGGCCGTCATCCGGCACAGCATGCGGCACCAACTGTAAGCCACCACCAGAATAGCTGCAAATGCCCACATTGATGGTGTAAAACCGATCAGTTATCTCCTGCTCATCAAAGCTTACGCGGGCAGTTTGCAATTGGTATTTCCACAGGCAGCGCAGAATCATATAAAGGTAGAGCAGCTTGTTGTGCGCGGGGAAGGATTTTTTTTCAATTTCCTTCACCACAAAGGCATCGTAAGCCATACCGGCTACATTGGCAAAGTAGCGTTTTTGCTGCCTGCCGTTTTTGTGGTACGCAACGATGCCGATATCCTGTAGGCGGGTACGGGCGCGCAGCAGCATTTGAATGAATGCTTCCAAATTGCCCGGAATTTTGTAGGTGCGCCTCCAATCATTGCCGGTGCCTATGGGCAGCAGTGCGTATAAAACCTCTGCTGAAGGTACGGCTTGCTGAAGCAGAATGCCATTGATCACTTCATTGTTGGTCCCATCGCCTCCCAGCGCCATCACCTTCCGAAAGCCTCGTTCAACCCCTTCCTGCGCCAACTGGATCGCGTGACCTCGGTTTTTGGTCAGTCGGGCTTCGTACTTCAGCCCCGCAGCTTGCAAGCCCTGCTCGATGGCGGGCCATTGCCTGGCCACAGCACCATTCCCCGCAGCCGGATTGCGGATGATGAGCCATTGGTCGGAGGAGGGGTTTTGGGTCATGATGCACCTTGTATTTGGCTAAAACTACCGAATTCTTGTCATTTTTAAGATATTTGACGCTCAATTGGGACACTTCCCTCTGTGCGCATATATTTTTCAAATTAATTATGGACTACACCCTTGAATTGCAGCGAGTGACAAAAGCCTATGGCAAGCACCTGGCTGTAGATGGGGTCAGTTTTAAAGTACCGGAAGGATGTATATTCGGGTTGCTGGGGCCAAATGGTGCAGGCAAAACTTCGCTCATCCGGATCATCACCACCATCACCCGAGCTGATTCGGGGGCCGTATTTCTAAATGGCGAAAAGCTCAATAGCTCCCACCCTGCGCAGATAGGCTATATGCCGGAAGAGCGAGGTTTGTACAAAAAGATGAAAGTGGGTGAGCATTTGATGTATTTAGCTCGATTAAAAGGACTGAGTAAACAAGCTGCCCATAGGGAGATTGGCCATTGGTTCGAAAAATTCGGAATTGAGGATTGGTGGCCAAAAAAAGTTGAAGAGCTTTCAAAAGGCATGCAGCAAAAAATTCAGTTTATCGCCACAGTTGTACACCAACCCAAACTGCTGATCCTCGATGAGCCCTTTTCGGGCCTCGACCCCATCAACACCAACCTCATAAAAGATGAGATAGACCAGTTGCATCACAATGGTACCAGCATCATTTTCTCCACCCATCGTATGGAGCAGGTAGAGGAGATATGCGAACATATTGTACTCATCAACCGGGGTAAAAACATTCTGGAAGGGCGGGTGGATGACATCAAAACGCAGTACAAAGAGCATCTTTTCCAGATCGAGTACGATGGCCAATTACCCCAAAACATTGATCATTTGGCCCGTATTCACAGCCGGGGCGGCCAATCCATCACCTTGCAGGTACCCAGAGGGCAGGACTCCAATGAGCTGCTCCGGCACCTGATCAATGAAGGCTTGCACATTCGTTCTTTTAATGAAATACTACCCGGCCTCAACGAAATTTTTATACGGGTAGTAGAAGAAAATCAAATAGCAGTACCAGAATAATATCATATTATGCAAAAGCTCTGGCTCATCATACAACGCGAATACCTCACACGCGTCAAAAAGCGCTCCTTTATCCTGGCCACGATACTAACTCCGCTGGCTTTTGTATTGTTTTTTGTGATCGTAGGTTTCATCTTCGCTTATGAATCGGATGAAGCACTCAATATTGCTATTTTGGATGAAGGCAACCTCCTGGATGGCAGCCTGCCGGATGATCCTACTTTGTACTTTCACTTTGAGGATGTTTCGCTCGAAGAATTAAAGCAAACCTACCAGTCCAATAATTATGAAGGCATCCTGGTACTGCCGCCCTTGCGAAATGTCCGGTACAGAAACTACGAGATAAAATATTATGCCGATGAGCAGCTTAGCCTGGATGTAGTGAGCAAAATTGAAAAGCGCATCAGCCGGGGCATTCGCCGGCATAAGATCGAACGATTGAAGTTGGACGAGCAGCAGATCCGATCACTCGACACCAAGGTCAGTCTCAATCCCGAACCGATCACCGAAACAGATGATGATCCCAGCAGCCTCACCAGTGCCCTGGGAGCTGCCATCGGCACCGTAATGGGCATCATCATGTACATGGCCGTGTTTATCTACGGCATGATGGTAATGCGCAGCGTCATGGAGGAAAAGACGACCCGCATTGTGGAGGTGATGATTTCTTCGGTAAAACCATTTCAGCTGATGATGGGCAAAATCATTGGTGTGGGGGCTGTTGGACTCACTCAGGTGCTCATCTGGGCCATTCTCATTCCGCTAGGCTACCTTCTGGTGACATTGCTTTTTGGCTTCGATCCCGGGCAAATGCAGGATGTAGGTGGCATGGCGCCCCCCGATTTCAACCCCGATGATGCCGAGGTGATGATATTGCAGGCCATGAATGAGCTGGGCAACCTCAACTGGTGGTTGATATTACCACTTTTTATTCTTTATTTTCTGGGTGGCTACTTTCTGTATGCATCCCTCTTTGCTGCTGTCGGTTCAGCTATGGGCGACGATATGGGCGAAAGCCAGGCACTTACTATTCCGATCACAATACCGGTCATTTTAGCCTTTTACATTATGTTTGTAGCAGTACGGGCACCACACAGCAGCTTATCTGTATGGTCATCGATTTTTCCCCTTTTCTCGCCCATTGTGATGCCTGCCCGGCTGGCATTTAACCTGCCGCTTTGGCAGATCGGCCTGTCGGTAATTGTACTCTTGCTCACCTCTGTCTTTTTTGTGTGGCTGTCAGCAAGGATATACCGTGTAGGCATTTTGATGTACGGCAAAAAGGTGAGTTTTAAGGAATTGGGCAAGTGGTTGTTTTATAAAGAATAAAGAATTCCGACAGTCGTTTTCCCAGGAGCTCAAATATCATACGTAATTTCCACTTCCGGGCTGGTGGGCCTGGCTTGGCAGGTTAGCACGTATCCTTCTTCAATTTCGTCATCATCCAGTGCGTAGCATTCATCCATACTTACCGAGCCTTTCAGCACCTTGGCCATACAGGTAGAGCAGGAGCCGGAGGTGCAGGAGTAGGGCGGCTCGTAGTTGAGGTCGAGCAGGGCATCGAGTACGGTTTTACCCTCTGGCAGGCTGGTTTCGATGCGCTCACCATCCAGCCGGGCCACGAGGCGGGCACCATCAATGCCTGCGCCTGTTTCGGCTTTTTTGGGTGCTGGATTAGCCGTGAAGTGTTCCTGGTGGATATGCTCACTGGCAATTCCCTGGCCCAACAAAACTTCCTGTACGGTATCGATCATGGTATTTGGCCCACATATGAAATACGCACTGGCCGTAGCCCGCACGGGGTGGTTGTTTAAAAATTCGATCACCTGTGGTTTGCCGATGCGCCCTGTCTTTCCGGGCCAGCTAGTTTTTGCTTTCTTAAACAAACCGCTCAAACCCTTTCCTTTTTCTTTCTGTGGCTGGCTGAGTATATGCTCCACCACCAATTGGCCGGCGTAGCGCTGAACGAGCTGATCCAGCTTTGTTTTAAAAATAATGCCCTCTTCGTCGCGGTTGCCGTAGAGTAGATGTACCGTACTTTTCGGCTCTTTTTCAAGAATGGTTTTAAGAATCGACATCAGCGGGGTGATTCCGCTACCTGCACCAAAAAGGTAGTAGGATTTATGCTGTGCCGCATCCAGCTCGGCAAAAAAGCGGCCTTGGGGCGGCATCACTTCCACCTCCGCCCCTGCTTTGAGCTGCTCATTAATAAAGGTGGAAACCAGTCCGCCGGGTACTTTTTTTACCGTCACGGAAATCTCTGCTTCCAGCGGGCTGCTGGACATGGAGTAGGCGCGCCGCACATCCTGCCCTTTGATATGAAAGCGCAAGGTGAGGTATTGGCCCTGCTTGTAAAGGAAGGTTTCGGATAATTCGGCAGGTATATGAAAAGAGACAGAAACACAATCTTTAGTTTCTTGTTCGACCTTGCTAACTTTAAGCGTATGGAATTGTTTGCTCATTGTAGTAGAAGTGTGAAACTGCGAACATAACAATTTTTCACAAACTTCTGCTGTTAGGCTTATGAACAATCGAAAGTTCCTAAATTTGTCGGCCAAAAAACGACAAACGAGAGGCATTTGATTGTACTTTGTGTGGCAACTAAAGCTCGCAAAACACGTATCAATCTTGGTCTTTTTTTAATGCCGCATAGTCGAATTCCAAACACGTTTAAAATAAAATCCGTGAAGTCAGTAAACACTGCCACACAGCATATCAAATTCAGCGATTTTCATTACCAAAGGCCCAAGCTCAAGGATTACGAAGAGCAGATGTCAATGCACATTCAGGCGTTTCGGGAGGCTACCCGCACCCAAGAGCAGAGCCGCCTGATAGAGCAAATCAATCGCCTGCGGCGGGAATACAATTCGATGTTCAACATCTGCCATATCCGCCATACCATTGATACGCGTGACACGTTCTATGAAGCTGAAAATACGTTTTTCGATAACAACAACCCCTCTTTTGACGCCCTGGTCAATGATTATTATGACGCCTTGATCTATTCTCCATTTCGCCCACAACTTGAGCACCAATGGGGGCGCCAGCTCTTCACCATCGCCGAACTGAGCCTCAAAACCTTCAAGCCTGCTGTGCTGGAAGATTTGAAAGCAGAGAATAAACTATCCAGCGAGTATGTGAAACTGAAAGCTTCGGCAAGCATCCATTTCCAGGGCAAAGATTACAATCTTTCCAATTTTCTGCCTTTGGAAACAAGTAAGGATCGGGCCATTCGAAAGGCGGCAGCCACCGCCAAGTGGACTTATTATGCTGCCAATGCTTCACGAATTGAGCGCATTTATGATGAGCAGGTTCAGCTGCGGCATAAAATTGCTACCAAACTGGGTTATCAAAATTTTGTGGAGCTGGGCTATGCCCGTATGCTGCGCTCCGATTATACAGCCGATATGGTAGCTAACTTTCGCAGGCAGGTAGAGGAGCATATTGTACCCATAGCCAGCGAGCTATATGAGCGGCAAGGCCGCCGCCTGGGGCTGAACAAGCTGAAGTATTATGATGAAAACTTCCGTTTTGCCAGCGGCAACCCAAAGCCCAAAGGTTCGCCGGAATGGATTGTAGAAAATGCCAGCCGGATGTATGCTGAACTATCGCCCGAAACCAAGGCTTTCTTTAACTTCATGCGCGAACGGGAGTTGATGGACCTGATCAACCGGGAAGGCAAAGCAACGGGAGGCTATTGTACTTTTATAGACCAATACAATGCGCCCTACATTTTTTCCAATTTTAATGGCACCAGCGGTGATATCGATGTGTTGACGCATGAAGCAGGCCATGCCTTTCAGGTGTATTGTAGCCGCGATATCGGGCCCCGGGAGTACAACTGGCCTACCTACGAGGCCTGTGAAATCCATTCGATGAGCATGGAATTTTTTACCTGGCCCTGGATGCATTTGTTTTTTAAAGAGGATACTAAGAAGTACCAGTTCAGCCATTTGTCAGGCGCTATTCTATTTTTACCTTATGGAGTAGCTGTCGATGAGTTTCAGCATTTTGTGTATGAAAACCCCGCTGCCTCGCCCAAAGAACGCAATACTGCCTGGCGAAATATCGAGCGCCGCTACTTGCCGCATCGCGATTATGATGGCAATTCATTTTTAGAAAATGGTGGCTTTTGGCAGCGCCAAAGCCACATATTCACTATGCCTTTTTACTATATCGACTACGCCTTGGCCCAGATTTGCGCCTTCCAGTTTTGGCAAAAAGATCGCAAGGATCACCACTCGGCCTGGCAGGATTATGTGGGCTTGTGCAAGGTAGGAGGCAGTATGTCGTTTTTGGAGTTGGTCAGCCTGGCCAAGCTCAATTCGCCCTTTGAGAATGGCTGTGTGGCATCGGTAGTTGCGGAGATCAAGCAATGGCTGGATGGGATCGATGATTCTCACTTTTGATAAAAGCTGTGCGGTATATTGAATTTTTTAATACATTTGTAGTAGGATTTTCAATTCTGGACACCCCTTCACTCTGTTGGATATTAACACACCTCTGCCCACTCATGTACGATATCATACTCAGTTTTCTTACTGCTTTCACCCTCACCTACTTTGCTATTCCCTCCATCATAAATATAGCCAGGCAAAAAAACCTGTGCGACGAGCCCGGCGAACGGCGCTCTCACGCCACCAGTACGCCTTCTTTAGGGGGGATTGCCATATTTGCAGGCATTATTTTCTCCATCATTTTATGGACTCCTTTCAACTATTTTGGCGATTTGCAATACATCCTATGTGCCTTTATCATCTTGTTTTTGATTGGTGCCAAAGATGATATACTGCCCATGTCGCCCAATAAAAAGCTGATCGGCCAAATACTGGCAGCTGCCATTTTGGTGTTCCGCAGCAATGTAAAACTGACCAGCTTGTACGGCATTTTTGGCGTTCATGCCTTGCCGGAGTGGGTAAGCATCCTATTGTCAATTTTCACTATTCTGGTCATCATCAATGCATTCAACCTCATAGATGGGATCAACGGACTTTCGGGAAGCATCGGTACGTTGATCTGTATTACGTTGGGTAGCTGGTTTTTTCTCACTGACCATATCGAGCTGGCAATCGTGGCTTACAGTATGGCTGGTGCGCTCATTGCTTTTCTCAAATACAACTTCACGCCCGCCCAAATATTCATGGGCGATACCGGTTCTCTGCTCATCGGGCTGGTATGCTCAATACTGGTCATCAAGTTCATCGAGCTGCATAATGGCCTGGTCGGCAGCCCCTATGCTTTTGAAAATGTAGCCGCCGTAGCGATTGGCATTATGATCCTTCCTCTTTTTGATACGCTACGGGTATTCACTGTACGCATCCTCAAAGGCAAGTCTCCTTTCTACCCGGACCGATCGCACATTCATCATCTCCTTATCGACTATGGTTTTTCCCATATGCAAGCTACCGGCATATTGGTAGGGGTCAACATTTTCTTCATATTTTTGGTGTACAAACTCCAGCACATTGGTTCGCTGAGCCTGCTGATAGTCATTTTCCTGATAGCACTGGGCCTTTCCACTGGCTTGTATTACACGGTCAGCCAGAAGAATATCAAAAAACAGGCTTTTTAATCCATGAATTTGCTTTGGGTATTTGTTGGAGGCGGGCTAGGCAGCATTTGCCGATATGCCGTGGCACGCGGGTTGGATAGCAGTGGCTTCCTTTTTCCGATGGCTACCTTTTTGACAAATGGCATCAGCTGTGTAATTCTGGGCATACTGCTAGGGTTGAGTCTGCGGGATGGTTTTGAGCACCATCACCGGCTGCTATTGATTACCGGCTTTTGTGGCGGATTCAGTACCTTTTCCACTTTCAGCGCCGAAACCCTGCAACTTTTTCAGTCGGGGCACCATCTACATGCGCTGGCAAATATCTTTTTGAGCCTCATCGTTTGCCTGGTCTGCATTTACCTCGGCCTAAAAATTATTCAAAGCTAAGAGCTTTTCTTCAACATCCTCCCTTTTCAAATATTCTCCCATTCGGCACGAATACTCGCCCTTGCACTACTCCTGGTCAATCTCCCCGCCACTGCTTGCCAATAGTCTGTAGCTTGCTGATAACATGGAATAGAAACAGATTTCTTCACTTAAAAAAATAAGCCATGAAATCAATAATCGTAATAATCAGCAGTCTGTTGTTTCTGTCAGGGATCAATTTTTTGAATGCTCAACAATATCACTGCGGCCAGTCGGCAGCCGAATTGCACAGTGTAATTCCTGAATCAGGCCTTACGCTGCGTGCCGGGCCCAGCATTACTGCTCACAAAATACTGGCAGTGCCACACGGCAAAACGGTAAGTGTGTGCCGCCAGGAAGCCCTCCCCCACGAAACCATCGAAGGGCATACAGGCCAATGGGTGCAAGTATTTTATCGGGGCAGCAGTGGCTATATGTTTGATGGTTTTCTTGAGCCACAAAGCCCCATCGATATCATCCATCTCAACAGCTGGGGATCGGAGCAGCTTCCTGTGGATCATACGTATCGGGGGCTTTATCAAAACCACGAAGACCCCTTCCTGCCCAGCTTTCGGGTGGATAGCTGCCACTTTGAAACGGATACGGTAATTATTGAAGATGGCGACCAGTTTGTGTATGCCCGACTCGATGAGCATGAAAAGCCGCTCTTTTTGTTTTCCGGTATTGAAGCACCCGAACATACCCTCCCGGGCCGCTCTTTTGATTTCAAGTTTCTCTTTCCGGGTGAATCTGTACACCTCAGTACCGACAAGGCTTCCTTTTACATCTATGCAAAAGGCCATGTAATACTTAATAAAGGAGGCCAGGATCCGAGTCCTTTTTCCATGATCAAAAATTATGAGCTGCGAGTGAGGCGAATTTCAGGCGATGAGGTGGAGGATAAGGTAATCTACAAAATGGATATTCCAGCCTGGTATGGCGAAGGTTTTGAAGGAGGTGTGCATCTGCACTGGATTGGCGATCTGGATGGCGATGGCGAGTTGGATGTCTTGCTTACCACCTCCGATCACCATGCCTGCTGGGAGGTGAATTTTTTCCTGTCGAGCAAAGCGGAACAGGGGCATTTTTTCCGGCAAGTAAGTCGCTACACGGAGTGTGGCTGTTGATAAATAAGAGCTTGTTCTAATTATTTTCAAACCCCGTTTCACCTGAATTTTCGATGATAGTCGGAGCTCTTGGCAAGGAGGCTCCGGCTTTTTTTTTACAGGGACTCCAGCATTTTGATCACTTGTGGTTTTTTGCGAATCGACACGGACACATGTGACCCATCGCTCATCAGCAGGTAGCCGCCTTCGGTTTTCACATATTCCTTCACATGATCGAGGTTGACCAGATGGGATTGGTGTACCCGCATAAAGTGATGCGCTTCAAGGAGCTGGTCAAATTCTTTAAGCGTACGGGTTACCAGCAATTTTTGGCCATCGGCAAAGTAAAAGTAGGTATAATTGCCGTTCGACTCACAGCGGATAATGTCTTCAATCTGGGTAATATGAATTTTCTCCAAAGTATGCAGCGCCAGGCGGCGGGGAGGTGCTTTATCTTTCAGCGAATGCATCAATAAGTCCAGCTTTTCAGACTGCACATTGGGTTTTTCCTCCAGTTTGCTCACCGCTGCCAACAGCTCATCCGGATCGACAGGCTTGAGCAAATAGTCCACCGCCGAAAAGCGAAAAGCCCGGATGGCAAACTCATCGGAAGCAGTAGTGAAGATCACCCTGAAAGCGGCATTTCCCAATATCTCCAGCAGGTCGAAGCCGGTGCCATCCTGCAAATTAATATCTAAAAATACTACATTCGGCTTCAGCTGTTGGAGCAGTTTAACACCGCTCACCACGCTGTCCGCCTCGCCAATCAATTGAATTTGCGGGCAGTAGTCGGCCAAATCGGCCTTCAAAGTGGCTCTCGCATCGGCCACATCATCGATGATTACTGCTTGGATCAAAAGATGTAAATTTCGTTATCAATAGTATCCCTTTGGCACAGCTAATGAGACAGTCAAAGGTATTAAAAATCCTTCAGATCAATTCCTCCATCGGAAGCCGCAGCCACACCTGCGTACCGCTCGCTCGCCCCTCCTCGTCACTCAAGTCAACCATCTCTAAGCTCGGCTTTTCGCCCGTGCCCATCAGCAGGTCCAGGCGCTCGCGCGTCACTTGCAGGGCGGCCGACTTGTGGCGCTGTTGTTGCTGACTCTTCCGCTTTGCTGCTGCCACCCGGCCGATGCCATTATCTTGGATACAACACAACAACTTGCCAGCCTGGCGACTAAATTTTATCACAATCCGCCCCTTGACAGCTTTGCCGGAAAAGCCATGTACGATCGCATTTTCCACAAAAGGCTGTATCATCATCGGAGGAATTTGCAGGGAAGCTACAGGCAACTCATCTTCCAGTTCGATGCGATAATCAAAGCTCTCATTATGACTGAACCGCTCCAGGCTCAGATAGTCTTCCAGCAATGCAATTTCCTCCTCCAAGCTGATGTGCTGGCTTCTTGAGTTTTCCAATATACGCCGCATCAATCTTGAAAATTTGGCCAGCTGATAGCGGGCCGTTTTGGCGTTTTGCTGGCTGATCTGAGCTTGCACGGAATTGAGGGCATTGAAGATGAAGTGCGGATTCATTTGCAATGAAAGTGCTTTTTGTTCCAACTCCAGCATCTGTTTCTCCATTTGCAAGCGCTCTTGCTCTACCCTTGCTCTGGCTTTGATGCGCCGAACGCGCCAGGCAAATAACTGCCAAATAACGAACAACAGAAAAAGGCTTGTCAAAATTTTAAACCAGGCAGTTTGCCAAAAAGGAGGCACTACTTGAATGGGTAATTCCAAAGCCGGGCCGGCGAAGGTTCCATCTACTGTGACGGCGCGTACTGCAAAGGTGTAGTCTCCGGGGGGGAGGTCAGTCAAGGCAAGCTGCTGTTGTTGGCTGGGGGGCAGCCATTCCTCAAAGCGCCCCTCCAGCTTCCATTGGTAGCGCATTTGTTCGCCTTGATTGAGCCGTGGCGCTTCATATTCGAGCAGCAAATCACTCTGTTGGCTGGACAGTATCAACGACCCCACTACCCTTCCCCAGCCATCCAGCAGATCGGCAAAGTCTGTATTTTCAATAGCCTGCCCTTGTATAAGAATATTGGTAAACAAGGGGCGGGGCAGCAAGCTATCCACCTCCTGCCTGCTTGGCAAATGTTTGTAAAGGCCCCTTGTAGTACCTATCCACAACTGGCCGTTTCGGTCTTCAGCAAGCGCATTGGGGCCCGCCAAACTTCCACTAAAGCCATCCCGGTGTCCATAAAAAACAACTTCTTTGATCTCACCGGTACGACTCAACAAAATATAATCGATACCTGAAGCATGAGTCGCCCATAAATTCCCCTGCCCATCGACGTGCACTGCCTGAAAATCATGGGTAGTTAATCCCTCTGTTTGCCCAAACTTTCTGAGCTTGAGCGAATCGTCAAGTATGTTTAATCGAAGCAGCCCATTGTGCCGACTAGCTGCCCACAGAAAGCCGCGCTCATCCGTAGCCAAGCAACTGATCGCTACGGAAGGGAGGCCATCGGCAATGGAATAAAGGGCGGCCAGGCTATCGTTTGTCATCTTTCCGATCCGACCATCAGCGGTGGCAAACCAGAGGATCTGCTGCCTGTCGAGCAGGATATAGTTAATATAATTAGAAATTCCAGCCTCTGTGCCAAAGTGCCGGACAGGATAGGTAGTGGATACACTATCAATACGCTCGGGCACTACCTTACTGATACCGCCACGATAGCCTGCAACCCATAAAGTACCCGCACTGTCAGTAGCCATGCTTTTGATCTGCTCACCGGCAATCCCCTGAGCGGAGCCGAGACGTATGAAGCGGGAGGTATCGTACAGCAGGATTCCGTTGTGGTCGGTAGCTACCCATAAGCCGTGCTTGTTGGCGAGCAGGTCGGTGATGGGTTCTTTGGGAAAACCCAGCTCGGGAGCTGTTGGCTCAAAGGAGGCAGCAGCTTGGCGATAGATACCATTGGAAGTGCCCACCCAACAGTAGTCCCGCTCATCAAATGCCAATGCGGTGGGTGCATGGCCGTCAAAAAAATCATTTTTGTCAAAAAATAAAAATGCCGGCCGTGTGCTGCGGCACTTACTTACACCTCCTCCCAGGCTACCCACCCAAACACTTCCCCAACTATCCATCAACAGGCTGGTCACATTATTACTTTCAATGCCCTCGGTATTGCGGAGCCATTGGTAGGTATCTTCGTATGGGTCATAAATAAAAAGTCCGCTATTCTCTGTACCGATCCACAGCTTGCCAGTAGCATCGTGCAACATACATTGTATGGTGCCTCGCTCTTCCAGCAAGTCCGACCAGTGAAAGCGTTCAAACTCGCCATCGCTCCAAACGTACACACCCTGCTGCGGGCTGGACATCCAAATCCGGCCGTCTTTGCTTTCTGAAATAGCACTGACATCAAGCGGCTGAAACCCTTGAGTCATAGAGAAAAAATGGAGCCCGTCCAGGCTTTTTTGATACAACCCACCTTTGCAAGCTATCCACAACCGGCCTTTAGAATCGATAAACAGCTGATTGACTTGCGGAGAGCCGGCCAGCTTTTCGACTAGTTGAAAGTGACCTTCGTGGTGCCGATACAGGCCGGAAGTGGTGCCGATCCAAAGGGTTCCTTCCTCATCGGTGAGCAGGGAAGTGATGTTTTGGTTGAACGGGAAAGTTTGGCAGGCCTTCCCTTCTAAAAGAAGTAAAGCTTCTGTAGTACCTATCCAAATGCGGTGCGCAGTGTCTTGTGCCATTGCCAGCACAGCACCCAGGCTGTCCGTGCCGATCGGTTGAAAGCGGATTCCGTTGTAGCGCAGCAGGCCCTCTGCATTTCCGAGCCACAAATAATGGCGGCTGTCCTCCAGCATCACTCTTGGCGTACCTCGGTGTCCTGTCATATTTTCTACCTGATAATGCTGTGCCCGACTGATGGAAGGAGTCAGCATAAGAAGCAGGAACATTAGGATGGAGCAATGTGAACCAAACACGTTATCGCAGATTTGGTGAAATTCTTTGGCTGGTTGTGAAATTCGCAAATATTGACGGATTAATTTCGAAAAAACGCTTTTCTTTCCGAAAATTGTAGCCATGCATCCTCAATTAATGTACAGCGAGGAATTTATAGTTCGAACGTTTCATATCGATCGCAACAAACGACTGCGCCTTCCGCACCTCATCAATTTGATGCAGGAAGCCGCCATGCAGAATGTAATCCAGCTAGGTGTTTCAGTATGGGATTTGGAAGCTCACAATGTATCATGGGTTTTGATGCGGATGCACCTTCAGCTCAAGCGCATTCCTTTGCTGGGCGAGCAGATACGTATCATCACACGGCCTGCAGGCTTTGAAAAATACTTCACTTATCGCGACTATTGGGTTTTCGACGGAGCCGGTCAGCTCATTGCCCAAGCACCTTCTACCTGGCTTTTAATGGATACCTCGAACCGCAAAATGAAGCGCATCCCCCAATTTATTCTCGAGTACAAAATGCCCCCTAACGAAGATTGCCTGGACCGAATCCGGCACAAATTGCCTCCCTTTGGCACTGCTGAAAGTTGTCATGAATTTGAAGTTC
Source organism: Saprospiraceae bacterium (assembly GCA_965222005.1). Classification (GTDB taxonomy): domain Bacteria; phylum Bacteroidota; class Bacteroidia; order Chitinophagales; family Saprospiraceae; genus CBDCTM01. Next base: position 593,991 of record OZ244935.1, read on the forward strand.
ATTGGCACGACCTCGACTTCAACCGGCACCTCAGTAATATGCTCTTCGTCAAATGGATGTTGGACAGCATCGATCCCGAGTTTCTGGACACAAAAACGCTCGAATCCTTTGATATTTTTTACCGGGCGGAGTGCAGGATCGGAGACAAGATAGTGGCCAGCGTGCAACAAACAGAAACGCATACTTTTTTGCATCGCCTCAGTCGGAAATCGGATGGCAATGAGGTGGCCAGCGCTCAAAGTCAGTGGAAATAAGGCCTATTCTTCCTCTTCCTTTTTCCAGTTTTCAAGAGACACAAAGCGGATAGACAGTGAATTGACACAATGGCGGGTATTTTTGGCGGTCAATCTTTCGCCTTCGAAAACATGCCCAAGATGGCCGCCACAATGGTTGCACAGGATTTCGGTACGCCGTCCGTCCGCATCAATCTCGCGGCGCACAGCCCCTGGCAGCTCATCATCGAAGCTGGGCCAGCCGCAGTGTGCATTGAACTTATCATCCGAGCGATACAAGGGCTGTGCGCATTGGCGGCAAATGTAAATACCCTCCGCATCATGCAAATAGTATTCACCTGTAAAGGGGCGTTCCGTTCCTTTGTGTAGTATAATCCGTTCTTCCTCAGGACTGAGCTGGTTATATTTCATTCCTTCGAGTTTTGAGCATTTAAAGGGTAACAAAAAATCAATATCTCCGGTTTAAATTTTCCTTCTTTCCTTATGTCAGATCAGTAAATTTCATTAACTTCAACGAATTGCAATTTAGCATACTTTTTTACGGATTCGGCCCAAATTTTAACTAGTAAAACATCATGAAAAAACGAAAATCAGCCCCTTCCAAATCTTCAAAGAAAGCAGCAAAATTGAATGAAGTTGCTATCAACAAAGCCCTGGAAGCCGCACTTGACGCTAAGAAAAAAGCCAAAAAGAAATGGATTAAAGCGGTCCGCCAGCTTAATGAATTGAGCAAGCAGTGGCAAAACGAGTACAAGGCCGCAAAAAAAGAAATCACGGACTTGCGCAAGGCAAAGGCAAAAGCTACTCAGCGAAAAACGAAAGCTAAAAAAGCTAAAAAGCCCCGTAATACCAAAAGCAAGGTAAAGCTTAAAAAAAAGAAAAGCTCCGGAACAAGTAGCAAAGCGAGCCGCCCGGCAAAAAGCGCCGTAAAATCAGCTTCGCCCCCGCCCAAAGCAAAGCTGCGCAAAACAGCCTCTACTTCTTCCCGGCCGAAAACACGCAGCACCGCCCCCGCCCGCAGTCGTGCCGATAACTTTAGGCGCATCGAAGGGATTGGGCCAAAGATCGAGCAGCATATCAAAGCCGCCGGCATCAAAACGTACAAACAGTTGGGTGAAACCAGAATAGCTACTCTGCGCACTATCTTGAAAAAGGCCGGACCTCGTTACAACACCCACGATCCGGCGGGCTGGGCACAGCAAGCACGTTATGCGGCAGCCGGGCAATGGGATAAGCTGAAAGCGCATCAGGAAAAGCTGAAGAATCGTAAAAAAAGCTGATATTTGTATAGATTCGGTATTTGCAACCGGTCAAAAATGCAGCCCCTCCAGTATAATTTTTAGTATTCGCCAGCGCGTTATTGTACAAACACACCATTACTAAAAATGCCGCCCACTTGCTCAAAGTAGTGCAAATGCGGGGATTTATCTCCTGTTTGTAGGGCGCTATTTGTATTTTTGCAGCCAAATTTACCTGAATCGATGAACAAACTCCTTAGCCTGCTGCTATTGTGCCTACCGCTTGTAATCGGAGCGCAGGAAGAAGCTATGCGAGTGGTTCATTGCACTGCCATTCCACAAAACATCCATGTATATAACATTTTCATCAATCAGGATAATGATAAATGGGCCGGCACCAGTAATGGGCTATACAAAATAAATTCCGCCGACAATGCTACCAAAATCCCCATTGACAGCGACGAATGGGCCCTCCTGATGTACAACTGTGGCAATTATCCGCTCATCCTCCCCTACAACCACATCGTACGTATTGACAGCCTCAACGGGCATATTGAACTAAGCGATGACAATAGCATCAGCGCGGCTCATTATGATCTCGAACGGCAGGAGCTATGGGTTGGCACCACTGCAGCAGGCGTTTACCGATTCGCCGTCCAGGGTGAGCGAAAAGCGACACTTATCGATCATTTCAATAGTGAAAACAGCAAGCTCAAAACCAATCATATCAATACCATTTTCATTGATCGTTACAAGCGGCAATGGATTGGCACCACCAACGGAGTGCTCTATGGCGATGATGAAAAGTGGAGATTGTATGAAAAAGGGGCCAATATACAAGCCGTTACTCCTATCGGGGTGGATGTATGGATCATGAGTGAGGATGTACTTTGGAAGGCAGACAATAACAATCGATGGATCCCCGGCGACTTTGACCTGCGCCTCATCCGGGGCACGATTCGCGACATTTGCTTCGATCGGGATGCCCGCCTCTGGGTAGCCTCCGATGTGATCACCCGCTATGATGTGGTAGCGGACAAGGTGCAAGTATTTGGCTCATCGGATGGTTTTCGGAGCCGCCGCGTCACCCGCATTGCTACCGATACCGATGCTGCCCTGTGGGTAGGCACCGCTGACAGAGGTCTGTATTTGATAGAAAAAGAAACGGAGATGACGGTGAGCTGTGAAGTTACTCAAAGTCTGAGTTGTGAAGGAGGGCAAGAGGATGGTGCTCTGCAGGTAAAAATTATTGGCGGGCTGCCTCCTTTTCAATATCAATGGTCAAACCGCATGTATGGCGCCAGCCCAAAAGACCTGGGAGCCGGCTTGTACACCGTGACGGTAACCGACAGCCAGGGCCGCCGAAAAGTAGTGAGTGCCCGCATTGATGATGTGGACCTCCAGCTTGCAGCCTCTATGCAGCGGGAAGCCAGTAGTGCCAATTTGAGCGACGGCGCTGCCATTGCCTTTGTAGAAGGTGGTCGGCCAAATTACCAGTACCGCTGGGATAATGGAGAAACTACCGCTACGGCTACTACCCTCAAGGCAGGCAAACACAGCCTTACGGTTACGGATGTCAATGGCTGTACCGCCACCACAGAAGTGGAAATCACACATCAGCCTGAACCGACGCTCGAAGATTTGAAGGTTTTGCTTACTCAATCGGGTGAAAACGTTTGCCCTGGCGATCAAAATGCCCGCCTTTCGGCCAGTGTCAGCGGAGGTCAGCCACCTTATCAATACACCTGGTCGAACGGAGCATCTTCGGTACAGGCCGAAGATTTGGCAGTAGGTACTTATAGCCTGACGGTGAGTGATGCTTTGGGACATACCGCTACGCAGGCTGTAGATATTAAAGGTACCCAGGTGATTCAGCTTACTATAGAAGAAGATGAATCAGCCTCTGACCCTCGTGCCCGCAATGGCAAGGCTAGCGTGCAGGCTAGTGGCGGAAGCGGCAACTTTACTTACATCTGGGATAATGGGGAATCCGGACAACAAGCTACCAAACTGATTTCCGGCACACACAGTGTGACCGTAATGGACGACAACAACTGCCGTGCCGTAGCAGAGGTGACGATCAACGAAAAGCAATTGCCCGAATTGGATGCCCGTACAGTGAGCAGTGGTCAGGTGATCCAGCTGAAGAACCTTTATTTTGAAGCAGATAGTGCCAACATTGAGGTGGTATCTATTCCAGTACTCGATGAAGTTTATAAATTTTTGCGCTCCAACGATCGCATTGTAGTGGAAGTAGGCGGCCATACCAACAACATTCCCGACCACCAATACTGCGATCGGCTGTCCACAGCCCGTGCCCAATCGGTAGCCGAATATATTATCAGCAAAGGAATTGCCTCCAACCGAATTTTGTACAAAGGTTATGGCAAGCGAAAACCCATCGCCTCCAACCGCAGTGCAGAAGGGCGGCGACGCAATCAGCGCGTCGAGATAAAAATATTAAGTGTAGATGACGAAGGCTAAGCCTTGCCACGCCAAGATTACCTGCTAGCTTCTCGAGGGAAAAATTCCCTGCAAAGCAATAATGTAATGGACTCCAAGGAATGGAGGCACCGTGTTGATAGCTTGCCCGCCTCCAGCAGATGAGGTAGTGCCTCTTAATTGAGCACCGGTATATTTTTCCTTTGAATCAATCTTAGAATGCATCAGGCTACCCTGAGCACTGCCTTGCTTACTATTCCGATTCGGTTTGCCACTCACCAGTTTCTTATTGACGGGAATAGAAACATTGCCAGTAATGTTGTGCTGGTGAGCTGGTAGCTGATTGACCGTGAGGTGCTGTTGCTCACTACCTCCCCTTTGGCCGAGCCGATAGCTGCTGAGCCCCGGGCCATTGCCCGGGTGGATACTTACCCTGCCCCGCAAATCAGGAAGAGCGAAGGTGGTGCGGCCATCCCCGCCATAGGTGGTGCCGAGGAGAGCGAAAAGGGCTTGATTTTGCGATATTGGCAAAAGCTGCCCGTTGCAGAAAGCCCAGCCACGCGGTGCAAAATTGCCGGCAAACATGCTGATCTCCCCAATAAAGGGCTCTGCAGAAGCAGTACGCCCATTGGCAGTATGAGGACTCGTGGCATCCTCTTTTGCAGAAAGGCCGGAAAAGGGGGCCAGCACAGTGCCAAAAGCCAGCGTACCGAGCAATTTGCGGAAAAAATTTCTTCTTTTGGCATTGGAATGCCCTGCGGGTTGAAGGGGTTGGTTTTTCATTTGGTGAAACATTTTAAGGTGAAGAATTAGTGTTTGAAAAACTAATACACTTAGAGAGCTCATAAGCTAGCCCACATGAACTAATATCCTCCTGAAGGTAGGAAAATTAAGGGAAAACAGCATATTTGGGCAGGTAACGGCAAAAAAAAAGCCCGCCGAAGCGAGCCATTTGAAACGAAATCTTACATTTTTTAACCAAAACTTACATTCCAATAAAGGCAATTAGTATGCCAAAAGGCGAACTCAGCATCATTTTTTTCACGAAGCCGGGCCGAGAACTTTGAAAAGCTGTAAATTGTTATAGGAGTCCTGTTTATTAATAAAAACCTTCAATACGTGGCAAAACAAAAAGTATCAGACTATTTTGCGGAATTGCCAGAGCTGCCGATGAAGCTCACTCTTAGCCTGGCAAGCATATTCAGGCATTTTGAAAAAATGGTGGAGAGCGACGATCTCGTTTCTGCAGAGCTGGGGCAAAAAGTGCTGGAACGGCTGGCGGATGCAAAAGCCCTCCGCAAGCCTATTACGGATATGAAAACGCTCCAAAAGTATGACCACCAGATCCGGCTGCTGTTTTCCACCCTCTTTCCTCCGGCCCTGGCTACCAATGAAATAAAAGCGGCTACCTTGCCGATGACGCCACTTTTCATCCACCTTTCGGATCGCTTTGCCAATATCGTTAAAAATGCCGGAGCTGATTTTAAGCTTGAATTTCGCGATACCAACCCGGATCTATTTTATTTGTATTCCTGCTCCTTCATTCTGGACGTTATGTATGGCCTGTCATCCAGCGTCAAGCGGCCCATGTTTATTGACATCCCCGACATTCAGAAAAATACCATCCGGCATTACCGGGCCTTTATCAATGCAGACTTCATGGATTTCAAGCTGCTTGATAAAAACTTCAAGCTCTCACAAGAGGATATCAAGCTGCTATTGGACAACTTCGATAATGTGGCCTTGTGGAAGGAAAAAATTCCGCCCAACACCTTTGAGCTGCAGGGCTTTTCTCTCATCACCATTTTTGACGTAACTCCTGATGAAGTTCTTGCCAATTTGAAAACGCAGCTCCTGAAAAGCAATGCGCTCAACCAGCCTGGCGTCGTTGAAACTATCCGGCAGAAGTTGCAAACACTGCTCGACATCTCTGACCTCAAGTTCGGTTTTGCCTTTATCGATGAGGATGGTCTAAAGATCAACTCGATGAAGAATAATTATTCCAACAGCATCATCCTTTCTGAGCAGGACGAAATACATTTCGGAGAAGGGTTTTGCGATCGGGCTACGCATGATTTTTTCGATGAGCACAAAGTAGTGGCGATCTCGGATGTAGAAAAAGCCAGCCAGTTTGCTCCCCTGTACAAGAGGCTTTTGGATCAAAAGCTGGGAAGCTATCTGGCTGCACCAATTGTTTTCAACAACAAATTGATTGGCTTGTTCGAGCTGGGTTCCTCCGAAAACGGTCAGCTCAACTCTACAACTCCTCACAAGCTATCGGAAGTGTTGCCTCTGTTTACACTGGCCCTTCAGCAAAATGTGGAAGAGTATCAAAACAAATTGGAGCTCATCGTTCAGGAAAAATACACGGCCATTCATCCTTCTGTAGCCTGGCGGTTTTTTGAAGCTGCGGAGAATCTGCTCAAAACGCAACAACTGATGGACACGGAGCAGGTGGAAGACATTCGCTTCGAAAATTTGTATCCGCTCTATGGCCAGTCAGACATCAAAGGCTCATCCACACAGCGCAATCTGGCTATTCAGGAGGATCTGGTACACCAATTGGAGCTAGCATCGGAGGTGCTCAATGAGGCTGCCAAAGCCCAGCCGATGCCAATTTTCAACCACCTGCTGTACCGCCTGAACAACTATTCAAAAAGCTTACAGCAGGGACTCAATGCAGGCGATGAAGTGAGCATTTTGGAATTTTTGCGGCTGGAAGTGTATCCCGTATTCGATCATCTACGATTGCAGAATGCTGAACTAAAAAAGGCAATCGATAATTATACTTCCCAGCTGGATTCTGAACTGGGCGTTATTTATCAGCGGCGAAAAGAATATGAGCAGAGTGTCCAGCTTATCAACGAAAAGCTTTCTGATTACATTGATCGACAACAAGCACTGGCTCAGAAAATGTATCCGCATTATTTCGAAAAATATAAGACGGATGGTGTAGAATTCAACATTTACATCGGCCAGTCGATGGTAAAAAACCGCACATTTAATTTGATGCATCTCCACAACTTGCGCCTTTGGCAGTTGCTTGCTATCTGTGGGATGGAAAATGTGATGCACGAATTGAAGCAGCAGCTAAAAGTGCCGCTCGATGTAGCTTCGCTCATTCTCATCCACAGCAGCCCCCTGTCGGTTACCTTCCGCATGGACGAGAAGCGCTTCGATGTGGACGGAGCTTACAATGTACGCTACGAGATCACCAAAAAACGTATTGACAAAGCCTACATAAAAGGAACCAATGAACGTTTGACACAGCCAGGCAAGATTGCTATTGTGTATTCTCAAAATCGGGAGGCCGAGGAGTACGTCAAGTACATCGAATACTTGCAAAGTACAGGGATGTTGGGTGAAGAAATCGAATATCTCGATTTGCAGGATCTGCAGGGAGCCAGTGGTTTGCGTGCGCTGCGAGTGACGGTCAATTATGACAAAACATTCGCCAAAAAGACTGACAAGATGTTGAGCAATGTGGCCGAAATGAATACCTGAAGCTATGAGTTAGTGGGTTGAAATGATCCTTTTACATTCTCTTCACCTTTATAATTTGTGACAGGCATTCCACAGTATTTCCTTTTAAAACACGCTAAGCCTGCCCACCGCAACTAGCTGACTATCAGTTAGTTATATATCATTAACTTATAAGACCGTTAGCATCTGCAAAGCTTCATTTCGCAACTTTTCGGAGACGTTTTTTTTGGTATATGGCATAGATATAGTGGATAGTTCAATCTAACGAGTAAGCCACGCCACCCTACTCAAGAAAATTCCGAATTGATATGGCTGTTAAGCTTTTCAACGATGCTTCTTCGTCGCATCCTTTCCCTTTGCTAAAACCGTTGGCGAACTTGGAAATAGACTTCACCTTTTTGCATACACACTTTGGCAATAAGGAGGCACCTTTGCAGGAGATGCTCAATTTGTTCCTCATTGTGGTAGAACCGCAAGTTGAGTTGTTGACCAGATACAGAGAAGAAGGCAATTGGATAGGCTTTAGCCACAGCCTGCACAAAATAAAATCCAGCTTTCATTATCTGGGCTTCCATGAGCTCCTTAAAACGGCCGACTGGCTGGAGCAGGCCGTTCTCCAACAAACAAATTCCGCCAAGATGGAATCATTGATAAAAGACTTTTGTCAGGGCCTGAAGATAGCAATAGCGCTGGTAAAGGATGAAGTCATCCAACGCCCCAACTCCGCCAATCAATAAGTAGTGTACATATCATTTGACGTGCAACACCATCACAGGGAACGTGGCTTGTTCTACTACCTTTTTGGTCGTGCTTTTGTGCAATACATTTTCCCAAAACGAGCGTTGGCGGGTCACCATCACCACCATATCTATCGAGGTTTCCGTCACATAATTATTGAGCCCTTCCCAAACCGTATCATCTTCAATATGCACCAGCTTGTAGGAAAGCTCCGGCGCTTTTTCTTCAAAGGTGTTTTTCAGCACCAGGTTTTCCAGTATCCGATCACCTGTTTCCTTTTCACTATTGACGTGTACCAGGTGAATAGCAGCCTCAAATACTCTCGCAAAATTCAATATCCTATCAAAAAGCTGGTCATCGGCCGATTCGTATTGGCTGGTGTAGGCAATATTCCGAATGCCGGCAAACTGCACATGGATCGGCACCAAAAGTACCGGGCAGCCTGATTTGCGCGATACATGGGAGGAAATGCTGCCGAATGTCTTTTCCAGCAGGCCTCCTGCTCCCGTCATCCCCATTACCAGCAGGTCGATACCTTCCTGGTTCGACATGTTGACCAGCTCATCGGCGGCGAAGCCGAGCACCAATTCGCTATCGATTTTGGCAGCAGCTCCCGATGAGGAGACATTTTGTTCGATGAATCGCTGTAGCTTCTCCTGCTTGATCTTCACATCGCTGGCACCGAGGGAGGTATTGTAAAAGGCGGAAGGGTCGGCAGAGGGATGGTGAACATGCACCACTTTGAGCGACCATGTGAGGAAGGAGGCCAGCTCCTGAGCATATAGAAAAGCCTTGCGGGCTGTGTCAGAAAAATCAGTAGGAACGAGAATTGTATTCATTTTTATACGATTGTAACTAAGAGTGTGCTATTTCATTCGCTCTTCGAGACGGCGAAGTTCGTCTGGTGAAGTCATCAACACCAATTTACTATTGGTAGCCAGCAAATCTTCCGGCCCTGGCACAAAATTCCATCCGGCGGGCGTATTAATGGCTAGAAGCAGGGTTTCTGTCAAGTCCTGTAAAGGTACTTCTTTAACCATTTTGCCAAAAAAAGTAGTCGGTATGGTCAGTTCTTCGATACGCAGGTTTTTATCTTTATCGCGGAGCATCTCGTCAAGGAAGTTGGTCACTTTGGGCCGTACCATTTCGCTAGCCATCCGCATACCCCCGATAGAAGAAGGGGTAATCACGCGGTTGGCTCCGACTACCTGCAATTTTCGTTCGTTTTTTTCATTGAGGCAATGGCTAACGATTCGAATTTTGGGATTTAGCTGGCGGGCAGTCAGGCAAATCACCAAATTTACATTGTCATCTCTGGTTGTTACAAAAATCCCGGCAGCTTTCTCAATATTCAATTTCATCAAAAACTCTTCGCTGGTGCAATCCCCTTCCAAGCCTTTGCCATATTGATACTGATCATCTAGAGCATCTATCACTTCCTCCAAAATATCAGCAATGACGAAAGGCCGGGAAGTACGTTCGAGCTCACGGGCAATGTGTTTTCCCACAATGCTACCACCGCAAATGATATAATGTTTTTCCATTGTTTTGATCGTACTTTCCATCCTTGCCTTTTTAAATGCATCGCTAATATCCGTTTCGATAAACAATGCCGCTACGTTTGAGAAAATGTAGGTCAGAATACCAATGCCAAAAAACGCAATTAATATAGTAAATATTCGACCCTCCGTATTCCCTTCCAATTCGATAATCTCTTCAAAGCCGATGGTAGTCACCGTCACGAAAGTCATATATAATCCATCGAACCAGGGAAGGTCCTCTACCAACATTTGATAGCCAAGAGTGCCAATCAGAAGCACTAATATAAAAGCTATCCCCGCTTTTAAAAACCGCAAATATATCAATCGAATCTCTGGAGCCACCTTCATATATATGCCAATTGTTCCCTTACTTCAAATGTATAAACATACTAAATTCTTCTTTGCCTGTCATGCATTTGTCGTTCAGAATATAAAAAAAGGGCAACACATTGGCTGCTCCTGGTAATCATTGCTGGACTTCCAGCAGGTTGATGATTTCAAATAAAAAGAGCTTGTTCAACAATTAATTCTTTGGAAAATCCTTAAAATTATTTCGCGAACAAGCTCTCGAATTCAGGCATTACTTTCTTTGAAAAAACGCTCGGCGATCAACTACTCACCTTTTCGTTAGCAAGCGTTTTGATGATGTCATAGGTTGTAAGTATCCCCACCAACTCATCGTTCTTCACTACAGGCAGGGCATGAAACATGTTGATCTTGAAGACTTCCAAAGCCACATTGATACGATCCTCCGGCTCCAGCTTAGCCATACCCGATGTCATGATCTCCTCTGCGGTGTAATTGCTGAGTCGCACTTCATTGAGATAGGCTTCCCCCGATTCATCTCTGCCCAAGCCTTTCAAAAAATAGAGTAAATCTGTTTTGCTGATAATTCCTACTATCTTGGTGAATCGCACAACTGGCAGATGGTGGATTTTGTGCTCATCAAACAAGCGCTTTACCTCTATAAGCTTGTCTTCAGGGTTGACCGTAATGAGTTTTTTAGTCATTATACTGCTGACAGGTGCTAATAAATTCATGTTGTAAAATTTCTGATGAATAATCTTTGTTTTCACCAATAAATATCCACCTTTTAACTTAGCTCGCAAATGACAGCCATCATCAGCTGAATTGATTTGCATCATGCCAATCCATTACCTTTTCTCTAAAAATCTTTAGCGGCAGCTACCTTTTTGATCCGCCATAAAGGCAGCACTACCCAAAGAAACAGCGAGCCTGCTGCCAGCCCCATACCGACCGGACTGCCCAGAAATTTTTGAAAGACGGCACCTGTATAGCCCATCATCGCCGAAACATCCAGCTTGAGTAGGATCAGAATCCTTGAAAGGTCAATAGGGTTGAAAAGGGCAGCACCCATCGCAAAATTCTCAAGCGGGTAGTCATTGAATGTAGCGAGTGCCAATAAGAAGAGTCCATCATAAATAACTGCAAAAAACAGCCATACCAAAATGGCGATGCCAAAGCCTTTGATGCGGTTTTCGTTGTGCAGCGCAATCCAAAAGGCAATACCCGAAAACACAAAGGAAAGCACCACCCCTACCACTAGCAGCATGAAATAATTGCTCACCGCAGCCGATCCTACAATACCGTATAACAGAAAAGGACCACCAATACCGATCAACAAACTCAGTGAAAGCGAAACGGCTACTCCCAGGTATTGCCCCACAAAGATATGCGTTCGCTGAAGCGGTTGTGCCAGCAGCAATTCCGAAAATTCGCGGCTATTGTAGTAATACATAATACCAAACATACTGGCGATCAATGGCACCAGCACCAGTACAACATTCATCAGGCTGATGATCACATTGGACAAACTGTTGCTCAACCACAGCAATGACAGAGTAAGCAATAGATAAAACGCACAATAGATATAGGTCCAACGGCTACGCATCAGATCGAAGATGCTGTATTTTACTAGCTTAAGCATACTCATTTAGGTTTTACAGAGGTTTCCTTGCGCCGCAGCCTTTGATTGGTCTGCTGGTCAGCGTTTGGCAAAGCTGCCTCGGGCTCCAATATTTTGGCAATTGCCCGTTCGATGCTCGGCTCGCCGTAGGTTGTTTTAAGTTTGTCAACAGAGCCGCGAAAATGCACTACTCCTTCCAACAAAAAGACCACCTCATCGGCAATTTCCTCCACAAAACTCATAATATGAGTAGTGATGAGTATGACCTTGCCTTTGCTCCGCTCTTCCTCAATAAGTTCCTTCAACTCGATTAGCGCTACAGGATCGAGGCCTGCAGTAGGCTCATCCAGTATTATCAAGGGGTTGTCATACATAAATGCCAGTACCAGGTTTACCTTCTGACGCGTTCCGCCCGACAATTTGCCCAAACGCTTATCCAAAAAGGGTTCCAGCTTGAAGCGTCGGATGAGTGCCTCGTCATTTGCCGGTCGCGTTCTGAAGTCTTTTAGCATGCGCAGCAGTTCCTGCACTTCCAGATTTTCGGGAAAGCGGGCGATTTGCGGAAGGTAGCTAATGTGATCGCGATAGGCATGAGCGCCTTTAATATTCTGGCCTTCAAAATGAATGCTCCCCTCTTGCGGAATCACCATTCCCAGCATACATTTGATGAGCGTGGTTTTGCCTGATCCGTTGGGACCCAGCACAGCTGTAATGCCAGGCTGCTCAAAGTTTAGGTCCAGGCCCTGCAATACTTTATTAGCGCCAAAGTGCTTATGTAATTGTTTTAAACGGATCATCTTGTGCGTTGGTTTAGCTCAATTTTTCGCATCATCGGTTTATTGTCCAATACATTAGCCGGGGTGAATACGGGGCTCACCTTTTCAGAAAAATTGATAATATCTACAAACAAGCTGCGCAGCAGGATGATCGCTTCGGGTGTGTGGTGAACGATGTAATTGAACAGCTTGACAGGCCGGTAGGGCACATCGCCCACTCCATTGCGATCCAGGTCGTAGCCTGAATAATCGCTCCAAAAGTTGCCATCGAACTGATTGTTGTTGATCTGGCTGCTAATGCTGAGATCGAAGGTGTTGACGACGAAATTATTATCCGCCACTACATTATCCAGGCATCCGCCTGACATTTTCAGCGCCCAGCCATTGCTTTCAAAGTGATTGCGCCGGTAGTTGATTCGCGAAGAGCCTTCCACATAAATGCCAACTGTATTTTCGGCAAAAAGATTGTTTTCAATTTCTGCATCGTAGATTTCCTTGAGCAGCAGCCCGTAGGAAGAACGCCCCCAATTGTGCTCAAAGATATTTTCCCACATACTGATCTTTTTAGAGAACATCACCGCTACGCCGGCACCATTTCTTCTAAACGTATTCTGGGAATAGTCATCGCGGTTGGAAAACATAAAATGCAGGCCATAGCGCAAATTATCCTCACTCAGGTTGTGGCTGATAAAGCTGTCATCCACAAATTCAAAGTAAATGCCATCGCGATGCTTGCGTACCTCGTTGCGCTCAATGCGCACTTCTTTGCAATACCAAAGATGGATCGCATTCCCGGATGACATCTCATTCACAGCTTCTCCAGCTACCGTGTTGCCGATCACCTCACCTTCGCGGCAGTGCGCCAGATAAATGCCAAAGAAGGTGTTTAGCAAGCGGTTGTTGCGAATGCTGAAGCGCTTGGACTTACTGAGGCGGATACCTGCCCGGTCTTCGGTATAGCTATTTCCCACATTTTGGATTTGCAGGCCCTCCAATACCACATCGTCTGCCTTTAGAGTGAATATCTCCCCCTTGTTTTCACCATCGATCACCGGCCAGCCTACTCCTTTGAGATGTAGTGATTTTTCAACAAGAATGTTGTGCTCCCGATAGATTCCGCTTTTGATCAACAGCTCATCTCCATCCGTAGCAGCGGCAACCGCCTGCCGCACACTTGTGTAGGGGCAGTTGGCACAAACCTCCAGCACAGCAGCTGGTAAGCTAAGGCTATAAGCAGTGAACAGCAGCCAGATACTGAGCCGGCATTTCATCTTCCTCATTGCGAATAGTATTTGGAGCCCTCTGTTTTAAATTTTGCGATTAACGCCTCCCAGTCCAGCAATTCTCCTCCCTTCTCTTTTTGTGTTTGCTGCGCAAGGGTGTGGCTTTCAAAGGCCGTGAGATTGGCACCCATCGGGCTGGGCATCTTGGGGCTGATGAGGAAGCGGGCTTCGGTGGCATTCACCAGATTGCCGGGATGTTCGGGGGTGTTGACCAGAAGATGAGCGTATTGAGTAGTGGGATTTTGATTGATGAACTGCACCTGGCATTCGATGGCATCAAACAAAAAAGCTTTTCCCTTGCTCGTCACTGCCTGTGCAGCATAATGGGCATCTACGATCGTCATTTTGCAAAAATGACACGTATCGGCTCCATATTCGATGACTTTAGGAGACGGGGTGCACGACCACAGGCTCACTGCCAGAAGTAATACCTTTTTCATAACGCTTGTCTAATTTTAACTTCACCCACCAGGCAAATCCCGTCAACAAGATAGCCAATCCGGCAAAATAGCCGCCAATATGCGGAAAGGATTTGGCCACAAAATTAAGGATCAATTTGGTTCCCAGCAAGGGTGGCTGAAAAGATGCTCCCGGTATTTTTATGGGTGCATTATCACTCAAGCTGTGCCCATAGTCGTACTCCCATAGGTAGAAATCATAGATGCCCAGTATGGCTAAAACGATCAACAAAACGGCCCATCCGAGATAGAGTTGCCGCCTGTTGAAAAGGGCAGCCAACAAGCCCAGCCCCGCCAATGCCATCACAATATAAGGGAAATACTTCAGCTCGGGGATAGCATCCGGTTCGATGTATTTCATGCCTACATAATGATTAAGGATATTGATGTTTTGCAAGGTGCCGGGTGTGTCTCCATCTATCTTGTTGATCCAAATGTACATACTCACACCATGGGGATACTGAGGGGCTATCAGCGTGATGCGCCACATTGGAAATACAAACAGCATCAGCAAAGCTATTACTCCCAAAACCATCAATATTCTTGGTAGTTGTTTCATTATCACTAGTTTATAAAAAGTAAGTGGAGCCGGAGTACCGGCTCCACTCCTTCACAGAAATTTACATGAAAGCACCTTTAAAAAAGTACTCAAAAAACATCTTCGCGTAGCTCAAGGCCTTATATTCTGTGTACGTTTGATACTATTGTACCATCTCCTCTTCACCCAATCCCCAGCTCAACGCAATGTTTGAGCTGCGTGGCGAAACCCTAATATAGCCTTGCATTTCCTGGTGCAGGGCAGAGCAAAAGTCAGTGCAATAGAAGGGGAAAACACCTTCCTTTTTAGGCTCCCACAGCAGGGTCTCTGTCTGGCCAGGCATAATGAGCAATTCTGAATTATTGGCTCCCAGTACTGAAAACCCGTGCGGCACATCCCAGTCTTGCTCCAGGTTGGTGACGTGGAAATATACTTTGTCCCCCACTTTTACACCTTCCACATTATCTGGTGCAAAGTGACTGCGAATGGTGGTCATATATATATGCACTACATTTCCCTCGCGTACTGCTTTGGTGTCCTTTTCTCCCATCGCTCTATACGGGTGCGTATTTTCTTCGATCGGATAAAACTTCTTTGTATTCGGCTTTATACGATCAGCAGATATGCCCTGTGCATAGTGAGGCTCTCCCATAGTAGGGAAATCGAGCAACAGCTTCATCTTGTCTCCGGAGATATCGTAAAGTTGAGCCGAATGGCAAAGCTCGGGGCCGGTGGGCAGGTAGCGATCTTTGGTGATCTTGTTGAGTGCTACCAGGTATTTGCCCTGCGGAGCTTTTGAATCGCCGCCAGGTATCATCAAGTGGCCGATGGAGTAATAGGAAGGAGCCCGATCGAGTACTTCCCAGCTACCCACTTTCCACTTCACTACTTCGGAAGAAATAAAGAAGGAGGTATAGGCATTACCTTTGCCATCAAATTCGGTATGCAGGGGCCCCAGGCCCGCTTCTTTCACAACACCCGCTACTACCTCTTCAAATTTCAACACAGGCACTCCGGCGATCTCTTTTTCAAAAGCGCGATTAGCAATAGCCTGTTGCATTTTGTCAAAGGAGTGAACCGTGAGATCGGCAGATAGTTTGCCATTGCCAACGATGTATTCCCCGGTAGGATCTACATCCACACCATGAGGTGATTTGGGGGTAGGCAAAAAGTACACCAGCCCGGGGCATTCCTCAGGAGTTAATACTTTTACTTTTTTCATCATCGTAGAGGTAGCAACGTGCGATTTTTCGTCGTACACATTGTGAGCATAGTTGGCGGATACTTCCTCAAACTTGCCTTCGCCAATATACTCTTCCGCCTTTTTCCAGTTGACAGCTGCAATGTAGTCCTTGTCATGCTGTGAGGCAGTGACCTCAAGCAGCGTAGCTTTTTCCTCTGTATTGTAGGTGGTGAAGAAGGTCCAGCCATGTGACTTACCCTTTCCAGAGTGTGCCAGGTCATAGTCAAAAGCAGGGAGTAGTATCTGAAAGGCGATAGCCATTTCTCCTTCTTTGCCTACGCTAATAAAGGTGAGCATTCCCTTAAAGTTTTCTGCATAGCTGCGTATGGCTACATCTTTTTGGGGATAAGGTACACCAAAGCGGGTACCAGCCACTACGTATTCTGTATTTTCCGTAGCAAAAGGAGAGCTGTGATTGCCCCCTGTATTGGGAATTTCAATAATTTCAGCGGTTTCAAAAGTAGTGAGATCAATGCGGGCTACCCGGGGGGTATTGTTGCCATTGATAAATATCCAGCGCCCATCGGTACTTCCATTGGTTTGTGACAATTCCGGATGGTGTGCATCATCCCAGGGTATAAAGCCATGAGAGGTGTTGAGCATCGGCTTGGTTTCTTCATTGAAGCCGTAACCCTTTTCTGCATCCACCGAAAAGACAGGAATCACCTTTAAAAGACGGCCGGACGGCAAGCCGTGTACACCTATTTGCCCGCTGAATCCGCCGGACATAAAGGCGTAGAACTCATCATGCTGCCCTGGGGGAACATACACTTGAGAAGCCACATCAGCTGACAATGCGCCACCATTATTGGAGGTGGTAGCAGTCTGCTGTTGACAGCCCATCAACATTGCCACACCAAAGCCAAGGCAAAGGAGGAGGGCAATTTTTTGAAATCCGAAAAGACTTTTCATGTTTGGAGGTTTTTATTTTGCCAGAAAATAATAGATCAACAAAAAAGACTCTTTTGTCTTCTTTGCAAAACAAATCGTTCAACCCCACTAAATCTATGACTAAAATCACCAACAGGAATGAGCTTAGTCAATTAACTTTTAAGAAACTGTTTAACAAATGGTTATAAATAAATTTTAATAATATCTGTATAATAAAATTGTGAATTTTCGCTGATAGTAATTTGTCTCAGATCCTTTAAACAAGAATTAATTGTCTTTATTAAAAATGAATTCTATTTTTGCCACAGGTCAAATACTTCTGTATGTTTTCAAAAGCCTGCCAATATGGAATCAGGGCCGTACTATACCTGGCCCAGCATTCAACCGCTGAAAATAAAATTGGTGTGAGAGCTATTGCCGAAGCCATTGACGTGCCCAAACATTTTTTGGCCAAAATTCTGCAACAGCTTTCCAAGAGCGGCCTGATCTCTTCCAGCCAGGGGCCTAAAGGTGGTTTTTTCAGCAGTTCCGAGAATAAAAAATTATCGCTCAAACCCATTATTCAGTGCATCGATGGTCCGGATGTGTTTAACCGATGCATATTGGGCCTGGCGAAATGCTCATCAACCAAGCCCTGCCCTTTACATTTTCAGGCACTGGCCTATCGGGAAGGAATGCGCTTTCAACTTACTCAACTAAGTATTGAGGAGTTGAGCAAAAAAATGCAAAGTTATTAATACATTTGACTTCCCAAATACATTCTCTTAATTCTCTAATTCAAAAAAACATGAAGAAAATTGCAGTTTTTCTTTTTGCTCTTTGCCTGATTTATGCTTGCGGCAATGAGAAATCAGGTAATAGTAGTGATTCCAATAATAGTGCTTCTTCCTCACCTAAAGCCGAACAGCCCAAAGCTGATGATGGTAAAGGAGTAGGAGAAATCAAAAATGTGAGCCTCAATGATCCTCTCAAACCCGATATGGTCAGCAAAGGGAAGTCTATCTATGAGATGAAATGTGCTGCCTGCCACAAACTCACCGACCAGCGTGTGGTAGGGCCCGGTTTTAAAGGCATCACCAGCAAACGCAAGCCCGAATGGATTATGAATATGATCACCAATGTGGAAATCATGCTGGCTGAAGATGCTGAAGCGCAAGCACTTCTCAAGGAATGTCTGGTGCGTATGCCCAACCAAAACCTGAGCATCGGTGACGCCAGAGATGTATTGGAGTTTTTATATTCCAATGATGACGGGCAGGCAGTGGCCAACTAAAAAACATACCTTTTCGGCACAGCAGATGTTGCGCCATTTGCCGCCGAGCTAGTTATTCCATTGCTAAATCGATCCTGTTATGCCCCGTCGATGGTTTCAATGGGCGGTGATAAATTTCTTTATTGCTGCCTGTATCGGTCTGTTGCTCCGCTATGCCTTTGTAAGTGAGCTTCCATGGTTGCACTATCGCTTTTTGATGCATGCCCATTCGCATGTGGCTATGCTCGGCTGGGTGTATCTGGGCTTGTTTGCCCTGCTCATCCATTACTTTTTGCCGGTTGAGTTGCATCAGCATCCTTTCTACCAAAAGCTGTTTTGGGGCCAGCAAATTTGTGTGACGGGGATGCTTATCTGCTTTCCCCTACTGGGCTATACCTCCTGGTCCATCGTGTTTACCAGCCTGCATCTGCTGTTGAGCTATTTGTTTGTATGGCGCTTTATACGCGATCTGCGCAGCAGCCCTGTTGCCGGCAGCCTTTCCAAGCGCTTTGTCATCACGGCTTTGGTCTGGATGGTCGTAGCTACACTGGCCTTGTGGGCCCTGGTTCCCATTATGCTACTCAAAATGCAGCAAAGCGCCCTGTACTATGCCTGCGTTCAGTTTTATTTGCATTTTCAATTCAACGGTTGGTTTATCTGGGCTGCACTGGCCTTGGCTTTTCGGCTAATGGGACAAAAGAAAATTAAAGTCGATCTGCGTTCCCTATATTATTTTTACTACTTCCTGGCAGCCTCCTGCCTGCTCACCTATGTACTGGCCGTTACCTGGTCCACGCCTATCCGCCTGCTGTTTTGGATCAACAGCTTCGGTGTATCGCTCCAGTTGGTAGCTCTGTACTTTTTTCTGAAAGCAATATTGCCGGCTTACCGCCAATTGAAAAGCACCCTGGATAGCTGGGCCAATCGATTGTTGTACATCGCATTTCTGAGTTTCGTGTTAAAGGTACTTATCCAGTCGGCGGTGATCATCCCCTACCTGGCTACTGTGGCGTACACGATCCGCAACTATGTGTTGGGCTTTTTGCACCTTATTCTATTGGGTATTATGAGCTGCGCGCTCTTTGCTTTAGCCGGACAGCAAGGCTGGCTGCCTCACCGGCAAAAGTTCAAACGCCTGGGTTTGGGCTTATTTTTAGCGGGTTTTGTGCTTACCGAGCTCTTGCTATTCGAGCAGGGCAGCCTGTTTTGGGCAGCGCTGGGGTTTATCCCTTACTACTATGAAGGCCTGTTTGGAATATCTGTACTTATGCCTTTAGGGCTGTTATTCGTTATTTATGGCTGGTGGGCAGAAAGAGTGAGATAATATTTGATAGCTTGCAAAGCGTTATAATACGGCTTGAATCGATTACCAAAAACCATGATGCATCTGCCCGGTTTGTATATTGCCCATTCGCCAAAACGAGGGCGGGGCGTCTTTTCAGCACAGGATATTCACCCACAGGATGTCATTGAAATTTGTCCCCTCATTTTCATACCCAAAAACCAATTGTCCCGCATCCACCATTCCATTTTGCACGATTATTATTTTCTTTGGCCCGGAAATGAGGAGGCAGCCTGCATCGCTCTCGGATATGGCTCGCTCTACAACCACAGTTTTGAGCCCGGAGCGGAAGTGATTTTTGACCTCCCTGAGCAAAAGATCGTGATCCGGTGCATTCTTCCCATACAGGCCGGAACCGAGATTTTTATCGATTATAGTGGAGGGATTAAACAATATCGTGAAATGTGGTTTGAGGTAGCATGAATTCTTTCAAAACCAAGCGCTCTAAAACGGCAAACTTGTTGATAATAGTAAATATTTTTCATCTACTAATATTGTACTAAAATAACTGAATATGGTACGCATTAAAATTGTTATCATCTTGTTTTCCTTGGCATTTTTTCTCCATTCCTCAGCCAACGCCCAAACGTACAGAACCGCACTCGGAGCGAGATTGGGCCATCCCCTTTCTGCTTCCTACAAGACTTTCCTGGCTGCTTCCAGCAATGCCATTGAAGTACATGTAGGCACATGGGGGTATTCGCGCTACCGGCGAATGAATGCCAGTGTGGGCTACCAGGTACATCGCCCTATCCCTGATCTCGAAGGATTGATGTGGTATTTCGGAGCTGGAGGTTCTGTCTTTTTCTGGAATTGGAAAGGCGACCACGGAGAAGGTGAGTTAAATACATCGTTTGGAATTCAAGGCTATCTTGGGCTTGATTATGCTTTTTCCGATGCCCCTATCAATATCTCTGTTGATTGGGTACCGCTCTTCTTTGTTAATGGCTACGGCAACGGCTTTAGCGGAACCTTCGGAGCAGTCGGTGTACGCTATATTCTCGCAAGAGGATAAGGCAGAATGGTTTCCACCAGCAGGGCTGGTTTATCGATAACTGGCATTGATCCCTTCCAGCACCGCTGGACCAGGGCAAAGTGTTGCCTCATTCAGGCTATTCAATGGCTTATCTACTGTTTGGAGCAAAGAATGCAAGTCGCGACTGTCCGGGTCGATATAAATCAATCCGGTCAGTACTTCTTTTTTAGATTTGGCGAGCTGTATTCTATTGACGGCCGAATGGCGGCTGGTGGGGTTCCAGTCAGCTGCCAGCTTTTGCAAATGAAGTTCCGAGCCATCGTGCAACTGAATCGTCACGCCTTCCCCTTCTCCATACTCTACCGTTATTTCTTCTTTTTCCGGCACAAAATCCATCACGGAAGTAGCTTCCATGTGCGCTCGCACAAAATCGTAGGATTTGGTAGAGCCTTTATTATTGTTGAAGGTGACGCAGGGTGAGATCACGTCGAGGAAGGCAAAACCGCTGTGCGATATGGCCGCTTTGATCAATGGTACCAATTGCTCTTTGTCACCTGAAAAGCTGCGGGCTACAAAGGTAGCGCCCAATTCAAGCGCCAGGCCCGCCAAATCGATTGCCTGAAATACGCTATTGCCCCCTGCTTTGCTAATGGATCCGAAATCCGCTGTGGCGGAATCCTGTCCTTTCGTCAGACCATAGCAACCATTGTTCATCACCACGTACACCATATTGAGGTTGCGCCGGATGGCATGCACAAATTGCCCCATCCCGATACTGGCCGTATCGCCATCACCGGAAACGCCGAGGTAGATCAAATCCCGATTAGCCATATTGGCCCCCGTAGTGATGGAAGGCATGCGGCCGTGTACCGAGTTGAAGCCATGCGAATTGCTCAGGAAATAGGTGGGCGTTTTGGAAGAGCAGCCAATGCCTGACAGCTTGGCCAGCCGGTGCGGCTGAATCGACATTTCGTAGCAGGCCTGCACGATGGCTCCGCTGATACTATCGTGCCCGCAGCCGGCACAGAGTGTGGAAAGACGGCCTTCGTAGTCTGCTTTTGCATAGCCGATTTCATTCTTTGGCAGTTCTGGATGGCGGAAGCTGGGCTTAATGTAACTCATTGATTTACAGGTTTTTAGACATTCGACTAGGCGTGTATTTGTGCGCCAATTTGTTCAGCAATATCAAAAGCGGTGATGGGCAGGCCATCGTAATTGAGTATCGGCACTAATTTATCAGGTGCAATATTCAACTCAATCATCAGCAGGGAGCGAAACTGCGCATCCCGATTTTGCTCCACTACAAACACCCGCTCATGCATAGCAACAAAATCTTCGACCGACTGGCTAAAGGGTAGTGCTTTTATGCGCATTGCATCAATTTGCAAAGCCTTGCTTTTCATTATATCCATTGCTTCCAATGCCGCATAGGTAGTAGTACCAAAAAACAAAATTCCATCCGGCGCACTATGGCCTTGCTGGTAAAATTCCGGCGCCGGAACATATCCCCTGGCAGTTTCCCACTTTTTCTGTATCCTGTCGATCACTCGTACATACACCTCACCGCTCTCCGAATACTTAGCATACTCATCGCGCGAAGTACCTCGGGTAAAAAAGGAGCCCTTTGTAGGATGTGTACCCGGAACCGTACGGTAGCAAATACCATCATCATCCACATCCAGATAGCGGCCATAGCGCTCTATTTTTTCTAAATCATCCGCATCGTAAACTTTCCCCCGATCATACTTTCTGCCTTCCTCCCACTTTAAGGGAGGGGACATATGATTATTCATCCCCAAATCGAGGTCCGACATCAGCATGACCGGCGTCTGAAAGCGATCCGCTAAATCAAAGGCATCGGCCATCATACCAAAGCATTCAGCAGGGGTGCTGGGAAATAGCAAAATGTGTTTGGTATCGCCATGCGAAGCATAAGCACTGGATAGAATGTCGGCCTGCTGGGTACGGGTGGGCATGCCCGTGCTGGGGCCTCCACGTTGTACATTTACCAATACCACCGGTATTTCGGCATAATAGGCCAGGCCCAGAAATTCGTTCATCAATGATACCCCCGGACCGCTGGTGGAGGTAAAAGAACGGGCCCCATTCCAACTGGCTCCTATCACATTGCCGATGGCTGCCAGCTCGTCTTCAGCCTGCACGATGGCAAAGTTGTTTTTTCCCGAATCGCTATCTACCCGCAAGCGTTTGGCAAAGGCTTCAAAG
Organism: Saprospiraceae bacterium; assembly: GCA_965222005.1. GTDB lineage: Bacteria > Bacteroidota > Bacteroidia > Chitinophagales > Saprospiraceae > CBDCTM01. The sequence continues at coordinate 616,578 of OZ244935.1, forward strand.
GCTTTGGCGATAGATGTTGAAGGGGTGATCGGATACCAGGCCATCACACTTGCCCCCGCATAAATGGCTCCCAGGGCGGTAGCAGTATTGCCATCGATAAGGATGTGGTCATTGACTTTGTTGCGGCGTTCAAGTCGAATACTCAGCGGGCAATCGAAATGTTGGGTCACGTAATCGTGGCCTAAATGAATGGCTTGCAAATTGGGCGGAATGAGCTTTTCCTTTTTAGCAAAACGCTCTTTGACAATCGTTTCGAGTACGGCAAGTTCAATATCCAGCAGGGCTGCCAATCCGCCCACGTAGATAATATTTTTGAAAAGCTGCTGCTGGCGGCGGTCATTATAATTCTCCATAGCCAACTGCATCATCGGTATGCCTATGTAGTGGATATCTTCGCGGATGTATGTATCATGCAGCTTTCGGGTACTATCGTACACAAAATAACCGCCCTCCCGAACGGAGGCCACATCCTTGGCCAGGCTCTGCGGATTCACACCGACCAGCAAATCAATTCCGGTACGTCTGCCGAGCCAGCCATCCTCATTGATGCGCACCTCATACCAGGTCGGCAGCCCCTGTATATTGGAAGGAAAAATATTTTTTGGAGTCACCGGTATGCCCATCCGGAAGATAGCTTTGGCGAAAAGATCATTGGCGCTGGCCGAACCCGATCCATTGACATTGGCAAATCGGATCACCATGTCATTGATTCCGTTGAGCTTCTTCATAACTGGTCTGCTTTAGTCACACTGTACAAATATTTCTGCATATCCCAGGCGGCCGTAGGGCAGCGCTCTGCACACAAACCGCAGTGAACGCAAACATTTTCATCTTTTACCATCACCCGCTTGGTCGGTAATATTTCCGACACATAAAGGTCTTGCTCCAAATTATTGGCAGGGGCATTTAGCCTGGCTCGCAAATCAGCCTCTTCTCCATTTTCGGTAAACGTGATACAGGAAGTCGGACAAATATCTACACACGCATCGCATTCTATACAGCGATCGGTAGTAAAAACCGTTTGTACATCACAGTTGAAGCAGCGCTGAGCTTCTTTGAATGCAACGGCCGCGTCAAACCCCAGCTCTACCTCCACCCTACGGTCGGTCAATGTTTTTTCCTTGGCTGCATGTGGCACCTTATATCTCAGATCACTCACCACCTCGCTATCGTAAATCCATTCGTGTATCCCCATTTTTTGCTGAAGCAAATTGGTAGTCGGTGGCGGGCGGTCGTGCACATCCTTGCCCTGGCAAAACAAATGGATCGATACGGCAGCCTGATGGCCATGCGCTGCAGCGGTGATAATGTTTTCGGGCCCAAAGGCCGCATCACCACCAAAGAAAACCTTTGGCAGGGTAGATTGAAAGGTCGCTTTGTCCAGCACCGGCAAATCCCACTTGCCCAGCTCAATGCCAATATCCCGTTCGATCCACGGGAAGGAATTATCCTGCCCGATGGCAATGATGACATCATCTGCCTCAAAAAATTCATCCGGTTCGCCGGTGGGAATGAGCTTGCGGCGGCCGTTTTCATCATACTCGGCCCTCACTTTGCCAAAAAGTACACCTTTCAGCTTTCCATTTTCCACCACAAATTCCTTGGGTGGCATATTATTGAAAATGGGAATGTCTTCGGATTGGGCATCTTCGATCTCCCAGGGCGAGGCCTTCATGTCTTTGAAAGGGCTGCGCACCACCACGCGTACATCCTTCCCGCCAATACGCCGTGAAGTACGACAGCAATCCATCGCGGTGTTGCCGCCCCCCAGGATAATCACCTTTTTGCCGATCGATTTGACGTGCTCAAAAGCTACATTGGCCAAAAACTCAATGCCGATGTGGATATTGGCATCTCCTTCTTCGCGGCCGGGAAGCCGGAGGTCACGCCCTTTCGGTGCCCCTGTGCCCACAAAAATGGCGTCGTAGTCTTTGGCCAGCATTTCCTTCATGCTGCTCACAAAATGGTTGAAGTGAGTGTGGATACCCATGTCCAGGATGTAATTAACTTCCTCGTCGAGCACCTCTTCAGGTAGCCTGAACAGTGGAATTTGGGTGCGCATCATGCCGCCGCCTTTGTGCCATTCGTCATACAGATGAATTTCGTAGCCCAACGGAGCCAAGTCACGGGCCACCGTAAGTGAAGCCGGGCCGCCGCCGATGAGGGCAATCTTTTTGCCGTTTTTTTGCTCAGGCGCTTTGGGCATGAGAGATTTCACTTCGCCTTTGAAGTCGGCAGCTACGCGCTTGAGCCGGCAGATAGCCACGGGCTTTTCTTCCACCCGCACCCGGCGGCAGGCAGGTTCACAAGGCCGATCGCAAGTACGGCCCAAGATGCCTGGAAATACATTCGATTCCCAATTGATGATATAGGCTTCGGTGTATCGCTCGGCTGCAATGAGGCGGATGTATTCGGGCACTGGAGTATGGGCCGGGCAGGCATACTGGCAGTCCACTACTTTGTGAAAGTATTCCGGATGCGTAGTATCAGTAGGTTTCAATATCTATTTGTGCTTGTTGGTTCATAATCCAGGTGATAAAGCGGGCATCTCGACAAATTATACGAATATTACTAATCACCTGTTTCCTCTGGTTTCCGGAGCGATTCCAAACATACTTTAAAATTTTGAATACCTTAAAAATTAGAAAAGCAAATTTTAAAAAAAGGCCACTATGCCCCTGTTTTGTGGGCAATCAGTGCTTAATGAGGAGAATTGTTAGCACAATAGGTAAGCGGATGGTGCTGCCGGAAGCTATTAAAAAACGAAGCTTGTGTGCCGGCAGGTTAGGCCTAAAAGTAATGGATTTATTGATGGGGGGATGGGGATCGGGAGGACCTAGCGGAACGACTTTTTCGGATGTGCATGTCAAAGATGCAGTTGTCACTTTTCCTGCAGGTACTTCAGGTACCCAAGTATTGAGCTGGACCTATTCCTCGCGTACAAGAAGTTGTACGGCTTCCGATCAAATGAATATTGTGATTGATTTGGCGCTGCCAGTTGGATTGATTTTCTTTTCAGCCAGCAGCGAATTCAGGAGTGTCCTGAAGGGGGCTACCGGTTCAGAAACGAACAACGCCTTTTTTGAAGTTCAGCGATGTAATGATGGCATTCGATTCGAGCGCATTGGTATAGTCGAAAATGGTAGCAGCCTGAAAAAGAATTACTGTGAATTTATCGACTAGCAACCAAGGGACGGAGTCAATTTTTATAGATTAAAGCAAGTGGACTTCGATGGGTAGTCAGAATTTTCGGATATAAAAATCGGATATAAAAATCGGTAGCCTTTACCAATGAACAGCTCGAAACCAGCTTTTCGCCTAATCCGGTGGTTGATCCTATAAGGATACATTCTTTAAGCGAGGTACTCCATATTGAAATAGTAGATATTAATGGCAATGTCTTCAAATCTATTCCATCCCCGGCCGATCAAAAATCAATTGGCATTTCTGACCTGCCCGCCGGAACGTTCTTTTTGATAATGCATATCGCAACGGGTAGAAAAGCACATAAAATAATGAAATTGAGACTATAGTCGTCAGCCTCTAATCTTTCTAACCCTGTATCTTTACAAAACCTTTCTCCACCTGTGCAGAGAAAGGTTTTGTGCTACTGGATAACTCGTGTGAAGCTTAGAAGCAATACTGCCCCGCTTCGATCAGCTCGGCAGCGATGCGGCGGCGGGTAGCCTTCACATTTTGCGGCGGAAACTTAGTGAAGCGCTTCAGCCCCAGGAGGAAGGTCTTAAGCAGATCGCCTTCGGCAAAGGAGCAAAGTGCGTCGGTGGCCAGCTTGTTCATCCGGGCATTGGCATCTGCCAAGAAGGTGTTCAGAATGGCATCATATACCTCCTGCGGCATCTTGTTGGGAGTGCGCGTACTGAGCTTGTTCACTCGCAGCAGCAGCGATTCGGCCACGAAAGTATCGATCATCATATCGGCTATATTCATCAATATTTCCTGCTCTTCCTTGAGGTTGAGCTGCCCGTCCATCTGCATTTTGGCAGCCGCACCAGCTACCATCAAAATTATTTTCTTGAAATTTTTAACGGCTTTGTAAGCCTGCCCATAAGGCTCCTCCGGCTGGTCAAATCCAGGCATTGAGCTTAGTTCTTTTTGTACTGCCCAAGCTGGGCCCGTAATGTCCAGTCGGCCCTTCATGGCTCTTTTAAGTAGCATATCCACTATGAGCAGGCGGTTGATTTCATTGGTGCCCTCGTAGATTCTTGAAATGCGCGAATTGCGATAGGCGACAGCTGCGGTACCCTCCTCCGAGTAGCCCATCCCGCCATGAATTTGCAAGGTTTCATCTACCACATAGTCCAACACCTCCGAACCGGCAACCTTTAGTATTGCACATTCTACGGCATATTCTTCAGCAGCTTTTAACTTGGCACTGGCAAAGTCTTCCCCTTCTGTCTGCAGCTGTATTTTTTTGTCGTTCATAAGATTGGATACGCGGTACATAGCGCTTTCTGTAGCAAATACCCGGATCGCCTGTTCGGCCAGCTTGTACTGGATAGCTCCAAAGTTGGATATCGGAACCTTGAATTGTATGCGCTCATTGGCATACTGTGTGGCCGAGCTGATGCTGGCCTTAGCTCCACCGATGGTAAGGGCACAGAGCTTGAAGCGGCCGTTGTTCAAGGCATTGAAGGCAATGAGATGTCCCTTGCCAATCTCACCAAGCACATTCTCCACCGGCACTTTTGTATTTTCAAAAAACACCTGACGGGTAGAGGAACCATTGATACCCAGCTTTTTCTCCTCGGTACCGAGCGTCATACCTTCTGCTCCTTTCTCCACGATAAAACCGGTAAACTGATCGCCGTTGATTTGAGCAAACACGATAAACACATCCGCAAAGCCTGCATTGGATATCCACATTTTCTGGCCGCTGAGAATATATTCCTGGCCATCTTCCGAGAGTACTGCCTTTGTTTTGGCAGCCAGGGCATCAGAGCCCGAGGCCGGTTCGGTAAGGCAGTAGGCAGCCTTCAGCTCGCCACTGATGAGGCCGGGCAAATACTTGTCCTTCTGCGCCTGATTGCCAAAATAAAGGATCGGCAGCATACCGATACCCGTATTTGCAGCAAAAGCCGTATTGAAAGAACCCGCCGGCCCCAAAGTATCGCAGATCAGGGTATTGGTATTGGTATCGAGCCCCATGCCACCATATTGCTCCGGCATATGTGTGCCCAGCAGGCCCAATTCGCCTGCCTTTTCGAGTAGCTGTTCTACCAGATCAAAGCCCTTCGCTTCTATCTCTGCCGATTTGGGCATCAGCTCAGTATTTAGAAAATCGAGCACCATATCCCTAATCATCAACTGCTCTTCGTTGAATTCTTCGGGTATGAATGTATTCTCTGGCGTGGAATCTTTGACGAGATATTCGCCCCCTTTAAGGGGCTCACTTTGAACAAATTTATCGGGATTCTTTGTCATAATGGATCAATTACAAATTATATTGTTAGCGAATTTTCGCTATAAAGATAAACGATTATTATAATATTGTAAAGGGTGGTGAGTAAAAAACAGTGAATTTTCGCTGATTTAACAAGGGTGAGTGCAGGAATGGCAGGCTAATTAGAGCTAAATAGAGCTTGTGTAAAGGGAAAAGCAAATATGTTGCCGCTTGTGCATAAACGCGGTCGAGCACAGCCGGCAACTGGCCAACCAACTAAACCAATACCAGTCTGCCACCCGCCCAGGCCGATCGCGCCACCCACAGCCTGCCCGTCCATTCGCCAAACAGGCCGATGGGTCCGGCAGCACTCAGGGCTATCAGCTTCCACACGGCCGGCTCATCGTATTGAAGAGGGATTTGGTGGGCAGCCGCATCAATGAGCTGTGCCTCTCCACGCCTCATGACAGCCTGTACCGAATGTAGATAGCAGGGAAAGCCTGGTAGCCAGGGATTCCCTGCCAATGCTTTGGCAAAGGCTTCCAACATCTCTTCGAGGGTGGCAAAACCAACAGGTTCTGTTGGCAATATCTTTAGCATCTCTCTGGATTTTACAATGGCCCGCAGGGGCCAGGCGGTAGGGTAAAACACCAGCTCGCCATCAAAAGCAGTAGCAAATGGGGGTGAATGGGGCCAGTGCTCTTTGAATTCCAGGCGGTGGTACACAAAATCGAGCAGTAGGGCAATGCGGCCGCTTTGCTGCCCCTGCAACCAGATTTGACGCAGCTTGAGATTGTCCTCCCGCCCTTCCCTTCTGCCGATCAATTGCCAACGATCTTGCAGGCCCTTCTCCTTGAGTAGCTCTTCGCGCCGTAGGTTGATGCCCGCTTGCACAATCACCTCCTGCCGCAGCACTTTGGGTAGGTGTTCGTATTGCCGAAAGGCGCGGCTCAGCAAGTACAAGCTGCTCAGTTCATCGAGCATTTGGTCGGGCCAGTCGGCCTGGCGGGCAGATAGCTCGGCCATTTGTCTGAGCTGTCGGGCAGGGCGGCTCAGTTTTACATCCACCATACGTGCAGCGATCTCTTCCCAAAATTCAGGGGGCTGCTGGGCAGCATTGGCTATGCCCTGGCGTATTACATCCCCGAGCCAGTTTTCGAGTTCATCAAAACCCGCATTCATCTGCTGGAGTCGCTTGCTTCGGTTGCGATCCCGGGCAGCTTCTTTTTCCGGACTGCCTTTGGCCATAGTGATCCTTTCAAGGTGCTAGGAATAAGCCCTCCTCACTCTTCCTCTTCTCTCAAGCCCATCTGGTTTTCAGCTTCCAATCGGTCAAACAAAACATTAAGGCGGTGCATTTCATCGAGCGTATCGTCTAGAAAAAACTGAATGTCGGGAATACGGCGTACATGCTTTCTCACCCGATGAGCTAACATACCTTTGAGGCGGGAGTAGTGCCCTTCCAGCTCTTTGATGATGCCAGATTTGTCGAGCGAATTGTAAACACTGAGGTAAATTTTGGCAGTTTGGAGATCTGCGCTCATCTTTACCAGAGTCACCGTTACGAGTGCATCAGTGCCATACATGTAGCTGCCTTCCTGCTGAAGAATGTAGCCAAAATTGCGTTTGACCACTTCTGCTACCTGCTTCTGTCTCTTACTTTCCATAGTTACAAAAATTGAATGCAAAGGTATTCAAAAAGCTGCTATTGAGCGGTGGGCGTTCCCTTGATTTTCCAAATTTGCTACATTTGTAAAACCTCCTGTGCAAACGGGAGTTTTACAAAAAACACATTCTTGGCTGAATCTAAAAATATATTGCAAAGCTCAATTGAATTCCTCAAAGGGGTCGGGCCAAAGCGGGCTGAGCTCCTCAAAAAGGAATTGGGCATATTTACTTTTGAGAATCTGCTTTTGCATTTCCCGCATCGATATGTGGACAAAACCAGGTTTCACAAAATCCGTGACATCAGCAGCCAATCCGATCAAGTGCAACTCAGAGGTATCTTGCGGCGCCTCAATGTAGTGGGCGATGGCCGCAAAAGAAGGCTGGTCGGAAAATTTCGCGATGAAACGGGCATCATCGAACTGATTTGGTTCAAAGGGGCATCCTGGCTGGAAAAGCAGCTGGTGGTGGGTGGTGAATATATCCTCTTCGGCAGAGTGAGTTCCTTCAAAGGAAGAACCAATATCGCCCATCCGGAAATGGAGCCGGTGAGTGAGGCGACGTTAAAAACAGCACTGACCTTCGCACCCGTTTATCCCAGCACCGAAAAGCTCAATACCAAAGGCCTCGATGCCAGGGCTCGCAGAAAACTGATGGCCAATCTGCTGGCTCAACTCAGCCCCGCCGATCTGCCGGAAAACCTACCCGATTACCTCATCCGGAAATTGCGATTTCCCGCACGCTTTACTGCCATTAAGCATATCCACTTCCCGCCTGATCAGGCTGCTCTGGATGAGGCCGTCAAGCGCCTGAAATTTGAAGAGCTCTTTTTTCTACAAATGTCTCTCCTGCAACTGCGGCGAAGGCGGAAAGCTACTATCAAGGGCTATGCTTTTAGCAAAATTGGCGATTTTTTCAATCGCTTTTATACCGATCACCTGCCCTTCGAGCTGACGGGGGCTCAAAAGCGGGTACTCAAAGAGATTCGCCGCGACCTGGGCAAACCCGTGCAAATGAATCGCCTGTTGCAAGGAGATGTGGGCAGCGGAAAGACGATGGTCGGATTGATGAGTATGCTGATTGCCCTCGATAATGGCTACCAGGCTTGCCTGATGGCACCAACAGAAATACTGGCTCAACAGCATTTCAACTCCATCTTGGACTACGTGAAAGGTTTGGGTATCCGTATTGCCTTTCTATCAGGCAGTGTAAAGGGCAAAAAGCGAAAGGAATTGCTTAAGCTCCTCCAATTGGGTGAGATACACATCCTCATTGGCACGCATGCCCTGATTGAAGAGCCGGTGAAGTTCCAAAATCTGGGGCTTGCCATTACGGATGAGCAGCATCGCTTTGGCGTGGCTCAGCGAGCCAAGCTTTGGACCAAAAGCCATCCCTATCCTCCTCATATTCTGGTGATGACTGCCACCCCCATTCCCCGTACACTTGCTATGACGCTTTATGGCGATTTGGATGTATCAGTGATCGATGAATTGCCGCCCGGCCGCAAGGCTGTAGAGACATTGCATAAAAACGAAGGCCACCGGCTGTGGGTATTGGGATTCATGCGAAAGCAAATTGCGGAGGGGCGGCAGGTATATGTGGTGTATCCATTGATTGAAGAATCGGAAACGCTTGATTTGAAGAATTTGCAGGAAGGCTATGAAGCCCTGCTTCGCGAGTTTCCGCGGCCCGATTATCAGATCAGCGTGGTACATGGGCGTATGAAAGCTGCCGACAAGGAATTTGAGATGCAGCGTTTTGTGAAGGGAGAAACACAGATTATGGTAGCCACTACGGTGATCGAAGTTGGCGTGAATGTACCCAATGCATCAGTAATGGTGATTGAAAATACAGAACGCTTTGGCCTGTCTCAGCTTCACCAACTACGGGGCCGGGTGGGGCGAGGGGCCGATCAAAGCTACTGCCTGCTCCTGTCGGGTTACAAGCTCACCACCGAGGCCCGTGAACGTATTCAGACAATGGTTGGTACCAATAATGGCTTTGAGATAGCGGAGGCAGATCTGCGGTTGCGCGGCCCGGGGAATATGGAAGGCACCCAGCAGAGCGGTATCCTCAACTTCCGCATCGCCGATTTGGCGAGGGACGGGCGGATTTTGCAGACGGCACGGGAGATAGCGGCCCGCATTCTGGAAGATGATGGCCAGTTGGTGCATCCGGAGCATCAGCCCCTGCGCAGCTATTTGGAAAAAAATGCTAAAAATCAGCGGGTTTGGAGCCGGATTAGTTGAGTGGTGCTACCTTTGGCAAATTTTGCGTCTAAATACAACAGAATTCGTATTTTTATACCTGTTTTAACATAAAAGAGCACCTTATTTGCGTTAAAGAGTGATTAAATACCGGAAAATGAACACTTGGAAATCACTTAGTTTCACCCTCCTGATCTTAATGGCTGTCACATTAAGTATGAGTAGCATGCCCTGGAAAAAGACCTCCGGGGCTGAAGCTTCCAGTGTATCTCCCTTTCCGGCAACGGGCGAAATCGAAGGATTTACCGTGGATGGGCCTTATGTTTTTCATAAAAAAGGCAGGGTTATAGTCAAAAGTATCAAACTCATCAATACTGCATACAAGATACTGGAAGAAGAATTTAGCACCAATCAGGAAGTACCGGCTATTGAATGCCAGATGGATAGTAAAGGAGGGCTTTCTTTTAAAATAAATATCCGGCCAAAGCATGAACCTCCCCCTACGGTATATGAGCAGCCGGAAAAGCTAGTTGCCATTTCTGATATCGAAGGCAATTTCCATGCATTGATAGCCTCTCTGAAAGGCAACCGCGTCATCGATGAGCAGCTCAACTGGAGCTTTGGGAAAGGACATCTCGTTTTGGGAGGTGATTTTTTTGACCGAGGCACAAATGTGACGGCTTGTCTTTGGCTCATCTACGAATTGGAGGCACAGGCGAAGCAGGCAGGTGGCATGGTTCATTTTATTATCGGCAACCATGAAGAGATGAATATGCGGGGCGACTTACGCTATGTACGCAACAAGTACAAGATAGTAGCCAAGAAGATGAACATGCCTTATAAATCATTGTATGGCGAATCTACAGAACTAGGACGTTGGCTGCGCTCCAAAAATGTGATCGAAAAAATTGGCTCCACACTCTTTGTACACGGGGGCATCAGTCCCAGAATATCCGACAACAATCTCCAACTCAGCAAAATCAATGAGATTGCCAGAACCAATTACGGAAAGGATAAATGGCGGGTGAAGCAAAAAGGCGGACTCCCTCAGCTGATATTTGGCAATGACGGGCCGATGTGGTATCGGGGGTATTTCAGCGATGGACTCGACCAGCAGGCCATCGATAATATTTGTCTGAAATACGGCGCCAAGCGAATCGTAGTGGGGCATACCATCGTCAATGAGATCAGCACACTGTTCGATGAGCGGATATTTGCCATTGATGTCAAGCATATTACCATGATAGATAAGCGGGCTGCGAATGCCTTGTTGATGGATGGCAATAAATTGTACAAAATTGATGTTGACGGAAAGCGGCACAGCATTGGGCCCCTGGTCACCACCAATACATTGCAGGTGTTCAAGGATATTAAAAACAACCAGAAGCAGCGGGTCGAAGAGTTTATTGAGAAAGGCAGCGGCATTGATGATTATTACTCCAATGAAAATATCACCATGCTCCACTACGCCATCAAGCACGATAAGCTGGATGTAGTGCGTGTACTGATAGAACGGGGTGCTGATCCGGATCGATTTTATCAAGATAAAACGGCGCTGATGTTTGCAATAAAAGAAGGCAAAGGGAAAGTAGTTCGCTATTTATTGCATAAAGGGGTGAATGTAAATACGCAAAACTTCCGTCGAAAAACAGCCCTTTATTACGCTGCCAAATACGGCACTCCCGAAATTGCGCAGCTGCTGGTAGAGCACGGCGCCAAAATACATCACAAGGATTACAAAAGCCGCAGCCCTATCGAATATGCACTCCAGCATAAAAACACACCTGTTGCCGATTATCTGAAGAGCCTGCGATAATCGGATTTTCCAAAGGATTTTTTATTGCAAAGAAACATTGAAATAGCCGGAGTAGTAGTTGCCCCGGCCGTCGTTGAATACATAGAAGTAGGTGTAGTCGCCGGAAAGCGGCTGCTTGGCCGGCTGGCCGGCCCAATCGTTGCGATAATCATTTCGATAATAAATTTCCGCTCCGCTAAAATCAAAAATTGAAAGGCTGTTGCCTGGAAAATTTTCTATTCCTTTGATTGTGAACGTATCATTGAAGCCATCGCCATTGGGAGAGAAGCCCGAAAGTATTGTGATATTTTCGCATAGAATTTCTATTGACACACTTACCGTATCCAGCACGTGTTGGTTTTGTATAGCATAGGTGAAGTAGTCTGTCTTCTCACATACATTAGGAGAAGGAATATATGAAAAAGTCCAGTCAGGGTTTAGCTTCAAGCCCCCCCATGTTGGTTGCTGTACGATCGAAACTTTTGTGTCTTTAGTTTTGAGGGCCGTTTCATACAAGTCGAAAACCAGTTCATTATTCTTAATCACGATCAATTGCTCAACGGCAGAATGACTGTTTTCAGCACAGTTGTTGGCAGCCAACCCCGGATTGGTCAGGCAAAGGAAGGTACTAATTGCAGAAAACACAGCTAATTTCATCATGGTGCAGTCATTTTTTATAGTGGGATGAACCCCCCGTGACAAGGCTGATGTTGGATCATAAGAGGGGAAATGCAGGGAGGAAAAAGGTGCTAACAAATTGGCAGCAGTGTTTTCAGGCTCAAAAGATATACCAAATTGGTTGTTCTATTGCTTTCGGTAAGTGCCGTCGAAGATAGTATCCAGCTGGAGTCGGCCGGGTGATACGTGTTGAAGCTTTTTCCTTTGAAACCGCTCTTGCCGGTCCAGTTTTCTTCCAGCACACAACCATTGAGGATGGAGCGAATACTGTTGTAGCCCACAATAGTATCTGCCCGGGTGTGATAAACGGTCCAGTCGCCCGGCCAAAAATCGAACTGATGGTGTGCCGGCGTATCGCAAGCCTTATTTTGCTGGGCTGAAGAGGGGATGACGAGCAAGCAAGTAATGAAAAACAGCAGGAAAGTGATGGAATTAGGCATGTCGGGTAAATTGAAATGAGAGAGAAAGAGGAAATATACAAATTGGAAGACAATAGTTCAGGCTCATAACAATTCCTTTTCCACCTTTTCTCTGAGCAGGCGGGGTACTTTGAAACGAGGGCCAAAGCTGGCTTCGTATTGCCTGCATTGATCCACAAAGCGTTCCTGCCCATAGTCGTTGATAAATTGAATAACGCCGCCCTTTGAACCGGGAAACCCCCAACCAAGGATGCTGCCGAGATTGGCTTCCGGCACTGAACAGATGATCTTTTCCTGGAGGCACCAAACGGCTTCGATGACCTGGGTGAAGAGGAACCGTTCGATGAGGAGCTCTCTTGCATATTGCTTTTGAGTGACCGGAAAGTGTTCGGTCAAGCCGCTCCACAAACCTTTGCCACCTTCTTCTGTGTATTCATAGAAGCCCGCTCCTTTGTTCCTGCCCGGGCGCTCCAATTTGTCGAGCATCTTACTAAGCACATTGGCCGCAGGATGCTGTATATATTTTGATCCGTAATGTGTAGCTGCCTGATTTTCATAGCGTAATACTAAGGAGAGCGAAATATCATCCGCCATTTCGAGGGCACCTTTTGGCATACCTGCCTGGATGCCCAGCTTCTCAATAAGCGCCGGCGGATAGCCTTCCTGAAGCAATTGAATACCTTCCAATATGTAGGTGTTTTGCACTCGTGATACGTAAAAACCCCAGGTATCTTTGACAAGCACTGGCGTTTTGCGAATAAACTTCACAAAATCGTAGGCGCGTGCTATCGTCTCCTCACTACTTTGCTGGCCTTTCACAATCTCAACTAACGGCACCCTATCAACGGGGGCAAAGAAATGGAGGCCCACATAGTTTTTGGGGTGTTTGGCATGTGCTGCCAGCTTTGTAATTGGGATGGAAATCGTATTGCTGGCAAAAACGGTGTACGCATCCATATATTCGGTAGCCTCCCGGGTAACTTTTGCTTTCACCATTTCGTGTTCGAAGACAGCCTCAATTACAATGTCGCAGTCTTCAAATGCAGCCGAATTTTCCGTACTGCTGATCCTGCCAAGCATCTTTTTGTATTGCTCCTGACTGATGCGGGCCTGACCGACAAGGGCTTGTAACTGTTGCTTTACTTTCTCCTTCCCCTTATCAGCTATTGCTTTGGACACATCCTTCATTACCACCTCCAAGCCCCGTTGGAGGCAACACACGGCAATACCGGAGCCCATTCTTCCTGCGCCAATGATACCCACCTTGCGGGGCCTGAATTTGCCGACACCCTTTGGCCGCATAGCTCCTTGCTTGATGGCATTGAAATCATACCAAAATGCTTTCATCCTGTTTTTGCATTCCCGGCCCAGGATCAATTTGGTAAAATACCGACTCTCGATTCGGCAGGCTGTATCAAAATCTACTTTAGAGCCCTGAGCCATCGTGTTTAGAATGGCGCGGGGAGCGGATTGATTTCCGAATTTTCCCTGGCTGAGTTGGGCGGTCAGCTTCTGAATGATGCGGGCTGCATCTGTGGCAGGTTTTGCCTTTTTGGGATCCACATCCCAGCTTCTGCAATTATCTGGATGCTCCAGCAGCCAGGCTTTGGCCTGTTCCATCATGGTCCGCTCATCAATGGCCAGCGCATCGATTAACCCGGCTTGCAAGGCTTCCGAAGGATTGAATTGCCTGCCCTCTGCCAGTATCGGAAAAGCCCGTTCGATGCCCAGCAACCACATCAGCCGGATCACACCACCACCACCTGGCATCATGCCGAGCTGTGCTTCGGGATTGCCCAGCCTGGTGCTTGCCTGATCGACGACGATGCGGTGATGGCAGGCGAGGGCCAGTTCAAACCCACCACCCAATGCAGAGCCATTAATGGCAGCTACTACGGGTACCCCCGGCCGTTCCAGCTCGCGATGCAATTTTTGAATGCTTTGTGAAAAATTAAAAACAGACTCGGCAGAATCATTGTGGTACAGATAATCCAACTCCCCTCCGGAAAGGAAGGTCTTTTTGGCCGAAGTAATAATTACTCCCCGCAAGGCCGCCTTTTCTTTTTCTTCCTTTAAATGCTCCAAAACCGGTACAAGTGCTGCGCCCAACTCCTGGTTAATGATATTGGTGTCGCGTCCTTCCATGTCAAACGTAAGGGTGACGATATTGTCAATATCTTTCTTGTATTTTATCATCCTTTATTTATAGGTACTGTTTTTTGTAAGTTGGTTGCTACCCGGCCTCGGCTTAATCTATTCAATTCAACATCTGAGTAAGCACAAACATCAAACCCGCTCGATAATGGTAGCTATGCCCATGCCTCCGCCCACGCAAAGCGTAACCAGGCCGGTCATTAGATCACGACGCTCCAATTCGTCGAGCAAAGTTCCGAGTAGCATCGCTCCCGTTGCTCCCAGGGGATGCCCCAAAGCTATGGCCCCGCCATTTACGTTGAGTGTATTCCCATCGATATCCATGGCTTGCTGAAATTTAAGCACAGGAGAAGCGAAAGCCTCATTCATCTCCCAAAGATCAATGTCACTGGCCTTCATACCCGCGAGCTGCAATGCTTTGTGGGCGGCCGGAGCCGGCCCTTCCAGCATGAGCGTAGTATCACTACCCACTATACTAGCTGCGCGGATGCGGGCGCGAGGCTTTAAACCCACGGTTTTTTCGGCATCTTTGCTACCCAGCAATACCAGGGCTGCCCCATCTACAATACCACTGGAGTTGCCGGCAGTATGTAGGTGATGGATGCTTTCCAGCTCTGGATATTTATGCAGCGCAATGGAGTCAAAACCCATTCTGCCAATACCTTCAAAGACAGGTGACAAGGCCGCTAATGCTTCGGCAGTGGTGCCCGGGCGCAGGTACTCATCTTTTTCAAGTATGGGCAGCCCGTTTACATCATAAATAGGGATGATAGAATGTTCAAAATAACCAGCCTGCTGGGCCGTGGCCGCTCTTTGCTGAGATTGTAAGGCATAGCGATCCAATTGCTCCCGGCTGTAGGCTTCCCGTGTGGCAATCAGATCGGCGGAAATTCCCTGAGGGACGTAGCCCGCCTTGAGAATAAGATCGGGATCAAAGAGCAGGGCTCCTCCATCTCGCTCCATTTTTACCCGACTCATACTTTCTACCCCACCGGCCAGGAGTAGCTGGCTCCAGCCTGACCGGATTTTTGCTGCTGCCAGATTGACGGCCTCCAGACCTGATGCACAAAAGCGATTGATTTGCATACCGGCTACCTGCTTGTCCCAGCCTGCATAGAGCGCCGCTGCTTTGGCAATATTGGCCCCCTGATCGTCCACAGGAGTCACGCACCCCAGGATAATATCCTCCACAGAGGCCGTGCCGTCCAGTTGGGAGCGTTCTTGTATCGCATCAAGCAAGCGGGCCAGCAACTCGACAGGGCGCAGCTCGTAGAAGGCTCCGGAAGCTTTACCTTTAGCACGGGGCGTTCGTAGCGCATCATATATATAGGCTTCTTGCATACTTTGAGTAAAAGGTTTGAAAGGCTTTGTGTACAAAATTATCAATAATGGGCCTTCGTCCAAAATTTTTTACTTTAGGTAGATATTATATGTTACAGGGATGGGGTAGTATCTATATTTAGGTGCTGGACAAATTCATTGGGTCAGGAGGCCAGAAATCAGACTTGGATCGAACAGACTTCTGGTCATCCGGGGCTTAACTTGTGAGAGGCTAGCATTTTGAACTCCAGACCAAGATAATACCACTTAGTACTACCTATATTTACTGAAAAAAATACATCTATGGCAAGCAGAAAATTGAAAACAACCGGCATTGGCAGGTTTCTCATCTTCCTGATTATTGTAGCGCCTCTTATTTATTTGGGAGCTTCTTATTATAAGGGCCAGGACGGGCTGCAAAATTTGAAGGACTTATTTGGCAGCGGCAGCTCTGTGGAAACAGTCAGGCAGACCGATGATTCGGAGGTGGTTACCAATAGTGAATTGGCTCGCCTGCGCGATGAGCTGACAGCCAAAGAGCAGCGCAATAAGCAGTTGTACCTGGAAAATGAGCAGTTAAAGAAAGAGCTGACAGATGTGCGGGAAGAGTTGGGGACTGTCAGGGATCAGCTTGAGCGAATCAAAAGCGCAGTGAATTGAGGGAAGATGAGAGATTATTAGAAACTGGCAGGCTGTGAAAGTGGGATGCAGGCTTGGCAAAGCTGCTGAAAATTAGCTTTCTTTGCGTTTTTATCAATTAGTTAATACTTGAGGAATGGTAAAGATATTAGCCAATGACGGAATCCATCCTGACGGGCAAAAAATGCTGGAAGAAGCCGGTTTTGAAGTCGATACACAAAAAATTGCCCAGGAGGCTCTGGCCGAACGGCTGCCCCACTACGATGCCATCATTGTAAGAAGCGCCACGAAAGTTCGGCAGGATCTGATTGATCGTTGCCCGGGGCTGAAGATCATTGCGCGCGGCGGTGTGGGTCTTGACAATATTGATGTGGGCTATGCCAAAAGCAAAGGCATCGCTGTGATCAACACGCCCGCCGCTTCCTCCGAAGCAGTTGCCGAACTTGCATTTGCCCACCTCTTTTCGCTGGCTCGCTTTCTTCATAAAGCCAACAGAGATATGCCGGCGCGCGGGGAGAGCGATTTTAAAGCCCTTAAAAAATCATACTCCAAAGGCTTTCAGCTCAGAGATCGGACCATCGGTATCATTGGTTTTGGCAGGATTGGCCAAGAGACTGCCAAAATTGCACTGGGACTGGGCATGAAAGTACTGGCTGCCGACCCGATGATTGATGAGGCGGACATCAGCTTTGATATTTATAAGCATGGAAATGTGAAAATCAATATCCGGACGATTGATTTACATGAGCTATTGTCGCAAGCTGATATTATCAGTATTCATACACCCTTTTTTGGCAAGGCTATATTGGGCAAGGCTGAATTTGAGCTGATGAAAGAGGGCATCATCATTATCAATGCGGCTCGTGGCGGTACCGTGGATGAAGAAGCACTATTGGCTGCCCTCAACTCAGGCAGAGTGGCAGCAGCCGGGCTGGATGTATTCGAGTCGGAACCGAAGCCACGAAAGGAGTTCCTCAAGCATGACAATGTTTCTCTCAGCCCACATATTGGGGCATCCACGGGGGAGGCGCAACGCAACATCGGTGTTGAGTTGGCTGATAAGATCATCGCACATTTTTCATAGAGCCTGCGCGGTGTTTGTTCTTTGAGCCGAAAAAATGGCTTTTAAAAATCCAGTAGCGCTATTTCAAAAATCAAAACGCTGTTTGGGGGGATCGCCCCCCCTGCTCCTTTGGGGCCATACGCCAATTCAGAGGGAATGATGAAGGTACCTTTGCCGCCTTTTTTGAGCAGGGCTATTGCTTCACGCCATCCTTTAATTACACCAGAAAGTTTAAATTCAAGAGGCTTGCCGCGGTCGTAAGAAGAGTCGAAAACGGTACCATCTAGCAAGGTGCCTTTGTAATGAGCCTTCACATGATCGTCGGGACCGGGATGGCGCTCCCCACTGCCTGGCTCCTCAATTCGGTAATAAATACCCGATTCGGTAGATTGCATTTGAAGATGGCTAGCCTCCAGGTATTTGGTGATTTTTTTCTGATCTATTCTTGCCTGGCGGGTTCCGGCCTCTGATTGGTCATAATATTCGATCAGTTCGATATCAAACACCAATATTTTATTTGGATCGATCATAGTGCCGTAGCCCTTCTTGCCATATGCCAGTTCGGAAGGAATGAAGAAGGTGCCTTTGCCCCCTTTCCTCAGCAGGGGAATTGCCTCCTGCCAGCCTTTTATGACGCGGTCGAGCTTGAATTCGAGAGGCTTGCCTCTGTCTTTAGACGAATCAAACACTTTGCCCTCCATATAGTGCCCATGATAGTGTGCGGTAATTATATCAGAAAGGCCGGGAGCCCGACCCTCTTCTCCTTTTTTGAGAATTTGATAATAAATACCCGACTCGGTGGATTGCAGTTCGAGTTTATGTTGAATGGCATGCCGGAGGATCAGGTTTTTATCGATCTCTGCCTGACTTTGTGGCGCTTCGATTATTTGGGAGCGGAGCTGTTTCTCAATTTTTGAGGTGCAAGCGCAAAAGAAAAGGCAGCAGAGAATTATAAAAATTATAAAGGCTTGTTTCATAAAGAAATTGACTTTAAGTGATTATTCTGATTTTAGTAGTTCAATGTCGAAACGCAGAACTGTATTCGGTGGGATGAGATTGCCGAAACCTTTGGTACCATATCCAAGATGAGAAGGTACTAATAAAATGGCTTTTCCTCCGGGGCGCAGCAGCGGAAGGCCCTCTTGCCAGCCCTTGACGACCTGATGAAGGCTAAAGTTGAGGGGAGTGCCCCGATCATAAGAGGAATCAAACACCTGACCGTTGAGTAAGCTGCCCCGATAATGGACGGTGATCTGGCTGTCAAAACCAGGCTGTGCCCCGGTTCCCTTGTGGAGGATCAGATAATACATACCGGAGGAGGATCGCTGCACGCCCAGGCCATTGTCGATAGCGTAATTGATAATGGCGTTTTGATCGATTTCCGGTTGAGATTTGGGATTGGCATACAGGCCGCCAGCCAATTGCTCAATAAGTACCTCTTCGCTTACAGTGGCAGCTTGAAACTCTTTGGGAGGCTGGTCGGGCCCTGCACAGCTGGTGGCTAATCCAGTGAGCAGTGCCAAATACACTTTTCTCAGGAGGGATAGAAAGAAAATTTTCATGATTATAGTATTGAACCAGGCAAAGATAGTGAAAGCCCAAGAGAAGGCGTACTTAGTTAACTCTGCCACTTCATATAACAATGCGTGCAGGGCGTTGTTCGCTCAAATTCTCTTCCTTATTTATTGGCAAAACTATGCTTGGTACAGAATTTGAAAACCATATTTGAGTTTTTAGCCCCCTCACAATATCCTCTCCCCAAACAAAGCTAAAGTGTACCTCTACTTTATCAGGAAGCACCCTTTTACGAAGACTACAAAGACACAGGATGAGAATAACTGTACATAACCTTCTTGCGATATTATTTTTTATCATTGGTAGCAGCAATGGCCTGCAAGCGCAAGATATTCACCTTTCGCACATCCATGCATCTCCTGTCTTGTTGAATCCTGCTATGACGGCGCTTTTCAATGGCGATCTGCGGTTGATTGGCAACACGCGGAGTCAGTGGCAAAATGTAACAAATGGCTATAAAACAGTAGTAGGTTCAGTGGATGCGCAGCTCTATCGGCTGGGCAGAAATGATGTGCTTGGTGGCGGGCTGGTGTTGTTTTCTGACAAAGCCGGTGATCTGGATTTTACTACCCGCTCGGTGTCGCTGGATGTGTCTTTACTCAAATCATTAGATCGAACAGGCACTAACTTCGTATCGATAGGTATCCAAAACAGTTTCATCAACCACAGTGTTGATTTTTCAAAAATAACGGCCTTTGATATTGAGCCGGCTATCATTGAAGGAGCATCCAATAAGCTCAATTATTGGGATATTTCGGGTGGCCTGGCCTGGTTTTATGCATGGAACCGGGAAAGTTCATTGCACCTGGGAGTTAGCGCTTTCCACCTCAACAGACCGAATAATAGCTTCTTTGTTTCATCGGCCAATGACGTTTCCACCAACCTGTTTCGCAAGTTTGTGCTCCACGGCGGAGCTGACCTGGTCACGGGCAAGCGAATTACGCTCAAGCCCAGCTTCATGTCTTTGATGCAGGGGCCACATCGGGAATTGACCTTTGGCACCTTTTTGAAGTATAAAACTTTCAAAAACGGTAATATACCCGGTGCTTCCATATATTTTGGTACCTGGGTACGATGGGACTTTGTACGAGGGGTCAACAGTCGCGATGCGTTTATTGCTGCGGTTCGAATGGATATGAAGCAAACCTACATCACCTTCTCTTTTGATGTAAATATTTCTACCCTCTCTAATGTAACCAAAGGCCACGGAGGGCCCGAGCTGTCTATAGTGAAAATTTTGCACAGCAAGCGTGGCAGCCGCAAGCCTACAAAGGTTAAATGCCCTGATTTTTAGGAGATTTCGAAGTACTGTGTCGTAGTAGCATACCGTTACATGCAAAACGCTTGCACGCTCAATCACAACAAATTAGACCCTTCAATGGATTGGTATAAGTTTTGTTTATTTATAGCTTCAACACTCCATCCTTTACAAGACTGATATGACTACATATTGACCTCTCAAAACCAGAGAGTCACATTTCTATTTTGCTATTGAATTAAATACATACTAATGAGAAAATTTACTACTACGTTTTTCACTGTATTAGCTTTTTGTTTTTTTTTCGTCAATATGTCGTTCGGCCAACTTTACTACGAAAGCCTGATATATGATGGGCAGGGACAGCCCCAATTGGGGAATATTACTTCGGTGGCTACCAGCCCTGATGGCAAGCATGTGTATGCCTGTAGCTATGACAATGATGCAGTAAATATCTATTCTCGCAATGGGAATACAGGTAGTTTGGCTTTCGAAGAAGCATTCGCCAATGGTGAAAACGGACTTAGTGGCTTGGGAGGAGCCTACAGTATTGTGGTAAGCCCCGATGGGAATCACGTGTACGTAGCAGGCACCTCAGATAATGCCATAGCTGTGATGAAGAGAAACCCCGTCGATGGGAGTCTCACCTTTGTGGAGGAGCAAAAAAATAATGTGAATGGCGTTTTTGGCCTTGCCGGGGTCATCTCAGTAGTGCTCAGCCCCGATGGGAATTTTCTTTATGCCTGCGGTGCTGATGACAACAGCATTGTAGTGTTTCAACGGAATGTACTCAGCGGGCAGTTGAGTTTCTTAGAAAGACATCAGGATGATATGGGAGGCATTCAGAATATGAGCTATCCAACCTCCTGCATGATTAGCCCCGATGGCAAAAGTTTGTACGTAGCCAGTTATTTTGAGAATGCCGTAGTGGTTTTTGAAAGAAATCCGGAGACTGGCGTGCTCAGCTTTTTGGAAGAAAAAGTAAATAACGTGGGTACCGTAAGTGGTTTGTCAGGGGCATACAGTGTGTATGTAAGCCCGGATAGCAAGCACGTATATGTAGGCAGTACAGAGGATTCATCAGTAGCTGTGTTTGAACGCGATGAAAATAATGGCTCCCTGTCCTTTGTAGAAAAACTAACAGACGATATGGGTGGTGTAGATGGCCTGAACGGAGTGATTGCCATTAGTACCAGTCCCGATGGTAGCTTTTTGTATGCCAATGGAGCCTATGAAGACAAGCTATCGATATTTAGTAGAGATGCAAACACTGGGGAGTTGTCCTACATAAATGCACTTACCAACGGTTCCAATAATGTGGATGGGATGTCCTTCCCAATAGCACTCAACTTTAGCCAGGATGGCGAAAATATATATGTTGCCGGTTTTTATGCCGATGCAATAGTCGTTTTTGACCGCAATGTGCTAACAGGCGAATTATTTTTTATAAACAAAGAAACGGCTAGTGTCGATGGAATTGACGGCATGGGTGGAGCCAATGCCATTGCCATGAGTCCTGATGGCAGGAATGCCTATGTTTGTGGGAAAAGTGAAAATTCGATCGCTGTGCTGGAGCGTAGCTTAGGTAACGGACAATTGAATTTTGTGAAAAAATATACGGATGGTACAGATGGAGTGGATGGCCTTAGGAATGCTGACGATGTGGTAGTGAGTCCCGATGGCAAGCAGGTGTACGTATGTAGTTTTGGCGAGCATGCTATTTCTGTATTCAACAGAAACAACACCACTGGCGAGCTTGCGTTCGCCGCTGTTCATAAAGATGGGCAGAATGGAAACGACGGGCTCAATGGCGCCAACGCAATAACGATTAGCCCTGATGGGAAAAATGTATATGCAGTAGCCTATTGGGAGCATGGCCTGAGTGTGTTTGATCGAAACACCACCAATGGTTCGCTTAGCTTCCAGCAGGTATTTAAGGATAATACCAATGGCGTTGACGGCTTATCGCGCCCTTCTGATGTGATCGTAAGCCCCGATGGCAAACAGGTGTATGTTTGCAGTGTTTTTGATAAAGCAGTAGCTGTATTCAATAGAAACACCACCAACGGAAGCCTTACCTATGTTGAACGACACAAGGATGGTGTAAGCGGTGTGGATGGCTTGAATGGTGCCGGGGGGCTGGCAATCAGCCCGGACGGGCAGCAGCTTTTGGTGGCAGGCACAAATGACAATGCACTTGCTGTATTTGACAGAAATACCAACGGCACCTTGACATTCAGGGAAATTCTACAAAATGGAGTAGATGGAGTAGGCGGATTGGGCAAAGTCAATTCAGTATTAATAGGCCCCAGTGGGGAGCATATATACGCCACCAGCGGTCTGGAAAATTCCATCGCTTTGTTTAAAAGAAATGTAAGTACGCAGGAGATAACTTTTGAAAAAATGCAAAGCGACGGGGTAGCACAGGTAAATGGATTGGGAGGTGCTAATAACCTGGCAATTAGTGATAACGGCCTCTTTGTGTATGCTACCAGTGGCAACGATAATGCGGTAACTGTATTTAGCTGTACCTATGTGCTCAATACCGTAGAAACCATCTGTGAAGGCGATAGTGTGGTTGTGGGTGGTCATTCATACAAAACGAGCGGTTTTTTTAAAGATACCTTCTCCTTCAATAGCTGCCGTACCATCGTTGAGCTGGATCTCACGGTGATGCCTGCCGAAGTGAATACTTCGGCCTCTATTTGTACGGGTACGTCCTACACCTTTGGAGGGGCGAGCTATTCTACCCCAGGCACCTATTCCCATGATTTTGCTTCTGTTAGTGGTTGCGACAGTACGGTGCATCTAACACTTGTGGTAGTCAATGAATTTGCAAATATCCAAGATGAAGCAGCAATTTGTGAGGGCGACAGCTATTCTTTTGGTGGCGAGGTGTACACAAATGCGGGCAATTATACGAAGACTTTCCAAAGCCAGGGAGGTTGCGATAGTACCGTTACGCTCCATTTGACTGTCCACCAAACCTATGATATTCAGCTATCGGAAGCTATTTGTGAAGGGGAGTTTTATGTATTCGGGACGTCCAATTACACCACTTCTGGTTTCTATGCCCAGCAATTGGTCAGTATGTATGGATGCGATAGTTTGGTGAGCCTTGATCTGACAGTGCTTAGCCCTGGTAATGATGAAGTTTATAAAACGATTTGTGAAGGTGATGTATTTGAGTTTGGCAATACTGAGTATAGTCAACCCGGCACTTACAATACTACAATCACCACTTCGGGCGGATGTCAGAGCGTTGTTATGCTTCATCTAAGTGCAGCCCCTTCTCCATTGGTAACGATGGAAGAAAGTATTTGTGAAGGAGAGAGTTTCATGTTCCAGGGCGAAACCCTAACTACTTCCGGCATATATACCTACGAATACCCGGCTGCCAACGGCTGTGACAGTACCATTATACTGACCTTGGATGTGTACTCCAACAATCCGCAAGTCACACTCAATGAGACCATCTGCGAAGGAGAATCCTTCATGATGGCAGGGGTAGCTTACACGATTGCTGGTAGTTACCAGACTACTATCCCTACTCAAAGCGGTTGCGGAGATAGTACCATTGTCCTCAATTTGAATGTGGAGCCAACAGCTACCACTATCAATGCCAATATCTGTGAAGGGCAGTCGTATAGTATCGGTGGGCAAAGTTATAATCTGTCCGGCACATACGTTCAAAATATTACGACTTCTAATGGTTGCAATACCGAAATCACCTTGATACTTGCTGTGCATCCTTCTTTTGAGCATAATGAAGAAGCAGCCATCTGTTTTGGCAACTCGTATCAGTTTGGACCGGACTTGCTGACTGCTGCCGGAAATTATACACACACCTTTGCAGCTGTCAATGGTGGATGTGATAGTACCGTGCATTTGCAATTGACAGTTGGCACTGAAATCCAGAGCATTAGCAGCATACAGGAGGATGATGGCAGCGGCAATGGCAGCATCAGCATTGCGGTGAGTGGAGGTAGCTCGCCATACACCTTCTTATGGAGTACAGGCCAAATCAGCCAAAATGTCAGCAACCTTAGCGCTGGCAGCTATTCTTTGACCATTACCGACTTCAAGGGCTGTGAAGCCATATTTGCCTATACGATAGATATGAATACATCTGTTCTGACGGTGGATGAATTGCCAATCGACTTGAGTCTGGCGCCCAATCCAGCACAAACGAACCAAGAGATGAAACTCATCATTGGAACTGCGAGTACCCTTGAGGTGCAGGCCGAGCTGTACAGCAGCACAGGCCAGATGCTATCAAAACAGGCCATAGAGGTAGGGGCTGGCACCCACCACACAGCCTTCCGCGCTCCGGCAACTACGGGGCTGTACCTGCTTCGATTGAGGAATCAGCAGGGAGCGGTAAAATCGATCCAGTTTGTAGTATATTAAGCCTCATGCTTATAAGATACAGGGCGCTTCTCCGGATTTGCTTCGGGGAGGCGCTTTTTATTGACAGCAAAATCCTAATACATAAATTACCGATTTTGGGGTATGCATAGCAAGGCTTGATCGCGTATCTTTGTAAACATACAAATCAACACACATCCTTCCACTTCCCCCATTGTTATTAGCTCCAAGCTCTCATTGATCTGGCTGGTACATACTATCGACAGATAGATTTCCGGCAAGGCGGATTGACACTCAATTGCCCACCAAAACACTGTCACCCCTCAATGAGCTTGACTCCCTTTACATCCGATTTATTCTTTTGACTTTTCCCGGTTGCCATCGGGTTATCTACTGTAGCGCGGTCATGTAAAATTCGCGTTGAATGAGCACTAAAAAACTATGAAGGACATGAACAAACCACTGATATCTCTGCTTTTCTACCTGCTTATCCTACCTTTCCAAAGCAATGCCGTATATAATTGTTGTCATTCCAAAAGCCTCATTACAGCCGAGCCGGTTGCTGGCAGTATTGACAATCAGGAGCCGGAAGCAGTTTGCATCTCACAGCTGAATATTGAACTGCTGGCCGTCACCGGCACCTATATTCTCCACGCCTATGATTTGGAATCGGGCAACAGTTCAGACAATTTTACCACCTACCGAGGCTTGAAATTTTCTTTCTCAAAAAATACGAACGACAAGCGTAGAATATTTGATTGCAATGATGTAGGGCAAAAAACGATCGATCTGTGGGTGACGGATGAGGCAGGCAATCAAAGCTATTGCAGTACTACGGTCATTATCACAGATACGCATGATACTTGTGGCCTGACTGTGAGATCATCAACGATGTCATAAATAATATACACTAAATAATATACACTCACTAAAACTGAATTTACCCATCCCCCTTCACCCCCCCCTCATAAGAGATGAGAGGTTTCAATATTTGGAATTGCTTTCAAACTCAAACGAAGACGGTCGGCAATCGGTCGTCTTCTCCTTTTTCAGCCATTCGTAAAGAGCACTGTAATTCCAAAAAGCAGCATTTTTTGTGCTCGCGGAATAGTCGGATCATTCACTTCCAGCCAGTCCGCCAGTGCTGTCAGGTCAAATCTTTTCCAATAAATTTTCACAAATGGCTGCAGACTCACTTGCAAACCACTGGAATTGTCCGAGTTGATGCCCAGGTAAAAACGGTTGCTCCATCCGTACTCTGAGGAGATTGAGGTATCCGTTTTTTTATCGTGAAATACCAGGCGGTCATAGTCAATGCGGGTACCGTAACTCAAGAAGCCGATGAAATATTCGGCGGCCAGCGAATATCCATTAAGCCGGAAGGAGAGCTCACGCTCAAAAGTATTTTCATCAATAGGGTCCACTCCCGAAGCTTTTGCCAACCGGAAGCGCATGGTATATACAGCAGTCAGTCGAAAGTCCTCCCAGCGATACCCCAGGCCCAGCAGCATGCCATTGATAAAGCGGATATTGCCCAGCGATTCGTTTAGCCAGGGCTTTTGCTTATCGAAATTATCCAGCAAGGCGTTGAAATTGTCCATGCCGGAATAACTGCCAACATATCCCACATTTACACTTGCCTGGCTGTAGGCACTTTGAGGGAATAGCAGACAAGTGAGGAATAAAAGCAGGATTGGGTATTTGTGCATCGTTTGGTATTATTTTTACAAATTTGCTCAAAAAATTCAAGCCTTCAAAATCTTCACCTTGCAAGTCTCAGTGAGCATAGCCTGGAAAAAGCATCTCCGCAGGGTGATACAGCTGAACAAAGAGGAGGGAAAATTTGTTGTTTTTAAGTTAATCTAAAAAAAATATTTGACTTTTATAAAAACAGTGATAATCTTCTGCTAAACGGATAATAGCTCTAGACGGATGAGACTGGAAGTTTATCTGGTTTTCTCTCAAAACAGCCTAAAATTGTTGAGCCTTTGGACGATGTACAGTATCTTTTCGATTATAAAATTTCAGACAATGAACCATAAAGCACTGCTTATATTATTCGTATCCAGCTTTTTTGCAGCTATTTCGGTCACAGCCCAAGACGACAATCTCACCGCGCTTGACATCATTGAACGTGCCGATGAAAAATTGAAGGGCAGCTCCAGTATCGGGCAAATCAAGATGACCATAGTACGGCCGGAGTGGTCGCGGGAAATGTCGATGAAGAGCTGGAGCAAGGGCGATGATTTCAGCCTCATACTGATCACCAGCCCGGCGCGCGATAAGGGCACGGCCTTTCTAAAGCGCAGCAAAGAAATCTGGAATTGGCAGCCCAGCATTGATCGGGTCATCAAGCTTCCGCCTTCCATGATGATGCAAAGCTGGATGGGCTCCGATTTCACCAATGACGACCTGGTAAAACAATCTTCTATCGTTACCGACTATCACCATAGCCTGGAAGGCCGCGAAAGCCTCAATGATCGGGAAGCGTACAAAATTGCGCTGATACCCAAAGAAGATGCGCCCGTTGTTTGGGGCAAGGTCATCACCTGGATTGATGTGAATGATTATATGCAGCTCAAAACTGAATTTTATGATGAAGATGGCTACCTTATCAACACCATGATTGGCAAGAACATCAAAATGATGGGAGGCAAGCTGCTGCCTACCGTTTTGGAAATCATCCCGGCAGAGGAAGAGGGCCACAAAACCATTGTCGAGCACTTGAGCCTTGCATTTGATGAGCCGATCAAAGAGAGTTTTTTTAGCTTGCAAAATCTCAAACGCATCCGTTAAGCCCCTACTCTATGAAAAGCCTCCTTACGATGGCCTGGCGCAATATTTGGCGCAACAAGCGGCGCACCTACATCACGGTAGCTTCTATATTGCTGGCAGTTTTTCTGGCTTCTTCTATGCATGCCATTCAAAAAGGGGTTTGGGACAATATGGTTGACAATGTGGTCAACTACTATTTTGGATATGCACAAATACACCAGCAAGGTTATTGGGATGACCAGACTATTGACAAGTCATTCGAATTCCAGCCATCCCTGCAAGAGCTCGAACAGCAGGTACCTGCTATTAAAAACCTGGTACCGCGGCTCGAATCTTTTGCCTTGGCCTCCCATGGCCAACATACCAAGGGGGTCTTGCTCATCGGCATTCGGCCAGCGGTAGAAACAGCTATGACAGGCCTGCAAGAACGACTCGTAGCCGGTGAATATCTTGCGCACGATGATCATGCCCTGCTATTGGCACAAGGTATTGCCCGGCAGCTAAAGCTGGAGGTTGGCGATACGCTCGTATTGATCAGTCAGGGCTATCGGGGGCAAAATGCAGCCGGCAAATATCCCATAAAGGGTGTGATAAAGTTTGGTAGCCCGGAGCTGAACAAGCAGATGGTATATCTGCCTCTCAAAGTAGCGCAGCAGTTTTATGGTGCCGAAAATCTGATTACTTCGCTGGCTATTCAGCTGCCCGACCGGGCAGACACCCAGCCCACCGTAAGGGCGATCAAAGCTTCACTGGACGAACAAGTTTACGAGGTGCTTGACTGGCAGCAGATGATCCCAGACCTGGTACAGGCCAAAGCACTTGATGATGCCGGAGCCAATATTACGCTAGGCATTTTATATTTGATCATTGCATTTGGGTTGTTTGGGACTATATTGATGATGACCAAAGAGCGTATGTACGAGTTTGGTGTTTTGATATCAATCGGGATGAGTCGTTGGAAATTGGGCATTAGCATGTTTATCGAAACGCTTCTGCTGAGTTTGCTGGGGGCGGCATTGGGTATATTACTCAGTATTCCGCTGATCGGCTATTTTCACCGCAAGCCCGTACAACTCACTGGTGAACTGGCAGCCGCCTACGAAAAGTTTGGCGTTGAGCCGATCTTGCCAGCTGCTTTTGAGCCTTCGGTATTTTTGACGCAGGCAGCAGTCGTGTTTTTCATGGCTACCGTATTGGTGATTTATCCTTTGTGGACAATTTGGCGGCTCAAGCCCGTGGAGGCAATGCGTGTGTAGGGGAGCAGGGCAGACAGGAGACAATCTGAAGTCCGAAAGTCCGTCCTCTCAAAAAAGAACAGCCTTGCATTTATAGCTCAGGCGCCTGATGAGTGATAGCGAATCCCAATCGCCTGTGCTATATAGCACGAAAGGATTGAGCGTGTATAGCAATCTCGAACCACCAGCGGTATGGTAAACCGCTAAATAAATATGTGAAAATGATCTTGATATTAGCCTGGCGAAATATTTGGCGCAATCGGACGAGAAGCCTTGTGGTGATCTCAGCCATTGCTGTGGGAATCATTGCTGTGCTGTTTTTGTCGGGCTTTTCGAGGGGTATGGTGTATGGGTATATTGATAATGCCATTGAGTCGCAGACCTCTCATGTGCAAATTCATCATCCCGAATTTTTAAAAGAACGCGACATCCATTTTCAGATTTCACAAGTAGAGCAGGAGTTGGAAACGGTTGGGAAAGTCAAAGCCTTCAGTCCACGTTGCCTGAGCAGCGGTATGTTGTCCTCCACCAAGGGAGCGCGGGGTATTCGCATCATCGGTATTGATCCTGCAAAAGAAGCGAAAGTAACTCGGCTGGATGAAAAAATTGTGGAAGGCAAGTTTCTGCAAAACGGCCTGAAAAACCCAATTCTGGTAGGAAAATCATTGGCTGAAAAGCTCAAGCTGAAGCTGCGCTCAAAAATTGTGCTCACCTTCCAGAATCTGGACGGGGACATCACGTCGGCTGCCTTTCGGATCGTCGGCCTCTTCGATACCGGCACCCGACCCTTTGACGAAGGGCATATTTATTTACTCAATAAAGATATTGTCCGCTTGCTCCTTCCCGCCTCTTCGGCCTCTGAGCAACCTCTGATCCACGAAGTAGCTCTACTTGTGGATGATTTGGAAGCCCTCCCCGCTATAGTTGATCGACTAAAAAAGCAGAAATCCGATTGGCTGGTACGCGACTACAAGGAAATCTCTCCGGAGATCAGCCTTTATGAATCTCAGATCGATTTAAGCACCACCATTTTTACCATTATCGTTATGCTGGCCTTAATATTTGGAATCATCAATACCATGTTGATGGCAGTGCTTGAGCGCTTGCGCGAGTTGGGTATGTTGATGGCTATTGGGATGAATAAGCTAAAAATATTTTTAATGATTGTACTGGAAACTATCCTGCTGGGAATAGTAGCTACGCCTCTTGGCCTGGGTATCGGCTATCTGGCTGTACACTACTTCCGTCGGCGCGGTATCGACCTCTCTGCTTACTCGGAGGGAATGCGGGAGATTGGCATGTCCGAAGTGATATTCCCGGTATTGGATGGCGAAGTGTTTTTGCAAATCGGGCTGGCAGTAGCCATTACAGCGATTCTGGCTTCTTTGTATCCGGCCTGGAAGGCGATACGCTTACAGCCCGTAGAGGCAATGCGTAGTATATAAATTCAAATCATGAATGTAATTCAAACAAGAGACCTGACGAGAGTTTACAATCCCGATTCTGTGCCTGTACATGCATTGGCAGGCGTAAGCCTGGACATCAAGCAGGGTGAATTTACGGCCATCGTCGGACCTTCCGGATCTGGCAAAACGACTTTGCTCAACATCATTGGTGGGCTCGACCAACCCAGCTCGGGTACGGTAGAGGTGGCGGGCAGGGATATTTCAACACTGAGCGATAATGAGTTGATTAACTTCCGAAGAGATAATATCGGCTTTGTGTTTCAGGCTTACAATCTCATCCCCGTACTCACTGCAAAGGAAAATGTAGAGTTTGTGATGCTATTGCAAGGTAGAAGCAAGGCTGAACGGGAGGCCCGCACCAAAGCGCTGCTCGAATCGGTGGGCCTGGGCGATCGATTGAGCAACCGACCCAATGAGCTGAGTGGTGGCCAACAACAGCGGGTTGCCGTAGCGCGGGCCCTTGCACCCAAACCGAGCTTCGTGTTGGCCGATGAGCCTACGGCCAACCTGGATTCTGCCAGCACGGCGCAGTTGCTGGACATTATGGCGCAGCTCAATCGCGAGGAGCAGATTACCTTTGTGTTTTCTACACATGACCAGCGCGTGATCGACCGGGCGCGCAGGGTTGTGACCTTGGAGGATGGAAAGATAGTGAGTGATAGTTTGATGGAGTGATTTGGTGAAGAGTTGTTAAATGTTGACTATGAAATGAGGACTATTTGGATAATAGCATGGGTAATGATATTGCTGCTCAAAAGCAATTTCGTACAGGCACAGGAACCACAAAACTGGAGCTTGGGCGGCTATATCAAAGATTTACAAAGCCTCCTTATCATTGATGACCTTCCGAATACATTACAGGAAAACCTATTGCATAATCGATTGAATTTCAGATGGTTTCCTTCCAATACCGTCCACTTTCGGGCTGATCTGCGTTCGCGCATCTTTTGGGGAGACCTGGCCCGGCTGACGCCCAACTACCTCGATCAGATCAATGCAGGCAGCGATGATTTTTTCGACCTCTCGCTGGGCCATCAAACCGGCAGGGGCTTTGTACTGCACAGCACGCTAGATCGACTCTCCTTTACCTTTGCCCGGGATAAATGGGAGCTGCATTTGGGTAGGCAGCGAATCAACTGGGGCATCAGCGGTGTGTGGAACCCCAACGATATTTTCAATGCTTTCTCCTTTACCGATTTTGATTATGAGGAGCGGCCCGGTAGCGATGCCCTGCGCCTTCAGTATTTCACGGGCTTTGCGTCGAGTATTGAGCTGGCCGCCAAAGTTTTTGATACTTGGGAAGAGGCGGTATTGGGAATGCGGTGGCAGTTTAATAAATGGAATTACGACTTCCAGCTCATCGGCGGCCTGGTAAAAGAGGACATCAGCATTGGTGCGGGCTGGGCTGGCAACATTAAAAATTCAGGCTTCAAAGGAGAGGTGGCGTATTTTGTGAGCAGCGGAGCAGATAGCGTAGGCAATAGTTTTACGGGTACAATGGGCTGGGATTATTCCTTCAAGAAGGGAACCTATCTCAACCTGGGGTTCCTTTACAACAGCAATGGCCGTACCAATGGCAGTGCAGCGGAGTTGTTCAATTTTGAGCTATCTGCCAAAAATCTATATCCCTATCGCATCGCCCTGTTTGCACAAGCGGTGCATCCCTTCAGCCCCTTGCTCAACGGCAGCCTGGCGCTTATTTACAGCCCGCTGAGGGTTCACGCCCTTTTTGTCAATCCCGGCCTCACCTACTCCATTCAGCAAAACTGGGATATCGATCTGATCGGTCAGTTGGTGTTTGAGGCCAATGAGGGCTATAAAAGTCCGGTACGGGCCGGGTTTTTGAGGCTAAAGTTTAGTTTTTAATCGAAACCCATTCCGCTCAAGGGTTATCCTGCGGATAAATAAACAGCACAGGGTCAGATCTGACGGCAGAGCCAAAAACGCCCAGCGTGCCTTCAATGGTGGAATGAATAAAGGTAGGCTCGACGAAAGGATTTAAAATAGACTGAAGCTGATCGTCAAGGTCTTTAAAAAATGCAGCCGACTTTTTATCCAACGATTGCAGGTAAATGGTGGCAGTATCGCCTTTGAGATATTCGTAAGATACTTCGACATTGAATTCCATATCTTCACCATCGACGGCCTGATCGCTGAAAATTGTCCTGCCCAGATCAGTAGTAAGAAACAGCTCTCCGGCTCCGGTACAACTGCTCACAATGCCATCCAGCGCATGTGCGTGGAGCCTTGTGTTGTCCATCCAACGATCCATCTGGAAGCGGTAAAAATTGCCAGTTCCGGCAGCATCTTTAAAGCGGATGATCACACCATCGTGTCCACCATATACATCAAAAAACTCCGGGGTGTATTCCACATCCGTCAGATTGACTTTCGGTTGGTCTATTGTGGTGCTCGCTGTATAATTATTGCCTTCGTAGCTAACTGTCAGATGATAGGTCTTGCCATGCGCTATGGTATGGGTGCCTCCAAAAAAGGGCAGCCAGCGGCATCTGAATTTCTCAAAGGTAGAATCGGGCTGTAGTTGCTCTGTCCAATCATCCGTGCTAACCAAAACGACTGCTTTGCGGGCAAACACTTCCTGTGGCAGTACTTTTTCATTAAAAAAGGAAACGCTGCTGCTCACATAAATTTTAGGCGTTTCGTCGGGATGCAGGATACCTTCGATGACCAATTGCGGCTGGTGATTGAGTGAGCCTTCAAAGGAAACATCCTTTTGGCAGGAAAAAAATGTGAATGCAATGAGGCAGATAAAGGCAGCTCGTTTCATGACTTAAAATTTGAAGTTAAACGATACGGATGGAAGAATCGGCAAGAGAGAAACCTGCGTGGCTCGTGGTTTTTCAGTGATGGGATTGATGTCGAAATACACAAAGTACGGATTTTGCCGACTGTACACATTGTAGATGCTAAAGACCAATTGGCTGTCGTATTTTTTGCCAAACAGCTTCCTTTGCTTTTTGTAAATGGCAGAGATATTAAGCCGGTGAAAAGGATTTAGCCGGGTGTTGTTCCTTTCTTCGTAAATATAATAGTTGCCTTCGAAAAGAGTACCTCCGTTGATGATGGGACTTCGGCCAACGGGTACGGTGTAAGCATTGCCGGTGGAAAAGACAAAGGTGCCGGAGAGGGTCCACTTATCGCTCAATTGACAACTGGCTACCAGCGCAAGATTGTGTCTGCGGTCGTACCGAAAAGGAAACTTTTTGCCAAAGTTCAAATCGGCAAATTTCTGATAACTCCAGGAGAGGGTGTAAGAAGCCCAGCCTGTAAAACGCCCAGCCTGTTTCTGCACAAAAAACTCTGCTCCGTAACTCCAGCCTTTTCCATAAACGAGCAAATCGTCCACATCCAAAGAACGGATAAACTGATTGCCCTCTCTAAAAAGAATTTGGTCGTCCATTGTTTTATAATATACTTCCACACTACTTTCGAGGCGGTTGTTTTTGAAGTTTTTAAACAAGCCCAGCGAATATTGCTGCGAAGCCTGCGGCCGGGTTTGTTTAGTGGAAGGTATCCAGATATCGGTAGGGATGGCGGCAGCGGAGCTGGGGATGAGGTGTACAAACTGATTCATCATCGTATAAGCCGCCTTTATTGAAGTGCTTTGGTTGATCCCGTAGCGAAGGGCGAGGCGCGGCTCCACCCGGCAGTAGCGGGCCTCATCGGCATAAAAGCAGGGAATGCGCAGACCGATGCTTGTGGAAAATCGGTCGGAGATTTTGATGTCATCATTGATATACACGGCCAGCTCATCAAACTTTTTGACGGGGATCGAATCGCGGGCTATTCCCGGATTTTGTAGCGTAGTTGAAAACGCCTGAGAGTCGCCACTGGATTTAAAGGTGTGGTCGGTGAAGTGAGCACCAAAAAGGATATTCTGCCTCGGGCCGGGAAAGTACTGCAATTCGATTTTGGCATTCAAATCCCGGATGCCTGACAGCACTTCGGAAAAAGCATTGTTTTGTAGGGCCGACACGTCCTGGTCGAAGCTATTGTAGATCAGCGAAGTATTGGCAAATAAGCGCGGTCCAAAAATATGGTTCCACCGGAAAGTAGCTGCCTTATTGTCGATCAACAAATTGTACTCGATACCATCCTGGGAATAAAAGGCGTCATCTTTGGATAAAAATCCGCTCAGATAAATTCGATCATTCTCCCCTAATGCATGGTTGACCTTCGCATTGAGGTCGTAAAAAATATAATTGGTTTTTATTTTTTTGGGCAAGAAGGGTTTTATCAAAAAGTCGAAATAGGTTCTTCTTGCCGACACGATGAATGAAGATGTGTCTTTTTTGATAGGCCCTTCCAGGCTCAGTTTGGATGCGATGAGCCCGATGGCCCCTTCGCCCGAAAATCTTTTTTTATTCCCCTCCCTCAGCTTGATATCCAAAATAGATGACAGCCTGCCGCCATACTGAGCGGGAAATCCTCCCTTTATCAAGCTCACATTATTGATGGCGCTGGCATTGAAGGTACTCACCAGGCCCACCAAATGGTTGGGGTTGTAAATAGTTGCCTCGTCCAGCTGTACCAGGTTTTGGTCCACATTTCCACCACGAACAAAATAGCCCGTAGTCCCTTCATTGCCGGCCTGTACACCCGGCAGGAGCTGGATTAGCTTGAGTACATCCGGCTCGCCCAAAATGACCGGCAACTCGCTAATTTTTGAAATAGGGATATCCACAACCCCCATCATCGTACGCTTTAGGTTGATGTCGCCTTCCTCTGCCGATACGATCACCTCACTGAGCGTATGTGAATGTGGCTCAAGTTCAACATTAAGTTTCACATTGGATTGGAGGTACACTTTTTTTATCTGCTCCTGATAGCCGAGATAGGAAAAAACAATGCCTATACTGTCTTGAGCAGGAATAGTCAGGGAATAAAATCCGTAATTATTTGTGGTAGTCCCTTGCCCGAAAGAAGTGAGCATTACATTGGCACCGATTAAAAACTCGCCCGTTTGAGCGTTTGTGATCGTTCCGTTGATCGTGCAAAGGCTTTGCGGGATACATAGAGCCGGCCACAATGTACATAGCAGCACCAGCCATTTTTTTGAGGTCTTCATTTTACTTTGTTTAAAGAGGTTGCCAAATACCTTGACTGTACGAAGGTGCTGATCATTTTGGTTGCTAGCTTCTTAATGCTTACTCGTAGCCCTACCTTAGCAATGATAAGAAATACACGCTTGCTGAATTTATTAAATTTTTAAAATCATCAATAAATTTACCATTGCGTATAAAAGGAAAAAGATCGAAGAGATTGGGCCATCGGGCAAGCCCATCAGACCTGCTGAATACCTGAGTGACAGCTCCCTTTAGCTTACCTTCTTTGATTCGCCGATCCGTCGTTTCAGCTCTTCCAGCTCTCCCTCCGTCAGGTTGCGAAAAGTACCCACGTCCAAGCCTTTTAGTTTAATATGCATGATCCGTACCCGCTTCAGCGTCACCACCTGATAATCCAGGTATTCGCACATGCGCCTGATTTGGCGGTTTAGCCCCTGCGTCAGAATAATGCGGAAGACGAATTTGCTTTTTTGCTCCAGGCTGCATCGTTTGGTCAGCTGTCCGAGTACCGGAATACCCGCACTCATTTTTTGGATAAATGAACGGCTGATTGGTCGGTTTACCTTGACGATGTATTCCTTCTCGTGCTGATTTTCCTCTCTAAGAACTTCATTTACAATATCTCCATCATTGGTCAGTAAAATCAAGCCGCTGGAAGGCTTGTCGAGGCGGCCAATGGGAAATATACGCTGCGGATGATTGACATAATCAATAATGTTGTCAGGGTCTGAACGATCTGTTGTGCAGGTGATGCCCGGGGGTTTGTGTAGAGCAATATATACCGGCTTCGGTTTTGGGATTAGCGGCTTACCATCCAGCGTAACGGCATCAGTAGGCACCACCCGATTGCCCTTGCGGGCCACTACGCCATTGAGTTTTACCCGCCCGGCTTCAATCCAGATATCTGCCTCTCTGCGTGAGCAGAGCCCCGTTTGGCTAATGAATTTGTTTAGACTAATCGTTTTGTCTTCCATCAATGGAAAGATACGGAGATTCTCCAACAATCGTATTCAAAGCATCTTCCTGATCGCCTTTTTGATGATTGGCTGACGGCTCCAAAGTATAAAGTGATTGCCACCTTCAATGATTTGCACCTCTACCGATTCGCTGTTGACCAAGACGCGTTTTGCAAAATCAGCATTGCCCTTTGGCACCAACTTATCTGCCTCACCCTGGATCACGATGACCGGCTGCCGTACATTTGGCCAGTCGGAAAGCATATTTTTCAGATCACTTTTGAGAGGAATGATCTCCTGATTGCACACCCGCAATGCTGGCGGAAGCAACCAGCGAAGCCCCCAAACATTCAACACCTTTCGCCACCAGGTGCCCGGCTCCAAATCCGGATCGATGGAAGGAGCGATCATGATGAGGCCATCCACCAACTCGGGGTAGTCCATAGCCAGTCGGGCGATGAGCGGCCCACCGTAAGAATGGCCAACAAGGATGAGTCGTTGGCGCGCAAATTTTTGGAGCAAAGGTTCCAGCAAGCTCGCCTGCCGTGCAACGGAAGCCAGGCTGAGCCCAAAATCAGAATAGCCGAAGCCTGGCCGGTCGGCTGCTATCAGCACTGCCTGGCTGCTCAGCGCGGTATCGGCCAGATAGTCGAGGTAGGCATCGAGCGCGCCGGGCGAACCGTGGAGCATCAGCAAAACGGGTTGCAGGCTGTCATTGCCAAGCTGGGCATAGTGTATAGTTCGCCCTTCTTTTTGGTAGGTATGGAAGTGGAGGGAAGCTTGCTGGTGAGCTAGTTTGCCGTGCAGGCTTTCTTCAGATTTGCGGAAGGTAAAGATATTGGATTGCAAACCGATTAGTACCGCGATGCACCCAATGAATAGCCACATTTTTTTAGAAAGAGCAATTTTCAAACGGCAGTCAGTATTAGTTATGTACTCATTTTTTAACTCACTTGATTGCTTCTTCCTCCCAATCCTTTCGGAAAACTAACAGCTGTCCGTCGATCCAGTTCTTGCAGCTTGTCAACAAAATTTCGGCATGCTCTGACCGAAGGGCCTTGCCATAACTGATCTTCACAGAGGTGCGCCATTTCCCAAAAGTTTGAAAAAAGTGAGGGATGAAGGTATCATTTCCTATCCAGGCATCTTTCATATACTGATAATCTATTGCTATCGGAACTACCGCTATTTGCTGCTCGGCAGCCATAGCAAAGCCGGCAGGTTTAAAATCAATAGTTACGGGTTCGGTATGGGTAGTACCCTCTGCAAAGTTGATAATAGCGTAGCCCTTTTTGATGGTATCGGCCATATCGAGTAGTGTTTGCCTGCGACTTTTTTTGCTGGAGCGATCTACAAAATGTGCACCGGTAAGCTGTACCAAAAACCCAATCAGGGGCCAGTTTCTCACTTCTGACTTACCAACCGGCAATGCCAGCAGATCGTGCAAAATGATAGCGGGGTCGAGGTAGGAACGATGATTGCTCACCAGCAGGCCGGGGCCTTCAGGCAGTTCCCCGCTCTGCTCTATTTGCACACCCAGCATATGCAAGATGTCTTGCACGCATTGGCGGCGCAGCCGTAGCGCTATAGCCAGGCTGTACCCTTCCCAGAGGCTAAAGGCGAACAGCTTGCACAAGTAGTACACCACGATCAGCATGAAAATCAGAAAGCGAAGGAGAGCCAGGAGGAAGGAGAAAATATTCATAATCTGAGCAGTCACTGGGCTTCCTTTTTCAAGGCTTGAATGGTAGAATAGGGAACATCTTTGAGATCGAGGATCATAAAGCCATCGAGGGCATCGGAGAAGTTGGGATCTACATTGAAACTGATGAAGCGGGCATTTTGGCGGATGTATTGTTTGAGTAGGATAGGAATGCGAAAGTGATTGGGCTCAATGTCTTCAATAAACTGATCGAGCTGGCCGAGCTGGCCTTGCAGTTGATCGAGCAGCACATCGATATCCATTCTTTCCAGTTGAAGCTGAAAGGGCTTGCGGGGTTTGAGATAATCGGCAAGCTGATGATCAAAATAATACTTGCGCACGAAGGCAATGATGATGCTTTTTGATACTTCGGAGTAGTGTTTGCTGATGCTCAGGGGACCGTATAAATACCGATATTGCGGATTGCGCAGCAGGAAATACAAAATGCCGCGCCACAGCAAATAGAGTGGCAAGCGTTTCTTCTGATAGTCTTCCACTACAAAGGAACGCCCCAGTTCTACCGATTGCCGCATCACTTCAAAGAATGGTTTTTTGATTTTGAAGAGGCTGAAAATATAAAACCCTTCTACACCATATTGGTGAAAAATGTCATCCCCGCGCCCCATCCGGTAACCACCCACTACACGCCGCGCCTCCCGATCCCAGATAAAGAGCTGCTCGTAATACAAGTCGAACTCGTCAAGATCAAAGCATTTGCCGGTGCCTTCACCAACCGCCCGGAAGGTAAGCTCTCTCAGCCGTCCGATCTCCTTAATGATATGGGGGATTTCAGTGGTTTTGGCAAGGAATACATCGTAATTGCCTTGTGAGCTGATCAGGTGGCGAAAGCTCAGTTTTTGTACATCAGCCTCCAAGAGCTCAGGCAACACTCCATCAATGAGGGCTTCGTGTGAGCCCTGCCTGCCCGGCTGCCGGTAGAATTTGTGGACCTCCAAAGCCGAACCGAGGGCATATATTTTAGATTGTACAAACCTTCGAAAACGGTCCGTGGGGCCCAATAGCTGCTGATCAGCGGGGCTGATCGGCAGGCCAATTCGAATGCGTACACTATCCGCCGTATGCCCTTGGGTGGCCGTAGATTGGTATTCCAAATGTACAGGCACTATGGGCACTTGCAGCCCTTTGACCGCTTGGAACAGGAAGCGTAGCGCCTGTCGGGAAGGGAATCTCCACGGTTTGTTATCCAGATAATCAATACAAAAACCGATGCTGCAATCTTGCGCAATCACAGATCGAAAGACATCCGCCTGGTCGAAAAGCTGAGTATTTGAACTGAATGAACGTTTGACGGATTCGTAGCGGTCGCGGTATGATAATTTGAGATCTGTGGCAGCAAAAAATTTAAAGGAGCCCTTCGTGTTTTTAAAAATTTGCGTCAGCAGCCTGTCATCCGTACCAGGGTGAGCGCGGTTGGCAATAGCCACGAAGGGCCCTTTAGAGGGGATGCGCTTGCGCTCGGATTGGGCCAGCTCCACTAAAAGCTGCTTACCATTATGCAGCTCGATCGAAAATGCCGTATCTTTCAGGATCATCCGGTACTTTTGTAAGTTGCGACCTAAAACAGGTGATTTATAATGATATCAAAACTACTCATTTTCATGCAACACTTCCTCACAAAATTGCCGGGAGTGGTATCTTGGAAGACAAATAGCATCATCTTTCAGATTACTTCGGTACTTGTACTATTAGGAGCTGATGCCCGATTTGGCTATACTCAGAGCGGAGCAATTCCCTCTTTTGTAGATGTGGACCTGGAGATGCAAGCCTACCCAACCGGGCTGATACCCGGACTGCGTTTGTCGCTACCCGCAGGCAAGCACGGCAGCCTGCACATGCGTGGCGGATACAATGTGGTGCAACATAGAGACCAGGGAGTGCATCAGGACGAGCGCGGCGGAGGTTTTGGTTTCAGCCTGGGGTATGATCGGTACTTTACTAAAAACTATACCGGCTGGCTGGCTGGTTTGCGTTGCGACCTTTGGTTCAATACAATTGATTGGAAGGGCAGTATCGGCCCGGTGGCAGTGGAGTCGGGAACGAGCAAAGTGACTGTGCTGCAGCCTACTGCCGGGATGGGTTATCAATGGAGCTTCGACCACGGCAATTGGCTGCTCGCGCCCGGCATCGCCTTTGGCTACGAAGTAAACATTGATACACGCGGCGAGCCAACCGGAGAGGGCGCCATCCTATTGCTGGGCTTGCGGCTGGGGCATCGGATATTGGTATATTGAGAAAAGAGGAAGCGAAAATAAAAAATTTAACACTCTTCCAAAGAGCTGATAATCAATGAGTTATAGAAAATGTTTGGATTTGTTGTCAAATAATTTATGGAATTTAACTCCTCACTGCGTCCTTATACCAGACGATCGTCCCGTTGAATTAGAAAAAGAGCTTTTCTTTGCGACAATGAGCTAAAGAAGAGACGGAAGGCTATTGGCCGTTCGTGTTTTTCAAAAGCTCGAAGTCGGCGGTGGTGGCTAGGGTGGGTCCCTCCCAGCCAAAGCCCCTGACTATAGGTTGATTAGTATGCACTAATATTTTATTTAGTTCATGTTGGCATTCTCACTAGAAAAATCAAACTATGAAACATGCATGATTAAATAGTCTTTAAACACACAAGGGAATGACTATTCAATCTTGCTAAGTTCCATGTGGTGTTAAATCCGACTAAGTCGTACTAAGTAGAGTCCGAAAAAGTCGTATTAGTTTTTTGAGCTATCCAATCAAATGGCAGCTCAAGCTGTAAAGCGGGAAAACGAGCCAAGTGCTCTAAATTTCTCATAAGGGATTCAACGGTAATGCCTTTAATAGGCGTTTGATGAATCACAAGTTCTTTGTCATTCTGGAACAAGAGTTGTTTTTTTCGATTACAAAAAGTAATGATCAACTGTTCTTTGGGTTTTACCTGTGGGATGTAATAGACCTGGCCACCTAAACAGATGGTTCGATTGCCAGCTACTTTTCTATACCATTTGCCCTTGGCCAGGAAAGCCCAAACGCGACTCAAGCTGATCATCTGAGCTTCCCGATGGGGATGATAAAAACGTCCAGAGTGCTTAGCCTGTGGATATTTTTTCAATGGCGGCAGATTATCAGTAGCGGTACTGGGAATAAATTCATTGAGCCTTTGGCGTCTTTTTTGACAGCACTCAAAGAGGTGTTCCCAGTTTTTGAACCCGTCTTTTCTCAGCAACACTTGGTTGAAAACGGTTTGGTGGGCTCTTTCCACGGTGCCTTGGTCCGTGGGCTGATTGACCCGACTAAAGCAAGGTTGAGCATGGCCTTAACTTGATCTTGCAAAGCTTTTGGAAAACTGCTCATCGCCCCAGTTTTGGGCCGACCCATCGCTGAGTGTAACGAACCCCTTTTTTTAGGATCTGTCGCCACTTACGTACCGTATGAACAGATATTCCTAGCTGGGAGGCAATCTGAGGAGCTTTTACGCCTTCTTTTACCAGGTGCTTGATTTGATCCCTTTGTTCCAGACTTGTCATTTGATCTTTTTTTGTCCCTCTTTTGGGCCAAAAGTTAATACGACTTTTTCGGATTATTTATTAGTATGACTTAATAAGATTTAACAGTGGTCATAACTTAACATAAAAATAGACACATGAAACTCCGATGACTAAAAGATATAGACAGACAAGGGAATGATTAAATTGGGAACCAAAAACATTAGATGAAAAACATTAGATGAAAAAGCAACAAATAATATTCGAACAAATAGTTGAGCGAGGCTGTGGGATAGATATCCACAAGAAGATACTTGTAGCAACGATACGAGGAACTGGCCTAGAAGAAGAAACGCGTAGTTATGATGCGTACACTAGCTCGATTGAGGAATTGCGAAATTGGTTGAAGAGCAATAATATTACTCATGTAGCAATGGAAAGCACTGGTGTATATTGGAAGCCTGTGTACAATATATTAGAGGAAGAATTTGAGATACTGTTAGTTAATGCACGTCATATTAAGAATGTGCCAGGACAGAAAACGGACAAGAAAGATAGTAAGTGGATAACGAAGTTGTTACTTAGTGGATTGTTGAAAGGCAGCTTTGTGCCGCCGAAGGGGACACGCGAGTTACGAGATTTAACGCGTTATCGTCGTAAGATAGTTGGGACGATTTCCTCGGAAAAGAATCGAGTACAAAAAATATTAGAAGATGCCAATATTAAGCTATCCTGTGTGTTGAGTAATATGAGTGGAGCAGTAGCGACCAAAATAATTAAAGCGATGCTAGAAGGTCAAGAAGATATATCGGAGTTAGTGAATTTTCATCATGGCCGGATGAAAGCTAGTAAAGAAGAATTAGGATTAGCTCTGCAAGGCGCTTTAAGTGACCACCATCGTTTTATGCTGACAACAATACGAGATTCTATGGCAGAAAAAGAGGCATTATTAGAAAAGTTGGATGAACGAATCGAAGCCCAACTTAGAGCTAATGAAATGGAACTAGATGTTGAACTATTAGATAGTATACCGGGAGTAGGTAAGGATGGCGCAGCAGGAATAATAGCGGAGATAGGTAACAATATGGATCAATTTCCAACGGCTCAACATCTAGCTTCATGGGCAGGTATAAGCCCAGGAAGTAATGAAAGTGCAGGTAAAAAAAAAGTGGACGGATAACACATGGTAATAAATATTTGAGGACGCTACTGGTGCAATGTGCATGGGCAGCTACTCGAACCAAAGGTACTTATCTAAGAAGTAAATACGATAGTCTTGTAGGACGTAGAGGCAAGAAAAAGGCATTAATTGCAGTAGGACATAAGATCCTGATCGCCGCCTATTATATCATTCAAGACCAAGTAGCATACAAAGAATTAGGTAGTGATTATTTAGACAACAAACGAAAAAATAAACAGATTCAGCATCATCTTAAACGACTTAAAGAGCTAGGTTTAGATGCCGAACAAATAAATCAAATTCAACAATTAACAAAAGTTGCTTAAGGTCGTTTTTTACTGGAGGTTGAAATATCCTTATCAAATGAGGAAACCCCGTACATGAAACTGACTTTGAATGCTAAGCACACAAGAGTATCGCCAACCTTCGGGGGGAGCATGTAGATGAAATTTTAACTCTTAGTATTCGCAACTCTTTTTGC
Organism: Saprospiraceae bacterium; assembly: GCA_965222005.1. Lineage (GTDB taxonomy): Bacteria > Bacteroidota > Bacteroidia > Chitinophagales > Saprospiraceae > CBDCTM01. The sequence goes on from OZ244935.1 coordinate 659,475, forward strand.
TTTTATTGAGCTAGATTCTAGCTCTTGTATAAAATTTTAAACAGATGAAATATTCAATATCTTTTTCCTGCCTATTTATTGGCTGCCTGCTGGCTTTCACTGCCCATGCCACCCACAACCGGGCGGGCGAAATCACCTACAGACAAACGGATATTCTGACCATCGAAGTTACCATTACTACCTACACCAAAGCGAGCAGCCTGCCAGCCGAGAGGTGTAGTTTGCTTGTACAATGGGGGGATGGGAGCTCTGATTGGCTGTTCAGAGCCAATGGTTCCGACACCAATGGAGATGGCTGCCTGGAGGGTGAATTATTAGGCAACGATTACAAACTGAACCACTACACGGGCACGCATATATATGCCAGTCAAAGTACCTATACGATTTCGATGACAGACCCCAATCGCAATGGAGGCATTCTGAATGTCAATCCGCCTAATTCTGACAACGTCCCTTTTTGTCTTTTCGTGGAAGTCTCAATTTCCAATCCAATGTTTTCAGGTTTTGATAGCTCGCCTGTGATGCTGGAGCCACCCATTGATTTTGGCTATGTAGGCCAAGTCTTTATGCACACCCCAAACGCCTTCGATATAGATGGAGACAGTATTTCCTATGAACTGGCAGTGCCTTGTATGGGCTCAATCCCTCAGGAAAATTATCTCTGGCCTACCGAGATTGGGGCAGGCGACGACAACACCCTTCAGCTCAATCCGATCACCGGGCTGCTTATTTGGGATGCTCCTCAGATAGCCGGTGAGTACGTGATTACGTATCTGATACACTCCTGGCGGCAAGGCACACATATCGGGAGTGTGATGAGAGATATGCAAATTGTGGTTGAAGAAATGATGAATCTACCACCCAACATTCAGATTGAAAATTATTCCAATACGGATTTGATATCGGTAGAGGTGGGCGATACGGTGCGTTTGGAAATTGATGCCTCCGAATTTGACAGCGGCCAACAGCTTGCAATCAGCTCTTCTTGCGGCCTGTACGATTTCTTTTCAGAAACAGCTGATTATCAAATCATCGAATTAACAGAAAATAGCGGCCTTGCACGCTTTGAATGGATCGTGCGGGAAGAGCATCGCAGGGATGCTTCTTACCAATTGGTGGTGAAGGCCAAAGACAATTTTGGAGAAAGCGGATCGGCCGGTTTTGCTGTGCTGCGGTTGAAGGTGGCTGGGGTGTTGGATAGCCAATCAGAACCAACTCGGCTGCCACAGCCCCTACTCTTTGCCAATCCTGTAACGGATGTTTTGCACCTGAGCCAGGTGGTTGAGCAGTTGCGTATCTTTGACACACAAGGCCGGCTACTGCTAGAAGATCGGCAAATTTCGAAAATCAACTGTAGCCGGTTATTGCCCGGCGTTTATTGGCTGGAAGCGGTATTTAGAAATAGAGAATCCTTCGTTTGGCAATTTTTGAAGCAATAAATTCTTTAACACTTCCCTAAGCAAACAAAAGCGCCAATTTTCGTTAATATTGCTCATCGGTTATCAAAATTGCTATCTGCCGTGCGCTCAAACAAGCTTTCACCCTTGCTATTGCTTCTCTTGCTCTCCAGCCTGCTGCTGCCAGCCTGCAAAAGCTCCAAAAGAGGAGACGGTGCCAAGCTCCGCAAAAAGAATAGCCGGGTACTGTTGAAAAAAATGGAAAGCAGGCTCATCTCTGCCGAATGGCTCAATGCCAAAGGGCGCATCAGCTACAAGGGCGATGACCTCTCGGTGCGGGTAAGCACCAACATCCGGCTGCGCCGCGACAGCGCCATCTGGATGAATGCCAAAAAACTGAGTATCGAAGCTGCCCGGGTGCTTATCACCCCCGATTCAATATTTATCCTCAATCGGCTGCACAGGGAATATGTAGCCGAAAGCTTTGAATACCTGGCCCGCCGCTACAGCCTGCCGGCAAGTTTTTCAGCCTTGCAGGACATCCTGCTGGGCAATCCCGTGTTGTTCGATAAAAACCAGGAACACCACGTCAGCGTAGAGGGAGAACAATACCAACTGAGTACTTCCCGGCACGATATTCATACCGATTACTGGCTCGACGGCTTCAGCTATTTGCTGGAATCAATGGCCTTTCTGGATGAACCCCATGACCGTAAGGTAGTGGTGGACCTCACCGAGTATCGTCCCGTGGAAGGTGTCGGTAAATTTTCGTATGTTCGTAATCTGAAAATGAAAAGCCCCGATACCGGTTCGGTAAACGTGGAAATGAAATTCTCGAAAATTGAACTCGATCGCCCCGCGAACATGCCTTTCAGCATCCCTTCCAGCTATACCCGGATGGCCTACTGACCAGCTCTGCTGTCTTGCCAAATCGTTGCTCTGCTGCCTGCTGGCCTTTGTTGTTTGCCTGCCCGCTGCTTCAGCCCAAAATCGGAAAGACCTGGAAAACCGCCGCAAGGCGCTCATTAAAGAGATTCGACTTACGGGAGGTTTGCTCAAAGAGACGGCCCGCAGCAGAGCGGCTGCCTATGATCGGTACATTGCGCTGCAAAACCAGATCAAGGCCCGCGAAGAACTGATCGAAACCCTCCATGCCGAGCTGCTGTATGTTGATTCCAACATCCAACGCACCAATGGTGTAATAATAGCCTTGGAGGATGACATCGGCCGATTGGAAGAGGAATATAGCAAAATGGCGCGCAAAGCAATCCGGCAAAAAATGAATTACTCCAAACTGCTCTTCCTCTTTTCTGCCAGGAGTTTCAATCAGGCTTACCAGCGCTGGCGCTACCTCAAACAGTACGATGCCTTTCGGATGAAGCAGGCCCGCCTAATCATTGATACCCGCAGGCGGTTGATGGAAAAGGTGGAAAAACTGGAAATTGATAAAGTGGATAAAGCACAGCTCATCGAAGAAGCAGAGCAGCAAAAACATACGTTGAGCCGCGATATGAAGGCCAAAAACAGAGCCTTGCAGACTTTACGGGCCGATGAGCAACGCCTGCGCCGCGAGCTGAAGGAAGGCCGAAAATTGCATCAGGAATTAAATAATGCCATCGAATCTGTGATCAGGCGGGATATGGCTGCCAGCCGAAAAGGGGCCCGCTCGCCAAAGGCCCTGAGGGATAAAACCGACAGTTCTCCCGGCAGCACTATACATTCCTCCAATTTCCGCCGCAACAAAGGCCGTCTGCCCTGGCCTGTGGGAGAAGGGGTGATTACCCGCTATTTTGGTAAGCAAGCGCATCCAACGCTCCGAAAAATAGAGATCAGCAATAATGGCATCGACATCCGAACGCCAAAAAATGCTTCGGTACGGGCTGTTTTTAACGGAACCGTCGTGGGGGTGCAGTATGTACCAGGATACAATAATATGCTCATTGTAAAACACGGGGATTATTATACCGTATATTCAAACCTCAGAGAAGTATTTGTGAAAAAAGGGGATAAGGTACGAACCAAACAGGCTGTAGGCCGTGTTGGCATTGATAAAAAATCAAACAAATCAGAAGTGCATTTTGAAGTATGGCGCGACAAACAGCGACTCAATCCTGTGCATTGGATATCAAGGAAATAGTCAGATGATTAAGGGAATTGGCAATTAATAAAGTACGCAAAATGATGAGCTTATTATTTTCCAATTCCCTAAACTGAAGAGGCTAAGAGGTCGGACAGTCTGTAATCTGCTGATCTGAAAATCTAAACAAAATTATGAGCGACTGGAATTTAGGAGAAAAACATAGAAAAGGGCTACAAAAAGCTACCGAAAAGGCAGTGCTGATCGGTTTGATCCATCAACATCAAACAGAAGAACAGGTCAATGAGTATCTGGACGAATTGGAGTTTTTAGCCCTAACCGCAGGTGCCCAAACGGTCAAACGCTTTGTACAAAAGCTTGCCCATCCGGATCGGCGCACCTTCATCGGATCGGGCAAAGTTGAGCAGGTACGCGAATACATCCAACGGCACGAGGAGGTAGCTCTCGTCATTTTTGACGACGACCTCAGCGGCAAACAGCTAAACATTTTGGAAGAAAAGCTGAAAGTGAAAATTGTGGATCGCTCCAGCCTCATTCTCGACATCTTTGCCAGCCGGGCACAAACGGCACAGGCAAAAACACAAGTGGAGCTGGCACAGATGCAGTACCTGCTGCCCCGCCTGCGCGGCCTCTGGACACACCTTGAGCGGCAGCGAGGGGGTATTGGCATGCGCGGCCCCGGTGAAAAGGAAATCGAAACGGATCGGCGGATTGTGCGCGATAAGATCACCCTTTTGAAAAAGCAGCTCGAAAAAATTGACCAACAAAATATCACCCGCCGCAAAAACAGGGGGCAATTGGTGCGGGTAGCGCTGGTAGGCTATACGAATGTAGGCAAATCCACGCTGATGAATTTGCTGAGCAAATCCAATGTATTTGCCGAAAACAAACTATTCGCCACCCTCGATACCACCGTACGCAAGGTGGTGTTTGGTGCTATGCCCTTTCTGCTGTCCGATACGGTGGGCTTTATCCGTAAGCTGCCCCACCATTTGGTCGAAAGCTTTAAATCGACGCTCGATGAGGTGCGCGAAAGTGATATGCTGATGCATGTGGTAGATATGGCTCACCCTCAGTTTCGCGATCACATTCGCACCGTCCACACCACCCTCAAAGAGCTGGGATCGGAGGAAGTACCAACTATGATGGTTTTCAATAAAATTGACCTGTACCGGCAAAGATATTTCGACGATTACCTTAGCAAGGAGGAGCGCCAGGACATTGAAAAGGGAATCATGCAACAACTCAAAAATGAATTTGAACACGAAAACGTATTCATTTCTGCACTTACTAAAGAAAATATGCCCGAATTGCGGGAAAAATTAACGAAATTTGTAAAAGAGCTCTATGAAATCCGCTATCCCTATCAAGTGAAGCATTGGTAAGTTGATCTTGTGTAATAAAGGATATTGACCAAAAACCAAAGGCGGTCCATGAACCCGATACTCGAAAAATATGCCCTGCTGCTAGTTAATTACTGCCTCGAAATCCAGAAAGGTGATCGTTTGTATGTAAAAAGCACAACCCTCGCCGAGCCACTCATCCGCGAAGTGTACCGATTTGCCCTGAAGGCAGGGGCACAAGTAGTGGTGGATATGGATTTCAGAGAGCAGGGACGCATCTTTTTTCAGGAAGCACAAGACAAACAGCTGGATTTCATCTCGCCTATCTACAAAAAGGCAATGGAAGAGTTTGAAGCCTACCTCTTTATCCGTGCCCCCTACAATCTCCACGATCAGCAAAATGTAGATGCCGACAAGGTGAAACGCCACAAAACGGCCAATGCCGGAGTGAGTCAGACCTATTTTCAACGAACCGCCACCCGCGCCCTCAAACGCAATCTTTGCCAATTTCCCACCGAAGCTGCCGCTCAAAATGCAGGCATGTCATTGGAAGAGTATGAACGATTTGTGTACAAGGCCTGCAATCTGTTTAGTGACGAGCCTATTGGCCAATGGCTGAACGTTCGCCAGTTTCAACAACAGATCGTAGATCTACTCAACAACAGAGAAAAGATTCACTACAAAGGGGAGGGCATTGATATTAGCTTCTCCACCAGAGATCGCACCTGGATCAATTCCGACGGGCAAACCAATATGCCTTCTGGCGAAGTATATACTTCTCCGGTAGAGGACTCGGTAAATGGCGTCATCAATTTTTCCTTTCCGGCCGTGTATATGGGGCACGAAGTGGAGGATGTAACGCTTTGGGTAAAGGATGGACTTGTGGAAAAATGGGAAGCCCGCCGTGGTGCTGACTTTCTCGACAAAATTTTCAATATGAAGGGTACCAGGCGATTTGGAGAAGCCGCTATTGGAACCAATTACAATATTCAACGTTTTACAAAAAACATCCTGTTCGATGAAAAAATAGGCGGTACCATTCATATGGCCATCGGCCAGTCTTATTTGCAGGCGGGCGGGAAGAATCAGTCGCCTATCCACTGGGATATGATCGCCAACATGGAAAATGGCGGCCAAATATATGCCGATGACGAGAAGATTTACGAAAGTGGGAAGTTTTTGTTTGTTTAAAGTATATTTGTGTAAATATTTTAGAAAAATTTAATATTATTATTAGAAATTTGAGCAAGACTATTTTTTCACCTACTTATTATTAACATCGTGAACAACATCGCATTCCTGGAACTTAAATACGGCAACATTTATGGCGGATATCCCAACTACTACGCCATTAGTGATATATGCTTCCTGGTCTTTGAGCCGTCCACCAACCGGATTTTTGTAGAAAGTGTAGCCAATACACTCAATGTGGATATCGTCAATGTGTTTTCAAGAGTGGACGAATTGGGCAACACCGTCGAAAAAGTCCGCGAAGTCGTTAACCTGCGCACCGGCCGGGTCAGACCCTTTGATGAGGAATTCAAGCTGGATGAAGGCCAACTGGACGCCGAATTTCGGAAGCTGAGGCCGCTCAAAAACTTTGTACGCTCTTTCCTCACCAAAAAGGCAATATTCAAATACAAACCCCGCACACTTATCACCTTCGATGGCCGAAGAGATGTGTTTTTGTGCGAGAAATCAGGCGTTAACTTTAGAAATTGCCAGATCATCGACCTGCAAAAGGATATCACCAAAGAGACCAACTACCTCTTTTCACTCAACAAGCTGGCAAAAGTCATTGATTTTAAAACGACCGATAGCTATCTGCATTCCAACAATTGTAAATACTGGCTCCACCCTATCGCCGCCCGACAGATTACGCCCAAAACGGCTGCCTGGGATGCTGCTCGCCTGCTCATGGTACACCAGGAGTATCACGAGCACCACGATGACTTCCTGATGAAAGCTGCCTTATTGTTGAATAAAATTGAAATGGCAAAAAAAGTAGGTAGTTAAGGACCGTTCAAAAAATAAATCCGACTGATTATAACGGATTGCATTGATTCGTAAAACCACCACGAGAAGCGGAAATGAGTAAATTATGCAACCAGTCTTTGTGATAAACAAAACCATTTAGTCTGGCAGCCGGACTTTTAAGAACTTGGCTGTCATCCCATGCACTGGGACAAGACGGAACAAAATTATATAAAAGAGCAAAAGCTCGAAAGTTGTTTGACGTACTTTCAACAGAAGCATGAAACATCTGTGAATTAAAGGCATGTCGATTCATTGACCTCATTAATCTGTCCAGCATATTGGAGGTTTTGTGGGCAGTTGGAAAATCTAAATGGACCAACCATCTGTTTTTTTTCTGGCAAAGTTTGAGGATGTTATTTTTCATAGGGCAATCCGTTAAATTAGCCATTGTCCATTCTCTAAGCCTTCTGATTTGTTGTGCAAGTTGCCTTTTAGAATCAGCTCTGTAGCAATCCCATATTTTATCAGCTACCTGATCAAAATAAGTCTTGAGTTTTTTCGTAGCTCTGTCGCGAACTTTTAAAAAAGCATGAAGGAAGCACTCAATAATTACGACTTTGACAAATAAATTTTTCCAGGCATTTTGAGTGGCCCACCATCCATCTGTATTAAGGGTATGTGGCTGATAATCAGGGGATAAATCCAGTGCTTCGGTTTTAAAATCCTGATACCCAATCTGTAGCGATTCTGTATCAGCATGGGCACAGGCTGCCATTCCCAAAAAACAGTTTTGACCAATGGTGGTTGCGATATAAGCACGTTGACCACCGACTTTAACATGGTGTTCGTCTGCTAATAAATCCTTAGGTAAAAGCTCCGGATTTTTTATTGTAGTGCCAACGATGCTGTATTGATGTAAGCAATAATATAGTCGATACCACCACATGGCGTTTTTGCCAAACACAAATGCCAGTGCCCAAAATGGAACCCCAAATTTCAATAAGAATAAAGGACCGGAAACTTCATCGGTTTTACCCCTGAAGTAAGGTAAAATAAAACTTGGTCGTATTCGATAATTGATACCCGATATCTCTATCTTCCGTAGCTGAATATTCATCTTTTTGGACATTCGATCGCGACCATTTAAACAATATCCATTTGCCATTTGTAAAGGGAAAAGTTCTGGATGTTGATCGTACAAAGATTGGATCACTTCATGCGCTATTGTATTATTCGTCAAAAAAATATCATATTCTGCCTCACTTATGGGCAGTACTATTGTCCGATTTTGCTTATCTTTAAGTGCCATTGATTTTGTTTCGTTTTATTAGTTACACTTAAAACATAAGCATTTTCAGTGGCTTTTTTTATTTATCAACGCAAAACGTTACAATCAGAAATCCGACATTTTTGAAATAGGTGAAAACTGAACGACCGAAGGGCAGTGAAGTTGAATCTAATTCAAAAATTGAAAAGAGGATTTTATTTTTTGAATAACACTACGTTAGTAGCCTTAGAGTGGAGTTGAAATAACGTTTAATCAATCGATCAACAAATATATTATCCCAGCTCCTCCAGTAGCCCTTTCATATCTACCCGTTCACTGATGATCGCTTCCAGCTGTTCGATCGCTACGCGCTGCTGCTTCAAGCTATCCCTTTCGCGGAGGGTAACGGTATCATCTTCGAGACTTTCAAAATCCACCGTCACACAGAATGGCGTGCCGATAGCATCCTGCCGCCTGTAAAGCTTTCCAATGGAGCCGGTGTCGTCGTACTGGGTAACAAAGGAAAGGCGCAGGCGCTTGAAAATATCTTTGGCCTTCTGTACAATGCGCTCTTCATTCCGCTTTAGCGGCAGCACCGCACATTTGACGGGTGCCAGAGCAGGAGGCAGCTTGAGCACTTCACGCGTTTTGGCCGGATCGTCCTGTCCCGGCACTTGCTCCTCCACCAATGCATGGCTCATCACGGCTAAAAACATACGATCGCAACCAATAGAAGTCTCCACTACATAGGGGACATAGTTTTCATTGAGCTCCGGGTCAAAGTACTGCAACTTGCGGCCGGATAGCTGCTGATGGCTGCTCAGGTCAAAGTCGGTGCGGGAATGGATGCCTTCCAGTTCCTTGAACCCAAAGGGAAATTGAAACTGTATGTCCACCGCTGCATTGGCATAATGTGCCAGATTGTCGTGATCGTGAAAGCGTAGCTTATCGGCCGGCGTACCCAACGATCGATGCCACTTCATGCGCATCTCTTTCCAGTAGTTGTACCACTCCATTTCTTTGCCGGGACGTACAAAATACTGCATTTCCATTTGCTCAAACTCGCGCATGCGAAACACAAACTGCCTGGCTACAATCTCGTTGCGGAAGGCTTTACCGATTTGCGCTATGCCGAAGGGAATCTTTTGGCGAGTGCTCTTCTGTACATTCAGGAAGTTGACGAAAATACCCTGTGCCGTTTCGGGGCGGAGGTACAATTTGCCCTCCTCACCAGCTACATTCCCCAGCTGTGTGGAAAACATGAGATTGAATTGCCGTACGTCGGTCCAATTGCGTGAACCGCTCTCCGGGTCGGCAATTTGCAACTCCTCGATGAGGGCTTTAAGATCGGCCAGCTCACCATTACTCATCGCATTCGCCAACCGGCTGGCAACGGCTTTCTTTTTCTCCGCATTGGCCACTACCCGTGGATTGGTGGAACGAAACATGGCTTCGTCGAAGCTATCGCCAAATCGTTTGCGGGCTTTCTCGACCTCCTTATTCATTTTGGCATCCAGTTTATCCATGTAATCCTCCACCAGCACATCAGCCCGATAGCGCTTCTTAGAGTCCTTATTGTCGATGAGCGGATCATTGAAAGCATCCACGTGGCCAGAAGCTTTCCAGGTTTTGGGATGCATGAAAATGGCCGCATCAATACCTACAATATTGTCGTGCATTTGTACCATAGCAGCCCACCAATAGTCTTTGATATTGTTTTTCAGCTCTACCCCATATGGGCCGTAATCATACACGGCACTGAGCCCATCATACACTTCGCTAGACTGAAATATGAAGCCATATTCCTTGCAATGAGCTACAAGTCTTTTAAACTGATCGTCTTGATTTGCCATTTTTTTATTTTTCGTAGCAGCGGATTTCATAAGGAGATTTTGGTTTTAGGAAATAAAAAGCTCCCATTTGTTACGAATTCCAGACTAAATAGTTATTCAAAATTCGGAAGTGAAATGAAACTGCAATTTCGGAAAATTTTCCTGTGCCATTTTCAGCTGCCAGGCCGATTCGGCCAAAAACACCTGGTGCCCATCCTTGTCAATAGCCAGATCGCGGGCGCGGCGCGTGTAGAAAGCCTTCAGCTCCGCTTCATCATCGCATGTTACCCAACAGGCCTTGTGCAATTTGATCGGCTCATAACTGCATGAGGCACCATACTCATGCTTAAGTCGGTACTGGATCACCTCAAATTGTAAGGCACCTACGGTACCGATGATCTTTCGGCCATTGGAGGTTTTGGTAAATAATTGTGCCACGCCCTCATCCATCAGCTGCTCCAGGCCTTTGGCCAGTTGCTTCGTCTTCATGGGATTCGCATTATTGACATACCGAAACTGCTCCGGCGAAAAGCTCGGAATGCCTTTGAAATGTAGCTTTTCTCCCTGCGTCACCGAATCGCCAATCTTGAAATTGCCCGTATCGTACAGCCCGATAATGTCTCCCGGAAATGCATCATCAATGACCGACTTTCGCGAAGCCATGAATGAAGTAGGATTGGCAAATTTCATTTTTTTGTTCTGCCGGACATGCAGGTAGTTGGTGTTGCGCTCAAATTTGCCTGAGCAAATACGTAAAAAAGCAATGCGGTCGCGATGGCGCGGGTCAATATTGGCATGTATCTTAAATACAAAACCCGAAAACTGATCTTCTTCCGGTTGCACAAGGCGCTCTTCAGTAAGGCGCGGCAAGGGCCAGGGAGCAATCTCTACAAAACAGTCGAGCAGCTCTTTGACCCCAAAGTTGTTGATGGCGCTGCCAAAAAACACAGGCGACAAATTGCCGTTGAGGTACTTCTGTTGGTCAAAGGCCGGATATACCTCGTTGATCATTTTAGTTTCATCGCGCAGCTCTTTAGCCGCGCCTTCGCCCACCTGCTGATCCAGCTCTGCACTGCTCAGGTTTTTTATCTCGATCACATTTTCGGCAGCCTGTTTGCTGTGCGCCCGAAAAAGTACGAGCTTCTGTTCAAAAAGATTATACACCCCCTGGAAGCGTTGCCCCATGCCGATGGGCCAGCTAAGAGGGCAGGCAGTGAGTCTCAGCTTTTGCTCGATCTGGTCCAGCAAATCAAAACCATCAAGACCCTCGCGGTCCAGCTTGTTGATGAATACAATGACGGGCGTGTTGCGCATCCGGCATACTTCCACCAGCCTTTCCGTTTGCTCTTCCACACCCTTTGCCACATCAATCACAACGATCACACTGTCCACAGCCGTTAGGGTGCGGTAGGTATCTTCTGCAAAATCCTTGTGGCCGGGGGTGTCTAAGATATTGATTTTCAGTCCTTTATACTCAAAAGCCATCACGGAGGTCGCTACTGAAATGCCGCGCTGGCGCTCGATCTCCATAAAGTCGGAAGTGGCGCTGCGCTTAATTTTGTTAGATTTTACAGCGCCCGCTACCTGGATGGCTCCTCCGAATAGCAATAACTTTTCGGTGAGGGTAGTTTTGCCCGCATCCGGATGGCTGATAATGGCGAAGGTGCGCCGTTTTCGTATTTCTTTGATCGTACTCATGCTACAAAAAGAAGTGCTTTTTTCAAAGCAAGGGGCAAAGGTAAGGAATGTTGCGCAACTGGGGAAGCCTGGGATGGAAGCCTGGGATTGGGGTGAAAAAGGGATCATCAGCAAGGAACATTCAAAAATGTAACTCTGCCCTTTTTGACTGGTGCGACTAGTCCGAATTTGCTGAAGGCATAAAAAATTCGTTGTTTTGCCTACATGCCCAATGAGAAAACCCTGCCTCTTGCCCTGCATCAGTGGCCCCTCCGCAAGTTGTGGCTAATCCTTATCCTCATCACCCTCATCACACGAATTCCGAGCTTACTGCATCCCAACCCGGTGGATGATGAACAAACATACTCTGTGGTGGCAAATGTGATGGTGCAAGGGGGGCAAATGTATGCAGATGCTATCGAACGCAAACCTCCGCTGCTGTTTTGGATTTATCAGGGCATTTTCGAACTATTTGGGCCATACAATTGGCTGGCCCTGCATCTGGTGAGCCTGGGTTGGGTTTTGCTGAGTATGTGGGGCTTGTACCTTATCGGTCGGCAGTTATTTGATCCTTTTACCGGCTGGACGATGGCTGCCTTGTATAGCTTTTTTCAGCACTGGTTTCACTATTCGAACCTGTCCTTCAACGGCGAGCTGATGATGAACCTGCCGATCATTTGGGCTATTTTGTGGGCATTCCAGCCAGCCGCCAATCGCTGGCGACCGGCCATGTGGATGGCGGGAGCCTTGCTTTGCCTGGCCTTCCTTATCAAGCAACCGGCTGCGATTGCGGCCATTCCGCTGGGCTTGTATTTTCTGCTGCCAGCCTATCGTAAGCAGCGCAGATTGGCAGTAATGCATGGTTTTGTACATGCCGCCTGGCTGACCATTGGGTTTTTCTCCGCGCTGGGAATCGTCATTTTTATTCTACAGCAGCAAAATTTGCTGGAGCAGGCTCTTTTTTGGACGGTTGGCCATCATGATGTGCCGCACGGCATCTTCGATCCTGTGTTTTGGATACGGGCTGGTCGGATCAGCTTGGCTTTTGTAGCCTGCTGTTTGCCTTTAGTTTTTGGCACTATTATCAGTTTATTGGCACGGGATCAGTTTTGGAAGCAGCAGATAGCGGAGTGGTGGGCAATCGTGTTTTTATTCATCGCCTCTATCATTGGAGTAGCTTCCAGCGGGCGCTTTTATCCACATTACTATATCCAGCTAATGGTACCGATGGCCCTGTTGGCTGGCCCGCCGATAGCCGCTATGCTTTCCGCAAAGCTGCCATACAAGTCGCGCTGGCTGACGAAGGAGGTGCTCATTGGCTGGTCGGTATTTTGCCTGGTGATATTCTTTTTTGTGCAGAGTTACGGCCTGTATCCCCGTAGAGCGATCACAGAGTCGGGTCAATATCTCAAAGAACATGCCCGGCCCGAGGATCGCATTTTTGTGTGGGGCCAAAAACCGATCATTTATCTGGATGCGCGTCTGAGGCCGGCCAATAAATTTATAGCCACCTTTCCGCTTACCGGCCACCTTTTCGGCAGCCCGCATACCTGGGATCCCAACTATGATACTTCGTATAATATCGTGGAGGGGGCCTGGGAGGATTTGCAGCAGGCTTTTGAGCAATATTTGCCTGATTTTATTGTAGATCATGACGGGGCAAGAAAGCTGCCTCGCTACCCCATTCACAACTATCCCTATCTACGGGATTTGCTAAACCAGCAATACCAATTGGTGAAAACGGCCAGGGATGGCCTGGTTTATAAAAAGAAAGCTGATTAAATAGTTACTCGCCTTTCACATACTTTTTCAAAGCACGATGCTGCGCATTCGTTAGGCTCAGCAAGTAGGTGCCATCTGGCAGATTGCCTAAATCCAACTGCCAGAACCCAAGAGTACCTTGCTTATTCAAAGTGGTTGAGTATGCCAATTGCCCCAGCGAATTGATCACCTTCAACTCAAAGGAGCCTGTCGCCGGGTGCGTTACCTCCAATTGCAATACTCCCTGACCTGGATTCGGAGATAGCTTGACAGCGCTGCTGATATTTGTCAGATCATCGATGAAAGTGGGATCGTACGTAAAATCCAGTGATCGCAAAGTGCAGCCCGATGCGTAGGTGATTTCAACGTAATAAGTGCCGATTTGAGCCGCATTAATAGTTTGCTGATTACCTCCCTGACCAGATGCTATCGGACTGCCGTTGAAATACCATTGGTAGCTTTGGCCACTATTGGTGGAGAGCTGGCCACCATTGGAGGTGATGGTGGGGATAGGATCGTCGATCACATCTACGGTGTATTGCGCTTCGCCGATACAGCCTGCCGAATTGATGCCCAGCACCAAAAAAGTGCGATCTTCATAAACGCTTACCGTGAGCTGTTGCCCTTCAAACATAAGCGAGCCATTGAACTGATCGTACCACTCATAATCTGTGGCACCGCTGGCTGTAAGCGTAACCGCTTCACCTGCGCATAGCTGGGTGGTACTGGCCGATACAAAAACTTGTGGCAAGGGCAAGACTTCTATAAAATTGCTGGCGGTGACTCCATCACTACCAAAGGCATTACCAGCTGTCAGGCTCACATCAAAGAGGCCGATTTGATTGTATTGCACAAAGGGGTGTTGAAAATTGGAGGAGGCCGGATTACCGCCCTCAAACTGCCACTGCCATTGCAAGGGAAACTCAGAGCTGAAGTCCTGAAATTGTACAATGTCACCAGCACATACCGTAGTTCGGCCCACAGCAAAATTGGCCTGGGTAGCCTGGTTGGTATAGTTTTGAGCATCGATGATAGAAATTTGGTCGAGGTACAGATTGTTGCCCCAGCCAGAGTAATTAGCAATGGCGATATGTACATTGGTTTGGCCAGCCAGAAAGCCCAGCGAAACCTGATTCCAATCCCACTGATTCGCAGTCGGCACAAAGCTGTTTTGGGTGGGGTCGGCAGTGGCCAGCTCATGCCCTCCCTTGTACCAGAAAGGGGTAAAGGTTTGGCCACAATCTAAGGAATAATACAGCACCAGCGTATCAGAGTACTGGCCACCATATTGGGCATAAGCATGCTCGAGGTATAAATAAGGCGCTGCCAGGCCATTGAAGTTGAAGCGTGCACTGATGAGCGCATCAATGGTGCCGGTGGGGTCGTCCTCATTGTCAAAATTGTCGAACACTACGCTGCGGCTACCATTTCCAAAAGAGCTGACACCGGCCAGCGCCGGGCCCCGGTCAGCATCCGGGTTATATACCACCCAATCCTGTAGCAAGCCCTGATCGGATTCAAAATCTTCGATGTATTCAGTATAACTGTTGGAAGACAGGATGCTTATATAATTCTCTTCGACATGTGTACTATTGCCAGCACTATTCGACACGATCAACTCCACAGTATAAATGCCGGGAGAATTAAAAGTGAGCGAAGGGTTTTGCTGGTTGAAAGTGCCCAGCAAATTGCCGGACTCATCATAGATATTCCAAGTCCAGGAAGTAGGGCTGTTGTTTGATTCATCCAGCAGCTGAATGCTGGTGCCGGTGCAGGCTTCCGTAGCATCTGCTGAGAAAAAAGCAATGGGCTGGTTGGAATTGCCCAGCTCATCATCTACCGTCGAGTTGGGTAAACTCTTGCGGCGGGGGCTGTTTTGCAGTACAGCTCGGACGCGCGCCTTCTGATCCTGTGTGAAGAGGTTCATGCAGGCATCATTTGAATAGTCCATAAAATTTTCGACCATATCATTACCGCCACCAGGGCAGGAATTAACAGCGAAACACTGGTAATTGGGTTGCCCGGAAACGGGAGTGTCGTTGCAAAAGTCATCGACCGAGCAGCCGCCATCACCCCAAATGTGCCGCAGGCCCAGCCAATGTCCCGCTTCATGAGAGGTAGTACGACCCCTGCTAAAATTGGGATGCACATTGCCCACCCGCCCGAAAGCATTGTAACGAACTACGACGCCATCCGTTTTAGCCTCGCCCATATTCTGATCGAGGCCTGGCAAATTTGACAAATTCGGAAACTGCGCATAGCCCAGCAGGCTTTGGGCCGAGCCATCAAAATTGACGGTCCAAATATTGAAATAGCGATTGGGGTCCCAGTAAGTTTGGGGCTTGAGGGTAGCGTTGCACGTATTGACATCCCACCAGGAACGGCCACCATGGATGCGGTGAATACCGGGCTCGGCCAACTGATTGCCCTGCGGATCGAAGAGCGCCAGCTTAAATTCCACCTCCATATCCGCCCCATCGGGGTGATTGTTGGCTCCATTGCCGGTGCGCCGGTAATCTTCATTGAGTACATCAATCTGGGATTCCACCTGAGCCTGGCTGATGTTGGGGCCTGAGCCGACAGACTCTCCATTGTGTACTACATGTACAATCACCGGTATGGTGATCACAGCCCCGGAGCGGTTGCTGGCAGTAGCTTTGTAGGCGGATACGAGCGGAGCAAATTCGGCCTCAAAATCAGCAATGTTTTGCCGATCGGGGTATTGGGCCTTTAGCCATGCCTCATTTTCCAGCTGGCCGCAGTTGCGGCGAATCACATCCGCCGGAGAGGATGAAAAGCCCGGCTGATGCTTTGCCGGATCAATATCTTTATGGTTCAGCTGATTGGTGATCGTGTTTTTCTTTTTTTGCAGCAGTCCTTTGAAAGAGGCGGTGCTTTGCGCATTGAGCGTTGGCATGAATACGATACCACAGAAATAAAGTAAAAAATAAAATGCCTTGTTCATCACTATAAAAATTTGAATAGTCCTGGAAATAATAAACCTATTGCCCCAGCACCAATTGCTCCCCATCGGCCTTTATTACATAGCTATAGCTGGCCCGACCATCGATCAGAAAAACGAGCAGGTTTTTACTTTTCAATTTCCATGTACCCGTTTTTTCAATAATGCCATCGGAGGCTGCAATGGCGTAATATTTTAGTGTGCCGTCAGACATGATTTCAAAGCCTTCACGGCCGCGGGAGAGGGGAAAATTGTAGGTCGAAGGCCGGTACACTCGCAGGCCGTTTTTATCATCCTCATGGCTGTGTGTCCAGTGCTGAAAAAAAGTAGTGCCAAACTTGCGCTCCGCTTTACGAGGAGAGCCACAAGCGGCCAGCAATGCGAAGGCTAAGGTACAGAGCACAAGTTGTTTCATGATTGATGTTTTGTGATTGAATGAAAATCATAACAGCCGATTTATTTGCTGCGCAAACTTTTTCAAATTTACTAAATCAAAACTGTTTTTAATAGCCCTGGTGCCCCGAAGGCCAAATCATTGAACAGGTTAAGATCATGTTTAAATTTTATCCTTTGGAATATTGTTCAAACAATTCGGACTAGTCGCATTAGCTCTTGGCAAAGGCCTCCAAAGCCTCCACCAGCACATCAAGTTCATGAATGAGTGTATATACGTTGGGGGTGATGCGGACGCCAGACATATCCTGCCTGTGGATAGTCACTGCATGGATTTTGTAATTTTTGAAGAGAAAACTATCCAGGGCACTAGCCTTTTTTCCCTCAAAGGCGACCTGGCAGATCGCTCCGCTCCAGGGGCTGCTCAAAGGGCTGTTGAACTGAATGCCCGGCAAATCTTTTACCCTTTGCACCCAGTAGTTTTTTAAATAATACAAGCGTTCCTGCTTCCGCTTGCTGCCGATCAGCTCGTGGAATTGCAATGCCTGGCCGATGGCCTGTTCAATGGCGAAGGATCGCGTGCCCAGGTGTTCGAATTTGCGGATGTCATCGAGTTCGGGATCTGGTGCAGCCATCAGCGGATACAACTGCTTGATCTTTTCTTTCCGCACCCATAGCAGCCCGCTACCAAAAGGAGCGCACAGCCATTTGTGCAAACTGGTACCCCAGTAATCGCATTGCAAATCGGGGATTTTGTAGTCGATATGGGCAAATGTATGGGCGGCATCCACTACCACTTCGATGCCACGTCTGCGTGCTTCCTCAGCGATTTTCCGCACAGGCAATAATTGGCCGTTCCAGTTAATCATATGCGTGATATGCACCACGCGGGTTTGAGAATTGAAAGCCGATGTGTACAAATTGGCTACTGCCGATGCATCTTCGCTGGGTATTGGCAGGTCGATCCAGCGCAATACGATGCCTTCGCGATGGGCGCGCTGCTTCCAGGCATTGATCATGTTGGGATAATCCTGTCGGCTGAGTACCACCTCGTCACCTGCTTTGAGCCGAATACCAAAGATCACCGTCTCCAATGCCTCGCTGGAGTTGCGGCAAATAGCCAGCTCATCGGCCGGGCAGCCAGCCAGGCGTGCCAGGTTGCGGCGAATCGGCTCCCGCCCTTTGTCGAGCACCCGCCACATATAATAGGAAGGCGCATTATTGCTGAGGCGATTGTAGTGCTCAACAGCTTCCTGCACCACTTTGGGCTGAGGGCTGACGCCGCCATTGTTAAGATTGATGACAGAGGGAGAGACTGTGTAGGCTTGCCGGATTTGCTGCCAGAAGGCTTCATCATGAGCTGCTTGCTGGGGGGTGAGCCCTGCTATCCGGTTCAAAGCCTTGTCGAGCTGATGGGCAAGGAGGGGATTGATGAGTCCACTAAGAGCAGCAGTGCCTGTAAAGCCGCCGAGTTTGTAAAGAAAATTTCTTCGATTGTAAGACATAGATAGGCTGGCTTGTGTGAACAATGAAATTGGAAATTAACAAATATTGCGCACATTGCCACCCATTCATTTGCATAGCCTGCGAAAGGAAGCTTGGTAGTCAGAAAATAATCAGCTTTTCAAACTGACTGTAGCCATCCTGCTGCAACTCCAGTATATACAATCCCCTGGACCAGCCTTTGGTGTTGAGGCGAAGTAATGGATTACCCGAAGCGACATCATAGTTCCTTTGAGCTACTAGTTGCCTGGTGCCAAAACCATAAACATTGAGCTTTAGCCTGGCTGGATGCGGCAGCAGTGCAGAGATGATCACATTACCGCCCAGCTGCACAGGATTGGGAAAGATGGCATCCACGGACAGCAGATCTTTTGAGACTATCCGTACGGCCTTCACCTCTGAATATTGATAGGAGCCATCCTCGTCGATGATCTTGAGGCGGAAATATTGCCAGCCATTATTGGGGTGCTTATCTGTAAATTGATAGGAAGCGCCACTTTCAGCGTGACCATTGGCCGTCAGGCTGGCCAAATATTGCCAGGCCGTACCGGTGCTGCGCTTCTGCAATTCAAAAGCCTCGACATGCAGCTCACTGGCCGTTTGCCAGGCAAGCTGGATGTGAGCAGCTTCGGCTTTTGCACTAAAACGAACCAGCTCAGCAGGCAAAGGGGTTTCTATACCTTTCATTCTAACATTATCCACAATGACCTCTTCACTAAAGCTATTGCTGCTATAAAGCAGGCGCACCGAGATCGAGTCGCCCGTCATGCTACCCAGATCGGCAGTAAAATCGGTTAGGGTGTTGTTGAGTGTGGCACCATCTACATTGCCGTCCGCATTGGCATCGAAGGCCAGATCGGCATCGAAGCTGGCGTTGGCAATAAACTGAGCTGCGGTGGTGTAGGTACCACTTGTAATATCGGCATCGATAGCATATTGAATCTGCAAATAGTCTCCCGGTTCAAAATAGCCCGACATGCCCTGTGCTACGGCCACGGTGATCTCAAGATCGGTATATCCTGATATATCGATGGTGTCGAGCGTCAGAGCGGCCAGGGGCCAAAGGCTGCCTTGTGCGCCGTTGAGATTGTCCACCTGTTCGGCTACCCAGTAGTAGGTGCCGTGTACACCACTGATCACCGGACCTATGCAGTCGGAATCATCGGTGCGCTCCCAGGCTTTGAGGGTAGCACCGGGCGAGCAGTGTGTTTGGTGTGCAGGATCAGCCGTGTAGCCGTATTCTTCGGAAGTACCTTCAAAGCTATCCGAAGCGATGACGCTTTGAGTAAATGCGTAAAAGTGAACGCAACAAATTATCAGGAAGAAGATTGCTAATTTTTTCATATGCTTAAAATTTTTCTGCTTTCAAAATATGCAGATTCCCGAACGCTTTCGGGACTGCACATATGTAAACTTCAAGCCGCCAGGTTTTGTGCATTTCAATAGCGACTGAACCAGTAAGAACCACCTCTACACCTTGGGCAAAACCTACAGGCTTGAAGTTTATCCCGCTTTGCCGAGTTTTGTGTGTATGCACAAGACTTGGCAAAGCGCGGTGTAACCGCTTCGCTCTCGCATGAGCCTTTTTAATCATTTCCTTGTATGAGCTTATGATTATATATGATTATATAAGCTCATACTCGTTTCATATTCCAAAATCATTTGAAAAGTTTAAATCAGTTGCCGGCATAAAAAAGCTGTTGCCGCCCCGGGAGCAGCTGAATGCTGAAATTGATTTTTGGAATGAACAGGCCGGTCAGGCCAATCGTGCTTTATTTGGTAAAAATGGAGAGGGATGAATATAGGCAATTACCAAAGCTATAAATATACAACATTTCAGCATAAAAAGCAGGTTTTTTTGGCAGGTGGAAGCGATTGTATTCCTTATAAAGTATTTGGTTCAAGGGCTGGAATTTACCAACAAGCTTTGCTGCAGCTGGGTGTAATTAGTGCCTTGCCACAGCCGCAGCTGACAAAAAAACAACCCGCTTCCGGTTGTTGGTTTCCAGGCTACCGAATACTTACCGGCCGGCTGCCACTGATCCACCAATACTTCCTGCAATTGCCCCAAAGCATTGAAAACAACAAGTTGCAACCGGCTTGCTTTTGGGAGCTCATACCGGATCGTCGTTTGGCCGGAAAAAGGATTGGGAACATTGGGCAAGAGCTTGGCGAAGCTTTGGCGGGGCTGACGGGTACCGATTACAAAGTCGCATTCCTCGGCCAGGTCTGCACAGTAAGTGCGCTGCGGGAGGGTACAATCCAGCACAAAAGGGTTGGCTCGATCATCCTGATAATGCGCGATGAGCTGTGCGCGATGCCATTCCAGTGAATCTACGGGGTCTTGTAAGTGCCAATTGCAAAGATCGATCCGCTGGGATTCAAAGTAGCTTGGATTGCCGGCATCGGCTTGAGCGCGGTACATGGTATAGAAATAGAACATGGCGCGCGCAACATTGCCTTTATGATCTTCTCGTGGTTCAAAGCGATCAACCGACAGTTCACTATAGCGATCAATATGTTGGCTGGGAATGCTTTGCACGTTTTGGTTGAGGTAAAACCAGTTTTCGGTTTGCTGGTCATTAATGTCAGCAAACGGCAGATTGCCACGTGCACCATTGACGGCGATTCGGGTGGGAAACAGATGGTTCATATCGCTTCTTGGCGCACCAACTCCGGC
The DNA here is from genome assembly GCA_965222005.1 of Saprospiraceae bacterium. Classification (GTDB taxonomy): domain Bacteria; phylum Bacteroidota; class Bacteroidia; order Chitinophagales; family Saprospiraceae; genus CBDCTM01. The sequence continues at coordinate 680,365 of OZ244935.1, forward strand.
CCCAAAAGCCTGTGGCCAGGTATGTTCAGTATTGATACCATCATCTGCACCATTCATAAAGACAGCCTGCGTGGGATCGAGAGTGGGATCGAGAAACAAGCGATGCTCGGTATAAACGCAGCGGAGACTATCATTTTGCTGATAGATGATAGCAAACATGGTATCGCGAGCTTCGCTGTACGATAGTACCGCGCCGGGCTTGAACGCATTGGCCAGTGATTGGAGCAGAATATTATCCTGCTGACCGGGAAACAGGATTTGTTGCTGATACTGTGCGTTTAAAGGAAGACCGATGGACCAAAAAGCTACCAACAGAATAATTCTATACATAGCTCTGGCAAATTAATAAAAATTAGTGAAGCGTTTGTTTAAAATAATAGTGTTAAAATTTTTGGTATATTTTTGTGTATAAAAAAAATTTATTACATTGCGCTAAGATGTAATATTTTTTTTACATTCTGCAACAAGCATATAGATAACCCATTATTAATTTATCCCAATAGAATATACCGATTCAATAACCATTTTAAAAAATAAAAAACCAAAAAAATGAACCCAACCCATCTTAACTTTTTCGATCTCTGATTCGATTTATCGGTTATTTTTAATAGCAATTGCTAGTCATGGCATGCCAGCTTGATGGTTGCCAGACGGTAATGGTTTTGCTAAAACCGGGAAAACTTTCAATCGCCCAAAGTTTTGATATGACTATTGTGACTGGTTAATACAAAACTAAATTGTGCGAATTGCCGTATTCACTAATTGATCCAAATAGTGATTCACAAGCACCCGCAGCTGTATGTGAATTGCGATATGAAGGCTTTCCCGATTTCCAAAGACTGATTTAATAAAACCGTCGTACCCAGTATATGTTGGTGCTACGATGTAGGATAGTATCCCGAACCATTTTAAGTGATAATTAGATAACTCATAAAAACCCTCGAATAATGAATTTACAGACCTCCCAAGTATGCAACACCGTTGCATCAACGCGCAAATTTGTTTTTACACTATTTACATTTTTTTTATTGCTGATCGGGATTAGTCAAATGGGATGGGGACAGTGTCCGGATGTTAGTAATTGCACAGGAAACATTACACTAATAAATGTAGATGCCCTGCCAGACTGCCCAGGAGGTACTACTTTTGATGGAAAACCCGGACAAAACACATCTTGTACTGATGGCAATGGATACAATTGTTGGCAGTATATAATGCAGCGATCACCAAACTCACCCACACAACAATTTTCTCTAAATCTGGGACAAGGGCAAAGCTGTAATGGAGAACTTGATGCCTCCTATGTGCTTTCTGGTGGAGTATGCTCCCAAATGTCAAGCGGAGGTTCTCAAACTTTGGTTGATTTTGTATTCCCTTTGGGAGAAACGGAAATTACTATTTTTATGTGTGTTAATTCTGCAGGATGGACAAGCATGTGCAACGTTTGCAAGGAACCACCTCCTTGTACCTCCTTACCTCAATGTAATTTGGGGCCTATTAATACTGATATATGCGACATTTCGGAATGCGATGGCAGCACGATTCCTACGCCATTTACCAATCCGGCTGATGTATTTACCAATACCGGAACTTGCTCGGTTATGCTCCAAATGACCTCATCAGATGTTGGAGAAACTAGCTGCATCGATTCTAATATGGATGGTATGCTCACAGTCACGCGTACTTATACGCTATCATTCTTTGATGTTGCCACTAACTCGTATTTTCCCTTCCAAACTTGTGATCAGGATATTAATATCACTATCGGCTCTGGCTTTAGTGCTACTTGCGATTTAAATCCGGCATTACAAACTATCTCTGGCTGTGGTGTGTCGGATTTGCCAACTCCCTATACCAATCCCGCTGACGTTTTTTCTTCTATTGTTGTGTGCGGCACTCCTATACTTATACATCAAGACATAGTATCTGGCACATGCCCTATTTCCGTTACCCGAGTCTATACGCTCTTTGATGATCGAAATGGTAATATGATGCTGGATTCGGGAGAGGAATCAGAGACTTGCTTGGAAAATTTTGAGATTTCTCCCCTGGCTATAACGTGGACAGCCCCTAGTGATGCCAATGAGGATGCGTGTGACTATGCAGATCAGGTAGCGGTAGATGCAGCCTTTAGTGCGTGGATAGCTGCGCAGTCTGCAGCCATAGCTCCTGGAGGAGGTTGTGATCCACAGCTGAGTAATGGCGGCGGCAGTGCCCCTGCTCTGTGTACAGGAGGGATGACAATGGTAAGCTGGACCATCACAGATTTATGTGAGACGATAAGTACGATAACTGCAAACTTTAACTTGACGGCCCCGAATGCAGTGACATGGACAGCACCGAGTGATGCGAATGAGGATGCGTGTGACTATGCGGATCAGGCAGCGGTAGATCAGGCCTTTACGGCGTGGATAGCTGCGCAGTCTGCAGCCATAGCTCCTGGAGGAGGTTGTGATCCACAGCTGAGTAATGGCGGCGGCAGTGCCCCTGCTCTGTGTACAGGAGGGATGACAACAGTCACCTGGACGATAACAGATTTATGTGAGACGATAAGTACGATAACTGCAAACTTTAACTTGACGGCCCCGAGTGCGGTGACATGGACAGCACCGAGTGATGCCAATGAGTTGTCGTGTAGTTATGCCGATCAGGCAGCAGTAGATGCAGCCTTTAGTGCGTGGACTGCTGCGCAGTCTGCAGCCATAGCTCCTGGAGGAGGTTGTACTCCACAGCTGAGTAATGGCGGTGGCAGTGCCCCTGCCCTGTGTGCAGGAGGGATGACGATGGTGACCTGGACCATCACAGATTTATGTGAAACCATCAGCACCATAACTGCAAACTTTAACCTGACGGCTCCATCTGGTCTAACGTGGACAGCTCCAGGTGATGCGAATGAGAATGCGTGTGACTATGCCGATCAGGTAGCGGTAGATGCAGCCTTTACGGCGTGGATAGCTGCGCAGTCTGCAGCCATAGCTCCTGGAGGAGGTTGTGATCCACAGCTGAGTAATGGAGGAGGTAGTGCCCCTGCCCTGTGTACAGGAGGAACGACGATGGTGACCTGGACCATCACAGATTTATGTGAAACCATCAGCACCATAACTGCAAACTTTAACTTGACGGCCCCGACTGCAGTGACATGGACAGCACCGAGTGATGCCAATGAGGATGCGTGTGACTATGCTGATCAGGCAGCGGTAGATCAGGCCTTTACGGCGTGGATAGCTGCGCAGTCTGCAGCCATAGCTCCTGGAGGAGGTTGTCTCCACAGCTGAGTAATGGCGGTGGCAGTGCCCCTGCTCTGTGTGCAGGAGGGATGACAACAGTCACCTGGACGATAACAGATTTATGTGAGACGATAAGTACGATAACTGCAAACTTTAACTTGACGGCCCCGACTGCAGTGACATGGACAGCACCGAGTGATGCGAATGAGGATGCGTGTGACTATGCGGATCAGGCAGCGGTAGATCAGGCCTTTACGGCGTGGATAGCTGCGCAGTCTGCAGCCATAGCTCCTGGAGGAGGTTGTGCTCCACAGCTGAGCAATGGAGGAGGTAGTGCCCCTGCCCTGTGTACAGGAGGGATGACAACAGTCACCTGGACGATAACAGATTTATGTGAGACGATAAGTACGATAACTGCAAACTTTAACTTGACGGCCCCGACTGCAGTGACATGGACAGCACCGAGTGATGCCAATGAGGATGCGTGTGACTATGCTGATCAGGCAGCGGTAGATCAGGCCTTTACGGCGTGGATAGCTGCGCAGTCTGCAGCCATAGCTCCTGGAGGAGGTTGTACTCCACAGCTGAGTAATGGCGGTGGCAGTGCCCCTGCTCTGTGTGCAGGAGGGATGACAACAGTCACCTGGACGATAACAGATTTATGTGAGACGATAAGTACGATAACTGCAAACTTTAACTTGACGGCCCCGACTGCAGTGACATGGACAGCACCGAGTGATGCCAATGAGGATGCGTGTGACTATGCGGATCAGGCAGCGGTAGATCAGGCCTTTACGGCATGGATAGCTGCGCAGTCTGCAGCCATAGCTCCTGGAGGAGGTTGTACTCCACAGCTGAGTAATGGCGGTGGCAGTGCCCCTGCTCTGTGTGCAGGAGGGATGACAACAGTCACCTGGACGATAACAGATTTATGTGAGACGATAAGTACGATAACTGCAAACTTTAACTTGACGGCCCCGACTGCAGTGACATGGACAGCACCGAGTGATGCCAATGAGGATGCGTGTGACTATGCGGATCAGGCAGCGGTAGATCAGGCCTTTACGGCATGGATAGCTGCGCAGTCTGCAGCCATAGCTCCTGGAGGAGGTTGTACTCCACAGCTGAGTAATGGCGGTGGCAGTGCCCCTGCTCTGTGTGCAGGAGGGATCACAACAGTCACCTGGACGATAACAGATTTATGTGAGACGATAAGTACGATAAGTGCGAGCTTTAACCTGATGGCCCCGACTGCAGTGACATGGACAGCACCGAGTGATGCCAATGAGGATGCGTGTGACTATGCGGATCAGGCAGCGGTAGATCAGGCCTTTACGGCGTGGATTGCTGCGCAGTCTGCAGCCATAGCTCCTGGAGGAGGTTGTACTCCACAGCTGAGTAATGGCGGTGGCAGTGCCCCTGCTCTGTGTACAGGAGGGATGACAACAGTCACCTGGACGATAACAGATTTATGTGAGACGATAAGTACGATAAGTGCGAGCTTTAACCTGATGGCCCCGAATGCAGTGACATGGACAGCACCGAGTGATGCGAATGAGAATGCGTGTGACTATGCCGATCAGGTAGCGGTAGATGCAGCCTTTACGGCATGGATAGCTGCGCAGTCTGCAGCCATAGCTCCTGGAGGAGGTTGTACTCCACAGCTGAGTAATGGCGGCGGCAGTGCCCCTGCTCTGTGTGCAGGAGGGATCACAACAGTCACCTGGACCATCACAGATTTATGTGAGACGATAAGTACGATAACTGCAAACTTTAACTTGACGGCCCCGACTGCAGTGACATGGACAGCACCGAGTGATGCGAATGAGGATGCGTGTGACTATGCGGATCAGGCGGCAGTAGATGCAGCCTTTAGTGCGTGGATTGCTGCGCAGTCTGCAGCCATAGCTCCTGGAGGAGGTTGTACTCCACAGCTGAGTAATGGCGGCGGCAGTGCCCCTGCCCTGTGTGCAGGAGGGATGACAACAGTCACCTGGACGATAACAGATTTATGTGAGACGATAAGTACGATAACTGCAAACTTTAACTTGACGGCCCCGACTGCAGTGACATGGACAGCACCGAGTGATGCCAATGAGGATGCGTGTGACTATGCGGATCAGGTAGCGGTAGATCAGGCCTTTACGGCGTGGATTGCTGCGCAGTCTGCAGCCATAGCTCCTGGAGGAGGTTGTACTCCACAGCTGAGTAATGGCGGTGGCAGTGCCCCTGCTCTGTGTACAGGAGGGATGACAACAGTCACCTGGACGATAACAGATTTATGTGAGACGATAAGTACGATAAGTGCGAGCTTTAACCTGATGGCCCCGAATGCAGTGACATGGACAGCACCGAGTGATGCGAATGAGAATGCGTGTGACTATGCCGATCAGGTAGCGGTAGATGCAGCCTTTACGGCGTGGATTGCTGCGCAGTCTGCAGCCATAGCTCCTGGAGGAGGTTGTACTCCACAGCTGAGTAATGGCGGCGGCAGTGCCCCTGCTCTGTGTGCAGGAGGGATCACAACAGTCACCTGGACCATCACAGATTTATGTGAGACGATAAGTACGATAACTGCAAACTTTAACTTGACGGCCCCGACTGCAGTGACATGGACAGCACCGAGTGATGCGAATGAGGATGCGTGTGACTATGCGGATCAGGCAGCGGTAGATCAGGCCTTTACGGCGTGGATAGCTGCGCAGTCTGCAGCCATAGCTCCTGGAGGAGGTTGTACTCCACAGCTGAGTAATGGCGGCGGCAGTGCCCCTGCCCTGTGTGCAGGAGGGATGACAACAGTCACCTGGACCATCACAGATTTATGTGAGACGATAAGTACGATAAGTGCAAACTTTAACTTGACGGCCCCGAGTGCAGTGACATGGACAGCACCGAGTGATGCGAATGAGGATGCGTGTGACTATGCGGATCAGGCGGCAGTAGATGCGGCCTTTACGGCGTGGATTGCTGCGCAGTCTGCAGCCATAGCTCCTGGAGGAGGTTGTGATCCACAGCTGAGTAATGGCGGTGGCAGTGCCCCTGCTCTGTGTGCAGGAGGGATGACAACAGTCACCTGGACGATTACAGATTTATGTGAGACGATAAGTACGATAACTGCAAACTTTAACTTGACGGCCCCGACTGCAGTGACATGGACAGCACCGAGTGATGCGAATGAGGATGCGTGTGACTATGCGGATCAGGCAGCGGTAGATCAGGCCTTTACGGCGTGGATTGCTGCGCAGTCTGCAGCCATAGCTCCTGGAGGAGGTTGTGATCCACAGCTGAGTAATGGAGGTGGCAGTGCCCCTGCTCTGTGTACAGGAGGGATGACAATGGTAAGCTGGACCATCACAGATTTATGTGAGACGATAAGTACGATAACTGCAAACTTTAACCTGACGGCCCCGACTGCAGTGACATGGACAGCACCGAGTGATGCGAATGAGGATGCGTGTGACTATGCGGATCAGGCAGCGGTAGATCAGGCCTTTACGGCGTGGATTGCTGCGCAGTCTGCAGCCATAGCTCCTGGAGGAGGTTGTACTCCACAGCTGAGTAATGGAGGTGGCAGTGCCCCTGCTCTGTGTACAGGAGGGATGACAATGGTAAGCTGGACCATCACAGATTTATGTGAGACGATAAGTACGATAACTGCAAACTTTAACCTGACGGCCCCGACTGCAGTGACATGGACAGCACCGAGTGATGCGAATGAGGATGCGTGTGACTATGCGGATCAGGCAGCGGTAGATCAGGCCTTTACGGCATGGATAGCTGCGCAGTCTGCAGCCATAGCTCCTGGAGGAGGTTGTACTCCACAGCTGAGTAATGGCGGCGGCAGTGCCCCTGCTCTGTGTGCAGGAGGGATGACAACAGTCACCTGGACGATAACAGATTTATGTGAGACGATAAGTACGATAACTGCAAACTTTAACCTGACGGCCCCGACTGCGGTGACATGGACAGCACCGAGTGATGCGAATGAGGATGCGTGTGACTATGCGGATCAGGCGGCAGTAGATCAGGCCTTTACGGCGTGGATTGCTGCGCAGTCTGCAGCCATAGCTCCTGGAGGAGGTTGTACTCCACAGCTGAGTAATGGCGGCGGCAGTGCCCCTGCTCTGTGTACAGGAGGGATGACAATGGTAAGCTGGACCATCACAGATTTATGTGAGACGATAAGTACGATAAGTGCGAGCTTTAACCTGATGGCTCCGAATGCGGTGACATGGACAGCACCGAGTGATGCGAATGAGGATGCGTGTGACTATGCGGATCAGGCAGCAGTAGATGCAGCCTTTAGTGCGTGGATTGCTGCGCAGTCTGCAGCCATAGCTCCTGGAGGAGGTTGTACTCCACAGCTGAGTAATGGCGGTGGCAGTGCCCCTGCTCTGTGTACAGGAGGGATGACAACAGTCACCTGGACCATCACAGATTTATGTGAGACGATAAGTACGATAAGTGCAAACTTTAACTTGACCGCAGCACCGGCAATCACAATAAGCTGTCCAGCAGATGCCACAGAGCCTGCTTGCCAGAGCCAAGCAGCAATAGATGCCGCCTTTAGTAACTGGCTGAGCCAGTTTACAGGTGGAGGGGGTTGTAATGCAACGGGTAGTTTTAGTCCAATGAGTCCAACGGCTCCTTCTAATTGCGGAGGTGTTACAGTAGTAACTTGGACAGTGGATGATAGCGGGGATGGTTCAATATGTACAAGTCCCATGAGTTGTACACGCAGTTTTACAGTAAATTTAGCGCCAGCAATTACGATAAGCTGTCCAGCGGATGTCACAGAGCCTGCTTGCCAGAGCCAGGCAGCGATAGATGCTGCCTTTGCATCTTGGATTTTAGCTTTTTCTGGAGATGGAGGTTGTGGTGTAGTAAACGGATCCTATAGTGTTACCGGAGGAGGTCCTTTAGAAGCGCCATCAAACTGTGGCGGAGCGATAGAGGTAACCTGGACAGTAGATGATAATGGGCCAGGATCAGAATGCACCCCACCCATGAGTTGTACACGCAGCTTTACGGTGACTGATGCTCCCATCCCCTCCTTCGATATTGATCCCGACCCGATCGCCGACATCACCTGCCTGGATGAACTGCCAGAGCAGCAGGATATTACAGCTTCCACAACTTGCGGGCCGCTGACGGTAGTGAAAAGCATAGATCCATATACTGTGGATATCTGTAATGGTTATTCGGTGACGCACCGGTGGATGGCAATGGATGATTGTGGCAATAGCATAGAAACCACGCGCACATTTAATGTAAATCCGGTACCGCTGAAAGTAGAATGTAGCATGGAAAATGACAATAAGAGTTATATTTCTGTAGAATGCTCCGATGATATTTTTGTGAGCGAGGCCGACATAAAAGTTACCTCATGTAGTGATTACGAAGTCATGATATTTGCTGTAGATACTTTGGGTACGCCGGACTGTCCGAATGCGACCTATCGCTTTGATTACGTTGTGATGAATGATTGTGGAGAGATGGAAATATTGCGTAAGGAGTATCGCCTTGAATCGCCGGCACCAGCGGTAAGTTGCAATTTTGGAAGTTACAGAGATGAAATGCGAGTAGAGTGTTTCGATGAAATACAAGCCCTTTTGGATTTGGGTATGACAACAGTTGAAACTACAATCCACTGCGGATTAGTAGCAGAGATTATCAATTTTAGAGGCCCCTTTGTACCGGAGATTGGCCCCAATTGCGATGGTCAGCGGTATGAAATAGAGTATTCCTTAGAGGATTCTTGTGGTAGATATATCTGCTGTATTCGTACCATTATTATTGACAATGACGGGCCTGTATTTGAAGAAGAAGATATTCCAGAAGATGTTACGGTCTTGTGTGATCAAGTACCCTCTCCTCCAATGCTCGAAGCCTCATTTGTATGCGAACCAGTGGGTGTCAAGTTTGATGAATATACCATTCCTGCTAATCCAATTGGAGAGGATTATGTATTGGTAAGAACCTGGACAGCTGATGATAACTGTGCAGAAACTACTAGCGTAAGCCAGCGCATCACGGTAGTTTGTAATGAGGTTTGTACATTTACTCAGGGTTTTTGGGGCGTGCCAAATGGAAAAGACCCGGATGGATTGACTACCCAGGAACTACTCGACGAACTAGTAACGCCGCAAAATCCGGTGATTGTTGGTGCCGGGAATAACATCCTGACCATTGAAGATGGAGAGTGCATCATTGAGTTGCTTCCGGCAGGAGGGCCCTCATCTGCTTTTCCAGGCAACACTGGATTGATAACGATAAATGAGATGGACTGTGATGTAGATCCTATTCCGACTAAACGTGACGGCACGTTGCGCAATACTTTGGCAGGACAAGTCATTGCACTCACCTTAAATATTCGCTACGATCCTGATAGTGTGCTTTGCAATTTGCGCCTGATTGATCAGCTTTGTGCAGAAATCCACGAGGATGTGATCGAAGAATTGGATGATCCGGAGGCTACGGTTTGCGATTTACTGGAATTGGCCAACGAAGCATTGGGTGGAGAATTAGAGACCCCTAAGCTATTTGATAAGCTCAATGAGTCAATTACGAATATCAATGAATATTACAATCAATGCGCACCGATTGTTTGCAATCAGGACTTTGCGGGTACTCCGAATAGCAGCAAAAATTCTTCGCGTATCGGAAGCGAGCAGTCAGACGATCAAGCATTTAAGCTTTGGCCCAATCCTACGCATGACGAAGTAAATGTCCTGTTGCTGTCAAAGGGTGAACAATTTGCCGATATTCGGATAGTCGATCATTCGGGTAGAGTTTACCACACGGAAAAGGTCGAATTCTTGTTAGGCGAGAATATATTCACTTTCGATGTCAGTGAAATGCCTGCACGCATTTATTACATACAGATACACTCGAAAGATGAACTACTCATTGGCCGGTTTGCTAAAATTGGCTTGGAATAGATTTCGGAAGTTTAGTAGTAGTTTTAACTCAGGCTCGTTAGTATTTACTGGCGGGCCTGGGTTTTTTGCCTATCAGGCAAGTGATAAACTCACTTTGCTGGTACGCTGGCGTGAAAATCGCGGAAGATGCGCTCCGCATAATCGTCGAGCAGATTCAAAACCCGCTGCCGCTCTTTTGATTGCACAATCATGCCAACATGGTGCGCCTTGTCAATTTTCCAAATCACTTCGGGATCGTCAAAGGCTGTCATGTCGGGCTGTTCAAACCGACTCAGTGAAACGATGATGCCAGCATAATCTTTGCGCACCTTCGGAAGGTGGTAGGCTTTTCCTTTTGCTATTGCTGTTTCTATCTTTGCCCATTCAGCCCACAAATTGATGCCCGAACTGGCTTCCACCATCTCTGCCAGATGTGCTCCGCCAACGCGACTCGAAGTTTCCAGAAAATAAAACTTTCCGTCTTCATTGGATTTAATAAATTCAGTATGCGAAGCACTGGATTGCATACCAAAAGCTTCCATCACCTGGCTGGTCAGCTTTTGCAAAGCCTTGTCGTCACTGCCGCCAAATTCTGAAATATGCGAGCGAAATATTCCACCGCCATGTGCCACTTCGAAAGGCGTGTTGAGGTATTGCGATACGCTGCAAAACAACTGCTTGCCATTCATACTCAAAGCATCGGCATGATAAACTGCACCAGGTTTGAATTGCTCTACCAGATACTCATGTCGCTTTTCGCCCAACTCATTGAGTACTTCCCAAAGCTCTTCTGCACTATGAACCTTGCGGATACCGGTAGCAGAAGCCTCGCCGCGTGGTTTTACCACCCAGGGCGGAGCAGCCGATTGAGTGAAAGCATGTATGTCGGCATCGTGAAAGAGGGAACTGAACGGAGGCACCGGAATACCTGCCTCCTGCGCTTTGATGCGCATGGCCAGCTTATCGCGGAAGTAGCGGTAAGTAGTTTGCCCCATGCCGGGTATGCGAAAATGTTCGCGCATCAAGGCAGCTTTTTCCACGTCAAAATCATCCAATGCGATGATGCGATCCACACGCTCAGAACGCATAAAATGCGCCAGACCGCCAATGACATCGTCCATATTCCAAACGCAATGTCTTATTTCCTGGACAAAGAAAATATCATCCAGGCTTTCACGAGGCCAGGCTTCTTTTTCCAGCTCTTTAGAGGTAACGAGAAAAACGCGATTGCCGGCAGCTTTGCAGGCGCGCAAAAAGGCCTCGCCTTTGAATTCGCTGGAGAGGCAGAGGAAGGTGAGGGGCTGGGTATTGGTTGTCATATCCTTCGTTGAGTGTAATCGGATAGTTGAAGATATACAATATATACTCAAAATAAAATGGTTTGGGAATTTGTGCTACTACAAACCATTGATTTTGAGGGCCCGCCTGAATGACGTAGTCGGGCAGGTATGCCGATAAAGAAAGTGATTATATTTTCCCAAATCACTTTCGTATCGGTATATCTTACTCGAAGATAGCATTACAAAAAAATTGGCTTCCTTTTGTGTAAACCGTCCACTGTCAGGCCAGCATCTTGTACCATACCTGACAGTGAACGGTATCGAAAGGCAATGATCACCTTTTGATCACTTCAAATTTTTCAGTAAGCTGAGTAGCTTCGGTGCGTAATTGCAATAGATAAACACCTTCCGGCAATTCACTTCCATCATATCTGACATTATACGTTCCGCTATCCCTGCTTGTATTTTCCAACACCCATAGTGTTCTTCCTGATAAATCCAGGATAGTTAATTGTACTTCACGTGATTTATCTAAAGAATACTTTATCTGAAGATAATCAGTTGCCGGATTGGGGAAAAGAGATACTTTAAGCTCGTCTGTATTTTTTGATTTAAGATCGGAAGGCTCATCTGGCAAGCTGCTTCTGCCCTCCGCCAAACTGACTGGTGCACTTCGTTTCCATCCATTGTCCACTGTACGAATATTCCAATGGTAATTGCCCTCTGGAATATCGACGAAGCGTTCGTACCTGTCTAATACTATCTGCGCCGCTACTTGTTGCCGATGCCCGGCCGGATGAGCCCAGGAGACTACATCGCCCAAGCCTTCTGCTGTTCCCACCTGAATTTCGTACTGAAATTCCTCTACCGCTGTCTCATCCAGATCCTCATCTGGTGCCGACCAGCTAATCACATAGCCTCCTCGATCGTAATCGTAAAACAGGCCTATGTCGCTAACGGCAGCTGGCGCTTCATTCTGCCCGAGGTATTGACTTACTGTATTCTCATACCAAAGTGTCACATTATCATCATACCAGTCCTTTCCGGTAACCACCATGTCGAGGTCGCCGTCGCCGTCAAAATCTCCGAAGGCGGTATCGGTCTCTTTGAGTAGTTTATTTCTTACGGGAACCGGAACGCCTGATCCTTCGTGCCTGCGAATATCTATGCTCGATAGGTACCAGCTTAAAAGTTTGTCATAGCTGATTTCTTCCCCGATTTGTCCGCCCAAAGCTAGCACATCAGACCGCCCGTCATTATAAATATCTACAAAATGTCCATCCCCAATAGCCATACTGTTGCTGGTAGCACTGACCTTTTGTACGAAACCTGAACCAAGCCAATCCCAAATGCCAGTTACATATTCGACCTCATCACCCGTACTGACCTGGTACATCATAAATAGTTCCAGGTCGCGATCGTCATCCCAGTTGCCCAGATCTACATCTCCTTCTTCCAGAAACTCTTCTGCCATCCCATCAACTTCTGACCATTTGACCAGCTTGTTTTCAGTATATTCACCAAAGTAAACTCTTACTGATCCGGAGCCCGATGCATCATACCCAAGCGTCACAAAATCCATTACGCCGTCAGCATTAATATCTCCTATCTCAAAATCTCCTCCGCTCATCTCTACGCCGTCAAGATAGGTTAATGTTCCGCTTACCAGATTGTATGCTCCCAACTCATCTATGCCTTCCGCCTCTCCACCAAATATCAGGATAGGCTCTCCTGTACCATAAAGATCTACTACTCTGATTACCATTTTTTTCATTGCTTCTATATCCGCTATTGGTAAAGGACCGGATGTGCTGAAATTACCTAAGCCATCATTTTGGTGAACATAAATTTGATAACGCGTCCTTACGCCATAGAATCCCCCTGCAATTATATCCAGGTCACCATCCCGATCTGTATCCGCCAGGAAAAGATCACCGCCAAGCATGCCGGGCGAGAGGTCAGTTATATCATCCTCAGTTATATCCATTGCCGGTTCGAAATTAACCACTCGCAGATACCGTTTGCCGGAAATACCTCCTGATAATACGATCTCATCTTTGCCGTCATTGTCCAAATCACCACTGACTACTCTGCCAAAGCCGAGATCAAAACCGAAGTCGTGGGGCCCTTCAAAAGGCGAAACGATTGTCAGGTTGGCAGATTCGTCAGAACAACTATTACCCGCTTTATCGTAAACGGTTAGTACAAATCGTCCTGTAGTGCTGGGCACGACCACATCCGGGTTAAGGTAAAATTCCATGGAGCCCTTGGCAAAAATGGAAGAAGCCGGGAGCTCTTCCTCAACCCCATTGGTGGGATCGCTATAGCTGAGTGTGACATAATCTACTCCCGATAATGCATCAGAGACTTCCCAACTCACCTCCACATAGGTGCCTATAAGATAATCATCATTTACATCCGGGAATTCCACCTGGTTGATTTCGGGGTCGGTAAAATCCAAATTCAACGGGCCAAAATGCCCGGTAGCACCATAGTGTTTCGCCAGATCAGCTGTTTTGATATGCAAATACCTGTTTGCACCCTCTTTACTATTGGGAATATAAAAGGAGTGCCTGTTAGTAGTATATTTGGATTCCAGAAACGGATCTTTAAGGTAAGCATCAAAGCCTATATCTGTCGTAGGATTAGTATCAATAGAGTCATAGTAGTAATAGCTACCGCTAAAATCATCAGCTCCGTCTTGAATATATACTATTAAGTTGTTGTCATTTGACCATACGCCTGCTTCATGTGTAGAGCTATGCAGACTGGGGGCTTCAGGTGCGCTGATATCCTCGACACAACCGCTGCTGATCCCGTTAAAAGCAAAGGCGGAATAAAGATCAGGGTACACATCAGCAGGGAAGGAATCGATATAGGTTTCGCAGAACTGCTCAATGGTAACGGGATGCTTATAACTATCCCATCCTTCACAGGGACTATTTGAGGGAATAGTAGCTGTTAAAACCGTTAAGATATTCCGGATGTCCACTTTAGCTATTTCGGGTATTTTGGGGTCATGCCTCAAAGGGCTACTGGTATCTTTTGTCATGCTTTTGCTGTCATCAACTAGGTCCCACAGAATTTGTGCGATAGCTCCCTCATTATTTTCTGGGCCCATTGTAGGTTCGGTAGTCAATAGCCCACAAGAATCCCACTCTATCCAAGAGCTATATCCAAGCGCTTTAAAGTAGTTGGATGCAATAGGATCGCCATAAAAGTCGACATCATCTACCTCCACATAGCCTACTGAATTGACTGCCCCATACCAGGAAGCCAAACCTTCCAGAAAAGCCCAACACTCACTTTCAACTGAACACAGGTCATGGCCACCAGTCAACAAATAATCTGGGATATTACCAAAGGCCCCAATTTTATATTCTATAAAATGCCCCAATTCGTGATCAATTACATAGGCGTCGCCATGTTGTAAAAAAATGGTGTTTAAGTATCTATTGAAATAATCTCCGTTAACATTAGCTGGGTATCTAACGGTCAATTTGTAGTCATCATCCGGGAGTACTGGCAAAAGGCTTGTACCTGTAAGTTCTTCGATATGGCGGCACCCTCGATAAGCAGCACCAGCAATGAAAAGTGCCCGCGATACATTCATGCGCCTTGCTATGGTTTGTTGAATAATTGTATAATGTTCTCCATCGTTGATACTAAAGTCCCCTAAGTGATCCACTTCGGCATCGGTATAATCCTCATCATCAATCCGGAAATCCGCACGTATTGACGAAGGCATAGCCGGAATCTTTACTGTACAGTATTCATTTTCTGCCCGTACCCTCAGTTTGTTAGGGGTACGAAATGTCTTGGTTGACTCTAAGGTGAACCTACCAAGGGAGTCGGTATAGGTGAAATCAACTACAAAACCAGTTTTGACAAGTTCTACTCTCACATGTGGAACCCCTTTCCCTGATTCTAATCCGCGAGAAAAAATACTTGTAGCTCTATAATCTCCATTGCCGTCTTCATCACTCTCATCTATCGTCCCATACACAATCTTTCCTGTAACGGTATGTTGTCCATAGGAATCAAAAGTAGCGAGGCAAAGCACCAGGCAAAGGCTCCATTGAATGGGAATAAAGTATTTTAAAAATGAGTTGGATATAGCATCTCCGAGTGTATGGAGGAGGGTATAAGCTAACTTTTTCATTTTTATGTAGTTTGAAGTGAATAATCTATTAATGTCAATTATACAATTGGATAAGGATGCTAGAGGTGACAAACAAATTTTTATTTTCAATTCTTTGTCACGTTTGCCAGTTTTTTGCAATGCTTAAAAAGGGGAAGGAAACGACGGATATAGGGAAGATGGCGATTCAGGTTGTTACCATCAGCCTGATCAATGCCTGTGATATCTTGTTGCGGTTCAGTTGGTACTCCTCATATCGAATGATATCTTTAAGTCGGTTGGTGTTGTTGCGGTTGTTTCTTTGAGCCAGGTTCATGATGATGCTCAGGCTTTCGTTCTTAAATTTCTTGTAGGATAGCAGTTCTTCAATCACTCTTTCTACATCATCATGCGCAATACATTTTCGCCATCTATTTACTGCTTTTTGCTCACTTACATCCGATGCAAGTGTTTTTTCTGTTGAAGTGCTGTGGGTGCTGCCATCATATATTTTGGACAATTCTCTGTAGTTCAGTTCGTTGAGCCAGTTGAAGGTATAAGCAATCGAAATGATGGATAGGAATAAGGCAGGCGACAGGATAACCGTATTGACATGCACATATCTACCTTCACCCAGTAATTCAGGCGAATTGATTTGCAACCAAATGATAAACAATATCAACAAACCAGTCACTCCTCCTAAAAGGATCAATTTCCTTTTTATAAAAACCCGGGTAATATAAAATCCAAACAAAAATATAGCTGCCGAACTCACAACAATGTCTATATCAAATGCCAGCTTCAGGTTTCTTGTCCATACAATGAAAAGCAGCCAGGTAAAAACCAATGAAAAAATACCGCTTTTCCACAAATGATGTTTAACAAGCCTGTCAACACCTGAATCCCACTGGGCAAAAAATGGAAGAGACAACAGCAAAAAGCTACTAATCAGCCCTGACAACAATAAATATGTGCTTTTAGTCGGACTATAAACCGTTGCAAAGCCTATCCCGCAATACATCAAAAAGGTCAACGATAAAAACATTAAACCTGTTGAATTGTCTTTGTTGGCCTCTGGGCTTTTCTTTGAAATACTCCAAAAATAAAAGAGGATAAGAAAGCTTAGCGATGAGAACAGAGACAAGATCAGGCGATATTTCAGGGTTTGATTTAGGCTCCTTACCTCAAAAAAATCGAACAAATGTTGTATAAAATCCATGACATTTTCTATTTGTAAGTATTATGCTAATTTTAAGATTCAGGAAACAACTTTGTCATTTGGCTTTATTTCCGCTCAAGCCATACGGCATCCCAGGTACTGTCGAGCATTCTTAAATAGTGCGCTTTGGTATAAGAAGCGTTGGTGTTTAGTGATTCGTGCAATACTTCAAAGCTATTGGTGCACGGGCTGTTTTCGCAACTGAAGGCATTTACTTCCTGGTGTGATTCAAAATGAGTTTTCATGATTCTGATTTTTTTGATGAGCAAATGAATGATCTTTCTATCTCTACTATTGGTGAATTTGGCACAGAGTGACTTTTATCAGATTTTTTTTTGTTGCATGTCACGTTTACCTGTTTTTTCCAATGTACACCGCGAAGCATTGATCGGGAATAGAAGACGGGCAAGAAGCAAGAAAATAGCTGGAAATACACCAGCCATTTTCTTGTTTGAGAAAATTTGAATTGAGATTATTTTCTGTTGCTTTGCTCCAAAAGCACTACTTCAAAAGGCACTTCAGGCAGCTCCAGAAAGTATTTGTCGCTGTAGATGAAGTTGTAGTTCAGCTGTTCGCGCAGCACCTCGAAGGTGCCTTCGTCTTCGGCATAACTGGCGATCCAGTCGATCGCTTCGAGTCGGGAGTTAAACTGCTGCTGTTTCATGACTTTGGATTTTGTGAGAGGTGAAGGCCGGGAGCATATACAGCTCCCGGCTGAATATTCATCTGATTAGTTGAGGAATAGTAGTGGTGGTTTACAGACGGGTAGTGAATGTTTGGGCTTGATTCCAGTTAGAATTTCCACTCGCACACTCGTAGCGCACCTGGAATTCGTAATCCGTACCTGCTTTTAGTCCTTGAATTGGAAAAATTACAGGAAGTCCTAAACAACACTGTCTGTTTGTTGATTGTACAATACTCCAGCGACTTCTGCCCAGCCTTCTCACTCTTACCGTATAACCTACAGCATCCAGTATTTCATCCACATTAATTTTTGCGGAAATCTTTCTAATATTGGAGGTCCAGGCGTTAATCTCCATCGCGCAAGTACCCACTGTAACACAAACTTCTCCTACAGAGCTACATCCTTGACCATTTTGCTGAATAGTAACTATACCTCCGTTTTCAGCATACGTGCAAAGTGCTTCCAGTTCACATGTGGAGAGCAATGGATTATTGGTTATTTCTACCCGGTAAGGACCATTACCCATAAAAATGTCTTCATCAAAACTGAGGCTGCTTAGCAAAGGATTTTCCTTTATTTCCAGGCTTCCACCAATTTTGTAGAGAATGTTGAGATCTTCAAAGCTTGTTGACCGGATAGACAGATCGCCAGTGATTTCCAGCAAAAAGCTGAGTGGTTCTAAAGAAACAACGGGGTCGGGATCGTTGGCTTCCGAGAAAATAGTCAGGTCACCTTCAATGGTAGTGCAATTGCTATAAGCTTGTGCAAAGGCATCAATATCAGATTGCGATCTAAGGATAATGATGTTGCCTTCAGGGCAGCCTGCACCTCCACCTGTGGTACCAGTTTTGCCAACAGTAGCAGCCTCAGTGGTGTCGGGCAATTCGTATTGATCTTTTTGGCAGGATGTGACAAAAAGGCTCACACAAATAATTACAAGCGTTAGGGACTGAAATAAATTCTTAATTTTCATGACAAAGGAGTTTATGTTTAACAATTAAGTTTGCTTTCACCCCTATAATTGACAGACGTTACCAATCGTGACTAAAAATTATTTTTTTTGACTCCTTTGTCACGTTTATCAATTTCATGCAATTATTCAGAAAGGTGGAAGAACAGCAAGGACAGAGAAAAGCATTTAGATGCAGTTCCAGCCAACCAAAAAAGAAATAGCACTGGCGAAAAATCAGTAAAAAATTGAATGATTTGCCATCGAATAATATCAAAACCATTAATTTCAATTTAAAAAATCAAAACAAAATGCGTGATTTAGAAAAACTAAGAGAAAAAATTCAAAAGGAGCAAACAATTCAATTGTCTTCCGATTTCACGAAAGGAGGGGCAATATTAGGTGTTGTAATTTCAGTCGTTGCAGCATTCTTTCTTGTACCCAAAATTCTGAACAATCCAGACGGGTTTCAAACGAATATGCTAATTGCAGGCTTACTGCTTTTAGTATTAATTTTCCTTACTTTTTATCAATTAATTTTTGCCGCCGAAGCAGAACTAAAAGGTAAAAAGTTGAAAATGAAAAAAGTAATTGGAAAAGAATACGAAGTAGATGTAAGCCAAGTTGAAAAAGTGTCCTCATTCCAATCAAAGAGCACAAAATACACGATTGTAAAATTTAAAGATATTAATGGGAATCCAGAGAAAGCCTTAATCTTAAATTCAAACTCAATAATCTTTGGAAAGGAAGTGACAGCAGGAGAAGTGATTAAATTAGCTCAGCAGATATAAAAAGAAATGATGAGAGAGAAGGCTGACTGGAACGGCGTGCAACTGGCAACTGCGGCTGCACGGATCGTTAGCTGAACAGGTAAGAATGGTTTGTGGAAGTAAAGAAGGTAGATATAACAAGGTACAAAGCTGTTGCTTAACCGCAGCAAGGAAGAGCTTATTTCCGATTCTTATAAACCCACCATGCTATTCCAAAAACTATGAATAACAGCAAAGTGAGCACATTCAGATCAGGAATGCCAGAGGCTAAAGTTACGGGGGCCATATTCCCCATAGGCACCAAACTTGCCCAAAAAAAAGGATGGGCTTCCCGATGCGAATGTTGCTGGATATAGCTCAACTTTGCTTTGCGTAATGCCTCGTCTTTTGCCATACCTGCTTTGATGTTTTTGTAAAACAGGATCAACAAGTCTTTAGTGTTTTTATCGCTTACACTCCAAAGTGTGGTGACAATACTTTTGGCACCGGCATAAGCAAATCCGCGAGCGAGGCTGATTACCCCTTCTCCACGTTTCAATTCACCAACCCCCGTTTCGCAAGCACTTAACACTACCAGGTCGGCATTGAGTGTTAGGTTGTATAAATCGCGGACGTACAGGAAGTTGTTTTCCAAAGAATCTTCCACATCAGAAAAGACCAGAAAAGAAAATACGCCTGATTTATCATTGGCTTTGCCGTGGGAAGCGAGATGAAGAATTTGATAGTTGTGCGCCAGGCGTATAAAATTTTCTTTAGTTGCCTTCTCTCCGATATACATATTGCCACCCAGCAATTTCTGAATATGCCTCACTTCCGCTGTGCTAAACTGTAAAGGACGGAATGCTTTTTTGCGATCTTTCACGCCAGCAGTTAAATCCTCAAATGTTCTAAACGAAGGGGCAAACGCAAGAAAACCTTTTGATGCTTTGGTATGTTTGCGATTCAACTCTTGCAAAAAAGTAGCAGAATAGCAATAGCTGATTTGATGATCTTCTATTAAATAGGAATGGTTTTTATAATGATAATTGACCGTTGGTGCTTTTACCAGCAAGGCTTCAAAAGGAATATAATTAAGTGCACCATCGGGAATGATAATGAGCTTT
Source organism: Saprospiraceae bacterium (assembly GCA_965222005.1). GTDB lineage: Bacteria > Bacteroidota > Bacteroidia > Chitinophagales > Saprospiraceae > CBDCTM01. The sequence goes on from OZ244935.1 coordinate 700,638, forward strand.
TCAGGCAAATTCTTTTTCAGGGGGGCAAGCAATTTTTGGTATAACTGATGCGCTGCGAATGCAAAGGTGTCGCTGTACGCGACATAAGTATCCTCATCATTATTGCCGGATAGTTGATATTGGTATATCCCTATCCGCATTTGATTTGTCCACTGCTGCAAAGGGAAGTCTTTTTTGATTGTATGGATTTGAAACGCATCAGGGGACAGGATGAACACGAAAATGCTGCTGTCACCGACGAAATATTCCAGCAAAGCTTGATCGGGTTGGAGGATATCCCGTTGAATCTGTGTTGCGGATATTACCTCTGTTTTGTATTTAAGATTGTAGTATTCAGGGTAGTTATTTTCAAATCTGCGGATCAGCTTTTCATGCTGTTGCTGAATCTCAAAAATTCTGGCATTGTACGCTTGAATTAAACTGTCGTTTTGATCATTCGTCCTTTCCTGCTCTTTAAATTTTGTTTTTTCAAGATAAGCCAACGCGCGCTTCAGTTTATCTTCGTGCTCCAGAAGACTGTCCGGTATGCCGGCAAAATATTTGGCCCGGCTGGCATTGAGGCTTTCCTGCAAAAGGGACGCTTTACTTTTTTCTGCAAAAAGGAATGCTTGTTTTAGCGCTGCCTGATCCATTGATTCCCGATTGCTATCCAGAATAGTTTTGATTGCATTTTCAAAAACCCTGTAATTTTCAGCCAGATGGAGCTGTCTGGAATCCCCTGAATACATTACCTTTTTCAACTCATCCAAGGTGTTAACCGCTTTGACAAAATATTTTAGTGCATCGGAATAGTCTTTCTTCGCTAAAGAAATATCCCCCAACATACCATAGGTGGCGGCCAGCTTGGGATGTAATTCTCCATAATTTTTCAGCCAGATAGCCAGCGCTTTTAATGCATATTCCTTTGCTTTACTATAAGCATCCGTTGCCAAATATGCCTTGCCAATACCGGTAAATGAACTTGCCACTTCGGGATGCTGTTGGCCAAAAACCTGTAGCTGAATTTCCAATGCCCGTCGATAGTTTTTCAGGGCCAATCCATATTCTTTTTGCTTGTGATGATTGCTCGCTATGCGCGTATAGGAATTGGCAGTTCGAGGATGCATTTCACCCAATGCCTTTCTGCTCAATTCCAGCGCATTTTGATAGTAGCCAAATGCTTCTTTGTATTTCCCCTGATGCTGATAAGCATTTCCGATACTGGTGTATGAACCAGCGATAAAAGGATGCGACAGGCCAAATATTTCTATTCGCTTAGCCAGAGATTTCTCAAAATAACTCAAAGCCTTCTCGTATTCTCCCATATTGTTATACATCATCCCCACATTGTTGTAAACGTGAGAGATATCAAAGTTGGGGGATGTTTTATTGGAAAGTATTGTATTTATCGATTGATGAAAATAGGATAGTGATTTATCTAATTCGCCTTTCCGGTTAAATATCAAACCCAAGTTGTTGTATGTTGAAGCCAGGTCGTGATAAGTTGTTTCGGCTTGATTTGTACTGATCTCCAATGCCCGTTGGTTGTATTCCAACGCTTTTTCCAATTCTCCCAGTGCATAATAAGTCAAACCTATGGCTTGAAGAGAATTGGCCACTTTTTGGTGGTCATCACCCAATACTTCTCTGCGAATATTCAAAGACTTTTGGTACGCCTCCATTGCTCTAGCATATCTTCCTTTTGCAAAATGGATATGGGCTTCAATAAAATAGGCGTGAGCTGCTTCCTGTGATCTTTGTGCTGATAATTGCTGACAAATATGCAGTGACCTCCTAATGTATCCCATCGCTTTTTTCAGATCTCCTTTTTTAATCAACACATCTCCGATCTGATTGTAAGCCGTTGCAGTCAAAAGACTTTTTTCATCAGAAAATTTCCTGGACAAATCGAGTGTTTTCCGCCCGTAAGCCAGTGCCTCTTCGAATTGTCCTCTTCCCATTTTCACCTCACTACTATCCAAATACACCCGGGCAAGGCTTGTGTCTGTCACTTGAGCCAGTAAACTTATTGACAGAAAAAGAGAAGTGATAAAGCAAAAAGTGATTAATCTCATAGGAAGTGTTTTTGAGGCACTTCCTAAAAATAATCAATTCGCCGAAATTTTTATTACTCGCTTTGTTTTCGCACCGTCCTCACACATCGAATATAATTTTCGACCCGTACTTCGTCTCGCTGGGGACCCAGACCATGTCTTAACCAATCCGGTCTGCATACTGCTCTGCTCTTGGGGTCGCTTCTTTGAGCTCCCGCTCCATGCGCATCCGTGTACTCCCCATGCATGTATGCCATAGCTTCACCAAAACAGAAATAAACGGCAAAGGATCCTTGTCCCTCGCGGTCATCCATGTGCGTAGTGCTCGTCCAATACCAGGCGCTCTCATCTGACGTTGAAAAGAGGGGATCGATGGCTGGACCCTTTTTTGTGTCGGTGGGATGTTGAGGAGAGCGGGTATAATCGACTATGCTTTGCAATTCTTTGGCATTGGGGAGCCGCCAGTCATCGTATCCGGCATATACCAAATCCTCAGAGGCTTTTAGCGCCTGCTCCCAGTCCAAAGTTGCCTTGGAGATATTGAATAGAGTTTTCTCATTGCTGTCATACTTGGTCCACATCAGACCAGTAGCCGTGTCGGTAATAGTATTGTTTCCATTATCAACAAACCGATTAATGCCATACGCCGGATTGCCGCGTACGCAGCGAAGAAAATGCTTAGCTTGCTTGCCGGAACGGCCGGGTGCCCGGGTCGGGTATGCTTTAATTCTGCCATCGGCGAAGTTGACGCCAAAAGCTGCTTCGAATCTGTCAAATATTTTGCTGGTATATAAGGTACTCGACCAACACTGCCCGTCAATTGGCCTGACGCCCTCCGGACCTTGCTGGTGAGGGGCTTGGTTTCTTCTGGGAGGATGTTTTCGGTGGTGTTGTCGGGGCCGGTGATGTGGAGCGCTGTTAACTACATATTCGAAGAAAGCAGTATTAATATAGGGCCGTGCAGGATTAGCAGAGCTGCTGCCACTGAAATCGATCAGGGAATATAATTCCTTAATGCCAGGGATGCGCCAATCGCTATAGCCTCCATATTTTTTTTCATTGAGTTGGGCTACAAATTCAATAGCTTCATCATAAGTAAAACGTTTGGTCTTGCCTTTTCGGTCAAAAGCCAGCTTGCTCATCCAGATCAATCCGGTAATATTATCTTTTACAAGCAAAGCCTCATCGGTTGTGTTCATTAGCAGCTTATAAGATGGTTCATTAGACTGGTATTGAGCATCCTGACCAAAAAAAGCATCATTTTCTTCCGGGCATTTTTCAGAAATTTCTTTGCCGGGTGGCAACTTGCCCCTATCGCCAAAGCAGATTTTTTGGCCGGTATCAGGAATGCAATAAGATTGAGCAAAATTTTTATTGATTCCCCAAGTACTTGACAATATAGCGGTGATAATAAAAGAGAGAAAGCAGCGGCTTCCAAAAATTGGATTTACAAGTGGGCACATAATTTTGTTTTTTCTAGCTCACAATCAACAATTCCCTGCCTCAGGATTATTGCAAAATACATATAAATAAAAGGTTTATTAGCAATAAATAATCAATTTTATTTTGTAATCATACAATCGTGGCCAATGCAAAAAAGTGACAAAAAAAAATTATTTTTAAGTTCTTTGTCACGTTTACCATTTTCACGCAATTACTATGGAAATAGATCAAAGCAAATGCTCAGATGAGCAAATCATCCAACTTATCAAGACGCTAATACAAAAGGATGGCAACGAGGCAGTGCAGTGTATTTATAAGGTGTATGGCAAAAGTGTCATCAGTACTTTGAAGCATAAAATCAGCCCCTCGAAGGAGGAATTGATCAATGATATACTTACAGATGCCATTTTAGCATTAATAAACGCCATCCGGCAAAGGAGGTTTGAGTTGAGAGACTCGAGCAGTATCCGGGCTTATTTGAATCGCACGGCCCGAAACCTGTTGAATCAGGAATTCCGGACCGAATACAAAAATGTAGGTCAACAAAAGGCCGAGCTGGATCGCATTGATAAGTACATTTTAAATAAAATGACCGCCGAAGAGAAGGAAGATTTTATCCAGCAGCTCGCCAATAATCCTCATTTGCAGGAGGAGGTGGAGCTTCGACGACAAATGAACCCCCGGAAATGGAGAATGGAAGCATTGAATGAGAACGTAGAAGTTGAGGTAAAAAAAGAACTTGAGCACATGGAAGAAATGAAAAGATTGATCGGCCAACTTACACCCCTTCAGCAGGAGTTGCTTACAGCACATTACCACAACGAAATTGGCTTGTCAACCTATGCTGAGATGAGAAATATGAGTCCGGAGGCCGTAAGGCAACAGCACCACCGCTGTTTGAAAAAACTCAGAGAATTATTTAATCAATATAAATCCCGCTGACGTGCAAAATTTCGACCCAACATCTGACAAAATTTCAAGATATCTTGCAGGCAAAATGACCGACGAGGGCTTGGCTGCTTTCAACGAACAATTGAAGGCTGATCCGGAACTGAAAGAAGAAGTAGCGTTTCGAAAAATGGTGATGGAAAGTGTGAAATCACAGAGCAATGAGCAGCTGAGAGCACAAATCAATACGGTGGTAAAAGAGGCGCACACCCTTGCCGGGCAGTCGTCACCTGGAGCCATGCCGGCCCGCGAGCTTTCCAACAGAACCGCCAAAGTCATTTCTTTAAACAGGCGCATACTGTCTATTGCAGCCAGCGTTTTAATATTGATACTTTTAGGGGCTTCCTGGTATGCAAACCGCCAATTCTCGAATGATTCTTTGGTGGCTTCTAACTTTGAATTGAAAACTCCCACATCTAATCTTAGAGGCGAAAACAATGATGAAACAGACTTTAATAATGACGTGATGAAGGCTTATTCCAATAAGGATTTCCACAAAGCTGCCGAATTGCTGGCTTCCATTCCGCCTTCCCCTATATACAACAAAGCCCAATTCCACCTCGGCAATCTCTACCTCAAATTAAATAATCCCTCCCGTGCCATTGTGGTATTCCAGAATTTGTTGAAAAAAAATGATCCCCGCTATCAGGAAGAGGTTCAGTGGCTGTTGTGCCTTGCTCATTTAAAAAACAATGATGTAAAACAAACCACGCAAACTTTGGAAAGCATTCTTCAAAACCAGGAGCATTCTTTTTATTCTAATGCTTTACAACTTAAGAAAAAACTATATAGCCCCTGGCGAAAAATTGTATTTTGAATAATACGATCTAACTTCCTAAGCCAGATACATCCAGCCTTTGACCATCAAAATAGCCAAATATTTTTGAAAGTGTATCCTTGTTTTCTCTATTTGATATCGTACGGCAGCCTACTTCAAAAGCCGAATCGTAATCCTTGCCATATCCAATAGCATTGTAAAATCCGTTGGCAAAGTCGATGGCATCATGGCTATTGATGATGCCATTATAACCGATGGCAAACGCCTCACCGTCTGATAACCTCCGGGCAAGCGCTTCCGAGATAAAGGTGTTGAAAAGAAAACAGCCTACCCTGGCATTGGGCAGTTGCAAAGTACTGACAAGGCTTGGGGTGTTGATCTGGACTGCCTGATCTGACTTGTCGTGAAAAAATATACCCTCCTCATTTGAAAAAGCACTCACATGCACCACATCGGGTCGATAAGCGCTAATCCGTTTGAGCAGCCGCTCCAAACTGGTGGCCAGGCTTATCTTCAACTCGAGCTTCAATACCTCGGAGCCGACGATCTCTTCCAGTTCGCGTAACTCGATATTGGAGTATAGGTTTTGCCCCAGCGGGTTGGCTTCGGCAAATAGAATTTTCTTGACACTTTGTTCGGAATGGCTCATCTCAACCGACCCATCGGGCTTCTCCTGCATTTGGTCAACGAGCTGTATAAGCTCATACACTACCTCATTCCGCTGGGTGTAGTAGCGCTCCGTGTCGATGATACCCAGCCGGTTTTTTCTTTCATTGGCCTGGTACCGGGCGCTAATTACGATGATTTCTTTGGCCAGGTCAGTGGCTTCTGTTTTTTCAACCAGTGATTGGATTGCACGGTCAATCTCGCCATCCGCGATAAGCTTTTTGATTTGCTCTTTCACTTAATTTTGCCAGATTATACTTTGCCGATCTTCGTCCCGCTTTCAATTACCGCACCCTTGCGCAGTACTACTATGCCATCCCTCACACAATAATGCTTTCCCACCACATCCTCCAGCGATGCATCGCCCACTATGGTCACATCATCGCCGATCCGGCAGTTTTTATCGATGATTGCATTTTCAAAATAGCAATTGCTGCCGATACCCATCGGAATCTCATTTTCCTGCACCACCATCTCCTCCAGCGTCTGGAAATAGTCATTGCCCATTACTACGCAACGCACCAGCTTGGTGCCCGTACCGATGCGCGAGCGGATGCCGACCACCGAGCGCTCAATCAGCTCGGCATGAACAATACAGCCTTCAGCCACTACTGCTCTTCTGAACTGGGTGCCGAAAAATTTGGACGGTGCCAGCAAACGCGGGCGGGTATAAATGAGCTTTTGATTGTCAAAGAGGTTGAACTTGGGAATGTTGTCGGTCAGTTCAATATTGGCTTCAAAAAATGAACCAATGGTACCAATGTCGGTCCAGTAACCTTCGTATTGATAGCTGGCCACTTTATACCCGGAGCTGATGGCAGAGGGAATGATCTGCTTGCCAAAGTCCGTATCCTCGGGATGAACTTCAAAGAGCTTGTGAATAGCCGTTTTGCTAAAGATATAAATGCCCATCGAAGCCAAATATTCTTTGCCCAGCGCCTGATTTTCGGGGGTTACGGCCGATTTCCACTTGGGCACTTCCTCGCTCGATGGCTTTTCCACAAACTCCTCGATAAACCCACCTTTGTTGACCTTCATAATACCAAAACCAGTAGCATCCTCGGCATTTACGGGGATGGTGGCTATGGTGAGGTCCGCCTTGGAAATGATGTGGTAGCGGGCCATTTGCTCAAAGTCCATCTGGTAGAGCTGATCGCCGGAGAGAATGAGGATGTAGTCGTAATCGTGGTTGTGCAGGTGGTGCATGCACTGGCGTACCGCATCGGCCGTACCCTGAAACCACTGCTCATTGGAGCGGGTCTGCTCGGCTGCCAGTATATCCACAAAGCCTGCACTAAACAGGTCGAATTGAAAAGTATTCTTGATATGCTGGTTGAGCGAAGCAGAATTGAACTGCGTGAGTACAAACATGCGCTTCACGCCACTGTTGAGACAGTTGGAGATGGGGATGTCTATCAGGCGGTATTTCCCGCCAATGGGTACGGCAGGCTTGGAACGCTGCTCGGTCAAAGGATACAAACGGGAGCCAACCCCTCCGCCCAATATCATGCAGACCATCTTGATAACCATAGTTTGTGTTTTGTTTTGAGCTCTCATTGGGGCTGGTTTGGTGGTACGCTTTAAGGGACAATACGCATAAGATTAGCAAATTAATCTGGTTTGCCGTACATTCTGCCGATCATTTTTTTATCAATTTTGAGTAAAGGTCTATGTACTCAGCAGCCGATCGTTCCCAGGAGTAGTCCACCTGGGCGATACGCTTTCTTAGCCCTTTGATGGCTGTACGGTTGGCAAATAGCCCCATCGCTCTGTGCATTGCTCCCATAGCATCTTCCACGGTAAAATGGTCGAAGCGGAAGCCCCGCCCCACCTTCGGCACTCCTGCATCGATGATGGTATCTTTGAGGCCGCCCACACTCCGCACAATTGGCACCGTAGCATAGCGCATGGCGTACATCTGATTGAGGCCACAAGGCTCTACCCTGGAGGGCATCAGCAAAAAATCGGAGCCGGCATACAGCAGGTGAGCAAGACTCTCATTGTATTCCAGTGCTGCATTGAAGCGATCGCCAAAATAATAGCTCATACTGCCAAAGGCATAGTGCAAATGCTGCTGCCCCGTACCCAATATCATAAAGGAGGCCTGCTGCCCTTCTCCTAAAAAGCGGCCGATCGTATCGGGCAGGAGGTCCGCTCCTTTCTCACTCACCAGCCGGCCAATGAAGGTGAAGAGCGGCCTATCCAACTGAAAACCAAAGTGCTCACAGATGATTTTCTTGTTGGCAGCTTTGAAAGCTTCCAGTCGGTTGCCCTTCAGCTGATGCGGCAGATATTTGTCTGTTTTAGGATTCCACACCTGGGTGTCGATGCCATTGAGAATGCCCTTCGATTTGCTATGCTCATTATTGAGCAACCACTCCAGCCCGTGCGAATTGTGGCGCAGCTCTTCCATATAACTGGGCGAAACCGTAGTGAGCTGCCAGCAGCATTTGATGGCACTGGCCAATGGATTGATGGTGTTTTGCCAGTCGAGCAAACCACGGGCACTGGCGTCAAAATAAGGCAAGAGGTGCATGTTGCGCCAGCTAAAAGCACCGTGATACTCTCCATTGTGGATGGTGAATACAGTGGGAATATCGGCCAGGCTCCTATAATCCTGGCAGTGTTTGATCATAAACGGAATGAGGCCGGTATGATGATCGTGGCAGTGCAACACATCCGGCTTTTGAGGCAATTGCATGATCCAATGGAGGGCGGCTTGCTGAAAGCAAAGATATCGTGTGACCTCATCGCCATAGCCATAGCCGCCGGGGTCGGCGTAGATGCCGGGGCGGTCAAATTTGCCGGGAATATGTATCGCCAGCAATGGAAACCCCAACTCCGAACCACTGAGTTGCTCAATAGCAAAGGGTATGTGCTCATGGTGGAGGCGTATCACCCCTCGGTACACCGTCTCAAATGACTGCTGCATCATCCACTTGGTGTGATATTTAGGAATGATGACAGCAGCATCCTGCCCGGCTTTGTGGAGGTATTTTGGCAAAGCTCCTACTACATCGCCCAGCCCACCTGCCTTGGCTGCGGGATAACATTCTGCACTAAGATGGAGTATTTTTATCATGGATTGTGTGGTGCTTAAACTTTTCAATAAAATCAGTGAGTAATAATATTCCAAAAGCAGTAGCACTTCGCTGTTTAGAAAAATCGGAACTACCAAAGGCTACGCCGGCAATATCCAGATGAGCCCAGGCAGGATGCTTTTCAGCAAAAACCTCTAAAAATTTTGCAGCACTAATGGCCCCGGCCACAGGGCGTCCGCTGTAGTTGCGCACATCTGCTACATCCGAATGGAGATCTTTCTTATAATCCTCCCACAGCGGAAGGCGCCATACCCGCTCACCGCAAGCTTCGCCAGCACTCGTAAGTTGGTCGGCCAGGCTATCGTTGTTGGTGAATAGGGCAGCACATTGATAACCAAAGGTACGCACACTACTGCCCGTCAAAGTCGCCAGATCGATCATCACCTCCGGTTGATGGCGCTGCTGAATGAACGCCAGCCCGTCTGCCAGGATTAAGCGCCCCTCTGCATCGGTGTCCGTCACCTCAATCGTTTTGCCACTAAAACTATTAATTACGTCACCCGGCTTCACAGATTTGGCATCTACACAATTGTCAGTAGTGGGCACAATGCCGGTGAGCCGAACAGGTAGCTGGAGGCGGGCGGCAAGTTCCACGGCACCCAAAACGGCAGCAGCCCCGCCCATATCACTCTTCATAAAATGCATATTGTTGGCCACCTTGATAGAAAGGCCTCCGGTATCAAAAGTTACTCCTTTGCCTACCAGGCCAATGTGCGCTAAGGTGTCGTTACTTTTTTCTATGGGCTGATACTGTAGGATGATGAAAGCGGGAGGATAATCGCTCCCCTGATTGACTGCCAGCAAAGCGTGGAGACCTTCCTGCCGGATAGCGTCTTTATCCAACACGCTGCAACGGTAGCCATACTGCTCTGCCGAATTCAAGGCCCATTGAGCAAGGGTTTCGGGAGTGGCTTTGTTGCTGGGAGCATTTACCAAATCAAAGATACTGAGCTGTGTGCTGGCAATTTGTTGGCCCCGTTCAGCGGCGGCGGTGCTTTCCTTGGGGTCGGTAGCGGTGATAATGTGTAACGAAGCGGATTCAGCAGCCAGCGGGTGTTGTTTTTTTTCTTTTTTATAAAGCCCAATTTGGTAGGTACCGAGCAATAGCCCGTTGACTGCCGCGGTGATGCTGCTGGCTGATTGCTGTGGGTCGGGCAGGTTGGAATGGGCAAAATCAATGGCCAGCTGAGAAGCTAATTGCTCTTGTAGCTTGTTGGACAAATACCGAAAGGCCTGGCACAGGGAGCGGTAATCGGCTGATTTGCCAATGCCCAGCAAATACCATCGGCGGCTGGCTTGGCTGGTGGGGTAGAGAATACTGAGCTGCTTGGCTTCGCCTGTAAAATCGTTTTCCAAAAGCTGTGAATCCATTCCGGCGGCCTGGGCTATCCCTCTAAGGGTGGTGATAATTTCTTCAGATTCAACCAAAGGGATAATGACATCACTGCCCGGATTCTCTGACTGCTGTAGGGTTTGGATCGTCATTGTTATCGTTTTGATCGGAAGGAGTGAAATACAACCACTCGATGGCTTTTGGAAATTCAGCCCCCCAGCGGGCTTCGTTGTGCAGCCCCTGCGGGTCGAAGGAAAGGTAAAATTGCACCTGCGAATCGTCATAACCCTGCCGCTGCAATTCCCGCCGGAAGCGCTCTACATTGGGGAGCATATTAGCCCCCTCCTTCCCTCCTGCATAAAGGTATATTTTTGTTTCTAAAGAATTAAGAAATCGGATGGCATTAAAATGAATATTGGGCGCCACCCAAAGGGAAGGTGAAAAGATGAGCAACCGGCCATATACCTGCGGATAGATCAAGCCGGCATAAATGCTGATAAGACCACCCATTGAGCTGCCGCCGATCCCGGTGTGTTGATGGTCGGGCAGCGTGCGGAAATGCTTATCAACAAAGGGTTTGAGCGTTTCTTTGAGAAAGCGCACATATTTGCGGCCATCCCCTGTGCCAAGCCGCGTAGTTTCGGTGGGGGTAAATTCAACAATGCGCTCTTCGGCAGCATGATCGATAGCGATCACAATGAGATTGTGCAAACCCCGCTCCGCCATGATGGACAACTTTTTGTCCACTCCCCAATTGCCAAATGGGGCATAATCATCGAACAAATTTTGCCCATCCTGCAAATACAATACCGGATATCGGCGATTGCTCTGATGGTAATCATAAGGCACGATGGCAGCAATGCGCCGGGTTTTTATAAGCTGAGGGATTTCAAATGCTTCGGAAATGACCTTGATGATCGGCAAATATTTTGGATTGGAGGCCTCCCAATGCCATCGGCTCACCTTGTCCCGTACAGTACCAACCGGCTTCTCAAGGACTCGGTTGGGCGTTTTGCGGCCCTCACTATCCAGTTCGACCTCCTCCCATCCGCCCCGCAAATACTTGTATTGAAGAGGAAATGACAGATCGGCAGTTTGCTCAAAGGTGAATTCATACTGCCCGGGCTTGGTCTGGTGCATGCGAAAACGCTCGTCTTCCGCTCTCCACTTATTAAAGGTTCCCGCCAAATATACAGGCCGCTCATCATCTGTGCTAGTTTGCAATTTGATTCTAAGTTGGCCTTTTTTCTGTCCCATGTGCTAATGGATAAGGGGACAAATATAGAACTTGTTACTCTTTTTTTGGGTAAAAAAAAGACCCTTCCGGCCTCTTGCCTAGCATTGCTCCAGCAGAAGCACCAGGCCAATCCCAAAGGCAGCCCCCGAAACGAACTGATTCCACAGAGTTGGAGGGAGCTTTAGTTTATCCAACAACATATAGCTCACACCCAGTATTGCGATCAGGATGCCGAGCTGGCCCAACTCAATGCCGATATTGAAGGCCAATAGCTGCTGCCAGAGCTCGCTGCCGTCGCCAGGTAGCAGGCTGGCACGTAGAAAATTGGAGAATCCCATCCCGTGAATCAGCCCAAAAAATAGGGCCAGATAGTAGTGGAAGCGCATTCGTCGGCTATTGCTTGCCACGGCTGGCAAAACATTGTAGATACTAGCACCCATAATAGTTAGCGGGATGAGCAGCTCGATCATCCTTGCCGGAAATTGTGCAATATCCAGTACTGCCAGCGCCAGGCTAATAGAGTGGCCAAGCGTGAATGCGGTGACCAGTATCAGCAACTGACGCCATTGCCGGAGCCGGTAAATGGCGCAAAGGGCAATGATAAATACGATGTGATCATAGGCATTCAGGTCGGAAATGTGCCTGAAGCCGAGTTGGAGGTAGGTGGAAAACAAACTCTTGCTTAACAACAAAAAGTCCATGTGTTGGGGCGAAATGATTACAAGGTACAGTACGTGAGCCAATAAATAACTTGGTTAGCTACAGATCGTAAAAAACGATATAATAATTTGATGATCAAAACGGATGTTTGCTAAGTTAGGAGCCTTCAAAAATAAATCCGACATTTTTAAAAAATACTTAATCGTCTGGTTTCGAGGCTAAACCCGGAATGGCCCTACGTATATTTATACTTCAAGCCGCCAGGTTTTGTGTGTATGCACAAGACTTGGCAAAGCGTGGTATATACATCCACAAAGTTGAATCGTCATGTCGAAATTTGTGGAAGGTTGGTCTGTTTTACCCAACTTTACCGACTGAAAAAGCTAGCTTTGCCTGCGAAGATGTTGCACCTTTTTTATCATATCGTCAAGGTCTTACTACTACTGCTGCTGCCTTTTATGCTGTTGATACGCGGGGCTGTGTACTTTCACGAAGCATACCGGTGGTTTCCCTGGCCCAGTATCCTGGGTGGCATCCTTGCCACTACCGTACTTGTCATCATTTATATTGGTTTTTTGTACGGCCGCCTAAGCGGCCGCCCGGCTTCGTGGCGAAGCCTGAAAATTCGGCTTTGGGTAGCGCTGATCGTAGTGCTTGGCTACAGCCTGTACGGTATATTTTATTTATCCAATGAACATCTCAAAGACAGAGAATTGCGTAAAGAATATAACAGCCTGCATCCTATTCTGCGCCTTAGCATCAGCACACTATTATTTGCTGACCACTCGCTACTTATCACCGATACGCGCCGCGCTCCGGAAGATTATCGGAAGATGGGGCTAAAGAGCAAAAAGCATTCACTCCATTACCCGCAACGCAATGGGTATGTACATGCAGTGGATATCCGCACCCGGGGCCGAAGCGAGCTGCGCAACAAGCTGATCCGAATATATTTCGGGTTGATGGGGTTGCGTACCCTGCGGCATGGCGGCACGGCCGATCACTTGCATGTTTCGTTGATGAGCCACGACCGGCCGGGAGGGATGTGAGCCATCCGGCGGCTAGGGGAGTGTTGTGCAGCCGACAACTGAATTGATTTTTGAAAAACGGAGACACTAAAAGGGAAGAGTATGGCATTTTTTAGTTTATAGCTCTTGCTACCCAAAAATGGGATAGCTTATTATTCCAATGGTTTTCCTAATTTTGTTCTACACTTTGAATGTAACCGATTTATGCAACTACTGACTACCGCTATAAGCCTGCTGAAAGATACGCTTACCTACCTGAAGCAAATTGACCGGAATGCCTTTCAGGAGCCCCTGGAGCTACTTTCGCAGGCAAGCATAGGGCAACATAGCCGCCACTTCATTGAATTTTACCAATGTTTGCTCTGGCAATGCCAGGAACCAAACGCCATGGTGAATTATGACAAACGGCGGCGGGATCAACGTATTGAGCAGGAGCCGGAAATGGCCAGCCAAGCTATAGGAGCGATAATAGATTATCTGGAGAAGGTGGATGCCCCTGCGAGGCTACGACTGCAGACGAGCTTCATGGATGAAGCGGAAATTAGTATAGAAAGTACATTCGAGCGGGAGTTGCTGTACAATATTGAACATACGATCCATCATCTGGCCATTATCAAAATTGGCTTGAAGCTGGTAGCACCACACATTGAGCTCCCTTCACATTTTGGCGTGGCAGCCTCTACCATCAAATACCGCAATGCGCTATGTGCACAGTGACCTACCTGCCCTTGTCCAAAGGGCAGTATATACTAACGTCCAATCGCGATGAGGCTCCCTCAAGAGCTACAGCCGAACTGGAGACAAAGTGGTCAGCTACTGGCTCCCTGCTGCACTTTCCCAAGGATCCGCTGTCCGGTGGCAGCTGGATGTGCTCAAGCAAGGATGGCCGATCGCTTTGTCTGCTCAATGGAGCCTTTGAAAAGCATGCGCACCAGCCACCCTACCGGCGTAGCAGAGGTTTGGTAGTCCTCGATTTTTTTGACTGGCCGAGGGCAGTCCATTTTTTCGAACAATATGATTGTAACGGAATAGAGCCGTTTACGATAGTATGCTGCGAAGCGGGCCAACTACATGAATTCCGTTGGGATGGCGAGCAGTCTTATTACAAACAATTGGATGCATTGAAGCCCTATATTTGGTCGTCAGCTACTTTATATACGCCCTATTATCAAACACTCCGCGCTCGCCTCTTTGAAACCTGGCTCGAAGAGCAGCCAACCTTTGAGACACAGGCTATCCTCCGGTTTCATCAGAGCAGCGGTGTAGGCGACGACAGGAACAATGATTTTATTATGAATCGCCAAAATCGCGTCTGCACAGTGAGCATTACGAGCATTGAAAAACGCATGAGCCACTGCTTGTTGGAACATCGCGATCTGTTGAGTCGGCAAACTACCCGCAAGCAATTTGAAATTACCACAAGCATCGCTTTGGCAAAGGATTAAACAATCCAACCTTATCACCCGCCTCCTCCATTGGGAATATTGGCCCATTTACATTGTCAATATCCCTGTGGTACTGTGTTGGGTATATTATGCCTTGCAGGCTCGCTCGCTGTTTTTTTTCAGCGCAGCCAATCCGGCCATTGAAACCGGAGGGGTATTCGGCGAGTCAAAAATCAATATCCTTCAGCGAATTCCGTCAGACTGGCTGCCGGTCACCCTTTTTGCCAGCCAGGAAACTTCGATCGAGCAGCTATTTCAAAGATTGCAAAGAGCGGGACTGCAGTATCCGCTTATCGCCAAGCCGAATGTGGGTGAGCGGGGCTTCATGGTCAGCAAGATTAATTCTGCTGAGGAGTTGGAGCAATATTGTAATCAGCACAAGCTTGATTTTCTGTTGCAGGAATATGTCAAACTTCCGGAAGAGATAAGCATTATGTATCACCGATTTCCGGAAGGTGGAGCAGGAAAGGTGACCTCTGTGTGTGTGAAAAAAAAGCTGGAAGTATGGGGTGATGGAAAGGCTAATGTGCTGGAGCTAATGCGCCGACAGCCACGCGCAAAACTACAAATAGCCCGCTTTTTGAAACAGTGGCCCGAGCGGTTGCATCGAATTCCTGCCGCCGGTGAGCGGGTAGAATTGGAGCCCATAGGTAATCATTGCCGGGGCACTATGTTTTTAAACGGAAATGCGCACATTGATGAACGGCTCAATGAAGTGATTGACTCTATTGGCCAACAGATGCAAGGCATTTATTATGGCCGCTTTGATATCCTATGCGAAAGCCTGACTGCCATCAAGGAAAATCGCGCTTTCAAAATTTTGGAATTCAATGGCGTGGCCAGTGAGCCGGCCCACGTGTACGATCCGGCCTATCCGCTGCTGCGCAAGTACAAAGACATTTTCGCCCACTGGCAGATCATCTATCAAATCAGTCAGCAGCAGCGCAAGCGTGGAATAGCTGGGATGAGCTGGAAGGAAGCTTTGGCTGGGTTGCGCAACTACCGGAGGTATATCAATATGCACAAAGCAAGCAAGGCTTGAGCCATTTATTACATATGCTGGTTGGCTGTGGTCTGAGCTTTGTAGGATCACTGCCATTGGGTGTAATAAATATGACGGTTGCCGAAACGACCATTCGGAGAGGGCTGCGGGCCGGGCTTTGGCTGGCCTTGGGCGCATCGGTGGTGGAGCTGGTACAAGCCTTGGTGGCCATTCTTTTTACAGACTGGTTTATACAGTATCCCAAAGTGGAGCAAATCATACAATATGGAGCCATTCCGGTATTTATCGGGCTGGGCTTGTATTTTTTGTTTAAAAAACCTAGTGCTCCGAAAGTAGATTGGGGAGGATCAGCAACAGAATTTTTTAAAGGCATCACCATTAGTAGTCTAAATTTGTTAGCGATTCCTTATTGGATATTTTATGCCGGTTACCTGGGAGCCGACGGTTGGCTGAAAGGTCATACGGAAGTGGGTTGTTTTGTGCTGGGGGTGATGGTCGGAAGCTTGCTTTTATTGTACCTCTATGCCCGGCTGAGCCTAAAAGTGCTGGATCGAGTCGGGCAGGTAGAACGCTGGAGCAACAAGCTGATTGGGTTCATTTTTTTATTTTTTGGGGCTTTTCAGGTGCTAAGAATACTAATATTAGGCTAATTTGGTTATATTAGTCCCCTCGCCCTCATCAAACAAAGAAGAGGCAGTGTAGTAAAATGTTTGACGCCTTCTGCGCTTTACAGTAGCATATGACAGCAGCATATGGCCACGCCTTTACCACACAATCCGAGAAAAATTGAACTCGCCACCCTTTTTGCAAAAAACTGGTTTGAAAAAATAATGCTCAAAATGTGGTTGGTTGCCTGGCAATCGTGCAAAAACCGAACATGAAAAAGATTACAAAAATTGGTATTGGCCTATTAATCTTTGTGGCGCTGGCGTTTGCAGCGGTATATTTTTATGCATTTTCCGATACCGTCAATACCTACGACGGGCCATCTGTAGATGAAAGCCTGATCCCTCAGTTCAAAGAACTACCTCTGGGCTTCCAGCATCGCTTTGACAAAGAGCAGAGCCTCCCCTTAATGGGCAGTTGCCTCATCGATATCGATAAGGATGGAGTGGATGAGCTGTTTTTGGGCGGTGGCCTTGGCCAGCAAGATGCACTCTTCCGCTTTACTGGCGAAAGCTGGCAGGATATTACTGAGCATCAGCATTTCCCTCAAAAAGCAACAAGCACTACGCATGGAGCCGTAAGCTGGGATATGGATAGTGATGGCCTGCCCGATCTGCTGATAGCCCGGGAAGATGGCATCCATTGGTACCGCAATATGGGCGGACGCTTTGAAGCCCGGCAGTTGGATATTCCGCTCAATTCAGTTTCCGTGCCCGTGTCCATCACTTTGGGTGATGTCGATAAAGACGGCGACGTGGATATGTTTGTATGTGCCTACCTGAAAAAGCAGGCGATGGAAGGACAAACAATTTTCAATGACAAATCCTACGGAGCCAATAGTTTGCTCCTTTTGAATAATGGGAGCCTTAGCTTCAGGGATGCTACCCAAACAGCAGGGCTGGAATATACCCACAACACCTTTCAGGCAGTGTTCACAGATATTGATGCGGATGGTTGGCTGGATTTGGTAGTGGCCTATGATACCGGTGAGGTGCGCACCTATCGCAATGATGGCGCAGGGCATTTTGAAGTCCGGCCCAATCCGCTCAGTGGTCGTTTTGCCTATCCAATGGGCATTGCTGTGGGGGATTTCAATAATGATGCGCTCCCCGATTTTTTCTTTTCCAATACAGGCACTACGGTTCCTCACTTCCTGGCCCGTGGAGATCTGCGCGATGACCAGGAGCTGGTTACCGATTGGCTGCTCTTCAAAAATCTTGGCAATTTCCGTTTTGAAGATGTAGCCAAAGCTACCCAAACCGCCAATTTTGAATTTGGCTGGGGCGCTGTATTTGCTGACTTCAATCTGGATGGCCTGCAGGATCTGCTAGTAGCAGAGAACTATGTGGACTATCCGTTGCATCAATTGGTGCGCTTGCCGGGGCGCCTGCTCCTCCAAACCGAAAGCGGCATTTTTGCAGCGACCGAACAGCAAGCTGGCCTACGCAACCCCTATTTTTGTATCAGCCCTCTAGTAAGTGACTTCAATCAGGATGGCTACCCCGACCTGATTTTTGCCAACCTCAACGGCCCTGCCCGGGCCTTGCTCAACAAAGGAGGCGAGCATCGCTTTCTCAAAGTTCAGTTGCCCAATGAGGTGCGCTCGCTGGGTGCAGCGGTGACGGTGGAAACGGCCGCCGGACATTTGCGATCCGACTATCTGGTGGTGGGCGAAGGCTTGAGCTCTGATCAGAGTAAAACACTCCATTTCGGACTGGCAGACGAAAAGGCTATTCAACGTGTACTCGTCACCTACGCCACCGGAGAACGGGATACTATTGGCTATCCGCCGGTGAATACTACGGTAGTATTGCCGCCCAAGACGATTGCAGCGCAGGAGCAATTGGAGGATTCAGCCAAAGAAGATAGTATGAAAATGGCTCAGGACTGAGCTGGCGTGGATACTCGCTTGCTATCGATAGCTAGTTGATTATTTGCAATAACATTAGAATTTTTTTAATATTGTCATCTTTATCACTTTCCTTTATGCCTGATGGCTGCCAAAAAGAAAAAACCTGCAAACAAAGTTCGCCCTACTCCCACTGATAAGCCGAAAGTCACTGCTCCGCTGCTGAAGATTGAGGCGGGCTGGTGGTCCCGCAATTGGTTGCCAGGGCTGCTCCTTTTTGTGCTGGCCATTTCCCTGTACGCTATCACCATCCACTTTGACTATGTGTTGGACGACAAGATTGTTTTCACCGAAAATCAGCTGGTTGCTAAAGGCTTCAGTGGTATCTGGGAACTATTGACCACGGAGAGTTTTCTGGGTTATTTTGGTGAACAAAAAGACCTGGTGGTGGGAGCCCGGTACCGGCCTTTATCTTTGGTGACATTTGCAATGGAGCATCAGTATTTCGGGATGAACGCCAAAGTCAGCCATCTAATTAATGTTTTGTTGTATGGCTTTACAGGGCTTCTACTTTTTCGCGTAGTAGGAATTATACTCCCAAAGCCTAAGCAAGAATATTGGTGGCTGGGGCTGCCATTTGTGGCGGCGCTGCTGTTTGTGGCACATCCCGTGCATAGTGAAGTAGTGGCGAATGTGAAAGGGCGTGATGAAATTCTGGCTTTGTTACTTGCGCTGGCTACCCTCTACTGTTCTTTGCGGTACCTGGCTTCCAAAAGCTTTGGCTGGGTGGCGGGCTCTGTGATTTGCTTCTTTTTAGCTCTGCTGGCCAAAGAAAATGCGCTCACATTTCTGGCTGTAATCCCACTCACGATCTATTGCTTCAGCAAAGCGGGGCTAAGGGAGCACCTCGTTGTAGGCTTGCCACTTTTGCTTACAGGCCTGCTATACTTGTGGGTGCGTACCGATATTATCGGCTATTTATTAAGTAGTGGAAAGGAAATTACAGACATTATGAACAATCCATTCTTTGGATTGCAGAAGGGAGAAAAATTTGCCACTATCTTTTATACGCTCGGCCAATATCTCAAACTTTTATTCATTCCCCATCCACTCACTCACGACTACTATCCCTATCATATACCTGTGTTGCAGTGGTCTGATTTACGGCCCATCTTAGCTTTTCTGCTAAATGCAGGGCTTTTGATATATGCCTTCTTTGGAGTGTGGCGGAAGCAGGTGATCGCCTACGGTATATTGCTATATTTCATTACACTCTCTATCGTTTCCAATATTCCGTTTACGGTAGGAACTTTTATGAACGAACGCTTTATTTATATGCCCTCCATCGGATTTTGTATAGCAATGGCCTGGCTGATCAGCCGAAAGCTGCCCGACTGGGTACAGCAGGAGGGCGATCGGTATAATATTTTGAGTGTGGGTTTGCTGGCGTTGATGGCGGGGGGCTTTATAGGCAAAACCATTAGCCGGGTGCCGGCCTGGAGGAGTGAAATGAGCTTGAATAGAGCCGCTATCAAAGTATCCTACCAAAGCGCCCGTGCCAATTGCTTCATGGGAACGGCCTTGTATAAGGAGTATCTGGAAGAATCTGACCAAGCCACCAAAAATGCCCTGCTGGAAGATATCAATTTTTATATCGATCGCTCTTTGGAAATTAATCCGAAATATATTTCAGCTCTCACTATGAAAGCAGGTGTGGTGGCGGAAAACTACAATCGAGATGCAGATATAGATAAACTGCTAGCCGATTTTTATCACCTCATCACCAATAAGCCCAACCTGAACTACATCAATGAATATGTGGAATATCTCATCGAGCGGGGTGATCAAAATGACAAACTGGTTGAATGGTGCTACAAGGTCGGAACCTTCTTTTTACAGAACAATCAGGGGCAGCCACAGTTGGGGTTTAAATACTTGATGCAATACGGCCTTCAGATTGCCCCCAACGATCCACGCCTGAATAAAGCCGTTGGTGATGGCTATCAATTGATGGACCGGCCAGCTGAAGCCCAGCAATATTACGAACGGGCCCAATAGACTTTTTTCCTTTTTATACGACTTCTGATTAATGCGTAAGGAATTGATTGTCAGTGACGTTTTTGTCTGTCCGCAACAATTATACAAATTGTTGCAAAAAAAGCTTTAAATATTTGTATATAAACACAAATTGTTTTATTTTTGTGAGGCAATCATTTTTAATAGCAACAAAAACATTTAAGATGAAACGGCAATTTTCATGGAATGGCCTGAGCCGGACACTCAGGAGGCAGTGGTTCAATATACTGCTGATAGGCCTGGTGATTTTCGTTTTATTACGGAAAGACTTCAGCTTTTCGATCAATTTGAACAAGCCTGAACGGCAGGAACAGATGCGGCAACTGGACGGCCTTCCTTCGGCTGGGGAGAAAAAGGAGAAAACACCTTTACTGACACAAAAGCCAAAGGAAGTGCAGAAAGCGCAGACCTCTACAGCTAGTATGCTTGATCGTTTTAAGCTACCCTGGATAGGCAGTGGCGATGTAAGTATTAGGGAAAAAGAGTTGGCCAATATTGATGATAATACTAAGCTGGCTTACTTACGTCGTTTTGCGCATGTAGCTCAGAATGAACAAAAAAAGTTTGGAATACCTGCATCCATCATTCTTGCCAATGGTCTTTTGCAGAGCCTGGCCGGGCAAAGGGATTTTGCTATAAGCAGCAACAATCACTTTGCGATACCTTGTAGCCTGGGCTGGGCCGGAGGGCAGGCCACTTACCAGGGAGATTGTATGCGGGAATATGCTACTGCCTGGGATAGCTTTAGAGATCATAGCATTTATATAAGCAGTGGGAGGTATGAAGCACTCATAAAGTTGGGGGCTAAAGATTACAAAGGTTGGGCAAAAGCATTAGAAAACAAAGGGTTTTCAGGGCGTGCCAAGCTAGCCAATCAACTGATACAGCTAATTGAAAGGCACGAACTCTATCTGCTGGACTAAGGCAACCTTGCCTGGCCCAGGTGCCCCTTGCAGTGGGTTGTGGTCGGCAGCCGTTTCTTGAAGTAGGCAAGCCTGTATTCCTGATGCACTATGAAACGCTATTCCACCCCTTCTCTCTTCTTTTTGTGATAATGTACTCCCGCTCCATATACCCAGCCTTCATGGCCTTTTGAATGTTTCACTTTGACCCAGGGCTCATTGGCCATCTCTTTGCCCAGGCTCAATTCGGTGGTAAAATCGGTGACTTCATCCATGAAATAAACTTCTTCGAAAAGGGGAAGTTGCAAGATCACTTCCGATTGAAGGTTGGGAGCTTTGCGCAGCTTGAGCCCGTCGATGGTTACATATAATCTGGAACGCCTGTTTGCGGGCGAAGCCTGTGCTGCCTGGCTCACCACAGGCTCTTCCTTGGGAGGCAATTTCGGCAAATTAATCTGAGCACCTCCTGCCGTTGTGGCGCCGGTATCCTGCTCTATGGCATTTTCAGTCGGTTCGCCTTGTTGCATTTGCTCTTTTTTAGCACTACATTTAGTAGCTGCCCAAGCAATAAAGCTCAACAGAAAGATTAATACGATCAGAATTTCGATTCTTGGAAGGAGGCCCTTTTTTCGTTTAGCCATGATAGAGATAGAGTTGATTAACAATTTAAGGTAATGCGACAAAAAAAGTTCAGGGTAGCTTTTAAACAACTTCAAAATATTAAATTGCAAACACTTTTGCCAAACCAAATGTACAAAACCTATTCGGCCCATTCAATGAAGTATGTGAGATGATGGATGATATATTGTACAAAATAGCGCTTACAAAAATCCCACTGGTTGGTGCAATTACCGCCAAAAGTTTGGTAAGTTATTGCGGAAGTGCACAAGCTGTGTTCGAAGCAGGCAAAAAAGAACTAATCAAAATCCCCGGGATCGGCCCTGCTGCTGCCAAGCATATCTTGAGCAAAAATGCCCTTCAGGAAGCCGAATTGGAGTTGTTTTTTGTAGAAAAACATGCTATTCAACCACTATTTTTTCTGGATGACAACTATCCCAACCGCTTGAAGCGCCATTACGATTGCCCAATTATTTTGTACTACAAAGGGAGTGCTTCGCTAAATCATCCGAGAATTGTAGGAGTAGTGGGTACCCGTAAGCCCACAGTGCGTGGCAAGCTTAACTGTGAACGGTTGATTGAGGATCTGAAAGACTACGACCCGCTTGTAATCAGCGGCCTAGCCTTTGGAATTGATATTGCCGCACACCGGAAAAGTGTAGAAAAAGAGATCGAAACAGTTGGTGTGCTGGGGCACGGGCTGCAGAGAATCTATCCTCATGAGCACCGCTCGATAGCTTATCAGATGGTGGAACGAGGCGGATTGCTTACTGAATTTGGTAGCGATCAGGGGCCGGAGAGAGAGCACTTCCCCATGCGCAACCGCATCATTGCCGGGCTTTGTGATGCACTGGTGGTGGTGGAAACGAATCGGAAAGGCGGTTCGATGATCACTGCTGAAATTGCCACCAACTACAATAAAGATGTTTTCGCCTTTCCTGGTCGGGTGAATGATTCGCGGAGCCGGGGTTGCAATCACCTGATAAAAACACACAAAGCAGCTATGATTGAGCGTGCGCATGATATTGCGTATGTGATGCGGTGGGAGGAGCAGGATCGAAAGAAGCAAATTCAATCGAGACTTTTCCACGAACTAAGCAAGTCGGAGCTGGCGATCGTTCGGGTGATCCAGGAGCGGGAAGAGGTAAGTATCGACCGATTGGCTGGTTCTCTTTCCCTCAGTTCAAGTGAGATGGCCTCTCTGTTGTTGACGCTGGAATGCAAGGGCGTAGTGAAAACTTTGCCCGGGAAGCGGTATATCTTGGTATCGTAAGAAGCTGTTGAATTTTTAGACTATGTTGGATAAGATCAAAAGGCTGCTTTTTGCAGGCGCAGCAATAATTTTACTGGCTCATTGTGCCAAAGACTCTTTGCAGCCAGTGCCCAAAGATTGGAGATGCTATCTCTTTCTGGGGCATACCTATAGTTGGCAGCATACGGATAAAGTGGACCCCAGAGTGGAAAGGCTCAATCTGGATAGTTTTAGTGAAATTTGGTTGGGTGGCGATATTACAGCCCATACCACCGAACATTTTAGTACTATCCAATATCTTGAAGATTTGTTTGACCTGGATAGCCCCAATACGCATTGGGCGCTGGGCAATCACGATACCCGCTATGGAAATGTGGAGTGGATTACCCAGGCTACTGGCCGCAACACCTACTATGCCCATTATCAAAATGGCATCACCCGACTTGTCCTCGATTACCAGCAAGGCCATTCTCAACTATATCAGGATACCTGTGAGCGGATGGAGGCGCAGCTGGAGTATATTCAAAGTGTGACGGACACTATTTCGCATTCCAGTCATTTGATCGTGATGATGCATATGGTGGTTTGGGGAAATGTGGAGTCTGGTATGAATACTGCCGCCAGCGCCAATGCTGAATCTTCCTGGATTCCCTGGGATTGTACCGGCAGCAAATTTAAACATGCAATTTATCCACATCTGCTTGAGGTGCAAAAAAGAGGGATCGATGTAATGGTTATTTCTGGAGATGGTGGGCAAAAAGCAAAGCAATACGCCTACACCACCGAAGAGGGAATGCAGTTTTTTATATCAGGCATTAACAACAGCCTTAAAAAGGAAGATGCACCCCAATTTCACGGCATTTTCAGTTGGAATCCCGATTCTGTGCTGGTTTTTTATCATGATGAAGGTCTCCGTGAATTGAATTGGGAGTTCCGTCAGCTGAATGAAATGATACAACAATAGCCGCTACAAATGCCTTTCGGCATGGTAAGAAGAGCGTACCAGTGGGCCACTTTCCACAAAATCGAAGCCCCTGGCAAGGCCTGCTTCTCTGTATTTGGCAAATTGATCGGGATGTACATACTCGCCAACAGCAAGATGCATACGGGTAGGCTGGAGGTATTGGCCGATGGTAAGCACATCACAATCGTAAGCTTTTAAATCATCCATTATTTCCAGTACCTCAGCCTCCGTTTCACCCAGGCCTACCATAATGCCCGACTTGGTGCGCTTACCCAGCGCTTTGGTTCGCTGAATCTGCTCCAGGCTACGCTCATATTTTGCCTGCGGCCTGACTTTGCGGTACAGGCTTTTTACAGTTTCCATATTGTGGCTTACCACTTCCTGGCCACCGCTGACCATCCGCTCAAGTGCTTCCCAATTGGCACGTACATCCGGGATGAGCGTTTCGATCGTCGTTTCGGGCGATTGATCCTTTACAGCCACTACCGTTTGGTACCATATCTCGGCACCCCGATCTTTCAGTTCATCCCGATTGACGGAGGTGATCACAGCATGTTTAACGCCCATCAGACGGATCGCTTCCGCAACCCGGCGAGGCTCGTCCTCATCATACACCGGGGGGCGGCCCGTTTTCACAGCACAAAAAGAGCAGGAACGAGTACAAGTATTGCCAAGAATCATAAAGGTAGCAGTGCCTGCTCCCCAGCATTCTCCCATATTGGGGCAGTTGCCACTTTGGCAGATGGTGTGCAGCTTATATTCATCCACCAAGCTACGTACCATTTTGTACTCCCGGCCAATAGGTAACTTAACGCGGAGCCAATCCGGCTTTCTTTTGCGGGGGTTTTTATGCTCTGTAATGGGTAGTTCAATCATATCAATTCATTGCTTTAAGGCAACACACATCCTGCCTAAAGGTTGGATAGGCTGCAAAAAGAGAGCTGTAAATGGCTGATAATCAATAATTTAGACGATTGTATCGGCGCGCCTTTCATCTCTACTACAAATCAGAAGCTTACCAGCGTTTACCCAATTGCAAAGTTATGAAAAGATTGATGAAAAAAGGGCGGTTTTCGGCATGCTCCAGATCAACGAGGATAGGCATTTCCCGGATAAAAATATCCCCCATCACCCCTGCTTCAATGGCTTTTACAAATTCATCGAAAGCGCCCCAGTCAAAATGTACACTGGCTTTGAAGTGCCCGCCAGGCACAAAATCGAGCTCTCCGAGCCCTTTGCTAAAGCCTGAAGCACCGTGAATACGACTAATGTCGAGAAAGGTGATCGCATTTTCTTCCGAATATTTTTCACTGACCGTATAAAAGTCGATAGGATTTCCATCCCTGGTGCGGTAAATCTCCAGATAATAGGGCTTCAGCATGCCTAAGGAAACACCGGCTTCGTAAGATAAACCGACCGCCAGGCCGCGCCTTTTGGCCTTTTCAGAAAAATAGCGTTTTTCGCCAATTCCTGCTCTGAGGACGAACAGATTGTTCTGCTTTCCGAAAATAAAAGAGCGGGAGGTGCTACCGCTTCTGAAATTTTCCAGGTTTTGCCGATGCTCTTTAGGATGCTTCAACTCCCCCAGCTCAAAGTGGTAGTAGCGGGTTTTGTAATACGTCTTGATCTTACCCAAATTGGCCGCAAGAGCAAAGCCATTGGTGTGAAGCCGCAAATCAATCGCCAACTCTTTGTTGTAAACAATTCCTTCCTGCGAAAAGTCCATTTGCTTAGGTTGGAAGGTATTTTGGGCTTGGCTGGTACCTATAGCCAGGCAAATAATAGCTATAATGAATAGAGATTGTTTCATAATTAACCGGTGAAAAGCATAATACCTGCATTTTTCTGCTTACAGGAACATTAAATGTAAGAAATTAAACGCACAAATGACAGCCGCGGATGCATATGAATAGAGGAATTTGGGAAACATCCCGTATAATTATTACAAATGATTATTACAAATGCCTTCGCTGTGACATGCTGAATTGACCAAAAGAGCCGGAACAGAGCAAGAGAAGGAGGGGCTTAGCCAAGCAATTCCACGCCAAGCTGATGGAAAAGGGCTTCCACATTTTCGCCGGTTTTGGCGCTGGTAATAATATCCCAGGGTTTGTCGATCGTCTCGCTTATTTGCTGAATTTGCTCATCACCCATCAGATCCTTTTTATTTCCTACCACTTTAATGATGCTCCCTTTTACGATCGACTGCAAGTATTCAATATCACTCACGATATTGGTGTAGGTGGAGGGGCGGCTCAGGTCGAACACATAAATAATCCCGCTGGCACCTAAAAAGTAGGAAGTCGGCACCTTGTCCTGAGCTACTTCACCGGCAATATCCCATAGCAAGATGGAAAGGTCCTTACCATCCACACTGATTACTTTCTTATTTACAGTCACACCAATAGTGGTGAGGTATTTTTCACTAAAGCGATTGAACATAAACTGGTTGAAAAGGGAGGTTTTTCCAACACCAAAACTGCCTGTAAGAAGTACTTTTTTGCTGGTCATTTGAGTAAAGAGATTGTGTGATCAACTTTTAGGTGTAATGCAATCCTTTCTTTATTAAATTAATTAACAACTGCTGCGGCTTTCGGAAAGAACCGCTCTTTTAGTTTGGCGGAAATATAATCAAAATTCGATTCTTCGAGTTCCTGGTGGTCGGATAACTGAGCTAAAGCAAAATCCAACAGCTCTTCGGAAAGGGCCGTCCGTTCGCTGAGCGAGAGGGAGCCACTCAATACAATGGCAAAATAGTAGGTATGAAAATTTTGGAGAAGTATTTTGTAATTATCGTACTCGATCATTTCCAGATCTTCTGTTTTTTGCTTAAAAGCATCTTCTACAAAGGACTTGATAGCGGTAAACATGCCGGCGATCACATCCTGATCGATGGTAGCTTGTTTGGATGCTTTACCCATCAGTAATCCGGAATGTTTTTGGATCAAAAATATCTCTTCGATCACTGGGTGGTCAATATCGCTGAGGATAATATCGCTGGCCTCCACTCCGAATAGCTTTGACTTTATCCGGCCCCACATTCCCTGCCGCGAAAACACTGTGCGTACACGCGCATCGATATTGTCTTTGAGCATTTGAAATTGATGCGTAATAAATTTTCGGATCATCTTACCCAGCACTGGATAAATGACATTGAGGATGCGTTCCTGCGATCCTTCCAATTTGCTATCCACAATTTTCTCAACGGCAGCCGTGAACTCCTGCGGAAAATTTTGTTTGATAAAATCAATATGCTCTTCAATGATGGGAGCCACCCGCTGGGATAGTTTTTGGCGATCTTCCAATACCTCACGCAATTGCTGTAGCTCGGCCCGATCCTTCTTAAGCAGGATGTCGCGCAGCTTTTGCAATAGCTGTTCTTCATTCATTCGCTCGAATTGGTGACTCATTAGTGGAAGGGTGAATGATCGTAATTCAAAAGATAATCGTTCAAATCTATTACTACCTACTGGGCCATAAGCTGTTCGCTCACCTTGGCTAGCATTTTACCCAGGCGCAACTTATCATCACGACTCACTTTGCTCATCTTATTATCCATCTTTTCCATGCTGTCTGTCAGCAATTTTTCGAGCTTGTCGAGTCTTGCATCAAACTCAAGCTGGGTATCTGCATTCAATTGATTGATGTTGTCATCCATCCGATCCATCCGCTTTTGAATGGCAGAATTCATTTTTTTCAACTCCTCCTGCAATTCTTTAAACCGCGTTTCGTACTTCGACATTTGTTCACCCATCAGGATATTGCGGATAGTGCTGATCTCACCCAAGTTCAGCCCTGAAGCGTTATTGGAATTTTCTTTCTTTGACATACGTGTGGACTTTAAAATTATTTATGAAAAGATTAGCTATTCGATTGTTGCTTTTTGAAAGAACCCTTATTCAGTTTTTTTCACAAAGCTTTTACAAAGCGCTCCTTCCCCGATATGACATAGGAAAGTAATACCTTTGTAAAGTTATCCAAAAATATAAATTTCGCGAACAATTCTATCGTTAACATCTCAGCATGCTAATCAGTATTTTTACTCCTTCTATCAGCCCTCGTATCAAATACATCACTGATTTCGTGTTTCGGCAAAGATTGGGCATAAAGGTGGAACTGATCGACCAGCCTGCCCAATTTAAACAAAAAACCACCATTAAAATATGCTATAGCCGGCAAGCCCTGTTTCAAGATGGCCTATGGATGCCCCTTCATCCTATTATGTTGGAAACGGATATTCGGCCCCAGGCCATCACGTTATTTCATATCGATAATATACCAGCTTTTTTCCAAATTCAGAAAAATGCAAAGCCCTATTCCTGTGACATACTGGCTATGATTTTCTATTTGCTCACTCGATATGAGGAGTATTTGCCTTATCAGGGCGATGTGCATGGGCGCTTTCCCGCGAGCCAAAGCCTGGCTGGCTGCCATCATTTTCTCCACCGGCCAGTCATCGATATTTGGATACATCAAATGGCCGAAATTCTTCGGCGGATGGATTCCCGCTTTTCAGCCCCCTCACCTATTTACCGATTTTTGCCGACTTTCGACATCGATATGGCCTGGTTGTTTCGACACAAAGGGAGTATCCGCAATACAGGCGCTGCCTTGAAAGAATTAGCCAGCGGAAGAGTAAATGATTTGATGAAACGTCTGAGCGTGTTGGCAGGATTTTCTCCAGATCCGTTTGACCACTTTGATTACCTCGACCAACTGATCAAAAAGCATCAGCTCAATCCCATCTTCTTTTTATTGCTTGGCAAATTTGGTCGCTTCGACAAAAACGTATCTCCCCGGCAGCCGGCAATGCAGCGCTTGATCAGGCGCTTGGCCAGGCACTATCAACTTGGCCTGCATCCTTCTTATCAATCAAACGAGCAGTGCAAACTGATAAAAAAGGAAAAGCAGCAGCTTGAGACGATTAGTGGCGCATCGGTGGCGTTGAGCCGACAACATTTTGTCAGGCTCACCTTTCCGCATACGTACAGGCAGTTGTTGGATGTCGGTATTACAGATGATTACAGCATGGGCTACCCTGAGCAGCCCGGCTTTCGGGCAGGCACGTCCTCCCCGTTCTATTGGTATGATTTGGCCAAAAACTGCCCCACCCGACTCAGGGTACATCCTTTTCAACTGATGGATGTTACGTTGCAGCAGTATTTGCAACTGGCTCCTGAAGAGAGCATCGCATTGGCTAAACAATTGGCAGGAGAGGTGAAAAAATATGGCGGGCAGTTTGTCAGTATTTGGCACAACAGCAGTCTGAGCGATGAAGGTGAGTGGAAAGGCTGGCGAAGGGTGCATGAGCAACTGATACAATTGGCTGTTGGATGAGCTTATTATATGCAGCTCACCGGAGCCTGTGGAAGTTTCCTGTTCTGTAGAAAATTGTTAGCTTTGGTGGAGTCATTAATAGGCATGATTGTATTATGATTTTTATTCTCAACGAACATAACACAGCGGCTAACCGCTTTTTGGCCGAATTGCGCGATGTGAAAATCCAGCAGGATCGTATGCGCTTTCGGCTCAACCTTCAGCGGCTGGGCGAGGTGCTGGGCTACGAGTTGAGCAAAAGCCTGCAATACGAAGAGCAGGAAGTAGAAACTCCGCTAGGTATAGCTAACTGTCAGCTACCCATTCAGCGATTAGTTCTGGCCACTATTTTAAGAGCCGGTTTGCCTTTACACCAGGGCTTACTTCGTTGCTTCGACGAGGCCGACAATGCTTTTGTTTCTGCTTATCGCATGCATCATAAAGGTGGAACTTTTGAAATAAACCTGGAGTATGTATCCTGCCCCAGTTTGGAAGGTAGCGTGCTTGTTATATGTGATTCCATGATTGCCACAGGCGCTTCGATGGATCTTGCCATCAAAGCTTTGGTAGCAAATGGCCAGCCGGCCGAACTTCACATAGTCACTGCTATTGCCTCTACATATGGTCTCAATTATATCAAAAGGCTGTATCCTAAAGCGCGCATCTGGATAGGTGCCCAGGATGATGAGCTTACTGCCCGTTCATTTATAGTGCCTGGCCTGGGAGATGCCGGTGATCTTTGCTTTGGTAGCAAGTTGCAGGATTAAAGCACTCTTTATCAGCCGGTCTGATGAAAAAAAATTTGAGCTCTGGCCTGTGATAGCGCGGCTGTCGTCTCAAAAGAGGATAGCCTTACATTTGACAGACCTGATATACCGCCAGCTTTTGAAATTCTCGGAAAGATGGTTGCTGGAAGAAAATGCCTTAAAATGCGGCAGAGTTTTTTACATTTGCAGGTACCCACATACCTGAAAGCATTAGCTGTTTCCCTCATAATCATTGCTAAACCCGCTAGTATTGCGTTGAAATGGTAGAAACATTGAGTCCTGCACTGATACTTGGTGTAATAGTTAGTTATTTTCTATTGCTGATTGCTGTATCCTGGTTTACCGGTAAGGATAGTGGCAACGCCAATTTCTTTTTGGCGGGACGTAAATCTCCCTGGTTTTTAGTGGCTTTCGGAATGATCGGAGCTTCACTTTCCGGGGTCACATTTATTTCACTGCCGGGCTTGGTGGGAGCCGGCAAAGCCAATCAGGCATTTTCGTATATGCAGATGGTATTGGGCTACCTGGCTGGCTATGCAGTGATTGCTTTGGTACTTCTGCCGCTATACTACCGCCTGCAGCTTACCTCCATATATGAGTACATTGAGCAGCGATTCGGATTCTTTTCCTATAAAACGGGAGCAGGGTTTTTTCTGTTTTCTCGCACCATCCAGGCCAGCTTCAGGCTCTATCTAGTGGCTATTGTGCTGCAAATGTTTGTGATGGAAGCCTTTGGCATTCCGTTTTGGTTGACAGTGCTAATCACTATTTTACTCATTTGGGTATATACTTTTCGTGGAGGGATCAATACCATCGTGTGGACAGATACGTTGCAGACTATTTGTATGCTCAGCGCAGTGATATTGACCATATTTGCCATTGGCAGCCAAATGGATCGCAATTTTGGCGAGTTGGTTACATTAGTTCGACAAAGCAATTTTAGTCAGGTTTTCTTTTTTGAAGGAGGCTGGGAGGATCCCAACAACTTTTTTAAGCAATTTATAAGCGGTGCGCTCATTGCCATTGTCATGACGGGTTTGGATCAGGATATGATGCAGAAAAACCTGAGCTGCCGGAGCCTGCAGGAGTCGCAGAAGAACATGTTTAGCTTTAGTATTATCCTGGTATTTGCCAATCTGCTGTTTTTGATGCTCGGCGCCGTGTTGTACCTCTATGCCGCACACATCGGCTTGGAAATCCCCGAGCGTACTGACCAGCTTTATCCAACCATTGCGCTACAACATTTAACGCCTGCCATTGGCATCGTATTCATTTTGGGATTAATTGCCGCAGCCTATTCCAGCGCCGATTCAGCCCTTACCGCCCTGACCACCTCTTTTTGTGTTGACTTTTTGGGTTTCAATGATGAGTCTTCCACCAAAGCAGACAAACGAACCCGCTTTGTAGTACATGTGGGTTTTAGCCTGTTGCTTTTTGTCATCATTGTTATTTTCAATGCGCTGAACGATGCCGCTGTGATCCACAAAATATTTGAATGGGCAGGATATACCTATGGGCCCATACTGGGCTTATTTAGCTTTGGATTGCTCACCAGCTATAAAATCCGCGACAATTGGGTGATTCCTGTTTGCCTGGCAGCCCCCGTGCTTTCATACATTTTCAACATCAACAACCTTTTTCTCAATTTCAAATTAGGCTATTTAATCATTTTGCTAAATGGGGTACTTACCTTCCTTGGGTTGTGGTTGATTTCCTACCGGCAACAAGAGCTATGAGGCAGTTTTTTTAGGTGCTTCTTATTTGAATGCCAGATTCAAGCCCACTCGCAAATTGGTGTTGCGGCTATCAAAGGGTTTAAAAACAGGAATCAGGTTGTCTGTCATCGCAAATATTTGTACAGGCCCCAATTTCAGCACTCCGCTCAACCCGACATTGTCATAATGTTCTGTTAAATATAGAATATACCAAGCCAGCAGTAAATATTTTTCCCAGATGTATGCTTGAGTTCAAAGCTACTCCCTTAAATAGATGCTTTCGGTAATGCTCGGTATAAATTACACCCCCCAACCGTAGCATTGGGCTCACCTTAAAGCTGGCTCCCAAATACATCTTGCCAGGCAGCATAGTGGTGTATGAATGCGAGGTTTTTTGGAAATCAAAAATAGTTTCGAGGGTATCGATCGTAGATTCAAATGTGGCAGAATCATCGCGAACCAGCTCATTTACATCCAGCCCTTCAAAAGTATAATTACCCTTACTGGTATGATTTTGAGAATTGGTTTTCCATTTGATCCAGCCCAGGTCTATGATACTGGCCGAAACACTTAACTGCTCGTTGATCTCGAATGCTGCGCCTAAATCCAGTCCAAACCCAGGATTTTTTCCAAGGAGCGAAAAGCCAAATTGCGGCTCAAAATCACTAAGGCTCCCATACGGCTTAAGGGCGGCCAAATTGATTTGATAATCGGTATTAAACGTTAGCTGGTAGATCTCTTCATCCGTAGTAACCGTGACAAAATTGCTGCCCGTTGACATATCAAATATACCTGATAGCAGTTTGATGCGTCCACCCAGGCGAAGTTTGTAAATATCCATTCCAAAGCCGGCAGCTAGTTCGCTGTACAAAACACTCTGAAAATCTGGTCCGATCTGTACAGTTTGGCCTACAAACTGTTCATTTCCATTCCATGCCAACTGAGCTAGTGCTTTTGGATAGCCCAGCTGCGTTCGGAATTTCACTGCATGGCTCAAAGATGCTCTCCATATCTTGCCGCCGAAGGAGAAGTGTATGGTTTCCAGATTGGCGTGGAGCCGTGCAAAATTGCGGCTCTTCATGTTACCCAGTACATCATCAAGACTAAATATGTTTTTCCCGTTTGCGTCGGTGTAATGTAAATCATTGTAGCTGGATGCCGTATGATGTAAATTTAATGCGATCGAAGGAAAGCTGAAAACAAACCGCTCATCCGGCACAAAAGCAGGATTCAATTGGCTGGCTTGCCACAAGCCGTCGAGAAAGTACAGCCCCATTTCCTGTGCCTTTGTTTTTACACAAAAAAAGGAGAGGAAGCATACCAATAAAATAGATTGCTTTATCATTTAAGTTGGTTTTTATGTATATTAAAAGTTCAGCCACCCGCAATAAGCACTACTCAATGCCTACTTTCAACCCCATTTTTACGTCCAACTCATAATAGTCCATTATGCGAACCGATGTATGGCCGTTGTGGAATGTAGAGATGCCTGCCTCTAGACGCATCTTGCCAAACTGCTTGAGAAAACCTAAATGCAGAGGACTCAAAGGTATGAATTGAGTGTGTCGGCTACTTTGGGCAACATTCCCATTGCTATCTACTATGGCCGATTTGAGCAAGTGGGATTTTGTACTAAAAATCGAATCAATCACCTCTTCTTGGTCATTCAATAAATACAGCTGGAATACCACATCTATGGGCAAGCCATTGTCTGTGATTAATTTTAATTCGGCTTCTCTGATCGACTCAAGATCATCCACCGCGATATCTGCTATGGAGTGCATTTCAAAATCTTTAGCTGTACCATATATTGGCAGCTCGATCTGAATACCGGTGGCCAATTTGCTGAGATCAGTTACAAACCCTAATTCATTTTCATCGGCTGGATTGATAATGGCCTCCAGCTCATAGTGTACCTCTGTGAATCGAGCATTAAATAGAGCATCGATATTTGAATTGGCTTTGTCAAAGGTGAAGGTGGCGCTTTTTGAGCTACCCGATTCGTGGATGGCCGGATAGGGCAGATCAAAGCCACTAGCCAGCAATTCGCTTTCCAAACTGAGACGTTGTCCATCGAGGGTAAGCACATAGAGTGATTTGAGTAAAACCCGCAGAGGTATTCCAAATGAATTCTGTATTTTTAAAGAAAGCGTAGGATTTTCAAAATACAATTCACCACCTTTCCAGTTGTCATACAGATCAACTTGGGTTGAACCTACTCCCACCTTAAAAGTATCATACCCCCAATAGCCCTCAGCTTTTTTGATTTGCCAGTTTTTTACTTGGCCAGCAACACGGTTGAGTACTACTCTTTCGCCAGAATTAAGCCGGGCTTCATAAATGATGTTTAACTTGCCATCGGGTAAAATTATCTTGTAGTCTGCCACGGGAAGATCAGCTGTACTGACTATAAAGGGCGAAGAGCCTTTGTAGGTTAAGTTGGTACTTACACTAAAAGGGACTCCGTTTTTGAGCATCCCAGGTAGCCTTATGATAAGCTGAACATCTTCATTGAACTGAGATTGAATTTCAAAAACAATGCTTCCGCTTTTCAATGAAATTTCCCTGGGGCTAATGCCAGCAAAAGCATCGAAAGGAACCCACACATTGGTATCTGAAACTGCAAAAGGAAAATCAGTCGTTTGTTCAACAATGTCTTCCAACCCCTGCTCGAAGGAAGCATTTTCATAAAAAAAGGTAAGTTGACCATCCTCCTCCACTTGCAATTGAGACAGACTTTCTGCTTCATTCAGAATTTCATTGATATTAATTTGAGAATTGATTAGCGGAATAGCAAAATCGGCAGAATAATCAATATCGTCAATGGACTGGAATTGATCATATTGGCAGCCGGATGCCAGGAAAATAATAAAGAAAAGCAAACCCGCTGCGGGGCGATTTTTGGAATTTCTCATAGCAATAACTTGAAACGGGTGGTAGATTTTGCGCGGAGTGAGTCAGCAAATCATCAAACTTGCCTTATTTCCTTTACAATTTCGCAATACCTGTGCCAGGTTAAAGCATGAAATGCTGAAATAAAAAAAGCCTCCTATGCCTGGAGGGTTCGGCTTAGGAGGCAACATACTATGAGAAAACTACACTGCTGCAAATAACAATAAAAATTTTTATATATTTTTAGTGCTTTATGTAGCGGCGGCATTCAATGCGTAAGATGCTGTAAACAAATAGGATACGGATGTGTTATTTTCGCCATATCTTTTCAGGAGGTTGTAGTCTTAGGACTCAGATTTGGGCGGAGCTGCTTGATATATACCTGTTTGGTGAAAGGTTTTTCAAGCATATCCACTATGAGTGGATGACTACTTACCAGGGCCCTCTCCTTTTCGTTAGGCGAATTGCTGGTTAAAAAAAACAAAGTTTCCGGATAGTCATCGAGAAACTCCTGGATGCAGCGGTTGATAAACTCAAAGCCATTGCAAAACGGCAGCCGGGTAGCTGCTACAATGGCTGCAGGAAAATTGGCAGGCGTGCATTTGCGCAAATAATCCAAAGCTTCCAGGGGATTGTTTTCGCATTTGGCGATTAGTGGCAGGTTGTCCAGCTCAATTACATTTTTTGCAAATTTGTTGAAAGCCACATTTCCATCAACAAATAAAATTGGGTGAAGGTGTCGCATAGGAAATGGTATTTTGAATTTGTAATTAA
Organism: Saprospiraceae bacterium; assembly: GCA_965222005.1. Classification (GTDB taxonomy): domain Bacteria; phylum Bacteroidota; class Bacteroidia; order Chitinophagales; family Saprospiraceae; genus CBDCTM01. Next base: position 736,104 of record OZ244935.1, read on the forward strand.
TTTTAGGAAACCCTCCCCGAGCGGTATCCATTAAGCAAGTGGCCTAAGATAAAGCTTGAAAGTAACTCCTTCGCCCAGCTCGCTATATACATGAATCCTCCCTCCATAATCGGTCAGCATTTTATGAACCATGCACAGCCCCAGGCCCGTTCCCTCCCGCTCAGGGCACAATCGCTGAAAGGGCTCAAAGAGCAAATGCCCAAAGTGCTTCATATCTATGCCAATACCATTGTCGCAAAAGTTGATGAGCAAAAAATCACCCACAACTTCGGTAGCTATACCAATTTCCAATGGCGTATCAAGCTTGCGGTATTTTAGCGAATTGCTCAATAAATTGTATAAAATGCTGAACACATACGATTTCGGATATCTGATCGAATCTGCCTGTGTGAAATCTCGCTCAATGAGCGGTTTGGCCTCTTTGATTTGATAATCCAGATGTCGGCAAACCGAGTCAAAAGTTTTAGATAACGAAACCTCCATTACCTCCTCTTGCTGGTTTTTATGGCGCAGGTTTACCATCTCTTCCAACCCCTTTAAAATGCTTTCTACCTTATGGGCAGCCGTTTTGATAAAACCCAGTGCTTCGACCTTCTTCTGTTCATCCTTTAGCCGATTGATTAACTCCACATAGGCCTGGATCACTACCAGTGGACCTTTCAAATCATGCGCAGCTCCCATGACAAAATTGTTGAGGAAATGATTTTCATGCACCATTTCCTGCAATTTCAAATTGCCGAGCTGTAGGGGGTCAGTTAGCTTGGGAAGCTTGGGTTTATTGGCAAATGGCACCAATTCTACTTCCGCCAGAGGCTCTTGAATGGCCGGCCAGGTCAAGCGGCTGATCCGCAAATCGAGCAGCGCAGTGGGGTCATCCTCGCTATATGCTATATTTCGGATGAGCAAAGGGATTTCCGACTTTTGGAGACTAGCCAATCCATCAAGCAGTATATCAGCAAGGGGCCCGGGAGCTATTTCTTTTAGCTTGGCGGAGCTGCCAATATTCAGCACTTCGCGGGCCGCAGCTCCTGCATACAGTATTCGTTCACTGGCCGATATGATCAGCGTATAAGTAGCATATTTGTTGGTGAGGTAGCCGGATAACTTTTTCAACTCGTCAAAATCCAGCTTTTCCAGGTAAGTGGGAATGGCAGGGTCAGTGCTTTGGGCTTTTAGTATGATTTTTTCCATTTAATGTATGATCCAAAAAATTAGGAGTGAATAGTTGATACGAACTGATTGTTAAAAACACACCTTTGTCAGTCTTCAGCAATGCGCTTTCTGAGCCGATAGCAGGCCCTGCAATCGATCTTCCGAATAATCTAAAAAGCGATTATCCGTAAGCAGCCCCAGCATAGTGCTTGCATTTTCCTTAATCAGGCGCGTCCTTAGAAAGAGCAATAATTTGAGCGAATGACTACTGCGCGTCATCTGTTCCAGCAGGCTTTCAAAGTTGCTCATCAATTGGTTGGAACCAACCGCAAAAGCAGCGGATTGGCTATTCTCAACGACCGGGCTGCTGATAGCGGTGTACTGCTTGAAAAGCCGTGCATTCTCATACTCAAGGTATTGAATACGGGAATCAATGATCGCATACACATTGTCAAGCAGGGTGTTGTCGTACCCCGAGGGTACCTGTTTTGTAAAGTGTTTCATAATGTACGGATATTCTCTAGTAATAATTTAATTTTCCTCAGAGGCGTGATGAGTGCTTCAAAATAATAGCAGTAACCTACTTTGTGGCCAAGCTAATTGTTCACCTTACCTCACAACAGCCGTGTAGCTTTACTCTGTTTTTTTTTTGAAACCGAAAAGGAGAGAAAAATAGGGCTCAAATAATAGCCCTGATCGCAGAAAACAGTATCATTGAAGTATATTAATGATATAAAGCAAAAATATAATATTAAATTTTATTTTGCAACTAATCTTTGCATTAAAATATAAATTATTATTATTTATATGTGAAAAAATTGAAAATTCCTCCGCTTTCTCCTAAAAAGCGCTTTCTCGCAGCTCCAAATTGTACATTTGCAGGCGTAATTTTTCGCATTTTTTTTTGCCTCCCGGAAAGGCCATCGGCTCTAAACTGGATCAACCTTTGTGAACCGATAAATATCCGATAGCTCGCCAATGATATAAGCCAGACAGGGTGTTTGACTTTTAATCTAGCCAATTGATGAGATAGTATATTTTTTTCTATATTGCATGACTTGAAATCTCCAAACCCCGTCAAATATGAGCAAGCTAAAGGTCAAAGCTGGCAAAGGTGAACTGGTTCTCAAAAAAAGCCGCCGCCTGGTTGGACTGAAAACCAAAAACATCAAAAACCTGGAGCGTACCAAATACGTTAAAGAAAAAATTTACCAGAGCCTGGGGGGCTTCGAAATCGTCACACTCAATCGACAGCGTAGCTCCCTTGATGACAAGCTGGATGAGGTGCGTAGTAAAAAAAACATCGAAGTCGGCACCCACGTTTACCATACCGAAGGCAGCAACCGTCCGCTCGTACCTACCGGTGAGATTTATATCATCTTTGAAGATGGCACCAATAAAGAAGAGCAAAAACTGGCTTTGGATGAATTTAAGCTTGAGCTGGTTGAACGGCGCAGCAAGAATCGCCTGATTGCCAGGGTCTCCAAAAAATCTCCCAATCCCATAAAGGCAGCTCATCTGATGCAGCAGTCTTCTTTGATCAAATTGGCTGAGCCCGACCTCGACTCCTTCGTCGATGAGTACGATTTCATGCCATCAGACACCTTGCTACAGCACCAATGGCACTTCAAGAATACAGGCAAAGTGGTGGACGCCAATCGCCGCCTCAAAGAAGGCGCCGATGCCAGGGTACTCGCAGCCTGGAAAAGACTGGGAAGCCTGGGTTCCAAACGCATTACTATTGCCGTGATCGATAATGGTTTCGACCTCGCACATCCCGATCTTAAAGATAAAATACATAAACCCTTTGATCTGTGGACTCATTCTCCCCAAGTGGAGAATGGCGACCCCCGCTTTACGCACGGCACCCCCTGTGCCAGTATAGCGCTCTCAGCTTCCAATGGCTCCGGCATAGTTGGCGCTGCGCCAAATGCCAAATTCATGCCTGTCAGCGGTACCTCCTTCAGCCTACGGGCCACTGAAGAGATGTTTGACTATTGTATCAATAATAAGGCGGATGTGATCAGCTGCAGCTGGGGTAGTACCGACCCGGCCTTCAATCTCAACCCAATGAAGGAAGAAGCTATCGCACGGGCCTCCCGCGAGGGGCGAGGAGGAAAAGGTTGTGTGATTGTATATGCGGTAGGCAATGAAGATCTGGATTTTGTTAGCTTCTACTCGGCTCATCCCGATGTGATCGCTGTGGCGGCCTGCACCAGTCAGGATCAACATGCCACCTATTCCAATCGGGGCCGCGAAGTCAGTATTTGTGCCCCTTCCAATGGCGACTGGCCGGTGATTGCCGCCCGCGCATGGTGGGATGAGGGCGTTAGCTGGGAGAATGGCGAGCGCCGCTTCTGGCGCGATGGCATTTCCCGGGGCGATCACTACAAGCACTTTGGTGGCACCAGTGCGGCCTGTCCCCTGGTGGCCGGTATTTGTGCCCTTATTTTATCTGTCAACCCTAAATTGACAGCCAGAGAAGTGAAGGAAATTTTGCAAAATACAGCGGATAAAATAGGCCACCCTTCTGAATACGTCAATGGCCATTCTGTCAAATATGGTCACGGCCGGGTGAATGCCGACAAGGCAATAGCAGAGGCAATCCGCCGCAGAGACGGCATCACCGCTCCGCCGGAAGATGTAAAGGACTCGATAAGCGCGGGGCGCGGGATTTTCAGATTCAATGTAGCAAAGCAGCAGGCAAAAGGCTATGGAGTGCAGATCGGAGCCTTTGCCGAGTATGGCAATGTACTGATTCAGGCAGAAAAGCTACAGCGACTGTTCACCGAACCGATTATTGTGAGCATCAATGAGCTAAATGGCCGTACCGTTTACAAAATTGTAGTAGGTGCTTTTAGCACTAAAAATAATGCAAAAAAGCTGCATAGTCGAATGAAAGCCAAAGGGATAGACGGCTTTTTGCGTAATCTGAAAGATTTGAAATAGAAGGCCGTCAAACCGGCTTTGGCCGTAAAGTCACCCAAACAAATGATACACATGCTTTTTATAGCTCAGGCGCCTGGTGAGTATTAGCGAATCCCAATCGCTTGTGCTATATACCGCGAAAGGATTGAGCGTGATTTATTTATACGCGATGGTGAATTTATTTCCTTCAGCATCGGCATATCACTCTCGAACCTCCAACGGCATAAATGTATTTTATTTGTCATTAACCCTTAAAATACGCTACCATGAAAGCATTGAAGTACCTGGTGGGTGTAGTATTCCTACTCCTTATCGGCTTTCTCCTCCTTGGGCTATTCAGCCCTTCCATCCAATATTCCAACGGAATAGAAGTCAGCAAAGGTGCCGATGAGGCATTTGCTGTGATGATGGACGAAACAAAAATGGACAAATGGTTGCCGGGATACAAAGGCTCCAAACTCATAAAAGGGCAGCCCAATGAGCCGGAGACCCAGTATGAAATCACGATGGAACACGATGGCGAGATCATGAATATGTTGGAAACGGTGAAAGCTTATGAGCCGGGGAAGCGCTACGCCTTTCACCTCAGCAATGATGTGTTGGAAAGTGATATGGATATACTCTTTACTCCAAAGGGCGAGAAAAAAGCAGTCCTCAATTCATCCACTCAACTTCGCGGCAACAATCTGATTTATCGCGCACTATTTGTCTTGATGAAAAAGAGTATGTCCAGGCAGGACGCTGACAATATGGCCCGCCTCAAATCAGTCATCGAATCAAACACCACCGACTATTTTGCACAGCCTGCTGCCGACCCACTGGTGGGTGATGATGTGCCGGAGACGCAGTAAATGTAGGCTGTCTGTGGTTTGTAATTTGCCTGGGAGCCGCACTCAATCCTGTTCCCAGGTATTAGTGGAAGTCCAGCCGGAAGGGTCCTCTGCTTCCCGCTTGCGCTCATTGATGGTTTTTTCAAACACATCGCGGGGCAAAAAATAGGGCCGATCCCCTTCTTCCTCTTCCGTCTCCCAGCTGGGCAGGTATTTTTCCTCATCAGCCTCTATTTCTTCTTTGTAAAAATAGGCGGTAAATAAGCCCACAAGCAAACCAATTAAATGGCTTTCCCACGAAATACCTTCTTGCTCAGGTAGGATACCAACAAACATGCCGCTATAGAAAAACAGCACAATGAGCGCCAGTACGATGGATTTTCCGCTCCGTCGAAATATCCCGTTGCCCAGCAAAAAGGCTACCAGGCCATACACGATGCCGCTGGCACCAATGTGAAATACAGACCTTGCCATCAACCAAACTACCAGGCCGGTTATCAAAAAAATCATGACAAACGATCGGTTGGCGACTCTTGGGTAAAAGTATCTGATGATGCTCCACAGCACTAGCAACGGGACACTATTTGAAAGTAAGTGAGCAATATCACCGTGGATAAAGGGAGCCGTCAAAACGCCCTTCAAACCAAACCACCTGCGGGGGTAAATGCCCAAATATCCCAGCTCCAGACCATAGATCAGCTGAAACAGATGAATAAGCCACAGGGCACCGATAAAGTATAAAGGGAGCCGTAGGCTGGCATAAAAACCGGAAGATTGGTCAGCCATATTGGTGGTTTTGTACTTCCCAAGGGAATTGCTATCCGAGAATGTTTACCATTTCAACCAATAACGGATTGATTTGTTGATGGTGTTTGATAGCCTGGTCAAAGGGAGTGAATACAATTTCTTTATCCACTTGCCCTACCATCACACCGCTACGGCCGTTTAGCAAGGCACGTACTGCCTCCATCCCCAATCGGCTGGCCAGCACCCGCTCCATACAAGTAGGGCGGCCACCCCGCTGCACATGCCCCAGGATGGTGACGCGAATGTCATAATGATGGAATCGCTCCTTCACACGTTCGGCTATTTTAAACGCCCCACCTGCATCATCCCCTTCAGCAACGATCACAATGGTAGCGCTTTTTTTACTCTCATAATTATCCTTTAAGCGCCCTATCAAATGGTCAATATCCGTTGGAAATTCGGGGATCAAGACCGCTTCGGCACCTGTGGCGATAGCAGAGCGCAAGGCTATGAAGCCTGCATCGCGACCCATCACCTCTATAAAGAACAGGCGGTCATGCGCATTGGCAGTGTCCTTGATGTTGTCGATGGCAGCCATGGCTGTATTGGTAGCTGTATCATAACCGATGGTAAAATCAGTGCCGTACAAATCATTGTCAATCGTACCGGGAACACCTACAAAGGAGATATTATATTCCTCCATGAAAACTTTGGCTCCGGTGAAGGTGCCATCACCACCGATGGCCACTACTCCGTCAATGCCTGCCTGCTGTAGTTGCTCAAAGGCCCGGGCCCGCCCTTCCGGCTTGCGAAAATCATCACTACGCGCCGAATGCAAAATGGTGCCGCCCAATTGCAGGATATTGCTCACCGAATGGGAATCCATCTCCACGATGTCTCCTTCGAGCATGCCCTGGTAGCCTCGCCGGATACCGGCTACTTTCAGCCCTTCATACAGCGCGGTACGTACTACCGCACGGATACAGGCATTCATTCCGGGAGCATCACCACCAGAGGTGAAAACTGCAATTTTTTTCATGCTGTTGGAAAGTTTTTAGATCATGCTTAAAAATCGTTTTTTATCGCGAAAAATATACTTCAATCCGCCAAGTTTTGTGTGTAGGCACAAGACTTGGCAAAACGGAGTATAGCTGACGTTTAGGTTCGAAAATATGCTTTTGCTACCCAAAGAATGAAATGTAAACATACCTAAACGGCAGCGTTAATTATACCGTCTTCTGATCAGTTTGATTAAGTTTTTGGCCTTGTTCTTTTTATTCTTTCGTGCCCAATTGTACTTGTGGGCGATATGCCTGGAAAGGTAGGCCTTGGCTTCTTCGAAGGTAGTAAAGGTGTCGAGGGTTTTCATGGCTTCATTGAACACCTCTTTTTCACCGCCAAACAGCTCATTGATGGTAAATATCTTTTCATTCAGGCCCATAGCTTTGGTCAGGTTGCGGATGGGTGCCTGGCTCAACTTTTCCGATAGATCGCTAGCCTCTTTATGCTCAAACAGCGCTTCGTACTCAGCACCGCTATCTGCTTTGGGTGCCGGTTTAGCTTTCTCCTTGGCGGAAGCGGAAGGCACAGGCTCCACCTTCTCTACAGCCTGCCGGGAGGGTGCCTCCTCAGCCTTTGGTGGCGGGGGCGCTTTGGGGGAGGCAGGTTTGGGTTCCTCTGCTTTAGGAATTTTCGGTAAGGGCTCCACCTTTGGTAGCTTCTTATCTTTCTTATTCTGTTGCTTCATTTCTTCCGACGAAAAGGCACCATACAACTGGCGAATATAACTGAGCATCAGATCCTGCTCAAAGATGTCGATGTGTTTTTCATCCAAAGTCATGCTTTGGTACAATCGGTTTATCTTTTCCAGGATTATCTTTGCCTGCTTTAAATTCATAAATTAGAAATTTTTAACGTTTCAATCCAAATTACTCACATTATTACTAACTTCAAGCTCGCCTGGATATTGGCGGGCCCCGCGTTTACATATTTTAGACGCATACAAAGTAAAGATGTTTTATTGAGACGGCAAAAATAAGCCTTCAATCAAGCAATATGTTTTTAGAACCACATTTCAAAGGTCAGCGCAGTGGCTGGATAGAGGTGATCTGCGGCTCGATGTTTTCGGGCAAAACCGAAGAGCTGATCCGCCGTCTCAAGCGAGCTAAAATAGCCGGCCAGCAAGTCGAAATTTTCAAACCTCAGGTCGATACCCGATACAGCAATGGCGAGGTGATTTCGCATGATGCCAACTCCATTACTTCTGTATCAGTGGAGCACTCTTCGGCCCTGTTGAATTATGCAGAGTCCGTCAGTGTGATCGGTATTGATGAGGCACAGTTTTTTGACATGGAGCTGCCGCAGGTGTGTCAGCACCTGGCTCTCAGAGGCATCCGCGTCATCGCTGCCGGGCTGGACATGGATTATCAGGGCAAACCTTTCGGCCCTATTCCCAACCTGCTGTCGGTGGCCGAATACATTACTAAAGTACATGCCATTTGCCAGCATTGCGGCAATCTGGCTACCCATTCCTACCGTCTTTCTGATGATAAGGAAAGGGTGGTGCTGGGAGAAAAAGACCGATACGAGGCGCGTTGCCGAACCTGCTACCACATGGGCAACATCCTCGATTTGCGCGTCAACCAAAATAAGGAAGAGCAAAAGGCAGCCGGCCCCAATCTCTTTACCGGCAAGAAAAAGAAATAAGCCTCAAAACAGTGAAAATACTTGAAGATTCCAGCCAGTTTTTAATACGCCGCGCCACGTTCATTTTGCTGGTCACGCTGGTTACATTGGCCTTTTTGGGGTTGATCCAGGATTTTTTAATGGCTTCCTTTTGGGCCTCTGTTTTGGCTGTGATTTTCCACCGCACCTATCGCATTATCCGGATTTATGTGAAAGGGCGCTCCAATCTGGCTGCCCTGCTCACTATCCTGCTCATCCTATTTGTAGTCATCTTGCCGCTTTTCATCATCACCGTAGCTTTGGTTGATGAATCGGCTCAACTCTATCAACGCATTAATTCCGGAGAGATCAACCTGCCCGGGCTTATCGAACAGCTCCAGAATCAGCTGCCATTGGTGCAAAGTTGGGCCGAAAGTATTGGCATCAATATTTCCGACTACCAAGATGGGCTCAGAGGTGCCGCCTTACAAATCACACAAACCATCGCCAACCAGGCGCTATCCTACGTCGGTAATGCGCTGAATTTTACCATACAGTTTGTACTGATGCTCTACCTGTTGTTTTTCTTTCTTCGCGACGGCCAACTCATTCTTCGCCAGCTCATCCGAGCCGTACCGATGGGTGACAAAAGAGAGTGGACACTCTTGCACCGGACGGCAAGCGTAGCCAGAGCAGCGCTCAAAGGAACTATGATAGTGGCCATCGTTCAGGGGAGTATAGGCGGATTGCTTTTTTGGTTACTAGACATTGAAGGGGCTGTGCTTTGGGGCGTGCTGATGACGCTCTTTTCCCTACTGCCAGTAGGAGGAAGCGGTATTGTATGGGTGCCTGCTGCTATCATCCTGCTTATACAGGGTGCTTATACCAAAGCCATCATAATAATTATTGTCGGCTCATTGATCATTGGCCTGATCGACAATCTGCTGCGCCCCATCCTCGTGGGCCGCGATACCCAAATGCCCGATTACCTCATCCTGCTGTCCACCCTCGGTGGCATTACCTGCTTTGGGCTTTCCGGCTTTGTCATCGGCCCGATTATCGCTGCCGTTTTCCTCACCTGCTGGGATCTGATGGGCAGGGATTATGGAGGGTGAGGGGGCCGACAAGCGGATGCATAGACGGAAGACTTGCAGATTTTCAGACGGTCTGATTTTTTGCCATCTCTCGTCTGACCCTCCGTACATCTGACATCTGAAAATCTAAAACTCCAACGCAGCTCCCAACACCATCCTTCTGGGCAGGCTATAAAAATCCGGATTGTTCAACCGCCATTGATAGGACAGCAGGAAGGACTCCACGCTCTGCCCCGACCGGCGCAGTGTTTCCAGCTCACCCTGTCCGAAAGCGGAAGCCAGATAGCCATCATCGGTGGGCGAACCTGATGCTGGATAAACCTGAATAATGTTTCGCCGATCCAGTACATTTTGGATGCGCAAATATACGTTGAGCAATGTAGGCCGGGTGCTCCCCGGAGAGAGATTAAAGCGCTTGTTGATGCGTAAGTTGAGGGTGAAATGCCAGGGCAGGCGAGAGCCATTCAGCGCACCCACCGTGCCTGCGCCACCCAGCTTGGTAGGCAGGTTTTTGGCCGTAAAGGGTGCCCCTGAAAAGGTGATAGCTTGTAGATTAATGCCCGTATTGGCAAAAACATCTTTGCCCATCCATTTTGGGCCATTGTACTGTTTGCCTTCCCCATAACGATAGTCGAGGTTGGTGACCAGGCGGTGGCGCACATCAAAATCGAGAGGGAAGAGGGTCCTCAAATTGCCCCGATCAGTCAGGCCACGCTGCGATTCGGCTGTGGAGCCTGTGCCGCTGGCAAATTGAAGGGTGTAATTGGCATTGAGTGTCACATTGGCTGTGCGCCGAAGTTCATACTGGGCTGTAAATCCTTTGACTGTCCCGAAATCGAGGTTGCCATAGGTGGTGTACTGATTTACCGGAGCTGGTATGTACAGATAGGTGCGCAGCTGGATCATGTCGCGCATCTCGCGGTAATAGGCAGCCAGCTTGAGTGCGGAAGAGTTGGACAATCTTTGTTGAAAGCCAATCTCATATTCGATGGTTTTGCTGGGCTTGAGGCTGGCGTTGTTTTCGGGCGTTCTTTCATTGAAGTAGTAATAATCCAGAGCCGTCACCCGCGTATTGGTAGCCGGGCGCTGGGTGAGGATGTCGTAATGAGCAAAGAAGTTGGCTGCTTCTGAGATAGGAAAGGAAAAAGCAAGACGTGGCATCCAGTTGAGCTGTGCTTTATAATCTTCGAAAGACTGATGGGGGTCGAAATTGGCAGATTTGATGTTTGCCTCTGGATTTACGTATCGGGGCCTTACCACTTGCCCGCCGAAGAGTACATTTCCATCATTGGCAGGAGCACCGCCGGGGAAGTACCATTGCTCACCATCGCGAAAGGCTGCTACCTGATCTTCTCCTTCTCCATCCAAATATACTTTGTAATGATCTTGCACCCCCTCAGGCTGCTGCTGCCCGGTTTGTTGATAAAAGGTCCGGGCATCCATGATTTCATAGAGTGAATAAGGGTCTTTTAGCACTTTGGTATTGGCATCGTAGCGATCGACCCGCAGGCCGAGGCGGAAAATGACATTCTTGAAAGAGAATTTATCCTGCACATACGCGGCGGTATAGATCGGCCGGTCGGCAGCTACCGGAAAGCTGCGAATACCCTCCTCATCCGTAGCGCTAAAGAAATCATCGAAACGCACCTCATCGCTGATTCGCCTACCTTGAAAATCATAGCCCCAGTAATTGACAATGCCGTGGTCGGTCAGCTCCTGCGGCGAAAACATGCCCAACGACAGCTGGTCCGGCCGTAGCGCATCCACATTGACATACTCGCCCAGCTGCTGACCCGTCACGGAGCGTACAGCACGATAAAACCGCAAATCAGCAGGTTGAATAAAGTAAGTCGGATGCAGTCCCTGGCTAACATCTGCGAAGCGAGTGGTATCCACTCCCAGAATGTGGCGATTGGCTTGCTGGCGGGCGATGTTCCACAGCTCGCGGGGCCGCAGCTCATACCCTCGGTGCGTCCTTTGCTCATACGTAATACCAAACTGTAAATGATGGCGCCCCCGTTCCGAATCTTTGGGGACATACTCAAAAGCCCCGGAAGCCGAAAAGCTAAACAAGTCATTGTCGCGCTCACCGATCCGGTTATAAACGGTGCCCACATTGGTGTGAAAGCCCCAGGCAGCATCCACAGAGCCAACAAAAAAGCCATTAAACGCTACCAAATCATTGAGGTTTTGAATATCCGAATCCTCATTGTAAGCTGCCAGTACCGGGTTGATTTGGCCGGGCTGGTAATTATTGAATTGCTGGCGGAAATCGCGATGCCGAAACTGGCCGTCTTCAAACAAAAAAACAGGGACCCACTCGTAATCAAAATTGCCGACATGTCCATATTCAAAAGGGCGATTGCCGTGTCGGTGATCGGATACATTGTACTTGTTTTTTTCATAACCCATCATCAAGGTATAGCTGGCATTTTGGATGCGCTGCAGTTGAAATTGATCTTTGCCGGCATTGACCCAGTCCAGCTCCTGCTGCCCTAGCCGGTGTTTGAACCGCAGGTTGGCCCGATAGCGATTGGTGAGCCCTGTAGGGTTGTTGTGAGCATTGAGCAGGCGCCAACTGGGCCGGCTAAGGCTTTCGGAATTTGGTGTAAACTGATCATTCAATCGGTTGTAGGCCACGGTACCAATGAGGTCGATTCGTTTGCCGAGGCGGGCATCGAGGCGAGCGTTGAAGTCGATTTGTTCTGACTTTTCAAAAGGACGATAACTCAAGCTGGTCACATCCTCCGAAGAAAGAAACTCTGCAGCGGGAAGTCGCGATGCACCAATCCGACGAACGGGCTGTGTTTCCAATTGCCGGAGCTTATCCTCTTTGATGCGAAAAACTTTGCCGGCTGCAGGGTCGTCATCAAGCTGACTGAGGTAGCGGCCAGAGAGGCGCAGGCCGAGGATGCTTTGTACAGAATCCTTTTTGATTAGTGGGCTGCTGATATTAAAACCGGCGAGAGTATAGTTGTAATCATCGAGCAAGGAGGAGGTCTCCAATTCTGCCCCGCCGCTCAGTCGGCCGGAAGGGCCTTTGGTAATGATCGACACCAGCCCGCCCGTCACATCGCCGTATTTGGCATCGATACCCCCAGTGATTACCTCCATTTGTTCAATCTCTGAGATGGGAATAAGCAGATTGCCATTTACCAAAAAATCATCGATATAAAAATTGGTAGCATTCAGCCTGCTGCCTTTGATAGAAAGGTCCGAGTTTTCATCCTCTTGAGCTACTCCCGCCGACATAGCCAGGATATTGCGGATATTGCGGCTGGGAATATATTGGATCTCTTCCGAAGTGAGCAGCATACCCCGTTTGGTGCCATCCGGCGGGATGAGCGGGTTGGCATAATCCACAAAGATGACCGGATCGAGCGTATATTCATCACTTTCCATCAATATCTGCAGGCGGTTTAGCTGGCCATTCTTTACCACCACCCCTGATATTTTTTGAGTGGCATAGCCCAAATAGCTAACCTCCAGCAGGTAGGTGCCAGCCGGTATAGAAAGGCTGTAATTGCCATTGTAATCGGTGACGGCAGCGCCTTTGCGTATGCCTTTCGCAAAGGCAACAAGCGTAGCGCCGGTCAACGTTTCGCCGGAAAGGCCATCGGTGACTTTGCCCTCCAGGCTGGTTTGAGCTGTAAGATGAATGCTGAATCCGCACAATAGAAGGCACAATAGAAGGAGTGTAAATATACTTTTCATAGCTATACATTTTGTAATAGAAGTATAGAGCAAAAAACGAACAGTTGATCAGAATTGGTTTAATGAGGGTACTGCACCATGAGCCTGGCTGTTTGTTGCCTTGCTTCACCGAGGCTGCGGATCAGGTAGTGGCCTGCTGGCAGGTCGCCAAGTTGAAGGCGATGCCGACCCTCCGGCCTGCTGCCAAATTGCTGTAACAGCCTGCCCTGACTGTCATAAAGCTGGAGTTGGTCAACCGCTTTTGGCAGCTCTACGACCACATATTCATTGGTTGGATTGGGGAAAAGACGGAGCCTGACTAAAGGCTTAGCCGATGGTTTGTGGTCAGGCTCCTGGTCGGGTGTTGGAGATGTAACTTGGCCGCAACAACAGATTAACCGACAACCAGTGGTCATTATTTTTAGAGCAGATACTACCACCTCCTCCAGATTAATGTAGTCCGTCATCAAGTTTACGTTTAGTTGTTTTGGCAGATCGGACTCCACCAATACGCCTCGGATGTCGGAACTTTGGTAACCAATGTAGGTGATTTCTACATTGTACTTGCCGGGCTGAAGTTTTAGCTTGTAGTGGCCGTCCGAATCGGTACAGGTGGCAGAAACGATTTTATTTTGTTGATAAAAAATTACGTTTGCACCTATCAGTGCTTCGTTAGTTTCCTGGTCAAGAACCTGCCCGGAGAAGGATATTTGTGCGTTGAGTGTGGAGAGGGCGATCAGTGCGAGGAAGTAGGTAAAAGTAATTTTCATAGCTTTTATGGATAGTGGTGCTAATTGATTTATTGCTGTCAAGGTATTAATAAGTATTGCTATTCTGCCAGCCTGTTTGGTGGAATAAGTCAGGTTTTTGAATAGCACAAAATCTCTTTTTTGCCTTTCAAATAACCTTTGTAGTTCAGGGCATTCTCTGTACTTTTGCACATCTTTTAAGAAAACTACCTATCTACTGAAGCATGACAGCAAAAAAGATAAAATCAGCATTGATCTCTGTGTTTTCCAAGGAGGGTTTGGAACCTATTGTGCAGCATTTGCACCAACTTGGCGTACAATTGTATTCCACAGGCGGCACACAGCGGTTTATTGAAAAGCTCGATATACCTGTAGAGGCTGTTGAAAATATCACTTCCTACCCTTCCATCCTCGACGGGCGCGTTAAAACCCTGCACCCCAAAGTATTTGGCGGCCTGCTTGCTCGCCGTGAAGATGACCACCTCGCTCAGCTGGCCGAATACGACATACCGGAAATCGATCTGGTTATCGTTGACCTCTATCCTTTTGAGGAAACATTGGCCAATACTGATGAGGAGGCGGAGATTATTGAAAAAATCGACATCGGTGGAATTTCCCTCATTCGGGCTGCTGCCAAAAATTACCGCGATGTGGTAGTGGTGCCTTCCAGGAATGAATATGCTCTATTGCTCAAACTGCTTCAACAAAAGACCGGCTCCACAGATTTGGCTGACCGCAAAATGTTGGCGCGCCGGGCTTTTCAAATTTCCTCTCATTACGATACCGCTATCTTTAACTACTTCCACAAAGGCAGCGAAGAGCCTGTTTTTAAACACAGCATAGTCGATAATAAGGCTCTGCGATATGGTGAGAACCCACATCAGCAGGGGGTGTTTTTTGGCAGGCTGGAGGACATGTTTGACAAATTGAGCGGCAAAGCCCTTTCGTACAATAATCTGGTAGATGTGGATGCTGCGGTCAACTTGATGGCCGAATTCAAGGATGCCCCGCCGACCTTTGCAGTACTCAAGCATACCAATCCTTGTGGTATAAGCACCCGGCCCACCGTCGCCGAAGCCTGGCAGGCGGCACTTGCGGGCGATCCGGTTTCGGCATTCGGAGGTATCCTCATTTGCAATCATGCGATTGATTTGCCTACAGCTGAAGCTATCCATCAGCTATTCTATGAAGTGCTCATCGCTCCCGGCTTTAGCAGGGGAGCGCTTGATCTGCTGTCGGCTAAAAAGAAACGCATTTTGCTGCGCATCAAAGATTTTTACACACACAATACTACCTTCAAAAGCCTGCTCAATGGTGTGATTAGCCAGGACACTGACCTGCGATCGGAAACGGAGGAGGATTTTCGGCAAGTCACCAGGCAAGCTCCTACGGCAGGTGAAATCCGGGATTTGCTGTTCGCCAACAAATGTGTGAAACATCTCAAGTCAAATACAATCGTGCTGGTGAAGGATCAGCAGTTGGCGGGCATGGGTTGTGGCCAAACCTCTAGGGTGGATGCCTTGCGGCAGGCCATCCTCAAAGCCAGGCATTTTGGGTTTGAGTTGCAAGGCGCTGTGATGGCATCGGATGCATTTTTCCCCTTCCCCGATTGCGTAGAGATCGCTCACGAGGCCGGTATCAGGGCAGTAGTGCAGCCTGGCGGCTCGATCAAGGATCAAGCGAGCATCGATTTTTGCGATGCGCATGATATGGCTATGGTGATGACGGGTATTCGGCATTTTAAGCATTAAGAAAAAGTGGAAATTGGATACACCATTTTGGCATTGAAATGAATCTAATAATTGACAATGGCAATACCCGTACAAAGTTGGGCGTTTTCGATGAGGAAAGCTTGCTGGATGTAAAAGTCTGGCAAGGGAAGTGGGGCCTGAGAAAGCTCCGGCGTTTATTGAAGGAATATGCCATTGATTGGATCGCGCTATCATCAACGGGTCGCATACCCAAACGGGTGGCTGGTTTTTTGGCAGCGCAGCCGAATTTCATGGAGCTTACGGCCGATACACCACTTCCGATCCGCAACCTCTACAAAAGCCCGAAGACGCTGGGGAAAGATCGCGTGGCTGCGGTGGTTGGTGCCTACCGACTGTACCCGGCGAAGAGCAGTTTGGTGGTAGATGCGGGCACTTGCATTACCTATGATATTATCGATAGCGAGGGCACTTATCATGGCGGCAACATTAGCCCTGGTATGGGTATGCGCCTACGTGCCATGCATCAGTTTACCGCCCGTCTGCCGCTGGTGGCAAGGGATTTTAGCCGGTTTGAGCTAGTCGGAAATACTACGGCATCTGCTATTTTGAACGGCGCACAGACGGCTGCCGTGCTGGAAGTAGAAGGCTTTATTCGCCACTACAGGCGACACTTTGACCGGATTAACGTTGTGTTAACAGGGGGTGACGCCGATTATTTTGCAAATCATTTGAAAACCAAGATATTTGTACACCCAAATTTGGTCCTTGTAGGGCTAAATGAAATTTTGAATACATATGTTCAAAACCCTGACTAAATTTTTTCTGCTGTTGGCTTTTGTGCTTGCCGCTTTTAGCAGCTTCGCGCAGCCCAAAAGCAACTCACCCTATTCCCGCTTTGGGTTGGGCAATCTGTCAACTCAATACTTTTCGCATATCAATGGAATGGCCAATATCGGCTCGGCATACAACAGCCGGTACCGCCTCAATCTAGTCAATCCGGCTTCCTATAGTCCTCTGACTCATACAGCCTTCGAAGTGGGGATGTTTGCCAAAGTGAGTGGTTTGAAGAGCAATGAGCAGTCGGAGAATATTTGGAGTGGCAACCTTAGCTATCTGGCTTTGGGCTTTCCGCTGCGCAATCCGATAAATGATATTCTTGACAGAAAAGAATCCAAATTTGACTTCGGGATGACCTTTGCCCTGCTTCCCTATACCATCGTTGGATATGATGTGGAAACGCTGACCCCTCAGCCTGGTGCCGATACGGTACGCACTATTTTTCAGGGGAATGGTGGTACCTACCGAGTGCTTTGGGGCAATAGTATGAAGTATAAAGATTTTTCATTCGGCGTGAACCTGAGCTACATGTTTGGGAAAATCAGCAACGACCGGCGCGTGACTTTTCTGAATTTACCTGCGTCTTATGAAGACTTACTGAATGACGAGATCAGCGTAGGCGGCTTGCTTTGGAATGTGGGCGTTCAGTATCAAAAATTCTTTGACTTTAAGGAAGATGGGACCGCCAAGCAGTTTTCCAGATTTATGAAAGCAGGAGCTTACGGCAATTCAGCGAATGGTTTTAATACCACTACGAGCTCTTTTTACCTTCGGGTAAATCAGGAATATAATGCCGTAGATACCATCCGCAATGTGGAGGAAGTGGAGGGGAAAGGCAAGCTGCCGGGTGAATTTGGCATCGGGCTGATCTATGGCAAGCGCAACAAATGGCAAGCGGGCTTTGACTATTCGATGAGCTTTTGGCAGCAATATGAAAATGATGCCAAGCCCGAAAACCTCGACAATGTATATCGAATTGCGATGGGTGGAGAAATCATCCCCGATATCAATTCGTACAATAATTACTGGAAGAAGATACGTTATCGCTTTGGAGCTTTTTATAGTACAGACCCGCGAACTGATTTTCTTAACAAACAATTAACCAACTATGGAATAACCTTTGGATTTGGGTTTCCTATAGTTACCAGGCAAAAGCAATCTTTTGTAAATGTAGCTTTCGAGCTCGGTCAATTTGGCTCCTCCGAATCGCTAAGAGAAACATACGCCCGGCTTGCGTTGGGCTTCACACTAAACGATGCATCCTGGTTCATTAAACGAAAATTTAATTAATCATGAAACGACTACCCAATTTATTAGCCCTGGCATTGCTGTTGATGATCTTGACTACTGCCAGCGTGGCTGTACATGCCCAGTGCGGCAAATTTTCCGAATCGCCCAAAGAGAGCGAAGGGCTGGAAGCGCACGTATTGTATCGTGATGCGGTGAAATCAAAAAACTTTGATGCAGCCTTCGCCAATTGGCAGAAAGCCTATACCATAGCGCCTGCCGCCGACGGTCAGCGCCCCTTCCATTACACAGATGGGCGGGCCATCTATAAGCACAAACTGAAAAATGAAGCCGATGAAGTTAAGAAGAAGGAATATGTCGATATGATATTGAAGCTATACGACCAGCAAATAGAATGCTACGGAAAGGATGGTGAAGAGGCTCGCCTGCTTGGTCGCAAGGCTTTTGATATGTTCTACGAGCTGCGCACACCCTACGATAAAGTAAAACAAGTACTTCATGATGCAGTGGAAAAAGGGAGCAATGATAGCGAGTACATTATCATGGTACCTTACGCCACGGTGGTCCAATATTTATTTACTAATGAAAAAATGAGCAAGGAAGAAGCGCGCGCCATTTTCTTGAAGCTCAATGAAATTAGTGACCACAACATCGCCAACAACGAAAAATTCAAAGCGCAATACAAGCAAGCGAAAGAATCGATGAATGGGGTGTTTGCTACCATCGAAAATCATATCTTCGACTGTGAATATTTTGTAAAAAAGTACGAGCCTGAATATGAGGATAAAAAAGATGATCCTGCATTTTTGGAAGAAGCCATTCGCACCCTCAAGCGTCAGGGATGTGAAGAAACGGAGGCTTTCCTGGTGAAGCTGGAGGCCAAATGGGCTGTGTATGCGGCGGCTGAAAATGCGCGCCGCAAAGCAGAGTTTGAGGCCAATAATCCTGCCGTTGTTGCCAAAAATCTGTACGATGAGGGCAAGTACCGTGAATCAATCACCAAATACAAAGAGGCCATGGAGGCGGAAACAGACATCGCCAAGCAGGCCGACTACCGTTTTCGGATTGCATCCATCGAAGGCCGCAAGCTGGGCAACTATTCCGTAGCTCGGCAGTATGCACTGGATGCTGCAAAGATGCGGCCCAATTGGGGGCAGCCCTTCATGTTGCTGGGCGATCTGTACGCCAAGTCCAGTAGAAAATGTGGCGATTCGTTCAATCAGCGCCTTGCTGTGTTGGCTGCCATTGATAAATATGCCTATGCAAAGTCGATTGACGGTGGCGTTGCCAGTGAGGCCAACAACCGAATTGCCAAGTATAGCAGCTCAAAGCCTGATAAAGAAACAGCTTTTATGATGGGCTACAAAGAGGGACAAACCGTAAAGGTAGGCTGCTGGATCGGTGAGACGGTGAAGTTGCGTTTTTAATGAAGCTTTAACCTCTATTAAGAATTTAAACGCCAAAAGCTCCGTTATTCATTTAGCGGAGCTTTTGGCGTTTATAGCGCTCATGGAAAGGTTTCGATTTTTTATAACTTGCTATCTTTACAACTCGAAGAACAAAAATCTGGAAAATGATGAACAGCAAATCGCCGCTTTCTCTTTATTGCCTCATGGCCTTCTTTGTCTTTTTTGCTTGCTCGCCCAAAGTAGGTGAAAAAACCACCCAGAACCAACCTCCCGAAACGCCCGTCGTTGAGGAAGAGGAAGAGGTGAGCACTTGTAAAAATTGGAACAAGTCACCCAGAAAAGACGTGATCATCGAAGCGCATGTATTATATAAAGACCAGCTACGGGAAATTCGCACCGAGATAAAGAAAGGCCGCTCAGCTAATAAAAAGATTATTGACAGCCTCTACCATCTTGCTTTCGAACTTTGGATGGAAGCCTATGAACAGGCACCTGCAGCCGATGGAAAACGGGCCGACCATTTTGAAGACGGCATCAAAATTTATAACTATTTCCATTCTGTTGCAACCGATGAAAGCAAGAAGAAGGAATATGTTGCAAACATTATGAAATTGTACGACGAGCGTGCTGAATGCTATGGAGAGGAAGGCTACATTTCTGGCCGCAAGGGATTCGATTATTACTACAAGTATCCCGAGCAGGCTACCGATATGGAAAAGTATAAGCTGCTAAAGCAGTCATTGCTAACAGATAGTGAAGATGCTAACTACTTCATCCTCAACCCCCTGACTGCACTGCTCTCTAATTTGCTGCTCGAAAAGAAAATTCCGGTGGAAGAAGCCCAGAAGTTGCAAGCGCTGATACGACAAGCGATCAAGAAAGGGCTGGCCAATTGTAAGAATGCCAAAGAATGTGAGCCCTGGAAGATTGTGGAGGGGTATGCTCCGGCGCGTTTGGAACAGTTGGAAGGTATTGAAAATTTTTACGACTGCCAATATTACATCAATCGCTACTTTTCAGAATTTGAAGCCGATCCCACCAATTGCGAGGTGATCAATGAGGTGGCCAGCCGTTTGCGGTGGGGCAAGTGCGCTGCCGACAATCCCAAACTGGCGCAAGTAGAGCAGGCCAAAAGAACACATTGTTTCACCCCGCTGCCCACTGCTGGTGATTTGAGGCAGGCAAAGGAAGCATTGGAGGCAGGCCGTTTCCGGGAAGCGATTGGGCATTATGAATCCTACATTTCAAAAAGTGACAATGCCGAAAAGAAGGCGATTTACGCTTTGCGGATTGCGAAAATCTATTATGTACATCTCAAAAACTTTGCTAAGGCCCGTCGCTTTGCCAGAGAGTCGATGAAGTACAACCCCAATTCCGGGCAGCCCTTAATGTTGATCGGGCGATTGTATGCTTCCAGCGGGCCACTCTGCGGGCCGGGCCGTGGCTGGGATAGTCAGGTGGTGACCTGGCCAGCCATCGACAAATGGAGTCAGGCCAAGCGCATGGACTCCAGCGTAGCAGCCGAAGCGAATAAATTTATCAGCCGATATAAACAATACATGCCTAGCGTGGAGGATGTTTTTCAACGGGGCCTGAAGGAGGGGGATACCTTCAAGGTAGGATGTTGGATACAGGAAACGACAACTATCCGGGCTGCCAGATAGCACAAAGTTGACTGGATAATCAGAAGCGGCCCGTTTCACCTGATGAAATGGGCCGCTTCTAATTATGGATATTGCAACGTATGTATGCTCAAAAGTGTATTATTATCGCAGTACCGTGACGTTTCCTGTTTTTACAAAATCCTCTTCATCTAAGCAAACCCCTTCGATATAGTAGATATACACGCCCGGATTGAGCCTTACCCCTTTGTAGGAACCATCCCAGGGCTTGTTGACATCGTTGGTTTCATAGACCAACTCGCCCCAGCGATTGTAAATGCGCAACAACTTGATACTGGTAACCTGCTCGTATTTGATTTCAAAGTAATCGTTGTGTCCATCCCCATTTGGAGAGATAATATTCGGAATTTCCCAGTTACTCAGTTTACAGGAATCATCCACCCGAACCGTTATCTCATTGGCTACCGAACACCCTAATTCACCTTCCACAGTTACCCGATAAACTTTCGTTTGCTCAGGGCTTACCGTGAGTATATTGCAACCTCGGCAAATTTCCTCCCCATTCAATGTCCATACCAAGGTGGCATTGGGGTCATCAATCCAGGCCTCCAACTGAACAGAGTCGCCTTTGACGATTTCAGTAAATTGGATGGGCACAAACAAGTCCGGTGCTTCGCTCACAAAAACAGTAACTTCCGTTTGCACGCTAGCCCCCAGGCAAGTTCTGGCACTTACGGTGTAAGTAGTAGTTTGTGAAGGTGTAGCGATTGGGTTGGGGCATGTGGAGCAACTGAGACCCGTTTTGGGCGACCAGCTTACCTGATCGGCACCTGTTACTAATAGTTCAATCTCCTCACCATAGCAAATATATTCATCGCTTGTAAATAATTCCACATTAGGTTCTACCAATAGCTCGGTAATGATGATGCTATCACAAGCCGCGACGGATGTATAAGTATCCTGATATTCGCCAGCGATTGTCTGATAAGCTCCTCCTACAAAGAGACTGTCTCCTTCGCAGATGGTTTCCTGAACGAGAGATTCAAACTGGTCAACCACCAGTAAGTTGACCGTCACTATACTATCGCAACCTTTAATATCACTCAACATGTTATCATAGCTTCCACTCGCTGAATAGTACACGCCACCAATCAACATGCTGTCTCCATTGCAAATGGTAGCCCGTAAGTGAGTCCGTTCAGTAGGAAAGAATACAAGCTCTGTTGCAAGAATACTGTCGCATCCAACAGCAGTTGTCAGAGTATCATAATACATGCCGTTGGTAGTTTGCCAGGCATTAGCAGCGAAGTAGCGCTCGCCCTCACACAAGCCAACCAATACGCGCTCTTCCGATGGATCATTTACAGTCAAAATAGCAACAAGAATGCTGTCACATCCGTTACTGGACTGTAGTGTGTCAATGAAAGTGCCGGAACTGTTTTGCATAGCGCCAGCAATCAATATCGAATCGCCCTGACAAATCTGAGTGCGTATGGTATCGTTGGCCTGTGGGTGTACGGTCAGATTGGTAATGAAAATATTTTTACAGCCATTCGCATCTGGAATAGTATCTATGTACTGGCCACTGGTACTTTGCTGTTGGCCAGCGGCAAAGTAAGTCTCGCCTTCGCAAATCACGGCAGTTATTGTAGAAGTGTATGGCTGTACCACTGTCAATTCTGTCACTACCACACTATCACAACCACTAGCACTGACAAAGGAATCGGTATAGGTTCCGGTTTGAGTTTGGTGGCTGCCTTCCAGTAATATAGAATCTCCTTCACAAATCGTTGCGACTTCTGTTGTCGTAACCTTGTCGGTTGTGGATAGAAGGACGTTGACAACACTGTCGCAACCTGTCTGCGTTTGATACGTGTATTGGTAAGTGCCCTCCTGTGAATAATAGGTGTTGCCGACTAGCAGGGAATCTCCTGTACAAATGTTAGCCAGAACCAATGTGTCGTAATTGGAGTGGATCGTTAATTCCGTAACTACTACACTATCACAGCCATACATATTTGTATAAGTGTCGAAATACAATCCCGCAGAAGATTGCATCGCACCTCCTGCGAAGATGGTTTGCCCTTCGCATAATCCCACTGGCATGGTTTGCACAGAGGATGGATGGACGATCAATTCAGTGATTATTATGCTATCGCAACCATTTGTGCTTTGATAAGACTCTGTGAATACCCCTCCTGTACTATGATAAGTAGTGCCGATCAATACGGAATCACCCTCGCAAATCATTACTTGCGTCGATTGTACCTTTGTGGGGAGAATTGTCAAGGTTGTGGTGATAATACTATCCTGCCCATTGATGCCTGTAAACGTATCTGTGTAAACGCCCGACTGGGTTTGATAGGCTCCACCTACAAAGAGACTGTCCCCTGCACAGACATCTACACTTATTGCTGTGTTTTCTGTACAAGGCGCTACTGTCAAATTGCTAATAATTACACTATCACAATTATGCTGATTCAGCAAGGTATCATAAAAAACCCCTGAACTGTATTGGAAAGCATTTCCTATAAATAAGCTATCTCCTGCACATATATCAAAATTCAATTGCACTTCATTGCTTGGTAAGACGGTGATCTCCGTTCTTACTATGCTATCGCAGCCACTCGCACTGACAAGGGTCTCTGTCAGGATGGTGCTGGCATTGTATGCAGTGCCATTGTATGTGTCGCCCTGGCACAGACTAGCCGTGAGCGTATCTCTGACGGGCTGTATGACCCTTAACTGCAGGTTGACCGTACTATCGCAGCCTGCGCTGGAAGTAATAACATCGGTATAGGTGCCACTGGCAGAGTAGGTGCTGGTACCAACCGTGATCGACTCACCCTCACAGATAGTCTCATCAAGGTCATTGATGATCTCATCCCGGACAATGATGTCATGCCGTATGATCCGCTCACAACCATGCGCGGTAATGAGATTTTCTACAACAATGGTGTCATTCGTATAGAGTACCCCCTGGTAGAGCTGACCGTTGCAAAGAGTGATGTTTCGGGTTTCGTCTTCAGTAGGATGAACAGTGAGCTGAGTAGTGACCGTACTATCACAACCATGGACAGTAAACAGATTTTCAGTGATGGTTGTATCCTGAGTGGGTTGCTGCCCGGCAAAGAATTCACCTGCACAAATTTCCGCCTGTAGTGTAGGCGCAAAGGTGTCAAAGACGGTGATCTCCGTTCTTACTATGCTATCGCAGCCACTCGCACTGACAAGGGTCTCTGTCAGGATGGTGCTGGCATTGTATGCAGTGCCATTGTATGTGTCGCCCTGGCACAGACTAGCCGTGAGCGTATCTCTGACGGGCTGTATGACCCTTAACTGCAGGTTGACCGTGCTATCGCAGCCTGCACTGGAAGTAATAACATCGGTATAGGTGCCACTGGCAGAGTAGGTGCTGGTACCAACCGTGATCGACTCACCCTCACAGATAGTCTCATCAAGGTCATTGATGATCTCATCCCGGACAATGATGTCATGCCGTACGATCCGCTCACAACCATGCGCGGTAATGAGATTTTCTACAACAATGGTGTCATTCGTATAGAGTACCCCCTGGTAGAGCTGATCGTTGCAAAGAGTAATGTTTCGGGTTTCGTCTTCAGTAGGATGAACAGTGAGCTGAGTAGTGACCGTACTATCACAACCATGGACAGTAAACAGATTTTCAGTGATGGTTGTATCCTGAGTGGGTTGCTGCCCGGCAAAGAATTCACCTGCACAGATTTCCGCCTGTAGTGTAGGCGCAAAGGTGTCAAAGACGGTGATCTCCGTTCTTACTATGCTATCGCAGCCACTCGCACTGACAAGGGTCTCTGTCAGGATGGTGCTGGCATTGTATGCAGTGCCATTGTATGTATCGCCCTGGCACAGACTAGCCGTGAGCGTATCTCTGACGGGCTGTATGACCCTTAACTGCAGGTTGACCGTACTATCGCAGCCTACACTGGAAGTAATAACATCGGTATAGGTGCCACTGGCAGAGTAGGTGCTGGTACCAACCGTGATCGACTCACCCTCACAGATAGTCTCATCAAGGTCATTGATGATCTCATCCCGGACAATGATGTCATGCCGTACGATCCGCTCACAACCATGCGCGGTAATGAGATTTTCTACAACAATGGTGTCATTCGTATAGAGTACCCCCTGGTAGAGCTGATCGTTGCAAAGAGTGATGTTTCGGGTTTCGTCTTCAGTAGGATGAACAGTGAGCTGAGTAGTGACCGTACTATCACAACCATGGACAGTAAACAGATTTTCAGTGATGGTTGTATCCTGAGTGGGTTGCTGCCCGGCAAAGAATTCACCTGCACAGATTTCCGCCTGTAGTGTAGGCGCAAAGGTGTCAAAGACGGTGATCTCCGTTCTTACTATGCTATCGCAGCCACTCGCACTGACAAGGGTCTCTGTCAGGATGGTGCTGGCATTGTATGCAGTGCCATTGTATGTATCGCCCTGGCACAGACTAGCCGTGAGCGTATCTCTGACGGGCTGTATGACCCTTAACTGCAGGTTGACCGTGCTATCGCAGCCTACACTGGAAGTAATAACATCGGTATAGGTGCCACTGGCAGAGTAGGTGCTGGTACCAACCGTGATCGACTCACCCTCACAGATAGTCTCATCAAGGTCATTGATGATCTCATCCCGGACAATGATGTCATGCCGTATGATCCGCTCACAACCATGCGCGGTAATGAGATTTTCTACAACAATGGTGTCATTCGTATAGAGTACCCCCTGGTAGAGCTGATCGTTGCAAAGAGTAATGTTTCGGGTTTCGTCTTCAGTAGGATGAACAGTGAGCTGAGTAGTGACCGTACTATCACAACCATGGACAGTAAACAGATTTTCAGTGATGGTTGTATCCTGAGTGGGTTGCTGCCCGGCAAAGAATTCACCTGCACAGATTTCCGCCTGTAGTGTAGGCGCAAAGGTGTCAAAGACGGTGATCTCCGTTCTTACTATGCTATCGCAGCCACTCGCACTGACAAGGGTCTCTGTCAGGATGGTGCTGGCATTGTATGCAGTGCCATTGTATGTATCGCCCTGGCACAGACTAGCCGTGAGCGTATCTCTGACGGGCTGTATGACCCTTAACTGCAGGTTGACCGTACTATCGCAGCCTACACTGGAAGTAATAACATCGGTATAGGTGCCACTGGCAGAGTAGGTGCTGGTACCAACCGTGATCGACTCACCCTCACAGATAGTCTCATCAAGGTCATTGATGATCTCATCCCGGACAATGATGTCATGCCGTACGATCCGCTCACAACCATGCGCGGTAATGAGATTTTCTACAACAATGGTGTCATTCGTATAGAGTACCCCCTGGTAGAGCTGATCGTTGCAAAGAGTGATGTTTCGGGTTTCGTCTTCAGTAGGATGAACAGTGAGCTGAGTAGTGACCGTACTATCACAACCATGGACAGTAAACAGATTTTCAGTGATGGTTGTATCCTGAGTGGGTTGCTGCCCGGCAAAGAATTCACCTGCACAGATTTCCGCCTGTAGTGTAGGCGCAAAGGTGTCAAAGACGGTGATCTCCGTTCTTACTATGCTATCGCAGCCACTCGCACTGACAAGGGTCTCTGTCAGGATGGTGCTGGCATTGTATGCAGTGCCATTGTATGTATCGCCCTGGCACAGACTAGCCGTGAGCGTATCTCTGAGGGGCTGTATGACCCTTAACTGTAGGTTGACCGTGCTATCGCAGCCTGCACTGGAAGTAATAACATCGGTATAGGTGCCACTGGCAGAGTAGGTGCTGGTACCAACCGTGATCGACTCACCCTCACAGATAGTCTCATCAAGGTCATTGATGATCTCATCCCGGACAATGATGTCATGCCGTACGATCCGCTCACAACCATGCGCGGTAATGAGATTTTCTACAACAATGGTGTCATTCGTATAGAGTACCCCCTGGTAGAGCTGATCGTTGCAAAGAGTGATGTTTCGGGTTTCGTCTTCAGTAGGATGAACAGTGAGCTGAGTAGTGACCGTACTATCACAACCATGGACAGTAAACAGATTTTCAGTGATGGTTGTATCCTGAGTGGGTTGCTGCCCGGCAAAGAATTCACCTGCACAGATTTCCGCCTGTAGTGTAGGCGCAAAGGTGTCAAAGACGGTGATCTCCGTTCTTACTATGCTATCGCAGCCACTCGCACTGACAAGGGTCTCTGTCAGGATGGTGCTGGCATTGTATGCAGTGCCATTGTATGTATCGCCCTGGCACAGACTAGCCGTGAGCGTATCTCTGAGGGGCTGTATGACCCTTAACTGTAGGTTGACCGTGCTATCGCAGCCTGCACTGGAAGTAATAACATCGGTATAGGTGCCACTGGCAGAGTAGGTGCTGGTACCAACCGTGATCGACTCACCCTCACAGATTTGCAAGGATAAGCTGGAATCAGCAAGCGGAAGGACGTTTATATTAAAATAAACTACACTATCACATCCTTGAGCGCTATTGAATTGTTCTTCAATAATAGTGTCTCTTGGATAGTTTGCTCCGTTAAATAGCTCATTCTCACAGAGCTGCACAGGAATCGTGGTTTCGATAGTTTCCGTAACATTGATACTGAAATTATTTATACTATCACAGCCATTGATGCTGGTGCCGACCAGTTGAATGGTGGTGTCGCTAAAGTAAATCACGTTATTAAATTCGGCTCCTTCACAAAGAGAAACTGATTGAGTAAGATTGTATGTAGGATGTACTAAGATAGAAGTATGTACTGTGCTGTCACAGGAAGATATACTTGGATGAACGGTAGTATAGGTGGCGTTTTGCGTATAGGTGGTACCATTATAGCTTTCACCCTGGCACAATTCGATAGATTCATTTTCGATAATTTCTGGGAGTATGGTAAGATCTAAATTCACCGTGCTGTCACAACCATTGGTACCTGTGAGAGGAATACTATAACTGCCGGATGAATTGTATAAAACGCCTCCTACTTCATATGCTTCACCATAGCAAATTGTCTCAACCAAGTCCGTGCTTGCAACCGGCAAAATAGTTAAATCGAGCTGTATTAAACTATCGCAACCATTAACGGCGGGTAGCGTATCATGATAAATGCCCGTTGAAGAATAGGTATGGCTTCCAACCGTATAATCTGATCCCTCGCAAATGCTTTCAACCAGGCTGGTTTGAATTTCAGGACGTACTAATAAGGATAGTTGAACCGTACTATCACATCCGTCAGCCGCTAAAAGTGTATTCGAATAATATCCAGAACTCGAATAATAGGTGTTGCCTATTGAGATACTGTCACCGAAGCATAGCTCCTTGTTTAGATTGGTAATGATCTGAGGCTTGACTGTTAGGCTTAAATTCGTAGTGCTATCACAACCATTGACATCTGTTGAAGTTATGCTATGTACACCGCTATTGTGATAGAATGTGTTGCCCAGCAGGACACTATCTCCAAAGCAGATAGTTTCAGCAAGAGCTACTTCGTTCTTCGGCCAAACCGTTAAATCAAGCATTACTGTACTATCACAACCAAATGAATTGTTTAGAGTGACCGTATAATTCCCTGTAGTGTTGAAAGTATTACTGCCAATCTGAATGCTTTCGCCAAAGCAAATGGCTTCAACTAGATTAGAATCTGACAACTCATGAATTTTTAGATTCCTCACTACAATACTGTCACAACCGGTTTGGCTGATTAGTGCTTGTGTGAGCGTGGTATCATTGCTGTATAAGTTGCCTTCAAAAAGCTCTCCCTGACACAAATCTACATCCCTGACATCATTGATTACATCCTTGATTTGGATAGTAATAGTCAAAACGCTATCACACCCAAACATAGAAGAATGACTAGCTGTGATAGTAGTATCATTGTAAACAACCGTTCCATTTATAGTACTTCCTTCACAAAGCTCTCTCGTAGTTTGAATAGAATATTGTGGGTGAACGAAAAGGTGCGTTGTAGTTGTACTATCACAACCATCACTTCCAGGTACCACCTCATTGAGTGTTGCATCACTAATATAAATAATGCCCTCATATTCATCTCCCTGGCAAATATCAAATTGTTGAACAACACCATTAAAGGGCCGAACCGTCAGATCAAGCGTGACGAGGCTGTCGCAGCCATTGTCTCCTGTGAGGGTGACAGAATAATTACCCGATGCGCTGTAGCTATCCGTACCTATGGTGAAGCTTTCACCATAGCACACCCATTCAATCAGATCTGTCCGGTTTTCAGGCCGAACCGTCAAATCAAGCGTGACGAGGCTATCGCAGCCATTGTCTCCTGTGAGGGTGACAGAATAATTACCCGATGCGCTGTAGCTATCCGTACCTATGGTGAAGCTTTCACCATAGCACACCCATTCAATCAGATCTGTCCGGTTTTCAGGCCCAACCGTCAGATCAAGCGTGACGAGACTGTCGCAGCCATTGTCTCCTGTGAGGGTGACAGAATAATTACCCGATGCGCTGTAGCTATCCGTACCTATGGTGAAGCTTTCACCAAAGCACACCCATTCAATCAGATCTGTCCGGTTTTCGGGCCGAACCGTCAGATCAAGCGTGACGAGGCTATCGCAGCCATTGTCTCCTGTGAGGGTGACAGAATAATTACCCGAAGCATTGTAGCTATCCGTACCAATGGTGAAGCTTTCACCAAAGCACACCCATTCAATCAGATCTGTCCGGTTTTCAGGCCCAACCGTCAAATCAAGCGTGACGAGGCTGTCGCAGCCATTGTCTCCTGTGAGGGTGACAGAATAATTACCCGATGCGCTGTAGCTATCCGTACCAATGGTGAAGCTTTCACCAAAGCACACCCATTCAATCAGATCTGTCCGGTTTTCAGGCCCAACCGTCAAATCAAGCGTGACGAGACTATCGCAGCCATTGTCTCCTGTGAGGCTGACAGAATAATTACCCGAAGCGTTGTAGCTATCCGTACCTATGGTGAAGCTTTCACCATAGCACACCCATTCAATCAGATCTGTCCGGTTTTCAGGCCGAACCGTCAAATCAAGCGTGACGAGACTATCGCAGCCATTGTCTCCTGTGAGGCTGACAGAATAATTACCCGATGCGCTGTAGCTATCCGTACCTATGGTGAAGCTTTCACCATAGCACACCCATTCAATCAGATCTGTCCGGTTTTCAGGCCGAACCGTCAAATCAAGCGTGACGAGGCTGTCGCAGCCATTGTCTCCTGTGAGGGTGACAGAATAATTACCCGAAGCATTGTAGCTATCCGTACCAATGGTGAAGCTTTCACCATAGCACACCCATTCAATCAGATCTGTCCGGTTTTCAGGCCGAACCGTCAAATCAAGCGTGACGAGACTGTCGCAGCCATTGTCTCCTGTGAGGCTGACAGAATAATTACCCGATGCGTTGTAGGTATTCGTACCTATGGTGAAGCTTTCACCATAGCACACCCATTCAATCAGATCTGTCCGGTTTTCAGGCCGAACCGTCAGATCAAGCGTGACGAGACTGTCGCAGCCATTGTCTGTTATCAGGGAATTCTGATAAATACCGCTTTGGGTATAAGTAGATGTCCCTATTTGATAAGAATCTCCATTGCAAACAGTATCTACTACTAATAAATCATAAACAGGATTAATAGTGAGATTCAATGTAACGATAGCACTATCACAGCCATTTATTCCTTGTAAAGTGTCAGTAAATGTCCCTGCTACAGAATAGGTTGATCCACCAACGC
The DNA here is from genome assembly GCA_965222005.1 of Saprospiraceae bacterium. Taxonomy (GTDB): domain Bacteria; phylum Bacteroidota; class Bacteroidia; order Chitinophagales; family Saprospiraceae; genus CBDCTM01. Next base: position 766,520 of record OZ244935.1, read on the forward strand.
GTATGGAGTCTCCTTCACAAATTGAAATATTTTGTTGGTCATCAATAAGATTTTCCTCAATCACAACGAGTATAACTTCATTGGATGCCAAGTTACAATAGGCATCATTTAAGCCGGTTTTAGAAGTAGCAATTTTGATTCTATATAAGCCTTCATCCGATTTTAGTGCTAAAGGAATAGTGTAAGTAGAATCAGTAGCACCCGTAATATCAGTCCAGCTAACTCCTCCATCACCGCTGAATTGCCATTGATAGTAAATTGGTGGATCGATATTATCAATACTTGCAACAAATTGAATTTCTTCTCCTTCACAAATAGTATTGCCCGGAGCAATTGTAGCCGTAGGAGGAGAAGTACAATTATGGACAAAAATACTTTGTGCAAAGCTGGTATCATTCCCACAGCTATCTTGTGCAGTCCAGGTTCTAACCAATGTGTAAGCACCTATGCACGAATCAAAAGCTTGTTGTTCATGAAAAGTGATCGTTAAGGCATCTGTACATCCATCCGCAAATGTTGGCGGAGTTTCAGCAGGAATTGATCCACATTCAACTGTCAAATCATCTGGACTATCTGTAATAATAGGAGCACTATAATCTTCAACTGTTATTAGGCGGGTTGCCTGGCTGCTATTGCCGCAATCATCTGTAATAGTCCAAACTCTGCGAATAGTATAAAGTTCCGGACACCCATTGCCAAAAAGCGTATCCTCCAACATAAACAAACCTGATATAAGACCACATTCGTCAGAAATAATTGGACTCTGAATGGACGGAACTCCCGAACATAATACAGTGGTATCATTTGGCATCGATAAAAATTCAGGTCCTCGGTCATCTTCCACGGTGATCGTTTGCGTAAACTGCTCTGAGTTGCCACAGCCATCCGTTGCCGTCCAGATTCTGCGAAGCTCGTAATTGCCCGCACAGTCGGCTGGCGTCGTCTCCTCATTGTAATCCAGAGAAGTGGTCGCATCACAATCATCCGTCAGGCTTGGACTGGCAATATCCGGTAGCGGGTCGGCACAGTTCACCGTCACATCTGCCGGAAGGCCCGTCAGCACCGGCGCCGTATTATCTTCTATCGTGATCGTTTGCGTAAACTGCTGTGAGTTGCCACAGCCATCCGTTGCCGTCCAGATTCTGCGAAGCTCGTAATTGCCCGCACAGTCGGCTGGCGTCGTCTCCTCATTGTAATCCAGAGAAGTGGTCGCATCACAATCATCCGTCAGGCTTGGATTGGCAATATCCGGTAGCGGGTCGGCACAGTTCACCGTCACATCTGTCGGAAGGCCCGTCAGCACCGGCGCCGTATTATCTTCTATCGTGATCGTTTGCGTAAACTGCTCTGAGTTGCCACAGCCATCCGTTGCCGTCCAGATTCTGCGAAGCTCGTAATTGCCCGCACAGTCGGCTGGCGTCGTCTCCTCATTGTAATCCAGAGAAGTGGTCGCATCACAATCATCCGTCAGGCTTGGACTGGCAATATCCGGTAGCGGATCGGCACAGTTCACCGTCACATCTGCCGGAAGGCCCGTCAGCACCGGCGCCGTATTATCTTCTATCGTGATCGTTTGCGTAAACTGCTCTGAGTTGCCACAGCCATCCGTTGCCGTCCAGATTCTGCGAAGCTCGTAATTGCCCGCACAGTCGGCTGGCGTCGTCTCCTCATTGTAATCCAGAGAAGTGGTCGCATCACAATCATCCGTCAGGCTTGGACTGGCAATGTCCGGTAGCGGATCGGCACAGTTCACCGTCACGTCTGCCGGAAGGCCCGTCAGCACCGGCGCCGTATTATCTTCTATCGTGATCGTTTGCGTAAACTGCTCTGAGTTGCCACAGCCATCCGTTGCCGTCCAGATTCTGCGAAGCTCGTAATTGCCCGCGCAGTCGGCTGGCGTCGTCTCCTCATTGTAATCCAGAGAAGTATTCGCATCACAATCATCCGTCAGGCTTGGACTGGCAATATCCGGTAGCGGATCGGCACAGTTCACCGTCACATCTGCCGGAAGGCCCGTCAGCACCGGCGCCGTATTATCTTCTATCGTGATCGTTTGCGTAAACTGCTCTGAGTTGCCACAGCCATCCGTTGCCGTCCAGATTCTGCGAAGCTCGTAATTGCCCGCACAGTCGGCTGGCGTCGTCTCCTCATTGTAATCCAGAGAAGTATTCGCATCACAATCATCCGTCAGGCTTGGACTGGCAATATCCGGTAGCGGATCGGCACAGTTCACCGTCACATCTGCCGGAAGGCCCGTCAGCACCGGCGCCGTATTATCTTCTATCGTGATCGTTTGCGTAAACTGCTCTGAGTTGCCACAGCCATCCGTTGCCGTCCAGATTCTGCGAAGCTCGTAATTGCCCGCACAGTCGGCTGGCGTCGTCTCCTCATTGTAATCCAGAGAAGTATTCGCATCACAATCATCCGTCAGGCTTGGACTGGCAATATCCGGTAGCGGATCGGCACAGTTCACCGTCACATCTGCCGGAAGGCCCGTCAGCACCGGCGCCGTATTATCTTCTATCGTGATCGTTTGCGTAAACTGCTCTGAGTTGCCACAGCCATCCGTTGCCGTCCAGATTCTGCGAAGCTCGTAATTGCCCGCACAGTCGGCTGGCGTCGTCTCCTCATTGTAATCCAGAGAAGTGGTCGCATCACAATCATCCGTCAGGCTTGGACTGGCAATATCCGGTAGCGGATCCGCACAGTTCACCGTCACATCTGCCGGAAGGCCCGTCAGCACCGGCGCCGTATTATCTTCTATCGTGATCGTTTGCGTAAACTGCTCTGAGTTGCCACAGCCATCCGTTGCCGTCCAGATTCTGCGAAGCTCGTAATTGCCCGCACAGTCGGCTGGCGTCGTCTCCTCATTGTAATCCAGAGAAGTGGTCGCATCACAATCATCCGTCAGGCTTGGACTGGCAATATCCGGTAGCGGATCCGCACAGTTCACCGTCACATCTGCCGGAAGGCCCGTCAGCACCGGCGCCGTATTATCTTCTATCGTGATCGTTTGCGTAAACTGCTCTGAGTTGCCACAGCCATCCGTTGCCGTCCAGATTCTGCGAAGCTCGTAATTGCCCGCACAGTCGGCTGGCGTCGTCTCCTCATTGTAATCCAGAGAAGTGGTCGCATCACAATCATCCGTCAGGCTTGGACTGGCAATATCCGGTAGCGGATCCGCACAGTTCACCGTCACATCTGCCGGAAGGCCCGTCAGCACCGGCGCCGTATTATCTTCTATCGTGATCGTTTGCGTAAACTGCTCTGAGTTGCCACAGCCATCCGTTGCCGTCCAGATTCTGCGAAGCTCGTAATTGCCCGCACAGTCGGCTGGCGTCGTCTCCTCATTGTAATCCAGAGAAGTGGTCGCATCACAATCATCCGTCAGGCTTGGACTGGCAATATCCGGTAGCGGATCCGCACAGTTCACCGTCACATCTGCCGGAAGGCCCGTCAGCACCGGCGCCGTATTATCTTCTATCGTGATCGTTTGCGTAAACTGCTCTGAGTTGCCACAGCCATCCGTTGCCGTCCAGATTCTGCGAAGCTCGTAATTGCCCGCACAGTCGGCTGGCGTCGTCTCCTCATTGTAATCCAGAGAAGTGGTCGCATCACAATCATCCGTCAGGCTTGGACTGGCAATATCCGGTAGCGGATCCGCACAGTTCACCGTCACATCTGCCGGAAGGCCCGTCAGCACCGGCGCCGTATTATCTTCTATCGTGATCGTTTGCGTAAACTGCTCTGAGTTGCCACAGCCATCCGTTGCCGTCCAGATTCTGCGAAGCTCGTAATTGCCCGCACAGTCGGCTGGCGTCGTCTCCTCATTGTAATCCAGAGAAGTGGTCGCATCACAATCATCCGTCAGGCTTGGACTGGCAATATCCGGTAGCGGATCCGCACAGTTCACCGTCACATCTGCCGGAAGGCCCGTCAGCACCGGCGCCGTATTATCTTCTATCGTGATCGTTTGCGTAAACTGCTCTGAGTTGCCACAGCCATCCGTTGCCGTCCAGATTCTGCGAAGCTCGTAATTGCCCGCACAGTCGGCTGGCGTCGTCTCCTCATTGTAATCCAGAGAAGTGGTCGCATCACAATCATCCGTCAGGCTTGGACTGGCAATATCCGGTAGCGGATCCGCACAGTTCACCGTCACATCTGCCGGAAGGCCCGTCAGCACCGGCGCCGTATTATCTTCTATCGTGATCGTTTGCGTAAACTGCTCTGAGTTGCCACAGCCATCCGTTGCCGTCCAGATTCTGCGAAGCTCGTAATTGCCCGCACAGTCGGCTGGCGTCGTCTCCTCATTGTAATCCAGAGAAGTGGTCGCATCACAATCATCCGTCAGGCTTGGACTGGCAATATCCGGTAGCGGATCCGCACAGTTCACCGTCACATCTGCCGGAAGGCCCGTCAGCACCGGCGCCGTGTGGTCTTCTACAGTGATGAGGCGAGTAGCCTGATTAGTATTGCCACAGACGTCCGTTGCTGTCCAGGTTCTGCGCACTATATATATAGCAGGACAATCAGAAGTGGCTAATGTATCCTCAACAAAAGTAAGGAGGACATCGAATCCACAATTGTCGCTAACGCTGGGTGTGCTGCCAGGAAAGACTTCGCCGCAGAGCACGGTTGTATCATTTACCATCCAGTCAAAGTCAGGACCACTATGCTCCTCAACTGTGATGAGCTGAGTAGCCTGATCAGAATTGCCACAGACGTCCGTTGCTGTCCAGGTGCGCTGGACAACATAAAGCACAGGGCAATTAAAACCTTTTAAGGTATCCTGAAGTAACGTTATGTTTACATTGTTATCACATTCGTCCGTTGCCGTAGGGCTTTGCACAGTGGGTACCTCCCCACAGAGCACGGTGACATCGGCAGGAATCCAATCAAAATTTGGGCTATTTTGGTCTTCCACGGCGATTTCTTGAGTGACTTGGCTGGTATTGCCGCATTCATCCTCTGCTGTCCAGGTTCTCTGAATAGTATAGCTACAGCCACTGCCCAGTATTACCTGAGAAAAGGTGGTATCCACATTATCATCACAATCATCAAGCACAGAGATATTGGTAATTGCCGGGATTGAATTACAATCGACTGTAATATTAGCTGGTGGGCTGGTGAATACAGGCGCCGTATCATCTATTACCTGAAAATAGAGCGTATCGGCCCCCGGGCAACCATTATCATCGGCGTTTAGGATTACAGGATATTCTCCACAATCGGAAAAAGAGACATTATGTGGCCCTGGTCCAATTGCTGAACTTGGAACTGCTCCTGCGCCAAATTCCCATTGATAAAATAGATCGGGATCTACATTTGCAGCCTCAAAAACAGTAGATTCTCCAGGGCAAATAGGATTGGGTTCAATGATCTCAGCCTGGGCAGAGAAGAACTCAACCAGGTAGGTGATTGAATCGCGAGAACAATTTGCCCACGCGCTGTCCACTACCACAACTGTATAAGTACCAGGCTGGTTAATTTCATACGTATTATCAGTAGTAAGAGACCCTCCGTTCCAAAAGTAATAGTAAGTATAGTCAGGCTGGTCGGGAGTGATCTCGATAAATTTATTAACCACCGTATTACAAAAAGATACCGTATCTGGCAAGTTAAGGGTAAATCCGGGGGTAATATCTACTCTTACTGTATCGCAAACATGAAATACAATATTCTGGCAAATAGTGGACACTACATCTCCACAAACCTGATATTCGATCACAGAGGGAGCAAAATAATCGGGATTGACCGTGGTGGAGGCACATCCGCTGGTACAGCTGAGATAAGCATCGTAGGCACCCGTTCCGCTTGTAATATCTGTCCATTGAATAGTAGGCTCCAGAAAGCCTGTAGCCATCATGATAGTTTCACAGCCAGCTCGCACTTCTTCATCAGGTGCCGTGATTTGAGGGCCAAAGGAAATAATGGTATATTCGTTTTGATTTGAACCAGGTTTGCAGAATGTAAGCGTGTGAGGACCTACTCCGCTCAGGCAAACGGGCTCTCCGACTGGTATAGGATCGCCACAATTAATTTGATAATACATAGCTCCTGTAGGCTCAGCCCCCGAATAAAAATCGAAGGCTATACCCAGTGCATCAGGGTGAAGGGTGATCTCAAATTCGATACATCTGGGAGGAGGAGGGCCAACTTCTCCACAGCAGCGGCCTTTTCTTACAACCGAAGGAGAAATATAGCTGGTATCAGGGTTGCCGGAGAGATCAGCAATAAAGAAAGGGGTGTTATTATCACATACACCCGATTGTGCCAACCCACGGCCGGGTAAGATAAAGCAACATACCAATACAACAAAGGTGTAGAGTATTCTCAACATATAGTTTTTGGCTTCTCAAATAAATTCCAGATCATTTTAATTGGATCATTGGGAAGGGGCTATTTTTTTTTGAGGAGTTTTTTACCAGTATCAGATCAATGCACCAGGATGTGAGATTGTCATCATTCATTCGCATTTTCCAATTCATGTGTTCACAATGTTTTCGGAAATAGTATGCACCCCCAAATCTGCAATCTCTATGCCTAGAATAGAATTGGAGTCAGGAATTTGAAAAGAGAGAGGTTTTAGTGTTGGAATATGAGTATAATAAATGCGTATCTGATTGATTTACAATCGATTACACATCAAATGAAAAAATCACAGTAAGCTGGCAGAAAATAACTCTTTTGAAAGGAGCTGTTTTAGAGCGTATTTGGAATTTACCCTTCGGTGCATTAGTGCAAAAAGATATGGAAATTCAATGCGTAGGGGTTCTTAGCAGGATCGCCATTGAAATGGAATGAATCAAAGATTGGTGAGCATGTAAAATGTGACAGGGCAGAGTGGCTTTTATCGAATAATTATCAATCGTTCAACTTGCTGCCTCTCTTTGTGCTGAAGGACTATCCAATAACAACCAGATGCCAAAGCCTCCAAATTGATACCCTCCTGAGGGTTAAGGTTACCCTTTGCAACAGCCCCATTCTGTGCATTGAAGATTTGATAATTTAGCAATTGATCAGAAGCAGTAGAAGTACTTGTGACAAACACACGGCCACCGGAAGGGTTGGGAAATAGCTTCCAAAACGGCTCGTTGGATCGCTCTTGAAGGCTTGTTGTGCAGTCGTCCGCTGGAAGCAGGATGGTATCTGAAAATACCGTTGACGGTACCGCGCAGGCATCACTTGAAGTCATTCGGCAATAAAATTGATCGTTGTTTTGGACCGCTTCTGCCCTAAACGAAGGGCTATTGGCACCAACAGGCTGGTCGTTCCAAAACCACTGAAATACAGGTGCATCCCCCGGATTGTTGGCATCCACTTGTAGTAAAACGGTATCCCCTACACATATTTTGCCTGGCATAATGTATAGCCTGGCTGATGCTTCCAGCATGGGGTGAACTATCAAACTTAGCTCATTGGATTGGACAGGATTGTTTTCCACACATTCGCTTGATGATGTCATTTCACAGCTTATTCTATCACCATCGGCCAAATCGATCAAGCTGATCTCGGAGCTATCCACACTCAGCAGCATGCCATTGAGCTTCCATTGGTAGTGTGGATTGACACCACTGTTGGACGAAAGCGCCTTGATTTTTACCTCCTCCCCTTCACAGAGCGTATCTTTATCAGCTTCGATCAATACCTCCGCCACTACCATATCGGCCACTCTGAAAGCCAGGGTGTCTGAGTACGCAATGTTATTGTTCACACAAGGAGCATTGCTGGTAAGCACACAATACACCTGAGTTTGGTTTGCAAAATCGCTGCTGCTTAGGGAGGGCGCATGCTTTGGCTGTAATTGACCATTGACATACCAGTCGAAAAGAGGCGAAGTTCCACCATGCACAACTTGAGCTGAGATAATCAATTCTTCTCCTTCACAGAGTTCTGTCATAGTTGCACTGAGCGAAACACTGGATTTGACCAGATCTAAAACACTCACATTCAGTTGATTAGACATTACACTATTACTTGATATGCAATTGTGGTTACTTTCTAATATGCAGTGAATTAAATCGCCGTTGGCCAAAGTGGTACTGTTGAATACAGGGGTATTGGTTTCGGCAACTTCTACACTGTTGATGAACCATCTGTAAATTGGGCTGGTACCTTCAAACTCGGTTTGAGCAGTAAACTGGACATTTGTTCCTTCACAAACTTCACTCGCCGAGGCATTGATTGTAATCGCCGGTTCTACCCAATTCGCTACGCTGATCTCAACCTCATTGGAAACCTCCACCGGGTTGACTACACACACCGCATTACTTGTCAGTTCGCATTGCACTACATCTCCATTGGCAAATCCCGAATAAACAAAAGTCGAATTATTGGCACCAGCCACCGCACTGCCATTGATATACCATTGATATTGAGGCGTACTTCCGCCGTTGCTTATGGAGGTACTAAATGAGACATCAGAGCCGGCACAGATAGCTTCCGTAGTGGTGGCAATATCGATAGCGCTGGACAAGTTTTCAAATACCTGTACATTGGCAATTTGACTGGTAGCGGTATCGGCCATTGTACTGATAACTGTACAATGATAAGCACCCGCATCTGAAATGGCTGCATTGTTGATTTGCAGAACAGGGCTAGTAGCACCACTCACCGCCCTCCCATCTTTGTACCACTGATATTGAAGCGGAGGCGTACCATTTGCACTGATTTGAAGGCTGATTTGCTGGCCCTCACAAAGATTGGCGGAAGCAGCTTGGGTGATGATCTGCGGCGGGTCATAAGCGGTGCTGCCAAATTCGAAAGCTCCCAAATCCACCGTGCCGTTGAAAATTCTGGGCAAACTATCGAAATCCACGCCAATGCCGGTGGCCAAAATAGCCGGATTGCTTCCTGCATCTACAGCAAGGGAGCTGGACTGAAGGCGAAGATCGTAATTGGCAGAATCTGCAAACACAGGCGACTGGCCGAAGAGCATACCTGCGCCACAATTGACAGTACTTGCCGTTCCCGTATTGAGCTGGCTACAATCACTTACCTGTACCAAAGAATAGCTGATGCTGGGATGGGCATAACCGTTTTGAAACACCAAGCCGTAGCCGGCAGTATTGGCCCAAAAGATACAGTTTTGGACGACGGCTTCGCAATTGCCGGTAGCATCATTGGCCTGATTGTACATCACTCCGCCCACATTCGCTGAGTTTTTGAAAAAAGTACAATTGGTAATTACAGGGCTGCTATTGCCATTTTCAGATCCCAGATTATAGATCGCTCCGGCTGCCACCGCCGAATTATCATAAAAAATACAATTGGTGAGCTTGGGGCTGGCATCGCCACTTTTCCCCAGGTTGTACATGCCTGCACCGTACTGATTCGTTTCATTTTCCAAAAAGAGGCAATTGATTATGGTGGGATTACAGGAGCCGAGTTGGCCGTTGTTGTACATAGCGCCTCCGGAATTTTCGCAGGAATTTCCCTGGAACGTGCAATGGACTAGCTGCGGATAACTTTGTCCTCCCAATATGGCATTAAAATAAACGCCCCCACCTCCCGACTTTGAGCTATTTGTTTCAAAAGTGCAATTAATAATATTTGGATGACAACTTCCTGAAAAAGCAGCTTGATGAAACATAGCGCCTCCAAATCCTACTGCGTAGTTGTTTCTAAAAATACAATTTCGAACCGTTGGATGAGAAGTTCCTCCAGAAGACTTGCCGGTATTGTACCATCCTGCACCGCTGTTGTTTCTTTCACCGTATGATACGCTATTGTCATCTGCATTGCCGCCTTCAATGATAAAGCCGTCGGCCAGAGTTTGGTTGTTTACGTAGGCAGTATAGATAATGGAGAAGGAGTTGTTGGTAGCAGTGCCATCACTATCGATATCAGCTGATAGTATAGTGGAGTTAGCCTGCCAATTGCGTTCGGCGAGTGTCGATTCCGTTCCTTGAAAGCCTCCATAAAGTGCTACGCCATTTGGAATCTCAAAGGAAATGTTTCGATCAGATGTGTTGCAAGGGCTACAATTAGCAGGTGTATAGATACCTTTTGCTACCCACACCTGACTTCCTGATGATGCATTGGCCAGCACAGCCTGCAGATTGCCAGAAGCGTCGGCCCAAGAGGTGCCATTGCCAGAAGCTCCGGCTTTTACATAATAAATTTGCCCCTCTGTTTGTGTGCAAATAGCAAGTAAAATCAAGCAAAGCAGTGTATAAAATTTGTTCATGGGTCAACCAATTATCTGTAAAAACATCGAACAAAAAGGCATCCCAAAGAACGCCTTTTTATTCTTTAGCATCAATTTTTAAAACTACCTCAGCAAGCTCACATTCCCTTTTTTTGTGAATGTGTTGCCATTATAGCATTTCACGCGGAGGTAATAGCCATATACATCCGAGCTCAGTTGCTTGCCCTTGAAAGTGCCATCCCAGCCCTGGTCTTTGGAAAAGGACTCGAACACCTTTTCACCCCATCGGTTGTAAACCACAAAGTACACCTCATCAAGACTGATACCTCTTACTCGTAGCACATCATTTTTGTTATCCCCGTTGGGAGTGAAGGCATTGGGGAAGAATACAAAAGGTTCTTCACAGGCCGGATCAATTACGGTAATGGTAATACGCTCACTTGCTTCACAACCACTTTCTTCATCTCTGACCAAAACGGTATATTCAGTCGTTACCTCAGGCATAGCTACAGGATTGGAAACATCCGTTCTGTCCAGGCTACTTCCCGGCTCCCAGGCATAGGTGTAATTGGGATGGCTGGTCACATTGAGCTGGATGCTGGCGCCACGCTCACAGGTGGTGTCCGGTTCAGCGGATATACTCAGTTGGTCTGCCAAATCCGTCACCTCAATCATGATGCTATCAGTAGTCATACAGCCGTACTGATTGCTCACGGAACCGAAAAATGTAAAGGATTCTGTGGCGCTAATGATCGGAGAAGCCTCATCACTCAAGTCCACAATGACCTGACTGGGGCTCCATTGATAGGTCAAAATATCGCCGGGGCTTTGAGCAATTTCAGATACAATTTCTATTGTATCTCCCTTGCAAAGGTTACTATTCGGGCCGATAAGATTAAAGTCCACCATGCGGTTAGTCACGGCGATCGAATCGGAAGCCATGCAACCAAATTGGTCGGAGCCGATGACGTAGTAAACATCCGTGTCGCCTACATTGCCAGGCATCACATCAATTTGTGATGTATTGGCAATTGAGTCATTTTGGTGATACCAAACGAAGGTGACATTGGGCGGGCCGGCTGCTGTGAGCGTAAAGGCTTGGTCATCGCAGGTAGTTGTATCATTGCTGGTGATCGTGAAGCCTTCCAAATTGGATTGCACGATCAGGTTTACCGTTTTCTCTGTAGAGCAGCCAGCCACATTGGAAATGACGACAGTAAATACCGTATTTTCAGTAGCCGTGGTTGATGGATTGGCTGCATCGGGATCGCTGACCAGTGCAGCAGGGCTCCAGGAATAGGTATAGCTCATATCGGGATCAGGGTTGAGAAATACTTCCTGCTGTGGGCAGGCATTCACTTCCGGATTCATCTCCACTTCTATCAGGTCGATTTCAATAGTGTCTGTTATGCTTTGCTCACATCTCCCAACCGTAGTGACAAGCAGTTCCACTATTAATGTTTCGCTATTATACACCGTAATGCTAGGCGATTCCACATCCGAGCTTTGTCCGTTGCTGAAGGTCCATTGCCAGCTGGCAATTGTATCGCTGGTAGTAAGTACCGTTAAATCTGTAAAATTGATAAGCGCTGTATCCGAGCAGGATAAAAAGCTGTGATCGAAGTCCACTTCCACAATGGGTGCCGGAGCTACATACACCTCCATCGATACCGTATCGGTAATACAATTGGCGCCTGCCGGCAAGGTGAGTGTAACAGTATAGGTGCCGGTATCCGGATACGTATAGCTTACATTTGAGCCGGAAGCCGTATCATTTTGAGTGGACATATCTCCGAAGTTCCAGATGTAATGGTTCAAATTGACACCATCCACGCTGAAATTCACCACTCCTTCTTCGCATTGATTCTGTGAAATGATAGAGGCATCCAGAGAGGTGTCAATAATATCGATTGTTATAGAATCATTGGCGATACAATCGTACTGATTGCTTACGGCCACAAACAAAGTAACAGATCCATCCTGTGAAGTATTGATAATCGGACTGGAAGTACTGGCTCCTGACACTATGGCCGAATCGGGTGTCCATTGATACGTAAGCACGTCCTCATCATCCAGATTGACAGCGGTGATCTGAGCAGGCATGTTTTCACAGGCCAGCAAACTTCCTTGTATTTCAAAATCCACTGCTCCTTCCGTGATAGCTACGGTATCCACTTTACTGCAACCATAGGCATCTTCTGCAATCACATAATAATACGTGTCATCCGTGACAGGTACCACTACATCAGCGGTGCTGCCAATTATTTCATCTGCCGAATTGTACCAGCTAAAGGTTACATTGCCACTACTGCTGGCTTGTAAGGTAGCTTCTCTATCACAGGCTACAAAGTCGTCAGGCACTTCCAGATTAAAGTCATCCGGCACAATCACTAATACTTCTTTGATGATCTGGCAGGTATCAGCACCGGCCAGACTGGTGATTTGCACGGTGTAGGTAGTCGTAGAAGCTGGAGAGGCAATTGGGTTGGCTGCCTCAGGATCGCTCAAATCATCGGCAGGGTACCAATTGTAGTTGTATGTAGCATTGCCTGAGGGGTTCAGGGCTACCGGCTCGCCATTACAGGAAACTATGGTATCCTTCAGTTCAACGATAATCAGGCTGATAGTCAAACTGGCTTCAGCAGTATCAATGCAGCCGTCGGCAGCCGTAACGATGAGCTGGGCATCAAGGGTTTGGTTGCTGTTTGTGGTTACAACGGGGTTGGGGTTATTGGAAGTTGCTCCATTGCTAAACACCCAGCTATGGCTAATGCCAATATTATTCATGGCAACTGACAGGTCATTGAAACTGACCATGATCTGCCCTTCGGTACAATTGGAATAATTGTATTCAAAGGACGCCTCCACCATACTCGATCCTTCTACAGAAGCAGTAGCATTCACAATACATCCTGCACCATCGGAAACTACACAGGTATAGCTTCCACCATCCAGCCCTGTACGGTCTGACGGATCATTCATGCTTACCAGGTCCTGCCAGTCAAAATTGTAATTGCCTGAACCGCCCTGAATATCGGTCACCAAAATGCTGGCAGTTTCGGTGCAAGTAGCATCCAGAGGAGCCAGATCAAGGTTGATTTGATTGGGAGCAAGTACTCTGAAGCAAGCACCCCCGGCCACACAATTATTGGCATCGCGTACAACAATACAATAATTACCGGCCGACAAAGAACCATTAATATACACATTGCCGTCACTATCTACTATTTGCACATTCGCCGGTTGGGCAAAACCCTGCGAAAAAATGAGGTCATATTCAACCGTGCCGTCATTAGAGGTGGGGCAGGTAGTCATCACCGGATCCACAAGGATGGTTACCGTTGCAGAGGGTACATTATCGGCAAGTACAAAAGTCAAGGTAGTCTGGCAACTTTCAATATTATCGATAACTTTTACTTCATAGGCTCCAGCAGTCAAATCAGAACGAATCGAGCCTGTAAAACCATCATTCCATTCAAAGGTATAATCGCCACTGCCACCACTGGCAGAAAGGCTCACGCTGCCATCGGAATTGCCACAGCTGGGCTGGGCATCTACATTTACAGAAGCTTGCAAATCGTTGGAACTACTGAGGTCAACAGTGAGGAAGTTGGCGCAATCCGGATTCGACGGATCGATCACTTCAATAAAATACCGGCCCGATGCCAAACCATTGCGTACAGCTCCTGAAAAGCCATCGCTCCAGTTGTAGGTGAAATTGGCAGGACTGAGGCTGATGCTGCCATTCGCCGCCGTACAACTGGCTGGCGTAGTGCTGGCTGAAGCAGCAGGGCCGCCTGCGGAGCCGACAGTAAAATCTTCGACAATAAAGCAATTAGCATCATTGATGTCGGTGATAGTCACCGAGTAGATGCCTGCCGCCACATTAAATGCTTGGTTGGTAGGACTCACCGGCGGAGCCCAGGTGTATAGATAGTCGGCAGGGTTGCCACCCAGTTGGATGCTCACCTGCCCGTCACTATTGCCACACGAAGCTTCGATCACTACTACACTTTCGATCACCGGCAAAGAGCAGGAGCAGGCATCCTCTACGATCAGATCATTTACCACAACGCTGCATCCTTTGTTATCTATAATGGTGACATCGTAACTCCCACTGTTGAGATCGCTTCTGTTTTGCGGATCATTGTTGCCAGCCAGATCAGCCCAGTCAAAGGTGTAGGGGCCATTGCCGCCAGTTACTTTCAGCATGATGGAGCCTTTCAGCACACATTCCTCATCCAGCAGCTCCACATCCACATCCAGGCGCTCCGCATCTTGAATTTCAAAACAGGCTCCCCCCGCAACACAGCCATTGGCATCTGTTACAACAATGCAATAGCTACCGACTCCAAGGTTGCCGTTGGTGTAAATATTTCCGCCTGCATCTGTGATGAGCACCACCTCAGGGCTGGCAAATCCGGGGTCGAGTACAATATTGAAATTGATAGTAGCATCCGATTCGCCCGGACAATTGGTATATCCTACCGGATCAACGCTTACGGCAGCCCCCGCTACATCATCGGTAAGCACAAAGCTTACAATATCCACACAACCGGTAGCCCCATTGTCTGTTACGGTTACTTCATAAATGCCCGCAGCCAGGTTGTTCCTGACCGCTCCGCTACCTCCATCGTTCCAGTTGTAGGTGTAGTTAAAACTTCCTCCCACCACATCAATGCTGACCGACCCGTTAGCCACCCCGCAATCGGGGTGCCCGGTGATGGTAGCACTAGCCTCCAAAGGGTTGAAGGTGCCAATTTCTACTTCAATAACATTAAAGCAGCCAGTAGCTGGATCGGTAACTGTAACTGTACAGGTACCGGCTGGCAGGTTGGTCACATTATTGCCGCTGCCGCCATTGCACCATTCATATACAAAACCGAAAGGGCTGAGGGTAGCGGTGCCGTTGGACTCATTGCAGGTAGCGGGAGTAGTTTGTACAAGCGTGGCTTCAGGGCCGCCAACCGTGCCTACGGCAAAAGTTTCGCTAACTTGGCAAGTCGGATCATTGGCATCCGTAATGGTAACTGAATAGGTGCCTGCCGCAAGGCCGGAGGCTGAAAAGCCGGTACTTACATTGGGCGACCAAACGATCGCAAAGTCGGCCGGATTGCCTGCCAAATGGATAACTGCCTGCCCGTCACTATTGCCACACGAAGCTTCGATCACTACTACACTTTCGATCACCGGCAAAGAGCAGGAGCAGGCATCCTCTACGATCAGATCATTTACCACAACGCTGCATCCTTTGTTATCTGTAATGGTGACATCGTAACTCCCACTGTTGAGATCGCTTCTGTTTTGCGGATCATTGTTGCCAGCCAGATCAGCCCAGTCAAAGGTGTAGGGGCCATTGCCGCCAGTTACTTTCAGCATGATGGAGCCTTTCAGCACACATTCCTCATCCAGCAGCTCCACGTCCACATCCAGGCGCTCCGCATCTTGAATTTCAAAACAGGCTCCCCCCGCAACACAGCCATTGGCATCTGTTACAACAATGCAATAGCTACCGACTCCAAGGTTGCCGTTGGTGTAAATATTTCCGCCTGCATCTGTGATGAGCACCACCTCAGGGCTGGCAAATCCGGGGTCGAGTACAATATTGAAATTGATAGTAGCATCCGACTCGCCCGGACAATTGGTATATCCTACCGGATCAACGCTTACGGCAGCCCCCGCTACATCATCGGTAAGCACAAAGCTTACAATATCCACACAACCGGTAGCCCCATTGTCTGTTACGGTTACTTCATAAATGCCCGCAGCCAGGTTGTTCCTGACCGCTCCGCTACCTCCATCGTTCCAGTTGTAGGTGTAGTTAAAACTTCCTCCCATCACATCAATGCTGACCGACCCGTTAGCCACCCCGCAATCGGGGTGCCCGGTGATGGTAGCACTAGCCTCCAAAGGGTTGAAGGTGCCAATTTCTACTTCAATAACATTAAAGCAGCCAGTAGCTGGATCGGTAACTGTAACTGTACAGGTACCGGCTGGCAGGTTAGTCACATTATTGCCGCTGCCGCCATTGCACCATTCATATACAAAACCGAAAGGGCTGAGGGTAGCGGTGCCGTTGGACTCATTGCAGGTAGCGGGAGTAGTTTGTACAAGCGTGGCTTCAGGGCCGCCAACCGTGCCTACGGCAAAAGTTTCGCTAACTTGGCAAGTCGGATCATTGGCATCCGTAATGGTAACTGAATAGGTGCCTGCCGCAAGGCCGGAGGCTGAAAAGCCGGTACTTACATTGGGCGACCAAACGATCGCAAAGTCGGCCGGATTGCCTGCAATATCAATTGTTGCACTTCCATTGTTCACACCACAAGCGGTTTCAATTATAGTAATATTCCTGATTACAGGGTCTTTACAATTCCCGCCAGAGCAGTTATCAATCACCGAAATTTGGGCACCATTCATATCTAATGAAGCACAGATTTGACCTCCGCCCTGCATAAGCGATGCATGAATATCAAAGGCTGTGGTAGTACCCAACGTAATAGAATTTATATCAAAGGTGCTGGAGTTGTACACGAAAGCATGAATGGTGTAGGACCCAATTGAAGAAACGATAAAGACTGGATTTTGGCTGATCTGTTGAATCAGCTGTCCATTGCCGAGGCTTAATAAATATACTACTTCAAAGCCTTGAGGTATGATACTATTTCCATCTGGGGTAGCAGAAATTTCTACTTCCTGGCCATCCAGGCAAACGGGTGAGGCATTCGGTGTCAGGCTGCCCGCGTCTGCCGGGCAGGCAGGAGGGCAATCATCATTTAGCGAAGCTATAAGCACAGCGGTACACCCATTCGCATCGGTAAGGGTAACCATATAGTTGCCTCCGGGCAAATCGGTCAAAGTATTGGTAGTAGCTCCTGTATTCCAGCTATAGGTGTACCCCGGGGTACCACCAAAGGCAGAAAGCTCAATACGTCCATTGGGTTGATTACAATCTGTATTATCATCTATATTGAAAATGCCGTCCACTTCTGAGGGTTCTGTAACTATGGCTTCATCCTCTGCAGTACATCCATTCGCATCTGTTACCGTTACCGAGTAAGTACCTGCACTCAGCCCGGTGGGGTCGGTGCCGGTCTGGCCATCGCTCCATACAATAGTAAAAGGAGCCGTGCCGGTCATTACACTTATGTGCGCTGTACCATCATCACCGCCATTACAGGAAGGCGGTATGGAGGAGGTCATTACCCAGATGCCTTCCGGTGATAGCTCGACGGTGATGTAGCCCACAGCCGTACAGCCGTTTTCGTCCGTAACCGTGACGAAATAATCGCCTGCTGACAAATTTTCGGCGATGAAAGAAGTTTGGCCATCGCTCCAAAGAAAGGTGAAGGCACCTGTGCCACCACTCGTTTGGACTCCGGCGTGTGCATCGGCGCTTCCGTCGCAGGTCTCATAATTGGCGTTCATTTGCAAGCTGATAGCTGGCGGCTCTTCTACTGTACCGCTCGCCGTAGCCGTAGCGCCCAACTGATCCGTTACAGTCACCGTGTAAGTTCCAGGTTCCAGGTTGTCAATACTTTGCGTGGAGGCACCATTGCTCCATGCATAGTTGTAGGGAGGTGCTCCGCCGTCGGGATTGGCCGTAATGATGCCATTTGCATCTCCATGGCAAGGAATGTTTCCTACATCTACTGTTACACTTAGGCTGAATAAGTCATTGGCAATCAATGGGTTATGGTTGATATTTGCCAGAAATGTAAACAGTACGAATAATGAGGCGGTATAGAAACGTTGGATTAATAGCCGCATGATAATATTTTGGTTTGTAAGCATTTGCTGGTGCTGTGTGATTGCTGGTTGATTAAAGCTATACACGCTTGCTAAATTGGAGTAGATTTTGAAAACACTTAATTTAGCAAGCGTGTATATTGGATTACTCTTCAAAATTTTCAGGCTGTGTGCTTGGTTCCTCTTCTGCAAATATCTCTACAATTTCCAGGCGCCGCTCTCTGGAAGCTGCCACACTGTAGATGGATTGCCTGGGCATCCGCGGATTGTCGCTGATACCCTCCGCTGCACGTTCCTCACCGTAGGGCTCTTCTCTCACACTTAGCTGCCCATTGGCAAAATAGGGTAGCAGCAAGCCATTGTCGAAGGCTTTAAACTGCTTAATCATACTATCAATCCGCCTTTGGGTGAGGTTGTGGTTGTATTGGTTTTTGGCCAGCGGACTAGCATATCCCTTCAGGATTACATCTACTTTATTGCCTTGTGCCAAATAATCGGCCAATTCTTGCATAAAAATCATCAGGCGCTCATATCCGGCTCGTACTTCATCCTCAAAAAAGGATTCAACCTGCTGCTGCTTCTCAGGATCGCCGCCAAATTTTGCCTTAAATTCTTCCTTTTTTCCATAGTAGGCTGCATAAGTCTGGCCATAATTTTTAGTAGAACGGGTACTGAAAGTATTCGGATTTGGATAATCATTATCAAAATAGAGCGGCAAAATCGGATAAGCATCCACTTGCGGGTCCAAATACAGTTTTTGCGTTAATGTGACAGGCTCTGAGATGCCCTTTGTAGATACCTCGGCGCCGTCTTCTCCAAAATCCAGCTTCCATCCAATCACTTTATACACCCCATCTACATCCAGCGGAAACAAGAAGCGATTGGAATCCTCGAGCTGCAAGATGCTGTCCTGCTTGTTCATAGTAAAATTGAACAAATCAACTGTACAGCCCGTCAGTTCTGTGGAATCGCGGCGATCATAGGTTAGTACGACCAAGTCCACCATAGGGCGCAAGTACAGCTTCTCCTCCAAAGCGGAGCTGCTGGTGATTCCCTTTGTATCGAAGACCAACTCTGCCGAGCGGTATTTGTCTTTTGTAGCAATGAGCTTGTATTCCTTGTCCGGCTCGAGCAAATAGTTGAATTCATTGTTGATCGATGCTACCAAAGGTACCGGCTCGCCGGTAGTCAGATCGATGAGTTGGACATCACAACCAGCCAAGGGCTCGCCGCTGATCTCGTTGTAGGTTAAAGCTAGCAACTTGATCTCGATCATCCGCTGATATTGGTAAATATCGTTGCAACTAGTGCATTCCAGGCTGGTGTCGCGGCAAATTGCTCCGGGGCGGTTAGAGGTGAAAAGCCCCGATTCGCCATCCGAACTAACCGAATAGTAGGAGTCATCGTAGCTGCTGTTTACCGGATAGCCGAGATGCACCGGAGTCCCCCACTTATCGTCCTTCTTTTTTGATTCATAAATATCAAAGCCACCTATATTTTGGTAGCCATTGCTGCTAAAAAACAACGACTGTGAAGGGCCGTAAAAGAATGGGGTAATATCATCTGCTTTGGAATTGACCACCTCAATGTTGAAAGGCTTAGAGTAGGTGCCATCCGCATTGACGAGGCTGCACCATATATCAAGCCCACCTTCACCTTCCGGCCGGTCGCTGGCGAAAAACAAATAAGCATAGCCATTGGCTTTGTCCACTCCGTAGCTGGGCTGGGTGGCCGTATAGCCATCGAGGTTGATGTGGTTGGGCAATTTGACTGCTTCGCCCCAGTTGCCGGCCGCATCTTTGCGGCGCGAATAGATTGCACAGCGCACCTGACTGGCATTGAGGCTGTGACAAATATTGTAAAATACCTGCTGTTGGTCTTCGGTAAAGCTGGCGTGTGCCACATGCTTGTCCGGCTCATCATTGATGGAGGCATCCATCCACTCACCCTGCTCACCCTCATAGGCCAGCATGGTACGGGCAAAGGTGTTGGGAATATCCTGATCCTTTGTCTCGCTACCAAAAGAAGTGTAATAAAGCTGATCGTCAATTTTGACAGGGCTTAGTTCGGTATCGCCGGTATTGACGAGCGTATCGAGGTGCTCAATTTCATGATCCTCCGGATTTGCCACCAGCTCTTTGGCCCACTGGCAGTCATTGATCTGTTTGTGGGCCTTGTCGGCATATTCGCTATCAAGGGTAGTGGTGGAGTCAATATATTGAGTGAAAGCACCAATGGCAGCATCGTATTTGCCCTGGTTTTTGAGTACCTGACCGAGGCGGAAGTAGGTCAGAGGATAGGTGTTCTTTTCTTTATGCTGCACTACCTTGCGGTAATA
Organism: Saprospiraceae bacterium; assembly: GCA_965222005.1. GTDB lineage: Bacteria > Bacteroidota > Bacteroidia > Chitinophagales > Saprospiraceae > CBDCTM01. The sequence continues at coordinate 786,754 of OZ244935.1, forward strand.
GTTCTCAGAGGTATTATAAATGCGAAACTTGCGGGCGGATTCGGCAGCTTTGTAGTAGTTGTGAATGCTGGAATTGCCCGTTTCTTCCAATATGATTCGATAATAAGCGAGTGCAGAGGCGTAATTTTTTTTATCCACAGCTTCTTTGGCTGAGCGTTCGTATGCTTTGAGGGATTGAGCTAAGGACAGCTCGGCGAATGCCCCGACCAACAGCAGAATAAGTACTATTCTATTCATTGGTAAAGATTTTTTTAATGCTTTGATTAATTGGGTTATAAATAGACGGGGCAGGTCGGGCAGAAATCTACTGCCGGCACTTTGCGGAATACATAGATCACTGAAAATTCAGGGCCTCCAAAACCACCGGTAGCTGGTTTGAAATCGCTAAGGTTAATATCGTAGCTCAGGCCAAATATCCAGGCTTTGTGGTGGAGCTGCGCAGCGGGTATCAGTGCATCCCCTGTGCCAAAGCCTTCTGCATTCCACCGATAAGCCAACCCAAACTGCAGGGCCAGTTCGCGCGTCTTGCGGGTATCGAGGTGGATGCGGCCTGCACCGGCGATCACCTGCTCGGTATATGGGCTTTGATATTGGCCCATTGCACTCAGTACCAGGTCAAATTTTTTGGCCAGTTGCAACACCCCCAATCCGTAGAGACTCCACTTGCGCGGCAGGGCGGCGTCTTCTTCATTGAAGAAATTTTTCTTGGGCTCATTGATGTGAAAAAGGCCGCCGCCAAGATCAAGCCGGGTGCGGGATTTGCGCTTCTGCATGTGCCAGTTGAGGCCCAGCCCAAAGTCGGCATAAAAGACGGACTGCCTGTCGAAGCTCTCTGTATTAAAAGGAGCGGGATCATCTTTGCCGGCAAATTGCTCATCGAAAACCAAATCTTCCGTTTTGAAGGAACGCTGATTGATCGTACCTTGAACGCCTCCTGAAAGGAAATGATTCTTGGCAAGCCTCACGGTATAGGCACCATTCAGGGCAAACTGTAGAGTACCCATTTTCGAGTCGCCAGCATGGTCAAAATTGAGAATTCCGCCGGCGCTAAAGAAATTGGAGCGACCCTCTTTGGGCTCAAACTTCATGTCGAAAGCGCCATAAGCTGTGCGGTAAGTGATGGGAACATCGTACCATTGGGCTTTGTAATTGGCCAAAAACCGCATATCGCCATTAAAAATTCCGGTGAGCGCAGGATTGAGCTGAAGAGGGGTATTGTAAAATTGTGAGTAGTGAATGTCCTGGGCTTGAAGGTAGGAAAAGCAGCACAAGAAAATAGCAAATAATAAGGCTCTTGAGTAAAGTAATGTCTTCAAAATATCCTGGTTTTGGTTAAAGCAAAGTATTGTCTAAAGATTCGTTGAGTACAGGATGCCCGGATGAAAAGAGGGACAAATTCAACCCAATTGAAACCAATTCAAAATTTCAAAAAAGTAAATGGGGAAATGCAATAGTTTGGGGTAGATCAGGATCAGTCTTACTATTTTGCCAACAAAATAAGAAAAATTCCTGGTATAGATTAAGTACTCACCCGGTAGTTGGGAGGGATATTCGTGATTTATATACAATATTCTTACATTAATGGCAATAATCCAAGTTTTAAAAAATATATTTTTATAATAAATACGATTGAATTTTCAGAAAATGTGACATGCTACAGAACATTCAAAAAAATAAATCCGATATTTTTGAATGACTACTTTGCATCTTATAAAATTTGAGAGGTAGCCGAAGTATTTTTGTCTTGAGTTTGTTACAGAAATTGATTTCAGACAATTAGGAGCGGGTTCGGATTTTATAAACACAATAGAGGCGATGAAACGTCGAGTTTTTAACAAAACAATTCTAAATTCCATTGCTTTTGCGGGGCTTTCAGCCTCACCTCTATCTACCCTGTGCAGCATTCCTGCATTGACCAAAACAATGAAAAAGAAAAGGAAAAAGCTCATCAAACCACCCCGCCTGAAAAAAGGCGACACCATTGGCCTGATTGCTCCGGGCAGCCCCGTGCCGGATCATCGCTTTGAAAAGGCAGTGCAAAATATCGAAAAGCTGGGCTTCAAAACCTTCTACACAGCCAATGCCAGAGCCAAACACGGCTTTCTTGCCGGTACTGATTCGCAGCGCCTTGATGATCTGCACTATATGTTTGCCAAGCCCGAAATTGCGGGGATTTGGTGCCTGCGAGGCGGTTATGGCTGTACCCGCTTATTGCCTTCGATTGACTACCGACTCATCAAAAAGCACCCAAAAGCTTTGATCGGATATAGTGATGTGACGGCCCTGCTGCAAGCCATCCATGTAAAAACCGGGTTGGTGGGCTTTCATGGCCCCGCGGCAGTATCAAAATTTACGGATTACACAGTGCAGCAGCTACGATCGGTACTCATAGAGCCTACAAGAGGGCATGTCATCAAGGTCGCCGCTGAAAATCTGAAAAAGGAGGATGCGGCTTATCATCCTTTCGCAATACGGGAAGGTAGAGCAGAAGGCCGTTTGACGGGCGGCAATTTGTCTCTTTTGGCCAGCATGATCGGCACTAAATATGAATGGTCGGTGAAAGATAAAATTGTATTTATTGAGGACATTGGAGAGAAGCCCTATCGCATCGACCGCATGCTCACCCAGCTTTTGCAAAGTAGTCGGCTGGACAAGGCTGCTGCCATTATTTTAGGCGTCTTTGTGGATTGCGAAGCCAAGCCTGGCGACCAGTCTCTGAGCCTTTCCGAAACCCTGAAAGACCGGTTGTACGGCCTCAATATTCCGGTGATTTATGGCTTGTCGTTTGGCCATATCGCCAACCAATGTACCCTGCCAGTAGGGGCAAAGGCAAGCATCGACACCAGCAGCCAGGAATTGACGTTATTAGAAGCCCCAGCATCATAAACACCTGAAATGCAGTTAATTATACATCAATTTGATTTGCATTTAAAGCACACCTTTGCTATATCCCGCCGGGCGTTTGACAGTCAGCGGAACATAGTGGTGGAGCTGCGGGCTGCGGGCTTGTCGGGTTTTGGAGAGGCCACTGCCAATCCCTATTATCCGAATACGGAAATTGATCAGATGGTTGCCCGCCTTGAAAGCGTTCGCAACGATATCGAGACGCATTCTTTCAGCACTCCACAGGCACTTTGGCAATTCATGGAGCCCAAGCTTCGGGATTGTCCCTTTGCGCTTTGTGCTCTCGATGTTGCTGCCCACGACTGGTATGGCAAAAAGTGCGGCCAGCCGCTTTATCAGCTCTGGGGGTATTCGGCAGATGAGTTGCCGGCCTCCAGCTACACGCTGGGTATTGCAACGCAGGCAGAGTTGCTGCGGAGGATGGAGGAGATGCCCTGGCCTTGCTACAAAATTAAATTGGGAACGGACAAAGATATTGAAACCTTGCGCTTTCTGCGTAGGCATACAAAGGCAGTATTCCGGGTGGATGCTAACTGTGCCTGGACGACAGAGGAGGCGATCCGCAAATCCAAACAGATGGCAGCGCTGGGGGTTGAGTTGATTGAGCAACCCTTGCGAGATGATGATTGGGAAGGTATGCGGGAAGTATTTGATCAAAGTGGGCTTCCTGTATTTGCAGACGAAAGTTGCCGTACCAAAGCAGACATTGAGCGATGTGTGGGCCATTTTCACGGCATCAATATTAAGCTGATGAAGTGTGGCGGCCTTAGCCCGGCACTGGAAATGATTCAAATTGCCCGGGCAAATAATTTGCAGCTTATGGTAGGCTGCATGACGGAATCGACTGTAGGCATTTCAGCTATCGCCCATTTGCTTCCGTTGATCGATTATGTAGATATGGACGGGCCACTATTTTTGAAGCAGGATATTGCCAGCGGGGTTCGTATAAAGGCGGATGGTATTCGCTTTGCGGCCGAAAATGGTACCGGCGCTCAACTTTTCCCAAAATTTCAGCACTGAAATGCGGCATTCTATTTCCCAGCTTCCAGGTAGGCATATAGAAATGGACGGTGAAAAATGGCTGTATTTTGCAGGCACTTCTTACCTGGGTATCCAGCATCTCAGCGGCTTTCGCGAGTTGGTGGAGGAAGGCTTGCAGCGTTTTGGCACCCATTATGGCGGTTCGCGCTTAGCTGGTACGGGACCGGGTATTTTTGAGGAAGCAGAAGCTTTTTTGGCAAAATACTGTGGGGCAGCCGCCGCATTGACTTGCTCATCGGGCAGCCTGGCAGGCCAATTGGTGCTTCGAACACTGGAGCAGCAGTCAGCCACAATCTATGCTCCCGATACCCATCCGGCTATGCTTGGCGGGAGCAGTGAGAGTAGTCAGCTGGATTCGTTTGAATCATTTGTACAATCCCTTCCAGATAAAATAAAGCAACTGAAGCACGACCAAATTGTCATATGCTGCAATTCGCTGGATCCTTTGTATGCCATAGCTCATCGATTCGATTGGCTGGCCAGCCTACCTGCTGACCGGCGGTATGTGTTGGTAGTGGACGATTCTCACGGGATTGGTATTATTGGAAAGGAGGGTGCCGGAATATTTGAGCGAATTGATCTTCCCGGGCATGTGGAATTGGTTGTGGTGGCATCCTTGGGAAAGGCGCTGGGCATACCGGCAGGGCTTATGCTGGGCAGCTCTGAACGGATATCCGAATTCAGTAGGCAGCCCCTCTTTGGAGGAGCCTCACCCGCCAACCCGGCCTTTTTATTTGCCTTGCTTCAGGCAGGAGATCTGTATCGGAAGCAGCGGCGAAACCTGACAAATAACATTGATTTATTTCAATCGTATATTGCTGATAGTCAACTGTTTAAGAGCATTTCAGCTTATCCCGTTTATTATACTGCGCACAATCAGCTTGATTTGTTTTTGCAAGCTCATCGGATTTTGATTTCCAGTTTTTCGTATCCTCGAACTACCGACCCGCTAATCACGCGGGTAGTTTTGAGTAGCCTCCATCAGCACAAAGATATTTGCTATCTTGGCCAGTGTGTGCAAACATTTTCGAATGAGATGTAGCCGGAAAATGGCCATCCTGCCGGACTGGGATGAGCCGGTGGGACAGTTCTCCAAATTTTTGAACCAAGTGAGTGGTTTTTAAACAACCCTTATCACAACAATTAAATTTATTTTGTTTCGATTTCTTCTTCTCTCACTCGCATTTACTGGCAATTTGTTCGGCCAAAGATCCCATACGCAGGACAACCCCATACACCAACTACTTAAAAAGTATCCACAGCATTTTGGCCATCTTCTCGACCATCCAGACAAGTACGAGCTACAAATTATTTACACTCAAATTAACCGCAACGCTGCCAACGAGCCGTCTTTTCAAACGTATAGCTACCATTTGAACGAAGCCCGCTATTTCTATCCGGCCAGCACGGTGAAGATGCCGGTTGCTGTTTTGGCGCTTGAAAAGCTTAGAGACTTGCAAATCATTGGCTTGGACAAAGACTGTGAGATGAGTACCCTGGCTGCTCGTGAGCCGCAGACTGCTGTGCTCTCAGATTCCTCTTCTGCGAACCATAAGGCTTCAATTGCTCATTACATCCACAAAATTTTTACAGTAAGCGATAATGATGCCTTCAACCGGCTGTACGAATTTTTAGGCCAGGCATACCTCAATCGGCAGTTGCGTGAAAAAGGTTTTGAGCATACGCGTATCATCCACCGGCTGGGGGCTGGTGAGTTTGGGCCGATTGACAATCAGTTCACCAATCCGGTGAGCTTTTACAGGGGTGATACTTTGCTGTACCATCAGGGGGAGGTACGTAGCCGAATTGCCTATCAATTGCCACTCCAGGGGGAGGAGCGTGGGAAGGGCTTTTATCGGGATGATACATTGCGACAGGGCCCTTTTGATTTCAGCCAAAAGAATTTCATCTCCTTACAGGATCTCCACGATATGCTGCAAGTAGTACTATTTCCGGATGTTGTACCGGTCAAGCGACGTTTCCGACTCGCCACAGAGGACTATCGCTTTTTGTACCGCAGCATGTCTATGAAGCCCCGGGAAAGCAAATTTCCAATGTACAACAAGCCTGATGGCTATGTAAAATTCTTTAAATATGGCGGCTCCGCTGAGCGCATTCCCGCGCAAATCCGGATATTCAACAAGGTCGGCTGGGCTTATGAATTTCTGACAGATGTCAGTTATGTTGTAGATTACGACAAACAGATTGAATTTATGCTGGCCGCCGTCATTCACGTAAATGAAGACCAGATTTACAATGACGATCAGTACGAGTACGAAAGCATCGGGCTGCCATTTTTTATCCATTTCGGGAATGCGGTATATGAGTATGAGTTGCAACGGAGCAGGGTTCATATACCGGATTTGAGTCGGTTTCTATTTTCTTATGATTGAGCATCAAAATGCTGACCGGATGTCAATAAGCCCAGCTCTGCCTGCCTGGCGCAGGATACTCATACACCTGCTGCTGGCTATTTTTGTAGCCAATGCTGCCAACAAATTTTTTATCGGCGATTTGGAGTTTGAACTGGAGCATCAATTTTACACTACAATCTTTGCTTTCGAAGGCCAGGCTCCCGATCAGTATCGCTTGCTCCCGCTGATGGGCATCAAAGCGGTTTGGGCGGGCCTGAAAACCCTGCGCCCGGCTACGCCATTCAACCACGCTGTGCTGGTGTTCAATTTCTTTTGTGCGTTTCTCATCTTTGAGCTATGGTTTGGTATGCTCAGGCAGTTTGCTGCTTCAAAGCGACTGACATTCCATTTGCTGTTTGCCCTATTGTACATTTACACCCTGTACACCGGCTGGCGGCCCGATACGCTGGGGCTGTTGCTCATTTGTGTGCTATACACTTCCCGCCTACCAACAGTAGCTGGAAAGCAAATAGCGAGTTGGTGGCATTTGCTGGGTATAATGGCGTTGAGCTTTAGCAGGACGGATATCGCGGTGGTGTATGGGATCTTTTTTGCCGCTTACTACGCAAGGCGCTGGTGGATTCGCCTGATTTTGATCCTATTCCCCTTTGCCACACAAGCATTGTTGCAGTTTTGGCTGTTCAAAGACGCTACCTACTATACAAAGCCGATTATGATTTGGGACAATCTGGGGATGTACTACCTGGCCTACAATCCGGCCAGCTGGCTGATTGCCGCTGCGGTGTTGATTTTTTGGAAGCAGCTCCTACATTTTTTCCGTCGTACCTACGCAACCTTCCCGGTGTTTTGGTGGCTGGTGCTTGCCTACCTGGGGTTGGTATTTGTATTTGGCCGGATCAATGAATACAGATTGTATTTACCATTTTTGCCTTTAATGATGATGATGGATCGGCATTTAAAACAAGCATAAACTCAACGCTGATCGTAATAGTAGATTTCCAAAAAGCTGCTTTTATTGTCACCTATCAAACAGGGGGTAGAGAATTTGCTTGCGATAAGTATCTACCATTTCTTCTTCGATGATCTTTAGCGGTGTGTCCCTTTGTGCTTTCAGCCTAGCAATGGTAGCGGAAGTTTTTTGCGGTAATATGTTGGCTCGCTTAAAAGCAGGTTTCGTCCTGTTGTAATTGTAAAACAGAATGATTATGTAGGCAGAGTCTTGCTCGATGATGACCTGTACCTGGCTAAAGCCATCGTTTTCTTCCCGAACTAAACGCATTAAGTCATAAACTCGGCTAGCTTCAGCGGTACCCAGGCTATCCTCAAACACCAATACCTCGTTTTTTAGCTCAGGCACAATGGCAGAGCTGTCCAGGCTAGTGAAATATTGCTCCAGCTTTATAGATTTCTTCGCTTTGTCACAGCTGTTTAATTTAGGTATCTTCTTTTTTGAAAAATGACGACAAAGAATCCCCTTCTCCCGTTTTCGTGCTAATACGCAAACACCATTGGCTTGGTATCCACCACATGGCCATCTACCACAAGGCTGTATAAAAAGGTGCCAACGGTATGGTATCCATGCGTGTAAAGTACTTCATTGGCCCCCAGCTCTAAAGGCGCAGCGATCCGCTCCAACTCTCTGCCCTGCATATCCGTGATCCGGATAAAGGCCTCCGAATAGCGAACCGGCTCCTTCACTACATAAGTAATATGCGTCGCTTCATCGAAGGGATTGGGCCGGTTTTGTCCCAGTTCAATCGGTAGCACCTGATCTTTTGGCTCCGCTTCCTCAATACCAACGGTGGTAATGATAAACAGCTTTTCTTCCGAAAAACAACTTTCCACGCCCACATCATTTACAGCCGTTACACTCAGGTAGTGAAAGCCAAAACGCTCTGCCCCATACACTACAGTCTTGGTCCCCTGAAATGTGATGAGGGTGTCAAAATCATTCCGATCCGTACGTACTCCGAGGCGATAATGATTGTAATCAAAGGGATCGTTGACCGTAACCGTAACCACACCGCCCGACTCTTCCGAGTCGAAAGTTGGCACCTCCGGGCTAATACCGATCATGGCTGCCGCCACTCCGTTGATAGCCGTATTGCGGGACAGATAATTGAAATCGACAAAAAAGCTGTCAATGACTTGATCGCCATCAGTGTCAACTCCCAGTATGTCATCAGAAGTATGCTGGCGGTCGTGATAATCCGGGTCGGAGGCGTTGGCATTGCCATGCTCATTGGCGGAGGTGAAGCGCATAGCAGCAAAGCCGTGCTCGCGGAAGGGGATATGATCGCCGCCCCGTCCGGTACGGTCTTCAGCCGACATCAGCGTGAGCAGCATGGGTACATTGACAAGGGGAAGGAGCATTTCCTTGTACTGCAATTTGATATAGCGGGCCAGTGCTTTGTTGCGTGAATTTTGTGAGCCGCTGGAAAACAATCGTACCTGAGTGCTATCGATGTCATTGAGGCCAGGGCAGGAAGGGGGCGAGGAGGTTTCTCCACAAATAATTCCACCGACCACATCATTATTGAGCACCGCCTTTATGTCAATATCTTTTTGCACAGCATACAAAGCGAAAGCCTCCGCTCCAACCAAGCCCTGCTCTTCGCCGGTGGTGGCCATAAATATAACCGTCTTATTGAAGGCGAGCTGGCTCATTACCCGCGCCAATTCAATCACTAAGGCGGTGCCGGTGGCATTGTCCTCCGAACCTTCCGCCTGACAATCAACGTCGCAGGCCTGATCGCAACGGCTATCCATATGCCCTTCGATGATGAGGACAGAATGATCGTTGGGGTCGGTGCCGGGAAGTACGGCAAATACGTTGCGATGCTGAATAACACCGCAAACATCCCGGTCGAATTGGAGGTAGGAAGGTATCAAACGTCCTTCGGCACGCTGGCTAAAATCAGCAAATTTGCTGTGTGCCCAGCGGCGGGCCGCCCCGATTCCTCTCGTTGCCGAGAGGGTATCAGAAGCCGTGTTGCGGGTTTGAAAACTGCTGAGTGCAATAAGGTAAGCCTTCAAGGAGTCGGGCGAAATGGCATCGTGGATGGCACTGGCAATATCTTCGGGTAATGGAAGGGGCTGTGAAGGGAGATAGTCATTGACATCATAGTTGCCCCGCATGACTTCTTCGGCAATCGGATTGGTACTCAGTATGTTGATTTGAGCAGTGGCGATGCCAGCAGTGAGGCAACACAAGAAGAAGGGGTAGAAAAACTTTTTCATGGTGAATTTAGAAATTGGTTTTGTTAAAAATACAATTTTGTCAGCTTTTGAAAGAAGCGCCAGTCCTTTTTCTGTTTTCGGGCATTCCTTTCCCGGGCATTTGAAAATATTTACCTTGCGTATTATATTGCTTGTTTTTATAATGTAATCGAATGGACTACTTGAATTTTCGCTTTCCCTGGCTTTATGCCGGTCTCATCGGGCTGAGCTTATCTCTCATTGCTTGCCGTACCACCAAGCCAAGTACCCAAACCTTGAGGCATCAAATTGAGACCTCTCCTGTTTTCAATCAAGCCTTCACAGGTTTTGCTCTTTTCGATCCCGCCACACAACGCACTCTTTATCAACACAATGCCGACAAATACTTTACACCTGCTTCAAATACAAAGATTTTCACCCTCTATACCTGTTTGAACATTTTGGGCGACTCGCTTAGAGCGCTTCAGTATTATACTACCAACGATTCTCTGATCTTTACCGGCACCGGCGATCCTTCCTTTTTGCACCCCTATTTACCAGAAGCAGGCAAGCCGCTTGATTTTTTACGCAGCCAACCGCAAAATTTGTACTACTGTAGTGCCAATTTCCAGGAGCCACCTTTTGGCCCCGGCTGGGCTTGGGATGATTATCCTTATTACTATCAGGCTGAAAAGTCGGCTTTCCCCATCCACGGGAATGTAGTACGAATACAATGGAAAGCCGACTCTTCCGATTATCGGATAGAACCTGCCCTTTTTAAAAAGCAGGTAGTAAGGGATAGTTTGCTCGGCGGCTCAAGTACTCGTTTCCGAAGGCTGATTGACCAAAATCGGTTTCTGTTCAATGGCCACCCGCCAGCGGCCAGAGGTTACGAAAAAGAATTGCCTTTCAAATATTCCGACAGCCTTTTTGTTCGCCTGCTTGGGGATGTGGTGGAACGGGAAGTGGTGCATTTGAAACAGTGCCCGGCGATCGATAAGCGCTACAAAGTTTTGACCTCTTTGCCGGTAGATACGGTATATACCTTAATGATGCAGCTTAGTGACAACTTCATTGCCGAGCAATTGTTGTTGGTTTGTTCATCTCAGCTTTTCGATACGCTCAGCAGCCGGATGGCGATTGATTATGCCAAGCAAAGCCTTTTGCATGACTTGCCCGACGAACCCATCTGGGTGGACGGCTCGGGCCTATCACGCTACAACCTGTTTACACCGCGCAGTATAGTGGCTTTATTGCACAAGCTATATCAAGAGGTTCCCGTAGAGCGCTTGTGGCGCATCTTTCCTGCTGGTGGCCGCTCGGGCACTATTCGCTATTGGTACGGAGGGCTGACAAAGCCCTATGTATTTGCCAAAACAGGTACACTGACCAATAAGCATTGTTTGAGTGGGTACATTAAAACCAAGCAGGGCCGGGTGCTGATATTCAGTTTTATGCACAACAATTTCATAGCCGGTTCAAGGGAATATAAGAAGGAGATGGAAAAGGTGCTATTGAACATTTATTCGAATTATTGATTCATTAATAAAAGAATTGGAATCGTTTTTGAAATATCCCTTCTTAGAACATTCAAAATAATTTTTTGAACAATACTTATGAAAGTAGGCCGGGGTGAATTGATGTGTAAGTTTTAACACGGTTGACACAGGCCTCGGATCTCTCATTTTCGGCATTTTTAGTACCATATCAAGCCAATAAACTCACCAAATAAGATGATTTTTTCTGAATTGCCTCTTTGAGGCATGCTTGTTTTATTAATCACTATTACGAAAAAAGATTAGATGGCTACTTTAGGACAGATTTTTAGAAACACCTCGGCTACCGATAAGGCCGTCAAGCTCAATGAAAATATATATGAAGCTTTGCTTCTCAAAGAGGCTAATTTGGCTGTGGTAGGCTTGGGTTATGTGGGCCTTCCGGTGGCACTTGAGTTTGCAAAACATTACTCCGTTATCGGCTTTGACATCAATAAGGAAAAGGTCAGCAGGATGAAAGAAGGGCACGATCCTTCCGGAGAATTGCTTGCATCACATTTTGAAAACAAAATGATCCGGTTCCACTTTGAGGAGGCTGCCTTGAGAGATGCCCGCTTCTATGTGGTAGCGGTGCCCACACCGATCGATGAATTCAATCAGCCCGATTTACGTGCTTTGAAGGGAGCGACTACTTGTGTAGCCAAGGTACTCAAGAAAGGAGACTATGTAGTGTTTGAATCTACCGTGTACCCAGGTTGTACCGAAGAAGTTTGTGTAGAAATACTCGAAAAAATATCCGGCCTCAAACTGAATGAGGACTTTAAGGTGGGCTACTCTCCGGAACGCATTAACCCGGGTGATAAAAAAAATACCATTGACCAAATAGTAAAAGTAGTATCCGGAAGTGATGAGCAGGCATTGGAAAATATCGCCAATGTGTACAACAGCATCATCCAGGCAGGTGTACACAAAGCGCCCAGCATCAAAGTGGCTGAAGCAGCTAAAATAGTAGAAAATACACAGCGCGATGTCAATATTGCTCTGATGAACGAGCTGTCGATGATTTTTAACAAAATGGATATCAATACCTATGATGTATTGGAAGCGGCCGGCACCAAATGGAATTTTCTGAAATTCTATCCCGGCCTGGTGGGAGGCCATTGTATAGGTGTGGACCCTTACTATCTGATCCAAAAGGCCATTCGAGTAGGCCACAACCCGATTCTCATTTCTGCGGGGCGCAGCATCAATGACCGGATGCCGCTTACACTGGCCCAGCTAATTTTCCGCCACCTCAAAGCAATCGGGAAGAGCCCGCAATTGGCGCGCATCCTTGTAAAAGGCATTACCTTCAAGGAGAATGTAACAGATATCCGCAACTCAAAAGCTGCTGACCTGATCCTTGCCCTCCGGCTACAATGTCCCTCAGTGGATGTGGAAGATCCTATTGCCGATCCTAAAGAGGTACGCATGGAATATGGTGTTGATCTATGTCCCAAGCTTGGCGAACAATACGATGTGGTAGTGGTGGCTGTAAGTCACGAAAGCTATTATCAACTCGGAGAGGATTACTATCAGCGGATCACAGGCCCGGATGCTGCCATATTTGACATCAAGGGCATCTTGCGCGGACAAATCAAGGGATTGACCTATTACTCCCTATAAATAATAGCAGCATGGGTGTAAGTCTTTGGTCACCGGTCAAAGGTTTGCACCAATTTTGCTCCATCAAAAAAGGCCAGTCCGGTCGCCTCCCCTGCCACACTTACACTGGCAAGATAGCCTGCCGCCGGCTCAAAGCTATACACATAATAAACAGGAGCTTCCAATACCTGCACCGCTTGACCAGAGCCTTCGAGCAAATGCTCACCATCGGCCGTATCCAACTCCGACAAACCATCTACCAGGCCCACCCCTACTGCTTTTAGCACCGCCTCTTTTCGAGTCCAGAAGGTAAAGAACCGCTGCGTGGCGCTGGCCTGTTTGAGCTGATCTTTTTCCTGAGGGGAGAAATAATCTTTAACTATATCTTCGAGCAAGGGATCGGCATTTACGGGCTCTACATCAATACCTATCGGTTGGTGATATTGAAAGGCAAGCATGACCATCTGGCCAGCGTGCGAAAGGTTGAACTGCAAAGCACCCGATCCGTTTTTCATTAGTGGCTTTCCGCCTTTTGCTGCTTCAATGTCAATTTCATGTAGAGAACGATCGGTGTATTTGGCCAGCAATAGTTTGAGCAGGAAACGCCCGGCAATGAAGCGCAGCCAGTCTTCTGCCTTCCGAAACTTTTGAGCGCGTTGCCGTTCGGCAGAACTCAACAACTCCCAGCATTTAGCCATCGATTTATCATCCGTCTGGTCAAGTGCCAGCCGCCACACATGCGCCTGATTCGGTGTGAGTGCGAGCCAGGCATTTTGCCAGTTTTGAGGTACAATGTTTTTACAGGTGATTCGCTTCATCTGCTTTTTCAATTTTTTGAAAAGTGTGTAAATGATCGGTGTCGTTTGGTGAATGGTTGTCAGCGCAGAAGTTGTCTATCTGGTTTAAACAAGCTTGCAGGATTTCCGCGAAAGCTTTGCCATGGGGTGGATTGAACAGGTTGAGGTGGTCGCCCGGTACTTCATGAAGCTCTATTCCCTTTTTGGCAAAAGGCTTCCACCCCAGGTATTCGAAATCCTGCACATAAAAGCGTTGATCCTTTGCTCTGAACAGATGGATCTTGCCATCGTATGGAGAGAGGCGATAGTTTTCAAATGCCTTTTGGTTCATGCGATCGACCAGGGCTTCATAGTCGGTGGAAATTCCATTTTTGCTGAGTTCTTTCTGCTCACCTTTAGTAAGCCGCCATTTCCAGCGGCGATATCTACGTTGCAGCGTGTTCGATTTGTACTTCAAATTGGTGATCGGCTCTTTAGCTAAAAGAGATAGATTCCAGCTTACCTTCTTGCCCAGGGTAGCCAGCTGTTGGTAGTAGGATTGCTCTTCGCCCGCCACATTGGCCCGCACTACGGTATCAAATACACCCAGCATAGCCACTTCCTTGCCTTTTTGCTTTAGCTGCTTGGCCATCTCAAAGGCGATCAGCCCCCCGAATGAATAACCTGCCAGAGCATAAGGCCCGTTTGGATTTTGCTTCAGAATTTCAGAAATATAGTGCGCAGCGATATCCTCTATGCGATCCAATGGAGGAGCTTCGCCGTCCAATCCGCGTGCCTGCAAAGCATATATCGGCTGCTCGGCGTCCATGTATTGAGCCAGCGTCTGAAACATCAATACGTGCAATCCGGCTCCATGCACCAAGTAAATGGGAAGCCGGCTGCCACTGCTTTTTATGGGGATCAACGAGTTGCTTTTGTACTGCCCGTTGGAATGATCGATCAGGTAGCTGAGCGAACGGATGGTTGGATTTTCCAGCAGGCTGGCAAGAGGAAGACGGCTACCCGTAGCTTTCGCAATGGCCGCCATCATTTTTACAGCGATCAGCGAATGGCCGCCCAGGTCAAAGAAGTTATCTTTTACGCCAATAGGCTCCACATTAAGCAGCGCTGACCAGATTTTCAGGAGTAATCTCTCCGTTTTTGTAGAAGGAGCCAGATAGCCACTTTCCAGCTCATCTCTGCTATAAACCGGGACGGGCAGGCGCTTGCGATCTACCTTCAGGGTAGCGGTCAGGGGGAATGCCTCCATCTCTACAAAGGCAGATGGGAGCATATATTCCGGCAGTTGTTTTTTTAAATAAAATCGCAAAACCCTGGTGTCCAGTTCAAACCCTTCTTCCAAAATCACGTAAGCCACCAGCCTTTTGTCCTCTTCTTTATCCTCTCTCACAATCACTACATTCTCCCGGATGCCGTCATATTGACTGAGTAAAGCTTCAATCTCTCCCAGCTCGATCCGGAAGCCGCGCAATTTCACCTGATGGTCGGCCCGGCCCATGAAGTCGATATCACCATCCTCTCGGTACCGCCCCAAATCGCCGCTACGATAGAGCCGCGGCGACTTATCGGGGGCAAAAGGATTAGGTACGAATTTCTCATTGTTCAGTGTAGGCCGTTTGAAATACCCGCCGGGCGCCACACCCACACCGCCTACATAAATCTCTCCCGTTACACCTATCGGCACCGGCTGCATATACCGATCGAGGATATACACCTGGACATTGTACAAAGGCCAGCCCACCGGCTCATAGCCCGATATAGTTAAAGGTTCTTGGGCCACCTCATCCAGATTGCGAACGGTGGTATAAATGGTGGTTTCGGAAGGGCCGTAGGCATTGAACAGCCTGCTGCAGCGCTCCCGCAGCGCAATAGCCATCGGCCTTGTGATCCCTTCTCCTACACTTACTACCGTCATGCCGGCTTGCCCCTCCCAACCAGCACTCAGCAACAATCGCCACGTGGCTGGTGTAGCCTGCATATAGCTGATCCCTGATTTTCGGATACGTTCTTTGAGTAAAAAGCCATCAACCACCTCTTCCTGGCTGGCAATCACCACCTGGCTGCCGATAAAAAGGGGCATGAAAAAATCCTGTACCGATGGGTCGAATGAAACCGAAGCTACGCTCAACAGCACATGCTCGGGGGTGTAAGCCTTGGCTGCTATCATAGCGAGGTGATGGTCCACCACTGCATAGTGCGGGATGATCACCCCTTTGGGCCTGCCTGTGGAGCCAGAGGTATAAATGATGTATGCTGATACAGTGCTATCTGTCAAAAAATCCGGATTTTCTGTAGGCAGCACTCTCAGCTCGGCTTCTGTTTTTTCCAGACAAATGATTTCTTTTGGCCCCTCTGGCAAGCGGTGCATCAGCCTTTCATGGGTAAGCAATACGCGCGCCTCCGCATCTTGCAGGATCACCCGCAGCCGATCTGGCGGATTAGCCGGATCAAGGGGAACATAGATGCCACCAGCTTTCAAAATGGCTAATAAACCAAGAAGTAGATCTACCGAGCGCTCCATATAAATACCTACAAAGTCGCCCTTTTTCACTGCCCGCCGATGGAGTAGCTGCGCCAATTGGTTGGCCTGCTCATTTAGCTGGCGATAGCTCAGCGATGTTTCACCCGATTGCACAGCGATGCGATGGGGTGTTTGAGCAGCCTGCTTTTCGATGAGTTGATGGACGCACTGATCTGCCGGGTAGGGATGGTCCGTGGCGACCCAATCGTTGAGCAATAGCTGGCGTTCGTGAGCGGTGAGGAGGTCGAGTTTGCCAATCGGTGTTTCCGGCTGCCGGAGCAGGCTTTCTATCAAAACTTCAAACTCCTGCAATCGCCGTTGGATAGTAGTTTTGTCAAACAAGTCAGTATTGTAGGTCCACTCCAGATCAATGCCCGCCTCCCCAACTTTCATATTTACAAAAATGTCGAAAGTCTCATATTTTCTGATGATCGGATTGAGCTGCACCTCCAGATCGGTAAATTGCTGCAGCTCCATTTCCGAATCCATATTGAATAGAATCGAAATGATCGGTTGCCGACTCGGATCGCGCTGCAATTTCAGTCGCTTGACGAGAGAACCGAGGGTATAGTGCTGATGATCGAAGGCGTCCAGCACTTTGGCTCTGATGGTTTTGAGAAAAGCGGAAAAGGGCTGGCTGCCGACTGCCTTCACACGCACCGGCAAGAGGCTGACGCCATGCGCTACAGTATCCTGGTTGCCGGCGATACTTTGCCCTGCTGCCACCAGCCCCAATACAAAATCTTCCTGCCCCGACAGTCGGTGTAGCAAACTGCTGAAGGCTGCATAAAGCATAACAAATAAGGTGCTGCCTTCCTTTGCAGCCAGCGCTTTCAATCTTTGAAGTTGGTCGGTGGAAAGCGTGATTTTTTCAAAAGCGGCATTGTAGGTTTTTACAGAAGGGCGCCGGTGATCGGTTGGCAGCTCCAGTACCGGCACACCATCTGCAAATTGAGCCGCCCAATATTCTCCAGCTTCTGCCTGCTCTTCTGAGGCAGCCTGTTGCTCGGCAGCAAATTCACTCAACTGCTTGGCTACGGCCAGCCGGGCTGGCCGACCTTCACAAGCTGCCGAATACAATTCCCCCAGATCCCGAGCCAAGATCCCGCAAGACCAACCGTCAGCAATGCCGTGATGCACCGTGAGTATGAGTCGATGCAACTTGGCTTGAAGTCGTATGATACTTGCCCGGATCAATGGCCCGGAAAACAGGTCCAGGGGGATAGTCATTTCTTTTTCGAGTAATTGGCTTATTTCCTGCTGGCGCTCTTCCTCTGAGCACTCCGACAGGTCAGTCAGGGGAATATCAATAAGTAGCGAAGGGCGAATATGCTGGACGGTTTTGCGCTGGTCAAAATAGGTGCGGAGCGCTTCATGGCGATCGATGAGCTGATGGATAGCGTGGCGAAGCGAGTCAATCTGTAGCTCGCCTTTGAGTACAATATCACTGGACAAATTGTAGGCAGCGGCAGCTTCATCGCCCAGCTGCTGTTCGACCCACACTTCCTTTTGGCCTTCTGTCAGTGGGATGTTTTCTTTCAGCAAATCTAGCTTTTGCTTTCCATTGGTGGAAGATAGCGCAGCCCTGTTGGGTGGTGGTACAAGGAAGTGCTCCATTTCCGATTCTCTCACATTGATCTTGAAAAACCCGGCAGTTTGCATTTCCCGAATGCTCTCCTCAATGGCTTCATAGGTAAACTGAAGGTCTTCTTCTGTATGCGCTGCAGAGAGTAAGGCGGCCTTTTCCAGCCAGTGAACGCCTTTTAGTTTTAAAAAATAGAAAAACAACCGCGCCAGAGGATTTGTATCCATCACTTTGATGGAAATAATAGAGGCGGTGGATGCCAGCTGTAAGGGTACTTTACTGTGCTCGAATAAATCTTTGAGGCGATTGGCGAAGCGAGCTGTTTTGGCATTCAACTCATCAAAGAGTGTAGCTCCCTGCTTCTTGATCTCACTGAGAGCAGCAAAGGAGGCTGCCAAACTGAGCGGATGCTTTACAAAGGTGCCGCCAAAAAAGGTGACACCTGCCTCCGGAAAGCTATCGTCTCCGTAGCGCCATTGACCGCCGTCAAAGCAATCCATAAACCGGGACTTGCCAGCTACGGCCGCCATCGGTAAGCCCCCTGATATTATTTTGCCATACGCTACGAGGTCTGCTTCCACGCCATACCATTCCTGCGCACCGCGCATCGCCAGCCGGAAGCCGGTGATCATCTCATCAAAAATGAGCGCAATGTCTTCCTCCTGCGTGAGTCGGCGTATCTGATGTAGCAATTCACGAGGCTGGCGTTGTGGGAAATTGGGCTGGATTGGTTCGATGAGTACAGCCGCCAGTTCGTCGGTATGCACACGAATTTTCTCCAGCACATCAGGATCATCATAATCTAAAACAAGGACATTTTCGACCAAAAATTCAGGAATGCCGGGGGCTATAGGTATGGCTTTGGAGTGGCCATTCCAGCTAACGGCCCGCACCAACAACTCATCGGCAATGCCGTGATAATCGCCTTCAAATACAGCGATCCGGTCCTTGCCGGTAGCAGTGCGGGCAGCCCGGATAGCAGCCGAAACCGCCTCTGAGCCAGTATTGACCAAGGTGGCCCGATCCATACCGGAGAGCTCACAAAGCAGCTTGGCCACTTGGGAGGCGAGCGGCGTGTTGATGCCCAGCTCGAAGCCTTTGGAAGTTTGGGCTCGTATTGCTTCTCTTACAAAGTCTGGGCTATGGCCAAACAGGCTAATGCCAAAAGACATGCGGTAATCCACATATTCGTTTCCATCGATGTCCCAAATTTTAGAGCCTTGCGAATGATCCACCGCTATTTGGTATATCATATCTTTCCACAGCCGGTTGAACCCGACAATGGAGCGCGGATCGGCAAGGTGAGAACGTTGCTGCTGCGCTAATTGCTGAGAACTTTTGGTGCGAGCTGTGTACTGCTCGATCAGCTGCGCCAAATAGCGCCCTTGCTGTTCATTGAGCCCCTCTTCTTTCTTTGCATCAATAGATTTCCAGGGGCCATGTGCTTTTTGCCCTTTCTCCAGCTTCACGAAATCCTGTTCTTCAACAGCGGCTGCAGGTTTTGCTACCTTCTCGTCCTCTTTTTGGGAAAGCTCTTTTTCTTGTGTACGCAGCCGGTTGGTATGGACGGAGGTATTGCCAACTTTTTGCCGGGGCTTGTTGAGCAATTTGAGCTGCTGTTCCATCAATCGCAACTGCCTTTCAACGATTGCTTCTACAGAACCTCCGGCCCATTGAATCGCTGCGGGCTCCTCGGTTTGTTTCTGTATTGGCTCAACAAACTCAGCCTCAAGGGGAGTTGCTGGCCGGACTTCAACTTCATTGGCCGAAGCCAGCTCATCCTGCAGAGCAGAGGCCGGTAGCAGGCCATCCACCAGTTGAGCCAGGGAAGCCAGATTGGGGGCATCCTCAAAAAGTTGTCGAAAACTGATTTTTACTTTGAGCTGCTTCTTGATTTGGCTCGTCACCTGGGTGAGGAAGAGTGAGTCGAAGCCCAGCTCCAGAAAACTGGAATGGGGTGCTAACTCGGCTTGTGGAATGCCGCTTAATTGGTGGAAAATGTTTTTCAGTTGCTTGAGCACTAAATCCTTGCGAGTTACTTTTATAGATTCCATGTTGCTGTGAGATATAGCTGTTCGAATATGTTCTTTGAAAGGGAAATCAGTAGATTTTTGCAGACTTTTTAGAGGTTTGGGGGCTATCCAGTGCCGCTGTCGCTCAAAGGGGTAGCCGGGCAGTGAAACGCGCTGTACATGCTGCCCCTCACGGAAAGCCTGCCAGTCGATGTCGGCTCCCTGTAGCCAAAGCTGGCCCAGGCTTTTGAGCAAAAAGGCGAAATCATGCACTTGCTCGCGCGGATGGCGCAGCGAAGCAATTACCGGCTGATTGAGCTGCCGGGCGGGATGCTGCCGCGCAAAGGTGCTGAGGCTTTGGCCGGGCCCTGTTTCGAGCAGGATCACACGCTCTTGTTTGAGCAAATGAGCCAAGCCATCCGAAAAGCGCACAGGTTGCCGAAGGTGGCGGAGCCAATATGCTGGCTGGCAGATAGCTTCCGGATCGGCCCATTTGCCTGAGGAATTGGACAGGATGGGAAATTGAGGAGGCCTGTATTCAATAGTATTTAAATACACTTCAAATTCATTCATTATGGCTTCCACCATATGCGAATGAGCCGCTACGTCAATGTGAAGGCGACTGCATTGGATATCCAAAGCTTCCAATTGCTGTTGCACTTTTTCGATGGCATCCTCAGAACCTGACAGTACACAATTGTCCGGCTTGTTCACCACTGCCACATCGAGCTGCTCACTTAGATAAGGCGACAGCTCTCTTTCAGACAGTGCCACACTGAGCATGGCTCCTTTGGGTAGCTTCTGAAAAAGTTTGCCTCTGCAAGTCACTATTCCCAATGCATCCTTCAAAGAAAATACACCGGCCAGGCAAGCTGCCGTATATTCTCCCAGGCTATGGCCAAGAAGCTGTGAGGGCTGTATGCCCCAGCTTTGCCAGAGGCGGGCGGTAGCATATTCAATGGTGAAAAGCAGGGTGATGGCGTGTAGCGGATCGGTAATAGGCTTGCTTTCCTGACTGCCGGGAGGATATAAGACTGCTTTTAGCGATAAGTCGTATTCGGTTTCCAGCAACTCCAGGCACTGATCGACAGCTGCTCTGAATGTGGGCAGTTCCCGGTATAATTCAAGACCCATATTGCTGTGCTGTGCACCGCCACCGGGGAAGAGGAAGGCCACTTTCGGTTGCTGGGCTGCCCGTCCTGTGGATATTCCGGTAAGATCATTTTGGTGGAGTATTTCAGAGGCAGCAGCAAGTGAATCGGCTACCACAAAAAGACGTTCTTCAAAAAACTTCCTGCCTGTTTGCAGGCTATGAGTTACATCAGCCAGCAGGTAATTGGGGTTTTCTTTAAGGGCAGTGGCCAGGCGAACAGCAGACTGTTGGAGCCCAGGAGGATCCTTTGCGCTCAGTAAAATAAGCTGGTGGGATGAAGCAGGAGAGGCATCACGTTTGATGAGCGGAGCTTCCTCCAGCAGGATGTGCGCATTGGTGCCACCCAGCCCAAAAGAGCTAACACCTGCCCGCAGTGGCGCCCCTTCTGTTGACCAGTCTTGCAGGTGGTCATTTACAAAGAAAGGTGTTTTTGAAAATTCAATCTGAGAATTGGGCTGGCTATAATGGAGAGTGGCAGGTAACTGTCGATGCTGCATAGCGAGCACTGTTTTGATAATGCCTGCCACACATGCACCTGCATCCAAATGGCCAATATTGGACTTCACCGAGCCGATGGCGCAGAACTGATTTCGGGTCGTAAACTGGCGAAAGGCTTTCGTGAGGCCTGCTATTTCGATGGGATCGCCGATGCGGGTGCCGGTACCATGAGCTTCAATATAGCTGATCGTATTTGGTGAAATGCCTGCCTTGCGGTAGGTTTTTTCAATTACGCTGGCTTGCCCTTCCACACTGGGTGCTGTGTAGCCAATTTTTGCCTGTCCGTCATTGTTGATTGCCGTAGCCTTGATGACTGCGTGGATTGTATCGCCATCCTTGATGGCCTGCTCCAGGCTTTTGATTACAATAAATGCCATCCCGTTGCCACGTACCATTCCATCTGCCGAGGCGTCGAAGGGGCGGCAAAAGCCATCCGGGCTGAGCGCATGGCCATCGGTATGCAGGTGACCGGATTCAACGGGTGGCTGAATGCGCCCGCCTCCTACGAGCATTATATCGGCATCGCCATTGAGGAGGCTTTGGCAGGCCAGATGAACGGCCACACCTGATGATGAGCAAGCGGTTTGAATATTGACAGCGGGGCCAGTAAGATTGAGTTTGTAGGCTGCGCGGGTGGCGGGAAAATCTTTCTCTTGAGTAATCCCTTTGGTGAAGTCTTCGATGGATTGAAAATAATTGGGATGAGTGAGTACGTTATTGACCAAATACGTATTTCTCGCCACACCGCCCATCAGACCGATCACGCCATCATAGCGCTCAGGGTCATAAGCCGCATCTTCCAAAGCTGCCCAGGCACACTCCAAAAAAATGCGATGCTGCGGATCCATCAAAGCTGCCTCTTTGGGCGTATAACCAAAGAAAGTGGCATCAAAGCAGTCGTAGTCTTTGAGAGCCATCCCCCGCTTCACATAGTCGGGGTCGGTATAATCTGCTTCGCTGATGCCGGCAGCCCGGAGTTCTTGCTCCGAAAACACCCTGCTCACATCAACACCGCTTGCCAGATTTTGCCAGAATTGTTGAACATTCTCTGCTCCCGGGAGGCGCGCACTCATGCCTATGATGGCAATGTCTGTATGGGTAGAGGTTGCAGATAAGCTTGTAACTGGCTCATTATCAGCTGTTTGTGATACATTTGGATAGCCCAATTGTTGGGCAATCTGCCAGGTTTGCTTGTGCAGGAAATTGTCGTTCAATACACCTTTCCAGGCCTCTGCCAGGGTTGGATTTATCTTTTTGTGGTCCAACAAACGAACATCGCCCATAGGTTTGGATTGCTCATACAATCCGTCGGTCATTTTGTTTTCAATGCCCTCATAAGGTTTGATAAGTTGAGGCGAATAGGGCAGGTCGAAGCGGGCGCACAATTGGCGCATCACGGCTTCCGGCTGTGTGACCAGCTCTTCATATTTCAGTCGAAACTGCCGCTGCACGGAGATCGATTCCAAAAAGGATGCAATGGTTTGATGGGAATGGGCCCATATCAGCTCGGCCAATTGGCTGCCTGTATAGGGATGCGGATGCAGGTACATGGCCTGATCCAAATGCATGCGCTCAAAGGAGCGGATCATGGCGTAGGGATGGCGCAGCAGGTGAATGTACAATGCTCCCTCGAAGTCGCATTCTGCTTTTTGCAGGGCTTGTGGATCAAGGGCATAGGAGGGCGATTTGTCCACCAGTAGGCGGCCATCGAGCCAGCTTTGGAGTTCGGCAAACATTTGGCGGGTTGAGTAACCGGCCTCGGTAAATTGGCGGATTATCAAGCGAGCCTCTTCCGGGTCGCAATTTTTCAATTCCATTACCGCTCGGATCAATCCTTCTGCCCACAAGCTATACTTACCCTGGTAGGCTTTCTCTCGTTCGGCCAGGGTGTTGAACCCTAGCAATTGGAGTTCGTTGGCCGCAAAGAGGGCCGGATGGCCCGCAAGCATAACCCTTAGCAGGGTGGTGCCGGAGCGGGGAGGAGCCAGTATGAAAATGGCAGGTGGATTTTTGTCGGGCTGCTCGGCTGATTTATTCCGCAAGCGCGGAATGTAGCTTGTGAAACTATTGAAGTCGACATCAGAAAGAGCATGCTGAGGAGTTGTAGTCGTTAGCTTCTCTACATTATCCAACTTTTGAGCAAGGGCAGTGGGATATTCTTTTTCTAAAAACCTGGCATAATCGGCGATGGTCGGCTTGTCGAAAAGGCTGACGATAAATATGGTTTCGTTCAGCCATTGCTGCAATCGGCTAATCATGCCGGCGGCTAGCAGGCTGTTGCCACCCAGCTCAAAGAAGCGGTCGTGGATTCCTACCTTCTCCAGCTCTAAAACCTCTGCCCAGATTGCTGCCAGATGCTTTTGCAAGGGTGTATGCGGGGCAGTATAAGCTTGTCCCAGATCGGGGCGCTGCCTGCCGGGCAGCGGGAGCGCTTTGCGATCGACTTTGCCGGAAGTGCTGATCGGTAGCTCATCCAAAACCACAAAGCGGGCTGGTACCATATAATCGGGCAATTGCCTGGCCAGCTGTTCGCGCAGTTGGGGGGGCTGGCCATCGCTTCCTTTTTTCCAAACCACATAAGCCACTAACTGCTTATTGGCCGCCTCGCCACGCAGCATTACTACCGATGCCTGTACTTCGGGTTGTTGTAAAATAACAGCCTCTACTTCTCCCAATTCGATTCGATAGCCCCTCAGTTTGACTTGCTGGTCGCGGCGGCCAATGAAGTCGATATTGCCATCGGGAAGGCGGCGGGCGAGGTCACCGCTCTTGTACATGCGCGCTCCAACTATTGGGCTGAAAGGATCGGTCAGAAAGCGCTGCTTGTTCAATTCGGGGCGCTTGAGATAGCCACGGGCAACCCCTTTGCCACCAATATATATTTCGCCAGTTTCGCCCACAGCTACTTCTTTAAGTGCTTCATCTAAGAGATAGATCCGGACATTTTCGATTGGCTGCCCAATTGGTACTTTGTTGCCTTTCAGGTCAGGAGGTGTAATAAAAATAGTGGCTCCGACAGTAGCTTCAGTAGGGCCGTATTGATTGAGTAGCCTGACATTGGGAAGCTTTTGATGATGCTGACGTACCATAGCCGCCGGACAGGCCTCACCTGCTACGCTTACGGAAAGGAGAGTGACTAATTTGGCTTTATTTTGCTGCAAAAGCATTGTGTACACGGCGGGGAAGGTGAGTAAGTGAGTAATCCTGTGCTTATCAATAAAGGTTGCTAAACGGAAAATATCTTTTTCCAGGTCTTCGGGTGCGATAATGAGTGTGGCGCCTTGCAGGAGCGTCCACCAAATGAGTAGCACGGCTCCATCAAAAGCGAAGGAGTAGGCGTAGAGAAACCGCTGGACGGGCTGTTTGACAAACTTCATTTGCCCGGCTACAAGATTGACTACGCTGTGGTGTTCGATTTGCACACCTTTGGGTTGGCCGGTAGAGCCGGAGGTGTAAATGGTATATGCGAGTTGATTTGCTGATGGGGTGATTTGCTGATGGGGTGATTTGCTGATGGGGTGATGGGGGATCCTGTCTAAGTATATGTGTTGGGCCTTGCTGTCTTTTGGCAGTCGGTCTTTGAGGGTGGTTTGGGTGAGGAGGATGGTGGCTTCCGTATCGTTTAGCATGAATGCAAGGCGCTCGGCAGGATAATCAGGATCGAGGGGAACGTAGGCGCCACCCGCTTTGAGTATAGCCAGGCTGCCGACGATCATATCGAAGGAGCGCTCCACGCAGATGGCAACCAGCTCTTCCTGTTTTATGCCTTTGGCAATCAGGAGTTGCGCCAAATGGTCGGCGCGCGCGTTTAGCTGGGCATAGGTGAGCTGCCTGTCTTCAAATACCAACGCAATAGCTTCCGGGCTTTGTGCCGCCTGTAGCTCAAAGAGCTGATGAATGCACAGAGGGTGCAAAAAAGGATTGTAAAGAAGGCTATTATTACTCATAGCATTGCTCATTCAAGCGTGCTCCAATGTGTGTTTATTGACAAATTCGGGGGGAGATCGAAATAGCAGAGCAATCCGGAATCAGCTAAAAATTCCACTATTGGATTGGGCAGGTAAGCGTTTGTGATACTTGAATCGGGTGTGGAAAAGCCTTCGTTTTTCTACTGCTATATGGTTGTTGTACCTCTTGCTTTTTAGTATTGATAAAAGCAACAGGTGAAAATACAACAAGCTGCCAGCGTTTTTATACCCTAAAAAGGGTAAATGATGTATAGCACAAAAGTGTACTATGAATAGGTTGGGCGTTCAAACGAGTGTATTAATTGACACATATCCAGCACATTCCCGCCACTTTTTATAATTTAGCGCTTTAGTAAAAATCACCCTGTTTACTCATCTCAATACCTCGTGCATATGCCTTCGGAAAGCAATACCATTACCCAACTACCTCAATTGGATTCTCTGAATCAGGTTGCCAAATTTCATCGTACTTTCAAGCATCCCATTCTGCCCGAGCCAAGTATCCCCTCACCAGAGCGCTGTGCGCTGCGTGTATCGCTCATCGCCGAAGAGCTCAAGGAGCTGGAAGAAGCAATTGCTGCCAATGACCTTGCCGAGGTAGCTGATGCGCTTTGCGACATTCAGTACGTGCTATCAGGAGCAGTGCTGGAGTTTGGGCTAGGTGAGAAATTCAGAGCCCTTTTCGACGAGGTGCAGCGCAGCAATATGAGTAAATCCTGCAAATCAAAAGAAGAGGCTGAGGCCACCCGCCAACACTACCGGGCCAAAGGGGTAGAGAGTTACATTCGGCAGGAAGGAGAGCTGTTTTTAATCTATCGGGAGGGAGATCATAAAACATTGAAGTCCGTCAATTATAGCCCCGCGAATTTGAAAGCATTACTGGAGGAAGAAGATTGAGGTTGCGGAAAAGTTTTTTCAAAAATCACCTGTTCCGCCTACTCAATCTGCCTTTACCAGTTTCACCACTGCACTTCCTTCTGCACTATTGAGCTGGCACAAATAGACCCCCGCCGGCCAGGCAGAGGCATCAAGCCGGAGCTGATGATCGCCGGAGGTAAATAGCCGGTCGGCAGCGAGCCGCGTTAATCGGCGGCCGTGCAGATCGAGGAGGTCGATCGTGAGGCGATCAGCTTCCGCCAGGGCGAAGTGTATGTTTACGGTTTCCAGGAAAGGATTTGGAACGGCCTGCAATTGAAAAGCCTGAGCAATAGTGAGTTCTTCGCTATTCACCAGATCGGTAACGGTCAAATCCAGCACCACGATACTGTCGCAGCTGTTTGCAGCTATCAGCGTATCTACATAAATACCTGTAGTACTGTAGGCATGGTCACCCACCCATACCTGCCCGCCTATTGTAATAGTATCAAAAAGATACGTTTCGGCTATTGGCAGCATATGTATATCTATGCGCACGATGCTGTCACAACCCACCTCCGATAGCAATACATAGGTCAGCAGGGTATCATGCTCTACTATTTGTCCCTGATACGTATCTCCTTCGCAAAGCCCTATATGGAGTGTTTGCTCGGTATGCGTAAAGAAGTGGAGCGAAGTATAGATGAGTGTATCGCATACTTGCAGGCCCGGGAGGATAGTAATCAGAGTAGTATCGGCATGGTATTGTATGCCATTGAATTCATCTCCTTCACAAAGGTTTACATCCAGATAAATGCGGGTGTAGGGGATCACCGTAAGGCCCAACTCAACGATGCTGTCGCAGCCGAAAGTACTAGGATAGGTGGCAGTGTATATGCCACTAGTGGTGAGCAATTCGTCTCCAAACTGATAACTTTCCCCTTCACAAATACTGGCCGTAATGCTGTGATCGATGTGGTCATTGTAGGTCAGTTGGATGTAGATGAGGCTATCGCAGCCCTGTGCACTTCCATTTGGAATGGTCTCTAAGCCCGTGGGATGGTTGCTGTCATAAAGTGTTCCGTTAATGATGAGCTGGTCGCCTTCGCAAAGTGAACGGGTGAGGTAGTACTCTGCAGGAGGATAAAAGCTAAGTTGAACATATAAAATGCTGTCGCAGCCTTCATTGGTGATATTGTTAAACACCTCGGTGCCTTGCGTATTTCCCTGGTGGTAAAGCGTCCCGTTGATCCACTGTTCATCTGACGGGCACCAGGTTTCGGTCAGCCAGCTCTGCGTGGAAGAGTAGAATTGCAGATCGATGTGGATGAGGCTGTCACAGCCATTGGCACTGCCGCCAAATAATACTTCCGTACCTGCTGGTCGGTGGATGTTGTAAACTTCGCCATTGGCAATGATGCCATCTTCGGGGCATAGCAATTCGGAAATATAAAAGACACCAGGCTCGGCATATTGCAAATTGATATGCACTATGCTATCGCAGCCGTTGCTGCTACCACCGGGGATCAGCTCGGTGCCGCTGGGGTTTTGGGCATTGTATAGCGTACCATTGACCCAAATGCCACTGTTATCGCACCTCAACTCATCAATAGAATGCACACTGTGTTGGTCGAAACTGAGGTTGACGTGAACGATACTATCGCAGCCCAACACGCTGCCATTCGGAAATAATTCGGTGCCAACGGGATTGTCCTCATCATAGATATTGCCATTGACGTGGATGCTGGCACCCGGGCAAAGGACAAGTTCGAGGTCAAATTCAACTGCTCCGCTGAGGTGTATGGTTTGGCGCAATGTATCGCTACCCACACTATTGCTCACAATCAGGGTAGCTTGGTAAGTGCCCGCCTCAGCATACTCGATCACCGGATTGCGAAGATCCGATACTTCGGGACTTCCTCCCGGAAACTGCCAGCTCCAGCTTTCGGGGCTGGAGGCCGAAAGGTCCAAAAAGCGCACACGATGTGGTTGGCATAGCGTCATCACCACAGGCAGAAAATCGGCAACGGGCGGGTTTTGCAGGTCTATGGTGTGAATGGTAGAATCGGCTCCGCATCCATTACTTACTACAAGTAAAACATCATACACGCCATTTTGAAAATAAAAATGATCCGGATTTACCGCCCTGGTATGGTAACCATCACCAAAGTACCAGTCGAAAGAAACATCGGCTTCATAGCCCTGCTCGGAAGTAAAATGCACCCAGGTACCGTTAGTTGTATAGCTAAATGCCGAGCTGCGAATTTCATCTACCTCAATGTAGGAGGTATAGGTAGCCTGATGCTCACCCGCTGCATTGTAAGTAGTCAGGCTGACGGGAAAGGTGCCAGCCTCCTGATAGGTTATGGAAGGATTTCTGGAGGAAGAGCTGGCCGGCGTACCCCCCGGGAAGGACCACTCCCAGCGATCGGCCCGCAGGCTCTCATCGCTAAATTGCACTGCCAGAGGCAGGCATCCCCCTGTGATGTTGGCAGAAAAGCGAGAGAGCGGAGGCTGCATGATTTGGCTGGTTTCCATTAAAAATACGGGTGTTGCAGTGAGTTCAATATTTTGAGAACTGATCCGTTCTTCTTCGTTATTTTGCGAATAATTCCAGGCTCGGCGATAGAGTTGGTCAAGGTTCATGCTGCTCGGAAAGCTGTAGTTGGCCTCTGCCCACTCCGACTGATCGTAGCGCGTTTTAGCCCAAAGGGCGTAGATATATTTACCATTGGCCATTCGGAAGGCAGCGCCGTCCACATCGGCAGGCAGTGCCATTTGGGCGCTGCGCTGGGTATCGTAGTGGGTGCCGTAGAGCAGATGACTGGTAGTTTTGTAGGCAATGCCAGCTTCGTTGAATTGCTGGCTATACATCGGCACATAGTCCAGTTTTTTATACAAGCCCATTACCTCAAACTCCGATTGGGCGTTGTTGTAGTCGCTTTCTTCTCCAATTTTATAAACATGCAGTTGCAAAATATCATTGCGCATGCACTCAATGATGGCTTTCGAAAGGTAATTGCGCTGGGCGTGTGATGAGCCCATGTAATTGCCAAAGGCTTTGCGCGGCAGGTTGGCCTCCGTGATGATCCAATGCTTTTCGGGATATTGTTGCCCGTCATAACCATACTGACCGAGCAAAGTACGGAAGGTATCCTGAATGCTGGCAATTCCCTGCACCGCAGCATCCGAATGGCGGTTATAAACGACCTGACCTAAATCGACATCATAATAGCTGGTGCTCCCGTCAAAATGTGGATAGGTATGAAAGCCCAATACATCAAAATAGGCACCTCCCTTTTTCCAATATCCCGGAGCGGTGCTGCCGTCCTGCGGATTGTCAGTATTTCGCAGCACAGCATCCAGAAAGCTTGAATAGGCTACCCCGGAGAGGGTGACATAATCTTCGGGGTCAACGTATTTGATAATCTCGTAGCTGATGCGCAGCAGGCGGACGAAGTGGAAAATGGGTGCCTTGAGTTTATAATCACAGGGCAGGGGATTGTTGTCCCACCAATTGCCGGGCATGCCGGGCGACTTCCATCCGTGGCCGGCATAGTCGAAGCTAGGCTCATTCCAGATTTCCCAAAATTTCACATAATCCTTATATAGCAGAGCTGTTTTGTACAAGTACAAGGCGAAGTAATTGTCGTCATTGACCGGCGTACCATTTTCACCATTATCCCAGATATCGAGGTAGAGATTGTCAAACAGCTCCGATTGCTCATTGGCGCAGTAATAATTGGGGTCCTGATGCTCGTCTGATGGAAAGCCAATAATGAGGGTGTTGTCAACAAGGTCGAGATTGACATAGTGCTGAAATTCGTTTACACGAATATCATAACCCCAATATTCCAAAAACTCTTCATCCAGTATTGGCCGCAAAGAGCGAACTGCGGCACCCGGCGTACCGTTTTGTGTGTTGCCGGCAGCCAAATCCGCCAACATCGTATCGGACCAGCCTTCATACACTCCCAGATTGACGCCAGGCCTGAAAAGCCCTTCGTAAGGTATGATGGTGTCATTGGCAGTATAAGGGACTTTGGAAGTGGTTGGAACCACTACATCAAATACTTCATAATATGTAGTACTTCCACAGCTGTTGCCAGCGGTAAGGCTAACGGTATAAGAACCGCTGTTGAAATACGTATGCGTAGGAACCGCCTCATTGCTGGTAATACCATCCCCAAAGTCCCAAAAGTAAGAGTCGGCATTAATCGTTGAGGTATTAGTGAAAAAGAGAAAAGGGCCATTGACGTGGCTCTCAAAAGCAGCCTGTGGCGCCTCATCTACTTCAATATAATCTTGCTGCGAAATGACTGTATTGCCCTGATTGTCGATCAGTTCAAAGATTACCTTAAACCTACCGGTATTGCTATAGTAAACGGTGGGATTGGAGTCGGCGGAGGTGGCTGGCTGGCCGCCCTCAAAGCTCCAACGGGGGATCAAATTGCCCTGCTGCGATTCGTTGATGAAGCTTACCGACATGGGCGCGCAGCCTTGATTCTTACTGCTGGAAAAATGGGCTTTTGCCAGATAAACAGGCTCTGCGGTGAGCGGTATATTAGCGGAGAATATAGTAGCCTGTTCATTGCTTACGCTATAATCCCACTCCCTGCGGATTAGCTTCTCTGTATTCAAAGCGGCTGGAAAGCTATAGTTTGCACTGGCCTCCTCAGAGCGATCCGTATGTGTGACGGCCCAAAGGATGTAGGTATAATTGCCATTATCATCTTTGAAAGCACCGCCATCTACATCAGGAGGCAGAGCCATTGCCGCTGTTCGTTGGGCGTCGTACCGCTTGCCAAACAGCTCATCAGAGGCTGTATGATGCGCTACGCCCCCCTGAGTAGGCTCAGGATAGTATGGACTTACGCCATCCAGTTTTTTGTACAATCCCATCAAGTCAAAAGGGCTATCCGCCTCATCATAGCTGGTTTCCTCTCCGATTTTGTAGATGTGGAGCTGCACAATATTGTTTTTCATGCACTGCACAATCGCTTTGGGCATAAAATTGCGATGTGCTTCATCCGACCCCAAATACTCATCAAAAGCTTTGCGGGGAACGTTGCATTCGGTGATGATCCATAGCTTGTTGGGGTAAGTCAGGCCATTGTATCCATACCGATCGAGTACTTTCTGGAAATCATCCTGCGAATTGGCCAGCCCGTTGGCAGCAGCATCTGAGTGGCGATAGTATCGAAAATCATCAATACTATTGTCCCATTCGCGCAGGCTTCCATCAAAGTGTGGGTAGGAATGGTAGCCGAGTACATCAAAATAGGCACCCCCCCGCAATGGATAGGCGCCTGTCTTTGAGCCATCCACCGGATTGTCGGTATTGCGCAGCACAGCATCCAGAAAGCTTGGATATCCTACCCCGGAAAGGGTGACATAATCATTGGGCTGAAGGGTTTTGATGATCTCGTAACTGATACGCAAAGTACGTACAAAGTGGAAAATGGGAGCGTGCAATTTGTAATCGCAGGGGTCGGGGTTGTTGTCCCACCAATTGCCCGGCTCGCCCGGTTCGGCCCAGCCTTTGGTGTGAGTGAAATCGAAGCCCGGCTCGTTCCAAATTTCCCAAAAACGAATATACTCGCCATATTTTTGTACCAATTTATACATGTACAAGGCAAAGTAGTTATCGTCATTTACGGGAGTGCCATTTTGGCCATTGTCCCAAATGTCCAGATACAGATTGGCATACATTTCCGATCGTACGCCCGGACAATATTCGGTAGGATCCTGCTGGTCAATTGGCGGAAAACCTACAATGACGGTATTGTCTTCCAGGCCAAGTTGGTGATAGTACTGGTAGGTGGGTACACGCAGGTCATAGCCAAAGCGTTCGACAAAATGGCCGAAAAGTGCGGGCCGGAGGGCTTTTACCCCGACACCCGGCACACCCAGGCTGTCATTGCCGGCCGCAATATCGGCCAGTTGTTCATCCGTCCAGGGAGAGTAAATGCCGAGATTGGTGCCAGCGCGAAAAAAGCCTTCGTACGGCAATACGATGTCATTAGCCGTATAGGATGGTTGGGCCAAGCCAAAATAGCCATAAAGGCCAATAAGCGTCAAGACGAGTATTGTTCTCATTTGTGCAATAAAATATCCTCTACCCCATAGGGAAGGGGAAATCAAAACTAAGCGGAGATTATAGCTCGAAGGATTTTGGGACGGTGATGATATGTTCTGAAAGCCATTGGAAGTGGGTCAGATAATGGCTAAAATAATAAGGATTAAGGCAAAGATACGGTTTTCCTTTCTAAAATACAGTTTCTCGCTCAATAATTCAAGGCCTGCTACGCTACATTTGCTGTTCGCTTCATCAAGCGGCGGAATAACATTCCTCTTCCCCACCTTTTTTACTACCTTCGCAAAAAACAAAAGAACTATGAAAATACGTGTTTCCCTCCACCTGTATTGGCTGTTTTTTTGCCTGAGTTACGCCAGTTTTACACAAGCTCAAGCCGATCTTCAGCAGCTCGATCTGTACTTCCAAAAAGCCCTCGTGGAGTGGCAGATACCGGGTATGGCCATCGCCATTGTGAAGGATGGTAAAACGGTTTTGGAAAAAGGATACGGTGTGCTGGAAGCCGGCAAAGCTGCCAAAGTGGATGAGCACAGCCTCTTTGCAATCGCCTCCAATACCAAAGCCTTTATAGCTGCCGAAATCGCTATGCTGGTGGAACAAAGCAAGCTTCATTGGGATGACCCGGTTCAAAAATATCTGCCCGATTTTGAATTATACGACTCCTACGTCAGCCAAAACGCTACCATCCGCGATTTGCTCTGCCACCGCATCGGGCTGGGTACCTTTAGCGGCGATGTAGTTTGGTACAAAAGCAATTATACGACTGAGGAGCTGATCGATCGCCTCAAATACGTACCCCAGGCCTTTCCCTTTCGCTCTGGCTGGGGGTACTCCAATCTCATGTTCATCACTGCCGGCGAGGTGATCAAAGCTGTCTCGGGCAAAAGTTGGAGCCAATTTGCCAACACGCACATCTTCCGGCCATTGAGTATGCAACGCACCCTTACCTCCACCAATGAGTTGCGCAATACGAGCAATGTAGCCACCCCCCATAAGCCCATCGATGGTGCTCATCGCCCAATTCCCTGGGTCAACTGGGACAATATGGGCGCTGCGGGAGGCATCATTTCCTCCGCTCACGATATGGCCGAATGGCTCAAATTGCAACTCGATGGTGGCATACGTGGCGCTGATACACTCTTCACTGCCAAATCCCAATCGATCATGTGGACGCCCCACAACAATTTTCGGGTTAGCCAGGCGAGCCGCGCACTATTTCCAAGTCGCCACTTTAATGGCTATGGGTTGGGCTGGTCGCTTGCCGACTACGGAGGGCGTATGATGGCCAGCCACGGTGGCGGATACGACGGCATGTACAGCCGCGTGGTGCTGGTGCCTGATGAAAAATTGGGTATCGTGGTGCTAACCAATGGGATGAAAGGCATTTCCACCTGGCTGACTTATTATGTGGTGGACCGGTACCTTGAGATGGAGGAAAAAGATTGGAGCATCAGTGGCCTCAAGCGACAGCGAGAAGCGGAACGCAAAGATCACGAAAAGCTGGCCGGGTACAGCCGAAAACGGATTACAGGTACGCAGCCCTCATTGGCTTACGAAAAATATCTGGGCCGTTACGAAAGCAAGCTTTTTGGCCCCATCGAAGTAGAGCGGGATGGCAAGGAGTTGGCGCTGCGCTTTCCCAATGCTCCCCACTTCAATGCCCGTTTGAAGCATTGGCACTTCAATACCTTCCAGATCATTTGGAACGAAGTACATGCCTGGTTCAATTTCGGAACGGTACAGTTTATATTGAATAATAATGCAGAGGTGCAGGAATTGCAGTTCGATGTACCCAATCACGATATTTTCTTTGAAGAGATCGAAGCAAAGAAAGTGAAATGAGCAAAGCTCCCCGTACTTAGTCTCCATCCTTTTGCCATAGCGGCCGAATAGCGGATGCTGGCTGTACGGATTCTACGTCCGGCCGGAGCGGCTTTGGCAATTTTAGAGGTTTGCCGATAGTATCGTAATTGCTCAACTTTGCCTGGGCCAAAAGTAGCGAATCCACTACTTCATTCGCTCTGAGGAGAACCCGCTGTCGGCAAGCCTTCCGGCGAGTCCGGACAAAGCCATTCAGCTTTTCCTGTACAGCCTCTTCAATAAGAGCAGCCACTTCAGGCTTCAGCTCTTCCAGCTCCTTATCAGCTTGAAAGGCTTGAAAAAGAAGCAAAATGAGTACAGCAGCGACGAAGAGAACAATTCGCCAGCCCATATCAATTTCCTTTTATTTTTTTAATATTTTCCAAACGGATCGCCATGATGGAGTCTGCTGCGATGGCTACCATGCGATCAAAATCTGCATCGCAGAGGCTATCCAACCGAGGCCGCAATACTTTGGTTTGGCGGTTGACGAGCGTGTCGATAAGAATACGGTGCTCGCTGATGATCTGATTGGGGTCGCGTTCACATTGGCTGCATAGCGCACAAAGCAAGAAGACTGCAAAGAAGCTGCGAAACATGACGTCAATTTGTTTTTACTCCTTCAACAATAACGGAAAGTCCAACCCGATTCATTACTAATCGGTCAATTATTTTGATGATCGGCACCAAGCGGTTGTACAACTTCATCTGCCCTCCGGGGATTACACGCCGCTTCATTAGTCGGCCCGTCACAAACCAGCCAAGCATACCTACGGCATTGAAGTATTGGCTTCGTTCCACCTTCAGTCCGGCCCGACTGAAAAGTGCCGACAAGCTCTGGCGGTCGTACCGGCGGTAGTGCTCAAGTGCTTCATCGAAATGGTTGTACAGCCATTGCCAGGCCGGCACCAAAATGAGCAGCCGACCGCTTGGTCGCAGCAGCTTTTTGCAATTATCGATCGCTAGTTGGTCATCTTTGATATGCTCAACGACGTTGAGTGCGAAGATGCTATCGAAGCTGGTGAGCAGGTTGGCATAAGCCGTTTCAAAGTCAGGATGCACCAAATCCACTACAGCTACTCCTTCCAGGTTTTTATGGCCGGCAAGCTGTTTTTGGAGCTTCTCGCAGTAATTATTTCGGATATCGGTCAGGAATATGCGGCGATTATCCTGCAAGAAAAATTCGGAGATATTACCAATGCCGCTGCCCACTTCCATGATTCTTCCACTCAGATTTTTAGCAATAGTTTGGTACATCCACTCATTAAAGCGCGGCGCCCCGGCAATAGCCTCCAGCGTAGCCTCGCCCTCAGTGTCGGTTGCTTTGAACGAAAATTCTTTTGTTGTATCCATAAGTTGATTTATCTGACAAACAGATTGTACTTCAAAATGCAATAAATAGCCCGAAAACCATCCTTCCAACCAATTTTTTTGCCCTCCTTGTAGGTACGGCCATAATAAGAAATTCCCACCTCATAGATGCGAACTCCGGGCACTCTCGACATCTTTGCGGTCACTTCGGGCTCAAAACCAAATCGCTTTTCCCGGAGCTTTAGCTGCTTGAGGATATCGGCCCGGAACAACTTGTAGCAGGTTTCCATGTCGGTCAGATTGAGATTGGTGAAGGTATTGGAAAGCCGGGTCAGCCAGCGGTTGCCGATGGAATGCCAAAAAAACAATATACGGTGAGGCTTGCCGCCCACAAATCGGGAGCCATATACTACATCCGCAAAGCCATCGAGAATAGGCTTCAGCAGGATATTGTATTCTTCAGGATCGTACTCAAGGTCAGCATCCTGGATGATAATGTACTTCCCCCCGGCCTGGCGGATGCCGGTATGCAGAGCAGCCCCTTTGCCCTGATTGTGCCCATGTTGGAGTAGCTGGATAGTAAAGGTGGGATGTTGAGCCATATAAGCCCGAATGGCCCCGGGCGTATCATCGGCCGAGCAATCATCGGTAATGATCACCTCTTTTTTGATCCCTCCAATAAGCTCTACAGCCCTGATCCGGTCAAGAATCTGGTGGATAGTAGCAGCTTCATTGTAAGCAGGAATGATGATGGACAGTGTGTCAGCCATAATTCGGTCAGCAGGGATTTGCACAAATATATACACGCCTGTTGACTTTATTAAATTTTAAAATTCACCATCGTGTATAGTTCAATTGTGCAAACAATAATGATTCCACTAACACTGCAAAGCCTTGATTTTTGGGTTCATTATGCCAAACCAAAGCGGGGGCACCAGTGCCATCAGCATAGATGCCGGATAGCCCAGCGGTAGCTGTGGGCTGTCGTCAAAATGGCGCAGCAGCTGATATTTGCGGCTGGCTTTATAGTGATGATCGGAATGTCGGGTCAGTTCGTACAAAAAGATACGCCCCAGCTCATGGTTGGAATTCCAACTGTGTCGGCTGCTGATTTTCTCATAGCGCTGGTTTATCATTTTTCGCCTGAGTCCGTAGTGCTCAATATAATTGATGGTTTCAAGCATGAGTACTCCCAGCAGCGCAATAGCAAGGGCAAAAAACATCATTTGCCAGGCAAACAGCCAGCCAATGCAAAGTAAATAGAGCGCTTGTATCCACTGAAATCGGAGCATTTCGTTTTGCCAACTCCAAAAACGAAGCCCTGCCTTCCGCAGCCGCGCCCCCTCCAACTGCCAGGCGTGGCGGCAGCTCCCGCCGATGGATCGCCACCAAAAAGCATAGACCGTTTCACCTAGCCTGGCAGAGGCCGGGTCGGCATCGGTAGCTACATTCTTATGATGGCCCCGATTGTGCTCAATAATGAAATGCATGTAAAGGGCCGACATCAACAAGGCTTTGGCCATCCAACGCTCGTGATAAGTTGTCCGGTGTCCGAGTTCATGTGCTACGTTGATACCAGTCGTTCCAATGACCACGCCCATACTTGCCGTTATGCCGACCAACTCGAAATGGTCTAATTCGGATTGTGCAATTGTATGGAAATAGTAGATCAGCAAGCCGAAAAGAATAGGCACATTGCAATAAAGCAGCCAATCAAATAAAGGAGCTGCCTGCTTTTGTGCCTCCTGAGAAGGGCTCAGGTTGGCAGTGCGCCGGGGGAAAAACAACTCCAACAGGGGAATCAGCACAAATGCCAGCAACACCGTAGCAAAGGACCAACCACCTTTGGCATACAGCGCCCACATGGTAGAAAGAGGCATCAGGTAAGCAATGAAATATCTGGTATCTCGCCAGTGCATGGATAAGTGGATGGTTGGAGGTTAGTAAAAGAAGGTCTTCACCCAGTCGCGGATGGCCCAGCGGTTTTTGTAGGCCAACACGGCCAGTGCTATGAAGGTGAAAAGCAGGATCATCCGCAGGTTTCGGTTATAACGGGCCAGCTTTTCCCGCCTGCTCTTGTATCGATGTCTCGATGAATAGGCCATAAGATCACATTTCTTTGTGTCGTTCCCAATAATTTTGCTCTTCGATCTCATCCAGTATCTGGATGTAGTTGAAATAGCGCAATTCGCTCAGCTCGCCGGCTTCCATAGCAGCTTTTACAGCACACTTTGGCTCGTCGCGGTGTGTGCAATCGCTAAATTTGCAGGCTGAGGAATATTTAAAAAATTCCCGAAAATTATGCGCTACATCCATCGGTTCGAGATTGTTGAAAGCCAGGCTCTTGATACCGGGCGTATCGATGATGGAGCCGCCACCCTTCAGAGGGTACATTTCCGCAAAAGTGGTGGTATGTTGTCCCTTGCCGGAATAATCAGACAGCTCGGCAGTTTTGAGCATTTTATCGGGCTGTATTTTATTGATAAGGGTAGATTTACCAACGCCCGACTGCCCGCTGATGAGGGTAATTTTGCCGCCCAGCAGAGCGGTTAATTGATCCACACCATCTCCCTCCGTAGCCGACACCAACTGAACGCGATAACCGATTTTTTCATAAATCTCTTTGAGTACTTCAAAAATGTACATTTCCTCTTCTTCGTACACATCCGCTTTGTTGAACACAATGATCGTGGGCAAATCGTGCGGCTCGGTCATCAAAAGGAAGCGGTCGATAAAACCCTGTTTAAGCTTTGGTTGTACAATGGTGACCACCAGCATGGCCTGGTCAATATTGCTGGCCAGCAAATGGAGGTGGTGCTTATTGCTGGGCGATTGGCGCACCACATAATTGCGGCGGGTCAATATTTGTTTGATAAGTCCCGTACCCTCCTCCCCTTCACGCACCAATTTCACTTCATCGCCCACCGCCACCGGGTTGGTGAGCTTGAGCCCATTGAGCCGGAATTTACCAATGATACGGCATTGCAAGCTTTCGCCATCAGGCAAAAGAACGTGATACCAGCTACCAGTTGACTTGATGACGACACCTTTTTCCACTGCGGCGGTTTTGCCACAAAGATGCAAAAAAGCTGGTCATTTTGCCAGTATCAGTAATTCCACACGCCGGTTCTCTGCATGATTTTCTGTAGAAATGGGCAACTGTTCTCCAAAGCCTACGGCCTCCAGCCTCGCGGCTTCAATGCCTTGGTCAAGCAAATATTGCCGGACGTTCGCTGCGCGCTTTTTCGACAATTGGAGGTTGTAAGCATTCTTGCCGGATAAGTCAGTATGGCCGGCAATCCGAATGCGCAAAGAGGGAGCGCTTTGCATGATCTCTGCCAGCTGGTTGAGCTGCTCGTAGGAGCGTGGCAGCAGCTCCGCTCGGTCGTGCTCAAAGTGTATATTGCGCAGCACAATGGTATTGCCTACTTCGAGCATCTGTTCTTCCAAAGCCTGGTTTTTCGGTTCATCGAGCGGGCGGAGAAGAACATCGTCGATAAGGTAGAAGGAATAGGCCAGTCCATCTTTTTTTTGGATATGCTCGGTCTCATCATCTGTAAAAAAGTTGCCTATGAGAATATACTCATAGGGCCACTCCACGGTAAAGGTGCCCGATATCCGAACCCACTGATTGGGCGGCTGATCGATCACGCTTGTACTCATAATGACCGGTTCGAAGTAATAAATGCCATACTCGCTATCGTCTTGGATTTCCACTTCTGAAAGGCTGAGACCTATGTTGTTGGTTTTGACAGCTGCCGCTGCCGGATTGACCCAAAACTCGGCATAATAGGCTCGATCCCTTTCAAGGGGTTTTTTAAGTTTGACCTGCAAATATTCCTTGCAGTGGGTGGTTTGGTTATTGCAGCCAAAGGTTTTGATAGCTACTGCCACTTTTCCACTGCGCGGCCGATGTTGGCTAATGTCGAGCCCAGGGCGCTTCGGCCCTATACGTGGGATGATCTTGTCGAAGAGGATATCCGGCGAGCCATGATCCGGCGAAGTCCACTGCTTAATGGTTTGTTCGAAATGGTAAAAATTGGCCATCCATCGGGCGGGTACTTTAGTAAGTTGCTCAAAACTGGCATTGGGCACCAGGTTTTGGGCAAGCAGGCCGGCCCGGCAGAAGGAGGATAAGCAGAAATATAAATTTAGGTAGCATTATACCTATAACGCGGAAAGAGCATCAGGTAACAAGAACTGTTTGAAAAGCAGTCAGGAGGCGGCTTTTTCTGCGGAAACAGCTACATTTTTATGCGTTGCTGCTGCCATCTCCAAAATCAAATCCGGTTCTTTTTCGATAGCATTGCCAACTACGATCACATCGGCCCCTGCCTCAATATTGGCCGCTACTTTTTCAGGCGTCCGAATGCCTCCACCTACTATCAGCGGTACCTGGATGGCCTCACTCACCGCCTCGATCATCGATTCACTGACGGGAACCTTTGCGCCGCTGCCGGCATCGAGGTACATCAGGCGCAGGCCCAACATTTGGCCGGCCAGGGCGGTGCAGAGCGCTACATCATCTTTGCTGGCAGGAATGGGCTGAGTATTGCTCATGTAAGAGACGGTGGTGGGCACCCCGCCATCTACCAGCATGTAGCCGGTGGGTAATACTTCCAGCGGGCTCATTTTGAGGTAGGGCGCAGTGATGACGTGCTTGCCGATGAGCAGCTCGGCATTGCGGCCGCTGATGAGTGAGAGGAAGAGGATGGCATCGGCGCGATAGCTGAGTTGGAAGGAATTGCCGGGGAAAAGAATCATCGGAATATCGCAAGCTTTGCGGATGGATTCGAGGCAGTGGTCGAGCATATTGTTGACCACCAGGCTCCCGCCAATGAAAAAATAATCGACTCCCGCCTTCACCGACAGCTCAATGACCCGCTCCATCTGACCGAGCCGTACTTTGTCGGGATCAATAAGTACAGCGAATTTTTTTTCGCCTTTTCGTTTGGCCAGCAAGAGGCTGTCGTAGATGGTGTGCGTCATATAGTGTTTTTGCCAAAGATAAGGATTGGTGGCGAATTTGAAACTAGTGTATTCTTTTTCAAAATTGCTCGTACTGCCTGTACTTTCTTGTCAATCGCGTATTTGTCAACTATTCTTCCAGTTTTTTGAGAATGATCGGTTCAGCAAATTTGGCCTCGATCTGTTCAAAAAACTCTTTAATGTCATCATAATCTTCCGAGTTGTAGTACAGCTTGCGGATATTGATCCGGCTGATCAATTTGATCTGATTGCCATCCTGGCTCAACAGATAATTGAAGTCGCCACCATCGTCATAAATCAGCACCCGCAGTGCTTCCGGCAGATACTCTACCACGTAGCTATCAGGTATTTGGAGCAACATGACAAACTGCTCTTTTACCGGGTAAGGGATATCCACCGCAAATTTGCGCTCCGCAGTTTTTAACACTGATTGCGAAAATTGGCTCAGTAAAACGGGGCGCAAAAGTAGTTTGCCCTGCTTGCGCTCTGCCGCATCCATAATGTGGAACTGGATATGCGTTTCCAGCTTTGCTTCCCTATCATGGATGCCTAAGGCTTCAGAGCTGTCTATCGAAACGGCTGTACCAAGCGGAGCCAGTAAAGATTGCCAAAATTGTTGATCCGTATCTTGTAGATATTGGCGGCGAAGCTGTGCCGCGCTTGTTCCATCGAAATGGCCTTCCAGCCTTCCGCGAAGCTGCCCCTGCTGGCCAAGTGTGCAGTAAGCCAGATAATTTTCGGTGTTTCTCCTGGCCTTGACGCTGGTCCATCGAGGGTCAGAGGGATTCAGTAGAAAGCCGTAACCATTCAATGCTTCAGTACGCAAAAGCCCGGGTGGTCGCAACTCATCGCCCGCATCCAACGTCAAAGTATCACCATCGGCGATGGCATAAATCAGACAGTGATTGAATTGATCGATTGCAGGATATTGGTGTACAATTTTACCATGCGAACGGGTACTGATCAATAGCGGATATGCGGTAATATTGGCTTTTTTCAACAAGGCGAGCAGCATTAAATTTAAGGCCCCACTGGATGCTTTCCGACTCTCCCATGCCTGGGCAAAGTCTGTGTTGCCGAGTGCGGTATAGGTGCTGTCCCAGGCCATCGACTGATTGATGAAATGATACAATTTCGAGAGCTTTTTTCGCTGCGATTGATTTTTTTTGTTCAGGATGCTGGCTGCAGCTTTATAAAGCACCCCTAGCTGATCGGCGGGAAGCTGCGTGCCAAAGTCGGGCGAGTCATGCAATTGGCCGGCCAACTCGACCCAGCTGGGCAATATGCGTTCTTCACGGCCAGAGGGATGAGTGACTTTACTGAGATAAAAGCGCAGCCGAGCTCGATAATCATTCATCGTAGTAATATAGGGAGCTGCCTTGAGTGCCGAAACGTTTTTCATCACATACCGATTGGACGTGATGTGTACCTTGGAATCGTTTTCCGGCGTGTTCCGGATATCCGTTTCCATGGATACGGTATGGGTGCTGCTTTCGATATGAATGGGCTTGTCATTGGTTTGCAGGAGATAGGCATAGTCGAAATATTCTGGAATCTCCACCACCAGTTCACTATAGCGCACTGGCAAATGGCTTTGGAAATACCAGTCGTGCAAGGTTTGAATACGTTCCGACACGATCTCATAGCGATACTCGATCACAGAGCCTACCTGCAAATCGGCAAATTGGAGGCGCTTTTGAGTCCAGTGTTCATCGATCAGCTCATCGGTGATCTGCCTTTTGCTAAGGCTTTGCCGGGAGCCGTCGGGATAGATGATATGGGCTTTCAACTGGCTGATTTTCTCCAGATTATTGTTTGAATAATAAGGAATCCGAATATCTCCCTCTTTGAAGCCCTCAGCATCCAGGATTTTGATGCGCCGATGGTGGCGGAAGGCATATTGCAGGCCATCTACCAGGCGCATACTGATAAACCCTACATCGGCTAATATGACAGCTTTGGCAGATGTATCACGCGCATATTGCTTCATTTGCAGATCGGTCTCAAGGACTTTGCCCCATTTCAAAGGCTCTTGCTGGGCTGCCAGAGGACCGCTGAGCAGGCAAATCAGCAGACTAAGCAAGCTAATAGGATACACAAAACAATCGCTCATTTCTCGATTTTTAGTTAGTAACATAACGTTTTGACCGGCACCGTTTCTTATGTTTTGGATGTCTAAACTGTTCAAAATTCAAAAGTACTCAACTTTTTTTACGAAAGTTGATCTGTTCGGGTCGTTTTACAAGAAAACATCGAGTATAAAACAGTCAGACGTCTTTGCCCTGCTCGTGGGAAAACCCTGGCTATGAATCGAAAAAACAAGCAGGCCAAGCATGAACTAAGTTTCAAAACATATTCGCAATTATTATAGAGGCTTTGCTACAAGGATCGTTTCATCAATGTCCCTCCACCTTGTGCGGCACCGTCGCCAAATCCCAGTCGATAACCAGCCCCTCGGCCAAACGCCGCGCAACCGCTGATCCGTAAAGATGTTCGCACAGGTAAAGCGCTGCTTCAAAAGA
The DNA here is from genome assembly GCA_965222005.1 of Saprospiraceae bacterium. Classification (GTDB taxonomy): domain Bacteria; phylum Bacteroidota; class Bacteroidia; order Chitinophagales; family Saprospiraceae; genus CBDCTM01. The sequence continues at coordinate 829,580 of OZ244935.1, forward strand.
TTTGGCTCCGCCTGCCGATGTGATATACTTGCCATCATGCACAAAAAGTACATTCTCCATCACCTCCAGCTTTGGGAACATTTTCCGAAAGGCAGCCACATCGCTGGGAAAGGTGGTTGACACTACACCATCCAGCAGCCCGGCTTTGGCCAGTACAAAGGCTCCGTCGCAATGCGAGGTGACAAACTGTGCCTCCTCAGCTGCCCGTTGCACAAAACGGATCATTGCTTCGTCTTCCAGGTCGATGTCGAGGTGATGCTCAGCACTAGGGACTACCAGTATATCAATTTTTGGCAGGCTGTCTGTCAAATAATTGAAATCGGGCAACAGGCGAATGCCTTCAAAAGAGGTGATGGGCTGGTGGGTATTGGCGACCATAAAGACATTCATGGGCCGTATGCTGTCGCGGAAAATGGTGTGATGAAAGATGTCGTAAGGAGCTGTGAGTTCGGTATTGTACACGCCATCCATGATTAGGAAAGCTACATTGTAGCGATCGGCAGCCAGCACTGGCGGGTCAATGGGGATGCGGACACTGGCAAGCTGGCCATTTTTAGGGGAGCTGGTTGGTTGGCAGGCTGGCCACATCAAAAGCCCCGCCAGGAGCGCAATAGGGAAGGTTTTTAAAATAATCACGCTTGTTCAATTTTAATCCCCATCTCTTTCATAAGCAATGTAGCATTAAAGCTTTTGCTGATGCCGGGTTGTAATTTGTAGTTAAAAAACAGCTCCCCATCGCGGATGTCCACCTCCATACACAGATTCTCAATGGCTCCTTCGGCTGAGTCTGCCATAGCGCCCAATTCCAGATCATGCGTGGCGATGATCCCCGCTCCTCCACTCTTTATGAGCTGCCGGATGAGGGCTTTCGAGCCGGTATGGCGGTCATTGGAATTGGTTCCTTTCAAAATTTCATCTAATAGAAAAAAGGCGTTGGGCAGGGCTTCCACCGCTTCGATAATGACTTTCAGTCGCTTTAGCTCGGCATAAAAAGATGAGGTGCTTTCGTGCAGAGCATCTTGGGTGCGCATACTGGTAAACACAGCCAGCATTGGTAGCTTCAACGAACTGGCACACACTGCCGAACCGCTCATAGCCAATACAATGTTGAGTCCTACAGTACGCAAAAAGGTACTCTTGCCTGCCATATTGGAACCGGTCACCAGTTTTATATGCCCTTTGGTAGACGACTGGAAATCATTGCACACCCGATTAGATGGATGAATGAGCGGATGACCCATTTCATAAGCTTCCAAAACCGGATTATCCCAGATTTTCGGCATTTGCCAACCGGGATTGTTATACCAGGCTGTAGCCAAACTATTAAGTGCTTCCAATTCGCTGAGTGTATCAAACCAGATCGGGAGTTGCTCTTTGTTCGCTAGCTTCCATTTTTCCAGCCTCAATACCCATTGCAAATCCCATAACCCGATAGCGTTGAGTAGGAAGGCAAAAGCATTGTATCGCACATTCAGCTGACTGATAATGTAAGATAGCTGCCGGATATTTGCTGAGGCTCGAATATTGTTGTCAACAAAAGCGAGCCGCAATTCTATTAGCAACTCAGCGTCAAATGTGCTTTCTTCAATGTGATTGATTAGACGGGCATAATGAGTGAGAATTTTTTCGGCATGTGTAGTCTGAATATGAGCTTTGTTTACACGTTCGTAAGTATTGCGAAGGATCAAAACAGGGAATACCAAAAAGAGTATGGCGAGCTGCCAGGGAATGTAAAATATCCACAAAAAAGCACCCAATGCTACCCACAAAGGGTTGAGCCATAGCGCCATTCGAAGCTTGGGGCTCGAAAGTATAAAATCGGGTTCGCCCAGCCATTGTTGTAGGGCTTGTGTATGACGAATATCGTCTTTAGCATCCAGCCCCAATGCCCAAAAATGCTGGCGCCAGTCGAGCTGGTTTTTCAATTCAAGAATGGCCTGTTGCCGTTTTCCAATCTGATCAATGTTAGGCAGCTTAGTCAAATAATTGGCCAGCCGGACACTGCCGATGGCCGTAGTGGTGCGATTGCAATATTGATAAAAGGAATGGGGGCCGAAGATATCTAAATCTATCGCGTAAGAATGTGCCGCATCTAAGAACTGCTCCCCGCTATCGAAGCGGCTATAATCACCTTTAATAACTGCTGCCTCACCAAGGTTAATAGTAGCCAAAGACTTATGGAATCTTTGTTGGTGCTGGATATTCTGATGCCATTTAACAAAACGTACAAAGAGAATCACAAAAAGTAGTGCAAAGGCCGATGCCCACCAAATACCAACCGTAGTGAGGAATACAAAAATAGCTACAGCAATAAAAAACAAAGCCAATCGCAATAAAGCGATCCGATTGTAGCGGCGCTCGAACTGGCGGGCTGCCTGCTCAAATTTTTGCGAGCGCTCGATGTATTGCTGATACAGCTCCATTGATCTATTTTCAATTCCGGAAGTTCAGCAAAGATCAATAAAATTGTGAAGAGGATTGAATCTGACTTGAAAAATATAGCCTGGGTGTCAATAGAACAACCGCTCTACCCCACCCGAAGCAAGAGTTTATTTCTTGCTTCGGAAGAGTTGATAAGCTGCTCTATATATTGAACTGATTTAAACTTTTCTAATGGTTTGCGGCTCCAGCCCTTATAGAACCTGACTTCTTTCCTTTTATCGTCCGTACCATACAGGTACGCACTCAAAAAGAGAAATCGCCAGAACCTACAATGGCCAAGCCTCAACAACAATACAATAGTTTAAATCAGTTCATTTTCTGCTTTTTCGTTTTTTAATGTATCGTTCCATTTTCCTGGCAATAGATCTGTTACCTACTTCAATGGATAACAGTAAGGTCCACGGGCGGTATTTAGCGGTGAAGGAGTGTTGGCTCATTTGGTTGTGAAACAAGAGCCGAACTTGTGGATTGGCCGATTCGCCTATATAGAATTTGTCAGAGCTTTCGGAGTAAAGTATGTAGAGATAGTGCATAAAAAAGCCGCACAATGCGGCTGAAACTGAGCGCCTCCACTAGGACTTGAACCTAGGACCTACGGATTAACAGTCCGCCGCTCTAACCAGCTGAGCTATGGAGGCAAAAAACCAAAAAGGAGCGAAACGCCGCCGCTCTAAACTCGCTTTTTGCAAAAAGCAGGGCACTTTTAATTACAAAAAAGCCCCTTCTTCAAAAGAGCGCGACAAAGTTATTACATTACCAATAAATGTGCAATCTTTGTCGCGTTTTTATTTCAAACCACTTTGTATGAGTTTACTCACTGTAGGCACAGTTGCATTTGACACCATTGAGACGCCCTTTGGGCGGGCCGAGCGCATCGTTGGTGGGGCGGCTACCTATACCTCCTTGGCCGCTTCTTATTATACGAAAGCGGTGAAGTTGGTATCCATTGTAGGCGATGATTTTCCCAGCTCCGAGCTGAAGTATCTGAAGAAGCGAGGCATCGATCTGGAAGGCTTACAAATTCGTCAAGGCGCCCGTTCTTTCTTTTGGGCCGGTCGTTACCACAGCAACATGAACTCCCGCGATACGCTGGATACCCAGCTCAACGTGCTGGCCGATTTTGATCCCGTATTGCCGGAGGCCTACAAATATTCAAAATTTGTGATGCTTGGTAATCTGCAGCCGGAAGTTCAGCTTCGTGTGATCCGACAATTGAAAAAACGGCCCAAGCTTATCGTACTGGATACTATGAACTTCTGGATGGATACAGCTATGAAGAGTTTGAAAAAAGTATTGAAAAAAATTGATGTGCTCACCATCAACGATGAGGAAGCCCGCCAGCTTTCAGGGGAGTATTCCCTCCTCAAGGCCGCCAAACGTATCCATAAAATGGGGCCTTCAATATTGGTGATCAAAAAAGGAGAGCACGGTGCATTGCTATTTAAAGGGAACCAGCTTTTTTATGCACCTGCCCTGCCGTTGGCCGAAGTATTTGATCCAACGGGGGCTGGTGATACTTTCGCCGGTGGTTTTGTCGGCTATTTAGCCAATTCCAATAACACCTCCTTTGCTAATATCAAGCGGGCTGTAATACATGGCTCGGCAATGGCCTCTTTTTGTGTAGAGGCTTTTGGTATAGAACGGCTCAAAGGCTTACGCCAAACGGAGATCAACAAACGAATCAGGCAGTTTGCCCGCCTCGTACACTTCGACAGCTAGGATAAAACAACAATGCCCCAACAGGGTATACTCCGGAATTTGTTTTGACATTTCAGGCCGATTTGTTTATCTTTGAACAGATTTTTCCCAAAACTGACCTATTTTCATACTACCCCACACATTCCTTGAACCGACTTTAGCCGGAGGTTCGTCAATGGAATTCCGAACATTGTGTTATAATAGTAAACGAAGTTGCGAATATTCAGCAACAAACTTAGTAGGATACAAAGTACTATGGAAAATATTGGGAACTACGTGCGCATTTTGCATTGGCAAAAAGTACTACAGCGCATATGCATGATTTTGGGGGTTGCCTTGGTTACTATTTGCCCCGCTCAGGTGCAAATTAGCCTCGACCGCGTCACGGCTAAATATGAAGTCGGCGAAACGGCCAATTTTCTGATCAGCTCCTCTACATCCGGACAGGTCACCTATAGGCTGCAATACGATCGCTTTTCCGATGATATTTCCGTGGGCAGCTTGAATTTGAGTGCAGGAGTGCCACAATCCCTCCCATTTAGCCTCAATGAGCCGGGAGTGGTACATTGTACAGTCGATCAGGGAGGGCAATCCGTTAAAGCGACTGCCGTTTTTGATCCTTTTAATATTGCACCGCTGGAAACAGAACCTGCCGATTTTGATGCGTTTTGGGCCACTGCCAAAGCAGAGCTGGCCACCATTCCCCACGATCCAGAGCTTGCTTTTCACTATAGTTCGAGCTACTCTACCACCTACCGGATCAACCTGGCTACGGTACAAGGTCGACGGGTGTACGGATACATCAGCGTGCCGATAGGGCAGGGCCCCTTTCCGGCAGTACTCTCTTTGCCATCCTTTGGCAGCGCAGCCAATATCACCAAACCACAGGAATATCTGGCCGAACGGGGTGGAGCTCTTTCTATGGTCATTAGCATCCACAATGTGGATCCCACACAGGAAGACCCCAATGCCTATCTTCCCAATGATATTACTGATCCCCATAAAATGTACTTCAAAATGGCTGTACAGGCTTCTTTGAGAGCCGTGGACTATATCTTCAGCCGCAGCGATTTCGACGGGCAGAGCCTTGCCGTCAATGGAGTTAGTCAGGGTGGCGGATTGGCAATGATGCTGGCCGGAATTGACGAACGGGTAAAACTATTGGTGCAAAGCAATTCCACCCATTGCGAGCATGTTGGATTGCGACACAACCGAGCCAGTGGCTTTCCTTACTATATTCGAAAGTCGAGAACTGAAGTAGGCACGCAGCAGCACGAAGAAGCTACTGCACAGGCCATCAAATATTTTGAAGGCATTTATTTTTCCAAACGTTTCAAAGGACCTTCCTTGTCGGTCATTTCATACAATGATGAAATTTGTCCGCCGGCTACCACCCTGTCAGCATACAACCAGCTACAGGACATGAAGATTCTTCTACATGCCCGCGATTTGGATCACAACCATCCCAACGAATACTGGGACGGCCGCCTCGATTTTTATCGGTACTACTTCCCAGCCATGCGCACACCTCCCTGGCCGTGGCCGGGTACTACCACAGGCTATTTTGCCAATGCCGGGGTCGATCAAACGATCAATTTAGGAGACGGCCTTCAGTTGACAGGGATGATAAAAAAGGATGGCGTTGTACTGAACAGCCTGCCGGTTCGATGGGAAAAGGTGAGCGGACCAGGTAGCGTTAGCTTCACCAATTCTGCTGACTACCAGACGGGGGCAAGCTTTAGTAAAGAAGGTACGTATGTGCTGCGTTTTTCAGCGGATGATTTCGATAAATTGAATACGGAAGCTAAATATTATACGGTAGCCGATCATGTGACGATTGTTGTGGAAGATGATTCAAGCGGGGATGTGACACCTCCCACCATTCAGCTCAGTACCGGCCAAACTACCGTCAGTGGCCCCTTTGAGGTAGAGCTCCTCTTTAGCGAGCCGGTAGTAGGGTTTAGCCTGGGGGACGACATCAGTGTGAGCAATGGCTCGGCCAGTGGTTTGAGCGGTAGCGGGCAGAACTTTAGCTTTACAGTGACCCCCTCGCTAGCAGGCCTGGTAAGCGTAGAATTACCCGCCAACCGCCTGCAAGACTTGGCAGGCAATCCTAATACAGCCTCCAATTTGCTAATTGTGAATTATGAAATTGTGGACAATACCCCCCCTTCAATTAGCTTAACTACGGCGGCTAATGTAGTGAATGGCCCATTCACGGTCAACCTCCAGTTTAGCGAGCCGGTAGTAGGGTTTAGCCTGGGGGACGACATCAGTGTGAGTAATGGCTCGGCCAGTGGTTTGAGCGGTAGCGGGCAGAACTTCAGCTTTACAGTGACCCCTTCGCTAGCAGGCCTGGTAAGCGTAGAATTACCCGCCAACCGCCTGCAAGACTTGGCAGGCAATCCTAATACAGCCTCCAATTTGCTAATTGTGAATTATGAAATTGTGGACAATACCCCCCCTTCAATTAGCTTAACTACGGCGGCTAATGTAGTGAATGGCCCATTCACGGTCAACCTCCAGTTTAGCGAGCCGGTAGTAGGGTTTAGCCTGGGGGACGACATCAGTGTGAGCAATGGCTCGGCCAGTGGTTTGAGCGGTAGCGGGCAGAACTTCAGCTTTACAGTGACCCCTTCGCTAGCAGGCCTGGTAAGCGTAGAATTACCCGCCAACCGCCTGCAAGACTTGGCAGGCAATCCTAATACAGCCTCCAATTTGGTGGAAGTTGACTATCAATTGATAGATCAAACCCCTCCGGGCATCACACTTGGTACGGCCACCAATTTGGTGGACGGCCCCTTTGAGATCAGCATCACGTTTAGTGAAGCAGTGCAGGGGTTTGGGCTGGATGACCTCTTTGTAACCAACGGTGCTGCCAGCAATCTTAGTGGTAGTGGCCTAAACATGACGGCAAGCATTGCTCCGATGGTGGCCGGGCCGGTAAGCGTGGAAATCGTTGCAGGTCGGATTCAGGACCTGGCCGGCAACGCGAATCTGGCTTCCAATCTTCTGTCGGTTGACTTCATTCCGCCAGATACAGAACGCCCCTCCATCGTGCTGACTACTGCGACCCTGGAAGTAGAGCAAGCTTTTATAGTAAACATTCAGTTGAGTGAAGTACTTGAAGAGTTAAGAAAAGAAGATTTTAACATCAATAATGGAGAAGCACAGATGTTGAGTGGTAGCGGTTTGGTTTTCGAGCTGTTGGTTCAGCCCTTTGATGACGGAGAGGTATCGATCGTGCTGCTGGAAGGGCAGGTTTTGGATTTGGCAGGCAACACCAACCTGGCATCGAATGAGCTGATCGTTCAATATGAAAGAAAAGAAACGGAAATACTGCGCCTGTTTACCAGCCTGAGCAATCGGCAGGTGCTACTGGAGTGGGCAACCAATTTGGATACCCAAACCGAGTACTACGAAATTGAAAGATCGGCGGACGGCAGCAACTACTTTTTGCTGGGGACGGAGGTGAGCAAAGGCGACCCCGGCTCGGTAGTGGCCTATCAGTGGGTGGATACGCTGCCGCTAATGGGCTCCAACTATTATCGCGTTAAGCAATATCATAAAAATGGCAGCATCCGCTTTTCCAACGAGAGCCTTATCCATATTGATTTTGATGTGGATGAGTTGGTATTGTACCCCAATCCGGCCAATGACCGCTTGTACATCAGCCTGAGAGCCTATCATGGCCTGCCTGGCAAAATCGAGCTTTTTTCAACCCTCGGCAGACGCCTCTTTAGCAAATCCTTTGATTTTATTTCTGCCATCCCCGAGCTGATCGAACTGGATAGCCTGGTGGACGGTGTTTACAACCTCAGCTTTACCATTAAGGGGTACAAGCCATTCAGCCGCAAGATAGTGGTATTGAGGAATTGATAATTGATAGAATCAAAACAGCCTTTGAATAGCTATACGCGACTTACTGCGTAGGCGAAAAATCGAAAGTGAGATCGAAATTGTACCAATATACGTACAGGATAAGAGCGATCAGCAAAAAGAAGAATATCGAGAAGTACATCAGACAGTAACCTTTCCTTCCAGCATTTGCTATTTGATCTGCCATGTGTAAGCCGTTTTTTTCTTATGAAAAGATTTGACGCAAAGAAAGGGAAAAAAACTAAAACATCAAATACGGCTGCCTATCTTTATCGCGCGGTTTTAAAACAACTTCTCAATTTAATAGCTCGATATACCCTCAGATGGCTTCCGTATATCAACGCATAATAGCTCATCCCCGCTTTCGCCCGCCTACCAATTGGCTCCAAATCCAAACTATCGATATGCACACCGGCGGCGAGCCACTGCGCCTCATTGTGAGTGGCTTTCCTGAGCTAGGTGGCCGCACGGTACTTGAATGCCGCAGGGAGCTGAAAGCCCGATTCGATCATCTCCGCAAAGTTCTTATGCATGAGCCTCGTGGCCATGCCGACATGTATGGCTGCCTGCTATTGCCCCCCAATGATGACGAAGCCGATTTTGGGATATTATTTTTGCACAATGAAGGTTACAGCACCATGTGTGGCCATGCCATCATTGCCGTCACCACCCTGGCCGTGGAGATGGGGTGGGTGGAAAAAACGGCTCCGCTTTCCAAATTGACGATCGATGCTCCTTGTGGCCGGATCGAAAGTTTTGCCCGAATGGCTGACGGAGAGGTGCAAAGTGTTTTTTTTCACGGAGTTCCCTCCTTTGTGTTGGCGCTGGATCAGCAAATCGAACTGCCGGATTTTGGAACAATTCAGTATGATCTGGCCTACGGCGGTGCGTTTTATGCGTATGTACATGCTGATCAGTTTCAACTTCACCTAAGGCCAACCCAGTACAGCCAACTGATCAGACTGGGCATGGAGATAAAAAGGGCCATCGTGCAGGATGGCCCGGCAATCGAACATCCCTTCGAAGCGGATTTGAGTTTTTTGTACGGCACAATCTTTATTGGCGGGCCTGTGAGCGAAGGTATTAACAGCCGCAATGTTTGTGTGTTTGCAGAAGGAGAGGTGGATCGTTGTCCGACCGGCTCAGGCGTATCAGGCCGGATGGCTATTCACTGTGCCCGCAAGGAGCTCGGAATCGGTGAGCAAATGGCCATCGAAAGTATAGTGGGCAGTGTTTTCAAAGGATCGATCGTTAAAAAAACCACCTTCGGCCCCTTTGATGCAGTAATACCGCAAGTAGAAGGGACCGCCCATATTACCGGCCAGCATAGCTTTTTGCTCGATCCCAACGATCCTTTTCAAGAAGGCTTTTTCCTCCGTTAAATCGCCCGGCATTTTTCGCGCAACCATTCCACTTCTTCCGCTTCCAGTAAAGGAGACAGCTTGTCGAAGACCTCCTGATGATATTGATTGAGCCAGCTTATCTCATGAGGCTCCATCATACGGTAGTCGATAAGATTGAGATCAATGGGAAAGAGCGTTAGGGTTTCAAATTCGAGAAAACGGCCGTGCTCATTTTCCTCAGCCACTCGCGCAAGGATCAGATTTTCGATACGGATACCGTATTCTCCTTCTTTATAATAACCCGGCTCATTGGAACTAAACATACCGGGCATATGTCCCGTGACGCCCCGAGGCGAGATAGAGGTAGCAAAACCCTGAGGCGGCTCATGTACATTGAGGAAAAAACCTACCCCATGGCCGGTGCCATGCCCATAGTTGAGCCCCTGTTGCCAAAGATACTGCCGCGCCAGCGTATCGAGCTGGATGCCTTTGGTACCTTCCGGAAATTTGATGGTAGCCAGAGCAATATGACCTTTTAGCACACAAGTGAAATGGCGCTTTTGCTCCGCTGTAGGATCACTTAGAGCGGTGGTACGTGTAATATCGGTAGTGCCCTGGGTATATTGCCCGCCACTGTCGAGCAGCAATATGCCATCACGGCTGAGGGTGGCACAGCTCTCCGGAGCCGGCCGATAGTGTATGATGGCGCCATTGCCTTTGTAGCCCACAATAGCCGCGAAGCTTTCGCCGTGATAGTCGCCTTGCTCCCGGCGGAACTCAGCCAGTTGCTCGGCAATAGTTACTTCAGTAACACCGCCAGTGTCGAGCTGCCGGTCCAGCCAGCGGTAGAGGCGGGTGAGGGCTACGCCATCCTTGAGCATGGCTTGGCGGATGTATTTGGTTTCCGTTTCATTCTTGATCGCTTTCAGATTGCGGCCAATGTTGTTGCCTTCCACGATCTGGTCAAGGGCGATCGCTTTATACACCTGGATACTGGTAGAAGAGCGGTCAATAAGGATATTGGCAGATGTGGGCAAGTGCTCCAGATAGCTCTTAATCGAGTCATAAGCTTTGAGCGAAATATGGTCTGCGGAAAGGGTTTTCAGCACAGCTGAAGGCACCTTATTTGAATCTATAAACAGCTGGGCGTCAGCTTGTCCTATGATGGCATAGGCAATAAATACGGGGTTGAATTCGACATCGGTACCCCGAAGGTTGAATATCCAGGCAATATCATCAAGTGTTGACACCAGGTAATGGGAAGCTCCGGTTTGCTTCATTTGCTGCCGAATAGCGGCCATTTTTTGAGCCCGGCTTTGCCCCGCATAGCGCACATCATGCTCAAAGATGGCATCATCGGGCAAGGCGGGGCGGTCTTTCCAGATGTGGTTGATCAGATCAACTTCCGTATCAATATCGATGTTTTTAGTGTGAAAGGCTTTAGCCATAGCGCGGATTTGTCCGACTGAAAAGAGCATGCCGTCGCAGCCAACTTTACTACCCGCAGGCAAGGTGTCGGCCAGCCAGCCAATGTGCTCCGGAGCGTGTTGTACTACCTGCTTGTGGAGTTGCATTTCACTATTGGCCAGCTCCTGTTCGGCTTGGAGGAAGTAGCGCGAGTCAGTCCATAATCCGGCATGGTCGGCTGTGATGACCACCGTGCCGGCCGAGCCACTGAAATCCGAAATCCAAGTACGCGATTTCCAGTGGTCAGCTACATATTCACTTTGGTGCGGATCGCTGCTGGGGATAATATAGGCATCGACATTGGCCTGGGCCATTGCTTGACGCAATGCATCTATTCTTTGATTGATGGTATTTTTCATCACATTTGAGACATCCATTTCGCTTTTAATTTGTTGATTAATTAGGTGAAATTATAAAAAATAATTGAGGATGGGCTTTCCTGCTTCATAATTTTGCAAGGCCTGGGAAGACGAAGAATCCAGTAAATTCAACGCTTTGGCATAATTTTTGAGAAAAAGTCGCACTTCAGGCTGGACATATTAGATAAAATGATTTATATTGCATCTGTCCTTTTATTTTACCCCTCAGCTAAAATGCTGACTTTTACTGTCACTTTTCGGTATATTCTTACGTACAACCGTAGCCTGCAACATGTAGGATTGAATATGCCACAGCCACCTGGAAATACAAAAACGAATGAACTTACAATTTGTGAATGCCTCGAAGGGGGCAATGCAAAGATGAGTAAACTATTTTCAAACAAGAACAAATTCCAGAGGATTACCGATGCTAAAACAGAATCTCAGCCAGAAATTATTACAGAAGCTTTCTCCGCAACAGATCCAGTTAATGAAGCTGTTGCAAATCCCTACGGCTACTCTTGAACAACGCATTAAAGAAGAATTGGAAGCCAACCCCGCACTCGATGAGGGGGAAGAGGCAGAAGAATCTTTAGACTCCACCGCAGAGGTGGAGGAAGCCAAATTTGGCGAGTCCGATACGGATTCAGAAGAGCCGAGCCGGGATGAAGAGTTTGAGCTGGACGATTACCTCACCGAATATATCGAGGATGACCCGATCAGCTACAAATTGAAGACCAATCACTATTCAGCTGATGAGGAAGAGAAAACAATTCCGGTAGCCGTAGAGCACACTTTTCACGAATACCTGGAAGAGCAATTGGGGATGCTGGATTTGGAAGATGCGCGTACCGTCAGTATTGCCAAGCAGGTAATCGGCAGTATCGATGACGACGGCTATCTGCGCCGCGAACCGATCGCCATTATCGACGATCTGGCGTTTGCCCAAAACATCCACACCTGTGAAGAGGAAGTGCTGGGGATACTCAAAAAAATTCAGTGCTTTGATCCGCCCGGTATTGGTGCCCGCGACCTTCGGGAATGCCTGTTGCTGCAGTTGGATAATAGAATTGAAGCTAAAGAACAAAGCAAGAATACCGAAGAAAAGTACAATTTGTATCTCGCCCGCCGCATCATCGAAGATTATTTTAATGAGTTTTCAAAAAAGCATTATCAAAAACTTCAACGCCAGCTAAATATCAATGAAGAGCAACTTAAAAATGCTATAGAAGAAATCCTCAAGCTCAATCCCAAACCTGCCAGCGGCTACGTGAGCAGCGGCAATCGGGCACAGCACTACATCGTACCCGACTTCACGATCGTCAATCGCGATGGAGAGCTCGAACTTTCGCTCAACTCCCGTAATGCTCCCGACCTGCGCATCAATGAGCAGTACAAAGACATGCTCAAAGCCTATAAAATCGGAGCAAAAAGCAAAAGAAACAACCGCCAGGAGAAAGAGGCAATTATGTTTATCAAGCAAAAAATTGACTCGGCCAAGTGGTTTATCGATGCCATCCGCCAGCGCCAGCAAACCATGTACAAAACCATGTACTCCATCATGCAGTACCAGTACGATTTTTTCCGCACCGGCGATCAGCGCAAGCTCCGCCCCATGATCCTCAAAGACATCGCTGACATCACCGGGCTGGACATTTCCACCGTATCGAGGGTGGCCAACAGCAAATTTGTACAAACTGAGTTCGGTACCAAGCGCCTCAAAGACTTCTTCTCCGAATCGCTACAAACCAACAGCGGCGAGGAAGTTTCGACCCTCGAAGTCAAAAAAATACTCACCGACATCATCGAGGATGAAAACAAGCGCAAGCCTTTCTCTGACGAAAAGCTCAAAAATATCCTGCGCGACAAAGGCTACAACATCGCCCGCCGAACGGTAGCCAAGTACCGCGAACAGCTCAACATTCCGGTAGCCCGGCTGCGGAAGGAGCTGTAAGAGGATGCTAAGCTGAGATGGAATCGCCCGGCCTGTGCCTGCAAGTGCTGGGCAGGAGATTGAATCGCTGCGGGTGGGAGGAGCCCATAGCGATAATTACCCGCCCTGCTCCGCGTAGCGACCAGATCGCCACCCTCTTCCGAAATGTCTATCGCACCACCACCAGCTTCCGGCTCACCACACCCGCCTTTGCCGATAAGCCTTTCACGAAGTACAACCCGGCCGGCCATTGGGAAAGCCGATGCACAGTGATCTCTTGCTCCCCCTCAGCTATGGCCTTGGCATACATCAGCTGCCCGTCCCGGCTTACGATCTCAATGCGGCCAAATGGCGTATCGGGAAAAGCGATCCGAACCTGATCCTTTGCCGGGTTGGGCTGGATGTGGAGCTTTACAGCATCTCTGCCGGAGGAAGTCTCATCCGGCCGGCCCAAGCGCGCATTTTGATTCTCTGAGGGGGTGGTGAAAACCACGATATTGCTGCGCAGGCTTACATCAATCACGCAGGGTTTTGGCTTTTTCACCTTCGCTACTGCTTTATACGTAGTGCCCGGCTTCAGATTCAGCAGTGCTGCTCCCAGATAATTGGTAGATACCTGCTTGTTGTTGTCCAGATCAATGCTGTCAAATACAGCAGCTTCTTCGTAATAAACCACGTATTCCGTAATCACATTGCCTACAGAAGCTGTCGCACTGTCTTTCTCTATGGCCGGCAACCATTCCAAAGAAGCCTGATCAGGAGCAAGCCCGATCACATTCAGCTCTTTGGGCGGATCATAAGTGAAGGGCTGGGGCTTTGGAGGTATCGTTCCGCTACATGCTTTTTGCTCACCACAGAATAAAAGCTTAGGAATATTAGCTTCATCATTTACTTTAGTAAATCGAAGCTTCTTGACTTTTCTGCGGATGGTTGGATCTATGGGATTCCAAACTTTCCACTTGTGGTAATCAATGGTGTACAAAGAGGTCCAGGGCTGCCAATATTCGCAATTGCAAATTTGATATTCTACTTCCATTATCCCTATCCCTTGCCCATCGTTCCAATACACCGCATTAATTTCATAAGGGTGGGGAAACTCGATCACAAACCAGTTCTCTGCATTCGGCCCATATTGATGGTAAGTATTGGCAGGTATTATGGTATCCATAGCCAACCAGCCACAATTCAGCGGCGGATCACTATCGGTTAAGGTTGCAATTACTTTTGCTTCATTAGTTGAACCCGACGGGTAACTGGTAGTCACCCATATAGGATCTATGTCTATTATACAATCCTGAATAGGGCAGCCACCAACTGTACCATCTGTCCAGAGCTTATCCAGATCATTGTTGGGATCGCAGGGATCGATATTGGCCGTCAGCTCGCCATTCATATCCACCGGGATCACCCAAAACCAATATTCCTCGCCTGCTTCCAATCCGTTGATTACTGTACTGGTCAGACCCGCGTTTTCGCTGTGCAGCTTGATCACCTGAGTGATTTCAGGGCCACCACCTGAATTAGTAGTCTCTATGGTTAAGCTCAGATCAAAGGCATTCCAGTCATCCGAAGGATCGCCATCCATCAATGCCGCCTGCATTTCCGACTTCCTGGCATAATACACCATATTGCGGGTACTCAAAAACTGACCATTGCTGTTGATACTTCTGTACGACAAGCGAACGCCATTGCAACACAATGACTCTACATCAAAGTAAGCAGGATCCATCGTGCTTACACCCAGCGGGTTGGAGTAAGAAATCCCGAGCTTCAAAAATATGGGCGATTCATTCACCGGCAGACCCACAATCGTATTGCCTACAACCTGGCCGCTGACATCTACCTTCTCCCCAATCTCCGACAAATCCTTCAGCTTGATGTAATGCGCACTATTGCCAAAGGCATTATTAAAGGTAACATCCATCGTATAAGCTGCATCTGAAGAGGTAGGGCTCCAGATGGCATATACATTACCCCCTCCCGAATACTGGTAAATCCGGGGCCCGATGCCCGTACTATTGGTCGAATTGGTGATGGTAACACCATTTGACATATCCGCCGCCAAGCTATGAGAGCCCAGTACATGCTTGAGCGTCATCAGATAATACCAGCCTTTTTTCGGGCTTTCGTTATCATCCAATAGCCCGGAGCTGCTATAAGTGACAACACCCAGTGTCTGGTCATTGGTATGATTAAACACAAAGGCCCTGTCGAGGTATATCTCATCGCCATTATTAGGTGTTCCATCAGGATCACCTTCTGCTGCCGACATCTCCAGTATAGCCCGCACCAGCCACTGCCCCTGTATTTCCTGCCCCGCACGGCAGGGGTCGCCATAGTTGGGTATGTTGACATCCGAATTTTCTACGCTGTCGGGGCTGTTCTCCGTATCGTAGCCAAATTCGCTGTACCAGATTTCCTTACCAACCACATGCGCAGCCGCACTGCCCTGGTTTAATAGGCTCATAAACCAACCGATCTTCTCCCGCAGCAGGTCGTCTTCCGGACTCACTGCATCGCCGCCGGGATTGCTGAAGGTGGTAACTACATCAAAGTAAACTTCGTTCATGTACTTTGCATAGGTGTTTTTTTCGGCACTGGCTTCCGTACTATAATGGTGGAAGTTGATCACATCGAAGGGAATGACCGGCCCCTGTACAAAGCCATACTGGCCCGGCTGGCGGTAGGTCTCAAACCAGGCCACCATGCGCTCTACATATTGCCCCCGCATTTCGGCCAGGCCGGCCAGCACGTACTTCATATTTGGGTCGGCATTGTGGATGCCGTAATGGTGCGTCTCATTGGTGATCTCCTCTATTTTGAAGGCCGGGCTATCGCCATGCCCGTCGTAGGTGGCGCTTACCATAGCGGCGTACTGCTCGGGGGCAAAATACCAGTACGTAATAGCTGTGGTGGGGTTGTCGGCCTGTGCTTCCACATCTGCCGGTGCATCATACCAGGTTTTGTCCGGTTCGTTGTTGGGCTCCATATAATTGGTATAGCCCAGGCCGGTAACCAGACTTTCGTCAGCCGACAAATTGGCTGCAATAAATTGCTGTACATAGGAGCTGTTTATAGGATAAGTTGTATTGCCATAACGGGCAGCATAGAGTGTAAGCCATTTGGATACAGCTACAAAATTGGCCGGATCAGTGGCATCGGAAAAATTATTAATAGCATCGAGGTAAGCCGGGCCGGGGATTGTGTCGAGCGGCACATTCAGGCCATTTAGGGTAGGGGTACATATTGGTTTGAGTTCCAGGGCCTGGGCATAGTTATCCGGATAATGGTTATAGCCCGCCATGCTGGGGTGGGTACCTTTGAGGGAAGAGCTGTTTCGGTTTGCCATCTGCTGGTAAAAATCGTCAAAAAAATAGTACCCGCCGCCATCATTGGAGGGGTTCCACTGCAGCTCAAATTCGGGTGGACAGGATATAACTCCTGCTGTGCCCGGATAGCCGGTATCTTTTGCAAAATCGTGGTAAGGCCGTACAAAGGAAAAACGCATGACCCGCTCAATGGGGTCTTTGGCATCCACATTGGCGCCAACCAACTGGTTGATGGTAGGTTGCGCACCCAACAGAGATGCCACCAACAACAATAAAGTTGTTAAAACGGGTTTTGGGATGTACATGCTGTTCGGTTTTGGTGAAAAAATTGATTGAATTAACTATCCTGCATTGCTGTTTTTTCACTAAATTACTTCAGGGCCTACAGCAAAAATAGTAAAACATTGTTATATTTACATGCAGAATACTATTTTTTTTTTTTATTGTTAGAAACATTTAACAAAACAGAACAATATTCACGCTGTATATTAGTGCTGCATTTTTGTCCGATAGAGGCATAAACCCATATAAATCCAACAATATGATAAAAAAACACCTCTCGTTCCTATTGCTGCTCCTGCCGGCGCTATGTTGGGCACAGCTTTATCCCGGCGGCTTCTTTCTCAACTCACAAGCCAAAGTGGACTCGGCCGTGCAGGTGCTGCGCGATGGCGGCTATACGGCCATAAGGGGTGGGCTATGGATAGGCTCGGAAGAAGAAAATGCTCCACATGTTGAAAGGGTCGTCATCAAGGATTTGAGCGGATTTGAGATGCTCACCAAAATTGGTTGGTTAAAAATACAAAATACCGATTCGCTCCAAAGCCTCCACGGCCTGCACCACATAGATTCTATCGGCAATGGTATATTTTGGATTACCAACAATCCACACCTGGAGTCCATAGCCGCTCTGGGCAATGCCGACTTCTACAATTTGGGCTCCAGCTATTTCACAGAGCTAAGAATACAGGACAACCCCCGGCTAAAGAGCCTCGACGGGCTGGAAGGTGTTACCAAAGTAGGAGGCTGGGTAAGAATAGGTGAATTGTACCATGATGATGAACCTTATCAATTGGAAGATTTACGAGGTTTGCGAAACCTGATGTATGTAGGGGAAATGCTTTTAATTACTTATTATATGGGAGGTACTTTAAAGGGGTTAGAAAATATAAAACTTGAAGATTATTTAACCATATACGACTGTCCCAATTTAAATGACATCAGTGCGCTGAGTCAGTGGGATACCATAGGAAAAATGTCGCTAGGTAATTGTCCGGAGCTGAAGGACCTCAGCCCCCTGGACGGGCTGGTACTTTCGGGGGATAAATGGGTCAGAATAGAGCACTGTCCCAAGATCGGCAGGCTTCCAAAACTAAAATTCACAGACAACGAAGCTCCCTGGATCACGCTGATTGACCTACCCTTGCTGCACGACATCAGCGCCTTGCATCCGGTCACCCACATACCTTATCGCCTGGAGATCATCGATTGCGACGCACTGGAGTATTTCGAACTGCCCAACTGGCAAGAGGGCAACGGTTTGATAATTGAAGATAATGACAGCCTGGACAGTTTTGCCTTTCCTCAACTGAAAAAAGTGTCTATTACTGTGAATAACAATGCCCAACTCAAACACTTAAGGGGAAGTGACCGGCTGACCCGCTCAGGGGGCGTTAGTGCGAGGAATAATACTGCTTTAGAGGAGATCAGCGGTTTCAATGCAGTGGATACCATCGGTTCCATTATACTGTTCGGCAATCCAAACATTAAAACATTCACGGGCTTTAATAATTTGAAAGCAGCACTTGGCAGGGGTATCCAAATCTACTGGAACAACCACATCGACAGCTTCACGGCCTTTCCCAATATCGAATATGTGGATGGGGAGTTTTATATTGGCGGCAGTGGCTTTAGCAGCATCCCCCCTTTTGATAAACTGCAGGAAGTGACCAGAAATATTTTGATAGCACAAGCCACCGACCTCAAAGCGCTTCGGGGTTTTTCCAATCTGAAGAAAGTAGGAAACTTTGGGATGCAAGTATTTAGTAATGACAAGCTGGACACCATCTCTATATGCCAAAGCCTGGATTCTATTTTAGTCGCTGAAGGCAGTTCTACCGCAGGACTGTCTGTGGTAAGCAACGCTTCACTGAAATACTTTGGCGGTTTTGATTCCATCCGTCATTTGCAGAGCGAGCTGTGGCTGGAAGGATCTACCGCGCTGGAGCAGGCTCCAGCCCTGTGCCACATCCGGAGCAATCTGGGCGGTTGGCCGGAGGTGGTGCTGCGCGACAATGCCGCCGGATTCAATACGCTTGATGAGGTGGAGGCGCATTGCGAGGAGCTGACGGGGGCTGAAGAAGCGGTACCCATCCTGCCCTTTGAGGCATATCCCAATCCTTTTGTCGAGGAGCTATATGTAACAGCTCCGGCGGGCAGTTACCGCTACCGCCTGCTGGATGTGTTCGGCAGGCTGGTACGGCAAGGCCCGCTGCCGCAAGCTGGCAGCCTGAGGCTGAGCGGGCTGGCTACAGGCGTGTACCTGCTCAGTGTACTGGATGAAAAGGGGCAAGTGGTATGGGTGGAGAAAGTGGTGAGGGGGTGAGGGGTGAGGGAGTGGGGAGGTGAGGAGGTGAGGAGTTGGGGAGGTGGGGAGGTGAGGGAGTGGGGAGGTGAGGGAGTGGGGAGGTGAGGGGGTGATGGTTTGGTGATTTGGTGATTTGGTGATTTGCCCACTTGCATAAAATAAACCCATATAAATCCATATAAATCCAACAATATGATAAAAAAACACCTCTCGTTCCTATTGCTGCTCCTGCCGGCGCTATGTTGGGCACAGCTTTATCCCGGCGGCTTCTTTCTCAACTCGCAGGCCAAAGTGGACTCGGCCGTGCAGGTGCTGCGCGACGGTGGCTATACGGCCATAAGGGGCGGGCTGTGGATAGGCTCGGAAGAAAACGGCCCGCTGACCGACGTACATGACCTCAGCGGTTTTGAAATGCTCACCCATATAGGTTGGCTGATGGTGATGAATACCGATTCGCTCCAAAGCCTACATGGCCTCCACCATCTGGATTCGCTGGGCAGCAAACTCTTGTGGATACGCAACAATCAGGAACTGGAATCTATTGCCGCATTGCGCCATGCCTGTTTTTACAATATGGGCAGCAGCATGTTTCCCGATGAGAATATTTATATAAGTGACAATCCCCGCCTCAAAAGCCTCGACGGACTGGAGGGCATCACGGCCCTCATCGGGCAGTTGAGAATTTCTGGAAACTATGCCCTGGAGAATCTACAAGGTTTGCGAAATCTGGGGCTGGTAAAGGACTTATTTGGTCTCAGTCATTATAATGGAGCCAACTTAAAAGGGTTGGAAAATTTGAGGCCTAAGGATGCGGTTTTTATAACTGACTGTCTCAATTTAAACGACGTCACTGCGCTGAGTCAGTGGGGCAGTATTGAAGAGTTATGGTTATTTGACTGCCCGGAATTGAAAGACCTCAGCCCCCTGGACGGGCTGGTGTTTTCGGGGAATAAGTGGCTTAGAATAGAGAACTGTCCCAAGATCGGCCGGCTCCCCCAGTTCAAGTTTGCTGACAATGAAGCCCGCTGGATACACCTGGAGAACCTACCCTTGCTGCACGATATCAGCGCCTTGCATCCGGTCACTCACATACCTTATCGCCTGGAGATCATCGATTGCGACGCCCTGGAGTATTTCGAACTGCCCAACTGGCAAGAGGGCAACGGTTTGATAATTGAAGATAATGACAGCCTGGACAGTTTTGCCTTTCCTCAACTGAAGAGAGTGGCTCTTACAGTAAATAACAATGCCCAACTCAAACATCTTAGAGGAAGTGACCGGCTGACCAGATTGATAGGTATTGGAGCAAGGGACAACACGGCTTTAGAGGAGATCAGTGGTTTCAATGCGGTGGATACCATCAGCTCTATTAGATTGTTCGGCAACCCAAACATTAAAACATTCACGGGCTTTAATAATTTGAAAGCAGCACTTGGCAGGGGTATCCAAATCTACTGGAACAACCACATCGACAGCTTCACGGCCTTTCCCAATATCGAATACGTGGATGGGGAGTTCTATATTGGCGGCAGTGGCTTTAGCAGCATCCCCCCTTTTGATAAACTGCGGGAAGTGACCAGAAATATTTTGATAGCACAAGCCACCGACCTCAAAGCGCTTCGGGGTTTTTCCAATCTGAAGAAAGTAGGAAACTTTGGGATGCAAGTATTTAGTAATGACAAGCTGGAAACCATCTCTATATGCCAAAGCCTGGATTCTATTTTAGTCGCTGAAGGCAGTTCTACCGCAGGACTGTCTGTGGTAAGCAACGCTTCACTGAAATACTTTGGCGGTTTTGATTCCATCCGTCATTTTGAAAATCAGTTGCGACTGGAAGAATCTACCGCGCTGGAGCGGGCTCCTGCCCTGTGCCACATCCGGAGCAATCTGGGCGGTTGGCCGGAGGTGGTGCTGCGCGACAATGCCGCCGGATTCAATACGCTTGATGAGGTGGAGGCGCATTGCGAGGAGTTGACGGGGGCTGAAGAAGCGGTACCCATCCTGCCCTTTGAGGCATATCCCAATCCTTTTGTCGAGGAGCTATATGTAACAGCTCCGGCGGGCAGCTACCACTACCGCCTGCTGGATGTGTTCGGCAGGCTGGTACGGCAAGGCCCGCTGCCGCAAGCTGGCAGCCTGAGGCTGGGCGGGCTGGCTACAGGCGTGTACCTGCTCAGTGTACTGGATGAAAAGGGGCGAGTGATATGGGTGGAGAAAGTGGTGAGGGGGTGAGGGGTGAGGGAGTGAGGAGGTGGGGAGTTGAGGAGGTGAGGGGGTGAGGAGGTGAGGGGGTGAGGGGGTGATGGTTTGGTGATTTGGTGATTTGCCCACTTGCATAAAATAAACCCATATAAATCCATATAAATCCAACAATATGATAAAAAAACACCTCTCGTTCCTATTGCTCTTCCTGCCGGCGCTATGTTGGGCACAGACTTATCCCGGCGGCTTCTTTCTCAACTCACAAGTCAAAGTGGACTCGGCCGTGCAGGTGCTGCGCGACGGTGGCTATACGGCCATAAGGGGTGGGCTGTGGATAGGCTCGGAAGAAAACGGCCCGCTGACCGACGTACATGACCTCAGCGGTTTTGAAATGCTCACCCATATAGGTTGGCTGATGGTGATGAATACCGATTCGCTCAAAAGCCTACATGGCCTGCACCACATAGATTCTATCGGCAATGGTATATTTTGGATTACCAACAATCCACACCTGGAGTCCATAGCCGCTCTGGGCAATGCCGACTTCTACAATTTGGGCTCCAGCTATTTCACAGAGCTAAGAATACAGGACAACCCCCGGCTAAAGAGCCTCGACGGGCTGGAAGGTGTTACCAAAGTAGGAGGTTGGGTAAGAATAGGTGAATTGTACCATGATGATGAACCTTATCAATTGGAAGATCTACGAGGTTTGCGTAACCTGATGTACGTGGGAGAAATGCTGTTAATTACTTATTATAAGGGAAGTACTTTAAAGGGGTTAGAAAATATAAAGCTTGAAGATTATTTAACCATATACGACTGTCCCAATTTAAATGACATCAGTGCGCTGAGTCAGTGGGATACCATAGGAAAAATGTCGCTAGGTAATTGTCCGGAGCTGAAGGACCTCAGCCCCCTGGACGGGCTGGTACTTTCGGGGGATAAATGGGTCAGAATAGAGCACTGTCCCAAGATCGGCAGGCTTCCAAAACTAAAATTCACAGACAACGAAGCTCCCTGGATCACGCTGATTGACCTACCCTTGCTGCACGACATCAGCGCCTTGCATCCGGTCACCCACATACCTTATCGCCTGGAGATCATCGATTGCGACGCACTGGAGTATTTCGAACTGCCCAACTGGCAAGAGGGCAACGGTTTGATAATTGAAGATAATGACAGCCTGGACAGTTTTGCCTTTCCTCAACTGAAAAAAGTGTCTATTACTGTGAATAACAATGCCCAACTCAAACACTTAAGGGGAACTGACCGGCTGACCCGCTCAGGGGGCGTTAGTGCGAGGAATAATACTGCTTTAGAGGAGATCAGCGGTTTCAATGCAGTGGATACCATCGGTTCCATTATACTGTTCGGCAATCCAAACATTAAAACATTCACGGGCTTTAATAATTTGAAAGCAGCACTTGGCAGGGGTATCCAAATCTACTGGAACAACCACATCGACAGCTTCACGGCCTTTCCCAATATCGAATATGTGGATGGGGAGTTTTATATTGGCGGCAGTGGCTTTAGCAGCATCCCCCCTTTTGATAAACTGCGGGAAGTGACCGAAAGATTTAAAATAATAGAAGCCACCGATCTCAAAGCACTCCGGGGTTTTTCCAATCTGAAGAAGCTGAGCATGGGTATAGACATCTTGCGCAATGACAAGCTGGACACCATCTCTATATGCCAAAGCCTGGATTCCATATTAGTGGTTCGTGATACTAGTACTAGCGGCTTAGGTGTGAAAAACAACTATGCGTTGAAGTATTTGGATGGTTTTGATTCCATCCGTTATTTTGAAAATCCGCTGCGGCTGGAAGGATCTACCGCGCTGGAGCAGGCTCCTGCCCTGTGCCACATCCGGAGCAATCTGGGCGGTTGGCCCGATATAAGATTGCGCGACAATGCTGCCGGATTCAATACGCTTGATGAGGTGGAGGCGCATTGCGAGGAGCTGACGGGGGCTGAAGAAGCGGTACCCACCCTGCCCTTTGAGGCATATCCCAATCCTTTTGTCGAGGAGCTATATGTAACAGCTCCGGCGGGCAGCTACCGCTACCGCCTGCTGGATGTGTTCGGCAGGCTGGTGCAGCAAGGCTTGCTACCGCAAGGAGGCAGCATAAAACCGGGCGGGCTGGCTACAGGCGTGTACCTGCTCAGTGTACTGGATGAAAAGGGGCGAGTGATATGGGTGGAGAAAGTGGTGAGGGGGTGAGGGGTGAGGGAGTGGGGAGGTGAGGAGGTGAGGAGGTGAGGAGTTGGGGAGGTGGGGAGGTGAGGGAGTGGGGAGGTGAGGGAGTGGGGAGGTGAGGGGGTGATGGTTTGGTGATTTGGTGATTTGGTGATTTGGTGATTTGCCCACTTGCATAAAATAAACCCATATAAATCCATATAAATCCAACAATATGATAAAAAAACACCTCTCGTTCCTATTGCTGCTCCTGCCGGCGCTATGTTGGGCACAGCTTTATCCCGGCGGCTTCTTTCTCAACTCGCAGGCCAAAGTGGACTCGGCCGTGCAGGTGCTGCGCGACGGTGGCTATACGGCCATAAGGGGCGGGCTGTGGATAGGCTCGGAAGAAAACGGCCCGCTGACCGACGTACATGACCTCAGCGGTTTTGAAATGCTCACCCATATAGGTTGGCTGATGGTGATGAATACCGATTCGCTCCAAAGCCTACATGGCCTCCACCATCTGGATTCGCTGGGCAGCAAACTCTTGTGGATACGCAACAATCAGGAACTGGAATCTATTGCCGCATTGCGCCATGCCTGTTTTTACAATATGGGCAGCAGCATGTTTCCCGATGAGAATATTTATATAAGTGACAATCCCCGCCTCAAAAGCCTCGACGGACTGGAGGGCATCACGGCCCTCATCGGGCAGTTGAGAATTTCTGGAAACTATGCCCTGGAGAATCTACAAGGTTTGCGAAATCTGGGGCTGGTAAAGGACTTATTTGGTCTCAGTCATTATAATGGAGCCAACTTAAAAGGATTGGAAAATTTGAGGCCTAAGGATGCGGTTTTTATAACTGACTGTCTCAATTTAAACGACGTCACTGCGCTAAGTCAGTGGAGCAGTATTGAAGAGTTATGGTTATTTGACTGCCCGGAGCTGAAGGACCTCAGCCCCCTGGACGGGCTGGTACTTTCGGGGAATAAGTGGCTTAGAATAGAGAACTGTCCCAAGATCGGCCGGCTCCCCCAGTTCAAGTTTGCTGACAATGAAGCCCGCTGGATACACCTGGAGAACCTACCCTTGCTGCACGATATCAGCGCCTTGCATCCGGTCACCCACATACCTTATCGCCTGGAGATCATCGATTGCGACGCCCTGGAGTATTTCGAACTGCCCAACTGGCAAGAGGGCAACGGTTTGATAATTGAAGATAATGACAGCCTGGACAGTTTTGCCTTTCCTCAACTGAAGAGAGTGGCTCTTACAGTAAATAACAATGCCCAACTCAAACATCTTAGAGGAAGTGACCGGCTGACCAGATTGATAGGTATTGGAGCAAGGGACAACACGGCTTTAGAGGAGATCAGTGGTTTCAATGCGGTGGATACCATCAGCTCTATTAGATTGTTCGGCAACCCAAACATTAAAACATTCACGGGCTTTAATAATTTGAAAGCAGCACTTGGCAGGGGTATCCAAATTTACTGGAACAACCACATCGACAGCTTCACGGCCTTTCCCAATATCGAATATGTGGATGGGGAGTTCTATATTGGCGGCAGTGGCTTTAGCAGCATCCCCCCTTTTGATAAACTGCAGGAAGTGACCAGAAATATTTTGATAGCACAAGCCACCGACCTCAAAGCGCTTCGGGGTTTTTCCAATCTGAAGAAAGTAGGAAACTTTGGGATGCAAGTATTTAGTAATGACAAGCTGGACACCATCTCTATATGCCAAAGCCTGGATTCTATTTTAGTCGCTGAAGGCAGTTCTACCGCAGGACTGTCTGTGGTAAGCAACGCTTCACTGAAATACTTTGGCGGTTTTGATTCCATCCGTCATTTGCAGAGCGAGCTGTGGCTGGAAGGATCTACCGCGCTGGAGCAGGCTCCAGCCCTGTGCCACATCCGTCGCAATCTGGGCGGTTGGCCCGATATAAGATTGCGCGACAATGCCGCTGGATTTAATACGCTTGATGAGGTAGAGGCGCATTGCGAGGAGCTGACGGGGGCTGAAGAAGCGGTACCTACCCTGCCCTTTGAGGCATACCCCAATCCTTTTGTCGAGGAGCTATATGTAACAGCTCCGGCGGGCAGCTACCGCTACCGCCTGCTGGATGTGTTCGGCAGGCTGGTACGGCAAGGCCCGCTGCCGCAAGCTGGCAGCCTGAGGCTGGGCGGGCTGGCTACAGGCGTGTACCTGCTCAGTGTACTGGATGAAAAGGGGCGAGTGATATGGGTGGAGAAAGTGGTGAGGGAGTGAGGGAGTGGGGAGTTGGGGAGTTGAGGAGGTGGGGAGGTGAGGGGGTGGGGAGTTGAGGAGGTGAGGGAGTGAGGAGGTGAGGAGGTGAGGGGGTGATGGTTTGGTGATTTGGTGATTTGGTGATTTGCCCACTTGTATAAAATAAACCCCCATAAACCCATATAAATCCAACAATATGATAAAAAAACACCTCTCGTTCCTATTGCTGCTCCTGCCGGCGCTATGTTGGGCACAGACCTATTCCGGCGGCTTCTTTCTCAACTCGCAAGCCAAGGTGGACTCGGCCGTGCAGGTACTGCGCGATGGCGGCTATACGGCTATCAGCGGCGGGCTGTGGATCGGCACACAAGAAGAAAATGCTCCACATGTTGAAAGGGTCGTCATCAAGGATTTGAGCGGATTTGAGATGCTCACCAAAATTGGTTGGTTAAAAATACAAAATACCGATTCGCTCCAAAGCCTCCACGGCCTGCACCACATAGATTCTATCGGCAATGGTATATTTTGGATTACCAACAATCCACACCTGGAGTCCATAGCCGCTCTGGGCAATGCCAACTTCTACAATTTGGGCTCCAGCTATTTCACAGAGCTAAGAATACAGGACAACCCCCGGCTAAAGAGCCTCGACGGGCTGGAAGGTGTTACCAAAGTAGGAGGTTGGGTAAGAATAGGTGAATTGTACCATGATGATGAACCTTATCAATTGGAAGATCTACGAGGTTTGCGTAACCTGATGTACGTGGGAGAAATGCTGTTAATTACTTATTATAAGGGAAGTACTTTAAAGGGGTTAGAAAATATAAAGCTTGAAGATTATTTAACTATATACGACTGCCCCAATTTAAGCGATATCAGTGCGCTGAGTCAGTGGGATACCATAGGAAAAATGTCGCTAGGTAATTGTCCGGAGCTGAAGGACCTCAGCCCCCTGGACGGGCTGGTACTTTCGGGGGATAAATGGGTCAGAATAGAGCACTGCCCCAAGATCGGCAGGCTTCCAAAACTAAAATTCACAGACAACGAAGCTCCCTGGATATATCTGGAGGACCTGCCCTCGCTGCACGATATCAGCGCCTTGCATCCGGTCACCCACATACCTTATCGCCTGGAGATCATCGATTGCGACGCCCTGGAGTATTTCGAACTGCCCAACTGGCAAGAGGGCAACGGTTTGATAATTGAAGATAATGACAGCCTGGACAGTTTTGCCTTTCCTCAACTGAAGAGAGTGGCTCTTACAGTAAATAACAATGCCCAACTCAAACATCTTAGAGGAAGTGACCGGCTGACCAGATTGATAGGTATTGGAGCAAGGGACAACACGGCTTTAGAGGAGATCAGTGGTTTCAATGCGGTGGATACCATCAGCTCTATTAGATTGTTCGGCAACCCAAACATTAAAACATTCACGGGCTTTAATAATTTGAAAGCAGCACTTGGCAGGGGTATCCAAATCTACTGGAACAACCACATCGACAGCTTCACGGCCTTTCCCAATATCGAATATGTGGATGGGGAGTTTTATATTGGCGGCAGTGGCTTTAGCAGCATCCCCCCTTTTGATAAACTGCGGGAAGTGACCAGAAATATTTTGATAGCACAAGCCACCGACCTCAAAGCGCTTCGGGGTTTTTCCAATCTGAAGAAAGTAGGAAACTTTGGGATGCAAGTATTTAGTAATGACAAGCTGGAAACCATCTCTATATGCCAAAGCCTGGATTCTATTTTAGTCGCTGAAGGCAGTTCTACCGCAGGACTGTCTGTGGTAAGCAACGCTTCACTGAAATACTTTGGCGGTTTTGATTCCATCCGTCATTTGCAGAGCGAGCTGTGGCTGGAAGGATCTACCGCGCTGGAGCAGGCTCCAGCCCTGTGCCACATCCGCCGCAATCTGGGCGGTTGGCCCGATATAAGATTGCGCGACAATGCCGCTGGATTTAATACGCTTGATGAGGTAGAGGCGCATTGCGAGGAGCTGACGGGGGCTGAAGAAGCGGTACCCACTCTGCCCTTTGAGGCATACCCCAATCCTTTTGTCGAGGAGCTATATGTAACAGCTCCGGCGGGCAGTTACCGCTACCGCCTGCTGGATGTGTTCGGCAGGCTGGTACGGCAAGGCCCGCTGCCGCAAGCTGGCAGCCTGAGGCTGAGCGGGCTGGCTACAGGCGTGTACCTGCTCAGTGTACTGGATGAAAAGGGGCAAGTGGTATGGGTGGAGAAAGTGGTGAGGGGGTGAGGGGTGGGGAGTTGGTGATTTGAGGGGGTGGGGAGGTGAGGGAGTGAGGAGGTGATGGTTTGGTGATTTGGTGATTTGGTGATTTGCCCACTTGTAAAAAATAACCCCCTATAAATCCATATAAATCCAACAATATGATAAAAAAACACCTCTCGTTCCTATTGCTGCTCCTGCCGGCGCTATGTTGGGCACAGACTTATCCCGGCGGCTTCTTTCTCAACTCGCAAGCCAAAGTGGACTCGGCCGTGCAGGTGCTGCGCGACGGTGGCTATACGGCCATAAGGGGCGGGCTGTGGATAGGCTCGGAAGAAAACGGCCCGCTGACCGACGTACATGACCTCAGCGGTTTTGAAATGCTCACCCATATAGGTTGGCTGATGGTGATGAATACCGATTCGCTCAAAAGCCTACATGGCCTCCACCATCTGGATTCGCTGGGCAACAAACTCTTGTGGATACGCAACAATCAGGGACTGGAATCTATTGCCGCATTGCGCCATGCCTGTTTTTACAATATGGGCAGCAGCATGTACCCCGATGAAGAGGTTAGAATAGTTGACAACCTCCGCCTCCAAAGCCTCGATGGACTGGAGGGCATCACGGCCCTCATCGGGCAGTTAAGGATTTACAGAAACTATCAGTTAGAGAATCTACAGGGCTTGCGAAATCTGGAATTGGTGACAAGTCTTTGCGCCTTTGTCGATTATAATGGATCGAACCTAAAAGGGCTGGAAAATTTGAGAGCAACAGACTATGTAACCATACGCAATTGTGCCAACTTAAGTGACATCAGTGCACTGAGTCAGTGGGATACCATAGGAGAAATAACACTGGGTACCTGCCCGGAGCTGAAAGACCTCAGCCCCCTGGACGGGCTGGTGCTTTCGGGGAATAAATGGGTCAGAATAGAGCACTGCCCCAAGATCGGCAGGCTTCCAAAACTAAAATTCACAGACAACGTGGCTCCCTGGATATATCTGGAGGACCTGCCCTCGCTGCACGATATCAGCGCCTTGCATCCGGTCACTCACATACCTTATCGCCTGGAGATCATCGATTGCGACGCCCTGGAGTATTTCGAACTGCCCAACTGGCAAGAGGGCAACGGTTTGATAATTGAAGATAATGACAGCCTGGACAGTTTTGCCTTTCCTCAACTGAAGAGAGTGGCTCTTACAGTAAATAACAATGCCCAACTCAAACATCTTAGAGGAAGTGACCGGCTGACCAGATTGATAGGTATTGGAGCAAGGGACAACACGGCTTTAGAGGAGATCAGTGGTTTCAATGCGGTGGATACCATCAGCTCTATTAGATTGTTCGGCAATCCAAACATCAAAACATTCACGGGCTTTAATAATTTGAAAGCAGCACTTGGCAGGGGTATCCAAATCTACTGGAACAACCACATCGACAGCTTCACGGCCTTTCCCAATATCGAATACGTGGATGGGGAGTTCTATATTGGCGGCAGTGGCTTTAGCAGCATCCCCCCTTTTGATAAACTGCGGGAAGTGACCGAAAGATTTAAAATAATAGAAGCCACCGATCTCAAAGCACTCCGGGGTTTTTCCAATCTGAAGAAGGTGAGCATGGGTATAGCTATCTTGCGCAATGACAAACTGGAGACCATCTCTATATGCCAAAGCCTGGATACCATATTAGTGGTCCGAGATACTTATAATACTACCGGTTTAAGTGTGAAAAACAACTATGCGTTGAGACATTTGGATGGTTTTGATTCCATCCGTCATTTTGAAAATCAGTTGCGACTGGAAGAATCTACCGCGCTGGAGCGGGCTCCTGCCCTGTGCCACATCCGGAGCAATCTGGGCGGTTGGCCGGAGGTGGTGCTGCGCGACAATGCCGCCGGATTCAATACGCTTGATGAGGTGGAGGCGCATTGCGAGGAGCTGACGGGGGCTGAAGAAGCGGTACCCATCCTGCCCTTTGAGGCATACCCCAATCCTTTTGTCGAGGAGCTATATGTAACAGCTCCGGCGGGCAGCTACCACTACCGCCTGCTGGATGTGTTCGGCAGGCTGGTACGGCAAGGCCCGCTGCCGCAAGCTGGCAGCCTGAGGCTGGGCGGGCTGGCTACAGGCGTGTACCTGCTCAGTGTACTGGATGAAAAGGGACGAGTGATATGGGTGGAGAAAGTGGTGAGGGAGTGAGGGAGTGGGGAGTTGGGGAGTTGAGGAGGTGGGGAGGTGAGGGGGTGGGGAGTTGAGGAGGTGAGGGAGTGAGGAGGTGAGGAGGTGAGGGGGTGATGGTTTGGTGATTTGGTGATTTGGTGATTTGCCCACTTGTATAAAATAAACCCCCATAAACCCATATAAATCCAACAATATGATAAAAAAACACCTCTCGTTCCTATTCCTGCTCCTTCTGCCGGCACTATGTTGGGCCCAGACCTACCCCGGCGGCTTCTTCCTCAACTCGCAAGCCAAAGTGGACTCGGCCGTGCAGGTACTGCGCGACGGTGGTTATACGGCCATAAGGGGCGGGCTGTGGATAGGTACAGAAGAAGAAAATGCTCCACATGTTGAAAGGGTCGTCATCAAGGATTTGAGCGGTTTTGAGATGCTCACCAAAATTGGTTGGTTAAAAATACAAAATACCGATTCGCTCCAAAGCCTCCACGGCCTGCACCACATAGATTCTATCGGCAATGGTATATTTTGGATTACCAACAACCCACACCTGGAGTCCATAGCCGCTCTGGGCAGTGCTGACTTCTACAATTTGGGCTCCAGTTATTTCACAGAGCTAAGAATACAAGACAACCCCCGGCTAAAGAGCCTCGACGGGCTGGAAGGTGTTACCAAAGTAGGAGGCTGGGTAAGAATAGGTGAATTGTACCATGATGATGAACCTTATCAATTGGAAGATTTACGAGGTTTGCGAAACCTGATGTATGTAGGGGAAATGCTTTTAATTACTTATTATATGGGAGGTACTTTAAAGGGGTTAGAAAATATAAAACTTGAAGATTATTTAACTATATACGACTGCCCCAATTTAAGCGATATCAGTGCACTGAGTCAGTGGGATACCATTGGAAAAATGTCGCTGGGTAATTGTCCGGAGCTGAAAGACCTCAGCCCCCTGGACGGGCTGGTGCTTTCGGGGAATAAATGGGTCAGAATAGAGCACTGCCCCAAGATCGGCAGGCTTCCAAAACTAAAATTCACAGACAACGTGGCTCCCTGGATATATCTGGAGGACCTGCCCTCGCTGCACGATATCAGCGCCTTGCATCCGGTCACTCACATACCTTATCGCCTGGAGATCATCGATTGCGACGCCCTGGAGTATTTCGAACTGCCCAACTGGCAAGAGGGCAACGGTTTGATAATTGAAGATAATGACAGCCTGGACAGTTTTGCCTTTCCTCAACTGAAGAGAGTGGCTCTTACAGTAAATAACAATGCCCAACTCAAACATCTTAGAGGAAGTGACCGGCTGACCAGATTGATAGGTATTGGAGCAAGGGACAACACGGCTTTAGAGGAGATCAGTGGTTTCAATGCGGTGGATACCATCAGCTCTATTAGATTGTTCGGCAACCCAAACATTAAAACATTCACGGGCTTTAATAATTTGAAAGCAGCACTTGGCAGGGGTATCCAAATTTACTGGAACAACCACATCGACAGCTTCACGGCCTTTCCCAATATCGAATACGTGGATGGGGAGTTCTATATTGGCGGCAGTGGCTTTAGCAGCATCCCCCCTTTTGATAAACTGCGGGAAGTGACCGAAAGATTTAAAATAATAGAAGCCACCGATCTCAAAGCACTCCGGGGTTTTTCCAATCTGAAGAAGGTGAGCATGGGTATAGCTATCTTGCGCAATGACAAACTGGAGACCATCTCTATATGCCAAAGCCTGGATACCATATTAGTGGTCCGAGATACTTATAATACTACCGGTTTAAGTGTGAAAAACAACTATGCGTTGAGACATTTGGATGGTTTTGATTCCATCCGTCATTTTGAAAATCAGTTGCGACTGGAAGAATCTACCGCGCTGGAGCGGGCTCCTGCCCTGTGCCACATCCGGAGCAATCTGGGCGGTTGGCCGGAGGTGGTGCTGCGCGACAATGCCGCCGGATTCAATACGCTTGATGAGGTGGAGGCGCATTGCGAGGAGTTGACGGGGGCTGAAGAAGCGGTACCCATCCTGCCCTTTGAGGCATATCCCAATCCTTTTGTCGAGGAGCTATATGTAACAGCTCCGGCGGGCAGCTACCGCTACCGCCTGCTGGATGTGTTCGGCAGGCTGGTGCAGCAAGGCCCGCTGCCTGAGGATGGGGTGCTGCAACTCGAAGGCTTGCCCGATGGGATGTATCTGATGAGCGTGATGGATGAAAAGGGGAGATTGGTATGGACGGAGAAAGTGGTGAGGGGAGGTTGAGATGGAGGCTGCCCTGAGATTGAATCGCTGGGCCTGTGTCTTCGAGTGCTGGCCGGGAGATTCAATTGCTGCGGGAGGGAGGAGTAGCGCATAGCGATTGGATCATTATCTTGGACTTTTATCATCACAAGCCTTTCTGTAGTACTACCAAAAAACTGTTTACTCCTTGATAAATTTGATGCTCCCTGCTCCTTTTCTGGTGGTATATTGCAACAGATATACCCCTTGCCCCAAAGCCAGGACATTGGAAGCAGGAATATGCAATTCGCGCTGCTCGATTTCGAAATTGGCCTGATATATCAAGCGTCCATCTACTGAGAAAATGCTGATTGCTACATTTCCTCTTTCCACATCCAGCCCCATTAGATTGATCTGATCTTGTACAGGGTTGGGTTGGATCAAGGCAGAAGAAGCCTTATAAAATTTCACAATCACCACCGGGCTATAGGCATAGTTGCCGTCATAGTCCACCTGCTTGAGACGATAATAATTGGTGCCGTTTACAGCTTGCTCA
Organism: Saprospiraceae bacterium; assembly: GCA_965222005.1. Taxonomy (GTDB): domain Bacteria; phylum Bacteroidota; class Bacteroidia; order Chitinophagales; family Saprospiraceae; genus CBDCTM01. The sequence continues at coordinate 862,442 of OZ244935.1, forward strand.
TCAACAATGTGGTAAACGTTATGAGATTGGTTGTTGCCGGCAGAATAGACCTTTTCGATTACCTGGTAGTGCATCCCGTCTGAAGAGCGCTCCACTTCAAAGTAATCATTATCCCGCTCAAAACTGGTCATCCATTTTATCAATACCTCTTCGCCTATCTTGCTGGCAGAAAAATCCAGGAGTGCTACTGGCAGAGGGTTGGTCAATGCTGAAGTGGACGCAAAGCTGAATAAGCCTTCCTCAATAGGTGGCGGGCAGAGCAAGTCGTTGGTGATCCAGCCTTCATTCGAACCTACCGCACTACCGCCAAACTTACCCTGTCCAATGGATTTCCAGCCCATAGCCGGTGCATTTACATTGTACATGGCTATCACAAGCGAAGATATATCATTGATACCACTTCGGCCTGCATCCTTCCAATGCAGCGTAATATTTACATTTTTACTCCCCGCGGTTTTGGAAAACGACCAATGTTCCATAGCACTGATGTGCGATAGAGGACTGCTGGTAGAATTTCTGTCGGGCGGGCTGCTGTAAAAGTATTGAGCAGTAAACTGATCGGAAGCACTAGATATGCTGTCGATTTCAAGCGGTGCATACACTCCATTGTTGCCGATCGGAAAGATAAGCGAGTCTGCTATGGTACGCCCCTTTTTGATGATAGGCCCATCGATGAAAGACGCTTCACTACCTCCGCTGATAGTGGCAAAATCTTCAATGGTCAGTGTGTTAGTTGTATTGGTAGCAATAATTCCTTGTTGCAATTTGAGCTCCGTATCCACCACTATGGGGCCTTCCAGAGCAAAGGCCACGCCGGAGCTATTATTAATTTCGAGATTGGTAAACACAATTTCATCAGTACCACTTCCACTAAGCTTTGCTTGGGGAAGAGTTTGTGGTGTGGCGCCATTAAAAACGAAAGTGGTATTGTCTTCCATACTCAGGTTGCCATAGTTGGTAGGGCGTAGCAGATCACCTGCCAGACTCATGCTGCCTGAGCTGCGAAGGTTTAGCCAAACATCTGCTTCGTTTATAGCACTCATGCTCACATCAGCCAGAAACTGAACTTCGGCCGCTGTGCCTTCCGACTCGACCATCACATCCCGGTAAAGTGCGTTTGAGGTCATGGTAACATCGCTTTCAAATACGATAGAACCGGTATTTGCTTTTACTACAATATTACCTACTAAAGCACCATTGTTGGTTAGTGTACTTGTTCCTATTATTCTAATCTCAGAGCTACTCTTGGCAGTAATTTCGATATTAGCCCCGCCTGTTTTGGTGACTATAAGGTTTTGGTCCACTTTAAAGCGTGAATCTGCATAGGTGACAATCTTCAAGGCTTTCCCACCAGCCAGAGAGATATTGGCATTACCAGCAACGTGAAGAACGGCATTGGTGAAAAGTTCTACCTCATCATTGCCCTCAAAAGACCCTGAATTGCTGTAGGTAATGTTGAAATCGCCGGCCACATTGAGCGCTGCACTGCCCGAGATGGACAGCTTGAGTTGTTTATTGCGGCTATTGTCTGCCGAACGGCTCATCTCCACCTTGCCGGCCACATTGACTATCGCATTTGAGTTGATCTGCAATTGTACGTTCTGATCTACATCATTTGCTGTGAGATATAAATCGCCACCAACAGTAACCGTTAAGGTATTGGTTATCACCAAAGAGGAGGTGCTGGCTGCCGTTGCATTGGTGAGGGTAAGATGATGGACGCTTACGGAAGCCGTAGTAATAGTAACTGCGTAGCCATCAATGACCACATTATCTCCACTGCCCGGGATAATCCCTCCTGCCCAGGTAGCTGTATTGTGCCAGTCGCCATTGGCTGTGGCATAAATGGTAGCGGCGGAAGTTGCCGAAGCCAGAGAAATGACAAAAATGAATAGAAACAGTCGTCTCATAGGTGAAAGAGTCATTAATGTTCAAACAAGTGTAGGTGTGAAAGGGCTAGAAGGACAGGAACCCCTATCGTATCTTGCGAAATTTTGTCACAAATTTGAGGCCATAAATAGTGGGTCGTTAGCTTAAGCAGGCAAATTCATGGTATATCATGGAGTATGTTTTTTTAATATATGTATTGTGCCTGTTCAAATTACCTTACCTTTGTCCGATCACTAATTGTTGCTAACAAACGCTGACTTTATAATGGCTACCGTCACTGAAAACTCTCTGTCTTTCAAGAAAAAACGCCTTTCCAAAGAGCTGCTGAAAAGCTTGTACCTCCAATTGCTAAAGCCACGAATGATCGAGCAAAAAATGTTGATTTTGCTGCGGCAAGGCAAAATCAGTAAATGGTTTTCAGGCATCGGGCAGGAAGCCATTTCAATAGGTGCTACCGCCGCCTTATTGCCCGATGAGATGATATTCACTATGCACCGCAATCTGGGCGTATTTACCACTCGGGAAGTGCCTTTATTTCGGCTATTTTGTCAATGGCAGGGCAAGCTGGCCGGTTTTACTAAAGGCAGAGACCGCTCCTTTCATTTTGGAGCTCCCGAGCATCATATCGTAGGGATGATTTCTCACCTCGGGCCGCAGCTTTCACTGGCTGCCGGTGTGGGCCTGGCGCACAAATTGAGCAAAGAGGGCAGAGTAGCACTGGCGTTTACCGGAGAAGGAGGAACCAGTGAAGGAGAATTTCACGAGGCGCTCAATACAGCAGCTGTCTGGCAATTGCCGGTAATCTTTGTGATCGAAAACAATGGCTACGGCTTATCCACGCCTACTCAGGAGCAATATCGTTGTACACATTTGGCCGATCGGGGGGCAGGGTATGGTATGCGCAGCTACCGCATCAATGGCAACAATGTTCTGGAAGTGTATCAAATGATCAGCAAATTGGCTAAAGAAATTCGCCAAAACCCTGAGCCGGTATTGATAGAATGTGAGACTTTCCGGATGCGGGGCCATGAGGAAGCCAGCGGCACCAAATATGTACCCCCTGAGTTGATGAAAGCCTGGGCATTAAAGGATCCAATTGAAAATTATGAACAATTCCTGCTAAAAGAAGGCATCATTGATGAGAGCTTTATAACAAAGAGCAAGGCAGCCATCAGTACTGAAATCGAAGAATCGCTCGAAAAAGCCTATGCAGAGCCCGAAATTAGCTCCTCTGCTCAACAGGAACTTGCCGATGTATATGCCGCCTCCGAAGTGCAGATCATTGAGACAGATGGCCGAAAAAGTAGCGAAAAGCGCTTTGTTGATGCGATAACGGATGGTCTTGGTCTGGCTATGGAAAAACACCCTCAACTGGTACTCATGGGGCAGGATATAGCTGAATATGGTGGCGTTTTCAAAATTACGGAAGGCTTTGTAGCGCGCTTTGGTACAGAACGGGTGCGCAATACACCTCTTTGCGAGAGCGCTATCATTGGCATCGCTATGGGCCTTAGTTTAAAAGGATACAAGGCAATGGTAGAGATGCAATTCGCCGATTTCGTGAGCTGTGGTTTTAACCAAATCGTCAACAATCTGGCAAAGCTCCATTACCGGTGGGGACAACAGGCAGACGTCGTCATTCGCATGCCCACCGGGGGCAATGTAGGAGCAGGGCCCTTTCATTCACAGAGCAATGAAGCCTGGTTTGTACATACACCGGGCCTCAAGGTAGTCTATCCCTCCAACCCTTACGATGCCAAAGGCTTGCTGCTGGCTGCCATTGAAGACCCTAATCCTGTTTTGTTTTTTGAGCACAAAGCTCTGTACAGAAGCTTATCGGCAAGCATCCCGGATGGAGAATACACCCTCGAAATAGGCAAGGCCAGGGAAGTGAGAGCTGGGCAGGCTGTGTCGGTTATTACCTATGGGCTGGGTGTGCATTGGGCCGAAAAAGCGGCTAAGGCGCTGGAGATTGATGCCGATATCATTGATTTGCGCAGCCTGCTGCCTATCGATTTTGAAGCGATAGAAAAAAGCGTGAAGAAAACCAATCGCGCAATTATCTTACATGAGGACACCCTCCTGGGAGGCATAGGTGGAGAGTTGAGCGCGTATATTAGCGAGCATTTATTTGAACATTTGGATGCGCCGGTAGTGCGGGTGGGCAGCCTCAATACGCCCGTACCCTTTGCCAAGAGCCTGGAGCAGCAATTTATGCCAGCGGAACGCTTTGGGGAGCAGCTTCAGCAAATAGTGGCTTACTAATGCCTTGCTGCTACCCAAATACGCGCTTTTAGCTATTTCATCACTTTGATCACCGGTTTGAGCAAATACTGGCCGTTGCCTTGCACTACCACCGATTTTTCTGCATCGAAATCCAGCAGCAGGTTATATTCATCAATATCTGCCAAAGGTTGATTCACTTTGATTTTTAGGCCCGATTGATGTGCGCTGGGCGTTTTTAAACCAAAGCTTTCACCGTCCAGTAAAACAGTATTGTTTTCGCCCAATACCAACCGTACTTCCTTGAGGGTATCAGCTGTGAGAGTGGCAGTAGCGATGAGCGTGTCGAGGCCATTTTGATACTCCAACAAATTGTAAACACCTGCATTTGTGCCAAGTTCAAAGGAGTCCTTTCCTACCTCGCTAAATACGTACACTTTTTGTAAATCGATGTTCACCTCCTCAAAGGCAACGGGATTATCCGTCATCCGGATAGTCAGCTTTGTGGGGGATGTCAAGCTGTCATCTTTGTTGCATGCGTATCCAATACAAGCCAATGCCAGGATTAGCAATCCAATTCTCATAGTAACTAGTTTTTATGTGAATAAATATTTATGTGAATAAATAAATGGGAGGGAACTGATAAATTCAACGAAAATCACACCAATAATATTGAGTTGATAAAGAGGGTTCGGGTTTGAAAAACATAGATGCGAAAGCCTGTACTTGGCTAATTGTGGCTTATTCGTAAATTTGCAGCCTAAAATAAGTATATATGAAATTGGATGATTTTGTAGCCGTTAGCGGTATGAGCGGCATTTTTCGGCTGGCGGCCAATCGGAGCAATGGGCTGATCGTTGAAAATCTGGATACTAAGAAAAAGCTTTTTGTATCGGCGCGCAAGCACCAGTTTACACCTCTGGCCTCCATCGGTATCTACACAGATACGGACACGGCTGAGCTTAAAAAAGTTTTTGGTACGATGCTCGAACAGCTTGCTGAAAATCCTCCGCCTCCGGTCAATTCGGCTGCCGATGAGCTTTCCGGTTACTTTTCTAAAATCCTGCCCGATTTTGACAGAGACCGCGTTCACCTGAGCGATATCAAAAAAGTGATAAAATGGTTTAACTTTCTGAAAGAGCGGAATCTGCTCAAAGCTGATGAGGAATTGCCCGATAGTAAAGAGCCCGCTACAAATGAACCTTCAGCAGATGAGGCAGTGGCAGAGAAGGCTGACGGATCGGATACGCTCGACACCTGAAATAGTATTTTCCCAGGCTGCGGGCAGGCATCAAATTTGATTTTTTACTAATTCCTCATAATGATTTCAAACAGCCGCTTTTAGCGTCTAGCAAATGTACAAAGGAAAGAAAGTCATCGTTGTATTGCCGGCATATAATGCAGCTTTGACACTGGAAAAAACGTATGCCGAAATCCCCTTTGATCTGGTCGATGAGGTTATCCTTTGCGATGATGCCAGTAGCGACAACACCTCCCAGCTTGCCAGCGAGATTGGCATTGAGCATATCATTGTCCACAAAAGCAACAAGGGATACGGAGGCAACCAAAAGTCGTTGTACAATAAATCATTGGAGCTAGGGGCGGATATCGTTATTATGCTGCATCCCGATTATCAGTACACTCCAAAGTTGATCCCAGCGATGGTCAATATTATCGGCGATGAGCTGTATCCGGTGGTGCTGGGGTCTCGCATATTGGGCAAAGGAGCATTGAAAGGAGGAATGCCCTTGTACAAATATATCGCCAACCGCCTGCTTACCTTCACCCAAAATTTGTTGGTCAATTACAAACTTTCGGAATACCACACCGGCTATCGGTCCTTTAGCAAAGAAGTGCTCTGCGGCATAAACTTCAATGCCAATTCGGATGACTTTGTTTTCGACAATGAAATGCTCTCGCAGATCATATACGCAGGCTTTCCGATAGCTGAACTAACCTGCCCGACCAAATATTTCGAGGAAGCATCTTCCATCAATCTTAGCCGGAGCATAAAGTATGGCCTGGGAGTGCTGAGGGTGTCTTTCAACCATTTCCTACAAAGGCTGGGAGTAGTGAAGTTAAAGATGTACGAACGGCCAGGAGAAAGCGGGCAAAGCTAAACGAATGAAAGGCTCATTCGCCAATAAAATCCATCGCTTTTTTGCCCAACAGAATAATGGCAAGGATGAGGGTGTATGTTAGTGTAGCTGTCATAATTCCGGCCCAAAGGTAATTATATTTTTTAATTTGCAAGCACTTGTTGACAATAAGAAAACGGAAAGTGGCCCGGCTCATTTTAGCACCGGGCCTGTAAATATGGCTGCCACCTGACATTTCTCCGATCATGAATCAAGCTTTGCGTGTTTACCTCGACGAGTGCGTGGAACAATACAATCAACCCGTCTTTATCGAATCGGATCCTATCTGTATTCCACATCAGTTCAGCAAGCTCCAGGATATTGAAATTATGGGCTTTTGGGTGTCCATGCTAGCCTGGGGGCAGCGCAAGACCATCATCAGCAAGGCTCGCCAGCTGGTTGAGCGGATGGATGGAGCGCCCCATGATTTTATTGTCGGCCACACAGAAAAGGATCGCACGGCCTTTCTTTCTTTTAAGCATCGCACTTTTCAGGCTACTGACACACTTTATTTTCTGGAGTTTTTACAACACTATTACCAAAAACATGACTCTCTGGAAACGGCCTTTAGCCGGCACCTGGCCAAAGGAGCAACGACTACGGAGGCTGCACTCAGGGGCTTTCACGATCAATTTTTTGCATTGCCCGACGCCCCTCAGCGAACCCGAAAACATGTAGCCACGCCTTCCCGAAAGTCGAGCTGCAAACGCCTAAATATGTTTCTCCGGTGGATGGTTCGGCAGGATGATAAAGGAGTGGATTTCGGATTGTGGAAGAGCATGAGTCCGTCACAATTGCTTATACCTCTGGATGTGCATGTGGAGCGGGTGGCGCGTTATTTAGGGTTACTTGAACGTACGCAACGCGATTGGAAGGCAGTTATTGAACTTACGGAGGCCGTCCGGCAATTTGATCGTGACGATCCTGTGAAGTATGATTTTGCTCTTTTCGGGATCAGCACCCAGCAAAAAGAGTGGCCGGTTTTTAACTATTGAGAGCAATAAAAAAGCTCGGCTTTGAATAAGCCGAGCCCGGTATATTAAGTTATAGTGGATTTTAATCTTCGTCGATACGCAACTCCTGGATGATGTAGCGACTGCCATCAATTTTCATGTAGAGATAAACGCGAAAGGTGCCGTTCCCAGTTTTCAGATTGCCAATAGCGTACTTAGAGTTTTCTTTTTTCGAAGCGCCGCTATGCACCTGATTGTAGGCATTGGGCTTGTTGGCAGTAAAAAAAGTATTGACTACCCGCTCGGCATTTGACTTATCGTAGGTGTCCTCCTCATCGAAGATGGCAATGTCCACATTGTCGTCAAAATACTCAGAAAGGGCCTTAGCATCTCCCCGTTCAATAGCTTTTGAGATATTGCTGAGGCTGACATTTGGGCTAACCATTGCCAGAAAAGGAGAGAACATAAGCAAAAACATCAACGTTTTCATGATTCATGGATTTTATAAAAAGATTGTCTAAATCTTTGCCAATATTAGACGACATAAAACTAAAAGATATACATCAGAGAAGCAAGCCATCGCATTTTTTAGGCTTTCAATGGTGCCTTTTTGACAAATACTGTAAAACAAACATAGCCGTATTTAAAGCGTAACTAGCTGATTTTCAGCAAGTTGCAAGCTAGCCCGTTCGTTCTCTTTGCTCATTATCAACCCCTAAAGATAACGACTTAAAATATTGTTAAATTACACCTCAAATGTTAAGAAAAATAGCGAATCAGCTACTTTGTTGATCTTTAGTAGCTTCTACTGAATCGGTTAAAATATGTCAATTTCACCAAAAGCAATGCTCATAATCCTTGATGGCTGGGGGATCGGTACCCAGCCTCATGCAGATGCCATTGCTCAAGCCAATACGCCCTTTGCAGATAATTTAATGGCCAATTTTCCCAATTCACGCCTCATTACCTTTGGGGAGGATGTTGGTTTGCCAGAGGGGCAGATGGGTAATTCCGAGGTTGGGCATTTGAATATTGGAGCAGGCAGGGTGGTGTATCAATCGCTGGCACGCATCAATAAAGCGATCAGCAGTGGGCAGATGGAGCGAAATGAGAAATTGCAGGCCGCATTCCGCGCTGCTTGCCGGGAGGAAAGCGCAGTGCATTTAATGGGCTTGGTTTCTGATGGCGGTGTGCATTCCCATATTGATCATTTAAAAGCAATGATAGACATAGCTGAAAAATTGGGACCTGAACGGCTATTTGTGCATGCTTTTACGGATGGACGAGATGTAGATCCCGAAAGCGGGGCCGGGTTTATACAGGAATTGGAGGACTATGTGGCGAATAAAAATACAGAAATCGCTACGGTGATCGGGCGGTATTTTGCAATGGATCGTGACGAGCGGTGGGAGCGTATTAAGAAGGCCTACGATCTACTGGTGCATGGCAAAGGGGAGGCAAGTAATGATCTCGTACAAGCCATTCGCCGGCATTATAGCGGTGGCACTACGGATGAATTTTTGCCCCCTTTGGTCAAGCTGGGGGGGAACGGAGAACCGATGGCCTGCCTTAAACCTGGCGACCTGCTGATTTGCTTTAATTTTCGAACTGACCGGCCCCGGCAAATTTCCAGGGCTTTGACCCAGCAAGATTTCCCCGCTTATGACATGCATGCGTTGGACATTCGCTACTTAACAATGAGTCGGTATGATGATACTTTCGAAAAGATTGAGGTGCTTTTTGAGAACGAGGATATCCCAAATACCCTGGGCGAAACACTTGCAAAGGCTGGTAAAACACAATTGCGCATTGCCGAAACGGAGAAATACCCACATGTTACGTACTTTTTTTCGGGGGGCAGAGAAACTGCTTTTAATGGCGAGTGTAGAATTTTGATCCCCTCTCCCAAAGTAGCTACCTATGATTTGCAACCAGAGATGAGTGCTTTGGAAATGACCTCCGCAGTCATTGATCACATTGAAAGCAATCAACCTGATTTTATATGCCTCAACTATGCCAATACCGACATGGTGGGGCATACAGGGGTCTTTGAGGCGGCTATGAAGGCAGCAGAAACGGTGGATGGTTGTTTAAAAAAGTTAGTAGAGACGGCGCTCAGCTATGATTACAGCCTTGTGATTATTGCCGATCATGGCAATTCGGATTTTATGATTAATGAAGACGGGAGCCCCAATACAGCACATACTAAAAACCTGGTTCCTTGTATTTTTGTTAGTCGTGATAAAGTGCAAAAATATCTTGTGAAGGATGGTCGATTGGCAGATATAGCTCCAACTTTATTAGGTATTATGGGGCTTGAAGTCCCGGATGAAATGAATGGTGTTAATTTATTGATTGCAAAATAGAAATAGCCCATGAAGGCTTATATAATTTTTCTTATTGTACCAATTGCATTGGGGCTTGCTTGCAGTGATCGTGCGATGGACGATATGCCGACAAAGTTGTTTTTCGATCTGGAGGATTACTTCAATCAAGAGAAAGCACGCCTTCACACACAGCAGGCCCAAAAAACGGTGAGCATTAATGGGGTAGAGGAGGTTCAGAATATCAATGGTGGTAGTTTTGATGATGAGTTTGAATTATTTGCCAATTCTGATATCAATAAGATTGCCTGGCTGGATAAATACCGTGTGGATAGCCTTTATAATTATAATGGAGATTTGCTCAGTAAAATCACCTATACGGCCCTGGATGAAAATCTGCGAACTCAGTTGCTCGAAGTAATCTATGATAACAATCAGGTGACCCGGATCAATATTGACAACCTCATGAAGAGCATTATTGTAGATGCCCGCCAAACACTGACTTATATTTCGGGAAAACAAATCAAGATCAAGAGTGGCCAAAAGGTTTTATTTGGCGAGGATAGAGCTTTTGAAATAAACATTGAATTTTTGTAGGAAGGAATGTTTGCCAGTCGTGAATCTGTCGTTCATCATCGGCGCTGAGGAGCTTGCCTTTTCTTTTTTAACTTTGACCCACTTTCCAAAACAGCAAATGCCCCGTCGATACAAAAGATCAACGGGGCGTTGCATGAAGTTTGTGTTGGCGGCGACCTACTCTCCCACCCAGGGGCAGTACCATCGGCGCTGAGGGGCTTAACTACTCTGTTCGGAATGGTAAGAGGTGAGCCCCCTCGCTATAGCCACCAACAATTCTTAAGTTTCGTTAGTTGGATCTTGTTTGGGAAGATGACAAAATCTGGGAGGAGTAAAGAGGAGTAAAAGAGGCGTTTGATGTAGAGCGGCTTTAGAAGCTTTTTTAAAGCTTTTAAAAAAAAGGAAGCTTTCGGGTTATTAGTACTACTCGGCTTCATACATCACTGTACTTCCACCTATAGCCTATCGACCCTGTCATCTACAGGGACCCTTTAGGACCGAAGCCCATGGAGTATTCATCTTGGAGCTGGCTTCGCGCTTAGATGCTTTCAGCGCTTATCCTTACCGAACATAGCTACCCTGCGGTGCAGCTGGCGCCACAACAGGTACACTAGCGGTTCGTCCAACTCGGTCCTCTCGTACTAGAGTCAGACCTCCTCAATACTCCTACGCCCGCAACAGATAGGGACCGAACTGTCTTGCGACGTTCTGAACCCAGCTCGCGTGCCACTTTAATGGGCGAACAGCCCAACCCTTGGGACCTTCTTCAGCCCCAGGATGTGACGAGCCGACATCGAGGTGCCAAACCTCCCCGTCGATGTGAGCTCTTGGGGGAGATCAGCCTGTTATCCCCGGAGTACCTTTTATCCTTTGAGCGATGGCCCTTCCATACGGAACCACCGGATCACTTAAGCCGTCTTTCGACCCTGTTCGACCTGTCGGTCTCTCAGTCAAGCACCCTTGTACTTATACGCTCTACGCATGATTACCAACCATGCTGAGGGTACCTTTGCGAGCCTCCGTTACGCTTTTGGAGGCGACCACCCCAGTCAAACTACCCACCACACACGGTCCCCCGGCTATTGCCGGAGTTAGCACCTAAATATAGGAAGGGTGGTATTTCAAGGGCGACTCCACAGCCACTGGCGCGACCGCTTCATAGTCTCCCACCTATCCTACACATCCTATATTCAAGCACAATGTGAAGCTGTAGTAAAGGTTCACGGGGTCTTTCCGTCCCGTTGCGGGTAATCGGCATCTTCACCGATACTTCAATTTCACCGAGCTCGTGGCTGAGACAGTGCCCAGATCGTTACACCATTCGTGCAGGTCGGAACTTACCCGACAAGGAATTTCGCTACCTTAGGACCGTTATAGTTACGGCCGCCGTTTACCGGGGCTTCAGTCAATTGCTTCTCCGAAGATTACAACCTTCCTTAACCTTCCGGCACCGGGCAGGTGTCAGACCCTATACGTCTTCTTTCGAATTGGCAGAGTCCTGTGTTTTTGCTAAACAGTCGCCTGGGCCTCTTCACTGCGGCTCCATAGTATTACAGAGCGTCTCTTCTCCCGAAGTTACGAGACCATTTTGCCTAGTTCCTTAGCCACGAATCACTCGAGCGCCTTAGGATGCTCTCCTCGACTACCTGTGTCGGTTTACGGTACGGGTTGCTTATTTCGGCTTTTCTTGGAAGTCGCTTCATCAGATTATCACCTCCGCCCGAAAGCTTCAGTGTACTATCCCCTGCTTCCACAGGGTTCAACGTACTATTCCGTCAGTACGCACTGACTACACGCCTCCGTCACCTTTTTAGTATAAGCAAGTACAGGAATATTAACCTGTTATCCATCGACTTCCCCTTTCGGGTACGCCTTAGGACCCGACTAACCCTGATCTGATTAGCATAGATCTAGGAACCCTTAGTCTTTCGGCGATGGGGTCTCTCACCCCATTTATCGTTACTCATGCCTACATTTTCGTTACCGACTTCTCCAGCATGGCTCACGCCACACCTTCGGCAAGGTCGGTATGCTCCCCTACCACTTCCAGCTCGCGCTGGAAATCCATAGCTTCGGTGATGTGTTTGATGCCCGATTATTTTCCGCGCAAGAACGCTCGACTAGTGAGCTGTTACGCACTCTTTAAATGAATGGCTGCTTCCAAGCCAACATCCTAGCTGTCTTAGCATCCTCACCTCGTTCCAACAACTTAACACATACTTGGGGACCTTAGCTGATGGTCTGGGTTGTTCCCCTCTTGGCTATGGACCTTAGCACCCATAGCCTCACTGCTGATGCAATGTCATGGCATTCGGAGTTCATCAGGGGGTGGTAGGCGGTGAAGCCCCCTAGCCCTATTGGTAGCTCTACCTCCATGACACTCTATATCAACGCTGCACCTAAATGCATTTCGGGGAGTACGAGCTATCTCCTGGTTTGATTGGCCTTTCACCCC
>OZ244935.1:880000-2082500 GCA_965222005.1 Saprospiraceae bacterium
TGAACCACTCCAAGAAATTTTGGGCGCTGGTACAAAAGGCGATGCCTGATTATAAGGAAAAGGAAAAGTGGCTCCGAGATAATGACCATTTGTGCAACTTCTGATCTCTTACCATTACCACAACAGGCCCCCTGCCTGGTGGCAAGCGGCCTGTCGGTAAAGCCTTAGCCAACAATAATTTACTCGGCTATCACTTCAAATGGTATTTCCGGATTAATTTCCGGATGCAATTTTAATACAGCAGCATATGTGCCTATTTCTTTAACCTCTTCGGGCAATTGTATTTTCTTGCGATCCACCTCTACATCCAGTTGCTCTTTGAGGGCACTGGCAAGTTGTAGGTCGGTCACACTACCGAATATCTTGCCGCTGGTACCTGCTTTGGCACCGATTTTAAGGCTCTTGCCCTCCAACTTAGCGGCTATTTGCTTAAAGTGATCCAGCTTTTTCTCAAGCTGAGCCGCTTCCCGGCGGCGCAAATCATTGAGGCGGCGGCGATTGGTATCATTGGCGATCAATGCATAGCCTCTGGGAATCAGGTAGTTGCGAGCGAATCCGTTTTTTACCGTTACGAGCTCGTGCTTGCTACCCACTTTGTCAATATCTTGAAGCAAAATAATTTCCATAACATGAAGGATTAAAAGATTTTAAAAATTGGACTTTTCGTTGCTGATTAGCACTATTTGAGCAAATCAGTCACGTATGGCAGCATCGCGAGGTGCCGGGCTCTTTTGACGGCCGAAGCTACCTTGCGTTGAAATTTGAGCGAATTGCCGGTGATGCGGCGCGGCAATATTTTGCCTTGCTCATTGACAAACTGCATCAGAAAGTCCGGATCTTTATAATCGATGTGCTTGATGCCATAGCGGCGGAAGCGGCAATATTTCATTCGCTTCTGCCCAATTTTGGGATTACTTAAAAACTTAATATCGTCTCTTGAAGCCATAATTTCTTTTTTTTTAAATTACTTTTGAATACCTAATTCGACAGCTATTCCTCTTCTGTTGCTCTTTCCTTAACCGCTACTTCTGTTACTGTAGAAACTACCGGTTTAGTTTTTGCCACAGGCGCCGATGCCTTTACAGCGGTTTTTTCCACTTTTTTAGCAGCAGGCTTTCGCCCTCCTTTCTGTTCTTGCTCTTTGCTGTCTTTCGCTTTTTTTGCTCTCTTCACCTTGCCAATCAGTCCATTGCGCTTGTCTTCATTGTATTTAATCCCATATTTATCGAGATGATAAACAAGATAGCGCATGATGCGCTCATCGCGCCGCAAAGCCAATTCAAGGCTTTCGTTGAACGTCCCGTCGGGTACCTGGTATTCAATGCAGTAATACACCCCTGAGGTGCGTTTGTTAATGGGATAGGCCAGTTGGCGCAAACCCATTTCGTCCACATGCACGATTTTGGCTTCATTTTTTTGAAGCGTATCGACATATGCTTTGGCCGTCGCCTGAATTTCATCGCCCGAAAGTACCGGATCTACGATGAAGGTTACTTCGTACTGTTTCATGAATAATGTGAATTTTGAGTGAATAAATGGGCCTGCCATATAATTAATAGGCAGGGAGCAAAAGCCTTTTGCTAATGCCCTTATTCCAAAAACGGCTGCAAAGATAGGGAAATACCGGATTTTTTGCAAAGAATGCCTTTGCAATTTCTTCGTAAGGCCCGATAGATTGTTGGGGATAAAAAGAGTGGCTTGCTTTTATCTAAAACACCCTAGCGGCACACTCCCACTGTCATCCGCTCATCATAATCCCCCACCATCATGGGCGACTGCCGCAGCCCCGTATAACTACGCACATTATCGTAGATGTAATCAAATAGCTCCTGGATACTAATCACCTGGTCAGCATCGGTATCGGCTTCGCATTTGAGGCCCCGGATGAGGAAGTGACTGAATACGCCCTGCCGCAAGCCACTGGACTCAAGGGAGGTTTCATCTGATTTGGAAGACATGATGAGTGCGGTGCCTGCTTTGGCTTGCGCGAGTGATTTATAGTACCTGCTCAAAGCATTGTCCACCGTGCCACGCATGGCAAAGAGGCTACCCGAGTGGCAGGCATCGGCAATACAAAGCTTATAGCGGGCCGGGCTGCTTTGGAGCAATTCTTTGATTTCCTCGTGATAGATTTTATTATTGAACCCGTCAAAATCAATAGGCAGGAAGGAGCCTTTTAGTCCGTGGCCGGAAAAATAGAGCACGATCAGATCATTGGGGCCGGCCTGTGAATAAATGCCCTGCATGGTTTGCAAAATATTTTCCCGCGTTGCCTCTTCATCAATCAGGATGCGGATTTGCTCATCTTTGAGTGCTCCGCCTTCCGGGCTTTTAAAGAAGGCATACATACGGTAGGCGTCATCATCCGTATATTTTAGAGCTGGCATGTGGCTGTAAGAAGAAATGCCGATCACTACGGCCCATACCTTCATGGAAAAGGCGGCTTCCGTTTTGGCCACTTCCGATATTTGCGCTGCGATTGCTTCCTCTGCTGACATTGTGCCTGGTGCCTGCGTGGGCTCTACAAAGGTGCCGGCATCCCACTGGCCGCTTATTATAGTGCCGTCTTTCATATACATGGTGCCGGTGCCGTGAAAGCTGCCAGCCGCCCATTCACCCTCATACCGATTGCCATTGGCGTAGTAGCAAATGCCTTTGCCGTGGGCTTTTTCTTGCTGGAATGAACCGATGTATCTGGCTTTGGCATCCTTATACACATAGGTGCCTTTGCCATCGATACAGTTGCCTTTTATACAGCCTTCCTGGCCCATAACAGCCCGGCCATCGCCCATATACTCTCCTTCCACCCATTCGCCGGTAGTTTGTGTATTGTCTAAATGATAGAGGGTTCCTTTTCCGTGAGAGTAATTGTTTTTAAAAGAACCAATATACTTTTCGCCATCCGGAAAGTACCAGGTGCCCCAGCCATCGAGTTTGCCAGCTCTAAACTGGCCTTTATATTTGCTGCCATCGGCATAGGCAAAAACGCCTTCCCCCTGCTCACAATCGCCAGAAAGGCAACCAGACTGGATGTCGGTACCATCATCTTCAACCTGAGCGGTTGTATTGAGCTCGATTATAGCCCCCGTCTCATCAATTGGCTGACCTTTGAGCCATTGGCCGGTATGCTTGCTGCCATCGGCAAAAGTTTTGGTGCCCTTACCTTCAGGGTATCGATGCTGCCATTGGCCAGAATATTTGCTGCCATCCGTATAATAACATACGCCCACACCATGAATTTCTCCATTGGCAAACTCACCCACATATTTAGCCCCGCTGGGATATACAAAGGTGCCGGTGCCGTTTTGGCAATCGCCGGCGATACATTGGGCCGTAATTTGGTGACCAACAAATAAAAAGCAGAAAATCAGCAGTAGGTACTTTTGCATAATGGGCATTTGATAATGTGGTATTTGTATGTAAACATGACAGATTAAACGTGCAACAAATATATGACCAAAATCCTTAATCCACGCCTCCTTCGCTCAGAAGCTCGGAAAAACCGCAAAGAGTGTTGTCCCTCCGCTGAAAAGCAAGTTGCTTTTCATCATTTTCCAACACCCTTGCGGCTTACATCCAAAATTCGAACAGCAATTATCTGACTACTGCTACCGGCATTGCTTCATCAAACTGGCCGGAAATAGTAGGTGTTTGTGCATTGGCAGTGTATGTCCGCACTTTGGTATATACAAAATCGAACAATTCCTGAACCGTCACAATCTCGTTGCCATTCCTGTCAGCCTCGCCTTTGAGGCCCCGGATGAGGAAATGGCTGAAGATGCCCTGGCGCAGACCGTGGTCTTCCAGTGAAAACTCATCTCCCTTTGAGCTCAGAAGCAAGGCTGTACCTCCCGGAGACTTTTCGAAAGCCTCATAATACTTCTTCAGTGCGTTGTCGAGCGGCGACCGCCGGGCCATCAAGGTGCCGGAATGACAGGCATCGGCAAGGCAAATCTTGTGTTTGGCTTTCGTCTCGCGGAATATCTCTTGGATGTCTTCGTGTTTTACTTTGTTGTTGAAACCATCGAAATCAACGGGAAGGAAAGAACCGGGCAGGCCGTGGCCGGAGAAGTACAGGAGTACTACATCATTATCATCGGCCTTAAGAAATACCTGCCGCATGCTCTTCAGCACATTTTGGCGGGTAGCATCCTCATCGATCAGCACCCGGATCTGATCGTCCTGCAGGGCGCCGCCCTGCGGGCTTTTGAGGAAAGCGTATATCTGATAGGCATCATCATCCGTGTATTTGAGTACCGGCATGTGTGCATATCGGGCCACTCCAACGATCAGCGCCCATATTTTCACTTCATTGCTGTGCTCTACTTTTACCGGGCTATCAGTCACGCTCTCCTGCTCTGCTTCCATTTCTTTTTCGGGAACGCCATATGCCCATTGGGCTCCCATCACCCGACCATTGGTGTAGTACATGATGCCTTCGCCATGAGGAGCGTGGCGCTTCCAGCCGCCCACGTATTTATCACCATTGGCATAGTAGCAAGTTCCTTCTCCTTCCGGTTTTCCATCCCTGAACTCACCCACCCATTTAGAACCATCCGCATAGCTGTACATGCCAAGCCCATCCCGGCAATGCAGCGCATTGCAGTTGCGCAGCTCATCTTCCATTACAATTCCTTGATTTTCGGAAGCCCCCTGCTCATCGTCCATAAATTTGCCGGCCAGCCAAAAGCCATTGACCTGTTGGCCATTTGCTTTGACAAAAGTTCCTTGTCCGTCTTTGTAATTATTCTTCCAGCTCCCTATATATTGGGTACCATTGGCATATAGCATTGTACCTCGCCCATTGAGTTTCCCTCGCTTGAACTCCCCTGCGTATCTGTCACCATTGCTGTATATATATACGCCCTCGCCATGCTGGATGTCATCCGCCCAGTCGCCTACATACTTGCTACCATCGGGGAAGGTCATGGTGCCGTGGCCATTGAATTTGCTTTTGTGAAAGTGGCCAATATATTCTTCGCCACTGTGATATGCCAGCTTTCCTTTGCCCTGGCGATACTGATTGGCCCATTGACCAATGTAGCGATTGCCGTTGCTGAAATACAGAACGCCCTGGCCATGAATTTTTCCTTTTTTGAACTGGCCCGCATATTTGGCACCGCTGGGATAGAGGTACGTGCCCCGGCCGTTGTAGCAGTTGCCTTTGAGGCATTGGGCAGAGGCGGAAAACAGGCAAGTCAATGATATGATCATTACTACACTCAATTTCCTTTTCATCGTTGTAGGGTTTTTAGCTGAGTAAAGCGTAATGATCTGGTCTGATAGGCGATTAGACTTTTGAAAAGCAGTAAAAGAAAGTGGTGTCTTTTGAGTTGGATAGCATAATAAAGTGATTTTAACATGCATTATTGTTCCCTATCCTGAATTTTAAAATTAATTTTATGCTAAAGTCAATCTGACTGCCAAATATTTGTAAGTTCACAGCCCACAAAGCCTGACAGGGCTTATTGTTAATAATAAAATTCTATTTTAAATTATGAGAATTCCACATGTTTTTGTGCTTGCTACTTTTCTCAGTTTAATAGCCTGCCAACAAAATCCCCAGCCCAAAGCCGGAGCAACAAGTGAAGCCGTTGTTGAGGCAAAACAATTTGGCGAAGCCATCACGGCTGCCCAAGCCATCACCTTTGATGAGCTGCTCGGCAAAATGTCTGAAGCCGATTCGCTACAGCTAAAAGTGGCAGGCAAGGTCAATGCCGTTTGCCAGGTCAAAGGCTGCTGGATGACCATCGCCTCCGATACTAATGAGGATGCAGAAATGGTGGTGAAATTCAAAGATTATGGCTTCTTTGTACCCAAAGACATCTCCGGACGTACCGTAATAATGGAAGGCCATGCCTTCAGGGAAGTCACTTCGGTAGAGGAGCTGCGGCATTATGCCGAAGACGAAGGCCAAAGCCCCGAAGAAATTGCCGCCATTACCGAGCCCGAAGAAGAGCTCAAATTTATTGCGCATGGTGTATTGCTGATGGATGAATAGTACTGAAATTGATTTGCAAGCCCCACATAGCCTGTCCATTACCCTTTTTTCATAGAGCAGTCATTGCGTTCATCGTCTGCTGTTGGTGCTGTTTGAACGGACTCCTCTATGCCCAACAAACGTTTGCCGACAGCCTGGCATCCGCACTTCTCAACACACCCGCAGATACCCACAAAGTAAAGCTGTATAATGACCTCGCCTGGGAATTGAAGGTGGGCCAGCCCGATAAAGCCCGGCAGTATCTGGATAGCGCTTTGCTGCTCGCCCGGCAGCTACATTTCCGCAAAGGGGAAGCTCAGGCTTTCAACAATCGTGGCGTAGTAGAGGTCATTCACAACCAACCGACTGCCGCCAAATCATTCATGCAGCAGGCACTGGACATCCGTAAGGAGCTGGGGGATGTCAAAGGAACTGCAAGCTTGTACAACAATATTGGTAATCTGGAAGATGAATTGGGCAATTTTGAGCTGGCTGTTGAAAACCTGCGCAAATCGCTCCGTCTTCGGGAAGAGCTTGGCGATACCCTACGCACCGCCCGTACCTCCTACAATCTGGCCATTGTGTACGAATCGAGAGGGTTTTATCCGGAAGCGCTCGACTATGTATTCCGCCATCTGTCTATTTCGGAACGCCTTGCAGATGATTATGAAATTGCCAATGCTGAAAACCTGATCGGCAATATCAAATCGGAATTGGAGCAATTTGCAGAGGCAGCTGAACATTACGACCGCGCTTTGGTTCTGCGCCGTCAGTTTGACGATCCCTGGGCGCTAGCCGATGTGCTCAACAATATCGGCAACAATAAGGATGATTTTGGCGAACGGTATCTCAAGGATGAGCATTTCGACGAGGCCTTTCCCCTATTTCAGCAAGCCATTGAATATTACCAAAACGCGCTCGACATTTACCTCCAGCACGAAGACCCGGAAGGGGAAGGTGCGATTTACAATAATATTGGGTTGGTGTACAAAAATTTAGGTAGCTATTACAAAGACATCGAGCAGGCAAAAGATGCTGATTTGGCTTTTGAAAAAGCGCATTCCTATCTCCAACGCTCCCTGGATATTCGCAAAAGCATCGATGATGAAAAGGGAATTATGGAGGTGTATAATGGTATCGGGGATGTGTACCGGCGGCAGAACAAGCTTGAAGAAGCACTCAAATATACCGATGCATATCTCGATCTCGCCAAAGAGCTCAACGATACCAAATTCAAACAGAAGGCCTACAAAGACCTTAGCCGCGTGTACGCCGATATGGGTAAGTATAAGAAAGCTTATAAAAACCGCAAAAAATACGATGAAACGCGTTACGAGCGGCTCAATGAAGATATTGCCCGCAACTATCAGCGGCGTGAAGCGCTTTACAGCGATCAGAAAAAACAGCTCGAACTCGAACGGCAGCAGAACCAATTGGCTCTCCAGGAAGCCAACCTTCGCCAGGCCAGCCTGCAACGCAAAACGCTCTTCGGCGGTATCATTGGCTTGCTGTTGCTGGCCTTGCTGCTGTACAACCGCTACCGCCTGAAGCATCGGTCGAACCTGGAGCTGGAAGGAAAAAATCAAATCATCGAGCAGGAGCGGGAGCGGGCCGAAGCGCTGCTGCTCAACATTCTGCCCGAGGAAACGGCTGCCGAGCTCAAAACTCACGGCAAGGCCCGCGCCAAGCGATATGAGGCAGTTACGGTTATGTTTACCGATTTTGAAGCGTTTACCAAAGTAGCTGAACAAATGGAACCTGAAGAACTGGTAGCCGAGCTGGATGAATGCTTTCGGGCATTCGATCAGATCATTGGCCGCTACGGGCTGGAGAAAATCAAAACCATCGGGGATTCGTACATGTGTGCCGGCGGACTGCCGCAGCCCAATGATTCGCATCCGGAAAATATGATCCGGGCGGCTATGGAAATTCAGCAATTTATGCACAATTATCAACAGCAGCGCAACAGCGTTCAACGCCCCTCCTTTCGGTGCCGTATAGGTATTCATACCGGCCCTGTGGTAGCAGGAATTGTAGGTAGCAAAAAATTTGCGTACGATATTTGGGGCGATACGGTCAACCTGGCCGCCCGCATGGAATCAGGAGGAGTACCGGGCCGAATCAATATTTCGAAAAGTACCTACGAATTAGTAAAAGAGACCTTTGCGTGTAGCCACCGGGGCAAAATCAGTGTTAAAAATATGGGGGAAGTGGATATGTTTTTTGTAGAAAAGCCAAGAACAAATACCGATTTATCCCAAAAAGTCACTATAATAGATTCTTCAACTTCCGGCTGATGGACTATCCTGCTGCAAAAGCATACATGCTCAACAAACTCAAAAACGAGCTGGACCGGCGACTCTTTTACCACGGAGTACACCATACGCTGGATGTGTTGGAGGTAACCAAAGAACTTTGCATTGCCGAAAAGGTAAACTCCCACGATACCCTTTTGCTTAAAACGGCTGCTTTGTACCACGATTGCGGTTTCATCATCAACAATCAGGAACACGAAAAGCTGGGCTGTGGGATCGCCCGGGAAAGCCTGCGGCTCTATAATTACACGGCCGATCAGATCGAACAAATCTGCGGGATGATCATGGCTACCAAAATCCCTCAATCTCCTCAAAACTTCCTGGAAGAGATACTCTGCGATGCCGACCTCGATTACCTCGGCCGGGATGATTTTTACAGCATCGGCCGAACGCTCTTTGAAGAGCTGCGCGCCTTCAAAATCCTCGATGATGAGCAAAAGTGGAACCGCATCCAGGTTTCCTTCCTCGAAAGTCACCACTTTTTTACCACCACCAACATAAAGCGGCGGGCTGAACGAAAGCAGTGCTATCTGGATGAGTTGCGGGAGATCGTGGCGAGCTACGAAAAAAACTAAGGCGGGCAGCGTTTGAGCTTCACCACACGTATTGCTAGTGGTTTAAATGACTCAGCAAACGAAAAGCAGCCCCTTTTAAAAAACACTCACTAGTTTTAAAAAAAATCAACTTTAGATACTGATCATCGTTGAAAAAAAACGAAGGGGCTGCTTTCTTTCCTTTTTATCGTCAATCCCAGGCCTTACGTAAAATCCCCCTATTTGTTGCGCTAACAAAAAAAGCCCGGCAGCATACACTGCCAAGGCTCACTTTTTTACTAAAAACTTTGCTGTGAGAGAAGGACTCGAACCTTCACGGAGTGGTTAGCCGCGCAGCCAGACTGCATCGCGGTTTGTCCCGAGCCTCCACCCCCGTGACAGGAGGGCACGGCTGCCGATTTCGTCACCTCACATTGTCGATGAAGCTCTTTTGCTCCTTTTAATCTTCCTGACAATACAAATTTAATGATTAATATAATTTAATACAAAAATTATAAATAAAAATATAAATTATTACAAAATAATCAATTATTTTGTGTTTTTAATGAAGAAATTTCAATTTGCAAGTTGAATTAATGCCCTTCGTTAACAAATCAACAATTATAGTACTCTCGTCGCTTTATTTCTTGACACACACCCTTCGGCACCACAGCACTTGCCATTTTGTTTGTACCTTCGTTGCGGATAAATCAACTCAACCACATTATATCAACCCATGTCAAAATTCTGCTTCTTTTTTTGTCTCTCTCTCCTCTTTGGGCTTGCTGCCTGCAACACTTCCGCCAATCAGGACGCTGGCAATAGTGACCCTTCTGCAACCGCTGATTACCAACAGTTGGGCACAGCCTTTTGCCAATGTGCCGAGCCCTCCATTGAGCTCAATAATCGTATGCAGCAACTCACCCAGGAAGGGAAAAGAGAGGAATTCATTCAGTTGGGAAATCAGGTGGGTGAGGAATTTAAAAAGATGCTCAACTGCTGTAAGGAAAAAAAGCAACAACTTACCACTGCTACCCTCGACGGCGAAAATATCCGCTCTGCTCTTCAGGAAGCATGCCCTGATATGCCTGAGCAACTCAGCAATCAGCTGGTTGCCAAGATCAAATGATACGGTTTAGTTTTTCTTGTAAAAATCCATCATCTTTCTGTTCAGCTCCGCAGCCAGATGGCCCGGACTCCGGATCGCCCGCTTTTTGGGCGAAAAGATCGCTTCCAGAATGTGCCCCAATGATTTGAGCTTGATGTAGTAGGGAAAGGGCCTTTCGAGGTCTGCAAATTGAGCATCCATCACCACCATCGCCTCAATGCCGGAGGTCACTGAGGGGTCAGTAGTTCCCAGCCTCAGGATTAGAAAAGGCTTCGCGGGGTCGGGATAATCGAGCTCCGGCTGCAGCTCGGCATTCAAAAACAGCTTGTCCAGTTTCCGCTCTTTGACTTGTACACTACTTGTATCGTAAAAGAAAAGTACGTCAGAAAAATGGTACTGCGAAGTAAAGGCTGTCATTAGCCGAGCATTGAAGCTATCGCGCTCCGAAAGGGTAGTGAGATACTGCTCTCGCATCCGCTTTTGTGCAGCTTCACTCACAGATTTACTGGCGGACAGGCGCTCCAATTCACGCAATTTATTGTACTTGCTAGGCAGGCGTACCAGCAGACAGCCATCCTTCAGATCATTGATCGCTTGTACAGCACGCTGCTGTCGGGCAGCTTGAGCTGCCGAGCCCTGCGCGGAGGCATTCGGCAGGCTGGGCAAAGATAATGCAATAGCAAAAAGCGTATATTTAAAAAAATCTTCCATATCTGACTGGTTAATATTTCGTTAAAGCCGTTCCAATGGCAACCCTCCTTTTGTAGTCTGGCAGTTTAAAATTGTAGATTGGGTAAATTTTTAAGAAATTAGCGCCTCAAAATTAAAGCAATTTTCCAGAATCCCGGTTCTATTTATTCCATTGAATAAAACTACTTCCTCTGGCTTTCAATTATTTACCAACACCATTAAATACGTACAACCGTGATGCAGCAATCCGTTGATATTGAAGCACTCAACCAACAAATTTATATAGAAAGCGCGTTCATCGAAAAACTCACGGAAGCTACTTCCAGCATCATCGTGGGGCAGCATTATATGATCGAACGCTTACTACTCGGCCTGCTCACCAAAGGCCACATCCTACTTGAAGGGCTGCCCGGCCTGGCCAAAACATTGGCCATCAAAACCCTTTCGAGCGCCATCTCTGCCCAATTTAGCAGAATACAGTTTACCCCCGACCTCCTGCCTGCCGACATCATCGGCACTATGATTTACAACCCCAGCAAAAATGAGTTTACCGTTCGTAAAGGGCCGGTATTTGCCAACTTTATCCTCGCCGATGAGATCAACCGCGCCCCCGCAAAGGTACAATCTGCACTGCTCGAAGCCATGCAGGAGCGCCAGGTAACTATAGGCACCAACACCTTCCCACTCGAAGAGCCTTTCCTGGTTTTGGCTACCCAAAACCCCATTGAGCAGGAAGGGACTTACCCGCTGCCCGAAGCGCAGGTAGATCGTTTCATGCTCAAGGTGTTGATCGACTATCCCGACAAGGAGGAAGAGCGAGAGATCATCAGACGGACGCTCTCGGGCCAAACATCGAAGCAGCTCCAAGCCGTTGTAGAGCCTGCTACTATCCTCAAAGCAAGGCAAATAGTACGCAAGGTGTATATGGATGAAAAAATTGAGCAGTACATCCTCGATATTGTATTCGCCACCCGACAGCCCGATGCCTATGGGCTGGCCAATTTGGCACCCCTCATCAACTACGGCGGCTCTCCGCGTGCCAGCATCAACCTGGCGCTGGCCGCCAAAGCCTATGCCTTTCTCAAACGGCGGGGCTATGTAATTCCGGAAGATGTGCGTTCCATCTGCCACGATGTGATGCGCCACCGCATTGGCCTGACCTACGAAGCTGAAGCTGAAAATATTAGCCAGGAAGATATCATCAACCGCATTCTCAATACCGTTGAAGTACCCTAGCCATTAAATATGTGCGCCATGAGGTTCTTGATTTTTACAGGATTGTTCTTTCTTACCACACTCGGCCTGGCCCAGAGCGGAGCGCGCGAACGCTCTGTGTACCAGCTATTCGACAAGCCTTCTAAAATCCTGTGGATCCAGCACTTCCAGGGGAGAATGGACGACCTGACAGATATCGCCATTAGCCTGGCTTTTGATGGAAAAAATTGCAAAGGCGAGTTGATTTATCTGCGTAGCAAAGAAAAATTCACCCTGAGGGGTCGCTTGAAGAACAGCTTGCTGGATTTGGAAGAATTGGACAAGCAAGGTAAGGTATCCGGCCATATTGCTGCTGAACTAACGGATGACGGCATCAGCGGCGAATGGGCCAATTTTGACAAAACTATTGGCTCATCTATCCACCTGACCCAAAGGGATCAACCTTTCGAACTACCTTCCCACTGTGGCAACAATAAGTGGGTGCATGTCTATCAGGGCAATTTAGGTGCGCAAACGGTAGAATTGATCCTCCACAAAATGAATCATGCAGAGTTGAGAGGAATTGCATACAATCTTGAGCAGCGAAAAAGCTATCGGCTCATTGGACAGCTGGGGCTGAAAAATCAATTTGATATAGAGCTGCAGGACTCCTTCGGCCATGTGGCCGGTCGGCTCCGGGGTCAGTTTTCCAATGAGCAGCAAATCCGTGCCAACTTCACCCACACTAATGGCAGTAGCCAAAAACTCGATTGTCAGCTCACCGAAGCTATGAGTATAGGATGTGTTGAATATGCCGATTATCTAAGCAGCTACGATGTCATTTATCCACAGACTAACAGCCCGGCCTTCAACCGCTGGATGAAGCAGACGGCGGAAAATTGGGTGGCAGAGAGCCATGACTTTGCGGTACGAGCCAATAAAAGACATCCCGCTCCCCAGCCCGAGCAGCGCGCCAGTTACAGAGCTTTTGCCTGGACGGATATTGAGTTTTTGGGCGATGGTATCATCAGTGGCACCTTTTCGCAGGCCAACACCTGGACAGATGAGCAGCGCAGCAGAGTTTTTAATTTTGATCTTCAGCGAGGAAGAGAAATCCGGCAGGAGGATGTTTTTGGGGATGATTTTGACCGCCAAAGCTTTATTCGCCAATACATCCACAGTAGCATCGAACAGCACATCCTGTATGGCAACTACCAGTTTAGGGCCTGGATAGCAGCTGCCGACTTCTCGTATTTTAATATCCGAAGGGAAGGTATAGCCTTCAGCACTGCCTTTAATCCTCTCTATGGACGACAGCATATTACCATACCTTATCATATACTTCGCCCTTATTTTAAAAAAGACAACCCCGTGCAAAGGGTTGCTAAGTTTTATTAGGAATCGATCAACACATGGAGACTAGCGAACTGCTGAAAAAAGTACGGAAGATTGAGATCAAAACGAGAGGTATCAGCCGCCATATTTTCTCCGGCGAATACCACAGTGCCTTCAAAGGCAGGGGTATGTCATTCAGTGAGGTGCGCGATTATCAGTATGGGGATGATGTACGCAACATCGATTGGAATGTAACGGCCCGTACAGGTGATCCGCACGTCAAAATATTTGAAGAAGAGCGCGAACTCACCGTCATGTTGCTGATCGACATGAGCCAGTCCTCTTTTTTCGGTACCGTCAACCAAATGAAAAACGAGCTGCTCACCGAAATTTGTGCCGTACTGGCCTTTTCTGCCATCAACAACAACGACAAAGTAGGTGTGCTCTTTTTTTCCGATAAAGTGGAGAAATTCATTCCTCCCAAAAAAGGCAAACAGCACATCCTGCGCATCATCCGTGAGCTCATCGACTTTGAAGCGGAGCACAAAGGAACCGACCTGGGTGTGGCTTTGGAATATCTGAATAATGTGCTCAAAAAACGTAGCATCTGCTTTGTGCTTTCTGACTTTCTGACCAAAGATTATGAGAATCCATTGCGCATTGCGGCACGCAGGCACGATATCATCGGCATCAATATGATCGATCCACGCGAGGAGGAGTTGCCCAACGTAGGGCTCATCAGAGCAGTGGATGCCGAAACCGGCACTACCTCCTGGATCGACAGTGCCCTGCCTGCTGTCCGCGAACGCTATGCCAGCTGGTTTGCTGACAATTTGCAATACTTCAAAACCACTTTTGCCCGCAGTGGTGCAGATATCGTTAACATACGCACCCATGAATCATATGTAAATGCGCTATTGAAATTTTTCAAAAAGCGATCAAAATAAATCTGCCATCAACGCATGAGGATCGTCCAAAAAATATTTCGAATCTGTTTGCTGAGTATGCTTTTGTCTGCTCTCAGCTCGTTCAGCCCAGCCACTGCGCAGCCCGGCGTACGCGCCCGGCTGGACAGTACGTATATGCTGATCGGCGATCACAGAACGATTCGCCTGCAGGCCAGCCTCAAGGAAGGGCAGGAGTTTTTGGGTGCCGATTTGAATATCCTCGACACTCTGAAAGCCTTGGAAATACTGGACTCCGGACAGTTCGACACGGTGCAGACCCAACCCAACTACATCCTGCAGCAAGACATCCTCTTCACCATTTTTGATTCCGGTTCTTACCTGATACCGGCTATTCCGTTTCGGTTTGTCAAAAATGGCAACACCGTACAGCTTCTCACCAATCCATTACCCGTACATGTCAACAATGTAGCGGTTGATTCGTTGGCCTTGGCACCCATCAAGACCATCATTGCTGAGCCGCTGACTTTTGAGGATGTGTGGCCTTACTTGCTGGTCGGGATACTTTTGCTGCTGGCTGGCTTAGGAGTGTATTATTTTATTAAAAAGAAAAAGACAGAGGAGCTGCCTCCTCCTCCCGAGCTAGTGATTCCCGCCTACAAACTGGCTCTGGATAAACTGGACAAATTGGAGCAGGACAAGCTTTGGCAGCAAGGAAAAGTCAAAGCCTATCAAAGTCAGTTGACCTATATAGTTAGAGAATACATTGAGAATCGATATAGCATTCAGGCGCTGGAATCCACCACTGATGAAATTCTCCACCAGCTTAAACCGCTTGATATTAGTGAGACTCACAAACTTGAGCTTCGCAACTTGCTCCAGATGGCTGACTTAGTCAAATTTGCCAAAGCCATTCCCCCGGCCGACATTCATGCCCGCCAGATGGAACAAGTTCGCCAGTTTATTCTGGCCACCCACTACAGAGCACCTCAAACTTTGCACGAGCCTGACTCACAAAATGACGTCTCTACATCATGATATTCGGCGCTGAAAATATCACCTTCCTCCACCCGCAGTACTTTCTGCTACTCTTGCTGATTCCGGCTGTTGGCATTTGGTATTGGTTTTCCTTCCGCCGCCGCTACGCTACACTTAAGATGCCCAGCCTCACTGTATTTGGCGGCCAAAACTCCCTTCGCGGGCGCCTGCGTGCCCTGCTGCCGTTGTTGCGCCTGCTTGCCTTCTGTGCCCTGGTAATTGCAATGGCTCGGCCGCAGGAAACCCTCAAAGAGCAAGAGATTACTACCGAAGGGATCGACATTACCCTGGTGATGGATCTGTCCAGCTCTATGCTGGCGCAGGATTTTAAGCCCGACCGGCTTGAAGTAAGCAAACGCGTAGCTGCCGAATTTGTGGACAAACGCCCGCACGATCGCATCGGGCTCGTAGTATTTGCTGGTGAAGCCTTCACCCAATGTCCACTCACCACTGATCATCGCGTACTCAAAGAATTTTTGGCCGGCCTGGAATGTGGCTTGCTGGAGGATGGGACTGCCATAGGCATGGGATTGGCTACTGCTGTCAACCGGCTCAAGGAAAGCAAGGCCAAGAGCAAAATTGTGATCCTCCTGACTGATGGCGACAACAATGCCGGCTACGTCAAGCCGCTCACTGCTTCGGAAATTGCTGAGGAGTTTGGTGTGAAGGTCTATACCATTGGTGTGGGCTCCAGAGGCAAAGCCCTGGCGCCTGTCAGCCGCCGCAGTGATGGCAGATATATTTTCGGAATGGCCAGTGTGCAGATCGATGAGGGTTTGCTCCGCCAGATCGCTTCCATGACGGGTGGCCGATACTTTCGGGCAACTACTGCCAAAGGGCTTGAACAGATCTATTCAGAGATTGATCGACTGGAAAAGACGGAGATCGAAGTTACTGTGATTCGCCGCTTTACTGAAGAATTTCATCGCTTTGCTTTTTTGGGCATCCTCTTTCTCGGATTGGAAATATTGCTCAGATATACTATTTTCAGAACTATACCCTGACACTTTTGGTATTTAGATTCCAACATATCGAGTACTTGTATGCACTAGCAGTTATCCCTTTGCTGATATTGGTATTTGTAGCTATGTGGTATGCCCGCAAACGCGCCATCAACCGTTTTGGCGACAGCAGCCTGATGGCCCGATTGATGCCGCAGATGTCAAAATACAAGCACAGTGTCAAATTTGCCCTGCTTATGCTGGCCTTGGCATTGCTGATCGTAGGCTGGGCCAATCCACAATGGGCCACCAAGCGCGAAAAAGTCAAACGCAAAAGCGTGGATGTATTTCTGGCGCTCGATATTTCACAAAGCATGCTGGCACGCGATATCCGCCCCGATCGCCTGGAACGGGCCAAGCAATTTGCTGTCAAGCTGGTAGATGGGTTGAAAGGCGACCGCCTGGGCATCATCATTTTTGCCGGCAACGCTTACCTGCAAATGCCGCTGACTACTGACTATGCCGCCGCGCAATTGTTTGTCAAAAGTGCCAATACCCGGATGGCTCCTACGCAAGGCACTGCGATCGGTGATGCCATCGATCTGGCAGAGCGGGCATTCGAGGAGAACAATAAACATCATAAAGCGATCGTCGTTATTACAGATGGCGAAAACCACGATAATGAAGCCCTCGAAGTGGCTAAGTCGGCTCATGAAAATGGCTTGCTGATTTTTACCATCGGAGTGGGTACTAAGCAGGGAGATTTTATCCCTACCCTTGTGGGTGGTCGGCAGGATCTGAAGCGGGATGAGGCCGGCAATCCAATCCGCTCGACAATCAATGAAGAGATGATGCGTGATTTGGCCAGTGCGGGAGGTGGTACCTATTACCAACTCACAGAGGGCGATAAAGTAATTGATGCCTTGAGAGAAAGTATTGACAAAATCGAAAAGCAGGAATTTGAGCAGCGCTCCTTTTCTGAATTTGAAAGCCATTTTCAACTATTCATAGCACTGGGGATCCTGCTTATGCTTATTGAATTTTTAATATCCTACCGCAAAAGCCGCTGGCTGGCCGGTACAGATCTTTTTAGAAAATGATGCGAACTATTTTGTTGCTTTTTATCTTGTTCCCGGGACTCGGCACATCGCTGGCCGGTCAATCGGCTCATGATTTTCGGAGGAGTGGCGATGCAGCCTATCAACAGGAAGAATTCAATGCGGCAGAGGAGCGTTACCGCAAAGCGCAGGAAAAGGAGCGCTCCGTCAAAGGAGCCTACAATCTGGGCAACGCCATCTACCGGCAGGAGCGGTATGAAGAGGCCGTTAAGTACTACAACGAAGCGGCACAAGCTGCAAAGGATGAATCTGCCAAAGCTGCTGCTTACCACAACCTCGGCAATGCTCATTTGCGCAACAACGATATCGAAAATGCTGTGAATGCCTACAAAAATGCATTGCGCCACAACCCTAAAGACATTGGCACCAAGCAAAATCTGACGATGGCTCAACGCCTGCTTCAACAGCAACAGCAGCAACAACAACAACAGCAGAATGACCAGCAAAAGAAAGAGGAACAGGAGCAGCAAGATCAGCAACAAGACGATCAGCAACAGCAGCAGCAAAGCCCTTCCGGTGATCAGGAGCAAGATCAACAACAAGAGCAACAAAAGCAGCAAAACCTGGAAAAAGACCTGAGCAAAGAGGAAGCCGACCAACTGTTGCAGATCATGGAAGAAGAGGAGCGCAAAGTGCAAGAAAAAATGCGCAAAGCAAAAGGTAAAAAATCAAAATCGACAAAAGATTGGTAAATTTTCAGCTATGAAAAAATCAATATTCCTATTGCTATGCTTTTGTGCCTGGGGACTATTGAAGGCACAGCAAGCTAATTTCACTGCCACGGTGAGCACGGATTCTGTGCTTTTGGGCAATCATTTTCAGCTTAAATTCAACCTCAGAAACGCCAGCGGGAAACACTTCGTTCCTCCAAGCTTTGAAGGATTTGAAGTAGTAAGTGGGCCCAATCAAACCGCAATTAGCAGCATTTTCAATGGTGAAATTAGCCAGAGCCAAAGCTATTCTTACTACCTCAAGCCCCTGGATATTGGCAATTATTTCATCGAACCTGCCCGTATCACCACTGATGAAGCGGTTTTGGAATCCCCGCCCATCGAGATCAATGTATTTTCCAATCCCGACGGAGTGCAGCAAAATCCCGGTATCCAGGAACAGCGCGATTTTCAGTTTTTTCATCAAGAGCCACCTGCCAGGAAGCCCAAAAAGAAGGTTCGTAAAAAACGGCCCATCTACCGAATCTAATGAAACGAACAATCGCCATACAACTACTTTCGTCCCGCCTCATTGCGCTGGCTGCACTACTGATCGGCAGCCTGCTTCCCTGTCAAACCTTCGCTCAGGCAACCGTCACCTTCGAAGCCAGCACCGATGCCCGCCAGGTGGTACTGGGCGGCTATTTTGAGGTTACCTTCACCCTGGCCAATGCTAATGGCACCAATTTTCAGCCGCCCCCTTTTACCAATTTTAGCCTACTCAGTGGTCCCAGCCAGGCAACCAGCGTCAGCTCCGTCAACGGGCGATGGTCCCGCACGATGAGCTTTTCCTATGTATTGCAGCCACGTAAGGTGGGCAAGTTTACCATAGGCCCTGCCAGTATAGTAGCCGACGGCAAAAACTTGCGGACCAAAGCGGTGAGCGTAGAGGTAGTAAAAGGCAAAAGCTCCAATGCCCGCACTCAAAAAGACCTGCTCGCACAAATCGAAGAGCAAATATTTATCCGTGCCGAGCCCAGCACTGATGCCGCTTTCATCGGCGAACAGATATTGCTCGATTACAAGCTTTACACCTCCCGCGAAATTGAGACATACAATTTGGTAGCCGAGTCGGATTACGCCGGCTTCTTCGCTCAGGACATCCGCCGCTTCAATGCACGGGTGATCCGCGAGGTAATTAACGGCGTACAATACAGCACCAAAATATTGAAGCGCGTAGCTCTTTTTCCACAGCAAGCCGGTACGCTCACTATTGACCCGATGGTTATGCAGTTGGCCGTATTGGCAGAAGGGCAGACACAGCGGCGGGGCTTCTTTTATTCTCCGAAAGTCAATCGCCTCCAGGTAAAAACAGCGCCTGTCAGCATTACCATACGCTCGCTGCCCGATGGCGCACCGCCCAGTTTTACAGGGGCAGTAGGCAAATTCAAGATGAGTACTGTTGTAAACCGCTCCACCCTCAGCACCGATGATGCCATTACCCTCACCATGACCCTTAGCGGAAATAGCGACATCAAAAGGGTGCTTCCTCCTCCTCTCGATGCGCCCGCCAGTTTTGAGCTATACGAGCCACGCATGGTGGAAGACCGCAGCTACGAGGACAATAGAGGCTTTGTAAATGGCAATAAAGTAGTCGAGTACATATTGCTACCCAAAGAGCCGGGCGTGCACCGGCTCACACCTCGCTTCACGTATTACGATACGGACAGCTTGAAGTATATCACCATACAGCCTCAAACCTATACCTTCAACGTACAGCAAGGCAACCGACAGGCCAGCGCGGCCAACACCACTGTACCCAAAGCAGGTGCAACGAAAGAACTTCGCTACATTCTTACGGATACTTCATTTCGCAAAAAAGAATCTACCTTTTTCGGCTCTGCCCTTTTTTGGTTGTTGAGCCTGTTCCCCCTTGTGGTCTTACTGGGAGCAGTGGTGGTTAAACAAGTGAAAGCTCGTAAGGGCGAGGTAGATATCGTGCTGCTGAAACGGCTACAGGCCCAACGGGTAGCCCAAAAACGGCTCAAGCAGGCCAGCCAACACCTCCAGGCCAACGACAGCCGGGCCTTTTACGATGAAGTCTCGCGCGCATTATTCGGCTACGTCTGCGATAAGCTCAACATCCCCCTCTCCCAACTGAGCAAGCAAAATGTGCAGCAGCGCCTGCAATCCCTCCAGGTCAGCCAGCATTTCATCGATCAGTTCGCCAAAGTCATTCAAACTTGTGAAATGGCCCTCTTTGCCGGTATGGACAACTCGGCCGCCATGCAGAGTACGTACGATCAAACGCTGGAACTGGTGACTAATATTGAGGAGGAGATTGGGTAGCCATTTCAGCAGCCGCTACATCCTGCCGTACGAAGTTGCACCCATTGCAGCTTGCTTCTCCACAACCTTCATAAAAATCATGTGCCAGAATGCGATCGTAAGATTGGCGGATCAGCTCATTATCCCACTACGCCACTGCTACTTCGAAAGGGATCACTTTGTAGTCAAACTTCCCCTCGGGGCCGAAGGTTCTATTTCTGAACAACAAAGCTGACCGCGCGCCGGCTTCAAGGGGTAGTTCCGGTGCTAAGGGTTCCAGTATTTGGCACTGTGAGTGAGCGCTGGCCCTGAGATTGGATCGCTGGCGGGAGGAAGTCTGAAGAGGAATGATCCAATCGCTGTGGATGGCCCGGCTCCTGCCATAGCGATTCGATCTTTGCAACACCCATCTGCCTGTCTAGCACCAGATACAGCCACCGGACAGGCCCGTCAACCACCAAATATCGTATGTGAGTTGAACATACTTATCACTAATTTCATACCTTGCACTTCTTTTCAATTTATGGAGAAAACTGCCATCCGATATGTCAAAACAACTCATCGAATGTGTCCCCAATTTCAGCGAAGGACGGGACATGAGCATCATCAACCAAATCACCCGCGAAATTGAATCCGTAGAGGGCGTCATGCTCCTTGATGTCGATCCGGGCAAAGCTACCAACCGCACCGTTGTCACCTTCGTTGGCGAACCCAAGCCGGTAGTCCGGGCAGCCTTTTTGGCGATCAAAAAAGCCGCCGAGCTGATCGATATGAGCAAACACCAGGGCGAGCACCCCCGCATGGGCGCCACCGATGTCTGTCCCCTTGTCCCTGTATCCAACATTAGCATGGAAGAGGTGGTACAGCACGCCCACCAACTCGGCGAGATGGTGGGCACCGAGCTGGACATTCCCTTCTATATGTATGAAGCCGCCGCAACCAAGCCCGAATGGCGCAACCTGGCTACCATCCGCGCCGGCGAATATGAAGCACTTCCCGAAAAACTTCAAAAGCCCGAGTGGAAACCCGATTACGGCCCCACTAAGTTCAACCCCAAAGCAGGAGCTACGGCTATCGGAGCACGTGGTTTTCTTATCGCATACAATGTCAACCTCAATACCACCTCGGTACGCCGCGCCAATTCGGTAGCTTTTGATGTAAGGGAGAAAGGACGGATCAAACGGGAAGGCAATCCGATCACAGGCAAGATTGTATATGGCGCGGATGGTGAGCCGGAGCGCATTGCAGGAACCTGCAAAGGGGTAAAAGGGATCGGTTGGTATATCGAAGAATATGGTATTGCACAGATTTCCATGAATATCACCAACATCAGCCAAACACCCCTGCACCTCGCCTTTGAGGCATGCCGAAAAAGCGCCGATAAGCGGGGCCTGCGGGTGACAGGCTCCGAGCTGGTGGGGCTGGTACCCCTACAGGTCATGCTGGATGCCGGGCAATATTTTTTAAAACAGCAAAAGCGATCGGTCGGAGTATCCGAAGAAGAGACTATCAAAATCGCCGTTAAATCCATGAGCCTCGATGAACTGGGCCCCTTCGATCCGTTAAAGAAGATCATTGAGTATCGCCTCCGAGACGTCAATGCCACACCGCTGGTTAACATGAACCTCCGCCAGTTTTCCAACGAGACGGCCTCCGAAAGCGTAGCCCCTGGCGGTGGCTCCATCTCTGCATATGTCGGCGCATTGGGGGCATCTCTGGCCACTATGGTTGCCAACCTCAGCTCACACAAGCGTGGCTGGGACGAGCGCTGGGAGGAATTTAGCCAGTGGGCAGAGCGCGGCCAGTACATCAAAGATCAACTCCTCCGGCTGGTGGATGAAGATACCCAAGCCTTCAATACCATTATCGAGGCTTTCCGGATGCCAAAAGGAACCGAGCAGGAAAAAGCAGCCCGCCAGCAGGCCATTCAGGCTGCCACGCGCTACGCTATAGAGGTGCCTTTGCAGGTAATGGAACAGTCGGCTGCATCCTTCGATCTGATTCGTGCGATGGTCGAGCAGGGCAATCCCAGCTCCGTCACTGATGCAGCGGTCGGAGCACTTTGTGCGCGGGCAGCTATTCATGGAGCCTACCTCAATGTACAAACAAACGCTGCTGATTTGAAGGATAAGGATTTTGTGGAAGCAGTTTTGGCAAAAGGGGCGAAGTTAATTGCTGAGGCAGATGCTTTTGAACTGAAGATCACGACACTGGCCCGGGAGCGGATGTAAATCTGCTCTTTTCATATAGCCATTGCTGGTCTCTTTTGGAGTGTTCGTTTTGAGCAAATGCAAAAGAAAAGCAAAATGTACAAAGAAGTAGGATGAACAGGCTTTGAATCATGTTAATATGTTCCCTGCTATAGTGATGGCCATAGCAGGGAATTTTATGTTACTTACTAATTATCAATTTTTCCTGAGCTAATTGCTTGCCTAATTGATCTTCCAATCCTAAAAGAAGGAAAACCTACTGACCGTTACGCCATGTATTTTTTCAACAGACTTGGAATTAGCCGGATTTTCCATCTATTGCTTTTACAAAGCTCGTTTTTAGATTGAATTTTTGTTCAGAGATGCAAAACAATATACCGGACTAACCAACTGCCAATCCAGAAATGAGAACAAGCTACACTATCACTTTAATATGTCACTTAGCAGTGTAAATGTAGCTAAAGCCGCCCATTATCTGTCAGTCAAAAAAGAAGACAGAACCAGTTTTTCTCTGGCTGATATTAAAACCTCGTATTTCAATGAACTTATGCTCAATTTCTTTTTATCAAACTTAGACATTGAGCCTGAGTTGATAAAAAATAAACCAGCTTTTAAAAAGCTATTAGGTTTCGGCAAAATTGCCGCTTAATTCTTTATGAACCATTGAAATATATAGAAAATTAATAAGGAATTAACTGCCTGGAAAAAATCATAATCGTTTATAATACCTATTTTGAGATCCAATCGTGATTTTGCTTTTCAAATTTGTACTTATGAAGTCTGGTTTTCTCTACCTTTTGTGGTTTGTAATACCTCTTGTTTTAGGCATTACCATTGCCTGCCACGCCCAAAGAATCCTGCCTCCCTTACCAAATGACGGCACCCGTACCCTTTTTCAGCCTGCCGCCAAACCCTTCTACCATGGCGTCGCTTCCGGTGATCCGCTGGCTGACCGGGTGATTATCTGGACCCGATTCACACCCGACCAGCATGGGCCGGCAGAGCTGCGGTGGGAGATGGCCAAAGACAGGCAATTCACCAAAATTGTAAGATCAGGCAATACAACCACTGATCAACACCGGGATTATACAGTCAAGGTAGATGTGACCGGCCTGGCTGCCGATACGGAGTATTATTATCGATTCCGGCACAAAAAAGCGCATTCTGTTATAGGTTGTACTAAAACAGCTCCTGGCCAGGATACGGAGCAGCTCCGCCTCGTGGTGGTGAGCTGCAGCAATTACGAAGCCGGCTTTTTCAATGCTTTTGGCAGAATTTCCGAAAAAAAGGACATCGACGCCGTTTTACACCTTGGCGATTATATTTATGAATATCCTCCCGGAGTTTATGGCGATAGCACCACCGGCCGTTTCCATCTGCCGCCCCGCGAGACCGTCAGCCTGTCGGATTATCGCACCCGCTACGCTCAGTACCGCCTCGACCCCGACCTGCAAAGAGCCCATCAAATGCATCCTTTTATCACCATATGGGATGACCACGAAATCGCCAACAATGCCTATGAGGGAGGCGGCGAAAACCATCAGCCAGAGGAAGAGGGGGATTTCAATAGCCGGAAGAAGGCTGCCAAAAAAGCCTATTACGAATGGCTGCCTGTACGGGAGCAGGCCCACCAACAGCTCTATCGCAAGCTATCTTTCGGGCCGCTCGTCGATCTCTTTATGCTCGATGAGCGCCTGGCCGGCCGCAGCAGGCAGGTGGATAGCTTCACGCATGTGGATTTAAACTCCGACAAGCGTTCGATGCTCGGCAAGGCTCAATTTGACTGGTTCACCCGCGAGCTTGCCGCCTCCCGCGCCAGCTGGAAGATCATTGGCAATCAGGTTATTTTTTCCGATCTCCGCCGCGATCTTATTTGGCCGGAAATGCCCTTAAATCTGGATGCCTGGGATGGCTACCCCGCTGAAAAGCAGCGCCTGCTCGACTTCTTACATAAGCAACAAATCAAAGATATCATCTTTATCACCGGCGATACGCATTGCAGCTGGGCCTTTGAAGTGCCGTATGATATGAGCCTGTATAAGGACGGAAGGACGCCCCCCCTGGCAGTTGAATTTGGCGCTACCAGTATTTCCTCTGCCAATTATGACGAATACAGATCGCTGGACACTGTACGCATGGTCGAACAGCTTTATCTGGCTCCACATCTTAACCCGCACCTCAAGTACGTCAACCTCAGTGAACACGGCTACTTTCTACTGGAGCTCAATAGCAGCCAGGCGCATGGTAGTTGGTATTTTGTAGATAACGTAACACAAGCTTCGCCCAAAGAATACAAAAGCAAAGAATATTGGTTGAGAAAGGGAAGTGCCCAACTGTTGGACAGTTTGCGGTAAATGCTGTCTTGAACGCTAATAGTTGTTGCCCTCACTCTTTCTTCCTTCGGCTCAGTTGCCGAAGTGCTGCCATCTTACGGTGGTGGCTGATCAGCTCTTCCGCCGGAGCGCCAAAATAGGTCTTGCCCCCTTCCAGGTCTTTTGACACCCCCGACTGTGCCGCCACCCGTGCCCCCTTGCCGATGCGCACATTTTGCGCCACACCAACCTGACCATACAGGATCACTTCATCCTCAAGAATGGCTTTACCGCTGATGCCCGTTTGTGCGGCGATCAGGCAGTTTCGGCCAATCACTACGCCGTGGGCAATGTGTACCTGGCAATCGATTTTGGTGCCAGCTCCGATCACTGTGTCGCCGGATACGCCTTTATTAATGGTACATCCGGCTCCAACATCCACATGGTCTTCAATGATTACACGGCCGCCAGAGCGCCATTTGGTATAGCCTTCCGGGTAACGCTTGAAGTAAAAAGCATCCGTTCCGATGAGGCTGCCAGCCTGAATTTTTACGTGCTCGCCAATGATCGTATGTGCTCCAATATACACATTGGCCTGGATGTAGGCATGCGCTCCGATGCGCACATGGGGCCCGATAACCACCTGAGGTTCGAGAATGGCAGAAGGGTGGATAAGGACTGACTCATCCATGAGTGAAGCAAGCGGGCGAAAGGGCCGGTAGTCGATCACCAGCTGATTGTACACTCTAAAAGGATCTTCACAGATAAGGAGGGCTTTGCCCGCCGGGCAGGCAGTTTGCTTGTTGAGCAGGATGATCGTGGCGGCAGAAGAAAGTGCCTTTTTAAAGTACTTGGCATTATCGGAAAAAGTAATGTCTCCTGCTTCTACTTTATGAATTTCATTGATACCGCTGGCCAACAGCTCTTCATTGCCTATTAGCTCGGCACCGAAGCGCCGGGCGATGGTTTTTACAGCAATAGGTTCAGGAAATTTCATAGGGTACGCTAGGTTTGTCCAAAATGCCTCCAGCCCTGCGCTTGCAAGTTATGTATGTTGCCGCCCTTAGTATGCAGCTTGATCCCGTCAGCTGCGCTGGTGATCTCTCCGGCGATAAATACATCCGGCATATATTTTACCTTTTCAACATCCTCGGGAGCTATGGTAAATAACAACTCATAATCTTCGCCTCCGCTCAATGCACAGGTGATAGGGTCGAGCTTGAATTTGAGGGCCATCATTTCCGAATCCGGATGGATGGGCACTCCGCTTTCTTCAATAAATGCGCCCACATTGGATGCTTTGCAAATATGAAAAACTTCGGAAGCCAGTCCGTCCGAAATGTCGATCATCGAGGTAGGCACTAAAGCATTTTTGGCAAACAGCTCAATCATATCCTTCCGCGCCTCCGGCTTCAGCTGACGGCCAATCACATAGTTTTGCCCCTCCAAATCGGGCTGTATGCCGGGATTGGAGAGGTAAATCTGCTTTTCGCGCTCCAACAATTGCAGGCCCAGATAAGCGCCTCCCAGGTCGCCGCTAATGCAAATCAGGTCGCCGGGGCGGGCGGTATGCCGATAGGTGAGCTTCTCCTTTGTTCCCTGCCCGATAGCCGTTACACTCATAATCATTCCCTTGAGTGATGAAGTGGTATCGCCTCCTACCAGATCCACGCCATAGCGTTCGCAAGCTTTATGGATCCCTTCATACAACTCATCGAGTGCCTCTAAAGAAAAGCGATTTGAAAGAGCAAGCGACATCGTGATCTGTTTTGGTGCCGCATTCATGGCATAAATATCCGATAGATTGACCACTACCGACTTGTACCCCAGGTGTTTGAGTGAGGTGTACATCAAATCAAAATGGATACCCTCTACCAGCATGTCCGTAGAAACTACCGTGAGCTGATCGCCATTGTCGATAATGGCCGCATCATCTCCTACCCCTTTGAGGGAAGAAGGTTGATGTAAGGCAAAGGACTTGGTGAGATGGTCGATCAAACCAAATTCGCCCAATGAATTGATATCTGTTCGTTCAGTATTCTGTTCGGCCATGCCAGCAAGTTGATTTATAAGCGGAAGTTGTTCAAAAACAACTTTGTGGCATAAAGGTCAGCTTTTTTTTGATTCTGCCGAAATTTTGAAAGCCTCCCAAAGGGAATCGGCAGGAGGCTGGGCGGTCAAAAACACTTTTTGTCCGTTTACAGGATGCTGAAAACGAAGCTGCCAGGCATGCAGGTGGATGGATCGGTCGCGATTACCGCGCCGAAAACCGTACTTCACGTCGCCTTTCACGGGGCTGCCGACCGCTGATAGTTGCGCTCGTATTTGATGGTGTCGGCCTGTGATGAGATCGATTTGAAGCAGGTGATAGCGCTCACTGCTATTCAATAGCTGATACTGTAGCTCTGCCATTTTCGAGCCGGGCGTTTCTTGCTCCTGGGCAATGGATCGATTGGTGGCGGGTTGCTTGAGGAGGTAATGACGAAGGCTGCCCTTAGCCGGATGGGGCAAATTGCCCACTACTGCCAGATAAGTTTTCCGCACATGGCGCTGCTGAAATTGAGCATTCAGGTGGGCCAGAGCCTGCGGCGTTTTCGCAAAAAGTACGATGCCGCTGGCGGGCCTGTCGAGGCGGTGGATCAGGTGGAGCTTGCTTTTGCAATAGATTTCTGCCAAATCCAGCAGGGATTTATCCCCCGTTTTATCTTGCTGAACGCCAATGCCGGGAGGCTTGTTGAAGGCAATGAGTTGATTATTTTTATAGATGACGAGATCGCCGATGCGCTTTTCCACCGTTGCTTGCTTAGGGTTATTCAAAAAACTGACTATTCCACCTCTTCGTAGTCGATATACTCATCATCATCGGCAGCTTTGCTACCTTGACCCAAACCGTCTGCTTGTCGGTCTGGCGGAGCATGGAGGCGGGCCGGTTTCACCAAAAGGCGGTAAAACAAATATACCAACAAGCCTGTAAAGAGTAGCTTCAACATGATTTCATCACAAATGTAGGGCTTATTGGCCAAGATATGCTCAAAAGCAAAAGCAAAACTTTTAGTCGCCCCGGCACGTACAATCCTGCAGACTTGGGAGAGCCAATGGCCATCCGGCTGCCAGGCTTGACCTTAGCAATATTTTATTAGCTTTGCAGTTCATATTTTAAGCATTTTGGCGATACTTTTTCGTTTTTAGCAAATACTTGAAAGCTGCTAACAAGCCTCGTTTTTTTTAACAACAATTTACATTGCATGAATTCGTACAAGAGATTGGTCAACATCGCCGGATGGCTGGTGTTTGCAATAGCTACGATCGTATATTTTTTGTCCGTTGAGCGTACTGGCAGTCTGTGGGATTGTGGTGAATTTATTGCCGGAGCATACAAGCTCCAGGTCGTTCACCCTCCTGGTGCGCCGCTATTCTTACTCGTCGGTCGTATGTTCACCCTATTTGCCGAGCTTTTTTCCAACAACCTTTCCGACATAGCCTTTGCAGTCAATATGCTTTCCGGTATATGTACTGCGTTTACGGCCACCTTTGTGTGTTGGACAACCATCATTTTAGGCAAAATGGCGCTAATTGGGCGCCAAGAAGAGCCCGACAGCAGCCAGACGCTGGTGTTGGCAGGAGCAGGTGTAGTGGCAGGGCTCAGCACGGCCTTTGCTACATCGATCTGGTTTTCGGCGGTGGAAGGCGAGGTATATGCTATGAGTACCATGTTTACCGCTATGACGCTTTGGTCGATGATGAAGTGGTACAATTTGCCCGACACGCCGCAGGCTGATCGTTGGGTAGTATTTACGATATATGCAGCAGGGCTATCTGTAGGTGTTCACCTGCTCAGCCTTTTGACCTTCCCGGCTCTTGCGATGTTTTATTATTTCAAAAAGAACAAAGAGCGCACCTTCAAAGGAATGGCTATTGCCGCTGCCGTCGGGGTGGTTGGCATTGTGGTCATACAAAAGCTCGTGATCGTAGGTATTCCCGAACTATGGGCTAAATTTGAATTGCTCATGGTAAATAGCCTGGGCATGCCCTTTCACTCCGGTTTATTCCCCACTATTTTGCTGGTAGCTGCGATACTGGTAATACCATTGCTTTACATCCACCAAAAAATTGAATCTAAAATCCCGATTTATGTGCTGGCAGGGCTATTGATATTTATCGTCTTTTTCCTTCACGATGGTGTTTCCGGCAATCAGATAGCGAGAAAATTGATCGCGGCACTGCTCATTGGCGGCGCAGCTTATTCCATCAAATGGTTCACCAGCTATCCTGGAGAAGCGCAGCTCATTTTGGTTAGTATTGCGCTGGTAGTCATCAGCTTTTCTACTATCGGCGTGGTTGTGATTCGCGCCAATGCCAATACACCTATCAATATGAATGAGCCGAGCGATGCGATGCGATTGCTACCCTACCTCAATCGCGAACAATATGGGGAGCGCCCCTTGCTGCGTGGCCCGCATTACCAGACCCGTATTGAAAGAACCAATGTGGAAGATCGCTATGGCCGCTTGGGTGATCGCTACGAAATTGTAGATCACAAAGCCGAGCATGTTTTCGATAAAGGAGACCAGATGTTGTTTCCCAGGCTCGGTCATTTGGATGAAGCTCGTAAGCCGCTCTACGAGATGTGGCTGGGGCACAAGCGAAAACCCACAATGGGCGATAATATCAAGTTCTTCTTCCAATACCAGATCGGCTGGATGTACTGGCGGTATTTCATGTGGAATTTCTCCGGCCGCCAAAACGGGGAGCAGGGTTTTTATTCCTGGGATAAGACTTCCGGCAATTGGCTGTCGGGTATTCCCTTTATTGACAATATGCGGCTGGGCAATCAAAGCCAGCTCCCTGAAATGAACCGCACTGACCAATCGCGCAATCGATACTTTATGCTGCCTTTCCTTTTTGGTCTGCTCGGCATGTACTTCCATTACAAACGACGACCCAAAGACTTTCTGGGCCTCCTCACCCTCTTCATCATCACAGGTGTGGGCATCATCGTGTATTCCAATCAGCCGCCCAATGAGCCGCGCGAGCGCGATTACGTGCTGGCAGGGTCGATATTCACCTACGCCATTTGGATTGGCATGGCGGTGCTGGCACTTTTCGAATTGCTCAAACAGCGAGCCGGGCAATCGGCTAAGATGGCCGCGCCGATAGCATTTGCCGTTATCCTCATCGCCCCATTGCTGATGGGCTTTCAGAATTTTGATGATCACAGTCGCCGGCACCACTCTGCTTCCCGCGACTACGCCAGCAACTTCCTCAACTCCTGCGAGCCGAATGCCATCATTTTCACTTATGGCGACAATGACACTTACCCCCTTTGGTATGCTCAGGAAGTAGAGAACATCCGTACGGATGTGCGGGTTGTCAACCTTAGCCTGATTGCTGTTGATTGGTATATCGACCAGCTTAGAAGGAAAGTGAACGACTCGCCCCCTATCAAGATGAGTCTTAGCTCGGAATCGCTTCGTGGCTTTAAGCGGATTCAGATACCCATCGATCCGTACGGGCATAGCAAAGGGAAGGGGCCTCAGGACATTTACAGCGCCTTAAAGTTTTTGGAAGAAGACCATCCTCTCCAAACCCAGGGAGGGCGCCCCCTCGACAGCTACTTCCCCACCAAGTCTCTCATGATACCGATCAACCGCGCCAAAGCCCGTCAAATGGGTATGATCAATGCCAGCGATTCGACCCTTACCAATGCGATGGTATTCAATCTGAATAAAGGGTCGTATATGCTGAAAGGCGATGCGGCTGTTTTGGACATCGTAGCTTCCAACATCTGGGAGCGGCCCATTTACTTTGCCGTCACCTGCCGCCAGGAGTCGCTGATGGGCTTACAGGATTATACCCAGCTGGAGGGCCTGGCGCTTCGTATAGTACCGAAAAAATCGAACGGAGACCCTGTATATGGTATGATCGGTAATGGTCGTGTGAATGTTGATAAGTTTTATAGCAACTTTATGAACAAATTCCGCTGGGGCAACTTTGACAAAGCCAGTTTGTATGTCGATCGGTCTTATGGGCCTACCATCCAAACCTCGCGTTTTGGTGTGCTGCGAGTAGTGACTGAAATGACCAACAGGGGTGATAATGAACGGGCAGTTCAATTGCTCGATAAGTATTTTGAAGCCTTCCCGCACATGAATTTCCCTTATGATGCCAATACGATCCTGTTTATCAATATGTACCTCAAAGCTAATGCGCTTGACAAAGCCAAACAGCATATGCGGATACTTGCTGAATATACTGCCGACAAACTGGCCTTTTTCAATTCCCTTTCCGAAGATACCATTGAAGCTGGTTATTCGGGCGAAGCTTCTAATTCTCTGCGTGCCAAAATGGATTTGCAGAGAATTGCAAAAGATGTAATCAAGGAGCCGGAATTTGAACAGGAATTGAAGAATATTTTAGGTGAATAATTCGTCAATAGTAGTATGGATATTAAAACTATTGCCATTGGGAGCGATCATGCCGGCTTTTCAGCTAAAGCCAGTGTGGTCAATATGCTCAAAAAAACAGGCTACACCGTTTTAGACTGCGGTACCGACAGTGAAAACTCTG
Source organism: Saprospiraceae bacterium (assembly GCA_965222005.1). Lineage (GTDB taxonomy): Bacteria > Bacteroidota > Bacteroidia > Chitinophagales > Saprospiraceae > CBDCTM01. The sequence goes on from OZ244935.1 coordinate 911,225, forward strand.
TAGATTATCCCGATTTTATTCATCCCGTCGCCGAGGCAGTGGAAATGAATAAGGCAGATGTCGGGATCATCCTTTGCGGCAGTGGCAACGGAGCCGCTATGACCGCCAACAAGCATCCCGGCATCCGCGCTGCGCTAGCCTGGACCAAGGAGCTGGCCGCATTGGGCCGCCAGCATAATGATGCCAATGTATTGGCTATCCCGGCCCGCTTTGTCAAAAAAAAGCGAGTCAAAAAAATGGTGACAACTTTTTTGGCAACTGCCTTTGAGGGAGGCCGCCATCAGCGGCGAGTCGATAAAATAGCCTTGCAGAATAGTTCGTTTTCAAAATGTTGATTTGTCCTTCTTGTACCCCGCTTTGTAAATAATTTGACTTATGCAATACATTTCAAAATACCTGGCGGCGGTAGTAGGTGTACTGGCCTGCCTTAACTCTTTGATTGCTCAGCCTGAAAGTAGTATATCATCTGCTCTCCCCGATTCCGGCGCTGAGTTCGACGCCTCCTCTTTTGCCCAAAGCATTACTGCGCAAGATATTCAGGCACACCTCCATATACTGGCTTCCGATGAGTATGAAGGCCGCGAAACCGGTACTCCCGGCAATCGAAAAGCGGCCCGCTACATCGCCGGTGTATTTGAAAAGCTGGGCCTGCCCGCTGTAGGCGAACAGGGAACTTACTTTCAAAACATCGCTTTCAGATGGACCAAATGGGATAAGATTTCCATGAATGTGGATGATCAGAAATATCGGCATTTGCGCGATTTCGTGTCTTTTCCTGTCAGAAATGGAGATGCGGACATTACAGCAAATGAGGTCTTATTTCTGGGCTATGGAATTGACGATCCACGCTATAGCGATTATAAAGGAGTGAATGTACGGGGCAAGGTACTATTGGTGTATAAAGGAGAGCCGCTAAACAAATCAGGCATTTCGTATATCACGGGCACTAAAAAGCTATCGGATTGGAGCAATGACTGGCAGAAGAAACTGAAAGCAGCCAGGCAAAAAGGCGCCCGCGCCATATTGATTATTGATAATGAAATCCAGAAAGTGATCAGCGAAAACCGGCGCTTTTTGGTTGGGCCACAAGTATCGCTGGGTGCTGAAGACGAGCTTTCCGGGCAGCTGGCCAACAATTGCCTGATCTCTACCAACATCGCCAAGGACATCATTGGTAAGCAGATGAAAAAGGTGGTCAAAGCCAGAAAGAAAATTCAAAAAAAGGGGAAGCCCAAAAATGTAATACTCTCCTGTTCTTTCGCTATGACACAAAAAAGGCATATCAAGCCGCTCATAGGCGAGAATGTGCTGGGTTATATTGAAGGTACTGATGAAAAACTAAAAGAGGAGCTGGTGATCGTCACAGCACATTACGACCACCTCGGCCGGCGCGGCGATGCCATTTACAATGGCGCCGATGATAATGGCAGCGGCACTTCCACCGTACTCGATATAGCGGAGGCATTTACACTGGCTAAAAAGCAAGGTGCTGGGCCGCGCCGCAGTGTATTGGTCATGCTGGTGACAGGAGAAGAGAAGGGGCTACTGGGATCTCAATATTACAGTGAAAGGCCCATTTTTCCAATTGCCAATACGATTGCCAATTTGAATGTGGATATGATAGGCCGGTCCGATGAAAAGCATCAGGATAATATGCGCTACATTTATGTGATTGGCTCAAACCGGCTAAGTACACAGTTGCATGATATAAACGAAGCTGCAAATAAAAAATATACACAGCTCGAATTGGATTATACTTACAATGCACCTGATGATCCCAACCGTTTTTATTACCGGTCCGATCACTACAATTTTGCTCAAAAGGGTATTCCAGCGATCTTCTATTTCAGCGGTACGCATGAAGATTATCACCGAACCACCGACACGATGGATAAGATCAATTTTGAAAAAACAGCCATTATTGGCCAGCTGGTATTTTATACTGCCTGGGAATTGGCCAATCGGGACGAGCGAATAAAGGTGGATGTGAAGCCCGGAGAATAGGGCTCCGATCCACACAAAAAAAATGCGGTTTCATTCGGAATGTGAATGAAACCGCATTTTTTTTAAAAGTGAGTTTAGGACCAGCCTTACCCCCCAATAAACTGGTCCCACTCACTATTTCAAGGCCACTTCTGACCTCAAAGACTTTTGCATAATATCCCTTCAATACATACAACCAATGATTGTATGGGGAGGATTTGCAGGGGGAGAGCAAAAATCAATTTTTCAATTTCTTTGGAGCTAGTGAGTATATGGAACCAGCCTTACCCCCCAATAAACTGGTTCCACTCACTATTCAAGGCCACTTCTGACCTTAACTCTTTCATATCTTCAATAGCCTTTTTTCAGGCTGTTTATCACTTTTGTCTAGGGGAAGGTTAGTGAACGTGTTGGCGGCAAAAAATTGTTCATTCGGCCTCCAACTTTTTTAGTTTTCGCAATCCTTTTCACCATACCCAATAACTATGCCATTAGCAGGTAGAGGAATTGGCAAATGGCAAATTATTTTCGTCCAATAGAACGTCCAGATTTTCGGACTTGCTATTTTTCAGCATTTTATAATCTTCCTTATACTTGGAGTAATCTGTATATTCTTTGTATCCTATCATGCTCGTTTGGCCCAGATCGAGTAATATTTGAAATCGCAGGTTTTTTTCTCTGTGAAAAAATTTGGTGATCAGGTTTTTGATTTGTCCACCTTGTATGCTGACAGTAGTTTTCATGGCATTCTTATTTGATAGTATCGAATGGATAAATAATACGCTTACAATTATGCTTCATTTGTGGTTACTCCATAGCCCTTTTAGACTGAAAATGTGACGATCTATTTTGGCACATTGTACACCTCGCCCTGTAAAAATTGCTGGCCAGGCGCCTAAAAATGTTCATTTTTCGGCCATTTTGGCAGTATTTGCGCAATGGCATATGCTTTGGGTAGAGCAAATCAGATACTTTTAACCAAAACTCCTTACAATATGCAAAAGGGACAAATATCTGTTCAAACCGAAAACATTTTTCCCATCATTAAAAAATTCCTGTATTCCGATCAGGAAATATTTCTCAGAGAATTGATTGCCAATGCCGTTGACGCTACTACCAAACTGAACACCCTGGCTTCGAGGGGCGATTTCAAAGGAGAGATGGGCGATACGACTATAGAGGTAGTGCTGGACAAGGACAACAAAACCCTTACCATCAAAGATGCCGGAATCGGAATGACGGAAGAGGAAGTGAAAAAATACCTCAACCAGGTAGCCTTTTCAAGTGCCCGCGACTTTCTGAAAAAATATGAGAACGATAGCAACATCATTGGTCACTTTGGCCTCGGATTCTACTCTGCCTTTATGGTGGCTGATAAGGTGGAGGTGATAAGCAAATCGTATAAAAAAACGAAGAAGGCAGTTAGATGGATTTGTGAAGGAGATCCCGAATACACTATCGAAGAGATGAAGCGCAAGGAGCGAGGTACGGATGTTGTGTTACATATTTCTGAGGATAGCACCGAGTTTTTGGAAAATAGTCGAATTGAAGCATTACTCAACAAATATTGTCAGTTTTTGCCGATTGAAATAAAATTCGGCACCAAAACCGAAACCGTCGAAGAGGGCGAAGGCGATGAAAAAACCAGCAAAGAAATAGAAGTTGACAATATTATCAACAACCCAAATCCTGCCTGGAAAAAATCGCCGCGTAGCTTGAAGGAAAAAGACTACAAAGCCTTTTATCAAGAGCTCTATCCCTTCAGCCAGGAGCCCCTGTTTTGGATTCACCTCAACATCGACTACCCTTTCAACCTCACGGGCATCCTGTATTTTCCGCGCCTCAACAATACGCTCGAAGTACAAAAAAACAAAATCCAACTGTACTGCAATCAGGTCTTTGTGACCGATGATGTGAAGGCCATTGTTCCCGAGTTTCTTACGCTCCTGCACGGCGTAATCGACTCTCCGGACATCCCGCTCAATGTGTCGCGCAGCTATTTGCAGAGCGATCAGAACGTCAAAAAAATTAGTAGTTACATTACCAAGAAGGTAGCCGAAAAACTTGCCGCACTCTTCAAAAAAGACCGGAAAGACTTTGAATCGAAATGGAAAAATCTGGGTGTTTTTGTGAAATACGGTATGCTTTCGGAAGAGAAATTTCACAATAAGGCCGTCAAATTTGCGCTGCTCCACAATGTGGACAATACCTTTTTTACCCTTGAGGAATATAAAGAGAAGATAAAAGCCGAGCAAAAAGACAAGTACGATAAATTAGTGATGATTTACACCAACAACCCGGCAGAGCACGATAGCTTCATTCAGGCAGCCAAAAATAAAGGCTATGATGTGCTCGAATTCGATACGATGATCGATAATCACTTCATGCAGCATCTGGAACACAAGCTGGGAGATGTGACCTTTGTACGCGTCGATTCCGACACGGTAGATAATTTGGTGCAAAAGGATGAAACGCAGGAATCGGTACTCAGTGAAAAGGAACAGGAGAAAGTGAAGGAGCTATTTACGGCTCAAATTGATGACAAGTCAGCCAGTATCCAGTTAAAGCCTCTATCCCCCGAAGATCAGCCGGTGCTCATCACGCGGCCTGAATTTATGCGCCGTATGAAGGAAATGCAGGCTTTGCAAGGTATGGGCGATAACGGTTTCCCTGATAATTATAATGTAGTGATCAACAGCAATCACCCGCTGGTTGTTGACAAACTGCTTAAAATGCGGAATGCCGAAAAAAAGGAAGATTTTGTACGGCACCTCTACAACCTGGCCCGCCTCAATCAAGGCATGCTCAAAGGCACCGAACTGACCAACTTCATCAATAAAAGCATAGAGTTTTTGAAGTAAGAGCATGTTGGGATTTTAGCCTGCGTAACTGAACAAAAAAAAGCGAATTTGGAGAGGAAGTTTACTCCAAATTCGCCTTCGTTGTAGCCTTTCATGGCATCCAACCTACAGCTTTATCACATTTCCGCTAATGGTTTCTTTTTCAGTCTGTATTTCATAATAATACAAGCCTGCCCCTGGCAAATCCGCCGAATCAATGATGATACTATGCTGGCCGGCAGTAAAGTAAGCTTTCTGCTGCCAGACTGTGCGGCCGGTAACGTCAAAAAGCTGAAGCTCCAGAGAACTCCCTTTCGCCAACTGCAGTTCAATCCTTGTCTGCTCAGTAAAGGGATTGGGCTGAGCAGCTTCGACAGAAAGGGATTTGCCTTCTTTTACCAAGGCTCCAAACTCAAGCGCTACTCCCCTTGTAGCCAACTGATCACCCTGCTCGCGGTAGGCCTCCGCATCCAGCAGCCCTTCGTGCAAGCCCAGTACATCGCTCAACTTCCCATCCCTAAGGGCTGTGAATTCAACAGAAAACAGTCGCTCTCCCTTTTTCAGATCCGAGCCTTCAAAACTGTTCCAGCTAAATGGAATCAAGCCTTCTGATAGCTGATTGAGGCCGAAATTGGCTTCGCTCAGATAGCTGAGCCGATCCGTGCTTTGCAGCGATTCGAAGCGCAGCACATCCGGCTCGAACTGCAGCATCATCTGTAGCCCCGCCACAGATTGAAAATCGACCGCAGTGAAATCAATGCTGTAGCTTTGGCCAGTGCGCAGTTCCCGGTCTGCAACGGAAAGGCGCAGCGGAACGTGGCTGTTGCGACCGTCGGCATCCTGATTGGTCAACATACCGGGCAAAGCTGAACCGTTTACATCGCCGACTTTAAAGCCGATAAAGTCGATTTTCAACGGCAAATTCATTGAACTATCAATCTCAAAGCTTTCCGGCACCGGGCTGGCAAAAGGATTGGCCGGATCGGGGAAGGTGAAGTCGGCATCCACAAAACGCCAGGAGGTATTGTTGGGGAAGCTGGTGAGTTGAAAGAGGATCAATTTTCTCAATATTACAATGTCGTAGGTAGTGATAGCACCGCTTTTCCACACATCTGCAGCCAGCATTTTGTAAGGCGAAGAGAGCATTTGCCGACCCACAATATGGCGCATGATTAGTACCAAATCGAAGGTGGAGACGCCATTGAGGGGGTTGATGTCTTTGACAAGGCTAATCCTTGAACAGGTATCGGGTATCGATGAAATAAAAAGGTGGCAATTATCAAATTCACCAACATTTGTGGTACAATCCATTAAAAATTGCGTCTTTTCAATCTTCTCCCCCTCTTCTGTTGTACTACATACCGCTACTACTCCAGTAGGGTAATCTGTGCATGGAGAAAGCAACAGGCCTACTTCGCAGTTGCTGTAGTTGCCGTTGTTGTCCCATACGTACAACACAAACTCTTCCGGCAGGCCGGTGACATCATCGCAGTTGCGGCGAATAGTTTGGTCATTGATATCTTCTGAAAAGGAAAATACCAGATCGTCCTGGGGAGTACAGTTATCGTAGCTATCAAGGTCAAAGTCGCTGGCCCAGATGTCGATGTAACCGCCAGCGGCTGTCGGCACCGCAATAATGGATACCCCTGGCAAGCAGTAAGCTACCGGCGGCTCTTCATCATTAACTCTTATTGGTATACTACAAACTGCCCAATAGCCAAAACACCAATCAACAGCAGTCACTTCAAGAAGGTGGTCACCCTCAGGCAGCGAGGTATCAACGATATTGCCATTACCGCTTGTTTGAGTACTTATTCCTCCATTATTTATCGTTAAAACATAACTATAGCTAATTTGCTCACAGCTATTATCATCATTGGTAGCGGTAGTCTCAACAAATACCGCTGCTTCGCAGCTGCCAGGATCCGTATTTAGTTCGATGGGGTCACAAGGGGAAGTAAATCTTACAATTTGAGCGGTTATTGGCAGGATGCCAAAAAGCAAAGCCAGGAACGTAATTGCTGTTTTCATGGGATACATTTTACTTAGATGAATGATAAAACGGCTATCGGGAAGGAAGTTTGGAGACTAGTGCTTAGAACATAGCTTGTAAAGTAATTTACAAAATAATCAACAACAATGCTATGGCAAGGCGAAAAAAATCCCCTCTCCTGATAAACAGAAGAGGGGCTACATCCCAAAAACAGATTGGAAAAACCTAAGGGCAATGCAGGCTGTCCTGCCCGCCTAAGGCATTTCCGAAAGACGATACCGGAGGTTTTGGCCGGTACCGGTAAAAGACTTTACTCCCCTCCGAAGAGAGGAACAAAACCATGAGATTACAATTGTTGTAAAACAATTGAACTATACAGTCCGCCGAAGCGGAATATGTTCGAGATACTAAATGGGTTAATCGTTGTACTGAGTCGTCCTGGCTTCATCGGCGAGCCGATGACAAAAAGAACATTATGTGTAGTTTTCTCACTACTGGCACTTGCCAGCACTAAACATGCAGTCCTTTCAGCAGCTTCAGGATTACAGATACCCGCAATAGCAGGCATGTAAAGGAAGATAGCTTAAGGAATATAGTACTTGAGGTACTAACTCTTGCGGTTGATGGGAAAGTCCGATTTGCATCGGGAAGGAAAGTTATTGGGACAATTAACAGTCGAAACTGCTACCCTTCATCGTATGGCAAATATATGAAATATATTTTTCTTCTTTATACCCCAAAGCAGGTATTTTTTTATACCTTGCTATTGAGCAATTTGTAGACCCACTAGGACTCGAACCTAGACTAACAGAACCAAAATCTGGTGTGCTGCCATTACACTATGGGTCTTTCCCCGTTTTCAGTATTGCTCAAAAAATAAAATCCTCTTTTCAATTTTTGAACGGTTTTTAAGAACGAAGCGCAAATTTAAAACAATTTAGGTGGATTGTAAAGTTCCGATGCTAAAAATTTAGGAGGCTCAAAAATTCATTCTTTGCATGCTGAAAGTCAGGCCTGCTTTGGGTTTTTATCGATTTGATTTGCCAGGCGAAGATAAAGTTGATCGTCGTTGAGGATATCGTAGAGATAGTCATGATAGTCCGGAAAATCAGTCAAGTTATTATGGCCAGCTTCATCCACTGCAAATAATTGGCTGTGCTGTGGAGCCAGTGCTATAAGCATCTCGCTTTGCCGGAATGGAATAAGACGATCCTTGCGACCGTGCAGAAAGAAAATAGGGCAGTGTACTTTTTTTATAAACTGATCGGTGCGAATCTGATACCGGAGCAACCACTTGACCGGCATAAACCAGCCAAAGCGACTCACCTGATGCAGAAAACTGAAGTAGGGCGAATCGAGGATGAGCATACGAGGGTTGTTCCACGAAGCGATGCGCGCGGCGATGCCGCTGCCCAGTGACCGGCCATAGGCCACTATGCGCTGCTCGCTATAGCGCTTGGCCAGCCATTTATATACATGCTGGGCATCATTGTAGAGGATGGATTCGGTGCGACGGCCCCGGCTCTTGCCAAAGCCCCGATAGTCGATCACAAAAAAATCGTAACCCTTTCCGATAAAATCGCGGGCAAATTTGCCCCAGCCCTTAATGCTGCGCGAATTGCCTTTGAAGTAAAAAACCACACCTTTGGCATTGGGAACTTCAAAATGCAGTCCGTTGACCGTACCGCCGTCCTCCATATCAAAATTGACTTCTTCAAAGGGAAAAGAGTAGTTGTATTTGAACGAACTGGGTAATATTTCGGGGCGAAAGAAGAAAAAATCCTGCAAAAAGTAAAAAAGCAGATTCAACCCCACATAAGTTGCAATCACACCAATAATTATGTACGTCCACATTAGCAATGACTCTTTTGGAAATCAATAAATCCACCATCAAGGATAGCTGCTGCTTCCATTATTCCACCAGTTGATAAATGGCACTCAGATGGCGCCCGCCCCCTTTATAGTCCAAGCCGTAGCCGATCACAAATTTATCGGGAATCTCGTAACCAACATAGTCGATATTCATGTGATATTTAATGGCTTCGGGCTTTACCAAAAAAGCAGCCAGGCTAATACTGGCCGGATTTTTTGATCGAAGGGTTTCCAAAAAGCTATGCAAGGTAGAGCCGGTATCCACAATGTCTTCCACCACAATTACGTGGCGCCCTTCCAGCTCAGCCTCCAGGCCAATCAGTGTGGTCACCTTGCCTGTACTGGCCAGGCCGGCGTACGAACTGAGCTTGGTGAATGACATCTCACAATCGATGTTGCATGCCCTCACCAGATCAGCCGTAAACATAAATGCACCGTTGAGAATACCTATAAACAACGGGGTTTTGTCACGAAAATCCTCTGCGATCTGCTTGCCCAGCTCGAGTACCCGCTGGCTGATTTGGGCTTCCGAAATGTATTCTCTGAACGTGAGCTCATGGCATTGCACCAGGGTTTCCATCTTCATCATTGGATAATTATACACACTTATTAAATTTTTGAAATCATCAATAAAATTGCCGTCGTGTATATTTTGAACAAAATATTACTTCTTATTACTTCAAGCCATACTTGTCAATCAAATACACCAGGCTAGCCATAGCAGCAACGCCCAACTCCAGTTCTCTTTTATTCACTTTGTCGAAGGTATCGATCGGTGTATGGTGATAATCAAAATAACGCTGCGAGTCGGGGCGCAGGCCTATCAGCAGGCCCTTTTGGCTCTTCAGTGGTGAAATATCGGCGCCCGATCCTCCTTTAGTCAATATATGCAAGCCATAGGCTTCCAGTAATGGTTGCCAACTAATCAGTTTTTTGAAGTAATGTTGAAAAGTAGCAGCATCGCCGTCGCAGCTGAAGCCGCGCGGACTAAAACCTCCGGCATCCGACTCGATGGCTGCCAGATGAAACTCCCCCAGCTCATTGGAAGCTTTGGCATAAGCCCGGCCGCCGCGCAAGCCATTTTCCTCATTCATAAACAACACACAGCGGATCGTCCGCTTTGGCTGATAATTCATGCGCTTCAGCAGGTGCATCACTGCCATTGATTGTACACAGCCCGCCCCATCATCATGTGCCCCTTGCCCCACATCCCAGCTGTCCAAATGTCCACCTATCAGGATGATTTCATCGGGATAGGTGCTTCCCTTTATCTCCCCGATTACGTTGTGGGAAGTAATGTCTGGCAATTGTCGGCAATTGGTTTTGACATGTACACTCACTGCTTCATGCCTCAATAATGAACTCAGCATATCTGCATCATTAGTACTGATAGCAAGGGCAGGAATACGCTTTTCACCCTCTTTGAATATAGTTCCACCGGTATGTGGTACATCATCCTGGCTGGTAGTCATTGAACGAACCAGAACCGCTACTGCTCCTTGCTGTGCAGCTTTTGCGGGGCCATAGCCCCGCTGATCCACTGCTCCGCCATAGGCATTGAAGGTGCGGATTTGGCGGGGATCCATAGGGCGGTTGAAAAATACGATCTTACCTGCCAGATTTTGCCGCCCCAGGTTTTGCAGCGCTTCCAGAGATTGCACTTCGATCACCTCTGCCGTAATGCCTTGCGATGGTGTAGCTCCCGACCCACCCAGTGCCAGGGCATGAAGATCGCGGCTACCTATTTGTTGGGAATTAACTATTCGTGCCACTTCTGCGTCGCCACGTATCCAATGTGGCACCTGACAAGCTTGAAGCCGCACTTGGTCAAGGCCGATGGAATCAAGCATTTGACGGGTATATTCAACGGCGGCGGCAGCCTGCGGAGAGCCGCTCAAACGGGCACCAATGTGCGTAGTGAGGTAGTCCAGCCAATGGTATGCGCGGTTTTGGGTGAGGGCGTGGTCGTAGATTTTTCTGATGAAAAAGGCATCCTCATCCTGTTGATCGTTTTGGGCAAACAAGTATTGTGCGTTGATTGCCAGGATAGTGAAAACTAGAAGCGTTGTAAGTTTCATAGGCGATGCCTCAGGGTTGAGCTTGGCTGCAAAGGTATTTATTTACCTACAAGACCAATAATTTTTATCCAATCAATGGGAAAGGGGTATTTGGTAATAGCCAAAATAGGCTTTGCTGGAGTTAGAAATGTTAAAGTTCAGACAAATGGTGTCTTTTTTCAAAATTGCCGTCTAAAATGGGAAATCAAGACGTGACAAACTCATCCTGCTAGGGGATATGGCTGACGTCGCAAAAATTAATTTTCAGCATTTTTGGTCATCAGTTTCGATTACTTACATTTGTAGGCAAATCCCGAGAAACACTGAAATTTTGAAAATTAGTTTTTGCAAACCTCAATTTAAATCGACCTTTTGGGAAAACAACTATTATCCGATAAATCAGACACGGAGGTAGTTCAACTGTATCTCAGCACGCAACGGCCTGAATATTTTAGCCTGCTATACAAAAGATATGCAGCTAAGATATACAGCAAGTGTATTTCGTTGCTCAAAGATGAGGTTTTAGCTGCTGATGCCACCCAGGACATATTTGTGAAATTGTTTCTCAATCTATCCAAATTTAGCGAGCGATCTAAGTTTTCTACCTGGGTGTACTCGATTACATACAACTACTGCATTGATTTTTTGAGGCGTAAGAAGAAAGAACGGCAGCTATTTTCGGACGAGATGGAAAACGTGCCTGACCAAGTAGATGACATACCTGACAGTCAACTGCTTGAGATGGAAGTGCAGCGCCTAAAAGTGGTTTTGGATAAAATTCCCTCTGGCGACAAGGCCATTTTACTCATGAAATATCAGGATGGTATGCCGATTGTAGAAATCGCGGAAATCCTCAACAAATCAGAGAGTGCAATCAAAATGCGCCTCAAACGGGCCAAGCATAAAGCTCAGGTGGTTTACAACGACTTATTTAGCGATCAATAAAACATAGAACTCATGACATCTCAAAAGAATAGTTTTAAAGCAATCGATGAAGAACAAATGAGCAATTTCTCTTTGATGTCTTCTTCTGTTGAGAAAAATGTAAATGGCAGCCTGGGTGTATTCGGCATAGTAGGCAACATGATCAATATGTATCTGCCTCGCCTTATCCAGTTTTTTGTACATCTGGTAGGAGGGGAGGAGCAGCATACAAGCCGTAGTGCCCAATCCATTGATGGAGAAGCTATAAGTGATGGCGAGTAGCTGCTGCTGCCTAATGGCTGAAAGCCCCTTAAAATAATCGAGCTTTGGCTCAATGAAAACATTCATCTATGAACCTCTTGGAAATACTAAGCGACTTACTCAGTAGATTTTTGCACGTTGTACCCAGCATCCTGGGGGCAATCCTTATCGTAATTGCAGGTTGGATCATCGCCAAGATTGCCGCCCGGCTGTTGGGTCGGTTGTTGCGCAGCTTGCGTATTGATCATCTGACTGACCGGCTCAACGAGATCGAAATTGTCAATAAAGCCAGCTTAAAAATTCTGCCTAGCGTATTTTTGTCTAAACTGCTATACTACTTCATTCTACTTATTTTCTTTATCGCAGCAACTGACATTCTCAACATGCCAGCCGTATCGCAGCTGATGAGTGATCTGATCAATTATATCCCCTATTTACTCTCAGCACTTGTAGTGTTGATAATAGGCATCCTGCTGGCCGATTTTATTCGGAATATTGTCCTTACCACCTGCCAATCGTTGGGCATACCGTCTGCCAAACTCATCGGAGCTTTTGCTTTTTGGTTCATTTTCCTTACAGCATTGGTTAGCGCGCTGTCGCAAGCTGGCATACAAACGGCTTTTATCACTTCCAACCTCTCTATCATCATCGGGGGCGGAGTATTAGCTTTTGCCCTGGGATATGGCTTTGCTTCACGTGATATGATGGCCAATTTTTTAGCCTCTTTTTATATTAAAGAAAAATTTAAACTTGGGGATGTCATCAGTGTAGATGGTGTCAAAGGAACTATCGTCTCGATAGATAATGCCTCTTTAGCTTTAAAAACTGAACACAACAGCAAGGTGGTCGTCCCCTTGTCGAAAATGAACTCCGAGAAGGTCGAAATCCATGCCAGCTGACATACTGTTTGATTAATATTCAACGCTATTCACTCAAACTATAAAATCTTATTAAAATGATGTACCGTTTAGTACTCCTTTTACTCCTTTGTGTCGCTACTTTTAACCTTTCTGCACAATCTGTAGAAGAGTTGAAAGCCACAAAAGCAGAAAAAGAAGCCCAAATAGCTGCTCTCCAGGGAGAGGTAGATGCTTTGAAGCAACAAATCGACACTTATCCCGGCTGGAAATTTGGTTCGCTTGGCACGCTTGGGTTCAACGTTTCCCAATTTTCCGACTGGCTAGGAGCCGAGAACCCTGATGCCCGCCAAACATCTATCGGCTTGTCTGGCAACGCCTTTGCCAATTACGATGACGATAAGCAATTTTGGCGCAATGCAGGCAATCTCACCTATGTGCGTACCAAACTCGTTGCCGACCCCGACATCGACGATGCCTTGCCGGATTCGCTCCAAGCAGATTTTGAAACCACTGCCGATGCCATCAACGCCTCTTCGCTTTACGGTTACAAACTCACTGAGCATTGGGCTTTATCCGGCCTTGGTGAGTATCGCTCCACATTACAAAATTTCAATGATCCCGGCTATCTCGACCTTGGAATCGGTGCTACCTGGACGCCTATCACCAATCTCGTTGTTGTTTTCCATCCACTCAACTACAACTTTGTATTCTCCAGTGGCGACCTTCAGTACGAGTCATCGCTGGGTTGTAAAATTGTAGCCGATTATACCCAAGAATTACCTATGGGTGTAGCCTGGCGCTCCAATTTGTCAGCTTTTGTCAGCTATAAAGATGTCAACAATTACTCAAACTGGACCTGGGTCAACAGTCTTGGGCTTACCGTTTGGAAAGGGCTGGGCGTTGGTTTTGAATTTGGCCTCCGTGGCAATCGGCAGGAGACTTACAATAATATGCTCACGGCGCTTCAGCGCGAAACGACCAGCATTGGCGATTATTTCGACAATAACGACAACCCACTCCAATCTTACTGGCTGCTGGGATTGACCTATAATTTATAGCCTGCGGCTGGCAGAGGCTAAGGAAAAAAACAGCGGGCCTGCCGCCCTTCCTTAGCCTCTGCTTCCCCTCAAAGCCTTCCTTCCCCGGCAAATAATCCGCTTTTCTATTATCTTCGCCTTTCCTGAGCAATCGAAGGGATTTCCTTCGCAAAACCCTCAATACCATGTCAGCAAAAAAACTATTCCTCCTTGACGGGCATGCACTTATTTATCGGGCACATTTTGCATTCATCACCCGCCCGCTTATCAACTCCAAAGGCATGAACGTATCTGCTATTTCAGGTTTCACCCGCGCCCTTTGGGATGTCATACGCAACCAGCGACCGAGCCACATTGCCGTGTCCTTTGATTTGCCGGGACCTACTTTTCGGCACCAAATGTATGAACCTTACAAAGCCAACCGGGAGGAGCAGCCAGAGGATATCACCCTCGCCTTTCCCTATGTAAAACGTATTCTCGAAGCCTTCAACATTCCCATCGTTACCAAAGAAGGGTTTGAAGCCGATGATGTCATTGGCACCCTTTCCAAGCAAGCCGAACAGGAGGGTTTCGAAGTGTATATGATGACGCCCGATAAAGATTATGCACAGCTGGTATCGGATCATATTTTCTTCTTCAAACCCGGCAGAAAGGGAAATGAGGCCGAAGTACTCGGCGTCAAAGAGGTTTGTGAGAAGTGGGACATCGAACGGGTGGAGCAGGTGATCGATATGTTGGGCCTGCAAGGGGATAGTGTGGACAACATCCCGGGCATTCCAGGCATTGGGCCGAAGACGGCCGCCAAATTGCTCAAAGAATACGATTCGCTCGAAAACCTCATCGAGCAGGCACACCAGCTGAAAGGCAAGCTCCGCGAGCGGGTCGAAGAGTTTGCCGAACAGGGAAAATTGTCCAAAACCCTGGCCACTATTGATATAAATGTTCCCATCCGCTTTGATGCCGATGAATATGAGCTCAGCGAAATGAACAAAGCTGCGCTGGCCGAAGTCTTTAAAGAGCTGGAGTTCAGAACCTTAGCCAATTCTATCCTCAATAGTGGACAAGGTACAAAGTCAGCAACTACCTCTGCTGCCGTTCAGCAAGATCTCTTTGGCAATACTGTAGGAGGAACCTCTGCTCCTGTTTCAAATAAAATCGAAGCGCATTCCATTGCCGAATATTCCCTGGAAAATAGCGAATATAGCTACGAGCTTACGGATACTCCCAAAAAAAAGAAGGCGCTGATCAAATTGTTGAGCCGCCAAAACCAATTTTGCTTCGATACCGAAACCACCGGCATTGACGCTAATCAGGCCGAATTGGTCGGCATTGCTTTTAGCATCAAAGCCAAACAAGCCTATTATGTACCTGTACCGGCAGATCAGGAGCAGGCCCGACAGATTGCTGCCGAATTCAAGGAGGTGCTGGAAGATGAAAACATTGAGAAGATCGGGCAAAACCTCAAATACGATATGCTCATCATGAAGTGGTATGGTGTAGAGGTGAAAGGATACTTGTTCGACACGATGATTGCCCACTATTTATGTGAACCCGACCAACGCCACAAGCTCGATTATCTGGCCGAAACCTACCTCAAATACAAAATGGTCCCTATCGAAAAGCTTATCGGCAAGCGCGGCAAAAACCAGTTGAGTATGCGCGATATTGAGGTCGAAAAGGTTAAGGACTATGCCGCTGAGGATGCCGACATTACCCTGCAACTCAAAGATCACCTGCTGCCTGCTGTAAAGGAAAAAGGCATGTATGAGCTTTATCAACAGATCGAAGCACCGCTGATCCATGTGCTGACTGATATGGAATACGAAGGGGTTCGCATCAATCCCGATTTTCTGAATGCCTATTCCAAAGTACTTGGCGAGCAGATCATCAGCAAAGAGCAGGAAATTTATAAAACTGCCGGTCTGCATTTCAATATCGCCTCCCCAAAGCAGGTAGGCGAAGTATTGTTTGACCGAATGGGCATTCCCTACCGATGGCGCAAAACCAAAACCGGGCAATATTCTACCAATGAGGCCAAACTCACTGAATTGGCTCCTGACCATCCCTTTGTACAAGGCATTCTCGACTACCGAAAGCTGGCCAAACTCAAGTCCACCTACGTGGATGCCCTGCCACTGCTTATCAATCCGCGCACCCAACGTGTACATACTTCTTACAATCAGGCCCGCGCCGCTACCGGCCGGCTCAGCTCTGAAGGTCCCAACCTCCAGAATATTCCCATCCGCGATGAAGCAGGCCGCGAAATCCGCAAAGCCTTTGAACCACGCAATAAAGACTACGTTCTCCTGGCAGCCGACTATTCGCAGATCGAGCTGCGCCTGATCGCCGAAATTAGCGGCGACGAAGCAATGCTTGAAGCTTTCCAGGCGGGGCATGACATTCACCAGGCCACTGCTGCCAAAGTATATGGCAAGGCATTGGATGAAGTGAATCCCGAAGAAAGGCGCAATGCCAAAACAGTTAATTTCAGTATCATTTATGGCGCCGGCGCAACCAATTTGTCTCGCCAGCTCGGCATTGGCCGTTCGGAAGCGCGTGAACTCATAGACCAATACTTCCGCCAATATCACGGCCTCAAACGCTATATGGATGATACGGTTGAATTTGCCCGTGAGCATGGCTACGTTTCTACCCTGCTGGGCCGCAAACGCTTTTTGCGGGATATCAATTCGCGTAGCTCACTGGAGCGCAGTAATGCGGAACGGATTGCCATTAACACGCCCATTCAAGGTACTGCAGCAGATATGATCAAAGTAGCGATGATCAACATTCACAAGGTTTTCAAAGCAAAAAACTTCCGCTCCCGGATGATCTTACAGGTGCATGATGAGTTGGTTTTTGATGCCCATCGGGATGAGCTGGACAGCATCCGGCCAATCATCCAAGAAGAGATGAAACATGCCTTACCCAAACTCAAAGTGCCGATTGTGGTAGGGATGGATGTTGGCAACAATTGGTTGGAAGCGCATTAAGCCTGAAAAGGAAAGGCCATTTTCCTCAACCCATTACGAAGCTCACGTATTTGATCGCCTTTCCATTGGCCAGATGTATTTTTTCGTAAAAGGTTTTGATCGCCAGTTCGGGCGAAGCAAGGGAGCTTGCATAGATGTCGTCATTATGATACAGTAGTTTGCAGTTCGGCAGCGTGGCCAGCGTCTCCAGCGTGTATTCGTACAAGCCCGTAGCATCCGTTTTGAGGTGTACAAGCCCGCCTTTTTTTAGTATTTGCCGATAAAGATTAAGAAAAATCGGAGCCGTAAGCCTTCGATTGGCTTTGCTCTTTCGGGGAAAAGGGTCGGGAAAGGTGATCCAGATTTCATTGACTTCCTCCGCTGCAAAAAAATGGGTGATCAATTCGATGCGTGTACGCAGAAAGGCCACATTATCCAAGCCTTCCTCCAGCGCCTGCTTGGCGCCTTTCCAAATACGGGCCCCTTTGATATCCACGCCCACGAAATTTTTGTCAGGAAATTGCCGCGCCAGTCCGAGACTGTAATCGCCTTTGCCACAAGCCAGTTCAAGTACCAGGGGATGATCGTTGTCAAAATGCCTGGCACACCATTGGCCTTTCAGCTCCACTCTTTCTCCGTTCCTGCCACTGAGGGCAGGTTTTTTTGTGTCAAAATTTTCGAACACATGGGGAAATGTAAGCAGCTCGGCAAATTTTACCAGCTTGTTGCGTTTGCTCATTGTACCGAAGGATTAACATCAAATTCATCAATACCCAAAAGGCGATCCAATGCATTCTGATATTCCGAAAAATGCCGCAGTCCCCGATGCCTTCCCCCTGTGATGGCAACGAACTGGTCTGCCTTTTTGAGTACCTTTTTCAGGGCTTCCGCTGTTTGATAGGGGGTCACTTTATCCTGTGTGCCATGAAAGATTACTATAGGACAAGGTACGTTGGCGAGGTATTGGTTGGTAGAAAATTGGTATTTAAAATTGAACGGCAGCAAAAAGCCCAGGGATTGCAGATGCATCAAATTGCGCATATTTTCAAAGGGTGTTTCCAATATGAGCATGCGGGCCTCCACCTTCGATGCCAGCCAGGCAGCCACCGAGGTACCCAGCGATCGGCCAAAAATGATGATCTCTTCAGCTTCGTGATTTTTCCGCAAGGTTTGGTAGGCTGCGAGGGCATCGCTATACATCCCCTCTTCGCTTACCTCGCCACCACTTTTCCCATAGCCCCGGTAATCAATAGCAAAAGCATCGTAACCCCTTTTGGTAAACTCGATCTGATATTTGCCCCAGCGTTGCAGGTTGTCGGCATTGCCATGCAAATACAACACCACTCCTTTTTTTATATTTTGAGTGGGAAAAAGTAACGCATTGATCCGAACACCATCTTTAGTAAGGAAGTAGTGTTCCTCAAAAGGTTCGGAGAAATCAAACTGATAATCGCTGGTCAATTTATCGGGCCGAAATAGTATCTTTTGCTGAAAGCTGTACACGCCTCCTACTAGTAAAGCATACAAAACGGCCGTTGCCAACAAAAGCCGGGCAATGAATTTCAACATTTTGCAAATCTAAAAAATGATGAAGATGCAAAGAAAACAAATCCCCTTTTCAATTGAAAATTCGGATATTCCCACGATCGTCAGCCTCTCTCATCAAATTCCTGAATTTGACACCCCCTATGAACCGGCCGTTTATGAGCAGCGCCTAAACGACAAACCACACTTAGTCCTTGCTGCCTATAGTGAGGGCCAAGCCGTTGGCTTTAAGCTGGGCTATGCCTGCGATGGCTACTTTTACTCCTGGATGGGGGGAGTGCTGCCGGCATTCCGCAAGATGGGCATAGCTCAGGCCCTGGCTGATGAGCAGCACCACTGGGCTCGCTTGCAAGGCTTTAGCAGAGTACGATTCAAAACGCGCAACTACCTGCGTGCCATGCTCCACTTTGGTATCGCCAATGGCTTTCATATCATCGAAGTGATACCGAAAGACACTATTGAACAATATCGAATTGTTTTTGAAAAAGACCTATAAAAGGATGGATCAGTGCTTGTCGCTTACCAGTACAAAGGCTGGCGGCAAATTGAGCGGTACCCAGTTGACATCCACATTGCCGAATACAACCTCGTACATTTTTTTGGTGATCAGAGAATAATGAACTTGTACATAGCGGCCGTCTTTTTTTAGCCGCTGATGGCATTTGCGGACGATCCGGTAGCTCAGCTCATCTGGCAGCGCAACAAAGGGAATGGCGGAAATAAAATAATCGACTTCCTGAATAGCATTGTGCTGGAGGTATTGGTCGAGGTTTTCAGCAGAATCTTCAATCACCTGAAGGCGTGGGTCCTTAATTTTTCTCAGCTTTTGACAGAAAGACCTGTTCACTTCAAATGCCAGCAACTTGCAATCGGGATGCATACTCTGCAGAATATGCCTGGTAATCACGCCATCGCCTGCTCCCAGCTCCACAATGGTACGCGCATCGCTAAACTCCACATGGCGAATCATGTTCTTACATAAATATTTGGAGCTGCGGGTGAAGGTACCTACCGTTTTGAGGTTTTTCAGACTCTCCTTCAAAAAGCTAATCTTACTCATTTGTTCTGTTTAATCTTTAGCGAAGATGGGCTTTTTTGAAAAAGAAAACAAACGAATAGCCTCTAAATACGGTCTCGTCTCTCTTCCCGCAAGGCGGTGGTTTATTCCGATGAAGACAAAAACTGCAGCAAATCCCGGTGTTCGGGCATCCTTTTTACTGCCTCGCTCCGATTGATTCGGCGGCCGTCGATATACGGCACCACAAAGGCATCTTTGATCCCCTGGCGGACAAGCTCGCTGCGCAATTGATTGGCAGAGGAAAAGGTTTTGTACAAGCCCACTGTGTATCGGTAGGTATCCATATCGGCCGATTTTTCTACCATCGGATCAGGATAGGCCAGAAAAACCGGGCTGTTGTACATCTGTTTGATGGCAGCGATCTGGATTTTGTAACTCAGCCCTTCTGTGAGCTTTTTATAATATTCGTTGGAAGGATCCGCATAGGCATTCAGATTGGGCCGATCGTAGGAAATCTGAAGCGGTTGGTTCTCCAGATTGAAGAAGATCAGCTCTATGCGCCGATTGAATTTTTGGCCATGCGCACTCGCTTCTCCTTTGATCAGATTTTTGGCAATTGGATAATTGGGGCCAGAGCCTTGCAACTCAATCCGGTCAGCATCAATGCCCTGCTCAACGAGGTATTGCGCTACCTTTTCTGCTCTTTTGATAGAAAAATAGATAGAAAATTCCAGTGGCCCACTGGCATCCGAATGGCTATTAAGGGCCAGCTGCACCTGTGGGTAAGCCTTTAACAGCTGCACCACCTTATTCAAGGTACGCAAATTGGCAGAGTTGAGCACATCATCATCCGATTTGTAAAATAGCAGTGGAAACTCAAATTGCCTCATCTCACCATGTACAGACGACACATGCCCATTGGTGCCTTCCGTTCCGGTTGGGCCGGAGGAGATGTGCTGGCCGGCTACATCTTGCCGGCCGCTATCGGTGAAGAGGTTGGGCAGCGCAGCAAGCTGTTCGCTTTGGGCCGTTTTAAAATAGGCAATGTAAATATCCAGCTTTCCGAAGCCATCTTTGCGGGAGGAAGAAAAGAAGGCTTTCAGCCCGTCGGGCGTTAGGCGGAAATAGCTGTCGTCAGCGGCTGAATTGATGGGCAGCCCCAGGTTGGCAGGGCGGTTCCAGCTTCTTGTTGACTCATCGAAGTAGGTCTTAAACACATCCATGCCTCCGATACTTTTACGATTGTTGCTGCTAAAATAAAGGGTTCGCCCGTCTTTCGACAAAAAGGGGCTTGTTTCATCATAGGCAGAGTTTATTGCGGGGCCCAGGTTTTCCGGTTCCGACCACTGGCCTGCCCGATACGCTGTGATGTAAAGATCGTAGCCGCCGTAGCCGCCATTGCGATGGCTGCTAAACAATAGCGTCGAGTCATTAAAAAAGAAAAGGGCGCCATCCCCGTTTTCCGGAGCCACCGGACTCACCAAACAACTGGTTGGAAAGAGCATTCTGCCTTCGCTCTGCTGCGAAAATGTATCTACTAATATCTGACCCTCTCTCAGATTGCCCCCTTTAAAAAAGTACATCACCGAGCCATTGCTATTGAAGTCCAGCAACACATCGTGGCGAGGACTATTGATGAGCGAAGAAAGCGGCATGGTAGCACTCCACCGACCATTTATAATGACAGAGGAATAAATGTCGGCATTATAATTTCCATGCTTACTATCCCGCAGGCCATTCTTATCGCGCAGCCCGCCAATATTGCCTTTTCGGGAAGTGGAGAAATAGATTTTATCGTCGTAATTAGGGCTTTTTACCGGGCCAAAGTCATCGCCTGTTCCGTTCACCTCTTCTCCCAGATTTTCCACTACGGCCAGTTCCTCCTGGCGACTGGCCCGCAGGCCGCTGGCACAGCGGCGGATAGCATCCTTCACACTGTTGCGATCGCTTTGGTTTGGCTTGGTATGCCGAAGGTATTGCTTGTATTGCTTGATGGCAGATTTGAAGTCAAGCGCTGCTTGCTCAATTTTTCCCAGATAGTAGTAAGCCTTGGGATTGGCTTTTTTGCCATTTTCGATAAGATTCAGCAAAATTTTTCTTGCCTCCGGTAGTTGATTGGTATGGTAGTAAGCAACGCCTGTTTTATAATACACTTCCAAATCTCCCTTCTTGATGCGCTGATACTTGAGGAACATGTTGAGTGCTTGGCGGTATTGCTGATGATCAAAGTAGGTTAAGCCTTCGCTTTTAAGTTTTTTGGCTGAACCCTGTGCCAGGCTGGAAAAGCCGGTGAACATACAGCATATCCACAAAACAAAGAATCGGTATTTGTAATGGTTCCACATATTTTCAGCTGTTTTGACAAAAGTAAAACAGTTCCCAAATGTATGTTTGAAAGGGTACTTTGTACAAAATCTGCCGGGAGGCTTTTATCGAACAAGGATATTAAAAACGCTGCTCCACATCAAACGCTTCCAGATAATCTCCTACTCTCCGCAGAAACGAACCGCCTAAAAATCCATCCACCACCCGATGATCGTAAGAAAGCGACAAATACATCATTTGCCGGATGCCAATCAGATCACCATATTCTGTTTCGATCACGGCGGGTTTTTTGCGGATAGCCCCTGTTGCCATGATGGCCACCTGCGGTTGATTGATGATCGGCGTGCCCATCACATTACCGAAAGTGCCTACATTGGTGAGTGTGAAGGTGCCACCCTGTATTTCATCGAGCTTCAGGCGATTGACACGGGCCCGCGCAGCCAAATCATTAACCATGCGCGTCAAGCCCAGCAAATTCATGTGGTCGGCATTTTTGATGACCGGCACTATCAAGTTGCCTGAAGGTTGAGCTACAGCCAATCCCACGTTGATATCCTTTTTTACAATAATGTTATTCCCATCCACCGATACATTGACCATCGGAAAATCGCGAATGGCTCTGGTGACCGCTTCCACAAAAATAGGCGTGAAGGTGATCTTTTCGCCGTGCTTTTCCAAAAAGGCCTTTTTCACGCGATTGCGCCAGTTGACCAAATTGGTAACATCCACCTCTACAAAGCTGGTAACATGGGGCGAGGTATGCTTCGATTTGACCATGTGATCGGCAATCAACCGCCGCATGCGATCCATCTCTACGATCTCTGTATGGCCGCTTGTAGTAAGGCTGGCAGGCGTTGTAATATTCGTACCGGCTACTTGGGCACCAGGGCTGCCGGCACCTCGATTCTTCAAAAATGCCAGCATATCTTTTTTAGTCACCCGCCCATTTTTTCCGGAGCCGGGGATGCGGTCCAGTTCTGGTTGGCTTATATTTTCTTTGCTGGCGATGTTGCGAACGAGGGGTGAGTAAAAGCGCTTGCTCTCCGATGGCTTGCTACTACCCGAAACAGCCGGGGCACTACTCATGGCAGGGGCGGGGGCAGATTCCAGTTCGGGTTCTGGTTTTTCCGTTTCGGGCTTACCATTGGTAGGTGGCACTTCTTGGGTAGCGGGGCTGGGGGCGGCTTGTACTTCCTCCCCTTCCGTAGCTATGATGGCAATGACCTTTCCTACCTCTACCGTTTCATCTTCCTTATGCAATATTTTAGCAATCGTACCGCTGGCAGGTGAGGGGATTTCGGAATCCACTTTATCCGTAGCGATTTCGAGGATGGTTTCGTCCAACTCTACCGTATCACCTACCTTTTTCACCCATTTCAGAATGGTGGCTTCCATAATGCTTTCTCCCATCTTGGGCATAATCAATTCAACTTGTGCCATAGGCCAGTATATTTGGTGAAATTGGCAAGCCGGCAGTGAAACTTGCGCCTTCTAATCCCCGACTTTGTCCTTCGTTCAAAAGGAACCCAAAATTACTGGATTTATTGCTCTAATAAAAATTTTCTTATCATATTTAAAGCCTCAATACCTGTGTACTGAATATTCAAAAGGCGATCTTTGGAAAGTTGCAGTTTTTGGGTAACCATGCGCTGCCGATTGCCTGCTGCTAGCCATATAGTGCCCACCGGCTTGTCCGGTGTACCACCGCCCGGCCCGGCAACCCCCGAAACTGCTACCGCCACATCGACATCGAATACATCCAACGAACCTGCCACCATCTCTTTTACCACCTCTTCGCTCACCGCCCCCCGGCGCTCCAGTGTACTTGCTTGCACACCCAATTGGCGCTGCTTCACATCATTGGAATACACCACTATTCCTCCTTTGAAATAATCGGAAGAGCCCGGCACCGAGGTGATCAAATGGGCTATATAACCACCCGTACAGCTCTCTACGGTACATAGGTGCATGCCTTTGTTGCGCAACAGCTCCCCCACCACTTCCTCCAGTTTCACCTCGTCGTACCCATAAACAAAGTCCGAAATCCGCTCGCTAATAACTCTCACCTGCTCATTGAGTAGCTTTGTAAGCAGTGCTTCATCGGCGCCGCTGGCCGTGAGGCGCAGCTTCACCTGCCCCAGGCCGGGCAGAAAGGCCAGCTTGAGAGGAGGCGGAAGCTGCTCTTCAATATCGGCGATGTGTTGAGCAATTCTGCTTTCTCCTTCACCAACCGTCATAATATAGCGGTGCAGTACGGGTATTCCGGCATATTGCTTTTGGAGGCGGGGTAATACTTCATACTCCATCAGATATTGCATTTCAAAAGGTACACCCGGCATGGACACGATAGTTTTGCCCTGATACTCAAACCACATTGCCGGCGCCGAGCCTTTCTTGTTGACCAGAATGCGGGCCCTGGCCGGCAGGTAACATTGTTCCCGATGAGCGGGGGTTGGTGCTCTGCCCCATTTCTCAAACATGCGCAAGATGCGATCATACGTTGGTTGATGAAATTGCAATTCAGTATCAAAAAATTCAGCCAGTGCCAGCTTGGTTATATCGTCTTTGGTAGGCCCAAGGCCGCCGGTGATGAGCACTACTTCTACTTGCCCCACAGCATGGGCCAGGCTATCCAAAATAGCAGCTTTTTGGTCGCTAACTGACTGAATTTCAGCCACTTGTGCGCCTATAAGGTTGAGCTGCCGCGCCATCCAGGCGGAGTTGGTATCGATCGTTTGGCCGATAAGAATTTCGTCACCAATCGTAATAATATGTACCCGCATGACTCTTGATTATCTTACAAAATGGATTTCTTTGATGCCGAAGGCTTCTTCGCCCTGCCTGTGCTGGACGCGCAATTTCCCCGACTCGGTCACTCCTACGATCGTGCCGCTAAAGATGTTGCCATCGGGTCGCTCAAACAGATGCTCTTCCCCGAAGCGGTACAACTGATGCACATATGCTTGTCGGATTTCGGCATACTTCCCTTGCCGCAATTGCAGGTACCGCCTTTCCACAGCCTGGCACAAGACAGCAATAAGCGGCTCGAGCGGATACGCTTTGCCTGTTTGTAATGCCAAAGAGGTGGGATTGGGCAGCTGGGCGGGAAAACGGGTTTGATTGATATTCAGCCCGATACCTGCAACCGAATGCTGGATGAGCTGTTTGCTCAGATTGTTTTGAATAAGCAAGCCGCCAAGCTTTTCAGCCCCTATGTACAAGTCGTTGGGCCATTTGATACTGAGCCCTCCTTGCACGTATGGGCTGATGACATCAAGCATACTCAGGCAGATGGCCTGGCCGAGTAAAAACTGTTGGCGCGGCACTAAAAAGCCGGGGTACAATATGATGCTAAGGGTAATGTTTTTGCCCGCCTCACTATGCCAGCTGCTGCCCATCTGGCCCCGGCCATCCTGCTGCCTGGCTGCTGCAATAACAGTCCCTTCGCTTGGTTTATTTTTTGATATCAGCTCAACAGCATAGGCATTGGTGGAGGGTAGTGAAGGAAAGTGGAGGAAAACTTTTCCGATGAAAAGCGTGTTTTCGATAGTATGCAAAGGAAGTATTTTTTAAATTTACAGGTTAATACCTTTGTTTTTTAATCTGCTAATGATTGCTAAACAACCTTTTTTCAACAAAAATCAAAAATACGAAAAGACGACAATTTGAGTTCACAAAAAGAAGCCCAGCAAAAAAATTGGTCAGCCGAAGCGTTCAATGATTTGATAATAAACAGTATTCAGGATATTAAAGGCAAACAAATTATCAAACTGGACCTCCGTCATCTGGACGATGCACCTGCCAGCTTTTTCATCATTTGTGAAGGTGATTCCAGCACTCAGGTCAAAGCAATCGCTGAAAATGTGTACCTAAAACTAAAAGATGAGGCCAACACGCTTCCTTTTCATTATGAAGGACAGAAGCATGCCCAGTGGATATTGCTCGATTATTTCGAAACCGTGGTCCACGTTTTTTATCCCGAAACGAGAGCTTTTTATGAATTGGAAGACCTCTGGGGAGACGCTATTTTCACTGAATATGAAAATTTGTAGTGTTTTTCACTTAATTCCGTCGATTTTTTCAAACGATTGTTACACTAATTCGTTTTAATTACAACTGCTTGCCGGTTAATTTAATAACAATGAATCAACTGAATGGATAATAATAACGAGCAAAAAAATAATGTCCCTCGTTTCAATTCTTACTGGATATACGGGCTGGTAGCGCTTTTTTTACTGGCACTCAACTTTTACAGTCTCTCTAATGCAAGTCAGGAAGAAATTGGCTGGAGCCGATTCGAAGAAATGATTCGCGGCGGCGATGTGGAACGCATCGAAGTGATCAATAAAGAGCTGGCGCATGTGTACATCAAGCCCGAGCGGCTGGAAGACTATAAGGATGCGGCCAAAAGCAAATTCGGCGCCGTGAGGCCTCACTACTCTTTCGAAATCGGCTCAGTAGATCGGTTTGACGAAAAGTTGGAGAATATACAAGTGGACATGGACGCTCCCATCAGCGCCATGTACAAAACCAAAACCAACTGGCTGGCTCCGCTGCTCAGCTGGGTACTACCCATCATCATCATCATCGCCATCTGGGTGTTTATCATGCGCCGCGTAAGTGGTGCGGCGGGTGGCCCGGGTGCCCAAATATTCAACATCGGCAAATCGAAAGCTACGCTTTTCGACAACAACAGCAAGGTCACCGTTACCTTCCAGGATGTGGCCGGCCTCGATGAAGCAAAGGAAGAGGTGATGGAAATTGTCGATTTCTTGAAAAATCCTAAAAAATATACCGCACTGGGAGGCAAAATCCCCAAAGGGGTACTCCTGGTCGGGCCTCCCGGTACCGGCAAAACACTGCTTGCTAAAGCGGTGGCAGGCGAAGCGGCTGTACCTTTTTTCTCTATTTCCGGCTCCGATTTCGTGGAGATGTTTGTAGGTGTTGGTGCCAGCCGGGTACGAGACCTCTTCAAACAAGCTCGTGAAAAAGCACCCTGTATCGTCTTCATCGATGAGATTGATGCTATCGGTCGGGCAAGGGGCAAAAGCTCCTTCCAGGGGGGTAATGACGAACGCGAAAACACCCTCAACCAATTGCTCGTTGAGATGGATGGCTTTAGTACCGACAAGGGCGTCATCCTCATGGCCGCCACCAACCGCCCCGATGTGCTCGATAATGCCTTGCTGCGCCCCGGACGCTTCGACCGCCAGATCGGGATCGACCATCCGGATTTGAAAGGCCGCGAAGCCATCTTCAAAGTACATCTTCAGCATATCAAGTATGGCCCCGATGTGAAGGCATCTGTGCTCTCCGAAATGACTCCCGGATTTGCCGGTGCCGATATTGCCAACGTATGCAACGAAGCAGCACTCATTGCAGCGCGCCGAAACAAGCAGCAGGTCGATCTGGATGATTTCAACTACGCCCTCGACCGGGTGATCGGTGGGCTGGAAAAGAAAAACAAACTCATCGCACCGCATGAGAAGGAAATCATTGCCTTCCACGAGGCTGGCCACGCCATCTGTGGCTGGTATCTGCCCCATGCCTCTCCGCTGGTGAAAGTGACCATTGTACCTCGCGGAATTGGCACCCTCGGCTATGCCCAATATTTGCCAAAAGAAGAATACATCACCCGCACCGAGCAATTCCTCGACCGTATCTGTATGACGCTGGGCGGCCGGGCAGCGGAGAAAATTACTTTCGACAAAATCTCTACCGGCGCCCAAAACGACCTCGACCAGGTCACCAAGATGGCGTACAGCATGATCGCCATTTACGGCATGAACGATAAAGTCGGCAATGTTTCCTTTCATGGTCTTTCGCAGGATCAATTTCAGAAGCCTTACTCCGATGAAACGGCTAAACTGATCGATGATGAGGTGCGCAATCTGATAGAAATTCAATACGAGCGGGCTCAAAAACTGCTGCGCGAGAAGAGAAATGAGCTGGAAATACTGGCCAACTCACTGCTCGAAAACGAAGTATTGCTCAAATCGGATGTCGAGCGCCTCATCGGCTCCCGTCCCTCCGACCGGGCTCCCGATCCGGTGGATGAGGATGACCTTTCGGCAGAAAGCGAAACCATCGAGGGCGCCTCTTCATCTGGCCAGACGGAGTCGTCGGAGGAGGATTAAATACACTCATGAAATATTTATTATTTATCCTGAGTCTTTTCCTGTTCAGTACCTGCAACAAGGACCAAGCCAGCGGAAAGCTAATGGCACTGCTCAATGGAGTACCGTGGGAAGCAAAAGGTGAAGCATTGGTTGATGAGCCACTTGGAATCGGCATCGATTTCCGGTTTGAAGTTCATGACAATTCAGGTGTGTTAAAAGAAGAACTTTTTATTTTTAAAATTCCGCACAGTGAAGGAAATTATAGCTTATCATCTGAAGCAGATATTAGAAAAGATGATGGGTTAAGTGGGTCAGGGTATTTCACACTTGCCTTCGACGGAGATGTGATAGATGCCCGCTATGATCTGTTGCCCCAGGCAGATAATACTATAGAATTGACCGAAGTTGATGAAAAAAGAAAAATCATCAGTGGTAAATTTTCAGCGGTATATATAAAGATACGGGGTAGTGGCGCAGATACTGTCAGAATAGAGAATGGCGTGTTTGAAGTGAAACTGGAGGATTAATCTTGTTTCTGATAACAGCAAGCAAGCTTATGAAGTATATATTATTTATCCTGAGTCTTTTTCTGTTCAGTACCTGCAACAAGGACCAAGCCAGCGGAAAGCTAATGGCACTGCTCAATGGAGCACCGTGGGAAGCCAAAGGAGAAGCATTGATTGATGCGCCACTTGGAACCGGCATCGATTTCCGGTTTGAAGTTCATGACAATTCAGGTGTGTTAAAAGAAGAACTTTTTATTTGAGTGCATGACAAATTAGGGGTTTTGTATTTAAGCAGCTAATCGGACTAAATTTACTTTTCGTTCCCTTAGTCTGACGAATTGTATAAAATCTTCGATGTCTCCGTTTTGTTTTACAGCTCTAAGGTCAAGCATGTTTTGCGCCCCCTTGGATGACCATCTCATACCGCTTTGCTCCATTCTATCTTTGACCAAATGCTTACAAGTAGACTCTGCCAGAGCTGAACTGATTGGATACCCCTTTTTCAAAAAATCAGCGTAATTCATTTTGTGTTTATGGTTAGTCAAATAGGTGATTGCCTTATTTAACTGCTTCTTTTTGTTTGTCGATAATTCTGTTTTGTCTCTATTCAACACAAGGTCTTTTATTACCTTTTCAGTTCCTCCTTCCAATATATCTTTTAACACCCCTCTGACCCAGCTTGTTCTCAACTTAGAACTTTCTCCAAATATGGCATTGGCACAATCCCAAACGTATTCGCTTACATGGACTATGTCTAAAATGATTCCATCAAATTGACCTTCCAGATTATTCTTCTTTATGCTTGCCAGTATTTTATCTTCCAAGCCTATTCCGGCATCTATGGGGATGACGAATCGACTTTGGGAGTTGGTCATTTTTGATTTTAAATCTTCTATCCCATAATCTATTGCCTTTTGCTGATTGGCTAAAAATGCTCTACGGTGAATTTTAGTGTGCATCTTATTTTCCGTTTTCTTTTGTTGTGTTGATGCTGGTTCGTCCTCTTGAGCAGCTTCTTTTTGCACTCCCATCAAGCCATCCAATATCTGGTCGGCAGTCCTTTGTTGAGGCGTAAAAACAGAGGTAACTGACACTGTCGCACTTTGTTTCTTACCCTTTTTCTCCCCTTTGCTTAGCCGCTTTTTGGGATTGGCCTCCTTTTGTTGTACTGCCTTTATCTTCGGCAATCCTTTACCATCAAAGGTAGTGCTAAAAAACAACGCTTCATCTTCTTGAGCTTCTTCTCGCTCCAACTCATAGTACTGATCAACGTACTCGCCCAAATGATTGACATTTCTCTCCGAAGATTTTCCACTCAGATTCAAACCTAATAATTTATTCACTATCACTACGCTTTCTTTGTAACTCCCCTGGGTAGCACTTCCCCCTACCAACTCTTGTAGATTGTACGACCAATAACAACCCTTGGGCAACTGCAAATAATCGTCTATTTTATAAAATTGACCGCGTTGAGTACTCAAATACGATGGACGATGGATTTGTATCAGACCAAACAAACTGAGGTAGTTCCGCTTCTTTGTCCCTTTACTCCTGTAGCTCTCTCCTGATTCCAAAATCGGGAGATATTCCTCAACCTTTTTTAACTTTTGCTTGATTATGTAGTTCAATAGCAACAGTCCCAGCTTCAGCAATTCACTTAGTAGGCTTAGTTCTATTTTATCAATCCCTACATCCTGCTCTACATATTCATCACTTAGGTCAACCAATCTTCCGATTTCTTCTTCTATTTTTTGTATTAGTACTTTTTTGTCCATACCTTGAATTAGAGTTTGAGGGTCAGTAAATCTATTTTCTAACTTAAATTTACTAAATTCCTTCAAACTCTTCTCATTTTAGGATTCCTCCAATTTGTCTCGCACTCTTTTTATTTTTAAAATTCCGCACAGTGAAGGAAATTATAGCTTATCATCTGAAGCAGATAATCGAAAAGATGATGGGTTAAGTGGATCAAATTACTATACACTTGCCTTTGACGGGGATGTACTGGACGCCACCTATGATCTTTTAGCTGATGGGGCCAACACTATTGAGTTGACAAAAGTAGATCCAAAAACTAAAATTATTAGTGGAAAACTTTCAACTACGTATATAAAAGTCAGTGGTAGTGGCGCAGATACTGTCAGGATAGAGAATGGTGTGTTTGAAGTGAAGCTGGAGGATTAAGAGCATGAAATATATATACCGATGCTGATTTATTAAATTTTTAAAATCATGAATAAATCCACCATCGCATATAGAACTGATTTAAACTTTTCTAATGGTTTGCGGCTCCAGCCCTTATAGAACCTGACTTCTTTCCTTTTATCGTTCGTACCATACAGGTACGCACTCAAAAAGAGAAATCG
This sequence comes from Saprospiraceae bacterium, assembly GCA_965222005.1. Lineage (GTDB taxonomy): Bacteria > Bacteroidota > Bacteroidia > Chitinophagales > Saprospiraceae > CBDCTM01. The sequence goes on from OZ244935.1 coordinate 941,903, forward strand.
CCAGAACCTACAATGGCCAAGCCTCAACAACAATACAATAGTTTAAATCAGTTCATAGATAAATGGACTTACAGATTATACAGAACAGGATTTATGAAGTTCGCGGACAACGAATAATGCTTGATTTTGATTTGGCAGAGTTGTATGAAGTTGAGACTAGGATTTTAAAGCAAGCAGTTCGAAGAAATATAAATCGTTTCCCAAAGGATTTTATGTTTGAATTGACAAGGGATGAGTACATTTCTTTAAGATCACAATTTGTGACCTTAGAAGAATCCGGTCGCGGAAAACATAGCAAATATAATCCTTTCGCTTTCACCCAGGAAGGTGTAGCTATGCTATCAAGTGTACTGCGAAGTAAAAAGGCTATCGATATGAACATAGCTATTATGCGAGCCTTTGTATTCGTTAGGCAATATGCTCTTAGTCATAAGGATTTAACTAAAAAACTCAAAGAGTTAGAGGCTAAATACAACAAACAATTCAAAGACATACAACAGGCTCTAAACTATCTGCTACAAAAAGACAAAGCACAAACAAAACACGAAAACAGAAAACGTATTGGCTTTAAGCCGGAAAAAAAGCAATAAAATAAGAAACAGCTGCCCAGGGCACTAATAAAGTAACTGTTGATAATTCTGGCTGCTTTTAATCACTCCCCCCGCCTGGCATAAGCCCTGAAAAACTTACACTCCTCGATAATATCCTGATAAAATTCGGTATCCCTGTACTGGGTGCGTAGCAGATCGTAATAGGTGTGGTATTCCGGCGGTAGATCGGGAATACGGTTGGAGCCTCCGTAGTAGTCGCAGTCCTTGCTCATGTAGTAATTGTTGAGCTGACATTTGGCGGCCATGAAGCTGGCTTTGGCGGCCAGTTCGTTGTTGTGGGCCAGTTGGCGGGCCTTTTCGTAATACATCAAAGCCAGGCTCAGGCTGGTATTTTCGCGATTGCCAAAGGGCGCATCGAATTTGTCGTAAATCTGATCTCGGTCGTAATGCCAGTTGGAGCCACTGCGGAAAAAGTCCAACGCATGCCAGGAATGGCCAAAGTACGACAGGTTGTAATAGGCATTGCCGAGCTGATAGTAATAGTACCCGCCATAGTCAAAATCCGCTTTGGCCTTGTATTCCAGCTCAAATATTCGCTGGATCATTTCCACCTTATTGTAAGCGATGGTATCCCGCACGGGGCATTCAGTGCAGTCGATAAATCGCTCGTGAAAAGGATTGAGCTGGTAGCGGTCCCAGTCCTCACGCGGTATGCGGCGCAGCGTTTCCACCGCCGCTTCGGGTTTGCCCTGGCTGAACAATAGCGTGCCCTTCATGTCGAGCAATTGGTTGTAAATGGCCTCGCCCTTCTCATCAATGCACATGGCTGTTTCGAGATCGCTCTTCTCGGCCTGCCCGCAAGCTTCGATCAGGTCATCGATGATGTCGAGCTGGGGATTGAGATAGAGGCCAAACAGATCGTAGTGCGCCCGATAGGCCAGGCCGGGGTGGCCGGTGGTGGCGTAGATGTGGCCCACCCGGTCATTGATAAAGTCGGGCAGGTCTTTGTATTTTTTGTACAAAGGATTTTCCTTGATAATGGTGTACACCTCATTTTCATTGTCGATATCCATTTCCTCATAGCTGTGTACGTGGAGGATGAGTTCGAATAGCTCCAACTGTTCTTTCAGTGCGGGCTGTGTGACCCGCTCACCAACCTCAGCGAAGGTTTTGCCGGCATCGTACAAATTGCCGGCGAGGTATTCGAGGTAGCCGTCGGCAATTTGCCAAAGCTCTGGCCGGCTTACTTTTTTCTCTTTGGCAGCTTTGCGGGCCAATGCCTGCAAATCGATCAGCTCACTGCCAGCTTCTTTGCGGGGCAAGCCAAAAAGCTCCTTGTTGCGTTGCCGCTGGTCGTTGAAGGGCAGCCCCAGAAAATCTTTTTCCAGCTTTTTGATCTCTCTGACCAGCAGCAGCTCCAGCTGGTCATTGGCCGGGTCGAGGTTGTAGATCTTGGCCATCTCTTTGGCCGCCTTGCTGTCCTTCACCCGGGCGCGTAGGGCATACAGCATAGCTCTTTCCCGATCATTTTTGCACTTCAAAAATACTTCCTGCCATTCGGCATCATTGTCAATAGAAAAACTGCGAAAGGCCTGCTCCCGCTTGCTGGGGCAATATTCAAAAACCTGTAAATAAAGATATGCCGCCTCGGCCCGCCTGCCGAAAGCTTTGAGCGCCCCGGCCCGATGGCCCAATATCCAGTAGTAGATCAGGCTCTCCATCCGATCCAATTTGGGCAGCAGAAAATCGTAGAGGTCGAGCGTTTGCTGGTAGTCTTTGGCATAATGAGCCAGGCGGATCAACTGGTAGGCATAGCGCAGGCGCAGGTAATTGGATTGGGTGGCCATAAACTCCCGCAAGCCCGCTTGGATAAGCCGCTGCATGTTTAGCGTATCGCGCGGAGGGGCTTCCCAGGCATCAGCTGAAGCCACTACATGCGGCTCACACCTTTTGGCAAAGATGAGATAATCCACCGTTTCGAGGCATTTGTGCTTCTTAAGATACCGGGCAAAAGAGTTTTTTTCGAGGCGATAATCCAGCGGAATATTTTTGCTGCGCACACTGGTATGCAACAATTCCAGATCATCCACACTGGATTTATAGATGACCTGATGGAGGTCTGCTATTTTCACCTGATCGCAAAAAATGTCTTTCCATTCGCGCAAATTATCATTGAGCTGTACCTTTCGGGCTTCATTGTAATAGTCGTACACCTCCTCGAAACGAAGAAAATAGGGAGCGGTCGGAGCAGCCTGGTCAACGATTGCCGGATTGACGAATGAATACCCTTGAAAGCCAGCTTCGATCGGGCCGCAGCCTACAGAGATGGGCAGCGGCAATAGAAAAAAAAGCAGGAATAGCCCGCCGGTTTTCAGCAGTTTTTCAATAGGCGGTGCGATCCAAAACAGCTTTGATTTGTAATAATGATTCATGCGAATAACGATTGATGATGGCCGAATCAAGATGGTAAAAAGTAAGATCGTAGGCTAAAGGGGGCATTTGGGGGCCAATCAGACGGGCCGCTTCTTCCAAATCCGCATAGCTGACCGACTCCAGCCTGATGAAATCTCCTTCGTACAAATAGTGCCCTTGAAGATACGTACTTTTCACCAGTTCATACCGCTGGGAGGATGTTTTGAGAAAGCGGCTGCTATCTGCCAACATTTCCGGCCCCAGCTCATGGATAAGGCGGATCATTCTGCCATCGCGAAATACCACCCCCCAGCGAAACAGGGGCAGCGCCAGATCAAGTGGCAGTGGATAGCTGGCCGTATTTTGAAGATACGATTTGCCTACCTTATTATCCAAAATGGAATTACGCTCATCAGGACGCTCCAGCTCTCCCATGTTGTAGTACATGAGCATGCCCCGATCGGCAGGAGGTACACCCGTTCGTTTCGGGTATTTTAGCTGATGGAGACGGATGGTGGCCGAAATTTGCAGAGAATCGCGGCTAAAATCCTTTTTCAACAGCTCTATTAGTTTAAAGAAAGCCTGCTGGCTTTGCCCGCTCCAGTCGCAGTCCAACTGGATTTGTTTTAGCGAATAGCTCTTCGGCAGGCGGCGCCAATGCTGTCGAATTTTCTTGCGGATGCGGGCACTAAGCCTGGGAAGCTCTTCGCCAGCTATTTTGAGCAAAGTCCGGTTGGTAATGAATATTACAGCTACAATGTGAAGCGTATCGTCGGGCAGCCTGCCCAGCTCAAGCTCTGCCAATGGCACCACATCCCGCCGCTCTTCATCCCAATCTACATCAAAAAACCGGACGTATATTTTCTTCACCGCCAATGCCTCCAAATAAGCCTCCTCCTGCTTGCTGACATCGAGCCGACTCTGCCAGTGATAGAAGGCAAGATGAGTGGCTTGGTTCCTCTCAGAAGAACAGGCAAGCAGCAACACGCAGGCAGCCAGGTAGTATTTCAAACCGCTTGTGCTCATTAAACTAAGCCTTCGCGAAGCAGATCATGCAAATGAATGATGCCCAGATAGCGCCGATTCTCCGCAACGATGAGCTGGGTGATGCTGTGCTTACGCATTAGCTCCAGAGCTTCTACCGCCATAGCCTCTTCGCTGATTGTCTTTGGATTTATGCTCATAATATCTTTTGCAGTCAATGCTTTAATCGTAGCGTTTTTTTCGAGCATTCGCCGTAAGTCACCATCGGTAATAACCCCGAGAATGCTATTGGTCTCATCCACCACCACTGCGATACCCAGGCGCTTGGAAGTCATTTCCAGGATGGTAGCATCCACAGGAGTGTGGGCAAGCACTTTGGGGCTTTCATTGAGCGGATACAAATTGCGTACACGCAAATAGAGCTGCTTGCCCAGTGAGCCGCCGGGGTGGAATTTGGCAAAATCATTGGGAGAAAAGCCGCGCAGCGCCAGCAAAGCGGTGGCTAATGCATCGCCCATCGCCATCTGGGCCGTAGTGCTGGCAGTGGGTGCCAGATTGTTGGGGTCGGCCTCTTTGGAAACAGGAGTGAAGAGCACATGCTGCGCTTGTTGGCCGAGGTAGGAATCGCGCCGCCCGGTCATTCCGATCAGTATATTGCCGAGATTGTGTAATAGCGGCACCAACACTTTGATTTCGGAGGTGTCGCCGCTTTGCGAAAGGCAGAGTACCATATCATCGGGCAGGATCATCCCCAGATCGCCATGGATGGCATCAGCAGCGTGCATAAATACGGCGGGGGTTCCCGTAGAATTGAGGGTAGCTACTACTTTTTGGGCTACAATTGCGCTTTTGCCAATTCCCGTCACAATAAGTCGCCCGCCGGAAGCGTGAATAATAGCCACCACGGCACAGAACTCGCCATCAATGCTTTTGCTAAGGGCCTGGAGGGTTTCTGCCTCGATTTGTAATGTTTGAAGTGCGACAGAACGGATTTTTGTTTCTCTATCCACAATATATTTTGTATTTTTGGAAGCTTTTCGGAAAATGCGATAAAAACTCGCAAATACAAAGGTTTCAGCTTACCCGACCGATTGTCCGCAAAAGGTGCCCGGAATTTACAAAGCGAAAGATTTAGAGATACGTACAAGCTTTGAGCAGCAATTTTTCGTGCTTGTTTTCACAAATAAATTCGGCGCTGGTATAGAAAAGCTATGCAAATTTAGCTATATTAGAAATTGTTTTGAAGTAAGTATAATGTGTTCATGACAAGTTTTACAAAAAAAGTAAGGCTTGAATATTCAAAACATTTTATGACTTACCCTATTACTCATAAAGATTAGCAGAGAATGATAGCAGCCAACGAATCTTTACACGATTCTCTTCAGCAATATTTTGGTTTTGATCAATTCAAAGGCAACCAAGAGGCTATTATCCGTAGCATCCTCAATGGCCATGACACCTTTGTCATTATGCCTACCGGTGGTGGCAAATCACTTTGCTACCAGCTGCCGGCGCTCATGGTGCCTGGTACAGCCATCGTCATATCGCCTCTCATTGCATTGATGAAAAACCAGGTGGACTCTATCCGGAGCTATAGCCAAACCGATGAAGTAGCTCACTTCCTCAATTCATCGCTCACCAAAACGCAGATGAAGATAGTGAAGCGCGATATCATGGATGGTAAGACCAAGCTTCTCTTCATCGCTCCCGAAACGCTCACCAAAGATGAAAATATTGAGTTTTTCAAGCAGGTTGATCTGTCTTTTGTAGCCGTTGATGAAGCACACTGCATTTCCGAATGGGGCCACGATTTTCGGCCTGAGTACCGCCGCATTCGCACCATGATAGAAAGTATCGATCGCAATATTCCCATCATCGCACTCACTGCCACGGCAACGCCTAAGGTGCGCTCCGATATTGTGAAAAACCTCAATATGACCGAGCTCAACAGCTTTGTGTCCTCCTTCAACAGGGATAATCTTTATTATGAGATGCGACCCAAAGGTAAAAAGGAGCAAACCATAAAAAATATCATCAAGATCATCAAAGGGATGCCCGGCAAGTCGGGGATCATCTATGTGCAGGCCCGCCGCTCGGCTGCAGAAATTGCCAAACTGCTGGTGGTCAACGATATAAAAGCAGCGCCCTATCATGCCGGCCTTGATGCCAAAACACGCACCAAAGCACAGGATGATTTTTTGATGGAGGAGGTGGATGTGATTGTTGCTACCATCGCCTTTGGCATGGGTATCGACAAGCCCGATGTGCGCTTTGTCATTCACTTTGACATACCCAAAAGCATTGAAAACTATTATCAGGAAACCGGCAGAGCAGGTCGGGACGGTCTCGACGGGCGCTGCGTTGCTTTTTATTCCTACAAGGACATCCTGCGTCTTGAAAAGTTTTTGCGCGACAAGCCCGTAGCCGAGCGCGAAATGGGTGTACAACTGATGCAGGAGATCATCGCTTACTCAGAAACCACTTCCTGCCGTCGGCGCTTTTTGCTCCATTACTTTGGAGAAGATTTCAAGGAAAGCAATTGTAATAAAATGTGCGACAATTGCCGCCACCCCAAAGAACGGATCGAAGTAAAAACGGAGATGGCTCAGGCCTTAAAGGCTGTGGAGGCACTCAATGAAAACTATGGCATCAAAGTGCTGGTTGAATTTATGCGCGGCAAAGACACGAAAGAAATGAGCGATTTTCACCATAACAAGCTGGAGCTCTATGGTGTGGGCAAGGATAAAGACGACACTTTTTGGCATTCCATTTTTCGCCAGGCACTGCTCCACAACCTGCTTTATAAAGACATCGAGAACTATGGATTGCTGAAAATGACCGTAAAAGGTAAGGCGTATTCCGAAAAACCTTATTCCTTCAAAATTCCCCTCAATCACAATTTTGAAGAAGAAACCAGCAACATCAATATTTCTTCCAGCAAATCTACTGTACTCGATCAGGTACTGATGAACATGCTCACAGATATTCGGAAATCCATTGCCCGCAAAAAAAACCTGCCTCCTTTTGTCATTTTCCAAGACCCTTCGCTTGAAGATATGGCTACCCGCTATCCCATCTCCATGGATGACCTGGCCAATATCACCGGTGTGAGCAAGGGTAAGGCGCTGCGCTATGGCAAACCCTTCATCGAAATGATCAAACAGTATGTGGAGGAGCACGAAATCGAACGGCCTACCGACATTGTGGTCAAGCAAATGGCTAATAAATCGAGGGTGAAAGTAAGTATCATTCAGGGAATTGATCGCAAAATCCCCCTTCACGATATTGCCAGTTCCAACAACCTCCGTATGGATGAACTGATGGATGAGCTGGATGCCATCGTCAGCTCTGGCACCAAGGTGAATATTGACTACTTTATTGACGATAATGTGGATGAATATTCCAGAGGAGATATTTACGATTACTTCATGGAAGCCGAAACGGATTCGGTAGATGAAGCGTACAAGGAATTGAAAGAGGATGACATTACGCTGGAGGAGATACAGCTCGTGCGCGTCAAATTCCTTTCCGAAATGGGCAACTGATGCCGATTGCTCACCACTATGGCTTGCATTCGCAATGAAGAAAATCAATCCTCATGAAAATATTGATCGTGAATGGCCCTAACCTAAACCTGCTCGGCCAACGGGAGCCGGACATTTACGGCCGACAGAGCTTTGAAGAATACCTCGAAAAGCTGCGCCCAGCCTTCCCACAAACTGAAATAGCCTACTTCCAAAGCAATTCGGAAGGCGAGTTGATCAGTCAACTGCATGCAGCAGAAACACAATATGATGCCATCATTCTCAATGGAGCTGCTTACACGCACACATCCGTGGCTTTGGCAGACGCCGTAGCAGCCATCCGCTTGCCGGTAGTAGAAGTACACATTTCCAATGTATTTGCCCGCGAAACTTATCGCCATCATTCCTATCTGGCACCCCATTGTGCAGGCAGCATCGTGGGGCTTGGACTGAAAGGCTACGAATTGGCAGTGCGCTATTTGCTGCAAGCCAGGTAAGCCCATTCCTCTTCACAGCTCATCCATCCATTTTTGTATCTCCTTAAAATACTGGCCCACATGATAGCCATCCATTAGCGCATGATGGACTTCTACTGATAGTGGCATCCGGTAGCGCCCCTCTAGCTGAGCATATTTGCCAAATACAATTTTGGGGATCGAGTCGGCATGCCGGAGGCGGCGGGCATGCTGAAAGCCGGTAAAGCGAATCCAGGGAATGATGGAAAAATGCAGCATATCCAGCCTGTCATCCCTGGGATCCATGCCGCGCTGTTGTTTTTGATTTTCTATTTCCTGCTGGCCATTTTGGCAAAAAGCATGCAGCTCGTCCACATATTCAAAATAGCAAAACCCAAAGGAGTTGTCATCGTACAGGATCGTTGAGCCACAATGAACCTTGCCAAAGCAGAGGACTTCATCGCCCGACAGGCGGTATCGAAAGGCTTCGATGGTATTGGCGGTACGGGTAGCAGCAAAGAGGCTGGCCAGGAAAAAGGAAAGTTGATGTACTTGGCAGTATTCGACCAGGCGGCTTACATCCAGCTCGGCAGTGATATTGAAAAAAGGTATTTCAAAATCCTTATAAAAGTAAAAACTTTCCCTGCGCGGCCAGCGCTCAATATCAATAACTTGATAATTTGACATAACTACCTGCTTATCAAATGTTTACAAATAAACATTTATGAGCCCATGCCTGGAGGGCTAATATCAAGCAGCCTCAGCCGCCGTTTTTTGCCAATCTTAAGCTTGCGCGGTCGGCCTGCTTTTTGGCACAGCCAGCCCAGCACGAAGGCAGAGGCAGGTACGATAGCTGCTGCCCACGTCAGCTCGCCCCCTACCAGCAGCTCGCCCAGTGAAAAAACTCCCCAGCCCAGTCCGAAAACATAAAGACTGTTGCCAAAATGACGCAGCCAGCGGCGGCTCGATAAATGGCGCAGGGCACTGATCTCCTCCAGTTTGACGGCCCTGTTGGCAAATACTACCATCCCTTCTTCTACCAAAATATCTCTGATCACATCCTCATACCAATAGCTGCGGTCGCCATTTAGCTGGAAGCTGAGCTCCTGGCCAATATAATATTTGGTGGTCTTTGCCTTGCCCAGCTTTTCCAGCTGCAAAACCTTTTGGCCCAAAAGCAAAGCTATTGGAAAGAGAAAAAGTATCAGAAAAAGGGAATAACGCATCCGTATGGCTTTGAGCAAAAGATGATCTCAAAGTAGCCATGAATTACTTAAAAGAAAAATACCGGGGCATAAATTTTCGCTCGCCATCTCCTACAAATTAAAAACCAGTGCTTCGGGATAATCATCTTCCGCAAGCGATTTTCCCTCTTCCGCTTTGTCCAATTCCACCACATGCTTAATCTCCTCGATCCGCTCCTCAATTGCCTCTTCCGAGATGCGGGGTATAGCAGCTTCGCTAGAGGACTGCGTAGTGGGGATCGCGTAGGGGTGATGAGCTGGCGGCCCCTCTGCCGAATGTGACCGGGACATTGCGAGGGTCGATACAATCAATACTAACGCAATTACAGCGACCTGATACAGCGGTATTTTGTAGGTCAATACCCGCTTAATTGCCGATACTTCTTTGTGAGCTGGTAGACCCGGTGCCTCTATGGGCATCGTGGTGTCGAGCGACTGGAAATCCTGCACGATCTTGCTAAACTGATCAAATTCCACTTCGCTGATATGCTCATCAACCAGCCTTTTTTCGGCAGCATTCAGGCTTTCATACTTTTTTCTGGCAAGCAGATCAAACAAGGCATCGGGCAAGTTTTCCAGATTTTTCATGTTTCTTTGATTTTGGCAGTATTCAATTCTTCTTTCAGCTTTTTGAGCGCATAAAACAGTCGGGACTTCACCGTACCTTCCCTACAACTACATATCTCACTGATCTCTTTGATAGTCAGATTGTTAGTATATTTCAGCACAAATACCTCTTTGTGACGCTCCGGCAGGCTGTTCAGCGCAGCCAACAACAGCCGGCGCTGCTCGGCAGTTGCGTTTTGGTCCGGCACTACCCCTTGTGTATCTATCGGCAGTAGAGCCAGATGCCGGCGCCTGACCGCTTCGTTTCGCAGATCATTTTTCCATTGATTTTTTGCAATCGAAAAAAGCCAGACTCTAAAATTTCTGGAGCTATCAAAACTCGCGGGGTGTTGATAGATTTTTACAAAAATATTCTGCGCAATATCTTTCCCCTTTTCCATATCGCCTGACAGCCAGGCTATGTATTTACTCAGCGCAGAAAAATACCGCCGGTACAGCAAGCCGAATGCCTCCTGTTGGCCTTCCCTGCTGAATGCCTCCATCAACTGCTCATCATTGTCAAGTCTGCTAAACATCTCCGGCTCCGATTAAAACCACGACATTACTTCGTCCTTGCGGCCACTGTCTTCCGCTATCCTCATCACCAACTTCTTGTAATAATCTACTTTGCCGGCTTCATCTGTTTTTTCAAAATGACGTTTCAGCTTCATCAGACCGGGCAGATATGTGACGTTCATATATTTTCGAACCACTTCATCATCCGCGTGATACTGGAAGTTGTTTAAGAGATATTCCAAATCATATTTCTGCTCAAAGTTCTTAATCATCACAGCCAGATTATCGAATTTTTCTCTTGAATACAAAAAGGCGGTCCCTACCAGGTACATTTGATTGGCAATGCCGTGTTTTTTGAAAAACTTGACGCCCGTTCCGCAGCCCATATACACCGGTCGGCTACTGTTTTTCAGCAAATGAATCACGAGCGCATCTGCGTAGTCAGCAAACTCTCCAAAATCATCTTTGCTCTTGTTCAGATCCTGTATTCCCACTTTTTCAAATACCTTTTTCCGGTAATCCTCATCTACTGACATCATCCATTTACTCACTACCAGTACGTCCTTTCTGATCCCTTTACCGTGCTGAAGCACCCATTTGGGTATGCCATCCATATCGCCGATGGTGATATACACACTATTTGGTGCAGCTGTTTGCAAAGCATTGTAGTTCCACTTGAGGTTGGCATTGGAGTAATAATTCTGCGCCAACATCTTTTTGGCCATTTCGGCCGCCTGCTCGTTTTGAAATCGAAGCGCATAATGAATGAGCAGGTTTTCATAAGTTTCATTGCGCTCAGGAGCTATTTGATAGGCCTTTTTGAGATATGGCGCCGATCTATTGGCTGTGGTGTTAACCGCTTCCATCAGATAGTACTCAAAAGAATTGCCTGTGTGTTGGTGCGTCTGGGCAATGATGGGTTTGAGGCGATTGAATATTTCGCCCTGATTGTTTAGCCAGGTCTGCGGATGAGCCCGTTGTAAGTAAGCCCGCCGGGCTTTGTAATATTGAAACCAGGCATGGCCGTCTTTAGGGCTTTTTTGGGCTATCTTTTTCCATAAAGCCGACTGCTGTTCATAATACTCTTTTGTTTTGTTCTCTTTGGCGATGCCCAGTATTTCATTTGCCTGCTGGGCTAGCAGCGTCGAGCTACAGAAAAGTACAAAGAGGGAAACAACTATACTGATTTTTTTCATAAGCTGAAGGTTTTGATGTGTACATGACTTTTGGAAAGTACACTTCAAAAAAGGGAAGGTTCACTTTGCCAAAGCCAAAACACGGCTACAGCTTATTCGTCAGCCGCCGTATGATCTTCTGCATAGCTCCTTCAATAACAGCACCCGCCACAGGCTCTTTGGCTGTATAGATAAACATCAGAGCGTACTGCAGTGAGCTGTCATTGGTTTTTGCATAGAGCCGGTGTTTATTGAGTCGGTACGCTTCGCGGATGCGGCGGCGCAGCAGATTGCGGTGAACCGCTTTTGGAAAAGTACGCCGCGGTACAGACAGCGCCATTTGGAAGGGAACATCGTTCAGCGGTAGCGCTACGGCCAACCAGATGAGGCGCAACGGATACACACCAAAGGATTGGCCCTCTTCAAAGAGCTGGCCGATGATCTTTCGGCTCTTCAGTCGCTCGGTTTTCTTTAAGGTGTATGGAGGCATAATGGCTGGAAACAGGAAGGCTATAGAATGAACAAGGAATAACGAAGCGCTGATCTTCCGTTATTCCTTGCAAAACACTATTGCACAAACCACCAAGTGTGGCCAACGACAGTAATATATTATTTGAGTCGGGTTTCTTCAGAAACGGTAAGCTTGTGGCGCCCCTTAGCACGCCGCCTGGCCAATACCTTGCGGCCGTTCTTGGAACTCATGCGGGCGCGAAAGCCATGCTTGTTGGTGCGCTTTCTTCTCGAAGGTTGATAGGTTCTTTTCATCTTAAATTACAATTATTCCCCTTCAGGGCTTTCAAAAGTGCGACAAAGGTAAGTCTTATTTGTCAAACAGACAATATCGATGTGCTTTATTTTAGTGTGGGAGGTGGCCTGTTTTGTAACCAAAAAAAGAGGAAAAGCGCTTTTATATACCTTATAATATAGCTACCTTTGCAGTCGATTTTGAAAAACCTGATAACCATAAAGTAGTGACACCTAATTTTAAAGGCATTTTCAAGTTTACTTTTCAGCATATTGGCGTTGTAATCTGCCTCCTTGGCCTCCTATTTTTTGCCCCTTCGCAAAGCTTTGCCGGAGGGGGTGGTGACGAAGGCAAAGCCTACGACCCGGTAGCCACTGCCATGCATCATATCTCCGATGCCAATGAGTTTCACATTTTTGGTGATTTCCACCTTCCTTTGCCCGTGATGCTCTATGCGCCCGACCAGGGCTGGACAACCGGCATGTCCACTATGTTTCATCACGGCCATGTGGCGGTGGATGGCTACGTACTGGATCACGGGCGGGTAAGACGCGTAGCACCCGGCCAAGATTTTCCCGCTCATGGCGAGGCAGAAGTTGGCCACATCCATCACAAAACGGAAATGATGATGAAGCTGGGTAAGGAAAAAGAGGTGCAGGTAGGCTATGTGGAACACGAGGGCAAAGAATATCGCCTTGAATCCGCCAGCACCCTCGACTTTGGTGTGTTTGGCGGAGGGATCAGCAGCTTTTACGACTTTTCAATCACCCGCAATGTATTTGCCATGATCCTGTCCGCTATCCTGCTGTGTCTCTTGTTTTTCAGCGTGGCCAAAGCCTATCGCAAACGCAAAGGCCAGGCTCCCAAGGGCCTCCAGTCATTCATGGAGCCTTTCTTTACCTTCATCCGCGATGAGGTAAGCATCCCCATGATTGGCAAAAAGCATTACGAGCGCTTCCAACCCTTCATCATGACGCTCTTCTTTTTTGTACTTGTGCTGAACCTGCTGGGGCTCGTTCCCTTTTTTCCGGGCGGCTCCAATGTTACCGGCAATCTGGCTGTCACGATGGCCCTGGCCTTGTTCACCTTCATTGTCACCACCATCAATGGCAATCGGCACTATTGGGAGCACGTACTCTGGATGCCGGGTATCCCTGCCTGGGTGAAACTGATTTTGACACCCGTCGAGATTTTGGGGCTCATCATCAAGCCTTTCTCCCTGATGATCCGCCTCTTTGCCAACATCACAGCCGGGCATATTATCATTCTCAGCCTTATCGGCCTGATATTCATTTTCGGAGAAAATGGAACCAATTATGGCGGTGCAGTAGCGGGCGGACTGATCGGCGTGTTGTTTACTGCTTTTATGAATTTGATAGAATTGATCGTGGCCTTTATCCAGGCTTTTATCTTTGCCATTCTTTCTGCTTCCTACATCGGTGCAGCAGTAGAAGAGCATCACGAGCACGACCATGCCGAGGCGGGCGTACATGCCCACTAATTTGACATAATCCGCCCTCAGGGCTTCTGCTAAAAGTAAGCGGAATGATGGGCCAAAGATATTTTTTCATTTTTTCTAAATCTACAAACCATGGGAGCAATTGGAGCCGGTTTAGGCGCTCTAGGAGCTGGTGTAGGTGTAGGTCTGATCGGTAGCAAGGCTATGGAAGCCATTGCCCGTCAGCCTGAAGCTGTAGGTGATATCCGCAACAACATGATCCTGATGGCCGCCCTTGTAGAAGGTGCTGCCCTCTTTGCGATCGTTGTGGGTTTGCTTGCTGGTTAAATACCACACCGCAAAAAATGGCCCGGCACCGCAACGGTTGGTTGCGGGCCGGAGCCAAAAAAAAATTGACACTTAAAATTACAAATACCACATGTACACAGACTTGATACTATTAGCAGATTTTTCAGTGATCAAACCGGAGGTGGGGTTGCTGTTTTGGACATCTGTCGTTTTCATCGCCGTTTGGTGGCTGTTGGGTAAATTTGCATTCCGGCCGATTCAGCAGGCGCTGAAAGACCGTGAAGGCTCTATCCAGGATGCCCTCGACGAAGCCACGCGCGCTCGCGAAGAGATGGCAAATCTGAAAGCAGAGAATGAAATGATACTGGTGGAGGCCCGTGAAGAGCGCGCCAAAATTCTCAAAGAAGCCAAAGATGTAAAGGAATCCATGATCGGCGAAGCTAAAGTGAAGGCCAAAGAGGAAGCGCAGAAGATCGTGAATAGTGCCAAAACAGAAATCGAAAACCAGAAGGCCGCTGCTATGATTGATGTAAAAAATCAGGCGGGTATGATGGCCCTCGAAATTGCTGAAAAAATCATCCGCAAACAGCTCAAGGGCGATCAGGAGCAGGAGCGCTACGCCAACAGCCTGGTGGATGAGATCAAATTAAATTAATATGTCAGTAAGCAGAATTGCATCGAGATATGCTAAATCACTGATCGATCTGGCCATTGAGCAGGACAAGCTCGAACAGAGCAAGGAGGACATCAGCGCTTTTCAAAAAGCAACTGAAAACCGCGACTTGTACCTGCTGCTGAAAAGCCCAATCATCAATACCTCCAAGAAAAAGCAAGTGTTGAAGGCGCTGTTTGATGAGCACTTCGGCGAGTTGAGCATGTCATTTTTCAATATCATCCTCAACAAAAAGAGAGAGGCTTTACTGCCGGAAATTGCGGAAGAATTTATCAGGCAGTACAAAGCCTTCAAGCAAATTTCTACGGTCCATCTTACTACTGCTGCTCCCCTGGGCGCTGAAGTAGTATCGAAAATCAAGCAAAAGCTAGTGAGCAGTTCCGCTACACAGAGCAATGTAGAGATCATCACCCGTGTCGATCCCCATTTGATCGGCGGTTTCGTTATCGAGATTGATGACAGCCTCTACGATGCCAGCGTGGTGCATCAGTTGGAGCGCCTCAAAAAAGAATTTAGTAAAAACGAGTATATCAAGAAAAATTAATTTTTAAGCAAAATAATATAAGAAGATATGGTTGATGTAAAACCTGATGAAATATCAGCAATATTAAAACAGCAGCTTTCCGGATTCAAAACTGCTGCAGAGCTGGAAGAAGTAGGTACCGTACTGCAAGTAGGCGATGGTATTGCCCGTGTGTATGGCCTGAGCAATGCACAGGCCGGCGAATTGGTGGAGTTCGAAACGGGCGTGCAGGCTATTGTACTGAACCTCGAAGAGGACAATGTAGGGGTCGTACTACTCGGTTCGGGCGACCACATTATGGAAGGCTCTACCGTGCGCCGTACCGGCAAAATTGCTTCCATCAATGTGGGAGAGGAATTTTTGGGCCGTGTGGTTAACCCCCTGGGACAACCCATTGACGGGAAAGGAGCTATCGGCGGCACTCAATATAATATGCCCCTCGAGCGCAAAGCGCCTGGTGTGATCTTTCGCCAACCCGTGAGTGAGCCACTACAAACGGGTATCAAAGCCATTGATGCCATGATCCCGATTGGCCGTGGCCAGCGAGAGTTGATCATCGGCGACAGGCAGACAGGTAAAACGGCCATCGCTATTGACACCATCATCAATCAGAAAGAATTTTACGAAAAAGGAGAGCCCGTTTACTGTATCTATGTGGCCTCTGGTCAGAAGGCATCCACCGTTGCGCAGGTAGCCAAGACGTTGGAAGAAAACGGTGCCATGCCTTATACCGTTATCGTATCTGCTTCGGCCGCCGATCCTGCTCCAATGCAGTTTTATGCGCCATTCGCCGGTGCTGCTATCGGTGAATACTTCCGCGATACCGGCCGACCGGCACTGATCATTTATGACGATCTTAGCAAGCAAGCCGTAGCCTATCGTGAAGTGTCGCTCTTGTTGCGTCGCCCACCGGGCCGCGAAGCCTATCCGGGCGATGTCTTTTATCTACACAGCCGGCTACTCGAGCGGGCCGCCAAAGTAATCTCCAATGATGAGATTGCCCGCAATATGAACGATCTGCCGGATTCATTGAAAAATGCTAAGGATGCAAAGGGCGAGCCACTCGTAAAAGGTGGAGGCTCATTGACTGCACTGCCCATCATTGAGACGCAAGCGGGTGACGTTTCTGCCTACATCCCTACCAATGTAATCTCAATCACTGACGGGCAAATATTTCTGGAATCCAACCTTTTCAACGCCGGTGTGCGCCCCGCCATCAACGTGGGTATCTCGGTATCGCGTGTGGGTGGTTCTGCTCAGATCAAGTCGATGAAGAAAGTGGCTGGTACTTTGAAGCTCGACCAAGCGCAGTACCGCGAGCTGGAGGCTTTCTCCAAGTTTGGCTCCGATCTGGATGCCGCTACGCTCGCCATTCTTGACAAAGGTAAGCGCAATGTGGAAATTTTGAAGCAGCCCCAGTACTCTCCAATGTCGGTTGAGAAGCAGGTTGCCATGATTTTTTTGGGTGTCAACGGCTTGCTCAAAGACGTGCCGGTCAATAAGGTGAAGGAATTTGAAGAAATGTTTTTAACTACCCTTGAAAAGCGCGACCCCGGCGTGCTGGACACTTTTCGCTCCGGCAAATTGAGCGATGAGGCTACCGACAGCGTCCGCAGTATTGCTGCCGAGCTGGCCAGCCAATATAAAAAAGGATAGTTTTCAATCAAAAATTAAGCTTAGTTCCTGATGAGTGGAAAATTAAAAGAAGTTCGCGAACGGATCAAATCGGTACAGAGTACCCAGCAGATCACCAAGGCGATGAAGATGGTATCGGCTGCCAAGCTGCGCAAAGCCCAACAGGCCGTGCAGCAGATGCGCCCGTACTCCGAAAAGCTCAACGCTATGCTAGTCAATATTTTGTCGAACCTGGAAGGCGATGTTTCCACTACCTTTGGCCAGCAACGCGAAGTGGAAAGCGCCCTGATGGTTGTGGTGACCTCTAATAGGGGGCTCTGTGGCGCTTTCAACAGCAACGTGATCAAAGCGGCAGTACGCACCATCGACGAGCAATTTGCCGGCCCGCGCAGCAAGGGTAAGTTGAGCATTTTGTGCATCGGCAAGCGAGGCCATGATTACTTCAAAAAGCGATACACCGATTGTACCATCATCAGCACACATGTGACTTTGGTAGAACGCCTCAATTTCGAAAATGCTTCTGCGGTAGCTCTCGAAGCTATGGACGGTTTTGAAAGCAAGGACTACGATGCCATTGCGGTAGCTTATGGATTTTTCAAAAATGCGGGCGTTCAATACCCAAAGGTGGAGCAATTTCTGCCCGTTGCCCGATTAGACAAAAGTGATGGCGAAAACAAAACCAGAGCCGATTACATCTTCGAGCCGGACAAAAACACCCTGCTCGAGCATTTGGTGCCCAGCATCCTGAAGACTCAGTTTTTTAAATTCGTTCTCGACACGCATGCTTCTGAGCATGGCGCCCGGATGACCGCGATGGACAAGGCTACCGAAAATGCCAACGAGCTCATGCGCGAGCTGCGCATTACGTACAACAAAGCCCGGCAGGAAGCCATCACCAAAGAGCTTTCCGAGATTGTGGGCGGGGCTGCCGCACTGGAAGGCGGATAGCCGAGCAGCCTGAATACTACTTCACATTTTCAAAAAAATATAGTTCAAAAAGCTTCGCCACCAGCGCGGAGTTTTTTGTTTGTCAGGCAATGAAAAGTTAGAAGCCCGTCGTTTATGGTATCGCATTTGCTGGCTATCAGCCAGGGTGTGTATTAAAAAATATGCTTATATTACCTGCCTTAATATAGTCAGGCATTTGATGAAAGCAATTATTCCCGTAGCTGGTGCAGGTACTCGTTTGAGACCACATACCTATACACAACCCAAGCCGCTCATCCCGGTGGCGGGCAAAACGATCATTTCTTTTATTGTTGATCAACTGGTGGAGGTCGGGATACAGGATTTTGTGTTCGTAATTGGATATTTGGGCGAAAAGATTCAGATGTATCTGGAAAAGACGTATCCCAATCTCAACAAGCAATTCGTGCATCAAAGCAGCCGGGAAGGCTCAGCACATGCTATCTGGACGGCGCGCGAAGCCATTGCCGATGCAAAAGAAGTAATGATCGTGTTTGGTGATATCATCATCGATGTTGATTTTAAAGAAGTACTCAATATGCCCATCTCCTGTGTAGCGGTCAAGAAAGTAGATGATCCCCGGGAGTTTGGTGTGGTAGAAATCGACGAGCGGGGTCATGTGCGCCATATGGTCGAAAAGCCTAATATTCCAAAATCTAATATGGCGATGGTGGGCCTCTATAAAATCAAGGAAGTACCAAAGCTCATAGAAGTAATTGACGAAAACATCCGGGCTAATAAACGAACCCATGGCGAATACCAACTCACTGATGCTCTGATGGGTATGATAAAAAAGGATGTGCAATTTACCACCATCACTGTGGACAATTGGTTTGATTGCGGCAAGAAAGAGATTTTGCTGGAGACCAATGCTATCTTGCTCGACAAGGAGGGCTATGCTTCCGATAATCTGCCTATTTATGACAATTCCATCATCATACACCCCGTCAGCATTGGAGAAAATTGCCAGATCGCCAATTCCATCATTGGCCCACATGTAACTATCGGCAATAATACCACCATCAATTACTCCATAGTCAAAGAATCCATCATTGGCAACTATGCCAGTATCGATGAGGTGATCCTACAGCATTCCATCGTTGGTAGTGATGCCGCCATCAAAGGACTAAGGCAAAGCCTCAATATTGGTGATAATACAGAAATTGATCTGAGTTGATACTTCCGCTATATCAAGCCGTCTAAACGGCAATATATTTATTTTAAACTAAACTTAACAAATATGAAAAATCACCTGTTTATTTGGAGCTTTTTTATACTGCTGGCCCTTGCTTGTGGTGAAAAAAAAGGAAGCCAATCCGCTGATAATCAGGCACTTATGAAAGAAAAGGCCGAGATGCATGCATTGGACTCTATAAGTAATGAGCTGGAAGAAGTTCGCAATGATATTGAAAGCACTGGAGAAGAATTGGAAGCACTTTTGGAGGGATTGGATAACTAATTCATTCGAACTACGTCAAAAGATCGTATTTCATTATTTGATAACTAAAATCAAAGATCATGGAAAAGCTACTTTCTAAAATCTCACTATTCGGACTGATACTCTTGCTTTCACTTGCTTTCAACACTTCTGCCAATGCGCAGGGTAAAGGAAAGGCAAAGGGCAAAGAAAAGTCGGAAAAAGTGAAAAAGGCTAAAAAAGATAAATCTCAAAAACACATGGATGACGAAGAATTGGAAGAAGAGGAGGAAATGATAGACGAGGATAAAGGTAATGGCAAAGGGAAAAACAAAGACAAGAAAAAGGGAAAACACCATGATGATGACGAAAAGGGCTATGAGGATGGTGAGGCCGACAGCGATGATGATGCTCGTGGAGGAAAGTACAAAGACAAAGATAAAGAGCACAAAGGAAAAGGCCATGCCTACGGTAAAAACAAGGGAGATAGAAAGGGCAAAGAGTTTGGCCAGTACCGGGCTGAAGAAGCCAGAAAGAAACACAAGGAAAAGAAACAAAAGGCCAAGCGTTCTATAGAAGATGGTGAGTCAAGAGTCAATCGCGGCAAAGAACGGATCGGCAAGGCCAAAGAAAAATTGGAAGAGGCCAAAAAAAACAAGAACCTCTCTGATGAGGAATACACCAAAAGAAAAGCGCGTATCGAAAAAGCCGAAGCCAAACTGGCAGAGCTGGAAGAGAAAATCAGGAAAGGAAAGAAAAAAATAGCCGAAGAGCAGTAGGAATTGAGGAAGAGGCTAGCGCAAAGGCTAAGGAGGCTGTTCTTCCTTAGCCTTTGCCTTATCTTCAAGCTTGTACTAAACCCACCCCCTCCTTCGAAATGCGGACAGCCTTCAGCTCCGCAGTACGCGTGCTCACATCCTCCGAACTATTCTCAAGGCGCAACACACCGCGCGGACATACCGCCGCGCAGATACCACAGCCTACGCAGCTGGCCCGCACCACGTTTTGCCCGCGCTGTGCATAGCTGCGCACATCAATCCCCATTTCGCAATACGTGGAGCAATTGCCGCAGCTGATACACTGACCCCCATTTGTAGTAATACGGAAGCGGGACTTGAAGCGTTGTACGATCCCCATGAGCGCTGCCAGCGGGCAGCCAAAACGGCACCACACCCGATTGCCCATCAATGGATAAAAACCAGTACCAACGATTCCGGCAAACATGGCTCCCACAAAAAAGCCATACCAACTGCGCAGCTGATAACTATCAAATAGCAGCACTCTGGAGCTGCCCGTCCAGTAAGTATATAGCACCAGGCCGGTCATCACTACCGCCAGTACCAGCACCCCGTGTATTAGGTAACGCTCCACTTGCCAGGCCCGCAGGCTTTTATCGGACAGCTGGCGGTAAGGGTCGCCAAGCGTTTCAGCCAGGCCGCCACAACCGCACACCCAGCTGCAGTACCAGCGTTTGCCAAACAGATAAGTAAACAAAGGCACTACCACCAAAGCCAGCACAATTCCCCACACAAACATTATGGTACCCACACTGGTGGCCCAACCTGCAATGGCAAACTTGCTGCCTCCACCTACCAGGCTATCAATATTGTAGTCATAGAAAAAGCTGTAATTCAAGGGCCAGGCGTTTTTCAGGTCCATGTACGGCTGATTGAGGCGCACCAAAAATTCGGGAATGAGGAAGGCAAAGGCCGTCTGAAAAAACAAGACCGAGCTGGTCCGAACCAGTTGATACCGGTTGTGGCGATATTTAATAAACATGCGCACCCCCATTACCAACATCACTACCGTATAAAGCACCCCGTACAAAAACCACTGGCTGGCCGCATTTCCGCTCAGGGATTTACTTATCGGATCGAGCATCAACGTCCAGTTGGTGATATAGTAAGGGAAAAAGTAGAGTAACACATAAAAGCCAATCAGCAAAATCCCCGTGACGAGTCCTATCCAGCCAAGTCCTTTGGGTGCAGAGGCATTGCGTGAATGAACGGCTTCAATCTGTTTCTTTTTGTTATTTGAGTGAATCAAATAAATCATCAGCAGGCCGGCAAGAATGGTAAGCAGGGCCGGCAGAAAGGATTGCAAAAAACCTACGATGGCGGTAGCGACAAAGGCCATCGCCAGAAATATCCAGCGGCTCCGGTAATCGATTCCTTTTGTAGCCGAATTATGATAAATTCCGTTGTTTTTGATGCCGGGTATCAGCTGTAGGTCAGGCAAAAAGTATAGCAGGCCACCCAATGCCCCTAGTAAAATACTCCATATCAAAAACAGGCTCTTATTGGCTGGCAGCAATCCTCCGGCAGAGTATTTAGTCAGGCTAAACAAATAGCTGTCGATATTGCCATTGCTCATTCGATATTCCCATTCTTTCACTCCTTCCGGCAAATTGACCGCATTCCAGATACCCTCCGCCGGATCGATACCGGCCTTTTGATCCAGTGTTGCCTGAGCCTGTTGGAGGATTGGCTTTAAAGCAGCTACAAAACGAACATTGTGGCCGACATCTTTGCCAAGCAAGCCTTCCGATGCTGCCTGCTGACGGATCATCTCGCGGTGATATGAGTTGCCGACATGCGCTTGCAGCGTGAGTTCAGTAAGTTGATGGCGGCTCAAACTCAGGATAACCACAAAAGTGAGTAATGCTAACAAAAACAAAAAGAGTCCGGTTTTTTTCATTGCTGTCATAGTCCGTTGATTTTTGAGCGTTTGCTGAGATTCGGTCCTGTCCGGTGGCTCTATCTGGTGCTAAACAGGCAGATGGATGTTCCAAAAGATCCAATCGCTGTGCCGCCTAACAGTCCAATCTCTACAAGCGATTGGATTGCAGCACTTTTTTGCCGCTTTGCTGCTCATATGCAGCAAGCACCTCCTTTTCATAGGTTTTATAAAACTCCGGATCAAAATTGGCCTGGCCCAACTGCTGCAATACCTCTTGTACAGACGTTCCTTCAGCCAGCCACTTTTCACAGAGCTCATGCCGGAAACGCACCCCCATCAGATTGAATCCCAATACGGCTGAGCTGTTCTTATCATATACAATTCGAATTGCCTTTCGGCCATCCACGCGCTCCCAATAAATGGACTGCTGATGCTTTTCAGGCCGGGTCGGTATCGTACCATACACCTGATATTCGATATCAAGAAATTTGGCTGAGTTGAACCAAATACCCGGATCGTAAGCAGTGAGGCGGCCACAGATGGTGTGCGCTACCGTTTCGCCCATCATGCGGCCGGTGTACCAGACGGCCTCTATCGGGCGCCGGCCTGGCTTTGGATTCCGCTGTTCGGCACAATCGCCGATGGCATACACATCCGGCAGGTTGGTTTGCAGGTATTCATCCACCAGTATGCCTCGATTGGTTTCCAACTGACTTTCTCTGAGAAAGCCGATATTCGGACTTACCCCGGCTGTTAGCCCTACAAAGCCACAATCGATCCGCTCATCTTTATTGGTAAGCACAGCGCAAGCTTCGTCTTTACCATTATCAACAATTTCTTTCAGCTCGGTCTCCAGCCGCAGGTCAATGCCGTGCTCCCGGATGTGGCGGTTGATCATAGTCGATTCTTCAGCAGGCAGCACCATGTCCCAGTAGCTCTGCTCCCGCACCAACATGGTGACGGGGATATGGCGCGAGTGAAACATCTCTGCCATTTCGAGGCCGATCAGCCCGCCCCCTACTATGATAGCCCTTTGCAAGCCATCGCTGTAGCGTTCCATAGCTTCGAGATCCTGCAGACTGTACAAGCCATGCACCCGTTGGAGATCCTGCCCGGGCCAGCCAAATTTATTGGGCCGCGAGCCGCAGGCGATGATGAGCTTGTCATAATTCAGTGGAGCATGCTCATTGAGCAATAGCTGCTTATGTTCAAAATCAATCTGGTGGACATAATCGCGGAGCAAATCAATGTGGTTTTTTTCCCAAAACCAGTCTTCATAAGGCTTGGTATCTTCATAGCGCATGTGCCCCATGTAGATATACATCAGTGCCGTACGCGAAAAGAAGTGATCCGATTCTGCTGAGATAACGGTAATTTGATGGTCGCTTAACTTGCGGATGAAACGGGCAGCCGTGATTCCACTGATTCCGTTTCCGAGGATGGCAATGTGCATAGTTCGCTGGTTTGCTGTGGCCAAAAAATTCAGTGCCGGGTATAAATGTAATACTAGGGCTGACAGGTACTGGTTTCGCCAAAATGAAGATAGTAATTTGCACAAACAATCATACTGCGGACAATTGGCACAGAAAGCCGGCTTAGCCTAATTCAAAATGTCGGATTTATTTTTTGAACGGTCTTAGGATAGAACCTGCGCTACTAAGTCCATTCCTGTCAACCTCCTGACATATTCCTGCCTGCCAATACTGCCAAATTCGGGGTAAATCATAGAAATTTGACCAAAATAGTACGGCACAGAAAGCCAAATTACCCTTTCTGTTCCTTAACTTTGGTCGGTTTCCAGCAGCACTATCGGTGCCATAAACCATTTTCTATTCTATTGGCAAACCTTAAAATTTTTGTAATTATGAAGAAACTTTACCTTTTAGCGCTCTCTTTGTTGATCATCAGTAGCCTCTCGGCACAAGCCATCTGGTCAGATGATTTTGAGAATGGCATCGACAACTGGACCACTATAGATGTGGATGGCGATGGCAATAATTGGGAGCTCAACGACTTTTTTGCTACCCATTCCGGCACTCAGTGTATCGCATCTGCTTCCTGGAGTGGTAGCCCCCTTACCCCTAATAACTATATCTCTTCACCCATTATTGACCTGATAAACGAAACGGGGCCGTTGGCGCTTAGCTGGTGGGCCTATGCACAGGATCAGGCTTGGGCGGCAGAGCACTATGAGGTGTGGATTTCCAATGACAACACACAGGCCGGGATTGAGGCCGGAACGATGGTATTTGAAGAAACCCTGTCTGCTTATGGCGAATATGTAGAACGTACCGTTGATATCTCGGCCTATGCCGGTCAGGCTATCTTCGTTACTTTTGTACACAATGACGTATCCGACTTCTTCTGGGTAAATATCGATGATGTATCCATCTTCAAGCCTGCTTCTGATGATGCAGGTGTGTTGGCACTGGTTTCTCCCAGCAACGACAATAGCTGTATGTTGAGCAATGCGGAGGAGGTAACCATCAGTGTTTTCAACTATGGCGGCAATGCCATCCATGATTTTGAAGTCTCTTACAGTGTCAACGGAGGCACAGCCGTTACCGCTATGGTACCGGATACCATCGCTCCGGCAAGCTCCAAAGACTTCACTTTCCCTACTACAGCCGACCTGTCGGCATTGGGTGAATACGAAATTACTGTTGCCACCAACCTCACCGGCGATTCTGACAACACCAATGATGAGGCCACCTACAATCTTCGCCATACGGATGATGTGCTTACCGTACACGTCATGACGGATATCACCGCCGGCCAATCCTGGACGGTCACCGACCTCACCACCGGCATGGTAGTAGCAGAACATGGTGCCTATGCCTGGAATCTGGAGTTTTCTGATAACGTCTGCATTTATTCCGATCGCTGTTATTCTTTTGAATATACTTGCCCTACCGAAATGGGGCCCGGTGCTTACCTCGAACTGCTGCTCAATGGCGTACCTGTAGCTGGTGATGCCAGCGGCAATGGCGTACCGACTGAATTTATAGTAGGTGCTTTAGGTGGAGGTTGTGCTGCCAATGAGGCAGGCCTCACCAGTATCAATACCAAATCTTATGTCGAGCAAACTGGCAATGTAGTATCCGGCACCTTGCGCAACAATGGCGCTGCAGCCATCAATAGTTTGGTGATGAGCTATTCGGTGGACGGAGGCACTCCGGTAACCGAAACCTTTAGTGGTCTTAACACGCTCAGTGGCGCAGAATACGAATACACCTTTACCCAAACGCTGGATTTACCGGATGTATCTGAATACACCCTCGAAGTCACCATTGATAGTGTGAATGGCGAGGTGGATGCTGTACTTAGCAACAACAGCGCTACCAAAGACCTGGCCGTAGTGAGCTTTGTGCCCGATCGTGCCGTGGTAGTGGAGGAATCCACCGGTACCTGGTGCACCTGGTGTCCGCGTGGTTTTGTAGCGATGGAATACCTGGAAAAATTTGACAACTTCATTGGCATAGCTGTGCACGGTGCGGTGAATGACCCATCCTCTGGCTTTCATGATCCCATGACAGTAACACCTTATATCGATGGCCTGGACGGATTTACGGGTGGCCTTTATCCGTATATGATCATGGATCGCGAATTGATCGATGTAATGCCCAATGACCTGGCTGGCATGTCCACCCTTGATCCGCTTTTCGAGCGCCAGGAGGCTCAGGTTTCTCCGGCCACAGTAGATATCAAGGTGAGCATGCAGGAGGGTAGCCGCGATATAGCTGTTGAAGTCACTTCCGAATTTGTAGTGCCTGTATCCGGCGATTTCCGCTTTAACGCTGTAGTGGTAGAAGATAGTGTCACCGGTACGGGCGATGGTTATGCGCAGATCAATGCTTATGCTGGTGGTAATGCAGGACCGATGAACGGCTGGGAGAATCTTCCGAATCCCGTTCCCGCTTCCGACATGGTATATGACAAGGTAGCTCGTGCTCCCCTGGGGGGCTGGGCTGGTGCTACTAACAGCATCCCGGCCAACAATAGCCGTGGCGACATAGTGAGCCATACATTCAACTATAGCGTACCTGTGGGCTACAATATTGACAATCTGAAGTTTGTAGGCATGCTCATCGACCAAAGCTCCGGCTTCATTCTCAATGCCAAGCAAACTGCTGACATTGAGGTGATCGTAGGTACCGAAGAATTGGTGCTGGCCAATACGGTGAAGGTATTTCCTAATCCGTTTAGCCAGACGACCAATGTACAGCTGGCATTGGAAGACAGCCGCGAGGTAAGCCTGGAAGTAACTAATGCACTGGGTCAGCGCGTGGCCTACCGCGAGTATGGTCAGTTGGCCGGCGATACGGTATTGCCCTTCGATGGCAGCAACCTAAGCAGTGGCCTGTACTTTATACGTGTACAATTGGATGATGAGCTGGTGGTCCGCAAGGTGATGCTGGCGAAATAAGCTCAGTTACTTCTTTTCAAAGAAAAATGGTTCGTGCCCGCGTGGTGCGAACCATTTTTTGTATAACAACCTTAATGGATTTCGAGTGTTTGACTTCTGATGGACTTAAACTACAAAACCTTTGGCCGAGGCGAGCCACTTATCATCTTACATGGCCTTTTCGGTATGCTTGACAACTGGCAAACGCTGGCCAAAAAGTTTGCTGCGCACTTTACTGTTTTCATCATCGACCAACGCAATCACGGCCGCTCACCGCATACCGACGCGATGAGCTACCCACTAATGGCGCAGGATCTGTACGACTTTATGTCGGCCCATTGGATACATCGTGCTCATATATTGGGGCATTCGATGGGCGGCAAAACGGCCATGCAACTGGCACTGGATTACCCTGAGGTAGTGGATAAGCTAGTGGTGGTGGACATAGGCCCGTGGCAAAATGAGCCTGGCCACGAGCTGATCTTTGAGGCGCTACAGGCATTGCCCTTGGATCAGCTCCAGTCGAGGAGAGAGGCAGAGCTACAACTGGCTGACCGAATTAGCGATGCGGGTATTCGTCGGTTTTTACTTAAAAACATGACTCGAAACAAGGAGGGGGGGTACCGTTGGAAAATGAATTTACCCGCTATCACTAAGCATTACGCCGAAATATTGAGTGCGGTAAAGGCCGATCAGCCATATAAGGGGCCGGCACTTTTCATCAAAGGGGAGGAATCGGAATATATCCGACAGGAGGATGAAGCAAAGATTCAGCGCTGGTTTTCTGCGGCTCAACTGTGGAGTATTGCAGGAGCGGGCCATTGGATACATACCGATGAGCCGGAAGCTTTATCAGAAGCTGTTTTGGACTTTTTACTGGCTCCCGAATCCTAGCTGTAGGCTGCTTATTTGGCATCATTTTTACATGGAAAGGAGTGAAAAAATCACTCCCCAAAACTATCCCCCTTCATGAATAATGGCCCATTTAGGGCATATGAACTTGACTGTACTCCCCATTCAGTAGTATCCCTTTTGGTAGTTGGTACGACAATAAAGTGCCTCCAATACTGTTAATTTCTTTGATACTTCTGTAATAAAGCGTTACATTTATTTATCATACGTTCGACAGGGCGTTCGTGTGATTGCGAATTTATTTTACCAAAAGCATATGAATCCAATGAAGCGGGTAATCAAAATGTCCATCGTGTGTATGGTTGCTTTTTTAGGAATGGCGACCATTTCCTCAGATCATGGCAAGTACTTCGAAATTTCAAAGAACATTGAAATTTTCACCAACCTTTACAAAGAAATCAATACTTATTATGTAGATGAGATCGACCCGGCCAAGCTGATGCGCACCGGCGTGGATGCGATGCTCGAATCCCTTGATCCTTATACCAATTACATTTCGGAATCAGAAATTGAGGGCTTTCGCTACATTACTGATGGCAAATACAATGGTATCGGGGCAATGATCCGCCAAATTGATGATTATGTAACTATCACTGAGCCTTACGAAAACTGCCCGGCTCAAAAGGCAGGCCTCAAGGCCGGCGATGTGATCCTCGAAGTGGATGGCAAATCGGCCAAAGGCAAAACTACTGATGATGTCAGCAATATACTAAAAGGGTTTCCCGGTACAGAAGTGGAGTTGACCATCAAGCGCCCAGGTACTGATAAACCTCTCAAGATTACAATGGTGCGTGATGAAGTAGTGGTACCCAATGTCCCTTACTCCGGAGAGATAGCTCCCGGTATAGGCTATGTGGCCTTGACGACTTTTACGCGCAATGCCGGTAAAAATGTAGGAGATGCCTTGAAAGCTTTAAAAGATAAAAATCCAAACCTCAAAGGTATCGTACTTGATTTGCGGGGCAATGGCGGCGGCTTGCTTACCGAGGCCGTCAATGTGTCCAATGTATTTATTCCCAAAGGTGAACTGGTGGTAACTACAAAAGGAAAGGTAGTAGATTGGGATCGTAGTTTTAAGACGCTCAACAAAGCAGTTAATGAGGAAATTGGACTGGTGGTGTTGATCGACAAAGGCTCGGCTTCGGCTTCCGAAATCGTGTCGGGTGTGATTCAGGATTTGGATCGTGGCGTATTGATCGGGCAGCAATCATATGGAAAAGGATTGGTGCAGAACACCCGCGACGTCGGCTACAATTCAAAGGTCAAACTGACTACAGCCAAATATTACATTCCCAGTGGCAGATGTATTCAAGGGGTGAGTTACAAAGACGGAAAGCCCATAAATATTGAGGATGCAGCCCGGACAGCTTTCAAAACCCGCAACGGGCGCCCCGTCATGGATGGTGGCGGTGTGCAGCCAGATATTGAATTGGACAAAGTCGATAATGCCAACGTCATCGTCGGGCTACGTAAAAAACATATGATTTTTGATTATGCCACCCAGTTTGTTTTATCGAAAGCTTCGATCCCTGAAGCCAAGGCATTCCATTTTACTGATTATGATGGGTTCGTCCAGTATATAAACGGGCAAGGCTTTGATTATGAAACCCAAACTGAAAAATTACTGGGTGAATTGAAGAATTCGGCCAAGGAGGAAGTCTTTATGCCATTGATTGGTAGCGCGATAAAAGAAATGGAGGATAAAATTTTGGCAGAAAAGCAAAGTGATTTGCAAAAGTATAAAGCCCAGATCACCGACATGCTTGAGAAGGAAATCGCCAGCCGTTATTACTATCAAAAAGGTAAGATTGAGCTGGGTCTGCGCAACGATCCGGAAATCAAAGAAGCAATCGGGGTGCTGAATGATGAAGCCCGATACACACAGCTACTAAAGCAATAATATCCCATAATAAATTGCTACAAAAGCGGCGACAATTCATACTTTGTTCGCCGCTTTTTTTATTTTCGTACATTCAAAAAAGCACCACTTGAGTTACCTCCTGCATATCGAAACGGCTACAGAAGTTTGTAGTGTTTGCATTAGTGAAGAGGACCGATTGCTAGCAATTGAAGAACTAAAGGATCACAATGCGCACGCGGCTCAAATTACACGGCTTATTGAAGCGTGCTGCCGAGGCGCTGGCATCGGTCTGGCAGCACTCGGCGCAGTGTCGGTAAGTAGTGGGCCGGGGTCTTACACTTCGCTGCGTGTGGGCACTTCAGCAGCCAAGGGTATTTGTTTTGCTTTCGACATCCCGCTCATCTCGGTGGATACTTTGCAGGCACTCGCTGTGGCAGCTTCTGCAAAGGCTCCGAAAGGAGTGCAATATTTTTGCCCGATGATCGATGCCCGGCGTATGGAAGTGTATGCATCCATATTTGACAAAGTTCTCAACAACATCCAAAACACACATAATTTAATTGTAGAAAAGTCCAGTTTTTCAGCTCTTTTCCCGGAAGGCGGGATGGTGGCTTTTTGTGGAAACGGCGCTGAAAAATGCAAGGCGGTGATCAGGCATCCAAAAGCGTTGTTTCTGGATGTCGTATGCTCTTCCCGTCACCTGCCAGCTTTGGCTTGGGTGGCTTATCAAAGGCAAGATTTCGTGGATACAGCCAGCTATGCTCCTCACTATTATAAAGAACCCAACATTACCCGCCCCAAAAACATATTATGAAAACAAACACATCATGGATTTTTACTATTGTAGAAATAAAATTTTTATTTCTGCCTAATAGTCAGTACCTTTATACAGTATGATATATCATAATGTTTTACTTTGGTATAGTTTTTGGCAAAACTCCTACTGTATTATTTAATTAAAAAAACATAAATATGAGAAAGCAAAAAAACGAAACCGTCGTTTTAAAGAAGGGGAATAAAGATATCCATCTGGACTATGCGGAATTGAGAAAAGCAGTACTCGTTCTTCGTGCTGTAAACCACAAGCTTCGTCAGAGTATTATCGATCTTTTGGAAGATAATGGGAAGATGACTGTGACGGATATTTACATCAAATTGAGATTGGAACAATCTGTAGCTTCTCAGCATTTGGCCATCCTTCGCCGTGCCGGTGTAGTGGCTACTGAAAGACAAGGCAAGTTTATTTATTATTCATTGGATAATAGCCGCCTTGACCAGATTTCCCGTTTAGTGGAAGAACTGGTTGCTTGATCATATTTATACAAAACGTATAAACCCATTCTTTAAGAATCTTTAAGAAAAAGCAATAGTGGTATAAGATTTTATCTTTCTCCATTACTTTATCCCCTAATTCAAAAAATGCTGTAAATCGCTTGGTTTACAGCATTTTTTTTATGTTTTTTTTGTAGAGATAAATAAAAAACGCATATTTGCTTTGCAAATTAATTAGCTTCCAATATAAAACTGTATCTATGAGAAAAACAAAAATTACAATTAACAATGAAAAGATTGAGGAATCTTCGGAAATTCTGAGAGCCCTTGCCCATCCACTACGGATGAGAATACTCGAGTTTATTGATAAGAACAAGACAATCAATGTAAATAAAATTTACAACACACTGGATCTAGAGCAGTCCATCACCTCTCAACATTTGAGAATTCTCCGAATCGCCGGCATTGTAAATACCGAACGTAAAGGTAAGTTTGTTCACTACCAAATTGACTATTCCAGAGTGGCCGATATACTAAAAGCGATCAATTCGTTCTTAAAAAAATAAATCGGCAAGACTCCAAAAACACTTTAATAATCCACAAAAGCGAAAGGGTGGTGCTAAATTTAGCACCACCCTTTCGCTTTTCGCTTCGCTCCTCTTAGGCATTTTTATCACTACTGCTACTACTACTTATTGATCCATCGATTATTGTATCTGGCTGATTGGTATCAGGCCCAACGGAAGGCTCGGCACGTTCCGTTAGGTTGTCGGGTTTTGTATCCTTGTCCGGGCTAAAAAACTGACGATGAAATAGGATAATGCTAAACACTCCAATAGTAATGGCCATATCGGCTATATTAAATACCGGCCGGAAAAATAAAAAATATTCTCCTCCCCAAAATGGCAGCCAGTCCGGGAAGTGTCCCTGAAAAAGGGGAAAGTACAACATGTCCACTACTTTGCCATGCAAAAAGTCGGCATAGCCTCCTCCTGGTGGAAAAAGGGTAGCTACATCACCCCCATGCATCGGAGAAGCAGAAAAAAGCAAGCCGTAAAAGGCACTATCAATGATATTACCCAATGCCCCAGCCAGAATCAGCCCAAAGCTGGCCAACAGGCCAAAACTCACTTTGGAGGAGCGAACCAGTTCCCGGATATAAAAGACTAACAAGCCCACAGCTATGAGCCGGAATATGCTTAGTATCAGTTTGCCATAGTCGCCACCTAATGACAGGCCAAAAGCCATTCCGTTGTTTTCCACAAAATGCAGAATTGCCCAGTCTCCGATCAAAGGGATTTCGTCTCCATAGCTCATATTCGTTTTCACCCAAACCTTTAGAGACTGGTCGATCAGCAATACAAAAAGTACAAGAAGTGTTATTTTCAGTGCTCTGCTCAACGCGACAATTAGTAGGTACAAACAAAAATAGTGATTGCAAATGCACAACCACTATTTCCTGATATTCTTTATTATAAATTCCTTTGCAAGAATTTAGGAATTGCTATTCTGCTGTTTGGCTTCAATGCTCAAAGTTGCATGGGGAACCGCTTTGAGCCGCTCTTTCGAGATCAGTCTGCCGGTTACTCTGCAAACTCCATACACCTTGTTTTTGATTCTGATCTTCGCATTTTCAAGATGCTGGATATGTTTCTTCTGGCGGACAGCCATCGTAGTGAGCCGCTCATTTTCTGCCGTGCCGGTACCATCATCAAGGCCCTTTACTTTTGAATCCGGGTTGTCGGCCATATCCGATAATTGATTCAGATAAAAGTTGAGTTGATTATGCGCCTCCGTCAGCTTTTTATCAATCAAAGTCGCAAATTCATTCAACTCTTCATCGGTGTATCTGGTTTTATATGCTTTCCCATTCATACCTTGATATGTTAAAATTATGTTTGTTTAATAATCACAAAAGCTTGCAAATACCTAATTTCCTCTGACAGTGTGAATTAGTATTTGGAGGACTGGTGGTAATAAGATGTTGCAAAATTAAATATTTTCCCAGCAAAATAAAAGCCAAAGTAAAACATGTCAATATTTTACCTATATAACACACTCGCAATTAGCTGATTAGCTGTTTTTTGCTTTATTTATTGATCCCCCCAGGCCACCCAGCTTTCTATTTGAGCATGTGGTTTAGCAGGCAATTAGCAGGCAATTAGCAGAAGGGAAGACCTTTAAGGAGGGCAACCACAATGAGAAGCCCTGCAAGCCATTACGAAAAGGCTTATCAGGCACAGCACTAAAGGCAGCAGCATATTTCGGTAGTTTAATTTTGCCATAGCCCCGGTATCGTTTGTTGCCGAATTATTAAGATTGGCGAAGTGAACAATATTAAATAAAGTTAGATAAATTTACCCGCTCAGCAAATTCTCCCTGCTTTGAAGCAACACGCAAAGGTATTGGTAGCTCCGCTCAACTGGGGTTTGGGACATGCATCGCGCTGCATTCCGATTATACAAGAATTGGTGAAACAACAGGCCGAGTTGGTGTTGGCTTCTGATGGCCTGGCTTTGCATCTGCTGCGCCATGAATTTCCCGCTCTTCCCTATTACCAACTCCCCGCCTACAAGGCTCACTACCGTTCTTCATCAATGTTACTCAATATGTTGCAGCAGTTGCCAAAATTCGCAGGAGCCGTTCAAAAAGAGTGGAAAACCACCCAACAAATTGTACAGCGGGAAAACATTGATATTATCATTTCCGATAACCGATATGGCTGTTATTCCTCCAATATCCACAGTGTTTTTTTATGCCATCAATTGTTCATAAAAAGCGGAACCAGGCCCGGCGACCTTGCCATCCGGCAGATCAATAGACGACTAATACGACGGTTCAACGAATTGTGGATACCCGACTTTGCCGATTCTCCCAATCTCGCCGGCACACTGGCACACGGAAAGCTACCTGTTGCCGGCCAATATCTTGGCCCTCTGTCGCGAATGAAGCAGGATGTCATTGCCCAAGCGGCAGATATAGTAGTCGTGATCTCCGGCCCTGAGCCACAGCGAAGCAGGTTCGAATCACTTGTGCTGCAACAGGCAGCTGGTATCAACCGGAA
The DNA here is from genome assembly GCA_965222005.1 of Saprospiraceae bacterium. Classification (GTDB taxonomy): domain Bacteria; phylum Bacteroidota; class Bacteroidia; order Chitinophagales; family Saprospiraceae; genus CBDCTM01. Next base: position 975,269 of record OZ244935.1, read on the forward strand.
TTTTTTGGTGGTGCAGGGCCTAACGGATAGAGATGAGAAAAGGCAGGTAGGCAACATTCAGCTCGTATCTTTTATGACTACCCGTGAGTTGAACGCCTGGCTGGCTGGCTGCCAGTTAGTGATTTGCCGGGCAGGGTACAGCAGCATCATGGATCTGACGGCGCTCCGAAAGCCGGCTATTCTGGTACCAACGCCTGGCCAAACAGAGCAGGAGTATCTGGCAGCACGCTTTCATCGGCAGCAGATTTTCTACATGCAAAAGCAAAATGAGCTGAATTTGGCAACAGCCATTCAAGACGTAGAATCTTTTAGCGGATGGTCTGGCTCGCAGGCAGAAAAGAAGTCTTTGAAAATGTTGATTACACAACTACTTGCAACCACTCTTTCCCCACCTTAGCACGGCTTCACTATTTCTTATTACATTCATTCATGGTACGTGCCAGGCCAATCGTAGCAAAAGCTTTGACGATTTCGCCAGCCTGCTGAATGATTTCCGGAAGTGCCTGCTGCTCTTCAGTTGACCATTCACCGAGGACATAATCCACTTGCCGGCCTTTAGAAAAATGGGCGCCTATACCTATCCGAAGGCGGGGATAATTGGCTCTGCCCAGCATTTGCTCGATATGCTTCAAGCCATTGTGCCCGCCATGACTTCCTTTTCCCCGTAGCCGCAGTGTGCCAAATTCCAGGTTTTTATCATCCACAACGATCAGCAAATTGGAGGATTGAATTTTCTTTTTTTGCAGCCAGTAGCGCACCGCCTTTCCACTCAAATTCATGTAGGTGGACGGCTTGAGCAACACAAAGGTCCGGCCCTTGTGCTTAAATTCCGCAAGGTCGCCTAGTTGGTCATTTTTAAAAAAAGTCTCAAATTCCCTGGCCAGAGCATCCACTATTTCGAAGCCAATATTGTGGCGAGTGTGCTCGTACTCTGCCCCCATATTACCCAGCCCAACGATCAAATATTTCATCGGATCAGCTTGTTGATTATCTGTAATTCCCAGCAATTTCTTCAGCCATTCCAGCATAACGGGAGGCAAAGTTAGGCAAATATTCATGCTGCCGCCAATTTTATTATATCTTGCCGCTTCAAGTGGCTGGACACATGAAAATTTATTGGCAGGATACCCTCAACTTCCTTTCCAAAACCAGTATGCGCAGGCTGTGGAATGCCGCCCAACTGATTAGTTCCTTTTATATTTCCAGATGGTTGCAACGTCCCATACAATGGGGGCTGCCGATGACTATTTCTATCGAGCCTACTACTGCCTGCAATCTGCGTTGCCCTGAATGCCCCAGCGGCCTGCGTGCTTTCAGCCGACCGACGGGCAATCTCAAGAGCGATTTTTTTCGAAAAATCCTCGACGAACTGGCCTCCTGCCTCAGCTACCTGATATTCTATTTCCAGGGAGAACCTTACATCAATCCCCAGTTTTTGGCAATGGTCCGGTATGCGCACAGCAAGGGTATTTATACTATCACTTCTACCAATGGCCACTTCCTCAATGAGGAAAACGCACAGGCTACGGTCACATCCGGCCTCGATCGGCTCATCATCTCTGTGGACGGAACCAGCCAGGAAGTGTATGAACAGTACAGGAAAGAGGGGAAATTGGAGCACGTATTGCAAGGAGCAAGAAATGTGGTAAAATGGAAAAAGAAGCTACAGAGCCGGACGCCGCATATTGTCTTTCAGTTTTTGGTGGTACGCCCCAATGAGCATCAAATACCCGCGGTTTATCGGCTAGCTGATGAAATTGGAATAGATGAAGTAAAATTGAAAACAGCTCAGATTTACGACTACCAAAACGGCCATCCGCTAATCCCTCAAAACCCAGACTATGCCCGTTATCAGAAGCAGCCAGGCGGCAAATATTCTATTAAAAACACCTTGGCCAACCATTGTTGGAAGCTGTGGCATGCCTGCGTCATCACCTGGGACGGGCTGGTAGTACCCTGCTGCTTTGACAAGGATGCCCAATATCGGTTGGGCGACTTGAAAAGGAATCAGTTTCGGGATATCTGGCGGGGACAAGCTTACAATAAATTCAGGGAGCAACTGTTTAAAGGACGGGATCAAATAGATATATGCACCAATTGTACTGAAGGCTGCCAGGTATGGGCATAAGCGCCGATTATCATATACGAAATAAAAAAATTTGCAAAAGTGTGTAACATTTTTGACTTTTCCAAAAAAAATCCCGTATTTTGTATCTTCGTCTTATTTGAAATGATAATTTTTTATAAGATATCCCATCAACATTAAAGCCAACTAAACTGGTACTTTCAAATTTACTGTGAGGAAACTGCGTGTAGTAACAGTAGTGATTGCTTTTTTTGTTAAATGAGTTCGAGCAGCAACTTTTAGGCAAACCCATCTGGGGGCATTGCCAGGTTGTTTTCAAAATTCACCTCTACTTTACTAAAAAAGATCAACAGCATCAAATTGAGGAACTACACTCAGTTGAGAAGTAATGGCCTTGATTGACTTAAGAATTAAGAGCACAACTATATTACTTCCACTGAATTGGGTTGAAGTAATTCGTTAATTCCTCAAAAACAGCAAGATGACTTACAAATCGATTTTCAAAGGACGCTTAGAGTTTGGTAGTCCAAAAAGTTATGAGAAGGTAGTCAAAATGTTCCTGCATCGCAACGAGAACTACTACAAGTTTGATGTTCTGTTGGATGAAGAGCAAATTTTTGAACCTGCCTCCAATGCTCTTCAGGTCACTGGTTTTATTACACAGGGGACTGAGAAGAGTTGGAAAAACACAGTGAATTTACTGGAATATGTGGCCCAGTTTGCCGTGGCGGGCCGCCTGGCCGCCTGGATGATCAATGAAGGGAAAGTAATACACCATAAGGTGGTAGAGCCGGAAAGCGACAGAGCCGCCGTTCAGGCTTTCCTCAAAGGACGCAGCCTCAGCGAACAGGAAGGCCGTGAAGGAGAGGCCATGCAAGCCCTCAACCGGGCTATCGAAAAGTATGAGCGCCACGGCCAGGCCTACGAGCGCCGTGCTTATGTAAATTTCCTGTTGAAAAATTACGATGATGCCTTTTCCGATTATAGTCATAGCATCGAATTGGCACCCATGAACCCTGAGGCGTATTTCGGCCGTGGGAAAATACGACTTTTTAAAGAAGATTTTAAGGGGGCTATTGCCGATTTTACAATGGCCATCAAGCACTCTATTCCTCTGCAAGCCATCAACTTAATGGCCCGCCGCCTAAAAGCGGAGTTGCTAATCCAGTTCGGAGAGTATAAACCCGCCGCCAATGAATTGCGTTTTCTAAGTACTCGCAAGCTCAAGCCTGATAACCCCAACTATGCATTTAGGCGAAAAGTACTCTATTGCTATGCAAGCTCTTTGATGGAGCTTGACCAACATGAAGAAGCGATTGAGCATTGCAATAAAGCCTTGCAGATAGAGTACATGGAAGGAAATATCCCTGATGCTGATATTTATTTGCTACGCGGCAATATCCGCCACAAAGCCTCCGAAAAGGATTTTGTGAAGGATTGGGAAAAGGCTGAAAAGCTGGGCTCCGATGAGGCCGCTGAATTGCTAAAAGAACACGCCTAAGCCCTGTTTTCAGGCTCGAAAGGCATGAAAATGGCTACTATTGCTTTAAAATAGTGGCCATTTTTTATTGCCGCCCCGTATTGCCCGCTCCATGATATGTCATCCGGCTCTACCTATTCGTTACTATTTTGTAGATGCTTTCAAATATGAATACTCCGATGCTAAAACTCATGATCTGTCTTATCCCGTTTTTATTGACTGCTTGCCTGGCAGCTCAGCCTGCCACAGGCTATACTACCAAAAAAACGGCTAAAGGAAAGGCCAAAAAGCACTATGATGCAGCAATGGCGCTTAATATGAAGGATGAAAACGAAAAAGCTATCAAAGAATTTGAAAAAGCCCTTCGGCAAGACCCCCGCTTCATTGATGCGCAGCTCCAATGGGCCGCGCTAAAGTATGTCATGACCGATTTCAAGGCTGCCGAAACAGGTTTTGAAAAAGTATTGGCCATCGATCCGGCCTACAATAAAAAAGTTATCTATACGCTGGGGCTAAGTGAAATGCGGCTTGAAAAATATGAGGAAGCGGCTGGTCATTTTAAGCAGTACCTCGATGCCAAGCCTAAAAATACTTCGCTGAAGCAAAAGGCTGACCGCATGTGGCATAAGGCCGCTTTTATGGCAAAAGCCCTGGCAGAGCCGGTGCCTTTCCAACCCGTCAAACTGGGGCCAGCCATCAATAGTGAGCAAAGATGGGAGTACTTCCCCTCTCTAACCGCCGATGGCCAAACCCTCGTTTTCACCGCACTGGTTGATGGCCAGGAGGATTTTTATATGAGTCAATACAAAGAGGGAACATGGCAAAAAGCCCAGCCTATCAACGATATCAACACGCCCGGCAACGAAGGCGCACAGAGTATTTCGGCCAATGGCAAACTGCTTGTATATACTGGCTGTGATCGAAAAGACGGCTACGGAAAATGCGATCTTTATTTCTCAGAAGTTAAAAACGGCCGCTGGACTACTCCAAAGAATATGGGAAAAACCATTAATTCTGCCGCCTCCGACAAGCAGCCTGCTCTTTCCGCCGATGGCCGCACTATGTATTTTGCCAGCAACCGCTCAGGAGGCCAGGGCAAATACGATCTCTGGGTTACTTACCGAAATATTCAAGGCAGCTGGAGTAAGCCCAAAAATCTTGGCGCTACCATCAACACTTCTTTTGACGAAAACTTTCCCTTTATCCATCAGGATGGGCAGACCCTCTACTTTGCTTCGGAAGGGCATCCGGGAATGGGAAAGTATGACCTGTTTTTCACCCAAAGCCTGCCAGATCACAATTGGGCCAAGCCAAGCAACCTCGGCTACCCGATCAATACCAAAAATCACGAAACGAGTTTGATTATCAGCCTCAACGGCCGTACTGCCTATTTCGCCTCAGACAGAGACTATCTGCAAGCTCCCAACACGCCTGTAAAACCACGCACCCCTACAGATATTTACCAGTTTGATCTCTACGAAAAGGCCCGCCCACAGCCTGTTACTTATGTTCGAGCTACCGTGATGGACGCTGAAAAGGAGAGCTATCTGCAGGCAAAGGTAGAGTTTATCGATTTGGAAAGCGGGCAGCTCCATGCCATCACTTCTTCCGATGAGGAAGGTAGCTTTTTGGTATGCCTGCCAACGGGAAAAGATTATGCCCTCCACGTTTCTAAAGAACATTATGCCTTCCATTCTGAAAATTTCAGCCTCCACAATACCGCTTCTATCGAAAAGCCTTACTTAATAAAAATTGAACTCCAACCAATTAGCCCGCTGGCTATAAAAACGAAGCATACAAAGGCGAAGCCTATTATCCTCAAAAATGTATTCTTTGATACGGGTTCGGCTGAACTGCGAGAAACCTCATTCATCGAACTGGACCGCTTGAAAAAATTGCTGGACGATCAGCCCGGCATTCATATCCGCATCAACGGGCATACAGATAATGTGGGCAGCGAGCAGGACAACCTGCTACTGTCCAATCAGCGGGCGAAGGCCGTTTATGCCTATTTAGTACAAAAGGGTATTCAGCCCGGCCGACTGGAATTCAAAGGCTTTGGAGAATCGGCCCCCATAGCCGAAAACGACTCAGAGCAAGGGCGCCAGCAAAATCGGCGGACCGAATTTGTGATCACTGCCAATACCAAAATCCCGGCTAAAAATCCATAAATACGTTTACTTGCAACTGTTGAGCACCAACTGCCGATAGAATCGCAGCACATTTTTATACCCTTCCTGGCTGATCCGCTCATCAATGCCATGTATCCTTGAGAGATCGGATTTGTCCAGCCGGACCGGGAAGAAACGATAGATATTTTGGCTCAGTTCATGGAAGTGCCGGCTGTCCGTTTGAGCAATGACGAGGCAGGGAGCCACCACTGCTTCCGGAAATACTTCGAGGCTTGTTTTTTCGATTACCCGATACCCAAATGTTTCCGTACCTGCCACAGGAGACGGGTTGGCAGAGCTTTGGGCAGCCTTTTCTCTCACCTCTATACGCTCATCACTAATCACTTCACGGATGTATGCCTTTGCCGTTTCCACTGTTTCGCCTGGTCGAATGCGTAGATTGACCACTGCAGTGGCCTCGGTAGGCAATACGTTTTCTTTGACACCACTGCGTAGCATGGTTGGTGCCACCGTAGTGCGGATGGCCGCATTGGTAGTAGAATTGGTAGATAGCTGCCGTAGGATGAGCCCCTCAAAAAGCCACAGATTGGCCATCACGGCTTTGAAAGGTTGATCCATTTCCGGGCCGAGCTGGCTAAAAAGCTTACGCATCGGCCCGTCGATACTGGCGGGAAAGGGATGGTCGCTCAACTTGCTGAGTGCTGTACTGAGCAAACCAATGGCAGTTTCAGCGGGTGGCATAGAAGAATGTCCGCCCTGTTCGCTTTTGGCAACCAGCTCCAGGGTGGTATAGCCTTTTTCACTAATACCGATAAGCGCAGCAGGTCGATTGAGGCCATTCAAGGCATCATTTAGGATCACCGAGCCTTCATCCAGGATGTACTCAAACTGAATACCCTGCAATTTAAAATGACTGGCAATAGCTCTGGCACCATTCAGTCCACCGACTTCTTCGTCGTGCCCACAGGCCAGGTAAATACTACGCTCGGGCTGATATCCCTCCACCAACAGAGCCTCAAAAACTTCCAAAGCTGCCAAAATATTGACCTTGTCATCAAGGGTGCCGCGCCCCCAGATGAATCCGTCAGCCAGGCTGCCGCTATAGGGGGCAGCGTCCACAGAGCCGTGCTGGCTGCTTCCATCGGCACTACATCAATGTGCGCCATAAGCAATACCGGCGCCAGTGCGGGTTTGTTGCCAGGCCAATGATATACAAAGCTGTAATCGTGAATGGTGTAGAAATTGAGTAAAGAATCGCAAAGGGGATAATTTTGCTTGACAAAGCTGAGAAAATCTAAAAAGGCAGCAGTATCGATATGTGTTTCGTAGGAAGTGGTTGGTATTTGCACAGCCTTCGAAAGCCGGTGGATGGCCTGTTGGTCGATTTTCACAGCAGTGACGGCTTCAACTTTCCTTTGCACGGAGTTAAAATTGAAACTGTGGAAGGCGATTATGCCGCACACTATTAAAAGGCCAATCAGCAGAAAGCGGAAGAGCCATTTGAGGAGCTTTTTCATGAGCGGGTAAAATTGGTCAGTACGTGTGCTGTTTCAGCAAATTGAGCAAATATTCGCCGTAGCCACTTTTGATGTATTCCTGACCAAGCCTTTCGAGCTTGGCATCATCAATAAAGCCCATCTCATAGGCTACCTCCTCTATGCATCCGATCTTCAGGCCCTGCCGTTCTTCAATCACCTGAATAAACTGGCCTGCCTGTAGCAGCGATTGATGGGTACCTGTATCGAGCCAGGCCACCCCACGTCCCAGCACACCCACCTTCAGCTTGCCCAGCGCCAGGTAATGCTTGTTGACATCTGTAATTTCATACTCTCCACGAGCGCTAGGTTCCAGATTTTTGGCAACTTCAACCACCGAATTGTCATAAAAATAAAGGCCGGGGACGGCATAGTTGGACTTGGGCTGCTTAGGCTTCTCTTCAATAGAGAGCGCATTGAAGTCAGCATCAAACTCTACAACGCCATAGCGCTCGGGATCGGCTACCGGATAGGCAAATACTACGCCGCCATCCGGATTGGCGCTTTCCTGCAATAGCTCTTTGAGGCCATTGCCATAGAAAATATTGTCGCCCAGAATGAGGGCTACGCTATCGTTGCCGATAAAAGATTCGCCGAGCACAAATGCCTGAGCCAGACCATTGGGGGTGTGCTGCTCTATGTAGGAGAAGCTGCAGCCGATCTTGCTGCCATCGCCCAACAATTTCCAAAAATTGGGCAAATCCTGCGGGGTGGAGATGATGAGAATCTCTTTGATTCCTGCCGACATCAGTATGGACAGCGGGTAGTAAATCATGGGTTTATCATACACCGGCATCATTTGCTTGCTCATGGCCAGTGTAAGAGGATAGAGTCGGGTACCAAGCCCTCCGGCTAAAATAATTCCTTTCATAATGAACTATGTGTGTGAAATTGAGGAGCGGGGCCATGCTCAGGCACTGGCCAGCTGCATCTCCTGAAAGATACGCTTTATACGGAGTATCAGCTCGTTGGGTTTAAAAGGCTTGGTGATAAAGTCGGTAGCACCCAGGCGAAAGGCTTCCAGTACGATGTCATCCTCTTCGAGCGCCGAGATAATGATGACGGGGAGTGCGCTTTTCATCTGCTTGCGGATGTGGTCGATCAATTCGAGGCCGGAGATATGAGGCATCATAATGTCAGCCACCAGAATATCGGGCTGCTCTTCCTCTACTTTTTGCAATGCCTTTTTGCCATCTTCGGCGATTATGACATCATAGCCTTGCTTGCGCAGGCGGAATTCGAGGGCCGTCAGCATTATTTCTTCGTCTTCGCAGATTAAGATTTTCATACAATCCCTTTGGCATTTCTAAGGAAAAAGCAGCAGCCTGATTGATGTGGCTGCAAATAAGAAGGCCAAAGATATAAAGAAAAATTGACATTTATGATCCTGCTACAGCTAAGCTTCTATGGTCGCTTACAGTTTTTGACAAACAGCCTGCAACTCCTCAAGTGCCTTGGGGCAGAGGTCTGAGAGGATTAGAAGCAATGGTGGAATGCGCTCAACTTCCTGCTGTTTTTTGGCTATTTGCTCAATGTCGCGATTGGCCGCTGTCATGACAGGATTGCCTACAAAGGCCAGGGTAGATTTCATCTTGTGGCTGACCGAACTGAGCTCCTCCCACTGAGCGTATTGCTGCAAGGATTGCATTTTTTCAATTTCCTGTGGCAGCTCCTCCACCAGCATCTCGATCATCACTTTTTTCATTGACTCGTCGCCTTCCGACATCATGTCCATATACTCCAGATTGATAAAATTGAAGGCATTCTCATTCATTGTAACCATTATGCTTATTTATATATTTTGCAATTTTAGTGAATAACTGTTCCGGATCAAAGGGCTTGAGCACAAAGTCATCCATCCCAAACTCTTTGAATTTCTCATCCTTGGCGATATGTGCATGCGCCGTCATCGCCAAAATAGGCGTGTTGGCAACAGCGGGCATATTGTTTCTTATATAATTAGTGGCATCGTAGCCATCCATTACGGGCATTTGTATATCCATCAGGATGATATCAAATGTATGTTCTTTTAGCAAGTCAACCGCAATTTGCCCATTGTCGGCGATCGTGATCTCGATTTTGTCTTCGTACTGGCGCTCCAGGGTTTTGCGGGCTACCAACTGGTTCATCTTGTGGTCTTCCACCAGCAACAGGCGAATGGTTTTGCTGGTATCCAGAATAGTTTCATTATTTATTTCATCTTCCTTCTTGCCCACTTCGATCTGTTCACCAATTTCAAAGATCATATCAAAATGAAAATTCGAGCCTTCGCCCAGCTCGCTGGACACGCCGATGCGCCCGCCTTGATGCTCGACCAGGTTTTTGGCAATGGATAAGCCCAGTCCGGTACCTTCGTAAATGCGATCTTTGCTGCGAATGCGGGTAAAGGTATCGAAAATAGCACCCAGCTTATTTGCCGGGATGCCGATGCCCGTATCGATCACTTCAAACTTCAGTTGGACATTGCTTTCCGTTTTATTTATGACCCCTACCCGAATTTTCACAGAGCCCACATCGGTAAATTTGACTGCATTGCCTACCAGATTATACAACACCTGATTGAGCCGCAGCTTATCTCCCATGATATAGCGAGGCACATCCGGAGCAATATCCAACTCCAGATAAATATCTTTTTCGGTAGTTTTATATTGCATCACATTGATGAGATTCATCAACAGCTCATGCAAATCAAAGTTTTTGTGCTCAAACTTTAGCTTGCCATTCTGTATGGTTGATATCTCCAAAATATCATTGATGATGCCCAATAATATTTCCGATGATTGCTTGATGGAGTTGATATATTCGCCCTGCTCTTTGTCATGTTTCATTTTGATCAGCAGATTGCTCATCCCCAAAATGGCATTCATCGGGGTGCGCATCTCATGGCTGATGCTGGCAATAAATTGCTCCTTCATCTGAGCTGACTCGCGGGCTACATCGCGGGCTTTGCGCAACTCTTCTGCCTGCTTACGCTCCGTGATGTCGCGAAGGATGCCATTATACCCTACAAATTCTTCCGCATCATTGAGGTTGGCAGTGAGCAGGCAGTAACGCCGCTCGCCATTTTTACCTACCACTTCCAGCTCTACATCCTGCACCACTTTATTGGTAGTCAGCCGATCAAGAAAAGTGTCCTCCTGCGGAAATTCAAAAAAGCGATGAATATCATCTATTGCCTTTAGCTCATCCGGAGAGTAGCCCAGCAAATCCGCTGTAGCTTCATTGAAATCCACCAGTTTTCCCTTCAATGTGCATATATAAATGGCATCTTTGGATTTGTCGAAAATGTCCTGATAGCGCTCCTGGCTCTTGGCCATTTCCTGTTCGGCCACCTTTCGCTCGGTAATATCCTGAATAATGCCATTCAACACCAACTGCCCCTTTGTGTTTTTATTGAGAGCACATTGTACAAATATGAATCTCGATTTGCCATCAGGCTGGGTGATCCTGATGTCTTTTTTGATAATCGTATCGTTGGATTGCGTCTCCTGATAAAATTTGCGAAATAGCTGGAAAGAGGGCGCCATTTGCTCGATTTGGTCGAGTGGCACAGCCGTTTTGTGGGGGGGGTGGCCAAATATCCTGTACACCTCATCGGAAGCGGTAAACAAGCCGCTACCCGGGTCAAATTCCCAGTTGCCGATATGGGCAATGCGCTGTGACTCTTCCAGCCGTTTCAATATACCGCTGCGCTCTATCGAAAAGCGGAGTGACTTGGCCAGCAGATCGGCATCAAAAGCTCCTTTGATCAAAAAATCCTGCGCCCCGGCTTTCACCGCATTGATACCCAGGCGCTTATCGGAAAGACCTGTTAGGACAATCACGTTATTATCCGGAAATTTTTCCAACAACTTCTCCAAGGTTTCAAAGCCTCTGCTGTCCGGCAGGGTAAGATCGAGCAACACGGCTGAAAAGTCTCCTTCCTCCTCGAGTGCTGCCATCCCTTCGGCCAGCGTGGTTTTTTTGGTGATCTTGCAATGCAACAAATCCGACTCCCCTAACAACAGCTCTACCAGGCGAGCATCACCAGGGTTATCCTCGATCAATAATACTTTGTTGAAATTATTGAATGCGGATTGGTCGTTTTGCATCACGGCAGCTTTGTCAGTAAAAGTATCCATCACCTGACTTCCAGTTTATCCCGATTTGGTAAATATGCCTGCTCCCAGGCTAATCACGAGGTATAAATACAAATGTTGCACCAATTTTATGGATGATGAATACACACAAATAGGACTTGGGGTCTTTATAAATTTGTTGGAAATCATCTACTTTTTCAGGGCTAATCAACTGTTTGGTGGCAAATTCTTCCAGCGAAGAGGCATTGATTGACCAGGCTTCGGGGCGGGCGGTCTTATCAACCAGTGGCAGCCCGATATCAACAGCCGATACCTGATGCGCTACAAAGATCGGATAATCCGTCACTTCATTATCGAGGATCGTATCGGTAGCGCCTGCCATCATTTTCTTGTAGGGTACTAAGGCCAATTCGATTTCTTTGTATTTCTCTTCCGTTTGCATGCTGCAATTTAGGCAATTTTACAGTACTCTCCTCTATTTTCCAGCCACGAGCTGCTTATGGGCGTAGCTGCAAAAGCGCTACGTTTTCCACATGGTGGGTATGCGGAAACATATCCACGGGCTGGGCTTTCACCACTTCATAGGCATCGCTCAGCAGGGCAAGGTCGCGGGCCTGAGTAGCCGGATTGCAGCTTACATACACTATGCGTGGAGGGGCCAATTGTAGCAGCATGTCCACCACTTTGGCGTGCATGCCTGCCCGCGGAGGGTCGGTAATCAGCAAATCGGGCTTTCCATGCCGCGCAGCAAATTCTTCCGTCAAAATGCTTTTTACATCGCCCACATAAAACAGCGCATTATCGATTTGGTTGAGTCGCATGTTTGTCTTTGCATCCTCAATAGCCTGCTCGACCTCCTCGATTCCCACTATCTGCTTGCAGTCTTTAGCCAAAAACAAGGCAATGCTTCCAATACCTGTGTACAGATCATACACATTTTCCGATCCGCTCAGTTCTGCAAAATTCCTCACCACCTCAAACAATCGAACGGCCTGGCGAGTATTGGTCTGAAAAAAGGATTTCGGCCCGATCCTAAATGTGATATCCTCCAGCATTTCTTCTATAAAACCCGGCCCATAGTACGTCTCCATGTCAAGATCAAGGATGAAGTCGTTCATTTTCGAATTGATGCAATAGATCAGCGTAGTAATTTCGGGCAATTGCCGGAGCAGTTCGTCTAAAAACAGCTTCCGGTTTTCCTCATCATCGCTAAAAAAGCTAACGATCAGCATCACCTGCCCGGTGCTGGAAATACGGATCATGATGTGCCTCAGAAAGCCTTCCAACAGCCGGAGATCAAAAAAGTGGTGCCCCTGGTCTTTCGCAGTTTGGCGGACTATATTGCGGATTTTATTGGACGGCTCGTATTGAAGGTAGCAATGGGTAATGTTGACGATTTTGTCAAAGGCACGGGGACGATGGAAGCCCAGCACATCTTCCAGGTTGGAAACGTCGGAGCTGATCTCTTCGCGAGTCAGCCAACGTTTGTTGGAAAAAGTATATTCGAGTTTGTTTCTATAGTATTCCGTTTCACTGGAAGGGAGGATAGAAAGCCATTCTTTGACTCTCACCTTCCCGATTCTCTCCAGAGCATCTCTGACCCTCTTTTCTTTGTGGAACAATTGAGCCTGGTAGGTAATATGCTGCCAGCGACATCCGCCACATACTCCAAAATGGTTGCAAAACGGCTCCGTACGGTCTGTCGAATATTTGTGGAAATGGGTTGCCGTACCTTCCATAAAGCCCTTTCGCTTTCGGTACACCAATACGTCCACCACATCGCCCGGCGCCACTCCTTCCACAAATACGACCTGCCCGGAGGCATCCCTGCCTACAGAGCGCCCCTTGTTCGCAATGCCCGTTATTTCTATGTCGGTCAGATTTTTTTTCTTCTTTCTTGCCATTCAGTGTTTATTTAGGCTGAAACACGCAGACAGGTAGTTTTCCGGCTTCCGCCTCTGATCCGTTCTACCTTGTCAATACAATGTAATCTCTGATCAATGTCTTTAAAAACAGGATATTATCAACCGGCTGCTCTGCAATATCAAGCATTTCGGCCAAATGGCCAGTCAACTGTCTGATTGCTTTGCTGTGTGCCTCATTAGGATGCTGCCGATAGCGAGAAATGGCCGATTTGATGAATAGCATATCCTGCTCACTCAATTGCCGCACCTGCTCATAGGTAGGCTGATAATCGTCGAGGCTGTTGATTTTCAGGATGTCTTCCAACTGAAAGCGAAGGCTTGAGCGCAGCTTGATGACGGTAGTATTGGCCGTCATATCTCCTAATCGCTGGCTTTTTGCCGAAGAGCTTATCAGCAGCGCAGCTACTATGCCAACCGACAGCAAGGTGTCGATAATATGAAAAATGGCGCGTAGCAAATAATCACTCAATTCGGGTTCTTTCCCATCGAGCCGTACTACTTGTATGCCCATTGCCTTTTTTCCCCATGATTGCCCATTGCTCAATATTTCGGAAAACAACTGATAGGCAATAAATAAGCCGATCGGCAGGAGGCGAATGACGAGATTGGCAGAAAGAGAGGAATCGAAAATTTCTTCGGGCAGTGTGTTGACCAGCGCCAACACCAATACCAGGTAGGCCACCCCTACTATCATCACGTCTATCAGAAAGGCCACTATCCGATCCCTTACCGACGAAAGTTCATATTCAATGGTTACATGTTGGGTAGTAGTGATTTCAATAGTACGCATCAGGCAATATTAAATTGAAACGGCTGTCAGATACTATATATACTGATAGTGAATTCATTAAAGTTTTTAAATCACAAAAAAAATTCACCATTGCAAATAGTTTGTGTTTATACGTTTTTTTTTCTAAACTGTGCTTTTTGATTTAACCTCGGGCGGCTAATCGTTCGAATTTGATATCTCAGCTTTTTTTAACCTGAATGAGAGAAACGAGTTTCATACGGCAAAATAAAAAAAAGTGGAAAGAATTTGAGCAAATCCTGGCCCGGCAGGATAGTGAGCCGGAGCAGCTCAATGAGCTCTTCGTACAGATCACCGATGATCTTTCCTACTCGCGCACCTTTTACCCCAATCGCTCGGTTAGGGTTTACCTAAACAATCTGGCACAGCAAATCTTTTTCAGCCTTTACAAAAACAAAAAGACCCGATTCGGCAAGCTCATCTCTTTTTGGACCGAAGAGCTGCCACAGCTCGTGCATCAGGCCCGGCCCGAATTTCGGCTTTCTTTTTTACTCTTCGCACTCTCCTTTTTCATAGGCATGGTTTCGTGCGCAATGGATCCCGACTTTCCAAGAGCCATCCTGGGCGATGCCTACGTGGACATGAGCCTGGAGAACATCGAATCGGGCGATCCGATGGCTGTGTACAAGCAGCGTGGCCAGTTTGGCATGTCGCTTGGCATCACTGCCAACAACCTCTTTGTAGCTTTTCTAACTTTTGTGCTGGGAGCTTTTTTCGCTATCGGCACGGCAGCTATCATGTTGAGCAATGGCGTTATGGTGGGAGCCTTCCAATATTTTTTTTACGATCAAGGCTTGCTCCGCGAGTCTTTTTTGACGATCTGGACACACGGAACCCTGGAGATTTCAGCTATCATAATTGCCGGAGCAGCCGGACTGACGATGGGCAAAGGGCTCATCTTTCCAGGCACTTTGAGCCGGCTACAGGCTTTTCAGATATCTGCCCGGCGCGGTCTGAAGATCATGATCGGCATTACGCCAATCATCATTTTGGCAGGCTTCATTGAAGGCTATCTCACACGCTACACGGAAACACCTGACATCGTAAGGGCACTTTTCATCTTGCTCTGCCTGAGTTTTGTACTGGGCTACTTTGTGTGGTACCCCCGGCTGATGGCCCGGCGCGGCTTCAAGCTGCCTTTGCGCGATACAGAGTTGCGCCCTGACACCTTTCAACGTATTGCCCTCGATCGGATAAAGCCGGCAGGAGAGGTATTTGCTGAAGTATTCATTCTCTGCAAAAGGCACCTACAGTATGTGGCGGGAGTAGCCTTTGCAATGGCTGCTATCTATTGCCTGATGGCCTTCCCCTTTGCCAACGAATTGCCTGCGATTGTATTCAACTATAAAGCTTACTTTTTGGGTACCCTCTTTCATTTGGATCAGTTTTTCATCAATGAAGAAGCCCCCTTTCTGTTACTCGCTATTGTAGCCATTTTCACAATTTGTATCTATTACTTATATCCTCGCCTGACCGGCTATCTGGCTGAGGATTATCCACATGGCACTATTGTTTTAAAAAGCAGGCTGCACCACTTTCTGACTTCATTCGTCACCGCCATGCTGTTGGCCCTTCTCATTGTGTCGAATAGTTGGTACACCTTGATTTCATTCATGCTGGTGGCACCAATACTCTTGCTTTGGGCCTTTGTGATGCTCAAGGAAAAGGCCAAGCCGATATTGGGCTTCCAGCGAACACTTTACTTAGTCAGCGGGGCTTATGGAAGATTGCTGGGGTTGTTTGCTTTACTCTTCTCGGTGAGTATGCTCTTTTTTGCCATCATGGATACGTCCTTTGTTTGGTTTTATTTTGAGCTTATCAGTTGGAATCTGCCCTTTGAGCAGGAGCTGCTCGATCAGATTGGCGCCGTGATCATTACCTTTGTCAATATATTTGTGCTTTCCCTGATTTTTATTTTTATACTAATCGGAATAGCCCTGTCATACTTCAACCTGTTGGAAATAAAGGAAGCTTCGGGCTTGTTGCAAAAAATCCAAGCCATTGGCCTGGGCAAACAGATTCAGGGAATCGATAAAGAAAATTAATACTCCATGAAAGCCTCCAGGCTCTCCATCGCCAGTTTTCTGCTACTCTTTGCCGTCATCGGGCAACTGGAAGCGCAACCCTCGCCGGATTCGGCCTATGTGGAGTCGGAGCGCATGATACAAGAATTTGACACGCAGAATTGGGCCCAAATTACCAAAGATATTGACTACAGCGGCCGCTTTGAGGAAGATGATTATGAGCAGGAAGATGAGGGAGAAGGTATCGGTGCACCATTCGACAATAGCGACAGTCTGCGCGGCGGGCAATTATCCAGCAATGCTTTTTGGGCCGGCTTTTTCAAAATCCTGTTTCTAGTAATCATGGTTGGGCTACTGGTAGCTCTGGCCTATTACATCCTGGGCGGAAACCTCAGCAGGCCGCGCAACAGCAAATTGCCAGAGGTAAATACCCAGATCACCATTGAAAAAATTGAAGACAATATTCACCAAACCGATCTCGAAAGGCTGATCAGCCAGGCCGTAGCAGCGCACAACTACCGCCTGGCGGTACGACTGTATTATCTGGCCATCATCAAGGAGCTCTCTACAAACAAGCTCATTCGCTGGCGCAAGGAAAAGACCAATCGCGATTATCTGCGCGAGCTGCGCCAAGCTCCCGTATATGAAGCTTTCCAGGAAGCAACGCGTATCTTCGAACGATGCTGGTATGGCAACCGCCCCCTGGCTGCACAGGATTTTGACCAGCTTCAACCGCAGCTCCGCCAATGGGTGGTAGCAGCCCAAAAGGCTCCTTCATCCTCAAGCCCTTCTACCGATGGATAACAGAAGGCTATATCTGCTTTTGGGTACCGTGGCGGTACTGCTGCTGGTGTTCTTTATCTTCACCCGCCCCAAAGCCTCCAAATTCAACTGGCGGGAGACCTACCTCGAAGCACAAAAGGATCCTTATGGCAGCTACGTACTCCATCAATTGTTGTCTTCTTATTACGCCGATCATACTTTTAAAGAAATTGGTGAAAAAGTAGCTGCCGAGCTACCCGCACGTACCAGCAATCCGGCAAGCTATGTGTTGCTTGGCGAAGGAATGTATCTCGACAGTACCGATGTGGCCCGTTTGCTGCAGTTTGTCAGAAACGGCAATCAGGCTTTTTTGGCCAGCAAAACCATTCCTTTCGACTTGATGTTCGACCTTTATTACGAGGAATGCAACGGCCAGTTTTGGGACGATTACAGCTATATTGAAGACTCTCTCGTGACGGTCAATTTTTTTCATCCCGATCTAAGGCAGCAGGGAGGTTTTCAGTTTGAGTATGTATATCGGCATCAGCCGGAGGTGTATAGCTGGAACTTTATCGAGCATATTTATTTTTGTGAAAACGAAAAAGGACTCAAGCCGCTCGGCTTTTTGGACAGCATGCGGGTCAACTTTGTGCAAGTGCCATATGGCGACGGAAGTTTTTTCCTGCACACCAATCCGCTCGTCTTCACCAACTTCCACCTGCTCGACACGCAGGGCCTTGCTTATGCCAGCCGCGTATTTTCCCATCTGCCAGCGGGCACTATTTATTGGGATAAGGTGAGCAGGGTGGATGAAACCATTGGCCGACGGCACAACGACCGCTTGGCCAATAAACCTACCCGGCGCTTTTCTTCGGACAGTCCGCTGAAGTACATCCTGGCTCAACCGCCGCTGGCCTGGGCTTGGTATCTGGGGCTTTTGCTGGGGCTGGCCTACTTACTCTTTCATGCCAAACGCAGGCAAAGAGAGATTCCTGTGCTGGCAGCCAAACGCAACACCTCGATGGAATTTCTGGCTACCATCGGAAGCTTACACTTCATGAAGCAGGATCACAAAAAACTGGCCTTGCAGAAAACGAAACTTATGCTGGCCTACATCCGCGAGCGCTACCACCTTGGCACCCACGAACTGGACGAGACCTTCGTGAGCCGCCTGTCGGAGCGGGCAGAAGTGCCAAACTCCCTGATTCGGCGGATTTTACAACAAAGGCAGGCTATTCATACAGCAAGCAGGATTTCGGAAAAGGAGCTGATCGATTATCATCAGGCAATGGATCAGTTTTATAAACAATGCAAATAAACTATGGAACAAACTCTTAAATTTGAGCCGCCCTGTTTCAGGAAGCAGCATCCATTTTGATAAAATAATTTCTATGCAAATTGATGAAACAAACCCCCATTCGGACGGCCTTCAGGATTCGTTCAGTGAAGAAAAAACTAACGAGCCGATAGAGTCTCCACCTGCTCAAAACTGGCAGCAAAACCGGCTCGACTTATCCAAAGTAGCTACTGCCGCCGATAAGGTGCGCAACGAATTGCACAAGGTAATTATTGGTCAGCAAGATATGATTGACCTGCTGCTGACTGCCTTGCTGGCAGGCGGGCACGTACTCATCGAGGGCGTACCCGGCATCGCCAAAACACTCACTGCCAAATTGCTGGCGCAAACACTCCACACAGACTTTGCGCGGATACAGTTTACACCCGACCTCATGCCAACGGATGTGGTAGGCACCAATGTATTCAATCTCAAAGACTCGGCTTTCACATTCAACAAAGGGCCCGTATTTGCCAACATTGTACTCATCGATGAGATCAACCGCTCACCGGCCAAAACGCAGGCCGCGCTCTTCGAGGTGATGGAAGAATACCAGGTAACGGTGGATGGGCAAACCTATCCGATGGGCTTCCCTTTCTTTGTGATCGCCACTCAAAACCCGATCGAGCAGGAAGGTACTTACAAGCTACCCGAAGCCCAGCTCGACCGATTCCTCTTCCGCATCAAAGTGCCTTACCCCAAGCTCGAGGAGGAAAAAGCTATCCTGTATCGCTTCCGCAACGACTTCAATGCCACCATCAAAGAGCAGGTGAATGCAGTATTTTCGGCAGATGAATTGAAGGCCTGCCGGCAGCTCATCGAGCAGGTAGTGATCCGCGATGAGCTGCTCGATTATATAGCCACGCTCATCCACAATACCCGCAACAACAGCGATTTGTTTTTGGGTGCTTCACCCCGCGCTTCATTAGCCATCATGAAGGCATCCAAAGCTATCGCCGCCATGGAAGGCCGTGATTTTGTAACGCCCGATGACATTCAATACGTAGCTCCTCCCGTACTCAACCATCGAATCATTCTAACGCCGGAACGCGAAATGGAAGGCTTCGATACCGATGCGGTAATTGAGGATATTTTTAAAAAAATTGAGGTGCCTCGTTAATAAGGGGCACGATATCCGGCATTCTGTGCCTATGAAAAATTTATTTCTCAATACCCGTTTTTTTCTTCTCTTCGGGCTGGTGATTGCGCTGTTCGTACTAAGCTTTCCTTTTGATGCGCTTCTTCCGCTGGCTCAAACCGCATTGGTATTGGCAATTGCTCTGATAGTATTGGATGCCCTGCTGCTATTCAATAAAAAAGTACGTGTGAAAGTGAGACGACGGCTTCCGAAAGTGTTTTCGCTGGGCGATCAGAATTTTGTAAAAATTGAACTGCACAACCGCTCCGATCGCTGGCTCCGCATCCAGGTGATCGACGAGCTGCCTTTTCAGTTTCAAAAGCGCGACCTCCAATTTGAGCTCAGTTTGGCTGCCGATGAAGAGAAAATTATCACTTACGACCTCATCCCTCTGGAGCGAGGGGTTTATGAATTCGGGGCAGTGAATTTGTTTTTGGAAAGTCGCCTGGGTTTGATACAGCGCCGCTATCAACATGGCTATCCGATGACCCTTGCCGTATATCCGTCGATTATCCAAATGAAACAATTTGAGCTACGCGCTTTCGAGCGAATCACCCACCGCAAGGGGATCAAAAAAATGCGCCGACTTGGGCACAGCTATGAATTTGAGCAGATCAAAAACTATGTGCGCGGCGACGATTACCGCAGTATCAACTGGAAGGCCAGCGGCCGCCGTGGGCAGCTTATGGTCAACCAATACGAAGACGAACGCGCCCAACAGGTGTATTGCCTCATCGACAAAAGCCGGGTGATGAAGATGCCTTTCGAGGGGCTTAGCCTGATGGATTACGCCATCAATACCAGCCTGGTAATCTCGAATATCGTATTGCAAAAGCACGACCGTGCCGGCCTCATCACCTTTTCTGACAAAATCGGCACTACCCTCAAAGCCGACCGCCATGCCTATCAGCTCAATAAAATTCTCAATGCTTTGTACAAAGAGCAGGAGCGCAGCCTGGAAGCCAATTATGAATTGCTCTACCACTCGGCCCGCAAGCTCATCAAGGGGCGCAGCTTGCTATTGCTCTTTACCAATTTCGAGAGTAGCTACGCGCTGGAAAGAGTACTGCCCATCCTCCGCCGCATCAACAACCTGCACCTGCTGGTAGTTATCTTTTTTGAAAACACCGAGATTAAAGATTTTACCGAAGAAGAAGTAAAAACCACCGAGGACATTTATCTCCAAACTATAGCCCGTCAGTTTGTCGCCGAAAAGGAGCAAATGGTGCATAAGTTGCGACAATACGGCATACAGGCCATCCTTAGCCGCCCCAGCCAACTGTCGGTCAATACCATCAATAAGTATCTGGAGTTGAAGTCGAGGGGGCTGATATAAGGCACTTATTACAGCCTTGAATTTTGCTTCTTTGCCCCCGATTTATTCGGGATCTTCCCATCCCACTGAAAAATTTTCTTCACGCCAAACCCGTCAGCTTTGCTGCCCTACAAGCCTTCAAGGCCGGGTTGCTCTCCCGCAGCATCGCCAATCTTTCGGCATAAGCCAGGCTGGTCAGTGGTAGCAATTAGCTTCCCAATGCCGCGTATGAAAGCGCGATAAAGGGAAGCCAACAGCTAAAGGCCACCAACCACAAGGTTGGTTAAAGAATGAACAATACTAACGCACCACAAACCTGCCTTGCTGCACTTCAAAACTACTCAAACCGGTAAGCTGTACCATATAAACACCTGATAGCCAGCTTTTTACATTCAGCCTGCTTTGGCCATCCATCCGGCGGCTGTGCTTCAGGCGGCCCAGCGAATCATACACCCGCAGCTCGTATCGGCCCGGGCCGGCAGTTACCGTCAGCTCTTCCCTGACCGGATTGGGGTAGAGTAGCATCCGGCTGGAAGCAGGCCTTGCTTTCTCATACTGCCTGCTTTCCAGCTTTCGCAGCACTCCGGGCTCCCAGTTCAGCGCGGCCAGACTGGCTGCATCATCGATATCGATTTCGGTAGCCGGTGGCGCACTGGCATCCACGATGGCGCGGGCAATATCGATGTAGCGACGGCAAGTGTATGTAGCCGTATCGCGGATGGTATTGGAAATACCGGCGATCGGGACAAAGCCGTCGGGATTGCCGAGCGTGTCGCGGAATACTTCGTAAGCCTGATTGTACTGATCGTGTAGCAGTACCTGCCCACTACCATCATCCACAAAGCACTGATCTTTCGGGATGGTGGGATTTTCCGGATTCTCGGGATTTTCCGGGTCTTCCGGATCGGGGGCGTAGCTACATCCGGCGGGCAGGTTGGGCACTCTGAAGCTGTAATCGAGCAGCAGCAGTGGGCCACAATCCGGATTCATTTGGGTAGTATCCGGTATAAATGATTCGCGGATGTAGTAGTTGCCATGTGGAGCACCTGCCGCCGGGATGGCAGCCCAGTAATTGCCTTTGGCGGGAATGAAGCCATCGTCATCCCGCTCCCTGTAGCAAATGTCAAAATAGAGCGATCCGCCATAGGGCCTGAATACATTGGGCCGGATGTTGGTGCAGGTGGGATCACCGGAATTAATACAGGCATCGATCTGCAATTCCACATCCACCCCCTCGATGGCTACAACCTGGTTTTCCCACATCACGGCACAATCCATCAGCACCAGGCCCCGGTCGAAGCCGCCATTGGGCATAGAGATGCCGACCTGATTGTGGCGGAAGGTGGCTTGCTGGTAGAGGAATACATTGGACTCATTGGGGTCTCCACTGCCCGCAGGAGCCAACAGGCCCAGCTGATTGTCGGCTACTTCGCCGCCAAACATGCGGAAGCGCTTGGTGTTGACCAGGCGGATGGCTCCGCTGGTGTAGGGGAAATGATGCACATCGGTATTGACCAGCGCCATATCGCCCACATCAAAGAGGTCGAGGCCGACAATGCCGGTAGCACCCGCATCGATGTCGCATTCGGTGAGGGTGATGCGATCCACATTTTCAGCCGCAATGGCTCCGAGGTTATTGGTAAAATTGCTGTACTGCACCGAGGCAGTCTGGCCGGGCCCCATATTGCGCAGTTGCAGACCGCGATCGAGATCGTAAAAAGTACACTGGAACACAAATACCTGCTCGGCATCATCGGTTTCGAGGGCGATGGAGTTGTCCTGGCCGAGGCCTTTGAAGTCGGTATGCACAAAACGGGCCATGCCACCAGGCCCTTGCAGGATGCGGCCATAGTCCTCATAGTCCACGCGACCGTCTTCGAGGAAGATGCCGTGATGGTCGATATGCAGCGTGGCGTATTTGTTGAGGCGGACCATTCTCTTGCCTTTGGCTTGCCCTTGTAAAACAAATGGGGCATATTGATTTAATACATTGGTTTCGTCAAACTCAAAAAAGCCGCTACCTGAGAAATTGAAAACACCATTTAGTTGTAACTCTCCTTTTACATGAATGCTTGATTCTGAATGTAAAATATTGATGTTCGCATCGTTATCAATGATCAATTTTGCTCCTTGCTCAATAATCAGCTTGGATTTATACGTCAGATTTAAGTTGCCTCCTTCTTTGATATGAACTACGCTTCCTTCTCTCACTATAAAAATACCTCTAAGAGGTCCATCCATATCACCAATTTCCAATGTCCCTTCATCCTCTACAGATACTAGCACGGGAAGACACCGAGAAGTTTTTACTGTGTATAAAGGTATAGGACTTGGCGCTTCAGGATTGTCAGAATGTCCTGACAATCCATCATGATTAACGTACATGATGCCTTCAATGGTTACATCATCTCTTACATATTGCCCGATGTTTTCTGTAAAATTGTAACTTTTCCCATTCTCCAGTAGTCCCAATTGAGGATCCTGAGTGAATTCGATCAACGCATCGATCACATCTTCCGGAATCTGATCGTGAAAATATTGAATGGAATCATTGGTAGAAATATCAAAACAAAATCGCGATTTGCCATTTACGATATCTAATGCACTATTCTTAGGAATAAAGGTTGGGTTGCTAAGTCGGGATTGGGTAAAGGTACCACCAAGGGGGTGTAGTGGATCCTGATTTGTAATAGACAGAGGTAGCAATGATCCAGGTTGAGCCCATTCTTCTTCAACCACAAAAGTATCTTTTGTACTACAAATGCCGGAACCTAATACGCCATTATAATCAAGGTTTACCCAATCCTGATCAATATTGGGATTCGGCATTCCATTTGAAAAGCTAATTCCAATAGTGGGGATACTGGTGGGGTAGCCATTGCCATTATTCATAGAGTCCAAAGTAGCCATGAAAGCTGTACGTTCCATTCCTGTAGGGTCATAGGTGTTGTATAAAAGCATTTGCTTGGCTGCTATATTGTTGAGACCGGGAACGTCTATTTCCTTTTTGCAGATACCGCTATTCCCAAATGGATAGTGAGCAAAATCCTGAAAGTACCGGTCAATCACAGCTCCTTGTTGTGGACTGTCAAAAGAAGCAAAGGCAGATACCGGTAATGGCGTAGAATCATTCTCAGCCAAAGTAATCGCATAGCGGGCAATAAGTCCTCCCATACTGATTCCAGCAACAAACACTTCGGCTCCTCCATTTAAATCAGATATATACGTGATAGCAGAAGCAGCAACTGCAGCATTGTTTGCTATATTCTGACTTCCCAAATTATTGTTGAGGACATATACATGGTAGCCTTCTTCGAAAAGTTTATCAATCAGATATTCTCCTCTACTTACATAAAACTCGGCATAACTACTATTGGACGGATCGAATCCTTCCACTACTAAAAATGGCTTTGCGTTAGGTTCTATAGGGTTATTCCAGTAAGTGAGTGTATTGCCTGTTGTAAAAATGCCTGTACTATCCGGACTATGATGAGTGTTATCTCTATGAAATTGTTGACTGGACGGAATAGCAAATACTTCATATTCTCTGAGAAAAGGACTCGTTGGATCCACAGTCCAGTATTTCACTTTAAGATTGTGGTGTCCAAGACTTTGAAAATAAGCCGGAGGCGTTTCCCAACCTACAGATTGAATAGGCCCATCGTCATAGATAGTCTCCCAACCATTATCATCGTAGTTGACATCCAGTTTTAGAATAAAAGAAGAAGACTGCAAACTGTTAAAAGCCAGTAAAAAGTTGTTTGTCTGTACATATAATGGCCGTATTTCCGTAGGGGGCAAAAATATGTTTACCCCTTGAATAATATTACCAATTTCTCCCCATTGATAAAAGTCCGGATCAGCCGGCGTAGAACTGGGATCACCAAAAGATCCGTTAACCGGAGGTATTGGGGTCTGAACATTATCTACTATTTGAGCAAAGCTGATATGGAGAAAGAAAAATCCCCAGGCGATAAGTGTGTAAAAAAATTTCATGAGCAAAAATTTAAGGTGATAAAAATAGTGTGATTGTTGATTGGCTCAGACATAGCTCCGCCTGCTCATTTCAGAGTTACATTTAAATAACATACTGCCTAAAAGCAGACTTATGTACCCGCTAAATACCTTTGAATACTAAAAGCGAATTTCGTAATTGCAGGTATCGAATGAAGGACAAAACACCACATCTCCCGCTCTGGTACTCTTTCCCTCATGAAGGAAAAACCAACTTATATTCCTATACTCATCGGGGGCTATCCATTGTATTAAAGTAGTATCAATTGGATTGCCAAAAGCCCCTAAACCTCCAGGTTGTGGGCCATCAGTAGAAAAGCGGATGGAGTCAATTCCGCTAAAAGGGAATTCATCGAGCACACGCATACGCAGGTATGCTTTGGGATGCAAGGTGACGGGCACTACCTTGCCGTCATAATGAATGCCACCGATCATAAATATCTGGTGATAATCAAAAAAGTGCTCAGCCAAAGTGTAGAATCCATAGTTGTAAATATCCCTTGACTGAAAGGAAAATTCAAATTCTCCCTTTTCATTGGTAATTGTGGAATCAATACGATCCCAGGCCTCAAATACAGCGGGATTTACCCCATTGCCGTATTCCGTTTTTGCTTCCATCAAATAGACCAGATTGTTGGGAATTGGTTCTTTAGAGTTTAAATCAGTGAGCCTTCCTTTTACAAATGCCGAGATATAATTGGGCCCTTTATCACAACCTAAAATAACCAAAAACCCTAATGAGAATAGAAAGAGGAGTTGTTTCATGATATTTTCACTTTTCTTGTTTTCTTCTTGCAATTTCTTGCTCAAAATGGGTAAATGCAAGAAAAACAGTTCTTCATTTCCGGAAAATGAAAAATAATTTCCGGCTATTCCGGAATTTTTATTTTACCTTTCCGGAAATCCTGGAAAATATTGTGACCTTGTAAAAAATTTCCGGGAAATCCGGAAAAATGAAAACGGGTTTCCGGAATTTCCGGAATCGTATTTTTTCTTATCATGACCACTATTACGGCTAAAAAACAAAGCGAGCTGTTCGAGCATTTGAAACAGAAGTCGGGCTTGAAAGGAAACTTATTTGTGAAAAATATCGGCGCCTTACTGGGCATAGGCAAAAGCTCTGTGTATGCCAGGATGAGAGGCGATATTGCGTTGACGATGGAAGAGGTAATGCTGCTGACCCGACATTATCCGATACCTGCCGAATTATTCAGTATTAATGAAATTGATCAGGCCAAACCCGAAATCATTTTCCCGGCCTTGCACAGTGAGCCTGTCAGCTTTGCAGATTATTTCAACAGCTTGCTGATTGAAATGCGCAGTCTGTTAGCATTGCCGGAAGTGTCGGTAATTTATCTGACCAACGAAATACCATTTTTCCACTATTTTCATTTCCCCGAGCTGGCTGCTTTCAAGATGTTTATTTGGGCAAGGACGGTTTGGAACTGGGACGAATTTCAGGACATTCGGTTTGATCCTGCAAACACCCCCTGGTTTTCAGCCAATGAGACTTTGATCGATGAAATGCTGGATTTTTATATTAGTACACCACACCAGGAGTTTTGGTCGAGAGCTATGCTCAACAATACGCTTTACCAGATTGTGTATTATGCCAAAACGGATGTATTTGTCAATCGAAAGAGGACCGCAAAAGTCCTGCTTGGACAAGTGAGGCAACTGATTAAGAAGTTTGATCGGGAAAGCAGAGTTCAAAAATCGCAAAGCCAGTTTCAGCTATTCGTCAATGAATTAACTTTCACCAACAATATTATTTTGGTGCTATCGGGCAGCCAGCCTGTTCGGGTGTTTTACACTTATGATAATCCTAACTTCATGATGAGTGGTGATCCAAAATTGTGTTCTTATACGCTAGGCTGGGTGGAGCGCATAAGTAAGCGTTGTGTAGAGATCGGCCGTCATAATGAAGCTACGCATGTCAATTTTTTCACTTCGCTGAGAGAGCAGATCAACACGATATAATTGTATTGCTAAACAGCAGATCGGGCCGGGGCCGGAAGATCAGGTCGGTGGTATCCGGCACATCGCTATACATCCTGAAATTGCCGGCTGGTGGCGGGGCCGCGATGTGGATGCGAAACTGGCCGATCCGGACTTCGCCATTGCCGAAGGTATATTTGAGGCGTATTTTTTTGACGCCCGGGCTGGTATAGCTGATAGGGATCGCCAGGTTGGCCGATATGCCCGTATAGCCGTTGCCGTCATCGAAATCGGCCTCCAGTGCGCTCGTTGTTGGATTGAGGTTGCCAAATAGCATTTCGGGCCTGATGATAAAGACTACGTTGGGGCCTTCAAAAATATTGAAAAGGCTCGAGGTCAGCAGGGTGGTATCCCGAAGGTAAGGGCTTTCCGGCCTGCCGGGCACATCCTGCAATTGCCCGTTCGATACGGTCAGCAGATTGGCGGATACGGCATCTTCCCTGAAGCGCTCGTACTGGTGCAGCACCAGGGCGATGGGGATGGTGTCGGTGCTTTCGAGGCTGTCGGCCACCGAGCGGTAAAGCTGCGGTGCGGGCAGGGTATCGGTGCCGAGGGCCATATCGCGCAGCATGTGGTAAAAGAGGTCGAAACTGCTGTAGTCCAGCAGGGTGGTGTCGTGTAGTTCCGTCCCGTCGAACCGATGGAGCGGGAATACGGGCACGGTATGCTCGTAGAGATAGTGTGTGCTCAGCTGAGTGAGATCGAGCGGATCAAGTACGTAGTCGATCTGTTCGCGAAAGCTGCTGTCGCTCTGGATGATCTGTACATCCTGGGCACTTAGGTAGCTGCATAGGTATAGCAGCATTAATGGGTGCATTAAAGTTTTCATAAAATCAATTTATATAATTAAAAATGAGTTTTCTATTATACTTAGATATGTCCTTTAATTAGGACTTGCATTAATAGCTATTCATGGTAAAAGTCATCAAATCGACCATTTGTAACTATTAGTGTGTCACATTGATTGAATGCTGTGAATTCAAAAGTACCTGAGACAATTCTATTTACTTTATCCAATTTTAGTATTTCTAGTTTATGTGTTTGTAATGTATCAAGCTCATAAGCTTTACAGTCCACATTTATTTGTGAATAATCAACAAATATACCCTGATTAAACTGTAAAGTATAAATGCCTATAGTGTCAGGGTTGGAACTTAGAGTCATTGATTGTATTTTTATTTCCCCGGCAACATTGATTTCTTTAGCCGCTTTGATTAAAAAAATATTCAATGGATCCCAGTATGAAGTATCTAAATTCGGAAATCCATTCCAGGGGTTGCGGCCTTTCCACTTCCACACTTCGCCATTGATGAGGCAGGCGAAGGTGCCTTTGCCCTCCATGGTGATGGGGGGGAGCTGGTCAGCGGGGCTAGTGTCGTCGTCTTTGTTGCAGGCGGCGGCGGTGAGGAAGAAGAGTATCACCAGTAGTGCGATGTAGGGGGTGTAATAGGTTGTAATTTGCATGACGTGGATGTTGAGGGTTGATAAATAGGTGATGTTTCGGGGGCAAGTTATGGCTTATATCAAAGTGGTTTGTAGTAAATATCGATAAAAACATATTTTTATTTAGCCACATTTAAGTATTAACATTTCGTAACACGTTGATATACAACTATGTAATTGTTTTTTGTAATATGCTGGTGTGAGTCCTTTTTTGAGGCTTCGCTCGGGGATCGTTCTTTTGGGCTCTTTGAATTTTTTAACGGTAAAACCCGCCAACGTTGGCCCTGCATTAAAACGATTGCCCTGCCGGAGGCTGTACCCTGGTGCTTTGCACAGGCTTCTACTTTTCTTTGTATCGCCAAAGAAAAGTAGCAAAAGAAAGCTCCCGGCTGTTGATGCCCAGCTAAAAAGCAGGATGCTTTCCCGCTCGAAAAGCAAGCGCTTCGCTTGGGCTTTTCTCCTTACTCTTCCCGCCATCCTGCTTTTTTTAACGCTGAGCCTCAAAGGCCGGAGGCGGGCTGGTCTGCTCATTGGCTCAGACAACATGAACCACTCGTTTTTGTCTGTTCTATTTTTATTAAG
Organism: Saprospiraceae bacterium; assembly: GCA_965222005.1. GTDB lineage: Bacteria > Bacteroidota > Bacteroidia > Chitinophagales > Saprospiraceae > CBDCTM01. Next base: position 1,003,926 of record OZ244935.1, read on the forward strand.
CGTTGGTAGTGCAATGTAGGGGGTGTGGTTGCTTATGGTTTGCATGGTGTGGTGTTTCTATGGTGAATTGTCATTTTAGGTATTTGTGTGCTTATTCTCTGTAAAAATCGTCGAAACGGCCTTCGGTGATATGCAGGGTGTCACAGTTATTGAAAACAGTGAATTCAAAGGTGCCGGATATTATTTTACTTGCTGTATCCAATTTTATAATTCTAATATAATTTTCTTGTTTAGTGTCAACATTATAGGCTATACAATCTTCTTTTGCATGATTCCAATCTCTATAAATGCTGGTTGTATCAAAAACTAAGATGTACTTTCCTGTATCCGAAATTATTTCATGAATAATAAAGGTTTGGTCTATATTATTATCTATTCTGTCAGCTTGAATCCTTAAAATATTAGTGGGCCCATATGAAGTATCCAAATTCGGAAATCCATTCCAGGGGTTTCGGCCTTTCCACTTCCACACTTCGCCATTGATGAGGCAGGCGAAGGTGCCTTTGCCCTCTGTGGTGATGGGGGGTAGTTGGTCGGCGGGGCTAGTGTCGTCATCTTTGTTGCAGGCGGCGGCAGTGAGGAAGAGGAGTATGGCCAGTGTTGAGCCTGTTTTAAAATGATGGCCGTGTCGAATGCTGTTTCGGGGGGCTTTGCACAGGCTTTTACTTTTCTTTGTACCGCCAAAGAAAAGTAACAAAAGAAAGCTCCCGGCTGTTGATGCGCAGCTAAAAAGCAGGATGCTTACCCGCTCGAAAAGCAAGCGCTTCGCTCGTGCTTTTCTCCTTACACTTCCCGCTATCCTGCTTTTTTTAACGCTGAGCCTCAAAGGCCGGAGTCTGGCTGGTCTGCTCATTGGCTCAGACAACATAAACCACTTGTTTTTGTCTGTTCTAATTTTATTAAGCGCTGGTAGTGCGATGTAGGGGGTGTGGTTGCTTATGGTTTGCATGATGTGGTGTTTTTGTGGTGATAGAAAAGTGTAGTGTTGTTTTATGCTTATTCTCTGTAAAAATCGTCGAAACGGCCTTCGGTAATGCGAAGGGTATCACATTCGTTGATCGCTGTGAATTCGAAGGTGCCTGAGATGATCTTACTTATCTTATCCAGTTTGAGGATATTTATAGATTTAGTACTTAAAGAATCCAATTCATAATCTATGCACTTTTCATTAACTTGTGTATAATCGATATAAATAGTTTTTCGATAGTCCATAAAACTAGTGCCTGTACTTTCAATAATATTGCTAATTGTCATTACTTGTAAATCCCTCTGACCAGAATCGATGATTTCTTTCGTAGCTTGAATAAACAATCGTTTTGTTAAAGTATCATAAAGTACATCCAAATTCGGAAATCCATTCCAGGGGTTTCGGCCTTTCCACTTCCACACTTCGCCATTGATGAGGCAGGCGAAAGTGCCTTTTCCTTCCATGGTGATGGGGGGGAGTTGGTCGGCAGGGCTAGTGTCGTCCTCTTTGTTGCAGGCAGCGGCAGTGAGGAAGAGCAGTATTGCCAATGTTGGCCCTGCATTAAAACGAAGGCCCTGCCGGAGGCTGTACCCCGGGGCTTTGCACAGGCTTTTACTTTTCTTTGTACCGCCAAAGAAAAGTAACAAAAGAAAGCTCCCGGCTGTTGATGCCCAGCTAAAAAGCAGGATGCTTTCCCGCTCGAAAAGCAAGCGCTTCGCTGGGGCTTTTCTCCTTACACTTCCCGCTATCCTGTTTTTTTTAACGCTGAGCCTCAAAGGCCGGAGGCTGGCTGGTCTGCTCATTGGCTCAGACAACATGAACCACTCGTTTTTGTCTGTTCTATTTTTATTAAGCGTTGGTAGTGCAATGTAGGGGGTGTGATTGCTTATGGTTTGCATGGTGTGGTGTTTCTATGGTGAATTGTCATTTTAGGTATTTGTGTGCTTATTCTCTGTAAAAATCGTCGAAACGTCCTTCAGTGATACGAAGGGTGTCGCAGTCGTTGATCGCTGTGAATTCGAAGGTACCCGAGACTATTTTATTTTCTTTGTCCAACTCAATAATTTCCAATATGCTTTCTTGCAAAGTGTCCAGCCTATAAGCGATGCAATCATTTTGTTGGGTATAATCTGAATATATCCTATTATTGAATAGAATTGGAAAATTTCCGAGAGAATCTACAAAAGAAGCTATAGTAAAAGTTTGTCTAAGAGTTTGATTAGAATTTTCTATATCTTTTGTAGCTTGTATTTGTAGTCCTGATATGATTTCTTCATAATACACATCCAAATTCGGAAATCCATTCCAGGGGTTGCGGCCTTTCCACTTCCACACTTCGCCATTGATGAGGCAGGCGAAGGTGCCTTTGCCCTCTGTGGTGATGGGAGGTAGCTGGTCGGCAGGGCTAGTGTCGTCGTCTTTGTTGCAGGCGGCGGCAGTGAGGAAGAGGAGTATGGCCAGTAGTGCGATGTAGGGGGTGTAATAGGTTGTAATTTGCATGACGTGGATGTTGAGGGTTGATAAATAGGTGATGTTTCGGGGGGAAGTTATGGCTTATATCAAAGGGGTTTGTAGTAAATATCGATAAAAACATATTTTTATTTAGCCACATTTAAGTATTAACATTTCGTAATACGTTGACATACAGCTATGTAATTGTTTTTTGTAATATGTTGGTGTGAGTCCTTTTTTGAGGCTTCGCTCGGGGATCGTTCTTTTGGGCTCTTTGAATTTTTTAACGGTAAAACCCGCCAACGTTGGCCCTGCATTAAAACGATTGCCCTGCCGGAGGCTGTACCCTGGTGCTTTGCACAGGCTTCTACTTTTCTTTGTATCGCCAAAGAAAAGTAGCAAAAGAAAGCTCCCGGCTGTTGATGCCCAGCTAAAAAGCAGGATGCTTTCCCGCTCGAAAAGCAAGCGCTTCGCTCGGGCTTTTCTCCTTACTCTTCCCGCCATCCTGCTTTTTTTAACGCTGAACCTCAAAGGCCGGAGGCGGGCTGGTCTGCTCATTGGCTCAGACAACATGAACCACTCGTTTTTGTCTGTTCTAATTTTATTAAGCGTTGGTAGTGCAATGTAGGGGGTGTGGTTGCTTATGGTTTGCATGGTGTGGTGTTTTTGTGGTGACTAATCATTTCGAGACTCATCCTCCATTACTTCAGTACTTGGCATTTCTTTGTTTTTGTAAAATTATTGGTTTCCAAAGTATAAAAATACGTCCCACTCCCCAGCTTGCTGCCATCAAATTCAATATAGTAATGGCCGGGGCTTAGCGTTCTGTCGATTAACGAAGTAATCCGTTGTCCCCAGCTATTTGATATTGTTAAACTTACATGGGTTTTGTTGTGAAGCACAAAAGGAATAGAAGTAATTGTGGAAAAAGGATTGGGGTAGTTATTTTCTAAATGTGCTGAATTTTTTAATTCAGCGGTTATTTCGTTTAAGGATGTAATAAGTCCAAAAACCAGGATTCGATCATTCGCTGGATCACTTACAATTATCCTGTTTTCATGGTCAACGGCAACACCAGAAGGATATCTAAATTGTCCGTCTCCACTTCCGGACGAGCCGAATTTGAATAAAAAGTTACCGCTTGAATTAAATACCTGTACACGGTGGTTATTTACATCACATACGAGGATCCGATTTTCACTGTCTGTTGCAATAGCGCCAGGCGTTACAAATTCACCATCATTAATCCCAAAAGAGCCAAATTTGAATATAAATTGTCCCGTCAGATCAAACACTTGAATTCGGTCATTCCCTGTATCACTAATAATAATTCTGTCAGCCTTATCTATAGCAATCCCTGTAGGGTCTTTTAGCTCTCCATCTTGTTCTCCTTGTACCCCAAATCGAGATATAAATTCTCCATTAGCACTAAATAGTTGAACGAAATTTTTCGCGTCGAGCACTATAATTCGATTATCATCATCAGTTGCTAATGCTACCGGAATTTTAAATTGGCCATTGTTTATACCCCATGCCCCAAACTTGAATAAAAAATTGCCGGAATTATCAAAAACCTGGATGCGGAAATTACCTGCATCAATAACGATTAATCTACCTAATTCATCTATTTTTATGGCTGATGGAAGATAAAATTCGCCATCGCCATTACCATATGAACCAAATTCAAATGAAAATTGTCCCGCCACGTCAAACACCTGAACTCGGTGGTTGTTTCGATCAACAACATAGATACTATTGACATCTGTAGCCACACTTACCGGACCAAAGAACGCTCCTGATTCTGCATTCAAAGCATCAATAGTATATTGAAAATTACCGCTTGAATTGAATACCTGGATGCGATTTGTAAGGTTAAATTCAATTACATAAATATTGTTATCATTGTCCGTTACTACACCTATCGGCATAGTAAACTCGCCACTACTCAAGCCCTCTGATCCAAATTTGAAAAGAAACTCACCCGATGAGGTAAATACTTGAAGGTGATGTCCCTGTTTGTCAGAAATGATAATATTGTCGGTACTATTTATGGCGATAGAAGAAGGGGAGGAAAACTCACCATCACCAGTACCCGAAGTACCAAATTTAAATAGGAAATCTCCTGAACTGGAAAAAACCTGAATGCGATCTTCAATATTGTCAGACACAAAAATCCTGTCTTGACTATCTATCCCTACAGCAGAAAGATTGAGAAACTGCCCATCCCCAAATCCAATTGAGCCAAAGCCAAATAGAAATTCACCTTCTGAATTAAAAACCTGTACGCGTTTGAGGGTGTTATCAATAACAATAATTCTATTCTCACTATCTATTGCTACTGCATTGGGCGTATGAAATTGGCCATTTAAACTTCCATGAGTTCCGAACGTGAATAAAAAATTTCCTAAGGAGTCAAAAACCTGAACATTATCATGCCCCACATCCGTTACAATGATTCTATCATTATTGTCTGTTGCAATTCCTATTGGGTTATCAAATTGGCCTGGTCCATCCCCTGGAGAGCCAAAATGGAACAAAAAGGCGCCACTTGAATCGAAGGCCTGAATACGCCGATTCCCATTATCTACAATGAGTAGATTGCCAATACTATTAACAGTAATTCCTCGTGGAATCCTAAATTCCCCTGGATCGGTACCACTTGGGTGTCCAAATGTAAAAAGAAACTCAGCGTCTTGAGAGATGGCAATATTAGGGACAATCAAACATAGGAATAAATAAGGATGTAACAATATCGTAATGATGTGGAGGGTTAAATTTTTCATTGCAATTGGGTATTAAAGATATTTACCTCTGTAATTTCCTACTCAAAATGGGTAAATGCAAGAAAAACAGTTCTTCATTTCCGGAAAATGAAAAATAATTTCCGGCTATTCCGGAATTTTTATTTTACCTTTCCGGAAATCCTGGAAAATATTGTGGCCTTGTAAAAAATTTCCGGGAAATCCGGAAAAATGAAAACGGGTTTCCGGAATTTCCGGAATCGTATTTTTTCTTATCATGAGCACTATTACGGCTAAAAAACAAAACGAGCTGTTCGAGCATTTGAAACAGAAGTCGGGCTTGAAAGGAAACTTATTTGTGAAAAATATCGGCACCTTACTGGGCATAGGCAAAAGCTCTGTGTATGCCAGGATGAGAGGCGATATTGCGTTGACGATGGAAGAGGTAATGCTGCTGACCCGACATTATCCGATACCTGCCGAATTATTCAGTATTAATGAAATTGATCAGGCCAAACCCGAAATCATTTTCCCGGCCTTGCACAGTGAGCCTGTCAGCTTTGCAGATTATTTCAACAGCTTGCTGATTGAAATGCGCAGTCTGTTAGCATTGCCGGAAGTGTCGGTAATTTATCTGACCAACGAAATACCATTTTTCCACTATTTTCATTTCCCCGAGCTGGCTGCTTTCAAGATGTTTATTTGGGCAAGGACGGTTTGGAACTGGGACGAATTTCAGGACATTCGGTTTGATCCTGCAAACACCCCCTGGTTTTCAGCCAATGAGACTTTGATCGATGAAATGCTGGATTTTTATATTAGTACACCACACCAGGAGTTTTGGTCGAGAGCTATGCTCAACAATACGCTTTACCAGATTGTGTATTATGCCAAAACGGATGTATTTGTCAATCGAAAGAGGACCGCAAAAGTCCTGCTTGGACAAGTGAGGCAACTGATTAAGAAGTTTGATCGGGAAAGCAGAGTTCAAAAATCGCAAAGCCAGTTTCAGCTATTCGTCAATGAATTAACTTTCACCAACAATATTATTTTGGTGCTATCGGGCAGCCAGCCTGTTCGGGTGTTTTACACTTATGATAATCCTAACTTCATGATGAGTGGTGATCCAAAATTGTGTTCTTATACGCTAGGCTGGGTGGAGCGCATAAGTAAGCGTTGTGTAGAGATCGGCCGTCATAATGAAGCTACGCATGTCAATTTTTTCACTTCGCTGAGAGAGCAGATCAACACGATATAATTGTATTGCTAAACAGCAGATCGGGCCGGGGCCGGAAGATCAGGTCGGTGGTATCCGGCACATCGCTATACATCCTGAAATTGCCGGCTGGTGGCGGGGCCGCGATGTGGATGCGAAACTGGCCGATCCGGACTTCGCCATTGCCGAAGGTATATTTGAGGCGTATTTTTTTGACGCCCGGGCTGGTATAGCTGATAGGGATCGCCAGGTTGGCCGATATGCCCGTATAGCCGTTGCCGTCATCGAAATCGGCCTCCAGTGCGCTCGTTGTTGGATTGAGGTTGCCAAATAGCATTTCGGGCCTGATGATAAAGACTACGTTGGGGCCTTCAAAAATATTGAAAAGGCTCGAGGTCAGCAGGGTGGTATCCCGAAGGTAAGGGCTTTCCGGCCTGCCGGGCACATCCTGCAATTGCCCGTTCGATACGGTCAGCAGATTGGCGGATACGGCATCTTCCCTGAAGCGCTCGTACTGGTGCAGCACCAGGGCGATGGGGATGGTGTCGGTGCTTTCGAGGCTGTCGGCCACCGAGCGGTAAAGCTGCGGTGCGGGCAGGGTATCGGTGCCGAGGGCCATATCGCGCAGCATGTGGTAAAAGAGGTCGAAACTGCTGTAGTCCAGCAGGGTGGTGTCGTGTAGTTCCGTCCCGTCGAACCGATGGAGCGGGAATACGGGCACGGTATGCTCGTAGAGATACTGCGTGCTCAGCTGAGTGAGATCGAGCGGATCAAGTACGTAGTCGATCTGTTCGCGAAAGCTGCTGTCGCTTTGGATGATCTGTACATCCTGTGCGCTGAGGTAGCTGCATAGGTATAACAGCATTAATGGGTGCATTAATGATTTCATGGTAAAAATATTTAGATGATTAAAAAGGCGTAGCTAGCGGGAATGGGATGCCCGACCCGATAGCATACTATAATAAATGAATAAGCTTATTCTCTGTAAAAATCGTCGAAACGGCCTTCGGTGATGCGAAGGGTGTCACAGTCATTTGCTACAGTAAATTCAAATGTACCGGCAGCAATTTTATTTTCAGTATCTATCTTTAGGATGTTAATGTAATGCGATTTAAGCGTATCTAAATAAAATGATATGCACTCTGGCACTTCATTATCCCAATCTCTAAAAATTTTCCCTTGGTCCGAATCTAATTTATACATTCCGGGGTCTTTCACTACCTGGTGTATTGTAAATGTCTCAAATATCGTATCGCGATCATTTTGAATATCTTTAACTGCTTGTATTCTAAGAATATTATTAGGACTTCCATACCTGGTATCCAAATTCGGGAATCCATTCCAGGGGTTTCGGCCTTTCCACTTCCACACTTCGCCATTTATCAGACAGGCAAAGGTGCCTTTTCCTTCCATGGTGATGGGGGGGAGTTGGTCGATGGGATTCGTATCATCGTCCTTCTTGCAGTTGGCGGCAGTGAGGAAGAGCAGTATGGCCAATGCTGAGCTTGCTTTAAAATGATGGCCGTGTCGAATGCTGTTTCGGGGGGCTTTGCACAGGCTTTTACTTTTCTTTGTACCGCCAAAGAAAAGTAACAAAAGAAAGCTCCCGGCTGTTGATGCGCAGCTAAAAAGCAGGATGCTTACCCGCTCGAAAAGCAAGCGCTTCGCTCGTGCTTTTCTCCTTACACTTCCCACTATCCTGCTTTTTTTAACGCTGAGCCTCAAAGGCCGGAGGCGGGCTGGTCTGCTCATTGGCTCAGACAAAAAAAAGCACTTGTTTTTGTCTGTTCTAATTTTATTAAGCGCTGGTAGTGCAATGTAGGGGCTGTGGTTGTTTATGGTTTGCATGATGTGGTGTTTTTGTGGTGATAGAAACGTGTTGTGTTGTTTTAAGCTTATTCTCTGTAAAAATCGTCGAAACGGCCTTTGGTGATGCGAAGGGTGTCGCAGTCGTTGATCGCTGTGAATTCGAAGGTGCCTGATACTATTTTAGTGTCTGTATCTAGCTTTGTTATATTCAAGAAATTATTCCTTAGAGTATCTAATTGAAAAGAAATGCAATCATTATTAGATAATACGTAATCAACATAAACTTTGGAGTTATAGCGTATATTATATTTTCCTAAAGAGTCAATTGTGGTTCCTATTGTCATGGTTTGTATTTTAATTTCATTAGCAATATTATTTTCCCTAATTGCCTGAATTCTTAAAATATTAATGGGCCCATATGAAGTATCCAAATTCGGAAATCCATTCCAGGGGTTGCGGCCTTTCCACTTCCACACTTCGCCATTTATCAGACAGGCAAAGGTGCCTTTTCCTTCCATGGTGATGGGGGGGAGTTGGTCGATGGGATTCGTATCATCGTCCTTCTTGCAGTTGGCGGCAGTGAGGAAGAGCAGTATGGCCAATGCTGAGCTTGCTTTAAAATGATGGCCGTGTCGAATGCTGTTTCGGGGGGCTTTGCACAGGCTTTTACTTTTCTTTGTACCGCCAAAGAAAAGTAACAAAAGAAAGCTCCCGGCTGTTGATGCACAGCTAAAAAGCAGGATGCTTACCCGCTCGAAAAGCAAGCGCTTCGCTCGTGCTTTTCTCCTTACACTTCCCGCTATCCTGCTTTTTTTAACGCTGAGCCTCAAAGGCCGGAGGCGGGCTCGTCTGCTCATTGGCTCAGACAACATGAACCACTCGTTTTTGTCTGTTCTAATTTTATGAAGCCTTGGTAGCGCGATGTAGGGGGGGTAATAGTTTGCGCTTTGCATGATGTGGTGTTTTTGTGGTGATAGAAAAATGTTGTGCTGTTTTATGCTTATTCTCTGTAAAAATCGTCGAAACGGCCTTCAGTGATACGAAGGGTGTCGCATTCATTAAATATGGTGAATTCAAAAGTGCCAGATATTATTTTATTGTTGATATCTAATTTCAGGATTGAAATTGAATTGGTTTTTGTAGTATCCAAATTGTACACGGCACAAGAGAGGTTTGAAGGAAAATAATCGATGAATACTCTTTCTTTTCGAGTAAGCGGATATTTTGTAGGTCCGTTTTTTACTTTGGTAGAGATATTCATGGTTTGATGGATTTCAGAATTATTACTATTACTCTTATGGATTGCTTGAATACTTAGTCCATTATTCGGTTCAAAGTAATACGTATCCAAATTCGGAAATCCATTCCAGGGGTTGCGGCCTTTCCACTTCCACACTTCGCCATTTATCAGACAGGCAAAGGTGCCTTTTCCTTCCATGGTGATGGGGGGTAGCTGGTCGGCAGGGCTAGTGTCGTCGTCTTTGTTGCAGGCAGCGGCAGTGAGGAAGAGGAGTATGGCCAATGTTGAGCCTGTTTTAAAATGATGGCCGTGTCGAATGCTGTTCCCGGGGGCTTTGCACAGGCTTTTACTTTTCTTTGTACCGCCAAAGAAAAGTAACAAAAGAAAGCTCCCGACTGTTGATGCGCAGCTAAAAAGCAGGATGCTTACCCGCTCTAAAAGCAAGCGCTTCGCTCGTGCTTTTCTCCTTACACTTCCCGCTATCCTGCTTTTTTTAACGCTGAGCCTCAAAGGCCGGAAACTGGCCGGTCTGCTCATTGGCTCAGACAAAAGGAAGCACTCATTTTTGTCTGTTCTATTTTTATGAAGCCCTGGCGGTGCGATGTAGGGGGTGAAATAGTTTGCGCTTTGCATGATGATGGATTTATCTGGGTATAGAAAAGTGGAGTGTTGTTTTAAGCTTATTCTCTGTAAAAATCGTCAAAGCGCCCTTCGGTGATATGGAGGGTGTCGCATTCATTTGCTATCGTAAATTCAAATGTGCCGGCAGCAATTTTATTTTCAGTATCTATCTTTAGGATGTTGATGTAATGCGATTTAAGCGTATCTAAATAAAAGGATATGCACTCTGGCACTTCATTATCCCAATCAAAAAAGATTTGTCCTTGATCCGAATCTAAATTATACATTCCGGTGTCTTTCACTACCTGGTGTATTGTAAATGTCTCAAATATCGTATCGCGATCATTTTGAATATCTTTAACTGCTTGTATTCTAAGAATATTATTAGGACTTCCATACCTGGTATCCAAATTCGGAAATCCATTCCAGGGGTTTCGGCCTTTCCACTTCCACACTTCGCCATTGATGAGGCAGGCGAAGGTGCCTTTTCCCTCTGTGGTGATGGGGGGTAGTTGGTCGGCGGGGCTAGTGTCGTCGTCTTTATTGCAGTTGGTGCAGGTAAAGAGCAGGGCGAAGGCGAACAGGGTGGTGAGGGGAAGGGTGAGGATTTGAAGATTTGAGGAGATGAGGGGGTGATATTTTTTCATGATGTAATAGGCCTAGTACGTTAAAAAATGATTATAGAATTGGAGAATTTACATTGTGAAAAATTCTTTTTTAGGAAAAGTAACTAAAAACGGTAATCCAAATCAAAGTAACCATCTGTTACATGAACAGTATCTCTACAGTCATTCACTGAGGTAAATTTGAAAGTCCCTTCCATCGTGTAATTTTCTGTATCAATATTTATGATATTTATAACATTTGTTTTAGAGGTATCTAAATCATAAAACCTGCAGCCAGATGGATTTAACCAATTCACAAAAGACTTTATCCTAAAAGGTAATTTGTTATCTCCTAACCGAATATCTCTTCCTTTGCTAATACCCATTGATTGATCGATTGATCTTTTAATTCTCTAATAGCGCCAAGTGAAAATGATCTCGTATCATCATAATACTGTAAATCAGTAGGACCTTGCACGCCCATACCAAAAATGCCGGTATTCTTATAGGTGTAGGCCTCCCAATGCTGGCCAGCTGCAGTGGAATGGAAATGCCCTTTAGCCTGTCCAGGTTCAGCCGGTCGTTTTTGCCTGCCCGGCCGAATGCGGGGTTCATTTTAGCGGCCCTTGACCAGAGAGGCACCGTTGCTAAGGTAGCTGACGGACAATTGGTGCAGCGCTTATTGTCTCACAAAATTCCAAATCAAAACCTCGACTCCAGATAGTACGGCAGCATCGCTCGCCAGGTAGGCCAGTCGTGCCCCATATCGGGGCCCCAGATATCCAGCTCGTGGGGGATACTTTTGGAATGAAGAATTCCAGAAAAGCTTTGCGTAGCTTCCGGCGTTTCGTATGAACCGGAGCCGGTAAGCAGGTGGATGTGTTTGCTTTTTCGTATTTGGGTTAGGGTATCGTGATCGGTCAAATTGGGTAGGTAGTGTTGGGGCGAGTTGAAATATACATCCTGATCGAAATAACCTTTGGTGTAGGTGCTAAGGTCGTAGTTGCCACTCATAGCGATCAGGCCGGCGAAAATATCGGGGCGTTTGAAGAAAAGGTTGGCGGCGTGGAGAGCCCCGAGGGAGGCTCCACTGAGGAAGATCGGCGAGCCCTCGCTGGTATGCGATTTGATAAAGGGCGCCACTTCTTTAAAGATATACTCATTAAACTGCTGGTGGCGCATGGCTTTATGGCGGGGGTGCATGCTGCTATTGAGCCAGCTCTCCGCATTGATCGAATTGATGGAAAACACTTTGACCTTACCCTCCTCAATAGGCTTTTGAATGGCATCAATCAGTTGGAAACGCTCATACTCCAGATAATCGGCTGCTGCTGTTGGCAGCAGTAGTAAGGCAAAACCATAGTGGCCGTAAATGGCAATGTCCATGTGTTTGTTGAGCGTCGGGCTGTGCCAACCGTGTATTTCCCTCTGCATGTTTTTCGTTTTGTCGTGTGGTAATTTAAGCACCGCAAAGATAAAATTATCTCTGCAAAGCATGCTGAATGTAGCCTGCATTTTTTAAAGGCAATTTAGAAATTCGCCACTTGGTGTAGGAAGATTGAACAGCATTTACTAATTTGACGTTTTTATCATTAAAGCTTATTCACCATGAAGAGAGTAACAGGCATCGGCGGAGTATTCTTCAAAGCCAACGATCCTCAAAAAATGAAGGAGTGGTACCAAAAGCACCTTGGCCTTCCGGGCGCTGCTGAAGATTATGTCCTATTCAATTGGCGCGAGGCGGACAATCCCGAAGCGATGGGACACACCGTTTGGAGCCCATTCAAAGCCGACACCGATTACTTCGAGCCGAGCAAGAAGGCCTTTATGTTCAACTACAGAGTGGATGACCTGGAGGGCCTTTTGAAGGTTTTGAAACAAGAGGGGGTAGAAGTGGTGGGTGATGTACAAACCTATCAATACGGTAAGTTTGGTTGGATCATAGACCCCGAAGGCAATAAGGTTGAGCTTTGGGAACCTCCTGCCAGCAACGAAAAATGAACTGGTTAAAAGTGATTAGACTTTGGACGAAAAAGATGTCGATTATGAAAAAGGCAGAACAGCGATTATCTTGTTTTTATGCAAACAATAACAAGAAGCAATCTGTTCTGCCATGAAATTTTATATTCAAAGATACGTCGTAGTCGAGCAACGACCAATTTAATCATGGCATTATCCTCGTATAAAGGAGCAAAATCTCCGACTGAATTAAGTCTTTCGCCTCTGTACCATTATAAGTATGGTAGTATAAGTAAGGTAGTAAGTAACCTTTCGCGGAATGAAGAAGAGTATGGTAAAGTTCGAAAATTCTTTCAATCGCTCTGTTATGCTTATTATTCACCAGCAGTGGAAGACACAGGTCGAGTATTATTACAAACCAATACTACACCAATACAAAAGCCCCATTCGGACACACTGGAAGGTCGAACCTATATAGCTATACCAAACAATGTGATCAAGGGCAACAAACCGTTGGGTATTGGCTATGAAGTATCCCTTATTAATTTATCCGATGGAGGTACCAATTGGAGTTTACCTCTTAGTATATCCCGTGTTGCGATCAACAAAACCGCTTCTCAAACAGCGTTGGAGCAACTGGAAGAATTGCTCAACCATCCTCACTTGGATTTGGGCCAGAAGCTATGCCTCAATACATTAGATAGTAAATACGGCAATGGTGCTTATTTGGCCGAGGCATTTAAATATGATGATCTGGTCAGTATTGCCCGCTTAAAATCAGGCATGAAGGTATGGACTGGTACAGGTAAAGCCCCTTCGATCCAAAGTAAAGGAGCACCCAAAATTTACAATCAAAAACTTTACCTGATTTCAGAGAGCAGGAACAAAAGCTACAAAAAGCATCCTAAAACAAAACAGCCCTATACAGTATATCAACAATCTATTTTTGAAGTTCCTCATAACGATTTTTTTGAGCTGGAGGCAACAACAAAAAAAGGTAGAAAGATTGTTGTTCAAATATTCCGATGGAACAATATGCTGATTCGATCTAAAAATGGCCACAACATGAAAGACAAGCCAATGGACATTTTAGCTGTTAAAGTTCGGGATGCTGAAACGGGAAAAGCGATATTTAGTCGAGACATGTTTGTAGCTCTTAGCGGTAAACGGAAAAATGAAGTAACCACTCCCGAAGGATATCATACTTATCGTAAACGTTATGATATCGAACCAAGTCTTCGATTTGCCAAGCAACGGTTGATGATTGATAAACTGCAAACTCCTGTACTAGAACATTTTGACAATTGGTTGTTGATTTATCAACTAACTGTTTGGCTACTTTACATCGCAAGTGACGAAGCGGACTTTCGTCCAAGAGAATGGCGAAAGTACCTACCCCAAAATCAACAGCCTGACAGCGGACATAGATTGTCTATTGCACAGACATGGCATGCTGCCGAATCACTTTTTTTGACTTTTGAACAAAACCCATTCAAACCGCTAAAGTCCAAAAAAGGTAGGCCGAGACAAAAAGGCGAAACACAAATTCAAAGAACTCGATATAAGGTCGTAAAAAAGACCTCTAATAAGCGCAATAACAAGAAAGTCGCATAAAAGACTTCGAATCTATCCGGGATTTTGACCTAACATTTATGTTGGAGATGCTTCCGTTTTCGTCCAAAGTCTAAAAAAGTGAGAGTCATAAAAAATATACCTGCCATAGCAGCCTGCCTGTGTTTGGGACTGTTCTCCGGATGTGCCAGTCTGGCCAGCGAGAAAGAATACGAAGTTGATTTTCGCTCTTCTCCTAAAAATGCCACTATTGAAATTGTCAACAAAAAAAGAAGAGTCCTCTTTAAAGGGACCACCCCTGTCAAAGTGTTCCTTCCGGCTGGCAGAGGCTACTTTTCAAAGGCCGATTACCAAATCCGCTTTTCCAAAGAGGGCTATGAAAACCAACACGTTCCGCTAAAGGCCAGCCTGGATGCCTGGTATTTTGGCAATTCCTTGTTCGGATTTGGTTCTTTCATCGGCTTTCTCTTTGTCGATCCGGCTACCGGTGCTATGTTTAAGATCGACCAGGGAGTGGTAAGCGTAGCACTCAATAAAGTCGATTCCGACACTGAAGAGCTTCCTTAAAATTTGCCGGCAATCTGCTGCCGGCCCATCCATTGACGGATGTCCTGCTTTTCAATGACAGCAGCCATCAAACCGGGAAACTGCTCCGGCGTGCAGGCAAAGGCGGGTATGTCGAGCTGGGCCAATGCAGCAGCCACATCGCGATCGTAGCTTGGAGCCCCTTCATCATTTAGCGCCAACAAGCTGATCACCTGCGTACCGCCTGCTTTAAGGCTTGCTATTCTTTTGATTAGCTCTTGGGCATTACCTCCTTCAAAAAGGTCGCTGATCAAAAACAATATGCTCTGCGAAGGGTTTGCAATCCATTGCTCGGCATAGGCTACGGCCTTGTTGATATCCGTGCCGCCACCCAACTGAGTACCAAAGAGCAGCTCAACGGGGTCGTGGAGCTGGTCGCTTAAATCAACAACCGCCGTATCGAACACTACGAGCCGTGTGCTCACCGAGCGAAGCGACGCCAGGATCGCTCCAAAAACACTGGCATATACCATCGAGCTGGCCATCGACCCGCTTTGGTCGATGAGCAAAATGACGTGCCGCAATGCTCGTCCTTTCCTGCCAAAGCCCACCAGCTGTTGGGGAATGATCGCCTTGAGTTCTCGTTGATAGTGCTTCAAATTGCGGCGAATGGTATGGTGCCAATCGATCTCATTGTGGCGCGGCCGCTGATGGCGGGCCGCCCGGTGGATACTGCCTTTTATAGCTGTGATCATGGGCTGCCGGAGCTTATCCTGTAGTGCTTTTACCACTTTTTCTACCACCTGCCGGGCAGTAGCTTTGGTACGTTCCGGCATCACCTTATTGAGGCTCAGGATCGTGGCCATCAGGGACACATCCGCTTCGATAGACTGAAGTAGCTCCGGCTCGAGGAGCATTTTTTTGAGCCCCAGCTGGTGGAGCGCATCTTTTTGCATGATCTGCACAACAGGAGCGGGGAAATACTTGCGGATATCGCCCAGCCAGCGGTTGACATTTGGCGAGCTGGGCCCTAACCCGCCATGCCGATTGGAATCGTAGAGGGCTTCCAGTACCTGATCCATTCCTTGCTCTTCTCCCTCTCCAAGCTCCGCACGACCTTCCGGATCTGCCGGGCTGCCCAATACCAGTCGCCATTTTTTGATTCGTTCATCCATCGCTGATAAAAATAGCACCTTTGCGCGGGAAATCCCCAAAACTTGCTGCATATCAACTGATTGCTGTATATTTGACCGTTTCAAATTCAACCCACTGCGGGATAAAACATCTAGGTGAGATCATCAATCCGGGAAGAATTTTCCGACCAACAACAAGAAGTACTCAAATCCATTCGCATTTCCAGAATCATCTTTCCGATCATCCTGGGAATCGGGGTTGTGGGGTATTTGCTGTGGAAACAGTACGACCCGGAAGATTTCAGTCAAATCAACTGGACTACTCATATGGCGATGTGGATCGGCTTGGCGGTAGTATTGCTGATCGGACGACACCTGGCCTACGCTATACGCTTGTTCATTCTATCGGAGGGTGAGTTCAAATTCAAAAAGTGTATAGAGTTGGTGTTTATCTGGGAGTTTAGTTCGGCTGTATCCCCGACCAGCGTAGGGGGATCGGCTGTGGCGGTGTTCGTATTGGCACAGGAGAAATTATCGACCGCCAAAACCACCGCCATTGTTTTGTATTCCGCTGTGCTGGACACCGTATTTTTCATCGTCACTCTGCCCATACTCTTTTTCGTTTTCGGCCCGCTTATTATTCGTCCTCATCTTACAGAAATCCAATTGCTTGACGGTTGGGGCTATACCTTTATCGTTACTTATTTTTTTATGGCCCTTTACGGCAGCTTCTTTTTTTACAGCCTCTTCATCAATCCTGCTACGCTGCGGCGCCTGCTCGGCGGCCTTACCAGCTTGAAGGTATTCAAGCGCTTTCGGAAAAATGCAGTGAAACTGAGCAACGACTTTATTGCCGCCAGCAAAGAAATGAAACGACAGCGCTGGCCTTACCACCTCGGTGGCTTTTTGGCAACCGCCACAGCCTGGTCTTTTCGCTTCCTCCTGCTCAACTGCCTCATCAATGCCTTTGTCAATATCCCCATAGAATTTTGGACTCAATTGGCCCTGTATAGCCGACTCGAAACGATGTTTGTCATTATGGCTTTTAGCCCCACACCAGGCGGAGCAGGCTTTGCCGAAATCGTCTTCTGGGGCTTTCTCAGCGACTACGTTCCCCAAAAAGGGCTGGCGCTGCTGATCGCTTCCATTTGGCGGTTGCTCACCTATTATTTGTACCTCCTGGCTGGGGCGATTATTATTCCCAACTGGATACGCAATATCATCAACGAGCAGAAGCAGCGGCGGTTGGAGCGGCAAAGACGGCAGGAAGAGGAAGGCGAATCGCTTTAGGAACCTTCCAAAAAAAATCCGCCATTTTTGAATAATACTTAGAGCATCAACACTTGCATCGCCAATATACGCTCATCCTGTTCGTCCAGCAATTTTTTGGCGTAGCGGTGGAGTTGAACACTGGCATCATCGGCAGCGAGCAGGGCAGAAAGCCGTTCATCAGACTGCCTTAGCGTATCCACCGCCTCTTTTGAGGGCAATTCGGTAAGGCTGGCGAGCTGCGCCAAATTGTTGGCCGTCAGCACATCACTGGATCGAATACTTTCGGGCAATGCCTGATAGCCAATTCCCAGCTCCGTGACGGGCTGAAAAATTCGATGGATTGCATCGCCGCTGGCCCGCACATAAAAAGCCCGGCCCATGCGGCCCATCAGATCGATGCGATGCGGATCGATGCGGCCTTTTTCATCCAACACGGCTTCGCTGATATGCATTCTGAGCACCTCGCAAATGATGAGATGTCCGGCCCCGCCTTCCTCCCCGAGGGGGATAATCTGCTGCATGCGGCATTCGATATGCACTGGCGACTCCTTTACCCGAAAGGGTTTGACGAGATCGGCAGCAATAGGCGTGAGGCCCGATTTTTCGAATTCGCTTACTCCCGATGGGTAGGAAATACTGCAAAGTGCCATCTGCCGGACGATGGCGTAGTTGACGACATTGATCACAACCTCAGCATTTTGCTCAATATTGTGCAGGGTATCTTTGGTGGTATTGTCGGCCACTCTTCTGTTGGACGAAAACACCAGAATGGGAGGATTGGAACTATAGCAATTAAAGAAGCTGTATGGTGCCAGATTGGCTTTGCCGTCCGCATCGATCGTGCTGGCAAAGG
Organism: Saprospiraceae bacterium; assembly: GCA_965222005.1. Taxonomy (GTDB): domain Bacteria; phylum Bacteroidota; class Bacteroidia; order Chitinophagales; family Saprospiraceae; genus CBDCTM01. The sequence goes on from OZ244935.1 coordinate 1,021,891, forward strand.
CAATGGGACGCGGCGCTACTGAGCCGAGTAGATATTGGTGGAGCTGGGGAGTGGCGGTGCTTTGTGGATCAATGACGAGCATGTGCGAAGGAGATTGTTGATAAATGCACAAATTAATGAAACTTTGCATCGCTTAAGGCATTTATACACGTTTGCTAAATTTATAACTTTTTAAAATCATCGACAAATTCACCCTCGCGTATATAAAAGACGCTTACCTTCATTCGTCACTTTTTCTTTTTGTAAACCTATAAAAATGCCTCACAAAACTAATTTGCTCCGCTTTCTGCTAAAAACTGCCGGCATATGCCTGCTTATCGTTTGTATAGCCTGGCTGGCACGCTACCTGTATATGAAGCCCCAATATGCCGGCGGCGAAAAGGCTCCTCCCATCACCAGCCAGTTGATGGATGGCAGTGATTTTAACCTCGCACAGCTCAATGGCAAATACATTTTGCTCGACTTCTGGGGCAGCTGGTGTAGCCCCTGCCGCGCCGAAAGCCCTCAATTGGTCAAGTTTTATGAACAGTATCACGAAGCTTCTTTTGCTGATGCCGACGGATTTGAGATCGTCAGTATTGGGATCGAAACTAAAGTAAGCCGATGGCTGCGAGCAATCCAGAAAGATGGCCTGCTCTGGCCCTATCACATCATGGATAAAGCCACCAGCCTTCGGTTTTTCGATTCTCCCATTGCTGCCGATTATGGTATCAGGGAAGTCCCTACCAAATACCTGCTCAACCCGCGCGGAGAGATCATTGGCGTAAATTTGTCTTTTGATGAGATGCGTAAGCACCTGGAAAAGCACCTGACAAATTGACGCAACACCGGCGCTGGCAAACAAATTGATACAATAGCTATGGTACAAATGCCACGACCAATGATAAAAAAAGTGAAAAACATAATGAGCAAAAAAAAGAAACTGACGGACCAGCCAAACGAACTGGTCACTGAAGCCGATAGCCCTGAAAGCCTTAAAAAGGCTTCTAAAGGCAAAAAAAAGACGAAAAAGGCAGCTGGAAAAGATAAAAGCACAGCTAATAAGGATGCCGCAGATCAACAAATATCTGAGCTGAAAGAAAAGTATATCCGCCTTTTGGCTGAATTTGACAACTACAAAAAGCGGACGGTAAAGGAAAAAATAGAGCTGATGAGTACCGCTGCACAGGACACGATGGCAGCTCTTCTGCCAATTTTGGACGATTTTGACAGAGCCAAAAACAGCGGTGATTCCTTCAGCGAGGGGGTTGAATTGGTGTACAACAAACTCTACAATACCCTGCGGCAAAAGGGGCTGGAATCAATGGAAACCGATGGCATGCCGTTTGATCCGGAGTTGCATAATGCCATCACTGAAATCCCCGCTCCATCAGACGATATGAAGGGCCACATCGTAGATACGGTTGAAAAAGGCTACCTTCTAAAAAACAAGATCATCCGCCACGCAAAGGTGGTTGTTGGCAAATAACTTGACTGTTGTTGGTACATTACCAAGTCCCCGCCTGGTACCAAAGCTGACAACCAATTTTAAAGAATTATGGCGAAAAGAGATTATTACGAAGTGCTTGGCGTTGCAAAAAATGCAGACGATAACGCTATCAAAAAAGCCTATCGCAAGATTGCAATGAAGTACCATCCCGATCGCAACCCCGACGATAAAGTTGCTGAGGAAAAATTCAAAGAAGCAGCTGAGGCTTACGAAGTACTCAGCAATGCGGATAAAAAAGCCCGCTACGATCGCTTTGGCCATGCCGGTGTAGGCAACCATGCCGGGGGCGGCTTTTCCGGAGGCATGACGATGGAAGACATCTTTGCACAGTTTGGCGATATCTTTGGTGACGGCGGCAGCCCTTTTGAATCCTTCTTTGGCGGTGGGGGTAGTCGCGGGCGGCGCTCTCAGGGGCAGCGCGGCAGCAATTTGCGTATCAAAGTAGCCCTTACATTAGAAGAGATCGCCAACGGAGTGAATAAAAAAATAAAGGTTAAAAAGAGTATAAACTGCACTAGCTGCAATGGCTCAGGTGCCAAAAACAGTGGTTCTATGGCCACTTGCAGCACTTGCCGGGGCTCTGGCTACGTCCGCCAGGTACGCAGCACTTTCCTCGGCCAAATGCAAACCACAACGGCCTGCCCTACCTGTAGCGGCAGCGGGCAGGTGATCACTGCCAAATGCACTTCCTGCAAGGGAGAGGGGAAGATAATGGGAGAGGAAACCATTGATATTGACATCCCTGCAGGGGTTGAGGATAGTATGCAACTCAGCATGCGTGGCAAAGGCAACGCTGGTATGCGCGGAGGCCCAGCCGGCGATCTGCTCATCAATATCGAAGAGAAAAAACATAAATACCTGCAACGCGAAGGAGTGAACGTGATCTATGAGCTGTACCTCAACTTCGCCGATGCGGCACTGGGCACTTCCGTGGAGGTACCCACACTGGGTGGAAAGGTGAAAGTGAAAATCCCCGCCGGCACACAAGCAGGTAAAATATTTCGACTCAAAGGCAAAGGACTGCCGGCTATTCAGAGTTATGGCAAGGGCGATCAGCTTATTCACGTCAGCATCTGGACGCCCAAAAAACTCAACGATCAAGAGCGCGCCCTACTTGAACAACTGCGCAACATGCCCAATTTCACCCCCCAGCCCGGCAAAGCTGAAAAAGGGTTTTTCGAGCGCATGAAGGATTATTTTAACTAGCCCGCAATAGTTTTAAAGATATGCTTTTCGCAATCGGACGGGCAAATGTATGAGATTCATTTGCCCGTTCGTTATTTTTGGGACATGATAAAATATCCCTTTGCTTTCAGTTGCCTTTGCCTGCTCATTAGCAGTTGCGGCCCCGATTATTTGCTCAATGAAACACGCAGCATCGCCCAAAGCCAATGGGCCTATCAGGATACACTCAACTTTGCGGCAAATATCCGCGACACCAACCGCATTTATAATATCTTCCTCGATATCGATCACAGCACCGACTATCCCTATCAAAATATTTACCTGCTCGTCCATACCCTGTTTCCGGGTGGCAAGCGGCCTGCCCAACGAATATCCGTAGATTTAGCCGACAAAAGTGGGCAATGGCTGGGCAATTGCCGTGGCGAGTATTGCCAATTGAGGGTGTATCTTCAGCAAGGCGCTTTTTTCAATGCACGCGGTCAGCATATCTTTACCATCGAGCAGTACATGCGTGTGGACCCCCTTCCCGGAATCCGCTCAATAGCCCTTCGGATCGAAGACACTGGCCAGAACAGATAGACCTATGCGCTACACTCGATTTTTTGCCTTGCTCTTTATCCCTTTGTTGGCCTTGCTGCTGGTGTATTGCAGCAAAGATGAAGCTGCTTTTGATCCATTCAACTATCCCAATCTAGCACAAGACGTCGCCTACGTAGGGATGCAACAGTGTATTAGCTGCCATGCCAACGTCCACCAAAGCTTTAGCCGTACCGGCATGGGGCGCTCTTTCGATCGGGTCAGCCACCAAAAAAGTGCCGCCACCTATGGGTCGCATGCATTAGTGTACGATACCTTATCTGACTTTTACTATCACCCTTTTTTTAAAGACAGCAGCTTGTATATGATGGAATTTCGCCTGCAGAAAGGCGATACCGTGCATAAACGCCTTGAGCAAATCGACTACATCATCGGTTCTGGCCAGCATACCAATTCTCATATTATTGACATCAACGGCTACCTTTTTCAGGCTCCCGTCACCTACTACACCCAGCAAAAACAATGGGATATGGCGCCCGGCTATAAGGGGGATAACCTTCGATTTTCACGCATTCTCACCACCCAGTGCATCTCCTGTCACAACCACTATCCGGCAGTTGTACAAGGCTCAGTTAATAAATACGCCGATATGCCACGCGGTATAGAATGTGAGCGCTGCCACGGGCCGGGGGCCTTGCATGTGGCTGAAAAAATGGCTGGCAAGCTGGTGGACACTTCCCGCTTTATCGACTATACAATCGTCAATCCGCGCGATATGCCACGCGATCGGCAAATGGATATTTGCCAGCGATGTCACCTGCAAGGATTGGCTGTGCTGGAAGAAGGGAAAACCTTTTTCGACTTCAAGCCCGGCATGTTGCTTTCGGAGGTGATGAACGTGTACTTGCCTCGTTACACCAACAGCCACGAGCAATTTATTATGGCCTCACAGGCCGATCGGCTTCGCCTCAGCCCCTGCTTTCGGGAATCGGAGCAGATGAGTTGTCTGAGCTGCCATCATCCCCATCATTCTGTGGAGGAAACGCCAGTACAACGCTACAAGCGAGCATGCCTCAGTTGCCACCAATCAGCAGAGTCCTGCTCAGTCGATCAGCTCGCTCGGCAGCAAGAGAAGGACAATTGCGTGAGCTGCCACATGCCACGCTCAGGTAGTATTGATATTCCACACGTACACATCACCGATCATTACATTAGCAAGGAAGTAGCTCTGCAGCAGCGCCTGCCCAAGGAAGAGCAGCAGGAAATTGCCCGCTTTTTGGGGTTGCAAATTTTGACTAAAGAAAAGGCTTCGGCCCTGGAAAAAGCAGCGGCATACATTGCGCTGTTCGACAAATATGTGAACTCGCCCGTCATGCTGGATTCTGCCAATTATTATCTGTCAAGGGTAAGGTCGCCTTCGCTCCGTCTTTTCAAAACCAGCATTCATTATCTGTTTGCCCGAAAAGATTGGGCTGCCATCATCCGAAAAGCAGAGCGCCAAGCGATTGGCAAGCTCGATGACGCCTGGACGCTTTACCGCATCGGCGAAGCTTTTTACAATGAAGGAAATGCTGAAAAAGCAACGTTATACTACCAAAAAGCAAGCGATAAACAGCCCTTTAATTTGGATTTCCAGGAAAAACTGGCGAGTAGCCTTATTCAAACACGTCAATTAGACAGGGCTGTGAAAGTACTCGATTTTATACTCGAAGAAAACCCCAAACGCCCCTTGGCCCTTACCAACAGGGGCTTTGTACAGGCCTTGGAGGGAGATTATCAATCGGCCGAATCTTATTATAATCTAGCTATTGACCTTGATCCTGACTATGAGCAAGCCCTGGTCAACAAGGCAGCCATCCGCTTACTCAACAATGACAGAAACACAGCGCTGAAGTTGCTCCGGCGCGTTCTGGGTATCAATCCCGACAATCGACAAGCCAAAGCTGCTCTTTTGCAAATTGAACCAGTAAATTAGTCCCTGATTACACAAAAACGAATAATTAGATGCTTTTAGCAATCGATGCTGGGTGTGAAGGAGTTATTTCAGCTGTGTTAACAGCGCTGTTTACTTAAGTTGATATAATAGTTTTTTGATATTAATAAATATATAGGCGCCAAGTTCTCATCGTAATTCTCTTGTCAAAATTTAACTTTTATTATAAATATTCTATAAATTTGCTGTTCACCATTGTTTACAACAAACATAATACTGAGCAAAAGTCCCAATTTCTATCAGATGGTGAATCCCCAATTACTGCATAATTTTTTCACAGTCAGGCAATCATGGCTATAGAATATTGAAGTAACATCAATGTTTTAAGAGGTCATTTTGCCAATGTGTACTAGCACTTACTTGCTGTTTGCGGCTAGCCGTACATCACTTTGTCTTTGGAAGATTTTTAACCCTTAGAAGTTGCTTTGAAACGTGATTTGATTTTTTGTGCGTCTTTTTTCGCTAAGCCTTGGTTCTTTTTCGTTCCATGCCTTCTTGGCATGCATTGAAAAAAGAGCTGCGCCTAGCAAAAAATGCCCCGCGAAACTTCTCAGCACAAATTCCAAAACAGCCTCTTGTAAATTAATAATTATGCAAAGGTGTTTTTATCTGATAGCACTCCTTTTAGTATTCGCAGGATGTGGAAAAGAGGAATTATCACTTGATTCTAAAAAGGTAAATGTTACCCCTACAAATGTTACATCTGCTCAAAATAGAAGTAACCAAAAAGTTAATGTCTGCCATTATGATGCTGATAGTGACAGCTGGCATATGATTAACATTAGTATCAATGCTCTACCTGCTCATCTGAATCATGGCGACGTATTGCTGGAAGATGCGGATGGCGATGGCTGGGTAGTAGAAGAAAATGAATGTGTACCTGGAGGTGATTGTCACGATGAAGATGCCACTATCAATCCGGGCGCTGAGGAACTATGCGATGATGGTATAGATAACAATTGTAATGGGGAGATTGATGAAGACTGTGTTGACTGTTGTTGGGCAACTATATATCCTCATGAGTTTGGCCCGGCGAGTTATATTGAGCGATTAGGCGCTATTACAGGCAATGGTTGTGAGCCTCATTTTGATATTTATACACGCATTTGTTTTGATTATTGTAGCCTTGGTGGTTGCGTTGAATTTCTTTGGGTGTACGGAAATGAAAGTAAGTACGTTTGTGCCTATCAATCCAGAACACTTGGCTTTTTCACCATTGACATTTCAGAAGAAGAAGCTGCTGCTTGCGATCGACAGATGGCAGCAATTGCAAGACACTTGGAGCTTCCAGATGGAACAAATAGTGATTGCGCGTTTGTCTTTGATTGTAATTAAGGGATTTTGGTCATTGAACGGCATTGTTGCATGGACATTTTTTAATCGGCAAACACATCAATAAACTGGTTCATGCAACAATGTTTCATTAGCTAACAATAAGCGGAGCAGCAGGCGATTAACCAATTCGATGATGCTTGGATGCTTTACTGCATCGTTACCATCAGGGAAGTGCTGAGCAGGTCCTGCTCAATAAGACAGCCATCCGCTTACTCAACAATGACAGAAACACCGCGCTGAAGTTGCTCCGGCGCGTTCTGGGTATCAATCCCGACAATCGACAAGCCAAAGCTGCTCTTTTGCAAATTGAACCAGTAAATTAGCGCCTGATTTCGCAAAAACTAATAGCTTTACCATATGCTATTAGCAATCGACGCTGGCAATACCGATATCGTGTTTGCCCTTCACATCGAAGGGCAATGGCTCCACCACTGGCGCATTCCTTCTACCAATGAAGCCTCCAAAGAGATTTGGCAATATCGCCTGGTCAGCGAATTGCTGGAGCTCGGCCTACAAGCAGATGCCATCCAAAAAGCCGTGCTTAGCAGTGTGGTGCCCGGCCTTTCGCCCCTGCTCGCAGAGATGCTGCATGACATTTTAGGTCACCCGGCTATACTTGTGGGTGCTGATATTTATCCCTTACTGAATGTGAAAGTCCAAAACCCTGAAGAGATCGGCACCGACCTGGTAGCCAATGCAGTAGCTGCATTTGATCGTTTCCAGCAAGCATGCATAGCGGTAGATTTTGGTACAGCACTTACCTTCACCACTGTGTCTTCCAAGGGTATCATTGAAGGAGTTGCCATAGCCCCAGGACTCAAAACTGCGGTTCGTACTCTGTTTCAAAAAACGGCTCAATTGCCTGAAGTGCCGCTGAAAGTACCCCGATCAGCTTTAGGTAAAAACACGGAGGGCGCTATACAGGCAGGTGTGGTACTCGGCTATGTGGGCCTGAGCAATTACTTGATTGAGCATATAAAAAAAGAACTAAAGGAGCCATGCAAAGTAATAGCTACCGGTGGTCTTTCCAGAGTATTGGATTCGCTTTCCCACAGCTTCGATGCAATCGATCCAATGCTCACACTAGACGGATTGCGCCTTATCGAAGAGCAATGCACTGCATAAAAATTAAAAGGTGTGGGAATCTATAAGATCACAACCCAATTTCATGTTGATATATATCATTCCAAGCTCTAATATTAATGCTGCTTAAAAACTACACATGCCAATTTCTTATCAAACCTATCAACTCCGGGCTGGCAATATTGCTAATTTAACTTTGGTTGATCGTGACCTGGCCGAGCCCAAAGACGATGAAGTTACCGTTGAAGTAGAAGCCATCGGTCTCAATTTCGCTGATATCTTTGCCATATTTGGCCTATACGGCGCCACGCCAAAAGGCGTTTTTACTCCCGGGCTCGAATATGCCGGCCGCATTATCCGCAAAGGCAAAGCAGTACCCAACCGGCAGGTCGGCGATCGGGTGATGGGCGTCACCCGCTTTGGTGGTTATACCACCCATCTCAATACTGAATATAGTTATACCATTCCCTTGCCTGATGATTGGAGTTTCGGAGAGGGGGCCGCTTATCTAGTGCAGGTACTCACCGCTTACTACGGTCTTGTAAAGTTGGGCGATTTACAGCATCATCAAACAGTACTCATCCACAGCGCAGCAGGTGGCGTAGGACTGCTGGCCAACCGAATCGCCAAAAAATATCAGGCTTATACAATCGGCAGCGTAGGCAGCAGCAACAAAATTGATGTTTGTAAAGAGGAAGGCTATGATGCGGTCATTGTGCGAAGCAAGCATTTTGCCCGTGATCTGCGAAATGCACTGAACAATCGCGATTTGAATATTGTGATGGAGTGCATCGGCGGGAAAATATTCACGGCGGGCTTTGAAGCCCTGGCACCCCAGGGCCGGTCGATCATTTATGGCGCAGCACGCTACGCTTCACCCGGCAAACGCCCCAACTATCCCAAGCTTCTTTATAAACATGCTACCCGCCCCAAAATCGATCCGCAAAATCTGGCAGAAATCAACAAGGGCCTGTTGGGCTTCAACCTCATCTACCTCTATGACAAGGTGGAGCTAATGTACGAGTTGCTGCAGGAAATTGAAATGCTGGAGATCGGCAAGCCGATGATTGGTCACACATTTTCTTTCGACAAACTACCTGATGCAGTGAAATTGTTTCAGTCCGGGAAAACGATTGGCAAAGTGGTGGTAGACGTTTGAGCTGTTCAGGATTTCAAAACAGTTTCTCAGATTGCCCAGACATTTTTCCGATGATCATTCAAAATCGCAAATGCTTGACTGTCAGGGCATTATTGATGAGTTGCATCAACGAATCAATACCGATACGCAGGTGTGTCTCCACATAATCCTTGGTAACAACAGCATCGCTTTTCTCCGTTTTCACCCCCTCTGGAATCATCGGCATATCGGAAACGAGCAGCAAGGCACCGGCAGGAATCTGGTTTTTGAAAGCCGCAATAAAAATGGTAGCCGTTTCCATATCAATAGCCATAGTCCTTAGGCTTTTGAGGTATTTTTTAAAGTCCTTTCGATGTTCCCAAACCCGCTTGTTGGTCGTATAAACGGTGCCAGTCCAATAGTCCAGGCCATGATCTCGGATGGTGGTGGAGGTGGCTTTTTGGAGGGCAAAGGCAGGTAAGGCAGGTACTTCCGGCGGCAAATAATCATTGGATGTACCCTCTCCACGGATGGCGGCAATAGGCAGTATGAGGTCACCAACTTTGTTTTTGCGCTTTAGCCCACCGCATTTGCCGAGAAACAGACAGGCTTTAGGGCGTACCGCAGTTAGCAAGTCGATAATGGTGCCGGCATTGGGGCTGCCCATCCCAAAGTTGATGATCGAGATACGTCCGGCAGTAGCAGAGGACATGGATCGGTCAAGCCCTTTGATTTCCACATCGTGCCAGTTGGCAAAGAGGGTGACGTAGTTGCTAAAATTGGTAAGCAATATATAATCACCGAACTCCTCAAGAGAGGTCCCGGTATATCGGGGGAGCCAGTTGTTGACAATATCTCGCTTGGTTTTCATGGTATAATTTAGGTACAAAGAAACATGATTTTTTCAAAATGCTTTTGCAATTCTATTCCAACAATTATATTTTCAGACATAAATTATCCCCTTTGCAGCTGGGTCAGGAAGTGCTCCGACAGGAACTAGAGCGTTGTAATGGGGAGCATACTTTTCAAGTCGATGGGCTGGCAGAAGAGGTGTATTTTTATCAGGTCATTAGTACAGGAACGTTGGTCGGCAATGAGAAGCTGGTGAAGCATGCTCTTTAAAGGTCACTTCTCAACGCCTTCAAATAAGCAACGGATGCTTGCAGAATACTTCAGGTATTGCAGCCTCCCCGTCCTACTCATACCTCAAAGACTCAATCGGATCGAGGCGGGCAGCTTTAAGTGCCGGATATAGGCCCGACACCAGGCCAATGGTAATACAGGTAGTTACGCCTAGTGTAATCCAGCCCCAGGGGATGAGAAACTTGCCGCCCATCACAAAGGTCACCAGGTTGCCGATAAGAATGCCGAGTAGAATGCCTACAGCTCCGCCAATCAGGCAAATGACTACCGCTTCGGTAAGAAACTGGATGAGGATGTTGCGGCGCGTAGCGCCGATGGCTTTGCAGATGCCGACCTCGCGGGTGCGCTCGGTGACGGATACCAGCATGATGTTCATCAGCCCGATAGCTGCGCCGAGCAAGGTGATGAGGCCAATGGCTACGGCAGCCAGGCGCAAAGTCACCGTGTTTTCTTTGATGATGGAAATGAGGCCATCGCTTTTAAACAACTCAAAATCGTTTTCTGCGCCGATGCGGAGCTTGCGGACATTGCGCATCAGGCCGGTGGCAGCAGCCTCAGCACCCTCCAGGTCTTCGGCACTCAGCACAGCTACATCGATCTCGTAATTGGTGTCATGGGTGCCGTAATAGCGTTTGACGTTGGGCAATGTGGCCAGTACAATTTTATCCGCACTTGCATTCATACTGCTTCCCTTGCTTTCCAGTACTCCGATGATGCGATACTTAATATTACCCGCTGCCACTACCTGATTGAGTGCCTTCTCGGCTTGTTCGCCGAAAAGCGCTTTTACTACTTCTGCCCCGACAATGATCTGATTGTCGCCATTTTCTACTTCGGAGCGGGTAAAATTTCTACCATATTCGATAGTGTAGCCTTTCACATTTACATAATCATCATCCACTCCATAGAGCTGCATGTCGGGATTGGTTTTTTCTTTTCCTGACTTTAGCACAGCTACACCCGTTGCACGGGAAGAAAGGGTGACGCGAGCCGGAAAGTCAAATTGCTTTTTAAATTGAGTGGCTTGCTTGTAATTGATGGGGTCGCCACGCTTAGCACGTCGCCCGTGCCGGTTGCCACTCACTCCCTGCCCTTTGGGGCTGATGCTGAAAGAGTTGGCACCCATATCGGAGAAATTATCATTGAGCGAATAAATGGCCGTGTCGATAGCGGTAAGGATACCCACCAGAGCCATGATACCAAAAGCTATGATGAGCATGGTGAGAATGGCACGCAGCAGGTTGGAACGTACATTGACAAGCGCAACCCGTATGTTTTCCCTTAGATTCATTTCGCGATCTTCAAAAGTAGGCTAATTTTTCCAGTATTCCGTGGCTTGTTCGATCAACGTTTCACTGTTTTAGATGAACCACCTGCGGAATGATTTGAATGGAAGTGATTTTGCAATGCTTCCAGCATCGCCTCATACACTATTGGAGAAGCTGCCAGCACTTCTCCGCACTCCAAATAGCTATTCAATCCGCTAAAATCAGTAGCCCGGCCTCCGGCTTCCTCCACCAAAAGCATTCCTGCTGCAATGTCCCAGGCATTGAGGCCGTATTCAAAAAAGCCATCGAAGCGACCACAGGCTACATAGGCCAAATCGAGGGCTGCCGAGCCGAACCGACGAATGCCCCGGCAGTGCTGCATGAAATAGCGCAACAAGCGGATGTAGCCATCCATCTGTTCAAAATCGTAATACGGAAAGCCGGTGGCCAACAGCGCTTCAGATAATTTTGTGTTGGGCGATACACCAATACGCTGGCCGTTGAGCCAGGCTCCACCGCCCCGCCAGCCAACAAATTGCTCATCACTATTCACCTCCCGCACAATGCCGAGGAGGGTTTGTTTTTCGTTTTGCAAGGCTACACTTACACTGAAAAAAGGCAGCCCGTGCAGAAAATTGGTGGTGCCATCCAGCGGATCGATGATCCATTGGTAGGTAGCCGATGTAGCGGCAATGGTTGCTTCTTCGGTCAAAAAAGAAGCTTCTGCCAATAGTGGCGATAGCCCTTTCACCAACAATTCCTCCGCTCTTTTGTCCACATAACTGACCAGCGAATTGAGTGCCTTAATCTCAATATCCTGGCTATTTACCTGCCCCACCTGGCTCCTTATAAATTGAGCAGCCTGACCAACTATGTCATTAGCTCTGGCCGTGAGGCGGGCTAGTTGAGCGGGTTGCATGTTGGCAGGAGAGCTCATTGCAGGGCGCGCTTGATCTCAGAAGGGCGGTTGCGGAGCGTTTCTAAAAAATCCCGTACCGCATTGAAGGAAACGGTCGTTTTTTCAAAATAGACTTGTGCGGTCTGGATTTCTTTTTCGGTAGCCTGCAGGTGATTGAGAATGTTGACCAAATGCATTTTCATATGCCCTTGCTGAATGCCGGTGGTAACCAGCGAACGAATAGCAGCAAAATTTTGGGCCAATCCTGTACAGGCTATAATCATCATCAACTCGCGGGCAGAGGGTGTGCCCAGGAGTTCCAATGAGCGCCGGGCCATGGGGTGCAGTTTGGTAAGACCACCTACCGTACCTACGGCCAACGGCAGCTCGAGCCAAAAGCGAAAAATGCCATCATCAATGCTGCAATGACTCAGGCTACGGTAGTGGCCGCCGCGGGCAGCATAAGTATGGCCACAAGCTTCGATGGCCCGAAAATCATTGGCAGTTGCCAGCACTACTGCATCGATGCCATTGAAAATACCCTTGTTGTGGGTAGCGGCGCGATGTGGATCGATGTGGGCAATTCGTATGGCCTGACAAAAACGGCTGGCAAAAGTGGCTGCGCTCATATCGCCTTTAAAAGTGCCAAGCTCTTCAACCAAACATTCTACACTGGCTCGTACCAGGCAATCGGGGGTGTAGTTGGAAAGGATAGCCATGATCACGGTCAGCTCCTGCTCCGGCTGGTCGAAGGAAGGGTGAGTAGCAGCAAATTGGGTGAGGGTGAGGCCAAACTGCTCGAGTACCGAGTTGATGAAATTGGCCCCCATCGAATCGCAGGTTTCAAAATCAACTTTTAGCTGATAGTAATGAGGCTCCTGGTCGCTGAAATCGAGCAATTGAATGCCCAGTATCCCGCCCCCTCTCTCTTCCATATTGGCCGTGATGTCGGCAGCTTCGGCGAGTAGGCGGTCTTTGAGTTCTTCAAAAGCATCAAAAAGTTTGGCAGCTTTGCCAGGCCAGCGAAAGTGTACTTGCCCGACTTTGCGGGTATCTATGATTTTGGCTTTGAAGCCGCCGCGGCTCATCCAAAACTTGGCAGCGCTGCTGGCAGCAGCCACTACCGAGCTTTCTTCGATGACCATCGGAACGGCGTAAGTTTTACCGTTGATAATAAAGTTGGGCGCCACGCCATAAGGCAATATGTAGTTGCTGATCGTGTTTTCGCTGAAACCATCGAGTATGCGTTGCTGCTCTTCATTATCATGCCAATAGCTCATCAACTCGCGCATCACGTTTTCCGGATCCTTGAAAAAATTTTCCACCAGCCAGCGCAGCTTTCCTCTCTTTGATAATTTGGAAAATCCCGAGATGGATTTTTTCATCACTATTGATTATTTGACACGCAAAAAAGCATTGGCCAGTTCGAGTCCTCTGGTTTGAGCCTCGATGTGCTGCTGTAGCTCTTCATAATCACCTCTGGCATGATTTAAAAATGCGGAAGCTTGACCATACACAGCAGGAATAGCTAATTTATTAATTAAATAATAACCATCCAAAAAGTCACTGATCCCGCCACTGATGATCACTTGCTTGCATTGCACAGCAGGCCCCAACTCCTGACACAGCTGGTTGGTCATGCTTACCATTTCCACAGCACTGTGGCCTAGTAAAGCCAGCCTTTCATAGATTTTTTGCTTGGTGGAATTGCTCCTCAGCAGTTCGACCTTTGAAAAATTAGTGCCGCCATTGGCAGCAAAGTCGATAGCGACCAGTGGTAGCTGGAGCAAGCTTTTCAAACTTTCCACCCCCATTCCCTGGCCTACTTCTTTGACGATCAGGGGCAGCTCAGTATGTGCCAGCAACTGTTGAATGGTATCCAGTGGAGGCTTTTCAAAGCGGTCGCCCTCGGGTTGGAGCCATTCCTGCAGAGGGTTGACATGCACAATCAGCCCATCCGCCTGGAGGCGTTCAACCAGCGCCGTGACCCGGTGCAACTCCTTGTCGGCGGCCAGCCTTTCGAGCTGTGCGATGCCGAGGTTGGCAAAAAGAGGTTGGCTCTGGCCAATGAGGTGCCGCACATTGAAATCATCCCAATACTCATCACTTTTCAATAAGGCACGACAAGAACCCAGCCCCATACCCAGGCCAAACTCCCCACAGGCCCGCGCCAGATTGTGGTTGATTGTTCTGGCCAGAGCAGTGCCGCCCGTCATGCTGGATACCCAAAGGGGCGCGTGCATGCTTTTGCCTGCAAAAGACAGGCAGCTGAGCGAACCGGAGACAGGATGCGCTGAAAGGAGCGGTTCATATTGAAAGCGATTATCCAATCGCGAAGCTGCGATCTGCGATTGAAATGCCAGCTCGATATGATCGTGCTTGCGGGCTTCTCCGGCTTTGTCATTTGCTTTGAAGAGATCGTCAGAATGCTTGCTCATTTTTAGGCATTGATGATGAAGAGTACAAAGGTAGGGCATTCACAGGAGAATTGGCGTGCCGGAGTAATGCGCTTGTGAATTGCTGAAAAGATAGAGCCATGCCGATTCGACAGCCTTTCTGGCTTCGCCATGTAAATTGCCGAGCGATTTTTGCACTGTAAATCAAGGAGTTACACATTACAACCTCTCTTTTTTTTAAAAAATTGCTTGTTTTTTGGAGAAGGAAAAAGTACCTTTGCATGCCGATTTGGAGAAGGGGAAGGGAAAGTGTGGATTTTTGCTTTGAGCTGGTTCTTTGGGTTGGTAAGTTTTTAGAAGTGCAAAGCAGGTTTTGAAAAGGGTATGTGCAATGCTTTTGCAAAAGTACACAGTCCTTTTACACCTGTTCAGCATTAAAATTAAAAATCATAAAAAGGTGGATACTTTAAGTTACAAAACACAACATCTGAACAAAGATACGGTGGACCGCAAATGGTATATCGTGGATGCCGAACAGCAGGTGGTCGGACGGATATGTTCGAAAATTGCTCAAATCTTGCGCGGCAAACACAAGCCCTGCTACTCAACACATGTGGATTGCGGTGATTTTGTCATTGTGATCAATGCGGACAAAGTACGTTTTACCGGCAACAAGTGGGAGCAGAAGACTTACCTGACCTTTTCGGGCTACCCTGGCGGGCAGAAGAGCAAAACGGCTGGCGAGCTGTTGGCCAAAAAGCCGTATGCTGTAGTTGAAAAGGCCGTAAAGGGCATGCTGCCAAAAACGAAGCTCGGTCGGCAGATGTACAAAAAGCTCTTTGTATATGCCGGCGAGGAGCACCCCCACAAAGCTCAGAAGCCTGAAAAGCTTGAGATATAATCAACCGCCAAAAGGCACATTTAAATAAAAAACAGATTTCACAAATATGGAAATGATCAATGCTGTAGGAAGAAGAAAAGCTGCCGTAGCCCGCGTATATCTGACCAAAGGCGAAGGTAAGATCAACGTCAATGGAAAAGACTTTAAGAATTATTTCCCTCAAAAACACATCCAGTATAATCTCACAGAACCCTTTGCTACGGTAGATGCAGAGAACATCTATGACCTGAAGGTGAATGTGGTGGGAGGCGGTTTCAAGAGCCAGTCGCAAGCCATTCGTATGGCGATTGCCCGCGCTTTGGTGAAGCTGAACGAGGATTTTCGCAAGCCTCTCAAGGAGAAGAAGTTTCTCACCCGTGATGCCCGCGTGGTGGAGCGCAAAAAGTACGGAAAACCCAAAGCCCGTAAGAGCTTCCAGTTCTCCAAACGTTAATTATTTATCGAACCCAATTAGGATGCTACGCTGGCCTGGCCCGGTAGTGTCCTGCTAAAAATAATAAGCCGACAATATGGAAAAGCCTAGTTATAATGATCTTCTGGATGCCGGTGTACACTTTGGCCACCTTCGCAAAAAGTGGAACCCCAAAATGCAGCCCTATATATTCATGGAACGCAGAGGCATTCACCTGATCGACCTCAACCGCACCTCCGAAAGCCTCGAACGGGCAGGAAATATGGCCCGGCAGATTGCCAAATCGGGCAAAAAACTATTATTCGTAGCTACCAAAAAGCAAGCTCGCGATATAGTAGCCAATGCGGCTCGCAGTGTCGGCATGCCCTTTGTTACCGAGCGCTGGTTGGGAGGTATGATGACCAACTTCTCCACCATCCGCCGGTCGATCAAAAAAATGAACAACATCGACCGGATGTTGCAGGATGGCTCTTTGAGCAATGTAACAAAGAAGGAGCGGCTGACGTTAACCCGGGAGCGCAACAAGCTGGAAAAAGTGCTGGGGGGTATCGCCAATTTGAACCGCTTGCCAGCTGCCGTGTTTATCGTGGACATATCCAGAGAGCATATTGCTTTGGCAGAAGCCAGAAAGCTCAACATGAAAACAATTGGCATGGTGGATACCAACTCCGACCCCACTACTGTTGATTATCCGATCCCGGCCAATGATGATGCTTCCAAGTCGATTGGTATAATTACCAAATACATCACAGAAGCAGTAAAAGAAGGGCTCAATGAGCGGAGCAAGCAAAAAGCCGAGCGCGAATCTTCTGCCGCCAGTCAGGAACGTTCAAAAATTGAAAAGAAGGTTTAGAGCTTCGTGTGTTTTTGAACAATACTTAGGCATTTTCCTTAAACTAAAATTATAAATACCTATATCAAATGGACGTAGTAAAAATTTCAGCAGCGGATGTGAAGAAACTGCGCGAGCAAACCGGCGCAGGGATGATGGACTGCAAAAAAGCCCTTACCGAAGCCGAAGGCGACTTCGAAAAGGCGATTGAAATATTGAGAAAGAAAGGCCAAAAGCTTTCTGCCAAGCGGGCTGACCGCTCCGCTACCGAAGGCGTCGTGATTGCTCAAGTATCAGACGACAAGACCTATGGCGTGGTGATCAAATTGAGCTGTGAAACGGATTTTGTTGCCAAAAATGACAGCTTCGTGCAATTGGCTAAAGATTTCGCTCAACTGGCTATTGAGCACAGGCCAGCCAACCTGGAAGCCTTACTGGCACTGGATTATAAAGGTATCTCCATTAGCGAAAAGGTGACCGAGCAAATCGGCGTAATCGGCGAAAAACTGGAGCTGGCTGCTTTTGAAAGCTTCGAAGCACCCATGGTGGCTCCTTATATACATATGGGCTACAAGGCGGGCGTCATCGTTGGCCTCAACAAAGCCGACAGCAACTATTTTGAGGCTGGCCGCGATGTGGCCATGCAGGTGGCTGCCATGAAGCCGATAGCCGTCAGAAAGGAGGATATTGATCAAACAGTGATCGACAAAGAGATAGAGATCGGCAAAGAGCAGGCTCGACGGGAAGGAAAGCCAGAGGCAATACTCGAAAAAATTGCACTGGGGAAGCTCAACAAATTTTTCAAAGAACAAACCCTGCTCAATCAGGCATTTGTAAAAGATAATAAGCAAACGGTTGCTGCTTATTTGCAAAGCATCGACAGCGAGCTGAGCATCACGGCCTTTAAGCACGTAACTTTAGGCTAATGAATAAACAAAGAAAAGAGAAGCGAATTAATTACTAATTCGCTTTTTTTTTGCCCTAACTTCACACTCTGACAATCCATGCAAATAATGACGAAGTACAAAAGAGTTCTCCTCAAACTTAGCGGCGAATCCCTCATGGGCAGCCAGCAGTTTGGCATTTCATCCGATATGCTCAACCACTATGCCGATCAGATCAAAGAGCTGATCGACCTGAAAGTAGAAATAGCTATCGTGATTGGTGGTGGCAACATTTTCCGGGGCCTCCAGGCCAAAGCCTCCAACATCGAACGGGTGCAGGGCGATTATATGGGCATGCTTGCTACTGTAATCAATGGCATGGCTTTGCAGAGTGCGCTGGAGAGCAAAGGCGTATTTACCCGCCTCGTGTCGGCCCTTAAAATGGAGCAAATTGCCGAGCCTTACATCCGCCGCCGTGCCATCCGGCATCTTGAGAAAGGACGTGTAGTAATATTCAGCGCCGGTACCGGCAGCCCGTATTTCACCACCGACTCTGCGGCTGCGCTGCGTGCCAATGAGATCAGTGCCGATGTGATCCTCAAAGGCACTCGTGTGGACGGCATCTACTCGGCTGACCCGGAGAAGGACCCCTCTGCTACCAAGTTT
Organism: Saprospiraceae bacterium; assembly: GCA_965222005.1. Taxonomy (GTDB): domain Bacteria; phylum Bacteroidota; class Bacteroidia; order Chitinophagales; family Saprospiraceae; genus CBDCTM01. The sequence continues at coordinate 1,040,030 of OZ244935.1, forward strand.
GACCGGATATCCTTTGCCAAAGCCATCAGCATGGGTCTCAGCGTAATGGATATGACAGCCTTTACCCTTTGCCAGGAAAATAACTTGCCGATTATCGTCTTTGATATCAATAAAAAGGAAAACCTGCGGCGGATCGTTACAGGAGAAGCAATTGGTACCTTGGTGGAGGTGTAGATTTTACATGCCAGAAACGACAGCCTTCCAAGCGCTGAAAGGCGGCTCACTTCTGTCCCTTTTTCACAAGCGATCCAACACCATTTGCTGGTAGCTGCCATTGGAGCGGAAGCTACCACAATCGCCAGGATTGGATAATCCTTCCAGCACATAACTGATGCGGCCCCCATAGCTGGGGCGCGTTTGGAGCCATTGCAGCATGCCATCGTCTTGCAGAAGCAGGGGCAATATGCCCATGCGATCCATGACGGAGATATCGCAAATCAGTTCGGCGGTGCGCTCATCAATATGGCGAACGCTTTCGGGATCAAACTCCAACTGATCGATCATTTCGGCGATGCTGCCAGGAGTGGTGCCTTGCGGAGCGGGACTGTCATTGGCAATTTTGAAAATGGTAGTCGTGCTGAATTCATTAATCAGGCGGTCGAGCAGAAATTTATCATTCACCAGGATTGCTTCGAAGCACATGATGTAAAAAAGCTGGTATTCATGCTCCAGCATTTTCAGCAGGCCGGTAGTAATATAAAAATAGCCGCCCGGTATGGCAAAGGCATTTTGCTCGGCTTTATCCAATACGATCACCCGCCAGGGCCGGTCATAATCCCAGCGGTCCTCTGCCGGCGACTGGCGGTCGAGCCGGATGGTGCTCGTAGCCTGATTGTACAATTGCTGCAGATAGGCGTACACGGTAGTGTCGTAAGGCGGCATATCATGCAGCACGGGATACTGATCTTTGTCGATAGCCATTGAGATAGCCACGCGCTGACCGAGCTGCTCGCGTTGGGCTTTGGTAATATCACTGGGCTTGACATCGGGAGCGATGGGAGGTTGGCAGGCCAGACAAAAGAGTACTGCACAGAATGCCCACCAGGCCGGGTGGAGTTTGTTCATCCTAAGGTTTATGTTTTTTGTTTTCGCAAAGCCAGATTTTCATCAGGCTTAATTAAACAATACTGCAAAAATCGCTCCGAAAAAAGTTAATGGCAATTGCTTTAACGCTGTTTTGGCCACAGGGAAAATAAAAACTGGTATTTATCGCTTGAAAGCGGGTTTGGCAAGAACAGCCTGAAGGATAAAATCCAAATCGAGTTTCCGTTGCAGTCATAAAACGCTACGACAGGGTGTATGTAGGATGCTATGCTCCTGTCAGGAGCATAGCCCAACATAAACCCGCCGCCGCCAGCACCACAAATTTACCTTCCGTAAATTTCCTCAATTTCCTTGCAAAACTTTTCCAGGATTACCCGCCGCTTCAACTTGAGGGTAGGTGTGAGTTCAGCTTCGGTGCCATCCGTGCGGCTGGGCTCCCAGCTTTGGGCTAGCAGGCGGAATTGCTTGATCTGCTCAATATGGCTGAATTGGGGGTTGTAGCTGTCGATGAGTTGCTGATAGCACTCTTGCACCCTGGGTTCTTTGATAGCTGTATTGAGGTCCTTCCAGGGCACTTTGTGTTGCCGGCACCAGTTGCGCAACGCATCCACTGCTGGCACGATGAGGGCTGACACAAATTTTTGCCGGTCGCCGACCACCATCACCTGTTCGATTAAAAAATCTTCTTTGAATTTATTTTCGATGGGTGCCGGAGCAACGTATTTGCCGCCCGATGTTTTGAGCAGCTCTTTCTTTCGGTCGGTGATTTTCAAAAATTTCCGGCCATCCGGTCCGTCCACCAATTTGCCTACATCTCCTGTGCAAAACCACTGCTGGCTATCGATCTGCTTCATTACCTCCGCCGTTTTTTCGGGCTTGTTGTAATAACCCATCATAATGTTGGGTCCGCTGGCCAGTATTTCTCCTTCGCCGGGGCGGTAGTCGCCTCCGCTTTCGTCGATCCTGATCTCGACCCCCGGCAGGGGCGCTCCTACGGTGCCTAGCAGGGCACTTTGAGTATTGTATTCATTGGCAGTGAGGCCGGGCGAAGTTTCCGTCAGGCCATAGGCTTCGCGAATCGGGATGCCGGCGGCAGAAAAGACCTGGGCAATTTTGACAGGGCAGGGCGCGGCGCCTGTCAGTATGCCTCTAATGTTGCCACCGAGCGCTGCGCGCCACTTGCTAAAGATCAGCTTGTCGGCGATGTCGCGTTTGATGGCTGCCAGCCCGGAGTACGATTTGTGGTATTCAAAATCATCAGTCATACTGAGCGCCCAAAAGAAGAGGGTCTTTTTGAAGCCGGATAATTGTATGCCTTTGTTGTAAATTTTTTCATATACCTTCTCCAATAATCGGGGAACGGTAGTAAAAAAGTGAGGCCGGATTACCTGCAAATCTCCCGTTTCGCCACCCAAATTATCTGTACCGGTGAATACTACATTCACGCCATTGTAGATGTAGCTGTACGAGGCGGTGCGTTCGAAGATGTGGCAGAGCGGCAAAAAGCTGAGTACGACATCACCGCGCCGGACAGGCAGGATTTCCTGTACGGAGAAGACATTGCTGATGATATTATTGTGCGAAAGCATCACTCCTTTGGGATGGCCGGTGGTGCCGGAGGTATAGATAAGCGTAGCCAAATCATCGGGGTTGATGGCTTCCCGCATAGCCCCAATACGCTCAGAGTCACCTTCGGCAAAGAGAGATTTCCAATGGGACAGGCCGGGCTTTTCATCGAAGCTAAAGATAGCTTTCAGTGAAGGTACGTTGGCTTTTGCCCGGGCTACCTTGTCGTACAAATCACCGCTGCCCACAAAGCAGTATTTTATGCCAGCATCATTGAAAATGTACTCGTACTCACCAGAACTAATGGTAGGATAAACCGGTACATTGATGATGCCAAGCTGCTGCAGTGCAATGTCGAGAATGACCCATTCCGGGCGGTTTTTATAAACCACTACGGCCACTTTGTCAGCGGGCTTCAAACCCAGCTCCAGCAGGCCAAAACTTAGCTGCCGGGCTGTGGCAATGATTTCTTCTGTACTGAGATATACCCAGTCGCTGGCGGGCTTGTAGCCGAGGGCGCGTTGCTGCGGATGGTGCTTTTGCTGGTAGTAAATAAAATCGGAAAGGCTGCGTATTTCCATAATGATGCAAGAGTTGTAAGAAACGAATATCGGTATTTTAGAGCGTGTTTGGAAATTGCTTTTGGAAGCAGTAGTAATAAAATTTAATTTTGGGCGAAGCCTTTTTTTGAGGCATAGCCCACGTTATGGCGATGAAAAATGATGAAGTACAGAATTAAATTTTGCACTAATGCGCCGAAGGGTAAATTCCAAATACGCTCTTAGTCCCACATTACCTATTGATAAAGCTGGTCGATTTCTTTTTCATATTTCCGCCCGATCTCTGCCCGTTTCAGCTTCAAGGTCGGGGTGAGCTCCCCGCTGCTTATGGCCCATTCTTTAAAAAGAAGCTGCACTTTTTTGATTTTTTCAGCTTTTTGAAAATGGCGGCTGTATTTTTCTACCTCTACATTGATGAGCTGCATCACTTTCGGGTTGAGTACCATAAACTGAGGCGAGGTCCAATGCACCTGGTGATTGTGGCACCATTTTTTTATGAGCTCAAAGTTAGGCAAAATCAGGGCACAAAGGTAGGGCTTGTTTAAACCGATCACCATGCAATGATCGATATACGGGGAATGCCTGAGATTGTTTTCGAGCTGCTGAGGAGCGATAAATTTGCCGTTGCTCATCTTGAAAATATCTTTTGCCCGGCCCGTGATTTTTAAAAAACGCTTAAACACAAACCGGCCAACATCTCCGGTTTTCAGCCATCCATCCTCCGTAATTGCAGCAGCGGTGAGTTCGGGAAGTTGATAGTAGCCCTTCATCACGTTGGGCCCGCGCACCCAAATTTCTCCACGCCCTTCTTCATCCGGCTGATGTATGCGCACCTCTACACCAGGTAAAGGAATACCGACTGTGCCAAAATGCACTCCGCCTGGCTCAAAGCGGTTGAACGCTACTACGGGAGAAGATTCTGTGAGACCATAGCCTTCACGCACCTCTATGCCAGCAGCTGAAAAGAGCTGTCCAAGTTGCGGCTGTAGTGCTGCTGCACCCACCACCACACCTTCCACACAGCCGCCAAGCGCCCGTCGCCAATGCCTGTACACCAGCAGGTCGGCAAGTTGTAATTTTAGCCAAAACCAGGGTGAGAGGCGCCGCTGGCCGGTATATTGCTGACCAATTCGTATGGCCCAGTGAGCAATGCGCTGGCTGAGCTTATTGCGGCTTTCGATCTTTGACAAAATGCGTTCATACATTTTTTCGAGCAGGCGAGGGACGCTGGCGAAGTAGTGAGGTTTTACGGATTTGAGGTCTTCTGCCAGCGTGTCAACCTTTTCGGCATAATATACGGAAGCCCCCACTGCCATATAGGTAAAGGTCACCATTCGCTCAAAGATGTGACTGGGCGGCAAAAAGCTAAGAGCTCGCTTGTCGCAATTGACAGGGATCAGGGGAATGATAGATTTAATATTGCTCACAATATTTTTGTGCGAAAGCATCACTCCTTTGGGCTCTCCGGAGGTGCCGGAGGTATATACAATAGTGGCCAGGTCATCTTCGTGAATAGCGGCTTTGAAGGTTTGGAAAGTGGCTAGTTGGTTGGCAGTAGGCATTTGAAGGAGGTCATCATAGCAGCTTGTCTGGGGTGTTTTTTTAAAATTGATGATGTGCTTGAGTTGCGGCAGTTTATCGCTTACCGATTTCACTTTTGCATACAACTCGCTGGTAGAAACGAAGCAACAGCTGCAGGCCGCATCGCGGAGGATAAACTCCAGGTCGGCCAGCTTGCTGGTAGCGTGAACCGGCACAGAGATAAGCCCGACCTGCTGGATGGCAAAGTCGAGAAAGGTCCATTTCGGGCTGCTGATGTAGGCCACTATGGCAACCCGATCACCCTGCTTGAGTCCCAAGCTTAGTAAACCGGCGCTGAGTTGTTCGATTTGAGATAAGCAATCTGCGGTGGAATAGCGTTGCCATCTGGTACCCTCTCTGCCAGCTAAAGCTGTCTTCTGTGGATACTTTGCTTGTTGGTAAGGCAAAATATCGAATAAGCGCCTGAAGTCCATCTTCGGTAAGCAAATTAAAAAAGGTTCGTTTTGTTCTGATTTCTGTCAACGGGAATGAGATGGTGCATGGGAAAAAATTGCCGGAATCGTGGTTGATCCTTGATTAAAGGAAGCAAATTTTTGCCAAAACTCCTAATATTGCAGAGAAGCAACATAAAAAGAGCGCTGCGGATATGGATTTTCCGTAGCGCTCTTCGGTATTTCGCAAGATGAAATTTTTGAACAGCCTGCTTGCTATTTACAAATTTCTAGCTTTTATTAGCAGCCAAGCTGATGACGAGGGCAACATCATCGCTGATGAGTTGATCTTTGATCGTACCGAGGATACCGGAGTTGTAATTGACACCCCAATTGGTACGATTGATTTTGAAAGAAGGTGTCACAGCGCGAAGGGTATTATTTACAACGGCGACATTGGCATCGAAGGTGATGCTTTTTGTTTGGTCGCGCATGGTGAGATCCCCGGTGATGGAATGAGTAACCTGCGGTTTGCCCGTTACTTTGCTCACATTGGTAATGACGAAGGTGGCGGTAGGATAGGTAGCTACATCAAAAAAGTCAGCGGACTTGAGATGCCCCTCCAATTTGGCTTTCATTGCGGCATCCTCCTGATCGGAATTGCTCAGAGAATTCATGCCAATTATAAATTTTCCGCTGGTGATTTCGCCATTGGCTACGGATAAGCTCCCACTGGAGATTTTAAGGGTGCCAAAATGCGTCTTGCCGGTAGGTTTGCTACCGGTCCAGTTGATTGAGCAGTTGGCTGCATCAATGGCATAGTCTTCGGCAGAGGCAGGTGCCTTGGCTGCTTCACCGACGGCTTCCTGGGTATTGGCCTGATCGCCTTTTGTGTTTTTCTTGCAGGAAAAGGTTAATGCACTAATAGCAAAGAAGAGTAGTGATAATCTGAAAATCGCTTTCATGTATTTGATAAAATTTTGATGATAAAATAATCCTATGAATACTCTGGGCTATGAACTGATTTAAACTTTTCTAATGGTTTGCGGCTCCAGCCCTTATAGAACCTGACTTCTTTCCTTTTATCGTCCGTACCATACAGGTACGCACTCAAAAAGAGAAATCGCCAGAACCTACAATGGCCAAGCCTCAACAACAATACAATAGTTTAAATCAGTTCTATGTATATGGCGGCAAAGATAAGCAGTGTTCAAATAATCTTTCGTCTTTTACAGTACTTATTTTATTTGTCGCTCATATAATACCGAAAGGAATCATGCAGCTCTGCTTTAGAACTATTTAAGTTCAAAATAGTTCTTATAATATAATTTTGGCAGAGTATAAGGAGCCTGGAAGAGCTTCGCTATTGTTTGCCAAGCAATCTGAACAAAGTATAAACAGCAGCATGAAAATAGGTATTGTTTGTTATCCTACCTACGGAGGAAGTGGAGTGGTAGCTACCGAATTGGGTATAGGCCTCGCTAAGAAAGGCCATCACGTGCATTTTATCACCTATCGGCAGCCCGCCCGCCTTGCCAATTTTCAGGAAAACCTGTTCTATCATGAGGTCTCCAATGCCGATTATCCACTTTTTGAATACCCTCCGTACGACACTGCCCTGGCCAGCAAGCTGGTGGATGTGGTGAAGTATGAAAAGCTGGATATTTTGCATGTTCACTATGCCATACCGCATGCTGCAGTAGCCTACATGGCCAAAAAAATATTGCAGCAGCATGGGCGCTACCTTCCTGTGGTGACTACCCTTCACGGGACGGACATTACCCTGGTCGGAAGCAATCATGCCTTTGCACCGGTAGTTGCCTTCTCTATCAACAACTCGGATGGGGTGACGGCAGTTAGTGAGAGCCTTAAACAGCAAACGCTTGAATATTTTGACATCAATACGGACATAAAAGTCATTCACAATTTTATCGACTTTGAGCGATTCAGCAAACTCGACAAAGACCACTTCAAAAAAGCCATTGCACCACAAGGGGAGCGCATTATAGCGCATGTATCCAATTTCCGGAAAGTGAAAAGAGTGGAAGATGTCGTTCACATTTTCAAGAAAGTATATGAAAAAATACCGAGCAAGCTCCTGCTTATCGGGGACGGGCCGGAGCGCCAAAATCTGGAAGAGCTTTGCAGGCAGATTGGCCTTTGCCATGAGATTCGATTCCTCGGCAAACAGGATGCCGTAGAAGAGCTGCTGGCCATCTCCGATTTGTTTGTTATTCCTTCCGGCAACGAGAGTTTTGGCCTGGCTGCACTGGAAGCGATGGCCTGCGAGGTACCTGTGATATCCTCCAATGTGGGTGGCCTTCCCGAAGTGAACATCAACGGCCAAACCGGCTTTCTGAGCGATGTCGGCAATGTGGACGAAATGGCAGCCAATGCCATACATATACTTAGCAATGATGAGCTACTAGCAACATTTCGGGCAAATGCATTGGCACAAGCCAAGCGCTTCGACATTGCCAACATCCTTCCGCAATACGAGCAATACTACGAGCAACTCCTTGCCCCCGCTAGTTGATCAATAGAATTTTGGTAACAATTGCATCGGGATTTTCCGGCCGCTTGGTGCTGGTACTGAATACGAAGTACACACCGGTACTGGCTTTTCGGCCGTTGTAGTCGCGGCCATCCCAGATGGCCTGCCCGCCAAGCGCTTTGGTTTCGAATATAAGCTGCCCGCTAATGTCTGTAATTTTCACATCCGCATCGCGCGCCAGGCCTTTGATAGCTATGGGCCCGGTATAATCAGAAGGTACGGGATTGGGGTAGGCATAGGCATCGGGCCTATTCACTGTACCGCCTTCAGTAGCTTGGCTCCGGTAGGAGATAAGCCCTTTGCCGGTGCCTATAAAAGCTTCGCCATTTTTTGGATTTACAGCGATATCGTAGATCACATTATCGAAAAGGGGGCTGTTGTCTTTATTGAAAAAGGCAATCTGCTCCTCCCCATTGGCCGATTGAATGAATACACCGCTTTCGGTGCCAAACCATTTGCGGTTGGCGCCATCCACCGCGATTGTAAGCACATTTTCATCTTCCAGCAGGAAAGCATTGAAGCCTCCCACCTCTACGATGCGCCTCGAGCCCTGACAAATATCATCAAACACATTGTTGCCGCATTCAAACACTACGGGCCCCGCCTGGGTACCTACCCATACATCACCATCCAGATCCATTGCCAGGCAATTGACCAGATTGGTAGGCAATTCAGAATTGAGGACGGAAAGGATGCGTGCCCGATCATCAGTAGGGTCTTCTAAAATGCCGGAATCGTACACCAGGACACCCCGGTTTTCGCCATCCATAGCGAACCATTTATAACCATTTTGATCGATCACCACCTGCCTAAGGGGCGCACCGGGAGGAGCTTCGGGGAAGTTGTTGGTCCAGCTTCCGTCAGGCTTTAGTACAGCGATTGGATTTGGGGCCAAATGGTTGGCAATCCAGAGGTTGTTGTCGGCATCAAAGGCCAAACCACCTACGCGGGTAGTATTAGGATCGCCAATGGCCGGGTCAAGGGGTGACTTGGCAGAATTGTGAAGAATGAAATGGTCTTTGCCATCAAATTCGATCAGCCCATCCCAAAAGGTGCCCACGAATATTTTGCCCGTTGCGGGGCTAACCGCAATTCGGTAAAAAGCATTCAAGCCAGCAGCTTTCATTACAGGTACATTCCTTTTGTTGAACACCTCCCATTGCCCCGCCGAAAGCCGGTAAAAGCCATTAGGGCTGAAGGCAATTTTGCGGCGGGTGGGCTCGGTAGCTATTAAAACATCATCCCCATTGAATACAATTTCAGTGGCCAATTGATCGAAAGGAGAATTGAATTTGAACTTTTGACAATCCCCTCCGGCGGAGTCCGATACCCGCAAATCGCGCCAGGTATCAGCATACCACACCTGCCCTTCCGGCGTTTCGATGGCGTACAGAGGCCGATCGGTGCAGGAAGAACCATCCTTTTGGTCAAAACCATTGCCGGAGTAGAAAATCACTTCTCCATCACAATTGCTCCGGCAGCGCATACCGATCAGCAGATGTTCCCCTTCGTGGGTGAGGTATTGGACTTTTCTGGCCACATCATAGTAGAGGCTGTCCAGTGTCTGTCCATCGTATGAATAGAGTAGCGTATCAGAAAGGTCGAAGTACAGCTTGTCTTGAAAGCTCACTATTGACCGGGAGGTGTAATCGGGCGGAAAGCCGTCATCCATATCCAGCAGCTGCCAGTTACTGATATCTTTGAGGTCGATGGCGGGATCATCTACAGCGGTGTAGATACCCTCTTCGGTAGCAGCATAAAAAGCTCCTTTGTAGTAAGCCAGGCCAAGAACATCGATGGCCAGATTGGCGGTAAAGCCAAATTCCTGAAGCTCCATATCAAACTCGATTACCCCAAAACCAGCGCTGAAATAAGCTTTGCCTGTTTTGGCAAATGAGATGTCATTGATCTTGCGATTGAAAAAATTGCCATCTTCACGGATATTGGCAAACGTGGTGGTGGTATTATTTTTTATCAAATCGAAAACACCATCGCCATAGGTAACGATCAGCGTTTCGGTGGCCGGGTCGTATTTCACCAGCTCAGTACCGGCAGCACTCAATTGCTCTACTTTGGATATAAACTCCACCGAGCCCTCCTCCTTGTCCATAGCCAATATAGCCCAATCGGTGGTATAATACACCTTGTCGGGGCTTTGTGTAATGTGGCGGCCAAATTGATAAGGCAGGTGCGATCGCCACTGCCCGATCATCAAATCATTCTGAGCAGGAAGTAGGGATAAGCCAATGAGAAAGCAGAGAAATAAAAGGGGTATTCGCATAGTCAGATATTAGTTTTCCGAGTATAAAACACTATAGTACTAACCTGATAAACATACTATTATTGCTTGGAAACTTTGCAAAAATACGGAATGCCGAGCAAGTGACGGCTGCGCCCTATTTGCGGTACATATTGCTGCTATTAATATATTCAAACACAGCCTCCGGTACCAGGTACTGAATGGATTTGCCCAATTTGATGCACTGCCTAATATAGCTGGCAGATAGTTGCATCAGCGGCGCATCAAAGAGTTGCACATTTGGATGACCCGCCAAAGGCCCCGGCTCGTAAGAAGGGCGGCGATACACATATATTTCATACTGTGCCAGTATCTGTTCGTAGTTTTTCCATTTGTGGAAGGTAGTCAGATTGTCGCCTCCCATGATCAGTACGAACTGCCGCTGCGGATACTTTTCATTAAGGTAGGTCAGCGTATCAATGGTATAAGAAGGTTTGGGCAGGTTAAACTCCATGTCGGAGGCGCGGAGCAGCAGGTTGTCACCAATGGCCAAACGCACCAAATGCAGGCGATCATAGTCGCGAGCCAGGCTGGCTTTTGGTTTGTGCGGATTTTGTGGCGACACCACCATCCACACGTTTTGCAGGTCGGTTTGAGTGGCCATATAATTGGCGATAATCATATGCCCGATATGTACCGGATTGAAAGAGCCAAAAAAGAGCCCAGTTTTCATCTGTTTAAAAATTTTCTGCCGGCAAAAAACATGTAGATTCCCCAACGCTTTCGGGACTGTCCATAGGTAAGCGCGTCGCTCTCGCAAGAGTTTTTTTAATCATTTCCTTGGCTGAGGTTATGATTAAATAAGCTCATGCTCGTTTCATCTTTATCATTTATTGCTCCAGAGAATCAGCTTCGAGAGATTCATTGATGATCTCCTCCAGCTCTTTGAGCACATCCTCCATCTCCTCTTGTTCCAAAACCGGCTCCTCCTCTGCTACGTTCACCAGCCACATGCCGTTTACTTTTACCAAAAGGAAGCTATCCCAAACTATTTCATTGTCCGCTTTTGTGGTGTACACGCAGGTAGCAGAATCTTTCTTTTCTACGCAGTTCATCTGCAAAAATTCAGTAGGCGGCAAGGCCAATTCTTCAGCATCTTCATACAAAATAGAGGCAATCATATCAACCCATTCCTTAGCTCTGTCAGTGCTAATGGCCCGGGCTTTGTCAAACTCATTATTGTCCATATACTTTTGCCAGCGGCGCACTACCGATTCGGCAGATTCACCTTTTGGAGAATCGCCTGTGCTACATCTTGGGCAAATCATTAGAAAAAAAAGCAGGCTGAATAGTAGGTGGAAAACAAGGCGTTGGAACATAAATTTAGTTGTAGCATGTCAAAAATGGCAGCCTCCTTTTCAGCGACCCTGACTCCTATATCTGCTGACTAATTACTCAACATCACAGGCATCACCAACATCAAAATTTCTTCATCTTCCACCTCATCCACTGGCAGTAAAATACCGGCCCGCGTAGGGGAGGAAAGCTCCATTTTGATCTCATCACTTTCCAGCACGTTGAGCATTTCGATCAGGAATTTGGCGTTGAAGCCAATATTGAGCGGCTCTCCATCGTAGCTACAGCTCAATTGCTCTGTTGCTTCATTCGAAAAATCGAGATCCTGTGCGGATACTGTCAGGCTGCCATCTCCTACATTCAGAATAACCTGATTGGTAGTTTTGTTGGCATAAATGGCAATGCGTTTCAGAGAGTTTTGGAAATCGGAGCGGGACATGCTGAGTGTATTGGGATTGTCAACAGGGATCACCGCATTGTAATCCGGATAGCGGGCATCGATCAGCCGACACACCAACTGCACATCACCAAAGGAAAAGTAAGCATTGGCTTTGTCAAACGATAAAGTAACTTCTTCACCCGCCGGAAGGGCCACTTTGAGCAGGTTGAGGGCCTTTTTGGGAACGATAAAGGAGGTGGACACTTCGCTGGCCACGTTGTTGAAAGTATATTTCACGAGCTTGTGAGCATCGGTAGCTACAAAGGTTAGCTTATTGAAATCTACTTGAAAGTAAACGCCCGTCATGGAAGGGCGTAGCTCGTCATTGCTCGCTGCAAAAAGAGTTTTGCTGATGGCTTTTACAAGGGTGTTGGCAGGCAGGCTGATCGTATCGACTGTTTCGGGCTGCGGAATCTTAGGAAAATCCTGGCCATTTTCACCCGCCAGCTTGTATTTGCCATAGGCAGACGTGATTTCGATACCATAGTTGTCATCATTCACCGTGAAGGTGATCGGCTGCTGAGGCAATTCTTTCAGCGTGTCGAGCAAAATTTTAGCAGGTACGGCCACAGTGCCTTGGCCATCGGCATTTATTTCCAGGCTGGTGGTGATAGATGTTTCGAGATCAGTAGCGGCAATAGCCAATTTGTTGTTCTCCACAGTGAAGAGAAAATCTTCCAGAATGGGCAATACGGGATTGGAGCCGATAGCACCGCCGGCAATTTGGAGCTGTTTCAAAAGGTCGGAAGAGGAAACGCTAAATTTCATAGAGGTGGTTGGTTGTGTGATCATCGTGCCAAAAGTTTTTGAACGCACAAAAATACGCCAACTTTTCTAATTTCTGCTATAAGAAATCAACAACTTGTGGATAAGTTTGGCCGGCCGGCAGAGGAGCTTGCAGCAATTCCGGCTCACTGCAAGCATCTGCGAAAAATCAATATCTTTGCCCCTCCAACCTCTGCCCTATGAAGATCAATCGGAAAAGCCCGCCTGCCATCAAGCCCATTAGCAAACTTGAAGCGCCCTTGCCAGCGGCTCATCAGCTCGACAATGGGGTGGCCCTTTATGAAATTCACGGCGGCACACAGGAAGTGATCAAACTGGAAATCGTCTTTGATGCCGGCCGTCCTTTTGAGCACAAGCCACTTGCTGCCCGCGCCACTGCCCGCCTTCTGAGCGAAGGGACCCGCCACCACAGCGCCCGGCAAATTGCCGAACAACTGGATTTTTATGGCGGCAGCCTCCAAAATCCCATCAATTTGGATACCAGCAACATCGTACTGTATTGCCTCAGCAAACACCTTGACCAGCTGCTGCCGCTTGTGGCCGAAATGATCTGTGAGCCCACATTTCCGGCGCAAGAACTACATTCTTTTGTCAAGCGCAACAAGCAGCGCCTGCAAATTGACCTGGCCAAAAACGATGTGCTGGCCTATCGCCAGATCACCGAGCAGTTTTTTGGCAGCAGCCATCCCTATGGTTACAACAGCGTACCCGCCACCTATGAGGCGCTGACAGAAGAGGACCTTTTTACACATTTCAAAAGCAATTACCACAATCGGACTTGTCAGCTATTCCTCAGCGGAAAGACGCGCCCGCAGCACATCAAACGCATCAATGAACTGATCGGGCAACAATTGGCACAGGGAGAGGCCGGAGCGCCACATTTGCCTGCCATTGCCCAAAAGGCACAGCATACGCTGACCGCCCGCCCCGATAGCGTACAAACGGCTATCCGGATTGGGCGCCGCCTCTTCAGCCGCCGCCATGAGGATTATCACGGTATGTATGTGCTGAACACCGTGCTCGGCGGCTATTTTGGCTCGCGCCTCATGACCAACATTCGCGAGCGCAAGGGCTATACCTACAACATCTTCTCAACGCTGGAGAGCATGCGCTACGATGGCTGTTTTTATGTAGGTACCGAAGTGAGCAACGAATTTGTAGCGGACAGCCTTCGCCAAATTTACCATGAGTTGGAGGTGTTGGCGGAAGATTTGATCCCCAGGGCAGAGCTGGAAATGGTGCGCAGCTACCTGCTGGGCAATCTGCTTACCTTGCTCGACGGGCCCTTCAATGCGGTGGATATTACCAAAGCCATTGCCACGGAAGGGCTTCAGCAAGACCACTTCGAGCGGCTGGTGGATTGTATCCGGCATATCTCTGCCGAAGAGCTGCGGGAGCTGGCCGGCCGCTACCTGCGGCCCAATGAGATGTGGCAGGTGGTGGTGGGGGCAGCATAGCGATTTATTTACGCGAGTCAATTGCTCGTATAGGCTGGGGCGTTTCCTTTATTTTTTATGAATTTCCCCTGAGCTATGGCGTCAGCTTTTTTGCCTGAAAAAATACTAACCCAATACATGCCGGCTGCCAAAAAGCTTACACCAATGGTTTCCAGTGTTGATGAAATCCTGGATTGCATTAACACTTTTCCATCTATGTTATAAATTTTTACGAGCAGCTTGGGTTGACCACTACTTGCACGATTCAACATATCCGCTGCCGGGTTGGGCCAAAGCTTTATCCACTCTTGAGTTTGTGGCAAGTCAGAGAGGCCCTCTCCAATGATGGTGTAATTGCTAACGGAACAGATGTTTAACATTTACGCTTGCCCCGTTCAGCTAGTTCACACCCTCTCGGGTCAAGCATCAGAAAATATTCATCTTCAGATTCACCTCCCAAAATTCAATTTATTCACTAGCTTTGCGCGTGCAAGCTTCAAAGCCCTGCGCTCGCATATACATCCCTCATTCTATTCTTCAAATAGGGCTAAAGGAAAATAGGGCAATTGTATGCTGTGATTTTTTCCTTTTTCCACTAATTTTGTTTTCTTTTGTGCCGTGCCGGAAAAGATGGCTAGCCGTAAAATATAGAGAACCGGACCATGTTCAATAATATCGTTAATGAAACTGTTTAGCTTTTTTTCGCAAGAGCTTGCGATAGACCTCGGAACTGCCAATACCCTCATCATTCAGGATGACAATATCGTGGTGGACGAACCCTCTATTGTAGCGATTGACCGACGCACCGGCGAAACCATCGCTGTGGGTACCAAGGCTATGCAAATGCATGAGAAAACGCATGAAAATATTAAAACTATCCGCCCGTTGAAGGATGGCGTGATCGCCGATTTTCAGGCGGCGGAAAGCATGATCGAGGGCCTCATCAATATGGCAGGCAACCGGCGGCGCTTTTTCACACACATGAAAATGGTCATTTGCATTCCTTCCGGCATCACAGAAGTGGAAAAGCGAGCCGTCTTTGACTCTGCCGACCATGTAGATTCTAAAGAAACGTATCTCATCCACGAACCCATGGCCGCTGCGCTCGGTATCGGCCTGGATGTGGAAGAGCCGGTCGGCAACATGATTATCGACATTGGCGGAGGTACTACGGAGATTGCCGTGATCGCCTTGTCGGGCATCGTTTGCGACCAGTCCATCCGCACAGCAGGCGATGAATTTACAGTCGATATTATGAATTACATGAAACGCCAGCATAACATTTTGATCGGAGAGCGCACCGCCGAGCAGATCAAAATACAGGTGGGATCGGCCCTCCCAGAGCTGGTCAATCCGCCCGATGACTACGCCGTAAATGGCCGTGACCTGATGACAGGCATCCCTAAACAAATCACCATTACCTATCAGGAAATAGCTCATGCCCTCGACAAATCCATCTCCAAAGTAGAAGATGCGGTACTCAAGGCTTTGGAAACCACTCCTCCTGAGCTGGCTTCCGATATTTACAAAACGGGCCTTTACCTGACGGGGGGCGGAGCCTTGCTGCGCGGGCTGGACAAACGCATCTCGCAAAAAACCAAGCTACCGGTTCATATCGCCGATGATCCCTTGCGGGCTGTGGTACGAGGTACGGGAATTGCCTTGAAAAACTCAGATAGTTTCTCCTTTTTGATCGATCGCAAAAGTGTATAAGTGAGCGGACTTGCCCATACAGCCTGTATCCTGCCTGCCCTTTCATATTCTCCATAGGAATCCGGAGAGATTTGTACTTTTGTGTGGATCAGAATAGCTACCAAGCAGCATGCGCAATTTAATTTTACTCTTTATCAGAAATGGAGGCTTACTGCTTTTCCTGCTTTTGGAAGGGCTTTGCATGTTTTTGGTGGTGCAATTCAACAAAAAGCAAAACGACATTTATTTTCGGACAACTGCTGCTTTCACCGGTGCGGTATATAATCAAGTGGACGAGATCACCAAATACTGGAACCTGTCAAGTGTAGCGGACAATATTGCCCGCGAGAATGCTCAATTGCTCCGCCAGCTGGAAGAGCTGAAACCTCCCTTTTATCAGACCCCCGATACCACCAGCCGCGATAGTAGCCTGGCGCTGTACGAGTTTATTCCGGCCAAAGTGATTAGCAACTCCATTGGCAAGCACAACAATCACCTGATCCTCAATGTGGGGAGTACAGATAGTATAGCTGCGGGGATGGGGGTGATCGGCGGTGGCGGATTGGTAGGGGTGGTTCGGTCGGTGACGGCGGATTATGCCATTGTGATGTCCTTGTTGCACAAGGAGTCACGCATCAGTGCCGCCATTGAGCGAACAGGGCATTTTGGTGTATTGGTATGGCAAGCCAATGACCCGATGAGAGCCAGGCTGATAAATATTCCAAAACACGCCTCTCCCTCCAAGCAGGATACCATCGTGACGAGTGGCTATTCCACTATATTTCCGGAGGGCCTAATGGTGGGTACTATCGAAGGGATAGATATGGAAGGGGGCAGCAATACACATATAATAGATGTGGCATTGTCCAATGACCTTAGCCGCATCAAGTATGTGTATGTGATAAAGCATTTAAAGGCCGAGCAGTTGAGTGCCCTGAAGGAGGAGGTAGAAAATGAGTAGTACTACACTGGCCAATGTGTTGCGCTTCATCGGCTTGGTAGCTCTGCAGGTGCTCATATTCAACCGCTTTACTATGGGCTGGGACCAAAACCGCTATTTTCAGATATTCATTTATCCCTTATTTATACTCCTGTTGCCGATCAGAACACCCCATAGTTTGCTGGTGTTTTTAGGATTTGTGATAGGGATTACCATTGATATGTTCTACATCAGCCCCGGGGTGCATGCCAGTGCGGGTGTTTTTACAGCATTTATCCGACCACTAGTCCTATCTTATCTGGAGCCCCGTGGCGGCTATAATGTAAGCTACAGCCCTACTAAAAACAGGTTCGGGTTGAGCTGGTTTTTGACGTATGCCGGCATTTTGATGTTTGCCCACCTGTTTTTTTACTATGCCGTGGAGGCCTTTACATTCTATTATTTTTTCGAAATCTTGTTAAGAACGATAGCTAGCTTCCTTATATCCATAATTTTTATTATCATGTATCAGTATCTTTTTGATCCCAGAGAATAACAAATGCAGCCATTGTGAATGAGAATATAAAAGACAGAAGCAACATCATCCATATCGTTTTCCTGCTGGCAGCCGGGCTGCTGCTGTTCAAAGCTTTGCAAATCCAGCTACTCGACACCTCCTACGAAGCCCGGGCCAATGCCACCGCCATCGACAAATATGTACTCTACCCTTCCCGGGGGCTCATCTTCGACCGCAACGGAAAACTGCTGGTCAACAATAATCCGATCTACGACATCAAAGTCACCTACAATCAGCTCAATACCGAAATGGATACCAGCGAGTTGTGCGAATTGCTCCGGATCGACTCGAGTGCTTTTTTGAAAAATATCAATAAAAATTGGCGCGACAAGCGGTTCTCAAAATCTGTTCCCTTCATTTTCCTGTCCAAAGTATCTCCTGCATTGGCCGTTCGCTTTATGGAGCATTTGTACAAATTTCCCGGCTTTTCGGTTCAATTGCGAAACGTAAGAGGATACCCTCATCGCAATTCCGCTCATGTGCTGGGCTATATCAATGAAGTGAGTCCCGCCCAACTGGAAGCCGACAAAAGCAATTCGTACAGCCTGGGTGACTATATCGGAGCTACCGGACTGGAAGCTTTTTACGAGCATCAGTTGCGTGGCCGCAAGGGGGCGCGCTTTGTATTGAAGGACAATCTCGGCAGAGAAGTAGGGCCCTACAAAAACGGGCGCCTCGATTCGGTTGCCATCTCCGGGGCCGATCTTATCAGCACCATCGATGTGCAATTGCAGGCCTACGGCGAACAGCTCATGCAAAACAAAACGGGCAGCATCGTTGCCATTGAGCCTGCTAGCGGGCAGATACTCTGTATGGTCAGCTCTCCTACCTACGACCCCAACAAGCTCACCATCCATCGTGATCGTGGTGTGGAATTTAACAAGCTGATGAAGGATACCCTCAAACCCTTTTTCGATCGCTCCATCATGGCTAAGTATCCGCCGGGGTCTATTTTCAAAACAGTTGTAGCACTGGTGGGTATGCAGGAAGGTGTGCTTAACATCAACCGAGGAGTGACTTGTAATATGGGGTATTATTATAAAGGGCAGGTGCGAAAGTGCCATGCTCATCCCCATCCGTACAATGTGGCAACAGCTCTCCAGCACTCTTGCAATGCCTACTTTTTCACCGTGCTGCGCGAAATAATTGACAAATATGGCTTTTACAATCCCCACCAGGGCCTCGATACCTTTGTGAATCATCTCTATGATTTTGGATTGGGCAAAGCCCTGGGAACCGATATTCCCAATGAATTGTCAGGCAATGTGCCTACTTCAGGTGTTTATGACAAAATGTACCCCAAAGACAAAGGCAGCTGGTATTCACCTACCATCATGTCAATTGGTATCGGTCAGGGGGAAATTCAAATGACAAGCCTGCAAATGGCCAACCTGGCAGCCATCATCGCCAACCGGGGCTGGTATATTACCCCCCATCTTATCAAAGGGTTTCGGCAGGCAGAACTGGCTGTTGCCCCCGAATATACTACCCCAAAAAGGGTTCGGATTGAGCAGCAATATTTTGAGCCCGTTGTGGACGGGATGGAAATGGCGGTCACGGGTGGCACTGCCCGCATCGCCTATTTGCCGGATATCCCAATTTGTGGCAAAACGGGTACCTCCCAAAACCCGCACGGCAAGGATCACTCGGTATTTTTTGCTTTTGCGCCAAAAGATAAACCCGAAATCGCCATTGCTGTGTATGTGGAGCATGGCATATGGGGGGCTACCTATGCTGCGCCCATCGCCAGCTTGATGATTGAAAAATACCAAACAGATTCCATCGCCTCCAATCGGAAGTGGCTGGAAAACAATATGTTGAATGCCAATTTGGTCGTCCAGCCATAAAAATAATATATGCAAAAGAACAATACTCCAAAGCGCTGCAGCTGGTGCCTGGGCCATGAATTGTACATCGATTATCACGACCGGGAATGGGGGCTGGCAGTGCATGATGACCGGCAATTGTTTGAAATGCTGATACTGGAAGGAGCACAGGCGGGCCTCAACTGGCTTACCATCCTCAAAAAGCGGGAGGGCTATCGCCAGGCTTTTGAGTACTTTGATGTGCAAAAAATTGCCCGATTTAACCAGAAGAAAATAGAAAGGCTATTGCAGGATCCAGGTATTGTCCGCAATCGCCTCAAAGTAAATGCTGCCGTCACCAATGCCCGGGCATTCCTTGAAATTCAGGCAGCATATGGAAGTTTCAACCAATTCGTCTGGGAGTTTGTAGAGGGCCAACCGATCGTCAACCGCTTCAAAAATATGAGCGAGGTGCCTGCCACCAGTCAGCAGAGCGATGTAATGAGCAAGGCACTTAAAAAACGGGGATTCAAATTCGTGGGCTCTACCATTTGCTATGCCTTCATGCAGGCAGTGGGCATGGTAAACGATCACACCACAGATTGCTTTCGGTGGAAAGACTGTCAACTATCCAACTGATGGGAAGTGCCTCAAGGATGCACCACAAAACTCTTCACAAACTCCTGGCTTTCCAGATGTAATGAGATGTAATATAACCCGGCTTTAAGTGTACTGAGCGATAACTCAAACTGCTGTTTACCGGCGGCAAGCTGCTGATCCGGAAGGATAAGTACTGGCTGGCCCAGGATATCATACACGACGATCTGTGCTTTTTGAGCACGGAGTGAATGAACCCCTAGCTGTAGCCAGTGAGTTGCCGGGTTGGGGAAAAGGTGGAAAGCGCTCTGTGGAAAGTCTTCTTCTGTAAGAGTAGCGTGTTCATCCACTTCAAAAGGCAGCAGGAATCCAAAGCCGAATTGAGGATCGTCCCAAATCACACCGGCATCGCTTTCCAGCCGGATGGCTCCCTCCACATATTGCCCCGGCCCTACGCTTCCGTTGATGAGACCGTCGCCAAAAGTATCGATCATTTCAAATTCATAACATTGATCTGATTCCAGCTCAAAACTAAATTGATATTCCTTGTCGGGATCCAGTAGGATGTTACCAGAACTGTACAGTACGATGCCGTCAGCCTGCCGCAGCCACCACTTATTTTCTTCCGGCCACAGATCAGTATGCCAATACATTCGCAAGGTAGTAGTCGAAACAGGCGCATCCACTTCAATATTGTCAAGCAAGTTATCCTGAGGCATATCATCAGGCTCATCGTTTGGAGCCCACACCCGGAAATTGAGGGTGCCAGGAGCCTGCAGCCTGAGCGTATCAAAATCGAAGGTGAACGATTGCAGAGGCTCTGCGGCTCCAACCCAAAGCCCTGTACTTGCCATAGCACCATCGATGAGCAAATCTATCTGGCAGCGGCTGAGAATTTGAGCTCCTTCATTTTGCAGCACCAGGCGGGGTACAAAAGAAACCGATTGGCAGAAAGGGCCTTCAAAACCTTGATAGCTAAGTATCGAAACATTGTGGTTGCCTACAGAGCCATCGCAGGACTGTATGCACTGCAAAAGGGTCTGGTAGTCCCAATGGCCTATTTTTTCAATTCGCTTGTTCGTACAGATTTTGTAAATAGTCGGCCAGCTATTGACGGCATAAGCATCAATCAGGCTATGGTCATCGATGATGGGATGAGTGCTGTTGCCAAGCCAGTCGCCGTAAGTATAGGAACCGGTGCCGCTGAGGTCATCAATGCCCGTATTCCAGTCCGATTCAATAGTGAAAACCATCACTTCGTCCGTGCCATTCGGCCCGTTTTGCTCAAATAATTGATCGAAAGCGCCGGAAATATGATAGGACCAGCAGGGTCCACACCAGGTGGAAGCGAAGTGAATAAAAACAGTTTTTCCATCATTCAGATAGTCATACAGTGTATGCTCTGCACCCGTCACATCCGTCAGTGTCCAATCAGGAGCAACGCTTCCGTCAGGCAATTGAGCGGGGCCCTCCATAGAAAAAGCAGAGAACAAAAACAGGAAAATAAAGCGGTACAGCATGAGCGATCCCAATGGTATATTGCAATATTAGGGGTAAATTCTGCCGATTTCAAAAACTGGAGGATTATAAAATGTTATTGTACGTCACTAGGGTGTTTTCTCCAGCCTATACAAGATTTTAAAAAATGCCAATCTGGCGGCAAAATGCCGACTTTGGGATAAAATCAGCATTTTGAGATTCGCTTATGTAACTTTTATCCCCTAACTTTGTCTAAGTTTTATAATTGCATAGTATTTAAACCAAGCCCACATGAAAAAAATTATACTCTCCTTACTTTTTGGCTCATTCTGCCTTTTGGCGCTGGCGCAGTCCGAAATTTACGTGGCCCCCAACCCGGCCTTTGCCTCGGGAGAAGCCAACGAAACGGACATTGAGGCTCACAACAACATCAAAAACACCTCTGCCAATGAAGCCCGCTTGCGCTGGGTGTACCTCTCCGAAGATATGCCAAGCGGCTGGGAGTCATGGGTTTGTGACAATAACCTTTGTTATGGACCCAATACAGACGAAACACCGAGCAACCGGCCCGTAGTGATCAGCGCCGGTATGGATGGCCTGATGATTCTGCATGTTGACCCCAATGATACGCCGGGCACAGGAACCATCAAGCTGGAAATTACTGATTTTGATGATCACAACATCGTGATCGATACCGCCATTTATATCATAGAAGCCTTGACGGTAGGCACGGAGGAATTGGAAAAGGGAGTAGAGTCGTTGAGTATATTCCCCAATCCGGCCAGCGATTATATCCAAATCACTAACAATACCCTGGTCGATCAGGTGGTAGTTTATAACGTTCTCGGTAAGCGTATGCTCGATTTCCGCTACGAAGCTTCGGCCCACTATGCCGTAGCCGATTTGCCAGCCGGTTTTTATTTGGTAAGCCTCATAAATGAAGAAGAAGGAGTACTGAAAACCCTGCGGATGCAGAAGAGGTAAATCTTGAAAAACAGTACTAAACAAAGGCTAGGGATACTTGAAACCCCTAGCCTTTGTTTATTGAGCACATTATGCCGGATACTCCACAAAATTGCGCGGCGTTTCATACAGCCGGACGGCCAGGTCGTAGCGATCATCCAAATGAGTGCGCAGGATGTTCCAGATCACATAGCAGATATTTTCAGCCGTTGGAATGAGGGTTTTAAACTCTTCCGTATCCAGGTTCAGATTTTTATGATCGAACCGCCGTTCAATTTGCTCATGGATCAACTCCTTCAGTAATTTCAGATCGATTAGATAGCCCGTCTCCGGATCTACCTCCCCGCTCACTTTGACGACCAGCTCATAGTTGTGCCCGTGAAAGTTAGGATTGTTGCACAGACCGAAAACCTGCTCATTTTTTTTGTCCGGCCAGGCCGGGTTGTACAGGCGATGAGCTGCATTGAAGTGGGCTCTTCGAAAAACGGCAATGCGCATAGTGACTTGATTGAGTTCTTTGGATGTTGAACAAACCCAGCCTACCTTTGGTTTGTGTAAAAAGCTTGTTTCCGAAAGTATCAAATAAAATATGTATTTTTACGCAAATGTCAGAAATGACTTCGATCCATCAGTTTAAGGTAGAAGGAATAGACGGAAGAAGCATTGATTTTGCCGCATTTGAAGGAAAAAATATTGGTGGTTAATGTTGCATCACATTGTGGTTTTACCTCACAATATCAACAATTGCAGGAATTGCAAGAAGCCTTTGAACATTAATTGATCGTCGTGGAATGCCCTTCCAATGACTTTGGAAGGCAGGAACCAGGCGAAAATCACCAAATTCAGGCTTTTTGTAGAGCGACGTATGGCGTGAAATTTCCGATGGCAGCCAAGCTAAAAATACAGGGCGATGATGCACATCCCCTATACCAATGGCTGACCAGTAAAGCAAAAAACGGATATTTGGATACTACTGTAAAATGGAATTTTCAAAAATACCTGCTCGATGAGCAGGGCCATATAGTCACCACTCTTGCCTCCTCCGTCGAACCACTCAGCGAACCCATTTTAGACTGGCTCGCCTCCTCAGTATTCTGCCTAATAGTACTGCCGAAGTACTTTCTGACCATGTTTTGATCCAAAACCGGCCGCGCTATGCAGTTTGAAGACATTATAGGCCAACATACTGCCAAACAGCAGCTTCGAGCAATGGTCAACAATGACCATCTGCCCCATGCCTTGCTGTTGGTGGGCCCTTCGGGCTGTGGCAAATTGGCTCTTGCTCTGGCCCTTGCGCAGTATTTGCTCTGTCAAAATCGCAGCGCCGAAGAAGCTTGCGGCCAATGCTCCAATTGCACTAAAGCCTCCAAATGGATTCACCCCGACATTCACTTCAGCTTCCCTACCGTCGGCTCAAAAGTGACCAGCAACCATCTGCTCGAACATTGGCGGGCAGCACTCCATGATAGCCCTTACCTGCACATCAACCATTGGTTTCAGCTCATCGGAGCAGAAAACAAGCAAGGCAACATCAATAAGGATGAGTGTGTCAGCATTATCAAAAAGTTGAGCCTCAAAACCTTTGAAGGCTCCTACAAGATACTGATCATGTGGATGCCGGAATACCTGGGGAAAGAAGGCAACCGCCTTCTCAAACTCATAGAGGAGCCACCCGAGCAGACAGTCTTTTTGCTGGTGGCAGAACAAAGCGAGCAAATTCTAAACACCATCCTCTCCCGCTGCCAAAGTCTGAAAATCAAGCGGCTACAGGACCAAGAGATCATCACTGCCTTGCAGCAAAAATATCAGGCGGATGAAGCACAAGCCATGCATGCCGCTCATCTGGCCGATGGAGATTTTAGCAGGGCAATACAGTTGCTCAGAGAAGAAACAAACGATCAGGCTGGTCGCTTTGTCGATTGGATGCGCAAATGCTATCGGGGGAATGGCGTGGAACTGGTGCGCTGGTGCGAAAATCTTGCCGGTACCGGCAGAGAATATCAAAAGCATTTTCTGCAATTTGGCCTACACTTTCTACAGCAACTCCTCCAGCTAAAGATCAGCGGAGCGTCTGCCCAAATTCGATTGGGGAATGCAGAGCGGCAGGCGGCAGACAAATTGAAGGATGTGATCCATTGGAAGCAGCTTGAGGAGATTTCCATGCTGCTCAATGATTGTGCCTTTCACATTGAGCGCAATGCCAACCCCAAAATTCGCTTTCTGGACGCTTCAATCCGGATCAATCACATTTTAAAACAAACCTCAATTGCCCGGCTCCAGACAACTGCCGGCAGCCAAGGGTCATAAATAGCATCAACCATGGGATGTTCAGTTTGCATAATAGGAGGAAATGGAAAAGCAAAAGGATGCCGCAGCAATGGAGGCTGTGCCTCAGGAGGTTGCAATCGCCTCAACACATATGATTGGCTCTCGACGATGAATATTGCCGAGCCCGATGCGTTTGATATTGTAGAAATAAGCTTTAAAAACGGTGCCCGCAAACAATTTTTTGTCAATGAATTGCACAACCGTACCGCTACGGGCGATTTGGTGGTGGTGGAAACAGGCAGCGGTTTCGATCTTGGACACATCAGCCTTTCAGGTGAATTGGTGCGCCTGCAAATGCGCAAAAAGCGAGTGCCTGAAGACGGCGTACTGCACAAGGTCGTGCGGCGGGCCAACGACAGAGATGTTGACCGGCTCCGGGAGGCCCGGCGAATGGAACACAAAACGATGGTGCGTGCCCGGGCTATTGCCCGCAGCCTGAAACTGGAGATGAAAATCGGAGATGTGGAATATCAGGCCGACAAGCGCAAAGCCACTTTTTATTATACCGCCGACGGGCGGGTAGATTTTAGAGAGCTAATCCGCCACTTTGCCAAGGAGTTTAGAGTAAAAATTGAAATGAGGCAAATCGGAGCCCGCCAGGAGTCATCGCGTATTGGCGGGCTGGGCTCCTGTGGTCGGGAGCTGTGCTGCTCTACCTGGCTTACCGACTTCAAATCCGTTTCCACAGCTGCTGCCCGCTATCAGAATCTGGCGATCAATCAGGCTAAACTTTCGGGGCAATGTGGGCGTTTGAAGTGCTGCCTCAATTATGAGCTGGATACTTACATAGAAGCACTCGAAGAGTTTCCTAAAAATGCTGATAAACTCACTACCAAAGCGGGTACAGCCGTATTGATAAAAACGGACATCTTCAAAAAGCAGATGTTCTATATGTATGAGAAAAGCGACAAACCCGGCAAGCTCTATTCACTCCCTATTGACAGGGTTCGGGCTATTTCGGAGCTGAATAAAAAAGGGGAGCGGCCTGGTGAATTGATGGACTTCCCGCAAATAGCCGAAGAGGAAATTATGGATTACGGAGATGTGACAGGTGCCGTGGAGCTGCCTCCTGAAGAGCGAAAAAAACGCCGACGCAACAAGCGCCGCAATAAAAGAAGACCTTCCAACAATCAGCGGAGCAACAAACGTCCCGGCAAGCGAAGTCAGAAGCCGGAACAAAAAAGCAAAACTATCAAAAAAGTCAACAGTAATACCCGTCGGCGGAAGAAAACGACTTCCCGCAATCAAAAAAAAGACAAAAGCCAAAGACCTCCTAAAAAGGATTAACAGAATCTGCAAGGGCTGAAGGCTAAAAAAACGATTCAATGAAATACGATGTCACCATCATTGGTTCCGGCCCGGGAGGTTACGTGGCTGCTATTCGAGCTGCGCAGCTGGGCTTCAAAACTGCGCTCATCGAACGCTACAACACGCTCGGAGGTACCTGCCTCAATGTGGGCTGCATTCCCAGTAAAGCGCTGCTCGACTCTTCGGAGCACTACCACAACGCCAAAGAAAAATTTGGGCTGCATGGCATCGAACTCAAGAGCCTCAAAGCAAACCTGCCACAGATGATTGCCCGCAAAGATGATGTAGTGCAACAAACGACCAAAGGCATCGATTTTTTGATGAAAAAAAACAAAATTGATGTCTTTCACGGTCACGGCAGCTTCATAGATGCCCATACTGTCAATATCGCCAAATCCGACGGAAGTGCCGAACAGATCAGCACCGACAAAACCATTATTGCCACCGGCTCCAAACCCATCACACCTCCTGTCTTCAATTACGACAAAAAGCGAATCATCACTTCTACCGAAGCCCTCAATATCACCAAGCTACCCAAACGCATGCTCATCATTGGTGCCGGAGTGATCGGCCTGGAGCTGGGCTCGGTATTTGCCCGCCTCGGCACCGAAATCGAAGTAGTAGAATATCTCGATCGCTGCATCCCCGGTATGGATGCCGACTGTGCCAAAGAGCTGCGAAGGGCTTTAAAAAAACTGGGGGTCAAATTCCACTTCAATCATCTGGTCACTGAGGTCAAAGCCTCCAGCCGCTCCGTCAGCCTGCAGGCAAAGCATCGCGATTCGGAAGCGCCCCTTCTACTAAAGGGCGACTATTGCCTGGTTGCCATTGGCCGCAAACCTTATACCGACGCGCTTGGACTGGACAAGGTAGGCATCAACAAAGATGAAAAAGGCAGGATCGAGGTAGATGCACATTTGCAAACCAATGTGCCCGGCATTTTTGCCATCGGCGATGTGATACGCGGCGCCATGCTCGCACACAAGGCGGAAGAAGAAGGCATACTGGTAGCCGAATACCTGGCCGGCCAGCAGCCGCATATTGATTACAACCTCATCCCCAATGTGGTATATACCTGGCCAGAGGTGGCCGGGGTAGGCAAAACGGAAGAGCAGCTCAAGGAGGAGGGGCGGGCCTACAAAACAGGCAAATTCCCCTTCCGGGCGCTGGGCCGCGCTCGCGCCAGCACCGATACTGAAGGCATGGTAAAAGTGCTGGCCGATGAAACCACCGACGAGGTGCTGGGCGTCCACATGGTGGGTGCCCGGGCGGCCGACATCATCGCCGAAGCCGTAGCCCTGATGGAATTTCGGGCCTCAGCAGAGGATATCGCCCGTATCTCGCACGCCCACCCAACCTTCACCGAAGCAGTTAAAGAAGCAGCGCTGGCAGCTACCGGCAACCGGGCATTGCATGTGTAGGGAAATCTTTGCTTATTCCTCTTCTTCCGCACCGGCATGGGCCGGCTCTTTGCCACGTTCGAGCCAGAAGTTGTTGACGCCAATGCCTTGTACACAGTACAGCCGCTGCATGTTGAGCAGCTCCAGCAAGGCCAGAAAAGTGACGATGGCCTGTACGCGGTCTTTACATTCTTCAAACACCGAATCGAAATGGGTGCGCTCGCCGGGGCGTACTTTGGAAAGCAGATAGATTTGCTGATCCTGAATGGTATAGGGATAGGTATATACTTTGTGAACCGCCCGTTTCTTTTGATCCTCCAACCGCTGCATCACCCGCTCAAAGGCTTTCATCAGCTTGTACAGGGTGAGCGATTCCAGCTCGGCATCGGCCAGGGCATCTTCGGCCAATGATCGTAGCTCCCGGGCGGCATTGCCGCGCGCGGTTTGGCTGGCCCGCTGCTGCTCCAGCTTGCGCATATCATCCAGCACACTTTTGTAGCGCTTGTATTCGAGCAAACGGCGGACGAGCTCCTCGCGCGGGTCGAGCTCATTGCCCTCCTCATCCACCGGCTTGCGGGGAATTATCATCCTGGCCTTGATACGCATCAGCGTGGCCGCTACCAGTATGAATTCGCTGGCCAGATCGATGTTGAGCGCCTCCATTTGGCGAATATAGCCCAGAAAGTCGTCGGTGATTTTGGAGATAGGAATGTCATGGATATCCAGCTCATCGCGTTCGATGAAGAAGAGCAACAGATCAAAAGGCCCCTGAAATTGGGGAAGGGAGATAGTATATGTTGAGCTCATATTATTGGCAAATGGATGTGATTTGCAAATATAGGCAAAAAGGCCAAGCATATTCCCGGCCAGAGAACGAATGATTCAAGGAAGGCATGGTAAGATGGCTGTGCAGCATACCCTGTTTTTTTACAAGCCAGCTGTATATTTTTCTATGTGAATCGCCAAAATTCCGCCTGATAAGCCTACCTTTGCAGTGTGTGTACGCGATGGTGAATTTATTGATCATTTTAAAAATTCATAGCTCAGGCGCCTGATGAGCGATTGCGAATCCCAATCGCCTGTGCTATATCCCGCGAAAGGATTGAGTGTGATTTATCACTCTCGAACCGCCAGCGGTATAATGCCTTTAGCAAGCCTGTATAAATGAAGCCAACAGGCTTGATTGCTATTATAAAATCCTTTTCGATATATGCCAAAAGATACCTCTATCCGCGCTGTGTTGATCATTGGCAGCGGCCCTATCATCATAGGCCAAGCCTGCGAATTTGACTACTCCGGCAGCCAGGCTGCCCGCGCCCTGCGCGAAGAAGGCATTGAAGTGAGCCTTATCAATTCCAATCCGGCTACCATCATGACCGACCCCGTCACAGCCGACCACATTTACCTGCTGCCCCTCACAGTGGATAGCATCGTGCAAATTCTGCAAGAACGGCACATTGATGCAGTATTGCCTACTATGGGTGGCCAAACAGCCCTCAATCTGGCAATCGAAGCAGGCAGGCAGGGCGTGTGGGAGCGGTTCAATATACGCCTCATCGGTGTGGATTTGGATGCTATTGAGCTGACTGAAAACCGCGAAGCCTTTCGCCAGCACATGATCAATCAAGGGCTCAGCGTAGCGCCCTCCAAAATTGCCAACTCCTTTTTGGAAGGCAAGGAAGCAGCTCAGGCTATTGGCTTCCCACTCGTCATCCGCCCTTCTTACACCCTCGGCGGCACCGGCGGAGCTTTTGTACACGAGGAAGCTGAATTTGATGCCGCCCTGCGCCGTGGCCTTGATATGTCGCCTACTCACGAGGTATTAGTTGAAAAGGCGGTGCTGGGTTGGAAGGAATTTGAGTTGGAACTTTTGCGCGATGCCAACAACAACGTCGTCATCATTTGCACCGTCGAAAATCTCGACCCTATGGGCATCCATACCGGCGACAGCATCACGGTAGCTCCGGCCATGACCTTATCGGATACGGCCTACCAGCAGATGCGTGACGAAGCCATCCAGGCCATGCGCTCGCTGGGCAACTTTGCCGGCGGCTGCAATATACAATTTGCTCAGGACCCCGAAACGGAAAAGCTCATCGTCATCGAAATCAACCCGCGGGTATCGCGCTCTTCGGCATTGGCCAGCAAGGCTACCGGTTATCCCATTGCCAAAATCGCTGCCAAACTGGCCATCGGCTATCACCTGGATGAGCTGAAAAATCAAATTACCAAAACAACTTCCGCCTACTTTGAGCCCACACTCGACTATGTGATCGTAAAAATGCCGCGCTGGAATTTTGCCAAATTCTATGGCGCTGACCACCGCTTAGGCTTGCAGATGAAATCGGTAGGTGAGGTGATGGCGATTGGTCGCAACTTCCTGGAAGCGCTTCAGAAGGCCTGCCAAAGCCAGGAAAACAACCGCCACGGCCTGGGGGCTGATAAGAAAGAATGGATTCGCACTTCCGATATTTTGGAAAGGCTGGAAATGGTGAGCGATGACCGCATTTACCGCCTCAAAGATGCGCTGCGGCTGGGTGTACCGGAAAAAACGGTACAAAAGCTCACGCTCATTGACCCCTGGTTTATCAAACAGATCAAGCGACTGGTGAAAATGGAAGAGCAGGTAATGCGGTATAATGTGCCGGAAGATTTGGACAAAGATTTTTTCCTCGAACTCAAACAAGTCGGCTATTCGGATGCACAGATTGCCTGGCTGATGCGCATCAAGCCGGAGGAGGTTACCCGCCAGCGCAAAAAGCTGGGCATCCGCCGCACCTACAAACTGGTAGATACCTGCGCCGCCGAATTTGAAGCACAAACCCCCTATTACTACTCCACCTTTGATGAAGAAAACGAAAGCATCCCTTCTGATAAGAAAAAGGTGATCGTACTCGGTTCGGGGCCCAACCGGATTGGGCAGGGCATCGAGTTTGACTACTGCTGTGTGCATGGTTTGCTGGCCATCAAAGAGGCGGGCATGGAATCGATCATGATCAATTGCAATCCCGAAACCGTCTCCACAGATTTTGATGTGGCTGACAAGCTCTACTTCGAACCGGTGTATTGGGAACATATCGAAGAGATACTGGAACTGGAAAAGCCGGAAGGCGTGATCGTTCAACTGGGTGGCCAAACGGCACTCAAACTGGCAGAGCAATTCCACAAAAACGGCATCAAAATATTCGGCACCAGCTACAATTCTATGGACCTGGCCGAAGACCGCGGTCGCTTCTCCGACTTGCTCAAGGAACTCGACATTCCTTATCCCCGATACGGCGT
Organism: Saprospiraceae bacterium; assembly: GCA_965222005.1. GTDB lineage: Bacteria > Bacteroidota > Bacteroidia > Chitinophagales > Saprospiraceae > CBDCTM01. The sequence continues at coordinate 1,070,333 of OZ244935.1, forward strand.
AGCCGATTCGGCCGATGAAGCCCTTGCCATTGCGCAGCGGGTGACTTATCCCGTACTGGTGCGCCCCTCCTATGTGCTGGGCGGGCAACGCATGCGCATCGTCATCAACGACGAAGAGCTGGAGCGCCATGTGTTGAGCATCTTCAAGCACCTGCCCGACAATCGCGTGCTGATCGATCAGTTTTTGGAGCGTGCCCGCGAAGCAGAGATCGATGCGATATGCGATGGCGAAGATGTACACATCATGGGGATTATGGAACATATTGAGCCGGCGGGAATCCATTCGGGCGATAGTTCAGCGGTGCTCCCTCCGTACAGCCTCTCACAGCAAGCCATCGATACAATGATCAAATACACCAAGCGCCTGGCAATGGCCCTGCAAATCAAAGGACTGATCAATATTCAGTTTGCCATCAAAGACGATCAGGTGTATGTGATCGAAGCCAATCCGCGCGCCTCGCGCACCACGCCTTTTATTGCCAAAGCTTACAACATCCCTTACTTGAAGATCGCCTCCTTGGTGATGCTGGGTACTCACACGCTGAAGGATTTTGAAATCAAAAATGATATGGATGGTTACGCCATCAAGGTGCCGGTATTTTCGTTTAATAAATTCCCGAATGTGGATAAGCAGCTCGGCCCGGAGATGAAATCAACCGGTGAAGCAATTCGGTTTATTAAGGATTTGGACGATCCCTTCTTTAGAAAACTGGACAGCCAGCGGTCGATGTATTTGACGAGGTAAGTATCATTTCAGATTGTTTCGTAGAATTATCTTGATTCTGAGTACTGACTTATAGGAATTTAACGATCGCTAGTGCTTAGTCAACGTTTGAATATCGGGTGGGATTTGGGTGAAATTTGAGTTTAGACGAGGCATGAACAAGGCGCATAGCCCCACTTGCCGTTTTGCACTTTGTTCTCGACAGTTTTTTTTATTCTTTTTTCATTATTCCAATATGCAAAACTCTTCCACCTGCCTGATTGACAGGACTTACACTTTTGCCAATCACAATTCCATTTTCGGGGGCTTGATATTCTTTAATTATATCCCCGAAAACATCTCTAATTGTTGCAATCGTTTCTCCTTTTTTTACAATTTGAGTTACATTTGGATGAACGGTCAATAATCCTCCCGTGTCGGTATAAATCCAATAGGACTTCTTACAAATGACTGTATCACTTGAATGTTCCTCGACTTCTGAATCTGTTATCTTTAAATAGCCAAGCAAATTATGGATTCCTGTCAGGCCGTCCCTTATCATCCCTTTCTGAAATAAATTTGGGTTCCCTACTTCCAAAGTGATTGCTGGTATATCCATCTCGTCCGCAGTCCCTCGAAGTGTTCCATCACTTGGTGGATTATGGACAATTATCTGAGCATTTTGAAGTAACGCCATTTTCCGCACAACTTCATCGCTCATATCCGCACGTATGTAATAAGAATTTATCCTTCCGTTACTTGCAGTATGAAGGTCAAGCAGATAATCAAAATGTTTGACAATTTTATTTACTATCCGCCATGCATAAACTTGGCTGACAGTTCCATTTGGTTTCCCTGGCATTATATGGTTCAGGTCGGTACCATCCACAAACCTTCTTTTCTTCCGTAAAAAGGAAGGTACGTTGATAATAGGGATGCCGACAATTGTCCCACGCAATTGTCTGACATCAATTTCTTTGAACAACCGTTGGATTACTGGTATCCCGTTTAACTCGTTGCCGTGGACCGCTGCAGTCAGACCTACTGTTTTCCCTTTTGTTTTTCCTTTTGCAATAATTATCGGTAAATGAACTGGAACGCCCATTCCGTCTTTTACAATTTCCAGCCAATATTTTGTGATTGCCCCTCTCGGTGCTTTGCGGATATTGAGTTCTGTTATTATCTCAATATTTGAATTTGTTTTATTCAACATTTTTCCTGTGCTTTAAAAAGTATCCCCAAATTAAATCAATAGCTTCTTCTACTAATGGCAGGTTTTTTTGTTGGGCAATCTGTGGAAGTCCTCCTATGCTGGTAGTGTTTATTTCTGATAAAACTCTTTTGCCCTTATCATCCACCAATGTATCCACTCCATACATTACAATCCCCATTTTTGAAAGTAAGGGGTTTACGGTTTCTATAATTTTATGTTCTTCGTTGTCAATCTCTGCAATATTAGAAGTTCCGCCCATTGACACATTGCATAACCAAGAGTTTTTTGCAGGTAGCCTGAGCGATGCTCCCATTACGTTGCCATTCACAACAACGATTCGTTTATCACCTTTTGTTACATTTTTCAAGAATTTCACTCCAAGGTATTCCACGCTGTCCTCTTTTAAGGTGGATACAAATTCATTGAATGTCATTTGTTGGTTTCCACTCCAAACCGTCTCCCCGTCAATACGGATAATTCCCCTGCCTCCATATTCTCGGAAGGGTTTTAGGACTATTGGAAATTGATTTTTGAATTCAAGAATATCTTCTATTGACCTACATACTTTCATGGGAGCACATACATTCTGAAAATTCATCAGAAACTCTTTGCTTCCAGTTTCATAGATAGCAGCAGGAGAATTCATGATAAAACATTCAGGAAATTCTTGGGTAAGGAAATTCAAAAAATCCTGATTGATAGGTGGTGGCAACCTCAACCAAATCAGGTCATAATCATCAAGAGATACCTGCTTTATTTCTTCTTGATATAAAGAGCCATCAGCTGTATACCTAAAATTATTTTTGATTTCGGTTGCCCAAATATCACGAACAATTAAATTTTTAAAAAATGCAGTATTTTCTGAAATTCCCTTTGTTGCAATTTCAGCCCGATTTGTGAGTTGATGATTCCTTAAAGCATTGGCAAAGGCATAAACTGAATTTTCTTTGCTGTGATTAGTATGGTCGGTCAGAATAAGAACATTATACTTTTTCATCCATCCAATTTAATTTCATCCAGCAAACTTTTATCATTGTTCAGACTTCTAAAAAGCCGCATTCTGAATTTGCCTTGTTTATTGATTAATGTCTGAGCCATTTTGTCAATTGCTACCATTGAAAGGACAGTTTGAATATAAGCTTCAATCAAATCATCAAGTCCAATTCCTAATTTATTGAAATCCCTTCTATCCATTAATACCAGCCTGTTCGTGTCGCTCCCCCAAGAACCATCTTCATTCTTGAATGAGAGATTTGTTCCCAACATTTTCCAACTGTCCGTTCCTTTTTCGATGTTATTAATCAAGGGTTTTTCAGCTCTTCGGGCGTAAGTACACAACGGTCTGATTCCTTTTTCTGTGGAGCTAACCATCATGCGGATGTCTGCAACAAAAGTCTGGTTTTTATGATTTGGAATAGTTCCCACATGGTAAAGTTTTCCCGCTGATGTTGTACTACTCCAATTTGAGTTCCCTATCAAACTTTGAACTATAAACAGGTCATAATCAAATTCCAATTCCATGAATCTGTCCAGTTCAGTTTCTGTCACGATGGTATAAACGCCTTGTCCCGCATTGCTATACGGAACTTTTATGACAGCATGACCCCCCATTTTCTTAACCCATAATGGCACTTCATTTTTACTGACATCCCATATGGTTTCAGGAATATTGATTTTCAACCCATGTTTCTGCAGCTCGGCATTGAATATATCATACGCTTTCGCAGCTACCATTTTATTTCGTCCTCCTGCCAAACAGGCAACTGTTGGGTTCAATATTTTTGTTTTGGAATGTAATGGCAATCTGTTCCAAGGTTTTTGGGTGAGGTATCTGAATGCTGCTCTTATTGGAATTAATTCTTGGTTCTCATCACGAATATGCAACACGCCATCCTTAAAAACGACTCTTGGGTTTGGGTCATCTTTATAAAAATCCACATAATAGACTTTCTCTTTCATTACATCCGCAATTACTTCTGCATATCCCGATACCTCCATTGGGTTTTTGTCATAAATTACAGCCAAGCCTCCTTTTATTTTGTTCCTAAGATTCTTCAAATAAGGCTTGAACGTCCTTTCTACCATTAATTTGTAACTTCCCTGTTCTTGGTTGTCGTCAACCAACGGCATTGATTTTTGTCCAGAAGGGCATGAGTTGTTTTCGATTACCACCATTTGCCTTTTTCCTCCTGCTGATGTCACATTGAGCAAATCCGCACCCGCCCAAAGGAAATACTTTGCCCGATGGTTGAGGACTTCCCTCAATTTATCACCGTTTACAGTTGGGTGCATGTGGCAGTATCTTGTAATTATTCTTTCTTGTTCCAAGTTCAGAAAGAAATTTATCATCGGATGAATTGTTGCGTTTAGAGCCTTTGGATACCAATGGTCGTGTGCTTCAAATTCATCGGGCTGTACTATTCTGATTTTGTTCAATTTAGGTTTTGATTTTTATTGTGAATGAAAAAAGAACCCTCAATTTAGGATTCTTTTTTGATGATTGTTTTGTTTTTTTTAATTGTCGAGAACTGAAGGTAAATGAGCTATTCTCAACACTTGTTGACCTTTTGTTTTTTTCAAACTCTCGGAAAGCACTAAACGCCCTGCTGAATCATACAGTACGATTTCGACCTTTGACCTGCCTTTGAGATCATATCGAATGTTTAGCCAGGTAGTAGCTGCTGGTCTAGGGGAATACTTTAAAATTTGCAGCCTGAAAACTACAAGACAGCCATCGTTTAGGGAGCTTGTTTTACCAGCTTCCCACTCCCTATCAATACCTCCTTGCTATTGATCTGATAAAAATACACCCCCTCTGCCAGGCCGCCGACTTCAAAAGTGTGCGCTCCATTATAGCCCTCTAGTTTCTGCTGTAGTACCTCCCGTCCCAATACATCAAACAAATGAAAGGTAGCCTGCTGAAAAACCCCCGGCTCATATTGCAGCGTGACGATGGATTGCGCAGGGTTTGGAAAGACATTGAAAGTTTTTAGTTCGGGCCAATAGCTATCGGCCTCGAAGACTGATGTAAGTAGTGTAAGACTACTATCACAGGTAGGGTAAGGCGTGCCGAGGCGGTAGTTGGGGAAGTGGGGCATAGAAATACCATGAGAAGTTGGAAATTGCACCCCGTGCTGCTGCACCTCACATGCTAATCCCTTTCGGTTAGGATATTTAGAACGTGTTTGGGAATTTTATTCTGTAAATGATTGAAATTTTGCCAAGATCATTGATGTATTTGCCAAATAAAGGAATGATACAGAACTTTCTATGGTATGCTCGTGGTCAATCAGTATTCTTCGGTAAAAATTAAACCAGGCAATCGTTCTTTCAACTACCCATCGTTTAGCCTGAACAACAAACCCCTTTTTCCCTTCAGGTCTTATTGGAACTTCAAATTCGATATTCAATTCCTCACAGGCCTGTGCAAAAGTTCCTTTATAAGCTTTGTCACCAATTATTTTTATCAGGCGGCCCATTTGATGTTGATCCATCTTCAAAAGATGAACGCCAGCCGGACTGTCATGCTCATTAGCTGGATGTACCCAAGCTTGCCAAATACGACCCAGGGTGTCTGTGAGAATTTGACGTTTGCGGCCATTAATCTTTTTATTGCCGTCAATGCCCCGAAACTCATAAATCATGGGAGCCAACTTAACACTCTGAGAATCAACGATCCCCAAGCTTGGGCTTGACTGCCGATCAAGTTTGTCCCGTTCATATTCATTGAGTGCCAGATTGATTGATTTGATAATTCCTTTTTTTGTCCAGTTATAAAAGTAATAGTAAACTGCAGACCAGGGGGGAAAAGAACTATCAAGATTTCGCCATTGGGCTCCAGTTCTTGTTATCCAAAGTATGGCATTGAAAATATCACGCAAATCAAGTGTGCGTTTTCGTTTGATAGGAAGAAATTCTTTTATAACTTCCCACTGGCCGTCGGTCAGTCGTTCAAATTGGGCGAGCATCTTTGTAAGTTTTGGTTTACCTACAAGATACTACCGACGGCTATTTATTTCAAGCTAAATTCCCAAACAACCTCTTAATGACATGCATCACATCAATGCCATTGGGAGGGTTGATGTAGATACGGCAATCAGGTCCCAGTTGAGCTTGCCAAAAAGTAGCAGCAAAGGGAGAAGCATAGCCATCATAGACCGCTACAGTAACTTTGGAAGCAGCTATATCATCGGCCCAAAGATCAAACTGATAAATATAGTTGAGAGAACTTACATACAGAAACCTGGAATTAGAAGAAACGGCTACGCCTCCGATATTGGCGTCATCTTCAATAATGATATTTTCAAAATTACTCAGCTGACCAGTACTTCGATCAAAGTCAAAAATGAACACATCTTCCACCGGATTGTAGCGGTTCCTACAAAGTTATGATTTTGTCCTCGTTGTCTCTTTTGACATTACATCGAACATTACCTTTGCACCGCCGTTTTTTGTTTTAAACTAATGTGTGGTCTAGGCATGAATAGGCGAAGGTGGTTTAATGTCTAAACGGTTCATAACCTCGTCCACTGTAGTTTTCCATAGTTTAGCCAATTCAGACATATGAGCTAACCGTTCAACTGCCTTTGCTTCCACCAGAGGAGTGAGTTGAAGCAATTCTTTATGTTCGATTTCGGTTATTTGTTCAGCAATCAGTTTTTCACGTAATTGCTGATAGCGTATTTGAATTTCTTCAGGCAAGCCGTTATTGATTTTTAAAATGAGTTCTGCTTCCTGTTTCGAAAGTGATATTAAATTTGGCTCTAGCCCTAACGGAAATATAATGGTAACCCGCCTCTCGGAAACATCGCACGGACAGGCCGGCGGTGGAGAAAATAACGACAATGAATACTTCGTAATCCGCAACTTCGGAACCAACCAAAGCCCGGATGTGACACAAATCAAATTTACCGGCATCAACAACATACCGGCTAATACCCCACTAACAGACTTGGAGTTGTATAAGCGGTCTGATAATGACTTTGGCGACACCTGGGGAACATCGCTGGGGACAGCCACAGCAATAGCACTCAATGAAGTGACTTTTGGCGATGGCTCCGCTACTTTGTTTACCGGCTTCAGTCAGTTTATCGCTAATAATAAGGGAACTACAGCCAGCCTCCCTGTAGAGATGATCCGCTTCGATGCCCACGCCGTCAACAATGAAGCGGTGGAACTGATCTGGACGACAGCCTTCGAAGAAAACAACACGGGTTTCTACATTCAACGCTCCAAAGATGCTGCTTGGTGGAATGACCTTGGATTTGTAGCCAGCCAGGGCAACACCACCACAACTAGGACCTACACCTATACCGACCACCACCTGTGGGAAGGTATTCACTACTATCGACTCAAGCAAGTGGACGAGGATGGAGGTTTTGAATATTCGCAGATTCGATCGGTCAAATTGTTGGGAGATGATAAAGTAGTTGTTTACCCCAACCCCACCAACGATGTAATTTTTGTTGATAGTAAAGCCGACATCAATAAGGTATCTGTGTATGGCATCGACGGTCAGCTAAAGCAAATGATTAAAAATACCAATGCCATTGACCTTAGCATTTTGCCGAATGGCTTGTACCACCTTCAAGTGGAAACAACAACGGGATATAATTCCTGGCACAGAATAGTGAAAGAGCAATAATAATGTTTTTGGAGAGGTTCCAAACTGCCATCCACTTGTGTTAAAAGCCAGAAAGGGAGTTTATTCAGTAAGGTGAACAAACTCCCTTTTTTCTTAAAAAAGCGAGGATGACAAAAGGGAATATTAATCCGAGGATTAATAGTTATCAGAATAAGTTCACAAACTATACACTAGTGTGTTTTAGGTTTTGTAGGAAAAATAACCTTCGAGGTTTGTGTAGATGAAAAAGGAAATGTAAAGCATACTCAATTTGATCACGATTTAAGTAGCACTCAAAATCCAAAAATTGTAGTTGCAATTGGCGTTGTTGCATAAAAGAATCTAACTAATGTATTTCCTGTAATTGCAAAATAATATTTAGTTTAAAATAATTTATATATACTATCAATCAAATTTACCACTGACTATCAGTTTGTTACGGAATTTATTTATACTAATTTAATGAGTGCGAAATATTATTCCGAATAAAATTGATTCATGCAACAACACCGTTGCAATTCAAAAAGCAATTTTACACTTTTTTTTAGAAAGTCAACTAAGGACTACCAGTGTGGAAAAATAGAAAACGAAAGAACGGCTACTCAAACAAATCAAAACCCTCGAAAAGATAAAATCACCAAAAATTGACAATCACAAAGTCCGCGAACTCCAACTCAAAATCGAAGAACTTCAACTAATCGGCCACATCAAAAATCTGGAAAAACAAAACGAAATGGAGCAGAAGTATTTGGAATAATTACCTGAGAAGACCAGAGTTATGGGATTTATAAGTAGAATAATTATTTCAAATAACCCTATTGCTTCTCTACTTATAACACTTTTTACATTAAAGCAATGCTTTATATGAAGAACCCTCCACTTTAACACTCACTTCTTCAAATTTCTGTTTCCATATCAGCCAAGGCATTCCCCCTTCCCTACAAAACCCTATCTTTGGCCCACATCAGCCTGACGTACCTTGAAGCGGGAATTTCTCATCAACATTCTTTTTCTCATCTCTATCAATCTGTTGATCAAGCCTTTTTACATTTTTGGCATTGACCGGACGGTGCAAAATTTGGTGGGTGCCCTGCAATACGGAGTCTATTTTGTGTTGCTCAACTTCACTTATCTTTTTCAGATCATCAACGACTTTGGCATTCAGAATTTCAACAACCGCCGCATCGCGCAGCACGGCCAATTGCTGGAAAAATATGTTCCCAACATCCTCGTGCTCAAGCTGCTGTTGGGCTTGGTCTATTTGCTGGTGACTTTTTCGCTGGCGGCGGGGCCGGGCTACTGGGCCGAATATCGGCACCTGCTCATCCTCATAGCCATCAATCACATTTTGATCGCTTTCAATTTTTACATGCGCTCCAATGTGTCGGGCCTGGCGATGTACCGCACCGATAGCTTACTCTCGGCACTGGACAAACTCTTGATGATCCTCATCTGTGGCTGGCTGCTATGGCTGGCTCCCTTTCGCGAAGCTTTTCAGATCGAGTGGTTTGTGTATGCCCAAACGGTTTCGCTGCTGCTCACCATCGCGGTGGGCTTTGGTGTAGTGGCAGGGCGAATGCGCTGGTTTCGGTTTCACGTGAGCGGGCCTTTTCTGTTGTTGATACTCAAAGAGAGCTGGCCCTATGCATTGGTCGTTTTTTTGATGACGATCTATACCCGCATCGACGGGGTGATGCTCGACTGGTTGCTGCCGGACGAAGGCACCTTTCAGGCCGGCATTTATGCTTCGGCCTATCGCCTGCTCGATGCCGTAAACATGATTGGTTTTCTGTTTGCCGGGCTGCTGCTGCCGATGTTTGCCCGGATGATCCGCAAGGGCGAGTCGGTAGAGGAATTGCTGCGCTTCAGTTTTCAACTGATCTGGGCCGGCGCCATTAGCTTGTCGGTGGCGTGCTGGTTTTTCAGAGAGCAGATTATGTTGTTGCTATATACTGAGGCTACGCCCTACTGGGGGCAGGTGTTGGGCTGGTTGATGTTCAGTTTTGTAGCGGTAAGCGGCACCTATATTTTCGGTACGCTGCTGACGGCCAATGGCAATCTTAGGAGGATGAATGGTATCTTTGTGGTGGCTATTCTTTTGAACATTCTGCTCAATTGGTGGCTCATCCCACAGCACAAGGCCAGCGGGGCTGCTATGACTACCCTAATTACCCAGACTTTTGCGCTGCTGGGGCAAATTGGGCTGGCTATGCACATTTTCAAGCTACCGCTGGAGCCAGGCTATTGGGGGCGTTTTGTAGCCTTTGCAGGGGTGGTGGCGCTGATCAATTATGGTCTTTATCACTATGGTTTGTTTGGCTGGAGTGTTAATTTTGTGGTCGGCATATTGTTGAGCGGTGTGGCAGCATTGGTTTTCAGGCTGATTCATTGGAAGAGCTTTGCGGAATTATTCAAGGCAAAAATCGAACTTTGACCGCTCCCATGCTATTGCCTGCCTATAAGCTTAGCTAACAGGCCAACATATTTTTCTACTTTTGCTCCAAACATGCATCTATGACGAATAAGGAAAACCTGCTCGATGTGCTTCGCACGCTATTCCGATGGAAAAAACAAATCATCATTGTCTGTGCTTTGGCCGCTGTCGGCAGTATCATCATCTCGCTTTTTTTGTCCAATTATTACCAATCTTCCACCCTTTTTTATGCCGCCAGCCCCGACCTGGCGCTGCCCTCTGCGGTGGGCAATGAAATCAAGGAGAAGGATTACTACGGGGAGGAAACCGATATCGACCGGATGCTCACCATTTCCGAATCCAATGAAATCGCCGATTTTTTGATCGATAGCTTTCATTTGTATGAACATTATGATATTGACACGGCGCAGCTACGGGCCGCTTTTAAGGTGAAGAAGCGCTTCTTTAGTTTGTATAATGTAAAGAAGACGAAATATGACGCCATCGAGATTTCAATGGAAGACAAGGAGCCCCCAATGGCAGCCGCTATGGTCAACGCCGCCCGCGACAAGGTCAACCAAATTGGCCAAAATTTGATCAAGGACAGCCAAAAGAAGCAGATGGAAGCCTTCAACCAGAGCATTACCGAAAAGGAAAAAGAGTTGAAAACGCTGGGCGACAGCTTACAGGTGCTGCGAAAAAGGTACGGTGTGTTCAATACCATTACTCAAAGTGAAGCCCTCACGCAGCTGGTCGCACAAGCCGAAGCCAAGCTCGCTCGCGCCAAAGCCAAAAAAGAGCTGCTGGCTACACGCCCCGGCCGTTTCCGCGATTCTATTTTTCTGCTCAACGCCAACATCGCCGGGCTGGAGCAGGAAGTGATCAACCTCAACCGGCGAATGGATCTGTTCAATGAAGGGATGGCGATCGTGGATGTGCTGGAGCAGCAACATACCGAGGCCCGCGAGCAGCTCGGCCTTGACAAGGAGCGCCGCAAACAGCTCGAATCGACCTATCAGTCCGATTTTAGTGCTATCCATCTGGTGGAAAAGGGAGATGTGCCCATCGTAAAGTCAAGGCCCAAGCGCTCGATTATTGTACTCAGTGCCATTTTCATCACCTTTCTGTTCAGCCTAATTGCTATTCTCATTCTCGATACTTACCGGGACGTCAACTGGCGGGACATTGTACATGGCCGATAAGCTCTCCATATGGCTGAAAGAAGAGCAGTCGCACTGGCTGTTTTTTGGCTTTGCAGCTATTGTGTTGCTCAGTCTTTTTGCCGGCATTGCCACAGAGCTCTACTTCCTGGCGGGCCTGCCGGCCTTCCTTTTGTTGGTGTATATGAGCTTGGTAGATTTTCGCAAAGTTTTCTTTTTACTCCTCATATGTATTCCCTTCTCCACCGAAGTATCCTTGCCCAACGGCTTTGCCACGGATTTGCCCACAGAACCGCTAATGGTGGGCTTGATGCTGATTTACCTGATCTACATAATCCGGCATGGGCGGCAGATGAGCGGAGCCTTTCTACGGCATCCTATTAGCCTTTTGGTAGTGTTGCATTGGTTGTGGATACTGGCTACCACAATCAGCTCGGAGCTTTTTTTGGTGTCGCTTAAGTTTTCGCTGGCCAAAAGCTGGTATCTGATCGTCTTTTATTTTATGGCAGGCAGTATGCTCAAAACGGAGAAGGATGTAAAGTTCTTTTTTTGGAGTATTTTAATCCCTCTGGTCATTACGGTCAGCATTGTATTGGCCAAACATGCCCCTTCCGGTTTTGCTTTCGAACGAGTAAAATCGGTACTCGACCCCTTTTATCGCAATCATGTCAACTATGCCTCCATTTTAGCGCTATTTGTACCCTTGGTCTGGTATGCCTACCGGTGGTATGAACGTTGGTCGGTGCCGCGCCTGGTGATCCTGGGCAGCTTGCTGATCCTGCTTATCGGGATTCAGTTTTCATACACCCGTGCAGCATATGTTTCGTTGGGGCTGGCCGTGGGAGCTTACTTTGTGATCCGCTACCGCCTCATCAAAGCTGCGCTGGGCTTGGTGACTATCGGGGCTATAGTAGCGGTGGTCTGGCTGGCCAATAATAACAATTACCTCAACTATGCTCCCAATTACGAACGGACGGTCAGTCATACCAATTTTGACAACCTGGTTTCTGCTACCTACAAAGGGGAGGATATTTCCACGATGGAACGCTTTTATCGCTGGGTTGCTGGCTTTTACATGAGCCAGGCAAAGCCCCTGACAGGTTTTGGGCCAGGCAATTTTTACAATTTTTACAAGATATACACCGTCAGTAGTTTCCAGACTTATGTGAGCGACAATCCTGAGAAATCGGGGATTCACAGCTATTATCTAATGACTTTGGTAGAACAGGGGTATCCCGGCCTGGGTATATTTGTGCTGCTGTGCTTCTTCACACTCATAAAAGGCGAGCAGATATACCATGCTACTCATCCTCCCCAGCGGCGCCAGCTCATCATGGGAATACTGCTTTCTCTGATCGTAATCGATGCTATTTTGCTCATCAATGATATGATCGAGACCGACAAAGTGGGGCCATTCTTTTTTATACAAATGGCTGTACTGGTGAATATGGATTTGCTCAATCGGCATCAAAGTCAACAAAGAAGGGTGCAGCCACCAAATTAATTACGCGCAATTTTTTGCGGTTCACCAATAAATACTACCTTTGTTTAACATGGTGCGTACCTTATTGCGGTCGAGCCCCACGACCTGGCACCGTAGTTCACAAAAAAACACAAAGCTAACTTACTCTCAAACAAGACTAACTTAATTCATGAGTGTAGAGCCGATCAAGTCTCACTGGAATGAGCGTTGGTTGCCGGTTCAATTCAAGGATGACACTTGCAAAACCCATTATCAAGTATCCAATTTTGGACGCATAAAAAGTATCCAGCGAGCTACCGGCGTGGAAAAACTAATCAAAGGATCAACGGTTGACAGGGGCTTCAAAATTCTCAATGTTCGCCTGGCAAATGGCAAAAGAGATTCTGTCATGATTCACCGATTTGTGGCCCGGCATTTCGTTCCTCGCCCCAGCGAAGCGCACAAATATGTCATCCACATTGATCGCAACTATGCCAACAATAAGTGGAACAACCTGCAGTGGCTTACCCATGAAGAATGGGTCGTACACATGCTCAACACGCCACGCCGCCGCAAAGCTGAAAAAGAGCGCAATCGCAAATTGACGGAAGCGCAAGTCAAAATGATCAAGCGAATGCTAAAGCGCGGTAAGAGCAAACTCTCCATGATCGCCAAGCGCTTCGATATTTCCGTCACCCACGTCAAACGCATCCAATCGGGTGAAAACTGGGGAGATGTAAGTCCTGATTAAAGATTCTTTCAAAGATTTAGCTCCACCCAGCTCAGGGTGTGGCCACTCCCGTGGGGCTTCCCTGTCAGGCTTTGCTGCAGTGAATGAATGCCCTCGTCTGCTTTTCTGCCAGTACCGGACTGAGCCAGATATAGTCATGAAGGTAGCATTGGACAGGCCATTCACAAGCTTGAGGCTGGCCGATTGAGAGCAGGGTGCCAAAAAGGGAGAATCTATCGGATCAGTGAATCCCCCGGCAACAACAAGATACTAGCGAGCACTGGCCCCTCTTCGTTTTGGGCAAGGAGGTTTTAGCAAAGGCAAAAAAAGGAATCGAAAATCTCACTGTTTTCCAATTCGATAGCATAATTGAGGCCGTCATTGGACAGAATACAATTTTGTAATGTTACGGTTGCTCGGGCATTATCCTCTTCCTCCCATTGAGCAATAGTAGAGTCATTTTGTGAAAACATGCCAGCCCCCCAGCTATGTAAACTAAGTAAAAGCCCGTTTGCCTTGATTGGCAAACGGGCTTAGCGAGGGTGGGCCCACCAGGACTTGAACCTGGGACCCTCTGATTATGAGTCAGATGCTCTAACCAACTGAGCTATAGGCCCGCAAAGGGAGATGCAAAAATACATAATTGCGTGTCTCCCTGCAAGTACTTTGAAAAGGGCTTGCGGCGGAGGCGTCTTACTCTTTCGACCCGGCAGGATATATAGCAATAGTTTTTGTCTTTCAATTATTCGCCTGCATATGCATATCCATTTGTGGAAAGGGAATGCTTACCCCATTGCTATCAAATTCCTTTTTGATGTTTTCGTGCATATAGAAGAACACATCCCAGTAATGTTCGCTATTTGCCCAGGGGCGGACGGCAAAATTGACTGAGCTATCTGCCAGCTCCGACACAAAGATGTCAACCGGTTTGTCATGCAGCACCTGCGGGCAGCTGTCAGCGACCTTTTGTATGATACTGCGTGCTTTGTCAATATCATCCGAGTAGCCGATTCCGTACGTCATATCTACACGAATGATCCCCTGCCCGGAAATGTTGATAATCACATTGCTGGTAACCACTCCATTAGGAATGATCACTTTTTTATTGTCCGGTGTCATTAAAATGGTATTGAACACCTGAATGGCCTCCACTACGCCCGTCTGTCCGTTAAGCTCGACCAAATCACCGACTTTGTAAGGCTTAAATACCAACAGCAGTACCCCGCTGGCGAAATGCCCGAGGCTGCCTTGCAGGGCCATACCAATTGCAAATGCCAGGGCTCCAAAGATGGCTACGAAGGAGGTGGTTTCCACTCCAAACATACCCGCTACACTAAGCAGCAACAATACTTTGAGACCTACGCTGATAAGAGAGGCCAGGAAAGGGCGGATTGTTTCATCAATACCTCTTTTCTCCATTGCCCGCTTGACCAGGCGTGTAACCCAGCCGATAATCCAAAACCCAATGATGAGCGTTAATAATGCACCTATCACTTTGGGTGCATATTCAATCGCCATAGAATAAATTTTGTCCAAATGAGCTTCCATTTTGTTTAAGTGTTTTTGTTAAAAGGTTTGAGTAAAAAAAATGAGCATGTATCTTGGTCACTAAAATCTGCCAAAAATTGAGTGCAAAAAATAAAAAATATTTTTCAAAACATGAAGCACTGGCCCGTTTGCAAAGGTATTGCGTCTATCAGGATCGGTGCCATCAGGATGTTAGAAACAAATTATTATCGCTGGAGGTGTATGGCGATACGCTTGAACAGGTAATTGCCGAGCTAATCGAAGAAAATTTTTTGAATGAAGAGCGCTTCGCCCGTTCCTTTGCCCGGGGCAAATTTCGAATAAAAAACTGGGGGCGCGGACGCATAATCATGGAACTCAAAGCTCGTAAAATTTCAAGCTATTGTGTTAAAAAAGCCTTGGAAGAAATTCCCGAAGAGGACTATCTGCCCGCTTTGAGAAGGTTTATGGAACGTAAAAAAAAGCTTCTCCGCGATACGGACCTCCATAAAAGACGCAACAAACTGGCTCAGTATGCCTTGCGAAGAGGATGGGAGCCCGCTCTTGTTTGGCCGCTTATCAGAGAGCTTGAAAATGACAGGTAGTAAGTAGTACTTAGCTGAGGCGCAGCTTTTGAATATCCCGCAAAAATTTCGTAAATTGGTTGCCTGCAAGCAAACCAACGAATCAATTCCAACAATCAGAAAACTGACTTTACCATTTTTTTGGTTCCACCTCTTTGGAAGATTTGGTTATATTAATAGGACTTTCGCTGAAATAAATAACTGCAATTATGGCTAAGAAAAAATTGCGCCTCTCCGAATTAAAGGTGAAGAGCTTCATCACCAGTCTCCCCTTACAACAACGCAAGAAAGCAAAAGGCGGATATGTAAGAATTCCCGGGCGATTGTATGTTGACTATCAGCACGGCCAGTTTACCGATCACAAATCACAATTGGCTCCTGCCACTCCCGGCAATCTGATAGATAGCAACCCGATTGAACTGACTGGCAATATCGGCAAGTAGTGCTTATCTGAAACGGTTCAAATAACGGTCTCTTACTGCTTCGGCAAAGGACTTGTTTTGGATTTTGCTTTCGGCCCATGCAATAAAATCAAAATACTGAAATATTACTTTTTCGGAAGGGATTTCGGCTAAGGCTTCGAAATCCTTTTTCAATTGTACAAAGCCCGAGCGCAATGCTTTGGATGAAGAGTATTTGCCAGAATCGCGGATGAAATGGAGCACCAGCTTTTCAAAAGCATGCTCCCGGTTGCGACTCTGCAGATACCGATGCGTGGCTCTCAATAAGTATTCCAGCAACATCTGATTGCCCATCTCAAAGTGAATGATCAGGTTGAGAATGCGAGCCAGGCTTTGCAGATCCTGCCGCTCAATGCTGCGTGGCAAATTGAGCCAGTGGTTGAGATAGTGCAGCGCCTGGTCATAATCGCCCATACCAAAATAAATGTAGAAATACTGGAAATAGAAACGACCGCGCTCAAAGAGCCGCGTATCAAACCGCCGGGCTGCCTTCTGATGGATTTTAAGGATGGCCAGGCCCTCCTCAAAGTTGCCTTTAAAAATACATAGAGAGAACTTTTTAGTGTAGTATTCCATGTGTATCCGCAGCTCATCATGTAGCGTTTTTGGCTGTATTTTCTGGAATTTTTCAAGGCAAGCATTCACTTCATCATACTTATTGAGCAGGCCACAACAAGCCGAATGGTTGCCCAAAGTAGAGATATAATCCGTTACGTCTTCTTTAAGAAAATGGGGGTGGGATTCCATCAAATTTAGCAGCGTATTTCCAAGCTCATATAGCTTTTGGTATTGCAAGGTGGAAAAATAATAGAGGCTATATATTCGGTAGTACAGCACCTGTGCCCGAAAGGAACGAGCTTTGTCAATAGTATTCAACAAGGGATGGTCAACAAAGCGCTTGAGCCGCGCAACTTTTTCATCATCCCGCAATAATGAATCCTTTCGGATACTGACAATGAGTCGGTAAAACATGTTTTTGTAGGCAGCAATGTTTTTCAGGTGCTCCAGATATTCTACCTCTTGCGCTTCAATATCCTCCAATCGCTTATCCAGGTAGGAAATATCCGCTTCGGCATAGGCAATCTTTTTTTTCCAGCTCAATATCTCTATCATTTTTCCAAACAGCTCGTATTGCCCGGCCAGCTTCATTGCTTTGTGCAGCAAGTCTCTTGCCTCCGCATAATGGGCTCTTTTGTGCAGCGCTTTAACGCTCAACAGCAAGCCCTTCAATTTATATTCTACCGATGACTTTTCATCGTAGGATTGAAGGCTTTTTAAGACTAGTTCATACAAATACGCCTTGAGTTCTGAAAACTTCCGGCTATGTATTGGCTGACCAGCATAAATGCTCTCTTTGAGTGCTTCATCATCATATGTTTCCTGTTGGCCGATCGCTTCAAACAATCGCAAATACTTGCTCGTTTTATCCCCTCCTCGCGCATTGACGAACAACCTGAAATAGCGTTTCTCAGAGCCTGTCAGAGATTTAATGAGGTCAAATAATTTGCTGGAAGGCGTCTTTGGCATGCGGTTGTATTTGCAAGGGCAAGCTATCAATATAGGCAAAAAGTGTAAAACAGTGTACGAATTGACACGCCAGAGGGTTCTGTTTTTGGCAATCAGAAAACTGACATATCCCGCTAAGATGGGTTGTTTGCTGCCCTGTCTTTTACTTATTTTACTTTGCTGGAGGATCACCATTGATCCAAATTTATCATATCAAACCTCTGTACAATGAGCGTACTGAAATCCATAACAAATACAGCACCGCCCCCCAGAGGACTAGAAGCTCAACTCAATAGCCCGCCCCAATACTCGGCTCAAGCGGCATCCCCGAAGATCGCTCTTCCCACCTTGGATGGAGTCCATTTTGAAAAAACCTGCCACATTATCAGCCTGGAAGCAAAAGGCAATTATACCTGCCTGCATTTTAAGGCTGGCCATAGTTTGCTGATTAGTAAAACGCTTCGGGAAATGGACCGACAGCTCAAAAACGAACGGCAATTTGTACGGATACACCGCTCATTTACCATCAACCTGGATTACCTGACAAAATACTGGAAAGGGAAAGGAGGGATTGTACAAATGGAAAATGGCGCCCACTTCAATGTATCCTGCGGAAGAAAGCAGGCTTTTTTGAAAAGCATTGAACTTTATTTCGGATGCAGTATCTAGGAATGCGCTATCGTCAAAACAGCCCCTCAATCACCTTCTCCTCTGTAATTCCTTCCGCTTCGGCCTTATAGTTGCGCACTATCCGATGGCGCAGCACATACTTGGCGATCGCCTGTACATCCTCGATATCCGGCGAATATTTGCCCTGAATAGCTGCATGGCACTTGGCACCCAATACCAGATATTGTGACGCGCGAGGGCCAGCTCCCCAGCTAATGTAGTTGTTGACTGTTTCGGTAGCGCGCTGAGTTTGCGGGCGGGTTTTGGTAGCCAGAGATACAGCATATTCAAGTACATTGTCAGCTATAGGTATTTTGCGGATAAGCTCCTGGTAGAACAAAACCTGCTCGGCTGTAACGATGTGCTTGAGGTCATAGTTGAGCTGCGCCGTAGTCGTTTTTACTACTTGTATCTCTTCATCATAGCTCGGATAGTCGAGCGGAATGTTGAACATAAATCGGTCAAGTTGAGCTTCCGGCAAAGGATATGTGCCCTCCTGCTCGATGGGGTTTTGGGTAGCCAGTACAAAGAAAGGGGAAGGAAGAATATGCCGTTGGCCACTTACTGTGACCGAACGTTCCTGCATCGCTTCGAGCAGGGCAGCCTGCGTCTTGGGAGGAGTACGGTTGATTTCATCTGCCAGCACGATATTGGCAAATATGGGGCCTTTGTTGAATTTGAAGTGCCGATCTTCACCCAATATTTCAGAGCCGGTAATATCAGAGGGCATCAGGTCGGGTGTGAATTGAATACGCTTGAAATCCAGGTCCAGCACATCTGCAATTGTGCTGACCAGCAAGGTTTTCGCCAGCCCCGGAACTCCCACCAGCAAGCTGTGGCCATTGCTGAATAGCGAGATGATCACGGCTTTTACTACCTCATCCTGCCCTACAATCACCTTGGCAATTTCGCTGGAAAGGTCTCTGTAAGATCGAGCCAGGGCATCTACAGCCTCTACCTCGTTTTTATACGCTGTGCTTTGCATACTTTTTAATTAGCTGATTTTCGGAGGATATTTTTCAAAAACGTATCAGAGGTGACACCAGCCTAAGCTCTTCGAATGGAGTAGCTTTACATTTTTGGTGTCACCTCTGATTAGCATCGCAAAATTAAAAAAACATCAAACATGTAACGCGCTATTCCGGTCCTTTGTTTCGCACCCCTGATATATTGTACGCATCGCACTTCCACAGCATATCAGAGAACGGAAAGGGCTTATTGGGGTAGGAATAATGCCACCACTCCGTGCGAATATGGCGCAATCCAACGGCTGCCAGGGTGGTTTTTAATAGTTGGCGATTCGCCAAAACAGTGTCTGCTAATTCAGTATAGGTATGATGGGCTTCCGGACCAAAATAGTCAAAATCAGTCCCCATATCCAGCTCTTCGCCCCTTTGATCCACAATCGTCAGATCAACTGCTACCCCTTTATTGTGCATCGAGCCCTTCGATGGAGGGCTCACATAATTGATGTTCGGTACTATCTCCCAAAGCTTCTGTTGTACGGGGCGAGGGCGATAGCAATCGAACAGCTTGAGCCCTTTACCCTGATGCTGCAAATGCCGGTGTGCTTTCAGCACAGCCCGTGCCACTACCGGCCGCAACAGGCAGCGCGGACAGTCGTAGAGCTGCTGCTTAACAAAGTTGTTGGTAGTAGCATAGCGTAAATCCAACAGAATGGTCGTATCCCAAAAATGGATGTCGGACCATTGGGTGGTGTCGTAATCCGGAAGCCGGACAGTCTTAGAGGCCTCCTGTAAAACTGTTGAACCCGGCTTCACAACCGCTGGCACTTCTGGAGGGGGCTCACTATTACAAGCCCAAAGTAGCCCTATGGATAATAGAAAAATCAAATATCGCTGCTGGTTCATACAATGTTTTTAAATCCCTTCTATCTTCTGCGCTGCCATTTATCCTCTCCTATTTCTTTTTCATCAATTGATCCAACTGCTGCTCTAGTGCTGCGCCGCGCAAATTGCGGGCAATGATACGCCCCTCCCGATCGAGCAGGACAGTATGCGGGATCGATCGTACTGAATACTCCCTTGCCACCGCATTGCTCCAGCCTTTCAAATCGCTGACGTGATGCCAGTTCAGCCCATCCTTTTTGATCGCTTTTAGCCAGGCATCCTTTTTCCGATCGAGGCTCACACCCATCACGTCGAAGCCCTGGTCTTTATATTTTTTATACAATTTGACAAGGTGGGGGTTCTCGCGGCGGCAGGGGCCACACCAGCTGGCCCAAAAATCGATGAGCACTACTTTGCCGCGCAATTCGCTGAGACTCATGGTCTCGCCCTTTGGTGTTTTGGAAGTAAAATCGGGAGCAACTGCTCCTGTGGCAAAACCCTTGGCAGCTTTGACCTGTGCTGCCAACCGGGTGATGGCGGGGAGCTTTTCATCTTTGTATTGCTCCACAAACCGGCTGCCGTAGTAAATAAATGCCGGATGGTTTTTGGCCTGCAAACCAAGCACGATTCCCCCCAGTGCATATTTATAAGCCTGGCTTTGGGCAGAGAGGCGTTTGAGCTGCATATCGAGAATCTGTTTGATCTGCGCCTCCGGCAAGCGAACACTGGCTAAGGTTTGGGCATAGTTTTTAAAGCCTTCAAAAAGAGCGGGAATGTGGTTGTAGCTGCTATCGGAAAAGTTGACGTATTTGAAATATTGGTTGACAAAGTGCTCAATTTCATTCTTGTGTCCTCCAGGATAAGTCTGATAGCTGAGATAGCTATCAATGGCGATTACTTTGCCGATGAAGGAGTCTTTGGCCAACGTACTTGTGAGCAAGGCCACCTTTTGCTCATCTATTTTTCTCATCTTTTCAATCACGCCTTTGCGTTTTTCGGGATTGCGATGCACTTTTTGAAATTCGCGGATCGCCTTCCCCATTTGCCCTTTCAGTTGCTGGCTGGCCTTGTAGGCTCGTTCATAATTTGAATTGATAGGCGAGGCGAGTACTTTGGCGGCACGCATATTTTTGCATGTTCCGTTGAGCAGCACGGTAGGCTCCTGGCCCAAAATGATCGCCTTTTTTTGTTGCTCAGAAGTGCCTACAAAATAGAAACGCGGCGCGGAAGCAGGCAAGCTAAAGCGGAACGTATCTTTGCCGGGCGGCTGGCTTTGCAAGGCCCGAAAAGTAACCCCCTCAAAACTGTAAAGATGCATCGGCTCCGTACACCCGGCAAAAACAGCAATGAGTTGTGCTTGTGGCACTTCTGTTGGTTGAGCGTTGACCCATTTCGTGTGAAGACTAAGAAAAACACCAATCGCCAGTAGTACTATCTGCTTCATGGGCTTTAGTTTTTTATACTGCTTCATTGTTAATCAATTCGATAAATTCCTGCTCGGTCAATATTTGAACACTGCCCAGGGCCTGCGCTTTTTTGAGCTTTGAGCCTGCCTTTTCGCCCACCACCAGAATGTCGAGCTTGCTGCTCACGGCACTCACGTTGCGCGCTCCGGCAGCTTCTGCTTTTTCCTGTGCTTCTTTGCGCCCCAGCCTGGTGAGGGTACCGGTAAAGAGGATGGATTTGCCAAGCAAGGGGGCATCCGCAGACAGCGCTCGGGGCCGATCATCCTCTGTTTGTTGCAAATTTACACCCAGCCGCTCCATTTCTTCGAGCAGCTCAATATTGTGCGGGCTTTCAAAAAAGGCAATTACATTCTCTGCAACGACCGGCCCGACGTCTTTGATATGTACAAAGTCCTCCAATGTCCAATTTTTTAGCTCCAGCACATGCTCAATAGAAGCTGCCAGCAATTTAGACACCTTCTTGCCGAGATGATGGATCGACAAGCTGTGCAAAAGCCGGTGGATCGGATTACGCCGGGCCTTGTCGATCGCTTTTTTTAAATTTTCTGCCGACTTCTCGCCAAAGCCTTCCAATTGGGCCAGCTCGTGGTAGTCGAGCCGGTAAATATCGGCGATGCTTTTCAGCCACCCCAGCTCGTAGAAGCGCTCCACATACGATTTGCCAAAACCGTCAATGTCCATCGCATCTTTGGAGACGTGATGGATCATGCGTTGCAATACCTGTGCTTCACAATCGGGGTTGACGCAACGCCAGGCCGCTTCATGTTCCGGACGCACCAGCTCCGTACTACAAGAAGGGCAGTGGTTCGGAAATTCGATTGGCTGCTCACTACCATCCCTCAGCTCTTCCATCGCCTTGACGATGTACGGGATTACATCCCCGGCTCGCTCTACAAGCACGGTATCGCCCATTCTGATGTCTTTCGTTTTGATAAAATCCTCGTTGTGCAGCGAAATGGAAGACACGGTAACCCCGGCCAGCGCCACCGGCTCAATTTTGGCAACTGGCGTGATGGAGCCAATCTTGCCGACCTGGTATTCCACCTGTAGTAGTTTGCTGGTAGCCTGCTTGGCTTTGAATTTAAAGGCAATGGCCCAACGCGGATGATGGCTCGTGAAACCACATTTTTCCTGCATCTCCAGACTATTTACCTTCACTACCATTCCGTCTATTTCGTAGGGATAGTTCTCTCGCTTTTCCTGCCACTGGAGGCAAAAGTTGATGACCTCTTTGATGCCTTTACAAACTTTGCGCTCTTCTATTGGCACCTTAAAGCCCAGCTCGCCAAGTAGTTCGATGCTCTGATCGTGGGTAGCGAACCGGCCGGCCATCGGATTGCCCTGCTCGTTCATTACATGCCCTAGTTGATAAACGAATGCCACCAAACCCCGCCGGGCTACCTCTTTGGGGTCCTTCATTCGCAAGCCGCCGGAGGCTGTGTTGCGCGGATTGGCAAAAGCTGGCAAACCTTCCGCTTCGCGGGCGGCATTCATTTTTTTAAAAATATCCTTGCGGATCACCACTTCCCCACGCAGCTCGGCGGTATGGATGCCTTTGGATGAAAATCGGGCGCGTAGCGGAATGGAACGGATGGCACGGGCATTGGTGGTGATCTCCTCACCGAGCCGGCCATTGCCGCGGGTAGCTGCCCGCTTGAGCTGGTCGTTTTCATAAACCAGTGCAATACTACCGCCATCGAACTTGGGTTCTACACAATATTCAACAGCAACCTCTACCGGAAGGCCACACATTTTTTTGACCTGCTCATCAAAATCAACAAGATCATCGGCATTGTAAGAGTTGGCCAAAGAGAGCATGGGCTGAAGGTGAGCAACTTCAGGGAAGGTGGAAGAAAGGTCGTTGGAAACGCGCTGGGTAGGCGAGTCGGAGGTGATGAGCTGTGGGTACTGCTCTTCCAGCGCTTCCAGGCTTTTGTACAGCTGATCGTACTCATAGTCGCTCACCACCGGATCATTGAGTACGTAGTAGCGCCACTCATGATACCGGATGACCTGATGAAGGGCTTTGGCCCTTTGTGGAGCCTGTTTGAGACTTAACTCGCCATTCTGAGCAAGTAGCTGCCGCGATTGTTCGGCCAGTTGTTGCTGCTCCTTTTTTGAATACATCGAACAGGTTTAGGAAATTGAGGATTTGGTGCAAAAATAACGGTTCTGGATGAAATAGTTCAGATAACCAATAGAGGAACCAATCTTTCTTTGAAGATGGCCGGATTCCGAAACCGCGCTACATCATAATTATATACGCTTGCTATTCCGGCTCAAAACCGAGAATGATGTTGAATCGGCCAAAGCGCTCAAAGATGGAACCAACGCCCGTATCCGGTTTATCAAACCCAAAGCCATAATCGAAGCCCAGCGTACCGAACATCGGTAGGAATACCCGCAAGCCCATTCCGGCAGAACGCTTGATGTCAAAGGGATTGAAATCGCGGAAAGAGCGCCAGGCATTGCCGCCCTGAGCAAAGGCTGACAGATATATGGTAGCACTTGGATTGGTGGAGAGCGGATAGCGCAGCTCCATAGTAAATTTATCAAACAAAGGCGTAGCGGTAATCACACCATTCTGGAAGTTGTTGGGCAGCTCGTTCTCATCGTAGCCTCGCAGCGAGATCAAATCCACGCCATTGTAATAGCCAAACTGCTGGTTGGCAAAACCGTCGCCACCGATCTGGAAGCGCTCAAAGGGTGCCACGCCAATATCCTGATTGTAGGCACCCAAAATGCCGATTTTAGCAGAAGTCATCAACACAAACTTGCCAAACAGCTGCGTGTACCATTCCGCATTGAAGCGCCACTTGTGATACTCCAAAAACTTGAAGCGCTCCTCCACTTCCAGCTCGCCGTAATTCCTGCTATTGAACAAAGAATAGGGCGGGGTGAGTTGCAGCGAGAGCGAAATCCGCGAACCATTGGTGGGGAATATCGGCTCATTTACGGTTGTTCGCGTGATGCTTTGTGTGACGCTAAAGTTGTAAAAATTACCATCCGAAACTATTTGCCCGTCAGGTGTTCGGAAAATTCCCTGGCCCCAGTTATTAAGATCAAAATTCTGGACTGTGAGGGTAGTATTGGACACAAAGTTGTCATCGGGCCATTTGAGGCGCGTACCCAAACCTACCGACAAACCAGCGATGACAAATTTTTGGAAAGACTCGGTATTTTTGGTGCCAAAGGCAAAGCGATTGTAAAAGCCGGATACGGTAAAAGAATTAGGCTTTTTGCCGCCCAGCCAGGGCTCGGTGAAGGAGATGTTGTACGATTGATAAAAGCGGCCATTGGTTTGAGCGCGTAGCGAAAGCCGCTGACCATCGCCCTGCGGCAGCGGGCTCCAGGCTTCCTTTTTGAAAATATTGCGCAAAGAAAAGTTGTTGAACGAAACGCCCAGCGTACCGATCACACCCCGGCCACCTCCGGCCCAGCCGGCCGACAGTTCCAGCTGATCGGATGGTTTTTCTTCTACCGTGTATTCAATATCTACGGTGCCGCGCTGCGGATTGACGGGCGTGTTGATGCCCAGCGCTTCGGGATTAAAGTAGCCGAGGTTGATGATCTCGCGCTGTGAGCGGATGATATCGGAGCGGCTAAATTTTTGGCCGGGCCGCGTACGCAGATCGCGGCGGATGACATGCTCATGGGTACGATCATTGCCATTGATTACTACTTTGTCGATAGTGGCTTGTGGCCCTTCAAATATCCTGATTTCGAGGTCGATGGAGTCCTCTACAATAGAGGTTTCAATGGGATCGACCTGGAAGAAGAGGTAGCCATTGTCCATGTACAAGGTACTCACATCACGGCCATCGAGGCTAAAGCGGAGGCGGGTGTCGAGCAATTCCTGGTTGTACACATCGCCCTTTTCGATGCCCAACACATCGCTGAGTGTTTGGCTGGGATAGATGGAGTTGCCCTTCCAGCTGATGTTGCGGAAATAGTAGCGATCGCCTTCTTCCAGATTGATCTGAAGCACGAGGTTGCCCTTTTCATCCCGCCAGCTGGTATCCGACAGGATGCGCGCATCGCGAAAGCCAAGATTGTTGTAGTAATTGATGACGTTTTGCTTATCGGTATGGTAATCGTCTTTGATGAATTTGGAAGAAGAAAATATCTTGCCTTTCCGTTTGGTTTCTTCCATCTGCTTGCGCAGCTTCTTGCTCTTTACGGTGGTATTGCCTACAAAAATAATGTCGTCAATTTTTACCCGTTCTCCTTTATCCACTTTAAAAATAAGGCGTACGGCATTGATCATTTTCTCATCAGGGACCTCTTCCACCTCCACACGGGCATCCAGGTAGCCTTTGCCTATGTAATAACCGCGCACTGCATTGGCGGCATTGGTTTTGAGATTGTCCGTCACGATGCCGCCTTTTAGCAAAATCCTGTTGAGATCGTCATTAAGATCATCATGATGCGATTTTTTGGCTCCTTCGAAGGAATGGCGCGCCAGGCGGGGGCGCTCTTGTACCACTATTTCCAAAAAGATTACATCCCCGATCGTTTTTTCCTTGAGTATTTGCACATCCGTAAATAATCTAAGCTTCCACAGGGCTTTCATGGCGCGGGTAATTTCCGGCCCCGGTATGCGCAGCTTATCACCAATTTTCAGCCCTGCAATAGCGATGACGGCATTGTCGTCACTGTTCTCTGCCCCCACTACCTTGATACCACCAATCTCATAATCGCGCGGCGCCGAGTAATCTACCGGCGGAAGGGTGTCAATGCTGCTTTGTGCGAAAGCTTGTGTAAAAAGAAAAGGGATGTTTACAAGTAAAAGTATAAATAAGCCTTTATTCATTATTATGCGTTTCTTTAGCCTGTTTGCGTTCTTTGTTTTTGGACTTGCCTTAAGTAAAACGTAGCTTGTGGGGTGCTGTTGTTTATTAACTTTTATTATTCAGCTCACCTGCTCGCTCGTCTTACCGAAGCGGCGCTCGCGTTGCTGGTAATCAATGATGGCCCGATATAAATCCTCTTTGCGGAAGTCGGGCCACAGTACTTCCGTAAAGTAAAGCTCGGCATAAGCAATTTGCCACAGTAAAAAATTGCTGATCCGGCTCTCGCCGCTGGTGCGGATCAACAGCTCCGGATCGGGATAATCATGCGTGGCCAGTGCCGCTACAAACTGCTCCTCACCGATATTCTGTGGCTCCAGCTCTTTATTTTGCACATCAGCAGCCAGGCTGCGCACCGCTTCCAGAATTTCCCATTTGGCACTATAGTTTAAGGCCAATATTAAGGTCATTCGCTGGTTGGCGCAGGTTTGCTCAATTGCCTGGAGCAATGCGTGGTGGCTACGCCCAGGCAATTTGCTAATATCGCCGATGGCTTGCAGCCGAATATCATTTTTCATCAACGTCTCCACCTCTTTCCCTAATGTTTCTACCAACAGCCCCATCAAGGCACTTACTTCCAGCTTTGGGCGGTTCCAGTTTTCGGTAGAAAAGGCGTACAAGGTGAGATACTTCACACCTAGTTCGGCCGCAGCCTCCGTCACCTCACGCACCGATTTCACCCCATTGCGATGGCCAAACACCCTTGGCCGGCCATGCTGCTTGGCCCAACGGCCATTGCCATCCATGATGACAGCAATATGCTGTGGCAATTTTTCAGCAATGATCCGGGATTTTAACTCCATGTGTGATAAGGCAAAATAAGACGCAAATTTAGCAAAAGAATGGCAAAACCGCTTACTCGCGTAACATAGCGCGAAGTTTTGATCCCTCCAGGGCATATATAATGCCCACATACACGCCCAACAAGACTGTGTTGACAGCAATCGTGGGCCAAAAAGCAGCGTCCGTGAAACTGCGCAGATAATTGCTTAGCATATACACGGCCACTGCGGCCAACACATACGCCAGGATACGGCCCAGCGGGTAAGGAACGGGATAATAGCGACGACCGATGATATAGCTCAGTCCACACATGAGGGTATAACAAGCCAATGCCGCCCAGGCCGAGCCCATGTAGCCAATCTTGGGGATGAGCAGATAATTGACTAGCAATGTAATGGCCGAGCCGGCTAAGGCAATGAATGCCCCAATCAGGGTATGATCGGTCAGCTTATACCAAATGGAAAAATTGTAATACAACCCAAGCCCAAGATAGGCCAAAAGCAGCACCGGCACTACTTTGAGCCCTTCCCAATAGTCGGCAGCAATCATCACTTTCACCACATCAATATAGAGCATGATGCCCAAAAACACCAGGCTGCCGACCAGCGCAAAAGCCTGCGCAACCTGTGCATATATCTGCCGCGAGCCCTGCTTGTCGGCATGGCGGAAGAAGAATGGCTCGGCCGCATAGTTGAATGCCTGAGTGAAGAGGTTCATCAGTACCGCCAGTTTGACACAACCGCTGTAAATGCCCACTTGGGCAAGATTGGCATCCACATTGCCGGGTAGCCATTCCTTGAGCAGATAGCGGTCGAGCAGCTGATTGACCACCCCCGCTATGCCTACCAATATCAGAGGCCAGGCGTAGCGAAACATTTGCTTCCAAAGCCTTACATCAAAGCGCATTTGTATTTTGAAAAACTGCGGCAGCAAAAGCAGCAACACCACACTACTGGCAATGAGGTTGCTGATAAATACATAGTCGAGTGCTCTGTTGGCTTGGTAAATCTCTTGAAGCCAATGGCTTCCGCCGGTAAGCAGGCGGGGGCAAGCTTCCAGAAAAAATAGCACCAGCCCGGCATTGATAAGGATGTTGATGATTTTGATAATGGCAAAACGGACCGGACGGTTTTCCAGCCGGAGCCTGGCAAAGGGTACAGCGGCCAACGCATCAAGCCCGATGATGAAGGCGAACCAGATGACAAAGCGCCGGTCGCTTGCCCGCGTAAGCAAAGCAGCTATATCTTCGGCAAACCAGATGGCAATGCCTACAAAAAAGACAGTGCTGAAAATGAGTGAAATGGTAGCTGTGGAAAAACTCCGGCCGAGCTGGCCGTCTTTGCTGCCAAAGCGAAAAAAGGCCGTCTCCATCCGATAGGTAAACAACACCATGAGCAGTGCAGCAAAGGCATACATGAGCCCATGTATGCCGTACTGATCCTTATCAGGCCCATCGAACACACGGGTCAGATAAGGTGTCAGTAAAAGATAGTGGAGAATACGACTCAGCACATTACTAATGCCGTAGATCGCCGTTTCGCCCGCCAGTTTTTTTAACAATGACATGCAACAACTGCTTCAAATTTCAATCTGCAATGTTATAAAGACCTTGCGGCATCTCATAATTTTCCCAAATTCCTCTATACATATTTTATAAAATTGCATAAGTTACTATACACTTTTGAATCCCATTTTCCAATACCCTGACTTCCAGATTGGGATTTCAGGCAGATAATATGTTACAAATTCGACTAAATCTTGAACAGTATGGACTGTGTTTTTCAAATTATCATAACCCAATCTGAACAACGAGATTGATTTTGACTTTTTACCGTTGTAAGATTTTAGTTTTATTTTTTCTGATTTTCGACATTCTATGCCTTTTAAAATCGACAATACATAACAAAACGCAGTCACTGCCATCATTAATTGAGCTTTTAACTTGTCGACCAAATTAAGGTCTTCTAAATTAAATCCATTTGATTTGTTATGATAAAAGAACACTTCAATACTCCATCTTTTTGGAAAACTAGTTCTAATCCATTCAACATCTGGTTGGTCGGAAATCAAGACCATCCAATTATCATTTTTTCGTTTGCGCTTTGCGGTATTTACAAATACAGTATAAAACAATAATTCTCCGTTTATAAATACTGCTTCTTGAAAATAGCCCTTTTTATTGATCGAACTGATTATATGATCTTCTAAATAAGGAATTAATACTCCTGTTGATATAGATAATTCTTTCCAGTAATCCTGCCACCTAGCCCTAATTACAAAGGAAAAACCTACTCTTGTCAAAAAACTAAACCATTTTTCTCCAATAAATTCTCTGTCTCCTAACAAGGTAATTTTAATATCTTGATGAAATTGCCAAACTTTAAAAAATCGTTCGATTAACTCAATTCTTTCTTCCTCAGAAGTGTTACCTCGTTTGTTATATAATTGCCATAATATTGGAATGAATATACCATTTGGAAGTATTAGGCCGATATAGCAAACATTAATATTTATAACACCAATTTTCCAATTAGTCCGATCTATTGACATGAAAACTTCACCTTGAAAATCTATGAGGTAAATAATTAATCTTGATATGCCAACACAAAATGCATCAATGTTTTTTATTTTGAAAAATCTGATTAACCTAGTATAGGTTGAATTTATATTTAAATCTTTGCGGCCCAGTATTGATCCAAATTCAGACCTACATTTATATAAGGGAGTAGGAAAAAAATAATCTACCCATTAATTATTTTGGATTAATACGAATATCCCATTTTGGTAAAATGGAATTTCGAATAATAAATTTATCTAGTTCTTTGAACTCTTCGGAAGCAACTTTTACGCCTTTTGGGTAAAACTTATCCAAAAAATGAACAATAGGATTCATTCCTTTCCAAGTCATTTTTTGAGCTATTTTAATGGTTCGGTCAATCGAATCTAAAATTAAAGGGTTCCAATATTGTTCTAAAGCTGCCCAGACTCTTTCTATGGCATTGTACTTACTATGATAAGGAGGATAGTATACCAATTGAATAGGTATACCAATTTTTTGAGCAAACATGACCATACGTTGTATAAAACGTTTGGTATTGCCTGCTACTGATTTTCCGTTATCTAAATCAATCATCAACAGTTCATATTGGTCTTGCATAAACTGTCTTTGTGACCACCACCATTCTAAAGAGTCCACGATAAAATCTGATGTTTCTTTAGAATTACCAAAGACCATAAAACAGTTATCTGTGTTGATTTCATATAAACCAAAAGGGACTAAAATGTCTGTCCATTTTTGATCATGGTCGTCTGCCACAGGTGCATTTAGATTACGAGAATATCCCTTTCTGCTTAGGTTGCCTATTTTTACTTTCGCTTTTACATCACAAGAAATACGTAAAATACGAGGGTTATCTTTGGCTAAAGCATGTTGCTTGTTAACATTGTCAAAAATAGCATCTGTTTGTGGAATCTTTTTCAAAGGCTTAGTTTTCAAAACTTTTTTCAAAGTATACCCTAATCGGTTGAGTACATTGTTAACAGTACGTTGAGTGAAATCTCCTAATTCGTAAGACTTTTGTAGTACCAATTCTTTATGAATATAAGGAGCGCTAACCTTTACATAACAACGATGGGTTTTGAATTGAGGATCAATTTGACTCTCTTGATCAACGATGTCTTTAACATCATTTTCAAGTGCTGGATGGATTACTTCTTTTTTTTCGCACCTCTTTGATTATAGGCATCTAAACAGCGAATGCCTGTTCGACGCTCATGTAACCCTAATTCAACCATTTCACGACCCACATTCAATCGACGTTCCATTATCCGAGGAGAATTTTCAAAGAACTGTTCACATAATTCAGCAGCATATTGACGGCGTTCATAACCCCTTAGCTTGATTAAAGCTGAATTAAAACTTGATATAACTTCGGGAGCTAAATAAATCTTCATTTGTTTTTTTCTCCCAAATATATAACATTTTTACTCATTTTAACGGGTAGGTTATTTTTTTCGCCTTCCCTAAACAAACTGTTCTGCATCTAATTATGCATTGACACAGTAATATAAATACTTTTACTACGCAGATTCGGTGTACTGGAAAAAATCGTTTAATTTCACCAACTGGAGGGAGTTGAGTAATCATAGTATGTATGGGTTTTCGTCGATTCAAACATACAAGATTATTTTACAACTCTCTCTATTTCAATGAACTATAAAAAAGTGTATAGTAACTTAAAAATTGCATTATTCCGATACCTTTAGGCCTTATCATACGACCCTTCGCCAAGCATCATAGATTTGCCCGAAATATGATAAACGTTCAACTACTCAAAAAAATATGCGAAACCCCTGGAGCTCCGGGCTTCGAACAGCCTATCCGCCAACTGGTAACGGAAGCATTGGCTAGCATGGACGTAGAAGTAACTGCCGATGCGATGGGCAATGTGATGGCTTTGAAAAAAGGACGATCCGATAAGCGCGTGATGATTGCTGCGCACATGGATGAGATTAGCTTTATGGTTACGCATATCGATGAGGATGGATTTATCCGCTTTCATCCGCTGGGCGGATTTGATGCCAAAACCCTTACCTCGCAGCGAGTCATCATCCACGGCAAAGAGGATATCATGGGTGTGATGGGCTCCAAGCCGATCCATCTTATGAAACCCGATGAGCGCACCAAAGCCGTACCCATTGAGGATTACTTTATTGATACCGGCCGACCCAAAAAAGAAATCGAAAATTTGGTGTCTATAGGTAATCCCATCACCCGTGAGCGGAAGCTGATCGAAATGGGAGATTGTGTAAACAGCAAATCCCTCGACAATAGAGTTTCCGTTTTCATCCTCCTTGAAGTACTGCGGGAACTCAACAAGGCCGATGTACCTTACGATGTATATGGCGTATTCACCGTACAGGAGGAGGTGGGACTGCGCGGTGCTGTGAATGCGGCCCATCGCATCAATCCCGATTTTGGCTTTGGCCTTGATGTCACGATTGCCTTCGATGTACCTGGCGCACAACCCCATGAGATGGTTACCCGCCTTGGCAAAGGGGCGGGCATCAAAGTGCTGGACGGCTCTACCATTTGCGATTATCGAATGGTGCAATACCTGAAGGATCAGGCAGAGGAGCACAACATCCCCTGGCAGCCCGAAATATTACCAAAAGGGGGTACCGATACGGCCGGCATCCAGCGCTACGGGAAAAACGGAGCCATCGTCGGAGCCATTTCCATCCCCCTTCGGCATATTCATCAAACAATCGAGATGGCTCACAAAAGGGACATCCGCCACTGCATTGATTTACTCAAAAATGCTTTGCTACACCTGGACGGACACGAATGGGGATTTTGAAACTACCCGTCCTGAGTTTTTCTTAAACGGACTACCTCAAACAACCTTTTTATGTGGAAAGAAAGTAGAAATAAATTGCGGGCCACCTTCCGCTTTGCCGATTTCAAACAAGCCTTTGCTTTCATGACGGAGGTGGCCTTCCATGCCGAAAAGCAAAACCACCATCCCGAATGGAGCAATGTGTATCACACCGTGAAAATTGCGCTCTCCACCCATGATGCAGGAAATGTGGTCACTAAGAAAGACCATCGTTTGGCCAAAACGATTGCCAAGGTGTACGAGAAATACAAGCCATGATCACCCAGCGGATTCCCTCCAAGCTACCCAATGTGGGTACCACCATTTTCACCATCATGTCGCGCCTGGCCAATGAGCACGGAGCCATTAACCTGTCGCAAGGCTTTCCCAATTTCGATTGTGATGAAAAGCTCAAAGCCCTGGTCGCACACCATATGACCGTCGGCCACAATCAGTATGCTCCGATGGCCGGCCTGCCGCAGCTGCGCGAAAGCATCGCCGACAAATGCCAGCGGCTGTATGGCAAATCAGTCAACTGGAATACTGAAATCACCGTTACAGCAGGCGCAACGCAGGCCATTTTCACCGCTATTGCAGCCTTTGTACGGCCTGGCGATGAGGTCATCCTCATCGATCCGGCCTACGACTCGTACGGCCCTTCTATAGAAACCTTTGGTGGCCAAGCAGTAGTATATGAGTTGACGGCTCCTGATTATCAGATCGATTGGCATGCCTTCAAAAAGCTTATCAGCCCCCGCTGTCGGATGATTATCATCAACACGCCGCACAATCCGACCGGCCAGATTTTGAGCGCCGATGATTTGCTCGCCCTCCAACGCATCACGGCAGGCACCGACATTTTGCTGCTATCTGATGAGGTGTATGAACATTTGGTATTTGACGGCAGGCAACATGAAAGCGTACTGCGCTATCCGGAACTGTTTGAGCGGAGCCTGCTCACTTTTTCCTTTGGCAAAACCTTTCACAATACCGGCTGGAAGATGGGCTATTGTATTGCTGCGCCTCCCTTGATGAAAGAGTTCAGAAAAGTACATCAGTTCAATGTTTTTTCCGTCAACACCCCGATCCAGCATGCTATTGCCGATTACCTGGCCGATCCGCAGGTGTATTTACATTTGCCTGATTTTTATCAGCAAAAACGCGATTTTTTTAAACTTTTGCTGGCAGGTTCCCGCTTTCGGCCACTAGGCTGCCACGGCACCTATTTCATGCTGGCCGATTACAGCGCCATCAGCAATGAGCCGGATATTGATTTTGCCAAACGCCTGACGTGCGAGCAGGGTGTAGCTACCATTCCGGTATCCGTTTTTTACAGGAGCAGGCGCAACGAGGGGGTGCTGCGTTTTTGCTTTGCCAAAACGAGAGACTTGTTGGAGCAGGCAGGAGAGTTGCTGGCAAAGGTGTGATTAGTAGGCGCGTTTATCGCACTTCTCCATGTAGTTGATGAAGGCGCGATTGACTACTTTATTGCCGCCGGGAGTTGGATATTTGCCTGAGAAGTACCAGTCGCCCAGATTATCGGGACAAGCCTGGCGCAAGCCTTCCAGCGATTGATAGATCACTTCCACTTTGGGCTTGATGCCTTTCGGAGTGACGATTTGTGCAATTTTGGCTGAAATCTTATCTACACTAAACACTTTGTACAATTTGATCAGTACATTCTTGATCTCTTCTTTCGGCAAATCTTCTTGTGCTTTGGCGCATTTATACGCTTTTTGCAACAAATCAGATTTGCCGTGTTCGTGTAGTAGCTCCACCAAAGCCCGGAAGGCAACGAAATCCTTGAGTTTCGACATATCAATACCATAGCAATCGGGATAACGAATTTGAGGCGCAGAGCTTACCACAATGATTTTTTTGGGTCGCAGCCGCGACACGATTTTGAGGATGCTGTTGCGAAGTGTAGTTCCCCGCACGATCGAATCATCCATCAATACCAGAGTATCCTTCTCGTTGTTGACAATGCCGTAGGTTACATCGTACACATGCGAAACCAGATCGCTCCGCGAGGCATCATCCGCGATGAAGGTGCGCAACTTGGCGTCTTTGACAGCAATTTTTTCGATTCGGGCTTTGAGAGACAGAATTTTTTCGAGCTTTTTGGGTTTAATGTCGTTGCCCATTTCCAATATCTTGCGCTGCTTGAGTTGGTTCAGCTGCTTGTCAATGCCTTCCATCATTCCATAAAAGGCCGTTTCGGCGGTATTGGGAACAAAGGAAAAAACGGTATTTCGCAGGTTATACTTTACCGCTTTCAGCACCAATTCGGCCAACTGCTCGCCCAGCTTTTTGCGTTCCAGATATATATCCCGATCCGTGCCTCTTGAGAAATAGATTCGTTCAAAAGAGCAAGAAGTTTTCTGCCCCGCCTCGGTAAAGGGAGCTTCTTCCACATGGCCGGTACATTTGATAATGAGGGCATGCGCCGGTGAAAGCTCCTTTACTTTGCTATGGTGTACATCGAATGCCGTTTGGATAGCCGGCCGTTCGGAGGCAACTACTACCACCTCATCATCGTGGTAAAAATAGGCTGGTCGGATGCCATTGGGGTCTCGAATAACAAAAGCATCTCCGTGGCCGATGAGGCCGGCCATTATGTAGCCACCGTCCAACTTGCGGCATGCGCGGCGCAGCAAGCGCTGGATATCCAGGTTTTCGAAAATCAGCTCATTGATTTCCTGGTTGGTATAGCCATCGGGCTTAAACCAGGTGTGGAGGCGTTGGACTTCATCATCTAGGAAATGGCCAAATTTTTCCAGTACGGTCACCGTATCGGAGCGCTCCTTGGGATATTGACCAAAGCCTACCAGCTCGTCGAACAGCTCATCTACATTCGTCATATTAAAGTTGCCGGCTATTACCAAATTGCGCGAAATCCAGTTGTTGCGCCGCAAAAAGGGATGGCAGGTCTCGATGGAATTGTTGCCGTGGGTGCCGTAGCGGAGGTGTCCGAGGAGCAATTCGCCGGTGAAGGGTCGGTTATCTTTGAGCCATTGGGGGTCAGCCAGCTGATCGGCACTCAGGTTTTTGAAATGCTTGTAAATGCTTTTAAAAATATCTTCCAGATAATTGGGCGAAGAGCATCTTTTGCGCGAGATGTAGCGGGTGCCGGGCTTTGGTTGGAGCTTGATGGTCGCTACCCCTGCGCCGTCCTGCCCACGGTTGCGCTGCTTCTGCAACAGCAGGCGGAGTTTATTCATGCCGTAAAGTGCAGTTCCGTACTTTTTATAATAATACTCGAGCGGTTGCAGCAATCGGACCAAGGCCACACCACACTCGTGTTTTATTTGATCGCTCATCGAATCAAGCTTATACCAAAATGAAGTTTGCGAATCAGCATTTGTGTAAAATATTCCTAATTATCCAACTCCTAAGTTCGTACGAAATGCAAATATACGGCAAGTAGTCATTATTTTTAGGTTTTGAAATGCGGGAATGTTAAAACACAAGTGATTAAACGTCAGATACCGGCAAGTTCGCATCATTTAATATAGTAGTTGTTAAACAACTTCATAGAACTGATTTAAACTTTGATAGCCCTGTTCATTAAACTATCAGTATTATGGCTTTACTTAGCTTCTTTAAAACGCCAAAGCACCAGCAATTTGAATACAAGCCCCGCTACTGGAACCCGCGGAAGGAAGAGCTGGAACGACGACTTGACCTGGTGCATAAAAGCCAGGAGGGCAATCCCGATGCGATGAAGGCTCGCATTTCCACAGGCTTGCGCCGCCAATATCAGTCGGATAGTAAATCCCGCTCCCAGCAAAACTTCCGGAGGAGTATGTTGTTAATAGCTGTGATTGTAGCTTTGATATTTATCAGCTATTTATTTTTGACTGTATATTTGCCAGAGTTGGTTAATATGATCGAAGGATAAGGGGCTGGAAATGCCAGCCAGCATTCGGGCCCCAAAAGAGGATTAAATACCACACTGCTTATGGGCGATATTATTCAATTGCTACCCGATGCCATTGCCAACCAAATAGCGGCGGGCGAGGTCATACAGCGGCCGGGGTCAGCAGTAAAGGAATTGTTGGAAAATTCCGTCGATGCGGGGGGCACTCACATCAAGCTTATCGTCAAAGATGCTGGCAAAACTCTTATCCAGGTAATCGACGATGGCTGCGGCATGTCGGAAACCGATGCCCGAATGAGCCTCGAACGGCACGCTACCTCCAAAATCCGTCAGGCCAAAGACCTCTTCGCCATCCGCACCATGGGCTTTCGTGGTGAGGCTATGGCTTCTATCGCAGCTATCTCGCAGCTCGAAATGCGCAGCCGCCGCCAAACAGACGAGCTCGGCACCCGCATCCTCACCGAAGCCAGTGAAGTAAAGCTTCAAGAGCCTTGTCAATGTGCTCCCGGAACTAATATCTCGGTAAAAAATCTGTTCTTCAACGTTCCTGCCCGCCGCAACTTTCTCAAGTCCAATACAGTAGAAATGCGGTACATTATTGATGAATTTCAGCGCGTCGCCATCGCCCATCCGGACATTCACTTTTCCCTGCATCACAACAGCTCG
Source organism: Saprospiraceae bacterium (assembly GCA_965222005.1). Lineage (GTDB taxonomy): Bacteria > Bacteroidota > Bacteroidia > Chitinophagales > Saprospiraceae > CBDCTM01. Next base: position 1,107,236 of record OZ244935.1, read on the forward strand.
GAAGTCTTTCATCTGCCACCCACTAAGCTCCGGCAACGCCTGGTCGGCATCTTTGGTCCGAATAGTAATAAAAAACTGGTTCCCGTGGACGAGCAAACGGATATCATCCATCTGCATGGCTTTGTCGGCAAGCCCGAATTTGCCAAAAAGACCAGAGGTGAGCAGTTTTTTTATGTCAACAACCGCTTCATAAAAAGTGCCTATCTCAACCACGCCATCATGGGTGCCTATGAGGAGTTGCTGCCCAAAGACACTTATCCTTTGTACGTCATTTTTCTGGAAGTTGATCCGGCTTCGATCGATATCAATGTGCACCCCACCAAGCAGGAAATCAAATTTGAAGATGAGCGGCTGGTGTACAACTACCTCAAAGTAGCCGTTCGGCATGCTCTGGGCCAATACAGCATCACTCCCACGCTCGACTTTGAGCGGGATGTCAATTTCGGAAGCTCCCGGGCCGGTTTTGCCGACCAAGGGCAAGGCTCTGCTGAACGGCCAGCCACCATTTCCAATATTCCTCCTTTTCCCAATAAGCATAAGGCCAGCCGGGAAGAATGGCAGCAGCTGTATGAAGGGCTGGACGCTTTTGACCAGTCCGCTTCGCCTCCACAGGAAACCGATGCATCACCTGCCAATTCTTTGACTATTGAGAGCAATTGGTCGGAAGGCAATTTGTTGGATGACAAAACCGGCAGCTCTTCAGATGAGCAGAAAGAGCCTTGTCAAATACATGGTACTTACATCGTTAGTCAGATAAAATCCGGCTTCCTGCTCATTGACCAACAGGCGGCGCATGAGCGGGTGCTGTATGAGCGCTACCTGGGTTCATTGGAAGGCCAGGGCGCCATCAGCCAGCAAGAGTTGTTTCCCAAAAACATCAACCTTTCTCCTGCTGATGCACTCCTGTTACAAGGAATGCTCCCAGAAATTAACAAACTAGGCTTCGATATTCAGGAGTTTGGAAAAAACAGCTTCGTACTACATGGCCGACCAGGGTCCTTGCCCGCCGGGCAGGATGAGCAGCTTATCATTGAACAGCTTATCGAACTGTATCGGCAGAATATGGAGTTGAATACCAACAGCAATGAAAATATTGCCCGCTCACTCGCTGTCAGCGCAGCTATTAAGCGCGGCCAGCCAATGAGTCCGATAGAGATGAGGGCACTCATCGATCAGCTTTTTGCCTGTAGCATGCCCTTCCAAAGCCCTTCCGGCCGAAAATGTTTTATGACGTATGAGCTGGACGATTTGGAAAAGCAATTTGGCAGTGGCTAATTCATCCGCAGCAGTGAGCCTTGCCGCCATTAGGTGTAGCCTTTATCCTCAAGATTCTTTCAACCACTATCCATCCGCACCACCTTGGGTTTGAAGGTGCCCACTATATCCACCAATTCTTCCTGCTTCCGCATTACCTCCCCGATATCTTTGTAGGCAAAGGGCGCCTCGTCCAAGCCACCACCGATTAGGCTTACTCCTTTGGCTTTGAGGTGCATTCTTAGTTCCTTTTTCGAAATGCTGTTTTTGGCCTGCCTCCTTGATAGCATGCGTCCGGCTCCATGAGCAGCAGAGCGAAGGGAGGATTGATTTCCCTTTCCTCTGACGATAAAGCCGGGAGCAGTCATCGACCCGGGAATTACCCCTAGCACTCCCTCCCCCGCCGGTGTAGCTCCCTTGCGGTGGACGATAAGTTCGCGCCCGTCGGGCTGCGCTTCACGCCAGGCAAAGTTGTGGTGGTTTTCCACTCTGGCGATTACTTCCTCTCCCAGAGCTTTTGTCATCCGATCGTGAATCTGGTGGTGGCAGGCAGAGGCATAATCACCCGCCAGATTCATCGCCAACCAGTACTCTTGCCCCGCCTCGCTGTCCAAATCCAGCCAGGCAAGGTGACGGGCCTGCTTGGGCAAATTGCACAGCTCCATAGCCATTTTGGTGTAATGCCGGGCAATATTGGCTCCCAGCCCTCTCGATCCGGAATGAGACAACAGCGCCAGGTATTGTCCTGGAGGAAGCCCGAATTCGTTTTGAGGGTCACTGATTTCTGCTACCCCAAATTCCACAAAGTGATTGCCAGAGCCTGAGGTGCCAATTTGGCGAAAGGCTTTGTCTTTCAGCTTTTTCACGAAAGCAACCTCTTTGAAGGTCGGGTTTTGGAGTACAGCAGCATCCCGGGGGCTGTCAAATTCACTGATACCAAAACGAGTGTTTTCTGTCAGGAGTTTTTCAAAACGGCTGACATCCTCCAACAAATCTATTTGTGCCGGATATACGCTAAGGCACATTCTGCAACCGATATCCATCCCTACACCATAGGGAATCACCGCTTTTTCAGTGGCCAGCACTCCACCAATAGGCAAGCCGTATCCGACATGTGCATCAGGCATCAGCGCCCCCGCTTCCGCGACAGGGAGGCGCATGGCGAGGTCCATCTGGTGGATAGCGGCCTGATCGATTTGGTCAATGCCATAGACTGGGTATGCTGCTGGCTGATCATATAGCTTAGGGCTGGTTGGCTCTGCCGGCAAGGCTGCTGCGATGGGGCCGAGCAGCTGATGGTCTAGAAATTCGGCGGGATTGGCAAGCAGCTGCGTGAGCAGGTTTAGCGCTTCGGCTTTGGTCATTGGCAGCTTTTTTCTGTTGAGTTGTTGCATGGCAACGCCAATGGCCTTCCCTTGAGGAAATCCGATTTTGATAAGATCTTTGCCGCGCAGCTTTAGCTTTGCCATGAGGTAATAGAATTTTTGTATCCAGCAATAGGTACAAAGTTGAGCAGAAAATAGTTTCTATACACGATGGTGAATTTAGGGATGATTTTCATAATCTGTGCAGATCGACTCACGCTCGGGGCTGGCTTTCAATCTGTGTATGTTTATCCAGCCATTCGGCAATATCGTCGAAGAGCCAACCTCAAACCGTAAAATTTGTTTTACCTTTCGATGCTATTGAACAGGATAAACCAAGCAAAAAAGCATGTTTAGAATTACGGACGTTGTTAAGCACTTACTGATTATTAATGTATTGATGTTTTTGGCCAGCCAGGTTATCGACACCAATTTATTGGCGCTGTATTATTTTAAATCTTCCCATTTTCAACCCTTTCAGATCGTTACTCATTTTTTCATGCATGCCAATTTGACGCATTTGTTTTTTAATATGTTTGCCCTCGTCATGTTTGGCAGTGCTTTGGAAGCACTTTGGGGTGCAAAGCGTTTCTTGTTTTTCTACTTCTTTTGCGCACTTGGAGCTGCGGCTTTGCACACTTTATACAATTGGTACGATTTCAACTCTTTGCAGGCCTCCGTGGAAGCCTTTTACCATTCGCCCTCCTATGCCAAAGCAATTTCTTTTTTCAAGGAAAATGGTACGTATATTATGAATCAGGGTGATCTGGCGCAGGTGAATTTACCCTTTATTGATCAAATTGCCGACCAACTGGATGCTGCCAATCAAACGGCTGTAAAGGAGGTTGGGGCCTTGATGCAGGGGGTGGCAGAAGCCAGAATGGACATTCCTACTGTAGGTGCCTCGGGGGCTGTTTACGGATTGTTGCTGGCTTTTGGTATGCTCTTTCCAAATACGGAGCTGATGCTGATCTTTTTGCCGATCCCTATCAAAGCCAAATACTTTATTCCGATATTAATGGTGGTTGAGCTGTATTTGGGCATCAATCAATTTTCGTGGGACAACATCGCCCACTTCGCCCACTTGGGTGGGGCGCTTTTTGGATTTTTGCTCATCTTGTACTGGCGAAAATTTGGTGTCCGCTTTTGAAAATCAACTGGAATGCAATTTGCTCATATAGCATGATAATAATTCAATATATTATCGAACTTGATAAACACTGTACAAGTTCCTAAATTTGCCCTTTGTTATTAAAAACCCAACTCATGCTACGCTCCATTTGGAATGATATCAAGCGAGAGTACCGCCAGGGCAATATGGTGGTTCGGCTAGTATTTATCAATATTGGGGTATTTGTATTGGTCAATTTGGTCAAAATCATCATGCGCACAGCTACCGGATTTGGTGATTTGCCCTATTTTGATGATTTCCTGCATCTATTTTGCGTTTCTTCCAATTTGTGGCATGACATCATCCACCCCTGGGCTATTTTCAGCAGTATATTTTTGCACGAAGGTGTTTGGCACATCCTCTGGAACATGCTCTTTTTATACTGGTTTGGCCGGATAATCGCCGATTTGATAGGCAATCATCACATCCTGCCGATGTATTTGCTGGGAGGACTGGCCGGCAATGTCGTTTTTATCATCACGGCCAATTTGCTGGGCTATGGTGGCGATGTGGGCAGTTTTGCTCTGGGTGCTTCAGGCGCTGTAATGGCCATCGTGGTTGGTTCGGCAGCGCTGGCACCCGACTACCCGATGCAGCTGCTGCTTATCGGATCCGTAAAACTCAAATATATCGCAGTGGTGCTGGTGTTTCTCGATATGATCGGCATTGCCAATCAGGCAAATACCGGGGGCCACTTCGCTCACCTGGGCGGGGCACTCTTTGGCTGGTACTACATTTCGCAGCTTCAACAGGGCCGCAACTTTGCCCTCCCTGTAAATCGTCTGCTCAGCTCGATTGCTTCTTTCTTTGCCTCCATCCCAAACTGGCTGAGCGGCAAAGCGAAACGGCCACAGGTCGTGTTTCGCAACAAATCGGCCAGGAGAGGGCGAGGGCATGGGGTGAGTGATGTGGAAGGGCCTTCTCACCAGGAACAGCTTGATGCTATTCTCGATAAAATAAAAATGAAAGGCTATGAAAGCCTGACCCCGGAGGAAAAGGAGTTTTTGTTTCGGGCCAGTAAAAAGTAATTCAATCATCCCAAAACCACTTCCGTGCAGCGAGTAAACAATTTGATTCGGTGGCTGAATGTGGGTTTAATTTTGCTCACCTTCCTTTCTTACCTTTCTCCCTATATCAACCCTGTACACTTTTGGCCCGTCACCTTTTTCGGCATTGCTTACCCCTGGCTACTACTGGCCAATCTGCTGTTTGTTGGCTTTTGGGTGGTTTCGCGGCGCTGGTATTTCCTGTTCTCCTTGGCTTGCATCCTTATGGGGTGGAGCCATCTGACTGCTTTTTGGGGATTCAACACGGCAGCTGCGCCTGTGGCTCCGGAGGTAAAGGTAATGAGTTACAACATCCAGTATCTTCAGTATATCAAAGGGAAAAAAGCCGAAAAAGAAAAGAAAATCGGTGAACTTGCCCGGTTTTTAGGTCAGGCCGATCCCGATATCCTTTGCCTGCAGGAAAGCGGTATGTATAGTACAAATGTATTAAAAGAGGCACTTGGATTTGAGTATCAATACAGAGTGGGGGAGAAAGGGACTGCCATTTTATCCAAATTCCCCTTTGCCAACAAAGGGCTTATCGATTTTGGAACCACCACCAATTCCTGCCTTTGGGCCGATCTCAACATCAACGGCAAAGCCGTCAGGATATATTCCGCACATTTGCAATCCAACAAGGTCAGTGGCATTGCCAGCGATGTAATCGAAACAGGAGATTTGCAGGAGCGCGAGACGTGGAGCGATATCCGAGGGATGATCGGACGTGTCAAACGTGCTTCGGCAATACGCGTTGAGCAGGCTCGTACGGTAAAGGCACACGCAGCTACGAGCCCTCATCCTGCTCTCCTTTGTGCCGATCTGAATGATACGCCACAGTCCTACATTTACAGGCTCTTCAGCGAGGGGTTCAATGATGCTTTTTGTAAAAAAGGCTTCGGCATAGGCACTACCTATGCCGGTATTATCCCCGCTCTGCGGATTGACTATGTTTTCACTTCCCCCGAATTGGTCGTACAGGATTTTGCGGTGCTTCGCAAAAATTATTCAGACCATTATCCGGTAATGTGCAGCTTAAAAGTAAACCACAAGTAATAATCTTCGTAAGATTTAACCATACTGCCGGAACCAATTCGTACAACTGTTGCATTTAAAACATAAAATGTAATTTTGCGCCATGTCTCAAGAGTTGAAAATCTACAATAGCCTTAGCAGAAAGAAGGAAGTCTTTCGCCCCATTCATCAAGATCATATCGGAATGTACGTCTGCGGCCCTACGGTGTATAGCGATGTACACCTGGGCAACTGCCGAACCTTTGTGAGCTTTGATGTGGTATATCGCTATCTGATGCATCTGGGCTACAAGGTCCGCTATGTGCGCAATATTACCGATGTGGGCCACCTCACCGGCGACGTGGATATTGGAGATGAGGATAAGATCGCCAAAAAGGCGCGGCTGGAAAAATTGGAACCGATGGAAATCGTTCAGCGATATACCTATGGGTTTCACCAGATGATGGAGATTTTCAACACGCTTCCGCCAAGCATCGAACCACGCGCTACCGGCCACATCATCGAGCAGATTGATATGGTACAGACCATCCTCGACAATGGCTATGCCTACCTGCACAACGGCTCCGTGTATTTCGATACGATCAAATTCGCCAAAGCGAAAAACATCTACGGCCAGCTTTCCGGCCGAAAACTGGATGAGCTGATGGCCGAATCGCGCGATGATTTGAAAAAGCAGGAGGAAAAGCGCCACCCTTCCGATTTTGCCATCTGGATCAAAGCGGATCCGCAGCATATTATGCGATGGCAATCGCCCTGGTCAGAAGGGTTTCCCGGCTGGCATCTCGAATGCTCGGCCATGAGTACCAAGTATCTCGGCAAAACCTTCGACATTCATGGCGGTGGCTCCGATCTCAAATTTCCGCATCACGAAAACGAGATTGCTCAGAATCACGGCGCCTGCAATTGCGCACCGGCCAATTACTGGATGCACGGCAATATGCTGCTGATGAATGGCCGCAAAATGTCGAAAAGCGAAGGCAATTCCATCACACCGCAAGAGCTCTTCACAGGCGACAGTTCGCACATTTCCAAAGCCTACAGCCCGATGATGCTCCGCTTTTTTATGCTTCAATCACACTACCGGAGTACCCTTGATTTGACGGACGAAGCACTGTTGGCTGCCGAAAAAGGCTACCGCCGGTTGATGGAGGCCAACAAAAATCTGCAAGCCTTTACACCTCCGGGAGGAGGAAGTGCTGCCGAATTGGACAAAGCCGTGAACGGGCTCATCGAGCAAGCACATGCTGATATGCTGGACGATTTTAATACGCCCAAAGCTCTCTCCAGGCTCTTCGAACTGGTACCCAGGATCAATGGCCTGAAAGGCGGGCAGCTTTCATTCAACGATATTACCTCCGAAACACTTGAGCGACTGCAAAAGACGTTCAATGACTTTATTTATCAGATATTTGGACTGCTCGATGAGAGCCACGCCAGCAACGGCCAGAGCGGCACGCTCAATGGGCTTATGGAATTGATTATCGATATCCGGCAACATGCCCGAACTAGCAAGGACTGGACAACTGCCGACAAAATCCGGGACACGCTCCAGGAGCTGCGCATTCTGCTGAAGGATGGTAAAGACGGCACTACCTGGACGAAAGAATGATTGTTCAGTTCAATGAAATCTTAGAATAAAGCACTTTTTCACATGTTCAAAAACAAAATCTTTCTTCTCAGCATATTGGCCCTCGGTGTACTTTTTGTCGGTATCTATTGCTCGGCTTGTAAAGACGACCCTTCTCAAGCTCCCACCGTTGAGCAAAAGCCGCCCAAAAAAGGGGGCCCTGTTAAAGTTCCCCGATTTACGGCCGATTCAGCCTATCAATACATAGCCAAGCAGGTTTCATTCGGCCCACGCGTCCCCAATACGCCACCTCATACCAGCACTCGCAACTGGCTCATACAAAAACTTGAGGCTTTTGGTGCTACAGTCATCGCTCAGGATTTTACCGCCAAAGCTTATACCGGCGAATCGCTTAGAGGGACCAATATCATTGCTCAATACAATCCCGGCATGAAAGAGCGCGTTGTGCTGGCCGCCCATTGGGATACCCGCCACATCTCTGACCACGATCCCGACGAAGCGAATAAAAATAAGCCCGTATTGGGTGCCGATGATGGTGGCAGCGGGGTGGGTATATTACTGGAAGTGGCCCGCCAGATTCATCAAACCCCAATTGATTTAGGCGTCGATATTATCTTTTTCGATCTCGAAGATTATGGCCAGGGAGGGGAAGACGGGCCATTGGAATCCTGGTGCCTGGGGTCGCAGCACTGGTCGCGCAATCCGCATAGCAAGAGATATCGGGCGCAGTTTGGCATTTTGTTAGATATGGTCGGCGCCAAAAATGCCCGCTTCACCAAAGATGGTACTTCTATGCAATTTGCTCCCAAAGTGATGCGAAAAGTATGGAAGCTTGCCCAGGGCATGGGCTATGGCAATTGGTTTGTGGACGTAAACACCAAGCCTTTTGTGGACGATCACTACTTCGTAAACACCATCGCCGGTATCCCGATGATCGATATTATCAACCGCCCCGATGGCTCCGCCTCCGGCTTTGGACACTACTGGCACACGCAGGCCGACAATATGGATGTGATTGACAAACGCACATTGAGGGCTGTTGGCCAAACCCTGCTCGCTGTGTTATACCATCAATCGAAGGGGACATTTTGAGTGGGTATAGATTCCAAAATTTGCAAAGATTGTAAGGCCGCCACATGGTTTATTAGTCGGGCTTTAGTACATTCGTACTGATGAGTTGTTAAACAAACATCCATGAGTCCCGACAAATACATAAAAAATTATATCAACGGCACGCTGGTACCCGCCAGCTCTGGCAATTATCTCGACAATACCAATCCAGCTACCGGCCAGGTATATGCCCATATTCCCGACTCTGATGAGGCAGATGTGCAAAAAGCCGTAGAAGCCGCTCAACGGGCCTTCCCGGAATGGTCGAAAATGGGTGTACAGAAGCGTTTCCGTATATTGATTCGCATTGCCGATATCATCGAACAAAACCTCAATGCCTTTGCCCACGCTGAAAGCATTGATTCCGGAAAACCCCTCGCTATGGCGAATAGTGTGGACATTCCCCGGGCACATCAAAATTTTCGGTTTTTTGCTACTGCTATCCTCCACTTCGCCTCCGAATCGCATCACATGGAAGGCAAGGCGATCAATTTTACACTGCGTCAGCCACTTGGCGTAGTAGGCTGTATCTCGCCCTGGAACTTACCGCTTTATCTTTTTAGCTGGAAGATTGCGCCGGCGCTCGCTACCGGCAATTGTGTGCTGGCCAAGCCATCAGAAGTCACGCCGATGACCGCTTACATGCTCAGTAAAGCTTGCATCGAAGCCGGGCTGCCGCCGGGGGTGCTCAACATTATCCACGGGCTGGGCGGCAAAGCGGGACAGGCCATTGTGACGCATCCAAAGATCAAAGCCATTTCCTTCACCGGCGGCACCGCTACCGGCCGAAAAATTGCAGAAATCGCGGCACCTCAGTTTAAAAAGCTATCCCTGGAGCTAGGCGGCAAAAACCCCAACATCATCTTCGCTGATTGTGATTTTGATGAAATGATGCTCGGCACCTTACGCTCCAGCTTTTCCAACAACGGACAGATTTGCCTTTGTGGATCACGCATTTTTGTGGAGCGCCCGATCTATGATCGCTTCAAGGAAGAACTGGTCAAGCGTACTCAGTTTTTGAAAGTTGGCGATCCTTTTTCCTCCGTCACTGACCTTGGTGCGCTTTCATCAAGAGCGCATATGGAAAAAGTGATGAGCTATCTGGCACTGGCCGAGGTAGAGGGTGGCAAGGTACTTTGTGGCGGTGAGCCGGTGGTGATGAAGGGCGATTTTGAAAATGGCAGCTTCCTCAGGCCTGCTGTCATCGAAGGGCTTCCCTTTGATTGCCGCACCAATCAGGAAGAGATTTTCGGCCCGGTAGTCAGCATTATGCCTTTCGATACGGAAGAAGAGGTGCTCAAATATGCCAATTCGACAGAGTACGGCCTGTCTGCCACCCTTTGGACTAAGGATGTGCAGCGGGCCGGCCGCCTGGCAGAACGCTTGCATGCCGGGGTGGTGTGGGTCAATTGCTGGCTGTTACGCGACCTCCGCACACCTTTTGGCGGCATGAAGAATAGTGGCGTAGGCAGAGAGGGTGGGTTGGAAGCTTTGCGATTTTTCACCGAGCCCAAAAATGTGTGTCTCAAGTACTAGTGCCCCAGGGCATACATAATGTACCAGCCCCAAAAAGAAAAATCCCAATTGACTAGTCTGGAAAACGAAAGGTGTATTTCTTCGACCTAGTCGCACTAGTGCCGTAAGGAATAGGGCTCTTGTAATAATGCTTTTCTAATTTCACCCATTTCAATGTAGATGAAGCCAGCATTTACCGGCCAGTGCTCTGATCGTGCTTATAGCAGAGGAATGGCGTTATTACTGGGCTTGGGCGCAGTCATTCGGCTGTATGCCTATCTCTACAACCGCTCCCTCTGGTACGATGAAGCTATGCTCGCCCACAACTTGCTGCACAAATCTTTTGCGGAGCTGGGCGGAATGCTCGATTTTGGGCAAATTGCTCCTCTCGGCTTTTTGTGGGTCGAAAAATGCGCTATGCTGCTATTTGGCTCTTCGGAATATGCGCTGCGCCTGATTCCTTTTCTTTGTGCCATTGTTTCCCTTTGGCTGTTCGACAAATTGAGCCGACGGCTGTTTTCGCCCGGCTGGGCGCTTGTTGCGCTTGCTTTTTTTGCCTTTCACGGACCTCATATATACTTTGCCGTTGAACTGAAACAGTACAGCACCGATGTGTTCGTTGCCCTGCTCCTGATTTATGGTAGCTTGTGGATGCAAAAGGAGGAGGCTTCCTGGAAGCGGTTGGCTGGCTTTGCTCTGCTGTGCGCGCTGGCCGTATGGTTTTCGCAAGCGGCCGTCTTTGTAGTGGCGGGCCTGTCGCTTGTCCATTTAATGAAAACGCCGCGGACAAATTGGCTGTTCTGGAATGCGGCCTGGATACTAAGTTTTGGGCTATACTACTTTCTTTTTTTACAAGATCGCATTCAACAGGAAGGGCTGGCTGCTTTCCATCAGGCGTACTTTATGCCTTTGCAATTTTGGCAGCCAGAAAGTTGGACGTGGTACTTTGACCATTTTTTTCATGTTTTCCGAAATCCGGGTGGTTTCCTTTTTAAGTACCTGGCAGCCGTAGCAGCCTTGTTTGGCATATATGGCCTGCCGAAGCGCCGGCCATTGCTGTTAAAAGCCTATTTGTTGGCATTGGTATTGGCTTTTCTGGTTTCCGCTTTTCAATTGTACTCTACTATCCCTCGTGTACTGCTATTTGCTGCGCCGGCAGTGATTTGGCTGGTAGTGGAGGGTTTGAGCCTAATCCAGCAAGTGCTCTCCCGGCTTCCCGCTGCCAACTACAATCGCTATCTACCCCAAATGCTTGTGGTAGTGCTGTTTCTCCAACCCTTCCTAAATGTGATGCATCGAATCGTGGAGCCTGAAGAGGTTGAGGATATGAAAAGTGCGCTGGAATATTATCTGCAAAACAGGAAGGAAGGCGATCGTTTATACGTGTACCACTATGCTTTGCCAGCTTTTGAGTATTATAAAAAACGCTATGTTTTGAAAAATAGAGTGATGAAGGGCCGTTCGCCCTGGGAGGCCTGGCAGGCCGATTTTGACGGAATTGGCACGGGGCGGCTTTGGCTGCTGTTTTCTCATTACCAAAGGGGCAATTCGGATGACCGGCAGCTATTTGCGAGCTATTTGGATGGGCGAGCCCGACAGCTCCGGGCGCAGCAATTTAGGCGATCGGGCGTGTACTTGTATCGATTTCCAACTATCGAAATCGAGGACTAACAAACTTTTTCATCTTCCTGCTTTCTGGAAAAATTAATATTTTCGCGCCAGTATTTATCAAAACCCGACTCCAATGACTGTAAAATGGGAAGGCGTTTATCCTGCCGTCACCACTAAGTTCACTGCCGATGATCAGCTCGACCTGTCAGTTTTTGGGCACAATTTGCAAGCCCAGATCGATGCCGGAGTGGAGGGCATCGTGCTTTGTGGAAGCCTCGGCGAGGCCAGTACGCTCAGCAATGCGGAGAAGCTGCGCCTGCTCACCTACAGTTTAAGCGAATTTGGCGGGCAGTTGCCCATCATCCTCAATATCGCCGAGCGGCGCACTTCCGAAGCCATTGCGATGGTGCAGCAGGCTGAAAAGCTGGGGGCGCATGGTTTTATGCTCCTTCCGCCCATGCAGTACAAAGCCGGCGATGCCGAAGTGGTCACCTTTTTCAAAACCATTGCCCAATCTACCAGCCGCCCTATCATGGTGTACAACAATCCGGTAGATTACAAAATCATGGTTTCTGTACCGATGCTGGAGGAGCTGCTAAAGCTGGACAACATCCAGGCCATTAAAGAATCGACCCGTGATATTACCAACATCACCCGCATGCGCAACGCCTTCGGCGGCCGCCTCAAAATACTGGGCGGTGTAGATACGCTAGCTTTTGAATCGCTGGCCGCCGGAGCAGATGGTTGGGTGGCTGGCCTGGTGAATGCCTTCCCTCGCGAAACGGTACTCATCTACCAACTGACCAAAGCAGGGCGTTTGCAGGAAGCGTTGGATATCTATCGTTGGTTTATGCCCTTGCTGGAACTTGACATTCACCCCAAGCTGGTACAATACATCAAATTGGCCGAAGTGGCTACGGGCCTGGGTACAGAAGCGGTGCGGCCTCCGCGCCTGCCATTGAGCGGTGCGGAAAGGCAGCGGGTGCTGGCGATCATTGAGAAAGGAGTGGCAAAACGCCCGGATTTGGCGGGTTTTGTGGAAAGCGATTTAACCTTTGGTGATTCTTCGACACCATGATAAGGTACAATTATAGATGCTCTTGACACATTATGTGTCCTCAACATACCCTTCTTCTCACTCACAGGTGCCTGCTTGCTTTATATGGCCTATAACTCCTGTTTATCGAACAAGTGCAAAGGCTTTTACAAAAGACTCTTGATGCGCTGATATTCGCGATTTTCCTCAGCCCTGGGCGAGCAACCGAGTTCTTTTGCTCGTTGTTCAATCTTCTGAACCCTGTTGGTTGGGTTGGGGTGGGTGCTGAGAAATTCAGGAGGGGAGCCTTTACTTCCAATTTTTTTAAAAAACCCTGCTGCTCCGCTGGGGTTGTAATCATGGGTACCACAAAGGTAGGTGACAGAATACGCATCGGCTTCGGTTTCGTGAGAACGGCTAAACTTGAGGCTGAGTAAGCCCTGCGCAATTTGAGTGACAGCGCCGCTTTTTCCCAAAGCCGCATCGATCAATACCGATATACCTACACTGCGGGTGAGCTGACGCGTGGAATGGCGGCGGTCGGCATGCGCAATTTCGTGCCCCAGCACACCGGCCAGTTGGTCTTCCGTGTCCAGGAATTTGATCAATCCGGTATATACATAAATGTAGCCACCGGGAGTGGCAAAGGCATTGAGGGTTTTGTCATCATCAATGATTTTTATCGCCCATTTGAATTCATTTTTATATCGAACCTTACCGCTATTCAATATATTTCGAGTCATTGAACGGATGTAACGATAAGCCTCTTCATTGCCCCGTTCAGGCAAAATGGGAAATTCGGAAGGTTTGCTTTCGATCTCCTGACTGACCTGCTGGCCGAGTCGAATATCATCCTCCACAGGGAAGATATTGAGATTGCTCAATGATTTTTTAGCTGGATCGCAGGAAGTCAGCATCATCAAAAAGAGCAATATTGAATAAAGCGTGATATTCTTCATGTTGGCACTTTTGTTTGCCTTTAGAACGAGTTAATTGGTAAAAAGATAAACCTATTTCCTGGATTTAATGCTTTTTTAAAGAGGCTTAAAGAAATGTTAGCAACTTATTGCTGACCATTCCAGCCTACTGCTGTAGCACAAACTTTTTCACCTCTCTGGTTCCATCCTTGCGCTGATGCTGAATAAAGTAGGTGCCGGCGGGCAGGTCCGAAATATTCAGGCGGATCATGTTCCAGTCTTGCTGAACAGGCAAGATCATGGTCTTCAAATTCCGTCCCGTAAGATCGGTGATGGCCAAAGTAGCTTGTGGGTCTTGGCTGAAGAGCTTGACATTCAATACTGTATGCTGCTCATGGACGGCTGGGTTGGGGAAGATAATCATGCGCTTCCCATCATAGCAATCATTGCGTACGCTAAGCATCTTGGAGTATCGTACCGAACCATCGAGATCCACCATTTTTAAGCGGTAATAGTTGATTTTTGATGATTCCCTGTCAAGGTACTGGTAGATATTCCTGCCGTTGCTACCAGCCGATGCTATTTCTTCGAGCAAATGGAACGAGATGCCATTGCTGCTTCGCTGCAGTTCATAATGACTAAATTGGGTTTCACTTTCTACTGTCCAGTTAAGTCGAACGTCACAGTTTTCCCGATGGGCTTCAAATTGGCTCAGCTCTACCGGCAAGCTCATGCAAGGTGGTGGCGCATCGTAGTACTCGATATCATTACAGCCGGTGGTTGTCTCAAAATGTGCTGCCACACCATTCTTGTACGTGCTGTCGGCAGGCACTGTGAGATCGACTGATTGAGGTGATGTCAAGGTAGTGGCGTCAATATAAACAGAATCGGAGAGTGAATACACAAGTATTTTTTCGCCGGATGGAGCTCCGCTTCCCCAACTGACCGTTACCGTTACCTCAGATTCACTGATTTGGCTTCCAGTATCATAGGTACAACTCCCAACAGCGACATTATCAATACTTAAATCGCAATCAGATACTATCGTACAAACGTCCACCAGTTCCACGCTTGCACTTTTAGTACAACCATTACTACTTGTGACGGTAACGGAATAGCTTCCAAAATCAGCAGCTACAAGATTACTTAAACTATTTCTACGTTGGGAAGAACTAAACCCATTGGGGCCGCTCCATTGGTAGCTCGCGCCGGGGATGTTATCGACGGATATGTTAGTAGTTCCGTCCTCACAAGCAGGTGTGGCCGTTGGAGTAATGCTGAAATCATCTACTTTTATTACAATAGTTTGGCTGGCCATACAGCCCGCCGGGGTAAAAACCGTTACCGTATATTCTGTCGTCTGTGTAGGTGAAAAAATTGGTGCCGCTATTTTGTTATTACTTATATTTTGGTTTGGTGTCCAGATGATGCTGTATGGCTCCTGAACCCCTGAAATGCCATTATCAACTCCTACGCTACTACCTTGGCACACTACCCTATCATTATAATCCAACTCCGGTATCGGATTAAACGTTACCACGACTTCATCAGCAGCCGTACAGTTTACTCCATCATCTACGGTAAGAGTATAGGTAATCGTGGCGGCAGACGGACCAATCTTGGACAATGAGACCGTAGGCATGGCGCTACTAGGGTCACTCAGACCAGTAGTAGGCCACCAGCTATAGGTATGGCCGAGATCTGTAGATCCCAGAGTGAAACTGTCGCCAAAGCAGCCCGATACCTCTTCTCCGGCATCTGCAACCGGAGCGGGATCAATGGTTACCACAACCTGATCGGTGGCCATCAGGCCATTGCACGGATTGGTTACTGTTACCGTATAAGTCGTTGTCACTTCGGGCAAGGCTTTCGGATTGGCCACATCATTGGCCGACAATCCGGCAGCCGGCGACCAAGCGTAAGTCATTCCTGGCACAAGAGCTGAACCAATTGATACGGCAGGATCAGCTAAACATTTATTGTCGTCTGCGCCGGCATTGGCTGTAGGTGCTCCTGTAGGAATGGTTACTGTAACGATATCCGTACTGGCCGGACATGCTCCTGCAATAGTCGTCACGGTCAATTGATACTGTGTCGTACCCGTAGGGTTGACGGTGATCTGAGGCGTATTGACCACTCCCGGCAAGGGTCCAGGGCCGGCAAATATAGCCCAGTTGTAATTATACAAGGCGGGGTTGCCGGGCGTCCCGACGGTAACAGGCGCTCCGGTACAGGTAGCTTCATCTTTTCCCGCATCGACGGGCGGCATATCAACCTGTATCGTCACATTGTCGGTAACCTCGCATGTGCCATCCGACACCGTCAATGACAAGGTAGTGGTTTCGGTACCAATAAAATTCGGGTTTTGAATGAAGGCATTATCTACCGCGGTGGCAGGTGACCATGTAAAGCTCGTCGCTCCCGTTGCAGCTACTCCCAATAAAGCCAAAGGGCCACCCGGGCACACTACACCATAACTCCCCATTGAAGTGATAGACGGGCCTGCCGTTGGTGTTATAGTAACGGAAGCTGTCACGGGAGCTCCGCCACATTTATCGCTAGCTTCCAGGGTATAGGTAAGAGAGGTGCTTTGTACTTTTACTTTGGGTGTAAGTGAGTTAGTCTGTCCCAGATATTGTAATCCGGGGTCATCAACGGATGTCCATTGAAAGTCATAGCCGGCAGGAACACTGGCACCCGTTATATCCACCAGGCTTCCCACACAACCACTTTGGGCAGGATCGACTGATACGGAAGGAGGTGTGGTTGGATTAACTTCCACATCTACTTTATCAGTAGTTGTACAGCCTGTAGCCACATCGGTTACAGTCAGTTCAAAAGTAGTGGTACCTGTGGGCAGAGCCGATACATCGACGGTGGGTTGTGCTAAAGTTGCATTATTCAAATAGCTGGTATTCGTCCAGGAATAGGTGGCATCGGGGCTTTCGTCGGTATTGGTACCAATGGTTACATCGGGGTCGGAGGGGCAGAGATTAGAATGATCGCTACCTGCGTTTGCTGTTTCTGTAGTTGTATTTTCAAGGGTAACAACAACAGAACTGCTCTGATTGCAAATCGTTTGACTAAAGAAATCCTGAACCGTCTTTGTCACTGTTACTGTATAAATTTGCGTTTTGGAGGGACTAGCATTGGGTTGGGCCGTATATGGATTATCAAGCCCCTCTTTAGGTGTCCATTCATAACTATATGTCGTTAGACCCGTAAAGATATCCCCGCTAGAAGGTAGTGCAGGTGTTCCGATTTGAACGGAATTTCCAGGGCATAGTGATTTGTCGGCACCGGCATCTGAAAAAGAACTGTTAAATTGCAATGTAACAAAAGCTGTTGAACTACATCCAGTCACAGGATCTATAACCCGCACTTCATAATAATCCGCCACGTCAGGGCCGCTAAGCGTTGGGCGCAACGCTTTAGGATCATTCAGCCCCAGCTCAGGTGTCCATTTGATATCCCAATCCGGATTTTCGTACTGTGTTTGACCTGTGGCCGGCCCCAAGTGAATATTATTTATATCTTCAATACAATCAAACGTTAAGGGAGAAGAGCCTGCACTGGCTAACACTTGTGGGCGAACTACTACCATAACCTGGTCGGAATGGCTGATGCCTGTGTTGGTGTTGGTGGTCGTGAGAATATAAGTACGGGTTCCCGAAGGCGTATTCACAGTGGTTGTTGAACTGGTAGGCGCACTCAAGTCAGCAGTAGGAGACCATTGGTAGCTCATATTGGAATTGGCAGAGGCGGGGATGCCAATTTGTACCGACTCCCCTTTGCAAATAACCACTTCTTCCTCAGCCATTTCTGCAGAAGGGGCAGCATTGGCATCCAGAGGATCCGACATCACACAATTGCCTCCGGTTTCTACAACTACCAGTACGGTATCAGTAGCCATTTTTCCGGAACAAGTATCAATGGCAGTAAGTGTGTATCGGGTTGTAAAAAAAGGCTTGGCAGCAACGCTGGGCGCATCCAGTCCGTTGTATTGGCTCAGGTAGGAATACAGCCCCGCAGTCGGCGACCAGGAATAAATAACGCCTGCTTCACCGTCCATTCCGATAAAATCGCCACCAAAAGGTTGTGGACAAATAGTGGTTTGGTTGGGATTGCTTTTTTCATAGGCATCCACAGAAGGTACATTTGCTGGTACATTTACCGCAACAGTGTCCTTGTCCTGCGCTCCGTTGCAAAGGCTGGTTTGTGTAAGCACAAATTCGGTTGTACTGTCCACCGAAGCTATCGGTTGAGCAGCATTAACATTGTTGAGAAAGGGTGCTGCCGAAGCTCCGCCTTTTACAATCCACTGATAGGAAAAATTGACATCTCCCGGGGTGCCTATTTGAATTGATTTGTGAGTAGTCGTATCCGGCCAGTTGACGCAAGCATCCACATCGGCCCCGGCATTGGCAACAGGTATATTATTCTCAAATATTATCTGCATCGTATCGCGGGTTGTGCCGCAGCTACTTGTCGTTTCCAAAACGATTTTATACGTTCCCGCAGTAGCAATATTGACGGATGGATTGGCAGATGTGGGATTGGTAATACCGGTAGTGGAACCATCATCGGCCCGCGTCCAAGAGTAAGAGGTGTACAAAGGATTAGGTGAATTGCCTATGGTAACGTTGGTGCCCGGGCAGCCCTTTTTATCTTCCCCGGCGTTCGCACTGGCCAGATCGATAGTCAATTGTATTACGTCCGTTGCTGTAGCCCCTGTACAGAGGCTGGTCATGGTCAGTGTGTACTCCCTTTCGGCAAAGACTTTCAATGCCGTTGGTTGTGCAATATTCGGATTGTCCAGCCCTTCAGCCGGAGACCAGCTATAGGTAAACGTCGCTACCTCCGGAGTGCCGATCTGATAATCCGATGCAATACAAACAGCCGCATTTGCACCTGCATCAATAACTGTGGAAGGATGCGCATCTACATAAACCACCACATCGTCTGTAGCAGTTGTGCCGCTGCAGTCTGTATAAGTCAAGGTGTAGGTGGTAGTGCTGTTGGGGAAAGCATTTGGCTTTCCAACAGAGGCACTGCTCAGCCCTGCTGTGGGCGACCAGCTATAGGTGACGCCTTCAAAATGGTGGGTGCCGATTTGAGTAGTATCCCCGCTGCAAATGTGCCGATTTTCACCTGCATCAACCTGTGCGGCACCTGGAATTAATTCCAGGTGGACCGTATCCGTTTCAATAGCTCCGTGGGCATCGGTTACCTGTACCTGAAAAGTGGCTGTTGCATTGAGATCAACCGTGGGGTTGGGCAGGGTGTTGTCATTGATGCTATTAACCGAGGCAGGAGTAAGGGCCGTCCATTGGTAAGTGTAGGGCTCTTTCCCACAATGTACACTCAATTGGTTGAGCTGAATATTTTTGCTGCCACAAATGGTGTCGTTTTCTGTTTCGATATGCAGATTGCTGTATTTCATTATGTAACCAAAAGAAGCTCCGCCGCTGGTCATAAATGCATCAGCAGAAACGGGAATGTCCGGAGAAGATGAGGTGCCGGCAAAGTAAACGGCTCCGTCATGAATATCTATCTCTGCCCATTTTTCAGCATTATTACCCCCAACATAAGTTCCCTGGGTCAAAGTGGACAATTGCTCATTGAGGCGCAGTAAAAAGCCATCCCTGGTGGAAGTTCCCAGGCCGGAAGGCTCGTGAGCATCCGGCGGCATCTCAATTATACCATTGCTTCTTATTTCACCAGAAAGATAAACATCGCCACAGCTTCCAAGCAATATTTCGTGCATTTCAATGCCTACCCCGCCACTGGTAAAATCTACCGGTATATAAGAAGATGCCAGCATCTGTCCGTCGGATGGCCTGATGTTCGCCACATAGATATTAGGCCTGTTGCTAATAGGCTGCGCCTGATAAGGCGAACCGACCAACGGCAGGAGGTGGTCTGTCGGAAGGTTTGGCATGTGTGTCATATACACAAACACCTCTCCGTTGAGAGCTGCCAGGTCCAATAGGTTCTCCGTCTCATCAGTTCCGATTTCAGTTGCGTAAAGCAAATCAGCATCTCCATTACCTTTTGGGTCAATTTCCACCAAAAACCCATCCGGATAGGATTCCGTTGGCTTGTCGAAATCATCGAAAGCAACAGGATTGTTGAAATTAGGGAAGTCCACGTCGGAGGTGTTTCCTCCCAGGTAGATGGTCCCGGTGGTTGGGTTGATGTCAATGGCATTAATTTCTGCAAACCTGTTGCTGGCTGGCCCGGAAAGATAGGTGCTGTACTCCAACATTGTTCCAGTGGTGTTTAAAATAGCAGCGAACCCTGCATTTTGGGAAGTGCCCGTGTTTTTTTTGTTGATTTGGTAAGCACCCGCCGTAGTTGGGAAGGTAGTGCGCTTGGTCTCTCCGACGAGGTACATTTTGCCGTTGTAAATTTTCATGTCGTTGAGCAATTCTCCCAAGCCCACAGAGCCATCAGAATCATCTGCCGAAACATATGTGCCATAAACTAGCGAGGAGGCATCGGAATTGATTTTCATAGCAAAAACGGAGGAATAGTTGAGTCCCGTTCCTACTTTAGGATTAAACTTCTGAAAGGCATTTGTCGTTGTGGGAATGGTAGCCGGGTTAGCTGCTTCTCCTGCCAGATAGATATTACCACTACCATCTACTTCCATCTCCTGAATCCTTACAACAGAACCAGCCGTAGGGGCACTACCAATATAGGTGGCAAAGTCCATGGTTGTTAAGTCGTGGCTAAATCGGACCACATAACCAATCGAATACTCTCCGGGTATGTCATTTGCTTTTATGACGCCTGGTGTTGTAGGGAATACAATCCCGGTATTGTTTCGATAACCACTGATGTATATTCCGTTAGCGGTCACTTCCATATCGCTGACAGACATTGTATTTCCAAAATAGGTGGCATCGAGCAGGGTAGTTGGATCAATAATGAGTGGGTAATCCGGATCGTATTCGTTTACCTCAAAACGGACATGGCAGTTGTCATCAATCACGTAACTGCTGGCAATAGCCAACTCCTTGCCGTCGATCACCTGATAGGTATAAGGCGCACCAGAACAATACTGGCCAATAGGCGTTTGCAACACCAGTGCCCCACGGTGAGCTACCCTGACATTTTCGATACCACTCAACTCCAACTGCACCTCATCCAGGCATGCTCCGGGATAGAGTATGAAGTCGTATTCAAGCCGGCCGTCATCTTTACTGTAAAAGCGCAAATCGGTATGGTCGTAAATATCCTCATACCATATCTCGCTGAAGGAGGAAATGTTTGAAACTGAACGCGAAGCACACAAATAGTTGATTTTTGTTTTGTTTTCTTTCTTTCCTTTGATTTGACAGTCATCTTTTGCATTTACAAAATGCATATTCCAAACAAAGGCGTCCTCCTTTTCATTCATTACGCCAATACTTAAAGCATCCTCCAAAAACCGAAACCTGGCACCTCTGGTATTAGCCTGAAATCGAACATTATTGTTGAATTGTCCAAGGTTTTGTTCAAACCAGATGTTGTCTTCATATTGTTTGAGAATGGATTCTACGCTTTGAGCCGAGGTGTTTTCAGGTAGTGATTTTTGATAGGGTTTGAATTTTATATTTATTGAAATAGAGGCTAATGTGATTAAGAAAACTGCAATAAGAGATAATAATTTTGTACTCATGGGTTTGGGTTGTGCTTTTAACTGGGTACATTTTTTTCAAGAAGTGTTCAGCATCAATTAAGCCAAAAAAGAGATGTTTGCAGCCCGATTAATAAAATTCGGGCATACTCTAAAATCTTTTGTGCTTTCAGGGTTGTAATCCGGCTACATTTAGTTATGTCAAAGACCATACCACAATAAAACAACAAGGAAGCAGCGACCAGCAAACAAAAAACACGGTGTTTGTGGGCCACTGTTCATACTTTCTGTGCAAATTGTAGGCTGAGCAGTACTCACTGCTGTAGCACAAACTTTTTCACCTCTCTGGTTCCATCCTTGCGCTGATGCTGAATAAAGTAGGTGCCGGCGGCCAGATCCGAAATATTCAGGCGGATCATGTTCCAGTCTTGCTGAACAGGCAAGATCATGGTCTTCAAATTCCGTCCCGTAAGATCGGTGATGGCCAAAGTAGCTTGTGGGTCTTGGCTGAAGAGCTTGACATTCAATACTGTATGCTGCTCATGGACGGCTGGGTTGGGGAAGATAATCATGCGCTTCCCATCATAGCAATCCAGGTTGACGGTAAGCGTTTTGGAATATTCAATCCTCCCGTCGAGGTCAACCATTCTGAGGCGATAGTAGTTAATTTTGCTGGCTTCCTGGTCGAGATATTGGTAGGTTCGGGCCGTACCGGCTCTGTCGGATGCAATGGTCTGAATGGTTCTGAAAATAGCCCCTTGGGTACTTCGCTGCAAATCGTAGTGGCTAAAAGTGGTCTCACTCTCTGCCGTCCAGGCCAGGCGAATATCGCAATTTTCGACATTGGCTTCGAAGAGACTGAGTGCTACAGGTAGCGCGGATTTGCTGATGTGGATCATTGCTGTACCACCCGAAAACCCGGTAATCCCATTGAATTGTATATGGTTCTTAGAATTCTCGACTGATGGACTGGAAAGAGCCGTGTTGTTGCCATTGGCATCAGAAGGAGCCAGGCGTTTGGAAGTAATATCAAATGGCGAAAGTATTGAGTTGGTCTCATTGATGTCAGCATCCGGATCGAAAGAGTCTTTTTTAAACCATTGTACCATCGTTTCATTGGGTGTACCAATACCCCAAAGAGCGGCTTGCGTTTTGGCAGAATCCAACATTTGGCGATATTCATTGGGTGGGAAATAAAAACGAACGTTGACGGAAGCAGTCAGCGCATCATCGTTAGCCGTTTTGACATGCCAATCACGAACCATGACAAAGGTTGCATCATCTGCACCAATTACATGTCGGTCAAGGGCATTATCATCCACCCGAATTTCAATATACTCAATGGGGGTGGTATTGCTGCCGTGATCGATGGCAAAAAGGTATTCATCAGGATCCTGTGGATTGTAATAGTAGTGCCAGTCGCCGATTTCACAATAGGTCCACGAGCGAATGCGACCATGCTTCTGTGTTGTCTTTTCGTGGTAGAAAACGGAGTCATCATGCAAAGGATCGACTATCCAAAAGTAGTCGGTCGTCTGTTGTGCGCTGCCGGGGTCGGTACCATCACTCGTAATAGCATAATCTACCTTAGGGTTGGCACAAATGAGGCGGTAGCCAAAATCATTCGAAGCTTCATTCGCCTCTGTGCCTGCATCTGCTTTGATACTCACCTCTTGCTGCCCTTGATTGACAAAGGCGAGCTGACCGGCATGGTCGTCAGAATCGAGCAGATCATTGCCTCCTGCCTGATCGGGTGTAGCAGGGGTATATTGTGCTGCCATATCCCCATCGGGAAGCACCACTATTAATTTATAATCCGGAGAAGCTCCCGTCCCGTCATAGTCTTCATCCAACAGCAGGCCCTTGAAGAAATACCCGCCATCGTGCTTGCTAATTGTCGATACGCTTATTTCCGCCAATCCATCATCATTGTAGTCAATTTCCATGGTAACCTTTGCGCCCGGCAAACCTGGCTCACCTACATCCTGGGCATCATCCCCATCGGAATCTATCCATATTTTGTTTCCCACGGCAGCCCCGTCGAGATAATAGCCAAAGTCAATACCCGTCTGGTTTGAGCCATTCATACTTACACTCGTTGGATCGTATTCGCTATCAACTCCCAGGCTATGCCAATAGCCCAACAGATGGCCATGCATATCGGTTACATCAAGGGTATAGCTGCCATCAGGAATTTGCGGAAACAGGTAAGTACCATCTGAAGCGGACGTTGTTTGGGCAATTATGTAACCATTGTCATCTATGAGCAGGAGGCTCACGCCTTCAAAACGAGTAGTTTCCAATACATCCAGGGTGCCATCGGCATTGCTGTCCGCCCAAAGCGTTCCGCTAATACTGTGAGGAGAGGCAGCCTGATAGCCAAAATCCTGGCTTAAATTTACCGGGCCGCTAATGCTTAGGTTGACCTCTGATTCGCCAACAGTGCCGCCGTCGGGATCGTCAAAAAGAGTCAGCCCCGAGGGCAAACTGGTTTCATCTACATCTATGATAAAAGACGCATTGCTTTTCAGAGCGCCAAAGGAATAATTGCCATTTTCATTTGTAAAGGTAGATGCTACAACCGAATAGGTATATACGGCTGACTGCATATCAAAATTATCGGCAGTACTAATCTTTGCGTTACCAGCAGTTCCATCTTTGGCAATGGTCAATGCCAGGTCTATGGATGTTTCACTGCTGCCGGTTGTAAAAGTCAACGTCAATGTGCCATCTGAAGCGGTGTTGACCGTGTCGGCGGAAGCACTCAAGGTAGCGATGGCATTTGTTAAATTCAAACTGACAGATACATTGTAAATAGTATTGGCATCCAAATTTGAAATTGTTTGAGTTATGGTAGCATCTTGGCCATCATTCACACTAAAACTTGCTTCATTGGAACCATTCACACTGACCGACCCTGTACCGGATGAGGACCAATTGGCCAAGGTGCCAGTTGAAAAATCTGCATTTTGAATGGCATTGGCCGTCCCACTTTGGAAAGCTTGCTGTAAAACAAGTTTTATTCCTTCCAATCCTTCTCCGGCATCTGCCTGGCTGTTGTTGTTTAGATCGAGATATACCAAATCTCCGATCAACCCGTCACCAGAGGTATGTGCATCGGGAACATAGCCAAAGTCCTGACTTAGATTGCTCGTGCCGCCGGAAAGAATGGCAGTACTTCTGGAATCGAGCAAGTTGTCCGGATCAACGCTTTGTATCAATTCTCCTAGTACATTGTTGGCATCGTTTACCCAAACAGTATAGGTGCCATCGGGCAATTCTTCAAACAGATAGTTACCCAGGGCATCCGTATATGTGGTAGCGACTATACGTTGAGAAGCGTCCAATAAACTGACACTTACGTTTGCAAGACCCGACTCGCCCGAATCGAATGCGCCATTGCCATTTTCATCCAACCATACCAAATCGCCAAGCGTATTTAGGGAGCCATTATTATATCCGAAATCTACATTCAGATAAGAATCTCCGGGGGCTAAAATTAGCGTCTCGCTTTGATGATCGGGATTGGTAGCTAGCTTGCCAAAATCGTCAGGATCACCGCTTTGCGTCCAGGCACTACTACCGCCTGGCAGGCTTGTATCATCCAGCACAATCCGGTAGATGCCCGGCGGCAAATTGTGGTACACATAGCTTCCGTCAGCTTGAGTAGCCAGCATTCCGCCAGTGTTGCCCTGCATATCTTTAGCTCCGGAATATAAAGCATCGGAGGAAGGATCAACTTTTCCGTCTCCATTGCTATCATAATAAAGGCTCAAATCCACACCTCCTATGCCCGCTTCACCGGCATCCTGAACGCCATTGGCATTTGCATCATTCCACACACGGTTGCCCAGGGCACCGTGGCCTGAATTGCCGTTGGCATCGCCCCAGTTATAGCCAAAGTCGGCAGTCATGTTTTCCTCTCCACCGACTAAGGAAACGATGTAGGGAATACGTTGGTTTCCCAGATCACTATTGGGATTTATGGGATTGGTGGTTTGCCTTAAGCCATCGGGCAAGCTGGCACTTTGTAGTTGAATCAAATAAGTACCAGGAGTAATGTTACTAAAAAGATATGCACCATTAGCATCCGTAGTGGTGCTTGCCATCCTTGCCCCCGAATCAAAATCCAGCAATTCAATGGTTACGCCGGCAATACCTGGCTCTCCTGCATCCTGATAGCCATCGGCATTTTCGTCGAGCCACACTCTGTTTCCGGCAACCGAAAGGTTCCCTATGTATGCACAGGCAGCTACTTCCAGCTCCCCTTCGGCAGTAGTGTAGCAACCATTCGCGGGGTTGGTGACGCGGAGCGTGTACTTCTTCACACCAATGCCGGCCGGGTAAATTTCGGGAGAAGATGAATAAAGGTTGCTTAACGTTCCGTCATTGGGGGACCAAAGGTAATTATAGGCTCCGGAAGGACTGAAGTTAGGTTGGAAGCTAAGCCCTGTTTCGCTTATACATGCTGATATTGTGGGGATATCTACTACTGGTGCCGCTACAGGGTTGATGCCAACGGCTACTTCGGCAGTTGCTACACAGCCATTTATACCAACAGCAGTGAGGGTATAAGTTGTTGTATTGTTTACACAGGCCAATGGATTAGCATCGGTTGGATCTGACAATCCATCAGCAGGACTCCACAAATAGGTCACGCCGGGTTGGGCGGTCGTCCCAATATTGATGCAGCTTCCCTCACAGAGGGTCAAAGAAGGTATAGCGGGCAGGCTAAATGTTTCTACAACGATTGTTACTTCATCAGTACTGGTACACCCACTTTCAACCTTACTCAAAGTATAGGTATAAGTACCTGCTACGGTAGTTGTAAACGTTGGATTTTGGGAACCGGAGTCGCTCAAATTTGATGTTGGCGACCAACTATAGGTAATGCCGCCTGTAGGGTTTGCAGCACTTCCCAGTTCAATTGTGTCGCCAGCACAAATCATTCGGTTGCTTCCGGCGGTAAAGGCAGCTGTATTTGGGGTGATGGTTTGCGTAGCCTGTTGTTCACAGCCATCTGTGTTTTCAATAGTCAGCTCCAAGATTACTTGGTTACCCGGTTTTGGATCGTTGACAGTTGGGGTACGGATCGTAGCATCCGACACAAGCAATTTCGGTGACCAGCTATAAGTATATCCTGCTCCGGTTGGGGCGGTGCTTCCCAAGGTTAAAGGCGTCACATCAGAAGGGCAATAGTTAAGATTGGGTAAGGTAAAAGAAGGGATGGGACTTCCCACTCGGATGTGTACAGAGTCAACAGATACACAACTGCTGGGCGTATGTGTTGTGGTAAGGATAAATGTTGTATTGGTAGCTACCAGCACTTCCGGCTGGGCTGAAAATTGATTGGTTCCGTTTTGCCAGTTGGCCCCTGCCGGCGTCCAAGAGTAGGCAGTGTTAGATTGAGCTGGGGTCCCCAGCGTTACCACGCCATTGTTACAGATCAGCACCCCTGCTCCGGCATCGGCGATCGAATTGGAAATGGTTACGGTAGCTGTGTCTTTTATCGTACAACCCGAAAGATCATCCGTGACCGTCACATAGTAATCTTTTGAAAATATGGCAGTGGCCATAGGGTTGGAAATGGTGGGGTCAGACAATACATTTCCATCCCATTGGTAAGAATAGCCCGCAACAGGGGTGGCACCTATTTGCACAGATGTACCAGAACAGGTACTTGGGTCATTTGAACTAAATACAGGGAGTGACCAGGCCGCTTGATTTACATCGAAAGTTGCCATACAGCTAAATGAGGGGTCAAAAGGACTGGTCATGGTAACGGTGAAAGTATGCGGTAAATCGTCTGTCAAATAAACAATTCTTCCCGATGTGTCTGACAAACCACTTGCCGGAGACCAGGTGTATTCAAATACTCTGGGATCTTTCGAGAAATTGTCGGCAGCCGAAGCTACTAGCTTTACATCGCCATCGTTTAAGCCAAAATCCGGACAATCAAAAGGCGCTTCGACCGAAACCTCTACCGTACAGCCACAATCAGTAACCTCTACCAGATCAGTACAAGATTCTCCATTGTAGGTTACTTCCAGTTGATAGATAGTGATGCCTCCAGCAGAGGCCGTTACTGGTACTTGTGGCAAATTGGTTGCCCCGGCAAAACTGCCAGGCCCGGAAATTTTAGTCCAAATGTATGTTTCATCGATATTGGGTGTTCGGTCTGGTTCACCTACATATCGAGGGCCACAGCCATCTGCTCCTGCTCTGGCTTCTATGACGGAGACTTCTGCTGCATCCACCCAGATGCAGCCTTGTTTTTCTGTAGTGACATAATAGGTTATCGGATTGAGGGCCGGCATATTGAGATTGCCCGTTTGGAAAGTGGTTTGTGCTGTATCATTTCTTGTCAGATAATTGCCTGGAGCCCAGGTATAGCTGAATCCCGTTTCGAGCGCCTCCCCCAGGGTAGCGGTTGCACCCAAACAAAGGGTTGTGTCAGGGCCGGCAAAGTTGGAGGTGGCGGGGGCACTGATGGGGCTTACTAAAAGGGCATCGTTTGTCTGGCAGGTTCCGCCACCAGATATCGGAATCGTAAGGGTGAGGGTATAGGTTGTTGCCGTTGGTGGTGTAGCTATCGGCTGAGCACAATTGGTGCAGCTCAAATTTGTTGTTGGAGACCAGCTGTAGGTTACACCAGACAAGCCGGAAACGGGCTTGCTGCCTATCTGTACGCCGCTGCTTCCCTGACAAAAACCTGCGTCCGATCCGGCATCAGCCTGATAGGCATTAACAATAGCCTGATCTATTTGTTTGCAGCCATTTCCATCCGTAACCAACAGCGTATAGATAGTGCCTCCGGCAGTAGCAGGTGTGATATTGGGATTGGAGGCATTGCTAAAAATAACGGAAGAGCTGCCTTCTGTCCACGCATAAGTGTAAGGTGTGGAACCTCCAGAAGCACTTGGTGAACCACCAATGCTTAGTGAGTTGCCAGGGCAGGTGTTTAAAACCCCTCCGGCATCTACTGTGGGGGCACTATTGGCATTCACTAGTACACTTACCACATTGCTGGTATCATAAGAAACACTGCCACAGGAGGGAGAGCCTACCACTAGTCGTCTGAAATATCGATCGCTTACCACCGGGCTGGGGGTGACGTTTTGTTGGGTGCCTCCAGGGATATCTGCCCAGGGGCCTGCCAAAGCAGGCGCTTCCTGCCATTGGTAATGGGCTTCAAAATCATTTTGTGAAGAAGGCACACCGTTTCTATAAATAATGGGCAATGCATTGCCTGAAATAAATGCCGTGGTTCCTGTGAGTTCGTCAACAAGCCCATTTTGGCAAACTGTTTGGCTGGTCGGCAAAAGCGTATTGTCAGCAGCATTAAAGTCAGGGCATTGATCAAGTATCACATACAAAAAATCTGTGCCGCCATGATAAGCTCCCTCCGTTACAGGAAATTCAGCAACAAAGCTGATTGTACCCAGTAAAAATATTTTTCCATCGTAAACACAAAGTTTGTAAAAATACTCTCCACTCTTAATATCGCCCATCAGGGTACCCAACACCTGATTTCCGTTGGGGTCATGCTTTGCAACAAAAGCATCGGAAAACCCAAGAAGAGAAGAGGCATCTGTTACCGGAAAGTCAGCACTGGAGGTGTTTCCTGTAAAATAAAAGGAACCATCTTCTGAAATATAAAAATCAGTTATATTATCATTACCAACGCCACCTATCAATGTGCTGTAAATTATATTTCCGTTTGGGTCATATTTCCGGATAAAAGCATCATTTCCACCATGATGGGTTGATCCGTCCGTTACCAGGAAGGTCGCCGCGGCGGTATTATCTGCAATAATCAGGTTGTCTTCATCATCAATTTCGAACAATGGATTTACTGTCCCCTCGTAGTATATGTCAAGAAAGGTCCCAAAAAGCAGATTGCCGGCGATATCTAACTTTGCCAGATAAATATCTGAATTTCCACTCCACAGCGTACCGTCGGTTGAAACATACCCCCCGTCATTGACAATCCCTAACACATACATTTCCCCGGTTGAGTTAAAACCGACACTTCCCTTATGATGATTGGTGCCGCCAAGGATGGTACTAAATACTATTTGGCCGTTGGAGTTGTAGGTGGTGACAAAGCCGGAAGTATTGCCTGAAGCAACGGACGTACCGTCTGTAGTGAAATAGTCAGTAGAATTGGTCCTTCCTGTGATCGCCAGCATTCCATTTTGTATGTCAACACCCGATGCACTCTCGGTTCCTGATCCGCCCAAGTAGGTGGCAAAAACCAGGTTGCCCAAGACATCGTATTTGGCTATCAGCATATCGTCACCACCATGATGAGAGCTTCCGTCGGTGGATAAGCCGGCATTCGGCGTCCAGCCAACCAGGTATATCTCACCATTTTCTACCGCTATGGTAGCATGCGTTTCGTAAGCGGCCGGTTTGCCTAAAACGCTGCTGAAAACGACCTTACAGTTTTCCGTGTCGTATTTGATTACGAAAAAATCCCTGCCCGCCCCTGAATGGGATGTGCCATCAGTTGTTTTAAAATTGACAGAATAGGTAAGGCCGGTAAGGTAAATAAAACCGTTTTCGTAAACAGCCTCATCAACAGATTCCGTACCTATATCCCCATAATATTGCTGGCAAACGATATTACCATCGACATCGTACTTGCTAAACATCAAATCTACATTGCCTCCATGTATAGAGCCATCCGTAGTATTTAAATCTGGCGAATATGTATTGCCGATATTATATTGGTAACCATCCAAGAATTTGGAATATCCATAAAAATCGTTGCCTGAGCCGCCCATATAAGAGCTGAATTGTGTATAGGCCTGCGAAAACGCCAGGTGTGAGATACATAATATAGCAGCACAGAAAAATATTCGGAGAGTACGGATTCCGGGTATTTGTTTGGCCATTATTCGGGTTTTTAGTAATTTTTGTGAAATCGCGGAGACTTTCTTTCTTTAATAGGAAGCCAAAAAGGTGCCATTCTGGTAATAAGAAAGCTTGCTTTTTGGAAGAGAGGAAAGGAGGGCCACAAATTGTTGTTTTGTTGACAGTGGGGCGCAGGATTCGCCCTGTAGCACAAATTTCTTCTCCTCGCAGCTGCCATGGTTCTATAAAAAACTGAACAACTAAGGGCTTTTGCCAACAAATAAATATCAAGAAGCCACAAGCCGAAACGTCTTATTATATTATTAGCACTACATCGCCACTCCTATCCCCAGGGACACATACTCGGCAACCGTTTTATGCGATTTTAAAGTGGCACTCAAATGGATCCGACTGGGCGACCGGCCAATAGCGGGTAGATAATATCGTATGATCAGCTTGCTATAGATTGGAAATGGTTTCAAAAAAGAACGCTTGCTCACGTAAGTGCCCAGATGCAAGACAATGCTCCACTCACCAAATAATATCTCATCGGCCAGGAAAAGCATATACCGGCTCGCCCGCTGGCGCGCTTCCTTTTTGGTGGCAAAATCGAAACTGTGCAAGCCAAATTCATACACGCCCCGGTTGAATTCGTATTCCATACCACCGATCAGCCGATGTGTGTTGCTCAAGGAATAATTGGCGCCCAGGGAGGCAATATAGATTGGATATTTGGGGCCGCCGGGGCTGATATACTCCCGATACGCAAAAGCGATATGGGCACTATAGCCCCATTTCCGTTCAGCAATATTCTCCTGTTTATGGTACAAAAAATCCTCCTTCGCCAGAGGGAGGGGTGTGTATTGAAGCCCCAAAGTAGCCGTAAACATATTGAGTCCAAAATTGGGTAACGTGGTCGCGCCATTCGAATAGTGGGTAAACTGCCCTCCACCAATTACCGACCACATGGGCCGCCAGCGCCAAACAGCACCCAGCCGAAAAGTAGTCATATTGTTGAGAGAGGCACTTATCGCATTGTTTTTCGAATTGCTGATGGCGTGGTAGGTTGTGTTAAGATAAGCCAGCCCAACCCCCACCTGCCAGCCGAGCTGAAAAAAAGGGCGCCGAATCAAAAAAAATTCAAAATTGGGCGTAAAGCCAAAAGCTTCTCCAAGTTGTTCTTTATTGCCGAGGCTAAAAAAGCTCACATCCAGCCCAAATTTTGGGAATTGGTGCCATTCGTGCCAGGCTTTGCGACCAAAGGTCTGCCAACTAAAATTGATGTCCAAACCCACACTGTTTTGTTCCACATCAAAGAGTAGTAGCGATTTGTGCTTAAACGGCCAGCCATAGTGCATACTAGTTGATACCGAATACCCCTTCAGCTTTTGGGCTGATAGCAGATTATTGAAGAGAAGGAAAAAAATCCCGCCAACGATTACATGAATGTAAAGATGCTGCTTCATTTTTCTACCACTCCAACGACTCAATAAAATCAATCGTTGTATGAATATCGGTACTCAATACGCGATCCTGTTCTACCGGAGGTACTCGCATGCGGTACTCGGCCAGTATTTTTTCAATTGTGGCGGAGGAGCGCAATGGCTTCCGGAAGTGCATGGCCTGGGCGGCAGTCATCAGTTCGATAGCCAGCACCCGCTCCACATTTTTCACCACCCGCCAGGCTTTGGTTGCCGCATTGGCGGCCATGCTTACATGATCCTCCTGGCCATTGCTCGACACGATCGAATCGACAGAGGCAGGAGTACAGAGTTGTTTGTTTTGGCTCACTATCGAGGCGGCCGTGTACTGTGGGATCATAAAGCCGGAGTGTAGGCCAGCATTGGCAATAAGAAAGGCTGGCAGACCCCGTTGACCTGAGATTAGCTGGTAGGTTCGGCGCTCCGAGATATTGCCCAGCTCCGCCAAAGCGATGGCCAGAAAATCAAGCGACAGAGCCAGTGGCTGAGCGTGGAAGTTGCCGCCAGAGAGGATGCTGTCATCATCGGGGAAGATGTTGGGATTATCGGTCACAGCATTCATCTCCGTTTCTGCCACGCCGGCCACATATTCAATGGCATCCTGGCTGGCGCCATGTACCTGAGGCACACAACGGAAGGCGTAGGGGTCTTGCACATGTGCTTTGCTGCGATTGATTATTTCACTGCCATGAAGCAAAGAACGAATGGCAGCAGCACAGGCCATTTGCCCCTTGTGCGGCCGAATGCGATGCAGCCGCTCATCGAAAGGAGTGGCTTGTCCGTCAAAGGCATCTATAGAGATGGCTGCTATAAGATTGGCAAGCGCCAGTAATCGGCGAGCTTTAATAGTGCACCAACAGGCATACGCTGCCGAAAACTGAGTGCCATTGAGGAGTGCCAGCCCTTCTTTTGATTGTAGATCAAGACCAGGGAATGGAAGATCATCAATTATATCTTTAGTAGCCACTCGCCCGTGGGGGGTGTTCACCCAACCCAGCCCCAGTAGCGGTAGCGAAAGGTGAGCCAAGGGAGCCAAATCGCCGGATGCGCCAAGGGAGCCTTGTTGGTAAATGACAGGTAGAATGTGATGATTGTAAAGATAGAGCAGCTTCTCTATGGTAGAAAGACGGACAGCGGAATGCCCCAATGAAAGGCTTTTGATTTTGAGCAGAAGCATCAGGCGTACAATCTCGTGCGGAACCTCCTCGCCGGTTCCACAAGCATGTGATTGTACGAGGTTCTTCTGAAGCTCGGCTACTTCATCGGCTGAGATGCGAATATTGCATAGAGCGCCGAAGCCAGTATTGATGCCATAGAAGAGCTGGTCAGACTGGGCGAGCTTGTGGTCCAGGTATTGGCGGCAGTGATTGATCTGGTCGATACTTTCAGCGGAAAGGGATAATTGCTCTTCGGAGGCAAGAAGGTGCTCAATTTGGGTGAGGGTGAGAGGCTGACTGCTGAGTTGATAATCGCCAGGCATGGGCAGGAAGGCTTGAAAAATTTGATGCACGGCAAATATACAGCATATAGTTAAAAGATTTAACCAGGGGTTAAACAATAGTTAAACAAAAGGATTATATCGTCAAAGCAGATGTGTAAAACGCTATATTACAAGGAGTTGGGAGGTTTTGGCCTCAGTTGGCAATTGGCTACCATGTAACTCTTACATGTAACTCTTAGGGGAGGGGAAAGTCTTAAGAAGTGAAAGCTGACAATAAAATTGTAATTTTGGCGGTCTTTAAAAAGAAAAGTGTTTTTTCATCAGCCAGATACATTATTAAGCAAAATAAACTCAAAGAAAATGGTAAAGAAATTATTCCTTGCACTTAGTTTCATCGCCTTTATGGCACTTAGCTCCGACGCTCAGCGCATTGCCTATGTAGATCTCAATCAGATTCTCGAGAGCCTGGATGATTACCGAACTTCCCAAAAACAACTGGATGACCTGGCTGCCCGCTGGCGCCGCGAAATTGCGGAAGAATATGACAAGATCAAAGGCATGTACAACCGCTACCAGGCCGAAGAAGTGCTTATGAGTGAGGACATGAAACAGCAAAAAGAAGACGAGATCATGCGCAAAGAAAAGGAAGTGCGCGAAATGCAAAAAAACAAATTCGGTGCTGACGGTGCCTTGTTCAAAAAGAGGCAGGAGTTGGTTCGGCCCATCCAGGAGCGGGTGTATGGCGCGATTGAAGACTATGCCAACGATAAAGGCTTTGACTTCATCTTTGACAAAAGCAGTAACGCAGGTATGTTGTTCTCCAATGAACGCTATGACAAAACCGCAGAGATCATCGAAAAGATCGGCGACAAATAATCGCGTGATTTTCAGCCAATTATGTTAAGAAAAAGCCGTAATTTTGCGCCTGTTTTTGGCAGGCGTACGTTTACTACACAGAACGAATGCCCAATTTTAAGAAACAAATAAAACAGTACTTTTATGAAGAATATGATGAAAATGAGCTTGCTAATAGCGGCCTTTATAGGATTGGCTGTTACTGCTCAGGCACAGAAATTTGGCTACGTCAATTCACAGCTAATCCTGTCCGAAATGAGCGATGTCAAACAAATGAACGCCAATTTGGAAGCATTGAAAAAGCAATTGCAGAAAAAAGGGCAGTCTATGCTGGCCAGCTACCAGCAGCAAGAGCAGGACGCGATGAAAAAGAAAGAGCGAGGAGAATTGAGTCCGGTACAGGAAGAAACGCTTCTCAAGCAACTACAAGGCAAACAAAATGAGCTTTTGAAATTTGAACAGGATATGCAGAAGCAATTGCTCGAAAAAGAGCAGAAACTACTAGAGCCTATCCTCACAAAAGTCAATACTGCTATCCAGGATGTAGCTAAGGAGAATGGTTATAATATGATATTTGACGCGAGTGCCGGCATTTTGCTTTATGCCGAAGAAGACCAAGACCTCAGCGCCATGATAAAAGCCAAGCTCGGCCTCTAAGCCTCCCGCTTTTTTGGAAAAGCAGCATCCAAAACATCAACCCATTGGAGTCTTCGACTCTGGCATTGGCGGCCTCACGGTCGCCAATGCTATTATTAGGCATCTACCCAACGAACAGCTCCTCTATTTTGGCGACTCGGCCCACTTGCCTTATGGCGACAAATCGGCCGATGCTATCCGCTACTATTGCCTCAAAATAGTCAAGTTTTTGCTCGACAAACAGTGCAAAATGATTGTCATTGCCTGCAATTCTGCCTCATCAGCGGCTTACCCCTTATTGATCGATTTCTTTGCCGGGCAGACCTTGTTCGTCAATGTAGTTGACCCGCTCGTAGAAGCTGTTGTCGGGCGGCAATTCAAAAAAATAGGGGTCATTGCTACCAAAGCAACTATCCACTCTGATACTTACCGGCTCAAGCTCATCGAGCAGCAGCCAAAGCTGGAAGTGGCCTCGCTGGCTACACCACTGTTGGCTCCAATGATCGAGGAAGGATATTTCCACAATCAGATCAGCAAAGTAATCATCGACAATTATCTCAGCGATCCATCATTGAAGGACATTGATGCCCTGCTGCTGGCTTGCACTCATTACCCCTTGATCAGGCCGCACATCGAGCAATATTTTGGTGAGCGGGTGCAGGTATTTGACTCAACCGATGTGGTAGCTAAAAAGGTAAAGCAAAAGCTGGAGAAAGAAGATCTTTTAAACGACCAAGCCTCTCCGCCACACCGGTTTTTTGTATCCGATTATACGCCTGCCTTTGAGGAAACGACCCGGATATTCTATCGACAAAGAGTACAATTGGAGCATTGCCCGCTGTGGTAAGCCCTGCTCAATGGTTCCCGTTTTCAGGCGGCTAGTCTTTGAGCTTTGCTATACCGCGCTTTGCCAAGTTTTGTGCGTATGCACAAGACTTGGCAAAGCGGGATAAACTTCAAGCCTGTTGGTTTTAACCAAGGTGTGGAAGTGGTTCTTACTGGTTGAATCGCTATGGAAATGCACAAAACTTGGCGGCTTGAAGTATAAAGAAGTATAAATAGGACGCAATGCAGCAATTTTATTGTCCTTGCAGGCCCTGTTTTTTGTGCAGTTAACAAGAATTTTCATATCTTTCTAATTCGTATCTTATTATACGCCAGATCATGCTAACGGAAATTCACCAACCCCGCCACTTATCGCCTGCCATGCTCGATACTTATCTGGAGCAAGGCTGGTTTCGTATGGGGCAGATGATTTTCACCTGTTATTTTCTATGTTTTCAACATACTCTTTATTCCGCCGTCTGGACGCGCCTGCCACTGAAAGGCCATGCTTTTGGAAAGCGGCAGCGCAAATTGTTGCGTAGCAATGAAAAGCGATTCCGCACCCTCATCCGCCCGGCCATTTTTGATGACGAAAAGGAGATTCTCTACCAAAAACACCGTCAGCGCTTTGAAGGCTTCGTAGCACACAACCTCCGGGATTCGCTCTTTGGCGATTCAACCCACAATATTTATGACACCTATGAGGTAAGCGTTTTTGATGGAGACCAGCTGATCGCGGTCAGTTTTTTTGATATGGGGGCAGAAAGCCTGGCCAGTATTATGGGGCTTTTCGATCCCGAATATGCTCGCTTTAGTCTGGGCATTTATACCATGCTGGTGGAAGTGATGTTTGGTATGCAAAAAGGAAAGCAGTTTTATTATCCGGGCTATATCGTGCCGGGCTATGATAAATTTGAGTATAAAAGGCGGGTTGGGGCGCTGGAGTATTTTGACATTTGGCAAAGACACTGGGCCGCATATCCTCTGCTCGATCGCTCACAATTGCCTGCAGAACAGTTGACGAAAGCCTTAAAAAAAGTGCAGAGCAAGCTGCTTGTCAACAATGTTCAGGCCGACATTACCCTTTATCCCCTGTATGACAAACAGTTGTTTGGCCTGGAGGAGGGCGAATCGGTTCGTAGTCCGTTGATATTGTCTGTATATCATCACCCGATATGGGCAGAGTGGCAAATCGTAGAATATGATCTTATCAGAAAGGAGTATGTACTGAGCGAAGTTATCAAAGTTGAAGATGCTTTCAGCTTGGTACACAAGTTATTTGAAGATTACAAGCTGGAGCGAAGTTGCCTCAATTTTTTGGTGAAAGAAAAGCAGATCACCCGTACTACTTCCGCCAATCAGATTGCCCAAGCTGTCAAATCCCGCTATCTCCAGCAAGCCCCGCAGTACTGATGCCTACCACCTTTTCTTTGCTTTTACATCATCCACCCATTTGCTCCATTTACGATTGTACGTGTGCACCTCTTTCGTAGATTGGCCCGCAGCATTTACCAACGGATAGCCATTATTGGCCCATTCAAAGATGCTTCCGTACAAATTATACACATTCTGATAACCCCGCTTCTGTAGCAGCTCACCAATTTTTTCACTGCGATATCCAACCGAGCAATAAAGTACAATAGTGGTATCCTTTGGCAATTGTTGGATCGTTTGTTCGTTGAGGTTTTTATACCCCAGATACGTTGCACCAGGCAGGTGGCTCACATCAAATTCTTCGCGTTCACGAACATCCAGCAAAACAACGGACGGCTGGCGCAATTGCAATTCATGTACACTTATCAAAGGAACCGAAAAACTGAGCAGTGTTTGCAGTTTTTGGTCAAATGCCGGGTTGAGCGTAGAAGGCTTGTTGGTGGAGACCTGCGCACAGCCAGGCAGGCCAATCAGCCCACAAATGCCAGCCAGTAATAGCCATCGATGAATAGAATTTATTTTCAAAACGAAAGATTTAGTAGCTTCTTTAATCCAATTGCAATGGCCCTGCTCCAACCCGATCAGCAATCCACTTGCTCTGCTCGCAAAAAGGGCTCAATTCTTCCTCAATAAATGCCTGCACCTGATCGGCAATGTGATCGGGATAGAGCAAATGCATATTGGGTCCGGCATCGAAGCTGAAGTATAGCGGCAACTTGCTCTCCGACCGGAAGACCCGAACTTTTTCCATCAATATCAACGAATGAGGATGCAATAATGTGAAGGACGCATTGGATGCCATCATAAGCGCATGAAGGGTAAGCGCCTCATTCTCAGCGATCGTGCCGAATGTTTCCAGATCGCCACTCCGAAGTGCCTGCAACAGATGGTTCATACGCTGCCTGGCCTGCTGGTAACGGGCATCGGCATACGCATTGGCCTCCATCAGGGCATGTCCTGCCCGGCTCGACACCTGTTTTGCCTGCCTGCTTACAATCAAAATAGCATCGTGAAAATTATGAAACACGGCATGCAGTGCGTCCGAAAAGGGGATGGCAAATTCGTTTGAGGAGCCTTCCACGGCCGCACTTTCTCCCCAAAGAGCCATGGTAGCGTAAATGGATCGACAGGCACTTCCCGACCCGAGCCGGGCTACAAAACTGGCTTTTTGTCGGTATGCTTCGTCATCGGGCAGGCTGCCAAAAAGCTGATGCTCCAGGCTACAGAGGCAGAGAGCCAATGCGCTCATTGCCGAAGCCGAGGAGGCAATACCGGCCGAATGCGGAAAAGAATTGAAAGAGCGTATTTTTAGATGGAGCTGCCCGAGAAAGGGAAATATTGGATCCAGTTTTTTTAAATAATCCAACACCTTAGCTCTGAAGGCTTCATTGGGCTTGTCATCAAAGATGAAATCAAGAGAAGGGCCGGGTTCGGTAGTCGTCTTGGGCGAATATTCCAGGCGGGTTTCAGTATAGGCTTTTTGGAGTGTAAAACTGATCGAGGGGTTTTGTGGTAGCTGGTTGCCGTACTTGCCCCAATACTTGATGATGGCGAGATTGGAAGGGCTACGCCAGCATACATGCCCCGTTTTGAGCTGTTGGGTATCTACAAGCAGGCGCGGATTGGCATATTGCAGCATGTGAATGTCGATAGGTTTAATTGCTCAAAGGTAGGCATTAATCCTCCTCCGGGTAATCGACTTCGTACGAAATATCCATATCATTGAGCACAATGTCGAGGATGTGGTCATCGCCGGGTGTATATTTTCGCTTCAGGTCGTAGCCATTGAATTTGCCAAGCCGATGCCAGTAGGCTGCGGACAAACTGCCCCTCAGTTCTTTGACCAAACTATGAAAGGAGCGGTCGAGCTCTTTTTCGATCATCTTGGTCAGGATCATCCCCTGAGTCTTGGTTAGCTTTTTCAACGGGGTTTTAAACTCCTTTTTCAACTTCTTTTGCAGGCGCCGGATGTGCTTTTTGCGTTTGCTTTTTTTCATGTTGCGCGTCACATATTCCGTTTCTTTGAATATCCGAATGGCATCTACGGCATAGGGATACACAATGCCTGCATATTTGCGATACTTCATATATTTGCGGTATTCTTCCCGGTTTTTAAACTTTCGCGGCGAAGAAATAGACACATCATCGAGATCGGCAATGAGCAGGGTATCGGTATCGGTAATCAAGGCCGTTACTATTTCGCCATCAATGCGGATGCGCTCCCGGCGTTCGATCGTTTGCGCCAACAGCGGCAAGCTCATAAGCAGCAAGAGTCCAACAAGCAATAAATTTCTTAGGTTTTCCATAGGATACAATTCTTAAAGCAATGTACTCTAAAAAACGAGCCAAGGCTGTTATATATTTGTTAAGAGTAGTTATCTTTTCCTTTCGTACTTTTTCTTAAACTTTCGATAAAGCGCTTCCTGCTTATTGTCCAGATCAATTGCCCGGCCCTGTATGAAAGCCTGCTCAATGCGGCTGCTGCGCATGTCCAAAACATCGCCTGAACTGATAAAGAACGTGGCATCTTTGCCCTTCTCAACGGATCCGCATTGCTGGTCGATGCCCAATATTCGGGCGCCATTGAGACTCAGTGCCTGGATGGCTTGTTCGTAAGGCAACCCAAAACCCACAGCTTGCCCTCCCTGAAAGGGCAAATTGCGTTGCTGCCAGCTGCCATTCATACTGAATGCAAATAAGATTCCAGCCTTTTGCAGCAGGGCCGGCGTTTTGTAGGGCTGATCGATATCCGTTGCTTTGCGGCCCGGCAGGCTTTGCGGCTGGCGAAGAATAATAGGAATGTGGTGTTCTTTCAGAAAATCGGTAATCATCCAGCTATCCCGCCCTCCGATGATGACGGGGTGGATACCATAAGATTTGGCAAACAGCACTGCCTCCATCATGCTGCGGGCATGCTGGCTGTGAATGTACAAGTTTCGCTTGCCCTGAAATACAGGAATCATGGCTTCAAACTTAAGATTGGTGATTTTGTCGGCTGCCGGATCGGCCGCATAGCTTTTTGCCTGGTCGAAAAAATCGCGCAGCTCCTGCACTTGCTCGGCATATTGCTTGTTTTTGATCTCTGCATCTTTTGACCACCATCCTCTATATTTATACATGCCCGGCCAATTGAGATGAACGCCTTCATCGGTAAGGTATGAAGCATCCTCCCAATTCCAGGCATCCAGTTGTACCAGGCTGGACATGCCCGGCATGCGTCCGCCGGCAGGAGCAATTTGGGCCATCAATATGCCACGTGAGCGAATGGTAGGCGTCACCTCAGAATCGGTATTGTAGGCGATAATCGTTCGTACATTGGGATTTAACGTGCCCGCTTCCCGATAATCGCGAGTAGCCCGTACCAGGTCAATTTCCTTGAGGCCCAATTGCGTGTTGAAGGCAATGAAGCCTGGATATACATGCTTTCCCTGTGCATCGATGATGGAATAGCGGGCTCTGTCACCTCCAAAGGCAGCCTGCTCTGTTGCTGAAGCGATCTTTCCATTTTCAAAGGCAATCGTGGCATTTTTGATGACCTGGCCGTTGCCTTGATGAAGCGTGGCGCCAGTGATCAGAACGGCTTGTTGCTGAGGCGGCGCGGGGCTTCCCTGGCTCCACAAAATACCCGAAGACAGTACACTTGCCCCCAATAAGAATATTGTTTTTATCATAGATAGAATATTGTCGGAATTGAAAAATGATCAGCGTATCGCTTAAAAATCGTTGTTGATGGCGAAAAGTAAAGATTTTTGGTCCTGATGAAGCCCATTAGTAGCCTTCATCTTTGATATCATCGCAGTGGTACAGTTTTTCCTTTTGAGCTTTCACTTTTTGGGTATCTGCTCCGCCCTTTTTAGCCGCCAGGCTCTTTTGTATCAGCCGGGCGCGCTCCTGCCGGATAGCTTGCTGGCGCTGCTCATTTTCCGCTCTGTCGAAATATCGGATGCCATCCACCCAGGTGATCTCAGCCTTTGTATAGACGGACAAGGGATGCCCGGACCAAAGCACCACATCAGCATCTTTGCCCACCTTTATACTCCCAACCCGGTCATCGATATGGAGTAGCTTGGCGGGGTTTAGCGTAACCATTTTCCAGGCCTCTTCCTCCGGCACATTGCCAAAAAGCACCGCTTTGGCTGCTTCTTGATTGAGGCGGCGCGACATTTCCGCATCATCCGAATTGATGGCTGTCACAATGTTTTGCGACTGTAAAATGGCCGCATTGTGCGGAATCGCATCGATCACTTCATATTTGTAGGCCCACCAATCTGAAAAAGTAGAGCCGCCCACACCATGCGCTTTCATCTTATCAGCCACCTTATAGCCTTCGAGAATGTGCGTAAAGGTATTGATACGGAAGCCATGCCGCTCAGCCACTTTCATCAACATATTGATTTCTCCCTGCTGATAGGAATGGCAGGTAATAAAGCGCTTGCTTTTCAGAATTTCCAGCAAGCATTCCATTTCCAGGTTGTGCCTAAAAGCTTTACCCGATTTTTTCAATTTGTCATATGCGGCCGCTCTGATAAAGTGATCTTCAAATACTTGCTCTACCCCCATGCGCGTTTGCGGATAGCGAATGGAGTAGGCATCACCCCAGTTCGATTGCTTAACGTTTTCGCCCAGTGCAAATTTGATAAAGCCGTCTGCTTCTTCAAATTTCATTTGTTCAGGTGTTGCTCCCCAGCGCATCTTAATGATGGCCGATTGCCCGCCAATAGGATTAGCAGAGCCGTGTAATAACTGCGCAGTAGTGACACCCCCCGACAAGTTGCGGTAGATGTTGACATCCTCTGAGTTGATGACATCGCCAATACGGACTTCTGCCGAGCTGGCCTGCGTACCTTCATTTACGCCGCGACTGACCGCGATGTGCGAATGTTCGTCGATGATGCCGCAGCTAAGATGCTTGCCGCTGGCATCGATCACGGAAGCACCATTGGCGGATAGATTTTTATCAATAGCCGCTATTTTTCCTTGCCGGATAAGTACATCAGTATTTTCAATAATGCCGTCCTTTTCGTTGGTCCAGACGGTCGCATTCTTTATTAAAACCGTTTGTTGGCGGGGAGGTGTTTCGAGGCCAAAAGCGGTGAAGGGGTAAATAATGGGCCCTACCTGTGCTGCTTTTGCTTTTTTAGCTGGCTCTTCTGCCTTCTCCTGCAAAGCCTTTACAAATTTGGCAGACCAGTCAAGCCAGCGGCCATTGGGGCGGGTGCCCTTACCCTTCCATTGCCCCTCACCCACAGTACCGGAGAGATTGAAATGTGTGTCAGCATCTTTTGCCTGCTTGAAGGAGAGCGTGATAAGCGGCCTGGAAAAGGTATGATCGACCTTTATTTTGGTAGAATCTTCCAGTAAAACATGGAGTGTTGCCTCGCCATTTTTGTGCTTCAAATGCAACTCATATTGCCTTTCTCCAACGTGAAGCTGATATTTCCCGGCTGGTCCGAGAGGCTCGGAGAGATCGACGGGATATGCCTTTCCTTTGACCCAGGTGTGGTGAATTTTGTTCGCTTTGTCAAAGATGTTGCCGGAGGTGATGATGAAATTGGCGAGTTTCCCCTTTTCCAGACTGCCTAAAAGATGGTCGATGCCAAGCCATTGGGCAGGGGTGCTAGTAAGGGCTTTGAGGGCTGCCTCTTCACTCAGCCCTCGCTCAATAGCCAGCCGGAGATTTTTATAAAAATCCGCTTTTTTCTTTAGCCGGTAGGTCGTCAGGCTAAACGGCACCTTTTCTTTGGCGAGCATGGCAGCATTGCCGGGTGCCAACTCCCAGTGCTTGAGATCGGCCAGAGAAACTTCGAGGGCATCGTACGGATCTTCGACATCAAAGGCTTTCGGAAAATTGAGCGGCAAAATGAATTTGCTTCCGGCTTTTGCCAAGGCCTCCAGCCGCTGATACTCATCGCCCCTGCCACAAATGATATACTGCTGCCCAAATTCGCTTCCCAGCTTTTGAGCCCGCAAAGCCTCCAGTTTGTTTCGCACTTCAAATATCTGTGGCAATGCCTGCAAATCGTTCCATGCTTGCAGGCTGAGGTTAAGTTCTTCCTTGTGCCCCTGCTTTTTATACCACCGCCCATCCAGGTACGTTTGTCGCAGCAGGGCAATGGTTCCCATCAGCGAGGAAGGGTATGCCTGAGTGGATTTTCCTTTGCTAAAAGATAAATGGTGAGCTGCCCGGTCTTTAATGATCGATTGATGAGCAACATCATCGCCCAGCAAAATGGCCGCTGAGGAGCCCCGGCAAATACCATTCATTTGATGGCTCAACACGGCCCCAAAGCCCAGCTTTCGCAAACCCTTGGCTGATTCCTCCTGTTTGTCAAACACTTCATGTGCATTGAATTCCGACCGCAGCGCTTCGTTCCAACTAAAGGCTCCTGCTTTGTTGCTCAACATTTGAGGCTTTTTCTTGGGAGCATCTCCTACCGCTTGGGGTTCAGGCAGGCCATAGCTGGTGTAGAGGTCGATGAAGGCAGGATATATGGTTTTTCCGGCAAGGTCAATGACAGCAGCACTTTCGGGAATGTTGATATTTGTGCCACAGGCTACCACTTTGCCCTTGCGAATGAGCAAACTGGCATTTTCGAGGCGCTGGTTGTAGGTTTTAAAAATGGTGGCATTGGTCAAGGCATAATGTCCTTCCTTGTGGTCGAATACTCCGTTGATAGGGAATGTTTTTTGCGCTAGGCCTGTGGAGTAAAGGAACAGAGAGGCAGCAAGTAAAAGCAAGTACTTCGGGGGGTTCATCAGCAGTAGTTTTTTTTAAATGCGGGATAAAAATAACGAATTATGCCGAAAGCATCCGACAAGTAAACCCCAACTCAGGCCTGCACATACAGCACATATTTTTCTTCAAAGAATGAGAAATCAAAATATTGCCGGATGGGATAGGTTTCGACATATTCATGCTGCCCGATGGCTCGTCGCTCCTGTTCCACATCGCCGCCCTTCAGGCAAAGCAAACCATTTGGCAAACCATGAGCATGTCGGGATTTTAGCAAGGGCCTCGACCAAGCCAACAATTTGTCGAGGCTGGCAACGGCCCGGCAAACCACAAAATCGAAGCGGGCCTTCATCTCTTCCGCGCGCTGGTGCAGAGCTTGTACATTGTCAAGCTCAAGGATATTGACAATTTCATTGACTACGGCGATCTTTTTCCGGGTTCCATCGATCAACGTGAAGTTGACTTCGGGAAACAAGATGGCTAGTGGCAGGCCCGGAAATCCGCCACCCGTACCGAGATCGAGAATATCGGCAGCAGGGAGAAAGTCAACAACTTTTTGGATGGCCAGCGAGTGTAGCACATGCCTTTCGTAGAGATTGTCGATATCCTTACGGGAGATGACGTTGATCTTTTGATTCCAGTGTTGATAGAGCGGGAGGAGTTGCTCGAAAGCGGAGAGCTGAGCATCGGTAAGTTGAGGGAAATACCGTTTTATACCATCCATTAAAAAACTAAAGTATTATCACCGGCAAAGGTAATAATACTTTAGCAGCTTGGAGCGGATTAGGAGCTAGGCCGGCACAGCGACTTCCCGCACAGGTTTTACTTTGGCCTTCGCTTTCTTGGC
This sequence comes from Saprospiraceae bacterium, assembly GCA_965222005.1. Lineage (GTDB taxonomy): Bacteria > Bacteroidota > Bacteroidia > Chitinophagales > Saprospiraceae > CBDCTM01. Next base: position 1,151,615 of record OZ244935.1, read on the forward strand.
TTTCGCTTTTTTTGCTTTTACCTTTCGGCTGCGCGTGGTGGTTTCGAGATAAGCGGCCGCGCCAGGGCTTTGGAGCAAATTGAACAAAATCTCCTTTGCTCGAAACAACTGAGCTTTCACTGTGCCCAACGGAATGTCCAACTCACGTGCGATTTCATCGTAGCTCAGTTCTTCAAAAAAGCGCAGTTCGATCATCAATCGGTATTTTAGACTAAGCTTTTGCAGCACATCGCGCATCAGGCCTACCCGCTGTTTGCGGATGAAGCGCTCCTCAGGGTCGAGGGCCCCGGAGCGGATGTTGCTGGAAAAATCGTGATCGCTGTTGGGTTCGATAGGATCGTCGATGGACAGTAGGTGCAAGCGCTTCTTGCGAATGTAGTCGATACAGTTGTTGATAGCAATTTTAAAAAGCCAGGTACTAAACGCATATCTCGGCGCATAGCTGGGCAATTTGTTGAATGCTTTTCCAAAGGCTTCGAGTGTGAGATCGTCAGCATCTTCGCGGTTGTTGACCATTTTCAACATCATGTGAAAAATGGAGCTCCGGTACCTGTTGAGCAGCGTAGCATACGCCTGCTGGCATCCGGAAATGGCCTTTTGCACGAGTTCATAGTCTTCTTGTGCGCGGGGAGATAGGTTTGTTGCAGTTTTTAATTTCATGTCCATTTATTAGTGTTTCCAGTGAATAATGCAGGTAAAAAAATGAGATAGTGAAGTGCCAGAGCGGCGTCCAGTACAGGTATCCAAAAAAAGAGATCGGGTGTACATAACTTTTTGAGAATGAACCTATAATAAAACAACACTATTAATATTCTTACCAAGATTAATATAATTGCCACAAACATTGTGCTAGAATACATCAGAAGCACAAGCCCTCCGAAATAGTGAATGAAATGCGTCAGAGCTAATAGCCCCAACAAGATTTGATGATGTAGTTTGTAAATTTTCCCCGTAGTGTAGTGCCTAGTTTTTTGTCGGTAATATTGATACCAACTTTCTTTGGCCGGAGAGTACACGAAGGCAGCATCCTTAATAATGATGCTTGTGTTTTTTTTGGTAGCGGCAGCATTTACGAACAAATCATCATCGCCGCTGGCGATGTGGGCATGAGCATCAAAGCCTCCGCCTTGTTGGTACAGCTGTTTTCGATAGATCAAATTGCGGCCAACACCCATGTAAGGCATGCCGGCTAATGCAAAAGACAAATACTGAACGGCGGTGAATACCGTTTCGAACCGAATGAACCGATTCAAAAAACCCGGCGAGCTTTGGTAAGGCGCAAAGCCCAAGCCAATCGCCACATCGCCGCGAATAGCCTTTTGCATTTCGTCCAGCCAATAAGGAGAAGCCGGACAGCAGTCTGCATCTGTAAATAGAAGAACTTCGTGTTTCGCAGTGTCAATGCCTTTTGCCAGTGCTTGTTTTTTGCCCGGACTGTTCCGGTCGGTGCGCTGAAGGCTAAAAAAACGCAATATAGGATAATTAATATTAAAATCCAATAATATGTCTTCGGTCTTGTCATCAGAATGATCATTAATGACGATAACTTCAAACGAGTGGTAGTTTTGATTTAGAATACGGGGTAGGTACTGTTGAAGATTTTCTGCCTCGTTTCGGGCACAAATAATAATCGACACTGCCGGGTGGTCTTCTTCAGCTTGCTCAACAGCCCCTTCCGGCACTTGATAAAAAGCAAGTTTTGAGAAAATAAAAATCCAATACAGCAACTGTATAACAGTAGCAATAATGAAGACCGCGAATAAAAAGTGCAGTAACAAAATAGTCAGTTCGGTGTTTCGGAATGGGATGCCCCCAACGACTTAAGTGCTTCGGCCAATTGGCCGCGCAGCTGATGGAGCCGGGCTTTGTGGTCCCCTCTTATCGCGCGCAGGCGCAGACGCTCCAGCCATTGCTGCCACTGCTCCTTGTACCAAAAGTAGATTACTGCGGTGAGCAACAAACTCAAGATATAAAATATTGTCAACTGGGGCTGCTGAAAGTATCGATGCACCCAATATATTTGCAAACCATAAAAGATCGGATAGGCCAGCAGACCTCCTAAAATCTTTACCGTTGCCGTATATCCAACATACAAATTGAGCAGGCGTACCAGCAATGCAGGAATAAAATTGGCCAGCAAATGATTGAGTAATGCATACAAAAATACTGGAAGCAACAATAAAAGCAGCAAGCCCTTTCCGATCATCGCCCAAACGCTTCTCTTCGCTGGTGACTCGCCGATACGCGCATCGCTGATACAATGCTTTGCCAGCCTTTTAAAATACTCCCGGCTGGTTTCCTGCAAAGCTTTCCAAACATCTTGCCGCTCACGGCGCAACTTCTGCAAGGCAGACAACAACTGCTGCGACCGGAAGTGGGCCTGTTCCAAACCGCGTGGCGCGTCATTTTGCAGCACTTCCTCAAGTGCCGCCAACAGCCTATCTTCTTCTTCATCGGTCGTATGCAGAATCAGTGCCCGCATTGATTCGGCAAGGTCGGCGCTGAGTTGGCGAACAGCCTCCCGGGCATCTTGCTGATAGACGGATTGATAAGCTGCTACCTTTATCGGATCACCCACCCGCATTAGTACGCTGGACCGAAAGCGGGTGGGGGCGGTATAATTCAGTCCTACAGGAATGATAGTGAGGCCCAGCAGAAAATCTTTTTTCCGTTCAGCACCGAGTGCAATACGGGCGGTACCCGTTTTCACCTTATTGAGCCGCCGTGAGGAGTTACTTACCCCTTCCGGTGCAATGAAAAGACAACCACCGGATGCTAAAAAATGGTGACATTTGGCAAAGTTATCGTCATTGCGAATCTGCCGCCCCTGTACATCTTTCGGCCGTTCGACGGGGATGCAATACAGGGTACTGAAAAATTTGTTCAGGAGGGAAGATCGGAACAAGCTGGCATTAGCTAGGAAGAAAACTGTTTTTTTTACTCTGGCCGCTACATTGAGGGGGTCTTGCAAGGTGTTGGGGTGATTGGAAACAACGATAGCGGGATTGGAAAAGCGAAGCAAATGCCGGTTGAGAATTTTGGTTTTGGAAAAAAAAGTATTGAAAGAACTTAGTACCAAAGCCTTTAAAAACAGATAGACAACACGCAATACAAAGGATACAGGCATCAGTTTTTGAAATTGAGCAGGTATTTTTTAATGTCTTCATCAAAACGGCTGCCCTCATTAAAATGGAATGCAACGTCAATGGGTAATACGTACACCGGCAAATTGTGTTTGGTGAGAAATGGGCGGTGCAACTCCAGGCGCATGGCATCTTTTTCGGTAGTGAGGATGAGCTTGTTTGAGCTTTCCATTTGTTCAAAGCTCTGCTGCAGCCGGCCGATGTCGTAATTGGTAAAATAGTGATGATCTTCATATTCTATCACCTTCACCTGCCCAACTGCATCACTGAGATAATCGAGCAAATATTCCGTTCCGGCAATGGCACAAATGAGCAACACATCCATCTTGGCCTGTAGGCTGATCTCTCTGGAAGGCTCCAACAAGTGATACGGCTTTCGGTATTGGTAATAAGAAAAATACATCTGCTGTCCTTCCAGGGGGTGGATGTCGGCCAGCCAATTGGCCCGCTCGCCCGGTACCATGACGGGCGGACATTTTGAAACGATGATAATATCAGCTCGCCGATAAGCCGATCGCCATTCGCGCAGCCGGCCGGAAGGCAGCAGGTAATCTTTAGTAAAAGGCCGCCGGTACTCCGTGAGCAGAATATTCAGGCCCGGCTCTACAGACCGATGTTGAAAGGCATCATCAAGGAGAATGAGCTGCGTTTCAGGCTTTTTCAGCAGAATTTTAGGAATGGCAAAGGTGCGGCTTTCACATACCGTGACCAATACTTCCGGAAATTTCCGCTTGTACTGCAACGGCTCATCGCCCACCTGCTCGGCATCAAAACCGGCCTCAACGATCACAAAGCCTTTGGATTTGCGTTTGTAGCCCCTGCTAAGGGTAGCGATGTACAAGTAGTCTTTCAGAAGCTTGATGAGGTATTCTACCTGCGGCGTTTTGCCTGCCCCGCCTATTGACAGGTTGCCAACGGCGATCACCGGGAGGTCAAATTCGATACCTTTTAGCAATCCTTTTCGATAAAAAAAGTCCCGCATGCTGACCCCAAAACCATATAGCAGGGATATCGGTGCAAGCAACAATCGGATGAGGGTATTTTGTATCATACCAGTGGAAAGCGATTCGTCCGGCAAATGTAGCTATCATCATCAATAAAAATGAACGACAGTAAAAAATTGTTACTTTACGTTGTGATTAATCCAACTAACTATGAAGGCGATGATCCTAGCTGCGGGTTTGGGTACCCGTCTGCGGCCACATACCAACTACAAACCCAAAGCCCTGCTAAAGGTGGGAGGCCAGGCTTTGCTCGAAATTTGCATCAAACGGCTGATCCGCTACGGCTTTGATGAGATCATTATCAATGTACATCACTTTGCCGAGCAAATCATCGCCTTTGTTGGAAAACACGAAAACTTTGGTGCGCAGATCACCTTTTCCGATGAACAGGACAAACTGTTGGATACCGGCGGCGGACTGAAAAAGGCCGCCTGGTTTTTCGATGACGGCCTTCCTTTTTTGTTATGCAACACCGATATAATCTCCAATATTGATCTTGCCCGTTTTTACCAAAGCCTTCAACCCGGCAGCCTGGCCACGCTAGCGGTGCGTCAGCGCCAAAGCTCCCGGTACCTGATATTTGATGAAAAACAAACTCTGACTGGCTGGCAGAATATTAAGACCGGCAACCTGAAAATGTGCCGCCCTGTGAGTGGTGAGTTCTCCCTTCAGGCATTTAGCGGATTGCATGTAATCAGCCCCGCACTATTTGAGCTGATGCCTGCGGATGATACCTTCTCCATCATTGATGTGTATTTGTCCGCTGCCACACAGCACACGATAAAGGCTTACCCGCATGATGCCGACCTTTGGATGGATGCGGGCAAAAGCTCCGATATAGAAGCCGCCGAGAAGCTAATAAGGCAATTGTGATGATACACCAGGCGGTAGAAAAGAGCTTCTTTTCTTATAAAAATATTGCGAAATGTGAGTAGCTTCACAGCTACTATCGTATAAAAGCAACATACTATGAAGCGGATTCCTGTCGGCACCTTTGTGAACATGATCAGCGTGATCATCGGCAGTCTTATTGGATTGATGTTGCAGCAGGTTTTTCCAGAAAGCATACAATCTATCGTCTTTCAGGCAGTTGGGTTAGGCATACTGATCATCGGTATCCAGATGAGTCTTAAGGTACAGGAAGGGATGTTGGTTATTTTTATATTCAGCCTGATCATTGGCGGCATTATCGGAGAAGTGATAGGCGTAAAAGACTTGCTCGACAGCTGCGAGGTGTGGATGAAGACCAACTTCAAAATGGGCCAGCCTCGCTTTTCGGAAGGCCTGATAGCAGCCTTTATACTTTTTTGCGCCAGCCCGATGACCATTGTAGGAGCTATTGAGGAAGGGGTACACAACAAAAGAGAACTGCTGTTGGTAAAAGCCTTTCTGGATGGGATTACGGCCTTGGCGCTGGCATCCAGTTACGGAGGCATTGGTGTGCTTCTTTCTGTAGTGCCGATGCTTATCATACAAGGGGGCCTCACCATGCTGGCAGGTAATGCCAAACGATTTTTCAACAAAAATATGATGGCTCAAATCAGCGCCGTAGGAGGGGTATTGCTCATAGCGCTGGCAATAAAAATACTTGAACTCGCCGAATTTTATGTGGCCAATCTATTGCCGGCCCTGCTGGTCTGTATAGCCTTGATGTGGGGCTACAGCCGCCTAAAATTAAAGGTTTAAGAGCGTGCTTGCATTACATAGCTACCAATGGCACAGGAAAGGCAGCCTTGCTGATCGCAGTAATGCTTTTTGAGTTGCAGCAGTGCCTGCGACTGATGCGCTGAACTTACTTCCATCCCCAGCTCTGCCCATTTTAGGATAATATGATTTCGCTCCGGCGGCAGCTCTTCCAGGAGCCGAAGCGCCTGATCCTGATAAGGCCGTTCGTCTTTCAATTTGCCGTACATAAATAGCACTGGAGCAATGGCATTGATAATGAACAGATGAATAGTTGCCTTGCCGAGGCGCTTTGGTCGCCGGACTGATTCCTTACCGAAGCGATAATGGGTAAGCCAGTAGTTGGACAGCTTTAAATCAAAAGCATGCTCAATTTCTTTCACGTTTTTGGCAGCCAGCATTTTGCTGAACAGGTGCTCGCTTTGATGCAGTAAGCTGGCAAATAGCGCTATTCGTATGCTGGGGAAGGCTGCGGGACGTAATCGTGCAAACTTCCAGCTGGCTGCAGCCAAGGGGCGGAGCCGATACTTTTTCTGTAAGAAATGATATTCCTTTTGCAGCTTTTGAGGATAGGCCTCTTCAAAAGAGCCTTCTAACAACCCGGCCTGCCCGAAAAGCAATGCCTCCAACTGAAACAGGCTCTGCTTGTGTTTTAGCAAAGTAGTGAGCGGAATAGATCGGGCCAGCATTTCAAAGGGCAGGGCGTTGATATGCAGGCCAAAACTGCGGGCCAGCAGTTGATAAAAGCTTTCCTCCCAGTTGTGCTGATTGCGCTCCAGGCATGCGCGAATGGGCAAGGTTTTTTGTTCCAGGCGTTCTACCATAAGCCGGTCGAGCCACAGGCTGCGTGTCATTTCCGACACATTGGGTAACTGTTGCTGGCAGGCTATCCAGTGTTTGTTTTGCAAAAGCCGTTGATAATTAGCTGCCAGTCGTTCGGGGATACGTGTCTTCAGTTCCAGGCAGGGCACAGCTACACCGTTGGGCCGGCGAACGGGCTCATCATCATCCAGCACCACATGGAGGATCACATTATCATAAGCCCCATCTTGCTGATGGCCATGCCGCCACCAGTCGGAGGATTTGAGGTGCATTTCCACATTACCCGCCCAGAGGGTATCGCCAATTCGGATGCGCGCCTCCGAAAAATCGGGCCCGGCATGGCTGTTGTGGTGGCCAAAGGATAGTATTTGGATGGCTTGGCCTTCTGTAGTAGCAAGCTGCTGCATGTCAAAAGCTTGCATCTGCCAAGCATAGTGTAGCAGGTCTTCTTTCATAGCAAAGAGTTAAGAACACAAATATACAACAATAAAACTACAAATCAAATATTCCCCCCTTTTTTCTATCCAGCACACGAAAGGTGTAGGCATGTTCATTCTTATCATCTGGCTGGTGATGTTCACTTGTTATTTCCTGCCATTCATTATAATGGAGCTGGGGGAAGAAGGCATCCCCTTCCACGTCAAGAGCTACTTCAGTAAGATAGAGCCGATCGAGATACGGAAGGCTTTGCGTATAAATTTGCGCTCCACCAATGATAAAGGCTTCGGTTTCGTCATTGGCGAGTGCCAGTTGGAGGGCTTCTTCGATAGAATGTACAATTAGGCAATTGGAGGCAATAAATAAGGGATTGCGGGTAATGATGACATTGGTGCGTTTGGGGAGCGGTCGGCCGATGGATTCATAGCTTTTGCGCCCCATGATGACATGATGATAAAGGGTAGTTTTTTTGAAATACTTTAAGTCGGCAGGCAAATACCAGGGGATGGCGTTGTGCTTGCCGATCACCCCATTGCTGGCAGTAGCTACGATAGCAGATACGATCATTGGTAATAACTTGTGCAAATCAAGCGCTGATTCGCTTTCATTTAAAAGTTTTGCAAAGAAACACATACTCTGTCAAAAATTTGCGTATTTGCGACCTCATTCTGATCGTACAACCCAAAGCGGTAGCTGCATGCGACAATTTGCCATCACCGATATTCACGGCTGTGCTCAAAGTTTGCGGGCGCTGGTTGAACAAATACAGCTCCGAAAGGAAGACAGCCTGTTTCTTTTGGGCGATTACGTGGATCGGGGGCCGGACTCAAAAGGCGTATTTGATTTTATTTTTGAAAAACAAGAGCAGGGCTTCCAGGTTCACTGCCTGCGTGGCAACCACGAGCAGTATATGCTCGATGCCTGCCACAGCAAAACGCTTCTGCGGCATTGGCTGCTAAATGGCGGAGCTGCTACCCTTCGAAGCTTTGGTGTCGGGCATCCTTTGGAAATTCCACAGCAATACCTCCAATTTGCAGGCAACTTGCCCTACTTCTTTCAATTGAAAAACTACCTTCTGGTACATGCCGGCCTCGATTTCAAAAAGCTTCATCCTTTGAAAGATAAAAAAGGGATGCTCTGGATCAGGGACTGGTATGATGACATTGACACAGCCTGGCTGGCTGGCCGCATCATTGTACATGGCCATACACAGCAAAACAAAGAGGTGTTGGACGCCCAGCTGGCCAATGTTGGCATCTTGCCGGTCATCAATATCGACAATGGTTGTGTGACGCCCCTTCCCGGCAGGCATCAGCTGATCGCGCTGGATTTAGGGACCCGACAGTTTACGTATCAGCCCTGTGTGGATTGAGCTGCAAAACAAAGAGACACCTTCTCGAGTTTGACCAAGCTTTTAGCCAAACTTCCCGCTGGCAATATTGTTACCTTTACGAATTGAAAGCGATTAATCCATGAAGTTCAAACTAATCTCTCGCTTTGAGCCTACCGGTGACCAGCCTCAAGCCATTCGGCAGTTGGTGGAAGGGATCGAAAATAATGAGCCGGCTCAATGTCTGCTGGGCGTTACCGGATCGGGCAAAACCTTTACCATCGCCAATATGATTGCCGAGCTGAACCGGCCGGTGTTGGTGCTCACCCACAACAAAACACTAACCGCCCAGCTTTACGCCGAGTTCAGAGAGTTTTTTCCTGAAAATGCAGTTGAATATTTCGTTTCCTACTATGATTACTACCAGCCCGAAGCCTACATCACGGTGTCCGACACCTACATTGAGAAGGACTTGCAGATTAATGAGGAGGTGGACAAGTTACGACTCCGGGCTACCTCGTCATTGCTATCCGGCAGACGCGACATCATCATCGTAGCGTCGGTTTCCTGCATCTATGGCATGGGCAATCCGGAGGATTACAAAACGGGCATCATTCGCATTTACAAAGGGCAAAGTCTTTCGCGCAACACCTTTTTATATAGCCTGGTGGAAAGCTTATACTCTCGTACTGAAGTGGATTTACTGAGAGCCAATTTCCGTGTGCGTGGCGATACGGTGGACATCAACCTGCCTTATGTAGATTACGGATATCGGGTTACATTTTTTGGGGATGAAATTGAGCAGATAGAGCGACTGGAGCTAGAATCGGGCAAAACGATTGAAGAGATGGACAATGCTGCTATCTTCCCTGCCAATCTTTACATTGCGCCGCGCGAAAGAATCCACGGGATCATCAGAGATATTCAGGATGAACTGCATGAGCAAGAAAAATATTTTGTGCGGGAAGAACGAATTTTGGAAGCTCGCCGGATCAAGGAACGTGTCACCTTCGACCTTGAAATGATGAAGGAACTGGGGTATTGCAATGGTGTGGAAAATTACTCTCGCTTCTTCGATGGCCGTGACCCTGGCACTCGCCCCTTTTGTTTGCTCGACTACTTTCCCGATGACTATTTGCTGGTGATTGATGAAAGCCACGTCACTATTCCGCAGGTGCGTGGAATGTATGGCGGAGACCGTTCGCGCAAGCTTAATTTGGTGAGCTATGGCTTCCGTTTGCCATCGGCACTGGATAACCGGCCACTGAATTTTGCAGAATTTGAAAGTATGGTCAACCAAATCATCTACGTTAGTGCCACGCCTGCCGATTATGAACTGGAGCAAACGGGCGGAGTGATAGTAGAGCAGCTCATTCGCCCTACAGGACTGCTTGACCCGCCCATCGAAGTGCGGCCCAGCCTCAATCAGATCGATGATTTGCTGGAGGAAATTACAGAACGCATCGAAAGGAAAGAGCGTGTACTGGTGACTACGCTGACCAAGCGCATGGCAGAAGAGCTGTCAAAGTATTTATTGAAACTCGACATCAAATGTCGCTACATTCACTCTGAAGTGGATACGATGGAAAGGGTGGAAATACTACGCGATCTGCGCCTCGGCAATTTCGATGTGCTGGTGGGTGTCAACTTGCTCAGAGAAGGGCTGGACCTGCCGGAGGTTTCCCTGGTAGCAATTATCGATGCGGATAAGGAGGGCTTTTTGCGCAACGCCCGCTCGCTCACCCAAACGGCCGGGCGCGCTGCCCGCAATGTCAATGGCCTTGTCATCTTTTATGCCGATCGCGTTACAGATTCTATGCGCCGCACCATCGATGAGACCAACCGGCGGCGCAGTATCCAAATGGCGTATAATGAAAAACATGGCATCACCCCGCGTACCGTTACCAAATCCCGGGAAGAGATCATAAACCAAAAATCGATACTCGACATCCGGGCGGGGCAATCAAAAGCATACATCGAGCCGGATGAGCCCAGCCTGGCAGCTGATCCGATCGTCAATTACCTAAACCGGGAGCAGTTGGAAAAAATGGTAGAGGAAACAGAAGGGAGAATGAAAAAGGCTGCCAAAGAGCTTGATTTTATTACCGCTGCGCAGTACCGCGATGAACTGTTTGCCTTGAAGAAAAGGTTGAAAGAGACGATTTGAGAGGTAGGTTAAGGCTTATGCTAAATACAGTATTTAGCATAAACCTTAACCTGCAATACGCTATCTATCATCAGGGTTGAGCATATTGAACACAATACCTGCCAGCGCACCTCCTCCCAGGCAACCTACGAGATAAATCCAAAAGTCGCCCCAGGCAAAGAAGCGAGCTACGCTTTGGCCAACCGCTACAGCAGGGTTGAAAGCTCCGCCAGAGTATTGGCCGAAAATATAGCCACATGCCAGTACCGTAAAACCGATGGCAAGGCCAAAGTAGCTATTGCCAGCAGTATTCTTGGAAGTAGCTACGTTGAGTACTACATACGCCAGGGCAAAAGTGCCAAGTATTTCAGCAACCAGCGCGGCCATTGTGCCGAGCTCGGAAACAGCGCCTACACCGTCGCCAGCGGTACGGAATACGGAAGAAGCCACCAAAGCAGCAGCCGCAGCGGCCACTATTTGTGCTACCCAATACATGATAGCTTCGTTCATGTTGATGCGCCCCCTCACCAGAACAGCCAGTGTAACGGCCGGGTTGTAGTGCGCTCCGGAAATGTGCCCGCCGGCGTACACCATCACCATCAGCACACTACCGATGGCAAGCAGATTGGCAATACCGGCATTGGCGTTCAGCGCCACTACCAGGCAAAGGAAAAAGGTGCCAATAAATTCTGTGATTAACTTTGAAGTGGAGTTCATAGTTTTTGATGTTTTGTTTTTGATTGTGTCAAATATACAATACTTTGGTGATTTCATGTATTGCATCATATTGTTGGAACCTCTTTGCTAAAGGAAATAACCGTATGATTTTACTCGAAACACCTGGCCTGGGTTTTGCCTTCGGCCCTTCGTTATAAAAGATGCAAAACCCTTTTTTTTGCTCAACACCGATCCAGAGGTGATCCGCTATACCGGAGATACGGCCTTTGAATGAACCCGTGGGGGAGCTAAAGACTTCGTTCTTAGCTACGATCACTATCAGCGATACGTCTTTGGTCGATGGGCAGCCCGGGGTAGTTTATACAATTACAAAAACAGGCTATAAAAAATGAAACCAGAGGAAAGCCAGGCCCTTCTTCAATATATCCACAGGCACATCGAACTTTCCGAAGAGCAGTATCAACACCTATTGTCAAAAACAAAAAGACGTAGCTACCGAAAGGGCCAGCACGTATTGCAAGGCGGCGATGTGTGCCGGCATCTAAGTTTTGTGCTAAAGGGCAGTCTGAAAGTTGGCTTTCTCGATACCGATGGAAAGGAGCACATCATTATGCTGCCCGTGGAAAATTGGTGGGTGGCGGACCTGGGCAGTTTTACCGATCAAACACCTGCCGATTTTGATATACAATGCCTGGAACATACACGCCTTGCCCAACTTTCACTGGAAAGCCTGGAGCAGCTTTTTCAGGACATTCCACAGCTTGAACGTTTTTTCAGAATTATCATCCTCCGGGCGTTCATCTTTTCACAGCGCAGGATCACCGACAATCTCAGTTTGTCTGCCAAAGAGCGTTACCTGAAATTTCGCCAGGAGTATCCACAAATCGAGCAGCGTGTGCCCCAATACCTCATTGCTTCCTACCTCGGCATGAGCAAAGAATTTCTCAGCAAAATTAGGAGTCAGCTCAGTACCGGCCAGGTGGGTGATTAATCTAGTTTAATGCCTTTTATTAACCCAGTTCATTTTTCCCCTTCTTTTCAAGCCTCACCTTTGTGATGAAACTATATTGTTCATCAAACCAATTGCATCATGCAACAAATTTTCAAAGATCAAGTCGTCATCATCACAGGCGCCTCAAGCGGTATCGGTGCAGCAGCCGCCAAGCTATTTGCCCGTCATGGAGCCATCCCCGTGTTAGTAGCAAGAAATGAACGAAAACTGCATCGCGTAGCGAGCCAGATTAAACTTAACGGAGGCACCACTTTTGTCATTCCCACAGATATCACTCTGCCAGAAAAGGTGGAGGAGATGGTAGCAGAGGTAGTTCGGCAGTTTGGCCAGATCGATATATTGTTCAACAATGCCGGGAGTTCTTTTGTGGGCAAAGTAACCGATGCCACTTTCGTCGAAAATTTACAAAAAATGATCGACCTTGATTTGATGGGGACCGTGTATTGCACCCGGGCTGTCTTGCCGATCATGAAAAAACAAAATAAAGGGCACATTGTGAATATGTCATCAGTAGTTGGAAAAAAAGCCTTTCCAAATTTTACCGGCTATTCCAGCGTAATGCACGCGATCAGCGGCTTTACGGACGGGCTTCGGCAGGAGCTGCGTTCTACCCATATCGGTGTTTCCATCATCCACCCTGCATTGACCCAAACCGCACTGCTCCAGCATGTCGCAGCAGCTGATATGCCCGGCCCTTTTAAAGCTATCACTCCGATGCCGGTTGAGCAAGTGGCCACAGCTGTAGTACAGGGGGTGTATCATCGAAAGCCAAAAGTAGTTGTACCCTTTCAGCCAAAAGTGCTGCTTTTTCTGGATGCCCTGTCCGTCCGTTTGGCCGATTGGTTTGTCCAGCTAGTTTCCAAGCCTTTTGTGGGGTGGCTGCTGGGAATGTATAAGGGGAGGTTGTATCATGAATACTAATCATTAATTTTCCGTTTTCAGGAAAATCGTATTTTTACCGTTCGAGTTTTCAACAGAAAAATACAACCACACACCATGGACGGACGCAACCTTATCGGATATCGCTACTCAGCACTCGCAGATAAAATACTGGAAGCCATCGACCCGGCGACCCGCCAAAAACTGGAAGGCCACTTCCATATCGCCACACCTAAAGAAATCGACGCTGCCCTGTCGGCAGCTACCGATGCATTTGCACAATACAAACACAGCAGCGGCGTGGAGCGAGCCTGCTTCCTACGCGCCATTGCCGATGAGATCATGGAGCTTGGCGACACCCTCATCGGGCGCGCCATGCAAGAGACGGGCCTGCCCGAAGGGCGGCTCAAGGGAGAGCGAGGCCGCACCCTCAACCAGCTGCGCCTCTTTGCCGATCTTGCCGAGGAAGGTTCCTGGGTAGAGGCCAGCATCGACACCGCTCAACCCAACCGTCAGCCACTTCCCAAACCGGATATTCGGAAAATGCGGGTGCCCATTGGCCCGGTGGTCATTTTTACCGCCAGCAACTTCCCACTCGCCTTTTCTACTGCAGGCGGTGATACCGCCAGTGCTCTTGCCGCCGGATGCCCGGTGGTGGTAAAGGCACATGAATCACATCTTGGCACCAATGCGCTGGTGGCTATGGCCATTCAGAAAGCAGCGCAAAAATCGGCTATGCCGGAAGGTATCTTCTCATCTCTCAATGGTACCGGCCCCGGTCTGGGACAGGCGCTTGTACATCATCCGCTTACAAAGGCAATCGCCTTTACCGGGTCGCTCCGAGCAGGCCGCGCCATTTATGATGCCGCTGCCAGTCGTAAAGAGCCGATCCCGGTATTTGCCGAAATGGGCAGCACCAATCCAGTCATTTTGCTGGAAGAAGCTTTGCAAAAACGAAGTGACCAATTGGCTAGCCAGCTGGCAAGCTCCATCAACCTGGGGGCCGGCCAGTTTTGCACCAATCCGGGATTGATAATAGCCATAGAAAGTGACGCTTTAACAGGCTTTGAGAAAAAACTGGTGCAAACCATCATCCATAGCAAGCCTGCTACCATGCTCAATGAACAAATTTGCAAACACTACCAGAATAATAGCCAGGCACTGCTAACCGACTCAAAAGTAGAACTGCTCGGCCAATCAACCAATGAAACCAGCCATACTACCGGTCTGCCAATGGTAGCAGCCGTCAGTGCCCGTCATTTTATGGATAAGCCCGCTTTGCAAAAAGAAATATTTGGCCCCTTTAGCTTGCTGGTGCGCTGTGCAAACAAAACAGAACTACTGGAAGTGGCACAGAGCCTGTCCGGCCAGCTTACAGCTACCCTCATGGCAGAGCGGGAGGAGTTGCCTGCCGAAAGAGAGCTGGTCAGCCGCTTGCAGGATAAAGTCGGACGGCTTATTCTCAACGGCGTTCCCACCGGCGTAGAGGTTTGTCACAGCATGCAGCATGGCGGCCCTTACCCCGCTACAACGGATAGCCGGAGCACCTCCGTAGGTGCAGATGCCATCAAGCGATTTGGCCGCCCGCTGGCTTATCAAAACTGGCTGCCGGAGCTGCTACCGAAGGCGTTGCAGGATGACAATCCGCTCAATATCTGGCGAAAGGTGAATGGAATATTTGAACGGTAAGCCATTTAAAAATAGTAGTCTCTGTGCAATTCATCCCTTCAACAGCTCTTGACAAAGCACTCCAATATCCCCGCCTCATCCAAGAGCTCCGGCGAGCATTTCAGTCGGAATATATCGTCCCACCCCGCCATCACCACTCCTATCAAAGCCCCAAATCCGATACCGACAACACGCTTCTCCTAATGCCTGCCTGGCAGGCAGGCCAGCAATTGGGCGTCAAGCTGGTGACGGTCACTCCGGCCAATTCGAAGCGCGGGCTGGCCGGGGTACAAGGGGTGTTTGTCCTTTTTGACACAGCAAGCGGCAGTGTGCTGGCCGTAATGGATGCGCAGACATTGACTTCCAAACGTACAGCAGCCACCTCGGCATTGGCAGCTGATTATCTGTCGAGAGCCGATAGCGAGGTGCTGTTGGTGGCAGGAACCGGCAGCCTGGCCTTGCAGCTCATTCGGGCACATGCCAGCATCCGGCCCATCAAAAAAGTACTGGTGTGGGGAAGGAATTTTGAAAAAGCGAAACGATTAGTCGAACCCTTGGAAGAAGCAGAATGGATAGTATTGGCAGCACCAAAACTGGAGGAAGCAGTTGCTCAGGCAGACATCATCAGCTGTGCAACGATGAGCAAGGAGCCTCTTTTTTCGGGAAGGCTATTGAAGCCCGGCCAGCATCTCGATTTGGTAGGCAGCTACCGGTCTGATATGCGCGAAGCAGATGACGAAGCCATCCGGCAGGCCCGTCTTTTCGTAGATACAAAAGCAGCCTGCTCTGAATCGGGCGATATTTATATTCCTTTGCAAAAGGGGATTATAAAAAGATCGGACATTGAGGCCGATTTGTTTGACCTTTGCCGGGGCAGTCATCCGGGGCGCAAGAATCGGGAAGCGATTAGCTTGTTCAAATCTGTAGGCCACGCGCTGCAAGATTTGGCGGCAGCACAGCTGGCCTACCGTCTGCTCACTAAATTTTAAATTTGCATAAAACACCTTTTGCCGATGGCATCCAAAACCTTTTTCTGCATCGATGCGCATACCTGTGGAAATCCCGTGCGATTGGTAGCCGGTGGCGGCCCGTTGCTAGATGGCGAAAATATGCAGCAGCGCCGCCTTCACTTTTTGCAGGAATATGACTGGATACGCAAAGGCTTGATGTTTGAGCCACGCGGGCATGATATGATGTCGGGGAGCATTCTGTATCCACCTGCTGATCCGGCTCATGATATGGGTGTACTCTTTATCGAGACCAGCGGATGTCTGCCCATGTGCGGTCACGGCACTATCGGCACAGTGACCATTGCTATTGAGCAAGGGCTCATTATACCTAAAAGGCCTGGCCTGCTACAGCTGGAAACACCGGCAGGATTGGTGAAGGTGGATTACCGGCAAAAAGGCAGCAAAGTAGTGGCGGTAAAATTGACCAACGTTACCTCCTACCTGGCAGCCCGCGACCTGGACGTGGAATGCCCTGACCTTGGGCAGCTGCGGGTAGATGTGGCTTATGGTGGCAACTTTTATGCAATCGTCGATGTGCAGGAAAACTTCAAGGGTATTGAAAAATATTCAGCAGCCGATCTGATTCGCTGGAGCCCGGCGATCCGTCAGCGCCTCAATGAACAGCGCCGCTTTGTACATCCCCTTGATTCCAACATCAACGGCCTTAGTCATCTCCTTTGGACGGGAAAGCCTTTGAGCCAGGAAGCAGATGCCCGCAATGCCGTTTTTTATGGCAACAAAGCCATCGATCGTTCTCCCTGCGGCACAGGCACTTCTGCTCGCATGGCGCAGTGGGCAGCGAAGGGTTTGTTAAAAAAGGGCGATTCTTTTGTCCACGAAAGTATCATTGGCAGCAAATTTACCGGCAAAGTGGAGGCAGTTACGCAGCTTGGCGAGCATGACGCTATTATCCCCAGCATCGAAGGCCGGGCGCATATTACAGGCTTCAACACCATTATTATAGATGATGAAGATCCCTATTCGGAAGGCTTTGAGGTGGTATAAATCAGCTAAGTCAACCACCACCTTCTTAGAAGGTGGCTTGGCGCTTGCCAACCCCTGTAAGGGGTTCCCCTCTTTTCTTCCCACGCCACCACAAGCGGGGGGCTGGCCTGCCAAACAGCCAGCTAAGCCAGCCAAATCATTGTTTGACGGAGGAGTTTGATTTGGCGAGATTTTTTTGCTTCGTTTTTTCATCGATTGGAAAAAATGAAGGCGCCGCACCTGTCTAACTAGCATTGCCAGGTAGAGGCAATACCAAAAGTAAAACGACAAAGCCAAAAAGAACATAACCACCACCTAAGGAGGTGGTTATCTAAAATTCAATAAAATCATGAGAGTAGCAATAATCGGGGGCGGTGCAATCGGATTGATGAGTGCCTGGTATCTCCGTCAGGAAGGACATGAAGTAGTGGTTTTGGACAAAGGCCCGATGGAGGATGGTTGCTCTTACGGAAATGCCGGACTGGTGGTACCCAGCCATTTCATCCCCCTTGCTGCACCTGGCATAGTGGCCAAGGGGATTCGCTGGATGTTCAATCCGGAAAGCCCGTTTTACATCAAACCTCGGTTGGACACAAAGCTGTTTGGGTGGATATGGCGCTTCCTTCGATCCGCCACCACAGCGAATGTGGAGCGATCCGTGGAGCTGTTGCGCGATTATAATTTGCTTAGTCAACAGTGTTATAAATCGCTGGCAGAGCAGATGGAGAAAACAATTGACTTTTCGCAAAGGGGATTGCTGATGTTGTACAAATCAGCTCTGGCAGAAGCCGATGAGCTGAAGGTGGCCAAGCGGGCCAATGACCTGGGCATTAAAGCCCGTCCGCTTTCAGCGGAAGCGGCCCGGGAGATGGAGCCGAACTTGAAGCTTGATATCCGGGGGGCTGTGTATTATCCGGGCGATGCGCATTTGTCGCCGGATAAAATGATGCAACAATTACAGAAAATGTTGCGTGGGCAAGGAGTTGCGTTGAAAGGAGGACAAGAAGTGAGAAAGATCGAATACTCTGGAAAGCAAGTAAAGCGATTGATAACTACTACCGGTTCCATAGAAGCGGATGCCTTTGTGCTGGCAGCCGGAAGCTGGTCGCAACAACTGACCCGTCACCTGGCATTATCCCTGCCCTTGCAGGCGGGCAAAGGTTACAGCCTTACGCTCGACCAATCCTCTCCTTTGCCCCGGCATCCAAGCATATTATCAGAGGCTAAAGTAGCCGTAACACCAATGGGCCGTCGCCTCCGCTTTGCCGGCACCATGGAGATCGCCGGTATCAATGAGCAGGTGAACATGCGGCGGGTCAAGGGTATCCTCAAAGCCATTCCGCAGTATTTGCCGGATTTTGACCTCCCTTTGCCTGACCCAAAGCAGGTATGGTTTGGCCTGCGACCCTGCAGCCCGGACGGCCTGCCTTATGTAGGCCGCCCGGCGAGTTACTCCAATCTGATAGTTGCCTGTGGTCACGCAATGATGGGGCTGAGTCTGGCTCCGGCAACGGGCTTGTTGGTGAGTCAACTTATTGACGGGAGGCCTACCAGCTTGCCTGTGGATCGTATGCATGTGGATCGTTTTGCTTAAGCGATTGTGGTATAAATTCCCAATTTCTTGCTACATTGATCTTGATTTGCAACCCAACAGCCTCCTTTCATGCCTCGACATTCCGATAAGGAAATAGAATCTGGAGAACGCAAACTGTCAGCTGTTCTTTTTGCCGACATTAAAGGCTATACGGCATTGATGGAAGAGGACGAAAAGGCCGCATTGGACACCTTGCAACGATTTACGGACACGCTAAAAGCCAATGAAACAAGCTTCAAGGGAAAGATCATCCAGTTTTTGGGCGATGGCTGTTTAATGACGTTTGACAGCTCCTATGAGGCGGTTCTTTTTGCCAAAACGGTACAAACTATCTTTTTGCAAAAACCCGAGGTACCCGTCAGAATTGGAATTCACAATGGAGAGATACTGCTCAAGGATGGCAATGTGTATGGCGATACTGTCAATCAGGCTTCGAGGATAGAGTCGATAGGTATTGCAGGGTCTGTTCTTTTTTCGGGAGATGTGTATAAACAGATCAGGAATAAAAAAGATTTTCAATGCAAGTCGCTGGGGAAGTTTGATTTTAAAAATGTTCGGGAGCCGATGCACGTGGTTGCTTTGGCCAATACAGGCTTTCAAGTACCCTTGCGAGAGGACGTGGAAGGCAAACTGAAGGACAGTCACCCGGCGATTTCAAAAAGGAGAAGGGTCTGGGTATTAGGAGCAATAGTGGCGAGCATGTTGCTACTTTTTGCATTTCTGGGGCCTTCAATTTGGGGCGAAAAGCCCAGCGTGGATCCCGCTAGCTGGCTGGGCTTTTGGGAACAGCGCATGGAAGGCGAAAAGGCGATATTACTACCTGGCACTATCGAGTTTAGTAAGCAGGGCAACGAGATAAAAGGAACCCAAACGATCAGGTATCATAACTCTCAGCTGACCTCAACGAATAATCTGTCCTCTATTCTCCTCTCCGAAAGTGGCGCGATTATGAAAGGGAGTTGGGCATCGGAAATGAAAAACCTGAGCGGCACCTTTGAGCTGCAAATGAAGCCAAGCTTAAAGGAGTTTAGCGGCTTTTATAAGATGGCGGGCGGAGAAAAAAAGTTTAAACTTACAGGGCGGCTGAAAGGAAATTGAGGACACACTTTTGATATGCACAAAAAATCAAAAACCATGAAAAGATTCCCCTTTTTTATTGTCGGCATCCTTGTGCTGAGTTTCACATCCCTTAGCTACAGCCAATCGGAGGAAGGCGAAATGCCCCAAAAAGGAAAGGCCGTATTTATCAGCGGTATATCGCCCATTATCCTTTCGCAAGGTGAAGTAGAGGCGGGCCTATCCACTTCTTTGGTATCGTACTGGAACATACTGAAGGGGCTTTCTTCTGAAAATGTAATAATCAACAATGCCTACCGACTGAGCATCTCTCAAACCCAGGCTCAGGTATTTTACGGCTTTTCAACCAGCCAGAAATGGGACCTCGGCGCAGAGCTGATCTATACGGCCCGCCGCTTCGACGATCGCGCCCGCAGCTCTCCTTTCAAGGTGTTCAATTCGGATAATCTCAATAAAAAAGGGCTTTCCATGGTAGGCCTCAAAGTGCGGAGCGCACCAGTCTCTGACATCCCCGAACTTACCCTTCAGCTAGGTGTTCGTTTTCCGATAGCCAATGGCGATGCCCTTCGGCGGGAGTTGGGTGCTCAGCGCACACAGATCAATCTGAACGCCAATTATTTAAAATACCTTAACCACGCCAATTCCTACTTCCTCACAGCAGGCTGGGGCTTTCACTTGCCATTCACCCCGGATGCCGGCGGCCTCAAAAATAATGCTATTCACATTTTGTCTGCAGGAGCGTATCTGTCAATCAACGTGATCAATCAAAGGCTCTATTTGATACCGGGGCTGAGTTTTTCCGGCAATTTTCAAAAATCTGCCAGCAGCGGCCAGTTCAACAATTTGACGCAAGCGATGTTTGTTGATGCAGTAGTACAGCTTCAACTGAGAGGAAACCTCAACCTCACCTTACAGCAAAGCCTGCCAGTGTTGTTTGAAAGCTATCTGCCGCTGGTCGAATTTGAACGCAGGAGCTTTTCAGCAACGGCGCTGGGCCTGCGTATGTTTTTTTAGAGCGTGTTTGGAAATTGCTTTTGGAAGCAGTAGTAGTAAAATTTAATTTTGGGCGAAGCCTTTTTTTGAGGCATAGCCCACGCTATGGCGATGAAAAACAATGAAGTACAGAATTAAATTTTGCACTAATGCACCGAAGGGTGAATTCCAAACACGTTCTTAATTGAAGCCTTGCTGATATAACAGCAACTGCCGCCCACTTTGCAGAGAAGTAGCCAAGAGGAGGTATTGTTTTTGTGCGGCAAAAAGTTGACTGGGATTGCATTCCGGGGTTTTGGTCTCATAGTATCCGGCCGCTTCAATATCAACAAACTGCCCGGAAAATTCCTCTATGCCATTGCCCTGGCCTGTACGATCGATCCAAAAATGTACTAAATTCTCTTCCTTGTCAATTACACCAAAGACAGGGTTGTCGTGATATATGCTGGCCGGAGAAGATGCAGTACAACCCACCAGCAACTCCACACTAAATTCCTTTGAGGTGTAGGGGTCAAGGTTTCTGGTCTCTGTATAAATGGTATCTCCATTCACAATGTCGTGAATGATAGGGTTGCCATCGGCATCTTGCTGGGGTAAGAATTTGAACCAAATGCAATAGTCAAGATTCTGAGGGCTTACCCATGCATTCTGAACCAAAGGCGGAAAAACGGTTGGCGGGCTGGGAATGACAATTTCAAAAGGCGCCGGAGGAATGAAGTCCAGGTTATTGGCAAAAAAATCGGCATCTCCCACCGTCATCCCTGTGGGCACAACAGATGTTCCGCAATCCAGATCTTCTACAAGCACCTGGATGTTTTCGCCCTCAACTTGGTCAGGCACGGTGGCCAGGAGGCCGACAGAAGGCACAAAGCGCGTGCCGGCCGCCGGCACCGTATTACCGTCTGAGCCGAAAAGCACATTTTTGCCTTCCAGGGCACTGAGGTTGTTGGATTTTATAAGCACCTCCTGGCCGGTCTGTTTGACGGCAGAGTCAATACTGAGCAAAGTAATATTATCACATTCGGGGTTGCAGCTAAGGAAAATAAAAGCGATACAGAGCAGGGCAGGAAAGAGCTGTTGGATTTTCATTATAAATCATGATTGGTGATTGAGAACTCTAAAATAGCTAAAAATCGCTAAGTGCTGTATGATAGCGGGCAATATCTTGTTCTAATTGTTCAATTTGGGGGTTCAGCTTTTCCAGCACTTGCCCAGCAGCTTTCACTGCCTTCTTTGCCCGTGGTTTGCCACCCGCAGCATAGTCGCTGAGCGCCTTGATGACGGTGTCATTGAGAGGCAGCATTTGCCCTTTGTGGATTTGCTCCAGAACGTGGTCATACAACATGGCCGTCTGATCGGTCAATGTGGTGTCGGGCCAATAGTGGCCAACAGCATGGATGTGGTTTTCTTTTTCACCGTTCAACTTTTCATAAATTTCGCTATAGGCCGAAATGGTAGAAGCAAAGCGGCCGGCAGCTTCCACATTGCGAAAGCAATATCGCACCCTTTTTAGCCAATCTCTGAAATCTTTGAGCCGGCTCAGGTAGGTGGCAAAATTATAGTCGATTTCATCAAAATATGCCTTTTGCTTATTGTATCGCTCCTCCAGCGCCACCAACAATTTTTGCTGCAATTCAGTCACCTCGCCAGCGAGCTGGTTAGTCATTTGCCGATAGCTTTGCAAAGAATCCTCAAGAGCCTGGTTGGCGGCACCCGAGCTGGCCAATTGGCCTTCCAGCTGACTGATAGCACGATCCATAGCCAGCCGTTGCTCTTCATAATGGAGGATAGTATCCGTCATGGTTTGCCGAAGCTCATGAAGCTGCTTACGGGTAAAGCTGTTTCTGTTTTCAAGAACAACGATATTGTCATTCAGCACATCCATCCTTTTTCGAAAGGCCTCGTTGGAAGCATTGCTCAGTACAATGATCTTCAGTTGGAGCGCAGTATTAGGCTCCAGGTTTCCCTGCAGCAATACCGAGCCGTCTGGGGGGCGCATAATTTGGTAAGAAGAGTTCGACACCTCTATTTTGATCTCATTACTCTTGTATGGGATTTTTATACTAAACTGGCCATTATTGTCCGTTTCCAAATACCCATAATGCTCAACCTGCATAGGAAAGCCTGAAACAGATTTGAATTGTTGCCCAATTTGCTCCATAACCTGACCCTGTAGCAGAATGATGGCGGAGGGTTGCTGCCCCAAAGCCAGGGAGCCGATAAGCAGGCAAAGGGAAAAGCCGCAGCTTCTTAGGAAGTAATTCATTTTAAGAGGGTTTATGGTTTTGTAATGTCCAAGGGTACAATAAAAATACAAAATTTGTGGCAGGCATTCATGATACGGAGTGTGGACAGAACGTTTCCTGGCAAGGCCATATTTTGAAAAGCAGTAACTATTAAGTGGTTCTTAAAAAGAAAATTGTACCATTACCCCATTTGCAGGAGGCCACAAAACTGTACAATACCAGTGCTTTGACGTATATTGCGCTGCAAAATAATGATCCCCTTTTCAAAACAATTTTCAATGAACCTCCACATACTTGCTTTTGCCATACTCCTCTTTTTATTCCTTTCGAATGGCTGTCAATCTGGCCAAAATCCTTTTAACAAGAATGAAGCACTTTCGCATATACAGGCCAAACGTTCTGCCCAGCAGCCACGGCTCGATGGCTTTGCCTACGATGCTTGTTGGAAGGAGGCCGAATGGCACCCTATCAATCACCTATGGCTCGGTAAAGAATATGACAAGGATGACTTCAGCGGCCACTTTAAAGTAAGTTGGTCGGACGACTATATTTATATATTGGCAGAGATTGTAGATGACAAATTAATGGACAGCCACCGGAACGGCCTGCAGCAATACCAGGATGATGATTGTATCGTCGTTTTTGTAGATGAAAACATGTCCGGCGGCAATCACGAATACTCCTACAACGCCTTTGCCTATCATGTAGGGCTTGATGGGAAACCCGTGGATATAGGAATCGACAGCCTCCCCCATTTTTACGATTTTCACATCATTTCCAAAAAAACAGCCAATGGAACAATATATACCTGGGAGCTGGCCATGAATATTTACGACGATTCTTTTGTAGATAATTCTAATCGCAACTCGCCGATAAAACTAAGTGCGGGAAAAAAGCTGGGCTTTGCAATCGCATATAGCGACAATGATTTTAGTGAGCAAAGAGAGCATTATATCGGCTCGGTACCTATAGCCGGAGAGGATAAAGATAAAGCCAGGAAAGATGCCAGCGTATTGGGTTCGTTAGAGCTGGTGGAGTAGTGAACTGTTAGCTGCCCCCTGATTATACGATACGTTTACACGCAAAAGGACAGCTAACAGTGAATAGCAGAAGATTGCCTTAGTACTTAGCCTCTGTCAAAAAGAAAGTTGCCATCGGCATCGAACACCACGATCTTGCGGCCGCCATCTACAAATATCCCTACAATGATGAAACCATTGCGCGCTTCCACCGCTTTTTTGATCTCAGCGTCCGGATAGTTGGTTGTGATATAATCCACAATATCGCCGCTCAAATCTTCTACATCTATTGGGGTGCCCCAATCGCGGCAGTGGTGAAATACATGCGTGGATTCGATCACATCGCCATTCAAGGCAAACACTACAATCGCCTTTCGATGTCCTGCCGGACCGGTGACGAGTACAATGTAGCGGTCGCCACGAACCTTTGCTCTGCGGATAGTTGCATTGTCAAAATTGGCCTCCACATATTCCAGGATCACGGCAGGAAGAGAGTCAACAGCTATCGGCCGACCTGGCACACAAGGACCTGGCCGATGCGGCCTGCCCCTCACATGACCGCGCGGACTCAACATGCGGCCATTACCATCGCAATAGAGCCGGTCGCTATTGCCCAGCTCAATTTCATAGCCTTTGTCGTTTACCCGGGCAGCCCTTTCTATGTAGGTGTCAAAATATTCGATTTCTATCACTTCCAGCGCAGCTGCTGGCAATTCGTCAGGCTCAACATCTATCTTTTCGGAAGAACTGGCAATTTCCTCAAGCAGCGCATCATCAGTGATCTCGTCAGTGTCTTTATTACAAGAGGTGATAAGGCTCAAGCTTATAAACGCAAGGGCAATTAAAAAGAAATTTTTCATGCTTTAATGTTTTTTAATGTCTAAAAAAAATGGTTCCACGAACAGGAAAGCGCTCTATTAAATTCGTCGTTTCAATCCATTGGTGTACTGGTATATCAATTAGTTGCCTGAGCAGCAGCATTTTTCAAAAAATAAATTGTGTGCCCGCTTGCAGTCCCAGCTTTTGTGGAAAAGTGCGGATGTACTGACCTTCAAATACAGGCGTCAAGGCCCGGCTGTACGATGGCTCTGCCACCAAATGCAGTTGCCCGCTCAATGCAAATGAAAGGCCCAGGCCAAGCTGCAAATCGAGTGTGCTCCTTTTCAGCTTACCAAATGAATTGCGGATGGTGCGGCTCCTCTGCTGTAGGCGAGTGCCATTCCGCAAAGAGCGCGCCTTGTGAATTTCCAGCTCATTAGCCACCAGATAATTCCACGCCAATCCCGCCTTTGGCGTCAGCATCAGGCGGCCCTTCTCAGCCCGATACGTCAGCAATAGCGGTATCCGGATAAATTCTAGTTGGTGCCGCGTTTCAAAGCGGAGGTTGATAAACGAATTCTGTGAAATGGCCACATCGCTTGTCCGATTGAGTGTCACATCCGTATTGACGGTGCCAAAGGAAGTGTTGAGCATCGCCTGATAATCGTTGACCAACTCTCCATTGCCCAAAGGTCGTTCGCCGACTTTGGTATAGCGAATCTGTCGCTGTTGCGAAGCGCCTACATTGATTTGGGAGAATGTGCCCCCGCTTTCCACGCCCCAGCCATTAGCAAAGCGGTAGCCGAGCTGCAAACCAATGTCGAAAGAATAGTCTGCCATCTCCTGCTTTTTCAAACGATCTGCAAGCACCTTAAAATCAGGGCGATTCGATTTTAGCTTTTTAGTGACCAGGGTCGGAGCATAAAAAGCTGCCACATAAAAGCCACTCTGTACTTTCAAAGGCTTGATAGCTTTCGATTGGAGTGCGCCGGGCGAAAGGTCGAGCTTTCGTTCAGCAGCTACAAGCAGTGGGGGCTTAAGTGGAAGGGTGCTCAAGGGACGGATCGCTGATTGCCCCAATTCTGGCCCACTCGTTATCGGCTCAAGGGGCTGGCTGGCCGACAGCGGTGTAACATCCGAAATGAACGGAGTCAAGTTTTCAGTATCCTTGATTGGTACAGGCTTTAATTCATTGGCTATTGGTTTCGGAGGCAGGCTGTTTTCAGCTATTTCAGTAGCCTTTTCAGACAATTCTGGATACGTGCCAGGTGGACTTTGCAATGCTCTTGCAGTATCTATTGGTTGGCTAGACTCCGGGGAAGCTTTTGAGCGACGTTGCTCCCGGGCAGAGGAGGCTGAAGGGGCTGCTGCTTCAGGCTGGTTGATCAGATTCATACTTTCTACATCTTCCCGTTTTGCAGGCTTGCCCGTTGTAGTATCCTCTTCTTTCACCTCTTTCCCTTCATCCGGCAGTTCTTTGGCAGCCTGTTGCTGTTGTAGCTCTTCCAGCAATGCCACATTTTCATCCAGTCGCTCGTTGAGCGAATGAATTTGAGTGCAGGTATATATTTGGAAGGCGATTACAACGAGCAATAACAGCGCTGCCAGGCCAATCCATCGCCAGGGCAAGCTGCGCCTCGGCGACTCAGCAGCCCCCTCCCGAATAGCATCCCAAACGCGGTCAGGTGGCACATCCCAGCCACGAGGAGACTCCGGCAGGCTGGCTTCGTTGAAAGCTTTGCGGAAGTATTCTTCCAAATGGTCATTATGTATATTTTCTTCCATATCCTTACGGGTCTAGGTGATCATTATTTTTTCCAACATCCTGCGGAGGCTGGCTTTGGCTTTGAAAAGTTGGGTTTTGGAAGTGCTGACGCTAATATCCAGCGTTTCGGCAATTTCCTGATGGCTGTAACCTTCTATCACGTACATATTGAAAACCAGGCGGTAGCCGGCGGGCAATTGCTGAATGAGACGGGTGAGTGCCTGAAGGTTGAGCTGTGCAAACACATCGGCAGGCTGGCTAACTTGCTCACTGATGTCTGCCGGGTCAGCTGATGCAAACAGGCGCTTTCGTTTTCGGATGATTTGCAAAGCCTTATTGACCATCACCCGCCTGATCCAACCGCCCAGCGGCCCGGAAGCTGTGAATTGATGCAGGTCTTTGAATACCTGTATGAAGCCTTCCTGCAGCATGTCTTCCGCCTCCGGCTGATCCTGAGCATAGCGCAGGCAAAGCCGAAACATGGACACTTTGTAGCGTTCGTACAAAGCCTTCATGGCGCCCTGATCCTTCCGCAGACAGCCCTTGACGATATGTGTTTCTGTTGGTTTCAATGCTTTTCGGGTCAATAATCTTGTGTACTTATTGTATGGTACTTGTTGGGAACAAAAGGTTGCCTGAAAGAAAATAAAAATAGTAACGAAATTTGTTTTCCTGGATTAAAAAATACGAAGGGATTACTTTTGACAAAACTACAAGCGAAACTTCGGGATGGCTCCTACTTATTCAAAGCCTGCTGAACAATTTGCTTTTTTTTACCCTGCGGCTTTGTTATCTTGGCTGTACTTTTTCCACTCACCAGCTTGCGCATGATCCTCACTGCCAATATTATTGACGTCCATACACGCAAAATTTACCACGGTTCCTTACGCATTGAAAACGGCAAGATAGCAGCAATCCACCCAACTGACGGCAGCAGCGATTTCTTTATATTACCCGGATTCGTTGATGCGCACGTTCACATCGAAAGCAGCATGCTCGTGCCGTCCGAATTTGCCCGACTCGCCGTGGTACATGGTACAATAGCTACCGTATCCGACCCACATGAAATTGCCAATGTGATGGGTATAGAAGGAGTGGAATATATGATTGCCAATGGTGCCCAGGTGCCTTTCAAATTCAACTTTGGTGCTCCTTCCTGTGTGCCCGCTACCGGCTTTGAGACGGCCGGCGCTACCATTGATGCAGCAGCGGTAGAGAAGTTGTTGGAAAAGTCCGACATTCGTTACCTGGCCGAAATGATGAATTATCCGGGCGTACTGTTCAAGGATGCTGAAGTGATGGCCAAACTGGATGCTGCCAAAAAGTTGGGCAAAGTGATCGACGGCCATGCACCTGGCCTCCGTGGCGAAGATGCCCAAAAGTACATCGCTGCCGGCATCAGTACCGACCATGAGTGCTTTAGCCGCCAAGAAGCCCTCGACAAGCTACAGGGCGGCATGAAGATATTGATCCGCGAAGGTAGTGCCGCCAAGAATTTTGATGCGCTTATCGGCCTGCTGCCCGATCATGCCGACCGGATGATGTTTTGTTCGGATGACAAACACCCCGATGATCTGATTGCCGGCCATATCAACCAGCTGGTGCTTCGGGCTTTAGCTGCAGGTTGCAGTTTATTTGATGTGTTGCAGGCTGCCTGTGTAAACCCTGTGGAACATTATGGCCTCAATGTAGGACTCCTGCGCCCTGGTGATCCGGCTGACTTCATTGTCGTTGAAGGGCTCGAACAATTTTCTGTCAAGGCAACCTACATTGATGGCCAATTGGTGGCTAAAGAGGGAAAGAGCCTGATAGCCCGTGTTGAGGCTCCTTTGATCAATCATTTCAATACAAACCTCAAGCAAGCTTCTGATTTTCAGCTGGCTGCGGCAAAGCCCAATCTCCGCGTGATCCGGGCTATCAATGGCGAGATCGTAACAGAAAGCTTTACGGCTCCTGCCAAGGTGAGTGATGAGCTTTTGGTAGGCGATCCGGCGAATGACATTTTAAAGCTTGCGGTGGTCAACCGCTATGCCGACCAGCCACCGGCCATCGCCTTTATCAATGGATTTGGGTTGTGCAAAGGGGCTATTGCCTCCTGTGTGGGTCACGATTCGCACAATATCATTGCCTGTGGGGTGGATGATGAGTCTATTTGCCGGGCCGTAAATCTGGTTATCCGCTACAAGGGAGGCATTTCAGCGATAGGGGATGAAATGGAGCAGGTAATTCCTTTGCCGGTAGCGGGAATTATGAGCAATGAGGAAGGCGGACGGGTTGCCAAGGCCTATGCTTCGATCGATACCTTTGTGAAACAGCAGCTGGGCTCCAGCCTGACTGCACCATTTATGACCCTCTCGTTTATGGCATTGCTGGTAATTCCCGAACTGAAGTTGAGCGATAAAGGGCTCTTCGACGGTAAAAGCTTCCAGTTTGCAGATTTGCAATTGGATTGATTTTGTTGGTTTAGAAAACGGTTTCTAAGATTTCGCCCGCGAGCTTGCAAAATTTGACGTTTGTCAAGCCATCCGCTGACTAGCAGGTAATAGGAGTGTTAAAACTTTGCAAAATTTAAATTTCCTTCTGCTTTTGTATATATTTGCCTAACACACATAAGAAAAATATCAGGCAATTCGTTTGTGCATTATCCTTTCTACTTTTCCCTGAACCCGGGAAATACGATAACGAATCTGTTTCAAAGCATTTAGTGGTTAATAACGCACGTCCCTATGAATACATTGACAAAACTGCTTTGTTGTATTATTTTCTGTTCGCTTGCGCTTGTAGCAAACAGCCAGGAGGAATACGTACTTGAGAAGCTAAACAACAAGATCAATACAGTTTCTTACGATGAAATATCTCCCGTGATCAGTAGTGATGGGAGCCAGATTTATTTCACCAGAGTTGGTTATCCATTGTTCAAAAAAACGCTCATTGAAAATGGGGAAGATCTTTCTCAAACGCTTTCGGCCAATAAATTTCTCTCCTATCTTCGATCCATCTTCACCGGAATTGCCAACCGATACATCCATGATCCTGTAGAGTCTGGTTTCAATCAGGACATTTGGATTGCGGAAGGTAATTCGGCCGAATTTAGTAAAATCTCTCATCCAAACTATCCGCTCAACAATGCCTTGCCAAATAGTGTGTGCGCACTTACCCCTTCCGAAAACGAAGTGATTTTGCTCAACCAGTTTATTGAAGATGGGGGTATGCACAAAGGCTTCTCTCTCTCTCGCCGATTGCCCGACGGCAGCTGGTCGTTTCCACAACCCGTCAATATCAACAATTACCACAATTCCGGCCCCGATGTGAGTATGACGATGAGTGTGGATGGCAATGTAATCATCTTGGCGATGGAACGGCATGATGCCTATGGCAAAAGTGATTTGTACGTCTCTTTCCGGGAAGGTGAAAACCAATGGAGCGAGCCCAAAAACCTGGGCCACGATATCAACTCACAATCCCGGGAGACGACGCCCTTCCTCTCAGAGGATACCAAAACCCTGTTTTTTTCTTCCAATCGGCGGGGTACTAAAGGAGGCAATGACATTTTTATTATGGAGCGCCTCGATGAAAGCTGGCGCAACTGGAGTCGTCCGCGCCGTTTTGTCGAGCCCATCAATTCTGATTCTGATGATAGCCAACCTTACTTCAATTCCAATACGGGTTATCTATACTTCACGTCCAAACGGGATGGTTCCAGTGATATTTTTCGGGTGAAAATTGCGCCCCCCTCACCTGTAACCGTTGTGGTAAAAGGCCGGATATTGAATGCAAAAACCAAAAAAACCATGAGCGGCAAGGTATTGTCGAACATTGTTGGCACCACATTTCAGAATGTATATTATTCCGAAGATGGTTCTTATCGGATGAGAGTTCGAAAGGGCAATGAATACCAGCTCATCGCCGAAGCACCTGGTTTCACCGGGGTGGCCGAGTCTGTTAAATTCAAACGCTCTTATTCCTATCACAAAGAATATGTGGTTGATTTACTCCTCAACCCTATGGAAGTGGGTTCCAAAATCGACCTTGCCCCCATCTATTTTATCCAATCCGAGCCGATCGTACTAAAAAATTCTTATAAGACGTTGGACCAACTGGCCAGCTATATGAGGGAGCACCCCAATTTGTATATTCTCATCGAAGGCCATACCGACAACCAGGGCGAGTCCGAATCCCTCCAACAGCTTTCCGAAGATCGTTCGGCAGCTATCAAACACTACCTGGTGTACAAAAAACGGGTCAATCCCGTTCGCATTGAAACCGCTGGCTTTGGTGCCAATTATCCGTTGAATGATAACTCCACAGAAGAACTGAGGGCTGCCAACCGCCGGGTAGAGGTGAAAATCGCGCATATCTCGGAAACGGTGCTGGGGATGAGTGGAAAAAAATAAGCCCTTTTACTGTTCTGTCTTCCTTCCTTTTTTGCCTACCTTGCAAGCTATAATCATTGCGTGCTACTTATGTTGCGTCTGGTTGCTCATTTTTTTTCCTTCGTTTGTCATCCGTTGTTGATGATAACCTATATGCTGGTGATCCTGCTGATGGTCAACCCTTACCTTTTTGGTGTGAACAAATTGGCGGATAGCAATGTGCTAATCCTCCTGGTTTTTCTGTCCACTTTCCTCATTCCGGCCTTTTCTGTGTTGATGATGAAATTTTTGGGTCTGATCAATAGTCTGGACATGAAAGACCGGCAGGAGAGGATCGGACCCTACATAGCTACCGGTATTTTTTACCTGTGGATGTTTCGCAATTTGCTGGACAATCCAGACATCCCCACCGCTTTTAAGATATTCGTGCTGGGTGCTAACATTGCCCTGTTTGTGGCCTTTTTTATCAATTTGTTTTCAAAAATCAGCATCCATGCGGTAGGCATGGGCGGCCTGGTGGCCATGACGCTTATCACCATGCTGTTGTTTAGCTATGGCCAGTTTATGCTCGATCTTCACTTTTTGGGCATCTGGCAGGTGAGCATTTCAGCCCTGCTGATGTTGATAATTCTGCTGGCGGGCGCTGTTGGTACTTCCAGGCTTATCCTGAAAGCTCATAATTTGCAAAATTTGTATAGCGGGTTCTTGGTGGGATTCGCGGCCCAATTTATAGCATTGTTAATACTAACTTAGCATCAACGAAAAAAACGTGGCCGTTTGTAGGCAAAGAGCCTGCCTTCGAACAATTGGATAGCGGCCAAAAAGTACTTGCTTTTTTTAATGCCTATTTCCCCGATACCTTGCCTCTGATGCCCAGCCTGCTCAATGATTTTAATGAAAACCCTACCTCCCCACCTCCCCGCTAGTCACTGTGCGTTGCCAGCCGTGGACTTTTGAAGAACAGCTTTTGCTGATCTGGCACTCCGCAATTTTGTAGAAATGCGCGACCTGGTGGGCGATCTGCCCTTTTTGCTTCACCAAAAAAGCACCCTTGGGTTGTTCAAAAAATCATACTGCTTTTCAATTTTTGAATGTTCCTTAGCGCACAATTACAATCGGTATCACTTCAACACTTTGGCCGCTGCTGATATGCAAGTGGTATATTCCTTCGGCAACGTTCAGCTTGATCGAGTGAGTGGTTTTTGTGGTAGTGGCAAAAAGCGTTTGGGCAAATAATTGCCTTCCCAGCGCATCGAATATTTGAACATTTAGCTCACTTGTTTGATTGGTCATCTGATAGCGTATGCTAAATGTTCCCTTGTTGGGGTTGGGCAATACCTGAACAGCAAAGGCTTTTGAGACGTCCTCAAGGCCTACAACATTGATCACGATATCCTCCGAATCGGTACACCCGTTTTCATCCCGCACCGTGATGGTGTATGTATCATTGGGCAATTCCGGAAATTCGGGGCTGTCTTGAAAATTGGTTCCATCGATGCTGTATTCATAACTTCCGGTTCCCCCTGTCGCACTGGCAGTCACATCGTTCCCCATTGCATTCAAACTTAGCTGTATCTCATCGGGCTCTGCCAAATCGAACATCAGTATGTGTTCCTGGTCGATACTGTCGCGAATTGCAATGGTGTAATTGCCTGCACCTAAATTAGTAAACAGGCCGCTGCTTTGGAAGGCTCCGCCATTCAGGCTGTATTGGTAGGGAGGTATGCCGCCGCTACCGGTCGCATTGATCTGGCCATTCATGTCGCCAAAACATAATAAGCCCTGCACCTCTTGCACATTGCCAGATAGCTCTGCCACCATCACCGTTGCTGAGGTCATAGCTTCACAGCCATTGGCATCTCTTACCGTGATGGTGTATGTATCATTAGGAAGGCTCTGAAATATGTTTTCATTTTGAAAGTCTATGCCATTGAGGCTGTATTGGTAGCCACCCGTACCTCCGCTGGCATTAACGGCAATGGTATTAAAAACTACATTGTTGGTTGCCACCAATTCGGCCGGTTCAGAAATAATGATGTTTTCAATCATATCGGTTAGGCCATTGTCATCCATTATACTTACATCATAGGAGCCGGCGGGCAAATTGTTAAAGGTGCTGCCGGACTGGAACGCGCCTCCGTTGAGGCTGTATTGGTAGGGCATTGTTCCTCCAAAGGCCGTGATGGTGATGCTGCCGTTTTGGTCGCCAAAGCAAAGCAGTGCATCCCCCAACGAAGCCGTCATGCCCAGCTCGCCGGCTCCCAAAATATTGATGATAAATACATTGCCGGGAAGCCATCCTCCTGCCACATCCGTCACATCGAATACAAACTGATCATTGAATGTGGCAGATCCATCGTGTGTATAGCTGATTGTATTGGCATTAATGTCCGCCTGTGTAAACTGATCGCCCACCGCCAATGTGTTGCTGTTCAGCATCAAGGTGCCGTTTTGAGGTAACTGAAGCAAGGTATAGTAAATGGCATCATTGCTTACCATACTATTCTTCACTTCCAAATAAACCTGCGAAAGCACGCTACTCATCCCCGCTGGTACCACCAGCGGGCGGTTGGAAATCAAGCTTGGCTGTGAGCTGATCTGTTCTTCAAAACAAATGGTAATGCTCCAGTCATTGATGCTGCCGCCGTCATTGTCCACTTCATCCGATACGGTAAGCACCCAGCTGCCTTGAGCATTTTCATCTGTCAGGCTGGCAAGGGGTTCAATGGGCTGAAACTCGCCTTGAATTGCTAAACCTCCGCCTTCACAACTATTTTCAAAGTCATTGGCTGTATTCGGGGCTTCATCATTAAAGGTCACAAGGATATTGTCTTCGTTGCACCCAAAGCCACCACCGCTCTGTCCGGGCCGATCGAAGAGCAACACATCGCTACCCATCGGAGAGCGGAGTCGGGCAATCAAATCGCCTATCCAGCTGTGAGAAATATCCATCGAGGTGGAAACAGTTTTTATTGCAAAGGATTCTCCTACTTCGAGCGAAGAGGTGACCTGATTGGCATTCGGCGCTGCTATCACGACCGGCACATCCGTGCTGGAAAATGTTTTGCAGCCCTCTGCTGCCGTTTGAAAAGAAAAAATTTCGGAGGCACTTCCCACTCCACAGGGACTTGCCGATATTACCCGCCAGTAATAAACAGTGGCTGGATTTAAATCATCTGCAACTCGCATCGTATCTTCTGCTGTATTTGAATATACGATGGTTGCGCTGCCGAAGGTGGGTTTGTTGGCCACCTCCAGCTGGTATGTTTGGCCATTTTCACTTTGGTTCCACCTGAGTATGGCGTCCAAGTCAACACCACGCTCGCCGTTTTGTGGACTGAGTAAAACCGATGCTTGAGGGATGCCATTGTAGAGGCTGAGGTTAACCTCTGTAGTAATATTCAAAGTGTCGGCAAGACCTCTTATTGTGATGGGGTATTCCCCCGTCGGAGCGTCGGAAAGATTGCTCAGTGTCAATTGAACGTTGGCGGTAGGAATAACCAAGTCATTATCAAAAGCAGCCATTGCTCCGGGAGGTACACCTTCGGCAGACAGACTCACCTGGCCTGCAAATCCACCAAGCGCCACCAAGTTGAGGTTGATAACCACATCTTCGGTACCACATAACTCTATCAGTCCGGGAGTTGGTACCAACGTAAATATCGGCGCCGGGGGTTCCTCAATGGTGAAATTGGTATCAGAAATATCGAAGAAAACATTGTCGGCACATTGAATGCGTATTCGGTTGTCGGTGCCCGGCAGGTTGGGCACCATCAGCATGTAAGAGCCCGTATTGGGTACATTGCTCACCAATAGATGTGGATACGTCATGCCACCATCCGTAGAGAGTAAAATATTCACCTCGCTACAGTTTACCGGAGCTGCGTTGGTATTGGCCACATCCCATTCAACCATCACAATATCTCCTATGATCCAGCTCAAATTGGTGTTGGGGTTGAGAACCAAAAAAGGACCGGCGTTGGCATCAAAGGTTAAAACCACATCGCCTTCATCCGTACACCCGTTCGCGGGATGATTATCTCTAACTGTGCAGCGAAAGTTCATTGTCCGTGAAACGGATGGCAACTCTTCCCATTCAGGATCTACATTGCTCACCAGGTCGTTGAGGTTTGGAAAATAGCGATGCGGGGCTATCGTTGGCGAAATTGAACGGAACATCGGGCCTCCAGTAGAGGTAGATACTGGCGGCATCGGAGCTACTTGATTATTCATTTGCTCCCAGCAATAGGTCAGCACATCCCCATCCGGATCGGTGGCTTCGGCTGTAAGTACAAATGGCGTTGAGACGGGCAGCGTATAATTGCTTGCCCCCACATCGATTGTCGGCAAATGGTTGCCCGTAGTATCCGTATGTGGGCAGCTGCTGCCCAACCCCTGCTCGGTATATTGCGTGATTTCCTGAATGTTGATGGCATGGAAGTAGGCATCGGAATTGAATTGCACATTGGGCGCACAAATACCTGCATAGCCCATAATGGTAGAGGCGCTACCCGGTTCCATAGCAGCTACCAGAGCCCGGCCGCAGGAGTTGTTCTGGGTGTGGTTTCCTCCAAACTGGTGCCCCATCTCGTGTGCCACATAATCAATAGTAAAGGGGTCATTGATCGGCGATGGTTGGCCGGTCACCCCCTCCGCCTTTCGGCCGACCAGGCAAATGTTGCCTATCTGGCCCGCTATTCCGCCGCCGCCAGTACTGAACACATGACCAATATCATAATTAGCATTTCCGATAATATTATCGACCGTTGTTTGGTTTTGGCTCAGCATGGCTCCACCACTATTGTTGGTATAAGGATCGGAGTTGGCATTGAGGAAAATGAGGGTGTCATTGTTGGCAATCATCTCCATCGTGATGCCAAAATCGGTTTCAAATACACCATTCACCCGCACCATCGCGGTTACCATGGCTGCCAACACTTGTGGCTTGGTACCTCCGTGAAACTGTGCATATTCTCCCGTACAAGCCAGTGCCAGCCGATAGGTACGCAGTTGGCAATCGCCGGCCTGCCGCTGCGTCAGCAAGTCCGAAAGGACTTGTTTTTCCATTGCCTGCTCGATCTGGCATTCGAAGGGGAGCCGGTTGGCTGGGCGGTAATCTTTTTTGTAATAACTGATGTAGGTATCCGTGATGCCCTTCGCAACAGGATCAATGAATACTGCGCTGTGATGGGCTGAAAACACAATAGCATGGAAGCCTTGTGGCGTAAAACCGAAGCGTGCATAGGCACTGGGGTCGGTTTCGCTGTACCCGGCAAAGGAGCGAATAGCAGGGTATTTCTTTGCCAAGACTGGGTGCATCACCGAAGCCTGCTCGATTTGAAAAGCATGAAAGCTGCCGTCCGGCATGGGAAACTCCAACACCACTGCCTTCTTAGGGTCTTCATTGTAGCGGGCCGGAGCGGCATCAAGCCTTTTAAGCAAGGCCTCCTGATGAAGCCGGAGCGTTCGATAATGGTCGGGTACAATTTGGCGTTGATGGTTGGCCAGCTCTATTTGCGATTGCGCAATTTCGCTCCAAACATCGGTTAAGTTAAGGGTTTGGGCCTCGGCAAAAAAAAGGTTTCCAGCCAATACATATAGGCATAACACTGCAAATCGAATGATCTTTGACATAATATGAGTTGGTTTTGTTGGTTATTCGTGAAGCAAGAACCGGCCATTCTCTTCACTACAATAGTATAATCCGCTGCTAAATTACTACTTTGCAACAGTATCTCCGGGGATAATTTAAACTAAACTTGTCCAATTCAGTACACTTCTTCTTTCTATTGCCCATTCTCTGCTTTGTCATCCCCCCTTCAATCACTAAATTTGTCAGCTACACATTAAAAAAATTTATAATTTTCTTCTCTATGGATTCTACACAGCGGCTGATTGAAGCGGCTTGGCAAAACAGGGCTCTCCTGCAGGAGCAGCTCACACAGCAAGCCATCCGCCATGTCATTGACCAGCTTGACCGGGGTGTTTTACGCATCGCCGAGCCAGCCGGGCAGGATGGGTGGAGAGTATATGATTGGGTTAAAAAAGCTGTCGTTCTCTACTTTCCCATCCAGCAAATGGCCACTATTGAAGTCGGCCCTTTTGAATTTCACGATAAAATTCCGCTCAAAAAAGGCTTTGCCGAAAAAGGAGTCCGTGTGGTACCACATGCATTGGTTCGCCACGGCGCCTTCATTGAGCAGGGGGCAATACTGATGCCAAGCTACGTCAACATTGGTGCCTGGGTGGGTAGCGGCACGATGGTGGATACCTGGGCTACGGTAGGCTCATGCGCCCAGATCGGACGCAATGTACACCTCAGTGGCGGGGTTGGTATCGGGGGGGTGCTGGAGCCTCCACAGGCTGCTCCTACCATTGTCGAAGATGATTGCTTTATCGGTTCGCGTTGCATTATAGTAGAAGGCGTGCGCGTGGAGCGGGAAGCGGTATTGGGGGCCAATGTGGTGCTTACCCAATCGACCCACATTATTGATGTCACCGGGGAGGAGCCCTTTACGCATAAAGGCCGGGTGCCGAGCCGCTCGGTGGTGATTCCCGGCACGTATAGCAAAATTTTTAAGGCCGGCACTTACCAGGTGGCTTGTGCCTTGATTATTGGTCAACGAAAAGCTTCTACTGACAAAAAGGTTTCGCTAAATGCTGCGCTGCGCGATTACAGCGTCGCGGTATAGAACCAATGCTGCACCGACACACTACCCGAAGGGGTGGTTTTTGCGGCAATCCCGTACACTGGTCTATTTTTTCGAAGGCTTTATCTGGCTTCTGCGTAAATTTGCACAAGCCTTGTATGTTCTATCTTGTATGTTCTATCTGGCTCCTTTTGTCTATTCTGATGATCTGATTCGCGTAATCCTTTTAATTGCTTTTTTATGAAAAATTTGATCCTTCTCAGCTTTTCCTTTTTATTTCTCAGCTTTGGTTGTAAAACCAAACAGCCTGTTGTGAATGTAAGCCCTGAGCCAGTAACGATAGAAGAACGCAATCTGGACACGTTGACGGTCTCTGCGCCGATGCCGGATAAGCTGAAAAAGCAGCATGATTACACCTTGCCGAAGTATAATGAAACGTTCAGCCGGGTTAATGATCAGATTCATACCAAACTTGATTTGCGGTTCGATTGGGCAAAGCAGCATGTGCTTGGCAAGGCTACAATCACCTTTGCCCCCCTCTTTTATCCTACCGATCAATTGGTGCTGGACGCCAAAAACTTCCTGTTTCATCAAGTCTCTTTCGCCAATCAAAAGAAAGAATTGATGTACGAATACGATGGCGAGCAGATCATCATTAAGCTGGGAAAAACCTATAAAAAGGGAGAGCAATATACCCTCTTTATTGACTATACTGCCCAACCCGCTGTAGGCGAGAAAGGGGGCAGTTCAGCCATCACCTCCGATCAGGGGTTGTATTTCATCAACCACGACGGCAGCGATGCCAGCAAGCCGATGCAAATCTGGACGCAGGGCGAAACAGAGTCCAACTCCCGCTGGTTTCCTACCATCGACAAGCCCAATGAGCGCACTACACAAGAGATGTATCTCACGGTGGAAGATCGCTTTGAAACGCTATCGAACGGTGTGCTGGTACGTTCAACAAAAAATGCGGACGGCACCCGCACCGATTACTGGAAAATGGATCTGTCTCATGCTCCGTACCTTTTTATGATCGCCATTGGTGAATATGCTGTAGTACACGATACCTGGCAGGGCAAGCCGGTTGATTATTATGTAGAATCAAAGTACAAGGCCGATGCCCGCGAAATTTTCAAAAACACCGTGCCGATGCTCAGCTTTTTTTCCGATTTGCTCAACTACCCCTATCCCTGGCAAAAATATTCGCAGGTTATCGTTCGGGACTATGTATCAGGGGCCATGGAAAACACTACTGGTGTCATCTTTGGTGAGTTTATGCAACAAAGTAGCCGCGAATTGATTGACAATTCTACAAATGAACTGATTGTGGCGCACGAGATGTTTCACCACTGGTTTGGCGATTTGGTGACTTGCGAAAGCTGGGCCAATCTGACTATGAACGAGGGCTTTGCCAACTATAGTGAGTACTTGTGGTTTCAACACAAGTATGGCAATGATCGTGCGGACCACCATCGCCTCAATGAGCTCAACGGCTACATAGGCTCCACCCGCCAGGGAGGGATACATCCGCTTATCCATTTCGGCTATGCGAACAAAGAAGATATGTTCGATGCGCATAGCTACAACAAAGGCGGGCTGGTACTACATATGCTGCGCTCGTACCTGGGCGACGAGGCCTTCTTTGCTTCACTCCACCATTATCTCACCCTTCACAAATACACTGCTGTAGAAGCGCATGATCTTCGCCTGGCGGTTGAGGACGTTACCGGCAAGGATATGAACTGGTTTTTCAATCAGTGGTTTTTTAGCGCCGGGCATCCCATGCTTGATGTCAGCTACGACTACGACGCCACTGACGGAGAAGTAGGCGTAACGATCGAACAGCAGCAAGACCCGGAGAAGGGCCATCCTGCTATTTTTATCATACCCCTTGCCATCGACCTGTACGATGCATCGGGTAAAGCCACCCGCCATGAGGTAGTACTCGATCAACGCAAACAAGCCTTTTCTTTCGCTACTGAAAGCAAACCCTCGCTCATCAATGTGGATGCCGACAAGGTGACCCTCGCCGAATGGAATGACCATCAAAACGAAGCAGCATATGCTTTTCAATACCGCCATGCCCCCGAATTTCTCAATCGCTACAACGCCTTGCAAGCTCTTGAAGGAAGCGGAAAGACTCGTATTTATAAAGAAGCGCTCAAGGATAGCTACTGGGCGCTCAGGAGGAAGGCTATTGCGGGAGCTGATAAAACGGATCCGGAGGTGTTGAATATGCTGGAAAAGATGGCTCTTACTGACCCGCACTCCTTTGTGCGTGCGGATGCTTTAGCCTCTCTGGCCACAACCAGCGATGCGCGCTTTATCGCCACCGCAAAAAAAGCCATCGATGGTGATCGGGCTTATCGGGTGATTTCGGCTGCCCTGGATGCTTTGAACAAGCTCGACCAAAAGGCAGCCCTGACCTATGCCGCTCGTTTGGAAAAAGAAACCAATGGCAATTTGCTCGCGGCTGTGGGAAAAATTTATGCCGCTACATCCGAAACTAAATATCTGCCTTTTTTTGAAAAAAGCTGGGATCATATCGACGGTTTTCCTGCGGTTAACTTCTTTGAAAGTTATAGCAGTATTTTGAAAACGGCGGACGAAGCAAAAATTTCTTCTTCGATCAATCTTCTGGAGAGCGTATCCCTCAACCCCTCAGCATCTCCCTGGCGGCGTTTTGCTGCTACCAAAACCATGCACGAGCTGAGGGAGCACTGCCGCACGGAGATCACACAGGCGGAGGATTCCCAAAAGGCAAAACTGCAAAATACTGTTGACAGTATCAGCTCCAAGATCGACAATATCAAAGCCAAGGAAAGCAATGAACAGTTGAAAATGATTTACAACAATTTTTAAGGTTCTTTATTTTTGTGCCTTCATCACCAGGTAGAGAGCAATTGCAACGAATACCAGGTTGGGCATCCACACGCCGAGTAGGGGGGTGAGCCGTTCATTGGTAGCAAAAACGGTGGAAAAGCGGGA
Source organism: Saprospiraceae bacterium (assembly GCA_965222005.1). Lineage (GTDB taxonomy): Bacteria > Bacteroidota > Bacteroidia > Chitinophagales > Saprospiraceae > CBDCTM01. Next base: position 1,191,936 of record OZ244935.1, read on the forward strand.
AAGAAATACAAAGGCTGCACCGATTGCTACCCCCATTGCCAGATGAAATCCCATGCCTCCGCGTACTTTTCGGGAAGCAACCGACACGCCAATTAGGGTGAGGATGAGGATGGTAAATGGCTCTGATGTCCGGCGGTGTTTTTCGATCTCAAAGGCTTTGGTATTGCCGACTCCCCGCTCGCGTTCCGTTTTGATAAATTTTTTGAGTGCAACCGTTTTCATCATTTCTTTTTGATTTCGATAGCGCACAAAATCTTCCGGATACAGGTTGAGAGTAGTATCAATTTGCTTATTTCTGCCATGAACAAATGTTTCTTTTTTCCCATTAAAGGTGCGGATTTCGTAGTCTTTGAGGCGCCATCTATTGGGACGACCTCTCCATTCTGCTCGCCGGGCTTTGAGCAAATACACCAGCTTGTTGTCCTTTATTTTTTCGATCCGGAAGTCCCGTACCGATGTGTCCCGCTTGCTGTAATACTGAATAAAGACCTTGGTGTCAGGAGCTATAAAGAGATGCACATTGTTCGTTTTTCCCTTATCGCTATATTTCCAGATGTAGGTATGCTCAAAGTCGAGCCGGGCTTTGTTGCCCATAGGAATGATGACGTGGTTGGCCAGCAAATGCATGCCTGCTATCAGTGCTGCTGCCACCAAATAGGGATAGAGCAACCGCCTGAAACTCACCCCTGCATTGAGGATGGGAATGATCTCGGAATTGTAGGCCATGCGGGAGGTGAAAAAAATAACAGAAATGAGCGCATATAACGGCAACAGTAATCCGTTGATATACACGACGAAGTTGGCATAGTAATCCACTACTACCTGCCGAACTGTTACAGGTTCTTCTATAAAATCCTCTACCTTGTCGCTAAAATCAATGATGACGGCAATCATGCTAAAGATCATCACTGTAAACAAAAAAGTGAGGAGATATTTTTTGATGATGTATTTATCGAGAATACGTAGCATCCGTGATTTTTGGTCGCTTTTGTGTAACGACTATTTTGCTTTTTCCTTATTCAAAGCCTTTGCTGTAAACGGGGCACCATTTTGTTTTTCCATTCCAAAAAGTCGCCCGCTTCAATATGTGCCCGGGCATTTTGCACTAACCAACTATAAAAGCTGAGATTGTGCAATGATGCAATTTGGGCGCCCAACCATTCGCCGCTGTGTATCAAATGTCGCAAATATGCCTTCGTGTGTATTTGGCTCGTCTCACAAGGGCTCTCTGCATCTATCGGGCTAAAATCGGCCTTCCATTTGGCATTCTTCATATTCATAATGCCATTTGCGGTGTACAGCAATCCATGGCGAGCATTGCGGGTAGGCAGTACACAATCAAACATATCGATACCCAGGGCAATGCATTCCAGTATATTCACAGGTGTTCCCACCCCCATCAGATAGCGCGGCCGATCGGCCGGTAGTATGCTGCACACTACCTCCGTCATTGCATACATTTCCTCTGTTGGTTCTCCCACGCTCAATCCTCCGATGGCATTCGCAGGGCACTCAAATCCAGCCACTACCTCTGCCGACTGCTTCCGCAAATCTTTGTACGTGCTGCCTTGTACGATCGGAAAGAGGGTCTGTTGGTATCCATAGAGCGGGGCCTGCTGGTCGAAATGTTGATAACACCTTTCCAACCAACGGTGGGTGAGCTCCATCGAATTTTTGGCATATTGGTATTCACAGGGAAAAGGAGTACACTCATCGAAGGCCATGATAATGTCCGCACCGATCTGCCTTTGGATATCCACTACTCCTTCCGGGCTAAAGAAATGTCTTGATCCGTCGATGTGCGACTGAAAAGTAACCCCTTCTTCTTTGATCTTTCTCCGATGGCTCAATGAATATACCTGGAACCCTCCACTATCCGTCAGCAAAGGCTTATTCCAGCCATTGAATCGATGCAGTCCGCCACAGGCATTGATGATGTCCGTCCCTGGTCGCAGATAGAGGTGGTAGGTATTGCCCAAAATAATTTGCGCCCCAACGACCCTTTCCAACTCATGCTGATGAACTGCTTTGACGGTACCCGCTGTGCCAACGGGCATAAAGATCGGCGTTTCTATTGTGCCATGATCCGTAGTGATGAGGCCCATACGCGCTTGGCTGCCGGGGTCGGTATGTTGAATGCTAAATTGCATGGCGCGGGCAAAGATACGAAACCGAGCCGCAAAGCGGATTAAGAGCTGAGGCGGCGGCTGTCCAGCTTGAGCAAAACCCCGATCATTAGCGTAAAGCCCAGCAGAGCCGACCCTCCTTTGCTGATAAATGGCAGAGGGATGCCAATGATGGGCACCAAGCCCATCGTCATACCAATGTTGACAAAAAAGTGAATAAAAAAGATGCCGGCTACACAGTATGCGTAAGCTCTGGCAAAGTCCGACCGCTGGCGCTCGGCCAGAACGGTAATGCGAATGAGTAGCAATAAAAACAGGCCGATGATGCCCAGGCTGCCGATGAAACCCTGCTCTTCGCCAATGGTACAGAATATAAAATCCGTCATCTGTTCGGGCACATAATTGAGTTTTGTCATGGTTCCTTGCAGGAAACCTTTGCCTTGCAGCCCGCCCGAGCCGATGGCCATTTTGGACTGGAGCACATTGTACAGGGAGCCCTGCGGGTCGCATTTGGAGGGCTGCAGCCACACATTGATCCGGTCTCGCTGATGCGCTTCCAGAAAGTTGTTGAAGGTATAGTTGGCAGAGTAAACCAGCACTGCTCCCATTACAAGCATGATGAGCAGTTGTTGAACGAGCCGATTTTTCCGATTGAAATACTGATAATAACTTACTCCCAGCAAAATCAGCCCATTGATTATGGCAGTGATCCAGGTGTAGCCTTTGGTGATCCCAAAAATGCTGGCTGCTGTTAAGGCCGCAAAGCCGACAAGCCAGTAAAATTTTCGGCTTTTAATATTAAAAACAAGTACCAATAAAATGACCAACGCCAAGCCGAGGATCACATGAACCGAATTAAACACCAGGCCCAGCACAAAAAGCGCGACAGCCGTAATGCCAAAAATATACAAATTGGCAGACAGCCCTTCCCGGTAAAGAACAATAAAAAAGGACAGAAAAACCACCGCCGATCCTGCATCCGGCTGCAATAGAATCAGCCCGGTGGGCAGGGCCAAAATCCCAAAAACGATTAGCAATGACTGCCTTTTTTTGAGATCGGTACTGTAGGTACTCAGATAGGCTGACATGGCCAGGCAGGTGGCAAATTTGGCCAGCTCAGATGGTTGTAGTGTGATGCTGCCAACAGAATACCAGGAGGTTGCTCCTTTTACGGTAATGCCAAACACTAGCACTCCCAGTAGCAGAGTGATGCCTACTGCGTAGATCGGGTAGGCAAAGGTTTGCCAAAATTTGGTGTCGATAATGATGGTAATTGTCAATACTGCAAAGGCTATCCCAATCCAAAGGGTCTGCTTTCCGATATTGCCGGAGAGATCGAAGAGGCTGCTTTGCTGTTGCTCATCATAGCCTACGGCATAAATCATCATCCAGCCAATCACTACCAAGCCCAGATAGATGGAAAAGATGAGCCAGTCGATATTCCAAAGCAGGTAAGAACTTTTTCTTCTCATAGCGATTCAAATAACCTCTATTTACTTTACAGGCCAACCAGCTCTCCGGGATGGATATGATGGTCTTTGGCCGGATAGGCACTTGGGTAGTATCTTTTAAGCTTATGCAGCAAGCGCATTGCTTCCAACTTGGTAACAAAGGCTCCTACACGCAATTTGTAATACGGCTTTTCGTGTACCCAGTTGATCTTATGATTGGGATATTTGGAGAGAAAGTTGGTTCGGGCCGCTTCCATTTTGCGGCGATCTGTAGTGGCCAATATTTGTACTCGCCATCCCTCTATTCCCTCCTTGCTGCGATTGATGTCCACCATACGGATCATCATGCTGGTGATTTCCGGCTCCTCGGTAATATGGACATTGCCATACTGTGCTTCCACTAGTCCGATGCTGGTGAAAAAGACGGATAGGCTGAAAAGTAAGCTTTTCATATTGCTTGAGTTATTCGTTGATGATGGCGATGCTGGAGGAGCAGCCCAGCCGATTGGCACCTGATTGTAGCAACTGTAGCGCCTGGCTTTTAGTGCGAATACCTCCGCTCGCTTTAATTTTTACAGATCTGGGCAGATACGACCTCATGGTCGCTACCATTTCAGGGGAAGCCCCTTTGCCATTGATGCCTGTAGATGTTTTCACAAAGTCCACCTCCAGGTTTGCACATATTCCGCATATTTTTTTAACCTCTTCCGGCTCGAGCAAACCTGCTTCTATAATTATTTTAATCTCTTTTCCTTTGAGATGAACAGCCCTTGTCACACTATCAATATCATTGCGCACATGCGCCCAATCGCCATTTTTCAATGCGCTTATATTGGCAACCACATCCAATTCGTCCGCTCCTTCATTGAGTGCCCGTTTTATTTCTTCCACCTTGGCTGGCGTAGCCGAATAGCCCATCGGAAAGCCTATAACCGTTGCCAGCCGTACCATTGACTCTGCCAGCACATCAGCGGCATCCTTGACGTAATAGGGCGGCACGCAAACCGCTTTAAATTGGTGTTTTATAGCTTCGGAGCACATGTTCTCAATATCCCTTCGAGTACAATCCGGACGGAGTAGCGTGTGGTCAATAAACTGTCCCAATTCCATATTCTTTCCTTCATCCATTTGCATAGGCGGTTTTTTGAAAGGCCTGCTTACAATACTTGCAATATATTACAAAAATGTGAAAGCGTTTAAGTGATTCTTTCTTTTGTGTATTTAAAATGCAATCTGCAAAAGAGTCCCGTCAAAAAAATGCCGAAGAATGGTTTTCTAATCCTTCGGTGTTTTTTACAGACGAGCACTCCATCACTATCTTCCGTGGCAGTGTTTGTATTTTTTACCGCTTCCACAGGGGCAGGGGTCGTTGCGGCCCATTTTTTTATCTGCCCTTTTGAAGGTTTGTGGCTTGGCACGCGATCGGCTTACAGCTTCGGCAGCTGCACGCGTTCCATCGGCTGTCTTATTGGTGCTTGTCCGGCTAAGGTCTGTTTTTTGCTGTTGTGCTTCCTCCAGTTTGCTTCCATCAGAAAACACCACAGTGCCTTTGGCCAGGTAAGAAGTCACCTGCTCATTGATTGAATAAATCAGTTGTTCAAACAGCTCATATGCTTCCATTTTATATACAACCAAAGGATCTTTTTGCTCAAATGACGCTGCTTGAACCGATTCCTTTAGCTCATCCATCGATCGCAGATGCTCTTTCCAGGCTTCGTCAATAATGGCCAGGGCAATAGCTTTTTCAATATCCCGAACAATGGTTTGGCCTTTTGACTCAACAGCATCCTGCAGGCTGGCAGATATAGGCAATGGCTTGGCGCTACCATCGGTGAAAGGAATAGCAATGCGTTTGTACCGATGTCCTTCGTTTTCGTACACCGACTTGACAATAGGAAAGAGTACTTCGCCGATTCGTTGCCCTTTGCGATGATAAAATTCTAAAAACTGCTGCTGAAAGCGATCTATCAAGTCTCTTTCATCCCCTTCCTTAAAGTCAATTTCGTCAATTTGCGGGTCAATGCCCAACACCCGGAGCGCGTCGCGCCGAAATTGTTGGAAGTCGCCTTCAATCCGATGAGCTTGCACCAGGTTCTCGGTAAGGCCGAGGAACATATTGTTGATGTCAACGGACAGGCGGTCTCCGGAAAGTGCGTTGCCCCGTTTTTTATAGATCGCCTCCCGCTGGATGTTCATCACGTCATCATACTCCAGCAAGCGCTTCCTGATTCCAAAGTTGTTTTCCTCTACTTTTTTCTGAGCTCTTTCTATTGACTTGGTGACCATTGAATGCTGGATCACTTCCCCATCCTGATGGCCCATCCGGTCCATCAGTTTGGCAATCCGCTCGGATTGGAAGAGGCGCATAAGATTGTCTTCCAGGGAAACATAAAACTGGGAGCTGCCGGGGTCTCCTTGCCGGCCAGCACGGCCGCGCAGCTGCCGATCTACCCGCCGACTGTCGTGCCGCTCGGTACCTATAATGGCCAAACCACCTGCCTCTTTGACGCCTACTCCAAGCTTGATGTCCGTGCCTCGACCGGCCATATTCGTGGCAATGGTCACATTGCCGGCTTTGCCTGCTTCGGCTACAATTTCTGCTTCCCGCTGATGTTGTTTGGCATTGAGTACATTGTGGTCGATATTTCTCAGTTTCAACATCCGGCTCAACTTTTCCGATACGTCCACAGAGGTAGTACCTACCAAAATAGGGCGCCCGGCATTGCTCAATGCAACGATCTCGTCGATGACGGCATTGAATTTTTCACGAGAGGTTTTATATACTTTGTCCTCCATGTCGGCCCGGGCGATGGGGCGGTTGGTGGGAATCACCACCACATCCAGTTTGTAAATTTCCCAAAGTTCGCTGGCTTCCGTTTCGGCAGTACCGGTCATCCCGGATAACTTGTGATACATGCGGAAGTAGTTCTGAAGGGTGACGGTAGCGTAGGTTTGGGTAATGTCGCCAACCTTTACATTTTCTTTGGCTTCAAGTGCCTGATGGAGCCCGTCTGAATAGCGGCGCCCCTCCATCATACGGCCGGTCTGCTCATCTACAATTTTCACCTGCCCCTCCATCACCACATATTCTTCATCGCGCTCAAACATGGTGTAGGCCTTCAGTAGTTGATGTACAGAGTGCAGCCGGCGGGATTTGATGGCAAAGTCCTGAATCAGTTTTTCTTTGGCTTCTGCTTTTTGTTCGTCACTTTGTTCGCTGATGTCAATTTCCATCATTTCGGTGGCAATGTCGGGCATTACAAAGAAGTTGGGATCGTCACCTCCTTTGGCCAAAAATTCGGCGCCTTTTTCAGTAAGCTCCACATTCCGGGTTTTCTCTTCTATTGTAAACAGCAGCGGCTCATCGACGAGGTGCATGTTTTTGGATTGCTCCTGCATGTAGTGATTTTCCGTTTTTTGCAGAGCAACCTTTATTCCCTCCTCGCTAAGAAATTTGATCAATGGCCGATATTTTGGCAATGCCCGATGGGCGCGCAGCAAAGCCATCCCTGCCTGATCTTCTTCGACTCCTAAAATATTGTCATTGAATAGCTTTTTGGCGTCTGCCAGATATTGTGTGGCCAGTTTGCGCTGTGCTGCGATCAACCGTTCGATGCTGGGTTTGAGGGCCATATATTCCTGCTCCTCGCTGCCTTTGGGCACTGGTCCGGAAATGATAAGCGGCGTTCGGGCATCATCTATGAGTACGGAATCCACCTCATCGATCATTGCGAAATGGTGTTTTCTCTGTACTCGTTCATCTACAGAACCCACCATATTATCCCGCAAATAGTCAAAGCCGTATTCGTTATTCGTTCCGTAGGTGATGTCGCATTCATAGGCTTGCCTTCGCTGAACAGAGTGGGGCCGATATTTGTCGATACAATCAACCGTGAGCAGCAAAAATTCAAAAATGGGGCCTACCCATTCGCAATCGCGCAGCGCCAGGTAATTGTTAACGGTGATCAGATGCACTCCATTGCCTGATAAGCCATTGAGGTAGGCCGGCAGGGTAGCAACGAGGGTTTTCCCTTCCCCGGTAGCCATCTCTGCGATTTTGCCATCGTGAAGTACCATACCACCAATGAGCTGTACATCGTAATGGATCATATTCCAGGTGATGTCTCCTCCTGCAGCGGTCCAACTGTTTTGCCAAATGGCTTTATCGCCATTGATGGTGATGAAGCTTTTTTTTGCCGCCAGGTTGCGGTCATGCTCGGTAGCGATGACTTCGAGGGTTTCATTTTCCATGAAGCGGCGTGCCGTCTCTTTGACTACGGCAAAGGCTTCCGGCAATATTTCCTGAAGGATGTCTTCGAGATGTTGGTCTCTTTCTTCCCCAAGCTGGTCGATTTCCACAAAAATGGCTTCCTTCGCATGCAGGTCTGTTTCGGTTTTGGATTCTTCCGTCAGTCTGCTGATGTCTTCGTCAATTCCTGTCAGGTGTGCCGCGATACGTTCGCGAAACTGGAGGGTTTTGTTGCGCAGTGCATCATTGCTCAGTTCGCCATACTGCTCGTACAATTCATTGATTTCATCAACGATTGGAGCATATTTGGCTGCATCGCGTTCGTATTTTGTTCCGAATATTTTGCCTAAGGATTTGGATATAAAGTCTAGCATAATCTGTGACGTGATTGAAATCTATGTGCGGTATGTGTTCCCCTGGCAACACCTTCTTGTTCGCCGGTGGAAAACGGAATCTATTGTTGTCCGTACCTTAAATGGTAAAGATACGATATCTTTGTTCTTGCCGAACACAATTTGTACCAAGGCTCTTGATGGCCCCTTTTTACGCCAATTTGGCATTCCTGCTTTACTTTTGGCGAGTTTTTCGGACAAAGTTGCTTATCCATGAAACGTACTCCCTTTCGTATTGTTTTGGCATTGTTGTATCTCTTCGTTATCCTCTTTGGATGTAAGCCGGATATCTCTTTCAAAAATACCAAAGCCTTTTATTTTCCTTTAGAATCCTTGAAGGCTGGCAGAGTGTATGAATACCAGCCGGCAGGCAAAGATTCGCTGGCCCCCGAATATTGGCTGTACAAAAGCCTGGAAACAGACAGCGGCTTGTATTTTACGGGGCAATATTATGACTACACCTTTGTTCCGCGCCAGTTTTTCAAGGAGGAGGTGGTGAGCAATGGTACTTTAATGCTCGATTACCAGTTTTTGCTTGCAGATACCGCTGGGCATTCAACCCCCTTAAAGGCTGATATTATTTATCCCAACGTTTTTCCGTTTCAGGTCAAAGACACTGCCGGGGTGTTTTTATTTAAGATACAGTGGCTGGGCACCGAACAGCCCCTTACGACTACAACACTCACTCGCAACCGGCGTTATGTAGGTGATCGGCAGCACTCCTTTCAGGGCCGGCAGTATGACTGCGTGGAGTTTGAGGTGAAAGAGTTGATTGAAGTTGAGCAGGAGGGCGTTCAGGAGATAACGTACCGCGGGGTTGAACGATATGCAAAGGGATTGGGCCTGGTATATTACCGAAAGGCGATCAGTGCAGACTTTGTGCTGGAATACAAATTGAAGGACATCTATACTGTGGAGAGCCTGGAGCAAAAATATCAGCTATCTCTACAGCAACCTTTGCATACGCGATGGTGATTTTTGATATTTAATGATTTTTGCATCGGTATAAATATCCGTTTTGATGCGATACGTTCATTTTCTTTTCGTTTCTTTTGTCTTCCTCCAATGGCTGCCTGCGCAGATCCTGCCGCCCGACCTGAGCTGCATTCGCAATGACAGCCTTTTTTGGGACTTGCCCGTCAACAATTGCGGGCCCTTTGTGAGTTATGATATTTATGTAAGTACTTCGCCACAGGGGCCTTTCAGCCTGCTCATTGCTCTCAATAACGCCACTCAAAACAATTTTCACCACCCCAATCCTGGCGGTCAGCAATACTACTATTACATGCAAAGTAGATACAATTGCCCCGGCCAACAGGCGCTGCATTCCGATACGCTCGTCAATCGATCTCCGGCTACTGTTTTAATTGAAAGCGTTTCGGTGGTCAATGATATGGTGCAAATTACCTGGCCTCCCAGTAGCTCTGCTGCCGTGTCGGCCTACATCATTTACCGAACTACCAGTAACGGAACCCTCCCTATTGATACCGTTTACAATTCCACTTCCTACCTTGACCCTGGAGCTCGGCCAGAACAAAAGGCTGAGTCGTACTTCATCGTAGCTATGGATAAGTGTGGCAATACCAGTGGTTTTGACGTACCTCATTTCACTATTTTTGTCGATTCGGAGGTGAGCCCCTGTGAGCAAAGCGCACGTTTGTACTGGAATCCCTATCAAAACTGGCCCGATGGCATCGGCCTGCAAGAGGTTTGGGTACGTATTGGTGGGGCCCTTGACAGCCTTCTGGCAGTGCTTCCCGCCACAGATACTTCTTATCTTTTTGATGGTCTGAACAAAGGAGATGATTATTGTTTTTATATCGTCAACCAACGGGCTGATCGGCCTGCTGTACGCTCTCGCTCCAATCTGCTATGCTTTAAGGCAGATGTAGTACAGCCTATGCAATACATTCAGATCAGCAATGTGAGTGTAAGCCCCGACAATAGTTTTGTGTCGGTTGACTGGTACTGGAATGCCGATGCAGAGCTCAACAGCTATGACATTATTCAGTCTCAAGCAGGCACGTCCCTCCAGCAAGCCTTCAATCCGGCCAGTCCTTTGACTTTCTTCAATCAATACACCGATCCTACTTCTTTGGCCAGTGTGGCCAGCCTCCAATATCAGATCCGCAGTATCGATCTTTGCGATAGCGTCTTGCTTTCCGCTCCGGCCAGCACAATCCATCTCAGCGGTCTTCCGCAGCGCGATCTGACCAATCTGCTCAGTTGGACAGCCTTCGATTTAGCTAATACTGAGGTGATGACTTATGAGTTGTATCGCATCGTGGATGGCCAGGCTTCATTGGCATTGATGGCCGAGCCGGATGTTTTTACGGCGGTTGATTTGGTAGATGCCAATAATAAAAAGGAAGAACTGCTCTGCTACTATATTGTTGCCGATGGGGTGGTCACTTTGGCAGATAGTAGCAAACAGCCAGTGCGTTCCCGTTCCAATACCGTTTGTGTGCAGCAGTTTTCTACACTGCTTATTCCCAATGCCTTTGCACCAGAGGGTCGGAATTTTGAATTCAAGCCTCGCCTTGTTTTTGGTGAGAAGGCTGATTATCAATTAATCATCTATAACCGATGGGGGCAAAAGCTGTTTGAAACCCGCGATGTCGGGGAGGGCTGGAATGGCAAAGAGGGTTTTCGTGTTATGCCGCAAGGGGTATATACTTACTTTATCCGACTCGTACAACCCGATGGCTCTGTGGATGAAAAGCGTGGTACATTTCTTCTGCTGCGTTGAATTTTCCAACCATACCGCGCAGGAATCGCTTTGAAAAGAGGTGGTCAGTGGAAAGCTGGACAAATGTGTTGGCAAAAAAACCAGTGCCTTGTTTCAAAACAGTTTCTTAAACCTCTTCCAGCCTCCTCCGGACCGGGAGGGGCTTCTTTTTACTTTTGCGGGCGCGCTTTTTGAAGAAATGTACCTTCTGGCCTACTCGCCAGTAATGGATCAACTCGCCACCCACCAATATCACCACACCACTGATAAACAGGCCGTTTCGGATGAGTTCGATGAGCACTTGCTGGGGCTTGAAAAAATTGCGGATGAGTAGTATTTCCACTGCTATCACCAGGCTGGAAAGCAGGAATATAAAAATGCTGATTGCGCGGGTATCTTTAACGAATTGAGGTTTCTTGCGATACAAGCACTTTTTGAGAAAACGGCTGTTCAAATCCTGTGTTGGATCAATTTTGACAAGCTCACGAAGGATGTGCTCAGCTTGTTGGTATTCATGCAGTTGATAATGTGCGGCCGCTTTTTTGAATAATACGTGCTGGTAAATATCCACTCCTTTGTAATGCTTGATGTTGTGTTGGATGGTCGCTTCGATAAGTGCTGGCGCTACTTTGATAAACTTCCGATACGCCCCGCTCTCGAAAAGCGCTTCGCAGTATTGATGCAATATCTCATAGTATTCTTCGAATTCGAGGTATAAAATTTCTTGTTCATGCCCTTCAAAAAAACGGACTATTCCATAGAAATCACTCGTTTCAATGGTTTCAAAAGCCCTATAAATCGAAGATTGATATTTTTGTTGCGATTGAGGCATTTGAACGTTTACATTTATCCATTTGTTCTATCCAACGCCATTTCGGAATCAGGAGTTTTGTAAAACCTGTTTTTTATTTACTGTTTTGTTTTTTTAACATATACAAAACCGGCTTGCTGGGACTGGCGTCTGTCTCCAAACTGGCAATTTGCAGGTTTAGCAAATACATTCCATCTACAATTTCCTCCGGCACATAAATCAATTCCGTGATCGTGCAATGCCGCCGGGCGGGCGCCTTTGCCGAGGGGTATTGCCAAAAGGTTTTATGACTCAATAAGCGGCCCTCGTCCTCTTCCCGATCCAGCGATGGCAGGTCCAGCAGTAGGTGCTGTACGCCTCTGTCCACAAGAAATTCGACAGCTGATGGTGCCATATACGGTGGATTGGTACCTGAATAATTGTGGTACTTTTTGGTAGCAGGATTGGGCAAACTGCGGATAATCAGCGCCGGTACGCCCTTTTCCGGAAACACCTCCATCAATTGCTTTTTACCGATTACTTTGTCTCCGTTTTCAGCCTCTTCGGGTTGCAGACTAATCAAGTGTGCCAGGCAGTGAAATTGGGTGAGTGTTTGATTAATACTCACTTCTTCCCTGGCGATATGCCCTACACATTCGGTATGTGTGCCATTGCCGTGCGGGTTGATGCGGAGGTTGAGAAAGTTGACCGATCCGCCGAGCTGCGTGGAGCCCACGAAGTTACCTGCGCGTACCGGCTCCGTCTCAAAGGCAGGAGCATGAAAACAATTGACCTGCGGGTAGCCCGCTGCCAAAGGGATAGAAATATCCAGAGGTTTAGCCAAATTGGCCGTGAAATATTTTCCTTGGTGGGATAATAATATTTCCATAAAATGTCTTTTATCCTTAGTGTTGTTAGCCTTGCTCGATAATTTTTAATACTTTCAAACTGCCTTTGACCTCAAAACTACCTTGTAAGCACTTTATAATGTAGAAAAAATTTCAAATCATGTATCAAAAGAACCTCTTTCGTTCGCCCTTTTTCTTACTACTGCTTCTTAGCACTTTTACTTTGCTAACCTGCTCCCGCAATCCGGTAACCGGCAAAAAGGAGCTGATGCTGGTTTCTAAAAACCAGGAATTGGCAATGGGCGCTCAGGCTGATCCATCGATCGTGGCCACTTATGGCCTGTACAAAAATGACAACTTGCAGAAATTTATTGACCGCAAAGGTCAGCAAATGGCGCGAATCTCTCATCGCCCGAACCTGAAATACGAATTTAAGATACTCGATTCTCCGGTAATCAATGCTTTTGCCGTGCCCGGCGGTTATGTATATTTTACCCGAGGCATCTTAGCCCACTTCAACAACGAAGCCGAGTTTGCAGGTGTGCTGGGCCATGAAATCGGCCACATCACGGCCCGCCATAGTGCAAAGCAATATAGCAAGCAGATGGTGGCTCAAATTGGCCTCATTGCAGGTATGGTGGCGGTGCCGGAATTTGCCCAGTTTGGCCAGCTTGCACAGCAGGGTCTGGGTTTGTTATTTCTGAAATTTGGTCGCGATGCTGAAAGTCAGTCCGACCGCTTGGGAGTTGAGTATTCTACCAAAATCAACTACGATGCTCATCACATGGCCAATTTCTTTAGAACGCTTGACCGCCTTGGACAACAATCCGGAGCCAGTGAAATTCCAACCTTTTTATCCACACACCCACATCCGGCTGACCGTTATATGAATGTGAATAAGCAAGCTGATAAGTGGCAACAGAAGCTAAACAAAGGCAATAATCTCAATTCCCGTCGCAATGAGTATTTGCGCATGATTGATGGTTTGGTGTATGGTGAAGACCCCCGACAAGGCTATGTACAAAACAACATGTTTTATCATCCTGAGCTTAAATTTCAATATCCGATACCGAGCGGCTGGCAAACTGTCAATACCAATACGCAAGTGCAGCATGCCCCAAAAGATGGCAAGGCAGCTCTGATACTCGGCCTGTCCAATCAAAAAAGCCTGACGCAAGCTGCCGATGCATTTGTACAACAGCACAAGCTAACGGTAAAGGAGTCGGGCCAGACCAATGTCAACGGATTGCCCGCCCTGGCACTGGTGACCGATCAAATTAATCAGCAGAATGCTGCCCAAAGTATCCGCATTCTCACCTATTTTATACAGTACAACAACCTGATTTACCAAATCAATGGCCTGGCGCTGATCAATGATTTCGATCGCTACCTCAACTACTTCAACAATACCATGAAAGGGTTCAAAAAGCTGACCGACCAGAGTAAGATCAATGTAAAACCAGAGCGCATTAAAATTATAACTGCCTCTCGAACGGGTACCCTCTCACAAATTTTACAGCAGCATAATGTGCCCTCCAAGCGAATGAATGAACTGGCAATTCTCAATAGTATGGAGCTAAAAGATACCGTACAGAAGGGAACTTTGCTGAAGGTGATCCAGAAGTGATCCAGAAGCCCATTGCCTGTAAGCCGGTTGCCCGCTCAAGCCTTTACAGACAACCGGCTTACGGCTATCTGGTCATCAATTCCTGGAGTCAATTCCCCAGGTAAGCTTTTCCCTAATGGTGTGCATAAAATCTACTTCCCCGATGCGGATCAGCTTGATTTTGACATCGCTCTTTCGGATAGCGAGCTGATGATCTGCTGTGATGGTCTCGAAGCGCGAATCCAGCGTACAGAGAAAATTTTCGGTGCGCCCTTCCACTTCAAAGCTAACGACTGAAGAATCGGAAATGACAATGGGCCGTACATTGAGATTGTGAGGCGCGACGGGTGTGATGACAAAATTGCCGGAATTAGGGAATATTATTGGTCCGCCACAGCTCAACGAATAGCCGGTGGAACCGGTAGGCGTGGCAATGATGATCCCATCGGCCCAGTAAGAACTGAGGTAAGCCCCGTTGATGTAGGTGTGGATGATAATCATGGAAGAGGTATCACGCTTCAGCAAAGTACAATCGTTGAGCGCAAAGCGGATATCTCCAAAAAGGGGAATATTGGATTCCAACTGCAACAAGCTGCGTTCATCAATGGTAAACATGCCTTTTTTAAGCATAGTTACTGCCTGGCGGACCATTTTTTTCTCGATGCTCGCCAAAAACCCAAGCCGCCCCAAATTGATTCCCATGATTGGTACGCCGCTGTCCCTTACTAATGTGGTGGCTTTCAAAATGGTGCCATCTCCTCCCAGGGTGATCACAAAGTCGATCTTTCGGGTTTTAAAATCCAAGTAACTATCAAATTCTCCTACATCTTTTTTAAAGCGAATGTGCCCTTTGATCTGTTCGAGATAGGGTGCATATACATACGCATTGACCCCCTCCTCGTGGAGGGCATCAAAAAGCTGCTGGACATAGGGCAGGTCTTTGTCTTTGATCTGCTTTCCGAAAACGACGATTTGCATCAGAAGAGAAACTTGTAATGTAAAAATACTCCTTTTTCGCCTAAGTGATTCACACTAAACTGAATTTGCAACACTTTGTCGAAATAGCTGATAATATCCAAGCCCAGCCCGGCACTCCACAGCATCCGGTTGGAAAGCGGATTGGTACTGCCGTAATAGGGGTCGTTGGCAATACCGCCATCGGAATTCAGTGAAAGAAAGATTCGCAGCGGCATCACTTTCAGTTTTTCAAAAGGCATGGCTTTGCCAAAAGACACTGCTTTGTTGATCAATTCATAGCGCAAGCTGGCTTTGGTATATCCAAAATCTATTCCGTCTATCACATACAATTCGTAGCCGCGCAGAAAGTCGGCTTCGTAGCCCAGCGCCCGGTTGTTGTAAAAGGCCTGTCGTTGCCGGATGGCTTGCACTTGCGCCTTGCCAATCAACTCCAGGCTCCACCTACTGCCCAAAGGCAGGTATTGTGCATAGGTGGTAGTAAGGGTCAATGAATTGCGCTCGGCAAATATTCCGACACCTTCTTTTCTTACAACCACCCGCAGCAGGTGACCCCTTAATGGGTAGGGCTTGATGTCCCGCTTATCGAAACTCAGTATATACTGTAGGGCCAAATACCGCTGTCGAGATTGCTGATTCAAAAAAAACTGTGGGTTTAGCTCCTCCACAACCAGAGAGTCGATGGCGTTTTGATGGAATTCAACATCTAAGGTATGATAGAAAAATAGGCGGGGCCGATAGTTTAGCCCTGCCGAAAAACGGAGCCGCCGCAACAAAAACTGATCCTCATCCCGGTGAAAGAGTTGCTTATTGGCTTTTGTAAGATAGTTGACCTCTTTGTTGCGGGAAAAGAACCAATTGGTCCGAATTCCGAGCGTTTGTGCACGATTGAAGGCCGGCAGCTTGTAGTCAAGTTCATACTTTTGGGTGTAGCCGTATTGAGCAACCAGCTTAAGCAAATCCCGGCGACCACTGATGTTGAGATGGTAAAAGCGAACGCCAAAGTTGACCCGATCCAGCGAATGCGAGTGCTCTTGCCACCAGGTATTGACGTTGCGGTCAGCCAGCTCAAAGATGGGAATTGGATACAAATACCAGTTTTCGCGCATACTGATGTGAATGCTGATCCGGCTGCGGCGATCATCCCAATGATTTACATTGAACAGCACCGCCGTAAACATTCCCGTGTTGAGTACCTGCTGCCGGTTGCGTTCCAGCAAATCGGGCAGCAGAACTATGTCGATCGTGTCACCAACCGCAAAGTCCAATTCCCGGAAAATCACCGCCTCCCTGGTTTTCTTATTGCCCTCAAGCGTAATGTCGTCGATCACTACACGGCCGCTTTGTGCCAGGCACATCCAGGCAGAAAGACTTGCGCAAAGAAAAAGGAACAATCGCATAAGGCTCTTGGAAAAGCTGCAATTTAGCCTTTTTAGTAAATAAGTTGTTTCTTCCCTCGAAAACCTCGAAAACGCTCTGGTGTTTTGCTAAATGTTAAGATAAGACATCAAAGAGTCATAGCGCTCTTTGAGTGATTCAAAATAATCGGCTTCCTGGAACGAAGCTTTTATGGTGTAATTGTAGCGATGAAAAGTAGCCATGATGCTTTGGATGTCCTGTTTATTAATCTTAATGGACACATCAATTTGGGTGGAATCCATATTGGATGTGATATAACTGCTTAAGATCGCAGCATTTTCAGATTCCACAATTCTGGCTATTTCGGAGAGGGAATAATCTCTTTTGCTCATTTCAAGCACAATGATACTGCCTGGCTCCGTGAATGAGCCGATACCGGCAAAAAATCGCAACAGTTCTTCCTGCGTAATGAGGCCCTGGTAGTTGCCTTCGGCATCAATCACCGGAATTACGGTCAGCTTGTAGTCACTCATCACCCGCAGCACTTCGTAGATGTGGTCGCTATCATATACATATGGGCGGCTCATCGACAGCTGATACGAGCCTACCGGCTCCTGCACATCATGCTCCAGGATGTCATCCTCCGATATCATACCCAGCAATTGCTCATTGTTTACAATTGGCAAATGCTTAATGTAATAATCGTTCATTACACTCAGCGCTTCCTCTCCGGTATCAGACGTTTTGAGCGGAACCATGTTGTGGGACAACAAATTGTTGGCGATCATTTTTGTGCTATTTTCTCAAAAGGTAACGTTTATTCCTACTATTCCTGTTTTGAGCATGCTGTTAAAACGGAAGCTTTGCTACTTTTCAGGCATTTCGGATCAGGCATTTCGGATAATGATAAGCAAGGCTTGTACCAAACTGCTTTTGGCTTGGCTAGCCCAGCAATCGCTTTTTTTGTATTTCAAATTCTTCCTGGGTGAGCAAGCCTTTTTCCCGCATTTTGCTCAATTGGTTGAGCTGTTCGAGCAAATCTCCTTGCTCTGCGGCTGGTTTTTTAGTCGCTTCCCTGGTTTTGGGTCGATAGCGGTAGCCATTTTCAACAAATGGTTCAAATTCATCTTGTACCCGAATGTAAGCCAGCGCATCGTGGGTCTTTATTTTTTCAACGTCTTTAAACCCGTTGGCTACAGCATGGCTGAGGTGTTGAAAGGCTTTGTCTTTCTGCTCTGTCAATGAATACGCACAAGCAATATTGAAGTGTACACTGGCATCCGAATGGTCGATTTCCAGCGCTTTGTTAAAATCTTCGATGGCTCCTTCATAATCGAACTCTTTATACTTTTCAATGCCCGTTTTTTTGTGTGGATTGCTCCGCACGGGTTTTGGCCGAGGCGGTGCCGGATGCCTTCGTGACGGCTGCCGATAGCCACGCTCCTGATATCTTCGATCCCGCTCCGATTGGCGCCGCTGGTAGCGCCCCGAACGGTCGCGGCCTTCCTGCTGCCGGCGATTGCGGCTCATGTTAAAAATCACGTAGGCCACAAAACCAAAGATTATAAATGGTAGATCCAGCCCCAGAAAGGTGCCAATAAACATAATTACAATAAATGTGGTAATCAGCGATGGATTAATCCTTCTCATACGTTTTAACTTCTGTCGAGTAATTTCTTTTTTTGTACGGAAAACTCTTCTTCCGTAAGCAGACCTTTCTCTCTCAGTTCGCCCAGTTGTCGCAGTTGTTCCAGCAAGTCAGGGGCTTGGGTTTCCGGGGTTTTGGTTGGGGGGGTAGCTTTTTCTGTGTTTAGCCGGTAGCCATTTTGTACAAATGTATCAAATTCATCCTGAATGCGAATAAATGCCAAGGCATCATGCGAATTAATTCTTTCATATTCGGTAAAGCCATTGGCTACAGCCTTATCCAAATGCCTGAAAGCTTCTTCTTTTTGCTCAAGCAAGGAGTAGGCGCAAGCCAGGTTGAAATGTACAGATACATCGCGGGCATCAATGCCAAGCGCCTTGTTCCAGTCTTCGACCGCTCCTTCGTAATCAAAGTCTTTAAACTTATCAATGCCACTCTTTTTAAAGGGATTGCTCTTTCGGGTCGGCTTTTTAGGGGCCGTCCGGGTTTTTCGATAGTTGCCCTGTTTTCTGCGGCCGGAATTGTATTCCCGGAGGCGGGGTGAGCGGCCATATCGGCGGCGGCGAGTAAAGTCGGTATCGAGAATCTCTTCACTTCGATTGATAAACCGCCGATTGTATTTGTGGTTGAAGATTTGCTCATCCATTGACAAAAAGACGATAAAATCGATAAATCCAAGCAAAAAACTAATCCCGGTAAACATCAAAAAGAAGTAAAATATGCCCAGCCCTACCTGCCCCAGGTAAAACCGATGTACTCCCAGCCATCCCAGGAAAAAAGCCATCAAGGCTGCTGCTGTTTTGTCTTTCATCTAATAAAAATATCCGTTTTGTATTGTTTTGTTGTATGTGTTTGCTGTCAATGTGTATGCTAGTACAACGTTCAATTTACTTCTTGGTTTTGGAATATTTTGCAGGTCAGCACCGTGAAATCATCGGGATAGGTTTGCTTTCCTTTGAACTGCTCGATTTTTTTCAGCAATTCCCGGTTAAAATTCTGAGCTGTGTGCTGGTGGTGCTCCTGAACAAAGTTTTGTAAGCGATGCTCATCAAAATAGTCCTCCTTTTCATTTTGAATATCCGTCAAACCATCCGTGAAGGTAAGGATGAGCGCATCTTCGGCCAGTTGCTGGTGGCCTACATGCACGGCCGGCAGCTCTTTGAATGAGCCCAAAATAGTGGAGCCTTCCCGGAGGTTCGTTAGCTGCCCGTTCATCACCAGCATCGGTGGATTGTGGCCGGCATTGACGTAGTCCAGTTCCTGACGCTTACGATCATATCTTGCTACAAAAAAGGTAAGAAATTTTTCACCCAGCGTAATACGAAATAGCGATTGGTTGAGATCGCGAACAAACTGATCGAGCGGCTTTTTTTGATGGATGAGCACATGAAAAATTGCCTGAAAGTTGGCCATCAGCAGGGCGGCAGCCATGCCCTTGCCAGAAATATCAGCTATACAAAACACGAAATCGCCATCCTCAAAATCAATGAAATCAAAATAGTCACCTCCTACGCCCAGATGTGGTTTGTATATGCTGGCCAGCTCATAGGCGTTTGTTTGTGGTAGCTTAGAAGGGATTAGCATATGCTGCATCTCACTAGCCAATTCCATTTCGCGCTTTAGCCTTTCTTGCTCGAGTTGCCGTTTGAATAGGCGCTTGTTTTCAATGGCCACCGCAATCACATTGGTAATCGTGGTGATAAACTGCACCTTGCTGTACATATCTTCATTTTCAGAAAAGCCACCAATGAAGGTATAAGCAATTGCGCTTTGCTTATGCATGACCGGTATCACAATGTCGAACTGGCTAATCAAGGGATGATTTTTTTCATCCTCCAGGTTTTTCAATCGTTGATATTGCAAGAGCTTGGCGCTAATGTCTTCGGCCAGCAGCTTATCGTCCAGCCCAATTTGAGAGGCACATTCCCATTGGTCATTTTTCTTGATGTACAGTGCCATTTTCTTGACACCCATTTCCCAACTCAGAAAGGAATTGTACATATTGTACAAGCCATTGGCAGATACGTTGTCATTGATCGCCTGGGTGATATTGAGCAGGCGATTGATCTGCAATTGTTTGAGATTGAGTTCCCGCTCCAGTGCATCCAGAGAGGAAAGTCCCTTTTTTATATCTGAGTATTTCGCCATTCAATTGTAAGATTTATTGGCAAACAAGTTGCGCCCTAAGGCACGCGCTCAATTAGACTACTTCCTGCATGTTTCAGCATTTTAGCCCATCTCATTGCCAAAGCTATAAAGATATTATATAGATACATATTACTTCTTCATCTTTACATCCAAGGCATCGCGAAGGCCATTCCCGATCAAGTTGAAAGCTAATACCATCAGCATGATGGCCAGGGCTGGAATGATGGCCAAAAAGGGCTTTCCGCCAATAGCGTAGCCGTAATTTTCATTGAGCATCGTTCCCCAGGAAGGTGTGGGCGGCCGGATGCCAAAACCAAGATAGCTCAAGCCCGCCTCTATTAAAATGGCGGTAGCAAAATTGGCGGCCGCTATCACCATTACCGGGCCGAGTATATTGGGCAGCACATGCTTGCCAATGATCCTGAAAGTACCAAAACCCATACTGCTGGCTGCTTCTACAAATTGCTCCTCCTTGAGGGCTAGTACCTGCCCGCGCACTATTCTGGCCACATCCACCCACATCGTCAGCCCGACCGCCAAAAAGATGATACCAATTCCACGCCCCAATGCCAGCACGATGGCAAATACCAGTAGCAAGGTGGGAATCGACCAAACGGTATTGACAAGCAGCATGATAAGATCATCCAACCAGCCACCAAAATAGCCGGCCAAGGCTCCTAACAATATACCAATTGTGAGGGATATAAAAACGGCTATCAGGCCCACCACCAATGATATCCGCACCCCCAGAATCAGCCGACTCAGGACTGACCGGCCAAAGCGATCCGTGCCCAGCCAGTAGCTGCGCTGAACGATATGCTGCTGTTCAACCTGTTTTTGCAGCTCCTTTATGGTTAGGTTTCTGCTTTCACCGGAAAGTGTTTCGTAGGTTACTTCGCTTCGGTGTAGTTGTATTTTATCCCGGCCAAAATTGATTGGATATACTATATCTGCAAGATGGTATTGCAGCGGGTAGCCTTCATAAAGTGTCCCCGTTTCGCTATTGGTGCCCATGTATTTTTTCACTAAGAGGGAGTCCTTTTTAAAGGTGTATTGATTGATGGGTACCATTTTATAGGGATTGGGCTTTCCAAACAACAGCTGGTTTAGGAGGCCTGTACGGGCTATTTCCTGATTTTTTCTCACCAGCAACATCTGGATACTGAAGCCCGGCTTGCTCAGAGCAATCTCTGCCACCTGATCATTGGCATTGGGGGTGGGATCAGGCGCCAGACAATAGGCAAATAAAGCCACCATGCAAGCCAGTGCAATCCAGCACATTCCGAATACCGCCGGTTTGTTGGCAAGGAAGCGGCGCCAGGCGCGCCTGTTGGGAGATTGGCGGGACATTGCGTTTCTTTGTAAATCAAAGATATATACACTTTGGCAAAGACTTCTCGATTCATTGCCTTTTATTGAAACCTTATGCATATCAGCTTGATAGAGCCCTTTTATCGTGGCAGCCATCGCCAATGGGCAGATACTTATCAGCAATATTCGCAACACCAGGTGAAGCTCTACACCTTGCCGGGCCGCCATTGGAAATGGCGAATGCATGGCGGAGCAGTGGCTTTGGCAAAGCGATTTATGGCTTCCTCTGATCCTGCCGATATGCTGCTCGCCACCGATATGCTCGATCTTTCCGCATTTCTGGCACTTACCAGAACCAAAACAGCTCGACTGCCGACAGCCATTTATTTTCACGAAAATCAGCTCACCTATCCCTGGTCGCCCGATGACCGGGATGTGTCGTTGAAGCGAGACAATCACTATGGTTTTATCAACTACAGCAGCGCACTGGTGGCCGATCGGGTATATTTTAACTCACATTGGCATAAACATTCTTTCATCGACGGGCTTGATGGCTTTTTGTCTCAATTTCCGGATCACCAGGGCAAGGACACTATTCAATCTATTAAAGCAAAAAGTGACGTGCTATACCTGGGAATGGACCTCAAAGGGATGCAGAATCTGGCTGTTCCCGAAAGGTCGTCCTCTCCCGTCATTCTTTGGAATCATCGCTGGGAATATGATAAAGGCCCCGAAGCCTTTTTCGATTGTTTGTACAGGCTGGATAAGGCCGGAGCGGATTTTCAACTTATTGTGTTGGGCAAAGCTTATCAAAAGCTGCCTCCCGTATTCGATACTGCCCGCACCCGGCTGGCCCACCGGATTCTTCACTGGGGCTTTGTCGATTCCCGGGCTGTTTATTTTCGCTTGCTCAAGCAGGCTGATCTGTTGCCCGTCACTAGCCGGCAGGATTTTTTTGGTGGCAGTGTTGTGGAAGCTATTTATGCCGGCTGCTATCCTTTGCTTCCCGATCGGCTGGCCTATCCTGAGCATCTGCCTGAAGAGCTGCGAGACCGATGTATTTATAAGACCGATGAAGAGCTGTTTCAAAAGCTGCTACATTTATTGAAAGCCCCTCCTTCAAATAGCGCCTTATCTATTCGCTTGCAAAATTTTGTGGCCCGCTACGATTGGAGTATTTTAGCCGCTCACTACGATTCGGTATTCAAGCAACTTACTGCCTCATAAATGCCTTTTGCAACGTATCAATCTCGACGAATTCATTATCAGGATACAGGATACGGCCCTTGTCTGCTGCTGCTGCATGGCTTCTGTGAAGACCTTAGCATATGGAATGATTTAGCCGGGGCACTTGCCGGGTTTCGTGTGGTGTGCATCGATCTGCCTGGTTTTGGTCAAACTGCCCTTACGGAACAAGCTAATATAGAAGCAATGGCTGAGGATGTGAAAAGGGTAGTTGAGCAGCTAAAAATTGATTCCTTTGTATTGCTGGGCCATAGTATGGGGGGCTATGTAAGTCTGGCATATGCCGAACGCTATGCTTCGGATTTGCGCGGATTGGGGCTGATCCATTCCTTTGCGCAGTCGGATTCGGCTGCCAAAAAAGAGTCCCGCAACAAGGGCATCCAATTTGTGGAAAAACACGGCTCAGTAGCCTTTGCTACTTCTTTATTGAATACTCTTTTTCCAAAAAATTACCGCTATCCTGCTACTATCCAACAGCTCATCAAGAAGGCTGGCGACATTCCCCCTGCTTCGATTATTCATAGTTTGGAAGCGATGCGCGACCGGCCGGATCGTTCAGCTGTGCTTCAAACGACCGGCTGTCCGGTACTTTTTGTGATCGGTGCTTTGGATGAAGTGGTGCCCCTGGGAGCCAGCCTGGAGGCTACCCATGAGCCGACCGTTGCAGATATACACATTCTGGAAGAGGTCGCCCATATGGCAATGTTTGAAGCGCCAGCAAGTCTTTTATCCATTGTCCAACAATTTGTGCAGTACTGCTATCAAACATTTTCACACAGATGAAAATACTCATCATCTTACTCGCCATAGTTCCCGGCCTTTTGATTAGCTATTTAATCTATCGGCAAGACCGAAAGGATAAGGAGCCGAATGTAGTACTTGTCATTTGTTTTTTACTGGGAGTGCTGAGTACCTTTCCTGCCATATGGATAGAATCCAAGGCCAATGAGTATGGGTTGGAGGATTCGATGACCTTTTGGACTTTGCTGTTTGTTGCTTTTGTGGTGGTTGCTTTGCTGGAAGAGTTGGTCAAATTTCTTTGCCTGCTCTTTTATGCTTTTCCGAAAAAAGCTTTTGGTGAACCCCTGGACGGAATTGTGTATGCTGTGATGATAGCGATGGGGTTTGCAACTTTTGAAAATATCATCTACGCTCATCGATATGGATTGGAAACCACCTTGTTTCGGGCTTTTACAGCCGTTCCTGCGCATGCGGTATTTGCGGTATTTACAGGTTATTTCGCAGGCTTGGCCAAGTTTGATCCGAAGCGTCGCAAGGGCTGGCTGTTGCAGGGCTTGGGGCTGGCAGTGTTGGCCCACGGTCTTTACGATTTTTTTATTTTACAAGAATATGCTGAATGGATAATGTCTTTTGCTACCCTTATTTTATTTGCAGGCATTTTCTTAGCCATTCGAATGATAAAGGCTCACAAAAATTACACTCCTCCGGATATCAATCAGCCGACAGAGGCACTCACTGAACTTTCCGCTGCTGCCTCCGAAGAGAATCAAGTGACAGATGCCATCATTGAGGAAATGGAAAAATTTAGTGTGCCGGCAAATGACGAATCGGAATAGTACGTTACATTTTCACTATTTTCTGATAAGCTTTCCTCGTCCCGCTTTTTACTTGCAGCAGGTAAACGCCCTTTGGTAAGT
Organism: Saprospiraceae bacterium; assembly: GCA_965222005.1. Lineage (GTDB taxonomy): Bacteria > Bacteroidota > Bacteroidia > Chitinophagales > Saprospiraceae > CBDCTM01. The sequence continues at coordinate 1,216,470 of OZ244935.1, forward strand.
AATCAATAATCAATTGGTATTGGCTGTTGCTCATCGACGTTTGGCTGGAGTACATGATTCGTCCGTTTGCCAAAGCGATCACTTCAAATTCAACATCCTTTGAAAGTTTTTGGCTAAAATCTATCATAAGGATATTTTGTACAGGATTGGGATGAACCCTTATCCAGTCATTTTTAGGGCTTTGTGTTGAAGACAATACTGCTACCACTTCTGCTTCATTGCTATATTCGGAAGTATCCTGATCATTTGCGGCCTTTACCCGATAAAAATATCGCCCCAGCCCTACTACGTTCGGATCATCAAAGGTAGTGACATCTGCATTGGTAGTACCGATTTGCTGGTAGTTGTTATTATTCGATGGAGACCGTTCGATGATAAAGGACGTTTCTATCGAAGAATTATCCTGCCAATTGAGCTCAATCACCGCAGCGGGGGTGGGCATGCCGGTCAAAGCAGAGGGTGCAGCCAAGTATTTGCATGCCTCAATTTCGTCCACTATTTGCTGCCTTACAGCAGGTAAGGTGGGATAGAATGCATCGCCCGGACAGGCTGTAGCACAGCCATCCCGATGGCCCGAAACATGATGCAAGGTCATCCCCGAACCTGCATGATACGATTGGGCAAGTGGGTCGGCGTCAACATCACAAGCTTTCCAGGCTAATAAATTCACCAAGCCTCCGATAGCCTGGTCGGTGGGGGTACTGCTGGTGAAATTGCCCAACACGCAAACACCCATAGTATTCAGGTTTTGGCCACAAAAGTGTGCTCCTAGTATATTGTTGCCTCTGCCTTCGTACAGCACTCCGTTGGGATCCACTAAATAGTTGTAGCCTATGTCGGACCAGCCATTTGTGTTGACGTGGAAGTTCCAAATGGAACGAACGATGGCGGACCAATCGCTACTCGTGTTCGTCCCTGCGGAGTGATGTACGATGAGATGCGTTACATTGGTATTGGCTGGTTCAGGATTGGGCGGGCAGTTGTTTGTGGGGCACCATTGAGCGCGGCTTTGCAGAGCGGGCAATGGGCAGGGACAGGCGGCGCGGGGCGGCGCGGGTGGCTGTGCATGAACAGCGGCGGCGCTGAGCGGGTCAGTTGCTCCGGGATTGTAAAAATGAAACTCCAGGGCTTCCAGCTGCGCTTCTGAATATTTGCTTAACTCAACCCGAAATTGAAATGAATGATATCCGGGATCGATAAAATAAAGCTGGCTGATATGTTTTTTCTCACTTTGTGGAGAATGAGAATCTTTTTCAATTTTTATGATTTTATCCTGCTCATCGGGGCCTTGCAATCTGACAAAAAGCCTATCTTTATCCGCTTGCCAATTCACCCCCTCCCAGACTACTGCCAGGCTCATAAATGGCGCCGCATTGATAAGAGGTACCGAGAGGTGGCGAGAGAGCAAAACGGCATCTTCCGCAGCCTGCTTTCGCCTAATAGAGCTCTTTTCGAAACTGCTGTTTTGGCGAATTATGCAGCTTCCTTCAAAATCGGTAATGCGTATTTTTTTGAAGGTTTCATCAGCTTGCAAGCCAATAGAAATCATCAAAAATAATATCCACACTACTCCTACTCTTATTCGATTGATTTTCATAATCTTCATGTTTGAGGGATGCTAATTTTCTTCATAAAAGTATGCTATTTTCTACTTCAATTTTTCATTATTTGCATGTCTGTCGGCATCCCTACTTGACTTTTTTTCGAGATTAGTCCGCAGTGCTTGCGTTAAATCCACCCCTGTTTGGTTGGCCAGGCATATTAATACAAATAGTACATCCGCCATCTCATCTGCCAGCTGTTGGCGGGCATTTAGCTTGAGCGCTTTGCTTTTGAAAGACTGCTCTCCATAAAGACGCGCCATCAGGCTGGCCACTTCGCCTACCTCTTCGGCAAGTATGGCGGTATTGGTCAACTCGTTGTAATATCTGATGCCGATGCTGTTGATCCATTCATCTACTAGCTGCTGCGCCTGTTGTAAAGTCATATTATTCCTTATTTTTTGAATCGATGAAGATGGTCACCGGGCCGTCATTGATAAGCGCTACTTGCATATCAGCACCAAATTTGCCCGCCGCTACTTTCAAGCCGGAGTATTGCTGAAGGGCTTGCAAAAATTGCTTATACAGAGGAATGGCAATATCCGGCTTGGCGGCCTTTATGTAGGAAGGGCGGTTTCCTTTTTTAGTACTGGCTTGTAAGGTAAACTGGCTAACTACCAAAAACGCCCCTTCTACCTCTACAATTGACCGGTTCATTACCTGCTGTTCATCAGGAAAAATTCTGAGGTTGCTTATTTTCCGACATAGCCATTCAATGTCCTCAGTACTATCTGCATTTTCGATACCCAAAAGTACGAGCATCCCCTTGCCGATATTCGAAATCTGCCGTCCGGAAATAGTGACAGAAGCCTCTTTCACCCTTTGCAATAACACTCTCATAGCTTAGGATGTTAAGGTAAAATTGATCGGGGGTTCGATCTCTTCATCGTGCAAGTCTTTGCCTTTGTAATACGCGGAATTTATTTTGTCACTTACCCGGTATAGTTCTAAAAGGCCTTTTTTTCGTTGATCGAGCAGATCGATGCAGCTTTCCAGCGAAATAGTATTGAGCCATTGCTGCTGAGTATCCGGGCTGTCCAATATGGCAGGCATCCGGTCGTGAATACTTTTCATCTCATCGTTGGCAGGTACCGTAATGATGGCAAAACTTTTGATCGCATAGCCTCCCTTATTCCACACATCCCAAACACCCGCCATTGCCATTAAAGATCTGTCTTTCAAAAGAACCCGATAAGGAATTGTATCCTTCCCGTTTTGCTGCCAGCTGTAAAAGCTGTCGGCCAACACCAGGCAGCGCTGCCTGCGGATCGGTATTCGGAAGGATGGAGAAGAGCTGATCACCTCACGGCGGGCATTGATAAGCTTACCTTCATTTTTTCCTTCATTCGACCAGTAAGGAATGAGACCCCAGGTAATGTATTGGAGCATTTCCGGATTGTCGTTGCTTATAATGTATGCATGGTGGGTTGGTGCAATGTTGTAACTCAATCGAAATTGATTGGGTATTATTACATCGAATTGCCTTTTCAATTCATTTATGCTGGTTATGAAGGAGTACCTTGTGCACATACTTTGCTAAATATTGTATAGTGAAATGTACGAGATATAGCTGACTCTGCATAAATTTGGGTTTATTTATAATTAGCGGTGGGATGCCTTGCACATTTTTGAAATACTCAACATTGTCTGTTGATAATCCTGTTGGTGGTGTATGAATTTACTAACAGAAGATAAGAATAAATATTTTTAATATTATTAATAATTATTTATAATAATGGTTTTGTTTATTTACACATGAGTTATCTACACTATTTTTAAGTTGTTATGCTATCATCAACCACTATTTTTTCCATACACTTAGCTATCCACCACTTGTTAATAACATATATAAATCATTGGAAATGAATCAATTAGTATGTGCATAGTAAGGTGAATATCGCTTGTTCGAATATTAGTAATGAAACGAACAAATTTTACTTTTACTTTTTTTCCGCATATTAACATAGCTGATGATGATTAAGAATGGAATTTAAATTTTATTAAAATCATATACCAATACCCAGCAGCGTGGATAACTTTCCGACTTCAAAACTAGCTGAGGGATTTTTATAAAATATACATGAGATTAACTAAAGATATCAGCAACACTGCACCCATTATCAAAGTTTGGCTGATCATTGGCCTGGTGATGATTTTTGTTCAGGTCATCATCGGTGGAGTCACCAGGCTCACAGGATCGGGCCTGTCGATCACCAAATGGGAGATTGTTACCGGAACCATTCCTCCGTTAAACGCTGCGCAGTGGGAGCGGGAATTTGAGCTGTACAAACAAACGCCTCAATACCAAAAGATAAACAAGGGAATGGAGATGCGCGATTTCAAGTTTATCTACTTTTGGGAATACTTTCATCGGCTATGGGCGCGGACTATGGGACTTATATTTGCACTGCCATTTTTCTATTTCCTGATCAAAGGGATGTTATCCAGAGAATTGCTTAGGCGATTGCTTGTAGTAGTGTTTTTAGCCATGTTAGTAGCTTCCATAGGCTGGATTATGGTGGCTAGTGGTTTGGTCAACCGGCCCTGGGTAAATGCCTACAAGCTGAGCATACACCTCTCGCTGGGATTTTTACTTTTTTGCTATCTGCTCTGGACTAGCTTTCGGGTGTTTTTGCCAAGGGTTGAAGTTATCCACAAACCTCTGTTGAAAAAGGCAGCTCTCTTTATTACTATATTGGTCAGCATACAGGTACTATTTGGGGGAATGATGTCGGGAATGAAGGCGGGTTTGTTTTATCCTACCTGGCCAGATATGCAGGGCACATTTTTGCCGGCTATTATTGGTGATAGCAGTGCCTGGACTGTGGAAAACTTTGTGAATTATGACACCAACGCACTTATGCCAGCTTTGATTCAGTTTTTACACAGAAATATTGCTTATCTGCTGATAATCACAATATTATGGTTTGCATTAAAAGTTTATATGATAAAGAAAAGACCGATTTTACAGCGAACTAACATGCTGTTGGTAACTATGTTGGTAATTCAGGTATTGCTGGGTATTTTTACTTTGATCAACTGTAAAGGAAGCATTCCGGTGGGCTTGGGAGTGATGCATCAGGGAGGAGCCCTGCTGCTGCTGGGAACGGTACTGTTTGTCAATTATCAGTTCAGGCAAAATTAGAGACCAACATCTGTGTATAAGTATGTGGAAAAGTGGAAAACCTTTCGTTTTTTAAAGTAGCAGTTTATGAATTTTTTACTTTATTGTAGCAAAAGAATAAAAGTTATAAATTTGCAAAACCTTATTCATATACCCAGCAGTTAAATGGACCACGAAATAAAGGAAGAAGAACAATTTAAATACATAGAGACCGGAGGAGATGGCGAGGTATTGTTGTTGTTGCATGGATTGTTTGGTGCATTGAGTAATTTTGAAGGGATTATTAGCAATTTCGCTGAAAGATATAACATTGTTGTTCCCCTCTTACCGATTTTCGATCTGCCTATTATCAAAGTTTCTGTTTCTGGCTTAGTGGATCATGTGGACGCCTTCGTTAAATTCAAAAAGTTTGACAAGGTTCATGTACTGGGGAATTCACTCGGCGGCCATATTGCCCTGCTTTATGCCCTGGCACATCCCAGCCGAATACGATCGATTATTCTAACTGGTAGTTCGGGACTATTTGAAAATTCACTCGGCTCTACTTTTCCCAAGCGTGGAGATTACGAATTCATCAAAAAGAAAGCGCAAGACACTTTCTACGATCCTTCAGTGGCTACTAAAGAGCTGGTGGATGAGGTGTACGACATTGTGAATGATAGAAACAAAGCTATTCGGGTTATAGCTACTGCCAAATCAGCCGTTCGGCACAACCTGAGCGACAAATTGCATCAGATTGATATACCTACCTTGCTGGTTTGGGGAAGGGAAGATAATGTAACACCAGCTTTTGTGGGAGAGAAGTTTAATGAGCTGATAGAAGGCTCAAAGCTTATATTAGTGGATAAATGTGGCCATGCACCCATGATGGAAAAGCCTGCCCAGTTTAATGATATACTCCAGGAATTTCTCAGCGATCTGGCAGCTCGCAAGGTAGCTTAAACTTGATTAGGACTTGATTAGGACAGCAAACCATTAAGCCTCAATAGTTTACAAACTATTGAGGCTTAATGGTTTATACGTATAATTACAAACTAATATGTCCCGCTCTTCTGTTTAGCCCGCTTGGCTCGTTGCATTGGGTTTTCAGACTTTCTGCTCTTTCGTTTGAATAGTTCAAATCTACTGAGTTCTTTACGCGGGGGGTAGTAATTATTACCGGTATCCGTATCTGCCGTTTCGAGGAAGGGATCGAGCACAAGGTTCTCTATTTGGTGTTTGGTAACAAATACTTTTGTCACCTTATCGTGATTCAATTTCCAAATCTCAGCAGGTATTTTTTGAAGTTCCTGACTACCATCGGCATAGTGGAATTGGAGGATGATCGGCATCACCAGACCGCCTAAATTTTCAAATGTAATTTCATAAAAGTGGTAGCCGGCTGCCAGTAACTTTTGCTCTTTCTCTGAAAGAGTTGACTGGTAATCATTGTATTTTTCTTTATCTAATATATTTATTTCATACGAATTGAGATCGGTATAAAAATCCCGAAGCGTGCTATCCATCTCATCCTGTGTCTTGGCTATCTGTTCTTTATTACGAATACTGGTAATATTTTTAGGTGCCCTGGCATCTTCTTCCTTTTTAGCTAGCATTTCTACTTCTGGATTTTGGGTATCCACGCTAAACCATTTCACATCACTAATGGCCAAATCCACATGTTCGGTTGTATAAAACCAGCCGCGCCAGAACCAGTCCAAATCTACACCGGAAGCGTCTTCCATCGTCCGGAACAAATCAGCAGGAGAGGGGTGTTTGAATTTCCATCGATTGGCATATGTCTTGAATGCATAATCAAACAATTGGCGGCCCATTACCGTCTCCCTTAATATATTGAGCGCCGTAGCGGGTTTAGAATACGCATTGTTTCCAAATTGGTAAATAGACTCGGAATTGGTCATGATGGGTGTAATCTTGCTTTTATCGCCTTTCATATAGCTGACAATATTATTGGCGAAGCCACCCCTCGATGGATAGTCGCGTTCCCATTGTTGCTCTGCCAGAAACTGAATAAAGGAATTGAGCCCTTCATCCATCCAAGTCCATTGCCGCTCATCGGAATTGACGATCATTGGAAAATAATTGTGCCCGACCTCATGAATGATCACTGAGATCATACCATATTTAGTGCCTTTCGAATAGGTACCATCTGCCTCCGGCCTGCCGCCATTGAAACAAATCATAGGATATTCCATACCAATTCTGTTGGTATGGATGGACCATGCAACCGGATAGGGATAATCAAAAGTGTAGTGGGAATACCATTTGATGGTATGGGCTACGGCTTTGGTCGAATAGCGTTCCCAAAGGGGATTTCCCTCTTTAGGATACATGGACATCGCCATTACCTTGCTCCTGTCGCTTTGCTTGACGGCCATCGCATCCCATATAAATTTGCGGGACGAGGCAAAGGCAAAATCTCGTACATTTTTGGCTGTAAAAGTCCAGGTGGTATAATCTTCCGATTTTGATTTTTCATTTTCCCGGGCTTCCTCTTCCGTAACTATAAATACAGGATGTTCAAAAGATCCAGCGGCTTTATCCAGTCTTTTCAAGTGCTTGGCTTTTAGTACCTGCTTAGGGTTTTGAAGCACGCCGGTCGAAGCAACCATGTGATCTTTTGGTACGGTAATATTTACTTCATAATCTCCAAAAGTCAGTGTAAACTCACCTCTGCCTAAAAACTGTTTATTTTGCCAGCCGTCTATATCATTATAATCACACATTCTTGGAAAAAACTGCGCAATGGTATAGAGGTAGTTGTCTTCCTCTTCAAAATATTCATAGCCTGAACGCCCACCTAATTTCCTGCGATCATTAATGTTGTACCACCATTTTATACTGAAATGGGTTTGTTCACCAGCTTTTAAAGGCTTTGGCAAGTCAATGCGCATCATAGTTTTATTGATGGTATAAGCCATAGGCTTTCCACTGGCGTTTTTTACCCATTCAATCTTGAAGCCTCCGTCAAAATCATTGAAAAATCTATCCAATTGGCGCATGTTCATTTTATCGCTGATTTTTCCCGTTCTGATCTTATAAGTATCCGAATCCTTTGCCCGCACGTTCTGATCGAGCTGCAACCAAAGATATTCCAGGGCATCGGGCGACTTATTGGTGTAGGTAATAGTTTCCTCCCCGTAGATACGCTGACTAGCATCATCCAACTTGATTTTCATAGAGTAATCTGCCTTTTGTTGCCAGTATTGATGGCCTGGCGCACCAGAAGCCGTCCGATAAACATTTGGGGTGGGCAGCTCTTGCCCAAGTTGCCTAAACTTGTTTTGGTTGGTATGCTCAGGGTTTTGAGCGTCTGTAATAAAAGAAAAAGTGAATAGGCAGGCTAATGTAAGAGTTGAATGTAGAAAGTATTTCATCAATAGTTGATTTTAATGTTTCACGTGAAACATATCAGATTTCAAAAGGAGGGCCTAAACTAGTGTACACGAGTGAAACTAGCAAGTTTTAGAGCAGCAAGCTAAAGCTATGTCTATTAGCTGACAGCTAAATGGGTGTCACGTAAAACGCCCGAAAAACGGTTAGGTTTTGAAAATTCAGGAATAATTATCCAGCAGATAGGATCGCAGCAACTCAAATTTTGGCTCAAGAAAGGTAGCGCACTTAGTTCGTTTCTGCAAAACTGTTAAACGCTCCGGTATTTCTACCGATTGGGCAATGGATGGCTCGATAATGTCCATGAATTTGGAAGGATGCGCCGTTTCAAGAATAATACCTCTTGCAGAAGGGTTGGCATTCAAATAAGCCGCAAACGCCAAAAAACCCACACTGGCATGTGGATCAAGAATATATTGATACCTATTGTACACCTTTTTGATGGTATTGAGCGTGGCAGTATCAGAAAAAGAATAGCCTGAAACGACCTGATTCAAATGGTTCCACGTGGAACGTTCATCGCTTCCGGACTGAAAAAGCTCCAAAAGACGGTAAAAATTAGATGGATTGCCGACATCCATTGCATTACTCAAGGTAGCTTTTGATCGACGAGGCTGGAAAATGGCGGTCTTCAAATACTGGGGAACTATATCATTGATATTGGTAGCAGCTATGAAATGAGCAAGGGGTAGGCCCATCTTCCAGGCAAACAAACCAGCTGTCAAATTACCAAAATTGCCACTCGGCACCGAAAACACCACCGGATTTTGATAATCATCCAACTGCTTAAAGGCTTCAAAGTAGTAAAACGATTGAGGGATGAGCCGACCGATATTGATAGAATTGGCTGAACTAAGCCGAAGGTGCTTGTTTAATTCCTTATCCAAAAAGGCGGTTTTTACCAGCGCCTGGCAATCGTCAAAGGTGCCATTGATTTCAAGAGCACTGATATTGCCACCAAGCGTGGTAAGTTGCTTTTCCTGCAAATCACTCACCTTGCCCGAAGGGTACAAAATGACTACCCGAATGCCAGGTGTATGTAAAAAACCGGCAGCCACCGCACCGCCCGTATCTCCTGAAGTAGCTACCAAAATTATGAGTTCTGTATCTTCATTTCTATTGAAAAACCCCATCAACTGGGCCATGAATCGAGCGCCAAAGTCCTTGAATGCGAGAGATGGGCCATGGAAAAGTTCTAAAATATGTGTGTTTTGAGAAAGCTTTACCAAAGGTGCCGGAAAATCCAGGGCTTTTTCTACAATCTCTTTCAACTGGCTAGCGGGAATTTCCTGCTGAATTAAAGATTTGCCGACCTCAAAAGCAATCTCCTGAAAACTAAAAGAATCCAAATTTTGAATAAAGTTGTCCGGAAGATGTGAAATTTCAGCAGGCATGTACAAACCATTATCCTCCGGCAAAGCCTTCAATACGGCTTGCTGCAAGGATACAAAGTGGCCAGGGTTTTTAGTACTATAGAGTTTCATACTTTACAATAAAACAGCTCCTTGCTGATTAATGGTGGATAAAAAAGACTGACTCTCAATTTTTAAATCATCGAAAATGGCTTTCATAGCCTTTGCTGCATTTTCGGCTATCAGGCTATTGTCGCAAAGCGCAAATATCGATGGGCCGGCACCGCTAATACTACAACCCAGGGCGCCCTCCTTCAGCGCAGCCTGCTTCACATTTGCAAAGCCTGGAATCAACCGGGCTCGCTGCGGTTCAATGATTACATCCTGCAATGAACGGCTAATCAGGCCAAAATCGGCATTGTACAATCCGGTTACAAGGGCAGCAATATTGCCAGTCTGTTGAATGCTCTGCTCAAGCGTGACAGTGTCTTTGAGCACGGCCCGGGCATCCTTGGTGAGTACTTCAATCTTTGGATGAATCACACAAACGTACAGCCCTTTGGGCACAGGAAGGCGATGAATATCAAGCGATTGGTTATCCCTTATCAATACAATACCGCCGATGAGCGAAGCAGCAACGTTATCGGCATGATAAGCTCCATCAGCGATTTGTTCGCCCAGCACAGCAAAAGGAAGCAGCTCTCTTTTTGTCAAGGGTCGGCGAAGCAATTCATTGACGGCCATTACCGCAGCTGCAGCACTGGCTGCACTGGAACCGAGCCCACTACCGAAGGGCATCTTTTTACGAATTTCCAACTCAATACCCCGATTGGTTTCGCCAAGATGTGTCAATAGGGATTTAGCAGCTACTCCGGCGGTATTTCTGTCAACATCCAATGGCAGCATTCCTTTTGCTCCGGTAATTTTGGTAATCTTTAATCCCGAGCTTTCCGAAAATCGGGCAATAATCTCGTCTCCGGGCCTTTCCAATGCCAAACCAAGGACATCATAGCCGCATGCCAAATTGGCCACCGAGGCAGGGGCAAAAACTTTAATTCCTGTTGACATTATGATGCAAATTACTGATAACCAGTGTTTTATGTATTAAAATAAAAAATTACCAATACTTATGATCTCGGCAAACACGCCTGCTGCAGTCACCTCGGCTCCGGCTCCTGGTCCGCGAATTACGAGCGGCCGATCTTTGTAACGTTCCGTGGTAAATACGATCATATTATCACTGCCACTGAGATTGTAGAAGGGATGATCGGCTTCCACTTTGGCCAAGCCGATATCGGCTTGGCCGTTTTCCATCTTTGCAATCATTCTCAGGGCTTTGTTTTCAGCAGAAGCAGCTTCGAGCAAGGCATCAAAGTGAGCATCCTGTTTTTTTATTTCTTTAAAAAACTCGACTACAGAAGCTGCATTTTCACAACTTTCAGGCAAAATATGAGTTACTTTCACATCTTCTGCTTCTAAAGGATAACCAATTTCGCGGGCCAATATAATGAGCTTGCGCCGAACATCAATTCCCAGCAGATCAATTCTGGGATCGGGTTCGGTGAGTCCGAGTTCTTTTGCCTGGCTAATCACCTCGCTAAATTTTTTACTGCCATCAAAGGAATTGAAGATAAAAGACAAAGAACCAGAAAGCACCCCTTCTATTTTGAGGATTTGATCTCCGCTATTGATGAGATCATTTAGCGTGCTGAGCACGGGCAGCCCTGCGCCAACATTGGTTTCGTAGCGAAACTGAACGCCCCGCTTTTTAGCCATGGTTTTAAGGCGCTGGTAGCGCAGAAAAGGAGCAGAAGCAGCAATTTTGTTGGGCGTGGAGATAGAAATACTGGCATCGAGGATAGTTTCATAAAAAGAGGAGACGCTTTGGTCAGCAGTGTTGTCGATAAAGATGGTATTGGATAAATTCATTTCTTTCATCCGGCTGACAAAAGCAGCAATATTGGAGGCTTCCGGCGATTGATCGAGTGTGTTTTTCCAGTCATTCCAATCCATTCCGTTTTCATCAAACACCATTTTGCGGCTATTGGTCAGTCCGATCAGTTTGAGTTCAAGAGACCGTTTTTCTTTTAAAAAGGCCGCCTGCGCACAAATTTGTCGAATCAGTGTGCTACCAATCAATCCAGCACCTACCATAAACAGGTGAAGCTCCTTGGTATCTGACAAAAAGAAGGCATCGTGTAGCGCATTGAGTGCTTTGCGCTCATCCGATCCTTCAATGACTACTGAAATATTTAGTTCCGATGATCCTTGTGCAATAGCAATACAATTGACGCCGTTTTTGCCCAATGCCTGAAACATCCGACCCGCGATACCCGGCTGATAGCGCATATTCTCTCCAATGGCAGCTACCACACTCAGATTTTCTTCTACTTTTAAAGGTTCTATGAACTTTGATTGCATCTCATACTCAAAAGCCTGCCCAATTACCTGCTTTGCTTCTTGTGCATTTTCCGGCTGAATAGCAAAGCTTATACTGTGCTCCGACGATCCCTGTGTAATGAGAATAATATTGATATTGGCCTGGGCAAGGCTGCCAAAGAGGCGGCCCGCAATGCCGGGTACACCAAACATACCGCTCCCTTGCAAAGTGAGTAGGGCTATGTGGCTGATGGAGGATATCCCTTTTACAGGATGGCCGTTGGCATGACTTTCTGTGGAAATGTGCGTGCCTTCAAAACCAGGATTGAACGTATTTTTTATGCGCAATGGAATGCCAAGCGAAAGAGCAGGCTGAAGCGTGGGTGGATAAATGACCTTTGCTCCAAAGTGAGACATCTCCATAGCTTCGGCAAACGACATTTGGCCAATAGTGAAAGCTTTGCTGACCTTGCGCGGATCGGCAGTAAGGACGCCATCAACATCCGTCCAGATTTCGATGAGCTGTGCCTGAAGTCCGGCTGCCAGGAGCGCAGCCGTGTAATCGCTTCCACCCCGGCCCAGGGTGGTTGTGAGTCCTTCGGAAGATGAAGCAATGAAGCCCGTAACTATCTGAATGTCAGCGGATTGTGCATAATGATTGCGAATGTTTTGGTAGGAAGTTTCAAAATCTACTTTGGCAGTGCCGAAGCTGCAATCGGTTTTGATAATTTGACGAGCATCCAGGTAAGCTGCCAGGATACCCCGCTGCTTTAGCACATGAGAAATGATAAAGGCAGAGTTGCGCTCTCCAAAACTAAGTACATAATCCATCGTTCGTGGTGAAGCCTCTTGTACCAGCAAAATACCATATAAGAGGTTCTTTAAAACAGTGTGGTTTTCTTTCAATTCTTTAAGAACCGGAGCAGCAGCGCTTTTTGGCAGCAGTGATTGAACCGCCTCCGTGTGACGTTGGCTAAACTCATCAAATTGGCGTAGGTAAGATTGATCGCCGCTGGCTGCCAGTTGGCTCATGGATATGAGGCTGTCTGTGATCCCGCCAAAAGCAGAAAAGACGACGGTAAATTTTTCACCTTTTGAATAGTAATCTGAAAGGATGTCAATCACTTGCCTGATTCGTTCGGGCCTGGCTACTGAAGAGCCTCCAAATTTCAAAACCTTCATTGCTAAAACCGGTTTGAGAGCTTACTAAAATAGCAAAAAAAAAACAGGTGTTCAGTAGTAGCGACACACCAGATATTAAATAAAAAAGCAATTATTAATCGCTGATTATCAGCGCATTAAGCTGGTTTAGGTAATAATCTTCCTGAGCGGTCATGCGATCTTTATCAGCGCTTGTTTTATCGTTGTATCCGAGTAGGTGCAACAGCCCGTGGATCATTACCCGGTGCAGCTCTTGGTCGAATGTAACCCGGTATTTTTCAGCGTTTTCCGAGACTCTCTCCACGCTAATGTAGATATCCCCTTCGAGCGGATTTTCGGCATAGGGAAAAGTGATAACGTCGGTCAGGGTATCATGTTTCAAATAGGTGACGTTGATTTGATGTAGAAAGGAATCATTGCAAAAGATAAAATTGACACAAGCGGGAAGACCTCCTTCTGTGTGGATGGCCTGGCAAATCCAGATGACAAGGGTGGTCGAATGATGTAGCGTAAAGTCAGTGGGAGCTTGTTCGGAATAAAAATGGATAGGTTCGTCAGGCAGATGCTGAGAGCTCATATATTAAACTGGATTTGAACAGTTCTGCCATCATCTGTAAAAAGGAGCTTGTCGGAGAGCTGCTTCATCAAAAAAACACCTCTGCCGCCTACTTTCAGGATGTTTTCGGGAGTAGTAGGGTCCGGCAGTTTGTCGAAATCAAAGCCGCAACCTTCATCAGACACAGAAAAGGCAAGGCAGCTTTTTTTCTTTTGGAGCTGCACCTTCACAAATTTGCTTTCATCATTGGAATTGCCGTGAATAATGGCATTGGTAACAGCTTCGGTGAGTGAAATGAGAATATTGCCATAAATCTCGGGATTGAGGCCATATCTTTCGAAAACCGTTTCGACAAACGGTTCTATCTTAGCAACATTCTTTGGATTCGATGACAGTTTAAGCATGTTGTGTTGTTTGCTCATTTTAAGCATTCTAATGGGCATAACATCCATAAAAAGGATGTGTAATTTTACGGAAAACAAACAACTTTGTTTGACTTTAGTTCCTACTTACTATTGTTTGAGCGATTTAAAGTATTCCTCGACAAGGAATTTGTAATAGGGTTTCAGAGCCGGCGAAACGGATTTGTACATATCAATTTCGGCCTCTCTCTTTTTGATATATTCTTCGAGCGAAGGAGGCATTTTTCTTTCTTTTTCTCCAGCCGCTTCTGATTTCCGCTTGTTGTCGTATTCCCGTTCACGGTCCGCTTTCTCTGCTTCGAGCAAGCGGGTGAGGATTTCCTGCTGGCGTTTGAGTGTTTCGTTATTGAGGCGCTTGTTGACCAAATCGGTTTCCACCTTATTCATCTGATCAATGATTTCCTGCAACTCTTTCGAGCCTTTGCCCTGCTGCTGTTTTTCCTGCTGCAATTCGCGCAGCGCCTTGCGCAAAGCGGCTTGTTTGGCAGCCATTTGCGCAAATTCTTTACTGGAACCCATCTTTTGTCCCTTCTGCATGGCTTCCTTCATTTGCTTCATCTGATTGCCGAGCTGTTGTTGGGCATTGGTGATTTTATCCTTGGGTACGCTGCCTTTGCCCCCTTTACCGCCGGGCTTGTTGCACATTTGGCTTCCAGGCATCGAATTGGCCATTTGCTGCTGCATTTGCTCCAGCACCTCACTGAGCATCAGAGCCAGGTCGTTTACATTTTTCATGACCTTTTGCTGATTCACCCCTGCCTGCGGCTTTTTCCGTTCCTCCAGCTGATCAATGCCATCCTTCATGTTTTTCTTGATTTCAGTGACCTTTTCGGTAACAAAAGACTCGATCTGAAAGACTCGCTTGGCCAGGGCCTGAAGGCTGTCTTCGATGATTTTGAAATCGTCTTTCAGCTTGTATTGATCTTGTACCAGATCTACATAACGAGGAGTATTGACGTTAGCGTTGGCAATAATATCCATCAAGTCTTCCTGATCGAAAGACATGTTGACCAGATTTTCAAGCAATTGGCGCATGGCATCCATATCTTCCTGCATTTGCTCCATACTGGCCGATTGCATTTGCTGGGCCATGTCTTGAGCCATTTTCTTCATTTTTTGAGCAGCGCTTTTCTGAGATTTGGACGCTTTTTTGTTTTGCTGCTGCTGGAGCTGTTCCTTACTTTGCTGAAGGTCTTGGTCGATGTCTTCCATTTGTTCCTGCGAATCGCCCATGTCTTTTGGGTTTTCCAGTTCTTTGTTCTTTTGCTCTATCTCCTCCATTTTGTCCTGTATTTTATCAAATTTTTCATTGATCTCCTCTTGTTTTTTCTCCAAGTCCTTCTGCTCTTGGTTGCTGTTTTCCTGTTCTGTTTCTTCACTCAGTTGTTCTTGCTCTTCGGCTAATTCTTCGAGCTTCTCAATTTGCTGTTGCATTTCGTACTCCAGTTCCAGTTGTTTGAACAATTCGAGCATGCGATCGAGTTCTTTTTCCAGCTCTTCGTCACTCATTTCCATTTCCTCCATCATTTCCAGCGCCCCGTCTTTTTCAAGTTTTTGCATCAACTCTTCGATTTGCTCCATCAGTTCTTTCATCTCATCGCTCATCAGCTCTTCAAAGAGTTGCTGCAATTGTTCCTGCTTCTCCATGATGTCCTCCTTCGGATTGGCAAATTCTTCTTGATTTTTGAGGTTTTCCTCAAAATTTTGCTTTGCCTGTTCCATTTGTTTTTCCAGCTCTTTTTGGCGTTCGAGCAATTTCTCAAACTCCTTGCGCGTCTGCCAATCCACTTCTTTTTGCTGAAGCAACTTTTCCCGAAGCTTCTTCATGTCTTCCTGAATCTTTCTGGATTCGATCAGCGATTGCTGCAAATCCTTTTTGATATCATCATTATTTTTGGAAGCTTGCTCCTCGTATTCTTCAACCGTTGGCTTTTCGTAGATCATAAGATTCGTGCGAGCCGATTTGCTACCATTTACTGCATCATTGTCGAAAACTTCAAAATAATAAGCGACTTCATCGCCAGGCTTTAGGTCCAATTCATTTACATCCCAAGTATAGTCGTATTGGGTTTGCTTGCCTTGCGGATCGGCAAGGTTGATGCTCTGGAGCGGCCCCTGAGCACCCTTGTTGGGCGTAATCCGATAGTTGAATGAAAGGCTCCTCAGGCCATAGTCATCGGAAGCATCCCCTACAAAAAAGAGCAATTTGGCGTCGGTACTATCCACAAACTTCTCTGCGCGAATGGTTGGGTAAAGGTCAGGAATTACTGAAATGGAATAACTTACTGAATCAGCTTTGGGCAGGTGAGCATTGGAGATAAAAATGCGGTACAATTCATCACGCAGGGCCCTCCGCTCACTGGAAAATAGCTCATTATCAATGCGTTTTGCCGAAACGGTTTCCTGCTGGCCGGAAAAATGCAAGACGATGTCATCCGTATTGGAAGCATTAAAAATCCAGCTCAGATTAGTGCCTGCCGGCACAACGATATCACCAATGTTGGCAAGCTTTTCATCCTTTCTGGCTGTGTATGCCGGATAGTCCAGCTCAAGATCGAAACCCAAAATGTTGGGTTTTTTTAGTACATCCAGTTGATATTCTTTTGAATGGACATTGGAAGAGAAAAGCTTAAAATCAGTAGTTTTTTGAACATTGCTAAACTGGTAGGTAAACCGATTGGGCGCCTGTTTTGTCAGGCGGTATTGATAGTCATCAATGTCGATGAACACCTCATTGGGTAATACTTCCCCATCCACAGTCACATCCAGCAAGAAATTTTCGAATTGAACGACAGTCAACTCATCATTGGTGACGGTAAACATGAAAGGAGCAGGCCGGTCGAATTCCGTACTATTATTGATGAGTCGTCGCGTACTGTCCTGGATGATAGAAGGAGCGGCAAAGAGGATGATAAACAATAATAGCAATGGTGGCAAAGCATAGCGAAGGTATTTGCGATTTTGGCCAAGATTAATAGCTGACCGAAAAGGCACGAGCTTAATATCTTCCGTCTTTTGGTCGATGGAAGCATCGATCAAAGCAAGCTGGTTGGTGCCGCTTTGTTTTTTAAGCTGCAAAACATTGAGCAACTTATCTTTTACATTTTGAAAATGCTCACCAATGATGTGAGCAGCCTGCTCGTGAGAAAACAATTTACCCAGGCGGAAGTAGTGTAGTAAGGGGATGGCTACCCAAAACAGCAAGGCCAGACCACTGCATGCCACGAAACCAAACAATAACAACTTCCGCATACCCGTGCCGAAATAGAAATAATGCTCCAGCAAGGTCATAGCAATAAAAAGCGCCAAAATCAAAGCGGTGGCATAAAGAGCACCTCGAATGATTTGATTGAGATAATATTTACGGATGAATCGATCGAGTTTTGCTATCAGAAAGGAGTAATTATCGTTCGCTGCCATTAGAAAAGGTTTTCTGTCGAATCCTCAAAAAATAATGTAAAAAGCACCATTAAGTAATGATCAAATAATAACTTCACGATTTGTCTCTGATCTTTTGCCGCCATACTTCGTTATTTTTTGCTTAAATAGCTCGCTATTCGCTCAAAAAATGCCTCGCCTGACGACAAAATCTCAATCCCAAATCAATAACTTATTAATTGGCCATTACTAAGTACGCTTGGGTAGTATGGGAGGTTGCTCATAAGTACCTGAAAATTGTGTGTGTTTACATCAAGCACCAAACAGGAAAAATAAGGGAACAGCAAGTCAAAATCAAGAGCGGGGCTATTAAAGATTCGTTAAAGGTAGAAAAGCAGACAATTTCAACACGGGTATGTTTTGTGTTATTGGCGCCGCCAGGCAATAATGTCCACATCTCTTATAGCACAAACGAGCCTTACTGGCCATCGGAAAACAATTTGAAGCTATTGCGGTGATGCCAGCATGGCCCGTGGAGTTGGATGGCCCGGCGGTGAGCAGCCGTAGGATAACCCTTATTCTGACACCACTGATAAACAGGAAAACGTGGGTGCAGACCGATCATATAAGCATCCCGATGGGTTTTAGCGAGTACGGAAGCTGCGGCAATAGACAAAAATTTGCCATCTCCTTTAACGATGCAGTGATGGGGAATTTTTTTATAAGGATTGAAGCGATTACCATCGATCAACAGGCAGTCCGGAGTGACCCTCAGTTGTTTGATCGCTCTGTGCATAGCCAAAAAGGATGCATTGAGGATGTTTATCTTATCAATTTCGGCGGGCTCTACTTTGGCTACGGCCCAAGCAACCGCTTCTTTTTCAATGATGAGGCGCAAAGCCCTGCGCTTCGCTTCGCTCAGAAGCTTGGAGTCGTTGAGGGTTGGACAGCCAAAATGCGTTGGAAGAATGACAGCTGCGCCAAAAACGGGACCGGCCAGACAGCCCCGGCCAGCTTCGTCACATCCCGCTTCAATAAGGCCAGCATTTAAAAAAGGAGCGAGCATTTTGTGAAATTCTAAGTATCTTTTCGGTCATCACAAGATAGTGAACGGATTTAAATAACGTAAGAGATTTTTGTCACCCTTTTATCAAAAGCGAACATATGGCTGTCAATTGGATAAGCGTTGTAGTGGCGTTGGCTAAAGGGAAACGTCTCAATATAAAGCATCCCACCGAGCCAGAAAACACATAGCGAATATCTTCATAAATGGTCTGTTTCTTGTTGTTGTAAGACCGGCAAAGCCTACTACCAAGAAAAATGATTAGCTGAAAATTCCATGTTACGTATTTTCCTGATATTTTTTGCCTGCTGTTGCGGGATTACCCTGGCTGGTCAAACGCTTACCTTCTCAGGGCGCGTGACGGATGATGATACAGGCGAAGGCCTTCCCTTTTGCAATGTGTATCTCCAGGGTACGAGCAGTGGGATATCAACCGATATAGATGGCTATTTTGAACTACGCACAGCCCAAAAGGCCGATAGTTTGGTAGCATCGGCGGTAGGCTATAAAAGCTTTGCAAAAGCAATTGCCTGGCAAGATCAAACGATCAATTTCCGGCTGAAGCCTTCAGATTTCATGCTCTCTGAGGTGGTGGTGGTCGCTGGCGAAAATCCAGCCAATGCCATTGTTAAAGGCATCGTTAAAAATAAGGTCAACAATCGTGTTGAGCACCTGGATGCTATGCAGTGCGAAATTTACAAGAAAATAGAGCTCGACCTTGATAATATTGACACCAGCCTGCGCCAGCGCAAATTGTTCAAACCCTTTGAATTTATTTTTGACCACATCGACAGCACCTCCGATGAGCGCCCCTATCTACCAGCTTACATCGCCGAATCGGTGGCCGATCGCTACTTTGTGCAGGGCGCGGCAGCCCCGAAGGATATACTAAAAGCCCAGCGCGCCTCAGGCGTAGATAACAAAACAGTCATTGAATTTATTGGCCGCATTCACGAAGAATATAGCGTATATGACAATTGGATTTATGTGTTGGAAAAGCCCTTTGCCAGCCCGTTTTCCGACCAGGGGCTGTTTTATTATGAATATTACATTATTGACAGCACCTTTATCCAGGGGCAATGGAGCTATAAGCTCAAATTCAAACCGCGCCGCAAGCAAGAAAACACCTTTTATGGAGACTTTTGGGTGGCCGATTCAAGCTTTGCGATTCAGCGGGTGAATATGCGGATGAGTCCGGAGGTGAATATCAACCTGGTGCGCCGCGTGATTATTTATGAGGAATTTCATTTTGAAAAAGAAAACTGGCTGCCGCGCAAACAAAAAATGGTAGTAGATTTTGTGACCACCAAAAATACACCGGGCCTTATCGGCCGCAAGACGGTAAGCTTCCAAAAATACCTTCTCAATAATGAGCAAATCGCCAAAACATTTGAAAAGCAAGACCCCAAAAGTTATCACCCTTCCGAGCTGGAGCAAAGTGAGGAATACTGGCAGGAGGCTCGCCACGAAAAGTTGAGTAAGCAGGAAGCGACCATATACCAGATGGTTGACAGCATTAAGAATGTGCCGATCTACAAAACCTATGTGGATGTGATCTATACCCTGGTATCCGGCTACAAAGAGCTGGGAATGGTAGAAATAGGGCCCTACTTTTCAATGTACAACCACAACCCAGTAGAAGGGCATCGGGTGAAAATGGGGGTGTGGACTAGCAATAAATTTAGCACACGCATTCGCTTTGGAGGTTTTTTAGCGTATGGATTTAGCGATAAGCGCCTCAAATTTGGCGGTGATCTGCAGCTCAATTTGAGGAAGCACCCATGGACAGTCTTCGGGATGGCTTTTTCGGAAGACATCACGCACAATAACGACAATAGCGAAGAAATTGGGGAAGGTAATCTGTTTTCAGGCTTTTATCGAAGACCTGTGATTCAAAAGCTCCTTCAGGTGAAGGAAGGAAAGGCCTTCTACGAAAAATTTTGGCGAAACGGCTCGTCCAATCGAGTTACCTTTTTAAGGCGCGAGATGGATCCTTTCGGAAAAATTGAGCGCAATGGCGGTGGGTTTAATTTTGCCTATCTGCCCGACCCGGAGTCTCCCTCACGTATTGACACTACTGTAACAACCACCGAAGTGATCTTCAAAACGCGCTTTGCAAAGGGGGAAGAATTTCTGGAAGGGGAGTTTTTTCGTACCAGCCTGGGCACCAAACACCCGGTAGTGGAGCTTCAATATACCGCCGGGTTGAAAGGCTTGCTCGGTGGTGAGTACACCTATCACAAGCTAACCGTTGCGTATCGTCACTATTTTTTCATCAATCCTTTGGGGTGGCTTTCCTATAAAGTGAAGCTGGGCAAGGTGTTTGGCGATGTACCCTTCATTCTCGCCGAAGTGCACCCGGGCAACGAAACCAACTTTTATAGCGGCAATATTTTCAATGGCATGAACAACTATGAGTTTGCCTCCGATGCCTTTGTTAGCCTCATCATGACCCATCACTTTGACGGAGCTATTATGAACAAGCTGCCGCTACTCAGAAAACT
This sequence comes from Saprospiraceae bacterium, assembly GCA_965222005.1. Taxonomy (GTDB): domain Bacteria; phylum Bacteroidota; class Bacteroidia; order Chitinophagales; family Saprospiraceae; genus CBDCTM01. The sequence goes on from OZ244935.1 coordinate 1,237,403, forward strand.
CAAATTGCGGACTGTGGCTACCTACAAAGCAGTATGGGGAACGATGTCGGAACACAATCGGCTGGCCAACCGGCTGAATGATTTTGATCCTTCTCAGAAGGATACCTATACAGGCTACCGGAGTCCTTCGGGCAAGCCATACATGGAAGCAGGAGTGGGAATTGAAAACATTTTTAAAGTAATCAGGCTGGATGCTTTGTGGCGCCTGACCTATCTGGACAATCCGGAAGCGCCACGATTTTTGTTCAAAGGAAGCTTTGAGTTTTACTTCTAAAAATACTCATTTACTCACAACCAAAAACTCTACCCGTCGGTTCATTTGCCGGCCGCCATCCGTTGTATTCGAAGCAATAGGCAATTGGCTTCCGTAACCTTTGTAGAGGCATCGCTGGGCAGCAATGCCGTTTGCCAGCAGGAAATCCACCACCGCTCTGGCCCGCCTTTGCGACAAAAACAAATTATATTCTGCCTTTCCTACGCTATCGGTATGCCCAATCACTTCAATAACCAAACGGGGCGATGTTTGCATAATATGCAGCAGTTTGCGTAGTTCAACATATGAGCGCGGCAGGAGTTCCGCCTTATCGTGATCGAAAAAAATGTTCTTTAGCGGAACAATGCTCCCCTCCACCAGAACTGCTCGGCTCAGGTCATCTTCCGGAACAGGAACAGCCAAAACAGGCTCTATCTTTTTTACCAACACATCGTCAATATAATAATAAGCATAGTTGAGAGGGTTTGAAGCACTCACACGAATGCGTGTAAGGCTATCCGGAAAAAAATTGCCGATGATCAGGTAATTGGCTTCTTGTTCGGCCTGAAAATGACCTGACACCCGGGTCCATCCACCACTGCTGCTGGAAACAATATAGGGCACGTTAATATGGGGGCTGAAATGTAAAGGCACATCCGTTTTTTCGCCAATCTGAAGAGGGGAAAAATAAGCGCCAAGATTATTGATTTGTAAAGAACGCGGCAAATGGCTTGCCCAAAACTCGACAAGGTATTTTTGTCCTACAACCAGCGGCTCACTGAGTTGTATCTGTAAATACTCGCGGCAATGAGGTTTGCCACCTTTGCAGCCATAAAGGGTGATGCCCACCATAGACTCCCCGCTGCGGGCTGCCTGGTTTCCAAAGCCTTTGGCTGCCCAATGGGCCGGCACACGTACCTTTGGTCCAAAAACGTCAGGTGAGGCGCCGGTTGCTGAGCTCCAGTATTTCATCACATTGGTGAAATGCCGCCCTTTGTAAAACCAGCCAATCGGAGTAGAAGCATAGCGTTCGAAGCCCGGATTGGGTACTATGTTCTCTGCTTTCAAAGAAGTAGTCTGTTGGGCTGATACAGTAAGAATGCATAAGAAAAAGACGGATAAAACAAGTACACATTTCATAATTCCAAATATCAAAGCTATGACATAGAACGTCCTAAAAAGCACAGTACGTATGGAATAGAAGCAATTTTAAGGCCGATCGTCTAGTTCGTATTGGGTTCTTTTTCTTTGAGAATGGGGATAACAGGCTCGCCAGAACCAGGGCTTATGGCCTCATTGGGAGTATTGACTCCTCCCTGAAAGCGAAACAATGCCTGGATACCGGTATCTGCCCGGACCTGCTCGCTGATGTTTTCTATCAAAAGAGGATCAACGGATGATAAAATGGCGATTCTTTGAAGACGGGCAGTGGATTTATCGCCTTTGTAAAAATCAAAAACAGTACGTATTCCTGTTGACCTCATGGCTGCAATATGTTCCTTGGCATAGCATAGCAGCTTGGCCTGGCCGATCCAATCGAGGAGCGTTCGGGCTTCGTAAGGGGTGTCGATGCAGAGTTGTGTGAGGCTGGCAGTAGCCAGGTTTTGAGCATTGTCGATGCCAATCTCTTCGAGTCGTTCTTTGTGCTGCATGCTGATTCCTTCGATTTGATAGAGCGAAAGGAGTTCGGTATTCAAAGGGTCGGGGTTAATGTATCTTTTAAACAGTTTTATGAGGTATTGCAGGATACGCTCAGGAAACATACCGGTGAGAAAAGCTACGGCCGACAAGCTGGATTTAAAGTTAACCAAATTGGTGCTGCTTTCCTCTCCGATGATAAAAGACAAAACAAGGGCTACCGCAGAGGCCATGATGATGCGTACGCCGGCACTGTAGTACACGCTTGGCGCCAGGTCGATGGCAATGAGGCGGCGGATGATATTTTGTGCCGACCAGATGAATCCCCCCAGGAATGCAAAGGTCAAAATGGCGAGGCTCTGGCGAACGAGTGCCACATTACCTTCGCCAAACCAACTGCCCGTCAGTAGCAGGCTGTCGTTGATGCTTTCAATAAAGGTATCGGCAAAAGTGAAGTAGATGCTAGCTAACAGGCAGAGCAGCGTCACAAAAAAGACCGGCAAAAAATAGCGTCGTGGAGCATAAGAGTCGCTCACCTGGCGCGAACTGTTGATGCCCATATCGTCCATGGCTTTTTTGTAGTCCCGCTCTTTTTTGGGAAGCATGTACTTAAAAAAGGTGATCGCCGTAAGGGGCATAAATCCGCTGAGGATCAATACGATCAATATTTTTCCAAATATCGGGAGACCGGCAAAAAATCCAGAAATTATCATGGCAGGTGCATTATTGGTGAAATATCCTGATAAAAGTAGCAATTTTAGGCCGGAATCGGCCATCCCTTCCTGAAAGGGAGAAAGCCCGCCGACAATATTTAGTCAGCGGGCTTTCGGGCAAGTGCTTGTGTTGGCAGCGGACGAAGGCTGCCTCGGTTTTCTCAATACTATATTTAATGGAATGGCCTCGTCAGTTTTTCAGGTGGTTTAGAAAATTGGTAAAAGCAACCTTGCCTGCTCGGTTTTGGGCAATCAAAGAATAGCGATACGCGAGCAGCGCAAGAATTCCCATCACTGCTGCCCTGTTGACAAGGCCCTTGATTATCAGCTGAAGTAAACGCGATAGAAAGTACCGGAAAATCAGGAAAGTGACTTTTTTCATATCAATTGCTTTGGTGAGCGCGATATAGCAATGGTGTTTATCGCACTCTAAACACAATAGGGGCAACGTTTGGTATTTGCCAAAATGTTAAAAAATAGTGAAAGCAATGAATGTTGAAGCATCAACAGGCGCAGCAATGAATGACAAAAATTTCTATTTTTGCAGCTCTATTAACAAATCCAAATCATGAAACGAGCATGAGCTTATTTAATCATAAGCTCACACAAGGAAATGATTAAAAAAGCTTTTGCGAGAGCACAGCGGTTACACCGCGCTTTGCCAAGTCTTGTGCATACACACAAAACCTGACGGCTTGAAGTTTACATAGGTGCAGTCCCGAAAGCTTTTGGGATTCTGCAAATTTTTAACTGCAGAAAAAATTTAAACAGATGAAAATGAGCAAGCAATTTTTGAAAAAACTAGGACTCAACAAGAAAAATGCAGGCACAAGTACTGGCCAAAAAAATACGGCAGCCTCCAAAAAATATATTGATTCCTACTCTCCTGTCGATGGCAATTTTATAGGCAGTGTAAGTATCAGCTCTAAGAGGGAATACGAAAGAGTAATCAAAACAGCCCAAAGAGCCTTTAAGTACTGGCGAGCCATCCCCGCGCCCAAACGCGGGGAAGTAGTGCGCCAATACGGCGAAGAGTTGCGCAAATTCAAAGAGCCGCTCGGCCGCTTGGTGTCTTATGAGATGGGCAAAAGTTTGCAGGAAGGCCTGGGAGAAGTGCAGGAAATGATCGACATCTGTGATTTTGCCGTTGGCCTGTCGCGCCAATTATATGGCCTCAGCATGCACTCTGAGCGCCCCCAACACCGCATGTACGAGCAATGGCATCCACTAGGTATAGTAGGCATCATTTCGGCCTTCAACTTTCCGGTGGCTGTATGGTCGTGGAATGCTATGGTTGCGATGGTGTGTGGAGATGTGTGTATTTGGAAGCCATCCGAAAAAACACCGCTCTGCGGTATTGCCTGCCAAAATATTATGAAACGGGTATTGAAGGAAAATAAAATACAAGAAGGGGTCTGTAATGTAATCAATGGAGACTATCGGGTGGGAGAATGGATGACACAAGATCAACGGATTCCTCTCATCAGCGCAACAGGCAGCACCCGGATGGGACGGGCAGTAGGCGCGGCGGTAGCTCAACGATTGGGCCGCAGTTTACTCGAACTGGGCGGCAACAATGCGATCATCGTCAGCCCGACCGCCAATATGAAGCTGGTATTGTCGGGGGCATTATTTGGCGCAGTCGGTACAGCTGGCCAGCGATGCACAAGTACCCGTCGGCTGGTAGTACACGAGAGCCAGTATGAGGAAGTAAAGAAAAAATTGGCCCGGGCCTATCGGCAGCTCAAAATAGGAAACCCCTTGAATCCTAAAAACCATGTAGGGCCGCTGATCGACCACCAGGCGGTTGAGATGTATTTGAAAGCTATTAAAAAAGTGAAGGCAGAAGGCGGCAAATTTGTAGTGGCAGGCGGAGTGCTGAAAGGGAAGGGCTATGAAAGCGGCTGTTACGTAAAACCATGCGTGGCAGAAGTGAAACCGGATTTTGAGATAGTGAAACACGAGACCTTTGCCCCTATTTTGTATTTAATGAAATATAGGTCTTTGGAAGAGGCGATCGCCATTCAAAATGATGTGCCGCAGGGCTTATCATCAGCCATCATGACCGATAATTTGCGGGAGGCGGAACACTTTCTCTCTGTTGCCGGCTCGGATTGTGGTATAGCCAATGTGAATATTGGTACCAGCGGAGCTGAGATCGGAGGCGCATTTGGCGGAGAAAAGGAAACGGGTGGCGGCCGGGAGAGTGGCTCGGATGCCTGGAAAGCATATATGCGCCGCCAAACGAATACCATCAACTACAGCAAAGAATTGCCGCTGGCACAAGGTATCAAATTTGATGTTTGACAGGCAATAAATGCCCTGTAAATTGCAAAGCAAATGAACAAAAATGCCGTCGGTATAACGATGGCATTTTTTTTGTTTGCTATTCACCATTAACCCCAGGTCTATCCTCTTGTCCCCTGTAGTAAATTCTTCAATTTTATTTATTCATTTAAAAAAGTAGAAATGAAGTCAGTATCCATCCAGGCGCGGGACTTAGTGAGTCTCAAAAATCAAATTAAGGAACACATCACGTCCGGCTTTCAACCTACACTGGCAATTGCCTTTTGTACGCCGTCAAAAAACATAGAAGATGTTTGTGCCTTATTTGATTCTTTAAATATTGATTATTGCGGCTGTACCACAGCCGGCGAAATATGCAACACCCAGCTACAGGAAGGAAGCATGGCGGTATTGATGATGGATATGAAAAAAGAAAACTTTGAAATATTTTTTCAGGATACCGGAGAGGACACTACCTATCAAACAGCCTACAACATGGGCGTCGCAGCCAAGGAAACCTATGAAAACCCTGCGCTGATCATTATGAGCGGCGGTCTGGGAATAGACGCCGAGCAAATAGTATTCGGGATGAAAGATGCCGTAGGAAAGGAGATTCCGGCATTTGGCGGTTTGGCTGGCGACGATCTGCAAATCAAAGAAACCCTGGCTTTTGCCAATGGCCAAATCACAACAGGCGGCTTGGCTTCTATTATCCTCAACAATGACCGCATCTCCATCGAAGGGATGGCAACGAGTGGCTGGGAAGCAATCGGTACTGTACACACCATCACTAAAGCGGAAGGGAATGTGGTGTACGAAATCAATAATGAGCCGGCCCTGGATGTATTTATCCGCTATTTTGGCTTCTTTGATAATACAAGAAATGGCGAAAAAATGAGCACCTTGAGTGCTCAATATCCTTTGCAAATATTGAAAGATGCAGGGCATTCAGTATTGCGTTCGCCCATGGGAGCTACTAATGAAGACAAATCTCTGGTGCTTTTTGGCGGGGTAAAGAAGGGCGACAAATTTCGCTTTTCTATTTCGCCGGGCTTTGAGATAATAAATCAAACAATCAAAGAATTTGAGCACCTCAAGCAGCACAGTCAGGAAGTAGATGCGATTATACTATTTTCGTGCAAAGGCCGCCACGCTGCGCTAGGGCCACTGATAGATGATGAAATCCAAGGAATTTACCAGCACTGGAACAAGCCTATGATCGGGTTTTTGTCGTATGGAGAGATAGGCAATGTAAAAAACGGGCAGTGCGAATTCCACAACGAAACCTGCTCTTTGGTGCTGATACACGAAAAAGACGAATCGTAAAAAGCCCAAACCGAGTAGTATTGGGCAAAAACAGTATTTAAAATCTCCGAGTATGCACCTACCGATGGAGGATTCTAAAGCAGGTGCAGGGACTCATTATGCAGAAACAGATGACACCTGAAAAACCTATAAATTATATTGAATATATCAAGGAGCTGGAGATAACGCCAGAACAAAAAGTTGCCTTGATCGCCTACGTTCAGACGATCGAGCGGCAGCGAGATGAGTTTGAATTCAAATACCTTCGCACGCTCAAAGACCGCTCGATTACCAACCAACTGCTTAATTCCAGCATTCAAGATCTCGAGCAAAAGCAGAAGTACATTGAAGAAACGAATAATATGCTGGAGCAGCGCAAAGAGGAAATAGAAAAGAAAAATAAAGAATTGGCCCGGCAAAAGACGTTGATCCTTGAAAAATCAGAACATTTAAAAGAGAACCTGAAAGCGCTGGAGCATTCTTACGGAGAGCTCGAGCAGTTTTCCTATATCGCATCGCATGACCTGAAGAGCCCACTGCGCACCATTTCCAATTTTGCCCAGCTTTTGGAAAAGAGATACGCTGACAAACTGGATGAAGGAGCCAAAGAGTTTATTCAATTTATTGTTTCGGGCACCCGCCACATGAGCAACATCATCAACGATCTGCTGGAATATTCGAAGGTTGGCCGAAACGAGGAGAATTTCTCTTTTACCGATTTCAATGACCTGCTTGATATTGTCCGCTTTAATCTGTCAGAAGCGATTAAAGAAAGCAATGCAAAAATTCATGCTCATGAGCTACCAACACTGAAAGTCAACAAATTGTCTGTCATTCAGTTATTTCAAAATTTGATTGGCAATGCCATCAAATTCAGAAGGGAGCAAGTGGCACCAGTGGTAGAGATTGGCTGTAATAAGGATAGTGAAGAAGAAGTTGTCTTTTATATAAAAGACAACGGGGTGGGAATGGATGAAGGCTTTATGAATAAAGCCTTTTTGCCATTTCAGCGCATCAACAATCGTGAGCGAGAGGGTACCGGAATAGGGCTGGCCATTTGCAAAAAAGTAATTGACCTGCATGAAGGTCGCCTTTGGTATAAGCGAAACCCCCAGCACGGCACCACTTTTTTCTTCAGCATTCCCACACTTGAAAAAAGAAAAACCAGACAAAGCAAAAACACCATAGTAAGTAAGATGTCTGCAGTATAACCTACCAAAGCAGCGCATAAATCACTGACAAAATAGCACAAACGGCAAAAGCGGCGCCATTGAAAATAGCATCTGTTTTAAACAGTTCTTGGTCTAATTCAATAGCCCGGCTATTATCCTGCCTCCTTTCTCGCAGCAATACAGCAATCACGATTGCCGATAAGCCTAAAATCACAATTCCGAAAAGATTACTCAGCGCAGAGTCTTCTATCAAAACCTTAAAGCCGGACGGCACCGAAATGAGTAGCAATGCCATTATCGGCATCAGGCGGAATATGCGATCACGGGCCACTCCGTCCCGACCGGCCTTTTGTTCAGCCAATGAAAGACCAACCATGATTGCCGAAAGCAGCAAAAAACAAAACCCCATTCGGTCAAGGAAAGGAAGCTCGGGGACAAATACCTGAAGCGCCCAGGAAAGCGGAATAGACATTAGGACTACGGTAAGGGCAGCATTGGCCGTGGCTCGACGCCAAAAAAGGCCAAATAGAAATACCACCAATACTCCTGGACTGATGAAGCCGGTATATTCCTGTATGTACTGGAATACTTGCTCCAGCTTGCCAAGGGTAGGAGCTATTAGAGCGCCCAGCAGAAGAACCATAGTAGCGGCCAGCTTTCCTACCACTACCAAATGAGATTCGCTGCTGGCCGGTTTCAACAGAGGCTTGTAAATATCAAGGGTGAAAATAGTAGAAGCACTGTTAACCATAGAGCTGATAGAAGAGCCAATAGCTGCTACCAAAGCTGCAAAAACGAGTCCTTTGAATCCCGGCCCTACAAAATTATTGAGTACCCAGGGAAACGCTTCATCCGGTTTGCTAATGCCCTCACCGCTATAACCATAAGCCGTTGGGTCGTTCAGAATGACATAAGCCGCAATACCCGGGATGACAACGATGAGCGGCATGAGGAGTTTGAGAAAAGCAGCAAAAGCAACTCCTTTCTGTGCCTCACGAATGCTCTTGGCGGCCAGTGTGCGCTGAATGATGTATTGGTTCATGCCCCAATAGTAGAGATTGGCAATCCACATACCACCGATAAGAACGCTGATGCCCGGCAGCAGGTCATAGGCCGATTTGGTTGCTCCGGTTTCCATGTCGGTATAGGTAATATCTTTTGTAAAGATCATATCAAATTTTTCAGGCACTTTCTCATATAATGCTATCAGACCATCCAAATAACCCCCACCGCCTACAGTCGTGACGATCAGATAACTGGCCAGCAGGCCCCCAAAAACCAGCACCACCACTTGTATCACATCCGTCCAAACCACCGCCTTTAGCCCGCCAAATATTGAGAAAGAAGCAGAATACAAAACAAGCCCCAGGATACCTGCCCAAAGCGAAAGGCCGAGTAAATTGTGTATGGCCAGGGAACCTAAATAAAGTACTGAAGTGACATTGACAAACACAAAAAGAGAGACCCAAAAAAAAGCCAACACAGTACGCACACGTCCGTCGAAACGCTCCTCCAAAAACTGTGGCATGGTATATATTTCCTTTTTGATGAAAACCGGTAAAAAGAACTTCGCCACAATGAGCAAGGTGGCAGCAGCCATCAGTTCGTAGGTTCCGATTGCCAGCCCAACAGCAAAGCCGGAGCCATTCATGCCCAGCATTTGTTCGGTGGAAATATTTGAAGCGATCAACGAACCACCCACTGCCCACCAGGGCAACGACCGGCTGGCCAAAAAGTAGTCTTGAGAGGTTTCTGTACCCCCCTTTTTTCGGGAAAGCCAAAGACCAATACCAACAACAAATAGAATATATCCAACAAAAAGAAAGAGGTCTGATGTGGCGAAATTCTGCATAAATTAAGTATGTTTTTAGCAAGAAAGGGTCAATTGATACAAACAAATGTAGGCAAAAAATTAAATTGCAAGAGGCGGGTGATTGTGCTTTGACAAAACTTCCGACAGGCGGGTATAAAATTTGCAGCAACATAATAAAATTTGCTTTATATTTGTGCCCCAGATGACTTCGCAGGGTCGGGTGGCCGAGTGGCTAGGCACAGGTCTGCAAAACCTTGTACGGCGGTTCGAATCCGCTCCCGACCTCCAATCAATCTTTATGCCCGGGCAATCGCCCGGGTTTTTTGTATATAGTAAAGTAAAGAGTAGCCGAACAAGAGGAGCTGACAGTAGCCTTTGTTGTCACCATCTTCAAAAAAAAACGGCTCAAACACATAAAACAAAAAACCAATGTGTTTGCACCGTCATTGCGCGATTGAGATTAACCTATTGTCTTTTATTATTCCCAAGCAAACTGTACTTTATTGCTGTACAGGGATTTTACTATTATTTAGCTTTTTGACTAAAGGCCAATCCCTCGATAAGGATAGTCTCCTACGGGTATGGAACGATCCCCATGCACCAGAGTCCATTCGCGGCAAGGCAATGTATGACCTGGTGAGGGAGAAATATATACCAAACCAGCCAGATTCGGCCTTTTATCTTTCTGAAATTTTTATGAAAGAAGCCTTACGGAAAAAGAATATTCACTGGCAAATACAAGCCTTGAATTTACAGGGAATAAATTACGGTCCAAAAGCTGACTATGCAAGGGCCATTGAGCTTTTTAGAAGGAATGTTGAATTAAGAGAATCTGTTAATGATTCTCTACATATGGCGGGAGGGTACAACAAGAAAGGATATGCTATCAGAACATGGGGAATTATGAGTTGGCCTTAAAGTACTTCGCCCTGGCGAGGTTTTACCTTCTGTTGGCCTATGAAAAGGAAGTATTTGCCCACCATGACCAAAGCTACCACTTGCTGGGCAGGCTGTTCAACAACACACCTGCAAGCACGGGTTTGAGCCCACTGACAGAAAAGACAAAAAGGATGCACATTGTTTAGTCTCGATGCGAATAGCCTGCGATAGATGATAATACCAAGGAATTAAGTATTGACAGCCCCAATTATATAGTGATTTTATGGTACATTTTTAGCTTCTCTTTTCTGAACTACCTCTAAAAACTATTAAAGAAGCTATATGAATAAATTTATATTTAATAGCACGATTGTTGTATTGCTTACCTTCGGCTTATCTTGTATTTCCAATAAAATAGTCGCACAGTGTAGCAATTCCGATATTAACATTGAAATCATCACCGCCTACAATTTCATCGATGATAGCAACATTCAAACGCCCGCAGGCATACCTGTCACAGCGGCCCACATCGGAGCCAAATTCTGCAACACCAGTGGTAGTGCCCGCTCCGATGTTTTTGCCTACGTTGGTACCTACACCGGCAGCGGCAATGGCACACCGGGAACGTACGAATCAACTACCTGGCCAGGGCTGACCGGAACGTTTGCCCTCGAACATTCCGCTGATAAAAGCGATGCCACCCGTTACGTTGGTGATCTGGCAGCAGGCGAATGCGTCGTCCAATACTGGCTGATCGAATACCCCAACCTCGACGGTGCAGGCAACCCCGTTTACGGTGCCTGCTCCGATGAGACAGACGATCTCAAACTGGATTATAACATCTGGACTACTTTTTCTGACGGCGGCAGTCCAGCGTCAAATTGTTATAACGACGACACCCGCAGTGCCACCATCCGCTGTGAGATCACGGCTTCCGCCAACAAGATATGGCCCAATGGCGACAACAAAGTCCCCGATGAGTACATCCAATTACTTGCCGACCAGGGATACGACCTGGGATGGGACTTAAGTGAAACCCTGGTAGCCGCCGGGCAGGTAAAGGCTGTAAACGGCATCTGGTATGACCTGGGCAATGTCAATCAGGGCTTTGATAATGATGGCGACTTTGTACCCGACTACAACGCCTGGATGCAACCGGTTGGGAATCCGGAATTGTATGATCCGAATTGTTTCCGGCTGGTAAAAACACATGGATTTTTAATCGTTAAAACCAACACCGATGACGATATCGTCATTCCTTTTGAAGATCAACTTTACTTCGAAAATCTACCACCAAGCAACACGGGGGTAGTGGGTGTTGTTTTTTATGAATACATCGCCATCAGCGGACCCTGTACAGCTACCTTGACACCCTATCAGGAAGTCGCATCCGGAAGTAATAATGAAAAATTCAATGCCGACTTTGGCATGGGGGTGCCAATTACCAGTCTGCCGCCGACCATCACCATAGACAAGTCGGTTGATTCTACGGTACTGAGTTTTCCGCCTGATCCTGCTACCTTAACTTATACGCTCCAGGTCAATAACGCAGGGCCGGAAACAGCGGGAGCTCCTCAATATGGGGTGCCCATTGTCATTTCTGACGCCATTCCGGGGGGTACTACTTTCAAGGCGGGAAGTATGAGTACCACCTCTGGCAGTTACAGTTTCCGCAAATTGTACTCTACCGACAATGGTGCCACCTGGGTCACCACCGAACCTACTCCAGCTTCTTCTGTTACCGACATCCAATGGTGGATGAACGAGCCGCTTGCTGCTTCTGATAATGCAAGCGTTACTTTTCAGGTCGAAGTAGCTTCAGGCACTGTTGGGGCATTGGTACACAACATAGCTGGGGTGAGTATTGCCAACAATCCGCCGCTCGACGAAGACGATGCCATAACTTTGATAGCGGGCACCAATTCTATTGGAGATACCGTATTTGTGGACAATGGAACGGGCGGTGGCGTGCATGGCAATGGAATAGCCGATGGTTCAGAGCCCGGTATTTCGGGGGTTACCGTTTTTTTGTATTATGATATAGATGGAGATTCTATAATAACGGAAAAAGATATTTTATACGATTCGACTGACACGGATGTCAACGGCAAATACCTGTTTGAGAACCTCGCTGATGGTGACTTCATCGTGAAAGTGGACAAAGACGATGTGATAGGCAACCCAACCTATGCGGGTTCCAACCTAACTACCGATGAGCTATTTACGACCAATCTTGCGGGAGGAGCCAGCTACATGGAGGCTGACTTTGGTTTTGCACCACCTATTGACGTCACCAAATCAGTAGTTTCCAATGACACGGTATTAGAAGGGCAGGAGGTTACTTTTGAGATTAAGGTAGACAATTTATTAGCGTCGCCAGGAGGAGAAGAATCGGGTACTTGTAATGTATATGATTTATGGGTTCAACACGATGGCAAAGGGGATTATACCCCATCTGATTCGCTGTATAACGAACCAGACGGCCAGTTTGCCAGTGGAAACTGGGGAAATTTGGTAAATGCCGGAGTATTTACAGTACCACCTAATTCAGCCAGCATCGTTAAAGTAGAATTGGTAGCCCAGATTTATTATACCGGCGGCCCTATTGTTGATGATAACTGGATATTTAGGATCATTGAAGATGGTAATTTTACGGGATACCCCAACCACAGTATCCCTGTAGCCGAGTTTACTGCTTTCAACTCCCGGGCAAACGCCGGTGAAATTTCCGTTGACGTTACGGCTGACCGGGCTAACTGGCAGTGGTCGGATTTTACGAATACGTATAATGTCGGAATGGGCGCTTACTTACAAGCCAGTTCAAATGGTTCCGGCGATGGGGCTTTGCCGTACATCGATGCGGTAGGATATAGAATAACTACAGATGAGGTTTGTAGCGGAGGGGCTCAAGCCATTGATTTAAATACAACGCTTAACCCGGTTCCCGTCAAAGATATATACAACTCGGATTCTTTAATATTCATTTCCTCCAGTATCGCCCCGTCTTCTATCGACGAAGCTAACGGAGAAATCGTTTGGAACAACATTGGCCCTCTCAATGCAGGTGAGTCCAAGAGCATCACAGTAACTTTTGAAGCCAAAGAACCGGCCAATGGTATCTCAGGCACTACCACCAACACAGGCTTGGTAAGTAATGCCTACTTTATGAATGGCGACCCTGCCCCTGCTGATACTTCAACGATATCTGTCGTTATTGAAGCAAGAGGAACTATCTCAGGGTTAATTTGGAGCGATGAATGTACCGGAAACAGTGGCGTTTATGATACCGGAACCGATGGTCTGATAGAAGGAGTAGATATTGTTTTGTACGGATGTGTACACGATAATGGGTATCTGATAACGCCCTCTTCTCCAAGTTATGATGGAACGAGGAGCTGTACTTCTGCTCAAAATGATGGCAATTGGGTCGCGTTGGATACCGTTCAAACGGCACCCGATGGTACTTATCTTTTCAAATCGGTGGATGAGGGGCACTATTATACTCAAATATTGTCGTCATCTCTTCCTGCTGGCCAAAGCCAAACCGCAGACCCCGATGCTGCTACCAATGACCAATGGTGCAGCGGCAATGGAGGTAGTATCAGTGCAGATCTAAACACATTCAACGACCTTACGCTAAACGAAGACATCACGGCTATCGACTTTGGATACAGCATCAGCCCCATTATTTATGGGCACATCTTTGAACGAATAGGTACGGATACCATACCATTAAACGGGATAACGGTGAACTTAAACCCAGGCGGACTCAGTACAACCTCGGATGCCAACGGCAGCTATACATTTGAAGGCCTCACCGCAAGTACCACTTATACCATATCGGTAACGACCCCGGGGGGAGCTACCTGGACATTGGACTGGTCCCCCACAACCAATCCAGTCACGGTATGTGCTGGCGAAATATCAGGACCCCAGGATTTTGGCTATGTCCGAACGGGAAGTTCAACCATAGGCGACACCCTATTTTATGACATAAATGGCAATGGCCTGCAAGAGGCCAATGAAGAGGGTATGGATACGATAACGATATACATCATTCGCGATGTGGACGAAGATGGGAAATACACAGCAGGAGTAGATATCTATGTGGATACGACGACGACAAATGCAAATGGATACTATAAGTCAGACACATTGCCAGCGGGCGAATATTTGGTACGGGTCGATGAAACCGATTCCGACATGCCAGCAGGGTTCCAAACAACTGATCCGGATGAGAGTGGCGGAAGTTGTTCGGTATGTGATGGCATATCTACGGTAACGCTGAATGGGAGCACCTCGGACATATTGCAGGACTTTGGTTACCAACCAGTGGGAACGGGCAGTATTGGTGATGTGGTGTGGAATGACCGGGATGGCAATGGCTCCAAAATTGCTACGGAACCAGGCCTGGATTCAGTCAACGTTATTCTCTATGCCGACTTAAATGGCGATGGTATATTCGTTGTGATGGACACAGTCGTTACCGATAGCGTGGGAGGCTATGTATTTGAAAATTTACCAGACGGTTCCTACAGAGTTGATGTGGACACCGATGATCCTGACATACCGACCACGCTGGTTTCTTCCAATTACTCCAGTTATGATGTAAGTATTGTAAATGGCCAAACGGATAATAGCACCTTGAGCTGTACGGCTTGCCCAATGGATGCCGACTTTGCATTCAGCACCTATTCTTCCATAGGCGATATGGTGTATTGGGATGCTAATAACAACGGCACACAAGACTGGACCGAACAGGGAATAGCCAACATTACCGTTGAATTGTACAACGCTTCCACTGGCTCCCTGGTATCGACCACAACGACAAGTGATGGGAGCGGAAGCACTCCCGCCGGATACTATATTTTTGAAGACCTGCCTTCTGGTGATTATGTGGTTGTAGTGGATGACAGTGACGCTGATTTGAACGGAGCAAGCCAAACAGCAGACCCAAACTCCGGTGGTTTTGCCTGCGACGATCCACAGCTAGTGTCTTTAGGGTATCCAGCCTGCGATCATCGCGACACGGTAGATGTGAGCTATGGAAGTAGCACATTGGGCGTAGATTTTGGTTATCAACCAGCGGGCGTGATAGGCGATTGGATTTGGAATGATGTCAATGGCGATGGTATTCAGGATATCGGTGAGGCGGGAATATCAAATGTAAAGGTATATTTATGTACAAGTTCCAGTCCGTGTACATCTACCTCGCTAGATTTGGTGGACAGCACGCAAACAGACTTTGACGGATATTACTCCTTTTCCAACATTCCCGATGCATCATACAACATTAGTATTGTACCTCCTTCGGGCTATACCGCAACTAGTGGAGCTCAAAGTGTGGGTTCGACAACCACAAGCCTCATCATCTCAGGAAATGTGATCACCCATATTGGAGGATCAGCATGTACCGACTGTGATCTGGACGTAGATTTTGGACTAAAGCTAACTGGCTCTCAAAGCATTTCGGGCAACCTCTGTATAGATGCATCTCCCGAAGATGGCCTTTGTGATGACCCTGGAGATAGTCCAACTGATTCTATAGATGTATATCTGTATCGCTTCAACGGAAGCAGTTGGGAGTACATGGGAAGTACACAAACAGATGTAAATGGAGCCTACCAGTTTGACGGGCTACCAGATGGGCAATATATAGTATCGATGAGTACCGAGAATACGCCATTTGATAAAGCAATACTGGAAACGGATAATGCTGATTCGCCAAGTGGAGACATCCAGGAGGTAGGTACATCCGTCTATCACAACAATCTGACAATAAGCGGAGCCCCGATCACAGATGCAGATTTTGCTTATAGCCTTCCAGCCCTCGATTATGGTGATTTGCCAGCAGGCTATGAAGTTTCCTTGACAGACAATGGACCCCGCCATGAGGTGGATGGAAGTTGGTATTTGGGCAGTGGGCTGGACGGGGAGTCGGATGGAGTCAACTCGGTGAATGCCGATAGCGATGATTTGAGCGGAGGGGCAGATGACGGAATCGAGTTTTTAGATTATGGCAATTGGATGCCGGGTCAGCAAGCATGCATCAAAGTGACCTACACCGTGCCGAGTGGTGAGACGGCTTATATCAATGGTTGGATCGACTGGGGACAGGATGGCAGTTTTGCGGGAGATATGATAGCGGACACATCGTTTTTGAGTGGTAATTCGCCAGATACGATTTGCTTTACAGTACCAACGAATTATTCGTCAACAGGAACACACTTTGCTGTACGATTCCGGCTTTTTGAAGAAGCTCAACCATTCCCCGCTTTATCATATAGCGGAGCACCCCCTGGAACAGCACAAAGCGGAGAAGTGGAAGACCAGCTGCTCTCATTGGCAGTGCTTCCAGTAGAGCTGAGTGCCTTTAATGCTCAAAAGGAAAACTGCAATGTCCGATTGAGCTGGACTGCAGAAAGTGAACTTAACTTCAGCCATTATGAATTACAGCGATCTTCAAATGGTATATCCTTCAGAACAATTAAATCGATACAAGCAGTCAGCCGAGATCAAACGCCTACCTACCAATACTTAGATGAAGCAACTGGCAAGATTAATTACTATCGGCTTAAAATGGTAGACCTCGATGGTCGTATTGATTACTCTAAGACCTTGAATGTCAATGTCAATTGCTATGATGACAAAGACATGATTATTTTCCCCAACCCGGCAATACATGAACAACATACTGTGCTTAGTGTCAAACTGTACAGCCAGAATGAAGAAACCACCTTGCTTATTACTGATTTAATGGGCAGAACGATCAAAAAAATGTTGCTCCCAACAAGTAAAGAATGGAATGTAATACGAATAGATATAACTGATCTGGCAGCAGGGGCATACTTTATTCAACATCAGCGAATGGATGGTACCCGGGAAGTAAAGCAATTTCTTTTACAAAGATAGCCTCAAAATAAAAATAAGACGAGATGAAAACACGTATTCTTTTCAAAGGCCCCGCAAAAAAACAGAGACGGGTATTAATTTCTATCGGGTGGGTTTTAGTACTACTATTTCAAGGGACTTTTCAAAGTAAAGCTAATGTAGAGCTTGCTCCGAGCTTACTTATTGATATGGAGGTAAGCAATGCTAACCCGATACCTGGAGAAACAATTATTTTTACTATCCGGTATAGATGTGGTTCTCTGACCGAGCATTGTTATAACACCAAAATTGTATCGGCACTGCCTGCAGAGATGGAATTAATACAGCAAACCCTTCCCGGAGGTAATGTGTCGTTGGTAAGTGTAGTAGGAAATGCCGTGTCTTTCAATTTGTCAAGCCCCGGATCACCTGCCGGGCAATTGGATGCAGGCACAACGGGCTTGGTTAAAATATGGTCAAGATTTCCCAATTGTGGCCCGTCAACTCCTCCTGTAGGTACCAACACGGCCACAATTTCGGCATCCGGAGCACCAACAAGTTCCAGCAATATAAGCATTACTCAAAATGGATCAACTCCGGTTTGCGACACGCCACCAAGCGGCAGTATTTCTGGTGGCTTGGAAAAGGATTTTGATCAGGATGATGTCAATATCACAGGAAATGTAGAATGGGAGTTTTACTTTCCACAAACACCTATCGGGCAAACCAGGGAATATATAGATACCCTTCCTGCTAAGGGGGTAGTGCATCATGTATATGCTCCTACAGGGGTATCTATAGAAATAGAGTGCAACAATAGTGGTATCTGGAGAAATCCTTGCAATTCCAGCTGGCTATTTTGGTGGGGCGATACGTTTTTCCCGGCTGAAGGAGGGCAGCATCAAGGAGGGCCATCTGGATGCACACAAACCTATTCCGAATGCTATATGGCATTACATGATGGAGAAGCCAGACATTATTTATATAACATCACAAAAGTAAAATTTATCGTTGATGAAAACTATGACCCCACTAATCCCGATGCAGATGAAGCTCAAATACACATGATGTTTTTGGAAGAAAACCCTTTCACCTCAGGGCAATTGAGTTCATGGGAACAACCCCTCCCGGGAGATGACGTGATTAACTGTATCAGTGGTAATGGGCTGGAAGCCTGTAATACAGCGGAGGTTTACTCTGAAGGCGTGTTTTTGCAAAATGACCTTCGTGCTTACCAAACGCCTTGGGTATCAGCGCCTATTCCTGAAGCTATGGGTGGGATTGATCCTGCTTGGGAGGATTTACTTACCGATAATCCCTCTGCATTGGACGATACAGATGATAATGCGATTGTATTTTGTTTACGATTCAGGGTGCATAAAAATGGCGGAGATATTGAAAACTTCGTTGTATCTCATTTGCTGGATCCTAAGTTGGACTTCAATCCGGAAAGAGATTCTTTTTGGATCATTCACTCCAATAAAACCAATGTTCCTGATCAAGTGGAAGCTCATTCTCAACCAGGATGTAATAAGCCGGAATTTGAGGTTATACCCAATTTTCACAATGGTCGAACATTGATCCGATGGATTTTTGACGATTGCCGGATACCGGGGGGATATTACATCAATTCTGACAGCTACATTTATTATAGCGCTACAGTTAGTCCGGGTGCTACAGGCATTATTGAAAATGTAGCCCTTACCACGGGTACCGGGCAAGACCTATTGTCCAATCCTGCTGTTTGCTGCAACAGATTGACCTCAACAGAAGCTTATTGGCCTACTGATTACGACCACCTCGATACGGATAGTGATGGTATCACTTCAGAAGATATTCTAATTTCCACCTATCTCCCTATTACAATTCAATCCCTTGCCGATGTTACTTCCTCCAAATGGATCAAAGGTAAACTCGACACTGACTTTAGCAGATATCCTATTGCCGGAGATACTGATACCACTGGTGCTGCGGAGTACCAAATGTTGCTAACCAATACGGGCAATTTGGATATCACTCAGCTTGACATTATAGATATTCTTCCACACCTAAATGATCAGGCGATTTTACCTAGTTTAGGGCAGGCACGGCTCTCCGAGTGGAACGTCCAACTCAATGGTCCAATTTTATTGGAAAAATGGAACTCCTCAACCCAAGCGTGGGAAGATGCTTCTTCAGATATCACGAAGGGGCCTTATTATTCTACTTCTTTGGATCCCTGCCGCTTCGAAAATGCAGTATCCAACAATAAAGATCTCACCGTGGATGAAACGGTGGCAATAGGCCCATCTGCTACTTGCGATACCAACCCCTGGACTACCCACATAGCAACTCCTTCCAATGCCCGGTCATTTGGACTGCGATATGCTCCCCTTGCATTTGCTCCCGGCGATAGTATCCGTCTTACGGTAAGTGTCAAACTATATGGCAACCCGCCCGGATGCAGTTCAAACCCATGTGGGTCAGGTGAAACGGTTGACAATAAAGCAATAGCGTGGAATTCATTTGCATTTGGAGCTATATATGACGATGGCGGTAGTGGGGCACGATTGCTGGACTCCGAGCCCATAAAAGTAGGATTGCAACTCATAGATACCGATAATTACACAAGCATAGGGAATTATATATGGAATGATGTAAATGCCAACGGAATTCAGGACATCACTGAACCGGGCATTGCAGGCGTAACGGTTAGTCTTTGGGATGCCGTTGAAGATACATTGATTCTGCAATCCTTGACAGACTCGGCAGGCTTTTATCGCTTTGATGGTGTCAAGCCCGACACAACATATAAAATCAGGCTGGCCAAGGGGGATGACTTTACCACTGGCGCACTGAAAGGGTATGGCCTGACGGGGAAAGACGACCCCGACAATTTAGGGGCAGGGGATGATTCTGATGATTCTGATGCAGACTATAATGCGAACGACATACCAGAAATTACGGCTTCTGTTGGCAATGTTACAGGAATTGAAGATTCCAACGATCCGGCAGAGTATGCTACATTTGATTTCGGGTTTTTCCAAACCAATACGGTGGGTAATTTCTCTTGGTACGACCTGGATGGATATGGAGATCAATCTCTTGGAGAACCAGGTGTGTACAACATGAAACTTACACTCTTCAATACAGGTGCTGACCAACAAATAGGAGGAGGAGATGATATACTTTGGGCCGTACAATATACAGATACCAGTGGATTTTACTTATTTGAGCAAGTACCCAACGGAATATATTACATTCAAGCTGATAAATCTACCTTACAAGGAATTGATCCGGTTACTGAAACGACAGTACTGCCCTCTGACTGGATTATTACTTTGTCCAACACTACTGGCAACGACGGTGATGATTCTGACGCGAATAGCAGTACAGGCAACACCCATACATTTCAACTTACAGGCAACACCCTTTTGAATGTAGATGTGGGGCTTAAAAGCGCTCCGGTCAACCCGGCTACAATACAGGGCGTAGTGTGGAATGATCAGAATAGCGATGGTCAAAGAAGTGGAGAACCGCTTCTGGCTGGAGTCGAAGTAAAATTGTTAGACAATAAGGGTTTGCAGCTGTTGGCTACTGAAACAGCCGGTGATGGGAGTTATATTTTTTCCAATTTGCCACCTAGTGAAACTTATCAAGTCATATTTAATATCAACGCTACAAGCAACTTTACATTAAAAGACCAGGGAAGCGACTTGTCTGATAGTGATGCGAATGTGACAAATGGGGAAGCCCCAGCTGTAAGCCCGACAAACAATGAAACCATTAGCAACATTGATGCAGGGGTGCTTATTCCGCCATTGATTGGAGACATCGTTTGGCAGGATCTGAATGAAAATGGATTGCAAGATGCTGGAGAACCCGGAATTCCAGGTGTAAGAATTGATCTTTACGATGTGACGGGAGCTGAAATTATAGGTTCCGCACTAACGGATCAAAATGGGTATTTCTCTTTTGGTGGTTATCACAATACTAATATGTTACCGATAGACAGTACAATATCAATAACCAACAACTTCTTTCTCGATCACGATGGGGAATGTGATGCAGAGGAAAATCTGCCGGGAAGCACTGGTACAGTTGGAGCCGTTGACCGTTGGAGCTCAGATTTAGAATTTGGAAATGATGGTAGCGATATACAGTTGGTAGGGGTTCGCTTTCCCCAAGTAACGCTTTCTTCGGATGCAACGGTTACTAATGCCTATATACAATTCACTGCCGATGAAGCTTCTTCCGGAGCTGTAACTTTCAGCATTAAAGGAGAGAAAAAAGGACATTCCCCAATTTTCGCAACTACTGATTACAACCTGTCCAACCGCACTACTACATCTAGTTCTGTCGATTGGTCTCCCGCCGATTGGACAATTGTAAATGAAAGGGGAACTAACCAACAAACGGCAGAGGTTAAATCGATTCTTGCAGAAATAATCAGCCAAAATGACTGGGCTTCTGGCAATGCAATCACATTCCTCTTTGAAAGAACTTCCGGAACAGCGAAAAGAGTGGCAGATAGTTATTACGATCCACCTAAGGCCGCCGAAATGCTCGTCACCTACGACACACCTGTTGAGAATGAACGCCCTTTATTAGCATCTCATTCTTATGAAATCCGAATGAATATGACCCAAACCGCGATAAGCGATAATTTATTGACGTCTCAAAACGCAGGAGCCGATGATAAAGATTCTGATGCGAGCCTAAATGGAACTACAGCAACCGTTGCGTTTATCAGCCCTGAGGAAGGTAACGAGAATTTTGATTTTGACATAGGAATGATTATAGATAATACGAGTTTGCCCGTTGAGCTAAATCGTTTTGAAGCCGGTGCGGAAGATTGTAAAGTGCGATTGGCCTGGACAGCAGAAAGTGAAGCTAACTTCAGCCATTATGAATTACAGCGATCTTCAAATGGTATATCCTTCAGAACAATTAAATCGATACAAGCAGTCAGCCGAGATCAAACGCCTACCTACCAATACTTAGATGAAGCAACTGGCAAGATTAATTACTATCGGCTTAAAATGGTAGACCTCGATGGTCGTATTGATTACTCTAAGACCTTGAATGTCAATGTCAATTGCTATGATGACAAAGACATGATTATTTTCCCCAACCCGGCAATACATGAACAACATACTGTACTTAGTGTCAAGCTATTCAGCCAGAATGAAGAAACCACCTTGCTTATTATTGATTTAATGGGCAGAACGATCAAAAAGATGTTACTCCCAACAAGTAAAGAATGGAATGTAATACGAATAGATATCTCTGATTTGGCAGCAGGGGCATATTTTATTCAACATCAGCGGAACGATGGAACCAGAAAGGTGAAAAAAATTGTGCTGCAAAAATAAATGCAGAAGACGCAAATATCGAAGGGAATATTTTTCAACGAAACAGAAAAATATTCCCTTCACCTTATAATACATTACATCATTGTAGAGTTGTATGAATCTTTAATTCGATAAGCGATTGAAAACCTACAACTAAAACAGGAAATAAGGAATAAAAAAATGTTTTTAAAAACGAACCCTTATTTGAAAAACAACGTCTAACAAATGTTTAAAACTAATTTATTTCACAATTAAATTTTGTAAACAATGGCTGTTAAAAAAAAGACCAGAAAGTCCGCTTCTACTGCCAAGCCAAAAAGCTCGAGCAAAGCTAGACGTGTGACGGATAGATCAGTTAAAACAAAAGCATCCTCTTCAAGAAAGAAGGCCACCTCAAGTCGCGCCAAAGCAAGTACCGCGAAGAAGCGCACCACTGGCAAACGCGCTACTACAAAACGCGCCAAAGCGAGCACCGCTAAAAAGCGCACCACTGCCAAACGCGCTACTACCAGTCGCGCCAAAGCGAGCACCGCGAAGAAGCGCACCACTGGCAAACGCGCTACCACCAGTCGCGCCAAAGCGAGCACCGCGAAGAAGCGTACCACTGCCAAACGCGCTACTACCAGTCGCGCCAAAGCGAGCACCGCGAAGAAGCGCACCACTGGCAAACGCGCTACTACCAGTCGCGCCAAAGCAAGCACCGCTAAAAAACGTACCACTGCCAAACGCGCTACTACCAGTCGCGCCAAAGCAAGCACCGCGAAGAAGCGCACCACTGCCAAACGCGCTACTACCAGTCGCGCCAAAGCAAGCACCGCGAAGAAGCGCACCACTGCCAAACGCGCTACTACCAGTCGCGCCAAAGCGAGTACCGCGAAGAAGCGCACCACTGCCAAACGCGCTACTACAAAACGCGCCAAAGCGAGTACCGCTAAAAAGCGCACCACCGGCAAACGCGCTACCACCAGTCGCGCCAAAGCGAGTACCGCGAAGAAGCGCACCACTGCCAAACGCGCTACTACAAGTCGTGCCAAAGCGAGTACCGCGAAGAAGCGCACCACTGCCAAACGCGCTACCACCAGTCGCGCCAAAGCGAGTACCGCGAAGAAGCGCACCACTGCCAAGCGCGCTACTACAAGTCGTGCCAAAGCAAGTACAGCTAAAAAACGCACCACTCCCAAACGCGCTACTACAAAACGCGCCAAAGCGAGTACCGCGAAGAAGCGCACCACTGCCAAGCGCGCTACCACCAGTCGCGCCAAAGCGAGTACCGCGAAGAAGCGCACCACTGCCAAACGCGCTACTACCAGTCGCGCCAAAGCGAGCACCGCTAAAAAGCGCACCACTGCCAAACGCGCTACTACAAAACGCGCCAAACGCGCTACCACCAGTCGCGCCAAAGCGAGTACAGCTAAAAAGCGCACCACCGCCAAACGCGCTACTACAAAACGCGCCAAAGCAAGTACAGCTAAAAAACGCACCACTGGCAAACGCGCTACCACCAGTCGTACTAAGGCAAGTAGGCCAAAACGTACGACTAAACGTACTACAACAAGCAGAACAAGAAAGACAACGACAAGAAGCAGAAAGAGATAAAAATTTTTTGAAAAAGAATCAAAGAGCTCCGAGTAGAACTTGGGGCTTTTTTTATTTTTGCATTCTTCTTGATTCAAAAAGCAAATGATATGAACTATTGGTTAGTGAAGTCAGAACCCTACGAATACAGCTTTGACGATTTGCTAAAAGAAAAACGCACGATGTGGGATGGTATTCGCAATTATGCTGCGCGGAATCATTTGCGGAGTATGAAAAAGGGAGATTTGGTCTTATTTTATCACAGCCGGAAAGGCTTGGAGGTGGTCGGTATTTGTAAAGTAGTAAAAGAGCATTATCCCGATCCTACGGCTGAAAAAGGAGATTGGTCGGTAGTAGATGTAGTTCCCGTTAAGACGATGACAGAGCCCGTTAGCTTGAAAACAATAAAAAGTAAGAAAGAACTGGAAAACATGGCGCTGGTTCGTATTAGCAGGTTATCTGTATCGCCTGTTGCCAAAAAAGAATTTGACTTTATTCTAAAGCTGGGTAAGACCAAACTCTAAAACCTATCTTTTTGTCATACGACCTTATCATTTTCGATTGTGATGGTGTGCTGGTTGATAGCGAACCCGTCTCCAACCGCATCATTGCGGAAGAATTTAGCCGGCTTGGCCTGCCGATGAGTGCAGAAGAAGCTTTGCAACTTTTTGCCGGCACCTCTATTGGCTACGCCATCGAATACTTTCAAGAACAGACGGGCAAGCAAGCTCCATCCAACCTGGAAGCTCTCTACAGGCAGCGTAGCATGGAAGCATTTAAACGAGAACTCAAAGCAGTGCGGGGGGTTAGGGCCGTACTCGAAGAGATTCATATTCCCAAATGCGTAGCCTCCAACGGCCCTCGCCACAAAATTGCTTTCAATCTCCAGCTCACGCATCTCGATCAGCACTTTTCAACCAAACAAATGTTTAGCGCATATGATGTCGGTCACTGGAAGCCCGAGCCACAGCTGTATCTGCATGTAGCCGCTGCCATGTCGGCAGAGCCCCGGCGCTGCCTCGTTATTGAGGATAGCCTTGCCGGAGTACTGGCCGCCAGAAGAGCAGGCATGCAAGTGATGGGCTATGCAGCAACAACAGATCCGGATCAATTAAGCGCTGAAGGAGCACAAGTGTTTTATGCAATGGAAGAATTGCTGGAACCACAATTTGGATTAATTCGTTGATATTGGACGATCTTTATCCGTGATCCAATGACTCCAGGAGCCGGGGTATAGTTTTTTCATTCCCAGCCCGGCATAGTACATGGCCAGTAGATTATTACAGGCCGTTACGCCCGATCCACAGTAGCAGACGACCGGCCTTTCTGATGCTTGCCCCTGAGCGAATCGGCGGGCCAGTTCATCAGGCTTCCTCCACCTGCCCAGCGCAGTCAAATTTTCCAAAAAAGGCATGCTCACCGCTCCCGGGATATGGCCCGCCACAGGGTCGATAGGCTCTTCCAATCCTTTAAACCGGCTGGCAGCACGCGCATCCATCAATAAAAAAGCATCCTTTGCCAACAAATCATCGGCCTCAACGACCCAACCGGCTTGCAATTTTGCAATAAAGGTAGATGGAGTAATGGTGGCAATTTTATCCGTACAAGGGCCTTCCGTGTTAAGCCAGCCTTCCCAACCCCCGTCCAGAACAGCAGCTATCGGGTGGCCGAGCCAGTGCAACATCCACCAAAGGCGGGCAGCAATTCCGCTATGCCCCTGGTCATAGATAATCACCTGAGTGCTTTCATCGATGCCCCAAAAAGAAAAGAGCCTGGAGAGCTGCTGAATATCTGGCAAGGGGTGGCGCCCCGTTTTCCCGGGAATGATTTTTCCGGAAAGCTCGTCGTCGAGATGGGCATATATGGCCCCGGGGATATGGCTCTCAAGGTACGCCTGCCTGCCTGCGTCGGGCTGAGCCAGATAAAAGCGGCAATCGATAATTCGCTGGCCGGACTGGTCAATTTGGCTAAGCAGCGTTTCCGGAGAGATGATGGTGGTGTACATGGAGACTGTTCAGGTTTTCTGTTTTGTAAATTGATAGCGGATGAATAAAAAATTTAGCAGCACCAGAAAAAGCCCCAAAAACTCACGCATCCATTCGATATGCGGCGATTCAGCCTTCATGCTACCGGCAATGCTGGGCATGCCTTTTTGAAACCAGTCGATGACTCCCGGCACGAGTGTAGCCATCCATAGGAGGCTTGCTAAAATGCCCGCCAGGAGCAGCCATTTATTAAACTGCCCAAATACCGCCATCAGAGAGAGCAAGGCAGCAAAAGCATAAAAAAGCATCCACAACCAGGGGTCGGGATCATTGTATTGTACAATGGCAAAAGAGGCAAATAGCAGCGCAATAATACTGTTGGTGATCTTCATACTTTAATTTCGCATTTTTTTTTAAAATTCAATTCGATAGCTCAGTATTGGTATCAGGCCCAACTGCCGCTTTTTGACGATCTGTTGTTTTTGAACATCAAAGTAGGTATAAGCTACATTGCGCCGGTTGGTCACATTTTGAACATCTAATGCCAAAGTGCTGTTGAAGCCTGCTTTGTAATTTTTCAAATAAAGCCGAAGATCGATTTTGAAATAAGCTTCCTGCCGGAAACTGAAGCTTTCAGCGTCCAGATAAATGGTTCTGCCAGCCGCCGCAGAAGCAGATTCATCAATAGGCGTATCCCGAAAACCACCCAAATATACGCCCCGCAAATTGATGCCCAACCTTTTCTCCCGCATACTTTTTCTCCAATTCCATTCCTTACCAGCGGTAGCATTGAAAATATAATTGCCATTAAAGCGCGTATCGCGTTCCAGCCCGTCCCCGCCTGTATATTTGGATTCATACAGTGAAGCATTAATCAAAAAGTAGTAATCATCTACTAAAAATCGCTGCAAGCTGGTCTCCAGACCATAGTTGCGACCAGCCCCGACGCTATTCAATGCTTCAGGGTTTTCGCGATAGCCCTCCACAAAGTTTAGCACAGAAAATGCTGAGCCAGGCTCATCAACAATTGGCACATTGAAAAGTTTTTGATAATACACCTCCGTGCGCCATTGCAAAGCTCTGAATAGTTGCTGCTGGTATTTGAGTACCCAATGGTGTGCTCGGACAAGCTCTAAAGAATTATTGATTTGCCGGCCCGAGGCATCCACTTCAAAGTAAAGCTGTGGCGGAGGTAACCGGCTGTGCAAGCCGTAAGCCAATACCAATTGCCATTGTTCGGAAGCTTGCAGCCGTATGCTGGCGCGTGGCTCCAAGACAGCGTGGCTGGCCAAGGTATGCTGTGCCAGGTGCAGACCAGCCTGGGCGTACAACACATGACTGAGCTGCTGGTCCGCCAAGACAAAAGGCTCCACCGACCAATCAAATTCTTTTCCCTGCCTGAGCAGGCTGTCGCTATTCAAAGAGGTCGTCAAATGGCTATGAAAATCGTAAGTAGTTCGCCTGGTTTCAATACCCGCTCGAAATTGTAGCGTTGGATTGATTTTTCCTGAAAGTTCGCTCCGAAAGGCAGCCTTTTGTTCTTTCTGCAAATCAACCGATTGCCGGAAGACGTCAAAAGTATTGCTAAGTCGGTCTTCACGGCGCTCGTGCTCCAGACCAGAGATCAATAGAACATTGTTCCACCGCAATCGTTTGGCCAAAGGCGTCTGGTATTTGGCACCCACACTACCCATTTTCGAATCGAATCGAATATCATTCCGATCCTTTTCAAATTCCCAGGCAGTCGTATCGCGCTTTGCTTCAAACACATTTTTGCTATCGCCACCAAAGCCAAAAAAATTGAGAACACCATGCCCTTTAACAGGAAAAGAAAGGTGAAAGGCGAGATCTGCAAAACTGATAGACTCATCGCCCAGCGGCACGCCCAGGGCATCCAACAGACCCACTGTTGAATAGCGAAAGTTGGCCAGATATGCAGCCCTGTTTTTTGCTAAAGGGCCTTCTGCCGCTGCTTCCAGCCCGATGAGTCCGGCCTGTGCGGTAAACTCATGCCGCCGATTGTTGCCTCGCCGAAAACGCATATCCATCACACCCGCCAGTGCATTGCCATAGTTGGCAGGGAAAGCTCCGGTAAGGAAAGTGGAAGCCCCCAGCATTTGTGCGCTCAGCATGTTCACCCCACCGCCATTTTGAGTGGAGCGATCGCTGAAGGTACCGGCATTGCTGAGGTGATTGGGGTTGACGATCTCTACGCCTTCCAGCTGCCAGGCCAGGCCTCCGGGAGCATTGCCGCGAATTACCAGGTTATTGGCCTGGTCATTATCACCAGCCACGCCGGGGTAAGCTTGTGCCAGCCTTGCGGGATCATTAAAAGTAGCCGGAAAGCGCAGTGTTTCTTCCACCGTGATGGTGTATTGGCTCAGCCTTGCGGTGCTGGGCTGCAAAGCCCGTCGCGCCCGGACGAGCACTGCATCCAATACCGCTGCATTTTCAACAAGTGCAATTTCAAGTACTAGTTCTTTGCCGGACTCAACAAGCAGCTCAGGAAGCATAGCAGATTCGTAACCCACATAGCTAACCTCCAGGCTGTGTCGCCCTACGGCTACACTAGCAATCACAAAATTGCCAAGGCTATCGGCAACGGTACCCTTGCCCGGCACTATTTGATCCAGTATCAGGCTGGCACCTGACAGTGGTTGGCCGGTAGTACTATCCAATACCCGCCCTCTAATACTTTGTGTTGGTGTTTGTGAAAGCCCAGCCATTGGAAAAAGCCAAAGGAGTACGAGACTACCAACCCAGAATTTTTTTATTAAGTACGGCATTCGTTTTTGTTCCTGCAAAATCATCAAAAGCACGTTGAGTAACTTTTATCATGTGATCTGAAATAAATGGAGCCCCTTCTTTAGCTCCCTGCTCGGCATCTTTAATGCAGCATTCCCACTCCAGCACCGCCCAACCATCATAGCCATACTGGGCTAATTTGCTAAAAATTGCCCTAAAATCTACTTGCCCATCGCCCGGCGAACGAAAGCGCCCCGGGCGATTGAGCCAGTTTTGATAACCACCATATACACCTGAGCGGCCTGTTGGATTGAACTCGGCATCCTTAACGTGAAACATCTTGATGCGCTCATGATAGATGTCGATATAGCTCAGATAATCGAGACATTGCAAAACAAAATGACTGGGATCGTACAACAAATTGCACCGTGGGTGATTGCCTGTGGCTTCCAAAAAACGCTCGAAGCTGGCTCCGTCGTGCAGGTCTTCGCCAGGATGCACTTCATAGCAAAGATCGACTCCCGCCTCCTCAAAAGCATTCAGAATGGGGAGCCAGCGCTTGGCCAGCTCTTTAAAAGCTGTTTCCACCAAACCTTGTGGCCGCTGTGGCCAGGGATACACCAAATGCCATACAAAAGCACCTGAAAAAGTGGCATGTGCTTTCAGGCCGAGCTTTTGACTTGCTTTGGCGGCCCATTTGAGTTGCCGTACCGCCCATCGGGTACGGGCTTTAGGATTGCCCTTGTATTCATCAGGAGCAAAGGCATCGAACAGCAAATCGTAAGCTGGATGTACTGCCACCAATTGCCCCTGGAGATGTGTACTCAACTCACTGATTTCCAGGCCATAACTAGCCACACGCCCCTTTAGCTCATCGCAATAGCTTTGGCTGCGGGCAGCCTTTTTCAGGTCGATTAAGCCTGCTTCCCAAGATGGAATTTGAATGCCCTTGTAGCCTAATCCGGCAGCCCACCGACAGAGGTTGTCGAGCGTATTGAATGGCGGTTTACTTCCTACAAATTGGGCCAAAAATATGGCCGGGCCTTTTACATTTTTCATAAAACTGAGAAATTGCTCATGCTAAAAACGTATCCACTTCTGTCGACTTTTTGAAGATGCTACCACTTTTTCAATAAAACGCATACCGCGTACTCCATCATCAATTGTCGGAAAGTCCAGGTAAATTTTCTTCGTTTTGCGACCTTTCAGCCGATCGCGCATACAAATGGCAAAGTTGCGATAAATGTTGGCAAATGCTTCGATATATCCTTCCGGATGGCCTGCGGGGAGGCGGGAATGTGCTTGTGCAGAGGCACATAAGCTGCTACCGGCCGTGCGTAGTACCTCTATCGGTCTGTCGAGCCATTTGACCAACAGACTATTGGGCGTTTGCTGGCACCAGTCCAATCCACCCTTTTCACCATAGATGCGGATACGCAGATTATTTTCTTCTCCGGTTGCAATTTGACTAGCCATCAGAACGCCTTTGGCGCCGCCATCAAATTCAAGTAAAACGCTACCATCATCATCCAGTTGGCGGCCATCAACTATAGCGTTGAGATCGGCGCACAGGCGCTTGATCCGTAGCCCGGTGGTGTATTCGGCGAGATTCTCGGCATGGGTGCCAATATCGCCCATCGCACCAGCTGCACCCGCACGGGCGGGGTCGGTGCGCCAATCGGCTTGTTTGTGTTGAGCGGCTTCAAGGCGCGTAGTCAGCCAGCCTTGCGGATATTCGACAATGAGCTTGCGCACTTTGCCAATCTTGCCCTTTTGCACCATCCAGCGCGCCTGTTTGACCATTGGATAGCCCGTATAATTGTGCGTGAGCGCAAACAACAGGCCCGTTCTTTTGACCAGCCGCTGCAGGCTTTTGGCCTCTTTTAA
This sequence comes from Saprospiraceae bacterium, assembly GCA_965222005.1. GTDB lineage: Bacteria > Bacteroidota > Bacteroidia > Chitinophagales > Saprospiraceae > CBDCTM01. Next base: position 1,267,857 of record OZ244935.1, read on the forward strand.
ATCAAAGCAGAGTGGCTTGTCACAAACTACATGAAATCCATTTTCGAGTGCCAGCCTGGCCGGGGCATAGTGCAAGTGATTGGGCGTGACGATGGCCACAAAGTCCATCCGATCGCCAGGTGGAAGCTCTTTTTCCTTTTGGATCATTTCTTCAAAATCAGCATAACAGCGGTTGGGTGGCAGATAGAGGTCTTTGCCCGACATCTTCGACCTTTTCGGATCGCTGCTGAATGCGCCACACACCAGCTCGATCTCGCCATCCAATGCGGCGGCCATTCGGTGTACGGCGCCAATAAAGGCACCGCGCCCGCCACCAATCATACCCATTCGCATTTTCCTACTCATTGCCTTTAGAGATTAGTATATACAGCGATCATCAGAAAAATAGCGGAAATCAGCATCAGTATCAAAAACAGGGGCCACATGAATTTGAGCCACTTGTCGTAAGGTATTTTGGCCAGGCCCAGCATGGCCATTAGCACGCCGGAAGTGGGGATGATGGTATTGGAAAAGCCATCGCCACAAGTAAAGGCGAAAACGGCCGTTTGGCGCGACAGGCCCAGCACATCGGCCAGCGGTGCCATCAGCGGCATGGTAGCTGCCGCCTGTCCGGAGCCGGAGGGGATAAAGAAGTTGAGAAAAGACTGGAACACCAGCATGCCTTCAGCAGCGACGAGTTTTGGGAAACTTTCCAGCGACCCGGCAGCAAAGGATATCAGGGTATCCATGATCTGCCCGTCCATAAGCACCACTTGTATGCCTTTGGCAAAACCCACCACCAGTGCCGCTACCACCATTTCTTCGGTGCCCTTTACGAAAGCTTCGGCAGTTTGGGACACAGTGAGCTTGCCAAGTATGGCCGCGATGATGCCGATGAGCAGGAAGCCTCCGGCCATTTCGGGGAGCCACCAGCCGAGGCGTTGAACAGCAAATAGGATGAGGACAAACAAAAGCGCAGCCATGAGAATTATCCAAATGTGGTACTTTTTAAGGCTGTGTTGTTCAAATTTCATAGATGCCACCTCCAGCTTTTGCCCTGCCAAAATGGATGCAGAAGGGTCTTTCTTTATCTTGCTGCCATACCGAAGAATGTAAGCCAGGGTGGCTATCAGGCAACAGGCAAAAAACAATATCCGAAAGCTCAGAGCACTTCCCAGCGGCACCTCAGCGATGCCCTGTGCAATCTGAACGGTAAATGGATTGGTGGTGGCAGCAGCAAATCCAACATCCGCTGCCAGCATTACCAGGGCGAGGCCGTAAATGCGATCATAACCCATTTCATGCGAAACATAGAGAAAGAGCGGCACCAATGGAATCAACTCTTCGCCCATACCTATAGTTGATCCCCCGATAGCGATGACCAACATAAGAATGATCGTCATCAAGGGGCCGGAATTGGAGTAGCGCCGCAACAGTGCCTGAATGACCGCAGTGAGGGTGCCGGTTCGCTGTACGATATTGAACACCCCTCCCACCACAAAGATGAAAAAGATAATATCGGCAGCACCTTCCATGCCTCTGGGTATGGCAGAAAGGAGTTGGATAAAACTCACCGGGCTGGCAGTTCCTTCGCCGGATTCTGTTCCCAGCAAAGCAGCCCGGGCAGAAATTTCTTTGGGGATTTCTTTAAAAGTACCGGGAACTACTACCGTTCGGGTGAGCGTACCCACCGTTTTTTCGGTGCGCTCATAAGAGCCGGAAGGGATCAGATAGGTGAGCAGGCTGCAAAAGAAGATGACGCCAAAAAGAAGCACAAAAACATGAGGCACTTTAATTTTTCTGGAAGTGGATGTTTGCATCGTTCAATGTGGTTGTAGATTCGGGTTCAAAGTAGTTGTGAATAGGATAAATTATTTCAATTGTTTGTTCAACACATTTCTTTGCTCTTCAATAGGCCTGCGATTCATATACAAAGCGCCAAAAGCAAGGATCAAAATGAGCGGTATAACAGCAATTTTTTTCAATATTGCTGGGCCGGCGATCACCTTTGCCAGCGCAAAAGCTCCGGCCTCCTCGCTACCCGCCGCTGCTGCCTGATAGCTCGCCAAATCGGCTCCCAGGGGCAGCGCACTTAGCAATGCATTGTCATACACCGCACCAATGACCGGCTGAAAGATAAAGGTAGCAAACATGCCCGCCGCTCCAATCACTGCCAATCCCACAGCACCGGAACGGGGAATATATTCCGAAACGAAGCCCAACATAGTGGGCCAAAAGTAAGTAACGCCCAAGGCAAATATGGCCGTAGCAACAAACACCGCAGCACCACTCGTGATGCTCATGGCATACAGGCCAATGGCCGACAGGATAGCTGAAACCAGCAATACGCCCGGTGGCGAAAAACGATGCACTACCGGCCCCGCCAAACCCCTTCCTACCGCCATGATCCCGCTCACAAACACCAACAAAAGGATGGCGTTGTCCGTCACATTGTCCAGCAGCACAGCGATCCACTGGTTGGTGCCCAGCTCCGTAATGGCCGTACCAAACATGCAGAGCACCATAAATAAAAATAGCGGCGAAACCATGGCTTTGTACATATCGCCGGAGCTGACGCCCCCGGCTACCCGCTCGGTGACGGGAAATCGCTGGCCCCAAAACATAAGCGCATAGATGAGCGTTGGGATCAGCATGGTAGCCATTTGCCACTGCCAGTTGAGGCCCAGCTTATTCATAAAAAATACCACCAGTCCGCCTACCACCAGCCCGCCGGGAAACCAAATGTGAAAGTGATTGAGTTTGGTGGTTTTATCTTCCGGATATACCGTAGCGATGAGGGGGTTGCAGGCGGCTTCCACCGTGCCGTTGGCAATGCCGATGAGCAGGGTGGAAAAGAAAAGAGTCCAAAAGCCCCCTGCAAAGATGGTGAGCAGAATGCCCGCCAGGTGGCTGATAAAAGCGATCCACATCAGCCGCCCCATACCGATCACATCCACCAACATACCGCCGAGGATCACAGCCAGCGGAAAGCCAAAAAAAGCCATGCTGTTGATCCAGCCGAGCTCTTCATTGTTGAGGCCAAACTGTATGCCCAGCGGCTCCAACATACCGGCGCGGATGGCAAAGGTCATGGAAGTGACCAGCAACGCTACACAACTGGCATTGAAAAGTAAAGCGCGATTGACTGATTTCATATTTTAATCACTTGATTAATGTTCACACCTGCTTCACCCTCAAAGCCAAATTCCAAAGTAAGAAAATATTGGGAGTTTGAGAAAGCAAAAGTGGATTCGGGAAATTCAATGCCTCCGAATCCACTTCCTGTAGCTTAGCCGCAACGATCGAATAGCTGCGCATTCAATACCCCGTCATTGATCGCTCTTTACGCACTCCCACCGCTTTCGCGCCTGCCTGCCACAGGCATGGTTCCTTCACTCATCAATTTGTCGTTTGGTGCCCTGTAAGTGACGGGACAAAATTATTTCTACTTTTTTCGATTTTCTCAAAATCGAAAAAGCGATTGACTATCAAGGAATAAGCGTTGCGATTTTGGAAAATCTTTGAAAGAAAAAATTGAACTAATTCCGTCAAACTACTTAGGATCGTTCCGTCACACAATTTGAATTTTTTAATGGTAAAACCCATCAGCTTTGATGCCAGCAGGTATTTTTTTGCTGCTGATTTAACAATTGACTTATCCGTCTTGCAAAAACCTTCTGTCACTTTTTCCCTACAGCGGCAAAAAGAACAAAGAAAGTATTTGTCAAAACAGGGTTATTCTGCTTTTGGCTTCCTGCCCGTCCGGTTTACCTGCCGCAGGCACGGTTTACCTGCCGCAGGCACGGTTTACCTGCCGCAGGCATGGCAGGCGGGGCTCCAAAAGTAGCAAAAGAGCAAACCTTTAGCTGTTAGCTTCCCAATGCCGCATCTGAAAACGCGATAAAGGGAAGCTAACAGCCAACAGCTGAAGAATTTGGCAAAGTACTAACTACCGCACCACAAACCTGCCCTGCTGCACTTCAAAGCTACTCAAATCAGTAAGCTGTACCATATAAACACCTGATAACCAGCCCTTTACATTTAGCTTGCTATTGCCATCCATCCGGCGGCTATGCTCCAGGCGGCCCAGCAAATCATACACCCGCAGCTCGTACCGGCCCGGGCCAGCAGTTACCGTCAGCTCTTCCCTGACCGGATTGGGGTAGAGGAGCATCCGGCTGGACGCAGGTTCCACTTTTCCATACTGCCTGCTTTCCAGCTTTCGCAATACTCCGGACTCCCACTCCAGCGCGGCCAGACTGGCTGCTTCGTCGATATCGATTTCGGTAGCCGGTGGCGCACTGGCATCCACTATAGCACGGGCTACATCAATGTAGTGGCGACAAACATAGGTGGAGGTGTCCCGGATGGTGTTGGAAATACCGGCGATCGGGACAAAGCCGTCGGGATTGCCGATGGTGTCGCGGAATACTTCGTAAGCTTGATTGTACTGGTCGTGTACCACTACCTGCTCACTACCATCATCCACAAAACACTGATCTTTTGGAATGGTGGGATTTTCCGGATTCTCGGGATTTTCCGGATCCTCCGGATCGGGGGCGTAGCTACATCCGGCGGGCAGGTTGGGCACTCTGAAGCTGTAATCGAGCAGCAGCAGTGGGCCACAATCCGGATTCATTTGCGTAGTATCCGGTATAAATGATTCGCGGATGTAGTAGTTGCCATGTGGAGCACCTGCCGCCGGGGTGGCATCCCAGTAATTGCCTTTGGCAGGTATGATGCCATCGTCATCCCGCTCCCTATAGCAAATGTCGAAATAGAGCGATCCGCCATAAGGCTTAAATACATTGGGCCGGATGTTGGTGCAGGTGGGATCGCCGGCATTTTGGCAGGCATCGATCTGCAATTCCACATCCACCCCCTCAATGGCTATATCGAAATTTTCCCACATCACGGCACAATCCATCAGCACCAGGCCCCGGTCGAAGCCCCCATTGGGCATGGAGATGCCGATCTGATTGTGGCGGAAGGTGGCCTGCTGGTAGAGGAATACGTTGGATTCGTTGGGGTCTCCACTGCCTGCAGGAGCCAACAGGCCCAGCTGGTTGTCGGCTACCTCTCCGCCAAACATGCGGAAGCGCTTGGTGTTGACCAGGCGGATGGCTCCGCTGGTGTAGGGGAAATGATGCACATCGGTATTGACCAACGCCATATCGCCCACATCAAAGAGGTCGAGGCCGGCAATACCGGTAGCACCTGCATCGATGTCGCATTCGGTGAGGGTGATGCGGTCCACATTTTCAGCCGCAATGGCTCCGAGGTTGTTGGTGAAATTGCTGTACTGTACCGAAGCAGTCTGGCCGGGCCCCATATTGCGCAATTGCAAACCCCGATCGAGATCGTAAAAAGTACATTGGAACACAAATACCTGTTCGGCATCGTCGGTTTCGAGGGCGATGGAATTGTCCTGGCCGAGGCCCTTGAAATCGGTATGCACAAAGCGGGCCATGCCACCAGGCCCTTGCAGGATGCGGCCATAGTCCTCGTAGTCCACGCGGCCGTCTTCGAGGAAGATGCCGTGATGGTCGATATGCAGCGTGGCGTATTTGTTGAGGCGCATGAAGCGCGAACCCCGCCCCTTTCCCGTGAGCATAAAGGGCGTGTGGAGGCTGAGGATGTTATCCTGATCGAATTGGAAAAATCCGCTGCCGTTGAAGTCGAACTGGCCGTTGATCACCAGCTCGCCACCGCCTTCGATGTGAATGGTACCTTCACTGTACCACGGCTCGATGAAGGCATCCTGCTCGATGGTGAGGCGGCCACCGTCTTTGACGATGAGCTCGCCCTTGATGATGCGCAGATGGCCGGCCGAATCGACATGCAGATGCCCGCCCCGCCTGACGATGATCTGCGAATACTTGTCGGCCTGCAGCAGGCCGCCGCCATGCAGGTAGAGGGTGGAAGAATCGCCAATATTCAGGGTAGCAGTGTTTTCCACACCATTGTCATACTCCCCCACCAGAAAACGGCCCGTGCCGAGTACCTCCACGCGGGTGGAATCTTCGCAGCTTTGGAGGATGTGAGCGAGGAAGTGTGATTGGGCCGTATTATCGGGATTTGGGTCATGGGTAAAGGCAATACGGTCATCGCGGTTGACCCAGAGCTGGCCGTTGCCGGTGATGGTGAGGTCTTTGTCGATTACGCCATCGGTACGGCGGAACTGGAAGCCGGTGGTGTCGTAGCTGACGTGGGCATCGGTTTCGCCGAAGTTGTAGGTGGCGTTGTCGAGCAGGCTGTCGGGGGCGGCAATATCCAGCAGGTAGTAGAGCAGGAAGGTAGCCGCACGGCGGTTGAGGGTGACGTGCTGCTGGTTGACCTGGTTGATTTCGTACTGGATACTGGGTTCAATCGCGCCTGTATAGCTGCGCAGGCTGGTAGTACCATTGCCGGTTTGCTGACCTTCATCGGAAGCATCGAAGTAGGGATCGGTCACATCGAGATCGAGGGCGCTGATGGTGGGGATGAAGCAGAAGGAGGGGTAGTTCCAGGGCAAAGTGATGCTGGAATTTTCACCACTGAAGCCCCGCATACCGCCGGGGGCACTGTCATAGGGCTTGATGAGATTATCTGTGATGTTTTTTGCTTTATCACTGATAATCGGCACAACGGTAACATAGTGTGTAAGTGAGCCAGTATATACACTGCCGCTATGGCTGTCAGGAAGGGCTTTTACCAGGCTAATCTGATGGATACTACCTGCGAATGGAGTAAGGATATTACTGAAAACGTCAAACAGAATGCCATCTAAATAGGTAGCTAACACATCATCGTATTGTAAAAGGAGCGTTTGTGCGCCAAACAACTGCCCCGTACCATTTTGCGCCCCATTGGCGATAGCTACATGGGGGATGTCGAGATCGCCCAGGGCTTCAAACTCGGTATAAAAGGCATCGTGCCACACGGAAAGATCGGCGGTAGTGCTGTTCCAGTAGGGGTGCGCACTTTGATGATAATACAGCATTTGCCTGGCCGCCGGGCTGTTGAGCGCGTCCAGACCATCTCCCAATTCCCGAACTATGTCTTTTAAGGAGATAAAACCAAGCAGTTGGTAATTGCCCATATGATCCAGCAGCACCTGCATACCCAGCGGGATGTTGGCCCCCTTGAGGGGCGAGTCGAGCGTGATAAAGAGCTCGGTATCGTGATCGCGGCCCTGCAGCTCCATCTCGCGCAGGCCCCACTTGCCGATGAGCCCGCCGGCACTGGCCCCGATTACGATGTTTTGCTCGGTGCTGCCAGAGCGGGCCTTCCAGACATTGATGGAATCGATCACCTCCTGGAAGCGGCGCGCATTGTTCTGGATGGTGTCGGTGCTGTTGCGGGGGCTGATGAAGAAAATGTCATAGCCCTCATCGTAGAGCTTTTCTTCTAATTGTATATTGTTGGGATCTCCGTAAGGGTTAGTTAGGAGTCCCTTTTCAGGATCAAACAAAATCTGATAATTGAAATCATTGTTCGGGTCAAAGCCTTTTAGCAGGATGAGGGGCTTGCGGATCTCGCCCGGGCATTCGCCATACCACCAGTGGACGTCCACGCCGTCTGTACTGTCCTGGCCAGAGGGAAAGAACTTGTAGCCATCGGGCTCATCGGCATATTCCCGCCCGCCCGGCAGCAGCAGCATTTGTGCCGCAGGCGCATCAACCCTGAGCAGGCTCTGCGCGCGGAGGGTATCGCCGGAGGCTGGCAAAGCCCGGATGCGGATGCGGTAGAGGCCGGTATCGGGATAGTGGATATTCCGGCTTTGGTCGGGCGTGAGGGCCTGCCAGCCGTTGCCATCGTCGAAGTCGGCTTGCAGTACCTGTATGCCGCCGGGCATATTGCTGAGCAGCAGATCGGGCCGGAGCCGAAAGACGAGGTCGGTGGTATCCACTACATTGCGCAGCAGGCTGGCGGCGTAGAGGGTGTCCTCGAAATAGGGGCTTTCGGTACGGCCGGCCACATCGTAGAACTGGCTGTCCTGATACACCACCAGATTGCTGTCGATGGCGTAGGGCTTGAAGCGGTTGTAGCGGTAATAGAGCGCCGACAGCTCGATGGTATCGGCCTGTCCGAGGGAGTCGGCCAGCGCCCAAAAGTCGGCTACGGGCAGCATGTTAGAGGCAGTGGTGTGGGCCTTATCGAGCATGCCGTATAGCAGCAAGTAGCGGGTGGTAATGAGCGAAGTACTATCGCTGTAATAACTTCCCCCAAAGTAGTCGAAGGGCAGATAGGTCGGTATTTTTTCGTACAAAATACCTGTGCCGGCCTCGGAATAATCGAGGGTCGAGAGGGCTTGTTCCACTTTTTCTTCCAGGCCCTGGGCGGAAAGCGGGTTGAGTGCCAGGCATAGCAGTAGCCCGACCACTAAAGTGCATTTCTTCATGGTGTAATAGGTTTAGTGCGTTAAAAAATGATTATAGAATTGGAGAAATTACATTGTAAATTTTCTTTTTTAAGAGGAAGTAACTAAAAACGGTAATCCAAATCAAAATAGCCATCTGTTACGTGAACAGTATCTCTACAATCATTCACTGAGGTAAATTTGAAAGTCCCTTCCATCGTATAATTCTCTGTATCAATATTTATGATATTTATAATATTTGTTTTAGAGGTATCTAAATCATAAAACCTGCAACCAGATGGATTTAACCAATTCACAAAAGATTTTATTCTAAAAGGCAATTCGTTATTTCCTAACCAGATATCTCTTCCTTTGCTAATACCCATTGATTGATTGATTGATTGATCTTTTAATTCTCTAATAGCGCCAAGTGAAAATGATCTCGTATCATCATAATACTGTAAATCAGTAGGACCTTGCACGCCCATACCAAAAATGCCGGTATTCTTATAGGTATAGGCCTCCCAATCCTGGCCATTTACCTTGCAGCGGAAGGTATTGTGTTTGGGTTGGGTGTCGTCCTCTTTATTGCAGTTGGTGCAGGTAAGGCCAACCAATGCCAGTAGTATCAGCAGCCCTGGCATATATTGCGGGCTGTGAGCCAGTATAAAAAGGATGAACTTTTTCATGGTAAAAAATTTAAAAGGTTAAAAAATGACTATAGAACCAGGGTAAACGCATCAAAGCATTGTTAAGAAAATCGACATCTGATAGTGAGTCATTTACAAATTGTTGCTTTTATAATTTTAATAAATTCAGTTTCGCAAGATGTTGATAGTCAGAATTAATAAATTTTGATGCGTTTAACCTACTATAGAACTAATTTATCGACAACAATTAATTAATTAAAAGCGATACTCGAGATGGAAATATCCATTTGTGACTTTTACTGTATCTTTACAATCACTTACTGCAGTAAACTCAAATTTTCCTTGCATAGTGTAGTTTTGGGTATTAATTTCTAATACCGTCAAACGTCTTAGTTTTGTTGTATCTAAAGAATAAAACCGACATCCTGTTATTTGATTCCAGTCTTTAAATTCTTCAGTTAATTCATTAATTGTATTTTCTCCTATGCCAATAGGACTAGAAACTATTCTAATAGATTGATCAATACTTTCATCTTCTAATAACCTTCTTGCACCTAGAATGATAGATCTAGTATCATCATAATACTGTAAATCAGTAGGTCCTGTCCCCATACCAAACAAGCCTCCGCGGTAATCAAAGGCCTCCCAATCCTGGCCATTTACCTTGCAGCGGAAGGTATTGTGTTTGGGTTGGGTGTCGTCGTCTTTATTGCAGTTGGCGCAGATAAAGAGCAGGGCGAAGGCGAGCAGGGTGGTGAGGGGAAGGGTGAGGATTTGAAGATTTGAGGAGGTGTGGGGGTGATATTTTTTCATGATATGGATTTTGAGAGTTAACGAATGTGTGGTGTTACGGGGGCAATTTCTGCTTTATTTCAAGGCAGTTTGTAGTAAATATCGATAAAAACATATTACAACTTACTTACATGTTAAGAATTTGTTTTTTAAGCGCCTTCAAATCAGAAGGTTACATACTTTTATTTTTTCAAATTGATTTGTTGTTTTTTTGAGATTTGACAAATAGACGACATTTTAACAAAATAAATTCGTATTTTTCCACTACAATGCCGGACTTGTGATTGTATTGCTGAACAGCAGATCAGGCCGGAGCCGGAAGATCAGGTCGGTGGTATCCGCTACATTGCGCAGCAAGCCGGCAGGTATTTTTTTTGCTGCTGATTTAAAAATTGACTTATCGGTCTTGCAGAAACCTTCTGTCACTTTTTCCCTACAGCGGCAAAAAGTAACCAAAAAGCGCCGCCGCTGTACATCATTTCCTAAAAATGGTACTGCTAGGCGCTCACAACCCAAGCCATAATCCGTCTTTAAGCAGGAAGGAACTTTTTTAAGCCAGTAAGAAAGCAAGGCTACATGTTCTTCTCCACTTCCTCGCTTGACGGATTATTCGTGGGTTGCTCTTTGGGCCTCGCAAAGCCCCATTTTCTTTACGAAAATGCTGTAAGGCGGTAGAACCCTTTTGACTAATTGTAACTGCTTGCTCTCCTACAGCATTGCCAATCTTCCGGCATAAGCTGGGAAGGCGTTTTGCAATGGAATAGAAATGCCTTTTAGCCTGAGCAGGTTCAGCCGGCGGTTTTTGCCTGCCCGGCCGAAGGTGGGGCTCTTTTTGGTGGCAAAAAGAACAAAGCATTCAGCTACGAGCATCATGTTGGAAGCAGTAGTATGGGCCTTGTCGAGCATGCCGTACAGCAGCAAGTAGCGGGTTTTAATGAGCGAGGTACTATCGCTGTAGTAACTTCCCTCAAAGTAGTCGAAGGGCAGGTAAGTCGGTATTTTTTCGTACAAAATACCCGTCGTTAGCTCGGAATAATCGAGGGTTGAAAGGGCTTGTGCTACTTTTTCTTCCAGGCCCTGGGCGGAAAGCGGGTTGAGTGCCAGGCATAGCAGTAGCTCGACCACTAAAGTACATTTCTTCATGGTGTAATAGGTTTAGTGCGTTAAAAAATGATTATAGAATTGGAGAATTCACATTGTAAATTTTCTTTTTTAAGGGGAAGTAACTAAAAACGGTAATCCAAATCAAAATAGCCATCTGTAATATGGACGGTATCCCCACAATCGTTGTGCGCTGAAAATTCAAAAGTTCCCTCCATGATAAAACTATTTGTATCAATATTTAAAATGATAAGCTCTCTTTTTTTTAGAGTGTCCAATCGATAATCTTGACACCCTGCCATTTTTAGTGCATCGCCAAATGCATTCTTTTTAAAAATCATAGTGTTCGATCCTATGATAGTGTTACGGGTAGAAAATCTAAGTCCTTGACGAATTTCTGGTTCTTCTTCTATATGTTTAACTGCAGTTAAACCAAGAGCTCGGGTATCTGAATAATATCTTAAATCAGTAGGGTCAAACACGCCAGAATGCCCTGGCAGCCCTCCTCCGCCTCTTGAATCAAAAGCCTCCCAATCCTGGCCATTTACCTTGCAGCGGAAGGTATTGTGTTTGGGTTGGGTATCGTCCTCTTTATTGCAGTTGGTGCAGGTAAAGACTAGGGCAAAGGCGAGCAGGGTGATGAGGGGAAGGGTGAGGATTTGAAGATTTGAGGAGATGAGGGGGTGATATTTTTTCATGATATGGATTTTGAGAGTTAACGAATGTGTGGTGTTACGGGGGCAATTTCTGCTTTATTTCAAGGCAGTTTGTAGTAAATATCGATAAAAACATATTACAACTTACTTACATGTTAAGGATTTGTTTTTTAAGCGCCTTCAAATCAGAAGGTTACATACTTTTATTTTTTCAAATTGATTTGTTGTTTTTTTGAGATTTGACAAATAGACGACATTTCAACAAAATAAATTCGTGTTTTTATACCTATCCGCTACAATGCCGGACTTGTGATTGTATAGGTGAACAGCAGATCGGGGCGGAGCCGGAAGACGAGGTCGGTGGTATCCGCTACATTGCGCAGCAAGCCGGCAGGTATTTTTTTTGCTGCTGATTTAAAAATTGACTTATCGGTCTTGCAGAAACCTTCTGTCACTTTTTCCCTACAGCGGCAAAAAGTAACCAAAAAGCGCCGCCGCTGTACATCATTTCCTAAAAATGGTACTGCTAGGCGCTCACAACCCAAGCCATAATCCGTCTTTAAGCAGGAAGGAACTTTTTTAAGCCAGTAAGAAAGCAAGGCTACATGTTCTTCTCCACTTCCTCGCTTGACGGATTATTCGTGGGTTGCTCTTTGGGCCTCGCAAAGCCCCATTTTCTTTACGAAAATGCTGTAAGGCGGTAGAACCCTTTTGACTAATTGTAACTGCTTGCTCTCCTACAGCATTGCCAATCTTCCGGCATAAGCTGGGAAGGCGTTTTGCAATGGAATAGAAATGCCTTTTAGCCTGAGCAGGTTCAGCCGGCGGTTTTTGCCTGCCCGGCCGAAGGTGGGGCTCTTTTTGGCGGCAAAAAGAACAAAGCATTCAGCTACGAGCATCATGTTGGAAGCAGTAGTATGGGCCTTGTCGAGCATGCCGTACAGCAGCAGATAGCGGCCCTTGACCAGGGAGGTACTGTCGCTGAAGTAGCTGCCATCGAAGTAGTCAAAGGGTACATACGTCGGTATTTTTTCGTACAAAATACCGGTAGTGGCCTCGGAATAATCGAGGGTTGAAAGGGCTTGTGCTACTTTTTCTTCCAGGCCCTGGGCGGAAAGCGGGTTGAGTGCCAGGCATAGCAGTAGCCCGACCACTAAAGTACATTTCTTCATGGTGTAATAGGTTTAGTGCGTTAAAAAATGATTATAGAAAGCGTTTTACTACATAACTTTGGCTGCTATCAAAAACGATACTCTAGCTTGAAGTAGCCATCGGTGACAATAACTGTATCGGCACAGCCATCATAGTCATCAATAGCTGTAAATTCAAAAGTCCCTTCCATAATGTGGTTCTCAGGATCAATGGCTAGAATAGTGAGACATCTAGTTTTAGTGGTATCCAGATCATAAAAACCACAATTCCCCGGGCGATTCCAATCTTTAAATTCTTTTTGAACTAGTTCAAGGTTGTTTTTGCCTATAATTGTAGGTTTAGCTGCCATTCTGATTGATTGGTCTACTGGCTTATCTTCTAAAACTCTTGCAGCCCCAAGACTAAAAAATTTAGTGTCATCGTAATATTGCAAATCAGTAGGCCCTTGTACGCCCATACCAAAAATACCGGTATTCTTATAAGTATAGGCCTCCCAATCCTGGCCATTTACCTTGCAGCGGAAGGTATTGTGTTTGGGTTGGGTGTCGTCGTCTTTATTGCAGTTGGCGCAGGTAAAGAGCAGGGCGAAGGCGAGCAGGGTGATGAGGGGAAGGGTGAGGATTTGAAGATTTGAGGAGATGAGGGGGTGATATTTTTTCATGATGTGGAGGATTAAACAGATTTAAAAATGAAGTATATTGTTTGAGCAAGTTCGGGGAAACAAATACCCCATGCAAGAAAAACAGTTCTTCATTTCCGGAAAAATGAAAACGGGTTTCCGGAATTTCCGGAATCGTGTTTTTCTTATCATTACCGATCCCCACGATATAATTGTATTGCTAAACAGCAGATCGGGGCGGAGCCGGAAGACGAGGTCGATGGTATCCGGCACAATACTATACGTTCTGAGATTGCTCGTGGGTGGCGGGGCCGCGATGTGGATGCGAAACTGGCCGATCCGGAGCTCGCCATTGCCGAAGCTGTATTTGAGGCGTATTTTTTTGATGCCCGGGCTGGTATAGCTGATGGGGATCGCCAGGTCGGCCGATATGCCCGTATAGCCGTTGCCGTCATCGAAATCGGTCTCCAGTGCGCTCGTTGTTGGATTGAGATTACCAAATAGCATTTCGGGCCTGATGATAAAGACTACGTTTGGGCCTTCAAAAATGTTGAAAAGGCTCGAGGTCAGCAGGGTGGTATCCCGAAGGTAAGGGCTTTCCGGCCTGCCGGGCACATCCTGCAATTGCCCGTTCGATACGGTCAGCAGGTTGGCGGATACGGCATCTTCTCTGAAACGCTCGTACTGGTGTAATACCAGGGCAATGGGGATGGTGTCGGTGCTTTCGAGGCTGTCGGCCAGCGCGTGGTAAAGCTGGGGTGCTGGCAGGGTATCGGTACTCAGGGCCATATCGCGCAGCATATGGTAAAAGAAGTCGAAGCTGCTGTAGTCCAGCAGGGTGGTGTCGTGTAGTTCCGTTCCGTCGAAGCGGTGGAGCGGGAATACGGGTACGGTATGCTCGTAGAGATACTGCGTGCTCAGCTGAGTGAGATCGAGCGGATCAAGTACGTAGTCGATCTGCTCGCGAAAGCTGCTGTCGCTTTGGATGATCTGTACATCCTGTGCGCTGAGGTAGCTGCATAGGTATAGCAGCATTAATGGGTGCATTAATGATTTCATGATAAAAATATTTAGGTGATTAAAAAGGCGTAGCTAGCGGGAATGGGATGCCCGACCCGATAGCGTACTATAACAAATGAATAAGCTTATTCTCTGTAAAAATCGTCGAAACGGCCTTCAGTGATGCGAAGGGTGTCGCAGTCGTTGATCACTGTGAATTCGAATGTGCCCGAGACTATTTTAGCTTCTTTGTCAAGTTTCGTAATATTAAGCTTATTGAAACTAATAGTATCTATTTCATAAGAAATACAGTTATTTATTGAGGACGTATAATCTACATAAATTCTATTATCATACTCCACGTCATATTGACCTATACCAGTCGTTAATTTATTACCTATTGTGAACGTTTGGCTTAAATCCTCATTTTCAACTTCTATCGTTTTAACCGCCTGTATAAAAAGTCTTTTTGTTAAATCGTTATAATACACATCCAAATTCGGAAATCCATTCCAGGGGTTTCGGCCTTTCCACTTCCACACTTCGCCATTGATGAGGCAGGCGAAAGTGCCTTTGCCTTCCATGGTGATGGGGGGTAGTTGGTCGATGGGATTCGTATCATCGTCCTTCTTGCAGTTGGCGGCAGTGAGGAAGAGCAGTATGGCCAATGCTGAGCTTGCTTTAAAATGATGGCCGTGTCGAATGCTGTTTCGGGGGGCTTTGCACAGGCTTTTACTTTTCTTTGTACCGCCAAAGAAAAGTAACAAAAGAAAGCTCCCGGCTGTTGATGCGCAGCTAAAAAGCAGGATGCTTACCCGCTCGAAAAGCAAGCGCTTCGTTCGTGCTTTTCTCCTTACACTTCCCGCTATCCTGCTTTTTTTAACGCTGAGCCTCAAAGGCCGGAGTCTGGCTGGTCTGCTCATTGGCTCAGACAACATAAACCACTTGTTTTTGTCTGTTCTAATTTTATTAAGCGCTGGTAGTGCGATGTAGGGGGTGTGGTTGCTTATGGTTTGCATGATGTGGTGTTTTTGTGGTGATAGAAAAGTGTAGTGTTGTTTTATGCTTATTCTCTGTAAAAATCGTCGAAACGGCCTTCGGTAATGCGAAGGGTATCACATTCGTTGATCGCTGTGAATTCGAAGGTGCCTGAGATGATCTTACTTATCTTATCCAGTTTGAGGATATTTATAGATTTAGTACTTAAAGAATCCAATTCATAATCTATGCACTTTTCATTAACTTGTGTATAATCGATATAAATAGTTTTTCGATAGTCCATAAAACTAGTGCCTGTACTTTCAATAATATTGCTAATTGTCATTACTTGTAAATCCCTCTGACCAGAATCGATGATTTCTTTCGTAGCTTGAATAAACAATCGTTTTGTTAAAGTATCATAAAGTACATCCAAATTCGGAAATCCATTCCAGGGGTTTCGGCCTTTCCACTTCCACACTTCGCCATTGATGAGGCAGGCGAAAGTGCCTTTTCCTTCCATGGTGATGGGGGGGAGTTGGTCGGCAGGGCTAGTGTCGTCCTCTTTGTTGCAGGCAGCGGCAGTGAGGAAGAGCAGTATTGCCAATGTTGGCCCTGCATTAAAACGAAGGCCCTGCCGGAGGCTGTACCCCGGGGCTTTGCACAGGCTTTTACTTTTCTTTGTACCGCCAAAGAAAAGTAACAAAAGAAAGCTCCCGGCTGTTGATGCCCAGCTAAAAAGCAGGATGCTTACCCGCTCAAAAAGCAAGCGCTTCGCTCGTGCTTTTCTCCTTACACTTCCCGCTATCCTGTTTTTTTTAACGCTGAGCCTCAAAGGCCGGAGGCGGGCTGGTCTGCTCATTGGCTCAGACAACATGAACCACTCGTTTTTGTCTGTTCTAATTTTATGAAACCTTGGCAGTGCGATGTGGGGGGTGAAATAGTTTGCGCTTTGCATGCTGATGGATTTATCTGGATATAGAAAAATGGAGTGTTGTTTTATGCTACTCCCTGTAAAAATCATCGAAACGGCCTTCGGTGATGCGAAGGGTGTCGCAGTCGTTGATTACGGTGAATTCAAAGGTGCCAGATATAATTTTAGCTTCTTTGTCTAATTTGATAATGTTTAGCTGTCTTTTTTGCAAAGTATCCAATTGAAAAGTAATACAATCACTATTATTTTGAGTATAATCTACATATGTTCTATTATCAAATGATATAGTATACGATCCAATTGAATCCACAAAGCTTCCAATATTAATTGTTTGCAATTTGGTATTAGTTTCGTCATCATCCTTTTTAGCCTGAATAAACAGTCCATTTGTTGGTTCATGATAGTAGGTATCCAAATTCGGAAATCCATTCCAGGGGTTTCGGCCTTTCCACTTCCACACTTCGCCATTGATGAGGCAGGCGAAAGTACCTTTTCCTTCCATGGTGATGGGGGGTAGTTGGTCGGCGGGGCTAGTGTCGTCGTCTTTGTTGCAGTTGGTGCAGGTAAAGAGCAGGGTGAAGGCGAGCAGGGTGGTGAGGGGAAGGGTGAGGATTTGAAGATTTGAGGAGATGAGGGGGTGATATTCTTTCATGATATGGATGTTGAGGGTTAGCTACTATGTAGTGTTACGGGGGCAAGTTATGGCTTACATCAAAGTGGTTTGCAGCAAATATCGATAAAAACATATTTTTATTTAGCCACATTTAAGTATTAACATTTTGTAATGCGCTGATATACAGCTATGTAATTATTTGTTATAATGTGTTGGTGCAAGTCCTGTTTTGAGGCTTCACTCGCGGATCGCTCTTTAGAGCTCTTTGAATTTTTTAACGGTAAAATTTATAAGGCCGGAACTTCTGAGGCTGCGGTATGTAGCGGGTAGCCACCCCGTAGCAGGACCCAAAAGGACAAAGAAATCGGGATACTGGAAGAAGCCCTCACTGCGAAAGCGCTATCCTACAACACCAAACCCTCATAAGCCAGGCAAACCTCCAGCTCGTGCTGCCCAAAATACTGACGTACCGCCGCTTCCGGCTCATCGCAGGCAGCCAGCACAAAATCACCTCCCCAAGCGCCCAATGACTTAATGGCTCCCGGAAAGTCGGCAAAGCGCTGCTGCTGAACGGGCGGTAAGCCAATAGTTTGCGAGATCAGCTTTTCATGCTGCTGCATCAGAGACTGAAAGGCCGACAAGGTGTCGGCCCTCACCATCTCATAAGTAATAGCAGTAATGTCCTCTGCAAAAAGACTTCGCTTGGGCTGGCTTTCAAATAAACGGATACCGGCCCGACTGTCTTGCTTTTGGCCTAAGTACACAAAGTACAGGTGCTTGTGGAAGGGGGGCCGGAAAGCTACGCGCTCAAGCTGCGGGCCATTGGAGGTGAGGCGATATAAGAGGGGCCCGTCGGCAGTGGCGCAGGCAATATCGTAGGCGGAGCCACCGAAGGTATCGAATTGTAGCTGGAAGGAGTCAATACCAGCCCAACGGGCCATGTTGCTAATTAGCGTAGAGCTGCTGCCAAGCCCCCAGCTGCGTGGAAATTGCAAGTCCGTGATCACTTCGAGGCCCGGCTCATCCAGGAGGAATGTTGGTTTTTGTTTGCGCACGGCATTCAGTATGCTGCTTAAGGTGTCGGCAAGAGCGGGGCGAGAGGTGTGGATTACCTGAAAATCAGTTGTGTCGAAAATAGCGTTGAACCAAAGCTGGCCGGTATCATCGAGGCTACGCCAATGAAGCCTGGAATGTGCGGAAGGCTGCGACTCTATCTGCAAGGTTTGGCCGGGCCGGGTGGGTAGGGCGAGGGCCGTGGCGCCATCGAGTACAAAGTATTCGGCACTGAGGAGGAGCTTGCCGTGGGCGGTGAATTTTTTCATGGGTCAGCCCATCTCCGCTACTACCTCTGTGACTTCGGGAACCATTCGCTTGAGCATACCTTCGATGCCAGCCTTGAGGGTGACGGTGCTGGAGGGGCAGCCGCTACAGGCGCCTTGCAGGATCACGTTTACACGCCCATTGTCGAAAGATTTGAATTCAATATTGCCGCCATCCATCTCCACGGCTGGCCGCACATAGGTTTCGATCAGCTCTTTGATCTTTTTCACTATTTCGGCTTCATCATCGGAGTATTCGTAGCTGGCGCCGCGCTCCGCTTCGATTTTTTGCATGGCTTCAGCGTAGCCTTCCTTGAGTACCTCTCCGCCCTCTTCGATATACTTTTTGAGCTGTTCCTTGAGCAGCAGCTTGATGTCATCCCAATCATAATTGAACTCTTTGGAGATGGTGACGAAGTTGTTGCAAATATAAACGCCTCTTACATAGACCTGCTCAAAGAGAGCCGTTGCCAGGGGCGACCAGGCTTGGGCGAAATCTGCATCCCGAAAATCGGCAGTACCCTTGTACAACATACGATTGGTAACAAATTTGAGCGTTTCCGGATTGGGGGTTTGCTCGGTATAGAGCATGACCGGATTTTTCTTGGCTACATTTTCCATATTTTGACTTAATCAAAGCTTATTTAGAATGATTCTACAAAGGTAACACATTTTTTATTGCGCAGTTCAAATTTAGGAACCTTGAAAAGAGGATTTATAGCTCAGGTATCTGATGAGTGATAACGAATTCCAATCACCTGTGCTATATAGCACGAAAGGATTGAGATTGTATAGCACTCTCGAACCGCCAGCGGTATCATTTTTTGAATAATACTAACCGTACAGTTCATAATGTATCTGCGACTTGTCATAGCCCATCTCCACAATGAGCTTGGCTACCGCATCATCGATCATATTGCTCCAACCACAGATATAAAAGGCCACATCAGGGCGGGGGTCGGCATAATGGCGCTGGTAAACAGTGTGTACATAGCCCTTGCTTATCTCCCAGTCAGCCGCAGGCAGCTGTTGAGCTCTCGATAGTGCCACCGAATAGCGGAAGCCCGGCAGTTTGTCCATCAGCTCTTCAAACTCCTCCCGATAAAGGATACCCTCTTCATGACGGGTACCAAAGATGAGGTGGAGGTTGCGATGGGGTTTCTGATGATTGTAAATGTCCCACAGCATGCTCCGAAAGGGCGCTACACCGGTGCCGGTGCATATAAATACCAGGTCTTTTTCGATCGGCTCTTTTAGTACAAAGCCACCTGAAGGGCCTTTGAACCGAATGGCAGATCCCTCGCTGACCTCTTCAAACAGATAGCGGGAAGCGGCGCCACCATCCAGGTGAACGATGCAAAACTCGAGCTGCCGGTTGTGGCTATTGGGCGGATTGGCGATGGAGTAGCTACGCCAGCGTTTGAGCCGCTTTTCGTGGATCGGCAGATCCATCGTCACAAATTGGCCAGCCTGAAAGTGAATGTTTTCGGGTACTTCCAGCCAAAATCGCCGGGTGTTGGCCGACTGATCTTCAATTTTCACTACCGTGCTATCGTACCACTTCCAGGGCATACAATGAAGCTTAATTTTATCAATACATTTTTATAAGACAACACCGGGTATAGCAATAAGTTTTCTTTATCCGGCGGGCTGAAGGCGCCTGATTTTTATATTCCGGAACCAAACTGGATCGCCATGGTCCTGCAATGCGATATGGCCTTTGCGGGCTTTTCCAAAGCGCGGCATATCTTTAAACTTGCTGCGAGCTACCATATCATTCCATTTGTCGGTCCATAGCTTATAGCTGACCACTTTGTAGCCGTTAAGCCAATGCTCAACATTTCCTTCCTTCACAATGAGGCGTACTTTATTCCATTGCCCTGCCGGTTTGACAGTAGGAAAGGAGGTAGAAATCATATCATAGAGATCAGCAGCTCGATGTGTTTCGATGCGGGCATCGGGATGGCAGGCATCATCGAGTATCTGCATTTCGGGGCCGGTTTGCCATACAAAATCATCTTCCTCACTTTCCGCCACATTGAATATAATACCACTATTGCCACATGGCGCAATTTTCCACTCCAGGCGCAGCTCGTAGTTTTCAAATTCTTCCTCCGTGATAATGTCTCCGCCATCTTCAGCCTGCCAACCACCTTCGGGTTTCCTTTGCGCATCCAGTAGAAGTGTACCATTTTCCACTTTCCAGCTGGAGCCAATGCTTTGCTTGCCGTAATTGCGCCAACCTTTAGTGGTCTGACCATCGAAGAGCAGTTGCCAGCCTTTTGCTTTTTCGCTGCTGGTGAGCGTGTTGGGTTGTATCTCTGGCCGGGAAGCAGTAAATCCGGGCAAATTTTCAGGAAGTTGATTTAAAGTGTACCAGGCTTCTGTACTCCACAAGCCGTTGCCACTAGCACTGACAAAGTGATTGTTGAGCCGCAAATAAATGACGTGTTTATCTTTTATGCCAGGCAATTCCAGAAATACTCTTTTCCGATCCTCAGAAACATGAACACTTTGAATGCTGAGTATTTCTTCATCGAGCTTTGGGCCGCCGTATTCCTCGGTAGGCTGATACCGCCATTGTTTTACCAGATAGTCGGATGCGGCCCAGCCATCACCTTCCTGCAAGGGGTCTGTAAATTCTATTTCCATACCATTCGACCGGGCCCGTACGGCCAGCATTTCAAAGGTTGCTTGTCCATTGTATTTAAGCCGTTGGAGGCCGTACCAAAGCTTGTCAGTTTGCCGCCAATTGCCGGTAGAGCCGATCCCTCCGGCGTAAAGTGCGCCATCGGGGCCCCAACAGAGGCGATTGACCCCTGCTTCAAGGCCTTGGATAAAACGGAACACACAACCCTGGTATTTGCCATTTATCTGCTCTACAAAAACCCTTTTAACCCCACCGTTAGTAACTTCGCCGTGTATCATCTGCCCCTTGTAAGGCCCGTCATCAATTGCCAGTGGTGTGCTGGGCGAATTGCCGATTTCATCTTGTGGAAGCCATACCACCGGAAGATTTTCTTCCAGCTCTGCAGTGCCTTCGAAGTCCACAGAGCGGGAACCAAACCAGGCACCATCTGTTACATGCACTACTTTGGAAGCCGGCAGCCAGTCGCCCTGATTGTCGGTCACAAAGATTTCGTTATCCACTCCCAGTCCGATGCCATTGGGAGTGCGCAGGCCGTGTGCTACAAAAGACGTATTGCCATCGGCTTTGGAAATTTTGACCACCTTGCCGCGGTCGGGAATCTGCGGCTGGGTGCTGGCGCCACCCGGATCAATCGCAGTGGCGAGAGCGGCGTAGAAATGGCCATCTTTGTAAGCCAGGCCGAAGGCAAATTCATGAAAGTTGGCAGAAACCTGCCAGCGGTTGCTTAGCGTTTTGTACTCATCAATCATATCATCGCCATTACGGTCAATGAGGTGGGTGAGTTCTTGCTTTTGGAGGACGTAAATCTGATCATCTACTACTTTTAAGCCCAGCGGCTCGGCTAGGCCCTTTGCAATAGTTTTCACCTTAATTTTGGCAGGATCGCCACTTTGCACCCCTTCCAGCAGGTACACGCTGCCATTGGCATCCCAGGTGCTAACTACCATGCGGCCATCGGAAAGAAAATCCATGCCTCCTACTTTTGGCAGAAAGTCATCGGGCCTGGCCTGGCTAAGGGTGTAGCTGGGATGGACATCGGTAAGCGGCATTGCATCGCCGGGGATTTCACTGGACTGCGGAAAGGCAATATCGGAGCTGGTACTACGGGGTGCCTGGCGGCTGGCGTGATGAAAAAGGGCATTTTTTTCCACTTTTTGGAAAGCCAGCGAGTCGGGATGCTTCCATTTCCAGATTATGTTTTTTCCTCCCCGCCCCTGGAAATAGTTTACCCGAAAGGGGTGATATCCTTTTTCCAGCTTGGCGGCAGCCTGTTTTTCATCAGCTCCGTGCAGCCCGTCGTGGTCGATCAGCAAGTCGTTGTGTAAGTACATGCGGGAGCCATCGTCGGAGATGAGGCTAAATTGATATTCGCCATCATTGGGGATGAGGAGATAGCCCTCGAAGAAGATGGCAAAATTGTCGCCAGCCCAAGCCAAGTCACTGTCCATTGCGTAGATTTGAGGAATGATACCTTCATATTTGGCCACTTGGCGGGTATTGACATCGGCCAGCTTGTTGATGTATTTGTCGTGGGTATAGTATTTGGCCAGTATGCCGGGGAGGAGCATGTTGTCATCGATTGTTTCAGCGGTCACAATGACCAGGCTATCAGCTTGTCCCGTAGTGTCGGCTTTTGTCAGTGCAGCCTCTTCTTCAGCATCCAATGACATGATATAGCTGACCATTTCATGTAGTGTGGTTTGTGATTCATTGGGATGTGCATTCATCACCTGCCCGCCCCAAACGCCGGAACCGCCGGTTTTGACTTTTGCGGCCAGCATGGCTATATTTTCTTCTGTATTTCGGTATCTGAGTGCTACCTCTTTGTAAGCCGGGCCGATGGTTTTCTTGAAGGCATTGTGGCAGGTCTTACAATCGCTGCGGGCGATGAGGCGCTGGCCGAGCGGGAGCTCCTCTTGCTCTTCATCGGCTGGTTTGTTGGGGTTTTCGATCATGGGTTTTTTACCAAAAGTAACCATGAAGCGGGTCTCGGCATTGCTGTTGAGCATGAGCCTTCCGCTAATGTCAAAGGCAGTGATACTGCCCTTTGTGCGTGGCTTTGAAACTTCCTCGATAAATTTGCCGGTGGTTTCGACCCTTTCTTTGAGTGCTATAGAGCTGAGGTTGGTTTGTAAAGCAATTTGTGCATCCGCAGGAACATTTTTAGTAGTAAATATCCGCTCAAAACCGGGCAATCCGGACTCAGGTTCGAGATATTCTGCCTGTTCTTCAATAGTAATGACAGCTCCCTTGTAGAGAAGCTCGTACATCAAAATGACATGGCCATCCTCAAAGCGATGCCCTTTATAGCAAGTTTCCGCCTCAGTGGATTGCTCCTTTTCTATGATCTGCCAGGGCGATTGGAAAGTGTTCACAAAATAAGCATCGCCGATACTGATAGGCTGCGGGCCGTGAACAGTGGTATAAACCGCTCCGTCAAAATTGACGTGCCCCTTCCACACCTTGTACAGTGCACAATCATTGGTGCGATAGGCTGCCCAGAGCTGATCGTGGAGAGCCAGGGTAATCATTCGTGCCTGGGTATCCAGCACGGAGCGAAAAACCCAGGGATCGTGCGGCCGGTCAGTATCCCAGGGGTCAACCACAGGAATTGAGGAAGTGGTGCTTTTGGGCGTACAGCCTTGCCAAAAAACAAATCCGGAAAATAGGGCGATGAGAAGTAAAGCTTTGTTCATTATGCAGGTGAAAGTTTGTAGTAACGGGTTGTTTTTCAGTGAACTTAAAGATAGTAAATGTTGGAAAGCAGGCTAGTTGATTGCTGATGAGTTGAGAAAGGGATTGTGCTTTTTTTCGTAGCCAATTGTTGTATCGGGACCATGGCCCGGATATACGGTGGTTTTATCTGGCAGAGTGAATAGCTGGCTTCGGATGCTGTCGATGAGCGTGGCGAAGTGGCCCCCTGGGAGATCGGTGCGGCCAATACTGGATTGAAACAATACATCTCCGGCAACCACAAACCCAGCGGCTTCATCATATAGGGAGATGCTGGCCGGTGAGTGGCCCGGCGTATAAAGGGTCAAGAGCTGGCTGTTGCCAAAACGAATGGTATCCCCGTCTTTAATAAAGCTGCCCGGCTCGGGCGAATCATCGGGCAGAGGAATGCCATAAAGCTGGGCAATTTTTGGAACAGCCTGTAGTACTGGCAGCTCGCCTTCATGAATCTCCAGCGCCAGATCGTAGCGGTCAGCTACATATCGGTTGCCAAATACATGATCGATGTGGCAGTGCGTATTGACGAGGCGTTCCGGGCGGAGATTGTTGCTGTCAATAAAGCGGGAGAGTGTTTGCTGTTCGGCAGCTGTATAGCAGCCCGGATCAATGATAAGGCAAGCGCCGCTATCATCATACAGCACATAGGTGTTTTCCTGAAAAGGATTGAAAGTGAATTTAGCAACAAGAGCCATGCAAAAACCGTTAAATTAAGGCGGAAGAAAATTATTGTTTGCAAAAATACACTTCTGCTGTATTTGCATTGACAGAAAGCCAAAATTTTCACAAATTATCTACTTTCACAACATACCCAGGGCATTACCTGACCGCATTCGCTAACCGATGAATTAAAATTCCCTTTATGCGAACATTTACCTTCTACACCATTACGCTGCTTCTGCTGCCGTTTTCTGCGCTTTTTGCTCAGGGTACACAAGTCGAATTTGGCAAAAACCGGGTTCAATACCACAATGAATATGAAGAATGGCTGCAGTATGAATCCACCAATTTTATTACCTATTGGTATGGGGAGGGGCGCGGCATTGGCCAATCTGTGGTACAAACAGCCGAGCTGGATTATGACGAGGTGCAAAGCATTTTGGAGCATCGGATGAACGGCCGCATTGAGATCATCGTTTACAAAGACCTCACAGACCTTAAGCAGAGTAACATCGGCAGTGAAGAGACCTTTGTCAATACAGGGGGACATACCAAAATAGTAGGCAACAAAATATTTGTGTATTTCAATGGCGATCACAACGACTTGCGCCGACAATTGCGCGAAGGGATCGCTTCGGTCTATCTAAATGCCATGCTTTTTGGTTCCAACCTGCAGGAAATTGTGCAAAATGCAGTGATGATGAACCTGCCGGAATGGTTCAAACAGGGGCTAGTTGCCTATGTTGGGCAGGAATGGAGTACGGAGATGGATAATAAGCTACGCGATATTATCTTGCAAAAGCGATACAAGAGTTTTGACAAATTTGCGGAAGAAGAGCCCCGCTTTGCGGGTCATTCCCTGTGGTATTACATTAGCCAAAACTATGGCCGCTCCACGGTTTCCAACCTTCTGTATCTAACCCGGATCAACCGCAGCATCGAAAGCGGGATGCTGTACGTAATGGGTAGTTCGTACAGGCGCACTACGGAAGGCTGGCAGGAGTATTTTGAAAAACGCTATAAAAAAGATGCTGAAAGCAGGGATTCGCTTGTTTCCGGTAGGGTGAAGATCAAAAATAAACGCAAGCTGCCGATCACCCAGCTCAAGCTCAGTCCTGACGGGCAGAAGATTGCCTATGTAATGAATGAAATAGGGAAATACAAAGTGTATCTCCACGACTTGAATAGCGGTAAGCGCGAAGTAATTTTAAAAGGCGGCTTCCGCAATGCTTTTCAGGCTACCGACTATGGTTATCCGCTCGTTGCCTGGAGCCCCAACAATCAGGAGCTGTGCCTGATATACGAGCGGCGCGATGAGATCAAATTCATGCGCTACAATGTACTGACCAAAGATGCCGTCAAAGACGTGATTCCCAATCAATACCAGCGGATTTACAGCATGGACTTCCTGAATGTAAACCAGCTGGTACTATCGGGGGCAGTACGCGGCTTCTCCGATATATTTATCTTCAACCTACCCAACCGGCAGACGGAGCGGATTACCAATGATTTTTGGGACGACCTGGATGCCAGAGTCGTCAAAGTGGAAGGCAAAACGGGTATTTTGTTTGCGTCCAATCGGCAAGACAGCATAATCCGCCAGCAGCGCCTGGATAGCATCCTTCCGCTCAACACCTATGATATTTACTATTACGACCTGCAAGCCCGCAGCAAGGAATTGGTCCGGGTGACCAACACCCCCTTTGCCAATGAACGCCAACCCGCAGGTATCGACTCCACCTGGTTTAGCTATATCAGTGATCAAAGTGGCATTGCCAACCGGCGGATGGGCTATCTGAAAGACGTGATCGCTTATTATGAGCAACACATCTTGTTGGAGGACAGCTCTACAATCGTGCTTCATCAAGATTCCAGCCTCAGCAAATTAGATAGCTCGCTGATCGTATCAGTTCGTTTGGAACCGGTGTATAAAAAGAAAGCATTTACCCACAACAACACCAATTATCCAATCGGGATAAAAGAGCAGAGCATTTCCGGCAAAACGGGCAAAGTGGCCGAATGTGTGGAGCGCAAGGGTGAATATAGGGTGTATGTACAGCCTGTGAATGCTGCCCGCGAAAAGGCAGCTCGTGCTACTCGTTATATGAAACAACGCCAGCTATCGGTGGGGCAATATTATGGCCAACAAGAAGACAAAAAGGAGCCATCCACGGATAAAGTTTTGCAGGAGATAGAGGAACGCCCCATTGATTTGTCGGAAGTGTCGCCGGAAAAGCAGGATACGGATCGGATTGATATAGACAATTATATGTTTCAAAGCGAGTTCGACAATGAAGAGCGGCCACCTGTGGTGGTGGAGGACGATCAGGGAGAGATGGAGTTGCAGCGACCAGAGCTGGAACCAGTAGCAAGTCAGTCAGATGAGCAAAAGGTGCTCAAATTCAGATCGGCCAGGATAGTGCCCTATCGCCTGAAATTCAAAACGGATTACATCACTACACAGCTTGACAATAGCCTGCTGTTTGGCGGTTTGGATAGCTATGCTGCCGATCGGCAGAGCTATTCCTACCCTCCGCCGGGCATACTGCTGAAAGGCAACTTCAAAGACCTTTTTGAAGATTATGAATTTGAAGGCGGCATCCGGCTGCCTACCACCTTCAATGGAGCCGAATATTTTTTGCTTTTTGATGATAAGAAAAAACAGCTCGACAAGCGGTATGCCTTTTATCGTCGCTCTCTCAAATTCACGGATGATGCGCCGCTTGCTTTTACGCCGCGCAAACACGAAGAAACGGTTCATATTCTGCAATATCAAGTACGCTACCCCCTGGATATTTTCAGGAGTATTCGGGCTACCGGCACTTTACGGCTCGACAAGCGCACACAACTGGCTACGGATGCACAAACGCTGGATGTGCCCACCCTCCACCAGCAGCGTCTCGGGCTAAAGCTGGAATATGTGTTTGACAATACGCTGGATGTATCGCTCAACATCAAAAACGGCACCCGCTACAAAGTATTTGCAGAAGCCGTAAAACGAATTCAGGTTGACCTGATTGATAATGTGAGCTTTGATCTGGGAGATGGGTTTATGACTATCCTCGGGCTGGATGCGCGCCATTATCAGCGCCTCGACAAACACTCGATATTGGCAGCGAGGTTGGCGGCAGCCACATCATTTGGCTCTGAGCGAATACTTTACTTTTTGGGCGGAGTGGACAATTGGCTCTTCCCCAGCTTCAACAATGAAATACCTTTTCCTACTGAAGGCAACTACGCCTACCAGACCCTGGCAAGCAATATGCGTGGTTTTCGGTGGAATATTCGCAATGGCGGTTCTTTTGCGCTGGCTAACTTGGAGCTGCGCGTTCCGGCCTTCCGGTATATTATGCCACGTACCCGCTCTTCCTTTTTCCGCAATTTTCAACTTCTTGGCTTTTTTGATGTGGGAACAGCATGGCAGGGAACAACGCCCTTCAGTAAGGAAAATCCGCTCAACACAGTGGTCGTTTCCAATCCGCCTACCGTATCGATTAAGGTCAATTATTTCCGCGACCCAATCGTGGCAGGATATGGCTTTGGTGTGCGAACCGTCCTGTTTGGTTACTTCCTTCGAGTGGATTATGCCTGGGGAATAGAGACACGGGTAGTGCAGAAGCCGAGGCTGTATGTATCACTGGGAATGGATTTTTAGGTTTAGAAGTTGTCCGTCAGGCTTAGAGTATCGTACATTTAAGGTGTACTTGCCAAAGCCGCCTGCCAAGCGAACGGGCAGCTTTTGTCCTGTACATCGTGTAATTGTATCCGTCGGTACAATTTTACCTCTTCGGCGCGTAGCTAAGGCTATGCTCGCGGCATCCCATCCGCTTTGTGCGGTTTGCAAGCTTTGGCTTGCCCAGGCCTCATTCAGAAAAAAATTTGGCTGCGTTCGCTCCAAAAGCAAATCCCTAACACGCTCTTATCTATACTTCTTCTTCTGCTTGTAGTTTTTTAGCATTTTCTACCAACTGCAATAATTCGATAATTGGCTCGAGGTCACCGTTTATAATAGTCTGAAGATTGAAATTTTTGGCACTTCCTTCCAGGCGGTGGTCGGTTACCCGGTTTTGCGGATAATTGTAGGTACGGATTTTATCGGATCGGTCACCGCTGCCGACCAGCGACTTTCGATGCGCCGCTACTTCCGACTCATGCTGTTCCTTTTGTATCTCATAGATTTTGGCATAAAGGCGTTGCAGGGCAATTTCTCTGTTTTTGATCTGGTTGCGGCTTTCCTGGCTTTCGGCTACAATGCCGGAGGGAAGGTGAGTGATGCGAACGGCAGATTCCGTTTTGTTGACGTGCTGACCGCCAGCTCCACTCGAGCGGTAGGTATCGATTTTTAGATCGGCGCGGTTGATGTCAACATCCTCCTGCTCAAATTTGGGCATTGCAGCCACGGTGGCGGCAGAGGTATGTATCCGGCCCTGCGACTCGGTTTTGGGAATTCGCTGAACGCGATGTGCTCCGGATTCAAATTTCAGGGACCCGAAAACCTCTTCGCCACTAATATCCAGCACCAGCTTATTGTAGCCGCCCACACTCCCCTCATTGATGTCGAGTACTTCGACCTTCCAGCCTTTGTGTTCAAAATATTTGGAGTACATTCGGTACAAGTCGCCGGCAAACAGGCTGGCCTCATCGCCACCGGTACCTGAGCGAATTTCAAAAATCACATCCTTGGCATCTTCCGGATTTTTGGGGATGAGGAGTGTTTTGAGGCGGGCTTCCACTTCGGTGAGCTGAGGCTGGAGCTCATTGAGCTCGGCTTGTGCCAGCTCCTTCATTTCCGGATCGTTTTCGGTTAGCATTTCTTTGCTGGTAGCAATATTGCCGAGCAGCTGGTGATATTGATCACCAACTGCCACAATTATTTTAAGGTCTTTGTATTCCTTATTTATTTTTTTATATCGGCTGATATCGGAGATAATCGTTGGATCGGACAGCTGGCCTTCCAGGTATAAAAAGCGTTCTTTTATCGCTTCGATTTTATCTAGCATGGAGGATGGAGTTTAAAAATTTGGGTACAATAGAATGTGGGGGCATTTTTTAAAGGAAGGCCGCTAATGGAAAAAGCAGGGAAGAAGTGACGACATAATGTTTGGCAATGCTTGCATTTTGTGCAAAGATAGCACATCTCCCGCAATTTGAGGAAAAGGCTTCCTCACTTTACAGAAAAGATGCCCGAACCGGCATTCGTGAAAAGCAGCTACAGATAGCTAAGAGGGATGTGTTTGAATTTTGTCTTTGATGGACTGGATGAGGGAGGGCGATACTTTGCGTCGATGGACTTTGCTTCTGATAAATTCTCTAAACGACTGCTCTTTGCTTAAGACTTCAAGATAGAGGGGGTTTTGTTGAATCTCCCGGAGCAAATCTCTTTCCGCCTCTTTGGAAAGCTCATTATCGAGGTACATATTCACTTTTGTGACCAACTCTTTGTGATTTTTTAAATTTCCCATTGCCATTGATTTTTGATACACAAACCCGCCAACAGGAAAAACATCACTGCTGGCCGAGATGGTATGTAAGTTAACAATTTAGGAGCGTTTATCTTTATAGCCTTTTGCTTCAGCATACTTTTTTAATCTTTCTTTCAGCATATTTCGTGCCCGGTGCAGCCTGGAGCGTACCGTACCGATTGGGATATCCACGATTTTTGAAATCTCTTCATAGGTAAAGCCCTCAATATCGCACAGCAAAATGACCGTTCTGAAATCCACCGGCAAAGCATTGATGGCGCTGGTTACTTCATCGCCCATCATGCTTTGGAAAATCTCCTCGCGCAAGTCAACGTAGCTGTTGAGCTGGGTATTGTCCTCTTCATCCTGATAGCGGATGATGGATTCAAAATCGACGGTATTGGGGCGCTTACTCTTCTTGCGATATTGGTTGATGAAGGCATTTTTCAAAATCTTGAACAGCCACGCCTTGGCATTGGTGCCTTCAATGTACTTGTCGATAAAACGGAAAGCCTTCAAATAGGTCTCCTGTACCAGATCACTGGCATCATCCTCATGGTAGGTAAGGTTGAAAGCAAAGTTGTATAAAGCATCCGCATGAGGATAGAACTCCTGCTCAAATATCCTTGAGTAATGTTGTTTTTTCGATTCTTTTTTTGCCATTTGAGCCATAAATATAGGAATTTACCGGCTTTGTAATCATTGCGGGATCATACAGGAATACCAACCAAACAATACACGCTTACTGAAGGTATTAAATTCCCCATCGCGTATAATTGCTAAACCTTGTATCATCCAAAAAAGTTTCAAAAATAAAACTATTGACAGAATTGCTTTACAGCGCTTGAATCTCAATACCCGGCACCGTTTTTTCAAACCAGCTAAGGGGCGCCCGGTTCTTGTCGCCGGTACAGGTATCGCATTTGAAGAAGAGATAGTACAGCTGGAGCTTGTTGCCTTCAAGCCGGTCGAGCAACTTTGCCAGGCGCTGGCGGGCCGTGTAGGGGTCTCTGTATATATGGTGTCTCCGCCAGCAATAATAAGCCTCGTCATGCAATTCGATCACATCCAAAACAGCTTCATCGCTGATAAATTGTTCGGCAAATTTTCGGGCAAAAACGGCGTGATGCAGCTGCCAGTCGCGGGGCTCACCCTTTACTTCCTTATACTTGAAGGTGTCATGCAAAAAAGCAATCAGCCGCAGCTGCTTCCGAACGGGCGGTTCAATGGTGAGGCGGTCAATATTAGCCAGCAATTCCTGAATATGATACACCACCCTGCCTTCCGGATGCCCAAAGCGGGGCTTACCCCACATCAGGCCTTTGTAAAATTCAGGCATTTGGATCAACTCCTGCTCCAGCCCGCATTCAGGCATCAGTAAGGCAGCACTGTCAATTCCTTCCTGAATGCTATTTTTCATATAATATATTTGTGTTTTCGTGATAAAGATACAGTATTTTTGAAAAGGCTAAAGAGCCTAAATCTGCCGGCCGAAGATCTGTGGAGATTTGCCCAAATGTAGGCAAACTACAGTCGGGTGTTAAGGTACTGTTAAAACAAAAATGCCTGAAAACAATGGCTTTTACCCATCGTTTTTCCAACAACCTCTCGGTACATTTCCAAATTTCGGACGCTACTCCAACTATTTATTCATCCAAAGGATATGCCATCATGAAAAATATTGTTTCCCTTGTTTTTGCAGGCATCATTGGCGGTCTCATTACACTTGCCGGCGGCCTTCTATTCAACCCGGGCACAGGCTTTCAGACCGATCAGACTACAGCCTATGCCCAATCAGCCAGCTATAAAGTCAACAACAGCCCTGCCACCGCACCCCTTCCCTTCGATTTTACCAAAGCTGCCGAAAAAGCAATGCCGGTAGTTGTACACATCTCAGCTGCCGAAAGTACCGCTGCTAATAAAGGGCGCCAGCCCAAGGATCGTCCCAGCGATCCGTTCAGGCAATTTTTTGGCGACGACTTCTTTTTCGGCAACCCCTTCGATATGCCCGATCAGTTGCGTCGCGGCTCCGGTTCAGGGGTCATCATTTCCGAAGATGGATATGTAGTTACCAACAATCATGTAGTTGAATTTGCCGATGAGGTGGAAGTGACGCTTTTCGACAATCGTGCCTACGTCGCTACAGTAATAGGAACAGACCCGCAAACCGACCTGGCAGTGCTCAAAATCGAAGGGCATGATCTGCCCACCCTTCAGTATGCCGATTCTGATGCAGCAAAAATCGGAGAATGGGTACTGGCTGTGGGCAATCCCTTTGACCTCAATTCAACAGTCACAGCAGGGATCATCAGCGCCAAGGGGCGGAATATAAATATCATCAGTGGCAATCGCTCCATTGAAGCTTTTATACAGACGGATGCTGCCGTCAATCCCGGCAACAGTGGCGGGGCATTGGTGGACGCTCAGGGCCGCTTGCTTGGTATCAATACAGCGATCGCTACTCAAACGGGTACATTTTCAGGCTACTCATTTGCCATTCCCGTGAAAATGATGGAAAAAATAGTTGCTGACATTATAGAATATGGCAGTTATCAACGGGCATTCCTGGGAATCAACATCTCTGATATGGATAGTGAACGGGCCGAAGAGCTGAACCTTAGCCTCACACAGGGTGTTTATGTGGAAAGCCTGGTAGATGGCGGAGCAGCCCAGCTTGCAGGGGTGTTGCCAAAGGATGTAATAATTAGCGTGGATAATAGGGAAGTGAAATCTGTGCCGGAACTTCAAGAGCTGATTGGACGTTCTAAAGTCGGGAATACAATCATACTGACGGTAGTGCGCCGAGGTAAAGAAAAACGCATTCCTGTGGCGTTGGAAGCAGGTTGACAAACCCAGAGGATTAGCAAATTATTAACAGAAATTTTGCAACAAAAGCGAAATCTAAAAGGTTATAAAGAAAAAATAAAAAGACTTGTTTAAAGTTGGTTTTTCGTTTTGTTTTGATGCGTCCCGATCCTTTTTAGTCGGGACGTTTTTTGTAGAAAAAACCTCCAATCTAACTACTGGTTCCCGGGGTTTTTGATAAATTGTGGAGAAATGTTGGCATATTATGGGTATTCCACTGGTTCGCTACCTCGATGATCTGGTATCCTTGTTTTATCCGCGCCTTTGCCTGGCTTGCAGTAAAAACCTGCCTCCTAAAGAACTCGCCATTTGCCTGCCCTGCCAATATCATCTTCCAAAGACTAATTATCATCTCGAAGCGGAGAATCCGTTTACCGAAAGGTTCGATGGCCGGATACCCATCCGTACCGGCGCGGCACTTTACCATTTCATCAAAAAAGGCAAAGTCCAGCAACTCATCCATCATCTGAAATACAAGCAACAAAAAAATATCGGACTCAAACTGGGTACCTTGTATGGCCACCATCTCAAAAAAAGCGAAATTTTTCAAACAGCCCAGTTGATCGTCCCGGTTCCGCTGCATCCCAGGAAGGAAAAAATACGTGGCTACAATCAAAGCGACCTCTTTGCTCAGGGCCTCTCTGAAAGCATGCAAATTCCCTGGGCTAAAAATGCACTGCAAAGAACAAGCATGTCGGATAGCCAAACCAAAAAAACCAGGCTGGAAAGGCTGGCGAATGTCCGCACCGCATTTTCAGTGAACCACCCGGACCAACTCATGGCTAAGCACGTCCTGCTGGTAGATGACGTGCTCACTACCGGCGCTACGCTGGAAGCCTGTGGTGAAAAAATACTGGAAATAAAGGGCTGCAGTCTTAGCCTGGCTACGATTGCCATAGCAGAGTGAGCAGCGGCTTGTGCTCAAGAAAGACCCAATTGTGGATGGCTAACGTCCCATGTGTACCAACAACACAGAAATATCTGAGGGGGATACGCCGCTGATACGGCTGGCCTGGCCGATGGTGCGTGGCTTGAGCTGAGCCAGTTTTTCTCTGGCTTCTGCCGAAAGTGACACCAGCTCGCCATAATCGAGATCAGCAGCAAGCGGCACAGATTCCAGGCGATTCATTTTTTCTGCCAGTTCCTGCTCTTTCCGAATATATCCCTCATATTTCATATTGATCTCAGCCAGCTCGACCGACTCCTGGTCGAACCCGGCTAAAAAAGCATCAACCCGGCTAAGGACCTTTCGGAGGGCCTCTACCTGAATATGCGGCCGGATCAAGATATTGTACAGCTTGATCTTTTGCTGCAAGGGGGCCGAGCCTTTGCTTTCGAGCAAGGGATTGATCTCTTCCGGCTGCACACTACAATTGCGAAAAAATTTGTTGATCGCTGAAGTAGCCTCATTTTTTTCCTGAACCCGCTGCATTCGTTTGGCCATGTCTTGCATACCAAGCTGATGAGCAATCGGGCTCAGGCGGATGTCGGCATTGTCCTGCCGCAGCAGGATACGGTATTCAGCCCTCGAAGTAAACATCCGATAAGGCTCTTTTGTGCCTTTGTTTATCAGATCGTCGATCAACACCCCGATGTAGGCCTCCGACCGTTTGAGTACGAGGGGCTCCTCTGCGTGGATGGCACGATGTGCGTTGATGCCGGCCACCAAGCCCTGGCAGGCGGCTTCTTCATATCCGGTGGTGCCATTGATTTGACCGGCAAAAAACAGCTTTTTCACCAAGCGGGTTTCCAGGGATATTTGTAGTTGGGTAGGGGGAAAATAGTCGTATTCGATAGCATAACCGGGGCGAAACATTTTGGCATTTTCAAAGCCGTCGATCTTTCTGAGAGCCTTGTATTGAACCTCTTCCGGCAAGGAAGAAGAAAAGCCGTTTACATAAATTTCTACTGTGTCCCAGCCCTCCGGCTCGATAAACAGTTGGTGGCGGTCACGTGCTGCAAAGCGATCGATTTTATCTTCGATACTGGGACAATAACGAGGCCCGGCACCTCTAATCCGGCCACTGAACATGGGAGACCGATCAAAGCCCGTTTTTAGTATTTCGTGTACTTTTTTGTTGGTAAAGGCAATATGGCAGGGACGCTGTTGAGAAGGCAGGGGTGTGTTGGTAAATGAAAAGCGACCAGGCTTCTCGTCGCCGGCTTGAATTTCCATTCGGCTCCAATCCAATGAGCGGCCATCGAGGCGTGGAGGGGTACCCGTTTTCATTCTGCCCGATTCAAAGCCGAGCATTTGCAGCTGCTCCGTAATGCCTTTAGCAGCCCGCTCTCCGGCTCGCCCGCCACCAAACTGCTTTTCGCCGATGTGAATAATGCCGTTGAGGAAGGTGCCGTTGGTGAGAATCACCGAATCACTTTCAATTTCCAGCCCCAAGCCCGTACGTACACCTTTGGCCATACCGTTCTTCACAATAATACCAGTCACCATTTCCTGCCAAAAGTCGATCAGGGGATGCGCTTCGAGCATTTGGCGCCATTTGGCAGAAAATTGCATGCGATCATTCTGTGCTCGCGGGCTCCACATAGCAGGGCCTTTGGAGCGGTTGAGCATCCTAAACTGGAGCATGCTATGGTCCGTCACAATGCCGGAATAACCACCCAGCGCATCGATCTCACGCACAATTTGTCCTTTGGCTACCCCCCCCATTGCGGGATTGCATGACATCTGGGCGATGGTTTGCATATTCATGGTAGCCAACAAGACTCTGGAACCCAGCCTGGCGGCAGCTACGGCGGCTTCGCAACCGGCATGTCCGGCACCCACCACTATCACATCGTATTTTGGAAACATGACTTACTTCTCAATATTGATCCTGCAAAATTACGAAAACTGTGCTGAAGAGCTTGTCCCGTTATTTGAGCCGGGTGTTTATACAACCTTTTCGGAGAGCGTTCCGTTTAAATTTGTATATTTTTACAGCCAGTCAATTGGTCAATCACTCATCATATGAACTCTCGCAAGGCGCTCGAAACCGAGCAAAAAGCACTCGAAATCAATCTCGATGATCGTTTTTACGGCACCTTTGCCGAAATTGGCGCAGGGCAGGAAGTGGCCCGCTATTTTTTTCAGGTAGGCGCTGCTGCCGGGACGATTGCCAAAACGATGTCGGCTTATGACAAAGTGTATTCCGACAAAATATACGGCATCGAGGACAGTGGCCGCTATGTATGCGAATCCCGCTTGTACAAAATGCTGGACCACGAATACGAGCTGATGACTAACCGCCTGCAACACGAACGACCCGACACCAATTTTTTTGTTTTTGCAGATACGATTGCTGCAATCAATTTTGACAAAACGATCAATGGCAATGGCTGGCTGGGGCTGCGCTTCCAGCTTCAGCCCGACGAAGCGCCCAATGATATTGTAATACATGTGAAGATGCTCGACAAAGACAACCGCCTCCAGCAGCAGGCCGTAGGGGTGTTGGGCGTCAATCTGATCTATGCCTGCCTGCGCTATCACGATGATGCCGAAGTGATGATCGAGTCCTTGCTGGACAATTTGCATGGCCGGGTTTCGATAGATATGATCCGTGTCACAGGCCCCGATTTTAAAGAGCTCGACAATCGGTGGCTAAGCTTGATGCTGGTGAAACACGGGCTGAGCGAAGTAGCCATGTTTGGGCCGGATGGTCGCAATTTGCATGCCTCGGAATTTTTATATAAAAAAGATGTATTGGTAGTGCGCGGCAGTTTTCGGCCAGCCACTTTGGTGAATGAAGATATGCTGAGGGCAAGCTGGGCAACCTTTTGCAAGGAGCCAAAGGTGGATGCAAAAAAAGCATTTTTGCTGGCAGAAATCACCCTTGACAATTTGTGTGCAGAGGGTGATTTGGACGAGCAGGACTTTCTCGACAGAGCGGAACTGCTCTGTGCGTTGGGGCAAACGGTGATCATTTCAAATTGTGAACAGCATCAAAAGCTGATAGCCTATCTTTCGGATTATAAGATAAAAAAACTCGGATTGGTGCTGGGTGTACGGCAATTGTTGGAAGTGATCAACGATAAATACCAGCAAAACCAGGATGGTCGTTTGCTCAGTGCATTCGGAGAGTTGTTTACCCGCAATGTAAAGATGTATGTGTATCCCCTGCTGCAAGAGGGTAGCGAAGAATTAATTACTGCTCAAAATCTGCCGGTACCTGAGGGCATCAAATTTTTGTACAAGCATTTGCTGGACACCCAGGCAATTGTGGATGTTGAAAATTTCAAACATGAAGTCTTGCATATTTTTTCAAAAACAGTGCTCCAAATGTTACAGGCCGATGAAGGGGGCTGGGAGGAAATGGTGCCTGGCCGGGCTGCCCGGCTGATCAAGGAAAAATTTCTTTTTGGCTATCCCTGCCAGCAGATGGAGTTTGAATATTAACCGTATATTGTTGGCGGCAACGAGCTATAATTTTCCACAAGCACATGAGCAAGCCTAAGAAAAAAACAAAAAAAAACATACCGAAAACAAAGCCCGCCAAAACGGCCCGGCTCTCCGGGCTACCTCCTTTTTTTACCAACAAGCGCCTCCACTGTTGGCTTATCCTTGCCTTTAGCTTTCTTTTGTACGCCAATACCCTCCCGCACAAATACACACAGGATGATGCTATTGTGATCTATGACAACATGTACACCACCCAGGGGCTGGCGGGCATCCCGGGCATTTTGAAATACGATACCTTCAAAGGTTTTTTCAAAGTAGAAGGCAAAGACAAACTCGTTTCGGGGGGCCGCTATCGTCCCCTGTCCCTCGTTCTTTTTGCCATCGAATGGCAACTTTTTGCCCGCCCCGCGACGGATACTGCCGGAAAAGTAAAAAAAGATCAAGATGGCGCCGTTGTTTATGAAGGCCGTCCCTGGATCAGCCACTTTCTAAACATTCTATGGTATAGCCTCACCGGAATAGTGTTGTATCTTGTGCTATTGCAGCTGTTTAAAAACACCCGTCCCGAATACAAGTACTTTGTAGCATTGCTAGCCGCGCTCTTATTTGTGGCTCACCCTATCCACACCGAGGCTGTAGCCAACATTAAAGGCCGCGATGAGATTCTTGCCCTTTTGGGAAGTCTAGCAGCGCTCTATTTTTCCCTACAAGCCTGGTATAAAAAAAGAACGAAATATGTACTGTTGGCAGCCGCCCTTTTTTTCCTGGCACTCTTATCAAAAGAAAATGCAATTACCTTTTTGGTGGTAATACCACTGGCCTTTTACTTTTTTACCAAAGCCAAAATGGCTGACATTGTCCGTCAGGTGCTACCACTGCTGGGAACAGCAGGCATTTTCTTACTTATCAGGGGAAGTGTTTTGGGCTGGTCATTAGGAGAGCCTTCTTTGGAACTGATGAATAATCCTTTCCTCAAGTTGGAAGGCACACAATATGCACACCTCAGCCTTTCTGAGCGACTCGCTACAATAATGTTCACGCTCGGCAAATACATTCAGCTACTCATCT
Organism: Saprospiraceae bacterium; assembly: GCA_965222005.1. GTDB lineage: Bacteria > Bacteroidota > Bacteroidia > Chitinophagales > Saprospiraceae > CBDCTM01. The sequence continues at coordinate 1,305,821 of OZ244935.1, forward strand.
TTCCACATCCACTTACGCATGACTATTACCCCCGCCATGTAGCTTTAATGAGCTGGAGCAATTGGCAGGTATTGCTAAGCTTGGCTGCTTATGTGGGTTTGATATTAGTGGCAATAAAAAACTGGACAAAGAAAGACCCCGTCAGCTTTGGTATTTTATATTTCTTGCTAACGCTATCAATTGTTTCAAATATTATATTTCCGGTAGGGACTAATATGTCGGAGCGTTTTATGTTTATGCCATCGGCTGGGTTCTGTTTGATTGTGTCAGTATTGCTCTATCGATTGGCTTTACGAATGGCCGAAGGAAAGTTACATCACTTTAAGCAACTACATCTGGTATTGGGAGTCAGTGCCCTTGTATTGTTGCTGTATAGTGCCAAAACGTTTAGTCGCAATTTTGCCTGGAAAGACAACTTTACGCTCTTCCGCACGGATATTTTCAATTCTCCTAATAGCGCCAAACTTCGGAATGCTTTGGGCGGCGAGCTATCCACGCAGTCTGTTTTGGTAAAGGATGAAAGCAAGCGCCGGAGCATGTTGCTGGAAGCCAAAGAACATCTATTGGAAGCAGTACGCATACATCCCGGCTATCAGGATGCTTTTGTACTGCTCGGCAATGTGCATAATTATTTAAAAGAATACGATGATGCCATCGAATATTATGGCGAGGCCCTACGGATGAAACCTGAAGACCCCAATGCCAGCGGCAATTTGCAGATCACTTATCGGGATGCAGGCCTTTATTTTGGAGAAGAAAAAGGCGATTTGCAACGCTCGCTGCGCTACCTCCAAAAGGCTCACGAAATGGATGCTACCGATTATGAAACCCTGCGCCTGTTGGGCGTAGCCTATGGTGTGAGTGGCAATCCGACCAAAGCCATAGATTTTTTTCAAAAAGCACTGAATCAAAACCCTGACGATGCGGATGCCCTTTGGAACCTGGGCTCGGCCTACGGCAACACAGGAGATCAGGCCAAAGCCGATGAATATTTCCAGCGCGCTCGAGCCATTGATCCGGAAGTCGGTAATCGAAGACAATAATTAATATAAAAAAAGGTAAAGATCGTGAAGAGGCAAATATTTCTGGTTCTGTTATTGGTCGTGTGTTGTCTGAATACTCCTCGCAATCAAAGCTTAAGCATTGAAGCCGGTAAAGGCAACTCCAAAACTGCCGAAGATGTGTGGGTCGATGCTAAATTCGATGCTATGACGGAAGAGGAGCAAATCGGACAGTTGCTTATGATTCGAGCTTATTCCAACAAAGGGCCAGAGCATACGGCCAGTATTGAAAAGCACATCACAACACATCATGTAGGGGGCTTGTGCTTCTTCCAGGGTACTCCCGAAAGACAGGCTGAGCTGACCAACCGCTTCCAGGCATTATCACCCAAAGTACCTCTTATGATCGCCATCGATGCTGAATGGGGGCTTGGAATGCGCTTCAAAGAAGATGGCTTTAGCTTTCCGAAACAACTCACATTGGGTGCCATCCAGGACAATCGCCTCTTGTACGAAATGGGGCAGGAAATTGGCAGGCAGTGTCATCGGATTGGCGTGCATGTCAATTTTGCTCCGGTAGCTGATGTAAACAACAATCCCGAAAATCCCGTCATCAACACCCGTTCTTTTGGAGAAGACCGATACAATGTAGCTGCCAAATGTTATATGTACATGAAAGGCCTGCAGGATGCTCATGTGATGGCCTGCGCCAAGCACTTTCCCGGTCACGGCGATACTGATGTCGATTCGCATTACGACCTGCCCGTCATCTCCCATGCTCAGCAAAGGCTCGACAGCATCGAACTTTTTCCTTTTAAGGTACTGGCTGAGCACAATGTTCAAAGCATGATGGTAGCGCACCTTCATGTTCCGATTTTGGACAATCGAACAAATCGCCCCACTACCTTGTCCAGGGCTACAATAACCAATTTGCTAAAAAAAGAAATGGGCTTCGAGGGACTCATTTTTACAGATGGCCTGGGCATGAAGGGGGTTACCAAGCACCACCAGCCTGGCGAGGTGGAAGCAGAAGCGTTGGTCGCAGGTAATGATGTGTTGCTGTTGCCTGAAGATGTCCCCGCTGCCGTCAACACAATCAAAAAATATCTAGCAGAAGGCAAACTCGATAGAAAGCAGTTTGAAAAAAGTGTGAAAAAAGTACTTACATCTAAGTTTCAACTTGGCCTTACGCGCTTCGAGCCTTTAAAAATTTCCAATATGCGGGCCGAACTCAATAGTTCGAAAGCTCTGGTACTCAAACGACGCCTGATTGCCAATGCCCTTACCTTGGTGCGAAATAAAGACGAGCTATTGCCTTTTCGCCAAATTGATAAGCTAAAAATGGCTTCCCTCAGCTTAGGTGCTATCCATAAGACAGATTTTCAAAAAACACTTTCCATGTATACTGGCATGGAACACTACTACACTGGTAAGGAGTTGAGCCCCGACAAAATCAAGCGAACGGTCAAAAAACTGAGCGAAATGGATGTGGTAATCATCGGGCTGCACGATATGAGCAGCTATGCCCGCGACAACTTCGGCCTCTCAGTCAGCCAACGCACTCTGATTGAAAAATTACAGGAGAAGACCAAAGTAGTTCTCGTAGTATTTGGCAATCCCTATAGTCTCAAATATTTTGATAAAATTGACTGGGTTCTACAAGCCTACGAGTCTAATGAGCATGCACAAGACCTGGCTGCGCAGGCCTTGTTTGGTGCATTTAGCATACAGGGGCGCCTGCCGGTGACAGCTTCCAAAAGAAGTCGCTTCGGCGATGGCCAGACTACCAACAGCCTGTTTCGACTAGGTTACGCTCCGCCGGCAAGTGTCGGACTAAACGCGGCCAAGCTTGAGGATATTGACGACTTGGTGGAAGAAGCGATTAAAATAAAAGCCACACCCGGCGCAGTAGTACTGGTAGCCAAAGATGGCAAAGTGGTGTTTCACAAAGCTTATGGTCATCACACCTATTCGCGGCGCATTCCCGTTGAACGCAATGACATTTATGACCTCGCTTCCATCACCAAAATTGCTGCTACCACTATTTCTACCATGAAGCTATATGATCAAGGGCGGATCAATATTTACCAACCCCTGAGTGATTACCTGCCTGAGCTGAAAGCCACCAATAAGGCGGGCTTGAGCATCTACGACATCATGGCCCATCGCGCAGGGCTGCGACCGTGGATACCATTTTTTGAGCAAACTGTTACCAAAAGCAAACGCAACCCAAGACCTTCGCAAAAATTTTATCGCAAAACAGCTGCGGGTGAATTTAACACACAAGTAACTAACAGGCTGTTTATGCTCGATGCATTCCGGGATTCCATCTGGCAACAAATCCGACAGTCGGAACTGCGAGCTAACAGGGAATATAAATATAGCGACCTCGGCTTTTATATGCTGGGCGATATGGTAGGTAGAATTAGTGGCGTGCCAATTGAGAGATATGCACAAGAACAGTTTTATCAACCATTAGGCCTCGTAACAGCTACTTACAATCCAAATAAAAAATTCCCCAATTCGCGAATTGTTCCCTCCGAAGAAGATAAATATTTCCGTCGCCAGCGCATTCAAGGCTATGTTCACGATATGGGTGCCGCTATGCTGGGTGGCGTCAGCGGTCATGCCGGCTTGTTTTCCAATGCTAATGATCTGGCCGTAATTATGCAAATGTTGCTCAATGACGGATACTATGGCGGCAAGCAGTATCTAAGCCCGGAAACTGTGCGGCTCTTCACTACCCGGCATAGTAGTGATACTCGCCGGGGAATTGGTTTTGACATGAAGGAACTTAGCGCAAGACGCAACCAAAATATGTCGCAGCTCGCTTCTGCTTCCACCTTTGGACATCTTGGGTTTACAGGCACCTGCACATGGGCAGATTCCGAAAACGACATCATTTTTGTATTCCTGTCCAATCGAACTTACCCCTCTATGCACAACAATAAGCTGGGCGCACGCGACTATCGGCCGCGCATCCAGGAAATCGTATATGAGGCGATGGAGTATTAAGGTTGGAGTATTAAGGTTATAGTCCCTCCTTTTTTTTTGTAGCCTCCGCGAAGTGATCCGTTTTGTCATTTGGGAGCGACAAGTGTAAATTGACAATTTTTAAAATCTCAAAGGTGTGTATAGGGCCAGCGGTACTCAACATTTTAAAATTTATATGAAATAAAAAATCACAAGTTTTTTATCGGTCATTTTAGCGGAGCTGATTTTGATATGCCCATCCAGGAAGCCCCTGATGGAAGTATTTATATTGGCGGCACTACCGCCAACATGGGCAGTTGGGTGGATGGCCAACCCCCTGTCAATTCTCCGGCGGAGGCTTTTATGATCAAAGTAGATGCCAACCTCTCCATTCAGTGGCGTACGCATTACAAAATACCGGATGATGACCTCAACTGCATCTTTGGCCTCACCCTGCTGGATGATGGAAGCGTGATCTTGAGTGGTAACAACGAAAAAGTGGACCTCACTTCTCCTACCGGAGAAAAAACCGAAAACTACAGCTTTATCAAATTCGGCCCCGACTGCGAAGAGGCCTGCTTTACCTTCAACGGCTCCGAAGATATTACCGATCCGGTATATACCATCCCGAATGCTTATGAAGTTTGGAGCACCAACCGAAAAGTAAGAGGACAGGTCATTGTGCCCGCCAATAAAATACTGGTGATCAATGGCGCTACCATTGAATTTGGCTACGGCCTCGACAACTTTGGCGATGGTGCCAGCTATGTGCCCGGCGGTATTCGCGTAAAAAAAGGAGGTACGCTCAGAGTAATCAATGCCACCCTTACCGGCCTCACCGATTGCTTCGGCGGCGAACACATGTGGAATGGCGTAACCATAGAAGGAGATCCCGAACAACCCCAGCAGTCCTACTTCCAAACCGGGCCTCAGGGACAGCTCTACACCAGCAATGCCACCTTCAAAAATGCCGTAAATGCCGTAGTGGTCGGCGCAGCCGATTATGAAACCATTATCGACAGCGAACAAAATACTACCCCCGGCACCGTTTCGCATCTGCACAATATGTACTACCACTACCATACTTCTGCCACACAGGGAGGAGGTATCCTAAGAGACAACTACAGCACCTACAAAAACAATTACAGCAGTGTCGAATTCACGCCCTATCCCAATTATCGCAATCGCAGCCGCCTGACCAGCAGCGATTTTATTAATACCGATAATATGCTGGATGAGCGCTTCGGTGCCGGTATCGACCACTTTGCCCGCCTCGAACTGGTACAAAGTGTACCTTTTACATCCTGCACCTTCGACGGCAATGAAAACATTGCCCCTGCTGCACGTGGTACAGCTATCGATATTGTCGAATCCAGGGTGCGTGTCGATGGAAGCGGTGGGGTTGACTTTCAGGACCTCTACACAGGCATAGAGGCCAACGGCCCCTTTCGCGGCCTCACCAACACCCTGACCATCAATGGCAATTTGTTTAAAAATGTGTATCAATCCATGAACCTGCGCACCACTGTAGGCGACCAGATCACCAACAACACTGTGCAAAACATACCCGATGCACCCAATACCTGGGGCATCTTTGCCAATGCCGCACAAGCCTTCAACTATGCCCAAAACACCTTCTCCGACGGCAACAAGGCTATCGGCATCTGTGTCAACAACTCCGGCGGCCAGGGCGCAGAGGAGTTCAACAACGACTTCAACAGCCTGGAAGAAGGCTCCCAGTTTGAGCAGGACAACCCGGCTCTGAGTGCCCGCTGTAATGACTACGAACTCATCGGCGACTACGCCTGGGATGTCACCAGCGGTGAGCTGGGCGATCAGGGGAAATCAAGTATTGGCAATGAAAAAGCCAACAACGCCTTCAAAGATTTTTGCTTTGGCACCGCCTTCAGCCATATCAACTCGGCCATAGCCTTCAACTACTACGACAAAACGGGCAACCCCTTTGCCCCCGATCCCGATTGCGTGAGCCCGGTAGTGAATCTGGAAATAGAAAATGATCAAAGTTTGCCCGACTGTGGCGACCCTGCGCCCTGCGGCACACCCGACAATCCGAAGCCCTGCGAGCCGGAAGACTTTCGCGAGCAATACGAAAGCTCGGAAAAGGGGGTCATTGACCGCAACCGCCTGTTGCGTGCCTTTGTGCACTGGGATAGCTGGGGCGCCATACCCGACAGCAGCCAACTGGTAGAGCTCGACAGCGCCCTCAACTTTCTGGCCCAGCGCAATCAGCCCGAAGACCACCGCCTGCTGGTGAGTACGCTGACGGCCCTCGGGCGATATACCGAAGCCGATAGCTGGCTCGGCCAGATCGGCGGCAGCGATCCCGAAAGCCTGGATTTCATCGGCTACTACAGTACCCTGATCCATGCCGGGCTGGCAGAAAACAGCATTTATGAGCTGGACAGCGCCGACCAGGCCACTGTGCTTTCCTTTACCCAGGCATCTACCGCCATGTCGAAAGTGGGCGAAGCGGCTGATTATCTGTTGACCAACACCTACCATCCGCTACAGCCCGAAAGCGGCGGTGGCGGAAGTGCCGGTAAAGCCCAAAATGCACAACCAGGGCCGAATCCGGCAAAGGCCAACGTATCGCCCAATCCCTTCAGTGAAAGGGTAGTGTTTAGCTTCACCCAGGCTCCGCCACAGCCTTACACTATTGAGGTGATGAACCTACAGGGGCTGTTGCTTTGGAAGCATACTACTGACCAGGCTAAGATAGCCTGGCAGCCCGAAGACTTGCCTTCCGGCATTTACTTCTATACCATTTCACGTGATGACGGATCACAGATAGCGAGCGGCAAATTGTACTATTGTAAGTAAGGGTGTCTTCGGGTTTTATTGAATTTTAGAAAACCACCTCCTTAGGTGGTGGTTATGTTCTTTTTGGCTTTGTCGTTTTACTTTTGGTATTGCCTCTACCTGGCAATGCTAGTTAGACAGGTGCGGCGCCTTCATTTTTTCCAATCGATGAAAAAACGAAGCAAAAAAATCTCGCCAAATCAAACTCCTCCGTCAAACAATGATTTGGCTGGCTTAGCTGGCTGTTTGGCAGGCCAGCCCCCGCTTGTGGTGGCGTGGGAAGAAAAGAGGGAAACCCCTTACAGGGGTTGGCAAGCGCCAAGCCACCTTCTAAGAAGGTGGTGGTTGACTACTCGGGCTATAAACTTCTATTTTCTAAATACCCACTATCACAACCACCCCAACCAGTCAAGCGCAAGATAAGCTGTTCCGGTATTTGTAAAACTGCTTTCTTTGGGATCCAACAAAAGCTGTCGAAGCTGAGGGATTGGAAGTGTAAGGACTTCAATGAATTCTTCCGCATCGGTTGTAGCAGAGGTTGATGCTGGGTGGCAATTGGTAGCGAGCAGAACGTACCGCTCTTCGGTAGAATAGGCACGGTAAAACTTTTTAAGCAATTGGACATGGCCTGCTTTAAAGCCTGTCTCTTCAAGCAATTCGCGGCGGGCTGTTTCTTCAGGCAATTCGCCGGGGTCGATATAACCTTCGGGGAAGCTGAGCAACATTTTTTCCGGACCAGGCCGATACTGCCTTACAAGTATAGCCTCTCGGCTTTCGGTAAAAGCAGCAATGCTTACAAATGCCTTGTTGCCGATGATGTCGAAATCGGCGATTTGGCCATCAGGTAGTTCGAAGCGCTTTTGAATGATTTGCCGCCAGCCGTCGTAAGCCAATGATTCATTCAGTTTTTTCCAATTGCTAATTTTCATCTCCCTCTGTAGTCGGGCTATTGGGCTGATCTTTTTTTACCCCCTTCACGGCATCTTTCAAATCTTCGGTAGCTTTTTTTAGGTCTTCCAGGTTCTGCTCTCGTTTATTACTGCCGCGCCTGCTTCGCTTCGGCTTTTTGCCATTTTTGGAGGGAGGCTCTACTTGATTGCTCGACTCGGGGAAGGGCTTCTTTGAAAAGGTAAGCTGGCCTTTGCTTTCATCGATGTAAATGGTATCGCCACTAACGAAATCGCCACCCAATACAAACTTGCTCAGCTCATTGACGACCTCTCTTTGCAATACGCGCTTGAGCGGACGTGCGCCAAACTGCGGATCGTAGCCCATCTCGGCCAATTTATTTTTGGCTTTCTCACTCAGCTTGAGTATGATGCCTTGTCGGCCCAGCATTTTGCGTGTTTTTTTCAACAACAGTTCCATGATTTGCTTGATTTCGTCACGGCTAAGTGGCAAAAACATGATTTGCTCGTCAATGCGGTTGAGGAATTCGGGGCGCAAGTTTTCTTTCAAATGATTGAACACTTCTTCTTTTGTGGCCGAAATAATTTCTTCGCGATGGTCATCGCCGAGTGCATCCAGGTCTTCAAAATTTTCGAGTATCGTGGCAGCTCCCATGTTGGAAGTCATGATGATGAGTGTGTTTTTAAAATTAGCTACGCGGCCTTTATTGTCGGTAAGGCGGCCATCGTCCAGCACTTGTAGTAGTACATTGAAGGTATCGGGATGCGCCTTTTCGATCTCATCCAGCAAAATAATAGAATAAGGCTTTCGCCGGACGGCTTCGGTGAGTTGGCCGCCTTCATCATAGCCAACATAACCGGGCGGCGCACCGACCAGACGAGAAACAGCATGGCGCTCCTGAAATTCGCTCATATCAATACGGGTGATGGCTTTTTCATCATCGAAAAGCACTTCAGCGAGAGATTTGGCAAGCTCCGTTTTGCCCACACCAGTTGGGCCGAGGAAGATAAACGAGCCGATCGGCCGGTTGGCGTCCTGTAGCCCGGCCCGGCTACGGCGCACGGCATCGGAAACGGCACGCACGGCTTCGTGTTGGCCGATAAGGCGCTTGCCAATTTCGGCTTCCAGATTGAGCAGTTTATCTTTTTCGCTCTGCATCATGCGCTGCACGGGGATACCTGTCCAGCGAGCTACCACCTCTGCCACATCATTGCCGGTGACCTGATCGTTGGTGAAACGATTATCGTCAGGCAGCTTGTCGAGTTTTTCTTCAGCTACCTTGAGCATGGCTTCCTGCTCTTTAATTTTGCCATAGCGGATCTTGGCTACCGTTTCAAAATCGCTGTCGCGTTCAGCTTTGTCGGCTTCCAACTCCAGCTCTTCAATCGTTTTTTTGATGTTTTGTATGGTATCAACAATTTCTTTTTCGTTTTTCCAGGCCGCCGTCAGTGAGTCGAGCGATTCTTTGGAATTGGCAATTTGCGCGTTGATTTTTTGTAACTTCTTTTTATCCTTTTCACGTTTGATGGCTTCTCGCTCGATCTCCAATTGGCGGACCTTCCGATCCTGTTCGTCGATCTCATCCGGCACCGAATCGAGTTCGAGGCGCAGTTTGGCGGCAGCTTCATCGATAAGATCGATGGCCTTGTCGGGCAAAAAGCGGTCGGAAATATAACGATGCGACAGTTCTGCTGCAGCGATGAGGGCCTCATCGAGAATTTCGATTTTGTGATATACTTCATAGCGTTCCTGCAACCCGCGGAGGATAGAGATGGTATCTTCTACACTGGGCTCGTCGATATAAACGGTCTGGAAACGCCGGACCAGCGCCTTGTCTCGCTCAAAGTATTTTTGGTATTCATCGAGAGTAGTAGCGCCGATGGTGCGTAGATCGCCACGAGCCAAAGCCGGCTTGAGGATGTTGGCAGCATCCATCGCTCCGCTGCCGCCGCCCGCACCGATGAGGGTGTGTATTTCGTCGATAAAGAGAATAACCTGCCCATCGGAAGCGGTTACCTCTTTGATCACCCCTTTGAGGCGTTCTTCAAATTCACCTTTGAATTTGGCGCCGGCGATGAGTGCTGCAATATCGAGCACGAATATTTTTTTGCTCAACAAATTTTCAGGGACATCATGCTTGACGATTCGCCAGGCGATGCCTTCCACAATAGCCGTTTTGCCGACGCCCGGTTCACCAACGAGTATGGGATTGTTTTTTTTGCGCCTCGACAGGATGTGCAGAACCCGCCGAATTTCCTCATCGCGGCCAATAATGGGATCGAGCTTACCTGATTCGGCGCGTTCGTTGAGGTTGATGGCAAATTTGCCGAGGGCATTGTATTGGTCTTCACTATGCTGATCGGTTACTTTGCGGCCTTTGCGCAACTCTTTGATGGCTGCCAGTAGCTCCTTCTCGGTAGCACCCAAATCTTTTAGGAGGGTAGCGCCCTTATCTTTTCCCTGTAAGATGCCAAGCAGCATCAATTCGATAGAGATGAATTCATCATCAAATGATTTCATGGACTTTTTGGCCCGGCTAAGCGCCTTGTTGGCATCGTCCGTGAGGTACTGCTTGTCGGAGCCTTGAATTTTAGGGTAGGTAATAATCAGCTCGTCGATTTGTTTGGCGAGGGCGGCCATATTGACTCCCATTTTTTGAAACAGGAACTTAGGCACATGCTCATCGGTAATAAGCATGCCCTTGACAAGGTGCGGGGTATCCACCATCTGCTGGTCATGGCCGCCAGCAATCTGCTGGGCTTTAAGGATACTTTCCTGTGCTTTAACGGTAAAATTATCGTATGTCATTGGATGTTTTTATTTACGTTGGTGTGGATAGTAGCTTACTTAAAACAGAGATTTTAGCAGTTCTGTTCATATCATATACAGAATCGTGTTGATTCACAAAAGTATAAAGAAGCAGCGCTTTTTGGAACTTTTGACGAGCTTCATTCTGTGCTCCATCGTCTTGGCAAAGCAAGCCACTTTCATAGAGCAAATCGGCCAATAGCTGAAATTGCGCTAATTGCCAGTCGTATTTTTCCTTCAACAGTGGTATTAGTTGCTCTGCTGGCATTTTTTCGACAAGCAACGGGTCGATACGTAACAGCTCGTCATAGGCTTGCTGGACAACCTTGAGCACATTATTGGTGTCTCCTACATTTTTGAATTGCAACAATTTACCCATCAGCTCGGTAGCTTGCCGGATCATGCGAAGGATGTAATCATCTTGTATCATAGCAACAAGATACTATGGGCTGATGACAATAGGCAGAGAATTCTGTCAGAGTTCCCGAAACGATCGATGAAATGTAACTGTGCGTCATTCCAGCTCCAGCTCAACTTCCTTCAACAGGCGACCCACCGGATACCGTCGATGTGTAGGTTCGTAATGTGGCGAATGGCGATAGATGAAGTCGAGCTGTGCTCTGGCTGAACCAGCAAATTCGGGGTCTTCTTTTTTGCGCTCTTCAAACTGCTGCCGAAGTTGGGGCTGTTCTTTAAGGTATTGGGTGGCCAAGTCCTCAAAAACGTAAGGAGAAAAATATTCCTTTTGCATGAGAATACCATCAAAAAAATTCCAGGCAAAATAGGAGTCAGGGGCTTGTGGCTCCAGGGTTTCAACAATGTATCGATTAGGCGGCTGATTGGTATATATTACATAATCACCTTTGAAATACCTCCATTGCAATACTTCTTGTTCAACTTCTACTTTGGAATGGAGGTAATGCCCTTCGTAGGCATTTTCAGTGGTGGTGAAATCTTTGATCCGATACATCTGTACTTCGAGCAACTGGTCATTAGCCAGGCGTTGCATCTTCACGCCATTCCATTGCAGCCGTTCAATGACCTTCTGGTAGGCTTGGGGGATGATGTAGGCCCGGGGTTTTTGAACCTTGAGTGTAGGCGTATAATGTGGCAGGTAAGGAATTTCTTTTTCAAAAGGTGCATTTTGGTCATAATACAATCGGTCTTGCCCGGTAATTTCGCTTTTTTTGTATTTGGCTTCATAGCCTTTGAAAAGCAGGCTTTCGCGCCGGTCGGTGTCCATTGTCCAGTTGAGGTCGAAGGCCAATTTGCTTTGGGTTTGACGGATGGCCTCTTTGCGGGCAGCGGCCAGCTGTTTGCCATCTTGCTGCATGCTTTTGATCATTTCGTCCATGAAAGCATAGGTACTCATCACGCGGTCTTTGAAAGGCTTGAGCATATGCGTTTCCGGCATAAAGGAAATTGTATTGAACAGAGCAGCATAGCCAGAGGAATAGCGTGGCAAATCGAGGAAGGCAGCGATACCGTCATCAGGTTTTTCGCGGGCATACACGTAGGGTGTCATTTCCCAGGAGCGGGCCTTCATTTTTTGGTACAGACCGGGCAGCAAATTCTCATTGAGGAATTGTGCTAAAGGTCGCTCCAACTTATCCGATTGTGTAGCTATGAGCGTCATGGTATATTGATAGTCGGCACCATTGGACGTGTGATTGTCGATAAAAATATCGGGCTGCCAGAGGTTGAACAGCTGATTGAAGGAGGCAGCATTTCGCGAATCGCATTTAATAAAATCCCGATTGAGATCGAGGTTGCGGGCATTACCGCGAAAGCCATAAGCCTGAGGGCCATTTTGATTGGCGCGGGTATGGCTGTTGCGATTGAGCGCTCCTCCGATATTGTAGAGCGGGATGATAACGAGTACTATATTGCCAAGCCTTTTTTGAAGTTCGGGCTGCTCCAGATAATCTCTGGCCAATAGCATGCTGGCATCCACACCACAGGGCTCTCCGGGATGTATAGCATTGTTGATAAGCAGAATGAGCTTGCCTTTGCGGCGAATGGAGGCCGGATCGAAATCGAGATCGGTAGAGATAACGGCCGCGTGTAGCGGATAGCCGGCATCGGTCGTGCCCGTGGGGGTGAACTGTAATGCTTTGTGTTGAGCTGCCAAATGTGTATAAAAGTCAATGGCTTCATGGTATGTGGCGGTAGTATTAGGGTTTTTTTCAAAAGGAGTCATTCGTGAAGATTTTTTGAACTGAGCAGGCAGGGAACAAGCCTGTAGAAACAACAAGCAGCTGACCAGGTAGATACGATAATGCATGGATTGAAGGATAAAAGTGTTATTAAACAATAGAGACACTTTTGAATAAGGGTTAGCTACAGAGCTATCTGGCGGGCTAAAGATAGGGATGAAAAGTTATAGATGGTAGGCGGATTGCCAAATTCCGGACAAAGGCTTCCCTCCTGCAGGGCAGTTTATAGCCAACCGGCATGTTTTCATTTTATATTTGCTGCAATTCAGATTTTATCCTGTATTTTTAGCGTTATCTAAGAGCGTGTTTGGAAATTGCTTTTGGAAGCAGTAGTAGTAAAATTTAATTTTGGGCGAAGCCTTTTTTTGAGGCATAGCCAACGCTATGGCGATGAAAAATAATGAAGTACAGAATTAAATTTTGCACTAATGCGCCGAAGGGTAAATTCCAAACACGTTCTAAACCAGTCAGTGGTCAGGCGGATACAAGTATTACAGCCTGCGATAAAAAATAAAATCATGAAGAAACGCATCGTACCATTAGCAGCCCTCCTCTTTCTGTTTTTTATTGCCTGTGATACTGAGCCTGCCAGTACTACCCATGGCACAGCCAAGAACAATGGCAAAATTTCAGTAAGTGCAGAGGACTGGCTGATTGTGCCAGGTGAGCGGGTAGGGAAGGTTTTGGCCAGTTTTACCGAAGAGGATCTCAAAAAAGCCTATGGTGCTGAAAAAGTACAAAGAACGGAGGTTGGTGTGGGAGAGCGGGAAATGGCTGCAGCCACCAAGGTGTTTGCGGATACGAAGAATGAGCTGATTATTATGTGGAAGCCGGAACAGCCCTTCAAGCGAATCGATGAGGTGCGGATCAACGGGGAAGGGACTTCCTGGAAAACGGCACAAGGCATCACTAATGGCAGCACACTGGAGGCCCTGCGGCAGGCGAATAAGCAGGCCTTCAAAGTATATGGGTTTGAGTGGGAATATGCCGGATTGGCCAACGATTGGGGTAGTGGCCAGCTCGATAGTACATTTATGGTATTTTTATTGCCGTCTAATCCAGAGGCTGTGTACCCTGATTTGCTGGGAGACGCTCAATTTTCGAGTGATCATCCGGCAATGAAGGCTGCGGGCCTGAAAGTAGAGAGCATGGTGCTTAAATTTAACCGGAAATAAGGCTATTCACAAGAGACCCAGACTATACCAAAGTAGAGCTATTCGCATGAAAATCGTTCAAATTACAGATATTCATATTGACCATCCGGATGAAAACCCCTTTCGTATAGATGTACGGCGCAATTTTCAGCATGTACTCAAGGCGGCCCGGGCTGTGGATGCCGAATATCTGGTGATTACCGGCGATCTCTGCTTTGCCGAAGGGGTGGCGGATATCTATCAGTGGGTTTACGAGCAGTTGGAGGCCCAAGACATTCCTTACGATATCATTTCCGGCAACCATGACAATACACGCCTCATGGCCAAAGTTTTTCAGCGCGAACACATGATCAGCGGAGATGAGCTGTACTATGCCCGTATGCTCAACAAGCGCCTTTGCCTGTTTCTGGATTCTTCAAAAGGCAAGCATTCTGACAACCAGCTCAAGTGGCTTAAGCGGCAACTGAAAAATGCAGATGGGCCGGTCATTATTTTCACGCACTACCCTCCTATGCTGGCGGGAGTGCCGTTTATGGACAAAAAATATGCCCTTCAGGACAGGGTCCGCCTCCAAAAGATTTTGCAAAGCTATTCCTCCAATTTAATGATTTTTTGTGGGCACTACCATGTAGAGAAGACGCTGCTTTATGAAAATATGATTATCCAGATTACACCTTCCTGCTTTTTCCAAATCGATCCTGCTGAGGAGGACTTTAAAGTGGATCACCATAGAATTGCCTTCAGAGAAATCAACAATCAAAACGGCACGATCAGCTCTAATGTAAAGTATCTCAATGGCTTTAAATCCCATTGATTGGTAGGCGTGCAGCCGGCACTGACATATCGTATTTCCAGGTACTTGATCGCTGCAGTATGGCTGGTCAACGGCCTGTTTTTCAAATTGCTGAATTGGATTCCCCGCCATGAACAAATAGTGGCAGCCTTGGGCCTGGGCCTGTTTTGGGGGGTGAGGTTGCTTATTCAGTTTGTGGGATACTCTTCCGATAATTGGAAAGGGAAAAGATTTGAAACTACGATTCATGTTGTATTTTCATTACTTTGGCTGTATATAAGCAGCGTGTTTTTGTTAATCTACTTTTCATATGTTTAAAATTTTTCTACGTTTAATCCCGAAGGCTTTCGGGACTGCACATAGGTAACCGCGTCGCTCTTGCATGAGCTTTTTTAATCATTTCCTTGTGTGAGCTTATGATTAAATAAGCTCATGCTCATTTCATAACCACTAATCTGTCGAAAGCAGATGGCGCAAATGCTAAAAAAAATGGTCCACTGGACCGGCCGGATCAACGAATGGGTGGGGCGGGCAGCTTCCTGGCTCACCACCCTGCTGGTGGTTATCGTTTGCTTCGATGTGACCACACGCTACCTGCTCAATGATACGGCAGCCTGGATCATGGAGCTGGAGTGGCACCTCTTTGCGTTGATCTTCCTGCTCGCGGCAGGCTATACACTCAAGCACGACCGGCATGTACGCGTCGATTTGTTTTATGCCAGGTTTAGCAAACGCGACAAAGCCTGGGTCAACCTTTGTGGCACGGCAATATTTCTGATTCCCTGGTGCATATTGGTTGTTTGGACGGCCTTCCCTTTTGCGTTGGATGCCTACGTCCAGGGCGAGGGATCCCCCGACCCCGGTGGCTTGCCTGGCCGCTGGATCATCAAATTTGCTATTGTTTTGGGTGCATTGCTGCTGCTGTTGCAGGCCTTGGGAGTGGTGGCAGCATCCATTTTGCAACTACAACATAAGGCAGCACCTCAGGATTTTGATGAAGATACAAGGATCAATGAGCGAATTTAAAAACGGATGGAAATACTGGCCATAATACTATTCTTAAGCATCTTCATACTGATACTGTATGGCTACCCGGTGGCTTTTACGCTGGGCGGTATTTCCATTCTATATGCGCTTTGTTTTCTGGATTCCGCAGCTTACACAGCATTGCCGCCCCGCATCATGGGGATTATGAGCAATTATGTATTGCTGGCAGTTCCGCTTTTCATTTATATGGGCATTATGCTCGAAAAATCGGGTCTGGCAGAGAGCCTGCTCGAGACGATGGCCATCTTGTTTGGTCAAGTTCGGGGAGGGTTGGCCATATCAGTGGTTATCGTAGGGGCGTTGCTTGCTGCATCCACCGGCATTGTTGGCGCCACCGTCATCACGATGGGGCTTATCAGCCTGCCCACTATGCTCAAGCGGGGCTATCAGCCTGAGCTGGCCTGCGGAACGATTGCTTCTTCCGGCACTTTGGGGCAAATCATTCCACCATCCGTAGTGTTGGTACTATTGGGCAGTGTGTTGAATGTATCGGTTGGCGATTTGTTTGCGGCCGCCCTTTTGCCGGGAGCCTTGCTGGTAAGTATGTATGTGCTATACATTTTGATTGTGTCATCGCTGCGGCCGGAAGTAGCGCCTCCCATACCGGCAGAGGAAATCAGAGCTTTTAAATCGGAGGGCTTTTTATGGAAGGTAATTAAGGCTTTTGTAATGCCTTTGCTGCTTATTTTGGCTGTACTAGGTTCTATCTTTGGGGGGCTGGCATCGCCTACCGAGGCGGCGGCAGTGGGTGCCTTGGGTGCCAGTTTGCTTACCTTATTGCAAGGGAAATTGACGATGGAAACCACGAAGGCTGTAATGCGGGAAACTACCTTTCTAAGTTGTATGGTATTTGTAATCCTTTTGGGCGCTACTACTTTCAGCTTTGTATTTCGGGAGATGGGTGGCGATCAGTATTTGGTGGAGCTGATCGAAACTGCAGCCCTTTCGCCTATGGTGTTTCTGTTTTTAGTAATGATCGTTGTATTTGTGGCGGGTTTTTTTATTGACTTCATCGAAATTATTTTCATCATTGTGCCGGTGGTAGCGCCTATTTTCGAAGCGTACAATCCTGCCGATTTTTCACCTACATTCCAGTCGGGGAGCATGTTGCTGATATGGGTGGGAGTGTTGCTGGCATTGAATTTACAGACATCTTTCCTCTCTCCGCCCTTTGGATTCTCTCTTTTTTATTTAAAAGGAGTAGCGCCAGACGGCATCACTACGGGCCATCTGTACCGAGGCATCATTCCTTTTGTGTTGATCCAGTTGATATTTTTGCTGGCTGTGATATTTTTTCCACAGATTGTATTTTTCTTTTAATATGAAATGGATTTCACTGCTAGGCGAAGCTCTAACAGAAGTATAGCGAAGAGCGCCTTTCATATTAGTGAAAATATTAAGAGCGTGTTTGGAAATTGCTTTTGGAAGCAGTAGTAGTAAAATTTAATTTTGGGCGAAGCCTTTTTTTGAGGCATAGCCCACGCTATGGCGATGAAAAACAATGAAGTACAGAATTAAATTTTGCACTAATGCACCGAAGGGTAAATTCCAAACACGTTCTAAATATACTCTTAGATTGAAATGCTGTTGTAAAACACCTTTTCCGTCAAATTTGCCCAATCGATAGCCTTTCGGCGGAAGCGGTCGTAGCTATCGTACACCTTTTTGGAGAATGGGTCGCTGGCAGTCATTTCGGCTAAAATCTGATCGGTGTAGCTACGGAGTGCGCTGAGCACTTCTTGAGGAAAATAGCGAATATCTACCTCTTCTTCCCGAATCAGCTTTTCGAGATAAATACTGTTTTTGGCCTCAAATTCGGAAAGCATCCAATTGTTGAGCCGAAGGGATGCCGTTTTTAGGATGAGTTGTAAATCGGAGGGTAATGCTTCAAACCGAGGTTTATTAAAGAAAAACTCAAGAGCTGTACCGGGCTCGTGCCAGCCCGGGCTGTAGTAATATTTGGCGATCTGATAAAAGCCCATTTTGTAATCGTGATAAGGGCCGATCCACTCTGTGGCATCAATCACACCTCGCTCCAGGCCGGTGTAAATTTCACCTCCGGCAAGCAGTACAGGTGCCCCGCCTGCCTTTTCCAACACCTTACCACCCAGCCCCGGAATGCGCATTTTTAAACCTTTCAAATCGGCAATGCTGTTGATTTGCCTATTAAACCAGCCTCCCATCTGTACACCCGTGTTGCCGCCAGGCATAGGCACGAGGCCAAAATCGGCATACAGCTCATTCCACAGCTCCAGGCCACCTCCACTCAAAATCCAGGCGTTGAGTTGCTGGGCATTCATGCCAAAGGGGACAGAGGCAAAAAACTGGGTAGCAGCAGCTTTGCCGGCCCAGTAATAGGCTGCTCCGCTACCAATTTCGGCTGCTCCGCTCCGCACAGCGTCAAAGGCTTGCAAGGCAGGAACCAACTCACCCCCTCCATAGACTTTGATTTCCATGCGGCCGCCAGACATTTGCCTGACCCAATCAGCAAACAAATTGCAGCCCTCGCCAAGCACAGGGAAATTAGGTGGCCAGGTAGTTGCCATTTTCCATCGGTAATGCTTGTTGGCAATGATATTCGGTGATGAAGATTGTGCAATATTGGGCGTGGAACACGAACGGATGATAAACGGCAATGAAATGGTACCGAGGGCTACTCCTTTGAAGAAGTCTTTGCGAGTTAATTTTTTCATAAAAAGAATTTGTGGGAGTTTGTGTAGAGTAAGCTTTCAATGAAGATAAGAGATTCTTTTGCAATTCGCGGCAGATGGTGAGCCACAAATAGTTGGTATCTTGCGCTGGAAGCTTCCTTACTGGCGCTATATTTTGGGTAATTCATGAAAAAGCTAACATCTGCCGGGTTTGCTAAAAAATTGTTGGACTGGTTTGGTCAACAGAGTCGCCCCTTGCCCTGGAAGGGCGTTAAAGACCCTTATCTTATCTGGCTGTCAGAGATTATTTTGCAGCAAACCAGGGTAAAGCAGGGGCTACCTTATTTTGAGCAGTTCAAAAAACATTTTCCTACTATTGGCGACCTGGCCGCCGCATCGGAGGATGAGGTGCTCAGGCTTTGGCAGGGGCTGGGCTATTATTCCCGTGCCCGAAACATGCACGCTACTGCACAAAGAATTGTACAAGAAATGGGCGGCCAATTTCCAGAAAGCTATGAAGCCTTGCTGTTGCTCAAAGGTGTGGGGCCCTATACAGCAGCGGCAATCGCATCTTTTGCTTTTGGAGAGGTAAAGGCTGTAGTGGATGGTAATGTGTATCGGGTGTTGGCGCGGATATATGGTATGGATGATCCGGTGGACTCAAGTGCGGGAAAGAAGCAGTTTGCCCAGCTAGCCCAACGGCTGATAAGCCGGGAAACTCCGGGGAGATACAATCAGGCGATTATGGATTTTGGTGCCTTGCAGTGTACCCCCCGGCGGCCGGATTGTGCCAATTGTACGATGCAAAAAAATTGTGTTGCCTTTGGCAAAGGGAAAGTGGAAAAACTGCCTGTCAAAACAAAGAGGATTAAAAAGCGGAAGCGATTTTTTCACTTCCTTTTGCTCAACTTTGGGGAGAGTCTTTTTGTTCAAAAGCGGAAAGGCCAAGACATCTGGCAGCATTTATACCAGTTTCCAATGATCGAATCGGATAGTTTGATGGATGGGCGAAGGCTTAAGGAACATATAGAATTTAAGCGGCTTTTGGATGCTTCCAAGTATGAACTGCTTCGCTTTTCAGCACCATTTGAACAGCAGCTTAGTCATCAAAAAATCATTGCCCGGTTTTTTGAAATAGCGTTAGTGCAGCGGCCTCTTCATTTTAGTGAGGGTAATATTGAGGTGAATAGGGGAAAGTTGAATAAATTTGCGCTCCCCAAAATCATAGATTGGTATTTACAGGATAAATCTTTATTTTTAGAATTATATTGATCAAAACAAAGGCAAATGATAAATAAGGTGATTTTAGTTGGAAACCTGGGGCGCGACCCCGAGATACGCCGCTTAGACAGTGGAGTTGCTGTTGCCAAATTTCCAATGGCAACGAATGAGTCGTATAAAGACAAGAATGGAGAGTGGCAAAACCTGACAGAGTGGCACGATATTGTAGCTTGGCGAGGCCTGGCCGAACGGGTTGAGCGCGACTGCAAGAAGGGCAAGTTGGTATATGTAGAGGGCAAACTAACTCATCGAAAGTATCAGGATAAAGAAGGCAATGATCGCTACGTAACGGAAGTAGTTGCCAATGTGCTACGGCTTTTGGAGAAGAGGGAAGGGAGTAATGGATACAATTCCAGCTTCCCGGCTGCGGCGGATGCCCCCCCTCAAGCCGCGGATAAAAGCTCCTCCAGTGAAAGCTCCAATCCTGCTACCGAAAATATAAGCGAACAAGTAACCGACGGAGCAGCGGATGATTTGCCCTTTTAGGCAATAACATGCAGCCATGGCAGGCCAACTGACCAGATGCTGTTTTTGGCTTGATCGGGTTTTGTGTTTTCTTCGGAATAATTTTCTACATAAGTGGAATCGGACCCTGACCTTTTGCATATTTCTTTTACAACCCTGTTCTTCCCTCTGCAGCTGAGCCCGGTGATGGGTGTGGCTTTGGCAGTAGTCATGATCGTGGTTTTGCTATTGTGTTCGGCATTGATTTCCAGCTCAGAAGTTGCCTTCTTTTCGCTCACCCCCAATGATGTAAAGCTATTGGAAGGAGAGGGTAGCGGAGTGTCGAAGCGTATTTTGGGTCTTCGGGAAATGCCCCGTAAGCTACTTGCCACCATTCTCATCAGCAACAACTTTATCAATATTGCGATCGTATTGCTGTCTGATTTTGTTCTGCGCAACCTTCTTTCCGAAGCTATGCTAAGTGGCTGGTCGGAGCGACTGCTTTTGGTAGCGCCCTGGCTGCCGTTTTCTGTAGGCGGACTTGCCAATTTTATCAATATTGCGCTAACGGTAGCAGGGGTGACATTCTTGCTGGTACTATTTGGAGAGGTAGCTCCTAAAATATATGCGAAGCTCAACAATTTGAAGCTTGCAAAATTTATGTCGAGGCCTCTTTTGTTGCTCACTAAAATGCTTAGTCCGCTTAGTCGGATATTGGTGAATGGGACCAATTTGATCGAGCGAAGGCTGGAGAAACGAAATTCGAATGCCAGCTCGGCCAGCAAGGAAGATATTGATCAGGCAATCGAATTGACAGTAAAAAACACGCAGCACTCCAAACAGGAAATAGACATCCTAAAGGGAATTGTCAAGTTTGGAGATGTAGCGGTAAAGCAGGTGATGAGGTCGAGGATGGAGGTAGTTGCGCTTGACTTTCGAACTAAATATACCGACTTGTTGAAGATGGTGAAGGATTGTGGTTATTCAAGGATTCCAGTTTATGATGGAGATTTTGATAGCCTTACCGGCTTGCTCTATGCAAAAGATTTGCTTGGCCACCTCGATGAAGGGGATGACTATGAGTGGCAAAGCTTAATACGAACACAGTTGTTGTACGTACCAGAATCCAAGAAGATTGATGATTTATTGCGCGAATTTCAGGCCGAGCGCATGCACATGGCGATTGTGGTAGATGAGTATGGAGGGAGTTCGGGAATTGCGACTTTGGAAGATATTATGGAGGAAATAGTGGGCGAGATAAGAGATGAATTTGATGATGAAACGGAGATAGATTTTGATAAAATTGATGAGTACAACTATATTTTCGAAGGTCGTACTCTGCTCAACGATGTTTGCAGAGTGATTGGCGAGGATACCACCCTGTTTGACGAAATCCGGGGAGATGCCGATAGCGTAGCCGGCTTGATTCTGGAACTTATGGGCCAGATACCTAAAAAGAATGCTGAAATTGCGTGCAATGGTTTTTTGTTTCGCATTGTTTCGGTAAGCAAAAGGCGTATCGAGAAAATTCAAGTCACCTTACCAATCAAAAAAGTATGAAATCGAAGTTTTTCCTGATACTAGCTATGCTGTTTGCCATGCCTGCCTGCCAATCGCCACCAGTGCCTATTCCCCGGCCCAGGGGATTTCCGAAGGTGGTTTACCCCGAAAAAAAATACCAGCTGTTTGATCAGGCATTTTGTGGATTTGAATTTGAGTACCCGGTTTATGCAAGCATTCAGCAGGACACCAGTTTTTTTGATGAGCGCCCGGTGCATCCCTGTTGGTTTGACATTGTGCTTGACCAATTCGATGCTAGGGTGCATTGTAGCTATTATTCGATGGAGGAGGGTAAACAACTCGAAAAGCTTAGAGATGATGCTTATCGGATGGTCAGCAAGCACAATATGCGGGCATCTTATATTGATGAATATCCCGTACAAAAACCCAATGGGGTGAGTGGGTTTGTATTTAATATTGAAGGTCCGGCCGCTTCGCCATTTCAGTTTTATTTGACCGACAGTACCCGCCATTTTTTAAGGGCTTCCCTTTATTTCAATACGCAGGCAAGACCCGATTCACTGGCACCGGTTTTCGAATTCGTAAAGGCTGATATTGTTCATATAATCAATACCCTGGAGTGGAAATAAAAAACCCTCCCATACCGAAGGGAAAAGATGGATTGCAAGGCTGATTAGTTTTTCAAAGCCTGAATTTGCGGCTCATTCAAAACTGCCCAGCCTTGCATTTTCTTTACTACTCAACAATTACTTTTTCTGGCCATTACTTTCTGCCTCAGCTAGGGTGGCAGCATCTTTTGCCGGAGTATCGTCTGCATCGGGCTGATCGGTACCTAATACAGCGGCCATTATTTTTTGAGCAACCTCCTCAGCCACTTCCGGGTTATCAGCAAAAAACTGCTTGGCCGACTCCCTTCCCTGTGCAATCTTGGCACCGCCGTAGCTGTACCAAGCACCGCTTTTTTCAATAATATTTTGATCAACGCCCATATCAACAATTTCCCCGGTTCTGGAGATACCCTGACCATAGGTAATGTCGAAAAGAGCTATACGGAAAGGTGGAGCCAGTTTATTCTTAACTACTTTCACTTTCACATGATTGCCCACCACATTGCCTTCCTTATCTTTAATGGCAGAGCCGGACTTGCGAATGTCGAGCCGGACCGAAGCGTAAAACTTCAGCGCATTACCACCCGTAGTGGTTTCGGGATTGCCAAACATAACACCAATCTTTTCGCGCAGCTGGTTGATAAAAACGCAGCAGCAACCGGTGCGACCAATAGTGCCGGTGAGCTTGCGCATTGCCTGAGACATCAGGCGTGCCTGGAGTCCCATTTTTGATTCTCCCATCTCTCCTTCAATTTCACTACGAGGAACCAAAGCAGCTACTGAGTCGATAACTATAATATCAATAGCACCGGAGCGGATCAGGTTCTCTGTAATTTCGAGTGCCTGCTCGCCATTGTCAGGTTGGGAAATAAGCAGGTTTTCTACGTCCACACCCAGCGCTTCGGCATAATAGCGGTCAAAGGCATGCTCGGCGTCGATAAAAGCAGCAATGCCCCCTTTCTTCTGACATTCGGCGATGGCATGGATTGCCAAGGTCGTTTTTCCGGAAGATTCGGGGCCATAAATTTCAATCACGCGGCCACGAGGCAGGCCCCCAACACCGAGAGCCAGGTCAAGGCTAAGTGAGCCGGTAGGGATGGAATCAACCTCAACGACTTGCTGATCCCCCAATTTCATGACGATACCTTTGCCGTACGTTTTTTCGAGGCGGTCCACCGTCATCTTGAGGGCTTTTAATTTAGAATCACGATCGTTAGACATTTTCTTGAATTTTAGCGGTTGAATAAGTCTTATGAAACAGGGCTCTAAGGAATGCAGAGCCACAACTTTTTGTTTCTTCACAAGTGCAAATATAAACTATTTGTTTAAATGCACAAAATTTATCGGCTCTTTTTTGCAAAACAGTTTCTAAGCGCTTATTGGGGATTTGCTTTTGGCAAGAACAGCCCGAAGGATAAAATCCAAACATGCTGGAGGATAAAGCAATTCAGCGAAAGCCTATGACAAAACAAAAACCCTTTAAGGTGCACACCTTAAAGGGTTTAGGGGGAAGCTTGATTAAGCAATCTGGCTCAATGCTGAGGCTCTACGGCAGTATGCGCGCTATGCGCCAAAATTTGCTGGATACATGTGTACGAGGGGTCAAATTGTACTTTGGGGAGCTGGAGGTAGCTTTGCTTGAGCTCTTCGTACAATTCGTACACTTGCCAGTTATTGCTGATTGCTTCGCTAATTGCCAAGCTTTCAGCGGCCGTGGTCTCTTTGTAGATGTACTTAATCAGTAATTCTGGAGTAAAGTCATGCTTCATACGAACCATTTTGATTGTTAGATAATACGCGATAAAATTTTCCAAAAGCTCAACTATTAAACTACCACCTCTGACCAAATATTGTTTGGCCGAAAATTTTTTTATGTTAATGTTTTCACGTGCTGCCTGCGCTATTTCACCCGTAGCCAGCGTTGGTTTCTGCCAATAGCCGAAATGCCAATATAACCCCTGATTTTAAGGGTGTTTTCATCTTCCAGCCACAGGCTGCATTGGTAAGTTTTGCCATTGTCGGGGTCTAGAATGCGGCCGTAGCTCCAATAATTTTTATAAGGCTTGAGGCCCCAAAGTATTTCCATTCCCAGTACGGGCTGATTGTATTTTTCGCCCGGGTACTTTTCGCAAACAGTGGATGGGTCATTTTTGAGCCGTTTGACGACCTTGCCCAAAGCAGGAGTAAACGCATAAATTGAACAGTAAGAAAAGAAGAAAAAATCGAGTCATAATTCTTTGTGTTTACCACAAAGGTAAACGTGCAGAGGCACTTAAAGATGATAAAGGGGTATTATATTGAAGGAAAAACCGGGTGTATTCAAGGCCCCTATTCACTGAAGTTCTTGAGTAATGACAATTCCATGGCCACTTTATAAAACCAGTCCTTTTGCTTCTCTTTGTCCATGCTGTGTCGGGTGAGCATATCGTAAGCCTTTTGTTCACTCTGCCAACCAGCCAACTGAGCTGCTACAAATGCTTCAAACTCGGCTTCCTGCCCACAGTTGAAGGAGCGCTCCGAAAGGGCTTTGCGCAGCTTGCGGGCATATAATTCGGTGATGTCAAAGTGCAACTGTTCGTGCCTCAAGTGATGCTCCGTCATTGCCTCCCGTTTCACCCACGACTCCTTTTTCTCAAAATAAGCACGCACTTTGTAATTGATTTCGCCCTCTTTACAACCCTTATAGTGTACAATGCCGGAAGAAGTGAGCGCTGAAATGCTTTTGTAATCGAAGCGCGGAGCGCCTTCAAAATCGCGCCAATCCAATTTGTGGCCTGCCTCCCAATAGATGACATCCGGAGTATCCGTACTGGTAGTGGTGAATAAAACCAGCATCCCCAGTAGCAGTATGATGTATTGAAGTGTCCTTTCCATAATTCGCTTTTTCAATCTTTAAAAATACTGGTGCGACTAGCCCTAATTGTATTTCAAGTTTAATCACACAGTAATTGTAGTAATTAACCTGTTCAATGACTTGGCCTTCGGGCTATTAGCCATCATCTTGGAGTTCTTCGGCCGGATTCCAAAAAACCTGATCGAAGTTCTGCACTTTATTGTCTATTACCTCCACACCCTCATTTTCGAGCAGTTCCTGCATCAGGCTTGGACTGGGAAAATGCACACGTCCACTCAGTTCCCCTTTCCTGTTTACCACCCGATGAGCCGGTACACCATCGCCCCAAAGGCTTTTGTTGAGGGCCCACCCAACCATTCGGGCAGAGCCGAGAGCCAGATAATCGGCAATAGTGCCGTAGGTGCAAACCCTGCCGGGAGGAATACAACGGGTAAGGTCGTACACCAATTCGTGATAATTGCTCTTTGGCATTTTTGCAAAATTTGTGTACGCTAAAAATAACTACTTTTGCAAGGCTTAACCAAAATCACGAAGGCGAATGATGTTTTTTCGAAACTTTGTAAAACGGCTAGAGTAAAGGGATTCCTGATAAAAATGCTCGTTTAATCGGAACAAAGGGCAAATATTATGCCTTTGCACGAGTAAATGTAGCTTTATTTCAAACGGCGCATGTTAACAAATAGTTCATTTCAAATAAAATTTAATTCACCAAATAATATTTGGCACAATCACCGCTGCAAAATTCAATGACCCAACCTTTTATAAAAGCCAGCAAGGTCAACACACTTACCGATGCGCGCTATTTCGCCGCACGCGGCGTAAAATGGCTCGGCTTTTCACTCGACCCGGCCAACCCAAGCTACCTGCCACCCGCGCAGCTTCAGGCCATTAAAGAATGGATCGAAGGCCCCGGGCTAGTAGGAGAATTTGGCTTTCAGTCGGCAGAAGAGATTGCCGGAGCTGTGCAACTGCTTGGGTTGGATGCTGTACAATTGGCACCTTTTTCCGATCCATCTACTCTTAGCCAACACCTTCAGCAGCCAATCTTCCAATTGCTCATACCCGAAAGCATGGATGCGCTCTCCGAGCTTGAACAAAGCGTCCGGTCAGGAATGGTTGGCGTACAGCATTTTGTAATGGATTTTGCAAAAAATGGAATCTCCTGGCAACAGCTGGCCAAGGAGCCACAATGGCTGCAAGGCCTGCAAAAGCTCTGCGAAAGGCATGAACTGATCCTGGACTTTTATCAACTCACTACTTCCGACCTCGAAGCGATGTGCTCCCGGCTCAGGGGCTTTGGCATCCAGCTGTCCGGAAGTGAAGAAGAAAAGACCGGCCTAAAGTCTTTCGATGAGCTGGATGAAATTTTTGACTGGCTACTTGATGCAGCCTGATTTTTGCTCATCGTACCACCGTTACATCACCTGTTTTTATATGCTCTTTGCCATCGTATTGGCTCCGGTAGCGCGCTACATAGGTAAACACAGCAGCCGATACCATCTGGCCGCGATAGGTTCCGTCCCATTGGTCGTCCATCCCTTTTCCTTCAAATACCAAGGCTCCCCACCGATCGTAGATTTGCCAGTGAATAGCTTCAATACCCTTGCCGGCAAATTGAAAAACATCATTGATACCATCGTAATTGGGCGTAAATACATTGGGTACAAACAACCGATGCTCGGGCCGGATACATACAGGCAGCTGCTTTTCGGAGCTACAACCGCCCGCATTTGTAATATGCAAAGTGATATAAAAGGTGCCAATATCGGTGTATTGGTAGGTAAGGTAAGAGCCATAGTTGTAAGGCTGGGTAGCACTGCTGTCGCCAAAATCCCAATATCCACTGACTCCTCCTACACTATAATCCAACACCTCAATTTGAGCTTCCAGGCTCGACAGGCAGTCTTCATTGGGTGAAACGCCAAAATTGGCCTCCACCGGCGGATGGCCCGGCAGCTCGACATCCGTGAGCACACTGCAGCCGCTTTCCAAACTTTCTACCAAAACCTCATACCAACCCGGATGCCCGCTATACACCTGCCCCTCAAAGGGCGGCTCAGTTTGCCAGATGTAGCGGAAAGTTCCTTCAGTATGCACAAAAACAGTAGCGGAAGTCGTATCGTCCGGACAAACCCTGGCCCCAGTGGTATATTCCGACCGAATTTCAGGGTGTACAAAAACGGTAAGCTGCTCCCTTCCGGGGTCGGAGCAACCGTCATGAGCTTCTACGGTATATACCGTCGTGTAGTCGGGCGATACGGTTTGACTACTCCCTGGCCCCAGGCCCTCATCCCAGCTGAAGGTATAGCCGGTAGTGGTATCGCCACCACTGGCTGTGGCCGAAAGTTCGATTTGATCTCCAAAGCAAATGCTGTCTAACTCAAAATTGGTGAGCACTTCAATGGGAGTGCCTACCACGATGATGAGGCTGGCTTCATTATAACAATCACCCGTTCCTACAGCATACTCCAGCAAATGCATCCCTTGTCCCGCAACAATAGGGTTGAAGCTTGACACAGGTTCTCCATCTACCCAAAGCCATTCAAACTGCGGGTTTTGAACTGCAAGAATATTGGTATCCTTGTAGCAATAATGGGTAGGAAATGTGTCGAGGATAGCTTCTATCCAGGGGGTTACCCACACTTCCATAGAAGCAGAGCAACCTTCAGCAGTTGTGTAATACATGTCGTGGTAACCAGTGCCTGCCAGGGCTGGATCAAATATCCCGGTCAACTCATTTACAATTCCGGGGCCACTCCAACTTCCGCCCGCAATGTCAGTTTCCAAAGCTATTGGCCCTTCTATCTCACACACGATCGCATCTGCCAAAGTGGGTGAAGCATTCACCTCAACGTATAAACTGTCCGAGCAGGTATTCGCTTCATAAATCAGCAAATGCAAGCCGGCACCTGCTCTGCCAGGATCGAAAACAAAGACGGGCATCGGGCTTTCGTCTTGCAAAACGCTGATGCCCGGCCCGCTCCAACTACCATCTTCCGGCTCGATACCGGTATTGGCGGTATTGAGTTCGAAGCGACCATCGGCAGTACAGAATTGCAAGGGCCCATTTACGCCAACCCGCGTCTGGCGAATGAAAACAATGCGTTCAGCGGTACAGCCGTTGGCCGAATAACTCAGCGTATCGTTATCGCCATCCACTAAAAGAGAGGGATCATAGAGCCCACTTTGGGGGTCTATAATGCCTCGCCCCGACCAAACTCCTCCAGCCGGTACTCCTCTGTTGGGCAATACAAAGGGCACTTGCTCCGGGCAGGCTGACAAATGACTGCCAGCTCGAATTTCCTTGATAAAAAAGGAGAGGCTGTCAGCACAGCCATTGATAGAATATACCAGTGTGTTGGTGCCCGTTTCCGCTTCTGACGGGTCAAACAAACCGCTGTCTGCATCTACAATTCCTGCCCCGCTCCAACTACCTCCGAAAGGGGTGGCCGCTAATTCAAATGCAGGTTCCGATTGACAAAGCGTGTCGATGGAAGGCAAGTTGATGTGATCCACATGTACCATCTTGCTGCCGGTACAACCATTAGGATGAGTATAAAAAACCTCAAAATCACCAATCTCGACAGGATCAAAGGTGCCATCCGGCTGAATGTGCGGCCCGCTCCAGCTTCCCCCTGTTGGCGATCCGCCAGATACCCGAAAGGGCACTACTCCTGGGCAACTAGCATCCTCCGAACCAACATCCAACTCATTGATGGTAATGGCAATTTGGTCGGTACAGCCATTGCCCGGGTGGGTATAAACAACGGTATCTGTCAGGCTCTCCGTCAGCGAAGCATCGTATAGCCCTGCCAGCGGATCAGCCAGGCCTCCTCCTTCCCACTCACCTCCGGCAGGCGTCGCCGACAAGGCAATGGGATCGTCGGATTGGCAAATTTCCAGATCGCCATTTGTTATAACGGGGCTAGGCAAAGGATTTAGCTGGATACTGGCTTCGGCAGTGGCGCCAAAGACATCTGTTACGGTTACAGAGTAAGAAGTTGGCCCTTCAGGGCAGACTTCAATAGTTTCGCTATTAGTAACCGTTGGATTCCATATATAGCTATACGTATTGGGATCACCCCCGTTTGCTATAGCTGACAAGGCGCTGCATTGGCCACTGCAAAGGGGATCATCCGCTACCTCAAGCAGCACGGTGAGGGGACAGTCATTGATCTGAAAGGGTTCTACGGAAAGCATGCGCCGCAGAATGTGGCAATCATTGGGCAGCCAGATAATGTAGTTGATTTCATAATTGCCACCCAGGTCAAGAGGTGGATCGAAGCTTAAGGTAAGGCTGTTGGTCATGCCATTGCTGCAGCTACCAGGAGTGGCGCTGGTGATCGCCGGGCTCACTGGACCGATGATGGCAAAGTTGGCAGTGGTGACCGAATCGCAGGGAATGGCATCCGCAAAATGTAGCGTAAGGGAGCTACTCCCACAGCTCAATGGCTCGATCGGCAGGATGTCCGGTGGTACGGGCTCATCCACTTCCACCCACCAATGTGCCCGCCACCCCACGCAGCTTACGCTCTCATCACTATGGAAATACAGGCTAATGCAACCACTGGTAGCAATTACTGTGGGCGGATCGGGCTCTCCGGTGAAGATGCCTCCAACGGGCGGCGAATTGGTATCGGGGCCATCAAATATCTGGAGGTAATCGAAATCTTCCTCTGTACAAAAATATTCAAAAACCATGGTGATCCGATCAGCGCCGGGGATACAAATGCTAAAGGTATAATCTTCATTGTGGTCATAATTTTCGGCGGGATCGCCGGCATTGCTATCCATCAGATAGCCTTCGCAATCATCAACCACTTGGTTGCTCATGGTGTATTCCGGCTGAGCGTAGAGCCCCGCAAAGGAAAGGCAAAATATTCCGCCTATCAGAAGGTACAGCTTGGTCATCGGTTGTTGGGTTTTAATCTCTTAGGATAATGATCTTGTCGGTTTCAATCACATTGCTTTGGTTGCCCGCCCTGTCCACCATATATATGCGGAGGCGGGTAGTTTCAAAGGCTGCATTGCCGAGCAGGAAAAAAGTGCCCAGCTGTATGTCCAGCTCTCCATGAATGGAAATGCTGGACCCCGGCGGAGCGAGTGGCCCCACATAATATTCATCCATCTCCTCAAGCCGCTCGTCTTTGACAAATAGGGAGTTGACGTCCGCATCGGTGCTGCCCAAATCGCCATCGCCATCCTCATACGCGAGGCGGATTTTCAGCTGGTCATCAAACTGATGAATGGTATCTGGCAAGAGCTCCAGCAATTCGATTTTTGGGGTGGTTTCGAAATATGGCTCGTCGGATATTTTTTCACAGGCCGCAAACAGGCTGGTTGAAATGACCAGCACGAGCAAGGGTTTTAGATGAAAATTTTGATGCATTAGTTTTGCTATTTTGGTACATTAATTGGCCGGAGCTCCTTCTTCAATCCAGGTTTTGATGTGGCGGATATAATCCTCCTTCTTGTCCGGCCAGTCGGAATCGGGCTCTATCACCAGTGGCATCACACCCGAATTGTCGTCAATATCGTAGGTCAGCCGGGCTACCAAAAGGGAAGCTTCCACATCACCCGGCACCACCCGAAACTGATAGCTCCCTTCGGGATCATTTTTGATGATCGGGTGGTTGACAAGCGTATTGTAGGTGCTGCTCACCGAGCGGAAATCGGGCTCGAAAGTGCCGTCATGGCAGCCGGAATTGGCGCAAGTTGGCCGGAAGATGTTGGCATGCAAACCCGCCAGGCTGGTGGAATCCAGCGAGGGGCCTGGCTCATTTGGTTCCTCGTCATCGGGAAGCTGGTCGAAGGGGTTGGCGGCCTCTTTTTTACAAGCAATAGTAAGGAACATTAGCAGGATCAGATGCACAACAAACCATTTTAAGTTGTTCATAAACAAAAGGTTATAAATAGTGTTTTATCAAATTCGATCAAAAAGCGAACGGGCATCGGGATATAGCAAACCCTGGCTCATCACCTGCTGTTTGATACCCAATAAATCCGCAATGGTCGGCACTACATCCGCCGCATCGCCTATCGGATTGGCTTGGCTGCCCACTACCAGGTTGGCATCAATGCCGGGGCCAGCCATCATGGTAAATATGCGGCGCGAGTTGGCATCCGAGTCGTGGTCGAAGGCATGCCAGTCGTTTTCATCGAGGATGCCGTTGGGCTCCAGATTGCGGCCATGCTCCGGCATGATGATGATGGCAGTGCGGCCGGCCATTTCGGGGATTTGAGATTGCACCACATCCCACAGATGCCCTACGGCATGGTCCTGCCGGTGCAGGGCAGCCAGGTAGCTGGTGAAGCTGGAATGGCAGCTATCGGCGCCGCCCATATTGAGCACCAGCAGTTTGGGTTTGAACCACTTGAGCACTTCAGTAGCATAGCCCACAGTAGCGAGATCGCCGTTATCCGTGACGGGCGGAAAGGCAATGCGATCATTGTCGAGCTGATCAAAAACGTGGCGGATGAATTTTTTGATGTCTTCTTTTTCTTCTTCCGTATTATTCAGGTGCGGCACATCCTGGCCCTGCTGCATGTACATTTGATTGAGGAAGGTGCGCATTTGCTCGATCGGCCTCAATTCCTCATCAGGATGAAAAATTTTAAAACCCTTAATATGCTCCTCTCCTCTTTGACTGAAAGTGACAGTGGGCGCAAAAAAATTGGCTCCATAAGGCCAGCCATAATCCGGGTGGCCAGAGTAATTGAGCAAGGGAGTGGAATTGCCGATGCCATTGCCGATAAACCACACATCGGTTGCTTTGTAGCCTGCATGGCGCCGCAAATATTCAAATATTGTGGGCCGGAGAGGGCGCTGTTGCAAACCCTGCGCAGTGGCGTAATGACCAGACACTCCCGTACTAAGGCCGGTATAATGCCCGGTGCCACTATCGGTGAAGCGCACTTCGGGAAAGAGCGTACCTTGTAGCTGGAGGGGCGTGTCGAGAATGGTTTCGATAGGCTGCCCGCCGGGTTGCCCGTCAAAAGTATCCACGCCATACACGATCTTGATATCGGGCCCGTCTCCGGGCAGCATATTGTAGAGCACATTACCTTCGATGTCCACTCCCTGGCTATCGGCCAGGTAGCGCTTATACACCGCTTCCTGGTTGCGGACGCCGCCGGCAAATTGTACGAAGATCACATGATCGGCCATCGGGCTGCCGCTTTCGGCGAATAGCCGCCCGGAAGGTAGCAGGTAGGGAGCTGAGAGGATCCCTGCCGATGTGAGGGCTGCATTTTTTATAAATTTTCTTCTTTGCATAAAACGCGACTTTTAATAGGTGTTAGTGAAAGGCTAAGGCGATCAATAATAGTAGTACTCGTTGGAAGTGGCGAACGCATAGTAAACCAGCTGTGGCGTAATCTCTGGCCGGGTGTCGAGATAATTGACCCACCAGGTTTGTTCCGCTTCGGAAGGCTCGCGAACGTAGAAGCGGCGGTAGGTTTGGGCGACAAAGGCGGACAAATCGCTGCGCATCTCGGCCATATCGGGAATGGAAAGCTCTGGGTCGGTCATCATTTTGGCGATGATCACTTCGTAGGCGATTTGCTTGTCGCCGATGGAACGAATGAGGTCCGACAGATGGACCATTTCACTGGAGCTGATGCCGCGCTGGTACATATTGGCAAAGGCAATGGAGACAAATTGTTCGACGCTTTTCTGCTTTGTTTTCTCACCACTATTGGGACTGACCGTCAGATCATTCACTTCGTACACATAGGTTTTTTCTTTGCAGCTCCATACAAGGAGTAGTAGTAGCGAGAGTAGTATTGGATATAATTTCATAATGCAAGGTTTTTTAAAAGCTATTCGAAATTGGCATATTCATCCGTCACCATCACGGCCTGCAAAACCGGCCTGATATCGCGATGTTGATAAAAATCATTGTGCAATGCTTCCACCTCGTGGCTCTCCGGCCTTCTGGACAGTAGCTGCTGATAGACGTAGATGATGAGCCCTTCAAACATTTCGCGGCTATTGGTGAGGATGCTGATGTAGTCGGCTTTACTTTGCCCGCTTTGGCCAAACAGGCTGGCCGTACCGCCATGCTCAACCATTTCGAAGCCCGCGGCAAATTCGCTATTGCCGGGAAAGCGCCAGAGCAGATTATCAAAAGAGGCGTTGACAAAGTTGAAGGAGTTCATATTGATCTCATCATACACGCCGTTGTCGATCATACGGGCAAACAGCTCATGGATTTGAATAGCTCTGGCCTCGAGGTCGCGCCAGCTGTTGATCACCGCGGCTGCTTTTGCTTCACCTTCCTCGCTGCCGCTGCCAAAATCGGAAATGGTGGCATCGCTCACCCCTTCGAGGCAGTGGACTTTAGCCAGATTGTAGAGATTGAAGTAAAAGGCGCGCCGATAGCTGGTATCCCCCTCGATGAAATCGGTGCTGCTTTGCAGCTTTTGGATGAGCGCGGTACGATGAGCAACAGAAAGCTCGGCATCAATCATGGCTTGCACTTCGCCGTCGAGTTCGGTATCAGTAGCCTCGCGGCCGAGCAAATCGATGAAGAGCTTGTTGACATAATGCTGGATGCGGATGCGCGGCACATTGTTGATGGAGGGAGGCTGGTTGTTGTCCACAAAAATGGTTTCTTTGGAACAACTCCAGGCCAGTGCGATCAATAAAATGCACAGGCAGGTACGAAATCGATTTTTGGTCAAGGTGTTCATAAAGTGACGGATTATCATTCAGTCGAATGATGGGTTTTCTAAAAAAAATCACTTTATGAGTGTTGCCGGCAGGGCAATGGATAAGCAATTGCAACAATTGCTATTTGTTATCAATAGAGAGGGTGGTTGTAAAAAGGGAAAACAAAACCAAATTGCAGGCAGGGTATAGTAGTAACGCCTTCTAAAGGCATAAATTATATACTAATATCAAAAATTTAAAAAAAGGATGTATTCACCGCCTGTATCATCACCCACGTATCAGCCAAACATAGCTCCGCCGATTAGTGCAAAGATGAGGGCAATAGCATAGAAGATGAGCATGATGAGGGTAAGAATTCCAATAAACTTGTAGTAAGATTTGATGTTGGAGAAAGAACCCGTAAGCGCTATTTCATCTTCATTTTGCAAGGCAATATTCATTTTGCTAGCGAATCGGTACAGGTACATGGTTGGGAAAAAGCCAATCAATACAGCCACTAAAAAATAAGCCGTGATAAGCCCGGAAGGTATCATTTCTGCTCCGGGTATATCGGCCATCATAAAGCTCATAAAGGCACCTGCAAATAGTCCAAGCAGCATAAATAAGCCGAGCATGACAAAGCTCAAGATCGCCAGAAAGCGAGCCCATTTGGCTGTTTCTTTCAGATAGCCTCTGGATTCGTGATTAAGATGAAGCCCTTCAGCGAAATTGGTGTCGAGTGGTTGGTTGGTTTCCATTTTATGTTTGTATTTGGTGAAGAGGTAAAGTCTAATGTAATAAAAAGACGACAATCGTTCAAAAAACCGGCAAACCCGCCCCTCCGTCTGGCAGGCGGGTTTGCCGCTTGCAGCCAATTGATGGACAGAGAAAACTATTCGCTCAACAGCTTTTTGACCACCATCGAAATGGCCTTTCCATCGGCCCGGCCGGCCAATTGCTTAGCGGCTACGCCCATCACCTTGCCCATGTCGCGCATGCTGCTGGCACCCGTTTGCGCTACGATAGTGCGCAGCTCGGCTTCCAAATCCGCTTCGCTCATCTGCTCCGGCAGGTATCTTTCGATCACCTCAATCTCCTCCCGCTCCGTTTTGGCCAAATCCTCCCGCTGCTGCTTTTCGTATATGTCGAGGCTGTCGCGCCGCTGCTTGACCAGCTTTTGCAGCAGCTTAATTTCCAGTTCGCCAGTCATCTCCTGGCCGCTACCATCGGTTTTGGCGAGTAGCAAAGCTGCTTTGATGGCTCGCAAGCCGCGCAGGCCTGCCTGATCTTTGGCCTTCATGGCCGTCTTGAGGTCGTTGCTTATTTTTTGCTCTAAAGTCATGTGAATGTATTTTGTATAGCAACACAAAGGTACATACATTCGTTCAACTCCATCCATTCATAAAAGTGCCTATGAATGTGTTGGATAATTCCCCTATCTTTACTATACCGCGCTTTGCCAAGCCTTGTGCATACACATAAAGCTTGGCGGCTTGAAGTATAGCTGCCGCTTATTCCAAAAACATGTACCCATACCGCTATATCCTAATCCTGCTAATACTAATACCCACCTCCCCCCAGGCACAGGTCTTTATGCACGTGGATTCGACGATCGCTCCTACCGGAGAAGTCTTTAGTGATATTGGTTATTATGACACCGAAAATTGCCAAAACACAACTTTGGGAACATTTTTTCCTGCCGATATCCAGGATTTGGCTATAGCCCCCCACGGCACTATTTACTGCTACGGATCCAATGATATTGTATCGGGATTAAATAGTGTGGTTGGCGTTGATAACCTAGGAAACGGAATCTTACGCTACCACCCTTCCGTCCCCTACGACAGCACCATCGCTGGCATGACCTGCGATGAGGCGGGCAATCTATACCTGGCCGGGAAAGGGATATGGCGGGTCAACACCAGCCTGCAGGCCACCTACCTGGGTGATTTGCCTGCTGCTATGCAGTGCCGGGGCGATATAAGCTGGTGGAAGGGGCAGCTCATCCTGACCTCTGTTGGTCATCAGCTCGTAGCGGTAGATTTGCAGGATTTGGCCAACAGTCAGGTGTTGATGGACTTCCCTGCCGGCATCGATCCTATACATGGCCTGGCGGTATTTAATATCCATTGCGACAGCACACTTGTCTATGCCGTTGGCAAAAGCCAGGAGGGCTCCACGGTATATCTGCTGGATATAGACAATCAGAGTCTTTCTGAGGTTTGCGATACCGACATTCCCATGATGGGGGCCGCTACCGATAGTGAATGTGCTATTCCGGCCTGCGAAGTGTGGGTCGATCTGGATGCCGATGACAATTCGGGAGCCGGAGGACTGGACTTTGCCGGCCGGCCAAGCTGCGTGCCACCACTCGCTGTG
Source organism: Saprospiraceae bacterium (assembly GCA_965222005.1). GTDB lineage: Bacteria > Bacteroidota > Bacteroidia > Chitinophagales > Saprospiraceae > CBDCTM01. The sequence continues at coordinate 1,341,933 of OZ244935.1, forward strand.
GTCGATGACGATGCTTCCGTTTTTTCGACCCTGCAACGCATCGATTCCGTCACACTCAGCCTGCAGGACATACTGGATGCCGGAAGCGAGCTGCTCCGCTACACGGGTACGGGAAGTGCTGTAGGGATCAGTGGTAACAATTCAGTGCGTTTGGTCATATACCACAACAGCACTTCAACTTTGACCGACTTTGCGGATGCCTTGCGCGAAGTGGTTTATGACAACCTGGCTCCTGTTCCCAGCTACGGCAGCCGAACAATTGAAGTAGTGGCTTATGAGTATCGGTCGGAGGGGCAATCGGCAGTGGCTACCCTTACATTGGGTCCGCCCCAATTTAGCTGGAGTGCCGACATGACGGAACCCCACTGCTTTGGCTTCAATGACGGAGCAATAGGGCTGACCATATCGGGAGGAGAAGCACCTTATGCCCTTAGTTGGGCAGTAGGTAGCCAGACCAATCCGGCCACTGCCCTGGCTTCCGGTAGTCACACTTTTACTATTACCGATGCAAAAGGTTGTACACACACAGATAGTATTTATCTGCTCCAGCCCGATACCCTGGCTGCCGAAATCCTGTATGCCGGAACGTCCGCTATCTGTGGAGATATTGCCCAATTGGAGGCAAGGGCTTTGGGTGGTACAGCGCCTTTTTTGTATAGCTGGAATACCGGCGCAAATGGCCCGGTGTTGACCAACCAGCCTGCCGGTACTTATGCAGTGCAAGTGGAAGATGCACATGGCTGTATCGCTACAGATAGCTTGAGCATAGAGGCAGGTTCGCCCGTTTGGGTAACACAACAGGAGGAGCTTTGCGAAGGAGAACAGTTTAATTTTCAGGGAAATGCAATCAGCACGGATACCAGCTTTTGCCTTAGCTATACCCTGGCTTCGGGCTGCGATTCTACTTTTTGCCTGGATGTGCATTTTACGGATACTGTAATGCTGATTGAATACAGAGAGTTGTGTGCCGGAGATACACTCGTCGTTTTTGGAGAAACGATTAGCAGCGACCATACCCTTTGCGTGGTGTATAGCGGAGTCGATGGTTGTGATTCCACCTACTGCCTGGTGGCCACCTTTTCAAAACCCGAAAGTTGGTTCAATGACAGCCTGTGCCTGGGCGCAGCCTATGATTTTGGTGGGCAATTGCTTACACAGGCCGGTATCTATCAAGATACTTTGCTGGCCGTCAATGGCTGTGATAGTATCATCCACCTGGAGCTGAGCGAAGTACAGCCCCAGGCTATTGATTTTGAGCTGATGGGTTCGCTCTGCAAGGAGGGCCTGGTGACTATACATGGCGGATTATTCAATAGCTATTGGTGGTCCACAGGAGATACCTCTGCTGCGATTGAAGTGATTGTTCCTGGCCTGTACCTGCTGCAAGCCAGGGATGCCGATGGCTGTGAAGTGACGGATTCTGTATTTATAGATGAGCCTGTGCTGGAAGCTATCTTCGATATAGTGGAGCCCTCCTGCTATGACTATACCGATGGCTTTATTGAGGTAGAAGCCATGATGGGAGGTAATCCGCCTTACCAATACAGTCTCAATGGTCAACCTTTCCAGGCTGAGCCCGTATTTACAGGGCTGGGGGCCGGAAGCTACGAACTGCTGGTAGAAGATGCGGAGGGTTGCCACCTTCAGGAGAGAATCCTGCTCACCCAACCTCCGGCCGGAACAGTTTCGGCCGGAACAGACCATAACATTAAGCTGGGAGAAGCAGTTAAGCTGGCCGCAACAAGCAATTTGCCCAATCCGAGCATACAATGGCTGCCTCCGGATTTTTTGGATTGCACTACCTGCCTCACAACCATCAGCGAACCACTGACTACCACAGTGTATCAACTAATTGTAAGCGATGAAAACGGATGTACCGCTACCGATTCGGTTACTATCCATGTAAGCACCATCTCCGATGTGTTTATTCCCAACATCTTCAGCCCCAATGGCGATGGCATCAACGATCACTTCACCATTTTTGCCGGGGTATCCATAACACAAATAGCTATATTGAGGATATACAACCGCTGGGGGGCGCTGGTATTTGAAGCAAAGAATACCTCAGCCAACAAGGCGCACAGTGGTTGGGATGGTTACTATAAAGGCAAACCGATGCCGTCTGGAGTATATACCTACTACGCCTTGCTGAGGCGGCTAGATGGCGCTACCGAAGTGAAAAAAGGGGAGGTAACATTGGTTCGGTAATAGATTTCTTTGTTCTTTTTGGCGGCAAAAAGAACCCCACCTTCGGCCGGGCAGGCAAATATAATAGCCATAAATTCGGCCTTATAGCTTTTACCGTTGAGAAATTCAAATGCGGGAGTGCATAAAGAGCGATCCGCGAGTGAAGCCGCCAGCGAAAAACCACCGCGTTCAAAGCCGGAATCACCAAGAGGCTGAACGGCTCGGATCGTGAGCGCAGGGGCATTTGAATTTTAGGTAAAAGATATAAAGCCTTGCTCTTTTGCTACTTTTGGAGCAAGCCAAAAGTAGAGGATAAATAGTTTAGAATAGACATCTATGTTCTTTTTGGCGGCAGAGAAAAGACTTTATGCCTATTGCCTGCCGGCAGCCTTCATTACATCGAGGCAGAAAAATGAAGAGGCCTGAGCGTGCAGCAAAAAGCATTTATTTGTCAATAGTTTTCTTTGTTTTTAAATAATGGTAAGACTTGCCTCTACCTGGCAACAGCAGTTAGACAGGTCCGGCGGGCTACTTTTGCAGTCGCTCAAAAGTAACCAAAACGCTTGCCCAAAAAAACTCCCTCCGGTCAAACAGTTTTTGGGCGGGCATCCCATCCCTGAATTGCGCAGAGGGGACTTTATTCGGTTTGCTTCAAACAGTATTTGCCATTGCATTGCAAAGCCCTTCTTAACGCCAGCCCAGCTTAGGCCGATAGATTGGCGCTGCTGTGTGGTGGCTGGCAGGCAAATATAATAGCCATAAATTCGGCCTTATAGCTTTTACCGTTGAGAAATTCAAATGCGGGAGTGCATAAAGAGCGATCCGCAAGTGAAGCCGCCAGCGAGAAACCACCGCGTTCAAAGCCGGAATCACCAAGAGGCTGAACGGCTCGGATCGTGAGCGCATGGGCATTTGAATTTTAGGTAAAAGATATAAAGCCTTGCTCTTTTGCTACTTTTGGAGCAAGCCAAAAGTAGAGGATAAATAGTTTAGAATAGACATCTATGTTCTTTTTGGCGGCAGAGAAAAGACTTTATGCCTATTGCCTGCCGGCAGCCTTCATTACATCGAGGCAGAAAAATGAAGAGGCCTGAGCGTGCAGCAAAAAGCATTTATTTGTCAATAGTTTTCTTTGTTTTTAAATAATGGTAAGACTTGCCTCTACCTGGCAACAGCAGTTAGACAGGTCCGGCGGGCTACTTTTGCAGTCGCTCAAAAGTAACCAAAACGCTTGCCCAAAAAAACTCCCTCCGGTCAAACAGTTTTTGGGCGGGCATCCCATCCCTGAATTGCGCAGAGGGGACTTTATTCGGTTTGCTTCAAACAGTATTTGCCATTGCATTGCAAAGCCCTTCTTAACGCCAGCCCAGCTTAGGCCGGAAGTTTGGCGAGGTTGCGCGGTGGCAGGCATAGATAGTAGTCATAAATTCGGCCTTATGGCTTTTACCTAAAATTCAAATATCCAATACCTTTGACAACCACTGCCTCACCGTACTGCCGAACAACAGGCTGTGAAAAAAGGTAGTGTAACACTGGCCCAACAAAAAAAACTGTAAAATATTTGTTTGATTTAATGTTATTTGTTATACTTCAATGGTTCATAAAGAATTAAGCGGCAATTTTGCCGAAATCTAATAGCTTTTTAAAAGCGGGTTTATTTTTTATCAATTCAGGTTGAATATCTAAGTTTGATAAAAAGAAATTGAGCATAAGTTCATTGAAATAGCAGGTTTTGACATCAGCAAGAGAAAAGCTGGTTCTATCTTCCTTTTTGACAGACAAGTAATGGGCTGCCTTAGCCACACTTACACTGCTAAGAGCCATATTAAAATGGTAGTGTAATTTTTTCTCATTTCTGGATTGACAGTTGGTTAATCCGGTATTTTGTTTTGCATCTCTGAACAAAAACTCAATCTGAAACCGAGCTTTGTAAAAGCAATAGATACAAAGGGCGTCTAACTCTAAGTCAGTTGAAAAGTACATAGCGTACCTATTTGTAGGGTTTCCTTCTTTTAGGAATTCCACATAAGCCAGGTTGATTTTTCTTTTTAATCTTACTGACCAGCATAGGATTTGAAATATTTTTACATCCTCATCTTGATGGACTAAATTAAATCGACGTTTGTCAATTTTTTGGACGTTGATTTTGCCATCATACTTTTTTGGTCTGCCCGGTCCTTTTCTTTTTGGCCCCTTGTACAAATATTTCAGATTAGCGTCTTTTCTCAATTTGCAAATGATGTCTAATTCAGTTTGTGCTTTGATTGGGTTTATAAAGCCAAGCTTAGCAAAGTAACCATCTACAGCTAAATGAGTGGAGATATGACTTATCCGGGGAGCCAGATCAATTATGGTTTGCGCATAAAAATCTACCAGCGTCATCTCTTTTTCATTGAGTTTTTCTCTACTGATTGTTTGAACAGCTTGTAAATGCAAAGCAGTATTATCATCTATACTAACTGCGGCTAATCCACCTATTTCAAGTCCTTTAGCTGGTCTGCCTAGACAACCACTGTAATAATAATCCACATTGGGCGTGTGCTTCCCACTTTTAGGGATATACGATGGATCAAAAGCTAATATCGTACGGCCTTTAAATTGACTATTGCATAATTCAATATTGAAAGACAGAAAATCAAACTCCTTCTCAAATTGGTTATGAAACGTCATTTCACACTTTGAACTATACCTGCTCATCCCTTTGAAATTATATCGTCCTCGTAGCGATAAAAACAAAATAATCGTTGAAATGAAAAATTTCTTACTCGGCTTTGGAATGCCTTGCAATTTATTTACTATTTTTTCGGTGAGAGTTTTACTCTCGCTGGAAGTATGATTGGTATGAAGTCGCATTCAACCAAATTCGTACTTCCTTTTTTATTTTCCAAAATTTGCTTGAAAAAGTTAATGAACCATTGATACTTGCTGTGTGGAGTAAAATAGAGCATCTTAACCGGTTGAAAACTATGTTACTAAAACACCTATGCTTGTCTCTCCAAATTGATAGAGCGTACATTCTCTTAGCTTTTGCTTTTTTCCCTTCTGTAACCTGGGGGCAACAGTTGGTATATGCGGATTCTACTTACTCTCAGGCAGGAGACTTGAGTAGCAACATTGGATTTTATAGTTCTGAAGATTGTAACGATGTGATCTGGGGTAGAACCTTTCCAGGACATTTTAAGGATATTGCCATCCGCCCTGATGGGAGAATTTTTGGTTATGGAACTAACTCAATGCAACAAGGACTTTTATGGGCTGTAGGAGTAGATAATTTAGGAAGTGGGATTACCTCTTATTATGCAAGTGTTCCGTATGATAGTACCATAACGGGCATGGTAGCTGACAGCCTGGGCAACCTCTATGCAGCAGGAAAGGGAATTTGGAAGATCAATCGATTTTTTTCAGCCAGCTACTTGGGGGATCTGCCACCACCCATGCGATGCCGAGGAGATATTACCCATCGTTTTGGCAGATTTTATATGGCTACGGTTCAGCATCAATTGGTGGAAGTGGATATGGAGGATTTGTCGAATAGCCAGGTCGTGATGGACTTTCCACCTGATGTGTTGCCTATTCACGGGCTAACGACCGTTCATTTCGATTGCGACAGTGCGGCTACCTATGCAGTTGGTAAAACCGATACCTATTCCAAAATATATTTATTGGATTTTAACAATTTCAGTTTGATCGAAGTTTGCGAAACGCCCCGGGTCATTATGGGGGTGGCCAGTTTTTCAGAGAGTGTGATCCCTCCTTGTAAAGTATGGGTCGATCTGGATGTTAACAACAGCAGTGGTTTGGATTCTTTAGATTTTAGAACAAACATAGTTTGTCAAGCTCCAATAGCAATTGCAGACGAGGATGTTCGCTTGGTTTCTTCTTTGGATGCAGTTGATTCGATTACCATAAGTTTGAAGGATATTTATAATGCCAATGACGAATATTTGACGAGTTCGACAAATATATCTGGTATCACCGTTTTAGGAGGAGGTACAAATCAGCTGGTCTTAATAAATATGGGTACAGCCAGTACGACAGATTTTGAGAATTTAATAAAAAGTATCCTATACCATAATACGGCACCTAATATAGTATTTGGTATTCGCCAAATAGATGTTGTAGCATATGAGAAAAATTCAATAAGTTCTCAAGCAACATCCTTTGTGCAATTAATCAATAAGGGTGTAGGTTTTGATGCTATTGTTGAGGAAATAAAATGCTATGGTGACAATAATGGCCAAATAACGATTGAAGGTACGGATGGCACATCACCATACACTGTGATATGGCCAACCGGACAAAGTAATACAATCACTGATTTGGAAGCTGGGCTATATTACTTAACTATAGCTGATGCTGCCGGTTGTTTTACGCAAGATAGCTTGATACTGTCACAGCCAGATTCGTTAGGGCTAGCAATTCTGAATGAAGGCCCTTCTGAAGTTTGTGGCAATCATGGCAATCTATATGGAGAGGCCATAGGAGGAAGTATGCCTTATTTATACGAATGGAGTAACGGCGTAAATACGCCTGAAAATAACGGTATCCCTGCTGGAGATTACTTGCTCACGGCAACTGATAATCATGGATGCCAGGCAATAGATACGTTTACTCTTGATAGGGGTGAAAGTGTGTTGATCGATATTCATGAACAAATATGTGAGGGCGAAAAGTATTGGTTTGCCGGCCAGGCGTATGGCCGCGATACGAGTTTTTGTCTTACCCATGTTTTGGAGAATGGTTGCGATTCTGTTGTCTGTTTGAATCTTTTGGTGCATGAGCAATATTCAAGTGAAGAATTAATAACCACTTGTCGGGGAGATACTATTTCGCTAATGGGTATAATGGTTCAGAGCGACACCAGTTTTTGCTTTACTGAACAAAGTATAAATGGTTGCGATTCTACATATTGTATAAACGTGGCTTTTTCTTCACCTGTTATTACCTTTGAAGTATCTGGTAGTTTGTGTAATGAAGGGACAGTAATCATTTCGGGAGGGGACCATGACGTATATCAATGGTCAACCGGAGAGGATAGCCCATCAATTGACGTGAATGCTCCTGGTGATTATAGCTTGACAGTAACCGATGACATTGGCTGTACGTCAGAAGATTATGTTACACTCACCGGAGAAAATTTGAACACCCAAATAAGTAGTGTTGACCCATTATGCTTTGGAGATGCAAATGGCGAGATTGAGGTAATGGCTACAGGAGGCACTCCGCCATATTTTTATTCTATAAACGGAACTACTTTTCAAGCACAAAGTCTATTTACAGGGCTTTCTGCCGGAACCTATATCATTACCGTAAAAGACTCCGATGACTGTATTGAGCAGTTTTCAGCGGTACTTGAAAACCCTGTTCCAATAATGGTTTCTGCCGGAGATGACTTAAATACAAAACTTGGAGAAGAGGTTAGGTTAAGCGTTAACACCAATATAATAAATCCATCCATTCAATGGACTCCTGTTACAGGATTAAGCTGTACTTCCTGTTTTACTCCCTCTCTAACTGCACTTGAGACTACATCATACCAAATCATTATACGGGATGATAATGGATGCTATGGGAAAGATACGATTACCCTGTTTGTTGATAAATACGCTGGCATATTTATACCTAATGTATTTACACCTAATGGGGATGGAATCAATGATTACCTTACAGTCTATTCGGATGCCTCCGTGGCCATGATCGAAAGCCTGCAAATATATAGTCGCTGGGGAACTTTGGTTTTTGAGGCAAGAAATATTGCTCCCAATGAACCTGAATTGGGGTGGGATGGCAACTTCAATGGAAAACCCATGAACCAAGAAGTTTTTGTTTACCATGTAGTATATGTTTTAACAAATAATGGAACAAACACAATACATGGAGATTTGATGCTGCTTCGGTGATTACCATTTCAAGGAATGAAAAAACATTGTTGTATTTGTTGGTTTACACAAAATTTGTTTTCGTATAGCTATCAAAATACTACTCGATTATGAACTTCAAAAAATTAATTTCTTTCGCTGTCTTTATTCTCCTGGGACATTGGGGATTTGGGCAAGCAAATGCAGGAGAAGATAAAACTATTTGTATAGGTGCAAGTGTAGAAATAGGCACTACTGGAGATCCTAATAGTTGCTACAAATGGAGTCCTGAAGTAGGTTTAGATGATCCTGATTCTCCAACACCTATTGCCAGTCCTATGAATACGACAACTTACACCCTTACTTGTGTAGGTGAAGATATTACAAACACAACAACAGATCAAGTTACAGTGACAGTAGAACAACCTATGGTTACTTTGGAAGCAGAAAATAACATTACTGAATGTATGGAAGGCAGAAGTGTTACCTTTACTGCCGTAGCGTCTAGTGTCTTTGAACATGACACGCCAATAAAATTTACTTTTAATTATGAGCGACCAGATGGAACTCCCTGGAAAAGAATAAAATGGTCTTTTGATTTAGTGGAAGACAATACAGTAGATGCTGGTGATGTACCTGCTGGAAATATGAATCATTATTTTGATACTCCCATTTTTGTAGAAGTAGGAAATGATGATTGTATGGGAACGTCAAATACATTATCGTTACGGATTTATGAGTTGTGGATAGATTATTTTAGAGATAACACAACCAATAAAAATTGGAAAGTTGTTGTAGGGAAAAATATTGCTTATAATGCGATATCTTCTTCAGACTGTACTAATTGGGCATGGGATATGCAAGATGGATTCCCTGATACATGGAATCCAATAGGAGGAAATGCCAAAAGTGGAACAACAATGGTAATTCCTAATTCAGATATGCCCAATTGTGGTAACTGGGCTGATTTTGGATCTGCTTATGGTACTGTAGATGTTTTTTGTGAGGATGGAGAAGGAAATAATCATTGTATTCATTCAACTCCTGATATTTTTTGTGCAAATGTGATGTCTCCTGAACAACCCGTCAAAGTATTTTTTGATCGATCTTTACTCACTAATAATGGAGGAAATGGGACTGAACCAAATTGGTTTTGTTATTGGAAAGAATTTATACCTTGGGGGCTAATAAATACATTAACATATGATGGTGGACTTGGGGATTATGCTGTAACAATTCCGCATACTGCAAGTACTAGAGTAGGGGCTCGAGCAAGTGAATATAATGATGAAACAATGCATAGAGGGATACACACGTTTTATGAAACTTTAGCACATGAAAGTCATCATATTGTACTTTGGAATGGTTGGTGGGGAGCTGGAAATTTACCTGATCCTGCTAATGATGTTGATAATGACTGGTATCCTGATTCTTGGGAATTAACGAATCCTCAAGCTATGGCTCATGGTTTTGCTGTTCCACAAGATGATCATTATACATGGGGAATTATAATACCTGGAACAATGCATAGTGCTGGATATAATTATGAAGAGGCTGAATGCAGAAATATAGAGCATATGATAAATGAAGCTGCATACGATAATAATGACTGGTCATTTGATCCTACCTCAACAAATCAAGGTAAACAATGGTAAATATTAATTTATAGAACTAATTTGTGACATTGTTAAAATATAATTGAAACATAAAATAAATAAAATGAAAGTATTAATATATTTAACTAGTCTAATTTTTATATTTTCTAATTTTAGCTTAATTGGGTTGAATAATAAAAATCCAATTCTAAATCTTCGAATAGCATTATTCGACAATATACCTCCAAAGATTAAAGAAGCTCGCGATATTTTAAAAAATATAAGAAAAAAACGAAATATAGAATTGATAAAACCATTAAGAAATATTCTAAAAGATATAGAATCCGTAACAAAAAGAACGCAAGAATTTGAAAAAAGGCATCAGGCTATACCAGCTAATATAACAATAGACGTACAAGCAACAATATTATCTTTAGAAATTACATCAAAAGGAATTATAAGTGTTACTCAAAGATGTAATTCTATTTTGGGAAAACTTGAAGATAAGCTAAATGAAAATAAAATACCTAATGCAGAATTATTCTTAATAAATGAAAATATTACTGCGTTTACTCCTTTTTTATTACAAAAGTTTGATTTAACTGAAAATAGAAAGTTAAAATTACTTATAGCTACCTCTTTAAGGTATTCATCTCATCCCGATCTTGAAGATTTTATTTGGAATAAATTAGACTCTTATAATAACGATTTTCCTATCTATGGTAGATTAATTTCAATTTTTCCTTTTATAGGAACAAAAAATACAATTAATAAATTAGAAAATTTATTATCAAATATTCAAAATTTTGATAAACGAAGAGTGATTGAAATCTGTTTGGAAAAACTTCATAAAGGAGTGGAAAAATAAATTGAGTTTTGTTACTCAATTTTATTCTTCTTTCGATTCATCCTAAATCCAATAAAATGATAAAAATTATATATTTTTCGATGATTATTCAATCAGTGTTGATTTTTTCCAACAAAATATATTCACAACAGATTCATGAGTATATATTTTCTCGCCCAGAAGAACGCGGTGAAGATTTCTCCTTCAAAGAAAATCAAGAACTTGTTAAATACCTCAATGTCTCAAATGATAAAATTGAACAAAGGAAAGCAGCGTATGAGTTAGGAAATAGATATATTCAAGATAACTATCAACCAACTGATGTAGATAAACAAATTATTAAAAAAGCAATAGATAGTTATTTTGATATGGCTAAATCTTCAGATTCCAATGTGAGAGAAGAAGGGCGATTTCAAATTCATCGATTATGGCATTTGGCAGTTCCAACGCTATTAGATTATTTAAAAGACGATGATCTAACTAAAATGGAATTAGCAGCAAAATCTTTGATTTTAATGCGAAATGAAGCAATCATTTTATCAATCATAAAAATTACAGAACAGACTAGACAACCCAAAAAAAAGCAATTGCTCCAATTTGTTTTGAGAAAAATGGAAGAGCAACGGACTACTATTGTTCCCAACCGTCATTGTCTTGATGAGGTAAACTCAAAAAAATTATATAACAAAATAGTTTCACCTGCATTACAGCGAATGGAATGAAGCTCTGAAGAGGACAGAAGATTATTGTTACATATTTGCGGACTCCACTTACAAACTTTATTTTCTTATGCAAACTTTATCATTTCATTCCATATATAACTATATTTTTACATTTTTTTTCTTGTTTATATCTAATGTCTCTTATTCTGAAATAGAGATAGAGGTCACAAATACTTTAGAAGGTTGCTGTAAAGGTACAATTTCAATCACTGTAGAAGGGACTGCAGGACCTTTTATCATTCAACTTTTTAAGGAGACTGGTACGCCACCAGGTGATTTCGTTGATGAAGTTTCTGGAATAAATGGTACACACATTTTTACAGATTTATGTGAGGCGGATTATTTGATTAGTATTACTAATTTAATTGGATGTGAAACATCATTGAGTACATCAGTGGGAGTTTACGCTATTGTTATAGAAGAATCCATCTCCTGCATCTGTACCCCCGACGGCTATGGTAGCATCGATTTAGAAGTAACAGGAAATACTGATCCCTATACTTTTAATTGGACAGGTCCTAATGGCTTTTCTTCTACGGACCAGGATCTTGATCGTTTGGAGAATAATGGCTCTTATTATGTAACGGTTACCGATAACAATGGATGTACTGCAAGTAGAAATTTTGACGTGAATTATTGCAATTTCGACTTCCCTGCCTTTACAGAGGAGCTGGGCAATGACTGCGATGGTCAGGCTACCGGTTTTATTGAAGTGAGCGTTCCTGTCAATAACCTGCTGGTGGAAACACCCCTGGCTTTTGTGTGGTTCCGCACCGATGGGCCGCAGCCCGTTCCGGGGCAGATCACCTCTGATCCGCTGGCGGCTTCCTCGAGGCTGGAGCAGGTGGAAGGCGGCAACTACTGCCTCACCGTACTATCAAACAATGGCTGCCAGGCACATGAATGCTGGACCATCGAATCCTATGATTGTCCCACCATCACCTATGATATTACGCCCGTTGTCAATGGAAGTGATGGAATTATCTCACTCAACGTCCAGGGCAATTCAGGGCCTTATACCTATGATTGGGGTTTGAAAGGCGTTACCGGGCCTACCCGCAGCGGGCTTTCTCCGGGCACCTATGGCGTAGTGGTTGCTTATGGCGATGCTGCACGGCCCTGCACCAAATCGCTCAGCTTTGAGGTGATGGATTGCCAGGAACTGGAAAATAATCTGTCGCTCAGCACCGAAGTAACGCCCATGCAAACCGCCAGCTCCAATGACGGGAAAATTGATCTGACCGTAATCAATGGGGCGGGTTATAACTTATCTTATGCCTGGCAGGAGACCAACAGCGGGCAAAGCTGGAATACGGAAGACCTGGCGGGCCTGGCAGCCGGGGAGTATTGCGTGACCGTGACGGAGGCCAACTGTTCCAATGTTTCGCTGAGTACTTGTGTGGAAATATGCTCTTTTGGCCTCAGAATAGCCGAAGGGGAGTTGAGTTGTACGGGCGCACTATTGTCGGCCAATATCAGCGGTGGCTCCGGACCTTTTACCTACAACTGGAACAATGGCAGCAGCACCTCATCTATCAACGGACTATTGGGCGCTACTTATTCGCTGACCGTTACCGATGGAAGCGGCTGTACAGCAAAGGCAGAAAAAACTATTTCTTTCCCGCCTATGAGCGCACAGATCACTACCACCAATGCTACTATGGGTCAGTTGAATGGCTCTGCTACGGTGATGGCTGGTGGTGGATTGGCACCCTACACCTATAGCTGGAGTAATGGCATGAGCGGAGCCACTATCACCAATATCCCTTCCGGCGAATACTGTGTGACGGTTACGGATGTATGTGGCCTTAGCAGTGAAGCCTGCGGGTATGTGGAATGCGAACTACCCCCTGGTGATGTGATGATCGAAACTACCGATGTGGATTGTGGCGGTAATAGTATGGGAAACATTACTATCACACTGAATTATCCCGATCCCAATAACACCTTTCTGTGGTCAACAGGAGCTACTACTCAAAACCTCAGCAACCTCCCCGCCGGAGAATACTGTGTGACCATCGTAAACGTGACGACCAATTGCTCGTTGAGTGAGTGTGTAGAAATAGCTTCAACGGGAGAAGGTGATCTGGATGTGGCTTTCGACCGGACGGTAGGTTGTTTCGGAGGTAGCAATGGCGAGCTGGTGGCGCTGCCCAATGGCGGTACTACCCCCTACACCTATCTGTGGCAAAACTACTGGCAGGGGCTGACCTTCACCACCCAAACGATTTCAAACATCCCTGCCGGATGGTATGCCCTTACGGTAACAGATGCCATAGGCTGTACCGTCTCAGATTTTACCTTTTTGTCGGCTATAGTAACCGTTTCAGCTACCGTAGATGTAGATCCGCCTGCTGTATGCGAAGGAGAATCAGCCACGGTGACAATGGAAGGTTCGGGCGGAGATGCCCCTTATACTTATTATTGGCGAGCCAGCTCCAGCCAAACGGTTAATACGGCAGGGCCTGCAACGGGGCCCGTTTCGGTGACGCTCTCTACGCCTGCCAATTACTTCCTGACGGTTGAGGATAGCGAAGGCTGTGAGAAGCAGACCTGGTTTAAGGTGGAGGAATCGCCGGAGATGAGTGTTACGGCTGATGTCCTACACTACTGCGGTGAAAACCATAAAGGAAGAATCTTTTTGTCAGTGTTTGGTGGCAGCCCACCGTTTACATTCAGCTGGAATAATGGCAGTAATAGTACTTTCTTAACAAATTTAGAAGCAGATATATATACTGTTACCATAACTGATAGCCAGGCATGTACAAAAACAGAAAGCTTTGAAATACTTGGTAGTGCTCAACCTGCTATTAGTTATGAAGTAAATAACCCAAGTTGTGATTGTTGTGATGATGGCTCTATTACATTTACATTTTCAGGCGGAACAGTTCCATACACATTGATAAGGAATGATTTCGATTACCAAGATTATGAAATCTCAGGAATAATGGATGCTTACACTGTGAGTAACATTCCTGCAGGGTATGTTGGCACTTATTCTGGACATGATGCAGCAGGGTGTAGAAATATTCATTCTTTTTTCCAAGTTGGTCCAGTTCAGTCTTTAATACCACTAGAAATTATAGTAGTTGATATTCAATCACCATCGTCTGTTCCAGGTCATATAAGAATAAGCGTCAACGGAGGAACTCCATCATATACTTACTTATGGTCTAATGGTGCCACTACTCAGAATTTGGAAGACTTGCTGCCAGGGCAAATAACAACCTACAGTGTTACAGTTACTGATAGTGATGGTTGCACAATATCCCAATCATTTGAAGTATGCAATTCCCCCTCTTCTCCAATTATTTCCAAACCTCAAAATTTTCCTTATGGATATGTTACGCCATGCTATAATAGTCAACCAATAGGCCAAATAACCGGACTTTCAGTATCGGGTGGAACCCCTCCCTATACCTATTCATGGTCAGGGCCAGGAAACTTCAAGGCTAGTACCTTGGACATTAATTATTTGGATCAAGGAGGAGACTATGCTCTTGTTGTAACTGATGCCTGTTACCAAGAGGCTGTTTTCATCCACGAATTAAATTGTGACTGTGAAATTTCCGGCGAGTTTTATGTTGACCATTGTAACAAAACAAATAGCGCAGGAATTACACTTACTGATGCACGGCCCCACAGGCAACATTACTATACTATATATTGGCCTCCTAGTTTACAACTACCAAGTAGTACTGTATATGTAGATGAGGATGGCAACCTCGAGGAACAGCCCAATAACCCAATTGATATTGATTTGAGTGCGAGACAAATTGGAGGAATCCTAAAATGAGAAGAGTTTGAAGGAATTTAGTAAATTTAAGTTAGAAAATAGATTTACTGACCCTCAAACTCTAATTCAAGGTATGGACAAAAAAGTACTAATACAAAAAATAGAAGAAGAAATCGGAAGATTGGTTGACCTAAGTGATGAATATGTAGAGCAGGATGTAGGGATTGATAAAATAGAACTAAGCCTACTAAGTGAATTGCTGAAGCTGGGACTGTTGCTATTGAACTACATAATCAAGCAAAAGTTAAAAAAGGTTGAGGAATATCTCCCGATTTTGGAATCAGGAGAGAGCTACAGGAGTAAAGGGACAAAGAAGCGGAACTACCTCAGTTTGTTTGGTCTGATACAAATCCATCGTCCATCGTATTTGAGTACTCAACGCGGTCAATTTTATAAAATAGACGATTATTTGCAGTTGCCCAAGGGTTGTTATTGGTCGTACAATCTACAAGAGTTGGTAGGGGGAAGTGCTACCCAGGGGAGTTACAAAGAAAGCGTAGTGATAGTGAATAAATTATTAGGTTTGAATCTGAGTGGAAAATCTTCGGAGAGAAATGTCAATCATTTGGGCGAGTACGTTGATCAGTACTATGAGTTGGAGCGAGAAGAAGCTCAAGAAGATGAAGCGTTGTTTTTTAGCACTACCTTTGATGGTAAAGGATTGCCGAAGATAAAGGCAGTACAACAAAAGGAGGCCAATCCCAAAAAGCGGCTAAGCAAAGGGGAGAAAAAGGGTAAGAAACAAAGTGCGACAGTGTCAGTTACCTCTGTTTTTACGCCTCAACAAAGGACTGCCGACCAGATATTGGATGGCTTGATGGGAGTGCAAAAAGAAGCTGCTCAAGAGGACGAACCAGCATCAACACAACAAAAGAAAACGGAAAATAAGATGCACACTAAAATTCACCGTAGAGCATTTTTAGCCAATCAGCAAAAGGCAATAGATTATGGGATAGAAGATTTAAAATCAAAAATGACCAACTCCCAAAGTCGATTCGTCATCCCCATAGATGCCGGAATAGGCTTGGAAGATAAAATACTGGCAAGCATAAAGAAGAATAATCTGGAAGGTCAATTTGATGGAATCATTTTAGACATAGTCCATGTAAGCGAATACGTTTGGGATTGTGCCAATGCCATATTTGGAGAAAGTTCTAAGTTGAGAACAAGCTGGGTCAGAGGGGTGTTAAAAGATATATTGGAAGGAGGAACTGAAAAGGTAATAAAAGACCTTGTGTTGAATAGAGACAAAACAGAATTATCGACAAACAAAAAGAAGCAGTTAAATAAGGCAATCACCTATTTGACTAACCATAAACACAAAATGAATTACGCTGATTTTTTGAAAAAGGGGTATCCAATCAGTTCAGCTCTGGCAGAGTCTACTTGTAAGCATTTGGTCAAAGATAGAATGGAGCAAAGCGGTATGAGATGGTCATCCAAGGGGGCGCAAAACATGCTTGACCTTAGAGCTGTAAAACAAAACGGAGACATCGAAGATTTTATACAATTCGTCAGACTAAGGGAACGAAAAGTAAATTTAGTCCGATTAGCTGCTTAAATACAAAACCCCTAATTTGTCATGCACTCTATTGATTTCAACACACCGGATTTCATATCAACCTTATGCGTTACGCTTGTCGATGAGTACGGATGTGCTGATCAGGATTGTTTCCCATTTGCTAAAGATGAAGCATGCATGTATGAAATTCATACTTCTTATCCTTCACAGCCTAATTCGCCTAACAGCAATCATAATCAAATCCCGTTTTCCACAATATTTGGCAATTTTCAAAGCGAATATTCTGTCCCTGATTATTTGGGAACGTGTTATAAATTAAATCCTTGTGGATCAGGTGATAATAAAATTCGTACTGGCCCTTTGGTTTTTTATCCTAATAGCTCTGAAAATCCATGTGAGTCTGGAGGAACTTTAAAATGTGAATTATGCCCTGAGTCAGAAGGAGGTCCTTTAGAAATAGAAGTACCCAGGAATTATGGCTCGGTTTCATTCACTGATCAAGACCATTGCTTTTGCTATTTTTACCCTGGTCTCATCACGGATAATAATTTTATAGATGCCACGCTTGGCACATCAAATTATCAAAATGTAAACCCTTACAACTTGCCTGTACTTGCGTTCTATGATTGCAATACTATTGGCGATCCCAGTTATGATCCTAATTCAGAAGAGCCACAAGGTCCTTCGTGTGACCAACACGAGTGCCTGAATTGTGAAATTAGAGGAAATGAAGAACAATGCAATTATCATATTTATTGTCACGATGATGAAGAGGATGAATTACTGGATGTTACACCTCCGGGGTCAGCGTACTACTACTGCTATGCGGGGAACCAAATAAGGAGACAATGTAAAATTAATGTTTGTGATTTTGAAGTTATAAGCCTGCTTCCTACTAACGAATACGATTTGAATGATTTATTGGCTCAATTACCCAATCCACCTGGCAATTACCATCATTGCGAAAATAATATATGCGACTTAGAAGATTACGACGACTACCTTACTAAATGTACTAATTGTCCCACCGTTCCTTTCCAACCTTCAGATACGGGCCAAATAAATATCATTAAATACGAAAACCGTATTCAGATTGACAATATTCGCCAAGACGAATTAGCCACACCTTTCAAAAATCAAGAATATTTTGGTTTTGATGTTCTTGTTTATCCCAATCCTTTCTCAAATGAGCTAAATATTAAATTCCTCAATAAGCAACGGTATTGGGGTGGTAAAATATTATTGGCAGATATTCTTGGTAATACAATCATTAGCGAAGTCATTAACTCTGATTGTGCAATAAATGTGCATGATATAAAAATTCCTGCGTCTTTACCTTCCGGAATCTCTATGCTATTCATTGACGACGGCAAAGGAAACAGGCAGAGCTTTAAGGTAGCGCATATCCTCGACCAAAGTGGAAGTATTGGTCAGCACTGACGTATTTGACTTCGCCATTGGGCGTGTGTTTGCCACACATTCGTATCTTTAACACATGCAAACCACAACCTATTACCAATCGCCCTTCGGCATTTTTGCCATCACAGGTAGTGAGGAGGGCATCCGTTCGGTGAAGCTATGTGAGCAGCCAGGGCCGACAGACGAAAGCGTTCCGACGGTACTTAATGTCTGCGTCCGGCAATTGGAGCAATACTTCCAACGCCAGCGCCAGGAGTTTGACCTCCTGCTGGACTGGGAGGGCGCTCCTGCTTTTCATCAGGCGGTATGGAGGGAGTTGCTCAAGATTCCTTACGGGCATACTACCAGCTATGCAAGCATCGCTCACAGGCTCGGCAATCCGCAGAGCGTGCGGGCCGTCGGGCAGGCAAACCGCCACAACCCCATTGCCATTATCGTGCCCTGCCATCGGGTGATCGCCAAGAGCGGCGATTTGCAAGGCTATTTTTATGGCCTGGATATGAAGCGTCGTTTGCTGGAGCTGGAAAATCCGATGAGCTATGCCACACAAGGCAGCCTTTTTAAATCACATTAGTATGTACACGTCTCCTTTGATTATGACTTTTGAAAACAGCCTTTCCTTTGCCCAAAAAACGGATGCGCAGGATCCTTTGCGCAGCTATCGTGAGCAGTTTTACTTTCCGCAGCACAAAGGGCGGAATACCGTTTATTTTTGTGGAAATTCCCTGGGCCTGCAGCCCAAAGGAGTGGCTGCTGCCTTGCAGTACGAGCTGGAACATTGGAAGACGCATGCTGTAGAAGGGCACTTTTTGGGCGAAATGCCCTGGATGTACTACCATCGATTCTTAGTGGAGCAATCGGCAACAGTGGTAGGAGCTAAACCAGAGGAGGTAGTGGTGATGAATACGCTTACCACCAACCTGCACCTGATGATGGTATCTTTTTACCGGCCTTCCCGTGAACGATTCAAAATTGTCATGGAAGGCGGTGCTTTCCCTTCCGATCAGTATGCAGTGGAGACGCAAATTCGCTTTCACGGCTACTCGCCGGAGGAGGCAATCATTGAAATTTTGCCGCGCGAAGGGGAAGAGCTCATCCGCCCGGAAGACCTCCTGCAAACCATTGAAAAGCATGGCCCCGAAACGGCTTTGGTGCTTTTAGGGGGTGTCAACTATTACACGGGCCAATACTTCGATCTGCCCGCCATCACGGCAGCCGGACATCGGGCAGGAGCGCAGGTGGGCTTTGATCTGGCACATGCGGCCGGCAATGTTCCACTGCAGTTGCATGAGTGGGATGTAGATTTTGCCGTTTGGTGCAGCTACAAATACCTCAACTCCGGCCCTGGCGGCCCTGGCGGTGTATTTGTGCATGAGCGCCACGCAAGGCGGCCCGACTTGCCCCGCTTTGGGGGCTGGTGGGGGCACAACGAGGAACGCCGCTTTTTGATGGAGAAGGGCTTTGAGCCGATGAATGGGGCTGCCGGCTGGCAGTTGAGCAATGCCCAGATATTCAGCTTTGCCGCTCATAAGGTGAGCCTGGATATTTTCCATGAAGTGGGGATGGCTGCTTTGCGCCAAAAGAGTGAATTGCTCACGGCCTATTTGGAATATCTCCTGGATCAGCAGCAAGGGCAAAGAGCTGTGCGGTTGATCACGCCGCAGAATCCGGCACAGCGGGGTTGCCAGATGTCATTTTATGTAGCAGAGAAAGGGAAAGAACTGCACGAAAATCTCAGCGCAAATGGCGTGGTGAGCGATTGGCGCGAAGCGCATCTGCCGGGAGAGCAGGGTGGCGTGATTCGGATAGCGCCGGTGCCTTTGTACAATAGTTTTGAGGATGTGTACCGCTTTGCCAGGCTATTGGGCGGGGAGGTGTAAGGAGAAAGGGTTTAGATGCTCGATAAACTATTCAATGGCCCCGATAGGGAGAGGAAGAGAAAAGGGAAGTGATCCAATCGCTGTGAATCCGAACGTCTGACCCTCTGAAGTCCCGAAGTCCAAAAAGAACGGCCTTACAGTTGATATTCTGCATTGCTAAATCTTTTTTCAGCCACACGGATTAATGCTCAAACTGATCCTGCTCCGTGCTTCCCTCCATAGCAATGGTGGAAGCATTTTGCTGTACGGCATTTTGTACAAAATCGAAATAGGAAGTGCCTACAAAGTTTTGATGCTTAATGGCACTAAAACCTGCTGCCTGCAGTGAAAATTCTCTCTCCTGGAGTTCGGAATAGCCTGCCATGCCGCGGTCGCGATAAGCGCTGGAGATTTCAAACATGGATGTATTCAATGCATGGAAGCCGGCCAGGGTGATGAATTGGAAGCGGTAACCCAACTCGGCCAGGTCTTCGCGGAAGGTCAGCATTTGCTGCTTGCTCAGGTGCTTTGCCCAATTGAAAGAAGGCGAGCAATTGTAGGCAAGCATTTTTTCCGGATACTCGCTTCTGACGGCTTGCGCAAACTCCCGGGCCATACCAATATCAGGGTTGGAGGTTTCCATCCACAGCAGATCGGCGAATGGTGCATAGGACAAGGCTCTGGAGATAGCCTGATCCAGCCCGTTTTTCACTTTAAAAAATCCTTCGGAAGTACGCTCGCCAGTGGTAAAGGATTGATCGCGGGGATCGATATCCGAAGTGAGTAAATTAGCGGCATCGGCATCGGTGCGTGCGATGATCAGGGTAGAAACATTGCATACATCGGCTGCCAGGCGGGCAGCTACCAGCTTGTTGATGGCCTCCTGGGTAGGTACGAGTACCTTACCACCCAAATGCCCACATTTTTTGGCCGACGACAATTGGTCTTCAAAGTGTACCGCAGCGGCTCCTGCTTCTATTAAGGCTTTCATCAACTCAAAGGCGTTGAGGTTGCCACCAAAGCCGGCTTCAGCATCGGCTACGATGGGAGCCATCCAGTCAATATCTCCGTCTTCGTTGACGGATTGAATCTGGTCTCTACGCATGAGCGCATTGTTGATTCGCTTGACAACCATCGGGACGGAATTGGCTGGATATAAGGACTGATCGGGATACATTTGGCCCGCCAGGTTGGCATCCGCAGCTACCTGCCAGCCACTCAGGTATATGGCGTCGAGGCCTGCAGTGACTTCCTGGATGGCCTGATTGCCCGTGAGGGCACCGAGGCCCGCCACAAAGGGTTGCGTGTATAATTTGTGCCACAGCTTTTTGGCACCCTGCCTGGCAAGCGAATATTCTATCTCCACCCTGCCGCGCAATTTGACGACTTTTTCTGCGGTGTAAGGGCGTTCGATTCCCTCCCAGCGGGGGTTGGTGAGCCAGTCGGTAGTGAGGAGATTGATTTTCATGTCATTATTCATGTTGATAAAATGTTTATCGGGTATTGAAAAGAGTTCTTATAGCAATTGATAAGCAGGCAGGGTGAGAAATTCTTCATATTGCTCTTCAAAAATCAATTCATTGAATAAGCCGATGGCTGCTTCAAATCTCCCCTGCTCATAGGCATGTTGGCCTACATAGGCTTTTATTTTTTCCAATTCTTCCGGGATCAGTTCTTTTATATACTGAGGGGTAATCAGCTTGCCTTCATCCGTTTTGGCGCCGGCCTTCATCCATTGCCAGAGCTGGGTTCGGGATATCTCAGCGGTAGCAGCATCCTCCATAAGATTGTAGATAGCGGCAGCTCCCACGCCTCTGAGCCAGCTTTCGATATAAAGAATGCCCACATTGATATTCTGGCGAATCCCTGCTTCCGTTATAGTTCCGTCGGGAATGGCAATGAGATCGGCGGCAGATACGCGGACGTCCTCTCTTTTGTTGGCGATCTGGTTGGCTTGTGGCATATACTCATCGAATACCTCCATTGCCACACTCACCAGACCCGGATGAGCCACCCAGCTCCCGTCATGGCCATTTTTCACTTCCAGCAATTTGTCCTGCCTGACCTTCTCCAAGGCTTTTTCGTTGGCTGCCAGGTCATTCTTAATGGGTATCTGAGCCGCCATGCCACCTAGTGCATGTACGCCGCGTTTGTGGCAGGTTTGGATAACGAGCTTTGAATAGGCACTCATAAATGGGCAGGTCATACCCACCTGTGCGCGATCGGGCAGTACGAAGCCATCCAGGGTTTTGAATTTTTTGATAAAGGAAAAGATGTAATCCCATCGACCACAATTGAGTCCGGCGGAATGTTGGCGTAGCTCATAAAGGATTTCGTCCATTTCGAAAGAAGCTAAGATCGTCTCTATCAAAACGGTAGCTTTGATGGTGCCCTGCGGGATGTCGAGCTGCTGTTGGGCGAAGACAAAAACGTCATTCCATAAACGGGCTTCCAGGTGGCTTTCAATTTTTGGAAGATAAAAGTAGGGCCCGGTACCTCTTTCAACAAGGATCTTGGCATTGTGGAAAAAATACAAGCCAAAATCTACCAGGCTTCCGCTCATGTTTTCGCCGTGCAGCTGAATGTTTTTTTCCTCCAGATGCCAACCCCTGGGCCGCACCATCAGCGTGGCGGTTTTGGAGGTGAGTTGGTATTTTTTGCCGTTTTTAGGGTTTTCAAAAGAGATGGTTCTATTTACTGCATCTCTGAGGTTGATCTGCCCTTCTATATTGTTTTTCCAATTTGGGGAGTTGCTGTCTTCCAAATCCGCCATAAAAACCTTAGCCCCGGAATTTAATGCGTTGATAATCATCTTGCGATCCACCGGGCCGGTGATTTCGACCCTCCGATCGAGCAAATCCGGTGGAAGCGGCGCAACCTGCCAATTGCCTTCTCGGATAGACCGGGTTTGTGGCAGAAAGTTCGGCAAGATGCCCTGGTCAATTTCCTGTTGGCACTGTTGCCTTTTTTGAAGCAGCTCTTTACGCCTTGCGTTGAACTGCTGATGAAGGTTGCGCAAAAATTGCTGTGCTTCGGCCGTGAGGATGCTTTCGTATCTCTTTTCGTATTTTCCGGAAATGGATAGCTCGTCCACTTGAGGATAGGCAGTTGTGAGTTGAATATTCATTTCAGACTTTTAATAAATCAGATGATGGAATGATGCGCTTTTGGGGTAGTAAAAAATACGAGGAGTGTCCGGAAATGTTTCTCTGGATGTAAGTAATACGAAAGGGGAAATTGATTCGGGAATAGGGAGGGGCAGAGCCCTATGCTGTCTGCTGAGGCATTGCGGGAAAGTTAGCTTACGATCTCAAAAACACGGCGCACATACACAAATTTGCCTTTTTGCTGAACCGTCGCCAAAATGGTAAAAGTGCCGCTTTTTTTAACTTTTCGGATTATCTTTTTAAGATCGGAGGTAATGTCACCCTTGCTGCTTCGCTGGTGAAACGACTTTTTTCTTTGCACTGAAAAAATGAGTTCATCGATCACAGATTTATTGCCAGCAGCATCCCACACAAATATCTTTTCATTACTCTCAAACATTTCTTTGAGCTGCTTTTTGGAAAGCGTATTGCCATTGAGCTGGCCCCAGCGAAGAGTGAAATCCTGGGTTTCGTCAAAGGGTGTTTTTTTAAAAGCAAAATGTACAGGCAGATTGAGTTTTATCTTTACCGGCTCCCCCTGATGTATGCCGGGCTCCCATTGCGGCATGCCGCGAATCACTCGCAGAGCCTCCTCACCACAGCCAAAACCAATATCCCTCAAAATATAAGGCTCCGTCACAAAGCCAGCCTTGTCGATGAAAAAGCTGACCAGTACAGTGCCTTCCACTTGCTGCTCTTTGGCCTCTGCGGGAAAGCGAAGATGCTCGGAAATATAGCTGACCAGGGCTTCATTGGAGCATTGGCGCTTCTCAATGGTGCTATTAGAAATTGTTTCGCAAGAAGGGAAGTAGGGCATTTGCTCCACATCCGTATAGATCATATCCATTTCCTGTGCAGAAAGGGAGCAGATGCAGAAGCAAAGTAAAAGGGTAGCTGTAATTTTCATCATTTTGCTAATTGTCTGATAAATCCGGTTGATCGGAGCTCGTCAGGGAGTTGGTTTCCTTAAATTTCGCAGAAAACACCGTACCAAAGTATAGCTCAATACGAGCCGGAAGAGTTGGCTAGCATCTTATTGAGTTCATATTTTAGCACATTAATCTCAAAGGAGGAGGGCTTTTCGGCAAAACGCCCCTGCCGGTCGATTACAAAGTACTGTGGCAAAACCTTTACATTGTAATCGCGGACTACACTGCCACTGCCATTTTCATCGGCCAAGAGGTGTACGCCATCCAGATTCATTGCATCTATGGTCCCTTTCCAGGTCGCGGGGTCGCGATCGAGGGAAATGTTAATAAAAACAAGGCCCTTGCGCTCCAAATCACCCTGAATGCCTTGGATTACACGCATCTTTTTGATGCATGGCCGACACCAGCTTGCCCAAAAATTGAGCAGAACCACCTGCCCGCGATAGCTCTCAAGGCTTACCTTCCTCCCCTGGTTATCCTCCAGCCGGAAGCCCGGAGCATTAGTGCCCACAGCATACATCATAGCTTTCTGGTAAGCATTTACCACCTTTTCTTCAAATTCGACATAGGGATTGGTTTTCGAAAAGTCCCAGTAATGTTCCATGATCTCATTGATGTGCTTGGCGCGAAATGCTTTGACGATCAGCTCCGATTGCATGTAAGCCAGGGGTTTGTCGATCAGCATTTTGCTCGTCAGTTCAAACTGATCCCGGTAGGGATAAGTCGAGCTGCTGTTTTGCTGCATCTGCAAATGATTGAAATAAGCTTGAAGAAATTGGCGGTACCAAAAATTGCCGATATGCTCGCTCTGCAGCGGAATTTCGTTCAAAAATTGGTAGTAATCATCGCTCAGGCGGTAACGGTTTTTATACACATTGCCGTAAAAAAGCATGTGGTAGGCATAGTTGTACAGAATTTCTGAAATGATAAATTCCTTGAACAGCCCGGAAGCCTCTGTTTTATTGGCAAGCTGCATATCTATCAGTGCCAGGGCATTGGTTTTCCACATCAGCATATGGCTTTCAAAAGCTTCGCGTGGATTGTTGAGCATGGTACGGTCGATGTCGGGAGCAGCCCTGAAGCGATGAATGCCGTGGCGATACTGAGTCATCTTAAAAAGATTGAGTTCCTGTGGGTTTTCGCTCAGATAATGATGCAGCAGCGTGTTGTTGATGCCACCTTTGCCCGAAAATCGGAGCGCATTAAGAGCATGCCCGTTCCCATCGATTATCAGCGTATCATTGGGTTCGAGGTAAAGCAGTGTTTTTTGATTCTGATAAACCAGCGTCACCAGCATGGCCTCCGCCACATCAGCGGTAAAGGCAAAATGGCCGTCTGCTGCGATGGTTGATTTATACACGCTCAGGTCATTGCTGAGATAACGCTGATCGACTAATAGCTCGATTTCTTTATGAAAACTCGTATTTTTAAGATTACCGAGGATATGGGCATTTGGTTGCCCAACTGCAAATTGTGGAGTAGTAGAACAGAGAATTGTGAAAAAGAGGAAAACAGTAAAGCTACGCAACATCTTAGGAATGCTTTATGATGATATTATCAAAAAAATTAATATAAATATTATGCCAAACTCGAAAATCGGTGTGGGAAGATCGTCGGCAATCAAACGCAGGCGCGATCTTAAATATTTTCTACAATAATGGGGGCAGTGGGTGATGCCGCAAATTACGGATTTACCACCAGAAATTAATATATTACATCCACAACACAATGTTCCCAAGCCATGAGAAAACAACTCTCCCTCATTCCTTTTGACGAACAGGCAGCTCAAAAGCTGGTGGATACCTTGTCGATATCCCCAATTCTGGCGCAGCTTCTTTGTCAAAGAGAAATCACTGAGGCCAAAGCCGCCAGGCAATTTCTCGCCCCCCAATTATCCGATCTGCACGATCCCTTTCTCATGCTTGATATGGCCGAAGCAGTAAATCGCCTGGCACAAGCGGTGGATGGCAAAGAAAAAATACTACTCTACGGCGACTATGATGTGGATGGTACTACGGCTATTGCTCTGATGTACGCATTTTTGGAAAGCCAGCATGCCCTGCTGGATTTTTACATACCCGATCGCTACAAAGAAGGTTATGGCGTATCGGCTCAGGGTATTCAATACGCCAAAGACACCAATGCCAGGCTACTCATTACGCTCGATTGCGGAATCAGGGCAGTAGAGCAAATTGCAGCGGCCAAAGCAGCAGGCATGGATACTCTCATCTGCGACCATCACTTAGCAGGTGCTCATTTACCTCCTGCCCTCGCTGTCCTCGACCCCAAACGGGCAAATTGTGCCTACCCTTTTAAAGAACTCAGTGGCTGCGCCATCGCTTTTAAGTTGGTACAGGCATATTGCAAGCAGCGGGGCTTGCCCGATAGTCAGTGGAAGTCGCTGTTGGATTTGGTGGTGGTGAGCCAGGCTTCCGATATTGTTCCTCTTCAAGGAGAAAACAGAACACTGGCTACTTTTGGCCTCCGCCAGCTCAATCAACATGCCCGGCTCGGGTTGACGGCTCTGGTAAGACAAAGCGGCCGGTCTTATCCTTTAACTATCAGTGATATTGTATTTGGTATTGGGCCCATGATCAATGCTGCCGGGCGGCTGGCTGATGCAGATGCTGCGGTGCACCTCCTGTTGGCTGCTGACAAAAGCCTTGCCTTTGAGCAGGCCGAAGCGCTCGACAGAAGAAACCGTTTGCGTAAGGAAGTAGATCGTGTTGTTGAACAGGAGGCAGAAGCAATATTACAGACAGCGACTATGCAAACGCCGCACAGCATAGTTTTGAGCAAAGCAGATTGGCACAAAGGAGTGCTGGGAATAGTTGCCTCCCGCTTGGCGGAACGTCACCACAAACCCACCATTTTGTTGAGTGGATCGGCAGGCGAGCTGATAGGGTCGGCACGATCGGCAGCGGGGGTGGATGTACACCAAGCTCTGACAAAATGTGCCGATTTGCTAACCAGCTTCGGAGGGCATCGCTTTGCTGCGGGCTTGAAGCTGCAATCGGAAAGACTGGCCCCGTTTGCTGAACGGTTCGACCAGCTCGTCAGCGAAGCTGTCCCCCCGGAGAGCCGGGAGCCCCATATTGAGCTATCTGCCAGGCTCAAACTTGCCAATATACGCAGTAGCTTGTGGAAGGATTTGCAGCAGCTACAACCCTTTGGGCCCGGCAATCGACGCCCGGTTTTTTTAAGTCGGGGAGTATATGATACAGGCCATTCCAGGGTTTTGAAAGGCGAACATCTGCGCCTTGAGCTGGAGGAGGCAGGCAGTACCGGCATCTCGGCGATTGCTTTTTCGCAAGCCGATCGGTATGCCTTATTGCAAAAAGGGCCGATTGATATTTGTTATACTATTGAACAAAATCGGTGGCAGGGCAGGACGCGATTGCAGCTGAATGTGAAGGATATTAGAGAGAGCAGAGGGTTGGACGAGGGAGGGGAGACCATGTAACTAAAGTCTGCTTTCGGACGTCGGAAAGCCTAAAAACCTGGAAAAATCCATAAATTCCATCATCAAAATTAATCAACGGTAAATACAATGAGTTTGAAAAACAAAAAAATTGAGGTGGACAAGGCACCCCGGCCGGTTGGGCTGTACCCGCATGCACGCCGGGTAGGCAATTTACTTTTTCTCAGCGGGATCGGTCCGCGCGATCCTGAAACAGATGGTGTGCCGGGACTGAAGCAGAGCAAGAGCGGCAATTTTGAAACATTCGATTTTGAAGCTCAGTGCCACAGCGTATTTCGCAATGTGCGTACCGTATTGGAAGCCAGCGGAGCCAGTTGGGAAGCCTTGGTAGATGTTACCGTTTTTCTTACAAATATGCAGCGCGACTTCCCAACCTATAACCGCATCTATGCTGAATATTTCAAAGAGAATATGCCTTGCCGAACTACGGTGGGGATCGATTCCCTGCCTACACCGATTGCAATAGAGCTAAAGTGCATTGCTGTAATGGAACAATGAAGGCGACTCAGTTGAGCTTTGAAGGGGCGATGAGCTGAAACTCGGGGATGCTTACGCGAAACAGCCGGTCGTCCGATTGGCGGCGCATCAGATAGCTGCCATACATCTTTCCTATGCTGGTGGACATGGGCGTCCAGCTGGTGTATTGATGCTGTTGGCCCGGCTGCAAAACAGGCTGCTCGCCGATGACGCCCTCTCCTTCCACTTCCCGGAGCGATCCGTTTGAATCAAATATAAACCATTGACGGCGCAGAAGCTGTACTGTGGTACTGCTACAGTTGTGGATGGTGATGCGGTAAGCATAGGTGTACTTGTTGAGCTGTGGGCGTGAATGCTGAGACTGATAAAAGGTCTCTACACTTATTTTGATCCCTTTGGTAGTAAGCGTTACCATTGTAGCAGTAAAATTATTGGTTAATTTTCGGCATTGGCAGATGCAATAAAGTGCGAAACGATCAATTCAGCTTCCTTCAATGCTACCTCTAATTTATCATTTACAACTACAACATCAAAATTGTTTTCATAGGTCAACTCCTTCTTTGCTTTGGCCAGGCGTTTTCGTAAGCTTTTCTCATTTTCCGTCTTTCTCTTTTGCAGGCGATCCATCAAAACCTGGAGGCTGGGGGGTTTTATAAAAATAGCGAGTGATTGGTCGGGATAAGCTTTTTTGATGTTGGTTGCTCCCTTTACGTCTATGTCGAATACGATTTGTTTGCCAGCAGACCAAAGGCGATCCAGCTCGCTCTTCAGCGTACCGTAATACTGGTTTTCATATACTTCCTCCCATTCCACAAAAGCACCATCTCTGATGTATTCCCTGAATTGGCGGGTAGTGATGAAGTAATAATCTTGCCCCTCCTGCTCGTGGGCCCGCGCATCCCGATTGGTGGCAGATACAGAAAAGCCCAGCTCGGTGTAAGTGGAAAGCAAGTGCCGGACTATCGTGGTTTTCCCGGCGCCGGAAGGGGCAGTAACGAGAATTAGTTTATTCATATTGGTATTGCAAGTATTGAGAACAGCACAAGCGTGGCGTGTATAACTATTTCAAAGGGAATTGGCCACTTGCTCCTTTATTTTTTCCAGCTCGTCCTTCATCTTCACCACCCGATGCTGAATATCAGAAGAATTCGCTTTGGAGCCAAGCGTATTGATCTCCCGGCCAATTTCCTGGCTGATGAAATTGAGCTTTCGCCCCTTTTGGCTTGATTCGAGACTCAGCACATCCAAAAAATATTGGCAGTGCTGTGCCAGCCGCACTTTCTCTTCGGTGATGTCAATTTTTTCCAGGTAGTACAAGATTTCCTGCTCGAAGCGGTTGGCATCGATATTATCCTTGCCCACGTATTCCTTCATGTGCAGGTTGATTTTTTTGCGCAACCTATTGACGCGCTCATCTTCAAAAGGTTGTACTTCTTCCAGGAGGCGCACTATTTGCTGAATGTGCCGGCGGCAGTCTGATTCCATCACAGCCCCTTCGGTTTGCCGAAACTGAGTGAATTTTTCAAGAGCCTCATTCAGCGCTTCCTGTATAGCCTGCCATTCTTCCTCAGATATGTCATCTTCCACGTTGGCCACTACATTGGGCAACCTCAATATGGCCTGCATCATATCGCTGGAAGGCATTTTGAGCCCCGCGCTCAGGTCATTGAGTTCTTGGTAATACCTGGAGAAGAGGGCATGGTTGAGGGCATAGGCTGCCTGGCCATTGAGCGATTCGATCTCAATATTTACATCAATTTTACCTCGTTGCGCTTTAGCGGATATGATTTTTCGGAGGGCCATTTCCTTCTCCCTGAAATTTTGTGGCAACTTGAACCGGACATCGGTGTACTTGCTGTTGAGTGAGCGGATTTCGACGGTGAACGTTTTTTCATTTACGGCTCTTGTAGCCCGGCCGTATCCGGTCATTGAAAATAGCATAGGTTGCTCTTTGGTGAAAACAGTGATAAAGCCCTTCCTTTATTGGAAGTCAAAATTGTTTTGGACGGCTCGTGCAAATATATAGCAAAGGAGTGACAAATGAATCAGGACATCCGTTTTTTATGCCTCAAAGCCGCTTGTTTGGAAGGAGCCGGGCTCTGTTCAAATAGAATCCAACAGCGCTTTGTAGATATTGTGTCCGGGAGGCCGTGCTCAGCGGCCTGAAAGCAAGTTGGGGGATGGGAACGAGAAAAACAAATAATAATTATTAACAGATATAAGGTATTGATTATAAATGGAAAAATAATGAAATAAAATGGTTTTATATTTTCAATTAATGAATAAAAATGCGAAATTTGCCAATCCTTTGGCGAGGCGAGAAATCATTCATAACTAATTCAAAACCAACCAATAGTAATGAGAAAAGCTGACTTGGTTACAGCAATTTCAGAAAAAACCGGTGTTCCAAAAGTTGATGTTTTAGTCACCCTGGAAATGTTTTTCAAAGAAGTAAAAGGCTCTCTGGCGGATGGTGAAAATGTGTACATTAGAGGTTTCGGCAGCTTTGTGATCAAAAAGAGAGCGAAAAAGATCGGACGGCACATTAAAAATAATAAAGCCATCGAAATTCCCGAGCACTTTGTTCCCTCCTTTAAGCCGGCTAAAGTATTTGTGGACCAGGTAAAAGCTAAAGTGAACCGCTTGCCCGAAGATGAGTAAAAATCGATCATGCCGAATTTGAGTGTTGAATGACAAAACTCCAACTTTCCGCCGTAGGTCTGACCACTCTTATGTTTTTGCTCCTTTATTTTGGATTTGACAACAAAGACAAAAAACAAAAACAAATTGATCAGCGTAGAAGCCTGATCGCTGAAAGTACAGATATAAAATCTTTGCTGAAAGCAGCAAAAGATGAGTTGACCACAACACAAAGGGCCAATCTGCTCGTTTTAGAAACAGCCTTCAGGGAGGCTCCCTCCGATTCTGCCCGAATAAAAGCAGAGGAAAAACTGTCGGGCTGGTGGTACAATCAGGGGCACCCCGCTATCGCAGGCTACCATGCTGAACAAATAGCCGAAGCAGTAGGTAGCGAAGCGGCCTGGAGTATAGCCGGCACCACATTTGCCATTTGTCAGCAACGAATCCAGGAAGAAAAGGTGCGCAGCTATTGCACTCAGCATGCAGTCAAAGCCTTTGAAAATGCCATATCCCTTGATCCTGCTGAAATTGCTTATCAGGTAAATCTGGCCCTTACATATGCCGAAGCTCCGCCGCAGGACAATCCCATGAAAGGAATACTTATGCTGGTAGAGTTGAACAAACGGCATCCCGAAAACGTATTGGTACTTACCAATCTGGGGCGACTGGCCTTGCAAACCAGGCAATTTGAAAAGGCGACTGAACGATTGCAGAAAGCCGTACAGCTGGATCCAGAGAATGCAAGTGCAAACTGCCTGCTGGCCAAAGCTTTTCAGGCCTTGGGGCAGGAAGCAGAAGCGAAGAAATATGAAGAGAAGTGCCAGTCTCTGGCCGCTTCTTCAAAATGATAAACGGGCCAAAGGCCCGGAAGAAATCAAATTTATTAAAATTTAAAAGACATTTGTTATGCCGTGTGGAAAAAAGCGTAAGCGCCATAAGATCGCAACGCATAAGCGCAAAAAAAGACTGCGCAAAAATAGACACAAGAAGAAAAATCGTTAGATGACCATTGGCATTTGGAAAAAGCGGCATGGTCCTGTACTATTTCGGTAAATGCTTGAAAGGTTTTTTTCCTTGTTTATAATAGTTTCTTTTGACGTCCATTCATCTGTTGATAAGCCTGATACTTCCCCGCTCAAAAGATGTTGAGTTGAGGGTGTATTGTGTGTAAACAAGAGCACATCGCGCTTCCTGGCAGGTGCTTTTGTTTGTACGCTTTTCAGAACTTTCAGCAAAATTTGAAGAGGCGGCAATACTTACTACTTTACCATTCCTTTCTTTCAGGCAAGCTCACTGCTCACCAACCTTTGCCGGGATGGCTGCCATACAATGCTGCTGTAATGTCCCCAAGCCAATAAAACTGCTTCCAAGTGGAAAAGGAACTCATCATCAATTCGACGCCTACTGAAGTGGAAATTGCACTACTTGAGGAATCGAAATTGGTGGAAATTCATTATCAAAAAACCAATACCAACTTCACGGTCGGAGATGTTTTCCTGGGCCGTATCCGAAAGCTTATGCCCGGCCTCAATGCAGCTTTTGTGGATATCGGGCACAAAAAAGATGCATTTCTCCACTATACCGATCTCGGCCCAAAGCTCCGCTCCCTGCTAAAGTTTACCGAGCTGGCGGTGAATGGAAAAATCCAGACACATCGCCTCGAAGGCTTTAAAATTGAGCCGGAGATTGTAAAAACGGGCAAAGTTGACCAGGTGTTGGCCAAAAAGCAAATGATCCTCGTGCAGGTGCTCAAAGAGCCAATCTCTACCAAAGGGCCCCGCTTGAGCTGCGAGATCACCATTCCCGGCCGCTATTTGGTACTCACCCCATTCACAGAAGTAGTAGCAGTTTCCAAAAAAATAGCCAACGCAGAAGAGCGCAAACGCCTCAAGGTGTTGGTCGAAAGCATCCGGCCAAAAAACTTTGGCGTCATCGTCCGTACTGCCGCGGAGGGCAAAAAAGTAGCTGATCTGCACGAAGAGCTGATGCAGATGTTGAGCAAATGGGAGGATGTGTATAAGCAGTTGAAGAAAAGCAAGCCTCCCATAAAACTGCTTAGTGAACTGGATAAGACCTCGAGCATACTACGCGATATCCTCACGGATTCCTTCCACAAGATTGTGGTCAATGATAAGGAGCTTTACACTAATATCCAGCAATTCATGGGCTCCATTGCTCCCGAACAGGTCAAAATTGTGAAGCACCACCGCTCCAGCAAACCCATCTTCGATTCTTTTGGCGTCACCCGCCAGATAAAATCCTCCTTCGGCAAAACAGCCAGCATGCCCAGCGGGGCCTACCTGGTAATAGAATCCACCGAAGCCATGCACGTCATCGATGTCAATAGTGGCCATAAAGTGCCGAGCGGCGATCAGGCAGCAGCGGTATTGGCCGTCAATCTGGAATCGGCCCAGGAGATTGCCCGCCAATTGCGGCTCAGAGATATTGGCGGCATTATCATCATCGATTTTATCGACATGCGCGTTGCGGAACACAAACGGACCCTGCTGAAGAAAATGCGCGATTTTATGAGAAAAGACAGGGCGCAGCACACCATCTTACCGCTGAGTAAATTCGGACTGATGCAAATCACCCGCCAGCGTGTCCGCCCCGAAGTGAAGATCAATACAGCAGAGGACTGCCCGTCGTGTAGCGGTAGTGGAAAAATCAACCCCTCTATTCTTCTCACCGATGATATCAACCGGGATCTAGAGTTTATCATACAGTCCCGGCCCCAATCAAAAATCCAACTCAAGGTTCACCCATACATCTATGCCTATCTGCGTCACGGCTTTCCCAGTATCCAGTGGAAGTGGTATCTCAAAAGGTTTAAATGGATAAACATCCTCGCCGAATCAGGCTACCAATTGATGGAGTACAAGTTTTTTGATGGTAATAATGATGAAATCCGGCTGAATTGATTTGTCAGGAACAGCTCAACAGCCATTGCAAAAAAACAAAAGGAATATTGTACCTTTGCACGCAGTTATCTTTACTTGCTGCATAAAAAATGATCCCAAGGATATTTGGGAAAACCTGAATTTATTCCCCAATACACATAATACTATATCTGCAAACATACTTTTATAATGGTGTGACCCAAAGTCATCCCAATTCCTTTAATCAAAACAAACAAAGATGAGCATCAATCTTATCAAAACAATTACTGACCAACTTGGAGGGGACATGGTCTCCCAAATTGGAAAATTTCTGGGCGAATCCGGTTCAGCCACCGAATCAGCCCTCGGAGCTGCCCTACCCGCAGTGCTGGGCAGTGTAATCAACAATGCCTCTAATGAATCCAGCGCTTCCAAACTGCTGGGCATGATCAATGACGGTGGGCATGACGGCAGCATTTTCGACAACCTTGGCGGTTTGCTGGGCGGCGGTGCCGATGCCATGTCCGGGCTGTTGAACGGTGGTGGCTCCCTGTTGAACACCCTTTTAGGAGATAAACTGGGGTCGCTGGTCAATATCATTGCCGGCGTCAGCGGCATGAAAAGGGGATCATCTTCTTCTCTATTGCGGATGGCTGCTCCAATGATAATGGGGATGATCGGCCGCTATGTGAAGAAGAACGGATTAAATGCAAAAGGCCTTCTCGACTTTCTCACAGGCCAGAAAAAACATGTAGCCAACGCAATGCCTGGCGAAGCGGCCAGCCTGCTTGGCTTCAGTGCGCCTTCCTCAAGCAGCCACAGCAGTAGTACATCGCATAGCTCCCATCAGAGCTCAGGTGGTGGCGGACTATGGAAATGGTTGGTAGCCGTTTTGGCCATTCTTGGCTTATTCTTTATCATTCGCAGCTGCGGAGGTACCGAAGTGAAAAATACGATCGATAATGCCACCGATGCCGTTATTGAAACGACTGAAGACGTAGGTAAGGCAACCAGCGATGCCGTAAAGGGAGCTGCTGATGCAGTAAGCGATGCAGCTTCAGGCATGGTGAATGCTGTAGGAGATGCGTTTGAAGCTATTGGCGACTTTAGCGCCGACATGCTAAAAGCAGCGGGAGATGCATTGAAAGACATCAAATTTGCAGCGGGGTCTGTTGGTCAGCAAATGGCAGATTTCTTCAGCCAGGGCAAGATCGTAAAAAATAAGTCATTCCTTTTCAAAGCGCTTACCTTTGATACAGGGTCTGACAAAATTCAGCCCAGCTCAATGCAGGAGCTGGAAAATCTCGCCAAAGTACTTCAGGCTTACAACAATATTACCGTTCGGATCGATGGCCATACAGACAATACGGGCGATGCGAGCGCCAACGTCACACTTTCGCACAATAGAGCCAAGTCTGTTAAAGCGGCTTTGATAGGCTATGGCGTGGACGGCAGCCGGATTACCACCCAGGGCTATGGCTCCGCCAAGCCAGTTGGGGATAACAGCACAGAGGAAGGCCGGGCAGCCAACCGCCGGATTGAAATCGTGGTGACTGGAACGAAGTAATTGGCGTAAGAAAATAAAACGAACGCCTTAATAAGATCGGAAAGCCTGCCATTGCGGCAGGCTTTTTTGTCTATAAAGGAGGAGTGCTTTGGGTCAAATCTGCGGGAATAGTCTTTAAAATGTGTCGGAGTGCTTCAATACGAGCGAGCGATTTTTGGTTGGCATCGATAATTACCCAGGGAGCGCGGGCGGTATTCGTATGTTCAAACATCTTGATTTTGTAATCCGTGTATTCATCCCAAAGCTCCTGGGCTTTTTCATCCACAGGGGTCATTTTCCATTTTTTGAGCGGGCTGGTTTTGATTTCTCTGAAGCGGCGAGCCTGCTCTTCTTTGGTGATGGAAAAATAAAATTTGATCAAAAAGGTGTTGGATTCCAGGATCATCCTTTCAAATTCATTTACCTGCCCCATGAAAATGTCGTATTGTCGTTGGCTGCAAAAATCATTTACCGGCTCTACGATGGCTCGGTTGTACCAACTCCGATCAAAAAAGACCATCTCGCCGGGTTTGGGAAGCTGGTTGACATAGCGCTGGAAATACCACTGCCCCTCCTCTTCGGCAGTCGGCTTGGGCAAGGCGACAATCCGGTAGTGCCGTGGGTTGATGTGGGCCGTGATCCGCCGGATGGCTCCTCCTTTGCCGGCCGCGTCGCGCCCTTCAAAAAGAATGACGATCTTTTTGTCGGTTTCGATAGCCCAGTTTTGCAATTTGATCAGATCAGCCTGCAACTTGCGCAACGCGATTTCATACTTCGCCATCCTCAATGCTTTGGCTGCATCCGTTTTTTTATCAGCAAACAGGCATTTCAAACCGAGTCGGGAATTGAGCAGCTCAATTTCGTCTTTTGATAATTCGAGGGGGCTTATTTTTCTTCGAGTCATAATGCTTAAATATCTATTTGCTCAATATGTCGATAATATCTTAAAATGATGTTAGGGTCCGGCAATACGGTTGTCTTGGCTTTTGTTCTGCCGGCATAATCGAATTTGGACAACAAATATCGGATACTCTCCAACCGTGCCACCTTTTTGTCGTTGGTTTTTACAATAATCCAGGGGCTGAAGGTAGTATGTGTTTTGGCAAACATCAGCTCTTTGTAATGGCTGTATCGCTCCCACAGCTCTTGTCCTTTCATATCCACCGGACTAAATTTCCATACTTTCAGTGGATTTTCAAGGCGGGAGGCGAAGCGTTTTTTTTGCTCCTGTTTGGATATCGAAAACCAAAATTTGATGAGTATCAGACCATCTTCATACAACATATGCTCAAAACCCGGCACTTGCACCATGAACTCATTGTACTGCTGCTTGTTGCAAAAGCTCATCACCGGCTCTACCACTGCGCGGTTGTACCAACTGCGGTCAAAGAAAACAATCTCGCCAGGGTTGGGCAGCTCTTTAATATAGCGGCGAAAGTACCACTGACCCTGCTCTACTTCCGTAGGCTTTGAAAGCGCCACTACCCGCATAGAGCGCGGGTTGAGATGCTCGGTAAACCGTTTGATGGCTCCTCCCTTACCGGCTGCGTCTCGCCCTTCAAAAAGGATAGCTACCCGCAGCTTCTTTTTGGCAATCCACTGCTGGAGGTTGACCAGCTCAGCCTGCAAAAAGCGTAGCTCCTGTTCGTACCGCAGGTTGCGCATGACCCGCTTGATATTGATGCCTTTTCTTTCGGCAAGGTCGCACAATTGCTTTCGTTTTTTTATTTTGCTCAAATCTTCTGGTGTAAACATGAGGGGGCGTTATTTCAAAATAATTTTTTAAATCGCTTCACCGAATTACTACAAAATCGATACATCAATAAAGTTCTGCTTTTCAGGATAGTCCGTATTGTAATGCAAGCCCCTGCTCTCGCGCCGCATGGCAGCCGAGCGGGTGATAAGGTAGCCAATGGTGATAAGGTTTCGCAATTCACAAAGCTGCGGCGAGATAGCCGTTGAGGTGTAGATGTCCTCTGTTTCCCTGTACAAAAGCCAGAGCCTGTCGAGCGCTCGTTTGAGCCGCACATCCGTGCGAACGATACCCACGTAGCTGCTCATGATTTCCTTGAGTTCTTTCCAACTTTGCGTGATAAGCACCATTTCATTCGGCTGCATTGTACTGAGCGCATTCCAGTCGGGAATGCCTTTTTTTATGCTCAACTGATCGATTTTTGGAACCAAATCGAGATGAATCCGGTGAGCAAACACCATTGCTTCCAGCAGCGAATTGGAGGCCAGCCGGTTGGCGCCGTGCAGGCCGGAGCAGGTACACTCGCCACAGGCATACAGATTTTTTATAGAGCTGCGCCCCATCTTATCCACCCGGATGCCACCACATATATAGTGACATGCCGGCACCACCGGTATCAAATCCTTCATAGGATCAATGCCGGTTGACTTACATCGGTCGTTGATAGTAGGAAAATGCTTTTTAAAAGCCTCTTCTTCGAGATGGGTACAATCGAGGCAAACATATTCGTCACCCCGTTTTTTCATTTCGTTGTCAATGGCACGGGCTACAATGTCGCGGGGCGCCAGGGAGCCCCGCTCATCGTAGCGCTCCATAAACTCTTTGCCATCTTTAGTCTTTAAAATGCCGCCGAAGCCGCGCACCGCTTCCGACACCAAAAAGGCAGATTTCTCTACTGCCGGATTGTAAAGTGAAGTAGGATGAAACTGAACAAATTCCATATTTTCCAGCCTCCCCTTGGCCCGATAAACCATGGCAATGCCATCGCCGGTGGCGATCACAGGATTGGTGGTGGATTTGTACACCTGACCCGCTCCTCCGGTGGCGACCACAGTAGCTTTGGCGAGGATGGTTTCGATTTCACCAGACTGCTTGTTGAGCACATATGCACCATAGCATTCGATATTCGGCGTAACGCGTGTGACCATATAGCCGAGCTGATGCTGGGTGATCAGGTCGAGGGCGAAGTAATGCTCATACAAATGTATATTGGAGTATTGGCTGGATTCTTCCAGCAGGGTTCGTTGGATTTCCCAGCCGGTGAGGTCTTTATAATGCAATATCCGGTTTTCAGAATGCCCCCCTTCGCGCCCCAGATCGTATTGGTCAGACTTGTTTTTATCAAAACGGGCGCCCCACTCAATGATTTCTTTAACCCGCTCGGGGCCTTCCTTCACTACAATATCCACAATATCAGGCATGCAGAGGCCATCTCCCGCATCGAGCGTATCTTCAAAATGCTTGTCGTATGAATCAATCTCAAAATTCCATACTGCTGCTACCCCTCCCTGGGCGTAGCTGGTATTGCTTTCCTTATCGTAGGTTTTTGTAAATACCGTAATATGCAAATCAGGACGTGCCTTTGCCATTTTGATGGCCAGGCTCAATCCGGCTATTCCGGAGCCGATGACGAGGAGGTCAGTTTGAATCACTATTTTTGCTTTTTCAAAAAAGAACAGTAAAAGTAGTAGTTTTTTAACTTCTGAGGATGAAAATAGCGGTCAACACGAGATTCTTGCTTTCAAAAGGTCTGGAAGGTATTGGGAGAGTCACTTTTGAGCTGATGAAGCGCTTAGTGCAGCAGCATCCTGAGGATCGCTTTTTCTTTTTATTCGACCGGCCATCCGATGCCCGGTTTGTGTTTGCAGAAAATGTGGAACCTATCGTTTTGCCCCCACCCGCCCGCCATCCGCTACTTTGGTATTGCTGGTTCGAATGGTCGGTTGCCCGCAAGTTGAATAGTCTGCAAGTGGATGTTTTTTTCAGCCCCGATGGCTTCCTGTCGCTATCAGCATCCACCCCCACGCTTCTGCTCATTCACGATATTGCACATGTGCACTATCCCCGCCAAATTCCATTTTTGGTGCGCCAGTATTACAACTACTTCATTCCTAAATACCTTCATCGGGCCGATCAGATTGCCTGCGTATCCAAGTTTGTGAAAAGCGATATTGTGGATCAATATGCCATCAACCCTTCCCGAATTGATACCGTTTATAATAGCTGTAGCCACGAATTCAGAGCAGTTTCCACCGATGTCCGGGCGCAAATACAATGGCGATATGCCGGAGGTAAGGAGTACTTTTTGTATGTAGGAGCTGTACATCCCCGCAAAAATCTGCATCGCCTTATTCAAGCCTTTGACCGGTTTAAAACAACCTCCAATGCAGATTATCAATTCCTCATTGCCGGGCGCTTTGGCTGGCAAACCACAGACGTGCGCCAGGCCTATGAATCGGCTCATCATCGGGCCGACATCCATTTTTTGGGCTTCGTGCCACAGGAGGTGCTCCCCCGATTGATGGCCTCGGCATTTACTTTGGTATATGTATCTGAATTTGAAGGCTTTGGGATTCCGCTTTTGGAAGCCATGCACTGCGATGTGCCTGTCATCACCTCCAACAAAAGCTCTTTGCCGGAAGTAGCAGGCGATGCCGCTTTGCTGGTAGAGCCCACCGATGTGTCGGCTATTGCCAGCGCAATGAAACAACTGGCCGATGACCCGAAGCTGCGGGCAGAGTTGATTGAAAAAGGGCGTATCCGAAAAAAGGCTTTCGATTGGAATCGTTCGGCCAACCAGCTGTACGATCTGTTGAAAAAGACGGCATCAGGCTGCCGGTGAAGAGCGTCGCTGCCACACAATAGCCACACCTGCCAATCCAATCAGCATGAGTACTACCGCAATAAATTCCGCCTGTGTAGTTTGTATGCCAAAGATGTCATAGCGGTCATTAATTCGTATTTTCTCTATCCAAAAGCGTTCAAAGCCATTGAGAAAAACGTAAAGGAAAAAGAGCAGCCCCGGGATGCGAATACGCTTGCGCAAGCTCCAAAGCAGAGCACCCAGCAGGAATGCCATGATCGTTTCGTACACGGAGGTGGGATATACGCCTTGTGCCAGCTCACTACAATAGCGCCAGCTACAATCAGCGATGCGGATTCCCTCATGGATCACATTGTGTGGGTAGGTAAAGGACCACAGCCAGTCGGGCAGAAAGGACAACCAACCCGGCCGGTTGGCAAGATCGCTGGCAATGCCCCAGTCGCCATCCCCCGAAAGGTGGCAACCCATTCGGCCAATGCCGTACGAAATGAAAAGGGCCGGCGCCACCCCGTCAATGACGTGCAGAGGGGCAATGTTTTTACGTTTCAGATAAAAATAGCACACCAGAAAAGCAACAATTAGGCCTCCATAAATGGCCATTCCACTACCGGATAAAAACTGGGAAAAGAAGTCGGCCAGTGAAATTTGACCGGAGAGTAGCTCGCCGAGATCTTCCGCCATAGCAAATATTTTGGAGCCAATCACTCCTGAAATAGCGGCTACGATGGTAATATCGCCGATCCGATCATGCGGATATACCAGTACATCCTTGGTGAGGGGCTTGTCAAGCTGAACTCGCTTCTTTTCGTAATATTTCAGGCCGGCGAATAGGGCCGCACCGATGATGCCACCCACCCAATTTCCCGTACCCGACAGGATCACGGCGGCAGGATCGAGTTGGAAATTTGCAAAATTAAACAGGATATATACAAATTTAAAGCCCAACACAAACCCCAGCAAACCATTGGAAAGCAGCTCCCAGCTGGTGGCGGGCAAACCTTCTGTGACTTTTACCTTTTGAGGCTTCAGGAAGCCTTCCTTTTCTTTTCGCTTGAGCTCATAGTACAGCATTAGGGCTGCTGTAAGGATGGCGATCACCAGAAAGAGCCCAAAGGTTTTGATGATGGAAAAAGCATTGTCGGGCTGTGTGCCGATGAGCCGATGCAGAATGTAAGAAAAGTCAGGATACATAGTTTTTTCAATAGATGTTGGCAGCAAAGATAGACAGCTTGGCAGGCAATACAAGTCCGATACCCTATAAAAATTGTAAAGCGATCAGGGAAGTACCGCTAATTTGGATAGATTAGCCTCCATCAGTCCCTCCGTATTGATCGTAGTCAACTCCACAGGCGCAATGGTATTGATCATTTCAGCCTGTAACGGCAGGCTCACTTTGATGTAGTTGTCGGTAAAACCACTCATCCGGCCTGCCCTTTTCGAGGCTTCGAA
The DNA here is from genome assembly GCA_965222005.1 of Saprospiraceae bacterium. GTDB lineage: Bacteria > Bacteroidota > Bacteroidia > Chitinophagales > Saprospiraceae > CBDCTM01. The sequence goes on from OZ244935.1 coordinate 1,382,862, forward strand.
GAGCACCTTCCGATGTGTACCGGTGAATTGACTGTAAAAGGCGCGCAGCTTCTTTTCTGACAAAAGGCGAAGCACTTCATTACGCCGCCGGCGCTCTGCCATACTCACCACCTCAAGCATGTCGGTAGCAGGAGTGTTGGCCCTTTCGGAATAGGTAAAGACGTGCAGATAAGAAATGTCCAGCTCATTGAGGAAGCGATAACTTTCTAAAAAATCCTCTTCGGTTTCACCCGGAAAACCAACAATCACATCTACGCCAATACAAGCATGCGGCATCTTCTGCTTGATACTGGCCACCCGCTCCTTGTACAGGTCGCGCCGATACCGCCGCCGCATCATGCGCAGCTGTTTGTCATTGCCCGATTGCAGAGGCATATGAAAGTGAGGCAAAAAGCGTTTGGAGCGAGCCACAAAGGTAATGATCTCGTCGGTGCAAAGGTTGGGCTCAATGCTGGATATGCGAAAACGCTCAATACCTGCTACCTCATCGAGCGCTTTGATAAGGTCGATAAAAAGGGCTGTCTTTTTGGGCTTGCTGCCTTCAATGATAGCAGCACCATTGCCAAAATCGCCAATGTTTACACCAGTCAGTACAATTTCCCGGATAGCCCGCGCTGCTATTTCCCGGGCATTGGCTACTACATTTGCCACAGTATCCGACCGACTGCTTCCCCGCGCCATGGGGATGGTGCAGAAACTGCATTTATAGTCGCAGCCATCTTGTACTTTGAGGAAGGAGCGGGTTCGATCGCCAAAGGAAAAGGCATCTTCAAAGCAGTTGGCCTGTTGTACGGCTCCTGCCTGTACCAACCCCTTGCCGGGCGCTTTGGATAGTTGGTTGATGTATTCCAGAATATTGAATTTTTCAGCGGCACCCAGCACCAGGTCCACTCCAGGGATTTCAGCAATTTCGGCCGGCTTGAGTTGCGCATAACAGCCAATGACGGCCACAATTGCATTGGGAGCAGTGCGCAGTGCACGCCGCACGATTTGCCTACACTTGCGGTCGGCAAAATCGGTAACCGAGCAGGTGTTGATTACATAAATGTCGGCCCCTTTTTCAAAGCTTACCACTCCATAGCCGGCATCCTCAAACATCCGCCCGATCGAGGAAGTTTCAGAATAATTGAGCTTACAGCCCAAAGTGTAAAAAGAGACCGTTTTAGGAGTGGCCATAAATATTCCGCAAAGTTAGAGCATTTTAAGCTAAATCGGCTGCCGGAGCGTTTATATTTTGAATGAGAGGCCAAGACATGAAAGCATGATTTTCAGTATCTTTGCACTCCCAATAGAAACAATAAAGCTTCAAAAACAGGCAGAGGCTATGAGAAAAAGGTTAGTCATATCAGCGTGGCTCGTTTGCAGCCTGCTTATCGCAGCTAAGGCCCAGCAGGTGCAGTGGGCCTCACAGGTGCTTGCCTATTCCTCCCAATATGGAAATAAAGATTATGCTGCCAATCAGGCACTGGGAATTCCCAACGCCCTGGGCAATACGCGGCTACACCATATGGCCTGGGTGCCTAGGAAAGAGGAGAGCCTCACAGGAGAGTACATACATGTAGCCTTCTCGAAGCCGATGCGCATTCAGCAGGTAGCTGTGGCAGAAAGCTTAAATCCGGGAGCGATCCACCGTATCTTTCTCATCGACGATCAGGGGAAGCGACATAAAATTTATGAAAATGACAAGCCGCATGGTCTAATGGCCCCTTTTCGGCTCTTCAGGCACAGCTTTCCGAAAACCAGCTATCGGGTGGCCGAGCTGAAGTTGGAACTAAAAACCAAGGCCGTTGAAGGAAGCAACCAGATCGATGCCATTGGAATAGCTGATAGCCGTACGCCCATACAGGCAGGTCTTAAGCAGCAACAAACTGACGATGCTGCTGTGCGATCGGAAGACCTTGGCCCAAGGATAAACTCCTCCTTTGCCGAGCGCTTGCCACTCATCAGCCCGGATGGCCAAACACTTTTCTTTGCCAGAAAATATCATCCTCAGAATATGGGCGATGACAATCGGGACGACATCTGGGTGGCCTATCGCAATGCAGAGGGAAAGTGGAACCGCCCTATCAATATTGGCGCACCGCTCAATACCAGAGACCATAACTTCGTGGTTGGGGTGAGCCCTTCCGGCAACACCTTGTATTTGGCCAACAATTACCGCTCGCCAGGCAAAGCCGGAGTATCCGTCAGTCACAAGGGGGGGCGGAGCTGGTCAATGCCCAAGCCATTGCTCATTGAAAACCATTACAATGACAATGAATTTGTGAGCTATTTTATGGGAATTGACGAAGATGTGCTGCTAATGGCGGTGGAAAGGAAGGAAGGACTGGGAGATTTGGATTTGTATGTGTCGTTTAAAATCAAGGAGCGACAATGGTCTGAGCCTCGCTCACTGGGGCCTGTAATTAATACGATTGGCATTGAAAGCAGCATCTTTTTGGCTGCCGATCAACGAACGATTTATTTTTCGAGCAATGGTCATCAAGGGTATGGAGGCCTCGATATGTACATGAGCCGCCGGCTGGATGATAGCTGGACCAATTGGTCGGAGCCGCTTAACCTGGGCCCCCATATCAACAATGCCAACAACAACTACAATTACAGCATCCCCGCTTCGGGAGAGTATGCCTATTTTTCGAGGGATGATACTAAGGGGATGTCTGATCTTTTTCGGATTCGCTTGCCGGAAGAAGTGCAGCCCGATCCGGTTATGCTGGTAAGCGGCAGGGTGATTGATGCGGAAACCCATCAGCCGGTAAAAGCCCGGCTTCAGCTTCGCCAGCTGGCAAAAAATAAGACTGAGCGGGCATTGGAAGTACCAGAGGGTAAATTTAAAATGGTGCTTCCCTATGGGAAAAACCTCGGGGTATATGCCGAAATTGATGGATATTTTTCTGTCAGCGAGAGCATGGAACTGGAAGGAGCCAGTTTGGAAGAATTGGATGGCGACCAACAGTCTCTGGTGGCTTCCACAGATACAGATGACACTTTTGTGGTTCACAATACCGCAATTGAACAATTGCAACTTCGCATCAATAAGCTCGATGCGGAGTTGGACAAAGTACAACTGGAGAGGGAAAAGGCCCGTCGGCTGGCTGCTCAAGATCTCAAAAAGGATAACCACACATTTGATCCTTCCCATCGTAGTGATCCCGAACTCGATGCCTTAAAGCACCGCTATCAGCGTTTGCAGCAAAATAAAGCAGAGGTTAAAAAGCATAAGAAAACTCCACCCGATAAATCAAAAGCAAGCCATTCGGATAAAGAGTTGGCCCGCATGCGTGCCAAGTACGATAAAGCATACAATGAAAATGAAGAGAAGCCAAGTGATGCCAAACTGCTTGGTAAGAAGGAACGCAAAAAGGATGATAAAGAGCTGCGCAATATGCACGATAAGCTCCAACGCTATTACGACCGGGATTCAAAAGTGCAGCCAGTTCAAAAGCCGACCGCAGCAAATAAAGCACAGCCGCCGCAACCGGCAGTGAAAGATGATTTTGAACTTATTCAGCGAATTGTTCGGCAGCAATTGAAAAATGAGTTGAGCCCCCTGATCCGTCAGGAGTTGCAAAATGAATTGCTTCCTAAGATAGCGCTCAATGTGGAACGTGAACTCGATGATGAAACGCGGGCCAAGATAAATAACCGAATGCGTACCGACATTAAAAAGCAGCTCAAAGCGGATATGCAAAAAATCAATCAGGCAGAAGAGAAGCAACAATTGGCATCAAAGCAGAAAGCCCTGGAAGGACTGCCCGCAGGCTTCGAAAAATCATTGCGCCAGGCGTTGCGGGCAGAAGTAAAAAATCAACTGCGGGAAGAGCTGTATGCTGGCATCCAGCAAAGCCTGTATCACGAGCTCAACTATCGGATCAAAAAAGCACTGGAGCTGCAGTATCGGCAGGAGCTATCTGCAAAGCTCAAGGAATTGGAACGTATAGAAAGGCCGGCGCCCCTATTGGCGGTGGCGCAGCAGGAGGAACTGAGCATGCCGGGAAGCCCGGTCATTTATCAAGAGGTAGAACAGGATATTTTAGTGGTGCCGATCAAGGTTGGGCAGATCATTCCGATGAATAATATATTTTTCGATGCCAATGAATCTACTTTGAAGCCCGCTTCTACCAATGAGCTGAAAAGAGTGCTGGCCTTTTTAACAAAAGAGTCGAATTTGATAATTGAAATTGGTGGCCATACCAACGGGTGGTGCAGTAGCAGCTTTGCCCACGAGCTTTCCATGCAAAGAGCCAAAACAGTGGCCGGCTATCTCGTTGAAAATGGGATCAGCGAGCATCGTATTCAATTCCGGGGATATGGCAAAACCAAGCCAATCGCTACCAACGATTCGGTGGTCGGCAGAAAAAAGAATCAAAGGGTAGAGATGAAAATACTTGAAATTGCAGAGTAGTATGATGGCTCTTATTACCGAAGCACAGATTGATGCGGTGATCGAACAGCTAAGCCAGCCCGAAGGGCAAGTCGAGGCGGCACTTGTTTCGCTGGCTACCAATCAACCTCACCTCCACGCCTATCTGTTTTCCAACACCTTTGCACTGCTCAGCTCACAAGAGCGTGACTATTTGCTTTATCTGACAACGATCATCTGGAAAACAGTTGAAGATTATCAGCCCGGAAAGCTGTCCGTAGTAAGCGAACAGCAGCTGGGCGATGCAGAAGAAGCCAATTGGGCTTTGCTCAACGAAGTGAAAAGCCGTACATTCAGAGAGCGAGTCAATCCCTTTTTCAAAAACTATCCTCAGGAAGATTTGCTTGCTTTTGTAGAAGATGCACTGACCGATGTTGAGGATGATTTTGTGACTTCCGAAGCCAAAGAGCATTTATTTGTAGCGCTCAAATCGATCATCGATCGTTTACAGCAGGCTATTTAATATCCTTGCACCGCGCGAATCAAAAAAAAGCCATCCTCTCCCTGTGGTTGATACAAAGGCATCAATACCAGCCCATCCTCTACCGCAGTAATAGGGCCATGACGGTCATAGGCCAATATCTCCCCTTTGCGGACGCTTCCAAAATTTTGATAACCTTCTTTCATCCTGAAATCATCGCCCGCCCGAATTGTATGCGCCGTAATGAAGTCGGCTACTTTGGGCAAGTCTTTTGAATATTCAATCAAAAGTTCATCATGTCGATTTTCAACGTGCTTTGAATTCACACAGCCAATGGTACGCATACAGTTGGTGATGGCAGCGATGGCCCTATTGATGCTCAGAGGATCATAATGTTGCCCCGACTCAAAACCAACGGCGGTAATACGGGGCCCGTAGCGCTTCTTGTTAAAGTAATGCAAAATGGTTCCATTGATGCCTGCCAAAATACCCCGGATCACAGGGGCGTGTAGTTCGATAGCAATTTCGAGGCTCTCAGGGTCATCGGTAGCGATAGAGAAGATACCTCCATCGGCGGTTGTGGTGTGCAGATCGAGTACTACAATGCGCTCGGGTCGGTAGTCGGCAATTTCCTGATCGATGACGTGCAAAAGCGATGCAATTTCCCGATCTTCCATATCCCAGCTAGTAGCGGGGCTGCTGCGAATACGGGCCACATTTTCTTCGGTCCAGTTGCGGTTCAGGTCTTTATCGATGAAGCGTTGGCCACTCTGCAAGGCTGCCAGATTGCCCCGCAGGGCCAGTAATCTGCCATTGAAGCGGAAGGAAGGATTGGTGATAGGTTCCACTTCCAGCATTTTCATTATTAACTCAAGGGCTCTCAAGCCCGCCGGCTCATTGCCGTGGATGCCTCCCAAAGCTATTAGTAAAGGGCCTTTCTGTTGTCCGGTGTATCTTCCTATGATTCGTTCCATTCCGCTTGCAAAGTCAACATCACATGTGAAATTCTAAAAAACAGCGTGAAAGCGAAAATACGGAAAATTTGCGGAATTGCTTAGTTTGCATCTTTCCATCTCCACAGAAAATAGCAAGCATATGTACGGTAGGGTCGCCATTTTTGAGCGATGCTTTCGAGGCGGGCCTTAAGTGTTTTACCCTCTTCCTGAAGTCTGTACAACCCAACCATTGCCTGGCGAATGCCCAGGTCTTCGGCAGGGAATACATCTGGCCGGTTCAAGGTGGACATCAGGATCATCTGCACCGTCCAACGGCCCACTCCTTTGATGTGGATAAGGTGCTGAATGATCGATTCATCATCCATCTGGTTCCATGGAGTTTCATCAGCCGGGTTTTCCTGAAAGAAGGTAGCTACGGCTTTTACATAGGTGGCTTTCTGGCGCGACAAGCCTGCTGCGCGGAGCGTTTCGGGCTCCAATTGGAGGAGACTGGCTGCATCCGGATAGCCGGATCGGAAAAGTGCCAGAAAGCGGTTGTAAATAGTGGTAGCGGCTTGGGTACTAAGCTGTTGATACAGGATGGATCGGAGCAAGGCATGATATACATCTCCCGTTCCCTGCGGAGGGGGTAATGCTATACGGGCCATTATTTTGCCAAGCCGTGCATCGTTTGCCAGATGCCGGCGGATTTCAGCTTCGTCCATACACAAAAGTAAACAGGAGTGGACAAAGCAACAAAATTTACTTGGTCAACGGGCAACGGCCATTGTAGGCAAAGGGGCCAATTTCATTTCCACATGGGTAGCTTCATATCCAAAGTCCTCTATAAAGCTTAAGGCAGGATTGTCAGGTGACAATCGGAGGATGATATCTCCTTTGGCATAAGATGCGGCCCGCCTCAAGAGCTGTTGGGCCACCTTTGGGACATTCGAACTGGCTGTCGGGTCCACAGCAAAGAGTACCATGACGTATCGGGCGAAGTAGTTGCCCATGCCGGTGTCGTTGATAATGGCGGTGCAAATGATGTGGTCGTTAAGCTCGGCCGTCATTACAAAACCGCCAAAAGAAGGGCAATCCTTTACAGCATATTCCAGAGCTTCCTGGATGCACTGCCTGCCCGGGGTGCTTTCTCCGAGGTGGTTGAAAAGAAAGTTGGTAATTTTGGTTTTCTCGTAGGGGCTAATCTTTGTAAACGCATTGTACAAATTCTCCTGAATCATAATAGCCTGCTGATTTAAATTTTTGGGACAAAATCGTCTTTCTGTTTTTACTAAAAGCGTTGCAATCAGCTGATAATCAGCCGATTACCAATTGTGCAAAAGGGATGTGTACTGTTTTTTAAGAGATTGCCAAAAGGAATTCGCAGTGCTAAACGAGTAAAAATAAGATGGGATTACAACTACTATTTTAGTAGTTTGGGCATTAAAAGTAGCAAATAAAAATAATTCTTCCAACTTCGTGGCGGTTTAATTATACTTCTCTCGGAAATTTGTATAGAAATAAATTTTTGAGCGTTACTAAAAAAAGGCAGCAAATCTTTGCTCCTCCTTGCTCACCGCTCTATTTTTGCATCAAAATCTCTTCCCAATATGCTCAAAATTGACATGCATACCCACATCATCCCGGAAAAGCTACCCCGCTTTGCCGAAAAGTTTGGTTATGGTGATTTCATTTACCTCGAACATCATCGGCCGGGCTTTGCCAATATGATGAAAGGCGATCGGTTTTTCAGAGAAATTGAAGCCAATTGCTGGGATGCCGAATTGCGCATAGAGGAATACCGAACCCACCGCACACAGGTACAGGTAGTTTGTACCATACCCGTCATGTTTTCCTATTGGGCCAAACCCGCGGATACTCACGAACTGGCCCGCTTCCTCAACGATGGGCTCGCCGAGCTGGTAAGCAACTATCCCCGCCAATACATTGGGCTGGGCACCTTGCCCATGCAGCATGCCGCGCTGGCTATTCAGGAGCTGGAGCGCTGCAAAGAAATCGGGCTGGTAGGCGTACAAATCGGCTCCAATATCAACGACCTCAATCTCAATGAGCCTCAATTTTTCCCGATCTTCGAAGCTATGCAAGAACTCGGAATGGCACTCTTTGTTCATCCCTGGAATATGATGGGCTTTCACCAGATGGAGCGTTACTGGTTGCCCTGGCTGGTAGGGATGCCCGCCGAAACTTCACGCGCCATCTGCTCGATGATCTTTGGGGGCGTATTCGAACGGCTACCCAAATTGCGTTGCAACTTTGCCCATGCAGGTGGGGCCTTCCTGCCTACCATTGGTCGTGTACAGCATGGCTTCAATTGCAGGCCCGATCTGGTGGCCATCGACAATCCGGTGGCGCCGCGCGAATATCTGGGCCGCTTCTGGGTGGATTGCATTACCCATGATCCAGTGATGTTGAAGTATATGTTGGATACTGCAGGTGAGGATAAAGTTACACTCGGCTCGGATTATCCCTTCCCTTTGGGCGACTTGGAAATAGGCGCTTTCATCGAGCAAATGAACCTGTCACAACAAACCGTTGCAAACATTTTCAGCCACAACACCTTGGAATGGCTGGCGTTGGATAAAGCACAATTTGAATAATTTTATGAAACGAGCATGAGCTTATTTAATCATAAACTCACCCAAGGACATGATTTAAAAAACTCATGCGAGAGCGACGCGCTTACCTATGTGCAGTCCCGAAAGCCTTCGGGAATCTGCATATTTTTAAACGCAGAAAAATTTTAAACAAATGAAAAAGCGACTGTATAACCGAATCAACAGCGAACTGCTAAAAAAACAAATGGAGGCGAGTGAAGAGGCTCGCACTACGCTCTCTTTTTATCAATATGCACACATTGCTAACCCGCCACTCTTTCGCGACCATTTTTATGAGCTGCTCGATGGGCTGGGTGTTTTGGGCCGCATTTACGTTGCCACCGAAGGGGTGAACGCACAAATATCCGTTCCCGAAGCAAATTTTGAACAATTCAAACAGAGCCTTCAATCCATTGACTTTTTGAAGGGCATCCGCCTCAATATTGCCATCGAAGACAACGGCAAGTCCTTTTACAAGCTCAAAATAAAAGTGCGCCGCAAAATTGTGGCGGATGGGTTGGATGACGGCAGCTTTGATGTAACCAATAAGGGCCGACATTTATCAGCCAAAGCATTCAATGAACTTGCGGACCAGGCAGATACGATCATAGTGGACATGCGCAACCATTATGAAAGCGAGGTTGGCCATTTCGAAAAAGCCATCTGCCCCGATGTGGAGACCTTCCGGGAAGCATTGCCTTTGGTTGAACAAATGCTTGTGGCCGATAAAGACAAGGACATAGTGCTGTATTGTACCGGAGGCATTCGCTGCGAAAAGGCCAGTGCCTATTATAAGTCAAAGGGGTTTAAAAAAGTACATCAGCTGGATGGTGGCATCATCGAATACAAGAGACAAGTGGAGCGACAGGCTTTGCCGAATAAATTTGTAGGCAAAAATTTTGTTTTTGACGAACGCATGGGTGAGCGCATCAGCGAGGAGATCATTGCGCGCTGCCATCAGTGTGGGCAGCCTTGCGATGTGCATGTCAATTGTGCCAACACCGCCTGCCATATCCTCTTCATCCAATGCGACAGCTGCGCGACCCGTTATCAAAATTGCTGCTCCCAGAAGTGTGCGGACTTTGTCTGGCTACCGGAAGAAGAACAAAAGGCGCTACGTGGCAAAGTAGAATTCAACGGCACCAAGTTTGGAAAAGGGCGTTACAAAGCACATCGCATCGATGAAGGCTTATTAAAAAAAGGATAACGCTGTAAAAAAAAGCGAATGGTACAACTGAAATGGACAAGCCTCCTTTTACTTTGGATACTCAGTGCCGCCAGCTGTGTGGATCAAGCTGCATCCCATAGCTCACATACCCTGCGAAGGGTTGATCCGCCAGACAACAACGTACTACAAACCTCCTCCAAATTGGACAACATGCACATCGATACCAGCATCAGCCTCGATTATTTGATGGGGAAGTTCAATCCGGCCGAACATGTTGACTTTGTGAAAATTGAGCTGCGGTATGCTGACCGGCCCGGCATGTACCTGCGAAAAGAAGCCTATCAGGCCTTTCGCCAGATGTATGAAGCAGCCAAAGCTGCTGGTGTCCGTTTACAGATTCGGTCGGCTACGCGCAATTTCTATCGTCAGAAGACGATTTGGGAGGCAAAATGGAAAGGCCAGCGCCGTCTGGAAGGTGGCGAAGATGCCTCCAAAGCCTATCCCGCGCCCCGTCAACGTGCCTTGCGGATTCTCAACTGGAGCTCCATGCCCGGCACTTCCCGGCACCATTGGGGTACCGATATTGACCTCAATAATTTCACGAATGCTTATTTTGAAAAGGGCAAAGGGCTGAAAGAATATGAGTGGCTTAGCGAGCATGCTGCAAGCTTTGGCTTTTGTCAGCCCTACACAGCGAAAGGCCCTGCCCGACCCGATGGATACAATGAAGAAAAGTGGCACTGGTCGTACATTCCGCTTTCGCAAGCACTCACCCAGCAAGCCTCCTTGCGATTGAAGGATGACATGATACGGGGCTTTGCCGGAGCAGAAGTAGCTGCCGAATTGGAGGTAGTGAAAAAGTATGTGCTGGGAATTAATGCGGCTTGCCTGTAGTAATAGATACGGGACTAATCGGTAAGGGTTTTCGTTTCAAAATGGAAAGGCTTACTTTTGCAGCAATAGTTGAAATAACGTCTAATCAAAACCCCCCACAAATTATGGCTCTTACTGAATCTACTATGCTTCCCCTCGGCACCCAGGCCCCCGCTTTCAAATTGCCGGATACGGTTTCCGGGCGCAACAAAACCTTCGCGGGCATTAAAGGCGAAATGGCTACCGTAGTGATGTTTATCTGCAACCACTGCCCCTATGTCATCCATGTCAATAAAGGTATTGTCCAGCTGGCAAAAGACTATAAGCCGATGGGGGTAGGTTTTGTGGCGATTAGCTCGAATGACGTCAAAAGCTACCCGGCCGATTCGCCAGCTAAAATGAAGCAAAAGGCCAAAAAACTGGGCTATCCCTTCCCGTATCTCTATGATGAAACCCAGGAAGTGGCTCGTGCTTATGATGCTGCCTGTACGCCCGATTTTTATGTATTCGACAAGGACATGCGGCTGGTTTATAGAGGGCAAATGGATGGATCTCGGCCCGGTTCTGATACACCCGTCACGGGCGAAGACTTGCGCGCCGCTCTGGATGCAGTGCTTGTCAATCGGCCTGTAAACCCCAAGCAACGGCCTAGCGCGGGTTGTAATATTAAGTGGAAGAAGAGCTAAACAATCCTTAAAAACAGGTGAAAAGCCGCTTTGGCATAGCGTTAGTTGGATGTATTATCTAAAATACCAGACATGAGACACCAAATCCTGTGTACATTATTGTTATTTGCCGTGCAAGCTTATGCCCAGCAAGATTATTCCTACGTTACTGACCGGATATTTGCTGATCCTTCCGATTTGATCGGCTACAACTTTTTACCCAATTTTATGGAAATCCCCGATGAGGTAGAGGAAGAGCTCTCCCCCGGCGATTATTCCTTTGGGGTTAGCCACAATAACCTCTACGTAGCCGGCGAAGAGATTGCAGGTGTATATAGCATCAACAATATCAACCCTACAGAATATGGGTACAAACTACTGTTGATGAATGCTCGAAATCCAATGCTGCAAGGCCATCTCAAAGTTATCCTTACGCCACAGGCACAGGTGGAAGCAATCGTGTTTAAGCGTTCCAACAATGACCAGGAGATGATCTTTTTTCTGCCGGGACAAAACGAACAGCAACGCCAAAGAGAAGCAGATTACTTTACCGATCGCTGGGAATTGCCCATCGAAAGTGCTGATAGCTTGTGGGGCAAAACCATCACTCCTTTCCTGCGCATCCACACCGACGAGCGCGACGAGCAGGAGAGACTCCACGCCAGCGACAGTACTACCATCTCCTTTGTGGAAACTATTGAGATCATCGAAAAAATAAAGAAGAAAAAGAAGAGAAAATCAAAAAAGAAGAACGATAAAGAAGAAATAGAAATAGACGAAGCAGAGGAGTCGAGCAATGCTAAAGTATCTGAAGAGGAAGTGGAAGAAATGCGCGAAGAAGCATTGGCCGCAACGCCACCCGACAGCCTGGCTTTGGTAGCTGCTGACAGCCTTGAACAAGGTGTGAAAAAGAAGATCAAAATCGTGAAAAAGTATTTCGTCAATATCCGTTCCATGCTTACCTATCAGGATGGCAGCACGGAGGATAAAACCTGGAGCCTTCCGGTCAAAAAAATTGTGGAACGCGAAGACGAGAGCGCCGGCCCCGGGGAAGAAAGATATCAGCTCGAAATACAGTCTGATAAAGGCGATCCCGTCTATCTGTACCTCACCTCTGAGCGTACGGTCAGCTCGGTGGAAGCCATCGGTAAGCGGTTCTTGATGCAGGGGCATTAAGAAACCACAAGTTTCATCTATCCAAAGAGGCTGTTTATCAAAAGAAAAGCGAAAACCACTTATGTTCGCCGAATTTTGAAAGATGCCGTTTATGCATTGTCACTTGTTGTATTAATGGCAACCTTGCTGATCTCAATGTCTTTATCATTGATGTAGAGCAGGGGACATCCTCTTCTGTACCTACTCATATCCTCATCGGCCCCGACCCGATGTGGGATGGCTCAGCAGGTATTAACGGCTTGAGCCAGGTAAAGCCTGTGGTGGATTCAGAGATGATAGAAAAATATTGGGCAGAAATAGCAGCTCGGCTTAATTGAAACTTCCCTGACCCATAATTTTTTTTTAGATTAGCAGTTTAGCTATCAGAAAACAAAGACAGATGAAGAAGTCTATGCTCTTTTTGTCAATGATGTCCTATTCGATGCTTTTCGCTCAAGAATATATCAGCTTGTACAATCCTTCTTTTGAAGATACTCCCCGTACCTCCCGTGAACCTAGTGGTTGGTATGATTGTGGGGAGGAAGGCGAAACGCCTCCGGATGTACATCCCAACCCTATACCAGCAAATAGCTTTGGGGTAAGCAAACGCCCGGCGCACGGAGACACTTACCTAGGCATGGTAGTGCGCGATAACGATACCTGGGAAGGGGTTAGCCAGCACTTGGAGGTTCCTTTGAAAGGAGGAGAAGAGTATTCGATGGCTGTCGAATTAGCCAGATCAGAAAATTATTTAAGCCGTAGCCGGACGACTGGCAAATTTGCTAATTACTCCAAATCCGCAGTTTTACGGATATGGGCAGGTGATGATTATTGCAGCAAACGCGAACTGCTCATCGAAACGGATAATATCGAGCATACCACCTGGGAGTGGTATGAATTGAACCTACAGCCTTCCGAGGATGCTCGCTTTTTGACTTTTGAAGCATTTTTTAAAACACCTATGCTTTCTCCGTACAATGGCAACTTGTTGGTGGATAACTTGTCACCAATATATAGTTCCAAGCAAGAGTCTTATTTTGGGGACGATGCCAACACCTCGGGTTTACTTTCATCTTTCAACATGACTGTTCTTGATAACTATTTCAGAAATTGGTTGGTGGAAGCACCGAAATTTGTGGAAGGAGAGGAAGTCCTTGAGCTGGCTTGGCAGCTGTTTCGGCTGGAATATTTGATGAATCGGACACCTAGTTTGAGGCAGTTTTTCAACAAAACATCACCCAATGCTTTGAAGAAACTGGATAAACTCTTACAACAAATGGAGGTCGGAGAGCTGAGTATCATTTTTAGGAAGGTTTTGGATGTGTATATGCTTAAGCATCAAAATAAGCCTGTTGATGAGGTGAATTACCAATACGTCAACGGCGTCGATGAATTGTTCATAAAGCATTTTGAAGCAATAGATTTTGAAAGCCGGCGGAGAGCGTTTTTCAACAAAAATCAGAAATTGTTGGAAGAGCTATGGGTCGAATATCAAAATCGAGAGGATTGATGTACTAAATTTTAATCACAAAGCTCGCCCCTTTCCCTTCCTTTGAAAATACCGACAAGCTTCCTTTGTGCATGTGTATAATCTGCCGACACAAACTCAACCCAATACCGCTGCCTTCCTTTTTGGTGGTGAAAAAGGGAATGAATATTTGTTCCTGAATAGCCTGGGGAATACCCGGGCCATTATCACTAACTTGGATAATCACGGCGCCTTCATCACTTTTAAATACACCAATCGAAACTTCCGGCTGTGCCCGGCCCGATACAGCTTCAATAGCATTTTTGATGAGGTTGATACAAACCTGCTCGAGTAAATCCTCATCGGCCTGAATATGTAATGGATGAACAGGATATTGCTTTTTCAGCTCGATCTGTTCACGAGTAAACGTGGGTTTAAAGAGTACCAGTATGCGGTCAAGTAGGGCAGTAGGCTTGATCGGCTGAAAGTTAGGAGGCGGTATTTTGGTAAGCTGTCGGTAAGTTTCTGTGAAGTGTAATAGCCCCTCGCTGCGCTTGTGGATGGCGCCGATGGCATCCCGAATGTCTTTCGATTCCTCTGGCCGGATGCCGTCGGGTCGGGCGAGCAAGTCTTTAGTGGTTTCGGCCAAAGAAACCACCGGAGCTACTGTATTCATGATTTCATGGGTGAGAATGCGAATCAGTTTTTGCCAGCTAGCCACCTCTTGCTCCTCCAGTTCAGCATGGATGTTGTGTATAGCAAACAATTGGAGTTGTGTGTCGAGCATTTTAAGCAATGTGGTACGGATGGCCAATTGCAATATTTGTCCATTCACCACAATTTTCACCAGCCGCCTTTCGCCAGGCCGAATGCTGTGTAACGCTTCCAACAGGTCAGCATTATACAAGCCGACCGATTCAACGTTTGGAAAATAAGATTTGTGCAGCAGGCGTTGCAATGCCCGGTTCATCAGTACGGAGCGGCCATTTTCCTCAAAACAAATCAACCCGGTGTCCACATTCTCGACGATAGCCTGAAGGTATTGAAACTGCGCTTCTTTTTGAGATCGGATATCGCGAAACTTTTCTGTAACAATATTAAATGCTCCATGTAACTTTTGAAATGAAATATCTTCTCCTTTTTTTACCGAATAAGTAGCGGCATAATCATCATATTTGATATTCAACAAAAAATTGGCGACCTCTTGATTCGTCTTATCTACCAGTCGGAAAAGGCTGTACACCACTCCGAAAAGTACAAAAGATAAAAACACCAAAATTACTCCTGATTGCTCGCTTGCATAACTGAATACACCCAAAACCAACAGCAAAATGATAAGCGTGATGTGAATGAGGATCTTAGTTTTGAATAATTTCAACATCTATGATACTTTGTGGCTATACGCCAAATTTTTCTAACCTCCTGTATAATGCCGCCCTCGTCAATCCCAGCTCTTCCGCCGCTCTTGAAATATTGCCCCGATGTTTTTGAATAGCCTTCTGAATGAGTCGCTTTTCCATTTCTTCCAGGTTTAATGACTCATCATTGCTATGTATCGACGCGGTAATATCTTTGGTAAGTAAAAAGTCGGAAGGTGTTAGCTGACTTCCTTCCGAAAGAATAACTGCCCGTTCAATGGTATGGCGCAGCTCGCGTACATTGCCCGGCCAATGGTGCCCATCCAGCTTGCGCAAGGCTCCTGGGTGAAAGCACAGCTCCGGCTTTTGATACTTGCGGGCATATAGTTTCAAAAAGTTTTCGCTAAGCAATGGAATATCACCCTTGCGCGCCCGCAGCGGGGGTAATTTAATTTCTACAGTGTTGATCCGGTATAGTAAATCCTGGCGAAATGTTTTTTCCTTTACCATATCGTAAAGCGGCATATTGGTTGCACAAATGAGACGTACATCAATAGGAATAAGGGTATTAGTACCTACCCTTATGATGTTTCTACTTTGCAGAGAGGTCAGGAGCTTCGCTTGCATAGCAACAGACAAATTACCAATCTCATCCAAAAACAGGCTCCCGTCAGAAGCAGCCTCAAAGCGCCCTACTCGGTCTTCATGTGCATCGGTAAAAGCTCCTTTAGCATGACCAAAGAGCTCACTTTCAAATAAGTTGGCGGCTAGTGCCCCCAAATCGACATTGATAAACACTTCATGTTTTCTGGCTGACTGTCGGTGAATAGCCCGTGCTACCAATTCTTTGCCAGTACCATTTTCTCCAAGTATGAGTACATTGGCATCCGTTGCAGCTACTTTCTCGATAGTTTTAAAAATGGCTTGCATCGCTGCTGATTGCCCAATAATTTCGCCCGAAAGTTGGTCAAGCTGCTCGCTTAATGCCTGCTGTTTGTCTTGCAGCTGCTGTACTTCGCGTTCGGAACGGCTGAGCCGAAAAGCTGATTGAAGCGTAGCAAGCAGCTTTTCATTGCGCCAGGGTTTTTCCACAAAATCCACAGCTCCCTTTTTCAATGCCTGAACAGCAATATCCACATCTGCGTAAGCTGTCATCATCACTACTTGTGCAACCGGATACAATTCTTTAACCTTTTCAAGCCACTGAATTCCATCTGAGCCGCTGGTATCGCCTTTACGAAAATTCATATCCAACAAAACCAAATCCGGCTTTAGTTGCCTGAGCAATCGAGGGATGTGGAAAGGGTTGTGCTCCGTATACACATGAGCAAAATGCTGCTTGAGTAACAGCTTAAGTGTGAAAAGAATGTTTTCCTCATCATCCAATATCAATATGGTTGCGTCTGTTTTTTGGACTTTTGCCATTTTTTAAATATTTCGAACGATAACCAAAGTTAGCCAATAGTGTTCAAAATCGGACACTCTACTGTTCGCTTTTGGACAATTGCTGTTCAGGAATAAAAAAACAATTGCATAAACGCCTGAAAATCAAAAAGTTGCAAATTTGGCATGGCTGTTTTATCATAATAAACTAAACGTCACAACACATGGACAAAAAGATTAAGAAGAAAATCTGGACCTGGCAGCGAATCACCCTCCTGGCAGTTGGTGGTATTGCTGTTTTCTTTTTGATCAACAATTTTTTTCAAAATGCAGGAGTATCGAAGCTCAATGTACTTACCGAGCGCCTCTTAATTGATACGGTGCATCAAGGCGTATTCCAGGAATATATTCCCGTTACAGGCGTAGTGCAACCTATTAAAACGGTATTGATTGATGCTGTTGAAGGTGGAAAGGTCGAGGAAAAACTGGTAGAAGACGGAACCAGAGTAGTAAAGGGACAAGCTATTCTTCGCCTATCCAACCCTGACCTCGTATCCAATTTCCTCAATCAAGAGGCTAATATTGTTGCGCAAATCAACCAAATACGCAATACTTCATTGCTCATGGAGCAGCAAAGTCTCAACCTCCGTGAACAAGCACTCAACGTAGATTATCAGATCGATCTGACTAGCAACCGACTTCGGCGCAACAGGGAGTTGCATGCAGGCGGAGTGATTTCGAAAGTAGAGCTGGAAGAAATGGAGGCAGAATTTAAAAACCTTCAGCGCCGCCGAAAAATGCTGGCTGCAACTATCGCTAAAGACAGCCTATATCAGGATTTGCAACAAGATCAGATGAAAAATTCTCTTGATCTGATGAATCGGAATCTCGAAATCACCCGCCAGAGTCTGGACAACCTCAGCGTTAAATCACCCATTAATGGTCAGCTTTCAGGGCTCAGTTTGGAAATTGGTGAATTGGTAACTCAGGGAGAAAATATTGCGCAAGTGGATGACCTGTCTAACTTTAAAGTGCGGGTACGTATCGATGAGTTTTATATTTCTCGCATCTTTTTGGAGCAGGAAGGTAGCTTCCAGTTTGCAGGTAAATTCTATCAATTGACAATCAACAAGATTTATCCACAAGTAGTCAATGGCACCTTCGAAGCCGATATGGTATTTGTTGGTGATGTGCCGGAAGGCATCAAGCGTGGTCAGTCGGTGTCGGTCAAGCTTGAGCTAAGCGCTGAAGAGCAGGCTTTGCTATTGGCTCGTGGCGGTTTCTACCAAACAACCGGAGGCAATTGGGTGTACGTGATCGATCCCGCTAGTGGTAATGCAAAGAAACTGTCGATTCGTGTGGGCCGACAAAACCCTAATTATTATGAAGTGCTGGAAGGCCTGCAAAAAGGTGATCTGGTAATTGTATCAAGCTATGACAACTTTGGCGATAAGGATGTGCTGGTATTGAAGTAGAGGGTTATGGTATGGAGCAACGTATGCAACAGGCCTAAACTTTTCACCACATCCCTTACGCACTACCTCATTTAAATAAAATAAAAATCCATGATAAAAACAGTAAATCTCAGCAAAATTTACCGCACTGACGAGGTCGAAACTACGGCGCTCAACGAAGTATCTATTGATATTAAAGACGGTGAATTCGTGTCGGTGATGGGCCCTTCGGGTTGTGGCAAATCTACATTGCTCAATGTATTGGGCATGATCGACAACCCAAGTGGTGGCGAATATTTTTTTAATGGTAGTGAGGTAGGAAACTTGCCGGAGCGGAAGCGGGCAAATGTACGCAAACACAATTTGGGTTTTGTATTCCAAAGCTTCAATCTCATCGACGAGCTCACGGTATTCGAAAATGTAGAACTGCCAATGTTGTACACCAAGGTGCCTTCCGCCGAACGCAAGCAGCGGGTGGAAGAACTGCTGGAAGGTATGAATATCATGCACCGGCGCAATCATTTTCCCCAACAGCTATCGGGTGGGCAGCAGCAGCGTGTAGCGGTAGCGCGAGCTATCGTCAACCGCCCAAAATTGATATTGGCTGATGAGCCTACCGGCAACCTCGACTCTGCCAATGGTGATGAGGTGATGAAAATATTGAGTGAGCTCCATGCCGCTGGTACAACTATCCTTATGGTGACACACTCGCAGTATTGTGCTGAATTTGGCAACCGCATTATCCGTATGCTCGACGGGCAGGTGGTGACCGAGAATGTGGTAAAACAGTATTTGTAGCTGGCTATATCGGAGCAGCAGAGAATCGAATAAATGGGCTCAGCCGCTTAATTAGCTTTCTACATCTTTCACTAAATCCTTAACGCCATGATACAATTAAATAACATCGAACGATATTACAAATCTGGTTTCCAAAAAACCTGGGTGCTCAAAGACATCAATCTCAAAGTAGCGGAAGGAGAGTTTGTTACTGTAATGGGACCTAGCGGCTCGGGCAAATCTACATTGCTCAATATTATCGGCATGCTCGATCAAGCCAGTAATGGGTCATATCTTTTTTTGGATGAACCGGTCCACAAATTCAATGAACGCAAGCGTACTGATTTGCACAAGCACTATCTCGGTTTTGTATTTCAGGCTTATCACCTGATCGACGACCTGACGGTATATGAAAACATCGAAACGCCACTATTGTATCGTGGAGTAAAAGGTAAGGAGCGCAAATCAATGGTCGCGGAGATGTTGGATCGTTTCAACATGGTGGCCAAAAAAAACCTCTTCCCCAATCAGCTTTCCGGTGGCCAACAGCAACTCGTAGGGGTAGCTCGTGCAATCATCGGGCGGCCCAAGCTGCTGTTGGCTGACGAGCCAACAGGCAATTTGCATTCCCGACAAGGGGAAGCAATCATGGATTTGTTTACACAACTTCATCAGGATGGTATGACAATTATCCAGGTAACACACTCGGAGAAAAATGCACAATATGGTGAGCGGATCATCTGCCTCGAAGACGGATTTATTCGGGAAGATTATAGTGTAGAAAAGCAAGTAACAAATGACTTCTAGCCATTATTGGTTTACGGTTTTCAAGTTGTTGAAACTCTGATTATTAACAGCCTTTCATACAAAGAGATGCTAAAAAATCATATTAAAATAGCCTTGCGTAGTTTGTTGAAAAACAAATTGTTTACAACCATTAAGCTGGTGAGCCTGACTTTTGGACTAACAGCCTTTTTATTGATGAGTCTCTATCTGCACCATGAAACTTCGTTTGATACTTTTCATGAAAAAAGAGAACGGATCGCCCGCGTCATCATGGAGGTGAAGTCGGGAGGAGAATTGGAGCGAAATATATCTGTAACAGGAAATAAAGTGGCGCCCTCTTTTCGTGAAGACTTTCCGGAAGTCGAAAAGGCAGTTCGGGTTATAAAATATGAAAACGTCGTTCAACACAATGACTTGCTTTTCGAAGAGCCCAACTTCTATTATGCGGACTCTTCCTTTTTCGACATATTTACACTTCCGCTACTGAAAGGCAACTCCCACACTGCCCTCAATGGTCCCAATAAAGTGGTGGTCAGTACAAAGGTAGCTCAAAAATATTTCGGAACCCAGTCACCTGTAGGTAAAAAAATAAATGTATCGAACCGGATTGGTTTTCAGGTTACGGGAGTCTTTGCCCCTACTCCTTCGACATCTAAAATGCAACCCGACTTTATCGCTTCCTTCACTACATTGAGAGATGCCCGGCCAGAGCGGTCCAGTTGGAGGAATGCCAACTATGCCACCTTCGTTTTATTGCATTCCGGGGCAAGCCTGGAAGCCATTAACCAAAAAATTCCCGAATATATGGCAGCACGTACCAACGAAACGGGAATGGAAGGAGAGGATTATTTAACTTATCGACTTGAGCCGCTTACTGATATCCATTTGCGTTCGGAAGCACCAGGTAATTTTGTACCCAATGGCGATATCCGATACATTTATATCCTGGGCCTCGTGGCTTTTTTGATCTTATTGATTGGTGCCATCACCTATGTCAACCTGACCACCGCTCAAAGCACCGAACGCGCCAAAGAAATCGGAGTGCAGAAAGTATTGGGGATTAGCCGCAGACAGTTGTTCGGACAACACATTGGCGAAGCCACCGTTATGACGGGCATTGCTCTCTTTGGCAGTATAGGTCTAACAACATTACTATTACCAGGGTTCAATCGTTTGATCGACCGGTCGCTGACTTGGGAACCTCTGTTTCACCCTCTCGCCATAGTTGCCATATTGGGATTCGGTCTTTTGATTAGCTTTTTGGCAGGGGCCTATCCAGCACTGGTGGTATCGAAGTTCAAACCTGCTATCGTTTTAAAAGGGAGGTATAAATCGTCATCATCCGGGTCATGGCTTCAAAACTCGTTGATCGTTTTGCAGTTTGGTATCTCGGTATTCCTAATCATTTGCACAATAGTGCTGCATCGGCAGCTCAATTTTATCCAGAACAAAAAGCTGGGATACGATAAAGACCATGTGTTGGTGCTTCCTTCTGACAGAACGATAGTCAATAAGATCGATGTTTTCAAAACAGAATTTTTACAACACAAAGACATCCATGTCATGAGCCTGGCATACGAATCGCCGGTGGATATAAATGGCGGATACACCATCAGCAATAGCGTAGATGATGGCGGTGGCAAACCCGTTACCGCCATTCCAGTAGATGAAGATTTTGTGAAAACAATAGGCATACAAATGGTGGCGGGAACTGGTTTGAATAGAGCCGACAACGAGTTGGTTGCCCGCATATACCGTCGGGAGGATACCCTATCTGCATTGCCCATTTTGATCAATGAAGCACAATGTGCTGCTTTTGGGTGGAAACCTGAAGAAGCCATCGATCAATACGTTGGGTTTAAAGGCAAAGCCCAGATCAAAGGCGTTTTCAATAACTTCCATTTTACCTCTCTGCATGAACCGGTCAGCAACTTGGTCGTATTCCCCTCCGGAGGATGGGGGCGTACTTTGCTTGTGAAAATCGGCAGACAGGATATTGCCGAAGTTCTTTCTTTTCTGGAAAACAAATGGACACAGCTTGCTCCGCACCGGCCCTTTAGCTATCATTTTCTGGACGAGGAGTTCGAACAAATGTATGGCTCCGAGCGGCAGACTACACAGTTGGTTACCACTTGCTCGATATTGGCGATCCTGCTGGCTTGCCTGGGTTTATTCGGCATAGCCACATATCATATCATCCAACGTACCAAGGAGATCGGGATTCGGAAAGTGCTAGGAGCGACGACTACAAACATATTGTTTTTGTTTTCTAAAAACTTTTTGCTTTTGGTGTTTTTAGGGCTGCTGGTTGCTATACCGTTTTCCTGGTATCTGATGGAGCCGTGGCTTCGGGATTTTGCATACAGAATTGACTTGAAGTGGTGGATGTTCATTTTACCAGGAGTATTGGTGATTACTGTGGCTTTTTTAACAATAAGTGTTCAATCACTTCGAGCCGCGCTGAATAATCCAGTGGAGAGCCTGCGGTCGGAATAGTGTGTAAAAACAAAAATTAATTATGCTTAAAAATTATCTTAAAATCGCATTGCGCAATCTATATAAACAGCGCATTCATTCCGGAATCAACCTCTTTGGACTGGCACTTGGTTTGGCTGGCACCATCCTCATTGCTCTGTGGATCAACCGGGAGTTGAGCGTCAACCAGTTCCACGAACACAAGTCGGAATTGTTCCGCATTTTGGAACATCAATCCTACGGCGATGATATTTTCACCTTTGCTGCCACACCTGGCCCTCTGGCTGCAAAACTGAAAGCGGATTTTCCGGAAATCACTCATGCAAGCCGAGTAGGTTGGGGCAACCGTGCACTGCTAAGCTATAACGGACAGTCCTTTTTCGAACGTGGGCGTTATGTCGATTCTGACTTTTTGAAAATATTTACTTTCCCACTTTTACAAGGCAATCCCGAAACGGCACTTTCCGAACCCAACAGTATTGTGCTGGGAAAAGAGTTGGCAGAAAAATACTTTGTAGGAGAGCAAGCTGTTGGCAAAATGATCCAACTTGACAACAATGTGGAATTTAAAGTAACCGGAGTTTTGGGTGACCTCCCGGAAAATTCTAGCATTCAATTCGACTTCTTACTCCCCTTTGAAAATTTCGAGAAAAAAAATGACTGGGTCACTACCTGGGATAATAATGGTATTTTGACCTACTTCCGGGTGCAGCCCGGCATTTCCAACTCCCAGATCACCGAAAAGGTCAAAAAGGTGGTTGCTGAAAACGGACAAGAAAACGTCGAACTCATTGCCCAACCTCTTGCCGACTGGTACTTGCGCAACGATTATAAAGATGGGGCGCTCCAGGGCGGTCGCATCCGTACCGTTCGGCTTTTTGGCATCATCGCCATTTTTATTCTGCTAATCGGTTGCATTAATTTCATGAATTTATCCACCGCCAAATCGTCCATAAGGTCGCTGGAAGTAGGTGTCCGCAAAGTTCTGGGCGGCACTCGTCAATTATTGGCCGGACAGTTTTTGGCCGAGTCAATAGTAATGGTTGTGTTTGCCTTTGTTATGGGTTTGCTTTTTGCCTGGCTGGCTTTACCTTATTTCAACGAACTTTTCGATCTCGAGCTAAGCTTGTCTTCAGCAAGTTCCCGATTTTGGCTGATGGTGCTTTCAATTGTACTATTGACGGGTTTGGTGGCAGGTACCTATCCTGCGTTTTTCATGTCAGGCTTTCAACCCATCAAGGTATTGAAAGGATTGGTGCGAAAAGATGGTGGTGCTCCCCGGTTGCGGAAAGGCTTGGTAATTTTACAGTTTACCATTTCCGTATTTCTCATAATCAGCACCTTGGTCATCTACAAGCAAATAGAGATGATCAAATCCAACAACCTGGGCTACGACAAAGAAAATCTGCTCTTTGTTCCGGTCAATGGTACCCTTTGGGATAAATATGAAACGATCAAAACAGAGCTTTTACAGTTGCCCGTCGTGTCGAGTGTGTCAGCAACCAATGGCTATATCCACTCCTGGGGCAACAATACTTCCAACGTAGGTTGGGAAGGGAAAAACTCCGAAGAGTCGATCTTGTTTCAGACTATTCCGGTCAGTTATGATTTTGTGAAAACAATCGGAGCTACCTTGAAAGACGGTCGAGATTTTTCGCCGGACTTTCCCTCTGACTCGACCAATTTCCTGATTAATGAAACGGCCGCCCAACTTATGGGTATGGACGACCCTGTGGGTCAAAGCATATCACTTTGGGATCAGTCCGGTCAGATCGTCGGCCTACTCAATGATTTTCATGTAGGATCCCTTCATCAAAACCAGGACCCCGTGATTTTATTTATGGCTCCCTGGAAAAACTTTATCTATATCCGCACCCAGTCCGGCAATGATTTGGCAGCGACACTGGCATCGCTGGAACAAGTATTCAGCAAGCATAATCCAGCCTATCCTTTTGAATATCATTTCACCGATCAGAAATACGAAGAGCTTCACCGTACGGAATTGCGCACAGGTGTATTGGCCAAAGTCTTTTCCTTCCTGGGCATATTTGTTTCTTGTCTCGGACTGTTTGGATTGGCAGCCTTTTCTGCTGAGCAACGCCGCAAGGAAATTGGCATCCGAAAAGTGCTGGGTGCTTCAGTATTCAACCTGATTGGTTTAATGTCGAAAGATTTTATCCGGCTGGTATTAGTTTCCATTATTATTGCAGCTCCCATTGCCTATTATTTTATGAACAACTGGTTGCAAGATTTTGCCCACCGTATTGACATCCACTGGAGTATGATTGCTCTGGCAGGCGTGGTTGCTATTGTGATTGCAGCCTTGACGGTGGGGATGCAAAGCATGCGGGCAGCATTGGTTAACCCTGTAACTTCATTGCAAAGCGAATAATGTACTTGTCGTACTTCATAAAATAAATACCATGATCAACAATTATTTGAAAATAGCTATTCGCAACCTGCGTAAAAATCGGGTTTATACACTTATCAATGTACTGGGCCTTACCATTGCCATCGCTGCAATTCTACTCATCTTCCGGATAGTAAATTACGAGCTGGGATTCAATAAACATTTTGCCCATTATGATCGCATCGTACGAGTAGTAGCGGAGTGGGAAAGCACAGAAGAAGGGAAAGGGTATAGCGTTTGTGTACCCATCCCGGCCATGGATGTTATTGACAATACCGTGGGACAATTTGAAGCAATGGCTCGTATGCGAGAATTGTGGTCCAATATTACCGTTCCCAATCCCGACGGAGGGCCTCCGCTCAAAAAATTCAGCACCGATGATTCGGAAACGGCCTTCTTTACCGAGCCTGCTTTTTTTGAAATATTTGATTTCCACTGGTTGGCAGGAAACCCCGGCACCGCTTTACGCGGGCTGGGCGAAGTAGTCCTTACTCGCAGCTGGGCCGAAAAATGTTTTGGCCGATGGGAAGAGGCCATTGACCAACAAGTATTACTCGACAACATCATTCCCCTTAGCGTGAAAGGAGTAATTGAAAAGCCTCCAAAAAACTGCGATTTCACTTTTCCATATCTCGTTTCTTATCCTACGCTCAAGGCTAACCCTAGCTTGTTTTTTTACAACGAACACTGGGGCAATTGCAGCACCAACAATCAGATATATGCTTTGCTGAAGAATGCAAACCAGATGGAAGCAGCTAATACGGTTTTGGCCAAAGTAGGCGATGAAGAATACCGCGATGCACAGAATACACGCAACCGCAAACATATCTTACAACCTCTATCAGATTTGCACTACAATCAAGAACTTGGTCATTCGGGCACTCATCGTACCGGCAAAACCCGATTGCGCGTACTCAGCTTTATCGGTTTGCTGATTTTGATAATGGCCTGTTTCAACTTCATCAACCTGGCTACTGCGCAGGCTAGCCTGCGGGCTAAGGAAATTGGGGTGCGCAAAACGCTCGGTGGTAGCCAACGGCAGCTCATCGGACAACTCATGGCGGAGACGGGCGTAATTGTGGCAGGCTCACTTGTGCTGGGTGCTGGGTTGGCTTCCTTATCAGCACCTATGTTAAGGTTTATTTCGGATGTGCCGGATCAATTACCCTTTATTGCCAACCCAACGGTATGGGGTTTTCTTTTGTTAGTTGGAGTGGCTGTTACGCTACTCGCAGGCCTGTATCCTTCCTTAACCCTTGCCTCTTACTCTCCTGTAAAAGCAATTCGCAACAATCCGAATACTGGTCGAACGAGTGGTGCGACACTGCGCAAGTCACTAGTAGTATTACAATTTATTATAGCACAAGCACTTATTATAGGAGCCATTATCACCATCAACCAATTGGACTATATACAATCCAAAGAACTAGGTTTTGTCAAGGACCTTGTATATACTTTCGGTTTCAATAAT
This sequence comes from Saprospiraceae bacterium, assembly GCA_965222005.1. Classification (GTDB taxonomy): domain Bacteria; phylum Bacteroidota; class Bacteroidia; order Chitinophagales; family Saprospiraceae; genus CBDCTM01. The sequence goes on from OZ244935.1 coordinate 1,408,699, forward strand.
GACAGTATTTCGGTAGCTCGTCAGTCGGCACTACGCGAGCACCTTTTGCAAATCCCGGAGGTGGAAAGTGTTAGCTTAAGCAGCGACCAGCCACTTTCGAGCAATACCTGGGCAACAAACTTCAGATATGGTAGCCGAGCAGAAGATGAGACGTTTAGCATTACATTAAAATTTGTAGATGCCAGCTATCAAAAAACTTACGGCTTCAAGCTATTAGCTGGGAACTGGTACATGCCCTCCGATACCGCCAAAGATGCCGTAGTCAATCATACCTTATTGAAAAAACTGGGCGTTGCAAATCCGTCTGATGTTATTGGCCAGCAAATTCGTTTAGGTGCAAGAATTATATTGAAAATCGTTGGTGTTGTGGAGGATTTTCATACTCACTCTCTTCACCAAGAGCTTCATCCGCTTTTGATGACAACCCGCAAAAATTTTTATTGGACAGCAGGACTAAAGGTTCGACCCGGCAATATTGCAGGCACTATTAAGGCGGTAAAGCGAGTATATGACGAGGTTTTTCCTGAGCAGGTGTTTCAGGGAAGCTTTTTGGATGAAGATATTGCTCAGTTTTATGAAGATGAACGCCGCCTCTCAGCTACTTGCAAGGGGTTTGGTCTCCTAGCAATACTAATCTCCTGCCTTGGTTTGCTAGGGTTGGCAGCACATGCTGCATCTCGACGGGTAAAGGAAATTGGCATTCGTAAAGTATTAGGTGCAAGTGTGCTTGGCATTATTGGTATGTTGTCAAAAAACTTTGTGAAACTGGTATTAATTGCACTTGTTGTAGCTGCGCCTTTAGCCTGGTTGTTTATGAGCCGATGGCTCGACAACTTTATGTTTAGAATATCCATACAGTGGTGGGTGTTTTTATTGGCAGGCTTAATAGCTTTATTGATCGCCTTTGTTGCTGTGTGTGTCCAAAGTGCCAAAGCTGCCCTGGCCAATCCAGTAGATTCATTGAGAAGCGAATGAGTGAATACTTTTCTTAAAATATCGATAAGATCTCTATATCATGATCAAAACAATGTGGACTATCATTTGGCGAAATTTATTCAAAAACAAAGTGACCAGTATCATAAATATACTGGGGCTAACAATAGGCATTGCGACCGCCATGTTTATAGGTCTGTATGTTGTGAATGAAAAACAGGCTGACTCCGGCCTTCCACATGCCGATCGTACCTTCAGGCTGTTGAGGACATCCAATATCAACGGGCAGCCTTACGATATCGGTATTACTTCCCCTCCATTTGCCGATGCAATAAAACAGGACTTCTCTCTTGATGTGGAAGCTACTACAAGGGTATTAGACGGCCGGAGCTTGGTGGGCATTGGTGATAAGCGGTTTGAAGAGAATGATTATTATTATGTAGATGAAAATTTTCTCGCTTTTTTTGGTTTTTCTCTGATTCATGGTGATCCTGTTACAGCACTCTCCAATACGCGCAGTGTAGTGATCAGCAGCCAAATGGCAAAGCGCTATTTTGGCTCCGAGGCTAAAGCAATGGGACAAGCTTTGCGTATCGACAATACCTACGATGCTATAGTTACCGGTGTGTTGGCCAAACCTAAAGCGCCAAGCCATCTTCAATTTGAAATACTGGAAAGCAATAAAGAATTAGCGCAGGCGAATTGGTGGACACGCTGGTGGAACAACAACCTTTGTACTTATATTCGACTAAAAGCAGGTGCGTCTCCTCAAGCTTTAGAGGATCATCTTCCAACATTTATGGATAAATATTTTGGTGCCGCTTTTGAAAGGAACAATGCACGGATTGACTTGCGCCTGCAACCCATATCCAATGTTTATTTCGAGTCGGAGGTACGTTATGACCCTATGCGGCATGGCGATCAAAAGGCAGTCAGCATTTTTATACTTGCCGCTTTTTTGTTGATTCTCTGTGCCATCGCCAATTTTATCAATTTGGCTACGGCAAAAGCCACCGTGCGGAGCAAAGTAATTGGTGTACAAAGGGTATTGGGTTCCAGCCGATGGCAAATTGTCGGACATGTTTTGACAGAGAGTCTTATACTCACCCTTCTTTCTATGATGATTGCTGTGCAAGTGGTGAGCCTATCAATGCCCTGGTTTGAAAGCCTGTTTGGTGTAACGTTACAGTGGCAACTTCCAACCTTTCAGCTCACGGCCGCACTTGGTGGAATCGTTTTGGTAATTGCGTTGGCGGCAGGCCTCTATCCGGGCTGGTTGCTGTCTTCTTTCAAAATGGTTAATTCGTTGAAAGGCTCAACTACCGCTGGGGAAAAGAATTCTGCCCGTTTTCGAAAAGCACTTGTCGTTATTCAATTTGTGCTATCCGCCGGATTACTTTGCGGCACTTTTCTGATACACCAGCAAATGGATTTTTTGGCCAGCAAATCTCTCGGCTTCGACCAGGAAGAAGTATTGACGATGCGTATTACCAGCCCTGATTTGTACAATAATCGGGAGCAGTTGCGACAACAGTTGAAACAGCAGGCCGGAGTACAGTCCGTAGCTTTTATGAATGGGTTGCCTGGTGGCCATCATGATGCTACCAGCGTGCAATTGCAGGATCAGGAAAAATCAATTCGAATGCGTACCGCTTTTGTCGATTTTGAGTTTGTGAAAACGCTGGGGCTGAAACTTGTTGCTGGGCGGGATTTCAGTCCACAACTCGCCAGCGATAGTACCAAATCAGTTCTCTTAAATGAGCAAGCAGTGTCGGACTTGGGTTTGAGCAAAGAAGCTGTTTTGGGTAAAAAAATCTTACTTACCAGTTTTGATACTATGCCCAGGCGAGTAATCGGTGTAGTAAAAAATTATCACTTTACCAGCTTGCACAACTCCATTGAGCCGCTTGTAATTTCAACTGCTTTCAGAGGTCGCAACGTAGCAGTTAAAGTAAAAGGACGACAAATCCCGCAGCTGATTAGTAAAGCTGATCAACTTTGGAAAGAGTTATCGGCCGGTTGGCCATTCAACTATCAATTTATGGATGAGCATCTGGCCCACCTGTATGAAAATGAGCAACGCCAGAAGCGTCTTTTTACACTTTTTACAATTATAGCTATTTTCATCTCTTGCCTCGGCATGTTTGGCTTGGCTGCTTTTTCAACAGCTTCGCGCACCAAAGAAATTGGTATTCGTAAAGTGTTGGGTGCCAGTGTGATAGGAATAGTTGCGCTGCTTTCCAAAAACTTTTTAAAATTGGTCCTTTTGGCAATGATTATTACCACTCCGATTGTTTGGTATTTAATGAACCGATGGCTACAGGATTTTGCCTATCGCATTGATATACAATGGGAGGTGTTTGTATTGGTGGGTCTGATTGCAATATTCATTTCTTTTTTCACCATTGGCTGGCAAAGCCTGAAGGCTGCATTAACCGATCCTGTCCAATCGCTAAGGGATGAGTGAATTTTGAAAGGGTGAAATTGCAGCCCGTTGTGCTTTTTCAAAACAAGCCCTTATACCACGCTTCCCTCCGCCGGCAAGGCCAATGATTTGTTGATGACGGGATCGGCCGCAGCTACGGGATCGAGGTTGAAGATTTGGCTGAAGGCCTGATACGCATTGGGAAGGATATTTTTGAAGCGCAAGGGAAAGCAGAAAAACAGACAAATACCTACAGGCAAAGGATTCACCTCTTCCAAACCGATATAGGCATGTATAAACTTTTTGCTAAAACCGCTGATCGCTTCCAGCTTCTCCCAGATAAACTCATCGAATATTGGATATTCTTTTTCCGGATAACTGCTTATGTATACCTTGGCATATTCATGCAGCCCAATATTATAATTCTTCAACGGTTGAGCAAAAGCAGCCATTAGCTGTTCGGCAGAAAATAAAATAACGCCATCTTCCTCATATATTTCAGATGCGTGAAATTGCTCGGGATATTGTGGTGAAGGAAAAGGTTGTGGATATACTACAATACGCTCAAATTTGGAAAGCTGATAATCCTGCTGCCCAAAGGTGAGCTGAACGGCCTGGGCGGCGACTACTCCCTTGATATCTTCCGGTACATGGTCAAAAGCCTTCGGAATAAACTCTTTGGACAGCGTATATAATGCGACGCGTTCGCGGAAGCGCTTTTGATTGGCAGCCGATAGCTGCCGATAAAATGGATGAAAGCGGTCAAACAACTTGCGGATCGGGCCATCCAGTTCTGGTGGGCGGCGTTTGTACCACCACCAGTCGAGCTGAGGCTGGAAAATGTAGATCACCACCAGGGCCAGCACGGCGGGTACGATATAGATGGCGTAGGAGCTATCGGCTTCCCAGGCCAGATACAGCAAAACGAGCAAGGCAAGAACAAAAGGAATGGCCAGTAGTTTGGAAAGCATAGGATGACAGTTGGGTGAATTGGCGCAAAATTAATTTTTAAATTTCATTATTCCGGCCTTGTACTTAAAGAAAAAACCGCCTAAATTTGCAACCGCTTAAAACGAGGTACCTTAGCTCAGTTGGTAGAGCACAGGACTGAAAATCCTGGTGTCCCTGGTTCGATTCCTGGAGGTACCACATCGTTTTTCTTGAAAAAGTGGCTCGCCGTAGCCACTTTTTCTATTAGCACCAAAGGGTAGTATCCCTCCTGGCCTTCCTTCAACTCCTGCGAATTCTCTCCTGAACCCAGTTGGTGAGCTGTACAAAATCCTGAACAGATAACCTTTCAGGTCGCTGCTCAAAGAAAGGCCGCAGCAGCAGCTCGTCGCCTTTGATATAAGCTTTCATGGTGTTGCGCAGCATCTTGCGGCGTTGGCTGAATGCCTGCTTCACGACCTGCCTGAACAGCGAAGGGTCACAGGCCAGCTCTTCCTCTTCTTTCCGGAGCAAACGGATCACCGCCGATTGTACTTTGGGAGGCGGGCTGAAAGCGCTTTTATCTACCTCAAACAAGTACTCGCCATCGTAGTAAGCCTGTACCAATACACTGATGACACCATAAGTCTTGCTGCCGGGAGGAGCGATCACCCGCTCTGCCACTTCTTTTTGAAACATCCCCACCAGCTCAGGCACCAGCACTCGATACTCGAGCATGCGGAAGAGAATCTGAGAAGAAATGTTGTATGGGAAATTGCCGATCAAGGCGAAAGGCTGGCACTCAAATAGCCGATCAAGCGGAAGCTTCAAAAAATCACCTCCGATAATGTGGTGCCGCAACTGCGGAAAATGTTTTTGAAGATAGTGAACCATATCCTTGTCGGCCTCCACTACGGTGAGGTCAAAGTTTTTAGCAAGCAGGAACTGCGTCAGCATCCCCTGCCCCGGGCCAACCTCCAGCACCTTTTGGTAGCCCGCTGTTTGGCTGAGGCTGTCAGCGATCCTCTCAGCAATATCTTTACGCCGTAAAAAATGTTGCCCGTACGATTTTTTAGCTTTCAATATTATGATTTTATACAACTATAATATTCATAGAATCAATATGTTATGGCTAATTCTCCTAATATGCGCCTAATTCGCTATCTTAGCGCAAATTTTGCCCAAAATACCTCAGGCGACTCAAAAGTAGGCAATGAATACCAAAATATCGGTAAGCAAAACCATCAACAACAATGAGCATGTAGTCATCCTGGCCGATCGGAACGATTTGAGTCAACTGAGTGCGTTTTGCTCCGATAGTGAATGCTTCATCATTCGCCGGGCGGCCAAGAAGGATGTTTCGTATTTTGTGCTTCCTCAAGCCAAACGCTATCTGTTTGTACACTTTCTCGATGCGGAAGCTGATGAGACCTGCGCGCTCGAAAAGGCCCGCACCGCCGGCAATGACATACTCTCCCAGCTAGCTCATTACAAGCTCGATTCAATCTGCCTGATCAATCACCGGGCTACCAACCATACACTCCAGTATTTGGAAGGAATGGTGCTGGGGAATTATCATTTTGCCAAGTATTTCAAAAAGGGCAACGGCAAAAGCAATAGCCTCAAGCGTATCAAAGTAGCAGCAACATCTGCCAGCCGTGCTCATGTAGCCGATCTGATTGCTGTACTGGAGGCCACTTGCATCGCTCGCAATTTGGTCAACGAACCGCAGTCCTTCTTGTCGGCAGAAACCTTGAGCCGGGAGATCAAAAACCTCGGCAAAAAGTTTGGGTTTTCTGTCAAAGTGTTTAATAAAAAGAAAATCGAGACCCTCAAAATGGGAGGCATATTGGCAGTAAATAAGGGGAGTGTGCGGCCACCAACCTTCAACGTACTGGAGTGGAAACCGAAAAAGGGCAAAAATAAAAAACCCGTTGTATTGGTCGGCAAAGGGGTGGTGTACGATACAGGAGGATTGAGCCTGAAACCTACGCTCAACAGCATGGATATGATGAAGAGTGATATGGCGGGGGCTGCTACAGTAGTGGGTGCCTTGGTAGCGGCGGCCAAGTCAAAACTGCCGCTGCACCTCGTCGCGCTGATCCCCGCTACCGATAACCGCCCCGGAAATGAAGCCTATGTGCCAGGGGATGTCATCCGAATGTACAGCGGCACGACAGTGGAGGTGCTCAATACCGATGCGGAAGGGCGGCTGGTATTGGCCGATGCACTCCATTATGCCAAGCAATACCAACCTGAGTTGGTTATGGATTTTGCTACCCTCACCGGCTCGGCCATGTATGCCTGTGGGCAGGAAGCGATTTGCTATATGGGCAATGCCCCCCAGGGGGTGAAGAATAAAATAGAGAAAAGTGGCCATAAAGTGTATGAGCGCTTGATCGAATTTCCGCTCTGGCGGGAGTATGGCGATCAGCTCAAATCCAATATTGCCGATCTTAAAAACATGGGCGGCAATACGGCCGGGATGATCACTGCCGGTAAATTTTTGGAGCATTTCACCGATTATTCCTGGCTTCATTTTGATATTGCAGGGCCGGCCTATCTAAAAACGCAGGACAGTTATCGCACCAAAGAAGGTACCGGCGTGGGAGTTCGTTTGTTGTATGAATTTTTAAAGCATTACTAAAGTGTAGCCTTTGCGGCTACTTGTTGATAAGGATTGTTGATAAGGAAAACAGTATGGAAAAAGTAAGAATCGGAATCAGTATTGGCGATTTTAACGGAGTCGGACTAGAGGTGATGCTCAAGACACTTGCCAATCAGCAAATACTCAATTTTTGTACCCCTGTCATTTACGGTACCTCCAAAGTAATATCCTATCACAAGAATATTGTAGGTATTGAAGATTTTTCGCACTACAATGCCAAATCTGCCGATCGCATTAAACATGACAGGATCAATATTGTAAATTGCTGGCAGGATAATGTCAATATCACACTAGGGCAGTTGAGCGACCAAAGCGGTAAGTATGCTTATATAGCCCTGGAGCAGGCTACCAATGATCTTAAAAATGGCTTCATCGATGCGCTGGTCACCGCTCCGATCCACAAAAAGGCTATGCAGCTGGCCAATTTTCCCTTTTCCGGCCATACCGAATACCTCACCCATGCATTTGGGGGGCAGAGCATGATGCTCATGGTCAATGATACCCTGCGCGTCGGTCTGGCTACCAACCACCTGCCCGTGAGAGAAGTAGTAGATGCCATTGATAAAGAACTGCTCATCAATAAATTAAAGATATTCAACAAAACACTGAGAGAGGATTTTGCTATCGAACGGCCCACCATAGCCCTGCTGGGACTCAATCCACATGCCGGCGATGAAGGGGTTATCGGTCAGGAAGAAGAACAGATCATTCGGCCGGTTGTCATCGAAGCAAAAAAGAAAGGAGTATTAGTATTTGGTCCCTATCCTGCCGACGGCTTTTTCGGTTCAGCCCAATATCGCAAATTCGATGGCATACTCGCCATGTACCATGACCAAGGGCTTGTACCCTTCAAAGCCTTATCCTTTGGCAGCGGAGTCAATTATACCGCCGGCCTCTCAATAGTGCGCACCTCTCCCGATCATGGCACAGCCTACGATATAGCCGGCAAAAATCAGGCAGATCATTCTTCTTTCCGCAATGCCCTGTTTTTAGCCATTGATGTTGCCAAAAATAGGTATGCGTTTAAAGAAATGCACGCCAATCCAATGGTCAAAAAAGCCAAAATGGTAGTGGATGCCGCCGCCGATGAAGCGCTACCTCCCGATGAGGAACAAACTCCCGCCTAACGCCTGCCAATGCGTTTGCCTTTAGGGCTACGCAATAGCATACGAGGCCCAAAACGGCGGGGCGCCGGCGAATTAATTTTTTGAACAGCCGATGGTTGCGATTCATTTTTTAGCCGGGCCGATGTAGTAGCCGAAAAGTTGATCGTAGCATCAACGGCCAGCTCAAGGCTTGCGCTAGATACGCTTTTCCAATAATTAGAAATATCATACTCAGGAGCCGTTTGAACCAATCGGAGCCCCTTTTGGCCAATCGGCAAATCAGTGTCAGCAGCAGTGGAAGGAGCCGACTGAATTGGGCTGGGTACTTCTTCCGAATTACTTATCTGATAACTGTCAGGGGTACGGATTTCCGGGCGATTCGCAGCTCTTTTGTAATCATCCGGAATGGCTTCCGCTGGCGGCGGAGCCAGCAGATCAATATTGGAGGGTGTACTGCCAGCGCCTTGTTCCACATAAGGTGCAGCCAGCGCAGCCATCCTGTCTGTCGGATTCACTGCTTCTTCGCTGTCATACTGATGTAGTTGGTATCTTTCAATCGTACCAATCAGCTTGTTGGCATAAGTCGGATCAGTAGCATAGCCACAGCCCTGCAAACCCTTAGCCCAGCCTTTGTAATCGCTCCGATCCAGCCTGAACAGGGTGGCATAACGCATACTGTTGCGGAGAAAGTTGGAATGATCAATGTAAGACTCTTCAGCTGTTTGATAAGCGCGGAAACAGGATTTGATCAGCTTGCCATTTATAAAGTCATCATCCTCTTTGTGATAAACGTTACCCTGCCATTCCGATTTGCATTTGATGCCGAAATGGTTGTTTGATTTTACAGCCAGTTCTCCGATTCCGTAGGTTGATTCAAGGATGCCTTGTGCCAGGGTAATACTAGCAGGGATACCTGAGCGATGCATTTCGCTGATCGCCAGGTTCTTATACTGCTCGACGTAATCGAGAATGGCCTGCGATTGATGGGCGCTGGCTAGAGTGAAGGAGCAAAGACAGAAAAGCAGGCTCGCTGCATAGCAAGTTTGTTTGTACATGGTATTGGTGTTTTGTGATGTAATGAAATTACACCAACCAATTACCATCAATCTGTAGGGGGTACGGTTCTCATAGTACCAGTTGTCTCATAGATTGATGTCATTGTATTGGTCGTCTGTTTTTAATTGGTGAAAGCCAACGACTCGCCAGGTAGTGTATTAGGAAAGGAGGTCTTCTCATAGCAAGTGTCGGACATCAATATTATAATGATTTATATATAAAATTAATGCCAATATGTGTTAAAGTTTCTTTTCTCGTATTAGAAACAGCCTTAATATGGCAGGCAAACAGATCCTTCATACATGCACAATGTTTCTTCCTTAGTATAAAGAATGTTTGTAAGGCGCTGATAATCAGTGATTTGTAAAAAGAGTGCCACGAGGGCGGTGGTGGCTGGCGCGGGCCTGCCTGGCAATCAAGCTATAACATTTTTATCAATACCCAATAGTATAAGTGGTACACAGGTGGAATGGCAGCAAAGTGGCAAAAAATTTGCTCTCTTAATATTAATAAAATAAAACATTTGTTTTTACGGGCATGTGTTTGCCTCTATACACCTACTAATTTTGTTACCATGAACACCTTCTCCCGACTCTGCCTGTTTGGCGCTTTCGCTCTTTTGTTGGCTCATAGCCTGACTGGCCAACCTGCTACACAAGCTTCCGTAGAGGCTTTTTACCAACAAGCCACCATTTTTCACGACAATGAGCAATGGGCCGAAGCGGTCGATTACTATACCGAAGTCATCAATTTGGACGAAGGCCACAACAAAGCGCTCTTCAACCGCAGCCTGGCCTACTATGAGTTGGGCAAGCCTCGCAAAGCGCTCCACGACCTCAATCGGCTAGCCGATGCCTATCCCAATGACCCGGAAGTGCTGAGTACGCGGGCGCGCATCCGCCAGGAAGTAGAAAATCCACAAGGCGCAGCAGAGGATTATGCGTTGGTACTGGCTTTTGATAAAAACAGCGATTGGCATATCCAAAAATCAGCGGCCCACAGCCAAAGTGGCGAATTTGAGGCCGCCCTGGAGGAGGTAGATCAGGCGCTTGCCATCAACCCTTCCGATGCGCAGGCGCACCACCAGAAGGCAGATATTCTACTTGCCCTGGGCGAGGTTGAAGAAGCTATTCATCACTATTCCCGCTCCCTGTCGATCGATGGCAATAATCCCGAAGCCTTCAACAACCGGGCGTATGCCTACAGTTTGCTAGGTGATACCGAACAGGCAGCGGCTGATTTTGAAAAAATAGAATCCTTCTCCGAACCAAGCAGCCAGGCACTGGTCAACCGGGCCTTCTTTTGGTATGAGCAAGGTCACTACGAACGCGCCCTAGCCGATGGCCTCGCAGCTACCGAGACGGATTACCAAAATGGAATGGCCTACTATGCTATTGGCTTGATAAAAATGCACTTCAATCAATATAAGGATGCACTCGCCAATTTCGACAAAGCCCTGGAGACTGGTGCCAACGTAGATGGCATTCATCTTCCCCGGGCAAAAGCACTGATGCAAAGCGGTGCGTATGAGGACGCGATTGACGCCTTCGGCATGATAGCAGGGCAGGTGGAATCTTCCGCAGAGCTACTCTGCAGCCGGGGGAAAGCAAAGTATCTGGCGGGTCACTATGAGTCAGCATTAGCCGATCAGAAGGCGGCCTTGCAAATCGATCCGCAGTATCTGGCCGCTTACGAGCAAATGAACCTTTGTTTTTACGCTATCGAACATGCCAAATATGCCAGGATTGAGGTACTCAGTGACAAGCTCACTGAGGAACCCACATTGGCCGAAACGGAGCAATTTGAATATGCATACTTTGGTGAGGAAGAAAATGAAATGGTGGAGACAACGAATACGTTTGATCAAGAGGTGCCAACGGTACTTGATGTGGTCGGAGCTTTTGCCATTCCTGCAAATGAGCTGATTGCCGATACGATTAGCGAAAGTGAAAAAACAGAGCTGCTTGAGAAGGCATTGTTCTTGAATCAGGCCGGGCGACACAATGAATCGCTAATCGAGTTTGACCAATTGATCCACTATTGTTCCGACATGGCCGCAGCCTATAATGGCCGGGGCACGGTGCATACACAAATTGGCAATCACGAACAGGCATTGCGAGATTATTGCACAGCCATTGAACTAGAACCAACTTTTACAGAAGCCTATTACAATCGCGGCAACCTGATGTTTGAGTTGAGTCGTACCGAAGATGCTTTGGAGGACTACACCATTGCGCTCCAGCTCGACCCCAAGCTGACCAATGCCTATTTTATGCGGGCGCAGTGCTATACGCGCCAGGGAAACCGGCGTGCCGCCATTCGCGACTATGACGAGTGCCTGGATAGAAATGCGGCACATGTAACCGCACTCAACAACAGGGGATCGTTGAAAATGATGGAAGAGCGAGTGTTCGAAGCATTGGAAGACTTTGACGGGGCCATAGTCATCGACCCTGACCAAAGCCTGTTGTATGCCAACCGGGCCCGCCTCAAGGCATATATTGAAAACTACGAAGCCGCTATCGACGATTATACAAAAGCGATCAAACTGGCTCCTTCCGATCATCAGCTTTACTACCACCGTGCGCTTTCTCATTTTTATATGAACAACTATCACAAGACACTTCAAGATCAGACCCAGGCTATTCGGGGAGCTATGAAGGAGCATGCTGAATACTATTACCTGAGAGCTCTTGCCTTCCATCTAGGGGGCTATCCCAAACGAGCATTGGCCGATTACAACCGTACGCTCGAGCTGGACAACAAACTGAAGGAAGCCTATTTTAACCGGGCCAAAGTGAGGCATCAGCTCAATGATAAGGAAGGTGCAACGGCCGATTACCAAATGGCCGAAGAACTGGGGCTGGTATTATCCACAGATGATGAAGGGCGCATCATTTGCCTGAAAGCAGGTCAATAGGCCGTGCTCACGGGCTGTGGAGTAAACTTTGTGCCTGGCAAAATACTCAGCTCTGCGAAGCAGCTTCACCCCACCATTTTCTGCCAATGAATGCGGGCAGGAAATGAAAAACGACTGTTTTTTTCATTTCTTGATGACACTTTGTTACTTTTATGCTTACATTTTAAAAACAAGCAAAATTTTTTATCATGAAAGCATTAAAAATCCTTTTAGGCATCCTTGGTGTGTTGCTACTCATCTTTCTTGTGTTGGGCTTGTTAGGGCCGAAAACCTACGAAGTTGAGCGTTCCACTTTGATCAAAGCCACACCGCATGCAGTATTCCCACATGTAAAAAGCTTTGAAAAAAGACTGGCCTGGTATCCTTGGTCAGAGCTTGATCCGAATGCCAAAACCACCTTCGAAGGTACGGATGGTACGGTAGGTTCTGTGTACAAGTGGGAAGGCAATAAAGAGGTGGGCAGAGGCCAGCAAACCATGCTGGAAATCGAACCCAACAAAATGGTGAAAACCAAATTGGAATTCTTTGAGCCAATGCAAGGCGTTGCCGATACGTATGTAAGACTCAAAGAAGCGGACAAGGGCACCAATGTAAGCTGGTCCTTTGCAGGCGAAAACAATTTTATGGCCCGCGTCATGAGCTTTTTCATGGATATGGATGCTATGATCGGTGCCGATTTTGAAAAAGGCCTTGCCAGCCTCAAAGAGATTGTGGAAAAAGCGCCCTCTGCTCCCACCTATCGGGGCTATTCCATCAACACAATAGATTATCCGGCCACTAGCTTCATTGGCCACAGAGAAACAGTAAAAATGGCTGACATCGGAGCCTTTTTTGCCAAGCACTTTGGCTCTTTACACGAATATGTCACCAAAAACAAGCTCGAAATGGCCGGTATGCCCAGTGGCATGTATTACAAATGGGATGAAGAAAATAAAGAAACCGATATGATGGCTGCTATACCTTTGAAGGCCATTGATAGCGCCCCCAAAGGCATGGAATTCGCTCAACTGCCTGCTGGCAAAGCCTACCGCATCAATTATTACGGCGACTATAGCGGCTCTGCCAACGCACACTATGCTATGGATGACTTCTTCAAAGCCAAAGGCATGGAGATTGGTGGCCCTGTGCTCGAAGAGTATGTTACCGACCCTACCACCGAACCGGATACCAGCAAGTGGTTGACGCGCATAACGTATTTCCCAAAATCTGAGCAGATCACCGGAAACGAATAAACGGCATAGCACTTGCCTAAATATTGTTCAAAAAATTAAACCCTCTTTTCAATTTTTGAATTACACTCAACTTCACTACCTTTTGGTCGTTCAGTTATCGCCTACTTCAAAAATGTCGGATTTGTTTTTTGAATATTCCTTACGAAACCGGCCGGACGGATGATTCGGGCGGTTTCGTTGGTTTTGAGAAAGGAGGTTCGTTTAGTAGAGTATGATAAAAAATAGTTTTTGATAGCGAAAATATAGTTTTACAGCCCAAAGGATAAAAATTGAATATACTCGTACTATTTTTGACCAGAGATAAATGTAATGGATATGAAAGGTTGCCTGCCAATTGGCGGGCAGTTATGTGGCCTTAACTTAAGATAAATAGACAAATGAAAATGCTAAAAAAAATACTCATCGGCCTGGCAGTTCTGATCGGCCTATTGCTCATTATTTCGCTGTTTCTGCCATCCAAAGTGCATGTCGAGCGTTCACTGATTATCAATACCCCTGCACAGATACTCTTTGATCAAATCAATGATGTATCAAAGATGACGACCTGGAATCCCTGGCTCGGCAAAGATCCTGCCGTGAAAATCGAATATGGCTCTAAAAAACAGGGCGAAGGTGCTCAATACAAATGGAAAAGCGACCACGTTGAGGTAGGCAATGGTGAACTGGCTATAGTTGAAAGCCGCCCCAATAGTTATATTCGAAATACGCTCAATTTTTATGAACGGGGCAAAGCAGAAGGCTCCTGGAAGCTGGAGGATGTCAACCAACGGACAAAAGTTACCTGGGCCTTTGATACCGATCTCGGAGCCAATCCCATTGCCAAATACCAGGGCCTGCTCTTTGACCGTATGCTGGGCCCCTCAATGGAGCAAGGCTTACGCAATCTGCGCGATGCAGCCGAAAAAATAGCCGCGGGGCGGGAGGCAGCCGTAGCCAGCACCGGCTCACAATCTCAGCAGTTAAGTATTCGGGAGGTTGACTTTCCGGAAACGCGCTACATGGCAGTCCGAAAAACCATCAATATTCGGGATATGGAAGGGCTTTTTGCCAACTATTTCCCTTTGATGTACAATGACCTGCAGATGAAGAAAATAAAAATTACAGGTTCACCCTGTGGCTTTTTCTACAACTGGGACGAGCAGCAGGGCAAAGCCGACATCGCAGCAGCTATGCCGATAGAAGGCGGGGAAGACCTGAGCGCTGATATGAAGGTGATGACGCTGCCCGCCAGCAAGGCTCTGATGGTTGAATATCAGGGCAATATGGCAAATATTTCTGCGGCCCATCTGGCGATCCAGCAATATGTGCAGACCAATGGGATCAGCCAAAAAGCACCCACGATTGAAGAATATGTGTCAGATATTCAAACCCAGCCCGATCCGAACAAAGCCATTACCCGGGTATATTGTTTGATTCAGTAAATGGAACATTTTAGCTCCTTTTCACGGGATTTGGTGGCCGGGTGGCTGCCAAACCCCGTACTGTGGGTACGCCAAAATTCAAGTCCCCGGCATCTTTATATCCAGGACAGTTGCCCGAACAGGCGTCGAAAATTGCTACTTTTGTCAAAATGCCTTTGTTTATGCTATTTCGTACACGTAATTTATACTGGCTCACCCTGTTATTCGCTGCGCTGATTGCAATAAGCAGTGGTTGTTCGGAAGAAGTGGCGAGGGGCTTATCGGCACCAGCTAATGCCTTTGGCAAAGCCAACCATCTGATTGTAGTAGCCGATCGCGATATTTGGGAAAGCCCGGTGGGAGATACCCTGCGCTACTACTTTGAGTCAGCCTTTCCGATACTTCCCCAGCCAGAGCCTCTTTTCGACCTTCAGCACTTCACCCCTGAAGCCCTTCAGCAGGACCCGATTCGCAAAGAGCTGCGCACCTATTTATTATTGGCAGACCTCAACGATGCCCAATCAGCCACCACCCGCCTGATTAGCAAAGATCTGGGCCTGTTGAATAAAGTTACCTCCAAAGGAAAGAAACAAATAAACTCACGGGTTGCAAGGGATAAGTGGGCCAAAGGCCAACTGTTGATCTATATGTTTGCCCAAAGCCGGGATAGCCTGATCCAGGCCATCAAAAATAATTTTCCGGCAGCTACCCGAAGGATACAGGAGGCGGACAGGAAGCAGCTATGGGCGAATGTATTTCACGTAGGAGAGGCGAAAAAACTGCAGCAGGAAGTACGGCAAACGATGGGGGTGGAAATGTCGATACCAGCAGACTATAAGATGGCCTTGAACGATAGCCAGACCATTTGGCTGCGCAAAGAGCCGGAATATTTGAGCAGCAATATTTTGTTGCACAAACTGCCCTACACCCAGCGGGAGCAGCTTTCCAAAGAAGGTATCAAAGCCCTGAGAGACAGCCTCGGCAGACAATACATAAGCAGTGAGTTGAATCAAACCTACAGCCGTACCAATGATGTGGATTTGCCAATGTACGTCAAAACCTTTGACCAAAATGGGCACTTTGTGCTGGAAGCCCGCGGGATATGGGAGATGGCCAATGATTTTATGGGCGGCCCCTTTATCAGTTATCTGATACTGGATACACAAAGCAATGAGCTACTTTTTGTGGATGGCTTTATTTATGCTCCCGGCAAAAAGAAACGCAACTATATGCAGGAACTGGAGTTGATTGCCTCCACCATTAAACTGATCGGCAAGTCGTAGTGCCATAGAATGTTACCTTCCTTTGGGATAGTAGAAAGGGTCGTGTATTGATGAACCTTCAAAATTGAAAAGAGGGTTTATAGCTCAGGTGCCTGATGAGTGATAGCGAATCCCCCTCGCCTGTGCTCTATAGCACGAAAGGATTGAGGATGGTTTATCACTCTCGAACCGCCAGCAGTATAATACACCGCCGTAGAAATAAGAACAGATTGTTGAGGAAAATATTTTGAGCAATGCAAACTAGCTGAAATTGCTGCGCTTTTCCTATTTTTATAGCACCGCCGGAAGTCAAAATGCTATTCAGGCTGAGCGACTGTCGGGTGGCAGTTTTACTAGAAAATCCAAAAGAAGGGCCCTCCCAATGTTTGTCCGACATAGAAGTGATCCTCAGCTTACCCGCCTCGATGAGCTGAGCCTGATTCGCCGATACCGCCAAAGTGCAGAGCATCGGTATTACAATGAATTGTACAATCGCTACGTCCATCTGGTGTTCGGAAGCTGCCTCAAGCATCTCAAAGACCGCAGCCAGGCAAAGGATATGTGTATGCTGATCTTTGAAAAGCTGATCGACAAATTGCAAAGGGAGCCTATTGATAATTTTCAAAGCTGGCTTTTTTATTTTGCCCGAAACGAGTGTATTTCTCAGCTCCGAAAGCAGGAAGTGGAGGCGAATCGGGAGGAGGAATGGAAAAAAGCAAAAAAAAGTGAGGAAAATTTTATGGAAAATGAGGCCCTTTCGCGTCCTTATACCGACAAGGATGATTCAAAAATAAGCAGTGCCGCTTTGCAGCAAGCAATCAAAACGCTCAGCAAGGCACAGCAGCGCTGTATTCGCCTCTTCTTTTTTGAGCAGCTTTCATACAAGCAGATTGCTGCCAAAACGCAATTTAGCGTTAAAGAAGTGAAGAGTTATTTACAAAACGGCAAGCGCAATTTGCGGCTGGCTCTGGAGGCGCAGATGCCCTGAAGATGCCGCAAAGCAAATCATTTGTGCATAAATAAGTCATTGATAGTCTGTACCAAAAAATTAGCCTTATTGGGCCTATAAAATATGATCAACAAAATATTACAAACCGATCGCTGCCTGAGCATGGAAGCCATCAAAGCCTATTTGTCCGATCAGCTGGATGAGCAACAACGCTTTGAGGTGGAAAACCATTTGCTCGACTGCCCTCTCTGCTCCGATGCCGTTGAAGGCTTTGCCAATCATTATAACTTCGAAACGAATACAGAGCTGAGTTCATTGACTACCAAAGAGGCACAGCATACTACCCGCGCGGCTACCGGCCGCAAGGCCTCCCTTCGTCGCATCAGCTACTTCAACCGGATAGCAGCTGCAGCCGTATTTCTGCTAATGATGGCCGCAGGGTGGATGTATTGGAACAACCAACAGCCGGAACGCCTCTATCAAGCCTATCACGAGCCCTATGCCAATGAAGCGCTTATCGCTACCCGCTCGTCTGCAGAGAGGCCAGAATCGAAGCAGTTGCAGAAAGCCTTGAGCTTACAAAAAGCCGGCGATTATCAGGCCAGCATTGCCAAACTTCGGGAGTTGTTGGATGCCCAGCCTGCTCATCCTCTGGGCAGTATGATGCTTGGGGTAGCCTATCTGGAGGAAGGGCAAACGGAAAAGGCCAAAGAGCTGTTGATGACGGTTCGGATCAATCATGAGTTGTATTATGAGGAAGCCAGTTGGTATCTGGCATTGGCCTATCTGAAGGATGACCAGCCAAGTGCCGCCCGCCCGATACTGGAGGAGCTTAGTCGGCAGGAAGTCGGACTATACCGTGACCGCGCAATCAGCTTATTGGCAGAGTGGTAATAAGCATTAAAGGCTGGCCAAAATTTCTTCTACATATTTGCGATCATTGGAGAGGCGGGGGACCTTGCTTTGCCCTCCATAGCGGCCTTTTGAGCGAAGCCAGTTGTGGAAAGTGCCTGGGGGCAATACCTGTAGCTGTAGCTGTTCGAGAGCCATACTTTTGTACCGCTTTGCCTCATAATCGGAATTGATCTTTTGCAATTGCTCATCCAGGGTACTGGCAAATGTGCTTACATTTACCGGTGCTTTTTCAAACTCTACCAGCCACTGATGGCCCCCCTTTGCGCTTCCTTCAAAATAGATCGGAGCAACGGTATATTCGGAAAGTATGGCCCCCGTAGCGCGGCAGCTGGCAGCAATAGCCTGATCGGTATTGGCGATCATTACCTCTTCACCGAACACATTGATATACTGCTGCGTACGGCCTGCAATGCGGAAAGTGTAAGGATCGGTAGAGGTGAAAGTGATCGTATCGCCAATCTTATATCTCCAAAGACCTGCATTGGTACTAATGACCAACGAATACGTTTTGCCCGTTTGTACAGCTTCCAAAGGAACACATTGTTCTTCTTCCCGATTTGACTCATCCAGCGGAATGAACTCGTAGTACACCCCATTGTCGAGCAGCAGTAGCATATCACTACTCTGCAGGTCGAGTTGCGTACCGAAATAGCCTTCAGAGGCATTATAGACATTTAAGTAGATAATCTCATCGGAGGGCAGCATTTGCTGGAACTGCTCGCGGTAGGGATCAATGTTTACCCCTCCGTGGATGAAAGCTTCAAAATTGGGCCATACTTCGAGCATGTGAGACTTGCCGCTCATTTCCAGGATATGCCGAAAAAAAACGATTACCCAGCTAGGCACACCGCCCACCATAGTGATTTCGGGTGCAATATCCTTGCGGATAGCAGTCTCAGCCATCAGCTTGATCTTGCTTTCCCAATCATCCCGAAAGATGACGTCAAAGTCGGGCTCAAAAAAAGGCCGGGCCACTTTCGGCATATTGCGCACCATCAGTGCAGAAACGTCCCCAAATATGGTTTCGGGATGCGCCTCATAAGCCTTTTGGTTGCCAGACATCAGGAAATTTTTGCCAGCGAATATCTTGCAGCCGGGCTTTTGATTGTATAGGATGGTCATCGTATCCCAGGTGCCGCGAATGTGGCAATCTTTAAAATTGATATTGGAAACGGGAATGAATTTACTCTTGTCATTGGTAGTACCGCTGGATTTGGCGTACATTTTTACCTGCCCGGGCCAAAGCACATCCTGCGCGCCCATCATCATTTGTTGGATAAAAGGCTTTAGTGACTCGTAGTCCTGTAGAGGAACCCGCTCCGAAAAATCCTTTGCAGATCGCAATCCACTGAAATCATGCTGGCGGCCCCAGGCGGTTTGCTTGCCAGCTTGAACCAACGCATCAAACACCTGCCGCTGGGTTTTATGGGGCTCATTCATAAAGGATTCCAGGCGGCGGTAGCGCTGGTGATAATAAAACCGGAATATATTGTTGGCCAGATTCCTCATGGATGCCGTTGATGAGTATATATTGCAATAGGCGCTTTGTCGAAAGTAATAAGATTAGATGTTTCGCACAAATTTCGTGGAGGGATTAGGGAAAGTGGGTAAAATATGGGAGTATCAAAATCCTGGATTTTTTTCTTTCAAGCTTAATCACACAAACTGTAGCAATTAATCTGTTCAATGGCTTGGCGTTCGGGGCACTAGTTCAACTCCTCCGCCAAAAACTGCCCGGTGTAGCTTTTCTTGGATTTGGCGATCTGCTCAGGAGTGCCTTTAGCTACTATCTTGCCACCTCCTTTGCCACCTTCCGGCCCAATGTCAATGATGTAATCAGCGACTTTGACCACATCCATGTTGTGCTCGATGATCACGATGGTATTGCCTTTATCCACTAATTTGTTCAGTACATGAAGCAGTTGGCGAATATCATCAAAATGCAGGCCGGTGGTAGGCTCATCCAGAATATAAAAAGTATTGCCGGTATCGCGCTTGGCCAATTCTTCTGAAAGCTTAACGCGCTGTGCTTCGCCGCCGGAAAGGGTAGTAGCCCGCTGGCCAAGGGTGATGTAGCCCAGCCCTACTTCTTCCAACGTCCTTATCTTACGGTAAATAGTAGGGATGTTTTGAAAAAACTCCGCCGCTTCGCTCACCGTCATATCCAGCACATCATTGATCGATTTGCCCTTGAACAATATCTCCAGCGTCTCCCGGTTGTAGCGGCGCCCCATACACTGCTCGCAATCCACCGCCACATCCGGCAAAAAATTCATTTCTATTACCCGCTTGCCGGCACCCTGACAAACTTCGCAGCGCCCTCCTTTTACATTGAAAGAAAAGCGCCCCGGTTTGTAGCCACGAATTTTGGCCTCCGGCAATTCTGAAAATATCTTGCGAATGTCGGTAAACACTCCGGTATAAGTAGCGGGGTTGGAGCGTGGCGTGCGGCCAATGGGCGATTGGTCAATTTCAATCACCTTATCGATATGCTCCAATCCTTTGATCGATTGATATGGAAGGGGTTTTTGGCGGCTCTTATAAAAATGCTGACGAAGAATCGGATACAGCGTCTCATTGATGAGCGATGACTTGCCGCTGCCGCTTACTCCCGTCACACAGCAAAAGGTGCCGAGTGGGATTTTGATATTCACCTTCTGCAAATTATTACCCCAAGCACCACTTAGTGCCAAAAAATTTCCGTTGCCTTTTCGGCGCTTCTCAGGGATTTCGATCTTCTTTTCATTTTTGAGATAAGTGGAGGTGAGCGTCTTGTTTCGCTTGACAAAGTCAGCAGGTCGGCCATGACCTACCAATTCGCCGCCATGCTTGCCGGCACCTGGGCCCAGGTCGATCAAATAATCAGAGGCCAGCATGATTTCCTTATCGTGTTCCACCACCAGCACCGTATTGCCGATGTCCGACAATTCGCGCAGTGCTTCGATGAGGCGCTGATTGTCGCGTTGGTGCAGGCCGATGCTGGGCTCGTCGAGGATGTAAGTGATGCCAGTGAGTTGCGAGCCGATCTGCGTTGCGAGCCGAATGCGTTGCGCCTCGCCGCCCGACAGGGTTCGGGCCGGCCGGGTGAGCGACAGATAGTCAAGGCCCACATGTAGTAAAAACCCGAGGCGCAACCTAATCTCTTTGAGAATATCACGGGCGATGCGCTTTTGGCGTTCGCTGAGTTTGGTGTCGAGCCGGTTCATCCAGTCAGCCAATTGGCTGATATCCATTTCGGCCAGCTCGGCAATATTTTTTCCGGCCAGTTTGAAATGCCTGGATTCCTTTCTAAGGCGCTCCCCTTCACAATCGGAGCAGGTGTCGATAGTCATAAACTCTTCTGACCAGGTACGGATTTTATCAGAGGAGGACTCATTGTACCAGCGCCCCAGCATGTTCACCAGCCCTTCGTAGGCCAGATTGTAGGTGAAGTCGTGTTTGCTGTATTTTAGATTTATACTAAAGGTGTCGTCACCGCCATACAAAATGGAATGCAAGGCTTTGTCAGGAATATCTTTTACAGGTGTACTGAAAGTAAACTGGTATTTTTTGGCGATGGCCCGAAGTTGCTTGAAAGTCATATTGTTGCGCACTTCGCCAAAAGGGACAATCCCCGCCTCATTGATGCTTTTGGTGTCATCGGGGATCACCTTTTCCATGTCCACTTTGTGTAGCCGCCCCAGTCCTTTGCAGCTTGGGCAGGCTCCGTAAGGCGAGTTGAAAGAAAAGGCATTTGGGGAGGGCTCTTCATAAGACAGACCGGAATCGGGGTCCATCAGATGCCTGCTATAGGGAAAAAGTGCTTCACTATCATGGTTCATCACAAACACCAGATTATTGCCCATCTTGAGTGCTGTGGCGAGCGAAGAGGCGAGGCGCTCTTTCCGTTCTTTGCTAACTTTAATGCGATCAATCACCACTTCGATGTCATGTACTTTGTAACGGTCGAGCTGTATGCCGGCGCTAATGTCAAGCACCACGCCATCTACCCGGACTTTAGTGTAGCCCTGCTTGCGCACCTGATCAAAAAGCTCTCTGTAGTGGCCCTTGCGGCCACGCACCAAAGGAGCTAACAGCAATATTTTTTTGTTTTTGAAATGGCTGAAGATGTGCTCCACCATTTGCTCTTCATTGTACTTCACCATCTTCTTTCCCGTAGCGTGCGAGTAGGCTTCGCCGATACGAGCATACAGCAGGCGCATAAAGTCATAAACCTCAGTGATGGTACCAACGGTGGACCGGGGGTTGCGGCCGGTCGTTTTTTGCTCGATAGAAATTACCGGGCTCAGGCCGGTGATCTTCTCTACATCCGGCCGTTCCATATCACCGATAAATTGGCGGGCATAAGCGGTGAAGGTCTCCATGTATCTCCGCTGCCCTTCTGCATAAATGGTATCAAAAGCCAGGGAGGATTTACCACTGCCGCTAATGCCGGTAATCACCACAAATTGGTTGCGCGGAATCAGTACATCAATATCTTTGAGATTGTGCTCCCGAGCACCGATCACTTCAATGAAATCATGCTCCAATCGTCCATTTCCCTTGAATCTTTGTTTCGCTTTTTTTGCCATAATTTTATTGAGATAAACGGCCCCCACGAATCAGCAAAGATAGAAAAAGCGCCCGGGATAACCTAGCATTTTTTAAAAGGCAAGCACATAAAAGCGGCCCTAACGAACCAATAGCACATCGCCGCTGAAGAGAGCCTCATGACCGTCAATAAAGCGAATTTTAATAACATACACAAAGACGCCTATCTCCTGCTGCTCACCCCGGAAACGCCCATCCCATCTGCATTCCGGGTCGCCAGGCAGGCTGTTTCGATGCTGGAATACCAATGCTCCCCAGCGGTCATACACCTGAAAGGACAAAACCTCCGCTACATCTTTTCCCGCAAATAGTTCAAAATAATCATTGATGCCATCCGCATTGGGGCTAAAAACGTTGGGAATGAATAAATCATAGTTTTTAATCAGGGAAAGTTGGATGGAGGCTTCAGCCTGGCAGCCATTGCTGTCGGTTACAAGTAGCTGATAAACAATATCCTCAAATGGCCGGGCGAGCGGAGATGCACATTGAATACAATCCAACCCGATGGCAGGCGACCAGGATGATTGATAGGGCTGGCTGGCAGAAATACGGGCTCGGAGTTCAAAGGCACAGCCCAAAGGAAGGCTGGTATCTCGGGGCAATGAAATGACAATAGGTGCAGGCTGTCTGATGTGTATCGAAGTATCCAGCTCACAGCCATTTTCGTCCTCTATAAGCAAGGAGTACGTGCCGGCCTCTACTTGCTCGAACAGCGGATAGGCGCTGGTAGCTCTTTCTCCAAATGTAAACACAAAATTGCCAGTACCGCCGGAGGGCAGAAGCAGCACCCGACCATCATCTCCGCCAAAGCAGGAAGGAGTCATTACATCGGCATCAAAGGTCAGTTCAGGAGGCTCGGTGAGCGCAATACTTTTTTCAGCCAGGCATCCTTTGGCATCTGTAAGGGTGAGGGCGTAGGTGCCGGCCTGCAAGCCGCTGATGTCCGCCGAAGTGGAGCCTGTACTCCAGAAATATTGCCAGGGCGGCAAACCGGCAAAGGGCATAGCAGCCAGTTCTCCATCGCTCAAACCCGCACAGCTGGGCAGCTGGGTTTTTATAGAAATCGTGGCTTCCGAAAGAAAATAAGCTACAAAGCAGATAGAAGAATCGCAGCCGAGATAATTGGTGAAAATATCGCAAATGACTGTGTCGCGAGTGATGGGAACACCAAAATAATAGATCGTATCACCTGGGCATAAGGTGTCGATGCGCGTCTCGGTATAGGAAGTGTCGATAGCTGCCACATTCAAAAAAACCAGGGAATCGCAACCATTATAAGCAGAGTATTGAAAGACCAGCTGGGTGTCAGCAGGCACCAGTTCGCCTGCAAATGGCAAAAGCAGGTTCGCGCAGATGCTGGTGTCGATGTGGTGGTCGGCATTTTCCAGCACGATTACTGTAAAGGTATCTACAAAGGCTGATTCTGTCAGGCTGAAACGGATATCGTCAATGGCAAAGTCATTGCCAAACGGAATGGTGCTTTGGTTGGTAATGCAAATGGTAGCAGTAGTATGGTTGGCAGAATACCACGCTTCCGAAAATTCCTCCCAAAAGCACAGCATGTCATCCACTTCAAGCTCATCTCCTAATGGTACATCATTGATGGAAAACTGTAGCAGAGATGGTTCCGTAGGATGGACGTTGGTTATCCAGGCAGAAAAATCATAAACCCGACCAGGTACCACCCCAACCGTCTGGCACCATACATTTTCATCCGGCTCGGTGGCTCCATCCACCACCATCATCAGGTCATCGGCAGAGGGGCTGTGATCGGAGCAATCGCCAAAGCCGCCATTGAACTGAGCCGGGCTGGTAAAGATGCCATAAAAGCCTTGCTGATAAGTGCCGTTGGGGGTATAATTATAATCACTTGCAAAACCAATGTTACCCTGGCTAAAGTCACCGTTGCGCACCAAATTTATATTGGGCACGGGCTCAACGCGCACCAGGTAAGTAGTAGTGACTTCCGGCTGAACGGTAGGATTGTAGATAGTAAGATCGCTGATATTGACATTGGGCGACCAGCTATAACTGAGCTGGTTAGGAGTGGTGAGCAATTGTATCGATTCACCCTGGCAAATGATCAGCGTGTCCGAACTGCTTGCCGGCAAGCTAAAGACCAGGCTCATCAATAGGGCAGTTGCCATCCAATGATTCAGCAGCAATTTGCAAAACAACGGTTTTGTGTTCTGGATATTCATGAGAGGGCTTTTATCAAATCCCTTACAATGAGTTCCATTTTGGGAGCAGCCTTCACCGCCAGCTCGATGACCTCTTCCACCGTAGTTTCTTTAATTACTTCTTTGGGATAGCACTGGTTGGAAACTACAGAAATAGCAAAGACTGTTAAGCCCATATGCCGAGCCACGATTACCTCCGGCACAGTGGACATGCCCACCAAATCGGCACCGATGCGATGGAGAAATTCATACTCGGCCGGGCTTTCCAAATTGGGGCCCGGCAGGCAGGCATACACGCCTTGATGCGCTCGAATGCCGTTTTGCGCCGCCAATAGCATTGCCTTCTGGTTGAGTTCCCGGCTGTAGGCATTCGAGAGGTCCGGGAAGCGGGGCCCAAGTCGTTCGTCATTGGCTCCACGCAGCGGATTGTCCGGCTGAAAATTGATATGATCCTTAATAAATACGATATCTCCTGGATGGATGTGCTGATTGGTACTGCCCGACACATTGGAAACGATTAATTGCCGGACGCCCAAAAATTTCAACACTCTTACCGGGAAAGTGACTTGTTGCATGCTGTAGCCTTCGTAATAATGAAAACGCCCCGCCATTGCAACGATTCCCTGCCCTTCCAGGTACCCAAACACCAGTTTGCTTTTGTGGCTTTGTACGGTAGATTGAGGAAAGTGAGGAATGTTCTGATATTCAATTTCAGCGCTTTGCTCAATATGGCTAGTCAAGTCACCCAAGCCGGTACCGAGAATAATCCCGATTTTGGGAGCATGGCTTGTCCGGGCTCTGATAGCAGCAACAGCTTCCTGAATTTGATCGTATATCATGGTGCAAGATTCAATCAACTATCAACTGCTGGCGATCGAGGTCCTGTTGGCGAATGTTGGCCGGCACTTCCCGAAATTCGTACTCCTGATTGCGCAGCCGTGCTTCAAATCCAGCTTCCCGGATGGCCTGTTGGATGCCATCGGCTGTAAAGCGATAGGCTGCCCCTGCCGCCGACACCACATTCTCTTCAATCATAATGCTGCCAAAATCATTGGCTCCGGCATGCAGGCATACTTGCGCAACCTGCTTGCCAACGGTGAGCCAGGAAGCTTGAATATTGATAATATTGGGTAACATAATCCGACTCATGGCAATCATGCGTACATACTCATCGCCCGTACAGCTGTTGCGCGCGCGCTTAATTTTTTTGAGTATGGTATCCTCATCCTGAAAGGGCCAGGGGATAAAGGCGAGGAACCCCTTAGCATCTTCGGGCTTTTCGGATTGCACCTGCCGGATGTCGGCAAAATGCTGCATTCGTTCAAGGTTAGTCTCAATATGGCCGAACATCATAGTAGCAGAGGTGGTGAGTCCGACCCGGTGTGCAGCACGCATGACATTGAGCCATTCTTGCCGTCCACATTTTCCTTTGGAAATGAGCCGCCTGACGCGATCGCTTAGTATTTCTGCCCCGGCCCCGGGCAGGCTGTCGAGTCCGGCAGCCTTAAGGGCTGTGAGCACTTCAAAATGGGTAGATTGTTCCAGTTTGGTGATATGCGCCACTTCCGGCGGGCCGAGGGCGTGCAGTTTGAGCGAGGGATAAACACTTTTGAGTTCGCCAAACAAATCACAATAGTATTGCAGCCCAAGCTCCGGGTGGTGCCCTCCTTGCAGCAGCAATTGCTCACCGCCGAATTCAAACAATTCGTCAATTTTTTGGCGGTACTCATCTATCGAGGTTATGTACGACTCTTCATGTCCGGGGCGGCGATAAAAGTTACAAAACTTGCAATTGGCAATACAAACATTGGTAGTATTGGAGTTTCGGTCGATGATCCAACTTACTACATTGCCCGGTACGTGCTGCTGCCGCAACTGATTGCCCACATAGGCCAACTCGGCAGTGCCGGCTTGTTCGAAAAGAAAGACGCCTTCTTCGGGATTCAGAAACTCCAGCCGCAGGGCTTTGTGGAGCAACTCATCAGTGCGCATGGATAGAATGTTATAAATGATACAATTGTCTATTAAACAAAGATACAAAAGTAGGGTTTAGCAGAAGGGCTAATCATTTCAACAGAATAGCGAAATAAAGCGAGGCATTGCGTGATGTTGAATAAATATGTATATTTGCAACACAGTTACTCGATAGAGAGGGAACAAATGTTCCCTCTTTTTATTTTCTATAAGTTGTAATGGAGAAAAAAATCAGCAGATTACTGGAGGAGAAATTCAAAGAACCCGCATTTAGCGATTGTTTTGTGATCGATGTGGCGTTGGAAGGTGGTAATAAGCTGAGAGTTTTTGTGGACAGTGACTCCGGGATTACGCTTAAAAAATGTCAGCAGATAAACCGCTATTTGAAAAAGCATATTGAAGAGCAAGGCTGGCTGGGCGACAATTATTCCATCGAAGTATCTTCACCCGGACTGAGCCGCCCGCTTCAATATTTCAGGCAATATCGCAAAAACATTGGCCGCAGCATTCAAGTCAAGCTATCCGATGGCAGCAAAACCGAAGGAGTGCTGACTGCTGCTACAGAAAAGCAGATCATACTTGAGCAGCTGATCACCGTGAAAGAAGGGAAAAAGAAGAAAAAGCAGAAAATTCAAAAGGAAATTGCCTTCGAGGAAATTAAAAAAGCAATCGTAAAAATTACATTTTAAAATATTTTGGCAATGATGAATCTTGTTGAAACTTTTTCGGAATTCAAAGCAGGAAAAAACATCGACCGCCCTACCATGGTGCGTGTGCTGGAAGATGTTTTTCGTACGCTGATCCGAAAAAAATATGGCTCTGATGAAAACTTTGACGTGATCGTCAATACACAAAAAGGAGACCTCGAACTATGGCGGGTACGGGAAATAGTACCTGATGGAGAAGTGCTGGATGACCGCAGCCAGGTTTCTATTTCGGAAGCGCTAGCTATTGATGAGGACTATGAAATCGGGGAGGAATGCTACGAACAGCTCTACCTCGAAGACTTTGGCCGGCGCGCCATTATGGCTGCCCGCCAAACGCTGATATCCAGGATCATGGAGCTGGAGAAAGACGATGTATTCCGCCGCTACAATGAGCGGGTTGGCGAAATCGTACTCGGAGAGGTGCATCAAATTTTAAAGCGCGAAATACTCGTCATCGATGATGCTACCGGCAATGAACTCATTCTGCCCCGCCCCGAAATGATCCGCGGAGACTTTTTCCGTAAGGGAGATATGGTGCGCGGAGTGATCAAAAGTGTGGAAATGAAAAATAACAACCCAGTGGTAGTCGTTTCCCGCACGGATAGCGTATTTCTCGAAAAGCTGATGGAGCAGGAAGTTCCGGAAATAGAAGACGGCCTCATTACGATCAAAAAAATAGTACGCCTGCCCGGCGAACGAGCTAAGGTGGCAGTAGAATCTTATGATGACCGTATCGACCCGGTAGGGGCTTGTGTGGGAATGAAGGGCTCCCGCATACACGGCATCGTACGTGAGCTGAATAATGAAAATATCGACATCGTCAATTATACCAACAACAACTCGCTCTTCATTCAGCGGGCACTAACGCCTGCCAAAGTCACGAAAATTGATTTGGATTTGGACTATAGCCGTGCAGCCGTTTATCTGGAACCCGATCAGGTATCACTGGCGATTGGAAAGGGCGGCACCAATATCAAACTGGCCAGCAAGCTTACCGGCTTTGAAATTGATGTGTATCGCAATAACCAGGAAATGGAAATCGATGATGTAGAGCTCGACGAGTTCAGCGATGAAATCGAAAGCTGGATCATCGATGCACTTAAAAATATTGGCTGCGATTCGGCTAAGAGCGTACTGGGGCTAAGTCGGGACGAATTGATTCGCCGCACGGACCTGGAGGAAGAAACGATTGATGACGTACTCAAGATTCTGGCAGCAGAATTTGAAGAAGATCAATAGCGAATTCTGAAGTTTTTATACAACTTCTTTGATAAACATTGTTCAAAACACCCCTTAGGAAGGGTAAATTAATAATCTGGTACGGTAGCCTAAGTTATTGATTTTTCATTCCTTATTAAAGGGGGCGAGGTCTGGTTTTGGAGAGGTTGAAAACCCGGCAGAACTGATTTTGCCCTAAAAAGGCTAAATAGATAAGGACTTTTCCCTTAACTTTGCAGCCTGAAACGAAAATTACTCGGTGTGCAGGCAAAAGACTTTCAACGATGAGTATTTACTTATTAGTCAATTAAACATTGATCACTATGTAATCCAACCAACTTGTCGGTAAATCTTTTGGCTATCCACCCTTCTTTAAATTACTTCCTCCGATAGGAAGAAAAAACTGCGAATGACGAAGCGTTTAATTAAGATAGCAAAAGAATTGAATGTAGGTACTGCTACTATCGTTGAGCATCTCAACAATAGCGGCTTCGAGATTGAAAATAAACCTACTGCCAAAGTCACTGATGAGATGTATGCCGAGCTGCTCAAGGAGTTCCAAAAATCTATTGCTATCAAAGAACAGGCCGACCAGCTCGTCATTGGAAGCCGCACCACCAAAAAAGAAGAAGAAGCTCCCGTCCCGGTCACCGAACCCTTATTCCCTGATAGAGACGCAGCCCCTCCTGTAGTTGAGGCCAACGACGCCCCTCCTGCTGAAGCAGTAGTGGAAGAGGTTGTAGAGGAAGAGGTGGTGGAGGAAAAAGTTGAAAAGCCTCTCGTTCAACTTAATATTAAAGGCAAAATTGATTTGTCGCCCCCAAAGCCGAAGCCTGCCGAAACCCCGGAGCCTGATGAGAAAGAGGAAACTAAAGTGGCCGCCGATGAAAAAAAAGAAACTCCTGATACTCCCCTTCCCGAACAGGAGGATAAAGACAAAAAAGAAGAAAGCGGTGATGCCAGTACCGATTCGGATGCTCTTATACGGGCAGATGCTCCCCAGTTAAAAGGGCTGAAGATATTAGGTAAGATCGATGCCGATAAGTTGAAAAAGAAAAAAAAGAAAAAGAAAAAAGAGAAGGAGGAGAAGCCTATCACACAAGATGATTTGAAAAAAATCGGGGAAGGCCAGGTAAGAAAAAAGCGCCGACGGACGCGCAAGAAAGTGGCCGTGTCGCCTACAGGAAATAGCTCTTCAAGCGGGAGAGGTCGCCGATCAAGAGGCGGCCGAAAGGAGGAAGTTAAAGAAGTGTCTAAAAAGGAGATCGAAGAAAAAATCAAGGAAACAATGGCTCGCCTTTCTGGCGGCAGCAAGAGAAAGCGTCAACGCCTGCGCCGCGACAATCGCGAACGCCTCCGCGAAAAAGCAGAGATCAGAGATGCCGAAAGAGAAACCGGCAAGCTGCAATTGACCGAATTTGTATCCGTTTCCGAGCTGGCCAGCCTGATGGATGTGTCTGTTTCCGAAGTCATCACCACTTGTATGAACCTCGGCGTAATCGTATCCATCAACCAGCGCCTCGATGCCGAAATCATTGAACTGGTTGCTGATGAATATGGCCACGAAGTCGAATTTATCAGTGCAGAAGAGCAAGATGTGGAGATCGAAGAAATTGAAGACGACCCGGAAGACCTAAGCCCGCGGGCTCCCATCGTTACAGTGATGGGCCATGTGGATCACGGAAAAACTTCACTGCTCGATTATATCCGAAAAGCCAATGTGGCAGAAGGCGAAGCAGGTGGTATCACCCAGCACATCGGTGCTTACGAGGTGCGAATAGGCGAAGATCAAAAGCGAATCACCTTCCTCGATACCCCCGGCCACGAAGCCTTTACCGCCATGCGTGCTCGCGGTGCCAAAGTAACCGATGTGGCTGTCATCATCATCTCTGCCGATGATAATGTGATGCCGCAAACCAAGGAGGCTATCAGCCACGCACAAGCAGCTGGAGTACCTATGGTTTTTGCTATCAATAAAATTGACAAGGAAGGCGCAGCACCTGAAAGAATCAAGCAAGAGCTGGCCAACATGAATTTTCTGGTAGAAGAATGGGGCGGCAAATATCAGTCGCAGGACATCTCCGCCAAAACCGGCCTCAACATCGAACTGCTGCTCGAAAAAATATTGCTCGAAGCCGAATTGCTGGAACTCAAAGCTAATCCTGACCGGCTGGCGGTAGGAACCGTCATAGAAGCCTCACTGGATAAGGGCAGAGGCTATGTTACCAAAATATTAGTGCAAAATGGCACCCTCAATATCGGTGATCCCGTGGTGGCCGGCGAATACAGTGGTAAGATAAAAGCCATGTTTAATGAGCGCGGCAAAAAGGTGAAAGTAGCCGGACCGTCCACGCCAGTTCTGGTGCTTGGATTAAACGGAGCGCCACAAGCCGGCGAAGTATTGAAAGTGATGGATTCTGAGCAGGAAGCCAGACAAATTGCCTCCAAACGCGCCCAGATCAGCCGCGAGCAAGCCAATCGCGCCAGCAAACGTATCAGCCTCGATGAAATCGGCCGCCGCCTAGCCCTCGGTACTTTTAAAGAACTCAACCTCATCGTGAAAGGGGATGTGGATGGCTCCATAGAAGCCCTTTCCGATTCGCTCATCAAGCTATCCATTGAAACGATACAGGTAAATGTAATCCACAAAGCGGTAGGGCAGATCATCGAATCGGATGTGTTGCTTGCTTCAGCTTCTGATGCCATCATCGTCGGCTTCCAGGTGCGCCCGTCTCTTGGAGCCCGCAAACTGGCAGAGCGTGAAGGCGTGGAAATCAAAACCTACTCCATTATATACAACGCCATCGAAGAGATCAAATCGGCTATCGAAGGTATGCTGGAGCCGACTAAGGAGGAGAAGATAACCGGCCAGGTAGAGGTACGTGAAACCTACAAAATTAGCCGAATCGGAACAGTAGCCGGTAGCTATGTAATGGAAGGCAAAGTCAACAGAAATAGTAGCGTGCGCCTTATTCGGGATGGCATCGTGATCTATCCGACCAAAGAAGGGGTCGTGGGAGAAATTAGCTCGCTCAAGCGTTTCAAAGATGATGTGAAAGAAGTGAAATCCGGAATGGAATGCGGCTTGACCATCAAAAACTTCAACGATATTAAAGTAGGCGATGTAGTGGAAGCCTACGAAATCATTGAAATTCGCCAGACACTGGAGTAGTAATAAAGTACTAATAATTCCCTCCGGGGTTCCAACTTTAGCTGTGATTCAATACTAGAGGCAATGCCCCTCTGATGAAAAGTTGAGTATCGATCCTGCCCAGTGGCCCGGCAGCATTAAAAAGAACGAATCGCTGCCGAAGAACTGGGCCATACACAGCGATCAGATCCCATCTCAGGGCAGGAGTGCTCAGCCCTCTTGCAATGCAAAAAAACAGCCTTACATTTATAGCTCAGACACCTGATGAGTGATAGCGAATCCCAATTGCCTGTGCGATATAGCGCGAAAGGATTAAGCGTGATTTATATGACGCTCAAACCGCCGGCGGCATGATACGTCGCTGTTTTCTCATTATTGCTTCCAGAATTTTCTGCTCACACTTTCTTTGCCATTCGTCAATTGAAGAATATAAGTTCCTGCTGGCCAGTCTGCCACATCAATACTTTCAAAGCTTTCCATCTTGCTACCGATCGCCCGGCTACCGATTCGTTGGCCAAAGGTGTTGAAGATCAGTAATGTCATATCTTGATCTCTCAAATTGTCAATGGCTATATTCAGAAGCTCCGCCACAGGATTGGGGTACGCGATAAAGGTGATGTCGGTCAACAGATCACTAGCGCCCGAAGTCATATTCTCAGGGATGGTCAATGTATTGCAGGCAGCGGCATCTCCGCTGGTAGAACTGCTTAAATTGACCCCGTTGCCGCAGGAATAAAACGTCACATCACCAGAGCCCGCCTCGGGCGCCGTCCAATTCACCGAAAACATATTGGTGTTTTCGTTTGGGCCATTATGCTCCGCATAGGTTCGGCCATTGCTGGAGGCTGTGGAAATTTTTACATGCGTATCGGGATTAGCCCACGTGCTCACCTCATCGCCATTTTGGCCTTCAGCTGCGTTGAGGGCAATCATTTGAAAACCATAAGCTGCCGGATTGCCGGCAGTAGCGTTTAGCGTAACCAAAACGGTATAGGTTTCTCCAGGCGAGTAACCGGTATTTGTGATCGAACTATTGCTGCCATCCAGCACATCAATGCTGAGTTCAACGGCCGTATTGCTGCTGGTGGAGTGGCAAGTTCGGCAGGTTTTAGCCGTGCCATTGGAGTTGGTTTCATCACCAGGAGCACCCGTATTGCCGCGCCCGGCTTGGGCTGCCCTGCCATTGGCATTACCGAGCAAAAGGGCTGCACCCAATGCCACTACAAAAAAGGAGTAGATAAAACGGATCTTCATATTTCAAGGTATTTGGTATTTATTGACAAGATTATTACAAGTATTAGTACTCTACTCCCCCAAGCAGCCAACAAAAAGTCTCTGCCGGGTATTGCAGAAAGAAGAGGAGAGTAGAATACCGAAAATAATTTTGGATTTGATGAGCCTGTCTATACAACTCTAAAAATAAACAGATGTTTGAGCAGATAGTTGATTTTAGAAGTAAAAACTATAAAGTATGACGTATAAAAGACGTTGTGGTAATGCACATCAATGCGCCTCATAGTTCCAGCTATTCTCAGCGACCTTTCCCCGCACCCCTTTAAAATATTGATTGACAATGGCATAATCGGCCTCTTTGTCGCCGGAAGGGAAAAAAGGCTCTCTGATACCGATTATCTTTTGTCCGAAGTCGAACTTTACCATTACAATGGGCACCTTAGCCCCGAGAGCAATATAATAGAAACCTGATTTTAGCTTTTTCACTTTCTTTCGGGTACCCTCCGGGGCGATAGTCAATATGAAATCGTCACGAGCGTTATAAATATCTACTACCGCATCCACAAAATTACTGCGCTTTGAACGATCTACCGGATAGCCGCCCAGCCAGCGAAACAGACCACCTAGCGGGAAGCGGAAAAGGGTGTGCTTTGCAGCAAAGAGGGCATTCACTTTGGTGGCGCTACGCACCAAAAGGCCCATCGGGAAGTCCCAGTTGGAGGTGTGTGGAATGACAATGATCACGTATTTGGAAAGCTGAAGAGGGAAAGCTCCCTCAAATTTCCAGCCCAGCAGGCGCAATATCCATGAGCTAAAGGCACTCCACATTTGATCGGGTTTGAAGTAACAAGAGCTTATTTATCGCTTAAAAATAGCAATATGTACGTACATATAACAATCCATTACAATGTATGGCATATAAATTGAAACGTTTTACTAAAATAGGCTGAAAAGTAGTAACTTTCACCGCCTTTTGAAGTAAATAACTCCCTTGCAAAACAGCATTCTTAAATATCAAATCATCTGCTTTTTGTGCATATGCCTTTGGCCTGGTATGGCCTTTCAAGCTGGTGGGCAAAGCCATTTGCCGAAAGCAAAACCTGAAAAAAAGAAATATTTAGAGCTGGATTTCTCCTTAAAAGGAGGATTCTACCGGGAGGCTGTATCTCTAAAACTGTACAGCCCGGGTGCGGCTATTTATTATACTACCGACGGAAGCGAACCATCGCGCAAGGCCTATAGATATACCGCTCCCTTGCATATCAAAAGTACTGCCGTAATTCGCGCCATTGCTCTGCGCGGCAAGGAGCGTAGCAAGCTCAAAGCCCACACCTTCTTCATCGATGAACCGCCATCCACCTTTCCCGTAGTATCCATAGCCATCAATCCTTCTGTGCTCTTCGATCCCGAGCGAGGCTTGTATATGAAAGGCCCCAACGTGATAGACTCGTTGTGGAAAAAGGAAGGCGCCAACTTCTGGAGCCGCCGGGAGGTGGTAGCCAGCACAGAAATTTATGAAACCAATCAGCAGTGCGTATTCAACAGCATGACGGGCCTTCGGCTTTTTGGAGGGATTAGCCGCTTGTTTCCTCAAAAGTCGATGACAGTCGTTGCGCGTGACCGCTATGGCAAAAAGCGAATCAAGCATCGCATATTTGGGGAAGAGGGAAAGAAGAAGTATAAATTTTTGGTATTTCGCAATTCGGGTAGTGACTGGGGTAAGTCGCACTTTCGCGACGGGCTAATGACCAGCCTGCTGGACGGCTGGGATATTGAAAAACAGGATTTTCGTCCTGCGCATGTTTACCTCAATGGTACGTATTGGGGCATTTATAATATTCGGGAAAAGATCAATCGCTATTTTATCGAAGCACATTCAGATATCGATAATGACAGCCTCGATCTGATGGAGCACCACTGGTCGCTCAAAAGGGGCAGCAGCCGCCACTATCGTGACATGCTGGGCTTCCTGGAGCGTTACTCGATGCGCCATCCCGATAACTATGCCTATCTCCAGAGCCTGATGGAGGTAGAGAATTTTATGAATTATCAAATCGCCCAGATATTTTTTGACAACAGAGATGCCGGTGGCAATATTAAATTCTGGCGTCCCCAGCGCCACGACGGCCGGTGGCGTTGGATCATCTATGATACCGACTGGGGCTTTGGCCTGCATGATGCCAAAGCATATGCCAACAACAGTCTGGCTTTTCATACCGAGCCGAACGGCCCCTCCTGGCCCAATCCACCCTGGAGTACCTTTATTCTTCGCAAATTGCTGGAAAACCCTGAATTCGAACGCCGCTTTATCAATCGATTTTGCGATTACCTCAATACTTCTTTCACCACAGATCGCATGGTCAGCATGATCGATTCATTTTATCAAATCTATCTTCCCGAAATTCCCCGCCACCTCAAACGCTGGCGGCTCAGAAAGGACATCTGGAAACTTCATGTCGGGCGGATGCGCCAGTTTGCAATAAATCGGCCTGCATATGTGCGCCAGCATCTTAGCGAACGATTTAGCACCGGTGCCAGTGTGGACTTCAGCGCAGCAGCCGAAGGTGGCGGCACGCTCATCATTAATGACCATCTGCGCCTGGAATCAGGGCGGTATGAAGGGCAATATTTTGAAAACATCCCTATTTCGCTGGTTGCCATTCCCAATTTTGGTTATCGCTTTTCTCACTGGGAAGGCATACGGGTGGAAGGCCAAAGCAACAAGCTAAAATTGCTGCTTAATAATAAGAAACTCTATCACATCAAAGCGGTATTTGAGCGCTTTGAGCACCCCCTTGCAGGGCAAATAATGATCAATGAAGTAAGTCCGTTCGATAAAAATACGGGCGATTGGATCGAATTGTATAATGCCAGCAGAAAAACGGTTTCGGTCAAAGATTGGATATTGGCCGATCGGAAGAATACCTTTACGCTGCCCGATGTACAGATTGCTTCCCAATCTTTTCTGGTCCTTTGCCAGGATTCAGCTAAGTTCAAAAAAGCATTTCCCACCGTCGGCAAGGTAGCAGGCAATCTGGGCTTTGGTTTGCACAAAAGGAAAGAACAGCTGGGCCTGTACACCCACCAGGGGGCATCCGTGGATAGCATTTATTACGATATTGAACCTCGAGATTCTACCTACACCTTAAACTTATTGATGCCCCATCTCGAAAATAGCGACAATGAAAACTGGGATGTAGTTGAAAATTCAGGTACTCCCAATGCTCCGAATCCATACTATGTTGAAAGCCGCATCAAAGCAGAGCAGGAGCTATGGCTGCGCATTGGGGTGAGTCTGGGCATATTTCTTTGCTGCGTACTTTTGCTATTTATGAAACGACAACGCGATCGGCGGCTAGGTATCCGATAATGAGCTGCTCCCCGGAAAGCAAAAAGCGTCTATTTTTGTAAAACCTTGATTGAATCCCCTGCTCAACACTTTCTGCCATTGCTTCGTCTTCCAATTCTGCCCTGCCGGACCCACTGCCTCAAGAGGGCAGCATACTGCCAGCTGGAAGCAAAGATGAACTCTCTGGAAGCTTCACAGGCCAAGGAGCATGCAAAAAGAGGTGAGCAAGGTGTGTACACGGGCAATACTGCTTTGGATAGAAAAAATTTTCATAGTACTTTGTTTCAAAACCAAAAATGAGGAATGAAAAATAGCTGTCAAGAAGATAAAAACAGCTATGCGAAGGGACTTGTAAGCCCAATAAATTCAGCCTTTTTTACAAAATTACCCGAAAATCAGGGCCGCTATTAAACCGTTCCGCCAAATACTAGTCAAACTCACAAATCCAGCGACTTGAGAATATCAGTCAGTGAAATCTCGGATGACCAAATATTGGCGCTGCTTCGGGAAACCGCTACCCATGAGCAGGGTTTTCGGATGCTCATGCAAAAATATCAGGAACGCCTGTACATGCACATTCGCCGGATGGTGTATGAGCATGAAGATGCCAATGACGTATTGCAAAATACATTGATTAAAGTTTATAAAAGCATTCATGGCTTTCAGGAGAAATCGAAGCTCTATACCTGGCTTTACCGGATCGCCACGAATGAGTCGATCACCTTTATCAACAAAAAGAAGAAAAAAGCCACCAGCTCAATCGATGATGTGGAAATGGGGGTAGCGCGGCAGCTAAAAGCAGATGCCTATTTTGATGCCGACCGTATCCAGCTTTTGTTGCAGCAAGCGGTTAGTCAATTGCCGAACAAACAGCGGATGGTCTTCAATATGCGCTATTTTGAGGAGATGAGCTACATGGATATGTCCGAAATTTTGGAAACATCGGTAGGAGCTTTAAAAGCATCTTATCATCATGCGCTCAAAAAAGTAGAGCAGTTTATCAAAAAAGCAAGTGAAGACTTTTAACTCTATTGAAACTCATAAAGCAGTACAATGAAACGCAAAGCTGAAATACAGGAGGAGATCAAACGGATAGCTCCACAGCTGGCCAAAGTGAAGCCACAGCAAGGCTTCAAGGTGCCGAAAGGCTATTTTGATAAGCTGCCTGAAGAGGTGTTGTGCAAGGCAAAAGCGGGGCAGACTATGCCCGCAGCCGATTCTATGCAGCCTGCCCGCAGTAGGTTCGACGAGTTGGCCAGTTGGTTGGCAGGGCTGTTACAACCACGCATGGCCTTGGGATTGGCTACGGCTCTCTTGCTGACAGTGGCTGCCTGGTGGATGTGGCCAGGCTCTGTGGAAGAAGCACAGCCTGCCCTGGCAATAGCTGAGTATGGTTACGAGCTGGACGATGAGGAAATAGAACAGTACATAGCTGCTAATATCGATGATTTTGACACTCAGAGCCTCTTCGAATTATCCTATGAGCAAGAGGGAGAGGCTGATTTGCCGGAGGTGGAAGACTTGGAATTGGATGAGCAGACAATTAATGAGCTGCTTGATGAACTCGAAGCAGATGATCTCAACGAATGGTTGTAACTTAATAATAGCTTAATAAACAGTAATAAAATGAAACGTATCCTTTTAGTATCCTTTGCAGCAATTTTTGCAATGAATCTGGCATTTGCCCAACCCAATGCTGAGAAGCGTATTCGGGAAGCGCGGGAAAACTTTTTTACCGAAGCGCTTCAACTGACACCGCAGGAATCGAAAGCTTTTTGGCCCCTCCTCTATCAATATGAGGAAGATGATAAACAACTAGAGAAGGAACACCACCTGAATGGCAAAATAGAGCTGATGTCGGATCAGGAAGTGGAACAATTGATTGACAACACACTTTTGCTAAAAGAAAAGCAATTGGCCTTGCGCCGCTCGTATGTCGGCAAGCTCAGATCTGTGCTGCCGGTAAGAAAGGTGGCCATGCTACCGCGGGTAGAGCGCCAATTCAAACGCAAACTGCTCGGGCGCGTCAAGAATAACAGACGTCAGCAGCAAGGGCACAAAGAGCGAAAAAAGCAACGACCCGAATAATTGCCTACCTTAGCTCCCCCTGGTCATTGATAGTCCAGGGGGAGTTTTATTTTTCTGCCCTTGAATCCAGCCCTCAAAGCCCATATTGCCCTGTTTGTAGTGGCGCTCATCTATGGTGCCAATTATACTATTGCCAAAGAGGTGATGAACAATGGCTATATCCAGCCGTTGGGCTTCATCCTGATGCGGGTGAGTAGCGGCGTATTGCTTTTCTACCTGTTCCACCAGCTATTCATCAAGGAAAAGATTGTACGAAAAGATTTGTTTCGCCTGATGCTCTGCGGCCTGTTTGGCGTAGCGATCAATCAGATGTTCTTCTTCAGTGGCTTGTATTATACCAAGCCGATCAATGCTTCTCTCATTATGACCTCCACCCCAATTCTGGTGCTGGTCATATCCAGCCTCTTGCTTGGCGAGCGCATCACGCTGATCAAAGTGATAGGCATCATCATAGGCGGCATTGGGGCAGCTGTGTTGATCGCTTTTGGGGAATCGATCCACTTTTCTGTCCAAAGCCTTAAAGGCGACCTGATGATATTGGTCAATGCTTGTTCCTATGGCTTGTACCTGGTGCTGGTAAAGGATTTGATGAAGCGCTATCATCCCCTTACGGTAGTGAAATGGGCTTTTACCTTTGGCCTTTGTTTCGTACTACCCTTTGGCCTGTCGGACATCCCCGCTATCCAATGGGCAAGCTTTACCGGGCCGATCTGGCTGGCTTTTGTGTATGTATTGCTGTGTACAACATTTCTGGCCTACCTACTCAATGCCTATGCCCTTCACATCCTCAATGCCACTACGGTGAGCATGTATATTTATCTGCAGCCCCTGCTGGCAAGCCTGATAGCCTTGCTGTTTGCCAAAGACGAGCTAACGGTGGTTAAGCTGCTTGCCGGATCGCTGATATTTGCCGGAGTGTATCTGGTGAGCTTTAGCTCCAATCTCAAGGGGGTGGGTCGGCAATAAAAATGTCACAAATAACACTTTTAACTAATCTAAGACAGCTGCTTTTAGTAGCCGTGATAAATAATAAAATGCAGGAAAATTAAATTTGTTTTTGCAAGTATATATTTCCCCGTGTGTGTGAGGCGATTAGATGAATGAATAAAAACAATTTCAAATAAATTTAATTTTTAAATTATTAAAAATAAGCATGTTATGAGCAATATTGGCTAATATATGCATTGTTTTTAATGTGAAAATATTTTGAAAAAATCGGCCGAATTATGCGATCTGTTTGAAGGCTTTTTATGTATATTTACTTTCAACACAGCCAATTTTTCAAATATGGAGGCACATAATTACAATTCCAAAACCAAGCTGCCGGCATTGATTTCCAGGTATGAGGCTATGTCACAAAAGGGAGCGGTAGGTTTTTTTGAGAAAACGGTATTTTTTCAACTAATCGAATATTATCTCAAAGCCGACCATCTTCAGAGGGCCATAGAGGTAGTTGACCATGCCCTGGCCCAGCACGCCTATTCTGCCAGATTTCATTACATCAAAGCTGAACTTCTGTACCGGCAGGGCAATATCGAGGCAGCCACTCAAAGCGCAGAGACTGCTAGTGCCTTTGAGCCTGGCGAGCCGGATATTTTGCTGCTCAAAGCCCGATTGTACTCCGAAACAGGAAACATGGAAGATGCGCTCGTTGCTCTGGAGCAGCTAAAACAACACAGAGATAGCGGATTGCGCGTAGAGGTGTATTCTATCGAGGCGAGGTTGTACGAACGGCTTGGAGAGTTTGATCGGATGTTTTATGCCTTGAAAGAAATTGTGCCTATACAGCCCGAAAAGAGCGGACTGTTAAAGCAGCTTTGGTTGAGCGTTGAACTTTCTGAGTTATTCGATGAAGCTATCGCCGTTTACAAACAACTTATTGACTACAATCCCTACAACAGTACTGCCTGGTGCAATTTGGGCTGTGCCCACTATCATTTGAAAAACTATCAGGAAGCGGCCGAGGCCTTTGAATATGCGTATCTCATCGATCTGGAATACGAATTTGCCTATCAGGAATGTGCCAATTGTTGGTTGAAAACGGGCCAATTTGAGAAAGCCCTGGAATGCTATGAGGAAGCTCTGGAGCATATAGAGCCGGGCAGTTCCTTTTTAATGAGTATCGGCCAGTGCTATGAGCAGCAGCAGCAATTTCCAGTAGCTCAGTCTTTTTATAGCAAAGCGATTGAACGCGATCCCCGCAGGGATGATGCTTTCTATCGGATGGGCGTATGCTTTATGCATCAAAAAAAATGGCTAATGGCCAGCCAGGCCTTTGAAATTGCCATCGATCTCAACAAGCGCCAGGAAAAATATCTGGCAGCCATGGGAGAGACCTGCTATCAGATGAATGATCTGTCTCGTGCCGATTATTACTTGCGACTGGCCACCGATACGGCACCCGATCTGCTTTATTTATGGATACAATATGCTTCCTTTTTGATGGAAACCGGCTATATCCAGCCTGCTCAGGAAGTATTGGAAGAGGCCGCAGGTTTTGTTTCCGGTGGTGAGCTGGAATACTGTCAAATTGCCTGTCATTTCTATGCGGGCAACAGGCCACGCGCACTCTATGAGCTGCGCGAAGCGCTCGACCAACATTTTGACTTACATCAAACGCTTTTCGATCTAATGCCTGATTTGGCGACGGATAAAGAAGTGCAAGGCCTCGTCAAATCTTATGCAGCCTTAAGCACCCATTAGCTCTCCTTGGCATATTCTTTGACTTTTCACAAAGTACACGGACTTTGGCGTTGAGCTATTGCCCGACTACGGTATTTCTTCTTCCCGTCACACTGTTTGCCTCCCTCCTGCATACATTATTGAAAATTAATATCTATGACTAAGTTTACAATTTGTACCCTACAATTTTCCCTTTTATTGGCCTGCTTTTTCTTCTTTCATTCCTGCGAAAAGGATAAAGGAACGGTCGTTCGTATCAACCAGCAAGAGTTTGCTCCCGAAGAGCAACAAACCATAGGTGACGCAATTGACGGAGCAGCCAAAGCAGAAATGCTCCCTTTTCCAAGTTTGAGTGGCCCTGAGTATGATGAACTTTATGACTATTTGAATACACACCTCCGAACGATCAGCAATACCCAATGGATCGAAAACCGCCTCAATTACAACTGGCAGGCAAGGGTGTTGAAGGCAGATACTGCCATGCATGCTTTTGCAGGTCCTGGCGGGTATTTTTACATCACAAGTGGGATGCTCAAAGCGATTGACTCGGAGCACGAGTTGTTAGCTGCGATGGCTC
This sequence comes from Saprospiraceae bacterium, assembly GCA_965222005.1. Classification (GTDB taxonomy): domain Bacteria; phylum Bacteroidota; class Bacteroidia; order Chitinophagales; family Saprospiraceae; genus CBDCTM01. Next base: position 1,450,241 of record OZ244935.1, read on the forward strand.
ATGAAATCATTTACATGGATAAAGGGTTGACCATCAAGGCTTTGAAAGATAAATTCGGGGGAGATGGCCTGGCAGACATTTTGCTGGGCAACCATGTGCCAAACCTCGGCCAAATGGCCGACTGGCTCGCTCGGATCAACTATACGGGAGCGGATGTACTCATTGCCGACAGCCTTTCTGTGCAGATCATATGCCCTTTTAGTTATAACGCCTTTGGGCTGCAGAGCCTGCTTGAACGATTGGAGGGATTTCACAACGATCCGCCCGTTCACTGGCTTGCCGGCCGACTGGCAGATAGCGAATTGCGAATTACCAAGATTGTAGATTTTGCTTCCGATTGTGGAGATGGGGAGCCAGGTTTTCAGACTAGATATCAGGATTTTCGCGCGCTGCTGCCCTGATTAGGAGGGAGACATATTATGAATGCTTTACAGGGGCGTGCTGCAGTTCATAAGCGTACATAGCTGCTCCAATAATACCGGCCTCATTGCGTAAGGCGGCAGGCTCTAACCTTGCAGGCGATTTTAGTACATGCCCGTAATTTTCAAATTTCTTGCTGATTCCACCACCTAATAATATCAGGTCGGGCGTGAATAAGGTATAAGCCATCGCCAGAAATTCGTTGAAGCGCGCAGCCCAATGCTCCCAGCTCAACTCCTCCCGCTTGCGCGCGCTGGCTGCGGCGTATCGCTCCACAATCTCCTGGTGGTTTTTCAAAAAGAGTTGGCCCAATTCTGTATTGGGTACCAGCTTGCCGTTGACAAAGAGCGCTGAGCCAATCCCCGTACCGATAGTGACAAAAAGAACTACTCCCTGCTGCCCCTTTCCTTTGCCGAAACGCATCTCAGCAATACCTCCGGCATCCGCATCATTACACACCTTCACGGTACAATCACTTGAGGTGGAGAGCATATCCTCTACATTGGCTGAAATCCAATCCTTGTGAATATTAACAGCGGTCAAAGAGTGACCATTCTTGATTACAGCCGGGAAACCACAGCCGATAATTCCCTGCCAGGCAAAATGTTTCACTACCTGGCAGAAGGTAGTTGTGATAGCTTGTTTATGAGCTGGCTGGGGGGTGCTCAGGCGGAAACGTTCCGTTACCAGGCAGCCGGCTTTTACATCCACCAGCGCACCTTTGATACCGGTGCCACCAATGTCAATACCAAGGAGGGTGTGTTCGTTCATACGTTAGAATAATTATTGGGCATTCCTTACTGAATTACTTTTACCTGCATTTTAACATCTTTCTTGGGCCGGTTATTGGCATCGGTCATCACAGCGGCTATTTTGTCGATTACCTCCAAGCCGCTGATCACTTGCCCAAATACAGTGTATTCGCGGTCCAGTTGGGGGGTGCCGCCCTGCTCTATATACTGCTTTCGCTGAGCTTCTGAATAACGTATATTTTTTTGAGCTTCCAGAATATCCAACTCACGGGCTTTCATTTTTTTGCCCTGCACTATGTAGAACTGAGAGCCGGAGGACTTTTTTTCCGGATTGGTCGGGCCACCAATGCGGGCTGCAGCCAATGCGCCTTTGAGGTGGATGAGGGTGTCCGCAAATTCGGCTGGTACCTGATAGCCGGGCCCACCCATGCCGAGCCGCTGACCAGGCTGGGCGTTTTTCGAATCGGGATCGCCACCCTGTATCATAAAGCCGTTCATGACGCGGTGGAAGAGAAGGCCATTGAAAAAGCCATCTTCTGCCAGTTTAATGAAATTGTCGCGGTGCTGAGGGGTGGCATCATACAAAAGGATAGTCATGTTGCCGTAGTCGGTTTCAATTTCGACATAACATTTTTTAGGAGCAGCTATGGTCAATTTTTTCGATTTTTTGCTGGTTTTATTACCTTTTGTAGCGTTCAGGGTGATGGTATATTGGCCAGAAGATTGGTAGCGGTGGGTAGGTGCTGCCTGGTCGGATTTTTTGCCATCTCCAAAGTCCCATTCGTATTGCTCTGCCTTTTTTGAGTGGTTATTGAATCGGACTTCAGCAGGTGCGGTGGCATCTTTGTGGGCAAAGCTAAAGTCGGCAATTGGCCGGGCACATCCGGCAATCAGGCAGCCTGTAACGGCTAGCAGGGCTATATTTTTGATATACTGCATGGGTAATTAATTTAAAATTTTGACAAACATTCGCACATCCTCCAGCGGCAGATCCCTCTCCCCGGTAGGCACTCCGGCAATTTTGTCAATCACCTCCATCCCTTCTACAACCTCTCCAAACACCGTGTAATCCATATCAAGTGAAGGGAAGCCGCCCAACTCTTTATACAAATTTCGCTGAGCCTCGCTGTATTTGATGCCCTTGTGTTGCTCCATTGCATTGAGCTGCTGGTCATTCAAAACAGTACCCTGAACGATAAAAAACTGGGAGCCGGAAGACTCTTTTTTGGGATTCATCTGGTCGGGCAGCCGGGCAGCAGAAAGGGCTCCTTTGAAATGCAGCAGACCAATTTCCTGCTCCAGAGTATAGCCGGGCCCGCCCTGGCCAAGGGTGGCCGGATTATCCCTGCTCTTGGAGCGAGGGTCGCCGCCCTGAATCATAAAACCATTGATGACTCGGTGAAAAAGCAGGCTGTCGTAAAAACTTTCATTGGCGAGCTTGATGAAATTGTCGCGATGCCTGGGTGTTTCATTGTACAGCTTCACTTTCATATTGCCCATATTCGTCTCGATCATGGCATACGTATATGGATCGCGGTTGCAGGACAGGTTGACCGTCAGCGACGCCAACAATGCACAAAGAGCTACTATTCCGATAAACTGTTTCATGAGAATGAGTACTTTTTAAAAGGCCTATTGGAAAAGGCTATTCTTCCTCTTCCCGTTCTTTAAAATATTTGATGATCTGTTTTTTCAGCAAAACCTCTTGTTCTTTTACGCCCTTTAAGCGGAGCGGTTTCAGCATTTTGTAGTGTGGCCAGCCATCGGCATCGCGGCCTTCAAATTCATAATAGCCTTCATAGCTCAATAATTGGCAGGCCGCAATATGCATCAAATCCTGCTTTTCTTCTTTAGTAAATTCCGATTTCCAGCGCCCCAATTCCTGTATGCCGATAAGTAGCAACAAACTGTTGAGGTTCGGTAATTGATCGTGCTTCAGCAAATCTTTTACCTGATGGCGCAGCCGCAACCATTCAAAATCCATTTGCCAATCATCCATCTGTTGGGTCACTTTGCATTTTTGAGCAGCAAATATACCCATTTCCTGTTGATCTCTTTATTCCTCCAAGATCAATGCTGGTACTCTGGCTGCCCGAAATGCTGCCGGCAGTGAGGCGATCCCCCCGATAGCAAATACCGTGATGGCAACTATCAAAAAGTCTATCGTACGGAGGCTGATGGGGTAGCCTTCCGCCAGGAAGCTGGCAGGAATGGGAATAATGCCCACACTCTTTTCGAGGATATAAAAGCCCACCGCCAGCAGAAACCCGATGAGCAGCCCCATGGAGCATAGAAGTATGCCTTCGTAGAGAAACAGATCGCGGACCCTTGTATCCGTAGCGCCCATGGATTTGAGGATGGCAATGTCTTCTTTTTTGTCGAGTACCAACATCCAAAGCGCACCGATCATATTGCAGGCGACGAGCAGCAGCATCAGGCCGGCCAGCGCAAAGCTCATCCACTTTTCGATATTGATCAATTTAAAAAATGCCTCATCCTGCTGGTAGCGGTCCTTCACATCAAAATCGGTGCCCATCAACTGCTGGATTTTGGCGATGGCTCCTTTTGGATCGGCTTGAGGATCTATCTTCAGTTCCAGCGCACTGACCTCCACGCGCTTATTGAGCAGCTCCCTGGCCAGGTCCATCGAACAGATGACGTATTGGTTGTCGAAATCCTGCTGGCTGGCCAATAGCCCGGCCGGATAAGCGAGGCGTTTGACAAATGGATGCCCCAGCGAGCTGGATTTTTGTTTGGCCATATAAATATGCAGCGGCGTGAAGTAATCTTCAATGTCCAATGACAAGCGATTGCGAATGAGGGGATCGAGCACTACGTAATTGCGCCCCTCCTTTTTCAGTTGAAATTCACCTTTGGCAATCATTGTATCGATCCTGACCACATCCTCAAAAGCATCATCCACACCCTTTAGTACGCCAAATGCCTGGCTGCCGTTGTACTCAAAAAAGGCAATCTCTTCGAGGGTTGAGGAGACGGCGAGCACTCCGGGCAGCGCTTTCAAATCCTTGAGTTGAGCAGTAGTTGGCTCGAAGGTTTTACCCTGCCGGGCAGTGATTTTTACATCTGGATTGAAGGAGTTGAAGAGACTGAGAAAGAGATCTTCAAAGCCATTGAATACCGATAAGGTAAGCAGGAGCGCCGCAGTGCCAATCACAATGCCAAGTACCGAAATGCCAGAGATGATATTGATGGCATTGGTCGATTTTTTGGCAAAAAGGTAGCGTCGGGCTATTTTGAGCGGCCAGTTCATGGATGCTGTATTTGCGCGAGCTGTCTAAAAACTAAAGCCCAGACCCACCTGAATAGAGAAATTTTTATCATTATCCGAGCGCTTGATATAATTATTCCCTTCAAAAGCTACACGGGATACATCGTAGTCTTCATTGGTTACATCCAACAGACCGTAGTGAAGCGCTGCCCCCAGATAGAGTCCTCTGTTGAGAAAAAAGTTGATTCCGCCAACCAATCCTCCATCAAGGATATTGTACACACTCTTGTCTTTTGTAGTAAAATCGTAGTAACCTCCCATGATTTTGGGAACGAATACCGTTTCACCATCGGCAGTAAATTCAAAGGGGTTGGAAGAGTTGCGTAGCTGCTCGGCTGTGGGTGGCGAATCATCAAAATAATCGATATCCGAAGTTGACGTAAATTTGATGGGTGTGCCATTGGAATTCGACTGCCCGTTGAACCCCAGCTCGCCGGATGCCGTTGAGCCAACCAAAAAGCCGACACTCGCTCCGCCAAACACCTCAAAGCGCTCGCCGATGCGGTAGTAAGCCATAATGGGAATATCTAAATAAGAATTGGTGATCGTGAGAATCGACTTTCGTGTGCCGGTAGCAATCACCCGCTTGCCGGAATCGGATACCAAAAACTGGAAGCTTTCTCCGTCGAAGCGATATTCACTGCCTTTTTGGGAGAAGAGCAGCTGCCCACGGAGGCCAAACAGATCAGTGAACGTGGCATTCACCACAATGCCTACATGAAAGCCGGTATTGTTGTTGAACTCTTCCACACTGCTGCCCGCAGCACTTTTTTCTATCGGTCCTTTAAAGCTCGAAAAGTTTAGGCCGACTTTAAAGCCGTAACCAAATTCCTGGGCGGATAGGGGGCTCAGAAATATAAAAAGAATGGCGATTGAACTTACAAAAGAGCGAGGCATAGTCCACGAATTTTACGTAAAAAAATGGGAAGTCCAAAGATATGCAGGGCAATGGATAATTTGACGTTTTTGAAAGCTTTATTTAGGCAAGCTCTTAACATACTTCTCATTACCACCTCACCAGGGGCAAAAGTTCAAAGGGCTCCAAAGCCTGCCTCGCAGCTGGCCAGTCGCCCGTACAACCCAGCATAAAGCCGCCACCACCCGCGCCGCAGAGCTTCAGTTTGTATTGCTTGCCCTCCAGGCCAGCCTGCCAAAACGGCCGCAAATAATGAGGGAGCATGGCAGCAAAGTAGCGATATTGGAACAGACTGATGTCATGGAAGTGTTCAAAAAGCAACTTCCATCGGCCCTGTAGAAAGGAAGCAATAGCCTCCTCATTGTAGCCCATTAGCTCTGCTTCGAGTCGTTGCAGATAGGTTGGCTCCTCACAACGCTGTAGAAAGTGCCGGACGAGCGGTTCCGTTTGGCGGGTCTGGCTAGTGTTGAGCAAAAACAAGGCACCGGTATCCGCTTCCCTGCTTTTGGGCAGCTCGGCCTGCTGCCAGCGCTTTGTGTCAGGCTCGAACAGCAGGGGCTGGTTTAAGTAACAAACCAGTGGATCGATGCCCGAGCTGGAGCCGTGAAAATGATTTTCCATCACAGCCAACAGATGCCGAAGTGTAGGGATGTCATCCACATCAGCGGTTTTGTACCGATCGAATACAGCTGCACAAACAGCTCCCGAGCTGCCCAATCCGAAGCCGATGGGAATGTCTGATTGCAGGTAAAGTCCGTTTCCCAAATCGCTTTGCAGATCAGCCAGGCGAATTCGGGCGGGCAGCTGCGGCTGTCGGGTCAGATAGTGGACAAAGGCGAGTAGCGCAGCTTGCGGAGTGCCTGGCTGCTGCTGCCAGCTGGCCGAATAGCCATCATACGGGATGGCCAGAGCCTGTGCACCTTTGATGATTGTGTATTCACCAAAGAGCAGCACTTTTGCCGGATAGGATTTGTGGCTCATCTTATTCAAAGTCTATTCAAAGTCTATTGCTCCACAAGCTTTAGAAGATCACTGTAAGAAGTGTCCACTAAATTTCCCTGTCCAATGTTCAGGGCTTGCATATAATGCTTGCATTGCTCGAGCAGCTTGAACTTTCCAATGCTTCCATCCTCATCGATGGCTTCGATCTCCACAAAGTCACCCAACATTTTTACCTGATCGACATGGAACTTTACATTATCAATAAAGTAAATGTCGCGCTGTTTGTCCACCACTACCCAGATGCCCAGGGCAGCGCTTAATAGCTGCTTCAGCATAAGATCGGCAGGAGCCTGATAAAGCAGCACCTCAGAGGCTTTGGGGCCGGCCTGATCGTTGCGGCGGTAGTGGATCAACGCATTTTCGATCTGTCCTTCGCGGAGTTTCAGCCGTCCGTTTGGTACCTTGAAGTAGGTGTCGATCTGATGATCGGTGCCGAGGTGCCGAGCCTGGTGTTGGCGCAGCCATTGATGCACTTGCGTAGGATTGGCGCAGCGGGCTTTGATTTCGATGTTATAAGGCATGATTGATTGGTTGAGAAAAATGCAGAGCCAATATCCCTTTTTTTTATTGAAGCAGTATATTTGTGGTGTGGAAAATTTGAGGCGGTTGTTGGAGCTGTATCGCGATGATACACGGATACAGCAAATCACGGAAGCGATTGTTGAGAACACCCCGAGGCGCTTACAATTGGTCGGCCTGGTCGGTGCGCAGGATAGCTTTGTGTTGGCCGGAACATACCTCCACCATCCGCACAGCCAGCTCATCATCGCCAATGACAAGGAGGAAGCGGCCTACCTTCAAAACAACCTCAGCAGCCTTTTCGACAAAAAGCCTGTCCACTTTTTCCCCGATTCCTTCAAACGCCCACAAGCCTTCGAATCCCTCAGCAGCGCCCATGTCCTGCAGCGTACCGAGATCATCAACAAGGTCACAACTTCTCAAGGTACCGACCTCATTGTGACTTATCCGGAGGCACTGTTTGAGAAAGTAGTAGCACCAAAAGTACTTAAGGAGAGTCGTATCGAACTAGTTAAAAATGAGCAGGTGGATGTTGATTTTTTGATCGAAGTGCTAATCGAATATGGCTTTCAGCGGGTCGATTTTGTGTACGAACCGGGCCAGTTTTCCATCCGTGGCGGTATCGTGGATGTTTTTTCCTATGGCAATGAGTGGCCCTATCGGTTTGAATTGTTCGACGATGAGGTAGAGAGTATCCGCACCTTCGATCCTACCACCCAGTTGTCGAAAAGTAAGATTGCCAAAGTATCTATTGTTCCCAATATCAATACACGCTTTACGCAAGACCAGAAAGTGTCGTTATTTCAGGTATTGGAAGAAGGTGCCGTCATCTGGATGAAGGATTTTGAGATGCTGTTGGATAAGTTGCAGACATGCTTTGAAAAATCGGAGCAATTTGCTGCTTCTCTTTCTTCGACCAACGAAGGCGAATTGGCGGAGCTGTTTAAGGAGCGGGCCTTTATCCTGCCGCGCGAAGTGATCACCGACCTGGAAGCCAGCACCATCATTTGCTATGGGAAATCGGCACCGCCGATGCCCATCGATCAGAAAATCAGCTTCGAGGGCAAACCACAGCCCAGCTTCAACAAGAATTTTTCTCTGCTCATTGAAGATTTGCAACAAAACGAGTCAAAAGGCATCAGCAATTTTCTATTTACCGATAGTAGCAAACAAATCGAGCGATTTTATGCCATCTTTGAAGACCTCAAAGCCAACATACATATACACCCGATCAACCAAGCGATCCATCAGGGCTTCATAGATGCCGCGCTGAAAGTAGCCTGCTATACCGACCATCAGATATTCGAGCGTTTTCACCGTTATCGACTGCGCAGAGGCTTCACCAAAGATCAGGCGATCAGCCTCCGGATGCTGCGCGAACTGCAGCCCGGCGATTTTGTGACGCACATCGATCATGGCGTAGGGCGCTATTCGGGCCTCGAAAAAATTGATATCAACGGCCATATCCAGGAGTCGGTGCGCCTGATTTACAAAAACAACGATATCCTTTACGTCAGCATCAATACATTGCACAAAATTTCAAAGTATGTGGGCAAAGAAGGCACGCCGCCCAAGCTCAGTAAGCTCGGTTCGGACAGCTGGGCCAACCTCAAGCGCAAAACCAAGCGAAAGGTAAAGGATATTGCCAAAGAGTTGATTAAGCTGTACGCCAAGCGCAAGGCATCCAAAGGGCATGCTTTTCCCGATGATGGCTACCTACAGAACGAACTCGAAGCTTCCTTTATTTACGAAGACACGCCCGACCAGCTTAAAGCTACTACCGAAACGAAAGAGGATATGATGAAGGACTATCCGATGGATCGCCTGATCTGCGGCGATGTGGGATTTGGTAAAACGGAAGTGGCAATTCGTGCAGCTTTCAAAGCGGTAGTGGATGGCAAACAGGTGGCAGTACTGGTGCCTACCACCATCCTTGCATTGCAACATCACAAGACTTTTGGCGAGCGGCTCGAAGAGTTTGGTGTGAGCGTGGATTATGTCAATCGCTTCCGCACCACAGCCGAAAGGAGGGCCATCTTTAAAAAACTGAAAGCCGGAGAACTGGACATTGTAATAGGTACGCATGGCTTGTTGAATAAAGAGGTAGGCTTCAAGGATTTAGGGCTGCTGGTGATCGATGAGGAACAGAAATTTGGTGTGGCGGCGAAGGAGAAACTGCGCAATCTTAAAGTCAATGTGGATACGCTCACCCTTACGGCTACGCCCATCCCGCGTACCCTGCAATTCTCTTTGATGGCTGCCCGCGATCTGTCCATTATTCGCACCCCACCACCCAACCGCCAGCCGATACATACCGAAACGCGCCTTTTTAACGATGAGCTGATAAAGGATGCCATTTATTATGAGATCAACAGAGCAGGGCAGGTCTTTTTTGTCCACAATCGCGTAAAATCATTGCCGGATATCGCTGCGATGGTGCGGCGCCTGTGCCCCGATGTGGATGTGGCAGAAGCTCATGGTCAGATGGATTCCAAGAAGTTGGAAAAAACCTTGCTCGACTTTATCGACCGCCGCTACGATGTGCTCATCTGTACCAACATCATCGAAACCGGGCTCGACATTCCGAATGCCAATACCATCATCATCAACAATGCGCACCAATTCGGGATGAGCGACCTGCACCAGCTGCGGGGCCGGGTGGGGCGGTCCAACCGGAAGGCCTTTTGCTATCTCTTCAGTCCGCCTCTGTCGGTGCTTACACCAGATGCCCGCAAGCGACTCCGTACTCTGGAGGAATTTTCCGAGCTGGGCAGCGGCTTCAATATTGCCATGCGCGATCTCGACATTCGCGGAGCGGGCAATTTGCTGGGTGCCGAGCAAAGTGGCTTTATTTCCGACATTGGTTATGAAACGTACCAAAAAATTCTGGAGGAAGCTATTCAGGAGTTGAAAGAGACAGAATTTAAGGAATTGTTTAAAGAAGATCTGGAAAAAGAGCGGAAATTTGTGCGGGATGTACAAATCGAGACGGACATCGAAATGCTGATTCCCGATGAGTATGTCAACAGTATTCAGGAGCGGCTCAACTTATACACCAAGCTGGATGCGCTGGAAAATGAAGAAGACTTGGCAGCTTTTGCTGTCCGGATGGAAGATCGCTTTGGCCAGATTCCGCGGCAGGTGCGTGAGCTTTTCGACGGTCTGCGCCTTCGGTGGGTTTGCAAGCAGCTCGGCTTTGAGCGGATGACCTTGAAGAGCCAAAAGCTCCGCTGCTACTTCATCAGCAATCCGCAAAGCCCGTTTTTTGAAACAGCGCTGTTCAACAATATGCTGCAATACGTGGCCATTGAGGGCAGCGCGCAGCGGTTGAGCTTCAAAAAATCGGCTCGTTATTTTATACTTATCAAAGAAAATGTGAAGAACCTGGCAGCGGCAAAAAAAGTGTTGGAAGCATTGAAAGATTCGGCACAGGTGAAGGTTTGATAAAAATACCGCTGGAAAAAAATTGTGATTCCCGGGCTTTCCCCGAAAATCACAATACAAGGAGGTATCAACCTCGGGTGTTATTTTCGATACTTATGGGGCCAGATACGATCCGCTAACAAAATCGAGAGGAAAGTACAAAAGCGTGATATAGACTGAGATCAGCAAACCAATCGCAGCCAGCCAAAATTGGTGGCTTTTGTAAAAGGCCCTCCTGCGCTCCAAAGCAAAATAAACTGCACATGCTAAGAATACCAAATTTGTAAATCCCAGCGCAATCATCTACAAGGTTTTAGTGACTTGTTTTCAATAGTACAGACGGCAGAAAGGGGCAAAGCGTTGCATCAGCTGCGGAATTCAGCAATATTGGTGGAAATACTAAAATGATTGCTCCCCCCGGCAAGGTGATAAACCTGCCGGCCGTATTCGATCCGAAAGCGGTTAATCTTAATGCCCATCCCAAAAGCAAAGCCAGCCAGGCTCCTGAAATTGCGCACCGTCAACTCCTTACGCAGCAGGTGATTGTACCCTAGCCGCAGGCGTACCGCTTCCTTTTTGCCAAACAAAAACTCGCCACTAAATATCATATGCCGAAAGAAATTGTCAATATTTACCGACAGCTGGCTCTTCTCGGTATTTTGGTCGCCGCCCAAAAAAAGCGTGCTTTCCTCTACATTGGGGTCATCGTACAGAATGTTCCACCGCTGGAGGTTGTGATATACCACAGAGAGGCGAAAAGGCAAATGCTTTAAACGCTGCGAAATGCCAATCTGAATTTCAAAGGGTACAGCCTCCCGATTGTCGGGCTGGTAGGTAGAAAGCTGCGTCGCTATATTTTTCAAGAGCAAGGTAGCAGAGAAGCGGCCGGAAGAATCCTGGTAAAAGGCTGCCATATCGGCAGAGAGCCCGTAAGAGGTGTAACTTTCCAGCTGAGAGCTGATCAGCTTTAGGTTGGCACCTACCGAAAGGCGGTCGTACAGCTGGCGCCCACCGCCCAAGGTGAGCGCGTATTCTGAGGCCTTGAAGGTGCCGCTAAGCTGGCCAAAGGCATCGGCAGCGTCGAATTCGCCATAGCTGAGGTATTGTATGCCTCCGTGTAAGCTGAGGCCCAGGCGGGCTGCATGGTGCCCGTAGCTGGCGTAGCCGTGCTGAACGTCAGCCATATGCAGATTGTGGTTGAAGGACAATTGTTGGTGCATGCCACTGTTGAGCAAAGCGGGATTGGCAAAAGCGAGGGCAACATCATCATCGCGAACGGTGATCAGATTGCCGGCCAGGCCACTTACTCTGGCAGAGGGAGAAAGATTGAGGAATTCGTACACATTATCCCCACCGATTTGAGCCGACAGAGAGATTGTGTGGTGACTAAATAGTACAAGAAGTGCGATAAATTTCGATAAAGAGTGTAAGGGTTGAGTCATAGTATTTTTACTAGGAGCGTTCTCGTTTGCTTGTTTTGCATTCAGGATTTGTCGGGCGTTACATCTCCATCCTCTTTGGTCCAGATAGTTCGGCAAACGCCTTTGACACAGTCCATCTTCTTGACCAGCTCACCACTTTCATCGTACAACTTCAGCAGCCCGTGCTCAAAATCGCCATTGAGATATTGGCCTTCGGCTTTGAGCTTACCATTTTTATGATATTCGACAAAGGGGCCATTTTCTTCATTTTCCTTGAAAAGAACGACCTCTCTGAGTTGCCCGGTTTCGTACCAGCTCTTCCATTCGCCTTCCATACTGCCGCCAATGTATTCGCCCTGCTGTTTGAGCTGTCCGCTTTCATGGTAGAGTTGGTAAGTGCCTACAAACACGCCCTTTTCATACCGCTCGATGATTTCCGGCTGGCCGTTGCTGAAGTACAAAATCCTTTCGCCATGCAGGGTGTCGTTATGGAAAGAAGCCTTTTCCAAAAGCTGCCCCTGTTCATTCTTCCGAAGGTATTCGCCATGTTTGGCAAAGTCGCTTTTGCGGCGGTTGTATTCCAGCAAATCGCCGTTTTCATCAGTAATTGATACTGTTTCAACTGAGCTGTTGCAAGCCAGCAAACCGAAGAGTAGGGCTAATATGAGAGGATGTTTTACCATGTTATAGGTAATAACGCCAAAGATAAGAATACATTTTATGTGGAAAAGGGAAGATAAGTTTCAACCCGCGCCGGAGAGGCCCGGCGCGGGTTGAAAGGAGTACAAATCTTTATTGATGCCCGTTTTGCGACACTTTTAGCTTAGTTACCACTGGGCTCCTGCCGATGCTTTCGTAGTGTAAACCCATCTCTGCCATTTGCTCCAGGTCGTACAAATTGCGACCATCGAAAATTGCGTTATCCTTCAAGGCCGTGCGAATTTTTTCAAAATCAGGGGTGCGGAATACGCTCCACTCAGTGATGATGGCCAGGGCATTTGCATTTTCAATAGCGGCATACTGACTGTCCACAAGCTTGATCCGATCGCCGTAAATGGCTTTCACATTGTCCATCGCTTCGGGGTCGAAGGCCTGGATAGTGGCTCCGGCTGTCAGCAACTCATCAATGATGTAGAGAGCGGGGGCTTCGCGGATGTCATCGGTGTTGGGTTTGAAAGCGAGACCCCAAACACCGATGGTGACGCCATGAAGGTCGTTGTTGTAAAAGCGCTTGATCTTGGAAGAAAGAATGGTTTTTTGGATTCTGTTGACATCCATCACAGAATCCAGTATTTTGAAATCATACTGGTATTCATTGGCTGTTTTGTGCAGCGCCTGAACATCTTTTGGAAAGCAACTACCGCCGTAGCCCACACCGGGGAAGAGAAAGCGTTTGCCGATCCGATTGTCACTGCCCATACCTTTGCGCACCATGTCCACATTGGCACCTACTTTTTCGCAGAGGTTGGCAATTTCATTCATAAATGAAATACGAGTAGCCAGGTAGGAGTTGGCGGCATATTTGGTCATTTCGGCAGAGCGCTCATCCATGAAGATGATGGGATTGCCTTGCCGGACAAATGGAGCATACAGGGTTTCCATGAGCTGACGGGCTTTGTCAGAGCTGGTACCCACCACCACCCGATCGGGTTTGAGAAAATCATCCACAGCAACGCCCTCTCTGAGAAATTCGGGGTTTGATACCACATCGAACAGCTCTTCGCTGGTGTTTCTGGCGATGTGCGCGTGGACCTTTTCGGCAGTCCCTACGGGTACCGTACTTTTATCGACCACCACCTTATACTCATCAATCATAGTGCCCAGCTGATCTGCCACTCCCAGCACATAAGACAAATCGGCGCTACCATCTTCGCCGGGGGGCGTGGGGAGGGCGAGGAAGATGATTTTTGCAGGGCCGATTGCTTCGGCCAGGTTGGTGGTAAAGCGCAGCCTGCCCTGTTTGGTATTTCTTTCGAAGAGCAAATCGAGGCCGGGTTCGAAGATGGGCACTTCACCGGCTCTGAGGCGTTGTACTTTGTTTTCATCAATATCAACACAGGTTACATTATTGCCCGTTTCGGCGAAACAAGTTCCGGTGACGAGACCAACGTAGCCTGTACCTACTACTGCAATATTCATATTTCAAAGGTTTACGTAAATAAAAGAATTCAGATTGTGGGGTTGAGATCAGTCTTATTCAACGAAAAAGCTAATATGAGGTTGCCATAAAAGCCAAATACTTGGGGGGAAAGTACGAATTGCACAAAGATAAAAAATATGTGAGACCAGCTCTACAAAGCCTACCCAAAAGAGGCGATTTTTCCTTTTCATAACTGCTAAAACAACCCGAAATTCCTATGAATGGCGGGATATTTTAGCAGTATGAGGCAAGATTGCCGGTTGAAAATCAATAAAAATTAAAGCGATAATCCTTCACATGTGCACCATCTCTGATGGATTGCATCAAGCGGCTGCTAACCTGGCCTTGCAGGGAAGATGCCGTCACTTTGCGCAGTTGGGCAAGGTTTGGTACTGCCGGGGCGTCTTGTTTGCTTATGGATCTGATTACATACACGCCATTGTTGCCAACGATAGGTTCAGAGGTAGCATTGACCTGCAGATTCGTTGCTTTGGCGATAACCATAGGCTCGGTGCCAAGGCCTGGAACAGTAGGAGCGCTGAATACCACATTGCCGGCCGTATCCACTTTAGTATTGTATTTGGCAGCAATAGCGGACAGGTCCTGACTACTGATGGCCGATTTTATCAATTCTCCCTTTTTGAGGTTTTTCACCTTGATGGCAATTTCTTCCCGCACATCGTCAATATCCACCTCTCCGGCAGCTTGAATGTTTTTCAGCCCAGCCACTATATATTTGGATTCAAAAAAATCAACAGGGTCCTGATATACATAAATGGACGGAGAGACTTTGCCGACTTCAGCATCGCCCGAAAAGGCCCAGCGGACTATGTCTCGTGACGAATTGCCAGAGCCCAGATCGCCCACCGTATAAGCATTGGCGGTGAGGGGTGGTGATGTGACAAGCTCCATCTTTTCGCTGGCCTCAGCACTTTCAGCCAATTGGTCAATGGTGCGGTGTTTGGCTACAAACTCGAGTACCTTATTGTATTCATCCTTTTGAGTGGCCTCGCTGGGAATGATTGCCTGAGGTATATACGCTACTCTGGCGCCTTCCTCATTGTCGATGAATTTGCGGGCTGTCACTTCTACAAGGTGTACGCCAAACTGCGTGATGACCGTATTCAATTGCCCTTCTTCTGCCTGAAAGAAGATCAGATCATTGAACGGCTTGACCATCGCATTGGGTCCGGCAAAGCCCAAATCACCGCCTTTGCTTGCCGTGGCATCCTGGCCGAATACTCTGGCGAGCGAATCAAAAGTGTGTGTGCCATTCTCTATGAGCGTCTTGAGGCTGTCAATCGTGTTTTGTGCTTTGGCCAGGGAAGGCGGATCGTTGGCGCCGATGAGAATGTGGCGCGCCTGTACGGAATCGGGAAGCAGTTTGCGATCCACGAGCTTGGCCAGCATGTAATTTCTGCCTTCAATGTATGGGCCTATCACGGCTCCTATAGGTGCATTGAACAAGGAGTCGGCAATGTCTGGATTGATGCGGCTCTTTTTGGTAAACACCACATCCAGGTTGCCGTAGTTATTGTCCACAAAAGTAGAATCGTCATCGGAATCGCCAAATGCCGAAATGAGACCGACCAACTGTTGGCGAAGGGTGGCAGAATCCTGTGAGGTAGGTGCTACATCAAAGGAAATATATGCTACTTTGCGCATCTCCTCATCCTGCACATATTCGTTGCGATGCTCATTGAGATAGCTGCGATAATCATCATCCGAAACTTCAATATCGATATCGGGAATCTCGTCGAAAGGAATGTGAACATAACCAAAACTGACCTTGGTATTTTGGTCGATATGGTTTTGTTCTACCAGCCAGGAAGGGATATACATAGCTTTGCTGACCAGGGTGTTGAGCTTGGTTTGCAGGCGATCTTTGATGATTTCCTTTTCCTGGTAGGCCCAGAAGGGACCAAACTGTGGGTTTTTGGCCAGATCGCCGCTTTCCAATGAAGTGCGATACTCGTTTAATATCTGCTGATTGACCTGACCGGTGGCGGGGTCGGCAAAACGCTGGACGATGATCGGGCTTGGATTGGGGCCAAACTCGAGGTCGAGCAGTTCTTCATTACTCACGCCGAGTCCCAACTGCTCCGCCTCCTTTTCCAGCAATTTTTTCTCCACAAAATAATTCCACAAATAATCACGGCGCGCGTAAAAGTCACCACCTGAATTGGCATACAGTATGGACTCGGCCCGGTTAAACTCATTCCAGTCCAGCTTTTCGCCATCCACCTTGCCCATAGTAAGCTGTGAAGAGCCCATGATACTTTGCTGCCCCGAAAACATATCCATCATTACAAAGCCACCCACACCCAAGGCAATCAAAAAGATGAGCAACCAACTGTTTTTCCGTATTTTTCCAATAAGAGCCATTGTCTCGAAATATTTTATCTTTTTTTTAAATTAATTTCTTGTTTACAGCGTAAATTACTCAAAACGAGCTAATTACACCTCCAAATACTAGCTAATCAAATCGCCCATGAGCTATGCATGATGGCCTTTTTCAAAAAGCCCTGCAAAGGTAACGGGTTTGAAGCTGAAAATCAAAAAATATAGTACTCTCGGAATTATACTGCCCCCTCCTCACTTTGTTCCAAAAAATGCCTGGCAGCTGCATCCAACTCTTCGTAAAAGGCAGCACCATACTTGCGAATAAGCGCCTCTCTTACAAATTGGTAAACGGGCAATTGAGCAGCACGACCCTTGGTGCAGGCCGGGCTGCATATTTCCCAGCTATCGAAATTGATAGCCTCAAAGGCGAGTTCCTCCTGACTTTTGATGCGCAGCGGATATAAGTGACAGGAAAGGGGTTTTTGAAACTCGATGGCTCCATCCCGGTCAGCCTGCTCAATGCTGCACTGCGCAATACCCCGCTCATCGAAGGTCATATAGGCACAGGCGCCATCCTCCAGCAGCGGAGTGCCGTAGAAGCCGGGTTCCTCGAAGAAAGTAAATTTGCCTGTCGATTCGATCAGCGCCTGCCCCTCAAGGCTCACAAAAGGTTTGACCTGCTCGTAAATCGATTCGAGGGTGGCGCGTTCTGCCTCTTCCAGCGGTGCGCCAAAGTCCCCCTCCCAGCAGCAGGCTCCTTTGCAGGCCTCAAGATGGCAAGAAAACTGCTTTTGTACAACCTCATTACTAATTAATACATCCTGAACTATAAGCATAGCCAATGATTATCGTATCTTTGGTCACCAAATTCCTGAAGGTACTAAAGAATGAAAAAAAACACATTAATACTGATATTGAATGCAGTTTTGCTGTTGCCAGCACTGGCCCAAACAGATCAGGCGGAGGTGGCACAGGAGCTGTTAAACCAAATGGCTGAACTTTATGAACTAACCGCTGATCAGCAAAGCCAGATGGCTCGTATCCAAAGCAGGAAGATGAGTTCTTTGCAACAGATAGCATCCCTGGCCACCACAGCGCCGGATCAATACCGCGCCAAAAAACGGGCAATTTATTCGGGTACCCGCCAATCGGTTCGATTGCTGCTTACCGAAGCGCAACAACAAATATTGAAAGAAAGAACCAAAGCATTGCGGCTTCGAAAAGCTACTGAAGTTCAAAGGCTCAAAGCAGCCGGTGCCAGCCCGGCACAAATCGAAGAAGCAATCGATGCGATCGAAGCCTCTGCATTTTGAATCTTTTGCCGGGAGCCACAAAATACAGGCCCGAATCTCCAACTATCCCCGTGCAGTTTCGTTATACAATTATAGCATTCACATTAATAAAATAGTCAATGGATCCGCTCAAACAAAAATTTCAGAAAAAATCAATTGCTTTAAAGGCTGAAATAAAAGCACTACTCAAAGAACATGGCGATACGAAGGCAGATGAAGTAAAGCTTTCTCAGATATTTGGCGGTATGCGGGGAGTGAAAAGCATGATATGGGAAACCTCGCAGCTTGATCCCATCGACGGGATTCGCTTTAGAGGTTACAGCATCCCGCAGCTTCGCGAAATGTTGCCCACCGCTCCTGGCGGCAAAGAACCCCTGCCGGAAGGGCTTTTCTGGCTGATGTTGGTAGGTGAAATGCCTACCCAAGAGGAAGTGAAGTGGGTGAGCGAGCAATGGAAAAACCGCAGCAATGTTCCCGAACATACCTTCAAAGTACTGGACAATATGCCTGCCGATGCGCATCCGATGACTCAGCTGAGCGTTGCCATCGCCTCTATGCAAACCCGTAGTCAATTTGCCCGCCGCTATGCCGAAGGGCTCAACAAAACGGAATATTGGGACCCAACATATGAAGATACGATGAACATTATCGCCCGCCTGCCAAGGGTGGCGGCATATATTTATCGGCGCACCTATCACAACTCCAAGCACATCGCTCCTGATTTCTCACTGGACTGGGGTGCCAATTTTGCCCATATGCTCGGTATGGAAGGAAAGGACTTCAAAGAGTTTATCCGCCTCTATCTGACCATACATGCCGACCATGAAGGAGGCAATGCCTCTGCCCATGCCACCCACTTGGTAGGCTCTACCTTGAGCGATGCCTACTATGCGCTGGCTGGCGGAATGAATGCGCTGGCTGGTCCGTTGCATGGCCTGGCCAATCAGGAAGTGATCAAATGGATATTCCGGATGC
Source organism: Saprospiraceae bacterium (assembly GCA_965222005.1). GTDB lineage: Bacteria > Bacteroidota > Bacteroidia > Chitinophagales > Saprospiraceae > CBDCTM01. The sequence continues at coordinate 1,468,733 of OZ244935.1, forward strand.
TCGAAACACTGGGCAACCGTCGGCCCACCAAAGAGCAAATCGCCGATTATGTCAACAGCACGCTGGCTTCCGGGCAGGTAATACCCGGCTACGGGCATGCTGTGCTGCGGCAACCTGACCCCCGCTTCATCGCCCAGAAGCGCTTCGCCGAATCCAATATCCATGATTCTGAAATCATCAATGTGGTATGGAAATGCTTTGAAGTGATCCCCCCCATACTGAAATCATTGGGGAAGGTGAAAAACCCCTGGCCCAATGTAGATGCGCATTCCGGATCGATACTCGTTCACTACGGACTCACAGAGTATAGCTTTTATACGGTACTGTTTGGTGTGTCGCGAGCGCTGGGTGTATTATCGGCTCTTTGCTGGTCACGAGCTATGGGCTTTCCGCTGGAACGCCCCAAGTCAGTAACTACAGAATGGGTTAAGGAGTATTTGAAAAAAGAAGAAATCACGGTAAAGAACTGATGTTTTTTCCTATTCTGTCGGTCAAAAAGGGTGTGGTAAAGGAATGGGATGCATTTACCACATCTTTTTGAAATTGTTATCGCACTTCCGAAAAATTCACCTATTTTTGGCTGATTTATTAACCAAAATTGCGATAGCAGACATAGTATGAAATTTCCTGCCAAATTAAAATACACCAGCGAGCATGAATGGGTTCGGCTTGAAGACGACAACATTGCCTATGTAGGCATCACCGATTTTGCTCAAAGCGAGCTGGGCGAATTGGTATATATTGAAGTGGAGACTGTGGGCGAAACGCTCAATAAAGAAGAGATTTTTGGTACCGTTGAGGCGGTCAAAACTACTTCAGACCTCTACATGCCGGTATCCGGAAAAATACTGGAATTCAATGAAACCCTGGATGAGTCGAAGGGCGATAGCCCTACCACAGTCAATGAAGACCCTTATGGAGAGGGCTGGTTGGTGAAGATTGAGATGAGCGACCCTGCGGAGCTGGACAGCCTGCTGAATGCGGAGGCTTACAAAAAGCAGGTTGCTTAAAAAAAACTAGAGAGCATACACCAAAATCAGTTTCAATCGCATCTAGTGTGTATCGTACTGCTCAAAAAAAATCATTCCCGATTTCAGGCGGTTAACTGAGGAATAAGTGATTGAAAAGAAGCGTTTTCGAATTAATCGGCCGAACCAAAAGAAGGAAGTTGATTTTGAAGCTTTATACCATTGAGGTTTTTTCAAAAAAAGTATTTTGAAAAACTATCTCCCGGCAATTGTTTGTGCTGCTGTAATATTGGCACTATCCATCGGGCCGGGCATTAGCCTGCCTCAAACTTGGTGGGATTTATTTTCGGTGGACAAGCTGGGCCACTTCATTGCCTATGCTGCCTTGACGTGGAGCCTGCTTTGGGGAGCTAAACGCTCCAACGCATTGGAATCAAATGGCTCTACCCGGACGCTGGGCATCATTTTGGCAGGCAGTATTTTGTACGGGCTGCTTCTTGAAATTGTGCAGTATAGCTATTTTCCGAATAGATATTTTGAGGTAATGGATATTATTGCTAATATTATCGGTTCAATAGCAGGGGTAAAGTTGTCAAAATTTCACTTTTAACAACTTTACCCCACATTTCATAAAAATCAAACTCTAGCAATATGGACATTGCAATTCCAGGTATGCCGCTTACCATCACCATGCTTGTAGTGATGTTGGCAGTAATTGCCCTGATACTTTACATGAGAAATCGCTTTTCCAAGCATTCCGCTGCAGAGCTTACCGACCGATACCGCGGCGCAAGTTGGAGCTCGCCTTTGGAAGCTCGAAATAAGTATCCCGATGTTAATGCTTTTCGCCATAGTGGCACCTTCTTCAACCTCGGCTTGCTGGTGGCACTAGCTTTGACCATCCTGGCGTTTAGCTGGACCAGCTATGAAGATGAAGTCATCATACCGGATGATGCCTTGGAGCTGGATGAAGAAATCGAGATCGAGCCGCCGCGAACGGCAGAGCCCCCGCCGCCGCCGCCGCCACCTCCCCCGCCGGTAATTGAAGAAGTGCCGGAAGAAGAGATCGAAGAAGAAGATGAACCCGAATTTGTGGATCAGTCCGTAGAGGAAGAAACGGTAGTGGAAGCTCCAGAACCGGTAGAAGAAGCGCCGCCGCCGCCACCACCCCCCCCGCCGCCGCCACCAGAGCCTGAGGTGGAAGAAATTTTCCAGGTAGTGGAAGAAATGCCTCGTTTTCCGGGTTGTGAAAATGAATCGAACAAAGACAAAAAGAAAGAATGCGCCAATCGGAAAATGCTGGAATTTATTTACAAAAACATCAAATATCCACCTATCGCCCGTGAGAATGGTGTGGAAGGAACGGTCGTGATCCGATTTGTGGTAGATAAAGACGGTTCGGTTAAAGATCCGCAGATTGTGCGAGACATCGGTGCGCAGTGTGGCCAGGAAGCTTTGCGGGTGGTGAACAAGATGAACAGCATGTCCCAAAAATGGGTGCCCGGCCGGCAGCGCGGTAAGCCCGTGAAGGTATATTTCAACCTTCCTGTGAAGTTCCGCCTTGAGTAGCCGGTTTTTCTGATGGCCCGCTAAAAAACGGCTGTCCTTGATAAGAGGGGATAGCCGTTTTTTCTTTGCTCCCGGTCAGCTGAAATGGGCAACTTTTACTTGTCGGCTGCGTTTTTGATGTAGGACTCACAGAAATAACTATGGGTCCCATAAGTGCATTAAGTAGTATTCAAAATAACATCCTCTTTTCAATTTTTGAAGGTTTCTAAGTATAGTAAAATGCGAAAACTGACCTTATTTTTTCTTTTTTGCCTCCCCTTCCTTTTATTTGGTCAGGACACCAAACTGGCCCAGCAGTACTATGCGGATGGCGAATTTGAAAAGGCCGCCGCCGTGTACAAGAAATTGTTTGAAACCAATAAGGGCAATCAATATTATTTCAATCGTTATATCGATTGCCTGCTTTCTCTTGAGCAATATGAGCGGAGCGAAGAGGTGATCAAAAAGCAGATCAAAAAATTTCCCAAAGATGTTCACCTGCTGGTCACTTACGGCAATGTGTTTGATAAACAGTATCGGGAAGAGGAGGCCAAAGCTCAGTATAAAAAAGCCATCGATAAGCTGCCTGCCGACCGTTTTGCCATTACTAAGCTGGCCAATGCCTTTACCACCCTCAACAAATTCGACCTGGCCATCCAAACCTACGAGAAGGGCTCGAAAATGCTGAAAGAGAAAAACATCTTTGCCTACAACCTGGGCGATCTGTACCGTCGAAAAGGCGATGCACCTAAAATGATCAACAGCTACCTCAATAGCCTGAACGAAAACCCCAGCCGCCTCAATACCCTCAAAACCCTCTTCCAACGATACCTCCTTTCCGATGAGGATTACCTCGAACTCCAATCGCAGCTCTACGAACGCATCCAGGAAGATGAAAATGCTACCCATTATCCCGAATTGCTGACCTGGGTATTTGTTCAAAAGAAGGACTATCGCGGGGCCTTGAGGCAGGTAAAGGCCTTGGATCGCCAGCTGGCCGAAAACGGAGGCCGGGTATATCGGCTGGCCGAAATTGCTGCCAATGCCAAAGACTATGATACCGCCATTTCTGCTTACGACTATCTGGTGGAAACGAAAGGACCGGCGAGCAGCTTTTATATTGAAGCCAAGCGGGAGTTGCTCAGCACCAAACGCAAAAAATTGGTGGAAGGCTTTGATTATAGTAGAGAAAACTTGTTGGCCCTCGAACAGCAGTACATTGACTTTCTACAGGAGTTTGGCAGCAATAAAACCACCGCTGCCATCATAGCTGAACTGGCCGAACTCGAAGCTTTTTATCTCAACGACCTGGGCAAAGCTACCAGCTTGCTACAAGAGATGATCGAGTATCCCGGCCTCAACCGCTATGTGCAGGCTAAAGCCAAGTTGAGCCTGGCCGATTTTTATCTGATGCAGGGAGAGCGCTGGGAAGCTACCTTATTGTACAGCCAGGTGGACAAGGAGTTTAAGGATGACATCTTGGGCCATGAAGCTCGCTTTCGAAATGCCAAACTTTCCTATTATGTTGGTGATTTTCAATGGGCACAGACGCAATTTGATGTACTCAAAGCCTCCACTTCCAAGCTCATTGCCAATGATGCGCTCGATCTATCAATCTTTATTATGGATAATCTGGGGCTCGATTCTATCGCAAAACCAATGGAATTGTATGCCTCTGCCGACCTGCTGGTATTTCAAAACCGCCTGGAGGAGGCCTTCCAAAAGCTGGATTCCATCCAGCAGTTTTATCCTGAGCATTCCTTGGAAGATGACATTTACTGGACGCGCTCACGCATTTTCTACAAACAAAAGCAATATGCCAAAAGTGGAGCTTATTTGCATAAGATCATTGACAATCATGCCCATGGTATCCGTGCCGACAATGCCATGTTTGCTCTTGCCGAACTCTATGAAAACCAGCTCAATGACTTGGAATTAGCCAAATCATTGTATGAGCGGATATTTATCGAATATTCCGGAAGCACATTTGCTGTAGAGGCTCGCAAACGTTTCCGAAAACTTCGCGGCGATGATGTGCAATGATACCGCTGCCCCGCTTCCAACTCACAAATTACCATGATACTTTATAACGTAACCGTAAAAATCACCCACTCGGTTCATGACGAATGGCTTCGTTGGATGAAAGAAGTTCACATTCCCGATGTGTTAGAAACGGGCCTTTTTCAATCTCATCGCATTTGCCGTATCCTACAGGATGAGGTAGATGGTGTCACCTATGCTTTCCAATATCTTTGTGAAGATATGGCGGCATTCCAGCACTATCAGCAAGCTTTTGCACCAGCCCTTCAACAAGATCACAGCGAACGCTATAAAGGGCAATATGTAGCCTTTCGAACGTTGATGGAGGTAGTGGAGTGAAGGGAACCGGACTTGCAAATGGGCTGATAAAATTAGGAAAAATGCCGCCCAAAACGTAAATTCGCTACATTTGATATATTGTTGATTTTTTATTCAAAAATCCTTTTTAAGAATGACTTTTGACTTCACTGAAGAGCAGCTGGCCGTCCGGGAAGCTGCTCGCGAATTTGCTCAAAAAGAGCTGAAGCCCGGCGTTATTGAACGCGACACCAATATGTCCTATCCCAAAGAACAGGTCCGGCAAATGGCGGAGCTGGGGTTTCTCGGCATGATGGTATCACCGGAATACAATGGCGGAGGAATGGACACCATATCCTATGTGCTGGCTATGGAGGAAATATCGAAAGTAGATAACTCTTGCTCAGTCATTATGTCAGTCAACAATTCGTTGGTTTGCTGGGGACTGGAAAAGTATTGCACCGAAGCACAAAAACGAAAATACCTCACACGCCTGGCCACCGGAGAGTGGATCGGTGCCTTTTGCCTGTCGGAACCGGAAGCGGGTAGTGATGCTACCAGCCAGCGCACCACCGCCGTTGACATGGGCGATCACTATTTGCTGAATGGCACCAAAAACTGGATCACCAATGGCGGCACGTCCAATGTACATCTGGTCATGGCTCAAACGGATGCTGACAAGGGTCATAGAGGAATTAATGCTTTTATTGTAGAAACCGATTGGGAAGGGGTTGTGATTGGTGCCAAAGAAGATAAGCTTGGCATTCGTGCTTCCGATACGCATACCATCATGTACACCGATGTGAAAGTACCCAAAGAGAACCGAATTGGAGAAGACGGTTTTGGGTTTAAATTTGCGATGAAGGTACTTTCAGGCGGTCGCATTGGCATTGCGGCTCAGGCATTGGGTATAGCTGGTGGTGCTTTTGAGTTGGCTACTGCCTATTCGCAAGAACGCGCAGCATTTGGCAAGCCCATTGCCAAACATCAAGCTATAGCATTCAAGCTGGCTGATATGGCTACCGATATCGAAGCTGCCCGCTTGCTCGTATATCGCTCTGCCTGGCTCAAAGATCAGGACATGAACTATGATGCAGCCAGCTCCATGGCCAAGGTGTTTGCTTCAGAAGTAGCGATGAAGCATACCGTGGAAGCTGTACAGATACACGGCGGCTACGGCTTTGTAAAAGAGTATCACGTGGAGCGCCTCATGCGGGATGCCAAAATCACCCAAATCTACGAAGGGACCAGCGAGATACAGCGCATCGTGATATCCAGGGAAATACTGAAAAATGGCAATCTGTACATTCCTGTTCAGCCTGTAGCGATGGAAAGTGCCTGATTTCTTTTCTTCAACCAACAACCTTCTCCCTCTGCTGGTCGTTTTAATGAAGGCAAATCAACGATTATGAAAGGAGCCTATCGCCTTGCTACCATCAGCGGGATACCTGTGTATATACACTGGACGTTTGGTCTGTTGTTTTTCTACGTGCTCTATATTGGCAATAGCACCGGTATGGACTTACAGGGAATGGGCCTTTTTTCACTCTTTTTGTTGAGCCTGTTCTTTTGTGTGGTTTTGCATGAATTTGGCCATGCATTTGCCGCAAGGCAGTATGGTGTATCTACTCAGGATATTATCCTTTCGCCCATAGGCGGAGTGGCGCGGCTCAATAAACTGCCCGAAAAGCCAATCCAGGAGTTTGTAGTTGCCATAGCCGGTCCCTTGGTTAATGTAGCCATCGCGCTGGTTTTGGGTATCGGGCTCTACTTTTTTGCAGATGCCAGATTTTTGCCGGGAGGAGAAGAACATCGTGTGTTCAACGATCTTTCCAACTTTGTCCCCATGCTTTTCCTGCTCAATTTGGTGCTGGTGGGCTTCAATCTACTGCCTGCTTTTCCAATGGATGGCGGCCGCATTTTGCGCTCCCTGCTCTCCATTCCGCTAGGCAGGCCCAAAGCTACACGCATCGCTTCATGGTTGGGGCAGGGCATCGCGATCTGCTTTATAGGCTACAGCCTGTACCATTCCGAACTGATGCTGGGGCTGATTGGCTTGTTTGTCTTTTTTGCTGCATCCCATGAATACAGGATGGTGATGTTGGATCATTTGCTTTCGGACAAAACAGTGGCCGATATGATGCGCCGCCAGTTCACGCGCTTGTCGGCAGCACAGCCGATGCATCAGGCAGCGTTTGAGCTACAGCACAGTAACGAAAGACATTTTGTAGTGCTAGACGAAGCAGGCAATATAGTAGGTGTGCTGACCGAGCAGGCTATTGCGGAAGCTATTAAAAACAAACAACTGGACACTTCTATAAGCAGTCATACGAGCCGCAATTTTGAGGCCGTTGTACCTCAATTGGGCTTAAAGCAACTTTTTCAAATCATGCACAAAAGAAAGTACAGCCTGTTGCCGGTTATCAATGAGTGGGGCCAAATGATAGCGGTGGTCGATACGCAGGGGATGGATGATTTTGTGAAATTGCAGCGAAAGCTGAAGTAAAAATGGATGGATAGGAAGATAAAAAAGAGGCAGTGCCTTATCAGTAAGGCTGAACATGAATCAAAAAACACCCTTACATTAGCACCGCTAAAAAAGGAATCTGAATAGTACCCAGATTCCTTTTTTGCACTAATGCACCGAAGGGTAAATTCCAAACACGCTCTTAGATGCCCAGCTTGGCTTTTACCAGCGGCATCACATCATCACTATCTTTGGCAAAAAGCACCGCATTGAAGCTGCTGGTGTCGAATATCATAGTATATCCTCGCTCTTTGCCAACAGCATGAATGGCTTTGTCCACCCTTTCAAGGATTGGCTTGAGGAGCTTTTCTCTGCGGGCTTGCACCTTTTGAACAATCTCCTGTTCGTTTTTTAGCAAGTCTTCCTGCTCCTTTTGTAAGGCGGCTTGCTGTTGTTGAGCGTCCACTGCTGACATTTTCCCCGACTGATATTCCTGCATAAATTTGCCGCCGCGCTCCCGAAAGTCCTTTACCTTCACATCATGCGCTTTGAGTAGCTGCTCCTGGTATGCGGTCAATTCAGAATTGGCGTTTTTGGTGGCTGGCAGTAGGGCAAGGAGGTTACCTGAGTTGAGGTGACCATATTTTTGGGCAAAGCCGTTGGAAGCCATACAAACCAGCAAAAATGCCATGCAACTGTACTTGATATACTTTTTCATAGAAATCTTATTGAGTTTTTATTTTTAAGACGTCAAAGTTAGCGCTAGATGGATAACTTTACTAACATTTAACAAAAGATTATTTTTGACTTATGGAACAATTTTCGATTGACGAGCGCAATAAGGTGAGGCGTGTTCCGCAGCGTGGGCAGTACGATAAAGCCAGTGTTTTCAGTATTTTGGATGCCGGTTTTCTATGCCACGTCAGCTTTGCGGTGGATGGGCAGCCCTTCAATATCCCGATGGCTTATGGGCGCAAGGGCGATGTCCTGTATCTCCACGGAGCCACCAAAAGTCGGCTGATACAAAGACTCAGAGAGGGCATTGCTGTCTGTATTTGTGTGACGCATCTGGACGGAATTGTGCTGGCTCGCTCGGCCTTTCATCACTCCATGAACTATCGCTCTGCGGTGCTTTTTGGAAAAGCCGGCTTGGTGGACGAGGGCCGCAAGGAGGGAGCTTTGCGGATCATCAGTGAGCAAATAGTACCCGGCCGCTGGGCCGAATGTCGTCCGGTTTTGGACAAAGAGCTTAAAGCAACCCATGTGCTGGCCTTTCAAATTGAGCAGGCTTCTGCCAAAATCAGAAGCGGGCCGCCAAAAGACGAAACTGCCGATTATGACTTGCCTGTCTGGGCCGGAGTGTTGCCGATGCAAGTCCAATACCTTCCTCCTGAGCCGGATCCTGACCTTCAGCACAACCTTGAGGTGGCGGAAAGTGTTAGACGTTTGATGGATTGATGTGGGGAAGGCTAGGTGTAGCGGCTACAGAAGGCCTCCCTGTTTTCGGCAAATCTTAAAATAACAAACAATGAATGCAAGACCTTTACCAAAGGAATCGGATGACTATTTCAAAAAATATATTGGACAGGTAGCGGGTGACGACTTCCTCCGGGTACTAGAGGATCAACAAGCCGACACGCATGCCTTGCTGCGCACCTTGCCGCCCGAAAAATGGGAGTATGCCTACGCTCCCGCTAAGTGGACGCTCAAGGAGGTGATGATCCACCTCATCGATGCTGAGCGGATATTCGCTTACCGGGCCTTGCGCATTGCCCGCAATGACAAAACACCGCTGCCCGGATTCGAGCAGAACGATTACATTCCGTACGCCCATGCAGCTTCTCGTAGCCCCGAATCCATCCTGGCGGAGTATGAGGCTGTGCGCCGTGCCTCTATCGAGCTGTTCAAGTCATTCGATGAGGATGCATTGAAAAGGATGGGTACTGCCAGTGAAAAGCCTTTTAGTGTAAGGGCGCTTGGCTTTACCATTGCCGGCCATGAGCATCATCACTTGCAGGTAATCCGTGAAAAATATATATGATATGACCTTCGATTTACGAAAGAGTATCCAAATTTTAGAACGCACTCCCAATGTGCTTAGAGCTTTGGTGGAAGGCTTGGATAGTGGTTGGACGCATCACAATGAAGGGGGCGAGAGCTGGTCGGTTTTCGATATTGTCGGTCATTTTATACATGGTGAGTTGACTGACTGGATTCCGCGGATGGATATTATCCTCAGCGATAATGATGATCGTCGTTTTGAGCCATTCGACCGTTTTGCTCAGTTTGAAAACAGTAAAGGGAAAAGCCTGGCAATGCTCCTGGCGGAGTTTGAAAAACTTCGGGCTGCCAATATTATCCGGCTTCAACAAGCTAACCTAAATGCTGTAGCACTCAGGCGAACAGCTGTGCATCCCGAATTCGGAACGGTGACCTTGCGGGAATTATTAGCTTCCTGGGTAGTCCATGACCTGGGGCACATTGCCCAAATTAGCCGGGTAATGGCCAAACAATATTCCGAGCAAGTTGGGCCGTGGAAAGCGTATATGGGTGTGTTAAACCGATAAATATGGAATATGCCACAAACATTTATTCACTACTTCGATCGCTACCTCAAACAACTCGATCAGGAGATCAGGGCTTATCCCGATGAAGCTCAACTCTGGCAATTGGCCGGGGATATCAGCAATACTCCCGGCAACCTATGCCTGCATCTGATCGGCAACCTCAACCACTTCATTGGGCATGCGTTGGGCGATACGGCTTATGTGAGAAACCGCCCCCTCGAATTCAGCGAAAAAAGTGTACCCCGCGCTACGATGCTGGAGCGTTTGACTGCTACGCGTAGTATGTTGGCGGAGGTATTGAAAGAAGTGAAAGATTTGGATGCAGATTATCCAAAAGGGCTGTTTCCGGAGGAAGGGAGTGTACGCTATCAACTGCTGCGCCTGCTCACCCATTTAGCCTACCATGTGGGGCAGATCAATTACCATCGCCGCTTGTTGGCGAGTTCGTCAAATCCATAATGTACCAGCTGTTGCAGGCACTATGGCCTGTGTTGCCTTTTGGGGCGGAGAGCGCTTGAAAACCTGCTTTTTGGTAGAGGCGGGCGGCGCGATCCATAGCCGCTATCGTTTCCAAATAGCAGTGCTTGTAGCCAATTTGGCGGGCTGCACCGAGGCATTTGAATAGTAGCTCTCTGCCCAGCCCCAGGCCCCGCGCCTGTGGGTAAAAGTACATTTTTTTCAACTCACAGATGTCTTCTTCTGCATTGGCTAAGGGGCCGATACCACCACAGCCAACAATTGAATTGCCTTCCACTAGTACAAAAAACCGGGAGCGGGGATTGTTATAGGCTTCAAACATCTGATCCACCTCCGGATCCTGAATGGAATACCCTTCCCCTACGGCACCGAACTCGGTCATTACGGTACGGATAAGTGTAGCAACAGCAGGATTATCGGCAGGGAGAATATCGCGAAACTGCATAATGAAGAGAAACGAGCAGCACTCAAGAAGCGCTGCTCGGAAGATAGCTTAGAATCCTTTAAAAAGGACGGATTTACTTTCCAATTCCCTAAACAATTTAAGATCTATTTTTTCTTAAATAAATTGCCAAGCACGTTCATTCCCATACCGGCTACATCGTCCATGAAGCTGCCGTCACCGTCTTGGTCGAGAAAACGGCCAATGAATCCCATTTCCTGGCTTTGCTGTTGGTTCATACTACCTACGCCCTTGGAGAGCAGGCTGGCCAACCCGCCGGCATCGAGCCTGTTTTGGCGCTTGGTACGACCCAATATGCCTAAAGCTACTGGTGCAAGCATAGCCATGAGATTGCCGGTTTTGTTATTGTCCAGGCCACTCATTTTGCTAATCATATCGACGGCATTGTTTTGCTTGCCTCCGAGTACATGTTTAAGGATGCCGACGCCATTCATAGCGCGGGCTTGGGTAGGCTGCGCTTTACCACTCAGCATGCCCATCACATCATCCAGTACGCTGCCATCATGGTCGCGATCGAGCGCTGAGGCTAGTGCACTGGCACCTTGAGGAGTGGAAGCATTGCGAGCCATCGCATTCATAAGGAGCGACATGATACCATTGGTAGCATTAGCGGTTTGCTGACGATCAGTGCCGCCAAGCTGTTGGCTCAGCTGATTGATAAGGTTATCAGAAAGCTGACCTTGAACGAGGTCCATTAAATTTGCCATATTGTATTAAGTTTAACAATGAAGAAAAAATCACGTATCAGTAAGTAAAATATGAGGTTGTTGCGCAAGTTAACAATAATAATGTTGCCGAACAGTTATACACAATAAAATTTATCATATTTAAACTTATTCCAAGTCAACTGTATTCCAATTCCATGTGCCGCGTATATATTACCACCTTATTTTGCTGCTTTGCGTACTTTGTCGGTGCACAATACTTGCATACTCCTACAGAAATCCAGCAATATATTGACAAATCAAAACTAGAATTTGCTTATGCAGATTTGAACAATTTGCCTGAGCCAGCCCTCCCGTTGGTACAAGACACTTGGCTGGGCACTATTGGTACGGATAGCGTTTTTATATATCCGGATACCTTTATGACGAACAATAGGGCAAAGAAGTATCGCGAAAAGCTGGATAATTTTTTAGAAAAGAAAAAATACGAAAAGGCAGCCGAATTGTTGGAAAAAGAATTAGCTGTTGACTCTGCCAATATTAGTTTGTACAAAGAACTGGCAAAATTGTATATGGAACTGGCAGAATATCCGGCTGCCATTAAAACGTATATGGAGATATTGGCAATCAATCATATCGACGTCAAATCGCGGGAGCAATTGGCCGACGCTTTTCTTTTTGCCGGTGAGCCGAAAAAAGCACTTGACCAAATTACAATGGCCCACCTGCTGAACCGCAATGACGTTGCGCTTATTACTAAACTAAGCCGCATATGCCGGGCCAATGGCTTGCAATATACGGACTGGACACTGATGCCTCAATGCAGCCTCCATGCTAAGCAGGACACAGTATGGATATTTTTCCGGGGATTGCCCTGGAAATCGTACGGCAATTGTATGGCACTTTGGGAGTACGAAACTAATTATGCCACCCATATGGCCAAGCTTTCTGATATGGCTCCGAAGTTGATTCAGGAAAAAGAGTGCCTGCTGAATGCACTGTTGACTTATGAAGCAATGGAGCAGGATAAGGCACATTATCCTGAATTTGCCTTTTTGGCCAAATGCCTGAGCCAGGGAATGATTGATGATTTTATTTTATATGAAATAAGATCAAGGTATCAGCCTTTAGCTATGAGCAGCTTGATGCCACAGGAGCTAGAACGCCTCTGCAAGTTTGTAATTCATCACCGAACGGAGCCTCTTTGATATGGTTCTCCAAGGGATACTTTTCTGATTTATAGCAACCAAATCCTTTTTTTTTATCGAACACATTTCCCAATATCTCCGTATATTGAGCAGATGTTTGGCACCAAAAAAGATGTTTCGAGGCCGGATCATGGTCATCAATCGCACCTGCTGAATTTGGCCCAGGAGTATGTACTCAATTGGTTTAATGCCCGCCATGATACGCGCCTGTTGTATCACAACTATCCGCGCAGTGTACGCATTGTAAAGGCTGTAGGAGAGTTGGCACAGGCACAGGAAATGGGAGAGGAGGTGTCGGAGCAGGCTCAGCTCGCTGCCTGGTTTCACCTTTGCGGCTACTCGATTGACTATCAAAATCCCGTCAAATCAGCTCTGCCGATCGCGCAGGATTTTTTGCAAGCACAAAGCTATCCCGAAGCGAAGCTCAAGCAAGTGCTCAAAGCCATACACAGTACCCGCCTCAATGGTCAGCCAGAATCTCTGGAGGGCCAGCTCCTACACGATGCCATCCATGCAAGCAGCTTCACGCAGCAGTTTTTTCAGGAGCGGCCCTTGCTGCGCCTGGAATGGGAGCTGATGGAAAACCGACGGCTTTCGGCTTTCGAGTGGAATCAGCTACAACTCCATGCCCTGCTCAATGCCCGTTTTTATACGCCCTATGCCAAGGTGAGCTATGAACAAGTGGTGGGCCAAAACGTGCTAATGCAAAAGGCAAAAGTGGAGAAAAGCAAGCAGCGTAAAGAGGGTGGGCTGGAAGAGCCGGAAGGGCAGCAGCGCAAATTTCAGGGGCTGGAGCGCAAATTGCCGGGCGATGCCACACAAACTTTTTTCCGCGCCAACTATCGCAACCACATCAACCTCAGCGCCATCGCCGACAACAAGGCCAATATTATGATCAGCGTAAATGCTATCCTGGTATCCGTCATCATCTCTTTGCTGACCTACAAAAATATTCCCGATACCAAACCAATGGTGCTGTTGCCTATCGTTATATTCCTGGTCACCGGCCTTACTTCACTCATTTTTGCCGTGCTTTCCATCCGTCCGAAAGTGACCGCCCTCAACGCAGAGGCTAAATCAATGGAGGAGATCAAAAAGAATATTGTATTCTTTGGCAATTTCATCCACCTGCCGCTGGAACAATATGAAGAAGCCATGGATGCCGTATTTCGGGATGGCGAACTGCTCTACGGCAATATGACCCGCGACCTCTACCACCTGGGCAAAGTGCTGGACAAAAAATATCGCTACCTCACCATGTCCTACAATATTTTTATGGTGGGCTTTATCGCTACCGTCATCACCTTCCTGATAGCGGTATTTAGCTAATGACCAACATGCGGGCAGTTGTGGAGCAATACTTTGATTGCCTTGAAAAGGCGGATTTGGCCAGCCTGCTGGAGCTTTTTCATCCGCAAGCTACTGTCCACTCTCCGCTCTACGGAACCATGCGGGCCACTCACTTTTACCCGCAGCTCTTCAAAGATACCCGCCAGTCCCAACTGCAAATCCACCACATCTTTACCGATGAAGCAGCACTTAAAGCTGCCGCCCATTTCCGTTATCAATGGAGCCTGGCCAATGGGAAGCAGACGGCCTTTGAAGGCGTGGATGTTTTTGAATTGGATGAGCAGGCCAACATCACCCAACTTACTATCCTTTATGATACCTGGCCGAGGAATGTAAAGGGTGATGTGTAGTGAGAGCACGTCTAAATTTTGTAATTGAGCAAAAGAGCATTCTCTAATACCTATGGCTCAACCCTACCTTCTACTACTACCTCATCAAAGAATTTCAGCGACTCAAAGAGGAAGAAGCACAGCTCCATAACTTTCAGTGGCACATCTCCAAAATCACAGACAATATTGATGAAGTTCGTAACCTGCTCGATACCATTCCCGGACAACTTCCCGAACTCAATCGGCTCAACTTCCAACAAGAAGAAGAATAGCCATCCCAACCACTGCGCCTAATTGCCGCTATATGCAACCCCGAGTGCTCGGGGCTGCCTCAAAGGCCAGCGCAGCAAAACCCCCTTCGCTCCCCATTTTGCTGCGGTGGCTTTTGATCCGCGTCCATGCGTTTGCTGCTACGGAGTAGCAATTGCGGTGACTATTTTTCTGGCGGCTATAACGGAGCGAAGCGACTTTGGGTGAGCTTAGTACCAGAGCACTAAAGGTTTGGTGGTCCCGCTTTTCCTAAAAAGCGGGATGGGAGGTGAGGCCGCACGGATAGAGGCACTTGCTGTGCTGGTGTCCCGGTGCCGACCGTGTGTGATAGCGTTGGGTATGCGCGTGGGCTGCAGCTGACCCTTTGCCGATTTTCAATTGAATAAAAAAATGTGTTAAAAAATTAGAACCTCATCTGGTGCTAAGGTAGCATTAGTGTTTGTTTTTGCAAATTTTTTAGTAATTTTAGAACTCAAAACGTTTCCTTAACTTTGTAAATAGTTATCACAATGGTATTTTTAACAACGATAAAGTGGCTAAACATGAGTTTTGGAACTAGATTAGTGGAGCTTCGTAAGGCTAAAAAGATTTCACAGATCGAGCTTGCCCAACAGTTGGATATACATAAAAATGTGTTGGGACGATATGAAAGAGATCAGGCTAAACCATCTATTGAAGTTGCAGCAAAAATTGCTAAACTATTGGATGTATCTCTAGACTACCTGGCAGGTAATACTGAAGCAGACCTCGATAAAGATATTACCGAGAAGGTCTTATCCATTCAAATTTTACCCTCAGAAGAAAAAGAACGCATATTATTTACACTCGACGCGCTCGTCAGAGATGCTAAATCCAGATTCGCTTACGCTTCCTAAACCCTTTTCCACACTCACTAGCAAACACTATGTCCCGTAAAAAAATCAATGTACAAGGTTTAAAAATTCGCCTTAAACCTTTTCATCAAAATGACTACATTTCTCTCACCGATATCGCTGCCAAAGCTGAAGGAGATAGCAAACAAGTTATTCTGCGTTGGATGCAAAATGCCGATACATTGCTGTTTTTGCAAACTTGGGAAGAACTTCACAATCCTGATTTTAAAGTTATGCAAATGAATAACTTTAGATTAAAACACTTGGAAAAAAGGTATTCGGCTACTCCTCAAAAATTCATTAAACAAACCAATGCCATCGGTATCGTTTCTAAATCCGGACGATATGGTGGTACTTTTGCTCATAAAGAGATCGCTCTAAATTTTTGCTACTGGATTAGTCCACAGTTTCAGGTTTACATGTATAAAGCTTTTACACAACTCATTGAACAAGAATTTAGCCGCAAAAACCTGGAGTGGCACATCTCCAAAATCACAGACAATATTGATGAAGTTCGTAACCTGCTCGATACCATACCAGGACAACTCCCCCAACTCAATCGGCTCAACCAACAAGAAGAAGAATAGCCAACCCACCCACTGCGCCTAAGTAACGCTAGCCGACAATATACTAAACGTACACTGCGGCTAGCTCCACCTTAGCCGCAATCAGCCCTATCCAATCTCCCACAACCGCCTCAAAAGCCAGCGTAGCAAAATCCTCTTCGCCCCTCATTTTGCTGCGATGGCTTTTGATCCGCGTTCATGCGTTCGTGGGAAGGCTGCTACGAAGTAGCTAGTGCGCTGGCTATCTTTCCAGGGCGGCTAAAGTGGCTTGTCCCGGCGGCCGCCTGCGGTGGGAGCCGATGCCTACCAGGTAAAGGCAATTGGATAGCTGGCGGAGAGCTGCCGACTGGTAGTGCGTTGCGATGGCCATCGTGGGCAGAGTGGAAGTACTGTACCGATTTTGTGGAGAGCTACTGGAACTGAGGCGACCCAGCAGGCCGCCATACTAGAGCGGGTGGAACTACCTGATAGCGTGGCCTTGCGCTTCCGCCAGGGAGTGGGAACCCGCTGTGAGGAGGCCGGAGTGACACCCAGCTACATGACAGAACAGCCCCACCCAATTTACACCGGGTGGGGCTGTGGCCCCGATTACTCGGGGCTGGCGTGAAGATGGATGGGAACGGAGTCCCGACGAACACCTAGTTTCCTTAGTCCTTTTTAAGATTTTTGCTCCACCATCTGTACTTTTTATAACAAAAATCTAAATAGTATTCATGTTCAAATGTATCTACTACTGGAACAATATAGTAATGGCTGCAATTTGATTCCCACTGATCAGGACTTGTCCAATCGATCTTGAAATTAACAAATTTTCTATCTCCCAACTCTTTCTTAGAAATATTTTCTTGAATAGAGTCTAATTCAATTTCTAATTCATTCTTTACATATTCCGTATTACTACAACCTATAAGAATCAGAGCAAACATGAATAAAATATAAATACTATTGTTTCCTATCATCTGGCTTTTTTTTCGGCAAGCTCTGTTGAAAAATTTTAGCAGAACTTTCACCATATCTCATTTGAATTAATATTGTGGTATATTGTTTTACTATTTCATCTGTTGAACTAAATGCTTTTCCTGTATATCCAAACGTATTTCCTACATAATTTTGTACATCATTTAGAAAGCCCGCTACATTGGCAAGATTAGTATTTACTAGATTCTCGTTAAATTTTCCGTCAAAGACTAAGCCTCCAACGTCCACTATATTACCATATTTTTGTCGTAATTCATTACCTAAGGTTTGTCCCCATTGATTATTTATTAGATCAACATAATTGTCTATTGCCTGCATTGTTTCCGCTTCGGTAATTGCTCCAGTCATCAAGCTTGGTTGTCCCCTCTCATGAGCATCTCCTACATAATCGGCACTAGAGGCTCCATAAAAAATAGTTAAAACGGCTTGACCAAGTATATGGTTAAATGTATTTACCAGCCCTTTTTCTGAATTTTGATGGCTTAATGAAGCACTACCAGCTAGGTTATTTGCCATTATTTGTGCAACATGATAGTTTCCAATATCAGTAATATTTGATTTTTTGTAAGCCAAGATTAAAGATCCCTTCAAAACTCGTTCATGATAAATTATTGAAGGATTATTAAATACAGCAGAAACTTTCTCTGAAAAACTACCCGACTGCAATTGCCTAAGATCTCTTTCTCTTATTCCTTGTCCTAAAATTTTTGTAACACTAGCATTATTAAAAGTATGAGATACTGTAACCGAAACATCGTCCTTATCATACTTTATATTAATAGATTTTTTCAATGCTTCTAGTGTACTATAATCCGAACTCACCAATGCCTCTAGTCCATCTAAATCTACAGCCCAGATTGGTGTGTTGCTGGCAAATTGATAAGGCGTCAATTCTGGATAATTTTGAGTCAACGGATCGACACTTAAAAACCTCTGCACACCTTTTTCACTCAATTCAGCTTTCCTATACACCACTTTTAGCCGTGAATAAGATCGATCTAATATGTCCAATTTTATGCAAGCCATGAAGATCTAAAGGTACGGATTTTGAGAGCCATTTTTTATTTTCAACTGATTTCAATTGAAAGAAGTAAAGCTGACAGGCTTCCATCCCAACGCTAAAGCACTGCCCATAATTCTGTATATGATGCCATACAAAAGTACAGACACATATACACGCTTCCATTAGACGCAATCAGCCAACCCAATTTCCCTCGAATGCTTCAAAGGCCAGCGTAGCAAAATCTTCTTCGCACCCCATTTTGCCGCGGTGGCTTTTGATCCGCGTAAGTGCGTTTGCTGCTACGGAGTAACTAGTGCGGTGGCTATTTTTCTGGCGGCTATAACGGAGCGAAGCGACTGGCGGCCGCCTGCGGTGGGAGCCGAGGCCTACCAGGTAAAGGTGCATATTCCGATCGCTCTGACCCCCTCATTCCGAAAATGTCTGACCCCCCTATTCCGGAGGTTTGACCCCCCAAATTGAGAAAGAATGTTAATAACATTCCGGTCAAACTGACCCCCCTAATTTTTGTGGATACATACGAATAAAAATGCTCATGTTCGCGACTTTTAACAAGCTGAGAATATGGGAAAAATAAAACGTATGGATCAAGTTAAAGCAATTATTCAAAACTATCTGTCTACCAATTCCATCAAGGCTACCGCACGGCAGCTAAAGGTCTCTAAAAACACGGTACGCAACTACCTTCGCCGTGGAAAAAGCCATGAGAAGGATTTATCGAAGCTACTGATGTTGGAAGATGATGCGTTTCACCGCATATTCTATGGAGCAGGGAATGAGGAAAGAAGCCGTGAAAAAGTATTTTCAGATCGTGTAGAATACTGGCTCAAGGAACTTCGCCGCACCGGCGTTACCCGCTATCTTTTGTGGGAAGAATACCGGGTTGAATATCCCAAAGGTTACGGCTACAGCCAGTTTTGCGAGCGACTGAAAAGAGAAAAAGGCAGTCGGGACCTAACCCTTTCATTAGCTCATAATCCAGGGGAGGTAATGATGCTGGACTTCGCCGGAAAGAAGATGCGCTGGATAGATGTGCTTACAGGAGAGGTGCGTGAATGTGAGATTTTGATAGCTGTTTTTCCTTACAGCCAGTACACTTTTGCTATTGCACTGTCCAGCCAGCGGATCGAGGATTTTATTCATGGACTGAATCAGGCTTTGCTGTTTTTCGGTGCCTTGTGTAAGGTAGTCTTGTCGGATAACCTGAAGTCATATGTAAACAAGCCCGATAGATATGAGCCAACTTTTACGCAGCTCTGCGAGCAGTTAGGTGCATATTACCAGCTTGATTTGCAGGCTACCCGTGTGGGAAAGCCCAAAGACAAAGCAAGCGTAGAAAATGCAGTAAGCCAGGTTTACCGTCGCATTTACGCTCCCTTGCGCAATGAGATATTCCATAGTCTTGAGGAAGTAAATGAAGCTATTACAAAACAACTAAGCCTCCATAATGCAAAGCCCTATCAGAAAAAACAGGGCTCCCGGCAGTCTGTTTTCCAGGAATGTGAACTGCCCAAGATGAGGAATCTTCCCAGCGAGCTATTTGAAATTAAACGGATGACCACCGCTAAAATTCAGAATAATTACCACGTCTTTGTAGGAGAAGAAAAGAATTACTACTCGGTTCCCTTCCAGTATTGTGGTGAGCGTGCAGAGGTGCTCTATACCTCGAAAATAGTCGAGGTGTACCTCAAAGGTCGCCGCATTGCCATCCATCAGCGTCTACCCGGCCGGGATACTCATATGTATCAAACCAAAGCAGATCATATGCCACGTAACCATCAGGAATGGAAAAAAGCGCAGGGTTATGATGGAGAATATTTTTTGAACCAGGCCCACAAAATTGGTCCGGCCACACATTGGGCCATCCAGCATATTCTATGCTCCACAGTACATGAGGAACAATCCTATAAAAGTTGCCTGGGAACACTTCGACTAGCCGATAAGTACTGCTCAGAACGATTGGAAAAAGCTGCCAGGCGATGTAAACATGTTCAAAAAACAAGCTATAGCATGCTTAAAAGAATCCTCCTACTGAACCTGGATCAACAAGTTCAACAAGTTCAACAAGTTCAACAAGTTCAACAAGTTCAACAAGCAAAACAAATCACTCTGCCTTTTCACGATAATATCCGCGGAGCAGAGGACTATCAATAATTTTTTCACTTAAAAAGAAAAATCATGAAAAACGCATCACTCGACACGATGAAACAAATGAAATTGCTCGGCATGGCCAGCGCTTATGAAGCTGTGCTGGGCCTGCCGGTTAATAAACACCCCCAGGCCCATGAAATGATTGCCAACCTCATCGATGCCGAACAGCAACATCGCTCGTTGAAAAGAATGGAACTCTACCTGCGCCTTTCTAAACTCCGCTATCGAGCCACCATTACCGACATCGACTGCTCCACCGAGAGAAATTTCTCCAAAGAACAGCTCATGAAGCTGGCCGATGGTGCCTACATGCATAGAGGAGAAAATGTGCTCATCACCGGCGCCACCGGATGCGGTAAGTCCTACCTGGCTTGCGCCCTGGGACATCAAGCCTGTGTACTAGGGCTGCGAGCACTCTATTTTAATATGAACCGACTCACTGAACAAATCGCTCTTGCCAAAACCGACGGTACTCTCATCCGATGGCTGAACCGTATGAAAAAAGCAAAGCTCATTATCCTGGATGATTTTGGTCTCCAGCCCCTGACACATGAAGTAAAACTCATCTTCCTGCAAATCCTTGAAGACCGATACGAAAATGCAGCTACCATCATCTGCTCTCAATTGCCCGTTGCCAAATGGTACAAATACTTCGATGAACCTACTTTGGCTGATGCTATCCTGGATCGCATCATACCAAAAGCTCATCGTATAGAATTAAAAGGAAAAAGTTTACGAAAACGTTCGAAACATCTATCTTAACACTTGAAATATTCGTGAGTTATCCACATGGGGGTCAAACCTCCGGATTGGTAGGGTCAGACACTTCGGAATTTACAGTAAAGGCAATTGGATAGCTAGCGGGTAGCTGCCGACTGGTAGTGCGTTGCGGTGGCCATCGCGGGTGGAGTGGAAGTACTGTACTGATTCTGTGGACAGCTACTGGAACTGAGGCGACCCCGAAGGCCGCCACTCTAGGGGCAGCGAAGGGATACAATCGGGCTGGCTTGTGCAGTTGCTACAGGCTGAGAGCTGACTGGGAGGAGCCCGGACGAGCCCAGCACCATGACATTTATCTGCCTCAGGCAGAGAACAGGCCACTACAATTTACACTGTAGTGGCCTGTGGTGGCCAGCTTCGCTGCCACTGGCGCGTAACTGGTCCGGATGCGGAGTCCGACGAACACCTACCTTCCTGGGTCTTAGATTTTGAGTAAGGGGGTTATTTGGCCCTAACCCGCATAGCACCCTTATTTGGCAAAAACTATAACGTGCAAATTGATACATGACCATCCTGACTGAAGGAATCCTTAGCACGACTAGCATTAGTTAGTAACTTCTTAAACTAACTGTTAACTTTTCAAGCTTTAGCTTCGAGTCGTTTACTTGAAAAAGACTGTATACTCTTATTGGGTGAGTTTCAATATTGGGAATTCCTTCTATGCAACAGTCCTTCACATCCCATCTTATTTTCTTATCAATATATTCTCGAACTTTTTCTTTCGGTTCAAATTTTTTTTTATTAAATCCATGAGCAATCCCTAATACATCACTTTCTTTTTTTACCCGTATTCTATAGGTCGAAAACATATTCCCTTCACTGTAACTTTCATAAATTAACATTTTTTCTCCATTTTCAAATTCTAAAGAATCCACTATTTCCAAAAACGATTCTCCTCGATATTTACTTATCCATTTAGAAAACACCGCAATATTTTCTATAACTATGTTCCTTCTCAAAGAGTCTTGTTCAGATAAGCAACATTTTTCAAATTTTGACTTAGTTTCTAAGTGCCAATTTTTGAAAAAATCACTACCTATATTTAAATCAACCTTATCGCTAGTCAATGGTTCATTAACTTTTTCAAGCAAATTTTGGAAAATAAAAAAGGAAGTACGAATTTGGTTGAATGCGACTTCATACCAATCATACTTCCAGCGAGAGTAAAACTCTCACCGAAAAAATAGTAAATAAATTGCAAGGCATTCCAAAGCCGAGTAAGAAATTTTTCATTTCAACGATTATTTTGTTTTTATCGCTACGAGGACGATATAATTTCAAAGGGATGAGCAGGTATAGTTCAAAGTGTGAAATGACGTTTCATAACCAATTTGAGAAGGAGTTTGATTTTCTGTCTTTCAATATTGAATTATGCAATAGTCAATTTAAAGGCCGTACGATATTAGCTTTTGATCCATCGTATATCCCTAAAAGTGGGAAGCACACGCCCAATGTGGATTATTATTACAGTGGTTGTCTAGGCAGACCAGCTAAAGGACTTGAAATAGGTGGATTAGCCGCAGTTAGTATAGATGATAATACTGCTTTGCATTTACAAGCTGTTCAAACAATCAGTAGAGAAAAACTCAATGAAAAAGAGATGACGCTGGTAGATTTTTATGCGCAAACCATAATTGATCTGGCTCCCCGGATAAGTCATATCTCCACTCATTTAGCTGTAGATGGTTACTTTGCTAAGCTTGGCTTTATAAACCCAATCAAAGCACAAACTGAATTAGACATCATTTGCAAATTGAGAAAAGACGCTAATCTGAAATATTTGTACAAGGGGCCAAAAAGAAAAGGACCGGGCAGACCAAAAAAGTATGATGGCAAAATCAACGTCCAAAAAATTGACAAACGTCGATTTAATTTAGTCCATCAAGATGAGGATGTAAAAATATTTCAAATCCTATGCTGGTCAGTAAGATTAAAAAGAAAAATCAACCTGGCTTATGTGGAATTCCTAAAAGAAGGAAACCCTACAAATAGGTACGCTATGTACTTTTCAACTGACTTAGAGTTAGACGCCCTTTGTATCTATTGCTTTTACAAAGCTCGGTTTCAGATTGAGTTTTTGTTCAGAGATGCAAAACAAAATACCGGATTAACCAACTGTCAATCCAGAAATGAGAAAAAATTACACTACCATTTTAATATGGCTCTTAGCAGTGTAAGTGTGGCTAAGGCAGCCCATTACTTGTCTGTCAAAAAGGAAGATAGAACCAGCTTTTCTCTTGCTGATGTCAAAACCTGCTATTTCAATGAACTTATGCTCAATTTCTTTTTATCAAACTTAGATATTCAACCTGAATTGATAAAAAATAAACCCGCTTTTAAAAAGCTATTAGATTTCGGCAAAATTGCCGCTTAATTCTTTATGAACCATTGCGCTAGTACATCCAGTATAAAATAAAAGAAATAAGGATATTTTGATTAGTTGTTTCATAGCTCTTTAGTTTTTATATTCTTTCGGTAAGGAAATTCGCTCTGCATCCGGATAAATATATCCTTTATCTTTGTCCTTCGTCAAAGATTGAAAATCTCCTTGCACCCTCGTCCTAACTTTATCTATCTGCTGCTTCATCAATAGAATAAAGGACTCAGGTGTATATTTCCCTAAATGAGATTTAGCATTAAACTTAAAGTTGGGATCTTTTTCTAAAGTAGAAAATGGCCTTTCCGATACTAAACCATTATTAGAAAACTTCCGGAGCTTCTTAGAAACTCGTTGTCCAAAGACTTGCCTATTTCCATACTCCTGTCTTAAATCCAGCCCTAAAGTAGCTCGTACGATATTCTCTGTATATACAGCATCAATTTCGTCCGCTTCAAATATCCTAGTCCTGACCTTATCATTTCCTTCATCATCCACATATGAACTATTTTCATAAGGGATATCAGGAAAAGTACGTAATCCATCTTCTAACTGAATCGTAAAATGCCTTAACTCATGGGCCATACCAGTAGTTAGATTACCACCAATTTCTTCATTCTTTCTTTTAAAGGATTCTAAGTCTAGATCAAAAGTAAATATTGCATTATTTGATCCCGCAATCCTACCATCAAAGCCCACCTCATTTTCACCGCGTTTGTTTTGAATAACAAATACATGATCACTGGTTAATACTTTTGTCAATTGCTTGTATCCTTCTTCTGTCGTACTTAAATCAAAGAGCATTTGTCGAACTGCCTGACGATAAGCTTTATTTCCTATGATAATAATATCTCTCCCATCAGGATCAATTGCCTGGATTGGCATATTTCCCACAAAATTATACGGAGTTAAGCCCGGGTATTTTCTTGACTTAGGATCAAGTCTTAAAAACCTCTGCACACCTTTTTCACTCAATTCAGCTTTCCTATACACCACTTTTAGCCGTGAATAAGATCGATCTAATATGTCCAATTTTATGCAAGCCATGAAGATCTAAAGGTACGGATTTTGAGAGCCATTTTTTATTTTCAACTGATTTCAATTGAAAGAAGTAAAGCTGACAGGCTTCCATCCCAACGCTAAAGCACTGCCCATAATTCTGTATATGATGCCATACAAAAGTACAGACACATATACACCTATCCATTAGACGCAATACCAAACCTATCTCCTCCGACCGCAACTTTTTCTTTTTATCTAAAAATACTCAATCAACGATTTTCAGCTAAAAAGAAAAATGCGTCTGATAATTTTAGAGGACAAAGTGGAAGGAGTGGTTGAACGACTGACTCTGGGTGAGCTTAGTACCAGAGCACTAAAGGTTGGGCGGTCCCGCTTTTCCTAAAAAGCGGGATGGGAGCCGAGGCCTACCAGGGAAAGGCAATTGGATAGCTAGCGGGTAGCTGCCGACTGGTAGTGCGTAGCGGTGGCTATGTGCGTAGAGTGGAAGTATTGTATCGATTTTGTGGGTAGCTACTGGAACTGAGGCGACCTAGCAGGCCGCCATACTAGGGGCAGTGGAGGGGTGCGGCCGCGTTGGCCCTGTGCGTTTGCCGCACACCGGGAACTGACCGTGAGGAGCCCGAAGGACGGACCCACCACCATGACATTTATCTGCCTCAGGCAGAGAACAGCCCCACCCAATTTGCACCGGGTGGGGCTGTGGTAGCGGCAGAGCCGCTACTCTGGGATGGCTTTGTGTCAAACACAAAATGAAGAGCAAAAAGGAGATGCACGGGAACGGAGTCCCAACGAACACCTATCTTTTGCCTAGTGTACGCTCTAAACTATCCAAATTTAAAAAAAAACTCACTCCCTTTTTTCTACAAGTCATCTTAGAATTTTCGATTTGCATTGGATATTTCATATCAATCGGAACAAAACTTTGTATAGTTCCATTCTCCCAGCGTATAGTACTATCCCCATCTATATGATAATCTACCCACTTTCCTATTTTAAAGTTCCCTTTAAATTTACCCTTAGAACGAATACATCCATTTTTATAATAAAAACACCATATACTATCCATTTTACCATTAAAATACTGACCAACATAGGATTGAACTCCGTTTCTAAACCATCCCCTCCATAGTCCTTGCTTTTCACCATCCTTATATGAACCAATTTCAGCAATTGTATCATTATCATAATAATAAATCCAAATACCTTCTTTTAGTTCATTATTATAATATCCTAGACTTTTAATATCTGTTGAATCAGGTGGACTCTGGCATTGATTACAACAAAGCAAAGAAAAAGAAACAGTTAATATAAAAATATATAGTATACTATTTCTCTTTAAGTACTTTATATTTATCATCATGATCAGTTTTAGCTTTTCTAACTTGATTCTTACCAAATGTCTTTGACATGGAATTGACTATGTTGTTAAATAAATTGGCTCCACTTCCTTTTCTATTATTTATATAATTTTCATGGTCAATTTTCCCGCTAAAGCCCGAGTCTCTATTCAATAATTTTGCAGCTTCTTTGAAATCACCAGCTTCAATAGCTTTGGCTGCTACTGTGGATTTATTATTAACATGCAATATCAATTCATGCGCTAGTGTTATTGCAATTTGAACTGGACTATAATTAGTTGGTTCTCCACTATAATCAGTATCCCAAATGGTAACAAAGCCTCTGGTACGGAGCTTTTCTTGCCCTTTAAATACTTGTGGGATTTCTATATCTTTAGGCCTTAATTCACTCTCAGAAACACCATCAGCACTAAAATATCTTAAGTCCTTAACTGTTACACCATCTCCTTTATAAGTAGTTGCAAGATAATGCAGGGTTCCTCCACTCGCTCCACTATATTCTCCTTTACTAAAAACTATTTCTAACTCGTGATCACTTAATGCACCATCTTCTTCAAATTTAATACCTGCAAACTCATCTCCTGCCCTAGCATATTGAGCAAAAAAGTTATAGCCCTCTTTTGTGTTTAGAAATGCCTGAAGAGCCTTTACATCATTTTCATCTATTATCCCTATTTCTGTTTTAAATTCAGGATTATACACTTCATTATCAGCATAACTAAATGGGTTGCAACCCGACAAGCATCTTCTTGTTTTTATGATAATATCACGTCCATCAGGGTCATTAAAGATAATTGGATTATTACCTATTCCTAAATATGGAGACCAATCTGGATATTTCTTAGCGAGAGGATCCGAACTTAACCAACGCCCTATTCCGGGGTTGTAAATTCTTGCACCATAATCATAATGCGCCATACTTCCCCACTCGCCATCTTCATCCTTCTCCTTACCATTGAACCCATAGCAATAACCATCAGCATCAACTTTCTTTAACGCCACTCTTTTGCAGCGCACTTCTAATATCGGTGATTTTTTCAGTTAAAAGAAAAAACTTAGCCCAGCGGATGGTATTTTATGATCGCTGCCTTTAAGCCATCCAGGTGGGTCTGACGGTAGCGTTCTGTGGAGCTGGGGTTCTTGTGCCCTGCAAAAAGTTGTACTGCCCGTAAATCGTTGCCAGCCTTTAGCTGATTGGCTATTACACTCTGACGGATCGTCTTGGGATTGAGCTTCCTCGTCGGGAACTGCTTTTGCAAGGTACTCACCAGGTAACTGATCCCTTCTCCTTTTTCTTCACTGCCTGTTTTGGTAAGCAATAATTGGTCGCTTTCTGTCTTGAGCAGTTGCGGGCGATCCTTATTAATATAGTGATAAGCTAGCATGATTTGGGTAGACTGTAATTGGAGCCTCCGGCCGTTCAGCCGATGACTTGAAGCGATGTATACCGTACCCCTTTCCACTTCCATATCTTTTACTCGTAGCCTCGCCAGCTCTCCACTACTCAGCCCTTGATAGATCAGTAAACTAAGGATCAGACGGTTGCGGTTTTGCAATAACCCATAGCGGCTTTTGATCTCTAAAAAAGTGGCCAGTTCTTCTGTGCTAAACAGGTCTTGGAGTTGTATATCACCTCTGCGATGGTCTTTGATCTTCAGTGATTCACAGGGATGATCTTCCCTTTGATCTGTTTCGATCAGATAGTAGTAGTACTTTTTGATCGATTGTAAAATGCGGTGCACAGAAGCCGGGCTTTGACTTCTTCTTTGCCATTCCAGGTAATTCAGTATATCCCCATAGGTCGCAGCTTTTGCATGCTTTTGTCTTTGTAGATAGTGATCAATATCCCTTTGATAGGCTTTCGCCGTCAGCGGACTGTATCTGTCACGGAGGTAATTTTCTAATTTCATCAGCATCTGTTTTTGTTGTGTCATAGCCTGGCGTCGCTAACGCTCCGCCAGACGGGTGCGTATAGATTTGCGTGGTTTACTCCCTGTGGGTTTATTAATAATTAGGGCGGTCGTGAACCACGCTTATCACCTTCAATGGCACTGGCGTGGGTGTATAGCTGCGTGGTTTCTAAATGAGCATGCCCTAAAAAATCCCGTACCTGTTCCAACCTCAACCCCTTGTTCAGAAGGTGGGTCGCTATCGAGTGCCGTAGGCTGTGTAGACTGACCGCCTTTCCTATCCCTGCTTTGCTCACCAACTGCTTTAAGCGATCGTTGTAAGTGTTGCCCTTCATCCGTAAGCCCCAGCCATTGAGCATAAAGGCGCGCTGGTCGGGGTGGTGCCCACGTTCTTCTCTATAGTAGTTCACCAGATCATGGCGTACTGCTCTGCTTAATGGGATCACTCTCCTTTTACCTCCTTTGCCCTTGCGTATATACAGCAGTCCTTCCCTAAAATGTATGTCCATTGCATTCAACTTTTCTCCCTCACTTCTTCTCAACCCACACCCATAAAACAAACCCAGCAAGGCTCGATCCTGATAGCTTTCGCATACTTCATATAGCCGTCTTATTTCTTGTTCACTCAGTATCGCCCGAACACTGCTCTCCACTTCCGGAAGTACATAGCCACTCATCGGGTTCAACCTGATCCTGCCCGTCTGTTCACACCAGCTAAAAAATACTTTCAGTCCATACAAGTACTGCCGTAGCATCGAACTGCTCAATCCCCCTGATCGCTTTCGGTTGGGACGACCGGACAGATAAGTTGCATAATTTTCAATATCCCTTTTACTGATCGTAGCTATATCGGGGTAATAATCCAGCAACTCACTCAGCGCAAAGTTCATCATGTTTTGCGATGAAGGACCATAGCCAATGGTACGGAGGTAGCGGGCAAAGGAAGATTTGAGTGATTTCATCGATAGGGGGGCGCACTTTTTCGCCATTTTTGTGGACACTCCGCTTAATTAACTGACTGTCAGCAACTTAGGTGTCCAAGCCTCAGTTGGACACTCTTTTATAAATCACTGGGTATCAGCAGCTTGTGTGTCCAAAATATTTTTGGACACTCCTGGACACTCCTTAGGCGTGTGAAATTTCCTGCCTCAGGCATGGCACTCCTTCATCTTTTTGATCTGTGCATGCAGATAACTTTTGATCCGTTCTCGCAAGGCAGCATTGTCATCCCAATAACTTATCTGATAGCGCTAAAGCCTTTGTACTCTGACCCACCCGTGATCTGTAAATATTCCATACTGATCAACTCTTTGATATAGTTCGCAACTCCGCTCCGGCTGATGCGCAGCGCCTGCCTCAGCTCCCTTTGACGGAAGCTGTACTTGGCAGCTTGATCTCCAGCTACTGTCCTTAGATACTCTTTCAACTTCTCATAAAAACTACGCAGTGGCCCATGTAGATCATCCACTTTCAATACAATCGCATCGAACATGATCTCATTGGCCAACTCCAGGTCTTCTGTCGTAGCTATCAGCCGACCAGCTCCGTCCTTTTTTCTTTGGTACTGATGTAGCAAAGTGATCTGACCAACCAGACTCAGGTACAGACTGTTGAGCCGCCTTTTATCTTTTACATCTTCCGGTAAATGTATCCTGGTGGCCTGTGGAATCACTACTTCCAGGGGTTCAAGTAAGCGTAATGCACACTGCATAAAACTGGCAATCTCTTCTTTTTGGCCTTCCCTTATCTCGCCTGCTGCTACCCGCTTTTGATGCGCCAGTATCCTCTCGGTCTGTGCTTCGCCCTCATCTACGGCCAGTAAAAAACACCTATTCATATCATCCAGGTACAGCTCTCCTTTGGTCGTACACGCCAAGCTCGCAATCGGGCCATACACCTCCTTTACATAGCTGCGGTTGTGCCCCTGCTCATCCTGGCCTGTCGTACTCAGGCTCACCATCCCCTTGCTCTGCAACTCCCTAAACGCAAGGTTCGCCTCATCGCTCATCGAGTCTTTGTCCTCTATCGATATCAGTTTATTTTTCAGATCATACTTTTGGTAATTGTAAAAACTGTTGTCCGTAGCGCGAGTGATCGACAGGTAGTGTTCTTCAGGAACCAGCGCACACAACGCCGATAATAGATGCGTCTTGCCACTACCGCTACTACCCTGTATCAGACCGTGCAGCGGCCGGGGCATTTGGCTCGATGAGGCTATGCAAAAGCCCAGCCTGCGATTGTTGTATTCTCCTATGATCCCATACCTTTCCAACAGGCCGTCTATCTTTTCGAGTAAATCTTTTGTCTTCCATAGCTTCATACATGCCGCTCTTTGATCTGCACTTAGCGGACTCGCCTTTACTTTGCCGTTCCCATTATTTTGCTGCATCGCCTTACGATAACTTTCCAACTCATCTGTCAGCGCATGTAAATCCAGCTCTACCAGATCAGCGCGCAAGCCCAAACGATCGGCTATGTGCCTCGCCGTCTTCTCGATCTGACGATCTTCATAAAGATCAAGTCCATTACGACTTTTTTTACCTCTTTCATTTTCAGCCACCAACGTTATTTTCAGATGGTGCAAGTCTTTTGTACTGCTGCGGATGCCTCCTTTGATGTAGTAACTGGCCGTTGGGGTGAGGTAGGCCAGGTTGTACGGATCGCTCGTATCGAGCTTTACTTCTGCTTTGGCCTGTACTGTTTGCGATAACTGGCCTGTCAGTGCTTTCCGCTTCGATAGCAGCTCTACAAACAGGCTTGCATGATGTTCGTGGCCTACCGCCATACTGTTGATGTCCTCCCCTTCGGGCAGCTCCAATGTGCTCATACGGACTTGTGGGCAGAGCCGTCCGAGTGTGCGCATGTGTTCCTTTATGGCCAGCCGACCAGCTTCATCCCCATCCATCGCAAAAATGATCTCTTCCAGGTCGGGTAACTGACCGATCGCTTTTAAGTGTTCATCGGTCAGGCCGTTCGTACCGTACAAACTCAGCAGTGCATAATTTTCGAGCGGCAGTTCCAGCGGTTGTAGCGTGGCCGCATCGATGACCGATTCCAGCAGGATCAAGGTGCGGGCCGTTCTGGATGGGTACGATGGGTACAGCCCCCTGCGGTCGGCCTGATAAAAATGCGAGCTGCCAGTGATGCCCCGCCCGTAAAGGCTTACAATATTGCCCGGTGCATCCACCAAAGGAAAAATGATGCAGCCACGGCCCCAACGCTCCGCTGTCTTGCGTGACTTGTAACCGATCTCCACCAACCGCCAGTCCAGACAACGGGACTCGCAATATTCCTGGGACAGTTTATGGTTGTGCAGTGCTTTATGATAGCTACGGAACATGCTTTGGGCATCGGTGCTTTTCATGGCCTTGGTTGTTTTGGTAAAAAGGGATACTTGTGTAATGTGATGGCAAAGTGACTTCGCTTTCACGATCGCCTCATGTTTTGTGCAGCCTTCCTTTCTCATAATAAAATCGATCACATCCACACTCTCCACCTCACAGCTCCCTGCAAAACAATAGGCTGTGTTTGTCTCCTTATAAATCTTCATGCTCGCCTGCTTGTCATCGTGGAACGGGCAGCATAGCATATCATGGCGGTTGGGACTCAGGCCATAATGGGACAGGACGGTAGTAATACTGAGCTGGCTTTTGATTTGGGCGATCGTCATCCTTTTTTTTTAAGTGACTACCTCAGACTTATAATTGAAGCCGCGCATTGGTGGAGATTTCAATTGAAGAAAAAAATGTAAAAATATTTTCATGGAACTATTAGACCCAAAAGTAACTTATAATACCAAAACCACAAAGAACTATTAGCTTTTTTTATGCCCTTTAATTCCGTATTTTTACACAACACACTAATTATTAGACCTAAAACAGGCCGATAATGGATAAAATCGCACTTATTATTACTAATTTGCGTAAAGAAAAAGGTTGGTCACAATCTGAACTTGCGACTAAAAGTGGAGTCTCTAGAGAGATGATTGGCAAATACGAACGCGGAAGAGCAGTGCCTTCTGTGGATGCTGCCAAAAAAATCGCCGACGCTTTCCAAGTCAGTTTAGACTACTTAGTAGGAGAAGGTATCAATGCCAGTTTTGATAAGCAAACAGTTAATAGACTACAAGAGATTCAAAACATGGATCTTGATTCCAGACAAAACCTGTTTTCTATAATTGATGCAGTTATTCGTGATTATAAAACCCGGCAGGCTTACGCTTCTTAAAAACAATCCTTATGATCCTAAAAAAAGATCTCATAAAATACATCAACGATTTACCCGATCAGTTTTCTATCGATGAACTCATGGATAAATTACTGTTCTTGCATAAAATCGAACTGGGCTTGGAACAGTCCAAAAATGACCAGGTAACCCCTCATGATCAAGTTAAAGACGGATTCAAAAAATGGCTCAAATAAACTGGACCGAGCAAGCTGTTGCAGATATCGATAGCCTCACCGACTTCCTCGCTGCTCAATCAGAGACTTACGCAAAGATCCAAGTACAGCGTATTTTTGAGAAAACAGATTTATTAGCCAACCTTCCCCATATGGGCCGAGTAGTTCCGGAGTTGGAGTATGTAAATGTCAGAGAGATTCTTGTTGGACCTTATCGTATTGTCTATCATGTCGTTTCTGAACAGCGAATCGATATTTTAACCGTTCACCATAGCGCCAGACCGCTAGACATCAAAGACCTATAAGCCACCGCGCCTAATTGCCGCTATATGCAATGCACTATGCGTTCACTGCACATAGCTTTCCATTAGACGCAATCAGCTCAACCCAATCTCCCTCGACCGCAGCTTTTTCTTTTCAATTGAACAGTCTCTTTCAATACGCTCTTCAATTGAAAAGAAAAATGCATTGCTTCCTTCTGTATTGCATGCAATGCAGAAGGAAGCAATGCCTCAAAAGCCAGCGTAGCAAAATCCTCTTCGCTCCCCATTTTGCTGCGATGGCTTTTGATCCGCGCCTGATAATTTTAGAGGACAAAGTGGAAGGAGTGGTTGAACGACTGACTCTGGGTGAGCTTAGTACCAGAGCACTAAAGGTTGGGCGGTCCCGCTTTTCCTAAAAAGCGGGATGGGAGGTGAAGCCTGACAGGTAAAGGGCTTTGGATAGCTAGCGGGTAGCGCCCGACTGACAGTGCGATGGGTGGGCTTTGTGCCTGCCCGGCAGTATTGACGGGCAGGGGCGCAGTGACCAGGTATACCTATTTTCTGTAATCCTAAATTACCTGGACACTGCCTGAACCGACCCAGCAGGCCGCCACTCTAGGGGCAGCGAAGGGATGCAACCGGGCCCGCCTGTGCGATTGCTGCAAACCGAAAGTCCCGCTTTTTTGAGAAAAAGCGGGATGAGGAGCCCGAAGGACGCACCCAGCACCATGACAGAACAGGGCAGCACAACTTTCACTGTGCTGCCCTGTGGCCCCGACTGGCTAAACCGGAGCAAAATGTGCCACCAAAACCGGTGAAAATGTGCCACTGATTCCGGAGCAAGTTGTGCCAAAAAAACCAGCTGACCGGAGCAAAATGTGCCACTTTAGTTAAAAGAGTCGATTTCTATTCGGTGTTTTACTGAAAAATAAAACAGTAAAACACTATGGCGAACCAACGAATAGGGATCATGCAAATCAGACAATTATTACAACTCAAAATTCGAGGCGAGAGCAACCGGAGCATCAGCCGGTTGTTAGGTATTCATCGCAATACGATCAATGAATACGTACGCCTGTTAAAAGCCACAGGCCGGTCATATGAAGTACTTGGACAGTTAGATGACCGATCACTGGAAGAGTTGTTTCCGGGCGTTAGCACGACGGATAAAGATCGTTATCAGACTTTGAGTAGCTACTTTCCTTATTTTCGTAAAGAGCTCAAAAAGGTAGGTTGTACGCGTCTTACCTTATGGAGGGAGTATCTAAGCCGTCACCCCGACGGATATCGCTCTTCCCAGTTTAACGAACACTTGAACCGTTGGCTTCAACAAGTGGACGGCTCAGGAAAACTGGTGCATAAAGCCGGAGATAAACTATATGTAGATTATACCGGCAAGAAGTTATTTTTCGTAGATATGGAGACTGGAGAACAAATCGAGGTGGAGGTATTTGTAGCCACCTTGCCTTGTAGTGGGTATACTTATGTGGAAGCGACCCCTTCTCAGAAAGGGGAAGATTTTATTGACTCGATGAACAACTGCCTGAAGTTTATGGGAGGTGTCCCCAGGAGTATTGTGGTGGATAATCTCAAATCGGCAGTTACCAAGGGCAGTAAATATGAACCGGTTTTGAACAAGACATTTTCAGATTTTGCACTGCATTACGGTTGTTCGATTAATCCTACTCGAACGTATTGTCCACAAGACAAAGCATTGGTAGAAAATGCCGTCAAGCTGGTATACCAACGTATTTTTTATCCCCTCTCCAAACAGATCTTTTTCTCTTTAACAGAGTTGAATAAAGCCATTGCTGAGTTGTTGGAAGACTATAATGACCGAATGTTCAGTCAGATAAAGCTGACTCGCCGTCAGCAGTTTCATGATATTGAAAAAGAGGAGCTCTTACCACTTGCCGCCCAGCCTTACGAACTTAGGTACTATAAAATAGCAACCGTACAAAAAATGGGACATGTCTACTTATCCGCCGACAGGCACTACTACAGCGTCCCCCATCGATTTATTGGTAAAAAGGTAGAGGTGCAATACAACACCAAAACGGTAGAGGTCTTCTATGCTAAAGAACGTATCGCCACTCACAGAAGAGACCCTCGCCCCGGGCGCTATACCACCATCAGTAAACACATGAAAAGCACCCATCGATTTTACAACGACTGGTCGCCGGAGTTCTTTCAAAAATGGGCCCGCAAATACGGTGAGGATGTAGAATATTACATCAAAGGATTGATCCAACAAGCGACCTATCCCGAAGTAGCTTACAAGCAGTGCATGGGCATTTTGCAATTGGTCAAGGATTATCCTGTCGACCGGCTTCAAAGTGCTGTTATTCGCGCTCGTCAATATCCCTACTTCAGTTATAGTACCGTTAGGGATATTTTGAAAAACAATATGGACCTGGAGCAGGATCTGTTCCAGGCCACAACCAAGACAACAACCATCCCGGAACATGACAATATCCGAGGCAGTCAATATTACACTTAAACCTTTCTAAAAATTTACAACAATGAATACACAAACCACAGTAGAAAAGCTAAAAACAATGCGACTCAAAGGCATGGCCCATATCCATCACCTCAGTATGCAAGACAACCTTTACCAGGACTATACCCTGGATCAGTACACTGCTCTGCTGGCTGACCAGGAATGGGAATACCGGCAAAACCGGAAAATGGAGAATCTGATCAAACGAGCTCACTTCCGCTCCGGTGCCGCCATTGCCAATGTCGATTTTACCACTCCTCGCGGACTGGACAAAAATTACTTCAACCGACTGGCCACTTTGGACTTTATTCAGAAACACCAAAATCTGATTATCATCGGTCCCACCGGAACGGGCAAGACCTACCTGGCTCAAGCCCTCGGACATCAGGCTTGTATACAACTACACAAAACCCAATACTACACCATGAGTAATTTATCCGATCAGGTCAGACTGGCCAAAATTGAAGGCAACTACCAACGGCTAATCAAAACGATCAAACAAACCGCTTTACTCATTATCGATGATTTTGGTCTCAGCGAAATAGATAATATCATCAGGCAGGCGCTCATGGATATTGTCGAATACAAGTACGACCAATCATCCATTATCATCACTTCTCAAATCCCTGTGGGCAAATGGCATGAATTGATTGGTGAGGGCACTATTGCCGATGCTATCCTGGATAGATTGGTGCATTCTTCACATAGAATCACTCTCTCGGGAGAGTCTATGCGCAAGGCAAAAGGAGTAAACAGCTAATATTTTTTAACTTTGAGAATAGATTATCGACTCTTCACAACCGTGGCACAGTTTGCTCCGGAAACCGTGGCACAAGTTTACCGGAATATACACCCCGACTTCTGGAGGGGCTGGCGTGGTGATGGTCAACGGCCGTAGTCGTGACGAACACCTACAATCCTTGCTTTAAGAAAGTTATAAATTTCTTGTCGTCAAGAGTATATTCTAACGGTCCTGCAATTACTTTTCCATGTTTAGTAAGAATTACAAATAGAGGTTGACTATCTCTTCCAAATTTTTCTTTTTCTAGTTTAAGCCACTTCTCTCCATATGTCTTCGATTCTCTTTCTGTTTTCGTTGAAAGATTTTTTCTATCATCAACATAAAGCCAGATATTGACAAATTTATTCTTCATCAATGAAAAAACTTCATCATTGGAAAAAATTAGATTTTCTTCCATTTTCCTACTATTGACTACTCCATATCCCGTAAAAAATAGTAAGATAGGTTTATTAGATTTCAATGATTTTTCTAATCCTTGTTCATAACTTGTAACAATATTTAGCTCTTCCAACTTAATTAGATACTTCTCTTCATTCATCCATTTTTTAATCATATCATCTTCTGTAGGTGGACTTAAATAATTTTTATCCGTTCCATTAGAACATGACTCGAAAACTAAAACTATCGATAGTATTAGAAGTAAACTAATTTTAACTATTTCCGACATTGATTATTTTATTAGCATTTGGTCTTCTATATCCATTGTAACTACAACATAGTCATTCAAACAACTACACTTCATCTTTATTTCTAACTTATTATACTTTTGATTGCTTTTTATCAAAAAATCTACCTCATCTACATTCCTAGGGCAAATAAATTTTTGCCTTGGATTGCTTATTATCATACTCGCCAGTTTAGCCCATTCTTTGATTTCTTCTCGTCTATCCATATTTATTTATTTAGTATTATTTCAAATGCTTCTTCAGCAAACTCAAACGCTTCTCTTGTAGTTGTACTTGCACTATTTGTATGAATAGTATTAGTTTTAACAACTTCTGAAAAGTTCAATCTATGTAATTCGTGAAGAAAAGTTTTGGTGATTTCCGCCTTATCGTGATCAAATAGCTTTGGTGAAAGTATTATATGAGTGCGAGACAAATTGGAGGAATCCTAAAATGAGAAGAGTTTGAAGGAATTTAGTAAATTTAAGTTAGAAAATAGATTTACTGACCCTCAAACTCTAATTCAAGGTATGGACAAAAAAGTACTAATACAAAAAATAGAAGAAGAAATCGGAAGATTGGTTGACCTAAGTGATGAATATGTAGAGCAGGATGTAGGGATTGATAAAATAGAACTAAGCCTACTAAGTGAATTGCTGAAGCTGGGACTGTTGCTATTGAACTACATAATCAAGCAAAAGTTAAAAAAGGTTGAGGAATATCTCCCGATTTTGGAATCAGGAGAGAGCTACAGGAGTAAAGGGACAAAGAAGCGGAACTACCTCAGTTTGTTTGGTCTGATACAAATCCATCGTCCATCGTATTTGAGTACTCAACGCGGTCAATTTTATAAAATAGACGATTATTTGCAGTTGCCCAAGGGTTGTTATTGGTCGTACAATCTACAAGAGTTGGTAGGGGGAAGTGCTACCCAGGGGAGTTACAAAGAAAGCGTAGTGATAGTGAATAAATTATTAGGTTTGAATCTGAGTGGAAAATCTTCGGAGAGAAATGTCAATCATTTGGGCGAGTACGTTGATCAGTACTATGAGTTGGAGCGAGAAGAAGCTCAAGAAGATGAAGCGTTGTTTTTTAGCACTACCTTTGATGGTAAAGGATTGCCGAAGATAAAGGCAGTACAACAAAAGGAGGCCAATCCCAAAAAGCGGCTAAGCAAAGGGGAGAAAAAGGGTAAGAAACAAAGTGCGACAGTGTCAGTTACCTCTGTTTTTACGCCTCAACAAAGGACTGCCGACCAGATATTGGATGGCTTGATGGGAGTGCAAAAAGAAGCTGCTCAAGAGGACGAACCAGCATCAACACAACAAAAGAAAACGGAAAATAAGATGCACACTAAAATTCACCGTAGAGCATTTTTAGCCAATCAGCAAAAGGCAATAGATTATGGGATAGAAGATTTAAAATCAAAAATGACCAACTCCCAAAGTCGATTCGTCATCCCCATAGATGCCGGAATAGGCTTGGAAGATAAAATACTGGCAAGCATAAAGAAGAATAATCTGGAAGGTCAATTTGATGGAATCATTTTAGACATAGTCCATGTAAGCGAATACGTTTGGGATTGTGCCAATGCCATATTTGGAGAAAGTTCTAAGTTGAGAACAAGCTGGGTCAGAGGGGTGTTAAAAGATATATTGGAAGGAGGAACTGAAAAGGTAATAAAAGACCTTGTGTTGAATAGAGACAAAACAGAATTATCGACAAACAAAAAGAAGCAGTTAAATAAGGCAATCACCTATTTGACTAACCATAAACACAAAATGAATTACGCTGATTTTTTGAAAAAGGGGTATCCAATCAGTTCAGCTCTGGCAGAGTCTACTTGTAAGCATTTGGTCAAAGATAGAATGGAGCAAAGCGGTATGAGATGGTCATCCAAGGGGGCGCAAAACATGCTTGACCTTAGAGCTGTAAAACAAAACGGAGACATCGAAGATTTTATACAATTCGTCAGACTAAGGGAACGAAAAGTAAATTTAGTCCGATTAGCTGCTTAAATACAAAACCCCTAATTTGTCATGCACTCGTATTATATCTTGACCAAAAGTCATAGCACGAATTGTTGGGTCACTAGCAAAATCTGGTTCAATAGCTATCTTACGGCCATCAATTGTAATTTCAGCAAATTCGCCTTTCTTTGCTGCCTCCTTTAGCACTTCTAATTTTTTTGAAGATAGTATATTCTCTGCCTCCTTAATAACTGCCCTTTCTGCTTTACTAAAACTAAAGAGCTTTTTAAGTCCTGCTCCACCTTTTAAAATGTTCCTAATTCCATCTACTAAATCAGCAACAGCCACTGCATTTTCAGCAACTCTTCCAAAACTTGCAGCTCCTTGCACTCGGCTTTCAATTTCTTCCACCGTTTTAAAAGAAAGCCAGTCTTCGTCTGTAAATTCATTTAAACTCCGATTTAAATAATCCTCTGGCACAAGTCTCCATTGTCCATTATGTTCAGCAAAAGTACCCTGTATACCAAACTTTTTTAAATCTAAATTTATAGGCCCTACCCCTGTTTCTATAGTGATGACATCTTGGGTTTTCACCAATTTAAAAAAGCAATTCCCATGATTGTCGATTTGTACAGGAACAAACCAGTAATATTCCAGTCCGTCTAAATCTAGTCCATCAATCGGTCGATTACTAGCGAATTGATATGGAGTTAACATTGGGTACCCCTTTGTCAACGGATCGACACTGAGGAACCTTGCAATCCCCGGATTATAGATCCTAAACCCATAGTCATAGTTGGTGATACTCCCCCACTCCCCATTCTCATCTTTCTCCTTGCCATTGAACCCATAGCAATAACCATCAGCATCAACTTTTTGGCCGCCGCTCTTTCGCAGCGCACTTCCAATATCGTGCATTTTTCTCAGTTAAAAGAAAAAACTAGCCGAGTGGATGGAACTTTATGATCGCTGCCTTTAAGCCATCCAGATTCGTCTGACGGTAGCGTTCTGTGGAGCTGGGGTTCTTGTGCCCTGCAAAAAGTTGTACTGCCCGTAAATCGTTGCCAGCCTTTAGCTGATTGGCTATTACACTCTGACGGATCGTCTTGGGATTGAGCTTCCTCGTCGGGAACTGCTTTTGCAAGGTACTCACCAGGTAACTGATCCCTTCTCCTTTTTCTTCACTGCCTGTTTTGCTAAGCAATAATTGGTCGCTTTCTGTCTTGAGCAGTTGCGGGCGATCCTTATTAATATAGTGATAAGCTAGCATGATTTGGGTAGACTGTAATGGGAGCCTCCGGCCGCTCAGCCGATGACTTGAAGCGATGTAAACCGTACCCTTTTCCACTTCCATATCTTTTACTCGTAGCCTCCTCAGCTCTCCACTCGTCAGCCCCTGATAGATCAGTAAACTAAGGATCAGACGGTTGCGGTTTTGCAATAACCCATAGCGGCTTTTGATCTCTAAAAGAGTGGCCAGTTCTTCTGTGCTAAACAGGTCTTGGAGTTGTATATCACCTCTGCGATGGTCTTTGATCTTCAGTGATTCACAGGGATGGTCTTCCCTTTGATCTGTTTCGATCAGATAGTAGTAGTATTTTTTGATCGATTGTAAGCTGGACTTTACTACTTTTGAAAAATAAGAAATCCCGAAAGCTTTGTTACTTTAGAGTATCTGAACCTTCTAAAGATGCTACAATTACCTTCAGGATTTCAAGACACAATATCGTATTTTTCATTTGTATTTCGCAAAGATGTATGGCCAAAAGTAGTTTTACTATTAACAGGAGCTATTATTTGTCCAGGCAGTAGAACGGTTTGCAACATACTTCGGAGTGTTGGTTTGCGTTGGGAAAAAAACTTTCCCAAGTATCACCGCGTACTTAGTCAGGACAAGTGGTCAGCCAAGCAAATTAGCGAGATATTACTTAGTTTAATAGTCAAGGCTTTTATTCCAAAAGGAAGACCAATCGTTGTTGGTTTAGATGACACGATTGAACGCCGTTGGGGTTACAAGATTAACAAGCGTGGTATTTATCGGGATCCTGTTCGCTCTTCCAAAAGTCACTTTGTTAAGTGTAGTGGTTTGCGTTGGCTTTCCTTGATGGTGCTAACTCATTTGCCATGGCTTGAAGCAGGAGCTTATTGGGCACTTCCTGTGTTAACGGTGCTGTGTCCATCAGAGCGATATTATACAGATCGGGACAAGCCAGCAAAGAAGTTGACTGATTGGGCCAGGCAGGTTCTAAGTTGGTTAAGCCGACAGAGTGCAAAGCTAGGACGAGCTATATATTTAACGGGGGATGGCTCTTTTGCCACCTTCGAGTTGTTTATGCATGCCCAACAAGTAGGAATAGGTATGATTGCTAGGATGAAACTTAATGCTCGTTTGTATGAGTTGCCTCCAAAGCAATACCCTAAAAACAAAAGGGGGCCAAAACCGCCAGTCGGCAAGCGACTGCTTAGTATGGAAAAACGTCTGACGGACAAGCGCATCAAATGGACAAAAGTCGTTTTCTCCGAGTGGTATGGCCACACTAAAAAAGAGATGATGATCACCTCCGGCATCGCTATTTGGCGCAGTTCCAATACTGTGTTAGTAAAAATCAAATGGGTACTTGTTAAAGACCCACAAGGAATATTGGAACCTGTTTTACTCGGATGCACCGACTTTGAATTAGAGGACAAAAAAGTCGTCTCATTCTTTGTCAGACGATGGCGCGTCGAAGTAACTTTTGCTGAAGTACGAAGACACCTCGGAGTGGAGACTCAACGCCAATGGTCTGATCTGGCTATCGAGCGATCTACTCCTAGCCTAATGGCCTTGTTCTCGATCACTTGTCTGTTTGCTCAACACTTAAACAGCAACCAGCAAATAGAGCCAAACGCAACTGCCTGGTATAGAAAAAGGCATGTAACCTTTTCAGACGTCCTTGCTGCTGTCAGAATAGAAATCTTGCGTAAAACCAAACTTTCAATAAGCAATACAAATACCATTGTCCAAAGTTATTCTGAAAAAATCAGGTACTTGTGGTACATACTCACTCAAGCCGTTGCTTGAGTTTTGAAAAAATAGTAAAGTCAAGGTAAGATGCGGTGCAGAGAAGCCGGGCTTTGACTCCTTCTTTGCCATTCCAGGTAGTTCAGTATATCCCCATAGGACGCAGTTTTTGCATGCTTCTGTCTTTGTAGATAATGAGCAATATCCCTTTGATAGGCTTTCGCCGTCAGCGGACTGTATCTGTCACGGAGGTAATTTTCTAATTTCATCAGCATCTGTTTTTGTCCTGTCATAGCCTGGCGTCGCTAACGCTCCGCCAGACGGGTGCGTATAGATTTGCGTGGTTTACTCCCTGTGGGTTTATTAATAATTAGGGCGGTCGTGAACCACGCTTATCACCTTCAATGGCACTGGCGTGGGTGTATAGCTGCGTGGTTTCTAAATGAGCATGCCCTAAAAAATCCCGTACCTGTTCCAACCTCAACCCCTTGTTCAGAAGGTGGGTCGCTATCGAGTGTCGAAGGCTGTGCAGACTGATCGGCTTTCGTATCCCTGCTTTGCTCACCAACTGCTTTAAGCGATCGTTGTAAGTGTTGCCCTTCATTCGCAAGCCCCAGCCATTGAGCATAAAGGCACGCTGGTCGGGATGGTGGCCACGTTCTTCTCTATAGTAGTTCACCAGATCATGGCGTACTGCTCTGCCTAATGGGATCACCCTCCTTTTGCCCCCTTTGCCTTTGCGTACATACAGCAGCCCTTCCCTAAAATGTATGTCCATTGCATTCAGCTTTTCTCCCTCACTTCTTCTCAACCCACACCCATAAAACAAACCCAGCAAGGCTCGATCCTGATAGCTTTCGCATACTTCATATAGCCCTCTTATTTCTTGCTCACTCAGTATCGACCGGACGCTGTTCTCCACTTCCGGAAGTACATAGCCACTCATCGGATTTACCCTGATCCTGCCCGTCTGTTCACACCAGCTAAAAAATACTTTCAGTCCATACAAGTACTGGCGTAGCATCGAACTGCTCAATCCCCCTGATCGCTTTCGGTTGGGACGACTCGACAGATAAGCTGCATATTTTTCGATATCCCCTTTACTGATCGTACTTATATCAGGGTAATAATCCAGCAACTCACTCAGTGCAAAGTTCATCATGTTTTGCGATGACCTACCATAGCCGATAGTACGGAGGTAACGGGCAAAGGAAGTTTGTAATACATTCACTTCTTCAATCATAAGCAGTTACATGCCGGAGGCAGTTAAAAAAAGAAAAAATTGAGAGGGGGGGGCGCACTTTTTTCGCCATTTTTGTGGACACTCCGCTTAACTAACTGGCTGTCAGCTAGTTAAGTGTTCACCAGCCATTTGAACACACTTCGATAAATGGCTCATTATCAGCCTTTTAGGTGTTCACTTCTTTTTTGAACACTGATGAACACTCCTTAGGCGTGTGAACACTCCTTAGTATTTTCGATCTGCTTTTGTAGGTAGGTTTTTATTCGCTGGCGAAGCCCTTCGTTATCATCCCAGTAATTCACTTTGTAGTCATAACCTCGTCGATCCGAGCCGCCAGTGATCTGTATATACTCCATCTCCAACAGTTCGCGCAGATAGTTATATACGCTTGTCCTGCCCATCCGCAGCGCCTGCCTCAGCTCCCTTTGCCGGAAGCTGTACTTTTCGGCTTGCCTCCCAGCCACCTCTTTTAGATACTCTTTCAACTTCTCATAAAAACTACGCAGTGGCCCATGTAGATCATCCACTTTCAATACAATCGCATCGAACATGATCTCATTGGCCAACTCCAGGTCTTCTGTCGTAGCTATCAGCCGACCAGCTCCGTCCTTTTTTCTTTGGTACTGATGTAGCAAAGTGATCTGACCAACCAGACTCAGGTACAGACTGTTGAGCCGCCTT
The DNA here is from genome assembly GCA_965222005.1 of Saprospiraceae bacterium. GTDB lineage: Bacteria > Bacteroidota > Bacteroidia > Chitinophagales > Saprospiraceae > CBDCTM01. The sequence goes on from OZ244935.1 coordinate 1,511,943, forward strand.
TTATCTTTTACATCTTCCGGTAAATGTATCCTGGTGGCCTGTGGAATCACTACTTCCAGGGGTTCAAGTAAGCGTAATGCACACTGCATAAAACTGGCAATCTCTTCTTTTTGGCCTTCCCTTATCTCGCCTGCTGCTACCCGCTTTTGATGCGCCAGTATCCTCTCGGTCTGTGCTTCGCCCTCATCTACGGCCAGTAAAAAACACCTATTCATATCATCCAGGTACAGCTCTCCTTTGGTCGTACACGCCAAGCTCGCAATCGGGCCATACACCTCCTTTACATAGCTGCGGTTGTGCCCCTGCTCATCCTGGCCTGTCGTACTCAGGCTCACCATCCCCTTGCTCTGCAACTCCCTAAACGCAAGGTTCGCCTCATCGCTCATCGAGTCTTTGTCCTCTATCGATATCAGTTTATTTTTCAGATCATACTTTTGGTAATTGTAAAAACTGTTGTCCGTAGCGCGAGTGATCGACAGGTAGTGTTCTTCAGGAACCAGCGCACACAACGCCGATAATAGATGCGTCTTGCCACTACCGCTACTACCCTGTATCAGACCGTGCAGCGGCCGGGGCATTTGGCTCGATGAGGCTATGCAAAAGCCCAGCCTGCGATTGTTGTATTCTCCTATGATCCCATACCTTTCCAACAGACCGTCTATCTTTTGAAGCAGCCCTTTTGACTTCCAAAGCTTCATACATGCCGCTCTTTGATTTGCACTTGGCGGGCTCACTTTCACCTTACCGTTCCCATTATTTTGCTGCACCGCCTTACGATAACTTTCCAACTCATCTGTCAGCGCATGTAAATCCAGCTCTACCAGATCAGCGCGCAAGCCCAAACGATCGGCTATGTGCCTCGCCGTCTTCTCGATCTGACGATCTTCATAAAGATCAAGTCCATTACGACTTTTTTTACCTCTTTCATTTTCAGCCACCAACGTTATTTTCAGATGGTGCAAGTCTTTTGTACTGCTGCGGATGCCTCCTTTGATGTAGTAACTGGCCGTTGGGGTGAGGTAGGCCAGGTTGTACGGATCGCTCGTATCGAGCTTTACTTCTGCTTTGGCCTGTACTGTTTGCGATAACTGGCCTGTCAGTGCTTTCCGCTTCGATAGCAGCTCTACAAACAGGCTTGCATGATGTTCGTGGCCTACCGCCATACTGTTGATGTCCTCCCCTTCGGGCAGCTCCAATGTGCTCATACGGACTTGTGGGCAGAGCCGTCCGAGTGTGCGCATGTGTTCCTTTATGGCCAGCCGACCAGCTTCATCCCCATCCATCGCAAAAATGATCTCTTCCAGGTCGGGTAACTGACCGATCGCTTTTAAGTGTTCATCGGTCAGGCCGTTCGTACCGTACAAACTCAGCAGTGCATAATTTTCGAGCGGCAGTTCCAGCGGTTGTAGCGTGGCCGCATCGATGACCGATTCCAGCAGGATCAAGGTGCGGGCCGTTCTGGATGGGTACGATGGGTACAGCCCCCTGCGGTCGGCCTGATAAAAATGCGAGCTGCCAGTGATGCCCCGCCCGTAAAGGCTTACAATATTGCCCGGTGCATCCACCAAAGGAAAAATGATGCAGCCACGGCCCCAACGCTCCGCTGTCTTGCGTGACTTGTAACCGATCTCCACCAACCGCCAGTCCAGACAACGGGACTCGCAATATTCCTGGGACAGTTTATGGTTGTGCAGTGCTTTATGATAGCTACGGAACATGCTTTGGGCATCGGTGCTTTTCATGGCCTTGGTTGTTTTGGTAAAAAGGGATACTTGTGTAATGTGATGGCAAAGTGACTTCGCTTTCACGATCGCCTCATGTTTTGTGCAGCCTTCCTTTCTCATAATAAAATCGATCACATCCACACTCTCCACCTCACAGCTCCCTGCAAAACAATAGGCTGTGTTTGTCTCCTTATAAATCTTCATGCTCGCCTGCTTGTCATCGTGGAACGGGCAGCATAGCATATCATGGCGGTTGGGACTCAGGCCATAATGGGACAGGACGGTAGTAATACTGAGCTGGCTTTTGATTTGGGCGATCGTCATCCTTTTTTTTTAAGTGACTACCTCAGACTTATAATTGAAGCCGCGCATTGGTGGAGATTTCAATTGAAGAAAAAAATGTAAAAATATTTTCATGGAACTATTAGACCCAAAAGTAACTTATAATACCAAAACCACAAAGAACTATTAGCTTTTTTTATGCCCTTTAATTCCGTATTTTTACACAACACACTAATTATTAGACCTAAAACAGGCCGATAATGGATAAAATCGCACTTATTATTACTAATTTGCGTAAAGAAAAAGGTTGGTCACAATCTGAACTTGCGACTAAAAGTGGAGTCTCTAGAGAGATGATTGGCAAATACGAACGCGGAAGAGCAGTGCCTTCTGTGGATGCTGCCAAAAAAATCGCCGACGCTTTCCAAGTCAGTTTAGACTACTTAGTAGGAGAAGGTATCAATGCCAGTTTTGATAAGCAAACAGTTAATAGACTACAAGAGATTCAAAACATGGATCTTGATTCCAGACAAAACCTGTTTTCTATAATTGATGCAGTTATTCGTGATTATAAAACCCGGCAGGCTTACGCTTCTTAAAAACAATCCTTATGATCCTAAAAAAAGATCTCATAAAATACATCAACGATTTACCCGATCAGTTTTCTATCGATGAACTCATGGATAAATTACTGTTCTTGCATAAAATCGAACTGGGCTTGGAACAGTCCAAAAATGACCAGGTAACCCCTCATGATCAAGTTAAAGACGGATTCAAAAAATGGCTCAAATAAACTGGACCGAGCAAGCTGTTGCAGATATCGATAGCCTCACCGACTTCCTCGCTGCTCAATCAGAGACTTACGCAAAGATCCAAGTACAGCGTATTTTTGAGAAAACAGATTTATTAGCCAACCTTCCCCATATGGGCCGAGTAGTTCCGGAGTTGGAGTATGTAAATGTCAGAGAGATTCTTGTTGGACCTTATCGTATTGTCTATCATGTCGTTTCTGAACAGCGAATCGATATTTTAACCGTTCACCATAGCGCCAGACCGCTAGACATCAAAGACCTATAAGCCACCGCGCCTAATTGCCGCTATATGCAATGCACTATGCGTTCACTGCACATAGCTTTCCATTAGACGCAATCAGCTCAACCCAATCTCCCTCGACCGCAGCTTTTTCTTTTCAATTGAACAGTCTCTTTCAATACGCTCTTCAATTGAAAAGAAAAATGCATTGCTTCCTTCTGTATTGCATGCAATGCAGAAGGAAGCAATGCCTCAAAAGCCAGCGTAGCAAAATCCTCTTCGCTCCCCATTTTGCTGCGATGGCTTTTGATCCGCGCCTGATAATTTTAGAGGACAAAGTGGAAGGAGTGGTTGAACGACTGACTCTGGGTGAGCTTAGTACCAGAGCACTAAAGGTTGGGCGGTCCCGCTTTTCCTAAAAAGCGGGATGGGAGGTGAGGCCACACGGATAGAGGCACCTGCCGGGCTGGTGTACCGGTGCCGACCGTATGTGATAGCGTTGGGTATGCGCGTGGGCTGCAGCTGCCCCTTTGCCATATTTTCAATTACTGCCAGAGTGCATATTCCGATCGCTCTGACCCCCTCATTCCGAAAATGTCTGACCCCCCTATTCCGGAGGTTTGACCCCCCAAATTGAGAAAGAATGTTAATAACATTCCGGTCAAACTGACCCCCCTAATTTTTGTGGATACATACGAATAAAAATGCTCATGTTCGCGACTTTTAACAAGCTGAGAATATGGGAAAAATAAAACGTATGGATCAAGTTAAAGCAATTATTCAAAACTATCTGTCTACCAATTCCATCAAGGCTACCGCACGGCAGCTAAAGGTCTCTAAAAACACGGTACGCAACTACCTTCGCCGTGGAAAAAGCCATGAGAAGGATTTATCGAAGCTACTGATGTTGGAAGATGATGCGTTTCACCGCATATTCTATGGAGCAGGGAATGAGGAAAGAAGCCGTGAAAAAGTATTTTCAGATCGTGTAGAATACTGGCTCAAGGAACTTCGCCGCACCGGCGTTACCCGCTATCTTTTGTGGGAAGAATACCGGGTTGAATATCCCAAAGGTTACGGCTACAGCCAGTTTTGCGAGCGACTGAAAAGAGAAAAAGGCAGTCGGGACCTAACCCTTTCATTAGCTCATAATCCAGGGGAGGTAATGATGCTGGACTTCGCCGGAAAGAAGATGCGCTGGATAGATGTGCTTACAGGAGAGGTGCGTGAATGTGAGATTTTGATAGCTGTTTTTCCTTACAGTCAGTACACTTTTGCTATTGCACTGTCCAGCCAGCGGATCGAGGATTTTATTCATGGACTGAATCAGGCTTTGCTGTTTTTCGGTGCCTTGTGTAAGGTAGTCTTGTCGGATAACCTGAAGTCATATGTAAACAAGCCCGATAGATATGAGCCAACTTTTACGCAGCTCTGCGAGCAGTTAGGTGCATATTACCAGCTTGATTTGCAGGCTACCCGTGTGGGAAAGCCCAAAGACAAAGCAAGCGTAGAAAATGCAGTAAGCCAGGTTTACCGTCGCATTTACGCTCCCTTGCGCAATGAGATATTCCATAGTCTTGAGGAAGTAAATGAAGCTATTACAAAACAACTAAGCCTCCATAATGCAAAGCCCTATCAGAAAAAACAGGGCTCCCGGCAGTCTGTTTTCCAGGAATGTGAACTGCCCAAGATGAGGAATCTTCCCAGCGAGCTATTTGAAATTAAACGGATGACCACCGCTAAAATTCAGAATAATTACCACGTCTTTGTAGGAGAAGAAAAGAATTACTACTCGGTTCCCTTCCAGTATTGTGGTGAGCGTGCAGAGGTGCTCTATACCTCGAAAATAGTCGAGGTGTACCTCAAAGGTCGCCGCATTGCCATCCATCAGCGTCTACCCGGCCGGGATACTCATATGTATCAAACCAAAGCAGATCATATGCCACGTAACCATCAGGAATGGAAAAAAGCGCAGGGTTATGATGGAGAATATTTTTTGAACCAGGCCCACAAAATTGGTCCGGCCACACATTGGGCCATCCAGCATATTCTATGCTCCACAGTACATGAGGAACAATCCTATAAAAGTTGCCTGGGAACACTTCGACTAGCCGATAAGTACTGCTCAGAACGATTGGAAAAAGCTGCCAGGCGATGTAAACATGTTCAAAAAACAAGCTATAGCATGCTTAAAAGAATCCTCCTACTGAACCTGGATCAACAAGTTCAACAAGTTCAACAAGTTCAACAAGTTCAACAAGTTCAACAAGCAAAACAAATCACTCTGCCTTTTCACGATAATATCCGCGGAGCAGAGGACTATCAATAATTTTTTCACTTAAAAAGAAAAATCATGAAAAACGCATCACTCGACACGATGAAACAAATGAAATTGCTCGGCATGGCCAGCGCTTATGAAGCTGTGCTGGGCCTGCCGGTTAATAAACACCCCCAGGCCCATGAAATGATTGCCAACCTCATCGATGCCGAACAGCAACATCGCTCGTTGAAAAGAATGGAACTCTACCTGCGCCTTTCTAAACTCCGCTATCGAGCCACCATTACCGACATCGACTGCTCCACCGAGAGAAATTTCTCCAAAGAACAGCTCATGAAGCTGGCCGATGGTGCCTACATGCATAGAGGAGAAAATGTGCTCATCACCGGCGCCACCGGATGCGGTAAGTCCTACCTGGCTTGCGCCCTGGGACATCAAGCCTGTGTACTAGGGCTGCGAGCACTCTATTTTAATATGAACCGACTCACTGAACAAATCGCTCTTGCCAAAACCGACGGTACTCTCATCCGATGGCTGAACCGTATGAAAAAAGCAAAGCTCATTATCCTGGATGATTTTGGTCTCCAGCCCCTGACACATGAAGTAAAACTCATCTTCCTGCAAATCCTTGAAGACCGATACGAAAATGCAGCTACCATCATCTGCTCTCAATTGCCCGTTGCCAAATGGTACAAATACTTCGATGAACCTACTTTGGCTGATGCTATCCTGGATCGCATCATACCAAAAGCTCATCGTATAGAATTAAAAGGAAAAAGTTTACGAAAACGTTCGAAACATCTATCTTAACACTTGAAATATTCGTGAGTTATCCACATGGGGGTCAAACCTCCGGATTGGTAGGGTCAGACACTTCGGAATTTACAGCCAGAGGCAGTTAAAAAAAATAAAAAGGGGCAGCTGTACCGAACCGACCCAGCAGGCCGCCATTCTAGGGGCAGCGAAGGAATGCAACCGGGCTGGCTTGTGCCGTTGCTGCAGACCGAAAGTCCCGCTTTTTTGAGAAAAAGCGGGATGAGGAGGCCGGAGTGACACCCAACTACATGACAGAACAGCCCCACCCAATTTACTCGGGTGGGGCTGTGGCCCCGACTACTCGGGGCTGGCGTGGAGATGGACGGGAACGTAGCCCCGACGAACGCCTAATTTCCTGCGTTTAGAAATGTGCGTTTGCCTTTTTTTAACTCTTGTGTAGGCGAGGACGCCTCCTAGTAGATGCGTATTTCGACTGAAAGTCGAAACGAACAACCGTTTTTTATTCTTGGCTGACAGGTTGGTACTAACAGGGGGTTTTCAACAAACTATTTGCAATAGACTGCTATATCATCTAAACGATACTTGCTCTTATGCACTAAGTACTTTATATAAACAAACTCAATTTTTTCATTAATGCCTTTTATGTCATTTGGTTTGGAAAGGTAAATACTGCTTTCAAAAAAATTATCAATAGAATATCTATCCTTATCATTGATTTTTACCCTATAAAATAATTTTTCATTAATTGCAATGTCGAAAGTAGCTTTTATTTCTAACTCATAAGGATTTACTGGAGCATCATGATTTATCCAGTTAGAAATTTCTAATGAACGAATTTGAATGTCTTCATTTATTAGAATCGAATCAATTATTGAAAGTGTTAATAATCTATCTTTAGCATGTTTTTTACTTCCAATATATTTATTGCAACTCTTCTTGTTCTTTGTCACTACTCTTTTCCAATCCATTTGTAAAAATTCAGTATCGAATTTACTATTAAATGAACAGCTTCCAATAACAAGAGTTATAGACGCGAATAATATTAATTTAATCTTCATCATTAGGAAAGAGAATCAATGTACCGGTTTTTTGTGAATTGTCTTTTGGATCTGAGTGAGGAGTTGTATCTACATCAAAAGTAGTTATTTGCCTAAAGAATTTAGTAAATTCACTAAACTCCAAAGCTTCTTTATGTTTTGAATAATCATATATTTTTCCCGTAGAGATTAGCCCTTCAATTTTACTAGGACTGAGACCATATTTCTTATTCTCAAAATCATAAATTAATCTATGCTTCTTTGTTACATCTAATTTAACATCACGTATGCCTAAGCCAGCATAATAATTCCTTAAATCTTTCCCAAGTTCTGTTCTAATAATATTTTCTGTGTGGACAGCATTTATTTCCGAATTCCCGAATCCTTTTAATTCATAGGATGTATTAAAATTATCTTCTTCATCCTCATAAGTATTAAATAAGTATCCAATTTGCACAGTAGAGCCTGGGTCAATAAAATGCTGGAGCTCATGGCCAAAAGCCGCTATAGGAGAATCCTCGATAGTATATGAATTTATAAAAGAACCGTCAGGTATGTCAGTACCAAATCTATCATCAATTAATAGTAAATCATTTCTTGTATTATTTGATCCCCAGGTTGCTTCTTTTTCAACTCCAACTCTGAATTCTCCCCTGACATAGTTTTTAACATCATCTGCATCTTTCACGATGAGTATCCTTCCAGAATTAGCAATCTGGGTCAGGAGTTTCCGGCCATGTTTAGTATATGCTAAGCCTTTAACTAAGTACTCGACTTGTTGCTTAAATTCTCGGCTTCCAATAATCAACATTTCTTTACCATCTTGATCAATTGCCATTATTGGACTATTGCTGGCAAATTGATAGGGGGTCAGCTCCGGATAAGATTTTGTCAACGGATCGACACTCAAAAACCTCGCAATCCCCGGATTATATATCCTAAATCCATAATCATAATTCGTCATTGATCCCCATTCTCCATTCTCATCCTTCTCCTTACCATTAAACCCAAAACGGTATTTGTCCGAAGGTGTCAAGCGACGTTCAGCACCAAACAACTCCCAGCCAAAGGGGTAATAGTCCTGTGCCGAGTGTACATTAGCCACGTAGTATTCCGCCTGTCCATCGATCATACCGGCCTCCTCCTGGCCTACCTTGAGGTCGGCCACCGTTGCCAGCACATTGCCCAGATGGTTGGATTGTTCGAATAACTTATCTCCTCTTTTGCCCAAGTGTATGCTGTACAAATTGGATTGCACCGGAGGCTCCGGATAAATCTTTTTACCAAAGAACTTTTGCAGACCCAGACGGGCGCTACCATACAAAGGTACTTCTTTTTGATCAATAAATAAACCCGCGATGCCTCCTTCTAGTTTCTGGTAAACGGCCATTATATTACCGCTGGCATCTCTTACATAAATAGTAGTCGCATCAGTGGCGTCGGGGTTGCCCGAATTGTCCACTTCTTTTTTGGTCAGGCGGTTCCCGGCGGGGTCATAGGTGAATTCAGTAACAGGGTCAAACGCCCCTGCTCCTCCTACGCTGGCTACCTTCCCATATACGGTCCAGGTAATATCTTTCCCCTGATCATTATCGCTAATGAGGTTGCCGATTTCGTCGAAACCGTAATTGTTGGCTGACTGCCCGCTCACACTATTATCGTCGGGGAAATTGCCGACAGCCCCTTCGGTAATGTGATCGAGTCGGTTGGGTTTGCCTGCATTGTAATGATAGGTCAGGTTATCCAGCAAGTTGGCGCTGCCACTGAGGGGAGCATAGCGTTTAAGAGCCTTCAAATTGCCGTTGGCATCGTAGGCGTATTGTGTGCTGTAGAGGTTGTCTTTATTCCAGGTGACACCGCCATTGCCAGCCGTAGCCGTCACCCCATAGGCTCTTGCCCGTTTGATACGGTGGAGCTGATCGTATTGGTACACCATAGCCCGCAGACCTTCTTTGGAGTAATGGACAAACGGGAAATTATATAAGTAATTTACCCCCTGGTTTTTATACTGTAACCGTGACGGATAATCGCGGATGCACTAAAGAGGAAACTTATGAAATCCTGGATGGGACCGGCGTGTCTTTTACTACACAAATTATTCAGAATCCTTCTTGCTTGTGTTGTGCAGATGGAATCTTTCAGCTTCAAATCAATGGAGGAATTGGTTCATCATATGATATACATGTATCAACAGAAATTTCGGGCTGGGAATACATTACTACCATTAGTTCTTCCACTGCTCAAATAACGGGTGCTGGATTTGGCCAAAATATTATTTCGGTTATAGATAATACCACAGGCTGCCGACTTTTTGAAGAAATGTATATAAATCCCCCTGACCCAATAGCTATTGAATTAGAAAGCATCACACATATGCATGGTTCTGGCAATGGATTTTCACAAGGGGCAATTGATATTTCAGTATCCAACGGTCAAGTGCCTTATCAATACCAATGGAGTTGTGGAAGTGCTTGTGGTGATATAAGTTGGTCCACCTCTCCAGATGGTCAGGATATTTCAGAAATAATCTATACAGGAGGTTATCAAGGGAGCAGGCCTTATGTGTTTACTGTAACAGTAACTGATGCGGATGGATGTACTGAAGAAGCGGCATTCAATGTATTTCTAGGCCCTGAAATTCTCCAATGTGCAACTAATATAAACCAGGGATATGTAGGGCAAATTACGCCATGCATCCCAAACGTTGGTGGAGGTCAAATAAAGGCTCCCGCAATAATAAATGGAGAACCACCTTATTCTTATTTATGGACATATCCTGATGGTACAACAGCTACAACCCAGAATATAAGCAACCTTACACTCGAAGGCACCTATTCTGTTTTAATTACAGATGCGGCTTATCAAGAGTGTGGCCGAGATTTTTGGTTGAAATGTGAATGTGATAACTTCAGAGGAATAATTGATTATGATGATTGTGACCGGAATGACCCGGGGTGGGTTGAGGTCACTGGTATAAGCTATGCTACAACAAACCCCTATTACGTTTTATTTTCTACCGGCGATAATGCTGTAGTTTGGGTCGATGCAAATGGCGGTATAATTTTTCATTACGGAACGCTCCGGGTAAATAATATCCAGGTTCCCGATGGATACAACAGTACACAAGTTTGTGTTATTATTGCAGACCCCTATGGCTGCAAAGACTATCAGTGCAGGACAATTTATAAAGGAAATCAATGCACGTATAGCATAAAAGATGAAATTCTCGATGAAGATGGTCCGCTTACTGCTGATCCCTTTCAAAACAATCATGCATATACACAGATTTTTGGACAGTTAAACGCAGAATTTGGTTTTCAAGAGGGCGATTATATCGCTAAATGTTATATGATTGAGTCTTGCGAAGATGAAGCTTCTTATGGGCCTTTGATATATGAGCCCAACGATATGAATAATCCCTGCTCAGGAGGGGGGCAGTTGTATTGCAGGCTGTGCCCCGACCAACCCCTTGGGGGTATGGAAGTTCCCCCTAATTATGGTGGAATACCCTTGCAGTATGAAGGATCGTGCTTGTGTTTGTGGCCACCTGGTATTATCTCGGATCAGGAATTTATTGATGCCGGATTAGAAGGAAACATTCAGGATTTTTGGATACATCCTGTAGTAGCGTTTTATGACTGCAACGGAAACTCTAATGGAAACGAAGATCCAACTATTGATCCAGTTGGGCCGAATTGTGATCAGTTTGAAGCATGTCAGGAGAATTGTACTTATGATACGAATTTAGAAACATGCGAATATGATCTGACTTGTCGAGAATTTACCGCTTCTGTTCCTGCTCAATCCTGGTATTGCTTTAATAATCAGGATTGTAGCATTTATTTAGAATGTTCTATCAACCCTTGTATTAAGCAGTTAGTGGATTTTTGTGAAGAAGGTTGCCTGCTAACAGATTTGATAAGCTACTTTGGAGATTCTCCTGAGTTTTACCAATGCCTCGGTAGTGAAAATGAACCTCTTGACAATTGCGATTGTACAGACCTGGGTGGTATTTCATTTGATATATTTATTGGAGAAATCGCTCCTGAAGTCTTGCCTGAATGTCATACTTGTGAGGATGATCCTTCATTTCCTGATATTCCAATAATTCCTTTTCCCGACACATCCATATCAAGCAGTAGAAACTGGAGTGGTAATGATTATAAAACCCAAAACCTGGTGGTAGAGGGCAAGCGAGAAGATAGGATGGTAAAAGTTTTTCCCAATCCTTTCAACAATAAACTCACTTTAAGCATTGAGGCTATCAGTGAAGAATCGATCTATATACTTTTAACGGATGTTCTAGGAAAAACCCGCTACGAAAGCAAAAAAAGCCTGTTAGCAGGTCTTAACATAATTGATATGAAACCCTATTCGGGTATAGCTCCAGGAGTGTATGAATTGGTAATAATAACCAGCAGGGGATATTATTTCCGGGAAAGATTGGTAAAAACATATAACTAAGGGCGGGTTTTAAAACAGCTTCTTAGCTTGACTTTACTATTTTTTCAAAACTCAAGCAACGGCTTGAGTGAGTATGTACCACAAGTACCTGATTTTTTCAGAATAACTTTGGACAATGGTATTTGTATTGCTTATTGAAAGTTTGGTTTTACGCAAGATTTCTATTCTGACAGCAGCAAGGACGTCTGAAAAGGTTACATGCCTTTTTCTATACCAGGCAGTTGCGTTTGGCTCTATTTGCTGGTTGCTGTTTAAGTGTTGAGCAAACAGACAAGTGATCGAGAACAAGGCCATTAGGCTAGGAGTAGATCGCTCGATAGCCAGATCAGACCATTGGCGTTGAGTCTCCACTCCGAGGTGTCTTCGTACTTCAGCAAAAGTTACTTCGACGCGCCATCGTCTGACAAAGAATGAGACGACTTTTTTGTCCTCTAATTCAAAGTCGGTGCATCCGAGTAAAACAGGTTCCAATATTCCTTGTGGGTCTTTAACAAGTACCCATTTGATTTTTACTAACACAGTATTGGAACTGCGCCAAATAGCGATGCCGGAGGTGATCATCATCTCTTTTTTAGTGTGGCCATACCACTCGGAGAAAACGACTTTTGTCCATTTGATGCGCTTGTCCGTCAGACGTTTTTCCATACTAAGCAGTCGCTTGCCGACTGGCGGTTTTGGCCCCCTTTTGTTTTTAGGGTATTGCTTTGGAGGCAACTCATACAAACGAGCATTAAGTTTCATCCTAGCAATCATACCTATTCCTACTTGTTGGGCATGCATAAACAACTCGAAGGTGGCAAAAGAGCCATCCCCCGTTAAATATATAGCTCGTCCTAGCTTTGCACTCTGTCGGCTTAACCAACTTAGAACCTGCCTGGCCCAATCAGTCAACTTCTTTGCTGGCTTGTCCCGATCTGTATAATATCGCTCTGATGGACACAGCACCGTTAACACAGGAAGTGCCCAATAAGCTCCTGCTTCAAGCCATGGCAAATGAGTTAGCACCATCAAGGAAAGCCAACGCAAACCACTACACTTAACAAAGTGACTTTTGGAAGAGCGAACAGGATCCCGATAAATACCACGCTTGTTAATCTTGTAACCCCAACGGCGTTCAATCGTGTCATCTAAACCAACAACGATTGGTCTTCCTTTTGGAATAAAAGCCTTGACTATTAAACTAAGTAATATCTCGCTAATTTGCTTGGCTGACCACTTGTCCTGACTAAGTACGCGGTGATACTTGGGAAAGTTTTTTTCCCAACGCAAACCAACACTCCGAAGTATGTTGCAAACCGTTCTACTGCCTGGACAAATAATAGCTCCTGTTAATAGTAAAACTACTTTTGGCCATACATCTTTGCGAAATACAAATGAAAAATACGATATTGTGTCTTGAAATCCTGAAGGTAATTGTAGCATCTTTAGAAGGTTCAGATACTCTAAAGTAACAAAGCTTTCGGGATTTCTTATTTTTCAAAAGTAGTAAAGTCCAGCTTAGTTGTTTTCAAATCCTGTAACTCCAATGAACCCGTATCCCAATATTCAACAAATTCCGTTCGTCCAAAGATTCAGAAATAAGCTGTAGAAATTGATCATCATGCTCTATATCTTTGGTGATCTTTCTAATCATCAGTTCAGCGTGAGGCTGAAGTGTTATCTGTGTCCGCTGGGTTCGAACAATGGTATAGCCTATCCCCAGGTTTGCAGATAAATTGTATTTGTGCAAAGGAAGCCTTGCGCGATGCCTACTACTAATTTGAAGTAGTACCCCTCCACGATAGTCGACTGGGGCAAATGCATCAAACTGGGTAGTGGTCAAATAATAGTTTGTGAGGCTGAAATTCAAAAATACTCGTCCCTGCTCCAAAAACGGCAAATAGTTAATTCCCAAAGGGATGCCGGCATAATAATAATTCATCGTTCCTTCTGCCGAGGAAAAATATCTCGCACCTCCGGCATCTCTGATCTCCTCGCGCCGGATGTCGGTTTTGAATGAAAATTTGGAAAAGGAAAAACCGGAAGTTAACTGGAATCGCTCGCCCAGCTTTTTGGTTACTGATACTCCTGCAGAGTAAGCAAAGGATGATTCGTCAAAAATGGTTTCGCTAAATACGTGGTTTTTGATACGGATCTCTCCGGATGGGATATGCTGTCTTATTTGCGTACCGATACTTGGTGATACAAATATCCCAATTGACATATTTTGGGATTGCCCAAAATTAAAAGTGATGAAAATAAATAATGCGCTAAAAAATAACTTCTTCATTGGATATTATTTTCGGGAAAGATTGATAAAAACATATAACTAAGGGCGGGTTTTAAAACAGCTTTTTAGTTGCTTTCAAATCCTGTAACTCCAATGAACCCGTATCCCAATATTCAACAAGTTCCGTTCGTCCAAAGATTCAGAAATAAGCTGCAGAAATTGATCATCATGCTCTATATCTTCGGTGATCTTTCTAAGCATCAATTCAGCGTGAGGCTGAAGTGTTATCTGTGTCCGTTGGGTTCGAACAATCGTATAGCCTATCCCCAGTTTTGCAGATAAATTGTATTTGTGCAAAGGAAGCCTTGCCCGGTGTCTGCCACTAATTTGAAGTCGTGCCCCTCCACGATAATCGACTGGGGCAAATGCATCAAACTGGGTAGTGGTCAAATAATAGTTTGTGAAACTGAAATTCAAAAATACTCGTCCCTGCTCCAAAAACGGTAAATAGTTAATTCCCAAAGGGATGCCTGCATAATAATAATTCATCGTTCCTTCTGCCGAGGAAAAATATCTCGCACCTCCGGCATCTCTGATCTCCTCGCGCCGGATGTCGGTTTTGAATGAAAATTTGGAAAAGGAAAAACCGGAAGTTAACTGGAATCGCTCGCCCAGCTTTTTGGTTACTGATACTCCTGTAGAGTAAGCAAAGGATGATTCGTCAAAAATGGTTTCGCTAAATACGTGGTTTTTGATACGGATCTCTCCGGATGGGATATGCTGTCTTATTTGCGTACCGATACTTGGTGATACAAATATCCCAATTGACATATTTTGGGATTGCCCGAAATAAAAAGTGATGAAAATAAATAATGCGCTAAAAAATAACTTCTTCATTGGATATTTTTTCACACTTGCCAACGAATCCCGCCGTTTGGAACTTCACCACCACTTGTTAAGCGTTTTGGCTACAAGTGCCTCTAAATTTCAAGCCCTCCAATATAATGAACTGTTTTTACTTTTTTCTAACCTTCGCACACAACTTTTCACATATTGGAGAAGCAAAAGAGATGGTCACAAACTTTGTGGTATAAATATGGCTGACCAGGAATGCCCGAGGCGGGGTATTTGTGCTTACAACTCCAATTTCCATCCACCCTCGTCTGCTTTGAGCAGCGCTTTGACGGGGCGGGAGCCGGAAGGTGCAAGATAAGGACGCAAGTGAATCTCGGCTGTTTGTTTGTCGAGCCAGCGGGCGTAAATCGGTTCAAAATCCTTCAGTTCTTTCTCCCAGATTTTTTCAAACCCCTGTCCGGAAAAGCCAAAGAGTTGCAGGCCGTTGGCTTCAAATCCGCTATCCAGATCAGCATGGTAGCTGAGCAGGCGCTTGTGATCAGGTGCCGGCACGGGATATCCCCACAGATTGGTTACTCCGCCGGATTTGTCATTTACAAGTAGGTATGCCCCCTTGTCATGCGTGTGAATTTGCACTACGTGGAAGCCCATTTTGGGGAGGTAATACCGATAATCGTAGGTATGAGGCGGCCCTTCTACGGCTTCGTCTGCTATATGCAGCAGCTGTTTTTCATTGCCATTCCGGAGGCGGATCGTGATGCCCTCATCGCTTTGCGAAACATACTGCTGATTTTTCTTGAGCTGTGCTTTCTGCACTTTTTTATCACAGTCGGAAGCGGCCTTATATTGCTTGTTGTTGGAAAGTTGGATACAGCGCTCATAAGGAGTAGGATACTCATTGATGTCCCCTTTATAAAATTTTACGCCGCCACCGTATATCCAGCCCACCTTTTGATCGGCTGTACGCACCTTCAGCCAGGGCTCGTCAAAGGCCTGGCCACGCAGATTGATCCGCTCTGTAAAATCCGATTTCTCTTCAAGGTAGTATAGCTCCTGCCCTTCGTGCAGCTCTACAACCACTTTGCTTTTGATGTCGGGCAACTCGCGCAGCCTTAGTTTGTCCACCCAGGTATATAGCGGGCGGAGCTGCTCTGGTGGCTGGGCAGTAGCCGTGCTGTCGGTGCGGGCTGTGCGTACTTCCTGGCTTTCGGATGAGTTTGTATCTTTGCACGACCAAGCCAGCACGAGCGTTAAGGTTATAATAATGGATAAGCGACACATAGTAATATTTTTTTGTATGCGTTTGTAGATATACCCCGTAAATATAACCTATATGGTTTGATTGTTGTCTGCCATTTGGCAAGGAAAGTGGAGTGGCAGCGCTCCTGAAAATAAAATACTGTTCTTTAAAATTTGTGAGTGATGTATATAAGGTATTCGATAATAATAACGTGTTTGTGTGTTGGATTTATTGCCTTTGGGCAGGATGGAGATCGGGAAAAGTATATTCAGAAATACAAGAAAATTGCCCAAAGTGAGATGGACCGTACAGGCATTCCGGCCAGCATCAAACTGGCTCAAGGCATAATCGAGTCCAATGGCGGCAAGAGTACCCTGGCCCGCAAAGCTAACAATCATTTCGGCATCAAATGCCATACGGGGTGGCGAGGCAGGAAGTACTTTCTTGAAGATGATGATTACGACGCCAATGGAGAATTGATCAAATCCTGCTTTCGGGTGTACAAAAATGGTGAAGCCAGTTATATTGCCCATTCCGAATTTCTGCGCGATCCCAACAAGCGCTACCGCTACGGCTTTTTGTTTCGCCTCAACCCCAAAGACTACAAAGGCTGGGCCCGCGGACTAAAAAAGGCCGGCTATGCTACCAGCCCAACCTATGCCAGCAGCCTCATCCGACTGATCGAAACCTACGAATTGTACCAATATGATGATTTGTCAGTTACAGAAGAACCGAGCGATTTAGCTAAGGGTATTCATCGGATCAATGATGTGAAGTATGCACTGGCCAGCGGCACGGAAAGTGCCAACGATATTGCCGAGCGCACCGGCACGAAGGTAAAAACGCTGCTGAAGTACAATGAAAAACTAAGTGATGCACATCAGCAATTGGCCCAAAATACCCGCGTATTTATTCAAAAGAAGCGCAAGAATTTTCGCGGCAAGAAGAAATATCACTACGTTCAGAAAGGAGAAAATATGTACAGCATCTCCCAAAAATATGGTATCCGGCTCGACAAGTTGCTGCGCCGCAATCGGCTGAGTAAAGGCCAGGAGCCTGCCGTAGATGAGCGCATCAAACTGCGCGGCTGGAAGGTGCGCTCTTCCGACAAGCCACTACTCAGCAAAGAAGTGTATGATGATGTCCCTATCCTCACCGACCCGGATGAGGAAATACTCTTTGAAGGAGAGGAAGAGTTCGGCAATGATATCGAAATGGAAATCGATGATGTAGTAGAAGATGAAGATGACTTCGATGAGCCAATTATCGTTGTTGAGCCACCCGAAACAGCGCCGGATCTGCCCGAAACAGATATCGATCCGTTGCCCGACCCAGGAGTGCAAGGCATCTATCATGTTGTGCAGGCTGAAGAGACTTTGTGGGGTATTTCAAAACAATACAATACTACAGTTGAGGCGATCAAGCTGTTGAACGGCTTGCGCTCAAACATCATCAGTATCGGACAAAGACTACGCATAAAGTGAAAATAGTCAAGAGCTGTTTATTAAAAATCAACGAATCACAGAATTATGAGGCAATATCTACTACCATTCATTTTTTGTATCGCTTCGGCGGGACTCTGTGCTCAGGACTCTGCTTTCGGGCTGAAGGGCGGTTTTTCAGCAGCCTTCCAAAAGTGGAACGATTTTCAGCGGGACCCCCTGCTCACTTCGCATATCATCGCCTACATCGAATCAGCTCCCGAAGACAATAGCGTGGCGCTGTTTGGACAATTTGGTTTTCACAACCGGGGCAGTGCAGTAGTGATTCGTCCTTTCAGTTATATCGATCAGACCACCGGCGCCGACCGACGCTACCCAGGCTCTACTACCAAATACCAGTTTCGTAACCTCTCCCTTTCTTTGGGAGCTAAGCAAAAATTCGAGCTGGCTGCTGATAAGTACTACTACTATATGCTTGGCATTCGTGGTGATTACACCTTGAATACCAATCTGGATGATTTTGAGCAGCTTAACTCATTTACTAATACGCTCTTTTACCCTCAGGATGATTATGTGCGTAAATTTAACTACGGACTCATCATTGGCGGAGGGCTGGAGTTTCACTTCACAGAGTTTATTGGCGGGCTGGTTGAGTTGACCGTCAATCCCGACCTCTCCAAGCAATACGAGCAATTTCCAATCCCCAATGTGTACGATCCTTATACTGGCCAAACGCGCACTCTTCCAGGTCGCGATATACGCAATCTGACGCTTGAGCTCAGTGTGGGGATTCGTTTGCTGCGCAAAGTTGAATACATAGATTAATATTGCATTTGTAAATACCTGAAAAATAGCTGTATATAAAATATAACGTATTTTTACGTTAAAAATCGTAAAAAATAGTTGTGCGGCTGATTTTCTCGTTGTACCTTGCATGCTATAATTCATTGTACCATTTAGTTTGAATATGAAAAGACTGACAAAAGCGGAAGAGCAAATCATGCAGATCATCTGGCGATTGGGGCGCTGTACGGTGAGCGATATTCTGGATGAAATTGCTCAACACGGGAAAAAGCCTCCGCACAGCACCATCTCCTCCATTGTGCGTATTGTAGAAGGGAAGGGTTTTTTGGACCACAAAGCCTATGGGCGCACCTATGAGTACTTCCCCGTCATCAGCAAAGCGGAGTATAGCCGTTCGGCCTTGCGCAAACTGGCTTCCGACTATTTTGACGGCTCGATGAATCGACTTGTTTCCTTTCTGGTCAAAGAAAATGACCTGGATATTTCGGAGCTTTCGGAGCTGCTCGATCAATTGGAAAACCATGAAAAATAGTAGCTATGCTTACCTATATTATTGAAGTTAGTTGCTGCTGGCTATTATTTTATGCCGTTTATATTTTGCTGTTGCAGCAGGAGACATTCTTTCGGCTCAATCGCTGGTATCTGCTGGGTACTTTGCTGTTGAGCCTGGCGATACCATTGGCCGAGCTGCCGCACTTTGCCCGGCCAGCCGATACCTTTTCGGGCTTCTATCTGCAGCCCATTACCATAGGGGTACAGGCTTTGGAAGTGACGCTCGAAGAGATTGCCATCACGCCCATCGGGGAGGGGAGCAGCTGGCGGTGGAGCGGCCTGTTGGCGATGCTGTATTGGGCCGGCCTAGTATTTTTTGCTTGCCGCTTTGTTGTGGGGCTTCACCAAATTTATCGCTTGAAAAAGACGGGCACTACGCAAAATAAGGGGGCATATACCCTTGTAGAAACGAATGAATTGCACTTGCCTTTTTCATTTCTCGATATGCTCTTTTGGAGCACAAAGACTTCCTTTGGGCATGGAGAGCAACAACAAATATTGCGGCACGAACTGGCACATATTCGCCAAAAGCATACGTTCGATGTGCTAATATTGGAGGTTTTGCTCATCCTGTTTTGGTGTAGCCCTTTGGTGCATTGGTACCGAAAATCATTACGCGACATTCACGAATACCTTGCCGATCAGGCGGTGTTGCACACCATAGCAAGACAACAATACGGCCGTACGTTGCTCAGGCAATCACAGTCCGGACTTCAGATTGCGCTGGCACATAATTTTCTTCAATCACAACTTAAAAAGCGAATTCTTATGATGACGAAAGATAAATCGACCCGCAAGGGGCTGCTCAAATACAGCCTCTTTCTGCCCGTTTTGATCGTGGCGCTGCTTGTGTTTAGCAGCCATACCGACAGCCGCCCAGTGCTGGACATTTACAGCTTTGTTGATAGCCCGGATTTTGATGCAGAAAAAATCAGGCAGCAGTTTGAAAGCATTCTCGGAAAATACAAGCCTGCTGAGAGTGAGCAAAAGCGCCAGCAGGTGATGACTGAATTCGAAGCAGCCTTTTCGGCCGCCCTGCGCCTCCATCCGAAGCATCAGGCGGAGGTGGCCGATATTGCCGAGGCATTGATACGGAAAGTGAAAGCACCCTATAAAATTGCACAAAAAAAAGGAAATTACCAGCTCATCCGGTGGTCAACCAATCCTGTCAACTATGCAGAAGAGACGTTCAAAGTAGTAGAAGAAATGCCCCGCTTTGCCGGCTGCGAGGATGTTGCCGACCGGAATGAGCGAAGTAAATGTGCGCAAATGAACATGCTTCAGTTTGTTTATAAAAATCTAAAATATCCGGCAGAAGCCAGGAAGAATGATATACAAGGAACCGTTGTTGTTCGCTTTGTAATAAACAAAAATGGAGAGGTGAAAAGCCCCGAAATTGCACGCGACATAGGAGGAGGATGTGGGGAAGCAGTACTGGAAGTGGTGTCTCAAATGCCTCACTGGATACCGGGCCGGCAAAAGAGTGAAGCAGTAAATGTGGAATTTAACCTGCCGGTAAAATTCAAGCTCGAAGGAAAAGCAAAATCCAAAGACAAAGCAACTACTCAACCTGCGGATGAACCGTATAAAGTAGTAGAACAGATGCCGCGCTTCCCGGGTTGCGAAGATGAAAACCTGGAAGGTCCGGCCCTTAGCAAGTGCTCCAATGGCAAGCTGATCCAATTCATCATTGATAATATTAAGTACCCCAAAGCGGCTAAGGCTGCGGGGGTAGAAGGCACTGTAGTAGTCAAGTTTGTAGTGGATGAGCTGGGAAAAGTAGGCCAAGCACAAGTAGTCCGCTCAGTGGGCCATGGCTGTGATACTGAGGTGCTGCGGCTGATTGAGCTGATGAACCACATGCCCGAAGCCTGGATGCCTGGCCGCCGGGCGGATGGCAAGGCTGTAAGGGTTTGGATGAATTTACCGTTTAAATTTGCCCTGCCCAAAGATTCAAAAGCAGAGGCTGCTCCCTTGCAAATGGAAGCCTTTTCGGCCTTTCCCAATCCGGCCAGTGATGTGCTCAACTTGTCGTTCCAGACCACCCAGGGGCCCTTGTTCATTAGCCTGACAGATGCTGCCGGAAAAGAGGTTTATGGTAAAAAGCTAAGCCATTATGACGGAAGCAATTGGCAGGAAGCGATCAATGTAAAGCAAGCTGCCCGCGGTGCGGTATTTATCAAAATTTACAACGAAGCTGCCGACCAGTCTTTTTCCAGGTCGGTGCTGCTACAATAAATTGATGAGAGGCTGCTTCATAAGATGCTTCATAAGAACAAAGAGGCAGCCTCTTCCTTTTTACTGATCGGCAATCTTATTGCCTTGGCTGTCACAAGCAGTATTGTTTCGCCAGTGGGTATTTGGAGGCTGTTGAGTGTGGATTGTCGCGGGTTTCAGTCGTTGTGCTGCCAAAAATTTGTATTGTCCGGATTTTTCAATAGCTTTAATGTGATCAGAATGCATTCTAACCAATTCACAGATCATGAAAAGAGCTATCCCTTTTGCCTATCTCATGTTACTTGCCCTGCTGTTGAGCCAATGTGCGGCCAGCCAAAAACTGAAACAAGCGGAAATCAACAAAGAAACGGTTCGCGTCTGGTTTGAAGAAGGTTGGAACCATAATAGAAATGAAGAATTGCTGGAGCGCTGCTTCGATGAAAACTGGCGCGACGGCAACCCCCTTCGCTCCGATCAGATCGAAGGCATTGAAGGCATGAGGCAACTCATCAAGAGCTATAAGGAAGCTGCGCCGGATGCACATTTTACCATCACACATCTTTTTGCCGACGAAAACCAGGTGGCTATCCGCTACGAAGTGCTCGCTACTCACAAAGGAACAATGTTCGGTATCCCGGCTACCGGAAAAAAATTCAACTCTACCGGCATCGTGCTGTATGAGATGAAAAACGGAAAAATTGCTACCTCCTGGCAGGAATTAGATTTGAGCAGCATCATCAATCAATTGAAAAACTAATCACCGCTCCCTAAACAAGACCAGCCATCATTTCTTTCCGAAACCGCAAGATGGCTAAAAACTCATCTACCTCCGCTTCCAACTTAAGCCAGGCCTGTTCCCTACGGGGCCATTTGTGGTTGAAATGGCTGAACAAATCGGGAGAGCAACTAAATGCGGCATTCCGCAAAATTCCCTGATAAGGCCAGGCATCCCAATAGTGCGAACGCTCATTGACTATCCAGCGCTGTATTTTTTTGATACACAAAAAGGTAAGTTGATCGGGCCATTGAAACCCCCTCAATTTCAGTAAAATACTTGCCGGCACCTCCTCCTCAATGCCAGCCGGTGCTTTTTTCAAACTATAAATGGCCAGTTCGGCGAATAGCTCATTATTCATCACCCCAAACAAGGGCGACACATCCAGCTCCTGCCATCGCAGCTTCCCAAACTGATCAATCCAAAAGCGGATCAGACATTCCGCCCAGGGAAGGTCGGCATGCACAAAGGCGGATCGAATGACTGCCTCCAACAATAATTCGCTCCATTGGCTGCGCACCAATATCGGCAGCCCTGCAGCTGCATCACAAGCCAGCAACTCGTTCCAGCGCCCGGGCGGCAGCGCCGCTAAAATTTGCAGCAGCCTGCTGGCCTTTAGCCCTCCTTTAGCCCAGTAGTAGCCTGGCAAGGACGGATCAATACCATCGCGCAGCATAATCGAATCGGTCTCTTCGGGTAGGGTGATTTCAAGTTTGGCCCCTTTTGCTTTGCCGGGTTTTAGTCGCACCCATTGGCAGGCGCGTTGGTACATGCGTTGTACAAGCGCCGAATCGGGCAGCCTGAGCAGTAAAGCTGCCGCCTTTTGCCGCACTTCCTTTCGCCCGTCATCCAAAGCCATTTCGAGTAAGTATTCAGCCGCTGCATGTGGCTCCTCTTCAATAATACGGAGGAAATCCAGCTTGTGGCGAAAGGCTTCATCCGGCCAATATTCGAGCAGATCAGCAAGGGCTGCTTCCTTTTGTCGGCCATAAAGGTGCTGGAAAGCTTGCAGCCGCTGCGCATGATTGGCGGTGCTCCAATCCACCTCTTGCAATGGGGGAAACAGGGCCTTCCATACGGGATGAAGGCTGGCCAACCAACTTGCCAGCTTACCAAAAGCAGGCATTAGCAAGGGCCGCAATTCAGCCTCTTGGCAAGCCAGCTGGAGCAAGTCCGGCAACATTTCCGGCGGAAGGGCGAGCTGCCGTTTTTGCAGAGCAGAAAGAAATTCCGGCAGAAGCCGATCGCGCCAAGCCTCTTCAGCAAGTATTTGCTGGAGATGGGCCACACTGCTCTGGCTACAGGCCCTTGTTGGGTCGATATCCGGAATATCAATAGCATCGGTGTTGGGCGTGGGTTGATAACCGGCCCTTTGCTGCCGGCTGATGAGCGCAGCGGCAGCCAGGAGCTCTTGCTCGGCAGGCATACTTTCCGGTACACCCAGCTTGGCCAGCCTTTGACGCGCTGAAGCAGACAGGCTGGCCCGGTCGGTGCCGAGCAAAGCTACTTTGATGAGTTCTTTCCAGATCATAAGCAATCAACAAAAGTAAAACAGATCGTTGAGTTGATGTCTTTGCGCAAAGCTATTGATTTCTTTTATACCATTTTTATCCGCTACGGCAATGATCCATTGAGGGTTTTGAACTGGCAAAATAGTAGTTGGAGCGAGTAGAGGCAGGTCGTAAATGAGGGTGTTTTGTTTGCGGAGATTGCCGGTGATCCAGTGGAATGAAATTTTGTGCATCTTCAATAGTCGGGCAATGAGCTTGCCTTTTTTGCCAGCCCCCCACACCACCAACGGCCGATCGGCCGTATGATCGAGCTTCAAAAACCAACTCACTTTAAGCTCCAAAAAGCGATTGTCAAGATAGTTGGGATCATTGTGGGAGATACGGGCAGGATGATCGCGCCAGTGATGAAGCACATCGCTACAGGCCAGCACTTTTAGTTTTTGCGCGTACATGCGAAAGCAAAGATCATAATCCTCCGGGTAGGTGTTGGGTTCGAAAGCGCCACACAAAAGAAGATCTTCCTTCCAAAGCATCCAGCAGGGCGAGGGGATGACACACTCGCGGTAAATTTGGGTGAAATTGGTTCGGTGAAGACTAAGCTCGTTGAGCCAGGCGGCATAGCTTCGATAGCCCTGGCCGAGGCTCCCCTGGCTGGCAAAATAATCCACCAGGCCGGTAGCTACATGCCCCGACCCGGCTTCCATCAACAGCGCTTTGAGAGAGGCCAGCTTTTGGGGTGCCATCACATCGTCCGCATCCATACGGGTGATGAGCTGGCCGCTGCTTTTGGCCAATCCGTGCCGAAGAGCGGGAATCAGCCCTTTGTCGGGCAGCCGTAGCAGCCTGATGTGAGGATGTTGGCTTTGGTAGTCGCTCAAAATGTTGTAGCTGGGGTCGGTGGAGCCGTTCTCAATAGCGACCAACTCCCAGCTGGTGGTGGTTTGAGCAAGGATGGATTCCAGGCATTCGACTAAAAAAGGGGCGGCATTGTGTACCGGTAAAAGTATGCTGATGAGGGGATCGGGTTTCACAAAGGCAAGATACAACGACAAAAAGGAGCAGATGTGAATTTTTGTCAAACTTTTGTTTTTCCGGCTTTGCTTTCTTACCTTAACAGCACAATTTCTGTGAAATACTCACAAACAAAGCCTTCCCTACACAACGATTGCGATTTTTTAACCTGAAAACTGAAATAGCATGAAAAAGCTCACCCCCCCTCCCAGTCGTAAATTATGTGTTGTGATGACACTATGTATGATCGCTACCCTTTTACCCGCACAACTTGACCGAACGGTCTGTCCTGATCCACCCGATATTCCGGTATTCGACGGGACACCTGAAACCACACTTTGCGACAGTATTGGCAATTTTCCTGTTAGACCTAACCAGATAGGTGCTGGTACGGCTAAACCTAACTCTTCCGATGTTGGTACTTTTATCTCCGGCTATGTACATATCCTAGGCGATTTTGTGATTGACAATCAGTTTACTTTTCTCAATGCAATTGTACTTATCGAGCCTGGAGTTACAATATCAATAGCACCGTCATTCCCTCCTTTTAGTACAATCTCACTTGACATTGACAATTCCAAACTTTTTGCTTGCGATGATTTGTGGAGTGGGATTTATGTGACTACTGCATCAACATTAAGAATTTACAATAATACGGTAATTGAAGATGCGGAATCGGCAGTCAATGCACACCTTAGTTTGACGACTGTGGAAATAGAAAATACACACTTCAACCGCAACCGTGTCGGATTGACCACATCTTGTATTACTAGCTCATGTGGTAGGCTGAGTATTTCCAATTCCTTCTTTACCTGCACCGCTCCCCTCAATGGGACCAATAATGAGATCACTTTTGCCGGCATTCGTACGATTAATTACCCCTACATCATGTTTGCTGAAAATACCTTTGAAGGCATCCAATACGGTATCCGTGCCGAAGGATCAGGGGTAGGGCAAAGTAGTTCGGTAATTACGGCCTTTCACAAATTCTACGACATTCACCAGGATGGTATTTTTATCGAAAATGGGGATGTTTTTGTACTTTTTGGTGAATTTGTCAACTGCGCCAGCAATGGCATTTTTGCACAGCGAACCCGGCGATTCCGGGTCACGCAGAGCGATCTCATCTACAATGAGGACTTGCTAAGCAACAACTTGAGCGGGGCTTCCCAATATGCCGGTATCCGTATCCTGGGCTTTAATTCTGGCAGTCGGATTCGTATCCGCGACTTTAATGACTTTTCGGCTATTTTGCCCAATGACAATGACCGCCATATCAATTTCATCCATCTGGAAGGTGGCAATGTGGGTGCCAATACCACAATAGATATCACCGACAACGACTTCAACATGAATGTGGCCAACAGCCATGTACTCTACATGACGGGCGACTTTCCGGAGAGCAGCAGTACTGATTTTTGGTTCAATAATCCTGTCAACTACGACCCTACCATCGACAATAATACCAATCCGGCAGCCATATTTTACGATGGCGGAACCATACACAACTTCAATATTAGCAATAATGTAATCAACGGCCCCAGTGTATATGACGGCAAAGGGATTTACCTTTTCGGGAGCTTCAACGGCACAGAACGCAGCATCAGCTACAATACCATCAACGGCAATCCCAATGGTTCGCTCAACTATGGCATTGAGAATTTCATCTTTCCCAATACCACGATCAATTGCAATACCATTGATCATACCGGCTTTGGTATGGTGTTTACCTCACTGAATCGACCAACCATCGTTCAGGAAAACACCTTCAAGGGATGCAATCTGGCCATTCGCAATGGGGTGATCGGAGAGCAAATCGATCATGGCAATGAATGGTACGATACCTTCATAGGTGGGGGCTGTGGCTTTCCCCTCCAACTGCCGGCGATTCACGCCCAATGTGTACCACCTTTTAATGCTTTTTTTAATACTTTTATCGTCCACAAAGCCCAATCGACTGGCGGCCCGCCACCTTCCTGCTATACTTTTTTCACCGAATTTCATCCCGAACGCATTGTGCCGGATTTTAACGATGATTTTTTTAGGAATGCAGGGATCGCGCCCTCCACCAATTGCCTTGCTATGATAGAGCCCACCAAATCCACCAACGCCACCGATACCCTCATTGCCACCGGGGCTATGGGCAGCTACTTCAGTCCGGCTATGGTGTGGCAGTTGGAGTTTGGCTTATACAGCCGCTTGCAAAACTCCCCTTCGCTTATAGCGGATCACCCCAGTTTTGCATCCTTTTTGAGCAGCAGGGCCAACACCTCTGTAGGCCAGCTTTATGCTATTTTCCAGTTGACGGATGCCGCCTTTTCAGCCGACAGCAGCCAGACAGCCCAGGCAGGCCAGTGGCTAGACGAGCAGGCCGATATCATCGAAGACCTGGAAGAGGCCGATTCGATTTATCTTGCTGCCAGTTTCCAATGGCAGAAAACGCTGGCGCTGGAAATGAAGGATTCGCTGACCGAAGAATACCTGCTTCGGGATAGTCTGCTGGCCGACCTGTCTGCCTCGCTGGCAGATACTACAGCCAACTACCTGCAGGCGGCATTGCAAATAGTGGATGCTTTTCCGGATTCGGCGAATTATGAGAAATCCATGCAAGAGGTTTTGAGCATCTCGCTTAATACCCAGCTTTATCAGGCGGGCGTGTTTGATGCTGCACAAATCACCAATTTGCAAAGCATAGCAAGCCTTTGCCCTCGCTACGAAGGCCCTGCCGTATTGCAGGCTCGTTCGGTACTGCCACTCTGTCATCGGGCGCAATATGATGATATGGACAGCACCTGCTTTGGCGATGTAAGCCTGTTGCAACAGATGCCTCCCGCTGTGGTACGGGCAGAAGTGGAAGTGGAAAATAGTGTTTTTACCATCTCTCCCAACCCCGGACAGGGTGAATTTACATTGCAAATATCACCAGCTTATGTGGGCGGCCAGGCCCATATTCATAACCTGCACGGCCAGCGATTGCGCAGCTACCCGCTTAGGGCGCACGCCATGTACCTTACACCTGAATTGCCGACGGGTGTTTATCTGCTAAACATACAACACAAAGGACAAATACCGCAAAGCATGAAGTTTATCATTCACTAAGTCCCCGGAGCTGCCCACAGGGCGAAAGCATTTGCGGGCAGCTCCACCAAATACCAAACGATATGTACCGTTTCCTACTTATCAACTTATTTACACTTATTCTTACAACTCATAGTTTTACCCAGCCACTACACGATGCTGTATGGGTGCTGGGAATTGGAGGTGAAGGCGTCACCCTGGATTTTTCTGATGACACTAACACACCTATAATAGAGTCGATCATTAAACCATTTGATATGTTTGTTGCCAATACCAGCATCAGCGATGAATCCGGTTTATTACAGTTTTACACCAATGGCTGCCATATACTAAACAGTGTTCATGAAATCATGGAAAATGGCGATTCCCTTAACCCCAGCGTGTTTCCTTTATGGTGTCGGGGGGTCGGCTCTCCCTTTTCGCAGAGTGTGTTAGCTCTCCCCTGGCCAGGAAAGCCAAAGCAATATGCCCTGTTTCATCTGTCTGATTACGCCCCAGTGATCAATTATGATAGTTTGGAATTATCTACGGGTACTTTTCACCAACTATCTCTTACCGAAATCGATATGCGCCTCAATCAGGGGCTGGGTGCTGTGGTGCGCAAAAGGCAGCAGGTGTTCTGGGATACCCTGGCGGGTGGCTATCTGCAGGCTGTGCGGCATGTCAATGGCGAAGACTGGTGGCTGCTGGTGCCGGAGCTAAGGGTGGGCGAAGGTACCAATTGCTATTACCGCCTGCGGTTTACCCGATATGGTATTGTGGAAAGCGGCAAACAGTGCCTTGGCCAGAAGTGGGATATCTTCGATGCTGCCGGGCAGTGTGCCTTTTCACCAGACGGCAGCAGGTATGTGCGCTTTCATGCAGGCTCTCTGGGTTATTTTTCCGGTCTGTTTCTCTTTGATTTTGACCGTTGCACGGGCCTGCTGTCCAACCATCAAAAGCTCTATTATCCCGACTCAATTTCCTTTTCAGGCGTCAGCTTTTCTCCCAATAACCGCTTTTTGTATGCCAATAACGGTAACAAAGCTTATCAGTACGATGTGCTCCAGCCCGACAGCGGTGCAAGTCGGGTGCTGATCGCCGAATACGATAACTATGAAGATTCCACTAGTTTTAGTGCAGCACAGTTGGCTCCTGACGGGAAAATTTATATTTCTACCACTGGACCAACCTACTATCTTCACCTCATCCACTATCCGGATTCAACGGGTCTGGCCTGTCAATTCGAACAGCGTGGCGTGGAACTTCCTGATCGCAATGGTGCCAGCATTCCCAACTTCCCCCACTTCCGCCTGGGCGCAGCTTCCGAGCCCTGCTACCAGGCCCCTGAGCTGGTACTGCCGCGCCAGGGGGTATGTGTGGGTGAGCGTTTCAGCCTGCCCCTTATGGGCCGCTATCTTGACAGCATCGGCCGCCTGGAGGCGGCACTGCGCTGGGATCCCGGTCTCCTTAGGCTGGATACGGCGGTATTGGTGGCGGCAGAGTTGAGTGGGCTGGCTATTGATTTTCAGCAAGTGGCTATCGGGCAGTTGGGCCTTAGTTGGGAAGCGGCAGGGGGGCAGAGCGTATCGCTCTCCGGCTATACCAATCTGCTGGAGCTGGCTTTTGAAGCCATTGGGGCGGCAGGCTCATCTACTGAAGTACAATTTTTTGGGCAGCCTATTGTCGGCCAGTACCTCAACGGGCAGCCGGAAGAGGTGGATGCTCATATCATCTCCAGTGCAGTCAGTATCACCCAGCCGCGCCTGGAGAATGTGCAGGTGCTACACAGCAACGGCGGCCCCAATGGTTCGATATACATCAGCATAGTAGAAGGGCTGCCGCCCTATCGGTACCAGTGGAGTAATGGAGCAACAGATGAAGACCCGCAGGGTGTTGGTGCTGGCGAGTATTTTTGTACGATCACCGACTATGCCGGTTGTGTGCTGGAGATTGGCCCCATAGAGGTGGACAACACCAGTAGCGTGGAGGAGGTAGATGCTGAGGCGGGCTGGTGGATTGTGCCCAATCCCGTAGAAAACAATGTCATTTATGTTGATCTGCCCGATTTATACAGCGGCTATTGGCAAATGAGAGACCTTGCGGGAAGGCTAGTGCAATCCGGCAAATTTCAACAGCTAAAGCGTTTTTCGATCCATACCGATCTGGACAACGGGCTTTATCTGCTGCATATTCAAACAGCCGATAGCCGTTACCATTGGAACGAGAAAATGATAATTAACCGTTAGCTTCATTTACCTGGAGGTGCTTTCACATCGACTGCATCTCCAGGCACATACCAAAAAAAACATGTACAAACAATTCGCACTTACTTTTTGCCTCTCTCTAATTCTAAATCAGCTTTACAGCCAGGGCAAGCGAGATGCCATCTGGATGCTGGGCGGGCAAAGTAATGGCGAAGGCATACAAATGGACTTTAATACAGATCCGGTTGATGTTTCCCTGATCAAGCGCGATATGCAGTTTATTGGTGCCAATGTCAGCCTTTGCGATACAACTGGTCAATTGTTATTTTACACCAATGCTTGTTATCTGGCCAATGCGAATCATGAGCTGATGGAAAATGGAGATACGCTTAGCCCCGGACGCATTCAGGGCAGCTATTGTGATATTAATGGTGCACCTATAAATCAATCGGTTATAGCCTTACCAGCTCCTGAAGCGCCCACGGATTATTATCTGATTCACTATTTCGTAGAAACCGTTCGGTTCGACTATTCAAACTCCTGGCCTTTACCAACCGAATTGCTTTATACCAAAATCGATATGACACATAATGGAGGTTTGGGTGCTGTTACCGAAAAGAGGCAACTAATATGGAGAGATACCTTTGTTTGGGGCTATCTTCAGGCCGTCAAACATGCCAATGGGCGGGATTGGTGGATTATAGCACCCAAATTTTCGTCCAACTGTTATTTTTCCACTTTGTTGGGGCCGGACGGCTTTGATGGCCCTTACCAGCAATGCATCGACAATGCTTGGAGCCGGATGGACTGGTCGGGGCAGGCTGTGTTTTCACCTGATGGCAGCAAATATATCCGTTTTAATCCCTGGAACGGGCTCAATATTTTTGACTTCGACCGATGCACGGGCCTGTTGGCCAATCATCGCGCTATTAGTTTCCCAAATGATACTATAGATCTCAGCGGAGTGGCCGTATCGCCCAACTCCCGCTATTTGTATGCTACTACTGCATGGAAAGTCTACCAGTTTGATCTGTGGGCTGATGATATAGCAAACAGCAAACAACTGATTGCAGAGTACGATGGATTTTCGAATCCTTTTCCTACAGTGTTCAACTTGGCGCAGTTGGGCCCCGATGGAAAAATATACATTGCATCTTCTAGTAGTACATATAATTTGCATGTCATCAATCAACCGGATAGCGCAGGGCTGGCTTGTGATCTGGTACAGCATGGCATTGATCTGCCCGGGCCCAACTTCTGGACTATCCCCAATCTGTCACATTACCGAACCGAAGCCTTGGATGAGGCTTGCGATATTGCCCCTATGACGGTAGAGGTGGATATCCGAAATCCACAATGCTATGGAGATGCCGATGGGGAATTGAGCATACAGGCTAGTGGTGGAAGCGGCCCATTGAGTTTTAGCTTTAGTGATCCTTCTGCTATAGTGGACGGCTGGCAGGTTAAAGGCTTAAAAGCAGGGATATATGGCCTAAGCATTACTGATGGGAGTGGGTTGAGTTTGGTGCGAAAAATTCTCATTGAACAACCTGAACAAATGACGGTTACTTCTGAAATAATACCGGTTAGTTGCAAAGGAGATGCAGATGGAGCTATTGATCTGAGCATGTCGGGGGGTACTCCACCTTACGGTTATTTTTGGAACAACGGCATGGGTGGAAGCTCGATAGGAAATCTGGCTGCCGGCCCATATACTGCAACCATCAGTGATATCAACACTTGTTTGTTTTATCACCATGATACAGTGGCTGAGTCTGAGGAGTTGTTAACCCTGAGTTTTACTGTTTGGGATGAATCAGAAAATATGGGTGACGGCTGGATTCGGGCTGTATTACTGGGCGGTACCAGGCCATACAACTATTTGTGGAATACGGTTCCGCCGCAAAGCGGCCGGAGAGCTGTTAATCTCACTGCCGGAACTTATACAGTTACAGTTTCCGATGCTTATGGTTGCGTCTTGGTTGACTCGGCAACGGTTAGTCTGGTAAGCCCTCTCAATGAAATAGAAAAAGAGTATTCCGTAAAGCTTTATCCCAATCCCGTGGAAAACGATGTCATTTATGTTGATCTGCCCGATTTATACAGCGGCTATTGGCAAATCAGGGACCTTGCGGGAAGGCTAGTGCAATCCGGCAAATTTCAACAGCTAAAGCGTTTTTCGATCCATACCGACCTGGACAACGGGCTTTATTTGTTGCATATTCAAACAGCCGATGGCCATTACCATTGGAACGAGAAAGTGATGATTAACCATTAATGTCATTTGCCTGGAGGTGGATTCACCTCGAATGCATCTCCGGGCCTACAAAAAAAATATGCACAAACAAATCTTCTACTTACTTTATGCCTCTCTCTGATTTTATCGACTGGCAATTGGATTTGCCGGGCGGTTTGTATTTTTGTCAGCTGGAGTTAGCTAGTGGAGAGCGGTGGGTAAAAAAACTGGTGGTGCAACGGTAAAGGCCAAAGCCCGCAGAGCCTGAAGTTTATCATTCACTAAGCCCCCGGAGCTGCCTGCAAAGGCGAACTAATTCACCAAAAGAAGTGGCGGGCAGCTCCACCAAACACAAAACGATATGTACCGTTTCCTACTTATCAACTTATTTACACTTATTCTTACAACTCATAGTTCTTCTCAACCCTTGCAGGATGCCGTATGGTTATTGGGTAGTGCTTTTGATTCATTAGGAGTACAGCTAGAATTCTCTCCTGATGATTTGGAAATTTACTTAATTGAAAAAGAGATAGGAATGTTTGGAGCTAATACAAGTATAGCTGACTCATCAGGTAATCTTCAATTCTACACCAATGGTTGCCATATAAATAATTACGAACACCAACTAATGGAAAATGGAGATTCCCTTAATCCCAGCGTGTTTGGTAGTTGGTGTGGGGAAGGTAGCGGCTCTCCTTTTCCGCAGAGTGTGTTAGCCCTGCCCTGGCCAGGTTGGGCTGACCAATACGCTTTGTTTCACTTGTCTGACTTCGGCAATGTAATCAATTATGATAGCCTGGAATTATCTACGGGCACCTTTCACCAACTATCGCTTAGCGAAATCGACATGCACCTCAATCAGGGACTGGGTGCTGTGGTGCGCAAAAGGCAGCAGGTACTCTGGGATACCCTGGCGCATGGTTATCTGCAGGCGGTGCGCCATGCTAATGGGGAGGACTGGTGGTTGCTGGTACCGGAGTTGACCCTGGGCGAGGGCACCAATTGCTACTACCGTCTGCGGTTTACCCGGTATGGTATTGTAGAGAGTGGCAAGCAGTGCCTCGGACAGAAATGGGATATCTTCGATGCCGCCGGGCAGTGTGCCTTTTCCCCCGACGGCAGCAGGTATGTGCGCTTTCAGGGGGGCTCCCAGGGCTATTTTTCCGGGTTGTTTCTTTTTGATTTTGACCGCTGCACGGGCCTGCTGTCCAATCACCAAAAACTCTACTACCCCGATTCAATCCCATGGTCAGGCGTCAGTTTTTCACCCAATAATCGCTTTTTGTATGCCAACAACAACCGCAAAGCCTATCAGTACGATCTGCACCAGTCAGATACCGGACAAAGCCGGGTACTGATCGCCGAATACGATGGCTATCAAAATCCTCAGAACACCAGCTTTATGATGGTACAGCTTGCTCCGGATGGGAAAATTTACGGTTCTACCCATTTACCAACTTACAATCTTCACGTGATCCACCATCCGGATTCGGCGGGCTTAGCTTGCCAGTTCGAACAACATGCCATTGAGCTTCCCGATCGAAATTTCAGCAGCATTCCCAACTTCCCCCACTTCCGCCTGGGCGCAGCTTCCGAGCCCTGCTACCAGGCCCCTGAGCTGGTACTGCCGCGCCAGGGGGTATGTGTGGGTGAGCGTTTCAGCCTGCCCCTTATGGGCCGCTATCTTGACAGCATCGGCCGCCTGGAGGCGGCACTGCGCTGGGATCCCGGTCTCCTTAGGCTGGATACGGCGGTATTGGTGGCGGCAGAGTTGAGTGGGCTGGCTATTGATTTTCAGCAAGTGGCTATCGGGCAGTTGGGCCTTAGTTGGGAAGCGTCAGGAGGGCAAAGCATTTCACTCTCCGGCTACACCAATTTGCTGGAGCTGGCTTTTGAAGCCATTGGGGCGGCAGGCTCATCTACTGAAGTACAATTTTTTGGGCAGCCTATTGTCGGCCAGTACCTCAACGGGCAGCCGGAAGAGGTGGATGCTCATATCATCTCCAGTGCAGTCAGTATCACCCAGCCGCGCCTGGAGAATGTGCAGGTGCTACACAGCAACGGCGGCCCCAATGGTTCGATATACATCAGCATAGTAGAAGGGCTGCCGCCCTATCGGTACCAGTGGAGTAATGGAGCAACAGATGAAGACCCGCAGGAGCTTGGCGCTGGCGAGTATTTTTGTACGGTCACCGACTATGCCGGTTGTGTGCTGGAGATTGGCCCTATAGAAGTGGACAACACCAGTAGCCTTGAGGAGGTAGAAGAGGAAAGGGGCTGGTGGATTGTGCCCAATCCCGTTAGCTCCACCTTTGCCATTCACTTCAAGGGCTTGCACAGTGGTCAGGCTTTTATTACCGACCTCAATGGCCGCAGCCTGTATAGCCGGAAGTTTGTCAATCAAAGCCGG
Organism: Saprospiraceae bacterium; assembly: GCA_965222005.1. Lineage (GTDB taxonomy): Bacteria > Bacteroidota > Bacteroidia > Chitinophagales > Saprospiraceae > CBDCTM01. The sequence continues at coordinate 1,546,063 of OZ244935.1, forward strand.
ATTGACTGGCAAGTGGCGTTGCCGGAGGGATTGTATTTTTGTCACCTGGAGTTGGATAGTGGTCAAAGGCGGGTAAAAAAGCTAGTGGTGCAACGGTAAAGGGCAAAGCCTGCAGAGCCTGAAGTTTATCATTCACTAAGCTTCAGGGGCTGCTCGTAGGGGCGAATTCATTTGCCTTTATAGGGAGTACTTTTTGCACCAAGTATTCTTTGGTTTACCAAACCAAAACACCTATCTTTGCAGCGCTTTTTGAAAACATTTTTGAAAATCCAGAAAAACAGACAATATTCATGGCAAATATTGGTAGAGTAAAGCAAGTTATCGGACCCGTTGTTGATGTCAGCTTTTCCGGGACAGACAGCAAGATTCCGGAGATTCTTAACGCCCTGATTATCAAGCGCGAAAGTGGGGAGGACCTGGTTTTGGAATGCCAGCGCCACCTCGGTGAAGACAGTGTGCGCGCTATCGCAATGGACTCGACAGATGGCCTGAAGCGGGGCGTGGAAGTAATTGATACGGGCAAACCAATTGCCATGCCTGTTGGAGAGGAGATCAAAGGGCGCCTGTTCAATGTGGTAGGAGAAGCTATTGATGGTATTGGTCCGGTGAGGAAAGGGGAGGATGCCTACCCTATCCATCGGAAGCCTCCGAGTTATGAAGATCTTTCTACCGAAAAGGAGATTTTGTACACAGGTATCAAGGTGATCGATTTGATTGAGCCGTACATGAAAGGAGGTAAGATCGGTCTGTTTGGCGGTGCAGGTGTGGGCAAAACGGTATTGATCATGGAGTTGATTAACAATATTGCCAAGAGCTACGAAGGTATTTCTGTATTTGCCGGTGTTGGGGAACGTACCCGCGAGGGGAATGATCTGCTCCGCGAGATGATTGAAGCCAATGTGATCAAATACGGCGAAGACTTCCTGCACAGTATGGAGGAAGGTGGCTGGGATTTGAGCAAGGTGGATAAAAAAGCACTGAGCGAATCGCAGGCCACATTGGTATTTGGTCAGATGAACGAACCGCCCGGCGCCCGTGCCCGCGTAGCTCTTTCAGGCCTTACAGTCGCCGAATATTACCGCGATGGTGACCTCAGTGATCCTACAGGTGGCCGCGACATACTCTTCTTTATCGACAATATTTTCCGCTTTACTCAGGCTGGGTCAGAAGTATCGGCTCTACTTGGAAGGATGCCCTCTGCAGTGGGTTATCAACCCACCCTGGCAACCGAGATGGGCCTGATGCAGGAGCGGATCACCTCTACTAAACGTGGCTCCATTACTTCTGTACAGGCCGTTTACGTGCCAGCGGATGACTTGACAGACCCCGCTCCGGCTACCACCTTTGCTCACCTGGATGCTACCACGGTGCTAAGCCGTAAGATTGCCTCACTGGGTATTTATCCTGCGGTGGATCCGCTTGATTCTACCAGCCGCATCCTCGATCCGGCTATTATCGGCGATGAGCACTACAGATGTGCCGAAAGGGTGAAAAATATTTTACAGCGCTACAACGAATTGCAGGATATCATCGCCATCCTCGGTATGGAGGAACTTTCTGATGAAGACAAGCTGGTTGTATCGCGTGCTCGCCGGGTACAACGCTTCCTGTCACAGCCATTCCACGTGGCTACACAGTTTACCGGCATTCCGGGCGTTATCGTAAGTATCGAAGAGACGATTCGAGGGTTTAATATGATAATGGATGGCGAAGTGGATGAATATCCCGAAGCAGCCTTCAATCTCAAGGGTACGATTGATGAGGTGATCGAGACGGGCAAGAAGATGCTCGAAGAAGCAGCAAATTAATAATCCATAAGTTCAACAATAGCTAATGAATATTACTATCTTGACACCGGAGGAGGAAGTGTTTCAGGGGCCTGTGACTTCCGTAAAAGTGCCCGGCGTTTCCGGCGAATTTGAAGTGCTCATCAATCATGCGCCCATAGTTTCAGCGCTGTCGAAAGGCAAGGTGCGAATTATCAAAAAGGGGGGCGATCAGATGAGCTTCCTGATTGAGCAGGGCTTTATTGAAGTACTCAACAATGAAGTGGCCTTGCTGGTGCAAGGTGTGCAAGAGCAATAGCGTATTTTAGTCATCTTGTTGTTATAAATTAGCAGGGATAAATTCCATTGGAATCTATCCCTTTTCTTTTCAAAGCTGATCGAACAGTAGTTTTTTGCTTACCCCATCACTCTCACCTGCATCAGCTCCTCAATTTCTTCCGCTTCAATAGGAATGCTTGAAGTGAGATCAATAGGCCCGTGATCGGTGACCAGGATATTGTTTTCCAGTCGAATGCCGAGGCCCTCTTCGGGGATATAAATACCCGGCTCTACGGTAAATATCATGCCGGCCAATATCGGATCATAGCGATTGCAGAGGTCATGTACATCGAGGCCCAAATGATGAGAAGTGCCGTGCATGAAATACTTTTTGTAGGCAGGATTGTTCGGATCTTGCTGGTCAATATCTGCCTTGCTGATTAGGCCGAGCGCCAGGATTTCGGCTTCCATCATTTTGCCGACCTCCTTATTGTATTCCTCCAGCGTAGTGCCCGGTACCAGCATATTGGCAGCTGTCCGCAAAGCGCGTAGCACGGTATCATATACCGCTCGCTGGCGATCGGTAAACTGGCCGCTTACCGGGATCGAGCGGGTCAGATCGGCCGCGTAGTTGGCATATTCGGCTCCAAAATCCATGAGGAGTACATCGCCCTCCTGGCAGAGTTGGTTGTTTTCATTATAATGCAATACACAGGCATTCTTTCCGGACGCAATGATGGGGTTGTAAGCATGGCCGCTGGCGCGATTTCTGATAAACTCGTGGATGATCTCAGCCTCTACTTCATATTCTCCTACGCCTGGCTGAACGAATTCCAGCACCCGACGGAATGCCTTTTCAGTAATATCAATGGCATCTCGAAGGAGCTCAATCTCAAAATTGGATTTGACCATCCCAATCTTCTTCATGATAGGCTGAGCGCGGTGGTATTTGTGCATCGGATAGCGAGCCATCAATTGGTGGGCGAGCCGGGCATCGCGCGATTCGACATTGGAGAGGTAGCGATCATTTTCATTGGAATTGAGGTAGATACGTTTGGCCAAAAGGATCAGCTCATTGAGCACTTTATCCATCTCATCGAGATAAAATACCTTTTTGATGCCCGAAATAGCTCGTGCTTCGGCTTTGGTTAGTTTATGCCCTTCCCAAACAGCAATTTCTTCATTGGATCTGCGAATAAACAACAATTCCTGATGTCCCTCCTTTACACAATCGGGATAAAGTACCAAAACAGTGTCCTCCTGGTCGATGCCACAGAGATAGAAAAGGTCAGAATTTTGGCGAAACGGAAAGAATTGATCACCATTGCGGGGCATCAGATCGTTGGAATGGAAAATGGCTAGTGATGCGTCTTTCATCAGGCGGGTAAAGCGGCGCCGATTTAGCCTGAACAGGTCAGGATTCACGGGTTGATATTTCATGGCGTAGTGTTTTGCTCAAGCAGTTTGTTTTATGTATTTTCTTTTTATTTATTTGTGAAAATGTGTTTTAATTATTGTTCAATTAAAGCCTATTTTAGCTAAAATGCAACTGCGCGATTGGCCGGAGCATGTTAAAGTGGAGCCGGGGCATGAAGACCAACGTTATGTATTTGGAAAATGCGAATGCGTTTATAGCTGATCGTCAACGGCTTTTACATCCTCTTCCTTATATTCTTTAAACCAGATTGCCAGTTTTTTCCGTGCTTTATTTTTTACATCTTTATTGATATAAGCAGCTACTGTGACCAGCCCAAAGCTCAGTACGCCCAGATCATCGGTATAACCGATGAGGGGAGAGAGATCGGGAATGGCATCGATGGGTGCCAGGAAATAGCCCAGTGTGCCTAATACTATATGCTTGGCCCAGCGGGGTGTTTCCTTTCGTCGGTAGGCATAAAAGAGCAACAGAGCGCTGTACACGGTTTTGACGCCAGCCTGATAGGCAAAGGTTTTGATTTTGACCCAAAGCTGCTTTTCCGAAAACTGCTTACCAAACTTTTCAAACGGATTATTTGCTGATTTCATGTTGGGATTTGTTATTCGATTTGTTATCCATGAGCAAGACCAATATATAAAGAATCGCTAACTATAAATATTGTGGAGTTAAGAACCTGATGGCTACTCTTGTAGGATCAAGCTGTTTCGAAGGGCTCCGATTTTCAGCGCTTTGAAAAACGATTCGCTTTTTACAAAACACCAAATTTTATCCAAAGAGCATCTATTGAAGTAAGATAGTTGAACATTTTTTATCATTGATTAAAACGGAAAGCCTATGTTCTCCAGAAAAAAATTGGTGCGCGGAGATGTTTCTGTCAATAGAGGCATCCATGCAGGCTCTATGGCCGATATTGCTTTTCTTTTGCTCATCTTCTTTTTGATATCCACCACCATTCTAATGGATCAGGGCATTACGGTGCGGCTTCCTCCCTGGGAGCCCGATCGCCCGGTCAATCACCCTCCTCCCAAAAACATATTAGCGATCAGGGTCAATGCGGAAGGACAGCTATTGGTAAGAGGAGAACGGCTGCCGGTAAAAGAACTGAAAGCAAAGCTTATGCAATTTATCTCGAACCCCCAAAGGCGCCCCGATCTGCCCTCCAAGCCAAGCAAGGCAGTGGTGTCACTTCAAAATGACCGGGGCACCTCCTACGGCAGCTATATCAATGTGTACAACGAACTCAAAGCCGCCTATCACCAGCTTTGGAAAGAGGAAGCGCAACGACTTTATCAGCGTGACTACACCGAGCTTGGAGCTGCTCAGCAAGGTGTCGTCCGGCAGCTAATCCCGCTGGTGATTTCAGAAGCAGAGCCTACCGATTATGGCGCTGGTGAGTAGAGCTGGGCTAAAAGAGAGAATCATTCCTTTACAAAATTATTGGCTATTCCCCGAACTTAGGGACAGCGGCTCTTCCGAACCTCATCTTTATATCGGCCATCCAGTCAAAAGCGCCACGACTATAAAGGCAAAAAAGCCATCCGACAATCGAATGGCAAGAAGAAAGTATCGCGAATCGTGATTAGCTTAGGCTGATTTAGATAGCTTGGTGCTCTTTTCAAGCTTTTCCTGGCTCAAACTCTCAAAGCGATAACCTTGCTCAGTAAAATGCGCCAGCACTTTGGGGAGTACCGCTTTTAAACGTGGCTGGGCCTTGAGGCTGTCGTGGAAGACTATTATGGAGCCTTTTGTGGCATGCTTGACCACATTGTTATAACACTGTTCTGCATTCAGTTGCTCGTCAAAGTCGCCGCTCAATACATCCCACATCACTATGCGGTAGTGCCGCTGGAGGAACTGTGTCTGCTTGGGCATCAGCCGACCATAAGGCGGGCGAAACAGACTGGAATTGACCAGGCGGGCGCAGTGACGGATATTGTGAAAATAGTTGATATTATCAGCACCCCATCCATTTATATGATTGAAGGTGTGATTGCCTACCGAATGCCCTTGCCCGATCACCTGCTCAAATACATGGCGGTGTTTTTTTACATTTTCACCTACACAAAAGAAGGTAGCTTTGGCATCAAATCGGCGGAGTTGCTCCAATACCCAGGGTGTGACCTGAGGGATGGGCCCATCGTCGAAGGTGAGGTAGAGCACTTTTTCGGAGGTCGGAATTTTCCAGAGGAAATTTGGGAAAAGATTTTGAATAAATTTAGGCGTTTTTACAAGATACATTTTTCGGATATGCTTTTTTATAATATTTTGTAGATAGTGTTTCGGCAAAGCACGTTTGAAAAATCTGAAGAGGTGTTGCTAAAAATCGGTTTTAAAATACTGCAATACAACGCCTGGAAGATATGTTCAAAAATACTTTAAACCTTTTTACTTTTGTACTCGACTAATACATGCATTATACATGCATTAGTTGAGTCGGGATTATTGTTAGCAAAACGTTTTGGCACATGAAAATGCTGCCGCGCCAAACATTTTTTCTCAAGTTTTCTCAAGCACAAATGAAAGGAACGAGTTTTTGATCTTTGTGTTTATATAAATTATACATTATATCAGTTTTTTTATACGTAACTATGAAGAACTTGCGATTGCGCTTTGCACCCAGCCCCACAGGAGCCCTGCATATTGGAGGGGTTCGAACGGCCTTGTACAATTACCTGCTCACCAAAAAGCATGGCGGCACATTTATACTTCGTATTGAGGATACAGATCAAATGCGCTATGTGCCCGGTGCCGAAGACTACATCCTCGAATCGCTCAACTGGTGCGGTATCCAGCCTGATGAAGGGCCGGGCATCGGCGGCAAGTATGGCCCTTACCGCCAAAGCGAGCGCAAAGATCTTTATCAAAAATATGCCAGGCAGTTGCTTGAATCCGGCCATGCTTACTATGCCTTCGACACTCCCGAAGCCCTGGACCAGATGCGCCAGCGGCTCAAAGAGCAAGGCAACCATGCCCCTCAGTACAATGCCTCAGTACGTATGCAGATGACCAACAGCCTCAGCCTGCCCGCCGGTGAGGTAGCCCGTCTGCTCGATGCAGGCACGCCTTATACCATTCGCCTCAAAGTGCCCGAAGGGGAAGTGATTAGCGTTCAGGATGAGGTGCGTGGCGAAGTGCAGTTTCAGAGCAATGAACTGGATGACAAAATTATGCTCAAAAGCGACGGCATGCCTACCTACCATCTGGCCAATGTGGTGGACGATCATTTGATGGAAATTTCCCACGTAATCCGTGGAGAGGAATGGTTGCCCAGTACAGCCCACCACATCTTGCTGTACCGGGCCTTTGGTTGGGAGAACAGTATGCCGGTGTTTGCGCATCTGCCGCTCATTCTCAAGCCCAATGGCAAAGGCAAGTTGAGCAAACGCGATGGCGACCGGCTTGGTATCCCCGTTTTTCCGATTAGCTGGAAAGGAGAAACAGCGGAAGATTCCTTTACGGGCTTCAGAGAATTTGGTTTTGATCCTGCTGCCGTACTCAACTTTTTGGCCTTCCTCGGTTGGAACCCCGGTACCGAGCAGGAGCTCTTCAGCCTAGAGGAGTTGAGCGAGGCCTTTTCTATTGAGCGCATCGGCAGACCAGGCGCACGCTTTGATTTTGAAAAGGCAAAATGGTTCAACCAGCAGTACATCCTCCATTCTGACAACTTCTCTCTGCTGGATCATGTGCGCCCCTTTATTGAAGCGCATGGTCATGCTCCGGCAGACGATTACTTGAAAGGGGTTTGCCATTTGCTCAAAGAACGTGTGATGTTATTTACTGACTTTTGGGAGCAGGGCTACTATTTTTTTGAAGAGGTAAAAATCTATGACGACAAAGCGATTCGCAAAAAATGGAAGCCCGAACGTCGCACACTTTTTGAGCAGCTCAGGGCCGACCTGCTGGATCTGACAGAATATTCTGCCGACTTGATAGAAACCGCCATCAAGCTGTTTATGGAGAAGGCAGGTCTTTCCTTTGGCGATGTGTTGCCGATACTTCGGATCACCTTGTCAGGTAGCATGAAGGGGCCTTCAGTATTTGAAATGATGGAGCTGTTGGGCCAAAAAACAGTGGATAAGCGCTTGATCGGAGGCTTTAACTATTGTGACGGCGTGCTCAAAGCCGCTTCAACGGATTCTTGAATTTTTTATAAAAACAACAGAGATGCCTAAAAAAAAGAAAAAATCCGGTAAACCGGAGGTGCATGAAGAACTTAGCGGATTCGATATTCGAATCAATGAATTTGGGGAAATTGTCTCCAATTTTGAAGTGGACCAGCTCAACGAATTTCTGGATGAAAATGTGGAAGACAAAAAATTGAAAGAGCAGGATAATAAATATGCCAGCGAAGAGGAGTAGGGCTTCTTGCCATGCCAAATGGATTATCGCCCAATCGTAAAATAGCTGACAAAGTGTATCGCCATTGTATGATTGTCAGCTATTTGTAGTAGCCAATTCTCAGGAAAAGTGTACTTTAGTACCCGCAATCCCAGCCCCTGGTTTAATTTTTCACTTACATCCCATGAGCAATACTATGATCAATGCCCAGGCTTTTTCACCACTTCTTTTCACCATAATACTGCGCTTTGCCAAGTCTTGTACCTACACACAAAACTTGGCAAAGCGGGATAAACTTCAAGCCTGTAGGTTTTAACCAAGGTGTAGAGGTGGTTCATACTGGTTCAATCGCTATGGAAATGCAAAAACTTGGCGGCTTGAAGTATATCTTACAGCGCGCGGGCAATTTTTGAGGTAATCCCATGCTTAGGATCGCAAACTGGCATCTTATTGATTTTTATGGAAAACCGATTTTTATATATAACCCTTTTTACATTTTTTATGCTCTGCAGCTTCCGGACTACAGCTGGAGCGCAACCTACATTTACCGGCCCGGCCGATCTTACCATTCTATGTGACGACCCCAACCAGCCTCCGCATACCGGCAATATTTCTAATGTTCAGGGCATTTGCAGCACATATGCGGATACTGCCTTTACCGACATCTTGCAGGCCGGCAGTTGTGTAAACAACTATCAGATAATGCGTAGCTGGACCATAAGCGATTCCTGCGGAAATCAATCCGCCCCCTATGTTCAGACAATTTCAGTAATGGACCAGGGCGCTCCCGCCTTTGAGCAGCCTGCTGTGAATATGCAGATCAACTGTAGCAGCAATACTGCCGCCGAAAGTGCCTTTCAGACCTGGCTTAGTCTTCACGGCTCCGCCATCGCCGAGGATGGCTGCACCCCTCAAGGAGCCCTTCAATGGTTTGCTGCTGTACCGGGTAGCTACGACCTCAATGATCCGCTCAGTTGGCCAGGAGAGCCGGTCGGTAACCTGGCTCCGACCATTTGCCCATCAGCTGATAGCAGCATTTACCGGCAGGAAGTAGTTGATTTTGTGGTGTTTGATGAGTGTAATAATGCAACAGTAAGTTCGGCTGTTTTTCAAGTAATCGATCAGACTCCCCCACAGTTTACTCACTGTCCAAACGATAGCATTCTCACAAATGATAGCGGGCTTTGTACGGCTGATTTCACACTACCAACGACCAACTTTGCAGATGCCTGCGGAAGTGGGTTGACCAGTTTGGCTTACCAAATAGATAATGCTCCGCCTCAGCTTGCCAATCCTTCCGCTCTGCCCACGATCAGGCTCGATGTAGGGCAACATCAGCTCACCTACATCGCCACCGATTGTGCCGGCAATGAGGGTTTTTGCAACTTCCAGATTATCGTGCAAGATGAAAATGCGCCACAAATCATCTGTCCGTCAGATACCAGCATTTGGTTGAGCCCGACGGATAATTGTGACGAGGGCATAAACATTGCCCTGCCTTCCTCTGCTGGCATCACCGACAACTGTAGCTTCGCCGTTTTTCAACAAACCCAACCTACTGATGCGGCCACTGCTTTTCTCCGGTTTTCCTACCACAACCAGCACCAAGATTATATCGCCGATGACAAAACACACACTTTTGTGGGGACGGCTGCGGATGCGATCAGCCCTGTTAGTTTGTTGGTACGTGTAGAGGGCGATGTAGAAGATGCAGAAGCTTATTTTAGCATTTTTGATGAAGAGGGGAATATGCTGGGTACTACGGCAGCTGGCCAGCCGAATGTGAGCATCACTCCCGGCGATTGCAATGTGTTGCCACCGCTCCCGGCGGCCAGTGAGTTCGTATTGACTATTGCTGCCTCCACCTACAACACTTGGGCTGTGGATGGCCAGGTGCAATTCTTTCTTTTATCCAACAAGCAATTTAGCGCACCCTCGCCGGGGAATATGGGAGATGGGATCAGCCCGATTTGCAATAGCTTTGCTGCCAACACGCCTGATGGAAGCATCGACAGTATCAGCAATCTGACCCTTGAGGTGAGCTATCAAAGAGCAACGCTTAAGTATCGCGTGGAAGGGGTTACATCCATCCCGCTCACCGAAATGCTGCCACCGGCCATACAGCCGGTCGAAATCTTTGGAGCGGGTGTTTCTACGGTGAGCTATCAGGTAGCAGATGCGAGTGGCAATACCCAGAGCTGTTCTTATCAGATACAAGTATTGGACAGCCTGCCGCCTTCGGCGATCTGTACCTCGACTACTATTTTTGTAAATCCCAGTGGTCTGGTGGATTATGTACTCACAGCAAGCGAAGTGGATGGGGGTAGTTTCGACAATTGCAGCCTCGCCAATACTACGGTGAGCCCTTCCGTATTCACCTGCCAAATGGCGGGCAGTACACAGGAGGTATCATTGGCAGCAGAGGATGGCTTTGGCAATAGGGCTAATTGCCTCGCGGAGGTAGTCATCGCTCTTGAAACACCCCGGCCGGATTATACCATTGGGCTGTGTGGCAACGACCAGCTCAGTCTTTTTGCCAACCCGCCTTTTATTCCTGCCGGTTTTGACTACAGCTACAGCTGGACCGGCCCCGCCGGCTTTGCCTCTTCACTGGCCGACCCCGTCATCGCCAATGCCGATTTCACCAATAGCGGCATCTATGTTTTGCACATTACGGGGCTTAATGGATGTGTGGCGATCGATTCAGTAGAGGTAATCATCAATGCGATGCCCGATCAGCCGCAAATCGAGTTGAATGCAGTGGAGCTATGCCAAAACGACACGCTTTTGTTATCCACTCAACAATATGCGGGCAATCAGGTGCGGTACGATTGGTACTCCGGCAGCTTTCCTGCCGGTACGTTAGCGGGCAGTACAAATACTCCCGGCATTGCAATCGACCCTCCCCTCAGCAACAATGCATATTACGTAATTGTGGATGTAGATGGTTGTGCTTCTGCGGCGTCTGATGAAGTGGCTGTCAATATTACCAATGCCCCTGTTGCCAGCGTCCGGGATCCGGTAATTGCTATTTGTGAAGGGGATTCCTTTCACCTGGCTACGGATGTGACGGGGGCGGCATATAGCTATCAGTGGGCCGGCCCCAATGGTTTTAGCTCTTCCGAACAATATCCAGCTACTGTGTACAATAGTACGCTGGCTGATTCAGGAGCATATGCATTGGTCATATCTGAAAATGGCTGTCCTTCCAATCCGGCTACAGCTGTGGTCAGTGTAAACCGCCGACCTATCATGCCTACCTTGTTTACGGAAGGCTTGGCATGTCAAGGCGCTTCGCTGACGCTTTCTACCAATATGCTGAACGCGGATTTTTATAGTTGGTACTCACCAGAGCCCGACACACAATTCACCGGGAGCAACCAATTGATGTTATTTAATGTGGATTCGCTGGCAGTGGGTGCCTGGCAGGTAGTAGCTACCCAAAATGGCTGTAGCTCAAGTCCTTCCATGCCTGTTGAAGTATTTGTTGAACCTTTGCCGATAGCTACGGCGACCAATACTGGCCCGGCATGTGAAGGAGTACAAGTTGAGCTTTTAGCTAATCTTCTGCCTGGGGCTACCTACCTTTGGAGTGGGCCGAATGACTATGTGGCGATGGGCTCCCAAGTGTTGGCACCTGCGGTGGCCGGGGTTTACAGCCTGACAGTTACCAATTCGGTAGGTTGTACCAATGTGGCGATTACGCAGGTATTGGTAAATGAAGCGCCTGAAATTACGGCCATTAGCAGCAATGCCTCTGCTTGTGTGGATGGCAGCGAGCAAATCCGTTTGATAGCCACCCTTTTTCCGCCGGATGACGGTAGGTACCTGTATCAATGGAGTGGCCCCAATAATTTTATGTCGGCCGATAGATTTGCGATTCTTCCTTCAGGAACATCCACCGACAATGGTCTGTACACATTGGTAGTGGTTAATGAAGAAGGCTGCTCCTCCCTTATGCAAAGTATATGGATCGAGCTGCAGGACAGGCCCACCCCTCCCGAAATTGATGGGCCCTCTGTTGTTTGCAATGGGCAAACGCTTGTACTTTGTACAGATTCGCTGCCCGGCAATGCGGTCAGCTATCATTGGCAGACTCCCCTGGGAAATATTACCAGCAATAGCCCTTGCCTGACTATACCGAATAGTAGTGTGGTGCATACAGGCAATTATCAGCTTACCGTCGAAGTGCAGGGATGTACTTCAGAGCCTTCTCAGCCCTTGATGGTGAGTGTGACCAATAGTCTGCCACCTCCGCAGCTTAGCAGTAACAGCCCTCTTTGCGAAGGTGCCACTATCGAATTGAGTACTCCCTCAATACCCGGAGCCAGTTATTTATGGACGGGGCCGAATGGTTTTTCAGATACCTTACCCAATCCGGTCATTGAGAATGCCACACAGGCAAATGGAGGTAATTACTCGGTACAACTAACACTCAATGGCTGTGTTTCGCCCTTTTCAATGCCTCTCCAGGTAATTGTAGATAGTTTACCACTCAAGCCATCTATTAGCAGCAGTGGAGCTGTATGTATTTCCCGGCCGGGCGCACAACTACAATTAATGATCGTGCCGGGTACAGAAACGGCAGGGGCTAGCTATAGCTGGTACAATGCTCAATCCAATCTGCTGGTAGGCGGCCCCACTTTTTCGACCAGCCTGCTGTTGAACAATTTTTCAAACTATCAGCAGGGCAGCCACGGGTTTTATGCCTTTGCCAATAATAATGGTTGTATCTCTGAGCCTTCAGAACCCGTTTTGGTGCAAATGGATACCATCCCCTCCCTTACTGCTTTTGCCGGAGACGATCAGTTTGTGTGCGATGATGGAATCACTTTTCTGAATGCTTCAACCGCTGTGACGGGGAGCGGATTGTGGACTCAAATCGGCGGATTGCCTGCCAGCTTGGCCGATTCGACGTGGGCCGATACAGAAGTCTCTGGCCTACAGGCGGGCAATATGTATGCTTTTGCCTGGAGTCTGTCGAACGGGGCCTGCGTCAATTATTCCACCGACTCAATATCGCTTCAGGTATTTGATACGGATGTAGCAGCAGAGGCAGGAGCCGACTTTACAGCTTGCGGAAATGGCTCGGCAATATTGATGGCATTGCCGCCACCGGACGGAGCCTCGGCAAGCTGGTCAACTGCTACAGCCGGACTCACTTTTGATGACCCCAATTCGGCAGAAGCACTTGTTAGCGGATTAGGCAATGGTATGTACTCCTTGGTTTGGACAGTCGATCTGGAAGACTGTGGCCAGTTTTCCGATACGGTCCTTATCAGTTATGTGCTGGGGCCGATTGCAGAAAATGATACGCTGAATATCGTAGCCGGAGGGCCGAACCAACTGGATGTAGTCATCAATGATCAGTTATTTGGCAATGCATTTACTGTTAAGTTGGTCGATGAGCCCGCCCTTGGGGCAGTGAATTATTTGGGAGGCGGTAATTTTTCGTATCAGCCTGCCATCAATTTTAGCGGTTTCGATCAATTTCGCTATCGCCTTTGCAGCCAAATTTGTCCGGATGTGTGCACCGAAGCTAGCGTGTGGGTTTATGTAAATGAAGCCTCCGATTGTGAACCTTCCACCATCTTTTCTCCCAACAATGACGGCATAAACGACACCTTCAGCATTCCCTGTTTGCAAACGGATCGCTTCCCTCGAAGCACGGTATCCATCTTCAATCAGTGGGGAGATGAGTTGTTTCGGGAAAGCCCTTATCGCAATGACTGGGCCGGCACGTATGAAGGAACTGACCTGCCGGCAGGAACTTATTATTTTGTAGTAGATTTTGGCAACGGCTTGCCGTCAAAAGCTGGATTTTTGATACTGGAACGATGAGTAAAGTTGAAAATAATACGAAGTGTTTTATTGGGATTATTGGCAGCCTGCTGATGCTGACGCTCCCGCTATGGGGACAGCAGCAGGCCCAGTTTACTCAGTTTATGCACAACAAACTGGCTCTCAACCCGGGCTATGTTGGCAGCGACGATGGCAATTGTGTGACAGCCCTGTATAGGGGGCAATGGCTGGGGCTGGACGGAGCACCGGAAACCCAGCTACTTAGCCTGAACAGCTCGCTGCTCAATCGGCGGATTGGGCTGGGAGTGCTGCTGCGCAGGCACAGTATTGGCATATCCAAACAGCTAAGTGTGGAAGCCAGCTATGCCTACCGGGTGAGGCTGGGCAGGGGGAGCATTGGTGTAGGGCTGCAAGCCTCGGCCCGCCATTTTCGGATGGATTATTCCGACCCCAGGCTAAAGGCAGACCGCCCCATTAGCAGTGACGGAGGAATAGCGGTGGGTGAAAATAGCAAGGTAGTACCCAATTTTGGGATCGGCGTACACTACCAAACTCCGCGCTTTTATATGGGAGTTGGTGTTCCCCGCCTCATTCGCAATAGTATTGATTTTAATACCATCACAGGATTGGCAGCGCGGGAGGTCATACATTTGTACTTTATGTCAGGCATTAAGCTGAAGCTGAACGAACTAGTGACCCTGCATCCCCAGCTACTGCTGAAGTACGTTCCCCAATTGCCTATGGATGCGGATATTCATTTGAGCTTTGAAATAGTGGAGCAGTTTATGGCAGGGGTGAGCTACCGGCTTGGCGGCGGGAGGGAGGATTTTGGCGAGTCAGTGGACGTGCTGTTGGCGGCCCAATTAACTGCCGAATTGCTTTTTGGCTTGTCTTACGATATTACCATAAGTGAGTTGAAAGATTACAGCAAGGGCAGTGCAGAAGCAGTTTTGCGCTATTGTTTTGGCCGTTCGGTGGGCGAGGATATTGCAAACCCGCGCTTTTTTTAGCGTATGTCTAATTTTAGTTTTTCTTTTAATATGAAATGGATTTCACAGCTAGGCGAAGCTCCTTTTGAGGGTCGTACCTAGACGGTACGGGGCGAAAAATAGCTGAAGTATAGCGAAGAAAGACTTTCATATTAGTGAAAATATTAATTTACTTAGTAGAAAATGTGGTCAGCATAGCATGATATTTGGCCTGAACATCGTTACAATAAGTCTGATTGGATCAATCAATTCGAATAATTAAACCCATAACAATACATGAAATTTACCGGAACATTGATATTTCTGCTCTGTGCAGCTCAAATTTGTCTGGCTCAACAAAGCTCCAAAACGAAAGCTGCTAATAAGGTGTATGAAAAAGGTACGCTGGTGAGCTTGGAAAATACAGCGCTAATCAACTCTACAAACCTTGAGTTTTCTCCTGCTTTCTATCAAAACGGGATCGTTTTTGCCTCTTCTCGCTACAATAATGGCGAAAGGGATGAAAAAATTGACGAGACTTACTTCGAGCTGTTTTATGCAGAGCTGGATGAGCAAGGCCGGCCCCTCGAACCGCGCGAATTTTCGTTGCGCGTCAATTCGCATTTACACGAAGGCCCCGTTACCTTTAGCCGCGACTGGAAAACGATGTATTTTACCCGCAACAACCTCGATAAAGGGCAACGCAAAGCGAATGCTGCGGGCAAAACCGTATTGAAGATATATGAGTCCCGTAAAAGCACGAATGACTGGAAAGAGGTAACAGAACTTCCGTTTAGCAATGACGACTACAATGTGGCACATCCCTCCCTGTCGGCTGATGGTAAGCGCCTCTTCTTTGCGTCTGATATGCCCGGTGGCAAAGGCGGCATGGATCTGTACGTGGTGCGCCGATTGGCAGATGGCCAGTGGTCGGAGCCGGAAAATTTGGGCGAAAAGGTCAATACAAAAGGCAATGAAGTATTTCCTTTTATCCACAGCAGCGGCAATTTATTTTTCACCTCCGATGGTTATCAGGGCTTGGGAGGGCTGGATATTTTTATGATCGATTTGAATGACAAAAAGGGCAAAGTGTACAACCTGGGCGAACCCTTCAACTCTCCTGCCGATGATTTGGGGCTCATTCTCAGCCCTGACGGCAAGCGGGGCTTTATCAGCTCGGCACGCGAAGGCGGCAAAGGTAAAGATGATATTTATCTATTCACGGCACCGGAAGGAATTTGGGGCCGCACACAAGCGATTGAGATTAAAGCAACTATCTCGGTATTTGATGAAGATACTGGGGAGACCCTCCCCAATGCGGATATCCGTATTTTCGAAAAGCGGCCTGAAGGGCTGATCAGTGCGCAGGGAGAGGATTTGTTTGAAGCTATCCTGATGCCAGTGGACGACAAAAGCGGCGAGCTGGTGTTCAAATTGGTCAGAAAAGATGACAAACGCCTGGGCCAACCCGAACGGATAACAGATGCTAAAGGAAAGGCCCGCTACACTTTTTTTGGCGAAAAACTTTATATCGTGCTGGTGAGCAAAGAAGGCTATTCCACCAGGGAGTTGGTGTACTCTACCGGCGGGAATAGGGGTTCGGATGAGGTGGAAGTGACATTGGAAAAAATACACTGTGCCACGCTTAAAGGAGCGGTGGTGGATGAAGCTACCCAAAGAGGACTTGCCAATGCAGTGATCCGAATTACCAATCATTGTAATCAAAAGCAACAGGTGATGATGACGGACGAAAAAGGGCAATTTGAATATTGCCTGCCATTAAACTGCGGATATTCGATCAGCGCCATGAAAGAACATTACCTGGAAACCGGCCATCAACTAGCCGCCAACCGGCTTTCCACGGCCGAGGAAAAAGAATTGACGTTCAGCATGCGTACCTCCTCGGCAAACAGGCCGAAGCCGGAAAGCCCGGCAATTAGTAAAGGGTCGGTGATCGTTCTCGAAAATATTTATTACGATTTCAATAAGTCGTCCATCCGTTCCGGGGCTGCCCGTGAGCTGGATCACCTGCTGGGCATCATGCAACGCTATCCCGTTATGCAAATTGAACTCGGCTCTCATACCGATTCGCGCGGTAGCAACGACTACAATGAGCGCCTGTCACTCGCCCGTGCTCAATCGGCCAAAGCCTATTTGGTGGCAAGGGGTATTGCCCAGGAGCGTATCCGGGCAGTGGGCTATGGTGAGTCGCAGCTGCGCAATAATTGTAGTGATGGGGTACGCTGTGCCGAAACCGAACACCAGTACAATCGGCGCACAGAAGTGAAGGTGTTGAGTATTGATAAAGAGATAGGTGTTCGTTACAAGTCCGACTAATCCAACTAGTCCGAATTGGTTGAACAGTATTTCAAGCTTAATCCCACAGTAATTGGGCAGGTGGTTAGATGACCAGATGGCTAGACTGGCACACCATTAAAAGCCTCCAAATCTTGAGCCTTTGCCTTAAGATTGGATCGCCAGGCCAGGAAGAAGTGTGAAGAGAAGTGATTCAATCGCTGTGTATGGCCATGATTGGTCATCTCCTGGCCAAGGGCAAGGGTCAATATCCCGGCACACTTTATTTTTTGAACGATACTTGGAGCGGATAGGTACATTTCCCCTGCAACCCTTTTTTCAGTAACTTGTCTTTATTACCAAACGAACCATCGCGATTGGAGTACAGTGACCCACAGCATGAGTTGGTGGAGGCATGTAGGCGCGGTACGCGCAAAGCCCAATTTGAATTGTACAGGCAGTATTCCAAAGCAATGTACAATACCTGCCTCCGTATGCTTCACAATGTGCAGGATGCCGAAGATATACTTCAGCAATCCTTTGTGGATGTGTTTTCCAAGCTGCATACCTTCAAAGGGCAGTCAACCATCGGTGTATGGATCAAGAGGATTGTGATAAATAATTGCATCAATTTTTTGAAAAAGCGCCGCCTCAAGCTCGTCCCTCTTGAAGACTGGCAAGGCAATTCGGCAGAAGAGCCGGAGGAGCTGATCCTGGCCCGCACAGATGTAGCAGACATCAAAGCCGCTATCCAAAAATTGCCCGATGGCTACCGGATAGTGTTCAACCTCTACCTGCTGGAAGGCTATGACCACCAGGAAATTGCCGATATTCTGGAAGTGTCGGTAGCTACATCCAAATCGCAGTATAGCAGAGCAAAGAAAAAACTCCGACAACTTTTACAACACTCAGGTTAATAGTAATTACACATGAAGGATAAACTTGAGCAATATATTGAGCAACATCGCCAGGCCTTCGATTCGGCTTCGCCTCGCCCGGCGCTTTGGGAGCAGATCGACGAACAGGTGAATGGCCCTCACAAAGTACGTCGTCTCTCATGGCGGCACATCGCCCGTATTGCCGCTGCCGTGCTGCTTGTTTTGGTAGTCGGAGCTGTCATCGGCAACGAATGGCAAAAGCGGCAGCAGGGCGATACCCTGTCAAAAGAGCTGACCGAAATAGAGGCCGCTTACCAAAACAGGATAAAAGTGCAGATGACCCGCCTCTCCGATTCGGGCTATCACGAAGCTGTATATGCTGACCTCAAAGAGCTGGAAACTTTTGTGGCAGAGCTCAAGACGGAGCTTCACAACACGCCTGAATCCGGCCGCGAAGCAGTGCTGACCGCCATTATTAATAATTACAGAGCGCGGCTCGAAATTTTGCAAATGGTACTTCAAAAACTGGAGTCTTCACAAAATCAACAATCAAAAAATTCGAAAAATGATGAGAATATTAAACTGTAAAGCGATCCTTTCTTTATTAATCGTCGGCTTTTCTTACTCCAGCCAGGCGGCTCAATTGCCAGGCTTTGTTGCCGAATTTCAGGAAAAAGAATTTACCAAAACCATCAAAGAGGATTTTTCGATCACCAGCGATGGCTTGGTAAAACTGAACAATAAATTTGGTAAAATTAATGTGAAAACCTGGAATGAAAACCGTGTGGCTATTACCGTTGACATCTCTGTACATGCCAATTCTGAGGCGGAAGCACAGAAAACCTTCGACCGGATAGCCATCAATTTTAGCAACACCGCCTCTGAGGTGACAGCCACCACAAAAATCGAATCGCAGGGAGGAAACTGGTCTTGGTGGAGGGTGAACAAGAGTAGTAGCTTTGACATAAACTATGAAGTGATGATGCCTGCCTCTGCCAATCTTAGCCTTAGCATGGCGCATGGAAATGCCTATGCCGAAGCCATCACGGGCAGTGCTAAAATAGATGTAAAGCACGGCAATTTCCGGCTCGACGGGGTGGCCGGCCCGCTCGAAGTACAACTGGCGCATGGCGATGGCACAGTGAATCGGGCAGCAGATGCACAGCTCAATATCCGGCATTCCAAGTTGCTGATCAAAGAGGCCGGCAAGATCGAACTGGAGGCCCGCCATTCATCAATAGATATTGACAAGGCCCTTGATATACAAGCCAATAGCAGTCATAATCATTTTGATTTGGGTACCATCCAAGGCCTCACCAATGAGGGCCAGCATGACAATATTGACCTGAAATCGGCCAGTAATTTGCAGATCAAAGCCCGGTACTCCGATCTGGTTATTGGGCATCTGGAAAAAAAAGGCACTTTCGAGCTGGGCTTTGGCGGAGCTACTATTCAACTGCTATCCAAGGACTTTAGCCTAATCAAATTCAATGGGCATCATTCTGACTTGAAAGTACAGATCGAAGAAGGGGGCCAATATCAGTTGGATATAGAAGGTACCCATGCTCACTTTGCCTATCCCGATGAGGTGACGGTGACGGTGGAGAAAGACAAGCACTTCAAACAGGAACTTAAAGGGCATACGGGGACTGCGGCCAGTGGGGGTAGTATCCAGGCTAAGATTGAACACGGTAGCGCCAAAATCAGGCATTACAAGGAAACGGCCCACTAAAAAGATACGTTTGTTATTGAAGGAGTAAAGCCTAGTTGTGACAAGCGCAGAATGCTGGGCTGAGGCGGCCACTTTCGGAACCTGATTGCGCTTCGAAAGTGGCTTTTTTATACTATCTTCGTTGTCGCTCAATTACCAATAACAGATCAGGCGACATGAAAGTTAAGTTTTGCGGAGCTGCGCGGCAAGTCACAGGCAGCGCACACCTTCTTACACTCGACAACGGATTTACTATACTGTTGGATTGCGGATTGTACCAGGGGTACGATGATGACATGAAGGACTTCAACACCAATTGGCATTTTCCCCCAGCCTCAGTTGATTGCCTCATCCTGTCGCATGCACATATTGATCACTCTGGCCGTATTCCCCGGCTGGTAAAAGATGGCTTTGCCGGTCATATCTTCTGTACCCATGCTACCCGCAGTCTTTGTGCTATCATGCTTTTGGATAGCGCACACATTCAGGAGCGGGATGCACAATATTATAACAAACGGCAGCTCAAGAAAAAGAAGAAAGGCAAGAAAGCAAAATTCAAAGAACCCCTCTACAATAGCGACGACGCTACCGAAGCGATGCAATATTTTGTGGGAATTCCCTATGAGCGCTGGTACCGGATCAACAATGAAGTGGAGGTGTTTTTCAGAGATGCGGGACATATTTTGGGTAGTGCCAGCGTGACGCTGAGAATACAGGAAAATGGCCACCAAAAAATAATCGGTTTTACAGGCGATATCGGAAGGCCCAACCGGCCGATACTACGCGATCCGCTGCCGATGCCCAAGGTGGATTATTTGATTTGTGAATCGACTTATGGCGACAAGGATCACGAAAAGCCCCCTGCCGAAACGGATCGCTTTCTTGAAATCATCAAAAACACCTGCCTTGAAAAACAAGGCAAACTCATCATTCCTGCCTTTAGTGTAGGCCGCACCCAGGAGATCGTGTATTTGCTCGATCAGTTGGAAACGGCCGGCATGCTACCGCATATTCCGGTGTATGTCGATAGCCCTTTGGCCGTCAATGCTACCCAGGTGTTTGGCTCCCATCCGGAATGCTTTGACAACGATCTCAATGAATATATGCTGATCGACAAAAACCCTTTCGGGTTCAATGAATTGACCTACACCCATAGCGTGGATGAAAGTAAGGCGCTCAACAGTAGTAAAAAGCCCTGTATTATCATCAGCTCCTCCGGGATGATGAATGCCGGAAGGATACGCCACCATTTGTTCAACAATGTGGAAGACCAGCGAAGCACCCTGTTGATAGTGGGTTATTGCTCTCCCGAAACGCTGGGAGGGATGCTGCGCGATGGGCTCGAGCGCGTCAAAATGTTTGGAGAATGGAAAATGGTACGCCTTGAAATTGAAATAATGGATTCTTTCTCAGCTCACG
This sequence comes from Saprospiraceae bacterium, assembly GCA_965222005.1. Taxonomy (GTDB): domain Bacteria; phylum Bacteroidota; class Bacteroidia; order Chitinophagales; family Saprospiraceae; genus CBDCTM01. The sequence continues at coordinate 1,566,957 of OZ244935.1, forward strand.
GCGACCGGCACGAAATGATGCGATTTATCGACAATCAGAAAAACCACCTCAAGCGCCTCTTTCTGGTACACGGCGAGCTGGACACCCAACAGCATTTTCGCGGCTTTTTGCAGGAGCATGGCTACAAAAATATTGAGATACCGAAGTTGAGCGAAGAGTTTGAATTGAGCTGATAAATCGGTGCAATTTGCCGCATGGCAGTCATACCTCTTTAAATATCCCACACGAGACCCCACGTTTATTGTAATTTATTCGTACCTTATAGTAGGCCGGTTTCTGAGATAGATTTTGGTCTTCTTCGATTTGGTTAAAAAATGGTTAATACCGCTGCCTCATATGAACAACGATACTAAAAGCAAGCGCTTTGTAGTTAAAATGGCCGAAAAACTGAACTGGATGAACAAACATATCCGCTTTTTTTTGCTGGCAGGCATGGCCTTGCTGATGCTGGCAGCTTGTCAAAAACTGGATGACCTCAAAGACCTGGAGGCCTCCGAGCGGGAAGCCGAATTTGCCATTCCTCTTTTCACTGCCGATGTGAGCCTGCAGGATATTCTCGAAAATTTTGATACGACCACTTTTGTTACGATCGATAATGATGGGCTTATTGTTGTCAACTACAAAGGAGACGTAACGGCTCGTACCAGCACGGAGATTTTTGAGGTGGCCAGCCAACTGGACGGCCTCCCGCTTCCCATACTGGATACCCTGGTGGCTCTGCCATTTAAGGTGCCGAATGAGATTGATCTCGATTTTGGCATCCTCAAATCGGGAACAGTGGAGTGGTTTTATCAATCGCTTCACGAAGAAAATATTCGGGTAGTAATCAACTTTCCCAACCTTTTATCGCCATCAGGGCAGGAGTTTTTTGATACCATGCACATCAATTATAATGGCAACCCTATTACGGTGCCGCCGTCAAAAAAAGACCTGACCGGCTATACCGTGAGGCCTGAAAACGACAGCATTTATGTGCGTTACGAGCTATTGCGCAAACAGAGCGGCATCATAGATACGCTGACCAATTTCTTCATTATTATCCGCGATTTTGAAGCCAGCTATGTGGAAGGTTACCTGGGTAATGATATTTATGAGCTGGATCGGGATACCATCGAGATTGAGCTTTTTGAGAATTGGACGCGAGGCGATGTGTTCTTTACAGACCCCAAAATCCTGCTCACGGTCCACAATTCCTTTGGCTTTCCGGTTCGCTCCAAAGCCAACATCATGGATGTAATCACGGTAGATGGGACCATTTTGAAACTGCGATCGGTTTATCTCGATGAGGGCATCGATTTCGATTATCCCAGGCTCAATGAGGTGGGCGTGACCAAAAAAACAGTCTTTGCTTTTGATAAAAACAATTCCAATATCGACTCCATCCTCGGTGCGGGCCCGGTGGCTGTCGATTATGATATGGACGCACTGCCCAACCCTGATTTGGACACCACCATCACCGGCTTTATGACCGATACCAGCGCCTTCAGGGTGCAGGTGGAGGTAGAGCTACCTATATATGGCCAGTCAGTAGGCTTTGCTGCACGCGATACGATCGACCTTGACTTCAGTGCCTATGAAGACGCCGAATATGTAGAATTCAAACTCATCGCCGAAAACCAAATGCCGCTACAGATCGATTTGCAACTCTACTTTGCCGATGCCGGCGGACAGCTATTGGATTCACTTTTCCAGCAAGCCAGGGCTGTAGTGGAAGCCGCGCCGGTAGATGCCAATGGCTTGGTGACGGAAGAGGTACAAACAGTGAGCATCATCCCCCTTGAAGCCGACCAATTTGCCCGGATCAAATCGGCTCAAAAAGTTTTTATGGAAGTGGCTTTCTCTACTTACCACAATGGCATGACTCCCGTAAAAGTATTTGCGAACCAGGCACTGGAAGTCCGTATGGGAATGAAAGTAGGCCTTTGAAAGCTTGAATTTTGCAATCAATGAGTATGCTGAAACAATTTATTATTGGCTGCCTGCTACTGCTTGCCTGGCCGCCCCTTACTGCCCAGCAGGAACTGAGCTTGCATTTGATGCGGGAAGTTGCCAATGCCAGCCTTAGTAATCCGGCATTCATAGCAGATTCCTCCCGCATCGCCATTGGCCTGCCCAGCCTGTATTTTAGCTATCACCATACGGCAGGATCGATCGATCAAATCATTCGACGATCAGACGGAACGAAGGTGTTGGATGTAGATGAGCTGATCCGAACAGCGAAGGATGAAAATGATCTGTCCGTCAATTTGGAATTGCAATCGCTGTATTTTCAATACCAGCTAGGCTCACTAGCGGTGAGCTTGCACCATGCCGTCAAGTCAAATACATTTCTGCGCTACCCCAAAACCTTGCCGCAGCTTTTTTGGCAGGGCAATTCGCAGTTTATTGACCAAACGGTTGAGTTTGCGCCGGAGCAACAAAGTTTTGCTTACAATGAGCTGGGGCTGGGCCTGGCTTTTGGGCAGGGCGGCTGGCGTATCGGCGGGCGGGCTAAACTGCTGCTGGGTATCGGTGATGTATCTACCAGCAGACACTCGGCCAGCCTTTTTACCAGCAACGATGTGTACCAACTTCGCCTGGATACGGATTACAAAATCAATACTTCCTTGTTCGATGCGAGCTTTCTGTTTGACAGCCTGAGCAATGTGGGAATCGAGTATGGCTGGGAGGATATGATTAACTTTCGCGATTTTGCTGGCCAAAACACGGGTGTAGCTTTTGATCTGGGGCTGCAGTACCAATGGAATGATCGGCTGGAGTTGGCAGTGAGTGTGATAGATATTGGCGAAATAAACTGGAAAAAAAATGTAACCAATTACCATAGTCAAGGGACCTTCAACTATGATGGCCTTGATTTTTCCAATATTCTCAGAGACAAGAATATTTCTTTTGAAGGGGTAAGCGATACAATTGAGAAAATCTTCAACTTCAAGGAATCGCAGGGCGAATACAGTACCCGATTGCCTTCCAAAATATTCCTCAGCGCCTTGTACCAGCTCAATGATCGATGGCAACTGGGAGGTATGTATTATCAGGAAAATTTTAGAGGCTACAGCTTTCCGGCCTTTGGACTCAGCGCCCGTACCCGGCTTGCCAACAGGATCAACCTGGGGGTGATATACGCTCTGCGCAATGAGCGATTCGACAATCTCGGCATCAATGCCAGCGCCCGCTTCGGGCCAGCCCAAATCTTTATGCATACGGACAACGTCCTGGCAGCCTTTAGAGCGTATGATAGTGACAATGTCAACTTCAGGGCCGGCCTCAATTTGTATCTTTTTTGATTTTTTGTAACTGCCCAACACACACAATTATGATTCAAAAAATAACCTCCCTGCTACTTTTTACATTTCTTTTTTCAACAGCTTCTTCCGCTCAACCCGCAGAGGGTTGCGATGGCATCCGCTACTTTCAGGAAGTATTCTCTGATTTCGAAAAGACTACGCTTCAATATGGCCAAAACATCAATCCGCAGGGCAATATGCAGCAGTTGTGGATGGATGTGTACGAACCGGCCAACGATCAGCAAAGCAAACGCCCGCTGGTCGTGCTGGCTTTTGGCGGAGCCTTCGTAGCTGGCGATCGTACTACTATGACCGAGTACTGTATCGATTTTGCTAAAAGAGGGTATGTGGCGGCCAGTATTGATTACCGGCTCTGGAATATCCTTCAACAAGGGGTGCCTGATTCTTCTGAAATGCTGGATACAGCCATCAAAGCGGTGGGTGATATGAAAGCTGCCATTCGGCACTTTCGGATGGATGCTGCTACGATCAACCAATTTCGGGTGGACACCAACTTTATTTTTGCCGGTGGAATTTCCGCCGGAGCGGTTGCAGCATTGCATTCGGCCTATCTTCAAAGCACGGATGATATTCCGAATTATATCCAAACGATTGTGGATGAAAATGGTGGCCTGGAAGGGGATTCCGGCGATGCAGCAAATCTCAGCTATTCCTCTAAAGTACATGCGGTGCTCAATATGTCAGGGGCCTTACATCGCAGCGACTGGATGGATGCTGACGACCCTCCACTGGCCAGCTATCACGGCACCTTCGATGAGGTGGTTCCGTTTTATAAAGGCCGGGCCAAGGTGTTCGGCTTTGAGTTTATGACACTGGAAGGAAGTGGCAACCTGAAGCAGCGCGCCGATCTTTTGGGCATACCCAACCTGTTGGTCGAAGCGCCGGGTGCGGGTCATGAAGATGCATACACTTCGGCGGTATATCAGCCATATTTTGATGAATTTCATGACAAATATCTTCACTTCTTTCACGAGCTGGTGTGCGATGGGCTGATGGTGGATGTGAAGGAGGAACCGGCCAGCCTGCCAGGTGTCGAAATTTTCCCAAATCCTGCCACAGAGGCACTACACATCAGCTTCAGCCAGGTTGGAGAGCCACTGAATGTCATGGTTTTCGATAATCTGGGGAGGGTGGTTTGGCAGCAGCAAAGGGCGGGAGAAACAGCTATCGAACTACATAAGCGGGATATTGGCAAAGGGATATACTGGCTACAAGTGCGAGCAAAAAAGGGTGAAAAGTATATAGAAAAAGTGATCTTTCATTAACCCTCCAGGAAGGGGTAGCCTTGTTGTAAGAGGACCAGACGACAGAGAGCCAGATGATGATACACTGCTACAGATCACTCTACCATCCCCGTTTTGTGTAATATCGTGAGCTGACCACTGTATGCTTTGGCGATATTCTCCTCGGTAAAGGTGGTTTCCGTTTTTCCATAAGCAATGAGCCGCTGATTGATGAGGATGATTTGGTCAAAATAAGCTTTCACCGTTGACAAATCGTGATGCACTACAAGTAAGGTCTTGCCTTCTGATGCCAGCTTTTTCAATATCTGAATAATCTTCTCTTCGGTTGTGATGTCCACTCCGGCAAAGGGCTCATCCAGTAAGAAAATATCCGCCTGTTGGCAAAGGGCTCTGGCAAGAAAGACCCGTTGTTGCTGCCCGCCCGATAACTCACCAATTTGCCGATCTGCAAAAGCCTCCATGCCTACCTCCTCCAAAGCTTGTCGGGCGATCTCTTTATCATAGCTATTGATACGTTGCAAAAGCTGTTTGTGCGGATAACGCCCCATCAGCACAATGTCGAGAACGGTAGCAGGAAAAGTCCAATCGACATCCGATTTTTGAGGAACATACACCACCTCTTTGCGCTGCTTTTCGATGGGCTTGCCTTGAAGGCTAATGCTGCCGGCATTGGGTTCGATGAGGCCGAGGATCGATTTGAAGAGGGTGGATTTGCCTGCTCCGTTGGGGCCGACAACTCCGTACAGCTGTCCGGCATGAATGTCGAGGTAAATATTGGTGAGGGCTCGCTTTTTTCCGTACGATACCGAGAGGCCCTTAATCTTTATGCTGGGGGATGAGTCCATAGCTAGCGGTTATTCATTTTTCTGGAAACCAGGAAAAAGCCACCTAAAAACAGGAGTGCCAACAGGCCGAATAGCCAAATATTGCCAAAACCGGCGCTATCCTTACCCTCCTCATTTACCACTGTGTCCACTTTCCTGCTTAATGCTTTGACGATGACATCGGTATTGTGCCGAAGCATGTCGATGTAGGTGGGGGCGGGGCTGTCTTCATCGCCGATGGAGTCAGCATAAAGCTCCCCTCCGATCTCAATATCATTATCGCTGGCCAGTTGCTTGAGCAACTTTGGGTTGATGGTACTTTCAATAAAAACAGCGGGCACCTTGCTTTCCCGAATAATATTGTTGATGCGAATGATGTCAGAAGTTTGAGCCTCCGCGTCGGTAGAGGTGCCGAGAATGGCTTCAAGGCGAATGTGATAGCGGCGGCCATAATATTGAAAGGCATCATGTGAGGTGATAAGGATTCGCTGGGTTTCCGGAATGCTGGCGATCTGTTCCATTACGTAGCGGTCGAGGGCCTGAAGTTGCTTGGCATAATCTTCATAATTCGCTTCGTAGTCCGACTGATGGGTCGGATCGAGATGGATGAAAGCATCGCGAATGTTTTTGCAGTATTCGATTGCCAGGCTCACGTCCATCCAGGCATGCGGGTCGGTAGAGCTTTTATATTTCTGGCTGGTGATGGCGCTAATACCCTTGGTAACGGTGACGATAGCAGCCTCGGTGCCGGAATTTTCAATCAGTTCATTGAGCCAGCCCTCGAAGGTGAGGCCGTTGCGCAGTACGAGCTGGGCATTGGTCACCAGCTGTGCATCGCGAGGAGTAGGATCATAGATGTGTGGGTCGCCGCCGATGGGCACAATGAGCTGGATGTCCAGTTTGTCGCCGGCAATATTTTTAGCCATATCAGCAATCATGGAAGCAGTGGCTACTACAAGGGGCTTGTTTTGTGCAACCAGGCTGCTGTCGGAAAAAAGTAGAAACGGGAGGAATAAATAAATGAAGTATCTCACTGGCAATTTACATTTTTTCAACAAAAAGGTTCATGCTAATCTTGCTCGTCAAAATTTGTTCGCTTTTATCGGCCATTTTTACTTTCATGGAATCATCATACTCAAACTTTTCCTTCACCTGCAATTTAGCTCCAAGGCCCAATTGCAACCGATCGAGGTACTGCAGAAAAACAGAGGAATGCTCTTGCACACCTACCACTACGCCCCGCTCACCAACTTGCAGTTCGATGAGCGGGATACGATTGGCTGAATGGAAATGGCCGTCAGCATCGGGGATGGGGTCGCCGTGCGGATCGATTTTGGGAAAAGCAAGAAACTGGTCAAGGCGCTTGATCAACTCGTCCGACTTGATGTGCTCCAGCTGCTCGGCGATATCATGCACCTCATCCCAGGAAAAATTGAGCTTTTCAAGCAAAAACACTTCCCACAGGCGGTGCTTTCTGATAAGCATGGTAGCGATGGTATTTCCCCGCTTGGTGAGGGTGACCCCTTTGTACTTTTCGTAATGGATAAACGTTTTTTCAGCAAGCCTCTTGAGCATATCGGTCACCGAAGCAGCACTGGTTCGCATCTCTTTGGAAATGGCATTGGTGCTGGCAGTATCGCCATTTTTTTCACAAATTTTAAAAATGGCCTTCAAATAATTTTCCTCAGTATGCGACAACATATTGGAAGTATTCGTACCCTTCAAAAAATAAATCCGACATTTTTGAAATAGGTGAAACCTGAACGACCAAAGGCTGATGAAATGGAGCCTGATTCAAAAATTGAAAGGAGGATTTTATTTTTTGAATAATAATTAGATGGGCAAAGGTACAATTTTTAGACTAATCTAAAAATAGCTGACTCCCGATAATCAAGGCGCAAATGGTACACGAACTGTATATTTGCAGCCAAAACAGCAAACAGCATGAATGCTCAAGCCATCACAAAGGTCATCCGAAGTCGGCGCTCTGTATTTCCACGCAATTACAATGGCCAGCCCATAGCAGCGGCGATTATACAGGAAGTGCTGGAGAATGCCAACTGGGCCCCTACGCATCGCCTCACCGAGCCCTGGCGCTTCAAAGTGATGAGAGGCGCAGCGCTCCGACAACTCAGTGAGTATCTCGGCGATTATTATAAACAAAACACACCGGCTGAAAATTTTTCGGAGGAAAAGTACAAAAAAACGCTTGCCAAGCCCCTGCAATCTGCCTGTGTGATCGCTATTTGTATGCAGCGCGATCCGGCTGAGTCGGTTCCCGAATGGGAAGAGATCGCTGCGGTAGCCTGTGCGGTACAGAATATGTGGCTTACGGCAACGGCACATGGAATCGGTGCTTACTGGAGCTCGCCAAAGGCTATGACGGTGGGCCCCGGCTGGCTTAGTATGGCACCAGGTGAGCGCTGCCTGGGCTTGTTTTATATGGGTGTATATGAGGCAGGCGAACTGCCAGCCAAGCGGGGAGATGTGGCTGCTAAAGTTATTTGGTTGGACTGAGCACACTTCAGGAGTATCCGGCATTGGGAAGATAGCCAGTATTTTATTGTAGAAAAACCAAAATTACCTTACTTTTGCGCTCCGAAAGAAATGCGAATGGGCATGACGATGATAATCTGACAAGAGGAGATTGGAGTCATGCCTTTCTTATTGCAAGGAATTGATTTTCAACTAAATATCTATACTAAACAAAACGATTATGAATCTAGGCGAAACGATTACGTATATTATTCCGGCGCTGGGTGTACTAGGCCTGCTGTTTACCTTTTGGAAATCCTCCTGGGTAACCAAGCAGGAGGTAGGTACAGACCGCATGGCAATCATCGCCAATAATATTTCTGAAGGGGCAATGGCCTTTCTAAGAGCTGAATACAGAGTGCTTTTCATTTTTGTGTTGGCAGTGGCTATATTGTTGGGCATATCTGGCAATACGCCCGAATCTTCTCCGCTCATTGCATTGTCATTTGTGATGGGTGCCATCTGTTCAGCTCTGGCGGGCTTTATCGGGATGAAAGTGGCTACCAAAGCGAATGTTCGTACCACCAATGCGGCTCGTACCAGCCTTGGCAAGGCGTTGGAAGTAGCTTTTGCCGGCGGCTCAGTGATGGGGCTGGGCGTTGTAGGGCTGGGTGTATTGGGGCTGGGCTTGCTGCTGCTGCTGTACAGTAACATGTTTGGTGTAGATACTGCCGCCAATGTAAATCGAGTGATCACCGTGATCACCGGCTTTTCATTTGGTGCCTCTTCCATTGCTCTGTTTGCCCGTGTGGGTGGGGGCATCTACACCAAAGCGGCCGATGTAGGAGCCGATTTGGTAGGCAAAGTAGAAGCAGGTATCCCTGAGGATCACCCCCTCAACCCCGCAACGATTGCTGATAATGTAGGTGATAATGTAGGTGATGTGGCAGGTATGGGTGCCGATTTGTTCGAATCCTATGTAGGCTCCATTATCGGTACTATGGTGCTGGGAGCTGCCTTCATTGGCCTGGCGGGCTATGATAATACCAACCGGTTCGGGGGCCTCAATGCAGTGCTGCTGCCTTTGGTGTTGGCCGGAGTAGGGATCATCACCTCCATTATAGGTACTTTCTTTGTGAAGGTAAAAGAAGGCGGCAATCCTCAATCAGCCTTGAACCGTGGTGAGTTTTTGTCTGCCATTCTTATGCTGATCGCTACTTTTTTTATAGTGAAATGGATGTTGCCGGAAAGCTGGAACTTTGGCGGTCACGACTTTAACTCGATGGGTGTGTTTTGGGCGGTTATATTTGGTTTGGCGGCAGGCTTGCTGATTGGCCTTATCACCGAGTTTTATACAGGTACCGGCACAAAGCCTGTTAGGAGTATTGTAAAGCAATCGCTTACCGGATCGGCTACCAATATCATTGCCGGTTTGGGGGTAGGGATGCAATCAACCGCCATTCCGATCATCATTTTGGCCATTGCCATTATTGGTGCCCATCATTTTGCAGGCCTTTACGGAATCGCTATTGCAGCAGTAGGCATGCTATCCAATACGGGTATTCAGCTGGCTGTGGATGCCTATGGCCCTGTATCGGATAATGCCGGAGGAATAGCTGAAATGAGTGATCTGCCCAAGGAAGTGCGCCAACGTACAGATAAGCTGGATGCGGTGGGCAATACTACTGCTGCCATCGGAAAAGGCTTTGCCATTGGTTCGGCAGCGCTTACCGCACTGGCACTGTTTGCTGCCTTTATGACCACTGCCGGCATTAATTCTATCAATATTGCCAATCCTGTGGTCATGGCGGGACTATTGCTGGGGGGTATGCTCCCCTTCCTGTTTTCCTCACTGGCTATGAACGCGGTGGGTAGAGCCGCTATGGATATGATCACCGAAGTACGTCGCCAGTTTGCCAGTATCCCCGAGCTCAAAGCGGCACTTGCCGTAATGCGCAAAAATGATGGCAAGGAAATGAAGGATTGGAGCGATGGAGATGTCAAGATATTTAATGCAGCTGATGGCAAAGCAGAATACAGCAAATGTGTAGAAATATCCACAAAAGCTTCTATTCGTGAGATGATATTGCCCGGGTTGATAGCCGTCTTGACACCCGTTTTAGTCGGCTTCGTCGGTGGCGCAGAGATGCTGGGCGGCTTATTGGCCGGAGTAACGGTAACAGGCGTGCTAATGGCTATTTTTCAGTCCAATGCCGGAGGTGCCTGGGATAATGCAAAGAAAATGTTTGAGGAAGGAGTGGATATTGACGGCAAGATGTATTACAAAGGCTCCGACCCGCACAAAGCAACCGTGGTGGGCGATACAGTAGGTGACCCCTTTAAGGATACCTCTGGGCCTTCGCTTAACATTCTGCTCAAGCTCATGTCGGTGGTAGCATTGGTGATTGCACCGATGTTGTAAAGAGCATTTTGTAGCCAAGTGAGTTTTGTAAAACAACTTCAAAATATAGGTTAAGCCAGATGAATCAACATCTGGCTTTTTTTGCATAGAGTGCCGAAATAACAAAATGATTTCTTCTGTTTGAATAGGGTATGTCTATTGTGTAAATTTGGTGAAATATGCAGCAATCGAAATATTCGTCGATTGGTTCATATAATTGTCTGTTATAAATTCGTTAAAGTCGGAAATTGGCAGGGTTATCGCCGAACAATTAGTGTTTTTTGAAGTATATTTATTACTTGCAGCATTTTGTACCTTAGCCTAGTACATTCATAGCATACTATATTCTGGATGAGTTGTTAATTGTAAATTTGATATTATGAAATTCCGTGGCCCGTTCTTTTTCTCCGTTTTTGTACTTGCATTTCTTTTCGGAGCAGCCTATTATCCTTCTCCTGATAGCCCTTCCAACAAAAACAAAGAAGCCATTTTGATGCATACTATTCTTGGTGGTCTCAACCAACTTCATTACAGCCCCAAAGCGATCGATGATGAATTTTCGGCAAAAGTCTTTGACCTCTACATAGAAAGGCTGGATGGCAACCGCCGTTGGTTGACAGCACAGGAAGTTCAACAGCTGAAAGTGTATAAATCGCAATTGGATGATGAAGCCAATGAAGGCACCTATGAGTTTTTTGATCTTTCCCTGGATTTGCTCAAAAATGGTATTGAAAAGACTCAAAAATACTATCAGGAAATCCTTGCTCAACCCTTTGACTATACCGTAGATGAAAAAGTAGAGCTGGATGGTGAAAAGAAACCATTTGCCCAAAACGATAAAGAGCTCTATGAATACTGGCGCAAAGCCATGAAGTATGAAACGATGATCCGTCTGGCCAATAAAATAGGCGAGCAGGAAGAAGAAAGTACAGAAGAAAAGAAAAGCTTTGAAGAACTGGAAAAAGAAGCCCGCCAGGCCGTACTCGAAATTTTTGATGATTGGTACAAACGGATCAAAAAACGGCGCCGCTCTGATTATATGAGTTCTTACCTCAATGCAGTGACCAACATCTTTGATCCACACTCCGGATATTACGAACCCAAAGACAAGGAAAATTTTGATATCGGTATGTCAGGCACCTTAGAAGGTATTGGCGCCCGACTGCAAACAGACGGCGACTACACCAAAGTTGTTCATATCGTCCCCGGAGGGCCGGCCTGGAAGCATAAAGAACTCGAAGAAAACGACCTCATCATGAAAGTTTCCCAGGGAGCTGAAAATGCGGTCGATGTTACCGGATTCCTCATTGACGATGTGGTCAAGCTGATCCGCGGAAAGAAAGGTACCCCGGTTACGCTTACCGTGAAAAGAGTGGATGGCACTATTGAGGATATCACCATCATCCGCGATGTGGTAATACTGGAAGAAGGCTACGCCAAATCTGTGATCCTTGATGTGCCTGGAAAAATTGAAAATGTAGGCTACATCAATCTCCCCCGTTTCTATGCCGACTTTAGCCATCGCGGCGGACCCAGCTGTGCCAAAGATATTGGCAAAGAATTGGAAAAATTGAAGGCCGAAAACGTCAACGGCATCATCCTTGATTTGCGCAACAATGGCGGCGGATCGCTGAGAGATGTAGTGAAAATGTCTGGCTTGTTTATAGAAGAAGGGCCGATCGTTCAGGTGAAATCCCGCGCCAGAAAAGCAGAAATATTAGAAGACAACGACCCACGGGTTCAATACGGTGGGCCACTCATCGTGATGGTCAATTCATTCAGTGCCTCCGCTTCCGAAATCCTGGCTGCTGCCTTGCAGGACTATGGCCGCGCAGTGATCGTTGGCAGCAATTCAACCTTTGGCAAAGGGACGGTACAACGCTTTTTTGACCTCGATAGAGCTATTCGTGGCAATAATGAAGTCAAGCCGCTGGGTGAAGTGAAAATGACCATTCAGAAATTTTATCGCGTCAATGGCGGATCAACCCAACTGAAAGGCGTAGTGCCCGACATCGTACTGCCGGATCGCTACCACCTTTTTAAAACGGGTGAACAGGAGCAGGAGTTTGCCCTGGCCTGGACGGAGATTGCTCCCGTTGACTTTGAGCAGGACGTGCTGCATGTGAAAAATATGAGAAACCTGAAAATGGCTAGTGCCGATAGGGTGAAGGCAAATAAGACCTTTCAAAAAGTGCTTGAGAATGCCAAGCGGCTGAAAGCCCAGAGCGAAGAATCCAGCTATCCACTCAACATTGAACAATACACGACTCTTCAGGAAAAGCGCGAAACTGATGCCAAGAAGTATGAAGATATGTTTGAAGATTTAGAAGGGCTTAAGATCAGCAACTTGAAGCCCGACCTTGCGGATATTGAAACCGATGAAGCAAAAGCAGCACGCAATGAATCGTTTCTCAAATCTATCCAAAAGGATATTTATATTGACGAAGCGCTATCCATTATGGCTGATATAGTGAATAATTAGGCTGCGCTGACAAAGCCTGTTCGAGAGCCGCCATCCCATAAGGATCGCGGCTCTTGTGTTTTTGGTGATCCTTCATACATTGAGCAGATTTTTAAGTTACTTTGTGTTAAACTATCAGCCCAGTGAATTACCTCTCACTCGAAGACGTTTCTAAATCATATGGTGAAAAAGTTCTTTTTGACCACCTGAACCTACAGATCAACAAGGGACAGAAGGTAGCTCTGGTAGCCAAAAACGGCACCGGAAAATCCACGCTGCTGCGCATCATCGCCGGCCTCGAAAGTGCCGAAGGGCAAACCGCCAGCGTATATCTTCACAAAAATGTACGCATCGCTTACCTGGAGCAAGAGCCCGAGTTCAATGAGGCACAAAACGTAATTGAAGCAGTCTTTGAAGATGACAACCCCCAATTGCAGGCCATCAAGGTCTATGAACGCTCACTGCTGCACCCCAAGCCCAATAGTACTCAGGCGCAGGAGGAAGCACAGAAAGCCATCAGCCGGATGGATGACCTGAAAGCCTGGGATATGGAAGCCCGTGTGAAAGAGCTGCTTTCCAAAATGAATGTTGGCGAGCTGGAGCAGAAAGTAAATACCTTATCAGGGGGCCAAAAAAAGCGGCTTGCCCTGGTCAAAATAATTCTCAACGAACCAGATTTTCTCATCCTCGATGAGCCGACCAATCACCTCGACCTGGAAATGATCGAATGGCTCGAAGAGTATCTCCAACAAGCGCGCCTTACTATCTTTATGGTGACGCACGACCGCTATTTTTTGGAGCGCATTTGCAATGAGATCGTAGAGTTGGAGCGCGCAAAAATCTATCGCTACAAAGGCAGCTACAGGGATTTTCTGGAAAAGAAAATGTTGCGCCATGATAATGAATCGGCTGAATTGTCCAAAACGAGGAAGCTCTACAAAAAAGAATTACAATGGATACGTCGTATGCCCAAAGCTCGTGGTACCAAGGCAAAATCGAGAGTTGACAAATTTCTGGAGATTAAGGAGAAGGCACACCAAAACCTGCAATCCAAAGAGATTCAGATCGACATCAAAGGCAGCCGACTGGGTAGCAAGATTTTGGAAGCGCAGTACATCAGTAAAGCCTTTGGGGATATTAAAATTGTCAAAGATTTTTTTTACAAGTTTCGCAAAGGAGAGCGGGTAGGCGTGGTCGGACCCAATGGCATTGGCAAAACAACGTTCATAAAGCTGCTCACCAAAGAGTTGCGCCCCGATAGCGGCAAAGTGATCGTGGGTGGTACGGTAGTGTTTGGCTATTACAATCAGGAAGGCATCCAGCTAAAAGAAGACAAGCGCGTGATCGAAGTGATTCGGGATATCGCCGAATATATTCCATTGGATAAAGGCCAAAAGCTGTCTGCCGAACAGCTACTGGAGCGCTTTTTATTTCCCAGAAAGCAGCAGCAGGTGTACGTTTCGCAGCTCAGCGGAGGTGAGCGTCGTCGGCTCAATCTACTCACGGTTTTGATGCGCAACCCCAACTTTCTCATTCTCGACGAACCTACCAACGACCTTGACATCATCACCCTCAACGTGCTCGAAAATTTTCTGCTCGACTTTCCCGGCTGCCTGCTCGTAGTCACACATGATCGCTACTTTATGGATAAAATCGTGGAGCATCTGTTCATCTTCGAAGGGGAAGGTAAAATCAAAGACTATAACGGCAATTATTCTGTTTACCGCCAAAAGAAAAAGGAAGAAGAATACGAAGCCCGTCGGCTGGTGCGGGAAGCACAGCCCCGCGAAAAAAATAAGCGCCAGCGGGAAGATGCTGGCCCCACGCTCAGCTACGCGCAGCGCAAAGAGATGAACCGCCTGGAGAAGGAAATCGAAAAACTGGAAAACAAAAAAGCCGAAATCATTGAGCAGTTTAACAATCCTGAGCTCGAAGCCCCGCAAATCGAAAAGCTATCCATCGAGCTGGGAGAGCTGAATAAAAAGTTGGAAGAGAAAGAAGCGCGCTGGCTGGAATTGGGTGAATTGGCATAAAATGCCTGCCTAGCGGCCAGCTTCTGCCAATTCTCTGATCTTATCTTCCAGCTCAAACTCATCCCCGGGATTGTACCCATTGTGGCTATACACAATATTGCCCCGCTGGTCGAGTACGAAAGTCATAGGAACAGTCTGAAAGTTGAGGGCGCGGCGCAGCTCCTCCCTGGCATCGGAAAGAATAGTATATTCCCAGCCTTTGGAGGTAGCCATGGGCTTAACCTTCGGCAAGGCCCGCGCATTATCGATAGTGATGGCCACCAGCTCCATGTCATAGGCTTCTTGCCATTCTCCATAATATTCGGCAATCGCATCCAGCTCTTTTTTGCAGGGAGAACACCAGGTCGCCCAAAAGCTGAGTACCGTGATCTTTCCATTTTCAGCATATTCAAGAATATTGACGGTTTCGCCATCCAGTGTTTTGACATCCACCTTTGGAAGCGTCTTTTGAGCCAGCAGGCCGTTAGCGAGGAAGAAAGCAAGGAACAAGAGTGTGGTTAAGCGCATCATTGTCATTAATGGATTTTTAATAATATGGTGTTCGGTAATAAGCTTTGCATTTTTGGGAATTGCGTGGCGAATGTTTTCCAGTCTCACAAAAAGGCCATAATTTCGCCAAAGCCTTTGCAATTTAAGCATTTTAGGCAGTCTGGCCCCTGTAAAAAAGAGCTTTAACCTATTTTTAACTATGGATGTGACAGGGTGTAAAATGTACTTTTATTTAGTCAACATTCCTTTTATAGACTAAACCGTCTTTACATGATTGGCAAAACTACTTTACTAATAAGCCTTTTATATCTTTTATCTGCATCCTTTGTGGTAGCTCAGGAGAATAACAGCCGCTTTTCCGGTAATCTCGAGGCTAATGGCAATTTTTTTCTCCGCGATACGGCCATCGGTGCTGCCAATACCCCTCAGTACGACCGACAGCTCTATGGCGCCGATGCCTGGCTCAATCTCAACTACAGTAATTGGGGCTTTGACCTGGGGGTGCGTTTCGATTTGTTCAACAACTCCAACCTGCTCAACCCCCAGGGCTCCTACACGGCTGAAGGAATCGGCCGCTGGTTCATCAAAAAGCAGATCAACAAGCTGGGCATTTCTGTGGGCTATCTGTACGATCAGGTGGGGAGCGGTATCATTTTCAGGGCCTATGAAGAGCGCCCTTTGCTTATCGACAATGCCTTGAAAGGCCTGCGCCTCACCTACGATTTTTCAGATGATTGGCGCCTAAAAGCCTTCACCGGCCGGCAGAAGCAGCAGTTCGATGTTTACGACTCTGTGCTGAAAGGTGCCAACCTTGATGGCTTTTACCATGGCGGAGAGCTAAGCAATTGGTCCCTTGCCCCGGGTATTGGGTTGGTCAATCGCACCCTTGATGACAACACAATGAACTCATTGGTTAACACCATCAATTCCTACTCTATTACGGATAGCATCGCACCAGAATACAATGCCTATGCCTTTTCATTGTACAACACGCTTACAGCAGGGAATGTGAGCTGGTATGCCGAAGGCGCTTATAAGACGGAAGATGTGTACTTCGACCCACTCGCGCTGAAGACCAACCGGGATGGCTCTACAAGTTTTGGCAAACTGGTGAAAAATAATGGCTATGTACTGTATAGTAGCCTCAGCTATGCGACCAAAGGGCTGGGCATAACGCTGGAAGGTAAGCACACCGAAAGCTTCAGCTTTCGCACTTGGCCCTTTGCCACGGGCAATCGGGCTATGATCAATTTCATCCCACCGATGGCAAGAGTGAACACCTATCGCCTGTTGGCCCGCTATACTCCCGCCACGCAGGATTTAGGAGAAAATGCCGTTCAGTTGGATGTGCGCTACTCGCCAAGTCGCAAGTTGAGCTTCAATGTAAATGGAGCCTACATCAGTGATCTCGACGGGGAGTTGCTATATCGGGAAGTATTCACAGAGGTGCTGTATAAATACAAACGGAAGTGGCAGCTATTGGGTGGTGTGCAATCGCAGGAATACAACCAGGAGCGCTATTTGGTAAAACCTCAAAAGGATAATGTAAAAACATGGACGCCTTACGCAGAGTTTCTCTACAAATTTAGCCGCAAAAAATCGCTGCGAACCGAACTGCAATACATGAGTGCAGAAGAAGATTTCGGCAGTTGGCTGTTTGCACTAGTCGAGTTTGGCATAGCACCGCATTGGACGTTCACGGCCTCTGATATGTTCAACATCAGCCCGAACAAGAAAAATGTGGAGGCCCCCCGCGATAGTAAGGGCAAACTACTCAAAGTGCATTATCCGCGCTTTGATGTGTATTATACCAAAGGCGCCAGCCGTTTTTCTTTGAGCTATGTGAAACAAGTAGAAGGCATAGTATGTGCCGGAGGAATCTGCCGACTGGAACCGGCATTTAGCGGATTTAAGTTTACGGTAAGTTCCACCTTTTAAGCCAAACCATTAATAAGTAATAAGTTCCGAACAGACGCTCTTAGCTATCAGACAATTTGTACCCTTGCATAAATACCTTTGACTATGAAAAATGTTTTTTGGACTATTCTCCTCACGCTTTTTTTCGCCACGTCCTGCGAGGAGATCACCCCCACGATAGATTGCCTGAGCTGCGAAACAGACGATACAATGCTAGAACCACAGGATCGTCGTGTGTTGGTGGAAGAATATACAGGAGTGAGCTGTGTGAATTGCCCGGCTGCCAATGCCGAGTTGAAGAACCTGCAAAGTTCGCACAGTGAGCAGATCATCCTCGTTGGTATTCATGCCGGCTTCTTTGCCCGCCCGCTCAGCGAAAGCCAGCTCGACTTTCGGAATGAGGCCAGCGAAGGGCTTTACGACCTGTTTAACATCCGCGATGAGTATCCTTCGGCCCTCATCAATCGCAAGCCTTTTGGTATGCCTGCAGAGCTACAGCAAAACAACTCCACTCAATGGCCCGCCATCATCACGGCCGAGCTGGATAAGGATGCCATCATCAATGTGGAAACAAGCCTTTCTTACGATGATCCCTCCCGAAGGCTGGATGTGGTTGTTCAACTGGTACCCTTGGAAAACATCAGCGAGCAAGTACATCTCAGCATCATGATCACTGAGAGTGGCCTGGTCGATGCTCAGGCAGACCAAACGGACGTAGTGCTGGATTATGAGCATTCTCATGTGCTGCGCAGTCTGCTTACAGCAGTAGCGGGCGATCTGGTTGACGCCCCATTCGAAATGGGAGAGCCCATTAGCCTGAATTATAGCACTAGCTTAGCGGCCGATTGGACTGCCAGCAATTGTAATGTAGTGGCTTTTGCGCACTTCAACGGAGATCCTTCTTACGAGGTGCTGCAGGCTTCGGAGGCGCACGTAGCGGAATGACAAGGGCTTTTACAAGGGCTTTTTAGACAGTTTTTCCTCAAAGCTGACCAGCATTTTACTATTTTTGCCGCGCTGCTGGAGCCCTGAAATCGAACTTTTGATGACCAACAGTCGTTGAAAAGAGCTAAATACCATTGCATGAAAATTTCCCTAAACTGGCTAAAAAATTACCTGGATATAGATTTGCCTGTCGATGAAATCAGCGAGTTGCTGACCGATATTGGGCTGGAAGTGGAAGGGCTGGAAGTAGTCGAAAGCATAAAAGGGGGCCTGAAGGGGGTAGTAATCGGAGAGGTATTGAGTTGTGAAAAACATCCCAATGCCGATCGCCTTTCACTTACCCAGGTATCTATTAAGGGGGAAACTCCCTTGCAGATAGTTTGTGGCGCTCCGAATGTAGCACAAGGCCAAAAAGTAGTAGTGGCTGTGGCAGGTACCACACTTTATACCGCTCAGGGCGAGGCTTTTACCATCAAAAAAGGAAAAATCAGGGGCGAACTCTCAGAAGGTATGATCTGTGCAGAGGATGAACTGGGGCTGGGTAAGGATCACAGCGGCATCATCGTTTTGCCCGATGATGCCGCTGTCGGAGCTGCTGCCAGCGAGTATTTCAACGTTGAGGAAGACAGGGTGTTTGAAATTGGGCTGACGCCCAATCGCGCCGATGCCAATTCACATATCGGCGTAGCGAAGGATCTGGCTGCTGCGCTAAAGATCAATCATGGCCATTCCGGTCTCGTCAGGCTCCCCTCCGTGTCAGGCTTCCAGGTAGATAATAATGACCTGCCTGTGGAGGTGGTAGTCGAAAACACCGCAGCCTGCCCCCGCTACCTGGGCGTTTCGCTCAAAGGAGTGCAGGTAGGCGAATCGCCTGACTGGCTAAAAAACCGGTTGCATGCCATAGGCCAGAGGCCCGTCAATAATATCGTGGATGTGACCAACTTTGTGTTGCACGAAACGGGCCAGCCCCTCCATGCCTTTGATGCCGACTACATCAATGGGCATAAAATAATTGTAAAAACGCTGCCTGAAAACAGCCCATTTACTACCTTGGATGCAGAAGAGCGTAAGCTCAGTGCTGAAGATTTGATGATTTGTGACGGCGATTCCAGGGGGATGTGTATTGCCGGCGTGTTTGGCGGCATCAATTCGGGTGTCACAGAAGCGACGAAGAATATCTTTTTAGAATCCGCACATTTTGATGCAGGTTGGATTCGGCGAAGCAGCACCCGCCACGGCTTACGTACCGATGCGGCTACGCATTTTGAAAAGGGCGTTGACCCCAATGGAGCCGAGTATGCTCTGAAGCGGGCCATTTTGCTTTTTCAGGAAGTGGCTGGCGGAGAAGTGGCTTCGGAGATTGTAGATGTGTACTCTACGGTCATTCAGCCGGCAGAAGTGGAAGTAAGGTATGAAAACATTAATCGCTTGATTGGCGTATCCATGGGCCACCAGCAGGTGCATCACATTTTGGAGGCTTTAGAAATGGAAATTCGGAGCCCATCCGAGGAAGGAATTAAAGTAGCAGTGCCAACCAACAAGCCCGATGTAGTTCGTGAGGTAGATGTGATAGAAGAAATTTTGAGAATCTATGGGTTCAACAAAGTTCCCTTGCCTAAGCAAATTCGCTTATCATTAGCCACAAGTGCAGTAGTGGATAAGCGGAAAATACAAAATACGATCAGCGACTTGCTGTCTTCCAATGGCTTCAATGAAATCATGGGCCTTTCGCTCACCCAGTCAAAGTATTTCAAAGAGCTGCTTCCGGTCGATGAAGCCGAGCTGGTGTATGTACAAAATACCTCCAACGTGCACCTGGATGTGCTACGACCAAGTATGTTGTTCAGTGCTTTGGAGGCTGTAGTGCACAACCAAAACCGGCAACATCCCGATAGCTGCCTGTACGAATTTGGCCACACCTATCGCAAAGCAGACGACGACTATTTGGAGCAGCCGCAGCTCACCCTGGTGATGAGCGGGCAGCAGTCAAAAGAAAGCTGGTATCATGAGAAGGAGGCAGCAGTGGATTATTACTATCTGAAAGCTTTTGTAAACAAGGTGCTGGAAAGGCTGGGCCTGGATAGCTACCAGCATACGGCTTTCAGTTCGGAGGTATGGTCCTATGGCTTGCGCTACCATCGAGGCGAGCAGGTGTTGGTGGAGTTTGGCAAATTGCAACAGCACATCAGCCGGCAGATGGACATTCGCAGGGAGGTGTACTATGCCGAGTTCAATTGGGCGGCTGTGCTGAAAGCTTTGGCCAGGCACAAAATTAATTTTGAAGCCCTTAACAAGTATCCTTCGGTGCGGAGGGACCTGGCATTGGTTATCGAAAAAAAGGTTAACTTTAGTGAAATTGCAGAAATAGCCCGCAAAAAGGGTAAAAAAATATTAAAAGATATTAACTTGTTTGACGTTTATGAAAATGAGGAACAGCTGGGAAAAAACAAGAAATCGTATGCCGTTAGCTTCATTTTTGAAGATGCTGCTAAAACCCTGAAAGATAAGGAGGTTGAAAAAATAATGAATCAATTGATTCAGAGCTATGAGCAGGAACTGGGAGCGGTAATTCGAAAGTAAGATCTAAGATAATGGATATTGTACACAGACCTTCTGGGATAATCGCATGATGAATCTGTCTGAAAAATTAAGCAATGTAGAGTTAAAAATCAAACAACTGGCTCTCAAGCTGGAGCAGACATCCCGTGAGCGTGATGTACTAAAAGAGGAAAACAAAAGTTTAAAAAATGACCTGCTTTCAAAAAATGCCCAGGTCAATGAATTAGAATATAAATTTTCCAACACGCAACGCGTACTGGGAGAACAACGAGAGGAAATCGGAGCGCAGAGTTCAAGTGAGCTAAAGCAAGAAATCGATCAATACATAAAAGAAATTGATAAGTGTATTGAATGGTTGCAAAACAATTAGAAATGTCGGAGCAAGAATTGGCCAACATCACGGTTCTAATAGCAGGCAGGCCCTATCCCCTCAAGATAAAAAAAGGGAATGAGCCCGCCATCCGTAAGATAGTCAAAGAAGTCAACGAAAAAATTAATCGTTTTCAATTGACTTACACCAAAAAGGATAAGCAAGATTGCATCTCTATGGCTTTGCTTACCTATGCTGTTGACCTTCATAAAACCCGCGAAAACGGCCAGGCCCTTCAGCAACCCGAACTTTCTGATAAGCTTCACCAAATCGACGAGCTCCTCGATGAGCTACTGCTTAAGTAGCGCTTTCCCCTTCTTTACACCTCCCGAAAACGGTGTGTTGGGATTATTTTTAATCCTATAAATTGTGTAATAATGGATATGATAACCGGAATCATCATAGGAGTTGTAGTAGGGGCGCTCATTGGCTATTTCGCACTTCAGCTCCTCTTCAAACGGAGGCAAGAGGCCAAAAATCAAGAGCTCAACAAAAAGGCTGACCAGGTCATTCAGGAGGCTCGCCTCACGGCAAAACGCATAAAAGATGAGGCATCCTCCAAAGCCAATAAGCTGATAAGCCAGGCAGAAAGCAAGCACAACAAAATCAAAAACCGGAAAATTCAGGAGGCCAAAGACCGCTTCGCCAGGCTAAAAGCAGCATTTCAAAGCGAAAAGGCCCAACACGAAATCGAACTCAAAGAACGGGCAGTGGACGTAGTGAATCAGGAAAATCAACTGCGCCAGAATCAGGAAAAGTTTAAAGAAAAAATCAAAGTACTGGAGGAGAAAAAGGCTGATATCGAACAGCACGATGCCGAAAATAAAGCCATCCGCGAAAACCTCGAAAAGCAGCTACGAATAGTTGCCAAAAAGAAAGAGGAGCTCGATACAGCCAATGAGGAACGCATCGCGGCCCTTGCCAATATCGCCAAACTGACTGAGCAAGAGGCTAAAGATCATCTACTCGAAGCAATAAAAGCCAAAGCCGAAACCGATGCTATGGCCCTCGTCAAAGATACCATCGAACAAGCAAAAGTGACGGCCAATAAGGAAGCTAAAAAGATCGTCATCCAATCCATCCAGCGGATGTGCGCCGAATACACCATCGAAAATACAGTCTCCGTTTTCAACCTCGACTCCGATGACCTCAAAGGCCAGATTATTGGCCGGGAAGGCCGCAACATCAGAGCCCTGGAAGCTGCTACCGGCGCCGAGATTGTAGTGGATGACACACCTGAAGCTATCGTAATTTCCAGCTTTGATCCCATCCGCCGCGAAGTATGCCGCCTGGCACTCAAACGCCTGGTAGCCGATGGCCGCATCCACCCGGCCCGCATTGAAGAAGTAGTGACCAAAACGCGCAAGCAACTCGAAGAGCAGATCATCGAAATCGGCGAACGTACCGTTATCGAGCTCGACATTCACGGCCTCGATCCGTATCTGGTACGCATGGTAGGCCGCATGCGCTATCGCTCTTCCTATGGCCAAAATCTGCTAAAGCACAGTATCGAAACGGCTAACCTCTGTGCCATCATGTCAGCAGAATTGGGCCTCAGCCCCAAGCAGGCAAAAATGGCGAAGCGGGCAGGCCTGCTCCACGACCTTGGCAAGGTAGCGGAGGAAGATTCCGAGCTGTCACACGCCATTCTGGGTATGCAAATGTGTGAAAAGCACAAAGAACACGGAGTGATATGTAATGCAGTAGGCGCCCATCACGATGAAATCGAAATGAATAACATCATATCGCCGATCGTGCAGGCCTGCGATGCGATCTCTGGCGCTCGCCCCGGCGCCCGCCGCGAAATTCTGGAAAGCTATCTCAAGCGGATCGGCGAGCTGGAAGACATCGCCATGGGACATGATGGTGTGCAGAAAGCTTATGCAATGCAGGCAGGCCGCGAGCTGAGGGTCATTGTAGAGAGTGAAAAAGTGACCGATCAGTATGCGGATGAGCTGTCATTTATGATTTCGCAGAAAATTCAGGATGAAATGCAATATCCCGGTCAGATAAAAGTGACGGTGATTCGCGAAAAACGGGCCGTTACTTACGCCCGTTAGCAACGCATTTTTATTGTTAATTCAAAAATATAAAATGCCGGCATTTTCAGGAATTGTCGGCATTTTTAGTATATATCCACCTCCTTTCAAGTTATTGGCTTTCCTTTCTTTTTATTGGTACAGATTTTGAATTTATAGCATATGATATGCCAGCCATGCAATTGAACATTGATGAAATTACTCGTTTTATCACTTCGGTAAATAAAGATCATGTTTAAATTTCATCCTTTGGACTACCGACACCAAATATTGTTTTATACGACCTTACGTACTCGCCTTCTTAGCTAAAACTACGATGCTTCGCACGCGCCTTGTTTAAAATAATATTTGCCAGCGGTCGTCTCAAAAACGATTTTTAAACATGACCTAAGGTTCCCCAAAAAGAGCAAAATTTATTCATGCGGCTGTTCTTCCGGCAAATCTGGATGATGGCCATAGATTAGCCAGAGAAAGACTATAATGACGAGCACTCCTCTGATCCACCTATCTGGGCAATTCAGCCGAGGCATTTTCACGGGCCTTTCCTATTATGTTATCTTGATTATTGCCCTGACGGGGGCTCACAACAAGGTGTTTTCTCAAAACAATCTTGAAGCACAAACTACTCAAATCAGCCGTCACATCCTGCAGCTGATCGAGGATAACCTCAACCAGCAAATGCCACAGCCTGATGTGTACGAGCTAAGTAAGCTGGATGCCCTGTTCAATATCCGAAGCCCTCAACTGGAACTGGCCGATAAAAATATGCTGTATTTGCGCCGCATCCATCAAGCCCGTCAGGATGTAGGGCTCGACCTGAAAGCACAATCTTATTTCAACAGCGACCCATTTTTTGATGACAATGAGGAGGGCTATTCATTTGCCCGTTTTCGGGTGCGGGCCGGGTTTGACTGGGATTTGTTCAAAAATGGCCTTTGGGGCAATCAGCTCAAGGCGAAGCAATTGGAAAAAGAGCAGAACCTGACCAACATCAGGCAGCAAATTGAACAGAACGACAGGCGGCTCTACTTCGAGTACAACCTGTTCATATACTATTTCAATAAGGCCAAAATCAATTTGCTCAAAGCAAGACAAATCCAGCTCGACCGGCAGTTGGAGCTGCTGTACAAGGTGTACTTTCTGAAAGGAATATTGTATGAAGAGATTATCAATACTCGTAGCCGCCTGGAGCAGACGAACGTCCAATTGGCCAATTACAGTCAGTACAACGAATCGATGGAGAAGGCTTTGAATATTCACCAGTTGATCGATTCTGTAGATATTTACAAGCTACCCGTACTTGAGCTGGATGTGGACAGCCTGATGCTGGATACAGAAAAACAAAAGCTGATCGACTCCCTCCATCAGCTTACCCACAGCCTTGAAAGATTAAATGCCAATCCTATCAACGATATATCGCTGCGCCTGCAAGCCTATGAAAACATCAGCTTTACAGACAATAACGAGCTGGATCGTACCTATACTTCACTGGGCGCATCCCTGGCAGTGCCGCTGGAATTGTTTTATGGCCGATATACCGACAAGGAGGTGGCCCGTATCAAAGCGGACAACCAAAAACAATTTGATCAATATGAACATCTCAATAAACAAACGGAGATCGCCAACTATCACTACGAATATCGCTACAAGCTGAAGCAATATGTTGAGTTTTTGTACAAGGAGATGCTTTATCGGGAGAAAATCAGGGTGGAAGCAATAAGCCAGAAAGACTATCTCGATATTTTCCGGTCGCTACAAGTTTTGACACAGCTGGATAACCATCGGAGAATCCAACTAGAGTTGATCGATTTGAAACAGCAAATGTATTTGTTGCTTTTGAAAATGTATGGCAAATCGCATCGGTTATCCATTCTTCCGTTTGTCAATCAGATCGACCTGGAAGGCTATTATCAGCGCCTTTCTGCACATCGCAGCCTGGTATTGGAGCGAACAGCACTGCAATCGCATGACCCCTATTTTGTCAAAAATTACCTGCGCACCAACGATTTTGAAAATGTGATCGTGGAAACGGCAGAAGGCTTGGATAAGGCGAAAGTGGACGCGCTGCGGCTTGCTTTGAAAGGCACGGATATCGGGATATTTGTAATGACGAGCAAGCAAGAGGTATTGAGCAATCCGCTGACCCGCTATCAGTTACTTGAGCGCTATCTGCACAGCGGCATGTACGATGGGATTGTGCTGGATATGGCAGCCACTAAAACGCCGGCAGATATGGATCAGCTCAAAGCATTCTTTCAAAACCTGAAAAGCCTGGCTGCTACTTCTGCGCAAATCGGCATCCAGCTGCCGTTGGATTTTCCGTATATGAGTGTGGCTAAAAGCCTTGATAAGGTTGTGCTGAAGCTGCGCAGGGGGCAGTCGGTAAAATTGCTGGATGCTGTTGTGCGCAATGAGTTGATAGAGCCCGGGCGACTGTTTCTGAGTGTGGAAGCAGCTCGTTTCAGTGATCGAATTGAAATGGAAACTTTTATTGATCATATAGTAAAAACGTATGGAATTGAACATGTAATTATTGAAGGCCTTGACCACTTCATAGCTTTGGATACGCATGCTTTTTTGAAGCAGGAATGAAAAATTTTAGTGGTTTCAAATATCAAAAATCTGTCCTCCGTACGGTGGAGGAACCTCCCGTTAAAAAGAAATTTAACTGGGACAGGTTCTTTTTTGTCATAGCTCTGGTGGTAATTGCCGGCTATTTTGTGCGGAAAATCTACAACAGCACCTTCTATATGAGTGTGGATGGCCTGGTGATAATGGACAAAACAGATATTCATTTCACCGAAGATATTCGCATGCAAAAAATATACGTCCATGAAGGGGATGCGATTGATAAAGGAGATACGCTTTTCAGCTTTCGATTTGAGGATATTGGCAGAAACAATAACGAACTTAACAATCTCAAGCTCCGGGTACAGTTCAGCAATCCCGACCATTGGTTTCTCAAGGAAAAGCTGAATACCAAACGGCAAATTGCTACCAAACAAAGCGAAAAAGAAGGATTGCTAAAAGCATTGAAAAGCAAACAAAAGGAGCTCGACGAGCAAAAAAAGCTAATACTGCTCGGCGTGGACATTGCGTACAAATTGCCACCTATTGAAGCAGCTATCGCCCGCCTGGAAACTGATAAAAGCGTGTTGGAACAAAACATCAAAGTGCTTCGAAAGCATTTGTACAACCTCCGCAAAGAAGAAGAAAAAGAGAAGATGCGGAAAGTTGAACAAATGCATAGGCAAATAGCAGCAGCCGGGGGGGCGGTTGACAATGAGCTACTGTACAGCCTGTCGCCTATTGAAGGGCTAATCGGCCGCATATACAAAAGCCCGAAAGAAGTTTGTTATGAGTCGGAAAATGTAATGGTGGTGCATCAGCTGGAAAACCTCAAGATCAAAGCTTACTTTGAACAGAAATTTCATACTCAGATCAATATCGGTGATGAGGTATTAGTCGAGTTTCCGGACGGGCAGGAGGGAAGAGGGATCATTTACAACTTCTACGTGTCCACTTACCCGCTACCTCCGGAGTTTCAGAAAAAATATGAGCCGGTACGAAGGAGTATTGTTGTAGATGTGGTGCCGGCCAATGAGAAAGAAGCCAGCCAATGGTCAAAATACTATAAAATGGCCGTGAAGGTACACAAATCCCACTCGATCTTTGATCAAATATTCTGACCTTAGCAGCGCCAGAATATTTGATTGATAAGTCTAATTTTAGTGGTATAATCTTTGACTTTACTAGTAGGGAAAGGCGCCCTAAACACCCTTCCAATATTGTTTGACTAACCGCTAAAGCACATGTTCGCCCTTAAAAGTATAGACAAAAAGAGCCTCATCAACTATGAGGATTTGCTTTTTGTGCTGATCGATAAGCACGAAAACTCAGACCTTTCCCAACTTTATTATGTAGATGCCATTATCATAAACAGCATAAATAGTGAAGTGTATGCCTCTGTGTTGAGTGGTATTCGCAAGCACTACAATCCCAACATTTACCTCAAACCTATCTTTGCTGTCGAAAACGAAAACGCCCCCAGGCTGTATCAAAAGTGCTGTGATCAACTGACCGACCCATATGCCTACGAGCTGATCGCCGAACGTACCCGCTTCATCAACAAACGGATATCCAAACTGTTTCAGCTACAACGCTTTCCAAATCCTGAAAAGGAATTCCTTTATAAAATACTCCAGTTTCTCTATACCCGGGATGCCCCGCTTCACCCCATTCCCCATCGTTTCTCAAAAATCAATTTTCACTATCCCTTTTTGAGTTGGCAATTTGCTGACAGTGATGTGCAAAAGCTGCTCAAAATAGTAGAAACAGGCAAACGGGAAGGTCTGCTCAGTAGCAAACTGGTTGACAAAATTCATATGTGTAATAGCTGTGGTAGCGCTCATCACAATATTCGTGAAACCTGTTCAAGCTGCCAAAGCATCGACCTCGAAGTGGAAGACCTGATCCACCATTTCCAGTGCGCATATGTGGGCCCGGAGTCCGACTTCAAACAGCCTGCCAGCGACGTGCTCACTTGCCCCAAATGCAGCAAGGTGGTTCGCCACATCGGCATCGATTATGATAAGCCTTCTCATATTTATCGCTGCCGCTCTTGCAATGCCAGCTTTCAGGACGCCCAATATACTTACAGCTGTATGGATTGCAATACCATCAAAGACGTCCGCCATTTGGAAGAGCAAGGCATTGAAGAGCTCTACATTGCCAGCAAAGGAATTCAGCTAGTGATAAGAGGGTTTCCAAATAGCGAAGAAACGGATGAACCGGTGAGCAATACCGTCACAGGGATTTATAGCTGGGATGTATTTCAGCATTTGCTAAAACAGGAAGAGGCACGAGCAAGCCAGCAGAAAATCAAAAGCATTTTGGGGCGCGTTGCCATTTTCGATGACAGCATTAACCAACTCAGCTCTCGCGATGCCGGCAAGCTTCAAAACGAACTGGCCAGGGTACTCAAAAGCTATATGCGCGACTTTGACATGATTTGCCCAAAATCGCTTTCTCAATATTATTTTATACTCACCAATACTACACAACAAGAGGCGGAAAAGATAAAGGATATGATCGCTTACAACTTTGGAGAATTGCTAAAAGGAAATATCGAAAATAGCGATCCGGAAATAAATGTGGAACTTATTCAACTCGATCAAACGAAGGATGTACCCCCTTCTCCAAGTGATCTGAATTAAGCCCATCCCAAAATGTTTGACCTCTCCGAATTCATCAATTATTGGCAGGAAGCTGGCTTTTGGAAGATCACCAGAGTCTTTTGGTACTTTATCATCTTTGAGCTGGTGCGCTATGTGTTGCTTGATTTTACGGTGCTCATTTACTATCGCCTTACCGCCAGGCGGCGCAGCGCGCGCTGGGAACAGGCCCGGCAGGCCTTGTGGAATGAAAGGCCGCTCATCTCTATCATTGCTCCGGGCAAAAATGAAGGGAAGAATATTTATAAGCTGGTAAAATCCCTCAAGGAGCAAACCTATCGCAATGTAGAGGTGATCATTGTCGATGATGGCTCCGATGACGATTCCGAGATTATCTGCCGCAGCCTGGAAAAAAACGGCCTCATCGATAAGTTTATTCGCAATGACAAACGCGGAGGGAAAGCTTCAGCTGCCAACTTGGCCTTGCGCTATTGCAATGGCAAATTTTTGCTACACCTGGATGCTGACAGCTCCTTCGATTTCGATGCCGTCGAACGAATTATTATCCCCTTTTATATGGATGAAAAGATCGGAGGGGTAGGGGGAAATGTGAAAGTGAGAAACTACAAGGAGAGCCTGGCTGCCAAACTACAGGCTATCGAATATCTCAAGAGTATTTCCACCGGTCGAATCGTCACCAGCTTTCTGGGCATCTACCGGATCATCTCCGGAGCCTTCGGCGCCTTTCGCATGGATGCCGTCCGGCAGGTCGGAGGCTGGGATATAGGCCCCGGCCTTGATGGCGATATTACCGTGAAGCTGCGCAAGTCGGGCTATAATATCCACTTCGAACCTACCGCCATTTGCCTGACGGCTGCGCCTGTGAAATTTGGAAAGCTATGGAATCAGCGCATGCGCTGGAGCCGGTCATTGGTGCGATTTCGGCTCGGCAAACACCTCGATGTATTCAAGCCCCACAAAGGATTCAGGATGACCAACTTCCTGGGCTTTGTCGAAAACGTATTCTACAACCTGGTACTCGACATCAAATGGTACATCTACCTGTTGGATATGCTGATGCACTTCGGCACCTGGCTGCATCTGATTCTGCCTTTCAACATCATGCTTTATATGACCACCGGCTTCCTCCAGCAATTTGTGATTTCGCGCTTTTCCGAACGAAGAGAAGAGGAACGGCTGCTGTGGTGGTATGTTCCATTGATGGTATTTTACGTGGCAGGCTTCCTGCGCCTTTGCCGTACTATTGCCTACTTCAGGGAGCTATTCCTAAAATCATCTTATCGAGATCCCTGGAATCCGCAAAAATCATCCTACCAGGCACTGAAGGAGGGCTATTGATTAAGGACAAGCAGTGCCCCGTACGCCAAGTTGTGGAACAGATTAATTACTACCATTACCCTGTGATTACGCTTGGAATACTGTTCAAACCATTCGCACTAGCCGCACTAGTGGCTTACCGCATTGTGCGGTTGCAGCAGATCGTAACAACATTTTATCAACTATACCGCGGACATGGTACAATGGTAAGAAAAGATGCTTAAAGCATGCGATTTTGTGACAGGACCCCCCCGCTTACATTAATCCAGTATTGACAACATTCATGGCTCAAAAAATGTGACCAAAGAAAAGCCGGTAATTCGTTATTTGTCTTTGCAAAATACTTGTTTTGTCCCGATTTTTGGCATACATTGCAGTAATTATAAATGTGAAAGGCTATGAATTAAACTAAACAAGTTCGACCTGCACCCTTTCATATTTACTCGTACCAAACTGCCCGATAAGCCTGGCCAGGCTTCGACTATCGTTACCTGACTGCTTCCCCTGGGAAGCGACCCATGAACGGACAACACTACTGGAAAATGATGTGTGCGATACCCAGCCATCGCTGAGCGATTGGATGGTAGCAAAAAAAACAGGCGCTGGTAGCAGCAACTACCCCGCCTGCCTGCTCCGGCTTGGCCGGAGCCTGACACCCGTATGCCATGCTGTGAAACACAGGGCGGATGCCGAAAAGCCCACTTAATAGAGTAGGCGTTTCATCTTTCAAACCTTAAAATTATGAAAAATTCATTGAAAACTTGGCCTTTAAAAAGAAAGATTTTTAAGTTAGCTACATTACTTTTAGTTGCCTCTTTTGCCGCCTTAAATGGGCAGGAAGGAGGAACATATCAAAGCTATGAATGTGATAATCAAAACCTTACTTTAAAACAAATGGGTGAAGAAAACCCTTTATTCACTTTTCTTATTGATGAAGACAGAATCGGAATTTTAGAAGTTCATCCCTTTCATCCAAATGAAATTGGTGGGTGGGATGTGTTTGCTAATTCTCTAACCACAGATACGGATTTCACATACAAATATGTCGGAATGACAGAAAGTAGGTTGTTTGGTGGATACTTTTACCGCTATCAGCAGTACTACAAAGATGTACCTATTGAAAATGGTGGATTTACCATACTTATAGAGCCTGATGACCCTCAAGCTATAATAGGACCTCCTTGTCCAGGATGTCCACCTGTTGAGCCTTGTGGGTTGATAAGTATGCTATCTCCCCATATCTACGAAGGCATTGATATGGAAGATCCTTCCAATCCTGGTATATCAGAATCGTCCATAATCAACTATTTGCCTGGAGATATAGCTACTGTAGATTCAAATATCCTGAAAATAGTAAATAATATTCAAAGGAATTGTGATTACAAACTTGTTTGGCAATCTTACTATACTGATGCTAGTGAAGCAGCTTTAATCGCATGGATAGATGCTCAGACAGGAGAATTGATATACACAACATCACAACATAACAATAAAAATGCTCCAACAGCAGATTGGGGTACTCAGAAGATGAATGATCAAATAGACGGTAGCAATACTGTATTGAAAAATGATAGACTAACGGCTCATGACATGAGTAATAGTACGACACTTAATTTCAGCAATAACCAAATACCTACATCACCTATTACAAGAAACTGGAATACTACAGATGCATCAACCCAACTCTTTTAGCTTTTCTGGATGACGGATCAAGTTATTGACTTATACGAATCTGAGTTAGGGATCGAATTTACGGATGCTCATGTGGGATGGCAACCACTATTTAATAATGCTCGGAGTAATAGCCCAGGTATTCCTAGTACAAGGTCCGAACATTTATTTGGCATTATAGGTGGGGCCTCAACTGTTGAATATGATGTGATTGCACATGAATTAGGACATACGATATTACGAGAGTTTATTTCAAGTGCTCAAATTCAAGGGGGATCTTTGCATGAGGCTATTTCTGATATGTTTGGTACCTATATAGAATCCAAGCTAACCGGCCTTGATTGGGTAATGGGAGATGATATGCCATTGGTTATCCGGGATTTGGAAAATACATCACTAAATTGTTTTACGAATATTTCAGGATTAACTTCAGTACATAGTAGAGGAGAGGCTTTAGGGCATTGGTTTTTCTTGTGCGTTAATGGTGACGCCAATACCAATATACCTCCAATGGATATTGACGAAGTGATGGCATTAGTAGTAGAAGCATTACCGAACCTGGGTAATAATCCTGATTATCCCGATTTGATGGAGGTAATTATGGATTTGGCGGAAAGCTTATATGGCACATGCTCCGGCCAATTTGTCACTATCCTGAGAGCCTGGGAACAAATTTGTGTGCCGACAAATCATCGAATGGCAGACCCAAACGAACCATGCATTGTACTAACTGGGAGTTATTCAGTTTGTGAAGAGTACAACTACCTCAATGTATGTATCTCATCCAATTTCGGGATAAGTACTGCTGCCGGAAGATGGACTATCATAGGCAAAAATTCTGTGTATTTCAAGTCGGTGCATGGGATGCAGGGGAACAGCCAGCAAGGAGGTTCATGTATTCAAATTTACGAAATACCAGATATGCCCTATTACCCTCAAACGATCACCATACAGTATTACAATAGTGATATTGGTGAAACTATAACAAGGCGAGTTATCATCATGGACTGTGATGGAGATGACCCAACATGTGAGGAATACTATGGAATACAAGGTAGGGTATTAAATGATGGCTTGGTCAATAATTTTATACAAGATCGGGTTGCTGAATCATTACCCGAAAAGTTGGCTGATAATAATCAACCACTTAAGATAATAGTATTCGATTTAATGGGCAATCGATTAAATATATCAAAAGAACAATTGCGAATCCCCCAAGGTTATCGGCCAAGAATCGTGTTATTGACATATTGGGATATCAATGGAGTATTGATAAAATCGGAGAAAATGTTGATCCACTAATTTTAATCAGGCAGAAGTTGTGTTTACGGCTTCTGCCAAAACTTCCGAATCATGAAAACAGATATAGCAGCAACGGTGATTTTAATTGGTTTAATAATCCAAGCAGGATTTAGTCAGGTTACAATTAGCCCTGAACTTGGAATAAGCTACTTGCCGTTTACACTTCGGGGAGGAAATTCTCAACAAAAATCAAATAGAATTGATTTTTTAATTGGCGTTTCAGGCCAATTGCCAATTCAGGAGAAATGGTATATTAATACAAGATTATCATATGTAAACAGGGAAGATATAAAATTGTTTGATTTAACTTTAAATCCTGATTATTTAGGGCATATATATAAGCATAATGATTTAAATTTTGACATAAACAATAACTATAAATTTTTTGAAAATCTTCACCTGGGGCTTGGATTATCAATAATTAGAAAAATTAATTCTTCCATAGAGGTTAAATATGAAACTATGGATGATATGGTCTTTAATGAGGATCAATTTTTATATGGAACAAATATAAATGCTATTTTCAACACTAATTATATTAGTATTATTTTTTCTTACACTTACCTGATACAGGAGGAGAAATCTCTGTATTCAGCAACTAAAATAGGAAAAAGCAGGTATGATTTAATTTTGTCCGTACCTGTTTTTGAGTGGGGTAGTAGGAAAAAATGATGTGTTAAAAATGATGCTTAAAGAACTTGTAGGTTGAGTACCGTACAGCGCCATTGACAGTATAGCTGCCATGAGCCCCGGCTCAGTCGGCCCGGCGGTAAGCCTGGCGCAGGGCCTGCTACCCTTGCGCGACCGCTTTCAGTACCTGAGCGACAGTACAGGAGCCGCGCCGAGGCACATGCTGCCAAAGGCTGTAACATACCGTGACATGCCCGATAAGATCGGTTTTGAACTGGCACCCAATCCGGCTACAACGCATGTATGGGTAAAGCTTCACCAAGCTGCTTCCGGTAGGATAAGGATATTGGATGTGAGCGGTAAAGTGGTACGCTCCAAGCAGCTCGAAAAGGATAGGCAGTATGTATGGCTACCCATAGCAGACCTGGCTGCGGGCATATACCTGGTAAGCCTCCATAAAGAGGACGGTACGGGCAGTACCAAAAAATTAGTAATCAGCAAATGATGTATAAACAGAGAATGGTTTGCCTTATCGGCAAACCATTCTCCTTAAATGAAAAAAGCCATGACAAAACGTCTCTTAAGCATCTGCCTATTGTTCACTCTTGCCTGGCAAGTTATTGGCCAGCCCAAACATGACTATAACTGGCTATTGGGCTACGGCCCTGCTCCGGATCCTATTATTGGTGGATCATGGTTGAATTTTCATCAAAATCCAGTCGAAGTTTCCTTCTTTGATATTCAAATATTATATACGGCTATCTCCATGATCAGCGATAGCAGCGGCAGCTTGCAGTTTTACACCAACGGCTGTGAGGTGATCAATGCCGAACACGAATTGATGGCCAATGGGGATAGTATCAATGCCGGGGATATTCACGACTGGTATTGCGAAGGGGGTTACCCGGGCGCCGAAAGTGTAATGACCTTACCCCAGCCCAGCACAAATGGCATCTACTATATATTTCATCAATGGGCTAATGACTCATTATTTCATGCCAAACTGAAGTATTCCGTAGTCGATATGAGCAGGCAAAACGGACAGGGCGAAGTAGTAGAAAAGAATACCACTTTACTCACCGACAAATTTACGGCACAAGTTTCTGCCGTCCGCCACGGCAACGGGCGCGACTGGTGGATCATTGTGCCTAAATTACAGTCGAATGCATACTATAGGTATTTGCTTAGCCCTTCCGGCATACATAGCTTTCCGTCACAAGCGGTAGGAACAGCCTGGTCTCACCGCTACTGGAGTGGACAGGCCGGTTTTTCACCCGATGGCAGCAAATACGTCCGGATGAATCCCTGGAACGGCCTGCACATCTATGATTTCGACCGTTGTGGGGGTTGGCTGTCCAATCCGCTGAAGATCGATTTTCCCAATGATACCATCTCATCGGGTGGCGTATCTGTCTCGCCCAACAATCGTTTTTTGTACGTATCGGCTTCCCGAAAAGTGTATCAGTTTGATCTCCGGGCCAATGATATAGAAAGCAGCCGGGTACTGGTGGCAGAGTATGATGGTTTTCAATCGCCCTTTTCTACCAGGTTTTACCAACACATGCTGGCTCCCGATGGCAAGATATACCTCACAGCCCCTAGCAGTGTCAATATTCTCCATATCATCCACCATCCCAACCGCAAGGGCCTGGCCTGTGAGCTGGAACAACACGGCCTCATACTGCCCACGCTGCACGCCTTTGCGGTGCCTAATTTTCCCTACTTCCGCCTTTCGGCATTGGATGGGAGTCCCTGTGATACGCTGGGCATTGATATGCCTGTGGGTGTGGAGGAGCAGGCTGAGACGAATGTAGCTATGGCTATCTTCCCCAACCCGGCAGCGGAGCGGGTGCGGGTGGTGTGGTATGAGCCATTGGAGGGCCGGTTGGTGTTAGCAGATTTGCATGGGCGGGAGCTGCTGGAGCGGCCAATCGGAGTGGGGCAGCGGGAGATGGAGCTGTCGGTGGCGGGCTTGCCAGAGGCCGTATATCTACTCCGCATACGTACAAAAGAAGGTGATACGGTAACTAAAAAGCTGGTGATCAGCAGATGATGAATTATCTTCAGCAGATCGGCTATGCGGCAGCAGGCGGACACAAAGACAAAATCTGCGTGTTGCCTCTGTGCCACCCTGACTTTGTGTTTGAAATAAAAGGCAAGGCAAGTTGTGGACCCGGAAACGGATAGCCATACCCTTCGCACCGCCTGATTTTCACAATAATTTGCTATTTTTGAGGCAGCCATGTACAATTATGTGAGTTGTATAGGCAGATTTGTTTACGTAATGAGTTTTTATTTAAACAATAAACAAGATACCA
The DNA here is from genome assembly GCA_965222005.1 of Saprospiraceae bacterium. Lineage (GTDB taxonomy): Bacteria > Bacteroidota > Bacteroidia > Chitinophagales > Saprospiraceae > CBDCTM01. Next base: position 1,602,452 of record OZ244935.1, read on the forward strand.
ATGGGACTAATAAACTTAATCAAAGGAATTTTTGGCTCTGCTAAGGATGTAGCTGAAGACGTAGCCGATAAAACAGTTGATGTAGTTGACAAAGCGGGTGATGTAGTCGAAGATGCGGTGGATGTAGCCAAAGACGTGGGCGGCAAGGTGGTTGACAAAGCGGGCGATGCATACGAAGGCGCCAAAAAAGTAGCTTCCAACGTTGCCGACAAAGCGGGTGATGTAGTTGAGGATGCGGTGGACGTAGCCAAAGACGTGGGCGGCAAGGTGGTTGACAAAGCGGGCGATGCATACGAAGGCGCCAAAAAGGTAGCTTCCAACGTTGCCGACAAAGCGGGTGATGTAGTCGAGGATGCGGTGGACGTAGCCAAAGACGTGGGCGGCAAGGTGGTTGACAAAGCGGGCGATGCATACGAAGGCGCCAAAAAGGTAGCTTCCAACGTTGCCGACAAAGCGGGTGATGTAGTTGAGGATGCGGTGGACGTAGCCAAAGACGTGGGCGGCAAGGTGGTTGACAAAGCGGGCGATGCATACGAAGGCGCCAAAAAGGTAGCTTCCAACGTTGCCGACAAAGCGGGTGATGTAGTCGAGGATGCGGTGGATGTAGCCAAAGACGTGGGCGGCAAGGTGGTTGACAAAGCGGGCGATGCATACGAAGGCGCCAAAAAAGTAGCTTCCAACGTTGCCGACAAAGCGGGTGATGTGCTTGAAGATACAGTGGATTCAGCTAAATCGGCTGTTCAGGCTACCGTAAATACAGCCAAAAATATCGGAGAAGATGTGGCAGATACGGCTGATGATGCTGCAGACGCAGTGGATGATGCCATTGATGATGTAAGAGATGCTTAAAGCAAAGCACTGCTAAAAAAATCCGAACACACTTAAAAGGGTAAGAGTAACTTGGGCGCAGCCCAAAATGTCGTTTTTTGTAAATTAGCGTATTGTACACACTACGTATTGTACACACTAAAAATACGAAAAATGACAGAAGAAGACTTTATGTTCCTAGCGCGTAAAAACTGGGAAAGTTTGAAGAAATTGGAAGCAGAGAAGAGTTTTTATGAGTATGAGAAGCAATTTGATGAATTATGGGTGTCGTTTGGCAAGGAGACCTTAGAGAAAATGATAAGTAGCCCTGGTAATGACCGTCGCAAAAAAAAAAGTTGAGACACGATATGGGAGAATAGAAGTAGAGAAGGTTCACCCTTGGAGTAATGGGGTAAATGGATTTCAAATCAGCCCCTATTATCAAGAGTTGCAGGCTTATGCGGGTCAAGATGATAATTTTCAAGAGGCCTCACAACGTTTGGATAAATACCTTCGCATCAGTAGTAGTTCTTCACAGATAGACCGGGTAGTAAAACAATATGGCGGTCAATTGGAACAGGAAAGTGAGACATTAGATGAAACAGCTTACCAAAGCCTGAGGACAAAAGTGTCGCAAGTTCCGGCTGATAGTGAGGTTTATGTGATGATGGATGGCTGTATGTTATTGACCAGAGAAAAGAGTGAGTGGAAAGAAATAAAATTAGGGCGTATTTTTCACTCTGCGGACCATTATGAGTTAAGCGATAAACGAAGTTGGATAAGGGATTCTGTCTATACAGCCCACTTTGGGAACCATGAAGACTTTTTAGGAAAATTAGAGCCATTAGTGGATGAATACGAAGGATTAAAGAACCGGTTAGTTTTTGTAAATGATGGAGCTAAATGGATTTGGAATTGGGTAGATGAATCTTATCCGCAGAGCACTCAAATATTAGACTTCTATCATGCAGCAGAATATCTGGGAGACTTTGCCAAGGTATTCTTTACCGACAAAGAGAAAAGGTCTGAGTGGATAAGTCAACAAAAACTATTGCTTTTAAATGATCAGGTTGACAAAGTGATTAAAAGGGTAAAGGCCTTGGATGGTAAGACACAAACCAAAAAAGAAGCTAAAAAAAAGTTGTTGACTTACTATGAAAATAACACAAAGAGAATGAAATACAAAACCTACAAGGATCAAGGGTTGCTCATCGGTTCAGGCCCAATAGAATCTGCACACAGAACCGTTATTCAAAAACGGCTCAAACAATCGGGACAACGATGGACTATTAAAGGGGCTCAATTTGTGGCTAACCTGCGAGTAGCCAACATGAGTCAGATGTGGGAAAAAGTAATCAAGCTAATAAAAAATGCTGCCTAGCGACATTTTGGGCTGCGCCCGAGTAACTTCTTTTGCCGTTTCATGTGTGTCTATTTTTATTTTAAGTTGTGATCACTTACTTGCCTGGATGCCAATTGGCAGGGAGCTTAGCAAGATTAACTAGTCTTTGCCTTGTGAGTATAAAGACTACTTAATCATGCACGTTTCATCAAACCCTTTGCCTGGCCGACCCAATTGTCGCGCCGAATGCGGCCCGGAAAAAAACGGATCGCATCGGTCAGCTTTTCGATTAGCTCATCGTTGAGCTGGCTAATTTGTTGGTAAGTATAAATGCCAACTTCATTGAGTTTTTCTTCCAAAAAAGGGCCAATCCCTTCGATGTGCTGGAGAGCATCCTTCTCGCTATTAGAAGCCTTGGGCAACTGTTTGCCCAGCGCATTTTGGATGGCCAGGCGCCCTTGCTCGGCGCGCTGGTCGGCTGAAATTTCAAAATCATCATCGGCAGGTAAAATTTCTTCTACCAGCTCGGCGGTGCTGCGCACCTGCGAAATCTCATCCTTCAGCTGGCTGTTTTCCTGCTCCAGCAGTAGCAGCTTATCTTCAATAGCACTGAGCCGCTCTATCGTGTTTTGGTAGTTGTTTTGAAGAGTAGCCACTTCCTGATAGCCTCCTATTTCAATAGCCAACTCTTCCTCTTCATCGCTTTCGCTACCCTGTTCCGTTAGGTGCTGGATTTCGCGATTCAGCTCCTCTATCTGGCCGGCATAACCGGCATTTCGCGATTGCAATTCGCCGATATAGTCCTTTGCAATATTCAATTCGCCCTGCAAACGAGTCTTTTCCATTTCGAGCTGCTCCGCCGCATTTTGCATTTCCTCCATCTCCAGTTTGGCTGTCTGTAGATCGTTTACATGCTGCTCAATCTGATGAAGCAGCGCATCGCTTTTTGCCTGAAGGCTCACCACCTCGTTTTCTTTTTCTTTCAACTGGCGTCGCATCCTGCGCAATTGCCCCCCCCGAGACCACCTCCCAAAAAGCCAGCCGATCAAGAAAGCTCCGAACAAAAACCCAAGTATGATCAGGCTGTCCATTGTGCCTATAGCAGTAAATAATTCTCTCAAAAAATCCAGTACGTTAGCAGTACTCATCATAGTTGTCAGTTTTTACAGTTCAGTTCATTGAACGGCTTGGTTGATGATCGAAAACTGAAGCGGTGCCGGCAGTTGCTCGTTTTTAGAGAGGCCGTGTTTAATGTGTACATGCTCTGTTGCCAGCCCGCGCTCGGCCAGATAGTGTCGAATTGCCTCTGCCCGCGCCAGGCCCAGATTGCTGTAGGCACGGGTAGTCACATCGCGCTCGCTGGGTCGATAGCTGCCATGAATTTGCAGCGCTTTGCCGGGATCATGCAACAAATAGAGCAGCACGGAATCCAAAAAAGCCTCATTATTTTTGCTTAGATGAAGCTCGGCACTATTAGAGGCAAAGGAAAATTGTTCATATCCACTCAGCAATGCCACACCCCCATCCATGAGGCGAAGATCGCTCTTTGGCGCTTCCTGGGAGCTGGTAGAGGTCGCTGAGCCACAATGCTGCTTGATCTCACAAACGTAGTAGTAGCGCGCAAAAGCGGTCCAAATACAGAACAACAAAAATCCGGAAAAAAAGTATCTCATAGTAGTAGCTGTGTCGGCAATTCAATTATACACGCTTGCTAAATTAAAGTAGATTTTGAAAACTATTCATTTAGAAGTATGTTTAATTTTAGTTTTTCTTTTAATATGAAATGGATTTCACAGCTGGGCGAAGCTCCTTTTGAGCGTCGTACCTAGACGGTACGGAGCGAAAAATAGCTGAAGTATAGCGAAGAAAGCCTTTCATATTAGTGAAAATATTAATTTTCAACATACTCTAAATTTACACAAAATGAGTAAGTATCCAAAAATTGGAACGAAATAGCAAATTGCACATTGTATGAACTGGCATCCCTACCTGCAAGGCTTCAAATCCTACCTGATGCTCGAACGCTCGCTTTCGGGCCATTCCGTGGATGCCTACTTACGGGATGTAGCCAAGTTGGTGCAGTATCTGGAATTGCAGGCTCTATCTCTCTCACCGCTCGAGATTCAGCTTGAACAACTCGAAGCCTTTATCTTTTGGCTGAACGGGCTGGGCCTTGGCGATCGCTCCCAGGCGCGCATCCTTTCCGGTATCAAAGCCTTTTATAAGTACCTGCTCATGGAAGACCTCATCAATACCGACCCTACCCACCTGCTGGAAGGCCCGCGGCTCAAACGCAAGATTCCCGAAGTACTCAGCTACGAAGAAGTGATGCGCATGCTGGCCGCTATTGATCTGAGCCAGCCACAAGGCACGCGCAACCGGGCCATCCTCGAAACGCTGTACGCATGTGGCCTGCGAGTGAGCGAGCTCCTCAATCTGAAAATATCCAATCTTTTTTTTGAAATTGGTTTTATAAAAGTAATCGGCAAAAACGACAAGGAGCGCATCGTCCCCATCGGGGAGGGTGCCATCAAGCATATCCGATTGTACCAAGACAATGTTCGGAAGCTGCAAAGCAATATTCACCCGGAAGATGAAAATATACTGTTTTTGAACCGGCGCGGCAGAAAATTGAGTCGTGTTATGGTCTTTCTGGTCGTCAAACAGGCCGCCAAAGATGCAGCTATCGCCAAGCGTGTGAGCCCACACACCTTCCGCCATTCCTTTGCTACCCACCTCATCGAAGGCGGCGCCGACCTCAAGGCTGTGCAGGATATGCTCGGCCACGAATCCATCACCACCACCGAAATATACACCCACCTCGATACAGACTATCTCAAGGATACAGTAATGAGCTTTCATCCACGAAATCAAGGATTGAAAAGTAGAAAGGAGATAAAATGACGAGCCACAAATACCCCTTTCAAGCTTTATTCGTTTATTTTGTGGAGTTGTTAGCGATGAAAAAAAATAAGCCCTTTTCTGTAGCCCTGCTAGCCTTTTTCCTAAGTTGCCTCCTCAGCAGCTGTGCTAATATTGTAGCGCCGACCGGTGGCCCGCGCGATGAGCAACCGCCCCGCCTCGACAGTCTGGCATCCACGCCCAATATGCAAACCAATTTCAAAAAACAAGATATCCTGCTCGCATTCGATGAATGGCTCAAGCTTCAGGATGTATTCAATCAGGTGGTGGTTTCTCCTCCGCTGGATTACCAACCGGAAGTGCGGCTAAAAAAGAAAAACGTCATTTTTGAGTTTGATGGGCGGGAAGAGCTGCGCCCGGATGCTACCTATGTCATCAATTTTGGTACTGCCGTGCGCGACCTCACAGAGGGCAATGAAGTACCCAACCTCCGCTTTGTGTTTTCCACAGGCCAGTACATTGACTCTTTGCAGTTGAATGGTCGTGTGCTGGATGCGGTGAGCGGTGAGCCGGTAGAAAAAATATTGGTAATGTTGTATGATAACCTGGCCGATTCGGTGGTCCGATCCGTAAAACCTTTCTATTTTGCCCGCACCGACAAGCAAGGCAATTTCAGTATCGGAAATCTTAAAAAAGATACATTTAAAGTGTTTGCACTCAGCGGGCTTGATTATTATTACAATAATTCAAAAGAGCAGATCGGCTTTCTGGACACGCCCATTTGGCTGTCGGATACCACGCAGCCACAGCTTACCATCAAGCTGTTTGCCGAACAACAAGCATTGCGGTTGCTGAAGGCGAATACGGAGCAGTACGGTTTGCTGAAACTCATTTTCAATGCCGATCCCCAAAATGTTGCTATCAGCTTTGCCGACATCGACCCTCCGCCAATTACCGAGTACGACCGGGATACCATCAAGCTTTGGTACGGCCTGGCGGATACGGCTCAGTGGGCGGTGTATGTGCGCACTGACAGCACGAACACAGACACTACATGGGTAAAGCCAAAAGGAAAGGCAGCCTTTCTGGCCGATAACAGGCTCAAATTGAGCGAACCCCGGATACTCCAAAGGCGCAGCAACATCAAACCCGGCCAACCAATCAGCCTGGCATTCAGCCAGCCTCTGACCCGCTTTGATACCGCTAAGATCAGGCTTTTGGAAGATACCCTACATACGGTAGTAGTGCCTACTATTCAAATCGACTCCACCAACCAGCGGCAGCTGGTAATCGACTATGCCTGGAAGCCGTCAATGCCCTATCTTTTGGAGCTCCAGGCAAATGCAGTCACCAATCTGTACGGGCAGCGCAACGATACCCTCCAACTCAACTACCTGGCTGCTACACCTGCGCAATTTGGCGATCTCCGGCTGATTCTGGAAGACTTGGACAGCACGCAGCAGTACATAGTGCAGTTGCGCGATAAGGGAGACCAGCTGATAGACCAGCTATCGGTAAGCGGGCTGAGTGTTTTTCAAAAGGAGTACAAAACCCTGAATCCGGGTCAGTACCAGCTGCACATCATTGAGGATAGCAATGCCAATGGTCGCTGGGATAGCGGAAACTATGATGGGCGGCGCCAACCGGAAAGGCTCCTACAAAAAAAACTGGAAGAACTGCGGGCCGATTGGGAGGTAGAGGCTACCGTGCAGGTAGCAGGCAATCTTCGATAAATTGAGCCCCCTTCCCTAAATACAAAAAAGCATACCTTTGCGCAATGGTATTGCGAGCAGAACATCTTGTGAAAATATATGGCCGCCGAAAGGTGGTCAATGACGTCTCGATAGAGGTGAATCAGGGTGAAATCGTTGGGCTTTTGGGGCCGAATGGAGCTGGTAAAACGACTACATTTTATATGATCGTAGGCTTTATTGGCCCCAATGATGGACAGGTATTTCTCGATAGCAACGATATTACCAGCTTGCCGATGTATAAAAGAGCGCAACGGGGGGTGGGCTATCTGCCCCAGGAACCTTCCGTATTTCGCAAGTTGAGCGTGGAAGACAATTTGATGGCGGTGCTCGAAATGATGCCGTACTCCAAAAAGGAACGGATGGAACGGATGGAATCGCTGCTTGGCGAATTTGGCCTGGGGCGTGTCCGGACAAGCAAAGGCGATACGCTTTCAGGTGGTGAGCGACGGCGCACAGAAATTGCCCGCGCATTGGCTACCAGCCCCAATTTCATTCTGTTGGATGAGCCCTTTGCCGGTATCGACCCCATTGCTGTAGAGGATATTCAGTCGATAGTGGCTAAATTGAAAACCAAAAATATCGGCATTCTCATCACCGATCACAATGTACAGGAAACCCTTTCCATCACCGACCGGGCCTATCTGATGTTTGAAGGCAGCATCCTCAAAGCCGGCACGGCAGAAGAGTTGGCAGCCGATGAGATGGTGCGCAAAGTGTACTTAGGCAAGCACTTCAAGCTGCGCCGCAAGGTGATCGATCAGGAAGAATAGCTATAGGCCAGCACCCGGATCATTAAGCCTACCCCAAATAGTATTAGCACAATGCCCACTACCCGCCGGGTGAATAAAATGTAGTGTGGCTTTAGGTAGCGACCTACCAGCTTGGCCATCACCACTTTAAACGTATCGGTCAAAATGATCGTCAGTAATATGCCAGAATAAAACAGCAAGGCATTGTCAGTGCTGAGCGGGTCTTTCACAAACATAGCCCCGGATATACTGACCCAAAAGAAAAAAGTAAAAGGGTTGAGGGTATTGATAAGAAAGCCTTTGGTAAATAAGGCTAAATAGGTGGCGGCTTTTTTTCTTTTGCTTTGCTCGCGAAGCCGCACCTCCAGCGGTTGAATTACTAAAAAGCCAATCCCCAAGAGGATCAAAATGATCCCGCCAAGGATCCCAAGCCATAAAGTGAAGCCCGGCCACTCTGCGATATGTATAATATATGTAAGTCCCCAATACACTGAAAGGATAAACAGCAGGTCGCTGATCCAGATGCCGAGCCCTACCATCATGCCGGCGCGGAAGCCGCGCTCCAGTCCCGTTTGGATCAAAGCAAAAAGGATCGGGCCAACCAATATGCTTAGGGTGAGCCCCCAAAGTATTCCTTGTACAAATAAATTCATGGATTAGCTGTAGAGGGTCGCAACCAACTTTCGGGCGCCACCATGCTCGCGGAACTCGCACAGATATATGCCCTGCCAGGTACCAAAATTGAGCCGTCCATCGCTGATGGGAATACTGACAGAGCTGCCCGTTAGCGCCGCTTTTATGTGAGCAGGCATGTCATCGGGCCCTTCCATAGTATGAGTAAGAAAGGGGAGGTTTTCAGGCACCAGGTGATTGAAAATAGATTCAAAATCGGTACGGACACTAGGGTCTGCATTCTCATTAATGATAAGCCCGGCAGAGGTGTGTTTGATGAAAATATGGAGAAGGCCCGTTGCTGGCAACTCGCCAAGCTGGTTGACGACTTCCGGGGTAATCAAATGGTAGCCACGCGGCCGTGGGCTAAGGCTAAAGCTTTTTTGAACAATCATCCGACAGGCAATTTATGCGCGCTTGCTAAGAATCGGTTTTGAATGCAAATATAAGCAATCGGACTGGCTGGGTGGATGGTTAAAGCAAGGGAGCGGAATCTCTTATTCATAAGCGCGTCTCCTACGCATGCAGATCGGCCACAGAAGGCAAAGGGCGATAGCCAGCAAAAGCAAAGCAATTGGAATATTTATTTTCTGGAATATTCCGGGCAACGGATGTCACCAAAATAGTACACCAGGCCAATACCAAACATGGAATAGCTGTCGTTGTTTTCACTATTGCCCCGCTGCCGGCCCAGCTCTCCGAGTGGCGAATCCACACCATCGATTTCCAGGGAACGATCCGACAGGCGCACCGCAATGTCACCGCGCAGCGCTTCCAAATCCTCCATGTCAGGATACACTGTGCTCACATCATCCAGATAATCCGTAAACAAGCGGCGGGTGGCCAGCTCAACATTGATGCTCCACTCATAGCTCAGATCAAACTTTACGCCCATACCATAAGAAATACCTCCTGCAATGGAGTAATATTCCTCTCCCCGAAACTGCCCTTCGGTGCCCAGTGGCCGCAAATCTACCATCTCACCATTGATCTCCGCTTTGGGATCAAAATTTAAAATTGTGAAACCTCCAAAGAGGTAGGGCGTCCAAAACTCGGTTTTGCTACCGTGGACGTAAGGCAGAAAGTTGAACTCAAACTGTGCCGTGGCATCAAAAACATGAGACTTGAAACTGAGGTTGCGGGCTTGCTCATAGGAATTCTTAGAATCAGAATCATAGGCACTTACATTGCCATAGTTGGCTGAAAGTTTCAAACAAAGGCGGGTATTAAAGTTGTATCTGCCAATCACCCCCAATGCCAGGCCCGGTCGGCCGAGGTGAAAATTGGTGTTGAGGTCTCCAAAATAGTTGGACAGGCCGATCCATCCTCCCGCTTCAAAACCCTGCTGCCCAAAGCCCGGCAAACACATGCAAGAAATCAGTAATAAAATAAAGAGTCTTTTCAAAGTGTTGGAATTTTAATGTGTGTTCATGAGAAATGAACGGCAAAGTTATCATAAAACGGGCAAAGTATCCACTTTGGTATTTTATTGACGGCCTCCAATGCCTATAATTACCCTGTTTAGGGTAAGCCCGGCTAGCCCCCTTTGTACCCTGCAAAAGAGCTGCCAGTATCGCTTCAAGGGGCTAATTTTATCGGATTAATCATCAAAACAGTAATTTCCGATTTCAGGTGATTTGCAAAGAAATAAGCAATCTTGAAGATATTCGGAAGGGGCGATTTCGAGCCTTACTTACAGGCCTGCTTTGGCGGATATCTCCAACATCCGGTCAATGGATGCCCGCCCCTGCTCGATGACCCAGTCGGCCAGCTCAATCTCCGGCTGCCCGTATTTCATGCACAGATACAGCTTTTCCAGCGTATTGCGCTTCATGTGAGGGCATTCATTGCAGGCGCAGGTATTATTGGGCGGAGCGGGAATGAAAACCTTTCCCGGCGAGGCCTTCTGCATCTGGTGGATGATGCCCGACTCGGTAGCTACTATAAATTCCTGTGCATCGCTCTCGCGGGTGTAGCGCAGCAGACCACTGGTGGAGCCAATATAGTCGGCTATTTCCAGCAAATGAGGCTCACACTCAGGATGGGCAATGAAACTGGCATCCGGATGGCGCAGCTGGAGCTTGGTGATCTTTTCATGCGAAAAGATTTCGTGAACCATGCAGGTGCCATTCCACAGCACCAAATCGCGACCTGTTTTTTTGATCAGATATTGGCCAAGATTTCGATCAGGAGCAAAGATGATCCCCCGATCTTTGGGGATGCTCTCGATGATGTGCACCGCATTGGTGGAGGTACAGCAAATATCGGTAAGCGTTTTGAGCTCTGCCGTACAGTTGATATAACTCACCACGACATGCTCAGGGTATTTCTCCTTAAACTTTCGGAATAAATGCGGCGGGCAGGAGTCCGCCAATGAACAGCCAGCCTTCAAATCGGGCAGTAGCACTTTCTTTTGTGGTGACAGCATTTTGGCCGTTTCCGCCATGAAATGAACCCCTGCAAACACGATCATATCCGCATCAGTACTGGCCGCCTGCTGCGAAAGGCCAAGGCTGTCGCCGATATAATCGGCAATGTCCTGGATGTCGGCTTCCTGATAATAATGCGCCAAAATGATGGCGTTTTTCTCCTTTTTTAGCTGCTCAATGGCCTCGAACAGATCGAGTGTAGGATCTACGTCAATATCCAAAAAGCCATTTTGGCTGAGGTGTTTCTGAGCTACAGCAAATTCCTGAGACATATGAAAGTAAGGTTTGTTCAAAAAAATTAATCCTCTTTTCAATTTTTGAATTAGGCTCCACTTCACTAGCCTTTGATCGTTCAGCTATCGCCTATTTCAAAAATGTCGGATTTGTTTTTGAATGTTTCTAAATCGAAAGGTTTACACCTTTATTATCTTCACTAAGTGCGTAGTGATAAAGTCTATTGTTTAAAACGACATACCCTGCTTTTTGTTGGCCCCATCCACTCTAGCTTTTGACGGGCATGCAGAGGGGAAGTCTCATCCCTGGCTTGCTCAACAGAAAATCATAAATATCGCCGGCCGTTTGTGCAAATCAGGCAAGGCTTCCTTTTTCCATTCTCCGATGCGCCTGCTGTGGATGTATTGCTCAGGCAGTGTGAGATCAGCCGCGATGCCAAAATAAGTATCGGCAGATAAATGTTGAAGTGCCAAGTCCACAACCGCCGTATTTCGGTAAGGCGTTTCGATGAATAGCTGCGTTTGTCGATGGCGGCGCGCCTGCTGTTCGAGCCTGCGCAATTCCCGCGCCAGCTCTGGCTTTTTGGCAGGCAGATAGCCGTGGAAACAAAAAGACTGGCCATTCATTCCGCTGGCCATCAGAGCCAGCAAAATCGAAGAAGGCCCTACCAGCGGGACCACCTCGATGCCTTGCCGGTGAGCCAGCGCCACTACATCAGCACCCGGATCAGCTACTGCCGGGCAACCCGCCTCGGATAGCAGCCCGATGTCAAAACCTTGCGCAGCGGCCTTCAGCAGGGCTGGCAGTTCTTCTGGGCGCGTATGCTTGTTGAGTTCAGCTACTTCCAGTTCGTTCATGGCATAAGGTGGCAAAGTGGACTTGATGAAGCGGCGGGCTGTTTTGGCACGCTCGGCAATATAGTGGCGGGTTTGGTGAATGACGTCAATAGTATATTGCGGGATAGTATGTAAGCCGCCCTCGCCGAGGGGGCTGGGAATTAGATACAATTTGCCTTTTGCTGTCATCAGAAATCAGTCAACAATATCGATTTTGAGGCTTTTGGTGTAAAATTCTGAAATACCCACAGCGCGAAAATGATCGGAAGCAGTACGTTCCATTCGCTTTTTCACCAGGTACATGCTCGTTGGGCCGCTGGCCAGTTGATCCAGTTGAGAAGCGGTAAGGGTGACGCTACTCTGCTGGCTCGGCCCTTCAATGCTGATCGCAGCGGCCTTGTTGCTGGCATCGGTAAACAGCACCACCAGGCTCTCATCCTTTCCCACAGCCTCGCCCTCCCAGCTAATCGTGAAGCCGGCAGAACGGCTGGCTGTTCCCTGCAATTGTATATTTTTGATGGCCGGCATTTTTAATTTCTGCTCAAGCTGCGCTTGCCCCTCCTTTTTGAATGCAAAGGTATATTCCGATCGATAATCGCCCCTTTGTTCCACCCGGTACCGGATGCCCTGCTTACCCAAGTCGCGGGCTTGCATTGCTTCGCCATTGAAAAAAACAGTTTTCATGCTTGTCGATTTGCTGACGCTGACGGAATCCCCTTCGCTGAAGATCGCCTCTGCCTTTAGTTGTTTTTCCGATTCCAGATAGCGCAGATAAAAATCGGCAAACAATATGGGCTGCTCGCGATTGCCAGCTACTTGGCAAGCACTGACAAGGGTGATAAAGAGTAAAAAATGTAGGACTTGTTTCATTTTCAAAGAGATGCCTTATTTCGAAATCTCCACAAAAGTACGCAAGTCTTTCCTTTTTCAATAAAGCGGAACGAAGTCAATGGAAAGCAGTAATTTTATCGCTTGTCCTTTTTCTTGAATTGAACGGCTGACTATGAAAAAAGTATTGATCACAGATGCTGTACATCCGCTACTTGTAGAGGGCTTAAAAGAGCTGGGCTATCAGAGCAATTACGACCCCCAAATTAAACTGGAGCGTGTTCGCCAGATTGTGCAAGATTACGAAGGGATGGTCATCAATAGCAAAATACGAGTCGATCGGGCCATGCTGGACCGGGCTGCGCTCCTCAAATTCGTCGGGCGGCTGGGCTCCGGCCTAGAGATCATCGACCTGGAGTATGCTGAACAAAAGGGCGTGGCGATACTCCGTGCTCCGCAAGGCAATTGCAATGCCGTTGGTGAGCATGCACTGGCTATGCTGCTGGCCCTGGCCAATAATCTGCTGTGCGCCGACCGGCAGCTCCGGCAAAAGGTCTGGCAGCGTGAGCAAAACCGGGGCTTCGAGTTGATGGGCCGCAAGGTCGGCATCATCGGCTTTGGCCACACCGGAAGCAGCTTTGCGCGCAAGCTGGCAGGCATGGATGTGGAAGTGCTGGCCTACGATAAATATAAGAAAGACTACACCAAAGACTTTGAATATGTATCGGAGAGTAGCCCTGAAGAGATTTGTGCAGAGACTGACATTATTAGCTTTCATCTACCGCTTACGAAGGAGACCAGGCATCTTGCCGACCAGCAGTTCTTTGCCCGCTGCAGGGAAGGGGTATGGCTGGTAAATACTTCCAGAGGGCAGGTAGTTCATACCGCTGATCTGGTGAAGGCTTTGGAAAGCGGTCGGATAGGAGGGGCCTGCCTGGATGTGTTTGAGAATGAGAAACCGCATACTTTTAGCCCGCAGGAAGCCGAAATGTATGACCGGCTTTATCAGATGGAGCAGGTAGTGTTGAGTCCGCATATTGCTGGTTGGACGGTGGAATCGAAGGCCCGGCTGGCTGAAGTGTTGTTGGCTAAAATCAGGCAGATAATCGCATTCTGAAACCTGACTTATGCTTCAAAATCGGAGTGGAGGTATGTATAGATATGCCTAATTTGCCTGGCGAATAAGCGATTTTTGCAAAATGATTCAAAAAGGGAGAGCCGATAACCAAAAGCATGTGTGGCAACAGTAGCAGGAATAGCTGACATGCACATGACATAGGATTATTCAAAAATGGCGGATTTATTTTTTGAAGGTTCCATAGTGGCTATAGATTGGCTCGATTTGCAATTCCGGATCAGTTGAGAAGGCTGCTGTTCGATCAAAACACCACAATTTACATTGTGTAAAGTATCGGACACCACCAGTTATAATTTTTGAAAAGAGTGTTAATTTTCTTAACATTGCGTGTTACTTTAGAATCTTTTTTAATCGTCATCTTTTAAATAAAAATTTATATGGTACGGTATTTTTTACTCTCGCTAGTTTTTCTACTGTCAGGTACCATAGCGATTGCACAAACATCTCTTCAAGGTAAGGTCACAGATGTGGAGACCGGAGAGGAGTTGATTGGTGCAAACATCGTACTCACCCTCAATGGTGTGTACTCTGCTGGTACCAGTACGGACTTTGACGGCAACTATTCCGTCAATGTTGATCCGGGAACCTATGATGTGGAAGTATCCTACATCGGATTCCCCACCAACAAGATCACCGATGTGGTGGTTAAAGCCGGACAAGCCAACAAGCTTAACGTCAAGCTCAATGGCGAAGACGCTGGCATTACCCTGGACGATGTAATCGTCACGGCCTACAAGGTGCCGCTCATCGAGCAGGACAACACCACTTCCGGCCAAACGATCACAAGCGACCAGATTCGCAGCCTTCCTACCAAGGATGTAACGGCTATCGCTGCCAGCGCAGCGGGTATTTCACAAGCCGATGAGGGCGATGATGTTTCTATCCGTGGCTCACGCGATAATGCTACCGATTACTACATCGATGGCATCCGTGTTCGCGGTTCCGGCAACCTGATTCCGCAATCGGAGATCGACCAGTTGCAGGTCATCACGGGAGGTATCGAAGCCCAGTACGGTGACGTCACCGGCGGTATCATCTCCATTACCACCAAAGGGCCTTCCAGCCGCTACACGGGTGGTGTGGAAATCGAGACTTCCGAATTTTTGGATCCTTACGGATACAACCTTGTCAGCGCCAACGTCAGCGGACCGATACTCAAAAAGAAAGAAAGCGGCGAAACCATCATTGGCTTCCGCCTTTCCGGGCAGTATCTTGATCGCAAAGATGATGACCCGCCTGCCACCGATATCTATAAAGTGAAGGATGATGTGTTGGCCAATCTGGAAGCCAATCCCATTAGACGGCTGGGAGCTACCAAAATCCCCGCCGCCCAGTTCCTGGGAGCCGATGACGTAGAAGTGTTGGATTACCAGCCGAATGAACAATCTACCCGTCTTGACCTCACGGCCAAGCTGGATGCGCGCCTCACCAAGAATATTGACATCACCCTGACCGGCTCGTACAACGATGCCGAAGATAAATTTACGCCCGGGGAAAACAATTCTACGGGTGTCAATTGGCGCTTACTAAATTCGCAAAACAACCCTACTGATTTTGAAACGCAGTATCGCGGCAACTTCCGCTTCCGCCATCGCCTGGGTGGTACGGATTACTCAGCCGAAGGTGCCGGTGATGAGGCTTCGGCCAGAAAGAGCTCCATCATTCAAAATGCGCAATATACCCTGATGGGTGCCTATGAAAAGCGGGAATACGATCTGTTCGATCCCCGCCACAAAGACCGGCTTTTCGACTATGGCCATGTTGGCCAGTTTGATTATACTTGGGCACCCGTTGCCGCCTTTGGGCAGCAATATAGCCAGGCTCCTTTTGGCATTGCCCATGTGGATAATCAGCAGCAGTTTACCGGCTACAATGCCAGTGGTTCTGCCAATCCTGGTCTGTCGGCATACAATGATGTGGTGGATGCCGGAAATATCAATGACTTTGTAGCTCTGAATGGCCAGTTCAATGGTTCTACCACTTCTGCCTGGGGCTTCCATACCAACGTCAACCAGGTGTACAACCTCTTCCGAAAAAGAGAATCAAATCGATTGACACTTAACGTAACCAGCTCGTTCGACTTCCTGCCGGGAGGTTCAGAGAAGGGGCGCCATTCCATTCAGTTTGGTATCCTCTATGAGCAGCGCTACTCCCGTGCTTACGACATTAACCCACGCCGCCTCTGGACCATTGCCCGCCAGCAGGCCAACCGCCACATCCTGGGGGTAGATACCAGCCTGGTGATTGGAAAATTTGATCCGGGACTACCCTTTAGCGCTATTCCTGGGGTTGATTCGATCGATGTCTTTGGTACGCAGTTTACTTCTCCAGATCTGCTGTTTTACCAAAAAGTACGACAGATCACAGGACAAGGTCTGGGCGAATATGTAAACGTGGATGCCTTGCGCCCTGACCAACTCTCGCTGAATTTGTTCTCTGCACAGGAACTCAACGACCAGTTTAGTCAAATTGACTTAGAATATTACGGTTATGATTATCTGGGCAATAATCTGGGCAATGATGTTACCTTCGATGATTTCTTCACCGCCCGCGATGCCAACGGATTGCGCTCCTTCCCGGTGGCTGCGTTCAACCCGATATACGCTGCAGCCTATATTCAGGACAAATTCACCTTCAAAGACATCATCTTCCGCCTCGGTGTACGTGTCGATCGTTACGATGCCAATACCAAGGTGCTGAAAGACTTGTACTCTTTGTATTCTGTACAAAATGCGGGTGATTTCTACGGAGGAATAGGCGAACAAAAACCTGCCGGTGTGGAAGATGATTATCTCGTATATGTGAATGGCCCGGGCAGCAATGAAGTCACGGCTTTCCGCAAAGGCGACCAATGGTATTTTGCCGATGGCAACCCCGCCAACGATGGCAATGTCATCTTTGGAGGGCAAGTAGTTACACCGAAGTTGATCAATGACGAAGCCAATATCAAGGACGAGAATTTTGATCCCAACGAGTCTTTTGTGGATTATGAGCCACAGCTCAACTGGATGCCTCGCCTGGCTTTCTCCTTCCCGATTTCGGATGCTGCCAACTTCTTTGCACACTACGACATTCTGGTGCAGCGCCCACCGTCCAACTCTTATGCTACTCCCCTGGATTACTTCTATTTCAATGAAAATCCCGGCTCGGATGGTGCGCCGTTCAACAATCCTGACCTCAAGCCGGAAAAAACCATTGACTACGAAGTGGGCTTCCAGCAGCGTCTGAGCAATTCATCTGCTATTAAGATTGCGGCTTACTACAAAGAGATGAGAGACATGATTCAGCGGCGCAGCATTCTCTTTGTACCTGCTCCGATCAATAACTATACTACTTATGGCAATCTCGACTTTGGTACGGTCAAAGGATTTTCGTTCCAATACGATCTTCGGAGAACGGGCAACGTTTCGCTGCAAGCCAATTACACCTTGCAATTTGCGGACGGTACCGGCTCTGATGCCAACTCGCAGCGCGGGTTAACCAGCCGGGGTAACCTCCGTACGCTCTTCCCGCTGAACTTCGACGAACGCCACCGCATCGTTACTTCTATCGATTATCGCTACGATTCCGGCAAGAAGTACAACGGCCCTGTACTGTTTGGAAAAGACATACTGTCCGACTTTGGCGCCAACCTCCAGGCGATTGCTGTTTCCGGCCGCCCCTATACGGCTAAGCAAATTCCCGACAAGCTGGGTGGCTCTGGTACTGTTGGCCAAATCAACGGCTCCCGTCTGCCCTGGAACTTCACGCTGAATCTGCGCCTCGACAAGTCCTTCAGTCTGACAGGCCCCGAAGCGAAGAGTCCTTTGCACCTCAATGTATATTTGAGAGTTCAGAATATTTTGGATCGCCGCAACATCATCCGGGTATATCCGGCCTCCGGCTCTCCTTACGATGATGGCTACCTCGACTCGCGCATTGGTGTGCAGGAAATCGAAACGCTTGAAAACTCAGGCTTGGATGTGGACTCGTTCCTCAATTCGTACCAGTGGAGGGTGTTGAATCCCAATTTCTTTTCACTGCCACGCAGAATCTTCCTGGGAGCGGTATTCGAATTCTAAGAACCGAACAACAAGGATGAACAAAATTTCTTATTTGATAAAAAATATAAATCATGCGTTATCTAAAATATTTACTGATGCTATTGTTCGTGAGTGGCTATGCGTTCACTTACGCACACATAGGTCCCAATGAGCCGGGCAAGGCCAACAAGCCCAAAAAGGCTACTTATCGAGCCGATTGTGCTCAGGCTACGGCACAAACCGACCAGGAAATCAACAACATCCGGGCACGCCTGCTCACGGGCGGCGACGTTTGGTGGGATGGTGATGACGGGCGCTACATAGTGCCCAAAGTGGAGCCCGGTTCGGGTATTCCCGAGCGCTCTTCGCTCTTTTCCGGTGCTGTATGGCTGGGAGGAATCGACCCCGGTGGCAACCTCAAAATAGCTGCTCAAACCTATGGTTCGGCTAGTGGACAGACCGACTTTTGGCCCGGCCCGCTTACCGATATAGGTACTGTAGAAGTGGATACCTGTAAAGATTGGGATCGCTTTTTCAAAGTTCTCGGTAGTGAAATTGATGTACATTTGAGCAACTATGCCAAAGCCGTGAAAGAAGGCGTTGATTACGATCCAGATCTTATTCCAAAAGGCGTAAAATCATGGCCCGCTCGTGGCAATGAATTCTTCTTTGAGGCAGAAGGATTTGAACTGCCCAATACCATTCAGGGGCTTGCAGCCTTTTGGGATGCAGATGGTGACGGCGACTATGAGCCGGATGAAGGAGATTATCCGAGAATCGAGATTCGGGGATGTGACGAGCCTCAATATCCCGATGAGATGATCTTCTGGATTTACAACGATGCCGGCGGTATCCACACCGAATCCAATGGAGATGCCATCCAGATGGAAGTGCAGGTACAAACCTTTGCCTATGCTACCAATGACGAGATCAATGACATGACCTTCCAGCGTTACAAATTGATCAATCGCGCCATTGAAAGTATCGATAGCATGTTCTTTGCCATGTGGGTGGACCCCGATCTCGGTTGTTATACCGATGATTATGTAGGCTGTGATACCTCCCGCAGTTTGGCTTATGTATATAACGAAGATGCTCTTGATGGTGAATCCAGCTGCAACGACTGTCCGCAGGGGGTAAATACCTACTGTACGGATATTCCCATCCTCGGAGTGGACTACTTCCGCGGCCCGCTGGATGAAAATGGTAATGAAATAGGCATGTCTTCTTTTACCTATTACAATAATGGCAGCTTGGGGCCCCCTCCGGGCACGGAAGATCCAGCTACTGCTCAGGAATATTACAACTACCTTTCCGGTTCATGGAAGGATGGTACGCGTTTTACCTATGGTGGCAACGGATACAATTTGGGGAGCATCGAACTTATTAACTACGCTTTTACCGAACCGCCGAATGATCCCAACGGCTGGTCGATGTGTACGGAAGCCCTGCCCTTTGGCGACCGCCGTACTGTACAGGCTTCTGGTCCTTTCCGCCTCGATCCCGGTGCTGTGAATGAGTTGATCATCGGAGTAGTGTGGATTCCCGAAGTAGAATATCCATGCCCGGATATTACTGCATTGACTTTCGCCGATGATATCGCACAAGCCTTGTTTGATAACTGCTTTGATATCACCGACGGTCCCGATGCACCGGATGTGGACTGGATCGAACTGGATCAGGAAGTGATTGCTGTATTGACTAATGATGAAGATACTGTGATCTCCAACAACGCTTTCGAACAATATGAAGAGCTGGATCTACGCGCTCCGGATTCCTACCCTGAGGATGAGCGGAAGTATAAATTCGAAGGCTACAAATTATTCCAACTACGGGATGCCTCTGTAAGTGCCGGCGAGCTGGACAATCCTGAAAAAGCACGCTTGATCTATCAGGTGGACTTAGCCAATGGCGTTTCGGAAATCTTCAACTGGTCGGCTGTTGACAATCCCAGCACCGATCCCGATGCGCCCAACGCCATTTGGGTACCGGAATCGCAGGTGGAGGGTGCCGATGCCGGTATCCGCCACACCTTCCGGATCACCCGCGACCAGTTTGACGAAAACAGCGGCAAGCTGCTCAACCACAAGAAATATTACTTTACAGCCATCGCATATGCCTACAATCAGTACGAAGAGTTCTCCCAGCAGAATGGCGTTATCAGTGGCCAGCGGACACCTTATTTGGAAGGTCGTCGAAATATCCGAACCTACACGGTGATACCTCGTCCGATAGTGAACCAGAAGCTGCATACTTTTTATGGCGATGGTCCGATCATCACGCGGCTGGACGGCATAGGCAATGGCAACAACTTCCTGGATGTGTCGAAAGCAGAGCGGGAGAAGATGTTTGAAGGGACAACGGGAGGTGAGATTACCTACCTGCCTGCAGAGGGACCGATATCGATCAACATCTACAACCCGCTGGGCGTAGTGGACGGAGAATACGAGCTCACTTTCATCGATGAAGATATGGACAACGATGAGCTGGATGATGATGTGCGTTGGCGATTGACGAACCTGGGCACAAATGAGGTGGTAGAATCGGAGACCAACATTTCACGGCTCAACGAACAGATTATAGCGCAGTTTGGCTTTTCGATCGGGATACTACAGGCAGATGAACCCGGCAGCCTCAGCACAGATGACAACGGAGCGATAGGCGTGGAGGTGGAATATGACGATCTGAGCAAACCACTGTGGTTTGGTGCCGTGCCAGACCAGGACCCCAACCCGCAGATACCATTGGACTTTGTGAAAACAGATCCGAGGGACCCCAAGGCTTCACTCTCCACTATGGGTGATGGCTTCTTTGTGCCGTACACGCTTACAGATTTCCGGACGAGTGCCGGGCCATTCATTACCCCCTGCTGGGTGAATTCGACCTCGGATATTGTACGGGTTCGCAACCCCTTGAGTAAGCTCAACAATGTGGACATTGTATTCACATCGGATAAGAGTAAGTGGAGCCGCTGTGTGATAGTAGAATCGGCTACCCGTTTTTACTACGATCAAAACCTGGGATTGGGCATACCGACGGAAGGGGGAGCGGAGCAGTTTGATCCGCGCGAGGCACCGTCAGTAGGCAAAGAGGATGCCGATGGCGACGGCTTACCGGATGAAGATGGCGACGGCACCGGCATGGGCTGGTTTCCGGGCTATGCAGTGGATGTGGAGACGGGAGAGCGACTCAATATTTTCTTTGGGGAGAACTCCACATACAATGGTGTCTTGTTTGGCGATCAATATGATACGCCCGATATAGCAGGCAAGCAAATGGGCAACGATATGATGTTCAACCCGACGGCACAGCAGCTGATCAATACCGGTACCCCTACGCTGTACAATCTGCTGCTGGGGGGGCATCACAACATCTACGTGACACGCCAAAAGTACGACGAGTGTGCCTTTATCAGAGATAAGCTGAGTGGAAGCAACTTTCAAAAAGTCAACGCGATAGATCGGATTGCCTGGACGGCGATTTCGATATTGCCAACGGGCGAGGAGCTGCTGTCGTATGCAGATGGATTGATACCGAATGATGTGACGATCAAGCTTCGGGTATCGAGTTCTTATGCCGTATATGTAGGTACTGATGTGAATCAGGGCTATCCCACTTATCAGTTTAAAGTGGATGGCCTGGCACCGACCGATTTGGTCAGCGATGTAGAAATCAATGAGGCCCTGGATGCGATCAATGTGGTACCGAATCCGTACTATGGCTATTCTGCATACGAGACGTCTCAGTTTACGACGACAGTAAAGATCACGAATTTACCTCCCACGAGTACGATCACGATCTACTCATTGGATGGGAAGTTTATCCGTCAATACACGCGCAATGAAGCGCCGAACCCGATATTGGATCGGGGCAATCCCGGGATACTGGAAGAGCAGTTTGCGCCGGATGTAGAGTGGGATTTGAAGAACCATCGCGGCATACCGATTGCCAGCGGAGTGTATCTGGTTCATATAGATGCGCCGGGCATGGGCGAGCGGGTGATCAAGTGGTTTGGCGTGGCGCGTCAATTTGATCCTTCCGGATTGTAGCGTGTTTTCAAGGATCGTTCTTTCAAAATCGGCTAGCCGACTTTGGAAGAACGATCCAAATTTTAATGATCTGATAACAAAAAAAAATTATGACAAAGCTTATCTACACTATATGTGCTTTTGCAATGCTGCTGGTATTCACTCAAAGCAGCTTTGCCGGCAATCCTGACCGTCAGGGCGAGGCAGGAGCCGCACAGCTTCTTTTAAATCCCTGGGCCCGAAGTGCTGGTTTACACAGCATGAATACCGCCAACATTCGTGGCGTAGAAGCGATGCGCCTCAACGTAGCGGGCCTTTCGAGAATTGGAAAATCAGAGTTTGTCTTTAGCCATACCCGCTATCTGGAAGGCACCGACATCAGCCTCAACGCGCTCGGTATTGCTCAGTCTGTAGGCAAAAGCGGTGTGTTTGGCGTTAGTTTGATGGCTATTGATATGGGAGATATTCCTGTTACCACCACCGATCAGCCGGAGGGAACAGGAGCTACCTTTTCACCCCGCCTGATTAACCTCGGTCTGTCCTATGCCTATATGTTTGAAAACAAAATATCTGTAGGCATTTTGTTTCGCGCCGTATCAGAATCTACTGCCGACCTCAATGCTTTTGGCTTTGCAATTGATGCAGGTGTGCAGTATGTGACGGGCCCGCAGGATAATTTCAAATTTGGTATTTCGCTGCGCAATGTCGGCTCTCCAATGACATTCCGGGGCCAGGGACTTTCTGAGCAGTTGCCCAATCCGGAAGGTACACAGCCTTATACACTGGCCTACTTCCAGCGCTCGCAGCGCTTTGAGTTGCCCTCACAGCTAAACCTCGGTCTGGCGTATGATTTCATCGTCAATCCAAAGCATCGCATCACCGTGATTGGCAATTTCACCTCCAACTCCTTCTCACAGGATCAGGTAGGTGGAGGATTGGAATATTCCTTCAACGATATGCTGATGCTGAGAGGGGCTTACAAATATGAGTTTGGATCAGAAGCCAATGGGGGTGTTCGAGCTCCCGTTGAAACAGGGGTGAGTGCAGGGGTGTCGATAGATGTCCCGTTGAAGAAAGAAAGTGCCAATCGCTTCGGTATCGATTACGGATACCGGGTGACTCAGCCCTGGGGCGGTACACACAATATATCGGTACGCATCAGTTTGTAAGCTGACGATTAAAGACAGTAAGTAGTAACTAGCCCGGATTTGCCGGATAAAAGTAGTGCTTCTCTTCAAAAAGGGGCACTACTTTTTTATAATCAGAAACCTGATTTATCCAAAAAGAAGTATTTCAACACGCTTAAAAATAGAATATCTTTCTAACAGATCGATTTCAAAACAAAGCTGAAAACTTCATCAATGAGAAAGATAGCCCTCCTCCTCTTCGCCTTACTCTTCATTCCTCCCTCAAGCTGGTCGCACCTGCCACCTGCGCAGCAAAAAAAATCGCATCACCCGACTGCCGCCCAGTTGCGCGCCGATTGTGAGCGCGGCACCGCGAGTGTAGATTTAGCCATCAACAACGTCCGGGCGCGCCTGCAGGTAGCGGGCGACCTTTGGTGGGACGGCGATTACGGCCGCTATATCGTACCCAAAGTAGATACCAGCCTGGGGCAGCAAGAGGTTTCGGCGCTGTTTGCTTCGGGCCTTTGGCTGGGGGGGCTTGACCCCGGCGGCAATCTGAAATTAGCCTGCCAGACCTATGGCCTGTCAAGTGGACAGACTGACTTTTTCCCCGGCCCGCTAGACCGCGACGGACAAATCGATCCGGATAAATGCGAGCACTGGGATAAATTATTCAAGGTGAGTAGCCAGAGTATCCGGTTGCATCTGGCACGCTATGATGCGGCTATAAAAAGTGGCCAGGCTTATAATCCTGCTGACATTCCGATCGATGTCAAAGGCTGGCCTGCTCGTGGCAACCTATACTTTTTGGAGCTACATGGCTTCCCTCTCCCTAATACTATCCAGGGGCTGGCAGATTTTTGGGATGCAGATGGTGATGGCGACTATGAGCCGGATGAAGGAGACTACCCGAAAATCGATATTCGGGGTCGGGATGTTTGTGGATTGCCCGATGAGATAGTTTTCTGGATATACAATGATGCTGGGGGAGCTCATACCGAAACAAACGGAGAGCCATTGAATATGGAAGTGCAAGCTACTGCCTTTGCCTTCAACAGCATCCCTGAGCTCGACAACAGCACTTTTTATAGCTATAAATTGATCAACAGAGGTACTGAAAGCCTGGATAGTACTTTCTTTGCTTTTTGGGTGGATCCTGATCTGGGTTGCTATACTGACGACTATATCGGCTGCGATACTTCCCGGAGTCTGGCTTATGTGTATAATGAAGATGCGTTGGACGGAGAAAGTAGCTGCGATGACTGTCCGCAGGGCGTCACCACCTACTGTACGGAAATACCTGTATTGGGAATCGACTACTTCCGTGGCCCGCTGGACGAAAATGGACGAGAGCTGGGTATGACATCATTTACGTATTACAATACGTCAAGTGGCCTTCCTGGGACAAACGATCCCTGGTATCCTCATGAGTTTTATAACTATCTCACTGGCTCCTGGCGCGATGGCACACCATTTACATATGGGGGAAATGGTTATAACTATAATAATGACTCAGCAAAAGTAACCAAATATGCTTTTCCCAGTCCTCCAAATGACCCCAACGGCTGGTCCATGTGTACGGAAGGTCTGCCCTTTGGTGACCGCCGTACGGTACAATCTTCCGGCCCTTTTCGTCTCTATCCTGGAGCAGTCAACGAGCTCATAGTAGGTGTGATTTGGGTGCCGGATGTCGAACATCCCTGCCCGGACATTTCGCGGCTGTTGTATGTCGATGACCTAACCCAGGTGCTGTTTGACAATTGCTTTGATATCACCGATGGTCCCGACGCACCGGATGTGGACTGGATTGAGCTGGATCAGGAAGTGATTGCCATTTTGACCAATGACGAAGATGTATCCAATAATGCTTTCGAGCAATATCAGGAACTGGATTTGCGGGCACCGGATGATCCCTGGACGGAAGAAGAGCGCAGCTACAAATTTGAAGGCTACAAGCTGTTTCAGTTGCGCGATGCTTCTGTAAGTACGGGCGAATTGGACAATCCCGAGAAGGCGCGTCTGATTTATCAGGTGGATGTGAATAATGATGTTGCAGAGATTTTTAACTGGAAGGCAGTTGACAATCCCAGCTCCGATCCGGATGCGCCGAATGCCATTTGGGTACCGGAATCGCAGGTGGAGGGCGCTGATGCGGGTATCCGTCACACCTTCCGCATCTCCCGCGACCAGTTTGACGAAAACAGCGGCAAGCTGCTCAACCACAAGAAATATTACTTTACAGCCATCGCATATGCCTACAATCAGTACGAAGAGTTCTCCCAGCAGAATGGCGTTATCAGTGGCCAGCGGACACCTTATTTGGAAGGTCGCAGCAATATTCAGACCTACACGGTAATCCCACGCCCGATCGTCAATCAGAAATTGCACACCTTCTACGGTGACGGGCCCATCATCACGCGCCTGGATGGCATTGGTAATGGCAACAACTTCCTGGATGTATCAAAAGAAGAGCGGGAAAAAATGCTGGAAGGCACTACAGATGGCGAGATCACCTATCTGCCAGCGGAAGGCCCGATATCGATCAACATCTACAACCCGCTGGGCGTAGTGGACGGAGAATACGAGCTCACTTTCATCGATGAAGATATGGACAACGATGAGCTGGATGATGATGTGAGATGGCAACTGACGAATCTGGGCACAAATGAAGTGGTAGAATCGGAGACCAACATTTCACGGCTCAACGAGCAGATCATAGCCGAATTTGGCTTTTCGATAGGCATACAGCAGGTAGAAGAGCCTGGTGCACTAAACACCGATGACAATGGAGCCATCGGAGCGGAAATAGAGTACGAAGACCTGTCCAAGCCGCTGTGGTTTGCCGCTGTGCCGGATGATGAATCCAATAGTCTGCCTCAGCTGAATTTTATTGATCAATCTTCTGCCCTATCCACAATGGGCGACGGCTTCTTTGTGCCGTACACGCTTACAGATTTCCGGACGAGTGCCGGGCCATTCATTACCCCTTGCTGGGTAAATTCGACCTCGGATATTGTACGGGTTCGCAACCTCTTGAGCAAGCTCAACAATGTGGACATTGTATTCACATCGGATAAGAGTAAGTGGAGCCGCTGTGTGATAGTAGAATCGGCTACCCGTTTTTACTATGACCCAAACCTGGGATTGGGCATACCGACGGAAGGGGGAGCGGAGCAGTTTGATCCGCGCGAGGCACCGTCAGTAGGCAAAGAGGATGCCGATGGCGACGGCTTACCGGATGAAGATGGCGACGGCACCGGCATGGGCTGGTTTCCGGGTTATGCAGTGGATGTGGAGACGGGAGAGCGACTCAATATTTTCTTTGGGGAGAACTCAACTTACAACGGTGCGTTGTTTAGTGAAGCATACGATACGCCACCGATAGGAGGCAAGCAAATGGGCAACGATATGATGTTCAACCCGACGGCACAGCAGCTGATCAATACCGGTACCCCCACGCTGTACAATCTGCTGCTGGGCGGCCATCACAACATCTACGTGACACGCCAGAAGTACGATGAGTGTGCCTTTATCAGAGATAAGCTGAGTGGAAGTAACTTCCAAAAAATCAACGCGATAGAGCAGATTGCCTGGACGGCGATTTCGATATTGCCAACGGGCGAGGAGCTGCTGTCGTATGCAGGTGGATTGATACCGAATGATGTGACGATCAAGCTTCGGGTATCGAGTTCTTATGCCGTATATGTAGGTACTGATGTGAATCAGGGCTATCCCACTTATCAGTTTAAAGTGGATGGCCTGGCACCGACCGATTTGGTCAGCGATGTAGAAATCAATGAGGCCCTGGATGCGATCAATGTGGTACCGAATCCGTACTATGGCTATTCTGCATACGAGACGTCTCAGTTTACGACGACAGTAAAGATCACGAATTTACCTCCCACGAGTACGATCACGATCTACTCATTGGATGGGAAGTTTATCCGTCAATACACGCGCAATGAAGCGCCGAACCCGATATTGGATCGGGGCAATCCCGGGATACTGGAAGAGCAGTTTGCGCCGGATGTAGAGTGGGATTTGAAGAACCATCGCGGCATACCGATTGCCAGCGGAGTGTATCTGGTTCATATAGATGCGCCAGGCATGGGCGAGCGGGTAATCAAGTGGCTTGGCGTAACACGCCAGCGTAGGCCATTCGACGGTTGAGGTAGTCGCTTATTTTACAGACATTGAATCTAAAAAAATATTGTTGTATATTTATTTGACAAGATTTATCCTTTCACCTACTACTACTCTCAAAGCCATGAAAAATGTTACCCTCCTTTTGCTATTATCTCTGTTGTTCACTCCATTCACTGGCTTGTCGCATCTGCCGCCTGCACAGCAAAAAAAATCACTCCGCCCCGCTGCCGCCCAGCTACGTGCCGATTGTGAGCGCGGCACCGCGAGTGTAGATTTAGCCATCAACAACGTCCGGGCAAGCCTACAGGTAGCTGGTGACCTTTGGTGGGATGGACAACATGGCAGATATATAGTACCCAAAATAGAACCAGGGTCGGGCTACGAAGAAGTATCCGCTTTGCTGGTAGGCGGGGTATGGTTGGGAGGTGTCGATCCCGGCGGCAATCTAAAAATAGCCTGCCAGACCTATGGCCGATTCTCAGGGCAAACGGATTTTTTCCCCGGTCCGATTGGCCAATACGGACAAACCGATCCGGAAACCTGTGAGCAGTGGGATAAAATGTTTAAGGTAAGTGGAGACAGCGTCCGATTACATTTAGATCGGTTTTATCAGGCAGCTAAAGAACAACAAGCCTATGACCCGGCATTGATTCCGGAGGATGTGAAAGCTTGGCCCGCTCGTGGCAATCCTTACTTCAGGGATATATATGGTTTTAATCTGCCATTTGAGACACAAGGGCTGGCTCCCTTTTGGGATAAGGATGGAGATGGTTTATATGAACCAGTAGAAGGGGATTATCCTATAGCAGAAGTAAGAGGGTGCGATTTACCACGCTTTGGAGATGAAATGGTGTTTTGGATTTACAATGATGCGGGGGGAGTGCATACTCAATCCGGAGGCGATGCTCTACAAATGGAAATTCAGGTCACCTCCTTTGCGTTCAATAATCTGTATGAACTTCACAATACTACTTTTTATACCTACAAGCTCATCAACCGCAGTATTGAATCCATTGACAGTACTTTCTTTGCTTTTTGGGCTGACCCTGATCTGGGGTGTTATACCGACGACTATGTGGGTTGCGATCCCGAAAGGTCATTGGCCTATGTATATAATGCCGATGATTTGGACGGAGAAAATACTTGTGATGATTGTCCGCAAGGGATAAACACCTATTGTACGGACATTCCAATGCTCGGTATTGATTTTTTTAGAGGGCCTTTGAATGAATACGGCGAGGAGCTGGGCATGTCATCTTTTACTTATTACAATAATGGTGGCCTTGGACCCATCCCCGGTACAGACGATCCACATACAGTTCAGGAGTACTACAATTATTTGTCTGGTTCCTGGAAGGATGGTACGCGCTTTACTTATGGTGGCAGTGGCTACAACCTGGGGAGCATTGACGTTGTTAATTACGCCTTTCCTGAACCGCCCGCCGACCCTGATGGCTGGTCGATGTGTACAGAATCCTTGCCTCAGACCGATCCGCGTACGATACAAGCCTCAGGCCCTTTTCGCCTTGATCCGGGAGCGGTTAACCAGGTGGCAGTAAGTGTGATTTGGGTGCCGGATTTGGAATATCCCTGTCCGGATATCGCGCCCCTGCTGGAAGCAGATTTCTATGCGCAAAAATTATTCGACAACTGCTTTTACATCACTGATGCACTGGATGCACCAGATGTCGATTGGGTAGAACTCGACAGAAAAGTGGTAGCCGTACTTAGCAATGCGGAAGATTATTCGTCAAATAACTCTTTTGAGGATTATCGGGGAGTGGATTTATGTGCTCCCGAAATTTATCCACTGGAAGATCGATTTTACAACTTTGAAGGCTACAAGCTGTACCAGTTGGCAAATGAAAGAGTAGATTTCAGAGATTTGAATGACCCCGACAAAGCCCGGCTCGTTTTTCAATGCGACATCAAAAACGACATCGGCAAAATATACAATTGGGTGGCAAGCCCATTTCCCAACAGCAACCCTTTTCAATCGCAGGTGCTTTGGTCGCCCGAGCTGATGGTAGATGGTGCCGATGAAGGAATTCGCCACACAATACCCCTTACCACCGATGCCTTTGCTACCGGCTCCGATTCATTGCTCATCAATCACAGAAAGTATTACTATACGGCAGTTGCTTATGCTTACAACAACTACAAAGATTTTGAAGATTTGGATAGTGGAAGATTTACGGGACAACGAAAACAATACGATGAAAGTAGGCGAAATGTCAGGACGTATTCCGTGATCCCCCGACCAATGGTGTACGATTTGCTCAATACCGAAGTGGGTGAGGAGCCAGTCATTACGCGCTTGGCTGGTCAAGGAAATGGAGGGCAAAAGCTCGAAATTAGTGACGAAATGCGCGATCAAATATTTGCCGGCAGCAACAATGGCTCCATTCAATATCTGCCTGGATCGAGCCCCATTCAGGTGCAGGTGTACAATCCGCTGGAAGTAGATGATGCCCGCTTCGAACTGACCTTGATTGACGATGACCTGTCAAATGACAGCCTGGAAACACCTGCATTCTGGCAGCTAACCCGCCTCAACGATGGCGAAATTATTGCTGCAGAACGCTCCATTGACCAACTCAATGAACAGCTCATTGCGGAGCATGGCTTTTCCGTGACAGTTCATCAACAACTCGAACCTGGCCATCCCAACGATAGGAATAACGGAGTACAAGGAAATATACTCGTTCATCGGGACGAAGAAGCCTGGCTGGTCCCTCTGGTCGATCCGCAGCCACCCTTGCCCAATCCTTTGCTACCCACCAACTGGGATTTTTACGATTTTATAAAAAACGATCACGTTCACAATTTTGATTTGGAGCTCGATCCTTTTCAGCAATTTACCCAAACCAATAGTGCGGGTTTTTATCCTTATGGTTTGTTGGACTTTCGGTTACACAACCAGCCTTATATCACACCTGCCTGGCTGCACAATTTCAATAATATTGTTCGGGCACATAAACCGCTAAGCAGGCTCAATAATGTGGATATTATATTGACTCCTGACAAGTCGAAGTGGAGCCGTTGTGTAGTAGTTGAAACGGCAAATCCTTACTATTACTCAGCAAATGGCCTGGGACTGACAACGGAGGGGGGCGCCGAAAATTTTGACCTGCGGCGTGCTGCCTCGGTCAGTCGGTTGGATGCAGACGGCAACGGCTTGCCCGATCCAGATGGCAGTGGCGAGGGGATGAGCTGGTTCCCTGGCTATGCCGTGGATGTGGAAACAGGAGAGCGGCTGAATGTTTTTTTTGGTGAAAATTCTACCTATAATGGGGTAATTGCTCCTGAGTTTTACCATAGTCCGGCCATTGCAGGCAAGCAATTGGGCAATGATATGATGTGGAATCCTTCTGATCAACTATGGCTCAGGACGGATGGCGCACAAGCCAATATATATGATGCAATCGGTGGTGGGCAGCACTACATCTATGTTACCCGCCAAGCTTATGATCGCTGTGCCCAATTGCAGGGACAATTGCAAGACAGTTTGGTGTTGAGAGCCTTGGCATTGAATGTTGTCACATGGTCAGCACTTCCACTGCTCCGTTCTGACATTCAGTTGCTATCATATGAGGACGGACTAATTCCTTCCGAGGTTTTGATCAAACTGCGGGCGAATAGTGCTTATGAAATAGCTGTCGGCACCGGTACGAACAATGGTTATCCTACCTACCAATTTGAGTTTAATGGGAAAGCCCCTGCCCCGGGTCGAGGTATCGATCGAGAGAGCGACCCACTGAGTGATGTCAACATATTTCCCAATCCCTATTACGGCAGCCTGGCCTACTCAGAAGCTGACCAGCTTCCGGTGGTGCGCATCACCAATTTGCCGGCCAAATGTACGGTAACTATATACTCGCTCGATGGCAAATTCATCCGCCAGTTTAATCGAAACGAACAACCGGTGTTGCAGGCTGACCGGCCGCATGCAGGCATTGTAATGACTCAGATCGGGCCGGACCTGGATTGGGATTTGAATAATTTTGATGGTGTAAAAGTAGCCAGCGGAGCCTATCTGATCCATGTGGCGGCACCGGGTTTTGGCGAACGGGTGTTGAAGTGGTTTGGCAAAATCAATTGATGCTCGCCCTTGGAAAACAAATTCGGAAAACATCTGTAAGTAGCTGAAAATCAGTAGATTACAGAAGGCGCTCGTTTTTTGGAGGAGGAAAAACAGTAATGAAAGTTCCCTTTTTTAGCAAAAATTTGTAGTTTTGTTACATCTTTTGGGCAAGAATGTTTCTACCCTGCGGGGTGAAACATTCTTGCCTTTTGATTAAAAAACAGCAACTATACAAACAATATCTCCAACAGAGATGTTATTCTTTGCTCAACCATACTTTACTCAAACCTAAAGGGAGAGCTAGTACACACCTGATTTGATTTCTGAGATATGTTGTGATTTTGAAGAATTAAACGCATGATTATGTCAAAATATACCTATTTAACACAAGAGGGCTATGACCGGCTGATGGGCGAGTTGGAGGAAATGAAAACCGTTGAACGCAAAAAGGCGGCAGATGCCATTGCTGAAGCGCGCGATAAAGGCGACCTTTCCGAGAATGCCGAATACGATGCGGCCAAAGAGGCTCAAGGTATGCTGGAGCTGAAGATCAATGAATTGGAAAAAGCACTGGCCAATGCCCGTGTATTGGATGCCAGCCAATTGGATTTATCAAAAGTGACGGTACTCTCTACCGTTAGGATCAAAAATAAAAAGAATGGCAAAGAAGTGACCTACACGCTGGTGTCGGAATCAGAGGCAGACCTGAAGGCCAAAAAAATATCCGTTAGTTCGCCTATTGGAAAGGGCCTGCTGGGCAAAAAGAAAGGAGAAGTGGCTACGGTCACTACCCCGGGAGGGAATATGGAATTTGAAGTTTTGGATATCAGTATATAAAAGCGATGCCGAGTATTTTTAGTAAGATAGTAGCTGGAGAAATTCCCTGCCACAAAGTGGCCGAAACGCATGACTTTCTGGCCTTCCTTGATATTTT
The DNA here is from genome assembly GCA_965222005.1 of Saprospiraceae bacterium. Classification (GTDB taxonomy): domain Bacteria; phylum Bacteroidota; class Bacteroidia; order Chitinophagales; family Saprospiraceae; genus CBDCTM01. The sequence goes on from OZ244935.1 coordinate 1,634,444, forward strand.
TCCTCTCGTCAAAGGCCATACCCTCGTGATCCCCAAACAGGAGATCGACTACCTCTACGACCTGCCCGATGAGCTGCTCAGCGGCTTGATGCTATTCTCTAAAAGAGTGGCAAAAGCCATCCAATCTGCTATTCCCTGCAATCGCGTGGGGGTGTCGGTGATTGGCCTGGAAGTACCCCATGCTCATGTACACCTCATTCCCATCCACGCGATCAATGATATGAATTTCGCCAATCCCAAGCTTGAATTGACACAGGAAGAGTTGGCCGAAATCGCATCCAAATTGCGGGAACACTTCGCCTGAAAACGAACAGCCCAGCCAGGGTTTTTAGCCCACTGCATTTATTTGCCTATGACAAGAGGTCGAGTATCCGTACTCCAGTAGTTATGTAATGAACGACCTGGGGTTTTTCGATGATCTTAACGGTTATGCCATTGCCCACGATAAAAACAATCATGATCATTATTTGTATCGCACACAGGATGGTGGTCAAAGCTGGCAACCATTCGGACGATACAACAAAGACCGATATTTTGATAATCAATACGCCCGGTATATCAAGCGGGTGATGCGAACTGACGGCCAACTATTTGTTGGAGCAGCGCGTATTATGAAAATAGAAGAGTAGGAAATTGAAGCGGGATGCTTTGGAAAAACATTATATAGTTAAAATATTCAAATATAATTTATTGATTATCAAGTCGTTAGACTGTTAACTAAATGCTTAGTTGATTATTACCCCTTTTAGGGTATTGTGCTGCGGTGTTGATGCTGCTAATTTTGTTCTCATCTTTTTGATTTTTATTATTGCCCCCCTACTACTTTACTCTAAGATCAATATTGTTAAGAACAATAAAGTTTTGAACTTTAGGCACCTCGGATGGAGATGATACTTTTTTATTAAACGTTATCTTCATCCACTTTTTCTCTACTTGGGACAATCCAACAAATAAACACTATGCAGGTGGACACTCCTGGTTCACTTTAACAAACAAATCCTACACACTTTTCTTACTTCCGGCACCGACGCGCCTGGCTATAGGCCCGTCGGTGCTTTCTTTTTCAGCATCTTCGGAGAATGGTTCAATCGTATTATCTTTAAGTCAACAACAGCGTCATGAAAACATTACAGTTGATACTTATTTTTAGCCTGGTTGCTTTTGCTTTTCAGGCAGTTGGGCAGAGCGATGAAGAGCGTATTTTTGAGCCTATTGTAGCCTATCAAAAAGGCAAGGATGGTCTGATCGTATTGAGCCCCGATTCTTCTATTGCTTTGCAATACGGCTGGCAGGGATACACCCTGTATCTGCCCTCAAAGCACCCTCCAAAAGGAATGATGGTACTGTTTACCGGTAAACCGCCCGAGGTTGCCATCCCAGAAGATGGTCTCGTTCAGCCGTTGCTTAGCCGCCAGCTTGCGCTAATGTTTGTGGATACAGGCAATCGGGTTGATTTTTATTTTGAAGACGAGACGCTTAAGCTGGTTGACTCGCTAATTGGACAAGTGCTCGTAAAATACAATATCCCGTCGGACGCCTTACTATTTGCCGGATTAAGCCTGGCCGGAACCCGGGCCATGAAGTATGCAATATATTGTATGCAGGGCAAATCAAAATTTGCTATTCAACCGGCAGCCATTGCGCTTTGTGATGCTCCCCTCGACTTCGAGCGCTTTTGGTGGGCCATGCAAAGAGCCCTCACCAACAATTTTCATCCCAATGCCAGCGGAGAAGCCAAATGGGTGAGCTATTATATGAGCCAACAGCTCGGAGGTACATTTGAAGAGCAGCCACAAGCCTATCGCGATTATTCACCATTTTGCTATTCTCAGCCGAACAGCGGGAATGCTATTTGGTTTAAAAATATACCAATAAGAGCCTATCACGAGCCGGATATCAATTGGTGGATCGACAATCGGCGGAAGGATTATTACAGCATCAACAGCATCGACCAGGCTGCGCTTATCAACAAGCTGAAATTGATGGGAAATGAACAGGCCGAGCTCGTTTCTACGCACCGCCAAAGGGCCGGGTTGGTGGATGGTGCCAGCCCGCATAGTTGGAGCATTATCGACAATGAAGAGCTGGTGGAGTGGTTTGTGGGGATTTTAAAAAGCCGAAAATAGTAGATTCTGTTCGAAAATAGGCCAATAAGCTCTTTTCAGCTACTAGCCAGGAAACAATTTTTTATTTCCTTTGTGTATTAAAAACATTCCAGCTTTTCTATGAGCCCGGCACCTAAGAAAAACAAGAAAAACAACATTCTGCGCCCTCATGCCGAGGCGGTCTATGCCCATGAGCTAAAAGCGATTGCCAAAGCCGACGACCGCCCCCGCCCGGCCAACTGGCAGCTCAGCCCCTGGGCGGTAGCCACCTATCTGCTGGGCGGGCAGCTCGACGAGGGTACTGAAATAGAGCCAAAATACTATGGCAGCCGCCGGCTGATCGAAGTGGCGATAGCCACCCTAGCTACCGACAGGGCCCTTTTGCTTATCGGTATTCCCGGCACAGCCAAAACCTGGGTGTCGGAACATTTGGCCGCCGCCATTTCTGCCGATTCCACCCTGCTGGTACAAGGTACTGCCGGAATGACTGAAGATATGCTTCGTTATGGCTGGAACTACGCCCGATTGATAGCGGAAGGCCCCTCTGAAAAAGCATTGGTTGCCAGCCCTATTCTACAGGCTATGAAAGACGGAAAGATAGCACGCCTGGAAGAACTGACCCGCATCCCCGCCGATGTACAGGACAGCCTGATTACCTTGCTTTCGGAAAAAACATTGCCGATCCCTGAACTTAATCAGGAAGTGCAGGCACAGCGTGGATTCAACCTGATCGCTACGGCCAATGATCGCGATAAAGGAGTAAATGAACTGTCAAGTGCCTTGCGGAGGCGCTTCAATACCGTAGTAATGCCATTGCCAGCCAGCCTGGAAGAGGAAGTAAAAATAGTGCAAAACAGGGTGGAAAAGATTGGTGTGGCATTGGAATTGCCCGCCCAGGCAGCTCCGATAAAAGAAATACGAAGACTGCTAACCATATTTCGGGAGCTGCGCAGCGGCCGAACAGAAGAAGGGCGCAGCAAACTCAAATCACCAAGTAGCACCTTGAGTACAGCAGAGGCAATATCGGTGATCAATTCCGGGCAGGCGATGGCCGCATACTTCGGCAATGGCAGGCTGACTGCCGCCGATCTGGCAGCTGGTCTTACAGGGGCTATCATCAAGGATCCGGTACAGGATAAACTGGTGTGGCAGGAATATCTGGAAACGGTAGCTAAAGAACGTAAAGGCTGGAAAGATTTGTACCGCGCCTGTAAAGATTTGATATAGTTGGACTAATCGCACTAGCGCTTGCCTGGAAGCACAACAGCGGCACTGTCAGGTTTTCAGACTACAGGAAGTCTTCAGCCTGCACGCTTCCCGCCTGGCCCTCTGGTGTCTAGATAAGAAGCGCAGCGAACGATCCGATATACGATGCACGTTCAGGCTTACATATTAGTACTTACTCCTCATAACTACATTGATTCTAGCATTCAATGATCCATCTGCTCGGCATACGACATCATGGCCCCGGCTCGGCACGTAGCCTCTTGCAAACCCTGCAAGCCCTTCAGCCCGATTGCCTGCTGGTAGAAGGTCCGGCAGATGCAGAACCGGCTTTGCCTTACATTGGTCACGAAGGCTTGTTACCTCCGGTAGCCTTGCTTATTTACAACCCGAAAAATCCTGACCAGGCGGCCTATCTGCCCTTTGCCAGCTTCTCTCCCGAATGGCAGGCCCTGCGCTATGCAACACAAAACCACGTCCCTGTCCGCTTCATCGATCTGCCTCAAGGGATACAATTTGGCTTGGGAAAAGAGGAGGTCGATAGTCTTCAGCTGAACATGAATTTTGCCCCGCCTTCCTCCTCCAAAGATGCGTTACTCATAAAAGACCCGTTGCATTATTTGGCACAACTGGCTGGCTACCAGGATAGCGAGCGCTGGTGGGAAGTGACATTTGAGCAATGGTCGGGAGAGCAAATATTCCCCGCAATTGTAGAGATGATGAATGAATTGCGCCAATCGGCTCCCCCCCCTGAGGCGGAAGAATTGCTTCGCGAAGCTCACATGCGCAGAGCCATCCGGCTGGCGGTAAAAGATGGTTTTCAGCAGATTGCCGTTGTTTGCGGAGCCTGGCATACACCTGCCTTGCAGGTAGCCCATTACAAAAACAATGAGGACAACAAATGCCTTCGCGGCTTAAAAAAAGTGAAAACTGCTGCCACCTGGATTCCCTGGAGTTACGATCGGCTATCGGTGAGCAGTGGCTATCGAGCAGGCGTTTTGTCTCCAGCCTATTACGAATTGCTTTTTCGGGATCAACCTTCTACGGTGATTTACTGGATGACCGAAGTGGCCCGCCTTTTTCGAAAAGAGGATTTTGACGCCTCCTCTGCGCACATCATTGAGGCAGTACGCCTTGCCAATATGCTGGCTGGTATGCGAGGTCTGCAGATCGCCGGTATTGATGAACTACGCGAAGCAGCCATTTCTGTTTTTTGTGAGGGCTATTCTGAAAAGATGGCTCTGATCGATCAGCAGTTGATTATTGGCAATAAGATCGGCCAGGTGCCTGTTGAAATTCCAACGATTCCTTTGCAGCGGGATTTAGAACGCTGTATCAAATCGGCTCGTCTCAGCAAGGAACGCAAAGCTGTCGAAGTTGTTGAGAAAGACCTCGATTTGCGCGTTGCGTCCAATTTGCTGGCCAGCCATCTATTGCACCGGCTCAATTTGCTGGACATTCAATGGGGCTGGCAAAAGCAGGTACGCAAATACGGCTTGGCGGGCACTTTTCACGAAATTTGGAAATTGAAATGGAAGCCTGAGTTTGCTATCCAGCTTATAGAGGCGGGTATTTGGGGTAATACAGTAAAAGAGGCGGCCAGCCGAAAGGTCATTTCCCAAATGTATAAATCCCAAAAGCTGCCGGGCCTCACTAAGCTAATCGAGCCGGTTCTGCAAGCCGATTTGAGTGAAGCCATTGCTCCAATGATGCAAGAACTGCAGCAGCTTTCCGCCACTACCCAGGATGTCCAACATCTGATGGATGCCTTGCCGCCCCTGGTGAAGGCGATGCGCTATGGTAGCAGCCGCCAAATGAGCGTGGAGGTATTGGAGCAGGTGGTACAGGCTATGGTGCCCCGCATCACGATAGGCTTGCCAATGGCCTGCATTTCGTTGAATGAAGCAGCTAGTGAGGCTGTTTTTGACAAGATTCAAGCCACCCACCATGCCTTACATTTATTGGACAATGAGCAATGCAAGCATGCCTGGTACACCGCTCTGCTACAATTAGCCGATCAGCTTCGGGCTCATGCTCTGCTTCGTGGCCTCTGTACGCGCTTGCTGTTCGATAAGGAGGTATTGCCACTACCAGCGTGTAGCCAGCGGATGGCATTTGCCCTGTCGAATGGCCAAAAACTGATGGACGTGGCTTCCTGGTTGGAGGGCTTTCTGCATGGCAGTGGACTACTGCTTATACATCATCCCGGACTTTGGCAGCTATTGGATGATTGGATTGACCAGGTGCCAATAGATAGCTTTCACGAAGTACTTCCACTGCTTCGGCGAAGCTTTGCTCATTTCTCCGGCCCCGAACGGGAGAAAATATTGAACTTGGCCCGCAAAGGGAGCAAAAAAATAGATGCTCAACAGGATAGATGGCCCATTGATTCGAAAAGGGCACAAGCAGTGCTGCCGGTAGTGAAACAACTGTTGGGTTTGGAATAACCAGCTTTTAGCTCAAAGTGAATTCATCGAAAACCAAAATTGCTGAATAGAGACGTTATTATTAATATAAAACGAGCATGAGCTTACTTAATCATAAACTCACCCAAGGAATGATTAAATAAACTCTTGCGAGAGCGAAACAGTTACATTTGTGCAGTCCCGAAAGCGTTCGGGATTACCCGCAGAAAATTTTTAACCACATGAAAATTTTAACCACATGAAACTCCGATGACTAAAAGATATAGACAGACAAGGGAATGATTAAATTGGGAACCAAAAACATTAGATGAAAAACATTAGATGAAAAAGCAACAAATAATATTCGAACAAATAGTTGAGCGAGGCTGTGGGATAGATATCCACAAGAAGATACTTGTAGCAACGATACGAGGAACTGGCCTAGAAGAAGAAACGCGTAGTTATGATGCGTACACTAGCTCGATTGAGGAATTGCGAAATTGGTTGAAGAGCAATAATATTACTCATGTAGCAATGGAAAGCACTGGTGTATATTGGAAGCCTGTGTACAATATATTAGAGGAAGAATTTGAGATACTGTTAGTTAATGCACGTCATATTAAGAATGTGCCAGGACAGAAAACGGACAAGAAAGATAGTAAGTGGATAACGAAGTTGTTACTTAGTGGATTGTTGAAAGGCAGCTTTGTGCCGCCGAAGGGGACACGCGAGTTACGAGATTTAACGCGTTATCGTCGTAAGATAGTTGGGACGATTTCCTCGGAAAAGAATCGAGTACAAAAAATATTAGAAGATGCCAATATTAAGCTATCCTGTGTGTTGAGTAATATGAGTGGAGCAGTAGCGACCAAAATAATTAAAGCGATGCTAGAAGGTCAAGAAGATATATGGGAGTTAGTGAATTTTCATCATGGCCGGATGAAAGCTAGTAAAGAAGAATTAGGATTAGCTCTGCAAGGCGCTTTAAGTGACCACCATCGTTTTATGCTGACAACGATACGAGATTCTATGGCAGAAAAAGAGGCATTATTAGAAAAGTTGGATGAACGAATCGAAGCCCAACTTAGAGCTAATGAAATGGAACTAGATGTTGAACTATTAGATAGTATACCGGGAGTAGGTAAGGATGGCGCAGCAGGAATAATAGCGGAGATAGGTAACAATATGGATCAATTTCCAACGGCTCAACATCTAGCTTCATGGGCAGGTATAAGCCCAGGAAGTAATGAAAGTGCAGGTAAAAAAAAAGTGGACGGATAACACATGGTAATAAATATTTGAGGACGCTACTGGTGCAATGTGCATGGGCAGCTACTCGAACCAAAGGTACTTATCTAAGAAGTAAATACGATAGTCTTGTAGGACGTAGAGGCAAGAAAAAGGCATTAATTGCAGTAGGACATAAGATCCTGATCGCCGCCTATTATATCATTCAAGACCAAGTAGCATACAAAGAATTAGGTAGTGATTATTTAGACAACAAACGAAAAAATAAACAGATTCAGCATCATCTTAAACGACTTAAAGAGCTAGGTTTAGATGCCGAACAAATAAATCAAATTCAACAATTAACAAAAGTTGCTTAAGGTCGTTTTTTACTGGAGGTTGAAATATCCTTATCAAATGAGGAAACCCCGTACATGAAACTGACTTTGAATGCTAAGCACACAAGAGTATCGCCAACCTTCGGGGGGAGCATGTAGATGAAATTTTAACTCTTAGTATTCGCAACTCTTTTTGCTTTTATTGAGCTAGATTCTAGCTCTTGTATAAAATTTTAAACAGATGAAAATGAAATTCATACAACTTTTCGTACTCAGTCTCTTTGGAGTAGCCTGTGCGAAAGACCAGCTGGCCGAACCGATACAAACAGAATTCACGTACTTACACACGGGCCATACCCGTGCTTCCGGTCCCAATAACAATGTGGTGTTTGAGGCAGCAGCAGCCGTGGATTACCGCAGCTTTGATATGCGGTGGCTGGGTGGAGATTTAAGCTATTTTTCTACTATTGATGAAGCGCAGGTTGCCTACCTCGACAGTATTTTCGATTTTGGGAATCCCAATACCCTGCTGGCTCCCGGCAATCATGAATATGCCGATCATCCCGGCCTGTTGGAGGATGCCACCAATCGCCCCTTATTTTATGCCCATCACTTCAGGGGCCTCACTTTTTTGGTGTTCGATACACAAGGGGACGACAATCATATCAGGAATGAGCAGGGAGCTTTGTTTGATGCCGTTGTGGATACGATTAGCCAGAGTAGCCACCTCATCCTCCTGCATCACCACCTCATCTGGATGATGGATGGCGGCCCTTTGCAAGTAATGGTAGAAGAAGTAGCCAATGAGGGTATTGGCACATGTTTTCATTGTACGAAAGAAAATAATTTTTATGAAGACATCTATCCGAAGCTGGTAACTTTGCAAAAACGGGGTATCGAAGTAATATGCATTGGCGGCGATGTAGGAAGTAAAGTACGGAGCTTTGAGCATATCACTGCGGAGGGCATTACCTTTCTGGGATCGGGCCTGCAGTTTAACATTGGCAAGGATCATAATATGGCCTTGCTGTTCGAGCATCGGCCTGCCGCCAGGAAGCTCCACTGGAGGTTTGAGCCATTGAGTAATTTGCCGGTGAGGTGAGGTATAGCAATATCCCGATGGTGGGCAACAGCTCTTTTATCTGCGCTCCGCCACCTTTTCCAGCAGCCATTGTTTGGCAGCAATTGCTTTGCAATTCAATATTCGCTGGCAGGTCTTTTCCAGCTGGCTGCTGTCGCGCGGGGGAATGGTCGATAGTTTTTTCACAAAGCGCAACACATTGAGGTATTGCTGCCGGACTTCCCTGGAGATAAATTTGTTGCGCCGCAGATACGCACGGTAGCTGTCGATGAGAGAATCCAGCGCGTTGAGTTCATCGAGTTCGTAATAGGTTTTGAGGAGCATAAGCTTGCCTCCCAGGGCATAAACCGGGTTTTTATATTCCACTTCGCGCAGCTGCTCGATCACCTTTTCGTAGCGCTGCTGATGGAAATACACCTTTGCCAGATTGTAGGTGAGCGCATTGGCCTGGTTGTCTTTTGGAAGCTTTGCCGTATGGTTCTGGATGAATTTTTCTACCCAATCAAAGGCCTTTACGTGCAAACCTATGGTAATAATATTTTTATAATCCTGTGGCAGCAGCACATCCGATTTGAAAATAATTTCTTTCTCTAACAGGCTTTTATAAATTTCAAACAGCTCATTGAAATATTCGTGCTGGCCACTATTGATCTTGGTACTGATGCAGTAGTTTATTAGATGAATATACAGCACATCCAGCTCCTCTTTGCTGAAGGCAGAGGACTTTTGCTCCAGCAATTGTTTGAGTTGTTGAAAATAAATTTCCCTATCCGGATCCAGCAGCATTTTGGCTACCAGATAGTACGCACGAATGGCCACTTCCTTGAAAAAAGGCCCCATTGCAATGTTTTCCAGATACCCCTCAGGCAAGGAGATGTTCGACTCGGCAGCCAGCATTTTACTGTAGCCCAGAATGTCGCAGTAATTTTTGAGCTTGTGGATGTGGTAAAAGCAATCGAGATGATAGTCGGCCTTTTCCAGATTTTCAAAATCCTGTCGTTTGTTGCCCAGCTTTTCGATATGCGTGTGGCAGCAAGTCTCAGTGAGGTACTTCATATAGTGATAATCGCTATTGCGAAGGGAGGACCGTTCTTCTGCGAGCCTGACCTGCCGGAGGGCAGCCTTGAAATGCTTGTCTAATTCGGGCTGGTTGAATTTTTCGAGCAGCTGAACTTGCCGCTGCGCTGAATTTTCACGAAGCTCCTCGTGTACTAAAAACTGCTCCAGCTGCTTGTTGAGGTCGCTACAGAGCCTCCGAAACTGGAGATCATTGTAGCTAGCGGTAGGATGGACAGCCAGCCACAACTGCTTTTTTTGCCGCCCTCTTTCGCTGGCTTGGGGCCCCTTTTTTAGCATTGGCTCCCAGGCATTGTACAAGGCTGTCAATTCGGCGCTTTCATTGAAATAGGGAGAATGGAGGTATTTGCGGAAGCGCTTCCGCATATGCCCGTCGAGGCTGAGTAAAAGCTTGTGCAATTTGCTATTGGTCATTTTTTTAATGGTATTTGAAACGGCAAAGGCATTCAAAAAACAAAGTATAAATTTCAATATTCGACTTTCCAAGCCTGTATTGGTCAATATTTAGTCAAATTTCATTCGCAAAAACGGATTGTTGAGAGATTAAAAATAAGAAAAAATTGAACCATATATCATTGATTGTCAATGATTTGTCGTCTTTTTGCCAAAATAGTATCTCGTACAAATTCAATCTTTTGTAATTTTTAATCCCGCAAATAAATTGCATTTTTGTACTATGCCGGAATGTGTACTCATTAGGCAAAGGCATTCTGATGAATAAAAAATATCGTACATATTATCCAATCATCCTGGGCCTGCTGTACTGCTTGGCGATCCCCGCAGTGGTACACGCGGATGTCAAGCAGGCTGGCTGTCAGGCTCTGTTCGATTACGAAACCTACAGTGGTCCTTTGCCAACGCTGGGCGGCATTACCTTCCACAATTTATCGAGTGGCGATTTTGATGGACTGAGCTGGGACTTTGGTGACAACAGCTTTTCTTCCGAGCAAAGCAGTTCGCTGGATCATTTTTATAGCGAAAGTGGCATATTTACTGTTTGCCTTGATCTGTGGAACGGACAGGATTGTGCAGATCAATATTGCCAGGAAATCACGGTGGATATCGACAATCAGAGCTGTGCCACTACAGATTGTGTCTTTCCCGGTGATGCCAATTACGATGGCCAGGCCGATCTCTACGACCTGATGACCATAGGTGTCGGGCTGGGTGAAAATGGCCCGCCCCGCCCCAACGCTTCGATCAACTGGATACCCCAGGCTGCTCCCGACTGGCCTCAGTTTACTCCGAGCGGTATTAATTACAAACATTTGGATTGTGACGGCAACGGCAATATTAGCACCGCTGACATGCTGGCCATTCTCACCAATTACAGCGCAATCAAACAACCGCTTATCAGCACTGCCGAATCGGACGGGCCGCTGGTTTCCCTCCAATTTGATACCGATACCATCTTCATTGATGAAAATACCCCCGATTTGATAACGGTGACAGCGGGCCTTATGGCCGGCAATTCATCTTATCCCATGCATGACGTTTACTCCCTGGCGCTTTATTTGGATTATGATACGACCTTCGTACAGGCGGATAATGGCGTGCTGGTTGAATTTGCTGCCAACAGCTTTGTGGGCAATTCCACGAATGGCGAACTGTTATCACATGGGATTAATTTGAGGGCTGAACAGCAGATCGACCTGGGCCTTACGCGCACCAATGGCGCAGAAGCAGGAGGCTTTGGCCGCATCGCTACAGTCAAGTTTATTGTAGTTGCCGACATCATCGACGGGCGCGTGGAGCCTACCGATCCGGTGACTTTTGATGTGCCTTTGAGTGGGGTAAAGGTAGCCAACAGCCTGGGCAACGAGCGCTTTGTGAGCTGGAGTAAGACACCGGCGCGAATAGTATTTGCCAATAAAATTCCAACCAGTACCCATACTCCTGCACTTTCTCGAAAAGTCAAACTCTATCCCAACCCTGCCCATGACCAGCTCACTATCGAGCTGGACGGATTGCAGCCGCAGCGGCTGAGCCTCTTCAATTTGCTGGGCGAGCCGGTGCTGGAGCAAGAACTGGAGCAGCGCAAAGCTAACATAGCGCTGAGCGATTTGGAGAGCGGCCTGTACCTGCTGGAAGTGAGCACCGCTGAGGGCTTGGTGACTAAGCGGGTGGTGGTTTGGTAGGTTAAGTAAGGTTGTTTGTCCTTTGCATTGAGGTATATGACCAGACTTCTGATATCAGGTTTACTCCCCTCACTTCCCCGCCACTACAATTACGATCTCGCCTTTCACCTTTGCCGGTTCAAAATGTTCGATCAATTGCTGCAAGCTCGCCCTTTTCACTTCTTCGTGTAGCTTGCTCAGCTCGCGGGCCACACAAGCTGTGCGGTCAGCGCCACAATATTCGGCCAACTGCCGAAGGCACTTCACTAAGCGGTGCGGCGATTCATACAGAATAAAGGTATGTGGCAGCTCTGCCAGGTATTGCAGGCGCGTCTGGCGGCCCTTCTTGTGGGGTAGAAAGCCTTCGAAAAAAAATTGGTTGGCAGGCAGGCCCGAGGCTACAAGTGCCGGAATGAGGGCCGTAGGGCCGGGCAAACAACTTACGGGAATTTGCTGGCGATGGCATTCGCGGGCCAGCAAAAAGCCGGGATCGGATATACCGGGCGTACCGGCATCGGTGATGAGTGCGATTTGCTGGCCGGCCTGGAGCTGGCTGATGATCACAGGGGTAAGTTGATGCTCGTTGTGGGCGTGATAGGCGCGCATCGGCGTGTTGATGGCGTAGTGTTGGAGCAGTTTTTTTGAGCTGCGGGTATCCTCAGCCAGGATCAGGTCGGATTCTTTCAAGAGCCGGATGGCTCGAAAACTCATGTCTTCCAGATTCCCGATGGGCGTTGGTATGAGGTAGAGCATGGTGGGCTCAGGAATTGACGGGCTCGATGGAGTAGGAATAGGTTTCCATAATGATATTGGAGAGCAACTTTTGGCAGGCCGTTTCGACGGCCTGGGTAGCTGCTTCTTTAGACTCGGCATTGAGAGTCATTTCAATACGTTTGCCAATGCGAATGTCATGGATGCCATGTAGATCGAGGTTTTTCATATTATTGGCAACGGTCTTGCCTTGCGGATCGAGCAGCTCCTTGTGTGGCATGACGTTGATTTCGGCAATGAATTTCATGTTACAAGCATTTTGTTGGTGCAAAGATACATTTTACAACGTATTCAACTACTTTTCAAAGATTGCTTTTGCATGGGCGACATCCAATTGAAAAGTACAGAGAAAAGTACGTACAAAGCCATAAGTAGCGAGAGGCCCAGCTCCCGAAATAAGACCAGCAACACTGCTGCCAATGCCATAAAAGCGTAGCGTTTTTCATTGCCTCGCCAGCCAGCGCCTTTGAATTTCATGCTAAACATAGGTATCTCCGATATAAGCAGACAGGAAAGGATACCGATGGTGGGATACAAAAATTCCGGGCTGCTGATAAGGCTGCGCAGCTCATAGGTGTTCAACTCATACACCAGCATGAGGCCTACTACAAACACGGTACAGCCTGGCGTAGGCAATCCCAGGAACTCTTCCGTCTGGCGGGTATCGAGATTAAATTTGGCCAGGCGCATGGCAGCAAATATGGTGAGGATGAAGGCCGGTAGCGCAGCTATTGTGAGGCCCACCGGCTCATTGATGTCGGCGCGGAGGCCATCGGCCAGCAATACATAGAGGATGGCTCCGGGTACGATGCCAAAAGTGACCATATCGGCCAGGGAGTCCAGTTCTTTGCCCAGGCTGGTATCTACATTTAACTGGCGTGCGATCAAGCCATCGGTGTAATCGGCAATGCCGCCGAGGAAAACGCATAAAAAAGCGGGAAGAAATTGTTGTTGGAATATAAAAACCAGGGCACAGCAGCCGAAAAACAGATTGAGCAAGGTAATGATATTGGGGAGATGCCTGTACATGGTAGTTTGTGAAAATATGCTGTCGCTAAAGTACTATTTTAAAGCAGACTCCGACAAAAAAAAATGATGCAGACCTTACCAATGCTATATGCTACCTGTATGTATCAATCCGATGCTTTCAAGAATTGAAATAATCATACCCGGCTCATCAAATAATATGAGCCAGGTATGATTATATGGTACAGAATTATTTCCAAAAGTTACTGATTGCCGCCACTACCTACTCTGTCGGCCTCATCCTCCAGCCCGGTTTTGCGTTTGCGAGATTTGACATTTTGATTACCGAATCGGTAGCTTATACTGATGCTGCCGCGGCGGCTGTCCCAATTGCCCCGTCCGGTGGATTCAAGTCCGTTGAAGGCCGAAGTACCACTCCATCCTGATTCAAAAAAGATATCACTTACTCCCAGTTTTACATTCAGCCGATCCTGCAGGAAGCGGCGTTGCAAGCCTGCATTGAGGCTCCAGCTTGTATCGTATTTGAACACACCTCCCCAAATGCCCGGCCCGCTAAACCAACCACTGATTTCGCCTTTCAGCTTCCATGGCAAATCGAAGGTATGCTGCGAATATATATTATAGGTGAATGCTTGCAGATCTACCACAGCGCCCTCCCCATAATCGGCCTGATTATCGAGATAGGAGGCACTGAGATTGAAATAAGCATTCCACTTTTCGTGAAACTGCATCGGCAAACTGGCATTGAAGCCAATTGTAGTTTGCTTGGCCAGGTTTTCCCAGGTAATGAACCCAGCCCGCGGATCCACTTCATCAGGTGCGATCAAGCGGGTGATCTGATCGGTGGTTTTACTATAGGCCAGTTTGAAATTGTAGCGATATTTGAGGGTGTATCCCAATTCAATATTATTGACAATTTCAGGATTCAGGAAGGGATTGCCTTTTTGGTAAGACAACTCGCTGAGCCGGTTGTTAAAGGGGTTGAGTACTTCATAGTCGGGCCGGTTGATACGTCGCCCATAGTTGAGGGCCAGGGTATGCATCGGAGCTACCTGCCAGGTGAGCCCTGCACTGGGGAACCAGTCGAGATAGCTCAATTCGACAGGTGGTTCCTGCAATTCTTCCTTAAAAGCTTTAAGGTCGCCGGTAGCTTCGGTTTGCTCGGCACGCAGGCCGGCAGAAAAGCTCCATTTATCATTGATCTGGCGCGAATAGTTGACATAGCCCGCATAAACCATTTCATCGTATTTAAAGATATTTGAGCGCTCGTCATTGCGGATTGGATTGCCCCCCAACACATCAAAAAAGAGGAAGGTATTGTCAGAGATGACCTTACTGAATTTGGAGCCAAGTCCGATTTTGCCGTCCAGCAGCTTATCTTCAAAATCCAATTTGGCGGTGTAAATATCAATATCCGAAGGCGTTTCAAAGTTATTGATGACTTCTGAAAGAAGGATCTGTTCAGTGGCATCATAATATTGATTAGGCTGAAAACGCTCACTGTCATTTTTGAACTTTCCGTAATCCAAATCAATATTCACGGTACGCTCCTTTTTGTTGTCAAAACGGTAATTGACATTAAAGCTGTTGCGATCTCTCGGATTTGTATCTTCACTGCCTGCTACCAAAATGCTGTCAATTACGGTTGGCGTTTTCTCCAAAGCGATCTCCACCCGATCGGTACTACTATGCGAGCGATCATTCATCCCACCATTGATCAAAAAGCCCAGAGTGTGTTTATCGGAGAGGAAAAAATCAGTGCCGAGGCGATAATTGTAATAATCCCAGTCGTGTTTTATGTTGATCTCCTCGTCAAGCAAAAATCCATTTTGCGTTCCGCGAAACACCAAATCATTGAAGCCTGCACCATCGCCAGTACCTAGTGTACCAAATATATTCATTGCTTTATTGCGGTAGTTGCCAGTTCCACTAAGGTTGTAGCGGTGATGCCTGCCATGGCTAAAGCTACCGCTTAGCGAACCATTGGCTCCCAGGCTTTTGTCTCTTTTGAGGCGAATATCAATAATGCCGGCATTGCCTTCAGCTTCGTACTTAGCACCTGGGTTGGTGATAATGTCAAAGCGGTCGATCTGCTCGGCAGGTAGGTTTTGGAGGTAATTGCTCAGGTCATCACCAGTGAGTGGCAAGCGTTTACCATCTACATATAGTAACACCCCGGAACGGCCCAGCACATTGATATTATCATTGTTATCTACGGTGACTCCCGGAGCTTTTCGTAACAAGCCGAGCGCGTCGTCTCCGACGCTATTGATCGTGCCTTCCACATTGAATACGGTGCGGTCGGGCTTGACTTCTACCATTGCGCGGGAAGCTTTTACTGTGACTTCGGAAAGCTCTACCGAAGCTGCGCCAAAGGCCAACACGCCCAGGTCAAGTTGCTCATCGGCGCTAAGGGTGATATCATCTTTCCTTAGATCGGGATAGCCTACAAAACTGGCAACAAGGTAATAACTACCTGCTTCGATGCCCTGCATACCAAAAAGCCCTGCTTCATCAGTGATGCCTGCTTTGGCCATGCTGTTATCTGCGGAGCTGTAGAGTGCTACATTAGCAAACTCCACGGCAGCTCCATCGGCATCCTGTAGCTGCCCTTTGATAGTAGCTGCATTCAATTGCCCTATGATTTGTACAAGAAGAATGAGGAGTGTCAATGAATGCTTCATGAATTTTATATAATTTTTAAAGTAATGAAATATGGCCGCAAAATAGCGACTAACCACCGGAGGCACCTTCTTTTTCGATGAATGCTGTTGAAATCTATATAAAAAGGCACAGACCAATTTTCAAACGTATATCTGTGGGATATGCAACAAGGCTATTAGTAACAGATACCTTATGGCAGAAAAGGTTGCTTTAGGAAAGCTGCTTTTTCCATGACAAATGATGGAAAAATATTATATTTCGATTTTAATTCGAAACTCCTGTAGTTCAAATACCTTTTCATGACTTTCCAAGCTGACCGATTTCAGAAACTTATGGTGGCCAATCGGGGCGAAATTGCTATTCGCGTGCTACGCGCCGCCTCCGAACTTCACCTGCGCACCGTTGCTATCTACACCTTCGAAGATCGATATTCATTGCATCGCTACAAAGCTGACGAGGCCTACCAAATTGGCGGCGATGACGACCCGCTAAAACCCTATCTCGATATTGAAGAGATACTCCGTGTAGCTAAGAAAAACCTTGTAGAGGCCATACATCCCGGATATGGCTTTCTTTCAGAGAATGTAAACTTTGCGCGGCGATGCCGGGAGGAAGGCATCATTTTTATCGGCCCGGCAGCGGAAGTGATGGAGCAGCTGGGGGATAAGGTAGCTGCCAAGCGGATTGCCCGTAAGCTCAAAATCCCGGTCATCGAAGATAGCCGGAAAGTGTTGCGCAATGATCAAGTGCTGCTCGCCGAAGCCGCTCGTATCGGCTACCCCATCATGCTCAAAGCGGCGGCGGGCGGCGGCGGTCGGGGTATGCGGGTAGTGCGCTCAGATAAACAGCTGCTCAACGAATTTCAGGAAGCCCGTAACGAAGCCCTCACGGCCTTTGGTGATGGCACCATCTTTATGGAAAAGTACATCAGAAACCCTAAGCACCTGGAGGTACAGATACTGGGCGATACGCATGGAAATCTGGTGCATTTGTACGAACGCGATTGCTCCGTGCAACGTCGCTTCCAAAAGGTAGTGGAGATCGCTCCCTCTGTGGGCCTTTCCGAAAATACCCGTCGCCAATTGCATAAATATGCCATACAGATAGCCGAACATGTGCATTATACCCATGCCGGCACGGTTGAGTTTTTGGTGGATCAGGATGAGCAGATTTATTTTATCGAAGTGAATCCGCGCATCCAGGTGGAGCATACTATTACAGAGGAAGTCACAGGTATTGATATTGTCCGCTCCCAGATACTCATTTCGATGGGCTATCCTCTCGACCATCCGACCATTTATATAAAAAAGCAAGAAGATATAGCATGCACCGGCTTTGCTATTCAATGCCGGATCACTACAGAAGACCCTGAGCAACAATTCAAACCCGACTATGGCACTATTATCGCCTATCGGAGCGCCGGGGGCTTTGGTATCCGGCTCGATGCGGGCAGCGCCTATCCCGGGGCAACCGTTTCGCCTTTTTTTGACAGCATGCTGGTAAAAGTCACGGCCTGGGGGCGAACCCTCAAAGGAGCCACTGAGCGCTTACAACGCACGCTTACGGAATTTCGGATAAGAGGGGTGAAAACCAATATTGGCTTTTTGATCAACCTTCTTCAGCATCCGGTTTTTCAAAGCGGCCAGGCAACGGTTCGCTTTATCGACCAGCATCCGGCTATTTTGGCTCCTCCCAGATACCGGGATCGCGGCACCAAATTACTTCGCTATCTGGCCAAGGTCATCGTCAATGGCAATCCGGATGTGCAGGGCAAAATAGAAGAACGCAGCTTTCGGCAGCCCGTCATCCCGGCAGCACCGATTGCTAATGCCTTTCCGAAAGGCACCAAAGACCTCCTCACCGAAAAAGGGCCGGATGCTTTTGCCCGCTGGCTTAAAAAAGAAAAGCGTATCCATTATACCGATACAACTTTCCGTGATGCACACCAGTCTTTGCTCGCTACCCGCTTCCGCACGCATGATATGATGCAGGTAGCCGAGCAATTTGCCCGGCAACACGGCGGCGAGTTGTTTTCGATGGAGGTTTGGGGCGGAGCGACCTTCGATGTTGCCCTCCGCTTTTTGAAAGAGTGCCCCTGGCAGCGGCTCGAATCGCTGCGCCAGGCTATGCCAAATGTGCTGCTGCAAATGTTGCTGCGTGGCTCCAATGCGGTAGGTTATACAGCATATCCCGACAACCTGATTGAAAAATTTGTGATTACTGCCGCCGAAAAAGGCATCGACCTGTTCAGAATATTCGATTCACTCAATTGGATAGAAGCGATGAAAACCAGCATCCGCACGGTGCGTAAACATACCGATGCATTGGCGGAAGTTTGTATTTGCTATACGGGCGACATCACCAATCCGGAGCGCCATAAATTCGACTTGCAGTACTATCTCGACTTGGCCCGGCGGATCGAAGACCAAGGGGCGCACATCCTTTGTATTAAGGACATGGCAGGCCTGCTCAAACCCTATGCTGCCGAATTGCTTATCAAACATTTGCGCAAATCGGTAGATTTGCCCATCCATTTGCATACGCATGATACCTCCTCCGTACAATCGGCTACCTATCTCAAAGCAATTGAAGCGGGTGTAGATGTAGTGGATGTAGCGCTCAGTTCGATGTCGGGGCTTACCTCTCAGCCCAATTTCAATTCGATAGCTGCTATGATGGAGGGCCACAAACGAGAGCGGAAGGTCAATATGACCTCCCTCAATCAGTTTGCCAACTATTGGGAAGCAGTACGGGAGCATTACTATCCGTTTGAATCGGAACTCAAATCGGGTACAGCCGAAGTGTATGAGCACGAAATTCCGGGTGGGCAATACAGCAATCTGCGCCCGCAGGCCAGGGGCTTGGGGTTGGAGGAGCAGTTTGAAACGATCAAAAAAAATTACCGTATTGTCAACGACCTTCTGGGTGATATTGTGAAAGTGACGCCCTCCTCGAAGGTGGTAGGAGATATGGCTATGTTCATGACTTCCAACAAGCTTAGTAGGGCGGATATCGAGCAGAAGGGCAATTCGCTTGCCTTCCCGGAAAGCATGAAAGCTTTGATGCGCGGGGACTTGGGGCAGATCGAAGGTGGATTTCCTAAAAAGTTTCAACGGATGGTTCTCAAAGGAGAAAAGGCTTCGCGCCGCCGCCCAAACAGCCGTCTGGAACCGGTACAGTTTGATGAAGAATTCAAAGAATTTCAGCAAAACTTTGGCCCCTACGTTCATTTCCACGATTTCCTTTCGTATAAATTGTATCCAAAAGTTTATGCAGATTTTCACGATCATATCGAGAATTTTGGCTCGGTAAGTACCATCCCAACTGCTGCCTTTTTCTATGGCCTCCAACCCAATGAGGAAATTCTCATAGAGCTCGATCCCGGTAAGCGAATTCTGGTGCAGTTTCTCAGTATGAGCAGCGCCGATGAGGGAGGTCTGCGCACCGTATTGTTTAAGCTCAATGGCCAAAACAGGTCGATTCGCGTGCGCGATGAGGCCGTTCAATCCTCTGTAGTGAGCCATCGGAAAGCTAGCGCCGAGCATGAAATTGGAGCCCCCCTACAGGGCAATTTGTCGAAGGTGCTGGTCAAAAAAGGCGATAAGGTAAAGCCCAACACACCGCTTTTTGTGATCGAAGCTATGAAGATGGAAAGTACGATCACCTCGCCTGTTAGTGGTAAGGTCAAGGAAGTGCATTTGACCCAGCGCACTTTAGTAGAGCAGGATGATTTGGTGGTGGAGTTGGAAGTGAAGTAGGTGGTTCAGGTTGTTGGTACACTAAAACTTTGTACAGCATACAAGATGAACCCTCACAAGTGGGTGCTGACATCTGGCTGCTGGCAGCCCAAAATTTTTTCATTTGGATATTATGGGTGGGAAATATTTTTATTTATAAAAACGGCCCGCCCACCTTGACCGGCTGGCTTTTGGCCTGCCAATCATCCAGCACACCGAATGTTTGGTGAATGATCTGCAATTGAACTTGCGCGCAAAAATATCTTGACACAGCAAACATACACAAAAAGTTGATAATTTTAAAAATTAAACTCATTTTTTTATTTTCAGCGTCTCCACAAAAAAAACCTCCCTCTCGAGAGAGGGAGGCATTCCAAGAACTGGTTTCAAAAAGGTCCCAGAACAGCGACTTTGGGAGGCCATCTCGGGCACTCCCCTATGTAGAATCATGGAATGTTTCCATACCGGTATCATGCCAAGCGCCTTGCAGGGCGGCCTGCTGATACGAGAAGTGGCAACCACTTCCTTTTCGGCTTACCATAGCGGCAGGCTAAGGTAAGCGGGCTAAATTAGTAGCGGTTTTGGGATGTTTAAAACGGTATTGGGATGTGGGATAAATGCGGGCTCAGAGAGCTACCGATAAGAATGCTAATGCGTATAGCGAGATTCCTCCCATTTTGTTGCAAATTTTGTTAGAAAAAAAGGCTGCCTGCACGGAATGGCAGGCAGCCTGGTTTTGGTCGGTTTTTGGAATAGCCCCTATCGGATAAGAGTCATCTTTTTCACTGCTGTATGATTGTCTGTTTTGAGCTGGTAGTAGAAAATACCCGTCGAACCCAGCTCGGCCTTGTTCAATGGCTGCTCGTGGTAGCCCCGCTCAAAGTGATCCTTGCGGCGCCAGACGAGCTTGCCGGAAATATCATACACCTGCAAGCTGGCTTCACCAGACTCGGGTAGCCAAAAGCTGATCAGGGTCTCCGCCCGGAAAGGATTGGGCTGATTTTGGTATAAGGCAAATTTTCGGACCGGCAATCCGGAGGCATCTTCAAAGTCAAACTGCACATCCAGCAAGGCGGCATCTGCCCTGTACGCTTCGGCAGGTGTGTATTGCGAATTGAGCTGTACCAAATCGCTAAGCTGACCAGACTGCCTGGCTCTAAATTGCAGACGGAACAGTTGCTGCCTTGCGTTCAGCGAAATCGGATCGGCATGGCTCCAACTGGCCGTCAATGCTCCTTTTTCCAACAGTTGCTGGCCAAAGTTGTCAGCCTTCAGAAGTCCCTTTTCTTCAATATTCACCAATTCCAGTGCCTCCTGATCGTAGGCCAGGGTAAACTGTAAGCCCAGCAAATCGAGCGCAGCGCGGTTGTGGAAGTCGATGCTGTAGAGCCCTCCGGCTTCCAGCTCCATATCCTCCACACCTATTTGTAGAGCGCCATTGCGTTGATCGGTACCCAGCAGCTTGCCCAGCTGGGCGCTGCCATTGACATCGCCGGTTTTTACCGCCACAAAACTGGTTTGTTCAGAGCTTGTGAGATTGTTGATGTTGAATACCTCCGGAAAACTATAAGCAAATGGATTGGCAGGATCGGGAAAGCTGTAGGCCGCATCGATAAATCGCCAAGAGGTGTTTTGTGGAAAACTGGTATTGATGAACAGGATCATCTTGCGCAGCTCCACTACATCGAAAGTGGTAATACTACCGGAGCGGTTGATGTCGGCTGCGATCATAGCGTAGGGTGAACTTAGTGGCAATACACCGAGTATGTGTTTGCTCATCAGCACGAGGTCGTAAGTAGATACACCATTGAGCGGATCGGTATCCTTTTCGGGCTGTAGGCTGTAGTTGTAGCCGCTGGGTACATCGTCAAACTGGAAGCTTCCTTCGCTGTCGGTCATCTGATCCATCGCCATACCGCCGCTGAGGTGTACCATGACGTCTTCAACGGCTGCGCCATCGTCGCGCTGGATGGTACCGGCGATGTTGAAATCAGCAGGTAATGCGACCGCACAGTTTGTGCTGGCTGTATTTTTAAACCTTAGTGTTACATCACAGTCATTCCCTTGTCCAGTTAAATCATACACATATACCACCAATGTGTACTCCCCGTTTGCATCCAGGTCGGCGCAGCTTATGGTAACTTCATCAGTACCTGAGGGTGGAGCGGCAACATTAATGGGTGGTGCGAAGTTCAAAGGATCAAAGCTAATGATGAGATCATTATGAGCCGTACAATTGTCTGTTTCCACCCCTGATCGGATCTGGCTAATATTAATGGTCGCCTGATCTACCCCATTTACATTTTCCAGCAAAACAGGAGAAATATTCTTACACACTCCTGCCTCAGGGCCCTTTACGTCTTGCACTGTTAGCAGAAAGTTGCAAGGTGGAATTCCAGTGCCGGGAAAAATTACCATACCCGTGTATTCCGTAGGGTATTTCATATTGTAAAGAATATGAGAGCAATCAAAATCAAAAAACGTCGCTGTTCCCAGGCCTTGCAACATTATTACCGCTCCGGGAATACTGCCGGAATAAACATCTGACAATTCAAGGCGTACCGGCAAAATATCTCCCAGACTGATTGGAACAAAGTCCCGCACATTATCACATTCATCACCACTCACCTCGATCTCACAGCTTCCTGTCCCCGTCAAGCCACAGCTATCTGTAGCCGTAAAGGTAATGGTATGTGTACCTTCGGGGAACATGTAGTTTACCAGGATACCATCTCCACTAGCACTATTTGTAACCGTCCCGCTTGTAATGGTGCCGTCCTCCAACTCGATCTCATGGGTGACATTGGTATCATCAAAAATACTCTGGCAATTGTCGGTGACTGTTGCTTCTACCGTGACATCATCCATCGCCATGATAGGCGGCTGATTTACTATATCGCAGTTGACGGTAGGCGCCTCAGTATCTTTGATGTAGATGGCTTGGAGACACACCCAGGGATCCAAATCGCGTTGGCACCAGTCGCGTATGGTCCAGGTACGGAGTATCTTTTTGCAAATACCTGGGTCCGGCTCCGGCATGAGGTCGTCTCGATTAAAGCATTTATCTTCCGGGGCGTCCAGTATCTTTGCACAATCGGTATTCCTATATTTTGGCTTTTGATCATCGTTTAGATCTTCTTCGGCGATGCTGGGGTTGCAATTGCCGGCACTGATGAATATATCAAAATCATCGGGGCAGGTGATATCACTTTCATCAAAAGGATCGGGATTGGTGATGTTGATGCTTTGGGTGCATTCGTCAAAGCGACCGCTTTCGTCCACTGCTACCCAATGGCGGATGATCGGACCCGGCATACCGTCCGGCCTCAACGAGATTTTACAGGCATCAATGCTGCCTTCGTCCCACACATATACTTTAGTCTCGCCGCAGTTGTCCTCTACGCCATTGTAGTAGCCTATTACAGGCCCGTGATTGCTTGGAGTACCCATACATACCGGCGCTCCAGGCGGATTTGGGCTGATATCGTTGGTGAGTACGGCATCGAAATCATCGGTACATTCCAGCTCTACATCATCGGGGCAGGTGATGCGCGGCGCCTCTTTGTCGAGGATGATTACGGGTACCATACAGTCTACAAAATTGGCAATTTTGTTGCCCGCTGCATCCTTTAGCACACCATCGCGCATGAGAAAGGGATTGATGGGGCCTGTGGGCGGTTGAGCATCAAAAATGCGCAGCACCACCATCAGATCGGTAGCGCCTACATCTTCACAGCAAAACCATACATAGTCATCAAACCAGATTTGATTGTCGAGAGGAAACGGGAATGCATCATCGCCATTCAACAGGTCACAATCCGTATCCGACTGGTCACTATAACTGCCGTGGGTGGTGCCGAGCAGGTCTTCCATGCGGATGGCCTTGAAATACACATCGCCACAGGCGTCATAGCTGCCATCATCAAAGATAGTGGCGGGTAGCCGTACAGTACCGTCAGTGGTGAGCTGCTGGCTCACGATAGCTTTGCAATGAGGGTTAGGTGTAGCCTGATCTTCTACCGTAATTTTGATCCTGCGAATACGCTGATTGCCACAGCAGTCTTTTACCGAATAGGTAATGGTGTGCATACCTGGGGGCAGGCCGTGGACGGTCCAACGCATGGTAGCGGAATTGTAAGTGACTGCGCCAGCAGAGGCGCTTACCGTATAGTCTTCGATGTCGGAGCAATTGTCGGTGATCCGTGGCACGGTAGCCTCCCAGTCAACCTCACATTCGTATTGGTCGGTGCTGATGGTTACATCCCTAAGACCTCGAATACGCGGCGCACGGGTATCTTTGACTTTAATAAGCTGGGTGTCTCTTTTTATTCTTCCGCTGCACCACTCCAAAATGGTCCATTCGCGCAATACTTTAAAGCAACCATCGCTGCTGCTGGGGGCCGGGCAATGATTGAGGCGGGTGTCTTTGAAGGTATAAGATATATTGGTACAGCAATGATTGACGGGCAGCGGCGTACCGGTGCCATACCACTTGACGATGTTGGTAGGGAAACCCAAAAAAGTGTAATATTCATGGTAAGGCGAAGGGTGGCCTACATAGTCGTCGTGCGGCAGGTCACCGGGGTCGATGGCATTCCAGCCAGCTCGGGGAATAAAAGGCCCTAGCGTTCGCTCTTTGTGCTCGCAGCGCAGCGCCGGGCGGTCTCTGTCATCATAGTTGGGAAGGTCTTCCACATCATCCAGTTCTGCCCTTTGTACACATATAGTATCTGTACACACGTCCATGTTTCCCTGTTCGTCCTCCAACTTCCAGTCGCGGTAAATGATCTTGACACAATCGCCGCACATGGGTTGTACTTCTTCCCGATCCGTGTAACTGAGCCAGGCATCGCCGCAGTTGTCATAGTTAGGTAGCCTATAATGCCGGGCCTGGCTCGTCGGCAGGACGCGAGTACCAGGAGCTACAGGGAAGGGGATAGCATCTTCTGAATAATAGTAACGTATTTCAATATATGCCTGTTTGACGCTCCCCGATATTCCATCAGCAGTATGATCTATAATTTCTAATTCCCATTGGTTGGCATTATCAAGGGCTTCCAGATCAGACATTGCTTTGAATATACCGGAGATCGCCGGGTGGTCATTGCAGGTAGAATGAAGTTCTGAGTTAGCTAATCCGTCATTGTGAAAACTTACCGTCATGTCTTCTCCATCGCAACTTCCTTGTGGGTTGCCCGGGCGATCAAAAAGGCCTATATTATCTCCTAATGAGCTAGCAAGATTAGCCGATAAAGATCCGACATTGGCATGCTCAATATCTAAAAAGAACACAACTTCTTCAAGATAAAATCCTCCATTTCTGGAGAATCGAAACGGAATAGTTAACGAACCGCCATCCGGAATATCTTTGCCATAAAAGCTTAAGTTGAGAAAGGTTGTTGTTTGCACCAGTGGCCTTAATCGCGTTCCTGGTGCAAAACTCGGCAAATTACAAGGCACTTCATACTCGCTACATTCCAAAGGCGGCAGCCATTTGTCCTCCACTAGTATGTTGCCCCAGCAGCTATTGCCGCTAACCGGGTCCGTCACTTTGTATCCAATTAGCTGCCCCAAATAATTGCTGGCATCAAAAGGATTTGACAGCACATTGCCACTTGCATCTTTGAATTCAATTTGAAAAGTTCCGTGGTCGGGACAAGATTGATCTCCAAAGCCGGGAGCCAGTTCCAATTGGCCCATACAGTTTTCATCTACCGACAAATTTACGTTTCCGCCACAGGTCAGCGAGCAGGGCCGTTGGGCGATAATGGCATTTGGGATCAGCAGCCCGCCAAGTGCTAAAATCAGACTGGCAGCAAAGTAGCACCAGCGCTGCATAATTGGTTTCAGGATCGGTTTCATTATAGAGTTTTTTACGTGAACAATAGGGCTGATAATAGCCCGGCTGCCGCATCAAGTATAGATGCGCACGGCTTTGCTGTTCGGAAACACAAAAGATGAAACCGTTCATTGAGGGAATGAAAGCAGCCTGCAAAAGCCTGCAGACAACGTATTGCTGTTGGAGGGACCTTACAAGTGAGGCAAAGCTAACAATGGCATAAAAGATGGAAATGTATTGCGCTGGTTATGTATAGCGCCTTGTTGAAGCTTTTCTCTGATGCCAAATACGCAATTCGGCAGTATGCTTATCCATGACAGGTGTTGGGTGACATGTCCTGTCGGCAGGTTATATCGTAGATGATTGTAATAAGTTGCAGGAATTTCGATTTTAATTTTTAGGTGATGTGCTTAATGCCTGGCTTTTTTTACACGCAGAGTGGAAACACAGAGATACGGAGGCGGTGGGGCCGGGCCCCCGACACCTCCGCGTTCGGCTGTTTGTTGGTGTTTGTGCCAGGCCTTTACCTGATGTGATCCAGCTTGCGGCTTACGCGCCAGCCGCTCTCATCCCACACCTCCAGCAGCAGCAAGCCATACGGCAGGTCTTTCAGCGAAACTTCCAGGCTGTATTGCCCCTCGGGCCAGCGCTGGCGCAGCAGCTCCCGGCCCTGCAGATCAAGCAGGCGCAAATGGCGCGGTCCAGTGGCTACCTCCTGTGGCAGGCGGATTGTTACGCTATGGCTGGCGGGGTTGGGGTAGAGCCGCAGGCCCGGCCGCAGGAAGCTCCCTGTCGTAGGGGGCTCGGGCCCAAAACTGCTGCCGCTGCACAGCAGGCTGTCATTGTACAGCACATTTTCGTAAAGGCTGCGCAGGCCCCTGGCCCGATATACCCCGCGTCCGCCGGTATCGGGGCATTGGTCTGTTTATTCCGATTTCACTGACCCCCCAATTCCGGAAGTATTGACCCCCTGTGGATAACTCACGATTAATTCAAATGTTAAGATAGATGTTTCGATCTTTTTCGTAAACTTTTTCCTTTCAATTCTATTCGATGGGCCTTTGGAATGATGCGATCTAGGATGGCATCGGCCAGAGTAGGTTCATCAAAATAGTCATACTATTTGGCAACAGGTAGTTGTGAACAGATAATAGTAGCGGCCGTTTCATATCGGCCTTCCAGGATTTGCAAGAAGATGAGTTTTACCTGATGTGTCATAGCCTGGAGGCCAAAGTCGTCCAGGATAATGAGTTTTGCTTTTTTAATCCGGTTCAACCATCGGATGAGCGTTCCATCGGTTTTAGCAATGGCGATCTGTTCTGTGAGCCGGTTCATATAAGCCCCATCAGCCAGTTTCATGTGCTATTGTATTATTCGTCAAAAAAATATCATATTCTGCCTCACTTATGGGCAGTACTATTGTCCGATTTTGCTTATCTTTAAGAGCCATTGATTTTGTTTCGTTTTATTAGTTGCACTTAAAACATAAGCATTTTCAGTGGCTTTTTTTATTCATCAACGCAAAACGTTACAATCAGGAATTTTTTATTGATCTAAAAACATTTATAAAAGTGAGATATGGTAAAAATCATGAACATTTTAAGACATGTGATTCAATAAGTATTAATACTAACATAATAGGGGTTCATACATTGACAACAGATAGAAATTCAATTCAATCTTCATGGCAAAGCAATATGAAAAATCTTGAAAATCTTTTAAAAAAGATGCAGTCAGAAATCCTTTTAAAAATAGAAAAGAGTTTAAATGTTGAAGAATCGGAAAAACTCTGCGCATCAATAATAAGTCAATTTATTATTATAATTTTGCCAGATTCAAATAAATGCTCTTCACATGTAACTGAATAAAAATAGACACCTCTTGGAATTCGTTGTATATCTATATGATAAATAGAAGTTTGTTTTTGCAGGTCAGAAGAATATATTACTTGGTTACTTAAATTATAAATAACCAAATTGCAATCCCAATTACTTGAATTTTGTATGTTTAAGTAGTGTGAAGCTGGATTCGGATATATTAAGAAAAGTGAATGTTCATTTAATTCCGTTGAATTACTAACAATAGTGGTGTCACATTCATTTTGACTAGCTTCTAACGCATAGTTGGGAATATTTGGAATGCTTAAGCGGTTTGGACCAAATAAGTCTATTTCATGTTGTAGTACTTTACAGTTGATACCAGGTTTATCAGGGAATTCAATTACATGTAAGTTGTATGTGGCAGGACTGCTCGAAACGTAAATTTTACCATCTGATGCTAATTGGGCATAACTAAAATAAGTAGATTGAGGATTCTGAAAACCGTCATATTCTGCTACCAAAATTTGACTGCTTTGTATATTGTTGCTGTTAGTTAAATCAAATTGATAAACTTTAGTTTTATTAAAAGTATATAGGTATTGTGAATTAGGAGATATCGATACACCTACAATTTTTCCAGTATCTTGCAAGAAAGGTATTTCTTCAATAAAAGACAATAAACCGGTGCATCTGTTGAATTTAAATATATTTAATCCACTATGTGCATGAACTCTGACATAGTATTCCCCGTTGTTTGAAAAAGTAGCCTGCCCTGCAATGTCCAACCAGTTCCATATATGACCAGCACATTGTTTTCCTTTATTCTGAATTCCTTGTGAGGTTATTAAGAGTTTGTAATAGCAATTTGATAAATATTCAGGAACTAATATCCACCAATCAACTCCATTACTGTGTTTTGTAGCCTGCAGATACTGTCCTGATAATGTATCCTGAAGGATAATTGTACTTTTTTCCACAACTGCTCCCAGTCCATTATCTTCAGTCATATCAATGATTGAAAAAGTCAGCTCAGTTGGTAGAATATTTCCTAAGGTATTTGTAATATATATTCCTTGGTGGTTATTATACTGGATTAAATAATAAGTTTCGTTATTGCCAGGAGTTGGAATAATAATCTGGCTTTGGAGAAAAGGACTCCCTGAAAGACCATTTTCACAGTAAATATCTTGAACAACTCCATACAAGATGCTATCCCCATTTAACATTTTGAGATTCTCTATATTTGAGATGTAGCAGCCATTGCTATAAAATAGTAAGTTTCCATCGATATCGCTAATACTTGCATTAGCTCCAGGTATATCCATATATTTTTCTATTTCATATAACTTTAGTGTATCGTTCGAGAAATTTAATATCGTTCCTTTATGATTTTGATCATTAACTCCAAGTACCCAGTTTGAACCTTGAACATTTTGTGAATTGATAATATTGTAGATAGAAATGATCGCAATAAAAAATAATATTGATTTTTTCATTTTTATTAGAAATTTGTCTTAACGTTAGTGTTAATTTCAGCGAGTCTGCCTTTTTGAATTAATTCAAAAAGGCAGACTCGCTTTGAAATGACATAGTTTATTTAATAATAATTTTCTGAGATTGTATGACATTACCATCTTTTATGAGAACGCAGAAATACACACCTCTTTCACGTAATTCTATTTTGATTTCATTTGACGGTATGTCTGCTTGTAATTTCCTTTTTTGGATTGTTTGTCCGGATAGATCATATATAGCGATATAATCTCCTTCATTGTTTGGCGGTAAAATGATATCGAACTTTCCTGAATTTGGATTAGGGTGAATTTGGATAGAGGAATCATTGCTGAAGTTATCTTCTCTAAATTGAGGCTCTTCTTCTACAATTTCTTCACCAAATAAGGCTGGAAGGGGATAGCAACTGGGTGCATCATCATTATAGTGAGATTTGCTACAATAGGGCAAAAGACCCCGAGCATGGTACACGGCAAGTCCTCCAAGTTTGGGACATTGATTAGCGATTTCTATTAGATCATTTTGCTGTTGTTCAGTAAATATTCGGTTTTCATTTTTCTTTAATTTATACTGACTAACGTTTATAACTAACTGATTATCAATAGCTATTTTTGCCGTTTTTTGATCTAGGAACAATAACATCCAGCCTATATGACATACATATAACCCAGATAAAATATTAATAAAAAGCCAATTCAAATGATGTATGTTCCACGGAAATGTCTATTTATCTTATGATTCAAAATTATACTGATCGGGGTAGAATTTAATCTCCTCCAGTGAAATCAACTTGTAGTAGGATATTTCAATACTACATTCACATTTCTAACCAGAATTGGCGGCGGGCTTACTTCTCATTTTCACGATTAGCATTGGCACCTCTTAAAAAAACGGCCTTGTCAAGGAACATACATCAATCTAAAGATAGGATTTTGTTTTCGTTAGCTTCACAAATCAATAAAATTCTTTCTGATTTTTATACTCGAATTGGCTCTAACGTTCGGTGCTGACGCAGTAGTCGCCCGGAGGGCGCTATTGTCGTGCAGCACTATGTTACCGCCAGTATTTATTTTCTTTTTGACAACAATTTAAACAGTTCGTGGTTGATGTAATAATTTCCTGTTCCTATTTTTCTCTTTTCCAACAAGCTATCTTTTGCTAATTTGTTCAGATAATTTGCTGCTGTAATTCTTGATACTTTCAAATCTTGAACTACAAATTCAATTTTTGTGTAGGGATGCTTAAATAAATTGTTCAACAAGTCTTGACTATAAAACTTGTAATTGTCCCTAAGTTTATGTTTTGTCTTTAGCATCAATTCCTTGATTTTTAGAATTAGTCGAATTGTTTCTCTTGATGTTTCTTCAACACCTTTGACCATGAACAGTATCCAATCTTCCCAATCATTTTTATCTCTTACTTGTTGAAAAAATTTGTAATAATCAGGTTTGTTCCTGATAATAAAACTGCTCAAATACAGAATTGGTAGGTCAAGTAATTTCTCTAAAATCAGGTACAAAATATTTATAATCCTTCCCGTCCTTCCATTACCATCATAAAAAGGGTGGATACTCTCAAATTGAAAATGTATGATAGCCATTTTTACCAAAGGGTCATAATCACATAATTGGGCATCATTAATAAACTTTTCCAGGTTCGACATTAACCTGTTTATGGTCTCATAATCTTGTGGAGGTGTATAAACTGTTTCTCCTGTGCTTGAGTTTTTTAATGCAGTACCGGGTAGTTTCCGAAATCCCGCTTTATTATTTTCTATCATTTGCTGGATTTCCAGAATCATATTTGATGTCAAGATTTCTTTTTCAAAGACTAATGCAAACCCTCTTTTCAATGCCAAAATGTAATTTTGAACTTCCTTTGCTTCTAAAGTTTTTGAAGATTTTAAGTTCAATTCAGATTTATACAGTTCATCATGGGTTGTTATTATGTTTTCTATTGCAGAACTGTCTTTTGCTTCTTGCAAACCCAATGTATTGATTAAAATATTTTGGTTTGGAATGCTTAATGCTATTCCTTTTAATTCCGCCAAAGCAGCATGGGATTTTGGTAGGCTCTTTAAAACCCTCCTCGATTCTAAGTTTTGTCTTGGAGGTAATTCCTCTAATGTCCAAGTGTTTTCAATCTTCATTATGTAAAGAAATTTAGATTTTCTATACAAAAGAAAGACTTTTTGTAAAGAAATCAAAATTTTCTTATCAAACATTTAGTCTTATGTAAAGACTCTTTACATTTCTTTTGGATTTCATTTTTGTTTATTGGCTCTAACAGATGTTAAGCTCAACTCACCACATAATGATGGCAAATGAAACCCCGATGGTTATCAGTAAGGGATAATGCTTAGGATAAGTCTTCGGATGTAAATATAATACACACACATCATATTTGCAAAAATAAAAATGTCTCTCAGTGTCATACAGTTCTCCTTTTTAACCAATGTGAAGTTGAGGTTGGTTGGCAGATACCCGCCAAATGAGAACGGCACAATTATAATGCATTGATTTTTAGTGTTTTACAACACGGGGGGTTAACGTAGAAGCGCAGCGCAAATTTAAAACAAAAAGTTGTCACATTTTTTGTTTTAAACAATTTTTTGTTTTAAATTTGCGCTGACAATCATCTCAAATCCTAAAAACATGTACTATGGGAAAATCAGTATTCAACAAAACCAGGAAAGTACTTATGCGCATTTTCAATTTCAAACTGTTGGCAAAAGGCATATATCAATACTGGCAACAGATAGCTATACTGGCTGTATTGTTGGCCATTGTTGTACACAAGGACATGAGCCTGCAATTCAGCCTGAGCGCCGCTACTGTAAACCGGCTTGTGGAGTCTTCGGGCCTGATAGCTGCCGCAGAGAGTGCTACAGTCCAAACGACCGGCATGGACCTTGGGGCCAGCCTCTGGCAGGCGCTGCGCACCGGCGATAAACCGGCAACGGTTGTTCCGGCTGTCGTGCCGAAAGGCTCCACCGATGACAACCTGGCCAACACCTATTCCAATATGACTTACAAGCAACCGGCAGCAGCCTACACATCGAAGCTCAAAAAGCAGCGGGCCTATATTTCGCGCTTTGCAGAAGTGGCCAAAGTGGAAATGCGCAAATATGGCATCCCGGCCAGCATTACACTAGCGCAAGGCTTAATCGAGAGCAATGCAGGAGAAAGCCGGCTGGTATCGGAAAACAACAACCACTTTGGCATCAAGTGTTTTTCCAGTAAATGTAGGAAGGGGCATTGTAGCAACTATACCGACGACAGTCACAAGGATTTTTTCCGCAAGTTTGGTACTGCCTGGGAGAGCTACCGGGCGCACAGCCTGATGCTGCAGGGCAGGCGCTACAAGGAACTTAAACGGCTGGGCAACAAAGATTATAAAGGCTGGGCCAGAGGGCTAAAGCAGGCCGGCTATGCTACCGATACCCGCTATGCCCAAAAGCTTATCAATATAATAGAGGAGTTGAAATTGTATCAGTATGATGGAAGGTAGCTTTGGAGGGAGTATGGGAGCTTGAAGAAATGTTTGTTTGTTTCGTAGTGATGCTACGTATTTTCATAAGGTTGCTCTGCCCGACAGACAACCTTTTTTATACGTACCCAACAGTTTTAAAAAGTGTTAATTTATAAGCCTCTGCCCTACATTGGCATTGTATATGTGCCAACAATTTTGAACTTGCACTATACGTTTACTCTAAAACAGGATAAACCATGCCAGGTATAAGACCATTCGCCACTCTTTGTTCCATTCTTTTTTGCATTCAAATCATTACAGCGCAACCAGCGGAAAGCTTTACAGATTTGTCTTCTTATCTGGCTCATCACCAAATCGATGCACAGGCACTTGATCAGGGGCTTTACATTTCGGAAGAGGTAGCAGGCAGCGGAGCCTTACCTCAGGCGGGGGATTATGTAATGGTAAAATATAGGGGCAAATTGCTGGACGGGACGGTATTCGACCAGTCAGAAGAAGATGTCCCTTTCGTTTTTCAGCTCGGCTACCGGCAAGTGATTTTGGGATGGGAAAAGGGCATCCTTCATTTTAAAGTCGGAAGCAAAGGCCGCATGTTTGTGCCGCCGGGCCTGGCATATGGAAAGCGGGGTGTAGGAAAAGTGATTCCTCCGAATGCCGCGCTTATATTTGAAATCGAACTGCTGGACATTATGGACGTTGCTGAGTACGACCGGTATATGGTAGCCTTGGAAAAAAAAGAAAGAGAAGCCTTCGAAAAACATCGACGTGAGCAGTTTGCGACCGACAAAAAGCTTATCCAGCAGTACTGTATTGACAACAAGTTGAAAACAAAAAGGACTTCGAGTGGCATTAGTTACGTTATCACTAAAAAAGGCAAAGGCCAAACAGCCAACCCTGGCGATCAACTAAAAGTGCATTACGAAGGGCGTTTGCTGAATGGCACTTTGTTCGATAGCTCGTTCGGGGCCCAGCCCTTTAGTTTTGTGCTGGGCTCGGGCAAGGTGATCCCCGGTTGGGAAGAAGGCTTGCAGTTTTTCAAAAAGGGGAGTGAAGGTTGGCTACTGTTACCTTCCAAATTGGCGTATGGCCCCATGTCGATTGATGAAGATAATATCCAAATACCGGCCAATTCAGCATTAGTTTTCAAAATAAAAGTATTGGATATCGATCGGGCAACCGTTCAAAAGAAATAAAATACCGAAAAAAGAGACAACACGGGGCTTTCCAAACAGTTGGAAAGCCCCGTGTTGTGTTTAACGGTAACGTATATGCAGCGTGACCAGCTTTTGCTGGGTATGGGTATGACCTTTATATATATTGCTAGCTTCTTGTCTTCTTTTTAATCCACTTTTGTATATAAATACATGTTTCCGTCAGAAGGAGTTGCATCGCCATACATGTAGTTTTCGCAAAATTGATTAATAAATAGACCTTCGACATATTCAGGAAGAATCTTTAATCTAAAATATTGACCTCCACTCCAATTTACCTCTTCAATTTCCCATTGGTGTGTTGAGACTGTGTCAGTATATTCATTCCTGAATTCAAAAGTCAATTTATCTTCAGAAATTATAATATATCCACATGGTTGACTCATTAATTCGTTGGGTGTGCCTTTGGTGAAAGCTAACACAGTATAAAACAGACATGCCGAAATGTAAGACCGCTTATTATTCTTCTTTTGCTTTTTTTTCATCCAAAGCCTTGCGATCCGCCTCTCGGATACCTTCCTTAATTTCTCCTTCAATAGTAGCCCTGGCATTATTGAACTCCCGAATTCCCTTTCCCAGTCCGCGCATCAATTCCGGTATTTTTTTCCCACCGAACAATAACAGGATAACAAAAACTACCACAATGATCTCATATCCACCTAATCCAAATAATAAAATAATATTCATGATATACATTTTAAGTGCTTACAAATTTATAAAAATCAAATCACATCATTATCAACCCTACCAGTCGCTTTAAGCGCCTGCTATTTCTTTAAGCCAATTTCTCTAAGCCGCTCGTCAAGGTACTCCCCCGCCGTGATCGGCTCGTAGGCCAAGGGGTGCTCGTCATTCACACAGCTACCCAGACAGCTAAGATCCATGGTGCTGCGGGGGTGCAGGAAAAAGGGAATGGACAAGCGAGGCAGATGCCATAGCTCCCTGGGGGGATTAACCACCCGGTGTGTGGTAGATTTAAGATAATTATTGGTAAGACGCTGCAACATATCCCCAACGTTGATCACAATTTCATTGTCTTCAGGCAGGATAGGCATCCATTCATTGTCCATATTGAGCAATTGCAAACCACCGGCTGAAGCCCCTACCAGCAAGGTGATGAGGTTGATGTCTTCATGCTGCTCCGCGCGAATAGCTGAATCGGGCTCTTGGGTAATGGGTGGATAGTGGATGGCACGCAAGATGCTGTTGCCATTGTAAACGCGGCTGTCGAAATAATCTTCTCCCAATTCCAGATGAAGCGCAATGGCTTTGAGCAAATGTGCCCCGGCTTTTTCAAACTGCCGATACAATTTTCTGCCCAGATCATTGAATTGAGGCACTTCACTCACCCACACATTCTCCGGATATTCCGTTTTGATCGGGTCGCCATCGGTTACCTCTTGCCCCAATTGGAAAAACTCTTTGAGATCACCAACCTCTGATTGCTTGGCGTGCTCTTTCCCAAAAGAGGTGTATCCACGTTGGCCGGCCAGGCCAGCTATTTCATATTGGCGCTTTACTTCCAAAGACTGGGCAAAAAACGCTTTGGCAGCATTGAAATAACCGTCGATCAGCTCTTGCGGGATGCCATGCCCTTTTACGGCTACAAAGCCGATTTCGTGAAAAGCCCTTCCCAGCGTATTGACAAAAAGGCTTCTTTCTTCCTCATTGCCATCAACAAATTTCGATAAATCAACTACAGGTATTGTCCTTGTACTCATTGTGATAGTATTTTTCTGATAAATCAGTTGTTGAATCTAATATACTGCTTTTTAATCTAAACCGGCGAAGAAGAACAGCTATTTAGGCAGCTCACCGGCGGGGCTTATACTTGCTCTTTTGCAAAAGCTCTTGAGCATCCCCCAGGGCGAGCAATGCCTGCATACTGGTATTCGGATGCCGGCTCATATAGTTTTTCACTATCTGCCAGCCCAACCAATTGGCCGTTCTGCCAGGCGCTTCAGGCGGCATGCCCGGGGAGTGAGGGCTATGCTCCACCAATTTCCTGATCTTTTGATAATCATCTACATAAAGGAGTTGCTGATCCAATAAGTAGGCCCACATTTGCTGCTCGTTTTGTGGCAGCCATTCGGTTTGAGCAGCAGTAAAGGCCAATTTTATACTGTCGGGAGTGTAAGGAAGGAGGTGGTCAAGTACATACAACTTCTTGCCATTATGGAGCATTATATCCAATAAACGCCGCCCTTTTGGCTCACCGGCCAAATCATCCACCACCGCTTGCATTGCTCTGCTGGACATATGCTCCTTGTTCATGCTGCGGCGGATATAGGCTGGAAAGAAGGAAGGATTGTAGTGCGGGTAATCTTGCCCCAGAAAGAAATCAAGCCCGATCGCCAAAATATTATCATCCGCTGTAAAACAACCAAAGGAATACTCTGAAATGAAGGTGTAAAGTTGTGGATTCGGTAGCTCGGGGAAGTAATGTTTGAGCAATCGGAGGGGAAGTTTGAGCTCGTCTTGCAGCCAATCCAACTGATCATATACCAGCATGGTGGTATCGTAAAGTTGCCTGACAGGCTTGAATGACAGAAATTCGCTTACCGTTTGCAAGTATTTTTCATCGCCCGGCATATTTTTTCGAATGCCAATTACGTTGTTGAAATACACCTTCGAAAAGGTGGGATGCTCCTTCTCCAAAGCTTGTAATTGTTGAGCCAGTCGGAGGGTATCAATACTAAATAATTGCTTTTCGAATCGGTGAATGTTAAGGTTGACAGGGATAGCAGAAACATCTGGAATATTTTTACCTTTGTCCGGCACACAAGTCTGCAACAGGCACAAAAGTAACAAGCCGAGCAGGTAGTTTTTTAAAGCCATATACACTAACTTTTATCGTTTTGAACCGTAAACACTATAAGTGAGCCTTTGATCAACAGCAAGGGTTAATCTACATCTTTTCAGCCCCAAAACCAATCCGATTGCATCGGTAGTATTGCTCATCAAAAACTTTTGAAGCATGAAAAAAATTGTGACTCTGGCAGCTTTTCTGCTACTCCTGCTGCAAACTTCTTTTTCGCAAGAATTCCGTTTTGGGTTTCAGATCAGCCCGACTTTCAGCTGGATATCCTCCAGCGACAATAAGATCAACGGCAACGGCACCAATCTGGGCCTGCGCCTGGGGATGTTGGGTGAAAAATATTTTGCCGAAAATTACGCCATTCTAATGGGACTGGGCTTTGCCTTCAATCAGGGGGGCACCCTCAGGCACGATACCGGAGGCAATTTTTGGCCCAACTCCAGCCTGAGCGACGAAATGCTCAACACCGGCAACGATGCCCTTCCCAATGGCATCAACTTAAAATATGGCCTTCAGTATGTTGAATTGCCTTTAGCCCTGAAAATGCGGACCCAGGAGTTTGGCTATATTCGATACTATTTCGAAATTCCCCGCTTTACTCTGGGTATCAACACACAAGCGAGAGGAGCCATCACCGGAGGCGGAATCAATGCGGAGAAGGAGAACATCAGCGAAGATGTGGTGTTTTTCAATGTAGCCTGGGGCCTGGGGGGCGGTATTGAGTACAACCTCAACGAAAGCACTTCTCTGATCGGCGGCCTTTTTTATCAAAACGGCTTCACGGATGCTACCAAAGATAAAAATGCGGTGAAAAACACCGGCGAAGCGGAAGACTCAAAAGGCACAGTCAGTAGCATCACCTTGCGCTTGGGAGTGATGTTTTAGTATTTTTTGAAGGTTCCTTTGCTCTATTCTTTACTATACATTACTATACAAAACGCATAAAAGTACATCACCATATGATAGCCACATCCTCCATTTCAAGCCTTCAACTCAATGAGTTTATTGATGCTGCTCTCGCCGAAGATGTAGGCGCAGCCGATCACACCTCGCAGGCATGTATTTCGGCTGAGGTCATTAGCAAAGCCAAATTGCTGATAAAAGATGCCGGAGTGATAGCCGGTGTCGATCTGGCCCGCCATATTTTTGAGCGGGTAGATCCTCAGACAGTCGTAAAAGTATTTATCGATGATGGAACCAGCGTAAGCTTTGGCGACATTGCTTTTGAGGTAGAATGCAATGGCCGGGCCTTGCTGAAAGCCGAGCGCTTGGTACTCAATGCCATGCAACGGATGAGCGGCATTGCTACCCTCAGCAATCGGTTTAAATTTGAAGTCGAAGATCTGCCCGTAAAAATTCTGGATACCCGCAAGACAACCCCCCTGATCCGCTTTTTGGAAAAGTGGGCCGTGCGCATCGGAGGATGCCACAACTATCGCTACGGTTTGTATGATCGCTTTATGATCAAGGACAACCACATTGATGCCTGTGGAAATATTACCAAAGCAATTGAAAAAGTAGCAGCCTACAAAATACAAAATGAGCTGGATCAGCAAGTGACGATCGAGGTGAGGAACCTTGTGGAGTTGGACGAAGTGCTGAAGGCTGGGCAAGTGGATCGCATCATGTTCGACAATTTTGAACTGCCCTTGCTGAGTGAAGCGGTACGGGTGGTGGATGGCCGCTTCGAAACCGAGGCATCTGGTGGGGTGAACATCAATACGGTGCGGAAGATCGGCCTGACGGGAGTGGATTACATATCGGTAGGAGCGCTTACTCACTCCGCACAAAGCATGGACATGAGCCTTAAAGTGGTTAAATAGCCCAAAAAGAGAATTTGGCAAATACGTATTGTATGGCTGCCAAAGTCGCTCTATATTTGAGCGAAATTGATTTGCTCACCTGTTAGCAACCATACTTTGCACAAACCTTCCACTACCGGCATTGCCCGTTTTCGGATCACCAAAGATCAGTTGGTGCTCGGTTTTTGTTGCCTCCTGATCATCTCTATTATTTACTCTCCTTTTTTACTTTCGGTAAGCATGTTTGCTCTGGCAATACTCAGTATTGTACAGATCGGCTGGCCACCAGCACTTGACAGCGCTGCGATCAACAGGCTGAAAAAAGCATTCCGATACCCTGCTATGCTGATTCTGAGCCTGTCTTTTTTTATCGTTTTGTTGAGCTTTTGGCACACAGCTGACTATGGCTACTGGCTGGAGCGCTTGCGCATCAAGCTTCCTTTTTTGGTATTGCCGCT
Organism: Saprospiraceae bacterium; assembly: GCA_965222005.1. Lineage (GTDB taxonomy): Bacteria > Bacteroidota > Bacteroidia > Chitinophagales > Saprospiraceae > CBDCTM01. The sequence goes on from OZ244935.1 coordinate 1,673,129, forward strand.
GGTATTTATAGCTTTGCCGCGTTTTCATATCAAACAACTGAACTTCCTGTTTTACTTTTTGATGTGGACATTGTTTTTCACCTGCCTCGGAATAGGGATCAACTACCTGCTTCACTTTGATGAGATTAACTTGCTGATGACCAAGGGGCATCCTATGCCTACTCCCCGCAATCACATCCGGCTCAGTTTGTTGATGGCCATCGGGATCGTTGGCGGCGGGCATTTGTACCTCCAAAAATACTATCTGCGCCATCGGCTTGAGCGCCCTCTTATTTTAGCGGTCACTATTTTCCTTTTCTTCTTTATGCACCTCATGACGGTAAGAACAGGCTTGCTGGCGCTGTACTTCTCACTGTTGTTGTTGCTGATCAGCTATGTGCTGCGGTCCAGGCGATACTTTGTAAGCCTGCTGGCATTGCTGGGGCTGTTGAGCATACCGGTGATGGCCTACCTCTATATTCCCAGCATCAACAAGCGGGTCGGATATATGCTACACGATTTGAATATGTACAGCCAGGGGAAGGGAGCTGTTTATTCAGATTCTGGCAGGCTTACTTCGTTGAAAATTGGCGCTCAGATATTCAGAGAGCATCCGGTATGGGGGGTGGGGGCAGGAAACTTGAGGGACGCCATGCAAAAGAAATATACTGCTGATTATCCCGATTATGAAAGTCCGCACATGCCCCACAACCAGTTTTTGTTTGTAGCTGCAGGGACAGGCGTGATCGGCTTGGTGGTCTTTTGCCTTTCGGTTTTTTACCCCTTGTTTTATAAAAGAAATTATCAATTCGCGCTATTGACGGGCCTGTTTGCGATTTATTTTACGGGCATGATGCTGGAGCATATAATTGAAAATGCCGCTGGCGTGGCTACTTTTTCCTTTTTTATACTCCTGTTGCTGAGTTATTTAAACAAGCCGGAAGAAGATAGTTGGGATTGAAGTATTGAGGGGATTGCATGAAAAGCGATTTGCCAACACGAGTCAACAAATCGCTTTTCGCAGATCCCTAAAAGATCAAATCTTCAGGTGCATCAATGGATATCGTGCATCCACTTTTTCAAAATGGGTACGAGCATCAGCAATACTAATGCGGCAGCAACCACCACATATACACCCCATACCAAATACACATCGGTAAACGCCTGGAGTGATTGCACGGGATCTGTAACATCTTCCGGCACAGCAGCCAACTTGCCCAGCTCGCCGGCAATTTTGTGTGCAAAGCCGATCGATAAAAACCAGGTGCCCATCACAAATCCCACGATTTTAGCTGGCGAAAGCTTAGTCACCAGCGAAAGACCCACCGGAGAAAGACTCAATTCCCCTGTAGTATGGAATAGGTACATCAGCAACAGGAAGATGATGGGGATGACACCACTGCTGGCAAAGAATTTGGCCCCCAGTACAATTACCCCGTAACCGACAGCCATTTGCACAAGTCCCCACACAAACTTCATGGGCGTTCGTGGTTCGTTGTTTGTCTTTCGGAGTCTCATCCAAATCCAGGAGAACACCGGAGCCAACAGCATAATAAAGAGGGGGTTGACCGCTTGAAACTGTGAGGTTTCAAAGCCCATTCGGTTTATGTGGCGGTCGGTAAATAGTGTGAGCGATCCACCGGCCTGCTCAAAGAGGGCCCAGAATATCATATGAAAAAAGAAAAGTACGATGACGACCAACAATCGTTGCCCTTCCACTTTATTTTCATTTCGAATAGAATCCATCACCAAATAGCCGATGATCCCAATCCCGGAAACGATCAGTATCCAATTCATCACTTCTTCGGCATTGATCAACAACGCAATGACCGGGATGACAGCTAAACAACCCAGTATCGTAAGCCATTGGCGGTTGAGTCCGGCAAAAACTGACTGTTTGAGGTAAGCCTCATCGGGCGCATTCCCTTGGTCGCCATAGTCTTTCATATTGTACCAAAACTGGATCACCCCAAGCATGATGCCGATACCGGCTACTAAGAACCCATAAGACCAGTCGTACACTTCCCCGAGGTAACCACAAGTAAGCGGAGCGAGGAAAGCACCGATATTGATGCCCATATAAAAGATCGTAAAAGCACCATCTTTTTTGGGATCATCCTTTTCGTAAAACGTGCCCAAAAAGCTGGATATATTGGGCTTAAACAGCCCGTTCCCGACAGTGATCAGAGCCAGGCCAATGAAGAAAAAGCTGGAATCGCCGATAGTGCCGGCTAGTGTAAACTGCCCCAGCGCCATGAAAAGCCCTCCAATGATGATGGCCTTTCTAAAGCCCAGCAGGCGGTCGGCCAGGAGGCCACCAATCACAGGGGCGGCATATAACAAAGCATTGAATGCCCCATAAATTCCATAAGCCTTTGCATCTGCCTGTCCCTGTTCCATTTGCTCAAAGAGCACTTTGGTCATGTACAACACCAAAAGGGCCCGCATTCCATAAAATGAAAAGCGCTCCCACAGCTCGGTGAAGAATAAGGCGAAAAGTGCTTTAGGGTGAATCTTTCGCTGGGTCATTATAATAATGGGAACCCAGATCAACACGAAAATCCAACCAAAAATCAGTAATCCTAATGCCGAATTCATAGTCGTTTAGTAAGTTTTGTAGCGTTTGTAAATATGGATTAATCGTTAAATTTAGATTTTTTTATCAGAATCCAGTGGAAAATGGACATCTGATTTTGTAAAGCCTACATTTTTGGGTTGGGGAAATCTCCACTGAAATCGTGGATGAGCATTTTCGGTTCACCAATTTGAGAGCCTTTTTTTGCCAAAAGTAGAGACGAGGGGAAAAAGGAAGGAAAGTGTAAAAGATGCTTACTGCTGCAAGCTATCAGGCAGAGCGACAGGTGCTTTCTGAATGTCGAGTTGCCAACCGGCATTGCTTACTATAAATCCGATCAGCTGCAGCATTTCGTTGCCCTGCGCTTCTGCCGAATCAGCCAGTTGGCTGGTCATAGCCAGTTCGCGGATTTTCTCTTTAGCTCCTTTGTCGATGCGCTTATAATCCGTGCTTTCCAACGGACGGAAGATACTTGCCTCGTTGTCAAACTGGTCGATGGTATGCTCAATGGCAATGATGCCTGGCTGAGGAATATCGGAGATGCGGATGCGCTTTTCATCGGGAAACGCTTCAATTCGCATAGCCTTCAAGTCATAGCCTACCAACACTTTTGCCCGCACACGCAGCTTGGCAGCCTTTTTGGGCAACAATGCCCGGTAGTTGGGCAGTAGCCCGATAAACCAGGGCTGGCTGGGCTCAGAATAGTCAAAGTACTCTACAAAATGCCCTTCCACCGTTACCAGCTTGCTCACCTTTTCGATTTGCTCCAACAGCACTACCGACTGCTCCTCTGGGTGCAGTTGATCTCTTTGATAGTAAAAGCTAGCTACCCAGATGCCGCTCAGAAAAATGAGCAACAATCCTAATGATAGAAGTACTTTCTTAATCATATACAATTATATAGGTTGACAACTCCTTTAGTTACTATCAAAACGATTAATCAGCCTATTGGTTTTTACAATGCCTTCGAACTGAGCGGGTGGCGTAGGCCCTTCCAGGATTTGAGCACCGCCTTGACCGAACCCACCGAAACATCCGACTCGATCAGCAGAGGAATGCGGTTTTGATCGTTGGTAACCCAGATATTCATTTCGGCACCATCGTTGAAAACATTACCCGAGATCACCTGAGGTCTGAATTTAAGGGTGTTGAAGCGGCCCTGACCTTTTATTTTTATATTCTCTTCCTTGCCCAAATAGCTGAGCTTGAGGGGCCACACCTCTTTGTCCATAAATATTTCGATGGGAAATTCGCTGCCTGCTGCATAGTTTTCAAAATCTATATTGCGGACGTAGTACACAATGGACAAGATGTCATGCGCACAGTTTTTTAGTGTATAATTGGTAGATTGAGCTGCTTCTTCCGACTTGCCGCGCAGGCTAGTGATTTTCCGTCCGTCCTGATCGTACGTCATCTTGTCGTACAAATGATAGCCGCCCTCATGCACCTCGCGGATCGAAAGCTGAGGCAGGAGCGTTTCCTTGTCCACATAGGCTGCATAGTAATCCCGCACTTTAAAAAACCATTCGTAAGATGAATAGGTGCGGCCAATGGCAGAAAGGCGATACTCCTGGTCGGTTTCAAAAACCTCGAAAGTAACTTCGCCAGCCGGCAGCCAGATAAACTTCCAATTGTAATACAGTTTATATACTGTTTGCTCTCCGGATTGGAAGGCGGTATTAGCCATGGAGCAATTGCTGTACGCAGGAGTTTCGGCATCCGAATGAACAACAGAAGCAGAGACCAGGCACAGCATGCCGAGTAGTACGAGGGTAGCAAAAATGATATTATGCTTGTGTGACTTTTTTTCCATAGCCCAGAGATTTCATTACATTGGTTTTTAGGATCAAAGCCATTCCCACTAACGCGGGTGCCAGCAAATTTAGTATCCAAAGCCCAAAAGTGGCGGTGAGGATTGCCAGCTCATTGTCGCTGAAAAATCCCCAAAAATATACAGCGATATTGCTTCTTGCTATCAAATCCATGAAAGGAGGGAGGGGAATACTGGTTTGGAGTAAATAGATGCTGGCAATAATGCCCATAGCGGGCAAAAAGGCTGGTGCAATTCCTAAAAAGCGGAGCATCAAATAGTATTGCAAGGAGTAAACCAGATACCGCATTAATGAGAGCAACAGAGCTGCCGACAGCATTTTTGAGGTGTAATGTCTTAGTACAGTAAATTGGCGAACGAAGGCATGTAGGAATTTTGGCCAGGGAAGCTTTCGCGCAAAAGGAATGATAAGTTCTACATTGTAAAAACAAAAAAGCATCAGCGCAATAAAGCCGGCCCCGGTGGTGAGCATGGCCGAAGAGACATACGCATCAAGGCTCAAAAATGTGGTGCTTGTATAGTACAGCCCCACAACGCCACAGCCGATCAACACCATCAACTGGCTGAAACTGCCAACCAGCGTAGCAATGACGGCCTTCCAATTATTTTCGGGCGACACATACAATATCCGGCCACCATATTCGCCAATGCGATTGGGAGTGAAGAGGGAAAAGGTAATTCCGCAAACCACTGCTTTGTAAGCCCTCAGGAAAGGGAGTGGCTCAAAGCGCCGGATAAGTAGCCGCCACTTCTCCGTTTCCAGCGCCCAGTTGAGCGGCATCAATATGGCCGCAGCAATGAGCCAGGGTAATTGGCCGGGTGAAAGTTGTTGAAAAAAAGCCTCACGAATCAGGTCGATGTCTTTTTTGGAAATGACCTGGTAGTAGAGTACATAACAAAGCGCCAGGGCAATTGCTGTTTTTATCAAAAAATTGAAACGCAGGGGGTAAGAACGACTTTTTGCCGACTCGGTCTTTTGCTCATATGACCTTATTTGTCCGATGATAGTGAGTAATTCGTTTGCAACAAAAGCCCAGAAGTGATACATTGCTGCAAAGCATGAAAGAAAAGCCAAAGATACATAGAATCTTAGGAGTGGACCCGGGCACCAATGTGCTGGGCTATGCGGTGGTGGAAATTCGCAACAAGCAGCCACAGCTGTTGGAAATAGGGGTAGTGAAGATGAGCCATCTGGAAAGCCAGCAATTAAAATTGAAAAAAATATTTGAACGCCTGCACGCCATCATCAAAAACTATCAACCCGACCAGATGGCTATCGAAGCGCCCTTTTTTGGCAAAAATGTGCAATCCATGCTAAAACTGGGCAGGGCTCAGGGGGTGGCTATGGTAGCCGGGCTTACAAAGGGGCTGGCGGTCACAGAATATTCTCCCAAAAAGATTAAGCAATCGGTCACCGGCAATGGCAATGCCTCCAAAGAGCAGGTGGCGGCCATGCTGTCCAATATCCTCGGCAAAAAGCTGGACGAACAGCAGCTCGACGCCACCGATGCACTTGCCGCTGCTCTTTGCCATCACTTTCAGAGCAGCCACTCCGCCACGGGCGGAAAGCGATACAGCGGCTGGTCGGGTTTTATCAGCGACCATCCGGATCGGACAAAATGAGAGGGTAGAAGTGTTTTTTAATGCCTGCTGGTTTAGGTGAGCCCTCCTTTATATTATTCACCCCCCTTACGACAATACGCCTCTCGGCTTTGCATGGAATATACATGTGCTAACCAAGTGCTTGCACTTTCCAAGTAGAATAATATATCAATGATTTTGCAAAGAGTAATTGGCTGATAATCAGTTGATTATAAAAATTATTTCGATTTTTTACTTTTTTGTTTGGAAATTCTCATTTTTTTTACCTTGCCGTACGTAAACTGTTTGTAAGATATAATGTAGTTGCTTTTTAGTTCGTTAAGCAACGACTGTTTTATATGTTTTCACCTAAAAATTCGTAAATCAAAAAAGGAAGAATAACATGGTAAAAAAATCATTTCTTGATTTTCGGGTATTTATTATCTTATTTATTATAATTTCTGGATGTGAATGTTGTTGTAATAAATGTGAAAGCTATACGGAAGGAACGGTGACCTTAAATATAAACTTTATGAATTACCCCAACAGGTCAGCATCTTGTCCAATACCGGTTTCAGGAGGTGATATATGTACAAATACTGGAGAAAACATTCTTGATATTGAGTCCGGGTTAGATTCAGATAAGTATTTGCTATATGTTGAATATGAATCCAATTGCAACGGCTTTGCTGCTTCACAGGCTTTTCAGTCATGTATAAGTGAAGGAACATGCAAAGGATTCAGGAGTGTAGATGAAGGGGACTGCGATGATGTATGGACATTTCGAATTGGTCTAAATGTAACAACACCTGATTGTACGCCAAGTTTTCCCATTCCAATTTCTGGAGATCAACTGGTATTCAGAGTATATTATAGAGAACCTTGTATACAGGTTAGCGATGGTTGTGAAAGCCCTCCACCTTGTGAAAATCCAAATGCAATATATAGGCCACGGTATGAATCAGGTGGAATAATTGACTTTGCAGATAATGTTACCAATTATTCACAGGCTGTACTTATGCTTTGGACTGAATCTCGTTGTAATATTCCTAGAGATTGCAACTAATACCTATTTATGACCATATAATTATTCTATTATAGAAACTATTCGATTAAAAAATAAAATGCTTAAAGATGAAAAGGTATATCAAAACGCTATTTTTTTTAGCCGTGGCTACGCTACTGTACACCTCTTGTTCTAAAGGAGATTTAGATGGTTTGGGATTGTCAAATCACCAAAAAGATTTATTAGCTCAGAAAAGGTCGTCTTTGCCATCCGTTATTGAAATATTGGATTTGCTGAATGATCCGGTAGATGGGTTTATATCCATTACTTCATATGCCTCTTACGCGACTCAGAATATCAGAGGTCCGGAAATTCAGACAGCTGCAAGATTTAGTAATAAGAATGGGGTTTCCAAAAACTTTGGTGCGCTGTATTTGAATTCAATACCTTTACCATTCAACATTGAGAGCAACGGTATTGCACAATATGAAGGAGGTTTTTATTTGCCGGGAGCGTCAAGTCTTTATGGAGATACTATATCAATTAGTCTTGCTGGAAATAACAGTGAAAATTTGCCAGGCTTGTCCACTTCATTTTATTCCCCCCCCTTGATCGTACTAAATAGCCCCGCATATCAAAATGACGATACGCTTACTGCTGCTGATCTTGTAACTATTCAATGGGAAGCCGATCCGTCCAATCAAAATGGCATTGCTATTCTTCTTTACTACAATGCTTCCAACCCTGATAATATTGATATCGTCAATAGTCAAAGTAAATTGATAACAGTTCATACCGAAGATGATGGACAATATACATTTTCATCTCAGGAGTTTTCTTCTTTTCCGGATATGGGTAGAGTGAATTTCTATATAGGTAGAGGCAATTATATAAAGGCACCTATGGAAAATCCAAATTATGCTGTAGGGATATATAATTATTCGGTTATCACCTTCGATTTCACCTTCGACCAGTGACTCAAAAGAATAACTTACTTTGGCACCCGCACCAGAATACGCGTTCCGGGCTTGAGTTGAGAAATGCGGTTCTTGTTGATGTTATTGATTTCTATCAACTCCTGTAAGCTATTACCCGGAAAGCGCCTGACAACATCCTGCAAGGATTCTCTCCTTTTCATCTGGTAATAGATATACTTGCTCTGCTTTTGCTCTTTAGAGAAATGATATTTTTTGGATACGGCCCTGATTTTGGAAGTAGTATAAATCCGCGGAGGAAGTACCCGTATTTGTGAAGACTGAGCCTGTATATCGGCAGCAGGTAAAGGTACCGGCAACAAATCAATCGCACTTATTTTGGGTGTATAAAAATAGATGCTCTGCCCGCGCTGAAGCTTTTCGGAGCGGAGGCGATTCCATTGCTTGATATCATCTACAGTACAGTTAAACTGCCGGGCAAGCGATTTGAGTTGCTCTGTACCCTGTGCCAGATAAACTGACCGCTTGAAGTTGTCCGAAGGAATAGTATATGCATTGGGTGCTGCGATATGCCCTGCTGCCAGGTGCTTGATTCGTTGGTCGGGCCGGCCGAGATGGTTTAGCATATCAGCCATCCGATGCTGGGGAAGTACCAAATAATTGCCCTTTGTACTGCTTGGAATAAACAGGCGCTTGTAAGATGGATTGAGTGCCTGAATCTGGTGAATAGGAGTGCCGGTAATTTCCGAAATTTTTTGGAAGCTGATGCGCTCGTATATGGTAGTGGTTTCAGTGATCTGCAAATCCACTTGAGGATATGCAGGCATGAGATTGTGCTGTTCGTAAAAATGAACGATGTAGTAAGCGGCAATGAACCCAGGCACATAGGCGCGCGTTTCGCGCGGCAAATATTTACTGATACGCCAAAAGTTTTTGCTCCTCGCCCGCTTGATCGCCCTGTTGACACGGCCCGGCCCGCCATTGTAGGCCGCCAATGCAAGCGACCAATCGCCATACTTTTTGTACAGCCGGGTCAGATACTTGATCGCAGCAAGGGTCGATTTATTCGGATCGCGGCGTTCATCCACCAACGAATTGATTCTCAAGCCATTCTCTCTTCCAGTAGCCGGCATGAATTGCCATAGCCCAACTGCCCCGGAGCGGGATACCGCATTGGGATTGAGTGCAGATTCTAAAATGGGCAGAAACTTTAAATCGGTAGGGAGCCTGTGCTGCTCGAGGTATTTCTCAAAAAGCGGGAAATACATCTCCACCTTACCCAGCATAGTCTCTGTCTTATCTCGCTTCTTCAGAGTATAGGTGTTGATATAGCTTTTTACAATCCTGTTGAGCCGCGGAGCAACGATGGCATTGGTCAGTGAACTGAGTCGCTGACGCAATTGATTATCCGTAAAGCCGGGAATTGTGCTATAAGCGGTACCAAAGCCGGATGAATTAAGTTGCGGATTTTGAGCCAGGGAAAAATTGAAAAACCAAAAAAAGAGTAAAAACAGAGTGATCCACCGTTCCATTGCATCTAAAGTTAAACTAGGGATTACAGTAAGTAAATACCTGAAATTAGAAAAAAATATATTAAAACTATAATTAGATGTGAGAGATTTTTATTCTTTCGCCGTTCACGAGCTGTTCAACCAATTTGACAAAACATTCAAAATACCCTTTACACACACTTGCTGAATTTATTAAATTTTGAAAATCATCAATAAATTCACCATCGCGTACAAGTATAGCAAGAACTATTCCACTGCATTTAATTTAAACATCATATAATATGTATTTAATTGATTGTCAATTAAATACGCATTCAAAAATATACTACTGCCTACTGCCTATTACCAGCGATTCTCGCTATTAGAAAAAAGTAAATATTTATTCGAGCCTAGGGAGGCTGATTTTGATTTCCCTGGCGATAAATCGGTAAATAACGTTCATTGACATACAAGGTAACACATCAAAGACCTGTCGAATTTTTTCCCAAAGGTTTTTTTTGGTTTTGCAATAAGTCCATGCCTTTTTGAAGGCCTTGTCTAATTTTTGAGCAATCTGGTCAACGAGGAATGCTAAAAAAGTGAGCAACATAAAATTAGTTGCGAGGTACTTTTTGCCATGACCATATGAATGCTCTAAATGATACCCTTGATTTTTAAGGGTATTAAACGTTTCGTTTTCAATTTTCCAACGGCTACGTCCCACCTTGACTAACTCCATTATGTTGTCTTGGTCAATGGGAATGTCTGTTATCCAAGAGTTGAAATAGGTTCGTTTACCATCAGAATCAAATTCTTCGTATTCAAAGTAGTTGGTGTTAATTTGCTGGTGCTGTCCATTGAGTATTAGGTCATTAGCCCAACGGGCTATCGCTTTTTTACCCTTTGACTCATTCCACATATGAGTTTGTAAGGCATCTTTAGCTTTGAGTGCATCCACTTGAATTAATACATAACCATCCTGAATGCCAATGATATAGCGCATTTGATAGTCGCCTAATAACTTAATGTGTGGACCATTAGGATATAGACCGTCAAAAATGCCGAGCAATTCATATTCTTCAATGGGAAGCATCTGGCGAACCTTTGGAATGAGGCGCTTAGAAGCATTAAGTTCACAGTCATTCTTTTGGGAGCCATCCTGTTTAACAATGGCTTCACAGGCTATTGGAAATACTTCTTTATGATCAGGATGCACCATTACTGCAGCTAAGGCCTGATGGGAATAGGTTATTTTTGTAACCTCCCCCTTTTTATTGCGATACTCCTTTTTCAAGCAATGTTCACAGGGTGTTTTGGCACTACAATAGTGTTGAGTACCGTCAAAAGGGAGGGCTTGGTATCGCCCTAATACCTTATAATCATCCATGATGCCGTCATTGCTTAGCTCTTGATGAGCGATCCCAAAACACTTTTGAATATCGTCAGGGGATACCCCATCTATACCTTCTCGAATAGCACTATCTGATGGAAGAAAGTTCACATCGTATATTTGCTGTAAGTTTTCTTCGCGCTGAGGATAGTTAATTCGGTACTGGTGTAAAGAAGCATCTTTTAAATGAAACATCGCCAAAGCTGATTGCAAATAATCTCCTAATGATATTTGGGCATTTTTATAACGATGCTCTTTTACTTGGTCAAAACCTATTTTTATACCTTGTATTAATTTGTCAACCATAGGCTATCTCTTTTGATAGCTAAGATATATACTCATTTTTTTACAGTCATATTTTTTTTCCTTTAATAGCAAGAATTGCTGGCCTATTACTGACAAAAACCTATTCAGTACAGCCTATAAGGTGCTTTTGAGAACACCGATTCCGGAAAAATCCACCCTGCCGCGCGGATCAATCTGCGGTAGCACCAGCAAATAGCCTTTCTCATTCGGAGGAATGATCTTCTTTTTATAATTGGGATTAAGCCGCCGCAGTATTTTCATAGATACCCCTGTTTTTGCCGCAATTTCTTTAAAAGTGGTCCGCTTGTACACCCTCAGTACCTCCGTCAGTTGCAAATTGTAATCGGGATATTGTGGCCGCAGATCGTGAAAAACATAAAAATTCATCACATAGTTGACCGCAATATACTTAGGGATATAATGTTTCGTTTCATCCGGCAGGTGCTTTCTGACTTTCCAAAAGTTCTTACTTCGGGCCTTGCGAATAGCCCGATCCATTGTACCGGGCCCACAGTTGTAGGCTGCTATAGCGAGGGTCCAGTTGTGGTATCGGTTGTACAACTCAGCGAGATAACGAGCTGCTGCATCGGTTGATTTGTGAATGTCGAAGCGTTCATCTACATAATTGTTGATAGTAAGCCCCATCAGGCGTCCGGTAGAACGAATAAACTGCCACAGGCCGGAAGCACCAGTGGGTGAAACGGCTTTGGGAATGAGCTCCGATTCGACAATAGAGAGGTGTTTTAACTCTTGCGGGAGGTTATACTTGTGTAGGTATTTTTCAAAAATTGGATAATAGATAGCCGAGCGGCCCAAAAGCTTTTCTGTGTTGCCACGGGCTCTCAACACATAATCGTTGATCAGGTTTTTGATCTCATTATTCACAGGCAAGCGCACATTGCTCTCTATTTGCTGCATCCTTTGCTGAAATACCTTTTTCTTGTAACGAGGAGCTTTATAGCGCTTTTTTTTCGACTTATTATCAACGAATGCCAAAGGTTCAGAGTGGGAAGAGAAGAAGCTTGTATGAGAGAAAAGCGATTGGCTAAAGCAAGACAACAGCAAAATTGCAAAATGGCGCTTCATAGTAAAGTTGGTTATCGCCTGGTCAAACGATTTGATTTTGATGTAGTTCATGGATTATTACGAAAATTTGGCAAATAAGTAGAACGTAAAAGAACCCTGCCCCGCTATGTACATACCATTATTTTTTTACAAAAAGCGCGGCAAAATTGAGTAAAGCGGCCTCCTCAAACAGGTCGGCCATCAACTGAACTCCAATGAACATGCCATCTTTGTTCCTTCCCAAAGGGATAGAAATGGCCGGAATACCCGCCAAATTTGCCGGAACGGTGAATATATCAGCCAAATACATAGCCACCGGATCATTCACCTTTTCGCCCAACGGCCAGGCACTTGTGGGCGCTGTTGGCATCATAATAAAATCATAGGTCTCAAATAATGCCCGCAAGCGCTGCCGGATCAACCGCCGGGCTTTTTGGGCTTTGTTGTAATATGCATCATAATAACCGCTGCTCAACACATAGGTTCCCAACAATATCCTGCGCTTTACTTCATCGCTAAAACCCTCTGAACGGCTCATCACATAAGTCTCATGCAAGTCCTCCGCTTGCCTGCTTCTGTGGCCATAGCGAATGCCGTCGTAACGAGCCAAATTGGAGGAAGCCTCTGCCGTGGTCAGCACATAATAGGTAGGGATGATGTACTCCAAAAGATCAAAACTTGCAGCTTCTACTATATGCCCTTCGGCCCGCAATCTTCCAATAAAGGAATACACTTGTTCCCGAATTTCCGAATCCAGGCTTCCGTGCTCCAGGGCTTGCTCCAGATAGGCCACCCGCGCTTTGCCAGTGAAAGCATCGAGCGTCGAAAAAGCTTCAACGGCTCGCCTGCTGCAGGTACTATCAAACTCATCAGCACCTGCCATCACTTCCAACAGCCATGCGGCATCGGTTATCTGATGCGTCAGGCAACTGATTTGATCGAAGGAGGAAGCGTAAGCTATGAGCCCGTGCCGGGAGATGCGCCCATAACTGGGTTTGAAACCTACCAGCCCGCAAAAAGCAGCCGGCTGCCTGACTGAACCACCTGTATCCGTTCCCAATGCTGCCAGGCAGGTATCCGCCTGTACGGAAACAGCAGCTCCCCCTGATGAGCCACCCGGAATGCGCCCTGGATTGGCAGCATTGCGAACCGGGCCATAGTAGCTGTTTTCATTGGAAGAACCCATCCCGAACTGATCGCAATTAGTACGCCCGATGATGATAGCATCTTCAGCAAGCAATCGTTGCACAGCGGTGGCCGAATACAAGCTGGTAAAATTATGGAGCATTTTGCTGGCAGCACTCACCTTATGATCTTTATAGCAGATCACATCTTTGATAGAAAGTACCATCCCAAAGAGGCGGCCGAGTTGATCGGGTTTGAGTTGTATCTTTTCGTCCAGCTGCCGGGCCTTCGCCTGCGCTTCTTCCGCAAACACCTCGATGTATGCATTGAGGTGGCGGCTGGCCTGGATGCGCTGTAGATAGTGAGCTACAAGGCTTTGGCAAGAGACTTCCCCCGCCATGAGGGCCTGTTGGACCTGGCTGAGGTTGGAAAATCGGGGAGCTGTCATAGGTGGCAAATTGGTGGCCATCGCTAAATCACTACTGGCTCAGGTGCTTGATAATTTGATCGATATTCAATTTGCTCTGCTCGCCACTTTCCATATTCTTAAAAGTCAGCAAGCCGCTTTGACGCTCCTCGCTACCGATGAGAGCCACAAAAGGCACCCGGCGGGCATTGGCGTATTTCATCTGCTTTTTCAGCTTGACCGGCTCTGGATAGAGCTCTGCATTGATGCCGGCTTTACGAAGCTGTATGAGCTGCTCAAAGGCAAAGCGGTGGCTCTCCGCATCCAATCCGATCAGCAAAATCTGTAGGCTGTTGGTGAAATTTTCGGGAAAAAGATTCAACTCCTGCATGGCGTCATATATGCGGGCCGCTCCAAAGCTGACCCCTACACCCGATACGCCTTTGAGGCCAAATATACCGGTGAGGTCATCGTATCGGCCGCCACCGCCTACGCTACCGATTTGCAAAGCTTTTGCCTTTACTTCGAAAATGCAGCCGGTATAATAATTGAGCCCACGAGCCAGCCTAACATCAAAGCGCACCTCATTGGCTGCCCCTCCGAGGTCAAAATAGCTGTGGAAAGCTTTCAATTCAGCAATACCTTGCTGTCCCACAGGGCTGTTGGCAAAGAGGGGCTGCAGCTCGTCCAGGCTCTTAACTTGCAGCATTTCTGCTATTTTATCAATTGCACTGGCTAAAATACCACGGTTCAACATTTCCTTCCGTACTCCCTCCATCCCGATCTTGTCGAGCTTGTCGATAGCAATGGTCATGTCCATAAACTGCTCACCAATACCGCTGGCTTCCGCCATACCTGCCAGCACTTTTCTGTTATTTACCAAAATGGCTACCTCCATCCCAAGGCGAGCAAAGACTTCGTCATAAATTTGAACCAATTCGGCTTCATACATTAAGGAACCTGAGCCCACGACATCCACATCGCATTGATAAAACTCCTGATAACGGCCCTTCTGAGGGCGGTCGGCCCGCCAAACGGGTTGTATCTGATAGCGCTTGAATGGAAAGGTAATATCCTGCTGATTCATCACCACAAAGCGGGCAAAGGGCACAGTAAGGTCATAGCGCAGCCCTCTTTTGCTAATGCTGGAGGTGAGCTTTTGCGAGTCGCGGGCTTGAAGAGCCTGCTCATCGGCCTTGCTAAGGTAATCGCCATTATTTAGGACTTTGAAAAGAAGCTTATCGCCTTCTTCGCCATATTTGCCGGTAAGGGTAGCCAAGCTTTCCATAGCCGGTGTTTCGATAGGCTGGTAGCCGTATTTGGTGAATACCTGGCGAATGGTGTCAAAAATATATTGGCGTTTGATAACTTCAGCAGGGCCGAAGTCGCGGGTGCCTTTGGGTATGCTTGCTTTCATGACCTGGAAAAATTACAAAGGTTCGTATCAGTTTCTTAGAGTGCTGAATTAAACTGATTGAGAAAACGGGCATCATTTTCAAATAGCAGCCGAATGTCGTT
Organism: Saprospiraceae bacterium; assembly: GCA_965222005.1. GTDB lineage: Bacteria > Bacteroidota > Bacteroidia > Chitinophagales > Saprospiraceae > CBDCTM01. The sequence goes on from OZ244935.1 coordinate 1,688,336, forward strand.
GATCCGATAGAGCAGCATCGCCTGGCGCTCTATGCCCATACCGAATGCGAAGCCGGTGTACTTTTTACTGTCGATGCCGCAGGTATCGAACACTGCCGGATCCACCATTCCACAGCCCATTATTTCTACCCAGCCGGTATGCTTGCACACGCTACAACCGTCGCCCATGCAAATAAAGCAGGATATGTCCATCTCGGCGCTGGGCTCGGTAAAGGGAAAGTAGGAAGGCCGCAGCCGGATGTCGGTATCGGGGCCATACATTTCGCGGGCAAAATGCAGCAGGGTTTGTTTCAGATCAGCAAAGGACACATTTTCATCCACATACAAACCTTCCACCTGATGGAATTGACAATGTGCGCGTGCCGAAATAGTTTCGTTGCGATACACCCGCCCCGGGGCAATAATGCGGATGGGCGGTTGCTGGCGAGTCATCAGGCGGGCTTGCACCGAACTGGTATGTGTGCGCAGCAACATACTGGCATTATCTTGCAAATAAAAAGTGTCCTGCATATCACGAGCCGGATGATCTTCCGGAGTATTCATGGCAGTGAAATTGTGCCAGTCATCCTCAATCTCCCGATCTTCGGCTACGGCAAATCCGATGCGCCCAAATATTTCGATGATCCGGTTCATAGTAGTGCTGATAGGGTGGCGCGAGCCCAGCTTGAGCGGAAGGCCAGGAGCCGTAAGGTCGATGTTTTGAGCATCGGTGGCATCGTCGGCACTATCCAGGGTACTTTGCCACTGCTTGAACTTTTCCTCCGCTGTTTGCTTCACTTCATTGATTAGCTGGCCAAACTCCTTTTTCTGATCATTTGGGATGTGGCGAATCTCGCCAAACAAAGGTTTGATGATGTTCTTGCTCCCCAGATAACGGATGCGGAAGGCTTCCAGCTCGGCGGTATCTTTGGGGGCTGATTCGTTGATATCTGTCAGAACTTGTTTTACTTTTTCGAATATTTCGGTAGCCATAATATTGCTTTATCAAATATGGTGCAAAGGTAATATTTTAATGCAAGTTGCGATCATCGGAGAGAAAACAGGAAGAGAAATTTTTTTGCCATTGATCCAGCCCTTCCCCTGATGTATCTACTGTAGTATTGCTACGCAGACACCGGAACCTAAGTTCCCGTAAGCAGGTAAATTAGTGGAGCGGCTCAAAGTCGATATGATAATGGTCATCATGTACCTGGTTGACCACTTTGGTCAATGCCTGTACAATATAAATGCCTCGTTTTTTGATTTCGGTTCCACTTTGGGTGGCGTAGAGATCGTCTTTCAGTTCAATTTTTAGGATAACCTTCCGGATGCGCAAGCCATTTTGCTCGGCTGCATTGTCGAGAGCCAGGATGTGTTTGCCGATGGCTTCAAAATCAATGCGTACATTTTTGCTGATCTCCAAATGGCCGCTGTCGTCAAAATCGAGCAAATAGTGTAGCAGGCCGAGACGGTCAAAAAAGCGAGACTGCCCACTGCGTGTTATTTTAGGCACCATGAAATCTACACTCATCCCATTCTGATGGGTACGGTGGATGAGCATCTTGCCGCCATATCTGTCAGAGCATTCCATAACCCGAAAAAAGGTTGCCGGGCAGCTTTTTTCACATTGCCGATAAGCTTCCATCAGTGTGTGGTACACCTTGCTATGGGTATAGCCATTGTTCAGGATATAATAACTAAAAGGGCTGAAGTAACGGAAGTTTTTACCTGAGTAAGGTAGGAGATACGCTTCTTCCAGGCTTCCATTTCTTACGCTGCCAACAGACCGGCTGCTACCTTCATTTTTATAAAATACTTCGGGTAGCGCCAGCACTATACCGCTTACAAGCAAGAGAAGCAGGAACCACAATTTCTTTTTATGTCGCCTCATTTTTGAGCTTTACCAAAGTCTGTTGATTACACGACTTGCTGGGCAGGCTTTGGCCGGGCAAAAAAGCCTGCCAATACGCCGAAAAAGAACCCACCGATGTGCGCCCACCAGGCCACGCCCGAGGTAGCGGCCGTCACAGGCCCTAGTGCAGCCATACCCGAAATGAGCTGCATGCCGATCCAGATACCCAAAAACCAGATGGCAGGCATTTGGAAGGAGCGAAAAAAGTAAACCACCAACACCTTGATCTTTGACTTTGGAAACATCACCAAATAGGCTCCCAGCACGGCCGCAATAGCTCCACTAGCCCCTACACTGGGGATGCTGCCCGGGCAGGCAGAAACAGCCCCGGCGCAATCCAATCCACCTCCGCAGGGCATGCAGCAGTTGGCTAGCTCGCCACCTATATTGAACCAGATGTGGATAGCAGACGCCGCCAGGCCGCCAAGCAAGTAAAAGGCCAGAAAATTGAAATTGCCTACGGTAGCTTCGATATTATCTGCAAAAACCCACAGGAAGAGCATATTGCCTATCAAGTGCATCCAGCCACCGTGCATAAACATGCTGGTGAGCAAGGTGAGGTAGCCCCGGCCATTGGCAATGTCGTTGGGGATGGCACCAAATTCACAAATAAAGGCATTGGGATGCGTGAGTTGAAGGAGAAAAATCAAAATGTTTAAACCCAGGAAAAGGTATGTAAAATAAGGCTTGTAACCACCTTCAACCTGAGTATCACCGATTGGAAATATCATACGTGAGCTGTTGAGTTAGCAATTAGGGCATATATTTTTGACAGCCTAAAGCAGCATTTGCCATCGCTAAAGATACGGCTTGCCGGTAACAATCAAATTTCCTATCTTGTTTTTAATGAAAAAGCTCCCCCGCTACCTCTTTGCGCTCTGGTTGTTTTCCAACCTTGCCTGCAACCATAAGAGTAGCTTTACTACCCAAACAGCCCGAAGCAAGCTTCCTTTGCAGCATATCCGGTTGCCCGATGGCTTTCATATCGAACTGTATGCGGGAGGGCTCAAAAATGCCCGTTCAATGACGCTAAGCCCTTCCGGTACGCTCTTCGTTGGAACGCGTCGAAAGGGAGAGGTATATGCCGTACAGGATGCCGACAAAGACTACTTTGCCGAAAAGCAATTCACCATTGCCCGCAAGCTAAACATGCCCAATGGTGTGGCGTTTAAAGACGGCCATCTTTATGTATCGGCCCTCAATCAGATACTGCGCTTTGATAATATTGAGCAACAGCTTGCCGCCCCTCCTACACCCCAACTTATTTACGATCAATATCCCGCTGCCCGCAGTCATGGCTGGAAGTACATCGCGTTTGGGCCGGATGGCAAATTGTATGTGCCGGTGGGTGCGCCTTGCAATATCTGCGAGCCGAAGGAGGAAGTATATGCCAGCATCACCCGACTCAATACGGATGGAAGTGGCTTTGAGATCGTACAGCGGGGTATCCGCAATACAGTTGGCTTTACCTGGCATCCCAGAACAAAGGAGCTTTGGTTTACCGATAACGGGCGCGACTGGTTGGGAGATGACCTGCCGGCTTGCGAGCTCAATCATGCTCCCCGGGACGGAATGCATTTTGGCTATCCCTACTGCCATCAAGGCGATTTGCCCGATCCGGAATATGGCGAGCTGCGAAATTGTGATGAATTTACAGCACCTGCTCAAAAGCTGGGCCCACATGTGGCGCCGTTGGGGCTTGAGTTCGTCCCTGCCGGCAACTTCCCTGCGGGCTATGTCGGGCACATCCTGATTGCAGAGCATGGTAGTTGGAATCGTGCCGATAAGATTGGCTATCGCCTCGCGCTGGTGCGGCTGGCAGGTAGCCGCGCATTGAGTTATGAAACCTTTGCAGAGGGTTGGCTACAAGGGGGCGATGAAGTGTGGGGGCGGCCTGTGGATTTGGAATTTATGCCTGACGGCTCCCTGTTGGTATCGGATGATTATGCCGACGCGATCTATCGAATTTACTACAAAGCTTCGGTGGAATAAGTACCTGAGCCTTTTGCTGGTCTTTAAAATGGGCAATTACGATTCGTGGATTTTTGATGCCCGCCTGATAGCTTCCATTTTTGCAGCCGCCATCCTGTACGCATTGCATTTGTGTTTTACAGAGCATACCAATTGACAAAACAGCCTGAAGGCCCGCCTACCAATCCATCGCCTTCATAAGTCGTTGCAGGCTTTGCTGATTTTCGGGTAAATAGAAGGAATTCAGAATGTCGTGCTTTTCGCGGGCAGTGAGGTGAAAGGTCATCGAAGCCCGCTCATTGTCCTTGATGGGATGATATACAAAGCGAATGATATCGAAATAATCTTCCCCTAAAAGGTCGAAAATATAGCCGAGGCTGTTGTCGTGCTCATAGTCCTGCAACGTCATGATTTGACCGGCGATGCCCAGGGGATTGAAAAGCGTAGAGATTACGCCAGCCTGATCGTCGGATTCCGTTTCCTCGGATTTATCAATGCCACTGATCTGCAAGAGCACCACACCACTAGTGTTTTCTACTATCCAGTCTTTGAATACATGTATGAAGCGGGTGGCTGACATGATGCCGTAATTGTCGCGGAACCCGGCATCCATAATTTCCAGACTCGGCTTGCTGGGCAAAAACACATTGGGCAGTATATAAGGGTAGGTCGCATTCATGCGCAAGGCCGAAGTGAAGAGCAGGTCGTCAGCTCCTTGGTCATGAAAAAACCTACCAAAATCAACAGCATCCACTTCTACCGTGTTTTCCCGATATACTCCGACGGGCGCTACCGTCATGTAGGATACTCCTTGCGGAGAGATGATCAAACGGCGGCCATCATTGACGATGGAAGGCGTGATGAAAAGCATGGGGATCATCGCATTCGCTTCGGGCTCTTTATAGGCAGAAATAGGTTTGTTAAGGATGTGCTCGGTATTTTCATTTAGCTGTAGCTCAAAAATATAGCCCCTGTCTTTCCGATAGTTGAATCCATTGTGTTCAAACTTTCCCCAGGGAAGAAAGAGGTCATTGGCTACAATGGTAAAGGCTACCGAGTTGAGCAGGTCTTGTGAAAGCTGATCGATATACTGGCGGCTGTAAATATCAATTGCTTCGCCATTTTGCCTGCGCAGCAGCAGTTCCCGAAGATAGGCTGTCCCGATCAACCCGCCCGAAGCACCAGTGATGAGCGTGCAGTTTTTAAATAGCCTCCCGCCACTCAGACTGTCGGCACGCTGGAGCACTTGCATGGTCCAAACCATTGCTTTCATACCGCCGCCGCTCACACAGAAAATGACCATTTTGGGTAAGCTGTCGCCACTTACCTGCATACGGCTGTGCCAGGTGTCGAGTATTTTAATGGTATTGGCTTCATCAACTGCTACATTTTCTTCGCTGGCCATTTGGGCTAAGTGCTGATAGTTGTAAATAGGTTTAGTAGCGATAGTATAATCCAAGCCATAACCCTTGTTGCGGTGGTTGAACATTTCATAGCCCGTGAGGTAGTTGATAAGGATGAGCAGGAGTACAAATACCGGCACCCGCCATTTGCTGAACCAGTAGGTGATCGCTCCGGTAATAGCTACAAATACGCTTGACAATATGAATACACTGGCTCCGGCAGGTATCCGGAAGTAGCGATAGTCGATTAAAAAGCCGAGGATGATGAGCAGTACGAGCCCGGCAAGCTGTACGACAAGGGCATTGACGTGATTTTGACGAAATACACTGAGCAGGATGCTGGAATCATAATGCGCTACACTACGCACCAGCCGTGGTCGCAATGATTCGCTAAGGTAGGTGTCAACGCGCCAGGAGGGGGCACCTGATTTAATTCGCTCGATATCGGCTCCGCGTCGGCCGGGAGCGAGGTTAGCGGCTTTGTTGGGTGGCTCTTGCCGATGTACTTTGAGAAAACTGAGGATGTCTTTATTGGTGTAGGAGAAATAAACAGCGGATAGAATGATGAGGCCTCCTACTCCCAGCAAAAAACCTGTACAATTCTTGATTATCGTCCAAGCATCCCAATATTCAAAATAGGACATAAAGTATATGGCGTAGATCAGGTAATACACCAGGAAGGTAAGTGGGATGACCAGGTTGTTGAGGCAAAATTTGGTAAATGGCCGGGAAAGGGATGCCAGGAAAGGGAAATGGTAAGACTCAAGCAAATAACTGGTCAAATTCCAGGTCATAAAAAACCCGCCAAAGGCCAGGCCGAGAAAGAAAAAGCTGAGAAAATTTACCTTGCCGAGGTATTCAGGGGTCACAAAAAGGTAGCGGATGCCAAAGATATTGCCAATAGTACCGGTCATCAACAAAATCAGCAGGATCCAAATGGCCAAAAGACTAAGATTATTCTTGAAATGCAATATGACGAGCTGAACCGGAAAGGAATACAATATGTCCGTCAGCCATTTTTTCATTGATTTACTACTCATTTCAAGCGAAATCATCCAGCTTGATCACCCGAATGGTTTCGATTTTGGTGTCACTTACCAATTCCAATACAAATTTGTAGCCATTGAGAATGATTTCGGCACCCTGCTCGGGAATCGTTGAAGTCGTCATCACCAGGTAGCCGGAAAGTGTGTGGTAATCCCCTTCGGGCAGCTCCAGGTTTTCGTACTTTTCATTGAGATAATCGATCTCCAGTCGCCCGCTAAAAATGTATTCCTTTTCGGATACCTGCGTTTCCACATATTCCTCCTGATCGTACTCATCTTCGATCTCACCAAATATCTCCTCCAGGATGTCTTCGAGCGTGATGATGCCGGCTGTGCCGCCGTATTCATCTACCACGCAGGCTATATTTTTGCGCTCTTTGATAAACTTGTTGAGCAAATCCCGCACCCGCATCGCCTCCGGCACAAAGGGCATCGGCATAATCATATTGCCGATCGAGTCGGGGCTGGCCAGCATTTGTTGGTGATAGGTGTAGCCCAGCACATTATCCATATCACCCTTACAGACAATGATACGGGAATGATTGGTTTCCATGAATTTTGAGATCAGCTCTTCAATACCACTTGTCACTTCTACGTACTCCACCTCGGTACGGGGTACCATGCACTCCTTTACTTTAACGTTGCGAAACTGCAAGGCTTTCTCAAAAAGATTGGCATCGATCTCGTCATCGTCATCGGTAAGTGTGTCTTTGATAAAGTATTCCAGATCATGCAAGGTGAGTACATTATTGCTGCTTTCAACAGGAGCTTTGAAAATAAATTTGAGCAGCCAGCTCGAAAGGTGGGTCATGATCCAGGAAGGGATGTAAAGCAGCATTTCCAACATCCGCAGTGGGATGGCCAAAAAATAGAGTATCTCGTTGGCATAGAGGCGGAAGAGGGTTTTGGGCAAAAATTCGCCAAAGATCAAGATGACAAAGGTGACGATAAGGGTGTTTATGAATAGTAAAAGCGCCTCATTTTGAATGTCAAACACCTGGCTAAAGAAAGGCGTTAGCAGGGCCGACATAAGGGTAGTGAACACCACCAGCGCAATGTTGTTGCCCACCAACATACTGCTTAGAAAACTTGCGGGCTTATCGTAAAATTTAGCGAGTATGGTTCCTTGCCGCGAGCCCTTCATCCGATTGAGCTCCACCCGGAGCTTGCTGGCCGATATGAAAGCGATCTCCGTACCGGAGAATAAGGCAGAAAACAACAGAAAAATGATGATCAGACTTAGTAGCATCTATGCGAATTGTTCAAAATGCTGATAAATATAATACAATTGTGATATATACTCAGATCATGTTTAAAAATCGTTTTTGAGACGACGGCTGGCAAAATTATTTTAGACAAGGCAGGGCGGAGCTTCGTAGCTAAGGCTACAAAGGCGAGTACGTAAGGTCATATATACTTCAAGCCGCCAAGTTTTGTGCATTTCCATAGCGATTGAACCAGTAAGAACCACTTCCACACCTTGGTTAAACCAACAGGCTTGAAGTTTATCCCGCTTTGCCAAGTTTTGTGCATACGCACAAAACTTGGCAAAGCGCGGTATAAAACAATATTTGGTGTCGGTAGTCCAAAGAATGAAATTTAAACTGATCTCAATAGCCCTTTCTATTGAAGTGAACCGGGAGGAGCCGGGGCGTCATCAGACAAGCTCTTTACCTTGATTCGCCCCTCTACCGCCTCGATTTTCCACTTGGTAAAATCCTGGTTGGCCTCAAAGCCGTAGCCATACACCACTTCATCGGGTTTGGTGATTTTGACAAATTTCTTAGAAAAGACCATCTGTTTGCGCTCATCCCAAACCAGCTCTTCTGTTTCGAGGCACTCATCGCGCAAGCTATTCCAGATGACACTGTCGCGCACCACTATCTGCCGTTTGTCCTCATACCGAATCGCATAGTTGGCCGTCAGAGAGCCTTGCTTTTGTTTGTTGGCATCCAGAAATTGAACTTCCACCCCTTCCGGAAACTCCTCAAATGGAGCCGATTTATCCAGATGGCGCTGTAGCAAAGGAGCATTCACCTGCACTCGCACCACCGCAGAATCGCTATACAACAACTCCACATTACGAGCCGATTCCACATGCACATCGTCTTCTCCCAATACCTTGCGCACTTCCGCAAGATCATTCTCACAGGACAGATAACCAGCCACAAGCAATAATAAGATCAACAATCGAAACATACTATTTGACAATGCTGATGTCTCCTTCAAACAATAGGCGTTCATCATCAATAAATTCTATGACAGTATAGTAGGCAAAGACATCAGGAGGCAATCGTTCGCCTTTGAAGGTTCCATCCCAACCGAGCAGCTCGTCATTGAGGTCAATATCACGCACCTCAAAGATCAGTGCGCCCCAGCGGTTGTAGATGCGCAGCAGCTCAATGCGCTGGGCAGCCGGACCCCCAAAAACGGTAAAGAAATCATTGATGCCATCGGCATTGGGTGAAAAGGCATTCGGTATAAAAATCGGGCGATTTTTGACTACATTCACCGTAACTTCATCCGTAGCGGTACAACCATCTTCATCCGTGATGAGGACCGTATAAGTGGTTGTATTGGGGGGTGTTGCTACCGGGCCGGGGCAGTCCGTACAACTGAGATAATCCGTAGGATGCCAGCTGTAAGTAACGGGGCGCAGGGGCGGGCTGGTAGTGGTATTGAGCGTTGCGGAATAGCCCAAGTCCACCGTTTTATCTACTCCGGCATCTACTAGTAAGGGGGGCGGTTGGGTCACGCTCGCCGCCACGCTATGCTCACAATCCATCGCATCCCGTACAATGATCGTGTAGTCGCCAGCCGGCAAATTGGTAAAAGTCGGAGCGTCTTGAAATTCAACACCATTGATACTGTATTGATAAGGCGGCGTACCCCCGGTACCCAGCACGGTGATCGCCCCGGTGCTTTCTCCGTTGCAGATGACATCCTCCACGCTGATCAAATCCAAAAACAATTCGGGCGGTTCGATGACCGTGGTAGTAGCAATAGTATCGCAGCCGTTGCCATCCGTAACGGTGAGCAGGTAAGGGCCGGGAGCCAGCCCGGTGGCCACGGAATCGGTTTGTGCCGTGGGATCACTCCATTGAAAGCTATAATTGCCCACTCCGCCGCTCACAATCGGCACTGCCTGGCCATCGTTGGCTCCAAAGCAACTGATATCGACTGGATCGATGATCACCAAGAGCGGATCGGGAGGAATGATCGAAATCGTAGTATCACCCAGGCAACCGTTGGCATCTCTGAAATTGATCGTAAAAGTAGCTGTGTTGAGGCCGCCCATAGCATTGTTGCTGACAAAGCCATTCCCGTCATTCCAATCAAATTCATACGGAGGCAGGCCATTGGCAATGGTAAGGGTAATAGTGCCGTCGAAACTATCGTGGCAGGAAGGTGGCTGCACGCTAGGGATCGCCTGATTCAGAACCAGCTCCAGCTCATTGACGGGAATATCCATCGTTTCCTCACAGCCGTTGGCATCCTGAATAGTGACGCTATATAAGCCGACGGGCAGATTGGACAGGGTGTTATCTGTAGAAAAACCGCTTCCCCAATTGTACATATAGGGTGGCGTTCCGCCCGTTAATTGCAAATCAATGGCGCCATCCATACCTCCCATGCAGGTAGGCATGCTAATGATGGGGTTAAAAACAAAAGGAGGAGGGCCGCCTATAGTTACCTCAAATACCGAATCGCAAGTTGCCTCATTGGAAATCGTTACCGTATAAGGCCCTTGCCCCAGATTGCTCACATCTTCCGTAGTAGCGCCCGTCACCCACGAAAAGCCGGTAATCGGAGCATTGCTGGAAGCAGAAAGGTCGATAGCGCCATCCAGGCTATTGGGACAGCTGACATCCGTAATATTGGTATTGATACTGATGGCATTGACATCATCGCAACAGGGAGCCACTTCAATAGTTTCCACTGAGGTCACTACGCAGCCCCGGTCGGTTTCTACCGAAAGGACGATGAACTTGGAGCCTATATCCGTCCAGCTCACAGTATGCGGCCCGGGCCCGGTGGCGGTAGCAGGGCTGGCATTGCTTCCAAAGTTCCAGTCCCAGCTGGTAAGGGTGCCGATATAGCTGGAGGCATCAGTAAAGGTCATGGACTGCCCCCAACAAACTTGCTGGTCGGGTACAGAATTGAAGGCTGCTTTGGGGCCGACAAAGGTGCTGCTGCCACCAAACGAAACTGAAAAGCCGGAACCTGAATTGCTGAAATTGTTGACCACCAGTGCATAGCTTCTGCCGGCAACCAAATCGACGGCGGACACAAAATTGTTGTCGCCAGCTTCACAGCCGCAGTTTTCAAACTCGTCCGAATCATTGGTGCTGAGGCCGGTGGCGCCAGTACAGGCGGCCCAGTTGGCCAGCGGTTCGCCCACATTTTCACCGGAGGCCATACAGCGGATTTCCTGCTTGTTGGAACAGTTGTCGATACCGTTTGGCAGCTCGTACAGCAAAAAGTCAAGGTCATCAGCAGGATTGACTGGCGTGAGTGAAAAAGTAAGGCTTCCGCTTTGATCGCAAGTCCATTTATACCAGCTCGAACTCGATTCTTCAATGAAACAGTTTGGGCTCCTATCACAAGTCGTGTTGCTTATTTCATTGGGGTCGAAGCCGGTGCCGTTGACAAATTGTACGGTGAATGAAGATTTATCACAGAGGATAGCTGCTGTATTGCAATCGCCGGAAGGCTCGGGTACATTGTTGAAATTGTTTACACAAAGCTGGAAAGTACCCACATTACTGCTGCGGGCACTGACCCGGATATAGTACGTTTGGCCGATGGTAAGTGGCCCTCCGAAGGTTTCGGCTACATTGCTGCCAAAGGCATCAGAGATACATTCAATTTCAGTAAGATTACCACAATTGCCACTGTAAACAGCCAATTGGGGATTGTTGAGCGAGCCTCCGGAATTGACAGCCACGTTGCCAATGACGCTTACGTTGATGTCGGTTGCTACGGCTACAAAGGAAAACCAGAGGTCCCGAACCGTTTGATTGTTGGGAAAGCAAAAAGGCAAAGGATCGGGTGACTGCGTAGCACCTACCAGCGTATAAGCTCGAGGCTCAGAACACCAGCCCTGCACATCAGCTAAGGGGATAGCATTGGCACATTCATCATTGGCAGGCTGTGCAAAGAGTTGGTCAGCCACGGTATTGAACAGCAAAAAAACAATAAAAAGGTATCGGTTGAGCATATTCATGGCGTTGCGTTTCTTAAATATCTCGAACTATGCAAATTCTTCCAAAAGATAACGATTGAAACCGGCTGAAAGTGCAAAACCAGCACACATAGGCTGACATTTTGAGCCTTCCGACAAAGGTACGACCTTCTTTTCGGCTTTTTGGCACTGTCGGTCATTTCGCTCAGCGTGCTTATCTTTTCCAGATCAACTCAGGAATCGCCTGTGATTTTTCTACAATCCCTGCATCCTGAAGGTGATAAACGATACTCTTTACCATTTTATCACTCACCCAGCCGTGGATAGCCCACTCGGTACTGTGGTACCATCGCTCGACGTCTTGGGGCTTTTGGCCATAGTGCTGGCTCACCTGCTCGATGACGGTATTGAGGTGCATAAAGCGGTCGCAACTGTCATGAATAGTGCGCAGGCTTCGAATGACCGCCTCTGGCGATTTTTTGAGGATGTCGTCGGTGGCGGCTACCACAAAACACGGCCAAGGTGTGAGGAATTCGCCGATGCGTCGCAGCTGGCCTGCATCGACAAAGGGTTTGGTCGTAAATTTTTCCCAGTAAAACACATCCGTTTCCTGTGCGGTAAGAGAGGCCAGCGCACCGTCGAGGTTTTTGATGATCTCGAACTGCTCCTTTTCAATTTGTTGCTCCTTGCTTTTGGCATCCACAATGGCCATGAGGTGAGAACCTGAGCCAAAACGGCTGATGGCGTACCGCTTGGAGAAGATGTCGCTATAGTGTCGGAGTGGATTTGCCGCGCCAGTATGGATTCCCCAACAAAGAGGGGTGGTGACGTACACTGAGATGATTTTGGCCGGATTGCCATTGATGATATCGGTAATGATGCCTTCCGTCAGAAGGATACACATATCGACCTCTCCTTCGCGCATGGCACGGCACATCTGCCCGGTGCCTCCTTTGTAGGTAGTCCATTGCAGATCGACTCCGCGGCTGTCAAACTGCCCTTGTTCAGCGGCCAGATGGACGGGCAGGTTGAAGTGTTCGGGAACGCCGCCGAGGCGAATGGTAGTACTTTTCATATGTCTATTTATCTTAAGTTAAGGCCATATGCCTGCCTGCCAATTGGCAGGGAACTTAGCATGATTAAATAATCATTCATTTGTGAGTTTAAAGACTATTTAATCATGCACGTTTCATAGATACAAAAGTTAAAAAATTGATCAGCAAATTGGAAAGATAAGTAGCAAAAGGGAAATAATAAAAGTAGGACGAGTAAGTCCGGCCTATTCGGCGGGGGGCAGACAGGCAGAAGGCTCCGCTATCTGTCTGCCGGCAGCCTGCATATAGCCTTTTTCCAAAGAGACAAAGCCCGGCCTATTCTGTCACAGAGAGCCAGCTGGAATAGTGCCGAGGGAGTTGAAAGGTAGTCAAAAGGAATCTTCGGAGGTACCTTGCCCGCCCGTGACTGAAGAGTTATTCCTTCTTTGGTACCTGCTTTGCTATTTCGGCAAGCTCAGTATCCGTGAGGAGCTGTTGGGCCTGGGCAAAGACAATATTATCCTCTCTGAATATGTGCAATCGGAGCAATTCGATGAGCACTTTTCCCTGCTCCAGTGCGGCATCCAACATCACCAGCCGCGAATTGGGATCGGGCAATCGCATGGCCATCCCGAAAAAATTGAATACTACTGCCGCCAGTTGAAGGGCTTTTATATGGTCATCTTCCAGCATATCGACTGCTGTGACGGGTGTGGGGCCATGGCCATGTTCTCCCTTTTCCAGCAGGCGTTGTTGCAACAGAGGAAAAAGAGCTTTGTCCTCTTTTTGGTTGTGCGCCACGATGTTGTTGTCAAAAAAATCAAAAAATTGCCGGAGCTTTCCGTCCACTGTTTTGTCGATTCCTTTTTGCTGGATGTGGATCAGGGTTTCTTCAAAAGCCTCCAACTCTTTGATGCAGGCTTTGTGTTCATCACAAAGTTGTTGAAGGAAGGGGTGCAAATCTTCATAAGGAAGGGGGTCCAAATTGGGAGGGGTGTAGGCATCAGGGGGATCCATGGGTGAAAACTCCTCCTGTTCCGATTGCTTTTCCGCCTTTCTCTTTAAGGGGTCATGCTTATTGATTACTTTTAGATTGATCATATCGGGAGTTTTAAGAGTATTTAATTTTTGAATATATCATCGATCCAGGATAGTAAAGCCATCATGGAGGGAAAGCCAATGGTAGGTAGCGCAAGGAAGGCAATGTGCTGCAATTCTTCTTTGGAAGCTCCTGCCTGTACTGCTTTTCGGATGTGCGAGTGAAAGGCCCCTTCAAGCATGGCGCCGCCGGAGATGGCAACTTTTATCAAGGCACGGGTTTTGTCGTCAAGCGGGCCGGCTTTGTGAACGGCCCGGCCCAGCTCCGAATAGGCATTGCCGATTTCGGGATATTTTTCCATGAAGCGGGTAAAGCGCTTGGGGATCTTATCTTTTGGTGTGGTCATAGCTGAATGTTTAACCTGAACAAATCAAGGGTTTTTAAATTCTGCTTTAGGTCCCTGGTAGTACCACCAGTTGAGCGCCAGGCAAATTACGTAATAAATAGCAAATCCGTAAAGTGCATATTCCGGTGTACCTGCTTTGATCTGCTCGCCAAACACCTTGGGGATAATAAATGCCCCATAGGCTGCAATGGCGGCCGTCCAGCCCAGCACGGGGCCGGCCTGCTCCTTATTGAATATGTTTGGGATACTTCTGAAGGTCGAGCCATTCCCAATTCCGGTGGTTAAGAATAGAAGCATGAAACAGGCAAAGAAAGGCCACCAGTAAGCTTCGGGGGTTGTGCTGTTTTTTGCCTGAATAATAAAATAGGCAACTGCCAGCGTAGCTATTATTTGTACAACGGTGCTGCCTGCCGTTACTTTGGCACCGCTATTAATCTTATCCGACAACCAACCTCCCACTGGCCGAATTAAAGCTCCGATAACCGGCCCGAGAAAGACCCAGGTGAGAAAATTGGGCGCATTGGGATTGATAAAACTGGGATTGGCAGAATCAGTGTAAACAAAGATATCCTGACACAATTTGGGGAATGCTGCGGAAAAGCCAATAAACGAACCAAACGTCATGGTATAGATAATGGTCATTATCCAGTTGTGCTTATTGCTAAAGATGGCAAACTGTTTGTTCAGGTTGGCTTTCATTTCCCCTGGAGTGGCATACTTCATCAGCATAACCGTCAGCAGGATGACCACCGGAAGCACGACCCACATATTTATTTTCAAACCCACCAGCATCCAGGCTCCCACCCCCGCTGCTACCAACCCCAGGGCTACCATATAAAGGGTTTTGCCAATACCCTGAAATGTGCTGGGTAACTTTGGAGTGCCGGTAATGACGTTATTCATACCAAAAAAAGCTGCCAGAGCAGCTATAGTCAGAAAAGGTACCCATACCCATCCTGCGTTTTGTATGCCGGCAAGGGCTTCGCCACTGATGACCTGGCCTTCTTTATTGATTGCCGAAAACAAGAACAGGCCGACTACCAGCGGTATTGTTTTTTGCATCACTCCTACCCCCAGATTGCCGATGCCGGCGTTGAGCCCCAGTGAGGTACCCTGCACTTTTTTTGGAAAAAAGTAACTGATGTTGCTCATTGAAGATGAAAAGTTACCTCCTCCAAAACCAGACAGTGCAGCTAGTACAGCAAAAGTGATATAAGGGGTATTGATGTCTTTGAGCGCCAGGGCCACACCGACAGTTGGAATCAGCAGCAGTGCAGTGGTAATAAATATCACGTTTCTGCCGCCTCCGATTCCGATCAGAAAGGAATTGGGTATCCGCAGGGTAGCTCCGGCCAGCCCGGCTATGGCGGGCAGGGTATAGTACAGGCTGTTGATTTCCTGAAGTTTGGCTGCTATTTCTTCGGGGCTCATGCCCGGGCTGATCATTCCGAAATTGTAACCAAATTCTTTCATTTTTGTGGCAATGACACTCCACATGATCCAAACGGCAAAGGCGAGAAGCAATGCAGGAATGGATATCCACAAATTTTTGGTCGCGATTTTCTTTCCGACCGAGTTCCAAAAGCCAGGATCTTCAACGTCCCACTGTGAGATATTTGTTGGCATAAGGCGAGATTAGTTATGTTCAATTTTTCGCATTAGTTCCGGTGTTTCCTTGTGCATCATTTTTGTAACTACCCGATGCATCCAAATCAGGCAGAGAGCGGACAGCAGCAGCATAAACATCCAGCAGCTTGTCCATAATCCGGTGCCTTCGAGCAAATAGCCAAAAATAATGGGGCAGAAAAACCCACCCAGGCCACCCAATACACCTACCATCCCACCCACAACCCCTACTTCTTCGGGGAAATAGTCGGGGATGTATTTATACACGCCCGCCTTGCCGATGCCCCAGATACTCCCTATGAGGATGACAAGGATGGCAAAAATCCAGACGTTGGCCTGGAAGAAAATGCGGGTAACTCCCTTAGCCAGCAATTGCTTTTTGCTTACTTCATCCCCTACCTTAACCACAGGCTCCTGCCAGACTTCCTTAGTGGGAAACACAAAAGTACCTTCATCGTAATTACTGACCGTTTCTTTTTGCCCGATCAAGGGGTAGGTTTTATCTCCTACGGTCACTTCTGTACTCGAAACAGCCGTTACGGTTCCTGCGCGTTTGGCCATCACTCCTCTTCCCGGGGATGTAATTTCCATGCGTGGAATAATCAATAAAAAGCTAATCAATACCGATGAACCCAACACCCAGTACATCACTTTTCTGGCCCCCCACTTGTCGGACATCCACCCTCCCAAGGCCCGGATCACCCCGGAAGGAAAGCTGAATAGAGCTGCAAATATACCCGCTGTCACCAACGGCAGGTAGTAGACGTTTACAAAATAAGGCACCAGCCATTGTGAAAAGGCCACAAAGCAGCCAAACACTAAAAAGTAGTACATCCCAAACCGCCAAACGCGCATTTTTTTGAGTGGCTGAAGCATACCTTTTAGGGTTTTGCTGCTGGTAGCCGGTTTTTTATTTTCGGAGAAAAGAAAGAATATAATTCCCATAGCCAGCAGGACAGCCGCATACACCTTTGGCAGCATACGCCAGCCTTCGATATTGGCCCCGTTGTCGGTAAAAATGTTTAATAGAGTAGGAGCAAACAGTGTAGTGAGTGCGGCTCCGGCATTGCCGGCACCAAATATTCCGAGTGCCGTTCCCTGCTGATGTTTGGGATACCATACGGATGAAAAAGCAATACCAATGGCAAAGCTCACTCCGGCAAATCCAAATCCGAAGCTGGCAGCAGCAAAGGCCCAAAAACTGTTGGCGTAGGATAGGAAGAACATGGGAATGGCACAGAGCAGTAGCAGTGTACCATAAATGGGTTTGCCACCATATTTGTCGGTGAGAATGCCGGCTGGTAGCCTAAACAGCGCACCTGTCAGCACGGGTATCCCCATGAGCCAACCAATTTCTACCGGGCCCCAGTCGAACACCTGATTGTCAACCAAAAAGGTGACCAGCACGCCGTTCAGCATCCATACGGCAAAGCATACCGTAAAGGCGAGGGTGTTGAGAAACAGCGCCTTATGTGATTTGAAAGTTGCTTTTTCTTGCATTTATTCTACAGCTTTGTTAAAATCAATTCTACCCCTTTCGGGAAATTGTTTAGAATATCGAACATAATACCTGCCATTCGGTACCACGATGTCCTCTACCGGTACGGGGTGATAAGTGTTGCAATTTTTATAAGTTGTACCGTTTATATCATATTCAAACTCAATGGCTTTGCCCTTTAAGAAAACCTGGCAATAACCGAGTGTTGTGCCGATAGCATACTCATCGGAGCGGAGCAAACTGCCCTCAAATTGAATCCATTTGAAAACAGCCACAGCTAATGCGAAAAACAGTATTGCCAAGCTGCCCCTGATAACGCTGCCCCTATTGTTTCCCGCTTTCCACATTTTAAAGCTATTGAGGCCTCCTCCGAAAAACAGTAGGGCCAGGAGGATATATTTTACCGCTTGTGCTGCTAATAGCTCAAGGTCAGTTACCGATAAAAGTATAGCTGTCACCTCTCCTAATTATTCTTTGGCCGACTCGACGACCAGGGCGATTGCGGTTTTCTTACTTTTTTGTTATCCCAATACCAGATCACTCGCTGGTAGGGGCGCCACAGATAATCGATGGGCGGAACCAAAAAGTGAACCAGCCTTGAAAAAGGTATCAGCAATACAATCAGAAAGGCTCCGATAATGTGCGATTTGATTACCCAGGGCAATGCGGCCACCGCTGAAATATCGGGCTGTAGGCTAAAGATAGACCACAGGTACGGAGTGAGCACAGAGGCAAACCAGGAAGAGCCCCACCGGAAGTTGTAGGCCACCCAAAGACCACTAAATACCTGCACGAGCAACAAGGCGATGATTATGTAGTCCATTTTGCTGGTGACCACGGCAATTCGAGGACTCGTGATGCGTCGATACAACAGATTGCCCAGTCCGATCAATACGGCTATGCCAAAGATAAAAGCCGTTACTTCCAATAGCACCAGGCGCACCGGGTGAGCATTCCAGGCCAATACACTACGTGGGATCAAAAAGGCGATCAGGTGCCCGAAAAACAGGAAAAGTATCCCGATATGAAAAGGTACGGAGCCCCAAAACAGTTGGCGGCCTTCCAAAAACTGTGAAGACAGTGAGGAGAACTTGAATCGTGTAGAGCGGTACCGCCAGATGGAGCCTATCACAAAAACGAACAAAGCGATGTAAGGCAAGGCAATCAGGGAAAAGTTGTTGAGGGCGTTAAAAAAATTTTCCATTTTATTTTTTTTCAGATGAAATGAAAACTTCAGCGCTGGTAGCTGTCAACCTTCCAATTTGACTTCGGTAACAATGTTTTTCAAGAAATCGGAAGTTTCCTCTTTTCGTTCTTCTTCTATCAATCCAAAATCCTGCTCCAACACTTCAAGCAGTACACACAGGGTTGTTTGGTAAATAGTGTAGTGTTCATCTGGCCGTTCAATAATAGTTTTGTGTTTTTTCTTGTAAAATTTGTCTTTCAGTTCAATTTGTTCGGGCTCGAAACCCCGTATCATTCTCCGCAGAGCCGGAGCAATGATCTTTTTGACCAGCTCTTCCACTATGAAATCATCCTTCATTTTTGGTAGCAACCGCAATACATTTGGCAGGTGGTCTGCCAATTCCGAGCCGCAGGCATTACTTGCTTCCCGGTGTTCGCGGTTGAGGTTAACTAACAGCTCGCCTCTTTTGTAATCGTCGCCAAACATCACATAGCCCAAGTCAAGGGTAGTCACTGCCTGCACGTCGAATGAGCGAATAAACAGCTCCTGCTGCGTAATCAAGTTTGCCTTCAGCATGAATTGAGAAAAAGGGATGAGCATTTTACCCGCTTCCGGGCAATGCTCATCCAAACAGCTCTGGACTTCTCGGATTCTTTTATTGTAATCATCGCCAGGGTATTCAAACAGTCTGGCGATCAGCGGATAATATTTCGTCAATTTTTTCATGTGCCTATTTTTATTTTAAGTTATGACCACATGCACGTTTATCGTGTATTATTTTTTTCAACCAGGCTGTCAAAGTCCTCTGGCAGGTTGTTCTTTAAAACCAAAACCTACGCTGCCTCTAGCATCTCCGGTAAATTCAAGCATCTCAAGCGCCTGCTCCCGGTGAGCCGGCGGAATAACGAAGCGCTCATCAAACTTGGCAAGAGAAGTCAGTTTGTAAACGGCATCTGCCGTGTTGGCATCCATAGCTGCACCTTCCAGCGCAGCATCCACCTTCTGCTGGGTAATATCGCCCACCGTCACCCCTCTACGATGAATCCGGACCGCCATTAGTTTTTTCAATACCTCTTTTACTTTTTCCTCATCACCGGCGGCAAACAGATTAGCCATGTACTTGAGTGGAAAGCGAGCCTGATCAATCGTTCCCCAAAGATCATCTGTGCTGGTATCGTACAGCCAGTTGTCGTTCCAGAATTTGGCGATCGGATCCATATTTTCGCCCTGGGCCGTATTCTGTGCACTCACCGAGGCCATCACCGGCAGTAATGGCGGCACATAAAACAGCATCGGCAGTGTTCTGAATTCCGGGTGCAAGGGCAATGCCATGCCCCATTCTTTCACAAACTTGTACGTGGGAGAATACTGCGCAGCTTTTATGGTAGAATCGGGCATACCATTTTCTTTTGCAGCCTGAATAACACCGGGATCGAAGGGATCAAGCAACATGTTGAGGTGGCTGTCCACCAAATTGCCGGAGTCGTCAGAAGCAGCATTTTCTATTCGGTCGGCATCATAAAGCAGTACGCCGAGGTAGCGGATTCTGCCCACGCAGGAATGCATACAGGCAGGCGCATGGCCGGCTTCGAGGCGCGGATAACAGAGGATACATTTTTCCGATTTTCCAGTATGCCAGTTGTAATAGGATTTCTTATACGGGCAGGCCGTCACACACATCCGCCAGGCCCGGCACACCTGCTGATTGATCAACACGATCCCGTCCTCACCTCTTTTGTAAATGGCGCCGGAAGGGCAAGAGGCTACACAAGCCGGATTGAGGCAATGGTTGCAAATTCGGGGCAGGTAGAAAAAAGCCATTCTTTCCAGTTGAAACATAGCTTCTTGCTCTGCCGGTGACAGATCCTGCAGGTTGGGATCCTTGCGGGCAAAATCGGGAGTGCCACTGAGGTCGTCATCCCAGTTGGGGCCCATTTTGATGTCGATGGGCTTGCCGGTAATCAGCGAAACCGGGCGGGCGGTAGGTTGGTCGTCCATTGCAGGAGACTCGATGAGGTCGAGGTATTTATAGGTAAAGGGTTCGTAATAGTCATCGATTACGGGTAGGTGCGGGTTGTGAAAGATATTGAGCAAGCCCTTTTTCTTGCCAGCACCTTTGAGATGGATCGCCCCGTTATTTTTTTCCCAGCCCCCTTTATAAATCTCCTGATCTTCCCATTTGGTAGGATAGCCCGTTCCGGGCTTGGTTTCTACATTATTCCACCATTGATATTCCACTCCCTTACGGTCGGTCCAAATATTCTTGCAAGCTATCGAGCAAGTGTGACAGCCGATGCATTTGTCGAGGTGAAAAACCATTGAAATTTGGGCACGTACATCCATAATATTTTTTTTAAGTGATAACTTTTAAGTGTTGCCTGGTTGTTTGTTGATTTACTTTGCCTGTTCAAGCATTATGGCCTTTGGAAACAAAATATTGTTCTCCAGATGAATATGCTGATGCAGGTCTTCTTCAAATTCTTTCAGCTTGGCATACAATACCCGGAATGTATTGCAAGCACCTTCCGGGGGTTGATAGCCGTTGGTCAGCACAGCAATTTTTTTGAAAATATCGCCGGCATCTTCATGCTCCATTTCCATCATCCGGATTGGGTTTTGCACCGAACCAAAAGGTGGATTGGGCATCGGTTGTTGCTGCCTGGCTGCCTGGACTATCCGCTTTATGAAAGGAAACAATATGTGCTCTTCCTTTTGCATATGCAGCTGTAGCTCCTGCGCCACCACCTTGAAAAAGGTGTTGATCTCAACGGTTTCCGTGTAGTGATGCCCGTGCACTCTGGCTACTTTTTCGGCATATTCCAAAATAAGAGGAATATTTTCTGTCACATATTTGTGATGCGTCTGGATGATGTAATCGGCCAAAAAATCCAGCTCCCAGCTGTTGAAGTCGTGGGCGTTTGAAACTGGCTCATCCAAGGCCATCAGCTCTCTTTCGATCTGGGCGCAATCCAGCTTCTTTTTTCGGCATATCTCGGCCACACTTACTTTGCCTTTGCAGCAAAAATCTATTTTGTGCTTTTTGAATACATCAGCTGCTCGATAATCCTCAGCAACAAATTCAGCTACTGTTTTTTGCCCTAGCTTTTCCATATCTTTTATCAATAAAAAATGTTCAATTTATTTGTGGTATAGCCTTAATATGAGCATGGATGTCAACACCACTAACGTTTGCTTCAATTTTATTTTTGGTCATTTTGATGCCTTTGACATCGTTTAATTGACCCTCGGGTGATATTGCTTTAATCCCGTAAAAATCCCCTTTTGCGTTAATAGCTTTTAGGTGGATGATATTTCCGGAACGTCTTACTCCTTTGACGTCCATTTTGTCGCCTTCGGGAGTGAGCGCCTTGATGGCGTAAATTGTGCCATCCCCGCCAATGGCTTTGACCGGCACATATTTGTCATCACTTGCCAACATCTTCACTGGCAATTTCTTGCCACCCACGAGGGCCTTGACGTCTATGAGATGACGCTGGTCAGAATCCTGGATGGCTTTGACATCATACACATTTCCTTTCCCGTCCAAAGCCTTGATGTTCACAACCCGGCCTTCCGGATGAATCGCTTTAATATGCCAAATGGCATTATTGCCAGCACATCCACCCGGCGCTATAGCCTTAATATGAGCATGGATGTTCACACCATTGACCTGTCCTTCAATTTTATTTTTGGCCATTTTGATACCTTTGACATCGTTTAATTGACCCTCGGGTGATATTGCTTTAATCCCGTAAAAATCCCCTTTTGCGTTAATAGCTTTTAGGTGGATGATATTTCCGGAACGTCTTACTCCTTTGACGTCCATTTTGTCACCTTCGGGAGTGAGCGCCTTGATGGCGTAAATTGTACCATCCCCGCCAATGGCTTTGACCGGCACATATTTGTCATCACTTGCCAACATCTTCACCGGCAATTTCTTGCCACCCACGAGGGCCTTGACATCTATGAGATGACGCTGGTCAGAATCCTGGATGGCCTTGACATCATACACATTTCCTTTCCCGTCCAAAGCCTTGACATTTATAAATCGGCCTTCCGGGTGAATTGCTTTGATGTGCCAAATGCGCTCTTTGTCTGTAGCATTACTAGCTTCTATTTTATTGAGCTCAGTCTCGCTATTATTTTTATCAGAATCAATTTCGGAAGTATTGCTTGTACAACCCAATAGCAAAGATAAAAATCCAATAAAGGGCACAATCCTCCATGTTTGCATGCTGCGTACTGTAGTGTGGTGAAATGTTTTCATGTCGTATCAAATAAATATTAATGAGGCTGTTTGTTACCAGACCAATTTCTCCATCTTCTTCACGATCACGTGCGTATCCCGGTTTGGGGCGATTGGCCCCCAGTAATTGAAGTGGTAAGTGAATTGTCCGTAGCCACCGGCCAAAAAGTTGGGTTTGAGGTGGATACGGGTAAAGCTATTGTGACCACCCGCCCGTTTGTTGCCCCGCACTTGCGATTTGGGTATGCCAACCGTCCGCTCAGGAACGTGATATACTATGCAAACGCCTTTGGGTATCCGGGCACTGACGACAGCGCGGGTGCAGTAAACGCCATGGTCATTGTACACTTCCACCCAGTCATTGTCATTGATGCCCAGTTCTTCGGCATCCTGTTCGTTGATCCAGCAGGGCTCACAACCCCTCGACAGTGTGAGCATGCGCAAATTCTCCATGTAGGTGGAATGGATATGCCATTTGCCGTGTGGCGTGAGGCAGTTGAGAATCTTGGCTTCGCCTTCCTTTAGCGTGTCCCTCAGGTCGCCATAAGCTTCCGGTTTGGGAGAAGGCTTGTAGGTAGGCAGATTTTCACCGTAGGCCAGGTACAGCTCATGGTCGAGATAAAAATGCTGGCGCCCTGTGAGCGTTCTCCACGGAACCAACCGTTCTACATTGTAGGTATAGGGCGCATAAGCTCTGCCATCATTCATCAGGCCAGACCAAAGTGGCGAGGTGTTGTACCTTCGAGGTTGTGCCAGCAAATCGGCGTACCGGATTTTGATATCTTCGCTGCCTTGAGCAAGATCCGTTAGTACCATTCCGGTCTTCTTTTCGGCATTTTTATAGGCCCGTACCGTCAGCTTACCATTGGTAAGGGTGGATAGATGCAAAACTGCGTTGGCAGCCCATTCATCCTCCTTGATGGAAGGCCGTACCGTGCCGTTTGATTTTTCGACAGGGAAGTGGTTGGAATCAAGCATTTCATCGAAGGCATCTTCACATTTGTAATGATTGCCATGAGCTCCCAGCCCATTGCTCTTAATATTGTCGCCCAAAGAAATGTACTTGTCATAGATTTTTGTGTAATCCCTGTCCACCACAGCAATTTTGTGCATCGTTTTACCAGGAATGGCTTCACACTCGCCCTTGTACCAGTCTTTGATTTCAGGCTGTGAAATTTCACCGGAGGAGTCGTGAGAGATCGGAGCAATAACTACATCCTTTTGAGGTTCCGAAAGGTATTTTTTAGCCAGTTCACTAGTCGTTTTTGCAATTTGCTTAAAAATGTCCCAGTCCGTTTTCGATTCCCAAACTGGAGCAATAGCCTGCCCCAGCGGATGAATGAAGGAGTGCAGGTCGGTACTGTTTAAATCGGCTTTTTCATACCAGGATGCTGCCGGTAGTACGATGTCGGAGTAGAGGGCTGATGAATCCATACGGAAATTGAGGTCAACGATCAGATCCATTTTCCCCAAGGGAGCCACTTCATGCCACTTGACTTCTTCGGTGCGGTCTTCTGCATCCTGGGCAATCGAATTGTGGTGGGTGCCGAGATAGTGCTTCAAGGCATATTCGTGGCCTTTCATACTACCCATAATGGCATTGCCCCGCCAAATGTACCATACTCTGGGATGATTTTCAGGCGCTTCAGGGTCACTCACAGCATACTTCAAATCTTTTGATTTCAACTTTTCCAGCACATAGTTTTTGATCCCTTCATCGGAAGAGGCACCTTTAGCAGTGGCCTCTTTACTCAATTCCAGTGAATTTTCGTTGAATTGCGGATAAAAAGGCATCCATCCCATCCGCACGGCCTGGAAAATAGAATCTGCTGTGTGCTGGCGGGTCCATTTGTTATCAGGTACCGTATTGTATTTTGAGAATTGCCCATCGTAGCGATATTGGCAAGTGTTGATATAATGCCAAATAGGCGCCTGCTGCAATCGGATAGCCCCTTGCCAGTCTTTGCCAAAGGCAACCGTTCCCCAGGAATCCATCGGAGCCAGCTTTTCCTGACCGACGTAGTGGTTCATGCCACCGCCGTTTTTGCCCACGCAGCCGGTCAGCATCAAAGCCATGATGGCGGAGCGGTACATCAAATTGGCATGATACCAGTGATTGATGCCGGCCCCTACAATGACCATGCACTTTCCGTCGGTTACGTTGGCGGTGTTGGCCCATTCGCGGGCAAACTGGATAACGGTATTGGCATTGATGCCGGTAAATATTTCCTGCCAGGCGGGCGTATAGGCCGCATCTTTGTCGGTATAATCAGCCGGATAATCTCCTTTCAAGCCTCTGCCCACACCGTATTGCGCCATTGTCAGGTCATACACGGTAGTCACCGGGATTCTCCCGTTTTCCGTTTCGATGTATTTTACGGGAACCCCCCGCTGTCGGTGTTTATTGAGTCCAAATTCGGTAAACACTACCTGTAGCACCTCATCTTTTTGGTTTAAAAAGGTAAGCAGAGGATTGTATGATTCATCCGTTTCGCCATCTTCCAGTTTCAAATTCCATTTCCCTGCCTCTTTTTGCCAGCGGAAGCCAGAGCTGCCTTTAGGCACCACAAACTTGCCACTGTCTTCATCAATATTGATGAATTTCCAGTCGCCATTTTCAACATCTTTGAATCTTGCCAGCTCATTGGCCCGAAGCAATCGGCCGGGTTTGTAGGAGTCACCGTCTTTGTCCAATTTGACGAGATACGGACTGTCGGTATATTGCTTAACATATTTCAAAAAACTGTCGGTTTGCTTCTCGTGGTGCCATTCCTTTAAAATAATGTGGGTGACGGCCATCCAGAAGGCGCCATCGCTACCGGCGTGCAGCGGTACCCATTGGTCGGCGTATTTACAAACCTGGCTGAAATCGGGAGAGAATACGACCGTTTTGGTACCGTTGTGCCGCGATTCTGCAAAGAAGTGACAATCCGGTGTGCGGGTCATATTGAGGCAGGCTCCCATATCTGCGATCATTTTGGAGTTGTACCAATCGGCGCTTTCACATACATCGGTTTGCTCACCCCAAATCTCGGGGAAGGCTGTTGGGAGATCGCAATACCAATCGTAAAAGCTCAAATTGATCCCACCGAACAATTGGAGAAATCTGCCACCGGCGGCATAGCTCATCATGGACATGGCGGGGATGGGGGAGAAACCCACTACACGATCGGGGCCATATTTTTTGGCTGTGTACAGATTGGACACCGCCATGAGTTCGAGTACGGTATCCCAATGTACTCTTCTGAAGCCGCCTTTTCCACGAGCCTGTTGATATTTTTTGCGGGCTTCCTCATTGTTTTGGAGGTTTTCCCAGGCTTGCAGCGGGTCATTGGTTTTAGCTTTTTCACTTTGGTAAGCATCGAGCAGCGCGCCCCGGATCAAGGGATATTTAATGCGCAGGGGGCTGTAGAGATACCAGGAGTAGGAAATACCACGCTGACAACCACGAGGCTCATAGGGAGGCAACTTACTATCGAGTAGCGGATAATCAAGCTGTTGTGTTTCCCAAACTACAATACCGTCTTTCACATGAATCTGCCAGGAACAACCGCCGGTGCAGTTTACTCCATGCGTACTGCGCACGATGCGATCGTGTTGAAAGCGATTGCGATAAAATTCTTCCCATTTACGGGTTTGAGGGGAAATAATATCTTCTATCCAACTCATGCTTTTGTTATTTTTGAAATTAAGGTGGAATAACTTGCTCAGTTATAAGATTTCATTTGCCGGTCGAATAAATCTTTATTGACCGTATAACTTTTTCTGTTCATCCAAAAGGCGGAATAGAGGGCAATAAGCAATATGCCTCCACCCAAGCCCCAGAGTAGAAAATTGGATACCATAGAGCTCAGGTTCACATCTTTTTCCTTGTCATCATAATTTTTCAGATATACCAGCAGGTCGTGTATTTCCCCTTCCTCCAGCTTGTGCGATTCATACGCTTTGGCCATCACCGGGAAGGGGGGATTGCTTAAAATGGCCTGTACTCCGGTTTCGCCCAAAGAGGAAAAGGATGCCATCAAATCTTTTGTTGAATACTTATTGTCTGATTCATACACGCTGTTCATCGTCTGGTGGCACGAAATGCAGGATGGCCCGCCATTGGCAAGCCGTGTGTTACCTTCAAAAAGGGCTTTGCCGTTGTCCAGGTCTTCCGGAGTAGCATCTTTAATAATCGAAGGAACTTGAGCGGCTGTACCCACTCCGCTGCCTGAATTTTCAGCGATATGGTTGATGATTGATTTTATCTCTCTGTCAGAGATCATAGGATCCGGCATGATCACCTTATTGTATTCTTCAAAAAGGGCTATCGCATCCGGATCTCCATTTTTTATCATAGTTTGAGAAGAGCGGATGTATTCGACGAGCCAGTCCTCGGTACGCCTGTCCTGTACATTGGCCAGGTCGGGGCCTACTAATTTTCCACCTCCAATGGTGTGACAGATACCGCATTTTGTCTTAAACATTTCCGCCACGTCGCTTTGAGCTACAACTTGGCTGACCAATGCCAGTAGGAGAAGGGGAAACAGAAACCATCTTTTTTTCATAATAAAATCCTTTTGTCTGTGACAACTAATGTGACTATCCTATTGTTTGTCGCACGTATTGAACAGTTCCGGAGTCAGGCCCAACATCATCCACCTCCCGGTTTGTTGACTTGATCCAATTAAACAAGAAAGCATCATGGCATCTGGCCTGCTGTATCCAATGGACGCTCCCCAACAGTTGGTGGCCATCATAAATCAATTCCTGACGCCTTGCACTCCATCCAAGCAAGAGGCTTTTCAGCAAGAGGCGGCTGCCAGAAGGAGCGGTAGTAGATGGAATCAAAGCACAGGCTAAAAAAGAGGAGAAAAAATTTGAGAAGCCAGAAAAAAATTGCCATTTCTCTCTGTCCTGCAGAAGGTTCTGTACGTGGTGATGTGTGTTACTGCAGTGGTTTTTCATTAGAAATTACAAACGAACGATTGTTCTTGTTTTTATGAATGCTAAATTTAGACAGCCGCACAGCTTGAGCAGATGATAAACATCATGGAATACAATGATTTATATCATCTGGCAGGTGGTTTCGCTTCAGGCGGAGATTGGCCAGCTGATCAACGATGTTCGTCAGCTTGCTGCGATTATGCTTACGGATAGGATTGGCTATACCGCTCTTATGAGCAAGGATGAAGAGCTTGCCGGCCGTTTTGAAGAGTTGATCAGAGAAGGCGCCACCCTGTTCAATCAAAGCAATAATGCCCTCTATGTGGATGCCTTAAGCAAATACCGGCAAGCACTCGATCCGGATTTCAATGGCAGCCTGGCGCATAGATCAAGGCCGCGAAAGCTAAACCGGCCATTGCCTTCAAAAAATTTAAAGCTGATGACCAAGCCTTCTTTCATGCCAATACGGACTTTGGCTACTGAATGGCACTGGACAGCTACCGCAAGGCTTTGCGAATTCGACCCAATGCCCGGGAGATCGGAAGGCGTATCCGGGAAATAGAAAAGAGGTAATAACAAATAAAAAAGGAAAATTGGTAGCGCGGGGGAGGCTTGAACTCCCGACCTCAGGATTATGAATCATTTCCCCTTGATTTTTTAAAATGTAAATATAAGATAGTGAACGAATTATAAATCTAATTTTTTTACATTTTAATTCGTATCACCATGTCGTTTGCCACATCGTTTGCCATCAGGCTGGATAAGTCAGCAAAATTATCAGAGGGAAAACACCCAATTGTACTACAAGTAACCTTCAACAGAAAGGTCAGACGTAAACGTTTAGGTCTGTCCGCAAGCCCCGAACAATGGGATTTCAACAACCACGAATTCAAAAAGGGAGTTCATGGAAGACGAGAAAAAAATCAACAGTTAGATGATTTTGAAAGCAAAGCTAAAAAAATTTACAGGGAATATTTTGAGGACAAACCTTTCAACTTTGTAAAATTCTGTGAAATATTTTCTAATAAGCCAGTAGAAGAAATTAGCGTTATTGAGTTCTGTTTACAAGTAAGCGAAAAGTTTTTGAAAAACGGTCAAGCCAATTCAAGTACAGATTACAAAGTATTAGCAAGTGCTATTCGTAAGGTCTCCCCAAACGATTTGACCTTTGCAGAATTTACTCAAGAATGGTTACAAGACTTTGAAGATTATCATACTTCAAAAGGAACTAAGAGCTATAATTATATGGTTCGCTTGAGAGCATTATATAACAAGGCAGTAAAAAAGAGAATCGCCGATTTCAGACATAATCCATTCAAAAATCCCTACACAAATCCTTACGGATACGAATTTTCAAGATTAAAAAAATTAAAAATCGGCAGGGTCAATGCCAACAGGATTAAAGACCTTTCTAAGTCCCAACTTCTTCAACTAATGGAATATGAACCAATAAGTTCAAAAGAAGAGGAATATTTAAGCATCTGGTGGTTCAGTTTTTTTATGTTTGGAGTGAATATGACTGACATTGCTAAACTCCAAAGAAAACATATAAAGGATAACCGTTGGTTTTACGAGAGATCAAAAACTGGTACTGGCTTGAAAGGAGGGAAACCGATTTTACCAGAGGCAATGAAAATAATTGAAAAGTACGATACAAAAGGAAAGTACATCTTCCCTGTCTTGACTCCTGCCTATGATAAAGATGAGTTAACAAAGGCTAAAAGAATTAGGGATTATGCTGGATACATCCGAAAAGCTGGATTAAGGGTCTCTGAGAGGATTGGGTTCAGTGGGTATTTCACTTTCTATTCCGCAAGATACAGTAGTGCTACTTTGGCATTGAATGAAGGCGCAGATAGGAACACTGTTAGCCACCTACTCGACCATGAAAATTTTAGTACGATTGATAATTATGTGGGTAGAGCTGATGATGAAAAAGTATTGAAAGCGATGGAGATTTTGAGGTTGAAATAAGTAGAAATATCAGAATTTGGTCTATTTGTTTCTGATGTTGTGGGTATCACAAAACTTGTGATTGTTTCGGCTTTTATTCCCTGCCCAAAAAATAAAAAATTATTTTGCATAATTTCCAATTTCTCCTATATAGAATTACATTTAAGAGTAGTTACAAAAAGACTCGATAGCTATTTTGCTAATAAGAGCTAAATAACTCTTTGGTTGTTTTTTCACCAAAATAACAACTAATTTTTCAAATTAAAAAAAACATTTTAAATACAAAATGAAAAAAGATAATTCCCCATCAAGGCTAAAATTAATTTTGTCGAAGATCAACCCTAACAAAGTTATTGGTGTTAGTGGTTTAGCAATTTTATGTGCATCAGCATTTTGGTCAATCGTACCTGTGGGAAACCAAACATTTTCTATTGCACTTGGTAATTTTTTA
Organism: Saprospiraceae bacterium; assembly: GCA_965222005.1. Classification (GTDB taxonomy): domain Bacteria; phylum Bacteroidota; class Bacteroidia; order Chitinophagales; family Saprospiraceae; genus CBDCTM01. The sequence continues at coordinate 1,718,200 of OZ244935.1, forward strand.
GGCGGATTAGGGTTGAATGTCTTAGCAAGTAAATTACAAGGTCTTTTTGAATCTGTTAATGCTATTCCAAACAAAGAGGAAGTCGAGAAAATTGAAAGTTTTGCCAAGCTCCTTTCTGATGAAATAGAAAAAGACAAAAACTTAAAGAGACAAATAAGTATATTCCTCAAGGAAAATAATTCTTTCAATATTGCAGAGGAGTTAGTACTTTCTAACCCTGGAGCACATGCTTGGCTTCTAATAAAAATTTATCAAGACATTTCAAGTTATCAAGAGGAATTTGAGGACATCAAGAGAAAGTTGGACGGAATTGAGGAAGCCATTTTGAATCCAAAACATAAAAGCAAAGGAGTCGTTCAAGTATTTCCACCTTTCCCAAAACTATTGATTGGTCGTCAACTTGATTTACAACGCTTGAAAACGCGCCTCGGTGTTTCACCTGATTTTAATGCGTTAAATTCAGAACACTCTATAACAATCATTCGTGGCTGGGCAGGAGTAGGTAAATCAACACTTGTAAATTCATTAGCCTATGACCCTGACATTTGTAAAATTTTCAAAGATGGAGTACTATGGACTTCATTAGGAGAATCTCCTAACATATTAGGAGTTTTAATTAACTGGGGAAGGGCACTTGGAATTGAAAAAATTGAGAATATTCATTCGATTGAAGAGGTAGGTCATTTGATTCGTTCAAAAATAAAAGACAAAAATATTCTTATCATTATTGATGATGTTTGGGAGGAAGGACATGCTGCATCTTTAATGTTTGATGGAAGTAAATGTGCAACAATAATTACAACCAGAGAAAGGGCAATTGCGGAAAATTTATGTACATCACCAAAGGACATTTATAAACTCGAAATTTTAAATGATAAATATGCTTTTCACCTGCTACAAAATTCAGCACCAGAGGTAGTGGAACAATATCTTTCACTATCAGAGCAATTGGTTTCTGACTTGGAAGGATTACCACTAGCAATAAAAGTAGCAGGGAGAATGTTGAGCGCAGAATTATATAGAGATGCTAGTCTTGTCAAAGAATTGTTTGACGAATTAAAAGTAGGGTTGAATATAATAAAAGCAAAAGCTCCTCCAGATAGAGTGGATGAAAAATCTCAAACTATCCCTACAATCTCTTTACTATTAAATAAAAGTACAGACCGACTTTTAGAGGATACCCGTCTTTGCTATGCATTTTTAGGAGCCTTTGCGCCTAAACCAGCAACTTTTGACCTAGATGCAATGAAAGCAGTTTGGAAAGAATCCAACCCCCATAAATACATTCGTGAATTAGTTGACAGAGGTCTTTTGGAACAAATCGGAAAGAGATACCAAATGCATGCCTTACTTGTTGCACATGCAAAATCCCTTCTTGAATAATCCATGTTTTTGAAATATGTCAAATAAAAAAGAAGCATACCTTCGCCATTCACAATATTATCTAAAGGTCTTAGATAAAGCCGACTCCCTTTACAAACAAGGTGGAGATAATTTTTTTAATGCCATTCAAGAATTTGACCTAAATTGGAGTAACATCAATTTGGGTTTCAATAGGTGTTCTTCAAATTTGGAAGAAATGAATTTAGCATTGCTTTGCAAAGACTATCCTGATGTAGGTGCTCATTTACTTCAAATAAGACTTAATGCTGAGGAGCGTATTAAATGGCGGAATAAATCTTTAAAAGCCGCTCGATTCGCAAATGACCTTCGCAAACAAGCTTCTCATTTAGTATGCATCGGAAATGCATATGATGAAATGGGAAATACGAAAGAAGCTATTAATTATTATTTAAAAGCAACTGAGATAAATCAAGACTTTGAAGATGACAGTAGTTACATAAATGCTTTATGTAATTTAGGTATTGCTAAGCTAAATTCAGGAGATATTGCAGGGAGTATTGAACAACTTGAAGAATGTCTATCTTTATTAGATAGTGGAATTGGCTTTGTAAATAGAATATCACTTCCAAATACCCCTCAACAACCAACCACAATCATCATTGATAATGTATTACCTGAGTTTAATGAAGGAACAACTTTAATTACTATCCTATTATCACTAAGTAGGGCTTATCTTGCAAAGGGAGATAGTGAGAAGGCAATGACGCTCTCGATTCAAGCACTTTTAAATAGTAAAAAAAATGATTTTATTATTGGTCAAATTAACGCATTAAGCAACCTGGGTTTAATTTATAGTGTGAAAGGTAATTACGAGAAAGCATTAGATTCTTTAAAGGAAGCCTTGGAGAATGTAATAAATATTAATTACGTTTATTTAGAGCTTCAAATTCGTGCTAATTTAGGTGCTGTTATGGTTGATGCTGGTGAATTTGAGAAAGGAATTGAAAATTTCAATGATTCTATTGAATTGGCAAAAAAAATAGGAAATAAAAAGCTTGAAATTTCAGGACTTGTCTCATTATCTGAGGCATGGCTGATGGGGAATAAACCACAAAAAGTCCTGGAAGTTCTTTCGGTGGTTTTAGAAAAAGCAAAAACAGCAAATAATAATAAAGCTCTGTTGAGAATTTATAATACTTGGGCACAAGCGTTTGAACATTTAGGCCAGATAAGAAACGCAGCTTCATACTATGAGAAGCAATTAAACTTGGCAAGAGAGGTTGGAGATAAACTCCAAGAAGGATATGCTTTAGGAAATATTGGCGTTGTAATAAAAAATAGTGGTAACCCTAAACTAGCATTGGACTATTATGAAGAAGCAATGATAATTTTTGACAAAGTTGGGGGTACTAAAGACTTAGCTGCTACAATCGGAGATATGGGTGTTGCATATAAAAATCTTGGGCAACTAGAAAAGGCAATGGACTGTTATAAAACTCAATTGAAGTTGGCCACTGAATTAAATCATCGAAGAATGATAGCCCTTTCTTTGCTTAACATCGCAAATCTGAATTCTCGTCTTGGTATATACGACAAGGTCTTAGACTATTATGAACAAGCACTTACTATTTTTAAGGAAATTGGTTCTCTTACAGAAGTATGTGATACTCTTAACAATCTAGGTTCTTATTTTTTATTAATGGGAAAACTAGAATTGGCTTTGTCATATTATGAGCAACAACTTCAATTGGCTAAAGAGATAAATTATCCAAAAGGAATTTCTTTAGCCCGAACAAATATTCAAATATTACATCTCAAAAAAAATAGAGGTTATTAAATGCTATTTTAAAATTAATTGCTTGGTTGTAAAATTAACTGTGTAAGATACAGTATGCTCCTTCAGCATTAAATGAAGGCGCAGACAGGAATACTGTTAGCCACCTACTCGACCATGAAAATTTTAGTACGATTGATAATTATGCGGGTAGAGCGGATGATGAAAAAGTATTGAAGGCAATGGAAATTTTGAGACTTAAAGAAGTTAGCGACCATACCCATTAAGTCTTTTTATTTTTCAGTTTTATTTTCGTTGTACCACTCCAAGAGTTCATCCCTGATATACTCATAAACATTTGACATTATTAATTGCACAGGAGTTGATTGTCAATAGACTGGTCAAGATTGTGGTTCTGAACAAGCTAATCGAAGATCACTCATTGCGACTTCTAATAACTGATAATTGTACATTGGCACATAACCTTCTGCAATTTCGTGTATTATGTCGTGTGCGTTATCTTCTTTAATTTCTTCACCTTTTTCAAGACGGTCTTTTAAATCCTCCGTAGCATTTAGTACCAGTTCGTGTATTGTTGGCATGATTGAAATTGGTTACGATTAAAAAAATAAGGTAAACCGCTTGGATGTGCCGCTAACGGAAGTGAAGTTATTAATTTCCTTTCTATTATTCATAAATTCAATCAACTTCTTGACCATGAAAGTTTTAGTATGATTCAATTATGAACGCAATATCTTCTTTTGTTAATGTAGCCATTATTTATGTTTTTGTAAAATCATGGTCAAAAGCATTACGAGTGTAAAATCCGGCCATACTGACCCACCCATTTCGGAGTTGTTGACCCACCCCCAATTAGGGCAAATGTTAGTAACATTTCGGTCATACTGACCCACCTAAGCTTGTTAGGAGGAGCCGTCATTCCGGCATATTGACCCCCTTGATTTGTTTTAGGCGACTGTCATTCCGGCGTACTGACCCGCCTTATATATAGTGGATACTTACGATTAAATAGCCATGTTCGCAGTTTTTTTCAAGCAAAAAAACGGTCAAGAACATGGGACAATTTAAACGTATGGATCAAGTAAGAACGATTATTAAAACCTATATCAGCACGAGTTCTCTTCGCGCCACAGCAAGTAGATTACAAGTTTCTAAAAACACAGTGAAGCATTATGTAAGACTTGGGAAAGCCTTTGATGAAGATCTTGCGCGAGTTCTTTCATTGGACGATTCCGCTTTCACTGCGGTGTTTTATCCCTCTAAAAATACAGTGGCTGAACAACGAAAAGAGGCTTTTAAAAGTAAGATTGATGATTGGATAAAAGAATTAAAACGAGTGGGTGTAACTCGCTATTTATTGTGGGAGGAGTACATCGAAGAACACCCAGATGGTTATAGTTACACTCAATTTTGTGAACACTTTAAACGCGAGATAGGACGACGAGATTTGACGATTAGCTTAGCGCACCAAGCAGGTAATGTCATGCAAGTAGACTTCGCTGGAAAGAAAATGCGATGGGTAGATTTAACTACTGGAGAAGTTCATGAATGCGAAGTTTTGGTAGCGGTGATGCCACATAGTCAATATACTTTTGCCATCGCACTTCCCTCTCAAAAGGTAGCTGACTTTATTTATGGATTAAATCAAGCGCTTCTTTTTTTCGGTAAACTACCTCAAGTTATTTTATCCGATAATCTAAAATCATATGTTAGTCGAGCTGATAAATACGAACCTACTTTTAATGAATTATGTGTACAATTAGCTGCACATTATCAGCTCGATTTAAGTGCCACTCGCGTTGGAAAACCCAAAGATAAAGCGAGTGTAGAAAACATGGTGAATACGGTTTACAGACGCATTTATGCTCCATTGAGAAACGAGACTTTTCATAGTATAGAGGAGTTAAATGCAGCAATCACAGAGCAGCTAAGCCAACATAATAATAAACCCTATCAACAAAAACAAGGTACACGCAAAAGTGTTTTTGAAGCTTTTGAATTGCCTGTAATGAGATCACTCCCTTGTGATCTGTTTGAACTTAAAAAGACCATCACACCTCAAGTTAGAAGGAACTATCATGTTTTTCTAGGAGAGGACAAAGCTTTTTACTCTGTCCCTTTTCAATATGCAAAACAACAAGCGACCGTCATTTACACCTCAAAAAATGTAGAGGTATATATTGATAATCAACGGGTTGCAACTCACAAGCGAGTTTACTACACCGGGTCACAACAGTACCAGACAAAAATGGAACATATGCCTCGGTCGCACAGGGAGTGGAAAAAAGCAAAAGGCTTTGATGCCGCTTATTTTCTTAGTCAGGCTGAGCAAATAGGTCCTGCTACTCGCTGGGCTATCCAGCATATTCTACTCTCCAGAATCCATGAAGCCCAATCTTATGGTAGCTGCCAAGGTATTTTAGGTTTTGCAAAAAAGTATAATTCTGAACGTTTGGAGCGAGCTGCTCTTCGTTGCCAAAAAGCAGATAAGGCAAGCTATTACATGATCAAAAATATCTTAGTTCGAAAACTCGACACCGTTGATGATCAACTTGAATTATTTGACTCACTCACAATAGGGGAACACGAAAATATAAGAGGCCCTGAGGCTTATCAATAGGTATCTATTGAACTCAATAACATTTATTTTTTAACTACTCCCTTAGATAATATAAAATTATAAAGGGATATAAAACAATCAATAATTATGAAAAACGGATCTCTGGAAATTATGAGAATGCTAAAATTAACAGGCATGGCGGATGCTTACGAGGCAGCTCTTGGATTACCAATCAACCAGCAAGCAGACGCACATGAAATGATTGCCAATCTGATTGATGCAGAAAAACAGCATCGTTGGCACAAGCGAATGAAAATGTTTTTAAGACTCTCCAAACTTCGTTATCAAGCCAACATTCAAGACATCGATTGTTCTAAAACAAGAAATCTCTCCAAGGAAAAATTAATGCTCCTTGCAGACTGTGCTTACCTCGACCGAGGAGAAAATGTTTTGATTACCGGCGCCACTGGTTGTGGTAAATCATACCTGGCTTGCGCTTTAGGAAATAACGCTTGTGTCAATGGATACCGAACACTTTACTTTAACATGAATCGATTCACCGAACAGATCGCTTTAGCCAAAACAGACGGCACCTTAATCAAGTGGATGGACAGATTAAAAAAAGCTAAACTCATCATCTTTGATGACTTTGGATTACAACCCATCACACATCAGGTAAAGTTAATCTTGTTACAGATTTTGGAAGACCGTTACGAAAACGCCGCTACTATTATTTGCTCTCAACTGCCAGTGAGTAAATGGCACCAATATTTTAATGAACCAACTTTGGCAGATGCCATCCTTGACCGGATCGTCCCCAAAGCACATCGAATAGAATTAAAAGGAAAAAGTTTAAGGAAACCTATAAATCAACTATCTTAGCATCATTGAAATCGTAAGTTATCCACATGGGTCAATGACTCCGAAATGGGTGGGTCAGCAACTCCGGAATTTGCATTACGAGAAAGATAACTCATAAAGTTTTGAAGCAAGTCGGTAGAAAATGGGGGCTGAAGATTAGAGATTCTGGTTATGTCAAATGTTAATGTCTGGGTTCTATTATTTAAGACTCGTGCATTGTCAATGTCATACCCCTTAAATAGTTGCCCATATAAAATAGCTTCTTTTAATTCATCTTTATTGGCACTTCTCAGTCTTTTAAAACTCTGAATTCCTTTTTTATATTTTGAAAATATTTTGTGGAGGATTTTATATTTATTTTCCCAAGATTCTTGAATAGCTGTGGAGTCTGATTTTGATTTATTTAAATCGATACAAGAAATGCCCTTGCTGTTGAATACTGCTAAATCTAAAGGGTACAAACTTATCGTCTTAAATGTAGAAAACCTTATAATTTTGCATTTAGACCCTTCTATATTCTTATCTTGTAATAAATAAATGCTATCCAATTGACCTTTAGAATATCTTTTATACACTTCCTCTTCGATTAAATCAACAGGCAGTAAAAAGCCAGTATCATAGTTTCTTGTTTTACTTCCTCTATATCCATTATTTCTTACCATCAAATTACAAGGCTGTCCTAATAGGATATATTCTTTTCCTCCAATTTTAAAAATATCTCCATTTCTAATCGGAAAATGAAGTGTGTTTAAAATGTTTGATTCAAGATAAATTTCTTTTTGTCTAATTTCATTAGTTTGAGAGGAATCCGTTGGTGTTGATGCCCCACTTTTAATCTTTTCAATTTTTCTGATTTGTCCCAACCTCTGGTTTATTTCTGTTCTTTTGGTAGGTCGGATAAATGATAACAAAGCTTTTCGTGATGTCAGGATGTTACTTATTCTAATTAAAGTGAATATCTCCCATACCCCCTCTTTTTTTGAAGATTTTTGAATGATATGGTTGAAAGAGTCGGGATTTAAATTTTCTATTTCATTAATGGTATCCTTGAATGCTTTTTTCAAAGCATCTATTGATATTTTTTTTAAAGATTCCACTTCATCGATTAAAAGTGTATTTTTAATTCCTTCTGCAAGTCCAGGTAAATAAGAATCATCTGAAAATCTTTTTTTGGAAATTGTATAAAATTTGTTTTTGTCTAAATTGTATTCTCTGCAATACTGATTTCTTCTTTCGTTCTCTTCTTCAACATTGAACAAGTGTGAGAATAAGCCGCAAAATATATTATCATTAACATCCTCATTCACAAGCAGTTCTTGAGTTAAATCTATTCCGTTTCTGCCATCTCCAAGAGGAGCACCACTAAAATCAATATCAAAAAGACATAGTGCTTTTGACTCATTTGATATGGATGTTAAAATATTATCTTTGTTATCTACCCATTCATTCGGAGAAAACAGCTCAATCTTATCTTTTAAATACTTTTTTAACCTCAAAGGAGCTAAAGAATTATTTAAATCTTCTTCATTACCTTCAAATTTTAGTAACTCAATATATAATTCTCGTTTTCCATCTTCATCAGCACCTTCCCATAATTCTTTAATTTTTTTCTCAAAAACTGAACGTGGTAATTCCCAATTCTCGAATAATTCTTTTCGAGGCTTTTTTGCATGTAAAGCAAGTAATGACCCAATAAATATTTCCTTTAACTCATTTACTGAACATTTGTCATCAATGTAATATATTTTGCTAATGCTAAGTTCGGAAAGCATCGTATTAATTGCTCCTTGAGCTTGCTGAATCGTTCTATCTATGCTCATTCGGTGATAATATTAGCGAGGTTAATAGCAAAAATGTATCTCCTGTCCTCTTTATTTCTCTCTGGTTCTAACGATACAAAACAGTTCATACCATCCAGTAACTGTTGAATGATAAATAGCCCTAAACCTCTTCCTTCTCCTTTGGGTTTTGTTGTTACGAAAGGCTCAAAGATGTGATTTTCAATAGCTGGAGGAATGCCATAACCATTATCAAAAATATAAAGCCAAGGCTTTTCAATATTAATGGTAATCTTAGGGGTGAACTTTTTATTATTCCTTCTTTTTTCTTTAAGCCAATATTCAGAATTGATAATTAGGTTGTCTATTATCTGAATAAGTTTGCCCCTATTCACTCTAACTTTAAAATCATCAGTCTTATTGATAATAAAATCGATTCGTGCATTTTTAAATCTATGCTCGTAATATTTTTTTTCCTCCTTAAAAAAGTCAGATAGTTTGAAAGTGCTTCTTTTCTCTCTGTTATACTTTAACGCTGGGTCAAGATGTTTAAGTTGGATTTTAAGACCATTTACGGTACTATCAATATACTCCATTAAAACATAAATGTCAGCGTCAGAAAGATTACCTGATTGAAGTTTATTTGAATAAAAATTGGATTTTTCAGCTAATCGGTCAGCGATAGTAGCAAACTCATGGCTTACAGCCTCTGCCGCTAATCCAAGAGCGGCTAATTCAGAAAAATCGCTCAGCCGTTCTTCTAAAATCTGAATTTTAGGCTCAAGAATATTAACGACTTCATCTAATTTTTTAGTTTTTTCAATAATACTTTGTAATTCCTTAAAACTTGCTTGAACCTTTTTTAACCGTTCTAATAATTTTTTTGCTTTTTTATATTCCTTGTGGTTTTCTTCGGAGGTAAATAAAGAATTTTTCTCTACTTCACTTACAATGTCCTCTTGTTCACTAATCGTATCACTTAAATCAGTTTCAGCCTGGGCAATTTCACCTGTAACTTTTTTTGAGGAATTATCGATTTTTTTAAGTTCTTTAAATGACTGAGTTACTGTCTGAATCCCACTATTTTCCTTCTTATTTTCTTCTAAAAAATCGTCATAAGTTCTTCTAATGCTTCTTTGATAGGAATTTATTGCATCTCTAATGAAATAGGCTAACTTCATGAAGTTATTTGAATGCGGATTTGACACAAAACCCTGTCTATCAGTCTTATCTTTTAAAAAAGAATTATCTTTTTCATCAATTGAAAAGTATCCAATAGTATTTGTTGGTCTAATATCATAAAATGTACTTTTGGTTTGCGACTCAGATAGCTTCAACCAATCTTTATTATCATCTAATCCATAAGGGAGGACTGCAAATCCATTTCGATATATTTTAATTCCTGATTGGTTTTGAGCAAAATTTTTATAATTCTCAAACTTTCCAAAAGTGTCTTTAATGATTTCATCATCTAATACCCCACTTCCAAAAGTGAACTCATCAATAAGTCCACTAAAATTGCCTGGATTGGCTTTAATTTTTTTTCTTTTTTTATTATTAACTACTTCAATTGAGTCAAGACTAGGGATATCTTTTTCAAAGGAAAATGTTTGAGTAAATTCAAGAAAATAGTTGTTATCATTAGACAACTTAATATGCGGATACTTCTCTATTAGAAATTTTCCAAATTTTTTGCCATTATCTGGCTGTAAAAACAAGTTAAACTCCTCTTTCTTATTCCCTCTAAATTTTATCAATTTTGTTTTTCCACTAATATTTAGTTCATAAGTGTCTTTAGACTTCAGTTTATTGAATTCAAAGCTAAACCTTGATATGGCGAGGTCTCGAAGTTGTTCATTTGACTTTTCCAAGTCTATATTGATTCCATTTACAGAAATGAAAACTTCAAATGGTCTGTTTTCTTTATATGGTGAAATAAGTTGTGACACCTGCCCTTTGAACTTTTCAAGACCTTTACCTTTCCAGACTTGTGGATAATTAATATCGCTTAAAATTAATATTGTCCCTTTTTTCTTTTTTGTCGTATATGGGTTAGACTTAACTTCGACATCACTCAATTTATCTTTTTTTTCAAAATCCTTCCAGTCAAATGCCAAATGCCCACCAGCTTCATTTTCCTTTTTAGTAAAAATCTCACATTTATTTGCCAATCGTTGTGTGCTTAACCTTCCTAACCCTTTATCGCCTAAGGGAGTTCTTCCTTTTGGAGTAGTCTTTCTGTCTTTTTTAAGCTGTCTTTTTTCAGAGTAAGAAATTACCAGCCATGATTTTAAAATGGTCTCCTCATTCATCCCAAAACCGTCATCCTCAACCACTATAAACCCCTTGTGTTCAGGGTATGCTAACTTTTCTTTTGTGTATTTTCCAGTTGTATTGATTTCAATGGATACATAGGTCGCATCAGCATCGTAAGCATTTTTAATTAATTCAAGTAATGCAGTTATCTCGTCTGGAACGAGTTGCTCTCCCAGTTGCTTTACAATATGTGGCGTTATATCAAACTTATAATTATTCGGCACTTTCCTTAACTTTAAATACGAGTATTTTTTCTTTACTCATGGTTTTGGAAAAACTATTTTTCCCAGGCATTCTCTTGTTCAAAATATCCCTTTCTAATTTGGTGAAAAGAGATACTCCTTTGCTCTCCATCAATTCAGTTAATATGGAATCATTCCTCACTTCTTTGGCATTCACATTCCTATTTCCAATAGTCCAAGCCATGTATGAATTAGGCTTCATCTTCTCTAAAATTTTATCTATTGTGACACTTAAATCATTAATAAAAACCACTACTTTTTTTGCTTTCTTTTTTTCTTTGGGAGAAAATCCATTAAAAAATTCTCTAAGTGATTTAGAGATGCTGAAATATTCGTCTTCTATTTTATCATATTCAGCAATTGATTTTCCACCTAAACTTCTTTTGTCAATTTCTTGAATAACATCCAGATAATCTATGTCAATAGAATCATCAATATCTGAAACAGGAATCCATTGTAGAGGTAAATATGAAAATTGGCCATAAGTTACAGTCGTCTGATTATCTCCATATGGTGGGGATGTGACTAAAAGTTCGTATTTTTTATTCGTTCTAACTTTTTTCTTTGAGTCCCCCCACTTGATAAATACTTTGTTTTTATATCTTCCCTTGTCCAATAAATTAGCTTCCTGTAAACTTTTTCGGAGTTGCGATAAATCAGTAATACTTCTTTTAGAATTTGTAGTAAATAGGGAAATTGGAGACGGATTTCTATTTTGAATATCTTCTATACTTCGAATATGCATTTTAAAAGTGGATGTTCTATCATTACTTGTTAGTCTTATAGTTTCAGCTAATGCTACCCAAAAGAACTTTCTTCGATAAAGATTTTTTTCTTTTTGTATAGCTCTTCGGATTTTAGAAAGTTCAACTTGAACATTCTTTTGAAACCACTTATTTATATTTCTAAAGGATACATCAACTTTAGATGAGGGATCATCAGTTATATTATTCAAAACATTTTCAAGGCTATTATTTAATTTAGGTATATCATATACGTTTGTTTTTACTTGACTAATCAAAACAGAAAGTGGATTTATATCTTGTCCATATACGTCCACACCATACCTCATTCCTGTTACTAATGTATTTGAAGCTCCCATAAAGGGGTCTATAAGTGCAGCTCCATTTGGCATATCCTGTATTAGTGATTTAATTATGGTTTCTTGGACAGAAGGAACCATCATTGCAGGATAATTCAAAATTTTCCGTGCAAATTCCCTACTGTCGATATTTACCCCGTTAAGAGTATTAATATCAATAGAATTCAATGACTTTAATACGGTATTACTCATTTTTAAAACTCTATTTTTATTTTTCCATTCAGCCCCTTTTCAATAACGTCTATAAAAGTTTTAACTCTGATGTTCTCCCCTTTCTCACTTTCTATTCTGGCAATATAGGCTCTTTTTTTTCCTACTTTTCGTGCCAATTCTTCTTGTGTAAGGTTTTTAGCCTTCCTTGCATTTTTAATTACCTCGCCAATACTGTTTTTTGATAAATTCATCAGAGAATAGTTGAAGAAGCTGAATAGTGTAACTTAAGCACAAATGTAACTTATTCGTTACAAATAGGCAAGAAATTATGTATAACACTACGGAAATGATTCAATTTGCTGACAAAGGCATGCTCAAACACAAAGAGGTATTACCATAGGTAGTCGGGTCTTTTTCATGAACTGCCCAGACTTCTGGGGGTAATTCGCTGCTTAAACTGGTCACTCATCCTCTTAAAAAAAGCACTCCAAAGATGTATTCCTTGAATTCGTAGCCCCCATGCTTCCCCTGAGTATGTTTATGGCTTTAAGGAGAAAAGATTCAAGTTGGTTTAGTGTAATTTTGGTGTTCTGCATTTATCTCATATAGTATTAAATATAAAGTAAGTAGTTAGACACAATTAAGATTTAAATAAAAAGTTCTTTGAAAAATTGATATTGAACAGTTTTCCATAATTGTTGAAAATGTTCAAAACGGCGTTCTTTAATGATATTGGTAAATCATAATCTTTTGGTTGCAGCCATTCATACTTTATTTTTCTCCATAAAATCTCGATCAAGTTTAGATGTGGACTATAGGGAGGCAAATAAAAGATGTAAAGATTTTTGTTTTTCCATTCCGTTATTTTTAATTGAACAGCTTTAGACGTATGCCATGGAGCATTGTCTAAAACGACTACAGTAGGTTTGCTAAGACTATCCGACAATTGATCTAATCGTTCGATAATAAATTTACTGTTGATGTTTTTCCTTGTCCAATGCATATGCCCATTTCCTTTGATGCTCAACAGACCAAATACATTTCCAACAGATTTATGTTCTGAAGAAATACTAGTCTGTTTACCAATAGGTAGCCATCCATAAGGAATGTTAGGTTCTAAACTAAAACCAGTTTCATCACCAAATAACAAGTCAATCCAGCCTAAGTTTTCTAGCCTTAATAGAGCTTGTAGCTGCTTGACTTTTAGTTCATAGATGGCTGGATCTGGCTTACCTAAAGGACTTTTTCTATATCGTTTCCATCTGCGCTTAAGTTTTTTAAAAAGCGTTTGAGGGTTTTCTTTGACATAGATACATCTAGTTCCTGCTCAATTTTACTCAAGGCTTTTTTGATGTTACTTGGGCTAGCTTCAATAGCATCTGTAACAATTTGAACATGATTATCTTTAGATAAATCAAGAATAGGTTTGCGACCTCTTCCTTGTTTATCCATCATGTTTTTAATACCGCCTTCTTCCCATCTATCTAACCAATTGTAAACTGTAATGAGATGAACATCAAAGAAATTAGCGATGGCGCTACATTCCCATTTTTCATAGCTCATTAATATAGCTTTACAGCGAATTCGATAGGTATGACTTTTACCTGTTTTGAAACCATTTTCTAAAAACTGGATTTCTGTCTTTTTCAACTTTTCAATATATCTTTTTTTCCGACTCATTTGTCGAAAGTAACTAATCTTAATTTATTATAAAAATATTTTTGTACACTTACTTATGGCATAAAATTACCCAATTTAACTGCCTTTTTAGAATACCTTTAACTAAACTTGACAATGAATTAATTCTGATTATTATGGAAGCACAAATGTCCTTCGGGATTCTCCTCCAGCTTCGGTTGGAGGCAAAAAGAACTTAAAGCAAGAGAGCTTTAAGTTTTTCTTTTATGTCGTTAAAATCACCCTCTGTAACAATTCACAAGTCTTTGATGAATCTTAATTTATCAATGACCTTAATTTGAGATAAAATCACCCTTGAAGGTTTATTGAAGTACATATCAGAAAGGCGATAGTAAAACTTGTTATCCTTTCATTTGGTAGTCATTGGTAATACTGCAAAAACATTCCCTATTTTTTTTAGTACCAACACAGGTCTTTTAAAATCCTTGCCTTTACCATCCTCCTCAAAACCAACGTTGTGACCAAGATGAGCGTACCATATTTCTCTTTCCTTTACATAGAAGATTGAGCGTTTTTCATTTACTTGTTTTTTCAATCCATTCCGTTCATCAAATCTTTTCATTGAATTGCCAAATAATAAAATACCCTTCTTATACATTGAATTGAAAAATTATCAACTCTAAATGATTCTCTTTCCTTGATTTTTCTCATGCCGTGAGTACGACTTCTGTATCGTACTAAACAAAAATTTTTGGATATGAGAAAAACAAAAAAAGTTCTGCCGACTCCGACGGAACAACAGTTCAATGCACTCAATGGGGCTTACAAGTATTTCAATCAAAAACTTTTCAAAGGTCAATTAGGTGATTGTATTCTCAACTTTTCCAGGCACAGAGGAGCTAATGGTTTTCTTGCTCCTGAACGTTGGAAAAAAGTTGGTCAGGAAAATTTCGGAATACATGAAATCAGTTTGACCCCTTCATCACTTTACCGACCACCGATTAAAATTTACAGCACACTTGGACATGAAATGGTTCACCTCTGGCAATGGGATTTTGGTTCTCCAAGTAGGAACGGTTATCACAATCGAGAGTGGGCAAACAAAATGCTTGAGATTGGTCTTGTTCCTTCTCACACAGGAAAAGAAGGCGGAAAAATGACAGGTCAGCGAATGACGCATTACATCCAAGAAGGCGGAAGATTTCAAAAGGCTTTTCAACGAATGCCTAAAAAATACATTCTCCCTTTCACTTCTTTGGACGGCGAAATTATGAAAAAACTTGTCGAGGGAGAGGATGAAAATGGCTCGAATAGCAAAGGGGATGAACGACAAAAACGCCTCCGCAAACTTCGACCTCCCAGCCGAAATAAAACTAAATATTCTTGTCCAATCTGTAAGGTCAATGTTTGGGGCAAACCTAATCTAAAATTAATTTGTGGTGAATGTGATGAAACTTTTGAACCCAATTGAGTAAAAGCCGCATACTTATTTTTAGTATGTGGCTTCTGTTTTGAATCTATTTTGTAAACCTTTTTAAATCCTTTCAATTTTTATTCAATTTTGATATTGTATTGCTCAAAATTTCATCCTTTATTGGCATGTCAATTTCATGTTCAGGTGAATGCACCCCATATTTTCAATATCTTTTCAGAACTTCCTTAGCATTTTCACAATTTGATATTTCCCATTGGTCAAGCCAATTATTAATAATTGCCATTAGTTTATTCATTGATGGGTGAAGGAAAATAAATAATACAATTTGCTTTGAAAGTCCACTTCCCATCGGCACAAAAAATTCGATTTTGAATAGAAACTGGTCTAATCCAATAAAGTATAGATAGCGTTAACTTTTTTCAATCCATAATTTTTCGCCAAGTAGGATTCAAGGTTTGAATATTGAGGCTCTAAGTATTTTTTCGCCAAGTAATCATCTATCCATTTGTCAAGCATTTTGGAGTCTTGTCATTCAACAAATCCCTTCCATGCCTTACGGCGTGCCACCTCATTTTTGGTATTGTCCTCGATTACAGATTGCACAACAGCATTGTTCAAATGTTCCTCTCTCAACATATTGATAAACGGCTTGCGCCAAATTAAGAAACTGGCAATCCCTTCTTGAACAAGGGATTCAATTTTAATTTGTTCAGCCTGTTCAGCTTTCTTATCTGCCTCTTTTTGAGCTTGTTCCTGCTCTGATTTCCTTTGTTTTTTATAATAATCCGTTTCAATTGCTGCAAGGATATATCCGCCTTTATTTTCAATATTTGGATTGCGTTCAAAATCCTTTTTGCATCTTTCAATGGTTTCCGTTACATAAGATTTATAATTTCCTTCTTCGCTACATCTATTCACAATTTTCCTAACTTTAGATTGAACATTCACTCCGTACTCTACCATCATTTGATAAATTTCGTTGTTGTATATTGGGTCTGTTAAATCAATTCCTTCTTTTGAAGTATTTTCGATTTTTTCTAAAAATGCTTTTGCTGAATTTTCTTTTTTGAAGCTCTTTGAATTAGGTGAAATTTTAAACTTGATTTTTGTAATTGTCTTCCCTGATTTTTCATATACTGAATAGGATGCTTTAATATCCGTAAACTGTTTCAGCTCCTTTAAGGCAGGCAAAATAACCCATCTATTTAGCTCATAAAATTTTTGGTATTTTCCTTTCAGTCAAAGACGAAATTTAAAGTCATCCACCGAAAAGATTTTTTCAATTACTCACCTTCATGGATGATAGCTTTGTAATATACCATATATTCTAATGGAAGTCGCTTCTAATGAATAAGCATAAATGAAAAAGAACATGGTAAAATTCTCTTTCAATTGTATTAAATAAGGCTCAAGAATAGGGTCAATCCTAAACCTAAAAGTATCTATTCTTTTACGGTGTTTTAATGAACTCAACCAACTTGCTTGATTGGCATCTTCCGAATCTTCCCAAAATATCGGGGTTGTGTTCAATTCATCCATAATATCAAACACTTCCGCCCTCTTGGTAATTCTTTTCTTTCAGTCATAATTTAGAACTATTTTTATTTGCTGGAAGGTCATCTCAATATCTATGAAAGTGTCTTGATTGATAGGGTCAATCTTTGCTATAAGATAAAGAAGAAAAAGCAAGGCACGTTTGCTCAACTTATAAGACGCTCTGATTAGCTCATTTGATTGTACTACTTTTAAATCCTTTATCTCTTCCTTGATTTTATCTCCCATCGTAATAGATATGAACTAAAGCTGCCATCATATTAGTTAAGATGTCGAACAAATCAATAGCATTTCTCGACTTTCTATTTCCTTTGCGGTACAACTCGACTTTGTGCGGCAGCTCTCGACATTATGCGGTAAGTCTCGACTTTGTGCATCCAAAAGCCAGTTTTCAAGTGGTATTCCAGCTTCAGAAAACAAGTTTAAGAACACACTTAAAAAGACAACAACAATGGCGGTAAGTCTCGACTTTCTGAAAAAATATTGCTTCATCGAACTTGTCGTGTTGTTGCTTTTTAAAAAAATATATTGACAAATTCTTAAAATAGATTTCAAAAAGACTTTTCAACTCGTAAGACGAAAAAATGTCAATAGTTTTTCATCTTTTTTGAACAGGTGTCATTTTCTGAAAAGTGGGTAAAGTAATTTTTACGTTTTTGGAAATAATCGGTTAAGTATATTTGGAGTCACATAAACGAGCATTATTAAAAGGCACATCACACAAAGTATTAATAGCCTGAAATATTTAGCGTTTAGTTTAATTTTTTCAGAGAAGTGTTTTTCAACTTCAATTTTGAAATCATTTTGAAGTGTTACAAACTTGTTCAAAATCTCTTTCTTCTCACCTTTTTCCTCTTGATGCAATTCTCCGTATCTAACAATTTGACGTTCCAAAACATCATTACGGCTTTTTAGAGTTTCTTTTTCGAGTGCAAGTTTATTGTACTCTTTTTGAATTTTTGAATATTTTTCAATATCGTTTCAATCGTCTTTCTCATCTTGATTCCCCACGGGTAATGAAACTTGAAGATTGGATTTCCTAGCCTTCTCTTGTACAAATTTTGTAAAGTCTTCAAAGTGTACAAAAGTCTTTCAAAACTCCTTCTTGGTGCGGATTTTATCAGGATTATATTTAAAATAATTGTAAACAGTTTTCAAAGAAATTGAATAGTACTTGTGAAGTACTGCTGGTAAGACGTATTCCTCCATTTTGTAAATTTGTAAGATTGAAAATTTGTAATTGAAAGGGTTACAGGATTGGTTCAAAGTTTATTCAAAGTAAGGCAGAAAGCAAGGGGTAAATAGGTATTTCATTTTTGTAAAGTTTTTGAAGACGTTTCATACTTACTAAGAGGAATGATTTAGTTATGTGTCATTCCAACATAGGATTTAGTTTTTGAATATTTAGTCAATAATAGGAATTGTATTATTTTAGCAATTGGTACTGATTCGTAATACTTTGTAGTTGTATTTGGATGAATTAAGTGTATGAAAATCAATAGGTTATGAGTCTTATTTTGATTTTGATAAGGAAACCTCAAAAGAAACCATAAAGTAAACCAAAAAATAACGCCTAAAATGGAATATTTCCCTTTTGCAAAGTATGTCAAATTAGCATTTGAAAGAACAGGTTTGAAGCAAGGTATTGAAAATGATTTTCATGGTGGGATTCAGGTAAAAGATGTTGAGAGCGTTGTTCGTAAGTTCATGGGCGATTGGACAGAGTGGCAAGGTGGAGAAGGTGAACCTGAAAGATTCATCACCCCAACAGAATATACTGCGTTGTTTAATGAGAATGTTGGATTGCAACTTGAACGAGAAATTGAAAGAGCAGTTCAAAAAGCAGATAATGACAAAGAAAAAGCTAAGAGAAAAAAAGAACAGAATTTGGACAAGTGGTTTGGTGCTTCCAGTAACAAATTAGATGATAAGTTAGATAGCTATTTAGAGAAAAAGTTATTCGGAGGGTTTGTGTCGGGAGAGGAGAGCGTCAGTACTAAAAAGTACATCAAAAAAGCTATTAAAAAATTTTATACGTTATATCCTGCTTATGATTTATTTGGCATTAGGACTGAAGGAGAGCGTAGAGCGATTGCAGACCATTTGGAGCAAGACGAAGACAATTACTTTTGGGCTATGAGAGCGAGTAATCCGCAACTTTCGGATTTTTTTTTGAAATGGCGACATTTTAGAATACCTGAAAAAGCAAGACAAAAACACACCTATATTGTAGCAGGTACGGGAGCAGGAAAAAGTGAATTGCTCAAATCCCTTGTGTGGCAGCATATTGTAAAAAGAAATACGGGTGTAGTTGTTATTGATCCTAATGGCGACTTTGCCGAACAAATAGCTAAGTTTAAAGAAAACGGAAAATCGAAATTTAAAGACAGACTTGTTTACATAGACCCATTCTTTTCTCCTGAGTTTATCCCAATAATAAATCCTTTTGAATTACCCGAAGCATCAGAGCAAGTTTTAGGAAAAGCAACTCAACAACTCTTCAAAACATTTGTAGCCGCTTTTACTGACTTGGATTCTCCTCCAACTGCTGCCATGCAGACAATTCTGTTGAATATGATTCCAGTAATATTGAGGAAGCCGGACGGGTCTTTACGTGATATTTTCCGCTTCCTCGACTTTGAGGCTAACGATGATTTAATAGAACTTGGAAGGTCAATTCCAAATGTTGATATTAGACGTTACTTTCAAAATAGCTTCACTAAGAGAAACCTAGCAGCAAGTATTCCCGGTATGGAAAGTAGGTTTTACAGAATGGCGACAAGCGGAATTTTTATGAATCTCGTTTGTGGTAAATCAACCATTAATCTTAAAAAGGCATTGAATGAAAAGAAAATTATTGTTTTTAATCTAAGTAAAGGAAAATTGGGGGACGACCTATCGAGAATTTACGGAAGGTTCATTTTGACGAGTACCTTGAATACAATTTTTGCTCGTGCGGACATTAATGAAAACGATAGAGTTCCCTGCCATATTTATATAGATGAATTTCATAATTATATTACTTCTACTATAAAAGAAGCTTTCGTAGAGGGAAGAAAATACAAAGGCTTCTTAACAGTCGCAACACAAACTATTGGGCAGGATATGACAACGAGTTTCAAGGATTTGATTTTGGGAAATGCAAACGTAAAAATAATTGGAGGAGCAGGTTACAAAAGTCGTAGAGAAATGATGCAGGAAATGGACATAGATGAAGAAACAGAAAGAATGACAGGTATCAATAAAAAGACATTCAAAAAACTCAAAATTGGGAAGTTCATTGTTCAAATCGGAAACAATGAACCGATGAAAATAACGAATGGAACAAGATTGCTCGGCAATAAACATTCTATGAAGTCTGACAAATGGGAAGCCATTAAGCAGGAACAGTTATCCAGATATTATGTTAGAAGAAAAGAATTCCCAAACATCGAAAATCCTATTGAGGATAACAAGAGTTCTTCAATTCCGCCTCGAACCAAATCGAGTGACGAGTTCTTAAAAGAACCCAAAAATGATGAAAGTGGCACAAATAAAAAAAGACCTTTTAATCCAAAATTCGACTTGTAATGATTTCACCCATGAAAGAGAAGATGTTGAGAAGTTTAGCGCAGTATAAGTACCTTACTGTATCTCATTTCCTTTCATTGGGAATTAGTATAAGTCCAGTTTCAGCAAATAAGGCATTAAGAAATTTGAGGAAAGAAAAGTTTACAGATAAGGCGATTCATATATCCGTCCCTTCTACTCCGAAAGGAAAAATAGCTCGTAGAGTTCGCCATGAGGATTTGCATTACCTTACTCCCAAAGGAGCGAAACTTTTAGATGAAGAAACGGAACTTGCCTTATCATATATTCGCTATCCAAAAAAAACCAAACAGACGCTTTCAAATGATTATCTTCATAGAATAAGTACCATCTCGATTCATATAAGTTATGACAAGTGGGTAAAAGAAAATGGATTCATGGAGAGAGATTTTTTAGTTTACTATGACAAAAGAGGATTGTACGGTGAAGGAAAATCATTTAAGAGTGAAACACGTATTGATTTTGATGATGGCAGCCACTATTCACCAGATGTTATTTTCAGCTACAAGAAAAAGCAGGAGAGTCCGCTTCTATTTTGTCTTGAAGTTTATAATGGGAATAGAACCAAATATGTAATAGAGCAGTTGAAGAAACTATTTTGGGTAATCGAAAAAACAACCAAAATAGGACAGAAAGTAAATCTTAAAAAGATACCTCGTATTCTTTGCGTGTTCGATAACGAGACCTTATTAAGAAATACACTCGACCGTGTTAAGACGGACAAGTTTTTTTCATTTCAAGGAATAGAACAGTTACTATTTCTTAATCTTGATAATAAAGTATGGGAGCAATTTGGGAATGGCTGGACTAATATAGAAGGGGAGTTGATACAATTACAAGATTTAGGGGGCAAGAAGTTTTAAGCTAAATTTTTAATCAAAAAAGTGTGTTATGGATGAAAATGATTTCTATGTAAGTTTTCGTAAGCGACTTGGTAAGATTGTAGATAGAGAAAAAGCAAAGGAACATTACTTTAAAGAGTTCACAGCGGCACAAGCTAAACTTGAAGAAGCGTATAAGAAATTTCGTTATGCTATAGGAAGAATTGAAAATGTAAATGGATGTATTGATGGGTGTTTAGGTTATATTGAAGAGAAAGATTTTGAAGCTGCTCGAACTCTTTGGAATTTAGTAAGCGAAAGTCTTGGGGATGGGGAAGCAGTAAAAGAAATGAAGGATGCCATACAAAAGTTTTATATCTATTCGGAAGATGGGCTAAATGCTAAAGAGAGAATTTATAGAGCGTCACACGATGATCCTAAAGCCTTTGAAAGTGAATTTACCAAAGATAAAATACAAATGCGGATGCTTAAAGTAGAAATTGAAGATAGGTCTGGCAAGGTGTATCGAAAAATTGAACATCATGAACAAAATGAAGATATTACTCGCCATTGGAGAGAGGCTTAGAAATCAATTTTTTCATGTTGGTATTCTTCCCGTATAGTATCAATTCTGTGCATCCAATCTCTTAGGTTTGTTGGAGGTTTATAGTCCGAGTGCGAAGGATAGAGTTTTTCTCTTACAAGTTCTACCCGAACACGATAAAAATTCTCTCGCATTTTTGCCATTTTCCTTGTGAAAAAATTATACCCTAATGATTTGAATAAAGGTAGCATAGGATTTTTAAATCGAGTATTTCCTAAATACAATCTATTATATTGATAATTCAAAAAAGCATTATATGAATCATGGATGTCCGTAACAACACCAATTGCTTTACTACCAAAGTATTTTTCAATAATAGTGTCTATGAATTTGTATAAATAAGCATCAGCCTTAACAAGTTCAGCAACTTTAACGCATTTTTCTAGCTCCTTTTCTAAGAATCCGATCATTTGTTGTGGTGGCTTAATAGGAATGATAAGCCGAAAATAAGCAACCATATCTTTACTACTTTGCTTATCTCCTGGAAAAAGATACATGTCGTCAAGCCACGACTTTTCTTCTTTGTTAAGGTTGTTAATTTGATCTCCACAAAAAACAAATCCTTTTGTTTCCTTTTCTATTTCTTCAACAGATGGTTGGTAAGCCTCATTTACATACATAATGTTTGTTTATATTCAATATGTCAGAAAATCAATGTCCTTTTTCTGCTCTTGGAGGCCAAGAGCAGAAATTTTATAGCAACTATTCATTAAACAACTCAGGTTTCTTGCGTTTCAGTAGGTTCATAAATTCCCCTCGTTCTGACCATTCATTTTCAAGAAAGTCATTTGTTTTTGGAGAAGAAAGATGAAACAACAAGATACCCAAAAGCCATATAAATACGGATGCCGCAAAATAAGCTGGTGAATGAGTAAAACCTGCAACGGCAGTTAAAGTAATTGCTATAAAAAATAAAACGCTAATAATTTTTACTCCTCTTTTTAAATTTCTAAACATCCAAACGAGGAAAAATGGAAGTTTAAGTAAGTAGAATTTTAATCTGACTTTGGCGATACGTCTTTTAATATAACGCTCAGCCTTTTTGTTTATAATCTGATTATCCATCGGACTGAATTTTTTGGTTAACAATTCAATCCGACTTTATCGAAAACTAAACTTTTGTCAAGTCAGTTTTTAAACTCTATCTTGCCTGATTCATTAATCGGGAAATATAAAAAGGGGTGAAAGCCAATGTACTTCTCTTTTGTTCAGCTTGAAATGAACAAAAAACTTCATCTAAGTTTGCCTTGAATTCGCCTTGAAAGTGTTTAGAAATCATTTGCTGTTATCAAGGTTATTGCGATTCGAGGGCTTTACAGTTTATTGGTTCTGGTCTTTCCTTTGGATTTAACCGAACATAACTAAACAAGTTAGTAGCGTACTCATAATTGCAAGTGCCTTGCATAAATCAGAAATAATCATATTCCTAACTTTCATTCGTGCTAATTCTTTAGCACTCTTTTTTTGATAATAGTATTTTCTTCAATTGTAATACTTCATGCTGCTAAATGAACAAATAAAAATGTTTGGTGTGCTTTCACCCCAACTATAAATGTACGAAAATCGTAATTATTCAGAGTTAAAATTACGATAATAGAGAGAAATAAATTATTTTTTGGGATGCTACCGAAAGAATTACAAGATCAGATAAATAAAATACCAGAAGAATATCGGATTCTGTTCGAGCTTGTAATTTCATTGTTTACTGAGGAGATAAATCAATTAAAGGCACGGATAAAAGAGTTAGAGGATCAACTTTCGAAGAATAGTAATAATAGTAGTAAACCTCCATCTACAGATGGCTTTAAAAAAGTTCCAAAAAGCATAAAGCCAAAGAGCAATAAAAAAGCTGGCGGACAAAAAGGTCATGAGGGAACAACGTTAAAAATAAGTGCCCAACCAGATAAAGTGGAAAAGCATAAAGTTGATACTTGCACAAATTGCAAAAAGAATTTAAGAGGTCAAAAGGCAGATTATACAGAGAAAAGGCAAGTATATGATATTCCGGAGATAAAAATAGGAATAACGGAGCATCACTCAGAAGTGAAGCAATGCGATTGTGGTTGTGTAAATAAAGCATTTCCGCAAGGAGTAGATTATGCTGTTCAATATGGCCCGAATATAAAAAGTATGGTGGTGTATTTGCAAGACTATCAATTATTACCATATGAGCGGACAAAAGAACTAGTAAATGATCTGTTAGGTCATTCGTTAAGTAAAGGGTCGTTGTATAATTTTCGGCAAAAAGCATTTGATAAGCTAGAAAGCTTTGAAGAGAAGTTAAAATCTCTACTGGATTTATGTTTAGTTTTGGGTTTTGATGAAACGGGTTTTAGAATCAATAAGAAAAGGTGGTGGTTGCATAGCTGTTCGACCGACCGGCATGCCTATTATGCAGTTCATCCAAATAGAGGTCAGCTAGCAATGGAGGACATAGGAATATTGCCTTTATATGAAGGAATTGCAGTGCATGACTTTTGGAAAAGCTATTACAAATATGACTGCAAACACAGTTTATGTAATGCCCATTTGCTAAGAGATTTGGTTTTCATAAAAGAACGATTTGAACAAAAATGGGCAGAAGAGTTAATAGACTTATTGCTGAGATTACTACATCTGAAAAATAAAGCACTGGCAAGAGGCCAACAAGCTATATCATATACAACTGTCAAAAAGTACGAATCACTATATGATAAAATTGTCAGAAAAGGATTAAGACAAAATCCATTCAAACCACCACCTGTAAAGAAAAGAGGAAAAAAGAAAAAATCACCTCCTCGAAATTTACTGGAAAGATTCAGAGACTACAAAACAGATATACTGAGATTTTTCTACGACTTTAAGGTGCCGTTTGACAATAATTTTTCAGAAAGAGATATTCGAATGATGAAAGTCAAGCAGAAAATATCCGGTTGTTTTAGATCTGTAAAAGGTGCCCAATTCTTTGCCAGAACCAGGTCATATATAATGACTGCTCGTAAACAAAATGTCAATGTTTTTCATGCATTGAAGAGTTTGTTTACTGATAATGCTGTTGCTAATACTCTTGTTATGGCAGGACATCTCTGAACAGTTACCGAAAATCTTAATTTTCTTTCATTAGTTGAAAGAACATTTTGAGCGAAGGGATGAACAAAAAAGGGTCTCCGATTTATCACCGAAGACCCTTTTTGCAATTCTGACAAATAAAAAGTAAGTTTGCCATTGTTTGCTACTTTTGTTTGCCACTTTTAGCAAATCAAGGAATTTTGTAGCGAGAGAGAGACTTGAACTCTCGACCTCCGGATTATGAATCCGACGCTCTAACCAGCTGAGCTACCTCGCCTTACAGATTTTAATATTTCAAAGTTACTTCTTTTTTGTTGGTTAGCTTTGGGATAGAGCAAAAGGATTATGAATCCTGCGCTCTAACCAGCTGAGCTACCGCGCCTCTTTTTTTGCGACTGCAAATATAATACATTTCAAAGGTTTTCTACAGCCGGCAATTGAAATATTTTCAAAGAAGAAATGGTGACTGGAGTACAAAGTTGCAGGCAAGAAGTATTGATCCAAGTGACCAATTATCTGCAATCTTCTTGTATCTTTGGCGATCACAAAAAAACAATCAAAATGCAAATTAAATCAGTCTTTTATGCCTTTTCTTTATTGGCTTTCGCCGGTATGTGGGCTGCATGTAATTCCGGATCTGCCACCAAATCGCTTACGCCTGGAGGCTATGAATATACTCACCATATAGCCAAAGAGGGTGCTAAGCCGGAGACCGGACAATACGCTTATTTCCACTATCAGCAGAGGATTGACGATACATTGTTGGACCGTAGCCGGAATCATAAAATGGCAAAAATGCAAATTCCGGATGCTGCCAGTCTGCTCAAAACGCCCAATCCGATCATCGAAGGTCTGATGAAAATGTCGCCCGGTGATAGCCTGACGGTAGTTATCCCACTCGATTCGATACCGCAGCGCCCGCCCGCCTGGGCCGACAATAAGAATATGTACTTCGATTTGGTGCTCAATGAAATAAAAACGGCTGAAGAATATGCCGTTGATCTGCACGCAGACCAAGCCGCCCGCGAAGTGGAGCAAGCCAAATTTAGAGAAGTAGAGGAGCAAATTGCTAGCCAGGTGCAAAGTACGATAACCGATTATACTGCCGGCAAGCTGAAAGGTGAGCTAAAAGACGGACCAGGCGGACTGAAGTACATTATCCATGAAGCAGGAACGGGGGCACAAGCAAAAGCCCAACAGCGGGTGAGTGTCAATTATTATGGTTCGCTTACCAATGGTACCATGTTCGACAACTCTTTTAAGAAAGGGAAGGCATTAGATTTTGTATTGGGAGTAGGGCAGGTGATCAAAGGCTGGGATGAAGGCATAGCTCTGCTAAAGGAAGGAGCTAAAGCGACTCTTTTCATTCCCTACCAAATGGCCTATGGCGAAAGCGGCCGGCCTCCCAGCATTCCTCCCAAATCGGAGCTGATATTTTATGTAGAGCTGCTAAAAGTACAATAGGAACCAGTATTTTGAATAACTGCTTCCAAAAGCAGGGCTTCACTGATCGAGACGGTTGAGCCCTGCTTTTGCTTTTTGGTGGAGGCTATTTCGATAGTCTTCCGGTTTCATCTCCAGGCAAAGGCGGTAGTAGTCTTTTGCTTTTTTATACTCTCCCAATTGCTCCAGCATTATTCCCATTTGCAAAGCTGCATTGCAAGCAAAATAGTGGCTGGCAAATCGCCCTTTATCGATCGTGTGCTGATAATTTTGGCGGGCTGCATCATAATCCTTCATCCGATGTGCTATGCGCCCCATGCGGTAGGTATATTCCAGGGTATGTCTGCTTTCGGCAAAGCGGTGGGGCGAATGGCCGGCCAATACATTGCGAGCTTTTTGGTAATAGCCTCCATCAAACAGCAGCCGGGCTTTGAGCAGTACAGGGTGTGGCTTGCGGCCGCTTTGTGCCTCTTTCCATGCATTCTTATCTCCTCCAATAATAGCTGCGCCGGCTGTTTTGCATTTGCCGATCCATTTTTGATAGCCCGCCTCATTGCCGCCAAGCAGTTGATGCCAGGCCAACTTTTGATAAGCCTCTTTTATATAATTGAGGCCTTTGAATTGCTCAATAAATTGCAGGAGTGGAAGGTCGGCATCGGCATCCTGGCGGTGGAGTTTGCTAATGCCCAGCATGTATTTCAAAAAGGGGAAAGGATGATATTGGCGGCCGGTCGGGCAGTTTTCAAGCAGGCTAATGGCTTCATCGGTGTGCCCGCTATGCATAGCTACATTGGCCAGCACAAAACAAGCCAGCGGGTTTTTTTGCGGATCAAGCCTGGAGGAACGGATCAGCTGCCAGGCCTCCTGTTCCTTCTTTTCAAGATGCAACAAAAGCATGCCGTACATGAAGAGTGTTTCCTCTTCAAAAATAAATTCTTGATGGCGGGCATAGCTGATCACTTGCCCTATCTCACGGCGGCCCTGCTGAATGCTGCCTTCCATGCCTCCGAGTAGTTTGAGGCCCCATTTATAGCTGTCGGGTACCGTGCCGATGAGGGCATGCAAGATGCCGAGGCTCTTTTGAGTGGCGATGAAATCGGGAAATTTTTTTTCGTTTCGCTTTAGCAATTTGTAGGCAGATCGTACTTCTGTAAAGGCGGTAAAATATTGCTCAAACTTGAGGCGACTCAGTGCCCATTGCAATTTGATCTCTGCCTGTAGATATAAATAATAAGGCGAACTGCGGTCTCCACGTTTCCGAATCAGGTCCAGCCGCCGCTGCTTGTTGGGCTCCAGTTTACTAAACTGTGCCTTGTTTTCATTGATAAAAATGGTGAAGAAGTCGATGTAATTCTCAATAAGGGGTCGAACTAAATTATCGGGTTCTTCCTTTGTCATCCTATTGAGCAGCAAAGTGGCTTCGGCAAACTGCAGGCTGGTGGCTTTGCGATAGGCGGAATGTGCAAGGGGAGAGAATTCAAAATAGCCGGTAGCTGATAATAGGAAAGGTGCCTGGAACAGCAGCAAACAGAGAAAGGCGTTTTTCATGCCACAATCATTTAAATCGGCGACAGAAAAGCCCTAAGGAAAAGAGTCTCCTCAGGGCTTCCTTTTTGGATCAAGCTATTTGTCTTAATTACTTGCAGCTTCGGCAACTAATATATTTTCATCCACTAATACGCGGCCACAGTGCTCGCAGGCAATTACTTTTTTGTGCATGCCGATTTCCAGTTGCACCTGTGGAGGTATCTTGTTGAAACAGCCGCCACAGCTATCGCGTTCCACCGTTACTACAGCCAGGCCGTTGCGATAAGCCGTGCGAATTTTATCATAGGCCTTCAAGAGGCGATCTTCGATGGCTTTGCGGGCTTTGGTAG
This sequence comes from Saprospiraceae bacterium, assembly GCA_965222005.1. Lineage (GTDB taxonomy): Bacteria > Bacteroidota > Bacteroidia > Chitinophagales > Saprospiraceae > CBDCTM01. The sequence goes on from OZ244935.1 coordinate 1,746,359, forward strand.
ATTTCCTCACCAGCTTATCTTCCTCTTTTTCCGTTTTTGTTATGATTTTTTCCAATTCTACCTTCTTTACATCCAGGTCGGCCTGCTTTTGAACGAAGCGCTCATTGGCTGCATTGAGGGTCTCTTCTTTGTTGGCGATATGGTTGCCAATCTCTTTGATCTTCTTTTCGGACAGCTGAATCTCCAGGCGCTGCAACTCCAGCTCTTTAGACAATGCATCGTACTCCCGATTGTTTTTCACATTATCCATCTGCTTTTCATAACGCTCGATCAGAGCCTGAGCCTCTTTGATGTTGGCTTTGTGTTGTTTGATATTATCCTGAAAATCATTGACGCTGCCTTGCAAACGATTGATCCGGGTCTCCAGTCCGGCGATTTCATCCTCCAGGTCGCGCACTTCCATAGGGAGTTCTCCCTTCAGCACTTCGATCTGGTCAATTTCGGAGTCGATCAACTGCAATTGGTAAAGCTGCTTTAGCTTTTCTGATACGGTTTGTTCTGTAGCCATGAAAAAGGAAAATTTAAATTTTGCCAGGAAACTGGCCAAAATTGCCAGCTATTTGCTATAAATAGCGCACCGGATTTGTGTTCGTCCGGGCGGAATAAGCCGCAAAGGTACGAAATTTATTATTTATAATACCATTCAATAGTTCAATGGTAAATTGCTCGCTCTCATAATGGCCAATATCGGCAATCACGATTCGCTTGTCGGCATCAAAAAATTCGTGGTATTTGTAGTCGGAAGTGATAAAGACATCCGCCCGTGCTGCTTTTGCTGCCGGCAAGAGGAAGCTACCAGCGCCGCCGCATACGGCTACCTGATTTACAGGCCGCCCGCGCAAACGGGTGTAGCGCAGCATGCTGGCTTTCATCCGTTTTTTCACCCGCTCCAGAAAAGCTTTTTCGGGCATCGCTTTTGGCAGCCGCCCCAGCAAACCCGATCCCACCAGCGGATTGATAACCTCACTTGTACTAATGTCATATACGGGATGCTCAAGGGGATGGGCAGCTTCCAGCGCTTTGAGAATTCCGGGCTCCTGATGGGCAGCAAAAAGCAGTTCTAATTTTACCTCAGCTTCCTGCCTGCTGTCCACACCGAGGCTGGAATGGCTGAGTCGGTAGTGGTCGGCCACCTGCCCTCCACCAGCGGCAAAGAGGGCATTGCGCACTTGGTCTGAATAGCCAACGGGAACAAAGACCTGCAACTTGCGCATGCTGCGTTTTGGTGCCAGTATTTGCGTATCCTGGAGGCCAATTTTTTCGGCAATTTTTGCATTGACTCCCTGATGCAGCACATTGTCAAGGTTGGTGTGAATGGCATAAATAGCAATATCGTTTTGGATGGCTTTGATGACGGTACGCTCCACATAGTTGCTACCATTGAGCCGTTTGAGTCCTTTAAATACGATGGGGTGGTGGGCTACGATGAGATTGCACTCGCGCTGGATGGCTTCTTCCACCACTTTCTCGGTAGCATCGAGGCTCACGAGCACCGCTTTTATGGGAGTGTCGGGATTGCCAACGATCAAACCTGCATTGTCATAAGATTCCTGGTAGGCAAGGGGGGCGAGCTCTTCAAGGAAAGAGGTTACATTTTTTATCTGCATAAGTGGCTGATTCTATCCAAAACATGAGCAAAAGTATCAGCTTTTTGCCAAAGAAGCAATCGGCCGGGAAGTATTGATCGTTGCTTTTAAAATACGAAGCATGGCTTTTGCCTTGAGTAGGCACTCTTCATACTCCTTGCGAGCAACCGAGTCGTACACGATAGCTCCTCCTACCAAATAAGACAGATATTGGCTGCCAGCGTTGTATTGCAAGGAGCGGATCACCACATTGAAATCAAAATCGTCATCGGGACTGATATAACCAAGCGCGCCAGAATACAGGCTTCGGCGACTCAGCTCGTATTGCTCGATCAGTTGCATGGCCATTACTTTTGGAGCTCCCGTCATCGACCCCATCGGGAAGGCATTTTTGATAGCATCAATGAAGTGAACGTCCTCTCTAAGCGTCCCGCTAATGGTCGAGATCATGTGGTGTACCTGCTCAAAACGATATATGCCAAACAGTTCTTCCACCTTTACAGAGCCAGCCTGACAGGAACGGGCCAGGTCATTGCGTACCAAATCCACAATCATTACATGTTCGGCGCGATCTTTTTGGCTGGCTGCCAGGCGCCGCGCCAGCCGCGCATCCTGCTGTGTATTCTGGCTGCGGCCGATGGTGCCTTTGATAGGCTGAGAGAGGAGCTGTCTGCCTCTTTTTTGTAAAAAACGCTCCGGGCTGGCACAAAGAAGATATTGCATTCCGATTTTGTAAAAACTTGAAAAAGGAGCCTTCGATAGGCTGTTCAACTCGCCAAATACGCTGGGGGGATCACAGGGATAGTGCTCGGCAAAAAATTGCTGGCAGAGGTTCATTTCATACAGATCGCCATTCCGGATGTGTTCTTTGGTGGCTTTCACCAAGTCTATATACCGCCTTTTGCTCATGCTGCTTTGTAGCTCAACAGGCCGGGCAGCACTGCGGAATTCGGGCAGGCGGGTCCGGCAAATGTCAAAAAAAATGATTGCCGGAGATATGCTGGTGCTTTGAATACGAACTTCCTGGTGGCCAAGGATCAGTACATGTTTGGGGCGGAAAAAGTGCAAGTCGGGAAAGCCTACTCCATCCGGATGAACAGAGCTCAATGCCTCTGTTTCATTTTTCAGATCGTACGACAGATGCCCAAAAAGCCAGCCGGGCTGTTGCCGACGAAATGTTTTCAGCTCATTGAATGCAGCGCTGCCTTTGGTGCTTCGTCTGATTGAAAGCTGTGCTTCCACCCCTACACCCACCAGGCACTCGTAGCGGCCGTAACGGTTCAGGCTGTATTGATTGCTATCCAGTATGCAGCAGCAGTCGAACTGGCGGCACCATTCCAGCACCTGCGCTTTGAAGTATGCCAGGGAGGTGATTGGAAAGCTGCTGGTTTGAATCGTGTAGTTGGATTGCTGCATCTAAAAGTGTTGGTTACCGAAAGCGGGGTAGGTGTTATGGCTGTGCTTTTGCCCGACCTAAACATCAGCCTGGCCCTGTAGGGATTTCTCAGGGCATTAAACAATCAGGACACCGCGTTTATACATGCTGATCAAGTAGAATCGTATTTCCATCAGGGTCAAGTACAACAAGGTTGGCCGGGCCAGTTGTATTTTCATCCGCTTCATTTTCCAGCTTAATCCCTTTTTCCTTCAAGGTCTTTTGAATTTCTCTGACGTCATCAAAGGGTTCTACTTTATTAGCATTGGTATCCCAGCCCGGATTAAAAGTCAAAATGTTATTTTCAAACATTCCCTGAAACAATCCGATAAGTGCATGTTCATTCTTCATTATCAGATAATTTTTCTGTAAGTCTCCTGCAAAGACGTGGAAGCCCAGCTTTTCATAAAATTGCTTTGATGCATTAATGTCCTTGACACTAAGGCTTACTGAAAATGCGCCTAATTTCATGCAAATTTTCTTTTAGTTGTTTTTGAAAAATACTAACGGAGCTAATGTACACATTATGACGAAAAAAAAACCGCAAAGCCATACCCTGCGGTTCTTTTTTTCAAATTCTCGAGCAGCCATCAGCCACTCATGCTAAGTATTTTTATCTCGACGCGCTGATTTTTCCTCCGTCCGCTGGGAGTATTATTGGTGGCGATGGGATGGCGCTTTCCATAGCCCTTGTATTGGATCTGCTTCCTGGGGATACCTTTATCCGTCAGATAAGCTGATACAGCCTTTGCCCGATTTTCGGACAGCTCTTCACAAAAAGTAGTGGTACAGCGGTTATTGGTATGCCCACCAATTTCAACCACTACTTTGGGGTTTCGGTTGAGGAACTGATAAAATTCGTTCAGGATTTCAAAGGACTCCTTTTTGAGCACATAAGAATCCACATCGAAATACAGGTTTTTGATCCGGATCACCTGCCCGGCTTTTATTTTGTTCACATCGTTGAGCTCAGGCGTATTGGTAGCCACAAAAGGTTTGGGGTCGGCTGGCGGTGGCGGCTTGGTAACAGGCGGCGGACTGTCATTGCTGGCAACAGCTTTTGGCTCATACACCAAAATGACCTTATCGCTGGCTTGGCCTGCCTTGTTTTTTGCAATGATCTCCACCCGGTTATTGCCTTCCAGAAGCGTAACAGCAGTAGTGAGGCGTTTGGTGGAGGTATTGTAACGGAAGCTATTTTTCCGGCCGTTTACTTTTACTAAAATATCTTTTTTGTTTTTGATGTGCCCAATGGAAGCTCTTACATTGAGTACATTGCGGGTCACCTTATACTTTTCGGTAGAGGGCTTGGTGATCTTCACCATCGGCAAGTAATCGGGCTCTTGATCACAGGGAATCACCTTGATCGGAGAGGCGTTGTCCACCAATACATTGCCATTGTAGGGAAAGAGCGATGGGGTGCGGTAAAAGGCTTCAATCATCAAATAGCTATGCTTTTGAGTAGGCTCAAATTTAAAGACATACTCTTTCCATTCATGGTTTTTAACCATTGCCGACTCATCGAGCAGTTCCATCTTGCCGCAATATCCATTGCCACCCCAAAGGCGAACCTTGGCAGCATCCGCATAGTTGGTAGGCTCTCCAGTGGTACGGCTCTGACTGAAATACCTTTTCGAACGGGCCAGGTGTAGTCTGAATTCATAACAGGTTCCTTTTTTCAAAGGCACTCGCAGCCGTTGCGCCACCCCTTCCCAGGTATCATTGTCGCGGATCACCAGCCCCAGGTAGGTATCGCCGTGGAAAGCCCCTTTGGTGACACCAAAGCTTTCCTCCGGCACAGGATTGGGATGTGTGTCGGGAGGTGTTTCACCAGGCTTTCCGCAATCGTACCACGCACGCGGCTCCCGACTGGCACGGGGATAATCTTCGAAGGAGGGATTGGTCAGCTTCATGACCTCCTGCCCGGTTACTCCTTCTACCAACAGAAGCAATAAGAGCGTCAGAAAAGTACCTGGTCGTATGAGCATCGTAAAAAATCGTCTTTATTAAATAAATGAGCCGTCCTTGTGACTGCTAAACGTAAATGGGCCAAAATAAGTTGTTGGTATCAAAGCCTTTTCCAATTCCTGAGGATGATGTCAGCGGTTCGCTGATATGGTTAGTTGGACAATGCCAATGTTCATTCAATACTCTTGCAAAAAGTCAATCAGCATCATGTATATAATCAGAAATTTACAACAAAATTATGATTTCCAAAAGGATTATGATTTTGTTAACAGTTGTCTGGCCGGCCGGTTATTTGAAAGCATTGAGGCCCGTCACATCCATGCCGGTGATGAGCAGGTGGATGTCATGAGTGCCTTCGTACGTAAGGACGGTTTCCAGGTTCATCATGTGTCGCATAATGGGGTATTCATTGGTAATGCCCATGCCACCATGTATTTGGCGCGCCTCGCGGGCTATCTCGAGAGCCATGTGTACATTATTGCGCTTGGCCATCGATATTTGTGCCGGGCTGGCTTTGCCCTCATTGGCCAGGCTGCCGAGGCGCCAGGCCAACAGCTGTGCTTTGGTGATCTCGGTAATCATTTCTGCCAGCTTCTTTTGCGTAAGCTGAAACTGGCCGATCGGTTTGCCAAACTGGATACGCTCCTGTGAGTAGCGCAGCGCCGAATCATAGCAATCCATTGCCGCGCCGATAGCTCCCCAGGCTATCCCGTAGCGGGCCTTCGACAGGCAGCTCAGAGGCCCCTTCAGCCCTTTGACGTTGGGCAAAACATGGCTTTTGGGCACTCGCACATCCTCAAACACCAACTCGCCGGTGATCGAGGCGCGCAATGACCACTTGCCGTGAATTTCGGGAGCCGAGTAGCCCTCCATATCTTTTTCCACGATCAAACCTCTTACCACGCCTTCCTCATCTTTTGCCCACACTACGGCAATATCCGCTACGGGAGAATTAGTGATCCACATTTTGGCACCATTCAAAATATAGTGGTCTCCATCATCTTTAATATGGGTAATCATGCCGCCCGGATTGGAACCATGATCCGGCTCGGTGAGGCCAAAGCAACCGATGAACTCGCCGCTGCCAAGGCGGGGCAAATATTTTTTGCGTTGCTCCTCGCTGCCGAATTTATAGATGGGATACATGACCAGCGACCCTTGTACAGAAGCCATTGAGCGGATGCCGCTGTCGCCGCGTTCCAGCTCCTGCATAATCACGCCATAAGCGATTTCGTCCATACCTCCGCCACCATACTCAGCAGGCAGGCTGGGACCAAATGCCCCAATTTCTGCCAAGCCCTTGAAGAGATGAGTCGGGCACTCGGCGCGGTTGGCAAAGTCTTCAATAATAGGGGATACTTCTTGTTTCACCCAGCTTCTGACAGCATCGCGGGCCAGCAAATGATCTTCGTTTAGCAATTCATCGATATGGTAGTAATCATGCCCCTGGAAGCGATCTTCGCGGCTACTTTTATGAATGGCTGTGTTTGGTTGTTGGTCGTAATTCATATTTCTATTGATTTTTAAAAATTTAACCCATGTACAAGCAAAGGGTTACAATTTGCCGCAGCAAAAGTACAATATATTGTGTTGTTTTTTAGTAAAGCAGCTCCTGCTAAAGCAGCAGTTGAGCGAGGGGTGGTTTCACTAAAGCTTCTTCAAATTTAATTACCTTTGGCAGGGATAAAATTTAGGAGCCTTCAAAAATTGAAAAGCGTGCATATCACTCTTGAACCGCCAGCGGTATAATTTTTTGAACAATAGCAAAGCGTACATTTTGGCAACAATATTTTATACAATATTTTATACAATATTTTATACAAACTCTTGCTTATGGGATTGATTTCACTGAAAGGCATGCGGTTTTTTGCCTATCACGGAGTGTATGAAGAAGAACAGCTCACGGGCAATTACTTTGTAGTGAATATTGAAATAGAAACGGATGTGGAGGGTGCGGCGATGAGCGATGAAATATCCGATACCATAAATTATGAGACTGTTTTTCTGATCGTACAGGCGGAAATGCGCAAAACGGCACAATTACTGGAACAGGTGGTGCAGCGGATATTGCAGGCGCTGAAGCACCAATTTGTGGGCATTCAAAGCGTAAAAATCCACCTCCGTAAAGAAAATCCATTGCCCGGCGAGCTGGTAGCCAGCGCCTCCATTGAAATTGAGGACAGCTTTGTGTCCGCTTGCCCGCGCTGTGGCAAGCCATTTATCTGTTACAATGATGACAACTGCTGGTGCAAGGATGTTCAAATCCATCCCAAAACACAGCAAACCATCAGCCAGCAATACAGCGGATGCTTATGTGGCGAATGCCTGAGTTTTTACGCAGGTTAGGTAATAGCCGAGGCAGGTTTTAGCTTTTTCATAACAGAACCAAGGCCTATCCTTTCGTTACAAAAAGTGATTTCAGGAGTCTAAAGGATATATAATTTTCACAAACCAAATATACAGAAGCATGATTAAAAAAATAGCTTTTCTAGTATTTGTTCTCCAAATTTCCGCCTGCGGCAGCCTGCAGGATATCGCCAATACTGTATTGACTGACCAGCCATTGACCAGCCAGCAAATTGGGCGGGGACTCAAAGAAGCCCTGCAAATAGGCATTGGCAATGGTTCCGAAGCCTTATCACAGGTAAACGGATACCTCAATAGCCCGTACAAGATTCTACTACCCGCAGAAGTCCGAAAAGTTACTGATCGCTTACAAAACATCCCCGGCTTCAGGCAGGTGGAGAGCGAAATGGTTAAGTTGCTCAACCGCGCCGCCGAAGATGCTGCCCAGGCAGCAAAGCCCATCTTTGTCAATGCCATCAAGCAAATGACGTTTCAGGATGCTATGGGAATATTAATGGGTGAAAAAAATGCCGCTACCAGTTACCTGCACAAGGTTACCTACAATCAACTGTACGATACCTTCCAGCCAAAAGTAGTCAAATCGCTTGACCGCGTGAATGCTACCAAATACTGGAGGGATGCCGTAACTGCCTACAATAAGATACCGCTGCTGGAAAATGTCAATCCCGAGCTCGATGACTATGTAACAGGCATGGCCTTGAAAGGCCTGTTCGGTATGGTGGAAAAAGAAGAGCGGGAAATCCGGGCCAATGTATCACGTCGTACGACTGATTTGCTGCGAAAAGTATTTGCCAAACAAGATAACACCTGATGCACTTCAACAGCTTCGGCGCCTGCGGTTTTGTATGCAATGAGGTGCCGAAGCTGTGCTTTCCCTTTCAAAATAACCAGCGGTGTAGTCCGAAGAGCTTTATGATGGCCATTATCACTACCACCACCAACAGTCGATAAGCCCACTTGTCGGCCTGTGGGTAGAGGGAAGCGTAGTGCGCCGTCAGCCAGCCCCCAGTCGTTTGGCCCAGAGCTAACACCAACCCGATTTTCCAGTCAATCATGCCCTGCCATTGAAATAGCAAAATAGCCGCAAAGGTGTAAATGGTGACCACAAAAAGCTTTACCGCATTGGCCTCCATAATGTGGTAGCGGGCTCCCAGCACCATTGCTGCCAGAAAAAATACGCCCATGCCCATTTGAATGAAGCCGCCATAAAATCCCAGCACTAAAAAAGCAGGTATTACGACCCACAAGCGCGGCTGATGGCGCATGTCGGTTTGGCGCAGCCAGCGATCCGGCTTTACCAATATCACCACCAACATAAACACCATGAGGTAGCGGAATACCGTTTTGAACTGTTCATTGCTCACCCAAAGTGCCAGGGCAATTCCTGCAAAAGCCCCCAGTATAGTACTGAAGATGTAAATAGAACTCCTCCTGAGGTGTAGCTTGCCATTGCGGTGGAAAGCCCAGGTGCCAGCCAGGCATTGAGTGAAGATACCGACCCGATTGGTGCCATTGGCTATATTGCCGGGGAGCTGCAACAGCTCGGTGAGGATGGTGAGCGTGATGGCTGATCCATTGCCCGCCAGCGTGTTGAGGCTGCCGGCTACAGCTCCGCCGAGGATGGCGATGATGTAGTGGCTAAATTCCATCCTTGCCTATGCATTGGCATAGCTCAAGCAGCACACCATTAGCGCTTTTGGGATGCACAAAGCACACGAGTTTATTATCGGCACCGCGCTTGGGTTTTTTATTGATGAGCCGGAAACCTTCGTCCTGCAGCCGCTGCATTTCTGCTTCAATATCCTTCACTTCAATGGCAATGTGGTGAATGCCTTCGCCCCGCTTTTTGATGAAGCGGGCGATAGGGCTATCCGGGTCACTGGCTTGCAGCAGCTCTATTTTGGTGTCGCCCATTTTGAAAAAAGAGGTACTCACCTTTTCCGAAGCTACTTTTTCCACCTTGTAATGCGCATCATTGAGCAATCGGGCGAAGAGCTCATTGCCAGCCTCCAGGTCTTTAACTGCAATGCCAATATGTTCTACTTTCAGCATAAATATCAGGATGTAAGTGAATTTGCAAAATAGAGCTTTTGTGTGTAAAACAGGCCAGTTGAATCAAGGTTCTTTGTACATCGGGATGGATTTGCAGCATGGTTTTGACAGCCGATCTCCGGCTTGTTAAGGTTTTCTTATTGTTTAATACTGCCTTAAACGCACCACACTGCCTGCCGTCAAAGGTGCAAAACAAATTTTAAAATCAATTAAATATCCCATCATGAAATCGAAAATATGCATACTGGCCATTGTAGCAATTGGATTTAGTTTTGCTGCCGAGGCACAAACCGCTACTCCCAAAGTGACAAAACAGCAAATGAAGCATCACAAACGCATCAAGCACGGTCAAAAGGAAGGAACGATTACCAAAAAGGAAGCGATCAGCCTGAAAGCCCAGCAGCGCCACATCCAGCGCCGCAAACGTCGCTTCAAGAAGGATGGCCATTTGACGGGCCGCGAACGGGCAGTATTGCATCGTAAACAAAAGCGGGCCAACAGAAATATTTACCGCCTCAAGCACAATGCCATTACCCGATAAAGATTCATTGGTAGATATACGCGAGTATAGAGGGCTTGTACGATAGTCTGCAACAATCTATACAACCTACTGAGGAAAAGCTGCTCACTTGCGAGCGGCTTTTCTTATTTTGGCATACCATTACAGCAAGCGAATGAAATTTGTAGAAAGCGATTTGCAGTTTCGGTTTTCTCACTCCTGGTCTGTCATCCAATACGATGCGACCCGCTATTTCCACTGGTTCAGCGGCGAGGGGCTTAAAGGCGTTGATTTTGTGGGCTACACGCAAGCTGGGCAACTTTGCCTGATAGAAGTCAAACATTTTGGGCGCTATCCGGCTGCCGCTTCATCGTCTGATTCGTTGCCGGCGGCCCAAACACTTGCCCTTACCTTTAGGCAAAAAATTGAAGATAGCCTGCAAGGCGTCCGCGCCATTCAAAAATATATGCAAACAAAGTGGCTATACAAACTTTGCAGACCATTGGCAGAATACCTGCAACGAAAGAAAATTTGGCCAAACGAATGGGGCTTTTGGACCATCGTTGCGCGGCTGGCGACCGACCCCGACCAGGCTAGCTGCTGTGTGCTGCTCGTTGAAACGGGCGGGCTTCTGAACGAGCCGGAGCTAGCCAACTATCTGCGCGCCCTTCGTACTGAACTCAATGGTAAGGCCGTGCAACACCGATGGCTAGTAGGTACGGCAGCACAGATAGCAGCACAAGTTGGCGGATTACAAATCGTGCCAGGATGAGATCAATCGGATAATCTTTCCAGCATGTCCTCCAATTGTTTTACAGTATTTCCAATAGCTGCCAGCGTATCACGGGCTGCCTGAATTGCAGCATCTGATTGATTGAGTTGGGCTTCATTCCACTGCTTAACCCACAGGGCATGCCGACCCAATACATTATCAATAGAAGCGGTAATAGCCAACTCCTGCTCGGTAAGCTGCCGACCCTGTATGTTGATGGTGTTTCTCAATTGTTCCAGCGTTTGCAAGTCATCTTTGAGGTCTTCATCAGGCGGCGGTGCAGGCGTAGTGGTTTTTGTTACTACTTCTTTTTCTTTGTCGAGAGGCACATCAGTTGCCGTTGAATCGCCGCTGGTAGAATTGTTGCAAGCCATTAGGAGAGTACTCAGCAGCAGAGCGTTGAGGAAGGATAAGTAGCGCATAGCAATTTGGTTTTGGTTAGTAGGAAATAAAAGTACTAAATTTTTCGAAGCTTAGCCGACCTGCGAAGGAAGCTAAGTGTTAAGGTTTAAGGCAAAAAAATAATTTGCCCGCTTACAAGTTTGTAAGAATATGTTGATTGTCCAATAATTATCCAAAAAATTATGAGAACTAAACACGTATTACCCCTGCTGGTATGCTTCCTTTTTCTTTTCGGAATCCAAACCTCAGCAGCGCAGCAATCCTTGGAGCAGCGCTACCATTCGGAGGTAATCTATTTGCAGATGGGGAAATTTTACAAAAACGGTAAAAAATTGCCGCTCGGCTTCTTCCACTCAAAGCTGGAAAATGAAATGCAAACAAGCCCGGAGACAAAATGGCAGTACCAGTTGTACAAAAAGAAGCGCAACACAAGCTTGGCATTCAGTTTTGTCTCGCTGGGTGCGGTAGTGGCTGCGGCCTTTACACCTAATGACAAGCTGCGCGATGGTTTGCTTTACGGAGGGCTGGTCAGTTCTATGCTTTCGCTGCCATTTACTTTCAGCGCTGCCAATCAATTGCAGCGAGCTGTTTGGCTGCGCAACAAAGATGTGCTTATCCATTGATCGTCCAGCTTCAAAAAATGTAGCCAATGCTTAAACTGCCATTGCGCCCCAATTCATCTGCAAAATAGCGGAGCCTGTTGAGATAGTCGCGGTATCGATGATTGAGGAGGTTTTCTAGCTGTAGGGCTAGTTTTATACGGGCTTTTTTCAGTTGGATATGGCTGCTCAAGCGAATACCCAGCAAAGTGTAAGCATTCGGGGGAGGGAGAAAGTCCTGCCAGCTAAGAAGTTGAGATTGTTGGAAGACGTATTTTACATTCACCCCAAAATTGGTGTTTTGAAGTGTCTTGCCATTCTTGAAAATATAAGTCAGCGAACCAAAAACATTGTCAGGTGGAATGTTGATGAGCGGGATTCTTTCTTTCATATTTCTGCCTCTTACCAAAGCATACTTTACAATTCCCTGCCAACGGGCTCCGGGCTCATATTTGAGCAAGAGATCCATGCCGCTGAGTTGTGCGTCGGTTTGTTTGTACACAAATACGGGGAAAGCTCCACGTATGGTGAGCCGGAATTCACGCTGAGGTTGTAAATAGATGAAGTTGGTGATATGCTGATGGTAAACTAAAGACTGGATAAATAATTTGTTCTTCAGCGCCCAGTTTATCGAAAGAATGGCCTTTGCCGAGTGCTCTGCCTTCAATAGCCTGTCCCCTTCTTCGATGCCACTTACTCCCTGATGAAGGCCGGCGCTATACAATTCGTTGACCTCCGGGCTGCGCAGCACATACCCGGCATTCATGCTGGCTTCCAATTGCGGGATGAGCCTAAACCTTGCCCCGGCATTGAAAGCGACTTTGTGGAATTGGTGGTTGAACCGCTCAACTACCCGGGGAACTGTCTTCGAGAAAGTCACCACATTGAGTTGTTGCAGGTCATAACGGCCACCGAAATCGAACAACAGATCGGCCGTTTCCTTTGCACCGATCAGAAAGGCAGAGCTGTTGAACGACCTGTAATCCGGGATGAGCGGAAAAATTCCTGTTTCGGGATTGTTTGTATTATCGGTTACATTCAATTGAAGCCCGGCTTTGAGTAGCCCCTTGCCGGCAAGTTGTTTATGCAAAACACCTTCAGCAAAATGCGACCATTGTTGCAAACTCAGGGCAGGCACTTCATCGCGGCCACTCCTTCGTACATCAAATTCTTTTCGTTGGTTGAGTTGGCTCCCGTATTTGAATTTCAGCAGGCTTTGCTCCTTCAGGAAGTAGGTCGATTCGAGTTTTAGTAAATGATGGATGACGTGTTGGCGGGGTACTCCAATTTGGTAGGAAAAGGTATCGGTTGTAAAGAACGGCTCCTCCCGCCCGATAGCCTGTTGCAGGTCTGTAATATTACCGATATGAGCGCCGCGCAGTATTCCTATGTTGGTACTAAAGAGGCTGTAGTAAGCTTCCGTTTTCCATTTTTCTGAAAACTGCTTTTGAAACTGTAAGGCCAGATTCTGTTCCCGTATGCCGGTATTTTTGAGTAAATAGCCGGGGCTCTGTGTATCCCCTTGCCATTTGAGGGTTCCGCCCACCCTCCAGGCCACCAGCCGCCCCGATTTTTCCAGGCGGGTATTGAAGCTGTGCCCCCAGCCATTGCTTTGCAGCGCATAGTAAAATTCGCCATGCTGATGGGGGTCGGGCTGGATATTGGCAGTCTCTACCACTACCACACTACCCAGCGAATTGCCGCCATATGCCAGGGCTGCGCTACCCTTTACTACTGAAAGGTGATCGGCCAGCAGCTGATCTATTTCGGGGGCATGGTCGTTGCCCCACTGTTGGCCTGACTGTAATAGCCCATTGTTGAGGATAGCAATTCGATTACCATACAAACCATGTATTACAGGTTTTGATATACCTGAGCCATTGCGCAATACACTTACTCCGCTTATTTGCTCCAGGAGGTCAGAAATGTTTTTGCCTCCCGCCGTAGTAATCAGCTCTCTTCGGAGGGTTTTGCTGGTGGCAGATGTGTTGTCCTGTTGGCTTCCTTGTACGATCACTTCATCCAGCAATTCTGTATGGTGGTTGAGCCCGACCCGAATACTGGTATCCTTACGGAGGAGTATAAACTGGTGGGCGCTTTCGCAGCCTAAGTGGCTGATACGGAGATGATAACTGCCTGGGCAGACATCGACTAGCTCAAAAAAACCAGTGGAATCAGTATTGGTACCCAGCCCGGTTTCCTCTATTAAAACATTGGCAAACTCCAGAGCGATGCCCGTACCATAATCCGATACCCAGCCTGAGAGGCTAAGGTCACAAGGCTGGCCCCGGCATATGACCCAGGCCGAAAACAGATAAAACAAAAGGAGCCCGCTTTTTTTGCACATAGCCCGCTTATTGAATGAGCAGTTCGAAAAGCACTTCAATATCCGTTTCTCCTCCTGCATTAGCGATGTCGCCATTTGCTACCCCGCTGGCCGATTTGTCCGGCTCATGCCGCAAAGTGATTTTTAACTGCCCCTGTGAAGCATTTGCGGTAGATAGTCGGGTAGCTAAACCTAGCGGTTGGCCATTCGTATCCTGATCCTGGTAGGTGATGGTCGCTTCTGCATCTCCAGAGAGGCTGTAAAAGAATTGGTGATCAGGAGATTCATCATTTATTTCCTTGGTAACATCAATCGCAGGTGTGGTCGCTTCATTAAGCAATGACAAGAAACCTTCGTATTCCGTGTTGGCAAGCAAACTGGCAGTGGTGATTGAGGGAGGATTTCCTCCATCGCCATCCAAATCCTGAAAACGAAATATAGCTGTTGTTCCGCCGCCTATTGGAGTAAGCGAGTAAGTAAGGGAAGTGATTACTTCTTCTTCATTGGGCGGGATGGGATCGTCTTTTTCGCAGGATGAGAAAAAAAGACAGCCAAGCATACACGGGACTAAAACTTCATAAAATAGAGATTTCATGATAAAGGGTATTAAAAGGTTGATAAAAACACAGCATCCCACTGGTCGATTAGCCAGGTGGAAGATGCAATAATCTAGGTGATAGGTAATGCGAAGGTGATTTTACAAAGGAGGGGCCCTTAGTTGATAATGAATCCTGGCACTAGCTAAGCGGCAGGAGGGATAGTAGTAGTTGCTAGAGGTATAATCCGAAGCAAATGTGGTCAGGCTTGTATTAAAAAGAGGAATTTGGTGCAGAGGCTTCCACAGATCGCAGAATAAACAATCACCCGCAGAAAAGGCGGTATCGTGCAAATGCTTTTGGCCGGGCAGCTGCGGTTTGCATTCCGGATGGTGGTAATGGCTATTGAAAAAGAGATGTCCCTCTTTCCAGACAAATGGAAAGAGGAAACAAGCGACAAGTATTATGCATGCAAATTTTCTGTACATGTCAATGCTATCAATAGCTAGTTTTTCAAATGGCTGGGCACATTGATTTCATCCACCATTTGATTCAGTACATTGCCTGAAGCATCCTTGATCTGTATTTCCACCCGTCTGTTGAACTGCCGCCCCTGCTCTGTATCCTGCCCGGCTATTTCGTTTTTGGCAATGGGGCTGTTTTCTCCAAAGGTGTCGGTAGAAATTCTGGAGGCAGATATCCCCTGAGCAATCAGATACTGGCGGGCAGCGTTGGCACGGCGCCGCGAAAGGGCATCATTGTAACTGTTGTCGCCCTTACTGTCCGTATGAGCCCGAAGATTGGTAGTGTAGCTGGGATTGTTTTTTAAAATGGTGGCCAAGGCCCGCAACTGATCTTTGGAAGCAGGGCGGAGGTCAGAGCGATCGAAATCAAAAAATATATTTTGAATGTGCGCGTATTGAATTTTAGTAGGCGGGGTATAACCACAGGCGGTGCTGCACTTTTCACGAATCTCTTCAAAATTAACGATCTGAGCGTGATAGCCACTATTTTTGCCTTGCATTTGTACCTCTTTGGCTTTGTCCATTGAGCTGTATGGCCCTACATAGTAGCGGTGGATATCATTGTGGTCTTTCTGGTAAGTCACTCCCGAAAAGGATTTGAAATAATCTGTGCCCACGGCCCGGTCAAAAGCGGCCAATTGTACATGCCATTCGCTGCTCTGGCTATTTGACAAAAAAGTAAGCAATAAAAAGAAGGAGCAAATAGTAATCTTTTTCATGATGTCTTAAAATTGTTGAGATTAAATACATTGAAAAATATCAAAAAATAGAATGGGTTATAAACTGTGTAAGGTCCTTCAAAATCAGCCGCAAAGTACAAAAGCCGGTGGACCAAACATCTTACAGCGCAAGCACAGATACCTGCAAGTCTTGCCCGAATATATGCATTCGTCAGCCAAATTTTGGCAAATTTCAATAAAAACGCGATTATTTTTAACTAAAATATTACTTTTAAGATATTCCTCTTGGTTATAAATGTTAAATTATTTTCTATGTCAATAGCTAAACCTTTCAACCTCAAAAAGTGGGTCGATGAGCATCGCCATCTACTAAAGCCGCCCGTTGGCAATAAGCAAGTGTACTTCGAAAACGAGGACTACATCGTCATGGTAGTTGGTGGACCTAATGGCAGAAAAGATTATCACTTCGAAGACGGAGAAGAACTATTTTATCAGCTCGAAGGGGATGTTACGGTCAAAATCATCAACGAAGATGGTACCCCCGAAGATGTTTCCATCAAAGAGGGAGAGATGTTCTTACTGCCGCCACGCATTCCCCACTCTCCTCAACGACCCGCCAATACCATCGGCCTGGTAATCGAACGCTATCGCAAACCCGGCGAAATGGACAAGTTGATGTGGTTTTGTGAAAACTGCAACCACAAGCTCCACGAAGCTACCTTCGAAATGAAGGACATCGTCAATCAACTACCCCCTGTCATGAATTATTTCATGGATTCGGAAGAGCTGCGTAGCTGCAACAACTGCGGTGCAGTGATGGAAAAGGTGTAGGCTGACTGGCTGATGGGCATCCGGCAGCAGACCCGGCTTATCAAGGCTGAAGCTCAGCGTCTGGGCTTCAGCTTTGTAGGTATAGCCAAAGCCGAACGGATGGACGATGAGGCCCGGCATCTGGAAGCCTGGCTCAATCAGGGACTACACGGCCAGATGCACTACATGGCCAACCATTTTGAAAAACGCATCGATCCCCGGCAATTGGTACCCGGAGCCCGATCGGTGGTAAGCCTGCTGTATAACTACTATACCGAACAGGAGCAATGGGATCCGCAGGCACCCAAAATTTCAAAATACGCATTTGGCAAAGACTACCATTTTGTCATCAAAAGGAAGCTAAAAGAGCTGTTGGCCTTTATCAGGGAGCAGATTGGTGCGGTGGAGGGGCGCTGTTTTGTAGATTCTGCACCCGTGCTGGAACGGGACTGGGGCCGCCGTAGCGGTATCGGCTGGGTGGGTAAAAACACTCTGTTGATCCATCCGCGACAGGGCAGCTACTTTTTTCTGGCAGAGCTAATCATCGACCTTGAGCTGGAAGCAGATGGCCCGATGAAGGACTACTGCGGGAGCTGCCGTCGCTGTATTGATGCATGCCCCACAGAGGCAATTGCTCCGCAGGGCTACGTGCTGGACGGTAGCCGATGCATCAGCTATTTTACGATAGAATTAAAGGACACTATTCCAGAGGCCTATCGGGGAAAGTTTGAGAACTGGATGTTTGGTTGCGATATTTGTCAGCAGGTTTGTCCCTGGAATCGCTTTGCCAAGCCTCATGAGGAAGCCGAATTTGAGCCACATCCAAAGTTGTTAGAAATGAATAAGCAAGAGTGGGCAGAGCTGACGGAAGAGGTGTTTGGAGAAGTGTTTCGACATTCGGCAGTCAAGCGAACTAAATACGAAGGCTTGAAGCGCAATATCCGTTTTTTGGAAATTCCGCCATCGGCTGCAGACAGTGATCATTAAACAGCGGCGTATCAAATGCAAGGATTCACATTCAGTCTTGCTAAAATGTATTGTCCTTTAAACTACTGCAGGCTTTCCGAATTTTTGGCTTTGAAGGATGGCAGCACGTTGATATCGCACCAAAAATAAGCGATCGCGTTGATAGTTTGCTGAAATTCGTCCATATCGATAGGCTTGCATACATAGGCATTGGCTCCGTAGGTGTAGCAAGTTTGTACATCCACTTCGTGCTTGGAAGAAGACAACACAACTATAGGAAGCTTGCGCAATTCTTCATCTTTATACATATTCTTGAGTACTTCTATACCCCCCATACGGGGCATATTGAGATCCATCAGGATAAGGGCTACATCGTGTAACGGCTCCGTTGCCAGATAGTTCAATAGCTCCTGCCCATCAAATACATGTACTACTTCCAAGGGAATGTCAATCTCTCTGAAGGCGATTTTTGTCAATTCAACATCTGCCAGATTATCCTCCGCCAGAATTATTTTGCGGCCTGTAGTCATTTGATAGTGTGTAGATTATAAATAGTGAAAAACTCAAATATCGGGAGGGGACGGGGGTGCAATATAGTGTCTAATAAGCAATTCCTTTGCCAGATTGTGTCGAAAGCTAATAAATTTAACACGCCAGACCGATCAAAAGGTTCTTGTTAGGTCAACTGATATTAGTATCCTTTACAATATAAAGCGGGCGGTTTCGGATATTGGAATTCATCCGGCTCAGATATTCGCCGATAATGCCTACGGCAATCATTTGGATGCCTCCAATAAATAATACACTCAATATGAGTGAAGTCCAGCCGGGTTCATACACTTTGAGTACGAATCTCGAATACAACGCATACACCGTCACCAGGAAGGCAAAGCCGGAAACGAGAAAACCAAAATAGGTGACTATTTTCAGGGGTAGATCCGAAAAGCCGGTGATACCATCCAGTGCAAAGCGAAGCATTTTCCGGTAAGTGTAGCCCGTTTGGCCTGCCTGCCGCTCATCGCGATCGTATTCTATGAATGTCTGGCGAAAGCCAATCCAGCTAATTTGGCCACGCAGGTACTTGTTCTTTTCGGGCATTTTTTTGAGAATATCCACAATCTTCCGATCAATGATCCTGAAGTCGCCAGTATCTACAGGGATGGCAATTGAGGTTATTTTGGAGAGAATCCGGTAAAACATACGGGCTGTCCACAATTTGATGAGGCTCTCTCCTTTGCGCTGCCTGCGGCGGGCATACACCACCTCATAGCCCTCCTTCAGCTTTCGGTACATCTGCCCGATCAGCTCGGGAGGGTCTTGCAAATCAGCATCGATGATGACTACCGATTGTCCTACAGCCGCATCAATACCTGCCGTCACGGCAACCTGATGGCCAAAATTTCTGCTAAAATCAATGAACTTGACCTCTGGCTGCTGCTCGGCCAATTGGCGGATCAGTACAATCGACTGGTCGGAACTGCCATCGTTTATAAATATCAACTCATAGCGTACAGCCAGTTGCTCCATCGTGGAGCGCAGCCGCTGGTGGAGGCTCATGAGATTGGCTTCTTCATTGTAAACAGGGATGATTACGGAAATATCCATGCAGGCAGCTACTTTACGATATTGGCCAAAGATAGCTCATTTGCGTTGAAAGTAAAGTCGAATGCTTTGCTATCTTTGTCAAAGCCGAAATGCTCAAATATGAACCGTTTCTTTTCGTTTACATGGCTTTTGATATTGGCTCTTTGGTTTGTTGGCTGCCGGCAAAATTCAGAGCCTGCCGCCTCTGCCGACGCCTCCCGGCAAACAACCCAAGCAGCTAAGGGGCAAGAGGCCTCCAGGGTGATCCTGTTTTTTGGCAACAGCCTTACGGCAGCCTATGGTCTTGATCCCGACCAGGGTTTTGCAGGGCTGATCGCTCAACGCATCGATTCACTGGCTTTGCCTTACAAAGTTGTCAATGCAGGGCTTAGTGGCGAGACGAGCGCCGGAGGGCGTGAGCGCATCGGATGGATTGCCGGCCGGCAGCCAATCGACATATTTATACTCGAGCTAGGGGGCAATGATGGCCTGCGCGGCATCGATCCGGCTGCTACCGAACAAAACCTGCAAGCGATCATTGAAACGGTCAAAGCTAAGAATCCGGCCGTTAAGATAGTGATTGCCGGTATGGAAGCGCCTCCCAATATGGGAGCCGATTTTACCAGTCGCTTTCGGAGTATCTTTCCAAAGCTTGCCAACCTGCATGAGAGCAGCCTGATTCCTTTCCTCCTGCAGGATGTGGGAGGCATTGCCGAGCTCAACCAGGAGGATGGCATACACCCAACGGAGGAAGGGCATAGGATAGTGAGTGAGAATATCTGGCGCATTTTGCAGCCTCTTTTATAGATTCCAATACGCAGGTTATGAAATCGATCAGCAGATATGTGGCTTTGGTGTTCAGCTTTTTGGTGATCGGACTGATTTTTTACTATTTCAGCGACATTGTAGCCTTTGTGCTGATTGCCTGGGTATTGTCGCTTATCGGACAGCCGATGATGGCATTTTTTCAGCGGAGGCTTCGAATCGGTCAGTTTAAAGCAGGACCTTCTTTTTGTGCCATAGTAAGTATTCTTGTCTTTTTTGTAGTATTCGGTATGCTGATCTGGATGTTTGTCCCGCTAGTGGTTGAGCAGGCCGGGAATTTGGCGGGAGTTGACTATGCTTCGATCACTGCGGCGTTGCAAGAGCCACTTTCGGAGTTGAATCAAAAGCTGGCCGAGTGGGGCATTGTGGAGAGTGGAAGTATTGCTGAGTTGCAGTTGGAGGAATCATTGAAGGGCTGGTTCAAGCCGGCCAAGATCGGCACCTTTTTCAGCTCGCTGCTAGGCATCGCCGGCAAGCTGCTGTTTGCCATTGTCTCAGTCGTTTTCATTACCTTTTTCTTTTTGAAAGACCAGGGTTTGTTTATCAATTTTTTGGTAGCTCTCAGCCCGACCCGCTACGAGCTGGAGGTGCGTAATGGCTTGGAGACGATCACTAATTTGCTTACCCGCTACTTTGGAGGCATGCTACTCCAAATCTCACTCATTACCCTCTTTGTAAGTGTGGTACTCAGTTTGCTGGGCGTAAAAAATGCGTTGCTGATCGGCTTTTTTGCTGCCGTGATCAATGTGATTCCATATCTGGGCCCTCTCATTGGAGCCGCTTTCGGAATATTCATTACCATCTCTTCCAATCTCGATCTCGACTTTTACAGCCAAATGCTGCCTTTGCTGATTAAAATCCTGTGCGTGTTTGCAGTTGTACAATTGCTTGACAATTTTCTTTTTCACCCCTTCATCTTTTCTAAAAGTGTGATGGCTCATCCGCTGGAAATATTTATCGTAGTGCTGATTGGTGCCAAGCTCAACGGCATCACAGGGATGATATTAGCCATCCCCGCCTATACCGTACTCAGGGTAATAGCTGGTGTATTTTTGAGTGAATTCAAAATAGTACAAAAACTGACGGAGCGGATGGAAAGGAGAGAGAGCGGGTGAATGTTTGGTTGATTAAACACGCTCCAAATGAAGACCGAAAAGCTATTGGGCTGGATTTATGCCTTCCACCACTTCCAGCAGCTCACTCAATATCATAGCGGTAGCCCCCCAAACGATGTGCCCTTCCACATTGTAATAAGGTACATTTTGCAGTACCAACTGATCGGATAGCCGGATGTGGGTCGTTTGAATAGCGGCCTCATCCAACAGATGAGCCAGCGGGACTTCCAGAATGCGCTGTACTTCGGAAGGCTGCGGTACAAATTGCTGCGATTGTCGGCTCACTGCCACGAAAGGATACACCAAAAAATTGCTCACCGGGATGTACAATTCTGTCAAACGGCCCACCAGCTTCACGGTGGTAGGGTCCAGGCCAATCTCCTCTTTGGCTTCACGCAAAGCGCCATTTTCATAAGGCCCGTCGGAGGGTTCATAGCGACCGCCGGGAAAGCTGATCTGACCGCTGTGGCGGTCGCGTTTGTCGGTGCTGACGCGTTGGATAAGCGCGGAATGCCAGGCTCCCTGCTTTGGATAAAAGAGGGCCAGCACACAGGCAATCGCCGCGCTATCGGGCGGTGAGAGGTGATTGCGGCGCACGGCATGAGCCATCCGGTACTGTGCCTTGCGGCCGGGCAGGGGGAGGGAAAGTTGCCGTTTGAGGTGCTCGGTAAAACGCATGTGCTATATCATGTGCTATATAAGGCCTGGCTGTGGATAAAACGGAGGCGAATTCTAAAGTTGGCTGCTTCAGAATCCGCCTCCGTAATCCTCTTTACAAAAAGAAGCTATTTTTTATTTGAGATTTGCAGGTATCGGTCGAGCGCCATAGTCATGGAAGGCGTTTCGGGAGATGGGGCCAGAATGTTGATAGTGAGCCCTCTCTCTACAACGGCCTTTTTGGTGCTATTGCCGTAAACGGCGATACGCGTATCGTTTTGCTTGAAATCGGGAAAGTTTTCGTAGAGCGAAGTAATACCTAAAGGGCTGAAAAATACCAGTACATCGTAGAACACATTTTCCAGATCGGACAAATCGCTGCTCACCGTTTTGTACATCAGCGCATCTTGCCAATTGAACTCATTTTCTGTCATGAACTTAGACACAGCTTGACTGCCGAGATTGGAGCAGGGAAGCAAAAAGCGCTCATTGGCCCGGTGTTTCATAAGAGCAGGACGCAGATCTTCAATGGAGCGTTTGCCACTAAATACCTTTCGCTTTCGGTAAATGATAAACTTTTGCAGGTAATTGGCGACTGCTTCGGAGAGGCAAAAATACTTAGTGTCTTGCGACACCTTAATGCGCATATCTTCACACATCCTGAAAAAATGGTCGATCGCATTTTTGCTGGTAAGAATAACAGCAGAGTATTCATCCGGTCGAACGCGCTGCTTGCGAAATTCCTTAGCCGTTACCCCTTCTACATGTATAAAAGGCCGCCAATCAATTTGGAGCCCATACTTTTTCTCTAATTCGTAATAGGGAGAGCGCTCAGGTTTAGGTTGGGATACTAAAATACTCTTTATCTTCTTGTAATTTTCACCCACAGCATTTCCTGTTGTTGACATTCAAAATGATTTTAGCATCGTTTAAAAAACGCAGGATTTGATTTTTAAACAACTGATATATTCAAAATCCTATTGAATTCCTGCCTTCATCAATAGCAACTTGGCCAACACTAAGGCAGGGGCTATTTCAACGGTGCAAAGGTACATAAAAAAATGAAACTTATGAAAGCCTATATATTTTCCCGCCAAAAACAAGCTCCTGAATATCCGAAATAGATAGATGGCCACAATCAAGCCAATAGTGGCATAAACGACCGCTTTTACCAACGCTTCTGGCCCATAGGCGATCAACACATTGACCGGTACCAACAGCAATCCCAACACAATGCTAAATACTACAATCATAAAGCTATACTGCCTCACATCCTTGCTCACGGGGAAGGCATAAGCCACCACCATCAGCATAATATGCTTTAACAAAAAAATGCCCGCTACGCCGCCCACAAACACCAAAAGCAGGGAGAAACTACCTGCTTCTATCCACCCAAACTGCCGCCATAGCAACAGCAGGAATATTGCTGCATTGATGAAAAAGGCAATATACAGCATGAGGTAAGGAGTGCTAATAAAGGCACCTTGATCGCGATGGATCAACTTGAGAAAGTTGTCGTTGGTAAAGGCGCGGTAGGATTTGACAATGATCGGCCGGAACAAGGTAAACAATAAAGTGAGTAAAAACAGGCTGGTCAGGATAGTCCAAAAAAGGAAGTTGCTGTCAGTGCCTGTTACTGCCAACCTCTGCCGGCCTGGCTCATGGATCTCCTTTTCGGCTTTTGGGGCTGGCCCGGAAAGGCTTTTACGTTGCTTGTCGAAAGGGTTTTGATGGCTGAGTGGCGGCTTAGTCTCCGGCGGGCTGGCAGCTGCCTTAGCATCACCCGATAGCTCAAAAGGATTGGCTGCCTGCTTGGCTGGAGGCAGGGCGGCGGCCGGCGCGGCGGTGGAATCGATCAGGGGCTTGGCTTGTACATCGAAGGGGTTGTCGGCTGGCTGGGCAGCTGCGTGGCTGGTCTTTTGACTATTTGACGACTTGATATCAAAAGGATTGCTACCCTGCGACTGAGCTATACTGCTACAGTGGCAGCCTACCCAAAGTGTGATCGACAATAGCATGTGAATGTAAGGCTGCATTGTGAGAGCAAAAATAGCTGATTGCTGTATGATATTTGAACAATGGCGGCGAATTAACGATATTTAATCCAGGCGCAAGCAAGCTAAATTTGAACCCGGAGGATAAGTGAAAGGCTTGTTTTGTGGGGCCTCAGTTGAAACATTGCTTATTAATGAGCTGTTAACTATACACGATGGGGAATTTATTGATTTTTAAAATCTACTTTAATTTAGCAAGCGGGCATAAATTCCTGATCTATTGCCAGGAGCCAGAATTGTAGGCAAATTTATGGGGATTACGTTTTCAGAGTTAAGGAACTTCTCAGTCTAACACATTTATGACAAATAGTACCATCAGGCGGGTTGTAATTCTGGGGGCCTTGGCCATCTGTGCCATTATTGCCATTCAATCCTATTGGGTACTTCGTACGTTGGACATCAAGGAGCAAGAGTTTGACCGCTCTGTGAATATTGCATTGCGCAAAGTAGCCCTACAGCTCGATAAAAATCGAAACAGCCTGCCGTCGCATAACCTCATCAGCCGACAGGCTACCAATTACTACCTGGTCAACATCAATGATGAAATCAATGCCAATTTGTTGGAATATTATCTGCGCCGCGAGTTGGAAGCGGTGGCTTTAAACATTGATTTTGAATACGGCATTTTTGACTGTAATTCCAACGAAATGCTTTACGGCAATTACATCAACAATGACCCGGATGAGCCAACGCCTGACAAGCAGCGCAATGACCTTCCTTCTTATCAGGAATTTGAATACTATTTCGGAGTACGCTTCCCCACGCAGCAAAGCTATCTGCTAGGCAGTATGCGACTCACCGTTACCTTTACTGCAGTATTGTTTTTGGCAGTGCTGTTTTTCATCTATTCTATCATTGTCATCCTCAAGCAAAAGCGCCTTTCTGAAATGCAGAAGGACTTTATCAACAATATGACGCATGAATTCAAAACTCCGATTTCAACTATAAAAATTTCCTCCGATGTACTACTCAACAATGAGCATATCCGTGAGGATGATCGCCTCAGCCGGTATGCGCAGATCATCAAGGAGCAAAACCAACGCCTCAATCGACAGGTAGAGAAGGTATTGCAACTGGCTAAAATTGAGCGGGACAGCTTCAAACTAAAGCTCGAACAAATCGATTTGCATGAATTGCTGCAACAAATAGTGGAAAGTGTTGAACCAAGGTTGGCAGAGACCCAAGGACGTCTAAGTACTTCTCTTCAGGCCACCGATGCCATCATCAATGCTGACCGGCTCCACCTGACCAACATCCTGCATAACCTGCTCGACAATGCGATCAAGTACTGTAAAGATCGGCCGGTGGTTCAATTATCAACCTTAAACCAGGGCAACAAAATCCAGCTTGAGATCAGCGATCAGGGCATTGGCATTGCCAAGGAGCACCAACAAAAAGTCTTCAATAAATTTTACAGAGTTTCTACCGGTGATGTACATAATGTAAAAGGCTTTGGGCTGGGGTTGTATTATATTAAGAGCATTTGCGAAGCACACGATTGGAAGATTTTACTCGACAGCGAGCCTGGCCAGGGAACTACTATTTCGATCAGCATGAAGCGCCAGCCGGTACGGCTTTGGCAGGCCTGGCGCCATTTTTTCCGGAACCGCCAAGCTCCAAAACATCAGCACTCATGAAAGCACATTTACTATATGTAGAAGATGATGAAAGCCTCAGCTTTGTCACTCGGGATAACCTGGAATTGCAGGGCTACCAAATCACCTATTGTAGTGATGGCGAACAAGCCATGCAATTGATTCGGGCCGATGAATTTCCCTTCAATCTCTGCATTTTGGATGTGATGCTGCCCGGAACCGACGGTTATCAGCTGGCTTCCGAAATTCGGTTGTTCAATACAGAGGTGCCGATCATATTCCTCACCGCCAAATCGCTTAAAGAAGATAAGATCAAAGGCTTGCGGCTGGGTGCGGATGACTATATCACCAAGCCTTTCAGTATCGAAGAGCTTACGCTGAAGATAGAAATATTCCTGCGCCGCAGCCGGATCAGCGCAGCACCACAGGCCAGTCAGTTTAAGGTTGGCAATTTTGAATTTGACTACAAAAACCTCGTACTCCGTTGGAATGATCAAGCCAAAACGCTTACTCAAAAAGAAGCCGATTTGCTCAAGCTGTTCATTACTAATAAAAACGAAGTACTCAAACGCTCCGATATCCTGGAGGCGCTATGGGGTGAAGATGACTACTTCATGGGCCGCAGCCTGGATGTGTTCATCTCTCGCCTCCGCAAATACCTCAAATCGGATGAACGCCTGAAAATCGAAAACATTCATGGAGTCGGATTTCGGCTGGTGGAAGGCTGATCTTCTGCCTCCTCACTCCAATTGCAGCTGTTTCTTTTTTGGATAGCGCACTTTGTAGCTAAAGCCTACGGTCTCTTTTGAGCCGGGCGCCAGCCGGAGTTTCCAACTAATCTTGCCTTCTTCCTTGTCGAGCTTTCCATCTCGCTTGATATCGCTTTCCACCTCTATCTCTTCGGTAGTAGAGAGCGGTATTTGGTCCACCACCTCGATATTGACAGACTGCGATTTTTTATTGCGTAGCTCAATTTCCCATCCCCGGCGCTCCGTCTTTTTGTTGCCAATAAACTGGCGGGTAGAAAATTCCTTTTGCTTGTTGCGCTGTACCACAATGTTGTCATCGCGGCCCAGGGAGAGATAGAGCGTATCCTCCACATGCTCCACTTCCAGTAATGACTTGCCGATGTATGTGCCTTCAAAAAACAGATTCGCTTCGCCGCTTAGGAGTTGATAGTCCTCCCAATCGGTAACTTGAGCGGTAAGGTAAGCATGGGGGTCTAGTTTGGGAACCGCATAGTATTCATAATAGGCGGGCACCTCGTGCTGCTTCACATCTACGGTATATTGCTTGCCATCAGAGAGTACCGTGTATGGCAGATCAATCTTAAATTCTACCGTAGTGGCTTTTTCCACCTGCGTAATGGGTACAGGGATAGAGGCACCTGCCCGGCTGCCTCTTATTGTCACTTCATCTTTCTTCCTTTTTTGCTTGGTAGAACCTAGGGATGTTATAACCGCCTCATCGAGGACGACGCCATCGTTGTTCATGGAAATATTGAGAGATTTAGAAGTGATGGGTGCGATTATCGAAGGGTATCCCACGTATGAAAACAGCAGCTTGTTTTTGTTATGATAAGGAATTGCAAGACTATACTTGCCCTCCCAATCGGTAACAGTACCAATAGTAGTTCCCTCCAGGATCACATTGACGCCGATGAGCAGTTCGCCATTTTCATCCGTTACTACACCGCTCACATGCCGGATGTCGGGGTTGCTCACCCCGGGATAGGCACTTAGCCGTTGCCCGTCAATGTAATAGCCTGAGTAGGCGTAGCCAGGCACGTAATAGGTCAATTTCCAGGGCTGTAGTTCGGGACGTGTTCCGCTATGCCGGGGATCGCTGGTGGAAAGCGTGAGCAGGACGTCCTTCCAGTCTTCTGAAGAAGTTTGGTACACATTGGCTTTGTAAGTGAGCTCCACAGGGCTTTGCACATCCTTGACGCGCAGGTCGTAGAGAGGAAACCAGCCTGCATTTTGGACGATATAGCTGAGCACAAAATCAGCAGTAAGGGCAGCTTTGGCGTTTACCGTCACCACGATTTCGCTGGTGTGTTTGCCGCGCTCGGCATTCAGTTGCTTGAGCTGATCGGTGGTCTGTTTTTCCTCCTTTTTAATATCTGCCAACTTCCAGTCGATCTCGAGCTTTTTGAGCTTGATATCGGCGAGGCGCTGGCGGTACAGTTGGGCAGCAGCCTGCAAATCGGTGATGGAAACGCCATTGTGCTGCCCTCCGATCGATCGGTTGGCCAGGAGTAGTGCCTCCTCTTCTTTGAACACATCGAGGCTTGCTTTCTCCCGAAGGTACTGCCGCCGCAGCTCTTTCAACTGCTTTTCCAGATTTTCGATTTCTGCTGTTTTGGTGGGTTTTTCGAAAAAATTGAGCTGGTGTACTACGGAAAGAATAGTGAAATTGCCATCAGCCTTTAGCTGTACGCTCCGCTTGTCGATTTGGGGAGAAATGCCTGTGAATTTGAGCTGGCTTTTGCCCGTTGGCAGACTGGCTTTTGCTTCACGCGTTACTTGTGCACCTTTGCGAAATACCGTTACCTCTTTGATAGTTGAAGGCACTTTTTGGGGTTCTCCTTCACCATACAGGCAGAAGGGGAGGATAAAAATGAGAAGAAATAGCATGGTCATTTTCATAGCTCTGGTTTTTGAATGTAAATAATGTATGCAACACAAGAATATAACAACTTGCGGCAAGTTTTCATTGCCTCCAATTTGTACTAAAACTACTTTACAGACTGAATAGGAATACGAACAATTATTGGATGAGTAAGGCTTATGTGGTCAAATAGTGAATACGTACTTATTTTCAGAAGAGGCATTTTACAGTCAAGCGAATAGTATTTGAACAACTTCATTTTCAAGTTCATCAAAAATCAATTTAATACCAATTATTTTATCTGATTTTAACGGAGAAGACAGTTTTCTTGTCTGTAGAGTGGCTATGCACTCGAAAAAGAGATTCAATCTGGCCCGAAATTGCTATTTTTCGCCACAAGCAGCAATTTTAAACAACTTCTATAACTTGAAAATCGCATCAACATTTTGAATAATACTACCTACCGTAATATTTCAAGGAACACCTGCGTTGGGTATTGCAGGCTTGGTTAGCACAGAGTCTGGCGAAACCTCCTTTTTTAATTGATGACTTATTAGAATATGCAAAAACTCTTTCTGATAGCAGCTTTACTAAGTATCTCGAATATATTGTTGGCCCAAAAGGACAAGCTCAGTTTTTATGAGCTGGACGTGATAAATGGCCTTTTCTACCAGCCCAACACCATTGCCCCTTTTAGCGGAACAGCGGTTGATTTTCATGAAAAGGGCAAAAAGAAATTGCAGGTACCCATAAAGGATGGCAAAGTACACGGCACGGTACGGGAATGGGCTAAAAATGGAAAAAAAATTCATGAAGCAAATTATGTCCAGGGAGTACAAGAGGGTGCGGAAGTCCAGTGGTTTGCTACAGGGAAGAAAAAATTGGAGATAAATTTTGAAAACGGGCTTGCCAGCGGCATGTGTACGGAATGGTACAAAAACGGACAAAAGAAATCCGAAGGGAGCTTTTTAGCTGGCAAGGAAGAAGGCGAACATCATTGGTGGTACAGTACCGGGGGGCGGGATCAGTGGGTAAATTATAAAAACGGCCGGCCGGAAAGCGCTGTAAAAAACTGGCACCAAAACGGACAGCTGAGCCTTGAGAGCCACTATAAAAATGGCCAACAACATGGCCCCACCATAGAATGGTATGATGGCGGACAGAAAAAATCGGAATCGCATTTTAAGCTGGGTAAAGAGCATGGCGAGTCGCGTTACTGGTTAAAAGATGGAAGACTATTGGCGGTTCAGGAGTATGACAATGGCCAGCTCGTCAAAGACATCAACTACCGCAGCGGCAATGTGCGTCTGGCAGATGGCTTTGCCGAGGTGTACAATGGGGAAGAGAGTTTTTTCCTGGTGCGCATCAATGGGGGGAAGGTGTTGTACCGTCCCGGAGAGGTGATTACCTATGTAGTGGATGGCCAGTTGTTGCAATTGTACATCACCCCCCTTACCAGCTTTGTGGAAGAGAAAGAGGGGCTGTCGGAAGAGGAGCTGTTGGCTAAATATCAAGCTTTTGAAGCGACCTATATATCCGAAAATACTGGCCATACAATTGCTCCTCAGCAGGAGCTTTTGCATACATCGGCCGACAACCCTTTTTTGTTTTGGCAGTTCGACTCGCCAACGAGCCAGGCTGAAGGCAAAGAGCTGGAAGAACGGAAAAAAGTATTGCGGGAATACTATGCCTCCATGATTGTGGGCCAGCAAGTACTGAGCTTGTACAGCGTGTTGACCAAGGCGAATGATCCCCAACAGATCGAGGCTTTATTGAAGCGGCTTGCCGGGCAAGTGGAAGAGCATCCCAGCCCGATTGATTTGAATGAAATAGCCAGGTAAGATGTAAGAAAACGTTAAAGTATAGACAATGTACTCAGTATTTTATAAATTACCACTAGAACCTGCCCGAGTCATTGTATTATCAGTTAAAACCAGTCATATGATCAGGATCATTACTTCTTTGCTCCTTCTGTTTTCATTCGGCTTGGCGGCTCAGACCATCACTGTTTCTGAAGATATCTCAATTCGAAACGACAAGTACTACACGCTCATTGGCAAACTGAAAAACAGATTGCTGATATTCAGAGACAAGGCGAACGAGTATGAAGTGTTGGCCTTTGATGAGCGGCTGCGCCGTAGCTGGGAAAAGAAAATTGAATTTGATAAAAAAAGGCCGGAAGTGCTTGAAATTATTCCGGGGCGGCATTCCTTTAGCATTATTTACCGCTTCAAACGCAAGGGACATGTGCTCACCAAAATCCATCGCTACGACCCTGCTGCCAATCTCCTCGATTCGACTACACTATTCGACTACGGCCAACGGTTTACAAGCCCTGACCCGGAAGTGATCTTTTCGGAAAATAAATCAAAAGCAGTTATTTTTCATTTTGAACGCCAAACGGAGGTGGAAGCATATGCAGTCGATGTAAACGATCAGCAGCTTTTGTGGAAACGCACTTTCTCCCTTCCTGATATGATCTTCTCCCGAAAATTATATCAACCCGTAGTGGACGATCAGGGAAACCTGTACTTTATTACGGAGAAAGACAATAAAAAATCGAGTCGCGATAAGCACCGGCTTTCCATTTATTCGTGCATTGGCCAATCCGAAGCTGTTGGTCAAATAGACATTCCGCTTCCGGATTTTTTGACCTATGATATTTACTTCACCTTTGACAATCTGCATCAACGGCTGATGGCTGCCGGCTTTTACTCCGAAAAAAATAAAGGGCGCACAAATGGACACTTTTTTGTGAAGATCGATCCAGCTAATCCAGAAGGCTTTCAACTGAAATCCCAGCCTTTTGATACGGATTTTGCTGCAAGTGCGATGGGCAAAGATGCCGATGGCAAAAAAGGTATTAACGACATCGACATTCAGGAGGTGGCGCTGCGCCGCGATGGGGGTATGCTGATCGTGGCCGAACGCAACCGGGAATACGAACGCCGGATGTCATCGGTGGGGAGAGGCTACATCGGCCGCGATGGCAGCAGATATATCGTTGACTATTATTACGAAGATATCTGTCTGATCTCCTTGCACCCCGATGGCAAGGAGCATTGGAGTACCATTTTGCACAAGCGCCAGTATTCGCAGGATGATGAGGCAGTGTTTTCTTCCTATTTTCTGGCAAAAACTCCCTCCAGCTTGCGCTTTGTGTTCAATGATGAAATAAAGGATGAAAATACGGTGAGTGAATATGTGGTGAATTCAATCGGCAATTCCGATCGAAACAGCGTGATGAGTACCGATGATCAAAAAATCCGCCTGCGCTTTCGCGATGCTGTACAGGTGGCGTCAAATGAACTGATCGTGCCCAGCGAGCGGCGCAATCGGCTAAGGCTGGTGCGGGTACAGTATTAAATTTTTGGCAAACTACTTTAAGCCGTCATCCTCCCACAGATATTCTTCCGTTTCGTCTGAATCCGGAAGTTCGGGCTTTTCTTCTTTAGGCACTTCAAAGCTATTATCCGTATCCTCCAACAGGACTTCTTCATCCCTTGTATTGGAAGGAAAATCGGGAATATTCTTCCAGTCGCTGGGATCATCCATCGAATCGGCCCTTTCGCCAAATACCCGAATCAGGCGATCTTGTATCTGCTGCTTTCGCCGATCGCTATACTCAAAGTGGCGCTGAACAGTACGTTTGTCCGTTTTTACCTCAAAGTCATCAACAGTGCCGAAGATGCGATAATACAAATTGAACCAGCCCTTCTTTTTGCTGGGCTGAGGCGTGAGGCGGGGATTATAACGCTTGAATTTGTTGAGAAAAACCTGCCCTGCATTGATCTTTAAGAAGTAATTGATATGGTGATCGAAAGAATGTTCTCCGCTGATGGTCATATTGAGGGCATTGCTCTGCAAAAACATAGCAGGAATATGCACCTTGCTGTTTTTTATCTCCAGCCAGTTGCGTATGTTTTTAAAACGAATGTGCTGCAGGTCGCGCATTTTTATGTAATTGGAAAAATCGTAAAACATCTTAAACCCAATCAATTCGCCATCACTGATACTCAAATCGCCGATCACACGGAGATCATCATACTGAAAGCTAAGTGCTTCATCCCAAAAAGCATCCACCGCTATCCTGGCCTTTAGCAAGCCCTTCAAATTTTTGGCCAGCAACACCTGTTGGCCAAAATTTTCGGTCTGCCGGAAAAACTCGTGGATATTGATGTCTTCGCACTCAATAGTAGCTTTAAGAAAGGGCTTCTTATTAAAAAAAGCTTTGCCATCAAGGATGAAATGACCATCCATCGCATCGGTACTCCCTTTGACTATGAGCTGGTTGTTGGCAAATTGGAAGGTGCCGACATAGCTTTCGCCTTCAATTTTTTCAAAATCGTAGGATTCGATATTGGCGTGAAAAGTGCCTTTCAGGAATTTAGTGAGCCGTTCGCGCCGCTGGTTACGGGCGAGGTTGACCTGATCTACATTGTGCACTCCTTTAGCTGTAAACCCCTTATTTTCTTGCTCTGCCAGGGCCAGCTGTTGCTCTTCGGCTTCAGTCAAATCCACCAATTTGAGGAGGCGGTCGAAATCGAGATAAATCGCATCCAGGCTGGCATCGAACTTCAGCTCGGCTCTGCGGCTGTTAAGTGAATCGGCCAACAGCACGGGCAGCAGATTAAGAAAGGAGCCTTTCAGCATAAATTCACTACCCGCGCCTTCAATTTTTACATCGTTTACCGCAATACTATTGTCCCGAAAAGTCAAACTTCCCTTATCTGCGGTTACAGTTTCCTGGTTGATGGTAAGTGCAGCATCGTCAAATTCTATCTCGCCGGAAGTTTTTACCCGGCCGATCCGGCTCGGCCTTTGCATATCTTTGAGACGGCCTTTCAGTTCCAGGTTTTTGATCTCGAGCTCGCCATCTCCATCCGAAATGGCCTCATTACCCAACAAACCGTACATGGAAGCCAGGGGTAGTACACCATCCATCTGAAGATCAATTTTGGGATCTTCAACATTGGTCAACCGAAAGTAAGACTCTATCAATTCGCGATTGAAATAGCCACGAAAGTCTTTGATTTCAAACACGGTAGTCTTTGCATTTCGGCTTTTGCCATTGGTAAAGGTGGCACTGAAGGTGACATCCTTGATAGATTTGGCCAGCTTTTTACTGCTGATTTTTCCGCGTTTTAGTCCCAGCCGGGCTGCGATAGCCGGATTTTCTTTTGCATTCATCCTCCCCTTTACGCTGGCATTAAAGATGAATGACCCCTTGCTGCTAAAATCGCTAAAGTATTCGAGCTGCTGTTCTGGCAGAAGACTCAGCACAGAAGCCAGACTGCCATCTTCAGCAGTGAGGTGAAGGTCAAAATCGGTGTTGCTGCCTTTGCTGATAATATCACCATTTACCTTGAAAACATTGGTTTCGATACCCAGATCCACATCATTGAAGGTATAATGTCCTTCCGTGAGGTCCACATCAAGGCTGGCATCCAGTAAAATATCTTTGCCGGCCAGATAGCGCTGCCGGTTCATTTCAATGAAATTGCTTTGGAGGTCGATAAAAGTGTACAGGGAAAATTGGCGGTTGGAAAACTCGCCGGAGAGTTGCCCCTCCCGTATCCTGCCTTTCAATTCCTGCTTGACCCGGTCATCGATATAGATCAGCTCCACTTCTTTGAGTCGTGCTTCATCAATTGAGAGGGAGAAGGCCTTTTCTTGGCTGGTAGAGGCTTTTTGGACCGTATTGTTCGAGGCTTGCCCGATCGCATAATTACCCCGGCCATTTCGGTCAATGTGTATGAACAGCGCGCCATCCTCCACTACAACGGATTGCACATTGATGGCTGAACTAAAGAGGCTAAACAATCCGAATCGGAAAGATAGCTGATCGGCTTCCAGCAGTACGCCGTCGAAGGCATCCTCCAGCACCACCTTGTGCAGGTTGACGGAGGCTTTTGGGAAGCCGGAAAGTAAGGAAAGGTCGATAGATTCGACACTGAGCTCGGAGGTGATCTGTTTGTTGACTTCTTGTAGCACCCGCCTGCCGATCTGCTTTTCGAAGAAAGCAGCGATCACCACTAGTCCAATGAGTAGGGTAGCCATTAAAATGGCACACCAGAAGAGCAAACGCTTGAAGAGTCGTTTCATGAACGAGGGTTTGGGTGATGCAGCTATGACGGCAGGCTGTGCGGGGTGCATGATATATCAAATACAAATTTAATGTAAAAATTAATTAATTGAACGAAGGAGAAGGGAGTGATATTTTTTGGATAAGCAACTTACAGCAGCATCTTGGCTCATAGGAGTTAGCTAATGCTTGCATTCAATAAAACCCGGATTTCGCAAGCGCTTCAATTTTTTTTTCGATTTTTCCATTTTTTGACTTGTCGTTCTCTGGCAAAGGCATCTTTTTTCGGCGGGTATTTTTCGTGATAGACCACTATCCAATCCTTGGCTTTGGTGGTATAGCCTTTGTGGTTGGTCAAATGGCGACGGGGTCGTTCGTCTTTTCGCTACTATGGCCAGCATAGTATTTGTCCAGACTTGCCGAATACAATATATAAAAAAAAGGCATAAAAAAAGCCTGCTAAAGCAGGCGTGTTGGTGGGAGATACTGGACTCGAACCAGTGACCCCCTGCTTGTAAGGCAGGTGCTCTGAACCAACTGAGCTAATCTCCCTGTTTGAAGCGGTGCAAAGATAATATTAGTTGAATAATGAAACAAGCCCTTCAAAAAATAATATCCGATCCTTGTTTGGAAATCACGTGTACAAATGGAACTATGCTGCTCTCCCATGATTTTTGAAACAACTTCAGGCAATGAGGTTTGAGCATTTCTCTTTACTCTACTTTTGCCCCTTGCTCAATCCAGCATCGGATCAGTTCCCGTTCCTCGGGGGTCATGCCGGTTTTGTTGTTTTGAGGCATCGTTTTGGTGATGACCACACGTTGCAGGATTTTGTCGGTGAGGCTGGCGATCTGCCCGGGGCTGTCGTACACAATGCCATTGGGCGGACTGGTCCATACCTCGTCGGTGGGCCGGGAGGAGTGGCAGGATACGCAGCGCTCGTTGAAGATGGTATATATTTGGCTGAAGCTCACTGTTTTGCATTCGCCCGAAGAGGCCTTTGGCGCTGTCACGAAGGCGACCACCAGCAGCAGAAAGACCGATAGCGGCAGCACCCATACCGAGCGCCGCTTCTGCTCTACGAGGTTGAAGTAATGCTTGATGCCGGCGGTGCCGAGGCTGATAGCGGCCAGCACAAGCCAGTTGTAGTCATGGCCGAAGGTGCTTGGAAAGTGATTGCTGATCATCACAAAAAGCACGGGCAAGGTGAAATAATTGTTGTGAAGGGAGCGCCAGCCTGCATGTTTGCCCAGTCGGGGGTCAAAAGGGCGGCCCTCACGGGCAGCTTTCACCATCGCTTTCTGCGCGGGGATAATCGCAAAGAATACGTTGCCCGCCATCAGGGTGCCGAGCAGTGCGCCGAAGTGGATGAAAGCGGCGCGGGCGCTGAATAGCTGGCAGTAACCCCAGGCAAAGCCTGCCAGAATCAGAAAGCCCACGAAGACGAAGGTCGGCACATGTTTGGCCAGTGGGGAATTGCTGAGCCATGCATAGAGCATCCACCCGGCTGCCAGGGAAGCGATGCTGATAGTGATAGCTGCGGCGGGGCTCATATCCAACACAGCTGGATCAATCAGGATGCCGCGAGCATTGAAATAGTACACTACTGCCAGTAGGCAGATACCCGTAATCCAGGTGAAGTAAGCTTCGTATTTAAACCAGTGAAGCTCTTTGGGTATCTTCTTTGGAGCCAGCTTGTACTTCTCGAGGTAGTAAAATCCGCCTCCATGTACAGCCCAAAGGTTGCCTGCTAGTTCGTCGCGCACCCCATCGGTTCGATTGAGCGAGTTTTCGAGGAATACGAAATAAAAAGAGGCGCCAATCCATGCAATGCCAAAGGTGACATGCATCAAGCGGATGGCCAGGTTGAGCCATTCGCGGAAGTGTCCCTCATATACAGTGCCTTCGATGTAAAAATAAACCGCTACCAGCGCCAGTCCGATTGCCAATCCGCCAGCGAGGTAAAGGTAGCCACCAATCCGGTCGTTAACCTCATGCATTGCTTCCTGTGGGACGAACTCGTTGGTTCCCGACGCGGGCGTTTTTCTCCTGAGCTGGCTGGACAAATTCAGCAAATACCAGATAAGCCCGACCCCCAAAGCAATACCAATGATGAGCAAGAATGCAGACATAAGAAATTCTATATTTTTCGATTGTAGTGCCAGCCGTGCAAGCGGTATAAGCCCAAACGCCCACCCAAATATAGCATACTTTTTCACTGCGGTTCCAGACCCGACATGGATGAATACGATCACAACAAACCCGCTCCATTTAATTAAATGGAGCGGGTTTGTTGTGATCTAAGTATTATTCAAAAAATTAAATTCTCTTTTCGATTTTTGAATTCAGCTCCACTTCACTAGTCTTTGATTGCTCAGCTATCGCCTATTTCAAAAATGGCGAATTTATTTTTTGAAGGTTCCTAAATTTATGACTTCTCTCATACAGTGGAAGACGACATGCTGGGTGCCGCAGCCAATATTTCTTCGTTGGCATGGTTGGCAAAGAGTTTGAAGTTTTCGTTGAATGAATTAGCCAGGCTGTATGCCTTTTCATCATAGGCTTTTGGATCGCTCCAGGTAGCCCGTGGATCCAGCAGCTCATCAGGTACGCCAGGGCAAGAGGTGGGTATTTGAAGACCAAATATTTTATCCCTTTTATATTCCATCTGATCGAGTACTCCTTCCAGCGCAGCATGGATCATGGCGCGGGTGTAGGGCAATTTCATCCGGCGTCCTACCCCATAACCACCTCCCGTCCAACCTGTATTGACCAGCCAGGTATTTACTTTATGCTCCTTCATCTTTTGACCCAGCATTTCTGCATATTGTGTAGGATGTAGCGGCAGAAAAGGCGCACCAAAACAAGCTGAAAATGTAGCCTGTGGCTCGTCAATACCTGCTTCGGTACCTGCTACTTTGGCCGTATAGCCAGAGATGAAATGATACATAGCCTGGCCCGGGCTGAGCCTGGAAATAGGAGGCAATACACCAAAAGCATCGCAGGTAAGGAAGAAAATATTGGAAGGATGCCCACCCTTTGACTCTTCCAGGGCATTACTGATGTGATATATAGGGTAAGAGACGCGTGTGTTTTGAGTGATTTCACTATTGGAGTAATCAGGTTGGCGGCTGCCTTTGAGGAATTTGATGTTCTCCAGAATGGCTCCATGCCGGATGGCATCGTAAATGTCGGGCTCTTTTTCCCGGGTCAGATCAATACACTTGGCATAGCAGCCTCCTTCAAAATTGAAGACACCATCGTCCGACCAGCCGTGTTCATCATCTCCGATAAGGAAGCGATCAGGATCGGCAGACAGGGTGGTTTTTCCGGTGCCAGAGAGGCCAAAGAATACGGCAGTATCACCGGCTTTGCCCACATTCGCCGAGCAGTGCATTGCAAGTACCCCCTTTTCGTGAGGTAAAAGATAATTGAGGACAGAGAAAATACCTTTCTTAATTTCGCCTGTGTAGCCGGTACCTCCGATGATGATAGCCTTTTTGGTGAAATTAATGATCGCAAAGTTGTGCTGGCGGGTATCATCCACTTCCGGTACAGCATAAAAGCCGGGAGCGCAGAGAATCGACCATTCCGGCACAAAGTTCTGAATTTCGGCAGCAGTAGGCCGCAAAAACATATTATTAGCAAATTGGCTGCTCCAGGGATATTCGGAGTACAGCCGAATATTGAGGCGGTGGCGGGGCTCGGCACAGGCATAAGCATCGCGGACATACACGTCTTTGCCTTCGAAATAGTGCAGGAGTTTATCTTGAAGCTGGTCAAATTTGTCAGCATCAAAAGGCTGATTGATATGGTTCCAGTCAACGGAGGAGCTGGTTAAGGCATCTTTTACAATGAATCGGTCCTTTGGCGAGCGGCCTGTAAACTCGCCCGTATTGATACAGACGGCGCCCTTGTCCGACAATACTCCCATATCCTTCCGAAGTGTGTGTTCTATCAACTCCTCAGGGGTAAGATTCCAATAAGCAGTTTGAATATTTTGAAAACGAAATGCCGATAGGCTTGCATTTGGATTCTTAGGTCCAATCTCTTTCATAAAATTGAGTTTTAAATATAAATTACTGAAACTTCTTAATCAGCTGCCACCGGTATTAGGGCAAGAGTAATGCGATCGGTCAGATATTATGGGACAACATCGTTTTGTCGGGGATTTATTTAACGCAAAGGTACAATACTAAGTCAAATATTCTCACAATTTTTCCATTTTTAAATTAATAAACTACTGGAAAAGCTTTGTCTGAGTCAAAAATTACAGATGTGTAATAGGCTGAAAATCAATTTTTTATAAATAGGTTGGGTTGGATTTGGTCGCTGCGCTTAAAACTGGCCGCGCAGCGCGATGATGAAGTTTCGCCCTGATCCGCTGATAGCCGAGGCAAAAGGTCGATAGTGGTAGTCGAGGATATTTTCGAGGCCCAGGTTGAGCTGCAATCGGTCGTTGAGTTGATGAGAAAGATAGAAGTTGAAGGTATTCCAGGCCAACGCGCCGAGGCAATTTTCGTTATGGGTATTCCCTTTACAATTAGCTGAAACCTCCCAATTATCGGCAGTTCCGTCGCGGCTGATTTTCAGAACTTCACCCGTACGAGGATCCACTATAATATTGTTGATCGCATATTCATCCACCGGTTTTTTGCCATTGTACCTCCAAACCGCCTCGATTTGCCATTTTTCGCTCTTGAAGCGCAGTGCCGTTTGTCCGTAAAGAGGGGGGATATGATCGAAAGGAGTAAGGGTATCGATGAGCTCATTGGTGAAATTAACGCGCCCCTTAGTAAAATTGATGCCTGATCTCAATTGCCAGTGCCTGCCAATATTCAGCAACAAATTGCCTGCATAGCCATAAATATACCCTCCTTCCACATTGAAATTTTGCTGTACATCATGCGGATCGCCATCCACTATGATGGTATCGCTACCATCGGGCAGGGTGCCGAGTCGGCGTACAATGGCATCTTCCAAAAGGGTGTAAAAAGCGGTGCCGCTGATGTGAAAGGTAGCTCCCTGACCATTGCTGATCTGCCCAAATGTTTTGCCCAAAGTAATTTCACCATTAATCGAACGCTCGGGCTGCAAGTCGATATTAGGCATGGTGATAAATTCATTTTTTGCCCTGATTTTGCCCAAATCATCAATATTGGGAGCGCGGAAGGCAGTGGCAGCCAGCAGACGCAGTTGCCATCGGTCTTTTGAGTTCCAGGTAAGGCCAGCTCCCCAGGTAGGCGCTGTATTGTTTACCTCCAAACCGCGGGTATAGTCTTCGGGCCAGGTAATAATGCCATCAGAAATAAATTTGGCCTTCAGCCGGGTAGTGCTGAAGCGGCCACCAAGGTGAACCGTAAGTAGAGAATCTCTACTTTTCCAGCGATAATTGAGATAGGCCCCCAATGCCGTCATGGAACTTCCCCCATTGGGGTAGCGGGTAAGCTCATTGTACTTTACCGTCCCTTTGTTGATATTGTAATTGCCGGCTTCTGAGCTTACCGTATTGTAAGAAGCATCAAGACCGTACGAAAATTGGTGTCGCTCACTGCCGCCCAGATATTTATCAAAGTCGGCTGTAAAACTGTACACCTTCACATCTTCCAGCTGAAAGGTGCGATCGTTTTTGCGCCATTTCCGCTTAAAACGGTCTTCATCAATTCGCTGAAAGGCAGCTATCAGTGTAGCCTTATTGTAGAGGGCTGTAGGACTCAATATGCGGGTTTTCAATGAGCCCAGCAGACGCTTTTGGGGGCCATAATACCACTCGGCCCACTTCAAATCTCTGGCAGTGGCGAGTGTGTCGCTGAGCGCATCGTAGCGGGGGATGTCACTGGAATTGGAATATTGGAAATTCAATACAAAGTATAAGCTATCGGAAGGCTGGTATTTTAGTTTTTGCAACACATCTATCTGACTGTAGGCAGTGCCTACCTGGATGTTGGGATCGGCCGACTGTATTACTTCATCCACATGCTCATTGCGGTAGATATAAAAAGGACGGATTCCCATCGATTCATGGGTGTCTGGCCGCTTCGCTCCGGCCCTCAGGTCGCCATAATCGGCAAACGAAAAGCTGGTGATGGAGCCCCATTTGCGGGAGGCAAGGTCAAAATCCAGGTGAATGGTTTTTTCACTATTAGCCGAAGCATAGCGCGTCATGGCATTGGTGCGGAATATACTGGAGCGCTCGTCATTACGGAAGATGACTTTTGGGTCGCGCATGCGATAGTGTACTACCCCGCCCAGCGCATCACTACCATAAATGAGCGATCCGGGCCCGTTGATGACCTCTATTTGCTCGATGAGGGAATTGTCAAGTGTAATAGAATTTTGGAGATGACCATTTCGGTAAATGGCATTATTCATCCGGACACCATCCACTACCAACAGCACCCGGTTGGCTTCAAACCCACGAATGATAGGGCTTCCGCCCCCCATTTGCGTTTTTTGGACAAATACTTCGTCATTTACCGTCAAAGCATCGGCACCTGTTTGTGCATTCACAAAGGCGATCGTTTTGGCGCTGATCCTGTTCACCACATAGGGTATTTCCTCTATCGGATCATCCCGGCGCCCGACTACCACGATGCTGTCCAGAGTATTGGAGGAAAACAGTTGGATAAGCCCCTTTAGCTTGCGGATGTGAAAGACGGGAATGCGCAGATCGGTATAACCCAGGTAGCTGAAATTGATATAATCGCGGTGCGATAAATTGCTCAATATAGCCTTGCCGTCCACATCGGTGAAGGTTACAAAACTGTGGTTGTCAGTAAATATACTGACTCCGATGAGCGGCTCGGAAGTTTGCCCATCTACTACCTTTATCGGAATGTCGAATGTGTTGGGAAAGCTTGTTGAGGCGTTAGCACAAAGGGTGCTTCCGGCCAGGAGTAGTGTCAGAAAGAGTAGAGGGAAATGGCTATAAATACATGGGCAGTTCGTGCTAGTATGT
Source organism: Saprospiraceae bacterium (assembly GCA_965222005.1). GTDB lineage: Bacteria > Bacteroidota > Bacteroidia > Chitinophagales > Saprospiraceae > CBDCTM01. The sequence goes on from OZ244935.1 coordinate 1,787,364, forward strand.
TGTTCTATGCTCACTTGACTGTGCTTTGGGGAGTTTGATAGTAAAGGTGGTTCCCTCGTTTACCACTGATTTTTTTACAAATATCCTGCCAGAATGATAAGTTTCTATAATACGTTTGGCCAGTGAAAGCCCCAAGCCCCATCCGCGTGTTTTGGTAGTAAAACCAGGCTGAAACACGGTTTTGAACTTAGAAGGGGCAATCCCCTTGCCACTGTCTGTAATATCAATGTTGACAAATTCTTTTTCATTGTTGATAATGGCAGAAATAGTGCCAGTCCCTTGCATTGCATCGAGCGAATTGCGCAGCAAATTTTCGATCACCCAGTCAAAAAGGTGCGGATTGATCTTCACATAAGCGGGTGTGTGTTCAATACCCGGAAAATCGAAGACAACCTTCCGCGACGCCCGCCGCTGCATATAAGCTCTGCATTTTTCCAGCTCGTCATAAATATTGACGGGCTGAAGCGCTGGGGCCGATCCGATCTTGGAAAAGCGATCGGCAATCAGGTCGAGGCGCTTAACGTCCTTGGTGAGCTCTTCCAATATCTCCTGCGTTTCGCCATCGCCCTTTTTAAGCGTTTTGAGGTGCTCGATCCAGGCTACGATAGCCGAAATAGGCGTACCGAGCTGGTGAGCCGTTTCTTTCGCCATACCTACCCACACACGATTTTGCTCGGCCCGCCGTGCTGAGCTAAAGCCGATGTAGCCAAAAGTGATGAAAGCAGCAATGAGAAAGAACTGGATGATCGGAAAAAACTTGATAAGTCGCAGCAAAGTCGATTCTTTGTACCAGATCGTTTGGCTGGTGCCTACGATTGGCTGAAGATTGGCGGCCCTCATCTTTTCCAGCTCGCGCTTCAAAAAGGCATCATTCTGCTCCTGCTCTTCTCCAAAGTTGATGGCATGATCGATGCCTCCACGATCATTGACCAAAATAACGGGTATAGTGGTATTGGATTCCAGTATTTTTTGGTGGAGCGTATAGTCACAATTATCCAGCCCCGCAGTAGCTGTACGTTCCAGTGCTACCAGCCAGTTTTCCGCTTTTTTGCGCTCCTCCTGTGCAAGTTTGTTGGCCAGATAGTTGGTAAAGGCCATAGAAATCGCTACGATGAGCAAACCTCCGATAGCCAGATATATTTTCCACCTCGATTTTTTAGCATACAATTCCATTCACTAATGTTTTGTTTCAAATGCAGTCACCCTCAATTGGGCATTTTCGCGCACATTGGCGTAGAAAAGGTTATAATCCGCAACGTGGTAGTTTTTGAATTGAATCAAAAAACGGAAAAAAAACTGAGGTTTGTTGACCCACAATACGCTGTGATGAACCTGAGCATCTGCTATTCCCGGCCGCAAGCCATTGCGGAACCGGCGTAACAAAGTACCCTTATTAAGCGACTTATCCGCATAGGCCGCAGATGTATTCCATAGTAACGGATTGGTGACCACTATCTTATTTTCATTAATTTCCTGCTCAAAAGTGCGGGGTGTATAAGCTTTCTCCCAGGCCCGCCAACTGCAAAAACAACCCGTGTCATCAGGCTTTTCGCAGGCATTGATGTTGGCAAAATAATCATTTGGCACCGGCATTCCCACCAAATAGGCTACCACCAGACGGCTTTGCAGGCTTTTGCTATCGAAAAACTCCCGCATAAGCGCAGCTGCATGCGAAGTACCCTGGCTGTGGGCCGCAAGAATAATGGGCCGCCCCTGATTGTGGTGTTTGAGATAGTACTGAAAAGCTGCTCGCACATCCGAATAGGCCAGCTCGAAAGCTTGTCGGGCAGTAGCGGTATCGCTGGCAAAATAGGCGTGCAGATGCGCCTGCCGGTAGCGGGGAGCAAACACCCGTCCGGCCCCGTTGAAGATGCTCGCCTGATGACGAATGGTACCTTTGTCGGTCTTTTTGTTGAGCTTTTTATCATTCAATGGTCCGTTCCACGCATCCTCGCCGCGGCTGCCGGTATAGGTGGTGGGATGCAAAAAGAAAACATCGGCTTTGGCCGTAGCCTGCCGGTCGTGCAGCGAGCGGCTGGGAAGCTGGTCGGCCATGTCTTTCTTGTCGGGCAAAGCAGCCCAATAGCGCGCCTGTGCATAGTCGGGGGGAGCCGGTACCTGCTTAAGCTGAAAGCTACCCGCTGGGCGCACACTGGCACAGCCTGCCAGAAGAAGCAACATGAAAAGGACGTTTAAGATTATAGTAACTGAATTTGAAGAAGGCATGCTATGTAAACGCATGAATTATTAACTGCATGTGTAAAGATACGGGAGAACAACCGACAATTCAGCATATTTTATAAGTTTAGCCAACCACTCCAAATACCCTATCTTTATCCCATGCCTCCTGATTTGGCCAATACCGACATTCGCCGCCTGAGCCTGGAAGAGCTACAGCATTGGTTTGCTGCACAGCAGGAGCCGCGCTATCGCGCCCGGCAGGTATATGAATGGCTGTGGCAGCGCGGCGCCCGCTCCTTTGATGTCATGACCAACCTGCCGCTTCTGCTTCGGGAGCAATTGGCCAAAGACTTTAGCATAGCTGCCCTGGAGCTCGATAAAGTACAGCATAGTGAGGATGGCACTATCAAAAGCCGCTTTCGTTTATACGATGGGCATCTCATCGAATCGGTGCTGATTCCCGTACCGGCCGACCGGCGCTACACGGTTTGCGTATCCTCACAGGTGGGCTGTAGCCTGAGCTGTACCTTTTGTGCCACTGGCCGCATGAAGCGCATTCGCAATCTGGAGGCCGCCGAAATTTACGACCAGGTGGTGCGGGTCAATCAACAATCGCTGGAAAAATTTGGTCATCCCCTTACCAATGTCGTGTTCATGGGTATGGGCGAGCCATTGCTGGCCTACAAAAATGTGATGAAGGGCATACATCACCTCATTTCTCCGGAAGGGCTGAATATGGCTGCCCGGCGGATCACCTTGAGTACGGCCGGCATTGCCAAAATGATTCGAAGGCTGGCAGATGATGGGGTGAAATTCAACCTGGCGCTATCTCTTCATGCGGCCGATGATGCCAAGCGCAATCAAATCATGCCCATCAATGAGCAGAATAATGTGGCGGCTTTGATGGAGGCACTGCATTATTTCTATCAAAATACGCGTGGCCAGATCAGCTATGAATACATCGCTTTTCAGGATTTTAATGATGGCCTGGAAGATGCTGCCAATCTGTGGAAGCTGTGCAAGCGTTTTCCCGTGAAGGTCAACATCATTGAGTACAACCCCATTGACGGAGCGCCATTCCGGAAGTCAGCGACACATAGGATCGATGAGTTTGCCCGTTTTCTTCGGGCAAAAAAGGTAATGGTGACGGTGCGGCGCAGCCGCGGGCGGGATATTGACGCCGCTTGCGGGCAATTGGCCAATAAAGATTGAGCAAGGAGAGAGCAAGAGAAAGAGCAGTATGCTGAAAATGCAAGCGCCTCGAAAGTGTAATCTACTTTCGAGGCGCTATAAGGGCAGAGTGATTATCTATCTATAACTATTTACACACCTATTTACACACCACCGCTAATTTTGAGTTTGTAAAGCTCACGGACAGCTGGCAGAATTACAATTTCGGCACGACGGTTTTCAGAGCGCGCTTGAGCAGAATCTTCCGGGTTGGCCGGATGATGCTCTCCTTTACCTACGGCAGCGAGCTGACTTTCAGGAACTCCCTGGCGAATGAGGCGGCGAACCACAGCCATTGCACGAGCCGTGCTAAGGTCCCAGTTGTCTTGCCAACGGGCACCCTGTTTCACGCTTTTGCTATCCGTATGGCCTTCCACCTGAACCCGGATATTGGGGTTGTTTTTTAGTATTTCGGCCAATTGGTCCACCTGGGCGAAATATTCGCGACGCAGTCTGGTGGAGCCACTTCCATAGAGGATGGGCTTCTCCATCTGTACATACAGTCGGTGGCCTTTTTCCTGTACGCTAATACCACTGTTTTCGAAGCTGGCAAAAGTACCTTTGATAGCCGTACGCATGGCGCTGGTTTTGCTTTCCATTTCTTCCAGCGATTTTTTAGCGCTGGCCAGGCTGGCCTCTGCTTCGTTGAGATCATCCTGTACGTCTGCTAATTGAGTGGTAAGGTCGGCATTTTGAGATTCGAGCGTCATTTTTTCGTTTTGCAGGCTCTCTACATCCGCTTCCAAATCTTTTACTTTCTGTCTTTGCTCAGTAAGCATTTTGTCAACTGCATCCTTTTGACCTTGCAGTTCGTCAAACTTCTTTTTTGATACACAAGACGGAAGTACCAGTGTGAAAGCGAGGCACAAAAACAATAAGTTAATTGCTGTTCTCATGTTTGTTTAATTTAAAAATTGAGGTATTTAAATGAATTAATGATAATACACATGCAATCCTGAAGAATTTGAAATCCAAATTTTGAACAGCGCATGTCACCGACATTGCTTTGAATTTTTCAAAATCCTTCATAAAATCACCATTGAAGGTGCCTGTTTTGAAAGGGTGCCTTATAGTCCGAGGGAATCAAATTTAGGAAAAGTCACTAAATTTTTAATACCGCTAAATTAAGAGTTATTTTTAGGAATACGATATGTTTTCTGCTTAAATTCTTGATTACTAAGGTGTGGAACACCCGTAACAACATGTTTTCTGTAAAGGAGAGCGAAAGTCAAAAATATCAGTACGACTAGCCCGATGGGCATGGCAAATATTTTATCTTTAGTCAAATAATATCCACAGCTTATGAACTACACCCCTCTATTCTTACTTAGCCTCTTTGTGATGCTATCGGCCACCCATTGCACCAACTCCGCTCCCTCCGACGGCAAAGACCACACAGAGCAATTTGCCGATTTGGGCAAAGACACCTCCTTTCAGCAGGAGCACGAAGAACCAGCAATCATCGATGCTATCACCAGTGGCGAGCCCGCTAAGTATCCCACTGCAGATGGCAAAATGGCTACGGCTACCATCTGGAAAGCAAAAAATCCTTCCAACAAATACCTCTTTGTCATTCATGAATGGTGGGGCCTCAATGATTTTATCCGCCGCGAAGCTGCCCGTCTCCACAACCAACTGACAGATGTAAATGTACTCGCACTCGACCTCTACGATGGCGGTGTGGCCACTACCAGGGAAGCTGCCAGCGAGTTGATGCAGGCAGTAGAAACTGAACGGGCAGAGGCAATTATCAACGGAGCTATTGCATTGGCCGGCAAGGAGGCTGAGATCGCTACCATAGGCTGGTGCTTTGGAGGGGGCTGGTCATTGAAATCGAGCATTTTGGCAGCAGAGCAGGGTGCTGGCTGCGTGATCTATTACGGTATGCCGGTGCAAGAAGAGGAAAAACTAAGCCCTTTGAAGGCTCCTGTGTTGGGGATATTTGCCGAAAAAGACGAATGGATTACTCCCCAGGTAGCCAATGATTTCAAAAAGATGGCTGGTGACGTGGGCAAAGAAGTGACTGTTCATATCTTCGATGCCGATCATGCTTTTGCCAATCCCAGCAGTCCTCGTTATGTTGAACAAGCGGCTCAGGAAGCGAATGCACTGGCGTTGGAATTTTTGAAAGAACGCCTGAATTAAGGAAAGGCCAATTCAAAGGCAGAGGCGAAAACCGAGGCTCCTCTGCCTTTGAATGTTGCCGACAAATTTTGAGCTCACCGAATCCAATAACGGAAGCCGAGATAAGTATTCCGTCCGAAGATTGGCCCCCATATCAGTGAGCTGTCGAAGTATTGGCTGAAAGGCTGATCGCTTGACAGGATGGGGTTGCTTTGTTTGTAATTGAGCAAATTCTCCATTCCTACATATATTTCAAAGCGTTCTCTCCAACCTTTACTGACCTGGGCGTTCATCATTACAAAATCTGGCGACCGCTCAGCTAACTGATAAGCTGAGGGATTGCTGCCCGTAAAGGGGATACGCTTTTCACCCTGCCAGTTGATCGTATAATCAAACTTCCAGTGATCAGAAGTTTCGTAAGCCAAATTTACAAAAGCGCGATGTGCCGACACCAAAGGTTTTTGCATCAACTCTCTCCGATAGGTAGTCTTCACATCATACCAGCGGTAGGCCAGCCGCAGATCCAGCCGCTTGATAAGCTCATAATCGAGCTGCAGCTGAATACTGTTGGAATAGGACTCTCCATCCAGATTGTAAAAATGCGCCATCTGAGGGCTTTGGTCGATATCCAGTACAATTTGATTTTTGAAATTAGTCCGGAAAAAATCGAGACTGACAGTGCCTTCCCGATAATCCCACAGGAAACAGTGTGAAAGGCTTGCTCCCATGTTCCAGGCTACTTCCGGATCGAGGCCATAGGGCTTGTCGGAGTTATCACCATGTATCTCAATAACACGCGAACTGGCCAGTAAGCCGGTATTTTCGGAAAGCACATTGGCGGTTCGTTGACCCCGGCCAATGGAGGTACGCAGTACGGTATTATCACTCAAGGTATAGCGGGTATGCAGACGCGGTGTGAGGAATGCACCATACGTATTGTGGTAATCGCCGCGAAGCCCGGTGACGATGGCGAGCTTGTCGGATCGCGAAAAGGTGTATTCGAAAAAGGCTCCTGGCACAGCTACCGTACGGTCATAACTTACTTTATTTAGCGACTCATCGTAATCATCGTACTGAAAGCTGAGGCCGGCTTTGTACTGATGATTGGTGTTGGAAAAGATACTTTGAAAGAGCAGGTTGGCATAAAAGCTCGTCTGACTAGCATCGTAATCATTCAACCCAAAATAGCTGTCTTGCTCATGGCGGGCAGCTGAAAGCTGGAGTCCGATGCTTTGCCAGGGTTTTTCTTCCCACACGAATCCCGTTTTGGTCCAGCCTTCCAGGCGTTGTACATTCAGCTTCATTCCCCATCGATTGGTGGTAAGGGCATCGTCTTCTGGCCTGAAGTCCTTTTGCCCTCCAATGTTATTGATGTAGGTGCCTTTTATTCCGGCCTGAGCCCTCATACCCCCTTTGCCGATAAACTTCCAACGATTGAGTGCAATAAACTGGTCACTGAGTGGATTGTCCAAAAAGTGGTCGCCATTTCTATCACGTTTTACCGAATTGTTTTTGGCATGCAGAAGCAGGGCAGTGGAAAACTGCTCACTCAGTTGATGAGCCAAATTGGCATTGGCTTCCACACGCCCGCCTTCATTGATGAAGAGGTTGAGGTATAAGGGGTCGGCCGTTTCCGGCTTGCGTATTTCCGCATTTATTTGCCCTGCGATGCTTTCAAAGCCATTGACCACAGAGCCAGTACCTTTGCTCAACTGAATACTCTCCACCCAGGTGCCAGGCACATAGGTGAGACCATATATAGCCGCCAAACCACGAATGTGAGGCATATTTTCGCGGGTGATTTGGGTATAAGGCCCAGCCAGGCCGAGCATTTGAATTTGGCGGGTGCCGGTAACAGCATCGGTGAAAGAAACGTCCACGCTCGGGCTGGTTTCAAAGCTCTCACTGAGATTGCAGCAAGCGGCTTTTTGCAATTCCTTTTCGCTGATTCGCTCTACCTTGATCGGGTTGATGTAAGACGTTTCTGTACTTTTTTTCCGGCTTTTCACTTCCACCACCTCCAAGCTAACGGTAGTGTTGAGGCGAATGGTAATAAAATCCGGTGAATTGATTTCCAGCGTATCATTTTGATAGCCTACATAACTGACTACCAATTGCTTGCTGGTATTGGAAAATTCTATGGCGAAGGTGCCATCTGCGTCACTGGTAGCGCCAATACTGGTGCCGAGCCAATAGAGATTGGCTCCAACCAAAGGTATGGCTTGTTCGTTTTCGGTTACCTCTATTACCCTGCCCTTCAGCATCTCCCGGACTGCCTGCGCCCCTGCGGAGAGTTGAAAGCTGAACAGGAAGAGGAATATCCATTCTGATCGCCTCATATCCAATGGCATCAATGAACCTCTATGCCATCCCGATAGGCGCAACAGGCAGGCAGCTTGTTGTAGGCGGCGTCAGAGGCAGCAATTTTTTCGGAATCGTAACCGGCGTCGGCAACGGATTGCAAAATGGCAGTCTCGCTCGTTTTTGATGTTTTGTAAACAATTCTGAGCAGTTGGCTTTCCTTGTCCCATTCAGCCAGTTTGACGCCTTTGATGAGCGCCGCATTTTCGATGCGTTTTTTACACATATCGCACACACCAGCTACTTTATACGTAGCGGTCTCGACTTTTTTTGCGGCCTTCTGGGCAGTGGCGCAAGACGAAAATGTTGTCATGCAAAGGAATAAAGTGAAAACTTTCAATATCGCATTCATAATGGTTAAATTTTAATTGATTGAATGAATTGATTGAATGAAAAATAATGCCAACACATTGCAAAGCGGTGTTGAGCAGATCATGCAAAAAATTAATAGTTAACCATAAAAGAGAAGTGCAGAATGTAGCAACCAACGGGACTGCCGGACTAAGGGAGGGGGATGCGGTGGAATCAAAGCGGGGCTCTCGTCGGTCAGTTTGCTTTGCTGCTTTAGCTGAAAAGGGGTTAGCGGCAGCGCAAAACTGAATAGCCTTGGCAGTTTTCTCAGGGTTTGTTGAATTTGCTGCTCGACGTCCAGCTGCACAAAAAACTGCTCATTATCACAACAGCCCTTGTTGGCTTTTTTTTCACCACAACAGCAGCTATCTCCTTTGAAAAGCAATTGTACAGATGCGATGGAGCCACCGCAATAGTGGATATTGACTGCAAATCCAACGGATAGCAGCAAATAAAAACCAGCAAAGCATATGACAGCTAATCTTTTCATTGGCGCAAATTCACTACAAATTTAGCACATTTAGGGGCCAGTGACAACTTATTAACAGCTTGTTAAGGAACAGGAATCGTTGCTAAAAAGCAGGCAGGGCACTGTCTGTAGGGAGGAAGGGGTAGCATACCTCAGATAAAGCTACGCAAAATGATGCTTGATAAAGGCCAAATAGTGGTTTGCCACCAAATGGGCCGCCTCTGTTTGTGGGTAGTGGCCGATACCTTTCAGCTCTATTACATCGGCCGAGGGGACAATTTGTCGAAAATGTTGTACCAAATGTTGGCCTGAAATAGGATCAGCAATGCCGTTGATTAACAGCATCGGTTGCTCAAATTGCTCCAATGCCCCTACCCAGCGCCGCTCATGTTTGCTGCGCTCCTGCATATAGCGGATGACAAGAGGAATCACTTTTTTGCCATTTTTAAAGGATACCAAATGCCAAAATGCATCGATCTCTGCTGCTGTAGGTTGGCTGTTTTTGCCAAATATCTTTTGGAAAGTATGTCGCAGATTCTGCTTGCCCAAGAAGGGCGGCAGCAGCGTACCAACAGGGCTAGCCAATATTTTCTGAATAAGGCGCGGCCTATGTACCCCTGGAAACAAGCCGCCATTGAGGAAACATACTGACTGAATGTTAAATGACAATTCTCCCTTCAGCTGGCGAGCCATCAACTCCTGAGCTACTGTATCGCCATAATCATGAGCCAGCAATTGGCACTGGGTTATTTTTAGTTTTTTAATCAACATTTCCACCAAATCTGCCTGATCCATAATGCTATACGGATAGGGATATGGCTTATCTGAAAAACCAAAACCGAGCATGTCCATAGCCAGCAGTCGGTAGTGCCGCTTGAGTGAGGGCCATACCTTATGCCAGTCCCATGAAGCAGTAGGAAAACCATGAACAAGAAGCAAATCAGGCCCGTTGCCCTCTTGCACGTAAAATATTCGATGGCTTCGATAGTCAAAATATTGACCTTTTGATTGCCAATGTTGCAGGCTAGTGTGAAGTTTGCTCAAAGAAAGAATTTATGGATTTGCTATAGTTTTGCGCATAATGTGCCTGGCACCTCGGACCGCTACCGTTTCGAAGCCGCAATGTTCGAAGAGAGGCACCAGGCCCGTCCAGGCAAAAGCATCTGGCATTTTATCCTTTTTAGGTATTGAAGGATAAGCCTCCAGCAATTTACCTCCCTGAGTGCGAACATGCTTTTCAACACTCTCCAATAAAACCCGGGAAACACCCTGGCGGCGATAAGCCTTGTCCACAAACAGACAACTGATTGCCCATACCGGTTTATCGTCAATAGGCTGAAGGCTACGGGTTTTTTGAAAGTAAATAAAATCCTGTCGCGGCGATACCGAGCACCAGGCGATAGGTCGGTTTTTGTGGTATAGCAACAGGCCGGGCGAAGAGCCTTTCATCACCAATGTGTGCATGGCCATTCGATTGCCAGTCCCTTTTCCCGACTCGAAGGCTTTGTGCGGTAGCCGCCAGAGCATACACCAGCAGCCTCCGCAAGCGCCCTTTTCGCCAAAGAGTTGTTCAAAATCAGCCCAGTTGCTTTGGGCCAAAGCTTGGAAAGAATAGGAAATGGTATTACTCATAATTATCTGACAATCAACACCTTTTCAGTAAAGCGGCTTTCTTGTGTTTGTGCCTGAAGATAATAAATGCCTGTAGATAGTTGATTTAATGGCCACTCTATACTGTGAGTGCCTGCGTATAAAAACTGCTCGTGATGGAGTAATTGCTTGCCGCTCAGGTTGTAGAGACTAAGTTGTAGGGGGGTATTTTGTGGCACGTCCATCTCAATATATAGCAATTCAATTGCCGGATGGGGATATACCTTAAGCGAGGCGGTAGCGGGAGAAGGTGTATCAGGATATATTTTATTGATAAGACTGCGCTCTTTTGCACTGAGGTGGCGGTCGTCAAGGATGCCGCCATTCATATATACATTGAGTTTCATATTGCGCCCCAGGCTGCCGGTATTCGAAAGACGAGCCTGCTCACCAAAGATCAGGCTGCTGCCTTCGTTGAGTTCCATATAAATTTGAGCAGATAAACCAGGCCGCGACTCGTTCATTACCATTAAATTGTTGATTATAAGGCTACTGTTTTTGCCAATTTCAATCGTCCCCCCTTGTCGCAATGCCAACACGCCCACGCCGCGATCTCCATAGTGCAAGTGTGTATTGTCGGCAACCACAAGGCTACCGCCATCCAAAAACTGCATGCAGCTGAAGCCGTTGGCTAAGTCAATAGTACCGCCCTGGTGGATATATTTGGTAGGGCCGGTAAAAAGGAGATCGATCCAGCCAACACACAAATCGCTACCATAGTTGATGAGATTCACATGATGTCGCAGGCTATCGCTATTCTCTACCAGGCCACCTCTGAGGGAGGTGAAAGGCTGAAAATGTAATGCCGTGAACTCATCGACAACTAGATTGATCGTTTCCTGTTGTACCGTGTTTTCATCAAGTTGTACCTCCACATAGCTCTGATTGGCTGCATTGGGGTAAAGGGTGGTATCGGGGAAAAGTATCAGGTAAGTAATATCGTATTCACCCGCAGCTTCTGCTATTGAAAGATTGTAGGTCGAACCATTATAGCTGTCCTTCGGCACAGTCAGGCTTTTTATAGTGCTAACGTATGGATGTGATGAAATCTGTCCATATCTCAAGCTTAATCGCTCAGTGGTATTTGGCAGGGATCTAAAGGAAATTTTTATAATGAATTCCTGCAATTGCTGTACTGAAAAATACTCACTAGGGATACAAATATTAGGAGATTGATAACGGCTTGAATCAGTGATATTAGCTGTGTGTATGCGAGTACTAGTACTATCGTTGATTTCATTGGGTACTTGAAAAATTGCTATTATCCCACAGCAGATGTTATTATTGCAAGTATCTGAGGGATTAAAATGCCCATCCGAAGCAAATCGAAAACTTGATGAGGCATGGTACAAAATATTAGGGACAATATTAATATCCTCCATTATCTGCTCAGTTCGATAACGAATAAACAGGGGACGAGCAGGGTCAATTTGAGCGAGATCAACTTCCACATCATAAGCTACATCAATTACGCTAATGCACCGGTTTGAATCCACAGGGCTATCCCAGCGGTCATCCAGTGTCTGATAGACCATCCAATTGTCCGGCCAGGTAATTTGCACCGTTGAATCGAAAGGGCAATCTTGTGTGGAAGCATTTTGAAAGTTGCCATTAGACAGCAAGCTTTGTCCAAGTGAAGGGTTGCAAAGCAACAAAATGATAAAAGTGCCAAAGGATAAGGATTTCATGCGCGCAGAGGTAAGTGAAAAACAATTTGGCAACAAAATACATTATAGGCTCTTCTTAAAGTGCCCTCCAGGCGGCATACCAGCCACTTTTACGCCAAATATTTGCCTACAATCGGCATGCGTCTGCCCATTCCAAAAGCTTTAGTGGACACACGGATCACCGGAGCTGTCTGATGTCGCTTGAATTCATTAATATTGACAAGCCGTAAAACGCGCTGTACGAGTGCCGCATCGAATCCCATATTGATGATATCTTCCGGTCCTTGCCGCTGCTCGATGTATTGATATAGGATTTGGTCGAGAATATCATACTCCGGAAGGCTATCCGTATCTTTTTGATCAGGACGCAGTTCGGCAGATGGTGGTTTGGTAATAGAATTTTCAGGAATAATGATAACATCTCGGTTGATGTAGCGCGCAAGCTCAAAGACCTCTGTTTTATACACATCCCCTATCACGGAAAGCCCGCCACACATATCGCCATACAGGGTGCCATAGCCAACGGCCATTTCACTTTTATTGGATGTGTTGAGGAGAATATGGCCAAATTTATTCGATATCGCCATCAGAATCATGCCGCGGATTCGAGCCTGCAGATTCTCTTCCGTTACATTGAAAGGCAGCTCGCCAAATTGAGGTTTCAGCATGTCACGGTAGGCATCGTAGGCTTGCTGAATGGGAATAATATCATACTGAATGCCCATATTTTCAGCTAGCTGACGGGCATCATCTATCGAATGCTGAGATGAAAAAGGGGAAGGCATCAGCACTACCCGGACATTGTGCTTTCCCAGGGCTCTGACTGCCAGAGCAGTGGTAAGTGCGGAATCGATCCCTCCGGAAAGGCCTACAATTGCCTTTGCAAAACCGAGCTTGCCAAAATAATCCTTGATGCCCAGCACAATGGCGTCATGCATGAGCTGAAGCTTGTCTTTACTCTGTTCCGACTGTCGCTGGCCTTTCAGAACCTCTTCCAGCTCATAGGTACGGATAGATTCGCTGAAGTATGGCAGCTCGTCATACAACTGGCCATTTGGCGCCATCACAATAGAGCCGCCATCGAAAATGAGCTCTGTCTGGGCCCCGCTGTGGTTGACATAAAACATAGGGATACCGTAGCGGAGTACATTGGCGCGCACTACATGTATGCGGCTGGTAGCCTGCGTGTAGCTGAAGGGCGAAGCAGAAAGATTGAGGATGAAATCAGGTTTTTGAGGCATCATCTCATCCATCGGGCAGATGGTATAAAGTGGATTCTCATTGCCAATATTCCAAATGTCTTCGCATACTGTAAGAGCGATGCGTTTGCCTTTGTATTTCACAATTTTAAATGACTTGCCGGGTTCAAAATAGCGATACTCATCGAAGATGTCGTAGGTGGGGAGCAAAGTTTTGTGGGCTATATACAGCACTTGCTGATCGGCCAGAAAGTAGGCAGAATTGAAGAGGTCTTTGCCCTCGATGACGGGGTTTCGGCTGGGGGAGCCCACTACGATGGCTATGCCTCTGGCCGCTTCAGCCAAGCGGGATACCGATTCTTCAGCCAGTTCGATGAAGTCATCGAATTCGAGAAAATCGCGGGGCGGGTAACCACAGGTGGCCAATTCGCTAAAGCATACAAGATCGGCTTCCTGAGCTTTGGCAATAGCTACTGCTTCGAGCATTTTTTGGAGGTTGCCCTCAAAATTGCCGATGTGAAAATTGAGCTGCGCAATGGCGATCTTCATATCCGATGACTGATGGGTTGTATAAAAAATAAAGCAAAAATACAATTTCCGGTCGCTTACTAAATTTTTGCAAGAGCATAAAAGCTTAAAATCCAACAGAACACAAAGGATCAGTAGCTTGTTTAGCATTGAAAAGCAGATTGAATGCTTAATAATTGGGCTGCATGGCAGCAATCCAACCCTTATTTTGTACCTTTGAATAGTAAATTGTTATTCCCTTAGCCAAGCACGAACATGAGCAATTTTGTAGTATCTGCCAGGAAGTATCGCCCCGTCCGCTTCGCCGAAGTAGTAGGGCAGGAACATGTATCGCAAACCCTCAAAAATGCGCTGCAAAACGATCATTTGGCACATGCTTTTCTGTTTTGTGGGCCACGCGGTGTCGGCAAAACCACCTGTGCACGCATTTTGGCTAAAGTGATTAATTGTGAGCAAGTGTCCGATGATTTTGAGCCCTGCGACTCCTGTAGCTCCTGTCGGTCTTTCAACGAAAATACCTCCTTCAACATCACCGAGCTGGATGCCGCTTCCAACAACAGCGTCGAACACATTCGGGCTTTGGTGGAGCAAGTACGCTTTCAACCGCAGCAAGGGCGTTACAAAGTATATATCATTGACGAGGTGCACATGCTTTCGCAATCGGCCTTCAACGCCTTTCTCAAAACGCTGGAAGAACCACCGCCCTACGCCATTTTTATTCTGGCCACTACCGAAAAGCACAAAATTATTCCCACCATCCTGTCGAGATGTCAGATTTTTGACTTTCGCCGGATTATGGTTTCCGATATGGTACAGCACCTCCAGCGGATTGCAGAGCAGGAAGGTGTGGATGCCGACCCCAATGCACTGCACATCATCGCCCAAAAGGCGGACGGTGCTCTACGCGATGCACTCTCTATTTTTGACCGCATTGTCAGTTTTTCGGGAAAAACAGTCAGCTATGATGATGTCATCGAGAATCTTAATGTACTGGATTACGACTACTTCTTTCAGCTGGTAGATGCCTTGCTTATAGAGGACATGCCGAAAGTACTTGTACTTTTTAACGAAGTGCTTTCCAAAGGCTTCGAGCCGGATACATTCATCAATGGTCTGGCCGGTCACTTGCGCAATTTGCTGGTCTGCAAAGATGCGCAAACCCTGGAATTGCTGGAAGTTGGAGCAGGCTTGAGCGAGCGCTATGCCAAGCAGGCAAGCGCTGCATCCAATTCCTTTTTGCTCACCGCTCTGGATATTTGCAATGATTGTGATGTACATTACAAAATGGCCAGAAATAAGCGATTGCATACCGAAATGGCCCTGCTGAAAATGGTGTATTTCAATCGAGCTGTTCAGCTGACGGAGCCAAACAATATGCAATTGCCTGAATCTGTTGAAGAAAAAAAAACGGCTGAATCTACCTCTCCTTCCCCCATAGCCACAACAGCAGACCATCACGAGAAAACTGCACAAAAAAAAGTGCCTCCCGTTCAGTCGGTGGAGGGCAAAATTGAAGATAGTACCTCCGCAGAAGGCGAAACCAACCCTGTGGTAGTAAGCAAATTGGCCGATACCCAAATGGGCAAAATAGCCAAACAATACAGCACAGGCTCGATGTCGCTCAAGGCGATGGAATCTGCTTTGGTCAAAGAAGAGCAAACCAATGGAAAAAAGGAGATCGAGAAGTTGGATGAGAAGATGGCCCAAAAAGTATGGCTGGCCTATGCGGAAAAGATTCATTCGCCTTCGCTTAAAAATACGCTGAAAAGTGCCGAATTAAAAGTCAGCCAAAAGAATATTGAAGTAAGTGTAGGCTCTTCACTGGCTAAAGAAATGCTTCAGCAGGAGCGCGTGCTTATTGAGTATTTGCGGGAAGAACTAAACTGTCAGGGACTGACGGTGGAATTCGCTGTAGATAGTTCGAAAATGCCGAAAGTGCCAAAAAAGCCTAAGCTGTTGACGACCAAGGAGAAATTTGATAAAATGCGGCAGAAGAATCCTATGGTCGATGAAATGCGCAGACGCTTTGATCTGAAACCCGACCACGATTAGCGGAGGTGGCCTAAATTGCCATCCTTAAGACAATTAAATAGTATGCTAGCTGTCTTATTGAACCAGATTCCGTTTAAAGTGTTAAGCTTGTTACCTTGAGTTTGTAATTTGTCCAACATTGCTTGTTTTAAGCAAAAGTGATTCATTTTATGGATAAACAATCTTTGTGGTTTTTGGAAAACATCGATGTTACCGGCATTTTTTGTCCCAAAAAAATGGAGGCGACGCAACATGCTACCTCCCACCGGCAATATAAAAAGGGAGAGTATATTTATATGCAAGATGACCAAAGCGACAAGATTTTCTTCCTTACAAATGGCCGCGTAAAAATTGGCAATTACTCCGAATCGGGCAAGGAAATCACCAAAGCCATACTGGCAAAAGGGGAGGTGTTTGGAGAGCTTTCATTGATTGGAGAAGAAAGGCGCCGCGATTTTGCAATGGCTATGGAGGATACAATGGTTTGCTTACTTACGATACAGGAGATGCGCAACTTGCTGCGTGAGCACAATGCGCTCAGTCTCTTTCTGATGAAAATTATGGGATCAAAAGTATTGGAAATGGAGCAGCGCCTTGAATCGCTGGTTTTTAAAGATTCCCGAACCCGAATCATTGAATTTTTGGAAGATTTGGCCAAAAAAAAAGGCCAGCGCGTAGGCTATGAGATGCTGGTGCGCAAGTTTATGACCCATCAGGAAATTGCCAACCTCACAGCCACCTCCCGCCAAACGGTAACCACCGTACTCAATGAGCTGCGCAATAAAAACATCCTCACCTTCAATCGACGCCGGCTGCTCATCCGCGATATGGACAAGCTGGCCAATGCTGCCTCCTAACCTAAAGAACCTGTTGTATAATATACTTCAAGCCACCAAGTTTTGTGTGTATGCACAAGACTTGGCAAAGCGCGGGGTAGCTAGGAAATTGGTGCTGCAATCTGTACTTTTGCAACCACACCAGTATGTCAACTTTTCATGTATTCTATCCTTGTCAAACCGCTGCTCTTCCTGTTGCCGCCGGAAAAAGCACATCACCTTACCATGAACTTGCTCAAATGGGTACTGGCTGTACCGGGTATGGGCCTGTTGTTTCGGTGCTTCTGCCGAATCCATCATCCTGAGCTGGGCAGAACCGTCTTTGGTCTGAACTTTGACAATCCCGTAGGCTTGGCAGCAGGTTTCGATAAAGATGGCAAACATTATCGGGCGATGGCCCACCTGGGCTTTGGGTTTATCGAATTGGGCACGGTGACGCCGCGCCCGCAGCAAGGTAATCCGAAGCCACGCCTGTTTCGGCTACCCACCGATCATGCATTGATCAACCGGATGGGCTTCAACAACGATGGGGTGGAAGCACTGGCAAAGCGCCTGAAGCAGTCGCGTCCCCAAAATTTGATAATCGGCGGCAATATTGGAAAAAATAAAGCTACGCCCAATGAGCAAGCTGCGGATGACTATCTCCATTGTTTTGAAGCTCTTTTTGAATATGTGGATTATTTTGTAATAAACGTCAGCTCACCCAATACGCCAGGGTTACGGGCTTTGCAGAACAAAGAGCCGCTCACGGATTTGCTGAGTTTATTGCAGTCCCGCAACAAGGCCAAGCCAACACCCAAACCCATACTGTTGAAGATTGCTCCGGACCTCACCCAAGAGCAGCTGGATGATATTTTGGAGATCGTTTCGATTACTCAAATAGCAGGAATAATTGCTACCAATACTACCATCAGCAGGGACGGATTGCAAGCTGGACGCCAAAAAGTCAAATCCATTGGAGCGGGAGGCTTGAGTGGTCGGCCATTGCGGCAGCGGTCAACGGAGGTGATTCGTTATTTGAATGAAAAATCCAATGGAGAGCTAACCATTATTGGTGTTGGTGGTATTGAAAATGCGGAAGATGCCTTGGAGAAATTAGCCGCCGGCGCCAGCCTGATTCAAATTTACAGCGGACTGATCTACAAAGGGCCTACCTTGGTCAAGGCAATCAATCAGGCTATTGTTTCCGCACACTAGATCGGGGAACCAATAGCTCAGAAAGCACACACACTTACATTTTTTGGGAGAGTGGATAGCAGCAATGCGGTTCCTTTGGCACTCTTTTTGGCTTTTGAACTACAAAGGCCAGAGACAGCCATACAGTTCCATTCCCCACCTTTTAAGCTCCCTATTGGAAACTTCTGGAATTCACATTTTGTTTTAATGCTTGGATGATCCCCTGAACGGTCAAAAAGTTCTTTGTAACTGCTGACGTGTTTATTCAAGGCATTGCTATTTGATGATCCTTAAAATGTATTGGCTATGCTGGTTCTGACAATTTTGTATTTATTGTTTGGAATAAACCTGTTCAGCGTGATTACTGAAAAGAGTACCACTTATTACAAGGATGTGCGGTTTTGGCTCGTGATTATCTCCCTGGCCGTTTTGGTAATACTTACCGTTTATAGCTATCCGATCTAAATTCTTCATACAATACTCATTATGAAAAAAATATGTACCCTGCTGCTATTGATGGCAGCATTCGTTACCGTACAGCTTGAAGCTCAACAAACCATTGGCCTGATTGATATGGAGGTCATCATCCAGAAATCAAAAAGAGGCCGGCAATTGGCCACCAGCCTTGAAGATTCGAAAGCGAAAAAGGAAGAAAAACTCAAAGAGCTGCAAGATGCTTATCGCGAAAAGGAAAAAGAAATGCAGACCAAAGCTGCCGGCAATAGCGAAGCTGCTAGCAAGCTGTTGTTTGAGTTGCAAAAACTGGAAGCCGATATTTACCGCACCCGCCAAAGCATGGGACGGGTAATGGACAAGGCCAAAGTGACCAAAACGAAGAAACTGGAAGAGGCCATCCAACCGATTGTGGCTCGCCTGGCTGCGGAAAAAGGAATTCAACTGGTGCTCAGTACCGACCAAGCTGCCGGCATTTTTTACTACCACCCTTCTATCGACTTGACCGATGCGGTGATCGCCGAATTGGATGAGGGGCCGCCGGAATAGCGGCTATGGCTGACTATTGGTCATCAGCCATAGGTTTAAATTGGAGCAGCTTTGGTAGGTCGGAGCTATCCATAAAAAGGTGCTGCTGATCTTTTCGCGTACCCAATTATCAACGTATTGGCTGCGCTTGGACTCCAGGGCGGCTCCTTTAATTTTGGAATAATCTTCCTGCAAATTGGCTTTGTGTGGATTGGTGCGCGACTTGAGCACTACCAGGCGATAGTAAGTTTCGCCAGTGGGCGACTGAAACGCAAAGGGCTGCGAAATTTCATTCACCTGCATAGTATCAATGGTAAAATAGATTTCGGGATCCAAATCGCCGATCTCAAAAAAAGTATTACCCGTCAGGGGGTTTACCAGGTTCCCATCATTATTGGAGCTCTGCTGTTTGTCATCCGAAAATCGCTTCACCGCTCTTGAAAAGCTCAGCGAATCGCTAACGATCAAGCTGCGGATGGTGTCGAGCTGCTCACGCGCCAGCTCCAGATCGGCCTGAGTGATAGTGGGTTTGATCAGTACATGGCGTACGTGGATGAGGTTGCCGCTGCGCTGTAAAAGCTGGATGATGTGGAAGCCAAATTCCGTTTCAATCACTGGCGAAATTTCATCTTTTTCCAAATTGTAAGCTGCCGCTTCAAATTCAGGTACAAAAGTGCCGCGTTTTTGTTTGCCCAAATCACCACCGGCGCGGGCCGATCCGGGATCATCGGAATATACGCGGGAAATTTCTTCAAAGGACTCTCCCCCTTCCACAATGCGCTTTCGCAAGTCTTCCAATTTTGTACGGGCCAGCATTCTTTGCTCTTCATTCACCTGGGGGACGTACACGATTTCGCCGATTTCTACTTCGGAATTGAAGTAGGGAAGGCTGTCGAGGGGTATCTGACGGAAGAATGCCTTTACTTCAGAAGGTGTCACGGCAATCTCGTCGATGATCTGCTGCCGCATTCGCTGTACCAATATTTGATTTTTCAGGTCTTCCCGAAACGATTCTTTCACTTCGGCCGGTGATTGACCATAGTAATCGATGAATTGCTGCACATCATTGTTCATGTATGCCAGAATTTGGTCGAGGCGGGCATTGAGCTGCGATTCCACCTCTTCCTCGCTCACCTCAATACTATCGAGCCGGGCTTGGTTGAGCAGCAGGCTTTGAGCAAGCAGGTTTTCGAACACGTTGCAACGAAAACCTTCGGGCAGCACGCCTTGCTGTTCGCGCATCAGGTTGTGTTGTTCTTCAACCTCTGAAAGCAGGATCAGCTCATTGCCCACCTTACCCACTATTTTGTCGATTACCTCTTTATTTTGAGCTGCCAGCCCTGCCATCATCAGGCAGCCGGCGAGCAGAAGCATGGTTCTTTTTATCATCATTGGAATCTATTGTGTATAAATCTTAACGTTGTTTCTTCTGATTTCGCGTTCATAGATTTCCTCTTTCTTGTCATCCAGCAATTTGATCTTTCGTTGGTGAATGATGAGGCGCGAAATTTGATCTTCTACATAACCCAGCGGAGCCTGGTTGCCAGCCGCTTTGACTTCAAAAACTTTTGCGAAATACAGACTGCTGTCGGCACTAAAGGTATGGCTTTTTCCGGCGGTCAGATCATTGTTCTTCAGCTGGCCAGGCGGTATAAGAGCCATTATCTCATCGCGTTTGTACCAGCTACTGTCTTTGAGCATGTAAATGTCGGCAAAGTGGCTACAGTATTCCAGCATATTTTTGAAAGCTTCTTCGCTATCGTCTTCCCACCACTTTTTAAATTCTTCCTGCTCGGGCGCTTCCAGGGGAAACTTGATAAAATAACAGCGAACAATGGTATGTTCCAAAGGGAATTGCGATTCGTGTTCCCGATAGTATTGATCCAAAAAAGGGCGGCTGACAGTGGAATCCAGCTGAAGCTCAACCAGCAGCTTTTCATAATTGTAGCGAATCAAGGAGGCTCTGTAATCCTTTACCAATTGGTCGATGTTGAGATCTTGAGAAATATGTTTTTCAGCTTCATGCATTAGCAGGGTCTCTCTCACCCACCGCTCTACAAAGGCATTGATGAAGAGCATACTATCGGTGGCTCCTCCGCTTTCGGGGATCATGCCATCCAACTCCGACAGATAAAGCGATTTGCTAAAAACAGTTGCCAGCAAAGTATCATCCTCTCCTTTGACCTCCTCGATTGGTGAGCAGGCAAAGAGCCAACTGCCAGCAACTGCCAGCATCAGCAATTTGTAAAAAGGGAGCGTAGCGTTCATCATTTGATCAGACTGTCGAGTACTCGCTGGTTTATTTTTACCGTATAACTTTTCATCAGCTCCGCTATCCATTTCTTTTCCAGATGATCCTGATAATTGGCAATGATAAATCCGCGCGCTTCGCTCAACGTCTTTTGGGCGGGTGGCATGATCTTCTCAATTTTCAAAAACTTAAGCGACCCATTTTTTTCATTGGTAGTTGTTTTCGACATTGCCCCTGCCTTCCAATCCATGCTGGCCAGTACGTGATCCTTTTTCCGATCCCCGGCAGGCTTTTCCTCCAGCTGATCCTGTACAGCCACTATTTTGTTCTTTTTATTGAACTTTTCAAGTACTTTTTCAGCACTTTCTTTTTTCGCACATTTCCGGATTTTATCAATTTGCCCGGCCCCTTCCTTTTTCACGGTAAAGGCTTTGATCGCTGCCCGTTCGCCCCACATATAGTCATTGCGATGAAGCGCATGAAACTGCGCCAGCCCGGCGCTATCCTGCGATGCCTTGTCCCACACCAGATTTTTGGTGGCTTCGAAGAGAAGAATTCCTTCCTCATATTCGCGCATCAGGGATTTAAATTCGGGATACTTTTTCTCCAAATTATTTTCTTCAAATTTGATGCAGCTTTCATCCACAAATTCTTCAAATAATTTGCGGCCAATCACTTTGGGGTCTGTGTTCTTGCCCGCCCGGAGGCGAGTGCGGGCAGCTCGCTGGCAATATGCTTCCAGTTGGTCAACGGTATAATTGGTCGTGCCGCCAAGTGTAAATAATGCGTCCTTATCGATGTCAGGAGAAGGCCGCCATTTGGGCGACAAAAAATCCGGATCAAGGCTATCGATGAATGCTGCCAATACCCCTCTGTGCAGGGTATAGTGATTTTCTTTTTTGATGCGCTTCACCATCGCCTGTTTGGCCAATTGGTAGCGACTGTCCCGTTGTACCTTGGGCTGAAGGCGGCGTTTGGTCAGATCATAAGGCTCCAAAGCCTTGCGATTGGTGCGCTTGATGATATGCCAGCCTACCGATGTTTTCACAGGCTCGCTAATGTCACCATCTTTTTTCAAAGCAAAAGCGGCATCCTCAAAGTTTCGCTCATAGCGATTGATGCCAAAGTAGCCAATGCTTCCCCCTTTAGCTGCGCTGGCTTTATCCTGTGAATGCGCACGCGCCAGCGTGGCAAAATCAGCACCAGCACGGAGTTGCTTATAGAGCGAATCGATTTTTGCTTTTGAAGCAGCATTATTGGCGCCCCGCTTATCCACCCGGATCAAAATATGCGCCGCTTCCATCTCGCCGCGGGCTGGCCGCTCTCCATTCACTTTCACCAGGTGGTAGCCCGCCCGGCTGCGAACAGGCTCACTGACCTGCCCGGCCCGTAGCTTGTAGGCGGCGCTTTCGAGGGCGTAAAAACCATCTGGCAGCATAGCTGTGACAAAGCCCAATCGGCCGCCTTGCTTATTGGTTGCACGATCTTCAGAGAGGATTGCGGCTACCTCTTCAAAGGTTTTGCCCTGGTCCATCAGCTTGATGGCTGATTGTATCTTATTGTAGGCCGCCAGCGTATCGGCAGGAGTGGGATTGGCCTTCAGGCCGACCATGATGTGGCTGATGTCAACATCCTTGCGGCTGCGGTCATAGGCTTCCTTCACCAGGCGTTCGGTCACCTCCTTGTCCACCAAATAGGAGTCGGCCAATTGCTTGCGGTAGCCTGCCAATTCGCGGATGAGCGCAGGGATGGTATCCAATTGCATATCTTTGGCGCGCTGGACTTTGAGCTTGAATTTGGTGTACAGATTGAGGTATTCCTCTACTGATTCTCGCGAATAGTCAGCTTTTTGGCCATTGGTTTTGGCATAAATGTATTTGAACTCTGACACATGCACGGGATTTCCCTCCACCGTGAAGAGCACGGGGTCTTTCTTTTGAGCAATGCCTTTAGGAAGGCCAATAGACAGCATCAGCAATATAATGAACAAGCGAATCATCATCAGACTATATATTTTGTGAATAGAAATATCGTTTTTGACGAAATAAATATTTTCTCAAAAACATGCAAAATTAGCAATTTCAAAGTTACAGGCGAAAGGGAAGTGCGTTTGATTATTGAAATCAGCAAATTTCCAGACATGCCCTCTCTCAGGACTCCTTGAAATATACCCGCCTCACCCGTGAAGATATAGTTGTAAATACTTCATAGGGAATCGTGTGGAGGCAATCGGCCAATACCTGTACGGGCTGCTCAGGCCCAAAAATCACGACCTCGTCGCCCTCCTGGGCCTGCGGGATCTGAGTCAAATCAATCATACACATATCCATGCACACATTACCAACTATGGGTGCAGCCTGGCCATGCACCATCAAATGAAAGGCTCCTTGACCGGCCCTGCGTAGCAGCCCATCTGCATAGCCAATACTCACCGTACCAATGCGCGCCGGCTGATCCACTTGGCCAAAGCGACCGTAGCCTACGGTATCTTGAGCCTTTAGCTGTTTGATCTGAGAGATACTGGCCGTAAGCCGTAAGACACTTTGTAGCCGATTCTGAATTGACCCGCTACTATCAATGCCGTACAGGCCAATGCCCAACCGCACCATATCCATCTGATAGTCCGGAAACCGGATAATGCCCGCTGAATTGAGGATATGCCTTAGCGGGTGGATGTTAAGTGCCGTGCATAGGCGCCTGTACATGTTTTCAAAGCGCGCTATCTGTTGCAGACTAAAAGCATCATGTTCTGCCGATTCGCTGGCTGAAAGGTGCGAAAACACTGACTTTACCTCCAGCTGTGGATGTGCGCCAAGCAGCTCAATAAGCTCCTTCAAGTGCTTCTCTTCAAACCCCAGCCGATGCATGCCGGTATCCAGTTTTATGTGAATCTTTGCTCCTTTGCCGGGCGGCAGGGCAGCCAATAGTTGCTGCAAAAGTGACAGGCTATAAATCTCTGGCTCGAGCTCATACCGGAACATGGATTCAAAGGTAGCCGCTTCCGGATTGAGTACCAGAATGGGGAGCTGGATACCCGCTTCGCGCAGCTCAACCCCTTCATCGGCATAGGCTACTGACAAATAGTCAAGCTGTAAAAATTCCAGCAGCCTTGCTACCTGTACACTACCACTTCCGTAGGCTGCCGCCTTTACCATCACCATAAGAAGCGTACTGGATCGCAAATATTCACTGTACACATTGAGGTTGTGAGTGAGGGCATCGAGTTTGACTTCCAGGCGGGTTTTGTGGACACGCATCAGCAGGCGATTGGCGATGCGCTCAAATTCAAACTGGCGGGCTCCTTTTAACAGCACCACAGTCTGATGGAAATCATCGATGGATAGTTGTTGGAGGTACTGGGTGGTGGTGTGGAAAAAGGAGGCCTTGATACTGGCAGGCAGGTATTTATCAATATGTCCAACAGCCTCACCGATCCCGATGAGTTGGCTGATGTTTTTTTCGGCCAGCAATTCAGCCACTCTTTGATACAGACTATCCTGTGGCAATCCGCTTTGGAGAATATCGGAAAGGATGAGACAGCGTTGGCGCTGATGACTGTGTTGATCCAAAAAATCAAGGGCGATTTGCAAAGCATGGAGATCGGAATTGTAGCTGTCATTAATGATGCTGCAACCATTGGCCCCTGCCTTGAGTTCCAGCCGCATAGCGATACTTTCGAGCCTGCGCATACGCTGCCGGATCACTCCTTCCGAATAATTGAGATGCAGCATCAGCAGGCAGCAATGAAGCGCATTGTGGATGGAAGCGCGATCGTGGTATGGGATAGAGAATGAAAAAGTACGATCCTGAAAGCGCGCATTTAGGCGGGTGAAGCCATCGGTGGTCTTCTCAAAAGCCGTGATTTGCAAATCGGCCGGCCTGGCTTCCAATGACCACGATAGTGGATTCTTGATGGGCAAAGACTGGATATGCCCGGCCACCTTTTCATCATCAGCACTGAAAATCAATGTCTCAGCTTGATGAAAAAGGCTAAGCTTTTCAAGGATTTTTTGATCCATACTTTCAAAACCTGCATCATGGGCTGGCCCGATATGGGTAAATATGCCAATATCGCAGTGAATAATTGGTGCCAGTCTTTCCATTTCGCCAACTGTTGAAATACCCGCTTCAAAGATGGCCAGCTCATCGCCAACTTTCATCTGCCATACCGATAGTGGCACGCCCGTTTGCGAATTGTAGCTTTTTGGGCTCCGCACCATCTTAAAATCTTCGTGCAGCAGTTGAAAAAGCCACTCTTTTACAATGGTTTTACCGTTGCTACCGGTAATTCCGATAACCGGAATGTCAAATTGTCGGCGGTGATGGCGGGCCAAATTTTGCAGGGCCAGAAGGCTGTTCTCCACCCTAAGCAGATTGGCATGTGGTAGCTTGGGGGGCTGTGTTTTTTGAGAAACAATAAAATTGCGTACTCCTTTGCTGTACACTTCTTCCAGGTAATCATGCCCGTCGTTTCGATTGCCCGGCAGAGCAATGAAGAGCGCAGTAGCCGGAAATATTACCAGGCGGCTGTCGAGCAGGAGATGCTGAATCGGATGGCTGCTATTGGAAAGCTGCAAAACCTGCCCATCCAGTATCTGACTGATTTGTTGGAAGGTATATTGGGTGAGCATATTGGCAAAAATTACTGAAGATCAAAACCAATGTCCTTTCGGAAATATTTTCCTTCAAAGGCGATCTTATCCGCATTGCTCTTTGAAGTACTCAGCGCCGCAGCCAGGCTGCTGCCATAGGAGGTGATTGCCATTACCCGGCCACCATTGGTGACCAAATGGCCGCCCTGTTGTTTGCTGCCTGCATGAAACACGGTGCTGTCTTGTATCTGTGGCAGGCCACTGATCGTTTTGCCTTTCTGGTAGGCTTGCGGATATCCCCCTGAAACCAGTACGATAGTAGTAGCAAAACGGGGATCTTGCTGAATATGGACCTCCTCAAGTGTACCATTGGCTGTGGCCATGAACAACTCGACCAGGTCGTTTTGGAGGCGTGGTAACACCACTTCTGTTTCCGGGTCGCCCATGCGGCAGTTGTATTCTATTACATAGGGGTCGTTGTTCACTTTAATAAGGCCCAGGAAAATAAAGCCCTGATAGTCGATTCCTCTTTTTTGCAATCCCTCAATAGTGGGCTTTACGATCCGCTTTTCCACCTTTTTCATCAGTAGGTCGTCCACAAATGGCACCGGCGATACAGCTCCCATGCCGCCTGTATTGAGGCCGGTATCGCCTTCGCCGATACGCTTGTAGTCTTTTGCCACCGGCAGTATTTGGTAACTTTTGCCATCGGTAAGTACAAATACCGAAAATTCGATTCCGTCCAAAAACTGCTCGATGACGACCTTGCTGCTGGCTTCGCCAAATTTGCCGCCGAGCATAGCGCTCAACTCCTGTTGCGCCTCTGCAATATCTGCACAAATCACCACTCCTTTACCGGCCGCCAGTCCATCCGCTTTGAGTACAATGGGGGGGGGCTGGGTAGCAATATAGGCGAGGCCTTGTTCCAGCTCATCGGCACTAAACTCCCTATAGGCTGCGGTGGGAATGCCCTGCTCTTGCATAAATTGCTTGGCGAAGGCTTTGCTCCCCTCGAGCATGGCTCCTTGAGCACCCGGACCAATAACGATCAGCTTTTGCAGCAGCGAATTCGCTTTGCAAAAGTCAGCAATACCGCGCACCAGCGGTTCTTCCGGGCCCACTACCAGCATACCAATCCTGTAAGCCAGTACTGCCTTTTTGATGGCTTCGAAGTTATTGGGGCTCAAGGGCAAATTGGTGCCGCAGGCGTCCGTACCCGAATTCCCCGGAGCTATGAAAAGCTGTGAACAATGAGGGCTTTGGCTCAGTTTCCAGGCAAATGCGTGCTCCCTGCCGCCACTGCCCAGCAAAAGAATATTCATGCTATATGGAGGGTTTGGTTTGTGGGCAAAGATAGGAATTTGCAGATTAGGGTTTTACGATGAACGGACAACGGTTTTCGCAGCGGAAATGCTGTAAGGCGGACTTGCCTGGTTGACAGAGGGCTCGGGCAGCTGTGGAATGATCAATAAGCTATTTTCGGGGCGCTGTTCAAGTTTCTGCTACGATGAGATGGAGAATTTATTGATGATTTTGACTTTTGAGCTATATGTACTGGCTATGAGCAGAGATGGATCGATGCGATTCGCCGTTTTATAAATTTTTGTACCTTCGCTTTCTTGTTTCAAAGCATTCGCCATGATCACTTACCTCAATGGGCCTATCACCGAAAAGAGCCACACACATATAGTGGTGGAAGCAGGGGGTGTTGGGTATCATGTGAATATCAGCTTGCATACCTATAGCAAAATCGAGGCATCGGAACGTGTCAGGATTTTGACTCATCTACACATCAAAGAAGACAGTCATACGCTTTACGGATTTGCCGAAGAAGCAGAACGGAGCCTTTTTGTGTTGTTGTTATCGGTATCGGGGATCGGACCCAATACGGCGCGGGTGCTTTTATCTACTATGGTACCAGAAGAGGTGCGAATGGCAATTATTGGCGAGGATGTGGCGGCATTTAAGAAGGTAAAGGGAGTGGGGCCAAAAACGGCGAAGCGCATTATCCTTGACCTCAAAGACAAAGTATTGAAGGAGTCGGGTGAGGGCTTGAATATTCCTTTGATGCAGGGCGCTGCGAACAATACTTTTAAGGATGAGGCGTTATCAGCATTAGTGGCTCTAGGATTTAACAAAATTCAGGTGCAAAAAACTTTAAATCACGTTTTGAAGCAATCACCAGCCCCGGCTTCAGTAGAAGAACTGATCAAATTGGCATTGAAGCAACTGTCGTAAACAGGGCTTCAACAAATGCCGATCTCCACATATGTAATTATTGAACATATTAAAGGCTTTTTCGTACACTCGAAAAGCTTTTTGGTATATAGCAATTACTTTAAGTACGCCGGAAAATGGATTTGAAGGCCAAACTAAAGTAGCAATTGTTAAAATATGACAACCTGAACAAAATAAATAAGATTCGCCGTTTATTTCAGGTAGTTAAAATGACAGACCGGATCAAACAAAAACTTTTGCTCTGTGCTGATACCCCGGAATTCAACAAGCACAGTGTCCCATGTAAAAGACTTATGAAGGTAAAACATTCTTTACTCAGCATTTTATTCGTAGTTGGATTTCTGACACACTCTTTTGCAACTTTCTCAGGAGGCGCGAATTTGGAAACCCCCTTTTCCGTTGAATATACCACTACGGAAACGGATACGATACCCCCTCTTCAGGATCGGCAGGGCGATTTTATCAACGACCCCAATTCCAATCCTTTTGACCTGGACGATCCCAGTGTGATTGACAAAAATGTGGAATACGATCCCGAAACGGGCAATTATATCATCACCGAGCGCATCGGTGAGGACTATTTCCGCTCGCCCAGCTATATGACTTTCGATGAATACCTGGATTACCGCGCCAAAGAGCAGGAACGCCAGTATTTTCAGGAGCTCTCGGGGGTAAGCAGCTCTTCCGGAGGTGGTCGCCGCGACCCCATTGAGCAGTTTGATATTAAAAATAGCCTGATCGACCGCCTCTTCGGTGGCTCTACCGTGGATATCCGGCCGCAAGGTAATATCGACCTCACCTTTGGCGTAGATTTTCAGCGCGTCCAAAATCCGATCCTCACCATTCGGCAGCAACGCCAGGGAGGTTTTGATTTTGATATGAACATTCAGATGAACGTGACCGGCAAAATCGGCGAAAAGCTTAACCTGTCCACCAATTATAATACCCAGGCCACCTTCGATTTCGAAAACCAAATGAAGTTGCAGTACGATAGCGAGGCCTTCAGTGAGGATGATATTATTAAGACCATCGAGGCAGGCAACGTTAGCTTCCCGCTGCGCAGCTCGCTCATCCAGGGCAGCCAAAGCCTGTTTGGCCTCCGCATCGATACCCAGTGGGGCCGCCTGCGGCTCAGTACAGTAGCCTCGCAGCAAAAATCGCGGCGCGAGCAGCTCCAGATTCAGGGCGGTGCACAGCTCCAGGAGTACGAAGTAACGGCCGATGAATATGACGAAAACCGCCATTTCTTCCTATCTCACTACAATCGGGAAACCTTTGAAGGGGCTTTGCAAAACCTGCCGCAGATCAACAGCCTGTTCAAAATCAACCCCAATGAAATACAGGTGTGGGTGACCAACGATCGAAATGAAACGGAGGATGTGCGAGATATCCTTGCCATTGCTGACCTCGGAGAGCCGATCCGCGATAAAATGACCAATAGCAATCCCGACAGCTGGGCACCGGCCAATCCGCGCTTCCGCGACATATTCGGCAGCCGTGCCCTGCCCGATAATGATGCCAATGATATTTACCAGACCCTGCTCAATACGGGAGGTGTGCGTACCATCGATGGAGCAGTAGCTACCTTGACGGGGCCGCGCTTTGGCTTCCAGCAGTCTCGCGATTTTGAAAAAGTGAGTGCCCGTAAGCTGCGATCCTCTGAATTTACTTATCACCCGGAATTGGGTTTTATCTCGGTAAATGTCAATTTGCGCCCTGATCAGGTACTCGCTGTGGCGTATCAATATGATTATAATGGCAGGACCTACAAAGTCGGCGAATTTGCCAATGACAGTTACGAACCCGATTCGCTAGGGGTACTTTTTGTGAAAATGCTGAAGAGTACTACCCCCCGTATTGACCTGCCCACCTGGGATCTGATGATGAAAAATGTATATTCCATCGGTGCATTTCAGGTAAGCCAGGAAGATTTTAAGCTCGACATTTTTTATGAAGATCCGGGAGGAGGGCAAAAGCGCTTTCTGCCCAATACCAATCTATCCGGCCAGCCCTTGTTACGCATTTTTAACCTTGACAATCTCAATGTACAGGGTGATCCCCAGCCCGATGGTATCTTCGACTTTGTACCCGGCTTGACGATCAACACTCGTTCCGGCAAGGTGATGTTTCCGGTATTGGAGCCCTTTGGCTCATCCCTGGCCAGGCAGATCGATGACCCCAATCTGGCTGCGCAGTACTCCTATCAAATGCTCTACGATTCCACCATCACCCGGGCACGGGAATATCCCGAATTCAATCGATTTACCATAAAAGGGAGCTACAAATCAAGCGTATCCTCAGAAATTTCGCTGGGGGCTTTCAATCTGCCCCGCGGCTCGGTTCGGGTGCGTGCAGGCGGACAGGAATTGCAGGAAGGAATTGATTATGAAGTTGATTATAACATTGGACGGGTCAAAATACTCAATGATGCTATTCTCAATTCAGGCCTGCCGGTCAATGTGTCCTTTGAAGACAACACCCTTTTTGGCTTTCAAACCAAAACGCTGCTTGGTGTGCGGGCCGATTATGAGGTCAATAAAGATTTCAGTATTGGCGCTACCTACCTGCACCTCTTTGAGCGGCCCTTTACCCAAAAGGTAAATATCGGCGATGATCCGATCAACAACCGCATTTACGGCCTTGATGTCAATTTGAGTAAGGATGCTCCCTGGCTTACACGGATAGTGGATGGCATTCCTCTGATACAAACTAAAGAACCTTCCAGTATCTCCTTCCAGGCCGAAGCGGCCTATTTGCAGCCAGGACACTCCCGGGCCGTCAACCAGGGAAGGACGGATGATGGCAAAGTGGACAAGAGCGGGGTAGTATATCTCGACGATTTTGAAGGTAGCACCAGTAGCTTCGACTTGCGCACTCCCGCTGCCAGCTGGGTGTTGGCCAGTGTGCCACAAAACGACCATCAAAATAACAATCCCCTCTTTCCCGAATCTCAGTTTATCGATACCACCCTGTCGGGCGTCAACCGCGCCAAGCTCAATTGGTACCGTATCGATTTGAGTGTAGTCAACAGCCAAAGCAATCCTTATACGGCAGCCATACCGCAGGATGAGGTATTTCCGAATGTGACTGTCCGGCCGGGTTTTGCCAATAATATCCAATCGCTTGACCTTACTTACTATCCCGATGAGCGTGGGCCCTATAATTTCGACCGGCCTTTTGAAGCAGGGGCAACCGACTTTTCTGCTGGAGTGCTGGAGAATGGTCGGCTGGCACAGCCACAAACGCGATGGGGTGGTATCATGCGTTCGCTAAATACCAATGACTTTGAGGCGGCAAATATCGAATACATCGAATTTTGGCTGCTCAACCCCTTCATCAACGGCCCCAATGATGGCGATTTGTACATCAACCTGGGGAATGTGTCGGAAGATATTTTGCGCGATTCGCGCAAGTTTTTCGAAAATGGCCTCCCTACAGATGGGACTACCCGCACCGACACTACTTCCTGGAGCCGGGTACCGCGATCTCAAAGTGTGATCAATGCTTTTGAGAATGATGAATCCAAGCGGATATTACAAGATGTAGGCTTGGATGGCTTTGATGATGATGGAGAAGGTTTTGCCTTTAGAGATATCCTGGGAGAGTACCAAATGTATCTGGATCCAGCAGCTTATGCTGCTATCGAAGCAGATCCGGCAAATGATAACTTCCGCTACTTCAGAGACTATGATGATGCTACGCCGGTGCTGGAGCGCTATCGCCTGTTCAACAATCCGCAGGGCAACTCACAGTCTCCCGATCCCGGCTCCCGCACGGTGCAATCGGCTACCAATTTGCCCGACTCCGAAGACATCAATCGCGATAATACGCTAAACGAAACGGAAGCCTATTTTCAGTACAAAATTCCGCTGCGCGCAGTTGACAGCCCCAATAGTACGTATGAGCTGGATTATGAAAATGAATTTATCACCGACTCCATCCACGGGGGTACCAATGGAGAACGTATCTGGTATCGGTTCAAGATACCGCTCGATCAATATAGCAGTCAGGTGGGAGGAATCCAGGATTTTCGTTCGATTCGCTTCATCAGAATGTACTTGCATGGTTTTAGCCAGCAGGTGACCCTTCGTTTTGCCCGCCTCGAACTGGCCCGCAACCAATGGCGCCGCTACAAGCGCTACTTGCAGGTCGGCTTGCCGGAGGATGGCTCCATTCAGGGTGGCACCCGCGATCCGGAGACGATATTTGATGTAAATGCAGTAAATATTGAAGAAAACAGTACGCGTACGCCCTTTGGCTATGTGCTGCCTCCAGGCATTGAGCGGGAGCAGTCCAACCAGACGGCCTTCCCCGACATCCTGCAAAATGAGCAGTCCTTGTCAATGGAAATCTGCAA
Source organism: Saprospiraceae bacterium (assembly GCA_965222005.1). Lineage (GTDB taxonomy): Bacteria > Bacteroidota > Bacteroidia > Chitinophagales > Saprospiraceae > CBDCTM01. The sequence goes on from OZ244935.1 coordinate 1,819,586, forward strand.
TCTAAAACCAGAGCGGGCCAGGGGCATTTATAAAAACCTCAACCTCGACATGCGTATTTACAAACGGCTCAGAATGTTTGTACACGGAGAGTCGTTTGAAAACCTTGACCGGAGCGATTTAGCAGTATTTATCAGGCTCGGGAGTGATTTTGAAAACAATTATTACGAGTACGAGATTCCCTTGACGCCGTCCATTAACACCGCTCTTCCGTACGGGGGAGAAGACTATCAGCTGGAAGTATGGAAGCCGGAAAACAGCCTCGATATACCGTTGGAGATATTTAAAACGCTCAAGCAGGAGCGCAATAATTCCGGGCATCCCTTAAATAAAACCTTTGACTTTGAAGACCCGGAAAACAATGAAAGGATGTTCCGGGTGAAAGGCAACCCGAATCTGGGATATGTGAAAGGGGTGATGATCGGGGTGGTTAATCGCGATGAGGTGGATCATTGTGCGGAAGTTTGGGTGAATGAGCTTCGGCTGAGTGGCTTTGATGAGGAAGGCGGCGTAGCTGCTATAGCCCGATTGGATATGCAACTGGCGGACTTTGGCGGCGCAACTATTTCCACGAATTACCTGGGGCGCAACTTTGGGGGCCTGGAGGACAAAATCGCCCAGCGTAGCCGGGAGGAGGTAATCCAGTACGATTTGGCTACCAATTTGGAGCTGGGCAAGTTTTTGCCGGAGAAGTCGGGCGTCAAGATTCCCTTCTATGCTCAATATTCAAAATCAATCAGCAATCCGGAATTTGACCCCTACGATCTCGATATTCCGTTGGATGAAAAGCTTTCGAATGCCGATCCGGCCGATCGCGATTCGATCAAATCGCAGGCACAGGATGTCACGGAAATCAAGAGTTTCAATTTTACCAATGTACGAAAGGTACGTACCAATTCGGATAAAAAGCCGATGCCCTGGAATATTGAAAACTTCAGCTTTACCTATGCATTCACCGAAACCGAAAAACGCGATCCGATCATTGCAAGTGATAAGTTGACCACGCACAATGGCGCAGTAAACTATACCTATAGTAGAGGTTCCAATTACATACAGCCATTCAAAAAGCTGTTTAAGAAAGATAAATACCTCAAGCTCATCACGGATTTCAACTTCAATCCGCTGCCCAACTCTTATGGTTTTAGTACGGTGATGAACCGTCAGTTGCAAGAGACGCGCTACCGCTTTGCAGGAGACGATCCCTTTTTCACCTCTTTTTACAACAAGCAATTTGCCTGGGATCGCAACTACAATCTGCAATGGGATTTGAGCCGTACGTTGAAGTTCAATTTCAATGCAACCAACCGGGCTGTGATTGATGAGTTGGATGAATTTGTAAATGATGAGGCCGATCCTCGGTATGGCCAGCGCCGAACGGCTGATGAGAAGAAAGAATATATCTGGGACAGAATCAAAAATCTGGGGCGTACCAAAAGCTACGCGCACAACTTTAATGTCAATTACACCCTGCCATTTAAGAGCATCCCTTTCATGGATTGGGTGCAAGTACGCGCTCAATATGGTGCCGATTATCGCTGGGATGCTGCTGCCCTCAATGTAGATTCGCTCGGCAATGTGGTCCAAAACAGCCAAACCCGCCAGATCAACGGCGATCTGAACTTTGAAAATTTGTATAAAAAATCAAAATACCTCGACAAGATCAGCAAGCCGCGCAGAGGTAAAAAGAGTAGTAAAGATAAAAGGAGCCGCAGCCGTAGCGACCAAAGCGATGGCGGGCGGGATGCAGGACCCGGAAAGAAGAGTGGAAAGAGTAGAGGTGCAAGAGGTGAAAAGAAGGGCGGCAAGGATGGAGTGAAGGATTCGTCAAATACAAAAGATGGTAAGCAGGGAGGAGATGATGCTTCGCTGGCCGGTGCCGATGAGATATCAAAAACAGGCAAAACCCGTGGCAAGCGGAAGATAGGCGGTAGTAAGAGCGGCAAAGAGGGCGATTTGAAAGGACGCGGTAAGGATGGCAAAAAGACTAAGCGCAAACGCGATCGGGAGCCTACAGTAGCCGAGCGTATGCTTATCCGTCCCTTGCTACTGTTGCGCAAAGCGCGCCTCACCTACGCGGAAAACTTCGCTACCGTAGTGCCAGGCTATACACCCGGTACCAAATACCTGGGGCATGCCGATGGTTTTGGCTCGCCGGGATGGGATTTTGTAGCTGGCCTTCAGCCGGATATTGCTAAGAATGACAATGAGAACGATTGGCTCAATCGAGCAGCGGCAGATGGTTGGATTACTGACAATGTATTCCTCAATCAGCAAATACTACAAAATTATTCGCAGGATATCAATGGCAAAATCACGCTGGAGCCCTTTCCCGACTTTCGGATTGAACTGAATGCGGATCGCCGGTTCTCCGAAAATACCTCGCTGTACTTCCGCGATACCACCTTTTTCGATGATCCGTCGGTGCAGCCTTTCGAAGAGATCGTGCATAGCATCCCGCGGGATGTCGGCTCCTTTTCGATCAGCTATTTTAGTATGCAAACGCTTTTCGACAAAGACATTGACGCCCTCTTTGCCCGCTTTGAAAACAACCGGGAGGAAATTTCAGATCGATTGGGAACAGGGCTGCACGATGAGGATCAGGGCTATACCGAAGGCTATGGCCGCACTCAGCAGGATGTACTGCTTCCGGCCTTTCTGGCTGCTTACACCAATCAGGCTCCCGGCGCCATGAAAATTAGTGATAATTATGCAGAGGATGTATTGTTCAAAACGCGGCCTAAGATCAATTGGCAGCTTACCTACAACGGGTTGAGCCGTATTCCCATGTTTAAAGATATTTTTGCCAGCTTCAACTTGAGCCACGGCTATAACTCAACGCTGACGGTCAATTCCTTTAATACGGATCAGGATTTTGAGGAAAACAACCCACAACTGAAAAACATCAACAGTAACTTCTACTCGCGTTTTGAAGTACCCAATGTGGTGATCAGCGAACAATTTTCACCCTTGTTGGGTATTGATGTGAAATTGAAAAATGATATGTCCTTTCGCGTGGATTTCAAGAAAGCCCGAAACCTGCGGATGAGTTTCCTCGACTACCGCCTGGCGGAAACGAAAACCTCTGAATATGCGATCGGGTTTGGATACAAACTCAAAAATGTAGTGATCGGATTTTTGAGCGGAGGAAATAAAAAGAAGTCATCGCGCAGCCGCAAGAACAGTAAGAAAGGCAAAAACGATCCTAATGATCCACAAGGCAGCAAAAAGCAGAAAGGGAATAATATGAATATCGAGTTCGACTTTTCTGTACGCGATGATGTGACGGTCAACCACCTCCTGGATCAGGAAGTATCGGAGGAGACGCGTGGCCTCAAAACCATCCGCATTTCCCCATCAGTAGATTACGATATTAACGACCGGCTCAACATTCGATTTTTCTTTGATCGGAGCCAGACAATTCCCGCTACGTCTGCTTCTTTCCCGATTACCAACACGCAGGCCGGCATCACGATCCGCTTTTCATTGAATTGATGTAGAGTACGCAGCATAAAGTAGTAGAGGCTAAACTTGTGGATTTTTCCAGGTTTAGCCTCTGTTGTTTGTCATGGCCTATTTTCTAACTCGCTGAAAGTGAGAAAATTAGGAGTACGCAACAAAATAGTTAAAGGTCTGTTAAAGTAGGGAAAAGGGGTGGTGCAATACCTAATTTTGTAATAGCTCTATGGGGCGTTTCGTTCTTTTCCCAAGTTTCATTTCTCAAATCTGTAAGCAGTTTTTTTCATGAATAAGAAGGCCATTTGGATGATCATAGGACTGATGGGGGCTGCCCTTATCGGTATTGTGCTTCTCCAGATGTACTGGATTCGATGGTCTATACAACTCAATCAGCAGCAGTTTGACAAGGAAGTATTTTCGGCGCTCAACCGGGTGTCGGAAAAATTGCAGGATGCGGAAAATGTACGCATTAATCTGGAAGTTTTCAACTATACCAATGCGTATCCGAGTGCCGTAGTGAGGGAGGAGTTTTATCAAAAGATGGAGTCGGAAAACGGGCATATGACGGTGGAGCTATCGGCGAGCAATGGGTTTAGCCTGGATAGTGTGATGAAGGAAAACCTGCTCACACATTTGGCCAATAACGAAGAGCAGGAATGCAATTGTATCAATTGCCAGCGCGAGCGCTTCGAGCGCTATGAAGCCCAGGAAAAGCATCGGCAGAAGTTGCTTTTCAACAAGCTCATCAATCCCGAGCCAATTACCCGCCGCATCGATCTTAAATACCTCCATGAAGCCATCAAGCAGGAATTGGCCACTCGTGGTATCGATATTCACTACAACTATGGCGTATTTGCGGAAGTGGAGCAGTCCTTTGTCATTACCAATGGCCACTATGTGGTGAGCGACAACAAGCCGGGCCTGGTGCAGGCAGGCTGGAAGAATTTGTTCAACTCGCACTACAAGGTCAACCTCTTTCCCAATGATATGGCCCCTCCCGGCTTTCTGATGATCCACTTTCCGAGCAAGGTCAGCCTGGTGTGGGGCTCCGTTTGGAAAACGGTGCTGGCATCCATTATTTTTACCGGCATCATATTGTTCTGCTTTGCCTATACCATTCAGGTCATCTTCCTCCAAAAGAAGGTCTCTGAGATGAAGACCGATTTTATCAATAATATGACCCACGAATTTAAAACACCCATCGCTACCATCTCCCTGGCAGCCGACTCTATCACCAGCCCTAAAGTGATTAGCAATGAGGATAAAATACAGCGCTTTGCCGGTATTATCAAGCAAGAAAATAAACGAATGAACAGCCAGGTGGAGAAGGTTTTGCAAATGGCACAAATCGATAAAAAAGACTTCCAGCTCAAGCTTACTGACGTCAACCTGCACGATGTAATCAACAAAGCCGTAACGAATGCCAATCTGCAGGTGGAAAGCAAAGGCGGCAACGTAACGGCCGATTTGCAGGCTAAGCAACCCATCGTAGAAGGCGATATGACACATTTGACCAATATCATCCACAATCTGCTGGACAACGCAAATAAGTATTCACCCAAAGAACCGGAAATATCAATACATACGCGAAACGTGGCAAATGGCGTTGAAGTAGTAGTCAGCGATAAAGGGGTAGGGATGAGCAAGGAAGCCCTAAAACATATTTTCGATAAATTTTACCGGGTACATACCGGCGATTTGCATGATGTGAAGGGCTTTGGGTTGGGACTGAGCTACGTAAAAGCACTGATGACGGCACACAAAGGACAGATCGATGTGAAGAGCGAATTGGGCAAAGGAAGCAGCTTTATTTTGATTTTTCCGTATAAAGTGAAACCGCAATAAGAAAATAACATAGTTTACAGGCAAATCCGGGGAGTAAGCCACAAGATTTGTCCGGAAATGAGCAAAACAAAATTGAAAAAAGTTATCATGGCAACACCAAACAATCGGATTCTGTTGGTCGAAGACGATCAAAATTTTGGAGATGTACTACGCTCCTATCTCGAAATGCATGACTATGATGTTACCCTCGCCACGGATGGCGAAGCAGGCCTCGACAGTTACAATAAGGGCGAATTTGACCTCTGCATCTTTGATGTAATGATGCCCAAAAAGGACGGCTTCAGCCTCGCCAAGGAAATTCGCGAAAAGGACACCGAGATGCCCATCATTTTTCTGACTGCCAAAACCATGAAGGAAGATGTGCTGAAGGGCTTCAAAATAGGTGCCGACGACTATATCTCAAAGCCCTTCAACTCAGAAGAGCTGCTCTATCGCATCCAGGCCATCCTCAAACGGAGCCAGGCCAAGGCCGATCCGCGGGAAGAGATCAGAGAATTTGAAATTGGCAAATATCACTTCAACTATCCCTTGCGTATCCTCACTTTCAGAGGCGATGACAAAAATGAAAAAGAAAAGCTTTCGCCCAAGGAAGCACAGCTGTTGCGCATGTTTTGTATGTATATCAATGATGTACTACCCCGCTCCGAAGCACTAACCAAAATATGGGGCGAAGACAATTACTTCACTGCCCGCAGCATGGATGTGTTTGTCACCAAACTGCGCAAATACCTCAAAAAAGATGCGCAGATCGAGATTGTCAACATCCACGGCAATGGCTTCCAATTGCTGGTGAGTAGCGGTGAAGAGGTGTAGCCTCAGCCTCCCCTCTACATATTCCGCCGGTATTGCCCCCCTACCTCGTATAGGGCATGGGTGATCTGGCCAAGCGAGCAATGCTTGCCCGCTTCCATAAGCTGCTCAAAGATATTTCCATTGCCGATAGCCACTTGCTGCAAATCTTTAAGGAGTTCTGAAGATTGCGAAGGACGGTCTTTGTGCAAGTTTTGCAAGGTGCTGATCTGGCCTTCCTTTTCTTCTTGGGTAGCACGAATCACTTCCTTTGGGATAATAGTTGGCGAACCCTCTTTCGACAAAAAAGTATTGACCCCGATGATCGGGTACTCGCCCGTATGCTTGAGCGTTTCATAGTGCAGGCTCTCGTCCTGAATTTTGCTGCGCTGATACATCGTTTCCATCGCACCCAACACGCCGCCCCGCTCAGTGATTCGGTCAAATTCTGTCAGCACAGCCTCTTCCACCAGCTCGGTGAGCTCTTCAATGATAAACGAGCCTTGTAGCGGATTTTCATTCTTTGCCAGTCCCAGCTCGTGGTTGATGATGAGCTGAATAGCCACTGCCCGCCGAACGCTCTCCTCCGTAGGCGTAGTGATGGCTTCATCATAAGCATTGGTGTGGAGGGAGTTGCAATTGTCATAAATGGCGTACAAAGCCTGCAAGGTAGTCCGAATATCGTTGAAGGATATTTCCTGGGCATGTAGGGAACGGCCCGAAGTCTGAATATGATATTTCAATTTTTGCGAACGCTCATTGGCATTGTATTTCAGCTTCATCGCCTTGGCCCATATTCGTCGGGCCACCCGCCCGATGACAGCATATTCCGGATCGATGCCATTGGAAAAGAAAAAACTCAGGTTGGGGGCAAAATCATCGATCTGCATACCCCTGGATAGATAATATTCCACAAAGGTGAAGCCATTGGCCAGCGTGAAAGCCAATTGACTGATCGGATTGGCACCCGCCTCGGCAATGTGATAACCGGAAATGGATACCGAATAAAAATTGCGCACCTTGTGATCAATGAAGTACTGTTGTACATCACCCATCAGCTTGAGTGAAAACTCAGTAGAAAAGATGCAGGTATTCTGAGCCTGATCTTCCTTCAGGATGTCAGCTTGCACGGTGCCGCGTACCGCCGAAAGGGCTTTTGCCTTCAGTTCATCATATGCGGCTGCCTCCAAAACCTGATCGCCCGTAAGGCCCAACAGCAACAAGCCCAGCCCGTCATTGCCTTCGGGGATAGCGCCCCGATACTGAGGCCGCTCCAACCCTTTGTCATCGTACAACTCCTTGAGCCTGGCTTCTACCAAATGCTCCAGGCCTTGCTCTCGGATGTACAATTCGCACTGCTGATCGATGGCGGCATTCATGAAAAAAGCGCAAATCGTAGCTGCCGGACCATTGATCGTCATCGACACAGAAGTCTTCGGATCGCAAAGATCAAAGCCGGAATAGAGTTTTTTAGCATCATCCAGACAACAGATGCTCACTCCCGAATTGCCAATTTTGCCGTAGATGTCGGGGCGGTAGTCGGGATCTTCGCCATACAGCGTAACCGAATCAAAAGCCGTTGACAGACGAGCCGCCGGCATATCCATCGACAAATAGTGAAAGCGGCGATTGGTGCGCTCGGGGCCACCTTCGCCGGCAAACATGCGCATGGGATCTTCCCCTTTGCGCTTAAACGGAAACACGCCGGCAGTATAAGGGAACTCGCCCGGCACATTTTCCAACAAGCTCCACCGCAGTATTTCTCCCCAATCTTTGTACCGAGGCAGCACCACTCGTGGAATGCGACTGTGCGAAAGCGACTCTGTAAAGGTGGGCACACGGATTTCCCGCTTGCGTACCCGGTACATAAACTCATCGGCAGCGTAGGCGGCGCGTTTAGCTTCCCAGCCTTCCAATATCCGATTGCATTGGCCATCGAGGTCCTTTTGCAGATCATCATAGACCGACTGGAGGTAACTCAATGCTTTACCCTGATCTTCTTTTTGCCCCTTTAGCGTTTCGATACTCTGGCGAAGGCCATAAAGCTTGCGTGCCAACTCACTTTGCCGCTCTACCCAGCGGTCGTACTGCCGGTTGTTTTCTGAAATTTCAGACAAATAGCGCGTTCGGGAAGGGGGGATGATATAAATCTTTTCGCTCATCCCTTTGTCCGTATCAAAGCTGGAAGTAAGCGATGCGCCGGTTTTTTCCACAATCAAATCCATCAGGCTCCGGTAAAGCTGGTTTGTGCCAGGATCGTTGAATTGGGATGCGATGGTACCATATACAGGCATACCTTCCATTGGCTCCTCCCAAAGCTGGTGGTTGCGCTGGTATTGCTTTTTTACATCCCGCAAGGCATCCAATGCGCCTCGCTTATCGAATTTATTGATGGCGATGATGTCGGCAAAGTCAAGCATGTCAATCTTTTCGAGCTGGGTAGCAGCCCCATAGTGGGGCGTCATTACATAAAGCGACAAATCGGAATGATCCACAATTTCGGTATCCGATTGGCCAATACCCGATGTTTCGAGGATGACGAGGTCGTATTTGGCAGCTTTAAGTATATCCACAGCGGCCTGTACATGCTTTGACAAGGCCAGATTGGACTGGCGGGTGGCCAACGAACGCATATACACCCGCTCGCGTTGGATCGAATTCATGCGGATGCGGTCACCCAACAAAGCCCCGCCTGTTTTGCGCTTGGAGGGATCAACGGATATGATAGCGATGCTTTTGTCTTCAAAGTCGATGAGGAAGCGGCGTACCAATTCGTCCACCAGGCTGGACTTGCCTGCACCGCCAGTACCTGTAATGCCAAGCACGGGGATGACCTTGGAACCTATATCTTTGCGGATTTGCTCAAGCCATGCACTGTTTTCCTCCGGAAAATTTTCAACAGCAGATATCATGCGTGCTATAGCTCCCGGCTTTTGCTCATCAATTTGCTTCAATTCGCCATTCAGATTCCTACCTACAGGAAAGTCGCACTGCTCAAGCACATCGTTAATCATGCCTTGCAAGCCCATCTTCCTGCCATCATCCGGCGAATAGATATGAGCGATCCCGTAGGTTTGCAACGCTTCAATTTCGGTGGGCAGGATGGTTCCGCCGCCACCGCCGAATATCTTGATGTGTCCGGCGTCCCGCTCCTTGAGGAGGTCGTACATGTACTTGAAAAATTCATTGTGCCCCCCCTGATAGCTGGTGATGGCGATGCCTTGTACATCTTCCTGAATGGCCGTATCCACGATCTCCTGAACGGAGCGGTTGTGCCCCAGATGTATGATTTCGGCACCGGAGCTTTGCATGATGCGGCGCATGATATTGATGGCGGCATCATGGCCATCGAAGAGAGAAGCAGCGGTGACGATGCGTATCTTATTTTTGGGCCGATAAGGAGCTATTTTTTCCATATTGTACTAGATTTGAAAACCCTCGGGCAGCTTAGTCGGAGGCAGTGAATCCAAAGATTATTTGGTTGTTTTGTCTTTTTCCAACAAAATATACTTGCTGCATGTTCTGAAAGTCAAATTTACGAAATTTTCCTGTGCTGGTGATCAGCCATAATCGCAAAACATAGCTTACCCATCCTATCTGTTCTTTGGAATAGGAAAATTGACCTGATAGAAGCGTATTGGATAAAAAGGTAACGGAAGTATTGGAAGTTCGAAAAAAGAACATTACATTCACATTGATATACCTGTTTCCAAAAACCCAGCAGGTGTTCAGAATTTGTTCTTTGAGGCGAAAATAATTCACTTTTTTAGCTTCGTCTCACTAAGAAAGGGATATTTGTAGCCCGATTAATAAAATTTGAACACACGCTTAACCCGCTCAAAAATGAAACGCCTCTCTACTCTACTATATGTTATGCTATGCTATGCCTTTCCTCTGTAAGCTATGCCCAAACCACTCCGCTCTTTGAATGGGTGGACACCTCCCAATTAGGAGGAGTGACCATTAGCGAAGGGGAGCTCAGTTTTGTGGATACCATCTATACCGTTCCCGGAATTTCCGACATTGACTTTATCCAAATCAACAACGCCATCGTCATACAGGATTCCGGCAGATTGACCTTTAGCTTCCCCATTGGCGAAAGCACCGATACGCTCACGGCCTATGCCCTTGATGTGCACTACGAATCGGACAGCAACTACATCTGGAAGGGCGAAATACCCAGCCATCATGGCGGCATCATGATTGTGCAGCAGGAGGAAGGCGCAGGGGGTTTTGTGTATTTCGATACCATCTACCATGAGATTGTACCGCTCAACAAGGAGGTGAGTTTGCTGACGTATCATGATGAAGTATTGGAAGCGCCTGATACAACCTGCTTTTGGGGTACAGAAGTCGGTGATAGTACGATCACTACCGAGTATGAGTGCGTGGGGGATGGCTGTGCGGCATTGATCACTATTCTCGTCTTGTTGCCGCAGGATGCGCAGGACTGGCTGGTGAATGTCAACCGCCGCAGTATTTTCCTCACCACGATGGTGGAAAAACTTAACTATGCCTTCCAAAACAGCAATATATCGCACAGAGCCAGGGTGGTATATGAGGAGTTTGACTGGAATTATCCAGGTGGTGATATACGAGATGATGTAGATGCCTTGACTGAAGACCCCACAGCGAATAGCTTAAGAGAAACCCATAATGCGGATATGGTTGTCATGTTGTCGAATCATGTTTATGAAACTGAAAAAGGTGTTGGCTCGGTACCAACCGCCAATGATTTTTACGGCCCTCTTGAGGAAGCCAGTTTTGCGATATCATTATTGCCTTATGCTTCCTGGTATCGGAACAATTTCTTGCATGAAATTGGACATTTATTTGGTGGGCAGCACCAGAACGCCTTAATACATCGTGAAGAATGTAGTGTAGCCTGGGAGATTTTTCCCAAGTGGTATTATACCATCATGCATACGGATGCGCCTGATTTCAGACCACCACAGTATAAATTCAGAGTCTTACACTATTCTGACCCTGAAGTGTACTATATGAGCTGGCCTACAGGTGGTGAAGACCCTCTTGCCAGTAATGCCGGTATCATCCGCGAAACGGGCTGCATGATAGCCAGCTATTATGGCGATCAGCAGTTTGTAGTATTGATTGAAGGCAACAACCGCCTTTGTGAAGACAACGAAGTCTATACCGCCGTAGTGACTCCGCCGCCTCCCGGCAATCCGGGTCAGGGGCCTTACACCTATGAATGGCGCTGGAACCATGACGGTATTTTCGATGCGGCTAATCCGGGCACTTTGCTTACAGCCAATCCTGGCAATCCCGATCAGGTGACGCTACCACCCCCTACGCTCACCGGCTGCACCTTCTTTTTTATCCAGGTCAAAGTCACTTCTTCCGACAATGTGGTAAGCTATGCCACCAAACGCATCGGTACGCCCTGTGCGCCCTGCGATCCGGCAGCCGCTACTCCTCAAAACCGACTGGTGAACGAAACAGCTTCCGGCAGCACTTTTTCGCTAAGCCTTTCGCCCAATCCCAATACATCGGATCGCTTGGAGTTGGTCATTGAAAATGACCAGGCACAGGATGCCAGCATGAGCTTGTACAGTTTGTCCGGTCAAAAGCTGATGGATGGGACATATTTGCTAAAGGAAGGAACCAATCAGATTACATTGCCGCTAAACGGCCAGCTTCCCGAAGGGGTGTATTTGCTGACCATCCGTACCCTGGAAGAAACTATAAGCCGAAAAGTCATTATCTTAAAATAAAAACCCAACCATTATGAAAAACCTAATCTTATACTGCACAGCCTTTCTTCTGTTTCTTGCCTGCAATAAAGACGAAGCTGTAGTAGTGGCCGATGACGACATGCCTCCCGCACCAAAGGAATGTGTGGTGGAAGAAATGCCAATAGCTACACAAGATAGTTTTTTAATTTACTGGGAGGGATTGATGGAGCATGGCTTTGCCGAGGCGATCAAGATCAACAAGGATTTTAAAGCTTCTGCTCATGCGAAAATTGATGAAGAAGATAGTTTGATTATCGTTTTTTTTACTTTTGAAGAAAATAACGAAAACATTTGCAGGGAACTTTTTTATATGTCAGAAATTCCCCTAATGGAGAGTTGTTACAAATTACACAATTTAGTTATACCTGATACTTTAGTTTCAGAACAGGTAAAAACTCGTTATAGAAGATTAGATGCTGATGTTACAGTAGGTCTTTATATGTTACAAAAGGAGGAATCCAACTTTCTGCAAATTGACTCATTGGATTTGGTGAATAAGTTCGTGTCAGGAGAATTTATGGCTTCCTTTGTATTGGATATGGGCTTTCCGAGCTATGAAACCCCGGCGTATATTCGCTTTCTCAATGGCCGCTTCGAGTGTGCCATCATCGAGTAGTGAGGGGGAAGCTCTGTTTTCTGCGGTTTGGCATGCTGAACAGGAATGCCTATCTTGCTTTTATTCACTAAATGTGGATAGCTATGAAAAACCCAATCCTATTCTGTGCCATTTTTCTTGCTCTTTTTACCTGCAATAAAGACGAAGCTGTAGTAGTGGCCGATGACGACATGCCTCCCGCACCGAAGGAATGTGTGGTGGAAGAAATGCCAATAGCTACGCAGGATAGTTTTTTGATTTACTGGGAGGGATTGATGGAGCACGGCTTTGCCGAGGCGATCAAGATCAATAAGGAATTTAAAGCTTCTGCTCGTGCCAGGATATATGAAGATAGACTCTATGAAGAAGATAGGTTAATTATTCCTTTCTTTACGTATGAAGAAAACTCCAACAACATTACCAGAGAGGAATTCTATATATCAAGAATCCCGCTGTATAAAGGATGTTATAAATTAACGGACTTTCCTGATACTTTGGTTGCAGAGGAAATTGAAATAAGTTATTACAGAACGGATGCAGATGCAACCTGGGCTTCTTATAAACTAGTAGAGGAAGAGTCCAACTTTCTACAAATCGACTCGCTGGATTTGGTGAATAACTATGTGTCGGGAAAGTTTATGGCTTCTTTCACACTAGATATTGGGGCTCCTCATTACGAAACTCCTGAATACGTCCGCTTTCTCAATGGCCGTTTTGAGTGCGCTATTATTGAGTAGGGGGAAGCACCTGCTTTTGGTTTATGCCGTTCGCTGGAGCGAATGGGAGGGCTTATGGGATTTTTGCGGTGAAAACCTAATAAACCCTAAACTGCTCCGACCAGCTTTCGGGTGCTCTTGCCAGTATCAGAAATATAATTGTATAAGAACGTGTTTGGAATTCACCCTTCGGTGCATTAGTGCAAAATTTAATTCTGTACTTCATTATTTTTCATCGCCATAGCGTGGGCTATGCCTCAAAAAAAGGCTTCGCCCAAAATTAAATTTTACTACTACTGCTTCCAAAAGCAATTTCCAAACACGCTCTAAAATATTTGCCGGGCATCGTATCTTTAGAGCAGCAAGAATAGAATGCTCAAAAATTGATACATGCCCCCCTTTCCCAATCGGCTCGAACCTTACCATGATACCTTTCAGCGTGAGCTGGCCCGCCTTAATGCTGCCCAGCAGCAGGCCGTCGAGCAGATCGAAGGGCCGGTGCTGGTGATTGCCGGGCCGGGTACGGGCAAGACGCACATCCTCACTGCGCGCATCGGGCGGATACTCATGGAAACCGATACCGGAGCTGCCAATATTCTTTGCCTCACCTTTACCGATGCCGGTGTACACGCCATGCGCCAGCGCCTGCTCGAATTCATCGGACCGGAGGCACACAGAGTACATATCTACACCTTCCACAGCTTTTGCAACAAAGTAATCCAGGAAAATATGGAGCTTTTTGGCCGCCACGACCTGGAGCCGATCAGTGAGTTGGAAGAAGTAGAGCTGATTCGCCGCCTCATCGATGCCTTGTCGCCCGATCATTTGCTGCGGCAAAAAGGGCACGACCTGTATTATTACGAGTCCCATCTGCGCGATCTGTTTCGGCGAATGAAATCAGAAAACTGGTCGGTGGAGGATTTGAATCAAAAGCTCGATAGTTATCTGGCCGGCCTGCCGGAACGAGAAGAATTTATTTACAAACGCAACACCAAAACGGCCAAAAAAGGGGAGTTGAAGCAATGGAAAATAGAAGAGGCTGGCAGAAAGATGCGTCTGCTGCGCGCTGCCGTTCAGCTTTATCCGGCCTATACAAAAGCCATGCAGCAGGCGCGGCGCTATGATTTTGCCGACATGATCCTTTGGGTGGTCCGTGCCTTTCGGCAAAAGGAGGCCTTGCTGCGCAGCTATCAGGAACAGTATCTCTATGTGCTGGTCGATGAGTACCAGGATACCAATGGTGCACAAAACGAGATCATCCAGTTGCTCATCAACTATTGGGAAAAGCCCAATATTTTTATCGTCGGTGATGACGATCAATCGATTTATGAATTTCAGGGAGCCCGCCTTAAAAATCTGATCGACTTTTACAACGACTACAGATCGGACCTTAGCCTGGTTCTTTTGCAAGACAACTACCGCTCCTCCCAGCAGATACTGGATTCGTCAAAACGGCTCATCGATCAAAATGAACACCGCATCATTGGCAGCCTGGAGCAAATAGAGAAAAACCTCAAAGCGCGGCACAGGAAATTTGCTGCTTCCAAGCTACGCCCCCAAATCAGAAGCTATTCCCAACGAGCGGAGGAGGAAGCCGACGTCGTACGCCAGATCGAGCAATTGCAAAGCAACGGCATCCTGCTACAAGAAGTGGCAGTGATCTATGCCAAACACCGGCAGGCGCACAACATCATTGAGCTGTTGGAGAAAAAGGGCATTCCTTACAATACGCGCAGACAGCTCAATATCCTCGACCTGCCGCTCATCAGACAATTGCGCCAACTCTTGTCCTACATTCAGGCAGAGTATCAGCGGCCGTATAGCGGAGAGCACTTGTTGTTTCAAATTTTGCACTATCAGTTTTTTGAAATACTTCCTGCCGACCTGGCTAAGCTGAGCCTGGCGATGGCCCGCCAAACAGAGGACGGGCGCCGCTACTGGCGTGATGCTTTGTGCGATGAGCCTTTCCTCGAGACAATATCCCTCAAGCAGCACGAACGAATATTGGCAACTGGCCATCTATTCAATAAGTGGATCGGCGCAGCCGCCAATGTGCCTTTGCAGCACTTGCTCGAACAGCTCATCAACCGCTCCGGCCTGCTTGCTATGGTGATGGCACCGGCCGCTTCGGAAAGCTCACACAGCTGGCCCTTACAAGTGTTGAGTACCTTCATGGACTTTGTGCGACGAGAAGCCGCACGGCAGCCGCGCCTCAGTCTTCGGCGCCTGCTCAATCTACTGGATAGCATGGATGCCAACCGCTTGCGCATACCTGTACAGAAGACCATCGCGGCTGCCGATGGCGTCAATTTGTTATCGGCACACAGTTCCAAAGGCTTGGAGTTTCGCTATGTGTTTATTATCGATGCCGTCAAAGATCAGTGGGAGCCGGGGCGCAGCAGTCGGGCCCGTCGTTTCAGCTTTCCCGACACGCTCACCTTCAGCGGAGAAGAGGATGCTATGGAGGCTCGCCGCCGCCTGTTTTATGTAGCCATGACCCGTGCCAAAGAGCATTTGCACATTTCGTACAGCGAAAAAAATTATAAGAACAAACTGCTTCAACGCAGCCAGTTTGTAGATGAGGTATTGCAAACGGAAGGGCTGGAAGTGGAGCTACGGCAAATGGATGAGGCGCTGCTGCAGGAAGCGGCTTGGTTGCTTTTGCTGGAATCAAAAACCACCAGGGCACCGGCTCCCGACAAGGTCGCTATCGACCAATTGCTGGCCAATTTTGCGATGAGTATTTCCAGCCTCAACACCTTTTTGCGCTGTCCACTCAGTTTTTACTACGAATACATCCTTCGGGTACCCACCGTGATGAGCGAAGCGGCAGCCTATGGTACAGCCATACACAATGCCCTTCGGCGCCTTTTCGATCGGATGAGCCTGTCGGAAGAAAAGAAGTATCCTTCAGCGGCGGTTTTGCAAAAAATATTTGGTGATGAGATCCGGAAGATGCGCCCTTTTCTGAGTGATGCAATGTATCAGCAACGCCTCCAACTGGGGCAGCTTCATCTACACCAATATTATCAACAATTCTACAGAAGCTGGCCCCAAAAAGTGCTGATCGAATACCAGGTGCGCCATGCCGAAGTGCTGGGCGTGCCCGTCAAAGGCGTCATTGACAGGGTGGATTTACTGATCAATCAGCAGCTCCACATTGTGGATTATAAGACGGGCCGCATCGATGATGGCAAAACGCGACCGCCTACCAAAGCCCGGCCGCATGGCGGCAATTACTGGCGGCAGCTCTATTTTTACAAGCTGCTGTATGAGGCGCATCAGAAGGAGCGACGGGTGGCCAGCGGAGCCATTTCTTACCTCGAGCCCGGCCCCGACGGAAAGTTTGACTACAAAGTGATCCCCTTCGAGGTAGAGGGGGCGCAGTGGGTTAGTGAGCTGATCCGCAGTAGCTATGACCGCATTCGGGCACATGATTTCTATGAAGGTTGTGGAGAACCGAGCTGCAATTGGTGCAGCTTCGTACGGCAGGATGCAGCGGTTGCTGATAGCTTGCGGGATCGGGAAATAGAGGAGTTGGATGATTAAGGGAGCGGGACTTTTAGCTGTTTTTGGTTTATCAGGGTTGATTTGTGGCGAAAAAACCACTAAGTAATGGCCAATTAATAAGTTATTGATTTGGGATTGAGATTTTGTCGTCAGGCGAGGCATTTTTTGAGCGAATAGCGAGCTATTTAAGCAAAAAATAACGAAGTATGGCGGCAAAAGATCAGAGACAAATCGTGAAGTTATTATTTGATCATTACTAAACCTAATAAACCCCAACCAATGCCAGTACGAGTACGATAAGCCTAAAAAACTACCCTAATCGATTCAGATTTTTAAGTGCAATCCATTTCAGCGCCGTATCTTTGCAATGCCTTAATCCGCTGCCAATGAATGACAAGCAACTCAGTCAACAAACTGCCGAACTAATTGCCCGGGATTTCGGGCTCGATATTGGGCAGGAGCCGCTTAGCGAGCAGGAGCTCTTCGATTTGCTCGCCAATCAGGTGGCTTACATGATTGAGCATCGTCTCGAAAGCCTGATGAGCCTGATGTATCGCTTGGATGTGGCTGAGTATAAAATTGCTCAGGCCCTCTCCCCCCTGGCCACTGAACCTGCCAACGTAGCGCTGGCTACTCACATTCTTGAGCGGCAAAAGCAGCGTATTCACACCAAGCAATTTTACAAGCAATCGCCTTTGAAGGATATTGATGATGGGTTGAAATTTTGAAAGAAGTAGCGGGAAGAAAGGAAAAAAGCCGCAGCGCAAGGGCCACGGCTTCATCTACATTTCGCTAAAACCTAAAAACTACTATTATTTTTTTCCTAAAACGAGGGAGTTGACTCAGTTTTATAAAACTTGAATGATTTCATACGAGTACAAAACAGGCTGTTTAGCTCGCTTACACCCAGGACCTGTTCGAAACTGAGGTGCTGTTCAAGCGAATTGACTTCGGTAAGCCGGACGTACTGACTGGAATATACCTGCTCAGGGCTTCCGTCCCGGGTAAGGTGGAACACGAGGTACTGCCCGTCATGCGTAATTTCCCAAAACCCTTCCTCTTCGATGTCCACCATGTGGCTACCCATTTTCCTTTGGTAGGTCCCATCTTCGTTGAATTGATACTCCAAAAAAGCGCCGTTCATCTCCACAAAAGTGCCACAGTCCTCCAGGTTGTTTGCAATATCGAAAGGATAACCATTGTGGCTCCAGTGCCCGGTAATGGTAGCGCGCAGGCGCTCCAGCTCCTTGGCTGATTTGGCAGGTGTGTATTTCAGATGCTTGCTTTCCTGCAAGTCGATATCCTTGAGTTGGAGTCCTTCGCAGGTCTGCTTCACTTCGTACACGAGCTCTTCATTGAGGGTGTTGTCAAAAACGACGAGATACACATGCTGGCCCAAAGATTCGAGATGCCATTGCTGGGTTTCGTACTGAGTATGTCCATTGCTATAGACAGTGACTACATCCAACAGGCCAAAATCATTGAACTGCAAAAGCTGTTTCATACCAGTGTTTTTACTGCCACCAATCTGATCGATCCAGATACCTTCCAGCAAATCTTTTTCAATCCGACCAGCCTCACTGCCATAGGGAATGGAAGCCTCGAAGGCGAGGCGGCATTTGTCATCTGGAGCACCGTTTGTAAATAGTGTGGATAGCATAGCAGCCAGAAAAGGAATGAAATAAGTCGCTTTCATTGGATTAATTTTTGGTTTCTGAAAATTTAGAAGGATAGCTGCTGTGTTGTGCCTGGGTTACGCTTATATCAACAAGAAGGGCTCTCAGGATGTTGCTTCTCTTAGTAACCTACTCGACTATCAGGCGGCTTTAGTCGATAAAGAGCGGGTTATTTTGGATGGTGAAATTTTATAGGGTTCAGTTTTTTTGACCAATTAGCTTTGAAAGCTATCAGGGCTTTTTATTTTTACGGATGATGAAAAGGATACGGATTTTGATAATGAGCATTGCGCTGGTTGGTAGCGCAGCTACTTTAATAGCTCAGGATAATTACATCCATGCCTTTGGGGTGCGTGGCGGCCCCCTTGTCGGCCTTGGCTACAAGCAATTTATCGGAGTGCCCAGTGTGATTGAAGGGATTGCCGGATACAATTTTACCAATGGGCGCAGGTGGGTGTTGACAGGCCTGTACCAGCATCACTTCTTTATCAATTACCAGCTCAATTGGTTTGGCGGTGCCGGACTTAGCTTTTCCTTCAACGATCAAAGCCTGCGCTTGCTTGGTGATTTGATGATTGGGCTGGAATATACCATGCCCCGCTTTCCTGTCAATGTTTCAATCGATTACAAACCTTCGGTTCACATCTTCAAAGGGCGGTTCTTTTGGAATGAATTCGGCATCTCGGCTCGTTATATAATCAGGTGAATGAATACCCCGCTTAGGCATGATTATTAAAACCAAAGGCATCATCCTTCGATCTGTCAAATACTCCGAAACGAGTTTCATTACCGATATTTATACCGAACAAAAAGGCCTGCAATCCTATATTATCAGCGGGGTGCGCAGCAAGCGGGCCAAAGTAAGCGCCGGACTGCTACAGGTGATGAGCCTGGTGGAATTGGTCGCTTACTACCGGGTGGATAAGCAATTGCACCGCACCAAAGAAATCAAGGCCGCTTATATTTATCAATCCCTTCCCTTTGATGTGACCAAGAGTGCAGTGGGCATGTTTATGGCAGAGCTGGCTCAAAAGACTATCCGGGAGCAGGAAGAAAACCGGCCCCTTTTTCAGTTTTTGTACAACAGCTTCCATGCGCTGGATCAAAGCGGACAATCAGTGGCCAACCGGCATTTGCACTTCATGCTCCAGCTCTCCGGCTTTTTGGGCTTTCGCCCGCACGGCCAATACTCAACTGCACGGCCTATATTCGACTTGCAGGAGGGCCAATTTTTAGCCGAAGCACCGCATCATTTACATTTTTTGGACGAATCGAAAAGCAGCATTCTTAGTCAATTGCTGCATATTGAGATAGAAAAGGCCTATCAACTGAAAATCGATCGCAATACCCGCCAGCAGCTTTTGCGTGCCCTGATCGACTTTTATCGCCTGCATGTTGAGAATTTCAAAGGGCTGAATGCTCATTTGATACTGGAGGAGGTGCTGGGAAGCTGAATATAGTGATACTATCCAATATCGGGGGATCGTTCATAAACTTACCCAAAGATCGAAATAAATTGGAGGCTTTGGCAATCATACATTATTCCTTATGACCAATAAGCAAGACATTGTAGATAAGATGCAAGCGGCAAAACGAGCATTGATCGGCCGTTGGGAGCAGTTTCGGCTGGCCTATCCGCGCCTCAGCACCTTTACCAAATACGCAGGCCTGCTAGCCGCTACCGGGCTATTTGGCCTTTTCTGTCTGCTCATGCTAGTGCGTTTTGGAGCTTTTGGCAAAATACCCAGCCAGCAGGAATTGGCTGCCATCCAAAACCACGCTGCCTCCGAAGTTTACTCTGCCGACAGCGTGTTGCTGGGCAAATACTACATCGAAAACCGAAAGCCGGTCGATTATGAAGACATCTCTCCCGATCTGGTCAATGCGCTCATTGCTACGGAAGATGCCCGCTTTTTTGAACATCGCGGTGTCGATATCAGGGCATGGGGCCGGGTATTACTCAAAAGCGTGTTGCTGAGTCGCCAATCATCGGGCGGAGGCTCTACCATTAGCCAGCAATTGGCCAAGAATCTCTTCCCGCGGCGTCGTTTTTGGCTTTTTACCATTCCGGTCAATAAGATCAAGGAGATGTATGTGGCCAGAAGACTGGAAAAAGTATATACCAAAAGCGAGCTCATCAACCTGTATTTAAATACAGTACCTTTTGGCGGCAATATGTTTGGGGTCGAAGTAGCAGCGGAGCAGTTATTTAGCAGTACGGCCAAAAGCCTCAAAACGGAAGAGGCCGCCATGCTGGTAGGCATGCTAAAAGCCAACACCTACTACAGCCCTCTGCGCCATCCCGAGCGGGCACGCCAGCGCCGCAACCTAGTGCTTGACCAAATGGCCAAATACGGCTATCTGGATGAGCAGGCAACAGACTCTTTGCAGCAGCTCCCTCTTGAGCTACAATACAAGCGCGAAAGCAGCCAGGAAGGCTTGGCCACCTATTTTCGGGAGCATTTGAGGCAGGAACTGGACGGTCGCTTGAAGAAGCATACAAGCCCTGACGGGGCTGCTTACAACCTCTACACAGATGGCTTGCGCATTTATACTACCATCCATTCCAAAATGCAAACCTTTGCCGAAGAAGCGGTGCAGGAGCATCTGGCAAAGCTACAGAAGAGCTTCGACGCTCATTGGAAGGGGCGCAAACCCTGGGGCAATGACAAGATATTGTATCGGCAAATGCGTCTCACAAGCCGATATCAAGCGCTAAAGGCATCGGGTAGGACGGAGGAAGAGATCATCGAGCAGTTCAATCAACCGCGGAGAATGCAGATATTTGGCTGGGATGGGGAAGAGGAAAAGGAAATGAGCCCGATGGATTCGTTGAAGCATTACTACTCCCTGCTGAATACAGGTTTCCTGGTCATGGAGCCTGGCACGGGCGATATTTTGGCCTGGGTGGGAGGTATTGATTTTAAATATTTTCAATACGATCATGTAAAATCGCGACGGCAGGTTGGCTCTACTTTCAAACCGATCGTTTACGCCGGAGCGATTCGCAGCGGCTTCCGCCCTTGCGACTATTACTACAATCGCTTGGTAACCTACACAGATTATGAAGATTGGCAGCCGCATAATTCAGATGGCCAATATGGCGGAGTGTACAGCATGGAGGGCGCCCTCAGTAAATCTGTGAATGCGGTAGCGGTGGACCTCATCGTGCGCACGGGCGTTGACAGCATACGCCAATTGGCCCATCAAATGGGTGTGACCAGCGATATCCCCCAAGCACCTTCTATAGCTTTAGGCACAGCGGATATTTCGCTCTTCGATATGCTCAAAGTATATGGCACTATTGCCAACCGGGGCAAGCGCCCCGAGCCGCGTTATATCAGTCGGATAGAGGATGGCGAAGGAAAGCTAATCCTTTCTGTGGATCGCCAGCCGAAAGATTTTGAGACCATATTGAGCGTCGATCAGGCAGACATGGTTCGCCAATTAATGCAAACAGTGATAGATAGTGGGACGGCCCGGCGCCTGCGCTATCAATATGGCATATATACCCCCATTGCCGGCAAAACGGGCACTACTCAATCGCATGCCGACGGATGGTTTATTGGCTTTACGCCGAGACTGGCCGCAGGTGTCTGGGTAGGCGGTGAATATCCCGATGTCAGATTTCGCTCACTCCGACTGGGCCAGGGGGCCAATACGGCCCTTCCGGTGTGGGCCAGATTCATGAAGAAGGTATATACTGATAAGGAATTTAGGCAATATAAATTTGATGATTTCCCCGAGCCGGAACTGGAGGTAGTTGAAGCACTGGATTGTGCACCTTTTTATGAAAATATTGCGATGGTGCCGGATACTACAGATACGGATGATTTTCAAACTGCACTGCAGGATCTGCTCGGCGTATTTAAAAACAAGGATGCCAAAAAAAAGGATAAGAAAGTGAATGTAAATCCGCGCACCATCATTATTGAGCAGCAAAAAGCCAAGGAGCGCGAGCAAATTCGCAAGAAAAATGAGAAATTGAAAAAGCGGCGCAAACGTAAAAAAAAGCGTAAGGAGGCCTGGGATAAGCTTTTTAAGAAAAAAAATTAATTGCTTTTACTCTTTGATAAATTTGATGCTCCTTTCCTGGTGGCGCAGCCCTTGTGCAGGTTTCAGCTATTCCATTAGCGAATTGCCACATCGAAAGCATCCAATAAAACCTGAGCAGCCCGCCGGATTTCTGCTTCGCTAATAATCAATGGCGGAGCCAGCCGTAAGCTACGGTTGTTAAACAAAAACCAGTCAGTGATCAGCCCTTTAGTCAAACAGCTTTTGATGACGGTTTGGACCTGCTCAAAATTGGCCAGTTCAATGGCCAGCCATAGCCCTGCCGATCGTAGATCGAGGATGGCGGGGTGCTTCAATAATAATCGGAACAGCGCTTCTTTTTCAGCTACTCTTTCTATCCAGTCTTCTGCAAGCAAAGTTTCCAGCGTAGCCAATGCCGCGGCGCAGCTGAGCGGATGGCCGCCAAAAGTAGTGATATGGCCCAGCGCCGGCTCATAGCTGAGTACCTCCATAATCTCCTTGGAGGCAATAAAGGCTCCGATGGGCAATCCTCCACCCATACCTTTGGCCAGTAACAAAACATCGGGCACTACACCAAAACGCTGAAAAGCAAAGAGGCTGCCCGTGCGACCATAGCCGGTCTGAATTTCATCAAAAATAAGCAAAGCTCCCACTTCATCGCAGCGGCGGCGTAGCTTCTGGAGGTAGCCATCTTCAGGAGTACGAAGGCCCCATTCAGCCTGTACCGGCTCAATAATGACAGCGGCCGTTTGGGTAGTAATCCTTTCAAAGCAAGGCTCACAATTAAAATCGATATGCCGGATGCCGGGCAGCAAAGGGCGGTAGGCCCTGGTGAAATAATCGTCGCTCATCAGGCTGGCGGCTCCCTGCGAACTGCCGTGATAGGCCCGATGGCAGGCCACAATCTCGGTGCGGCTGGTGTATCGCTTAGCCAGCTTCATGGCTCCTTCGGTAGCTTCGGTGCCGGAATTGACGAGATAGACATTGCTGAGCGAATCGGGCAGCACTTCGGCTAAGGCAGTAGCCAGAAGCACCTGCGGCGACAGGATGTACTCGCCATATACCATCGTATGCAGGTAGCGTTCGCTCTGCTGCCGGATGGCTTGCATCACTTTTGGGTGGCGATGCCCCAAACAACTCACCCCGATACCGGCTATCATATCCATGTAGGCTTTGCCTTGTGCGTCGTAGAGATAGAGGCCTTCGGCCCGTTCGATTTCGAGCTGAAGTGGAAAGGCACTGGTTTGGGCGAGGTGGGAGAGGAAAAGTTGGCGAAGGTTGGGCATAGAATTTTAGTATTAATGCGTTATTTTACAAACTTTTATCACCCTTGTGAACTGCTGGCATAGTTTTTTTGAAGAAAATATTGGTGGTAGTTTTAATATAAACTCATTTCAATGCGAATACATATTGTTTTTTGTTTGTTTTTTACGCTTTCGCTTGCTTGCAATTCAGGTAAGCCCGAACAATCCAATGGCCCTACAGCCAGCAGCGGTGATGATAAAAAAGAGCTATTGGAGCAGGAGATCAAGGCGCTGGAGACGGAGCTTCGGAGTCAGTCGGCCACAAAGTTGGACAAAGAGAAGGCGCTGGAGTTGATCCTCAAAAGTGAGCGTTTTATCAGTAGTTTCCCCAAGGATCCTGTGGTACCCGATCTTTTGTTCCGCACGGCCGATCTGGCGCGTGGCATTGCTGACTATGGCCTGGCCATCAAGCACTGGGGTACGGTGTACAATGATTATCCGCGTTACGAAAAGGCTCCGGATGCGCACTTCCTGATCGGCTTTACTTTTGAGAATTACCTCAATGATAAAAAGCAGGCAAAGCAGTATTATCAACAATTTTTAAAAAAATATCCCGGCCACCACCTGGCCTCACAGGTCGAACATCTTTTGCAAGTGATCGACAAATCGCCGGAAGAGCTGGTCAAAGAGTTCCAAAAGAAAAACGAACAAAATAAATGAGCCGCACAGGTATTTGCACAGCCTGTTACCATTTTGTTAAAGTCGCCCCTTTCAGCCCAAAGTGTCGGCTTCCCAGGCTTCTGGCTGATGCATGGCTGCGTTATTTGTCATATCTTGCATAGGCTTTTTTGAATAAAAAAATAAGGAATATGAGATGGACTTTTGCACTGAGCTTGCTGTTGTTTGGCGCTACCACTACTATGGCTCAAGGTATTGACTTTTTTCACGGCGATTGGGAAGAAGCGCTGGAAAAAGCTAAAAACGAGGAGAAAATCATTTTCGTCGATGCGTACACTACCTGGTGTGGCCCCTGCAAACGCATGGCTAAATCGGTATTCCCGGACCCCGGCGTTGGCGAGTTTTACAATGAGCATTTTGTGAGTATGAAGATAAACATGGAAAGCTCCGAGGGCACCGCTTTTATGGCCAAATACCCGGTGACGGCCTATCCCACGCTCTACTTTATTGATGGAAATGGCAAGGTAGTTCTACATACCAAAGGTGCCCGGAAGGCGGATCAGTTTATCGAACTGGGCCGCTCTGCGTTGGCTAAGCAGGACAATAGCCAGGCTTATGCCGAGGCCTACGAAAAAGGCGATCGCGATCCGGAGTTGGTGTACAAATACGTCAGAGCCCTCAACAAGGCAGGCAAGCCCAGCCTCAAGATCGCCAACGAATACCTGGCCACTCAAAAGGATTTGACTACCGACCAAAATCTGCGCTTCATTCTTGAAGCTACCACAGAAGCTGATTCCCGCATCTTCGATTTGCTCGTCAAGCACAAGGCTCAAATAGTAGCTCTTAGCTCTGCCGAGCAGGTACAAAAGAAAATGGAGAGCGCCTGCATTCGCACATCGAAAAAGGCCATCGAGTATCAAAGCGAAGACTTGCACCACGAGGCCAGAGCCAAACTTATCAAATATGGAGGCAAGCACGGTAGCGCCATGGCATACAGTGCTGATATGCGTTTTTATAGCGCTGTGGGTGATGTGAAGAATTATCTGAAAGCGTGCAATACGTATGTGAAAAAAGAGGCGGGCAGCGATGCGAGTAAGCTTTATGAAGTAGTGCAAAACATACAAGCCAGCTTTCCCACAGACGGCAAGGCAATGAGTCAGGCAGAAAAATGGGCCAAAAAGACCGCTTTGAACGGAGGCTTATTCAAATATTATTTTTCGTATGCTACCATCCTGTACAAAAACGGCAAGAAAAGTGAAGCATTAAAAATAGCCCGCAAAACGCTGGAATTGGCCGATCAGCAAAACCGCCGCCCAGTAGAAATGCTGATCGAGCGCATTGAGGCAGCCGGCTAATTTTTTTTTAACAGTTTTAAGAAACACCTCAGCAAATGATCAAAAATCTTATGACTATCAGCCTGGTGCTGCTTCTCGGCACCGTTCTGCCTGCGCAGGGCGATGGCATCCAATTCAACAAAGCCAACTGGGCAAAAATATTACAGCAGGCCTCTGAGCAGAACCGGCTCATCTTTCTGGATGCATACACCAGCTGGTGCGGGCCCTGCAAGAAAATGGCGCGGGATGTATTTCCTCAGAAGAGCATCGGGGAGTTTTATAATGCAAAATTTATCAATGTCAAACTCGATATGGAAAAAGGGGAAGGAATCGATGTGGCGCGGGATTATGATGTGAACGTCTATCCGACCTTGCTTTTCATAAGTGGTGATGGCACCCTCGTGCATCGTTCGGCTGGTTATCATACTGCCGATCAGTTTTTGGACCTTGGCAAAACGGCGCTCGACCCGGCCAAACAGCTCTCATCAATGATGAAACGATATGCTGAAGGAGATCGCTCTGCTGAATTTTTATACAATTATGCCAATGCCCGCTTTGATGCTTATGACGGAACGCATAGCGCGATAGCCGAAGAGTATATGGCTACACAGACGGATTGGAGCAGTCCGGAAAATATGGACTTTCTCTTTCAATTTGTCGGCGATGCGCATTCTCCCATGTTTGATTACCTCACTTCCCATCGGGCCGCTTTTATTGATCGCTTTGGCCAGCAAACCGTCATTGCTAAAATTCAGGATCTGATCTACAATACGGTTTATGACAGGCAGGAGAAGTCGAGCCTCGATCAGGTGGATGAGCTATTTGCCAAAGCCTATCCGGAAAAGGCAAAGCAGCTGTCAAGCGTCTTTCGGATGAATTACTATCGGCAGGCCGGCGACCGGGCTAATTACGCCAAAGCTGCAGTCAACTATTTTAATGAATTTGACGGTAATCCGGATGAGCTCAATGAAGCAGCCTGGACTTTTTACCGGGTTATCAAAGACAAAAAGTTACTCAAAAAGGCACTGAAATGGTCTAAAAAATCCATTAAGATGGATGATAACTATTACAACAATGACACGTTGGCGGCCTTGTACTTTAAGCTGAAGAAGAAAAGAAAAGCTCGTAAAACGGCTGAAAAAGCAATTCGAATTGCCAAAAATAGTGGCGATGATTATTCCGAAACGGAAAAACTGCTCGATGATATTCGGAATATGTAGCCCAATCGTACCGGCAAATTCATAGACCCAACAAGGAGGGCGGCCCCCAAAGACACGTGTGCGCCTGGTTTTTTATTAATATTGGCGAAACAATTATGTGTTTTTATTAAAATTTAATACAAAACACTTGGTAGAACTAGCCAAATTGCATTACAATAAAATGTAAAGCTATGATCTACCTCTTTTTGCGCCAACTTTTCAAACTTGCCATTCGCGTTTATTTTCGCAAAACCATCAGACAGTTCCGGCATACCCTTCCTGCTGATGGCCCACTCGTTATCCTGGCCAATCACAACAGCGCCATCATGGATGCCATCTTGTTGGGTGTGCTAATCGACCGGCCCCTGCATTTTCTTTCCCGGGGCGAATCATTCGACAAAGCCTGGAAACGCTGGCTGTGGTCGCTCTTCCACATGATCCCGATCTACCGGCGCGAATTCACCCCCGACCTGGTGAAATACAATGACGATATTTTCGCCCATTGTGGCCGTTTGCTGAAACAAGGGAAGGCCTTGTTGATTTTTCCGGAAGGAAAAAGTAAGCTCGATAAAAGATTGGGAAAGGTAAAAACCGGAGCAGCCCGTATTCTGCTCGGCGCGGCAGCCAAAAGCAATTACTCGATGCCGATTACTGTTGTCCCTCTTGGTATCGATTACTCCAACCCGCACCGTTTTCGTTCCGAAGTAGTTGTTCGATCGAATGGAGCTATTGATATGAACCGCTTTTACCAACTGCATCGCAAGCAGCCGGAAGCGGCAATCAGGGCACTGACTGAGCAAGTAAAACAATCGCTTGAAGAAATGATCTGCCTGGATGGATCGGCCAAAAAGCACCTGAGCCCGCAGCAGGCAAAGCCTGGCCGGCCCTCTTATTTTCCTTTTATCATCAAAGAGCTGGTAGTAGCCTATGCCTATCTCAACCACTGCTGGATGCTGAAAAGTACGCAATGGCTGGCCAACCGTACCTGCCGCCGGCGCGATTTTTACGGCACGCTTTTGCTAAGTCTGGGGACGCTGATTTTTTTGGTGGGATATAGTGTGCAGGTGATTTTGGTGTATGGACTGACCGCTTCTGTGTCGCTGGCCTTTATTTATCTCCTCAGCCTGATTGGAAGCGGGTGGTTGGCATTACAAATTTCAAAAATCTAAACGATGGACAAGAGAATAACACTCATTATATTGCTGGGTTTGATATTGTCATCCGGTAGTTGTTTTAAAGAGGATTTGTATGATGGTCAGGGTTGTAAACAATCATGCTTGGGATTTGAAGGTTTTGTGTTTGATCCCAACAATGGGATGTATGTGAATGGTGTGGAGGTTCAAGTCAAGCATAGAGTATCAAGTGGTTTTTTCTCAGTTGACACCAACTTAATAGGACAAACGAGTACAGATGCAAATGGTTTTTTCCATTTTGGATTTGGAGCAAAAGACTATCTGGAGAGAGGCCGGTTCTTGATAGAATATCACAAAAAAGGCTATTTGTTTGGAGCGTATTTGGGGAAGCGTACATTTTTTTCTCTGGATTCGAGCAATTTGGATATTCCTGTGAATGCTGACATAGAACTTATTCCCAAAGCGTATCTTCAACTAAAGATGAAGAGAGATTATTTGTGGAATTATAAGGATTTGAGCATTAAATATGATGTTTACAAAGGTAGCTATTCGCATTCGTCTGTTCCAATAATAAACGGCAACCTCATGCTGCTTAAGGTAGCGGGCGATCAAAATTTCAGATTTTGGTATGGGTATAAAAAAGACGGAGTTCAGGTAGGAAAAGCCGATACTTTGTTTATTCCAATGGGGGATACGCTAGTATATCAGATGGTGATTGACTAGGGCTTACAAATCAATCTCTACCAACACCGGGCAGTGATCCGAATGTACGGCCTCATTGATCTGCCGGGCATTCAAGAGATGGTCCTTTAAATTGTTGGTGACGGATTGGTAATCGATGCGCCAGCCCTTGTTGTTGGCCCGGGCATTGGCCCGGTAGCTCCACCAGCTGTATTCTACCTTGTCGGGGTTGAGATGACGGAAGGCATCGGTGAAGCCATCCTCAAACCACTGGCTGAGCCAGGCCCGCTCTTCCGGCAGAAAGCCTGAATTGGTCTTATTGCGGACGGGATCGTGGATGTCGATTTCGGTATGGGCGATGTTGTAGTCACCAACAATGATAAGCTTTGATCGTTCTTTTCGAAGAGCTTTCACAAAGCGGTAAAAATCATCCAGGAATTTCATTTTGAAGGCCTGGCGTTCATCGCCGCTGGTACCGGAAGGGAAGTAGCAGTTGAGCAGCGTCCAGTCGCCAAAATCGGTGCGGAGGATGCGCCCTTCCTGATCGTACTTTTCAATCCCACAACCATACAGCACCTGATCGGGCGGTTGTTTGCTAAAAGTAGCTACACTGCTGTATCCTCTCTTTTGAGCAGAAAACCAATGGTGGTGATAGCCCAGCTCTTCGAATAGCTCAACAGGCACCTGTTGTTTATGAGCTTTGGTTTCCTGTAGGCAAACGATATCAAAGTCATTTGTTTTGAGCCAATCTACAAAGCCTTTCCGCAAGGCTGCACGGATACCATTGACGTTGTAGGAGATGATGCGAAGGGCCATGATCTGGAAACTGGTGAACGGCAAATCTAGCCTTTTGCATAGAGTATTAAAAATTGCGTATCTTCAAAACAGCTTCTTAAAGATAATCAACCTCTATTTTACGTTATATTTCCGATGATGAGAAGAAAAGCTGTTTTACTGACACTGATTTTTGGCTGTAGCTTCGTTTGCCCGGGCGCCCAAACCAATGTGGATTGGTTTGTACTGGCAGATGTGCAATTTGAAAAGAAATACTCCTCCTCATTGGGCTACTCCGTTGACGAAGCGACCTTTGGGGACTGGGTAAAGCAATACGATGGTAAGGAAGTGACCATCACCGGTTATGTGATACCGCTGGATGTGATGGGCACGGCGCTGGCCTTGTCGGCCAATCCGAATGCGAGCTGCTTTTTTTGTGGTGCTGCCGGCCCCGAAACAGTGCTCGACCTTCGCCTCAGCCCGAATGTAGAGCAGCGATTCAACATGGATGACCTGGCTACCTTCAAAGGCACCTTAAAGCTCAATAAGCGCAACGATTATCAGTTTACCTACATGTTGCTCAATGCTGAGCCACTCTGATTTGTGCTCCGCTCAATTGTCGGTCCGGGTGTTGGCAAATACCCTGTCGAGCACATCATTCATCTCTCTGTCCAATTCCAGGAAGTAAGTACCTACGTAAATGTAATTGTAAAGCAAAGCCTCTCTCAAAATTTCAAACTGGGTTTCATCTTCCGTGTGATCGGCTATCCAGTCGATGCCTTCGAGTTGTGAGTTGAATGTAATTTTCATGCGATGTGTATGTTCTGGTTTATGAAATGATTAGGTTGCCTGGCCTTTGGGTATGCAAAAGAAAGTGCCCTGATTGGACTTAAGCATGGCGAAAGATCATCGTAAATTTGAGGTGGACTGAGGTGAAATATGAAAGCGAGAGAAGTTGTAGCGACTCAGACAAAGTTGGGTTGTTTTTAAAAAATAAAAACACCAAAAAACGGATTTTGTGACAGGGAAAAAGTAGAAACCGGGCGGTTCGCGGGCACACGAGATTTGGCGAAAATAGAAACATCATAACACTTATGGCGCTGATGAATGTAGATAATGGGTTATTCTGTTCATTAAATATTTGAAATTAGTTATATTAGCCATTGCCGTTACTAAAATTTGAACCCTTTTACAAATGAGAGCCATCATTGTGGATGACGAGCCTCAAAGTCATCTGGCACTGAGAGAACTACTTTCCCAAAGCCACCCGGAGGTTGAAATCATCGCCTCTGGTAATAGCGTAAAGCAAGGCTGCCAACTTATCCAACAACATGCTCCGGATATACTCTTCCTCGATATTGAAATGCCCGACGGGCTGGGGTTTGATGTATTGAAAAGGTTTCATGGTCACACCTTTCAGGTAATTTTTATTACTGCGCATAACGAGTATGCGATTACTGCCATCAAATTCGGTGCCTTAGACTATCTGCTCAAACCTGTGGAAAGAGAGGAGCTTGCCAAAGCCTTGGAAAGGGTGAAGAAAAAATTGAATGAGCGGATATCCAAAGATCAGGTGCAGATACTTTTTGAATCTATTCTCAATCAGGAAGTGAAGCGTTTGCCGAGCCGAATTGCCATCTCTACTTCGGAAGGTATCTTATACAAGCAGATAAGTGATATTATACGATTGGAAGCCCATCAAAATTATACGGAATTTACCATTCATAAGCATACAAAAAAGATACTGGCGTCTCATAACATTGGCTATTTTTCAGAGCAATTCGAGTCGTACAAGGAGTTTAAAAAATCGCATCGTTCTCATGTAGTCAACCTCTGTTTTGTTGAAAAATATGTGAAAGCGGATGGTGGCTACCTGGTGATGAAAAACGGCGACGAGGTACCTGTGTCCAGGTCCAACCGGAATGATTTGCTTGGCGGGTTGGATGACTTGTAAAGCAGTCCAGGCATTCGTTGGTACATCAAACTGCCCGATTCCTATATTAAAACAGGCGTTTCGTTAATCAATTGCCATGCAGAGTGGGAGCTGGGTTATATTTAGGAAACCTTTGAAAATTGAGAAGAGGATTTATAACTCAGGCGCCTGATGAGTATTAGCGAAGCTCAATCGCCTGTGCTATATAGCACGAAAGGATTGAGCGTGTATATCACTCTCGAACCGCCAGCGGTATAATCTTTTGAATAATACTTGAACACATTCATAATAAACTAAACTTATTGCGACATGGCTTATACAACAATCGATCAATTCAAACATGATAATGGCGAAGTCGTTATCAGCCAGGGCAATTTCCAGCCCGGCAGCACCCTGTTTTATCAAGCTGATCTGGATTTGGTGAATAACCAGACTAATTGCGTTAGCATGGCCACCTACCATGTCACCTTTGAGCGATATGATGATTCCAATGGTGGGGTCATTCATATTACAGTTATGGTAGGTGTTGATGGCAACGGCAAATACATGTTAGATGATAACAGTAAATCGGCGTTACCCTGGCCTCCTTATTATCACGATGACGATGATGCCTATGCGCCCGGCAGCTATCTTTTGTCAGGCAATTTCCAATCTTCCTAGCGGCTATGGACGCAGCATTATTCATCAAAAAAAAACCTCGAACTATGAGTACAAAATCAAATGCCCCGCTGATAGAAAAATCCAGGCCCTATGATCCGAAGTGGCCTTTAAAAAAAATACTGGCTTTGCGTCCGCTCAGAAAGGATATGAAAGGATATGAAGAGGAGGTAAAAAAAGTGCAAAAAATAAATGAGCTCAACAAGCTGCCAACTCCTGACCGGCTGATTTCCTGGGAAGAGAATAAAGCGGAAAAACTGAAAGAGTTGAAAGAAAGAAGGGACCGCTATCATAAAACGATGGATAAAAAAGAACAGGAGATAGTCAGTAGAATTGAGAAGCTGAATGCAGAGCTAAAAGAGATCAAAGGCTATCAATCAGGAAATGCTAAGAAGAAGTTGGAGAGGATGGAAATAGTGGAAAAAGGATTAGAAAAAGATATAGCTACGGCTGTGGATGAACACAAAAGAATAAAAAAGGAGAGGAATGATATGGATCAAATGTACACCTACAAAAAGGCGCAATATACTACCGATGTTGTGCATGGACTGTCAGGAATTTTAAGCAGCCAGGACATTCAAATCAATGGCAAATGGCCACAACCCGATTATCGGAAATACAAGCTGGGCAGGCTACTGCAAAACTGTCAGGCCAACATACTGGAACATCACAAAAAGCAAAACGCGCTCTTTGCTTTTATAAAATTTGTAAAAGGAAAAGAAAAGGAAGTCAAAAGATTGGCTGTCAATTTTAAGGAATTCAAACTCACCTCGGCCTACGATCAGCTTTTGGCAAAAGAAGGGAATAAATCCATCGATCGAGTCAGGTGTTTGTATTTAACCTATGCCGGCTATAAATACCTCGGCATCAAAGACCACCTCATCCCCGATGATGGCTCCGGGGCATTTAGAGAGGGGCTGATGAACCGTACCTCCTTCGGCCGATATGCAGATGCCAATAAACTGGACTCCAAATTCAGTGGCGAAATTCATGCCCTGCTGCTAATTGGATTTGATGAAGATGCGGAGCAGCCAACTAAACTTAAACAGATCAGGGCCAATGTGCTGAAAGTCTTCCAGGAAGGAATCTGTGAAGTATTCTTTGAAACAAGTACATTGAAGCCACAATATCAAAATGGTAAACCGATCTATGAAGGGAAAGAATCGCATGAATGGTTTGGCTTTAGAGACGGGATCAGCAATCCCCGGTTTTTTACCAGCAAAAAATATGACTCGGAGCCCTCTCCGCTCAACCTCGCGCTGAGAAGTGATCCGCTGGGGGGGCAGCCGTATGCCTGCGGCAGCTTTCTGGCTTTTGTAAAGATGCAGCAAAATGTGAAGGCTTTTCAAAAAGCTACTCAAAAAATAGCGGACAAGTTGGACATCAGTGAGGAGCGGGCCGGCGCTTTGCTGATAGGTCGCCACAAAGATGGTTTGCCGATCACAGAAAACAAAAGCAAGGCCAGGGATGAGAGAAGCCTTGAACCCCAAAAACTCAATAGCTTCAATTATCAGGACGATGCTGACGGACTCAAATGCCCCCTCCATGCCCACATTCGCAAAGCAAACCCCAGACGCCCGGGAGATGAGCGGAGAAGAATTGTTCGCCGTGGGATGATTTATGGCAACAACAATACAGATGAGAAAGGCCTCCTGTTTATGTCTTTCCAAAGTAAGCTGCAGTACCAATTTGAAGATATGGTGAACCGCTATTTGTTTCGCTATGATTCCACCGACAAAGATGATGGCTCTGATCCCTTGCTCGCCAATGACTATGGCTATCGGAAATACGCGCTGAAATATGGTGATAAAACGAAAAGAGGTATTCGCCTCAATCAGGAAATAGTTACCTTCAAAGGAGGAATGTATTTTTTTGCACCGTCTATTTCCTTTTTTGAAGAGGTGTTACCCAACATGCTCTAGGAGGTGTTTACGATAGGAGGCAAGTAGGCAGGGCTCCAGTAAGTTGTTGTAACAATGGTTAATTTTCGCACATTTGTCCTGGTCTCATTCTGGATGCTCTCCGGCTGCCTTTTTGCTCAATCTCCGGCTACCCTGTGGTTCCACAGCCTTAGCAAAGAACAGAATTTGTCAAACAACCGGGTGATGGAGATATTCCAGGATAGTGAAGGCTTTACCTGGATCGCCTCCCTTTCAGGGCTCGACCGATTCGATGGCCACCATTTGAAACACTATAAAAGTATTGAAGGAGACGCCACTTCCTTAAGAGATAATTTCGTGACAGGCCACTTTTTTGAAGATGGCCGAAAGGATATTTGGTTTTGCACCAATTCGGCCATCCATCAGTACAGGCGCAGCTACGACAACTTTAGCAGCTACACGCTTTTTGATAAAAACGGACTTGAAATTTCCGATAGCTACGCGGCCGTAGCCCTGGAGCAGGATAGCATATTTTGGCTCAGAGCCGGAAATCTGGAAATTTTTCGCTTCAACATTCGCACCCCAAAGCAGTGCGGCAGCATTGGACAAACCAGCCTTGAGATTGATCTCATCCCCGGCTACGATGAGCATGGCAGGTTGAATTACTTGTTTGCAACAGGTGCTTCTAAAAGCAAAGGGATTGAGGTTCTGGAATTGGAAGGGCATACAAGGCTGCGCAAAAAGTATGTCCGCTTCGCTGGCAAAATTCCGGATGAGCAAGCATTGAATATCCATTCTGTACTATACGAACAGGACAGCCGGATATGGTTGGCTACAGCCAGCGGTTTGTACAAATGGAATCTGCTCACCGATGCCCTTACACCCTTTGCAGGCAATACCGCCAATACCCATCAATTGGTCGAAACGGGGACAGAGGACTTGATGGTGGTCAAATTTGGTGCAGGATTATTTGCGTTCAATAAACCAAAGGGGGCGTTTACAAAAGTTCAAACCAAGCTACTCAACGACCCTTCCTTTGATCTGGGCACTTACCTGCGCACACCCTACCAGGATACTAAAGGCAATATTTGGATGACGTTGGATAGCGAGGGCTTAGTCTATGCCAATCCGCAGAAGGCAAAAATGTCAGCCATTCCCAAAGCTGCTCTCTACAACCAGTCCACCAATTATGAATACAGAAGCATCGTACAGGAGCAAGGCGGCGATATTTGGTGCAGCACCTTCAACGACGGAATATTTCATCTGACTCCTGAAGGGAAGGTATTGCAACACTATCATCCTAAAAATAAGGCATCCGGCTTTTCGCTCCACAAAACCATTCATCACGCCTTCATGGATATAGATAATAATTTGTGGATATGTGGGACATACGGCATAGCCGGTTACGACAAAACGAATGACCGTTTTTTTCAGGTGCTTGATACTTCGGGACAAGAAGTGCCTAATGCATCCTATGTGTATCAACTGCGCAATAAGGATATTTTGGTGAGTACCTTACAAAGTGGCATTTTCCGGGTGAGCCTGAAAAACGAAAAACCTGAATTAATTCGCCTGGTGGCTGCACAAGACATTACGGATTATTATACTTCTATCTTTGAAGATGACTTGGGCAGTATATACATCGGGCACAAGTATATGGATGTTCGGGTATTTAGCTATAATAAAGGTGAGCTCAAACAGTTGACTGACCTGCCTGTCAGCGGTGCCATCAATGGATTTTATGAAACGGACAGCCTTCTGTGGATCGCTACTTCCAATGGCCTTGAGAAAGTCAACAAAACCAGACTTTCTGACGAACCGTACAACTTTAATGAGCAAGATGGCCTGCAAAGTGCCCAGATACAAAGTATGGTGGCTGATGAAGCCGGAACACTATGGCTGGGAACTGCTAATGGCTTGTCGGTATTTGATATAACAAGCCGGCAGGCAACCAACTTTTCAATGGCAGATGGCATTCAGTCCCGCCAGTTTTATGAACTGGCTGCTCTATCGCACCAAAATGGGCAGATTTGGCTGGGTGGAGATAAAGGCATCACCGTCGTTGATCCGGCTGCCATCCAATTGCTACAGCATGCACCGGTCATTCAGCTATCTGATATTAATGTGAATGATGAAGAATTGGCCGGCCTGGCGGATGCAACCTCTGGAGCGACCAACGTGCAATGTATTGCAGATATTCAATTGCCTTATCAGCAAAATACGCTTTCATTCCGTTTTGTAGCAATCGATTATAGCGACCCTCAATCTACCTTGCTGGCCTATCAGATGGAAGGCTATGATAAAAACTGGGTTTTTTTGTCAAAGGGAGAGCCTGGCTTTGCCCGCTATGCCAACCTGCCGCCGGATACCTACCGGTTCAAAATCAGAGCGGCCAATTCGGATGGAGTCTGGTCGGAAAAAAGCAAAGAAATAGCAATTACCATCACCCCGCCCTGGTATCAGACCTGGTGGGCGCGTGCTTTACTTGCCCTATTACTAGCCCTCACGTTATACACTATTTACAAAATCCGGATCAACCAAATTCGCAAAGTAGAAGCATTCAAACGAAAAGAGACGGAATACAAATTGCTGGTAGCTGAATCAAAAACGGCCGTGATGCGCTTGCAGATGAATCCACACTTCATCTTCAACAGTATGAACTCTATCAGTAGCTACATTCTTCAAAAGGACATTGCCACAGCCAACGATTATCTGAACCGCTTTGCCAAACTGATGCGCATGATCCTCAAACTTGCTGAAAAGCCATTCCTGGCCATTTCGCAAGAAATCGAACTACTAGAGCAATACCTCCGTACCGAGGCCATGCGTTTTGAAGATACCATCGCTTACGACATCAGCGTATCAGACAATATCGACCCGGATGAAGTGGTTGTTCCCACTATGATTCTGCAACCCTTTGTGGAGAATGCTATCTGGCATGGTTTGGCCAGGAAGGAAGGCGCCAAAAAGATAATCATCCGCTTTGAGTTGCACAGGCATCAATTGCATTGCACCGTTGAAGATAATGGGATCGGTAGAGCTGCATCGACACAACACAACTCAACAAGTCGTTCGCATGAGTCAAAAGCCATCGAAATTACTCAAGGTCGGCTCCGGCTAATTGAAGAAATGGAAAATGCTGCCACTAAACTTGAGATCATTGACCTCAAAGATGAATCAGGCCAGGCCAGGGGTACACGGGTAGAGATCCGCTTGCCATTGCTTTAGCTCGTACATTGAAAGCTGCCATTCAAACATTCAGGCCGGCAATTGGTAAGCTCACACTTGAAAATTGACCCCAATTGCCTTACTTTGGATTGGAATTCACAAGTGTCTCACCACACTCCAAATTCTCTCTCTGACGAAACTTTCTGTTACCAATCAGGCTGGCCTTGCCTGGCCAAATCGCTTGCGGTTAATATTTAGTATTTATGACAATAAAGATGTAACGGTAAGTTTCCCTATGAACGCTCCCTCTGGCTTTTACCCCTTGCCAGGGGGAGTTACTTAACCTACTGTTCAATCTTATCAAATAGATATAAGGTATTACAGTTTTAGTAGCAGTGAATTGTAACGCGAGGCACTATCTCTGGATAAACCAAGAAACCAAAAATGCGCTTAAAACTGCTACAAGCTGTAATACTTTGATTTACACTCTGCTTAGAGGTCTGCTCCAAATTATTTCAGAAAATTCATAGGAAGGCTGTTTGTATCTGGCCAGTACAATGTTGCTTTCAATGATGAACTTCCTGAATCCCGCGGGCAGGCGGATGGTGAAAAGCCTTGAAAAACAGAGTAGCCGTAACCTTTTTTAAAAAACAATTACTATGTCAAAGAAAAGTAATGTTAAGAATTACATCGTTACCTTCGATGATGATTCTATTCCACAAACCAGGGTTGCTGAAATGCTGGGTGTAGCTAAGACCAAAGTAACTGATGCGGTCACTGCAATGGAAGAAGCCTTTGATTTAGACACTATCGACAACCTGCATTATCAAGAACTGGGCTGTGCTTGCGTAAAGCTGACTGCAGATGCAGCTGAAAAACTGCGCAAAAAGAAAGGCGTACTGGAAGTAGTAGAGGATTTTGAAGTTCAGGCAATCGGCGATATTCCTTCTGATGTTCTCACTGAACCAACAAATGGTACTGAAACATACCAAGATCCGGAACCCGATGCCAATCCTTCATTTGATGTCGAACAAGATGAAGCACTCGCCTGGGAAGAAGATATCATCGCTCAGGAGTTGGATGAGTTGATTAATGAGACGATGGATACAGAAGGTGCTACTGCAATTGCCCCAAGCAGTCCTCCACTTCCGCAGCCACAAGTTCAGCCTGCTGCTCCAAGTATCGCTGCAAAAGACATTATCTTGTGGAATATTCGGAAAGTAAGAGCCCATATTGCCTGGCGTAAAGGGCTTTACGGTGCAGGAATCAGAGTAGCTGTACTCGATACCGGTATTGCCAGACACAATGACCTCATCATTTATGGCGGCGCATCCTTTGTGCCGGGAACCACCAGTTTTCACGATGGAAATGGCCACGGCACCCACTGCGCCGGTATAATCGGCGCCCGGATCAACAGGAGAGGTATTGTAGGCGTAGCTCCGCTTTGTCGGCTTTATGCAGTTAAGGTACTCAAAGATTCCGGTAGAGGTATGTTTAGCTGGATATTAAGTGGAATGGCCTGGGCATTGCGCAGGCGAATGCATGTGGTATCCATGAGCCTGGGCGCACCAAGAGCACCAATCTATGCGCTGGAGCGGATGGTTTATCTACTTAATCGAGCAGGAATAACTGTGGTTGCAGCAGCAGGGAACAGCGGCAATAGTCGTCTTTTCCCTTATGTAAATACTCCAGCCAATTGCCCTGGTGTGATAGCAGTAGGAGCGGTAGATTACAAATGTAAAATTGCTCCTTTTTCATCAAGAGGCGGCAAATGGAATCCGGTGAGCTTAGTTGCTCCGGGAGTACGGATCATCTCTACCTTTCCCCACAACAGCTATAGATCGCTTAGTGGTACCAGCATGGCTTGCCCGCATGTGACAGGTGGGGCAGCGCTGGTCAAAAGGCGCTTTCCTACAGCCTCTCCGGCCTGGATCAAATACCGCTTGATGAAAAGTGCTAAGGATCTGGGAGTACCCGGATACGATAGTACCTACGGAGCTGGTCTTTTAGACTGTTACAGAGCTTTATAGCACATTGCAATGCAGACTCTCGTCAGAGGGTAATCTATACCGAGCTGGCCTGGTTTCAGGTCAGCTCTTTTATGATAATAAAGCGAACAAAGGGTAAATCTCAAAGTTTAATAATCACTCAGCCCAACCTTCCCGATCCAGGCTGCGGAAGTGGATGGCCTGTGCCAGATGCTCGAAGGTAATGCGTTCCGAACCTGCCAAATCAGCCGAAGTACGCGCCACTTTGAGGATACGGTCATAAGCGCGAGCAGAGAGTTGCAGGCGCTCCATCGATTTTTTGAGCATGGTGGTACTGGCAGCATCGAGCTGGCAAATCTCCCGCACCATACGGCTGGGCATCTGCGCATTGCAGTAAATAGTAGGCAATTCTTTAAATCGCTCGGCCTGGATGCTACGCGCCTGTACCACCCGTTCAGCAATTTGCCGGCTGTTTTCTCCCTGTAGTTCATTATCCGACAATTCATCAAAGCTTACCGGAGTAACTTCGACATGCAGATCAATGCGATCGAGCAGGGGCCCGGAAATTTTGTTCAAATACCGCTTTACCACACCGGGGCCACAGACACAGTCCTTTTCAGGATGATTGTAAAATCCGCAAGGGCAGGGGTTCATCGAAGCGATGAGCATAAAACTGGCTGGATAGTCCACCGCTATCTTGGCACGCGAGATTGTTACCTTTCGCTCCTCCATCGGCTGGCGCAATACTTCCAATACGGATCGTTTGAACTCTGGTAGCTCATCCAAAAAAAGCACCCCGTTGTGTGCCAGCGATATTTCGCCCGGCTGCGGGTGGGAGCCGCCCCCTACCAGCGCTACATCGCTTATAGTATGGTGAGGAGAGCGAAAGGGGCGGGAAGCTACCAGGCTGGCATCATGTGGCAGTATTCCGGCTACCGAATGTATCTTGGTCGTTTCCAAAGCTTCGTGCAAAGAAAGAGGAGGCAGTATGGAGGGCATGCGGCGAGCGAGCATCGTTTTGCCGGCACCCGGCGGGCCGATCAGGATGGCATTGTGGCCCCCGGCAGCAGCCAGTTCAAGGGCCCGCTTGATATCTTGTTGGCCCTTCACGTCGGCAAAATCAGCAGCATAATTATGCTGCTGGTCAAAAAACTCTTCGCGCGTGTCTATCTCCAGGGGGCGAACATTGGCTTCGCCATTGAAGAAGGCAACTGCTTCTTTCAGATTAGTGATACCATACACGTCCAGCTCATTGACAATGGCAGCCTCTCTGGCATTTTGCTTGGGAACGAGGATACCTTTGAATTGCTCTTTGCGGGCCTGAATGGCCATTGGCAATGCTCCCTTGATCGGGCGCAGGCCTCCGTCTAGCGACAGCTCTCCCATCAGTAGGTATTGATCGAGCAAATCAGGAGCCATTTGGCCGGTACTGCCAAGCAGACCGAGGGCGATAGGCAAATCGTAGGCAGAGCCTTCCTTACGAATGTCTGCCGGAGCCAGATTGACCACCAGCTTGAGCCGGGGTAAACGCAGGCCGATATTTTTGATAGCCGATTCAATTCGGTGAAATCCTTCCTTCACAGCATTATCCGGCAACCCTACCAGGGCGTAGAAGTTTTTACCTGCTGCCACCGTGCCTCCTGCATTGACTTCCACCGTAATGGTGCGCGCATCCACACCATGTACTGCACTAGCGAAGGTTTTTACCAGCATGAATGAAATTTTGATGGGTGAAAAGTATGTTTGCTTAGCGTATTCCTGGGCTTGCCCCAAAGCTCAATGCCTTGAGCTTTGGTCAATTGCCCCCGGCAAATTAAAAATTTGGAGCTGATTCTAATAAATTAAGCCCTGTTTTTCGTTTTTCAGGCAATCTTGGTGCCTTTGCAGGTCGAATCTTTTCTATAGCCATGACGTAGGTTAAATATTATTTAAAGTAATTTGCAGGAAATATTGACGGCTCGAAAGTTGTTGTTTTAAATGAAATGAGAGGAATATTTGTCATATTAATAACATTTATCTGTTGTCAGGCTGCCTGGCCCTCCGATCTGGTACTCAAAAAGCGAGTGGCTACTTCCCTGAATACCATTACGCTTCATCGCGACTCTAATTTTACCAAAGCCACCAATATCGCTTTTAGAGAAGGTACGCTCTTCGAAATTATCAGTGAATCGAAGCTGGAGCATGAAGATGCTGCACAGAATCAGAAATTTAAGTGGTTTGAAGTACGCACTGAAAAAGGGAAGCATGGCTGGGTCTTCGGCGATGGCCTGGCGGTGATCCTGCCTGAGCAGTTTGTAGATGAAGGGCTCCGCCATTTTCACAAAAAGCGCTGCAAATTTAGCAATGGCTTTGAGCGGTCCATCTCCTGGCTGGCCTCCGTAGATGGCCGGGACAATTTTCACGAGCAGGATTTCATGAACCCTTTGTACCGGGAACTTTACCTGGTCGTCACCAACGATCGGGGCCGCTCAGTGCACATACAATATGCCGGACTCAGTGCCCGCGGCGAAATGTCCCTGAAGCAATTGGTACTGCAAGATGTTACAGGCGACAAAGTCCCTGAAGTGATTTTGTTGACTGCCAATCAGCCGGAAGGTAGTGTGGTGATGAGTCAGGAACTGGCTGTTTTTTCCTTTCAGGCTGGCACCCTCCGCCAGGTAATTGAAGAAGAGCTTACACTGAAATACAGCCCCCATCAGCCCGCTCCTTCTTTGTATAAATTTGTAGAGCTGGAAGAAAAAACGGTACGTATTGCCTATGTCGATTACATATCCTGTGCCGAATACAAACTGCCCTACAAAACGGATAGCCGGCCGGGTGCCAATGAACGATGCCTGGAATATGTAACCTACACTTTTTTGTGGAATTCACGGCTCAACGAGTTTGAGCAATTCTATCAGCCCAGCCGCTCCGCCCTCCAGGCGGTAGTGTTACAGCAAAGTATGCTCAAAAACATCCCTTCAAAAAGGGCAATGAACATTGGCCGTGTTGGTCGCAACGAAAGCCTGAAAGTGCTTAAGCATAGCGAGCAATTTGTAAAGGAAAACGGACGGAAAAAGGTGCAGTTGTATTTGTATGTTGAGCGACACAATGGCCGCACCGGCTATATACCTGCTGCTCAGCTGCGGTTTGTCAATTGCGAATCTGCCGATTTGTTGAATGCCTACTATCAAAATCCACCCCTTTCCAAAAGTGCTTGGAAGACCGATCAGCCATTTTTGAAAATACTGCCTAAAGAAAGCGCCTCTACAGCTGTTTCGGGGCAATAAGGACTATTCCACCGTTTTTCTAGCCGCCTTCATGGGGATACTGATACACTGCTTTTCCATATAGGCAAGCATGCGTTCCAGCAAATCGCGGGAAGGCTTATCTAGATTTTCCACCTCTTTTTTAAATACCTTGTTGAGGGCATGCACCCGGACGGCTTTCATCTGCTGAGGTACTCCCTGCATGGCTTTTTCAATCTGCCTTCGGCGATAGCTTGCTACAAACTCGTCCAATTTTCCGTTCAACAAAAGCCGGGCTTTACTTACTTCCTCCTCTCGGAACGACAGATGCTTACGGGCCACAGCACGCAGGTTTTCGATCTCAATATACCTGACGGCTTGCTGATCTGCCACCTCTGCGCTGATATTGTTGGGGATCGCCAGATCAATCAAAATCTTTTTGTCCGCCTCGCCATTTAACAATTTTGTATAAAGCGCCGGACTGAGAATAGATGGCTGCGAGGCGGCACACGCTATCAAGCAATCAAAACCGCCGCGGTATCCAGTCAGGCTGGATAAGGGCAAGGCACAGCCATTCAGCAGCCTGGCCAATTGCTGCGCTTTTGCCAGCGTTCGGTTGAAGATGGTGACATTAGTAAAGCTGTGTTTTTGCAAAAATTTGGCTACCAGGCCGTTAGTCTGACCAGCGCCTATCAGCA
The DNA here is from genome assembly GCA_965222005.1 of Saprospiraceae bacterium. Taxonomy (GTDB): domain Bacteria; phylum Bacteroidota; class Bacteroidia; order Chitinophagales; family Saprospiraceae; genus CBDCTM01. Next base: position 1,862,556 of record OZ244935.1, read on the forward strand.
AAATTCGGGCATTTGTTTCCAACTTTTCTTTCAGTAGTTGCTGAATAGCCAGGGAAACCACCGAAATTGGCTTTTCTCCAATACGGGTATTGGCATATACTCCCTTGGCCGTTTCCACAGCAAAACGCATGGCCAGCCGGATGTGGTCGCCAGCAAGGCCGCATTCCTTACAATGCTCATAAGCTGTGCGCAACTGGCGCAAAATTTCCCGCTCTCCCACCACCAGCGAATCTATCGAAGCGGCTACCTCAAACAGATGGGCTATAGCCTGGATGCCTTCATAGAGCGCAACTTTTTGCCGGATAGTTTCTTTGTACGTTTCCGGAAGAGCCGGATTGACACTTTCAAAGAATGAGAGGAGGGTTTTATGAGAAAACGGAGTCTCTGTGTGTATCAGGTACATCACCCGGTTGCAGGTGGAGAGGTAAAGGAGCTCACCAATATTGAATTGCTTTTTGATTTGCTTGAGCCTGGATCCAATCGCGGACTTTTCTGTATGCTGCACAGCAAAATGCGGAAGCTCTTTCAAACTGGCCTGCCGATGGGTAATAGTGAGTATTTTATACCTTTCAAGCATATCAATAAGCTGGTACACCTTTGAGGGTGAATGCACAAAAGTATTTAGCCCACAGCAAATGAATGTCATACTACTGTCAACAGGAGGCATTTGATAAATTATCGATGATTTATGAGCGGACAATTGAAGGTCGGCAGGCAAGTTTGGACAATAAGGCTTATTTTTGTGACGCTGTTTTTGAAACACATTGCCAATATTTTTCATATAAAAGCTAAAACCTGATACATGTACAGAAATTTCAATTGTGGTGAATTGCGCCTTGATGATGCAGGCAAACAAGTAGTGATCAGCGGTTGGTTACAAACCAGTCGTGACTTGGGTGGCATGACCTTCATCGATTTGCGCGATCGCTATGGCATCACACAGCTCGTGTTTAATATGGAGGAAGATGAAGACCTTTGCCAGCGGGCCCGGAAGCTGGGCCGGGAGTATGTGCTCAAAGTAACGGGCACTGTACGTGAGCGCAGCAACAAAAACCCAAACCGCCCAACTGGCGCCATAGAGATAGAAGTACAACAATTGGAAGTGCTCAATCCCTCAAAGGTCCCGCCCTTTACCGTAGAGGATGAAACGGATGGAGGGGATGATCTGCGTATGAAATTTCGCTATCTCGATTTGAGGAGAAAGCCCGTACAGCAAAACATTATCTTTCGCAGCCAGGTGGCGCTTGAAACCCGCAAATACCTGTCGGACCAACAGTTTGTTGAAGTCGAAACGCCCTTTCTTATAAAAAGCACACCGGAAGGTGCCCGCGATTTTGTAGTGCCCAGCCGTATGAACAAAGGACAGTTTTATGCGCTGCCACAGTCACCGCAAACCTTCAAACAAATACTGATGGTGGCTGGCCTCGACCGCTACTTTCAGATCGTCAAATGCTTTCGGGATGAAGACCTGCGAGCAGACCGGCAACCGGAATTCACACAAATTGACTGCGAAATGGCCTTTGTCACCCAAGATGAAATCTTGCAGACATTTGAAGGGCTTACCAAGCATCTTTTCAAGCATACCATCGGTATCGAGCTGCCGGACTTTCCGCTCATGTCGTACGACGAGGCTATGCGCCTCTTTGGCTCCGATAAGCCCGACCTACGCTTCGAGATGGAATTTGTGGAGCTCAATGAACTCACAAAGGGTAAAGGTTTCGGGGTATTCGACAATGCCGAGCTGGTGGTGGGTATTTGTGCCAAAGGCCAGGCGGCAGCCTACTCCAACAAAGCGATTAAGGAAGTGACGGAATGGATGCAACGCCCACAGATTGGCGCTAAAGGGCTGGTGAATGTTAAGTTCAATGAAGATGGCAGTGTGAAATCTTCCGTTGGCAAATTTTATAGTGATGACGAGCTCAAAGCCTGGGGTGCCAAATTTGGAGCTGAGGCGGGAGATATGCTCCTCATATTATCGGGCGAGCAGGAAAAAACGCGGAAGCAACTCAACAAATTGCGTCTGGAAATGGGCCGGCGAATGGAACTCATCGATCCTTTCGATTTCAAGCCACTCTGGGTAGTGGATTTTCCATTGCTGGAATGGGATGAGGAAAGTGGCCGTTTTCACGCCATGCACCACCCCTTTACCTCTCCCAAAAAAGGAGATATGGCAAGAATGCTTGAAGGCGATACCTCAAAACCGGAAAATTTCCAGGATTTGAGAGCGGATGCCTATGATTTGGTCATCAATGGCGTCGAGATTGGCGGGGGCTCAATTCGTATCCACGACCGCACTTTGCAGTCCCGCAATTTTGATCTGCTGGGCTTCAGCGAGGAAGAGGCAGAAGCGCAGTTTGGGTTTTTGCTAGGTGCTTTTGAATATGGAGCTCCGCCTCACGGAGGCATCGCTTTTGGCTTTGATCGTCTCTGTGCAGTGATGAAAGGGCAATCCTCGATTCGCGATTTTATTGCCTTTCCGAAAAACAATCAGGGGCGGGATATGATGATTGATGCGCCTTCTCCGGTGGGTCAGGCTCAGCTCGAAGAGCTGGGTATAGAACTGGTTAAAGAGGAAGCGGCGAGTGGATAATAAGATACAAGCTATAAAAAATGCGGGACAGTTCACCTTGAAACTGTCCCGCATTTTTTATAGCTGGCTGATTCTGCTAAGTTATTGATTGTTCATTCCTAAGTACTTTACCAACCCTTACCCTGCTTTTTGGAAGCCATTTTTTTCTTGCTTTCCTGATCTTCTTCCTTCTTTAAAAACAGTACTTCCAGGTCGTTATCCATTTTGAGGGATAAGCTATAATCACCAGGGGCTTCAAATTCCATATTTAGTAGCAAGGTGTTGAGGCCAGGGGAGATAGGCAAATTGTCTTTTTGTACAACTTCCCCTAAGGCATCATTGAGTTGGTATAATAGGGTACTCTCTGTAATAGACTTGATCGTCAGCTCATATTTGTTTTTTTCAACCATTTCAGTGTTGGTCACCATATAATTATGGATGATCGATTTTTGGAGGCTGATAAATTCAGACAAACTGTTGGTACCGTCTTTTTCTATTTCGCGCAGACGGTAATAGGCGTTGGACAACCCCAACTCGAGATCCTTAAAAGTGTACTCGCTACCGGTGGTTTCATTGCCTACAGCTTTCACAACCCCTATTTCACTATAAGTCAGCCCATTGTCGATAGAGCGCTCAACTACAAAATTTTCGGAATTTAATTCGGAAGTTGTACTCCAGCTTAGCAGAAAACCTACCGAATATTCTACACCGCTGATCGATTGGTCGTACACCACTCTGGCCTGAGCCATATTCCCTGTGAATAGTACCATTGCCAGTAGAAGTAAAAATTGATGGGGTCGCATATTAAATTTCATCTTGTTGCTATGTTTGCTTTATTTAATTAAAAGGCAAGATGCCCTGGCTTTCATAGCTTTATCAGGATGAATAAAGAAATTTTGTGACACGACAAATAATTCACATTGTAAAAAAGACTAATTTTTGATTTCCTGCTCCTCTGCCACCATTTTCCTGTTTTTTACATGCATTTCAAGCCAATTGTCCATCTCCCAAAGCATATGCATCACAGATTCCCGGGCGCGGTATCCGTGGCTTTCCTTCGGCAACATAACTAGCCGAACGGTAGCGCCATGCCCTTTGAGCGCAGCAAAAAAACGCTCACTCTGCATAGGATACGTTCCGGAATTGTTATCTGCCGAACCATGTATCAGCAAAAGGGGTTCTTTTATTTTTTGGGCATGCATGAAGGGCGACATCGTAAAATACGTTTCAGGCGCTTCCCAGAAGGTCCGCTCTTCCGACTGAAAGCCAAAGGGTGTGAGTGTTCTGTTGTATGCGCCGCTGCGGGCTATTCCGGCTGCAAAGAGATCACTATGGGCTAGCAAATTGGCAGCCATGAAAGCTCCATAAGAATGGCCGCCTATTGCCAGCCTGTTGGTATCTGCTACCCCCATCTGGTCTAGCTTCCGAATGGCTGCTTCCGCATCCGATACCAACTGCTGAATAAAGGTTTCATTAGGCTCTTCCTTACCTTCTCCTATAATAGGCATGGCAAAATCATCAAAAATAGCATATCCCCGACTTACCCAGAATAGAGGAGACCACCAACCGATTCTAATGAATTCATAGGGCGAATCTGTGACTTGCCCGGCAGCATCCGCACTTTTAAATTCACGAGGATAGGCCCACATAAGTACAGGCAGTCGGCCGTCGCGCTTGGGATCGTATCCAGGGGGTAGATATAAAGTGCCAGACAGTTCGACGCCATCATCACGCTTGTATTTTATCAGCTCCTTTTGGACATCTTTCAGTACCAGATAGGGGTTTTCAAAGTGCGTAATCTGCTGCAATTTTCCGCTTTTGATGTTGCGTAAAAAATAATTGGGCGGATCATCGGCACTCTCTCTCCTGGTTAAAACCTGCCCTTTTTCAACCCGGATGAGGCTGATAGGATATTCATAATAAGGGGCTTGTGATCGCCATAAACGCTCACTTTTACCAGTATTCAGATTGTATTTATCCACAAATGGCCGATTCCCTTCCGGTGAAGCGCCCTGCCCACTGAGAAAGAGCGTATTCCCTTTGTCGGCTGTCAGCAAAACATTGCGGCCAAATTGGTTGGTAGTAGTTTCAAAATTGCCGGGATCGTTGTAGCGATCCTCCCAACTTCGGTCAAACAATACTTTGGCGCCTGATTGTGGGCTGCCCGGCTGCCAATACCGCGTAATCTCCCGCCGGTCGGTCCACCACCATTCTGAAGCTATGGCCAAGCCATCATTACACCAGCTGATGCCTCCAAAGCGAAGCTGGAAATCGATAGCAGCAGTGGGTTGGCTACTAAAAGGTGCGGAAAGGCTGAACAGCCGGTCTCTCACGCTTGCGTCGCTTTTCGGATCCCCGCCATCCAGTGCTTCCACCCAATACAAAGTAGCAGACACATCGGCCCGCCATCTAAATGAGCGGGGGCCGGTACGCACCGCTCCAAAGCCTTTTGGAATATTTTCCGCACCGGGGATGTCAGCCAGTTGCCTGACCAGCTGACCAGATTGATCCAGTACTTCATAGGTCATCGGAAAGCGATAATAGGGAACGATGTACGAAAAGGGCCTTTTGATAGTGGTGACCAACAAGTACTGACCATCAGGAGAATAGCTGATGCTTCGGATAATGCCAGACTTACCGATTGGCTTTGAGCGGGCTGTGGCAATATCCACCCGCATTAGCTGAGAAGAGGTATAATACTCAAAAAGAGCCTCATCATGTGGGTTCTTCAGCAAATCCTGGTAGGTTCTCACGGGTGCGGATTTTCCTTTGTTTTCCTGTATTACCGGGCCGGATGGTATGTCAGGTTTGCTTGGAGAGTCTCCTCTGTGGGGCAATACCATTTTGTACAAAATGGATTTGTTGTCCGTTGCCCACCGATAAGGTAGCCCTGGCATGGCATCATTGATGACAGCATCGGTGAGTTGGGTGGCTTTGGCGTGATCGATACTGGCTGACCAAAGCTCCAGGCCATTGGAGCGCGTGATGGTAAATGCTATTTGCTCGCCGTTGGGCGACCAGCTGATGTTTTCAATTTTGGCAGAGGAAGGGAGGCCTTCCACCGGCACTGTTTTGTCGCCACTAATGGCCTTGAAGCGCAAGCCGTTGTAATAATAGGAACGACTGGAGCTGTTGGTTTTTGGATTGATGCGCGTGCCGGCCAGGCGAAGTTCTTGTTGAGCAACCTCTTCGATAGAAGGTAAATTGGGTCGGCTGATCAACAACATCCATTGGTTGGATGGGCTTATACTCACTCCGGGTGTTGGTGCGGCATCTATCAAATCGGCAATGGCGGCAGGTGGCTGCTGGTAAGAGAGGTTTTCTTGTGAATGAAGGGGCGAAACCATAGTGGTACAGATGAATAATGATACAATCAGGAACTGTAATAAACGGTAAAAGGCGGAGGTTTTGTTACACATGGCAAAGAAAGGTTAAGTAATGGCGTCAATGGAAGTACGCTCATAAATATAGAGTAAATTTTGCAGCTAGCCTGATACATACCGCCAGAAGTCATGGGCAGTTGAGAGTTCTTACTTACGGAAGCAACACCTGTTTTAACACCTTTTAGCAATACTTCATCACAAAATAGGCAATCAGTCCCTAGAAATTTGTAATTTCGTTTTTATACAAGTCACGGGATAAACCCGCTTCATCCCGTTCTGATTGATTCAGTGTGGGGGAAGGTGTATTTGTGATGACAATCCAACTCTGATCGTATCTGTGAAGCCATTTATTCCACATTTTATCCACGAGCGTTTTCAGCAGCAGCAATGGCATGACCAATTAATGGCCTATACCATGTTTATTGACCTGTCGGGTTTTACACCGCTGACGGAAACTTTGATGAAGCAAGGGAATGAAGGAGCCGAACAGTTGTCGATCAGCCTCAACAGTATCTTTGGTCCTATGGTGGAGCTGGTGTATGGGCAGCATGGCTTCATCCCGTATTTCGCAGGCGATGCCTTCACTGCCATCTTTCCTGCCCAGGCGGATAGTTTTGAGGCTCGTCATCTGCTTTTCACCGCCCAGCTGCTCAGAGATATGTACACCAAAGAAGGCATTCGCAAGACGCGCTTTGGTGATTTTCAGATTGGTATCAAGATCGGGCTATCCTTTGGTGAGGTAGAATGGGGAATAGTAGGTGACAGGCATCATTCTTTTTATTTCAGAGGCAGTGGTATAGATGGCTGTGCTGAAAGCGAGCATCACGCCAGCGAGCAGGAAATTGTTATTGATGAACGATTGTACCAACAACTCAAGCCGTTTCCCATTGAAGTGGAGGACGTCCCTCAAAGTCAAGGCTTCTATCGGCTGCTCGGTGACATGCCCGGCGATTTTCACTTAGCTGCCCCCGCTGCTTTGCCCGAATTGAAAAAAGAGGTTCTTAGCAAATTTATGCCCAATACTGTATTGGCCTTCAATGAAGAAGGAGAGTTTCGGGATGTCATTGCCGTATTCATAAGCTTCAAAGGCATTGATGACCACAAGGTGTTCAATGAGTTTGTATCCATCGTGTTGCAGCAGTTCAATAATTTTTCCGGATATTTTAAGGAAGTAGATTTTGGCGATAAAGGGGGGGTAATGGTTGGCTTTTTTGGCGCTCCGGTTTCTTTTGAAAATAATGACGAGCGGGCGCTCCAATTTGTAGCATCTATCAGCCAGGAACTAAAACCTCTGCAAAGCAGATCGGATTTGGTGTTCAGAGTTGGTATCACCAGAGGAGAGGCCTATACCGGCATAGTAGGAGGGGAGAAGCGCTGCCAGTATGCCGCCGTAGGCAACCGGATCAACTTGGCCGCCCGCCTGATGATAAAAGCGGATTGGGGAAGTGTGCTGGTGGATTCGGATATGCAGAAATGCAGCAGCTTTAAATTTGAACACAAAGGTGACATTCGCTACAAAGGTATCGAAGGCGACATTCCCACCTATCAACTGAGTGGCCGCAATGTGACGGAGCGGGTAGTGTTTAGCGGCCAGATCATTGGAAGAGAAAGGGAGTTGAAGCAGCTCCAACAGTTTGCCCGGCCTATTTTCGAGGGCCAGCTGGCGGGGATGGTCTTTGTGTATGGGGAGGCCGGTATCGGCAAGAGCCGGCTGTCTTACGAACTGAGGCAGCAGCTAAAAAACGGGAATGGCCTCAACTGGTGTACCTGCCAGGCCGATCAGATATTGCAAAAGCCTTTCAATCCCTTTATTTATTTTCTTAGAAATTACTTCCGGCAATCGCCCGAAAATGTTCCCCAAACCAATCGCCAACACTTCGAGGAGCGCTTCAATCAATTGCTCGAATCAACTGCCGATTCCACCCATCCCTCCCTCCAAACATTGCGCAAAGAAGTTAAGCGTACCCAATCGGTATTGGCAGCCCTCATCAATATTCAGTACCCTGACTCTCTGTGGGAGCAGCTCGACGCACCAGGGAGGTATCGGAATACACTACAGGCTCTCACCAGCTTTTTTAAATTGGGCGCCCTTATCAACCCAATGGTGATCGAATTGGAGGACGGGCATTGGTATGACCAAAATTCCAAAGAATTTCTGCTCGAGTTTGTACGCCAAATCGACAACTTCCCGATCTATCTGCTCGTTACCTCCCGCTATACCGATGATGGCGATAAGCCGCTGCTGCTACCCAAAGAACATCTGGAGCGATACAGTATCCCCCAAATGGAAATCGATCTCAATATCTTTCAGCCAGATGCTTTGAGAGACTTTGCAGAGGATAAGCTGGGCGGAAGCATTAGTAAGGACTTTGAAGACCATTTGGTGCAAACCACCAGTGGCAATCCTTTTTATCTGGAGCAGATCATCGAATACCTTGCTGAAAGCAATTTGCTGGAGCAATTCAATGGGCAGTGGCACATTAAAAAAAGCGACATCATAGTCTCCAATTCCATCAATGCCATCCTGATGGCACGCATCGACCGCCTCACCAGCCTGGTAAAAGAGACCGTAAAAGCAGCCGCTGTGATCGGCCGCGAGTTTGAAGTGAGCGTGTTGGGAGAGGTTCTCAAGGAGCATGAGGAGTTTATAAGAAGGAATGGCAACAAGCAATTGATACTCAAAGAGCAGATTCAAACTGCCGAGCAAGGGCAAATCTGGCGGGCCATGACGGAGCTGCGTTATATGTTCAAACATTCCCTGCTTCAGGAAGCCGTCTATCGGATGCAGTTGAGTACCCGCTTGCGCAAACTTCACCAGCTTATCGCTGAGGCTATCGAAAATCTGTATGGGAACAGCTTGGAAGAGCGCTATGTGGACCTGGCCTTTCACTATGGCAAAGCCGAGATTGGCCAAAAAACCAATTATTATCTGGAAAAAGCAGCCGATTTTGCCATGCGCAATTTCCAAAACCTGCAATCCATCGATTTGTATGACCGCTTGCTGGCCAATTGGAGAAAGGATAATAATAAAGAAGCATTGGCAAAAACCCTGTTGAACAAAGCAAAAGTGCTCAAGCTGATTGGTCGCTGGGAAGAGTGCCAACAACTGCTGACCGAAGCGCTGGCCATCGCACATCAGCTTTCCGACCAAATATTGCTGGGCCGAACCAATAACAAGCTCGGCGACCTGCTTTTGCTAAAAGGCGAATATGAACTGGCCGACAAATACCTGGAAAAAGCAGCTCGCTATTTTGAAGTGAGCAATGATGCGCTCGGCCGATCCAAGGTATATGGAAACTTAGGTAACCTATACTTCCGGCAAGGCCATTATTTGCAGGCAAAAGAGTTTTTTATCCGAAGTATTGACACCAGCAGAAAACTTGAACATCGGTCGGCCAATGCCCAAATCGTATCCAACTTGGGGCTTACCTATATGAATCAGGGCAATTATGATGAAGGCATACAATGCCAATTGGCTGAATTGGAACATTGTGAAGCTGCAAATGACAAGCCCGGCGAAGCTATCCTGCATGTAAATGTAGGCATCGTATATTATGAAAAAGGCGATTATGATGCAGCCCTTGAGCATTACACCAAAGGGCTGGAATTGAGCGAAGAGCTGGGCAACAAGCAGCTCACCTCCATAGCTATAGGCTGTATGGGGAGCGTGTATCAGCGCAAAGGAGATTACAACCAGGCTATGCAGCATTTTATCAAAGACCTGAAATTGGTGGAAGAGTTGGGCGACAAACAGGGTACAGCCATTGCATTGGGTTTGATTGGCGAGCTGAGGAGCGCAGAAGGCGAATTTGACCTGGCCGTTCAATATCTGGAGCGCGCAAAGGAGTTGAGTGAAGAGCTGGGCTACCAAAAAGGCATCGCCAAAGCAGTAAACACATTGGGTGATATTTTTATGAATACCAGTCAGTATGACCAGGCCCTCCAATGTTACGATCAGGCCATCGAAATCAGCCGCAGCATCAACAATCGCCTCGTGCTGGGGTACAGCCTGGTAGAGAAAGGATACACATTGATCGAGAAAAGCGATTTGGAATGGGCCAATGAAATTCAACGCGAAGTATTGGATTTAGCTGAAAATCTGGATAATCCCGACCTGCTCTTCGAGGCTTTGCTGCTTTCGGCAAAGGTAAACCACCTGGCTGGCAACAAAGAGCTGGCTTTGAAAAACCTGGATGCCATGCTACAACGGGCCAGAAGTGACAGAGAGCGGGCCGCCATCTATTACGAACGCTGGAATATGGGTGAAAAAGCCGCACAATCAAAGCAAAGAGCTCTGAAGCTGTTTCAGCAACTTTATGATAGCGAGCCGCGTTTCATCTATAAAAAAAAGATAGATCAATTAACGCAAACAGAAAAATGAAAATTTACTATGTCCTGATCAGCCTGGCTGCTTTGTGCAGTTGCCAAGCTGGTGAGCAGCCACCGGATCAACCAAATATAGCTCCCAAGGCAACGCTTTTGGTCAATGATACAGGTCAAACGCCTACAAATCGGCCTCCTTTTCAATCCTTGTACAATCTTCAAAAACCTGTAAAAACCTTGAGATTGCCAGGTCGGCTGGTCGAGATTTCGGGCCTGGGGCTTTCGGCAGATCAGGCCAGCCTGTTTGCCGTACAGGATGAAGAGGGCACCGTTTTTAAGATTGATAAAAAAGACGGAAGTGTAAAGGCTAGCTTCAACTTTGGCAAAAAAGGAGACTATGAAGGCATAGAAGTAGTAGGTGACAAGGTATATGTGGTCAAAAGCACAGGAACTATTTATGAAATTTCTGACCTGGGCAAAATGCGGCAGAATGTGGTGAAATACAACTCCTTTCTCAACAAAAACAATGATGTGGAAGGCTTGTGCTACAATGCCGATGGCAATGAGCTTCTGCTGGCCTGTAAAGGACGACCCGCTACCGGTAAATCCCTTCACGATTTTCGCTATTCCAAATGCATTTATCGGTTTGATTTGAGAAGGCAAAAGCTCGACAGCCTCCCCAAATACATCATCCGACTCGAAGATATTCAGAACTTTTTGCAGCAAAGCAAAGCAGTAAAAAATCTTGATAAATTGCTCCGCTTTTTCTCAGCAGAGAAGGAAAGCCTTTCGTTTAATCCTTCCGGTATTGCCATTCATCCAAAAACCAAAGACCTCTACATCATCTCCTCCGCCGGCAAAGTGCTGATTATATTGGGGCAGGCCGGCAATATCCGGTATGTGGAAAAGCTCAACAAACAAATACACCAACAGCCGGAAGGCATCGCTTTTGACAAGAATGGCCGCCTCTACATTTGCAATGAAGGCAAATACGGCAGCGCAGTCGTCCACCAATTTGATATGCTGTGAAAAAGCCGCTAGGCTGCCGTATAGCCCTTCTCCGAGTGACCAGCTGAAACTTGCCGAGTCGCCAACATCAATTGATTGGCCCGCCCCGTGATGCGGCCCATCTGAACGAATAAAATTTTATATTTTTGCCTTCAAATTGCTTTTGTTATTACTCCTAAAGCACACCAAATCATGAGTATCGTTGAAATGAAAGTGCCTACCATTGGGGAATCTATCACAGAGGTTACCCTTTCTCAATGGCTCAAAAATAATGGCGATGTCGTTCGCCTCGATGAACCGATCTGCGAATTTGAGTCCGATAAGGCTACCCTTGAATTTCCGGCCGAAGCTACCGGCAAACTCATACAGGTTGCTAAAGAAGGAGACGACCTGGAGATTGGAGCATTGGTCGCCAAGATCGATACCAGCGTGGCTGCCGAAGTTGCCGAAGCACCCAAAACGGCAACACCGGTAGTGGAGCAAAGTACTGCTGCCAGGGAGGCATCTGCCCCGCAGCCTGTTACCACCAGCAGCTATGCCAGTGCCACGCCCAGCCCTGCTGCTGCCAAACTGATGAAAGAACATGCCATTGCTCCGGCCGATGTACGCGCTAGTGGCAAAGACGGCCGCATCACCAAAGGCGATGTGTTGCAGGCCATAGAGAGCAGAAAAGCTATTGTGGCACCGCCTAAAGAGGAAAATGGTGCCCCGAAAGTGAGCTCGAATGGCGCTGCTGCCCAACAATCGGAGGGCAGCTTTAGCCGCAATACGCGGCGCAAAAAGATGAGCCGGATGCGTCGCACCATCGCTCGCCGGCTGGTTTCAGCCAAAAACGGAACAGCCATGCTTACCACTTTCAATGAAGTGGATTTGTCAGCAGTGATGGCTTTGCGAAAAAAATATCAAGAAGAATTTGTAGAAAAATACGGCGTCAAGCTCGGCTTTATGAGCCTCTTTGCCAAAGCTTGCACCAAGGCGCTGATGGCTATGCCCGACGTAAATGCCATGATCGATGGCGAGGAAATTGTGTACCACGATTTTGTGGATATCTCCATTGCTATCTCCACGCCGAATGGCCTGGTAGTACCTCCTGTGCACAATGTTGAATCGCTGGCTTTTCATGAGATTGAACTCAAGATCAAGGAACTGGCCGAAAAGGCACGCAACGGCAGCTTGTCGCTCGATGAAATGACAGGCGGCACCTTTACCATTACCAATGGCGGGATATTTGGCTCGATGCTGAGCACCCCCATCATCAACGAACCGCAGGCGGCGATTCTCGGCATGCACAATATTCAGCAGCGCCCCGTAGCCATAGACGGCGAGGTGCAGATTCGCCCAATGATGTATCTGGCTCTGTCTTACGACCACCGCATTATCGATGGAAGTACATCCGTGACCTTCCTGGTGAAGGTGAAACAATTGCTCGAAGATCCGGTTAAACTGCTGTTGGATATTTAGATGGCCATACGGTCAGACCATCTATACGCGGCACACACAAACAAAAAAACATGACCCTCCGCGAATTTTTTCAAATGCTGACGGATAATCCTTCCATTGTGATGGCCTTTGTGTTGCTCATCCCGTTTGCAGCATTGCTGGCAGGATGGCTCGGCCAGGGGGAAGGCCACCTCTCCCCCTGGAAATATCTGTACACCACGATGATCTATCTGATCTGTATTCCGGGTATTTTTGCCATTACGCTGAGCATTTATCTTTTCCTTTTTGAGCGGCAAAGCATTTTTGATACCAACCTGTACACCCAGGTTCTTCCGGTGCTGTCGATGCTACTAACTCTTTGGCTGATCCAGCGAAACGTCGATCTTGACCGGGTGCCCGGCTTTGACAAAATGAGCGGCCTGGTGCTAATGATTGGTGCGCTGCTCAGTTTTATGTGGATTGCCGATCGTACACGCCTGCTCATATTTTCATACTGGCCATTTCACTATGTTTTATTGCTCTTTGTCGGTCTTTTGTTGCTGATGCGCTTTGGCTGGAGCCGAATGTTCGCTTCCTAAATGCCAGGCAAATGCAATACATTTTCGAAAAACAGGTAGCATGGGGAGATATGGATGCGCTCGGGCATGTGAATAATGTAGTGTATTTCAAATATCTGGAAGAAGCGAGGTTCAACCTACTGGCCGGTTTGGGCATTTTGGGTTTTGATCCCTCTCATCCGCAAGTACCGGTACTGGCGTATATCGATTGCCAATTTATCCGGCCTGTAATTTTTCCCGATACGCTGACCATTAAAAAGCAAATCAGCAATATCGGTAGCACATCCATTCAAATCCAATCCGAAATTTTTAGCAAAAAGCAGCAGCAGCGGGTACTGACAAGCAAATCAGTGGTGGTAATGACGGATAGCAAGACGGGGAGAAAGGTACCCCTGAGCGCTGCTTTTCGCGAAAAGGCAAAACAATATTTCCAGAAGTAGTCAAAGCTATTCCGGCTGATTCCGCCCTGACTTTACCCGAACACAAGCTGTCCCATCTCCTTAAAGCCTCCCAGGCAGCATATTCTTCTCTGAAAACATTAAAAAAACCTTTACAAACCTTAGTATTCCCTTAACAGCAAGTTATTTGAAAAGCAGGCAATATTGTGGTAAGACAAAGTCGTTTTTAGAATTACATTTGAAAAACCACGCCCGAGGGCACAAATCAGCCAACATGAACGCTAATGTATTTGCCACCGAAAGGAAAGATCGCAAAAAAGGGATGTTTGTCTCTTTTTTCCTGCATTTGAGCATCATTGCCATAGGTCTTTTCCCCTTTTTGACTAATAATCCCTTCCAGCAGCCTGATGAAACTGCCGAAGTAGTACTGGTAGATTTTACTGATTTTAAGCCTGCCTCCAAGGAAGGAGCTAAACCAAAAGCCGCCAAGGCCGATACCAAAGCCAAGCAAAATACCAAAAAGGCTGTGCCCAAAGCCAAGCCGGTACCCAAGCCCAAACCCACTCCTGTGAAAACCAAAAAGCCTGTGCTCACGGCCCCTCAGCCGGAAATTCCGATCAAAACGACGCCCAAAGTAGATAAGGCACCAAAGGAAAGCCCCATCGAAAAACCTACCCCCGTAGAAGTACCGGATGCCACAGAGGATACCGATGCTGATGAAGCGGAGGATGCCAAGGATGCAAAAGATGCCAGCAGCTCCGCGTCAACTGCTAGTTCAAGTGAGGAGGGTAGCGGAACCGGCAGCCAGGGCAATGGTACCCACAGCACCGGCACCAATTGGGGCGAAATGATGGGCGACGGTATATTCAACCGGAAGGTTATTTACCGGGCCGACGTGAAAAAAATCACCCGCAAGGCAGGCGTCATCGTGGTCAACCTTTGCATCAATCGCGATGGGCGCGTAGTAATGGCTAAAGCCAAAAAAGACGAATGCACCATCCGCGATAACGACATCATCCGCAAAGCAGTTAACCTGACTACGAGATATCGATTCGAGCGCGATGCTTCTGCGCCGAGCAAGCAGTGCGGCAAGTTGACTTATGTTTTTGAATACGGCGGTTAAGCCACCATATATATCCAAAGAAACTATGTTTGGTTGATAGTATTTAGAGTATGTTAAAATTAATGTTTTCACTAATGTGAAAGGCTTTCTTTGCTATACTTCAGCTATTTTTCGCCCCGTACCGTCTAGGTACGACGCTCAAAAGGAGTTTCGCCTAGCTGTGAAATCCAATTCATATTAAAAGAAAAACTAAAATTAGACATACTCTTATTCCCAATTACCGAGAAGCAAAAATCCTTTCAGCAGCTTGCTGAAAGGATTTTGTTTTTGTATTGGCATTAATTGAAAATATAGCAATCAACTTGATTTTATGAATAAATCAAAAATTTGACTTGTTATTAAATAAACCAAATTAAAATCCTCTTTTTTTGATAAAATAAATTTATTTAGCCGAATAATTATTTTTTATCTAAAAATGAAAAATCGAGTTGTAAATTGATTTTTTTTTTGCATAACTTTGCCTCTGCAAAACATAATTTCAAATCTGCCGGGCAACAACCCGTGCAACCAAAAAATATTTCGAAAAATGGAAGATTTGTTTAAAAAAGTATTTTACACAGGGATTGGTATGGTTTCAAATACCACCGAAAGTTTGAAAAACGGAATTGACGAACTGGTGAAAAAGGGCAAGCTGTCCGAAGAAGAAGGCCAGTCCGTAGTATCCCGCCTCGAAGATAATTTCGTGGAGAAAAAGGAAGAGTTTGAAGCGATTGTGACCAATGCTGTCGGTTTGACGATGAGCAAACTCAACCTGCCCACTGCCAGCGGAATCCAGCGCCTCGAAAAGCGCATCAAATCCCTGGAAATCAAGGTTGGGCTGCTTTCCAAAGAGCTGGACGCCATGCAAAAGGCGAGTGCCAAGAAGGCGCCTGCCAAAAAAAAGACGCGCGCTCGTAGCACTAGCAGAAGAAAAACTGCCGCTTCCAGATAGCAGCCGAAACTTCTGGATTCGGACAACAAGCGAGATACGCATCTAATAGTTGCCGTCTCGCTTGTTGCATTTATACCACACACTTTTTGATTAGCCAAAAACACATTGACTATGCTTGTACCCAGCCTGCTACTCAAGCAGCTCTATACCTTCGGTAGCCTTCAGAATACGGAGCGAGGCGTTTGCTTTTCTATCAAAAACCGGCTCAGTGATGCCAAGCTCAAAGAAATAATGGAGGTAAAACTGAGCGGCCACCGGGTTCCTTTGGAAAAAGTGTTGCTCGATTTTGGAGCTGGCCAAATATTGCATGCGGGCGATGTAAAAAGCAGCGGACCGATTGACTTTCCGTTGCGCAAAGAGTTTGTAGTGATCTGCGATACGTCACATCTGCCAAAAGGCAAGCACAGCATCGAAGTAAACTTTCGCGTAAAACCATTTGGAAAACTTTCCCTCAAAGTGGATGGCTCTATTTCCGACAAAAAAGAAGATGCCATTCGGATTCCGCGTAGCAAAGAGGATGATTACGACTCGGAAATCATTAAAATTCGCCAGGATTTTATTCAAAATTATACCGGCCAGAAGCTAGAACATATCCGCCAGTACTCATTTGACCCACACATGCTTGAGGGAAATTGTGAGCACTTCAGCGGGGTGGCGCAAGTGCCGATTGGCTTTGCCGGTCCGTTGCGCATCAGCGGCGAGCATGCCGAAGGCGACTTTCTCATCCCCCTTGCTACCACTGAGGGCACGCTGGTAGCTTCCTACAACAGAGGCATCAAGCTCATCAACATGTCTGGCGGCGCTATATGCACAGTACAGGATGATGCCATGCAACGGGCTCCCGTTTTCGTATTTGAAAATGCGCGCGGAGCAAGAGAGTTTGTAAAATGGGTGAAAAATAATTTTAGCAAAATAGCCGAACAAGCCGAGTCCACTACTTCCGTTGGCAAGCTTCAGTACATCGACGATTTTTTGGCCAGCAAATTTGCTTACCTCCGCTTCAACTTCACCACTGGAGATGCAGCTGGACAAAATATGGTTGGCAGGGCTACTTTTGCTGCATGTAGCTGGATACTGGACCATTACAAAGACTTTCCCGTCAAAAATTTCTACCTCGAATCCAATCTTGCTACCGATAAAAAAGCTTCGCAAGTCAACGTAATGCGCACCCGCGGGAAGCGCGTCACTGCCGAATGTGTAGTCAAAAGAGAAGTGCTGGAAGAGGTAATGCGGGTGAGCGCTTCCCAGCTGGTGTATCACGGCCAGATCGCCAATGTGGGTGCCATCTTATCAGGTGCCAACAACAATGGCCTGCATTCGGCCAACGGCATCACAGCCATGTTTATCGCCACCGGCCAGGATGTGGCCAATGTATCGGAATCTTCCGCCGGCATCATCCATTCAGAGCTCACACCCAAGGGCGACTTATACATTAGCATTACCATTCCCTCACTCATAGTAGCTACCTACGGAGGTGGCACCAGCCTGGCTACTCAGCGCGAATGCCTGGAATTGCTGGGTTGCTTTGGAAAAGGTAAGGTCAACAAACTGGCAGAAATTATCGCCGGAGTGGTACTGGCAGGAGAGCTATCGCTGGCCTCCGCTATTTCCAGCTCCGACTGGGTATCGAGCCATGAAGCTTACGGACGCAATCGATAGTGCAGAGATAAAGTCAAGGAAAGTCTTTTTACAATGATCGAATTGTCATCAAAAGAATATGCAGCATTGGCCGCCATTTGCGATGCCTTGCTGCCTTCTATTGATATGCCAAGGGATTCGCAAGGCTATTGGAAACGTACAGCCGGAGACTTGAACGTGGCCGACCGGGTCATCGAATTGATAGCTCACTTGCCGGTGGCGGAGCATCAAAAGTTTAAAAAACTTTGCAAAACTCTGGCAAGTCCCTGGCTAGGCCTCACCTGGCTGGGCCCATTCAAAGCAGCTGACCAACTGAGCCAGGCACAGCGAACCCTTTTGCTACAACGCTGGGCGAGCAGCCCGCTGGCCGATTTGCGCAACGGCTTTTCCAGCCTCAAAAAACTAAGCGGCTTCTTTTACTTTGCCGGCATTCAGGCCGATGGCAAAAATCCCAACTGGCAAAGCCTGGGGTATCCCGGGCCTCCTCCGTTTTTACCTCTTTCCAGTTCAACACTCCCTGTCAACACGATTGATAATGACACCAGCCTCGACTGCGATGTGCTGGTCATTGGTAGTGGTGCGGGGGGTAGCGTGGTGGCTGCCGAATTGGCTCAGGCAGGCCAGTCGGTGATTGTTTTGGAAAAAGGCCCCTACCTGCAGCCAAAGGCGATGAGCCAACAGGAGGAAACTATGATGCAGCAAATGTATGAGGCCCGGGCTGGCTTGGTGAGCACCAATGGCAGCATTGGGGTATTGGCTGGCAGCTGCCTCGGTGGGGGTACTACCATCAATTGGGCTGGTGCTTTTCGGACTCCCGGCTATGTATTGGAAGAATGGGCTACGGCACATCAAAACCCACATTTTATTACTGATGCATTTCAAAAAAGCTTCGAAATTGTAGAGCAGCGTTGCCATATCAATACCCGGCTTCTTCGCCACAATGCCCAAAATCAGGCACTTTTAAATGGAGCCGGTAAATTGGGCTACTTGTTAAAAAATATACCGCGCAATGTCCGCCCACCTGTCGAAATGCAGGCCCAGCAGGCATGGGAGGCTCAGGGCTTTTCGCCCTATGGCGATCGCTATGGTATCAAACAGGGAGCGGTAGAAACCTTTCTTGCAGATGCCGTTGAGGCTGGCGCTCGTCTTTTTCCAGATACTTATGTGGAGCAAATCATTATCAAAAATGCGAAAGCATTAGGAGCATATGCTCTGCATACGTCTCCGTCAGGAAGGGTCAGGCAGCTTAAAATAGTAGCTAAAAAAGTGATTTTGGCAGCCGGTGCCATCCACAGCCCGGCTGTGCTGAAGCGCAGCGGCCTGACACATCTTGAAATTGGCCGCAACTTATATTTACACCCCACAACGGCGGTAAGTGCTGCCTACTCTGAGCCGGTAGAGAGTTGGTATGGCCCGATGATGTCAGCTGTTTGTGATGAGTTTGTACAACTGGATGGCAATTTTGGTTGCAAGATCGAAACGCCTCCGGCACATCCCGGCTTGATGGCGACAGCCTTGAGCTGGCAGTCGGGAGAACAATTTAAAACGGATATGCTCAAAGCCCGCCACATGGCTAATTTCATTATTATTACGCGCGACAAATTTGCGGGCCAGCTTATTATCGATCGGCGGGGGCAGCCTCAACCAGGCTATAGGCTTCACAAATACGACCGTGGGCATATGTTGCGCGGCATACAGGAAGCAGTGCGCATACATGCAGCAGCAGCTGCGCAGCAGATATTGGTGCTGCACAATCAGTACTACAAACTGGAGACTGCGAATGGTGATTTGGAGGAGTTTGTACAACATATCCCCCGCCTGAACTGGGGCCGCAATCGCTATTTTCTGGCTTCTGCCCATCAGATGGGTAGCTGTCGGATGGGGGGTTCGGACCGGCTGCATCCTGTAAAGCCTGATGGCGAAGTAAGGGGAGCGAAGAATCTTTATGTGGCCGATGCGAGTCTGTTTCCAAGTGCCAGCGGAGCCAATCCGATGCTTTCAGTGCAGGCACTAGCCTGGTATATTGCACAAGGATTAAAGTAAATTTGTTGTAATTATTCAGAGTTAAAATTACGATAATAGAGAGAAATAAATTATTTTTTGGGATGCTACCGAAAGAATTACAAGATCAGATAAATAAAATACCAGAAGAATATCGGATTCTGTTCGAGCTTGTAATTTCATTGTTTACTGAGGAGATAAATCAATTAAAGGCACGGATAAAAGAGTTAGAGGATCAACTTTCGAAGAATAGTAATAATAGTAGTAAACCTCCATCTACAGATGGCTTTAAAAAAGTTCCAAAAAGCATAAAGCCAAAGAGCAATAAAAAAGCTGGCGGACAAAAAGGTCATGAGGGAACAACGTTAAAAATAAGTGCCCAACCAGATAAAGTGGAAAAGCATAAAGTTGATACTTGCACAAATTGCAAAAAGAATTTAAGAGGTCAAAAGGCAGATTATACAGAGAAAAGGCAAGTATATGATATTCCGGAGATAAAAATAGGAATAACGGAGCATCACTCAGAAGTGAAGCAATGCGATTGTGGTTGTGTAAATAAAGCATTTCCGCAAGGAGTAGATTATGCTGTTCAATATGGCCCGAATATAAAAAGTATGGTGGTGTATTTGCAAGACTATCAATTATTACCATATGAGCGGACAAAAGAACTAGTAAATGATCTGTTAGGTCATTCGTTAAGTAAAGGGTCGTTGTATAATTTTCGGCAAAAAGCATTTGATAAGCTAGAAAGCTTTGAAGAGAAGTTAAAATCTCTACTGGATTTATGTTTAGTTTTGGGTTTTGATGAAACGGGTTTTAGAATCAATAAGAAAAGGTGGTGGTTGCATAGCTGTTCGACCGACCGGCATGCCTATTATGCAGTTCATCCAAATAGAGGTCAGCTAGCAATGGAGGACATAGGAATATTGCCTTTATATGAAGGAATTGCAGTGCATGACTTTTGGAAAAGCTATTACAAATATGACTGCAAACACAGTTTATGTAATGCCCATTTGCTAAGAGATTTGGTTTTCATAAAAGAACGATTTGAACAAAAATGGGCAGAAGAGTTAATAGACTTATTGCTGAGATTACTACATCTGAAAAATAAAGCACTGGCAAGAGGCCAACAAGCTATATCATATACAACTGTCAAAAAGTACGAATCACTATATGATAAAATTGTCAGAAAAGGATTAAGACAAAATCCATTCAAACCACCACCTGTAAAGAAAAGAGGAAAAAAGAAAAAATCACCTCCTCGAAATTTACTGGAAAGATTCAGAGACTACAAAACAGATATACTGAGATTTTTCTACGACTTTAAGGTGCCGTTTGACAATAATTTTTCAGAAAGAGATATTCGAATGATGAAAGTCAAGCAGAAAATATCCGGTTGTTTTAGATCTGTAAAAGGTGCCCAATTCTTTGCCAGAACCAGGTCATATATAATGACTGCTCGTAAACAAAATGTCAATGTTTTTCATGCATTGAAGAGTTTGTTTACTGATAATGCTGTTGCTAATACTCTTGTTATGGCAGGACATCTCTGAACAGTTACAATTTGTTTAATTTTGGAAGCAAAAATGATCCATTGATCCACCTTTAAATAAAAAGAATATGACTGTACAAGATGTTACGAATGATGTGAAAACCATTGCCGCTGATGCCGAGCCGATTGGCGCTACCTTCAAATTCGTATTCACGGATACCGAAGGGGTTGTGCATGTGGATGGCACCGGCGACACATCGGTAGTAAGCAATGAAGACAAAGAGGCCGATTGTGAGCTGCATTTGAAACTGGAGACTTATGAAAAGCTCAAGTCTGGTAAGCTCAGCCCTACCATGGCGCTGATGATGGGCAAGGTGAAGGTGAAAGGAGACATGGGCATTGCCCTGAAATTGCAGAGTTATATCTAGTAGTCTGTCAAGATTAAATTGCCGGCTGTCTTTGGCGTATTTTGCACATGTACTGCGTTACAGAACCGGCCTTGATAGCTAGCTACGGCTATCAGACCGAACCTGCGCCTTGTCCATGCACAAACTACACTCAAATTCAACTCGTCATTTAAACGTTGACAAACCACTAGGAAACAGTTTCAAAGGCGGCTGGAAGATCTCAGCCTCGAGTCCGTCAGGACTTTCGAATCAACTTATTTCACAAAGCACTTTTCACGGCATGCAACAGCTATCGGCATTAGATTCATGGTTCCTCCATTTGGAAAATGCCCGTATGCCTATGCATATCGGAGCCATCAATATTTTTGCACCAGCTGATGGGGAACGAGCTTTTGATTTTGAAGCTTTCAAAGCTTATGTAAAAGAGCGGCTGCATCTCTCGCCCGTCTTTCGGCGGCGGCTTGCTGAAGTGCCTATGAACCTCGGTCGTCCCTTTTGGGTGGATGACCCCGACTTCAATCTCGATGGGCACATGTTTCATGTTGGCTTGCCCGCTCCCGCTTCGCTTCGGGCTTTGGCCAGGCTTGCTGCCCAGCTGTACAACCCCCAGCTCGATCGCTCCCGGCCACTTTGGCGCATGACCTTCATCACGGGGCTGGAAGGCATCGAAGGCTTGCCAAAAAATGCATTTGCTGCTCTTACCCAAATTCATCACTGCAATATTGACGGCATGTCGGGAGCGGAGATGATGGCAGCTATTTTCGACATCTTTCCCAAGCCCCGCAAAATAGCGCCGTCTGATGAGCCCTACTCCCCGCGTCCTTTACCGGGCTATCGGGAGCTGATTGCCAAAGCCTACGCCGGTACGGCAGATGCTCCGAATAAGGTGTTCGATTTCCTGAAAGGCTCGGCAGATACAGCTATACAGCTGGCCAAAGAGGCAACAAGCCAGTTGTTGCCCCTGCCACCCATGCCTATGACGGCCCCCAAAAGCATCCTCAATGTGCCGGTGACGGCAAGTAAAGTTTTTGGTGCGGTGGACCTGTCACTGGAGCGGATCAAGGCGGTCAAGAAAGCAATGGGAGTGAAGGTAAATGATGTAGTATTGGCAATTTGTGCATCTGCCTTGCGGCAGTATTTGCAGGAAAAATCAGCTTTGCCGGCAAAGCCATTGGTGGCAATGACACCCATCTCGGTGCGCAGCGATGAAGAGTCTGGGGCTATGGGCAATCGGATATCCGGCATGCTGGTAGGCTTGGCAACTGATGAAGAGGATTCTGTAGAAAGATTGCGCAAAATTTATGAGAGCACTCAAAGCTCAAAAGTATATAGCAAAGCCACACCGGTGGATCAGATCGTGGAGCTGATTCCTTTTGAGGTAGGAGCTTTAGCCAGTCGTTTTTATACTCAGATGGGCCTCTCGAATGTCCACCGCCCCTTTTTCAATGTGATCATCACTAATGTGCCGGGGCCACCTATGCCCTTGTATATGAATGGCTTCAAACTGCTGCACCAGTACGGCCTCGGCGTGACTTTTGAAGGTATCGGGCTAATGATCGTAGTATTTAGCTACAACGGCATCCTGTCAGTCTGCGCTACTTCCTGCGAACCGATCATGCCCGATATCGACCACTTTGCCCAGCTGATCAGAGATGGCTTGGGCGAATTGGAAGAAAGATTGGAAGAAGTACGGGAGGAGGAAGACTTTTTTGAAAAACTGAAGGAGAAACATGGCACAGATGATCTTTAAATAAGTTCTTTGTCAAATTTATATAAAACGCTGCCAATCAAACGTTTGCTAATTGATGACTCATTCCTATACAATCACAAATCCGATGAAAAAATTTCCAAAAATTCTACTACTGCTCACTTTGAGCTTTGCGGCCATTAGCACGATTGCTCAGCCCACAGAGCTTGGCATCGCCTCAGTATATGCCGACTATCTGAATGGAAGGCTTACCGCCAGCGGCGAAGCTTACGATATTACCAAATACACGGCTGCTCACAAAACGCTTCCCTTTGGCACCTACCTCCGAGTGACTCGCATGGATAACAACCGCTCGGTGATCGTAAAAGTAAATGATCGCGGGCCCCATGTGGAAGGCCGGGTGATCGATCTGTCAAGAGCTGCTGCACAAAAGGTGGAACTCACCGGCCTGGCCCGGGTTCGCCTCGAATTGTTGGATGACGATGCATACCAGAAGTTGAAGCTGCCAAGCCTGGCCAGCAAAGGTATTACAGCAAAACCAGTAGCCAAACCGAAACCAACCAAAGAAAAGGAGCCGGTGGATCTGTTGCCAAAAGGCTTCTCGGATCGGCTCAATAAAGTGCCGGCCAAAGCGTCTGAAGTACCTGCAAAGGAGACGGCAAAAAAAGAAGGTACCAGCCTGCGCAAGTTGGTGATTACCCCAAAGGCGGCACCCGCTACTCCTCCGCCTGCCGTTGCGCTCACGGAAAAAAATGCGCCGCGGCCAACTTCTTATGGAAGGGTAATTCCTGTCAAAAAAGTTACGACCTATGCTGTACAAATCGCTTCCTTTGCCGAAGCAGTCAATGCAGAACATTATGCCGCCAAACTGAAGCGGCAGGGCTTTGCAGATGTCTGGCTTCAAAGCAAAACGCTTGGCGGGAAAACGCTGCACAAGGTTTGTTTGGGCAAATTGGATAGCTCACAAGCAGCAGCAGCCTATCGGGCGGAGCTGCAGAAAAAGCATGGCATGAAAGGCTTTGTGGTGAGGGAGTAGAGCATTGAGAAACAATAATTGGTTTTGGGGGGTATCCATTTTTTTTGAACGGTCCCTAGTACACTGCCCACTAGAGTTTGTAATTCTAATGTCATATTACTATATTTAGCCATGAAACGAGCATGAGCTTATTTAATCATAAGCTCACAAGGAAATGGTTAAAAAGGCTTTTGCGAGAGCGCAGCGGTTACAGGTTACACCGCGCTTTGCCAAGTCTTGTGCATACACACAAAACCTGGCGGCTTGAAGTTTACATAGGAGCAGTGCCGAAAGCGTTGGGGATTCTGCAAATTTTTAACCGCAGCAGATTTTTAAGAGCGTGTTTGGAAATTGCTTTTGGAAGCAGTAGTAGTAAAATTTAATTTTGGGCGAAGCCTTTTTTTGAGGCATAGCCCACGCTATGGCGATGAAAAATAATGAAGTACAGAATTAAATTTTGCACTAATGCACCGAAGGGTGAATTCCAAACACGTTCCTAAACCTATGGAAAGGGTTTTTTACCGTTTTCAATTGCATTTTCTTCAGGCATTATAACACATGCTTTATAACACATTGGACTGGCTGTGACGTGTTGCAGCAAGGCTGATGTATAATGGAAATATTTGGTCATTGCCCTAAATTACCAGCCCCTAGATGAACGATTACCAGCGGATACAAAAAATTTTCAACCTCGTCCGGCTACTCAACACGCCACCTGCTAAGGATGTACCACAATTGATCAGAAGGCTGGATTTGCCCAAAAGTGTTGTTTACCGCATGTTGAAGTTATTGGAAAGCCTGGGCTACGTTATTGACAAGGACAAAAATAACAGGCGATCACTCCGTTTTACCATCCCCAAGAGCGGCGATGGTGTGTTGTCGCTTGACGATCTCAATTACATACAACAATTACTAGAAAAAGAACAACCGCTTAGCGTTCAAGGCCAACTCCTTCTCGACAAACTTCGCCGCAACCTCAATCTGATCCCATTGGCCGATGCGCTGCCACAACTCCATAGAAACTACATACTTCAAATCATTCGCACCGGTATCAACATTGGAAAATGCCTGCGACTGATCCGTTACCGCTCCCTGACCAGTAATACTACTAAAGATCGTATAGCAGAGCCTCTGGAGATCACTCCGGATGAACGCTACCTCATCGCCTGGGATCTGAAAGAGGAAGCCCACCGCCAGTTTAAGATAGGCCGGATCGAAGACGTGGAAGTGCTGGACCAGCCCATTGCACTAGGCCGGAGGGGGTCACCGATGGATCTGTTTGGGCTGACGGGGGAGGCCTGGCAGCAAGTGCGATTGAAGCTCAGCCCGCTGGCGCATCATCTGTTGGTGGAGGAGTTTCCGTTGAGCCGCCCCCAGGTCAGAAATGTAAATGGCGAAATTATTTTTGACGGGATAGTACGCTCATGGAAGGGAGTTGGGCGCTTTGTACTGGGGCTGCCAGGCGAGGTGGAGGCACTGGAGCCGGAAGGGTTTCGGGAGTATTTGGGGGAAAAAAGAAACGCATCATGAGAGTGATGCGTCGATCCGGGGATACTCTCCCCGGAGATGTGATAGCACAATTTACAAAAAAAGCAGGAGAAAACCTTGAAAAAATTCCATTCCCGGGATTTGGGAATGGGGTGGGGGATATTTGGGGGGTAAAAATATAAAATGAAATGTCAAAACAAGAGAACATAACATCCATCACTTTCAATCGGACTTCTAATATTTTTATCAATGCGGGTATTGTCGGATTAGTACGCTTTATTGATAAATACAAAATCGCCTATCCTAATAAGTTTCCCTCTTTGGAAGTTGCACCGCTTTCAAAAAATGAATTGACGATTCAATGTGACAACTTATTGGAGTTTTTGGAAGAGGTTTATTATTTCATGGGGAGGGAGGTTTATGATACACCTTCTCGAAAGCAATTAGACGAAAACTATAATGTATATTATATAGAAGAAGATGATGAATTCAAGCGCTTTCCAAAAATGAATACTTATGGATTAACTCATCTGCTAACCAACAATGCGCAAGGAGTTACTCGAAAAAAGGATAATGCACCTAAAATCAAGCAGTTAGAAAAGGAAAATACCGTACTCGCCAACAGGATTAAATCGTATTTCGAATCACAAGGCATCAAACTGCTTAGTAAGGTTTATTTGAATGAACCTTACACCAAGATCACACGATTGGAACTGGATGAAAAACACCTAATGGAAGGCAATAAGCAATGCCCGATAATTGGTGAATCATTCAAAGCATTGGTCGAAGCAAAGAATGTATCTCCATTTGTTTCGGGGCTGACAAATTTCAATACTTTTCTAAACAGTAGTGAAAAACACATTAGCTGGAAAGCGATGTATTTAATTCGATTTGCTCCTGCCCTTTGCTATTTCTCTTATCAAAATAGCTACGATACTATCATTTGTCATTTTTTCAATTCCAATAATTTGGAAAACATGGCCAAGTTATACGAAACGCCAATGTTTCGACAAAAGGAAGAAATGGCAAAAATCACATATTTGCTCAATTTCAAGTTGAAAGATTTTACTGTAAAGCGAAAAGCTGGAGAAGACATAAAAATTGAAACAACGAAAGATGCGGTTTGGGAATCTGAAATTGCTTTTATGTTGCTTTATACTTTTTATAAAGATCGATTTGAGGGACAAATAATTGATGAAACTGACGAAGAAAACAATGATTTTTTTGACCCGTTTAAGGATAATCTTTTAGATAAAATTCCAATCAGTTTAGTGACATTTCGGGCAGATAAATTTGCCTCGACCATGCGCCCAAACTTCTTTGAAGAATATAACAATGTCAAATACATATTTCGATTGATTTATGCACTTGATTCAGACCACATCAAGTTTCAACCAATATGGCAAGGCCTAAAACTATATTCTCCAAAATCCGCTACCATAAAGAAAAATAATTTTGGCAAAGGGCAAGCCGTTGAACGCCAAATTCGAGCTTCCGTTTTAGGGAAAGTGTTAAAAGGAAAAACCATTGTACAAGACATCGAAGAACTCTTTTTTGACAGTTATAAATATTTATTGGCGAACGAAAATCCAGGTTATCGAAATTATACTAAACTAAAGGATTTTCTTTTGCTATATGAAAAATCATTAAACCACAAAGACATGGATACAAACTTGCAAGAAAGTTCCGTCAATCTCGGAAAACAAATCGCACAAAACATTCTAAAATATGAGAATGAAAAAGGCGATGATACCGTTAAAAAGTCCAATGCAAAAAACGGACGCAAAGACATTATCCAACTGCACAAATCAAGAACCGTTCAACAGTTCACCGAAGCGTTAATACGGATAATGAAAAAATACTCCTTGAGCAACGGTATGATAGAAACTGTTGACAAGGACAACTTCATTATGGTTCGGCAATACGCTGTCATAGGTGCTCTAAATGTTTTGAACGCCGTTCTTTCATCATCAAAAAAAACTAAATCATGATTCCAAACAGCATTACCATTACTTATCTTTCAAAAGTTTCACTCGCTAGTCTGAACGGAAGCGACAAAGAAGTGGACAATATTAACCCCATTAAAAAAGTGACTTTGCAAAATGGCGAAGAATTGCCTTATGTTTCTTCTCAGGCTATTCGTCGGGCACTACGCGATAAAATCGAAGAATTGGGTTATACTATTTCGCCCATTGGTGAATCAAGTACTTCCAAAGGCGCACCTAAAACAGCTTTAGATCCAATCCAATACATTGACGATGATTTATTCGGGTATATGGATGCCAAAGCCGGTGAGGACGGTGCAGCAGGTACTTCAAATGTGCGAACTTCCCCCGTCAGAGTTGAATCTCTTCTGGCACTGGCAACTTATAAAGGAGATTTGGATTATGCCACCAATTTTATGGGTAAAAAGATTGGTTTGAATCCGAATATTTTTGAAACGGAAATTCATTCAGGTGTTTATCGGGGAACGGTTTTAATAGAGTTGGATAGAGTGGGGCGTGAGTATGTAGTCAATGAAGACAAAAAGGCAAAAGCCAGAACACTTGAAGTAAAAGAATTGGTTGATAATACGGAAAAAGCAAAGCGGGTTCTCGCCTTTATTGACGCCTTACAAGTGCTTTGGAGTTCGGGTCGTCAAAGCCGGTTTTTGGCAGATATATCTCCAAAATTTATTGCCGCAGCATTGATGAAAAGCAAAAATCCAATTTTTTTGGAATCGGTGACACTGTCAGAGACGGGTCAGATTGACATGGAAAAGTTGAATTCGGTCATCGCTGATTACGAAAAATTCATCGACAAGTCAGCCTTTGCAGTGCAGGAAGCAGTTTTTGATAAGCAGGAAGGCATGCTTACTTTAAGCGAAGGGTTTGCCACAGTTGCAAATTGGGTGAAGGAATATTACATCAACAACAAGACTTGACAAGTTTTCAAAACTTGTCAAGTCCTAAATTCATGCTATGCATTCATTTTGTGTAGAAATAATCACGCAAACAGCATCCTTTCGGAATCCTGAGTTCCAGAATTTTCATAAAACGCTGGACTTACCGCCACCGACTACCGTAATAGGTTTGGCTGGTGCAGCTTTGGGGTTAAGTCCAAAAATGGCGCAAGAATTTTTTGAAGAAACACCTTTTTATTTAGGGATCGCAGGAAATTTCCGCGGCCGGGTAACGGATACGTGGAAATATTCAAAGATGACTTCAAAAATGCATCTTTACTATCCGGGGATGAAATATACGGCAGGTAAAAATAAAGAAGAATGTAGTAGTATAATTCAAAGAGAGCATTTAGTTCACAATCAATTTTTTCTTTTTTTTGGCTCTGAACATGAATCAAAACTTAACGAGCTTAAAGCCGCTTTTTTGAACCCGGTTTTTGCTTTGACGATGGGAAATAGTGATGCCTTGGCAATGGTAAAATCTGTTGAGAATGACATTGAAATTTCTGAAAATGATCAGGTGAAAAATTGTATTGTGCCAGGCGATGTCGTTGGCGAAGTGATTCGAAATGCTTCCAATCGGTTGACCTTTTCCATTTATCATACTTCTGAGCCTATAACTTTTGATTTGCCTGTTCGATTTGAGTATGCTTCTGATTACGGAAAAAGAACTGTTTCCGATATCTCCACTTTTTCCTTTATCGGTGCGGAAATGCAATTGAATTACAAAGTAAAAGGAGTGAGTTTTAAAGATGCTTTTATTCCTGTTTTTTCAATCTAACATCATCAAGACTTGTCAAGTTTTTAAACCTGCCTAGTTTTGATGCTTGTCCACAAAAAAAACGAACATGCTTGAAATAAGGTTGCCCCTAGAATCTGGATGTACCTATCACATTTACAATAGGGGCAATAACAAAAACAAAATTTTTTTCAAAGATGAAAATTATCGATTTTTCCTAAAACGCTACGAAAAATACATGGAAGGATATGTGGACACTTTTGCATATTGCTTATTGTCAAATCATTTTCACCTCATGGTTCGAGTAAAATCAATGACTGAAATCACTTCAAAGTTTTGCGAAGAATTTGTTGTTATCCCATTAAGGGCATTAAAAAGAATAGAACTACTTGATTTAGGAAAAATGAAGGATTCACCAAGCCAAGAGGTGCTGCCCAAATTAGAAGAACATCAGAAATCCATCCTTTTTAGTTGGGCTGTTAGTGAAAAAATGCGCTGTTTTTTAATGAGTTATGCAAAAGCGATTAACAAGCAAGAGAAGCGAATTGGCTCTCTTTTTCAAAAACCATTTCGCAGAAAGCGAATTGAAAGTGAGAGTTATTTTACGCGACTCATTTGGTATATTCACAGCAACCCTGTTCATCATAATTTGTGTAGGGATTTGACTTCTTATCAATGGAGCTCATATAGTAGCCATACTTCTGATCGACCTACAATACTTCAAAGAGCCGAGGTTCTTGAGTGGTTTGGTGGAGAACAGAAATTTGTAAATTTTCATAAAGAAAACGCTTTGCTTTTTGAGGATGCAAAATATTGGATAGAATAACCCAAGCAAAACTAAGACATGCCAAGTTTTCCAAACTTGGCATGTCTTAAAGTCTTAAAACAGTTGCGAACATGCTAAACGATATTTGGGCGAAGAAACCAAAAGAATCTTTGGCAGAACATACAGATTATGTTGTCAAAAATCTGTTGGCCTTAAAAGATCGATATTTTGAAGCTCTGCCTGACGAGGCATTTTGGCAAGAGGCATTTATTGCTGCTTTATTTCATGACTTGGGTAAGATTTGTGAGAATTTTCAAGATATGATTCAAGATGGACGAAAAACGGATTGGGATAATTTTGTGCGGCATGAATTTTTGAGTGGGATGTATTTGTTTGTCAATAATTATGAACATTATGCGAAAAATCCTCTGAGTTTATTTGCGGTATTTTCACATCACAAGGCTTATCATAAAGATACATTTGAAAAAAACAGATTGGCAAATCTTAAAATCAAGGAAGAGAGTTTTAATGCGTTTTTTGAATATGCAAATGAATGGCTTACTAAGCACCCTGAAATTAAGTTTAAAATCAACGAAAAAGCTAAATCCTATTTCAGTAAAGAGTACAAAAAAATTATTCGGGATTATGAAAAAAACATTTTTCCCTTAACGGAAAACCTTAAACTACCCCATCGAAAGCAATACATTTTTCACAAAGCTATTTTAAATATTGCCGATTGGACAGCTTCAGGTCATCGCCAACTAGAACCTGGGTTGATGTACAAAAAGGATTTTTTAGGAAATCAAATAATCAAAAAGCTAAGACAAGAAGGAAAACATGAAATCGCGAATAAGTTTAAGTATCGAACATTTCAGGAGGCAAGTTATGTGTCAGGCAACGTCTTAGCTGTAGCACCCACAGGAAGCGGAAAAACCGAAGCCTCCCTTTTATGGTCATCACAAAAAAAAGAGTTTGAACATATATTTTATTTATTGCCAACTCGCATCACATCCAATGCTATCTTCAAAAGATTGTGTAATTATTTTGGAAAAGAAAAAGTAGCAATTGTCCATTCCTCCGCCTTCTTTTTGCAAAAGGAAATTGATGAAAATTATCCAGAAAAAGAGTACGCATTTATAGATAAAGCCTTTTTCAAAAATGTAACAGTTTGTACAGTTGACCAAATTTTGACACAGGGGTTTAATCTTGGATTTTGGGAAGTCAAAACCTTTCATCAACTCAATTCGAGAATTATTATTGACGAAATTCATCTGTATCACCCCTATACTCTGGGACTGATTGTCTCAACTATTAAATATTTGCAAAATGAATTTGGAGCAAAGTTTTACATCATGACAGCAACAATGCCGAAAAAATTGAGAATGTTGCTCACTAAATACCTGAACTCGCCTACGTACATTCCCGATACAGCCTTGTTGGATAAGGCTCGAAATGACTTTGAAGTTCGAGAGCAACCTTTTGAAAATATAAGGCCTGAAATTCAAAAAGCCATTAAAGAAGGGAAGAAAGTGCTTTTAGTTTTGAATACTGTTGACAGTGCCATTCAAGCCTATCAATACTTTAAAGATTTGCTTAAAGGCAAAGGCTTGCCAAGTTTTCAAAACGTGGTAAATCTACTATGCTACCACTCCCGCTTTATTCAAAAACATCGCGCTGAAAAAGAAGAGGATATTTTCAAAATGGAAGCAAAGAAAGGTGCATGCCTTTTAGTTGCCACACAAGTAGTTGAAGTTTCTCTAGATATCGATTTTGACATTTTGTTTACCGAAAATGCACCGATTGATGCCATTATTCAAAGAGCAGGTCGAGTGAATCGAAAACGAGGAAAGAAAGATACACAAGTAGTTGTTTTTCAACATTCGGAAGTCACAGAAAAATATGTGTACACCATTAAAGACATCCTTTCAAACACTTTTTCAATTTTGAAAGAAAATCAGAAAAGACTAACCGAAAGTGATTTGTTGAAATTGGTAGATAAGGTTTATCAAAATTATGATTTGGAATCTTTTGAACAAAACGGAGAAAAGCCATTTGAAAAAGGATTAAGACGTTATTCAGAAATTCAGTTTGATCAAAATTACATTTTAGATTTAATCAGCAAAGAAGAAGTTTTTACCAGAGAAGGATTAGACACCGTCAATGTTATTCCAGACAAATTTCAGGAATACCTAAATAATGAAACCATTATGGAAAAATCGAAACACGAAGTTTCGATAAGTAAAAGACGATTTGGGGGTTTAAAATGTGTTCCAGATGAAAATCATAAATGGTTTAAGTATGTTGATGTTTTGTACGATTTTGAAACGGGTCTAAAATTTAAAGAATCAAAAAATACCAATAATAGTTCATCTTCAAAATCCTACTAACATGCACCAAACCCACCTCTCCTTCCCCGAAATACAACTAGCCCGCCGCGACGGGCACAAGCTCCGCGGTTATTTTGCCAATTTGTTTGGTGAGGATTCTGACCTGTTTCACAACCACCAGCCCGATGGGAAAGTCATTTACCGCTATCCCCGCATTCAGTACAAGGTAGTTGGTGGCACCCCTATGCTGGTGGGTATCGGGGAGGGCGCAAAGCTGCTCACCGAGCGGTTTTTGCAGCTCAAGCAGCTTGACATTGACGGGCTCGAATACCCTTTGCACCAAAAGCATCTGAAAAGTGAAGAGGTGCCGGTCAGGGTTTTGAACGAGCTGATGGCTTATCGCTTTGTAAATCCCTG
The DNA here is from genome assembly GCA_965222005.1 of Saprospiraceae bacterium. Taxonomy (GTDB): domain Bacteria; phylum Bacteroidota; class Bacteroidia; order Chitinophagales; family Saprospiraceae; genus CBDCTM01. The sequence continues at coordinate 1,895,227 of OZ244935.1, forward strand.
GATGCCGCTCAATCAGGAGAATTATGCCCGCTATCTTTCTTATGACGAAGCCCAGCGCCAGGAGCAGCTCAAGAGCATTCTGATCCGCAATCTGCTCAATTTTTTGACGGTAGCCGGTGTGCGGGCCGAACAACGACTGATGCTCCACCTGGATCTGAAAGCACCGAGGTTGTCAAAATTTAAAAACCAACCCGTGCTGACCTTCCTGGGTAGCTTTGTCACCAATGTATATCTGCCCGATCACATTGGCCTGGGCAAATTGGTTTCCAGGGGCTTCGGCACTATTGAAAAAAAGCGATCATCCCCCTGAGATGCAGGTGCATATCAATACCTATGGTGCTTATCTGCACGTCAAAGATCAGCTGTTTGAGATCAAGCTTCCGGCTGGCAGCGGGAGCGATGCGCAAAGGCATCAGATCGCTGCGCATAAGGTGAAGAGTATCTGGCTGTCCAGAGGCACGGCGCTTTCCTCCGATGCGGTGCATCTGGCAGTGCAGCACAATGTGGATATCGTGTTTTTGGAAAACGACGGCTACCCGGCGGGGAGGGTGTGGCACAGCAAATTGGGTAGTACAACCCTGATCCGCAAAAAGCAGTTGGAAGCCAGCCTCAACGAGGAGGCGGTTCGTTTTGTCAAAAGCTGGTTGGGCAGGAAGCTGGCCAATCAGGCCGGATTTATCCAGAAGCTGATGAAGCACCGCAAACGGCAAGGGCCCTTTTTACAGGATCGGGTTGATAAGATTGAGGCTTTGCGGGAATCAATACTTGAAAGTGAGGGAAAGAAGATTGCGGAGCTTGCAGAATCCTTCCGTGGGCTGGAGGGTACTGCCGGGCGTTTGTTTTTTGAAACCTTGAGCCATGTATTGCCGGCTCAATATCAGTTTGCCGGCAGAAGCTCCCGCCCGGCTGCCGATCCTTTCAATGCTTTTCTCAATTATGCCTACGGCATACTGTACAGCCGGGTGGAGAAGGCGCTGATCATTGGCGGGCTGGATCCCTATCTGGGCTTTCTACATCGGGATGATTACAACTACAAAAGCCTGGTGTATGATTTTATTGAACCTTACCGAATATTTGCCGACAAGGTGGTGTTCAGTTTGTTTGCTGCCAAAAAAGTGAGGCAGGATCATACCGACCGGATCACCAACGGATTCAGTTTGAATAAGGCAGGCAAGGTGTTGCTGGTAGAAGCTTTCAACCAATACTTTGAAGAAGAGCGGGTGCGCTATAAGAACCGCAATCAGACCCGTGCCAATATCATTCAACTGGATGCACATCTATTCGCCAATGCGTTGATCAAAAAAGAAATTGCCGAATGATTACCTGGGTATTGTACGACATTGAAAATGATAAGGCCCGCACCAAAGTGGCCAAGCTTTGCAAGCAGGCTGGCTTGTACCGGGTGCAATATTCGGTATTTTTAGGTTCGGTCAATTCCAATGAAAAAGATACGTTGCAGTTGCAGATCGGAGCATTGATAAATGACGAGAAGGACAAGGTATATATTTTTCCCATGAGCCGGGCCGAATTGCAAAGTACCGTATTGCTGGGGCAGGCTTTTGATAAAAAACTAATGACGGACGAAGTAAAAGCCCTGTTTTTTTAAAGATGCCATTTTCAATCACCCCATCGCATATTATTGAATACCTGTTTTGTCCACGCTACACTTTTTTTGAGTATGTACTGCGTATTCCGCAAAACGAAGAAAAGTATTACAAGGTAATGGCCGGCCGAATGCTACATGACCGAAAGGCCAGGCAAAACATGGATTACCATAGAAGGCGGCTGGGCGTTGAAGACAAGCTGATCGATCAATACCTGACAAATGAGCTGCTGAGAGGTCAGGTGGATGAGGTGCTGGTATTGGCAGACGGGAGCATGGCACCGCTGGATTACAAATTTGCTCAATATAAAGACCGCATTTTCGATACTTATAAGACCCAACTCTACTGCTATGCCTGGCTCATTGAGTCCAATTTTGGCAAATCAGTTCACAAAGGATTTTTGGTTTATACCCGAAGCAAAAATAAACTGGCAGAGGTTCCGATCCTTCCGGGCCATATTGACAAGGTGAAAAAGGATGCCGCTGCTATACAAAATATCATTGTGAAAAATAGTTATCCCAAAGCTACCCGATACAAAAAGCGTTGTTTAAATTGCACGTACAGAAATATTTGTACCCAATAAGGAGCCGCCGCCCGGCAATTTATTGGACCCATGCTCCAAGCACCTCCTAAAGTACTGACAATCAATAACTTAGGTGTTTGAAAACACTGCTTAACTCCACCAAAACAAAAGTTCTTTGACAAGATCGGATAATAAATAAAATTTGGAAAATTGATGTAAAATGCTGATATTCAGGCGTTTGCAACAAAGACGGCTTCCAATTGTATTCCACGAAAAACTAGGATTGAAACATTATTTATGATAAAGATATTGAGGAGGGGCAAAGACGCTTCCAATTGTATTCCACGAAAAACTAGGATTGAAACTCGGAGCGGACGACGAACAAAAGCTCCGGGGATTCAACTTCCAATTGTATTCCACGAAAAACTAGGATTGAAACCCTCTCAGACCTCGAGAGGTCCGCGTCAAATCAACGCTTCCAATTGTATTCCACGAAAAACTAGGATTGAAACATAAGGTGGAGTTTGAGCGTAAGCAAGCCTTTTACGCTTCCAATTGTATTCCACGAAAAACTAGGATTGAAACGGGACCTCCTTGCATAAATCGGGGATAAAATCTTTTCTTCCAATTGTATTCCACGAAAAACTAGGATTGAAACGAGCCTCTGAGCAAGCTTTTTTTAAAATCAATACCCACTTCCAATTGTATTCCACGAAAAACTAGGATTGAAACGTTCTTGCTGCTGCTCAATTTCACTTTGGATAATATCCTTCCAATTGTATTCCACGAAAAACTAGGATTGAAACTGGCATTGCGAACCATTTGACCAGCTAAAGAAAGACCTTCCAATTGTATTCCACGAAAAACTAGGATTGAAACTATAACCAAAAGCATTTGCAAATGATTACTCAAGCCGCTTCCAATTGTATTCCACGAAAAACTAGGATTGAAACAGAAAAGATTTTGGCAAGCACCTCCGCAGCCAACTGCCTTCCAATTGTATTCCACGAAAAACTAGGATTGAAACAAAAAACATATTGAAGATCGATCATGCATTTTGCCGCCTTCCAATTGTATTCCACGAAAAACTAGGATTGAAACAGTTTGGCACCTATCAACGAAAGTGATTGGGCGATTCCTTCCAATTGTATTCCACGAAAAACTAGGATTGAAACAGCCCAGATTAAATGCAATATTTCCATCAAGGTCCCCCTTCCAATTGTATTCCACGAAAAACTAGGATTGAAACAATTTTTTAATTTGAGTTGAGGAGCGGCCTCCCGTTCTTCCAATTGTATTCCACGAAAAACTAGGATTGAAACTTATTTACATCCTCACAAACGTTGTCAAATCCAGCAGCTTCCAATTGTATTCCACGAAAAACTAGGATTGAAACACATTCTTAAAACTTCATATAGCGACCCTAACGAGCTTCCAATTGTATTCCACGAAAAACTAGGATTGAAACGTGCGGGTGCATCTTTACGGGTATTTGGACGAGGGCACTTCCAATTGTATTCCACGAAAAACTAGGATTGAAACGTAAACCGCAAGAGTTCGTAATAACTTCCTTACAGTCTTCCAATTGTATTCCACGAAAAACTAGGATTGAAACACATACAGCAAGAGGAGGTAGACCAAATTTGGGCGGCTTCCAATTGTATTCCACGAAAAACTAGGATTGAAACGCCTGCGAATCGTCAAAGGCAATAATATCCCACTGGTCTTCCAATTGTATTCCACGAAAAACTAGGATTGAAACTCTCGTTGGCAAATAAAATATCACGCTTACCAGACTTCTTCCAATTGTATTCCACGAAAAACTAGGATTGAAACCCTCTTTTTCAGCCTGTTTGGCGGCCTGGGCTTCTTCCTTCCAATTGTATTCCACGAAAAACTAGGATTGAAACGCAAAGGGCAGCACCTATACAGTAAGTACAAGATACGCTTCCAATTGTATTCCACGAAAAACTAGGATTGAAACAACAAGTTAAACACTTTTGCCGCAGCCATGCCATAGACTTCCAATTGTATTCCACGAAAAACTAGGATTGAAACGAAAATACAGTTACGACGAGGCTAGAACGCAGTACCTCTTCCAATTGTATTCCACGAAAAACTAGGATTGAAACGTATAATCAAAATCTCCAACTGTCTGGTCACAAACGGCTTCCAATTGTATTCCACGAAAAACTAGGATTGAAACCTTGCTCAATATATTAATGAGAAAATAAAAAAAGCTCTTCCAATTGTATTCCACGAAAAACTAGGATTGAAACAGATTTACAGGGCTTTGGGGCATTTGGAAAGATTACCTTCCAATTGTATTCCACGAAAAACTAGGATTGAAACTTATAAAATTCGTTGCCACTATAAAAACTCAATCAACTTCCAATTGTATTCCACGAAAAACTAGGATTGAAACAAAAAAGAGGAATATCCATCGGCGACGAGGCATCCATCTTCCAATTGTATTCCACGAAAAACTAGGATTGAAACTTCCGTAACGGATCATTTCGGCGGCCATTACCTTAAAGCTTCCAATTGTATTCCACGAAAAACTAGGATTGAAACAGCTTGTACCGTTGTAACTCCAGCGGTTTTTCGCTAACTTCCAATTGTATTCCACGAAAAACTAGGATTGAAACGAAAATGTAAACGCTCCAAGTACAGACGGTACTCCGTCTTCCAATTGTATTCCACGAAAAACTAGGATTGAAACAAAACATAACCCATGCAGAAAAGAGCTAATTTACCAGACTTCCAATTGTATTCCACGAAAAACTAGGATTGAAACTGGAAAATAATCAAGGTATCTTCAAATTCAATCGGCCTTCCAATTGTATTCCACGAAAAACTAGGATTGAAACGCATAGCTTGCTGTAGCCCAAATAAAGGCCATTGCTCTTCCAATTGTATTCCACGAAAAACTAGGATTGAAACTTTCGCAATGTTGAACACTTAACTATTAAAAATCTACTTCCAATTGTATTCCACGAAAAACTAGGATTGAAACTTTTTCACATAAAAAGCAGCTATGACGACAAGGAAAACTTCCAATTGTATTCCACGAAAAACTAGGATTGAAACCTTCCTTAGGGCGTAACTGCAGCAGGTCTGTGATGCCTTCCAATTGTATTCCACGAAAAACTAGGATTGAAACGAAATCGATCTGTCTACCAATATCGGCCGTCAGCTCCTTCCAATTGTATTCCACGAAAAACTAGGATTGAAACGTAATGACAATCCACCTCACAGCAGAACTATAGATTTCCTTCCAATTGTATTCCACGAAAAACTAGGATTGAAACGCTAGTAGAACACTTTTGCAGACAAATAAATTATACCTTCCAATTGTATTCCACGAAAAACTAGGATTGAAACCTGGGTAAATTCCCGGCGGCTGAGTCGTGGGTTGGTGCTTCCAATTGTATTCCACGAAAAACTAGGATTGAAACCTGAATATGAAAAACGGATGTTGTCACACGGTAAACTCTTCCAATTGTATTCCACGAAAAACTAGGATTGAAACATTAATTAACTCTAAATCGTTTGAATCATGGCTACGCTTCCAATTGTATTCCACGAAAAACTAGGATTGAAACAATATAGCAAATATTACTATTGCTGTGTACAACATTGCCTTCCAATTGTATTCCACGAAAAACTAGGATTGAAACAAAAAATCCCTCACAAAATGCTTAAGCAATTAACCGCTTCCAATTGTATTCCACGAAAAACTAGGATTGAAACCCTTTCATAGCAATATAAATTTATGGTGAATAATAACTTCCAATTGTATTCCACGAAAAACTAGGATTGAAACATCAAAAGCTCAAAATCATGCAAATCACCTCACTGTCTTCCAATTGTATTCCACGAAAAACTAGGATTGAAACAGAGAGCGAGATACGATCTTCATTAATCCCGATTGATCTTCCAATTGTATTCCACGAAAAACTAGGATTGAAACTAACTGGATCAAGACATGCCATAAATTATTACGGATTCTTCCAATTGTATTCCACGAAAAACTAGGATTGAAACAAGCAGTAGTTATATTTACACCTTGCTCGGTAAAATACTTCCAATTGTATTCCACGAAAAACTAGGATTGAAACGAAGTCTTAGTGATATTTCCATCATTATCATATAAGCTTCCAATTGTATTCCACGAAAAACTAGGATTGAAACACGCACCAATTGAACTGCTTATAGATGTATCAGCAGACTTCCAATTGTATTCCACGAAAAACTAGGATTGAAACATGTTGTTGCTCCAGACCAGGAACGCGCACAAACCGACTTCCAATTGTATTCCACGAAAAACTAGGATTGAAACTTAGACACGGATAAAAATAGAATAGTGCTAAAGCCTCTTCCAATTGTATTCCACGAAAAACTAGGATTGAAACGACATAAGGTTAGAAATATCTCCTATCCCCTTAATTCTTCCAATTGTATTCCACGAAAAACTAGGATTGAAACTAGCTGCCCAGCTATTCCCAAATAATAAACACCCCAGACTTCCAATTGTATTCCACGAAAAACTAGGATTGAAACTTGTATCGGTGTCTATGTTTGCTGCAAAATCTATCTTCTTCCAATTGTATTCCACGAAAAACTAGGATTGAAACTAGATTATAATTTGTAATTTACATTCGATTTGAATTTCTTCCAATTGTATTCCACGAAAAACTAGGATTGAAACCCTGTTCAAAAAAAGATAAATGAAGTTTCTTGAGGTCTTCCAATTGTATTCCACGAAAAACTAGGATTGAAACAGGAACTATTTTTAAACTTTAGCGTATGCTAAAGAAACTTCCAATTGTATTCCACGAAAAACTAGGATTGAAACACAGTAGAGTGGTATCGATACACATCTACCTCTATGCCTTCCAATTGTATTCCACGAAAAACTAGGATTGAAACGATTGGTGCGGGATACCTGGATGGTAGCAATATAGTCTTCCAATTGTATTCCACGAAAAACTAGGATTGAAACTGGGCACGTTGGATTGGTAGGGCTTATTAATTTCAGCTTCCAATTGTATTCCACGAAAAACTAGGATTGAAACTTCTTATTCTTCTAACTATGTCGGCTATTATTTTATACTTCCAATTGTATTCCACGAAAAACTAGGATTGAAACATATTTTTTTTCTGTCAAGCCCTCCCAGAATACTGCCTTCCAATTGTATTCCACGAAAAACTAGGATTGAAACATTCAGGTCGCCATAATTAAGAATCTGCTCAAGCCTTCTTCCAATTGTATTCCACGAAAAACTAGGATTGAAACTTTTTCATTAATGGCTATTGATTCTTGTCAGACTAACTTCCAATTGTATTCCACGAAAAACTAGGATTGAAACTGGCCACGACGCTAATGGCAATTTTGTAAGTATTGACTTCCAATTGTATTCCACGAAAAACTAGGATTGAAACATATTAACAGAATGGATTCCGGCATACCGATTAACTCCTTCCAATTGTATTCCACGAAAAACTAGGATTGAAACGGGTTTGAGGTTGACATTGCGGGTTGGATTGTGCGTCTTCCAATTGTATTCCACGAAAAACTAGGATTGAAACAAGTTACAGGCATAGAGACTGGAGGGGACTTAACAAGCTTCCAATTGTATTCCACGAAAAACTAGGATTGAAACGCATTGTTCCTCATTTTGGTAACAACGAACAAAGTTCTTCCAATTGTATTCCACGAAAAACTAGGATTGAAACAGGCATCGCCCAAAAGTTTACGGAGCTGCACTTTCACTTCCAATTGTATTCCACGAAAAACTAGGATTGAAACGACCCATGGGAGACTAACGGGGGAAAGGTAAAAGTACTTCCAATTGTATTCCACGAAAAACTAGGATTGAAACTTAGTAAGAGCGGCGGCATTAAGTGCGGTTATTTCTCTTCCAATTGTATTCCACGAAAAACTAGGATTGAAACACCGATCAATTGACCGGAGACTTTTCGGAAAGCCTCGCTTCCAATTGTATTCCACGAAAAACTAGGATTGAAACTGCAAAAAAATTGATCAGGCGAGGGCATAACAAAAGCTTCCAATTGTATTCCACGAAAAACTAGGATTGAAACTCCCCGGTAGCTTTTTTGTAAGCCCGTTGATATTGGACTTCCAATTGTATTCCACGAAAAACTAGGATTGAAACAGCTTTCCACTCCAGATCGAGAGCGTAAAAAATGGACTTCCAATTGTATTCCACGAAAAACTAGGATTGAAACGTCCACACGCTACGCCCTTATTTCCAGATACAGAGAACTTCCAATTGTACTCCACGAAAAACTAGGATTGAAACCCAAAGGCTACGGAGCTTAACTGCGGCTGCGGCGACCTTCCAATTGTACTCCACGAAAAACTAGGATTGAAACGCATTTCTAAGTACTTGGTAAGTGTAATACTACCGTCTTCCAATTGTACTCCACGAAAAACTAGGATTGAAACGGCTTACGCCATTAAGTCGTCGTCTGCCTCTGCAAACTTCCAATTGTACTCCACGAAAAACTAGGATTGAAACGGTCTCCTGTACCCTCTCGGATTAACTTACCGAAACCTTCCAATTGTACTCCACGAAAAACTAGGATTGAAACGCCACATTGTTAAAAACGGTTTCGGTACAGGAGACGCCTTCCAATTGTACTCCACGAAAAACTAGGATTGAAACTTTTGGTATTAGTAATCTGCTCCTCGGTAAAACCCTCCTTCCAATTGTACTCCACGAAAAACTAGGATTGAAACATAATGCCTCTGGACAGAGAGGTAACGCCCGACGAACTTCCAATTGTACTCCACGAAAAACTAGGATTGAAACAAATTAGTTTGGGCGGCACTACTCCAGTCTCGCAAACTTCCAATTGTACTCCACGAAAAACTAGGATTGAAACATATATCTGATTTCTATTAAAATTATGGAGAACGAGACTTCCAATTGTACTCCACGAAAAACTAGGATTGAAACACGTAAGACTCGTTCGTATTACGTAGCGGTGTCCGTTCTTCCAATTGTACTCCACGAAAAACTAGGATTGAAACTAGCAGCCAAAGCTAAGGTATTCCAGAATATCAATACTTCCAATTGTACTCCACGAAAAACTAGGATTGAAACTTAACGGATTATTCGAGGGAATTTACGAGGAGTACGCTTCCAATTGTACTCCACGAAAAACTAGGATTGAAACCCGCCTATACCTAAAATAAGCATTTCTGGGCTGTTATCTTCCAATTGTACTCCACGAAAAACTAGGATTGAAACAAAGAGGCTAACGGAGGAGAGCTGGTAGAAGCGCAAGCTTCCAATTGTACTCCACGAAAAACTAGGATTGAAACTCAATAGGCTGGGTGGTATCTGGTTCTCCGACAGTTTCTTCCAATTGTACTCCACGAAAAACTAGGATTGAAACGAGACCACGGGCGTAAACCCTAAGAGGCACTCCGTACTTCCAATTGTACTCCACGAAAAACTAGGATTGAAACAAGCTCTGCGTAAGGTGCTACCAACGTTCGAGCGGGCTTCCAATTGTACTCCACGAAAAACTAGGATTGAAACGCGAGCTATTCGCTAAGAAAGACTACAATACTCTGGCTTCCAATTGTACTCCACGAAAAACTAGGATTGAAACATAACTATCAAATGGAATACAAAGGACATAAGATTACCTTCCAATTGTACTCCACGAAAAACTAGGATTGAAACTCGGTAAGCTGTCCTGTATGGTCGATATAGATACCGCCTTCCAATTGTACTCCACGAAAAACTAGGATTGAAACAAAATTATGACAGACAAGACAAACGCCCTACTACGTCTTCCAATTGTACTCCACGAAAAACTAGGATTGAAACTATAATGGAGATTTGATTATTAACGATAACAACGACCCTTCCAATTGTACTCCACGAAAAACTAGGATTGAAACGTAGATAGTAGTTACGGTAAATTGGATACTCGAATAACTTCCAATTGTACTCCACGAAAAACTAGGATTGAAACTATGATGCTGCGGAGGAGTGGAATAAGTAGTATGTTCTTCCAATTGTACTCCACGAAAAACTAGGATTGAAACCTAGGTGAAGCCTTACTAGTTCTAAAAAATCTTCTAACTTCCAATTGTACTCCACGAAAAACTAGGATTGAAACATAAACCCTCTACGTTATTGTGTAGTTGTACGGAAACTTCCAATTGTACTCCACGAAAAACTAGGATTGAAACGTCGGTCTGGGTCGCCCTTGATTACCTCGGCTCTCGCCTTCCAATTGTACTCCACGAAAAACTAGGATTGAAACTTTCCGAGGACTAAGTCACGTAAACCTAACTGGAAGTCTTCCAATTGTACTCCACGAAAAACTAGGATTGAAACAAACCCATACCTACGTAATACTCGGCGGATAGCTCGGCTTCCAATTGTACTCCACGAAAAACTAGGATTGAAACCTATCAAATACTCCAGTACCTTATTAATCTTTTTGTAACTTCCAATTGTACTCCACGAAAAACTAGGATTGAAACTGCGAGATAAGATGGCCGACCTTAAACCAGCTTTCGACTTCCAATTGTACTCCACGAAAAACTAGGATTGAAACAATGTAGCCGAACAAGAGAAACTCCAAACTGTACCCGCTTCCAATTGTACTCCACGAAAAACTAGGATTGAAACCTTACACCGTTCGTAACTGGCTATCGTTTTCCTCTGCCTTCCAATTGTACTCCACGAAAAACTAGGATTGAAACACTCCTCGTCCGACTCTGGTATAATGTCGTCCAGAGCTTCCAATTGTACTCCACGAAAAACTAGGATTGAAACAGACCACAGGCGTAAACCCTAAGAGGCACTCCGTACCTTCCAATTGTACTCCACGAAAAACTAGGATTGAAACGCTATGCTGGAGTGCGCTTGCTACGACGACCGAGCTAGCTTCCAATTGTACTCCACGAAAAACTAGGATTGAAACACTTTGGAGTATCAAATAAAGAAACAATATTTTTCAACTTCCAATTGTACTCCACGAAAAACTAGGATTGAAACACTCCTCGTCCGACTCTGGTATAATGTCGTCCAGAGCTTCCAATTGTACTCCACGAAAAACTAGGATTGAAACAAAGATGCTAATGGAGGAGCGCTGGTAGCAGCACAAGCTTCCAATTGTACTCCACGAAAAACTAGGATTGAAACAAATCTAGGTACGTCTCTATTTCTGCCAGCTTTTCGCCTTCCAATTGTACTCCACGAAAAACTAGGATTGAAACAGACCACAGGCGTAAACCCTAAGAGGCACTCCGTACCTTCCAATTGTACTCCACGAAAAACTAGGATTGAAACGCTATGCTGGAGTGCGCTTGCTACGACGACCGAGCTAGCTTCCAATTGTACTCCACGAAAAACTAGGATTGAAACAAAATTAAAGTAGAGATAGATTTAAAAAACTCTACACTTCCAATTGTACTCCACGAAAAACTAGGATTGAAACCTTTTACTTGGAAATCGTGTTTCATAGTAGAGCTAGCTTCCAATTGTACTCCACGAAAAACTAGGATTGAAACGCTCAGTAAACCGTGTAGCCATATAGTCGTCCCAGCTCTTCCAATTGTACTCCACGAAAAACTAGGATTGAAACTGTCTTTCTCAATATTGAGTGTATCCGTAATAAAAAACTTCCAATTGTACTCCACGAAAAACTAGGATTGAAACCTAGGTGAAGTCTTACCAGTTCTAAAAAATCTTCTAACTTCCAATTGTACTCCACGAAAAACTAGGATTGAAACCTTGCTGCTCTGCCCACGCCATTAAATCGTCGGTAGACTTCCAATTGTACTCCACGAAAAACTAGGATTGAAACAATTGTTCAATCGAAAACCGAGCGCACCTCTTAACTTCTTCCAATTGTACTCCACGAAAAACTAGGATTGAAACACGGAAATGAGGGCGTAAGAAGCGAAAAATATTACTGGCTTCCAATTGTACTCCACGAAAAACTAGGATTGAAACACTTTGGAGTATCAAATAAAGAAACAATATTTTTCAACTTCCAATTGTACTCCACGAAAAACTAGGATTGAAACGCTCCTCGTCCGACTCTGGTATAATGTCGTCCAGAGCTTCCAATTGTACTCCACGAAAAACTAGGATTGAAACCCTCGCTATCCGCATCTAAGAACATTCTACGCTCTCTTCCAATTGTACTCCACGAAAAACTAGGATTGAAACGAAAAATTACAGGGAGCAGAAAGCGACGCAGCCCTAGCCTTCCAATTGTACTCCACGAAAAACTAGGATTGAAACACCGACCCTACTAAGTGGTGTTTAAAAGAAAATAAGCTTCCAATTGTACTCCACGAAAAACTAGGATTGAAACTTGGTGCATTCAAGCAGCAAAGTGAACGAGATAAAATCTTCCAATTGTATTCCACCAAAAACTAGGATTGAAACATGCCGGCGTCCTCGCTGCTGACATCGTGGTCCCTGGCTTCCAATTGTATTCCACCAAAAACTAGGATTGAAACACCAACTTATAGCCATCCTTGCCAGCCGATAAAAAAACTTCCAATTGTATTCCACCAAAAACTAGGATTGAAACAACAGTGGGGTTTGCCTAGATAAAATCATTATCCCCGCTTCCAATTGTATTCCACCAAAAACTAGGATTGAAACGAGCAATGGCAGCTACGATTGAGATAGTACAACAGCCTTCCAATTGTATTCCACCAAAAACTAGGATTGAAACAGTGGTAGCTGCAAGTAATCCTCTGCTTTCATCGACCTTCCAATTGTATTCCACCAAAAACTAGGATTGAAACAGGCACGGTGGCCATCAATCACCTTAATCCCGATCCTCTTCCAATTGTATTCCACCAAAAACTAGGATTGAAACACAATGGCACCTTATATACTTGACATGCATTCTGCTCTTCCAATTGTATTCCACCAAAAACTAGGATTGAAACTATGCAGCTCTCTCAGTCCACGCTCCTACGAGTCTACTTCCAATTGTATTCCACCAAAAACTAGGATTGAAACGGTACTGGGATATTGACATTTGCAAATGCTGGAACACTTCCAATTGTATTCCACCAAAAACTAGGATTGAAACGATATTGGTGGCAATCTTGTTCGAGCATCTCATTTCTCACTTCCAATTGTATTCCACCAAAAACTAGGATTGAAACGCCCCCAACTAAACTATTTGGCGGGCAATAATCAAAATCTTCCAATTGTATTCCACCAAAAACTAGGATTGAAACTCGGGACTGACAGGAGCCCCGCAATCGAAATCTTAAGCTTCCAATTGTATTCCACCAAAAACTAGGATTGAAACCCTGTAAGCGAAGGCCGCGCCGCCTATGAGCGCGTGCTTCCAATTGTATTCCACCAAAAACTAGGATTGAAACAGAGTTCATTGGCATCACTCAAGTTGGCATAACTCAACTTCCAATTGTATTCCACCAAAAACTAGGATTGAAACCAAATAAGCTGCACCACATGGGTATGCAACTAAGTGACTTCCAATTGTATTCCACCAAAAACTAGGATTGAAACGCCTTGAAAAGGTGGCCCAAGACAGAGGAAAATTTGCTTCCAATTGTATTCCACCAAAAACTAGGATTGAAACTTTTGTGGAAATAAAGAAAACTATTTGCCGGTCTTTCCTTCCAATTGTATTCCACCAAAAACTAGGATTGAAACGCCTTGAAAAGGTGGCCCAAGACAGAGGAAAATTTGCTTCCAATTGTATTCCACCAAAAACTAGGATTGAAACTCCTACAGAGCGTGGTGAAAACATGCAAACAGTACACTTCCAATTGTATTCCACCAAAAACTAGGATTGAAACCGCAAAAGCACTATAATAGCCTTTATTCTAGGTATAACTTCCAATTGTATTCCACCAAAAACTAGGATTGAAACTCTGACAGCCTGCCATGCGTGCCAGTTGCGATTTGAACTTCCAATTGTATTCCACCAAAAACTAGGATTGAAACGAATAAACCACCAAGCCCTAATGACAGGGTGCCAATTCTTCCAATTGTATTCCACCAAAAACTAGGATTGAAACGACTAAATCTAAATAAGGACTTATGTTTGGGCTATGGCTTCCAATTGTATTCCACCAAAAACTAGGATTGAAACCAAGGAATGCGCGGTAGTATGGGCGCAGTAACTGCTCTTCTAATTGTATTCCATCAAAAACCAGGATGGTATGCACAGCCCTGTCCTTACCGTATCAACATCCGCCGGATATCCTCCGTATCTGCCGGCCGTACGCTGGCACTTTTACGAACGTACACCCGGTGGTTGGTCATGCATGGCTTGTGAATACTTTCAAACACCTCCACAATGATGATGATCTTGTCAGTGTCTTCGGGTAGCTCGAAGCGATGGATTCGAAACTCGGGGGCTGGCGAAATGGCCGAGCTGATAATGGCCGTGATTTTTAGCTGAACATCGTCCCACAAGCTTTTGTCGAGGCCCTTGATTTGGCTGTCATCAGCGATACCTATGATGAGTAAGCCGCCCTGTTCCTGATTGGCGAAGCCGCAAATTTCCTGTGCAATCTTCTGATTCTCGGGCAGCATTTCCTTAAAGTCATACTCCTGGGCCTCTCCTTCGATAAGCAGCTCATTGAGCGACCTGCCAAGCTTGCGGATCAGGAATACGTCGAGCTCGGAATTGAGCGACACCAGTTCACGTACTCCCGGTTGGTCGGAAATGCCGAGAATCACAAAAGGGTACTTCAGCGGAAGGGAGGTGAACTCCATCAACAGCTCCTGGAAGTATTCAAATTTGGAAATACCTTTTGGCAATTGTTGCTCCAGGTCGGTAGTTGGCAAAAGGAACAGGATGGTGTGAAACTTGCCCGCCCGGATGAAAAAAGGGACTTTGGCAAAAAGGTAGCTCTCCAGCTTTGCTTTGCGCCCCAAAAAGAGGTCGAGCCCGACTCCCTTTTTCTCAAAATCCACCTCTCCCAAAACCCGCGTCGCCGGATTACCGATCTTTAGCCGGATGCTGCGATTCCAGCCTCTGTCAGTGAGTTGCTGCGAGAAAAACTTGAAAATCGAAGGGATTGATAGCACTTCCTCCTGTCCGGGACGCGTTGCATCCACTTCATACTCCATCACTTCAGGCAGCCGGCGCAGACTCTCCTGAATGTCGCGGAGCAAGTCGGGGTACTCGGCTTCCAGTTTTTCCCAGGTATCGAGGTTGCTGATGACGGATCGGAGGTACATGTTTTGTATAACGAGTTGTATAACGAGGGCTATGGATGATATGATTCATGCCCGAAACAGGGCAAAGACCACCACACTAAATTCTATTGAAAGACACTACAAAATGGATAATTTTCCTTAACTTTTGTGAAAATTTTGAACAAATTCAACTCGAACCTTGAAAATTGCCAAATGTTGCTTCGCTCTTTTGTACTGACCTGCTCGCTTCTTTTTTTGTTGGCCGGCCAACTATCCGGCCAAACGGATGAGCTGCAATTCAAAATATATGGCTTTGAAGAAGGGCTTTCGCACCGCAATGTATTTAAAATTCAGCAGGATTCTTTTGGCTTTATCTGGATCGCTACTTACAAGGGGCTCAACCGCTTCGACGGCAAGCAATTTGTCCATTATTTGTCCACCAACCGGGAGCATTCCATCGCTGCTGAATTTATCGCCGACATGGCCGTCACGAAAGACAGCTTGTTGCTGCTATCCAATCAAAATTTTCTGACCGTCCTGGACCCACAAACCGATTATGTGCGTATCATAGAGGCTGCCAAATCCAGCGAATTGCATGAAAAAGGCTTCCTGCCTACCAGTTTGTATGTGGATGATAAAAACAATATCTGGACGGCCAGTTATATCAATCAAAATGGCAGGTCCATCATCCAGCGGGTAGATAGCAGTGAAGCCTTACAGGATGTGATCGAATGCCGTGGCACATTTGCCAGCCGGGCCATTGTACACAGAGGCGATGAGCTGTATGTAAGCCGCTTTGAAAATAGCATATTGCAACTCGATAGTACCGGCCAGCCGGTCAAAACCTTTACACTCGACAATACTTTTTCGGAAGACAAATCGGCCTGGGTCACACAAATGCAGTGTACGGCGGATGGCAGGATTTGGGCATTGCTCAACAATGGCCTGGTGTATTTTATGGATGCCGGGGATGAAACTTTTGAGATTCACCCGCTTACAAATTACGTGTACAATGCCAGCAATTTTTCTTCAATCCTCGTTGAGGAAGACGGCAACATCTGGCTGGGCGGGATAGGTGCATTGTGGCGCTACGATGCCGCTTCGGGCCGGGCTATCAATCTTGATTCAAGAATCAAAGACCTTGCGGAAAACAACTGTACCTATCGCCAGATCATGAAGGATGCCTCCGGAGTGATTTGGATCGCTTCTGACTTTGGGGCTATTAAAATTGTAAAATCTGACAAGCTGTTTGATACCTATCTGAGCGAAGGGAATGAGAACTGCAGCAACGGCTTTTGCAGCATGCGGGGCATTGCCGAAGATGAGCAGGGCAACATATATTTTAGTTATTACAATTCCATCCATCTTCTTGATCCCCAAACGAACACGCTTCGCCCCTTGTTTCCGCAAAACGATTTTTTCAACTATCCATACGGCTTGCTGTACTACAAAGAATGGCTGTGGACCGGGAATGGCAAGAGAATCCACCTGCCCAGCCTTCGGATAGATACCTTTTCCAGGCAAAAAGGAGCTGATAAAGGCCATCTCGCCATCGGAGCGGAAGCTTATATATGGGGCGGCTACGAAAAATGGCTGTATTCCTATGATGTCGATAACGGAAAGCTCACTATTTTCCATGATCCCACCAAAGTGCTGCAAAGCATAGAGGATATCAGTTACGTACATCAGGGCCGTTCTGATGCTACGCTTTGGGTAGGCACTACGGCCAACGGCCTGCTCGAAATCCATAAGGAGCGCGGCACACAGGCCCGCTACTCCACAGCAGAGGATGCCAGCGTAGTGCTCAGTAGCAACCGTATAATAGCCATTTATGAAGCAGCCAATGCTACGGTTTGGTTGGCTACGGCCAATGGATTGAATAAGCTCGAACCGGATGCGGGGCGCAACAGAATCTATACCACAGAAGACGGTTTGGCCAACAATTTTATCAACGGCTTGCTGTCGGAAGGAGACTCTGTACTGTGGATTAGCACGGATAATGGCTTATCGCGCTTCAGCATTGCCACTGAATCTTTTTGCAATTATTACAACAAGGACGGCCTGTCGAAAAATGAATTCAATCGCGTTGCCTTTCATCAGGCCAGAGACGGCCGCATTTATTTTGGAGGGCTCAATGGCATCAATGCTTTTTATCCGGGGGAGCAAATGCTGAAGCAGCGCAAAGCGCCGGAGCACAATATGTTGTTTACAGCCTTTTCCAAATACGACGGCTTCAGTGATAGTATTATCCACCAAAGCATCGGGTTGATGAATGGCCAGCCAATCGAGTTGGGCTTCCGCGATCGGTTTTTTACGTTCGAATATGCCCTGGCCAATTATAGAAACCCGGCTGAAAATCTGTATCGCTACCAGCTCGAGGGCTATGAGACGGAATGGTCAAGCCCGTCCACATTGAATATTGCCCGCTTCAATAGCATACCGCCTGGCAAGTATATGTTCAGAGCGCAAGCTTCTGACGGACAGGGCGGGTGGAATGCCCGGGAGCTAAGTATTCCCGTGCATATACAAGAACCTTTTTACAATACCTGGTGGTTTTTGAGCCTTTGCGCACTGGGTTTGCTGGGCCTTATTTACGGGATTTCCCAATATCGGGTTTATCGGATGCGCAAAAATCAGATAGAGCTGGAAACCCTCGTTCGGGCCCGCACCCGTGAGCTGGAGTTGGAGAAGAAGAAATCGGACGATTTGTTGCTCAATATTTTACCGGAAGAAGCTGCTATCGAACTGAAAAAATTTGGCAAAGCGAAAGCCCGCCGTTTTGATGATGTAACCGTGCTATTTGCCGATTTTGTCAACTTCTCACAAATTGCCGAAAAGCTGGACCCGGAGTTGCTGGTAGCAGAGATCGATCAGTGCTTCCGGGCCTATGATGAGATCATCGGTTTGTATGACCTGGAAAAGATCAAAACGATCGGCGATGCCTACATGTGTGTGGGCGGCATGCGGGTGCAGGGTGGCGGGAAAGCAGTGGATGTGGTGAAGGCTGCCCTGGAAATACAGTCATTCATGCACGCACTGGCTTTTGAAAAACGGGACAAAGGAAAGCCCTATTTTCAGGCTCGGGTAGGGATACATACCGGGCCGGTAGTGGGTGGCATAGTGGGCATCAAAAAATTTGCCTACGACATTTGGGGCGATACGGTCAATATTGCCTCACGCATGGAAACACATGGCGAAGCGCAAAAAATCAATCTCTCTCAAACTACTTACGAATTGGTGAAGGAACATTTTGAATGCGCCTATCGGGGCAAGGTAACGGTAAAAAATAAAGGGGAAATAGATATGTATTTTGTGGAAAGGTTGGTACCTCATGAAGCTTTGGCAGAGGTTTAGGGAAGTTCATGCAGCAAGTCTGCCAGGCTTTCTTATTTTTGCAAACGTTCCTTCAAGCCCAAATCCGTTTTAAAACCTTACAAACAAACTTATGGCTAAAGCTAATCCCCCACAAGAAGAATTCGTCATTCATATCCAGCAATCGGTAGCCATTCTGATCGATGGCAACAATATTGAGAAGAGCCTGCACAGCATGGTACGTACCAAAAATGCCATGCTCAATTTCGATACGCTCATCCCCAAGCTGCTGGAAGAGCGGGGCCTCAATCGCCTGTGGTATTTCCGCGAAGGGCGTAATATCTCCTCCAAATTAGCCGAACGCCTCCACAATCATTACTACGGTACCGTTGTGCCCTGCCACAAATCAGCAGACATTCCGCTCACCATCTACGCCACCCAGGTAGCTACCAAAGTAGATACAGTAGTCATACTCTCCGGCGACTCCGACTATGTCGAACTGGTACGCCACCTCCGCTCAAGAGGGGTACGGGTGGAAATAGCGGCTGTAAAAGCCACCACCGCCAAAATACTGATTGAAGAAGCTGACTTCTTTCACGAGATCACTAAAGAGGATTGCTTTATTTTGAAGTGAGGGCCGTTGCCCGCTTTTTGTCTTTTTGACCAAAAGCAAAGCACAAAAAATCGGGCAAGGCTTCCGCCCAGGTATCGGGATGATGCCTGCCGCCTTGTATTTCCACGTATCGAATGTCCTTTCCTGGTCGATAGCCCAGCTCCTGCAAAATATCAATTAAATCGAGCGTATCGTCAATCGAGTCGATCACCCCATTATTATTCCGATCATTGGTTTCATCTTCTGTACCGGTTTGGAACCAAAAGCGAAGTGCCGGCAGCGGCTGTTCCGCCTTCTCTATGGTGTGGTGCACGATCCGGTTGGCATCCGGCGCATCGGAGCGATATGCCTGATTGCGCCACCAAAAAGATCCGGAAAACACACCCACTGTACCGAAGAGCTTTGGATAGTGCCAGGCAATATCGAATGCAGAAAGCCCTCCAAGCGAACAGCCGGCAAAGGCCGTATGCACTGCTTGTTGTGTGCAAGGATAGTGGGAGCGGAGATGGGGCAGCAGTTCTTCAACCACAAAGCGGGCGTAGGCATCGGCCTTAGCCCCTCGCTGTAGGTAATCGGGAGAGGAGGTGGTGCCGTACTCCTGCATTCGGTCGCCGGCAGGGATGGCCGCTACTATTAGCGGCGGGATTTGCCGGCTGCCAATGAGCTGCTCCAGGGTAGAGGCGAGCCGCAGGGCAGGCATGTCCTGGCCGTCGTTGAACAGCAGCAGGGGCAAAGCACGTCCTTTGCAGGAAGCAGGGCGATACACATAGATAATGAGGTCTCGCCTCAAATGACGAGATAAAATATGGATTTCTTCTTTTGTTACGGCATAATGTTTTGAAAAAGAAAAATCAATCAGCTTTTTGCCAAATATGATTTTGAGTAGCCGGTTTAAGCTTTCCATCTAAAAAGAGATATTAGCATTTCCAAACGACTGTATTTAGGGAATTATGCGCTATCTTTGTGGCAATCAAGTAGTTTTTAAACAACTTCACTACTAAAACTACATTCCTGTTGATACACAGGCACAAAAATCTGCACAATTCTATGAAAAAGATTGGAATTTTATTCGGTCAGGAAAATACCTTCCCACAGGCTTTTGTTGATCGGGTTAACGAAAAAAAAGTAAAAGGTATTCAAGCCGAAGCCGTTTTGGTAGAGGAAGTTATCCAGGGTAAAGCCATTGACTATGCCGTCATTATCGATCGCATCTCACAGGATGTGCCCTTCTACCGGGCATACCTGAAAAATGCAGCCCTCAATGGCACCGCTGTTCTCAACAATCCCTTTTGGTGGAGTGCCGACGAGAAATTCTTCAACAACTGCCTGGCTACCAAAGTAGGAGTGCCGGTGCCTAAAACAGTGCTGCTACCTTCCAAAGAGCGGCCCGATGATACTTCCGACCGCTCCTTTCGAAACATGAAATTTCCGATGGATTGGGAGATGATCTTCGAGTATATCGGCGGGTTCCCGGCCTACATGAAACCCTTCTCCGGCGGAGGCTGGAAAAGCGTGTACAAACTCCATAGTGCCGATGAACTTTGGGCCGCACATGCCGAAACGGGGCAGTTGGTGATGATGTTGCAGGAAAATATTGACTTTACCGAATACTTCCGTTGCTATTGCCTGGGGGGCAAGGATGTGCGCATCATGCAATACGAGCCGCGCAATCCGCATCACCTGCGCTATGTACAGAATGCACCGCCGGTAGCTAAAAAAATGCTCAATACCATCCACGATTATGTGCTCAAATTGAATCATGCACTTGGTTACGACTTCAATACGGTTGAGTTTGCTGTGCGGGAGGGTATCCCTTACGCCATCGATTTTTGCAATCCCGCTCCCGATGCGGAATTGACTTCGGTGGGGCAGGAAAATTTCGACTGGGTGGTGGAGGCGGCTGCTAATATGGCCATCGGGAAAGCTAAAAATCACAAGGAAGGCAAGGACAATCTGACCTGGGGTACTTACATCAGAGGTGCCGCCGAAGGTAAATTGCCGAAATCTACTGCCAGCCGCCGAAGGCAGGCCAAGAAAACCGTAGCAGGATAAATGCGGCATAACTTGTTGATAATCAATGAGTTGCGTTTGGAACTATTTTGGTTGTCAAGCTAACAACAAATAATACAAATCAGGTGTTAATTTGACAACTTGAATCACACTGAATAAAACGGAGGGAAAGATGTTGAATCAAAAACTGAAATTGGCTATCCTTGATATGTACGATGGCACGCCCAATCAGGGTATGCGGGCTATAAAGGATATTGTAAATTGTTATAAGACCAAGTTGGAATGGGCGGTATTTGATACACGAGGAGCGGCCGAAATACCCGATATTTCTTACGATGTGTATATTTCCACCGGCGGGCCGGGCAATCCGCTGGAAGGAGACGGCAATTGGGACCGGAAGTTCTACGATTTTGTGGATGAGCTGTGGGCCTGGAATGCATCGGGCAAATGGCCCAAAAAACATGTTTTTTTTATATGCCATTCTTTCCAGATGGCCTGTCAGCATTTTGACCTCGCTTCGATCACTCGTCGTGACACCCGCTCATTTGGTACCGGCATAGTTCATAAAACGGTGGACGGAAAAAAAGAGCCCTTTTTCCACAATTTGCCCGATCCCTTTTATATTGCCGACTTTAGAAATTACCAAATAGTACAGCCCGATCCGGAAGTATTTGAAGCCATGAATGCGCAAATCGTGGCGTTGGAAGCTTTATCACCCTATGAAGAGCGGGAGCGGGCCATTATGGCCGTACGCTTTTCTCCCGAATTTTTCGGCACCCAGTTTCATCCCGAAGCCGATCCCGAAGGGATGATGATCCATTTCTCCAATCCGGAAGAAAAAAAGGAAATCGTGCAAACACATGGTGAGCGAAAATTTGACAGAATGATGGTAGATTTGAAACGTCCTGAGCGCATTCCGTTGACCTACAACACCATACTGCCTGCATTTTTGGACCGGGCCATCAACAGCCTATGCCTACGCATGCAGGCTACATAGTCACAAAGCCTTCCCCAAGATGTTGCAAAGCCTCCGCCACCGATACAACCATGATTTTAGCGAAAAGCAGTACCAGAAAATGCTAAATTATGTGGCCAATGCCTGGAGCCATCCCGCCAATTTTCGCATCGCAGAAACACCGGTATTTGTACCGGAAAGATTGAAAAAGCAGTTGTACGAGGCTTGTGAAGAAATTTCTGACACCATCTGCCGTCCGGATTTTAAGCGCCTGTCTCAATCGGCACTGCTGCCTGAAAATTTTGTGCCCGGTGAGACGGATCATACCACCTTTTTGCAAATGGATTTCGGTATTTGCCAGGATGAAACGGGGCATTTGTCCCCCCAACTCATCGAAGTGCAAGGCTTTCCTTCTGTCTATTTTTTCCAAAACCTGGTAGCCCTTGCCTATCGGCAGTTTTTTGATATTCCCGACAATTTTTCACATCTCTTCCACGGCTTCGACCCTGAGCAATACATCGAACTGCTTCGCAAGATTATTATAGGGGACAGCGATCCGAAAAATGTGATCCTGCTGGAAGTGGAACCCGACAAGCAAATGACCAATATCGATTTTGCAGGGGCTCGCCACCAGTTGGGTGTACCCACGGTTTGTATCAGCGATTTGCACACAGCTGGCCGACAGGTTTATTATCACGACGCGAGTGGCAGCAAGGTGGGAGTGGAGAAAATTTTCAACCGAGTCATTTTTGACGAGCTGATCCGCCGCGACGATTTGAAGCGCTCTTTTTATTTTACCAATGAATATGACCTACAATGGATTGGGCATCCGCATTGGTTTTTTCGGATCAGCAAACATACCCTTCCATTGCTGAACAGTCGCTTTGTTCCCAAATCCTATTTTTTGCACGAGCTGGAGGAAATTCCCGCCGATTTGCAAAACTACGTACTCAAACCGCTCTACTCCTTCGCCGGCACCGGCGTCATCATCAACCTCAATCGCTACGATATCGAAGCGATCGAAGACCGGGAGAACTACATCCTGCAACGCAAGGTGAGCTACGCACCTGTAATCGAAACGCCTACCGGCCCTGCCAAATGTGAAATCCGTATGCTCATGCTTTGGGAGCGCGGTGCAGCCCGCCCCCGCATGGTCAACAACCTCGCTCGCCTCAGCAAGGGCGAAATGGTCGGGGTACGCTACAACAAAGACAAAGATTGGGTAGGCGGAAGCGTTGGTTTTTTTGAAAACGAATAACAACTTTGAGGGATCCTCATCCAAATGTATCGGCCCGGATAGGGGGGGCCAGCCCTTATTACCGTCCTTAGGTTAGCACTAGTGCCCCGAACGTCAAGTCATTGGACCGATTGCTACAATTACTGCCTAATTAAGCTCGAAATACTGTTCAAACAATTCGGATTAGCCGCAATAGCTTGCTGTGCGTTACATGAATTTCGTTTACATAAAAATCAGATCATGAAATCTAATATTGCTTTAGCCTTAGGAATTTTCCTGCTTTCGTATGCCTTTACAAATGCCCAAACTATTCGCAAACCCGGCGATTTTGACGCCCTCCAGATTACCGGAAACCTGGAAGTGGTACTGATTCACGGTACCGAAAATATAGTGGAAATCGAAGAGGATGGCTCTGATGAGGTACGCCTGGAATGGCAGGGGGATGTGCTGCGCATCAAACGTCCCAAACTGTACGATTGGACCAAATACGGCGATGATAGCAGCATCCGCCTTAGAGTGACCTATACACAGCTTAGCGCGTTGAAGGCCAGTGCCGGGGCGCAGCTTATCACCAGCGATACGATCACCACAGATGATCTTCACCTGCGTTTCGGCAGCGGCGCTACGGGCAAGCTTAGTATTCAAACCGAAAATGTGAAAGTGCAGGTTTTGGAAGGAGCCAAGTTACATCTGCGGGGTCGCACCGAGCGGCAAGAGGTAAATGTGGCTACCGGCGGGATGTATCACGCCTACCAATTTGATGCGGAACGCTCCTATATCAAAGCCAGCACGGGCAGCCTGGCAGAAGTAGTAGCTCTGGAAAAACTAGACGCTACTGCGCATACCGGCGGCGAAATCCAATACAAAGGCAATCCCGAGCGGCTACGCGTTAGCGATAAGCTGGGCGGCGAGGTCCGGGATCATTGACGGGCCGGGTGAGCTGATTTACCTCAAGAGGGTAAGGTCACCATTAAGGGCCTGCGGCTTGCCTTCGCATTCAACGACCAGCT
Source organism: Saprospiraceae bacterium (assembly GCA_965222005.1). Taxonomy (GTDB): domain Bacteria; phylum Bacteroidota; class Bacteroidia; order Chitinophagales; family Saprospiraceae; genus CBDCTM01. The sequence continues at coordinate 1,919,693 of OZ244935.1, forward strand.
GATACAAATAGACGCCTTCATGAGCCTTTTTGCCTTGAAAGGTGCCATCCCACCAGGCGCTGAGTTCATTGCCGGTGAAAGAGTCTTTGGCATACACAAGCTCCCCCCAGCGGTCATAAATTTGATACAGCAGAATGCGTACTCCTTGGTTTTTGGCAAAGACCTGAAAGTAGTCGTTTACCCCATCACCGTTAGGCGAAAAAGCGTTGGGTATGAAAAACGCTTGTACAGTAAGATCAAGGGTCCGCATACTGTCGCAGCCTTCGGCCGTGAGGAAGTGGTCATGATAAATTCCGGTTTCCTTATATCCTGAATAGCTGCTTTCGCCACATAGGGTGGTGTCAAGGTGTATAGATTGAGGCGGCTTGACGGAGAGGTTCAGAATACGCATACTATCGCAGCCTGCCTGGCTTGTCAGGCTGTCGGAATACATACCACTCCGATTGTATCCTTGGTAGGATTCTCCTTCGCAGATGACGACCGAATTGATGATGCGATACGTCTTTTCCACCACCAGGTCCAGTATCCGGATGCTGTCACAACCGCTAGCCGTTTCAAAACTGTTTTCATACAAGCCCGTTTCAAAATAGCCCTCATAGCTTTCTCCCTGACAAATATTGGCTTCCATGCGGGTGATCTGGCAGGTGGTGCCAATTTCGTGGATTGACAAAGCTCTTCTGTACAGCCTGAAATTGTCCAACCGGCCAGCAAGTGCATGATTCAGCTCATAGCAGCCCGTGAGGCAATCCTGATCCTGGCCCAGCACAAAGCCCTGCTCATCCAAATTGACCGGATTGTTGGATACCAGCTCATCGTCACTGATCTGCTGGCCGTCTAAAAATATTTTCAAAATAGTTCCCCTTCGGGTAATGGCTATGCAGTACCACTGGTATTCGGCTAAGGTATCGGTGAGGGGGAAGAAAAGCTCGGTTCCATCAAAAGCAATATACATTTCATTCGGAACTGCCTGGTAGGCAAAATTGAATGCATTATTTTGCGACCAGCCACTGGCTATAGTGTTGCGCGGCGGAAAATGGTGGTGGGCGGTAGGCTCTTTGTTGAAGTGCTCGAACAATACCCGGAAGCTGAGCGAAAAGTCGGTGGCTCCATTGATTGAGGCAGAGGGAATGACGAGCGCACTTTGTAAGTCGCGGGGGACTTGCAGCACTTCGCTGATCTGGGCATTTCCTTGTAGTTGAGCGTGGAAATTGCTATCGCTTCCGTCCAATGCATTGCCGGAAAATTGGTAATTAGTTACGAGCAGGCATCGCATCCGGATTGGCAAAGGGCCGTGCTAATTGTTGCGACCAACAGCCAGATAGTAAGGCAGATTTTCATGATGGCAAGGTAATGCTGAATGCGAATATCCGGAAAATTTTACAAAATCATATAAAATCAGAAGCGCTGATAATCAGCTTGTTATAAATAGGAGTATTATAAAATAGACAAATTCTTACTTTGTAATTAATTGATTATCAATTTTTTATGATAAAACGAGGTTGTGCCTAATATAGAGTGATTTTTTAGTGGATATTATGTTGATTTCAAATTTATAGTTACCTTGTAATTAATTTTAATCAAATTTCGCCCATAAACATATACCCCGCACCCCTAAAACATTCCACACATCTTGGTTCTTCCAAAAGGCCAAACTACAAGGAAGCACTTCTCAAAATTTAATTAAGCTGATCTAAAAACCTCGGGCGATTTGCTTGCCGTTATATTTTGAATTCAAAATACAACGGGTTGGTTGGATGGTGTAAGAAACTGTATTGAAAAATCAGTGACATGTTTCAAAACAGTTTCTAAGCTTGAAAATATTATTTGAACACCCATATTAAAAATTATTTGATTCTATGCGATAAACTATTTACTCACATTTAAATCCCGAACCTATGTTTTTTAACATCCCGAACACCGAAAAAAAAGCAAAGCCTTATCTGTATATTTGCTTTTTGCTCTTCTTCTCAGTACTAAATCTGACCCCAGCCTTTTCTCAGATACCCGATGACGATATTCGAAACTGCGATGGATCTTGCTCGGCAAGTGATCTCGACATTACCCCGATCTTCGTAGCTGACTCGGATGGCAACGCTATGGATCACTGTGAAACCGGCACCACAGTTACCGGTTTTGTCTGGTTGGTGATCGTCCACGGTAACAACGGCAACCGCAACGCTTTCCGCATCGGAGGCGACCTGGTGATCAATGGCGTTGATACGGGCACTGATATCATTGGCTGTATTGACAACATCACGGCGGTAAATGGACAAAGCGATACCGTAATGCTCGACCAGCCCATTAGCTGGACCTGTGGTGATTCACTGGATCTGTGCGAGCTGAAAGTTGCCTGGCGAACTTCTGCCAATGCCACTTGTGATAACACACAGAATTGCAACAACTATCCCAATGGGCAATGCAGGATCTATGAATGCATAGATGTGGAAACACCACTTGCCGCCAATTTTAGCTACACGAGCTCCTGCGTAGGCACCAATCTTTTTGAAAGTGTCGTATTTACCGATGAATCCACGGGTGGCCTGGAACCTTATTCTTACTCCTGGGATTTTGGCCCAGACGCCAACCCGGCTACGGCCAATACGGAAGGGCCGCATACGGTTGAATATTCCTCCGGAGGCTCTAAAATGGTCACTCTTACCGTCACGGATTCCAAAACCAATGCAGCTGTTGCTACCTACTCACAGACCATTACGGTAGGTACTTGTTGCAATTTTGAAGCAACTTGCCCGGCTAACAACAGTCTGGGTACATTTAGTTGCAACACATTAAATACCATCCCCGCCTGTCCGGTAGATGAAGCTTCAGCAGAGGCTGCTCCTTACAACATCCAGATCGGCGATAGCCCTTGCGGAACTATTGTGGTGCTTTGCACTGATAGTGAAACGCCTAATGAATGTGCAACGGCTAATCAAAATATTACCCGTACAGTTACCGTCTTTGATGATCTGGACAATGATCAAACATTGGACGCGGGGGAAGCTTCACAGGTATGTACCTTTACTATTGTCATTGATGTGGACAATACGGCTCCCGAAATTACCTGTCCGGCTGATCTGATACTGGAATGCGATGGCGACTATGCCAACGAGATAGCTGCCTGGCTGGCTGGAGCAACGGCAAGTGATGCTTGCGATAGCGACGTAGCGATCAGCGATGACTATGACGGCAGCTCGCTTCCGAGCTTATCCTGCGATCAGAGCAGCGGCCTAGTGGTGACGTTTAGGGCCACGGATGATTGTGGCAATACGGCGACCTGCACAGCGAGTATCAAGATCGACGATGAAGTAGCGCCGAGCATAAGCTGTCCGGCTGATCTGATACTGGAATGCGATGGCGACTATGCCAACGAGATAGCTGCCTGGCTGGATGAAGCAAGTGCAAGTGATGCTTGCGATAGCGATGTAGCGATGAGCGATGACTATGACGGCAGCTCGCTTCCGAGCTTATCCTGCGATCAGAGCAGCGGCCTAGTGGTGACGTTTAGGGCCACGGATGATTGTGGCAATACGGCGACCTGCACAGCGAGTATCAAGATCGACGATGAAGTAGCGCCGAGCATAAGCTGTCCGGCTGATCTGATACTGGAATGCGATGGCGACTATGCCAACGAGATAGCTGCCTGGCTGGCTGGAGCAACGGCAAGTGATGCTTGCGATAGCGACGTAGCGATCAGCGATGACTATGACGGCAGCTCGCTTCCGAGCTTATCCTGCGATCAGAGCAGCGGCCTAGTGGTGACGTTTAGGGCCACGGATGATTGTGGCAATACGGCGACCTGCACAGCGAGTATCAAGATCGACGATGAAGTAGCGCCGAGCATAAGCTGTCCGGCTGATCTGATACTGGAATGCGATGGCGACTATGCCAACGAGATAGCTGCCTGGCTGGCTGGAGCAACGGCAAGTGATGCTTGCGATAGCGACGTAGCGATCAGCGATGACTATGACGGCAGCTCGCTTCCGAGCTTATCCTGCGATCAGAGCAGCGGCCTAGTGGTGACGTTTAGGGCCACGGATGATTGTGGCAATACGGCGACCTGCACAGCGAGTATCAAGATCGACGATGAAGTAGCGCCGAGCATAAGCTGTCCGGCTGACCTGATACTGGAATGCGATGGCGACTATGCCGACGAGATAGCTGCCTGGCTGGCTGGAGCAAGTGCAAGTGATGCTTGCGATAGCGACGTAGCGATCAGCGATGACTATGACGGCAGCTCGCTTCCGAGCTTATCCTGCGATCAGAGCAGCGGCCTAGTGGTGACGTTTACGGCCACGGATGATTGTGGCAACACGGCGACCTGCACGGCGAGTATCAAGATCGACGATGAAGTAGCACCGAGCATAAGCTGTCCGGCTGATCTGATACTGGAATGCGATGGCGACTATGCCGACGAGATAGCTGCCTGGCTGGATGAAGCAAGTGCAAGTGATGTATGCGATAGCGACGTAGCGATCAGCGATGACTATGACGGCAGCTCGCTTCCCAGCTTATCCTGTGATCAGAGCAGCGGCCTAGTGGTGACGTTTAGGGCCACGGATGATTGTGGCAACACGGCGACCTGCACGGCGAGTATCAAGATCGATGATGAAGTAGCGCCGAGCATAGCCTGTCCCGCTGACCTGATACTGGAATGCGATGGCGACTATGCCAACGAGATAGCTGCCTGGCTGGCTGGAGCAAGTGCAAGTGATGCTTGCGATAGCGACGTAGCGATCAGCGATGACTATGACGGCAGCTCGCTTCCCAGCTTATCCTGTGATCAGAGCAGCGGCCTAGTGGTGACGTTTACGGCCACGGATGATTGTGGCAACACGGCGACCTGCACGGCGAGTATCAAGATCGATGATGAAGTAGCGCCGAGCATAAGCTGTCCGGCTGACCTGATACTGGAATGCGATGGCGACTATGCCAACGAGATAACTGCCTGGCTGGATGAAGCAAGTGCAAGTGATGCTTGCGATAGCGATGTAGCAATCAGCGATGACTATGACGGCAGCTCGCTTCCCAGCTTATCCTGTGATCAGAGCAGCGGCCTAGTGGTGACGTTTACGGCCACGGATGATTGTGGCAACACGGCGACCTGCACGGCGAGTATCAAGATCGATGATGAAGTAGCGCCGAGCATAAGCTGTCCGGCTGACCTGATACTGGAATGCGATGGCGACTATGCCAACGAGATAACTGCCTGGCTGGATGAAGCAAGTGCAAGTGATGCTTGCGATAGCGATGTAGCGATGAGCGATGACTATGACGGCAGCTCGCTTCCCAGCTTATCCTGTGATCAGAGCAGCGGCCTAGTGGTGACGTTTACGGCCACGGATGATTGTGGCAACACGGCGACCTGCACGGCGAGTATCAAGATCGATGATGAAGTAGCGCCGAGCATAAGCTGTCCGGCTGACCTGATACTGGAATGCGATGGCGACTATGCCAACGAGATAACTGCCTGGCTGGATGAAGCAAGTGCAAGTGATGCTTGCGATAGCGATGTAGCGATGAGCGATGACTATGACGGCAGCTCGCTTCCCAGCTTATCCTGTGATCAGAGCAGCGGCCTAGTGGTGACGTTTACGGCCACGGATGATTGTGGCAACACGGCGACCTGCACGGCGAGTATCAAGATCGATGATGAAGTAGCGCCGAGCATAAGCTGTCCGGCTGATCTGATACTGGAATGCGATGGCGACTATGCCAACGAGATAACTGCCTGGCTGGATGAAGCAAGTGCAAGTGATGCTTGCGATAGCGATGTAGCGATGAGCGATGACTATGACGGCAGCTCGCTTCCGAGCTTATCCTGCGATCAGAGCAGCGGCCTAGTGGTGACGTTTACGGCCACGGATGATTGTGGCAACACGGCGACCTGCACGGCGAGTATTAAGATCGACGATGAAGTAGCGCCGAGCATAAGCTGTCCGGCTGATCTGACTTTAGCATGTGGCAGTGACTTTGCTACGCAAATTAGTAATTGGAGAGCATTAGCCAGAGCCAGTGACGATTGTGATTCGGATGTGACTATTGATGACGACTATGATGGTACCAGCGTTCCGATGCCTTCTTGTGATCAACAGAGTGGAGAGATAATAGTCACGTTTACTGCGACTGATGATTGTGGGAATACGGCCACTTGTGCTCGTAATATAGTACTTGAGCAACAAGGTTCTGCAATAAGCAATGCTCCGGCCAATGTTACGGTTCTTTGCGATCAGGTGCCGGCTCCTGTTGTATTGACCGCTACTTTCGGATGCGATGCGGCAAATGTTTTATTCAATGAATACACGATTCCTGCAGTGCCTGCTGCCGATGAAGATTACATCATTGTAAGAACCTGGACGGTAGATGATGGATGTGCAGAAGTGACCAGTGTTAGCCAGGAGATCATGGTACTTTGTGCAGAAGTATGCAGCTTCACACAAGGATTTTGGGGCAACCGGAATGGGAGAGATAAGGATGGCCGGACAACGAAGGAGCTGCTTAGTAATTTAGTTTCACCAGCTAATCCTGTGGAAATAGGCTCCGGTAATCGCATCTTGATTATCGAAGATGGCGATTGCATTGTCGAGTTGCTGCCTGCGGGAGGGTCACCTTCGGCATTCCCTTCAAATATAGGAACGGTAGTAGCTAATGCTCCTAAATGCGATGTGCCGCTTATTCCAACCAAAAAGAATGGTACACTGCACAATGTGTTGGCCGGTCAGGTGATAGCACTAACGCTTAACATCCGTTATGATGAAGATAGCACCTTGTGCGATTTGAAATTGGCAGACGAGCTTTGCGTACAGGTACACGAGGACGTGCTGGATGAATTGAATGACTCCGAAGCGACGGTTTGCGATTTGTTGGATCTGGCCAACAAGGCGCTCGGTGGAGAGATCGCCGATGCCACTTTGTATAGCAAGATCAATAAATCAGTGACCAACATTAATGAATATTATGACCAATGTGCTCCAATAGTGTGTCAGGAAGAGGAGGATATGGGGGATGGTGGTCGGATACGCAATGAAGTATCTTCAGAAATGCAGCTCGAGCTTTGGCCAAACCCGGCAAATGAGGAAGTGCACATTACCTTATTATCGTCAATTGACAAAAAAGCCACCGTTCGTATGGTAGATCATACCGGGCATGTATTTTATGAGCAAAGCTTGAGCTTAGCCAAAGGAGAGAATGGATTTACGTTTGATGTGAGCCATCTGCCTGCCCGGCTTTATTTTGTACAGTTGCATACAAAAGATGAGTTGTTGATACAACGATTTGCCAGGATAAACCTGGAGTAACACCTTTTGGCAAGAGATAAAAAAGGCATAGGCATAGTCGAAACATGGTCGGCTATGCCTTTTTTCATTCGCATCCAACTTCACATAAAGCTTACAAAAACAACGATTAATATCAACATTGTCCACACCTGGCAATAAATTATTGTTTTTTTTATACATGAAATTTTGGAAAATCAGTTTGAACACTTTAACTTGGGATCAATTATACTGTAGAGTGAAAACTACACTGAACGTGTAATGAACAGATCATACTAATACCCTTCCCAAAAACTGTTCATAAAAGTCGATAACCCAATAAATTTGAACCCATTATGAATCCCGTTTCCCCTTTTAGCCCCATTAGATAAACAAGTTAGGCTTTTCGCTTTTGATGTTAGTGCTTAACTACATCAACAAGGGGCGTTGTTACTGCTTTGGTTACCTAAACAAATTATTTCATAACACAAAATCATCTTTTATGGACACCGAAACCTTTTCAACTTAGTTAGGCCTTAGCGCACTTCATTATCAGGTTTAGGCTCCCTTCGTATCTGAACAGGCGTCCGCTTGAGGTGGAGTTTTCCGTGCAGGTTATACAGCGTTACACAGAAATTGCCTCTATGTAGCCTTGGATTGTAGTGCCTATACTGATAGGCTTGTATAAGAACCTCTATCACCCTATAAGACTATTCAATAAATCAAAATTTTTTAACTAAAAATTCACACAATGATTAACCTGAATACACAATGCTATAAAAAACCCGGATTGCCAGATCCGGCATGCAACCTGAATCGCAATCAGGCATCCAATGCTTTTTTGAAAGTTTTTGCTTTCAAAAAGGTATTAAAAACAATCACCCTGCTACTTATCACAATGGGAATGTATAGCAGTCTGCTGGCTCAAATCACCTGTCCCAATAATGTATCAACCCCTTCTGGTTGCCCTACAAATGTAAATATCCCTATCGATGCCAATAACCCTCCAGCAAGTAACGAAGCTTGTGCCAATCCCAGCGATGGTGGTTGTGCTACCTTTACTTTCACTAACCTACCATACGATGGTGACCCCACCTGCCCGGCTGAAATATGCTTCATACCCAGCCAGGGTTGTGGTGTTGCTATGGGTTCTATATGTATATATGAGAGTGACGGTATAGGTGGTTGTACACTCATTAGTGTTGGAGGAAATGGTGAGATAACTTGTGTCAATGTTGCTGCTACTACTTATCAAATTACTTTATGCCGACCTGGTGGCGGGCCGGTTTCAGTTAATCAAATCGATATAAACACCTGCTGCGAATTCACAGCCACCTGCCCTGTCAATGGCGATTTGGGTACTTACAATTGTAATACACTAGGGAATATTCCTCCTTGTCCCACAGATGAAACTTCTGCCGAAGCACCACCTTACGGCATTGTGATTGGGGATATGCCTTGTGGAACCATAGTTGTACAATGTCAGGATGATGCTACACCAAACATCTGCTCACCAATGAATCAAAATATTACCCGTACGATTACCATATTTGATGACCTGGATGGAGATAATATGCTGGATATGGGTGTTGAACAATTCCAACAATGCTTTTATAGCTATACGATTGATGTAGATGATACCCCGCCGACTCTATCAGGCGTACCATCTAATGTTACGGTAGAATGTAATGTTGTGCCGATGCCGGCAAACCCAAGTGCTAGTGATGATTGCGACATGATGCCAACCATAGCATTCAACGAAGTGCGCACTGACGGCAATTGCCCTGATAATTATACCTTAACCCGCACCTGGACGGCTACTGATGATTGTGGCAATTCGAGTCAAATGACACAGGTCATCACCGTCCAGGATACACAGGCGCCTACTATCACAGGTGTACCGAATAATATAACCGTAGAGTGCAATGCTGTACCGATGCCGGCCAATCCAATGGCTACAGACAATTGCGATCCGGCACCGATAATTGATTACAGTGAATTGCGTACGGATGGCAACTGCCTGGATAATTATACCTTGACGCGTACCTGGACCGCCACTGATCGGTGCAACAATTCGAGTCAAATGACACAGGTCATCACCGTCCAGGATACACAGGCGCCTACTATCACAGGTGTACCGAATAATATAACCGTAGAGTGCAATGCTGTACCGATGCCGGCCAATCCAATGGCTACAGACAATTGCGATCCGGCACCGATAATTGATTACAGTGAATTGCGTACGGATGGCAACTGCCTGGATAATTATACCTTGACGCGTACCTGGACCGCCACTGATCGGTGCAACAATTCGAGTCAAATGACACAGATCGTCACGGTACAGGACACGCAGGCACCGGTACTCGCAGGTGTCCCGGCGGATGTGACTGTGGAGTGTGATGCCGTACCTGCCCCTGCTAATCCCACGGCGAGCGACAATTGCGACCCGGCACCGATAATTGATTACAGTGAATTGCGTACGGATGGCAACTGCCTGGATAATTATACCTTGACGCGTACCTGGACCGCCACTGATCGGTGCAACAATTCGAGTCAAATGACACAGATCGTCACGGTACAGGACACGCAGGCACCGGTACTCGCAGGAGTCCCGGCGGATGTGACTGTGGAGTGTGATGCCGTACCTGCCCCTGCTAATCCCACGGCGAGCGACAATTGCGACCCGGCACCGATAATTGATTACAGTGAATTGCGTACGGATGGCAACTGCCTGGATAATTATACCTTGACGCGTACCTGGACCGCCACTGATCGGTGCAACAATTCGAGTCAAATGACGCAGATCGTCACGGTACAGGACACGCAGGCACCGGTACTCGCAGGAGTCCCGGCGGATGTGACTGTGGAGTGTGATGCCGTACCTGCCCCTGCTAATCCCACGGCGAGCGACAATTGCGACCCGGCACCGATAATTGATTACAGTGAATTGCGTACGGATGGCAACTGCCTGGATAATTATACCTTGACGCGTACCTGGACCGCCACTGATCGGTGCAACAATTCGAGTCAAATGACGCAGATCGTCACGGTACAGGACACGCAGGCACCGGTACTCGCAGGAGTCCCGGCGGATGTGACTGTGGAGTGTGATGCCGTACCTGCCCCTGCTAATCCCACGGCGAGCGACAATTGCGACCCGGCACCGATAATTGATTACAGTGAATTGCGTACGGATGGCAACTGCCTGGATAATTATACCTTGACGCGTACCTGGACCGCCACTGATCGGTGCAACAATTCGAGTCAAATGACGCAGATCGTCACGGTACAGGACACGCAGGCACCGGTACTCGCAGGAGTCCCGGCGGATGTGACTGTGGAGTGTGATGCCGTACCTGCCCCTGCTAATCCCACGGCGAGCGACAATTGCGATCCGGCACCGATAATTGATTACAGTGAATTGCGTACGGATGGCAACTGCCTGGATAATTATACCTTGACGCGTACCTGGACCGCCACTGATCGGTGCAACAATTCGAGTCAAATGACGCAGATCGTCACGGTACAGGACACGCAGGCACCGGTACTCGCAGGAGTCCCGGCGGATGTGACTGTGGAGTGTGATGCCGTACCTGCCCCTGCTAATCCCACGGCGAGCGACAATTGCGATCCGGCACCGATAATTGATTACAGTGAATTGCGTACGGATGGCAACTGCCTGGATAATTATACCTTGACGCGTACCTGGACCGCCACTGATCGGTGCAACAATTCGAGTCAAATGACGCAGATCGTCACGGTACAGGACACGCAGGCACCGGTACTCGCAGGTGTACCAGCCAATACAACCGTAGAGTGCGACGCTGTACCCCCTCCTGCCAGCCCAACAGCTACAGACAATTGCGATCCCGCACCCGTCATCGCCTTCAACGAAGTGCGTACCGATGGCAACTGTGCTGACAATTACACCCTGACGCGTACCTGGACCGCTACCGATCGATGTGGCAATTCCAGCCAAATGACGCAGGTCATCACTGTCCAGGATACACAGGCACCTGTACTCGCAGGTGTACCAGCCAATACAACCGTAGAGTGCGACGCTGTACCCCCTCCTGCCAGCCCGACAGCTACAGACAATTGCGATCCCGCACCAATGATTATGTTCAATGAAGTACGCACCGATGGCAACTGCCTGGATAATTATACCTTGACGCGTACCTGGACCGCCACTGATCGGTGCAACAATTCGAGTCAAATGACGCAGATCGTCACTGTCCAGGATACACAGGCACCTGTACTCGCAGGTGTGCCGGCCAATACAACCGTAGAGTGCGACGCTGTACCCCCTCCTGCCAGCCCAACAGCTACAGACAATTGCGATCCCGCACCCGTCATCGCCTTCAACGAAGTGCGTACGGATGGCAACTGCCTGGATAATTATACCTTGACGCGTACCTGGACCGCCACTGATCGCTGTGGCAATTCCAGTCAAATGACACAGGTCATCACTGTCCAGGATACACAGGCACCTGTACTCGCAGGTGTGCCGGCCAATACAACCGTAGAGTGCGACGCTGTACCCCCTCCTGCCAGCCCAACAGCTACAGACAATTGCGATCCCGCACCCGTTATCACCTTCAACGAAGTGCGTACGGATGGCAACTGCCTGGATAATTATACCTTGACGCGTACCTGGACCGCCACTGATCGCTGTGGTAATTCGAGTCAGCAAACGCAAATTATCACTGTGCAGGACACACAGGCACCCGTAACGCCCCCGGCACCACCCAATGAGAATTACTTCTGTATTGAAGATGTACCGCCTCCAGGGCCTCTAACAGCTATTGACAACTGCTCCGGCCCAATTACGGTAACCGGGGTAGATTCCGACAATGGGGCTTTGGGTTGCTTTGGTCAACCTATCGTTATTACCAGAACCTGGACCTTTGTGGACGAATGCGGTAATGTCAGTTCGGTATCTCAAACTATTTTTGTAGAGGATACCCCGCCGGTATTTGACGTTCAACCTTCGCCCATTGATGACATCACCTGTTTGGAAGAATTTCCTGAGCAGCAGGTCATTACCGCCTCTACAACTTGTGAAGAGCTGGATGTTACGGCTAGTGTTGATCCTTTCAATGAAGATGTTTGCAATGGCTATGCTGTCACTTATCGCTGGGAGGCCAAAGATGCTTGTAATAATATGATCACAGCTACTCAAACCTTCAATGTGCTGCCTGTACCACTGCAAGTGGAATGTATTGAGCCTATCACTGAAGTAGAATGTGCTGACGACATATTCCCAAGCGAAGCGGATATTATGGTTACCTCCTGTAGCCCATACAGGGTAGTCATAGTAGCAGTAGATACGTTGGGTATTCCCAATTGCGAAAATGCTACCTATATTTTTGAATATGTTGTATTTAACGAGTGTAATGAGATGCAGAGCTGTCAAAAGCAATTCAGGCTGCTGGCTCCTCCTCCTGTAGTGGACTGCGATTATGGCATATATGGCCGTAAAATGCGTTTTTCGTGCCTTGACGAATTGGATGAGCTGATGGATTTGGGAGCTTCTACCGTACATATCGATGTACCTTGTGGTATCGTTGACACCGTCATTACGCTTCGGGGCCCATTGGTAGATGACATCGAAGCGCATTGCGACGGACAGAGATATAGTATTGAGTATTCAGTGATGGATGAGTGTGGGCGATATATTTGCTGTATCCGTACCATTTACATTGATAATGACCCTCCTACATTCAACCATTATCCAGAGGATGGAGTCGTTACTTGCGATGATGTTCCTGATGCGCCAGTACTTACAGCGAGTAGCGATTGTGAAAAGGATATCGCGGTGAACTTCATCGAGATGCGATTGCCTATTCCCAACTCCAATTTCCGCGACGATTATGTACTCAAGCGAATGTGGTCAGCTATTGACGAATGTGATCGGAGTATTGTTCATGTTCAGGAAATCACAGTGGTATGCACTCAGTTTTGCACCTTTGGGCAAGATTTCTGGAGCGACTCGAAAGCTACCAATAGCCAGGGTGAAAATGCGCTGGATTTGCTAAAAAGCTTGGTTTCTGAAGATGATCCCATCTATATCGGCGAAGATGGTAGGTCTGTTACCATTAATGATCCAGAGTGTGTTATGCAATTGTTGCCAGGTAGTGGGCCATCCGCTTATTTACCTACTGCCGATGATTTGGGAGATCTGGAATTAAATGCAGGTGACTGCGATATTTCTCCTATTCCTACAGATGGTGACGGAGCCCTTCGCAACAATTTCTTGATACAAAGAATTATCTTAGAATTGAATACCCGTTACGACTCCGATCTCTGCGATTTGAAGCTAGAAGAATCCTGTGTGTATATGCATGCTTCATTCTATACCTATTTGGGAGAAGAAGCTACCGTATGCGATCTCCTGGATTTGGCCGATCGTGCGCTCCTTGGCGAATTGGACAAATATGCAATAAGTCGCATAGAGTTTTCAATCGGATTGCTCAATGAATATTACAATGGTTGTGATTACCGGTTCTGTCCCGGAGGTATTGTATGGAAAGATGGTGTAGATCAAATTGCTCAAAGCGGCCTTATTACCCAACATCACACTGATCTTCATTCAGTAGAGGTGTGGCCAAATCCTGTCAAAGATATGCTCAATGTACACATCTTTTCTGACTTGAATACCGAAGGTGTATTACAGATCATTGACCTCACTGGTAAGGTTTTTTACGAGCAAAAACTTTTGCTATACTCCGGTATTACTGAAACCCGAATTGATGTGAGCGACTTGCCTGATAGCATGTATTTTGTGCATGTACAAACAGAAGAAGAAGTTCGCAGTAAAAAATTCACAAAGATGACTAAACAGTAATTTTGTATTGATCATCGTGAATATACATAGGTTATCTGTGTGAACATAAAGGCTATCTCTCAGCATTCGGGAGGTAGCCTTACTTTTTCTGCTACATTTTCATTCGTTTTACAAAAATTGCCAGCGAAGGCTTACCTTTAGAGCCGCGGATCAGTAAAGTATCAGGATGGATTCACTCACACAAATCATACTTGGAGCAGCAGTAGGTGAAGTAGTGCTTGGCAAAAAAGCGGGCAACCGGGCGATGTTTTACGGAGGCGTTGGCGGGACCATACCAGACCTTGATGTGCTGTCCAATTTTTTTATGGATGAGATGAGCGCCCTTGCCTTTCATCGAAGTATTTCTCACTCCTTCTTTTTTGCCGCTCTGGCTCCCATAGCCTTAGGCTGGCTGACCTGGAAGCTGTACGATAGTGGCCTCTACCAAAGGCAGGGCTACAAGTTATTTGCCATGCTCATCTGGATTTTGCTCTTCGGGCTCATTGCTTTTGGGCTGAGCTACCTGCCGGTAATGGCAGGTGCTGAACCCAGCAAAACGACGATGATCGCTGGGGCAGTCTTGACCGTTGTGCTGGCCTTATGGCTGTACAGGCGCTACTTCAAATCGCCTTTGGATGCGGTGCCGGTAAGCTGGAAGGAATGGGGCTTTCTGTACTTTTGGGCCATATTTACCCATCCGCTGCTCGACTGCTGTACGGCCTATGGCACACAAGTTTTTCAACCTTTTTCCGATTATCGGGTGGCCTTCAATAATATATCTGTAGTTGACCCTATCTATACTCTACCCTTTTTGATATGCCTCATTGTTGCCAGCCGTTTGGTCAAACGTTCGCGCTACCGGCGCTTTTTCAATTATCTGGGGCTGGGCCTGAGCGGTGGGTACCTGTTGCTGACGGTTCTTAATAAGATGAATATCAACAAGGTAATGGAACGTTCCATGCAGGAGCAAGGCATCCAATATCATCGCTATATGACGGCACCAACCATTTTCAACAATATCCTTTGGAATTGCCTGGCCGAAGGCGACACGGCTTACTATCAGGGTATGTATTCTATCTGGGATCGCGAGCCGCGTATTCAACACTTCAATGTGATTCCCAAAAATCACAACTGGCTGGGCGAGCATGCCCACGACAAGGATGTAGAAATTCTCAAGTGGTTCAGCAATGGTTATTACAATGTAGTTCAGCAGGAGGATGGCAGCTTCCAGATCAACGATTTGCGATTTGGTGCTCTAAGTGATCGTATCGATAAGCCCTCCGATTATGTATTTCGCTTTAAGATCAAAGAGGTGGATGGGCAATGGAAGGCGAGTCAAAATCGTGAGCAGGAGGGTTCGGTAGGGGATGCGTTTAAAACACTTTGGGAGCGCATCAAAGGGATTTAGAGCTTTTTGGCACTTGCTTCAAAAGCTTTCCAGGCTTTCTCAACCTTATTGATTTCTGTTCGCAAGCTTTCAAAATGCGCCTCGCTGATCGGTGCCAGCGGCAAGCGGACCTCTTTGCTACAAAAGCCTAATATTTCCAATGCGCCTTTGATACCGGCGGGATTGCCATCAATATACAGCCACTGATGCAGGTCGTACAGTAGAGCATTGAGGCTTTGTGCCCTCCGCAAATCGCCCTTCATGCCGGCTTGGATCATATCCGAAAAGCTGCGAGGAAACGCATTGGCAATCACCGAAATCACCCCTTCACCACCGCAGCTAATGAGTGCTAAGGCTGTAGGATCATCCCCAGAGAGCACGATAAAGTTATCCGGTTTGTGTTTGAGCAGGCGCATACCCTGCTCCAGATTGCCAGAGGCCTCCTTAATAGCCACAAAACGATCGCTATGGTCGAGCAGGCGGAGCACTGTTTCAGGGGCCACATTGCTCGATGTTCGGCCGGGAACATTGTAGATAATGACGGGCAAAGGGCTGGCCGCTGCTACTTTCATATAATGCTGAAAAATGCCCTCCTGGTTGGGTTTTACGTAAGCTGGATTGCTGGAGAGGATGGCATCAAAGCCATCGAATTGGAAGTTGTGCAAACGCTCGACAAGCCGTTCAGTCCAATTGCCGCCAAACATGCCCGCTACTATGGGGAGTCGCCCGGCATTGACCTTTAAGCTAAAGTCGAAAATGGCGCGGCATTCATCGGCCGATAAGGTAACCGATTCCCCCGTTGTACCCAGCGACACCAAATAATCTACCCCCCCTTCAATACAATGCTCGATGATTCGGCCCAACGCATCAAAGTCGATCCGCCCCTTTTTGAAAGGGGTCACAAGTGCTACACCGGTACCTTTAAGTGCTTGCATTTTCATAACGAGAGCTGTTCAGGCGGGTTAAATATAATTCGATTTGCTGGATATAATGTGCCAGATTATCTTGCCCAGCAGTATCGATCATGAGGTCATAGCAATAGGTTTTGGCAGTCGCAGGCCCTACCCGAAGTTGTGCATTCGACAAGGCTGAGATGTACTCAAGCGGCCGCAATTGAGCGATGCTGAGATTGACAAGGATATCGAAGGGTGTTTGCATAAACTCAATAGCAGCGGGGCTTTTGGGGCGTCCAATCCAATCGGTTTCCTTTTTGTTGAACGATTTGAAAGGAAAATTTTCATGCGGAGCGCGATCATTAAAATAGGCCAGCAACTTTACCTCGCGATATTTATTCCGGGCCATTTTGGAGCCGGGACCTTGTTCGAGCCGGTTCACAAAATCGCGCACAGTATCCATCACTTCAGGCAGCCTGCTATCGATCAGCAAGCCCATAGAACGGGCCTGGCTGAAATCAACGGGTTGCCGTCGAAGATTTTGGCGCTTTATTTTTTTCAACAAATCAAGTTCATGAAGGCGCCCGCTGACGCTGTTCAAAAAACTCATAGTATGCTATTGGGGGTGAATGAATCGTTTTCTTCCTGCTTTGTCAATCTGCAGTATAGGTGCCTGCTATGCAGTGCAGAACTGAACAGAGACCTGACTATTTTTCGCTTTTTTCGGTAACGGCTTTCTCCTTCTTTTTCTTGTAAACTCCCATGGAAGAATATTTTTGGATGCGAGTTGCGATGCGTTCTTCGGCAGGCATTTCTTGCAATTCACTAATCGCTTTTTTAATTTGGCGCTTCAGCATTTTGGCCATTTCTTCAGGCATAGAATGCGCCCCGCCGAGGGGTTCTTTGATAATATCGTCGATAAGACCAAAATCGAGCATATGGTCGGCGGTGAGTTTGAGGGCTTCGGCAGCTTGCTCTTTGTAATCCCAGCTACGCCAAAGAATGGAGGAGCAGGATTCGGGAGAGATTACGGAATACCAGGTATTTTCGAGCATATACACCCGATCGCCCAGCCCGATACCGATGGCGCCGCCGGAGGCTCCTTCGCCAATGACTACACAAATGATCGGAACCTTGAGCTGTGCCATTTCAAAGAGATTGCGTGCAATTGCCTCCGCCTGGCCACGCTCCTCTGCCTCCAGGCCCGGGTATGCGCCGGGCGTATCAATGAGGCAAACGATGGGATGGCCAAAGCGTTCGGCCAGCTTCATCAATCGCAGAGCCTTGCGGTATCCTTCCGGATTGGCCATGCCGAAGTTCCGAAACTGCCGCATTTTGGTGTTTACGCCCTTTTGATGGCCAATAAACATAACAGTTTGCCCGTCCAGATTGCCCAGTCCACCCACGATAGCCTTATCGTCTTTGAAGCAACGATCGCCGTGTAATTCAATAAATTTGCGACACATTTCGTGGATATAGTACAAAGTATAGGGGCGCTCGGGGTGGCGGGAGAGCTGTACTTTTTGCCAGCCAGAGAGTTTGTTATAGATTGCCTTACGCTGCGCCTTTATCTTATTTTCAAGCTCCTTGATTTTATCAGACACATCAATATCGCCGGCCTCGCCAACCTGCCTGATCTTTTCAAGTTGCTCAAATAAGCTTTCAAGTGGTTTTTCAAATTCTAGAAACACCATACGTCACACCATTTTGGGGGCTCTTTTCAGTTTTGTAGCTAAGGAAAACAAAATTAGCAATAAGCTGGGTGCATCCCATCAGATTCGAAACTTTTTTTAATTTTTGGCGTTTTTTATTGCGTCTTTAGAGGCTAAGTCCTACTTTTGCAATCGCTATGGCTGAAAAGCCATCTTTACTGTAAAGACAGTCTTTTTTCCCTAGTATTGGTCCGGTAGTTCAGTTGGTTAGAATACCTGCCTGTCACGCAGGGGGTCGCGGGTTCGAGTCCCGTCCGGACCGCTCGGCACATCGTAGGATGTGCTTTTTTTATGCCCCAAAGTCAATGATTATGTGGAGCATCGGCCTGTTGAGCCATTTTCCAAAACAATTCCGGCTCACTAAAGATAAAACAAATCCTCCTGTGGCCGCACCGGGCGCTTAAACCATAGCGGGCGGCGCAAGCCATTTGGGCCGGGAGCAGGTCGGGTCATCTTTAGCCATTCTTTGTAAATCTCATGAGATTTGTTGGTATCCACGAAAATGTCGCCGTATTGGTCGCCAGGCTGTGGCAATTCCAAGCGCACGCGCTGGTGCCAACAGTGCATCCCGCTGATCGGATCAGGGTGTACAGCATGGGTAATGTTTTGATGCACTCCGCCATCGCGCCAAAAGATGCGTTTGCTGTCTTTGTCGGCACTTTCAAAAGGCCGAACGCCTGAAAGGGTACGCATTTTATACCCGCCCTTGCCGTCGCTTTGAATATCGACGGTGTTGGTAGCCCAGCGATTGCCGGCATCCTGCTTCCTGCGCCATCGACCTAAATGATGTGAACAGGCGATTACACCGGGCTTCATACCTTGTGTCACCCACACTTTATCTACAAAGTAACCGATGTCGGTATTGAGGCGTAACAGGCTCCCCGTTTTCACACCTAAGCGGTCTGCATCCTGAGGGTGCATCCAAATGGGATTGCGATTGGAAATTTCGGTGAGCCATTTGGCATTGCCAGAGCGGGAATGGATCAAGGTAGGCAGGCGGAAGGTAGGTACCAATACATACTCGCCTTTTTCACGGTCGAGTTTTTCGGGATGGATATGGCTTTTGATATAAGCAGGAACTGCATATTCGGGCCAGCCCCAATCGACCATCGTTTGGGAGAAAAATTCGTTTTTGCGGCTCGGTGTCGGAAAGCCCATCCTCGCCTTGCCATCTGCTATAAGGCCAATCTTTTTGCCATTTTTGATAATTATCTGGCTGTCGGAATCAACAACAGTGCCTTCCATCTGCTCAGCTGAAAGCTCGTTCAAATATTTTTGATAACTGTGTTTTTCTACTTCAAAAGCACCATACTTTTGCATGTACTCCAGCTCCGTCAAATTTTCTTTGGCAGCCGCTTCCGGCAAGCCCTTGGTATGCTCAAAGATGTATTGATAGTATTCATCGATATTGATCTTTTCGCCCTTCCGATAAGGGGAAAGGAAGTGTTGGCGGATACCCAGGCTACCGTCGGGATCGATGCGCCAGCTCAATTCGATCCAAAATTCATCCTCTTCCCAAACTTCACCGGGGTTGACCTCGTAGGTGAATTGCACATGCTTTCCTGCCCGCCGCGCTGCTTCTCGAAGTACAGGCTGCCGAAAGGCAATCCACATACCAGAGTGGGTAGCATAGGAATTGAGGTCATGCCGTTCAGCCGAATGGCCCATTGGCAACACATAATCGGCAAAGAAGGCCGTTTCATTCCACGTGGGGGTTAAAGCGATATGACAAGCAATTTTTTCTTCATCCCTGAGTGCTTCCATCCAACTGAACCCATCGGGATAAGTCCAAACCGGATTGAAAACTCTGGTAAAATACACCTCCATGCGACCTCGCCCTTCCTTGAGAAAATGCGGCAAGAGAAAGCTCATCTCAAAGAATGCTAAGGGATATTCTTTTGGAAAGTGCAATTCGTTCCAAAACTTCTGGCCCGGCGGCACATCAAAAAACTGTGGTTTGAATTTGTTCCAGCTATTGGGGGAGGTGCCGCCCACGGTGCCCACACTACCTGTGAGCACCTGCAAAAAGTGGAGGCAACGCGATACGCACCACCCCCCCAGATTGCCGCTGGCGGCACTGCGCCAGTTGTGGGAAGCAAAGCGTTGGCCAGCCTGGCCAATTTGCCGGCCCACTTCGATGATCGTTGCTGCTTTTACGCCGCTTTCCTGCTCTGCAAATTCGGGCGTGTATTCTTGATAGGTTTCTTTAATTTTTTCAATAAAATGCTCAAAAGTTTCCGGTTGGCCGGGATGAACATACCTCAGATAGTCTCTCCAATTGACCCATTGCTCCATAAATGGCCGATGATACAATCCCTCATCAAGGATCACCTTTGCCATAGCCAACAAAACGGCCGCCTCAGAGCCCGGATAGGTGGGCATCCAATAGTCGGACATGCTGGCGGTATTGGAAAGGCGCGGATCCATCGTGGCCAGCTTGGCACCCTTCATTTTGGCTTCGATGATGCGTTGGGCATGGGGATTGAAATAATGGCCACTTTCCAAATGTGCGCTGATGAGCAGGATGAACCGGGCATTGGCGTGATCGGGAGAGGGGCGGTCGTAGCCGTACCAGAGGTTGTAGCCAAAGCGGGCCCCGGAGCTACAGATGTTGGTGTGGCTATTGTGGCCATCCACGCCCCAGGCTTGCAGCACCCGATTGGTGTAGCCTTCGTGACCGGGACGGCCCACATGGTAGGCTATTTCATTGTTTCGCTTTTCCTGCAAGGCTTTGCGAATACGCGCAGCCAGATCATCCAATACTTCATCCCAGCTTACCCGCTGCCAATTGCCAGCCCCTCTTTCTCCGACTCTCTTCAGCGGATAGAGAATGCGATCAGGATCGGTGATTTGGTTGATTGTAGCCGGCCCTTTGGCGCAGTTGCGGCCGCGGCTGCCCGGATGATAGGGATTGCCTTCGAATTTGCGAATTTCATTGGTTGATTTGTCCACATAGGCTGTTAGCCCACAGGCACTTTCACAATTGAAGCAGGTAGTAGGAACAATGGTATAATTTTTTTTCACCCTCCGGGGGTGGGCGGTGGCTTCATACTCTACCCAGTTGTCCCATTGGTCGATAGGTGGGAATTTGGTGAGCTGGCCGTTTTGAGCAAAGGACGATAAGGGAGGTTCCTCAGTATTGTGCAGCTTGGGTATCAGTCGGAGTGATTCAGCCATCCGCTCAATGAAGCTGGGGGTTTTGTGTTTTTTCATTACTAATTATTAGGTCAGCGGAATTCGTTGAGGGGCTTCCACCCATATTTTTTCTGTAAGATAAATACCGGTCAAAACAATCGCTCCGGCAATGGCCATCGCCAAAGTAGTGGGGCCGCTGATTGCCAATATCACCAGGGGTAGCAGGTTGCCAAAGAGCAAGGCACCCAGCCAAAACTGATTTCGATATTGGCCTTTCAGGATCATGTTTGCCGTCAGGCGGGCTTCTTCTGTAGGGTGTGTACTTGTCAGCTCAACGAGCATGGCGAAGAGGTTGGCGGCAATTCCGGCAATCAAAATTTTTCTATGAAAATTCAACCATACTTCGCCATTATCAATACATAGCCCCAAAATTGCAAAGACGGCCGCTCCTGCCATCAAACTGTGAATGAGCATGTGGAAGGCAAGCATCGGGCTTTGCCAAAAGTCGCGACCCCTCGCTTGTGCAAATAGAAAAGCTGTGTAGATGGCTACCAATATGGCAAAAGCGAGCGTTGGCCAAATGACCAGCTGCCCTACGCTCTGCCAGCCAAAGTACATGGCGGCTCCCCAAAGCGTCAGCAAGCCACCATAGAGGCTGATAGCATATCCTCCGCGTGTCAACCAGCTTTTCCATTGGGGGCGCAGCAATACATAAAGAAAGCGGCGCGGCTGATCCAGGTCTTTGATGAGCAACAAACCGGTAAGGGCCAATGCCGCCAGTGCAATGCCCAAAGCCCACCACCAGGTAGCGGACACTGCCTGGGCAGCCCTGCCTATTTGCCAGCTGAGAAAGCTCACCAAAAATAAGCCTGCGGCAATCGCTTTGGTAAGGACATAAGCCGACACCTCCCAGCCCCAGAGAATCCCTTTGTCGGGTGCATCGTACACGCGCTGCGCCTTACCCAGCATCAGCTCTACCGAGCGGGCGGCTCCTTTTTGGGATAGCTCGGCAGCTGTAGTTTGCTGTCCGCTGATTTCCAGCGCAGCCTGTACGGCATCACCATTTGAAAAGGCCAGCTCTTCAGCAGCTTTGGCAAAATGTCCCACCCCGCTAGTCTGTGCATTCCAGATATAATGATCCGTTTTTTCGGTTTGTATGGGATTGAGCGAAGCTTCGTCGCCGTTGATGTAAAAAAGGTTGGGCTGTGTGCCTTTGGCTGTTTTGCGGACGCTAAGTTGTTCTCTGGCAAGTAACTGAGCGATCTCTGAGCCCGGCTGTTCCGTATCACCGGAGATGATGGCATGCTCGGGGCAAATGTTGACACAGGCGGGCTCCAGGCCGATATCGATACGATGGGCGCAGTAGTTGCATTTGGCAGCTGTATGTGTATCGGGATCGATGTAGAGTGCGTCATAGGGGCAGGCTTGCATACAGGATTTGCAACCGATGCAACGCTGATTGTTGAAATCGACAATGCCATCTTCTCTGACGAACAAAGCTTCTACGGGGCAAATTTCTACACAGGGTGCATCTGTGCAATGGTTGCAGCGCATAACGGAAAACAGGCGGCGGGAATCTGGGAAAGTACCTTTTTCCACCATTTTCACCCAGGTTCTGTTGACGCCCACCGGAACCTGATGTTCCGATTTGCAGGCGGTGGTGCAGGCATGGCAGCCAATACACTTTCGATTGTCAATGACAAATCCGTACCTCATAAGTTGGTAGAGCTGTTAGCAAAAGCGAGACCAAGATACGGAAAGATAGAAATGTTAGGCAAGGAGATTGGTGACCGAGGTTACATAGGGTGCGGGGAGATAGAGAGATTTGACAACTTTTAAAAAGTTGTCAAATCTCTATCCCCGCACAAATTATTTTTTGGCTACTACAAAGCATTTGGTTGAAAGCTGAGTATCATTCACTTTGATAGAGGCATAGTAAATGCCCGGGGCGTAGTTGCTCACATTGATTTGGATGGGCTGATCGGTGATGTGGGCTTCTGTTTGGCGGGTTGTCAGCTTGCCGGTCTCGTTGTAAATGATGATTAAAGCAGCTTTGCCGGCATGGGCTTTTAAATCGAGCTGGAGCAAATCGGTGGTGGGATTGGGGTAGATGGCGAAGCAATCGGTGGGGTCTTTTTTGAGGTCAACTTTAGCTTCAGTTTCAGCCTTGGCATCAGCTTTAGTTTCAGCAGAAGTTTCGGATGTAGTTTTGTTCATTAGTTTGTTGAGCATTTTTTCGATGCGCTCCTTTTCGAGCTGTTGGGCTTCTGAGTCATTTGTGTACAATTCCCCTTTGATAATGAGAAAGGTTTGAGGAGGGCTTGTATTGGCAGTGATGGTAATTCGTTTGCTTTGCTTACCTTTTTTATTTTTGGAATCGAACTGCACTTCAATTTCATTCGATTCGCCGGGCAGTATAGGCATATTTGGCCAGTAAGGCACCGTACAACCGCAGCTACCTTTGGCATTGCTGATCACCAATGGAGCATCTCCGGTATTGGTAAAGGTATAGACGTGTTTGACTTTTTCTCCGGATTCGATCATGCCAAAATCGAAGGAGGTTTCTTCAAAGTGGATAATAGGGGTCGGTCCATCAGCCACTACGGTAACCTCCGTTTGAGCAAATACGCTCAACGAAAGACTGAACAGAAGAGCGAAAATAGGAATGGAGAGTTTCATAAGTTTTATTTTAGGTGTTGAATAGGTATCGTAAAAAATGGCTGCTCACTGCACCAGCTCTACCTCACGGATGGCGTAAATCAGGTGGTTGATGTCTTTGTCATTCAGTTCCAGCACCCCTTTGATGATGATGGGATCGGCCGTGTATTTGATCGGCTCCTTGGCATACACCTCCATCACCGTCTCTGGTCCGGCACCCCCGCAGAAGAAGCACATATTGTAAGGGAATGCAGAGAATACAAACTCTTTGTGGCTTTTGTAACCATCTACGGGAATTACGTAGCCCTTCACGGTCACTACCTGCCCGGCCAGCTCTTTGATCTCTTCACTAAAGACAGGCACATCTACTTTGAAGCCCATCAGCTCGTCATATTCCTTTTTGAAAGTGATCTTGGTCAAGGTCTTCCATATTTTGGTTCCCGAGTCATCCGATTGGGCGGAAAGTGGCTGAAGTGTCATGCTCAGTAAAATGCTATAGATCAGTATGCGTATCATTTTCTTCCTTTTTGCTAAAAGTTAATCTTCTAATGCGACTGCTTCCCGGAGTGTGTACATCACCCCGTTTGGATCACGAGAGGTGAAGTGAAAACGGCCTTTGATGGCTATGGCTTTTTCACAATAGGCTATTTTTTTATTATCCTTTGCAAATACTTCGATCACGGATTCGGGGCCTGCATTGCCACAAAAAAAACAATTGGCATAAGGGAAAGCCGAAAACATAAAATGGCTCTGCCCCTTTTTGCCGCTCAGCGGAATGATATAGCCTTTCAGCATGATTTTCTTTCCTTCCAGCGCTTCAATCATTTTGACAAACTGTCCGCCTCCTTCTGTGCTTTCTGTCCGCTCGTATTTCATCATGGCCAGGGTGGACCAGGCATTGGCTTGTGCTTTCAACAGCGCGCTGCCAGCAAAACAAAACGCGAGGAGCAGTATAATAATCTTTTTCATTTTCTATCACCTAGAAAGTTCAACGAAGTAAGTACATTTCAACGTTTTTGAACCTTGACCTTTTTCTTACGCTTTTTGGCCTTCCGCTTCTTTTTTTCGGCTTTGTTTTTCTTATAAATTTTCTGATCGCGTGAATTCCCGGTTCGATGGATCACCGTATGCGTTCCGTCCGGGTTCACTTTTACAGTTGTGCTTTGGGCATAAGTGAGCGTTCCCAGAAGAATAAAAAAAGCTAAAATGATCGACGTTCTCATATACTTAAAATTGTTTGCACTTAATTTTTAATTGCAATCTTTAGAGCTTATCACACTATAGCGGGTACCGTTAAGCAATGTATGGCCTTTATCATTGCGTTTCAGTTTGTAGGTATAAACTTTATCGTTGTTCATGGCTAGTTCTAAAAAGGTGCCTTCCAAGTCGGTGTATATGATCCAGGTCCCCTCCGATGATTCCCTCGAATTGGCTGCTCCATGCCCTATGGAAGAGCCTAAATCTCCGGTTCCCACATTGAAGCTATTGGCCTCACTAGAATACATCGAGCAAGTACCATCAGAGCAAAGAGTCATCGAATGAGTAGAAGAGGAGTTGGCATAGCCTCCTGAATAATCAGAATTGGAAGTCGTTCTCAAATATTTGACCAGCTTTCCTGACAGTTTTCCCTTCCAGGCTGTAGTTTCAGGCCGATCCTGTGCCTGATAAAATTTTACGCTGGCGGTCAGCTTGTTGGCCTCATGCTTGTGCTGGTCGGTAAAGAGTTGAGGCTCTGTCAATATAAAAGTATTCATTCCATGCCCCAGGCCATTAATCAAGCCAATGGCATAGCACTTCACTTTAGTGCCATCGAACATACCTTCATAAATGCCTTCTACACGCTTATCGCCTTTAAGTATAAAATCGCCGGAAGGCCGAAGGTTAATGCCCTCTTGCACAATGCCTTTCATGGCTTCCGTTTTTAAGGCTTCAGCGCTTTTGCTGTCATTGACAGTCAATATCATTATACCAGGCATTGATTGATGCCGCAGCACTATATATTCTTCCTTCGCCTGGCCAGTCCAGCCACTGGGAATGTCGAATTTTAAACCAAGCTCCTGGAGATCAACATGCTGAGGAAGAACCTGTGCAGACATAATGGTAGTGCTTAGGATGAACAGAGGTAGGCTTAGGTATTTCATCTGGATTGAATTTGGTTTGCCAATAGTATTGTAGATATAACGATTACCAATTGACTTTTACACCTGCCACTTCTGTTTTGCCTACAAAATAACAACATTCTATCCGCAAAGGGTGCTAAGAATCTGTTAAAGTAGCGGAAATATCCGTCCGAAAAGCCTGAATAGCTGGAATCACCGCTGCCAAAAAGCCAATCAAAAGGGCCGCCCCCAGCAAATACCACTCTTCTTTCAAAAACAGCTTTCCCGTAAAGGAATAGCGATAGGAATCTTCCATATAGCCGGCAAACAGCTCCATACCGATATGGCTTACCAATATGCCCAGCAGGTAGCCCAGCACCGCTAACACCAAGCCCTCCAACACGATCAGGATAAATAACCGGAAGCGTGAGGCGCCCATTACCCGCATCAGCGCCAGCTCATACTTGCGCTCTTTGAGGCTATTGTACAAAGAGATAAAAATGCTCAAACCCGATACGATGACAATAATCAGCGCCAGGCTGCGCAGCAGTCGTTCGCCGTTGCCCATCATATTCCTCAGGCGGTTCAGTTCAAAAGCCGGCCCGGCCGCCTGCAAGTCAGTATTCTCGTTGATATTGCGTGGCATATTGAGCGCCCGCCAGTCGCGCTGATTGCGATAGCGGATGAGTACAGAAGTAATGTGTTTATCGGTTTCATCGATCAAAGCCTTGGGAGCGTCGCCTTCCTCATGTGGCGGGTGATCGTGTTCTGCATGCTGCTCATGATCGTGCTCATCCGATCCGGGAGCCGGAGCAGCATGGGCGTGTACCTTCCAGATGCTGCGCGTATCGGTAAGGATGAGCTGATCGAGTACTGAGCCACTGGCAGCAAAGATGCCCACCACTTTGAAAGGGGCTGTATCGTCATGCATGTTCATGCCGTCATTGACCAAGCCATGCGAGCTGTGGAAAGTGTCTCCAATTTTTAATGCCAAAGCTTTTGCTACTGCAGCTCCGATGCTTACCTCAAAATCGACTTCCCAGAGCTTCCCCTTTGCCAACTGGCCGTTGTACAGGGAATCCACAAAGCGATGGCTGGTGCCTATTATTCGGTAGCCCTGATGGTTATCGCCCAGCGAGAGCGGCACGGCAAGCCTGATCAGTGGATGCTTTGGGTTGAGGAAAGGGCGTATATCTTTGATGGAAATATTGCCGGTGGGCGAATCAATGTGGTACATGCTCGACAGGATCATTTGCAAAGGACTGCCCTTCGCTCCAATGACCAGATCAATACCGGCCAGATTTTTCTCAAACTTGTCTTCAATCTGCGTATTGAGCAATAGCAACAGGCTGATCAACCCTACACCCAAAGCAAAAAGCACCAGGCTAAGCAGTAGCGAGAGCGGCTTGTGGATGAGGTTTTTCCAGCTGAGTGTAAACAGGTTCATTGTTTTCTTTTTTGGCTGGCCAGGTTGCCAGCTGTAAGGCTAACAGATACCAGATTTTTAGGAGCCAGACAATAGCCGGGTGGTCTGTCGGGCATCCAGCGTTCTAATGTTTGCTCTATAATGTCCCTGGTCGTCTATAATAATATCTGATGCTCAAAGCGCTCCTTAAGCCGCCCGTCGTGCGTCACGATCATCAAGGTAGCCTGCTCCTCCTGAGCCTGGCGCTCCAACAGCTGCACCACCTCTTCGCAATTTTCATCGTCGAGCGCGGAGGTTGGCTCATCCGCGAGGATGACGGTTGGCCGGTTGACCAATGCCCGGGCAATAGCCAGCCTTTGCTGCTCTCCCTGACTGAGCTGGTCAGGGCGGTCATCCAGCTTGTGGCCAATGTTGAGCCGGTCGAGCAGTTGGCTAATGCGGTCTTTTGAGGTTGGCTCACCCGCCAGATACTGCGCCAGCTGCATATTTTCCAGCACACTTAGCGATCGGACGAAGTGGGGTTGCTGAAAGACGATACCGATATGCTTGCCGCGAAATTGGTCCAGCCCGGCGCCCGACAGGCTGTCCAGGGCAGTGCCATCGACCACTACCTGGCCGCGCTGCGGCTTTCTTAGCCCGCCCAGCAAATGCAGTAGGGTGGTTTTGCCGCTGCCCGATTTGCCCAGCAGGAGCCATTGTTCCCCTTTTTGGCAGGCGATATCCGGAAATTTCAGAAATTCCTGCCCGTCGTAAGAATACTCGAGAGATTGAGTTTGTAGCATGAAGCAAATATAGAAAACAAAGATCAATGGCGAGATTCAATAGAGCACTATCCCATTTTTACAAATGATTGCATCAAGGCGTATAAAAAAATCGGTGACATGTTTCAAAACAGTTTCTAAGTACGTACATATTCAGGCGTACACAACAGCGCGGCACCAAACACTCCGGCACTGTCTCCCAGCTTGGGTTTGAGGAAAGGGGTTTCAATATTGTGATTGAACACATGCTTTTCAGCCTCCCAAACCCCATCGGTGTATAGCTCTTCGATATTCGACAAGCCCCCGCCCAGCACGATAGCATCCGGATCGAGGGTGTTGATGACACCAGCTATGGCTTTGCCAAAAAAGTGCAACAAGCGATTCATCGTCTTGCGGGCCACTACGTCTTCCTTATTTTCCCTGTAATTTTTGATAATTCTCCACAGGCTCAGCTTTTTACCCGATATAGATTCGTGAAATTGCTCCAGTGCCGGGCCGGAGATGATGGTTTCCACACAGCCAAATTTGCCACAATAGCAGGTGCCTCCCGTATCATCCAGATAATTGTGGCCCCACTCGCCTGCTATACGATGCCGGCCATTGATCAGCTTGCCATTTACTACGAGGCCTCCGCCAACGCCTGTGCCCAATATCACTCCAAAGACGACTTCAGCATCGTGAACCTGCTCTTTGACAATGCCCATATTGGCCTCTGCTACGGTAAAGCAGTTGGCGTCATTGGCCATTCGCACCGGTATGCCGAGCGCTATTTCCAGGTCGCGCTTTAAGGGCATACCATTGAGGCAGGTAGTATTGGAATTTTTCATGACACGTGTGGTGGGGTCTAATGCCCCGGGTGTGCCTATCCCAATGCTGGCCGGCTTTACACCGGTTTCGGCTGTGAGCACTTCCACCAGCCGCGAAATCTGGTTGATGATGTGGTGGTAGCCTAAATGCGCCTCCGTAGGTATGCGCAGCCGCTTCAGCACCTCCGGCTGATCCGCATCCGATAGTATAATGCCTTCTATTTTGGTACCTCCTAAATCGATACCCCAAAGTGGTCCCATGTGAACTGATTTTGTTGGTTTGGTTGATATATACTGGTACAAGATGAGCCATTTTTTGAAAACTTGGCCCCCTTATACCTGGTGCCCCGAACGCCAAGTCACTGAACAGATTATACCGCTACCATTACTGTGTGGTTAAGCCTGAAAATACTGTTCAAACAATTCGGACCAGTCGCACTAGTTTGACAATAAACAAAAACTCTGCTATATTTGCACATGCAATGAAAAAACACATGAATTTATTTGCAATGATAATTATTAGCCTCCTGATTTATGGATTCAGCCATAATCTGTGACGGGCTAATGATTGCAATTCATCAAAAAGCGCTGGCAGATTATCCACCTGCCGGCGCTTTTTGGTTTGAGTACGTAAATGGATAGGTCGGAGGCGTATTTTATTAGAGGCAAAAGCTATATTTGCGCGAGCAGGCAAAATCAAATAATAAAAAATAATATCTGAAATATGTATAAAGAATACAAAAGCCTCAATCTTGCCCAAATCGACAAGGAGATACTGAGTTTTTGGGAGCAGCATAAGATATTTGAAAAAAGCTATGAACAAAGAGATGCTGCCAATGGGTTTGTATTTTACGAAGGCCCTCCCTCTGCGAATGGCAAGCCCGGTATCCATCACGTAATGGCTCGCACCGTCAAAGACCTCTTTTGCCGATACCATACTATGCTGGGCAAACGCGTGGAGCGCAAGGGCGGCTGGGATACCCACGGCCTGCCCATCGAGCTGAACGTAGAAAAGGAGCTGGGCATCACAAAAGAAGACATCGGCCAGTCTATCACTATTGCGGAATACAACCAAAAATGCCGCGAAACCGTCATGCGCTTCAAAGACCTCTGGGATAGCATCACCCGAAAGATGGGCTATTGGGTGGATCTGGATAATCCATATATCACGTTTAAAAATGACTATATCGAGTCGGTATGGCACTTGCTGCAAATGCTGTACAACAAAAAATTGCTCTACAAAGGCTACTCCATTCAGCCCTATTCCCCCGCAGCTGGTACAGGCCTTAGTTCTCATGAGCTCAATATGCCTGGCTGCTATCGGGAGGTGAAAGACACCAGCACCGTGGCTCAGTTTAAAATAGTCAACAATGCGCAGTCGGCCTTTCTTTTTGAAGGTGCCGATGCAGGCGAGGTGTTTTTTATTGCCTGGACCACCACTCCCTGGACGCTTCCCTCCAATACGGCCCTGGCAGTGGGAACCAAAATCGACTATGTACGGGTAAAAACCTATAATCCATACACCAAGCTGCCTGTCAATTTGATCCTTGCCAAAGAGCTGCTGGTCAAATGGTTCAAACCCGAACAGGCGGAATTGAGCTTTGATGGTTTCGATCCTGAGGCTAGCAAACTCATGCCTTATGAGATAACGGCTACCTATAAAGGGGCTCAATTGGAAGGCATCCGTTATGAGCAACTCCTGCCGTACGCGCAGCCCGAGGAGGGCGATGCTTTCAAAGTGCTACTCGGCGAATTCGTATCTACCGAAGAGGGGACAGGAGTCGTGCATCTGGCTCCTTCCTTTGGGGCTGACGATATGCGTACAGCTAAAAAGTACGGTATCGGTGCTTTAACGCTGGTGGACAAGCAGGGCAAATTCGTGGATGCCGTCACCGATTTTGCCGGCCGCTATGTAAAGGATTATAAAAATGAAGGCGATGCGTATCGAAATGTAGATGTAGATATTACCATCAAATTGAAGCAGGAAAACAAAGCTTTCAACGTCCAAAAGTACAGCCACAACTATCCCCATTGCTGGCGAACGGACAAACCGGTACTTTACTATCCACTGGATAGCTGGTTTGTAAAAGCCTCCGGAATGAAGGAACGAATGGCCGAACTTAACAGGACCATCAACTGGAAGCCTGCCCATACCGGAACCGGCCGCTTTGGCATTTGGCTGGACAATTTGCAGGACTGGAACCTGTCGCGCTCCCGCTTTTGGGGTATTCCGCTGCCGATCTGGCGCAGCGAAGATGGTACTGAGGAGCGTTGTATTGGCTCGGTAGCGCAGCTTGGTGAGGAGATCGAGAAGGCCAATACACAGCTGGGTCTTTCGCAGCGCGTACCAGAAGATTTGCACCGGCCGTACATTGATGAAGTGGTATTGGTGAGCAGCGATGGCCAGCCGATGCGTCGCGAATCGGATCTGATAGATGTGTGGTTCGACAGTGGTTCGATGCCGTATGCACAATGGCACTATCCCTTTGAGAATCAGGAAAAATTCAGGCAAAACTATCCGGCGGACTTTATCGCGGAAGGCGTCGATCAAACGCGGGGCTGGTTTTATACGCTCCATGCGATCGCTACCATGTGCTTCGATAGCGTGGCCTTTAAGAATGTGGTGTCCAATGGTTTGGTGCTGGACAAAGACGGCCAGAAGATGTCGAAATCGAAAGGTAATGTAGTGGATCCTTTTGATACCATTGCCCGTTTTGGTGCGGATGCCACGCGCTGGTATATGATGACCAATGCCAATCCGTGGGACAACCTGAAGTTTGATGAGGCAGGTATCGATGAGGTGCGCCGAAAGTTTTTTGGAACCCTCTACAATACCTACTCCTTCTTTGCCCTGTATGCCAATATCGATGACTTTACCTATGCACAAGCTCCAATACCATTGGCCCAGCGGCCGGAAATCGACCGTTGGATTATCTCCTTGCTCAACAGCCTTGTACAGGAGGTAGGGGCCGATTTGTCGGACTACGAGCCCACCCGTGCCGGGCGAAAGATACAGCGCTTTGTGGATGAGCATTTGAGTAATTGGTACGTGCGCCTCTGCCGCCGCCGCTTTTGGAAGGGCGATTATACTAAAGACAAGATCGCTGCCTACCAAACCCTGTACGATTGCCTCGTCACGATCTCCAAATTGATGGCTCCCACGGCACCCTTCTTTGCCGACTGGCTCTTCCGCAACCTAAATGAATCTACTCAAAAGGAGACCCGTGAATCGGTTCACCTGGCCGATTTTCCTGTGGCCGACAGTGCGTTGATTGACCGAGGCTTGGAACAGCGTATGGGCTATGCACAGCGGATCAGTTCTCTGGTGTTGAGCTTGCGCAAACGGGAGCGCATCCGGGTACGCCAGCCTTTGCAAAAAATATTGTTGCCAGTGCTCGACAGCTCCTTCCGCGATCAGGTGGAGGGCGTGCGCGATTTGATATTGGCTGAGGTGAATGTAAAAGAAATTGAATACATCACCGATACCAGCGGCATTTTGAAAAAGCGGATCAAACCCAATTTTAAAAGCCTGGGTCGCCGCCTGGGCAAGAATATGAAAGCCGCGGCTGCTGCTATCGGCCAGCTGACGCAGGAAGATATTACTTCGATAGAAAGGGATGATCGTTACGAATTGGTGCTGGAAGGCGAGCGTTATGAACTAAGCTTGTCGGATTTTGAGATTACCTCCGAGGACATCCCCGGCTGGCTGGTGGCTAATGAGAATGACCTGACCGTAGCCTTGGACATTTCGATTGATGATACCCTTCGGGCGGAAGGCACAGCTCGCGAGCTGGTAAACCGTATTCAGAATATCCGCAAAACAAAAGACTTCAATGTGACGGACAAAATCGTGGTGCAGCTCGAAAAACACGAAGCGATCAGCTCGGCAGTGGAAACCTTCGGAGAGTATATCTGCAATGAGACGCTGGCTACTGAATTGCAACTGCTGGAACAGGTAAAGGGCGAGCAAGTAGATCTGTATGACGGGGTGAGCTTGGCCATTGCAGTAGAGCGGAATTGAGGTGTATAGAAAGGGCCTTGAAATCAGATGCTGAAGGTGAATCATACTTTTAGAACGTGTTTGGAATTTACCCTTCGGTGCATTAGTGCAAAATTTAATTCTGTACTTCATTATTTTTCATCGCCATAGCGTTGGCTATGCCTCAAAAAAAGGCTTCGCCCAGAATTAAATTTTACTACTACTGCTTCCAAAAGCAATTTCCAAACACGCTCTTAAATGCTCTGCCAGTCTGACCATCTGATGTCTGATCATCTAGCCATCTGACAAATAGCGCAGGGATTGATCGAAGGTAGAATTTATGTTCGGCCTTACATGTAGCACACTGCCCATATTAGAAACGACATCCC
Source organism: Saprospiraceae bacterium (assembly GCA_965222005.1). GTDB lineage: Bacteria > Bacteroidota > Bacteroidia > Chitinophagales > Saprospiraceae > CBDCTM01. The sequence continues at coordinate 1,953,014 of OZ244935.1, forward strand.
GGCTACAATTTCAGTATTTCTTTTATTACGCGAATAGCTGTATCGTTTTGTTCCAACAGTATAAAATACACTCCGCTAGGCCAATGCACAGTAGGCACTACTAGCGCTGCCTGCTGCTCCGTTTCCGCCTCAAAGATACTACGACCAACCACATCAAAAATGCGCAGGCGCCCCGGTCCATAGCCTGACTCTGGCAATGGGATGACCAACTGATCGTGGAAGGGATTGGGATAAGGAACCAAATCAGGCAGCTGGCTTTCCAATTTGGCACTTACCACCTTGCTGTGCTCAAAGCTGCCATCGCGGTCCACCTGCCGAAGGCGATAGTAATTGGTGCCTTTCAGTGGCTGGCGATCTTCAAAAGAATAGCTACCCGCCCCATGTGCAGCTACCTGACCAATGTTTTGCCAATGTGCCAAATCACCACTACGCTCAATCTCGAAATGATCATTATTCAGTTCACTGGCAGTTTCCCATGTCAGCTGAATGGCTTTATCCAGTGCTGCGGCGCGAAAGGTGACCAATTCCACAGGCAAAGCCAAGGCACTGTTCACTGCAGCCAAAACGTCGATACGCCCATATCCAAAGGTGTTGTTGGGAACCTGGGATCCCGGAACACCGCCACAGTTCTGGGTACTGGTGAGGCCGGTAGCATTATCCCTTAGCAATGCCTCAATGAGGTTGACATTCCCAGAGAGGCCGGGATCGGCAGACAGTAGAAGAGCTACCGCCCCGGCTACATGAGGACCTGCCATGCTGGTACCAGACCAGGAAACATATATATCATTGTACATATTATCAATCGTGCAAGACCTTACCCCAACGCCCGGAGCGCTTACATCCGGCTTGGGGCGATTGCTGCCATCCACCGTCACAGGCCCGCGGCTGCTGAATCCGGCAATGCCATCAGAGCTGTTGGTAGCACCTACGCTATAACTCTCTGCAAACATGGCCGGCGGTGTGTTTACGGTACCACATCCGCTTCCGCTATTGCCCGCACTGGCTACCACTACAATACCTGATGCCCGTACATTGGCCACTACTGCCTGCATAGTTGCCCAGTTGCCACTATTGCAACCCTCGCTGGTCGGGCAACTCCAGGAGTTATTGATTACATCCGGAGCTCTTGCCGGAAGGGGGTTGGTGTTGTTGAGATTGGTAGGAGCAATAAACCATTGAAAGCACTCAATATAGCTGGCCGGGGTACCATTTCCCCGATCCATATTTCGGCAAGCGATCCACTTTGCGGCTGGTGCAACGCCTATTTGGTTGAGGGCTCCGTCATCGCCATCCATTGTGCCAATAGTGTGCGTACCATGGCCATGGTCATCACAAGGGACGGTAGAATCTGATCCACAAGGGTTGCCGCTTCCGGCATTGTGGATGGCATCGTGCCAGTTGTAGTTGTGATTGATAGTACCATTCGGCCGGGAGCCTCTGTACTGAGAGACGATAGCCTGATGATCCCATTTTACTCCGGTATCCTGGCCACCTACTACCACACCTTCTCCTTTGAAGCCCATAGTCCACACATCATCCGCATTGATTTTGGAAACACCCCACTCGATGGCCGGATTGCTGCGGGCTTTGTTTTGGGTGTCTTCCACAGGGCCGGGGAAGCGTACTTTGGGGTTGGACTGGATTTCACGCACTTCAGGGAGCGTTGCCAGGGCTTCAAGCAGCTCGATATCTCCTTTGGCCCACACCGCATTGATTACCCAAAAGGAACGGTAGTCGGCTCGATAATTTTTGAGAACCGATATCACTTCGTTTTGCGTTTTTGCAGCTAATTGGCTGAGTTGTTCGTACACATAGGTGCCCTTATCCTCCTTATTTCTGAACAACTCTGCCTGTTGTACTTTTGCCTGTTGGCTGAGCAGCACCAAAAATTCAACGGCACTGCCTGCTGCTGCTTCCTTGAGTACAGAGGGCGCAACTTTTTGCTGCCAGTCATTGTTGATCTGAGGATTGACCCAAAAAAGAAAAATGAGTGTAAATGGGAAGAGCAGTAGTTTCATGTCTTTGAATGTTTTAGTAGTAGTGCATCGGTATGCCGATTTTATTATACAATGGTTCATAAAGAATTAAGCGGCAATTTTGCCGAAATCTAATAGCTTTTTAAAAGCGGGTTTATTTTTTATCAATTCAGGTTGAATATCTAAGTTTGATAAAAAGAAATTGAGCATAAGTTCATTGAAATAGCAGGTTTTGACATCAGCAAGAGAAAAGCTGGTTCTATCTTCCTTTTTGACAGACAAGTAATGGGCTGCCTTAGCCACACTTACACTGCTAAGAGCCATATTAAAATGGTAGTGTAATTTTTTCTCATTTCTGGATTGACAGTTGGTTAATCCGGTATTTTGTTTTGCATCTCTGAACAAAAACTCAATCTGAAACCGAGCTTTGTAAAAGCAATAGATACAAAGGGCGTCTAACTCTAAGTCAGTTGAAAAGTACATAGCGTACCTATTTGTAGGGTTTCCTTCTTTTAGGAATTCCACATAAGCCAGGTTGATTTTTCTTTTTAATCTTACTGACCAGCATAGGATTTGAAATATTTTTACATCCTCATCTTGATGGACTAAATTAAATCGACGTTTGTCAATTTTTTGGACGTTGATTTTGCCATCATACTTTTTTGGTCTGCCCGGTCCTTTTCTTTTTGGCCCCTTGTACAAATATTTCAGATTAGCGTCTTTTCTCAATTTGCAAATGATGTCTAATTCAGTTTGTGCTTTGATTGGGTTTATAAAGCCAAGCTTAGCAAAGTAACCATCTACAGCTAAATGAGTGGAGATATGACTTATCCGGGGAGCCAGATCAATTATGGTTTGCGCATAAAAATCTACCAGCGTCATCTCTTTTTCATTGAGTTTTTCTCTACTGATTGTTTGAACAGCTTGTAAATGCAAAGCAGTATTATCATCTATACTAACTGCGGCTAATCCACCTATTTCAAGTCCTTTAGCTGGTCTGCCTAGACAACCACTGTAATAATAATCCACATTGGGCGTGTGCTTCCCACTTTTAGGGATATACGATGGATCAAAAGCTAATATCGTACGGCCTTTAAATTGACTATTGCATAATTCAATATTGAAAGACAGAAAATCAAACTCCTTCTCAAATTGGTTATGAAACGTCATTTCACACTTTGAACTATACCTGCTCATCCCTTTGAAATTATATCGTCCTCGTAGCGATAAAAACAAAATAATCGTTGAAATGAAAAATTTCTTACTCGGCTTTGGAATGCCTTGCAATTTATTTACTATTTTTTCGGTGAGAGTTTTACTCTCGCTGGAAGTATGATTGGTATGAAGTCGCATTCAACCAAATTCGTACTTCCTTTTTTATTTTCCAAAATTTGCTTGAAAAAGTTAATGAACCATTGTTATATAAAGTTAAAAAAATTGTGCTACTTCTTTTGAAAAAATGCTGCACTAGCAGCCCGGACGGGCCAGGCAGGTTTTTTAATAAAACCGAATTTGCCTACTTTCACCATTCCAACGATGGCAATTTTTTTTGTGCCGGAGCATGCAAAACCAGCAATTTTTTCACAAAATCCAACGCCCAAATGACTTTACAGGAAATGCTCAACGAGTCTGCCACTACCGGCAAAGTTGAATGGATAGGCATTCGGCCAGGCAAGCGCGAAGCCATGCAATCTGTCCAAACGGCCCATATTAGCACAGATAAAGGTCTGCATGGCGACCATTACCAGGGCAGCAACAAAAAACGGCAGCTCACCCTCATCCAGGCCGAGCATCTCGAAGCTGCTGCCCATATTTTAAAACGGCCAACAATCGACCCCGGCCTTACCCGTCGCAATGTGGTCATCTCCGGCATCAATTTACAAGCGCTCAAGGAACAGCAATTCTGCATCGGTAGCGAAGTGATCCTCGAAACTACCGGCCCCTGCCACCCTTGCTCGAGGATGGAGGAAAACCTGGGGCAAGGTGGTTATCATGCCATGATTGGTCATGGTGGCATTACCACCAGAGTGATACAAGGGGGTAGCATCCAGCTAGGCGATCAGGTGCAAATGATATCTAAAAAACAGCTCATTCAAGAACCTTGATAAGCCCTGAGTTGAGATTTTTCAATTTTGACTTCGAATCATAAATACAATCGCATGCGCAGTGAAAAAGTAGCTTTCAAAAATGCCAACGATTATAGCCTGGCGGCCCGCCTCGAACTGCCCATCAATCAACATCCATTGGGCTTTGCCATTTTTGCGCATGTGTTTACCGGCAGTAAAAGCCTGGCAGCTACCCGCAACATCAGCCGCGCACTCACACTCAATGGAATTGCCGTTTTGCGCTTTGACTTTACAGGCCTGGGGCAAAGCGAAGGCGATTTTTCCGATACTACCTTCACCTCAAATGTGGAAGATTTGCTCGCAGCAGCCCGCTTTTTGGAAGCCAATTACAAAGCACCAGAGATATTGGTAGGTCATAGTCTGGGCGGAGCTGCCGTTATCTTCGCTGCCAGTCAATTGTCCAGTGTACGTGCTATTGCCACGATTGGCACACCGTCGGAGCCCCGACATGTGAGCCATTTGTTGCGCGATAGCCTTGAGCATATCGAACAATTTGGGAAAGCCCGGGTTGATATAGGCGGAAGAGAATTTACGATAAAAAAAGAATTTTTGGATGACCTGAGGGACAAGAAAATGTTTCCGATCCTGAAGGAATTGAAAAAACCAATTTTGATTCTCCATTCTCCTCAGGATGGGGTTGTAGAAATTGAAAATGCGGCACAGATTTATCATGCAGCCTTTCACCCAAAGAGCTTTGTGAGCCTAAACGGGGCAGATCATATGCTGAGCGAAAGTCGTGATTCCATTTATGCTGGCAAGGTAATCGCCAGTTGGGCTGTGCGTTACATGGACGTTCCGAAGAAGGACCCGCTGCGCACAACCAAGCAAGTGGTGGCGCGGCTAGAGCAAGAGGACGTGTACACTACAGAAATAGTAGCCGGTGAGCATAGCTTGGTGGCAGACGAGCCGGAGAGTGTGGGTGGGCATGATTTTGGCCCCGACCCTTACGAGTTGCTATCGGCTTCGCTTGGCGCCTGTACTGCTATGACATTGCGGATGTATGCCAGCCGCAAAAAGTGGGACCTGCAAGAGGTCACCGTCCATGTGGATCACAAAAAAGTGTATGCAAGTGATTGTGAAGATTGTGACCGTCCCAACAGCAAGATCGATCAGTTTGAACGCCACATAGAACTGGAGGGCGATTTGACGGAGGAGCAAAAAAAGCGGTTGCTTGAAATAGCGAATCGCTGTCCGGTGCATCGCACCTTACATCAGCCGGTGGAAGTGATGACAATTTTGAAAGAATAGAAGGACTATTTGATAAACAATAAATAGTGTAATCATGGGTTTTTTGGATCGATTTCGATCAAAAGGTACACTGAGGCCGGAGTGGCGGGAAATTACTGCGCCGGCTCATCTGGACGATATAGAAGCTGCTTCCTTTGATCAGCCGGTGGTCATTTTCAAACACAGCACCAGCTGTGGTATCAGCGCAGGAGCTAAATACCGGCTGGAGGATGGCTGGCGATTTGATGAAAACTCATTTCAGTTTTATTATCTCGACTTGCTGGCACATCGCGCCATTTCCAACGCCATTGCTGAACGTTTTGGAGTTACCCACCAATCGCCGCAACTCATCGTGCTCAGCCAAGGCAAAGCCATCCACCACACCTCTCATCATCAGATCAGCCAGCAGTGGCTGGGCAATGCTACCTCCTAGCTTAGCCGTAGGGATAGTCAGGCAGAGTATTTTTTTTTTCGCCTTACAGAATGCGGTAGTTTTATAGTATATTTACTGAAGTTGTCTAAAACCTGTTCACTTGTGTACTCGATATGGTTCGATACCACACAGCAATTCTTAAACAACTTCACTGTCAAAGCTTGAAAAGTCGGATTGTTGATGAGAATTCTAAAAAAAATACCACTCCTGTTATTTCATCTGTTTGTTCTTTCCTGCCTTCAGGCACAGCCTGATAGTGTGGCCTTGCGAATGGATCACTTTGATACAGATGATGTGTTGATCCGGCCTTCTGAAGCGTATGGTCAGAAGGTTGTGTCGGCCAGCCGATCACTGAAATCGGTGGAGGAATTGCCCTTTACTATTCACGTGATCACACAGGAGGAGATATTAAACAATGGCTACGTCACCCTGGTAGATGTGCTAAAATCTATTCCGGGCATACGCGTCAGCCAACCCGGCTCGGGCTTAGAAGGCGAGACTTTTTTGATGCGCGGTCTGCTGGGCAACAGCTACGCCAAGATACTCATCAACGACCAGCCGATCAAGCCTACCGGCACCCTGGGAATGCCTATTGGGGCTCAATTGCCTGTACGGCAGGCTGATCGCATTGAGATCATTTTTGGCCCGGCTGCGGCTGTGTATGGGGCCGATGCAGCAGCTGGCGTGATCAACATCATCACCAAAAATACAGATCGGCCGATTTTTACGCGGGCCGACCTGGGGCTGGGCACCAATACATATACTGATCTGAATGTATTGTTTGGTGGCAAGGTGGGGAAGGACAAACGCGTTTTGCATTTTACCTTTTATGGCAGCAATACCAATTTTAACAATCGGCGTACTAATTATGATCAGGACAATTTATACAACACCTTTCAATATGCTTCTGCATTTGGGGATACGTCCTATCTGGAAAGCCCCAGCAATTACAGAGGAACGCTTACTGAACCTACCATCAACAATCTGCCTCATTTGAGCCGGATGATCGGGATTGAATTAAAATACCGTGCATTGCGCTTTTCATTCAATCGAATGCATCGGCGTGATCACAGTGCGATTGGTCTCAATCCTGTCGCAATATCCGCTAACAACCCGGCCAACTTTATTGGCGAAGACATCACCAGGGCTACTTTTGGGATACAGAAGAACAAGAAAAATTTTGGTTTTAGTACTACCCTGTCTTATGTAGGCTACAACATGGATGCCCGCTCCTCTCAAACGTATGTACAAAATACCTTGTATCGCTTTTTTAACCAGGCCATATTCCAAAATGTATCCAATCCAATTGTAGCAGATTCCATAAAAAATTGGGTGCACAATCGTTATTTTTCAGATTCTCGTTACAGTTTGGGGAGCTCATTGGACCTTTACCTGGAGCAAATTTTTAACATCCACCCTTCGCCTTACTATGAATTGATCCTTGGCTTTAGTGCGCGTGCAAGCAGTATTTTACCCGTTACTTTTTACAACAGAGTACCCCTCCGGGTGGATCCTTTTGTTGATCTTAGTTCTCTGCCTGTTAAGGATTTCCCCATGCAACCTTTTAGCCAGGGTTCTTTTGGGGCAGGTGGTTTTTGTCAATTCTATCTCACCTTGAAAAACCTCAATTTCATTGCCGGACTGCGCTACGATATTGATGATTTTTACTCAGGCGCCTTCAATCCGCGTATAGCCGCACTGTATAAGCTGTCACAGAGTATTTCATTGCGGGGCACTTATGCTACAGCCTTCCGGGCTCCAAGTCCTTTCTACGATGTCAACACCTTTTTCCTTCAACAGGATCAACTCGATACCCGCCTCCGTACTCGCCAATGGGTAAACATACCCAAGCTCAACCCGGAGCAAACCTGGTCGTATGAAATCGGTACACGAATAAAAACCCAACCCAAAAGCAAGCTGTCGCTTTTTGCAGATGTGGCATTATTTTATACAAAGACCAAGGATTTGATCTCCTTCACCTTCGACCCCAACCTGGAGCTATTTGGCGGGGAGTTTGGTGCTACTATTGGCTATTTCAATGGCCTAAACACAGCTGTTACGCTCTATGGTTTACAAAGCCAATTGCGGCTCGATGACCTGTGGCCGCGCTATTTGCTGCAGATCAAAGTCAATACGATGTTTTCACAGGGGGAAGAAATTCTTCCTTTCGATAATGGTAAACTAGATGACCTGCGGATGCAGCCCCGCTTTTTTGGGCAGGCGGAGGTGTCATTCCGGCCACGCAGCAAATTGTATTTAAGTTTCAAAAATAATGTGTCAGGCAAATGGTTGCGCCGTTCTACTGTAACGCAAAATCAGCAAAGCAACTTTTATACGGATGGTTATTACACCCTCGACTTGCTTACCCGTCTGGAATTGAGCAGGCATTTTCAGGTATATTTGAAGATCAATAACCTATTTGGGAAAGAGTATGGAGGTATCGGCGCTTCCGGTTTTATTGACGATTTGTTCTACAACCCCCAACCCCTTACTTCCTATATTTTTGGCTTGAGTTATAATTTGGACTAATGAACAGTAAGCAACTATATCATCCCTTTTTCTGGATGGGCTGCCTGCTTTGGTTTAGCAGTGACTTGCTCGCTCAAGCCCCCGTACAGCACGATCAGCATAGTGGAACGGATGTAATTGCCTACATCCAAACGGCTGATCAATTCCAGGAAGCTGATTCAGCTGCGCACTATCTGGGCAAAGCCATCAAGCTGTCGCGTAAGATCGGTTTTATGGAAGGCTTGGTGAGCGCTTTGTTAAAAAGAGCGGCTATTGATCAAAAGAGAAATCAGGCGAGTAGTGCTTTGTTGTATTGTCTGGAAGCTTTGAGCCATGCACAAAAAGAGCAAAACAGCAAAGCCGCTACCGAAGCACTTTTAATGATCGGAGATATATATTCCAAAGAAAATTTGCAGGGCAAAGCCCTGGAGTACTTCCAACAAGCTGCCCAAATTACTCCCGACGACCGATCGCTACAGCACCTTATCGGACAAACCTACGCCCGGCTCAATCAACCCGACAGCGCCATTCTGTATTACAATACCATCTATCAACATCACCGCTCGAATGGCAACCGGGCCGGTACCATCAGCCTATTGCAGGACTTGATTGATCTGTATAACCGACAGGCCAATTACAGGAAATCGCTGGACGCTAATTTCGAGATTCTCGAACTGCTTGGCCAAAACTCGAAGGAGGAGCAGTTGGCCATTATTCACAACAACATCGGTTACAACTACAATTTTTTGGATCAGTACGATCAGGCAATTGAGCATTTTCAGTTGTCTGCCGACTATTGCAAAGATCAGCCTTTTGTCGATCTGGCAGCTCTCTACACCAATTTGGCAGTGGCCTATCACAATAAGGGAAATACCGAAAAAGCCGTCAAGTTTTTGCAAATCGCTAAACGCCACCTTCCTAAGGATCAAAAAGCGGAGGCTTGCCGCATTGACAATCTCATCAGCGTCATTCACCTCAATGACGGCAACCTCTACGACGCTCTTCGATATAATGAACTGGCTGTTGAAAATGGTGAAGCCAACCACCTTCACAGGCCACTTAGCAAAGCTTATGAACAGGGCGCATTGATTTATCAACAATTTTATGACTATGAGTTGGCGCTCGATTATTACCAACGCTTTCTCGACCTGAGAGACTCCTTTCGCTTGGAAGAGCGCCTCCGGCAGCAGGAATTATTGCAGCAACAGTATCTGCTGGAGCGCACTGAAAAAGAAATCAAATTGCTCCTGATCGATCAGGATTTGCAAAAACTCACCATTAATCAGCTTGAGCTTGAAAAGGCAAAACTAAAGCTGGAATCTGACAACTTGCGGCTCGAAACCCAGACCCGCGAAGATGAGTTGGCGCTGCTGCGCCGACAGCAGGAGGTAGAGCAGGCAAATTTGCTCAACAAGGAGTTGGAAGCGGAACGCACCCGGCAAGAACTCAATCTGGCAGAGCAACGCCTGCTGGCCGAGCAGCAAAATAGACAGATACTCAACTTACAACGACTTGAAGAACAAAAAGAGTTGGAGTTGGCCAATCAGCGATTGACTTTGGCAGAAAAAGAAAAGGAAGAGTTGGAAAACGCCCAGAAAATCCAGCTCCTCGAAACCGAAAAAATGAGCCAGCAAATGGAGATAGAGCGGCAGGAAGCTTTCCGCAACCTCACTTATTGGCTTATGAGCTTACTTTCGCTCATCCTGCTCATGATTTTGTCAGGCTTGCTTTACTTCCGCCGGGCAAATAAAAAACTGTCAGAGCAAAATGTACAAATAGAATCGCAAAAAGAGGAAATTGAGTTGGAGCGCAACAAATCTGAGCAACTCCTCCTCAACATTTTGCCGGAACAAACAGCCAATGAACTAAAGGCTCGTGGTGTAGCTACTCCTAAAAAATACGAACAGGTTACGGTCATGTTTACTGATTTTAGTGGCTTTACCCGAATTTCGGCAGATATGCCACCTGACGTATTGATCGAAGAGCTCAATTTTTGCTTCAAAACTTTTGATGAAATTGCAGAGCGCCACCAGCTCGAAAAAATCAAGACCATCGGCGATTCCTACATGTGCGCCGGCGGCATCCCCTCACCCAATCAAACCAATGCTGAAGATGCCGTCAGAGCGGCACTGGAGATGTGTGCTTTTATGCAACAGCGCTATGTGGAGATGATACAGCAAGGCCACCCTTATTGGCATATGCGGGTGGGAATTCACACCGGGCAAGTAATTGCAGGCGTGGTAGGCATCAAGAAATTCATCTACGATATTTGGGGCGATACGGTCAACACGGCCAGCCGACTGGAGCGGGCCTGCCTGGATAATAAGATCAACATATCCGGCGAAACCTATGCTTTGATCAAGGATCAGTTTGAGTGTACCTATCGAGGCGAGGTGGATGTGAAAAATAAAGGATTGATCAAAATGTATTTTGTGGAGCAGAATGGAAGGGAGGTATAACAAGCTCTAACTTCTATCTGGTCGTTTATTCAGTCGCTCCTTCGATTTGCCTGGCGCATTCTCTCCGCTGCCCGGCCCAAAGATCAGCTCAGTACTGGAATAGGTAGTACCAAAAGTTTGAGAAAGACTGACCACTTGCTGCAGTGCATCTTTCAGCTGTGCCTTGCCGAGTTCCTTGAGCGGATGCGTAAACACACTCACCACATAGCCTTCGTAGAGTGCATATTTGGCATCGAGCGCAGAGTGAAAATTGGCTGCCAGCATATTGCGAAGTTGCTGTTTTTTCAGTTGATCTTCCTCTATGATAGGTGTAAAAATGCGCATCCGATTGTTCGTCTCATCCGTCAGCACCAGCAAAAAATGCTCTTTGAAAACGAGCTGCCACATGCCCGACTCGCCCTTCACCTCCTCACAGCTTATCTTCAAAATCTTTTCCAGTTGCTCATTGTCCATCTTTTGGCCAAAAGCCGGAACGGAAAAACACGATACAAGTAGCAGCAAAGTAAATGGGAAAAGAGTGGTCTGTCGATTCATGGCATCTAATCTATTCCTCAGCAAGGTAAGCCAAATCTATTAAAAGGGCAATCTGTAAAAAGGAAAAGGAGTAGCAACGGACGGTTTTCAAACCTCAATGCTACTCCTTTTAACTAGGATAATCTGCAAGTATTTACAGCCTTATAACATACCTAAAGTCAATTTTATTGTACAATCCATCAAAATTCCAAACTCACTATTTGGGCTTTCTGATCCATTTCAAAATATCCTGAACTGACTTTGAGGATACATCTTCAGGCAGATCGACCATCTCCCGTTTTTGTAGATCAATGGCAATGTGACCAGCTCCTTTTTCTCTAAGTACAATAAACCGATTATTGGCAGCTTTTTTACCTACCCTGGGGATAATGGTCCGGGGCGTATCAAACAATTGTTTAAGCACAAGATGTCTCTCGTTATTATCATAATAGGCCAATACTGCCTGGAAGGTTCCGTCGCTATTGCCGATTGCAAACAAACTCGTCTCATCTTGCCCGGACTCAGCTAAAGGTAGCAATGCTCTGGGGTTTTGCTTATCAGATACATCGAAAGCATAAGCTCCCAAATCTACAGCATAACCAAATACCACATTGCCGATTGCTTCCATTTCTCCAGGCATGCCCGATTGTGCGTCAGCATATTCCCTTTCCTCGAGATACTGTGGCACAAGGCGGGGCATCATTTTCGCTGCTTCCATATGATAGCAAAAGACATATTCATAGCCCGGAAGGCAAAGCACCCGGCTGGTGGTATTATAGCTTTTCTTGGAAATGTAATAGGTGAAATCGGGGCTTCTATTTACAGGCATAGTAAAGCGATGGAGTAGCTTGCAATCATCCGTTTGATAAGCTTCCACAATACGATAACTGTCGCCAAGATCAGAGTCGGCCGTGCTGCTGTCAGCCACTACTACCAACCAGAGCTTCTCCTGGGGCAAAAACAGTTCATTGTCATCCCTCTTTTTGGATGTTGTGGTGCAAGTATTGACAGCTTTTGGTGGTATCTGATGGGGCTTTGATTCGGTGGACTTATCCATAGGAGGATGTTGTGTATCGCTATTGGCAGCTGGCTCTTCACAAGCCGGGCCAAAAATACAATAGCCAAATATCAAACAAAAAAACAGGTATTTTTTCATGCACTACGAATTTGGAAGTTGAAATTACACAAAGAAGTTGTTTAAAAACTACTCGCTTGATTCCAAAATGCCTTTTTGAGCAATTTTCAAGGGCCGATCTGTTTTCTCGCTTTAAAAAATCGTTTCTTAATCCGTACACGCTTAGCCTTTTGGCGGATGAAAGCAGTACGTTCTGAGGCAACATATAAATGCCGATCATCAAGAAAATCAATGCTTTCAAACTGTGTAGCAATTATAAAAGAAGGCGCTCGCTGCTTGAAAATTTTGATGCTTGACAAAGGTTGCGAGGGAGCAGCGGGCAGCAAAAAAATGCTCGCTGCCGACCAGGGGAACAGCCCCAGCAAACGCCTATATCGATAGGCCAGCAATGCTACCGTTTGCCCATCGGGGCCAATCGCAGCGGCAGTCACCACCCTGTTTTTTAAGAAAAAGCTATCGCGCAGCACAGCTGTTTGGTTCCCCGCTCTGGCTGGCAAAATGTAATGTTTACTATAAAAACTCCCGCCATCGAGGGTGTTTTTGCTAAACAAATGTAGCTCGCCTTCATGCCAGCACATGGCCTCCATGTCAAAGTTGCGCAAAGCAGGCGCCGGTGGAAAGGTATGCTGATCAGGGTAGTCGAAGAGAATAGAATCGAGCTTTCCCGTTGTTGGACTAAAGATATAAATGCGCAGATCTTTCCGCTTGTTTAGGTTATTTCCAAAATCGCCGATGAAGATATTGCCCTGATCGTCGGCCGTGAGTTCTTCCCAGTCGCGGTTGAGCGCAGCAGGCAGGGAGCGACTAGCCAGCAACTTGCCTCGGGCATTGGTGAGATGCAATTCAGCAGGCCAACCGCCATCATTGTGCCACCAAAGGCTATCTTTCGATTGCAAATAGAGGCCCGAAACCTCCTCCAATTCAGCCGGCAGGCCAAAATGGCAGGGATAGGGATTGGAAGCACAGGATGACCATAGGAGCCCCCCCGACAGCAGATGGATCAGATACCGGTAGAAAACCCAGCGAAAAAGAATAGTTGCCTTCATTGCACCGGCAATATAGCAAATGCTTACTTCTTGAGCTTCAGCCTCGTTTCAAAGGCATAGAGATCAATGACTACCTCATCATACAATTCGCCAACGATGGTGCCATTTTCATAGGCCAGCTGCCGGTCGGGCCGGGTGCTGGAGGCAGTGCGGTGCAGGCTGAGGTCACGGCCATTGAGAAGGATTTGCCCGCCAGCTATTTTGTAAACACCGCTGACCACCAGCAATTCGTATTCAGGATAAGCAATCGGCTTGAAAATATTCAGTCGGAAAGATTTGGGCCGCAGCTCCAGTGTAGCCTGTGGTTCGCCCAGGTTGCTATAGGTACCGAATATCTTTGCCATACGTCGGTCAGTGCCTCCCTTCTTTCTGCTACCCTCTTTATGCGGGTTGCCAACCGGGGGCTGTCGAATTTCAGCATACAATGCTCTAACATCGGCCGAGGTGATGGCGGTATCAAATACTTTCAGTTCATCCAGGCTCCCTTTCAGCCTGGCCGTACCATCGCGCCCAATGCAGGGGCTATTATTGATAGCAAAATCAGCCGCATCGTCAATAAAAATACTTTTGGCCGATTGGTTTTTATCGGCCAATCGGCCATCTGCATACAACTGCACCTCGTTGCCAAAGCGTACATATACATAGTGGTGCCAACGATGGTCGGGGATCATCGCACTTACATTGCAGCGTACATATGGGCGTTCGCGTTCGTACAGCTCGATGGACATTCGATCGCTCACCCGTATATCGAACATGCGGATGCCTTTGCAGAGCCTGCGTTTACCCATCAAGCTCCTGGTATGCCGGAGGTCATCCGACCGGAACCAAAAGCTGAGGCTAAAGTTTCGTCGGCCGCGCAAAGCCTGATTGGTACGGCCCGTAAAAATGAGGGGCCCATCATCGCCCCTGAAACGAAGGGCATCCCCCCTTACTCCCGGCACTTCTTTGGGCATATCATACGCAAGTACTTCTTCAAAGGGATCGGACACATTGTTCAGTTCGCCGTTTCGAAAGGAATAATGTGCCACCAGATGGCTGTCCGGTTGAGCAAAGGATTGAAAGGAATATAAAGAGGACAGTAAGAGTAGAAGGTAATACGTTTTCATAGCTAAACTTATAGGTGACTAATGATAAGGCCAATTTACTACGCAAGCAGTAGTAAAACCCTTAGCAACAGTTTAAAACCAGCCCGGCAAATGTTAAATTTTCCTTAATAAAATCATAACTACCCAATCAGGATTTGTTTTTACGAAATCTTTCGTATATACTTGCTTACGAAATCTTTCGTAGAAATATATTGTATCCATATTATGACTCAATCAGCACTACCCAAACCTACGGACTCCCAGCTGGAAATCCTGCAGATACTTTGGCAAAAAGGACCATCGCCGGTCCGCCTGGTCAATGAGCTGCTGAACGCTCAAAAATCGAATGAACCCAAAGAAGTTGGCTATACCACCACGCTGAAGATTATGCAGATCATGGCGGAGAAGGGCTTGGTGAGCCGCAATACTGAATCGCGCACCCACATTTATGCTGCGGCCGTTACTGAACACCACATCCAACAACAGCTACTCAAAAAATTTGTGGATGCCACCTTCAGAGGTTCTGCCATGAAACTGGTGATGCAGGCCCTGGGCAGCCATGAAACTTCGCAGGAGGAGTTGGATGCGATTAAAAAGCTGATTCGAAAAATTGAAGAGGAGGGACAGGCTTGAGGGCTCAATTTGTAGAACATCCTAAAATGTAAAATATGGACTTTGTGTATCAAATCATTTCAGAAGAACTCATCCAGGCCATCGGTTGGACGGTCATCCACTCTTTTTGGCAAGCTACGCTTATAGGCATTATCTTGGCGGTGGTAATGATTCCGCTGCAAAATCGTTCAGCACGGCTGCGCTATGAGCTGGCGGGCTTTTCGCTGCTATTGGTATTGCTATCAGCTATCGCAACGTTTACCATTTTATACGATCAAGCCCTATCCGTATCTCCTGAAAGTATTGTGTTGTCTGAGTTGGACAGCCATTCATTCGTAATGCAGGCAACTCATGCTTCGCAGGATTTTCTATCCCGCTCCATCTCTTATTTTGATGCACACATGCCTTTGATTGTAAGCTTGTGGTTGCTTGGCGCCACTTTTTTCCTGCTTCGGTTATTGGGTGGCTATGCCTATGTACAGCACATTCGGCACCATCGCAACCAGGCTTTGCCGGAGGTGTGGCAGCGTAAGCTGAAGCGGTTGAGCCGCAGCCTGGCGGTCAAAAAAAGCATTGCTTTGCTGGAATCATCCCTGGTAAAGGTTCCAATGGTAATTGGCTCGCTCAAGCCGGCAATACTTTTGCCGATCGGAGCTGTCAACAACCTCTCAGAGCAGGAGGTAGAAGCCATTCTGGCCCATGAGTTGGCTCATATTTGGCGGAACGATTACCTTCTCAACTTGTTTTTGTCGGCCATTGAAGTGGTCTTTTACTACCACCCTGCCGTTTGGTGGATATCGGGCAGTATTCGCGCTGAGAGGGAAAATTGCTGCGACGATGTGGCCGTAAAGCTTTGCGGCAATTCACTCACTTATGCCAAAGCACTGGTACAATTGCAAACTTATCAACACGCAGTGCCCGTTTTTGCCATGTCCTTTTCGGGCCGAAAAACGCATTTGCTCAAGCGGATTAAAAGAATATTGAACCAACCACAAAAAAACAACCATATCATGGAAAAAATTACTGCAACAGCTTTTCTACTGCTAGCTGTACTGTTCCTGTCCGTAAGTGCGGGACCTTCTTATAAAACAACGATACCAGAAACAACGATTGACAAGAGTGAGCAAAGGTTAGAGGAGCAAAAGGTCCATGTTGTTTTTGTAGCTAAAACTACTGCCGATACAATTCCTCCTGCCGGTAAAAATCGCCGGAAAATGATTTTGCATAAAGATGACCAGCGCGTGGAATTGATGACAGAAAATGGGGAGGTGACTCAACTAAAGGTTGACGGGGAGGAAATTCCTCAGGAGGATTATGAAGAGTACAGCGATTTGATAGAGGAATTGCGTGAAGAGGTAGTAGCGCCGCCCCATCCGCCCAATGCACCGCCAGCCCCTCAAGCCCTCCGGTTTGATGATGCGCCCCGGCCACCCATGCCACCTGCTGCACCCAGGGTCCGGCATAAGATGAAACGCCAGCAAACGATCACGACTGAACAAAATGAGGATGGCAACATAACCATTATCATTGAATCGGATGAGGGGGAGGAGCCTATCGAAATTGTAGTAGATGATGCCAGCGAGCTTATTTTTATTGATGGCAACATGCTTGAAGACGGAGATACCGCCATAATCATCAATGAAGTTCGTGGGCCCAAGTTTTGGCATTCCTTTGCATTTCCAAACAAGGGAGCCTTCCAGCTTGAGCGTGATACCAACGTTTTCTTTTTTGATCAAGATCATGCCTTTGCGTTCGAATTTGATGAAAAACAGGCGAATGTCTGGATGGAAAAACACAACACTGAATTAGAAAAATTGCATGACCAACTGGAAAAAGCCAGAGCAGGCATTGGCAATTACAATTTCGATGAGTTGGCAGAAAAACTGGAACTAAGGGAGGCAGATCGCATGCGTTACTTAGAAGATCAAAACAGGGCTCTGGAAAGAGCAATGGAGTTAAAAGAGCGGACTATGGATCGGTTGCGGGAGCGTCAAGAAGAACAGCTGGAGCGCCAGTTGGAGCGCCACCATGAGCATTTGGAACGACTCAATAGAAAGATGGAAAAAATCCATGACAAAGACTGGCGGCATTATGAGATGCAATGGAAGCGGGCTGAGTCGAATGTCAATCAGAAGCTGGAAGCCGAATTGCTCAACGACGGCCTTATTAGCGATCCTACTGATTACAGGCTGGATTTATCCGATAGAAAATTCAAGGTGAATGGCAAAAAACAGCCTGATCACATTCACGAAAAATATTTAATGCTGTACCGTAAAGCAGCAGGTTTTGATGACGATAGCCAATTCAACATCTCTATCAACAAAAGCAATTGAGGAAGGGGCATACGTTGCCTGAAAAAACGGATAGAGCATGATTTGAGCAATGGGCTCCGGCCCTCTCTCTTACAGGAGGCAAGGGGTGCCTCGATTCCTCTTGCTCCTTTTTTGAAACATCAGAAAAAGAAAACTGTTAAGATCATAAATTTTAACGTTTCTCGAAAAACTTATACGTAACTTATTGGTATTCAAATAAATGCCAGTACTATTTTATAATTTCATTTTATCAATTATCACTAAAATCGCTCGAAGATGAAAGCAATTAAACTGAATCTCGCACTATTGATCACTGCGCTTTTGATGGCCTGTGTTCTCCCCCTACAAGCACAGCAGAATGAAAGCCCGGATGATGAAAACAAAATCGTGATTATCAAAAAATACACCGATGAAGATGGTGTCGAAGTCGTGGAAAAAACTGTAAAAGATGGAGACGACGTCAACCTAATCATATCTGATGACATGGATATTGACATGGATATGAACATCAATGTGGATGTGGAAGTAGATGATGAAAATGGGGAAGAACGCAAGATTATTCGCATTCGCACCACTGATGAAAACGGAGAAGAGCAAATTTTTGAATGGAATGGGGAAGGTGAAATGCCTGCCGAAATGAAAGAAAAGATGAAAGCTATGAAAGGAAAAGTGAGAATGAATCGAATCCATCATGACAATGACAGAGCCATGCGCTGGCACCACGGCGGGTCGGATGGAAACAAGGCTTTTCTCGGCGTTGTAATGGGCAAAACCGTTACCAATGAGGATGGCGAAGAGACAGTAGAAGGCGTCAGCGAACAGGGAGTTCCAATAATGAAAGTGGTAGAAGGTAGTGCTGCCCAAGCTGCTGGCCTGCTTGTCAACGACATCATCACCGCTATTGATGATACACAAACACGCTCCATTGAGGATGTTACCAAAGCCATTGGCGCCAAAAAGCCAGGCGATGCTATCAATATTAGTTATCTGAGAAACAACCAAACAGTTTCTACTACGGCTACATTAAAAGCCAAAGAGCGCAAAAAAAGGCACTACCGTGTACACAAAAAGGGGCCTCATCACTTCAATAGCTGGGCTTATGAAGATCGCCCATGTGTGTTTATTGGCGTATATGTTAATAACTCTTCCGACCTGGAAAATCAAAAAGGTGCCCATGTAAACGGTATCATTGATAATACTCCTGCCCATGAAGCTGGTATGCAAAAAGGCGATGTGATCACTGCCCTCAATGGTGTAAGCGTAAGCAATTATAATGAGTTGCTGGACGAGCGCAACAAATACAAGCCCGGCGACCAGGTAAGCCTCAGTTATCTCCGTAGTGGAGAATCCTTAATGGTGGATATTACCTTCCCCGACTGCGATAAGAAATCTAAAAGCTGGAACGATGACCAGGGAAATCACTTCTTTTTTGATACCGATAATTTTGTTTTTGAAGGACAGGATGGCCAAAAGATAAAGCGCAATAAAGTCATCATTATCAAGAAAAAGAAAATGGAAAAAGCGGAAAAAAGTGAAGAAGGCTCTTCCGAAGAGGATATCATCATCGATGAGCCTATCGAAATAGCAAGCCCTGCCTTGCAGCTCAATGACTTCCGGGCCTTCCCCAACCCTACTTCCGGGCAGGTGAACATCAGCTTTAAAGGTGAAGCCGTGCCTACCACTATCAGCGTGGTGGACGTGACTGGCCGGGAGATATTCCGCCAGGAGCTAACAGATTTTGACGGTAGCTACAATCAACAGATCAATGTTGGTGACGCGCCGAATGGTACCTTGCTGCTCAATGTACAACAGGGCGAGCAAGTTTACACTCAGAAGATTATTTTGAACAGAGCTTAGCCAGTTGCTAGTTAGCCAGTTGCCGGTTAGCCATGAATGCGAGAAAACCGGCAACTGGCTAACTGATGATTTAACCAGCCAAGCCTTAATCCTTCGAGGTTCGTACGATTTTCTTGCCCAACACTCCCTCTGCTAATTCCATTCGTAAGAAATACACTCCTTCCGGGAGCGCACCAAAATCTAAATCCAGTGTGTTGATCCCTTTGTGTACGTCTTTATTTATTGACAGCAAAATATTGCCCGCCACATCGCTCAACAATATCATCGCTTTCCGATCAGTGTCCGATTTGAATGAAACCTGCGCCCAGTCATCCTGCACGGGATTGGGGAAGATGAGCACATCCTCCAACAACTTCCGGTCCCGTTCGACAATTATTAAATCAGAAAATTCATAATAGCCATCAAAATCAACGCTGCGCAGCCGGTAGTAGGCTGTGACCATCGGAGCCTCATCTGCAAAGGAGTAGTGTTGGCTTTCAGTAGAAAAGCCGATAGCTTCTACCCGCCCCAGCTCCTGCCAGTTGGTTCGACCATTGCCGGAACGTTCGATGACGAAAGCCATCGTGTTGAGCTCAGAAGCAGTAGCCCACTCCAGTTTATTGGTACGACCCATAGCCTCGCCTGTCCAGCTAGCCAGTTGTACCGGCAAGGGAGTGTGCGCATCGCAACTCGTTCCCTCCCCACAAATGTTTGATGTCCAGGCTTCATAAGTAAAGCCCGTTATTTCGCTGCAGGGAAAATTGTTGAGAATAAATTCAACCGTATCCGGCAGCTGGCCTTCCACAATAGCGTAGTCCGAAATTTCGGATGGCACATGACCGCCGGGATAAGGTGGTGTGCCATAAACGGTTATTTGCACACAGCCAATGCCAATGGGGCCACCTGGCTTGTCGCTTATCTCAAAGTCAATGATGCAGGGCCCTCCGTGGGTTTGGGTAGTGCCGAGCTGTTTGACATCCACACAGGCAGAAGCCGTGTAATACATGGACATTGCAACAAGTAAGCAAAGAATAGTAGCTAGTTTTTTCATAGTCTTAATTTTGTCAAAAAAAAGACTCTCGGCATTCGCGAAGAAGTACCGACAGTAAATTACAGGAGGGGAATAGTGTATTAATTGGTTAGTCGGGAAAGAAAAAATGCTAAGACAGGATTGCGTGTATATAAGGAGCTTTCACAACTTATTATTTAATGACGGAGTACACGGGGATGATATAAAATGCGTCTCTACATCATTCCCCGTGTAAACAAGATGGCTCAATTTTATTCTTTTTTAGCCACCTTTACGATCTTTTTACTGATTGCACCTTCAGGTCTTTCAATACGCAAAAAATATACGCCTTCCGGCAGATCGGCCAGGTTGAGATCAAACGTATTCAAGCCTTCCTGGATTTTTTGATCATTTGACATTAATATATGGCCATTCAGATCGGTCAATAAGATTAAAGCACTGTTGCGTGCAGTACCTGTTCTGAATGAAACCTGTACCCAGTCATCCTGTACCGGATTGGGGAAGATCAGCACATCATCAATCAGCTTTCGATCGCGTTCTATAAAAATGATATCCGAATAGTCGTAATAGCCATCAAAATCAACGTTGCGCAGCCGGTAATAAGCTGCAAACAAGGGTGACTCATCCATAAAGGTGTAATGCTGGCTTTCGGCAGAAAAACCCACAGCATCCACCCGGCCCAGCTCCCGCCAGCCCGTGCGGCCATTGCCCGATCGCTCAACAACAAAAGCCATCGTGTTTTCTTCGGAGGCAGTGGTCCAGCTTAGCTTATTGGCCCTGCTCAGGGCCTCGCCCCTAAAGGAAGCCAGCTCGACAGGGAGGGGTAAATCACATGGAGCACCATGTCCACAATTTTGTGACGTCCAGCCTTCAGCCTCTATAGCAACAATTTGGTCACAGGTAAAAGCAGTGAGATTGTAGGTTACGGTATCCGGCAAGCGGTTTTCCTGTGGAACTTGGAAATCCATTTCATCATCTATAACAAATGGAAAAGTCTGTGCAAATATCCTAATTCTAACACAAGATATTCCATTGGGGTTGCCAGTTGTATCACCAATCGCAAATTGAATTTTACATGTATCGCCAACTTGCTCCATACTTATCTGGGTCACCGTTAGACAAGCAGAGGCGGTGTAGAAGCATGCAGTTGCCATAATAATAATCAGGGTGGTAAACAGTTTTTTCATAATTTTTGATTTTTGTCAAAAAAAATAATATGACTACGCAAGCCATTGCGTCAGCTATAAGGAACTTTTAATAAATCGGTATTGGGAAATTTAAACCAGCCTTTTTATAGGTGATGTGGGGAAAATGCTTGTGAATAGGGCTGATTGAATGGGCTAAAACAGTAAAAAGCTATGTAGATTGACTGTTTTTATGTGCGTGGGGAATATAAAGATATGAATAATGCGGGAAAGATGCCAGTTTTTTCGAGATGGAGTATTGGGTAGGTGGGTGTAACGTGTATGTTGTTTAACGGCAAATGGTACATGAAGTAGCCGAAAAAGCTTCCTTCTTTGTACCATTCACCGTCTATAATATATCGTTTATTGATTAATCTTTCGACAGCAATACGATCTTCTTGCCGATCACACCATCGGGCATTTCGATGCGCAAAAAGTACACCCCTTCAGGAAGATCAGCTAAATCGAGATTAAAGGCATTGAGGCCTGTATGGAAATCCTTAACCATCGCCCATATCTCATTACCGGCCAAATTGCTCAGCACGATCTTAGCACTTTGGTCAGCAGTTGAACTGAAAGAGGCTTGTGCAGTATTGCCAGTTATCGGGTTGGGAAAAATCGTTACATCATCCAGCACTTCCCGGTCTCTTTCAATGGCAATCAAATCGGAAAATTCATAAGTGCCGTCAAAATGTAATGTACGCAAACGGTAGTAGCCCATGAAAAGGGGCGACTCATCCATCAGCTTATAAGATACTTGCTCATTGGAAAAGCCTGCAGCATTCGCCCGGCCTACCTCCTGCCAACCCGCCCGGCCATTGCCGGAGCGCTCCATAATAAACGCAGCAAGGTCGCTTTCGCTGGCCGTCGTCCATTCCAGTATGTTAGCACGGAATGCCGCTTTGCCTTTCCAGGAGGTCAATTCAACGGGAAGGGCTCCCAGCGGAATAGCACATATATTGCAGGAAGATACCGATCCTGATGAATTATCACATAGATAAATGATTAAGGTGTCGTTGGTACCAAACGGCAGATCAAAATATGGCTCGGTACCATCAATCAATTTATTTTCACAAACTCCGTCAATTTCAGTATAAAAGGAATCCAATTGGCCCTGGCAATTACATCCCTTCCCTACATCCAGGCGGATACCGTCGGCATTGGCCAGGTCATTTACATATACAAACTTGCGACAATTCAGCCCGGCACCTCCCGATTCACTACAATCGGAATTATTATCAATATCCCCACAAATAGTGCTGTTTCCGGATGATCCGGTAGCACACATCTCAATTTCGGATACTTTGACCGTATCCACATGCGTAGCACAATCTGAGGTCGGGCAAAATGGCTGTGCCAGTACAAAAGCACTATTAAAAAGCACAAAGATTAGGAAGAAGAAAAGCTTTTTCATAATTCTTGGGTTTTGTTGGAAACCGCTTGAAAATTCCCCACTGAATAGATAAGATATAGAACTAAACGGTATCCCGGTTTAAGAAAAATGGAGTTTCTGCTAGATGTAGAAGTTTTTCAAGCGGTCAAGAGGGGCAATAATGAGATAAGCAAGAGGGGAATAATGGGATAAATGTAATAAAACATACTTACAAAAAGGTATAAGTGACGGGACAAAATTATTTCTACTTTTTTCGATTTTTTCAAAATCGGATAAACTACTTAATATGTCTGGAGTTTTTGAATAGTGAAAAATCCCTGACTACTTTGGATAAAAAAACGCAGCTATTTTGTGGAAAATAGCTGCGTTTTGTGCTTCAGGCAGAAGCTAAAAGCACTTATTTTTTCGACATCAAAACGATTTTCTTACCAATCACACCATCCGGCATTTCGATGCGCAAAAAGTACACCCCTTCAGGAAGATCAGCCAAATCGAGGTCGAATGCATTGATCCCTTTGTGGATGGCCTGGCTTCTGGATAGCAAGGTGTTGCCTTTTACATCGCTCAGCAAAATCAAGGCCTTGCGATCCGTATCAGAAGTAAACGAAACCCGCGTCCAGGCATCTTCTACCGGGTTGGGAGCAATCAGTACATCCTGCAATATTTTCCGATCCCTTTCGACCACGATCAGTCCTGAAAATTCATAAGTGCCATCAAAGTCCACGATACGCAAACGGTAGTAGCCCACAAAGAATGGCGACTCATCCACAAAGGCGTACTCTTGATGTGCGCTGGAAAACCCAATAGCATTCACCCGGCCCACTTCCTGCCAGCCGGTACGGCCATTACCGGAGCGCTCGATGATAAAGGCGGCGGTGTTTTCTTCGGAAGCCGTGGTCCACTTAAGTTTGTTGGTATGAGGCATAGCTGCTCCCGTCCAGGAAATTAATTCTACTGGAAGAGAGATAACACAATCAGGCGGAGGTGGATTACCACAACTTGCTGCATTCGTCCAACATGCACCATTTGCTCCATTAGCAGTCCAAAAATCAGGATCATAACACTCGCTTACTGTCAAATTTGTACAACATACAAGATCCCACCCTCCCTGGTCATTCGCTTCATATAGCGTACATGCACCTACTGTAGTAGGTGCTGGCGGGGTTGGAGGAGGAATTGGTTCTGTACACCCCTGCCCCCATACATCACTCCAGCCAAAGGTCAAAAGACAAAACAATAAAAGAGTAAAGCATTTTTTCATAATTTTTGATTTTTGTTAGGTTAAATAAGCTTGACTTTACTATTTTTTCAAAACTCAAGCAACGGCTTGAGTGAGTATGTACCACAAGTACCTGATTTTTTCAGAATAACTTTGGACATTGGTATTTGATTTTTTGGTTATTAAAGTATGCCAAGCAGTATAAATATGCGAAGAAAATACAAGCTGACTTTAAAGATATTCCAATTTTGAATGCTTTACGACAAATGTTCTTGGGGAACTAATATTTCAGAAAGACTTAAGGAAATATTGTTCTATGTAGGTAAGTACATAACTTAGCACGCTAATATAAGAATTATCTGTTAAGACAAGTGTTAAAAAAGGGAAAAGTTGCAAAAAATACCCTAAAAATGGGATAAGAAAACTGCATCTTTTGTTCACATCAACTCGATCAATCTGGCGATCCGCTCTTTTGCCCGCTCCACCTTTTGCCCGAGTTTATTGAAAAAGCGCAGGCGGTTTTTTTCCTCATGTGTAGTGATGGAGATAGATTTGCTGATGATTCGCCGCAACCACTCTTCCGTATGATCGCCGAAACGGGGATTGCTGCATTTCAAGAAATTGGGACTACCATAGGTCGTATATACAATTTTGCTTTGTTCGGATATAATGAGGATCGTATTGCTGGTAAATATCATCTCATTGTAGTATAACTCCAGCTCGGCTCCTTTAGATTGCTCGGCAGATTGGCCAATCACAAATTTGTGGCCCACCTCCGCCATTGTACGCACATAATCGATCAAATGCAAGAGTTTATCGCAAAGATCGAGCGCAATTTGCGGGTCGGAAAATCCGCCACTGCTCACGTGATATTCGATCTGATTAAGGGTATTATCCATGATGTTGAGATGCCAAAGATCGGTGCTGGGGATATTGTAGTACAGCTCTAAAATATCGTCGATGCGGCCAATATCGGTATGAGGAATGAGATCATAACTAAACTTGGCGTGCCGCAAATCTTCAAAATTCCAAACGGTTCGGCCCCATACATACAGCTTGAACTGGATTAGCTCTGGAAATTGGCAGTAGTGGTACACAGGTAACTCGGCCGTAGTGTAGTAATAGCGGGCTCCAGGCATTTGATATACTTCCGACACATTCGCATATACCTCCTCCATAAACTCCTTCACATCGTGAATGGCATGCGGAAAGGAATTGAAAGAGAAAAACACCCTATCTGATTGATTAAAGACGATGGCATCGAGTGAGATTTCAAACTCGCGGGCCAGCAGGCTCAGCTCATTGGGATCGAGGGGCGTTTCGCCGCGCATCCGCCGGTAAGCCGCATCCCGGCCAATACCCAGTTTGTCCATGAGCATATCTGCCACTTGCGACTTTTTCTCAAAGCGGGCTTCGATGCGTTCAAAAATGCGGGACTGTAGTGTATTTTCCATAGGTTGCTTTTTTGGTTGGGGCTGTTGCGAAACGAATGAGTCGGCCTTTAATCAAATGCTCCTTCTACCCGAATACGCTGCCGGGACTGCTCAATTTTGTGGCGCATGCGGTTGAAAAACCAATCTCTGTTTTTTTCAGCATGATTGCTAATGGAATTGGATTTGGCGATGATGCGCCGGAACCAGCTCTCCATGTATTCGCAGAGTGGCTGATCGGTGCTGCGCAGAAAGTTGGGATTGCTTAAGGTAGTGTATAGCACATTCCCAAGCGGAGATACGGACAGTATCGTGTTGTTGGTGTGCACCATTTCGTTGTGGTACAGGTCGAATGCAGCACCTTTGGCATCCTTGGGTTTTAGCCCGCGTGGAAATTTCCGCCCTGCTTCGGCCATCAACTGCATGTGATGCGTCAGGCCCGTCAGCCGATCGCACAACACCAGCGCGTCCTGATTGTTTTTAAAACTCCCGCAACTCACATAATACTCGATCTGGTTGAGGGTATTGTCAATGATATTCTGGCTCCACAATTCTGTGCTGGGAATGGTGATGTACATCTGCATCATCTCTTCGATCAATTTCAATACCGGATAGGGTGTGACACTAAAGTCAAATTTCATATCCTTCAAATATTCCATATCCAGGGCGGTACGGCCCCAAATGAAGAGCTTGAAGGCAATGAGCTCGGGAAAAAACAGGGCCTGAAAAAGGGGCAGCTCCACGGAAGCATAGTAAAAGCGATAGCCTTTGATCCTGGTGGCCTGCTCCAACTCCCGATAATAACCCATCAGAAATTGCTCAAAATCTTTGATGCCTGTAGAAAATATATTGTAGGTGAAAAATACTGCGTCGGTATCACCGACTAAGGCATCGATCGAAATGTTGAACTGCCGCGCCAGTTCAGCCAGCTGATCGGGCGTGAGCACGGTAACGCCACGCAGCCTCCGATATACCGCATCTTTGGCCAGGCTGAGCGTCTCTCCAATGGCATCCACAGCCTCCGACCGCTTTGGGAATTGGGCTATGATCGCATTGAACAGCTTTACCTGAAATGAGTTTGTCATGTATTCATTCAAATGTGTAGAAGATGTGTACTGCACACGAATTTAATTATTAATCACAAAACCAGAAATTTCTACTGCAAGATAGCAAATGGAACTTTCAAAAAATAAATCCGCCATTTTGGGCTAGTGCGGCTAGTCCGAATTGTTTGAACAGTATTTTCAAGCCTAATTTAAAAATTGAAAAGAGGGTTTAATTTTTTGAATAACACTAAAGTGGTGATCCGGCTCTTCTTTCTTTAGGTTCTCTTAACAAAAACGTCCTAATATTCAATAAATAAAAATATAAAAGTAGTAAAATTCCCTCCCACCGGGCTTCCAATTGCCTGCATCTTGCATATACAAAGCAGTTGAAAAGTCAACATCGCTACAATTTGAAAGGATGATACAGATAGCAAAGTCGATCGGGGTTTCCAACTACGAACTTTTGCTGAAGGATTGAAAAATAGTGTAGAATCTCCCTTTTTCAATTTTCAGTCTCGCCGGCATGTGGAGAACAATTGAGCAACTTTTGGCTTCCACCTCCGGCTTTTAAAAAATTGTCATAGTAACCATTTTGCTTTATGCATACGCGCATTTGAGACCTCCGCTGCTCCGGTAGCGGAGATCTTTTTTCTCTGCGGGACAAAACAAGTGCTGCAATGCCTTGGACAAACACAAACACACAAATCGGATAACCAAATTGTACTCGACCATGAAAACGCTCTCACGCTGGGCCAACCAACATCGCTGGAAAGCCATACTACTACTACTGCTTGGAGACCTGCTACTCGGCCTGTTGGGAATTAGTGCCGGCATTTGCCTGAACGGCCATCAACTGGGATTTTCAAAAATGGTTGTGGTATTGATCGTGTGGGCAAGTCTGACAGTTATTTACCTCTTTCCCCGGCAAGGGGGAAACGACTCTGAAAACCAAAAGTACACAATGCGTAGTATTTGCCACCTGCTGATCTATTGCTTTGCCTTTCTGCTTTTTGTAGCAGCAGGCAATCACGTTCCGCAGCTTTTGAGCAAATACGAAGCAGAAATTCGGGCCATCCCACTGTATATCAAATTCAATGATGAAAAACCGGATCAGCATTTACGCTATCAACAGCATTACGTCAATACCAGCCCCGGTAGCTCCAGCAAATTGTTGAGGGCATCGGGCATAAAAAACTATCTCAGGGTGGCCGTATGTACGTTAGAGGCACACAATGAGGACCTGCCGAAAGACTTCGTTTTGTTCTTGTTGGTGCTTGGAGGGATCTCGGCCGCCGGACTGGCCTGCCTTTTGGCAGCCCTGTCCAACTCGGTTAGTTGTTCTGGCATACAACTAGTCGCCAGCTCGTTTGCGATGCTGGCAACAGGCAACCTGGTGGGTGCAGTAGTACCCGTACTGATGATCGTATTAAAGCTGGCTGGACCTTAACTTCTTACTTTTGTCTTTAAGAACATCAGTACAAAAGGTACACCGCACTACACCGGGTTTTGTTTTGAAACGTAACCATTTTAGTGAAAATACACTCATCCATTATTCTTTGTTACTGCAAGGTTCGGCCAGCTATTTTTTTGAACCTACATAAGTGATAATAGGTTGATTGAATTCAACAATTGGTTTTAATTATTGAATTGATTGTAGCAACCGCAACCACTGCACAGTGGTTGCGGCCTTTTTTGGTGCCTACTGGATTCATTGCCGCCGAAAGCGTACCTTTGGAGTCGCTATTTTTCCCATGAATGATCACGCGATGAACAAATTTCTACTCACATTATTCTTTCTCATCAACTGTTTATCCTCTGCAAGCAGCCAGGAGCATTACGAATGGGCTTTCGACTGCCGCTATGACAATTGCTACGATTTTTACGACGGCCGGGCCATCATCACCAGCAAACGTCTCAAAGGCTTCATTGACCTCACCGGCCGAACCCGCGTAAAGCCCAGGTACCACATTATCGATGCCTATTCCCAAAATCTGGCCTCTGCAGGCTTTATCGATTTTGGCGACATGAATTCGCGCAGCGGGTACCTCAACAAAGGGGGCAATATGGTGATTGACACGCGCTTCAGCATTACCAGCCCTTTCAATGAAGGCCTGGCCTGTGTGAAAATCGGGGAGCAATGGGGCTACATAAACCTGGCTGGCGAGATGGTGATCCCCGCCAAATATGAGGCTGCTCAAACTTTTTTCGAAGGTGTAGCTGGCGTTAAATATAATGGCAAATGGGGCTTCATCAATAAGCAGGGTAAATTTGTGATCGCGCCCCGTTTCCAGATGGTCCTACACTTTCAGGAAGGCTTAAGTGCTGTGAAATACAATGATAAATGGGGCTTTATCGATCATAATGGTTTGATTACCATCACCCCCCAATACAGCTACGCCTCCAGCTTTCATGAGGGGCTGGCTCGAATAAAGACAGATAACAAATGGGGGCTCATCCAGGCAAATGGCCAGTTTTTTATAGCACCCGATTACCAAATGATCTATCAATATTTTGGAGGCCGCGCCAGGGTCCAGCTCAACGATCGTTGGGGCTATCTTGACAGGCAGGGCAATCTGGCTATTCCAGCCGAATTTGCCGATGCTTCCGACTTTTCTGAAAAACTGGCGCGGGTGAAAAAAGGCGATAAATGGGGCTTCATCAAGCGCAATGGCCAATTGGTCATTCCCGCTGTATTCTCCGATGCCTATGATTTCAGAGAGGGCCTGGCGCGTGTAACGCTCAACGGGCAGAAAGGCTACATCCGCTATCGCGAACCACTGGATACTGATATGGTGGCCAGCCAAG
Source organism: Saprospiraceae bacterium (assembly GCA_965222005.1). Classification (GTDB taxonomy): domain Bacteria; phylum Bacteroidota; class Bacteroidia; order Chitinophagales; family Saprospiraceae; genus CBDCTM01. The sequence goes on from OZ244935.1 coordinate 1,982,389, forward strand.
CCGACGCAGCCCCGCAGCTTACTACCAGCCGAAAAATCAAAGAAGGCAAATACCTTAAAGTCAATAGCCCTGATATCACCGTGAAAGTGTACGATCATAAAAAAATTGATGGCGATATCATCTCCCTCAATTACAATGGCGAATGGATATTGCACAACCATCAATTGAGCGCCGAGCCTCACCCCATCCAGCTAAAGATGGACCCCGCCAGCCAGCAAAACTACCTCATGCTCTATGCAGTCAATCTTGGCAAAGAGCCGCCCAATACGGTGGCGGTCGCTATTGATGACGGGCAAAACACGCAAACCATCATCCTCGACTCCGACCTCGACAGTTGCGATATCATTTTCTTCGACCTACCCTGATCCGCTAAAAATAATAAGGTGAACTATTGCGGCGTTTAAAAATTATCATTAACTTTGAATCTCAAAGTACTTTTTAATTAATTGTTATGGTAATGGATAAACGCAACGAGCATCTGGAAACATTGAGCGAGATCCGCTCGATGATGGAACGCTCCTCCCGCTTTATTTCACTCAGTGGCTTGTCGGGGGTGGCTGCCGGTATTATTGCACTGGCAGGTGCAGCGCTGGTGTATCTGTATCTCGGCATTCAGCCTTTTGACCAAAAGCGTATTTACTATGAATTTTCACGCTCCGCTACCAAGTGGGGGATGAATTATCTGACCTTCTTCTTCCTCAATGCCAGTGTGGTTTTGGTTTTAGCGATTGCCAGCGGGATATGGTTTACTACCCGAAAGGCCCGGAAGAAAGGGCAGAAAATATGGGACAGCACTTCCCGCCGTCTTCTGATTAATATGCTGATACCTTTGCTGGCGGGTGGCCTGTTTTGCCTCATTCTGGTACATCACGGCCTGCTGGGGCTGGTGGCGCCTATTACGCTATGCTTTTATGGCCTGGCCTTGCTGAATGCCAGTAAATATACACTCGACGACATCCGCTACCTCGGCATCACCGAAATTGCATTGGGATTGATCGCTGCCTATTTCATGGGCTATGGGCTCGAGTTTTGGGCGATCGGCTTTGGAGTGATGCACATACTTTATGGTACCTGCATGTACTGGAAATACGAACGGGGTGTATGAAAAAGATCATTAGCAATCTCAATAAAACCTTTGACAGCCGCATACGGCTGGGCATCATGTCAATACTGATGGTCAATGACTGGGTGGAATTTAAAACGCTCAAAGAAATGTTGGAATTGACCGATGGCAATCTGGCCAGCCACATCAATGCCCTCGAAAAAACGGGCTATGTACAGGTGCGCAAGCAATTCGTTGGCCGAAAGCCACAAACCACCTACGCTACCACCGCCAGCGGCCGACAGGCTTTTAATGATCACCTCGATGGGCTGGAGGAAATTTTGAAAAACCGGTAGGAGGATAGTATATTTTTTTAATATTTGACTTTGTAATTCAAAGTACTTTCTAATGAAAAACACAAAGAGACAGCTCAAAAAATTCCTTCAATGGCGCGACCGCTGCATCATCGGCTTTGTGGAATGGTCGAAGCCTTACTATGCCGGATGGTTCAAAAGACAACAAAAAGCCTGGGGGCTGTCAGTCGGGCAGTTGTTGGCCTATCCGGCAGGAAGCCTGGGACGTGAGCTGGGCAAGTTTCTTCAAAAGGAGGGCTTTGATGTAATACCTAAACTGGAAGACCATGACGTGATGCACGTATTGCTGGGCTATCAATCTACCATGCTTGACGAGGCCCGCATGCAATTTTTTTTGCTTGGCAATGGCAAGCGCTCGGCCTATGGCATGCTCACTGTATGGGTGGCACTACTGCTGGTGCCGGAGGGCTGGAAGGCCTATTTGCAGGACTTTCGGGACGGACGACGCTGCCTGCCTGTCTGGAACTGGAACTTTCGGCATTTGCTGCGGGAGCCGCTTTGGCAGCTGCGCGATCAGCTCTATCAAACGAATAAGGGTGAGGAGCCCTTCCTTCTGATTTAATATCCGGGCGCTGCCTCTACACTTTGGCAGCGCTCCTTTTCCAGAAAAATCCAATCCTATGAAATGTACTGCCAATAAAAATTCTACCGCATTCGTCGATTTCGAAAAACGAATGCAGCTTCTCGCTGAGCAAGTTGACCAGCCGGTACATGGCTTCTTTGGGCCGCAAAGTATGAGCTGGAAAATATTCAGTAAGCCCGGCCTCGCCACTGTAGGGCCACGGGCCCTCCTCATGCAAATTGCTCATCCGGCCATAGCTGCCGGAGTGGATCGGCACAGCAGCTTCAAAAGCGATACGTATGGACGGGCCAAGCGAACCTACGAGGCGATGATGCGGCTGATCTTTGGTGATGTGGCTACTGCCACTCAGATGGCAAGGCGATTGTTCAAAATCCATGCACACGTAGGGGGAGCTTTTGTAGAAAATCAACCCAATGGGCCTCGTATCCGGCGCTTTCAGGCCACGGATACGGACCTGCTACTGTGGGTACAGGCTACCATCGTTGAAAGTGCCTTGCTGGCTTATGAGATGATCTATCCGCCATTGGCAGATCAGGAGAAGGCGCTTTTTTATGAAGAAAGCAGGCGGCTGGCTGTACTGATGGGCATTCCGAAGGATCAGTATCCGCCTGATTTGGCCGCTTTTAAGGCTTATTTTCAATCCGTTGTGGAAGGCCGGATATTGGCAGTCGGGCCGGTGGGTCAGGTGGTTGCAGAGGATTTGAATAATGCCATCTGGCCGCTGCGCCCGGCATCGGCCCTGCTGGCTTCGCAGCTATTGCCTACCCCGCTTCGCTACGCATTCGGCTTGCCAGACAACAGTATTCAGCAAGGCCTTTTTAATTTTTTACTGCTCTTTTGCCGTTTCTGGTTTCCAATTTTGCCCTCTTGCTTTTGGGCACCCCCTTATCATCAGGCGAATTACCGAATTGCCCGGAAGGAAGGCCGAGCCCCCGCATTCATAGGGCGAGCTTATCATTGGCTGGCCAGCAACTTTCGATTTCCAGCAACGGCTAATGTATAGAAACGGGAAGCTTAGTGCTGAATTCCTTTTCACTCAACACTTCAAAACCTTGCTCATGTTTATACCTATCAAAACCTTGTTTAGAGACGACCGGCAGTTTCAACTTTTTGCATTGCTGCTATTGTCCAGCCTTTTTTGTTTCTTGTTGATTGGAATCCGGATGCACTTTCAGGCTATTCGGCTCAGCGACATCCAGCAGTTTGAGAATTTTTTCCTGCTTGGCGGAACCAGTACGTTTCTCTTTTTAGTCTGGAATCTCTTTCTGGCCTGGATACCTTATCTCATTGCATTGAGAATAGAGCCGATCTATCAAAAAGGGGCGAGCTGGTGGCTGGTGGCAGCTTTGCTGGCCTGGCTTCTTTTTTTTCCAAATGCGCCATACATGATTACCGATTTGCTGCATCTGCATGGCCAGCCATTGAAAACCCCCTTACTGGACATTTTGCTCCTCCTGTCATTTGCCTGGACCGGGCTGATGTTGGGCTATTTGTCGCTATTTGAGGTGCAACGTTTGATGAGCCAGCTACTCCCAAAGGGCTGGAACTGGACGCTGACACTTTGCGCGATATGGCTATGTGCGGTGGGAGTGTTTATCGGCCGCTACTTGCGGTGGAACAGCTGGGATGTCCTGCTCCATCCGATTTCCTTGTTACAAGACGTCAGCAGGTATCTGTTTCCTTTTACTTTGGATAGCCATACATTGGCTGCCATTTCTGGGTTTTCCCTTTTTTTGCTGATCGGCTATTTGGTCGTAAGTACGCTACTTCAGGAAGCTGTATTGATAAAAAAGTAACATTACGGTAGTCAATTGGAATAATTTATGAATAATGATTAGTCGTCTAAAATTTCTCACTCCGGGCTAGCGTTTACCCCTCTACTAGCCCTAAAAAGCCTCCCGATTGCTGCTTTTTGTGCGATTTTTTTAAATTTACGTTTGTTTCAAAACAAATTATGGAGGCTGGAAAAAGTTTATTGTACGAGGTTGAAGCTTATGTTACCAACTTCATTTCTGAACAAGTGCCCAAGGAGTATGCTTACCACGACATTCAGCACACGCTAAATGTGGTAGCTACTGTACAACTGCTGGGGAAGGAATTGGGCCTTAGTAAGAGTGAATTGGAAATTCTCCAACTGGCTGCCTGGTTTCATGATACTGGCTATGATAAAGGCTCGATGAGTCACGAAGAGCGCAGCTGCCGCTACGCCAGGCAGTACCTATTGAAATACAATTATCCGGAAAATAAGATGGGGCAGGTGGAAGCCTGCATCATGGCAACCAAAATGCCGCACCAACCTGACAGCCTGCTGCAGCAGATCATGTGCGATGCTGATTTGAGCCATTTAGGTAAAAAGATGTACTGGGAGCGCTGCCAGCTGGTGCGACAAGAGTTGGCGCTTACTAAGAATTTGGTAATGAAGGAAGAGGACTGGCTCGACTTTGAGCTCAAATTCCTCAAAAGTCAACAGTACCATACCGATGCTGGCAATCATCTCTTTGGCGAACGCAAAGCCAAGCATATGCGCCAGCTGAAAAAGCAGCAGCGAAATTTGTTTGAGCCTGAAATCGTCACGGTTGATGATATTTTTAAGCAAAGGGAAAAGCTGAAAAAGAAAAAGAGAAAAGCACAGAAGCGCCAACGCAAAGCGGCCAAAGAGTTGGCAAAGGCCAATAGATTGCCTGCTGCTTTTGATCTTCCTCTCCTTTTTGATATTTACAAAAATCAGACTCAGATGAGCAGCCAGGCTGATCAAAAGGCCAATTTTATGCTGGGCGTCAACGCAATCGTCGTGCTGCTCACATTTGCTTTTTTACTGCCCCGCTTTGGCAGTACACCCTTGCTCACCCTTCCCACTTTGATTCTGCTCGCTGCATGCCTGGCCAGTATTAGCTTTGCTACTTTGGCCAACCGATCGGGCTTTGGCCCACAAACTATCCGCAAATTTGAAAGCTTGCCTTCTGGTGCTTCGGCTGATGCACAGCCCCATTTTCAAGAAGACATGCTCGATGAGCTCAACGCTCAGGCTGACGGTTTGCTGTTAAAATATCGGTACGTTCAATGGTGCTACAGCAGCTTTCAATACGGAATGATCCTCGCTGCCAGTGCTTTTGCGCTTGCTTTTCTATTCTTTTAGTCGGCCATTCATAAAATGCCTATTGGTTTCTTTCCATTGTGAGTAATTGATTAAACTTGTGGCGGATTTTTTTGTTATTCGCTAAAAACCCTGCAGGTATGATTTCTAGGAAAATGGAAAAAACGCTCAATGAGCAAATTGAACTGGAAGGATATGCTTCCTTTCTCTATCTATCTATGGCCAGCTGGTGCGATAAGGAAGGCCTGGAAGGCTGTGCTAAATTTATGCACCGCCAATCGGATGAAGAGCGCAATCATATGCTTCGCATTTTTTATTACATCAGTGAGGTCGATGGACATGCGGTGGCTCCTGCCATCAAAAAGCCACCTGTCGATTTCGATTCCGTGCAAAAGCTGTTCGAGCAGGTCTATCAACATGAGCAGAAGGTCACAGAGGCTATCAACCACATTGTAGATTTGTGCTATAAGGAAAACGATTACAACACCCTCAATTTCCTGCAGTGGTACGTCGAAGAACAACGGGAGGAAGAAAATATGATGCGCACCATTTTGGACAGGCTCAAACTAATTGGCAATGCACCACAGAGCTTGTATTATATTGACAAGGAAATCGAAAAAATCAACAAGCAGGCTGAAGCCGCAGAAGCTGCCAACAAGGATGCCGCCGGCTGATTGATAGCCAGGTCTCGAACCACAGAAGATATTGAAAGGAAGGGCAAACTGCTGATTTCAAGCTGTGTTGCCTTTATTTTTTGCCTTTTTTTTAGTAAATTATACTTCCTTTCAGCCGGTTTTCCAATAAACGTAAGAGGCCTCCTTCAAATACGCATTCAAATTTTAACAAAACTATGAGTAACCAACTCCTGGACTACTTCAACGATTTTGAGGATCGCTTTGATCCTGATGCCAGGGTGGTGGTGCTCAAGTTTTTCAATTTTGAATCGGAGGCCAGGCTGTATGCTGCACGGCTTAAAGAAGCGGGAATCCGAAGCTTCATTTCCAATGCCAACAGCCATACGGTCATCCCCATTGGTGGAGGTTCTATCGGGCTACATATCAAAGAGGCTGATTTGCCAGGGGCCCAGCTAATCGTCCGCAAGCTGGATGCTCACAACAGCAAGGAACCTGAGCACATTTCCTTTCACGATGCCGATCAGGAAGATATTGCCTACGAACGGGCGCTGCACGAAAAGAAAAGCAATAAGCTCGATCCTGTAATCCTCATTATCGCTACTATTATTTTGCTTTTGCTGGCTCAGTTGTTATTGCGAGGCGGTAGCATTATTCATCCTGTTTGGGGTTGGAAGGTAGTTGAGGAGAGGGCAAAGGAGGTGATACAAATAAAAACGTCCACCCAAGAGACTTATCAGGAGAATAAGCTGATGAGTGGACTTGCCCTATTGAAAATAACAACAAAACAGAAAGTTCTTTAAGACGCCAGGTCTCTGTCATTTTCTTTGATAGGTATGCAAATACTAAGTGGTATTAAGTACAATTTCTAAGTCGAAAGTACTGCTTTTCTGTCAATTCGTAAAAATATCATTCCTGTTTTCCGCAAATCGTTTTCCACATTTTCTTAGCTCCTGAAAAAGCCAGAGATATACATGTCGGTTTTTATAATTTATCCACTTTCTTCTGCTACAAATTGCCTCTCAGAGCCTGCTCACGCTCAATTGCTTCGAATAATGCTTTAAAATTCCCCTTGCCAAAAGAGCGGGCACCCTTGCGTTGAATGATCTCATAAAACACGGTCGGCCGATCCTGAACTGGCTTGGTAAATATTTGCAGAAGATAGCCATCCTCATCCCGGTCAATCAGGATATTGAGGCGTTTCAAAACTTCCAAATCTTCATCAATGCTGCCCACTCTTTCCAGCACGGTCTCATAATAATTGTCGGGAACATACAAAAAATCGACTCCGTTTTTCCGCAATTTATCTACGGTATAGATAATATCATCTGTGGCTAAAGCAATGTGTTGTACGCCAGCTCCCCGGTAAAATTCCAAATACTCATCGATTTGTGATTTTTTCAACCCCTTGGCCGGCTCATTGATCGGAAATTTGATGTAGCCGTTGCCATTGGCCACCACCTTACTCATTAAAGCGGTGTATTTGGTGGAAATATCTTTATCGTCAAAAGTAATCAGCAAATTAAAACCCATCACTTCCTGATAAAACTTCACCCACTCATTCATCTTGCCCAGCTCTACATTACCTACACAGTGATCGACAAACTTCAATCCTGCCGACTCTACAGGCCGGAGGCTGCTGCGCGCTTCGAAGCCCGGTATAAAAGCTCCTTCATAATTGGTGCGTTCTACAAATGTATGGATCGTATCCCCATAGGTATGTATGGACGCCGTGCGAATTTCGCCATCGTCATCCCTCAGATTTTGCAAAGGCTTGGCAGAACGGGCGCCACGTTCAATAGCCGTATCGTAGCTATAGGCTGCATCATCCACCCAAAGAGCCAGCACTTTTACACCGTCTCCATGCTGGGCTACATGCTGGGCTACCTGATGATCGGGCCGCAAAGCTGAAGTGAGTACCAGCCGGATTTTACCTTGCTGCAATACATAGGAAACCGTATCAAAGGTACCCGTTTCGGGTCCGCGATAGGCAATGAGTTCATATCCAAAAACAGTTTGGTAATACAGGGCAGCCTGCTTGGCATTGCCTACATAAAACTCTATATGATCAGTGCCCTTGAGGGGAAAGACATCCTTTTGTTGTTCAGTATTTGATTTGGTTAAGGGTTCCATTATTTTTTAATATAAAGCTAACTCAATAGCTAATTGTGAATAAAATGATAGTGTCAGGAGAGCCAGCTTTTGTAGTAATCCATATCCTCAATAGCTGCCGCGGCTTCCGTCATCAAAAGTGGATAGAACGTATCCACCATCACCGCCAGCTCCTGCGTTTCCTTAGCACCAATACTCTTCTCAACAGTACCCGGATGGGGCCCGTGCGGAATGCCTCCCGGATGCAGGGTGATCATGCCGCGCTCTACGTGCTTGCGGCTCATAAAATCACCATCTACGTAATAAAGCACCTCATCGCTGTCAATATTGCTGTGATTATACGGCGCAGGTATCGACAAGGGATGATAGTCGAATAGCCGCGGCACAAAGGAGCAAATCACAAAATTGCGGGCTGCGAAGGTCTGATGCACCGGCGGCGGTTGATGTACCCGCCCGGTAATTGGTTCAAAATTGTGGATCGAAAAAGCATACGGATATAAAAACCCATCCCAGCCTACCACATCAAAGGGATGACCCAAATAGTGATAGGGATACATATTCTGCTGTTTTTTGATGTACAAAAGAAAATCGCCTTCTTCATCAAAGGTCTCCAGTATCTCTGGCTTGCGAATGTCTCGTTCGCAAAAGGGAGAATGCTCTAGCAATTGGCCAAATTCATTGCGATAGCGCTTCGGGCTAACCACCGGACTATATGACTCCACAATAAACAGGCGATTGTTTTTGTCCTCAAATTTTAGCTGATAGATCGTACCGCGAGGGATCACCAGGTAATCGCCATAGCCAAATGAAATGCGCCCGTACATGGTGTGCAGCGTCCCCTTACCCTCATGAACAAAGATCACTTCATCGGCATCGGCATTTTTAAAAAAATAATCATCCATACTATCGCAGGGTGCCGAAAGGATGATCTGGCAATCCTTATTGACTAATACCGGCGTACGGCTTTTCAGATAGTCGTCTTGCGGAGCCACTGCAAATCCCTTCAAACAGCGATGCTTCAGCTGGCGGTCGTGAATGGTTTTTGCCGCTACTGAGTAGGGTTCATCGAGCTGTGTGATCATAGTCGGTGGCTGGTGGTGATACAGGGTGGAATACATATGGCTAAACCCTTCCGTTGAGAAAAGCTGCTCACTGTACAATTCCCCTGCTTCATTCCGAAATTGGATATGTCGTTTGTGTGGAATTTTACCTAGGCTATAATAATGCATATTCAAAAAAAATTTTACTTCGATATATTTGTAGAGATTTTGCCGAGAATGTCCTTCAACTGTTTTACCTCTTTTTTCGAAAGCCCCTCTTTGCCCTGCTGGCGGTAAGCGGTGGCAATTGGAAGAATCTGCTGCACTTTCTGAGTGCCCTTCCTGCTCAAGCGAACCTTGAATCTACGCCGATCAGCATCATCAGGCTCACGCGTGGTGAGCTGAAGCTTGCACAAGGATTCAATCAGGCGCGTAATGGTGGGTGGGTGTTTGAAGGTGAGCTGTCCAATGTCCAGCTGGTTCAACTCCTGGTGAATGTACAGCTCGTACAGGATCACCCATTGATCCGCGGTAATCCCTGCCTCTGCTTGCCGCAAGCGCTGCTGAAAATGGCGCTTCAACAGTTTAGCGGTTCGCTCAATAAGAAAACCGTATCCCTCATTGTCCGTTTTGGGCTGGCTGGTCATTCCTCACCAAATTTAGTTGCTATGCTAACTAATGCAAGGTAGTCAGCTTTTGCCAATCCCACAACATTTCGGGTGTTTATTTGAGTGCTTTCTGAATGGCATGCGTCATCATGGACACTACCTTTTGGCCGGTGAGCAGGAGCAATTGCTGTTCTTTTGAGGTGATGGTGTATTTGGTGCCGATGTGGGTGACGATCTCATACAAAATCTGCAGATCAATTTCGGATAGGCTGTCGCTATTGTGGCGCATCACCTTTATCAGCCGGTCCTGCTCTGTCGGAATATGAATTTCGCGGGGTGGCAGCTCATTATTATCCTTTATGAGTTGGGCAAAACTGAAGACCAAGGGAACCGTTTGGAAAGATTCGCACAAGGCATTGAGTTGATTTTGCAAAGAAATTCTACGGGCATCCAGGCCACTGGAAGCCAGGCGGGCCATCACCTTTAGGGAAAACCGAGCCGCCTGCTTTTTCGAAAAGGTATTGGCATTGCCGCTGGTATTGGCATCGATCACAAAGAGTTGCTTTCGCTTAGCTACCTGATCTTGCTGGAGTGCCTCTATTGCTGTTTCGTATCCGAAATTATCGGTCATAGCGCCGTCGAATAAATGCAGGTATTTGCGTTTGTAATGAAAGTTGCTAATGAGCGTAGTGTTGGAAATAAGCACAGGAAAACTACCACTGGCTTTGATCCCTACTGAGACCGGCATATTGTAAGCGCTGCCTTTTTTAATCTTCTTCATCCGGTGCGAATAGCCCGTAATGCTGTAATCGGCTAACACATCCGGCGCAAAGGGAAAAATACCCATTTTATCCATCATTGAGCTGTTGGCAAATAACATGGGAAAGCGCACATTCAAATGGCTGCTATCAATGGATATGAAAAGATCAGAAAGTAAAATACTTTTGCTGGCCGGGCTTTTTATTTGTGGATGATCCCTTTTAAGTTTTTTGCGCCGTTGATAGGCCAGCACGCGGTCATCAATGGCTCGCTCCAGCGCATCGCCATCATCCAGATAGCTGAACCAAATCCGGGGGTTGAATAACGATTTCACCAGCACGGAAGTGTAATTGGAAGCCAATGCTTTGGTGATAAAGCGATCCATGTAATCCTGCAAGTAGAAGGGTAATCCCTTTCGGTAATATTGGTGCTCATACAGCGCGGCGATGTAAGCACCCCCCGCAAACCCGCCACCCGACACAGTACTCAGGTAATCGATTTCTGCCAGGGCATTGCGGCCCGATGGCAAGGTGATTTGCTCAAGTCCGAGTAAGATTCCCATAGCAAAATTAGCCGCCCGGGAGCCACCTCCCGAAATGGCCAGGCCCACAGCGATATCAGGGCTTTGGCCAAGCCGTTCCTGCACCGATTTGTATTCGTCAAGGCTAATCCCCGGCACGGCCTGGCTGTCTTTTACAAACTGACTTCTATCTGGCTGAATTTTCTTACTGCAGGACACAAGGAGCAGCAAACAGGCAAAGGGCAAAAGGATAGTTGAAAATTTCACATTTTTCTTATAAAAATAAGGAGCTTTGGCTGGGAAACAAAAAAGCGCAGTACTTAGAATCTATTTTGAAACATATCACTGATTTTTTTATGCGTCTTTTTTCCTCATACTTCACTTTTTTATCAGCAAATAGCAGGCTATTCACCTCAAAAAAAGCCTCCTCTGAGAAAAAAAATACGCTATAAAAAATTTCACCACAACTGTCAAGACAGTTTCTTAGGATTTACTGTCAATTCGGTGAGCCATTTTTTGTATCGCATCAATGATGCTATCTAGAGCAGCGGGATAATCCACATAACGAATGTTATTATTATCTCTTCCCCATATGCTCACCGTCACTATTTTTTTCCGATTGCCGTAAGCAACTGCCAGTCGCAGGGGTATGGGGGTTGGTTTTTTATTTCTTCTTCTCAGGCATTGATTGGTTTCGCAATCGTAGGTACGCTGAAACTCGAAAAAGTTTTGAGTGAGAATATATTCAGCAAATTGTTCAAGTTCATCCCTTGAGATATTGCGCTTGGTGACGACGAGTCCGCTATTGGCACTTTTGAATTCTTTGATGAGCCGACCATCGCTTTTGATGTGGATATAATCGCGCATTACAGGATCTATCCCTCCGTAAAATCCGCCGCCGATCAGTTCAATATTTATATAAATCTCTTCTTTCTTGGGCTCTTCAATTTTCTTCTTTTTCCTTTTCTTTCGCTTTTTCCGAAATCCAAACAGCTGAAGTCCTTTCTTCGGATTTTCGGTTTCCACGATCACATCGGGAAGCTCGTTTGCCGGCTTTTCAAAAGGAGCATCTTTACTTTCTACCCGCACAAAGTGATATTGATAAGTACCCTTGCTGTTGGGTTGGTTAAACTCAAGAATCATCGCTGACTTATTGATCTCTGCAATTTCGAAACCCTTAATATGTTTGAAGTTGTAATCAAGTTCGCTGCCGTTTAGGCTCCATTTGCCGCGCGTATGCTTGCCGTTGAGGAACTGTTGGTAGGTATAATCGTAGCGGAAATACAGGAAGTAATCATAAAAATCTTCTGCCCTGTGGATGATCGTATTGCTTTCGAGATGAAGTGCGTAGGTGTAGCGCCATTTGGTCTCAACTATCTTCCGTTCATCCACTGCCGGATAATGTGTGCCCCAGCCCGCTGCATCCATCTGTGCAGCCAATGGCCGGCCCGTCAGCAATATGATAAAGAGGACGCAAAAATGAATCAGTCTTCTCATCGGAGATTTGTCCATAGACAGTAGTGCTTGTGCAAGTGTTGTATTTTCCTGGTGTTAAGCGGAATTTACCACTTCTCATACGCCTTTGTAAAACCTTAAAACTTAAAACCCACGGTGAGCATGAATTTGTTACTCGATTCACTTTTATGCACTACCTGCGGGCTTCCCCCTCCTGGTAGCTCATATGGCAGATAGGCTTCATCCAATTTTGCTCTTCGATACGCCATATCCACGTAAAAATTCCGCTCACGGATCCCAAATCCTAAGCTGAAGGCGTTATTTGTCTCACTTTCACCCACAAAAGGTGTGCCTAATATATTATAACCAACCCTAAAGCGTAAAATATCATAGGCATACTCTCCTCCCAGCCGTATGTTCAGCGCGGATGTATAAGCATCTTCTACCGCATTATTAAGTACTCGCTCATACGCTCTATCGTCTTCATTGCTGCTGTTTGCCGTCAGGTTGAATGAAGAATTGGCATAATCCACCCACTCCACTTCTGCGGTAAAAAACCCGCTCCGATTGACCAATACTGCGGCGCTGCCAATCAGTCGCCAGGGAGATTTGAACTTGTACTCAAACGTACCCTCAGGGGAAGTGGCTTCCACAGGTCCGTCATTGAATGGTAAATCGGTATAATCATACACCAGACGGTTTGAATAGTTGTCGGTCAGCGAGTAGGCAGTAGGAGTATGAACGGCCAGCCCTACCCGAAACATCTGATTGATACGGTAGATCATGCCCAGTTTGGCATTTACCCCTACACCCGTAGTATTGAGATTTTCTTCAAAAAGGAGACTGTTGAAAAAAGGAATGCTGTCAATATCCTGCTCATTGTACGTTTTTTGCTCATCAAAACTGATAAAAGGCACCCCCAGGGTAAAGCCCATCATCAGCTTTTCCTCCAGGTTGGCTGCCAGTGCAAACACTAATTCATTGATAGAACCCGTAACGGTCACATCCTGATTGCGCTTGACTGATGCCTCGGGGAAATCCTCAAAATCATTGGTGTATTGATCCTCTCCAGGTAATATATAGATCGCGGAGGTTGTATCGGCTAAAGCAGACTCAAAGCGATCCAGCCCGGAGGTATTGGCCTGGATACTGAATCGCTCGGTGATGGAACCCGGTGTATTGCCTTCGAAAAAGAAGCGCCGATGGAAATTGGCTATCCGATTGAATCCCAAGCCTACATTGAAGGTAGTCCAGCGGGAGGAGGAAGGTTGTGTGGCCAATACCAATCCGATATTGTTTAAATTAAAATTAGTCTTTGACTCTTCAAAAGTTTCATTACCGTCTCCCTTAAGGCGGGCATCTATTTTAGCTGAAAGCAGTGTAGGAGTCAGCATTAGCTCCGATCTGCGAAACTGAGCCAGGCCCGCGGGATTGGTGCCAACTACCGAAAAATCGGCCCCCAAAGCGCCAATCCCCCCGCCAACGCCCACAGTACGGGCAGTTCCGCCCACATCGAAACGGGAGTATCGCAGCGCATCGGCAATCGTTTGGGCCTGACAATACTGAATCATAGCTATTGAGACAAGGATGAATACTAAACGTTTCATTATTATTGTTTTTAATCCCACAAAATTGGTAGTATTTGAATTGAAAAGGCTATTACAAAAAGTGGGTGGATTAAAGTTAATAATCCACCCACTTTCCAGCTAAATCTCCAGCAAACTTTCTCTATCTCTTCGTATTCTGCTTTTAGTTCCCTCTCCGCGATGACTTGGAAGAAGATCGGGAAGATGATTTAGAAGAAGATGAGCGGCTGCTCTTGCTGTTGCCATAGCTCTTCTTTGAAGGAGAGCTACTCCGGCTGCTCTTAAAACTACCTGAAGAGCGGCTGCCACTCGGTTTGTTGTAGCTGCGGCTACCGGAGGAAGACCTTGTACGGCTCGGCTTGTCATAGCTGCGCGATGACTTTGACGGCTTGTTGTAAGAACGAGAAGGCTTATCATAAGAGCGGCTTGATTTTGACCTGGAAGGTTTATCGTAGCTGCGCTTTGGTTTGGTAGTACGTACGCGATCCGTAGAACGCTTAGGCTTGCTATACGTAGAGCGGGACTTGTCTTTTTTGCCCGACTGACGTACTTTATCATCTGCCTGGCTGCTACCCCGATTGCTATTGATACGGGTACGACTTGGCTTGGCATCATTGGTTCTTACGGAAGAACGAACATCTTTTCCTGTATTGTTTTTGTCCACCGCACCGCTATTGTTCCGCTGGCGGGAATCATTATTATCTCTCAATTTAGTCACATCCTTGCGACCCTCATCAGAAAAGGAGCGTTTGCCGGGACGAGTACCCGAAGCAGCATTAACTGCTCCGTTTTTGCGAGAACCGTAATACACATTACTAACTGTACTGGTATTGTTGTAGAAGTAAGGATTGTTGTAACCCGGCGGGCAGTAGTTGTTGTAGGAATTATAACCTGAGTAGTAATTATTGTACCCATAAAAACCACTATTGTAGCCATTATAGCCGTAGTAATTATTTACCGTGTAATAATTATTGCCCCAACCCCGGTTGTAATAGGAGTACGGAGAGTAATAACTATAGCGGTAGGGATTATACCACCTTGGGCCCCAAAATCCATAGGATCCCCAGCGAACTGCTCTTCTCCACCGACGATAATTGTAGTAATCGTTGCCAATATAAATGGTGACACCGGGTGAGTAAAATGGGTCATAGTAGTAACGATCTACATAGCAAGGATCATAAAAGTCGAAGCCTCTGTAGGGGCGGTGAAAACGACGGATACGAGAGCTGTAGTGATAGTCGTAATCATCATAATACTCGTAATCATCATCGTCAAAATCATATTCGTCATCATTGTAGGCATACGTGTCTTCATAATCGTAGTCATCAGAAGATGAAGAAGATTGATACACCTCCGAATCTGTGTCGGGATCATAATACAGGTCGTCATATTGCCCAATGGCAGTAGCAGACCAACCCAGCACGAAAAGCAGGCTCAGTAAGGCAGAAATTTTATAATTTTTCATAAAGCGTGTTTTAAAACGTAATTATGTGACTCTCTTACAAGTTACAGGCGTAATTTATTACTTTTGCGGCGAATATTTTGTTAATGTCTTATTAAAGTTGAATGAAGGCCGCCATAAAAGTGTTAAAAGCCTAATTGATTATCAATTTATTGACGAAAAGCCTTGCTGGCCGTCACTTTGGCCGATCTTAAATAAATGTGAAAATTTTCAAATATACACGCTTGCTAAGGTATTAAATTTTGAACTGATTTAAACTATTGTATTGTTGTTGAGGCTTGGCCATTGTAGGTTCTGGCGATTTCTCTTTTTGAGTGCGTACCTGTATGGTACGGACGATAAAAGGAAAGAAGTCAGGTTCTATAAGGGCTGGAGCCGCAAACCATTAGAAAAGTTTAAATCAGTTCTTTAAAAATTACCCAGCAATTCGCCATCGCGTAAACTTCAGCCCGGCTACCATTTTCTCACTGTTCTAAAGACCCTTTCACTCTCCATGGCAAAAGCAATCACCAATCGATCCGACGACTACTCTCAATGGTACAACGACATTGTCAAAAAGGCCAATCTGGCCGACCATTCCGCCGTGCGCGGGTGTATGGTCATCAAACCCTACGGATTCGCCATCTGGGAAAATATGCGCGATCAGCTCGATCGGATGTTCAAAGAATGCGGCCATGTCAATGCCTATTTCCCCCTGTTTATACCCAAAAGCTTTTTGTCCAAAGAAGCTGAACACGTAGAAGGTTTCGCCAAAGAATGTGCCGTAGTCACCCACCACCGCCTCATGAACTCCCCGGATGGCAGCGGGGTAGTGGTCGATCCCTCCGCGCGCCTCGAAGAAGAGCTCATTGTGCGCCCTACTTCCGAAACCATCATCTGGAACACCTATCGTGACTGGATCAACTCCTATCGCGATCTGCCCTTGCTCATCAATCAATGGGCCAATGTGGTACGATGGGAAATGCGTACGCGCCTGTTTTTGCGCACTACAGAATTTCTGTGGCAGGAGGGGCACACGGCCCATGCTACCCGTGAGGAAGCAGTGGAAGAAACTTTGCACATCCTTGATATTTATGCGCGTTTTGCCGAAGAGTACATGGCTATGCCAGTAGTGAAAGGGGTGAAAACAGCTAATGAGCGTTTTGCCGGTGCTGTGGACACTTACACCATTGAAGCACTCATGCAGGATGCGCGGGCTCTCCAGGCCGGTACCTCTCACTTTTTGGGACAAAATTTCGCCAAGGCATTCCATGTCACCTTCCTCAACGAGCGGCAGCAGGCTGAGCACGTATGGGCCACCTCCTGGGGCGTTTCCACCCGCCTGATGGGCGGATTGATCATGACCCATTCCGATGACGATGGCCTCATCGTACCTCCCAAGCTCGCCCCCACACAGGTAGTAATCGTACCCATCCCAAAGCCGGAGCCAGCAATCGATGAGGTTGCCGAGCAATTAATGAAGGCACTAAAAGATAAGGGGGTTCGCGTGAAATATGACCGGGATGACAAAAAACGGCCAGGCTTCAAATTTGCCGAGCACGAAATGCACGGCATTCCCCTAAGGCTGGGCATCGGCAAGCGAGACTTGGAAAAAGGACAGATTGAGGTGGCTCGAAGGGATACCAAAAGGAAAGAAAGCATTGCTCGCGAAGAGGTGGTAAAGCATGTAATCCAACTGCTCGACGATATCCAACAGCAGCTCTTCCAAAAGGCACTTAACTTCCGGAAAGAGCACATCTCCAGTGTCAATACCTTCGATGAATTCAAGGAAGTGTTGGATACAAAAGGGGGCTTTGTTTCGGCTCATTGGGATGGAACTACCGAAACAGAGGTGCGCATCAAGGAGCTCACCAAAGCTACGATTCGCTGCATTCCGCTGGGGCAGGCAAAGGAATCGGGCAAGTGCATCCTTAGTGGCGAGCCTTCCGAGCAAAGGGTCCTTTTTGCCAAAGCTTATTGAACATCCGGCAAAACACTAAAGCAAAGGCAGATCGTTTTCTATTGATTAGATCGACCCATCATTCGCATTTTTTGCGTATTTTTATGCACTTTTTCATCAATCCATAAAAGTATTTTCAATTATGTCATTTGAAGTGGAAGGCCGTTTGTATAAAAAAATGGACGTCAATCAGGTTACCGATTCTTTCAGGAAGCGGGAATTTATTCTCGAAATGGAAGACGGAGCCTACACCCAGCTGATAAAATTTCAGCTTACGCAAGGCAATTGTGAAAAACTCGACCCTTTCAACGAAGGTGATCAGATAAAGGTGACATTTTCCCTGCGAGGCCGCGAATATACCAAAGGTGGGACTACCTCTTATTTCACCAATCTGGATGCCTGGCGGATCGATAATTCAGGTGGTGCCGACAGCAGTGAGGCAGGAGCCCCTTCCAGTGCTATTGAAACTTTTCCGACTATGGCCGATGAGCCCGGCTCAGCGGATGACGATACCGACGACCTGCCCTTTTAGGAAGGGCCGTGGGTCGTTTGAAAACGACAGACCCCCTTTTGCGTTTTCTATTTCAGTATCGTTCTGAATTCGGAAAGCGCATTTTTTTTACAATATTTTCATTCAATCCCGCATTTAACAATTGATGAAGTTTCGACTGATCATAGGACTTTTATTAGTAGCCGGCCTGGCGCAGGCTCAGTATCTGGATGGTGTCGGCACCCGGTGGAGCGATGATTTTACCGAATGGAATATTTATACCTTTGATGAAGAGGATGAAGAACTCGTCGGGCAGCTCACCATGCGATGGCAAATGGATATGGATTGGAGCAGCTGGGACTTTCGGCTCGGCGAATGGTCGGGCAGCATTCAGCGAATTTTTAAAAATGACCCAAGCCAGTGGGAGGTACGCCTCGGCAATGAGGTAGTCTCGATGCGTACCAAGTGGTCCAACGATTTTAGCGAATGGCGTATCACAGACAACTCAAAAACGATTACTTTCCAAAGCCGGTACACCAATCAGTTCGATTACTGGCTCCTCAAAGGTGATACCTACGGCAGCTTTTACCTTCATACCGAATGGGAAGGCGATCCCAGAGAATGGGTGATTGTAGATGAGTTGGATGAAGAGATCAGCTTTGCCATGAAGCTCGCCATGCTTTTTATTGCTACCTACAACAGCTCTCCCAAATACGGCGCCGGCAACTGACAAGGTGCTGTGCTCATTCAGCCCTTCTCCAAAATCTGAGCAGCGTGATCTTTGGCTCTTACTTTGTCAATAAGCTTCTCGATCCGGCCCTTTTTATCAATCACAAAAGTAGTGCGATACACCCCCTCGTAGGTTCTGCCAAACAGTTGCTTCGGGCCCCATACATCATATGCCCGGATAGTGTCCAGCGAAGTATCCGCCAATAGTGGAAAGGGAAGTTTGTACTTTTTAATGAAGTTCTGGTGCTTGCGCACACTGTCAGGGCTAACGCCCAAAAGGGCATACCCCTGCTTTTGGAGCGCCGTATAATGGTCTCTCAGATTGCAAACTTCTTCCGTACAAGTAGGAGTATTGTCTTTGGGGTAAAAAAACAGCACCAGCTTTTGGCCTTTAAAATCAGCCAGGCTAACGAGTTCATTTTTTTCATTTTTTCCTGTAAAATCAGGAGCTTTAGCACCTTTTTTAAGTTTGGTCATCAGTATAGGAAGCTACGTTTGAGAATAGATTCATTGCCTCGATCATCTTTCACCACCAGCTGGAGCTGATGCTCACCTCTGCTGAGATCGGGAGTAAAACGGTGAATCAATAAATCTTTTTTGGCATCGTATTCCATCAACACCCAATCCCCGTCAATGGTTGCCGAATAGTCCAGATAGCTCAAGTTGCGGGCCGTCGGAAAGTTGTCGGTTACTTTGAAGGTCATCTTCGACCAGCCTTGCATATTCTTTTGAAAGCGGATCGGTCGGATGCGTGGCGGCTCCTTGTCAAGCATAATGACAAACTCTCCAAAGTCGCGCACTTTGGCTTCCAGCATTTCTCCCCGCCAGCTCCCGCCACAGCTCACCGAAGGCTCGCCCGGCTCACAATAGGCAATCAATGCCTTGCTCTTCAATTGCTCGGGAAGGGTGGTTGGTTTGATAGCAATCGTAAAATACTTATGCACCGGCACCCTATAATCATGTACATGATGTACGGTGGAGTAGGTATCTGCCGAGCCTTCCTGTGAGCTGGCATATTTTAGATACACATTTTCATAAAAGCTGCCTTTGGGAAAGAATAGCTTCATCGCTCCGTTGTCGATCACATTCTCTTCCTGATAGGGGAGCAGATAGTTGTAGGTATTTCTTTGAGGAGGTAGCACTTCACCGCGCTTTACCCAAAATTCCAATTCGGCCGCGTTGCCTTCCACATCCTCCGCTATCATTCTAATACGGGTAGCCTTTCCTTTCTGTAGTTTGATCACGCCATTGTTGATCCGATCCGTGTAAATGGAAAGGCGATTGCCCGGCAAAGTGTAACAACGATGGAAGTAGCTCTTTTTGGTCACCTGCTCGGCATAGTCGAGATGAGCATTGATGTAACGGCTTTCACTGAATGCAAATTTTTCCATTTCAAAATGGTACACCAACTCATTGTCCTGATACATGGCCAGAGAATAGATTCCATTCCAGTTGCTGGTACCTGTCATATGATCAAAAGCTTTCAGGGCGAAGCCCGTGCGCCAGGCCCCAAGCAGCAGCGTATCGCCACTAATGCGATAGCCTTTTGCCGTTTTGCTCAGGCGGTAGGTTTTGGTGTCAAGCGTTTCCAGTTTGTCATTAAGCATATACGCCTTGAGCTGATGCAATTTTGGAGACACCTTATCCACAACCGGAATGCCAAAAAGTAGTGGGTTGATAGGCTTTTCTGACCTGGTGTTGCGAATTTCAAAATGCAAATGCGGCCCAAAAGATCGACCCGACACCCCCAGCCTGCCGATTACATCTCCTTTCGAAATTTTAAATTGTTCCCAGCCCGGAAAGAGATCCACTTCAAAAGACTTTCTTTTATGTTGATATTGATTTATATACGTACTCACCTGTTTGTCAAAGGATTGCAAGTGTGCATATACACTGGTGTAGCCATTGGGATGATTGATGTACAGTGCATTTCCATAGCCACCTGATTGCACTTTTATTCGCGACACGTAGCCGTCGGCAATGGCATAAATAGGCTGGCCTACCTTCCCGTTTCTGGCTTTGATGTCGATGCCGCTGTGGAGGTGGTTGGGCCTCAGCTCACCAAAGGTGCCCGACAGACGAATCGAATTGTCCACCGGCGAGCGGAAGTAGTTTTGCGGATAGCCTGGCTTTTCATGAATATGAAAAGCCAGGGTAATGAATATTGCAAAAATGAAGGTCCCGAATGATCGCATTGATTGTTTGTGTATAAATTGATTGTTTGTGTATAATATACGAAAGTAGTCAGAAAGGGTTTGCTACCAATCCGTCCACTTACCAGCGATGGCTGGTTCTTTTTCATTCCGAAAAATAAATTTCAGAAACTTACTACGGGGGATGGCTTTTGCTCCCAGGCTCCCCATGTGCCCTGTTTGCTGTTGGCAATCGATGAGCCATATGCCCTTGTCGATGAGCTTGTGTACCAAAGTGATAAATCCGAATTTGGAAGCATTGCTCACTTTGGTAAACATGGATTCGCCAAAAAATATTTTTCCCAGATATATCCCATACAAACCTCCCACCAACTGCTGCCCCTGCCAAACCTCCACGGAGTGAGCATAGCCTTCATGATACAACTGAACGTACGACTCAAGTACTTCCTTTGAAATCCAGCTACTCCCCGACTGCCCTTTTCGCTTGTGTTGCTGACAGCCCGTGATGATTTCCTCAAAAGCCTGGTCGAAGGTAACTACAAATTTTTGCTGGTTGAAATAAGGTCGCATGCTTTTGGCTATCTTCAATTCCTGGGGGAACAATACAAAGCGTGGATCGGGCGACCACCAAAGGATTGGATCATCCGGGTTGTACCAGGGAAAAAGCCCCAGCCGATAGGCTGCCAACAAGCGCTCAGTGGACAAATCGCCACCAATAGCCAGGATGCCGTCCTCATTGGCCAACTCAGGATGAGGAAAGGAAAAATCGTTTTCGGATAACCAAAAAACAGGCATCTGCTTGGGCTATATAAAAAGCAAATGAGGGAATGACCAACCGCCATGCCCTCATCAGCCCGTTAAAAAAAGTATGAATTATTCCTTTACCGATTCAATGACAGCCGACAGGCCTCGATCAGTAAGAGCGGATTTGAGCGGTTTTAGTATCGTGGGGGAGGCCGTTTTTACCGTAGCCTTCCCTTTGAAATGTATGATCAGCGATAGTTGCTCGGCTTGCTCATAAGAATGCCGGACGATCTCCACGAAGCATTGTATGACCCAATCGAAAGTATTGACATCATCGTTATATACGATCAGTTGGGCCGCGCTGCCTATATCTTCTTCATTTTCCACTACTACTATCTCTTCCAATTCTTCTACAGTCTGGTTGTACAACATCGATATATGGTTTTTTGATAATATATGCCTTGTTTTAATACCGGCACTAATTTAATGCAAAATTTTCAAATACCCTCGCTAAAAGCAAGAATTTCGGGCTCCAATCTTTTCAATTCAACTGCTCCAGAGTAGCCTTCACAGCACCAAAATCGGGCATATCCTTAGCGCTTTCCAAAATTTCGGCATATTGTACCACTCCGCCACCATCTATCACAAAAGCGGCCCTTTTAGATACGCCTCTCAGGCCAAGCACGAACTCTTCATAAAATGCTCCGTACGCCCGGGATACTGCCTTATTAAAGTCGGAAAGCAGCGGGAAATTGTAGTTATTCTCCTTTTTAAATTTACCCAACGAAAAGGGCGAATCTACTGAAAGAGCCAGCACCTGAGCGTTGAGATGGTTGTAAACGCTCATATTATCACGCGTCTGACAAAGCTCCTCCGTGCATACTCCCGTAAATGCCATAGGAAAAAACAGCAATACCACGTTCTTTCCTTTGTAATCTTCCAACGACACTTCTTCCTTTTCAGTATTGCGAAGGGTGAAATTAGGCGCTTTGTCTCCTTTTTTGACAGTCATAATACTTTTATTTTTTTGTGGATAAATAGGGCCGCAAATATATAGACTGTGTGGGGAATTTGTTCGTTGAGGAAAGCATTTTTCATTTTTTGGTGAGACGAAGTCCCGCTTTTTCTTGAAATAGGGATATTTGTGCCTTGTACCGTTCAAAGAATAAAATGAGGGTTTAATTTTTTGAATGATACTTGATCAGTGTTTTCCGAACAAACTCATAGATTTACACCATCAAATACAACACTTTGCCTGCTACCCAACATCATATCCCCCATTCAGCCCACCGCCGCGCCTATCTCGAACTGCACATCGCCGTACTGCTCTTTGGCTTCACCGCTATTCTGGGCGACCTTATCCAGCTCAGTGCTTTGATGACCGTGTGGTGGAGGGTGCTCATCACCAGTATCAGCCTGTTGTTTCTCATCCGCTTTGGTCGCCAGTTGAAGCAAATCCCCCGAAAAAATATTCTCCAATTTATGAGTATTGGTGTATTGGTAGCCTTGCATTGGCTTTGTTTCTTTGGCTCTATCAAATATAGCAATGCCTCAATTTGCCTCATCTGCCTGGCTACTACTTCATTTTTTACCGCCATTCTGGAACCTCTCATACTGGGGCATCGCATCAAATCCTATGAGCTGCTGCTGGGCTTTCTCATCATTCCCGGTATGATGATAGTAGCCAATAGCATTGACTTTACAATGCTCACCGGTATCTGGCTGGGCCTGCTTTCGGCCTTGCTGGCAGCGCTTTTCGCCATTTTTAACAAAAAGCTGATCCACAGCGCCAATCCTTTTAGCATTACCTTCCTTGAGCTCGGTAGCGGATGGATCTTCCTCAGCCTGCTGCTCCCCGTATTTTTTACAAATAGTGAAACGGCTCAGTTTTGGCCCGGCTATTCCGACTGGATCTACCTGCTGGTGCTAGCTCTTTTGTGTACTACGCTAGGCTATGTGCTGGCACTGCGGGCTTTGCGCTACCTCTCAGCATTTGCCGCCAACCTTACCATCAATCTTGAACCAGTGTATGGAATCATCCTGGCCTGGCTGATCCTCAATGAAAGTGACGAACTGACCGCCGGATTCTATTGGGGAAGCTGTATTATTCTTTTTGCTGTCATTATTTATCCGGTTATCAATAAGAAAATGATCAACTCATAATCCTTTTTGTCAGAGGCAGCATTCGCTTCAACTTGCTTAATTTTATAATCCAAGTCAACGATCAGAATGAATCATTTTTTCAATAAACTTCACGATTACTGCAACCAATTCAGCAGCCCAGCTACCGAATTACTCCAAGCACTGGAACGCGAAACCCACCTCAAAACCCTGGCTCCACAAATGATGAGCGGCCATCTGCAAGGCCAACTGCTCCAATTGATCAGCACACTGAAGCAACCTGAAGCCATTCTCGAGGTCGGCACCTTTACCGGCTACGCTACCCTCTGCCTGGCCAAAGGGCTGACCAATACCGGCCTGCTGACCACGATTGAGGCCAATGATGAGCTCGCTCCCATCATCCGTAAGTATCTGCAGCTCGCAGGCCTGCAAGAACGGGTCACCTTATTGCTGGGAGACGGGCTGGAGATCATCCCGGGCCTTGACGGCCCTTTCGATATCATCTTCATCGATGCCGGCAAGCAGGATTATGGTGCCTTCTACGAGCTATGCCTGCCAAAGCTCCGAAGCGGAGGCTTGCTGCTGGCTGACAATGTGCTGTGGAGTGGCAAAGTGGTGAGTGCTGAAAAAGATGCCGATACCCTTGCGATACATACATTCAACCAAAAAATACGCGATGATGAGCGTGTAAAACAGCTCATGTTGCCCTTGAGGGACGGTTTGCTCATCGTTGAAAAACTATGAATCGGACTCTTTTACGTATATTACAAGCCTCTCAATTTGCCTGGCAGATGCCCTGGCTCATCCGCCTGACGGGGCAGCGGATATTCAGCCCTTTTTATCACAGCGTGCAGGGAAAAGCAGATATGTCGCACATCCGGCATCTGTATCCCTTGAGAACTGTTGAACAATTTGAAGCTGATCTTGATTATTTACTCCGCTATTTTGAACCGATCAGCTTGGAAGAGACATCGCGATTGCTGAGTGGTCAAAAGCCACATAGAGGCCCGGCTTTTTTTCTGTCATTCGATGACGGGCTGAGTGAACTGTATGAGCTGATTGCACCCATACTAATCCGCAAAGGCATTCCGGCTGCTCTATTTGTAAATAGTGCTTTTGTGAACAATAAGGCCCTGTTTTTTCGCTACAAAGTGAGTCTGTTGATGGATTTACTTTTTCAAAAATCTCCCTCCAGAGCTGTAAGATCGGCCATTGTCAAAAGCTGTGCAGCACAAGGCCTGGCCTTTTCCCAACCTGCCGATCTGCTAGGCATCGGCTATGCCCGGCGCAGTCTGGCGGATGAATTGGCCGGGCTGCTGGACTATAGCTTTGACGGCTACCTGCAGCAGCGGCAACCCTATTTGAGTACAGAGCAGCTTAAGAGCTTGCAAGCAAAAGGCTTCGCCATTGGAGCGCACAGCATCGACCACCCTTTGTATGCAGAGCTTGGCCTTGAGGAACAGCTTTTTCAAACCCGGCAAAGCCTGGAATTTGTCAGCACCTACTTTGCTCCCGCTCTCCGAAGTTTTGCCTTTCCCTTCACCGATGATGGTGTGGGCCTGGTTTTTTTCAACGCATTACAGGATCAAAACCTGGTAGATATTAGCTTCGGATCGGCTGGCTTGAAGAGGGACTCGGCGCCCCGTCACTATCAACGTAGCCCGATGGAGTTGGGCAATTTTTCCACCGCCGTTCTGGTGAAGGCAGCATATTTTGCCTACATTGTCAAAGGCATATTTGGGAAAAACACCATCATCCGCCAATGACGATTCAATACATCAAGCTTGGTGAGCTGGAAGATTTTGTGCGATCGCCTTCATTTCAGCAAGCATCCGTCATCCCCATATCCACTCAACGTGCGCTGGCTCAGGCACGCAATCCAGGTGCCCGGGAGGAGGATGTAGTATTGGTGCTGGCCTATGATAGCGACCAATTGATGGGGTACCTCGGCTTGTTGCCCGATAGCTTGTACACCCACGGGAAGCCACAGCCTATAGCCTGGATGAGTTGCATTTGGGTGAGCCCCGCGGCGCGCGGCAAAGGGGTGGCAAAGCGGCTGCTGCGGGCAGCTGATAAGCAATGGACGAGCCGCCTTCTGGCTACAGAATTTACCGGCCCCGCCAGGCAATTGTATGACAAAATGAAGCTGTTTGATGATTTACAATCGCTCAACGGAATGCGTGCCTACCTGCGGCCCAATTTATCTTTTCTGCTACCCAAAAAACATGCTTTCTGGCGTACTTCCAGGTTTTTATTGAAAGGGTTCGATCTTGTGCTTACTCCCTTCAACAAGCTTAGAATGTACGCATACAAACGGTCCATTCCTCCAGAATATCGTTGGGAGAAAGTCGAACAACTGGATGCACCTACTGCTGCCTGGCTAAAGACTCAACAAGAGGCAGAACTATTCGCAAGGGATGCCTCATCCATCAATTGGATGCTCAACCACCCCTGGCTGGCCAATGATGAGCAAGCTGTAAAGGATCAATCTCGCTACGCATTTTCGGTATATGCCCAGCATTTTAGCATGCCTTGCATGAAATTGTATCACAAAAAACAGTTGGCTGGTTTGATTATCCTTGCACTACGCGACCGGCATTTGAAGATACCTTATTTGTATGTAAGCGAGGAGCATATCAGGGGGCTTGTAGCATTGCTGGAGCAATATCTACTGGAGCAGGCGGTGGATATGCTTACCACCTATCACCCGGCACTTTGCCAATACTGGCAAAAGCGATCGCCTTTCTATCACAAACGCCCCTTCATCCGACAATACCTGATCTCCCAATCCCTTTCCCGGCGAGTCAGCCAGGCCTTCAAAATCCAGGATGGTGACGGCGATTGCGCATTTACCTGACTATTAATAGCTTTGCAACAAACCTCTCGATTGAACCCAAAATTGCAATACATTGCCTGGGCCGCCACCACAGATGTGCTGCCTCTGTTTTTTCAGCCCTGGTACCTGGATGCCGTGTGTGCATCAGGCCAATGGGATGTGGCGATTGCTAAATCGGAAGGTCGGATAGTCGCCGTGTTGCCATACTTTATAAAAGCCAAATGGCCTTTTCGCTATATCACCATGCCACATCTTTGCAAAATGATGGGGCCGTTTATATTGCCCCCTTTCCGAGCTGCCCGGCAAACGCAAGAGTGGACAGAGCAGTTGCTAAATCAAATACCAAAGGTGCATTACTACTACCAGCAGCTGCATTACGATGTATTGGATTGGCGGGCCTACCAAAGGGGTGAGTATCAGCAGCAAACAGGTTATTCTTATGTTCTGGAGCCTCTGAATCCGCTGGAAAAAGTTTTTCAAAACATCTCCGCAAGCTATCGCAACAACAAGATCAAACGCGCCCGGAAAGTAGTACAGGTAGTGAGTGAACCAAACCTTCGTGCCTGTTATCAACTCAACCTGAAGACCTTTGAACGCCAGGGGCTGCCCTTCCCTTTTTCTTTTGCATTCTTTCAACATTTTGATCAAGCATTGGCCCGCCACCAGGCACGAAAAATGTTCTTCGCCATCGACCAGGACGGGCAATATCATTCTACTCTATATCTGATCTGGGATCACCAAAGTGCGTATTACCTGCTCTCCGGTGACGACCCCGATCACCGAAGCAGCGGTGCCGGCATTTTGCTGGTGTGGGAGGCTATTCAGTTTACCCAAAAAGAACTCGGCCTCAATCGATTCGATTTTTTGGGCAGCATGATCCCGTCTATCGAGCATGTACGCAGACAGTTTGGCGCTCACCAGCTGCCTTACTTCAAGATATGGAAATATCATTCTCGCCTGTTTAAATGGCTGGAGCACATAAATGGCTGATCTCCCAGTCTTTCAAAAATAACTCACATAGCCCAGATGCACTTTCGGATTACCAAAATCGAAAGGACTTTGGCGCGTCCGGCCGGTAGCCAGACTCACGGCGAATACACCTGCGCCCGTCTCAAATGTAATGCCCAGCCCCACACCAATCGGCAGGTCGTAACGTTTGCGAATGGCCGTCACATCCTCAATGTAGCCCATGTCAGTAAACAGGTAGAGGTAGGAATAGCTGCGGCTGGGAAAAAGGATACGTCCTTCAAGGGTAAACACCGCATATCGGCTGGCAAATACCGATTCCTCATCGAAGCCGCGCAGCAAGCGGTTGCCGCCCAGCCGATACTGTTCGTTTTGGTAAAGCGGCTCATTGTTTAAGATGATCCCACTACGGACACTGGCTTTCAAGGTATTTTGACCAATGGCTGAAAATGGCAAATAAGCCTCTACGCCCGCCTCCAGGCGATATTGAAAGCTGCGCAAATTGAGCGAATCGTACAGGCTGCCAAAATTAAAACCAGGGTCTGTTTCGAGCTTTAGGGCCAGTATGTGGCTGTTCTCCTTGATTTTTTTTATGCCCGCTCCGCCTTTGAGCAACAGGCCCCAGCCGCGGCGCGGGTTGAAGCGGAAGTCGAGGCGTTGCAATTTGTACTCCAGCCCGAAGCTGGCGTTGCTGATGTCGAGAATATTGGGAAGCTGGCGGCTGCTTTTGATCTGCGCTTCGTCGATATTGAGCAAGGCTGTAGAGGAATTTTTCCAAAATGCCCGCAAGAAATTACCTCCTTCAAACAAATATTGAATCCCCACATCGGCATGCAGGTCGCGGTATATTGTATCGCGGCGATATTGCTCAAAACTAAAATCAGCCCCAAAAGGTAGGTTGAAGACATAGGGATAAGCAACACGTAATTCCAGCTCCTGGATGCCGGGGCGCAGCCGCTGAAAATCGACAAAGAGTTGCTCGCCCTTACCAAACTGATTTTGCAGATCACCTGTAAAGGAGCCGCTCAGATTGATCTTCCGGCTACCGGCATCCGTATTGGGCAGAATGCCGATCAGAAAATCCCAGCGACTGTTTTTCTTTTTATCCAAAAAGAGATTGATGGTTGCCTCATCGCCTTTGAAGGTAACGCTGACATCGCGGGTTTCCTTCACAAAGGGCAGCTCTTTGATACGGTTGCGAATGCTGCGTACTTTTTGCAAACTAAACAACTGCCCTTCCCGTAGCCCCAGATAACTTTCTAAATATCGCTTCGATATTTTTGCCTCGCCAATAATGTTAACCCCCTCTATGAGGATGAGCCGGTTTTTGCGCAAATACAGCTCGGCAGTAAGGCGCTGCGCCTCAATTTTCAAATTTTTCAAGCCTACCGATGCAAAGGGATAGCCGTGATTTTCGGCATATTGGAGTAGGCGCTCTTGTAATTTACGAAGCTCCGTGTAGTGAACCGGGCGGTCTTGATAGGCATGATCCCGATAGCCTACCTGACTCAAAAAGGCCTCCTCTACGCCTCCTACATCAAGCTCCGCCCACTGATACTGCACTCCCACAAATAGCCAGGCAGTAAGCAGGCTGCCCCGCCACTGCATGCTATCAATACTGGCTTCCAAGTAGGCTGCCCCGTGCAGCTGTAACAGCAGTTTTTGCAGCTTTTTGAGCATGAAAAGACTATCCATTGCCTGGTCGGGCAAATCGAGGTGGCGCTGTAAGAAGGCTTCCTCTTTATCCTTGCAGTTTAGCTGTAGCTGGTATTTTTGCTGGCCAACCGATAGCCCGAAGGTGCCAGATAGCAGAGTTACCAACAGGCAAAACCGGATCGACCATATTTTAGCTACATTTGTCACAACAGCTAAAAAACGCAATTTTTGCCTCATTTGATGCACTCATAGAAAACTCATCATCATGGCCGGTCTCTATTTGCACATACCTTTTTGCAAACAGGCATGTCATTACTGCAACTTTCATTTTTCCACTTCTGTCAAATACAAGGAAGATTTGCTCAAATGTATGTTGCTGGAATTGGAGCATCAAAACAATTACCTGGAAGCAAGCCCTTTGAATAGCATTTACCTGGGCGGCGGTACGCCATCCCTTTTATCTCCGCTTGAGTTGGAGAGGCTCTTCGATCAAATTTTCCGTTTGCATACCCTTGCTGAGGGTGCTGAGATCACGCTCGAAGCGAATCCCGATGACCTCAGCCCGGCCAAATTGAAGAGCCTGGCCCAAAGCCCTGTCAACCGACTCAGTATCGGTATACAGTCTTTCCACCCGGCTGATCTGCAATTTATGAATCGTGCACACACGGCTCGGGAGGCGCAAAGCTGCCTGGCAGCAGCCCGCCAGCAGGGGTTCGACCAGCTCAGTATCGATCTGATCTACGGTACGCCAGGTATGACGGACAGGCAGTGGGAGGCCAATCTGCGGATCGCTCGTGACTTTGGCATCGACCATCTGTCGGCCTATTGCCTTACCGTAGAGCCGCGTACAGCGCTGCATCATTTCGTCAAAAAAGGATCAGCGCCGCCAGTTGATGAGCAGCAGGCAAGCAGGCAGTTCGGGATGCTCATGGATTGGGCCGAGGCAATCGGGTTTGAGCATTATGAGATTAGCAATTTTGCTCCAGCCAACAGCTATGCAGTCCACAACACCAGCTATTGGCAGGGGGCTGCCTACCTCGGCATCGGCCCTTCGGCGCACTCCTTCGACGGACATTCGTCGCGACAGTGGAATGTGGCCAATAATGCCAAATACATCCGGGCTTTGCAGCAAAATGAGTTGCCTTACGAGCTGGAAAAACTAAGTGCTGATGATCGGTACAATGAGTATGTGATGACCGGCCTTCGTACGATGTGGGGCTGCGATGTGAAGCGATTGGATGAGTTAGGAAATTCCTATACAACTCACTTTGAAGAGGCAGCAGCTTCCTATTTAGCGGAGGCTTTGCTGGTTCAGAAGGGCGATGTGTACCGATTGAGCCGCGCTGGCAAACTGCTTGCCGACCAAATTGCTGCCGATCTTTTTGTTACAGATTAGCTTCCAATTGCTCTATCAGCATTTCCAATATTTCGCTGGCTGCCGTTGAAATCACCGTGCCCGGGCCAAAGATGCCGGACACGCCCTGCTCTTTCAAAAAGTCATAATCCTGCCGGGGAATCACGCCACCTACCACCACCTGAATATCGGGACGGCCATACTCATCCAAGGCAGCGACGGTTTGAGGAACGAGTGTTTTGTGGCCTGCTGCCAGGGAAGAGATACCCAAAAGATGGACATCGTTTTCGACGGCCTGGCGGGCCGCTTCGCGCGGCGTTTGGAAGAGCGGCCCAATATCCACATCGAAGCCGAGGTCGGCAAAGGAGGTGGCGATCACTTTTGCGCCCCTGTCGTGGCCATCCTGGCCGAGCTTGGCGATCAGGATGCGCGGCCGCCGCCCGTCGAGTTGTGCGAATTGGTCGGCCAGAGCCTGTGCTTTTTTAAAATCCTCATTCATATTCACTTCGCTGGAATACACTCCCGAAATAGCTCGGGTAGTAGCTTTGTAACGTCCAAATGCCTGCTCCAAAGCTAGGGAAATTTCGCCGAGTGTGGCCCGGTGGCGGGCCGCCACCACAGCCTTTTCGAGCAAATTGCCGCTTCCTGTGTCCGCACATTGAGTCAGCTCGGCAAGGGCTGCCTGTACCGCAGTACCATCACGCTTCGCCTTTACTTCGCCAATCCGCCGCAGCTGCGCTTCCCGCACCGCCGTATTGTCCACCTCCAGCAATTGAATGTCGGCATTTTCATCGGTTTGGAAAATATTTACCCCCACGATCCGATCCTGCCCGCTATCAATACGGGCTTGCTTGCGGGCTGCCGCCTCTTCGATGCGCAGCTTGGGCAGGCCATCCTCAATGGCCTTGGTCATGCCTCCCAGGGCTTCCACCTCCTGTATCAGTTGCCAGGCCCGTTGTGCCAGTTGGTGAGTCAGCGATTCTACATAATACGAGCCTGCCCAGGGATCAACTGCTTTGGTGATGTGGGTTTGTTGCTGTAAATATTTTTGGGTATCTCTGGCAATTTTGGCTGAAAAATCGGAAGGCAGGGCCACCGCTTCGTCCAGCGAATTGGTGTGCAATGACTGCGTGCCGCCAAACACCGCCGCCAAGGCCTCGATGCAGGTGCGGGCAATATTATTGAAGGGATCCTGCTCGGTGAGGCTCCAGCCGGAAGTTTGGCAATGGGTACGCAGCGTCATCGATTTTGGATTCTGCGGGTCAAACTGCTTTACGATTTTGGCCCACAGCATACGTGCTGCCCGCATTTTGGCAATTTCCATAAAATGGTTCATCCCGATTCCCCAAAAGAAGGAGATACGTGGCGCAAAATCATCAATTTTCAAACCCGCAGCAATGCCGGTATGCAAATACTCCAGGCCATCGGAGAGGGTGTAAGCCAACTCTACATCTGCCGGAGCACCGGCCTCGTGCATGTGATAGCCGCTGATGCTAATGGAGTTGAAGCGCGGCATATGCCGGGCCGTATATTTAAAGATGTCGGCAATGATTCGAATGGATGGCTCTGGCGGATAAATGTAGGTGTTGCGCACCATGAACTCCTTGAGAATGTCGTTTTGGATGGTGCCGCTCAGCTGTTCCGGACCTACGCCCTGCTCTTCGGCAGCAATGATAAAGAAAGCCATCACCGGAATCACAGCACCGTTCATCGTCATGGAGACTGACATCTGGTCGAGCGGTATCTGATCGAACAGGATTTTCATGTCCTCTACGCTGTCAATGGCTACGCCGGCCATTCCCACATCTCCACGCACCCGCTCGTGGTCGGAGTCGTAGCCGCGATGGGTAGCCAGATCGAAGGCCACAGAAAGGCCCTTTTGCCCGGCGGCCAGATTGCGGCGGTAAAAGGCATTGCTATCTTCGGCTGTGCTAAAGCCCGCGTATTGGCGGATTGTCCAGGGGCGCCCGGCATACATCGAGCTGTAGGGCCCGCGCAAATAGGGGGGAATGCCCGCTACAAAGCTGAGATGATGAAGTCCCTTGCGATCCATAGGGCCGTAGTGTGCACGAATAGGGATTTGTTCGGGGCTGTGCCACTGCCTGCCCGGCTCCTGAGCTTGTCGGCCAAGGATGTTGAAGTCGAGTTCGATTTTGGAAAAGTCGGGTAGTTGCATACCGGGCTAAAGATAGCAATTTGGGAAGGGATAGAGAAACCCATACTTATTCGTTATGGCCTGGTTGATAATACTAACGCCATTCTTCTACCGTTGCACCACCAGTTTTTTTACCCGCCTCTGGCCACTATCCAACTCCAGGCGACAAAAATACAATCCGTCCGGCAACTCCACTTGCCAGTCAATCCGGCTTTGATTGACAAACTTCCGGCTATACAGGCTGCGGCCATTGAGGTCAGTAATAAAAGCCTGACCACTGTGCAAGCCCTTGAAGTGAATGGCAAAGGTGGAGCTAACGGGATTGGGCACAATCCACCAGCCCGCCTCAGCATCTACCTCCTCCACGCTACTGGTGTTGTCCACTTCTATCGGCCCAATCTGCAACACACAACCGGCATAGTCGGTGACCGTACAAAAATACTCGCCAGCGCCAAGCTCCTGCGGGTCTTCATCTGTTGCACCATTACTCCACTGGTACTGATAAGGCGGCAGCCCTTCTACTACACTGATGTATATCGAGCCATTGGGGCCGCCGTTGCTGTGTAGCACCTGCACATTCTCCAGGCGCGGCTGGGTGATACTGACTGCACTGGAGATGATATGAGCATCCACCTCTTCCGGCTGCCCGTTGAGGTACTGGCCGACAATAGGCTGCCCAAAAAATTGTACTTCAGTAGATGAGCCTGCCGCCCCAATGGCTTCAAAAGCCAGCTCCAGCAAATTGGTGTAGCCGGAGAGTGAAATGCTTTGCCCTCCTGACGCTTCCCAACTAAGGCCCAACTGCCCGATAGCCAGCTGCTGAAAATCAATAGCCAGGCCGACCAGCTCTGCAGCAGCCAATACCGCTGTATCCAGCCTGAGGAGCCCGGGATCCCAGCGCAGCGTCGCCTCCAGGCGGCCGATGCTGTCAAGATAGCGGCCCATAAGGGGCAGGCTGAAACGCTCACCCGCACATACCCCCTGGCGCGGCAGTACCAGCTCAGGGGCCTGGTAGCAGGGCTCCGCCGATGCGCCCAGGCGGAAGTGAGGGAAATTGGGAATGCTATTACCATTTAGGGTCGGAAGTTCCACACCCCGTTGCTCGAATTGACAGGCCAGACCCGCCGAGTCGGGATGATGAATGACATGCAGATTGTAAGTTGATAAATTGGTAGAAATATAAATTTTCCCATCCGGAGCCAACTGTGATCTGTAAAAGCTAGTGTTTTGCGGATTTTGATAGCCATCGTATTCGGCGATCAGCACCCGACTTGCACCGCTATCGGGTTGATGCAGGTCATATTGATAAGCCTTGGCCCCATTGTTAGCATACAAAAAGCGGTTGTTGGGGGAAAAGCTAACACCTGAACGGACAATTGAATCGGGGTAGTAGAGCTTTTGATGGTTGGACAGCAGGCCCGTACAGCGGTACAGCGGTCAAAATCAAATAGAAACAGACCGGAAAAATAACCCTGGGAACCTCCCTGGAAGCGCACATACCTGGTGCCGTCTGGTGAAAAGGCACACTGCCCGGCAGCATCGAAGATATCCCACTTCTGCCCGAGGCACTGCTTGCCGCTTTCCACTATGCCATATCGGGTAAACAGTAAGCGGTAGTAGCAATTGGTGCCTTCTCCCACCCTCAGTTCCGGCACCAGCAGCCACCAGTCTTTACCATTGGCATGCCGCACAGCCTGCAGATAGCCATGGGCCAGGGTATCCCAAAACACCTGCTGCCTTTTGCGCACCACAGCACCCAGCCCCTGATTGAGGCGCATATCGATTTCAGTAAGAGATAGTTTGTGAAAAGTACCAGTAGATAATTCCAAACTATCAAAATTGATCACATGGCCATAATCAGACAGATGAAATAATGCGTATTGTTCAGGCTTTCCTGGCCAGGGTAAGGCTAACACACTCTGTATAAAGGGAGAGCCGCTACTGCCCCGACACCATGAAGCAAACAAACTGGGGTTAAGGGAATCTCCATTTTCTATTAGTTGGTGTTCATAATTATTTATATGGCAGCCATTAGTATAAAAACGAAGACTTCCCATCGAATCGGCAATACTGGCATTTGCACTAAACATCCACATTTCTTTTTCTATTAAGTTAGCATCCAATGTTCCGGAAGAAAAATCCAATAAAACACCGGTGGAATTAGAGGTGGCACCAAGTATCCATACACCATCCTGCAATGGTTGAGAATAGCTATAGTTGGTAAGAATTGTTATGAATATAATTATGAATAGGAAACGGTACATGTCGTTTGGTATGAATTGGGGCTGCCTGTATTTTTTGGGCGAATGAATTCACCTGTACGAGCAGCCCCTAAGGGTTAGTGAATGATGAATTTTAATGTTTGAGGGTTATGTCCTTTTCGCCGTATGTTTAGCAGATAAATACCCGCCGGCAATTCAGGTGCCAGGTACATGGATTGCGCCCTAAGCGGGTAGCTGCGCAATCGTTGTCCGTGCAAGTTGTGGACGAAGGCTTTGCCACCCACATAAGCTGATGGTATTTGCAATGTAAATTCACCCTGTCCGGGGTTGGGAGAGATGGTAAAAACACTATTTTCCACTTCCACTTCTGCCCGTACCACAGCGGGAGGCATCTGTTGCAACAGGCTTACATCGCCAAAGCAGGTGCTGTCCATATCATCATATTGCGCCCGATGACAGAGTGGCAGTACCGAACGAGCCTGCAATACGGCAGGGCCTTCGTAGCGAGGGCAAAGGCTTGCTATGCTTTGCAAATTGGTGATTTGTGCAGCATCAAACACGCCCGCCTGATAAAGCTGGGTATTAAGCGAGATGCTCAAAACCTCTTGCATGGATTTCTCATAATTCGCCGAATCCGGAAAAGCATCCACTATTTGCAATGCCGCCTGCAGGTAGTTGGCTGTAGTATCTGCCAGCGAGGCAGACAGGTCGGCCAGCAGACTATCCCGAAGCAGGTATTCTTCGGTCAGCGAATCCTTCATTTCCAGCGCCAGCGTTTTCTGCCATTGGAAACTGGCAGCAAGATAAATCGAATCGGCCTCTTCCAGGTCTTCGATGATATCGGCCTGCTCGTCTAGCCACTGGCCTGCCTGGGCTGTCTGGCTGCTGTCGGCTGAAAAGGCGGCATCCGTCAACTGGAAAATAGCATAAAGCTGGCCTACAGAGGTGTTGGCCCTGCTGCTCAAAAAGGATGCAAAACTGGGGTGATCCGCTATAAGCGAAGGGGAGTTTTGCAAGCGGCTGTATAAGCCAAACTCCAACTGCCACACCATAGCCGGACTGAAGTAGCTGCCCATAGCCCCGGTGGCAATGAGGGTATCGGTGGCGTTGGTGGATTTGGTGGGCTCTATCATAGCAAGGCAATTGGTGGAGGGCGCGATCCCTGCATTCCTAAAAAAATCATCGTTAAAATCCGGCACAATGCGTTCGGGATGAAATTCGGTGAAAAAAGTATAGCAGGAAGGTGGCGGGCCGCCAGTCGATTGGGCTTTGTGGACGATAAAAGTATTAAAAAAAGCATTAAAAGGTGGTACACATTGGGCGTGAATCGCCGGCAGTTGGAGGGGAAAGCCACAGCCCCCACCTATGAAGGTATCGTACCATTCATTGCCATGATCGATTTGCTCTCCGATCACCCCATTGCGAATGGCCAGATTGCATCCCTTGAAGGTGTTTTCCTGAACGATGGTTGGTCGATTCAGTGAGGTAAACACCATACCAAAGCCGGTATGATCAATGGTATTGCAATTGATCGTGGTATTGGGAAAGATGAAATTCTCAATGCCATAGTTGAGCGAACCATTGGGATTGCCGTTGATGGTATTGTAGCTGATGCTGCGTTCTGTGCCGTTGAAGCTCCCGAAAAGGTAAATCCCTTTGCCGTCATATACACTGGGGCCGTTGATTACATTATTGCTAATATTGAAGTTGTGTATGGTTCCGCCATCGTAAAATATGGCTGCCGGATTGGTATTATTGTCGATGGTAGGGTCGTAGTTGACAGGATTATTGAACCAAAAATCAGTACTGCTGCTCTCCGGAAAGTCGCCCGTCATGTAGAGTACATGGCTGTTGGCCACATTCATGTTGAAGTCGTTGTCGGTGATATCTATTGTGGTATTGGCACCCACATTGCCACCTTCCAGATGGATGAAATTGATATGGCGGTCATTGTCATTGGGCAAAATAGCCGAAAAGTCATTAAAGTCGCGGATACGAATCCGACTGCCAGAATTAAAGCCCAGGATACGGATACCGGCATATTGGGAAGCCCCGCTCAAGTTGTTGCTTAGCAAGTCCTCATTGTAGATGAGATCGCTCTGCGTGACCCGGAATCGCCGGGTTCGCTGTGCAAAAATGCCATTGCTGGCGCAGTTGACAAATTCACCAAAAAGTACAAAAACATCCCCATTTTCGATAAAAATACCATCCTGGTGAATGTCGTAGAATTTGTGAAAGGCCGTAATTACCGAACTACTTTGCCCTACCCCTGATCCTTCGGCACGGATACCGTATTGGATGCCTTCAAAGGTATTTTCAGCAAACATGATGTAGGGGTAATTAATCGTACGAATGCCGGCAAAAGTGATCTCATTATTGGTCCCATTGAGGGGAGCGGTGCAGGTAAAGAAGGAATTGGAAATACTCAGCCTACCACATGAGCTAGTAATACAAGATGTGGTCAATCCAACGCGGTTCCGGTTGAAGTGTGTATTTTCTATTTCCACAGTCGTCAAACTAAGGTGTGCATTGACTGCCGATTCCGCATCTTCAATTACCGTATTATTATAAGTTCTGAGCGTAGAGGCAGTACTTACATAAATCCCACTCCACAAATCTTCACAAGCAAAAAGTTTGGAATTGTCAATGTCAAGTGAGATTGTACTAAAAGGAGGAAATGACGGTGCTATCGATATGAAAACTCCAGGCTCGATTAGTACAATTGCATTGAGAAAGGTAAACTGATTGTCAATCACAAAATCACCTACGATATGTACGTAGCCAGAGATAAAGGTACCCACATCGGAAGAGTTCGCTTTGGCAGTACCCGCACCTATCTGGTTAGGT
Organism: Saprospiraceae bacterium; assembly: GCA_965222005.1. Classification (GTDB taxonomy): domain Bacteria; phylum Bacteroidota; class Bacteroidia; order Chitinophagales; family Saprospiraceae; genus CBDCTM01. The sequence continues at coordinate 2,019,868 of OZ244935.1, forward strand.
CTAACAGGAAAATCGCCAATACTGTCGCAAAGTGTGGTTTCAGGTGTCCCGTCGAATACCGGAATATCGGGTGGATCAGGACAGACCGTTCGGTCAAGTTGTGCGGGTAAAAGGGTAGTAATCATACATAGTGTCATCACAACACATAATTTACAAATGGGGGGGGGTGAAATTTTTCATGCTATTTCAGTTTTCAGGTTAAAAAATCGCAATCGTTGTGTAGGAAGGGCATTATTAGAGGGGCATTTCACAGCTTTAGTTTTGAATTTGTGCTGTTAAGGTAAGAAAGCAAAGCCGGAAAAACAAGCGTTGGATAATTTTTCCGTGGCCCCTCCCGCAGCGATTGGATCTCCTCTCTTCGCACTTCCTCCCGCTATCGACCCAATCTCACGGCAGGCCTAGAAGGCAGGCAGGCGCGCAAAAAGCGAAAGGGGCACTGCCTATACAGCCACCCCTTTCTGGTCGTCGAAAAACTACCGAGTAAATTTGTTGGGCTATTTCAGTCTAAACTGCACCGGCAGGTTGAACTGCACCCGCACCTTGCGGCCATTTTGCTTGCCCGGAATCCAACGGGGCATCCTTTTTACCAGTCGCATCACCTCCTTCCCGCAGCCTGCTCCAATGTCTTTGACGATTTGCGGAGCGCTCACAGAGCCATCTGTTTCGATGATGAAGCGGGCCACTACGGTTCCTTCCAGGCCAATTTCTTTGGCCAGCTGGGGATATTTCACATGGCTGTAGATAAATTTCAGCATCTGCTCTTCGGCACACTTTTTCCGTTCTTCCTTCGCCAGGTCCATCTCCTCACAGCCTTGAAAGCGCGGCATTTCTTCTGCAACCAGAACAATTGGTGGCACATCTACTTTTGGCTCTTCTGGCAGGGGAGGGGCTTTTGGAGGCGTCGAGGCCCTTGTTGGCTCGGGGAAAGTATCCTCATTCGGTGGCAAGGCAGTCACAACAGTTTCGATTTTTTCCGGCAAAGGTTCTTCTACAAATTCTACTTCTGTCTCTATGATCGTTTCGGTAGGATGAATAGCGGGTGGTGGCAGTTGGGGGGGCTTTTCATATACCGTGCGCACTATCTGCACATCCGGCTCTTCGAGGCTGGCAGCGACCGTAGCATCGCTGTAATCCGGTGGCTGGATGGTCCACTGAAAGGCCAGCGTGATGAGGCTGATTGAAAGGATGAGCCCGATTTGGAAATGGCGGGCGTAGTTGCGCCGCAGCCTGGAGATGTCTTGTCGTTTCATGATTCGTCAAGGTTTTAGTTTATTAATTTGATAAGCGGTAGTTTTAAGACGAATCACTTGCATCTACCTTTTATGATGTACGGCAGTGCATTTTTGGTGTGAGCAGTAGCAATTTGGCAGGAATTGCACTATTTTTGCGGCCGCTTCAGGCAGATTGAAAGAAGCATTAATCAAAAGCTCGTGATACACTTTTCCCGCTTTATATTGGATAATGGCCTCAAGGTGCTGGTGCATCAGGACAAAAGCACTCCGATGGCAGCGGTAAATTTGCTGTACAATGTGGGGGCGCGCGATGAATCGCCCGATAAAACCGGCTTTGCCCATTTGTTTGAGCACCTCATGTTTAGCGGCTCTGCCCATGTGCCCGACTTTGATGAGCCGGTCCAACGGGCTGGTGGCGACAGCAATGCCTTTACCAATAGCGATGTTACCAATTTTTACACCATCCTGCCTGCCGAAAACATCGAAACAGCTTTTTGGCTCGAATCCGACCGGATGAGCAGTCTCCTGATTACAGCACAATCCTTGAGGATTCAGCAGAAGGTAGTAGTGGAGGAGTTCAAAGAAAGTTGCCTCAACCAGCCTTATGGCGACGTCTGGCATCACATCGCCGAGCTGGCCTACAAGGTGCATCCCTATCGCTGGCCCACCATCGGGATGGTGCCACAGCATGTGGAGCGGGCGACACTCGGGGAGGTGGAAGCCTTTTATCAAAAATTTTATCGCCCCAACAATGCCATCCTGGTAGTGGCCAGTCCGCTGGATGTGCAGAAAGTGCGGCAATTGGTGGAACATTGGTTTGCCGATATTCCGGCGGGGGCGGTACCGCAGCGGCAGCTGCCCCAGGAGCCACCACAAAGAGAACTTCAACAGCGCATCAATGAGGCGCATGTGCCGCTGGATGCACTGTACCTGGCCTTTCACATTCCCGCCCGCACGGATCGGCAATATTATGTGGCCGATATTATTTCCGATATACTTGGCAATGGCCATTCATCCAGGCTGTATCGCCGATTGCTGAAGGAGCAGGAGTTGTTCACACAAATCGATGCCTATGTGACCGGCAGTATTGATCCGGGCTTATTGATTGTAGAAGGAAAGCCTGCCGAAGGGATCAGCCTGCAAAGGGCGGAGGCTGCCATCTGGGCAGAACTGGAGCTTTTGAAAGCCTCGCCGGTTGAGGAGGTGGAATTGCAGAAATACAAAAACAAGCTCGAAAGCACTCTGGTTTTTTCAGAAGCCAATATTCTCAACAAAGCGATCAATCTGGCCTTTTTTGAAGTGCTTGGCAATGCCGATTTGATCAATGAGGAAGTCAATTACTACCAGCGCATCAAGCCTCAGGAAGTGTACAATCAGGCAAATTGCATTCTCACCTCCGCCAATTGCTCTGAGTTGTATTACCATGCCCGGCCGGGACTGAGCTAAAAATTCAGCCGGTTGATGGCTTCCCAGGGATCGAGGGCGTTAAGGTCAAGGCTGTAAGTGATTCGCCCCCCATATCCATTGCCAATCTGATCGTACACGGATTTCAAATTGTCTGAATTGATTAGCGGAAAATACACGCCCAAGGCTCCATCCAACCACTCGAGCATTAAGCCACCACTCCAAACCAGCTGGTCGGAAAAGTTGAGCAAACCGCCATTGAGCGGCATAGCGTCTTTGTAAAATCCAATATCGAAGTATGGCTTCAGAGGGATGTTAAGCGGCAGCTTAGCGGGCAGGTCGGCCTTCATGTTGAGGCTGAAAATATAGCTGTTGCTATGGCCAATAGTATTCTTAAACGGGCTGCCGGGAGCAAACTTCATTCCCCCTTCCCGTAGGTTAATCTGTTGTGACCAAAAGCCATCGGGTTCTGATCGGCCAAAGAAAAAATTGTCATACGTATAGTCATTGAAACCCTGATGGCTCAGGCCAAAAGAGCCTCTGGCTATGCTGCGGGAAGCCACGCTCCCCGCATCGCGGCGGCTGTTGTCGAGAAAAGCACCGGCAAAAATTCTGAACTTGATGTGCCTGTTTCTTTTGTAGGTATAGGCAGTGTTCAATGTGGCTCCTGCTTTGAGGTAATGCTCCTTGCTGCCCGAAGGGCCATAGCTCTGCTGCTCAAGGGTGAGCCGCAGCGAAAAGGGATTGACCACCCGCTCCATATCGGCGGTATAGGCAAGCTGATAAATCTGAGAACGGTCTCCTTTTGTACCCAAAAACTCCCCTTCGATGCTGAATTGGGCAATATCTTCTGTCAATAGAATGGCTCGGGCATCCAGGCGCTGCGAAAGCTGGCTGGGTGGCGATTTTCTAAAATCCATACGGACGGAAGGCACTACCCGCCGGTATTGCTGGTAATAATCGTGCAGGTCATTGTAATTGAAATTGAACTGCTTTGCAGAAAGGCCGATGCGCACTCTTTCCAGGCCGGGCTTATCGGGGAAGCTATTCCAGCGCAAATGTCCGAGCCCTGCCAAATCCTTACTGCCGAAGCCATATAGGGGTGCCAGCGCAAATTCAAATCGCTTGGCAAGCAGGGCCGTATTGTACACCGCCACCCCCGCCATCAACTCGTCGTACGCGTTGTACCCGACCAGCGGAGACCAATAAAGTGTGCTGCGCTGTGAATGATCCAGACCGCCTAAAAATTTGAGCTGCAGAGGTTCCAGCTTTTTGAGGATCCCTTTTAGCTTGATGGTATTGTTGTGCCTGCGGTAGTCGAGTGTAAGCTTTTGGGCATCCACAACCAACTTGTCATAGTCCCCGGCAGGGAAATTGAACTGATGAGTATTTTCAAAGCCATCGACCCAGCGGGTTGCTACGATCTCCCCATTTTTGAGGGCCGATACGGGGAAAGGAGCTGCTACTTCCCCTTTGTTGATCAGGGTCATCAGCATACCATCTTGGGTGTTTTTGGCAGAGCTGATGGCATAATCTGTTTTGCTGTTGGCGTTGACAAGCCCATCGAAAAACCAGTCGAGTGGCTGTTTGCAATGGCTTTCGAAATGCTGCCGAAAATCAACAGGGCGCGGGTGTTTGAATTTCCAATTATCATAAAAGGAGTGGATGATGCGATCAAATTCTTCCTGCCCCAGATAATTGGCCAGCCAATGGAATATCTTTGCCGGCTTCTCATAAGCACCGAGGAAGTAGTTGATGCGCGAAAACCCATCCGATTCGGTTTCCGGAGCCTGGTCCAAATTGCGCCGCGCTTGATACAGATAGGCTGCTTCGAACAAATCCATATCCGTTTTGTTGGTCATGATTTTTGGCAGCACATCAAAGTTTTGAGCACTATAATATTTTTTGGTATATCGATGGTCGTAGTAGGAATTGATGCCTTCATCCATCCAGGGATGTATCCGTTCATTGAAGGCCAGGATGCCGTAAAACCAATTGTGACCTACCTCATGGGTGATCACCACATCCAAAGATTGGGCACTCCCCGATCGGCCAATCACGGTGATCATAGGATATTCCATACCGCCACCAGCGCTGAGGGCGCTTTGCACAGCCGTGGCGTGTGGCCAGGGATATTCCCCCACATGCTGTGAATAAAACTGTACAGCGCGGTCCAGATATTTGGTGCCTTTCTTCCACAGATCGGCCTCTTCATTGGTAAAAAAGGCCCAGGTATCTACCGATTTGCCGGATTTCAATGGTACCTGGCTCTTCTGCACATGGAAACGCTTGTCGGCAAACCAGGCGAAATCATGCACCTGTTCAGCTGTATATCGGATGGTTTTTGTCTGATTGCTGGATGGAGGAAAATCGGCCTCCTTCGGAAAGCTCCTCTCAATTCGCTTGTTGGTTTCTTCAATTTTTTGCTGCAAAAAAGCCCGCTCACTTTTCGTTTGCAATACCCCCGTTGCTGCCACTACATAATTGGCTGGCAGGGTGATGGATACGTCGAAGGAGCCAAATTCGGAATAAAACTCACCCATGTCAAGATAAGGCATGGGGTGCCAGCCATCCTGATCGTACACGGCTGGCTTGGGGTACCACTGCGTCATCTGGTAGCTTTGGCCTACATGGCCGAGGCGGCTGAAAGAGTGTGGAATTTTCATGCTAAAAGGCGTGCTGATGTGGATGCGGCCACTGGAAGGAAGGGGGCGGGCAAGCTGTAGCAAGGCAATATCCGGGTGTTCGGCATCATACTGCCACTCCACTGCTTTGCCATCGACCATGAAATCCAAATCGGAGAGGAAGCCCAAATGACTATCTTTGGCAAAGAAAAACCGGCTGTTGCGATGGCGCAGTTGCTGATCGGCAAAGGCACTGCTTTGGTTTTTGTAAGCATTGGGCCAGAGGTGCATATAAATTTGTGCTAGTGCATCCGGCGAATGATTGATGTATTCCATAGTGATGTGGCCATCCAGCAGATGAGCGGTGTCATTTAGTACGACATCGATTTTATAATTGACTTCCTGCTGGAAATAGGCTTTCTGAGCAGCTGCACCGAAGGCCAAAAGTAGGAATGCTGAGAGTAGAGAGGAGATTCGGTTCATATTTGTCGGACTTACACATTAACTAAAATCCTAAAGTAAATCTAAACTTTCAAATTCCATGCGATTCCTTTCATTTTTTTATGGTATTCTTTTTACTATGCTTCCGGCGGTAGAGGCTCAGCCCGGCTTTCCGGAGGGCTGGCTCGGTGAATGGGCGGGTGAACTGGAAATTTTTCGCGCGGCCGAAAAGGTACAGAGCGTTCCGATGTTGCTAACTATTCAGCCTCTCGGTGAAGGGGAGCGCATTAGCTGGTCCACCCTTTACCATCCGGAAAAGAGTAAGCTGGAAAAGTCCTACCATTTGCTAGCAGTGGATTCCAGTCAAGGCTATTATTTGCTCGATGAGCGAAACTCTATCCGGTTGGAAACCTATCTGTTGGGAAAGCAAAAGCTGGTGAGTTGGTATGCGGCAGGCGAAAGCCTGCTATTGGCAAGCTATGAATGCGGGGCGAGCAACTCGTCTTTGAAATTCTGGCAGGCGGTAAGAAGCCGATAAGCGTTATGGGGGGAGAGGAAGTGAATGGAGAAGAAATACCTGAAGTGGAGACCTTTCCGGTTCATGTAATGCAGCGAGCCGTTTTGGCCCGAAAAAAATAACCTTGCCGAGAGGATACTCGGCAAGGCAACAAGACTATGGACACCCTATGACTGTTCGTTAAGAACTTAACCCATAGATCATGTTGGCCATCGAAATGGCCTTAAACAAAGATGATAATAAATCCTGAAACAACCAAAAAATAGGCGAAATAGTAGTGTTTTGAATAAAATCTCTGGCATATTTACCTATACGCGGGATATTATTCTTTGGAAGGAGCGGTGGCAGCGATTAGCTGACTGCCGTGATTATCTTGTGGCCTTTCAGATTGCCCACTCCCCAGTTTTCCAATTCCTTCTCGCTCCACAAATCCGGAAAGAAGATGCGCTTTTGGTATTTGGGATGCATGTATTTTTTCCAATCGCTGCCGCCGGTTGCTTCGGCTTCATCTGCTCCGCTATCCAGATACTTTCTTGCAGCATCGTAATGGGCCATTACCCAAAGTACATTGACCGTATGATCGTAATGGCGCATCGCATTTATCAAATCCACATCATTTTGATCGTTTTGGGGAAGTGATTTGAATACGGTCCAAAGATTACGGGTATTATACTTTTTCATAAAAACGATGAAATCATCCATGTAGCGCTCTTCGAAAAGCTGGATTAATGTGGATTTTTCACCGGTTCTATAATCCTTTCCGGCTGCTTGCCAGTATAAGTGATTGAAGGCATGACTAAAGGGTGTATCCCGATCAATGGTAGCGCGAAAGCGAATGTCGATTAGATTGATCAGCTCGGTAGATGCAAATTCGATCATCCGATATTGGGCACTCTGAAACCCACTAGCAGGGGTAAGGGTATCTCTGAATTTCATATACTGGCTCACCTCCATCCCATTGCCCATAATCTCAAATGAAGAAGCCAGCATGTCGAAGTACCGGCTTATTCGGCCCAAACGTTCAGCAAAAAACTGCGTGCTCAACTGCTCATGAAAGGATACCTGCTCAATTTCCCACAAAATCATTTTAAACAACAGCTCATTGATCTGGTGGTACATGATAAATACCATCTCATCCGGCTGATCCGTCCGCTGGATTTGCAAATTGAGTAGTGCATCCGTATGGATATAATCCCAATAGGTAATTGGTTTTGCTCGCAGCAGGCCTCTAAGGTGGGTAGTTGCATCCTGCCCGATAGATTCGTACTTTTTCTGTAGCTCGTCCAGTATGTTGTTTTCCATGTTTCAGTTCATTCTATTCAGTTCATCTGCTATTTTGTCCCACTCCGCTGCGCTTTTGCTCCCATTGCCAGGCAGAGTGCATAATATCTTCAATGTTTCGCTGGGGCGTCCAGCCAAGCTGTTTGGCAGCCCGCTCAAAATTGGAATAAATGGCTATCACATCGCCTGCCCGGCGTGGCCCAAGACGATAGTTGAGCTGCCGGCCCGTCACTTTCTCGAATGCTTTAATTACCTCCATCACCGTCACTCCCTGCCCGATGCCTAAATTAAACACCTCTAAGTTACGTTGGTTGTCTTGAGCAACCAAATATTGGAGGGCCCTGGTATGTGCATTGGCCAAATCCATGACGTGTATGTAATCGCGTATGCAGGTTCCGTCGCGAGTGTCGTAATCATTTCCGTGGACGGTCATTTGTGGCCGTTTGCCGATGGCCGTTTCAGTGATTACCGGCACCAGATTAAGCGCCGGATTGATGGGCGATTCGCCCATCAGGCCAGACTCATGAGCTCCGGCGGGATTGAAATAGCGCAAAATCACGGCATTAAATGCAGGCTCGACATGGCACAGATCGACCAGCATCCGCTCTCCGATTTGTTTGGTGTAGGCATAGGGCGATTCAGCTTCCTGCCAGGGCGTATTCTCCGTAACAGGCAGTTCTTTTGCATTGCCATACACGGAGCAGGACGAGGAGAATATGAAATTGGGAATCCGGAATTTTCGGGCGCATTGCAAAATATTGAGCAGGCCCGTAAGATTGTTTTGATAGTAGCGAAGCGGTTGCTCTACCGATTCGCCTACGGCTTTCAAAGCGGCAAAATGAATGATGCCACTCATGTCGGGGTGGGTTTGAAACAATGCTTCGAGCGTATCGAAATCGCAGAGATCGATCTCATTATTTTTAAGAGACACATTTGCGATCTGCCCAATTTGGTCCATCACAGAGGCATCCGAATTTATCAGGCTGTCCACAGGCACTACTTCAAAGCCGTGTCCGATGAGGTCAACGATTGTATGGCTGCCGATATAGCCACAGCCACCTGTCACCAAAACTTTTTTCATATAACATTTTTAATACCTTTGCAAAGGTACGGATTAACTTATTCGCCTGTACGTAGACAGGCAGCAATTTGTTCGAATCTTTGAAACTGTTTTGAAATTTGGGTGAAATTTTTTATAGCGTATTTTTTTCTAAGAGGAGACTTTTTTTGAAGTGAATAGCCTGAGCTATTTGCCGATAAAAAAGTGAAGTGTGAGGAAAAAAGGCGCATAAAAAAATCAGTGACATGTTTCAAAACAGTTTCTTAGCCTGATTTCGCAATTTACCCCGCATTGATGAAAGTACCTGATCTCCCAGCAATGGCCGAGCATGTCTGCCAAATTGCCCAATCGGCAGGGCAACTGATTATGGACATCTATCAGTCCGGACTTGTTATCGAAGTTGAGCATAAAAGCGATCAGAGCCCACTCACCCTTGCCGACCAAAGGGCCAACGAACTGATCTGCAGAGAGCTACAACTTCAAATACCTTCTATTCCTATAATTTCGGAAGAGAATAAGGCCATTCCTTATGCGCAGCGAAAACATTTTGACACTTTCTGGCTTATTGACCCCCTCGATGGCACCAAAGAATTTATTAAGCGCAATGGCGAGTTTACCGTCAACATTGCACTTATTCAGTACGGCAAGCCCGTTTTGGGCGTAGTGTATGTGCCAGCTAATGATACGCTGTATTTTGGTATAAAGTACAAAGGAGCCTTTGAAATGAGAAACGAAACCTTACTTCCACTTCAGGCAAAAACATTCCGCCTTTCCGATAAAAAGCTTCGCCTGGTTTGCTCCCGCTCTCATCTGAATGAAGCCACAGAGCAATTTGTTCATCAGTTTGACGAACCAGAACTCATCGCACGCGGCAGCTCGCTCAAGTTTTTGGCACTGGCCACAGGCCAGGCTCATTTGTATCCACGCCTGGCACCCACTATGGAATGGGATACCGCAGCCGCGCAGATTATCCTGGAAGAAGCGGGTGGTTCGGTGATTGATCAAAACACACAGCAGCCTTTGCGATACAACAAAGAATCGCTGCGCAATCCGCATTTTGTAGCCTATGGAGCCCGACATTAGCTGGTAGTTATGCAGAAGTTGAGTGTCATAATACCTACTTTCAACGAAGCGGCCAACATTCGGGCGGCGCTGGAGTCGGTGCGCTGGGCCGATGAGTTGATTGTGGTGGATAGCTTCAGCAAAGATGATACGGTGGCACTTGCTCGCCCGCTTGCCGACCGTCTTTTGCAGCGCAGCTACAGTGGGCCAGCCGATCAAAAAAATTGGGCGATTCCCCAAGCCAGCTATTCCTGGGTACTTTTGCTGGATGCCGACGAGCGGGTGCCGGACGCATTGCAAACGGAGATTCAGGCTTTGCTCGCTGATAGCGACCGAATTGAGGAGGATGCCTTTTGGATAGGCCGGCAAAATCATTTCATGGGGCAGCGTATTCGGTATAGCGGCTGGCAAAATGACGGAGTGATCCGCCTGATCCGCCGTGATCGATGTCGATACAATTCAAAACAGGTACACGAGGAAATTGAAACGCAGGGCCTTCGAATTGGAAAGCTACAGCATAGCCTGGAGCATTACACCTATCAAACGCTCATTCATTATTTGGACAAAACCCGCCGCTACAGTATCTGGTCGGCTCAGGATTATTTAGCCGCTACACCCAGGGTGGGTTGGTATCATTTGCTGGCCAAGCCTTTCTTTCGCTTCATCAAACATTTTGTGATTGGACGTGGCTTTTTGGATGGAAAGGCAGGCTTTATAATCAGTGCCGTCATGGCTTGGGGCGTATTCGTGCGATATGTTAAGATTAGAGAAATACATGCACAAAAGCATTAATGGAATCTTAAATGCTCTCTTTTCGTATATTGTTCTTTTGCCATTCGTCCGTTGTCACGTTTACATAGTAACAAATCAATCAACAATGAAAACAACAGGAAAACAGTTTTTTGCACTCTGCCTTTTGCTCATCGTATGTAGTTTTAGCAATTGTAAAAGCACTAAAGCAGGGCAAGGAAGTAGCACTACCAAAGGTGTCAAATTTACAAACTACGCCACCCTTTCCGATGCCCTCGATGAGGCTGAAGCGCAAAGCAAGCTGGTTTTTGTTGATTTTTATACTACCTGGTGTCTGCCCTGTAAAATGATGGACAAGGATGTGTTTTCGGATAAAAGTATCGGCACTTTTATGAATGAGCATTTCATCAACTATAAGGTTGATGCCGAAAAAGGGAATGGCCGCAATCTGGCTGTAGTGTATAATGTGCGAGCTTATCCCACCCTTTTCTTTCTCGATGCCAAAGGCAATGTGCTGGAAAGTAAGGAGGGTGCTGCGTATCATACTGAACTGAAGCGGATGGCCAGACGGGCAATGGAACGCAATCAGCAGTAAGAAGACAGACGGCAGACGTAAGATGGTCTGCTCATCTGTCATCCGGTTCTTTGTCATCGAAAAAATAGGCGCTGATTTTTTTTGCTGCTGACGGGCCTGCTACTGTTTTCAACTCATCAGGGGATGCCGCTTTCAATTTTTTTACGGAGCCAAAATGTTTGAGTAATTTTTCTGCCGTTTTCTGGCCAATGCCAGGTATGGCAGTAAGCTCAGAGCCTGTGAAGAGGCGGGAGCGCTGGTTGCGATGAAAAGTGATGGCAAAGCGGTGCGCCTCATTGCGAGCTTGTTGGATAAGCTTTAGGGATTCTGATTTTTTGTTGATGTACAAAGGGATGGGATCACCCGCAAAGAAAATTTCTTCCAGCCGCTTGGCAATACCGATTACGGTGATCTGTTCAGCGATGCCGAGTTGTTTCAAACTCGTTACGGCCGAGCTAAGTTGCCCCTTTCCTCCGTCGATAATAATCAATTGTGGCAGTTCGCTGCCTTCATCCAACAGCCGTCGGTAGCGCCGAAAAACCACTTCCTCCATACTTGCAAAATCATTGGGCCCTTCTACCGTTTTGATATTGTAATGCCGGTAGTCGCGCTTTGCCGGTCGGGCATTGCGAAATACCACGCAGGAGGCCACGGGATGGGAGCCCTGCATATTGGAATTGTCAAAGCATTCGATGTGTAAGGGGAGCTGCTCCATTTGGAGGTCGTTTTGCAAGGTGCGCAGGATGCGCTCGGCAGGGGTCTGCTTGTTGACTTTTGACAATTCCTCCTTCTTCTTTTGCAGTAAAAAATATTTTCCGTTTTTCTCCGACAGCTCGAGCAGCTTCTTTTTGTCACCAATCTTCGGAATGGTGGCCAGAATATCCTCTTCCAGTATTTGGACCTCAAAAGGTACGATCAGTTCCGGGCTGATGCTGTTGAATTTTTCACGCAGTACAGGAATGGTATATTCCAGCAGGTCACGCTCGTCTTCATCCAGGTTTTTCGTCAGCTCAACGGTGAAAGTATTGATGATGGCACCATTCACCACTTTTATGTAGTTGACATATGCCTGCTTCTCATCCGTGGCGATACTGAATACATCGATGTCTTTTATGGTAGTACTCACCACCGTCGATTTGCTCTGATAATCCTGAAAGGCATTCATTTTGGCCTTTATTTGTTGGGCTTTTTCAAATTCCAGATTTTCTGCATGCTGCTGCATTTCAATCTGAAAATGGGCCTTTACGGCACTGAAATGCCCGCGCAGGATGTTGCGGATCTGGTCGATTTTTTGGTTGTAAGCTGATTCTGTCTCTAGCCCTACGCAGGGGCCCAGGCAGTTTTTTATGTGGTATTCCAGGCAAACTTTAAACTTGCCTGCCGCAATGTTTGCTTCTGACAAATTGTAGTTACAGGTTCGTAAAGGAAACAGCGTTTTGATCAAATCGAGGATGATTTTAATGCGGGTCCGGGAAGTGTACGGGCCAAAGTAGGTGGAGCCATCCTTGATGATGCGTCGGGTGATAAACACACGGGGGAAGCGCTCTTTTTTAATGCAGATATAGGAATAAGACTTCCCGTCTTTGAGCATTACATTGTAACGTGGCTGGTATTTTTTGATGAGTGTATTTTCCAGCAGCAGAGCATCGGCTTCGGTTTCAACGATGGTGAATTCGATGCGGGAAGCATTTTTTACGAGGGTGCGGGTTTTGTGTGTCTGATGCTTTTTGGCGCCAAAATAAGAGGCCAGGCGATTCTTCAGGTTTTTAGCTTTGCCTACGTACAGGATGGCACCTTCGGTATCCAGAAATTTGTAAATGCCGGGCTGTTTGGGCAGCGAGGCAGCCATTTTTTTGTAATCATCTGTAGTCATAAGATCGACTGCTACGATAGGTCAAACGCTAATTGGCATCTATCATATTGGTTTTAGTCCTAATTCTTTTAAGTATTCATTATGTTCTCTTGTCTTCTTTTCAATTTGTTTGTTGATTGAAACTAAACTTCTATTCACTTCTGTTAAGTCAATAATTGGTTCTGGTTGTGCTGTGCTTACATATCTCGATATGTTCAAATTGTATCCATTCCTTTCTATCTCATCCATTGAGATTTTTCGAGAATAACGCTCGGTCTCTCTTCGGTATTTGTAAGTGTTAACTATTCCATCAATAGCCTATTACTTAAGGAATTTTGGCGTTTTCCTTTATTAAAGTGTTCACTGGCATTAATAAATAGTACGTCATCTTCTTTTTTGCATTTTTTCAAAACCAAAATGCAAACAGGAATGCCGGTTGAATAGAACAGGTTGGCAGGTAAACCAATCACAGAATCAATATTATTGTCATTTAAAAGTTTGGTTCTGATACGTTGTTCTGCTCCACCACGAAATAGTACACCATGAGGTACGATGATAGCCATAGTTCCTTCTTTGGAAAGAAAATGAAGACCGTGTAATAAGAATGCAAAATCTGCTGCTGATTTGGGAGCTAAACCATAGCTCTTAAATCGAAAATCTTCAGCAAGTGTATCGTTGGGTTCCCAACGTAAGCTAAAAGGAGGATTGGCGACTACCGCATCAAATTCAATTTTCTTTGATGGATTCATCTCATTGAGGATATCCCATTGGTTTTTTAGTGTATCACCATGGAATATATCAAACTCAGTATCTTTCATCCCGTGCAAGAGCATATTCATCCTGGCCAAATTGTAGGTAGTTACATTATTTTCTTGCCCATAAATTTTACCTACTGTACCCTTGTTGTTTTTTATTCGTTTTCTTACGTTCAATAACAAAGAACCCGAACCACAGGCAAAATCCAATACTTTGTCCAGTTTCTTTTTAGGTCCCGAAGGGTTAGCAGGGTCCTGGCTGTCTAAACAAACTATCCTTGAAAGAATAGTTGAAATTTGTTGAGGTGTGTAAAACTCACCAGCTTTTTTACCTGAACCCGCTGCAAACTTACCGATCAAATATTCATAAGCATCGCCTAACGTATCCGTATCAGTTGAAAAGTCAGAAATGCCTTCTGCAATTTTTTGAATAATGACGCATATCTTTTTATTCCTCTCTTTTGGTGTCTTGCCCAGTTTTTCAGAGTTAAGGTTTATTTCAGAAAACAGACCGTGAAATGAGTTATCAAACGATTCATTTTCGATGAAGCGGAACCCTTGTTCTAATGTCTTGAGAAGATCATCATCAAGTGTGCGCGCCATTTCCGATATGTGGCTCCACATATATTTTGGTTTGATGATGTAGTGTGCTTTTTTGCGCATCAATTTTTCAAAATGGGGAACATCCTCCTCGTTGGCATCATACCAAATTTTTAGTGCAGAGCCGTTATACTCTTTCATCAACTTCGGATAATCTTTTCCCAATTCCTTTTTTGCAGATGCTTCATAATTATTAGAGAGGTAACGCAAAAACAAAAACGAAAGCATATAATCGCGGAACGAATCCGCATTCATAGAGCCACGCAATTGGTTAGCTATATCCCAAAGGGTTTTTCCTAGTTTGTCTTGCTCTTTTTTTGTCATTGTGTTGAATTGTAAAATGTATCATCCTGCCAATTGGCGGGATTGTTAGAAATATAGCCTGATATTTTTTGATAGGATTGGTCATCACGAATGATATGATCGTGATACCGAGATTGCCAGGCAAAATCGGGATTAATTTGTCGGGCGTTTTTGGTTACCCCAATTTTAAATCCACGTATGATGGATGCCAAATTTTTGGATTGAGGGCCGAATTGGTTTTTGGGTTTGTTCAATTTTGATGATTGTGATTGTGATTGTAGAGACGCAAAATTTTGCGTCTCTACGTTGCGTTCATCGTTGCGTTCATCGTTGCGTTCATCATCCGGTTTATTGATAATTACAATACCATGCACATGATTTGGCATGATGATATGTACGCCCAATTGGACAAATGGAAAATGATTTGGGATTTCATGCCAACATGAATTGGCGATATGACCCATGACCGATAGATCCATCATACCATCCGAAATATCGCCAAACCATTTTTCCCGATTTTTTGTGCAAACGGTTATAAAATACGCCGCATTCCAGCCGTAATCCCAAAATGGGGCACGGGCAGAAGCAATGCGGTATTTGTTTTTGAATCTATCCATATCCTAATTCAGACAGTTTTGGAAACAAACCCTGCATCAATCCCTTTTTATGCTGCTGTAATTGCTCTATTTTTTCTGATTGAGCAGTGATTAAATCATCCAATGCGGAAAGGCATGAGGCGATTTTTTGTTGTTCTTTTGGTTCTATCGGTTTTAGAAACGGGAATGATAAAACTGTATCTTTTCTAAGATTAGTTTGCTTAACGCCATCATCAAATTTTAAAAAATACGAATTCCTGTTTTGCGTATAAAAAAGAAATCTATTGTCTATATCTGTTGGTGTGACTTTACAAATCCGTTGATTTACAGTATAGGTATTGTCTTTATCTACATAGAAACATTTTGCTATTGCTTTTCCATTAGGCACATCGCTTAGCACCATTAAGATGTCGCCAACATGAGCTATTAGATTAGCAAAATTGGTGTACTTTACCGTTTCACCATCAGAAGAAATAAACTTTGAGTTAACTACTTTATATTTTCCTGTTTTGGTAATTTCCTTTTCATGGGCCTTTCCATTTTCGTAATCTGCCACCTGATCTAAAGTAATCTCCACCCACTCCCCATCCTTCACAAACTCAGGAAAACGATAGTTCGGCACCTTCTGCCCATCTTGCGGAAACAGGTTTTGCAACAGACCTTTTTTGTGGTCTTTGAGGGCTTGTAGTTTATCCTTATGGGCGGCTATCAGTTCATCAAGTGAGGAAAGACAGGAGGCGATTTTTTGTTGTTCTCTAATTGATGGAAATGGAATTTCAATTTCTTTTATTATCGATAGATTCAAACCACCTCTACCACCTTGTCCAGTAGATAATCTTCTTAGGGTCTTATACATGAAGTCGATTCTGTAAAATAGAAATTCACTATTGAACATTACCTTGTTTGGATGAATAGCCGCGATTGATTGATTCGTACATAATTCTATATAGTTAATTGCAGCTGTTCCTCTTGTTTTTCCTTGGCCAGCTAATCCTATCAAAACACATAATGGAGGAATTTTCTTCGTGCTTGATTCTTTAAGTCCTAATTCCGTTATAGAATTTGCTACTTCATATATTCTTTTTAAGTTTAGTTCACCAGAATTCATCCAAGGAATATCGCCTCCCCAATATTTTGGTTCTGTGCTTGTTGGAGTACCTCCAGCACTTACTTTAGAAATTGATCCAATGCTTTTCGTTATCCATTTCCCTTCCTTTCCAAATTCGGGAAAACGCAGCTCCGGTATATATTTCTTCTTTTTGCTGCTCATTTGTCTGAATCAGGATTTTCGGGATTTGAGGATTTCTTGATTGCCGGCATTGGGGTATTTTGAGTTGAAGATTTTTTTGAATTGTAAACTCGTGCTCCCAAAGTTGATGAGTAATCCAATGGGTTTGTCGTATGCCACCACATAGTTTTTGGCTTGTGCGAGATGTACATCTTCCAGATTGATGAGTGCTTTCAATTCTACCACAACAACATCTTCCACTATAAAGTCTGCTCTTCGAGTACCGACCTCAATGTCTTCATAATAAATGGTTTGATCTTGTTCTCTCGCAAAAGAAATCCCTTCCCTTTCTAACTCAATAGCAAGACATCTTTGGTAAATCACCTCTTGAAATCCGTTGCCAAGCGTGTTATGCACCTTCATGGCACATCCGTTAATCTTATATGTCAAGTCATCCAATTTCATTTCATTCCTTTTACAATCCTGCCTATCCTACCATCCTGTAAATCCCGATTCTGACAATTTACTCATAAGCCACCAATCCACTGATCTCCCGCCCCTCAGCTAATTTTTTTAATAATGGCACTAAGTCTTGCATCAGGGTTGTTTCTACCTTGCTGCGTTGCTTCCAACCCAATTCCAAAGGCTCTAAGAGGTCGGTCAACTTTTCTCCGTCAAAAATCATTCGGCTCATGATCTGTTCTACAAAGATTTTTAGGTCAGTTGTTTGTAAATCGTGTTTATTGGCTATGTATGCCAGTTCCTTATTGTACTTCTCTACTTTAAAAGTTTCGAAGCTTTGCTTGAGCTCGTCAGTCGTATGCGGCTTAGTCCAGTCCACATGATTTTCTATGTAGTCGGTTAAGTCTTCCTCTTCATCCATCAGGTTAGAGTTAGACTTTAACAAACTAATCACCTGACGCTTGGTCATCTTCTGCTTAGAAGGTTTTTGCTGTGTACTGTCGGCAATCAGATTCATGATGTAATCGTAATCGATCACAGCCGAGGCAAAAAGTACAAACTCAAAATCCAGTTGCTGGATGTCTTCGGGAGCATTATCGCCTTCTTTCTGCTGTATTTCTCGTAACTGCTTTGCAGTCTCTATATACGAACTCTTAAACTCCTGCAAGGTGTCTTTAGGTAATATAGCTTCAATAGCAGCCTTTTGTTTTTCATCCAAATCAGTGTATTGGTCAAGCTGCGTTTTGAGGCGTTGCACTTCTTTGAAGTTTCTCACAAAGGCAATTCGAGCCGCATCACCTCTTAAACTATAGACTTCTTCGGGTTCACAAGCCAGATTATGTTCTTGCATAAAATCACCCAATTTTTTAACAGCTTCCTGATATCTCTCTATCACTACCGGAGCAGGTTCTACCATCCAAATTTCTTTGGCTTTACCACTGTCTTCACCGGAGAACAAGGTGATGGCCTGGTTAACGGACTCTTGTTGTGACCGGAAATCTAAAATGTTGCCGTAAGGCTTGGTATCGTTCAGCACACGGTTGGTTCGGGAAAATGCCTGAATCAAGCCGTGATATTTCAGGTTTTTATCTACATATAGCGTATTCAATATTTTGAATCAAATCCGGTAAGTAGCATATCGACTACTATGGTAATGTCTATCTTATTCTTGCGAGGATAGTCCTTATTGCTAAATTTCTGGTCTTTGATACGTCTTTGAATATCCTGATAGTATAGGTCAAATTCGTTGATACTGTGATTGGTGTCAAATTGCTGATTATAGTCAGCAATTATTTCCACTAAGGCCTTTTTCTTCTCTTCCGGGTTTTGCTTATTGTCTTCTTTTTCTTGTTTTAAATCTTCCTGAAGTTGTTTTATGTCTGCGGCATTCTTCTGACTTCGTTTATCTCCATCTTTGGCAATCAATTGAGCAGGTGGAGAAAATACACAAGCAACATGGAGGGGTATATAATCAGCCTGCCCGTCCGGCAGGCGGGCACTTTCTAATTGCTTCTGTTTCTGTATAGTCTTGAACAAACGATAATATTCAATAGCATTATTGATAGACGCAGTTGCCAGTATGGCATTGAATTTTCGTTGATTCGTGGCGGCATTATGCTTGTCGATAATTGCTTCTACAACGGCCTGTTGTGCAATGCCTGCCTGCCGGACAGGCAGGGCTTCACCGGGTTTTGGATTCGCTGTCCCGAGCTTGTCGAGGGGTTCGTCACCTTTTCCCTTAAAATAATCAATGTGAAAACGCAGCACATTCCTGTCATCAATAGCATGCGTAATAGTATATGCATGTAGTTCTTTTTCAAAAATGTATTCGGTTGTCTTATACTGCTCATATTCATCTTCCCTAACCTTATAATTGGCATTTGATTCAAAAATGGGGGTACCTGTAAAACCGAATAGTTGAGCGTTTGGAAAAAATTCCTTAATGGCTTTGTGGTTTTCTCCAAATTGAGAGCGGTGGCACTCATCAAAAATGAAAACCATTCGTTTACCGCTTAAGGGCTCCAACCGTTCTTTGTAGTTCTTCTTATAGGTGCCATCCAATGCAAGACCTAATTTTTGAATCGTGGTAACGATCACCTTATCCGCATAGTCGGTAGAAAGTAAGCGTCTAACCAATGTTTCGGTATTGGTGTTTTCTTCCACACTACCTTCCTGAAACTTATTGAACTCTTCACGTGTCTGTCGATCCAGATCTTTTCGATCAACCACAAACAAACATTTGTCAATTTCAGGGTTGTCCTTGAGCAATGTAGAGGCTTTGAAAGAAGTCAAAGTTTTACCGCTTCCTGTAGTGTGCCAGATATAACCGTTTCCACGATTTTGGTGAATACAATCCACAATGGCTTTTACGGCATAAATTTGATACGGACGCATCACAAGAATCTTTTGTTCGCTCTGCACCAGCACCATGTACTTGCTTATCATTTCTCCTAAGGTGCACTTAGCTAAGAATTTTTCCGTAAAATCTGATAAATGAGTTATCGGTTTATTCTCTCTATTGGCCAATTGATAAACAGGCAAGAATTGTTCATCTGCGTTGAATTGAAAATGTTGTTTTTTATTATTGGCAAAATAGATTGTTTTGCTTCGATTACTCACAATAAATAATTGCATAAAACACATCAAAGAATTGCCATAGCCATTACCTGGTTCATTCTTGTAATCCACAATTTGCTGCATCGCTTTTCGTGGTGAAATGTCCAGTCTCTTTAATTCAATTTGTACCACAGGTAAGCCATTAATGAGCAGAATTACATCATAGCGTTGGTTGCTGTTTTCGGTGTTTATTCTTAGTTGACTGATGACTTCAAAGTCATTCTTACACCAGTCTTTTATGTTGACCAAAGTATAGTGTAGCGGTGTTCCATCTTCTCGCTGAAAATACTGTTGTTCGCGTAGCATCTTTGAAGCTTCGAAAACATCGGGTTTAATGATCTCTTCTCTCAAACGCAAGAACTCACTCTCTGAAAGTCGAACCCGGTTTAGCGCTTCGAACTTTGCTTTGAAATTTTGTTCGAGCGATTTCCGATCCGTAATATCCGGACGGATTGTGTATTTCAACTCTTTGAGTTGTTCGATCAACTGTTTCTCTATTTGAAATTCTTTAGTCATTCAGATGTTCTTTCAATAAATCCTTGGGATTGACATCCAAAATCTTTGCTATTCGGTACAGATCCTCTAAGCTTGGCTGCCTAACATTTCTGGCATACTCATTAACTGTCGTGTAACTTTTCTTCATTTGTTGAGCAAGCCAGGTTTGTGTAATCCCTTTCTCTTTAAGGATTTCCTTGATTCGGTTCATTTTTAAACCAATTTAATTTGTTGCAAGATATGGATTACTCACTATTAAATAGTGAATATTGTCATTGTAATTCTGTGGGTTGGAAGAAAAGCAATGTGTGCGATAGCACTCTTTGCTTTTGCGGGTTGGTTATTCTGCATGAAGCACAACACAGCATAAATGGTAGCAAAAAGCCTGTTGAATGGCTTGGCGTTTGGGGCACCAGCGCAATATCAGGAATCGCCATTAAAGTTCAAATCAAACTCTAGCGTGTCGCCGGCCTGCAATTTATTTTTATCCGAATGCACTTCCACTGCTTTTACGGCCGTCAGTTTTTTGTCGCTGAGTTTGTTGCCAAGGGCCTTCCAGCCCTTCACATCGATGAATTCCTCGATGTCCAGGATGGCAGGCATGCTCTTGTTTTTCACCCGGATGTTGTATTGAATCTGTGGGTTTGGTGCCATAGTAGCGAAAAACAATTTTGATTGTTTGTGCTCGGTGATAAAGTTAAACCGCTGGTTGTTGGAGCTCGTTTCAATCATAAATCGCTTGACCATCGACCAGCCTTTTGTACCATCATAATACACGGCACTTACAACGCCTTGGGGGTCAAATTTGCCAATATATACCAGCTCCTTGGGATCGAAGCGGCGGGTGAGGTCGTAGTCGAGGACTTCATAAGTGCCGTCATTGTAAATGGCAAAGAAGGCATCGCCGGTATCGAAATCGCCGAGAAAAAGGCCTCGCTCGTCGGTGTTGAGGCGCCCGCTGGCCTCATCCACCCATACCTGGATAGCACCGAGGGTAGATTGGCCAACCTCCTTTTGCGTCACTTTGCGAATCGGATAGCGGGTAACGATATTCCCTTTCGAGCTACGCCCTTTGATCGCCAATTCTTCAAAATAATAGTCAAAAATCTTTTTTTTGGCTTTACATCCCTGTGACAGCTGCACCGTCACCACTTCCGACTCACCATTCGGATTGGCGGTGAGGTAATGAACTTTACTGCCTTTGGCTCCTGTGGTGAGATCGTATTCCTTATCGCGGGTGATCGCTTTTACGTTGAATCGTTTGGCCATACTTCGGCCGGTCTTCCCATCCACATAGATCATATTGTACGTAGTACGTTGGTCTCCTTTTTTCCACACATCTACATGCAGGATGTTTTTGCCCATAAACACCTTATCGGCAATCCGGGTGACTACAAATTTGCCATCTTTGCGAAAGGCAATGATATCATCGATATCAGAGCAGTCACGCACAAATTCGTCTTTGCGCAGCCCTGTTCCGATAAATCCATCCTTTTTGTTGACATATAGTTTGGCATTGTTGGCCACTACGGCTACGGCCTCGATGGTGTCAAAGGCAGCAATTTGAGTGCGCCGCTCCCGTCCTGCGCCGTATTTGTGGAGCAGCCGTTGGAAATAGGCGATCGCAAAATCAGTGAGATGTTTGAGGTCGTGTTGTACCTGGGTCAGCTCTTCTTCGAGCCGTGTGATGAGCTCGTCGGCTTTGAAGGTATTGTATTTGGAGATGCGCTTGATCCGAATCTCGGTAAGGCGTACGATGTCCTCTTCCCTGATATTTCGCTTCAGCCGCAACCGCTTGTCTGTTTTTTTAGGTTTGTCTATAGGCGTTGCTACGAATTTTTTCAAGCCTTTGCCGATCACTTTGAGCACTTCCTCCCAGCTTTCACACTCTTCAATATCGCGGTAAATGCGTTTTTCGATAAATATTTTTTCCAGGCTGGCAAAGTGCCATTTTTCTTCCAGTTCTCCTTTTTTGATCTCCAATTCCTGCCTCAACAAATCTTTGGTGTTTTCCGTGCAGATGCGCAGCACCTCATTCACACTCAAAAAGTGGGGCTTGTCATCAATAATAATGCAGGCATTGGGGGAAATGGATACCCCGCAATTGGTAAAGGCATAGAGCGCATCAATGGTGACATCGGGCGATACGCCGGTAGCCAGATCAACGACGACCTCTACATCTTTGGCAGTGTTGTCAGTAACCTTTTTGATTTTGATCTTCCCCTTTTCATTGGCTTTGACAATACTGTCCATGAGGCTGGCAGTTGTCACACCATAAGGCAATTCACGGATTACCAGCGATTTTTTGTTTAGCTGCTCAATGCGGGCGCGTACCTTTACTTTGCCACCGCGTTTGCCGGCATTGTACTCATTGACATCAATCATACCGCCATGCTCAAAGTCGGGATAAATTTTGAAGGCTTTGCCCTCCAATATTTTGATGGAAGCTTTGATGAGTTCTATAAAATTGTGGGGCAGAATGCGTGTGGAGAGCCCAACGGCTATGCCTTCGGCGCCTTGTGCCAGGAGCAGTGGAAACTTCATCGGCAGATTGACCGGCTCCTTTTTGCGGCCATCGTAGGTGAGCTGCCATTCCGTAGTTTGGGCGTTGAAGGCTACTTCCAATGCAAATTTGGTCAGGCGGGCCTCAATGTATCGAGGAGCGGCTGCACTGTCGCCGGTACGCGAATCGCCCCAATTACCTTGAGGATCGATGAGCAGGTTTTTTTGCCCCAGATTTACCAGCGCATCGCCAATAGCTGCATCGCCATGCGGGTGGTATTGCATTGTTTGACCAATCACATTGGCAACTTTGTGAAAGCGACCATCGTCCATTTCTTTGAGCGCATGCAGGATGCGCCTTTGTACCGGTTTTAGGCCATCCTCAATAGAAGGTACGGCCCGCTCGAGGATGACGTAGGAGGCATAGTCGAGGAAGTAATCTTTGTACATGCCTTTGAGAGAAATAATAGCTTCATCAGTCGTACCATTTTGCGGAACAAAGGCAGCCTGCTTTTTCTTTTTTGCCATAAAAAAACGTACTGATATATGAGATGCTGATTTTATTCGGCATCGGTATAGAAAAGTGAAATCCGGCTGCAAATATACAATTTGCTCAACTGCCAGAAAAGAGGCTCGCCTTATTCAAGCCCCACACTAGCGCTAATATACAAAAATTGTTTTTTAAATAAAAAAATACAATTTGTTTATTATTGTTGTTTGGCAAATTTGCCTTCCCACATATCCTTTTGACCACCCGCTGACGTTGTAATACAGGATTTTTATGTAAGTTGCAGTAGAAAAGCTTGATTTTTTTAACATTTATCTGCCTCGGGCAGCAATCTTACCCAAGCAGGCGTTCCTTAGCTATAAGGAATACCATTTGCTGAGTGTGAGCAACTAGCGAGTCTGCCAACTGCTCTGCGGCTTGCCGCAACGGGGCTGTATCATTAAACCGCACATCATGGATTTTGCCATGTCCTTGCAACATCGGGAAAGAGACTTCATCTCCGCCTGCATTCGCAAAGAACGCTGGGCGCAGCAAAAGTTGTATGAAGACAACTACAGCAAGATGATGGGAGTCTGCCTGCGGTATGCCAACAATCAGGAAGATGCCCTTGATATTCTGCATGAGGGCTTCATCAAGGTGTTTAAGCATATCTCGAAATATCAGCCCGGCACTTCCTTGCAGGCATGGATACGGCGCATCATGGTCAACACGGCGATCGACTTTTATCGAAAAGCAATTCGCCGGCGTACAGAGGACATCGACCAGGCTTTTCAGCTCAGTAGCTCCGACCCCGATGCTATCAGCCAGTGTACTGAGCAAGAGATACTAAAAGCGGTTCAAACTTTATCGCCCGCTTATCGGACCGTTTTCAACCTCTACGTAATTGAGGGCTATTCGCATAGAGAAGTAGCAGAGCAATTGGACATCACGGAGAGTACATCGCGCTCAAACCTGGTGAAAGCCAGATCGAAATTAAAAGAAATACTTACAGCCAAGTTAATTGGTTATGGATCATAAGGAATTCGACAACATATTGAGGAACAAGCTCAAGCAGCTGGAAGAGCCACTAGCTCCGGGGGCCTGGGAGCAGTTTCACCAAAAGCTGGTGCAAGCCGAAGGCTTGAGCGAGGCAGAGGCTGTAGAGCAAGGCTTTGACGATGTGTTGCGTAAGCGCCTTGAAGCCATAGATCCGGCTTATCAGCCCGCCCACTGGGCGATGATGGCCAATCAGCTCGATCAGACGGCCTCTAAGCCGGAGCTGGAAGATGTTGAATTTGATGGCCTTGCTTATGAAAACCTGAGTGAACTGCGGCCACCTTACAACTCGGCACACTGGGCTATCATGGCAGACCGGCTGGATACTGAATATGCCTTGCGGCAGCGGGTAGTGCGCTACAAAGCGGTGGAGCTGGCACTCATGCTGTTGCTTATTTTCACAATAATCCAATACTTCCCGAACAGGCATTCCATCAAGAAACACCAGGCCGTTCAACAGCACATCGCTTCTGTGCCGGTGCCTGAAATTTCTGATTCCCATGAATTGCTCCAGACGACGGTCGTTTCTGAGCAAGCTCAGCAGCAGTCAGGCACTATTTCGTCTTCTGTAGCAAGCTTGCCCGTCAGGAATATGAAAGCTCTGGCTGCCAGCGATTTCCAACAAAACAGCCTTCCGTCGCAGCATACAGATATGCTTTTGACAAACTCCCGGCTTGAGAAAGTTGCGGATGAAATGGCATTGTTGCATCAAGAGACGCCCGTTTTGGCAAACTCGCTGGCGCGTAGCTGGCGATATTCTGATGTGCCGGGCCTGGAGTCGGTACCCGGCTTGCTGGCCGAGCGGCAGCAAGCCTTGGGGCGGCAGGAACTGGCCATGCTCGAACGCATTTCGCAGCGAGCAGAGGGCCCCGAAGCTCAACTGCCAGCATGTGATGGGTGTGATCGTTTCAAAAAGGAGCGACATCTGCGAATTGGCATGTTTGCATCGGCAGATGCCAATTATGTGATGACGCCCTACAATCCTAAAAAATTTCTGCCTGCCTACGATCAGTTCTTCCCCGGCTATGGTGGCGGTATTTCTATTGCCTATTCTATTGGTCGTTGGGCATTTGAAACGGGAGGCATCTATTCGTCCATGTATTATACACCTGACCAATTCCGGATAGATTTGAATAATGGTGACTTTGAAGAAGGCTGGTCGGGTATTGGCTTTAAGGATGCACAGCTCGAGATTATCAAAGTGCCACTCAATATTCGCTACGAATATGCCAATATTCGCAATTGGCGCTTCTACGCTGCTACGGGTGTGACGGCTCATGTGGCTATGTATCAGCAATACAGCTTCCAAAAGCAGTATAAGGGCGATCCGTCCAACAATTTCTTTGGCCCTCCACCCAGCCCGGCACCCGGAGAAGCCTCTCCAGCGGAACAACAAGCGCTTTATCGGGGTTATCTGGAAAATGGGAGCTTGCAGGAAAATGCCTATCTGTCCGCCAACTTGGGAATTGGGCTGGAGCGCTTCCTTAGCCCTCGCTGGAGTGTTTTCTTTCAGCCCAATTATCAGCATCAGCTCTTTAGCAGAAGCAAAGGCTTTGGCCCCAACGAAGATCGCTTCAACCACCTGTCCACCTTCCTCGGTTTGCGCGCTACCCTTAAATAGCAGCCTGCCGCACTTTTCTCCACAATTTTCTCCACAAAAGAGGGGTTCATTCGTCCTTGCTTTGACAAAAAGAGCAACTTTCCATATTTCCCGCAACAATTCCGAAAGGTGGCTGGTTTGTTTATTATCTGCCGGACAATCAACCGCTTATGAAAATCCAAATTCTAGTTGCCTTGCTTAGCACGGCTGCGCTGCTACTAACCCATTGCGGGGTTTCTTCTTACCAATCCAACTCACAGCCCATCAGCCATGAAATTTGGGACAGCCTCTTGCATAAGCATGTGAACAATTCGGGAGAGGTAAATTACAAAGGCTTTGTAGCGGATAGTCTTACGCTAAGAAAGTACCTCCATACACTCAGCAATAATCACCCAAACACCAAAAACTGGTCGGAAGCCGAGCGCCTGGCTTATTGGATCAATGCCTATAATGCCTTCACCGTAAAGCTGATTCTTGATCATTATCCGGTGGCCAGCATCAAGGATATTAAAAACGGCATCCCCTTTGTCAACACAGTTTGGGACATCAAGTTTGTCAAAATTGAAGGGGCTACGTATGATCTCAACAATATCGAGCACAGCATATTGCGCAAGCGATTCGACGAGCCGCGCATACACTTTGCCGTCAATTGCGCCTCTATTTCCTGCCCGCGGCTGCGCAACGAAGCTTATCAGCCCGACCGGCTGGAAGCCCAGCTCCTGGATCAGGCAGGCTACTTCATCAACCGCTCCGGCAAAAACCACATCAGCGCGGACCAATTGCAGCTCTCAAGGATTTTCAGCTGGTTCAAAAAGGATTTTACTAAAAAAGGAAACCTCATCGACTTTCTCAATCAATATACGGAAGTGAAGATCCGCAAAGACGCATCAATCGATCATTTGGGCTATGACTGGAGGTTGAATGAAGAAAAATCGGGGAAGAATTAGCGGGTCTTGAATTTTTTCATGCGGTCGAGTTCTCGCTTGTTGTCGCGTGCTTTGATACTTTCGCGCTTATCGTATGCCTTCTTGCCCTGTGCCAGCGCAATTTCAAGTTTGGCAAAACCGCGCTCCGTAACATACAGGCGATAGGGAACGATGGTAAAGCCGCGTTCTTTCACTTTGCGCTCCAATTTGCGCAGCTCCTGTTTTTTGAGCAAAAGCTTGCGCATGCGCCGGGTTTCGTGATTGAACTGGTTGCCAAATTTGTACTCTCCCACAAACATATTTCGTACAAAGAGCTCGCCTTTGCGGAACACGCAGTAAGCATCCTTCAGATTGGCATTGCTCCGTCTGATCGACTTGATTTCGGTGCCTGTAAGGCGGATGCCCGCCTCATACAGATCAATCAGGCGGTATTCGAAAGCCGCTTTTTTATTGACGATCTCTACTTCGTATTCTTTTTTTGCCTTTGCCATTTTTTAAGCGGTGTTTATCATCTCAATTTCACAGCCGTACCGTAAGCCAGTATCTCTGAGCAGCCCTTCATTACCATCGCTGTGGTAAAGCGGACGTTGATGATGGCATCTGCACCGATGGCCTGCCCGTCGGCTACCATCCGGTCGATTGCCTGTTCGCGGGCATCGGCCATCAGGCGGGTGTATTCGTCGATCTCACCGCCCACAATATTCTTGAGGCCGGCAAAGATGTCGCGCCCGATATTACGGGCCCTTACAGTGCTTCCCCTGGCAATATCAATTACTTCTATGATCTCTCTTCCAGGGATGCGTTCGGTGGTAGATAACAACATCGGATAATTATTTTTTACAGGCAATCAAATTTCACCAAATAGAGCCGACAATTTGATCTTGACTAAGTTGCGACTAGTTCGCGATTTGTTTGAACAGTTCAAGTTTCTATAACACAAAAAATTGCCAGGTCGTTCTGCCCTTTCCCAAATTTTCTACAAATTTTCCAGCAGGAAGTTAGTCATTTTGGTGTACAGATGGATTCTTGCATTCTGGCCATAAATCCCGTGATTGCGATTGGGGTAAAAGTAGGTGTCAAATTGCTTGTTTGCGCGGATGAGTGCATTGGCCATCTCAACGGTATTCTGAAAATGCACATTATCATCTGCTACCCCATGCACCAGCAAATATGCCCCTTTCAACTGATCGGCAAAATAGATGGGCGAGTTGTCACGATAGCCTTCCGGGTTCTCTTTAGCGGTGCGCATAAAGCGTTCGGTGTAGATGGTATCGTACCACTTCCAGTTGGTCACCGGCGCTATTGCGATGGCAGCCTTGAACACCTCACTCCCCTTCAAAATAGCCAATGATGACATATATCCGCCATAGCTCCAGCCAAAAATACCGATGCGGCCGGGATCGGTAAATGGCAAGCTGGCCAAATATTTACCAGCCTCAATCTGATCGATGGTTTCGTATTTGCCGAGCTGCTGGTAGGTCATCTTTTTGAACTGCTCACCGCGTGCTCCTGTGCCGCGATTGTCCACACTGGCTACCACATAGCCTTTTTGGGCCAGCATTTGAAACCACTGATAGTTGCTTCCGCTGTAGGAATTGCGCACGGTTTGGCTGCCAGGGCCTCCGTACACATACATAAATGCCGGGTATTTCCGGTTGTTGTCGAAGTTGGGAGGCTTGATCATCCAGCCATTCAACTCAACATTGTCGCTGGTTTTGAAAGTGAAAAATTCAACCGCCTGGAAGTTGTATTCGGCAGTGACTTTGCGCACATCGGCATTGTCTTCCAAGCTGCGCAGCAGTTTCCCCTGCCGATCATACACGGCATAGGTGGCGGGGCTGTTAGCTTCAGAATGGTACAGCACAAAATAATCGAACGTACTGCTAAACTGAGCAGAGTTCCAACCATCTTTGGAAGAAAGCATTTTCTTGTTCGTGCCATCCAGGCCAATGGAATATATCTCCCGGTTTATCGGCTTTGAGGCAGCAGCCTGGTAAAAAAGGCGTTGGTTTTTTTCATCTACCCCATACAGCTTGGTCACATCGAAGCGGCCTTTGGTAAGCTGGCGGACGAGTTGGCCGTTCATATTGTACAGATAGATGTGATAGTTGCCATCCTTTTCGCTGGAATAGAGGAAGTGTTGTCCATCTTTGAGGAATTTCAGATTATCAAAATGTCCTTCTCCGATGTACCACTCATTGCGCTCCTCCATCAGGAGTTTGGTAGCGCCCAGCTCAGCATTAGCTAGCAAAAGTTCCAACTTGTTTTGATGCCTGTTCATCCGGAAAATACAGAGCTGGCGGGAGTTTTGTGTCCAGCGGATACGGGGAATGTATTGATCTTCTTCCTTGCCCAGGTCTGCCTTTACAGTTTTGCCATTGCCTACATTGTATAGGTGAACAGAAACGACCGAATTGGTTTCGCCCAC
The DNA here is from genome assembly GCA_965222005.1 of Saprospiraceae bacterium. Lineage (GTDB taxonomy): Bacteria > Bacteroidota > Bacteroidia > Chitinophagales > Saprospiraceae > CBDCTM01. Next base: position 2,048,719 of record OZ244935.1, read on the forward strand.
CTTGGGATATTTGAACGTGACGTATTCGGGATAATCATCATCATGATACATCGTCATCGTAAATTCCTTGACGGCGCTCTCATCGAAGCGCATAAAAGCGATGCGCTGGCCATCGGGTGACCATTCAAAGGCTCTGGCAAAACTAAATTCCTCTTCATATACCCAATCGGGGCTGCCGTTGATGATGTGGTTGTGCTTGCCATCATGAGTAACTTGTACTTCTTTCCCTGTTTTGAAATCCACATAAAACAGATTGTTTTTACGGACAAAAGCCACCTTGTCGGCCTGCGGATTGAAGGTGGCGTAGCGCTGCTTGCCTCCTTTACTGAGGGTGATGAGGGTTTTAGCCTTGCGATCGTACACAAAATAATTGGCGCGGGTGGAATGGCGGTAGATGCGCTCAGTGCCCGTTTTGAGCAATATTTTCTGCTCGTCATTGCTGAAGCTATAACTGTCGAAAGCCGCCTCAAAGTCATCATTGCCTTTGATTGCTTCGGCATCGAAGATGACTTTTGTAAAATTGCCGGTGGTGAGATCGTATTCCTTGACCTGTTTGCCCTCGCGGCGGGAGTAGTGCTTGCCGTCATTGAGAAAGTTGAAACCCGGAACAGATTTGGAGCGGAAGGTGCCGTCTTGCCAGATGTCCTCCAGTGTGATCTCCTTTTGAGCGGGCAGCAAACTACTTGAACCGATAGCGATGAGTACGAGGAATAGAAAAGTGTATTTTCTCATAATTGTTATTGTTTATACAACCTCATTGAATGCGCCACGAAATTACTGATTTTCAGGTGATCTAAGGAATATATGTATAAAATTTACGACAAAGAACGGCCAATATTCGAGCAACGAGCTGCTGCATTGCTTGCCAGGGCTCTGAGAGAACAATTTTTCAAAAACAGCAGTCTTTTTTAGGGGAGGGGAGCGGCTATTTGGTATATATAACACAGGAAACTATTTATCTCCTATGGGGTATAAACACTAAAGATCGTCAAAACAGTGTTCCGATGCTAAAATTTATATCGTTCATTTTCGTCCTGCTTTTTGCTTTTTCCTCCTGCACGGAAAAGGAAACCATTTTTGAGAAAACCCATACCAATCAGGTGATTGATGATAATACCGCGCCGCCCTTCAGTGGCGTGTCATCGGTGCAAGCCAGCAATTATATCAACAGGATGTTCATTGATTTGCTGGGGCGGGAGCCCTCTTTGGAAACGCTTGATCTGCTGGTGGCGGAGCTCAGGACAGCCAATTACAGCGAAATAGCCAAAGAAGATGTTTTACTCAGCCTAATGTTTTCGGCGCGATACAAAAACGAATATTACAATCGGTTCAATGACATTTACTTTACTGAATACCTTGCACGCACTCAGGTAGAAGAGATTGACGGTGCCGTTGTGTTGTTTACCACTTACTACGATGCTGCCGTACAGCAGGGGGAAGTGCTATTGGCGCAGGTGTATCAGCAACTCATCGATCAGCTGGTTGATCTTAAAAATGCGCCCAACGACTATGCCAGCGGGCAAATTGGCATCAACGAATACATGCGCCGGATATGCACCAATTTCTTTTACGATGAGATCAACATGGGCTCGGAGAATTTTGTGATCTCCTGTTTTGAAAACTTTCACAAGCGCCTGCCTACCGAAGAGGAAAAAGCAGCCGGGGTGACTATGGTGGATGGCTTTTCGGCCCAGCTGCTGCATAGCGACGGCAACAGCCGCTCCGATTTCACAGAGATCATTCTGAATCACGATGGCTTTTATGAGGGCCTGGTGATCGATGTGTACCGCCGCTTATTGGCCCGTGAGCCCAACTCTGAAGAGATGGTCCGTGAGACAGAAATCATTAGCAATGATGGTGATTTTCAGGCTTTGCAAAGGCGCATTATGGTCTCAACAGAGTATGCTGGTTTCTGACATTCCTTTTTCAACAAAACTTCGTTTACCAATGAATTCGAGAATTATATTCCAATATCTGCTCATCCTTCTGGTCGGGTTTTCTGCTTGCAAAAAGGAAACCACTGTGGTGAAAGAGCCTCTCATCGATAATTATATTTATGCGGTGGATGGAGAAAAGCTCTACCAATCATCCGCAGAAAAAACCAAGCAAAAAACACCTGAGCAGTATTTGTCAATTTTGTACAGCAATTTATTTCGGCAAACCATCCCGCAAGAGGAGCTGCGCGAAATGGCAGAGGTGCGGCAGTCTGTGGGTGACAAGCAACTGGTGGACGAGCTCACGCTCAACAGCTACGCGCATCGGCCGGATGTGCAGATTCCCAGCAACCAACAAATGCGCGCCGATATTGACCAATTTGTAGAACAAACCTTCCTCCGGTTTTTTCTCCGATTGCCAAGCCCTTATGAATTATACGAGCTCCGAAATGCCATCGAAGAAGACCCCGGGCTTACACCCGAGCTGATCTATCAGGGCTTTGCCATTTCCAATGAGTACAAATTTTACTAATCGACCTTCAACATTTTCAGCATGAAAAGAAGACAGTTCCTGCGAAATACTGCCCTTACCACTGCCGGTGCTATCGGCATTCCTTACATTTTGCCCACAGGCCGCCTCTTTGCCGCCACTGGCAATCGGATCGCCAATCATGTAGTCTTTGTTCTTTTTGGCGGGGGAATTCGCCAGCAGGAGTCCGTAGATCAACAATATTTGGCCAACCAAAACCCCGCTCTTCCCACTGGTAATGTGATGCGCAATATGTTGGCAGGTGCCAAGCCCAATGGCAGCATTATTTTTGAAGATTGGGAGCCCGTTCTCAATACACCGCTCAGCCAACAAGGTACGTTATTTCGGGAGGTGCTGTATCGCGAAGGGCCTACCGGCCACTTCAATGGCCATACAGTAGCCATGACCGGGCAGTACACCGAGACCGGCCTCAACCTCAACGTCAACCCGGAGTATCCTACTATTTTTGAATATTATCGTAAGCATTCCGATCCGGCGCGCAGTGCTATCAATACCTGGTGGCTTTCAGAAGGGCTGGGGCCATATCCTTCCCTCAACTACAGCCGCTTTCCGTCGTATGGTGCCAGCTACGGGGCCAATTACCTTCGCCCCGCTTCGGTATTTGGCAATGCAGGCTTCAATCAATTGTCGGCGGCGCAAACTTATCAGCCTGATGATGTAGCCAGAATCAATAAGGTCAAAGAGTTGCTGGATAATAATTTTGATAAGACAGCTGCTTCTCTGCCCGGTATCCACAACAACTCGGAGGATCGGGAGCGCATCAAAGCTTTTTTGCTAAATACGATGGACAAAGCAGCGAATGGCAACATTCCGCTGGCTGCTCCCGGCAATGATGCCAACCTGCTCACTGGCGATCTGATCAATATTACGGCAGCCTGGCTGGTGCTGGAAGAGTTTGCCCCCGAACTAACCGTGATCAATACTACCAATCTGGATATTTGCCACAGCAATTTTAGTGCGTATATCAACTTCCTCCACAAAGCCGACTATGGGGTTGGCTGGTTGTGGGACAAAATACAGAGCCACCCGGTAATGGCCAACGATACGATTATGATCTGTATGCCGGAGCACGGGCGCGATATGGATACAAACAATGTGCGGGATGACAATGGCTTGGCTGCCTATGATCATTCGGCCAACCGAAACCTGACACCCGCGCAGGACAATCCGCGCCGACTCTTTGCCATGGTCGTCGGGCCGCCCGATAAGGTGGTACAAAATGAGGCCCTCGGCTCGGCCTTCAATCCTGCTGCCGAATCCATCGATATTGTACCTACCATTGCCCATATTCTCGGTTTCAAAGACGCTATGCCGGGTGGTTTGCTGCCAGGCCGGGTGTTGACGGAAGCCTTTGTTTGATGGCCGGATGTATAGGAACACATTTTCAGGTACCCGGAAAACGGGCAACCGATAAAATAAAACGATATGAAAAAATTATCCTATCTCTTTGTTTTGGGGCTACTCCTGGCCTATGCTTGTAGCGATAGCTTATCGGAATCGGTCATCGACCCGCCGGACGCTCCCTTTAATCCTTTTGATACGGTGAATTATGATGTGAGCATGATCCCTGAAATTGAGGTGGATAGCCATACTATTCTCGGCTTGCACTATCATATCATTTCCAAGAGGTGCAATCAGCCGGGCTGCCACGATGGCTCCTTTGAGCCGGATTACCGAACTGTACAAAGTACGTACAGTACGCTGGTGTATCATGGGATTGAGAAAAATTATGTAAAGCAGCGGGATGGTCTCGACCCTTTGCTCTATCGGGTGATGCCCGGCGAGCCGGATCAGTCGATGCTGTATCATCGTATTACGCAGGATCGGCCGCAGTTTGAGCAGATGCCTTCGAGTGGAATTCCGTTGGAGCAGCGAGAAATTGATTTGATTCGGGAATGGATAGAAAATGGAGCGCCTGATATATACGGTAAGCCTGCTACGTACAGCAGCATCCAGCCGATTTGCTATGGTTTGCTGGCATATAATGAGCAGGGGCAGCGCCTTGATAGTATCCGTGGCAATTTTGAATTCAACCCCTTCCTGGTGCGGCCTTCTGATGGAGCGATCACCCTTTGGTTTTTGTACCTCGACGTTAATCCGGCCAGAGACACCTTGTTTGGCAATGCATTGACGCATAATAAAATCAAGATTTCCAATGATGCGTATGACTTCAGCAATGCTGTAGAATTGGATATGACCGTGCCTTTGTTTCCCAAACTGGAGCCCAGCGCTTTTAGCCAACCCCTCGGTTTTCCGGTTCCTTACTACCAAAACATCACCTTTAATCCGGCTGATTACGGCTTTGGTGTGGGTGATATCGTGTATCTGCGTACTTATGTGCAAGACTCTGATCACAGCAGCCCGACGGAATTGCCGGAAAGCGAGATGCAGTTTGTGTTGTTAACGTATTTTAGTTTCGTTATTCAATAAATTCTTTGCCAGATGTTATTAGTGAAAAATATAGTTTTTGGATTGGTTCGCCGCTGGCCTTTAGCTCTTTTGCTATTGCTTGCCGCGTGCACCAAAGAGCGTAGCAGTGAGCGGGAAATCGATAATCCCAATCCCAATATCAGCAATGTGCCTGCAATCGAACTGATAGAGGTGAATCCTGTGAATGTTGTAGCTTATGCCGATTCCATCGTATTTAGCATTCAATATACGGATGGCGACGGCGATCTCGGCACTACTAACCCTGATGTGCCTACCGTCGAACTGATCGACAATCGCAATTCGGATGACCTGGTATTCGAATACCATCTGTCGCCGCGTAGCCCGGCAGGCACAGTCATCAGCATCCAGGGCGAGCTGTCCATCGTGCTTAACAACACCATCCTACTGGATGAAAATCAAAGTTCCGAGCAAACCACTTTTTCCATCCATTTACAGGATCGGGCTGGCAATTGGAGCAATATGGTTGAAACGGAAACCATTACCATAACGAAATAGCGGGTAGGGGAGCAACAACACTACACAATAGAATGAGTTCAGGGCTTAGAGCTAAACTGCCCTGCTGGTGTCAGCCTATTTTCCATCCTCCGAAAGCTGTTGCAAACTTTCATGGATTTTTCGGCGCGCCATCTTTCGCTCAATGAAACTGGCTGGCACTGCGCGTTGCTCACAATCCTGAATAGCACAACGTTCGCAGGTAATATTTACCTCCCGCCTGCCGATGGCCGGATCATCCCAAAAGGCGATATTCTTTTTTAGGTTCTCATCGATCAGCAGGCCCAGGGCGACGCTCACATTTTTGCCCGGCTCCGGATAGGATGGCCGGGCCAGGGTAAAGCAAAGGTATTCGTCTTCGGTACCAAAATAGCGGGACCGTTGGGCGCCCACTATTGTTCCTGCATATTTCCCTTTCTGTTGCAAATCCGTCAAATCGCGGAGCAGAGAAACGGACAACCACCGCCGGCAATAATGTTCACTGATGCCATTGGATTGGGGATAATGCTTGTGATTGAGATGCAGCTCCTTGTCGATGTGAAACTGGTCACTTGCCGTATCGTGAATAATTCGGAGCGAAAACAATTTGCGCAGGCCAAAGCAGGTGGGGAGGATATTGGTGAGCCGCAAAAACAGCATTTCCGGCGAAGCATGGTAATGCTCCATCAGAGAGATGAATGCTTCTCCATTCCAACGACTTTTAGCAAACAATTGCCTCAATTGCCGGACAAAATGATCCTTTCCGATGAGTATTGCTACCGAAAAGTAGGCCGCTTTAAAATGGTTGAGCACTTCCTCAAAACTATTGACTCTACTCAGAGAGGATGACAAAGCACGTTCCTTGAGCTTCAAATAATAAAAGCCCAGCTCTTTGCCAAATTGGAAGGCTTTGTACGTATTGGTGAGCTGAGGATTGAGCAGCAAGCGCTTTTGGCGAGGTACAAACACTGACCGAAACGTCAGCAAATCGGGATAATCTTTTAGTCCGTTGTGTACAATTTCATATTGGCAGCTATCCTCGAGGATAGCTTGCAGCTGATCGACCGACGGGGCCTCTGCATCAGGCAGCTCATATTGGCGGACAAACTGCGCCGCTGCTGTTTCTATTTCTTCAAAATAGTTGTAATGTAATTCCTGATATGCGCGCATGGCGCCGTGGTAGAAGTTCTCCTCCCGCATAGCATAGTTGCGGGCAAGCTCCACCAGAGTTGAGATGAAGGCCCCTACCCGCAGCGGCGCACTGGCGATGATTTGCACAACCTTGCTTAGTTCGATACCAAAGAGATCCAGTGGCAGTTCATTCAGAAAATTGGAACTCAGTAATTGGCCCACAGGTGCCAGGCCGCGCCGCAATTCGGTGGAAGTGAGTTCATCGACTTCTTCTCCGAGCACTTGGGCGAGTACGCGAACTTTATCCAGTTTGGGATATTTTTTACCCTTTTCAATCTCGTTGAGATAAGATATTGAAAGACCACTACGCTCTGACAGCTTCTTAAATGACAGCCCCTTTTCCTGCCGAAGCTGCCGGACTTTCAGCCCAAAGATGATCCGTTCGTTTTGTGATTTGGCACTCATTGCGAAGGGCTAAATTACCATTTTTTGTGTATCAATAGCGGAAGCGGTCGGATTGCTTGCCAAAGGAGAGGTGACTATACACGATGGTAATTTTTGAAGATCTCGAAGGTCGTTCATTGTGCTGCTGACGAGTTCTTATTGATTGGGCGGGCTTTTGGAAAAGCTTTTGGGGGCTCTTGAGCGGTGAAATTTTGAATCCAGTAAGGCAAGTACTTCCTCCCACAAATTTTCAAAAGGTACCAGCTCAATCTCAAAGTTTTGGTTGACATGCAGGGGTGTTTTTTTGAGACGATCAAAGTCGGCAGCTGTTTTTCGGAGCACGGCTTGCTTGTGGAAGTCATTGCGTGGTAGTTGGAGCAACATCTTGATAAAGAAATAGGCACGGCGGGTTTCGGGCTTTTTCAGATAGCGATTGTTGTATTGGCGTAGTGCGTCCATTTCGCAAATGATTTTGCCGTACAATTTGCGCCGCAGCTGGAAGAGCGTACGTATGATATGGATAGCGATGTTGTTGCCGGCTTTATCTTTTGCAAATATGGGTACCTCATTGAGGAATTTGGCCAGCCGGAATCGCTCCTTCTCATACGGTGTTATTTGGCCAATCTCAATAAAAAACTTGATATACGCTTCCAGGATGTGCCATTGCTCAACAAGGGCCGGTGAAATGGTGCTTTTCTTGGACGTATGTGCTTTGTACACATCATACGCTTCCTGATATTGGCCCTGATGGAAACAAACCATCACACGATACAACAAGGCGATACTCCAGTTGAAGCTGCCTTGAGGAGCCAGTTTGATAGCTGATTTGAGAAGCTCTTTTGATTCATCGTAATTTCCCAAAGGTATAAAGGCCCTGGCTTTTGTTTGCAACATGGACAAGGTGAAAGAGCCAAAAACACCCTTTCGGTTTTCAAAATATGCGATGGTGCGGTTGCATTCTTTTAGTATTTCCTGGTACTGGAAATTCGAAAAATGGAGATTGATCCGAATGGTGCTGGACAATACTTTTAATTTATTGGAATCCAGGTGATCGTACCGGGCCAGCACTTTTTGATAATCAGCCAAAGGAGTCACTTTAATAGCTTCAACTGCCCGTGAGCGGTTATCCTGAAAAACGATATGGCAAAACAGGGTTTCCACTTCCAGCAAGGCTGAGATCAATTCATTGTAGTACTTGCAAAGTTGGTCAAACTTGTGAAAATTGCGCGCATCATTTTTGACCACCGCATAGTGCATACGCAGTTCCCTGGCAAACAAAAATGCCAGCTCGGTAAAGTCGTACTCGATTGCTTTTTTGAGCGTTTTTTCACAAATGCGAATGCCTTCTTCTTTTTTATACTGGTTGATCATTATCTTAGCAATAGCATACAGTTGATAACAATCCTGATAAATACGCTGGGTTTCGTTTAGCTCCTCCCGGCTCCGGCTCACCATTGTAAATCCGATTAAAAGCCTTCTCGTTTTCGCCTTCAACCGACTCAGGTAGGTGCGTGCGTGCGGATTTGAAGGATACAACAGGCTTATAGCATCCTCATCGCTATTAATGGTTCCATCCTGAATACCTGTCACCAGCTCCTTTACATGGCCACTAATTAAATTGAAAAAAGCAGGTTCTACAAATCTTAAAAGTGGTTTTATAGCAGTCATCTTACTTCAGTTATAACCTAAAATAGTAAATATAAAATGCTGGTTTTCAGCATTTTATAAAAAAATTATATTTCATAACGTAGCTATAAAGGTATCATTTTTATCGATAAACTGAAAATAACGTTTGAAGAATATCCGCCTACCTTGTGGCTACATATGCAGCATTACTCAACTTCTACAAATTTTATGTCATGAAACTCAATGCCTTTATCAAAAAACTTGATGACAAAAAAATCTTAAAGAAACCCGCACTCTTCGCTGTCAAAGGGGGCAATGGTGAGGGTAGCGGCTCAATTACCGTTGATCTCACCGGGGGCTAAGGATTAAGTCTTCACATTCCTTTTCCCTAGTAGCGGGTAAGAAGGAGTGACTGCCATTGTGGTGGTTGTTCCTTTTTTTGACTTTGCAACCAACGAAATCGGCTCAGTATCTCCTGAAATTGAAAAATTATTGTTAGCATATATGCTTCCCATTAGCACTTTGCGTTATTATATTGTGTTCTTATAGACAACCGGTTTTCTACACTTGATTAGTATTCACCTGAATATGCTGCTTTTTTTGATTGTAGTTATGTTCAGCTTACAGTTTGCACGCTGTAAATTCAGGAGGGTTATTAAGTATTCCTCCAGGATTAGCTGCAAATGCAGCAGCATTACAAAGATCAGAATGTTTTCTTCCTTTCAATGACCATAGAGGACAGGCCAACAGCCTTGAAATTTGTGGAAGAACAGCAGTTTGACTTTCCGACCATTACAGATTATAAACAGTACATTGAACCTTTTTTAGGTGCCTTTCCTACTAATATTTTTATTGACAGCAGTGGAGTCATTCGGGCGATCAGGGGAAATGTACCGCTTGATAGTGAAATATTCATGGATTTTGTAGCCAGAGGCATAGAGCATGAAATGGCAGATATAATGAACCCCAAAGAGTTTTATCAGTTGATGGATGCTATGGAGTAAATTTCTTTTTTGCTTTTTTGCCTGCCATTCGTCAACCCCCTTCCCTTTTTCCAAAAAATATCCGACCTTTATGTTCTATTCCTTGCCGCTAACGTTTAATAGAAAAGGTGAAACACTAAACTTTCAACGTCATGAAAAAACTAAGCATCGCCATCGTTACTGGCGGCAATGTGGCCGAGCGGGATATATCCCTCAAAAGTGCCTTCACCATCTATCAGCACCTCGATCCTGACAAATACCAGAAGTTCATCATCGAGCTAAATGGCAAGCGCTTCTCCGAGCAGCAAAGTGGCCAGGCGGTCGATCTCAATGGCTTTAGCCTGCAGCTCAACGGACAGACTATCTCCTTCGACCTGATCTTTCTCATGCTCCACGGCCACCCCGCTGAAGATGGCTGCCTGCAGGGCTATTTTGAAACACTCGGCATTGCTTACACTGGTTGCGACCCGCTCGTCAGCGCACTTACTTTTAATAAGCAACTATGTAAAGACTTTCTCAAAGCCCACCACATCCCGATGGCTCCCTCGGTATTGCTACATCGCAAGCAGTCAATTGACTGGGCAACGCTGGAAGCTATGCGCCTGCCACTCTTTATCAAACCCAACAAAAATGGGAGCAGCTATGGCGTGAGCAAGGTGACAGAAGCCGCCGCCCTGCGCGATGGGATCGCCCTGGCATTCGATTATGATGATGAGGTGATCGTGGAGGAGTTTGTAGATGGGCGGGAGTTTTCAAACGGAGTGTTCCGGCATGCAGGGCAGGCGACGGCCTTGCCGGTAACGGAGATCATACCTGAAAATGAATTTTTTGATTATAAAGCCAAATACGAAAACGAAAGCCAGGAGGTTACTCCTGCCCAAATTTCAGATGAAATGAAGGCGCAATGCCAGGCTCTTTCGCTGCGCCTCTACCAATTGCTGGGCTGCAAAGGAATGGTGCGTTTTGACTATATTTTCTCCCGGGGCACCTTTTATTTTTTGGAGGCCAATACCATTCCCGGCATGTCGGAACAAAGCATTGTACCTCAGCAGACGCTGGCACACGGCTGGTCCATCGGCCAATTACTCGATGCCATTGTGGATGAAGCGACGGGAAAATTGCAGACGGTAGGCTAACAGCTGATTGCTTATCGCTTGTGCAAACGCTGAGTAGTGATCACCTTTTTGTTTTCATCCAAAAGCTGGATCAGATACATGCCGGTAGGTAAGCGGGAGATGTCGTGCTTTTCATCGGCAGTTATCACCCGGAATGTTTTCATGTGCCGTCCCACCACGTTGAAGACTGCAATCTGGCTCACGCCTTTGTTTTGCGAAAGGCTGATAAAGTTGGTAGCCGGATTGGGAAAAACTTTGAGTTGGTAACGAGGCTGGGATGAAGAAGGTGTTGCCATGGCAAGCGTATTATCAAAAGCAACTTGCGCATGCGCAATTGACAGAAGGGTAAAAAGGCAAAGGATGAGTGGTAAAATTTTTTTAAGCATAAAACGCCTTTAATAGATCATTTCTTTGATCTGCTACAAAATAAGCTATAAAAGGGAGTTTATCAAATTACAGGCAACGGGTTTAAGTATTTTTTAACAGTAGCTAAACAATAGCTGCTCGTAGTATCAAATACAAAAACTACACCATTGAGGCCCAAATGCATAAATATCTTTTATATATAATGGCCTTTCTTTTCTAAATATACAGCCCCTTCGCTCGTGATCTGCCTTTATAGATGCCCAAAATGTGACAGGGTCAGAGCTGTTTCCGGATGTGTTCTACAAAAGCCGCTATCGACATGGCTCCGATATCTCCTTCCCCTTGCCGCCGAACCGCCAAATTGCCGCTTTCCACCTCTTTCTCACCAATGATCATCATATAAGGCACCTTCCTCAGCTCGGTATCTCTGATCTTCCGGCCCACCGACTCATTGCGGTTGTCGATAAATCCGCGAATATCATAGGCCGCCAATTGTTTTTCCACCTCCTGGCAATAATCCAAAAAACGCTCGCTTACAGGCAACAGCGCATACTGTTCGGGAGAGAGCCATAGCGGGAATTTGCCGGCACAGTGCTCGATCAGTACTCCGATAAAGCGCTCCATTGAGCCAAAGGGTGCCCGGTGGATCATCACCGGCCTGTGCGGCTGATTGTCGGCACCAATATATTCCAGCCCAAAGCGCTCGGGCAAATTGTAGTCCACTTGTATGGTACCCAACTGCCAGGAACGCCCCAACGCATCCTTGACCATAAAGTCGAGTTTAGGTCCGTAAAAAGCCGCCTCACCCAGCTCGGTGACCGTTTCCAGGCCTACTTCTTCTGTTGCTTCAATGATAGCGCGTTCAGCTTTTTCCCAGTTTTCGTCAGAGCCCAGATATTTTTCTTTATTGTCCGGGTCGCGTAGGGATATTTGAGCCGTGAAATTTTCAAAGCTCAACTTTTCCAGCACATGCCTGGTAAGATCAAGTACATTCAAAAACTCCTCTTTCACCTGATCGGGTGTGCAGAAAATGTGTGCATCATCCTGCGTGAAGCCCCGGACACGGGTCAGTCCGTGCAATTCACCACTTTGCTCATAGCGGTAAACCGTCCCAAATTCAGCGATGCGGATGGGCAACTCCCGGTAGCTGTGTGGCTTATGACCATAAATTTCGCAGTGGTGCGGGCAGTTCATCGGTTTTAGCAAAAAGGCTTCCCCTTCGCGGGGAGTGGTGATGGGGCGGAAACTATCTTCTCCATATTTTTCCCAGTGCCCGGAGGTGACGTAGAGATCTTTTTTGCCAATATGGGGAGTAATCACTGGCGTGTAGCCGCGATTGATCTGCTCTTGTTTGAGAAAGTCTTCCAGGCGGGTACGCAGTGCCGTACCTTTGGGCAACCAGATAGGCAGGCCAGAACCCACCTTGTCGGAAAACATAAACAGCTCCAGCTCGGCACCCAACTTGCGATGATCGCGCTTTTTGGCTTCCTCCAGCAATTCGAGATATTCCGTAAGTTCCTTTTGCTTTTGAAAGGTGACGCCATAAATACGGGTCAGCTGTGGCCGCGTTTCGTCGCCCCGCCAATAAGCGCCGGCTATGTTAAGCAGCTTCACCGCCTTGATCTTCTCGGTATTCGAAATATGCGGCCCGCGACAAAGATCCACAAAGTTGCCTTGCTCATAAAAGGTGATCTGCCCATCTTCCAAATCTTCCAGCAGCTCTAGTTTGTACTGATCTGCCTTTTCTTTGAAATAACCGATGGCATCCAATTTGGAAACTTCCTTGCGGACAAAATGGCTCTTCGTTCTGGCCAGCTCAATCATCTTTTGCTCAATGGCAGGCAGGTCGGCAGCCGTAATCTGCTTATCGCCCGTATCAATGTCGTAATAAAACCCATTATCGATCGGCGGACCGATACCGAACTTGGTGCCCGGATAAAGCGCTTCAATAGCTTCGGCCATCAGGTGGGCTGAAGAATGCCAAAAGGTGGCTTTGCCCTCCCGATCCTTCCAGGTGAGCAGCTGAACGGTGGCATCTTGTTCAATAGGGCGGGTAGCATCCCAAACTTCGTCGTTTACTTTGGCAGAGAGTACATTTTTGGCCAAGCCGTGACTGATGGATTGGGCGATGGCCATAGCAGTGGTACCGGTTTCGAACTGGCGCACATTGCCATCGGGGAAGGTAATGTTGATCATGTTGAGGTCGGTCAGAATATTTTCCATTAGCGGTAAATCTACAATTAGGTGTATATTTTTAGTACGCTGTATTTCGCAAAAAAGTTTGAAACGAGCCGCTAAATTAGTGTTTTTCAGACACTTCGGGAGGAAGTATCTATCAGTCAGGTAAGAAAAAATCGGCTGCCTCACAAATGAAGGCAGCCGAAGGGATTAGTACCGTTCAAAAAATAAATCCGACATTTTTGAATAATGCTTAGTTTACTTCAAAAGTGATTTTTACGTTCACTCTGTATTCAACAATATCATCGCCTTTCACAGTAGCACTTTGCTCATTGATATACACGGAGCGGATATCTTTCACTGATTTAGAAGCTTTTTTCACTGCTTTTTTGGCAGCATCGTCCCAACTCTCATCAGAGTTGGCAAGTACTTCGATAACTTTTAGTACAGACATAGTTATTTGTTTTTATTAAAAAAATGATTGTATTCTTTAAGAAAGCGATTTTGTAGCTTGAGGGATCAAAAGGCTTTGCAATAAGCTGGCAACTTATAAAGCCAACTTATAAAGCCAACTTATAAAGCCAACTTATAAAGCCAACTTATAAAGCCAACTTATAAAGCCGCCGCTTTGATTTGCTCAAAAAGAGCATGCTCATCCCCTGGTGAATACTTCCGCTTATGATAAACGATCTCTCCTTTGGGGTTGAAAACGAAGGTTTGCGGCAAGCCATTCAACCCACCAGGCAACACATATCGAAACTCACGCCGTATATCAAGATAGGTTTCCCAGGGCCAATTGCTTTTCTGAACTCTGTCTGCAAATTTGCTATAATTTTGAGGAAAATCGGTAGAAATAGCTACTAATTTGAAATCGGCCTCCTGCTGCCATCGTTCGTACTCCTTGGCGATTGCTGTCATCTCTAATCTACACGGATAGCAGGTGGTGAGCCAAAAGAGCAGTACGACCGGCTTGCCATCTGGGGCCAACACATTGGTAGAGCTAAACCTGTTTTCATCTGCCATCTTCAGGCTGATATCAAAAGGGAAGCGCGAATCGATCTCCTTTTTGGGCCGTGGAGATTCAACGATGATCCGCTCTTGCTTAGCAGCTGGTGGCGAAGTATCTCGTTGAAGGTAGCTGGCGGGGCTGGCATTTGCAGAATTGTCTGCCGAATTATACACTTCTGCCCGCTGGCAGCCGCAGAAATGTACCAAAACTAAGAAACTGATAATGAGACAACGAAGCATGGTGTTTCGGATATTTTTGGAAATTATTATTGCGCGTACCTGGTTTAAATCATGGCCCACAGCAGACTAGCCGCCGTTCTTTTGGACATCTAGCTTTCGTTTCAAATTATCCAAGGCCTTCTCCGCGTCTTCATAATGCGGGTTGAGGTTGACCGCCTGCTGGAAATCGTTCAGGGCTGCGGTGGTCTTGCCTTGCATTTCGGCTGATACGCCTCTGTAAAAGTACCCTTTGAAATGAGTCGGCTTCATTTTCACGGTAAGGTCAAAAAAGCGATGGGCTTGTCCCACCGAGTCAATTTCCAGATAGGCCAAACCGGTATTGTAATAGGCATTTGCAAACTGTGGTTCAATTCGGTTTATCTTTTTATAATACTCAATCGCTTCAGCTAATAGCCCCCGGCTATGCAAGTAACCCGCTTTTGCAAACAAAGCTCCCACATTCGTCGAATCTACCCTGATGGCATTGTCGTAATATCGAAGAGCCAGTTTATTTCCTTTGGCGGCAAAAAGGTTGCCTAATTTTAACCAAACCTCCAGCATGTCCGGCTCATTTTCCACTGCTGTTTGATAGCTGTTGATGGCCCGACTGGTATCCCCCATATCTTCAAAGGTGCGGCCCAGCATAAAAAAAGCATCCGGATTTTGTGGATCCTTTTTCAATAGTTGATCGAGCGTCTTGAGTGCCAGGTCATGTTTTGTCAATAACAAATAAAATTCTGACAGCTTGAGGCGGGTGGAGATATGCTCGGGAAATCGGTCGGCAGCTTGTTCCATCGTTTGAAGGGCACGCCGCGATTTAAAATAGTCGAGGTACACATCTGCCAGTAAGTGATAGTAGTTCGCCTTTGTGGAATCCAAGTGGATGGCTTTTTGCAAATCGGCAATTGCCTCATCGTAGCCATCGGCCTGATGATAGGCATCGGCACGGGCGGCATAAAGGGTAGCATCATTGGGAGCAGCAGCGATTTGGCTGCTGATGTGATCGATGGCAGCATTGCCGGAGCTGCTGACAGAGGGCACTTTTGCAGGAGCTTTCGCAGAGGGGTCTGTATTATTACAGGCAAATAGGAGAATACTTGCCGATGATGCCAGCAGTGTAATCGAAACGAGCACTAGATTGCGGTGCATGCTATTCTTTCTGAATTTATTGAAAAAATAAGCGGGCAGGCTGATCATTTTATGGTGGCACAGCTTCCGATCAGCAGGAGGAGCTATTAACCATTCATTGAAGTTAGAAATTCTTCATTGCTATTGGTATGCAACATGTGTTTTCTCAAAAACTCCATCGCTTCCACAGGTTTCATGTCGGCCAGGTGGTTGCGCAGAATGAACATCCGCTGCAGCGTATCCTTATCCAATAGCAGTTCTTCACGGCGTGTACTCGACTTGGTAAGGTCAATAGCAGGATAAAGTCGCTTGTTGGCCAGGCTGCGGTCGAGCTGAAGCTCCATATTACCGGTGCCTTTAAACTCCTCGAAGATCACCCCGTCCATCTTGGAGCCGGTATCGATGAGAGCAGTTGCCAGGATGGTCAGCGAGCCTCCATTTTCAATATTACGGGCAGCGCCAAAGAATTTCTTTGGCTTATGCAGTGCATTGGCTTCCACACCACCAGAAAGTACTTTACCACTGGCGGGCGCCACCGTATTGTAGGCACGCGCCAGGCGAGTGATCGAATCAAGCAAAATGACAACATCGTGACCACTTTCGGTGAGGCGCTTGGCTTTTTCCAATACAATCCCGGCTACACGTACATGATTATCGGCAGGCTCATCGAATGTAGAAGCCACCACTTCGGCATTTACGCTGCGCTTCATATCGGTCACCTCTTCAGGGCGCTCGTCGATGAGCAAAACGATCAGGTAACACTCGGGATGATTTTTGGCAATTGCATTGGCAATATCTTTGAGCAGGAAGGTTTTACCCGTTTTGGGTTGGGCTACAATCAAGCCACGCTGCCCTTTGCCAATAGGAGTGAACAAATCGATCATCCGCAAACCATAATCTTTACCTTGAGGATGCGAATTGAGCTCAAATTTTTCATTGGGAAATAGCGGGGTGATATAATCAAAAGGCACCCGATCACGGATATTGGCCGGTTCGAGACCATTGATGAGTGATACTCTGAGTAGGGCGAAATATTTTTCACCTTCCTTGGGTGGCCGAATGGCACCTCTCACCGTATCGCCGGTACGCAACCCAAATAGCTTGATCTGAGAGGGCGACACATAAATATCGTCAGGTGAGGTGAGGTAGTTATAATCTGCCGAACGCAGGAAGCCATAACCATCGGGCATCATTTCGAGGATACCTTCCCCTTCAATGATTCCATCTAATTCAATATCGAATTTATCCTTTTTACTCTTGCTCTCATTATCATTGGCTTGCTCCTCTTCGTTGGAGTTATTCCTTTTATGATTATAGCTGCGTTTGGGAGCATCCTCCCGATTGCGCACTACCTTTACCCGATCTTTGGCATCGACTTCGGACTTTACGGGAGCTGGCTCCCGCCGATTGTTTCGGCTGTTGTCCGGGTTATCCGGATCGGAAGAAGTGGAAAGATTTTCTTTTTCTTCTTCCGAAGGGTTATACTTGTTATCCATTGAATGAGATTTTTTCCTGGAATTATTCGTGGAGCGAAAGTTGGATTTTCCGGAGTATGTTTTGGTTGTTTTAACAGGGCGTCGTACAGGAGCAGCTTCTTTGGAAGGGGAATCGAGCTTGGGAGCTGATTGTTTTTGCTTTCCTTTCAGTGCCTGCTCATCTAAAATTTTGTAGATCAACTCCTGTTTATTCAGCCGCTTGTACCCTTTCAGCCCCAAATTTTCGGCCAATTCCTTTAGCTCGGGTACCAACATGTCATTTAACTGCAATATATCGTACATAAAGTGCCTGTTATTAAGTTTAAAATTTGTGAATTATCTCAAAAGTGGCGTTCAAAAAGGGAAGTTCCTTCTGCTAATACTCCTTGGCACACCTCACCCAGACCAAAAGCTCTACGCCGGAATTTATCACAGGAAATGAGTAATTTGCGATATGCAATACCTGATAATTTTACGCCCCTGTTATATTATGCTGAATCGAGATATAAAAGTGGGAATTTTGAAGGAATTGCTTTCGTACTATCAGGAAACTAGCCTTAACATGAAATGATAGTTAACTTGGCGTGCTTACTATTAGCTGGGGCAAAAATACATTTAATTTTTAAATTCAAATAGTATCTTTGTAGAAATTTAACGAATTCTTCACTCTAAAGTTTTGTTTCCTTGATTTTTTTTGCCCTTTTCGGGCTTTTTTATTGCCACATTCCACATAAAAATATTTCCAACACATGCTCACCCTTCCCTTTATCCGCCAAAATATTTCATTGCTCCGCAAACGCCTGGCCGTCCGAAACCTCGGAGAGCAGGAGCTTGGCAATATTGATAAAGTCATCGAGCTGGATGACCGCCGCAAAGCTACCCAAACCCAGCTTGACAGCCTGCTGGCCGAAAACAACAGCCTTTCTGCCGAAATCGGCCAACTTTATAAATCTGGGCAGCCCCAGGAGGCCGCCACCCTCAAAACCAGGGTTGCCGATCAAAAAACCACGATCAAAACCCTTCAGGAGCAAATGGCTGACATCAAAACTCAAATCGGACATTTGCTTTTGAGCATCCCCAACATCCCACATGCCTCTGTACCTGCAGGCAATAGCGATGCGGACAACGAGTTGTACAAAGGGTGGGAGGCCGAGCTGTCGCAGCTCCCTGAAGGAGCCTTGCCTCATTGGGAACTGGCCACTAAATATCAGTTAATTGACTTTGAGCTGGGTGTCAAAATCGCTGGTTCGGGCTTTCCCCTTTTTCGTGGGAAAGGTGCCCGCCTGCAAAGGGCGCTGATCAATTTTTTTCTGGATGAAGCCAGGGCTGCCGGTTATGAGGAAATCATACCTCCTCTTTTGGTTAATGAAGATACAGCCCGCGCTACCGGTCAATTGCCCGATAAGGAAGGGCAGATGTATCACGTCACGGCTGACAATCTCTATCTTATTCCTACCGCCGAGGTGCCAGTCACCAATATGTATCGGGGAGCAATCTTAAAGGAGTCGGAGCTGCCTATTAAGCTCACTGGCTACACGCCCTGCTTCCGGCGGGAAGCCGGTGCTTATGGCAAAGACGTTCGCGGCCTCAACCGGGTTCATCAATTCGACAAAATTGAAATTGTACAAATCGAGCATCCCGATCGGTCTTATGATACGCTCTACCAAATGTTGGAGCATGTGGAAGGCTTATTAGCCAAGCTCGAGTTGCCTTATCGGATTGTCCGGCTTTGTGGCGGTGATCTGGGCTTTACCTCTGCACTCACTTTTGACTTTGAAGTGTATTCTGCTGCGCAGCAACGATGGTTGGAAGTAAGTTCAGTATCCAATTTTGAGACTTACCAGAGCAATCGGATGAAGCTCCGCTATCGGGATGGCAATAAGCAGACCCAACTGGCTCATACCCTCAATGGCAGCGCCTTGGCGCTGGCACGGATTGTAGCCGCTTTGCTCGAAAACAACCAAACCACTGTCGGAATTGTTATACCTCAGGCACTGCGCCCTTATACCGGTTTCGGCACTATTTCGTAAACAGGCTGTGACCTGAAGGGCCTTCAAAAAGTCTAAAAGAGTAGGGAGGTATGTATAGTTTTTTACTATCTTCCTTAAGTTTTTTTTTGATTACACTTTAAATTGAATGAATCATGTATAACGGAGAATATATGCTTTATATGCTGGTAGCTGGCGGGCTGTCTATGATCGGCATGTTTGTCAGCAACCGTCTGAAAAGCAAATTCAACAAATACAGCAAAATTGGTATCCGCAGCGGCATGTCTGGTCAGGAAGTGGCCCGTACCATGCTTGAGCATTACAATCTGCCTACTATTCAAATCAAGCAGGGAAAGGGGTTTTTGAGCGATCATTACAACCCGATGACCAAAACCGTTACTTTGAGCCCGGCAGTTTTTCAGGGCCGAAACATAGCTGCGGCTGCTGTTGCAGCTCATGAATGTGGCCATGCCGTACAGCACGATACTGCTTACAGCATGCTGACATTGCGGTCGGCACTGGTTCCTTATGTGAAATTTGCATCTATCGCCCAGCAGTGGTTGCTGATCTTCGCACTTATGTTTTTGGGCAGTTTTCCACAGCTCTTGCTGATAGTAATCGCAGCCTTTGCCATCACTACCGTATTTAGCTTTATTACCTTGCCTGTGGAATTTGATGCCAGCCGGCGGGCATTGGTTTGGCTCGATGAAAGCGGCGTCACGGAGGGGGCAGAGTACGATGGCGCAAAGGATGCCCTTTGGTGGGCCGCCATGACGTATGTGTCAGCTGCATTATCCTCCTTACTCATATTGATTTACCTGATTTTCCGCTACGCCAGCAGCGACTAACCGACATGGCTTTTAGGGCCTTGCAGAGGCGAAGGTTGGATAAATTTATCCAACCTTCGCCTTTTCTATTTTCAAAATTTTGTAAAAGGCACTTTTTAGTTTATTTTAGCATTTATAATAATATATTCGTTGACCCCTTTACTACTCCTACACATGTCATAATGAGCAATACACGGAACCGAAGGTACATATTCATCGACTTCTCCAACCTAAAAAAGGTAAAATTCAAAAAACTGGAAAAAGTTTGCGATAAGGTTTTTATCATGATCAATGCCGAAGAAGACCTCATCCCATTGGATTTGGTCATTCAGATGCAACGCCTCGGCAAGGGAGTGAAGTGGATAGCTGTAAACGAAACGGATGATATGGATATGAACTTTCTGTTGAGCTTTCTGATGGGAAAAATGCACCAAAAGGCAAGTAAAGACATAGAGTTTGCTATTCTTTCCAATGACAGCTCTTTCGATGCACTCGTCAATTTCATCAATGCGGAAGGAAGAAGCTGTCTGCGGGTTAAGCGCAAAAAAACCTACGAAGAGCGTGTACAGGAGTATCCTTCCGCTTCTGGAAGTATGTATGAGCACCCCAGCCAAACTGATAATGCCACAAAACCATTCCTGCCGGAGTTGGCACTTGATGATGCCATGATCGAAACAATTGCTGAACTGACGATCGATCGTATGCGGATGCAGGGAAAGCGACCCGAGAATCTACAAATGCTGCGCAGCTTTATTTTACTGAACAATCAGGAACTTACAGAGCCAGGAAATGTTGATAAAGTAATTCAGCGCATGCAGCAACTGGAAAATATTACGCTGTCGAAAGGGGAGGTGATCTACAACTTCTGACAGCCTTTTGTTCAATAAACTTCATAACTATGCAGCAAAAAGAAGACCTCGAATCTTATATTCAGAAGGCAAAAAAATTCATGGATGAATCGATCAACCATTTGCAACGCGAATTATCCAAACTCAGAGCTGGCAAGGCTTCTCCTGCCATGCTCAACGGAATCATGGTAGATTATTACGGAAATCCTACCCCCCTCAAGCAGATAGCGAACATTAATTCGCCCGATTCCAAAACCCTAAGTATTCAACCCTGGGAAAAATCCATGATCGCCAATATTGAGCAGGCTATCTTTGCCGCCAATATCGGACTGACACCGCAAAACAACGGCGAAATGGTAATCATCAATGTACCGCCGCTTACTGAAGAACGCCGCAAAGAGCTGGTCAAGCAGAGCAAGTCGCTTGGTGAAGATGCCCGCGTAAGCCTCCGCAATGCCCGCCACAAAGTGATGGACTTCATAAAAAATGAAGTAAAAAATGGCTATCCTGAAGATATGGGCAAACGAAAAGAAGACGCTGTGCAAAAGATGATTAATAACCACAACGATGAAATTCAAAAACTCCTTGACGCTAAAGAAAAGGAAATTATGACCATTTGATCGCCGCAGCGCTGTCCGAAAAGAAGAGGGAGAGAGGCATCATTGCTTTTCTCCTTTTTTCATGGACAATAGGGCATACACCTCCACACGATCGGCATACGCCACAAAGAGTTTGTTGCGCTGAAAGCTGATACGGCCAGCATCGGGCACCATTCGTGGTAAAGAATAGCGGGTACCGAGCAGCGACTTCAAATGGAAGCTGCACAAACTCTGCTCACACAGGTACAACAACCGATCATCCACAATGCTGAATTGCTGCAAGCCTGCAATAGGTATCTGCTTCACGTATTGCCCGAAATTGTCAAATACTAAAATTCCGGATTGCGGTGCATTGACATACACCCAATTATTACGCTCGGTAATGAAGTTGGGGGCAGGGCTATCATTGAGTAGCATACTCAGGTCATTGCTTTCTGCCAATGTTTCCCCCGCCCGGTTGATCTTCTTCAACTTAAAACTGGTATCATCATACAGCCATACATTGTTATCGTTCGACATGCCAACGGCTTGCACATCCGTCACATCAAGGTCATAGAGCAGGTAATCTCCAGTTTTGCTAAGGGTCCTGTCCAGCGTGGTGACGGTGAGGTATTCCGGATAGTATAGCAGCAGATTGAAAGGGTCGGTTACATCAATGGTTTTCAATTCACCCAGGGAGTTGTCATTGTATCGGAAAGCCTCTACTCCTTCAGCCGAATATTTTATCAGTTCGTTGGAAGCGGTGACTACATAGAGTTGTTGCAATTTGTCCGTAGCGATCAATTTGGCAGTCACCGGAATGCTTACCACGGGTTGAAAGAGATGGTCTGCCGGTGACTGTATTGCAGGCTGATCTGCCTGGCCAATCAGTGAGCCGAGCAGCAACCAATAACTAAGGATAAAAATAACCAGCTTTTTCATTTTCAAAAAATTGAAGCTGCAAATCAGTACCATCAAATACCGCGTAGGAGTTGTAATGCATCCATTCTCCCAGGTTAATATAACGACTCTTTTCGTTGTTTAGCATATAATCAATAGGCAGGTGGCGGTGGCCGAAAATGAAAAAATCGATTGGCTGTTCTTTCAGCACCTCATGCGCATAGTTGATAAGCCATTCGCGCTTTTCGCCCAAAAAATGGCCCTCCTCGGTATTGGAAGCCCTGCTCCTGCCCGACCAGAATCGAGCCAGTGCGATACCAAAATTGGGATGCAGGCGGGCAAACAACCACTGACAAAGCCGGTTGGAAAACACCTTCTTGATTAGCTTATATCCTCTATCACCAGGCCCCAGCCCGTCACCATGACCAATCATAAACTTTCGGCCCCCAATATCCCGGATAATCGGCTGGCGGAAAACAGGGATGTCCAATTCTTTTTCAAAATAGTCGAACATCCACATATCGTGGTTGCCCGTAAATACAAATACCGGAATACCCGCATCCCGCAACTCTGCCAGTTTGCCCAACAGCCTCACATAGCCCTTTGGCACCACGCTGCTGTATTCAAACCAAAAGTCAAACAGATCACCTACCAGATAGATGGCTTCGGCATCCTGGCGAATGGTGTCGAGCCAACGTACAATCTGTGCTTCCCGCATCCGGCTG
The DNA here is from genome assembly GCA_965222005.1 of Saprospiraceae bacterium. Taxonomy (GTDB): domain Bacteria; phylum Bacteroidota; class Bacteroidia; order Chitinophagales; family Saprospiraceae; genus CBDCTM01. The sequence goes on from OZ244935.1 coordinate 2,071,664, forward strand.
CTCAATCGGGCATTGATGCCGAGATGAAAATCGGACGCAAAGTATGTTTTTCCACGGTGTGTATCCTTCATCCGCCCACAAAAATCGAGTAATTTTTGGTAAATTGAAACCGCTTGCACCAACTGCTCAAAATAAATCTTTTATGAATCCCTCTCCTCTTATACGATTTGAGGAAATGCCCTGGCAGCAAGTTGCTGCTGGCTTTCGTGCCAAGACTATACAATTGCGTCATTTTCGCCTTCGGCTGGTGGAAATCAGTGAGGCTTTTGAAGAAGAGGGTTGGTGTACCAAAGGGCATAGTGGCTACATCATCGACGGAAGGCTGCACATCCGCTTTCCTGCCCAAACGCTTATTTTTCAAAAGGGGGATGGCATCCACATTGGGGAAGGAGAGCAGCAAAAGCACCAGGCTTTCGTGCAGCCCGGCGAGCAGGCGCTCCTTATTTTGATGGATTGAAGCTATTCTTAGCATTATCCAAAAAATTATATCCTCTTTTCTGTTTTTGGATTAGGCTCAACGTCACTACCCCTCGGTCGTTCAGTTTTCACTTATTTCAAAAATGTCGGATTTATTTTTTGAGCGGTCCTAAAATCTGGAGTTTGGCAAATTTGAGCATGATGCGCCGCTGCGGATTGTCCACATTCTGGAAGTGAATTGTAGCCACCCGGTTTTCCTCCCCGCCATCAATGCTCATCACTTCCCCTTCGCCAAAGCGCATGTGCAAAACCTTCATCCCTTCCTGAATGGTATGAGAAGGGCTGGGCTTAAAGTCGGACGGATTGGCCATTCTTTTGGGTGTTGCCTTCCGGAGCGGGCTCCGAAAGTTGCCACGTACTCCAGCTGCCTGCTGCTCCGCCCGCCTGTTGACCACGGGGTTGATCTGCTCCAGCACTTGTACCGGAACTTCATCCAAAAACCGACTCGGATCATTGTAGCGCATTTGTCCAAAGCGATAACGGCTCGCCGAATAGGTGAGTGTTAGAAATTGCTCGGCGCGTGTGATCGCTACATAAAACAAGCGGCGCTCCTCATCCAACTCCTCCCGGCTGCCCATCGACATGAAGGAAGGGAATAGCTTTTCCTCCAGCCCCACCACTATTACCGATCTAAATTCCAGACCCTTGGCCGAATGTACTGTCATGAGGTTGACAAAGTCTCCCATGGCATCCTTGTTGTCAAAATCGGTCAGCAGGGCGATACTCTGCAAATAGGCCGCAAGGGATTTTTCGGGAGGACTGTCACCAACTTGCAGTTCATCATTTTCTACAAAATCCTTGATGCCGTCGAGTAGTGCCATCACATTTTCCAACCTTCCCATCCCTTCTACCGAATTGTCTTTTCGCAGCAAATTGATCAAACCGCTCTGTTTGGCCACAAAAGTTGCCAGCTCATAGGCATTGATTTCGTTGGCCCTGCGGGCAAATACCTGGATCATCGCCTTGAAATCGAGCAGCGCCTTGCGGGTGCGGGTAGCAACAGACAGGCTGTCGATGCTGCCCCACATGGTACGATTGCTGGTATCTGCATGCTGGCTGAGCTTGTCAACACTTGCCGCACCAATGCCTCGCCGCGGATAGTTGATGACCCGCCGCAGCGCTTCATCATCCTGCTGATTGATAGCCAGTCTGAGGTAGGCCAAAAAGTCTTTCACTTCCTTCCGCTGGTAAAAAGAGAGCCCGCCAAATACGCGGTAGGGGATATTGTGGCGACGCAAATTTTCCTCAAAAATGCGCGATTGTGCATTGGTGCGATACAGGATGGCAATATCGCTATTGTGCAGATGATACCGGTTTTTTTGTTCCAGAATAATATCCGCCACCCTTCGCCCTTCCTCGCTATCTGCCATTGCTCTGATCACTTTGATGCGCTGACCAACGCCTTTATCTGACCATATTTTTTTGGGTATCTGGCTGCGATTGTGGGTAATGACCTCATTGGCGGCCTGAACGATAGGATCGGTAGATCGGTAGTTTTGCTCCAGTTTGAACACCCGAATGCCAAAGCGTTTGAAATCGCGCTCGAAGTGTAGGATGTTTTCAATGGTAGCGCCCCGAAAGGCATAAATACTCTGCGCATCATCGCCTACTACACAAACATTTCGGCTCCTCTGCGTATCCACTTCTCCAGCTTCATCCCGATAGTCAAGCAGCTTGCGCACGATCTCATATTGAAGGTGATTGGTGTCCTGAAATTCATCTACCAGAATATAGCGGAAGCGATTTTGATATTTCTTGCGCGCCTCGGGAAAGTTTTGCAGCAGCTCGTACAAGCGATAGAGCAGGTCATCAAAATCCATAGCCCCTGAGCGTTTGCAGCGGGCTGTGTATTTGGCATATACTTCATGAAGCTGCGGCCGATTGGCTTGGCGGTCCTGCATCGTCAGCTCCTGATCTTCTGCATACATTTGCGGGGTGATAAGATTGCTTTTTGCCGATGATATGCGGCTTCTGATAGCATTGACGTTGTAATGATCCCGATTCAAATTCATCTCTTTGATGATCGCCGTGAGGACACTTTTGGTATCATCAGTATCATAGATGGTGAAATGGGTAGGATAGCCCAGCTGATCGGCTTCTACCCGCAGGATGCGGGCAAAGATGGAGTGAAAGGTGCCTGCCCATACTTTGTTGACATCATTGCCGACTACTTTGGCGATGCGTTCTTTCATTTCGCGGGCAGCTTTATTCGTAAAAGTAAGAGCCAGAATTTCCCAGGGAGCCGCGCCCTCTTCGATCAAATGCGCAACGCGATAGGTGAGTACACGCGTTTTGCCCGAGCCCGGTCCGGCCACCACCAGCACGGGGCCATCGGTAGCGAGTACGGCCTTTCGTTGTACCTCATTGAGGGTTGATAAATAGGGCTTCATGTTTTACAGGTTTTCAGACATTTTAAATACCTATTCCCCCAATGCTTCCCAGTACTCCACAGCCCGGCGGGTGTGCGGGATACAGATGGAACCACCTACCAGATTGGCGATGGCAAATACTTCGAATACCTCTTCGGTGCTGACACCCAGCTCATGGCATTTCCCCAGGTGATAGCGAATACAATCGTCGCAGCGCAATACCATCGAAGCTACCAAACCCAATAGCTCTTTGGTCTTTTTAGGCAGCGCTCCATCTTGATAGGCATTGGTGTCAAGATTGAAGAAGCGTTTGAGCACCTTATTGTCCTGCGTGAGGATTTTGTCGTTCATTTTGGCCCGGTAGGCATTGAATTCATTTACAATTGACATGTATTTTTATTTTAGTGGCTCGTTGGGCAATTCCTTTTTTCATTCAAACGGTCCCTTTATTATGAGTCCGCCAAACGGAGATAGTCATCCGCAGGGGCAATAGAAAAGCGGTAATGATACTGGCCGTTCCAAAGAGGATCATTTCATTTCGGATATAGCCTCCGAGGCTTTCCTGCTGAGGTAGTGAAAGATGCTTGAGAAAAGCTTCCACCCCCCGCTCATCCAGAAAGATTTGGAAAAAATTGAGTTCCTGGATAAGGTAGAAAACTAATGGAATACACAGGAACACCACTACTACTTTTAGTATCTGCTGCCTGGCGAGAAAGGTATGTTTCAATAAAAATATATAACGTGTGAATGTAATAAAAATAATGACAAAAAGAGCATTTGTAAACAAAAAAGGGAAGTCGTAAACCGCCCGGGTAATCGGATAAAGTACGCCATATACAGCAAATGCTGTGATGATCCACCAAAGTAGTTCGAGCCCAGCTTTTTGAATAATTCCCATTTTCATTGAAGATGCAAGTTACATTTATTCCCTCTATGACCGAGTGGCTGGCAGGCAAAACTTGTGTTCATCGGAGAAGCAAAGCTTATTTATTCTATTTTCAAATTAGGTAGATGCAAGGATTCTGCGTATATTCGATATTGTACTTTACAACATACTATAGAGAAAAGTTTAATTTATTAAACTTAATCGCCCCAACATGCCCCTTAATTGGAATGTAACCCTTGACACGGTCAGGGAGGAAAAATGTGTGCTTTTTATCGGACCAGAAATTTTTCACCTCCCGGAAAAAGGCTCCTTACAACAGCAGATTGAATCTTTTTTGGACATTGAGAAAACGGAAGACACCCGAATCTACGATGACGGCCTGTTCTATTTTCGCGAACGCAGTCGAAAAACAGAGGTGTACTACCAACTCAAGACTTTTTTTGACCAAAGCTTTCCCCATGTAGAACAGCTGATGGAAAAAATTGCCAAAATTCCGTTCCATCTCATCATCACTATTAACCCTGACAAATTGCTGGAATCGGTTTTTCAGCGACTCAATTTCAAGCACTCTTTCGACTTTTTGTGGAAAAACCAACCACCCAAAGAATACAAAAAGTTGCCCGATAAACAGAACCCCTTAATTTACAACCTCTTCGGTAGCATCGAGCGGCAGGAGTCGCTGGTGCTTACACATGACGACCTCTTCGATTACCTGGAGTGTGTGCTCCAATCGAACAGTATGCCCAATAGGTTGAAGCATCATCTGGTGGATGACGCCAAAAACTTTATCTTTTTAGGCATCCCTTTCGACAAATGGTACATGCAGTTGCTATTGAGAGTATTGCATATGCATAAAGACATTGAATTCATGAAATTTGCCGCCAACAAAAACATGCAACCCACTACGCGTAGTTTTTGCTACGAGCAATTTAAAATCGATTTTATATCGGACGGCATTAACAGCTTCATCAGCGAATTGTACAGCAAATGCGTAGAAAGTGACCTTATCCGCACTGAACCTCAAAAAAAGGAAGATCAATATGCCGTGTTGATGAACTGGCTTAAAAATGACGAGATCGACAAGGTACTTAATGGCTTTCAGGATATGCTTGAAAATAATGGCAATGGGGAAGATGAGCGTATCGATGATCTTGTGCTTATCACCAACCGACACAAACGGCTAAAGCGGAAGATCAATCAAGGCATAGTGGATAATGCTACTGCACAGGTAGAATCTGCCAAGATATCCCGCTCGATACTCGAACTGATCAACGAAGCCAAGGCAATGGCCTGACAGATACTGCCAGGTTTGCTTTAGTAATGGCCAATTAATAAGTTATTGATTTGGGATTGAGATTTTGTCGTCAGGCGAGGCATTTTTTGAGCGAATAGCGAGCTATTTAAGCAAAAAATAACGAAGTATGGCGGCAAAAGATCAGAGACAAATCGTGAAGTTATTATTTGATCATTACTTAACAAGCTTTAAAAAAACCAATTTGAAAACGAAGACTACATCAGCCACTACATTGGCATACCGCTATCCGGGTGCTCCTCCTTTTACCAAAGAGCAGGCGCATCTCTTTTATGGCCGATCGCAGGATATTGAACAGCTACACCGGCTCATCAGTCTGGAAGACCTGGTGGTGCTTTATTCCAAATCCGGCCTGGGGAAAAGCTCACTCATCAATGCAGGTATCCTCCCTAAATTGGAGGAAGAAGGCATCTTTGATGCTCAAAGTATTCGCTTTGGAGCCTATTCCCAAGCTACTCTCAGCACACCCACCCAGGTGTTGGCCGGCAAAATCAGCGAGCTTTCCACTACCGCCACTTTTCTTGATGAATTCGATATTGATCAGAGTAGCCTGTGGTTTCTCTGCAAAAAGTTGCAGATCAGCAGTGGAAACAACAATTTCATCCTTTTCTTCGATCAGTTTGAAGAGTTGTTTACCTATCCGAAGAAGCAGGTTCACCAATTCAAAAGACAGCTTTCTGACCTGGTGCATACACAGATTCCCCAATCATTCCGGGAGATCATCGAGCAGGAATATCAGTCGGATAAGCAACGGTTGACTCACGAGCAACTCAGCCTTTTGCACAAGCCGCTCAATGTAAAGCTGCTGCTGGCCATTCGCTCTGACCGAATGAGCCTACTCAATGGAATGAAGGACTTCTTTCCGATGGTGCTCAAAAATTGCTACCAGTTGGAACCGCTTTCACTCGACCAGGCAGAAGAAGCCATCCTCAGCCCCGCCTACAAGCAGGGGCTCTTCTACTCACCTGTTTTCGATTTTGAGGATATGGCCATTGAAAGCATGCTTGACTTTTTGTCGAAAAAGGGGAGTCAAAAAATTGAATCCTTCCAGCTCCAGATTCTTTGTCGGGCCATCGAAGAAAAGGTCATTCGTGCCGGAGGCCTGACGTTGGTCAAGCTGGAAGATATTGGCAATATCGAGCATATTTATGAAAATTATTACGATACCCAAATCTCTCAGCTCGATACCGAAGCCGAACAAAACGCAGCTCGCGTACTCATAGAGGAAGGTCTTATTTTTGAGGAAGATGAACGGCGCCTCAATTTGTATGAAGGCCAGATTATCAAAGAGTTCGATATTAACAAGGATTTGCTCACCAAATTGGTGGACAGCCGACTGCTACGCGCAGTACCGGGTGCCAATGGAGGCATGACCTACGAACTTTGCCATGACACTATGGTGCCGCCTATCCTCAAAGCAAAGAGCAAACGAAAGGAGCAAGAGCTTTTGATGGAAAAGGAACGCCAGCTGGAGGAAATGGCACAAAGGGCGAAAACCGACAAGCGCAAACGCCGCCAGGTATTGGCCATCGGTATCGGAGGCATCGCGCTGGCATTGATCTCGCTCATTGCACTGGCCTTTGCTTTCAACCGTTCCCTGCTGCTCAAAAAGGCTAATCAGGAGTCAGAAATCAAAGCGAAAGCCAATGAGCTGTCTGCCCAGGCGATCATCCAGCTCAATACCAACCCTACTGTGGGGTTGCGTTTGGCTGAAGAGGCACTGAAGCTCTATCCGGAAGGAAAAACAGCGAAAGTGGTTTTGAAAAATTCAGTTAGCCTCTCACCTCCTCCCTATTACAAGGCAGTGCTGTCGGGTCATCGTGCCTATATTTCAAGTGTCGCTTATTCCTCTGATGGGAATTCAATGCTGACCGGAAGCTGGGACAATACTGCCAGGCTTTGGGATGCCCGCGGAGCGGTGATGATTACCTTCACCGGACATACTGAACCTGTTTTAGCGGTAGCTTTTGCCCCTGGCGATCAGTTTGTAGTGACCGCAAGCAGAGATAATAGTGCTAAAATTTGGGATATCCAGGGCAACTTGTTGCATAGTCTGGAAGGACATTTTACTGATGTAACCGCCGTTGCCATTTCGCCCAATGCTGCTACGATTGCTACGGGCAGCTGGGATGGTGAAATCAGGCTCTGGGGTGCTGCTGGCAAGGAGCTGGCGCGCTTTCCCAAGTTGCATACCGATTATATTTCCAGCCTGGCTTTCTCATCCGATGGCCGGGAACTGCTCTCCGGCAGTTGGGATGATACGGCCTTGCTGTTTGACCGGAAAGGCACTAAAATCAGGCGTTTTACAGGTCATAAAGGCTCTGTATCAGATGTTGCGTTTTCAAAAGATGATCAGCAAATATTTACCGGCAGTTGGGATAGTACGGCCAAGTTGTGGGATCGGTCTGGCAAAGAGCTTCAGTCTTTTGAGGGGCATTCTGATGCGGTGTCGGCTGTCAGCATTAGTCCTGACGGAGAAATATTTGCAACAGCCAGCTGGGATTTCAGCGTCAAGCTATGGGACAAAAAAGGAGCAAACATCCAAACGTTGGATGGGCATGATGATAAGGTAGTAGCTATTGCTTTTTCTCCCGATGGTTATTTTTTATTAAGTGGTAGTTTTGATAATAAGGGTAAGGTTTGGAGCTGGAAGGGCAATGAGTTATCCCCATTTCAAGGGCATAAGGATATGATTACATCCGTTGCCTATGCCCCCGATGGCTCCTTCGTTGTGATGGGGAGCAGAGACTATACTGCCTCCGTTTGGGATATAACCGGGGAGCAAATGGCTGAGCTAAAAGGCCACCAGCAAATAGTCAATTCGGTGGCTATTTCACCTGACAGCAGGTATATAGCCACCGCCGCCAGCGATTATAAAGCTATCCTCTGGGATAAAGAAGGTAACTTGTTGCATCGATTGGATAAACATACCCGCCCGACTCGATCAGTAGCCTTTTCACCGGATGGCGGCAACTTGCTCACTTGCAGCCAGGATTTTAGCTGTATCGTATGGTCTCTGAATGCTGACTCGCTGTACAGTCTGCAAGGGCATCAGCACTATATCCATGGAGGGTGCTATTCCCCTGATGGTCAGCTCATCGCGACTACCGGCACAGATGGCACGGCCAGGCTATGGTCGGCAGAGAACGGAGATTCCATCCGGGTGATTGATACCCACACCAAAAACCTTGCGATTGCTTTCTCTCCTGACAGTCGCAAAATTTTAACAGGAGGGGTTGGTGGCACGCTTGATCTTTGGAATACGGAGGGTAAGCACCTGGCCAATTTCAAAGGACATACCCATAATATTTTTTCGGTGGCCTTTTCACCAGATGGTGAGTATGTGCTTTCCGCCGGCTCGCGCGATGGCACGGCTCGTCTTTGGGATCTGCAAGGCAACGAAATGCAAACCTTCACCAAGGGCAAAGAGAGTATAAATGTGGTAGCTTTTTCACCCGACGGGAAATATGTTTTGGTAGGGATGGGGAATAGTACCTCTACTATTTTTATGCGTTGGGATACTTTTTTGGCATCCAACCGCTTGGCGTCTCTCAGTTGGGAGCAACGCATAGCCTTTGGGCTGGAGGAGGAAAGGGAGACAGTTGCTGCCGGAGCAGATTCATTGAAAGCTGAACCATTGGTAATTGATGATAAAAAATATCCTGAATATAAAGTTTACCAGCGGGCACGCTATCTGGACATGGCCTTTGACTCTACACACGCCTACTATATAGCTGCTTATCATGGCCGAAAGGCCTTTCACGGAACGGATGTAGAAGAAAAAATATATCACCAGAGCAAGAGCAACGCGATGTTTGAACGCCTCCAGAAGAAACATACCTGGGTGGAAAGTACAATGGCAGGAATAGGATACAGCCTGCTGGCCAATTGGCAGGTAATGGCCGGCCGAACGGATCGGGCAAAGCGCGCACTTCGGAAGGCAGCCAGTTTTCCTGTGCATGAAGTTTCGCGCACTTCCTATGAGCCCTGGATGAAAGCGAAAAGGGTATTACTCTTAGTGGCTGAAAATAAAATAGCGGAGGCTCGCGAACTCGTAATGGAGTTAAAAGATATACCTATTATAAAATCAGATTTTAATGATGCGGTTAAGTTTATGCACCTAATTCCGATGGATAAATTTGAAACTTATGGAAATTTGCTGCGGTATGATCTTGAACAATTGGAAGCAATGGGTGTAAGCAATAATGCAGTAGGGGAGGTTCAGTCGATACTTGGTGAAAGGAAGGAGCAGATATCGAGCTCAGATTAGAGCGTGTTTGGAAATTGCTTTTGGAAGCAGTAGTAGTAAAATTTAATTTTGGGCGAAGCCTTTTTTTGAGGCATAGCCCACGCTATGGCGATGAAAAATAATGAAGTACAGAATTAAATTTTGCACTAATGCACCGAAGGATAAACTCCAAACACGCTCTTAATCATTGCGATTGTGCTTGTCAGCTTGTTGATCTGCGCTCCTCAAAACAGCAAACGCCCCGTCGATACAAAAGATCAACGGGGCGTTGCATGAAGTTTGTGTTGGCGGCGACCTACTCTCCCACCCAGGGGCATACCCCTCCGCTTCGCGGTTCACTCCCTTGAATGTCTAACAGACATTCATCACTCCTGCGTCGTGAATCTGTCGTTCATCATCGGCGCTGAGGAGCTTGCCTTTTCTTTTTTAACTTTGACCCACTTTCCAAAACAGCAAACGCCCCGTCGATACAAAAGATCAACGGGGCGTTGCATGAAGTTTGTGTTGGCGGCGACCTACTCTCCCACCCAGGGGCAGTACCATCGGCGCTGAGGGGCTTAACTACTCTGTTCGGAATGGTAAGAGGTGAACCCCCTCGCTATAGCCACCAACAATTCTTAAGTTTCGTTAGTTGGATCTTGTTTGGGAAGATGACAAAATCTGGGAGGAGTAAAGAGGAGTAAAAGAGGCGTTTGATGTAGAGCGGCTTTAGAAGCTTTTTTAAAGCTTTTAAAAAAAGGAAGCTTTCGGGTTATTAGTACTACTCGGCTTCATACATCACTGTACTTCCACCTATAGCCTATCGACCCTGTCATCTACAGGGACCCTTTAGGACCGAAGCCCATGGAGTATTCATCTTGGAGCTGGCTTCGCGCTTAGATGCTTTCAGCGCTTATCCTTACCGAACATAGCTACCCTGCGGTGCAGCTGGCGCCACAACAGGTACACTAGCGGTTCGTCCAACTCGGTCCTCTCGTACTAGAGTCAGACCTCCTCAATACTCCTACGCCCGCAACAGATAGGGACCGAACTGTCTTGCGACGTTCTGAACCCAGCTCGCGTGCCACTTTAATGGGCGAACAGCCCAACCCTTGGGACCTTCTTCAGCCCCAGGATGTGACGAGCCGACATCGAGGTGCCAAACCTCCCCGTCGATGTGAGCTCTTGGGGGAGATCAGCCTGTTATCCCCGGAGTACCTTTTATCCTTTGAGCGATGGCCCTTCCATACGGAACCACCGGATCACTTAAGCCGTCTTTCGACCCTGTTCGACCTGTCGGTCTCTCAGTCAAGCACCCTTGTACTTATACGCTCTACGCATGATTACCAACCATGCTGAGGGTACCTTTGCGAGCCTCCGTTACGCTTTTGGAGGCGACCACCCCAGTCAAACTACCCACCACACACGGTCCCCCGGCTATTGCCGGAGTTAGCACCTAAATATAGGAAGGGTGGTATTTCAAGGGCGACTCCACAGCCACTGGCGCGACCGCTTCATAGTCTCCCACCTATCCTACACATCCTATATTCAAGCACAATGTGAAG
>OZ244935.1:2087500-6194044 GCA_965222005.1 Saprospiraceae bacterium
TCGAGTCCTTCCAGATTAAGGGGGGGCTCTGAGGTGGCTGACTGGCTGGTAGCTGGAGCAGAATCGTTGTTGCAAGCCATATAAATGGTAGCTGCTATCAACGATAGCAGAATGAATTGAATAAAAGGGTATTGATTGGTCATTTGAACGGAATTTTGGTGGTAAGATAAAAAAATGGGGAAAACTCTCAGTTGAATTCCCCCCCTTGTGTGTTTATCTTAAAGCTATGGCTATTCTTTACCTCCGCGCACACTATCCTGCCACTCTTTCAATTCCTCCCATTTATCGTTGGCAGCCATTCCTGCCTGTTTTGGCCATGATGTAGGATCGTGTACTTTGTAACGGCTACCTGCCTCCGCAAGAATTTCACGGATTTTTTCAGCTTCCGTTTCGTGCAACTGCTGATAAGTCAGAATGCTTGCCGTATGCAATAGCTCCTCTATCTTGGGGCCAATGCCTTCGATCTTTTTAAAATCGTCCTTTGCTCCAGCTTCCACAGGAGTGGGTGTGACGGGAGCAGCCTCTTCCTTTGCCGGCTCTTCAACGACCGCCTCAGCCTCCTCGGTAGGAGCAGCCGGTTCCTCAGTCTTGGCTTCTGGCTCAGCCGCCGGAGGTGCAGCTTTAGTTGTTTTTGCATCCTCCTTGAGTTGCTCTTTCAACTGTGAAAAAGCATCCAATTCGCCAAGTGTAGCACGTTCGACTTTTGATTGGGTCTTTTTCACCGCCTTGCGCATTTCGGTTTTTACATTTTCCTTGTCCTGCTTGAGTGAATTGTCAGCTTCTCTGCGGATGTCCTCAAGGTAGCGCAGGTGTGAAACTAAAATGCGCTTGTCATCCCGGTTGAATTCAATCACTTTTACGGTAAGCGCCTCATCTACTTCTGCTAATTGTCCGTCTTCTTTGCGGATGTGCTTGATAGGAGCAAAGGCTTCCAGGCCATAAGGCAGCTGGACGATGGCTCCACGATCATCGCGCCGCAATAAAGTGGCTTCGTGATATGACCCGACAGGGAATACCTTTTCAAAGGTATCCCAGGGATTTTCTTCGATTTGCTTATGGCCTAATGATAGTTTGCGGCTGTCTTTATCAATATCGAGGATGATAATATCAATGTCATTACCAACCTTGGTAAATTCGGAAGGATGCGAAAAGCGCTTGGTCCATGACAAGTCGGAAATGTGTACCATTCCGCCAATACCTTCTTCCAATTCTACAAAAACTCCATAAGGGGTGAGGTTTTTTACTGAGCCACTGTGTCTGCTGCTGACCGGGAATTTGGTCTCGATCTCGCTCCAGGGATCCTTAGATAGCTGTTTGATGCTGAGCGACATTTTACGATCTTCCCGATCAATGGTAACGATCTTGGCTTCATATTCCTGGCCTAGCTTGAAGTATTCGCGGGCATTGATGGGCTGATTGCTCCAGGTGACTTCCGAAACGTGTATCAAGCCTTCCACACCGGGGCGAATTTCAAGAAATGCGCCATAATCCTCGATATTGACGATTCTGCCTTTTACCACAGAGCCTTCCTTGATTTCCTCATCCAGTACTTCCCATGGATGCGGCTGCAACTGCTTGAGTCCCAGCGATATACGCTTTTTGTTTTCATCAAAATCGAGTACAACTACGTTGATCTTTTGATTCAGTGCGAGTATCTCACTGGGGTGGGAAATTCGCCCCCAGGATATGTCGGTAATGTACAATAAGCCATCGACGCCACCGAGGTCGAGGAATGCGCCAAAGTCGGTGATATTCTTCACCAGGCCTTCCAAAACCTGTCCTTTTTCAAGGCTGGCAATAATTGCTTCGCGCTGTTCGGCCAGGTCGCTTTCGATCAAGGCTTTGTGGGAAACCACTGCATTTTTGATTTGTTCATTGATTTTTACCACCTTGAATTCCATCGTTTTACCTACATAGGCATCGTAATCAATGATAGGCTTAATATCAATCTGTGAACCTGGCAGAAAGGTTTCGAGTCCGCCGGCATCGGCAATAAGCCCGCCTTTCGTTTTGCTGACAACGGTACCCTTAATGACAGTGCCATTGTTGTATGAATCGACAATGTTTTCCCAGGCACGCAGCAGTTTTGCTTTGCGGCGCGAAAGGATCAACTGCCCGCGCTCATCTTCCTGGTGTTCCACATACACATCCACCTCATCACCAACTTTGAGATCGGGCATGTCTCTGAATTCGGACAAAGGAACCAGCCCGTCGGATTTAAAGTGAATGTCGAGCACTACATCCCCGTCGTGAATGGAGTTGACTTTTCCTTTTACAATTTCGTTCTCAATAACAGAGGTGAGCGTGGAATCGTACTTTTTGAGATAATCTTCCATTTCCTTTTCGGAATAAGGAAGTGCATGGCGATTGCCCAGCTCCCAGTCAAAATCATCGTGAGGGGTGTCAGACCGGTCATCTACTTCTTCTTCGAGTACCACTTCTTCCACTTCGACGGGCTCTTCAGTAGTGGCGGGTGTTACTTTAGTAACTGGCTCAGAGGTGGTGTCAACAACTGTATTTTCAAGGTTTACCTCTTCCAGAGTCTCCTTTCCAGACTCTTCATTTTCGAGATTCTTTTCGTCAATCATATTAAAGAAATCTCCTGATTTGTAGCCCTGTTCCGAGTATTTTCAGACAGGACGGGTTAAGAAATAATTTTTGCGCGGCAAAGGTACAGCTTTTTTACGGCTTTTAAAAGGAGTAGCGACCTTTAATAAATGCGCCTTATGGATTGTCAAAAGGCCATAAACAGGGGCAAAATGCGCTGCGCTCATCCCCTTGAGGCAGGTAAACTTGACAAAGAATGAAAAATTTGTAATTTTAATCGATCTTCCCAACATCCTTTTTTTAAAGTCAAACTATATGAATAGCGAACAAGTCTGGCTCAAAAATTATCCCGCCGGCGTCCCCGTCAAAATTGATCCCGATGCGTACCCTACATTGGTAGCTCTGTTTGAAGAAACCTTTGAAAAATACCGCAAGATGCCGGCCTTCAGTTGCATGGGCAAAACGATTAGCTTCGATGAAGTAGATGAGGGTTCCCGAAGCTTTGGAGCCTATCTGCATTCGCGTGGCCTGGAGCCAGGCGACAAGATCGCGCTGATGATGCCCAACATGCTTCAATATCCCATTGCCATGTTTGGAGCGCTGCGGGCAGGGCTGGTGTTGGTGAATACCAACCCCCTTTATACACCGCGCGAAATGCACCATCAATTCACCGATTCAGGTGTCAAGGCTATCGTCATCGCCGAAAATTTTGCTGCCAATTTGGAAAAAATCATCCAGGATACACGTATTAAGACCGTTATCGTCACCAGTATCGGAGAGATGTTAGGCTTTTTTAAAGGAGCGATGGTCAACTTCATGGTTCGCAATGTGAAGCGCCTGGTGCCCAAATTCAATATACCCAATACGGTGACTTTCTCTGAAGCTTTGAAGCAGGGGCGCAAATTTACCCTGACTCCACATCAGGGTAATCCGAATGATGTGATCCTCCTTCAATATACCGGAGGCACTACGGGCATAGCCAAAGGCGCCATGCTTACCAATCGGAATTTGGTATCCAACATGCAACAAATTCGCGCCTTTATCGCTCCTTTTTTAAAAGGGGAAGAAGAAATTGCCCTGTCGCCACTGCCCCTTTATCACATATTTGCCTTTACCGTAAATTGCCTTGCCTTACTCTCGATTGGGACGCGCACCGTGCTGATCGTCAATCCAAGAGACCTTTCTACGATCAACCAAGCCTTCAAAGATCATAAGATTACCCTGATGACGGGGGTCAACACTCTATTCAACGGCCTGCTGAACAATAAAGGATTTCAATCGCTCGACTTTAGCAGCCTCAAAATCACCGTGGGCGGTGGGATGGCTGTACAAAGGGCTGTGGCCGAAAAGTGGCAACAAACCACCGGCTGCTTTTTATCAGAAGGATATGGCCTGACCGAGTCATCGCCTGTAGCTACTGTCAACCCCATTGATGGCAGTGGCAGGCTCGGTACCATCGGCATTCCCGTGCCTTCCACCGATGTACGTATTGTAAATGAGCAGGGGATTGTGCTGCCTCCCGGAGAAGCAGGCGAGGTACAAATCAAGGGGCCACAAGTGATGAAGGGCTATTACAACCGCTCTGATGAAACCCGCCGGGTTATTACCCCTGACGGGTGGCTCTGTACGGGCGACGTGGGTAAGATGTCGGCTGACGGATTTTTTGAGATCGTGGACCGGAAAAAGGATATGATATTGGTTTCGGGCTTCAATGTATATCCCAATGAAATAGAGGATGTGCTGGTCACGCACCCCAAAGTGCTGGAAGCGGCCGCTATTGGTGTTCCGCATGAAAAATCGGGCGAAGTGGTCAAGGTCTTTGTTGTCAAAAAAGAGCGCTCGCTTTCAGAAAAAGAAATTATAGCCTTTTGTAAGGAAAACCTGACGGGCTACAAGGTACCAAAGGAGGTGGAATTCCGAAAAGAGCTGCCCAAATCCAATGTGGGCAAGATATTGCGCAAAGATCTGCGGGAAAAGAGTTAGCTGCCTATAAAAAGCCCGGCCAGCGGAGCGCGACCAGGCTTTTTCAGTCTTTCCGAATCAGGAGCCGACCCCTGTTCCGTAGTGTTCATTGCAGGCTAATTTCTGCTGCCGCCCTTTCGGGGCTGCACGCTTGATTCTTATGCGACCCCCGCTTCTTCACGGATCTTATTCAGAGCGGACCCTGCCCGCACCCAGCCGATCTGTGCAGCATTATAAGTATGCTTTACTTCAAATTTATCCTTGGTGCCATCGGCATGGCGCAGCACGATGGTCAGGTTTTTCCCGGGAGCGAAATTTTTGAAGCCGGTAATGTCTATGAGATCATCCTGCCGTACTTTTTCGTAATCATCAGGATCGACAAAAGTTAAGGCCAGCATTCCCTGCTTTTTGAGGTTGGTTTCATGGATGCGGGCAAAGGATTTGACCACTACGGCATTCACACCCAAAAAGCGCGGCTCCATAGCTGCATGCTCGCGGGAGGAACCTTCTCCCAGATTTTCTTCACCAAAAACTATAGTGCCGATCCCTTTCTTTTGATAATAACGAGCCGAATCGGGTACCTTCATATAACGACTCCGCTGTACATTGAGCACCTTGTTCGTTTCGCCATTGAAGTAATTGACAGCCCCTATGTAGCAGTTGTCAGAAATGTTTTCTAGGTGACCTCTGTATTTCAACCACGGCCCGGCCATCGAGATATGGTCGGTAGTACACTTGCCCTTCGGTTTGATGAGCAGGCGCATGCCGGTCAGCTGTTTTTGGGTGATCGGCTTGAATGGTGTGAGCAACTGCAGGCGTTTTGATCGTTTGGAAATGGTTATTTTCACATGGCTGCCGTCAGCTGCGGGAGCCTCATATCCGGGGTCTTTTACATCAAATCCTTTTGGTGGCAATTCCTTTCCTTTCGGTGGACTTAGCTTTACTTTTCGCCCGCCCGAATTGACCAGCCGGTCTTTAAGCGGATTGAAGGTGAGGTCGCCGGCAATAGCCAGAGCTGTGACGATTTCCGGCGAAGCAACAAAGGCATGCGTTTGCGGGTTGCCATCATTGCGCTTAGTGAAGTTGCGGTTGAAGGAGGTGATGATCGAATTTTTGCGATTCGGATTTTTCATATGGCGGGCCCATTGTCCGATGCAGGGTCCACAGGCATTTGCCAAAACCATAGCGCCCATTTCTTTGAAAGCTTTCAGAAAACCGTCTCGCTCAACGGTGTAGCGGATTTGCTCAGAGCCGGGGGTTACCGTAAATTCTGCTTTTACTTTTAGCTTTTTCCGAACGGCTTGCTTGGCCAGCGAAGCTGCCCGGTCGAGATCTTCGTAAGAGGAATTGGTGCAGGAGCCGATCAGCCCCACTTCCAGCTTTTCCGGATAGCCATTTTCTTTGACAGCCTCCGCAAATTTAGAGATCGGCCAGGCCAGGTCAGGAGTATAAGGGCCATTGATATGCGGCTCCAATTTCGACAGATTGATTTCGATGACCTGATCGAAATACTTTTCAGGATTTTTGTAACACTCTGTATCTCCGCTGAGATAAGGCTTTATCTTATCAGCCATATTGGCGATGCGCGCCCGGCCGGTAGCTCGCAAATAGCGTCCCATGGCAGCATCGTAGCCAAAGGTAGAGGTGGTAGCTCCGATTTCAGCGCCCATATTGCAGATGGTGCCTTTGCCCGTACAGCTCAATCGTTTCGCACCCGGGCCAAAGTATTCTACAATAGCGCCGGTGCCGCCTTTCACGGTGAGGATACCGGCAACTTTAAGGATTACATCTTTTGGAGAGGTCCAACCATTCAAACTGCCTGTGAGTTTCACACCGATAAGCTTAGGCATCTTCAGCTCCCAGGGCATGCCGGCCATTACATCCACTGCATCGGCGCCTCCCACGCCGATGGCTACCATGCCGAGGCCGCCAGCATTGGGCGTGTGCGAATCGGTACCGATCATCATTCCACCGGGAAATGCATAATTCTCCAATACAATTTGATGGATGATACCGGCTCCCGGTTTCCAAAAACCGATGCCGTATTTGTTGGATACAGACTGGAGAAAGTCAAAAACTTCGCTGCTGGTGTTGATCGCATTTTTCAAATCTTTGGCTGCCCCAACCTCTGCCTGGATGAGGTGATCGCAGTGTACGGTGGAGGGTACCGCTACCTTGTCTTTGCCAGCCATCATAAACTGCAGCAGGGCCATCTGTGCGGTTGCATCCTGCATAGCCACCCGATCGGGTGCGAAGAAGACATAGTCTTTGCCGCGATTGTATTTTTTGAGTTTGGATTCGGGATGGAGGTGAGCGTATAGAATTTTTTCGGCGAGGGTAAGGGAGCGGCGGAGGCGCTTTTTGGCTTTCTCAACTTTGTCGGGATAGCTTTTGTAAAAAGCGCTGATCATATCAATGTCAAACGGCATAGTGATACATTTTTTTGATGATTGAAAGAAAGAAAAAGTGGTGGCTCTTTGGGGCAAAAATAAAGTTTTTAAGCAAAGGAGGCAGTGAAACGAAGCCAATTTTTTGAATGCTCTGCACAATGCAAACCCCTTTAGTAGTTGAATGAGTTGAAAAGTGAAATTGTTTCGATTATTGATCGGGAATTTATGAGAAATATACAGACTTTGAGCCTTCAGAGGATTAGAGATCATGGTAAGCTGAGGGGCGTTGCAAAAGATCGGATCGCTGCAGGAAGAGCGGGACCATACAGAGCGATTGGATCACGTCGCTTCACATTTGCTCCCCCAAACGATCCCATCTCAGGGCAGGCGCTCTGTACCAAATACTGCCGAAGACTACAAAGCGTACCAAAGCCTGGCTAAAATGGTTCTTTCGATTGACGAGAAAGTACAGCCAGGCGTTTGGTAGTTGGCTGAACCTTCTTAGCTTCAAAAGTTGTCTCCATCCCCGGCAAAATCCCTATATTGGTCGATTCAAACGAAATAAAGTATAATGAACATTGCCATCCTGTCGAGGGGGCCGGGGCTCTATTCCACGCAGAGTTTGCTCATCGCGGGGCAGAAGCGGGGCCATCGCATGTTCCTCATTGATTATACCGATTGCAGCCTTCGCCTCGAGCGCAATCAGCCATTGGTGTACTACAAAGAAGAGAAGCTCGGCCATATCGATGCCATCATTCCGCGCATCGGAGCCAGCGGCACCTACTTTGGGGCAGCGGTGATCAAGCAGTTCGAGATGATGGGCGTTTATTCGGTATTGGGCTCGGAACCGCTCCTACAGGCCCGCAACAAATTGCGCAGTTTACAGATCATCTCCCGCTCCGGCCTCGGCTTCCCGCGTACCATTTACGGCAATCTGAATGATGATGCCGCCTACCTTGTAGAGGCAGTGGGTGGAGCGCCTGTGGTGATTAAATTGCTGCGCGGCACACATGGGTTGGGTGTCACATTGGCAAAAGATTTTGGAACGGCCGAATCCATTATCGAATCATTCCAAAAGCTGAAGGAGCGCTTTTTAGTACAAGAATTTGTAAAAGAATCGAGTGGGGAAGATGTGCGGGCCCTGGTAGTGGGCGGGGAGGTAGTGGCTACCATGAAACGCAAGGCTCGCCCGGGTGAGTTTCGCTCCAATCTCCATCGGGGTGGCAACTCTATCCATATCAAACCAACCAGCAACGAGCTGCATACAGCAAAAGAAGCAGTGCGCTTACTGGGTTTGAAAGTGGCAGGGGTGGACATGCTCCAGTCGCATCGCGGGCCGTTATTGCTGGAGGTTAATCCCTCACCGGGCCTTGAGGGTATTGAAACCACCACGCAGGTGGATGTAGCCGGAAAGATCATTGAGCTGATAGAAGCCAGGCTATAGGCAACACATCTTTTTTATCAAACTGTTAATACATGTTTTACAGTACAGAGTAAATTCCAGGGAATTGGTTGAGAAGTACAAAAAGAAGTACAAAAATTAGCTAGCAATGGCTGTCAAAAAGAAGCAGAAAGGCTTTGTTATCAAAAGCAAAGCAATCGAGCCGGGCGAGCATCGCATTGAGCGGCTCAATGTGGCCAAACTGCCTTCAGGAACGGTAATCAATCTGAGGGTACATGTATATCGCAGCACAGAGCCGGGGCCGGTAGCCTTGGTGATGGGGGGCGTACATGGCGATGAGATCAATGGTGTGGAAATAGTACGGCGGGCTATTGATTCAGGCATGTTTGAGCAGTTGGCAGCGGGCAGTGTGATCGCCATTCCGTTGCTCAACATTTATGGATTTATCAATTTCTCTCGGGATGCCTCTGAGGGTAAAGATGTAAATCGCAGCTTTCCCGGCAACCTGACCGGCTCGCTGGCAGCACGGGTTGCCGGTACCCTAACACGGAGAATTTTGCCGCTCATCGACTTTGGTATGGACTTTCATACCGGGGGAGGTAGCCGTTACAACTATCCGCAAGTTCGCTTTTCGGCAAATGATAAAAAGGCAGAAAGCCTGGCCCGGCAATTTAGCCCACCTTACCTTATTCGGAAAGCCAATATTCCAAAAACCCTGAGAAAGGTAGCCTTGGGAATGGGCAAACCCATATTGGTGTTTGAAGGAGGAGAATCCCTCCGCTTTGATGGCTTTTCCATCGAAAAAGGGCTAAACGGTATCCGGCGACTGTTACATGCCCAGCAGATGCTTGAGTATTCGCGGGCCCCGAATCACAAAACTATCCTGTTCAATAAGACTTCGTGGGTACGTGCCGCCCAGCCCGGCATATTCGTGTGGACCCAGCAATCGGGGGCCAAAGTGAGCAAAGGAGAGCCGCTGGGCGTAATCCATGATCCTTACGGAAAGGAGCAGTTGAAAGTACTTTCCAACCGCGACGGGTATGTTATAGGCCATAACAATGCACCAGTGGTGAATGCAGGGGATGCCTTATTTCATTTGGGATTTGAATCGGAAGGCACGCCATAACCAAATATTATTTGGAAGCACCGCTCGTTTTTATGATTTTGATTTTTGGAAAAGGAGTAGTTGAATTTGAAATAAAATTGGTAAGGCAGGAGGTTTTTTAATCTATAATTTTTTATGTAGCTTTGAGGGGAATACATTTGCTGGAGCGGCTACATTTTCACGAATTTATCCTACACTTTCATCGCTGTTTTTTCGATTTTTGAGCTGACCTTTATTTAACCAAAAGATATGGTACAGTTTGAAAGCCATTTATGTTATTACTATTACACTCACTATTACCTCTCTTATGAAACGGAAACTTACAAACAACAAACTATCAAAAAGAACAATTGCTAAAATTTTGACCGGCTGCATACTGCTCTTTTTTATACCAAAAGTCCTTTCCAGTCAATGTGCTGTCAATGTCCCCGACTGTGCATCAGCACCCGCAGTTTGCCTGCCTACAGCCGGTACAATGGGCCCAATTAACAACTCGGGAGCTATACCTGGATGCGGAGGAGGATGGGGATTTCACAACACCTCCTGGTTTGAAATAACTGTCAGCTCCACCAGCGTAGCAATTACCATTACACCAAGTGCCTGCCAGAGTGGCTTGGGCATTCAGGCGGGATTATACGAAGAATGTGATCCTAACTCGCCCAACCTTGGGGTTCAATGTAGCTGTACTACAGGACCGGTCTCCTTTTCTGGTGCTACCGTACCTGGTGAAACCTATTACATTATGATCGATGGCTGTAGCGGCGATATATGTGAATATGAAATTGCCCTTACAGGAGGAGAAATCGAATGTGCCCCCGGTGGGCCATTGACGATGCCTGATCCACCCATTCCGAACACGACTCCCATTTGTCCCGGTACGCAGGTTACTTTCATGACTAATGTAGTACCTGGCGCAGATGATTACATTTGGAATTTCCCTCCGGGTGTTACGATCCTTGACCTCGACTGCAATATGGCCACTGTGATATGGGGATCAAACTCCGGCCCTGTCACCGTCACAGCATGGAATCAGAGCAATCCCTTAGGCATCACTTCCGATCCTACATTCATAGATGTACCCACTTACGAAGGTTGGGACGGCGGGGAGTTTTGCTTCCCCGATGACCTTGGCTGGTATCACTCAGGTACCGATACCTACTATCCTGGGGGCGACTTTGATATCCCCATGATGACGCCTGCCGGATGTGATAGCACCGTTCATATTTCTGTCATTCAAAGAAGCTCGGAAATCAATGTAGTGTATGAACAAATATGCGAAGGATCTTCTACTTGCTCCATTGGAGGTATAGTGATCAGCCAGGCAGTGGGAGGAATGCAAATCTTAATACCAGATGCCTCTGCATTTGGTTGTGATAGTATCATCATTGCTACTGTGGATGTGATATCAGGCGAAACTTCCATTCTTGATCCCGATACGCTGAATTGCGATACGCCAAGTGATGGCATGCCGTTGGCAGCTGACCCTGTTCCTGGTGCCGAATACCAATGGTTTACCACGGATGGCAATATCGTGGGGCCGGATGATGAATTGCTCATTTACGTTGATCAGCCCGGCACTTATATAGTCTATGCTACCATCACCGGTTTGCAAGGTGATGTTTGTGGCGCTGCTCCCGTATGCTTCGCTTCCGATACAGTAGAAGTGGTGGCTGATTTTAGCCAGCCTGAAATTGCCACAGATGGTGTCGATCCAACTTGTGGAGGCAACAACGACGGCTCCGTAAGTGTCAATGTAACCAATGGCGGCACCCCTCCCTTTTCCTATCTGTGGGACGATCCCTCCGCGGCTACTACTCCCTCCGTTACAGACCTCCCCCCAGGCAATTACCATGTAACGGTCACGGGAACCAATGGCTGCTTTGCCGTGGATAGCATGGAAATTCTGGCTCCTTCCGATTTGGCTATTGATATCACCGACTCCACAGATGTCTCCTGCTTTGGCGAGACCGATGGAAGCATCAGCCTCTCCGTTTCTGGGGGTAGCACACCTTATACCTATGGCTGGAGTCACGATGGCAGCCTCTCAGGCAATACGGCAACCAACCTACCGGCGGGTAGCTATACTGCTACAGTTACCGATAACAACAATTGCTCTTTTGAAGTAGATGTAGATATCCAGCAGCCCGCGGAGTTGGTAGCGACTGGCTCAACACAGAATGCGGATTGCAATGGTAATAATAGCGGAAGTGCTTCCATTACAGTCAACGGAGGAGCTGCGCCCTATACCTATACCTGGCCCCCTGGCACAGGAAGCGGCAGCTCGGCCAACAATTTACCAGCAGGTACTTATAATGTCACAGTCACAGATGACAATGGCTGCTCCGATCAGGTGAATTTGGTTGTTTCGCAACCGACGGCACTCGACCTTAGTGAAGATAATGTACAAAATGTAAGCTGCAATGCACTCTCTGATGGGGAAGCGACCGTATCTACAAGCGGTGGTATGGCTCCTTATTCCTATCTGTGGAGCAATAGCCAAACAGGCCCTACTGCCACCAATCTGGCCGCTGGCAGCTATACGGTAGTGGTGACCGATGACAACAACTGTACCGCTGAACTATCGGTCGATGTAACCCAGCCTGTAGCTATAGCACTCACCGAAGATTCTTCTAATGACATTCTTTGTAATGGTCAAAATAATGGTGCCGCGGCCGTTTCTGCCAATGGTGGTACTACCCCTTATACATATACCTGGACCGGCGGCCTAACCGGTGCCAGTCAAAATAATCTTGCAGCAGGCATTTATACTGTTGTTGTGGAAGATGCCAATAGCTGTACTCAGTCCATCGATATAGAAATTTTAGAACCTCCTTTGCTTACACTGACGGAGCAAAGTTCAACAGACGTAGCCTGCAATGGAGATAGCAATGGTTCTGCCAGCGTTGTGGGAAGCGGAGGAATGCCACCCTATAGCTATGATTGGAGTGACGGGCAGAACGGAGCGAATGTCAACGACCTGGATGCGGGCACACACACGGTGACCATCACAGACGACAATGGCTGCACGGAAACCTTAAATATTTTGATTGGTGAACCCGGTGCAATCACACTTTTAGAGGATAATGTAGTGGATGCGAGTTGCGAAGGTGTTGCCGATGGCGCTGCTACCGTCAGCGCATCTGGTGGCTCAGCTCCCTATTCATTCGATTGGAGCAATGGTTCTTCCGGCAGCTCGGTGAATGGCCTGGCTGCTGATACCTATCAGGTTACCGTCACGGATGATCGGAATTGTACGGAAACCATCAGTGTTACCGTCAATGAACCTGATGCGCTCGATATTACCGAGACAGACAATCAGGATGCCAGCTGCGCCGGCCTTTCCGATGGCTCCTCCACCATAAGTGTTTCCGGTGGAAGTGCCCCTTATAGCTATGCCTGGAGCAACGGCCAAAGCGGTGCTACCAACAACAGCCTTGATGCAAACACGCATGATGTTACTGTCACGGATGATAATGGCTGTTCCGAAACGATCAGCATCACCATCGATGAACCGGCACCGATAGTCCTTACAGAAGATTCGGTTACCGATGCCCTTTGTGACGGTAGCGATGATGGGGAAGCTTCCGTATCAGCCTCTGGGGGTAATACCCCCTACAGCTTTGAATGGAGCGATGGCCAAACCGGCGACACAGCCTCTGACCTTCCTGCCGGAACTTATCAGGTCACGGTTACAGATGATCGGGGCTGTACCACCGAAATCAGTGTTACTATTAATCAGCCTACTACCTTGAGCCTGGCAGAAACAGATCGGCAGGATGTCAGCTGCAATGGCGATAATGACGGCCAGGCAAGTGTAATGGGTAGCGGCGGTATCCCCCCCTATTCTTATGATTGGAGCGGCGGCCAAAGTGGTTCAAGTGTCAACGATCTCGATGCAGGCTCGCATACCGTTACCATTACCGATGATAATGGCTGTACTCAAAGCCTGGATATTACCATTGATGAACCAGCTGCCATCATTTTGGCAGAGGATGTACTGACCGATGCCAGCTGCGCCGGGGTGGCGGATGGTACCGCTTCCGTAACGGTCTCTGGCGGCACGGCTCCATACAGTTTTGATTGGAGCAATGGAGCATCGGGAAGTAGCGTGAACGGATTGGCAGCCGATGATTACGATGTGATTGTTACGGATGATAATGGCTGTTCCGAAACCATAAGTCTCACGATTGACGAGCCCGCTACGCTCGATCTTATCGAAACGAATAATCAGGATGCCAGCTGCACCGGCCTTTCCGATGGCTCCTCCACCATAAGTGTTTCCGGTGGAAGTGCCCCTTATAGCTATGCCTGGAGCAATGGCCAAAGCGGTGCTACCAACAACAGCCTTGATGCAAACACGCATGATGTTACTGTCACGGATGATAATGGCTGTTCCGAAACGATCAGCATCACCATCGATGAACCGGCACCGATAGTCCTTACAGAAGATTCGGTTACCGATGCCCTTTGTGACGGTAGCGATGACGGGGAAGCTTCCGTATCAGCCTCTGGGGGTAATACCCCCTACAGCTTTGAATGGAGCGATGGCCAAACCGGCGACACAGCCTCTGACCTTCCTGCCGGAACTTATCAGGTCACGGTTACAGATGATCGGGGCTGTACCACCGAAATCAGTGTTACTATTAATCAGCCTACTACCTTGAGCCTGGCAGAAACAGATCGGCAGGATGTCAGCTGCAATGGCGATAATGACGGCCAGGCAAGTGTAATGGGTAGCGGCGGTATCCCCCCCTATTCTTATGATTGGAGCGGCGGCCAAAGTGGTTCAAGTGTCAACGATCTCGATGCAGGCTCGCATACCGTTACCATTACCGATGATAATGGCTGTACTCAAAGCCTGGATATTACCATTGATGAACCAGCTGCCATCATTTTGGCAGAGGATGTACTGACCGATGCCAGCTGCGCCGGGGTGGCGGATGGTACCGCTTCCGTAACGGTCTCTGGCGGCACGACTCCATACAGTTTTGATTGGAGCAATGGAGCATCGGGAAGTAGCGTGAACGGATTGGCAGCCGATGATTACGATGTGATTGTTACGGATGATAATGGCTGTTCCGAAACCATAAGTCTCACGATTGACGAGCCCGCTACGCTCGATCTTATCGAAACGAATAATCAGGATGCCAGCTGCGCCGGCCTTTCCGATGGCTCCTCCACGGTCAATGCTTCTGGCGGTACGGCTCCCTATAGCTATGCCTGGAGCAATGGCCAAAGTGGTGCTACCAACAACAGCCTTGATGCGAATACGCATGACGTTACCGTTACGGATGACAATGGCTGCACACAATTGATCAGCATCACCGTTGATGAGCCGGAAGCTATTGTGCTGACGGAACAAAATGTAACGGATGCGCTATGCGATGGTGGTGCCGATGGTACGGCTACTGTTTCAGCTAGCGGTGGCAATACCCCTTACAGTTATGCCTGGAGCAATGGCCAAAGCGGTGCTACTGCCAATAGTTTGGTAGCCGGAACTTATCAGGTCACCGTCACAGATGATCGAGGCTGTACCGATGAGATCAGTGTTACGGTCGATCAGCCTTCCGATCTTACTTTGGCCGAAGTTAGCCAGCAGAACGTGAGCTGCAATGGCGATGCAGATGGCACTGCCAGTGTGATGGCCAGCGGCGGTATAGGCCCTTATACCTACCAATGGAGCAATGGCCAAATTGGAGCAGATGCCACTGGTCTAAGCGCCGGAGCAATTGTATGTATAGTCACCGATGATAATGGTTGTACAGAGCAAATAGATGTTACGATTTCAGAACCCGCTGCGCTCAGCATTAGTGAGGATGGCCGGCAGGATGCCAATTGTTTTGGTAGCGAGGATGGTACCGCCAGTGTAATCGCCAACGGCGGTACAGCTCCTTTCAGCTACAGCTGGAGTAACGGCCAAAGCGGCGCCACTGCCACTGCATTAGCGGCAGGTAGCTATACCGCTGTGATCACAGATGCCAATGATTGTACAGCTCAAATCGATATTACCATAGCCGAGCCTACACTTTTGGAAGCTTCTGCCAGTGGTACCGATGCCCTCTGCAATGGTGGCAACGAAGGTATCGCTACGGTTACACCTACCGGCGGCACCCCTCCTTATAGCTATCAGTGGGATGATGCTACCAGCCAATCTACTGCTACAGCAATAGATTTGTCGGCAGGCAATTATAGCGTAATTATTACCGATGACAGAGGCTGTACCGCTACTGCCAATGTATCCTTGTCAGAACCGGAAGCTTTGCAAGCCACAACGGATGCTACCATGACCCTTTGTAGCAATAGTACCGACGGTACGGCTTCGGTAACGGCCAGCGGCGGCACGGCTCCTTATACCTATCTGTGGCAAAACGGGCAAACTACGCCCACTGCTACCAACTTGCCAGCAGGCAATGTATCGGTAGAGGTGCGCGATGCCAACGGCTGTTTGTTCACTGCCAATGCAAATGTGGATGCGCCTTCTGCCATCAGTCTGCAAATTAGTGCCGTTGATGCGCTTTGCCGGGATGATGCCAGCGGAAGTGCCACGGTAATTGCCAACGGAGGCACTCCGCCCTATTCATACCTTTGGAATGATAGCCAGGGGCAACCTACACCCACAGCTGACAACCTTCTTGCAGGTACCTACATCGTCACGGTGATGGATGCCAATGGCTGTACGATGGAAGATAACATCGCCGTAGATGAGCCTGCCCAGGCATTGACAATCACAGAAGAGTCAATCACCCAGGCTACCTGCGGCAATGCCAATGGTAGTGTAGATATCAGCGTTTCTGGCGGTACAGCTCCCTATACCTTCAGCTGGAGCAATGGCTCTACCGGCGAAGATCCTTCCGGCCTTACCCCCGGCAACGTAGTGGTCACTGTCACAGATGCCAATAATTGTGAAG
The DNA here is from genome assembly GCA_965222005.1 of Saprospiraceae bacterium. GTDB lineage: Bacteria > Bacteroidota > Bacteroidia > Chitinophagales > Saprospiraceae > CBDCTM01. The sequence goes on from OZ244935.1 coordinate 2,103,815, forward strand.
CTACCCAATCATTCAATGTATCCGAACCCAATGCGCTGAACATCAGCCAGGTAAGCTCAACGGATGTACTTTGTAATGGCGGAGCGGATGGTACCATTTCGATAAGCACCGAGGGTGGCACAATGCCTTATACCTATCAATGGAATACGGGAGCTGTAACGGAAGACCTGACCAACTTAGCTACCGGCGATTATGTTTTGGAAGTAACAGATGCAGATGGCTGTACCTTTACGGCCAGCGTTACCATCAATGAGCCGGAAGCCATTTCAGCTTCCGCAGTGCCAAGCCTGGCCAGTTGCGGCCTGAGTGATGGAAGTATCAACCTCACCGTCAATGGCGGTACTTCCCCTTACAACTATGCCTGGAGCAATGGAGCAGTGGTACAAGATCCCGATCAGGTACCTGCCGGCGATTATGATGTACTCATCACCGATGCCAATGGTTGTACCTTCACAGTAAATACCACCGTGGCAAATCCCAACCCGCCTGTCATCAGCTTTGTATCGACGGATGTCAACTGCTTTAGCGGAGCCGATGGAAGCGTTGATCTGACCATTACCGGCGGCACCCAGCCGTATGATTATCAGTGGAGTGATGCAAGTCTTAATGGTATCGGCGATCACAATACATTAACTGCGGGCAACTATACCGTGACGGTCATAGACCGGGATAATTGTACGGCAGAGCAAAGCTTTACCATCACTGAGCCTGCTGCTGAGTTGACAATTGATGAGCTCACGGTGGTTCAGGCTACTTGTGGCGCTGCAAACGGCAGCATTGATATTGATGTAAACGGAGGTACAGCTCCCTATAATTACGAATGGAGCAATGGTGTTACCTCACAAGACAACAATAGCCTGACACCCGGTGTATATACGATTACGGTGACAGATGCCAATGATTGTACCGTTGCCCGCGATTTCAACGTCTCTGAGCCCAATGCACTTCAGATTAGTGATGTGGCGCCGACCGATGTAAGTTGTAATGGCGGCAATGACGGTTCGATTGATGTCACCACCATTGGTGGTACTACGCCATATACCTTTAGCTGGGATAATGGTGCGGGCACTGAAGACATTAATACGCTGATAGCCGGAGAATACAATCTGACGATTACCGATAATGATGGTTGTACCGTTTCTACCAAGGTGACCATAGCTGAGCCTGACGAGCTAACTGCTACGGCCGAGCCGACAACAGCGAGCTGCGGCCTGAGTGATGGTAGCATCAATCTGATTCCGGATGGCGGTACCCGGCCGTACAGCTTCCAGTGGAGCCACGGTAGTGCCGATGAAGACCCTGTTGGGCTGCCAGCCGATCAGTATTCAGTAGTGATTACGGATGCCAATGGATGTACTCTTTCATTGGATACAGAAATCATCAACCCCAACTCTCCGCAAATTGCCATTAATGCATTTACCAATGTCAACTGTAATGGCGGAGCCGATGGTACAGCGGATATTAGCATTACCGGAGGATCCGGCACTTATACTATCGAGTGGAGTGATGCAAGCCTCAATGGGCAAGAAGATCCGACTACCTTGAGTGCCGGCACTTACACCATTATGGTGATCGATTCAGATAATTGTACCGATTCTGAAACCTTTGAGATCACAGAGCCCGAAGCACTCAGCCTGCAAACCGACAATATCGTTCAAGCTACCTGTGGTCAGCCCAATGGCTCTGTGAGTGTAACGATCAGCGGTGGTACATTGCCATACAGCTATGCCTGGTCGGGTGGCGCCGGCACCAATGAAGATGCGAGCGGCTTGGTTCCAGGTGATTACACCCTCACCGTCACCGATGCGAATGGGTGTGAACTTATCGAAAGCTTCAGCGTCACAGAACCCGATGCCCTGCAAGCCGATGGGCAGGCTACCGATGTGAGCTGTAATGGCGGCACGGATGGCGGCATCGAAATTACTGTAATGGGTGGAACAGCTCCTTATACCTTTCAATGGGATTCTGGCGAAACCACTGAAGATATCGACAATTTGGCTGCTGGCAATTACACATTAGTAGTGAGCGATGCAGACGGCTGTACTTTTAGCATTAGCCGATTAGTAGCCGAACCTACACCAATCGAGATTACGGGCGTAGCCCAGCAAGCTATTTGTAATGAAGCGAACGGAAGTATTAATCTTACCGTTACCGGAGGTACACCCGGCTACAGCTTTGACTGGGATGATCCCGGGGTGTCGGATGTAGAAGATCCCGGTAATTTGTTCGCTGGCACCTATGCCGTTATCGTTACGGATGCCAACGGTTGTAGCGCTACCTATGATATTTCTGTCACCACTCCAAATGGTCTTATAGTATCCGTGCTGCCAACAGATGTACTTTGCTTTGGCGATAGCAATGGCGATATAGATGCAACTATTGAAGGCGGAGTACCTCCCTTTTCGTACTTATGGACCAATGGCGCCACTACCGAAGATTTATCGGATGTGCCACAAGGCAGCTACACCATTACCGTTACGGATTCGGAAGGCTGTACCGTGACGGCCACGGCCAATATCAATCAGCCTGAAGCATTGGTTGCCCAGGCATTGGCACCACTCGATGCAAGTTGTAATGGTAGCGCCGATGGAAGCATTGATCTTGAAGTGTTGGGTGGTACAGCTCCTTACACCTACCTATGGAGCAACGGCGCCGGCACACAGGAAGACCCTTCCGGTTTGCCAGCCGGCAGTTACATTGTGACGGTAACAGATGCCAACGGTTGTGTGGCTGAGGAAGAGGCAGTTATCGAAGAGCCGCCTGCCCTGTCACTTTCTGTAGGTGCCATCGATGCAGAATGTAATGGTTCGGCTACCGGATCACTTAGCTCAACGGTGAGTGGTGGCACCCCTCCTTACAGCTACGATTGGAGCGGCACGATAGATGATGTAGCCAATCCTGCTAATGTGCCGGCAGGTACCTTTAGCCTCCTGGTTACGGATGCCAATGGCTGTGAGATTAGTAGCAGCGCTACCGTTGGCCAACCGGCTGCCATACAAATTCAGATCATTGATGAGTCGGAAAACAATGGCTTCAATACCAGTTGCTTTGATGTGGCCGATGGCTATGTCCAGGTAGTAGCCATAGGTGGTAATACGCCATTCGCCTACAGTTGGAGTACCGGAGATAGTGGCGACCGACTGGAAAATTTGAGTGCCGGTACCTACGAAGTGATCGTTACCGATAGCAAGGGCTGTACGCAAGCATTGTCGGTTACGATGACGGCACCTGAGCCAATGATCGTAAGTGCCGAAACGGCTGATCCGACCTGCTTTGGCGATGGCAACGGCTTTATCTTCATTGAAGATGTGAGTGGAGGCAGCGGGCCGTATGTATATTCTTTTGAAGGCGGGCCATTCACGTCCTCGCCACAGTTTACCAATTTGCATGGAGGCACCTATGAGGTAATTGTCCAGGATGCCAATGGCTGCGAATGGGCAGATGTAGTCAGCCTTGCAGAACCTGCCGAACTGTTGATTAATCTGGGTGATGATACCGAAATTCCTTTTGGAGAGGGTATCACACTGATTCCGCAGGCCAATGCTGTCAACTTTACCTTCGAGTGGACGCGCGGCGCCTTCTTCGATGATTCTACCCGTACGCAATACCAAATGCCTGTGACGCCTTTGGCTACCACGACCTATGAAATAGCTATTGTAGATGAAAATGGTTGTGTGGCCTCTGATCTGATGACCGTTTTTGTAAGCAAAGAACGGCCAGTGTTTATACCGAATGCCTTTACGCCCGATGGCAATGGCTTCAACGACCTGTTCCAAATCTATGCCCGTGATGGCATTGTCAAAAACGTCAAACAGTTTGTCATCTTCGATCGCTGGGGCGAAATTGTTCACCAACGCACCAACTTTATGCCTACCAATGATACCGATACCGACAATGGTTGGGATGGCTACCTCAATGGTAAGCTACTGAACCCGGCAGTGTTCATTTATCTTGTAGAGATCGAATTTATCGATGGAACGATTGAAATGTACAAAGGAGATTTGACATTGGTGAATAAGGCGGAGTAGCGAGCTTGTTTGTCAGGCAGAATTGAAAAAGGATGGAGCCGTGTTGCTTCATCCTTTTTCAGTTTTGAAGGCTCGTTCGTACTCAAACCTCCGCCCGCAGCACCTCCAGCGGCGGCTTATTCACCACCTGCCGGCTGTTCATTAATCCGATAAACAGGATGATGGAGGTAATTGCAAGCAAAGTCACCAGTGCAGGCCAAAAACGGGGCAAGTAAGGAACGTGGAAACTGAAAAAGGCCAAAGCCCAGCTTGCTATTATAGCCAGTATAATGCCGGTCAGTGTAGCCAACAGGCCGAGCATCAGGTATTCCAATGCATTGATCTGCAATATCTGTCGGCGGCTGGCTCCGATGGTGCGCAGCAATACACTCTCCCGAATTCGCTGATACTTGCTCAGCACTACCGAACTAATCAACACCAGCAAACCCGTTAGAATGCTAAACAATGCCATAAAACGAATCACGAAGCTCACCTTGCTGAGTACCTCATCGATTGATTTTAATATCTGGCCAAGATCAATCACCGACACATTCGGAAAGCTGCGTACCAGCTCCCGTTGAAAGCCTGCCGACTGTTCGGCACTGCTCACTCTGGAAACGATTACATCAAATTGGGGCGCGTCCTCCAATACCCCCGTTGGAAACAACACAAAGAAATTGGTTTGCAATCGATTCCAGTTGACCTTGCGGATGCTGCCCACTTCGGTTTCTACCAAAGCACCTTGCACGTTGAAGGTAAGGCGGGTGCCGGGAGAAGCATTCATCGACTCGGCAAAGCCCTCTTCCAGCGATACGTACACCTTGCTGTCGGCATCGGCCTTTTCGGTATGCCAGACACCTTCGACGATTTCTTCGGAATCGATGAGCGTGTCGCGATAGGTCACACGATATTCCCGATTGTAAACCCACTCCCTGATATCGAGGCTGGTATCTTTGAGGTAAGCCATTTTGTCGATACCATCAATATTATCCAGGCGCATAGTGATGATAGGCACCTGCTGTCGCAACGGCATGCGGTGCTTGGTCACCAATTGAGCTACCTCCTCTTTTTGGCTGGGCTGAATATCGAACAGAATCATGTTGGGTTGCTCGCCGCTACCGGATAACTGCACTTGATTGAGCAGCAAATCCTGTACAAAGAAAAGGGTAGAAATGAGCGCTGTGCCTAATCCGATAGACACAATGAGGGTAAGGGTTTGATTGTTGGGACGATATAAATTGGCAATACTTTGCCGCCAGACATAGCTCCATTGGCTGGGGAAAAAACGCCGCACACTCCATACTACCAGCTTCGCCAATCCAGCGAGTAAGAGGAGGGCCAGACCAATGCCCACCGAAAAAAAGAAAGCCTCCCAACCTTCGCCAGTTTGCCAATAGCTGAACAGGCAAACAAATGCTGCTATGCCACCAAGAACCAGCCAACGGACCGGATCGCGGTTATTTTTGGGTGGCTCCACCTGCGCGCGTAAGCTAAGTAAAGGGGAGGTGTGGCGGATACTGAGCAGGGGCAGCAAAGCAAATAGCGTGGCTACCAGCAAGCCGGTGAGGATCCCCTGACCAAGGGCAAAGCCGGAAATATCGGAGCTCACTTTTTCGATAGGCAAAAAGTCGGAAAGTATGGCTGGAATGGCCAGCTGCAAAGCACTGCCCAGCAGCGCTCCCAGTACTGAACCAATGGCGCTGAAAAAAATGATTTGGATAAGATAGATGAGAAAAGCCTGCCGACCGCTGGCCCCCAGGCACCGCAGTACAGCTACCGTTTTGATCTTACCTTTGATGTAAATATGGACAGCGCTGGCTACTCCGATGCAGCCCAGCAACAATGCAATAAAACCAACGAGGTTGAGAAAATTAGCGACATTGCCAAAGGCCTCTCTGACGTTTTCCTTGCGGCTTTCCACCGTTTCGGCCCGAAAGGAATGCTTTTCCAGCAAGCTGTCGGCCCGACTGAGCATGGCCTCCATATCGGTAGTGTCGGGCAAGGTGTAGTAATACTGATAAAATACCCGACTGCCCGGCTTTACCAGCTCGGTGGCTTCCAGATATTTCATAGGAATGTAAATGGCAGGCGCAATAGAAGCTGCTATGCCTGCCCGGCCGGGCGATGCATTGAGCTGCCCTTCAATGGTGAAATTCAGCTCACCGACCCGCACACTGTCTCCAATGGCCAAGCCAAACTGCATCATCAAAGTCTTGTCAACCAACGCAGCTTGTTTGTTGTGAAAGCTCAAATAAGCATCGGCAGGCTCGGTGGCTATCTTGCCGTAAAACGGAAAATTGCCTTCGAGCACCCGAATCTGCGACAGGCGTGTATCGCCAGAGCGCGGGAAGTAGGCCATAGAGGCAAAGTATAGAGAGCGGGCCTTTTGGCCTTCCAACTGGCTGGCCCAATGGGCCAAAGGGGGAGGGGCAGGCTGGTTGCCTTGCAACACCAGATCAGCGCCCAGCAAGGTTTTGGCCTCCGATTGAATATCTTTTTGTAAATTTTCGCTGAAAGAGTTGATGGCCACCAAGGCTGCTATCCCGATGATGATGGATGATACGAAGAGCAAAAGTCGGGCACGGCTGCGCCGGCTGTCGCGCCAGGCCATTTGGAAGAGCCAGCGGATTGGGGTGGCGGGCATAGAGTTCATTTTTTCAATACCAATAATACAAACTATGATGCGCAATGTTTTTTTCATCCAGCTGATTCTGTTCAATTTTTTATCAGCTTTTGCCCAAACGGGCATTCAAAAAGCCATTGATCGCTTTGTGGCCGTGCCCAATTTACGGCATGCCAGCGTAAGTGTGAGCGTGGTGGATACAAAAAACGGCCAACTAATTGCCAGCCACGATTCGCATCGAAGTCTGGCGCCTGCCTCTTCTCTGAAGGTGATAACCACCGCTACGGCGCTGGCTGTTTTGGGTGCCGATTACCGCTTCAAAACGGAGCTCCTTTACGATGGCTACATCAACAGTGAAGGCGTTTTGCAAGGCAATATTTATATCAAAGGCTATGGCGACCCTACGCTTGGCTCCGACCAATGGGATGCTGCGCCGGATGCCGATGCCGTTCTCGCTCAATGGGTGGCAGCCATCAAAACAGCCGGAATCAAAGCCATTAAGGGCCGCATCATCGGCGATGCTTCCGAATTCGACACCGCTGCCGACGGGCGCAGCTGGCCCTGGGAAGACCTGGGCAACTATTATGGTGCCGGTGCCTGGGCGCTCAATTTTCACGAAAATTTGTACTACCTTGATTTCCTGCAGCAAGGCCAAATTGGTACAATTCCGCCTATCAAACAAATTCGCCCGGAAATTCCTAACTTATTGATAATCAACGAAGTACGATCCAAAGAGAGGGGATCGGGTGACAATGCTTACCTTTTCGGCGGGCCTTATTCTTATACTCGCTTTGTACGCGGCACCATTCCCATAGGCCAGTCCACCTTTACCATTAAAGGCTCTATTCCCGATCCGCCCTTTTTTGCAGCCCACAGCTTGCATCAGCAATTAATTCAATCGGGTTTGCGCATTACACAACCAGCCAGTACGATGCAGGAGATGAGCCGTGAAGGGGCGGCTCCAGGCAAGCTGCAGTCCATTCACCGCATGCAATCACCCCCTTTGCGCGAAATTGTACATCAAGCCAATCAGGAGAGCATCAACTTGTATTGTGAAAGCCTGCTGAAAGCGATCGGTAAGGCGGTGAAAGGGGAGGGGTCTTATACCGCTGGACTGGAAGCGGTGTATGATTTTTGGAAAACAAAGGGACTCAATACAGAAGGCTTTCACATGATTGACGGGAGTGGACTGGCGCCCAAAAATGCGGTGAGCAGTTATCATCTGGCTAAGGTGCTGCACTTGAGCGCAAAAGATAAAGCGATCTTTCCGCACTTCGAACCTTCGCTACCACTAGCTGCCAAAACGGGTACTGCCCGGCATATGTTTAAAGGTAGTGTGGCAGCCGGAAAGCTGCGCGCTAAGAGTGGTGCCATCGAGCGGGTGCGCTCCTATACGGGCTATGCCCCGGCTGCCGCAGGCGGAAGGCTGGCCTTTAGCATTCTGGTGAGCAACTACACAGGAGAAGCACGGCCCCTGCGCCGGCAGATGGAGCAATTGATGGTGGCCTTTTGCAAATAATGGGAGCCATGGCATCGCCAGCCGCTTGAAGCGTGTTGCGATTGATTAATCCATTTTCAGCAGATGCGCCTGTTGAAATATTCAGTGTGCCTTCATTGTAAAGGCTCCCGCAATTTTCCAAGCCGTGCTCATCCGCATTATTGATAGTCAAAGTTGCACCTGCATCCACCTTCACCATTGTACCGGGCCGAATGAGCTAAGGTCGATCTGGCTTTGCCCCCAAGAGCCGCTAACTGAGCGCCCGTCGGAGCCAGTGAAGGCTACTTCCCCGGCCATTGGATTGTCATTGCCACTGATGCGGATCGAATTGTTGTAATCATTGAAGGTAAGGGCGGCATCGGGCAAAAGCGTCCAGCTACCGCTATTTATTTTGTATTTTATATTGCCACCATCCCATTTTGTTTGGCATCTTAAAGATACAAAAGCAAAAGGATACTTCAAATCGCAGAGATAGGCAAATTGGAGGCTGCTGAAATGACTTTTTGTTGGTTATTGGTGCTTTTTGTTGCCAGCATTTCTGGCTCCTCCCATTCTCTCCATTCGTCAGTATTTCGACTCCAAAATTGCATAGGGAATGAAACGCTCACTCGCCTTCCATCTCCATAGCCGACTAGTTGGTATTTCATTATATTTGGGTTCGGAAAATCCAAAATAATGCAATCACTAATCAAACATTTCGCCAGCCTGCTGCTTTGTATGGCTTTCCTTGTCCCCCCCGCCCATGCTCAATTTGTCAATTTTGAAGAGACCTGGAAAGAATTTCTGGCAAAGGAAAAAACATCCGATATCAGCAAGATCACTAAACCTTCCAAAGATTCCAGGGAGGACTATGTGAAATATTGCCTGATGTTTGCCACCGTTCATTTTTGTGCCAATCAGATAGAGAAAGCAGAATCACTGATGCGGGATATCCAAAGCGTAGGAGCCAAGTACTACAGCCCGATCCCCGGTTTCAAAGAACGCCATGATGATTTGGAATTGAAGATGAAGGCGTATCATAAGGTGGAAAATCAATGGCTCAATTTTGTCAAGTATGACAGGGTGAGCCTTGAAGAGTTGGAGAAAAATGCAGACGCCGGCCGTGTGTGTGAAAAAGGATTGCTCGCCAAGTACAATTATATGCTGGCCTACCAAGCCTACTGCGCAGGGGATGTGAAAAAGGCCAAAAATTATTTTGAAAATCGGGTGCTCAAACTGGCAGAGCGCACTACCCTGAACATTGAAGATGTGGAAGGACTTGAGTCGCGGGTGAAAGATATGAAAGCATTATTTCAAACCCTTCCCAAACTGGGGAAGGCGTGGAAAGCATATATCTCCTCCGGCGAGTCTCCCGGCTTTGATCCGGAGCTGCCCTTGTTTGCCTGCTATGCTGTTCCGAACATCAAAGCGCATATGCTCCGTGCGGCCGTTGACATCTGTAAGCATGGTGCTCAAAATTTAGCCGCCATTCAGAAGTTGCAAGCATCCAACAGTCATAGCCTTGATAAAGACCTTTCTGCTAAAATTAAATGGCTGGAAGAGGAGGTGGGGCGATACAATGGTGACCTGGCAAAGCTCAATAAAGCCTGGAAGGAGTTTGTCGTCAAAGATACCCTGACGAGCGATATAGAGTACCTCTTTGAATACTGCGAAAAGGATGCACAGATCAAAGCTTATACGATGTACGGAACGATTCATGCCTGCGACAAGGGTAAGGAAATGTTGGAAAAAATTGCCACCATCCGCAAAGAATTCAAACCGGACCTGGATCCCACGACCCTCACTAAAGTCAAAAAGCTGGAAGCTAAACTCTCAAAATACGAAAATGATTTAGCCAATTTGGAGAAGGTATGGCTATCTTTTCTTGAAAATGAAGATACACTGTACAGCGATCCCCCACTACCTGATTTTTATTGCGACAAAATCGCTCAGGTCAAATCCTATACTGTCAAAGGGGGGCTTCAGATTTGTGAAAGAGGGCAGCAATATCTTGACAAAATTGACGGACTTCAAAAAAAGTATGTGCTGGAATTTGACAAAGAATTGAATTGCGCCATCACCCGTCTGCGGGCAAAGGTATGGGATTGCCGGTACTGGGAGCTGGTGCTTCAGGCGCGCAAAGAAACGCATGCAGAGCGCGAACGCTTCGGCCCTGCTTCTGCTAAAATCATGGAAGGCGACCTGAATAGCGATCAGCTTCCTTGCCCTACTTCGGTGCGTTACGAAGCCCTTGGCAACATTGGTGTAAAGTATATCATTTCCACTTTTCTGTGTCAGGAAATAGATCTGGCAAAAATGGGCGACCCCGAATATTATAAGAAAATTGCCAGTTGGGTCGATGGAGAGGTGCTGCAAAAGTATTGCGAAGAAAGTATGCGCTGTAAGGAGGATTTCTTCATTTACCTGGAAGGGCATACCGACGGCCACAAGTTCAAAGGAGCGCGCTATAAAAAATCCTTAGACATTCCCCAGGGTACGCCCTTCACCCATTTCACCAACTTTGATACGCTCCAAACTACTACGGAAAGGGAACTCACCACTACGCTGCGCAGCAATATGGAGCTAGGCATCGCTCGTGCCTGGACGGTCAAACAGCAGCTGGATTTTATGCAAGTACCCATCACTATTGGGGCCTGGGAGCATCCCGAATCTGAAAAAGGGGGAGAATACCGGCGCGTGGAAATTGAGTTGAACATCACCAATCTGCTACTCGATTTTTATGAAAAAAGACTCACCGAATTATTGATCGCTTCCGGGATTGGTGCCCGGCCGGAGGTCTGCTGAAGGAATGGTTTTCGGGATTTCGGTTTCCGGTTTTCCGGTTGTCCGGTGTCCGGCTACCGAGTACCGAGCACCGAGCACCGAGCACCGAGTACCGGCTACCGAGTACCGAGCACCGAGTACCGGCTACCGGCTACCGAGCACCGAGCACCGAGTACCGGCTACCGAGTACCGAGCACCGAGTACCGAGTACCGAGTACCGAGCACCGAGTACCGAGCACCGAGTACCGAGTACCGAGCACCGAGCACCGGCTACCGAGCACCGAGCACCGAGTACCGAGCACCGAGTACCGAGCACCGAGTACCGGCTACCGAGTACCGAGTACCGAGCACCGAGCACCGAGTACCGAGTACCGAGCACCGAGCACCGGACAACCGTTCACCGGCTACCGTTCACCCTCCAGCCCAGCTGCTGCAAATCTTTCCAAAAAGCGGGATACGACTTGCCCACCACTTCCGGCTCTTCAATGGTTATGGGGCGAAGTAAAGCGAGCGGGGCCAGTGCCATTGCCATGCGGTGGTCGTCATAAGTGCAGAACACCGGCTCATTGAGCATGGTTTGGCCATTGAGGCAAAACCGGTCAGGCCCTTCTTCCCGAAAAGCCACACCTACTTTGGCCAGCTCGGCCTGCAAAGCCGCAATGCGATCGGTTTCCTTGATGCGCAGGGTATCCAATCCGCTGAAGCATCCCGCTTTACCGAGCCCGGCACAAAGCACTACTATGGTTTGAGCCAGATCGGGGCATTGGATGAAGTTGTAATCGAAGAGCTGATCAGAAACGGGACCTTTGGTGAGGCGGATGCCCTGACTGAAAAATTTGGTTTGTACCCCGAAGGGCATCATTAGTCTGGGCAATACGGCATCGCCTTGCAGGCTCTGCTCAAAAAGGCCGTGCAAAGTTAGATCTACTTCTTTAGCCAGGGCTACCATTGCATAGTAATAAGAAGCTGCCGACCAATCCGCCTCCACCCGAAAGGAGCGGGGGCTGTATTTTTGAGGAGCAATTCGGATGCAGTTTTCCTGCCACTTCCACTGAACACCAAAGTGTTGCATCAGCCGCAGTGTCATTTCGATATAGGGGCGGGATACGACCTTGCCTGCCAGCATCAGCTCCAAGCCTTTCGGCAGGGTAGGGGCAATGAGTAGGAGGGCGCTGATAAACTGGCTGCTGATGTCGGCGGAGATGGTGAGCTGCTGCTGGCCATTGTATTGAGGCGCATGGATGCGAAGGGGTGGATAACCTTCTTCACCTAGATAATCGATGCGGGCACCCAACTGCCGTAAGGCAACTACCAGCGGGCCGATGGGTCGTTGGAGCATACGGGCTGAACCGGTGAGGGTTTGGCTGCCGGATTGTGTAGCTAAATAGGCGGTGAGGAAGCGGAAGGTAGTACCAGCGGCGCCACAATCGTACTGATAATTGGCAGGAGGTTTGGTAAGCAGGCGGAGCAGCGTTTGTGTATCCTGGGCACTTGAAAGGCCGCTGATTTCAAAAGCTTGCCTACAGAATGCTCGGATGATGAGTGCGCGGTTGCTGATGCTTTTGGAGCCGTCGAGTCGGACAGCGCCAAGCAGTTTGTGGTCGGGCTTAGAGACGCGGTAGGCCGCCATTGGTAAATGCTTTCAGATATTGTCGGGGTTGGGTTGGCTGCCTTCGCGGGGCTGGTCGCCATCTTTTTCTTCTTTCTCCTGCTCGTATTGCTGTTTGCGTCGCTCGTAGGCATTGATGATCTCTTTGACTAGGCGGTGACGCACCACATCTTCGGAAGTTAGATAGATCTTTTCGATACCTTCGATTCCCTCCAGCGTTTCAACAGATTTGCGAAGGCCCGATTTTTGGTTGTAGGGCAGATCGACCTGCGACAGGTCGCCGGTGATGATGCACTTGGCGGAAGGGCCGAGGCGAGTGAGAAACATTTTGAGCTGGGTAGTGGTGGCGTTTTGTGCTTCGTCGAGTATGATGAAGGCATGGTCGAGGGTGCGGCCGCGCATAAAAGCCAGCGGTGCTACTTCGATGATGCGGTTGGCCATAAAGTAGTTGAGCTTTTCGATGGGCAGCATATCGTCGAGCGCATCGTAGAGGGGGCGGAGGTAGGGATCGACTTTCTCCTTGAGGTCGCCGGGCAAAAAGCCGAGGCTTTCACCAGCTTCTACTGCCGGGCGGGTGAGGATGATTTTTTTGACCAGGCGGTTTTTCAGCGCTCGTATGGCTAAAGCTACGGCGGTGTAGGTTTTTCCGGTACCTGCCGGGCCGAGGGCAAATACGATATCGTTGACCTCAGAGGCTTCGATAAATTTTTTCTGATTGCGGGTTTTGGCTTTGATGGCTTTGCCGTTGCGGCCGTGTACCAGGGTGGTATTTCCCTTGCTGTTGCTGAGGTGATTTTCGTAGGGCTTGCCGCCGTTGAGCAGGTCTTCGACGGTTTGTACGCTCAGCTCCTGGTATTCTTTGAGCATATGTACCATAGCCTCGAAGCGATCTTTGGCGCGCTGTGCCTCTTTTTTGTCGCCCACGATTTTTAGGTGACGGCCGCGGGATGTAATGGTGACACCGGGAAAGGCTTTGCGAAGCAGGTTTAACTTTACATTGTTTTCGCCGTACAATTCAACGGGATCGACGTCTGTGATGGTCAGAATAATTTCGCTCAATAGGTGGTTATTATTTTAGATTGAAAGCCGGGCTTTCTGGTTTTGCAAACAGCCACTGGCAGATATTTGAATATTTAAGGTAAATTTAGCGTTTTAAAAAATTCCGGACAAGCTATTCAGCGCTTATCCAAAAGCTACAATCATTATGCCTGTTGTAACGATCACTTCCGACTTTGGCCTTGAGGATTATTATCTCGCTATTCTTAAAGGTGCCCTGCTTTGTCGGCAGCCAGCTCTTCAGCTGATCGATATTACTCATAACATCAAACAGTATGATATCGTTCAGGCGGCCTTTGTTGTCAAAAATGCCTATTCCAGCTTTCCCAAAGGCTCCATTCATATCCTCAGTATCAATAATTGCTATGCTCCGAAGGCTACCTTTCTGGCTGTCAAATACGATGGTCACTACTTTCTGGCCCCCGATAACGGAGTGTTTTCACTGCTTTTTGGCCAAAATCAGCTGGAAATGTATGAGTTGGAATACCATTCGGATGCCCCCCTTCCGTGGAAGGATGCCTATGCGCAGGCCGTCGGCCACCTCGCCGGAGGTATGCCAATCAATGAAATAGGTATCCCCATAGCTGCCATTGAGCAGCGCTTTAGCTTCCGGCCGGTGGTGGACAAGTCATCGGTAAAAGGTACGGTGGTGCATGTGGATTACTACGAAAATGCCATTGTCAATATCTCGCGGGAGCTTTTTGAACAGACGGCCAACAAGCGCCCCTTTGCCATCTTCTTCAAAGGGCACCAGCCACTGCGCCAGCTCAGTAAGGGCTATGCCGATGTGCCGGTGGGGGAGACGCTGTGCTTCTTCAACTCTGCCGATTTGTTGGAAATCGCAATCAATATGGGCAAGGCAAGCAGTTTGCTGGGGCTGAAAGTAGAGGATAGCGTGCACATCAATTTTGACGAAAGCGAGAAAGAAAAAGATTTAAAAGATAAAGTAGGTGATTTGTCGATAGAAAGTTGAGTTTTAGGGCTGTGACGATGGCGATGGAAAGAATAGATGTTGTAGGAACCGCAAAGAAAAATTTACAAAGCAATGATCAAGCGCATTGTTCGCATGCATTTCCGGCCATACAAGGTAGCTGATTTTCTGGAAGTATTTGATGCCAATAAAAAGGCGATCCGACAATTTGAAGGCTGCCAACATCTGGAGCTGTGGCGCAGTACCGATGAAAAGGAAGTGTTGTACACTTTCAGTTTTTGGGAGAGTGAAGCGGCTTTGGAGCAATACCGCCAGTCGGAGCTTTTTAAAAGTACCTGGGCACTTACCAAACCGCTCTTCGCCTCCAAGGCAATCGCCTGGAGTGTACAAATGATCGATGTAATAACTCCCGGAAAGCAAGCAGATTGAAGGTAATTTATACCATATTGGGCATTCGTTTGCGCCAGTTGCTTCGGCTCATACGTACCCTCGGCTGGGGGTATCTATTAATTCTGCTGCCTTTGGTATTGTTGTTTGTACTGGTAATTTTGGAGCAAGCCCAAAAATTGCCCGGATTATTGGGAGTAGCGGGGCTGATTTTGTTAACGTTTATACATGTCCAACGCAATGATAAGGCTTTTCTAAGCAGCCTGGAATGTGCTCCATTTCTTTTCCGTGCTACGGAATATAGTGCTGGTGTGCTTCCACTTACTGCTTTGGCTTTAGGGGTATTGGGTAGTTGGGAGGATGGTCTGCTGTTGCAGGGTGGCGCTTTGCTGGTTGCACTGCTGCCGATGCGCCAAAAACGGGCAGTTTTTGTACAGCCATCGCTACAGCTAAGCTTTTTGCCTGTACAAGCTTATGAGTGGAAAGCTGGATTCCGACGCTATGGCTGGGGACTTTTACTGCTGTACTTGGTGGGGCTGACACTTTGTTGGCTTGTAGGGACAATACCGATAGTAGCTGCTCTGATGGCAGTAGTTGTTAGCAGCTTTTATGAAGATATAGAAGCTAAGGAAATGCTCGAAAGCGTAACTCAGAAAGGGGACTTGCTGAAACACAAGCTACGCATGCAGGTCCAGATTTTTCATGGCGGAATGTTGCCTCTGTATGTATTGTTTTTAATTTTCCATGCCGCATATTGGTATATACTGCTTCTGGCAACAATCGGAGCACAGCTATTGCTAAGTTTTGCTGTGTTTTACAAATATGCCAATTATTCGCCGGGCCGGAGGCGGGTATACAATCAGCTCGTTGTGGGACTGTTTTTTATGAGTCTTCTACTTCCATTCCTGCTACCGGTGGCAGGCGTTTATTGTTTGGTTTACAGCAGGCGTGCATCGAGGAATTTGAATTATTACTATGCTTGAGATAGAAAATCTTACCGTTGCTTATGGTGATCATGTAGTATTACAAGATTGCCAACTGGCTTGTAGCTACCATCAGATACACGGCGTACTTGGTATGAACGGAGCGGGTAAAACAACTTTGTTCAATACGCTTTACGGTTTTGTGAAAGCCAGAAAGGGTGAAATTTTGCTCGATGGCAAGCCTATACACAACAGGCAAATTTCCTTTCTGGAGACCAGCAACTATTTTTATCCCTACCTTACCGGCAGAGAATACCTGGAACTGCTGGCCCTGCGTCAGGACAATTTTGATATTGAAGACTGGAACAGGCTTTTCGAATTGCCACTCGATAGCTTAGTAGATCAATATTCCACAGGCATGAAGAAAAAGCTAGCCTTTTTGGGGAACCTGGCGCTCGACCGGCCTGTGATCATTTTGGATGAGCCATTCAACGGAGTAGATATCGAAAGTAATGAAAAAATGTACCAAATACTACAGCGCCTCAAGACCCGAAAAAAAATCATCCTTTGTGCTTCTCACATTATCAGCAGCCTCACCGGCATTTGTGATCGGATCAGCTATTTGAAAGGAGGGCGATTTGTAAAAACCTATGCTCCCAACGATTTTCCGGCACTGGAAGAAGAACTGCGAATTTTGGTACACCAAAAAATTGACGAAACCTTGAATGAGCTTTTAGGTTGAGCAACTGCTTGGAAGCCGCTCACGGGCCTGCGAATTTTACCTGAAACCACTTTATATGATTGAAAAACTAGCACTCGATCATTACCAAATACACATAGGCTCTGTAAGAGTTGCGCTTGCCCAATGGCTGGCCCAACAAACTTATAGTAGCCTCTTCTTGGTTGTTGACCAAAATACACGCCGCTACTGCATGCCTTTGTTGGAAGACCAATTGCATGGAAAGGTGCATGTGATTGAAGTGGCTGCCGGCGAACGACATAAAAACCTACAAAGTTGCACTACCATTTGGCAACAAATGATGCAAGCCGGTGCCGATCGCCAATCGCTTTGCATTAACCTCGGTGGCGGAGTGATCGGGGACATGGGAGGCTTTTGCGCGGCCACCTTCAAGCGCGGCCTGCGATTTGTACAAGTGCCCACTACGCTGCTCTCGATGGTCGATGCATCTATTGGCGGAAAGCTGGGTGTTGATTTTGAAGGAGTCAAAAACAGTATCGGCCTTTTTTGCGACCCCGCAGCCGTTTTCATTGATCCGGTATTTCTAAATACCTTGCCTGCCCGCGAGCTCCGCAGCGGTTTTGCCGAAGTCATCAAACATACCCTCATTGCTGATTCAGCCCAATGGCAGCAGTTGCAGCAAGTTCGTACACTTGAAAAAGTGGATTGGCCAGCTTTTTTGCTTCCATCTTTGAATATCAAGCGGCGGATTGTAATGGCTGATCCCCTCGAACGGCACATACGCAAAGCGCTCAACTTCGGCCATACCATCGGCCATGCAATAGAAGCACAGCGGCTGCAAACGAAGCAGCCTTTATTGCATGGAGAAGCCATCGCCATAGGGATGATCTGTGAGGCATGGCTATCAACAGAGCTATGCGGACTTAGCCAGAGCAATCGGGAGGCAATCACTTCTTATGTATTGCATCACTTTGGAAAAGTAGAACTGGACAGCGGGCAGTTGGACAATTGGCTGGGCTTGATGAAAAAAGACAAGAAAAACCGGGGCAGGGCAATCAACTGTAGTCTGCTTTCAGCGATCGGTGAGCCGGCCATCGATCAAATTTGTACAGAAAATAGGATTAAAGCTGCTATTTTGTACTACCAGCAGCTACCCAATGCTTATTGAAGACATCACAGACAAATACTCGGACAATAGCCAGGAATAATCATCGAATGATGGCAAATTTTAGATATGATAGCCTTTCTTTCAAAAAGGAGCTTAATTTTACAAAAAATCAAGGTCTTGGTTCTCTGTGAAGTACATATTGACACATTTTTTAATAGATGCCGTACTATGGAGAAGATTTCCGCGTTTTCACAGGATTACGGGAATTCTGAGCTATATTTGTACATCCGTCAGGATACACCTTAAAAACTGTTTTGAAATTTGTGGTGAAATTTTTCACAGCGTATTTTTTTCTCAGAGGAGGCTTTTTTTGAGGTGAATAGCTTGAGCTATTTGCCGATAAAAAATGTGAAGTATGAGGAAAAAAGACGCATAAAAAAATCAGTGAATGTTTCAAAACAGTTTCTTAAACATACTATAAAATCAGGTCTTTCCTATGGAAAACATGTCAAAAGCTGAATCTTCCAAAGAGCTTCAAGCGCAAAGGCAATCCACCTATCAGAAGATAGTGAAATGGATGTGGCGTTTGGCTATTGCGGGTATTGTAGGCCTGGTAGTGTTGTTTATTATCCTTTCACTCACCGACCTCCCTACCTTTGAAGAGCTCGAAAATCCCAAGAGCAATCTGGCCTCCGAAGTGTACGCTGCCAATGGCGAAGTATTGGGCCGCTATTATGTGGAAAACCGGGTGCCGGTGAGCTACGATCAGCTCTCTCCTCATATCGTTCAGGCATTTGTAGCCACTGAGGATGAGCGCTACTACGAGCATAGCGGAATTGACGGAAAGGCACTAGGCAGGGTGTTTTTTAAAACCTTTTTGTTACAAAACCGGAATGCCGGTGGGGCGAGTACCATTACCCAACAACTGGCCAAAATGCTGTTTACCGAACGGCCGGGCTCCGGCCTGGAGCGCGTCCTTCAAAAACTGAAAGAATGGATAATTGCCGTCAAGCTTGAGCGCAGCTATACCAAAGAGGAGATCATGACAATGTATCTCAATAAGTTTAACTTTATCAATGGCGCCTACGGCATCAAAGCTGCTTCCGAAATATATTTTGGCAAAACACAGGACTCGCTGCACATCGAAGAGGCTGCCACCCTGGTAGGTATGCTCAAGAACCCCTCGCTATACAACCCCCTGCGCCGCCCCGAACGGGTGAAAAAGCGGAGAGAAGTAGTATTCAAGCAAATGCAAAAAAACGACATCATTACGCCTGCTGAATATGATTCCCTGCGGGCGCTTCCGCTTGATATGACTCATTTTCGGCGCAAAACGCATGCCGATGGCCCGGCGCCCTATTTTCGTATGCGGCTTGGCGAAGAAATCAAGCGTATATTGGCAAAAGAAGAATTTCGAAAAGGAGACGGCAAGCCCTACGATATTTACCGGGAAGGTCTCAAAATATACACTACCCTCGATCCCGTCATTCAGGAATACGCCGAAAAAGCAGCTGTTGAGCATATGGCAAAGCTCCAGCAGCGCTTCAATAAGGTGTGGAAAAACAAGGACCCCTGGACTTATCGCGATCCGCAAATGGAAGAAGACGAGCAGGAAGCTGAAAAAATAGCCAAAGAACGTACGCTCAAAAAATTGATCCGCGAGACCGATCGCTATCAAAGTATGCGACTCGGCTATATGCACGAGGCGGTAAATGCTGTGGCCGATGATATTGACGGCTTTCAGCTCAGAGACCACGATATCGAGCGTATGCTGGAAGAGGAGAAGAAAAAAGGCAACCTCGCCCGGCTCGTTTCCAGAGACATCATCGGGTCAAAACTGGCTGTCAAATATCGGACGGCTATGAAAAGCCAACATTGGCCTGCACTCAAAAAGCAGTGGCGCGCCTTTCAGCAGGCCGTGCAAACATCTTTCCACAAGCCCGTTAAGATGCGTGTGTTTGCCTACAACGATCAGATGGAAAAAGATACCGTGATGAGCCCCATGGATTCCATCAAGTACCATCGCATGTTTCTCCAAATCGGCTCCATGGCAGTCGATCCGGTCACCGGCCACGTAAAAGCCTGGGTAGGCGGTATTAATCACAAATATTTTCAATTCGACCACGTCACCTCCGAGCGGCAGGTAGGTTCTACCTTTAAGCCCTTTATTTATGCCACTGCTATTGCCCAGCAAGGCATCTCTCCCTGTTTCGAAGTGGTGGATTTGCCTTATACCATCCACAAAGATGAAGGCAACTTTGAACTGCTGGAGGATTGGACCCCCAACAATGCCGATGGCAGATATTCGGGGCAAATATTTAGCCTGTTCAAAGGCTTGCAATGGTCAAAAAACACCATTTCCGTTTTTCTGATGAAACAGCTTGGAGATACCGAGCCGGTCCGCACATTGGTAGATAATATGGGGCTTTCCAAAGAGGCCCGCCATTCAAATGGCACCTATAAAATACCTCGCTCACCCTCTATTTGCCTGGGTGCCAGCGACCTTACGGTATATGAGCTGACGGGGGCGTACACTACCTTTGCCAACAACGGCATGTACAACAAGCCTGTGTTCATCACCCGAATCGAAGATAAAAACGGCCGTACCATTTATCAGGAAATTCCGGAAGAACGGGTTGCCTTACATCCCAATGCCAATTTTGTGATGATCGAAATGCTGCGGCGCGTAATGAGGCAGGGGCTGCCGGGATTTGGTGGCCTGCAAAGCGATTTTGGTGGCAAAACCGGTACTACCAATGATTATGTGGATGGCTGGTTTGTTGGCCTCACCCCCGATCTGGTGGTGGGTACCTGGGTAGGTGGTGACGATCGCTGGGTGCGATTTCTGTCATTGCGCGATGGCATTGGCGCCAAGATGGCCCGCCCTTACTATGCCAAGCTGATGCGCAGCCTGGAAGAAGACCCGGAGGTAGATTATGACAAAAAGGCCCGCTTCACCCGCCCTCCCGGCGATTTGGGTATCGAGCTGAATTGCGAAATGTATCGCTCCAACGGGCCTCCCGGCTTTCATAGTCCCAACTTTGAGGAAGGAGAAGAGGATGAAAGCTTTGGCAATGATCTTTTTGGCGATGAGGAAACTCCTGCGCCGGATACCGCTAAAATCAAAAAACTAAAACCGATTGCCGGAGAGAATGAAGAAAATGAGAACTTTGGCGGCGGATTTTAAGTATTGCAAAATGAAAAACCGACCCCTGTTGTTTTTACTTCTCTTGGTACTTTACCAATGTATGCCCTATGAAGAGGAAAAAATTACTGAGATCAATTTCGATCTAAGCAATCCCACCTTACAAAAGGTGCTCAGCTTTCAGGATCAGCAAATGTCTGATAGCCTCTACACCTTTTTTCGCCACAAAGACCCTACCTACCGCTACGCAGCCGCTTTGGCTTTTGCTTCCCATCAGGATTCCACGGCACTGGATAGCCTGCTGCCCGTGCTCAATGATGATATTCAGGAAGTGCGAATCGCTACAGCTTATGCCATCGGGCAGATTGGCAGCTCTGCGGCGGAGCAGGCTTTGATCGGCGCCTTTCGGTCGCAGGACTCTATGAAACTGGATGCTGCATTCAACCGCGAAATCCTGGAGGCAGTTGGCAAAAGTGCCTCCCCCTCATACCTCAATGCGCTCAGCACGATCAGCACCTATCTGCCCTCCGATACGCTATTGCTGGAAGGCCAGGCCTGGGGCATTTACCGCTTTGGGCTAAGGGGACATAGCCGCAAAGAAGGGACACAGAAAATGGTAGATTTTGTCAGCGAGCCAGGCTACCCCAACAGCGTGCGTTTTATAGCCGCCAACTACCTGGCGCGGGTCAAAAATATAGCGATCGACACCTTTGCAGAGCAGCTGAGCAAAATAGTAGTGCAGGAGGAAGACCCCCGCATTCGGATGGCGCTGGCGCTGGCTTTGGGCAAGACAAAGAAAGCCGTAGCCCAAAGTGCCTTGTTGAGTTGGTTTTCTTTAGAAAAAGACTATCGGGTGCTGACCAATATCATTCGGGCGCTGGGTAAATTTGATTACCAGCCCGTCCGGCCGCTGGTTTTTGAAGTACTCAACCACCCCAATGAGCATGTCGCGCTTACGGCTGCTCAGTTTTTCTACGATCATGGTACGCAGCAGGATGCAGTTCAATATTATTACAAAGCCTTGGATACCACCCTCCACTGGCAGCTTACCACCAAATTGCTGGATGCTGCCAACAAGCATGCTCCTCCTTTTATGGAAGTAGTGGTAAATGATATTAACTACATAATACGCAATCGCCTCCGCAAATCCACGAATCCCTATGAGCGGGCTGGGCTGATAAAGGCTTTGTCGGGCTTTGGCTGGAACTATCGCTATATTCAGCAACAAGGATTTACTGATGCCGAGCTACCTGTACGTACGGCCAGCGTCGAGGCTTTGGCCATCATTGCCCAAAAGCCCAACTTTGACAGTTTTTTTGGCCTGGGTGCTTTAAGAGCCCGACGGGAACTGGCGGCAGCCTTTAGGCAGGCAATCGGGTCGGGGGATGTAGGGATGATATCCGAAGCGGCCATAGCCTTGCGGGACCCCGACAGCAACTTCAAAGCCTTTGTGGACAGTATTGACTTTATGAAAACGGCTCTTGCAAAGCTGAAGCTGCCAAGAGATGTAGAAGCTCATATTGAATTGCAGCACACCATCGATTATTTTGAGGGAAGACCTCCCAGCCGAAAAAGAAAAGCAGACTTGTCTCACAAAATTGACTGGCAGGTAGTCAATACGGTCAGCGAAAAAACCAGAGTGCTGGTGCAAACCAGCAAGGGGGATTTTAGTTTGCAACTGCTACCGGAAATAGCACCCGGAACGGTAGCCAACTTTGTAATGCTGGCAAGGGGAGGCTTTTTTGACAACAAAACTTTCCACCGAGTCGTACCCAATTTTGTGATACAAGGAGGCTGCCCGCGCGGCGATGGCTATGGCAGCCTCGACCACACCATCCGCTCCGAACTGCCCCCCATCCATTACGATCGGGAAGGATACGTAGGCATGGCCTCCATTGGCAATCATACTGAATGTTCCCAGTGGTTTGTGGCCCATTCGCCCACCCCTCATCTCGATGGCAATTATACCATTTTTGCCAAAGTGGTGGAAGGTATGGACATCGTGCACAAAATTCAGCAAGCTGATCATATTGAGCGGGTAGTCATTCAATAAGATGGCGCCTCGGATTTCCCAAAACTCCTTCCCTTTGTCTGACTCCGAATTTTAGCTCCACTGGCAGTTTTAAAACAGCAAGATTCAGAAATTTTCTAACTACCTTTGCCCTAAATAAAAGAGTCCTATTATGCCCAATCCCACAGAGACGATAAAAAATACTCCTCTCACGGAAAAACATATAGCCCTGGGTGCCAAAATGGCTGAATTTGCCGGCTACAATATGCCTATTAGCTATGCAGGCATCAGAGAAGAGCACCAGGCTGTGCGTAAGCAAGCTGGCCTGTTTGATGTATCACATATGGGCGAATTTATACTGCGCGGAACACAAGCCCTCGATTTGATTCAGCAAGTGACCTCTAATGATGCTTCCAAACTGGCTATCGGACAAGCCCAGTACTCCTGCATGCCCAACCACAATGGCGGCATTGTGGATGATCTGCTCGTATATCGGCTCAGTGAGGAACAGTGTGATGAAGGAGAGCAGGCCTATATGCTGGTTGTCAATGCTTCCAATATCGAAAAAGACTGGAACTGGATCACTCAGCACAATAAATATGACTGCCGGATGATCAATATTTCCGATCAAACCGGCTTGCTGGCACTTCAAGGTCCGCAGGCTACCAATATTTTGAAGCAACTTACCGAAATAGCGGTTGATGAACTCAAATATTACACCTTTACCAAAGGAAGGGTGGCAGGCATCGACAATGTGCTTATTTCTGCCACTGGCTATACCGGTTCGGGTGGTTTTGAGTTGTATGTAAATAGCGATTCGGTGAGTGTACTTTGGGAAGCATTGATGGAAGCTGGTAAGGCTTTCGGGTTGCAGGCCGTGGGCTTGGGAGCCCGCGATACGCTGAGGCTTGAGATGGGATATTGCTTGTATGGCAATGATATTGATGATACCACTTCGCCAATCGAAGCCGGGCTGGGCTGGATTACCAAAACCAAAAAGGGCCCCTTCAATTCTGTAGAAGTATTTGCCCAGCAGCGGGCTGAGGGTGTGGAGCGCAAGTTGGTGGGATTTACACTAGCCGAGCGGCGGGTGCCACGCCACGGCTACATCATTGAAGCTATAGATGGCCAAATCATTGGCAAGGTGACATCGGGTACCCACTCCCCCTCGCTGGAAAAGCCAATTGGTTTGGGTTATGTAAAAAAACCTTTTGCCGAGCCAGGTACGGAGATCGCCATCGCAGTGGGGAAAAAGAAGCTGGCTGCTCGTGTAGAAAAACTCCCTTTTTATAAGCCCTGACTTCCTCCTCAAGTTATTCTGAATAATGAGAATAAAGCCCTTTCAGGCCGTTTATCCCAACTTCGACTACATTGCTGATCCGGATACCTTCTTTGGCAAAGTCAAATACGATTATCCTGAATACAAAAAGAGCGGGTTTTTTAATAAAATTGCGCAGGAAGCGCTATTCATTTATCGCATCGAAGGCCCCGAACGGAGCTATACCGGACTGATCGCCTGCTCCGATATCCGCGACTATGTGGAGGGCCATATTCGGCAGCATGAAGATACGCTGCGCGAAAAAGAGCAGCAGCAAATGCATCTGCTGATCCGGCGCCAGGCGATCGTGAAGCCTGTGTTGCTGACCTATTACTCAGTACCCGAAATCAACCGGCTCATCAACAAATATATCGCTTCGCATGAGCCCTTTTATACTACCGAATTTGCTGCCGAACATCAAATCCATACCTTCTGGGAAGTGAGCAAAGGAGAGGATGTGCAGGCTTTTCAAACGCACTTTGCCGAGTCTGTCCCCGTTGTGTACATCGCCGATGGCCACCATCGCAGCTCAATCCTGGCACTTATGTACGACCGGCTGAAACGATCGCCCGGCAGGGAAAAATATAGCCTGCTGTTGAGTGCTTTTTTCGCTGTTGAGGAACTCGACGTGCATGACTACAACCGCGTGGTAGAGGGCTTAAGCGACCATACGCTCACCAAAGTAATGGCAAA
Source organism: Saprospiraceae bacterium (assembly GCA_965222005.1). GTDB lineage: Bacteria > Bacteroidota > Bacteroidia > Chitinophagales > Saprospiraceae > CBDCTM01. Next base: position 2,128,587 of record OZ244935.1, read on the forward strand.
GCTCTCCCGTGTTTTTACGATCAAAATATTGAAAGGGCCTGCTCGCCCCGGCAAAAAACACGAAATGGTGCTTTTTATCAATCGCGAGTGGTATTTGTTGAAGTGGAAACGCAAAATACTGAAAAAATATGCCCGGCAAGAAGTGGTGCTTGATGCCAGCCTGCTCGACCAGCATGTACTCAGGGATATTTTGGGTATTGAAGATGTAAGCACCGACCAACGGGTCAAATACGTGGAAGGGCCCAAAGGCCTCGAAGAAATCCGGACCAAATCGATAAAAAACGAAAATCGCCTTGCTTTTATCCTGTATCCCGTGGATATATCTGAACTGATTCTCATTTCGGATAAAGGAGAATCCATGCCGCCCAAATCTACCTGGTTTGAGCCGCGCATCAAAAACGGGCTGATCGTACAGGAGATTTGACAGAGCGCTACGGCCTTATTGTAACGCACCTTTTCCTTAAAAACAGCAAGATGAGAAAAATCACTGCAGATGCCATCTATCCCGTCAGTTCTGCGCCCCTGCCAGAAGGGGTGATCGTGCTGGATGACGAGGGACGGATAGTGCGCATTGATGAGCGCGGAGCGCATGACCCTGCCAGTCTGGAGATATTTCGTGGCATCATCGTCCCGGGCTTTGTCAACACCCATTGCCACCTGGAGCTCTCCCACATGAAGGGCAAGGTGCCTACCGGGACTTCGCTCATCCCTTTTATCAGCAAGGTAGTGACCATGAGAGGCGCAGGTGCTGAAGAGATCGAAGATGCCATTCGGAAGGCAGATGAAGAAATGTATGAGGCGGGTATTGTAGCGGTCGGCGATATTTCCAATACTACAGATACAGCCGCCCAAAAGGCCCGCAGCCCGATCCGCTATTATTCCTTCGTGGAAATGTTCGACTTCCTGCAAGAGGAGTGGGCAGAGCGGGAATTTCACAAATATATGGCCGTGTTCAATGAGCAATCGGTAGAAAGTGGTAATGAGAAAAGCTGCGTACCCCATGCTCCTTACACAGTGTCATCCGCTTTGTTTGCGCGCATCAATGCGCAGAATGAGGCGGGCTGCACGGTTAGCATTCACAATCAGGAAACACCCCCCGAAGACGAGCTGTTTCTACAGAAAGAAGGCGCTTTTTTGGAATTTTATGCCCAGTTCGGCATCTCGCTCGATCAATTTGAAGCTTCCGGCCAAACCGCCATTCATTACGCCTTGCAAAATATGAATCCCGCTTGCCGTACGCTATTTGTACACAATACCTTGACACAAGCGGCCGATATCCGGGCAGCTCATCAATGGGCGGGTAGTAATGTGTTTTGGGCTACTTGTCCGAATGCCAATCTGTACATCGAAAATCGCCTGCCCAATTACCAGCTCTTCCTCGATGAAACAGCGCAATTGACTATCGGTACCGATAGCCTTACCTCCAATTGGCAGCTCTCCGTACTGGAAGAAATGAAGACCATTGCCCGCTATCAATCTTATGTACCATTCGACACACTGCTTCGTTGGGCAACGCTCAACGGTGCCAAAGCACTAGGCTTTGATGAGCAATTAGGCAGTTTTGAAGTAGGCAAAACGCCAGGAATCAATTTACTATCCATGAAAAGGGGCGAGCAGTTGAAGGCAGGTACGCAGGTGCAGCGGTTGGTGTGAATGGAGCCTGCTAAGGGTACCTGCATCACGGGATACCTGTTTTACAACATTAAGTTAGCATTTTTTGAATAAATGATCTTCCAGAGTATATAGCCGGGGCATAGATTCAGTGGAATTTCTTTCTTTGTTCTTTTTGGCGGCAAAAAGTAACACCAGTATTTTTTTGTGCTTACACAGGAATTGGAAAATCAGATTTGCCTCTACCTGGCAACAGCAGTTAGACAGGTCCGGCGGGGTACTTTTGCAATCGCCCAAAAGTACCCAAAACGCTTGGCCAATCTTATGCTCTGCACCGTGCCGGCACCCGCTCCCACGAGATTGGCCGGGCCATTCCGCATTACCGCATTTCCGTAAAGAAAACAGAGCGGTGGGAGGCTCAAAGAGCAACCCACGAATAATCCGTCAAGCGAGGAAGTGGCGAAAAGTAGGTGGCTAAGCTGACCTGGTGGTGTATAAAACAGCCCTCCACTTTAAAGACGGATTATGGCTTGGGTTGTGAGCGGCTAGCTGCACTGTTTTTAGGAAATGATGTACAGCGGCGGCGCTTTTTGGTTACTTTTTGCCGCTGCAGGGAAAAAGTAACAAAAGGTTTTTGCAAGGACGGTAAGTCTATTTTTAATTCTGCAGCCACAGAAATTCCGGCCTTACCGATTTTACCGGCAAAATTTTTCTGCAAATCACTTCACCACCGCTACCTTCCCCGCTGCTACCTCCTCTGCCGCACCAAACACCCGATAGACATACAGCCCACCTGCCAGCGCCGATACCTCCACCTGCTGCTGGGTCAGGCCCGCTGTTAGTGGCACCTCCAACACCTGCCGCCCGCTCAAATCATACAACACCAGCCGCCCTGCCTTAAGGCCCTGCGGATAGCTTATCCAAAGCTCCTCATGCGCCGGGTTGGGAAACAGCTCCACCGCCGCCTTATCCCCGACTTCCACCACACTCACCGTCTCCAGCGTATCACAGGGGCTGCCCTCCAGCGCGCCCAGGCGGTAGTTGGGGAAGTTAGGAAGGGAGAAAGCATTTAATGAGGCGAGCTTTAGGCCGTGCTGCTCAAACTGACAGGCGGCGCCCTTTTCATTGGGCTGGTGTATGACGTGCAATACATCTACGCTATTGGGGCTGTTGATGTATATTTTGCCATCGGGGGCGAGCTGGGCCATGAAAAAGGTGGTCCACACTGGCGACATAAAGCCGTCATATTCGGCTACCGTGTCCACACTGGCGGCAATGTCATCAGCCCAGAGGTCGTACTGGAAGACCCACCAACCAGCCGGGACATATACAAAGCGACTATTGGGTGAAAAAGCCACCCCTTGTGAGCCAAAAGCGCGTGCATAGTGTATGCGGTAGTGATTGCTCAATAAGCCACTGCAACGGTCAAAATCATAAATATCCAAAAAAGCACCCACAGAGTCGTCAATGCCATTCATTTTGGCATATATAGTTCCGTCGGGAGAAAAATGGGCCTGGCCCAATCCGGAGGGTACGGCTTCTCCTATGCGCTGGGGCAGTAGTTCTTCTATACCATTAGGCCCCAATAAAAAGCGGTAGTAGCGATTGGAATCATACTCCCCTACCACGATCCACCAGTCGCGGCCATTGGCATGGCGGGTAGCAGTGATCTTACCGTGGTCGAGGGTATCCTGCACCATGACGGTATTGACTTGGGTGGCCAGGCCACTACCGCCCTGGAAGCTCATATCCACAATGGTGTAATACAAATTGGGGGTGACAACCAGTAGAGGAGCCCCTACCCAGGTTTCTTCTTCATGGATGAGGTAAAACAAGTGCTTTGAATCGGGTTTGGGTAATATCAAGGCAGCCTGCCAAAGGGATTGTCCGTGTTCCTCACTTTGAGTCAATGGATCGGGATTAATGCCTGTACTGCCCAAAATGGTATCTCCTGCTGCATTTTCTATATATCTGCCATTAGTATAAAAAAGGCGCTTCCCTGATTTATCACATATACTGGCGTTTGTCGTAAAAAACCCCATATTCCTGAAATCTTCAGAAATTTTCACAGGTACTTCATTAAAATCCATTGCAGATGCATAAAGCACTCCTGAAGAACCTCTGTAGCCCAGCAACCAAATATGGTCGCGCTTTTCATCCTGGCCATAAACCATAAGAATTAACGAAAGGAGAGTTAAAAGAGATATGCTTTTTTTCATAGGTCATCAAATTTAAGGCCCCTGACACTTCATTGAGGTGTCAGGGGCGATGAGAATTAATTCTATCTCAAAATAGTGAGTTTTCCGGAGGTCACCCCACCGTATTGATCCAGTGCTTTGTAGAGATAGAGACCACTACTAATAGCTGCAACATTAATGATTTTTTGCCTACCATTAGTGGTTAACTGATCCTGGAAGATCAATTGGCCATTCAGGTCATACAAGGTAAAAGTCAAGTCAGTTTTACTCTGGTAATGTATGGTCAATTCATTCTGTGCGGGGTTGGGAAAAACCTCCACCCCCGCCTTATCCCCGACTTCCTCCACACTCACCGTCTCGAGCGTATCACAGGGGCTGCCCTCCAGCGTGCCGAGGCGGAAGTTGGGGAAGTTGGGAAGGGAGAAAGCATTTAATGAGGCGAGCTTTAGGCCGTGCTGCTCAAACTGACAGGCGGCGCCCTTTTCATTGGGCTGGTGGATGACGTGCAATACATCTACGCTATTGGGGCTATTGATATATATCTTGCCATTAGGGGCGAGCTGGGCCATAAAGAAAGTAGTCCAGAAAGGCGACATAAAACCGTCATATTCTGCTACCGTGTCCACACTGGCGGCAATGTCATCGGCCCAGAGGTCGTACTGAAAGACCCACCAACCGGCCGGGACATATACAAAGCGAGTATTGGGTGAAAAAGCGACCCCTTCCGACCCAAAACTGGAAGGATAGTGTACGCGGTAGTGATTGCTCAACAGGCCGCTACAACGGTCAAAATCATAAATATCCAGAAAGGCACCGATCGAATCGTCAATGCCATTCATTTTGGCATATATAGTTCCGTCGGGAGAAAAATGGGCCTGACCCAATCCGGAGGGTACGGCTTCTCCTATGCGTTGGGGCGCTAGCTCTTCTATACCATTGGGCCCCAATAAAAAGCGGTAGTAGCGGTTGGAGTAAAATTCCCCTACTACTATCCACCAGTCGCGCCCATTGGCGTGGCGGGTAGCAGTGATCTTACCATAGTCGAGGGTATCCTGCACCATGACGGTATTGACTTGGGTGGCCAGGCCGCTACCACCCTGGAAGCTCATATCTACAATGGTATAATACAGATTGGGAACCATTACAAGATCGGGAGCACCTACCCAGGTTTCTTCTTCATGAATGAGGTAAAACAAGTGCTTTGAATCGGGTTTGGGTAGTATTAAGGCAGCCTGCCAAAGGGATTGTCCGTTTTCTTCACTTTGAGTCAATGGATCGGGATTAATGCCTGTACTGCCCAAAATGGTATCTCCAGCCCCATTGGCTATGTATCTGCCGTTAGTATAAAAAAGCAGCTCGCCCTTTTCATCACATATACTGGCGTTGGTTGTCCTAAAATCCATATGCCTTGATTCATAAAAAATATCAGGAGGGCTATAGTTGAAATCCATGACCGTTCCGCCCCAGGTGGAGTCTCCTACATAACTGTCCCAACCAAAGAGCCATAGGTGGTCTCTTTTTTCATCCTGGCTGTAAGCAGTAGCTGAAATGGCGAATAGCACAATAAATAGTAAATGCTTCTTCATAAATTGCAATTTAAAAGAAGCCCCTGGTGCTGATAAAGCACCGGGGGCTTGGATATTTTTATCTCAAAATGGTGATTTTGCCGGAAACTAAAACACCGTTTTGGTCCAGTGCTTTGTAGAGATAGAGACCACTACTAATAGCTGCAACATTAATGATTTTTTGCCTACCATTAGTGGCTAACTGATCCTGGAAGATCAATTGGCCATTCAGGTCATACAAGGTAAAAGTCAAGTCAGTTTTACTCTGGTAATATATGGTCAATTCATCCCGCACCGGATTGGGAAAAACCTTCACCGCTATGTCCACAGTGATCTCCTCCTCCACCGCTACCGTCTCCAGCGTATCACAGGGGCTGCCCTCCAGGGCTCCCAGGCGGTAGTTGGGGAAGTTGGGAAGGGAGAAGTGATTAAGTGCCGCCAACTGTACCCCGTGCTGTTCAAACTGACAGGCGGCGCCCTTTTCATTGGGCTGGTGGATGACGTGCAATACATCTACGCTATTGGGGCTATTGATGTATATCTTGCCATCGGGGGCGAGCTGGGCCATAAAGAAGGTGGTAGGAAATGGAGATAAGAATCCATCATACTCCGCTACAGTATCCACACTAGCGGCGATATCGTTAGCCCAGAGGTCGTATTGAAAGACATAAATACCCTCGCATACATACAAAAAACGAGAGTTGGGAGAGAAAGAAAGCCCTCCGGCACCTCCCGATAACGTTTCATAAATTATTCTTTCTTTAGAATTCAAAATACCACTACAACGATTAAAGTCATAGATATCTAAAAATACGCCTATAGAATCATTGATACCATTTAATTTGGTATATTTTGTTCCATCAGGTGAAAAATGGGCCTGTCCCAGTCCGGAAGGCACGGCTTCTCCTATGCGTTGGGGCTCTTGTTCTTCAATACCATTGGGACCCAATAAAAAACGGTAATAGCGATTGGAGTAAAACTCACCTACCACGATCCACCAGTCGCGGCCATTGGCGTGGCGGGTAGCGGTGATTTTACCATAGTCGAGGGTATCCTGTACCATAACGGTATTGAGCTGCGTGGCTAGGCCGCTACCGCCCTGGAAACTCATGTCTATGATAGTATAATATAAACGTGGCACAACAGTCAGTTGCACTCCACCTACAAACTCACGTTCTTCATGAAGTAGATAGAATAAGTGATTACTCTCTGGCTTGGGAAGAATCAAAGCTCCTTGATATAAACGTAAGCCGTCATCTCCATAACTTTGAGACCAAATACCTGGATTAATGCCTGTACTGTTTATTACAGTATCATTAAATTTATTGGCTATAAACCTGCCATTGGTGTAAAAAAGGAGATTACCGTTTTCATCACAAATGTTGGCATTGGTGATGTCAAAGTTCATATCCCGCGAATCATAGTAAATATCAGGCGGGCCATAGTTAAAGTCTATTACTGTCCCCCCCCAGGTGGAATCGCCAACTTCACTATATTTACCAAACAGCCAAATATAGTCTCTTTTTTCATCCTGACTGTTTGCAGCGGTTGAAGCAAGGAACAGTAAGATAAAAGGTAAATATTTCTTCATAAATCGTAAACTAAATAAAACCCTCGGCTCTTCATCAGAGCCGAGGGTTGTGAGCAAATTTTTATCTCAGAACAGTAATTTTTCCAGAGGTCACGGCTCCATTTTGGTCATGTACTTTGTAAAGGTATAAGCCGTTATCAATATGGGCTATATTAATCCTTTTTTCAGAAGCTGTACTATCCAGTGCATACGTTGCTATCAACTTGCCATTCAAGTCAAACAGTGTCAGGGTCAATTCACCTGTACTTTGATACTGTACAGTCAACTCGTCCTGCACAGGGTTGGGAAATAGCTTTACAATCCCTGTGCTTTCCTTTTTGCTATCTTCCTTGACCATCTCCTCCTCTGTCAAACTTTGATCCTCCGGTATGTGCTTTTTCCGGCTGGAGGAACCCGCACCCACGCAAAGCGAATCGCCAAATACCACATCGGGGAAGGCCAGGCGGAAGAGGGCCCTGGCCCGCCGCACGCTTTTGCCGCCCTCCAGGGGGCATTGGAAGGCAATGGCTCCCAGGGTGGTGATTTGGAGAGTCGTCAAGTTGACCGTATCCTTTGCCAGATTTTTCAGAAAGACCTTATTGACCTGCTTTTCATTCTTTTCGTAATCGACCGTCACACTGATCTTATTGTTGTCAACCAACACATCATCAGCAGCGCTGTACTGGAGGGGCGAGATGCTGTCGTGCCAGGCTTCGTAATTGTCGGCCAGCAGCTCCATATCGGCAAAGAGGCTGTCCTTTTGGGCTTCCAGGTCGAGGCTGTCCTGCCCGCTGGCCTTGCTCAGCTCGTATTCGGTTTGCCCCAGGCTATCCAGCATCAGGTAGTAGTCGGCCAGCAGGCTGTCGTAGTCGGCCAGCATGGCCGAATCCACTACAAACAGCCCGGCCATATCTACGGCTACGGCATGCAGGGCTCCCAGGCTGGTATCGGCCGCCTGGGTATAAAAGCTGTCGATATTGCTGCCGGCCACTATCAGGCTGGTATCCGAATACAGCTTGCGATAGAGCTGCTGGCTGTTGAGCCAGTAGAGGCTGTTGGCAAAGGTATCGGTCAGTACATGGCCCGAAGCGATCAGGGAGTCCATCTTGGTCACCACCAGGGGCGGCAGCTCCTGAGGAATGCCACAATCCTCCGAAGTAGCGCAACTATCGGGGGTGCCACCTGGTATATGGTCGAACCACGGCTCACTGGTATTGGGTGTAGCGATGGTTGGCGGCCAGAAGGGGGCGTTGGTGGTATGCACTTCAAATTTTGAAAAAATTATTTGGTCAAATCCCCCATCATGCACGGCTGCATTCCAGGCATAGCTTCCGTTCCAGCGGTTGCCGTGGTGGCTTTGCACATTGTTGCCACTAGAGCCGCCAAAGGTGGCGGTGGCATCCATGTGTAGGCCGATACAGTTGTCGCCAAAGTCGGTGGTGAAGAGGTCGTTGTCCATGCAGGCGCCCACATAATGCAGGGCCTTCATGCTGGTATTGATGGTATTGCACTCCAGTACGGTGTATTCTACATTTTCGATGAATATGCCGTTGTTGGGGTCCACATTGCTGCAGTCCAGGGTTTGGCCGGCCACCGTATTGCAGTTGACATAGAGGCGGTGGCTGTCGAAGAGGCTGATGCCGGAGGCTTGTATGGTGGTGGCATTGTCATTGGCAATGGTCACATCATTGTCGGTGATACTGAGCAGGGGGTCGGTGCGGGTTTCGGGGAGCTGCACATCTTTCACTACTATGCCCACCGGGTGGTCACCATTGAACACGTGTAGCTCATTTTTAGTGATCGCGCCCCTGTTAAAGGTATTGACGCCCCGCCAGGGGTTGTAGCCGATTACATGTATGCCGGCATTGGCCTTATCGCCATTGTAGGGCCCGACTTCGAGGTAGTTGTTGCGGATGTCAAATACATTAGCGGAGTAGTTGTTGATGAGGTTCATGCCATCCAGCGAGGCAGCAATCGCGTTTTCATAGATGTTGACATCCCGCTTGGTGGCCAATTGGGTATGGATGCCGGTTTCGACGTTGGTCATTTTGCTTCGGGTAATGTCCACATGCATACCCGATGTCCAGATGCCGTGGCGGCATGCGTCGAAGGTAGCTGTTACTCCGCTGCCGGTAATGGGCGGGCTGGGGTTGGCTTGATTGCCCAGGCCCCGCTGTACCAGGAAGCGGTTTTTGCCATCGGCCCGTATGCCGAAGCTGGAATAGTCGTACATATTTTCGATGACCATATTATCGAAGCGGGCCGTCCGGATATTGAGGTTCGAATTCCAGGCGATGATGCCGTTGGCCAGGTCGAGAAAGCTTTCCGATGAGGTGGCCGGAAGCTGCGGGCTGGGGTTGGCGTAGCCCACCGTGAGTGCTCCTTGCCGGAAGTTGTGCAGCAATATGCCTGCATAGCTCACCTCGGCCGGTTCGGGATCCTGGCCGGCGTAGGGCGGCAGCAGCTCATCGGAGCATTGGTGGGAGTTGAGGTGGATGGAGTGGTTGAAATCACCCCCCGGGCCGTATAGGCTCACATAGTTGCGGTCGAATACATTGCCGCGTATGGAGACATTGCTGCCGGCTTGCGCCTCGATGGCATATTGGGCATCTTCGATGGAGTCGCTGCTGAAAAAGAGTCTGGCACCTTCTTCTACCACTATACCTACCCACATCCGATCGCAGCCGTGAAGGTGGGATCCGGATATTTGCAGGCTGTTTTCTTGTGGCAGGAGTATGCGCGAACCCTCATCCATAAAGAACTCCACATTGATGAAGCTGTAGTCTTCATCGATCACCAGTGTGTGGAAGGGCTCTACGCATACCGAAGTATCCCTGAGGCTGCCCGAAGGGATGAGCTCATCATCAACCGCCTCGCTGATGGTATAACCGGTGAGGTTGATGCCGTCGGCCGGGCAGCAGAGGGGAGCTGTATTTTCTCCACAACTGACGCAGATGCGTTTAATGCAATCTGTAGTTGGTACGTTGCAATCGTATCTGGTTACATCATAGCAGACGGTATCGCCATTGGTGTCGGGGTAGGTATGTACTACAATACCAGTAGTTGGAGTGGTAATAACAGTACCATCTCCCAAATCCCAGCATGCAGGCAAGCTAATTGCTTCCGGAACAAAAGTGACCGTGCAACTATCTACGTGATAGTCAAAAATGGCAGCTTCTACACAATGGTTGTCATCACAAGTGATTTCAATTTCCTCACTGCAGGAGGTCACGCTACCATCATTCCAGGTGATGGTCAAGGTGACTACAAAGCTTCCGGAGGTGTTGTACTGATGCAGGGTATAGGCCAGATTGGAGCTGCTTCCATCGCCGAAATCCCAGTGGTACGTGTCCACCTCCGAATCATCCACCAATGCGGCAAAGGAGACGAGATCGCAATCCTCTATGGTATATTCAAAGTAATCTAAGGTATCGCAATCATTTGTACAGGATGCGAAGTCGTCATCCATACAAGAGAAGGATCCCTCGCCGGGGATAAAAACCCAGTGCAATACCATATCAAGGGAATTGCTGACAGGAACGGTAAGGGTAATGGTATTCAACCCGGTGCCATTGGCCGTAAATGGCAGGCCATTATCAAACCAAACTGTCCAAAAGTGTATCGAATTGGCTCCATCTTCGTCGGCGGTAAACGTGTAGGTGCAGCCATCCAGACCGGGGGTCGGGCCGGTGTAGCTAAAGTCGGCCTCCGTATCGCATTGTGCGAGGGCAGGGGCATTATACAGTAATAATGTGATTAACATGGTAAATACAAGGTACGTTTTTTTCATTAAACCCGGTAGAAATCGGTAAGCGGAAATCGTTTTTTGTTTTTGCATAAGAAATAGGGTTTTTGGGACAATTCTGGCACACTGGCCGGGATTATCGGATTAGGAAATAAAAAGCTATGTCTGGAATGGATTCACTCCAGCAGATCAATAGCTCTGGGATCATTTATGAAGCTCTAACTCGTTCACTATGGGCTAAACGTTTTTGGATTTATAAACCAAAAAACGCGAGTGCCTCAGCACGAGTATCACCAACTTCATAAACCCTAAGAGTTATACCGGTATACTAAGGTATAATGCCTGATAGTGTTTCACAGAGTATCACTTACAAAGGCTCGGACAGTTGAGGGTATGACGGCAGTCATATTCCTGTGTGCATATTACAAAAAAAAAAAGATACCAGTCAAGGGGGAGGAGTGTTAAAATTGGTTTTTGTCGTGCAGCATATTAGGAATCTGTGCTAAAAACAGCCCGCTCTGCATCAAAATTCAAAAAGGAGTGTGAGCCTTCCAATGCTTCTATCTGTTGTAGTTGATGATGTACGAACTGTCGATGTTCATCAGATTGCGGATGGAAGGGGTGGTGGCGACTGGCTTGTAAAATTTTGCCGATCTGCCCGTTGAGTTGTCGGGTGAACTCCGAAAAGTAAGTATTGCCAAAGTAGTTCCAGATATAATCAATAGCTTGTTCGTTGGGGTGGAGCATATCGGAATTGTAGAAGCGATAGTCCCGCAAATCATCGAGGAGGAGTTCGTAGGCCGGAAAATAAGAGACGAAGTCCAGTTGATCACAAAGCTGGTGAACGGCAGTTAGCAGATGTGCTTTGCTGCGCTGGTTGGCCACCAGGCCATCGCGCAAATGCCGAACGGGACTCACCGTGAGTACTACTTGCAGCTCGGGTTGCTGCTGATGCAATTGCTCTAGTAGCGGGCGGAACAATTCTATGATTTTGTTAGCGGGCAGTAAGATGCGCTCAAAAAAGGCAGCGGGTAGCTTGTGGCAGTTGGCAACCGGCTGGCTATTATCTTTGTGTACAAATACGAATGCCGTACCCAGGGTGAGCAATAAGCGTTGACTGTCTTTTAAGAAGTTGCGAGCAGTATTAAGCTGCTGATTGATATTTGCCAAAACGGCCGCTTTGTCGGAGCCTGAAAAACTGCCATGATGCTGAAAGCTGTGCCAAAGGCCATGCTGATGGATTAGTTGATCGGCTTCGAAGCGGGAAGCTGACAACAGTAGGTCGAAGGCTTGTTGGATCGACCAGGGGTTGTACAAGATGCCGAAGGGGTTGTTGTGTACCCTGAATTTGTGGGCAGCCAGCTTTTGGCCGATATGTTGGGCAAAGCAGGAACCGATACACAGGCATTGCTGTTGGTGGTGGATGCGAAAGGAGGCAGTTTGAGGAGGCAATGTAGTTCGGAAGTGGGTCATTGTATTGAGCTTGTTGAAAATGGAGCCTTGGGCAAAAGCGGACAAAAAGCAATGGAAGTCGCTCAAAAATATTAATTTTCGCTGCAAAACAGCCAATCGCCAGACATGAGCTTTTTCAATCGCATTTTTGGAAATACTGCTTCATCCGACGAGCTGCGGCCCGATATCCGTTTTGGTCGATACAGCGATTCGTACAAAAGCGATGCACAATACGATGCCTGGGATAGAGCCTTACACTTGTATGAAGAGGGAGCGTATATCAAAGCGTTCAAACAGTTTTTCCAATATTTGAAGGATGAGAAAGAAGAAAATGTAGTGGTGCAGGAGGAAAAAGGGAAGCTGGTGTTTGAATTGTATCAGGGCTCCAAAAAAATAAGGGGCGAGGCCAATCCATTTCACTTCACCAGCGAGGCAAGGATAGCAAGGCTGGCACAACTTGAGGAGGCGGTGATGCGGCGTTTGCTGGAACAAAATTTTAGCCTGCAGTACAGCCGCTTTGCAATGGATAAGGACCAGTTTATCAATATCAAATTCGATTCGAATGCCGTTGACAGCTCTCCCTACAAGCTGTATCATGCACTCAAAGAGCTGGCCACGCATGCCGATAAGCAAGACGATCTGCTGCTCGAAGAGTTTCAAAGCCTGGGGGCTGTGGACATTGATCATTTGCGCAAGCTGCCAAAGGATGAAATGGAGACCAAGTACGCATTTCTCGTCGATGCTGTTCAGGCCGTTTTTGGGCATATTGACCGAAGCGAGCTCGACTTATCCCAGTACCCGGGAGCCATGACCTATCTGCTGCTCAACTTGTGCTACAAGCTCGACTATCTGACCAATCCGGAAGGCTTTACGATGGAGGCATTGGAGCGGGTCCACCGCCTCTATTTCTCAAACGATCATGGCACCACTGTGGAAAAGAATAAAAGGATCTGCTCCGAATTGCAGCGACTCATTGACCGGCCCAAAGCGGATTTCTTTAAGGAGATGTACCGGGGTACCTCCACCTTTGGCATTACCAGCCCGGTAAACCACGACCGGGTAGTCAGCTTCATTGAAGGCGAGCTGGGCAATATGGATTGGTACCATGAGCAAGGGCATGAAGCCATTGCATTAGCCGTTCCCGGCTATATAGTGGGCTATTGCCTGTTTAACTATGCGGTACCTTTGCCTGACCGGGAATATTTTCACTTCTATTACCAAATTATGGAGCCAGCCTATTTTGAGGCGCTTGGCTTTGAAAATATAGTGAGGAAGCCGCAAAGCGGGGCTTTTGATAAAAAAGGTATTCGGAAGTCCGTTCAGGCTATTGCCGAGCGGCATATGCAGCTTTATCCGCGGCTGAAGCCAGCTACCAGCCAGCTGGATTTTAGTTCGAAGCCCCATTTTGCCAAATCCTATTTGCAGATGATCTGCGAGCTGGATATGACCGAACAGCATTGAGTTTTATGGAAAAAGTAATCGAATTATTTAAAAGAGTACTCGTTCAGATTGCCACCCCCTACAATGTAGGTACCGGCTTTTGGTGGGCTGCACACCGGGTGATAGTGACTAATGAACATATCGTTCGCGACAATAAGGAGGTGGTAATCGACGGGCAATTATTCGAGCAATGTACGGCCCACGTAATTTTTGCAGATGCCAAATATGACATCGCCTTCCTGCAGCCCCCATCGGAAGTAGCAGGAATACCGCACATTGAAGCTGGCCTAACGGCTCATCTGTCGAACACCAGCAGGGTGTTTACGATGGGGCATCCTTCCGGTGAGGCATTCGCCATCGCAGAGGGTACGATTGAAGAATTGGAGCATCTTATTGAGGATATTCCCTATATCCGTCACACGGCCAGCCTGAGTCAGGGCTATTCCGGTGGCCCGTTGATCGATGCTGGAGGTCATTTGCTGGGAGTCAATACCTTTCTGTTGCGCGACGGGCAGTACCAGGGCCTTAGCCTGCCGGTAGAGGAACTGAGCAGGCTGGTAGCGGAGTTTGAAGCCGTAGAGCGGGCTGAGAGCATCCGCTGTTTGAATTGTGAAGCAATCATAGTCGGCAATAGGGTGGAGGACGGACTTTGTCCGGGCTGTGGCGTGCGAGCCGTGTTGCCCTCTCAAGTGGAGGCCTATGAAGCTTCGGGAATTGCCAAAACAATCGAAGAGATGCTGAAGCGCCTGAAGCATGATGTGGATTTGTCGAGAAGGGGGCCAAATAACTGGAAAATCAGGCAGGGGAGTGCCAAGATTGACATTTCATATTACGAAAAATCTGGCTTGATAATTGGGGATGCGTACCTGTGTAAACTCCCCCCCGGGCCTGCACAGCCCCTTTTGCATTATTTGTTAAGGCAGAATTACGAAATTGAAAATCTGACATTCAGTATCAAAGGGCAGGACATTATTCTGTCATTGCTCATCTTTGACCGGTATCTGAATGTGGATAGCGGGCTGCGGCTGTTTCAATATCTTTTTGATAAAGCAGACTATTTTGACAATATCCTTGTAGAGCAATACGAGGCCAGGTGGTCGGCAGAAACGGAATAGCTGTGTTGTGGTTCAAAATAATCACCTTGTTGGGGCGTTTAAGGCATAGCTTAGTGCCCGCTAGTGTTAAAATCAGGCAGATTTGGTGAATAATTAGCTGGAGCTGGTTTTAAAATCCTCCTTTTTTAGTTAACTTTACTACTTGTCACTCTACAGTCACCCAATCCTGGAGCATATCAACAGGAAACTTAGTTTTAAAATCTGATAAATTACAGATTCATGAGAAAGTTGAAATTACTATTTATTATTTCTTTTGCAGTTCTGACCGTAGGGAGTGTAAAGGCGCAGGATATTCACTTTTCGCAGTTTTATCTTTCGCCTCTCAACCTCAACCCTGCTATGACGGGGGTGATGAATTGTAACATCAGGCTGGTGGCCAACTATCGTAACCAATGGGCCAGCGTATTGAAGTCCAATGCCTACAATACATACTCCGTATCTTACGACCAGCGGATTCCCGTTGGCCGTTACGATTACTTCGGTATCGGTGGCACCTTTTGGGGCGACCGCGCCGGAGAGCTTGATTTTGCTACGCTGCAAGGTCGGCTATCTCTTTCTTACAGTAAAAAAATGGGCGGCTATCGCAGCAAAGCACACTACCTGGTGTTGGGTGCCGATGCAGGCGTTTCGCAGCGAAGCATCGATTTTTTGAATGCCCGCTACGGTTCGCAGCACAATGGCGAGGGGCAGTTTGATCCCACGCTTCCCAGCCGCGAAGACTTTGGCCGCGATAATTTCTTGTTTGCCGATGTATCGGCCGGAATTCTCTGGTTTTCTGTGTTCGACGAAGACAATAGCTTGTACTTTGGCGGATCGTACAGCCACCTCAACCGGGCCAACCAATCCTTCGATTTGGAGGAGTTTGAACCGCTTTTCAGCAAGTTTACCATTCATGCCGGAGGTGAGTTTATGGTTGCCGATCGTATAGGTCTGGTGCCGGGCATCGTGATGCTGCGCCAGGGGCCTTCTTTTGAACTCAATGGAGGTACCAGCTTCAAATTTCTGTTGGGTGGCAGCCGCCGCAGCAATCAGGCCTTTCAGGTGGGAGCCTGGATGCGCTTGTCCAATCACTTTGAAAATACCTTCACAGGTGATGCGGTCATTCTTTCTACCCGCTTTGACTACGAGCAGTTCAGCATTGGTTTTAGCTACGATGTGAATGTTTCTTCACTCAAGACGGCTTCCAATTCAAATGGTGCTTTTGAGTTTGCCTTGGTTTACAAAATATGTGGCCCCGAGCAACGCAATGTGTACTGCCCGAATTTCTAAGGCATAGCATAAAAAAATATAATAAAAAGCCTTGTTTGTATAAAATGTACAAACGGGGCTTTTTAATATATGCGATATGCGGTACCTTTGGCGCACCTAAGCAAATAAACACATTTTGGATTCGTACACATTTGTATTATCTTCACGGAGAGAGACTAAGTTCTCTAGGTGAAATCAGGAGTTGAAATATAAAGTAAACTCATTTTCACACGCTGATATGCATACAATGGGAAACTATAATACTTGTCACCTTAAAGCGTCAAAACATGTTTGGTAACAACAAAAAGAAAGAAAACGCATCCCCAAAGAATGGCGTTTTACCCTCCACCACCAAGCCAAATGCCCTCAACAGCCTGGTGCATGGAACAGTCGTAGAAGGCACGATAAAAGCCGAAAACGATATGCGCGTGGATGGAGTAATTAAAGGGGCTTTGAAATGCAAATCAAAGGTAATAATTGGCCCTACCGGCTCTGTAGAGGGGGAAATCCGTTGCAAAAATGCAGTCATCGAAGGCCGTTTTGATGGCACGCTTAGTGTCGAAGAATTGCTCAACGTCCGGGAATCGGCTCACGTAAATGGCGATGTGAAAACCAACAAGCTCATTGTCCAGTCAGGAGCTGTGTTCAATGTAGCCTGCAAAATGGGAGTACAATCGCAAAACAATGGATCATTTGAATCCAAAAAAGTAGCTCAATCCATTGTCAAACAAGGAAGCACACCAAAAGCCGGAGTCGCCAAAGAAGCGCGTTAACCACTACATGAAGTACTCCGGGATGGCCTTCCAAATGGGCGCCATCATTCTGCTCGGCACCCTGGCCGGCCAAAAGGCGGACGCCTATTTTGCGATGGAAAAACCTTTGCTCACCGTGGCTTTTGCCCTGCTTGCTATCTTTGCTGCGCTCTATCTCACACTGAAAGACCTGATCAAAGGCAAATGATGGGGGCAGCACGATTTTTCCGGCAGCTGGGCATACTTGGCTTCATTATCGCCCTATTACTACTGGCATTGCATCAGCGTCCTGTATTTAAGGCACACGAATGGTTAAGCTGGCTGAGCCTCGCTTTTTTTGTAGGTTTGAGCCTGTTGATGTATTATTTTGGCCAGCGCGCTGCCCGCAGCGCCAACAAGCACACTTTCACCAATGTGGTATTGGGTTTTGTGATCGGCAAGCTTTTTCTTTCTGTGATGATCATTGTGCTATACAACAAGCTGATGCAGCCGGAAGACAAATTCTTTTTGGTGCCTTTTTTCCTCATTTACTTCAGCTTCACTATTTTTGAGACCTACTTTATGATGCAGCTCGGCAAAACGGATACCCCTGATGCAGCATAGCAATTTCGTTTTTTATGAAAAATCCTTACCTGCTCAAAGTCAACGAAAAATACGATTTTGAAATACAAGCCAGGGATCTCAAGAAGCTGGACAAAATACAAACTGCTGAGAATCAGTACCACCTACTCAAAAATGACCAGTCCTTCCGCGTTACGGTTTTGAAAGCCGATTTTGACCAAAAGTCCTTCCACCTGCTGGTCAATGATCGCTCCTACCATATCACTATCCAAGACGAATTTGATCAGTTGGTGGCCCGCCTCGGCCTGTCAAAAAGCTCTGTGCAGCAGGTCAATCGTGTCACGGCACCTATGCCGGGCCTGGTGTTGGAAGTAGCTGTAAAGGCGGGGCAGGAGGTGGAAAAAGGCGACGCCTTGCTCATCCTGGAAGCCATGAAAATGGAAAACGTGATCAAATCGGCTGGTGCAGGGATTGTCAAAGCAATTCATATTGAAAAAGGCAAAGCGGTAGAAAAAGGGGAGTTGTTGGTGGAGATGGAATGATGGGCTTGTAATTAATTGCTTGCTAAGTGCTATTCAAAAAATAATACCCTCTTTTCAAAAATGTCGGATTAAGAGCGTGTTTGGAATTTAAAATTAAATTTTACTACTACTGCTTCCAAAAGCAATTTCCAAACACGCTTTTAATTTTTTGCACGGGAACTTATTTAAACTTAATAGTTTAATAAATAAGTTCCGCTACCAAAAGGGCTATTCCAATGCTTCTCTGTCCTTTTCCAGCACTTTGCCACCAGCTGTGAAAATAACCTTCAGCATGTGATCTTCACCCAACAGGCTTACCTCATAGGCTTCTTTTCTTTTGGGGGTGGAGATGAGCTCAACGGAATCGATTACATAGTCGGCAAAATCAATAGAAATAGATAAGCTGACTGCGGCCGGCAATTTGGATTTGCCGATTTCGCGCTCCGATTCCAGCCAATTTCCCTTTGTATCAAATTTGGCGATCATCCTGTTTTTATTCCATTTCAAGGAAGCTTCATATTCGTCTTCATCTTCCTGATCGTGCCATTTGACTGACTTTGCACCTGGAAATTGTATTTCGAGCCCTTGCCGGACTTCGAGCGGTACGGTTTGAGCCCAGAGGGCGAATGTAAACAAAGCGAAAAAAGCGAGAGATAGGAGCCGTTTCATTGTTTTTAATTTTTGTTTTGAGCAAATTTACTGTAAATCTATGGTATGATTTTGTAAGAAATCTGGATGCGAGTATTTACCCGGTCAGCCACCTCCTGAATGAAACGAAAATATTCTTAAAAGGCATATACAGGTTTTTCAGAAAACTATCGTAAAAAGCAACGGAATGGCTACCCAGCCCAAAACGCAGCTTGTTCACAGATTTCGACAGAACCAGCGTACCAAACATCCAATCCCAAACAGCCAGCTTCGAACCAATATTTTTATTGAAATGATCTGGCCGGGCGCTATGGTGGATTTGGTGCTGAAAAGGGCTAATGAAAATATATTCCAAAAAATCGAAATAGGTTAACTTTACGTGGGAGTGCCGTAGGTTAGCGCCGAAGAAAAGGAAGGCGAAGCTAAATACATTCGCCCCCAAAAATTTCAATTTCGACACCTGATATTCCGACAAATAATCGAACACGCCAAGTAGCAGCCCGAAAACCAAAGTAGCCCGGATATTATTGATGATTAGCTCTACAGGATGTATCCTGTACTGGGTGATGGGATTGAGTGAGGTGGCAGAGTGATGGATTTTGTGAAACTCCCAGAGAAAAGGGATACGATGCAGCAGGAAGTGGACGAGGTAAGTTGCAAAATCTCCCAGCAGCGTAAGTGCAATGGTGTAAAAGATGAGCGTTTGGGTTGGACTTAGGGTGAAGGAAGGGAAGCCAAATTGGTAGGTCAAAAATTCAGTAGTATGAAATCCAAGATACAAGCCATAGATCAGATAAGGGGCGATCAGGAGAATTTTGACGAAGCTATTGAAAAAGAACAGGCTGTAATCTACCACAGCAGATTTGCTGAGCCATACCTTTGGATTAAGAATATAGCTGAAAAAGGAGCCTTTTACTTTTGTTCGGCGATAGATGTAATAGGCCAGCAAAGCAGAGCTGAGTAGATACAGCAAGTGTATCCGCTTGCTTGTATTGGTGAAATAGTCCAGCGTGAGAGCAATACCTTCCACCAGCAAGTCGTAAACGTCGCTCACACTCATCTTGTCTTCCTATTTCTTCACCTCTTCACACATACAGTCGTCCTGTACCTCTATGAATTTCGGATCGGATGAATGCTCCATTTCCAGATCGCTGCAAAACTGATCTGCCTCACCTTTTGACTCATAGGTTGCCTCCACCACTTCGAATCTGGTTTGAAAAGCTATGGTAGCCGAACAATTGTAGGTGTAGTCCTTGCTGCAAGCCAGGCAACATAATAATGTGCAGCACAGTAAAAAGAAGATAAAGGGTCTCATCAGGTAAATTATTTAGAATAAAGTCTCGTAAAGGCCAAAATCTATATTTTCAATTGTAAGGCCACATAAAATGTCCGTGGGGCCGATGGTATAATGCCCGGCCCCGGATAGCCGGTAGCCCGTCGGGTAAAGTAATTTTCATTGAGTAAGTTGTTACTGCCCGCTTCAAGTTTCAACATTTTCCATGTATAGGCAAACGACAGGTCCATTATTTGGTAAGACGGAATAGTTCCCTCAATCCCACTCAGATTGTCATTGCGCTCCTGAGGCGAATTGGAAGCATCTGTAAACTGCTGCGACAGATAGGTCAGCTGCAGGCTGCCGTCCAGTTGGCCCATACCAAATCGAATGCCGGTTTTAACATTCCAATCCGGAATGAATTCCACCTCATTGCCCTCAACCCCCGGAATGTCAGATCTGAAATACTTTGATTTTGTGAAGGCAATGTTGGTGAAAAAAGAAAGACGATGTTTTTCCTTTGCAGACCAAAAAGAGTTGCCTATGTTCCAGTCGAGCAGGCTTTCAAAACCATATAAGAAGGCATCGCCCAGATTGCGCCTCACGCGAATGAGCCTGCCTGTTCCTATCTCTGTGCCATTGGCATTGAGTATTTTTTCTTCTTCCAGGTCTTCGCCTAGCCGATCGGCATACAACAGCCCATAAACTCCGAAGTCATAACTGAGCAGATTTTTAAACCGGCCGCGTATGCCCACATCTGCTGTATATCCGTTTTCGTCCGAAATATTGGGATCAATCTTGTAAGAAGGGTTGACTACCCGAATGTCGGAAAAGGTGACGGAGCGGTAGTTTTGGGTGAAGTTGGAAAAAATCTCCACGGTCTTTAGTGGCTCATAACTCATGCCCAAACCAAATAAAATGAACTTCCGGTCGAATACGCGATTGTCGGTGTAAATAGAGTCAAAGATCACATTGCCGGCACCATCAAAAACAAAATTTTGGTAGGCGCCTTCACTTTCTGTGCGGATGTATTCAAAACGCCAACCGGGAGTGATTGAAAGTTTTTTGGTGACATTGAAAATGTTTTCACCAAAAACGGATACGTTCAGGTTGGGGTAAGTAAAATCAGACTGGTTGGCGTAAGTAGGAAAGTCATCTTGGGCAAATGCAAAATCGGAATCAGCAGCCGATGAGCCCGGGCCTTGGCGGCTGGTGTTGGCCGATTGATAATATTTGGTGCCGATCAGAAAAATGCCCAGCTTATCTTTTCCGAGCCTATAGCGACTTAGCAGTCGGCCTTCGGCGGCCCAATTGTTGAAATTGCCAACGATCAGATCGCGCGGCAAAGTAGTATCATCAGCCTGTGAAACCCGGTGTGTGCGAAAGCCTACCGATTTGCGATGCCCGTTAAGTCCAAACACATTGAGCGTCAAATCTGTTTTGGAAGAAAACTTGTGCTCCAGTTTGCCGGACATCAGCAGCCATTTTACATCAAACCAATTGCGTTCCCGATTGCTGAAGAGAGGGTCTTGGTAAAACTGGCGGTCTGTCAATCCCCCTGGCTGCTTGGCCAGATAATCCAGGTAGGTAATCTCTCCGCTAATACGGGTTTTGGGCGAAAGGGCATAGCGAAGATCGGCATACAGGTTTACGGCTTCAAAAGCAGAATTGGGCCGGAAGCCATCTCCGTTTTTGTAGTTGAAATAGGTATAATAGCTGAATTTTCTGACCTTGCCGGAAATGCTGTTGAAGGAAGTAAATAAATTATTGGAAGCAACAGCCTGGCGCGATACCAATTCGATCTTTTTTTCCTCAACGGGTTGCTTAAATTTGAAGTTGACCAAGCCGCCAAACTGTGTGCCGTATTGCAGGGCCGCTGCCCCGCGAATGACCTGTATCTCCTCCAGGGCCTCTGGTGGCGGAGTATAATAGCTCTCCGGGTAGCCGAGTACATCGGCGCTGATGTCGTAACCGTTTTGGCGGGTATTGAAATTGGCAGAGCGGTTGGGGTCCAGCCCTCGGCCACCGATATTGAGCTGAAGGCCCCCATCATTATTCTCGTAGATGTTGAGCCCGGCAATCTGGCTGTAAATTTGCCGGGCATTGTTGGCGGCCAGGTTGAGTGTCAAATTGGCCAGTAGCACAACTTCGGTCTTTTTGCCTTCAAAAATCGAGGTGCCTTCCACGGCGCTCAATCTCCGCGAGCCAAAATCATTTTCTTTTTCTTTGGTCACCAATACTTCCGGCAGAAAGTAATTGAAAGCAGCCAAGGCCACTTCCAGATACAGATCTTCTGATTCGACTGCAATTTCCTGAACGTGGGTTCGGTAGCCTGAAAGCTGGACATAAAATTTATAGGTGCCAGCCTTCACATTGGGGATCAGAAATTTCCCGTTTAGATCGACCAGAAGGTTTACTTTTAATTCGGGAATGATCACCTGAGCATTGTCGATGACCTCCTGGCTCACCGAATCCTTCACCACTCCGCTAATTTGTACTTGGCCTATGAGGTCGGGCGACATACATCCGATCGCCAGAAGCAGGAGTATAGATTTTATTATTTTCATGATGAATGATTATGGGCACAACCGATGCTGACCGGAAGTACGGCTACTGAAAAATAAATAGGCAGGCCACAAATCCTGTGTCGGACCTTAGTCGCCGTCAGAATCTACAAAATCCCTGGCTACGCCAATGGCTTCATACATATCTGTCTTTAGCAATACAACGTTTAGCTGAAGCTGATTATAGACATCTATCATGTCGCCATTGCTGTTTTCTATCTCTTCAATGAAGTTTTCACCCAGCTTGCTGTTAATCTCATTTCTTGCCGTATCAAACTGATCGTTGATGAGGCTAGAGAGGGCTACATCATTTTTTGTGGCCTGAAGGTAGTCCAGGTAAGTCTTTAGGCATTCCCCACTCTGCCCGGGACTGCTGCCATTATAAACGCCATTGAAAAAGTCCTGGCTGGCATCCAGTGCCGCAAGAAGCAGCGTTTTGGAGATGTCCTGCTTGTAGTAACCCTCTACCAGATTGCTGAAAGGGGTAGATGTCCATATCCCTGCCGGGATACCCACCTTATTAGCACGCAAATCCTTTTCGTAAGAAAAAATGAAATCGTTGACAACGCGATTCACGGAGGAGTTGGTTGAATTGCCGTCATTGTTTACAAACTCATCCCTAAAACCATTTTGAGTCCATTCTTCATAAACGATATTGACCAATTCGTGAATCCTGCTGGCAACATCAACGAGGTATTGGCGATAAGCCGCCTCATTGGAATTTGAAGTGTAATGGTCCAGAATATCATCATCAGAGCTTCCCAGCCCGCCAAGGCCGTGCAATAAATAGTCCAGCGTGGGAAATCCCTGCTGGTCGATGGTAGCGGGCAATTCGAGGTTGTAGCTACCTTTTGAAATGTTTTTCTCGACAGCTTCCACATCCACCGGATAAATATTCATTTGCTGCCGAAGGCCAATCTCATCGCCCTTTTTGTACAAAAACATGGGCACCCGTTGCCAGGCCAGGTTGGCAGTAAGCCAGGCGGTTCTCACAGCGTTGAGGTTATCCATAGTCGGGTCGTTGCTAAAAGTTTGAACAGCCTCTTTGAGACTTTGGGCTTTGTTGAGCAGGTCTTCAAAACCGGGAATGATGATATTGTCAGCCCAGTCGGTCAACATTGCCTTGCGATTGTAATCATCCTCCACGTTCATGTTACCACTGTCATCCGAGCCCGAATCACAACCAATAGCAAGCGCAATGATTGCCAAAAAGATGAATAAAATATTTTTCATGATCGAGTAATTTATTAGGTGTTAAAAAAGTATTCTTAGTATTTTTTGAAGCTTCCTTAAAAATCTTTAGCGTCTTCCGCCTCCCAGGGCATTTCAGCCGCTATCTCATTAGAAATATCTCTCAAGGTTTGCATCTTGGTGCCCCACAAGCCATGAGGCCCATCTGACAGTATCCTGTCTTGAAACTCCAGTGCCCGTTCTCTGGAGAAATAGGGTGCATCGGTAACCGGGTTTTTAGCAAATTGAAGGGAATATACAAAGCCCCATCCTTCGCCCGTATCGTGCAGGTAAGCGCCCATTTCCGGAGGATCCTTTTCTTGCTCATTCACACCAGACTGAAGGTAAAAGGCCGTACGGATGATCATTATATTTGAGACCTTGTCTTTTACAATGTCGGCCTGCTTTTTCATCTCCTCATAATCGCCCGCTACCAGCGCTGCCCGGCCTACCCGGAAGGCGTTGAATATATCGAGAGCAATGCCTTCAAAGTCGTCGTCATTGTCGATCAGTTTGACATACTTGTTGAGGAACAGATCGTCCAAACCCATAGTTGCCATCGGGTCGCGGTAATCCTTGCTCAGAGAATAGATGTAGCCATAAGCCTGATCCCAGGCATATTCAAGTGCCGTATAATTTTTGCCATTTACAAGCACTTCATTATCATTATCAGCGCGCTTGTCAACATCCTCCAGAATACTATTCGACAGCCAGTTATTGACGATTTGATCCATCATAAGCGCACCATCCAGCGATTTGCTTACCACCTGGAGGTATTCCATGCCATCGGGATCGACAAAGCGAACATCCTCATCGTCACGTGCTTGTCCGGCTATTCCCGGAGCGGCTAGTTGGCTGGTGTATGGAAAAACACTATCCACCCAAATTCGCATCCACTGTTCCAGAGTGTTTCTGATTTCCTCAGAGATATCATTTCCGCCATCATAGAGGTCGGCAGAAGCGGCTACGGCATCGCGGATGCTGCCTTCGTAGTTGTTGAGCTCGGAATCACTGAAGGGGTCGTTTTCGTTATTCCACATATTCATGATGCCTTCAAGTGTAGAGTGCTCGTAGTCATAAAGCACATCTAGCAATTCCATGCACATGGAAATATGGTAGCCTGGTTCGGTTAGGTTCACAGTGGATTGACTATTGCGGCTAAAGTCGTAAGTGTCAGGTACCGGAAAGTCATAGGTAGGCGTTTCATCCACCGGAGTAGTGGATTTATCTTTTTCACAGGAAAAGAACAGACCTGCAATGAGGGCTAAAAAGAATAAAGTTTTCCTTTTCATAATTATTTATTATTAGGAGGTGTGTTAAAAAATATTCAACTTCATATAGATGTTGGTTTACCAAATTTTAAATACAGTGGTGGAATTACAAAGAGATTGAGCAGTGTAGAAGTAAACAAGCCCCCCAGTATGACCACAGCCATTGGCAGCTCTATTTCATGGCCGGGTATATTGCCCGAAATGACGAGCGGTAGTAGCGCCAGCCCGGTAGTGGTAGCCGTCATCAGGATGGGAGCCAGGCGTTCTTGAGCACCCCGAAGCACCAGGGCCGGCCCAAAGGCCTCGCCTTCATGGGTTTCAAGATGCTGAAAGTGATTGATCATCATGATGCCATTGCGGGCGGCAATGCCTAAAATGGTCAGGAATCCCACGATGCTGCCCAGCGATATGATGCCGCTGCCAAAGTAGGCTGCCAACGCACCACCTATCAGCGCCATTGGCAAACAGACGAAAGAGAGCATTGCCAGCCGCATGCTGTTGAATGAAGTATGCAACAGCAGGAAGATACCAATAGCGGCCAGTACTACAAACCAGCGCAGTTTTCGGGCTGCATTTTGCCGCTCGGTGTATTCACCCAACACCACCGGATGGTATTCGTGCGGGAATTCCACATTCCCCAAAGCAGCGTGTACATCCTTCATCACGGCACCCAAATCACGCCCTTTTACATTGGCCCCTACGTCCAACCGGCGTTTGAGGTTTTCGCGTTTGATAATATTAGGGGTCGGTGCAATTTTCATCTCAGCCACATCAACCTGCCGAACGATGCGGCCATCAGGTGTGTTGATCGGCAGGTTTTGCAATGCCGTAAAACTGTTTCTTGCTTCGGGGATGCTCCATACATTGACATCGTATGCCTTCCCATCGCGGAAGATATCGCCCACCTCTTCGCCGGCCACCAGGGTAGCAGCAGCACGTCGCACATCGCCGGGTTTGAGGTTATATTTTTTTGCTTTTTCCAGATCTACCTTAACCTGTACTTGTGGTATTTCTTCATTGAGCTCGACATGCAAGTCAATGATGCCTTCGATACCACTGAGCTTATCCCTGACTTCTTTGGCTTTGCTGCGGAGTACTTCCAGTTTCGGCCCGTACAGCCTGATGACGACGGCTTCGGAAGTTCCGGTCAGCACTTCCCGGATTCTTTCTTTGAGGTAAGTGAGCACATCGCGGTAAAGGCCGGGATAGCCATCTACCATCATTTGTATTTTGTCGAGGGTATTGTCATAATCCACCTCCGGAGAAACGCTGATCCAGTTTTCGCCAAAATTCATCCCCACCACTTCATCCATGTAAAAAGCCTGACCAATATGAGCGCCAAAATTCCGAACACCCTCGATGCTGCGCAGCTCCTTGCTGGCCAAAGTAGTGATGCGGTTCATCTCGGGATGCGAGGTGCCGGGTTTGGTAACCCAGTGCATCAGGAAGTCCCTTTCTTTGAAAGAAGGCAGTAGCGATTGACCCAGCTGGGGGGCAATGATCAAACCGGCCAGGCTTACTGCTCCGGCCAGGATATAGGTGCGGCGGGGTTGGGCTATGATACCGGCGAGTAAGCTATAATACCTTTTGTGCAACCATTTTAAAAAGCGGGACTCCCGCTTTTCGAGTGGCGCATTGCGCAACAGAATGTAGCTCATGGCGGGTGTGATGGTCAAGGCTACCAGCATAGAGGCCAGCACGGCGATGGCATAGGCAAATGCGAGAGGTTTGAAAAAAGCGCCCGACAGCCCTTCCATAAAGAATACCGGTACCAGCGCCACCACTTCGAT
The DNA here is from genome assembly GCA_965222005.1 of Saprospiraceae bacterium. Lineage (GTDB taxonomy): Bacteria > Bacteroidota > Bacteroidia > Chitinophagales > Saprospiraceae > CBDCTM01. The sequence continues at coordinate 2,155,141 of OZ244935.1, forward strand.
CAGGGTGGCATATACAATGGGGCTGCGAACCTCGTGGGAGGCTTCGGTGATGATGTGAAACACAGAGCGCTTGCTTCCCTCAAGCTGTGCCAGCCGCAAACGGCGCATGATGTTTTCTACTCCGATGATGGCATCATCGATCACGGCACCGAGGGCAATCACAAAACCTGCCAGTATCATCGTGTTGAGCGTAGCTCCCTGTAGCTTGAGCACCAGTGCTCCTGCCATCAGTGATAAGGGAATGGCTACCACGCTGATCACGGTGACCCGCCATTCAAACAGAAAAATAAAGAGTACTACAATGACCAAAAAACAGGCGATCAATAAAGCTTCGCTAAGGTTGCTGATCGACATGTCAATGTAAGTCGCCGGGCGGAATATTTCAGTATCAATATCTATATTGGGTAGGCCTGGCCGCAGTTTGTCGATGGCGGCTTCTACCCCTTTGGTGATATCGCGGGTGTTGCCCCAGGGTAACTTTTCCACAATAAGCATCAGCCCCACACCATCATTGATGATGGCATCGCCGGGCATCTGTTGATGGTCTTCTACCACATTGGCCACATCACTCAACAGGATGCTGCGGTCTTTGCTGCGCTTAACCACTACTTTTGATAAATCGTCAGGCTGGGCGATGGACAATTGGTGGTGGATGCCATATCGCTTGCTTTCGGTCTCTATCCAACCGCCGGTACCAATGAGGGCTCCATCCGAATAAAAAAGCAGTCCGGCATCCAATGCATCGGCAGTAGCTTTCATGATTTCATCGAGCGTGACATCCTCTGCCCGCATCTTTTCGGGGTCAGCTTGTACCACCTGCATTTGAATCCGCTCGCCCCAAATGGCTACATGAGCCACACCCGGTACAGAGAGTATGGCATCGTTGATCTTCCAGTACGTCAGCATCGACAGATCGATCACCGAAAGGCTATCGGAAGAGAGGCCGATCTTCATGCACCGGCTGGTGGCCGACAAAGGCTGCAACATCATGGGAGGGGCTGCCCAGGTGGGCAGAGTAGGGGTTGCGGTAGCAATTTTTTCGGACACCAGCTGCCGCGCCTCCATCAGATCGGTGCCTTGCTCAAATATGAGCCGGATAGCTGACAGCTGTGACACGGAGCGCGAGCGCAATACATCCAGCCCGGGGATGCCGTTGAAGGCATGCTCCAGGGGTACCGTTACCAGTGCCTCTACATCGGTTGATTCCAGGCCCAGGCAAATGGTTTGTACTTCCACCACCGGAGGAGCGAACTCGGGAAAAACATCGATGGGCATTTCCCTGACTTCGCGGATGCCAAAAGACATCATCGCTATTCCCAGTGCTATGACGAGGAATCGGAATCGAAGGCTATATTTTATGATGGATCGTATCATTACGTCTTTTTAGCTTGTGTTATAGAGCAATAGCTTAATGCCCTACGTGATATTCCGTACCATAAAGTTCTGCAGCGCCCTGGCTTACCACTGCGGTACCTGTCGGCGGTCCATCGAGCAATACTGCCCTGTCGCCGTCAATGGAATCAACTTTGATCTCGTGCCGGACATACACCAGAGGCTTGGGATTTGTATATACCCAGATTTTTCCATTCGGGCCGTACAAGATGGCAGAATAAGGGATAACTCTTTGTGGCTGCTTCTGTCCGGTTTGTTCCCTTACGATGTCTGTTTTAATATCGGTTCGGGCCGCTGCTTTTTCGGTCAGCGTCAGCGTGCTAAGATCACTGCCCTCAATGTGTTCGACCTGAGCCGGCTCAATTTTCTCGTAGGTGCTTTCCGCTGGACGGCAAGCCAGGATGAGCAGCACTACGAGTATTGATAAAACACCGATTGACTTTTGTAAAAAGAGATTCATTTGTATCGTTTTGGTCTTGTTCAGCACAAAGGCACATTCAATGTGCAGTTTCGATAGCTACCGGCCTTACTTCTCTGTCGAGTTCGAGCATAGCTTTTTCTTCGGCAATAGCGGATTCAGAGCTTCTGCCAAACTGAAGGAAGAGCGCCGGGAGTATATAAAGCTGGAATAGTAGTGTAGTGGCCAATCCGCCAAGCAGTACGAGAGCCGTTGGCCGGAGCAATTCCAGGCCCGGGCCATTCCCCAAAACGGCAAATGGCAAAAACAGCAAGGCGGTGATCAACAAAGTCAGTACAATTGGAGAAGCACATTCTTTCATACCTTGCCGGATGAGCTCTCTTCCAAAGGCAATCCCCTCAATTACTTCCAGCTGCTTAAGGTGTTTGATCAAACGGATACCCGTAAGTATAGCCATTACCAACACTGCCAGCAAGCCTGCCAGCACGCCCATCGACAGCCCGCTACCTAATATGGCGCTCACTACCAAGCCGCCGGATAGGGCCACCGGCAAACCGGCCAGAAAAACAAGCGCCAGCCGCCAACTCATGAAGGCGGCCTGGAAGAGTAGCAAAAGGCCAATCAATACAGCAAAAATCAGTTGGTATAGCTGGCTTTTTGAAGCCTGTAATTGCTGGAAAGTGCCGGTCAGCTCGGCATGATATTCCAACGGAAAATCCAATTTAGAGAGCTGCTGGTTGATGTCATCTGTCAGCGTCAGGTGGTTGTTGCCATGGTAATCAAAAGGTACATCCAGATACTGAGAAACGGATTCCCGCCGGATGACTCTGGGGGCTTTCACCGTTTTTACATTGGCTACTTCTCCCAAGCGAACCTGTCCTCCGCCTGGCTTATCGACCAGCAAATTGCTGATATCCTCGATGTTGTCCCGGATATCGGGTGTACCCCAAACAACCACATCAAATACTTTTTGGCCTTCGAACAGGCTGCCTACCTCCACGCCGGAGACGAGCACAGAAGCTGCCCTTCTTACATCGCCGGGTTTGATTTGGTGTTGGCGGGCAGCATCCAAATTGGTTTCAACCACGATGATAGATTCCATAGGCGGATAATCCACCCGGGGCTTGGAAATGCCTTGAATGTTGCTGATAGCCTCTTTTACCTCTTCTGCCTTTTGGCTGAGAAGGGTCTGATCTTCGCCGTACACCCGCATGGTATATGGGTGATCGGATAAACGCAGGGGCTTATGGATGCTTTGCTGGTAATAGGTTTGAACGCTTGGCGAAAGGGCCGCATGTCCTTCCAGGGCTTTTCGGATAGCCATGAGCGTAGCGGAATAATTGGCTTCCTCATCAATGTTTAACCAGATTTCGGCAGAGTTGACATTTTTGATTTTGTCAGACATCACTGCCCGCCCGATATGTGCTGCCACATTCCGAACGCCCGATAATTGGCTGAGATCATCAATGGCCGCTTTGGTCAATTGATTCATTTGGGGCAGGGAAGTGCCCTCTTCGGCATCGAGTTGGATCACCAAATCCCTCATTTGAAGATCGGGAGCTGAAAAATTCTTGTCGCTATTCAGATACAGGCCGATACTTGCCAGGGCCAGCAATCCGAAAAGGGCATAAGCCAGCACAGGGCGTTCCATCCATTTAGCGCTACTATCTGCCCAGCGGTGCGGCAGGCTCGATGGTGCGGCAGGCCTGCGATCTTCCATGCTCGTTTGGGGAAGTAATAGCATACTTAGAGCCGGGATGAGACAAAAAGCTACCAGCAGCGAAACCACAACTGCCACCGCAAAGGAAGAGGTGAGCGGGCCGATGAAGCTGCCCGTTAGGTTCTCTGTGAAGTAGCAGGGCAGGAAGGCCAGAAATATAGCAAAGACGGCATAGAATAACGGACTTTGCATTTCTGATACCGCTTCAATAATCAGGGAAGCTTTATTGCTTTGGGAGCCAATAAGTTGGCGGGGTTGATCCAATTTGCGCTGAATATTCTCAACGATTAAAACGGAATTGTATAAAATAATTACAAGAGCCAGCATCAGCCCTCCCAATACCATAATGTTAAAGGTAGTGCCATAGAGGTGCAAAACATAGGCAGCTGCCAGCAAGGAAAAAAGGATGGAAATACTGCTGACCAATGCACTTCGCCAATGGTAGAAAAACAAGGCTATTACTACCAGCAATAAGCCGATAAGCAAGGCTTTGGAGAAGTTGGCAAAGGAGGCCTTGGCAAAATTGGCCGGGCGGAAAATCTCTGTATCAAAGGCAATGCCGTTCAGTCCGGGTTTTAGTTCTGCGAGCGCAGTTTCTACATTTTTGGTAACGTCAATGGTATTGGCCCAGGGGAATTTTTCAATCACCAGCATCAGCCCTGATCGGCCATTGACTATCGCATCGCCGATAAGTGGCGGATGATTTTCGACCACCTGTGAGACATCGCCCAGCAGCGTATTGGGGTGGCCATGCAGCGGCACAGCGGCCAGATGTTCGGGTTTGGTAATAGGCAATACATGCCGTACACCGAGCCGTTGGTTGGGGGTGTCAAAAAAGCCGCCGGTACCAGGAGTAGAAGATTCCAGAAAAGTCAATGGGGATACCCAGAGTGCTTCTCCTGCCGTTTTGATCACTTCCCCGAGTCTGACTCCTTTGTTTTTCAGGTTTTCCGGATTTACCTGTACCTGCATCTGCCGTTTTCGTTGGCCCCAAATGGATACATTGGCAACGCCCTCGACTCCCATCAGGTAGGGCTGGATGGTCCAGCGGGCCAGTACGGACAGATCAACCAATGAGAGCTCTTCAGAGGCAGGGCTGAGTCCTATTTTTAGTACCCGGCTGGTGGAAGAGTAGGGCTGCAGCATGACAGGGGGCTTGGATACATTGGGGAGGGCATGGGCCTGTGTAAGGCGTTCGGCCACCACCTGGCGGGCTTTCATGGGGTCGGTTCCCGGTTCAAAGACACAAACCACTCTGGAGAGGCCGGTCATGGATTCCGACCATATTTCGTCGAGAAAGGCAATTCCGTTGAGCAAGTCTTGTTCGAGGGCTACGGTCAGGATTTGTTCTACTTCTTCGGCGGCAAGGCCCAGGGCTTCGGTTTGTACTTCTACATACACAGAAGAAAATTCGGGAAAGATATCCACTGCAGCCTGTCGAATTTGTACAATTCCGATAATGAGAAGGACGGCTGCTATAGATACTATCAGCAAGCGGGCTTTTAATGCGGTTGTTGTTAGCCAATGCATAGGCGATGTAACTAGTTAGATGTTTGCCGCTTAATCTTATGAGGGCAGCAATCAATAAATTTTTAAGTAGTTTTTGTATCTCTATATGGGACATACCACAGCCCCTCGCACAGCATGACACCTGCCAGCATTGTCCTTGTAAAGGAAAAGAGGATGGGATAATAAAATCGGTAAGAAATGCTTAAACCGGTTCTTTTAATTTAAGTAAAGTACCGAATAAATTAAGGTAGCTTTAATGGAAATGTTTTCATTTGAGGGAAGTTGGTTTTACAGCTAAAAGCTGTATAGGGTTAATAACTATAAATTTCGGGAATGAAGGTAAAAGAAATAGAGTTAACTTCAAAATATTTACATACTTTTTATGTACACCTATTTTATGGAGGGGCTGAGAAAGGAGAGGGTTTGGCCTATTCGTTTATGCAGTTGTAAATTAACTTCTCTCTCTTAATTCAGGCGATTAAATTTTGTTCAAAAAATTAAGGGGCAGTGCTACATCAATAGAAAAGAAGCGGCGTGGAGGGTTTTGGCAGGGCGCAAAGGTAGCCTGCTAGTTTTGGATGTACTTCCAAAAAGTATCTATTTCGGTAGTGCTCAAATGCATCTTGTTCTTCAAATAATCAGCAAACTCTTCGGCATGCTCTTTTGCTTTTTCTTTCCAGATGGAGGCCGTATTGGGAGTGATGCCTTGCAGGCGGCAGGTTTTTCTTAGGCCGGTGCCATTGGCCAGCATCAGCAGGGTGTTGATCACTTTTTTGACGGGTGTTTTCAAGCCAAAGCCAATGGTACCTCTGGTCACCACCCACCTGTTTTTGCAAAGGGTGCAATATACCTGCCCCTTCAACCGGCTATGGGTACGAATGTTGCCTGCTCCGATGAGTTGGTAGTGGGAGCAATCTTCATTGTCGCAGTATTGCTGACTTTTGAGTGCTCTAAATTTTTTCGTGTCTTGCATAGGCGTACGGTATTTGTGGAGCAATGGGTTGGCAAGATTACAAGCGATTGCTACTCAGTAAACAGTCTAGCGCCTCGGTTGAGAAGAAGCCATCTTGCCATAAACAGAAGCCCGTTTTTCCAATTTCATAGCCTCTTCTCTTATATTGGCCAATTCGGCTGCATTTAGTTGCTTCGACTCAATCAAATCCATAGTTTCTGCGTTTGGATCATTGCCAATATAGCCAACACCGATATTGCCGACACCCGCTGCATAATATTTTAGCTGGTAGGCATTGGGCTCTTTTTTACTGTATTCCCTGGTTACCAGTACATTTGTATATTGGCCCGAAGCATTCTTGATTTCCTTTCCAGTTTCGTGTACCACAAAGCGGTCGGTCCAATTGAAGGGTGCCGGAGCAAAGCCCATTGAGTAGCTACGCTTATCCACTATTGGTGCAGCAGGCATGAATATACCGGCACGGGCATCATCCACAAGATCCACTACCCAAATATTTCCACCGAGGAACTCGTCCCCATCATATAGCTCGACGTACTGCCCCAGATGCCATACATTGCCTGCTTTATCCTGGGCAAAGAAAGCCAGCTCCGATTCTTCGAGTTCTCCTCCTTCGGTATAATCATTTTCAAAAAGAACTATACAATTTACTCCGGCTATGCGCTTGGTCAGATCAGTCACAGTAAAGACTATGCTGTGCTCTATTCTTTCTCCCTCTTCTCCGACATCCGAACCTTTATACATATGCTGACGGCCTACATTCATAGGCAACCACTGATTGGTAATATTGATGGAGTTTTCGTCAAAAAGGCTGGCATCAAAAGCTTCAAATTGCTCGAAATGCTCATCAGGAAAAGTCTTGATTTCCTCATCCTCATCCCCCTCTCCCTCCTCATTGTCCGAATCTTCGGCACCACCTTCCTCATCGTCTTTCTCATCCTCATCCCCCTCCTCATCTACGTCGCCCTGATCGTCATCCGTGCTTACCATTTGAGCGCCGCCGGAAGCAGCAGCAGTTGATTTGTTCTCGTTGCAGGCCCAGCACAGGCTCATCAAAACAATGGCCAGGCTCATCAGAATGGGGTTTAATTTGTTCATTGCAGTGTTGTTTTTTTTGGTTAATAGTTTTTTTCATGTACCGCACAGGCGTACAAGATCCGTAAATGTGTTTACTCTTCTTCTTCCGCTGCTTTTTTGCCGGCTTCGATCTTGTCGTCAAATTGGATTTTCTGTCGCTTTTTCTGAACTTTCTGACCAAAATTATAGATGAAGCCCAGATAAACGATTTGCGAATTTCGCCCGTACTTTGTCTGTTGTTTTAGTATCGGGCTATCAATAGCACTTTCATAATCGAGGGTATTGAAAACATCGGATACGGTCAATAAGAGGGACGCCTGGTGTTTAATGATCTCCTGCCGGATACCTGCATTCAACAGAAAGATCGGGTTGAATTCTCCCTGCGGTGTAATCCTGGAAGAACGATAGTACGCGTTGAGCTGCCCCTGCGTCGATTTGGTGATCTTGATCCCTGCACCCAGTTTGGCATCATACGAGAAGCTGGATTTGTATTTTGAAAAGCCCAGATTGTGCGCATCAATCTGTTGGTAAAATCCATTGGCGCTCAGGTCCACATTTAGAAAATCAGCAAAATTGCCAACGATCGCAAACTCCACACCGGCAGACTGTTCATTGGTCAGGTTTGTGAAAGTTGTTTCCGTAATATTCTCGTCAACCGTTCTCACCACTTCCGTAAAGCCGTCCTCTTTAAAGCGGTAGTAAATACTGGGAAGGAAGGTGAAATGATCCATCTGCAATCGGTAGCTCAATTCCAAAGAATGAATCTTCTCAGGCTTTAATTTTGGATTGCCCACGTCCCGGTTGTTGGGATCGGCATATTCGGGAAATGGGTTTTGCTCATCGCTGTCAGCGCGGTTGATCCTTTTGCTGTAGCTCAATTGTATTTCCTGATTGTCACCCAACTCCCTTCCCATATGTATGGTAGGGAAGATGTTGAAATAATCGTTGGGGATGGCCACACTGTCAATCAACTGCGAGCTGACATATGCCTGCTCCATCCGCAGCCCGGCCAAAAAATGATACTCGAACAAACTGTGCTCTAGCGTCATATAGCCGGCGTGGATGTTTTGAGTGAAAATGAACCGGCTGGTCCGCAGCGGGTCAACGGCCCATTCGGCCTCCTGGCTGGCTTTGCTGCGCCCCATAAATTCAATCTCTTCTTCCATGAACTCCCCCAAATAGCCCAGCTCCACTTTGGTGTCATCATCCAGGGGTTTGACGTATTGGCCCACCACTTCGTGGCTGGGCCCGCTAATCTGGATGAAATTGTTGATCACCGTATCCCGGGAAGGGGCAGGGAGGCTGAAATGTTGATTATATATGCCGTCTTCTTTTTCCAGGAAATCGGAATAGGCATACTCCAATACCAATGTATGCTCATTTCCTAATTCGTGCTCAAAGGCAATCCCCAGCTCGTACTCCTGCTCTTCCTCTTTGAAATTGCCATTGGTGTGGAAAGATTCATCCTGTTCCGAATTGAGCTTGTCTGTAAACACAGCAGATGTTTCGGAGCCTTTTTTGTCCTTCCCCATAAAATAGGTGCCCGAAAGTTCAACTGCATTGTTGCCAAACCCATACTCTATACCGGCACTTGCCAGGTGCGAATCTTTGTTGAAATCGGTGCGTATGGTTTCGTCGAAGGTGCTGAGGAGGCTACCCTTGCCGTCCAGATTCATGACTTCATCTTCATCCACCCGGGGCGTTTCATCATGGCGGTAGCCGTAGTTGATAAAGGCATTGAAATCGTTTTTGCCATAGTTGAGCAACAAACTACCGTTGTAACGGCCCAGCCCCTCAAACTTGTTGGCATTTCCGACATTGCCTGTCAAAGTACCATTGTAGCCCCCGTCGCGGGCGGCTTTCAGTACAATGTTGATGATGCCACCAGTACCATCGGGCTTGTACTTAGCCGAAGGGTTGGTGATCACCTCGATGCGCTCGATGCTGCTGGCCGGAATTTGCTGTAGCGCATTGCTACTATTGTGGCGCATCATGGCGGATGGCCGGCCATTTATTAAATAGGTGATATTGGAGCTGCCTCTCAGACTTACTACACCATTGAGGCCCACACTGACGGAGGGAATGTTTTGTAAAATTTCAGAAGCCGAGCTGGCCGAGCTAAGTATATCTTTCTCCACATTATACACCTTGCGATCGAGGTCCAGCTGGTAGGTTGATCTTTCAGCCGTCACTTCCACATCTTCTAAAAGGATGCTGCTAATGGCAATAAGGATTTCACCCAGATCAAGCTTGCTGCCGCTATGCTCCACCTGAAAGGCGTCGGTTTTTTTATTTTCAAAACCAATAAAACTCGTTTCCACATAATAGGCTCCCGGAGGGACATGTGAAAACTCAAATTCGCCTTCCGCATTGGTGACGCTACCCAGCAGCAGGGAATCTGTGCCCTGCCCGTAAAGCGAGACATTCACAAATTCCATCGCTTCTTCCGTACTTGCTTCCAGCACTTCGCCACGTATTTGGGCATTGGAAAACTGGCCACAAGCCAGAGGGGCTAAGCCGCCGGTCAGGAAATAAGCCAGGAAAAGGATGCTGGCAGAGGGCATTATTTTTTGGAAGTGTACGACTGATGTAAACATACTATGTCAATTTCTCGAAACAAAAGTACGACCCGAATTTGGAGAGAATTTGGAGGGCGTACGGCCTGTTTCAGAAAAAAACAGTCAGTGTGTGTATGTGCTTGTCGTAATGATACTGCACGTCAAATTGGTAGCAGGCGCAGATTTCTTTTACAATCGCCAGGCCCAGGCCCAGAGAAGGGGCGGCGTGTTTTCCTTTGTGGAATCGCTCAAAGAGCTGGTGGGCGGGTACCTGCAGCGCTTCTCCGGAATTGGAAATGGACAGCTTCTGCTCATCCAGCTCTATCGCCAAATGGCCATCGGGCAAATTGTGTTTGATGGCATTGCCGATCAAATTGCTGACCATCACTTCTGCCAGGGAAGGATTCATGCTTTTAAAAACATCCCTCATATCCGTCTGCACATCCAATTTTTTAGCCGACAGCAGAGCTTCGGCCAGCTCAAGCTGGTCTTCCACAAGCTTTTTGATATTCATAGACTGCGTATTGCTGTATTGCCGGTTTTCGATGCGGGTAAGCAATAGCAGTGAATGGTTGAGCTTCGACAGGCGGCTGGCGGCATTTTGAATTTGCTGCAAGGCTTGGCTCTCCTTTTCGTTGCGGCCTTCCAGCTGATTCAGCCTTTCCACTTCGCTTTTGATGATCGCCAGCGGATTTTGAATTTCATGGGAGGCATTTTCCGTAAAGGATTTCAAAGACTGGTAATCGCTCATCGCCTTCGAGGTCATTTGCCGGATGGCCTGATGGAGGGTGGCAAATTCATCGACATTGGTGGGTGGGGGTACCAGCGGCTCATTTCTATCAAAGCTAAAGCCCTTGATCTGCCGAATGGTTTGATAAAAGGGCTTCCACAAGCGCAAGGAGAGAAAACGGTTGAACAAATTGATGGTCAACAGCAGTAGCCCCAGTATGCCGAATACCGTCAGGATGATGGTGGTGAGCATCTCTTCCGTATCCATCAGCGAGTGGTTGATGCTGATGCGGTAAGCCCGTCCCTTGAGGGTGTCGTAATACTGATATTTGCGAAACGACAAGGGGTGATCCTCTTCCATCCGACTCCATATGAGGGTGTCGGTAAAGAACTCTGCCGACCCCGCTTCAGCGGCGGGGCTAATCTCAATGACCCGGTCGAGCAGGTTGATGGTAGCGGGCAGGCTGTCCAGCTCGCTGAGCTGGATGTGCAGGGCGCGGCGGGCGTCCTTGAGGCGTTCGTCGGTTTCGTGATAAAGCACAAAACGCAGTGCCAAAAACAGCCCCGCCCCCCACAGGATGAATACCAAAGTGGAGAAGAGCAGGTAATAACGTCCGGTACGTTGGAGTAGCTTCATTTTTTTATAATACCAGATCAGAAGGCACACCCACCATCAGTCCGAAAACTTATATCCCATCCCATATACCGCCTGAATATAATCGGCCGAGCCGGCATTGACCAGCTTTTTGCGCAGGTTTTTTATATGAGAGTACACAAAATCAAAACTGTCGATCATATCGGCATGCTCGCCAATGAGGTGTTCGGCAATACTTTCCTTGCTCAACACCCGCCTGCGGTTGGCCAGAAAATAGAGCAACAATCGGTATTCCGAGCGCGTCAGGCTGATCAGCTCTTGATGAACCTGCACCTCCTGTTTTTCCAGCACTACGCTGATCTCCCGAAAGGCTATCCGCTGCTCGCCCTCATAGTGCTTGCGGCGCATCAGCGCTTTGATGCGGGCATTGAGCTCGGAGAGGTGGAAGGGCTTGGTGAGGTAATCATCCGACCCGATCTCCAAGCCCCGGATCTTGTCTTCCAGAAAATTCCTGGCCGATACGATGATGATCCCCGTTTGGGGATGCTCCTCTTTGAGCAGCTTCACCACATCCAGCCCGCTGCCGCCCGGCAGGGTGAGATCCACCAGCACACAGTCGTACTCGTACAGCCGGGCCTTGAGTAGGGCATCGGCATAAGTAGCCGCCACTTCGCACAGATAACCCTCCGCCAGCAGGTATTCGCTAATCGAATTGGACAGGGCCGGCTCATCCTCTATGATCAGGATTTTCATAACAGGACTAAAGTTAGGAGATTTTTTTGGGATAGCCATTCGCCGGCGATTCATCAGCGATCGAATCGGTGGCAGCACCGCTAGCTGCGCTTTTGGCGGGCATCCAGGATGTAAATGAGGCTGAGTAGCTTTTCGCCGCTGCCGGGCCCGCTGTCGGGAAAGCCTTTGACGATACGATAAGCCCGGCCGGTGTCACCCTGCAGGGCATAGGCATTGGCGATAACACATCTGGGGAGGTAGTCGGTAGGAGCGAGCTTTTGGAGCAGTGCCTCTACCTCTTTGGTCCGGCCTTGCTTGAGCAGCTGCTGCGCTAGTTTTTCCATGTCCTTTCGGGCAATAAATTTTGCTTCGGAGGAAAGCCTTTCGGGAGGTAGTACTTCGGCGGCGGCAAAGTCGTAGCTGAAATCAGCTAAGGTATCGCCCACGGAAAGCCAGTGGGAAAGCATGCTGAGTTTTGTTTGATAGCGATTGACAAGACTTATCTCACTACTGTCCACTTGTTCTGCTAATTGCTGTAGGAATTTTTTGGTCCAGTCTGGATATGTTTTTGCCAACACAGTGAGGCTGTTAGATAAGGACAGGGCATGGTAGGCATTTACTATTTTATCAGCGTCTGCTTTGCTAGAATCGGTTTTAATCAGGAGTTGGTTCAGGAATTGTTTTGTCCATATTGGATCTGTTTTTGCCAACTCGGAGAGACTGGATGCTCTGGCTATTTCGCCGTAAGCATCAACTTTGTGAAAACTTGTATAAAAAGCGTCTGCCCCGCTAGAATCGATTTTAGTGAGGAGTTGGTTCAGGAATTGTTTTGTCCATGTTGTATCCGATTTAGCTAATACGGCTAGGCTATTAGATAAGGCCAGGCCGTTGTACGCATAAACTTTTTTATAAGGGTATCTCCAAGCCCCACTAGAATCGATTTTAGTGAGGAGTTGGTTCAGGAATTGTTTTGTCCATGTTGTATCCGATTTAGCTAATACGGCTAGGCTATTAGATAAGGCCAGGTTGCGGCAAGCATCAAGTGTATTATGAGCGTCTGCCTTGCTAGAGTCGATTTTAGTCAGGAATTGGTTCAGGAATTGTTTTGTCCAAGCTGTATCAGTTTTGGCCAACAGAGTGAGGGTGTTAGATGAGGATGAGGACAGGTCGCTGTACACATCAACTTGATAAGAAGCCTGTGCCCCGCTAGAATCGATTTTAGTCATGATCTGGTTCAGGAATTGTTTTGTCCAGCCTGGATCCGCTTTAGCTAATACGACTAGGCTATTTGATGAGGCTAGCCTGCTGTAATTAAAAACTTTTTCATAAGAAGGGTATTTCCAAGCCTTGCTAGAATCGATTTTAGTGAGGAGTTGGTTCAGGAATTGTTTTGTCCAGCCTGGATCCGCTTTAGCAATATAAGATGAGGCTAGTCTGCGGTATGCATCAAGTTTATCTTTAGCGTTTGCCCTGCTAGAATCGATTTTAGCCAGGAGCTGATCTATGAAGTTGGTTATTTCAGCTATTTGCAGATGACTGAGCGAAATAGAGTCATTTATTAATGATAATAATGCGGGGAGGTTAGGGACAAGAGTCGTATCGATCAGGTTTTTTGAAACATCAAATTTTTCATTTGCAGATTTTCCAGGAGAATGGTCCAACTGAAATAGTGCCTCAAGTCTAAATCGAATTTTTCGAGAAGATAGTAATTTGCTCACGACTTGCTCGTACTTTTCTTTTTCAACCGGATAGCGATAAAGTGTTGCCTGCATGGCTGAATCTTCACTACTATAAGTATTCCCGAGAATCTTAAAATACCAACCCAAACTGGCCCGGTCATCAGATATGCCATGCCAGGCATCAAAGGCCAGGGCGGGGTTTGTACGGTATAAGTTGCTAAGGAGAGTATGCAGTTCGAATGGATAAATTATACCTTTATTATCATTATTCCCCATAAAATCAGCGCCCCCTATCATCATTGCTACTATTTTGTCCTCCAGCTCATAGTTGAGGAAGTAGTGATCGGAGCGCCACAAGGCCAGCAAGCCCAGCGCGCAGCCCAATACGCATAGGCATATCCCGGCGAGTTGTAGCAGGCGGTTTCGGGAGGCGCGCACAAAATCATTGAGGCGCGCTCTTTCGGTCTCGCTGAGTACCTTCATATGGCGGTAACTGTTGAGCAGGCTGAGGGGAGCCAGCAGGTACAACCCTCTTTTGCCGTAATTCAGCCAGGTTCTTCGTTTTCGTTTCAGGCTTTTGATGTAGTTCAGGGCGGGGCCGGCTTTGTGGTGGTAAAGATCTTCGATGGGGCGGATGAGGCGCTCGTGGCGCAGGCGGTAGCGCTCGATGCCTTTGGGGTCATCCTTTTGGACGGTGCTCCGTATGATCCTCGTTTTTTGGAGGTAATCAAACTGCTTGTGCAGCTTGGAGGCGGTGTGATGGCGCGGCAGCTTTTCCAGAATTTCTTCGGCAGAGAGCTTGCCCACCACTACTTTGTCTTCGGCGGTGGTGCGCTCCATTTCGTCGGGGGGCTCTACCAGTACATTTAGCACATCTATGAGACTGTCTTTAAAATTATTGTTGGCGCTGAGGTGGGTCTGGAGAAAAAAGATGTACATGTCTTCCAGGCTGCCCAGGGCCTGCAACTTTTGGGCATCCAGCGGTTGGTTTTGGCCTTTGCTGCTTAGAAGTACTTCCAGTACCAGCTGCATATCGACGGCGAGCACCCCTTCGTCTTCTTCGCTCCAAAGCTCCTCTTTTACGAAGGCTTCAAAATCGATGTCTATACTCCCTTTTAGCTCATCCGATTGAAAGGCGAGTTGGAGTATGTTGACGGCCTGAGGTACGGAAAATCTCTTGAGCAGTAATTCATTACCGACTGCTCCGCTATGCACCACTAGTTGGTTGTCGGCCTTAAGATCGTAGAGGCAATGCACATAGTCATCGCGCATGACCACCAGGCAGTTCAGCTGCCTGCACTGGCTCAGCCAGTTGGCCAGGTCTGCTTCAAACTGCTTTCGGATGCCTTTGTGTTTGCTGGTATAGAGCTGCTCAAACTGATCCATGATCAGCACGATGGGCTCATCGGTATGGGTCTTAAAGAAGGTGCTAAGCTGCTGGCTGGCTTCTTCTGTGGTGCCTTCAAAGGCGGCGGTCAGTTGTGTGGCTAAGGCCAGGGCGGGCTGGTCATCGGTCATGTCTATTTTGACGGGTAGGATGCCTTGCTCCTTCAGGGCCGGAATCACCCCTGCACTGACCAGGGAGGATTTGCCGACGCCCGATTCGCCCAGCAGGAATATCCACCGGTATTTGTCCTTGAGGATGGCTTTTGTGGTGGCATCAATATCCGCTTGTCGCTGCAGCAGGCTGAACACTTCCTTATCCGCCTCGGTAAAGGAGTCGAAGCCTTTAAGCACGGAGGTGCCTTGGGGAAGGGGAGGGATGATGTGGGGGGATTGGATTGACCTGCAGAAATCGCTAAAGTTCGCTTTTCCGATATATCGGGCATAGGCGTTCAAAAAGTCATCGCTTGGCGTAGAGCCTGCTCCCGGCATAGCGATAATACCATCTACTACTTTTGTCTTCTCCGCTTCTTTAGGTTTGGGAAAATGATTGCTTATAGTTTTGTAGGCCCCTTTCGAACCACGAACATCCGCAGCGAGACTTTTGCAAAAAAGATGATTGTATTTCCCGTCCCATTGGGGATGCCTGAATTTAAAATGTTTAATTACACGCAGCTTCAAAGCCTCCCAGCAGGATTGCTGAGCCCCCTTCTGCTCATTGTCTGCAGTGTGTTGATTTTTAGTTTTCTCGTCGGGCATGAAAAAAATTGAAGTCCGATTCCAAAAGATTTCCACGCTTATTCTGCTGTATTTCCAGGTGTAACTGGCTCGTTTTCAGCGTGTTATGTTATTTCCAGTCTATTTCCAAACTACTTCCATCTTTCTTCCAATCTAAAAGTTGAACGGCCCTCCTGTTGGGTGTAACTTGCTTTCGAAATCCGGATTTTACTACTGTTTCTTATTGACGAATTTAACAAAAATATACTGTTGCACCAAACGATAAAAGGAAGGGGCCCATCCTTATTACACGGATACCATCGAGATAAAATTTGAAACAATCATCCGATCTTTAAAAAGTACCTATCATGAAAAAAAAGAAAAAAATCCGTCTTGCCGGCTACTTGTTCTCCTTTGCGGGGGTGTTGCTGCTTTGTTCATCCTTGCAGGCGCAAGCCAGCGGCGAGACCTCCCGTCCTGCACAAGCAAAATGGGTAGAAGAAGTAAAACTATACACCCCCTCCGGCCGCAAGGTATGGGTGACCAACGACTCCAGCCTGTTCCAATACCTCGACCGGGGCTATGAGCGGGTAGGAAAGTCGCGGCGGCGTAAGATGAAAGGTGCCGGCGACCAGACCTTCGGCAGGCAGTTGCTTGAGCAATTGACCTTAGAGCTTACCAGCCTGGGAGTGGATGCACTCCGCTGGTACAGCCTGGAGCGACATTATCCGGGCTGGCGGTTTGAGCTTAGGGAACAAGCTCATCGCCCGACAAAAAGGGGGGTAACGCCAGGGCTTGCGCTGAGATACCGCTTCCCTTGACGGAGTGAAGGGTAGAGGGGCGAAAATCCCGATGGGGATTAGGCTGTGGGCGTTTCTTGAGAGGAAAACAAACCCTTCATTGTTACCTCATAAAACTATTTCAGAATAAACTCTATTCTTTCATTAAAAAATCGGAAAATCATGAAATCCATTGCAATTGCCCTTACAGTTTTTGCAGTTTTTGTGATCATTTCGTCGATCACAAACTGCAAATCGGGAAAGATGTCCACCTGGGATCACAAGATTGAGAAAGTAAGAAAGAGCCTGGGATTCAGGGTGCTCTTGATATTCCTGTATATCCATATGGGTGTGATCCTGGTACTCTACGGTACAAGTCACTGAGTAGTACCTTCCCCATGCTGGTGTAAACTGCCAAAAGCCCGACTCACACTTCCGTGAGCCGGGCTTCTGGGTTGGGAGCATAGGAGGGCCTACTTCAAATAATGCTCTTCAAAATAGCTCCGGTAGCCCTCTACCGATTTGGATTTGAGAATTTCGCGGTAGTTGTGCTGGGTGACGGCAAACAGCTCATAGGTTGCCTTGTCTGGCAGAAAGTCGGCCCGGTTTTTCTCAATGCCTTCGAAGTAGCGCATGGCTTCGTTTTTGTTTTTGAAGCGGCGGATCACCAGGATGGGGGTGTTGGTGTTGGCACCGAGATAAATATTGGAGATGCGCAGCTTGTCGAGTCGGTGGTATTTGCGGTTGTAGTTGGAAACGGCGACTTTGGCTTCCTCCAATTTGATGGAGCCTGCTTCGAGTACCACTATGAAGTAGTGTACCTTGTTGTCCTGAAGCTTGAAATTGCTTTGGTCGGGCCCCTCCTCCTCGTCGGTACCGCTGGCGGCTACATTGCTGCCGGTGAGCAGGCGCAGGATTTCTTTGGCGCGGGTGGCTTCATCACTTTTCGGAAATTTGGCCACTATATTTTTCAGCGCAGCGATGTAGGCTTCCTTGCCGTGAATATTGCCGATGCAGAGGGCGCTGAGTAGGGCAAATTTGGCCTGCATCGTGTTTTTGCCTTTCCCAAAGATATCGTTCACCTTGTCGGCCCGCTCTTTGGCCTGGGCAAAATCGCCTTTCTGGTAGGCATTGTAGGTTTGGTCGTAATACTCCATCAGGCGGTGCTCTTCTTCCTTGCTGGCCTGCAAAAAGTTGGGGTCCTGCAATACGCGGGCATAGGTGGTGTTGGGATGATTGCTCACAATTTTGTCATAATAATCTTGGGCTTTGTTGCGGTTTTTCAGGTCGGTATGTGCCAGATACAGGTAATACCAGGCTTCGAGCTGGTGCTCGGTATCGGGATAGCGCCGCATCAATTCTTCCAAAGTTTCCACGGTTTTTTCGTTGTTTTCCAGCCGGTCGCGGTACAGGCGGCCGAGATCGAAGTAAGCGTTTTCTATCTTTTTGTTGGCCGCTGCGATCTCCTCTGGTGTGCCGGGTACATTTTTGAGCAATTTTTTGACATCCTCCTCTGTGACTTCCAGCGAGATTCTTTCGTCTTCAATTTCCTCGAAGGCTTCATCGCCGGCGCCGCGCCTGTTGGACCGTCGCCAGTGATCCTCCAGTGCTCGTTTGCCCCATCTTTTTTCAAAATCTTTCTTACCCTTTTTTACCCGTTTGTCATAATAAGCAAAGAAGGTGCTGGGCTCGGTGCGTCGGCTGGAAGTAGATCGGCGGATGTTGTTGCGGCGGATGTTTTTGGGGTCTGATTTGCCATCTTCTTTACTACCTTTGAGAAGTGCTTTGCGGCGCTTTTCTTCCTGCTGCTTCATCATTTCGTAAGCCATCGCCTGCTTCTCTTTGTCGGAGAGCTGGCTGATGCGCAGCAGGCTGTCCTGCTCCTGGATGATCTGGATGTTTTTGGCAATATCGGTGAGGTTTTCACTAAATCGCTTGACGTTGGTGAAGCGGTCATCGGTTTCGGGCATCACCTGGAGGGTGCTGTCGTAGTAAGCATTGGCCTCCACGTATTGCTGGTCTTCAAAGTACAGCTCTGCCAGGTGCAGATAAGATTCGGTGCGCTGCGGACTGCTTCCCTGGCTGCTGGACAGGGACTTTTTGAGGTACTGTTTGGCAGCGGGGCGATCGTTGTCCTTGAGTGCTATTTCTGACAAGGCATAGTAAATCTGATCCTGGTATTCATCGTTTTTGATGTCCTTCAGCATTTTGTTCAGCTTTTTGGTCGTTTCGGCAGAGGTAGCCGTACCAGTGACCCAGCCATTGCGGGCCAGGTTGAGCCTTGAGCTGAATTCCATTTCGTAAGACGTGCTGTATTTGAGTGCTTTTTCAAAGTATTGATAAGCCGTTTCCCCACGCCCGGCCATCTGGTGGAGCTGGGCAAGAATGTAGGTGAAGCGGGCGCGTTGCTCCTTATCTTTTGTATTTTCGGCCGCTTTTTCCAAATGGGGCAGGGCCGACTCGTACTGTTTTTGTTTGATCAGCATGTAGGCGCGGACGCCGTCCAGCTCAGCCCGTACCTCTTCAGAGGTATTCGGATCGCGGTCGAGCTGATTGATAATAGCCTCCGCTTCGGGATAGCTTTCGCGCTCGATATATGTTTTGGCCAGCCACAGCAAGCCTTCGCGGTAGCAGGGCTCGTGTTTGAGGAAGCCCCCTTCGGCATCGGCGGCAGATTTGAGGCGGGCGGGTTCGGCCTTCTCTTCCGCTTTTGGAGGTGGGGGAGCAGGCTTATCCTCTGCCTTCTCAGACCTGCCTTTTTTGTTTTTTGAGGATCGCGAGCTCTTTTTGCCTTTTTTCTTCTTTTTAACTTCCCGATTGTATTTCTTGCGGGCCTTTTTTCTGCTCTTGGCGCTGCTTTTTTTCTTTTTGGCGGAAGAGGCTTTGCTGCTTTTCTTCTTTTTGGAAGAGGAGCTCTTTTTGCCTTTCTTGCTTTTTTTCCGATTGCTTTTTTTAGCTTTCAAGCTTCGGGGATTGAATTTCTCCCTGAAGTATTCCAAAGTTTCTTCGGCATCTTCATAATTTTGCTTGAGAAACTGCGATTTGCCAATAAGCATATAACAGTCGTCGGTCCAGTGGCTGGGTCGGTGGAGGGAAACCACGATGGATACCTTTTTGGTAGCCTCATCCAATTGTTCGGCTACTGATTGCGGGTTGTCGGCGGCAATATAGGGGTACATAGCCAGGATCTTATTGTAATTGTCCTGATGCTGCTCATTTAACTTGGCTATGCTTTCGGTGAGTAGTACATTTGCATTGAAGTATCCGTTAAATTTGGCGGTGGTGTTGTGATAAAACATGCCCATTTTGGACACATCGTCCTTCCGCTTTTTAGTCACGCAGGACAGGGTGCCGGTGAGGATACACAAGAACAGGAGGGAACGCAGTAGATGTTTCAAACTAAATTGCCGTTTAAAATCGTTAAAAAATGAAGAAACTGGAGGTATAAATGCTCAGAAATCTAGTTAATTTATACCTCAAAACAGGTGATTTGGTTGCAAAAAAAGAGGGCGCTGCCTTGCGCCAATGAGCTAAAGAATATAACTGAATTGCGCACAAATTTATTTTAATTTTAACAATTTCGGAATAATGCCTGACCAAAATACGGAGGGACAGAGTTGGATAGAAAAATTGAGGCATAATTACCGCCTGGTGATTATGAACAACGAAACCTTTGAGGAAGTAGGTTCCTACAAACTATCGCTGCTCAATGTGTACATTCTCTTCAGCTCGGTGGTGGTGCTGGTGGCACTGCTGATATGGCTGCTCATCGTGTTTACGCCCATCAAGCGTTACGTCCCCGGCTACGGCGACGTCAAAGAGCATGCGGAGCTGCTCCGCCTCAATGAGCAATTAATGGAAATGGAGCAGCAGATAAAGGCCCATGAAAAGTACACCGACAATTTCAAGCGCATTTTGGTGGGCGATGTGCAGGCTCCTGACCCGCAGGATGCTGAAGGTGCTGAGCTGTCGGATAGCTTGCTTAGTGTGGAGCGTATTCAGGAGGATGAAGATTTGAGAAGGGACATTGAGATAGAACAACAGGTACACGAGCGAGAACTGCTAGCCAAGACCACCAATTTTTCACCCGGCGAGATTTCCCTGCAAAAAATGTACTTCATTCCACCCGTTTCCGGCATTATCAGCGCCGGCTTTGAAGAACGGAAAAAGCACTATGGAGTGGATGTGATGGCGCCCCGCAATACGCCTGTCAAAGCGATCATGGATGGCTATGTGTTCAGCTCCGACTGGACGCTGGAAACCGGCAATACTATTGGCATCCAGCATGCCGGCAATCTCATTTCCTTTTATAAGCACAATTCCGTTTTACTCAAAAAAACCGGCAGTTTCGTGAAGGCCGGAGAAGCGATCGCCATCATCGGAGATAGTGGCACGCTCTCCACAGGGCCCCATCTGCACTTTGAGCTTTGGCACAACGGCAAGGCCGTCGATCCGATAGATTTCATACAATTTCAGTGAAATAGTAGAAAAATGGCACTTTTTATCAACTTATCGAAGCATTGGAATGTTTATCAAAGTTGAGGTTTGAAATGTCAATAAATAGATAGTTTAAGTGCTTTTTCATTGAATTTCGGGCTATTTTAGTGGATTTGTTGTAAATTTAAACTCTTAATAATTGAGCGATTGTGAAAAGTAAAAACAACCAAAAAATCGGTTTAAACCAAGCTTTCAACGAAAAGGGTGAAAGCTTAAGCCCCATGTTGCCGGAAGGTGCTAAAAATTTCCTGATTGATATTGACGGTACTATTTGCGATGATATTCCCAATGAGGAACCCGAGCGAATGTCCACTTGCCTGCCTTATCCATCTGCACTCAAAATGATTAACAAATGGTACGATGAAGGGCACATTATTACTTTTTTTACGTCCCGTACCGAAGCTCATCGCGAGATTACCGAAGCCTGGCTGAAAAAGCACCATTTCAAATACCACGCTTTGCTTACCAATAAGCCCCGTGGCGGCAACTATCACTGGATCGACAACCACATTGTGAAAGCTACCCGTTTTAAGGGCAAATTCACCGACCTGGTGATCAAAACCATGAAGGTAGAAGTCTTTGACCATTAGGCAAGTACGGCTCGCAATGCCTCCGGCAAGCCTGTATAGTGAAACTTAAATCCGCTTTGCTGCAGCTTGTCCACACTTACCCTGTTGCTGGATAATACGACATCCGCCATCTCGCCCATCATCAGGCGTAGTACAAATGCCGGCACTCCAAACACCAGGCTTCGCCTCCCCGTCACCTGCACCAAGGCCTGCATAAATGTTCGATGCGTCACGGGCTCAGGTCCGGCGGCATTGAAAACTCCTCTCATTTGCTCATCCGTAATAGCCCTTGTCATTAAGCGGCAGAGGTCATGGATATGTACCCAGGGATAATACTGCTGACCGGTTCCGAAGTGAGGAGCCATTCCCAGCTTTAGCGGTAGCCGGAGCCGGGCTAATGCCCCCCCATCCTTGGCCAATACCAGCCCGATGCGGAAAATAACGGTCCGCAGGCCTGTGTTAGCTACTTCAGCGGCAGCGGCTTCCCAGGCCCGGCAGCAGTCGGCCAGAAAACCATCGCCGGGCTCGGCAGTTTCGGGCAGCCATTCATCTCCGCGATCGCCGTAGTAACCTACGGCACTGGCAGAAATAAAGGTTTTTGGAGGTTCCGCCATACCTTCCAGGGCTTTCCGGAGAAGCTGTGTGCTCATCACCCGGCTGCTGATGAGTTGCTTTTTTCGGCTGGCCGACCATCGGGCATCCGCTATTCCGGCACCTGCCAGGTTGATTACAACATCAATGTTTTCCAGTGCTGCCGGATCGATTGTTTGTTGGTCGATATTCCAATAAAAGCGTGGATAGGGATAGGAATGGCCTCTCTGGCGGCTGAGGTGCGATACCCTGTGGCCTTGCTTCGTAAGGAGTTCGCTAAGATGCCTGCCTACCAGACCGCTGCCACCACCAATGAGAATAGTAGCCATTTGCTAATCAGAATTTGATTCATCAAAGAAGAAAACTCAGTCAAGCCCTAAGCTACACCAAATATACTATAGACTCCATCACTCTTATAATCACTACCAAAATGCAGCCTTTAACGGGCGTTATAAGTATCTTCGTACAGATATGAAGATACTGTTTGGTTTGCACTTCCGGTCTTTACAAGTAAGGATAATTTATTCGACAATCCTGGTATGTTGTCTGCCTGGCTGCCAGCCGGAGCGTGTGGTGGAAGTATCAAAAGTGGTGGTGGGCCTGGATGCTGAACCCGACCAGCTCAACCTACTCCTTGCCCGTACTTCCTATGCCGCACAAGTAGCCGACCACATTTTCATGTCTATGCTGGCTTTTGACCC
Source organism: Saprospiraceae bacterium (assembly GCA_965222005.1). GTDB lineage: Bacteria > Bacteroidota > Bacteroidia > Chitinophagales > Saprospiraceae > CBDCTM01. The sequence continues at coordinate 2,177,757 of OZ244935.1, forward strand.
TGCCAGCCTGGAATTGGAGCCGGCCCTTGCCCTCCATTTGCCGGAGCGGAGCCGGCGTGCCGATGAAATGACGCTGGCATTTGAGATTCGGCCGGAGGCTGTGTGGGATGACGGCAGTCCGGTTTTGGCCAGGGATGTATTATTTACGATCAAAACCATCCTCTGCCCGGAAATCCCCGTACCCTATTACCGATCGTATCTCAGCTTGCTGAAGGATGTGCAGATCGATCCTGCCAATGAAAGGCGGGTGCTATTTAAGTTCAAGCGCCCATACATTCTGGCCGATGCGGCGGTGGGTCTCTTGCCGGTATATTCCGCCCGGCATTACGATTCGTTGGATTTGCTGGGAAATATTAGTGTTCCGCAATTGCTGGACACCCATCTGGCCGATTCACTGGCTGCTGAAGAGCCGGGCCTCCAGCGGTTTGCCCGGCACTTTAGCGACGCCCGTTATTCGCAAGACGGCGCATTTATACAGGCTGCCGGGCCCTACCGACTGGCAGAATGGCAGAGGGGCCAGCGCATCCGATTGGTGAAGAAGGCCCATTGGTGGGGAGCGGCTCTGGCGAGTAAATCCAGTTTATTTGTAGCGAATCCGGATGAAATTCACTACCGCTTTCTGGCGGATGATGCAACCGCTGTGAGTTTGCTGCAATCCGGAGAAATAGACGTTTTGGGCAATATTGAGCCTTCTATTTTCAATAAATTGAGGGCAGATGAGCGTTTGAAAAAGGACTATCATTTTTATGATCCTTTATTTCTTTCGTATTATTACATTGGGATGTATAGGCGAAGCCCAAAACTGGCCGACAAAAGAGTCCGCCGGGCATTGGCTCACCTGCTCAATGTAGAGCGCTATATTGCACAGTTTATGTACGGTCTGGCTGAGCGCACACACGGGCCGATACACCCTTCCAAAGCATACTATCATACCCATCTGGAGCCGCTGGCTTACAATCCGTTACACGCAAAATATTTGTTGGAACAGGCCGGATGGAGGGATAGCGATGGAAATGGCATACTGGATCGGCGCATTGAAGGAAAGCAGGAAGAACTAAGGTTGAGCTACAAGCTGCCACGGGCCAATGAGATCGGCCTTCAGGTGGGAGTATTGCTACAGCAGGCAGCCCGGTCAGCCGGAATTGAAATCCGGCTGGAGGCGTTGGAGTTTAACAAACTTATTGAAGATTATAAAAAGCGCGACTACGAACTCATTTTCCTTCGGCTGGGCAAATTGCCTGCGCTGGATGACCTTCGGCCCAGCTGGCATACCTCCGGCGATACCCCTGCGGGAGGCAATCGGGTGGGGTTTGGCAGTGTTGCCAGCGATGCGCTGATCGATTCAATCTTGGTCAACTTTGATGCAGCAAAGCGCAGGGAGCAGTATTTCCGCATCCAGGAGATGATCTATGAAGAGCAAGCCTGCATTTTTTTGTTTTGTCCGCGGGAGCGTATAGCCATCCATCGGCGCTTCAAAGCGCAAGCTTCGGTGCTGCGGCCAGGCTACTTTCCCGCACAGTTTGAGATAGGTAAAAGCAAAGATTTTCACGATAAAAAAATCCGCAATGAATAGCCAAATTTTGAAAACTAAACTATTTTGTACCCTGCTTGTCGTTTTTGTATTCGGTGCCTGCCGCCAGGATCCCAAGCCTGCAAAGGTGGAACAGAAGATAGCAACTGTCAACTCCCGCCTGCGCGCCGATCCCGATAAGCTGTTCCCTCCGATTACTACCTTCAGCGCCTCTTTGCAGGTGCTGCGGCTGATCCATCCTACGCTGGTCGAATTCGATCCCTGGACGCTGGAGCTTGTACCGATGATGGCTAAAAAGCTGCCCGAAATGGTGGTAGTTGAAGAAGGGCCTTATGCGGGTAAGACGGCTTTCGACTATGAGATTTTGGAGGAGGCTGTGTGGGATGACGGCAGCCCGGTGACCGGCCATGATTATGCATTCACCTTAAAGGTTATCAACAATCCTCACATTCCGGCTGCCGCCTACCGGGGCCTGCTGAACTTTATCATGGATGTGGAAGTAAACCAGCAAAACCCCAAGAAATTCAGGGTAATTACCCGAAAGCCTTTCATCAGTTCCGAGTATTATTCGGGAGGTTATTTCACGTTGCAAAAAGGCTTTTACGACAAAGACGGGCTGATGGATCACCTGGAGCTAAAAGACCTGCTGGATGCGGAAAGGGCTAAAGGCCTGGCCCAAAGCGATGAAAAATTGCGCACATTTGCCGATCTGATGGCGGATGCCAGGTTCAGTCGCGAACCCGAATTTGTTTCCGGTTGCGGGGCATATCGCCTCGAAGAATGGGTGACGGGAGACCGATTGGTGCTGAAAAAGAAGGAAAACTGGTGGGGCGATAAGCTGGCCTCGAAAAACGTGCTGCTCACCGCCCGTCCGGATGTGATCACCTTCCGGCCTATTTCTGATGCTTCTACCGCTATCAACCTGCTTAAAGATGGTGGCCTGGATATTTTATTCCAATTGCCCAACAAGAAATTTTTAGAATTGCGGGATAATGACATGGTCACAGCCAAGTACGACTTGCACAATCCCCCCACCTCTATATACAATTTTCTGGGCCTCAATACCCGTAGCCCCAAGCTGAACGACAAGCGCGTGCGTCGTGCTCTGGCTCATTTGATGGATATGGATGAAGTAATCAAAACAGTCAAACAGGGAATGGCTACCCCCATTTCGAGCCCCGTCGTCCCCTTGTCAAAGAACTACAACAAAAAGTTGAAGCCCATCAAATTGGACATCGAACGAGCCCGGCAGTTGCTGGCAGAGGCGGGCTGGACAGACAGCAATGGCAACGGCGTAGTGGATAAAAAGATAAACGGGCAATTGGTGGAGATGAACCTGAAGTTTTTAATCACGCCCAATAATGAAGTCACAAATAGTGTGTTGCTTATTTTTAAAGAGAATGCCAAAAAGGCCGGGGTAAATATCGAAGCAGATGTGAAAGAAAATAAGCTGGTGATGCAAAACCTCAAAAAGCGGGATTTTGAAATCTATTCAAGAGCAGCAGCACCGGATATGACGTATTACGATCCTTATCAGTATTGGCATACGGCCAGTGATAAACCGGGAGGCAGCAACTACGTAGGCTTTGGAAATGCCGAGTCGGATGCATTGATCGAGGAGCTTCGCGCCACCCTGGATGAGGAAAAACGGCGGGAGATGTACTTTCGCTTTCAGCAGATGGTGTACGACGAACAGCCAATGATCTTTTTGTACAATACCCAGGATTGTGTGGCGATGAGCAAGCGCTTGAGTCATGCAAAGCCCTCCTCAAAATACCCGGGGATATTTGAGAATTTCTACGGCAACGACTAAGCCCGGCACCTTATGTTTCGATATGTTGTCAAGCGTTTGCTCATTTTTATACCTACCCTGATCGCTATTTCGCTGATCGCATTTGGCTTGAGTAAAGTGACGCCCGGCGACCCGGTGCTGCGCTTTGTGGAAGATCCGGGAAATATGGACGTGGGCATCGGAGGAGTGCAAAATTTTGAGAGAGAATACCGGCGTGCTGCCAGCATGCTGGGGCTTGACAAGGCTGCTTTTTACTTTACATTTACTTCGGCCGCCTATCCCGACACGCTTTATCGAATCCTCCAGCGCGATAAACGGCAAACCGCTGAAAAGCTGATCGCATGCTACGGCAATTGGCCCGAAATTGACCAGTATTTCCAGGCTGTCAGGCAGTTTGAAAGCGATTTGCTCGGCCTGCCCGATACGCTCATCCCTCCGCACCGCCGCAATCGGATGGCCGGCTCTCTCAAACAATTGTACTACCATCACCATCCGGATCGGATACTTTTCGAATTGCAGCAGATTGATACGCTCATCCAGGCAGCACCTTTTACTGCCCCACTGGCCAATGCGGCGGCCAGGCTCCAAACTGCCTACCGGCAGATGAGCCACCGACCTACACGCTACAAGCTGTACATACCTGCTTTCTACTGGTATGGGGCCGATAATCAGTATCATCACTGGTTTACCAATTTTCTGACCGGCAATTTTGGTCAGTCGTATCAGGACAACCGGCCGGTGGCAGCCAAGATGTATGATGCAGCCTTTTGGACGATTCTCATCAATGTGATCTCCATATTCATTGCCTACCTGCTAGCTATACCAACGGGCGTATTGGCAGCAGTGAAAAGAGGGCAGTGGTTCGACAGGCTTAGCACCCTTCTATTATTCATGCTATTTTCATTGCCCTCCTTTTGGGTAGCTACCATGCTGGTGGTGTTTTTCACTACTCCTGAATACGGTTGGTGGGCAGACATCTTCCCCTCCATTGGTTTGGGGAACTGTGACGGCCTTTCCGATTGGAGCTGCATTTGGGAGCGGGCGGGGCATTTGATCTTGCCTGTATTTTGTATTACCTACACGGCGCTGGCCTTTATTTCCCGCCAAATGCGAGGTGCTATGCTCAATGTAATTGGGCAGGATTTTGTCCGCAATGCCCGTGCAAAGGGAGTGGCAGAGCAGCAGATAATATGGAAGCACGGTTTCCGCAATTCACTCTTTCCATTGATTACTCTTTTTGCGTTGGTTTTTCCGGCGGCTATCAGCGGATCGGTGGTAATTGAGGTCATTTTCAATATACCCGGCATGGGGAGGCTGGCTTTTGATGCCATGTTTGCGCGTGATTGGCCGGTAGTCTTTACGATTATGTTATTGACGGCCATACTTACCATGCTCGGCAATTTGGCAGCCGATTTGCTGTATGCGCTGGCCGATCCGCGGGTGGCTTATACCAAAGCGAAATAAGAGTATATTTAAGATTAATATTTTCACTAATATGAAAGGCTCTCTTCGCTATACTTCAGCTATTTTTCGCCCTGTACCGTCTAGGTACGATGCTCAAAAGGAGCTTCGCCTAGCTGTGAAATCCATTTCATATTAAAAGGAAAACTAAAATTAGACATACGCTCTAAGGATCTATGTTTTTAAGTAAAAAAAGGCGGCAGCAATTGGAAAAAGGGCAGGAGGCTGCTCGTGGAAGGAGATCGTACCGGGATGCTGTGTGGAAGCAGTTTCGGAAAAACCGGCTTGCGCGCTGGGCATTGCGGGTGTTGTACCTATTGGCAGCCATTGCGTTATTTGCCGATTTTATTGCAAATGAAAAGCCGATCTACTGCAAAATTGAAGGGCAAAACTATTGGCCGGTATTTCGGCAATACGGCGTTGATCTGGGTATCAGCCGTTGGGATGCTCGCTTTGTTACCAAATCATGGAAAGACCAGCCATATGAGGGTCTGCTAATGCCGCTGATCCCCTATTCAGCTACTACTCTGGATAGCAAAAACACCAATTTTAGAAGTCCGTTCGGCAGGCAGGATGTAGCAGGATGGCGCTACCGCCACTGGCTGGGCACTGATTTGCTGGGAAGGGATGTGGCTGCCGGAATGGTGCGTGGCACCCGCATAGCGATGCTGGTGGGTGTGCTTGCCATGTCGGTGGCTGCCTTGATCGGTATCTTCATGGGGGCGCTGGCCGGCTATTTTGGCGATGACCGCCTGCGAATGTCCTGGCGCCGGATACTGCTCAATCTATTGGGCATGCTACTGGCTGTATTTTTTGGATTTATGGCCCGTTCTTATCAGCTTACCGAGGGGGGGCATTTTTGGTGGCAGCTATTGTTGAGCCTGTTGATTGTGGCGGGGATACTATTTGCCGTCAACCTGCTGGCAAGTTTATTGAGGCCCTTTCATTTTTTAAGCAAAAAGGTGACATTGAACGTAGATATTTTGGTGATGCGTTTGATCGAAGTGGTCAATTCGATCCCTACTTTGCTGTTGCTGTTGGCTTTGCTGGCAGTGATCGATCAGGCATCGATTTTCAATATCATGCTCATCATTGGCCTGGTGAGCTGGACCGGTATTGCGCGCTTTGTACGAGCCGAACTGCTCCGAATAAGGGGGCTGGAATACATTCAGGCGACAGAGGCAATGGGCTTTGCCGATTGGCGAATCATTAGCAAGCATGCGCTTCCCAATGCGCTTACGCCAGTACTCATTACCATTGCATTTGGGGTGGCGGCGGCCATTTTGGTAGAGGCTTTCCTTTCTTTTCTGGGCCTGGGAATTGCTCTTGAAGAGGTGAGCTGGGGGAAGATGCTGTCATTGGCGCGCACCAATTTTAATGCCTGGTGGCTGGCTATATTTCCCGGCTTGGCGATCTTTGTGACGGTGACAGTATTCAATCTGATTGGAGACGGGCTGGCAGAGGCAATGGATCCTAAATTGAATCAATATAGTGAATGAGTGTCACTTATTAGATGAAAGAAATCAGGAAATTGTTTGGTGGTTTGCTTAATGTTGACGATCTTTATGGCGAAAAATGAAACATTAGCGGCCTTTTTTACGCATATTTTTAGGAAAAAGGTTGGATTTACCCCTCTTTGAAGGAAGCATCCCCTTTTTGTTGGGCTTCACATGGGCATTTTCATTGACAGGGCAGCCCGATTTTTTGCTCCCGCAAGAGGTGAGCATAGTTCCACAAAAGAGGAAGGAAGTGAAAAGGCAAAGCAGCAATAGTTTCTTTTTCATAATGTCCTGATATTAAAGAGCAAGTAGTAATATTTAGTTCAAATTAGAACACAAGATATAGTATTATGTTTGTACTGAGCAAGTAAAAACGCTCAAAACCCTTATAAATATTGAGTTTTTAGAGTTTTTTTTATGCATAAATACTTGTTTTTAAGAATGCAAGCTCATATTTTTGTGCCAAATTTTTCAAATTATAAAAATTGTTAAAATGAACAAAGGAGATCTAATCAACAAGGTTGCCGAAGAAGCAAACCTTTCCAAGTCGCAAGCTACTGAAGCACTAAACGCCATGTTCAGCTGTATCGAAGATACACTGAAGGATGGTGACAAGGTTAGCCTCGTTGGCTTTGGTACTTTTACCACCACAAGAAGAAATGCCCGTACAGGCAGAAATCCTCAGACCGGAGCCGCTATTCAAATCCCTGCCAAAACCGTTGTAAAATTTAAGCCTGGTAAGGAATTGGTAGCTTCCGTCAACTAATCTGAATTAAGATTTTTTTTGCACCATAAAGGGCGATCAGAAACATTTTCTGATCGCCCTTTTGCATGCCCTGAAGGGTGGTGGAAAATATGTTGTGAAAAAATCAAAGAGCCGTTCCATCAGGCAAGCCTAATTTTTCTACTTTTGCCATTATTAATAGATTGTAACATTTCGCTTAACAATATGGCTGACCTTACAAAGCTCCAACAGATTGCTTCCCAGGTACGTAGAGACATCATCCGCCAAACGCATTATGCAGCTAGTGGCCACCCGGGAGGCTCTCTGGGATGCGCCGATCTGCTCACAGCCCTTTATTTTGAGGTGATGCGGCACAGTCCTTCTTTCCAAATGGCCGGCAAAGGAGAAGATATGTTCTTCCTCTCCAATGGCCATATTTCTCCCCTTTGGTACAGCATACTGGCGCATAGCGGCTATTTTCCTAAAGATGAACTGGCCAGCTTTCGCATGATTAACTCCCGGCTGCAGGGCCACCCCGCTACGCATGAGGGCCTCCCTGGTATTCGGATAGCCTCGGGCTCGCTGGGGCAGGGGCTGTCCGTAGCTATTGGCGCAGCGCTGGGCAAGCGCCTCGCTGCCGACCCGCATACCGTATATGTACTCACCGGGGATGGCGAGTTGCAGGAAGGCCAGGTGTGGGAGGCTGCCATGTTTGCCGCACACCATAAGGTGGACAATCTGATCGCTATCGTGGACTGGAACGGCCAGCAGATCGACGGGCCGAATGATGAGGTCATTTCGCTGGGCGATCTGGTCGGCAAATGGCAGAGCTTTGGTTGGGAGGTGTTGCAAATGAATGGCAACAACATGCAGGAGGTTTTGGATAGCCTGGTAACTGCTAAACGGCAGTTGGGACGTTCCCGGCCGCAGGTGCTGTTGATGAAAACGGTCATGGGCTTTGGCGTCGATTTTATGATGGGCACCCACCATTGGCATGGCAAAGCACCCAACAAAGAGCAGGCTGAACAGGCCCTGGCACAACTTGAGGAAACACTCGGCGACTATTCCATCGCCAGCCGCAATTTGCCTGAAGAACAATTGTTGAATTCTGATCTTCATCCCATCGGGAGCTGAAAACAAAAAATATGTTATCAACCATTACAAGTACTGAGAAAAAAGCGACCCGCGATGGCTTTGGGGCCGGATTGCTGGAAGTGGCGCGCGCCAATAAGGAGGTAGTAGCCCTTTGTGCCGATTTGTTGGGATCGCTGAAAATGGGCGCTTTTAAAAATGAATTCCCCGACCGCTTCTTCCAGGCAGGCGTAGCCGAAGCCAATATGATGGGCATTGCGGCAGGTTTGGCAATTAACGGGAAGATACCTTATACCGGTACCTTTGCCAATTTTTCCACCGGGCGGGTGTATGACCAAATCCGCCAGTCGATCGCCTATTCTCACAAAAATGTGAAGGTATGTGCTTCGCATGCCGGCCTCACGCTGGGCGAGGATGGCGCAACACATCAAATACTGGAAGATATTGGCCTGATGAGGATGTTGCCAGGTTTTACGGTCATCAATCCCTGCGATTATCATCAAACTAAAGCCGCTACCATAGCTATTGCCGGGTATGACGGCCCGGTGTATCTACGCTTCGGCCGGCCAGGCTGGCCAGTGTTTACGGAAGGCTATCCCTTCGAAATCGGCAAAGCGATCCGTTTTGCAGAAGGGTCGGATGTGAGCCTCTTTGCCACCGGCCACATGATGTGGCTTGCCGTAGAGGCAGCCAAGACACTGGCAGCGGAAGGTATTAGCTGCGATTTGATAAATATCCACACCATTAAACCTTTGGATGAAGAAGCTGTTTTGGAGTCAGTTGGCAAAACGGGTTGTGTAGTTACTGCCGAGGAGCATCAGATGCATGGCGGCCTCGGTGATAGCATTGCTCAGTTGCTGGCACGAAAAATGCCGGTTCCTATGGAATTTGTGGCAGTACAGGACAGCTTTGGAGAGAGCGGAAAACCTGCACAGCTATTGGATAAATATGGTTTGAGCAGTGCCAATATTGTAAATGCAGTACAGCGGGTTTTGAAGCGAAGGTAGTACTGTGAATGAATCGAATATACAGATAGTACGATTTTTAATAAATGTCTAATCAAATACAGCAGGAAGAGAAAACGAATGAAATTTGAAACTAAAGTAATCCACGCAGGCATTGAGCCTGATCCCTCCACCGGCGCTATCATGACGCCTATCTACCAAACTTCGACCTATGTGCAGGCATCTCCGGGTGATCATAAAGGCTATGAGTATGCCCGCACCCAAAATCCCACTCGCTCGGTACTGGAGTCCAATATGACTGCTCTCGAAAACGGCGCTGCGGCCGTTTGCTTTGCCAGCGGTATGGCTGCTATGGACACCATCCTCAAATTGCTCAAGCCCGGCGATGAAATTATTGCTACCAATGATCTATACGGCGGCTCTTATCGGATCATTACAAAAGTATATGAACGCTTTGGCCTCAAAGGCCACTTCATCGATATGACTAATGCAACTGAGGTAGAGAAGTATATCAACAAAAACACAAGGCTTATCTGGATTGAAACGCCGACCAATCCAATGCTCAATATCATTGACATCAAAAAGGTGTGTAAAATTGCAGCAAAGCACGATGTGTTGACTTGTGTGGACAACACTTTTGCTTCTCCTTACCTCCAATTGCCTATCGATCTGGGAGCCGACCTGGTTGTGCACTCTGCTACCAAATACCTGGGCGGCCATTCCGATGTAGTGCATGGCGTAGTGGTAACTAAAGATGAAACAATTGCTGAAGAGCTGCGCTTTTTGCAAAATGCAGTAGGGGCTGTACCTGGGCCTCAGGATTGTTTTCTGATCCTGCGCGGTATCAAAACGCTTCATCTGCGCATAGAGCGGGCCTGTAAAAACACTAAGCGCATTGCCAAATTTCTGAAAATGCATCCCAAAGTGGGGCGGGTATATTATCCTGGCTTCAAGGATTTTCCTAACCACAATATTGCCAAAAAGCAAATGCGTGATTACGGTGCAATGGTATCCTTTGATTTTAAGGAAGACAGTCTGGATACAGCCCTCAGGGTATTGAACAATACCAAATTGTTTGCCCTGGCCGAATCGCTCGGGGGGGTAGAATCCCTCATCGGCCATCCGGCGAGCATGACGCATGCCTCTATTCCGAAAGCCGAGCGACTCAAGGTCGGACTGACCGATTCACTGGTGCGCCTGAGTGTGGGAATTGAAAATGTGGATGACCTGATCGATGATTTAGAGCAGGCGCTGGTGCATGTGTAGATAATTCTTAGATGGGGGATCAGCAGCGCTGTCCAGCATTTGCCGGACAGCGCTGCTGTTATTTAATGGCTCTGCTTAGTCCGGATTTTGCAGGAGAAGCAAAAATTTTTACATTTTTTTTATTATAAATTGATTTTTATATTTTGCTGAGGTTTAGTGCTTTATAAAATAATTTTTTCAGTATTTGACTGAATTTTTCCATTTTTTTCAATTCCCGTTTATGGAATTTTGGCCCCTTCCGCGTCCTTATGGCGATTGTTTGATTGTTTAACTGAAAATTTTTGAAAAATGGAAAAGAAATCAATTTACAGCCAACAGCTCAATGCCGGAACAAACAAAACTTACTTCCTGGATGTCAAACAAACTGAAAGAGGTGCGAGCTACCTGGTGATCACTGAGAGCCGCAAGCAGCAGGACGAAACCTACGAGCGCCGTTCCGTTGCGATTTTTGATGAGGAGATCGAAAAATTTGGAGAAGCTTTCATTAAGGCACTCCTTCATTTCAAAAAGAAAGATCGCGCTACGATCATTGAAGAGGCGCGGGTCAAATATCCCCGAGCTTATGAGCCGTGGAGTAAAGAGGACGACCTGGCGCTGGAAGTGATGCATGGCGAGGGGCAGTCGAATAGCGACATTGCCAAACACCTGCAACGCCAGCCAGGTGCCATCCTGCTGCGCATCAAAAAGCTGGGCCTCCAGGATAAACTGGCCGCTTCAGCATAAGCCTACACCAAGCCTCGCTGAGTATTCGGCGGGGCTTTTTTCAAATTCTATACGCGATGGTGAATTAAGAATTTTCGAAATCTACTATAATTTAGCAAGCGTGTAAAAATCTTCCATAACAATAGAACTCATGACAAGCTATACTTCAAATCTCACTATAAAGGCGTGGGCAGAGCAGGACAGGCCGCGCGAAAAGATGCTCCTCAAAGGGCGTCAGAGCCTTTCGGATGCCGAGCTGATCGCCATTTTACTTGGCTCCGGTAATCGCCGCGAATCAGCCGTAGGGCTGGCGCAGCGCATCCTGCAGAGCTTTGAAAACAACCTCAATCAATTGGCCCGCTGTACACTGGCCGAGCTGATGAGCTTCCGGGGTGTGGGCCAAGCCAAAGCTATTTCTATAGCTGCTGCGCTGGAAATTGGCCGCCGCCGCCAGCTGGCTGACATCAAAGAGCAGCCACAGATTCGCGAAAGCAAAGATGCCTACAATGTGATTGCCCCGTTGATTGCAGACCTCCAGCATGAGGAGTTTTGGATACTGCTGCTCAACCGGTCGAATCGGGTCATTGGCCGGGAGCGGGTTAGCATGGGCGGTGTATCAGGTACGGTAGTAGATGCCAAAATCATCTTCCGCCGGGCGGTGGTCAATCTGGCCAGCTCGCTGATTCTTTGCCACAATCACCCCAGCGGAAGCCTCAAGCCAAGCCAGGCCGATATTGATATTACAAAAAAGCTGTTTCGCGCCGGTGCCGATTTGGACATCACGGTACACGATCATTTGATCATTTGCCAGAGTGGGTACTTCAGTTTTGCAGATGAGGACATGATATAGGCCAAGGTTGAGGGGTATGAGTATGTGTGTCAGCAATAGAAAAAACCTTATCTTCCCGCCTTTGTTAGCTTTGCAGATACTTTCCCGAGCATGGTAACTGAGGCAGAAAAAAAGTCGTTTGATCTCTTTTTATTGGGCAGAGTACTTGCCCTGGCCAAGCCCTATCGGGCCGTGTTTGTCCTGGCAGGAGTGCTGGCCGTTGTATTGGCACCATTAGCAACCTTGCGCCCTTTTCTGGTACAGGTGATGGTGGATGATTATATTTTTAAATATGATGTCCCCGGACTGGCAAAGATGGCGATGGTTTTTTGCGGGGTGTTGATAGTGGAAGGTGCGCTCCGCTACAGCTTCATTTATGCCTCCAACTGGCTGGGCCAATCGGTTATCCGGGATTTGCGGGTACGGGTGTTCAGGCATATCACCAGCTTGCGGCTCAAATACTTCGACCATACCCCGATCGGCACTTCCACTACCCGCACCATCAATGATATTGAAACCATCAATACAGTGTTTTCTCAGGGTGTCATTACAATTGTTGCAGATATTCTGACCGTATTTGCCGTGCTGGCTGTGATGATTTATACCAGCTGGAAGCTTACACTGGTTTGCCTCACGGTGCTTCCGTTTCTTATCATTGCCAGTTATATTTTTAAGGAAAAAGTGAAGGCCGCCTATCAGAAGGTTCGCAACCAGATAGCGATAATGAATGCTTTTTTGCAGGAGCGAATCAGCGGTATGCGCATCGTGCAGATATTCAATGCAGAGGAGAAGGAGATGGAAGCCTTTAAAAAAATCAACCGTGCTTATACCCAGGCTAATCTCGACTCGATCTTGTACTACGCAGTATTCTTTCCGGTGGTTGAGATATTGTCGGCGGCCTCTCTGGGCCTGATGGTTTGGTGGGGAGCAGGCGATGCGATTTATGGAGAGGTATCGCTCGGTGCGCTGATTGCCTTTCCGCTTTATTTGTCGATGCTGTTTCGGCCGATCCGTATGCTGGCTGATAAATTCAACACCCTGCAAATGGGCCTGGTGGCATCTGAGCGGGTTTTCCGATTGCTCGATACCGACGACAAAATTGAAAATAAAGGCACCCGGGTTGCCGACAGGCTGCAAGGAACAGTAGCCTTTGAGCAGGTAAGTTTTGGCTATAATGCAGTGGATTATGTGCTGCGCGATATAAATTTTGAAATAGCGCCGGGCGAAACGCTGGCTCTGGTGGGGAGCACCGGCTCAGGTAAATCGACCATTATCAATATTCTGAATCGCTTTTACGAAGTCAAAAAAGGAAGAATCACAATTGATGGTGTGGACGTCCGCGACTATGAGCTGAAGAGCCTTCGCAGTCGCCTGGCAGTAGTGCTGCAGGATGTTTTTTTGTTTTCGGGTTCTGTATTGGAAAACATTACCCTGCGCAATGACGGTATCAGCCGTGAGCAGGTGCTTGAAGCTGCCAAAATGATTGGTGCCCATGCCTTTATCGAACGCCTGCCCGGAGCTTATGACTATCAGGTGATGGAGCGCGGCGCTACACTTTCGATGGGCCAGCGGCAGCTCATCTCCTTTGTACGGGCCTTGGTTTTCGACCCCGACATCCTCATCCTCGATGAAGCCACCTCTTCCATTGACCCTGAATCGGAAGCGGTTATACAATATGCCATTGAAAAACTGATCAGCAAGCGCACTTCCATCATTATTGCTCACCGATTGTCAACCATCCGCCATGCCAACAAGATAATGGTACTCAGTAAGGGCCGCATTGTGGAATACGGCAGTCACGAAGAATTGCTGGCATTGGAAAACGGGCACTACAAGGAACTGTACGAAATGCAATTTGCTCAACTCAACAGCCCTGGTTAGCATCACATCCTCACTCCCTCACATTCTCCTAATAATTCTGTACTTTTGACAAATTTTGTGAAGAGCTCGAAACCAAAGAAAACAAGGTATGGATCTGACCGAAATAAGATCGCAACTCAAAGAACGGGTGGCCAAAGGGCTCAACTTTGGCATAGAAGCGGTAGAAGAAGTGATGGCTCCTTCCTCTCATTTGTACAATGAGTACATCCTGCTCAAGAGCAAGTACAATGATCTGATGCATCTCTCCTCTATGAATACGCTACCTTATGAGCAAATCGAAATCGGGCTCAACCAGCTGCGAAAAAGCCTGCTCAATCTCATCGATCAGCTCGACGAATCGCTGATCCGAAAGCAGGAGCTAAAGTCCGACCTGAAGGTGCAGGCATTGCCGACCCGGCGCACCAATTTTTTCAAGCTACTCGATATTCATTTCAAAAACCTGGAGTCACTTGTTTTTACCGAGATTTATTCCGATGAAGAAAGAAGTAAATATGGCAGGCAGGCAGTTTTTGAATTTTATTCGATGCATCGGCGGCAATTTAGGCATCGGGAAGATGTGAAAGGCCCAAAAGGAGAGGCGATTGTAAATGAGTACTTCCTGGATTATTTCAGCCACGAGATCGGCATGTTTGAAGTGTACTTCAAAAATATCAAACATCTACTGGCTTATGCATTGGATAGTGAAATTGAGCAACAATTTTTTGTCGATACGCTGAAATCGCTCTTTTCAAGATTTGAAATGGCTATGATTTTTTACTACGGCATGAGCAATATTGATCCTCAATTCAAGCAACTCCTGAGCGAGTCCGGCCTGATCGGAGATTCTGTAAAAAGCATTTTAATACTCGAACAGCAATTTGACAAACTAAAATCATGACGATACTTCATCCCCGCTTACAATAAATGAGCGGCTGTATCGCTTATTAGTCAGGCTCTGGATAAAACAGAATGGATAAAAGAATTTTTCAACTTTTAGCAGGCATTGCCCTGCTTTGGCCTAGTGCGGACTCACCCGCCCGACCGCTGTACCTGAGTGCAGAGCAGCTGGCGTCTCCGCCGCCACGCATCATACGTAGCTGCTGTTCTTTTGGGTCTGAGCTGCGGCTGGCAGGTATTCCCCTGGTGAGAATTACAGACATCAGCAGCCCCGATCAGATCGGACCTCACCAATATCTGGGGCATCGCACCGAAGGCAACGGCATTATTTACACCCGCCGCGGCGGCTTTGTGGATTTGGGGCATCTGCGTGATCAGGCTGACTGGACGGCTTATATCCACGCGGTGATCCGCAAGGGAAGGGCCAATGGCGGGGCAGTCGTGAAGCTCGGCCATGAAGGGGGCACCAAGTCGTTGACTTTTAAAATCCCTGAGAGTTTTACCCGTAGCGATGAAATTTTGCTGGCAGGAAAAATTGCCTACGATTTGTCAGTATGGCACGAGATTGCTACCTATTTTGGGGCATCCACCATCCCTATGGTACCCGAACGCTACTCGAGTTTTTCGGTAGAAGATGCCTATTCCAATTTGCTTGGAGCAAGGCTGGGCATGAAAGCATTAGCTAGTGAGCTCCCCTTTGAGGAAGCGATGACCGAGCTGGTTGCCGAAACAATCGAAAAGCTGGGTGCTGTGCTCACAATGGATGAAACCTATGCCGCAATGGAAGATGTCCATGACCTTTGGTGGACGCGTAGCAAAGCACTGCCCAGCCGCCAGATATTGCTTGAACACCACCTGGAAGTATATGATCAATTGGAGCCCTGGTTAGTATCCGGCTGGGGGGAAGCAGCTATCCGACCCGTAGTATTGAGTGTGCCTGCATATAATAGCAATGGACAAGCACTCACCGATTTTTATCAGCTCGACTTCCGCCTCAACCACAAATTTCCATTCAAAAAACTCTACCCGGAGCGAAAGCGCCGCTTCATCACCCAGAATGATTTCAGATTCTTGCTAGCATATATTGGCCAGGATATATCTTTGAAAAAGAAAATTAAGGCAAGAAAGCGGGCCAACGCCCGGCGGCTGAATCGATGAAATGGTGGAACTCAAAAATGCCCTGCTTGGTCGATTGTCTTTCGCTCCTCGTCCAATAACCATTTCTGCATACCAAAAAATTGCCTAATTTTGCAGTTGTTTCAGCATACTTACTTATGCACTATACTATGCAATATCGAAAACAAGTTGACATCAATCCTTTCAATTCCATCGCCAGCATCTTGATGTTGGTATTGGTATTTGTAGGACTCTATTTCATCGCAAAGGGCATCTTCAACCTGCTCGCCATAGCGGCTCCCTTTTTACTCATTGGAGCTTTGCTACTCAATTACAGGGTCGTCATCAATTATGGAAAGTGGCTCCTTAAAATGCTGCAAACCAATCCTCTTGTAGGTATTGGAGGAGTCTTGCTGACCGTTTTTGGGTTTCCGGTAATCGCTGGTTTTCTGTTTGGCAAAGCCTACTTGTACCGCAAAGTGAACAGCTTGCAGCAAGCCGCCGAGCAAGCCCGTGAGGGCGAATTTGTTGAATACGAAGAAATTCCGGATGAGCCGCTGGACTTGCCTCGTATCGAACCTTTGGAGAGAAAGCGCAGCAGCAGCAATGAGTACGATGAGCTTTTCGACGAGCCTTGATCTTTTACAGCTACCTCATATGCACCGCCCTTATCAGCCTTGCCTATTATCTGCTCCTATGGCAGTACCGTTGCGGCTGGAATAAATTACCTGATTTCGAAATCCCCAGTACGCATCAGCCTCTTACCCGCTTGAGTATTCTCATCGCGGTGCGCAACGAAGCTGCTAATATTCGTGCTAGCCTGCAGGCTGTTCTGAGCCAGCAATATCCGGCTCGGCTTATGGAACTACTGGTGATCGATGATCATTCAACGGACCAAACCGCCAGAATTGTAGCCAGCATCAAGGATAAAAGACTGAAATTGATCTCTCTGAAAGAGGGCAAGGGGAAAAAGGCGGCTATTGCCAAAGGAGTCACAACTGCGCGTGGAGAGTTGATCCTTTGCACGGATGCTGATTGTCTGGTACCTCCCGGCTGGCTACGAACGATGGCAAGCTTTTACGAAATCCGCAAGGCTAAATTTATCGCCGCACCAGTCAATTTTCATCAGGAACGAACCCACTTTGAGCGCTTTCAATCACTGGACATCCTCGGCATGATGGGGGTAACGGGCGCCGGCATTCAGAGCGGCTGGATGCACATGTGCAATGGCGCCAACCTGGCCTATCCGAAGGTCGTATTCGAGCAAGTTGGTGGCTTCAAGGGGATCGATGGCAAGGCTTCCGGCGATGATATGTTGCTCATGCAAAAGATTGCCAAAAGATATCCGGGCCGCATTGGATTTGTAAAAAATCCGGCTGCTGCGGTACGCACTGCTGCCATGCCGGACTGGGCATCTTTCTTCCAGCAACGGCTTCGCTGGGCGTCCAAATCGGCACAGTACACCGATCGGCTAACTATAGTAATGCTGGCAGTGGCACTCCTTTGCTGCCTCAATTTGGTGGCCAGCCTTTTGCTCGTCAGCGTTTGGGGAGCAGCGATGCTATGGGTATTCGGCGGGCAGCTCCTGCTCAAGTCTCTGGCTGATTATCGTTTCTTATACACCCTGAGTAGCTACTTTAAGCGCCGCGATTTGATGAAGAGTTTTGTGTATGCGCAGCTCATGCATATTGGCTATATTGTGACAATCGGGCTGCTGGCCAATTTAATACGACACTATTGGTGGAAAGGTCGCCGCCTTCGTTGATTATGAAAGCTTACAATCTGGAAATTGCGTTGAAGTATCCACAGGATGTGACTCACTTGTACCTCCACAAGCGTCATTTTCGTACACTACCGGAGCAAATCCGCTGCTTTGCCAATTTGAAATATCTGGAAGTGAGTGCCAGCAGCCTGCAGTCACTACCCGATTGGCTGATGGAACTAAGGCAACTGGAAAGCTTGATCGTGCCGGCCAATCAAATCCGTACACTTCCGAAAGGCTTGATGTTAATGGCGCTCGACCTGAGTGGCAATGCGCTGAGCAATCTGCCGGAGTCGCTTTGGCAAATGACCGACCTCATTCAATTGAAGCTGGCAGATAATCAGTTGTCCTGCCTCCCGGAGCATATGGCAAGGTTGAAGTCCTTGCAAGTATTGGATATCAGTGGCAATGAGTTGCAAAGCCTTCCTTCAGCTTTGGTCAATTGCAGGGCACTGCGGCAGTTGAATTGTGGGCACAATTCGCTTCGCTCGCTGCCTGCTGCACTGTATGCTTGTACCAATTTGGAGAGATTGGATGTTTCACACAACCTGCTTCGCGAGCTGGCCTCAGGCATCTGGCCACAGCTGCGCAAATTAGATATTTCGAATAATAAACTACAAGCTATTCCAACTGCCATACTGAATAGTACTAGGCTGCGACAGCTGAATTTGAGTAGTAATAAGATCGGTCAACTTACTGAAAAATTGGAGCAGCTGGATCAGCTTCGCGCCCTCGACCTGTCTGCCAATCAGTTGGATAGCCTGCCAGAGGAGGTGAGGCATTTGAAAGAACTGCAAAGTCTGTCGGTCCAAAAGAATCGCCTTCAACAACTACCGAAAAAGTTAATCCATTTGGAGAAGCTGGAAGAGCTGAATATTTCCAATAATCCAATCCGAGAGTTGCCGACAGGTCTTCATCAGCTAAAAAGACTACGCAAATTGGTGGCTATCCGTACCCACATTTCCGTTTTTCCAAAAGTTTTGCTACAGCTCGATAGCCTGGTACAGCTAAAAGGGCTTAGTCGTAGCGTGCCTTGTGCCAAATTGCTTCGCTTCCTGAAAGTGTGCCGCAAGGCAGCTATCGCTCCACCCTTGCGCCCGGCCTTATTTGGGCTGCTCATCAGAAATAAGGCTGAAATGGGCAGGCTATCCGAGGAAGAGCTTTTCCAGGCGATGCACTTTCCGCTGAAGGCTGTGCGGGATGCGGCGCGGCACCAGCTGTGCAAAAGCTCGCAAGCCATTGAGCTGGACAAACCTCAACAAGTATATATTGCCGGCAAATTGCTTGGCTCAAAAGCGAGCTGGCAGGAAAAGCTGAGTGCTCAGGGCCATCAGCTGACAGGAGAATGGTCAAGCTCCGCGAGCCTGATCTTGCTGGGCGATCAACCGAAGGAAGTAGAGCTGCTGAGTGAGTCGAAAGTACCCTTTGTAGATGAACAAGCATTACAAGGTTTATTGAATCAATCACACACTCAGCCGCCGTTTGAGGGCAGGCAACTGCAAAACTTATCGGGGTTGCTATTGAGTAAGAATGATGCTAATCGTTGGATTGCCGTGCGCATTTTGGAGAGCGGCAGCGGTGCCCAATTTCTGCTCTCCGAAATTTTTATTGCCTGGAAAAGCGTTCGTCAGGCTAGGCTGAAACGAGCGCTACACACTTTATTGGAGTTGCATGCCGATTCCGCTACCCGCAAAGTATTTCCATTGAAACTAAAGCTAAAAGGCCAGCTCAACGACAGGCAACTGGCTTCAAGCATCCAACAGTTTTGCGATGGAACACAATTGGACTCTGACAAGCTAACGAAGTTTTTTAGGGAAAAACCTCCAAGCAGTACGGACGATAAATCTTCCCGCGCGGGCTTTGCTGCCAATGCTACACATCCACATTGGCATACTTGGCATTAGCTTCGATGAATGCGCGGCGTGGAGGCACTTCATCACCCATGAGCATGCTGAAAACGCGATCGGCTTCCACTGCATCCTCAATAGTTACCCGGCGCAGGATACGTGTATCGGGATCCATCGTGGTTTCCCAAAGTTGATCCGCATTCATCTCGCCAAGTCCCTTGTAGCGTTGTATTTTGACGGAGGTATCGTTTTCTCCTTTTGAATAGGTTTCAATGGCTTCCTGGCGCTCTTCTTCATTCCAACAATAGCGGAATTGCTTGCCTTTTTTGACGAGATACAAGGGAGGCGCAGCAATGTATATGTAGCCCATTTCAATGAGCGGGCGCATATAGCGGAAGAAAAAAGTCAGGATAAGGGTAACGATATGGCTACCATCTACATCGGCATCACACATGATGATGATCTTGTGGTAGCGAAGTTTTTCGATATTCAGATGCCGTTCATCATCTTTCTCTTCAATGCTGACGCCGAGGGCGGTAAACATATTTTTGATTTCCTCGTTGTCATAGATTTTATGCTCGAGTGCTTTTTCCACGTTCAGTATCTTGCCCCGAAGGGGTAAAATAGCCTGAAAGTTTCGATCGCGGCCCTGCTTGGCGGTTCCGCCGGCCGAATCGCCCTCTACGAGGAATAGCTCAGAGTCATCGGGGCTTTTGGAAGCACAGTCAGAAAGTTTGCCGGGCAGCCCGCCGCCTGTGAGTACATTTTTGCGCTGCACCATTTCACGGGCTTTGCGGGCAGCGTGGCGCGCGGTAGCGGCCAGAATGACTTTATCGATGATGCGTTTAGCCTTTTTGGGATTTTCCTCCAGGTAATGCCGCAATACATCGCCTACACATCGAGAGACAATCCCGGTGACTTCGGAGTTGCCCAGCTCACCTTTGGTCTGGCCTTTGAACTGTGGCTCTGGCACTTTCACCGAAACTACGGCGGTGAGCCCTTCGCGGAAATCTTCACCGGAGATGGCAAATTTCAGCTTTTTGAAATAGCCATTATCTTCGCCGTATTGTTTGAACAGGCGGTTGATAGCGCGGCGGAAGCCGTTGACGTGGCTGCCACCTTCGCGGGTGTTGATATTGTTGACGAAGGAATAAATATTTTCCGAAAAGGAAGTATTGTATTGCATAGCCACCTCCACTTCCACATTTTCTTCTTTACCTGTAACGTGGATGGGGTCTTCGATGAGTTTGGTTTTTGCTTCATCCAGGTAGGTGACAAATTCTTTCAATCCTCCTTCCGAGTAAAAGGTCTCGCTTTTAAAGCTGCCATCGTCATTCGTTTCCCGTTCATCGACAAGGGTGAGGGTGAGCCCTTTGTTGAGGAAAGATAATTCGCGGAGGCGATGGGCCAGTGTTTCGTATTTGTATTCAAGGACATCGAAAATCGTGGAATCCGGCTTGAAGGTAATGATCGTACCTGTGGTGTCGGATTTGCCGGTAAGTTCCACCTCGGTAGTGGGTTTGCCACAGGCGTACTGCTGGCTGAATATTTTGCCTTCGCGATGCACCTCAGCGGTGAGTGCTTCGGACAAAGCATTGACACAGGAAACCCCTACGCCGTGCAAACCGCCGGATACTTTGTAGGTGTCTTTATCAAACTTTCCACCGGCGTGCAACACGGTCATTACCACTTCGAGGGCCGATTTTTTCAATTTCTCGTGCATACCGGTAGGGATGCCACGGCCATTGTCTTTGACGGTGACAGAGTTATCGGAATGAATGATCGTATCCACATTGGAGGCAAAGCCGGCCAGGTGCTCGTCGATGGAGTTGTCAATGACTTCCCACACCAGATGGTGGAGCCCTTTGGTGTCGGTGCTACCGATGTACATGCCAGGGCGCTTGCGGACGGCTTCGAGGCCTTCCAGCGCCTGAATATTGCTGGCACTATAGTTACCATTTTTTTGGGTGGAGCCCTTCTTTTCTTCTACTGATTTCATACGGCAAATTTACGAAAAATAGATGGAAACTTACAGCTAATTGGAGAGCTAGAAAAGGAAAAAAGGAAAAGTTTAAAAATTGGTCAATTCCTTGATAATTAAACGTTTATATATTTGCAAAAGTTGCCTTGTTTGATTGAAATCCGGTATATTTTACGATTGATGGAGAGGCTTGAATTTTTTCACAATATTCCCCGACCTTTGCCGGGTAGCATTTAATTTTGAAATTTTATCAAGGATGGAGTGGATATCCAATTCAGAAGAAGGCCTCTCAGAACTTGCGACCAGTGTGTTGGAACATGCAGCGGGAGCCAAAAAGATGGCCTTTTATGGTGAGATCGGTGCTGGGAAAACCAGCTTGATCAAAGCTTTGTGTGGCCAATTGGGCGTGGAAGATGCCGTCACCAGCCCCACCTTCTCACTAGTTAACGAATATTTGATCGCCGCTTCGGGGTGCCTGGTTCGGCATATTGATCTATACCGCTTGCGCAATTTTCAGGAAGCACTTGAGATAGGTATTGAGGACTTTTTGGACGATGAGCACTACTGTTTTATTGAATGGCCCGGATTGATAGAGGCCTACCTGGCTCCGGAAACCATTAAAATTAATATTGAAATAATAAACAAGAACAGCCGAAAAATCCTATTTTTGTAAGATGGGCTATAGGCATTGCTCGACAGGAAGAAGGCTTGTAAGTAGCTGATTTTCAGTAAATTGGAACAGCTTTGACCGTTTTGCAAAGGTGACAATTCTTTGAAAGTATCAGCTAAGATCGATTGCCGAATGCAATTGGCCAATTTTTTTGAGCATTGTTCAACTGCGCACCTGACCACACAAACTATCTATTGCATGAGTGAAAAGCAGAAGCGAATTCCGATTCCAAAGATCTTTACAGAGGGCCAATTACAAACACAAACCGAGATGCTGCAGCTGCAGCGCAAGCCGAACACCTTGTTCATCGGCATTCCCAAAGAAAGTACCTTACAGGAAAACAGGGTAGCACTGGTACCCTCCTCCGTTGCCGCCCTTATCCAGCACGGCCATCGGGTGGTTGTCGAAACCGAAGCGGGCGAAAAATCGAATTATACCGATCATATCTATTCTGAAGTAGGAGCGGATATTGCCTTTAGTAAGGAGCAGGTCTTTAAGTCGGATATTTTGGTAAAAGTGGCTCCGCCTACCCTGGCCGAAATTGATATGCTACGCCCCAATCAGGTACTCATCTCTCCCCTCCAATTGCCCATCATCACCACTGATTTTATCAACAAACTCCGACAAAAACGGGTGATCGCTCTTGCTTTTGAGTACATCAAAGACGATATCGATGCCTTTCCCATAGTGCGCATCATGAGCGAAATGGCGGGCCTCAGTGCGATGCTCACCGCCGCCGAACTACTGACCAACTCCAGCGGCGGCAAGGGCGTTTTGCTTGGAGGTATTTCAGGGGTGCCTTCTGCCAAAGTAGTGATTATCGGCGCCGGGGTGGTAGCTGAGTTTGCCACGCGCGTAGCCCTGGGGTTGGGTGCCGATGTACGCGTATTCGATAACAATATCTACAAATTAATGCGCCTGCAAAATCAGGTCGGGCGCCAACTCAATACCTCCTCTCTCAACCCGATCCAACTGCAAAAGGAGCTCAAAACAGCTGATGTGGTGATTGGCGCCATGCACAGCGAGCTGGGCCGTACACCGATCGTAGTGAGCGAGGAAGTGGTAGCGAAGATGAAAAATGGTTCCGTTATCATCGATGTCAGTATCGATCAGGGAGGTTGTTTTGCTACTTCGGAAGTAACTAACCATGCCAAGCCTACCTTTATCAAACACGGCGTAATCCACTATTGTGTGCCCAATATTGCCTCCAGAATCTCACGAACTGCCTCCATAGCGGTGAGCAATATCCTGACACCCATTTTGCTGAAAGCAGGTACCAGCGGCAGTATCGAACGCCTCATATACGACGATCATGGTTTGCGCCACGGGGTATATACCTACAAGGGTTGCCTGACCAACGAATATATGGGTGAGCGATTTGGTATCAAATATACAGATTTAGATTTGCTGATTACGTCCAATCTGTAAGCCAATGTTTAAGCTTCAGCTTCGACTTTTTCTGATAGTATGCTTTATCTTCAATGTGTAAACTTATGAAAGAACAACTCCCCGATGCGCTTTCCTCATTCAAACAGCTGATCAAAGTAGAGGATGAGCAATTGCTCCAAAGACGTAAAAAGCTCTTTGGTACAGGCGAAGATAAAGAGCATTTTCAAAAAACGCGTTTTGGCATCGCGCTTTCCGGGGGTGGCATCCGATCGGCTACCATTAACCTTGGTTTCCTCAAAACCCTCAACAAATTTGGCATCCTCCAGCGGTCCGATTACCTCTCAACGGTATCAGGAGGAGGATATACGGGCGCTTATATTCAGGCCACTCTGCGCAATGAGGGAAGTTATAGCAGTCTGTTTAAAGATGAGCACATCAACTATATGCGGTCGAGGGGAGAATATTTGCTGCCGGGCAAGGGATGGGGCAAGCGTTGGAGCAGCCTGATCCTGTCGGTGGGCTTTGTGGTGAGTTTGCTGATGAGCTGGGTGAGTCCGGCCATTATCATACTTCTGCTTTATCTGCTGTACGTGGTAGTGAGCAAAGCACTCAATTTTGAAAGTTTCGAATCGGTGAGCGCAGCCCTTGAACAAGTCACCATCATCGAATATGGATTTTTAGTACTGCTGGGAGTATTGGTAATTCATTTTATAGCCAATCTGGCACTAAAATACCAGGTGGGCATTTCCCGAAAATTCAACAACCTCGAAGCGGCGCTGATCCTGGCGGGTGCAGCCTGGATGGGGGTAGTGATATTTTTCAGGCTTAAAGAACAGGAAATCACACAAAGCTTTACCATCTGGCACCACCTGCTGCTGGGTGCCGGCCTGATTATTCTTGGGTTTTTTACAAACCCCAATGCGCTGAGCTTTCATCGCTTCTACCGAAATCAACTGGCCGATGCCTTCCTGCATTTTACCGGCCAATACAAAAATGTGCGGCTCAAAGACCTGTTCGATCCTTCCGGCACGGTCCGGGAAGCCTGCCTGGCACCCTATCCGCTGATCAATACCTGCCTGAATTTGCAAGCCGTCAATGATAAAAAATTTAAAGGCACCAAAGCCAATGACTACTTTTTGCTTTCCCCCCTTTATTGTGGCTCCAAGCTCAGCGACTATGTCTGCACGGCATCTGCCAATGAGTACAAAGAGATGACGCTGCCGGCCGCTACCACTATATCAGCCGCTGCGGTGAACCCCGGCATGGGCATTTATTCCAATAAGCTGTTGAGCGTTTTTATGACTGTCTTCAATGCTCGCCTCGGTTTTTGGATCAACAATCCACTGCAAAAAAAGGCAAGCTCTCTGGTGTGGTGGCCGACCTACTTTTTCTACGAGTTGCTCTCCATGATTGGTACCGATAACCGGAAGCTCAATATTTCGGATGGAGGGCATATCGAAAACCTGGGAGTGTATGAGCTGCTGCGCCGCAAATGTCGGCTCATCATCGCCGTGGATGCCGGAGCTGACCCTAAGTATAGTTTTGGCGATTTGGAAAATTTGACGATTCGGGCGCGCAATGAGCTGGGATTGGAGATCGGCTTTCGGCCGGGCTATCGGCCAGATGAGACCATTCGGCCCAGCCCTTCTCATGGCTATTCGGCCAAACGCTTTGCGTTGGCAGATGTGTACTATTTGTGGGAGGAAGTAGTGCCAAAGGAGGATGGACAGCCCATCAAGGATGCAAAAGGCAAGCCTATAGAAATATTGATCAACTACAAAAAAATCAGGGAAAAGCTGGAGTGGTTGAGCGAAGAGGAACGGAAGCTTCTAAAAGAAGCGCTGCAAAAGATGAAGTTGCAAAACTTTGCCAATGAGGCCGTAGCCACGCTGGAAGATGAACTCAAACTGCAAAACACCTTTGAAGCTCTGCATCTCAGCGATTCGGTGAGCGAGGTATTCAAAACGCTGATTTGGGTATTTGATGATGTGAAACGCATGATTCACCAAAAGCTCGAAGGCAGTGAAAACAGGACTGACAAAGAAAAAAAAGTGCTGGCTACCGTAGTGAGGACAATTGACGAAAAAGTGCAGAATGATCTGAAAATGGGTACGATGGTGTATGTCAAATCCTCCGTAGTAGCACCTGAAACCAAACTTCTCATCGACAATAAAAACAGCCTCGATTACAAAACCTACAAATACAAAGTCTATCACCCCAATTTTCCGCACGAACCCACCTCTGATCAGTTTTTTGATGAAGTACAATGGGAATCCTATTACCGGCTCGGGCAGTTTATTGGAGCTGAAGTGCTGGGCATCCGCAATCTTAAGGATTTTCTGGAAGGGAAAGTGCATGCTCCCCACTTTAATGTAGAAGATTTGCTGGCTCACTTCGACAAGGATCGCGATTTGTTCGCATCGCCTGATAAGGTAAGGATGGAGCCAGTACCAGAGAGTGCTGAAGAAGTCGCTGCTCCTGAAGTTCCGGTGCCGCCACTTGAAACGGAGGCTACCGAAACAGCCCCTCCTCAAGAGCAAGTGCAAGAACAAGAGCAGGCGCCTGTCAAGAAGATTGTAGTGGGCGGGGAGGAGAATTACACGATCTGAGAAAGACGGATATTGGAGGCCCAATCCCTTCCGGGTTGAAACAAAATTTGAGCAAAATTGGTATAGAAAGGGAATACATCAAGTGTAATCCCCATGGTAATTTCGCTCGACCAGCTGTACATTCGGGAGCTGTGTGCCCGCAAAGGGGCTAAGCCCAAGCCCGAGTTGCGCCCACCAGAACGACGGGTGATGAGCCTGGATGAATTGCATCGGGAGCAGCGAAGGAGTCAGCAATTGCCTGCTCCCGGCCAGCAGCCTATGGATATTTTGATGAAATTGTTTCCCGAATTTCGGCAGGTGGTGGGCAAGCATCGCCGTTGAAAAAGAGTTTACCCATCCTCCTTTCTTATCCTATTCCATAGCGTTCAGCAATACCTTACTCCAAGCCATTGGTAGTGAAAAACGGGCCTTTCGTCGATTAGTAAAAACATTTTTTTTGCGAATTCATCATCATAACTTGCTGAAAATCAGCTGTTTATGTAGGAACGGCAGGCAAGGTACTAGGCGAAACACTGGTACTATGTCTTGCAAGGTACCCGTTTTTGCCATATATTTGCATCATGGACGAAAAGAATGAAAAATTGGAAAAGACTAAGACACAAATGAGACGGGGCGTGCTGGAGTTGTGCATTCTATCCATCATTTCTGAGGAAGAAGTATATCCCACCGATATCATCAACAAATTGAAAGATTCAGAACTGATCGTGAAGGAGGGCACTTTGTATCCCCTGCTGACGCGTCTCAAGAACGACGGATTGCTCCATTATCAATGGAAAGAGTCCAATGCGGGGCCACCCCGCAAGTATTATCACATCACCGAAGTTGGCCGCCAGTTTCTGGATGTGCTCATCCATACGTGGGACCAGCTCGTATCTGCCGTACATCAATCTACAAAAAATATTAACCAGCAATGAATAAAGTATTCAATGTCAATTTAGGAGGTTACCCTTTTACCATCGATGAAGATGCATATCAGCAGCTCGATGATTATCTGACAGCTATCCACGGGCATTTCCGTGCTTCAGAAGGCTATGAAGAAATCACGGGCGATATCGAAGGCCGCATGGCCGAACTTTTTCAGGAGAGCCTGGAAGGGCGGACGATCGTCACCTTGAAAGATGTGGAAAACGCGATTGCCGTAATGGGCACACCCGAAGAGTTTGGCGCCGATCCGATAGAAGAAAGGCCGAAAAGCAAAAAGACGAAGACCAAATCGAAAGTCATTGGTGCCGGTATCAAAACGGGCAAGCGCCTGTTCCGCAATCCCGAAGATGAGATGGTGGCCGGTGTTTGTTCAGGGATCGCTGCTTACTTCGGCATTCAGGATCCGCTGTGGATTCGGCTGCTCTTTGTACTAATCACCCTTTCCGGCGGCTTTGGTATCCCGGCCTACCTCATTTTATGGGCCATTGTGCCGAAGGCGGAAACTTCAGGCGACCGACTTGCCATGCGGGGTGAGCCGATCAACGTCAACAACATCGCCAAAACCATTGAAGACGAGCTGGAAGACCTGTCTGATAAATTCTCTGACTTCGGCGAAGGGTTTTCTTCAAAAAAAAAAGAAGTGGTGGAGCCGATAGTACTAGATCCACCCTTAAGAAAGGGGTTTCTATACTAGGAAAGGCTATCTCTACAGCTATTCTGCTGCTTTCCAGGATATGGAAACCGCTTATTTTTATCGTAGGATTGGCCCTCATCATAGCCCTCATTGCCCTGTGGATCATCTCCGTAATCAGCTTTTTCTTTGCTTTACCCTTTGCCGATTACCTTTTTGGCGGCCATAGAATGCTCTCCTTTATTGGCATTACCAGTGCCTTTGTATTGATCGGAGTGCCCTTGTTGGCTATCATTTTGAGGGTGGTCCGACTCATTTTCCAGGTGCGTCTCAGTCGCCATTTCAACCGGGGTATGTGGGCCTTTTGGGGGCTCAATATTGTCAGTCTGTTTCTCACTATTTCCATCCTCGGACGCAATTTCAACTACAGCAATCATCAGGAAACACAACTTGATCTGGATAGCTCTTCGGACACCCTGCGCATTGAGTTGCTGGGAAGTGAATGGGAACCTTCCCTGATTCAGGTTGGTCATTTGCAGCTCGATGAAGATCGGCTCATTGATGAAAATATTGAATTGAATATCGTGAAAAGCGATGATGAGCAATTTCATTTGGTGCAGCGGAAACGATCGAGAGGCAAAGGGCGTGCGGAGGCTGAAAAATTGGCACAACGCATTGATTATCAGCCAATTATAAAAAAAGGAGTGGTTCAGTTGCCCCGTTATTTTATCATACCCAAAGGTGAAGCCTGGCGCTTCCAGGGCGTGGAATACGTATTGAAAGTGCCGAAGGGCAAATCTGTTTATTTGGGTAAGGAAGCTGGCCGACTGATTCACCGCTTTGAGCTCGACCGCGATATGGACCACCCCTGGGGGTACTCAGGCCATATGTGGAAGATGGATGAAAAGGGCCTGGTGTGTCCCAATTATGTATCCCGCAACAATCACGATGAAGAGTATCAACATTCCGAATTTAAAAACCTCATCGTCGAGGGGCGCATGAAGGTGGAAATCGAGCAGGGCGATGAGTATCGGGTACGGCTGACCGGCCGGGAAGTGTACACCAAAAAGGTAGATATGGTACAGCACTACCAGACGCTCACCGTATCTACCGACTTGAAGAGGACCAATTCTCCCATCCGCCTCTACATCACTATGCCCGTGCTCGACAAGCTGCATACCGAAAATACCGATGACGTTAAAATCCAGGGCTTCCGCCAACCGAATATGACGATCAAGCATGAAGGGGTACATGATTACAAAATATTCGCCGATATAGATACCCTGACCATCCGGCAGCTGGGCAAAAGCGAAGTAGATTTGCGGGGGCGCGGCAAGTTGCTGAAGGCCTTTTTAGAAAAACGAGCCCACCTGGATGCAGAGCACTTCACAGTGGATGATGCGGAAATCACCGCCACCGACCACAGCCGCGCAAGCCTCTCGGTAGTCAACAGCCTGGTAAAGCGAATTGATGACAACTGCCGGATTGATCTGGATGGAGAACCTAAAATATTGGAGAGCCTTTTGGAACAGGAGAATATTGGAGAGCGATAGAAAAATAGTAGTATATAAAAAGCAGGCACCAATGCTAAGTAATGGCCAATTAATAAGTTATTGATTTGGGATTGAGATTTTGTCGTCAGGCGAGGCATTTTTTGAGCGAATAGCGAGCTATTTAAGCAAAAAATAACGAAGTATGGCGGCAAAAGATCAGAGACAAATCGTGAAGTTATTATTTGATCATTACTAAATTCATTGAGTTTTTAAAAATCATGCCTGGCTAAATGCACGGACGCTTTGCATAAAAGCATCCAGTTTGAGTGGATCCAATCGCCCAAAGGTCCTGACGCCGCTGCACAAATCAAGCCCGTAAGGCTTGGCCATTTGCAGGGCTTCGGCTACATTTTCGGCATGCAATCCGCCGGCCAGCCAAACAGGTACTTTGACCATCTCCACGATCTTGCGGCTGATCTCCCAGTTGTGCGTGCGCCCCGTTCCGCCCAGCTCTTTGACGGTTTTATCCGGATTGCCGGAGTCGAGCAGCAGCGCATCACAAAAGTGTGCTACCGACACGGCCTCATTCAGGGCCCACTCATCTCGCACATGTATGACCTGTACAATGTTCACCCCTTCCAAATGCTGTCGAAGCCGGGCATGCAGGCCCGGCTTCGGCTTGTCCACCAGTTGCAAGGTAGTAGTGCCGCAGCGCTGGTGATGTGCCAGAATACCCTCCAGGGAAGTTTCGCTGGTCAGCAAAAAGGTATTTGTTTCGGCAGGCAGGCCCGCTACGATAGTTGCGATCTGCTCATCGCTGATCACACCAGGCCCGCTGGGCATTTCGCCAACCAGCCCGAGGGCAGTAGCTCCTGCCTGCAGCGCCATATGGGCTTCTTGGAGATTTTGAATACAGCATATTTTTACCTGGATACCCTTGGACATATCGATCGAGTTTACTTCAATGAAGTTGTTTGAAAACTTCAATATTCAGCTAGCGCTCAAAGGTAGGTCGGATTGCTAAATGCTCCAAATTTTGGAAACTCCTTTGGCCGATACAAAAAGCAGCAAAGCTAAAAATTGGCTAAATTGCTTGCAGCTCCGGCCAAATGCTGCCAATCCTACACAAATGAGTGGTAATGCCAGAGAGTAAAAGACGTTATTTTTAAGAGCCGTTTGTAACAAATGACCGGTTCACCGATATGCAATGAACGTGATAAGAATTATATCCTGCCTTTTTGGCTGTTTGTTGGCTGTGGGCACTCATGCGCAGGACTACCAGCTGGAGTCAATCTCTGTAACAGATGGCCTGTCCCAAAGCTCGGTTTACACCCTGGCGCAGGACAAGATGGGCTTCCTGTGGATTGGCACACAGGATGGCCTCAACCGGTACGACGGACAAAATTTTCAGGTGTACAAAAAAGACCCTTTTGATAGCACCAGCATTTCTGACAACCACATCTCCCAACTGCTTGTCGATCACCGCAATCGTTTGTGGGTAGGAACGCTGCGGGGCGGCCTCAACTATTTTGATCCCTATACGGAAACCTTTATACGCTTTATGGCGGATGGCCAGCAGGCCGGAAGTATTGCCAGCAACCAGGTACATTGTTTGTATCAGGATGCCGATTACCGCCTGTGGGTGAGCACCACCAAAGGAGTGCAGGAAATATTGGTGCCCGATGAGGTGGAACAATTAAGAGAGATGAAATTTCAAGAACCGGATTGGCAGCGCGATGCAGGGATTGACGGGCTGGTGAGAGGAATGGCAAAGGATGCATCCGGCAACTTTTGGCTGGCTACCTATGAAGGGATTTTCTGGTCGGCTCAACATCCCAAGCCTGCCGCCAAAGCAGCACTGGCAAGGCTGGATTGTAGCTCAGTGGAATTGGAATGGAAGACGGAGGATGCGCCTTTCTCGATATTTGAAACACCGGATGGGCAGGTGTGGGCTATCGCTGCCGGCAAATTGTACGAGTTGAATGCTTCCCGCGAAATGCTGGTTCCTCTTAGTCTGACAGCCGCCGATGGGAAGCCACTCGAAAACATCCGCCATGTACTCAAACTACCCAATGAGCATTTGCTTATGATTGCCGACCGGCGTTTGTACCGGCTGGCCTACCAAAACGATCGCTATGAGCGCAAGGTGGAAGAGCTGATTTTGCCTTCCGACCCTATGTACCAACTGCCTGGCCATCAAGTGTTATGTATGTTGGCCGACCAGCTGCACGAAGGCCTGTTTTGGGTAGGCACGGGAGTATCGGGCTTGCTGAAAGTAAGTGAACGGAAAAAGAAGTTTAATACCCACCATCTCAGCGAATTGAAACAAGAATTAGGGCTTGAACCTACCGTCTTCCACATTGTCGAAGACAGCCTCAATCAGTGGTGGTTGGGGCTGGCGCAGGGCCTGGTGAAATACAAGCCGGAGAGCAAATCCTTTACATTTTTTGAAAAACTGGACTTGCCAAAAGAGGAGGAGATCCCCAGCAAATGGATGCACCGGATGTATTTGGATGATAAAGGCACCATCTGGGCCGGTACTGCTAAGGGCTTGATGCGAATCCATCAAAACGAGCAAACAGCCACCGCTGAGCCGGTGATGTTGGAGCATGGTTGTGAGAAAAGACGGGTATTTTCCTTTTTTCAGGATGGCGGCCAACTCCTGTTAGGTAGTGTGGACGGCCTGTCTATTTATGACCTGAAAAAAGATGAGCCCGCCAATTGTTTTATCGAAATTGAAAACAAGTCGGCGGGTCAGCCCCATTTTCGCATCAATGCGATACACAAAGATCGCAACAAAAATTTGTGGCTGGGTAGTTCGCACGGCTTGATTTTATATAGAAATGTAACCGATTACAACAAGCTCAACGATGACTACCAGCCAGCCTTCTATTACTACGATGAGCATGATAAACACAGCCTCATCGAAAATCTGGTCAATGATGTCCTCGAGGATGAGCAAGGGCGGATTTGGGTTGCTACCATGAATGGCCTGAGCAGGGCTGTAGTTAAGGACGAAGGGGTTTGGTTTGAGTCATTCAATGAAGGCAAC
Source organism: Saprospiraceae bacterium (assembly GCA_965222005.1). Lineage (GTDB taxonomy): Bacteria > Bacteroidota > Bacteroidia > Chitinophagales > Saprospiraceae > CBDCTM01. The sequence goes on from OZ244935.1 coordinate 2,209,849, forward strand.
GGCCTGGCCAATAATGTGATATACGGCATGTTGGAAGATACGGCCAGCCAAAGCCTTTGGCTCAGTACCAACAACGGTCTGTGCCGCTTTGATTACGATAAAAACCGCATCGACAATTTCGATGTGCATGACGGCTTGCAGAGCAATGAATTTAATGGAGGCGCCTTTTTCAAAAACAGCAAAGGCTGCATGTTCTTTGGCGGTATTGCCGGCATTACGCACTTTTTTCCCGATGAGATTCAGTCGGCAAAACACCGACCTCCGGTTTGGATCAGCAAACTGTCAATTGGAGACGGCCCTTCGTATAATCTGCTGCCCGATCCTGCCAAAAAGCCGCTCGTGCTCCAGCATTCCCAAAATACCTTCTCCGTTGATTTTGTCGGTCTCGACTATCTCTACCCGCATGAGTTGCGGTACTTCTACGACCTCGACGGCGGATCGGCTAAGGATATGCCCATCGGCAACAACCGCCAAATTTACTTCAATGAGCTGGCTCCCGGCACCTACAATCTGCGGGTAAAAGCCATCAGCAAGGACGGCATCGCCAATCCGCTGGGTGACAGCATACAATTTACTATACTCACACCATTTTGGAAAACGGGCTGGTTTTATCTGGCACTGGTGCTTACCTTGCTGCTGGTCAGTTGGTGGGTCTATCACATGCTGTACCGTATGAAAATGCAGCGCCTGGCCGAAATTGAATCGGTGCGAAAATTGGCCGCACAGGATTTCCACGACGAGCTGGGCAGCAAATTGTCTATCATCTCTATGTACAGCGAACTGACTAAGAAACAGCTGGGAGGTACAGACAAGCAGGTGCCGGGTTATCTCAACAAAGTAATCACCACCTCTAACAGCCTCTACGATTCTATGAAGGATTTGCTGTGGGCACTCAACCCGGAGCAGGATACCATCCATGATCTGTTTTTGAATTTGAAGGATTTTGGAGAGGAGTTGTACAGCCATTCGGATATTGAATTTCAATCGACCGGCATGTCCGGAGAATGGGCCGACCAGCAACTGCCGATGCAGTACAAAAGACATATTTTATTGATATTCAAAGAAGCCATGAACAACAGCCTCCGGCATAGTGGCGCCAGTGTGGTCAGCCTGTGCATGTCGAATAATGATGGGGTATTGACCGTAAAAGTGACTGACAACGGAAGCGGCTTTGATGTGGAGACAGCTTCCAAAGGAGAGGGCTTAAATAACATGAAGAGCCGGGCCCGGAAAATTAAAGGGCAGCTATTGGTACAATCGTCCGCGGCAGGCAGTACCGTACAGTTGGATTGCCCACCTAGCGTATAAACTATGTACGCAAATTAATAACTTGCTTTCAAAATCATTGCTAAAAAGCACCCAATTATGATTTCAGTTGCCATCGTTGACGACAAGCGGGACATCCGGGAGGGCATTCGCCTGATACTGGACGGAGCCGAAGGCTTCCAGTGTGTAGCCACTTATCCCGATGCCGAATCGGCCATTGCCGGTATTCGAAGCAGCGAGGTGGATGTGGTGCTGATGGATATTGGCCTGCCCAATATGTCGGGCATCGAGTGTGTGCGCCATTTGAAAGAGCAAAATCCCCGGCTCGACATTATCATGCTGACGGTACATGATGATGACAATTCCATTTTCCAATCCTTGGAAGCGGGTGCCTTCGGCTATCTCACCAAGAACATCTTTCCTTCCAAGCTACTCAATGCCATCCGTGAAGTCAAAGAGGGCGGTTCGCCGATGAGCTCTAACATTGCCCGGCGGGTAGTTTCGTCCTTCAAGCGTTTTACCAATCCGACTGACAACTTGAGCAAACGCGAAAAGGAAGTGCTGCACCTGCTATGCCAGGGCAAAAGCTACACCGTAATCGCCAAAGCACTTTTTGTCAGCCCCAACACCGTGCGCTTTCACCTCAAAAATATCTACAAAAAACTGCAGGTCAACTCCAAATACGAAGCTATGCTGAAGGCTTCGAAGGATAATATTATTTAGAACGTGTTTGGAATTCACCCTTCGGTGCATTAGTGCAAAGTTTAATTCTGTACTTCATTACTTTTCATCGCTATAGCGTTGGCTATGCCTCAAAAAAAGGCTTCGCCCAAAATTAATTTTTACTACTACTGCTTCCAAAAACAATTTCCAAACATGCTCTTCGAGCTTGATTATTTGTTGAATTCATCTGCTGATCACCAACTTCCGGCTTACCTTTTCATCCTGCCTGGTCTGCAAGCGGAGCAGATACACCCCCGTCGGCAAACCCACCACCGATAATTCCACACTTTGCTGCCCCGCACCGATTTGCCGCTCCAGCATCTGCCAGCCATGCAGATTTGTCAGGATCAGCCGAGCCTCTAAAGACTCATACCACATCCCCCGCATAAAAACTACTCAATATGGTAGGGAGTTCAAGTGGCGGATTGTACTAATTTAGTGGTGACGAAAGTGGAGATAAAATAGAGGCAAGGCCGTATCAAATGAGATAGCCAGTTTATTCTGTGATTTTTCTGTCTAATAAAATTTGTACAAGAAGGATGAATGGCGCCGTATCGAAGTCGGTGCGGCAGCCATTTTTTTTTCAAAACAACTTCTAAAGATACATTTTTGGATAGTATGGTTAGTTAAGGGGGTTATCGGAATACGATGACCCCTTGTTTTTTGCCATCAAAAACGTTTTTTGAACATACTCTTACAAAATCTGCCTCAACAAATCGGGCACTACCTGCATACCTGCCTCATATCCGATGTCGTGGATTTCCCGGCTCTTACTGAATTTGAAAAGATGATACTTCCGAAGGGCCTCCGGCTCAATGTAAAAGTCGCAGTGCTCAACCTGACCTATGGTATTGTTCCACACAGAAAGTTCAAAAGAACGGATAGCGATGTCAATGACGCTTTTGACTTCATCCGTTGGAAGCTTGGCATGAGGCATCACATTCATGCCGATCAGTATATCACATTGCGGACGGATGCAGTGGGTAGGAAAATTGTTCATCAAACCACCGTCCACATAGGTTTGCTCATTGATGAGGGTGGGCCGAAAAACGAGTGGAATCGAACAGGAGGCTTTGACGGCATCGGACAAAGAGCCACTGCTAAGCAGCTCGGCCCGGCCTGCTTCCAGATTGGTGACACTGACAAAGAACTTTTTTCCAAGCTGCTCAAAACTATCATACCCGATATAGCGGAGCAATTGCTCTTTGAGGTATTGTAAATCGGCTAGTCCTTTGGTTGGCAGACCAATTTGAAAGGTTTTGTACAGGCTGCTCTCCTCAGCAAATTCCAGTATTTTATCGGGGTGCAAACCGGCCGCATACAAAGCTCCTACGATCGATCCTGCACTAGCTCCCGAGATGATTTGCGGAAAGATCAAATGCTCCTCCAATGCCTTTAGCAGGCCGATGTGCGCAGCGCCTCTGGCTCCGCCACCCGACAAGGTCAGGCCGATGGTTTTTGTAGCTTCCATTTTTTTCTATATTTTACATTCTCAACAGACTATTACAAAATGTATTTTGTAATATACATTTGAATTATAATTTCATATTGCAAAAAAACGTTTTCCTAACCCCCGCAATTGGCAGCCTTCTTCCTAAATCCCTGATTATCAACTAATTGCAACAATTTTTTCGAGCTAAACAAACTCTATTATAAACTAGTTTTATGAGATAAAAAAGGCCAGCAACTCAAACATATGAACGATAAGGTGAATACTGTCATTAAAAAACCTTCAAAATGGCTGATGGCTACCGAAGGGCCGCGCGCACTCATGGAATTGGCTGCCTTTGTGCTGAGCAAACCTATTTTGCGGCGAAGGCTCAGGGGCGATCAGCATCCGGTGCTCGTTTTGCCCGGCTTTATGTCTTCTGATCGCTCAACCCGCCCTTTGCGCAATTTTCTTAATAAAATTGATTACCAGGCCTATCCCTGGAAGTTGGGTATCAATATTGGCCATCCCCGCTTTGTAGAGCAATTGGTTGCCAATGTGGAGCAACTTTTCAATGAGCATGGCCGGCGCATTAGCTTGCTAGGCTGGAGCCTGGGAGGTATATATGCGCGCGAAGTGGCCCGCCAATGTCCCGACAAAATCCGCCAGGTGATCACCTTGGGCGCTCCTTTTGCGGGTATCAACCAACCGAATAATGTATCCTGGATATACACGATGCTCACAGGCCGGTCTGTAAAAGATATTGATGAAAAGCTGCTATCCGAGATTTTAGTAGCGCCACCCGTGCCCATGACTGCCATCTATTCCAAAGCCGACGGCATCGTGCCCTGGCAGTATTGCCGGGAAGCGGAAGAGGGGCCGCTCACGCAGAACGTGGAGGTCGGCGGTAGTCATTGTGGGCTGGGCTTCAATCCTGTAGTAGTTTGGTGTATAGCTGACAGACTGTCTTTGCAGCGCCACCAATGGAAGCCTTTTCGGCCGGGCTGGCTGGAGCAATTCCTGTTTCCAAAAATGGCGTTTTAGAAGATCAGATGACCAAATGACCAGATGGTCAGACTGGCAGGCCAGCTAAAAGTCTGCAAATTTCAAAACAGTTTGTCAAGCGCCTGCCTTGAGATTGGATCGTTAGGGGAGGAGGTGCGAAGAGAAGGGATCCAATCTTGTGCAAGTTTATCTCAATTTCACTATATACAAGCCCTGAGCCGAACCATCCGGCCTACTGAGATTCTCAATGGTATAACGCTGTCGCAGCTCCGGCACTCCCTTGGCGCCGCTTCCTTCCAGCTCGTCAAACCAGTTGGAGGAAGCTACGATTGCATCGCGCAATTGGACGCCATTGAGATTGGCCTTTTGGAATACGGCATCGGTGAGGATAGCTTCGCTAAGGTCTGCTTTTTTGAGGTTGGCGGATTTCAAATTGGCATCCTGGAGGATAGCTCCCTTCAGCTTTGCTTTATGTAAATCGGTTTTGTAAAGTGTGGAAAGTGTGAAATCGGCTTTTTCCAACCTGGCGGATCGCAAAGAAGCCTCACTCAAATCGGCAGTTCTGAATTTGGCTCCTTTCGCCTGAATTTTGTCCATTTCGGCATGCTTGAGATAGGCACTATTCAGGTTGGCCTGCTCGATGTCGGCCTCTTTGAGTTCGGCATTGTTAAGCCGTACGCCTTTGAGGTAAGCACTTTTGAGATACGCTTCATCCAGATCGGCTCTGGAAAATTTGGTGCTGGTGTAGAGGTTGTCAAGGGTTTCGACGGTATCCAGTTTGCTATTGACGAGGGAGAGAAGCATCTGGCCACGCTCGGGGCTAAGGGGGCGCTTGATGAGTCGGTCATTTTTAAGATACCGATAGGGTTTTAGAGAATAACTCAGTGCTGACAGGCGGCCGACGAGCTCGTAACTGAGCTTGCGTTGTACGTTGTAAGGGTCTTTGAGCTCTTCATCCAGCTTGTCCATAATGTTGCCCATCAAAAATACCAGCGAGCTGCGCCGATCCGCTTCGATGAGCTCCGTTTGCTGTTCGATTCGGCTGGTCTGCTTTTCTACCAACTGATTCTGGTTGTCAAACAAGGCATTCTGATTTTCCACCAAAGTATTCTGGCCCGAAACGAGGTCATTTTGCCGATCCACTTTTTTATTTTGTCCTTTGAACAGGGCATTTTGTTCTTTAAATAATTTGTTCTGGCCCGAGATCAGTTCATTTTGCTTATCCACCTGGGATACCTGCAAGCCAAAAAGCTCATTTTGGCTGAGGAACAGCTTGTTTTGCTGCCGCAGGATGATCGTTTGGGTAATCAAAATGAGTAGTGGCGTGATCCCGACGATCACCGCAAATATACCGATGCGGGTGAGGCGGAAGATGAGGTGTGCAGAGACGTCGGCAAAGGTGTCGCGCGTTACGCGATTGGGTAGCTCAGAATAGAGCCTGTCGAGGCTACCCTTCAAATTTTTGCCAATGATTGTGTAGGCAGCCTTTTTGCCCAGCATATAGCGCAGGCTTTTACGCCGCTTTTTGCGGCTATTGGCTTTCAACTCCTGGATGGATTGTCGGAGGCGTTCGTTTTCTCTTTCCAGCCGGGCTAATATTTCCTGTTCATTCCTTTCTGGCATACCTCAAATTTATGATTTCAAAGCTTTTGGGGTTCTCGGAATTTGAAATGCGGTTTTGAAAATACGCATATTCTTGGAAAATAAAGCACCAAATGACTGAAAGTCAGCGAATTATATCAAAACTATCAAAATGCCGCAAGGCTGTTTCCTCCGCTTCCACCGCTTCTACTACTGCATGCGGTGGCCCTTGCCAACACCAATCGACCAGCCAGTTTAAGGCCTCCGGCCTTCCCTCCGCTTCAATGTAAACCGAGCCGTCCGGCAGGTTCCGTACCGTGCCGGTCAAGCCAAGCTCTCTTGCTTTTATGCGTGTGCTGGCCCGATACCAAACCCCTTGCACTTTTCCTCGCACCCTGATGTATTTACATTTTTTTTTCATACTAAGCACTAAGTCAAAGGGCCAGATGCCTGAAGGTCTAAAGCCTGCAAATCTGGCCTCTAATAGCTTCCCAAGGCATCCGCTAAAAATAGGGTTGAAGTTTTGAATTTGGAAATCATTTGCCCGGAATATTCGAGTCCGCCTTGCTTTGCGTAATTTAGCCGCAATACTAAAAATCACACACACTGATGAACAAATTTAACCGCCGCCGATTTATTCAAACCTCCGCTCTGGCAGGTGCCGGCCTGGGACTACCCGCCCTGCTCAATGCAAAAAGCAAAAGCAGCTTCAACAGCAAACTTCAAATAGGCATCATTGGTACGGGGCTGCGTGGCCAACATCACGCCAGCCTTATTCTCGATCGCGCTGACTGCGAGCTGACAGCTATTTGCGACATCGACCCGCGGATGCTGGATCGATGCAAAGCGATTGTCGATAAAAAGAGTAAAAAACAGCCCCGCGTTTTTAGCAATGGCGAGTATGATTTTCTGCGGCTTCTCAAAGCTCCCGATATTGATGCTGTCATCATCGCTACGCCCTGGCGATGGCATACCGAAATGGCTGTGGCCGCTATGGAAGCCGGAAAATATACGGGCCTCGAAGTGGGCGGTGCCTTTTCCATTGATGAATGCTGGCAGTTGGTGAATACCCACGAAGTGAGCGGCAGTCACCTCTTTTTTCTCGAAAATGTTTGCTATCGGCGCGATGTGATGGCCATCCTCCAAATGGTGCGCAGCCAATTATTTGGTGAATTGATCCATCTCGAATGTGGCTATCAGCATGATCTGCGCCATGTGAAATTCAACAACGGCAAGGAGGCATATGGCGGCGGCGTAGAGTTCGGAGAAAAAGGCTTCAGCGAGTCCCGCTGGAGAACCAAACACTCTGTACATCGCAACGGCGACCTATATCCCACTCACGGCATTGGTCCTGTAGCTCAATACATTCACATCAACTGCGGCAATCGTTTTGTGTCGCTCACCTCCAGTGCCAGCAAAGCCAGGGGCTTGCATCAGTATATTGTGGAACATGAAAAAGGCGGCGCCGATCACCCCAATGCCGCGATCGGGTTTAAATTGGGTGACGTGGTCACTACGGTGGTAAAATGCAATAATGGCGAATCCATTATCATCAGCCATGATACCAACCTGCCGCGCCCTTACTCGCTGGGCTTCCGCGTACAAGGCACCAAAGGTATTTGGATGGCCGTCAATCAATCCATTTATCTGGAAGGCAAAAGCCCGTCCCATCGCTGGGAATCTGCCAAACCGTATCTCGAAAAGTACGACCATGCCCTTTGGAAACAGTTTGAAAAGCAGGCCAAAGGAGCAGGCCACGGCGGTATGGATTATTTTCTGGTCAATGATTTTGTGGAACACGCTAAAGCAAATAGCAAACCGCCTTTCGATGCTTACGATGCCGCCAGCTGGATGGCTATCACACCCCTGTCGGAACAATCCATAGCCAGCGGTAGCCAGCCGGTGGCTTTTCCCGACTTTACCAGGGGCCGCTGGATGGAGCGCAAAAATACCTTTGCAAAATAAGGCTCTTACAAAGCCCGCTGCATCTTGAGCTTTCGCCAGATATTGAACAGCAGAAAAGCTCCCGCCACAGCTATTCCTGTAGCCCACCAGGCTTTGGAGCCGGCTCCGTACAACCACCAACCGGTGCCAAATAAGGCGGCATATACGGTAAAGCAACCGATTACCATACCCAAAATTTCCAGTGGCAACTGACCTTCAACTACTTCGGATTCATCCAAATCACCACTCGCCAATGCGGTTGTTACTACCGGCTGCCAACCGGCTGCTGCCGGCCGGATCAACTTGTAAAAGCCCAACAAAGTCCGATGATTGGTAGGCTGGGTGAGGAATGTGGCTACCAGCCAGGCAGCGGTAGTGAGCGCAATACCGCTTACCAGTTTGACATGATCGGGTAGTGGAGCAAAGCCAAGGCGGGTATGCAGAAACTCAAAATAGAGGGCGATCAAAAAACTAACCACCATCGCAGTGATCTCACTGTACGCATTGATGCGCCACCAAAACCAACGCAGGATGAAAATGAGCCCGGTGCCGGCGCCAATCTGGAGTAGTATGTTGAAGGCTTGCAAAGCATTGGTAAGCGCCAGGGCAAAAAGGGCTGAAAGCACCATCAACACAAGGGTGGAGATACGCCCCACCCTGACCAGCTCCTGCTCATTGGCATCGGGTTTTATAAAGCGTTTGTACCAATCATTTACCACATAGCTCGAACCCCAGTTGAGGTGGGTAGAGATGGTGGACATAAAGGCGGCAATGAGCGAAGCGATTACCAGGCCCAGCAGGCCGGTTGGCAAAAAGGTGAGCATGGCAGGGTAAGCCAGGTCATCGTTGATCACATCGGGTTTAAGGTTGGGGAATGCTTGCTGGATGGCCTCCAGATCAGGGAATACAATCAGTGAAGCCAGCGCGATCAATATCCAGGGCCAGGGGCGCAGCGCGTAGTGCGCGAAGTTGAACAGCAGTGTAGCGCCCATAGCGTGCTCTTCGTTTTTGGCAGCCAGCATTCGCTGGGCTACATATCCGCCGCCACCCGGCTCGGCCCCCGGATACCAAACACTCCACCATTGCACAGCCAATGGAATAACGAGCAGGGGAATCAGTGCACTGGTATCATTGAGCTCGGGAAGGATGTCGAGCTTTCCGCTGACGTTGGGGTGGGCCAGGGCTTCCGACAGCCCTCCTACCTCCGGCAGATTAATGATAATTACGGCCGCCCATATGGTACCGATCATCGCCATCAAAAACTGAAAAAAATCGGTAATGATTACTCCCCGTAAGCCCCCCAAAGCTGAGTAAATGACCGTCACCACTGAGGCAATAAGTACCGTTTGCAAAGGACTCAAACCCAGTAAAACGCCCCCAATCTTGATAGCGGCCAAGGTCACGGCGGCCATAATCATGATATTAAAAAACACGCCCAGGTAAAGGGCCCGAAAGCCTCTGAGAAAGGCGGCTGCGGGTCCGCTGTAGCGCAGTTCGTAAAATTCCAGATCAGTAAGCACGCCGGAGCGGCGCCACAGCTTGGCATACACAAAAACCGTGAGCATGCCGGTGAGCAGGAAGGCCCACCACACCCAATTGCCGGCCACGCCGTTTTTTCGTACGATGTCGGTCACCAGATTAGGCGTGTCGGCCGAAAAGGTGGTAGCCACCATAGATATGCCGAGTAGCCACCAGGGCATATTCCGGCCGGACAGAAAAAATTCGGAGGTACTGCTACCCGCCCGCCGGGCTACCCACAAGCCAATAAAAAGGGAGAGGGCAAAAAAGATAATGATGATACTCCAGTCGAGGCCGTTAAGATTCATAGGCTTTCTTTTTGATAAATGTATGAAAATTTAGGTGTTTGGTAAAAATCCGAAGGAAGCGTAGCAACTGATCGACATTTCAATTCAAAGAAACTGACATCCACGTACTTTGTCTGGTATTTTTTATAGCTTTAATGTTGAACGCTAATAGTTGCGGAACCTTCAAAAAAAAATCCGGCATTTTTGAAATAGGCGATAGCTGACCGACCGAAGGCTAGTGAAGTGGAGCCTGATTCAAAAATTGAAAAGAGGATTTTTTGAACAATACTAATTGCATTCGGATGACAAAGAAAGAGACTTTAAATCGCGTCAAAGATCTGCTCATTCAATCTGTTTTGATCATATTTAGCGTGATCCTGGCTCTGGTACTCAATGAAACACGCACTAGCCAAAATACCAACCAAAGTACCCGCCAGGCCTTAGAAAAAGTAGTGCAGGAAATCCAAAACAACCGGCAATCTCTGGCACAGGTGAAGGGCTACCACAAATTTGCAGCTAGTCGTATTGATAGTTTGCTCCGGCTGGCTGATCCCACAAAACCGGTTATCAAAATGATAGAGGCTGTTATGCCCAAAGGCATTCAGCCGCCCGATATGCAACAGACTGCCTGGAATACCTTCAACTCTACCGGCCTGGTTTCCAATTTGGATTACGATAAAATCTATACCTTGACGCGGCTGTACAAGCTACAAGCTGAGGGAGTGGAAACCACCTGGAAAGCTTGTGCAGGGCATATTATGTCGCCCGGCTTTTTTGATGTGTCAAAAATGAAGACCAATCTGCAATTGTTGCAGGTTCTGTTTTACGAATTGTACCAACAGGAGCGGTTTTTGGAGGAAAAAATGATGGAAACCCTTGACGAAATGGGTGCTACCCAGGTGGCGATTATGGATCAATAGCTTTTTGAGTTTTACTAAACCTACCCAATCATGACTGTACAACCTGATGCGATAAGCCAATCGGTAGAAGCAGACATTCGCCGGATTTTTGCACTTCAGCAAAAGTATCAATGGACGGTGGCTGCCAGTACCCCTAAAGAGCGCCGCGCCAAGCTCCAAAAGCTGCATGATGCGGTGCTTCGGTATCGTACCGCACTACAGGAGGCGATGTGGAATGATTTCCGCAAACCTGCTGCTGAAGTAGATTTGAGCGAGCTGTACACGATAACCAGTGAGATCAAACACGTCCGAAAGAATCTGCGCCGCTGGATGTATCCGCAAAGGGTGAGCAACCCAATCACCATGCTGGGCACCCGCTCCTACATCCATTATGAGCCCAAAGGAGTAGTGCTCATCATCGCTCCCTGGAACTATCCCATCAACCTGACGTTAGGCCCCATCATCACGGCCATTGCAGCGGGCAATTGCGCCATCGTAAAGCCTTCGGAGCATACTCCACATACTTCAGCCTTGCTACAAAAACTGGTCGGAGAGGTGTTTGAGGAGCAGGAGATTGCTTTGGTACAAGGAGCGATAGAATGCTCGCAGGCACTGCTACGCCTGCCATTCAATCATGTTTTTTTTACCGGAGCACCGGCTATCGGAAAAATAGTGATGGCAGCGGCAGCCAGGCATCTGAGCTCGGTGACGCTGGAGCTGGGAGGCAAGTCGCCCTGCATCATCGATCAAAGTGCCTCTATACAAAAAGCAGCCGCACGGATATGCTGGTCCAAGTTTCTCAATAGCAGCCAAACCTGCATTGCACCGGATTACATCTGGATTCACGAATCGAAAAAGGAGGCATTTGTGAAAGCCTTGAAAGAAGAAGTGCAAAAGTTTTACGGAGCAGATAGTAAAAGCTCGAAGGATTATGCGCGCATGGTGAATCAGCGGCATTTTGAGCGGGTGAAGGGATATTATGAAGATGCGGTGCAGGGCGGAGCACAGACCTTATTCGGTGGCGAATTTGACGCCGCCGAGCGCTATATCGCTCCTACCCTCATGACTTCGGTGGAGCCACAATCCGACTTGATGCAAAACGAAATTTTCGGGCCCATCCTCCCGCTCTACACATTCAACGATTTGGAAGAGCCATTGAAGATGATCAATGCCGGTGAGAAGCCTTTGGCGTTGTATGTATTCAGCAAGCGGCAGCAAATGATCAATCGCACAATCAATGAAACACGGGCTGGTACGAGCTGTGTCAACCACGCTGCCATTCAGTATGGCCATCACAATTTGCCCTTTGGCGGAGTGAACAATAGCGGAATCGGTAAAACACATGGCGAGTATGCCTTCCGCGAATTTTCAAACGCCCGGGCTATTCTCCACCAACGCTGGCCCATCAGTTCGGCTGATTTTTTCACCGCCCCTTACACACAGTTCAAACAAAAGCTAATTGACCTGGCGATCAAGTGGTTTTAAGAGAATTGAAAAATAATAACCTACACACCTGATGGCTCATCATTTTGCGTACTTTATTTAATTGGCAACTCCCTAAAACAGCGTGTAGATGAATGGCGCTGCTGCTGATCCACCACCAATTACCAACAATACACCCAGCAAGAGCAGTACTACGATGATGGGTACGAGCCAGAATTTTTTGCGTTCTTTTAGAAACGACCAGAGATCTTTTATTACTTCCATTGGAACCTTATTTTATTGTAAAAGTAGGCATTTTACCAGGGATGTTGCAGGTCTTTGGGTTGGAAATCGTGGTTGCGCTCCTTGAAATAAGAAGCATATTCGCCCGATTTTTTATGGAGCTGCAAGCTGTTGCCTCTAAACATACGAGCCAGCAGCGCGATGGGAGTGAGCATCAAAAAAAAGATTATACTTAGTAAAATGCTACCCATTATTCGCCCCATATACTCAGCCAGCTGAAACCACAGCCAGGCAATCCAACGGGCTATTGGACCAGAAAATGCAGCAAGGGCCATAACGGCCACCGCAATCCATAGCCAGTAAGTGCGGTCAGTCCAGATAAACAGGACCAGCAGCCCTAGCCCGATCACCAGTACTGCTTCCAGACTTTTTTCCTTCGTCGGTAGATTCATTGCTCAGTGTATTTTTTAGCTTTTGTTCAGGATTTTTTTGAAATAAGTGATTATTGAGAACCAATATGTCCATTTCCGTTTTCAGAAAGCAGGCATAGGCATCTTTGGCCGTGCAGACAATGGGCTCACCCCGCACATTGAAGCTCGTATTCACAACGGCCGGGCAGCCGGAGAGCTTATGAAATTCTTCGATCAGCATGCGGTAGCGCGGGTTGCTTTTTCCATCCACTGATTGAATGCGGGCAGAAAAGTCGATATGTGTAATGGCCGGCATGGTGGAGCGCTGGATGTATAGCTTCTCCATTAAAGGCATTGAATGATAATCATCAGGCAGCTTATTGCGGATGGCCATGCTCACAGGCTGTACCATGAGCATGTAGGGCGAAGGCTTATCCATTTCAAAATGCTTGGGCACCTCTTCTTCCAAAACCGATGGCGCAAATGGACGGAACGATTCCCGGAACTTTATCTTTAGGTTGAGCTTGAGCTGCATCTCCGGATTGCGGGGATCGCCCAAAATACTGCGACACCCCAGTGCCCGTGGGCCAAACTCCATGCGCCCATGCGCCCAGCCCACCACATTGCCTTCATTGATTAATCGGGCTACGGCTTGGCAAAGCACTCGCTCATCGGCAAAGTATTCCACAGGCCCTTCGTGGCTGCGGGCAATGCCTTCGACCTCGTGTTTGCGCAGTTCGGGGCCAAGCAGGCTGCCCTGCATAGCATCCGGAAAAACGGGCTTTCGCTCTTCCTGAAAGTAAAGGTGATAAACCGCCAGGGCAGCTCCGGGTGCGCCGCCCGCATCGCCCGCAGCGGGCTGTATGAAGATGTCGTCGAAAAGGCCGGTATTCAGCAATTTTCCATTGGCTACGCAATTGAGCGCCACGCCACCCGCCAGACAGAGCTTATCGGAGCCGGTAAGTGCCTTGGCTGTACGGGCCATTTTGATCACCACCTCTTCCGTAACCTGCTGGATCGCCAAGGCGAGATTGCAATGTTGCTGATCGAGTTTTGATTCCTGTACTCGCCGGGGAAAGCCAAACAGCTGCTGCCATTTGCTATCGTACACCATGCGCAAACCGGTGGCATAATTGAAATATTGCTGATCGAGTAGCAGCGACCCGTCTTCTTTAATATCAATCAAATGCGTTTTGATGGTCTTGACAAATTGACCTACCTGCGGATCATCGGGATTGCCATAAGGCGCCAGTCCCATCAATTTGTACTCGCCGGAATTGACCCGAAAGCCCAGAAAATAGGTAAATGCAGAATAGAGCAATCCCAATGAATGCGGAAAGTCCAACTCTTTGAGGATGCGAATGCTTTTGCCATCGCCATAACAAATGGAGGCGGTACTCCATTCACCCACCCCGTCGAGGGTGAGGATGGCCGATTGCTCGAAGGGGGAAGGATAAAAAGCACTGGCAGCATGCGACAGGTGATGTTCGGGAAAGAGCAGCTTGAGTTTTTTCTTATCAAACAACCCGATTTTTTTCAGCTCACCATAGATTTCTCTTTTCAAAAATAGCTTTTCGCGCAACCAAACCGGGATGGCCTGTATAAAGGAACGCAGCCCTTTAGGGGCAAAGCCGTAGTAGGTTTCCAGCAGCCGCTCAAATTTTAGCAGTGGCTTGTCATAAAAGGCCAGTACGTCAATATCTGACAGCTCAAGACCCGCATATTCGAGGCAATATTGGATGGCATGAGTGGGAAAGGAAGGGTCATGTTTTTTACGGGTAAAGCGCTCTTCCTGCGCAGCAGCCAAAATTTTTCCGTCCTGAATGAGGGCAGCCGCAGCATCGTGATAATAGGCGGATATTCCCAGAATGTTCATGATGATTGTGTTTTAACAGAGGGCCGCAAGATACGGATTATTTGAGAATTGAGGAGCATTGGCAGGAGCTTTATGTCAATGAATTAATAATATTGTTATTTAAAAAAGATTGATTATCAGATACTTATATTTGTTTTTACAAAAATCATACGAAATGTTGTTCCAGAGTAAATTCTGGCGAACTATTTTGAGACCTCCACTTTGGAGTAGAGGTCAGACTGCTTTGAGGCATTATGACCAAATGCCTGATCTTCGGGCAAATGGAAGTTCACTTTTAGCCACTCTTTTTTAGCACGCAGGCACAAGCTGAAGGCTTTTCTGTAATTTTCCAATCCAATGCGCAATCGAATAGTAAAAATCGCAGGCTACCTATTTTTCCTGTTCTGCCTGATGGAAGGCAGCGCACGCCTTGCCTATAGTCTCCCCCTTACCGCCAAGCGGCTCAATGATTCGGACGCAGCTACCTTCCGAAGGAAATGGAAAAAACGCCAGCAAAGCGGTCGTAAGTTTTATGCCAAGTTTGATATGTTTGACCCAGTGCGCGGTTGGAAAAGTATTCCCAATTACCAAAACGACTCTATCTGGCATGGCCGTCTGCTCATCAATAGTGAAGGGATGCGCGCTGGCAAAGAATACGCAATTCAAAAAGACAGCGGACAGTTGAGGGTCATGATGCTCGGCGATTCATTCACTTTTGGCGAAGAGGTGGCCGATCGCAATACATTTAGTTACATTTTGCAAAAATTGTTGCCTCAGGTTGAGGTGATCAATATGGGGGTGCACGGCTATGCTCATGACCAAATGTTGTTATTTTTCAAGGAAACTGGCCTCAAATACAAGCCCGACGTCGTCATTCTCGGTTTTGTGGAAATTGATATGTATCGCAATATGCTCAGCTTTCGGGATTTTGCCAAGCCCAAATTCGAGCTTGACGGGCAAGGAGAACTACGGCTTACCAATGTACCCTTGCCGAGCCCCGAGCAGGTAATGAAATGGGATTGGGCACGGCTCCGCTCCCTTGATCTTATCCGGCTGGCGAAACATCGTTGGTCTATTAGCAGTGGAGCTTATGAAAAACAGAAGCGAGAATTGACGGAGGCTTTAATTGCCGAAATACTCAAGGAGACGAAAAAAATTGGGGCTGTGCCCATGATAATGTATCTGCCTTACGGAAAAGAAATTAAGGATACCCGCGATACCGTAAAATATGAACAATTCCTTTTCGACTTTTGCCAAAAAACACCCGACGTACATTGTTTTTCTACTCGCCCGGGCTTTAAGAAAAAGCTGGCAAAAGGCCGAAACTTCAATACAAAAGGGCATTACAAAAGGCTGGGACATTACACCGTAGCAGAGGTGATTAAAAAACAATTGACCGAGCTTGGATTAATAAAGCAAGAGCAAATCGGGCAATCCGGCGGCTAGTCAATTGCCAATCGTTGCATTATAATCCGAGAGGTATAACGAATTTTTGTAGGGGGTTTTACCACATCTTATCCACCGAATTGAGATAAGTGTTGGCCATCAAAGTGTATTGTTCAAAGGTAAAACCACAGCGGCACTCATCTTGGTAGAATGACATGATATTGCCTACATCCGGCTCGTAGGGCTGGCCATTGGCATCTGACTTTCCGGAAATGAAGCGGCAACCCAATCCCACATCCACATAATTGGCAAGTGGCTCACCAATAACATAAGGATCGGCAGGTGTGTCACAGATAAGATCGCCCTCCGTATCGCAATTGCTGCCATCAACCAGCTCAATGCCATTGCCTTCAAAGGTATGCAAGAGGCCAAAAAAGTGGCCCATCATATGGGCTATCCAAAGTGAATTTTCAAAAACACAACCTTTTAATACGACTATTCCGCCTTCATCCATCATCGTGATTCCGTCTTTGGTAGCAAAGCCGCAAACCGCATCGGGGTCATCGGTGGTATTGACGAAAAACATATTAATGCGGTTGGATTTGTGGTGGCGATCCTGAAGCTCCTGCCACTCATTGGCGGTAGTGATTTCGAGCGTGTCAAACTGAAAATTCTCGATCACATTGTATTCACAGATCTCAAAAGAAGCACAAATAGGCGCAAATTTTTCGTTTAGCCGATCTACATTTTGCTGGATCATTGCACGATCCACCTCTTCATTACCCAGGCTATCGAGCACGATGTGTGCCACGATAGTGAATTTCTTATTGAGGCAGGGAAGGGGAGCCTGTTGGGTGTATAAGTTTTGTGCTGACAAGCTGTAAGTGCTAATCAGGAGGACGGCTATGATACAAAAGTTAGTAATAATCTTCATATTTCGCTGGCTAATTATTGCAAACATACATCTTTGAAGCTATGTTTGCAACATGTTTAATAAGCATAATATATTTTCGCCGGCTAATAGTACAACAATAGTACAACAATAGTACAACTTTGTCGGATATTCGGCTTAAAGTTGAGTGTTAAATATTGCCCAAACCTGTAATATTTAACTAACTTATGCCTTTCAAGTTAAGTATAACACATATGAAGATTTTGCGACTCTTGTTTCTGCTCCTGCTTTTTGGTGGTTTAGCTAATCAGCTTTCTGCCCAAACCGCCTCTGTCACGGAAGGTTGTGTTCCACTTTCCGTCACTTTTACCGCCCCTGCCGGGCAAACCTCTTTTTTTTGGGATTTTAAAGATGGTGCTACATCAGTACTCCAAAATCCGGCTAACACCTTCACGATGCCTGGCGTATATGTAGTGGAGTTTAAAAACTCAAGCACAGGCCCCGTGATCGGAACTGTGGAAATCACCGTATTTGCCAAGCCCGATCTGATTGTTACTGCTAGTCCTAATACAGGCTGTCCACCCATTGATGTGGAGCTACAAAGCAGCAATGTGGTAGATCCGAATATCGTCATACTCGGTTATTCCTGGGTGTTTGGTGATGGTACGGGTGGATCTGGAGCGCCCACAGTAGTGCATAACTACACCAGTACCGGTAGCTTTGATGTGTCCTTGGCGCTGCAAACCAATCATGCCAGCTGCAATGTCACCGAGCTTTTTGATGATCTGGTAGTGATCAGCGAAGCTCCTTCAGCCAGCTTTAGCACTGACCCAAACCCAGCTATCGAATGTTCGGCCCCGTTTACGGTTTCATTTACCAACACCAGCTCAGGTGGCACCGGCGATCTGACCTATAGTTGGGACTATGGCAATGGTAATACCTCCACTGACGCCATTCCCGAGGCGCAGACGTATCTGGCCGATGGCCAGTATCCGGTGACTCTGATAGTGACTGATGAGAATGATTGCAGCAGCAGCTTTACTACTGTAGTGAGCGTGGGGGAACCTACCGCCAGTTTTGTGATAGCTGATACAGTATGTGTGGGTAGTGAGGTGCAATTGCAAAATACCTCCTCCGCCGGGCAATATGTATGGGACTTTGGCCCGAATGCTACACCACAAGGTTCTACGAACCCACAACCCTCCGTGACTTTCAATACGCCTGGCCAGCATACAATCAGTTTGACTGTTACTTCGGCTGATGGCATGTGCTCGGCCCAGCTTTCTCAAACCATTGTTGCTGAGCAGCTCGATATCAACTTCACAGCTGTCCCTGATTATAGTTGTGCCACGCCCTTTGATGTAGTTTTTACACCTAATATAGCCAATGCCGATTCTTATTTTTGGGAATTTGGAGACGGCACTACTTCCGATGAGGTGAACCCTACACATAATTTTGCCAATCCGGATACTACAATCTACTCTATCAATGGCGAGTTGATGTTTGAAGTTTCGCTGACTATCAGCAGCAATGCCGGTTGTACAGCCACTTTTTTGGATACCATATTATTGCGCCAACCCAATGCACTCTTTGAGGTAGATGTGGCTGAAGGCTGTGGCCCGCTCACTGTCACCTTTTCCGACCAAAGTAGCTCTAATGAAAATATCAGCAGTTGGGAATGGATTTTTGGCGATGGTATGTCCACCACAAATGCCAATAACAGTGATGTGAACCATACCTACACCACTGCCGGCGAGTACGATGCCTTTTTGGTTATTGTAAATGATGCAGGTTGCCGCGATACGTCCTACGCACTCACTATCGAAGTAGGCAGCATGCTGGCACCCAACTTCAGTATCGACCAGTCGGATATCTGCCCGGGAGATACCGTTACCTTCACTGATCTCACACCAAATGGCGATCTTATCGATGCCTGGCACTTCAGCTCCGACAATGACCGCACCTTCCACTGCTACCGTCAAAATGCGCTGGCCTGGCCATTCGTTTCTGAAACTGGTGTATTTGATGTAACGCTTACGGTAGAATACAATGGCTGTTATTCCAGTACTACTCAGGCCAATGCTATTACCGTAAGTGGGCCAATTGCCGATATTGATTATCTGGTAGAATGTGATGCGCCTTACAGCGTACAATTTACCGATGCCAGCCAGGCGGCTACTGCTGTCAGCTGGGATTTTGGTGATATGAATACCAGCATTATGAATGACCCATTCCATACCTATGCAGATACAGGCGATTATCTGGTAAAACTGACGGCTGAGAATGCTGTTTCCGGATGCCCCGCTTCGGTGGACTCATTGGTGGTGCATATCCGCGACATCAAATCAGCCTTTGAGCTGGATACACTTCTGTGCCTCGGGCAGACCTATATGCTCGATGCTACCACATCGGAGGGAGTAGAGGCGGATTGCTGGCGTGGTTATACCTGGTACTTTGATTCCAACCGGCCTATCACCACACAAGATTCGATCATCGATTTTGTATTCAATCAGCCCGGCCGCGATTCGCTGACGCTGGTGGTTCGGGATATCAATGGTTGTACAGATACCAGCGGCCTGGAAGTGCGCGTATATGGTGTATATCCCGAGGTGACGGCTGACAAGGATACTATCTGCTTTCCATCCACAGTGACATTTACCGATAACAGTATGGCCGATACCACTATTATGAGCTGGGAATGGGATTTTGGCGACGGGTCGATGGGTAACGGGCAGATGCAACCGCCTCATGTATATAACAGCTCGATGGGTGAGCCTATCATGGTGACTATTACAGTAACTGATGTTATTGGTTGTGGCGGAAGTGTAACCTTGCCAATTGAGGTGTATCGGCCAGTGAGCTTTATCACAGCCAGCCCCCCTGGTATTTGTGTGGGGGAAACTATTGACTTCACCGCTACCGACTTTACCGATTTTGGCTCCAACCTGAGCTATAGCTGGGATTTTGGCAATAACGATATGAGTACGCTCCAATCACCCAGCTCTACCTACAATACCGCCGGCAATTATACGGTCAACCTCGACTTTACCGAAATAGCCACCGGATGTATGGGCTCCACCAGCGTGAATGTAGAAGTGCAGGATTTCCCGGAAGCTGCTTTTAGTAGTACCTTGGATGACCAGCCAATAAACTGTGCGCCAGTCAATGCTACTTTTACGGACAATAGCACGTCAACGGTTCCACTCACACAATTTTGGGATTTCGGTAATGGCCAGACTGGTGTAGGTTCCAATCCGGCTACCAACTATATAGCAGGTACCTATACCGTTACATTGACAGTTTCAACCTCCTTCGGTTGTACAGACATGACTACCCGTTCCTTTACGGTTATTGATGGTCCTGTTGGTAATTTCACTTTTCAACCCACTACTGATATATGCAGGGGAGAGTCGATCACATTTTCATTGATTGATACTTCGATGGTGAGCTCCTTCAGCTGGGATTTTGGTGATGGAACTATTATAGATGATCAAAACCCCGTAACCCATCCATTTCAGGAAACAGGGCCGCGTACAGTCACTTTGATTCTCAGGGGGCTGGATGACCAATGTGAAGTATTCATAGAACAAATGGTAAACATCCAAAACACTGCGGCTGCCTTCGAGGCCACCGATGTGTGCCTGGGCGATGTGGTCAATTTTGTCAATAACAGCAGCGGAGCCGATGTGTATAGCTGGGATTTTGGTGATGGCACCAACTCTAATGACGAAAACCCCAGCCACCTCTATGCCAATCCGGGCTCCTACCTGGTGACGCTTTCCATTCAGGATGCACAAACGGGCTGTACGGATGAGCTGACGCAAACGGTGAATGTGCTGGGTGATTTCACCCCTGAAGATTATTCGGCTGTTGCCTGTCTGGGTGAAGATGTAGTGCTGCCATTCGAGCCGCCAGCTGGCTACAATTTTACCTGGAGCGACACTGCTAATCTTAGCTGCTCTAATTGCCCCAACCCCGTTCTGGATACGGAAGGCATACAGGATTCGCTGGTGCTTACACTCAACGTTTTTGATGCGATTGGTTGTGGAGGCGGTACAGCTACTTACACCGTATTTCTACCTGAAATATTTGTACCGGACGTTTTCACCCCCAATGCAGATGGTATCAATGATTTCTTCAATTACGTAGTGCGCGGCGAAGCGGAAGGGCTTGAAGTTAGCAAGTTCCAGGTATTCAGCCGCTGGGGTAAACTGGTGTATGACAATGAAAGTCCGGACAAGGGCTGGAGCGGAATGTACAATGATAAAATGGCACCTTCAGATGTATATATTTACAATATTGAGGTCTCCACTGCGGATTGCCCGATTGGTAAAATGAACGGCGATGTGACATTGATCCGCTAGTAAAATCATTATAAAAGCTGGAGTAACATTCAGCTTGTTGTTTTAAAAAATAAGGCCCATTCTTTCAATTTTCCTGAAAGATGGGCCTTTTCAATCTATTTGTTGAAGCCTGACTCCAGGGCATTTCTAAAAAAAGACTTATAAAATTCTGCATTTTGATAAAGGGAAGAAATTAAATCAAAATAGCAATACGTACACTTAATTGATGTTTCCCATTGGTATCAAAATTGATTTAAATGCGGGTGTGACTGACTTATTTTGTATGTCAGTCTCTTCTTTTGCTTTCCTATTTATTCTACCCTCCTTATAGCTGTACTCACGTAAAGGCATTATTTAGCCCACAAAAACACATGTGCATCGAAAGAATATATACATTATTAATTTTAAGCTTCGCGACCCTGGTATTTGGTGTGCCACTCAAGGCGCAGACACTTCAGAATGGTTGTGTGGCTTCTGGCTTTGGTGTAGATGCAGATGTAATGGCCAATGGCTCGCAGTTTGGAAATGCTATATCTCTGAGTAATAATTCTGACGACTGGTTTTATAATCACAAAGTTTATGATGGTAATGGAATAGGTATCGTAGATACGACCGGAGGCGTCTGGCTGAAGAATCAATTACAAAATGGAGTTAACTTGGAATATCTGACCAAAATGTCGGTTCCTAACAACTCTATCATCAACAACATCAGATATCAAGATGTTACCTATGCCAGGGATTACTTCGGCGGATCAGGTACAATAGATCAAACCAGCTATTATAATGCGAGCAAAAATGGAGAAGACCCCTCCATTTGGGCTTCCGGCACACACAATGTTACTCCGAAAAATGATTTGATCGACTGCTATGCACACCTGAGGCGCCAGGGCATTACGGCCAATGATGACCTGTGGCTCTTTTTAGGCTTTTCGAGAGTGTCAAATAATGGAGAAAGCTACTTTGATGCAGAGCTTTTTGCCGCTCCCATCCAATATGATAAGGCTACCACCCAATTTTCTTCCGCCGGTCCTGATGAAGGGCATAAAGCCTGGAAGTTTGATAACCGGGGCAATGTAATTGAAGTAGGAGATTTGATCGTGGCTACGGTGTTGAATACCGTTGCCACGCCTACTTTTGAGCTGAGAATCTGGGTGAGTCGAAAAGATTATAACTTGGTCGATCCGGCCACTTTTGATTTTGGACTGGAATTCGACGGAGCAACTAATAATTCCAAGTTTGGATATGCCAATATTGTTGCACCATCCGGCAACAGCTTTGGCTGTGCGGTAGGTAATAATAAACAAACGCCGGGCCCGCCCTGGGGGACTATTGACGCCAATGGCAATTACTCGGCCAACTATATGGCCAACCAGTTTATGGAGATCACCCTCAACCTGTCGGATTTTGGTATTGATCCGGCTAAAATTGATCTGATTGATGCCTGTACTTCTCCTTTCAATAATGTACTCTTCAAAGCACGCGCTTCCAGTTCTTTTACAGCCCAGCTAAAGGATTTCAACGGCCCTTATCCCTTTGGCGATATAAATTTTGTGCCGGCTTCTATAGTAGGTGGTGTGCTTAATTGTAGTACACCTTTCATTACATTGGAAGCAGACTCTTTGTCGCCCGGAGCTTATTACGAATGGATCACGCCGGACGGTAATATCATCACCAACCCTATTGGATCAGAGATTCAGATAGATGAGCCAGGAACCTACATACTGGTGGCCTCAGCCCTGGAAGGCTGTGAAGGTATTAGGGATACTTTTGTGGTAGTAAAAGATACGGTACCGCCCATTGCTACTATTACAGATGATCCGATATATGGCTGTGATAACGTGACCTCTACGCTTACTGCCGGTGAGCCAGGGATGAACTATTATTGGACGGGTCCCAACGGCTTTACGTCCACCAATCAGGTGATTAGCGTGGATGTGCCGGGACTGTATATTCTGAAAGTCACGCGTGAGAGTAATGGTTGTGCCGCGGTTGATTCTATTTATGTGTTGGAATATCCCTGCCAGGCTGACGAGCCTACAGATGTAGCTACCACTACTATTATTGACGATATTCCGCCCACTTTTTCAGCTCCGCCGGATATTACGATAGATTGCCAGGATGATCCCGGCGATTTGACGCTGACCGGAGATGTGACTGATGAAGATGACAACTGTGACCCTGCTATTGGCAATGCTATTTATACGGATCAAATCAATGTCAACGCGGGTTGTGAAGGTAATACCTGGATCGAACGAACCTGGACCCTGACTGATGATTGTGGCAACGTCACCCGATATACCCAAAACATTGTCATGGCGGATACAACCCCGCCGGTATTCAAGCAACCACCAGATGTGACGATCAGCTGCGATGACGATCCCACCTTGCCTGGCTTGGTAGGCACCGTCACCTGGATAACTGATGATTGTGATCCCAATATCGACGGTGCGGTCTATGTAGATGTGGTAGATGACAATAGCCCCTGTGAAGGAGCTACGGTAATTCACCGCACCTGGTCGGTGACAGATGACTGTGGGAATGTGGCCAGCGCAACACAAACCATCGTAATGGAGGATACCAATCTGCCGACCTTTACCGTTCCTGCAGATGTGACGCTGGAATGCGATCAGGATATCGATGATCTGACTATCGCGGGAGACGTCACAGATGAATCTGATGATTGTGATATGGGTATTGGAGAGGCGACCTATACAGATCAGGTTCTACCTTCGGGCCTCTGTCTGGAATCGGTAGTTGTAAAACGCCGCTGGGCTTTGAGTGACGATTGTGGCAACGAACTGATCCAGACGCAGACTATCACCATTGAAGATACCACTCCTCCGGTATTTGCTGCCCCGTTGGATGTCACCATTAGCTGTGACGAAGATCCCAATAATACTACGCTGACTGGTGAGATAGCGAATGCTACGGACAATTGTGATTCCAATCTCGCTCAAGCAACTTATACCGATATAGGTACCAATAATACGCCCTGTAGAGGCGGGAGCAGAATTACCAGAACCTGGATGATGACAGATGCCTGTGGCAATACAGCCACAGCTACTCAGCAAATCATTTTGGAAGATACTACTCCTCCTACTTTCACCATCCCTGCTGACATCACCATTGGCTGTGCACAGAATCCTGGCGACTTGGGTGTTACCGGCATTGCATTTGGAGAAAATGATAATTGTGATATTTATGTTGGCAGAGCAAGCTATTCGGACGAAGTTGCACCAGACGATCCCTGTACCGGAGCTATGGTGATCACAAGAACCTGGTCATTAACAGATGATTGTGGCAACTCAAATGTACAAACCCAGCAGATCACTATGGAGGATAGTACACCGCCTGATTTTACCGTACCTCCGGATGTTACGATCCAATGTGACCAGAATCCCGATGACCTAAACCTTACCGGAGATGTTACCGATGAATCAGATACTTGTGATTCAAGTATAGGTGAAGCCACATACAGCGATCAACTATATCAGGATGACCCCTGTATTGGTGGCTGGCGGATTGAACGGACTTGGACATTGACAGATGCCTGCGGCAATTCGAAGCAACATGTGCAGATGATCATTGGAGAAGATAGTACGCCGCCTGTACTCCACGGCATTCCGGATACTGCTTATGTGCAGTGCGACGAAACGGTGCCCCTGCCTACCATCGGAATCGATATTACAGTTTCTGACAATTGTGACGCTGATATTCCGATCCAGTTTAATGAAGCAATTACTCCGGGGAATTGTGAATCTGAGCAAATTATACTTCGCACATGGACAGCTACTGATGAATGCGGCAATAGCGTGTCTGCTACCCAAATTGTATTCATCGTTGATACAGAACAACCAGTTATTCTTGACTTTCCCGCTGACTTGACAGTGGCCTGTGATGCGGTGCCTACTCCTTATCAACCAATAGTACAGGACAATTGTGATCTCGACCTGACACTTGATTTTGTTGAAGACACTATTCCCGGCAGCTGTATCAATAATTATATGCTTCACAGAAGCTGGACGTGGACAGACAATTGTGGCAATTCCAGCTCCAGAGTGCAAAGCATTTTGGTAGAAGACAGAGCGCCGCCTACATTCACCACACCGGATGATATTACCATTGAATGTAATGAAGATCCCAATGATCTGCTGCTTACCGGCGATGTGACGGATGAAGGGGATAATTGCTCGCTAGGTACAGCAGAAGCTGTATTTACAGATGTGGTGGTCAATAATTCGCCATGCGAAGGGGCTTTGGTAATCACCAGAACGTGGAGTTTGTCAGATGAATGTGGCAATACGACCACTGGTGTTCAAACGATAACCCTTGAGGATACCACGCCGCCCATATTCTCTGTACCGGAGGATATCACAATATCATGCGATCAAAACCCCGATGACCTCAATATTACCGGCGATGTGATTGATGAGAGTGATGATTGCGATTCCAATGTGGGTGAAGCCAATTATATGGACGTCGTGAATACCATAGGTTTTTGTGATGGAGAAAGTACAATCACCAGAGTTTGGACTTTGGCGGATGATTGTGGCAATGAATTTCGGGATACTCAAATCATTGCGCTTATTGATACCATTCCTCCGCTATTTTCAGTGCCTGCAGATGTAACGTTGAGCTGCGATCAAAACCCTGACGACCTCAATATTACCGGCGATGTGCTCAACGAATCCGATAATTGTGATAGCAATATCGGCGAGGCTATTTATGCAGATTCGACCTCTACAGATACTGTATGTAATGGCTCTATCCACATATTGCGCACCTGGATGCTGACCGATCAATGTGGCAATATCCAAACAGCCGTTCAGCAAATCGCTTTGCTCGATACCACACCGCCCCTTTTCTCAGCTCCGGCTGATCTGACCATCAGCTGCGACGTTGATCCCGATGATCTCAACATTACCGGCGATGTGCTAAACGAAGCAGACAATTGCGATAACAATGTCGGAGAAGCCGTTTATTCGGATGACCCGATCTTAGATACGCTGTGCGCAGGATCAAGTATAATAATCAGGACATGGAGCCTGATGGATGCCTGTGGTAATGAAACAACAGCTATCCAGCAAATTACCCTCCGTGATACGACACCACCAGTATTTACACTACCTCCAGATATTACCATCAGTTGTGAAACTGATCCCGGAAACCTTACTATAACCGGCACGGTGACTAATCCTTCGGACAACTGTGATCCCGGCCTTGGAGAAGCTACCTACACCGATCAGGTAGTGAGCAATACGCCCTGTGCCGGCGCCGCTACGATCAGCAGAACCTGGTCATTGACCGACAATTGTGGTAATGAAACACAGCTGACGCAATTAATTGTTCTGCAAGATACTACTGCACCTGCTTTTACAGCACCGGAAGACATCACAATTAGCTGTACCCAGGATCCCAATGACCTGAACCTCACCGGAGCTGCAATCAATACTTCTGACAATTGCGATCCTGTTTTGGAGGACGCAACGTATCAGGATAATATATTAAGCGATACGCCCTGTCAAGGTGCTGCTACCATTGAAAGAACATGGACGCTTTCGGATGATTGCGGCAATCAGACCACAGCTTTGCAGATCATTTCGATAATTGATACCATCGGCCCCAGCTTCAACCCACCGGCAGATGTGACAGTTTATCTGGATAATTTCTGTGCCTTGGATACCACAATGGCTGACATCGGCGCACCGACCAATGTTGCGGATGATTGCTCTTCCAGCCCAACGGTAACCTATTCGGACGACCTCAGCGGCTTGACAGGATGCAATGGTACAGGCACTTTTCAGCGCATTTGGACAGTAACGGATGCCTGTGGCAACAACTCAATCCAAACACAAACGGTAACGGTGCTGGATACCATCGCTCCTACATTTACAACTCCTGCAGATGTCACCATTTATATGGATGCACTTTGCCAGGTCGATACGTCTATCCATAATACAGGCGATGTCATTGACGCACAGGACAATTGTGAACCGCCACAGATCATTTACGGTGACGATCTTAGCGGCTTAACGGGCTGCAACGGCACAGGCACCTTTATCCGCCATTGGCTGGTGATGGATGAATGTGGCAATGCAGTGACTGATACCCAGTATATTACCGTCCTCGATACACTGGCTCCTATATTTACCGCACCGGCGGACACCACCGTTTATGTAGATTTGAATTGTCAGATTGATACCACCACGCTGGACATCGGCGAGGTGACCAATGTAGGAGACAATTGCAGCATTGTACCGCAAGTCAGTTATGCTGATAATACGAGCGGTTTAACCGGATGTAATAGTACGGGTACTTTTGAACGACTTTGGACGGTGACAGATGATTGTGGTAACTTGGCCACAGCTATTCAAATCATTATTGTTTTGGATACGCTGGCTCCTGTATTCACAGCACCTCCCGATACGGTATTGCCCTGTGATGCCAATCCCAATGATTTAACTATTACAGGAGATGTAACTGACGAGCGCGATGGCTGTAATCCCGGCCTTTTGGATGCCCTGCACCAGGATAGTGTGGTGGTGGATTCGGCCTGTAGCAATGCCATGACCATTTATCGGGAATGGTCGCTGACGGACGATTGTGGCAATACGTTTAGCCAGATTCAGGTCATTACAATTGTGGATAATGAGCCACCAAGTATTATTGGTGTACCGGAGGATGCCATTGTACCTTGTGACAGCCTGCTCCCGGTTCCGGAGATCGGTGTGGACATCACGGCGATTGACAACTGTGATCCGGATGTGGTGATTAGCTTTGAAGAAAATAGTACACCGGGGAGTTGTGGAAACGAGTTTTTGATAACGCGTCGCTGGATTGCGGAAGATAATTGCGGCAACCGGGATACCGTAAGCCAGCAAGTCTTGGTGATTGACACCCTGGCTCCGATTATTCAGTTTGCACCGGCCGACCTTACGGTGTCTTGTGAGTCGGTGCCTCCGCCTGCCGATCCTGCCGTGGTGGATAATTGCGACAGCAATGTGAACATCCTATATGAAGAGATCGGTTCGGATACGATTTGCCCCAATACATACACTCTGACCCGCCGCTGGAGTTGGGCAGATAGTTGCGGAAACACTGGCCAGCACATACAAACGATTTCTGTGGAAGACACCACGCCGCCTGATTTCAGTGTGCCGCCAGATGTTACTCTGGCCTGTGACGAGGACCCCAATGATCTGGACAATACCGGCGATGTGTTGGACGAATTTGATAATTGTGATCCGAATATTGGAGAAGCCTTCTACCAGGATGATACATTAGTCGATCCGGTATGTGCCGGCAATATGGTAATCCGGCGCTTGTGGTCGCTTTCAGATACCTGCGGCAACCGAACGGATAAATTGCAAAGGATTACATTGGTAGATACGATTGCTCCCGTGATGACAGATGTACCGGCGGATCTGACCATTAGCTGTGATTCCGTTCCTGATCCCGTTGATCCGACTGTCAGCGATATTTGCAATTCTGAAGTAGTTTTGACATTCAACGAAAGCCGTGTTGACGGGGCTTGTGCAGGTAATTATACGTTGACACGAATCTGGACGGCTACCGATGCCTGTGGCAATGAGCAGCAACGAACGCAGCACATTGAAGTGATAAATACCGCTTTGCCGGTTTTGATAGATGTGCCCGCAGATATTACCGTAAGCTGTGACTCTGTTCCACCTCCGGCAATGCCTACTGCATCGGATGTTTGCGATACCACCGTAGTGATTCAATTCGACCAGCAAATAACCGCCGGCTCATGTGATGATGGCTACACCATTACCAGGATATGGACGGCGATTGACGGTTGTGGCAATCAGGCAGATAGTAGTCAGCTAATTACGGTAATAGACACTATAGCCCCTGTATTTGATAGCATACCGCCTGCCTTGACCATAGCTTGCGACTCAATTTTACAGCTGCCCATGCTTACCGCTACTGATAATTGTGATGCCGATGTGACGATCACAATGACTGTGACGGACACTACGGCGGTTTGTATTGGAGCTTATACCTACCGGCGCATTTGGACAGCAACTGATAATTGTGGCAATACTTCAAGCATTAGCCAGGATATAACGGTGGAGGTTTGCGATCCGGATATAGAGATCACTGTTGGGCCTGATTCCATTGTTTGTGAAAACGAAGCCGTGATGTTCACTGTGACGGTGATTTCCGATTACAATCAGCTTTATTATCAATGGCAGTATAGCAGTGATAATGGCGGTGTCTGGACAGATTTAGCAGGTGCTACGGATTCCACCTTGCTAATTGATCCTGCCCGGCTGAGCGATGCCGGTCTTTACCGCTGCCTGGTTGCCAATGAGTTTACAGATATCAAGGACAGCCTCTGCAACATACAATCTGATGAGGCACAGCTGATCGTACTGCCCCTACCTCCGCCTACCGATCTCAGTGAAATCATTTGCGAAGGAGACTCAGTGGTTGTTGGTAATCATGTGTACACTACAAGTGGAAGCTATTCTGATACATTGGTGGCTGCGAATGGCTGCGACAGCATCGTACATTTAGTGCTCCTGGTCAATGATTTTGTCTATACGGATTTTGTAGATGAAATTTGTGCCGGCACCGACTATCAGTTTGGCGATACATTGGTGAGCGATAGTGGCGTGTATTATGATACACTGACGGCTGTTTCTGGTTGCGACAGCATCGTTTCGTTGACCTTGACGATCAAAGAATGGATTGTGACGGATTTGAACGAAACGATTTGTGAAGGCGATTCCATTCTGATCGGCAACTCAATTTATACTATCCCGGGGCTTTACTCCGATACCCTTACCGCAGCAGACGGATGCGACAGTGTGGTCAATTTGGTGCTGAGTACGTTACCACCTACCGTGTTTAACCAAACGCTGCAGCTTTGTCCGATGGAATTATACAATGGGACGGGCTATGCAAGTGACACGGTGCTGATAGACACACTTTCTACTGTTTTCGGCTGTGATAGTATTGTATATACGCAAATCAAGCTGTTGCCCAGCCAAATTCAGCATTTTTCTGTAGCTATTTGTGTGGGAGATACCTTCCGGGGAATGGCTTATTATTCCGATACGCTGCTGGTAGATAGCTTGCACAATATGCATGGCTGCGATAGCATCATTCAAACCCAATTGACAGTAAATCCGGAAAAGCTGGATAGTGTATTCGTCGAGCTTTGTGAAGGCACGGCTTTTAATGGCGTGGTATATCCCGGCGATACGATCTTGGTGGATAGCCTGAGTACGGTATTTGGTTGCGATAGTGTAGTATTGAGGCATCTGACGTTTGTAGATAACTATATGGATACCATTGATGTGGTGCTTTGTGAAGGAGATTTATATAATGGTGTTGCTTATTACGCTGATACGCTGCTCACCAATTCCTACACTTCTACATTGGGTTGCGATAGCATTGTGCATATTGCTTTGCAGGTCAATCCGCATAGTTCTTCTACTATTGATGGAGAGATCTGTGATGGGGAGACCTTTACAATTGGTGATTCAAATTACGATATAAGTGGCATTTATGTAGATACATTGGTCAATATGTATGGTTGTGATAGTATAGTTACCCTAAACCTGACAGTACATGATATATATTCTGAAACTACCAGCTATGATCTGTGCGAAGGCGATTTGCTGAACGGTCAAATTTATCATTCCGATACTTCCTGGGCCGATACACTGTCATCCATATATGGCTGCGATAGCATTCTGATTAGCAATATTATTGTGCATCCGCTTTATTCAGATAGTATGGAAATACAACTCTGTGAAGGCACCCCATATAACGGTAACGTGTATAGTACGGATACCATCCTTACTACTATGTACACTACAATTCACGGCTGCGACAGTACAGTAGCCATATTGCTCAAATATGTCCCCGAGATTGTAGATACCTTACATGTACAGCTTTGTGAAGGAGAGATTTATCAAGGAGTACGCCTTATCAATGATACCATGCTCGTGAACAGTTATACTTCAGCGGCAGGTTGTGATAGTACAGAGTATGTAAATATCCGAGTATTGTACCCAAGTACAGATTCTCTCCAGGCAGTTATTTGTGAAGGCGAGTACTACACATTTGCCGGAAATGATTATACCAGCACAGGCATTTATTCAACATTAAATACAGGCAGCAATGGTTGCGACAGCACCACCATTCTCGATCTAACTGTACTGGAAGTATTCAACATGCAGCAGGCTGTAACTATATGTGAGGGTGAGGATTATGAAGGAACGATTTATTTTTCTGATACCTTGATAGTTGATAGCCTGATCGCAGTAAATGGTTGCGACAGTATCGTAGCAACGAATGTTAGGGTTACACCTGATCAGGACTTAGTGTTGAATGTTCAACTTTGTGAAGGAACCGATCACAACGGGGTCTTTTATCAAAACGATACGGTATTGATTGATAGCCTCATTACAGCTACGGGCTGCGATAGTGTTGTGATTACCAATATTGTGTTTGATGCGATATACCGAGATACTATGCCGCTCCGCTTGTGCTATGGAGATGTGTATCAAGGAGCGGCAATCTTTGCCGATACTATTATCTCACATTATTATACTACTACCAATGGTTGTGATAGTATTGAGGTAGTTGATATTTTGATGAGCCCAGTGTTTGCCGATACTGCCCAGCAAGTGATCTGTGAAGGAGATAGCCTGTTGATAGGTGGTGCATATCAAACCACTAGTGGTGTTTATCAGGAAAGCTGGACAACGGTACATGGTTGCGATAGCCTGTATGTGACGCTATTGGAGGTATTGCCGAAGTCGGACAGCACCATATCCTACAGTATTTGCGAAGGGGATTCTGTTTTGATAGATGGTGTGTATCAAAAAGAGGCAGGAACCTTCATAAGTAATGCCTTTAATCAGCATGGTTGCGATAGCACTATTGTGATAACATTGGCGGTGCAGGAACGGGTTGTTGAGCAAATGGAGTTTTCGATTTGTTATGGCGATAGTTTATTTGTTGGAGGAGCTTATCAATTTGACTCTGGCTTGTTTACGGATACGCTTATTGCAGCCAGTGGTTGTGATAGTCTGGTGAGTACACAACTAGAAGTCCGACCAGCCAATGATGACACCTTCCTCGAAGAAGTGATCTGCGAAGGAGATAGCTTGCTGATATTTGGCAATTATGAAACCCAGGCAGGCATCTATACCGATACCTACACAGATGCTTTTGGCTGCGACAGCCTCGTGAGTGTGGAGCTGATCGTTGAGCCGGTTGTAGAGTTGCTTGCAGATGATTATCGCATTTGCCTGGGCGATGAAGTGCAAATAGAAGTACTGGGCGCAGATGTCGTTCATTGGAGTCCATCGCATGGGTTGAGCTGTACCGATTGCCCCAACCCGATTGCTTCGCCGAAAATTACTACTACCTATTTTGCCACTGCCGACAATTGCGCCGGTACTACAGTAGAAGTACAAGCAACTGTAGAGGTAAACCTGCCACCGAGCATAGAAATAGAGGCGGAAGCACAGGTAGTCAAAGGTGATACGGCCTGGTTAGTAGCAACCACCAATGATACGCTGGCCACTATATTTTGGATGAACCAGTTTGGTGATACGCTCTGCTGGGATTGCAGTGAGATACTGGTTGAAATGCTACAATCAGCCAGCTACATTGCCACTGTGATTGATGAGGAAGGCTGTATGAACCAGGACGAGGTGCAAATAGGGGTACGGGACGAATGTGTAGAGGGAGTATTGGAAATTCCCAACTTTATCACCCCCAACGGAGATGGCTACAATGATGAGTTTGAGATCCGGTACCGCTATTATTCCGAAGTTTCACTGTTGCGCATTTACAATCGCTGGGGAGAACTGGTATTCGAAACCAAAGATATACTCACCGATAGGTGGGACGGCACCTTCCGGGGGCAGCCATTAAACCCCGATGTGTATGTCTATTATATCATAGGATACTGCCTCAATGGCGATGAATTTATAACTAAGGGAAATATAACCATAATAAAATAAATCACACAAATACCCCCACGCTACTATAAACGAACGTTTGCCAATAACATCCCCTCTGCAAAAAAATCATAGCTCATGAAACCAAACTTTTACTGCATGACAATGGGGATGTTGCTGCTGTGTTTTGGCTTAGCACAAGCACAGGATATTCATCTGGCGCACATCCACGCATCGCCAACCTATCTCAATCCTGCTTTAACGGGCTTGTTTCACAATGGAAATATCCGCTTCATTGGAAATGCCCGAAGCCAGTGGGAAACCGTGACGAAAGGTTATAAAACGATAGCCGGATCGGTAGATATGAAAATGGCTGATCTGGGCGGAAACAGCCTTTTAGGGACTGGCCTGCAATTGACATCCGACAAAGCTGGTGATTTGGATTTTACCAAAACTTCGGTGAGTTTGACGCTTTCTATATTAAAAGCATTGGACCGGGAAGGGAAGCAGTTTGTAATGTTTGGAATGCGCGGAAGTTACTACAACTACCGCCTCGATTATACCAAAATGGTAGGATTTGACATAGAGCCTATGGTACTCGATGGGGCGCCTGACAATCTCAGCTTCTGGGATGTTTCGGCCGGCGCAGCCTGGCATTACTCTTTTAGCAGATTTAGCTCCTTCTATTTGGGTGGAGCCCTGTTTCACCTCAATATGCCAAACACTTCATTTTTCAGCAAGATGTACGATGAATTTAATACCAGCCCGTATTATCAAACGGATCAGTTGTACCGAAAACTGGTCATACATGGTGGTGGCGACTTCAGAATGGCAAAATACATAACTGCGCTGCCCAGTTTTATCTTCCTGGATCAGGGACCACACCGCGAAATCAACTTTGGCACCTTTGTCAAATTTTTCAAAAGCCGCTCGATGCGCAAATCCCCCTATGCATTTTATCTGGGGATGTGGTTCCGTTCGTACCTTGAGACGGACATCGCAGGCTTCGATGCCATCATTTCGGCTGTTCGGATGGATATTCGCAATACCTTTATTACCTTCTCTTTTGATACCAACCTTTCCACACTCACCCGGGCTAGCAATGGCTTTGGCGGCCCCGAGCTGTCAATCATCCAAATCATCGGCAATCCCCGATCGATCAATAAAGTGTCGAAGGTGAAATGCCCGGCCTTTTAAAAAATCGGCTATAAACCACCATTTGATGGCGCAATGAGCAGTCGGTAAATAGGAAAAAGCAGCTCCAAAGCGGAGCTGCTTTTTCTTTGCTGATTATTTTGTCAGCTATCTACCTGGAAGCTGTTCCTGTTGGATTGGTTGCAGCCGAATTGTTGTTCATACTGTATGAGGTATGATCCACTGCATTAGTAGGTACGGTACCTACCAGCGGTTTTAGCAAAAACGGCGCAGTGCTGTTGTCCGGATCCGGCTCCACAGAAATAACCGCGGTGGTTTCAGAAAGATCTGTTGGGAAGGCCAAGCCGGAAGGAGCATTCAGCAAAAAATCTTCGCCTGGAAATGGAGGCCCTGAAGCAGTAGAGCTGCTGAAAGGAGCGGAATCATCCGCACTGGTGACAGATATAAAAGTACCTGTGGTAACGGGAGTTCCGTTCATCACCACCCATCCTTCATATTTCCAGCCGGCCGGCAAAGCGGGCAAGTCCAATCCGGCTCCCGGGCCGGCAGCAGGATCCAACCACCAAATACCACTGTTTTCATTTGTCATCATGCCGCCATCCGTGGGAGTAGCAAGAATATAACTGCCTTCGGCAGTAGAAAAGTCGTCACCAATAGCTGCACTATGCCCAACCGTTAAAGCAGCTGAGGTGCCAGAAAAATCTCCAGCTAAAATATGGACACTGCTGGGGTTTGGGTCGCTGTCCGGGCTTGGCTCAATAGTCAGAATATAAGCAGTAGCATTGTCCAAATCGTCTTGATCTATTTCAAAGGATGTTTTGGACAGGTTGCCAGAGCCATCCACACTAAATACTCCTGCTGATTGAGGTGTACCATTTACCATTATCCATCCCTCATAAACATAATCGCTCCCCAGGTCTTCTAAGCCTGAGATGTTAAGGTTTAACATACCCGTTGCAACACTATCTTCATCATCACTGCAACCCATAATAGAAATTACGCCCAATAGAGCAACAATGAAAAATAAATTAATTCTTAGCATTTTGAAAATTATTTGTGTTTTGCCTACTTCTTGTTTAAAGTCTTTTTTCGGCATGGCCCGACTAAAATTTAAACGTTTTTAGCGAAACCTTGTCACCAGAGAAATGACCAATACTTAGCAAATCCAGACTTTCAAATACCCGGCAAATCCAAATGTCAATTAGTAGATCATTTAGGTGTCGGCGCTACGACAGTTGGCTTCCCTCTCTTCCGAATCATTCGGTATAAAACACACTGATCAAAGCCCTCCAAAAGCTTACTATCGAAATGCCGCTCGAATGCCTTTTGGTACTGGGGCCTGCATATCAGCACATGCTGCCCGGCTTGCGGCCCCGGCTCACATTGAATCAATGGCCCGGCCACTCCGCAGCTCTCCAACTGATACCCATAGTGCCACCGATATACTTTTTCATAAAACAGGTAGGCCGAATTGCGCACTTCATAATACACAAAGAGGTTGCGCAACTCAGGGCGCTTGGCTTTCAGATGGTGTAAAAATTCTCCATAATTATCTTGATTGGGAAAACTGTGATACGATTTTTCCACTATCCGGTAATAGGGATAACCAAAAACAGCGAACACCAATAGCAGGCCCACCAGCCACTTTGGAGCATTGCGTACATATTTATGCAAATTCATCCATGCCAATGCCAGCCCGCTGCCGCACAGCATAGCCAATAGGGGAATCACAGGAGCATCATACCAACTATTGAAGGTACCCATCGAAATGATGAATAAAAAACTAATGGCCACTACCGCCAAAAGGAGCGAAAAACGTCCTAGCAATGGATAAGTTTTGGCCCGGTACAAAAACCATCCACTTAGCGGAAGCAGGAAAATGAAGTAGCTGAAATGGCGGCTAACTAATAGTTTGATATATATCCATCGGTTGTCGGGCACATGGTAGGTCTGATCTTTAGCAGCATTGAGGTAACGGGGCAGCAATTCATTGTTCCACACTAATTCCAAATAGCCGGGATAATAGTATTCAACAGTCCAATAATAGCTCCCCACAACAGCCACAAAGCCCATAGCCGCAATATAGATATCACGATCCTTCAAAATTTTCAACACACGCCCGCTCAGTAGGGCGTACAAGAAGTAACCAGGCAAAAACAGCAGCGCGGCTATACTCTTGCTCATCACACCCAGTATCAGCGAAGTGGTAAAAAGAACAAGCATTTGCCGACGCCTGGATTGGAAGTGGAGGTATCCAAGAAAAGTAAAAAGCCCTGCCAGCATCCAGTATATCATCAGCGCATCATGGTCGCCAGTGCGTGCAACATGCGGCCTGATAAAGCCGGCCGAACAAACCAGTGCCAGGGCTGAAAGAGCACCGGCCAGGGGCAAGCGGATAACTTTTTTATAAAATAAGGCAATGAGCAGTACACTTCCCAGAGCTGCCAAAGTTGCCGGCAATCGAACGGCCAGCTCTGTATGGCCCAGCAATTTGAAGCTGAATACCTGGAGCCAGATCAGTAGCGGAGGTTTAGTTTCCCAACTGTCAGGCTGCCCATTGAAGTAGCGCCGCAAGTAGTGGCCATGCTGCTCCATTTCAATAGCATTGACAGCATTGTGTGCCTCATCCCAATGCGCCAGACCCTGCGAATCGAGATGTAGAAATAGTGGAAAATAAAGTGCCAGCAGGAAAAAAAATACTGCTACAATATGTCCCGATAAAGCGTATTTGCTGAAAATGCCGAAGGGTCTCATCTATGGCAAAATAAGAAATGATACCAATTTGGGCTATCTTTACCATCAAACTTTCCTTTATGGCCGGGATGATGCAAATTGAAATTTTAGCTTTTGGCATTGCCAAAGACATTGTAGGCGGCTCCAGGCTACCGTGCGAAGTAGATGAGGGCACCGATGTGGAAAAACTGCGCGATGAGCTGTTCGATCGCTTTCCTTCTTTGCGCAATCTGGCGTCGCTGGCCATTGCCATAAACAGCGAATATGCCACCGATGATCAGCTGATCCGCCCCGGCGACGAGGTGGTGCTTATACCGCCGGTAAGTGGTGGCTAAACCCTGCTACGTTCCAAATGCTTTGAACCATGACTGATATACAGCTCCTCGAAACGCCTTTGCAAATTCAAAATTGCATCGATTTTGCCAAAAACCCACGGGCCGGTGGCACCGCCGTATTTATAGGCACTACACGTGAATTTACCAAAGGCCGGAGGGTACTGCGGCTCGAATTTGAGGCCTATGCGCCTATGGCCATCAAAGAGATGCAAAAAATTGCTGATACAATCGTTCAGGACTGGTCGGCGGAAAAGGTAGTCATCCACCACCGGCTGGGGGTATTGGACATACAGGAGGTAGCCGT
The DNA here is from genome assembly GCA_965222005.1 of Saprospiraceae bacterium. Taxonomy (GTDB): domain Bacteria; phylum Bacteroidota; class Bacteroidia; order Chitinophagales; family Saprospiraceae; genus CBDCTM01. The sequence goes on from OZ244935.1 coordinate 2,247,527, forward strand.
AGTGATTGCGGTAGCTACCGCGCATCGCAAGGCTGCTTTTGAAGCTTGCCAGTATGCCATCGATACCCTTAAGCAGCGTGTGCCGATCTGGAAAAAGGAGATTTTTGAAGATGGCGAAGTGTGGGTAGCAGGACATCCGTAACTGGGTTTTCAGACAAAACTGCACAAATTAGGAATCTGACTCCTAATTTGTGCAGTTTTTATTTCAATAAAATCTCGAAAAACGATACTTCTAATAGCTATCTGATCTATGAAGGAGATTAAGAACGTGTTTGGAATTTACCCTTCGGTGCATTAGTGCAAAATTTAATTCTGTACTTCATTATTTTTCATCGCCATAGCGTTGGCTATGCCTCAAAAAAAGGCTTCGCCCAAAATTAAATTTTACTACTACTGCTTCCAAAAGCAATTCCCAAACACGCTCTAAAATTTAGATACGGAGAATGAGAAAATCAGAGCCTGGAACAATTTGCCTACCCAATGACCTGAGCTATATGTCGCGAGAGGTTCGAGAATGATTTATCACTCTTGGACCGTCAGCGAAATTAACCCCTGCTCATTTCATTAACTTCCTGATTGCCTCTACATCCTCCGGTCGGTTGGCATTTCGCAAGACAATTGGATTGTCAATTTCCACACTTTCCATATCGCTGTTGATCAGCACCTTACGGGGGCAAGAGTAGCCCTGCGCCAAAAACTGCAGCAGTACGGGATAGGCCCGTGGCTCCCAGATGGCAATAAGCGGCTCAGGGAAATCAGTAGCCGGATTGTGGAAGGCAGTAGCTACTTTGGAGGGATTGCGCTGCCCGATCAATTCGTCCAGGACTGCAGCATCCACCAGTGGCAAATCGACGGCTACTACCAGCCATGCACTGTCCGGAGCTTGGCGGAAGGCGGAAAGTATAGCTCCCATCGGCCCCAGCCCGGTGAAGGTGTCGCGGATTACGGATACCTCAAAGGGAGGCTCATCCTGCTCGGGCCGCAGCGAGAGGAAGGTATCGGCGCAGCATTCGCTTAGCAATTGGTACAGATGCTCCTGCTGGGGCATGCCGTGATAATCGAGCAGCGCTTTGTCCTGCCCCATTCGCTGGCTTTTGCCACCCGCCAGCACCAGTCCGTTGAGCGGTACTATGGCAGCCTCCAGTTGCTGGCCGATGATTTGTGCGATGAGGCCGGGCGCATCGATGCTCACCTTTGGCAGCTCCGCCCAGTTGGGAACGGCTTCTTTCAGAAAATCGTAAATATCGTTTTGCCCGTGCGCCAGCACAAAGGCCTGTACATCGGTGAGCCGGTCGAGCTTGCGCTGCAGCGACTCTTCCTTGCGCGGATCGATAAACACGATCTGTTGCGCCGCCTCAAAGTGATTGCCATTGATGAGCAAAGCATCACAGCCGTCAAACAAGGGACGGAACTGGAACGGCCCGGACTGTCCGCTCCACTCAAAGCGATGATGGCTAATCTTGTCGGTATATTGCACTACAGCGCCTTTCGCCAGGCGGGTGTCGGTGGCTTCGGCTTCATCCCCTGCATGATCGGCATCGAGGTAAGCCAAGCGATAGCCATCGCCCAACTGCTCAATGACGGCTCCTGTGAAAGACTGGATTAGCCCACAAGGAGCGCCAAGGAAGGCCCACTCCCGGCGGCCAAAACGGCCGTATTTGGAGCGCTGGAGCTTGGTGTGCTTTTGGTGGAGCGGGTTGCTGTTCATCGAATCGCTTAAATGATGCCCGGTAAAATTACAAAAGATGGGAGATATGTATAGCTATTCAATAGCTTGTCTTCACTATCTTTTTCGAAAACTGCAAGGCTCCGTCCTGGATATAGAAATAGTACACTCCCCCCGGGTAAGTAGTCAAATCTATTGCCCCCAGATGCTGCTGCCTCAGCAGTTGCCTGCCCAACATATCGTACAATGCCAGCCGGATGGCTTCGCTAACCTGATAATTGGGCTGTATATGCACCATTCCGGCAGTGGGGTTTGGGAAAAGAAAAAAATGCTTTGCCTTTTGGGAGCCATTGTCATCGGGGCTACTTGGTTCATCCCGAATACAGCGGATGCTATGGCCATAGCCTTTGGAATTAATTAATTTATATATTCCTCTCGTTGAAGGTACTAAATAATAATAGGGTGCTCTGTAAGGTCCGGATTCCATAGCGATCCAAAATCCAGTATTCCCTCCAATTGTCATAAACCGGCCATAATTTATAGAGAAATGACCTAAGGACCCGTAGCGAAAGCCGGCCGGCAATGCCGTAAAACCACTGCTGTTGGTGGCGATATTGGATTTGGGCCAGTGGGCAAAGCCCGCTTCCTTTAAAGCTCCTCCGGCGATGCTGTCTCCGCCGAGGTAGTCTATCAATTGCTGCCAGTCTTCCAAATCGGGCACATGCCAGCCTTGCGGACACACATTGTAGTCACTTCCAACGACATACCAGTTGTACAGGCGGCCATATATTTCGCTGGTGTCCGGGGCATTGTTGTAATCGCACCAGGCCGGGCTTTGTGTCATATACCAGGCTGTGTCGTTTTTGAGATTTGGAATTTCGATATTGTTGTTGAAGTGGGTAACTTTCAGGTTTTCTTTCATCCAGACCTGCTTGCCTATCCGAATGGTTTCATAGGTATTTCCTTCTATATCCATAATAGTTTGTCCACTTGCGAAGTGGCATGTGAAGATAATTAACAAAAGCAGAAGGAGGTATAATTGAGATCGCATGACTTTTAAAAAAGGAATTGTTCAAAAACGCAAACTACAAAAGTAATGTTAAAAATTTTAAATTAACAATAGTATTGCTTACATTTAGTTATTCAATTAACCAAAAACCACAAAGCTATGTTCAATTTCTCCCATCTCCCATCTCCCAATGGTTTCTGATTGTTTTAGGTTGTTTCGGTACTTTTTTTCACCTACATGCGCAGACCTATAAAGAGATTCTTGAAAAAGAAATTAACCGATCAGAAATTGTTTTAGAAGGAGAAGTCCTTTCAAAAGATCACTGTACCAGCCACGGCTTTCCCTACCGGGTTTTTACGATCAAACCCTTAAAAATATTCAAGGGAGCCCTGAAAAAAGAATCTGTAACTATTCTTCAGGTAGGAGGGATGATTGATTCAACTATCTTTGTTGCTCCTCATCAACCGTATTTAACTGTAGGCATGCAGGGGCTTTTCTTCTTGGAAAAGATTACGTATAAGGTGTCAGACTGCCAACAAGCCACTACACCATTTCAAGTGGTTAGCATTGCCAAGTACTTTGATGACGGCATTAACCCCCAAGTGGCATTTGCCGGGCAAAAGATATACAATTACGAAGCTTTTATTAAAACGGTGGCTGCACAATTTGATCACAGCCCTCAATGGTTGGGAACTTCCTTACACGAAGATAGAATGGGTGTAAATTTGTTTGGCCAATTTAGGTTTAGAGGCACTAATACGGACAAAACCATCGAGTACTATTTTAAAAATCCGTATTACGATGTCTTGCTTGAAAAATTCACTTTTGATATTTATGCCAAATTGATCGGTGAAAATATCGAATATGGCGAAGGTTTGGTGGTGGTCAATTATGACACGCTCATATTGGGTAGTGGTATTGTATTAAATGGTATGCTCAGCACCCAAAAAGGAGCCGACATCCAGGATACGACTTTTTCCCTCTCGGTACAGGATTTTAGCGATACTTCTTTTCAGGTGCAGATCTATGGCCCCTGCGATCATGGGTTTATCAACGCAGGTGATGGACGTTCGAAAGACCTGCATTTGCTTTCCGTAGAGGTTGCCGATCCACCATTGTCTTTAACCACACCAATTTCTTTCGACAAATTTTCGATGACAGATGAAAGCATGTACATCGATCCCAAAGGAGATTGTCATTACTTTGATCATTACATCATCGTGGATAGCATCAAATCGGTGGATAATAATGCGGATGTAGGTATTTGTTACAGCCTGGACAATTTCAGATACGAATCCTTGGGTGGTGGTATGTTCGACTTGCATTTTAGTTTGTTTGCCGAACAGGAAGGAGACTCACCAGTAGCAGGAAAATCCATCTATTATGGGGGAGGAAAGGTAATTATAGATTATTCAGATCTGGCATTTGGCATCCAGGTTGTAACTAATATTAAACTCACTGCGATCGGTTCCGGCTTTACTGACCCGCTATACCAGGTCACTGCGGAGGATGAAGGCCCTACCTCTTTTTCTCTGACTATATTAAGTGCGGCAGGACAATGGCAGATAATGAAATCCGGGTTTTTACATAAAATGGCCGATATTACATTGAAAGTAGCCAGTTGTAATCAAAAAGCCGGAATTGGCATCAGCTTACCTGTGGCAAATCCAAGCTTTTACTTACTGCCGCCCCTGCCTGGCTTTCCTATGGATTACAACCCGCAAACAGCTAAAGGCGGGCATGATGAATTTACCTGCAATACCTCCGTTCTGATCAGTAATTTTAACCAGGATGTTCCTGCTGGCGACAATGAAGAGAGCAAATTGACCATTACCGGGGCAGGCTTTAACAACAGTATTCATACCAATCCTATGGGAAAGGTCTTTTTTGTCAATGCAGATGACGGAGGTGCTTCTTACACTTTTACGCATGAAACCGATATTGAAAAATGGTCGGATTCAGAGATCATCCTTTATGTTCCTTCTATTATAGGAGATGATTGTTCTGCTGGTGATGTAATATCAGCAAATCCTGCAGGGACAGGGAGGTTTATTATTGAAACCCCGGAGAATAATGGTCTGAAAAAGCGACTGGAAAGCACCAGCTTATTGAAAATACCATATGCTATAACAAATATTCGAAGTTCGGAATTTGACAATTGTGGTGCCTTACGGTTTCATCTAACTAAAGATAATGATGATCCCTACAATAGTGAAGGATACATTTTTGAAATCAGTAACACAGCCAATTCGGCTGACCCTAATCTGATAAATTGTATGGCGGATTATTTCTGTCAATGGAATGCAGTCTCGGGTATTCAGTTTGTCATGAGTACTACTCCGACTAATTTATCCCAAAATACAATTGCGGATTCTAAAAATGGTATCCATTATTATCAAACAGGTAACCTACCATTTACCTTAGCCTTTACACTCAACACTACTCCTAGTAGAATAAATCTCGATGATCCAGACTGTTTAGGGAGCGGGTATTTTGATGACCGTGCTTTGGTAACCAGCAAGGAAGTAGATATTTATGTTAACGCCCTAAATTATCCTACCGTCAATTGTCTTACAGACCCGGACCTGCCCTATACCTTACTACACGAAATAGGCCATGCACTTACCTTAAATCATATTTTGCCAGATGGTCAACTCATGTATTACGCCTACGAGGGTGTGGGGATAGGAGCAAACGAAATAATGGGATCTGTTGATGCAGCAACCAATTCGCAGGATCTCCATGCGAATTGTGATGACCAAGCTATCGTGACAGGCACATTAACCACTTGTACCACAACAGGAACGACAGATGATTTCTATGTAAAAAAGGAATTTTCCATCTATCCAGTTCTTTTTCCTACATCCAATACCTTAGATTTCACATTTATCGGAGCAGAACATCTACGGGTAGATCAGGTCAGAATATGGGATGTGTATGGTAGAAGCCAATCATTATCTTCCTGGAGTTTGGATGCTGTGGGTTTACAAATACAAACAGATCAGGTGTTGCATTCCGGTGTTTACTGGCTTCAGCTATTTTACAAAGATCAATTGCTCAAAACCCAAAAGATCATCATCCAATGAAATATTACCTGCTTATCGCACTCCTGCTGTTTTCGGGAGCCTGCAACAAAAAAACAAGCCCTGTAAGTACTGGTGCAACCACACCGCCGCCGGACACTATTGTGGATATAACTACTGTAGTGAAGCAGGCACCCGACCCGCTGGACAGCATCCGGCAGATCTGCATAATGGGTTTTAAGTATTGTACCAATATCCAAAACGGGTACTACACGGCCGATTTTACGCAAGAGGACATCATCAGGATGAATGAGATTTGCACATCCTTTTCTCGAGGCGGATTTGGCGTACATTACGCACCAGTATCTGATATTGATCCCAATAGCCGGAAAGCTTTAAGGTATAACGTATATGGCCGCTGTATTGAAACCTTAAAGTGGCCGGTCGATTCGGTGGTCAAGTACCTCGGCTTGCCCTATGAGATGCTTGCCCGCTATGACCCCAAGGATCCTGAAAAGCAAATCGGAACCTATCTGTATTACTGCCAGAAGTGGCGAAGGTACAACGACAGCATTGACTGTAGCGGGCTGCAAGGTCTATGGCGGGATGGCAGACGGAAGCGAGGCCGCAAGTATCGCGTCTATGTTCCTTTGTTTGAATAGCATCTATTGAAGAGAGCAAATTGACCATTACCGGAGCAGGCTTTAACAACAGTATTCATACCAATCCTATGGGAAAGGTCTTTTTTGTCAATGCAGATGACGGAGGTGCTTCTTACACTTTTACGCATGAAACCGATATTGAAAAATGGTCGGATTCAGAGATCGTTCTTTATGTCCCTTCTGTTATTGGCAGTGATTGTGATATGACAAGCGCAAACCCCGCAGGTACAGGAAGGTTTATTATTGAAACCCCAGAGAATAATGGAGTAAAAAAACGGCTGGAAAGCACCAGCCCTTTGAAAATACCCTATGCCATTATGAATGTGAGAAGCCCGGAGTATGACAATTGTGGAGCCTTGCGGCTACACTTAACCAAGGACAATGAGGATCCATACAATGCTGAGGGATACATTTTTGAAATCAGTAACACAGCCAATTCGGCTGACCCCAATCTGATAAATTGTATGGCGGATTATTTCTGTCAATGGAATGCAGTTTCGGGTATTCAGTTTGTCATGAGTACAACGCCGACCAATTTATCCCAAAATGAATTTGCAGATTTTAAAAATGGTATTCATTATTTTCAAACGGGTAACCGACCATTTACCTTAGCCTTTACACTCAACACTACTCCTAGTAGAATAAATCTCGATGATCCAGACTGTTTAGGGAGCGGGTATTTTGATGACCGTGCTTTGGTAACCAGCAAGGAAATAGACATTTATGTTAACGCCCTAAATTATCCTACCGTCAATTGCCTTACAGACCCGGACCTGCCCTATACTTTGTTACACGAAATAGGTCATGCGCTTACCTTACATCATATTTTGCCAGATGGTCAACTCATGTATTACGCTTACGAGGGTGTGGGGATAGGAGCAAACGAAATAATGGGATCTGTTGATGCAGCAACCAACTCGCAGGATCTCCATGCGAATTGTGATGACCAAGCTATCGTGACAGGCACATTAACCACTTGTACCACAACAGGAACGACAGATGATTTCTATGTAAAAAAGAAATTTTCCATCTATCCAGTTCTTTTTTCTACATCCAATACCTTAGATTTCACATTTATCGGAGCAGAACATCTACAGGTAGATCAGGTCAGAATATGGGATGTGTATGGTAGAAGCCAATCATTATCTTCCTGGAGTTTGGATGCTGTGGGTTTACAAATACAAACAGATCAGGTGTTGCATTCCGGTGTTTACTGGCTTCAGCTATTTTACAAAGATCAATTGCTCAAAACCCAAAAGATCATCATCCAATGAAATATTACCTGCTTATCGCACTTCTGCTATTTTCAGGAGCCTGCAACAAAAAAACGAGCTCCTCAAATCCCCAACTCCTCAGCACCTTGCCTCCTCACCGTGTGGACACAACCGCCGTAGTGAAGCAGCCTCTCGACCCGCTGGACAGCATCCGGCAGATCTGCATAATGGGTTTTAAGTATTGTACCAATATCCAAAATGGGTACTACACGGCCGATTTTACGCAAGAAGACATCATCAGGATGAATGAGATTACTAAAAAAGTAGGCTATGGTGCTTTTGCTGATGTGCCTGTAACCTATGATAATCATCTATCGCCTATGAAATACAGCCAATGGGGTCGCTGTATTGAAACCTTAAAGTGGCCGGTCGATTCGGTGGTCAAGTACCTCGGCTTGCCCTATGAGATACTGGCCCGCTATGACCCCGACGATCCCGAAAAGCAAATCGGAACGGATCTGTATTACTGCCAGAAGTGGCGAAGGTACAACGACAGCATTGACTGTAGCGGGCTGCAAGGTCTATGGCGGGATGGCAGACGGAAGCGAGATAGTAAATATCGCGTCTATGTTCCTTTGTTTGAATAGCATCTATTCCTTTCGCACAAAATCTCTTTTTCCCCCTCTTTTCTCCATCAGCACAATTTCTTTGATGACAATTTCGGACGACAGTGCTTTGCACATATCATAAATAGTGAGCGCCGCTATGCTGGCCCCGGTAAGCGCTTCCATCTCCACGCCCGTTTTGGCAAACACCCGGGCCGTGCAATCGATCACCACTTCCCGCCGGTCGTTGATGCCGATCTGGATATCGCAATGATCCAGCCCGATGGGATGGCAGAGGGGGATCAGTTCGCCCGTTTTTTTGGCAGCCATTACGCCGGCCAGCACAGCGGTCTGAAAGACCGGCCCTTTGGGTGCGGCGATCTCACCGGCTTCCAGCAGGCTTAGAATTTCGTCACTCAAAACGACCACGGCGCGGGCGCGAGCCAGCCGGGCAGTGGCTTTTTTGCTACCAACATCTACCATAGATGGTTTGCCAGAAGTGTCGAGATGTGTCAGTTTTTTTTTCATGCTTTTAGCTCGTCGTTTTTCTTGCTGCACAAGCATTTTGATTTTTACGTTGGTGCAAAACGAAATAAAATAATCAAGCTTGGCTTTTTGATCTGTAAGGCAGTCGCACATTCATCGGTAAGGGTGATATGGAAAATAGGCCCCTTTTTCAAATATATCCCGATCGGCGGGCAATTCCAAAAAACCATCAGCGAGAGGCAGGTTAGCCAGGTCGCCCGAACCTTTGCCAGCAATCGGCCAGGCTTGCAGGCGGGCATCGCTACTCAAAGTGGTTTTTACCTGTAGAAAACAGGTGAGAGGCCGCCCAAAGCTAAAGTTGTCTTGCAATTCGGCCCAATGCCCGGTAAAGGGTGGCAGGCCCGTCGAAGCATTGAGCCAGGGTAACACATAGCGCTGAGTACACATAAAGGTAGATACCGGATTGCCCGGCAGGGCAAATATACATCCGCCATTGGGTGTAGTGCCAAACCAAAAAGGTTTGCCTGGCCGCTGCGCTACTTTGTGGAATAGCTTCTTGCAAGCCAGCTTCTCCAATACCTGTGGCACATAATCGAACTTTCCCTTCGATACGCCGCCACTCAGCACAATAAGCTGATATTGATCAATGATTGAACGTAGTTGCCGTTCAATTTCAGCTTCATCATCCATCAGGTGCCCGGTATCGCTTTCAAGGCCCCATTGATATAAAGCGGCCTGAATACTGTAGGTATTGGAGCGCCTGATCTGGTGGGGTAGTGGTTGTTCGCTTACATCCACCAGCTCATCGCCGGTGGACAGAATGATGGCTTTGGGCAGGGCACTGACGGTCAATTGATGCTTGCCGATGCTGGCAGCAAGGCCGATCTCGGCGCCGGATAGGCGGCAGCCCGGCTCCACAATCAGTTCTCCCTTTGTACGGTCTGTAGCTTGCTTGTGTACATTTTGACCTGCTCGAACGGTATCAAGCTCAATTTGTGCTGTACCCTTATCGATTGTTACATCTTCATAGCGGATCACGGTATCAGTTTGGGCAGGCAATACAGCTCCCGTCATGATCTCAATACAGTTGTTGCTATTGAGGAGCGATTGCTGTGGTGCGCCGGCAGCACCAATGTTTTCAATTAAAAAATTGCGCCTGCCTGCTGCAAAAGCCTCATGTTGAATGGCAATGCCATCCATCGTAACACGATCGAAGGGGGGGAAATCGCGATCAGCAAGTAAAGGTTCACGGAGTATGCGGCCACAAGCATTTGTGAGAGCTACTTGCTCATCCGGCAATGGCAAGCTGTGCTGAAAAATAATGTCGGTAGCCTGTTGGACGGAAAGCATAAAGTGAGAAATTGAGCGAGGGTACTAACTCCCCGGTTCCTCCAACAGATGAAAGTGGCTTTTTTCAAAGTCTATGGCAACCGTATCTGAAAAATCGCCGTGAACAATAAGTCGGTTGCTGTGGCGATGCACTTTATCTGCTAGTTGATCTCTTTTCAGCAATAGCACAGTAGCCTTACCCGAGTGGTCCGTTTTTTCCAGCATATTTTCACCATTAAACTCAACCACCCAACCACTTTCATGGATATTGTCGGTATATTTAAAGTCAATGATGGGCATTCGGTAAAAATGGAAATCTTCGAGGTAACCCAATTCAAACACCAAGCGCAGGTTGCCTCCTTCGGCTTCATATACGCTTGGACTCAGTCCCAGTTCTTTTAAATTGAATCGGCCGCCAACGGGCTTTTCCATGGTTACTTTGATCTCGCCATCGTTTACCTGGATCTTTACATCTTTCATCTGTATAGTTTAAATATTTTAATATCACATATAGCCGGAGCCATATACTTTTGCCCGCAAGATAAAAATTTCAGGATAATTTTTTTGGGACATATTTCAGCCTCCGATTGTGGACATCGATTCGGAAACGGGCCAGCCCATTTGTCGGTCTTGTTCGGCTTCGAAGCCATTGGCAGCACGATGGCTAATGGCCTGTAGAAAGGCAGTGCGCAGCTCGTCATCATCGGCGCCGGCCCGTATCAGATCTTTGATGTTGAACACACCATCATCGTACAGGCAGGTCTTAAGCAGCCCCTTAGGTGTGATGCGGATCCGATTGCAGCTACCGCAAAAGGTACGGCTAAAGGCGGCTATGATGCCGATTTTGCCCTGATGCCCCGGGATTTGGTAAGTCGCGGCCGTGGCATGAGGTGTAGCTGGTAGTTTTTTGATGTTGGGGAAAGTACCTTTGAGATGTTCCAAAATGCGATTGTGGTTCCAGTGCAATTGGGCGGATTGAGATCCGCTGCCGTTGAAAGGCATCTCTTCAATAAAGCGCACGTCAAGCGGCTGATCTTTGCTAAGCATAGCTATCGGAACAATGTCTTGCTCATTTTTTCCCTGGAGTACAACCATATTTGTTTTAACGGGTATTTGAAAGCGCAACAAGGCTTCCAGTGTTTCCAGCACTTTGTGCAGCTCATCCCGCCTTGTAATTTGCTGAAAACGTTGGCGGTCCAGGCTATCCAGGCTCAGATTGACACCAGCAATGCCTAATGCCTTGAGGCGTGGGACCAAAGGAGCAGTAAGCGTGCCGTTGGTAGTGATATGTACTTGATATAGGCCGTCAATCTGATGAATCGCTTCCAGGAATGGCATCATGTCTTTGCGCAGGAAGGGCTCCCCACCTGTGATACGCAGCTTTTCGATGCCCAAGCTCACCAACAAGCGGACGATGCGCAGCATCTCTTCGTAGGTGAGCAACTGGCGGCGCGGCACATAATCGATCCCCTGCTCCGGCATACAGTACTGACAGCGCAGATTGCAACGGTCGGTGACAGCGAGCCGCAGGTAATTGATAAGCCGGTTGTGGTTGTCGTAAAGCATGGATAATAAAGGTATTTCAAAAAATTGAAAGCATCTGCATTTACAAATTATGATTCTTAGAAAATGTTAGAACTATCTCTAGCAAAGAGAGCACGGCAGGGGAAAAAATACCATTTATACATGCTACGATACTACTCCGTTCTTTAATCGGGATCTGATAAAAGCCACAAGATTTGTACGATTTTGTGACATGGTATCCCCCCCCCCCTTAACACTAATATATCAACTATAGCAATTTTTTTGCATAAAAAATGGTGACAATATATACTGTAAATAGGTTACTGTTTTTTTTTGCAGAATATTTGTTTTGCACCGGTTTTTGGCATACATTGCAGTAATTATAAATGTGAAAGGCTATGAACTAAATCACTCAAAAATTGAAAAGAGGATTTAATTTTTTGAGTAAAAAAAGAGCCCTATACCCTTTCATATTCTACTCGTACCAAACTGCCCGATAAGCCTGGCCAGGCTTCGACTATCGTTACCTGACTGCTTCCCCTGGGAAGCGTCCCATGAACGGACAACACTACTGGACTTATTGACTGAAATACGGCCTGCGCGCTACCCATCCGACCTCTTTAGTGATTGGATGGGAGCTGAAGACGCAGAGGCACAAAAAAACAGGCGCTGGTAGCTGTCACTACCCCGCCTGTCTGCTCTGGCTAAGCCGGAGCGTGACACCCGTATGCTATGCTGTGAAACACAGGGCGGATGCCGAAAAGCCCACTTAATAGAGTAGGCGTTTCATCTCAAAAACATTAAAATTATGAAAAATTTTGCATTGGTCTTTTACTTTTTTGTAGCCGGGCGCAGCCCAAAATGTCGCTAGGCAGCATTTTTTATTAGCTTGATTACTTTTTCCCACATCTGACTCATGTTGGCTACTCGCAGGTTAGCCACAAATTGAGCCCCTTTAATAGTCCATCGTTGTCCCGATTGTTTGAGCCGTTTTTGAATAACGGTTCTGTGTGCAGATTCTATTGGGCCTGAACCGATGAGTAACCCTTGATCCTTGTAGGTTTTGTATTTCATTCTCTTTGTGTTATTTCCATAGTAAGTCAACAACTTTTTTTTAGCTTCTTTTTTGGTTTGTGTCTTACCATCCAAGGCCTTTACCCTTTTAATCACTTTGTCAACCTGATCATTTAAAAGCAATAGTTTTTGTTGACTTATCCACTCAGACCTTTTCTCTTTGTCGGTAAAGAATACCTTGGCAAAGTCTCCCAGATATTCTGCTACATGATAGAAGTCTAATATTTGAGTGCTCTGCGGATAAGATTCATCTACCCAATTCCAAATCCATTTAGCTCCATCATTTACAAAAACTAACCGGTTCTTTAATCCTTCGTATTCATCCACTAATGGCTCTAATTTTCCTAAAAAGTCTTCATGGTTCCCAAAGTGGGCTGTATAGACAGAATCCCTTATCCAACTCCGTTTATCGCTTAACTCATAATGGTCCGCAGAGTGAAAAATACGCCCTAATTTTATTTCTTTCCACTCACTCTTTTGTCTGGTCAATAACATACAGCCATCCATCATCACATAAACCTCACTATCAGCCGGAACTTGCGACACTTTTGTCCTCAGGCTTTGGTAAGCTGTTTCATCTAATGTCTGACTTTCCTGTTCCAATTGACCGCCATATTGTTTTACTACCCGGTCTATCTGTGAAGAACTACTACTGATGCGAAGGTATTTATCCAAACGTTGTGAGGCCTCTTGAAAATTATCATCTTGACCCGCATAAGCCTGCAACTCTTGATAATAGGGGCTGATTTGAAATCCATTTACCCCATTACTCCAAGGGTGAACCTTCTCTACTTCTATTCTCCCATATCGTGTCTCAACTTTTTTTTTTGCGACGGTCATTACCAGGGCTACTTATCATTTTCTCTAAGGTCTCCTTGCCAAACGACACCCATAATTCATCAAATTGCTTCTCATACTCATAAAAACTCTTCTCTGCTTCCAATTTCTTCAAACTTTCCCAGTTTTTACGCGCTAGGAACATAAAGTCTTCTTCTGTCATTTTTCGTATTTTTAGTGTGTACAATACGCTAATTTACAAAAAACGACATTTTGGGCTGCGCCCTTGTAGCCTTACTCAGTTGCGACAGTTTGGAAGAGCTTAATCTGGATGAAAATATTTGTTTAAATGAGGTCCCTACAATTGATTTTTTACATATTAGCAATGGTATGGCATACGAACTTGTTATACTAGATTCATTACAGGAAGAGAACTATTTTTTTACCGAAGAATCTATTTTTAGCTACTATTTCAAAGACTCACTTTTGAAGGATACAATAGGGCTGGGTTATATGCCAGAGGCTTATTTATATGAGCAGCAAGGATTTGATTTATATGTCACCAGTAAAGAAGCACAAGGAGTGCTTACTGCCAAACAAAAAGATATACTAATTCAGACCAAGTTGGAATGTGAACAACTACTAAACCAACAACCGAGTTTAGAACAAGTAACGGATTACTTTTTGATAAAATCTTTGTCCATTAATAATGATTCTACCTTATGTGAGGCTGAAAGATTTGGGCTTGATATGTTTTTTCATAGTGCTATAGGATTTGCCGAATATTATTTTTCCAAATATTCAGTGCTATTTCCCAATCATACTGCACAGATGAGGGGTTGTGATTTTTGGGAGGGATTGCTATGTGGTTTTCTAAGTACAGTTGTTGGTGTTGTTACTGCAGGAACCGTTTATGCTATTTTACGATTGTTATGCAATATAGGTAACTGTGATTTTCAAGTATCTGATGGGAATCAAACAGGTTTTCTGACTCCAGAAGAGGCTGTACTTATTGCTAGCTTGTCGGCTGCAATACATGTCGGAATAAAGTTCTATAAATGGTGTTGTGATTGGTTTGATGATGGAGTCGATGTTCCCGAATGTGGTTGTCCACCAGGTTTTAACCCGATATGCCCTGGCAACTGCACCTATGATGATTGCAATTGTCTTAGGAATGGTGGATGTGCTCCTGAAGGAACTCATCCATTTATTTGGGATAACGGTTTTTATTTTACTGCACTACCAGGAAATAATTGCCCGGCCCCGGCCCAATTTTATGATGGAGCAAATTGTTATTTAGGAAGCGTCCCTGGTGGGTGGAATCCTTTTATTTACAATAATTGTTATTATGTTTCCAGGTTGTGCCAATAATGTAGTATTAGTCAACTCTAATTATTAAAACCTTAGTGAAGAGCAGTTTTTGCTCTTGGCGAGTTCTAAATCCTTTTTTAAACAAATGAATTGTTAGCCATGAAAAGAAATAAAATTTTATCGATCATTACGCTTAGTCTGCTTTTATCTATTCAAATACTTTTAGCTCAATCAGACCACTTCGTTTCGGTTTCAGAAAAAGTATTATTTTTTGATTTTTCTGATTTAAATACTGCGACATCAGAATTTGGGTATTCTGCTATTGATAATAAAGCACTTGAATTCGGGTTAGGAATAAATGTACAATGTGGCACAAAAATATCGGCAGACTTGACATTTTTGTATGCTTTGGGATTTGAGGAAAGTAATCAATCATTAAAATCGTCCAAGTTTAATGGTATTGGGTTCATGTCAGAATTTCAGTATAGCCTGACAGCTGGTACGCAATATTCCATTTCGCCCTTAATGGGCATAGGTGTCAGAAAGTATCAATTATCATTTGTTAACCATGCTCACAATACACTGGGAAGTATTTTGGGCCAGCCTAATGAACATACTTATGTCTTTTCCAATTTTGGAACATTCATAGATGTAGGGCTGGAAGGGCAAAAGAATTTTTTATTAAAAAAAATAAAGCTAGCATTAAGATTGAAGGCTGGGTATAGGATAGATAGCGGAAATTGGAAGTTTGAGAACATTAATAATGTCGAGGATTCTATTGCAAAATTGAGTGCTCCTTTTATAGGATTAGGAATGCTTATAGGAAAATTATAATTATTACACCTCATATTGCTGGATGGCTTGGTCAATAATTTTATACAAGATCGGGTTGCTGAATCATTACCCGAAAAGTCGGCTGATAATAATCAACCACTTAAGATAATCGTATTCGATTTAATGGGCAATCGATTAAATATATCAAAAGAACAATTGCGAATCCCTCAAGGTTATCGGCCAAGAATCGTGTTATTGATGCACAATATGCAACTACGGCCACAAATACAATTAGTGCATCATACCAAACTAATTACTCTAATGATTATTATGCTGGTCGTATAAACTATCATTATTGTTGGGCTGATCAGGGAACTTCATTACAAATACATGATGTTCTCTTTGGAAATATTCTCACTTTGCGGATGGCAGCTGAGAAATGCGAATAATTATTGGTTCCTCCGGGTCCATAACCTAAATGGAGCCGGAGGTTATACCGCTGACGGTTCAAGAATGATTAATCATTCTCGAACCTCTCGCGGCATATAGCTTAGGCGATTGGGATTAGCTATCGCTCATCAGGCGCCTGAGCTATAAATAAATATATAACGAATGAAAATGATGAAAAAACTCATTCTTCTGCTTTTTATATTATCGGGGCTTGGATGTAAAAAAACTGAAGATTTTCCAAAATTAAATCCTGTACCCTTAGATTTTAAAGAATTAACTTATACTGAACTGGATAATGATAGATTATGTATTGCAGAAGTTCTTTCCAAAATGCTGCTAGATGAAAAATTCAGAGAATTTGTCAAGCTGAAATCAATTGACGAAGAGCATAACTGGAATAATGAAATTCACTTATTGGAATATTGGAATAAGCCAATCATCGATGGTAAAACATTGTTTGATTTATTGAGTGCATATTCCGATCGCTCTGACCCCCTCATTCCGAAAATGTCTGACCCCCTCATTCCGAAAATGTCTGACCCCCCTATTCCGGAGGTTTGACCCCCCAAATTGAGAAAGAATGTTAATAACATTCCGGTCAAACTGACCCCCCTAATTTTTGTGGATACATACGAATAAAAATGCTCATGTTCGCGACTTTTAACAAGCTGAGAATATGGGAAAAATAAAACGTATGGATCAAGTTAAAGCAATTATTCAAAACTATCTGTCTACCAATTCCATCAAGGCTACCGCACGGCAGCTAAAGGTCTCTAAAAACACGGTACGCAACTACCTTCGCCGTGGAAAAAGCCATGAGAAGGATTTATCGAAGCTACTGATGTTGGAAGATGATGCGTTTCACCGCATATTCTATGGAGCAGGGAATGAGGAAAGAAGCCGTGAAAAAGTATTTTCAGATCGTGTAGAATACTGGCTCAAGGAACTTCGCCGCACCGGCGTTACCCGCTATCTTTTGTGGGAAGAATACCGGGTTGAATATCCCAAAGGTTACGGCTACAGCCAGTTTTGCGAGCGACTGAAAAGAGAAAAAGGCAGTCGGGACCTAACCCTTTCATTAGCTCATAATCCAGGGGAGGTAATGATGCTGGACTTCGCCGGAAAGAAGATGCGCTGGATAGATGTGCTTACAGGAGAGGTGCGTGAATGTGAGATTTTGATAGCTGTTTTTCCTTACAGCCAGTACACTTTTGCTATTGCACTGTCCAGCCAGCGGATCGAGGATTTTATTCATGGACTGAATCAGGCTTTGCTGTTTTTCGGTGCCTTGTGTAAGGTAGTCTTGTCGGATAACCTGAAGTCATATGTAAACAAGCCCGATAGATATGAGCCAACTTTTACGCAGCTCTGCGAGCAGTTAGGTGCATATTACCAGCTTGATTTGCAGGCTACCCGTGTGGGAAAGCCCAAAGACAAAGCAAGCGTAGAAAATGCAGTAAGCCAGGTTTACCGTCGCATTTACGCTCCCTTGCGCAATGAGATATTCCATAGTCTTGAGGAAGTAAATGAAGCTATCACAAAACAACTAAGCCTCCATAATGCAAAGCCCTATCAGAAAAAACAGGGCTCCCGGCAGTCTGTTTTCCAGGAATGTGAACTGCCCAAGATGAGGAATCTTCCCAGCGAGCTATTTGAAATTAAACGGATGACCACCGCTAAAATTCAGAATAATTACCACGTCTTTGTAGGAGAAGAAAAGAATTACTACTCGGTTCCCTTCCAGTATTGTGGTGAGCGTGCAGAGGTGCTCTATACCTCGAAAATAGTCGAGGTGTACCTCAAAGGTCGCCGCATTGCCATCCATCAGCGTCTACCCGGCCGGGATACTCATATGTATCAAACCAAAGCAGATCATATGCCACGTAACCATCAGGAATGGAAAAAAGCGCAGGGTTATGATGGAGAATATTTTTTGAACCAGGCCCACAAAATTGGTCCGGCCACACATTGGGCCATCCAGCATATTCTATGCTCCACAGTACATGAGGAACAATCCTATAAAAGTTGCCTGGGAACACTTCGACTAGCCGATAAGTACTGCTCAGAACGATTGGAAAAAGCTGCCAGGCGATGTAAACATGTTCAAAAAACAAGCTATAGCATGCTTAAAAGAATCCTCCTACTGAACCTGGATCAACAAGTTCAACAAGTTCAACAAGTTCAACAAGCAAAACAAATCACTCTGCCTTTTCACGATAATATCCGCGGAGCAGAGGACTATCAATAATTTTTTCACTTAAAAAGAAAAATCATGAAAAACGCATCACTCGACACGATGAAACAAATGAAATTGCTCGGCATGGCCAGCGCTTATGAAGCTGTGCTGGGCCTGCCGGTTAATAAACACCCCCAGGCCCATGAAATGATTGCCAACCTCATCGATGCCGAACAGCAACATCGCTCGTTGAAAAGAATGGAACTCTACCTGCGCCTTTCTAAACTCCGCTATCGAGCCACCATTACCGACATCGACTGCTCCACCGAGAGAAATTTCTCCAAAGAACAGCTCATGAAGCTGGCCGATGGTGCCTACATGCATAGAGGAGAAAATGTGCTCATCACCGGCGCCACCGGATGCGGTAAGTCCTACCTGGCTTGCGCCCTGGGACATCAAGCCTGTGTACTAGGGCTGCGAGCACTCTATTTTAATATGAACCGACTCACTGAACAAATCGCTCTTGCCAAAACCGACGGTACTCTCATCCGATGGCTGAACCGTATGAAAAAAGCAAAGCTCATTATCCTGGATGATTTTGGTCTCCAGCCCCTGACACATGAAGTAAAACTCATCTTCCTGCAAATCCTTGAAGACCGATACGAAAATGCAGCTACCATCATCTGCTCTCAATTGCCCGTTGCCAAATGGTACAAATACTTCGATGAACCTACTTTGGCTGATGCTATCCTGGATCGCATCATACCAAAAGCTCATCGTATAGAATTAAAAGGAAAAAGTTTACGAAAACGTTCGAAACATCTATCTTAACACTTGAAATATTCGTGAGTTATCCACATGGGGGTCAAACCTCCGGATTGGTAGGGTCAGACACTTCGGAATTTACATTGAGTGAAGAGTTGGTTAAACATGATAACCTATGCTTAAGGAGATCAGATAATTTGGAGACTGTTTTATTCAGAGATCCTTTGCTAGTTTTAAAAATACCTGATGTGATTGATGCATTAGACTGGGATGAGAAAAACACTATTCCGTTTATCTATGTTGGCACGAACCAATTAGTCCGAGAAAATCCACAATCGGACTCTGCATCAATCGTAGGAATACATGCATCAGGGATTACAGATCGCTACATTTCAGGAACACCTAAATACTTCCCACTTGTACTTAAAAATAGCGAGGAACTTTTAATAATAGATAGGGAGTTTGTATTGTCAAATGGAATGGATTTTAGTGCTTATCACGATTTTGAAAAAAGCATGATAGCATTAGATGAATTACTGACAAACCCGATTATTATTGAAGGAGCAGAAAAATTCTTAGTATCTGTCAATGATTTAGTAGCGCTAATAAACGCTCAAAGTAATAGGTATGAAGACCCTCATATCATTAATAATTGCAATGAGTTGTGTATTTAGGCAGCGATTCTCGCTATTAGAAAAAAGTAAATATTTATTCGAGCCTAGGGAGGCTGATTTTGATTTCCCTGGCGATAAATCGGTAAATAACGTTCATTGACATACAAGGTAACACATCAAAGACCTGTCGAATTTTTTCCCAAAGGTTTTTTTTGGTTTTGCAATAAGTCCATGCCTTTTTGAAGGCCTTGTCTAATTTTTGAGCAATCTGGTCAACGAGGAATGCTAAAAAAGTGAGCAACATAAAATTAGTTGCGAGGTACTTTTTGCCATGACCATATGAATGCTCTAAATGATACCCTTGATTTTTAAGGGTATTAAACGTTTCGTTTTCAATTTTCCAACGGCTACGTCCCACCTTGACTAACTCCATTATGTTGTCTTGGTCAATGGGAATGTCTGTTATCCAAGAGTTGAAATAGGTTCGTTTACCATCAGAATCAAATTCTTCGTATTCAAAGTAGTTGGTGTTAATTTGCTGGTGCTGTCCATTGAGTATTAGGTCATTAGCCCAACGGGCTATCGCTTTTTTACCCTTTGACTCATTCCACATATGAGTTTGTAAGGCATCTTTAGCTTTGAGTGCATCCACTTGAATTAATACATAACCATCCTGAATGCCAATGATATAGCGCATTTGATAGTCGCCTAATAACTTAATGTGTGGACCATTAGGATATAGACCGTCAAAAATGCCGAGCAATTCATATTCTTCAATGGGAAGCATCTGGCGAACCTTTGGAATGAGGCGCTTAGAAGCATTAAGTTCACAGTCATTCTTTTGGGAGCCATCCTGTTTAACAATGGCTTCACAGGCTATTGGAAATACTTCTTTATGATCAGGATGCACCATTACTGCAGCTAAGGCCTGATGGGAATAGGTTATTTTTGTAACCTCCCCCTTTTTATTGCGATACTCCTTTTTCAAGCAATGTTCACAGGGTGTTTTGGCACTACAATAGTGTTGAGTACCGTCAAAAGGGAGGGCTTGGTATCGCCCTAATACCTTATAATCATCCATGATGCCGTCATTGCTTAGCTCTTGATGAGCGATCCCAAAACACTTTTGAATATCGTCAGGGGATACCCCATCTATACCTTCTCGAATAGCACTATCTGATGGAAGAAAGTTCACATCGTATATTTGCTGTAAGTTTTCTTCGCGCTGAGGATAGTTAATTCGGTACTGGTGTAAAGAAGCATCTTTTAAATGAAACATCGCCAAAGCTGATTGCAAATAATCTCCTAATGATATTTGGGCATTTTTATAACGATGCTCTTTTACTTGGTCAAAACCTATTTTTATACCTTGTATTAATTTGTCAACCATAGGCTATCTCTTTTGATAGCTAAGATATATACTCATTTTTTTACAGTCATATTTTTTTTCCTTTAATAGCAAGAATTGCTGGTATTTATGACTGTATCCCTGAGCCATTGAGAGGTTGTTTGGGAATTTATTTTGAAATAAATAGCCGTCGGTAGTATCTTGTAGTTAAACTAAAACTTACAAAGATGCTCGCCCAATTTGAACGGCTGACCGACGGCCAGTGGGAAGTTATAAAAGAATTTCTTCCTATCAAACGAAAACGCACACTTGATTTGCGTGATATTTTCAATGCCATACTTTGGATAACAAGAACTGGAGCCCAATGGCGAAATCTTGATAGTTCTTTTCCCCCCTGGTCTGCAGTTTACTATTACTTTTATAACTGGACAAAAAAAGGAATTATCAAATCAATCAATCTGGCACTCAATGAATATGAACGGGACAAACTTGATCGGCAGTCAAGCCCAAGCTTGGGGATCGTTGATTCTCAGAGTGTTAAGTTGGCTCCCATGATTTATGAGTTTCGGGGCATTGACGGCAATAAAAAGATTAATGGCCGCAAACGTCAAATTCTCACAGACACCTTGGGTCGTATTTGGCAAGCTTGGGTACATCCAGCTAATGAGCATGACAGTCCGGCTGGTGTTCATCTTTTGAAGATGGATCAACATCAAATGGGCCGCCTGATAAAAATAATTGGTGACAACGCTTATAAAGGAACTTTTGCACAGGCCTGTGAGGAATTGAATATCGAATTTGAAGTTCCAATAAGACCTGAAGGGAAAAAGGGGTTTGTTGTTCAGGCTAAACGATGGGTAGTTGAAAGAACGATTGCCTGGTTTAATTTTTACCGAAGAATACTGATTGACCACGAGCATACCATAGAAAGTTCTGTATCATTCCTTTATTTGGCAAATACATCAATGATCTTGGCAAAATTTCAATCATTTACAGAATAAAATTCCCAAACACGTTCTGAGAAAATTAACTGCGACCTCTCTTTTTGTAAATAGCCAAAACAGCAGTGAAGAATTGTTATTGTATGAGTATTCTACAGTATATAGACCCTACTCACATTTGGTGCTAAATGACCATGTTATTTGAGTGCATGACAAATTAGGGGTTTTGTATTTAAGCAGCTAATCGGACTAAATTTACTTTTCGTTCCCTTAGTCTGACGAATTGTATAAAATCTTCGATGTCTCCGTTTTGTTTTACAGCTCTAAGGTCAAGCATGTTTTGCGTCCCCTTGGATGACCATCTCATACCGCTTTGCTCCATTCTATCTTTGACCAAATGCTTGGCGTGGTCCGGTTTATCAGGACACTTTTTTAAGATAGAAATCAAAAATTATCTCTGTCGGTTGCGGTATAAAAAGTCCATCCAATATTGCTCTTCAAACTGACTCGGACTTAGATAGTCAAGAGAAGAATGTTTACGAATCGTGTTGTAGTATCCATCAATAAACTCAAAACATCTGAGTCGAGCATTTTCTAAGCCCCAAAAGATTCCCTCACTTAAAACCTCAGCTTTAAATCTGCTGAACAGCGATTCTGCAAAAGCATTATCGTAATGGTTATCCTTTCGGGTCATGCTTTGTCGAAATTGGTTCCTTCTTAGTAATTTTCTGAAGTTCTTCGAACCATATTGACCACCTCCATCCGAGTGAACGATCAGGCGTGCTTCCGGACTTCTATTATAGATCACTTTTTTCAAAGCCGTTAGGACCAGTAGATCCTCCATATGTTCATCTACATGCCAACCTACTATCTTTCTGGTGAACAGGTCCATCCAAATGGCTAGGTATAACCATTCGTCTATTCCTTCCGCTATACTGGGCAAATAGGTAATGTCACCTACCAGCACTTCGTCCGGAGCAGTGGGCAAATTATCTTCACTCAACAACATATTCGGACTCCTGCACAAAGACGGATCACTCTGTGTTGTCCTGGGAATGAAGCTTTTAGGCTGTATCGCAACCAGTTGTTGTGCTCTCATCAAACTTCTCACTTGATGCCTACCTACGTCATAACCTTTGTCTTGCAATTCTGAGTGTATCCTTCTGCTGCCATAACGCCGCTTATGAAAATCAAATATGGACTTCACTTCTTTTAGCAAAGTTGTTTTGTGATCGCTAGGTCGATAGGTCTGACCATTGTGATAAGCATAATAAGAACTTGTGCTTACCTGGAGCATCTTACAAAGCCTTCTTACTGGATATTCTTTTGACAACGCTTCAATCAGGTCATACCGCTTGGTCAAGTCTGACGGCTGAAAATGCCCAAGGCTTTTTTTAAGATGTCACGCTCCTGTTCGACTTCTTTTAGTCGTTTACGTAATCTCTTAATTTCATCCTCTTCTGTCTTATTTGAGGATGCCGCCCGTTTCTTTGCCTTGCTTTTCCATGTATAAAAAAGGCTTTCTTTTATCCCCAGAGCTTGGCAGATTGATGCTACACTCCTGCCATCTTGTTCCATTTCAAGGGCACTTTTTTTAAACTCTGCATCGTATCTACGACGCTTTCTGGTGGTGGGTTTCTCTTTCATTTGAACACAAATTTACTTTATTTTTGTGTCCTGATTTTTTAGACCATCTCAAAATAGGTGATTGCCTTATTTAACTGCTTCTTTTTGTTTGTCGATAATTCTGTTTTGTCTCTATTCAACACAAGGTCTTTTATTACCTTTTCAGTTCCTCCTTCCAATATATCTTTTAACACCCCTCTGACCCAGCTTGTTCTCAACTTAGAACTTTCTCCAAATATGGCATTGGCACAATCCCAAACGTATTCGCTTACATGGACTATGTCTAAAATGATTCCATCAAATTGACCTTCCAGATTATTCTTCTTTATGCTTGCCAGTATTTTATCTTCCAAGCCTATTCCGGCATCTATGGGGATGACGAATCGACTTTGGGAGTTGGTCATTTTTGATTTTAAATCTTCTATCCCATAATCTATTGCCTTTTGCTGATTGGCTAAAAATGCTCTACGGTGAATTTTAGTGTGCATCTTATTTTCCGTTTTCTTTTGTTGTGTTGATGCTGGTTCGTCCTCTTGAGCAGCTTCTTTTTGCACTCCCATCAAGCCATCCAATATCTGGTCGGCAGTCCTTTGTTGAGGCGTAAAAACAGAGGTAACTGACACTGTCGCACTTTGTTTCTTACCCTTTTTCTCCCCTTTGCTTAGCCGCTTTTTGGGATTGGCCTCCTTTTGTTGTACTGCCTTTATCTTCGGCAATCCTTTACCATCAAAGGTAGTGCTAAAAAACAACGCTTCATCTTCTTGAGCTTCTTCTCGCTCCAACT
The DNA here is from genome assembly GCA_965222005.1 of Saprospiraceae bacterium. Classification (GTDB taxonomy): domain Bacteria; phylum Bacteroidota; class Bacteroidia; order Chitinophagales; family Saprospiraceae; genus CBDCTM01. Next base: position 2,271,685 of record OZ244935.1, read on the forward strand.
CATAGTACTGATCAACGTACTCGCCCAAATGATTGACATTTCTCTCCGAAGATTTTCCACTCAGATTCAAACCTAATAATTTATTCACTATCACTACGCTTTCTTTGTAACTCCCCTGGGTAGCACTTCCCCCTACCAACTCTTGTAGATTGTACGACCAATAACAACCCTTGGGCAACTGCAAATAATCGTCTATTTTATAAAATTGACCGCGTTGAGTACTCAAATACGATGGACGATGGATTTGTATCAGACCAAACAAACTGAGGTAGTTCCGCTTCTTTGTCCCTTTACTCCTGTAGCTCTCTCCTGATTCCAAAATCGGGAGATATTCCTCAACCTTTTTTAACTTTTGCTTGATTATGTAGTTCAATAGCAACAGTCCCAGCTTCAGCAATTCACTTAGTAGGCTTAGTTCTATTTTATCAATCCCTACATCCTGCTCTACATATTCATCACTTAGGTCAACCAATCTTCCGATTTCTTCTTCTATTTTTTGTATTAGTACTTTTTTGTCCATACCTTGAATTAGAGTTTGAGGGTCAGTAAATCTATTTTCTAACTTAAATTTACTAAACTCCTTCAAACTCTTCTCATTTTAGGATTCCTCCAATTTGTCTCGCACTCTTATCTTTTGAAGGCTCATTGCATTGTCCCAAATAAACCTCCAGAGTATTATTGTCACTGGGCAACAGATGATTTTTTCTTTCGTCTTGATATGTTATTCTGTGACTACTTCAACATATCTGGCAATATAACTCCAGACATATTTGAAGGAACGGTAGTGGGAAAGCTTGTAGTAGGAGCATGTTTAGGTTTGTTGTTACATTCAAATGCTGAATGGCGTGGTCCGGTTTATCAGGACACTTTTTTAAGATAGAAATCAAAAATTATCTCTGTCGGTTGCGGTATAAAAAGTCCATCCAATATTGCTCTTCAAACTGACTCGGACTTAGATAGTCAAGAGAAGAATGTTTACGAATCGTGTTGTAGTATCCATCAATAAACTCAAAACATCTGAGTCGAGCATTTTCTAAGCCCCAAAAGATTCCCTCACTTAAAACCTCAGCTTTAAATCTGCTGAACAGCGATTCTGCAAAAGCATTATCGTAATGGTTATCCTTTCGGGTCATGCTTTGTCGAAATTGGTTCCTTCTTAGTAATTTTCTGAAGTTCTTCGAACCATATTGACCACCTCCATCCGAGTGAACGATCAGGCGTGCTTCCGGACTTCTATTATAGATCACTTTTTTCAAAGCCGTTAGGACCAGTAGATCCTCCATATGTTCATCTACATGCCAACCTACTATCTTTCTGGTGAACAGGTCCATCCAAATGGCTAGGTATAACCATTCGTCTATTCCTTCCGCTATACTGGGCAAATAGGTAATGTCACCTACCAGCACTTCGTCCGGAGCAGTGGGCAAATTATCTTCACTCAACAACATATTCGGACTCCTGCACAAAGACGGATCACTCTGTGTTGTCCTGGGAATGAAGCTTTTAGGCTGTATCGCAACCAGTTGTTGTGCTCTCATCAAACTTCTCACTTGATGCCTACCTACGTCATAACCTTTGTCTTGCAATTCTGAGTGTATCCTTCTGCTGCCATAACGCCGCTTATGAAAATCAAATATGGACTTCACTTCTTTTAGCAAAGTTGTTTTGTGATCGCTAGGTCGATAGGTCTGACCATTGTGATAAGCATAATAAGAACTTGTGCTTACCTGGAGCATCTTACAAAGCCTTCTTACTGGATATTCTTTTGACAACGCTTCAATCAGGTCATACCGCTTGGTCAAGTCTGACGGCTGAAAATGCCCAAGGCTTTTTTTAAGATGTCACGCTCCTGTTCGACTTCTTTTAGTCGTTTACGTAATCTCTTAATTTCATCCTCTTCTGTCTTATTTGAGGATGCCGCCCGTTTCTTTGCCTTGCTTTTCCATGTATAAAAAAGGCTTTCTTTTATCCCCAGAGCTTGGCAGATTGATGCTACACTCCTGCCATCTTGTTCCATTTCAAGGGCACTTTTTTTAAACTCTGCATCGTATCTACGACGCTTTCTGGTGGTGGGTTTCTCTTTCATTTGAACACAAATTTACTTTATTTTTGTGTCCTGATTTTTTAGACCATCTCAGAAATTCGAGCCGAATTAAAATGGGTTGATGGATGTTATCAATGATTTTAGTTTCTTATCTTGATTTTAACGATTTAACTAATGTATTATCGTTGAGGTTTGGTTATTGTAGGTTCTTTGATTTTTTGCAATAGTCTGACGTAAAGCTTAGCTTATTGGCTCTATAACTAAACACTTAAATTGGAAAATTATGATAATTCTGTTGATTTTAATCGGTTATGTAGCATGCATCATTCTTTGGAGCGGAAAGAAGCGGCTGCAGGAAAAGGGCTTGTTCAAGGGTGCCCTTCTAATTGCTTATTCCGGCGTACTGGGCATTGTTGGGGCGAGCATGCTCAAGTTGCATATAATGCTTTTTGGTAATCATCTTGAGTATGGATGGGCAGTAGCCATTTCTCTCATCATTATGTGTGGTTTGTGTTTTATTTTGTACAAGTATCTGGATAAAATTTCAGCACTGCATATATGATTAAGGACAAGGGTGTGGTCTAAATTGCAAGTATTGTATGAATTCTCTACTTGGCAATTTGGGCTGCACCATGTTTCCACATAAGTGTTTTCTTTTAGACCTAAAATAAATCTGTATGACTTCACTGAAAATAAACCACTCAAAGCTGGCGTATAATTTAGCTACTATTGTAGGGGTATTAGGTTTTACTCATCTAATATTTTTCCCGGAGCAATTCTGGCTGGACACACTTGCTATTGTTTTAGCAGTAGGGGTGATCGGTCTGAAAATGACAGAGAGCAAAGCAGAAAGAAAAAGAACGACCAAAATAGTATCCATTTTCTTACTCGCTGCTTTGTTGATAACCATCTTCCTTTATTTGAAAATGTATGAGGTAATTTGATGAAGCTTAGGCAATACAAGCCTGAATAACCTGGTGCTTTTTGTTTTATTTACTCTAATTGATGGCATAGCTATATGATAGCTTTGCCCTTAAATACCCATATCATGAAAAAATTAATATTCCTATATGTTTTAATTGTATTTTTATGTACTAACGCCTATACACAATTGCTATTAGAGCACGAATTTTTTTACACCGCTGGAGACTGCGGCAGAGAAACGGAAGTGCGATTTACTTTTACAAACCATTTTGCAGAAGTACAAATTCTTGTTGTATATTCAACAGCAAGCAATCCCAGGCCAGATGACTACATACCGTATTAGTACGGCGGCACTTTCCAATGGTATTTATTTTGGCGAGTTGTTATTTGAAAAAGCTCCTGCAATGTATTTTAAGTTTCAGGTTGTTCGCTAGCTAATTCAAACGCGTCCGGCAAGCTAAACACGCTTTGCCGGACGCTTACCAAAAATAGTTTTATGAACTACTTACACATCTTAATTCTTGTATTTATCAGCAAGCTGCTGGCCTTTCAGGGCCTTGCTCAAAAGCATGACTACGTCTGGACCCTGGGCTATGACAGCAACACTATCGACACCAGCTGGGGAGGCCTCAATGTGGATTTCAAGGACTCCCCTCCTTCCTACAACTGGGTATATAGAGAGATGGATTTTATTAATAATGCTGCCAGCATCTGTGATGAAAAAGGCAATTTGCTTTTCTATACCAATGGCTGCTACATAGCCGGAGCGGATGGAGAGATGATCGAAAACGGCGATAGCTTAAACCCGGGACGGGCTTACAATAATTACTGCAATTTCAGGTATCCCGCCAATCAAGCCGTTATCATTATCCCGGCCCCTGGCGAACCCAATCAATATTTGGTACTCCACAAAGATACCTGGTTAGTGGTGTATAGTCCCTGGCATGCCGAGATATTCTCCCATCATTTGTATTATACCAGGGTGGATATGCAGGCTAATAATGGCAAAGGAAAAGTAACAGAAAAGAATGTCGTCATTTTTCAGGACACCCTCTGGAGTGCAGATTTGACAACGGTGAAGCACCAAAACGGTCACGATTGGTGGGTGTTTGGTAGAAAAAAGGACAGCAATCGCTTCTTTAAATTTTTCTGATTGTAACGTTTTGCGTTGATAAATAAAAAAAGCCACTGAAAATGCTTATGTTTTAAGTGTAACTAATAAAACGAAACAAAATCAATGGCACTTAAAGATAAGCAAAATCGGACAATAGTACTGCCCATAAGTGAGGCAGAATATGATATTTTTTTGACGAATAATACAATAGCGCATGAAGTGATCCAATCTTTGTACGATCAACATCCAGAACTTTTCCCTTTACAAATGGCAAATGGATATTGTTTAAATGGTCGTGATCGGATGTCCAAGAAGATGGATATTCAGCTACGGAAGATAGAGATATCGGGTATCAATTATCGAATACGACCAAGTTTTATTTTACCTTACTTCAGGGGTAAAACCGATGAAGTTTCCGGTCCTTTATTCTTATTGAAATTTGGGGTTCCATTTTGGGCACTGGCATTTGTGTTTGGCAAAAACGCCATGTGGTGGTATCGACTATATTATTGCTTACATCAATACAGCATCGTTGGCACTACAATAAAAAATCCGGAGCTTTTACCTAAGGATTTATTAGCAGACGAACACCATGTTAAAGTCGGTGGTCAACGTGCTTATATCGCAACCACCATTGGTCAAAACTGCTTTTTGGGAATGGCAGCCTGTGCCCATGCTGATACAGAATCGCTACAGATTGGGTATCAGGATTTTAAAACCGAAGCACTGGATTTATCCCCTGATTATCAGCCACATACCCTTAATACAGACGGATGGTGGGCCACTCAAAATGCCTGGAAAAATTTATTTGTCAAAGTCGTAATTATTGAGTGCTTCCTTCATGCTTTTTTAAAAGTTCGCGACAGAGCTACGAAAAAACTCAAAACTTATTTTGATCAGGTAGCTGATAAAATATGGGATTGCTACAGAGCTGATTCTAAAAGGCAACTTGCACAACAAATCAGAAGGCTTAGAGAATGGACAATGGCTAATTTAACGGATTGCCCTATGAAAAATAACATCCTCAAACTTTGCCAGAAAAAAAACAGATGGTTGGTCCATTTAGATTTTCCAACTGCCCACAAAACCTCCAATATGCTGGACAGATTAATGAGGTCAATGAATCGACATGCTTTTAATTCACAGATGTTTCATGCTTCTGTTGAAAGTACGTCAAACAACTTTCGAGCTTTTGCTCTTTTATATAATTTTGTTCCGTCTTGTCCCAGTGCATGGGATGACAGCCAAGTTCTTAAAAGTCCGGCTGCCAGACTAAATGGTTTTGTTTATCACAAAAACTGGATGCATAATTTACTCATTTCCGCTTCTCGTGGTGGTTTTAGGAATCAATGCAATCCGTTATAATCAGAAATTTTTAATACAAAGAGATACTATCACAGGGCCATATATACAGGATATTGGAGACCCCCTCCTTAGTACGGAAGAAGGAGGAGGTCAGGCTGCCTTTTCTCCTGATGGCAAATTGTATGTCTATTACAATCCTCTTACAGAACTCCAGGTCTTTGATTTCGATCGAAGCACGGGCTTACTTGATAATTATCGCACTACGGCACTGGTAGATTCCCCTCTGGTACAAATAGGGGGCATTGCCTTTTCCCCCAATTCCCGCTTTCTGTACGTTTCCAATGCCTGGGATCTGTATCAATTCGATCTGCAGGCCAATGAGCTGGAAGCCTCGCGGGTTCATATCGGTCATTTTGATGGTTTCACCGGCCCCAATTCCATTTTACCTGCCAATTTTTATCAGGGTTTGTTAGGTCCTGACTGCAAAGTTTACTTCTGGACATCCAATACGACGCAGTATTTGCATGTCATCCACCAACCTGACCTGAAAGGTCATGCCTGCCAACTGGAAAAGCACGGCATTGAAACGCCTGTTTATACCGGAAGTCCTCCCAATTTCCCTAACTACCGCCTCGGTAGTGGGCCGGTATGTGATAGCACCATATCCATGATATCTACTGCCGTTCCCATAGTCGTGGAGAGCGATCAGGTAAGCCTATATCCCAATCCGGCAGCGGAGCGGGTGCGGGTGGCGTGGTATAAGCCTTTGGAGGGCCGGTTGGTGTTAGCAGATCTGCATGGGCGGCCGGTGCTGGAGCGGCCAATCGGCGTGGCACAGCGGGAAGCGGAGCTGTCGGTGGCGGGCTTGCCGGAGGCCGTGTATTTGCTCCGCATACGTACAAAAGAAGGTGATACGATAACTAAAAAGCTGGTGATTGCCAGATAGATAGCCTAACTTCAAGACCAGCCTTATCAAAAAAATGAGATGAAACGATTTTTCTTGTTTCCAATAGTATTCCTCAGTTTTTATACTATTGCAGTAAGTCAACCGAATCATTATACGCTTCAGTTAGATCGGATGCTAAATGAATCGGGTGTGGCATTATATGCAGACGAAGATGGTTTGATATTGATAAGTGATGGCAGATGTCGGGATTTTAGCGGGAGAGGATGTCCGGGGATCATCAAACTGACTTTTAGTGGAGAAATAATTTGGGAAACATTTTTTACGGATGACACTTATTTAGATACATCCCCAAGTTCGTCCAACAATCTGGCCAGAGATAGTAAAGGTAATTATTATATCACGGGCAATCGCTTATTTAATAATCTCGAAAAGGAAGCTTGGCTGGCTAAAGTGAGTGCAGCGGGAAAGGTGCTGTGGGAGCGGTATGTCGAGAATCCCGAATTAATCGATTTTGGTCATTGTGTGCGGGTAAGCCGGAATGATGAGCCTGTTATTTTGGCATCCGAAAAATGCCTCAATGCTGATGGTAAGACCAAATGGATGGAGGAAAAGCTGATCATATATGATCCGGAAGGTCAAAACCAGCGCATCATCCCCTTGCCGGATGCCTATCAGGCTTCCTTTCAAGGCAACCTGGAGCTTTTGGAGGAAGAGGATCAGTATATCGTGGTGTATGAAGCTATTCCCTATACCGAAGATAAAAAAAGACCAGTATTGCTGAAGATTGACCTGAAGGATACACTAAACCCAATACAGCTTCTTGCCGAAAATTTTAATAAAACCTGGTCAATTGGAGAAACGGTACGAATAAAGGTGTTGAATAGCGGTGATTACATTATGGGCTGGTATCAGGATAGCATCGAAAACGATGGAGTTTTGCTCTATCGCCTGAACCCCGGGGGTGAGGTGATCTGGAAAAAGCCGATGCTGACGGGGCTCAATGGCGGCTTTACGCTGCTGTCGAATATGGTGATTGCCCAAAACCAGGATATCCTCGGCTGCGGTATTTCGCTTTGTGATTCGATCTACTATGCCTGGGCCTTCCGGGTAAGTTCTGATGGCGAAACCCTGTGGGAGCACTGCTACTATAGCCCGGATTACTTTATCGACCCGGTGCTGCATGATCTGGTGGAGCTGCCCGATGGCCGCATTGCCTATACGGGCGTGATCGGCGATAGCCTGACAGGTACCGACATCTGGTTGCTCATCACCGATGCTAATGGTTGTGTGGCAGATGATTGTGGCCAAAACGGTCTGGTCACCGGCATCCGTCCTATTATTATTAGTCATTCAGAGAAATATTTTCAGCTACTTACCAATCCGGTACGCGAAACGGCCGAAGTGGTTTTTGCTGCTTCAGCACCTCTGCCGGATGGGGGCCGGTTGCTGCTGTACGATCTGCAGGGCCGGCTGCTGCTGAGGCAGGCTGTGGCCCGCTATCGGCAGCGGCAAAGGCTGGAGGTGGGGGCGCTGCTGCCGGGGGTGTATGTGCTGTCTTTGGTTAGAGAGGGCCGCATATTGCAGTCGGAGCGGGTGGTGGTTCATTAAGCGAACCGGCGAATACATTAACCAATACAAAAAACTTCTGAGTATGAAATTTTTATTCCCACTATTGTTGTTGCTTGCTCTTCCTGCAAAAGGCCAGGAATGGCATCCCGTAGGTACCACGTGGTATTATACACAGCTAGGGTTGTTTGGGAATGAGCATTTTGTTCAGTTTGAGATCACCCGGTCAGATACTATAGGTGGTAAATATTGTAATATTATTGAAACGGCTGGAAGTAATGAGGCAAGATATTATGTGTATGCTGACAGCAGTTGTGTATATGCGTATCATCCGTTTGACAGTGTGTTTTTACCGCTTTACAATTTTGATCTTGAAGTAGGAGATACCATGATTTATTATAGGATTCCATCTACTCCAATACCGTATAAAGATTCAATACGTATGGTGTTGGATTCAATTGGAACAGAAGTAGTTGATGGAAAAACACTTGAAGTTCAATACTTTAAAAAGTGGATGTTCGGTATAGCTGATTGGGGAACCAAAATCTATAGAGACATAGGCAATTTCCTTTATCTTTTTCCTTTTCACGGATTCGTAGATCCTTCTCCCGGCCCCATCCGTTGTTTCCTCCATCCCACCCATCCGGACAGCTCGGTGCATTTTGTAAATCATGCTTGTGATTTAGTTCCGGTACAGGAAATTTCGGAACAACTGCCGCTAGGCCTCTCTCCCAATCCTACGTCAGAACAGCTTCGGGTAGTGTGGTATAAGCCTTTGGAGGGCCGGTTGGTGTTAGCAGATCTGCATGGGCGGCCGGTGCTGGAGCGGCAGATCGGAGTGGGGCAACGGAAGGTGGAGCTGTGGGTGGCAGACTTGCCAAAGGGAGTTTATATACTTTGCTTGCAAACAAGACAAGGTGGTATAGTAGCCAAAAAGCTGGTGATTAGCAGATGACTGCTTATGCGCAATGGCGGCTGATTCGTTCTGTAAGTAATGGCCAATTAGTAAGTTATTGATTTGGGATTGAGATTTTGTCGTCAGGCGAGGCATTTTTTGAGCGAATAGCGAGCTATTTAAGCAAAAAATAACGAAGTATGGCGGCAAAAGATCAGAGACAAATCGTGAAGTTATTATTTGATCATTACTAAAATAAAAAAAGGGCCTGCCCGATTGGCAAGCCCTGTTCTTCAGGTAAAAGTAGCAAAAATGTTTGAAAAGTAGGAAATGAAGCTTGCTGAACTATACTCACTTTGTGGATGGAAAGCTTTATCCTACCCAGGTATATCCACCATCGTGCTTAGTAGCTTTTTTATGGATAGAACTTGCCGAACTGGTGACAAAACTTTTTACTTTCAATGCTTTGATCTTGATCTTTGGTCGATTCATTTGAGCGGTATTTTAGTGTTCCAAGCCTGGCTCATAGAGCCAGCGTATGAATAGCGTGTGTTTTGAAATAAATTACACTTTCTGTTTTGTCGTAGTGTAGCTTACAAAGGGGAGACGGAAGGGTAAAGTTGAGAAGGGGGCACTATATATGTCAACTTCAAATATAAGACAAAATCCATGCCATGCCCAATAAAACTTATGTTTTTTAATACTACTGCGTAATATTTTGATATTCAACGATTTAAATAGAAGTTTGATTCAAATATTAGAAGATAATTTGTTTGAAAGCAAAGAGCTGCAAGTGCTTGTTAAACGGGACGACCTGCTCCATCCTGCTATTTCAGGCAATAAATGGCGAAAACTCAAGTACAATCTTCAGGAAGTGCTCAAGCAGAAATACAGTACCGTACTGACCTTTGGCGGGGCTTATTCCAACCACATTTACGCCTGTGCTGCTGCTTGTCAGGAGCTTGGTTTGCAAGGCATCGGTATCATCAGAGGGGAAGCTGTGGAGCCACTCAACCCAACACTTCGCTTTGCCAAAGACTGTGGCATGGAGCTACATTTTGTGTCCAGATCAGCCTATGCCGATAAGGCTCACTTGCTGAAAGAGCTAAATGTGGATCAGTCGGCTGTTTTTGTGATTCCCGAAGGGGGCTCCAATACCTTAGCGCTGAAGGGTTGTGCTGAACTGGTAAGCGAGGTAGCCGGGCAACTCGATGGGCACTTGCCGGACTACTGGTGTCTCAGCTGCGGCACCGGCGGAACCATGGCAGGACTACTCTGCGCAGTACCCGCCACAGCGGTGGTACATGGCTTCTCAGCCCTGAAAGGCAACTTTCATCAAAAGCTGATCACTGATTTGCTGCGGGAGGCAAAAGTAGAGCCTTTGGCCAGCTGGCAGCTACATACCGAATATCACTTTGGCGGATACGCCAGGTACAATCAACGACTCATCGATTTCATCAATTCGTTTAAGCAAAAGTTTGGTATCCCCTTAGATCCGATATATACAGGGAAGCTGTTTTTTGGTATTATGGATTTGATTCGGCGCGATTATTTCAAGCCTGGCAGCAGCTTGCTGATACTCCACAGTGGTGGCCTCCAGGGCATCGAAGGCTTTAACCAGCGCTTCGGCAAATTGTTACTTTGATGGTCAGGGAGTTACGCGCCTGCCATCTATGTACTTGACCAAAAAAGCATCGGGAAAACCCAAATTACGCACCTTATGTACAGCTGCCATTGCCTCATCAAGGGTAAAAAACTCGGCCAGCAATACCCGGGTGAGACCCTTGCCAAGCAGATATTCTGTATCCAGGCGACCCATTTCGGCCACTCTCGTCAATTGTGGTTCTGTAGGGTCAAACTCCACAACGGCCTTGCATTGTACCTTGAAATACACCCCCCGATGCTTGGGTATATAGGACCAGCGCACAGAATTGGCATCTATATTCGCCGGCCTCCTCTGGGCCAGGCCAGGCTTATCATGTGCCGGTCGGGGAGGGGTTGTGGCCTGTTTTGGCGCAGTATAAGTTGAAGAAGGGGCGGTCGGAGTCGGGTTGTTTTTAGCTTTTTTGGAAGGCGCTGTAGGTCGGGGATTGGCCAGCTGATTAGTCGTTTGAAGCGAAGCGATGATGGCCACGTCTTGCTGACTCAGATAAAAATCGTGATCGCTGAGACTTGGATTGGCATAGGTATCAAACTGGTGCGAAGCTGTGGCGAAGCCATTTTTGGAAGCCTCTATTACATACTTCTTTTGCGGGATGAGCTTGAAAGCATAGTGCCCATCAGGGGTGTACAGGCTATTGAGCAGTCGCTTATTGTCAAGTCCTCTGACTTCGTACAAAGTAACTTCCGCATCTGTCAGCAGATTTTTATTAGTGTTGTTAAATACTTTGCCACCAATAGCCAGCGATTGTTGAGGCGTATAAAAGGTGAAGATGTCGTCTTGCGTAGTACTGATTTTCTCCAGGCCAAACAAGCGGTTGGATACTAAATATCCACTATGGGTGGAGCTGGGCGGCACAAAGTAATAATCATCATAGCTCGAGTTGTACACTCCGCTGAGGCGCTGCAAATTGCTCCAGTGCTCTTTGCTGCCACGGCTACGGAAAATGTCATATCCTCCGATCTGAACATGCCCGTTGGAACTAAAATAAAGCACCTCTTCTTCCGCATCGTAGTAAGGGGTGACCTCATCGCCGGGCGTATTGATCTGAGAGCCGGCATTCTGCGGGAGGCTGTAATCCAGCGCATCGCTATTCAAATCGCGGGTGGTGTACCAGATGTCCAAGCCTCCTTGCCCACCCTTGCGGTTGGTAGCGTAGTACAATACTTCCTGCCCTTTGTGATGTGCCACAAAGGGGTGGGTAGCTGTGCTGCCGTCCATTTTTACATAATCGCGCAGCTTTTCGGGTGCCAGCCAATTGCTGCCATCGCGGCGGGTGACGTAAATGTCGCACTCAGCGTATGGCCCGTTCCAACTGCGATTTTCTTTGCAAATGGTGAAATAAAAGCGCCGTGAATCGGGACTAAAGCTACCGTTGCAAAAATGTCCGGCCGGCATATTTGGAAATTTCGGATTGATGGCTTCACTCCAATTGCCGGCTTTGCGTTGCGAGCGGAATATACGTGCCTTATCGACCTCCATAGTAGAGGAGAAATACAGCACATCATCCGTAAAGGGAACGGGAGCAAATTCGGAAGCAATGGTATTGATACTTTCACTGAGCATCTCGAGGGTGATGTCCTGATCATCCTTATCCAGTTCTTTCAATCCCAAGTCACAGCCCTCGATTTCGCGTTCTACAATTGCGCTCAACTTTTTGTTGTCCTTGCCTTTGTAAGATGCGATAAAATTGGAAAAGGCTTTTTCAGCATCCTTGTATTGGCCATCCTGCTTGAGGCATCTACCCAATTGCAGCGCTGCAATTTGGAAGTTGTCATCCTTTCTCAGTTTTCTGAAAATGCGTGCCGCTTTGCGATAGTCCCGCTGCCGATAATAGCTTTCACCGGCGCTATAAAGCAAGTCGTTCCGCTTTTTGAGCTTATAAGCCTTCATAAACATATCGGCAGCATCCGCATATCGCCCCTGCTTGTATTTTTCTTCTGCCGACTTGGTTAATTTACGCCAGTTGGTATCCTGAGCATGGCTGAAATGGGCTCCCAGAAAGAAGAGCAAAATAAGGCAGACACTTTTCATAGTCTGAAATGTTTTGGGTTCAATGAATTAATGGGCCACTTCCAGCTTAGCCAGACAACGCTCAATCACCGGCGCAAAATGGCGGTGCTCGAGTAGCAGCACTTTGGCAGCGATGTCGGATGGCTCGTCATCGGGATGCACAGCACAGCTGGCCTGGAAGATGATTTCGCCTTCATCGTACTGGGTGTTGACGTAATGGATGGTGATCCCACTTTCCTTTTCGTTGGCTGCTTTAACGGCCCTGTGTACATGTATGCCATACATTCCTTTGCCTCCGAATTTGGGTAGTAGGGCAGGATGAATATTGACTATACGGCGCTCAAAAGCTTGCGTCAGATATTCAGGAATTAGCCACAAAAAGCCCGCCAATACTATAAAATCGACCTTATATATGGCTAATTTTTTTAAAATGTCGTCACTTTTATGGTAAAACTCGTCCCGATTGATGACCAATGTAGAAATGCCATGCTGTCGGGCTATGGTCAGTACGCCTGCATCGGCTTTATTACTGACTACCAAACCAACTTGCCCTTGCTTATGCTCCCTGAAGTATTCAATGATTTTTAAGGCATTACTTCCCCGGCCCGAAGCAAAGATGGCGATTGTCTTCATAGGTGGCTTGTTCAATTGATTGATTTTCAATAAGATACAAAGGAGCCAATAGCTGCTTTAGTCAAATTGCAGGCTGGCAAATTTAAATTTTCTGTTGCGTTCACCATAGATAGCCATTTCTTTTCGTCCAATTTGCTTACAAATTTTGGGGCGTGTGATGATATTAGCGTCGCGGTTGCTGAATAGGGGATAGGTAGTGGCGCTACCATCTTTACGCAGTTCCGTGAGGGCGATTATGGAGGAGCGGCCATTGAAGCGGTGTAGCCTTTTGCTCGACGGGTCAAAATTGCGATCATTGTCATTGTACACAAAGTAGAGCCGATCGCGCACGATGGCCATTGCATAAGAGCTGAAGTAGCCACCATCATTGCTGGTGACCTGCCTTTTGGGTATGCGGCTGGCCCATTCGATCTCGCCATCGGGCCGGATATTGACTACGATGATGTCGTTGTAATAGTAATAATAATCATACTGAAAGGTGCCGTAAAAGTAATCGCGCTGGATATATTCTTTCACAAAATATTGCTCTGCTACCAGCAAGGCTCCACCGTCGCTCCGTAAGATGAGCCGATCCAAATCGTATTGATAGAGCTCCGCCTGGCGCCTGGTATTGCCTTTGCGCTCGGCTTTTTTGAGCTTTTGCTTTTGTTTATCAGATAAATACTCCGTGACAAAGTCGAAGTCAAATTCTTTGGAATTCTGGTTGTACATCTGCTTGGTCTGCGAATCGAGGCGGAAAAAGTAAGTGCCTTTGATACTGTAAGTACCTTTGTCGGAATAAAAACCGGAGCAAACGAGATGCCCGTTATCGGCAATGCGGAAAGTAAGATCGGTGATGAATTTGTCGCCCAGCTCGACGCGGTACTCTTGAGCATCGCCTCCGTCTTTGGTATAAGCGAGAATGACGTATTGGTAGGTGGGTTTGCCGCCGCGCCGCCGTCGGCTTTGGTCTTCATAAATCACCCCCAGCAGATATACATTGCCCTGGTTATCGATACGATATTCCTCCACGGCGAAGTGCTCGTCATTATAGGGCAGGCTAATATTTTTGCTCCACAGCTCTTCAAATTGTTGATCGTACACCCGCAAAGCGAAGCGCTCGGGATCGCGCTTTTTGTAGGGCAGCTCATTGTAGATCAATACTTTGGAACTGTCTTTTGACACGGCATAGTCGAATTTGCCTTTGCGTTCCTTATTGCGGGCATCGATTTCGCCGATTTTCAGCAAGTCCTTTTTGGGCTGTAAGCTGCGGGAACTGATTTTCTGTACGAAGAGGTAGTTCTTCTTTTTTGCCTGATTATTGAATGAACTGAGCAAGTACAGCTCGTTGTTAAGCATGAGCACATCTACAAAATCCAGGTTTTTATTGTTGTATTTGAGTTTGATGTCCCGGCTCTTTTTCAGTTTCATTTTTTTACTGAACTGCTCGATGATAATGGTTTGCGCACTCGAAGCGGCCAGTCCGCTCACTGTTTTTTCGCGCAGGGTATAAAAACCATCCGCTGTGGTGCCGATGATTTTAGAGATCACCGTGCCGGCCGGTTCTTTTAGCTCTTCGCCCCATTCAATGCTGGCAGGGATCGATTGATCTTCCTGGCTACAGAGTGTAAAGGCCTGGAAGCATACAAAGAGCAATATAAAATGCAAGGTGGTTGATATTTTCATAAAGAGGGAAAAGATTTCTTTTGGAACGTTTGCTACAAGGCGTAATTGTTTAATTATTCGTTAATAATAGCAGTATTTTGGTATTTTTCAAACACGCCATGATATAATGAAACAGAGCTGCCTGCATGTTGGCAAGCAGCTCTGCAAAATTTGCTCAGATATAGACGGATGATTTATCGTGTTTTGGGAATGAAGCAATAGGGTCTGCCAAGCAGAGGACACTACGATCCGATTTTCCGGTAATTGGAGGCGTTGGCAGCATCGATTTTGGTCATAATGCCACGCACGGTTGATTTTTCGACGCTGGTGCCTTTCTTGAAAATTTCAACCACTTCGTTTGCTTTAGCATTCGCAAACATCTTGATGATCATTGAGCTGGG
The DNA here is from genome assembly GCA_965222005.1 of Saprospiraceae bacterium. GTDB lineage: Bacteria > Bacteroidota > Bacteroidia > Chitinophagales > Saprospiraceae > CBDCTM01. The sequence continues at coordinate 2,286,791 of OZ244935.1, forward strand.
ATAAGCTTTGTTCACCTTTTCCACCTCTCGCAAGGCACCCATCATGATCAGGCGCCCGGCATCGGCATCCTGATGCATCAGATCGAGGCTTTGCCGGTGGTAGTCGTACATCGCTTTGCGATAGGGCCGAACGCGCGGGCTAAGAATATTTTCAATCATCCAGTAGCGGTTTCGATTGCTATCCAGCGAGCGCCAGCCCGGATTGGCGGCAGCCGCATTGGGCGGAATGGTATTGACAATATCCTGAGCCAACTGGAAAAACACCTCTCCGCCGTATGGCGAAAACGAGTCATAATCGAGGCCTAATATATAATAGACGTAGAAGGAAAGTATGGAAGTAAGATTGTCATTGTAAGCATTTTTAGAAAATTCGAGCGGTTGATATTGCTCATAGGAAAAGGAAACATCCTTATCATTATGCGAAAGCAGGAGGGTTTCTTCGCTGCTGCCAAAGATCGGGCGCACCGCCTGAATCTGCATATCAGCTTTGAAACTGGTAGCAGAAGTTTCTTCTTTGATCGTCAACTGAATATTGCATTTGATCCGCTCTTCGATCTCAAATACGTCATCCGTCCACTTCTGGTTGTTCAGAAAGTTTTCCATATTTTGCTTGAGATCTTCAAATACGGTGGGATCCACCAACTGAGCTTTAAGAGAGTTGACGCTCACCTTAAAATTGAGCTCCTGAGCCGTAGCCGCTGACAGAGCTATAGAAAATATGAGCAGCAAGGATAGTTTTATATTCATCATACAAGTTTATACGTTGATAAGCCCGGGTAGTTTGCTGATTTCATCGAAAATATCGACAGCCACAGCCTGCTTAGATTTTAACTTAAAATCAGTGCTCTTATTGCCTTTGTGGACGATCGTCACCTTGTTTGTTGCGTGATTAAAGCCCGCTCCCGGCTCTCTGAGTGAATTGAGGACGATGAAATCAAAGTTTTTTCGCTCCAGTTTTGACTGTGCATTGGTCAGCTCATTATCCGTTTCGAGCGCAAAGCCAATCAAAATTTGCTCCTCCTTCTTCTTCTGGCCAAGCCTTGCCGCAATGTCAATGGTTTTTTCCAGTGCAAGCTCCAAATGCTCCTTACTCTTTTTTATTTTAGAAACAGCTGCATGCTGTGGTCGATAATCAGCCACTGCTGCTGCCAAAATGGCAATATCGGTGGAGGGGAAAATAGCCGCTGCTGCCTCATACATCTCCTGGGCCGTTTGCACTTTTGTACTTTTAATAACTCCGCTGGCTTTCAAATGCGTTGGGCCCACCACCAAATGTACCTCAGCTCCGCGCCTGGCAGCTTCCTCCGCCAGGGCGATTCCCATTCTGCCCGATGAACGATTGCCGATAAAACGTACCGGATCGATAGGCTCATAAGTTGGGCCAGCCGTAATCAACACGGACAGCCCTTTCAAGGATGAACTAGTGGAAAAATGGTCGCCTAAATGGTTGATAATATCTTCCGGCTCTGCCATACGGCCGTCACCGACCAATCCGCTGGCCAACTCGCCATGCCCTACCGGAATGATATGATCGCCATGCTGCTCCAATCGGTCCAGATTGCGGCGGGTGGCTGGATGTTGCCACATGTCAAGGTCCATTGCCGGAGCCACGAATACCGGGCATCGGGCTGAGAGGTAGGCTGCAGCGATCATATTGTCGGCCAGGCCATTGGCCAGCTTGGCAATGGTGTGTGCAGTAGCAGGAGCTATGACCATAGCATCCGCCCACAGGCCCAGCTCTACATGATTGTTCCAGGCATCGGCAGCACTGATATGGGTATATACCCGATTCTTTGAAAGTGTGGAAAGAGTGAGGGGGCTGATGAAGTCACAAGCTGCCTGGCTCATCAAAACCTGTACTTCGGCTCCCGCTTTTATGAGTAAGCGAGTGAGGAAGGCAGATTTGTAGGCAGCGATGCTTCCGCTAATGGCCAGCAGGATTTTTTTACCTTGAATAGTTGTCGTCATACAAAGGACTTTGACGAGGCACAGGCAGTGGTAAGCGCCCCGCCAATTGTTGGCGGAAAGCGATTCTTAAAATTCTTTCTGTTCCTCCGTTTTATCGGGAAACCGATAATGGATATCATCCTGAAGAAAAGCCTCCGTAGCGATCATCACGGGATTGGGAAGGCGCTCGTAAAATTTTGAAATCTCGATTTGCTCTTTATTTTCGTGGATTTCCTCGATGGCATCCGAGGATACCGCAAATTCCTCGAGCTTGTTATGCAACTCATGCTTCAAGTCAATTGAAACCTGACGGGCTCTTTTACTGATCGCTACCAGCGATTCATAAATATTGCCATTTTGCCCCACCAGTTGTTTGATGTTGCGCGCTTTAATGTTGGGCTCAATGCCCTGGACTTGTGATTTAATATCGCTCATTGGTTAAACCTTTAGTTGTTTTTTAGCATTCGTATTAATACCTTTTACTTCGTTCAGATACTTACTTTTCGGATATTTTTGTAAAAAATTGCTAGAGTATTCTAAGGCCTGCCGATAGCGCTCTTCCTTTTTTTCATAAATACTATTCTCTGCCAGCAGATAAGCAGCTTTTGAAATCATGTAACGGATTTTCTCCGCATTGGTTGTTTCGGGATAATCCTTGAGCATGTTTTCAAATACCTGCACGGCCGACTGATATTCCTTTAAGTCAAAGTACAATTGGCCCTCCTCGTAGGATTTGTGCTCCAGCTTGCGTCGCATCTGGTCGATCAGCAAATTGCTCTCATTGACCCGCTCGCTATTCGGGTATGTATTGACAAACAGCTGTAAGCCATCAATAGCTTTTTGGGTATAGGTTTGGTCGAGCCGAAAGCTGGGCGATAGCTGGTAGTTGGCGAAAGCTGACATAAAGTCTGCCTCCTCGCGAAACTGGCTGTTTGGAAACGTGTTGGCGAAAGTTTTAAAATAATAAGAGGCAAGGATGAACTTGCTCAAGTGGTAGTGTGTGTAGGCATATTGAAAATAAACCTTTTCCGCTTCCACCTTTCCGCGCAAGCCATTGATAACGAGCTCGAAAAGCGTCTGGGCCTTCAGATATTCGCCCTTTTCATAATATTCAAAAGCCTTTTTGTACAGCAAATCGGGATCGGCACTGGCTCTGATCCGCTCAAATTCGCTTTTGCAAGCCCCCAACAATAAACAGGCGCCAACAAGGAATATAGAAAACAGGCTGTTTTTCATAAGCACGCAAAGATACAGTTTTTTCTATTATTGGGGTAATTAGTTCGCTATTGTAAAACGGAAAACCTTGTTTTGCATTGTTCTGTGAAAATAAAGCAGCCGATCTTCAAAGATAGAAGACCGGCTGGGTACTCTAAAAGTGTGTTTATTGAAAAATCAATAAAGTGTTTTTCTGGTTGGTACTAATAAATATACGAAGAATTTGATTCTTTAAAATAGCAGCTGGCCGACTTTAATGGGATGTTAACAGTTTGAGTAGTTTGTCTTGCTCAAAAATGTTAACTTGGCTTTTGCTAAAATTGTTGGTAGGAATAAGCAGTTATCAGGAGTAGCCCGTTTGCGAAACACTTCCATCGAAGTACTCTATAACAATGTATTTTTACAACTTTTGAGTACCGGAATTGTCATTTTGGCAAAAAAAGTAACTGCTACACATGCTACACATTCGATAAAATCTGTAAATCAATGAGAACAATCCTTACCATCTTGATCTGTTGTTTTCTGTTCACCGGCCTTTTTTCCCAAACGGCCGTGCGGGTCTATGAAATCTTTCAGCAGAAGTGTGTACAATGCCACAACAATGTCAGCCCGCAGTCAGGGCTCGATCTGGAAGGCACCGGCAGTACGGTATTTCAAAGAATGCAGGATGTGTACGACAATATTTTTGACCTTAGCCCTGACAATGCGCATGCAGCTGCTAAGGGTTACAAATACATCTACCCCGGCCGACCGGACAAGAGTTTCCTTTTTCGAAAGCTGAACAATGGGCTTGAGGCAACGATCCAGCTGGAAGATGCAGAAGGGCAGGCTATGCCTCCGAGTACGCAGCCGCAGCTCAGCCAGGTGGAGCGAGAATTGATCCGTCAGTGGGTACTGTTTGGTGCGCCGCTTAGTGGGGTAGTGGCTGATGAGCAAATGATCGATGACTATTACAATCTCAATGGACTGGCCAGCTTTCCGGATGGCCCGCCGGCAGCGCCTGCTGCGGGGGAGGGCTTTCAAATCAAAATGGGGCCTTATTATTTGAAGCCAGCCGGTCAGGCGGGTGACGAACTGGAATATTTCCAAAAGTACGAGCTCGATTTGCCGGCTGATGTGGACGTAGATCGCATCGATATCCATATTTCCAACTACTCCCACCACTTGATTATTTATGATTTCGACGGTCCTTCCTTTGCCAATTCGGTGCCGCATGGTTTGCGCGATTGGCCTTATCATTTTGGCATTGGCCTGTCGGCTGCTGTGCAGGAAGCTACCGATCTGCGCCTGCCGGAAGGCACTGCTTTTTTGTGGGACAATGACTTGGTGCTTGATCTGAACTCCCATTATATCAACTATTCTTCCACCAATACCTATCAGGCCGAGGCTTATATCAATGTGTACACCAAGGCTGGCGGTACGGCTGCGCAGGAAATGAAGACGGCCCTTTTTGTCAATGAAAATATTCCAATTCCCAACAATGGCGACCTAATCGAACATTCCGATATCATCAATCCGACAGTTGGGGAAGTGTTTTTATGGGGCCTGATGGGGCATACCCACAAGTATGGAGTAGGTTATAAGGTATATGCCAGGGAACTGGGTCAGGAGAGGGATTTGATCTACGATGCGTCCTGCCCGCAGGGTCGCCCGGGTTGCGTGGCTCCCTTTTTCGATTACCAGCACATACCGCTACGCTTTTACGATTCTTTTTATCCCCTTCAGATGAATTGGGCCAATGGGTTGGTTCACAAAGCACAGTGGATCAATGATGGACCATCGGCGGTCAATTTTGGGCTTACCTCTGATGATGAAATGATGGTGCTGGTAGCTATGTATGTGGAGGACACCACCGGTATTGATTTTCCTGTAGCATCTCATGAGCCTGGCTTGCAGCCACAGCAGGTGGCCATATTCCCCAATCCCATGAACCGGACGGCTACCGTTCGGGTACCGGCAGGTTTGGGCAGCTGTAATTTCTCCCTTTTTGATATGCTGGGCCGGGAGGTGTACCGATTCCAAGGTGTTAATTATCAGGAGTTTATGATCGAAAAGAGAGCTTTGAATACAGGGATGTACCTCTACCAGCTGGAGTCGGAATCGGGGCAGCGATTTAGCGGCAAGCTATTGGTGGAGTAGGTAGAGTAGGTGTGGTTAATTTGGGTGATGCCATTGATTCAAACCACCCTTTCGCTATGGCAATAGATATTGAACTGGCCATCTCTTACAAAGCCCAGCACACTCATCCCTGATGAATCGGCCAATTCGACGGCCAGGCTGCTGGGTGCACCTACCGCTGCCAGTATAGGTATGCCAGCCATCAAGGATTTCTGGATCAGCTCAAAGCTGGCTCGTCCACTCACCATGATTAAATATTCGTTGAGTGGGAGCATCCCTTTGCGTAGCGCCGCACCAACGAGCTTGTCCACTGCGTTGTGCCTTCCCACATCCTCCCGAAGCAAATGCATTTCGCCGCTGGTATCAAATAATGCAGCGGCATGGAGGCCTCCTGTATGGTCAAAAACCGATTGTTTGGCCCGCAAGCGATCTGGCAGGGCATGAATAATAGCAGCTTCAAACTGCGGTACAGTGGGCGGAATGCTGAGATGCTGTGTCATCCGTACGGCCTCTATACTTGATTTGCCACAAACACCACAACTGGAGGAAGTATAGAAATGGCGTTCCAGGCGTTGGAGGTCAACCTGAGCGGTTTCGTCCAATTCTACCACTATAATATTGTCATCGGCCTCATTATTCCATTTGGAGAGGTGAGCCACCTCTATCACCTGCCCGGCGGATTGGATGATTCCTTCGGTGAGTAAAAACCCGCAGGCGAGCTCTTGGTCCTGGCCAGGGGTACGCATGGTAATGGAAATGCTTTGTCGGCGGCGTGCGTTCTCCGGGCCAAAGCCTAGCCGTATTTCGAGGGGTTCTTCTACTGCCAGCGTATCGGTAAAATGACTTCGCTCCTGGTCTGCGACTTTGCATACCTGAAGTTGATGCGTGGATTTCATGGCCATTGGTTTACTCTCTAATGAAAAAATTTGCACACTCTAATTTAGCAAGCGGTATGAATGCCTGATGGCAGTCAGGTACCGATGCTAAATGTATTAAATTTTTAAAATCATCAATAAATTCACCATCGCGTGTAGAATCTCAGATCATGTTTAAAAATCGTTTTTGAGACGACGGCTGGCAACTATTATTTTAAACAAGGCGCGGCGGAGCCTCGTAGCCACTCCGATAGCTATCGGAGCGAAAGCGAGTACGTAAGTCGTATAAAACAATATTTGGCGTCGGTAGTCCAAAGGATGAAATGTAAACATGATCTCAGTTCTTGCTTTTATCCGACAATATAATCTACAAGCCTTTCTGCAATTTTTCGGTCGTTTCCAAGACGTGGCACCTTGTTTTGACCGCCCAGTTTTCCCTGTGATTTCATGTACTCCCTAAAGGCATCGCGCCGCAGAGGACTGATTTTGAGGCTTTGCAATACCTTGCCGTCAATCAGATCACGATAGTAAATATTTTGGCGGCACATTTTTTCATCCACTTTAGCAGCAAAGGCACTCAAATTTTCCGGAATATTTTCAAACTCTACCAACCACTCATGATAAGGTAGCTGGCCTTTTGCAGGCTTAACTTGCGGGGCAACAGTAAACTCGATTACCCGGATTTGCGATTCGCTGGCAGCCGTCATCAAGGCTTCTTCGACCTCCTTGCCGATGACGTGCTCGCCAAAAGCTGAAATGAAATGCTTGATGCGCCCCGTCACGATGAGCCGGTAAGGTTGGAGCGATACGAACTCAACGGTGTCGCCAATATTGTAGCCCCAAAGGCCCGCATTGTTGTTGAGTATGAGGGCGTAATTGACGCCCAGCTCCACCTCTGCAAGACGCAGGCGCGTGGGATTTTCGCTGAAAATTTCATCTGCGGGGATGAATTCAAAAAATATCCCGGAAGCTACATTCAGCAACAGTCCCGGCTCTGCCTGTTCATCCTGAAAAGCGATGAATCCTTCCGAAGCAGGGTAAGTCTCCACACTGTCGAGCCTTTTGCCCACCAAGCTTTCAAGCCCATCGCGGTAGGGCGCATAATTGACGCCGCCGTACACAAATACGCTCAGGTTTTTAAACAGCTCTTTGATCGTCCTTTTACCCGAACGGGCCAACAGACGTTCGTAATACATTTGTACCCAGGGCGGTATGCCGCTGATAAGGCGCATATCTTCATGGATGGTTTCATCCACAATTTTATCAAGCTTTACTTCCCATTCTTCAATGCAGTTGGTTGCGTAGCCGGGTAGTTGGCTGCTGCGCAGCCAGGAGGGAACCTGGTGATTGACGATTCCCGAAAGGCGGCCCGTAGGGATGTTACCTGTTTGGGTGAGCTCCGGGCTGCCGCTTAGAAAGATCATTTTACCATCTAAAAAACGACCGTTTCCACTGCGGATGTAGTAATTGAAAAGCGCATTGCGGGCCGTACCAAAGTGATTGGGGAGGCTGTCTTTGGTGAGCGGGATGTATTTGACACCTGAAGTAGTGCCGGAGGTTTTGGCAAAATATTTTGGAAAGCCCTTCCACAGCACATCCGCTTCGCCATTCACAATGCGGTCGATATAAGGGCGCAGCGCTTCATAATCCCTAATCGGAATCTGCTGGCGGAAGTCCTCATAATGCTTGATTTTTTGGAAATTGTGGTCCTTGCCAAAAGTCGTTTTTCTGCCCGTTTTTATCAATTGCGCCCACACCTTAGCTTGCTCCTCTACGGCATTGGCCGACCAGCGCTGAATGTTTTTAGCTACCTTGCGGGCAAGGGGTTTTACTATGGATGATTTGAATCCCATGATTGGCTGCGAGTGTTGAGCAATTTGCAAATTTAGTGAATTCTGCCTGGATGCTCTGCTCGGGGAAGATAGTAGGTGCCTGACTTCCTCCTACGAAAAAACAAAGGCGGGCCTCCATTCACCAATGAATAGAGGCCCGCCTTTGTTGACCAGCCCGCTGCTCGTCAGTCGATGCGCAAATCTTCCACATACACCCCCGGATGGTCTGCATTATTGAATGTAAAAGTACTGGCGGGTAAATCGGGATTGGGAGTTATTTTGTCCAAATTCAGCGTATAGCGGGAACCGTCCTTAGCAAAGGCGATAATGTTGAGTAAATAGTGGTTTTTTTTGTCAAAAGTGGCACGCAACTTTGCGTATTCGCTTTCCCGGTCGATAGGCTTAAATTCTATCTTCTGCACGGACTTACCCTGCTCTGTGCCTTCGAATACGAGCTGATAGATATAATCATCGCGCTCATAAATTTTCAACAAGGCATTGGGCGACAGTATCTCTTCGCTGGCAGCCTCCTCATCGATAGTATTGATTTGCACTTCATTGCTTTTGGGCAAATAGTACCAGAGCGATTTCCCATCGCTGATAATTTCCCGGCCACCCACCGTTAGGCGGTATTGCTCCCCTTTTAATTTCATGTTGCCCTTTTGGCGCTCGGCCTCCATTTCCGGCATTTCGATCAGCAAGGAGAAGTCCGCTTCCAGAGTTTTGAAAGATTCATAGGTAGTACGGACCTTGCTCAAAACAGCCGCCGCCCTGGGGTCGGAAGTTTCCTGAAAGGTAGGTAGGGCATCCTGAGCCTGAATGGCAATACTCATAATGAGCAAAATTACCAGTATCGACAAATTTTTCATCGCTAATGTGTTTATTTCTTCAAAAACGTAACAATCTGCGGCTTATTGACCTCCCTGCAAAGGTACGTTGTTAAAGATTCTATAAACAAGCCAAAGGTGGTTAAAGTGTTGTTAACCTTTCAAGCCCTCTTTTTGGCGCACGTATTGGTCTAAAAAGCGAATTTTGCGGGCTTTTTTACCGAGCTTTGCCTTTCCAGTTTGCGGTATAGATTCAAGCAGGTGGTGCGTTTTGGTGTGGAGATGAGACCGCTGCGCTGTCAGGTGCGAGATTCCAAATGGACAGAAATCCAACTTTTGAAATCGCACCATTTTGGCTTCTTACACAACTTCAATAAAATCAAGATCATGAAAAAAGAAATCTTTTACTACTTACTCCTCCTTTTACCGGCTTTTGTATTGCTTTCAGGCTGCCGCGAGGCCAAACCCGGTACCGCTGCTCAAGGTCAACCAAGTCGGGTCGAAAATGATACTAGTGTGGAAAAGGTACAGCCTCCAGCGGCTTCCACCAAAACGCTCTTGCTGGAAAAGGCAGCAGGAATTGTGAGCGCCATTGCCACAAAAGATTACAGCCGGCTCGCCAGCCAAGCTCATCCAAAAGGGGGCTTGCGCTTTTCGCCTTATCCCTACATCGATACCGCTTCGCATCAGCAGCTCGACCGATTGGCGATTACGCTGATGGCCAAGGCCAATGAGTCTTTATATTGGGGCAAACAAGATGGTACGGGCAACCCGATCCGCCTGAAATTTGATGACTATTACCAAAAATTTATTTACAACAAACCCTATCTCGATGCCGATACCATTGGCTACGACGAGGTGGTGGGAGGGGGGAATGCCATTTACAACTACAAAGAGGTTTACCCCGGCAGTATAATGGTAGAGTACTTTATTGCCGGTGGCAATCCCGATTTTGGGGGCATGGACTGGGGCAGCCTGATTATGATATTTGTGGAATATGAGGGGAGCTGGTATCTGCGGAATCTGGGGCATGGCCAATGGACAAGTTAAGCTCAAGAGCGATCCTGCGCTGATGGCTGACAAGAAAAAAACCTAACGAATCATTGACCCGCTAGGTTTGTTTTTCCTTGTGAAAACCGCTCACAAGGTTGCCTCCTATTTCCTAGTTTTTATGTCTTTCAAATACCGTTCCAATTCCACCTCATCATATACCAGTACCTCTCGTGCCTTGCTACCTTCGCTGGGCCCCACTATGCCCAGCCCTTCCAGTTGGTCCATGATTCGGCCGGCGCGATTGTAGCCCAGTTTGAGGCGTCGCTGGATCATGCTCGTCGAGCCATGCTGGTTTTGCACCACCAGTCGCGCCGCATCCTCAAACATAACATCCAGCTCGGATAGTTTGAAACCAGACTTGGCGTGTTGCTCATCGTCGCCATGAAATTCAGGGAGGAAAAAGGGCGTCGGATACCCCTGCTGCTGAGAGATATAATCGATCACCTTTTCCAGCTCCGGCGTATCTACAAAGGCACATTGCAGGCGTACCAGGTCGCTGCCGTAGGAAAGGAGCATATCGCCTCGTCCGATCAGGCGGTCGGCCCCTCCGGTATCGAGGATGGTGCGCGAATCGACTTTGGCAGTTACCCGATAAGCGATACGGGCGGGGAAATTGGCTTTGATGACCCCCGTGATGATGTTGACCGAAGGGCGCTGGGTAGCAATGATAAGATGAATGCCGACTGCTCTTGACAGCTGCGCCAGGCGGCCGATCGGCAATTCGATTTCTTTACCGGCCGTCATGATCAAATCGGCAAACTCATCGATTACCAACACGATGAAAGGCATAAACTTGTGGCCCTTTTCCGGATTGAGCCGCCGGGCTACAAATTTTTCGTTATACTCCCGAATGTTGCGGGCATGGGCCATTTTGAGCAAATTGTAGCGCGTCTCCATTTCGATGATGAGCGAGTTGAGCGTATGTACTACTTTGGTAGTATCCGTGACGATGGGTTCATCAAGCCCCGGCAAATAGGCGAGGAAGTGATTTTCGATCTTACTGTATGGGAAAAGCTCTACCTTTTTAGGGTCGATCAGCACAAACTTGATCTGTGAGGGGTGCTTTTTATAAAGCAATGACATCAGCACCACATTAATACCTACCGACTTCCCCTGCCCGGTGGCACCCGCTACCAGTAGATGGGGCATTTTGGCCAAATCCGCTACAAATACTTCATTGCTAATTGTTTTGCCCAGCGCGATTGGAAGATCCATCTTGGCCCGTTTAAATTTATCGGACATCAACACTTCCTTGAGCGAAACGATTTGCTTATTCTTGTTGGGCACCTCAATGCCGATCGTTCCTTTACCGGGGATGGGTGCTATGATGCGTATGCCGAGTGCAGCGAGGCTAAGGGCAATGTCGTCTTCCAGATTTTTAATGCGGGAGATACGAACGCCGGGTGCTGGTACAATTTCGTACAGCGTGACGGTGGGCCCAATAGTGGCTTTGATCTTGGTGATCTCGATCTTGTAATTGAGCAGGGTCTCAATGATCTGATCCTTGTTTTGTTCCAGCTCGGCCCGGTCGATCTCCACCTTTTGCTCACTGTAATCATTCAGCAGGGCCAATACCGGGTGCTCATAATGTGAAAGCTCAAGGGTAGGATCATAAGGCTCGCCATGATCGCGATTTTGAGCAACGATAGGCATTTCAGGCTTGTCGAAGGGAGGCGTGAAGTCAGAACTGTCATCCGTAGCGGGCTGTTCAATTTCGAGTGTAGCATCCCCCTTTTTCAAAGATTCCGGTTTCTTCCGTTCTCCGTTTTTTTCCAGATCAAATGCAAGCTGCTCTCCTTTGGGTACCGTTTGGTCAGCTCCCTGCACAGGAGAGGCATCCGAAGATGCAGTTTCGATGTCCGACGTAGCAGAAGCTCCGCTGCCGGGGCTTTTGAAAGCTTCGCTAAACTGTCCGGGGCGCAGGCTGGGTGGGGGCGTCTGAGGCTGCGGCTTCTTTTTCCGTTTGAACAGCCGCCCGCTGAGGAGGTCTTCATAAAAATAGCCGGCGTCTTTTTTCAAACTTTTGGCGCTCATGTCCCGATAGTTGGGATTGAAAAACCAGGTAACCAAAATAGCCACTACCAATACCAGAAGGGCAATCATGCCGGCCACTCCTACAAAGTTGACAAGCCAGGTGCTGACTACTTCGCCAAAGGCACCACCCCAGGGGAATTCGGCGTAGGGAAATAAAAATTCCAGCAAAACGGAGAAAAAAAGTAAAATCCAGAAGGTATTCCAGATCAGGCCAATATGCCTGCGAAATGGCTCGCGGCGGATTCTGCCCAAGCCGATGACAAACAGCAAGAATACAAAAAGGAACGAAGGCACCCCAAAGCCCCAGTAAAAGAACATATTGGATACAATGGCTCCCAGTCTGCCCAGCCAATTGGCCATTTCCATATCACCCTGTAGCAGCAGGCTCCAGGAAAAACGCAGCACGCTATCCTGATCGATTTTCCAGGTAAACAGGTAAGAGGTAAAGGCAATCAGGCAGTAGATACCAAAGAAGAGGCATAAAATCCCCACCAATTTCGGGATCCTCTCATCGTACTTCCCAAGTTTTAGCACTAACTGACCAAAGCCTGCCTTCTTTTTTCTTGCCGCCATATTCAGAATTTCTGTAATCACCCCGGGACTACCTATGTGTATGGCATATTGGAACGTGAAAAGGCGCCGGAGGGGTAGTGTTTCTAGTGTTAATGTAGTACTTTAACCGCACAAAATTAGACATTAATAGCGGGAATAGCGAAAATAGACGGGATAAGTTGTATAGTCGATTTGCATACACAAAATCGGTATCTGCACGCTTTAGCAGCAATTTCCGTTTGATTTTTCCTAAAATAAATGCCCTTATTTTATCAACCCTACTATTTGATACAAGATGCAAATAGCCGTCGAACTCAGCCTCTACCCCTTGCAGCAAGCCTACGGGCCGCCCATCCTCCGCTATATCGAATCACTGAAAAAGCACCCCAATATCGAAATGCAGACCAACCGTATGAGCACTCAGCTAAGGGGCGAATTTGAAGAGGTCATGCAAGCTGTTCAGGCAGCCACCCGCCAAGCCTTTGAATCGGAAGAGTCAGTAGTATTGGTAATGAAAGCGGTTAATGTGGTACTTTGACGGAGCGCAAAGGGGGGCTCTTAAAGTTTTCTAAAACTTTTGGTCCGCCGCTCTATTTTTGCTCAAAGTGCTTAATATTGTAATACCAGCTGGCTGTAATTCACGTCCTTTGCCCTACTATTTACACCTGATGTATGCCTAAAACACCAATTGAAAATATGTCCTCCCGCCTCGCTGCCGGTGACCAAAAAGCTCTTCAGGAGTTGTTTCACCAGCATTACCCGGCGGTATGTAGTACGGTGTTTCGCTATATCAAAGATCGGGCAGCGGTAGAAGATATCGCCCAGCAAGTATTCATAAAATTATGGGAAAAGCGCCAGCAAATAGAGGTGCGCACCACCTTCAAAGGCTATCTGTGCAGAATGGCCATCAACGAAGCTATTGCCCATCACAGGAAATACAAGAAATGGCAAATGGACGACGAGGTAGATTTGAGCAATTTGGGAGCATTGGCACATTATGAGCCGGAAGAAAAATTGCAGGCCAGCGAACTACAAGCCCTCATCACCCAAGCTATCAACGGCCTGCCGCCGCGCTGCCGGCTCGTCTTCCAGCTCAGTCGACAGGAAGAGTTGAGTTACAAAGAAATCGCCGAGCAATTGGATATTTCCACCAAAACAGTCGAAAATCAGATAAGCAAAGCTCTGCGTCATCTACGCCAGCAGCTAAAAGCATTCATCTGCCTGCTGCTTTGAGATGCGCCACCACAAAATTTTCTGAGCCGCCGATAGGGGGAAGCAGCTCCGACTGACATCCTCCTGATAGCTAAGAGCTTAACGATATGAAGCATCATCCACCTAGCGAACTGATCACCCGCTATCTTTCCGGCGATCTGCCCGAAGGACAGGCGGAGCTGTTGATGAGGTGGATAGACGAAAGCAAGGAAAATCGCACCTTTTTCGAAGAAAGCCAGGCACTTTGGGAGCTTAGCAGCCAATACGATGACCAGTTTGAAACAGATGTTGCCAAAGCCTGGACGATCGTTGAAAAGAAGATAAATCAACCGGAAATAGTTGCTACAAGCCCCCGCCGCTCGCTGCCTACATCCCTGTGGCGGATAGCTGCTGCGGTTGCTCTGCTGTTGGTAGTCGGCTTTGCACTATTTCAGCTTACCACCCCCAAGGTGCCACCACCATTGGTTTTTCAGACCGCCGAGGACCAGCGCCAGCAAATTGACCTGCCCGATGGAAGTACCGTTTGGCTAAATGAAAACAGTCGATTGAGCTACCAGCCTCCCTTTACTTTACGTAAGGTGAAGCTGGAAGGAGAGGCCTTTTTTGAAGTAGCTGAAGATAAAGCGCATCCCTTCGAGATTCTGGCTGCCAATTCCAAAACAGTAGTTTTAGGTACTCAATTCAATGTGCGGGCCTACCCGGATGAGCCGGAAGTTGCTGTGACGGTGAAAAGCGGGCAAGTAGCCCTGCGCGCTCTGAGCGAGCCACAAGAGCAGCTGATATTAAGGGCCGGCCAGAGCGGCCAGTTGAGCCGCGCTGATGAGCAAGTCAGTCAGCTGCCAGCTGCACAGACCAATGCCGATGCCTGGAAAACACGGCGACTGGAATTTGAAGATGTACCCCTTCGTCAGGTGCTACCTGCTTTGGAACGCTATTTTGATCTGGAAATCGAAGTGAGTGATGAAAAATTGCTCAACTGCCACCTCAATGGCACCTATGATAAGCCCCAAATTGAACACATCATGGAGGTACTTCAGTTTATTCTGAATGTGCAGGTTGAGGAACAACAAGGTAAATATGTAATCAACGGAAAAGGATGTGAATGATGAAACCGAGCTTACCATATCGCCTCTTTAAGTACTTGCCACTTCTGCTTTGGCTGGCTTTGGCTGGCTCGGTGGCAGCACAGTCTTCTGTTGTGCTACAACAAAGTGTAAGCTTGCAATTCCATCAGGTGCAGCTGGGTGAAGCGCTAAAAGATATCAGCCAATCCTATCAAATCTATTTTTCTTATAGCGGAGACGTCATACCCGTCAGGCAGGCCGTCAGTTTGCAGGTCGAGGAAGTATCCCTGGAGGAAGCCCTTGATCTCTTGCTGGCCGAAACACAAGTGGTGTATTCCCATATCGGTGATCAGATTGTGTTGAAAATTGACCCTGCCAAAAACATCGGGCAATCGGATAGCAAACCAAACGAAAAGCTCTTAGGCAGCATTTCCATCCCTCCGCAGGCCCGGCCTGTGGTGCCTTATGACGATGCTTTTCCTCAAGAAACTCCCGAAGAGCGTGGAGCTACGATAGGGTTTATGGATAATTTGCAACGTCAATGGGAGATTGAGCGACTGGAGTCGGAGTTTGTAGAATTTGCCCAGGCCAACGTCGGGCAATGGGAAATTCCAATGGAGTTTGAAATTGGCAGCTCGGCCCTCGACCGGCAAGGCCCTTGGGAACAGCGGCTCGCTCAAATATCTGTGTTGCCGTATATCGGTACCAATCTGTACAAAAGCGCAGCCGTAGAAAATAATGTTTCGATCAACATCCTGATGGGGCGGAACGGAGCTGTGAACGGGGTAGAGCTGGGCGGATTTTTCAATTCGGTAAAATACGATGTGCGCGGTGTTCAAATCGCCGGGCTGGGCAATATGGTGGGCGGGGAGTTGGAAGGCACCCAGATCGCCGGGCTCTTCAACTACAACCAAAAGACGGCTTACGGTCTGCAAGCTGCCGGCTTGCTTAATCTGGGCCGCAGGGATGTGAACGGAGTTCAGCTATCAGGCTTGGCCAACAGCGTGGGAGGAAATATGAGCGGAACGCAGATTAGTGGGCTTTTCAACTATACCAAAGGACGTGCTCGCCGCCAATGTGCTTTGCTGCTCAATATAGCCGGCACTTCAGAGCTTTCACAAGCATCGGTATTGTTGAATGTTGGCAGAGAAGTGCAAGGCGATCAGTTTGGATTAATCAATGTGAGCGACACCATTGCCGGGCTGCCACTGGGACTGCTCAACATCGTTCGGCGGGGGTACAATCGGCTGGAAATTGCTTTTGGTGACGGGATGCGCTACAACTTCAGCGCCAAGCTGGGAGCCTATCGCTTTTACAATATATTTTTAATAAATGCCCGGAAAGGAGACACACACGGCACGGGCGGCGGCAAGTGGAGTTGGGGGCTGGGTTACGGGTTTGGTACCAACAAGCGATTGGGTACTCGCTCGCTGATGAACATGGAAGTAGTGAGTATGCACATCAATGAAGGGGAGCATTGGACTTCGGAACTCAATCAGCTGAGTGAGCTACGCGTCATCTTCGATTGGCAAATATGCAGAAAGGGGAGTTTGTTTGTAGGGCCGGTGTACAAGGTGATGGTGTCGAAGCTGAGAGATAGGGAGAACAATAAAACAGGATCGGCCATTCCGCCATACAGCCTGTTGAGTTGGGATACCGACGGTCGGCGACCCACAAATGTGCAAATGTGGCTAGGCTGGACGGCAGGGCTGCGGTTTTAAGAGAGTTGGCAATTAATAAAGTACGCAAAATGATGAGGTTATTTTTTCTTCAGGCAAGGCTTTTCAACGAAGCATGGAGGAAAAACCTGCCTGCCGGCAAAGGCAGGGAAGCCATCAGGTGTGGAGGTGTTATTATTTTCCAATTCCCTAAAAAAAAAGCGGCCAACAAAAATAGCTAAGTATTTATTATTCAAAAGATTAAATCCTCTTTTCAATTTTTGAATTAGGCTCCATTTCACTAGCCTTTGGTCGTTCAGCTATCGCCTATTTCAAAAATGGCGGATTTATTTTTTGAAGGTTCCTAATAAGTTTGTTTGGATACGCAATGAACAGGCTCTGTGCCTGATAGCCAGAAGTATAAATGATTCTAAAATTTTTGAACAAAAAAATGGATAGTAATGAAAAAGCAAATCTTTTTTTTGGCACTGACGGTGCTTAGTACGGGGCTGTTTGCCCAAAAGCACGAAACGCTTTTCAACAAAGCGCGGGTGGTGGGCGCCTTTGGTGCGCCGATCGTAGAGTTTGGCCTCTATGATGGCGATGATATCGGTACTTCCGTAGGGGGAGGGGGAGCATTGATTATCGACAATTTTTTTATCGGAGGGTACGGAATAGGGAGCTCTGATTTTACCGATCAACTTTTTGATAATGAAGACATCTTCCGCCTCGACCTCGGGCATGGCGGCTTTTGGCTGGGTTTCACAACGCCGCACTACAAGATGGTACACGTATTCAGCAGTGTCAAGCTGGGTTGGGGTGCCCTGGGAATTGAATTTGATGACGAAGACCTCGATTATGACGATGGCATCTTTGTGGTTACGCCCGAGCTGGGACTGGAACTAAACATTTTCCGATTCTTCCGAATTGCCGCTACGGCCGGGTATCGCCATGTGGAAGGCATACGCGACAATGGCAATGTAGCCGCCGATGCGTTCAATGGTATGGTAGGCACGTTGACGTTTCGCTTCGGTGGCTTTGGCCACTGGCACGACAACTGGTAATGAGTTTTTGGATAGAAAAATAAAAAAATATGAACTGTAAACTATGGAATTTTTTCCTCTTGCTGGCCTTCATTTGTTGTGCCAGCTCTTGCATCGTTCATGTCAATGACGATGACGATGGCCTGTTTCAGTGTGAAGAAGGAGAAGGAGAGGTAGAATCTTTCGAACTGAATATCGACAATTTTAAAGGCATTGACCTAAAGATTGACGGGGAGGTGTTTATTACACAAGGCAATAGCAGGCAGGTGCTTGTGGAGGGGCAAAAAAATATCATCGATATGCTGGAACTCGATATCCGCGATGAGGTTTGGGATATCGAATTGGATGACTGCGCCCGCAAGTATGATGATCTCCGAATTTACATCACGATGCCCTACATCGACTACCTGGCTCTTTCCGGCAGCGGTGAAATAGTGAGTGAGAATACGATCGAATCCAGCGAACTGACGCTGCGGCTTTCAGGTTCCGGCAGAATGAATCTCGGCCTGAATACCAAATCACTGGATGCCCGCATTTCCGGCTCGGGAAGCATTCGGGCTGAAGGCATCGCCGATATCGCCGATTTTCATATCTCCGGTTCCGGAGAATTGAGGACTTTTGATATGGAAAGCCTTATCGGAGAGGTGCGGATCACCGGATCGGGAGATGTGGAAGTGAGGGTGTTGGATGAGCTGGATGTGAGTATCTCCGGCAGCGGCGATGTGTATTACAAAGGCTATCCGGCACTCAATGTACATATTTCCGGCTCCGGGGATGTGATCAATGCCAATTGAGATCAAATGGAAGGAAGTTGCCGAATGGAAGCATTCGGCAGCCTTTCTTTAAACTTTTGTGTAACTTGCTTTGGCACGAAAAACACATAATTGCCAATGCAAAACGCGTACATCAACGAGTATTTAAACCGTATCGAAGCAGTAAGCCAACAGGTGCAAACTACCTTCGGTCCAATGAATGCTGCGCAGCTCAACTGGAAGCCCGCTGCCGAAAAATGGAGCATCGCCCAATGTTTGCATCACCTCATCACGCTCAACAAAAGCTATTTCCCCTTTTTTGTAAAGCTGGAGGCAGATACCTTTGAAAACAACCTTTGGGAGAAAATATCACCCTTTTCCGGCTATTTTGGCAATATGCTCAAAAAGTCCATGATAAGCCCGTCCGCCAAGCGCAGCATGAAAACACCTGTTGTGTGGCGCCCGTCACAAAGTGAATTGCCCGACACAATAGTAGCTGACTTCCTCACACACCAAAACGAATTGCTGAATTTACTCCGCGCCATTGGCCAGCACAATCACGCTTCTATTACCATCAGCTCGCCAGCTTCCAGTCTGTTCACGTACAGCCTCAAAGATGCCGTCATCATCATCGCTACGCATGAGGAGCGGCATCTCCGGCAGGCACAAGGCGTGCAGGCTATGCCAGGTTTTCCTTGAGCCGGTTGTGCGGTGCTCGGTATGCGGTAGCCCTCTACTGCGTTTGCCGAACACCGGCCACCGGACAACCGGACAACCGAACACCGGACAACCGAAAACCGGAAACCGGACAACCGGACAACCGAAAACCGCACAACCGAACAACCGGACAACCGAACACCGGACACCGAAAACCGGACAACCGGAAACCGGACAACCGGACAACCGAACACCGGACAACCCCCTCACCCCAAACATCCCGAATACCATACATAAGCCATCGTACCAATAGCCACCACGTTTGACAAAAGGCCGAACAGTTTCATTTGCTCAACGCGGTAGCTGGTCGTTTTGTACAGCACCAGTACGTCCAGCAGTAGCCATAACATGGCCAGACAAAGAAAACCTCCAAAGTACCATTCTTCAAATAATAGTAGCATCAAGCCCGCTTCCAGCGCCACGATGGCAATAATTAGCCATTTGGTAGTGCGTACCCCGAGGCGGGTAGCAGTGGTTTGGCGCCCAGCCTGCCGATCGGGGGCGATATCCATCACCTCGCCGATGAGCTGCGATTGGAAGGCAAATAGCAAAAGATAAAGGTAGGTAGCCCAAGGCAAGCTAGCTGTATCGTTGAGGAGTATGCTGAAGGGAACTACCAGCAAATAGCCAATCTGGCAGACCAGTTCCCAGGGTGGACGGCTTCTCAAGCCACGCCCCGGCCAATTGTATAAAGCGTTGATTATCAGCAAGATAGCGAAGAGCGCCAGCATTTTCCAACCTTTTAAAAAAATGAAAAGCGGAACGAATAGCAGCTGCACGGCCAGGATTGGTTTCCACAAACGGGCCAATTGATCCGCTGTCCCGCGGGCGCCAAACCAAAATGTGTCCTTTCGGGGATTGCCCCGATCAATCTCGAAATCGACGATGTCGTTCCAGCCATAAATCAGGAAATTGAGTGGAAAGCAGCTATACACCAGGCCGAGCCAAAAGTGCCCGCTGCCAAAGAGGTCCATCTGGCTGGTTGGCAGCAGATACAACCAAACGGAAGCAAACCACAAGCCGGGCCTGGACACTTTGAGCCAGAAAAGCAATTTCTTCAAAGCACTACTTTTTGCGGTATTTTATTTGACCTCCTACAAGGGTGTACAGCACTTCGGTTTCCAAAATTTCCTCATCAGAGCATTGCAGCAAATTGTTCGAAAGTATGGTAATATCAGCCAATTTGCCTGCTTCCAGCGATCCCTTGTCCTTCTCTTCAAAGGCTGCATAGGCATTGCCCAGGGTGTATGAATGAAGCGCTTCAGCGCGGCTCATGCGCTGCTCGGGAAAAAATTCCAGGCCACTATCCGTCCTTTTGCGCGTCACAGAAGCATAAAAGCTGGCCAGGGGGTCCACATCTTCTACAGGTGCATCCGTACCATTGGCAATGTTGGCTCCGCTATCGAGTAATGCGCGCCAGGCATAGGCTCCCCCCCGGGAGCGCTCCTCACCGAGGCGCTTAACCACAAAGGGCGCATCGGAGGTACAATGTACTCCCTGCATGGAAGCGATGATTCCCAACTGGCCAAAACGTTTGATATCATCGGGATGCAAATGCTGGGCATGTTCGATGCGCCAGCGGCGGTCTTTTTGTTTTTGGTCCCGTTGATAAGCTTTTTCCATAATGTTGAGAACTTCGCGATTTGCCCGATCGCCGATGGCATGTACACAAAGCTGCATATCATGCTGATAGGCAAGTTCGGCAATATGGCTGACCTCCTCCAGGGTAGTAGTATTTTGGCCAACAAATCCGGGCTTGTCATCGTAAGAAGTCAGCAGCCAGGCACCAAAGGAACCCAGCGCTCCGTCCACTTCCGATTTGATAGCGCGGCAGCTAAAAAAGTGATCGCCGAGGTTGATGATGGGAAAGCCATCGAGCCGGTCTTTCATTTCTTTATACGAATGGCGAAGCATCACCCAGAGACGCAGATCGAGTTGGCCATCGCGGGCCATTTTTTCATAGCGCTCGATTTCAAAATACTTAGCCCCGGCATCCTGGAAGGATGTGATTCCTTTGGAAAGGCATTCCTGCTGTGCAAGCTGAATGGCTTTGTACCACCGGGCGGTTTGCTCCTCCTCCGATAGCGTGGCTAAGTAAGCTTTGTGTGCTTCGCGGATCGGTTCCATAGCATTCTCTTCAAACACGCCAATGGCATCGCCACGGCTATCGCGCACGATCTCCCCGCCTACAGGCGATGGTGTTTCGGAGGTGATGCCGGCCGCTTCCATTGCCTTTTGATTGGCAAAGAGACCATGACCGCTGGCGTGATAGAGGATGACAGGATTGTTGGGCGAAACGGCACTGAGTGCATCGTGATAGGGATATCCGAGCAGTTGGCGGTCGGGCGGATTGAGCCATTTTTCCTGATGCCAGCCGCGCCCTTCTATCCAAACTCCGGGGGCGGTCTTTTGTGCCCGCTCGGCCACCATTGCTACTATTTCTTCCCAGCTTTTGGAGTGAAGGAAGTTGAGGTTTAGTAAGCTGAAACCAAGTGAGGCGTAGTGACCGTGCCCTTCGATAAATCCCGGCATCACAAATTGGCCATCGAGCCGGAGTATCTCTGTAGCATCGCTGATGTAAGCTTTGGCAGATTTGTTCGTGCCGACATGAAGTATTCGGTTTCCTTTGATGGCAATGGCGGAGGCAGCGGGATTTTCGGGATCAAGTGTGACGATATCCGCATTGCTGATGAGTAGATCGGCTGTTTCGGTATTCTGACATGCGGCAAGGAGCAAGATTGCCAGCAAGGGGTATAAGGGATGTAGATTGTTCATATGCGAAAGGAGCTGTTTGGTACAAATGTAGGGAGAAAGTTTTGGAGAGACTTGCAGACTTGGAGGTTTGCAGATTTTGGACCATCTAAGTGTCTGTTGTCGGAGAACCTGGGCGCTGAACTCTCCAAATTCTAATGATAGTGAAACTTATGGTCGAGCATTTCCAGGATGTAGTGCCAGAGCCGTTCGTAGGGGATGATTTCGATTTCGCCTGACTGGCGGGCCGATTCGAGCGGGACGGAGTGAAGCTTATCGAGCAGCGGCTTGGTTTTGCGGATTACGGCGGTGCGATTGAAGTTGGCTTTGGGTAGCATGAGCAGCATTTTGATGAAGCAGTTGCTGCGGAAGGTATCGTCTTTGCGGAGGTATCGGTAGCAATAGATATTGAGTGTTTGTACTTTGCCGGCCACCTCGGCATATTGGTGCTGTTGGAGGAAGAAGAGCAGTTGGATGATAAGAATAGGAATATTGGCGCGCGATTTTTCTGTAGAATAAAGCGGTACTTCATTGAGGAATTTGCTGATGCGGAAGGGTTTTAGCTTTTCTGAAGAGCGTTGGACATCGATCTTGCCAATTTTTACAAGGAAATTGGCGTAGGCCTCAAACAGCCGCCAGTTTTCTTTACCAAAAATGTTCAGCGTTTTAAATTTTGCTTGTTGCTTCCCTTGAACTATCAGCTCGTAAGCCTTCAGATACTGCCGGGTATGAAAGCACAATATGATATAATATTGCAAAGCAGAGAACCAGTTAATATCGCCAGGCGAGTAGTAGGAAAGGCAGCGCTGGGCCACTTTTTCGCCTTTTTTGTAATCTTTTAGCTGAATGTAGCACAACAGTTGATAGATTAGAAAATTAATTATTTTTTGTTTCTGATTTTTATAATGAGTTTCAAAATAAGCGGATGCTTCTTTGCTTACTTTTAAAACATTGTGATAGTCGTTGACTAAATGGTATCTATAAATATGTACGGTATAAGCATATGTATGAAGGCGGGAGGAGCGATACTTCGAGCAATATTCATTCAGCTCTTTGACATATTTGCTGGCAATCTCTTCTGCCTCGATTCTCTTTTTACCTGATTGCGTAGAAATCCTAAAAAGTTTATGATAATAGGTTTCTGCCTTCATCTCTATCCCTTGTAGCTCATAGTAATAATAGGAAAGTTCGAGATACTTCTTTGACTTTCCCGGGGAGCTAACGACTGTGTTGTAGTAATATCGAAGCAAGCGACAAAGGCTCAGAGCTAAGTCGGTAACTTCAAGCTTTATAGCCGTGTTAAGCGTTTTTTTGGCAAGGAGGTAAGAAGCTTGTCGAGCATTGGAGTAATACAAGTTGATGGCAGCCGTAGTATCAGCCCTGCATTTATTGGTGGCGGCAAAGTTGGGAGCTGATATAAATGACTTTGGATCGAGTAGTAAAAAACTCTTTACGAGCTTTTGTTGCAGCCTGTACTTGAGCTTTTTGTAAGTAGGGTTGTCGGGCTCGGTATCGTAGAGGGCATTGGAAGCATCGGCATCCGTTTCGAAAGCCCCGCTGTGAATGCCTTCATAAAGCTGGTTGATTTTGGTCTCCGGCTTTCCGTGCCTGCCCGGGATGTCCAGTTTTTTGACAGCCTGCTTATTGACTATATTGACCAACTCCTTCAATACTTCCATAGCAATGGGTGTTTTTGTACAGTATGTTTGTGTCTTGTCCTGATTTCAGCTTCTTGTCAGAACATAGTTTGCTGATTACCAGTCTATTATGACCTTTTGAGAAATGAATTTACTAAATTATTCTTTGTCTTTCTCAGGCTTTGGTCAGTTTTTAGGAATAGGGCCGTACACAAAGAAGCCGGGGCACAGGAAGTACTTCCTGTGCCCCGGCCTGTGGTGCATATTTTTTTGAGCTTGCTCTAAGTTCCTGTACTAAATCACCCCAATGGCCTAATCGGCCACTAGCACCATGAGGTTCATGATCTTGGAGTACAGGTCTTTGGGCTTAAAAGGCTTGGCAAGATACTCGTTGATTCCTACATCATAGCAGCGATCAGCCTCCTGCTTTGAGGCATTGGCTGTAAGGGCAATGATAGGCACAGTGCTCTTTTCGCGAATTTTTCTGCTGGCCTCCAGCCCGGTCATCACGGGCATTTGCATGTCCATCAATATCAGGTCGTAGCCATGTTCATTGAATTTTTCAACGCCCACTAATCCATTCTCTGCGATATCCACCGTCACCAGATCGCTCCAGGTGGTAAGTACTTTTTTGGTAGCAATTTGATTGAGGAAGTGATCCTCTACCAGCAGTATTTTTATTGGAGCACTTGGGCGGTCGTCCGCATATTGGTTTTGCTGTTGAGGTATTTTCACAGGCACATCGAAATGGTAGAGCGTACCTTTGCCATCGGAGCTGCTGATATCAATGGTGCCGCCAAGCATTTTGATGAGCTTGATGGCAATGGCGAGGCCCAATTGGCGCTTGCTGTCGTCCTGCTCTTCAGAATAAACCTCGAGTAGTTTTTCCGTTTCCATCAAACTGCTGATCTGCCTACTGCTAAGGACAGTGGCACTATCGGCAATCCGGACGGCCAGCATGTTTTTGTTTTCAGCGGCAGCAGGCCTATCTATTTGCAGCCCGATTTTGCTATGCTGACTGGCCTGCGAAATGACCCAATCGAGCAGATTATACATGATTTGGGTAAGCTTATTGGTATCGCACCACATCAGCTCCGGCAGCTGCTCATCCATGTCTATCTGTAGGCTGGCTCCTTTGTGATCAGCCTTCAACTGCACCACTTTTTGAATACTCAAGAAAAAGTCTCTGACTACACATTCTTCCTCTTCCACTTTGATGCTATTGGAGGCAAGTACCGAAAAGTTGAGCAGATTGTTGATCATCATGTGGAGATCATCAATGGAAGTTTTGAGCCCGTCCACAAATTCAACTTGCTGCGAAGAAATACTGGTTTTTTCAAGTAAAAACAGCAGATTTACTATAGAAGAAAGAGGGGTGCGAATATGAAAACTCATATCTGCCAGTGCCTGTTCCTTTACCTGTGAAGTCTGGCTATTGATATTTTTTTCGAGTATGAGCTGCTCTGTCAACTTCCGCTCTGTAATGTCCTGCACGGTGCCTACCAATAATATTTTGCCATTGATCTCTTCATAATAGACCTTGGCCTGTATCGCTACGTACTTAATGGTTTTGCCATCTACGACGATGCGATGTTCCATTTTGTGAAGCTGACTGTCCTTAGCGGCCTGCTCGAAAAAAACTTCCACGGCAGGCTTATCCTCCAAATGTACATACCCAAAGTAATTGGAGAGGGTAGGCTGGATGCTGCCGGGGTGAAAGCCGAACATTCGGTACACCTCATCTGTCCATTTCATCTTATTCGACACGATGTCCATCTCCCAATTGCCGAAATGTGCCATTTCCTGCGCTTCCACGTAGCGCTTTTCACTGATGGCCAGGTCTTTGGCAACTTCCTTGAGTTTCAGTTGGGTTTTGAAACGTTGCACAGAATAGCGAATCGTTCGGCCGAGCAGCTTGCCATCGAATTGGCCTTTGACCAAATAATCCTGTGCACCTGCTTTGACAGCTTGATTGCCCACTATCTCATTGTTCACACCCGTCAGCACCACTACAGGAACGTCGGACACTTTTTCCTGAAAATTGGAAAGGGTTTTAAAACCGGAACTATCAGGTAAAGAGAGATCGAGCAAAACAAGGGCAATGTCATTGTTGCGAACAATATCAATACCTTCAAATAGTGTGTCGGCATGATACAGCTTATACTTTATAGAAGACTCTTTAAGCAATAGATTGACAATATCTACGTCGCCCTGGTTATCTTCTATCAAAAGGATGGGGAGAATAGCCTTCGAAGTCATATTACGAAATGTCAAAAATGATAAAAAGGTGGCTTAACCAACAACTCGCTATTCAGATTTGGATGCAGGGGATATAGTTGAATGCCTGATCGGTCTAGTTGACCATAGTAGGTAAAATAGCCGTGCTTAACCAGAAATCCTCTATTTTCTGCACAATGTCAAAAAACTTATCGAAATCGACAGGCTTATTGATATAGCAATTTACGTGTAGATTATAGCTTTTCAAAATATCTTGCTCTGCATTACTCGTAGTCAATACAACTACCGGGATGCGCTTGAGGTCTTCATCCGTTTTGATTTCTTCCAATACTTCCCTCCCGTCCAGTTTTGGCAGGTTCAAATCCAGCAAGATCAAATCCGGAGTTGAAGAGGATTCGTATGGAGGTTGTTTCCGCAAAAACTTGATAGCCTCCACTCCGTCCATCACAACATCCAGCTGAATTTGAATCTTTCCTTCTCTAAATGCTTCCTGCGTCAAGCGAACATCACCTGGATTGTCTTCGATAAGCAAAATATTCACGGGTCTCGAATTTTGAGTCATTATACAAATATAATTTCGCGTTGATTTTACGAATGCGCTTTGAAATAGTTACGGCTTCCAAAGCTACGGCGAGCTGCTTAGTAAAATGTTTGCAAGCATCTTGCCAGTGGTCACCCAGCAAGCCGTGTGCTGTCCTGTGGTTTAAGCTAGCAAACTCTAAATCTGTATATTCGCTGCAAAGGCATTGCCAAACTTTACTAAAAATTGCCATACTTATGCAAACTCCCCAACAAATAGTGACATTGTACACGCAGTATTTACGCCAGCAGCCATCCCGCAAGCCCCCTTTTGGCCTCTATGAGCCCGTTGATTACATCATGCAATTGGGGGGGAAGCGCCTCAGGCCAGTGCTGCTTTTGATGAGCTACAATCTTTTTAAAGAGGATTTGCACCCGGCTCTTCCTGCGGCACATGCCGTAGAGCTGTTCCACAATTTCACCCTGCTGCATGACGATATTATGGATAAAGCTCCGCTGCGCAGAGGCCAACCGACCGTCCATATAAAATACGGGATCAATGCCGGCATTCTCTCTGGCGATGTAATGCTGATATTGGCCTACGATTTTTTAAGCCGCTCTGGCCTGGCAGCCCGATGGCCAGACCTGATTGGGCTGTTCAATCGCTTCGCTATCGAGGTTTGCGAAGGGCAGCAATACGATATCGAGTTTGAAAGCGCAGCAACGGTCAGCATTTCCGAATACCTCAAAATGATTGAAATGAAAACGGCTGCGCTCATAGGCGGTGCCATGCGAATGGGGGCTATGATCGGCAGTGCCGGTGAGCAGGATGCTGAACGGCTCCAACGCTGTGGCCGGCAGCTCGGCATTGCCTTTCAGCTGATGGATGATATACTCGACACCTTTGGCGATCCTGCCAAATTTGGGAAAAAGCCGGGGGGTGACATTGCCCAAAACAAGAAAACATTTCTGCTGCTCAAGGCCAAAGAATTGGCTCGGGGCTCCGCTGCACAAGCTCTTACCGAAGCTTTGGAAAGCGATTCGCTTGAGGAGGATGTCAAGATTAGCCGGGTTACCAGTATCTATCAGGAGTTGGGTGTTCGGCAGCTTGCAAAAAGAGAAATGCAAACGTTTGTAGAGCAGGCATTCGGCAGCCTGGCCCAGGTATCGGTGGCCGATGAGCGCAAGGAGCCATTCAAAAAGCTGGTGACAGACTTGACGGATCGGGAAATATAAAGGAGAGGGAAACGAAAAAGGAGCAACCACCGAAGCGGTTACCCCTCACACTATGAAACACTATATCTTTGAACGCAAATATTGCTATTTGGTTGTATAGTTTTCCTTACTTTTTGAATCGGTAAAGGTAAAGATAAAAAATCTTTTTTACAAACATACTTTTGGTAATGGGAGCTAGTTAGCTTGGTATCAGGGAGTTATGAAAAGTAAAAAATCACTATTTCAATCCCTCAGGAAATAGCGGCCGTTGAGCCATTCAGCATCCAGGATCGCATTGTTTTTTTTGTAAAACGCAATGGCGGGCTTATTCCAGTCCAGTACCTGCCATTTGACCAGCCTGACCTGCTGCAACCGGGCCTCTGCCAAAAAGGCATCGAAGAGGATTTGTCCGATGCCCCGCTGCCGGTGGGAGCGCGTAACGATAAAATCATCCAGGTAAAGCATGCGCCCCTTCCAGGTAGAGTAAGCCATATAATAGAGCGCCACCCCCAGTATGTGGCCATCGGCCTCCGCTACGATAGCCTCAAAATGCTTGTCTTTGAAGTCCCGGATATACTCCTCAACGCTGGTACTCACCTGCTCGGCTGCCTTTTCATAGGTAGCCAGCTCCACCACCAGGGCATGGATGGCCGGCACATCCACTTCGCTGGCTTTCCGGATCACTAAACTATCCATAATCCTTGCTTCCGTTTTGAAGTGTACAAATGACGGATATTGTTAATGCGAATTATTGAGCCAGAGTGCCCGAAAAACGGGAATATTTTTCAAAAGCTCTTTTGTTTTCTAAGGAAATTAGTCCTATCTTTGCAATCGCTTTTTGAGAAGGGGGAAGTAATTAAAAATTTACTCAACTATAAACCCCTCATTATCAAAGCATTCTGGCGCTGTAAAGGTGCATTTTTTTGTTAAAAAAACAAATTGCGATTTATGCCGACTATTAACCAATTGGTACGCAAAGGCAGGAAGAAAATCATAACTGCCAGTAAATCAAGAGCTTTGGATTCGTGCCCACAGAAAAGAGGCGTGTGTACCAGAGTATATACCACCACTCCAAAGAAGCCGAATTCTGCTTTGCGTAAAGTGGCCAAAGTGCGTCTTACCAATGGAATTGAAGTGATCGCATACATCCCCGGCGAAGGGCACAATTTGCAGGAACACTCCATCGTGCTGATTCGCGGCGGGCGTGTCAAAGACCTTCCTGGTGTACGCTACACCATCGTACGGGGAGCATTGGATACAGCCGGCGTAACCGATCGTTTGCAAAGCCGTTCAAAATATGGCACTAAGCGCCCTAAAAAGTAAAAAGACCTAAATCATTTTAATATTTATCTAAAATGCGCAAGAGTAAACCTAAAGCCCGAATCATAGCCCCCGACCCTCGCTATAGCGACACGATGGTTACCAGCTTTGTCAACAACCTGATGTGGAGAGGTAAGAAAGGGGTTGCCTTTCGGATATTTTATGATGCGATGGACTTAGTAAAGGAACGCACCGGAGAGAATGAACATGAGATATGGAAAAAAGCCCTGAATAACGCAATGCCACAGGTAGAAGTACGTAGTAGGCGAATTGGTGGTGCTACCTTCCAGATACCCACTGAAATACCAGCCAAGCGTAAGATTTCCATCGGCATGAAGTGGCTGATCAAATTTGCGCGCGCTCGCAGCGGAAAAGGCATGGCTGAAAAGCTGGCTGCCGAGCTCATCGCTGCCAGCAAAGGTGAAGGAGCTGCTGTGAAGCGTAAGGAGGATACCCACAAGATGGCAGAATCCAATCGCGCATTTGCACATTTTAGAGTATAAACTTCTGATTATTAACCATTTATAAATTTGTAATCCAACTTAAAAGTAGTCATGGCAAAGGATCTTAGATTAACGAGAAACATCGGGATTGCTGCACATATCGATGCGGGTAAGACTACCACTACTGAACGTATCCTTTATTATACAGGTATCAGCCACAAAATCGGTGAAGTACACGATGGCGCTGCTACTATGGACTGGATGGAGCAGGAGCAGGAGCGAGGCATCACCATTACATCTGCCGCTACCAAAACTAGCTGGAAGTGGCTGGACAATGAGTTCACCATTAATATAATCGACACACCGGGTCACGTTGACTTTACGGTGGAGGTAGAGCGCTCACTGCGCGTCCTCGATGGTACGATTGCACTTTTCTGTGCCGTATCAGGCGTGGAGCCGCAGTCGGAGACCGTTTGGCGGCAAGCCGATCGCTATCGCGTGCCGCGCATTGGCTTTGTCAATAAAATGGACCGTACAGGGGCCGATTTCTTCAATGTAGTCAATGACGTCCGCGAAAAGCTGGGCGCCAATGCCATCCCGATCCAAATTCCGATCGGCGCTGAGGAAAATTTCAAAGGAGTGGTCGATCTGATCGAAAATAAAGCGATCATATGGGATGATGAGAGCCAGGGTATGACGTTCAAAGAAATTCCGATTCCCGAAGATCTTATGGATATGGTGGCAGAATATCGGGAGAAGTTGGTAGAAGCAGTAGCCGAATACGATGAAGCTTTGCTGGAAAAATTCTTTGAAGATTCGGATTCCATTACCATCGAAGAGATGAGAGCTGCCATTCGCGCTGCTACTATTGATATGACCATCTGCCCGATGATGTGCGGATCGGCCTTCAAAAATAAAGGAGTACAAAGGCTTTTGGATGCCATCTGCACCTTCATGCCTTCACCCGTTGATATCGATGCCGTAGAGGGAATCAATCCCAAAACGGATGACACCGTTACCCGAAAGCCCTCCGTGGATGAGCCTTTTACGGCCTTGGCATTTAAAATTGCCACCGATCCATACGTTGGCCGCCTGGCCTTTTTCCGGGTTTATTCAGGCAAGCTGGATGCCGGTTCCTATGTACTCAATACCCGATCTGGCAATAAGGAGCGTATCTCCCGTATCTATCAGATGCACGCCAATAAGCAAAACCCGGTCGATCGCGTAGAGGCTGGCGACATTGCCGCTGGGGTGGGTTTTAAGGATATAAGAACAGGGGATACCCTTTGCGATGTTGACAAACCCATCATATTGGAAAGCATCACCTTTCCCGATCCGGTTATCAGTATCGCGGTGGAGCCGAAAACCCAAAAAGATATGGACAAGCTGGGGATGGCACTCAATAAACTCTCTGAGGAAGATCCCACCTTCCGGGTAAGATATGATGAAGATACCAATCAGACGATCATCAGTGGGATGGGTGAATTGCACCTCGAAATTATCGTTGATCGGCTGAGAAGAGAATTTAAAGTAGAATGCAACCAGGGCCAACCTCAGGTCAACTACAAAGAAGCACTCACGGTCAGTGCCGATCACCGAGAGCGGCTTAAGAAACAATCGGGAGGTGCTGGTTTGTTTGCCGATATACAATTTGAAATTGGTCCTGCCGATCAGGAATTTCTTGAAAGCGAGGATTTCAAGAGCGGCAAAAAGCGCCTGCAATTTGTCAACAAAATTGTGGGAGGCTCTATTCCAAGAGAATTGATACCTTCTGTAGAAAAAGGCTTCAATGCCATGATGGACAATGGCGTACTGGCCGGGTATAGTATGGACAGCATGAAAGTGCGGCTGTACGACGGTAGCACCCACCAGGTGGATTCCAAGCCCATCGCTTTTGAACTCTGCGCCAAAGAAGGTTTCAGGGTGGCTGTGCCCAAATGCCGGCCAGTGATATTGGAACCCCTGATGAAACTGGAGGTAGTAACTCCCGAAGAGTATGTGGGTAGTGTGATAGGCGACCTCAACCGCCGGAGAGGGATTCCCAAAAATCAAGAACCCCGCCCGGGTGGTGCGGTGGCTGTTAATGCAGAGGTACCACTTAGTGAGATGTTTGGCTATGTGACGGCCCTGCGCACGATCACCTCCGGCCGGGCCTCCAGCACTATGGAATTCTCTCATTACGACCAGGCTCCCAAAGGGATATCCGATGATATCATTGAAAAGGCCAAAGGTACTGTGAAAGTATAGTGTAAATGATCCAAGGTGCTGATATCGAAGGATTTACAGCTAATTGGATTGTATCATATAAATTAACTGAAAAGGGTAATGAATCAAAAAATCAGAATCAAACTCCGTTCTTATGACCACAATTTAGTGGACAAATCGACGGAGAAAATCGTGAAGACCGTACGCAACAGCGGTGCTGTCGTAACGGGTCCGATTCCGCTGCCCACTGAGAAAAAAATCTTTACCGTGCTCCGTTCTCCGCACGTCAATAAGAAATCTCGTGAGCAGTTTCAGTTGCGTACTCACAAAAGATTGATTGAAATCTACACGCCTACCCAAAAAACGGTGGATGCGCTGTCCAAGCTTGAGCTGCCCAGCGGTGTGGATATTCAGGTGAAATTGACGTAATTCTTTCAGAACAACCTGGCAGGCATATGTTGCCTGATAGAAATAGCTCCATGCTCCGGATGATTGATTTTTCGGCAGCATATTGTAAGGTTGATTAAAATAGTAAATCTGATGAACGGTTTAATCGGTAAAAAAATCGGAATGACCAGCATTTTTGACGAAGCTGGTCAAAACATCGCTTGCACAGTTATCGAAGCTGGCCCCTGTGTCATCACCCAGGTAAAAACGGATGATACGGATGGCTACACAGCCCTACAGGTCGGCTTTGGTGATGCCAAAGTGAAAAACACTTCCAAAGCACTCATCGGGCATTTCGAAAATGCCAAAACTTCTCCCAAAAGAAAGGTCGTAGAATTCAGAAACTTCGACTATGACGGTATCATCCCGCCTGCCAATGAAAATGGCGAGGCCGGCGAGCCGGTAGAAAAAGGCTTAGGAGCCTTGCTCACGGTGGGCGAAGTTTTCTCCGAAGGGGATATAGTCAATGTAGTAGGCACTTCGAAAGGCAAGGGCTTTCAAGGGGTGGTCAAGCGCCACGGATTTAGAGGGGTGAATGACCAAACGCACGGCCAGCACAACCGCCAGCGGGCACCAGGGTCGATTGGGGCAGCCTCTTATCCCGCCAAAGTATTTAAAGGTATGCGGATGGGTGGAAGAACCGGTGGCAAGCGGGCCAAAATCACCAACCTTGAAGTGATAAAAATATTCCCCGAAAAAAACCTTTTGCTCGTCAAAGGAGCAGTGCCAGGACATAAAGGGGCATTTGTAATTATCGAAAAATAGGCAAGTCATGAAACTTGATGTATTCAATATCGACGGAAAAAAAGCTGGCAAGCAAATCGATTTGCCGGATGATATTTTTGGTATCGAACCCAACGAACATGCCGTATATCTGGCTGTAAAGCAATACAATGCCAACCAACGCCAAGGTACGCACAAGACCAAAGAGCGAGGCGAAGTGAAGGGCTCGACAAGAAAAATCAAGCGCCAGAAAGGAACCGGAACGGCTCGCGCAGGCGATATCAAAAACCCCTTGTTCCGGGGAGGAGGCCGCACATTTGGGCCCCGGCCAAGAAAATATACCGTTCGGCTCAATAAAAAGGTGAAGCAGCTGGCGCGAAAATCGGCCTTCTCCAGCAAAGCTGCGAACAAACAGATTATGGTGGTGGAGGACTTTACCTTCGATGCACCAAAAACTAAAAATTACCTTGACATACTGAGGAACCTGGAAGTGGATAGCCAAAAGACCCTGGTCGTCACGAGCGATTTGGACCGCAATGTGTATTTGTCCAGCCGCAACCTCCAGACCTCCAAAGTAGTCAGAGCCAACGATGTCAATACGTACCAGATACTTGATGCCAACACATTGATACTTGCCGAAGGTGCGGTAGATGTGATAAAAGAAACCTTTGCTTAATCAGCTATCAAAAGAAAATGGAAAAGACAATTTTAGTAAAACCCATTATCACCGAAAAATCGGAAAAACTGTCGGAGGCGTATAACCAATACTCCTTTATTGTCAATAAAAAAGCCAATAAAATTGAGATAAAGGATGCTGTGGAGAAAATGTATAACGTCAGTGTAGCCTCTGTCAATACTATGATTATGCCAGCCAAAGCCAAAAACCGCAACACGCGGGCGGGCCTCATTCGTGGGCGCGTCTCCGCTTACAAAAAAGCCCTGGTCACGCTGGCACAAGGCGAAGAAATAGACTTTTTTGGAGATATATAAATGCTTTGTTATCAACAACTTAGCTGCCGTGCGTAGCTTTGTAGCTTATAAATAGTAAGAAATGCCAGTTAAAAAATTTAATCCGGTCACCCCAGGCACCCGTTTTCGGGTGGGCAATACTTTTTCGGAAATCACGGCCAGCAAACCGGAGAAAAGCCTGCTGGCGCCGCTCAAGAAATCAGGCGGGCGCAACAGCCGGGGAAAGATGACTATGCGCAATCGCGGTGGCGGGCACAAACGTCGCTACCGGATCATCGATTTCAAGCGCAACAAAGATGGGGTCACTGCTACGGTCAAGTCGATTGAGTACGATCCGAATCGCACCGCCTTCATCGCACTGGTTGAATATCAGGATGGCGAAAAGCGCTACATCATAGCTCCCAACGGCCTCAAGGTAGGTGACAGCATTATGTCAGGCGAACAGGCTTCCCCCGATCTGGGCAATGCCTTGTACCTGTCAAAGATTCCGCTGGGCGCTTCGATCCACGCCATCGAAATGCAGCCTGGCAAAGGCGCAGCAATGGCTCGTAGTGCAGGCACTTCGGCCGTATTGATGGGCCGCGAAGGCAAGTACGCTATTATCAAATTGCCTTCCGGCGAAGTGCGCCGGGTGTTGCTCACCTGCAAGGCAGTTATCGGCTCTACCTCCAATCCCGATCACGGATTGCAGGTTTTCGGCAAGGCCGGCAGAAGGCGCTGGATTGGTCGCCGCCCACGAGTAAGAGGGGTAGCAATGAACCCAGTCGATCACCCAATGGGTGGAGGGGAAGGCCGTGCATCCGGCGGGCATCCTCGTTCTCGCACGGGCGTGATGGCGAAAGGGCAAAAGACCCGCAACAAGAAGAAACCCTCCAGCCGATTAATTATTTCAAAGAGAAAAGGTACTAAATAAATAAACTGAAATCATGGCTCGATCAATCAAAAAAGGCCCTTACGTTTTTCATAAGCTGATGACCAAAGTGCAGAAGGCCAAAGAATCCAATAAAAAGACCGTCATTAAGACCTGGTCAAGAGCATCGATGATCATACCTGACATGGTAGGGGAGACAATCGCTGTGCACAATGGCAAAACCTTCGTTCCGGTATTTGTCACAGAGAACATGGTAGGCCATAAACTAGGTGAATTTGCACCTACGAGAAGCTTTAGAGGCCATGCCGGCAACAGAAAGAGATAAACGTGTATATTAATGCAAACGATCAAATATTTAAACTAATATGGAAGCAGTAGCCAAACTCCGGAATTGCCCGATGTCAGTGCGAAAAATGCGACTGGTAGTTGACAATATTCGTGGCAAGCGAGTTGACGAAGCGCTCAATATTTTGCGCTACACCAAAAAAGAAGCAGCTACCTGGCTGGAAAAGGTATTGCTTTCGGCCATCGCCAATTGGGAATATAAAAACGGTATGGCCGTCAATGCCGATGATTACGACCTGTATATAAAAACAGCTTTTGCCGATCAGGGAACTATGCTCAAACGCTTTCGGCCGGCCCCGCATGGCCGCGCCCACCGTATCCGCAAGCATACCAACCACGTAACCTTGATCGTCGAAAACCGCATCCCGCTCGAAGATGATCTGTTACCAGAACAGGAAGATGCTATCGAAGAAGAGATGGAAGAAATGGAAGAAATAGTAGAGGAGGTAGTTGAAGAAACCGTTGAAGAAACCGTTGAAGAAACCGTTGAAGAAACCGTTGAAGAAAATTCGGAAGAATAATTTTTATTAAATCTTATACCTAATTAACATGGGGCAAAAGACTAATCCAATCGGCAATCGCCTGGGGATCATCAAAGGGTGGGAATCCAACTGGTTTGGCGGAAAAAATTTCGCCAGCAAAGTAGTGGAGGATGAAAACATCCGCAAATACCTCAAAGCCCGTATCCGCAAGGGAGGGATCGCTCGCATTATTATTGAGCGTACCCTCAAGCGCATCACCGTTACCATTCATACCAGCCGTCCCGGTATCATTATCGGCAAAGGGGGGGCCGAAGTTGACCGCATCCGCGAAGAGCTCAAAAAGCTCACCAATCAGGATATCCAGATCAACATTGTGGAGATCCGCAAACCCGAGCTGGATGCCGCCATCGTTGGAGAATCCATCGCCAAGCAGCTCGAAGCCCGGATCAACTATCGCCGTGCTATCAAAATGTCTATCCAATCCACTATGCGCGTAGGAGCCGAAGGAATCAAAGTGCGCATATCCGGCAGGCTGAACGGAGCCGAAATGGCACGTACCGAAGAGTACAAAGATGGCCGCATTCCACTCCATACATTCCGTGCCGATATCGACTATACACTGTCTGAAGCACTTACCGTGTATGGCAAGATTGGTGTCAAAGTGTGGATATGTAAAGGAGAGGTGTTGGGCAAACGCGATTTGTCGCCCAATGTGGGCGTTCCTACAGGCAAGGACAAGCAAGGTGGCCGGGGCCGGGGAGGTTCGCGCAGAGGGGGAAGAAATCCAAGACGCGGTTAGAAATTTAGTGAAAAATCCTGTACCTTTGCCCTGCTTTTTTTGAAAGGGCTGGTCGGTGATAAATTTTGATAGGAAATACGACTAAATATCCAGTAAAATGTTACAGCCAAAAAGGACTAAATATCGCAAACAGCAAAAAGGAAAAAACCGGGGTCTTGCCCGCAAAGGCAGCACCGTAGCCTTTGGTACCTTTGGGTTGAAATCGCTCGACCATGCCTTCATCACCAACCGGCAGATTGAAGCAGCTCGTATCGCGATGACCAGATACATGAAGAGAGAGGGAAATGTGTGGATACGCATTTTTCCCGACAAGCCCATCACCTCCAAGCCTCAGGAAGTCCGGATGGGTAAGGGAAAAGGAGCACTGGATCACTATGTGGCAGTTGTCAAGCCGGGCCGTGTCATGTTCGAACTGGATGGGGTGGATCGCACTACTGCCAATGAAGCTATGCGCCTGGCAGCTCAAAAATTGCCCGTTTTGACCAAGGTTGTTACAAGACCTGATTATGTTGACTAATCCTATTAATTGAAAAATAATGGCCAGTAAAAAATTCTTAGAACTTCAGGAGTTTACCGATACCGAACTTTTGAACGAGCTCACCGAAACGAAGACTCAATATCAAAAGCAGCGCTTCGACCATGCCATTAAAGGGCTGGACAACCCCTTGAAGCTCAAAGTGATTCGCCGCGATATTGCGCGCCTCAAAACAGAAATTCGCCGTAGAGAGCTGGCTAATATGCCAGAAAAAGATATGGCTTCCCGTTCAAAAATCCGTGCTCGTCGCAGAGCAAAAAAATAATGCTATGGCTGAGAAATCTTTAAGAAAGCAAAGAGTAGGGCTGGTTACCGGCAATAAGATGGATAAAACCATCACGGTCACCGTGGAGCGTAAGCTGCGCCACCCCATTTATGGCAAATATGTGAAAAAGACCACCAAGTTTATGGTACATGATGAAAAGAATGAGTGCAATGTGGGAGATACCGTGCGCATCACTGAGTCACGCCCACTGAGCAAACGCAAGCGCTGGGAAATGACGGAAATTATAGAAAGAGCTAAATAATAGAGCTAAATAATATCATCGAATCATGATACAGCAAGAATCCAGATTAAATGTAGCGGATAATAGCGGGGCCAAAGAAGTGCTCTGCATCCGGGTACTCGGAGGCTCCAAAAGACGCTATGCTTCCATCGGCGATCAGATAGTGGTGACGGTCAAAGAGGCCAGCCCCGGTGGTGTGAAAAAAGGAACCGTATCCAAAGCAGTGATTGTACGCACACGCAAGGAAATCCGAAGAAAGGACGGCTCTTATATTCGTTTCGATGATAATGCAGTTGTGCTGCTCAATAATCAGGATGAGCCCAGAGGTACCCGTATATTCGGCCCCGTAGCCCGTGAATTGCGCGAAAAAGACTACATGCGCATCGTATCGCTGGCACCGGAGGTGCTTTAATTCTTAGCAAGAAACATTCAATTATGGCCAGAAAAAAAAATCAATCCCACGCTACCCATAAGCTCCACATCAAAAAAGGAGATAAGGTAATGGTGATATCGGGTGCCTATAAAGGAAGGCAAGGAGAAGTTTTGCAGGTGCTGCCCAAAAAGTACAGAGCAGTAGTAGAAGAGGTGAATATTGCCAAAAAACACCAAAAGCCCACCCAGGACAACCCCGGCGGAATCATTGAATTGGCTATGCCCATCCATCTATCTAATCTCATGCTCGTTGATCCCAAAACAGGAGAACCAACGCGTATAGGCCGAAAAGTTGTGGATGGCAAATTAGTGCGTTATTCAAAAAAATCAGGAGAAATTATTAAGTGATGAGTTACATACCCAGGCTTGAAAAAAAATATAAAGAAGAGGTTGTTCCCAAGCTAATGGAGCAGTTTCAGTATAAATCAGTGATGCAAGTACCCAAGCTGGCCAAAATATGCGTCAATCAGGGCGTTGGAGGTGCCACTGCTGATAAGAAAATGATTGACAATGCGCTTCAGGAAATGTCACTGATTATCGGCCAGAAAGCAGTACCTACGAAAGCGACCAAATCAGTGTCCAATTTCAAACTTAGAGAGGGAATGACCATTGGTGCGCGAGCAACGCTTCGCAAACGGCAAATGTATGAGTTTTTGGACCGCCTCGTGGCTGTTGCTCTACCCCGTGTTCGCGACTTTCGCGGTATCAATGACAAAAGCTTCGATGGACGTGGCAACTACACTATGGGGATCAATGAGCACATCATTTTTCCGGAAATTGATCTTGACAAGGTAAGCCGCATCACCGGTATGGATATCACCTTTGTCACGACCGCCAAAACCGATGCCGAAGCCCTGGCACTACTCAAAGAACTGGGCATGCCTTTTAAAAATCAAAGAAATTAATTTTAACTATTCATAAGCATGGCTAAAAAATCAATCATCGCTCGCGAACGCAAAAGACGAAAGCTGGTAGCTAAATATGCCGATTTGCGCAAAAAGCTGAAAGAAGAAGGGGATTATGAAGCACTTGACAAGCTGCCGCGCAATGCCTCTCCGGTCAGGCTACACAACCGTTGTATGCTTAGCGGTAGGCCCAAAGGCTATATGAGAATGTTCGGCATTTCGAGAGTAGCTTTTCGCAAAATGGCACTGGAGGGCAAGATTCCCGGAGTAACTAAAGCGAGCTGGTAAAATAATACCGTGGCGGGCGCCCTATCGGCGGACGTGCACTTTCAATACAAATCATTCAACAAAATGGCAGTTACAGATCCAATAGCAGATTATCTGACAAGAATACGGAATGCGCAGCAGGCAGGCCATCGTGTGGTGGAAATTCCTGCATCCAAAATGAAAAAAAGCATCACGGAGATTCTGTACAATCAGGGCTATATCAAAAAATACAAATTTGACGATAGTGCCGGTAAACAGGGCCTCATCAAAATTGCATTGAAATACAATGCTGCCACCAAAGAGCCGGTAATCCGCAAATTGGGGCGCATAAGCCGGCCCGGCCTCCGCAATTATTCTAAGGCAAAGGATATTCCACGGGTGATCAATGGTTTGGGAATAGGCATTGTTTCTACTTCGCAGGGAATGATGACCGACAAGCAAGCCAGAACCCGGAACGTGGGAGGCGAACTGATCTGCTACGTTTATTAAACCAAATAAAGCACTAGCTTTTTTACTAAATATTTACGCACATGTCAAGGATAGGAAAAGCTCCGATAAGTGTACCAAGTGGTGTTGATGTCAACATTAGCAAAGGCAATTTGGTGACTATCAAAGGACCAAAAGGGGAGCTCTCTCTGCAGCTCAATCCGGATATTTCTATGGAAATCGAAGATGGAGAGCTTAATGTGAAGCGGCCTACTGATCAGAAGCGCCACCGGGCTATGCATGGCTTGTA
Organism: Saprospiraceae bacterium; assembly: GCA_965222005.1. GTDB lineage: Bacteria > Bacteroidota > Bacteroidia > Chitinophagales > Saprospiraceae > CBDCTM01. Next base: position 2,326,035 of record OZ244935.1, read on the forward strand.
TCGGTCTTTGTTAGCCAATATGATTAGGGGTGTGACAGATGGCTACGTCAAAGAACTTGAATTGATTGGAGTGGGCTACAGAGCCAATAATACGGGCAATTTGCTGGAACTATCTTTGGGATTTTCACACCCCATCATGTTTTATGTGCCGGATGAGATAAAGGTGGAAACCGTAAATGAAAAAGGGAAAAGCCCCTTGATCCGCCTGGAATCCACCGACAAGCAGCTGGTCGGGCAGGTAGCTGCAAAGATTAGGAGCTTCCGCAAACCGGAACCCTACAAAGGAAAAGGCGTGCGCTACAAAGGAGAAGTCATCAGACGTAAAGCTGGTAAAACAGCTGCTAAATAGTAAGCATAAATGCCTTCGGGTATTTCAACAGATCAAATTGTTTTACTTATGGGAGTTGATAAAAATTCGAGAAGAAGGCGCATTCGTTTTCGGATTCGCAAAAATGTAAAAGGCACTGCGGCCTGCCCGCGCTTGTCTGTTTTCCGCAGTAATAATGAAATTTACTGCCAGCTTATTGACGATATCAATGGGCATACATTAGCCAGCGCTTGTACCAAAACGGTGGGCGTGGATAAGAATACCAGCCGAGTGGAGCAATCCAAGCAGGTAGGTAAAGCAATAGCAGAGAAAGCATTGGCCGAAAACATTAACAACATAATTTTTGATCGCAGCGGATATCTTTATCACGGCCGTGTGAAGGCCCTTGCAGATGGAGCTCGGGAAGCCGGGCTGAAATTTTAAAAATCATAAAGAATGGCACATAAAACTCCAAGCAGGATAAAACCTGCGGATACTGAGCTTAAAGAAAAATTGGTAAACCTCAACCGCGTTGCCAAAGTGACCAAAGGAGGTCGTACCTTCAGCTTTGCAGCAATCGCTGTAGTGGGAGATGGCAATGGTACCGTTGGCCACGGACTGGGTAAAGCCCGTGACGTTTCCGAATCAATTGCCAAAGCGGTGGATGATGCAAAGAAGAATTTGATAAAGGTGCCAATATTCAAAGGAACCATTCCGCATGAGCAAAAAGGCAAGTATGGCGCAGGCAAAGTGCTGATCAAACCCGCTTCTGATGGTACCGGCGTGATCGCCGGAGGAGCTATGCGCGCCGTGCTGGAAATTGCAGGAGTACACAATGTGTTAGCCAAATCGCAGGGCTCATCCAATCCACACAATGTGGTAAAGGCTACCATTGATGCCCTTTCAAAGCTCAGAAGTCCCAAGCAAATTGCCAAAGAGCGCGGTATCTCGATGGACAAATTGTTCAAAGGGGAATAACCTCAACAGCTAAATTCATTAGTCATGGACAAGATAAAAATCACTCAGGTAAAAAGTATCATTGATCGCTCAAAACGCCAAAAAGACACCATGAAAGCACTGGGTTTGCGCAAAATGAACCACAGTGTGGTGCATACGGCTACTCCCCAAATATTGGGCATGGTCCACAAGGTGAGCCACCTGGTAGAAGTGGAACATTTGTCCTAGTCCTTTCGTATATTATCTTTTAAAGCTAGTCAATAATGGAACTGCATAATTTAAAACCGGCTAAAGGATCAGTAAAGAAGAGAAAGCGTATCGCAAGGGGCCAGGGGTCCGGAAGAGGCGGTACCAGTACTCGTGGCCACAAAGGTCAAAAATCTCGTTCCGGCTACAGCCGCAAGCGCAATTTTGAAGGTGGCCAGATGCCGCTGCAAATGCGTGTGCCAAAGCGGGGCTTCAAAAACCCCAACCGGGTAGCCTACGTACCGATCAACCTGAGCCGTTTGCAAGCAATTTGCGACAAATACAAGCTCGACAAGATTGACTTGGAAACACTCATCGCCAACGGAATTATCAAAAAAACCGATAAGGTGAAAATTCTTGGCCGTGGTGAGCTGACTTCCAAAATGACAGTTGCTGCGCATGCCTGTTCCGAAACCGCAAAAAACGCGATCGAAGCAGCCGGGGGAAGTATTAAGCTTGTATAAAGTACGGTTCAAAAAAATCAAAATCCCGCAATGAAAAAGTTTATCACTACTATAAAGAACATCTGGAAGATCAAGGAACTGAGAAACCGCATCCTGTTCACCCTGGCCTTGCTTATGGTGTACCGGTTTGGTTCTTACGTAGTGTTGCCAGGTGTCGTACCTGCACAGCTTAAAAACCTGGCTCAAACCAATTCTACCGACTTGCTGGGACTGATCAATGCCTTTACCGGCGGAGCCTTTGGAAATGCAGCTATTTTTGCTCTCGGTATCATGCCCTATATCACAGCATCTATCATTGTACAATTGCTGGGTTTTGGAGTACCGTATTTTCAAAGATTGCAACAGCGCGAAGGAGAATCCGGTCGTAAAAAAATTACGCAAATCACCCGTTTACTTACACTTGCCATAACCCTTGTGCAGGGAGGCGGCTATTTAACCTGGATCAATAGCCAGGGTGCGGTGGATCCAACTATTCCGCCGGGCATCTTCTGGTTGGCCAATATCATTATCCTTGCTACAGGCACCATTTTCGCCATGTGGCTGGGTGAGCGCATCACCGATCGGGGTATCGGCAATGGTATCTCATTACTTATCATGATCGGTATCATTGCTACACTTCCGATTGCCTTTGTTTCCGAACTGCAGCTGCAACTGCAAAGCAATGCGATTCTCTTTGTACTGGAAATTGTAGTACTATTCCTGGTAGTGATGGCCACCATATTGGTGGTGCAGGGAGTCCGTAAAATTCCAATCCAATTTGCCAAACGAATGGTAGGGCGGGGTGCCAATTCTATGCCTGCCCAAGGTGCTCGCGATTATATTCCCGTGAAAGTGAACGCATCCGGTGTGATGCCTATCATCTTTGCTCAGGCATTAATGTTTTTGCCGGCCACCGCTGCCCAATTTATTGCCGGCAACAACTCTTCGGTGAATTCCAGCGGCTGGTTGATGGCTCTCAATGATTTCACCTCTCTACCTTACAATATCATCTACTTTATACTGGTAGTACTATTTACCTATGTATATACGGCCCTTTTGGTCAATCCACAACAATATGCGGAATACCTGAAGCGCCAAAATGCTTTCATCCCTGGTATCAAACCGGGTAAGAAAACAGCTGACTTTATTGATGCAGTAACGACCCGTATTACCTTGCCAGGGTCCATCTTCCTGGGCCTGATTGCCATCTTGCCGGCCATCGTGGCTACCTTTGGTGTCAATTATGCTTTTGCCATGTTCTTTGGAGGTACTTCCCTGTTAATCCTGGTAGCGGTAGTGTTGGATACCTTGCAGCAGATCGAAAGCCATCTCCTGATGCGCAAATACGACGGCTTGGTGAAATCCGGCAGACTGAAAGGCCGCAGTGGTGTGCAGGGCATCGGCGCCAGCATGTAAGCTGCATTTTTTCTGAATGAAGCAAGAAGCGAAAGAGCCGGGCTTTTAAACAATTGGCCTGTCTAGAGGGTTTTATTTGCGATGGTGAATTTATTAGGGATTTTAAAAACTTAAAAATTCAGCATCGGTATCAACTGTTTTAAGTAGCCAAAAGGCATACACGTCCATTCATTTTTTTTTAATAGTACACTTTCATGCTATGGTGTTTTATAAAACGGATGAGGAAATTGAACTCATTAGGGAAAGTTGTTTGATAGTTTGCAAAGCGCTAAGTTTGGTAGCCAGCATGATCCGCCCCGGTATTAGTGGCCACGAAATCGACAAAGCTGCCGAACAACTTGTGCTCGACCATGGCGCAAAGCCTGCCTTTAAGGGCTTTAATGGCTTTCCTTCTACCCTCTGTATATCCGTTAATGAAGCTGTAGTACATGGTATTCCTTCCAAGAATCCCTTCAAAGAGGGCGATATTGTATCAGTCGATTGCGGAGCATTGCTCAATGGTTTTTTCGGCGATTCTGCCTATACTTTTGCACTCGGAGACGTCGCAGAGCCCATCATGGAACTCCTTCGGGTTACCAATACTTCTTTGTATAAAGGCATCGACAAGGCTGTTGCCGGCAACCGACTTGGAGATATCGGGCACGCAATTCAGACTTATTGTGAGAAGGACCGCCAATATGGGGTGGTACGCGAACTGGTAGGGCATGGGATCGGGCGCAATCTGCACGAGCCTCCGGAGGTGCCCAATTATGGACGGCGCGGGAGAGGCAGTATGCTCAAAGACGGGCTGGTCATAGCTATCGAACCGATGGTCAACCTGGGGCGCAAAGAAGTGCGTCAGGCCGATGACGGCTGGACAATCATCACCAAAGACCGCAAACCATCGGCGCACTATGAACATACGGTGGCGGTTCGAAAGGAGCAGGCCGATATTCTCTCCGATCATTCCCTTATCGAAGAGGAAATAGGGAAAAATGCCAATATTAAAGAAGTAAGTGTTAATGTTTTGTGAAAAACACGTTTTCATAGTACCCTAAACGATTTGACTACGTCACAGCCAATGATGGATGCCGGCTCGGCCGGCTTGTTTTTTTGACCAAAAACAGTCGAAAAAACAATTATTTTTGTACCTTTGCACACCGAAAATTAATTTATGGCTAAACAAGATGTAATCAAACAAGACGGAATTATTGATGAAGCACTATCAAATGCGATGTTCCGGGTAAAGCTGGAGAACGGTCACCAGATCGTAGCTACGATATCCGGAAAGATGCGTATGCACTATATTCGGATACTTCCCGGAGATAAAGTGGCGGTGGAAATGTCCCCTTACGATCTAACTCGCGGAAGAATCATTTACCGCTACAAATAGGCTGCAAAGCTAGGCTGCAAAGCGGCCAAAAGGCACAGCTGCTGGCGAGCCTTTTTTGTGTTTTTTAAAACCAAACTATTATGAAAGTTAGAGCATCGATCAAAAAACGATCTTCCGATTGCAAGATCGTGAGACGGAAAGGGAAACTGTATATCATTAATAAGAAAAACCCGAAGTTCAAACAACGGCAGGGTTGATCTATTTGCAAAATAACCAATTGATTATCTACAATGGCTCGTATAGCAGGTATCGATTTACCCAAAAATAAACGCGGAGTAGTTGGGCTTACCTACATCTTTGGCATCGGCAAAAGCCGGGCTAAGGAAATTTTGGAAAAAGCCGGTATTGATGAGAGCGTGAAAGTCACTGACTGGACGGATGACAACATCCGTACCCTGGCCAACCTTATCCAGGAAGAGTATAAAGTGGAGGGACAATTGCGCTCCGAAGTACAAATGAACATCAAGCGTTTGATGGATATTGGCTGCTATCGGGGCTTGCGCCATCGCAGGGGCTTGCCTGTGAGAGGCCAGCGTACCCGTACCAATGCCCGCACTCGCAAGGGCAAGCGCAAGACTGTGGCCAATAAAAAGAAAGCGGTTAAATAATTAGTTTACAGGATTAGCACCCCGGCTCATCTGCTGACGGCGACGGTGCGTTCCCCAAAATCTTAGTCACCAATGGCTAAAGCAAGAAAAGCAAAAAAGAGAAAAGTAAGAGTTGAACCGGAAGGCTTGGTGTATATCAAGGCTTCTTTCAATAATATTATCATATCGGTATGCAACAAGAAAGGCGAGGTGATATCCTGGGCTTCAGCGGGCAAAGCCGGCTTTAGAGGATCAAAGAAGAACACGCCCTATGCCGCTCAAATCGCTGCAACTGATGCTGCCAGAGTAGCATACGACGCGGGGATGCGTACAGCAGAAGTGTTTGTCAAAGGCCCCGGATCGGGCAGAGAGGCCGCTATTCGAGCCATCGATAGTACCGGCATCAAAGTTTCAAGAATCAAGGATGTCACCCCGATGCCACATAATGGCTGTCGTCCGCCAAAACGCAGAAGAGTTTAATTTATTCCTTTCATTCAATTGTTTAAGTAGCTTACACAATGGCTAGATATACAGGTCCGAAAACTAAAAAAGCAAGAGCATTCGGTGAATCTATTTACGGTTTTGACAGAGCCTTCGAAAAAAAGAAATACCCTCCAGGGCAGCATGGCAACTCCCGCAGGAGACGCCAAAAGTCGGATTATGCCCTCCAGCTCATGGAAAAGCAAAAGGTGAAATATACCTACGGTGTGCTGGAACGGCAGTTTAGGAATACCTTCGAAAAAGCCAGCCGCAAAGGAGGCGTTACAGGTGAAGTGTTGCTCCAGTTTTTGGAATCACGCCTCGATAATACAGTATTTAGAATGGGCATCGCTCCCACCCGCCGAGCTGCCCGGCAGCTGGTCTCTCACAAGCACATCCTGGTCAATGGAGTCGTTACCAATATAGCCTCTTATTCCCTCCGCCCTGGCGATGTAGTCAGTGTGCGGGGCAAATCACAAGGGCTGGAAGTGATCCGCGACAGCATTTCCAATAAGTCCGATGTCCGGAATTTTTCCTGGCTGGAATGGAATCCCGATCAGATGAGTGGTGTGTTTCTGGAATATCCGGAGCGCCAGGCTATTCCTGAAAAAGTAAACGAACAGCTGATCGTCGAACTCTACTCTAAGTAGAAATACCTGAATCTACTAGCTATTGCTTTGAAATAATTTGCCATAAACTGTAAAAAAACAACCTTTTTTGATGAGCAATATTCTAAATTTTCAAAAGCCTGACAAAATTATCCTTCAAAAATCAACCGACTTTGAAGGAACCTTTGAGTTCAAACCGCTCGAACCGGGTTTTGGCCAAACAATTGGCAACTCGCTGAGGCGTGTACTGCTCTCATCTCTCGACGGATTTGCTATATCCGCATTGCGCATAGCCGGAGTAGATCATGAGTTTTCCTCTATCGTTGGGGTAGTGGAGGATGTGGTAGATATTATCCTCAACCTCAAGCAAGTACGCTTCAAACAACTGATCGCTGATGAAGATGTGACTTCTGAAAAAATATATCTGACGATTAGCGGCAAGGAAGAATTTAAGGCAGGAGACATAGAAGAGCATACCAATGTTTTCAAAATAATGAACCCCGACCTGCACGTCTGCCGCATGGAGCCATTCGTCAACCTCGAAATGGAACTTACCATCACTAAAGGCAGAGGATATGTACCGGCTGACGAAAATCTTCCCAAAGATGCACCCATCGGAGTCATCCCAATCGATGCGATCTATACGCCCATCAAAAATGTGGCATACACCGTTTCCAATACGCGTGTCGGGCAACGTACCGATTACGAAAAACTTACTATCGACGTTAAAACAGACGGCACTATCCATCCCGAAGAGGCAATCAAGGAAGCCAGCCGCATCCTGATACAGCACCTCATGCTCATCACAGATGAGAATATCACCTTTGATGATGCCTCCAGCCGTGAAGATAATATTGTGGATGAGCACATCTTACACATGCGCAAGTTGCTTAAAACGTCTCTTGAAGACCTCGACCTGTCGGTTCGGGCTTACAACTGCCTCAAAGCCGCCAAGATCAATACCCTGGCTGAATTGGTAAGGTACGACACGCATGAGCTGCTAAAATTCCGCAACTTCGGTAAAAAATCATTGGTGGAAATTGAAGAGTTGCTGCAGGACAAAGGGCTGACCTTCGGAATGGATTTGTCAAAATACAAACTCGACGAAGACTAATAGCCAAAATATAGTTTATTGCAATGACCGACTAGTCTGTTGACGAAAAGTGTTGCGAAGTTAATTTGATTAAATACTAATAAAATGAGGCACGGAAAGAAGTTCAACCATCTCGGCCGAAAAAAAGGACACCGGAAGGCCTTGCTCAAAAATATGGCCATCTCGCTTATTGAGCACAAACGGATCAATACTACGGTAGCCAAAGCAAAAGCCCTGCGCATGTACGTGGAGCCTTTGATTACCAAATCAAAGAACAACTCTACCCACTCTCGTCGCGTGGTTTTTTCATACCTGCAAAACAAAGGAGCCGTCAATGAACTCTTCGATGCCGTTGCCACCAAAATTGGAGACCGCCCCGGAGGCTATTGCCGGATCATCAAAACCGGCTTCCGCAAGGGAGATGGGGCCGAAATGGCGATGATCGAGCTGGTCGATTTCAACGAAATCTATACCGTCCAGAAGAAACAGGCGGATGATAAACCTGGTCGCAAACGCCGCCGTACACGTCGCGGAAGTAAGAAAGCTGCAACCGCTGCTGTCACCAAAGAGGTGGCAAACGAGGAAGAATAAAATTCTCAAAGCTTTTCAGCTTATCAACAGGGGAATGTGCAGACGTGCTTTCCCCTGTTGTATTTTATGTACTAAAATCCTGAAGGCCTGAATTTTTATACTCAAGCCCGAAGTGCTATCTTTGTAGCGCTGTTTTAATTCAATATTACTACTCTATGGATGGAATACAAATACAGCCCGCCGTCCTGATGCTGGAAGACGGAACTGTGTACGAAGGAAGAGCTGCCGGAAAAATTGGTACCACTAGCGGAGAGATTTGCTTCAATACAGGAATGACGGGCTATCAGGAAGTATTCACGGATCCTTCCTACTACGGCCAGTTGCTGGTCACAACCAATGCACATATCGGAAACTATGGCACTAAGTACACAGAAACAGAATCGGGCAGCATTAAAATAGCTGGCCTGATCTGTAAAAATTTCACCTGGCAGCACTCCCGCCAAATGGCCGACCAGTCGATACAGGAGTACTTTGAATCAGAAGGCCTGGTAGGTATTTCCGACGTTGACACAAGGGCAATTGTACGGCATATTCGTTCCAAAGGGGCCATGAACGCCATAATCTCATCCGAAATACTTGATGTAGCCAAACTTAAGAAGATGCTAGCTCAGGTACCTCCGATGGAAGGCCTGGAACTAGCCTCAAAAGTAAGTACACCTGAAGCCTATTTTATGGGTGAGCCAGATGCCCCCTTGAAAGTAGCTGTACTGGATTTGGGCGTCAAGCAAAATATCCTTCGCTGTATGACGGAGCGGGGCTGTTACCTCAAAATCTTTCCTGCACAAACACCTTTCGAGCAATTGAGTGCCTGGCAGCCCAATGGCTATTTCCTCTCTAATGGCCCCGGAGACCCCGCCAGTATGGACTATGCCATCAAAACGGCCAAAGCAATATTGAATAAAAACAAGCCCCTCTTTGGCATTTGCCTGGGGCATCAGATATTAGCCCTGGCGGTAGGTATTCCTACCTATAAGATGCACCACGGGCATAGAGGAATCAACCATCCCGTAAAGAATTTAAATAGCGGCCGCTGCGAAATTACCAGCCAAAATCATGGCTTTGGAGTAAGCCCGGAAGCCATTGCCGATAATGAAGATAAAGTTGAAATCACTCATGTCAACCTCAATGACAATACTATCGAAGGCATACGGGTGAAAAACAAAAAGGCTTTCTCCGTACAATATCATCCCGAAGCGGCACCGGGGCCACATGACGCGCGCTATTTGTTTGACGAGTTTATTGAAATGATGTCGGGCCAAGCCCCACAGCAAAAGCAAGCTCCGCAGAGCTTGGAAAATCTTTCAGCCAATGAGTGAAATTATTGATATCCGATCAAGAGAAATTCTGGATTCTCGTGGCAATCCAACCGTGGAGGTTGAAGTGCTTAGCCATAATGGCTACATCGGCCGGGCAGCTGTTCCCTCAGGTGCTTCCACCGGCAAATACGAAGCCGTTGAACTCAGAGACCAGGACGACAAGCGGTTTTTGGGAAAAGGCGTTTTGCAGGCATGTAAAAATATTGAAGAAATCATCAGAGAGGAACTCCTGGGTCTCGACGTTTTTGATCAGCTTTACATCGATCAGCTTATGCGGGCCTTGGATGGTACGGATAATAAATCGAAGCTCGGAGCCAATGCCATCCTCGGCGTTTCCCTCGCTGTGGCAAAAGTGGCAGCACAAGAGGCTGGCCTGCCGCTTTACCGATATTTGGGCGGTGTGAATGCACGTATGTTGCCGGTGCCAATGATGAACATCCTCAATGGAGGGGCGCATGCAGATAACAGCATCGATTTTCAAGAGTTTATGATTATGCCGCTGGGTACCGACCGGTTTTCAGAAGGATTGAGAATGGGCGTTGAGGTGTTTCACCATCTCAAAAAAGTACTCAAAAGCAAGGGATATTCCACCAATGTAGGCGATGAAGGAGGCTTTGCTCCCAATATTAAATCGAATGTGGAAGCTATCGAAACCGTTTTGCAGGCTATCGAATCGGCTGGCTACCGCCCCGGAGAAGATATGGTGATCGCAATGGATGCCGCCGCTTCCGAATTTTACAATGAGCAGGACAAAATGTATCAATTTCACAAATCTAGCGGCGATCGGTTGAGCTCTTCCGAAATGGTAAGCTTTTGGAAAGACTGGTGTGATAAATATCCAATTTTTTCTATCGAAGACGGACTGCATGAGGACGATTGGGATGCCTGGGCCGAGCTAACCAAAACGCTGGGCCAACAGGTACAGCTGGTAGGGGACGATCTGTTTGTAACCAACACCCAACGCCTCCAAAAAGGCATTGACCAGCAGGCTGCCAACTCCATTTTGATCAAAGTCAATCAAATCGGTACCTTGACAGAAACGATAGAATCTGTCAACCTGGCCACCAGAAATTCGTACACTTCAGTGATGAGCCATCGCTCTGGAGAAACCGAAGATACCACCATTGCCGATCTGGCTGTGGCGCTGAATACCGGGCAGATAAAGACCGGCTCTGCTTCGCGCTCCGACCGTATTGCCAAATACAATCAATTGCTGCGCATCGAGGAGGATTTGGCAGAGAGTGGGGTGTACCCCGGCCGATCCTTGCTGAAGGGGCAGTTGGCCGGTGTTGTGTAGCCTGGCAAGTCTTGGCGGGGCAGAAGAACTTTGCCCGCGAAAGCCTATATTTATAACCATTGAACCGTCAATCCTAACATTATGGCGATCCGAAACAATCCTTTTCGTCCCTTGATCAAAAAAATTCCTGCGCCGCTACGCAACAAATACTTCCTTGTACTGACGGTCTTCATTGCCTGGCTGGTATTTTTCGATAAGCACGATATACTCACTCAGTGGCGTCTCCAGCAAACGCTCAATAAAATGGAGGAAGACAAAGCCTTTTATCTGGAGAAGACCGAAGAAGTGCAGCAGGATCGGGTAGATATTATTAAGGACAAGGAAAAATTTGCCCGGGAGCATTATCAAATGAAAAAGAGTGATGAGGATGTTTTCATCCTCGTTGAGGAATAGAGCATTTTGGGTTTGCACACCCCGCATTTCTTATACATTTTACAATAATTTGCATTCATGGCAGTATTAGTCAATAAAAATTCAAAAATAATCGTGCAGGGCTTCACGGGCACGGAAGGCTCTTTCCACGCTGGCCAAATGATAGAATATGGCACCAATATAGTAGGGGGCGTGACCCCGGGGAAAGGTGGGCAAATGCATCTTGACAAACCCGTTTTTAATACGGTTGAGCAGGCAATCCGCGAAGTAGGAGCCGATACCTCTATCATTTTTGTACCCCCTGCCTTTGCTGCCGATGCCATAATGGAAGCCGCAAACAGTGGTATCAAAGTGATCATTTGCATTACCGAAGGAATCCCCGTGCAGGATATGGTAAAAGTAAAGGCTTATCTGGAAGGCTTCGATTGCCGACTGGTTGGGCCAAATTGCCCGGGTGTTATCACGCCTGGTGAGGCTAAAGTGGGTATTATGCCTGGCTTTATTCACCGCAAAGGTAAAACAGGAATCGTTTCACGTTCCGGTACCCTCACCTATGAAGCTGTCGATCAGGTGACTAAGGCCGGGATGGGCCAATCGACCTGCATTGGCATTGGTGGCGACCCCATCGTAGGCACCACGACTAAAGATGCCGTGCAATTGTTGATGGAGGATCCCCATACAGAGGGCATCATTATGATTGGTGAGATTGGCGGGAATATGGAAGCAGATGCTGCGCGCTGGATCAAGGCCAATGCCACCAAACCAGTAGTAGGCTTTATTGCTGGCCAAACGGCTCCCAAAGGCCGTACTATGGGACATGCCGGTGCTATCATCGGCGGAAAGGATGATACCGCGGAAGCTAAAATGAAGATTATGGAAGAATGTGGAATCTACGTGGTCAAATCTCCTGCGGATATTGGCGAAACCATGCGCACTGCTCTTCAAAAAGAAAGGGTGCATTAGAATATTAAAATCCGAACAGCCGCTCCTTAGCGTATTTTTGGATTTTGGTTTTTGAGCCGATCCCGTTTGCTGGCCGAGCACTAATTTCCATACATCATCTTACATCAAGGAAAAGATCACGATTGCTGCGATGACGATTACTACGATCACAGCCAGTGTAATGAATTGAGAATTGTTGCGATAACGATTGAAGAGCAGTTCCATTACATCGCGCCATTCGAGGCCGCGCACAATGTTCTCCCTGCCCATCACGAAATACTTTGGATTTCCCTTCCGCAATTGGTCGCCATGTTTTTTGAGAATGAAAAAGTTTTTGTTCATAAAGGCCAGATCGAATAGTTCGCTTTTCACCGCATTTCCTCCAGCCATCTGGTCGATGATGAGTGTGTTGGATTTGGGTAGAAAGCGCCATTCACCCCTCGCAATATTACCATCAATGGAAAGCAGGTATTCCTGCTCTTCTCTGAATATATGTAGTACCGATTCGTGGAAAGCATCTTCGTCTTTGATTTCCAGCCAACGTGTGTCCAGATAATATTCCGTTTCGTACAAATCTTCGCCCCAGGGCCGCACCAACGGAATGATGAAATCGAGGTATTCATCCATCGTATCCCTTTTGGGAAGTTCAAGGTTGAAGGAACGTGTGATTTGGTCGAAGAAGCTGTTTTGCAAACCTATCGCTAGCTGGTGATTGATACAAATTTACAAATTAGTAACAAGGTTCAAAATATTGAGAGTTTTTGAGCATCAATCTACATTTTCCAGCTCGGTAACTTCGATAAGGGGGAGTTTGACAAAAAAAGTGGTACCCTGGCCCTCCAGCGTTTCAAAGTAGATTTCGCCATTGACGGATTCAATGATATTTTTGGAAATGGCTAGTCCCAGGCCGGTACCAGAGCTCTTGGTAGTAAAATTGGGTACAAATACTTTGTCCTGCTTGTCTTTGGCTATGCCACTACCGTTGTCCTCAACTTTGATAATCGCCAAATTCTCATTCTGATGCAAACTCACTTCAACCGACCCTTTCCGATCATCGGGGATCGCCTGAATCGCATTTTTTATCAAATTGTTGAGCACTCGCATCAGGTGATTTTTATCGGCATATACGAAGTACTGTTCTTCCGGCAGGCTCAAAAACAAATCCAAATCTAAATCAAGTGATTCATTGGAGAACAGGTCAAAAACGGACCGAATGAGATCATTGAGCCAAACCTTTTGATTTTCGGCACGCGGCATTTTAGCAAAATTGCTAAACTCAGAAGCAATTTGCGCCAGATTGTCGATTTGCTCGATTAAAGTACCAGACACTCTTTTCAGCAAGGGCTCAATGTCTTCAGGATTCGAGCGATAAGCATGCTGAAGGTATTGTATGCTGAGCTTCATCGGCGTGAGCGGGTTTTTAATTTCGTGGGCTACCTGCTTGGCCATTTCTCGCCAGGCTCCCTCCCGCTCGGATTGTGCCAGCCGGTCGGCACTCTGTGCCAGCTGACTGATCATATCATTGTACTGCTCTATCAATGCGCCCAGCTCATCCTTGCTCTTCCATTCCAATGGCTGGTTAAGTTTACCCAGCTTCACTTGCTTTAGATTTTCGCCAATTCTTGCAAGGGGTTGAGTAATCGAATTGGCCACTACGATGGCTATACCGGCAGCAATGAGTAATAGAAAAACATACACATTGAGCAATGTACTCATGAATACCGTCACATCGCTCCGAAGCTGACTCTGCTTTGAATAATACGGCAAACCCATGTAAGCCAGCGTCCTTTCCCCTTTTTCACCTTTTATTCTGAGTGGAATGTAGGCAGCTTTGTACGTAAGCTCGCCCACTCGCTCGCCATCCTGAATGTATTCGGAATGCCCGTATTTATCGAGAGCAAGATAAGCCAACATGCTCATCCTGCGCGAAATGATGCCCTTATTGAAAATATCCTCTTCCGATGAATTGATAAGCGCTCCACTGAGATCATACAGATTGACGTCCATTCGGTGGATGGTGGAAATGGGCTTTATAATAGCGGAGAGATTGATAGCCGAATCGCCAAGGCTAAGTTGTAGTTCCAACTCATGGTTGACATCGGCCAGCACCGACTGCGTTTTGCGCTCCAAGCGGCCTTCGTGATAGTCTTCCGAGCTGGTTCGGAAAAACCAAACCGTCACCATACCGATAATAATAAACGAAGCAACGATCAAGGAAATAACCGAAAGCTGTATCCGACTCTTCAGAGAGGGATGATGCGTTAGGGTGAAGCGCAGCGTATTGGGTAGTATGCCGGTAAGAGAATTTAGAATGGCTAAGACCAATACCAGGGCGATGAGCATACCGAAAATGTAGGAAAACAAAGAGATCGCTCTGATGAAGAGTTCCTTTTCTTTGCTAATAATGACTACGATGCCGTCAGCTCCGTGATACACAATTTCAGAGCGTTCTCCTTGCAAAAGCTCCACACTGCTGCCAGCTTTGGGCAGCTGGCTTATCTCCAATATGGAACCATATTCATTGCCCTCGGCATCCAATAAATACCCATCTTTGTAAATAGCGTAATCGTATTTATGCAGGTCCTGCAGATTTTTATATTGCTTGTCAACGAGTAATTCAGAATATACCTTTGACTTTTCCCGCCGCTTGCGGTAAATGTCGAGATACAGCTTTATCGGATCGTTTTTTTGCACCAATAGTTCCAGGATATAGGAAGAGGAACCGCCTTTGGCGAGCCAACGGCTGAGCCTGGGTACCTGAGTAGCTTCTAGTTTTTTAGATGATGACGAAGTAAAAAAATCGATCTCTTTCGACTGATTGGCCAGCATGGCCACGTTTTGCTGATCGAAAGCATACAAATCAAAATCGTAATTGTAGAGCAGATAATTATCGGAAGTAAAGACTTGTTTGATCTGCCCAAGCAGCTTGTCACCATCGAGTGGTGCAAGTGTGTCGGTAGCTGAAAAAAAAGAAAGAAGTTGCTTTTGATCAATTTGGTTGGTTAATTTTTTCACACTGTTCTCAAGCAAAGTATCCTGAAAATTGCCCAGCTGGCGGGCATAACTTAGTCGGACAATACGATCTTTGTAAGCATTGTATTTGAACAGGAGGATAGATGGAAAAGCAGAAAGAATGATCAACCAAATCACCAGCCAGGTGAAATTGAGCATATTACTATCCACAAAGAGATCAAAAATAAGTATGAATACAAAAGCAATGAGCAACAGATAAATAGTGGGCAAAAGCAGTTGTGCCGCTGCCAGTAGCGGAGCGGCTGCCAAGGAGGCCAGGCTAAGTGCTGCCAGCCGCCGATACCGATCAAGCCCGATCCTGATGATGGCCAACATCATCCGATGGCTGAACAAAAACAAGGCAATCAGTAGCAGAATCACGCTGACAATGGCGATGAAGCTATATCGGTTGAGGTTGAATACATTGTCAAAATCAAAGACGATGCTCGAGTTGAACACCAGGTTTTTGAATACGCTGGTAATGATGAGGATGCCCGTGAGTATCGCAAAATAGTTGAGGCTGGTAAGCAAAAACTGGGTACCCTTTCCCAGGTGGTCGAAGGACCGGAGCCGCGCCTCTTTATGAAAAAATATCATCACCCACAGCAGCAGTACGATATTGATAACCAAATCGCCCAATGATCCGCTCAAGGTAGTACTAAAACGATCCGAAAATAAAGGCAGCTGATCAAAGCGGCCACTGAAATCAAAAAGGATGCTAATGAGCCGAATGCCAAATACTGCCGTGGTCAGAAAGGCAGGCCCCAGCCAGGGCTTTTGAGGAGTACTTAGCTGTTTTGCAAAGAAATTGATAAATATGCCCAAGCAAATAAAGGCAGCCAGGTAAAACCAAAACACCAACTGCTGGCCTCGCTGATCGGCGATCGTACCTTCTGCCAACAAAAAAGCAATAGGCGTTCCGCTCTTCGACCGTATCGCCTGCCCGGAAGCCTTATTGGATACCCGAATATTGGAAGCAATGCCGGGGTCAGCAGGAAAATGAGTCCTCAAATGATTACTCTCCAGGCTGTAACCATACTTGATAGGGATGAGACCAATAAGGGTGTAAGAGCCTGTAGCCTTGTCGATAAAGCTCTGTTTAATCAGCTCGTATTGACCATTGCGCATATTTACCAACTTCTGCTGGCGCTGCGGGCTTTTGGCTACTACCTCTTCCATAGGCGGAAGCGCACTGGTGTTGGACCAAAAAATAAGCGAGTCGTGCTGGTAAATGCTGATCGTGTAATCCCTGGATGTGAGTTGATTGAGCGGCTTATAGAGCCTGGCAAAGCTGCCGGGGCTGCTGTTGATGTGAGACTGCAAAAGCTCTTTGATCAGAGTCTTATTGCTAAAAAAAACTTCGACTTCCTCCTCTTGCTGGTGTAGGTGGGCCTCTATTTTTGTAGCATAACTTTGCAAGTGGTCATTGGTCCGGTAGTGCCAATCCAATCCAATAGCGCCTAAAAATACGGCTATCGCTATAAGTAAATAGATCTTGTTGCGGCTCGTCATATGCTCGTATCGAATTCAGACTTGCAGGTTTTATCAAAACAGAATTTTGATATGCCCAATGTAGGGTGTAATTTAGCTAAACTTACAAATTACTACAAATTTTAATCCAAAGTCTTTGTTATACATAACTGGCTGATAAATAAGGAGTTAAATTAAAATTGTTTTTATCATGTGAATGACAAAGCCCCACAAAAACACTTTTTTGAAATTGTTCGAATTCTGTTTAAACCAAAGCATTTGGACGGGCAGGTTTGCAGACTGAGTATTAAATTCCAAACAAAGGCTTATTTTTGAGGCTCAAAGCATAGCACATGCAAGCCAGCCTGTCGCGGGCCTCCACTCCTAAAGGGAGTAGCGAGGCATGAGGAAAGTCCGGACAACGCAGAGCACCACACCATCTAACGGATGGGCTCTTTACGGAGACAGCTAGTGTCGCAGAAAATAACCGCCTCGCCAGCCAGCCTGGCAAGGTAAGGGTGAAAAGGTGCGGTAAGAGCGCACAATCCCGGTGGGCAACCAACGGGATGGATAAACCTTGTGGGTTGAAATGCCATGTACATCTCGCTTCCTTTTGGGAGCCGGGTTGCTCGCCCGGTAAGCCTGGCTTGGCGGGAGGGGTAGGCAGATAGACTCCGTTTGTGAAAGCGGAGCTAGATAAATGACAGGCACCCCGCTACCGGCGGTGGTACAGAATCCGGCTTATGGCTTGCTGTGCTTTTTTGAATAAAGCCTAACGAATAATCGTTGTACCATGAATAATCCTATGAAGTATCTATTGCTCACCGCTGCTATACTGGCTGTGCTGTCAGTGTGCCACGCACAATCCGGCTGTACCGATCCGCAGGCTATCAATTACAACCCCGATGCGGTCGAAAATGACGGCTCTTGCAATTATCCTCCTACCAGCTATCAGCTCACACCTATTGCGCTGCTGCCCGATGCGCTCAAGGAAACCTCCGGCCTGGCTTACTTCGATCAGCAGCTATGGTCATCCAATGATGCCAATAACACAGCCGAGCTTTTTTTGGTAGATACACTCAATGGAACCATTCTAAGGCAGCTAAGCGTTGCAGGCACTCAAAATATTGACTGGGAAGAATTGGCAGAGGATGAAAACCATCTGTACATCGGCGATTTTGGCAACAATATGGGCAACCGGACCGATTTGCGCATCCTCAAAATTACCAAATCTGATATGGCGCAAAGTAGTGTTGTAAGCCCCGAAAGCATTGAATTCTCCTTCAGCGACCAAACGGATTTCAGTAGCAATGAAAACAGCCACAACTACGACTGTGAAGCGTTTTTCTTCTACCAGGATAGCCTCTATTTATTCTCAAAAAACTGGCTGGATCATCGCACCCGCTTGTACAGCCTGCCAGCTACGCCGGGTGTACACGTCGCCCGGCTACGCGATTCTTTTAACGTAAGCGGGCTTATATCAGGGGCCACCATCAATGAGCGGGGGGAGGTATTGCTACTGGGCTACAACGGACTGAGCAATTTTTTGTGGCTGCTATTCGACTTTCAGGGAGATCAGTTTTTTTCGGGCAACAAGCGCCGTATTGATCTGGGAGGGATTGGCAATAATGGCCAAACGGAAGGGATCAGCTTTACCCGAAATGGTGAAGGCTACATTTCAGCTGAGCGCATTTCCATCGGAGGCGCTCAGTTTCCGGCAAGGCTGCTGGCTTTTGAGAGTCGCCAGTGGACCGACCCTCTGGTGGATGCTGTATCAGAAGCTGCACCAACTCCCAAACTGACGGTTTTTCCAAATCCCGCCTATGGGGCCGTTCATATCAAACTGTCATATCCTCTGACCCAAGTTGCTGATATTCAGCTCTTTAGTGCAAGCGGCCAGCTGATTTTTTCTGATAAGATGGCTGTCGGCCAGCTGCAATTGCATATCCCGCCAGAAGGGCTCACGGCCCCATCTGTGATCGTATTGGTCTTGAAAAATGAAGAAGTCAAGCTGGTTAAAAAGCTGGTGTACTACCAAAAATAAAGGCTGATCCCCGATAGAATCAGCCTTTATTTCCACTGAAAATTATAGATCATTAAGACTCCTCATCTCCTTCAAAAGCAGAGAAATCAAATAGCAGCGAGAATCGAAGAGTGTTGTCAAGCGGATTGCGCTGATTGGAAGTAGGGACGAGGTAAGAGAAATTCAAACCAAAAATATTGTATTTCAAGCCAAGGCCCACGGTAAAGAATTTGCGATTGCCTTTGGTAGCATGCTCCGTATAATAACCGGCCCTTACGGCAAACTGCTTGTCGTACCAATATTCTAATCCTACTGAAAACATCAGCTCGCGCATCTCTTCAGAAAATCCACCCGGCGCATCGCCAAAAGAGCCCAGCAGCCCGGCAAACATGGATTCTTCCTTGTAGTCCGGGATGTTGTTGCCATCCTGATCACAATCGTCCCGATCGCCCAGGCAGGGAGTGGGCACCAGAAGTTTGTTGACATCTGTAGTGACTGTGAAGGCATTGAACTCATCAAAATTGATTTCCCAGGCAGCCCCGATCCCCAGATTGGTGGGGATAAAATCTTTGTTGATGGATTTGGTGTAAGATATCTTAGTACCCAGGTTGGTGATCGCTGCTCCCACTGTGAGGTTGGATTGATTTTCCGATAAGTTCAAATCCGTTTTGTAGGTAACAGAAAAGTCAGCCGCACCGGCTATCCCGGGAGTGATTTCCACATCTCCGATGGTTTGGCCGGAAGCCAGGTTGGAGTAGATGAATTTTGGCGCCACAGCTACCGAAAATTTTTCGGTCAGCTTGCGGGCATAGGCCAGACTGATTTCAAATTCATTGGGGCGGCCTGTACCGATGGCCTGGCCATTGTCATCGGTGAAGCTGATACTCCCCAGGGAAAAGTAGCGCAGGCCAAAGCCAGCGGTTTGCAGCTCATCGATTTGCTTGTAAGCCGTGAGATAGGCAAGGTACACATCTTGCAGCCCCAGAGCACGCAGCCAGGGAGTGTACGTAGCAGAGATACCCAGGTCATTGCCAACAAAGGCCAGTTTGGAGGCATTGAAGTGCATGGCGTTGGCATCGGGGGAAATGGCAATACCTGCATCACCCATGGCGCCTGAACGGGCATCGGGAATAATTCTTAAAAAGGGCACTGCTGTGATGATGGTGTTCACACAAGGCCCGCCATTAGGGTCTTGCCATTCCTGCGTATCGATGTTGAAAACGCAGCCAGCCTGTGCATGGGATTCAAATGCTAGCAGACTTAAAAAAGTGAAAAGTGTAAATAAACTCAATAATCGTTTCATGATTCTATGTCTGGTTTCAAAAAAGTTCTGCAAATATAATGATAACTTGTTTCAGATATTGTGTAATCCTATGGTAAAAAGCGGTGAAGTTAAGCACAAAAATCATTTCAAAATTACCAAGCGCTCAAAATCGCTCTCTATCACCTGTTCCGTTTCTACATTTTCGGTGCTTTTCACCTTCACTTTATAAACATACACTCCTTTTGCGAGCGGATCGCCATAATCATCCAGGCCATTCCAATTGACTTTCAGCGCGCCGCCCTGATTGAAGAGCTGATCCTGCAGGGTTTTCACCAATTTGCCACTCATGCTAAACACCTGAATCTGAACATCCAGTACCTGGCCCAATTGGTTGGATTCAAACTGAAAGTCAGTGCTGGTAGTAAAAGGATTAGGATAATTGAGTACGTGGGTGAGCGCCGAGCCTTCTGATGCAGCTACTATAAATTCGGTATATCCTTCGGCTGAATTATTGGCAATATCCCATGCTTTTACCCGTATTTCATGGCGCCCTTCTTCCAGGTCGTATAAGGGAAAACGAACCGAACCTTTTGTATAATCATCGAGCTCGGATTCGTAAAAATCATTCAAAATGTAGGTGTTTTGGGTATTTCCGTCCAACACCCCCGTCAGGTCATGCCCAATGCTATTGCCTACAACATTAATACCATTATCATCCGACAATTTGGCCAGCAAGGTAGGATTGGCATCCGTAGTGCCACCCAGGATGAAGGCCTCGCTATTCATAAATACTTCCACTAATGGCCCCTGGTCATCGGCCAAGGCATTGGGGTCGGCCCCTCCAATGACTATATTGGTATAGTATCCACGCGCATCGGTGTCCACGCCATTTTCGGCATAATAGCTGATTTTGCCAAAGCCATAAGCATAGTCGATATCTTTAGGCACTACAAAGGTGAATTCAAAACGTCCGTTCACCACACTGGCTACACCCTTGAAGAGCACATTCTTTTGCAGCTCAAAGTCGTAAGGCCTGCTACCCGGATCCTGTACCAGGGTAGAGACGATGATCTTCTTATCAAAAATGGTGGGATATACCTTGCCGTTGAAGTTGCTCAACAGCTGTCCCTGATGGTCTTGCACGACCCCTTTGATGGTCACTTTTTGCAAGGCGCGCAGGGTATCAGGCAGGCCATCCGTTACATCATGGCCATTGATGCTGGTGGTAGCCACCTTGTATTCAGGGATGGCCAGCTTCATGCTTGGATCACCGATAAGCGTGAATTTGCGGGAGTTGTCGCCTGTTGTGTCAGAAGAATTACTGTTTTTTGAAAGCCGCAGAATTTCGCCCAGTGCAGGTTGCTGAGAGTAGGATGGATAGAATAGGGTATCAAAAACACTGGAGGTTAGCCGGAAATTGGAAGTAGCATACACTGCGCGCACAGTGGTAAATAAACCGATTACACCCCCTTTGCTTTTGAGCATCGCCTGCTCGCCAGCCGAAGTGATGGTTGGCTCATCATAGCCTGTGAAGGAACAGGTAGCGGTAACAAATAAGGGGAGCTTTTCTTCGTTTTCCCAGCTGGCAATATCTGCTTGCGTGAGCACACGCTCCTGTGCCCAGCCTTTGGAGCCTCCATGACCCAGATAGTTGACAACCAAGATACCGCGAAACATATCGCGGTTGAGGCTTTCCTGAGCCTTGGGTATGCGGGCACCACCGGGAGTGGATTCCTGTCGGAAAGCATCGAAATAAATTTTATTGAGGTTGAAATTTTTATGACGGGTGCTGGTGCTTACTGCAATATTATCATTATCAATAATGTGCCGGTTGGAGTCCTCATCATCTGCCACAAATACCAGGCGGTTGCGCCAGTCTCCCATCGCCGACGGCTTCGAATCGTAAAGAATGATCTTGTCCACTACCGCCTCTGCTTCAGCTGGCGTCCTGGCGGGTATGCGTCCTACTCCAATATCCAGCGCCCCGACCAGGTTGGCCCCTTCGCCATGATTGAGGAGTGCAAAGTAATCATCGGAAGGGTAGGAGAGGATAGGATCGAGTGTACGAGGTGTTTCGAAAACGGGGATAAAATTTTTGCCTTCTCCGTATTTATTTTTGAAGTCAAAAGAACCATCACCCAGCAGCAGCAGAAATTTGAAATCAGGACTTCTTTCAAAGAGTAGTTGAGCCAGATCGCGGATAGCGGTTGGGTCCTGCCTGCCGCTGGCAAATTCATTGAAAACCTGATCAATGCGGGCCAACTGCACCGTCAAATTGCTATAGCTGGCGCGGTGTTCGGCAAGCCGTTGGGCGGCATGGCCAAAATCATCATGATATACGATTAACATGTCGGCCTGCTCAATGCCGTGAATATTCTGGTTGTCGATCTTGCCAACTGCAGTGGGTGCCAGAAAGCCCGAATTGTTTTTGAAAGCCATGAATTCCCGCAATTGCTGGGCTGTATTCACACCAAAGCTTAGTTTTCCATTGTTTAGTTCGGCAGATTGCTGAAGGGGATTGAGGGGGTCGGTAATATCCCAAATTTCCACTGCATCAGAGACATTTGACAACTCAAAGCGGCTGGTGGAAAAGGCTATAGTAGTAGCATCGCGGAAGGGCAGTTGGTCTCCCACCATGCTCAGGGCACAGCGGCCGTTGAGCTCGATATAGTCGAGCCAGCCCTGATTGGTGCCATCGCCGGTAGTAGGATAAGAGATTTTGATAGCCAGGTTTTCACTGCTGGTTGTGAAGGATTCCGATATTTTGGCAGCGCGGGCAAAGGTAGCCTCGCTATCTCCTACAGTTACTCCATTGATGGATCGTTGGTAAGTATTGCCAGCTACTTCCACATAATATTTAGAGCTTACACTGCTGCGGGCAGCCAGTTCGGTGGTGATATGTAGTGGCTCGCTGGTGATGAGGTTCTCAAAAGTAAGCTCATCATAACTGCGTTCGCGGGTGCCAATGAAGGGGTCGCCATACCAATGCTGGCCTGAACCTTGCGTGCCCAGCCCTTCGCTGAGTAGATTGTAGCTATCCTCTTCGTAGCGCAGGTAATTGTTGAAGGTGTTAGTGGTATAGTCAGCCGTGCTGAGAGAAGCCTGATTGGCGATGCGCTTTCCATTGCCCGGGCTGATTTTGATGAAGTAATAATTGTTGTCATCATACACATTTCTCTTCATTGTAAAGTGCTGATTATCAGTATCATAGCGCCATTTGTCAGGCCCTTCGGCATAAAAGAGTATAAAATCGCCGCTATCAAAACTGCCGTCTTCTTCTCCTATTATTTTTATACTGTTCTCCTCCACGTCCTCATATCTAAAATCACCCACTGTTTCGGGAAGAGGGCCACCTCCATTACCCAGCAACTTAATAGTGCGCGGATCGATTTGATCGATGGCGATGCCGAGTTCGTTTTTCAGGAAATCAAAATCCAGCTTGTGAATGCCGTTTTGGGTAACGGCAAACTTATAGATGTCTCCATCGCTGAGCTTGGATACCAAGGGTCCGATGGGCCCTCTGGGCTGAGCAGCCGGGCTAGCTTGGTGGTGGAGGATGAGCTCGAAGGAGGTGAGCCGTTCAAAGCGGCCTTGACCTTGTTGGCGGATTGGGATAAAAAATACTTTCACAAAATATTCGCGCCGATCCTGTTCAATGACTGCATGTATCTGCAATGCATCGGCCAGGTAGATATCATCGGGAGAGCTTTTTTTGTCAAAACTTTCATATTGCTGACTGACTAATTCATAACTCACTGTACCATAGCTGCTTATGGGAAATCTTGCTGAATAAACCGGCAGGCTGGGATGCAACGGATTGTAAAGAGCACCCTTGAATGACCAAATAGTTGTAGGAAAATTGCCGGTGGGATTGTGGACAACAGGCTCATCTGACCATTGCAAATTGGTTTTTATGCGGATCGGAGAATCTGCAAATGTGTAAGCAAAACTGCAAATTGCAATAAGGCTTATTAGAATTTTCTTCATATCTTGTGGGAGTTATAGTAGTGCAGAAAGGAAAAATGGATATAGATTGTTCAAAACATGAAATCCTCCTTTCAAAAAGGACGGATTTATTTTTTGAAGGTTATTTAGCAATTTTCAAATTCTAATGGTCGTTTAGCTAATTGTTATAAAAACGTTAAGAAAACAAACGTATTGTCTGGTTTTTTGTCCTCCAGTAGGCGTTTGAGCAAACATAGATGAAAAAAAATTCCCGAACCAGTCAATCTTGGTCAATGTTGAGACAAATCCTTTTGGTTTTTACTATTTGCTGGATAGGCGGCGGGCCGATTCAGGCACAGGATCCCATATTCAGCCAGTTTTATGCAGCCCCCTTACAGCTCAATCCCGCCTTTGCCGGCAATACCAACGGGCCTCACATCGCATTGAATTATCGCAACCAATGGCCTTCTATCCCCAGCGCATATATCACCTATTCGGCTTCCTACTCTCAGTTTGTGCCTCGGTTCAACAGTGGCTTCGGCCTGATGTTGCTCACAGATGATGCCGGCCAGGGTCTGTTGAAGACCAACAAGGCCAGCGGGGTATTTGCTTATCGGGTGCAGGTGAATCGCGACTTTTTCCTCAAACTGGGCACAGAAGCCAGTGTGGTTCAATCGCGCCTCAATTGGGACCAGCTGCTTTTTCTCGACCAAATTGATGCCGAGCTGGGTCCTGTCAGCCCTGGTGGTACGCCATTTCCCACAGAAGAGACGCGTCCGGAAAATCTGAATAATACATACTTTGATATATCTGCAGGCTTACTGGCCTACAGCCCGATGTTTTATGGCGGGGTGTCCATCAAACATCTGACCACACCCAATGAGTCTTTCCTTGAAGTAAATGATAATCTGAGCGCCGGATTGCCGCTCAGAATCTCATTGCACGGGGGTGCTCAAATTCCACTTTTTACGAGCAATAATCAAAACCCCAAAGCGTTTATATCCCCAAACCTTCTGTTTGTAAAGCAGGGCCCTTTTGGCCAGATTAACGGAGGCGTTTTGGCCAGTTTTGGGTTGGTTTACGGAGGAGCTTGGTACCGCCACACGTTTTCCAATGCGGATGCCGCCATATTCCTGCTGGGCGTTCAGCAGGGAAAGCTCAAAATCGGATATAGTTTCGACCTTACCCTTTCAGCTTTGTCCCTGAGCAGAAGCGGAGGCAGCCATGAAGTTTCACTGATATTTAACCTGGAAGATGATCGAGTGGATTACAACGATTGTTTTGAGCTATTTAGATAGAGAAAAGCGAGAATTCCTGATTTTTATATCTCCGGGTTGCCGTTAAAGTTATAAAGGCACTGAATTTGTAATATGATTACAGATTGATCCTCCTGTACGTTGGATTTTAATATTTTGACTATATTTGTTGGTCTTTTTTCAAAAAAAATTTAAGTGAACAATGAAAAAACTGTTGAAGTTAGGCTCTGTTCTTTTCCTGGCTCTGTTTGTATTGGCTTCCTGTTCCAAAAAGGAGAAGTCGGCTACAACTGGTTGGAATTACAATGATCAAAAATGGGGAGGCTTTGAAAAGCTGAACTATGAAGGGCAGGCTACCGGTCCGAATCTGGTGCTGGTGCAGGGAGGTACCTTTTCTATGGGAATCACTGACCAGGATGTGACCTATGATTGGAACGCCATTCCCCGTAGAGTGACTGTTTCTTCCTTTTATATGGACGAAACCGAAGTGGCTAACATAGACTATCGCGAATATTTATACTGGCTGGATCGCGTCTTTAGTGAATCTTATCCCGAAGTATTGATGAATGCCCTCCCCGATACATTGGTGTGGCGGGAAGAGCTGGCATACAACGAGCCTTTTGTGGAAACCTATTTCCGCCATCCGTCATATGATGACTATCCAGTGGTAGGAGTCAACTGGGTACAGGCCAATGAGTATTGTAAGTGGCGCACCGACCGTGTCAATGAGATGATCCTGATTGAAAAGGGCATTCTCAACCCCAATCCTGAGCAAAAGGATGAAGACAACTTCAACACCGAATCTTACCTGGTAGGTCAATATCAGGGAGATGTGAGGAAAAACCTCAAAGATCATCAAACAGGAGGAGAGCGCCCCGTTCGCTTCGAAGATGGTATTATGCTGCCTTCCTACCGATTGCCTACCGAAGCGGAGTGGGAATATGCAGCTCTGGCCCTGGTGGGCAACCAAACTTCTGCAAAAGACGAACGCATCTCGGATAGAAGACTGTACCCGTGGAATGGCAACACAGTTCGCTTCCAACAGCGCAATAAATATCAAGGAGAGATACTTGCCAACTTCAAAAGAGGGCGCGGAGATTATATGGGAATGGCCGGTAAGCTGAATGACCAGGCCCATATCCCGGCTCCTGTTCGGACCTTTTTACCTAACGATTTTGGCCTTTATCATATGGCAGGAAATGTGAATGAGTGGACAATGGATTTATATCGCCCTCTGACCAGTATGACCCTTAGAGGAGTTGATGACCATGACCTCAACCCCTTCCGTGGCAATAAATTCCAAACGCGCGTTCTTGACGAAAACGGCAAGCCGGTTGAAAAAGACAGCCTCGGCCGTATTCGCTATCGTTATGTGGAAGATGATGAAGTGGCGAATCGCGAAAACTATAAGCGTGGCCAGGTTTACAATTACCTTGATGGTGATAAGGAGTCCTTTGTGTTGTATGATTATGGCAAAACTACTCTGATCAGCGACAAGTCGCGCGTGATCAAGGGCGGATCCTGGGCTGACCGTGCCTTTTGGCTGTCGCCGGGAGCACGCCGCTTCAAAGAAGAGGATAAGGCCGATCGTACTATTGGCTTCCGATGTGCCATGACGCGGACGGGAGGCCCTTCCGGCAACGAAGATACCGGAGGTAATCAGTTTAAAGTGAAAAAGAAAAAGACAAAGAGGAAGTACAAGTAAACCCAAAGTATTTTGGAAAAAAAGGTCTCTATAGTAAACATGTAGAGACCTTTTTTTATCTTTTGGCTGCACAATGAATATCCAGCAGCTATACACCCTTTATCAAGCTCATCCCGAGGTGTCCATTGATAGCCGTAAAATCAAACCCGGCTGCCTGTTTTTTGCACTCAAGGGCGCGCACTTCAATGGCAATGCCTATGCCCAGGCTGCCCTGGAGGCGGGTGCTTCAGCAGCTATCATCGATGAGCCCGCCTTTTATAAAGGGACGGCTTATGTGTTGGTAGAGGATGTGCTTTCCGTTCTTCAACAACTGGCCAGCCACCATCGGCAGAAGTTTGAAATTCCCCTCATCGCCATCACGGGCAGCAATGGCAAAACGACCACCAAAGAACTGACAAGTGCTGTATTGAAGAGCCACTACAAGACCCATGTAACCAAAGGCAATTTTAACAATCACATCGGGCTGCCCCTTACCTTACTGGCCATGCCGGCAGATACGGAAGTGGCCGTCATTGAAATGGGCGCCAATCACTCGGGTGAAATTGCACAATTGTGTCGCATTGCCGCACCTACACATGGTCTGATCACCAATATTGGTAAGGCACATTTGGAAGGCTTTGGCAGTTTGGAGGGCGTACGCAAAGCCAAAGGGGAGCTGTTTGATTGGCTGGGCACGGAAGGTGGAACGGCCTTCGTCAACACGGACGAAGCCTGGCTGGAGGAAATGAGCCAGCATATCGGCCATCGGGTTTTTTATCGACAAGCTGACCAACCCGACCCCCAATTGCCAGTGCTGGAAACCATATTGCTGGGCAGTTCGCCTACCCTGTCAGTAGCTTTCCGTTCCAATGATGGAAGCCAACACGAAGTGCATAGTCAGATATATGGCAGCTACAATTTTAATAATATCATGACCGCTATTTCGATAGGGAGGTATTTCAAAGTGCCTGGTGACAAAGTCAAACAGGCCATTGAATCCTATGTGCCTGCCAACAATCGGTCACAGCTGCTTGCTATCGGTTCCAACCAATATATTTTGGATGCATACAATGCCAATCCTTCCAGTATGCGGAGCGCACTTGAGCATTTTGATCGGCTGCCGGGCCGCAAAATCGCTGTGCTGGGAGATATGCTTGAACTAGGTGAAGTAGCGGAGGCAGAGCATAAGGCTCTTTTGCAGATAGCACAAGAGGGCAATTTCGATCAGATATGGTTGGTGGGGCCACTCTTCCGAGCAGCGGCCGGGGCGAATGAACCTGCATTGAAAATTTTCTCGGATGTCGAGGCTTTAAAGGAATGGTTTGACGGAAAGTCGTTTGAGGGGATTACCTTTTTGCTAAAAGGCTCCAGAGGTATGGGTCTGGAAAAGCTGGTTCATTAATTTGGCAAGCACGTATAGATGGCTATGCAAACCTCTTCCAGGCATTAAGCAGGCGATCCGGCAGATCGTCCTGGCAAGCCATCTGATAATCGAAGTAGGAGCAGGGGACAAGCCTGTGGCGATACTGCTTTTTTTTAATTTTTACGGGAATCTGCATCCACCATCTTCCACTTTTTGTACTCTTCCAAAAGGTCAGCCGGTTATTGGAATGTTTCCAGTTGACTACATATTCTACCAACCCCTCATTGCTGGCGGGATAATCGTTGTGGCGGGCAAAAAATCCATCCAAAAAATACCAAATGATTTGAGCGATCGCTTCCGCGCTCTGCAGGGAAGGGTCATTGGCAAGCCTATATCCACTGATAATGAATGAGCTAAGTTTGTTGCTCAAACCTGCATAGCGACTGATCTGGCAGGCTTCTTCCAAGAACAGGCCACTTGGCGAAGGGGAGCTTTGGGCAGGAGCATCTGCCTGGCGGATAGCGGAAAGGCTGAAGCTTAATATATCAGCATCCCGGATCAGGGGCTCGGCCAGTTCTAATGCCTGCCGCATTTGGCCCAGGCGGAGTGTATCCCAATTGCGTTGCTGAAAAAATTGAATGAGAGCAGGGGCACAATAGTGGGTCTGATATGCGATCAGTGCCTGGTTGAAGAGGCCCGGCTTCCGGCTATGTACAATCCGATTGGCATAGGAGTCGGTTCGTTTGCCCTGAGGGATGAGCGGGAGGCGATCGCCGACCCAGGCGAGATTGAGGAGTTGCTTTCTGTTTTGATAAGCCTTGTAGAGGGCCAGGGTATGGTGGGAGTGAGGGGTAAGTATAATAGGAACGATATTGCTTTCCAGTAGCTCGTGGATGAGCGGTATGAGAAAGGAATTGTCGGATTTACGGGTATTGCCAAGATCGGCGATTTGATATTTTTTAAAGGGGAAAGCCATTTGATAGAGAGCTCCCCGGATTAGATCGCTGGCTGCTGCTTCGATGCCGATGATGGCAACTTTGGCCTTTTTAAGGCTGGGCAGCCGGTTGGCATGCATGAGGATGTTTTTGCCAAAATGAGCAGAACCGAGCTTTTGGAAGGCTGGAATTTGTTCAGTAAAGAGGGGTTGCAGCCAATTGCTTAGCATGAGGGTAGTTTTTCTCAACAAAAGTAAAAATTTAGGGAAGAAAATCAGAGAAAGAACAATTAGATCAGTTATTTTTCGCCAAAATCAATTAGGAGGAAACGAATGGAAGATTTATTGGTAAAATACAAAGAAAAACGACCGGAGATTATCTTCGAATGGTCGGACCGCGAAAGCTCTGCCAGAGGCTGGGTGGTAATCAATTCGCTGCGCAATGGAGCTGCCGGCGGAGGTACCCGAATGCGCAAAGGACTCACCAGAGAGGAGGTGATCTCATTGGCAAAGGTGATGGAAATCAAGTTTTCGGTTTGCGGCCCTCCCATTGGCGGTGCTAAAAGCGGCATTGATTTCGACCCCGCTGATCCCCAAAGAGATGCAGTGCTCGAACGTTGGTATGCAGCGATATTCCCTTTATTGAAAAACTATTACGGCACTGGCGGAGATCTCAATGTGGACGAGCTCAAAGACGTCATCCCGATTACCGAAGACCTTGGGCTTTGGCACCCCCAGGAAGGCATCGTAAACGGGCATTTGCAGTCGGGAAAAGGAGAAAAGATAAGTATCATCGGGCAGCTGAGATACGGCTGTGCAAAGATTGTGGAAGATGTGAATTTCGTTCCGGATGGGCACAAATATGCCGTAGCGGATATGATTACCGGATATGGAGTAGCGGAGTCGGTGAAACATTACTATCAGCTATTTCGTACTCTTTCATTGGAGGGAAAGCGAGTAATCGTCCAGGGATGGGGTAATGTAGCCTCAGCAGCAGCTTGGTATCTGGCTTTTCATGGAGCCCGGATAGTGGGGATCATAGACAAAGGTGGCGGCTTATTGAACCCGGAAGGGATGTCGTTTGAAGAGGTCAAGAGATTGTTCCTCAATAAGAAGCGGAATAAGCTGAGCGCTGATTATATCTTACCTTTTGATGAAATAAACGAAAAGATTTGGCAATGTGGAGCCGAGGTTTTTATTCCTGGTGCTGCATCAAAATTAGTGAGCCGGGAGCAAGTAGATCAAATGATTGCAAAGGGCCTGGAGGTAATAGCATGTGGAGCAAATGTGCCCTTTGTGGATGATGGTGTGTTTTTTGGCCCCACAGCAAAATATGCCGATTCAACGATCAGTCTGATCCCCGATTTTATCGCCAATTGTGGCATGGCACGCGTTTTCGCTTATTTGATGCAACCGGATGTGGTAATGACTGATGAGTCCATCTTCCAAGACATATCACAAACCATCCGAAAGGCACTTCAGGAGGTGCAGCAGAGCAAGAGCGATGGCACAAACATTTCGAGCACTGCATTGGAAATTGCATTAAAAAAACTCATCAAGTGATTAAATAGAGGAAATTTATTTTTTCAAATTAAAATAAAACATTATATTGTTGTTGGAACACCCATAGATTAAGGTTTTTAAAGTGCAAGTGTTGGTAAAAAAAAGTGCAAAATATTTGTGACATTTAAAAAAAACAATACTTTTGTACTTCCTGTTTTATAAGGATTTTTTGTTATAAGTTATAACCACCTATTTTTTAAATAATCAAAGTAAAACCCTATGACAAGGAAAATTTATTCACTCGTCGTAATATTCCTGAGCGTATCCCTCTTTACGCTTACTTTCGCACAGGATGATGATGCCGCTTACAAAAATCTGCGATTTAGCGCTCAACCAAAACATCAGTCGGAAATTGGTATTCATGCCGGTCATTTTATGATCATCGGTGATATCATTCCCCGGCCAGGATGGGGGGCTGGGCTGCATTTTCGCAGAGCATTCGATTATGCCTTCGCCTGGAGGATTGATCTGCAACTGGGCAAGGCAAGAGGTCTGGAGCCCAGAAACAGTGCTTCTGGTCATGCAGTGGCTAATCGTGTACTCAATGGTACGGAGGATCCCAATATCAATTTTGCTAATTCCCACTGGTACCATAACTACAAGACAGACTTCTACTCCGCTACCTTCCAGGGTATCTGGAGCCTGAACAGCTTCAACTTTAAAAAGCAAATTCGCAAGATCAATTGGTACATACTGGGAGGCGTAGGTGCAGATGTGTATAAAACATACTACGATGCACTGGATGACAATGGAAATCCACATGACTTTAGCAGGATAGGCGATGGCCTGAATCCGGAAATTAACCGAGAAGACCGTAGAACGGTTAGAGATCGCCTTAAAGACCTCTTGGATGGCGATTACGAAACCCGCGCCGAAACAGCTACCGGCCGCCGCAGTGATGATGGTGATCAAAAGAAAGAACGCCAGATCAACGGCCACGGAAACATAGGCTTTGGTATGGCTATCAAATTGTCTGACCGCATTAATATAGGCTTGGAACACCAGGCAACCATTGTATTTGGTAATGAAGGTGACTTACTCGATGGCTATCGCTGGAGAACTCCTTTCGACCTTACCCAGTATCGCGATATGATCAATTATACCAACCTGCGCATCAATTTTAATATTGGCAAAGGAGAAGATCGTTCCGAACCGCTTTGGTGGGTGAGCCCCTTGGACCTGATTGCTGAAGACCTCGCTGAGGTGAAAGCCCGACCTGTATTAGATCTAACCGATTCTGACAAAGACGGGGTGATCGATATGATCGATCAGGAAAAAGACTCTCCCGAAGGCTACCCCGTCGATACCAGAGGTATTCAGTTGGATAGCGACAACGATGGTGTTGTAGATGGCGAAGATGATGAACCGCACTCTCCTCCAGGCTATGAAGTGGATAGCAAAGGCGTTGCCCAGGTACCTGCTCCCGATTTTGTCGATGAAGATGATGTCAACAGAATTGTAGATGACAAATTAGCGCTGTTCAAGTCAACACTACCAGTTCCCGACAATGATTGGTGGCTCCCAATGATCCACTTCAATCTCGACAAATACGACATCAAGCGTTCGGAGTTTGGCAAATTGCACCATGTAGCCACTGTAATGAAGCAGCATCCCAATTTGCGAATTGTGGTGAAAGGCCATACCGATCGCCTCAACACCAACTGCTACAATGATGTGCTTTCATTTAATCGAGCCACCTCTGCTATCGATTACCTGGTAAGCAAGTATGGTATCGCCAGAGATCGCCTGATTCTCAACTGGGGCGGCGAGGAACAAAACCTCATCCCTACAGATGGCCCCAGCCTCATCAACCGCCGTGTTGAGTTCTACGTAGCTACTGATGAAACTGAAATGGGGCGCCCCGATTGTGGTGTGCAAAATGCCGGTTCTGGCCGCTCTACCAACTACTCCGGCAACAAAGAAGCTGGGTATTAATTACCACTCAGATTAAGGATATGAAAAAGGCTTGATGGTAACTAACCATCAAGCCTTTTTCTTTTGATCCAACCGAATGCTTTTCTGTCAATAATTTCCCACCGAAAGCATTACCAAAGTACAGGCTGCTTGCGTTTCGATGCCCGCATTCCTGGCAATTTTGGCCAATACAGGGTTTTCCGTTCCCGGATTGAAAATAAGGCGCTTTGGTCGTAGCTTCAGAATATAATCGTAGTAATCTTCTTGCTTCTTCGGACCAACATACAAGCTGATGGTATGTAAATCTTCAACGGGCGGCTGCCCCTGCAAGATGCTCAAGCCATCAATTTCTCCCTTCCGGATACCCACCGCCACTACCTCAATATCGGCATCCAACAGCCGACGGACAGCTAAAAATGAATATCTTGCCGGGTTAGGCGATGCACCCAGCACTAAGGTCTTTTTCATAAATCTTATTAAACCAGCAATCGAATAGGAGCTTCAAGGATGGCTTTCAGACTTTGTAGAAAACGGGCTCCTGTGGCGCCATCTACTACCCGATGATCGCAGGACATTGTCACCTTCATGGTATGACCAATTGCCAATACCCCCTCCTTCACCACTGGCTTCTCTACAATTGTTCCCACTGCCAGAATACAGGCATCCGGTGGATTGATGATAGCTGTAAACTCTTCAATACCCAGCATACCCAAATTGGAGACGGTGAAGGTATTGCCTTGCATCTGTTCGGGCTGCAACTTTCGGCTTTTGGCCTTCTCTGCCAAATCGCGCACCTCCGCATTTATCTCTGATAGTGATTTTCTGTCCACATGGCGGATCACGGGCACCAATAAGCCTTCATCGACGGCTACGGCCACTCCGATGTGAATGCTTCCATTACGCCTGATCTTATCGCCCAGCCAGGAGGAATTGATCGCAGGATGTTGGCGCAGAGCCATCGCACAGGCCTTTACAATGATATCGTTGAAACTGATCTTGCTGGGAGCCACTTCGTTTATTTGCTTACGCGAAACGATCGTTTGGGCCATATCAATTTCAACCGTCAGATAGAAATGAGGGGCAGAGAATTTGCTTTCACCCAGCCGTCGGGCAATTACTTTGCGCATTTGACTGAGGGGGGTATCTTCATATTCATCATCACCAACAGAATGATAGGCTGGTGCTGCTGCCGGGCTGCCGGGCTGAGCCAGGAAAGCTTCCACATCCCGCTTGACAATACGGCCCTGATCACCGCTCCCGTTGAGCTGTGCCAGTGAAATACCTGCCTCGCTCGCCATCCGACGGGCCAGGGGAGAGGCTTTGATTCGCTGGTCGCCGACTTCGATTGGGGGTGCAAGCACAGCTTTAGGCGTTTCTTTTTGTGCTTCTAAAGGCATTTCAGCCGACTCAATGTTCGTGGCAACAATATTGTCATTACCCACTCCATTACCGCCGGTGCTTTCTGTCAATAAAGACTGATAATCTTCCCCCTCCTCTCCAATGACGGCCAGCAGGCCATTGACCGGAACCGGGCCTTCTTGTATGCCAATGTACAGCAAGGTACCTTCCTGGTAGCTTTCCAGTTCCATAGTGGCCTTGTCCGTTTCAACTTCGGCCAGCACATCACCCGGCTCTACCTTGTCTCCCACTTTTTTTAACCAGCCCACGATCACCCCTTCTTCCATCGTATCGCTCATTCGGGGCATACGGATCACTTCAGCCATTGCATACGTTTTTTAATAGTTAGAATGCTGTAGCCATTTTGACAACAGGCAACCAAAATTATTTAAATTATAGGGTATTATCAAAACAAATCACGTTATTTAGCCTCTTTGCACTTCCGAATTTAGTAATTTTGAAAAAACCACTTATCAAGTTTACTGTTTAGCCCTTAGTTAATAGTATGAATTTTTCTTCCAAGCATATCGAATCGGCAGTAACTGCCTTTTCAAGTTTGCCGGGTATCGGTAAAAAGTCGGCCTTGCGCCTGGTTTTACATCTCATCAAGCAACCAATGAGTGTTACGGAGGAGTTTGCTGCTACCCTGGCCAATATGCGCAAACATATTAAAAGCTGCAAAAATTGCCACAACCTGGCTGACAGCCCGACCTGCGCCATCTGCAATGACCCGAAACGCGACAAAAGCCTGATCTGCGTTGTTGAAAATATCAGAGATGTAATGGCGATTGAAGCTACCGCCCAGTTCAAGGGAACCTACCATGTATTGGGGGGCGTCATTTCGCCCATCGAAGGGGTAGGGCCTAATGAACTGAATATCGACAGCCTAATTGCCCGGCTCGCTAAAGGCCTTGCCAAAGAAGTGATCATGGCTATTAGTCCTACTATCGAAGGAGATACAACGATCTTTTATATTTCTAAAAAGCTGAAGGCAATGGATGTGAAGGTCAGCACTATTGCCCGGGGAATTTCCTTTGGTGGCGAACTGGAATACGCTGACGAGCTGACTTTGGGGCGCTCTATCATCGCCCGGACTCCTTACTTGCTTGATAATAATGAAGGCTTAGAGGAGTAGTGGGAATAGAAAATCGTATATGCTATCCGATCAAAAAAGGCCATCGCCAACATGTTAAATCTGCTTCGGGAATGAAGCTATCCATTATCATTGTCAATTACAACGTCCGGCATTTCCTTGAGCAAGCGTTACTTTCCATTCGGCAAGCCAGATTTGATGAAGCCATGGAGGTGTTTGTAGTTGACAACAACTCTGTAGATGATTCCGTGCTCATGGTGCAGGAAAAATTTCCAGAAGTACGACTTGTTGCAAACCGCAGCAATCCGGGCTTCTCGATTGCCAACAATCAAGCCATCCGGAGGTCAAGCGGAGAATACGTTTTGTTGCTCAACCCTGACACTGTTGTAGAAGAGGATACATTCGAAAAATGCGTTCGCTTTATGGACGGCCATCCGGAAGCAGGAGCCCTAGGCGTGAGGATGATTGATGGTTCCGGAAAGTTTTTGCCCGAATCCAAACGCGGCTTTCCTTCTCCTTTCGTAGCATTTTGCAAAACAGTAGGCCTGTCCCGTCTTTTTCCACGCTCTCGCACCTTCAACCACTACCACCTCGGCTACCTCGATGAGGGGGGTATCCATGAAGTGGAAGTATTGGCCGGAGCTTTTATGATGCTGCGCCGCTCCGTGCTGGACGAAGTAGGGCTGCTGGACGAGCAGTTTTTTATGTATGGCGAAGATATTGATCTTTCGTACCGGATTGTGAAAGCAGGGTACAAAAATTATTACTTCCCCAGCACTACCATCATTCACTACAAGGGCGAGAGTACAAAAAAGGGGAGCCTCAATTATGTACGTGCCTTTTACAAGGCAATGATCATCTTTGCCCGCAAGCATTTTGAAGGGGAAAAGGCCCGGCTCTTTATATTCATGCTTCAAATAGCTATCTACCTGAAGGCTTCGATCACCTTGCTCGGCAATTTCTTCAAGCGCATCTACCTGCCCCTGCTCGACGCCATCGCTATTTACCTGGGCATGTACCTACTCAAAGAGGTATGGTCAACGCATTATTTCAAGGTGTCCAACTACTATCCGCCTTCTTTCATGTATTTCAATGTGTCCGCATACGCCTTCATATGGCTGATCAGCGTATATTTTAGCGGAGGCTACGATGACCGGAGCAGTTTGCGCCGACTGGCAAGAGGGCTGATGATGGGCACCATTTTGCTGGCCGCTTTTTATGGATTTCTGGAGCCGGAATACCGTACGTCCCGTGCACTTATCCTGCTGGGGGCTGTATGGACCATGCTTTCTACTGCCCTCATCCGGCTGGCCTTGCACTTTGCAAGCACCGGCAATTTCAATCTCGGGCGCGATAAAACCAGTAATCTGGTGATTGCCGGTACTCAGGAAGAAAGCGAGCGGGTAGTTCAATTGTTGATGCAGGCGCAGATTCAAAAAAATATCATCGGCACCGTATCGCCCTCTACTATCAACGACCCAAAAACCTATCTGAGCAATATGGATCAGCTGGATGAAGTAGTGCAAATCTACAAGGTCGATGAAGTTATTTTCTGCTCCCGCGATATCTCCAGCCAGAACATCATGCAATGGATGACCCGACTTGGCTCCGAAATTCAGTACAAAATAGTACCCGATGAAAGCCTCAGCATTATTGGGAGCAGCTCCAAAAACACAAGCGGAGAGCTATACACCATCGATATCCGCTTTCGGATTGCAGAGCCCCTAAACCGTCGCAACAAAAGGCTTTTCGACATTTTCACTGCTTTTGTGCTGCTACTGCTGCTGCCGCTGGCAATCGGTTTGGTTGCCCAAAAAGGAGGCTTCCTCCGCAATCTGGCCGCAGTGTTCGCAGGCCGGCGAAGCTGGGTAGGTTATGCCCCGCATGCTGGTCCCGCGCAGAGTCTGCCTCCTTTAAAAACAGGAATTTTGACACCCGCTGATGCCTTGCCGGTTCATCATGCCAATGAGCATACCTTGCGACGCATCAATTTTTTATATGCCAAAGACTATAGCCTGTACGATGATCTGAACATTATCTGGAAGGGAATCAGGCGCTTGAGAAGTTGAAATTTAGAATATTTAAAAATGCTATAGATTTCAATATGTATTATACTGATAATCAAGTGGTTATCATAAATAATCAAACTGTAATGGACAAGCAGACCCACAATCGCTTCAGCAAAACAATTGAGTTTTATCACCGCTACCGGCCCGGATATCCACAAGCATTGCTGGAACTGATGCGGGCTGAGATGGCTTTTACCACAGCTGCTATAGTGGCAGACATCGGAGCGGGTACCGGCAAGCTGACGGAGCTTTTTTTGGAACATGGCAATCCCGTCTTTGCCGTTGAACCCAATGATGCGATGAGAGGGTATGCCGAAAAACTATTGGGCAGAAGGGCCAATTTTATGAACCGAAAGGGAGACGCAGCCCGCACTGGCCTGGCGGCTGAGTCGGTGGATGTGGTTACTGTGGCACAGGCTTTTCATTGGTTTGAGCCCTCCGCTACGCGCGCCGAATTTCAGCGTATTTTAAAGCCCGGCGGTTGGGTTTTACTCATCTGGAACAAACGCATAGATGAGCGATCGGCTTTTATGCAAGCCTACAATCAGTTTTTGGAAACTCATTCTACCGATTACCAAGATATCAATCTCCGGAAAATTGACCAGCCTGCCATCGATGCATTTTTTGAAGGGAAGCCTGCCAGATACAATAGTTTTGAACATGCTCAACAATTTGATCTCGACGGGCTCATCGGTCGCTATCGCTCTTGTTCCT
This sequence comes from Saprospiraceae bacterium, assembly GCA_965222005.1. Taxonomy (GTDB): domain Bacteria; phylum Bacteroidota; class Bacteroidia; order Chitinophagales; family Saprospiraceae; genus CBDCTM01. The sequence goes on from OZ244935.1 coordinate 2,363,764, forward strand.
ATGCCTATACCCCTTCACATCCAGATTACGGGGTAGCCATTGAAACGCTGGAAAAATTATTTGAAAGGCATCAAGAAAATGGACAGTTAGACATGTATTACCGGACGGAAGTATATTATAGTCAGTGGGACTAATCAAGAGTTGAAACTATTGGGCATATTGATACTTCGCAGCATTATAGCTTGGCTTTAGCAATTATATTGTTGAGTGCGATTATTCACAATAACTTAGCCTTCAAATACCCTGTATAGGGTAGGAAAAGCAAACAATAATTTTGTAGCTTTGTAGCAGCATCTTTTTGAGGTGCCTATCCCCTCCCAAACCGCTTCTTTTAGCATTTTTTCCCTTTCCCAATTACCGAGCTTTAGCTAATCACACATTCCCTATTTCTGTTACAATGACCCTGTAATAGTGCAGGGATTGATTAATTATTCTCTTTCTCTTTACAAGCAAAACGGTAATATCTCATGAAAAAAACTATTACACTGCCTCCGCAATTGGAAAACACTACGCCTTATAGTCGCTTACTGTTAATATTTTTGTTGATTTTGGCGTTTTTCCCAGTTGTGCAAGCCCAGCAAAAGATTGATCAAAAAGTATTTCAGCAAACAGATGTGGCTGAACTCAATCGCTTGTCCCAAGAGTATGACCAGCGTTGGAAAACTGAATACGCCAAAGCAGAGGCAGCAGCTCTCCGGAATAGTTGGCTCATTAGAAAAGAATTTTCCGATGGAACTATAATCCAGCTTGTCCGGCTAGATGACAATGGTTCGCCAATTTACTATAAAACGTATAATGATGTATCGGCAACCCTGATCGGAACCAATGCTGTTCGGGTAGCTCCCTATAATTTGACCGGAGCAGGAATAAATATTGGAGAGTGGGATGGTGGCAGCATCCGCGCAACACACGAACAATATACAGGTCGTGTGACCAATAATGATGCTGCTGGAATTAGCAGCCATTCCACACACGTTTGTGGCACACTTATCGGAGATGGTACGGGTAATGCAGCTGCAAGAGGTATGGCCCCTGCAGCGACAGTGGATGGCTATGATTTTTCGAATGACTTTGCAGAAATGGCTGCTGAAGCTGCTGGAGGCATGATCGTATCCAATCATTCCTATGGCCTGATCGCCGGCTGGGATGGTGGTGGAGGGTGTACCTATTGGTATGGAAATACAATTCTTAGTACCATCGAGTCCCATTTATTTGGTAGATATGGCACTGAAGCAGTTGGATGGGATGATATTGCTGTGGCTGCTCCATTTTATCTAATGGTCAAATCTGCCGGAAATGATAGAAACGATACAGGTGCCGGAGCGCATAAGCACAATTCAACCGATTGCGCCGACCCCGATTTCAACGACGTTCATCCGCAGGATGGCAACGGTGGTACCGGCTTTGATTGCATTCCTGATGGAGGTACAGCTAAGAATATTTTGACCGTAGGTGCTTTGAATGATGACGGCACCACCCAAACTACCTTTAGTAGCTGGGGACCTACCGATGATGGCCGTATCAAACCAGATATCTGCGCGAATGGCTCTAACCTTACCAGTTCCGAGTCTGCAGCCGATGATGCTTATGGGCCTAAATCAGGTACATCAATGGCAGCACCTAGTGTAGCGGGGTCTTGTGCCTTATTGCAAGAACATGCGTTCAATCAGCTAGGTGGTTTTTTGCGGTCAGCCACAATGAAAGCCCTGGTAATCCACACTGCTGATGATATCGGAAACCCTGGTCCTGATTATTCAAATGGCTGGGGACGGATGAATACACTGGAAGCTGCTGACTTAATCAACGAAGATGTAACTTTAACTACTACCATTCAAGAACTCAGTCTTGCCAATAGCACCACCTATACGATTAATGTTACATCTAATGGTCTAGAGCCATTAGAAGCCACACTGGTTTGGACTGATCCATCGGGAGCTGCCCAAGCGGGCTTGGATATTACTACGTCCAATTTGGTCAATGACCTGGATTTGCGTATATCGAATGGTGGAGGCACTACCTTTCCCTGGATATTAGACCCAACTAATCCCGCTAATAATGCAACTACTGGTGATAATACCCGGGATAATGTCGAAAATGTCTTAGTTGCTTCGCCTACTGCTGGCACATATACCATTACGGTTAGCCATAAAGGAACGCTATCAGCTACGCAACCTTTTTCTTTGATAATCTGTGGAGCAGTAGCATGTCCTCTTATGACACTTACTTGTCCCGCTGATAATTTCGGCCTCCCTGTAGGTTGTAATCCCACTGTCCCGTCTCCGGCTACTAGTGTCAATGTAATCCCCGGACCCACACCTGATCCTGCGCTGCCAACCGTTAGTGGAGGCTGCGCACCCTATATGCTTGCGTCTGTGGATGCCATACAGGATGTCAACTGCACCCGCACGATATCGCGGACCTATACAGTGACCGATGATGAAGGCACAACGGCCAGTTGTACACAAACATTCACTTTTACAGTAGATACCGATGCACCGGTATTCAACCTCCCCCTACCCACCACACCTTTGGATGTGGAATGCGATGCGGTACCCCCTCCGGCGACGGTAACAGCTACGGACAACTGCCCAGCGATGGTGCCCTTTTTATTCATCAATGAGATCCATTATGATAATTTTAGCGGTGATGTGGGGGAGTTTATAGAAGTAGCCGGCCCTGCCGGATTCGACTTGAGCAATTGCATGTTGGTGTTATATAATGGTGCCAACAGTATGCCCTATGGTATGATGACACTAGCAGGAACAATAGATGATGAAGGGGGCGGCTTTGGGGCCGTACATTTCACCTATCCTTCCAATGGTATCCAAAATGGATCTCCCGACGGTATAGCTCTGGTGTGCAGCGGTATGGTGCTGGAATTTATTAGCTATGAGGGTACTTTTACAGCTGTAGGTGGCCCTGCTGATGGGATGATGAGTACGGATATTGGTGTGTCAGAACCCGGTGCAATTGGCGAATCGCTGCAGCTTACAGGAACCGGCTGTGCGGCTTCCGACTTTAGCTGGGTAGGCCCAACAGGGGTAGCGGAATCTCCGGGCACACTGAATACGGGACAGACATTTGACCCTGCCGCTTGTGCTACTACCACTATGGCGATGATCAGCTTTATGGAGGTTAATACGCCTGGCGCTTGTATGGGCGAGTACACCCTTACTCGCACCTGGACGGCTACTGATGGCTGTGGCAACAGTGACCAGTTTACCCAAACGATTAATGTGGACGATACTACAGCGCCGATATTTTGCGATGCACCTGGTGACGTGGTTCAGGAATGTGATGTGCCGGTACCAGCTGTTCCTGTAGTGACAGGCTATGATGCTTGCGATATGACAGGCCGCGCCCAATCAGTGTGGATCAATGAATTTCACTATGATAACACGGGAACAGATGTAGGAGAATTTATTGAAGTGGCAGGAGTAGCAGGTACAGATCTATCTAGCTATGAATTGTATGTATATAATGGTGCTAATGGCGAAGTGTTCAGTATGACCATGTTGAGCGGTATTATTGATAATGAAGAATGTGGTATAGGAGCCCTGTCATTCAGCTACCCTACAAATGGTATTATGAACGGCTCGCCCGATGGTATTGCATTGGTCCAAAATGGAACAACAGTAATTGACTTTCTTAGTTATGAAGGTACCTTTGTAGCTACGGAAGGCCCGGCCAATGGCATGCTGAGTACCGATGTAGGGGTACAAGAAACAGGTGGCACGCCTATTGGCTTTTCACTACAGCTGGAAGGCACGGGAATTAGCGGCCCAGACTTCAGTTGGGCAGGCCCATCTGCTGAATCTCCTGGCAGCCTCAATGCCAACCAAACTATCCTGGGTAACTTGACGGCTGTATTGGTAAGTGATATAACAACCCCTGGTGCCTGTATCGGCGAATCGACGATCACACGAACTTGGGAGGTAACGGATGATTGTGGCAATACAGCAACCCATACGCAAACCATTACCTTGGAAGACAATACGCCTCCAATGGCAGTTTGCCAGGATATCACGGTAGAAGTCGATGAGCAAGGAATGGTAGAAATTCTTCCTGCTGATTTGGATGGCGGTAGCACGGACAACTGTGGGCCTTTGACCTTTTCAGCCAGCCGCACGATGTTCAGCTGCGCTGATCTGGCTATATCACCCATCACGGTGACGCTAACGGTGATGGACGATTGTGGGAATATGTCGATGTGTGATGCTGAAGTAACAGTAATCGATCTGATCCCGCCTACTCTGAACTGCCCCGGTGATCAAACGATCACCCTCGATCCGGGTGATTGTCATCTGATTTACCACTATACAGTAACAGCCACTGACAATTGTGAAGAAGTGTTGGCTACCACTTTCCTGGGCACCACCTTCCTCGACAACAATGGTTTTGCCGGCAATATGTTTGATGTGGAAAACATTGGTGCTGTACCTTTGACCATTACCATGTTTGATGTTCACCTGGAAACATCGGCCGGTACCAACCATACGGTTGCCGCTTACTATGTAACAGGTGGTGGTAGTTATGTGGGTAATGAGACCAATGCGGGAGCCTGGACATTGATGGGCGATGTGCCTGTAGTGAGTGCGGGTCCGGGCAACCCATCTGCAATGCCTGCTGGTGGCCTGACCATTCAACCTGGTGAAACATATGGTATCTATATCATCCAAACGGATGGCGGCTCAAATATCGATTATACTAATGGTACCAATACGTACAATGATGCGAATATGGAAATCCGGGCCGGATTAGGTCGCGGTTTGCCAATCTGGACGGGCGGCATTTTCAATCCGCGTACCTGGAACGGTAACGTGCACTATGAATATCTTGCCACTCAGGGAGTGATTATCGACCATATTGCGGGTCCTGCCAGCGGTGCCGTTTTGGATCATGGTACTACCACCTATTTCGAATACAAAGCCACCGATGGCTCTGGTAACATGAGTACATGTAGTTGGGAAGTGACTGTGAATGAGTATCCCAATCCGCGCGTACAGCTGGCCTGCAATGACGATATTCAGATTTCTCTGGATGAAAACTGTGAAGGCCGGGTAGGAGCCGATGATATTCTGGAAGGTGGTCCGTATGGCTGCTACGACACCCGCTACACCGTGATCATTGATCGCAATGGCGACGGAGTGTATGACCCGGCTGAAGGAGATTTGCTTAGCTCGGCCGATATTGACATGTGCTACAACGTACAGATATCTGATAATGTGACGAGCAACAGCTGTTGGGGAAGTTTCTGTGTAGAAGATAAATTGGTGCCTGATCTGATATGTGAAGACCTGAGCCTTTTGTGTTCTGCCGACCTTACGCCCGGTGCAGTGATCAACAGCACAGCCAATGAAGTGATAAACCCTGGGACCAACTGGGCGAGCCTGGGTACCTTTGATGAGATATTATCGATCGGAGGGGTACCATCGAATGCTACGGTTACGGATGTAAATGTAAGTGTGGACATTACACACACCTGGGTAGGCGATCTGACGATCGACATCACCAGCCCGAGTGGAACGAATGTAGTGCTGTTGATGAATCAGTGCGGCAATACAGATGATGTAGATGCTACCTTTGACGACGAGGCTGCTGGCCCGATTGTATGTAGCGGTACGCCCGTAATATCAGGTGAAGTACAGCCGGAGAATCCGCTGAGTGCCTTTGATGGCGAGCCGGTAAATGGCGATTGGATTGTAAGAGTGACGGATGCTACTGCCGGCGATGGAGGCACGATCAATGAAGTAAGCATTGCGGTGAGTTATACCGGCACCAATGCTTTCCCACTTGCTGCCCCACCAGCTATTATCACCGACAATGGCGATGGCACTTACACAGTAAGTGGCTTTGATGCCTGTGGCGATGCGATTTTGGAATACACCGATGATCGCACCGATCTGCAATGTGCCGATGGTACATTGGTGAGAACGTGGAAGATCACGGATGGTTCTGGCAATATGAAAACCTGTGTGCAAACGATTACTTTAACCCGTGCCACGCTGGCCGATGTAGTGCCTCCACGAAACTACGATGGTATCGATCTGCCTGCCCTGAAGTGCGATAATCGCTGTGGAGCGGAAAAAGAATTGAATGACATTCAGGCTTGTGGCCCCTCAGATGTGTACTGGAATGTATTGCCTTCCACTCACATCTACGCTGGTCACCCATCACCCTATAATGGCAAGACCTGGCCATGTGGTGTAGTGAAGTGTTTTGGTACAGGTGTACCTGGAGGTGCCAACTGTGGCGACATTCAGTCAACCTTTGAAGATACCCGCATCAACATCTGCACTACTGGCGGCAGTGATGGCTGCTTTAAGATACTGCGTAAGTGGACCATCCTCGACTGGTGTACAGGTGAAGTGGAATTCCACAACCAAACCATCAAAGTGGAAGATGACATGGGTCCGGAGATCAATGACCTCGAAGATCTCACGATTAGTTCGGATGTATGGCGCTGTGGTGCCGACTGGATCGCTACTGAGGCCTGGCTGGACGATAACTGCCCGACTGAATACGTCGATCCGGTATCCGGTGAAGTGATTCCGTTGAACAATGGCCCATTCACTTATACCATTACCTCTACAGGAGGTGATGTGGAGTTCGTCAATGGCCGCTGGGTGATCCGCAATCTGCTGCCAGGTTGCTACGATGTAACCTACACGGCTAGTGACTGCTGCGGTAATATTACGGAAGAAATAATCGAACTCTGTGTAATAGATGATGTGCCACCGGTTGCCGTTTGCGATCAGCACACGGTGGTAAGCATGACCCGTACGGGCAATATCAGCTCGAACAACCTCGGCTTTACCAAAGTATTTGCCCATACATTTGATGATGGCTCATTCGATAACTGCTCCAACGAAGTATGGTTCAAGGCAGTACGTATGAATGAGTATGACTCAAATGGAAATGGCAAAACTCCAGAGACTGTACCACAAGGTGACTGGGAAGCAATCGATTGTGAAGGTGTAAATGGTGATGACGACCTGCGTCGCTCTCCACCATGGCATCCTAACTACAACCGTATCCAGGCTTACTTCGATGACTATGTGAAGTTCTGCTGTGATGACATCACAGATGGCCCGATCATGGTTGTATTTGCTGTATTTGATGTAGATCCTGAGCCTTATACCTTCGGTAAGCAGTTCCCGAATCTGGTACCTGCAAACGAAGATCCGGACGACTACAATGGTGTACTTCCTGAAGCTATGGAGCCAGGTGCTCCTCTGGATGGCCACTTCAGCCTCTGTATGGTAGAAGTTACCGTACAGGATAAGTTGCCACCGGTAGTAGTAGCTCCTCCGAGCCTGACGGTTACTTGTGATTTCTGGTTTGAATTCGATCCGGACAACCCAAGCGACTACACAGATGCACTGGATGAAGTATTTGGTAAAGTGATAGAAGGTAGCGCCGATCCACTCGACAGAGACTCTATCGTTACCCGCGATCGCGTATGTCCAGCCCACCCACGTTTTGCTGAGTTTGCTCCACCAAGTATCTTTGACGATCCTTGCTACGACGATCAGTATGACATTTTCTGGGGCTATGACGGCTATGTGATCGACAACTGTAATATCGATCTTGAACAAACGATCATACCTGCGCTGCACTGCGGAAGAGGAGATATCATCCGTCGTTGGAGAGCAGCTGATGATGCCGGCAACTGGAGCAACATAGCTACTCAGGTGGTTACGATCATCGACTGTAAAGAGTGGTATGTACCAACTTCCTGCTGGAGATTTACTCCAAAGGATGTTGGAGACTGTGATTTGGTCAACATTGGCGGAACTCTCGAGTACCGCAGAAAGCTGATCGAATGGCCATGTGACATTGAGTTGAACCGTTGCCAAGGTCCGATCGACGAAGTATTCAAGCCAGAAAACCTGGATGTATTCTTCGATCAGGATCGCCAGCCAAGATTGGATGATGATAACTGCAATTTGCTGGCAGCCAGCTATACGGATTTGGTATTTGTATTTGTCGATAGTTCCTGTATCAAGATCTTCCGTGACTGGACCGTGATTGACTGGTGCTTGTACGAAGACTTTGTAAACGGAGTTTACTTTGGCGAATGGGAGTGGCACTGGACACAGGTGATCAAGCTGCTGAACAATGTTGGACCGACCTTCGACAACTGTTCACAGACGGTATGTGGCTATGGCAACCCAGGCAACCCCAATGCACCACAGTGTGTGGGTGAAGTAACGATTGATCCGGGTATCTCGGATGACTGTACCAAGCTCGAAGAGCTGCGTATCGACTGGAAACTTGACCTGGACAACGATGGCAATTACGATGCCTTTGGTTACTCGGATACCTACGGAAACATTTATCCGTTCCCGAATCCGGATGGTCTTCCTGTAACTCGTTTTGCAGCAGAAGACTATGCGATCAGCGGCTTCTACCCGGTAGGTACCCACCGTATCCTGTGGGCTGCAGAAGATGGCTGTGGCAATCTCAATATCTGTGAGTACATCCTGACTATTGAAGATTGCAAGCCACCAACGGCTTACTGTTTGCCAGGTGTATCGACTATCCCGATGCCAATAGCAGCAGGAGGATATATCGACATCTGGGCCAGTGACTTCGATCTGGACAGCTACGACAACTGTACTGCACAGGAAGACCTGATCTTCTCCTTCTCTGATAACATCAACGATCGCTCCATCCGTCGTACGTGTGATGATGTGACCGGCTTGCCGGAATCACTGACCATCTATGTATGGGATGAAGCAGGCAACTACTCTACTTGTGAAGTAGGCTTGTTGCTCAATAATTGCGATGACCAGACTCAGTACAACATCTCTGGTAATATCACCAATGAGGATGGCGAGAATGTTGAGCAGGTAGAAGTACATCTGGAGGGTTACATGACAGATATGGAAATGACAGGAACCAGTGGCCAGTTTGGCTTTGAATTCCTGCCAGAACTTCAAAACTACACTGTACGTCCTGAGAAGGACATCAATCCGTTGAATGGAGTATCTACCTTCGACCTTGTACTCATCAGCAAGCACATCCTTGGTGTGGACGACCTCGATTCGCCCTACAAGATGATTGCTGCCGATATCAACAACAGTGGTACGATCACCACTTTCGATATCGTTGAGTTGCGTAAGTTGATCCTGTTCATCAACACGGACTTCCCCAACAACACGAGCTGGCGCTTTGTGGATGCACACTTTGCATTCCCCAACCCTGCCAATCCGTTCGAGACGACCTTCCCGGAAGTAATGAACGTGAACAACCTCAATACTCACATCAACGATGCGAACTTCGTAGCTGTGAAAGTTGGAGATGTAAACGGTAGTGCGCGCCCCAACAACCTCATCGGTAGTGATGGCCGCAACGCTGTAAGCGATCTGGTATTCCGTGTGGATGACAAGCAATTGACAGCCGGTACAGAATACACTGTTGACTTCAAGGCTGCTGACTTTGCCGCTGCCGGTTATCAGTTTACATTGAACTTCGATAAGAGTGCAGCAGCATTCGCAGGAGTTGAAGCAGGTGAATTGACCAATCTGACGAAGGCCAACTTCGGATTGAGCTTGCTGGACAAAGGTGTAATCACCACCAGCTGGGCCAATAGCAGTACCGTAGAATTGGATGACGAAGTAGTTGTATTCTCAGTGACCTTGCGTGCCAAGCGCGATGTACTGCTGAGTGAAGTACTGAGTGTAAGCTCAGACTACACAGCTGCAGAAGCATACAATGCTGAACTTGACCTGATGAATGTTGAGCTTGAGTTCAACACCACCGGCGCTGTATCTGCCGACGAGTTTGCTCTGATGCAGAACCAGCCAAATCCATTCAGGGATGAAACCACGATCGGATTTGTATTGCCACAGGCAAGCACAGCTACACTGACCGTTTACGATGTATCAGGAAGAGTACTGAAAGTTTACGAAGATGATTACGCTAAGGGATACAACGAAGTGAGTATCAACCGCAGCGAGTTGTCAGGCGTAGGCGTACTGTACTACACTTTGCAGAGTGACGACAACAGTGCTACCAAGAAGATGATTATTATTGAGTAATCCGGTAGCCATATAAATAACATGGAAAGTCCCTGGTAGTACCTACTACCAGGGACTTTTTGTTAATCCGGGAATTGTTATTTTTCAATCACCGCCTGTTGTCCTGCAGCAGATATGCCCTGCGAACTAAAATGTTGAACAAAATGAAATAAACGCTATCTTGCTTTTAAATAGACAATTAGATGTTACGAAATCAGATTAAGCAGCTGGCGAAAAAGTACTTTGGAGATATAGTCAACAATCGGCGGCATTTACATCGAAAGCCTGAACTTTCCTTTCAGGAAAAAGAAACCGGGCTCTACATTGCTGCTAAATTGAAAGAGTATGGGATAGTCCATCGGCACGGGATGGCAGAGCATGGTGTAGTGGGTGTGATAGAAGGGAAAAATGCAGGAAAAACAGTAACGGCCTTGCGTGCCGATATAGATGCATTGCCGATTGAAGAAGCTAATAATGTTTCGTATAAGTCTGAAAATCAAGGGGTTATGCATGCGTGTGGGCATGATGTGCACACAGCTTCGCTCCTCGGTACAGCGAGAATATTGAATGATTTGAAAGGAGAGCTTGAAGGTACCATAAAGCTGATTTTTCAACCAGCAGAGGAACGTTTTCCTGGCGGCGCATCTATCATGATTGAAGAAGGAGTGCTTCAAAACCCGGCGCCGCGCCACATATTCGGACAGCACGTTCACCCTCCGCTCGAAAGCGGGAAAGTGGGCTTTTGCCCTGGGCGCTACATGGCATCTGCCGATGAACTGTACATGACCGTGAAGGGCAGAGGAGGGCATGGTGCCCTGCCGCGTGACTGTATCGATCCGGTAGTGATCAGCGCACACATTATCACCGCTTTGCAGCAAATCGTGAGCCGGCATGCCGAACCGACGATGCCCAGTGTACTTACCTTTGGCAAGATTAACTCGACCGGTGGCTCTACCAATATCATTCCCAATGAAGTAAAGCTGGAAGGCACCTTCCGCACGATGAATGAAGCCTGGCGTATGGAAGCCCATAAGAAGATGAAAAAAATGGCTGCCGATATTGCTCGTGCGATGGGCGGAGCCTGCGACCTGAATATACTGAAAGGATATCCTGTACTGGTGAACGATGCTGAGTTAACAAGAAAGGCCCGTCAGCTGGCTGTTGAGTATTTAGGAGAAGAGCAAGTGGTGGATTTGCCAATTCGAATGACGGCTGAAGATTTTGCCTACTATTCGCATTTCCTACCGGCCTGCTTTTACCGGCTTGGCACGGGCAATGAACAAAAGGGGATTACATCACCCGTACATACCAATACCTTTGATATTGATGAGGAAAGCTTATTGGTAAGCTCGGGGCTGATGGCCTGGCTGGCAATCAATGATTTGGCAAATTAGAAGTACCTTATGCTAAAGATCAATAAAAAGGTGCGCAACTATTTTTTTGAATTGCTGATTATTATTATCGGCATCAGCATTTCTTTTTTGTTGAACGAATGGCGCGTTAATTATGGCAACCGGCAATTGGAGAAGGCGAGCCTGCTGGGCTTGCAGGACAATTTAGCGGAAGATACTACTGTAATAATAGCTGAAATGGAAATACTCGAATCCATCATAGAATCTTGTACAAAACTAACTGAATATAATATTGATAAATGGGGCAGGGATAGTTTGAATCGCTTTATTCGTCCGACCAGGCAGTATTCGACCATTCCAATCAATGACATTAGCTATCGCATTATGGAGCAGACCGGCGAGTCCAAACACATCCGCAATCGGACTTTGCTGAATGATATCATCCGTTTGTACGATAACCACTATTGGGAGATCAAAATCTATAATGATATTGATAAGAAGATTGTATTGGATCAATACCTGCCTTATTTTGCCAAACATTTTGACAATTTTGACAATTTCAATCAGCAGCATGATTTGAGCGTGTTGCACGACCGCCAATTTCTCAATTTGGTGAGAACCAATCGGACCTTCAAGCAGATCCAGGTTGTGCTGTACCAACGCCAGCTGGAACGGATCCGAAAGTTGATGGCCCGAATTGACCGGGAGCTTCCGCAATTTTGAAAGGATTGAAAGCTGGGAAAAGGCTTTGTAGCGTACTGATTATTAGTTGAAAATGAATCTGTAAAATTATAATTTAAGGTTTCGCTGGCGTAACTTTGAAAGCAATTCCGGCGTTACATTAGTTGGTTTATGCCTACGAAACTCCCTGCTAGTGCGACTAGTCCGAATTGTTTGAACAGTGTTTTCAAGTTTACACATAGTAATTGTAGCAATTAATCTGTTCAATGACTTGGCATTCGGGGTACCAGGTAAAGCCAGTACAGCCAATATTTATTAATCCAAATATAATTCCTGACATTCTATGGCGAAGATTTTAATAGTTGATGACGAACCGAGTATTCGGAAAACCCTGCGCGAAATCCTTGAATTTGAAAAGTATGAAGTAGATGAAGCTTCCGATGGGCTAGACTGTCTGGTAAAGCTAAAACAATCTGCTTACGATGCGGTAATCATGGACATTAAGATGCCCAAGATGGATGGTATGGAGGCCCTGGATCGGGTGCAAATGCTGGTGCCCGATACGCCCGTCATTATGATCTCTGGCCATGCCAATATTGATACAGCAGTGGAAGCGGTTAAAAAAGGAGCCTTTGACTTTATCTCCAAGCCGCCTGACCTGAATCGCATGCTCATCACCGTCCGCAATGCTATGGACAAGTCGAGTCTTATCACCGAAACCAAAGTGCTAAAACGGAAGGTTTCTAAACACAAAACACAGGAAATAATTGGCGATTCCAGCAGTATCACTTCCATCAAAGAAACAATTGACCGCGTAGCTCCTACCGATGCCAGGGTGTTGATCACCGGCGAAAACGGTACAGGCAAGGAATTGGTAGCGCGCTGGTTGCATGAAAAGAGCCCACGCTGCAAAGCCCCGATTATTGAAGTCAATTGCGCTGCCATCCCCTCCGAATTGATTGAAAGCGAATTGTTTGGTCATGAGAAAGGCTCCTTCACCTCAGCCCACAAACAGCGGATCGGCAAGTTCGAACTTGCCAACGGGGGTACGATCTTTCTCGATGAGGTAGGAGATATGAGCCTTGGCGCACAAGCCAAAGTATTGCGTGCGCTCCAGGAAAGCCGTATTACCAGAGTAGGGGGGGATAAGGAAATAGCTGTGGATGTTCGGGTAATTGCGGCTACCAACAAAGATCTGCGGCAAGAGATCATTCGCGGCAGATTCAGGGAAGACCTCTACCACCGGCTGGCGGTAATCATCATCCATGTACCGCCGCTTAATGAACGCAAAGACGATATTCCCATGCTGGTAGAACATTTCAATAATCTGATTTGCACCGAGTACAGCGTGACGCCTAAAAGCTTTGACAAAAAAGCCCTTGAAGCCCTTAAGCAGATCAACTGGACGGGCAATATCCGTGAGCTGCGCAATGTAGTAGAACGGCTCATTATTCTCAGTGGCGATACCATTAAAGAGCAAGATGTAGCTAGCTATGTGGTGCCGTCAAGTGCCAACAGGAGTAGTGCTTTCAAAAAGATATTCGATAAATTTAGTGATGTCAATGAATTGCACAAGTTTATCGAGCAAGAGTACGCCAATTACAAGTCATCCTGATCAAAGGCCGCCTCTCTTTGAACCTTTGTCTTGCTTGTATAATTGAAAAGTATTACGTAAATAGCAAAGCCTGTCACCATTTTCTGACGGGCTTTTGCAATAGAATGTTTGTGAAAAGTACTAAAATCCGATGGAAAAAAATCAGCTCGATAAGAATAATACCAGCCCCAAAATAACACATCCAAAAAAACAGTGGAGCAAGCTCAAAGGTGAAAACTCCTGGACCATGTTCAAGGTAATCTCCGAATTTGTAGATGGCTTTGAGGTAATGAATAATATCGGTCCATGCATTTCCATCTTCGGCTCGGCCCGTACAAAACCGGATGGCAAATACTACCAACTTGCCGTTGATATTGCCAAGCGGCTCGTTGAGGAAGGTTACGGCATTATCACAGGTGGCGGTCCGGGTATCATGGAGGCTGGCAACAAGGGCGCATCTATTAATGGCGGCCTGTCTGTAGGGCTAAATATTGATCTGCCCTTTGAGCAAAGCCACAACCCTTTCATTGACCCTGAGCTCAATCTCAGCCATCGCTACTTTTTCGTTCGCAAGGTGATGTTTGTCAAGTATGCGCAGGCATTCGTAGTATTGCCCGGCGGATTCGGCACTATGGATGAGCTATTTGAGGTGCTTACACTCATTCAAACCAAAAAAATCACCAGTGTGCCCGTAATTTTAGTAGGGGTAGATTTTTGGTCAGGCCTTATTGACTGGATCAAAAGTACCATGCTGCATCGCTACCATAATATCAATGCCGAAGACCTCAATCTAATGCCCGTCACGGAAGACCCCGAGGAAGTACTCAAAGTCATCAATGAGTTTTACTCCGCTTCCAGCGATCACCAGATCAGCCCCAATTTTGAGTTGTAAGATCGGGCTTTAGTTCCCTCTCGTTTTGTTTAATAATACATGGGTTAGCTACTGGCTTCCTCCTCCTTCACCAGCAGCCAGGCTAAAGCAGAGATGGCCAAAGTGATGGTGCAAATAATAAAGATGATGCGCTTATCGACCGACTGGCTGACCCACTCGCCAATGCCCAGGCTGGCTACCAGTTGGGGCAGCACCACCGATAAATTGAAAAGCCCCATGTACAACCCCATCTTCGTCTGATCCACTTTTTGCGACATGATAGCAAAGGGAAGACTCACCGTGGCGCCCCAGCCAATACCGAGTATAGCCATCATACCATAGATAGCAAAAGCTGAATAGCCAAAAAACAAAATGCCTGCATAGCCCAAAGCCATTATGGCAATTGAAACCATATGCGTCTTCACTCGCCCTGCCTTAGCCGCTATGGGTTCCAATACCAGTGCAGGCAACAGAGCTGCTACGGCATTGAGAATCAGGAAACTAATGCTCACCACCCGCCCCATTTCAATGTCCGACAATGCCGGGAGCTTGTCCTGGATGTAAGCAAACATATACACAAACATGGTCTGTATGCCCACCCAGGTGAAAGCATGGGCGGCCAGGACTTTTTGAAACCCGATCCGGCTGGCGTCAGCCACAGCTTTGCCGGACTCTTCTTGAAGCAAGGTGTACACGACAAGGGCGGCAGTGAGGGCTGCGCAAAAATATTCAAAGTAGTAATTACTCCGCTCTATATGAGCCAGCCGCATGTACATTCCTCCAATGGCATAGATAAGGAATCCCCACAAAGGCAAGATGCTTTTGAGCGTTTCGATCAACGAAAAGCCTTGTTGTTGCTGGCTTTCCGCAGCTTTCAAGTAGCGCGGCTCCTCGATAAACAGGGGAGGGATGACAGACAGTAAAAACACCAGGCCGACACCTACATAGATGAGGACATAGTTATTCCAAACGGCGCCAATTACGTAAGCCAGTACACCAAAAGTGCCTGAAATGCTTTGCATCCAGGTATATCCTTTGGTGCGCTCAACACCTTCCGGCGTCACGTCTGCTATGATTGATCGGGTGGGATTGAAACTAACATTGATGGCTAAATCCAGTGTCAAAGCAACTGCGATGGCTACGCCTAAAATACCATCAGTACCCAGCTTGGCGGCTATCACATCTATGTTTGGCAGGGCTAGCAACATCAGTGCTGCCAACACTCCGCCAATGAAAATAAAAGGCTTGCGGCGACCATTCATAAACCAAACCTGGTCACTGATGAAGCCAATCAGCACCTGGCCAATAATCCCGGCAATCGGCCCAGCAGCCCATACCAAACCTATCTCATGGATGTCGAGCTTATATTTAGTGCTCAATATCCAGCTCAGTGCCGATATTTGTACAGACAGGGCAAACCCCATCGCAGTAGCAGGCAGGCTCAGGATAGAGTAGAACGAGTTGGTGAGTTGCTTTTGAATGGAGAGCATAGATGAATTACTAATTACTAAACAATACCCAGGCAGTGCTGGCAGGCATTCTGATCATTTTTTGTTTTATTTCACGAATGCCTTCGGGGCGGTATTTTTCGCCATCGAGTATCAGCGTCCAGCGTCCGGTTGGCAGGGAGACGGCTTGCTCTTGCAGGCTGCCGTTCAACAATACCAAAATGCGTTTCCAACTATCGCCATTGGCATGCTCGCCGAGGGTGTAGCCGATCAGGTTTTCTTCCTCAAAATTCAGGAAATGCAAGTGTTCGCGGATCATGTCGTTGGTAGGCATACGGAAGGCGGGATGCTCTTTGCGCAGGCGAATAAGGTCTTTATAATATTGAAAAACATTGGCATAAGTTGCTTTGCGCGACCAATCCAGCTGATTGACACTGTCTGGTGATTTGTACGAATTTTCCTCACCCCCTTTGCTGCGCAGCATTTCTACCCCGGCATGCAAAAAGGGTACGCCTTGCGAGGTGAGTACGATGGCATTGGCCAGCTTGTGCATACGGAGCCGGCTGGCCTGGCTAACATCAGGTGCGGAATTGATGAGCCGGTCGTATAGCGTGTGATTATCATGGCACGAGACATAATTGATACATTGAGCAGGTGTTTTGGCCCAGGGTGTGGGAGAATAATTGACTTTTGAATAATCAACCTGCTGGTGGGCAGTAGCTGCTGCAATACCAAATTGTACGCTCTGTTTGGTGCCCGGCTTGCCGCTGGCAAAGCCCCTATCCGTCTTATCAAATACATTGCCTTTGATGCCATCGCGTATATCATCACTAAAAGCTGCGATCCGGCGGAGGCGGTGCGTATGCTTTTTCAAGGCCCGATCCAATTCCGGCAAAGGACTTTCTCCTGCCGTCCAGCCCTCTCCATAAATGAAAACAGAGGGATCAATGCTGTGCAAAGTATCGGCGATCAGGTTCATGGTTTCAATATCGTGGATGCCCATCAAATCAAAGCGGAAGCCGTCAATCCGGTACTCTTTGACCCAATACAGTACGGATTCGACCATAAATTTGCGGACCATCGCTCGCTCGGAAGCGGTTTCGTTGCCACAGGCCGAGGCATCGGAAAAGCCGCCTTCTGCATTTTGGCGATAGTAATAGCCCGGCACAAGCTGATTGAAATTGGAGGCTTCGGTGACACCCGTATGGTTGTACACCACATCCATGACCACCCGCAAACCCTTGTCGTGTAAGGCTTTCACCATTTTTTTGAACTCTCTGATGCGCACAGCACCATCCTCAGGATCGGTCGCATAGCTGCCTTCGGGGACATTGTAATTTTGTGGGTCGTAGCCCCAATTAAATTGCGGCTCGTCAGGGCGGCTCTCATCTACAGTATAGAAATCATAGGATGGTAAAAGGTGGACATGGGTGACGCCTAGCTCTTTGATATGATCAAGACCAGTGCTCAATCCATCAGGGCTGCGGGTACCTGATTCGGCCAGGCCCAGGAATTTGCCTGATTGCCGGATACCAGAATTGGGATGACTGCTGAGATCGCGGATATGGAGTTCGTAGAGGATGATGTCATTGGGGCTGTGGAGGGGTGGCTTTGGGTGCTGCCGGAAACCGGGCGGGTCGGTGCTGCGCAGATCCACTACCATAGCTCGGCGGCCATTGGTCCCTACGGCTTTGGCGTAAGGGTCGGGTACTTCATCGAGCCATTTGCCGTCTATAAGTACCTGGAAGGTGTAGTATTTCCCAATCAGGTCTTCGTTGGAAATAGCACTCCAGCTGCCCTGTGGTCCCCGTTGCATGGCCTCGGTGCGCAGGGGCTTACCGTTTAGCGCATTTTGATAAAAATGAATTAGGGCTTCGGTGGCAGTGGGTGCCCAAATGCGAAAGACGGAGCGATTGGGCGTATAGCTGAGCCCCAGATCATCGGCCAGATAGGCCGGATATTCATTGAAGGAATGGTATTCTTTCACACTGGTAGAACAACTTGAGAAGACGAAGTTAATCAGAAAAATCAGCCAAAGATATCGGGAGACCATAGTAATTAGAACAGAAACAAGAAAAAATAACAGCACAAAAGCGACAGATAAATGTACACAAATATTGGGAATACTTCAGGACTTGGTAAGGTACTGTTATAGTTAATTGCTTTCTGCTTTTTGGGATATAAATGGCACAATAATAGTGTATTTGCCTTTTATATTCAGTACTGATTTATAAAACCGATTTTCTCCTCCACAAATATTGGTATAAACTCCTCCACAAATATTGGTATAAAATTTTAACACGGGTAATCCAATATGAATAAGACTACACTACTTTCCAATCTGAAGAAATATGTCACTTTTGCCTTTTTTACTTTATACTTCGGAGCAGTAAATGCCCAAAACTGTACGGTAAATGCCGGTGCAGATGAAGATTTCTGTGCAAATGACGACATTGTATTGAGCGGTACCGTTTCGACAATTAATTCAGATTTAAGCACTATTCAATGGACATTGGTTTCACAACCAACCGGCGCTAATGTTGTAGTTGATAATCCTACCTCTGCAAATTCAATAGTTTCGGGTGACTTTACTACGGGCAATTACACTTTTGAGCTCCGTATGCTGTGTTCCGATTTAGTTTATGCTCGCGATACTGTAATGCATACCATTAATGCAGCGCCAAGTGGGCTGAGCAATTCAACTACAACATTTGGCTGTTACTCCGGCGGAGGGATTGTTTTGACAGAAGCAGCCCTTGGAGCCGGAGAATCGGCAAATTGGAGGATTTCTACCGACTCTCCCTTTCCGGGTACATTTAGTTCGACTACTGGCAATTCTACTACGTTTTACCCCAGTCCTACGAACTATGAATGTGTGGCAGGAGATTATTTCATTTCTACTGTAACATATACACTCACAAATGCCGATGGGTGTTCTGCATCAAAAACCTATACGATCGAATACTATTTTGCCGAAAATGCCTTTTACGCACAGGCTATTCCTACAGCATCGTGCGGGCTATGTGTTGATCTTTACGGATCATGCAATCTGAATGGTAGTGGTACGTGGACGTATAGCGGACCAGGAACAGTCACTTTCGGCAACGCAAATGCTGCCCGAACCTCTGCTTGTGTAGATGTGGTTGGTACTTATACTTTTACATGGACCGTGACAGGTGGTTGCCGTGCAGGCAGCGATTCGGATGTAGTAACTTTCTATAATTTTGGAGAAGGAGCCATTGAGCCCGATGCAGGGCCCAATCAGTTTTTCTGTGCTTTTCCGTCCGCATTTTCTTTGCAGGCCACTCCTTTGGAAAAAGGGCAAACAGGCCTGTGGACACAGATAAAGGGCCTGCCAGCTACCATTACCGATGATACCAACCCCACTACAACGGTAACCGGCGTACAGCAAGGAGGAGGGCCTTATGTGTTTGCCTGGGAAGTATATGGAGAGGAGTGTAGCAAATACGACACGCTTAGAATGGAAGAGACGCCAAAGCTTCCCAATTTTAGCGCAAACCTGGGGTTTTGTGCCGCAGGCTGTACAAGCAACGCGATGGATATTGCAGAATCGGGCACTATTGTGAGAACAGATAGCTTTTACGTATTTGTTCAGGCAGGATCAATGCCCGATTTGCAAGTTCAAAATATTGGGGGAATTATACTTACTTTGCGACTTCTTGCCTACGACAATACCAATCAACTTATAGGCGTACGAACTTTATACTCCTCCGTTTTGGCTCCCGGCGACTCATGGTATGTAAACCAAGATGATCTGTTTACAAGTATCTATTCGAATACGCATCATTTCAGGATCGAGCTTTTGGGAAGAATGAAGGACTCGGGCAGCCCAATTATTGATTTTTACAGAGGCTACTATGATTTTACCTACAGAATTGGCAATGAATGTGAAGAAACACCAAACAGCATTACTACGCATGACTATTGCAATGTAGATCAACCCACACCTAATGCAGGTACAGATGCTGTACTTCCTTGTGGCACTACTCAGGTTCAATTGTCCGGAAATGATCTTTCCAGCGAGGCCGGACTATTGTTTTATGGGTATTGGGTCACGCTGTCGGGACCTATCGACCCCTTTGTAACGGGAAGTGTGGATCGAAACCAACAACAGCCAATACTCACTGGCATGACACCAGGCAAATATACATTCAGATATATGTTGTTGGATCCTTTGGCTACTAATAAGTTAAATGAATGTGATATTGAATATGATGATGTGGCTGTATATGTCAGCACTACTCCTCCTTCACCAACAGCATCTGTACTGGAGCCCACCGTATGTGGGCAGGGACCCGCGACTTTGGTGGGTGATTTAACGGCCGGAGCATACGCCGGCACCTGGACACAAACTGCAGGCCCCGTCGCTACCATTACCAACCCGAATGCGCCTACTACTACCGTTACGGGCTTAAATCCCTCTACCAGTTATACCTTTCAATGGACGGCTACTAATGCCTGTGGTAATGGCTCTGCTTCTGTCAGTTTTACTACTACTGCTACCAATAATCCTTCGGCTGCCAATATTACAAATGGGGGAAGCTGCTTTCCTACAACCGGAACCAGCTATACAATTAGAGCAACAGTACCAACTATAGGTACAGGTATGTGGACTTTGCTTTCCAAACCGACAGGCTCTTCTGCCAGTATAACCAACCCCAATGCTGCATCTACCAGCCTTACAAATATGGACGTTGACGGTGTTTATGTATTAGAATGGGCTGTAAGCAATGCCCCCTGCGGGAATGTATCCAGAGATACCAGCCGAATTTTTAAAGGGCCGAACAACTCTATCAACAATGTTGATGCAGGCGAGGATCTGTCCTTTTGCGGAGTAGCTTTGCCTTACACCACATCCATGTCGCCTACTACCTTGTCCAGCCAAATACCTGACGCCCTCATAGAATGGTCTTTCATAAGCGGTCCGGCTCCGGTTACGATCAGCGATCCTTTTGACCCAAATACTGATATTACTTTTTCGACGAGTGGCTCCTACTTGTTGCAATACTACGTTTACAGAGTGGACATTAATGGAAATATATGCACTGGTCAGCATGAAGATTCGGATGCTATCGAAGTCATTATCAGTGATCAATCCGCACCTCCTGCCATAGCAGGCCCCGATCAGGAGTTGTGCAACGGAACTTCCTTCACCCTTGATGCAGTAGATCTGGGAGTAGGTGAAAAGGGAAGCTGGTCAGTTTTGACTACTACCGGACCTGGCGTCAGCTTTGCCGATAATAACGATCCCAACACGACAGCAACCCTCTCAGATGCAGGAGAGGTAACACTTCGGTGGATCACTTTCGGGCCGAGTAGCGCATGTCCTCCCAACTACGATGATGTAGTTTTAACCTATTTAAAGCAGCCTTATGCAGGAGACGACCAAACCTTGTGTAATGCTACCTCCACTACTTTGGAAGGTACGGAATATGAAATCTCCGGAGCTACAACCACATGGACAGGGCCTGCTGGTATCACTCTATTAAGCCCCAATAATTTTTCAACAGTAGTAAGTGGTTTAACGCCTGGAACACATACATTTATATACGCTGTTGACAAAGGCGTATGCTCATTGACTGATACCGTCGATGTGCAGATCGATGCATTCATACAGGCGGATGCAGGTGAAGACACCCTCAGCTGCGGTGGAACTACTGTAAATTTAAATGCTGGCAATTCAGGAGGCACATGGTCGTTGATTTATGGCACAAATTTCGGGACCTTTGGAAATCCATCTGCCCAAAATACAACCTATGGGGCCATAACCGCAGATAGCAATTACATTTTCAGATATACGCTTACCAATGGCGTTTGTGAAAGCAAGGATCATGTAGCTGCTTATCTTTTGAAGGATGTTCTTCTCAGTTCGGATACGACTGATGCTACCTGCGGCAATTCCGACGGAGCAATAGACCTCACCGTTCAGGGAAATGACGGAAGCCCATCTTTTCTTTGGAGCAATAGTGCCACAAGCGAAGACCTGTCTGGGGTTGCTGCAGGGGTTTATACCGTAACTGTTACCGCGGCAGCAGGTTGTACGGCTGTACATTCTACCATGCTTGTCAATTCAAATGGTCCTACAGCGAGTGTAAGTATAAGCCCCGACCCGGTATGCCCCGGAGAAAACGTTACCCTTACTGCCTCCGGTTCGGGAGGTTCGGGAAGTGGATATACCTACCAGTGGGATAACGGGAACAAAACTGCCGTTACAACAGTCAACCCCGCAAGTGATACCACTTATTATGTAACCGTTACAGACGGCTCAGGCTGCCCTAATCCAGTAAGCGTATTCGTAAATGTAAGGGATGTTTCTACCGTAGATTTAGGCCCCGATATACAAATCTGCACCGATACTGCTACCTTAAGCCCAACCATAAGTCCAAAGGCTCATCACATCATTTACAGTGAAGGTTTTGAGGCTGATATAGGTACCTGGACGCAAGTTACAGGTGATGATGGAAACTGGACCAGAGATGACCTAGGTACTCCAAGTAGCGGCACAGGTCCCTCCGGAGGAGCAAACGGCTCCAACTGGTATATGTACCACGAAACGAGTTCCGGGGCCACCGGCGATCAGGTTATTCTGGAAAGCCAGAGCTTTGATCTGAGTAGCTATAGTGATGTTGAACTGGCATTTTACTATCACATGTATGGTTCGCAGATGGGAAGTTTGACTGTGGAAGTCAGTACCAATGGAGGCAGCTCGTGGACCCAAGAGTGGACCTTGTCGGGCGACCAGGGTAACCAATGGTTTGAGCAAGTAGTGGATATGTCGGCTTATGACGGGCAAAGTGATGTAAAAATTCGCTTTACCTCTACTAAAGGGTCGGGATACAGAAGTGATGCGGCCATCGATGAAATTTCTTTGAGGGTTCCCTATACCCATCTTTGGAGTACAGGCGAAACGACTACAAGTATAGATGTTTTTCCAAAAAGTTCAACAACGTACTGGCTGCGCGTAACGGATGAAAACGGCTGTGAAATTACAGATACCATCCTAGTAGAACTGAATTGTCCGCTGCCAGTTGAGCTAAGCCGCTTTGAGGCAAGCGTGGAACATTGCAATGTGCACCTGACCTGGTCGGCAGAAAGCGAAATAACCTTCAGCCACTACGAATTGCAACACAGCACAAACGGCATTTCCTTCAGAACAATTAAGACGGTGGAAAGCGCTCCGCAAGATCAGGCACTTACTTACCAATACCTCGACGAAGCGGCCGGGAAAATCAATTACTACCGCTTGAAGATGGTAGATATCGATGGCTCTATAGAGTATTCTCATACCCTCAATGTCACCACCGATTGTTACGATGATAAGGCGATGATCATCTTCCCCAACCCAGCTATCTACGAACAACAAACCGTTATTAACGTCAAGCTCTATAGCCTTGACTCTCAGCTTACCCTAACCATCATCGATCTGACCGGCAGAAACCTCAGACTTATGACGCTGCCCGCCGAGGAAGGCTGGAATATGATCCGCCTAAATATTACGGATTTGGCAGCAGGGGTTTACTTCATTCATCACCAGCGGAATGATGGTACTAAAGAAGTGAAGAAGTTTGTGCTGCAGGAGTAGAGTAGGTAGGTTCTAAATCAATAGCAACAGGACAACCGACTATTATACCGCGCTTTGCCAAGTCTTGTGCGTACGCACAAAACTTGGCAAAGCGGGATAAACTTCAAGCCTGTTGGTTTTAACCAAGGTGTGGAAGTGGTTCTTACTGGTTCAATCGCTATGGAAATGCACAAAACTTGGCGGCTTGAAGTATAGATAGGGAGATGGCCAAAAGGCATGTATGTTTTTTTACTACCTCACTTCTTTTAAAAGTGACATGGCAATCATAATAGTGGCATAAAAATGGTGTAAGAGTATCTGAAGGGTTGTCAGCTTTTAAGTAATGGCGAAAAAATAAGTTCCCGATTTTAGTCTAGAGATTTTGTGGCTAGACGAAGAATGAAGATGGAGCCTAACAGAGGCTAAGTGACTGATGAATGATGAAGTATAGCGGCAAAAAGTCAGTATAAAACGAGAAAGTTATTCTTTCAATATTACTAAAGAGCAAATTTCATGATAATTATTTTACTAAAACAGACTCCGCCAAAATGAATATTGATTTTCTGAATATCAGAATGAAAAGAGCATTCTTTTCTTCAATTTCAATTCAATGCACTGTAGTTCTTTTAAGCATTTTTGTCCCGGGTTTTGGACAGTTGAAAGCTCAGAATTGTACGGTGAATGCAGGGTCCAATACTACCTTTTGTGAAAACGAAACCATATCCCTCGACGGAGCGGTTTCTGCTCTCAACGGCAACCCTGCCACCATACTGTGGACCCTTATTTCTCAACCCGCTGGCGCCAATATAATTATTGACAATCCTTACAACCCCAAATCCACTACTTCAGGCTCGCAGATATTGGGAACCTATACCTTTCAGCTTCAGCAAACCTGTTCCGACATGGTACCGGCTACTCAACAAGTGACCCACACCATCGCTGCCGACCCTACTCAGGCTAATTTGCCCACAACGACTACTTTTGGTTGTTATGATGGCTCGACTTCTATCACCATTACGGGCAATACACCGGGCAGTGGAGAAACCGTTGAATGGAAATGGGTAGGTGGATACAAAGGTATCCTGATTAATACGACATCTGCCACTGTTTCTTTTGATCCGGATTTGAAAGTTACCGATTGTGTCGAGGGAAATTACCACACTTCTAAGCTTCAATACACCATTTCGAATGCCAATTGTTCAACATCTGATATCATCACCGTACAGTATTACTACGAAAAAAATGCGCTGTACGCCAATGCTATACCGGACAATATTTGCGGAGGAACCTGTACTAACCTCTATGCGGCATGTGCGCTAGACGGTACTGGTACCTGGACGGCTTCCGGTCCGGGAGCCGCAACATTTAATGATTCAAACGCTCCAATCACGCGTGTATGCGTAGATACGGAAGGAACCTATACTTTTACCTGGACAGTAACTGGAGGCTGCCGTCCCGGAACGGATTCCGATGATGTTGTCTTCAGCGGTTTTGGAAGTGGATTGACGACAACTGATGCCGGTCCCAACCAGTTATTCTGTGAATTTCCACCTTCTGTTTCACTTAACGCGACGCCATTGGAAATCGGGCAAACCGGATTGTGGACCCAACTGAATGGGCTTCCTGCCACTATCACCAATGATACCAATCCCTCAACCACCGTAACGGATATTGTGCCGGATGGGGGGCCTTATGTTTTTGCCTGGGAGGTTTTCGGGAGTGAATGCAGTGTTTTTGATACGGTCCAAATAAAGGAATCGCCCGATTTTACAGGAACCGTTAGAAACAGGTGTGTGTCCAGAATGAAACAATGATCCCATTAATTAACTTAAAGAAGATCATGATCAATGCTGTAAATAAGATGGAGGTAGGCCCTCCGAAGGCGCTGTACAGGCGGAGCCTTCAAATCACCTTAAGGTGCTGGTTGAGCAATGAACTGGTACTGAGCGTTAAGGAAAAGGTCTCGTTAAAGGGATCAGATAAAAATAGAAAAGATGAATGCAAATGAACCTCTGAAGAAGTGGTGTGAAAACGAACCTTCTGTCAAAACATCGATTAGCTTGTGTTCGATGGACAATCATAGCGGACAACCTGTTAACTGGCTATGGGGCAGGCGCCATATAGGAGGCATGATTTCTATTTAGGCTTATTTATGGAACTGGAGAAGTCAATTATTCATGGAAAGGGAAAACTACAAGTAGGAAAAACACCTACAAGGGTGAATACCGATGGAATAATTGATGGCGGATCCAATCGTAGTAGCGAGGAAGTTTCTGTAATGGAAATGGAGCAAAGGGTTGGAGTTATACAGTTAGAATTACCGTTTACAACTTCCGAAAAGGAAAGGAGGATAAACAGTGATTCAACAAAGGGAATACCTATTACCAAGAAGATGGTATGGGAATCGTACAAGAAAGTGAAGAGAAATAAAGGTAGTGGTGGAGTCGACGGAGTGAGTCTAAAAACTTACGAAGAAGACCTATCCAACAACCTTTACAAACTCTGGAACAGACTAGCATCTGGAAGTTATTTTCCACAAGCTGTAAGGGAAAAAGCCATCCCCAAGAAGGACGGCAAGATGAGATTACTAGGCATACCGAGCATATCAGACCGGATAGCCCAACAAGTAATTAAAGATTATCTTGAACCAAGAATGGAGAGGATATTTCATCCTAACTCGTATGGTTATCGTCCGGGGAAGAATGCCCATCAAGCCCTCGAGCAAGTAAGACAAAAAGTAAGAAAATTCGATTGGGTAATTGATATGGACATCAAAGGATTTTTCGATGAAGTCTCACATGAATTGCTGATCAAAGCATTGGATAAACATGTCCCAGAAAAATGGGTGAAGATGTATATCCAGAGATGGCTAGAATCACCAGTACGAAAAGAAGACGGAACCTTAAAGCACAAATATGGAAAAGGAACACCACAAGGAGGTGTGATAAGTCCATTGTTAGCAAATCTATTTCTACATTATGTTTTTGATAAATGGATAGAAATACATCATCCCGAAGTGGAATTTGTTCGTTATGCTGATGACATAATAGTTCATTGTAAAACCAAGTCTAAAGCACAAACGATATTACAGGCCATTAAAGGACGGATGGAAAAATGCCATTTGAAATTACATGAAGTAAAAACGAAAATAGCATTTTGCAAAAAGTACAAAAAAAGGGCAAATCACCAAATAGTCAGTTTCAACTTTCTAGGGTACTGTTTCAAACCCAGACCAACAGCCTTGAAGTCAGGAAAGATGTTTTTGGGATTTGATTGCGCTATAAGTCAATCGAGTTCGAAAAAGATAACTTCTGAAATTAAAGCAAGCAGATTCAACAGATGGACAGAACGTAGCATAGAACAAATAGCAGCCTACTTCAATGCTAAATTACAAGGCTGGATCAATTACTATGGTAAGTTTAGAAAAAGAAATCTAAATGCAATCTGCAAGATCTTCAACAGAAGGCTCACTGAATGGGCTAGAAATAGGTACAAGCACTTAAATAAATCGTATATTAAAGCCTGTGAGTGGCTTAAAAGGTTTAAGGTCAAACAACCAAACCTATTTGCTCACTGGAAAGAAGGATTTATTAATGCTTAATCTCTGTATAATAGGAGCCGTATGATGGGAGACTATCACGTACGGTTCTGTGAGAGGCTTGGGGTGAAATCCCCCAGGTCTACTTGACACACTTGCTATGGTGGCTTAAGTACTGGTACCTGGATTTTTAAGTTGAACCGTATGCACAGGAGTGAGTTGGATTCCTTTATTTTTGATATGACCACTACCAATGCACCCACTACCTTACCCTCCTCTTATTCTTTACAGGTATATGCCCATGAATCTATGACTTCGGGGAGTTGGTGCGGGTATAAATCAGTTACCTCCAGCTTCAAATATATAGTAGGGGAAACAAACACTGCTACAATCACCAGCGATTGGGTGGAAACCAATTTGTCCAATTGTGGTGATTATATTGATATCATGATTGTAATGGGAACCAACAATTCCGGAAGCTACGGAATGGATATTGCCGTTTCGGATGGTTGTCAGACCAAATCGTGGCATTCAGACGAAATTGTCGGTAATAATAGTACAGAAATCCCCAATGCCGGAACAGATGCAATGCTTAATTGTGGTGTTACATCGGTGCAACTTTCCGGCAACTACCTGAAAAATCGACAGATTTGGACTTTTATCTCTGGCCCAACCAATCCCATTAATGAAGACAATCGCTATCAAACCCAACCTATGCTTTCCGGCCTGGTGGATGGAACTTATCAATTTCAGTACGCTTGGAATACAATGGGAGCCTGTGATAATGAAGCAGATACTGTTACTTTTGTAGTCAACACGACTACCCCACCCGTACCAACAGCCAATGTACTTACTCCATCTCCATGTTCTGGTGGGCCTGTTGATTTGGAAGCTCAATTGCCGGGAAATGCGGGGTCTGGTGTGTGGACACAGGTATCGCCAGCTACCCCTGCGGCAGTATTTAGCCCAAATGCAAGTGCGGAAAAGGTAACCTTAACCAATTTGGCCGCCAGTACCTCTTATACCTTTCGGTACACCGCTACCAATAACTGTGGTTCCAATTTTAAAGATGTTTCTTTTAATACGGGTGCAACTTCCGGCCCTTCTCCAGCAATCATTGATAATGAAGTAATATGTTTTGATTACCCCACAGACAACACTACGCTTTCTGCTGCAGCCATCAGTGGAGGAACCACGGGTACATGGACAATCCTTTCTCAGCCCTTAGGTGGAGCAGCAACCATTACCAGCCCCAATAGCACTACTACTACGATGACCAACATAAACATACGTGGATGGTATGAGGTGGAATGGGCAACTACTACCGGCTCGGGGTCATGTACCTCAACTCATCGCGACACTGTGATCGTTGTAAAAGGAGGAAATTTTTCTATTCCCTATGGCACAGAACCGCCCAACATTTTGCAGTGTGGGGCAACCTTTCCACTCACTCTACCTATGCAGGCTGAAGGATACAGCAATGCCTCTTACCCAAATATGATTGAAGAATGGCAATTCGTTTCCGGCCCGGCTCAAGTGTCTTTTGCCGATTCTTTCGATCCTCAAACTGATGCTGTCTTCAGTGCACCGGGGAACTATGTACTTAGTTATAAAATTTATCTCCACGAATCATGTGATTATGATGAGGAGTTGATTTTGGTGCAACTGTCTGACCAGGCAACACCTATTGCAGATGCAGGGCCAGATCAAGCCAATTGTGGTTCAAATGGCAATTTCACTTTAAATGCCTATGATTTACCTGCAGGTGATTCAGCAATCTGGACAATCGTATCCTCTACAGGTTCCCAGGTTGTCATTACAGATAATCGCGATCCCAACACTACCGTCACGTTATCTGCGCCAGGGGAAGTGGTTTTGAGGTGGACGGCTTTGAGTGCAACAGGCTTTTGCCCTCCCACCTTCGATGAAGTTACATTAGCCTGGATACAGGCAGATGCTTCAGCTACTCCTCAAAATTTGTGTGAGGCCAACTCTACCACCTTAATCGGAAACGATTTAAGTGGCTTTTGTAATGTAAGCTGGGTGAAAACGGCAGGGCCAGCGGGAGCTACTATCGCCAATCCCAATGATCCGGCAACTACAGTTTCAGGTTTGGTGCCAGGCAATTATACTTTTGAGTATCAAGTATCTTACCCAACGAGTTCACCTAACTGTACAGATTCAGATGTAATCAATATTATCGTCGATGATTTCATAGCGGCCAACGCAGGCTCTGATGCCATTGTATGCGATGGGGGAATTGTCAATTTAAATGCAATTACATCAGGGGGAACTTGGTCTTTGATTTCCGGAACCAATTCCGGAACATTTGGAAATGCTTCTGCTCAAAACACAACTTATGGAACTGTTGTCGTTGACAGCCACTATGTTTTCAGATATACAATTGCCAATGGTTCATGCACCAGCAACGATCATTTAGCTGCCTACTTTCTAAATGATGATTTACTTACTTCAACTACTTCCAATGCTACTTGTGGCAATGCAGATGGCAATATTGACCTGGTCATACAAGGTGATGATGGCACTCCATCCTTTCAATGGAATGATGCGGGCAACAGTACAACTGAGGATCTGTCAAATGTTTCCGCAGGTTCTTATACCGTCACTGTCACCGGAATAGGAGGCTGTACGGCTACGCACACAGCTATAATAAGCAACACAGATGGTCCTCAGACCAACAGCAGTTTCGGGCCCGCGTGTCCAAATTCCTCCACTACGCTCAATCCGGTTATTTCAGGAGGTTCAGGCACCTATTCTTCCTACAACTGGGAAACTGGCGAAACAACTCCTAGTATCTCAATAATGCCAACACAGGATAAATTATATAGGCTTACCGTTACAGATAATACTGGATGTAGTAATATCCTGGAAATTCCTCTCACTATCCGGACTGTACCCAGCGTTGATCTGGGATTGGACAAATCCATTTGTGCTGGTCCGGTAACACTGAAATCGACCATAACTATTCCTAATGGAGAGGATCCATACACCAACTTTTATTCAGAAGGCTTTGAAACCGATTTAGGAATCTGGACGCAAGGATTAAATGGAACCGATGATGACATAGACTGGAACAGGGATAATAATGGAACCCCTTCTTCCTCTACAGGTCCTTCTGAAGGAGCCAACAGCAGCTCTTATTACATCTTTACCGAGGCTTCCAGCAATTATAATAAATCTGCTGTGCTGACCAGCAATTCCTTT
The DNA here is from genome assembly GCA_965222005.1 of Saprospiraceae bacterium. Lineage (GTDB taxonomy): Bacteria > Bacteroidota > Bacteroidia > Chitinophagales > Saprospiraceae > CBDCTM01. The sequence goes on from OZ244935.1 coordinate 2,394,080, forward strand.
GACCTCTCCTTGCGAAAAGGAACGCAGCTAAGGTTTTGGTATCATATGTACGGCACAGCCATGGGTTCCCTTACTGTCCAAGTGAGTACTGACGGCGGAAATACCTGGGCAAATGAGTGGAGCCTTTCCGGCAACCAGGGAGACCAGTGGATACAACAGTCTGTTGATCTTTCTGCCTTTGATACCCAGCCTGACGTGCAAATTCGTTTCGTCGGTCTAACTGGCAGCAATTATCTGAGCGATATGGCCATTGACGATATCGAATTGATGGAAATTGATTACGGCTTTAATTGGAGTACCGGAGCTACTACCCAATCCATAACTGTAAACCCGACATCTGATACGGAATATAGAATATCCGTAACTGACAGTTACAGTTGCATCATTTCAGATACCGCCCAGATCAACATAGCCTGCAAAGCCAGTATCGGAAACCGGGTTTGGCTGGATGAAAACAGCGACGGCATTCAGGATGCCGGAGAGCCGGGCATCCCTGGTGTGGTTGTTGAACTACAAGATGGTGTATGTGTTTCGGGGACGAGCTGTCCGGTGGTGACTACAGATGGATTTGGCGGATATGTATTTAAGGATATAGGTGCGGGTTCCTATACTGTAAAAGTGCTATCAAATGTGCCGACGGGATTGCATGGGATTTATGATGAAGATGATGGCACATCAGGTCCGGACATGGAAACGAGTGTAACGGTAAGTTCTAATCAGGAGTATATGGCGGCCGACTTTGGGTACAACTGGACACCCAAATCGGATACGGATAGCCCCGACATGACGGATACGGGCACCTTTGGCGATCGGGTGTGGAATGATGTGAATGGCAATAGCCTACAAGAGCCTGGAGAAAGCGGTATTTCCAATATCACCGTTAAGCTCTACAATGACCACAACGCTGATGGTGTGTATGACAATGTGGTTGATACCACCATAACAGACCCTTACGGCAATTATATATTTGATGGCTTAACACCAGCTGCGTATGTGGTGGAAGTTGAAGCAGTAACTATCAGCACTGCCGGATTCAACACTATCCCTACGGGCGATCCGGACGGAGATGGCAACAACATCAGCTTGCCCGTGGTAATCGCTCCCGGTGACGTTTGGATAGATGGCGACTTTGGATATCAATCCAGTAGTGCTCTATACGACATCGGATCATTAGTTTTTGTGGATGTGGATGCGAATGGTTCTTATAGCGCAGCCAGTGATATGGTCCTCAAAGGGGTCAGTGTAGCACTGATTGTGGATAGCAACGCCAATGATGTGTGGGATGATGGCGAACCGGTTGCAGCTACTACCTATACAAGTAGTACTGGGGAGTATCTGTTTTCGGATATACCAGATGGGGATTATGTGGTGGTGATTACCGATACGGAAAACATCATAGACAGGCTCGTCAACAGTGTTGATCCCGATGGAGGTAATGATAGTTATAGTGGATTGACCCTCAGCGGAACCGATAATTTGGTACAGAATTTTGGCTATGTGCCTGCCAATCATGGTACGACAGATGCCTTTGTGGGTGATCTGGTTTTTTTAGATGCAGATGGCGATGACACTTATGACGCTGGAGAGCCCGGTATTGAAGGTGTAGAGGTACAATTGCTGGATGGAGATGATGACAGCCTGGTGTCTGAAACATATACCAATGAAAAAGGCCACTACTACTTTGGCAATCTGGCAGCAGGCAATTACAAAATCGCCATAGTGACAACCAGCCTACCCTCAGGCCTGATCAACAGTACGGATCCGGACGGATCTGCCCCTCCTGACGATAATTCCGGTACTTTTACGGTATCATCGGGCCAGCGGCTCCTAGATAAAGATTTCGGTTACAAAGCTACAACAGTGCGCACAATAGGCGGAACGATTTGGGATGATGAGAATGCAGACGGAGCTTTGGCAGGTGCAGAGACGAGCCGCTTCGATGGCGTGACAATCATGTTGTTGGATGGACAAAACATCCTTGCCACCACCCAAACAGACGGATCAGGGAATTACAGTTTTGCAGGAATTCCGGCAGGCAGCTATACAGTCGAGGTTACAGATGATAAAGATGTGTTGGCCAATTACTGGCACTCGCTGGGAACAGATAGTGAATCCGACCCTATCGTTGTAGATGTGAGTAGTGGTAATGCTGCGGGTATAGATTTCGGCTACTATATTAAAGGTGCTGCCATCGGCAATTTTGTCTGGATTGATTATAGTGATGACGGTATTCAGGATGGGGATGAACCGGGACTTGAGGGTGCCCAAATCACTTTAGCTATAGATTACAATGGGGATGCCAGCACTGATGTGAGTGTGGTTTCCATTTCTGATGGGGATGGCGTTTATAGCTTTCCCAATTTACTGCTTGATGAAGACTATAATGGGGATGGCAGTGGTACCGAACCGGCCTTTAGCCTTAGTGTCATAGGACCAAATGCCAGCCTTTCTCCAACTTCTCACATCAACGCAGGTAGTACTAAGGAGGATTCTGATGACCTTTTGGGAGTAAGCGTCGATCCCGTTCAGGGGCGAAGTGTGCTTACAAAGCAGAGCGATCCGAATACAGAAACCACTGAGGCTTCCTATGATTTTGCCTTTGTTTTCAGTTGCCCAAGCCCAGTGGTGGAGTATGCGATTACATCTGATGGATCTGATCCGGGTGGAGCTAGTCAAACTACCGATTTTTTCTGGAATGCGCACAATGCGCTTGGTGGTGATACAAGCTTTCAGCATCAGCAAAAAGTGCAAAAGTATGGTAGTATTCGCTCCTGGACCTACTGTGAACATGGGACGTGGCACTATTACTATAATCCGCTGGATCCGGATGAATATTTGTTTGCGATCGAACATGGGAGCAATACGACACCGATTGAATATATAGAGATACGAGTGGATGATCAGGCCAATGACCGCTACGCAAAAGGGGTGGATGATGCGACCTTTGTGATGGTGCGCGACTGGCACGTCAAAACGGTCAATGATGCAGCCTTGACTAATCCTGTGAACATCCGTTTCTATTTCCCCCCCAATGAATATAAACAAATGCTGGATTCGGCCAAAGCGCAGGCTACAGCCTGGGGGGTGAGTTTGCCAGATGAAACGATGGTGGAGTGGTTTAAGAAAGATACTTTTGATCCCGATGCCGATATAGATGAGACCAATACAGTACTGTCACAATACGATATTACAAACAAACGTAATGCTACTTCCAGTGCAGAAGGTGTTAATACGGTTCTGAGTAGTCCGGCTGTTGAGAACAGCAAGAACCACATCCAGTTTAATGGTATTACAGGATTTTCTGGTGGTACCGCGATGATACATATCAACCGCTCGGCGTTGCCAGTAGAGTTGATTCGTTTTGAGGGGAAAGTGGAGCACTGTGAAGTGCGGCTGTCATGGGCAGCAGAGACAGAAGAAAACTTCAGCCACTACGAGTTGCAGCGCAGCACAAATGGCGTATCGTTCAGAACGATCAAAACAATCGAGTCAGCCCCACAAGATCAGGCATTGACGTACCAATACCTCGATGAAGCAGCCGGGAAGCTAAACTACTACCGGCTCAAAATGGTGGATCGCGATGGCTCTATAGAGTATTCTCATACCCTCAATGTCACCACCGATTGTTACGATGATAAGGCGATGCTGATCTTTCCCAATCCGGCCATCTATGAACAGCAAACCGTTATTAACGTCAAACTCTATAGCCTTGACACCCAAGCCACTTTGGTAGTAACGGACCTGACTGGCCGAAATCTCAGGCTTATGACGCTGCCCGCCGAGGAAGGCTGGAATATGATCCGCTTAAATATTACTAACCTGGCAGCTGGCGCTTACTTCATCCAGCATCAGCGAAAGGACGGCACCAGAGAGGTTAAGAAGTTTGTACTTCAGAAGTAAGAAACTATACACACTTGCTAAATTAAAGTAGGTTTTGGAACCTTATAATTTAGCAAGCGGTATATGCCGATGTTGAATGTATTAAATTTTTAAAATCATCAATAAATTCACCATCGTGTATCCCTTCAAAAGTTAAAAAAAAAAACTGCCACTTCAGGGCAAGTACTTTTAAAGTGCTTGCCCTGTTTTTGTAGAATTTTATTGCAAAGGCTCTACAAAACTGGGTATTCGTGAAGAAATCACTATTTTTCGGGAAAATGATGCCAATCTGTATATGAAGAAAATTTTAGTAATTGAAGACAATCCCGAGGTACGTGAAAATATTGGTGAATTGCTCGAACTCTCTAATTACGAAGTACTGACTGCCGAGAATGGCAAAGTAGGTGCCGACCTGGCCATTCGCCATTTGCCCGACCTCATTCTCTGCGATGTGATGATGCCAGAGCTCGATGGTTACGGCGTACTGCGAATACTGGGCAAACGAGCCGAAACGGCTGACATCCCTTTTATTTTCCTGACTGCCCGCGCGGATAAAACGGATTTTCGAAAGGGTATGACACTCGGTGCCGATGATTACATCACCAAGCCGTATGACGATGTCGATTTGCTGGATGCTATTGAGATGAGGCTCAGCAAGAGTGAGCGGTTGCGCAGCGGCAGTGACATGTCAACTAAAAATTTCAGCAGGTTTTTGCAGGAAGTGAAAAGCAAGGAGGCTTTTAGTCATCTCACTACGAATCAGGAGCTGCGGACCTACAAAAAAAAGGATGTCATTTTTGAAGAAGGAGGCAATCCACGCCAGGTATTTTATATCGAGGTAGGTGTAGTGAAGGTGTACAAAACCAATGAGTTTGGGAAAGAGTTGATCCTGGAGGTATTGAAAACAGGTGATTTTTTGGGATATATTCCGGTGATAAGCGAATCCAACTACACCGAAAGTGCCGCTGCCCTGGAGGATAGCAAGCTGCGGCTGATACCAAAAATGGATTTCATAAACTTGCTGTACCACGATCCCAATGTGCTGGCACATCTGGTGAAGCTGCTAGCCAATGAGGTAACCGAAAAAGAATCCCAATTGCTCAATCTGGCTTATCATTCCGTCCGGAGGAGGGTGGCCGAAGCCTTACTCCAGCTCTATGATAAATACGAGGCTGACGGCCGGGCTGAGTTCGCTATTCTGCGCGATGATCTGGCCAGCCTGGCGGGCACCACAAAGGAAACGGTGATCCGTACTTTGAGTGAATTTAAAGACGATGGCTTTATATCAATCGTTGGGCATAAAATTATTATTGAGGATATAAAAAAACTGAAAGGGCTGCCTTATTGATGAGTAAAGAGGTGGCTCCCGAGTATTCCGAACACGCTCTTAATACCTGCCGACAGCCGAGGGCTTTGCTGATTGATTATGCGCTTAGTGCAAACACTTAATCTTTAGTTTACATATTGTTTACAATTAAGGCTTTTATTTGTGCTGTGTTAACACACTAAGGGAAAGCCGTATTTTTAGACAATTTGCTTTTGCGGCTTTCCCAATTTTTTGGTGAGCGGGCAGAATTAACACTGAGTTAACATTAAAGAAGTAGCTTTGCCAAGCAACTGTCTAAAAAAAGCAAATTGTCAACATGGGAAAACGTACTTTGTTCCTAAGCTTATTGTTAGGTTTTAGCCTTTTCGCAGCAGCACAAGCCTTACCGCCGAAATTTGGAAAAGGATTACAAATATTGGGGCGGGATTCAAGCTTTTATATGAAAATTGGATTGAGATTCCAAAATCTGGCTACCGCCGAATGGACGCTGGCCAATGACGAACTGTCTGAAGCAAAGGATTTTGAATCGGCTTTCCTCATCCGCAGATCGCGCCTCAAGTTTGATGGGTGGATTTTGTCACCCCGCCTGATTTATAAATTTGAGGCGGGCCTGTCCAATCGCGATCAAAGTGGTGGTAACCGCAGTGAATTTAGAAACAGCCCCAATTTTCTGCTGGATGCTTCTGTCGAATGGAAGTACTACAAAAATTTTTCCCTGTTATTTGGACAACGTAAGCTGCCGGGCAACCGCGAACGCGTCATCTCCTCCGGCAACTTGCAGTTTGTAGATCGCTCAAGGCTCAATTCCAGGTTCAACATCGACCGCGCAATGGGTTTGCAGCTGAAACATCATTTCAATTTTGGCGAAGGTTTTCTGGTCAAAGAAGTATTTGCCCTCTCACAAGGGGAAGGCAGAAACGTGACGGAAGGCTATTTTGGAGGCTTCAACTACACCTTTCGCCTGGAGATGCTGCCCTTCGGCAAGTTTCAGTCAAAAGGCGATTATGTAGGCGCGGCCATCAAACGGGAAGCCAAACCCAAACTGGCTCTGGGCCTCAGCTACGATATCAACAAGAAGGCCGTGCGGGAAAGGGGACAGCTGGGGAGTTTTATTATCGATGAGAATGGCAATTATCGGGGCAAAGACCTCAATACCCTTTTTGTGGATATGATGTTCAAATACCAAAACTTCTCTCTGATGTTTGAATATGCCAATCGGCAAACGGAGGATGACAGCCCTTTTGTGGTGAGCGAGTTGGATGAGGTGATCGGTACTTATTACACCGGCACGGGGCTGAATGTACAGGGAGGGTATATGTTTCCGGGTGATTTTGAAATAGCATTTCGATATACCAACATCCAACCCGATGAGGGAGTCAGCAATGAAGAAACTCACTATACCCTTGGGCTATCCAAATATATTGTAGGCCACAAGTTAAAAGTACAAACAGATTTTTCACTGATAGAAAAAGAGGCAAAAGATGACGGACTGCTGATTCGAGCGCAGGTAGATGTTCATTTTTGAAAACAAATATATACGCGATGCTGAATTGAGAGTTTTCGAAATCTACGTTATTTTAGCAAACGTGTATATTTCATTAACAACAGACCAAATTTGAAAGAAGGTCTGCTAAAAACCTCAAATTATGGAATTCGGATTTTGGGACGTGTTGCAAATCCTGGGAGCGCTTGCTTTCTTTATTTATGGTATGAAAGTGATGAGCGAGGGTATCCAGCGGGCTGCCGGATCGCAGTTGAGAAATATATTAAGGACGATGACCAAAAACCGATACCTAGGGGTATTTACGGGCTTTTTGATCACAGCCTTAGTACAGTCCTCATCAGCTACTACGGTGATGACGGTGAGCTTTGTAAATGCGGGGCTATTGTCATTAGTTGAATCTGCCGGGGTGATGATGGGCGCCAATATTGGTACCACTATTACCGGCTGGTTGGTATCGGTGCTGGGGTTTAAAATAAAATTGCATACACTCTCCATTCCGCTTTTTGCCATTGGGGTACCGATGCTATTTGCGCGCAGGGCTAAAGTCAAATATTGGGGAGAGTTTATCCTTGGCTTTGCTATCCTTTTCTTAGGACTGAGCTTTTTGAAAGGGGCTGTTCCCGATTTGAAAGGCAACCCTGGAGCGCTGGATTTTCTCTCCAACTTTACCGATTGGGGTATCCTGTCTCGGTTGTTTTTTGTAATGGTGGGGACACTGGTGACCATTGTTGTGCAGTCTTCCAGCGCTGCTATGGCCATTACGCTGACGATGTGCGCGCAGGGCTGGTTGCCTTTCGATGTGGCGGCAGCCATGATACTGGGCGAAAATATTGGTACCACCATCACCGCAGAACTGGCCTCATTAGTAGGTAATGTAAATGCCAAACGTTCGGCTCGGATTCACTCTATGTTCAATATCATTGGTGTTTCATGGATGGTGATACTCCTTCCGTTTTTCTTACCTCTTCTTGCCAATTTTATGCAAAGCACCTTTGGCATTGACAATCCGTACACTAATGCCCAGGATATGCCGATCGCATTGGCTGGCTTTCACACCGCATTCAATCTAACCAATGTGTTGTTGTTATTGGGCTTTGTACCCTGGTTGGTGAAAGCTGCTATCTGGAGCGTACCTTCAAAAGCCGAGGAGGATGAAGATGAGGGTAAATTGAAGTTCATCAGTACGGCTACCCTGACGCCAGAACTGGCTACCATTGAGCTTCAAAAAGAGGCGGCTCATTTTGGCGAAATCGTTAGCCGGATGTCTGGTTTTGCAAAAACTCTGATCAACTCCACCGTGGCAAAAGAGCAGCAAGAAATGCTGAAAAAGCTGAAGAAATATGAAAACATTTCGGATCGGGTGGAAATTGAGATTACCGAATACATGACCAAGCTGTCCAATCAGGAAATCACGCCCAAAACAAGCTTGCGGCTCCGCAGCATTCTCAATATTTGTAATGACCTGGAAAGAGCCGCTGATATTTTTTATCAGATTTCTAAAACCATTGAAAAGAAGATCGATAACAATCAATACTTCTTGCCGGAACAGCGAGAGGGTATCAATAAGATGTTTGATGTAGTGGACAAAGCACTTGAAATTATGATGGAAAACCTGAATTCACCCAGCTACGATGACGTGAGCAAGGACAAAGCAAATGAGGCTGAAAAAGTAATTAATAAGACGAGGTCGAGGCTTCGGAAGGCCAACCTGAAGAGAATTGGCAATGCCGATTACGATGCGAATATGGCTCTGGTATATAGCAATGTTTATGCTTCCCTGGAGAAAGTAGGCGATCATATTATCAATGTGACCGAGTCAGTAGTAGGTGAAATTTAAGAGCAATTTCCAAATACGCTCTAAGTAAAAGGGCAGAGATGAGAGAAATTTTCAACTACTTCTTTCGCCTGGGCTGCGTAGCTTTCGGTGGCCCTGCAGCCCATGTAGCGATGATGGAGGAAGACCTGGTGCAGCAGAAAAAATGGCTCAGTACCGAGGAATTTCTCGACTATATGGGGGCAACCAACCTCATCCCCGGGCCCAATTCCACCGAAATGACCATGCACTGTGGTTATCATCGAGGTGGCGGGGCGGGCCTGTTCGTGGCGGGCCTGAGCTTCATCTTTCCCGCCGTGCTGCTTACGCTTCTCGTGGCGGTATTTTTTGAAAAAATCAGCGACATCGCCTGGATGATCCCGATTATCGAGGGAATAAAAGCGGCCGTGCTGTCATTCATTGTAGCAGCTATTCTGAAACTAGGCAAAAAGGCAGTGAAAACTAATTATTTACTGTTCATAGGCCTTGCCGTCATCGTCATTTCTTTTCTGGGAGTCAATGAAATTTTGTGCATACTGGGTGCCGGGCTTATCGTCATGCTTTTCCGTTTTTTCCAGGACCAAAGCCGACTCAACAGTTTTGCTCCCCTGCTGCTCTTCAGCACAATGGTGATTCCGTACAGCCATCTCAAACTCTTTTTGGTATTCCTGAAAGTAGGAGCCGTGCTATTTGGCAGCGGCTACGTCCTGTTTGCCTATCTGGATGGCGAGATGATCGATCAGCTGGGCTGGCTGTCACATGCCGATCTGGTAGAAGCCATAGCCATTGGCCAGATCACTCCCGGCCCCGTGCTCTCTACTGCTACCTTTATCGGATACAAAGTCGGTGGATTTGGTGGTGCCATTCTGGCTACACTGGGTATTTTTCTGCCCTCCTTTTTTTATGTGTGGCTGCTCAATCCCCTGGTGAAAAAGATGCGTTCCAACCCGCTGCTCATCTCTTTCCTCGATGCCGTCAACGTAGCTGCGGTGGCTGTGATGGTGGTGGTGAGTGTAAAAATGGCACAGAGCATAATTATCGGATGGAAAACTGCATTGATCTGTGCCCTTTCGTTTTTTGTGTATTTCTATTTCAAAAAAATCAATACCCTGTGGATTATCGTTGGAGGGGCCGTCCTGGGGGCTCTGCTGTCATGGGTGTAGTGATCAACGCCTGACTTTGAGCAATGGCTTGGCCATTAGAGGCACATTGCCGACCTGGAGCTTCACGTAGTAGATTCCGGCCGGCAAATCAGCCAACAGAAATTTCATCTCGTTCCAGCCACTTTCCACCTTTTTTTGTTTTACCAATTGAAGCACTCCTAGGCTGTTATAAACCCTAAGATCGGCAAGGCTCATGGTGGCAGATTCAAACATCACAGCCACCTCTTCGGTGCTCACCGGATTGGGAAACAATTCGGCAGTTGGAAGGGCGTCCTTTTTGAGGCAAGCCAACTCATTATAGACTACCTCTGAATATTCAGCATTCCCGTCAAAATCTATTTGCTGAAGTCGATAATAGGCAGAGGCCATAGGTCGGTCATCAACAAATTCGTAATAATTGGGGATCGCAGATGTACCCCGGCCTTTTACAAAGCCAATAGCTTCAAAAGGAGAATCGGCCACCCGCCTCTCAATTTGAAATCCCTGGTTGTTTTCCTCAGAAAGGGTCAGCCAGCTCAATATATTTTTGCATGCCTTTTCCTGTACATCAAATTGGGTTAGTTCTACTGGCAGCGAGCTTAAATAAACGCCCCCGTCAATATTGTAGGTTCTGCTAATGACTGACACATTGAAGGTGTCTGTTTTGCCGCTGGTGTGCAAATTGCTGTCGGTATCGGAGGAGCCGTTGTTTTTTGTAGTAGCTATGTAGCCTGAAGGTATGCTTATTTCAGCATAGTAGTTGCCTGGCGGTAAATTGTTGAACTGATACCAACCGTCTCTCGATGGGGAGCCCCCGTCATTGGCAGTAAGCACACTTTTTGAAACATCATCACTATTGCCCCAAATCAAATCCGGACCGGTGCCATACAGATCAACCGCTACATTGTTGATCCCGACCTCTGAACCATCCTGGATACCATTTTTATTGGCGTCATCCCAAATGAAGTCCCCTATTTTTGCACCGGTAAAATCTAAATTTGTACCGACTGCTACATCTTCTCCTGCCACACCATCCATGACTGAGCCGACATTGGCAAAGCAGTCGAAGATCATTGGATTGGCTCCAAACAAGTTGGAAAAATTATTGATTCTGTAGATTAGGTCGGGATTTGGGTTCGTTCCACTTGGTTTATTGACCATGCTTACTGAAACGCCTGTTACTTTGGCTCCATGTGTGTTAAGCCCTGAAATAGTATTGGGTGTGGAGCCGGGAGAAATATAATTTGACACCAGAAAACTATCAATGTCATTGTCACCAAAATCAACAATTTTTCCGGCAACGTACTCATAACTGCCGTCTGCTCCAATGTCAATTACAAAATCATGCCCCTCGCCCATGCCCATGTTGGGAGAATCCACTCCGGAGTCCCCTTCGGGGCAAGTATAGGTATTTGGATCGCCATCCCCTTCAATATCCGAAACGGGAATACCGTTGTGAGCACTCACTCTCACGCTAAGGAAGTCTCCTGCCCAATCATAGGCAACCTCAAGCGTGTCCAGGTTCCATCCTGTATTTCCTGCATTGCAGGTAGAACTATTATCAAAAGCCGGATCAGAAAAAATGTAAGATTGTGTTGTGGCAAGGAAGGGGAGCAACAACAGCAATGCAGTGTAGCAAAAGATTCTCATGATTTTGTAGTCTTATGGTTTAATTCGTGCCCACTCCAGGCCAATCAGTAGCCTGGCGATGTGCTATAAACTGTATTATCACAGATCAAAGCCATCCGTAAAAAATTTCAGGGGAGGAAAAGAGCGCGAATGGTATTATTCGCTTTTCAAAAAGGGGATTTTTTTGTATAAATGCTAAATTAGTGCCAAAGTCAGGCCCGCAGATATCCTACACTTTTGAGGTAAATCGGGCAAATTGGACGTCACTAAATAAAGAAACTATGCTACGTTTTGCCCCTTTACTAATAGCCATGCTCTTGCTCTGCCTGGGCTGCAACAACCACCAGCAAGCCCTTAGCGCCACCCACAATCCGAACAGTGAAGTACAGCCCGTCGAGCAATACCTAAAAGGCAAAGAACACAAAAATCTGGAAGTAGCCACCTTCGCCGGCGGCTGTTTTTGGTGTACCGAAGCGGCCTTTGAGCTACTTCGCGGTGTGCAGGATGTTATTAGCGGCTACTCGGGTGGAAAAGAGAACTACCCGACTTACGAGCAGGTAAGCGCCAGGCAAACCAGCCATGCCGAGGCCATCCAGATTTTTTACGATCCGGCAAAAATCGATTATCTCACCTTGCTAAAAGTATTCTTTACTGCCCACGATCCTACCCAACTTAACCGGCAGGGACCGGATGTGGGGCCACAATACCGATCAGCTATCTACTACCACAGCGATGTGCAAAAGCAGCAGGCCAAAGCTTACATCGCCGAGCTGGAAGGAAACGGTAAATTTGGACGGCCCATAGTTACCGAGCTGGCTCCATACAAGCAATTTTGGGTGGCAGAAGCGTATCATCAAAATTATTACCACCTCAATCCCGGTAATCCCTATGTACGGAGTGTAAGTCGCCCCAAAGTGGAAAAAGTAAAAAAGACCTTTCCTGAATTGCTGAAGTAATGACAGCTCCCTGGTACTTCATACACAATACCAACGAGCTGCTTAGTCCATCGCTTGTGGTATATCCTGACCGGATCGCAGCTAATATCAGCGCGATGCTTCAAATTGCAGGCCATCCGGATCGCCTTCGGCCGCACATAAAAACCCACAAGATGGCCGAGATCGTGCAGATGCAAATACAGCAGGGCATCCGCCAATTCAAATGCGCTACCATCGCTGAAGCGGAGCTACTGGCTGATTCGGGCGCTGCCGATGTATTGCTGGCTTACCAACCTGTCGGGCCCAACCAAAAGCGCCTGCTGGCTTTGCAGCAGGCCTTCCCGACTACCCGCTTTTCTGCGCTGGTGGACGATCTGGAAGTAGCGAAAGCTCTGTCAGAACACTTTGCGGGAGAAGGGGGCCAACTGGGGGTTTTTTTGGATATGGATGTAGGCCACCACCGCACGGGGATAGCTGCCAGCCCCGATGCAGCAGCGCTTTGCCAGTATTGTTGTGCTGCCCAGGGCTTGCAATTTCGGGGCTTGCACATCTACGATGGCCATGTAGTAGAGGAAGCTATGGATGACCGAAAAGCCAGTAGTGATGGGGCTTTCAGCTCTTTGAATGGGTTTATTGATCAAGTGACCCGGCTGGCAGGCACGCCCCCCGAGCTGGTAGTGGGTGGCAGCCCGACCTTTGGCTTACATGCTCAGAGAGAGAGAATTACTTGTAGCCCTGGCACCAGCTTGCTGTGGGATTGGGGCTATAGTTCAAAATACCCTGATCTGCCTTTTCAGCATGCGGCCTTGGTGGTGAGCCGCATCATCTCCAAGCCAACTCACGACCGACTCTGTCTTGATCTGGGTCATAAGGCCGTAGCGGCTGACCAACCCATGCCGCGGGTACATTTTCTCAACTTACCCAATGCACGACATCTCATGCAAAATGAAGAACATCTGGTGCTACAAGTAGCTGACAATAGTTCTTTTGCCATTGGTGAGCTGCTATACGGCCTGCCAAAACACATTTGCCCGACTTGTGCTTTGTATGATTCAGCAGCGGTTGTGCGGGCACATCGCATTGAAACCTTTTGGAAGGTAGCGGCGCGCGATCGGCGGTTGCGGTTTTGATATATGCCAAGCGTGTAGGCTGAAATCCAATCTCAGGATAGCTGCTTCATTTGCGCCTTCAAATGTTTGGCAGCCAGGGCGTAGCCCCCGTCAGCACCGTCGATGAAATGCACTTCGCGCTTACTATCGGCCTGCAGGGCTTTGGCAAAAGAGCGAACGGAGGGCAATTGTTTGTAAAAACTTTGAGAAGGCATATCAATAGCTATGGTACAGGAAGTAGAAATGCAAGGTACCCAACATTCAGCAGAGAAGCTGATTTGTAGGGCTAGTTATTGATTCTTTTGGCGGAAGGCAAAGGGCTTGGGAATGAAAGTGCGCTGGGAGTTGTTTCGCTGGGCAGCTTCGGTTTCGGAATAGCAAAGGCCGATAAAATCGGCAATGCAGGCAGGTTTGGCTTGCCCTTCCAGCTCGAAGACTATTTTGAGCAAGAGCTTGGCTCCGTAGCGTAGTTTGATGAAATCAGTAAGAAAGACGCGGCCTCTGACTTTGCTGCCTACAGGGGTGGGAGCGGGAAAGCGCACTTTTTCGAGACCATAATTGATGCCCATTTTCACATCCTCAATCTTGTAGGTGTCATAACATACCCGGCTGACGAGCGAGAGGATCAAAAACCCATGTGCAATAGTGCTCTGGTAAGGAGAGTAACGTCGTGCCAGATCGGGGTCAACGTGTATCCATTGATGATCATCGGTGGCATCGGCAAAGGTGTCGATCCGCTTTTGAGTGATTGGTATCCATTCACTCAAACCCAACTCCTTGCCGATATAATCACTCATATCGATAAGCAGAGGTATCGTTGTGCTATATGGCTCGTTGGTGACAGGGTGCTCTGCCATGTTATTCTTTTCAAAATCAAAGATAGATTGGTGAAATTACGACAATTTTTTATTCTGAAACCACTTTCGCTCAGGATTTCGTGTGGAATAGAAGAGGTGAAAGGGGGCCAATTATTAAAAAAAGGCTTGTTATATCTGGTAATTAAAGTCTTTAATCCTCTTCGAGCGAAAACAGGAAATTATGTATAACATGTTGATAGTCAGTGTTTTAGGGTTGCATTAGAAGCTTTGTCTCTTCAAAAAAGTCCGCTTTCGGCATAGCTCTCTTAAATAAGTGTTAATGCCCTCATTGCAATTAACCTTTTGTGGCTTGACAACATCTTAGCAATAGAAAGAAGATGGAGCGAAGATGTATGTGCAAAAGTATTTTCGAATTCCTAATTCTAATGTCATGAAAATCCGATTCCAAAACAGGCTGGAAGCTATCGACTGGATAGCCCGCAATGCGGAAGATGAGGGGCAATTTGAGGTTTTGCGTGAACAACTGAACTACAACTATATATACACGGGTCAGTATTTTCTGGATTTGAATGGCCCGATAGCGGAAGTCGTGTTAATTGAAAAATCCGATCGATAAGCGGGAGAGGAGTTGCTGGTATAATCACTGGCAACTCCTGTTTTTTTGTAATTCGTAGAAGCGATCCACTACCAAATAGCGGGTAGTTGCGGTACCCTCTGCATTGGGTCCCTCCTCAAAGTGGCCATCGAGGCGGGCAAAAACAGGCTGCCCGGGCTCCATCCCTGCTAAGCTCAAATAGGCTCTTTCCATAGCCAAATAGGCATCACTTCCTTTCACTGGATAGCGTTTGCGCTCCTTGCAAATGTAAAACAGGGCCACATCTGCCCGGCAGGAAAATTCGCCCTCTAAAGCTCCTGACTGCCTCGATTTGCTAATGCTACAGCTTGCGTTGAATACAAGGAGATAGCAAATTCCAAGCACGGAAAATTTTAGTAAAGCCATATTAAAATCCATTGTAGAAATGTATTCGGTTATTGCTGCTAGCAATGGGTTTTTCTCTGAGTCGAAAATAGTCAATTTTTTGATTATACTGCTGGTGGTTCGAGCGTGTATAAATTGGACTGTGAGCAGTTTCAGGGCTTAATTTTTCCGGTTCAGCAGGATTTAGTTGTATCGTCCCGGTGCTATTTTTACATTTAGCCTAGTCAATTATTAATAAAACAGCATTAGCATCATATTTCTTTTCCTCACACCTACGTACCTGTCATCAATTGAAGTAATTCATCGCAAGATGCGATGCTAAGAACAAACAACAGGTATCTTTCGATAAGATAAAAGGCAATCTCCAAGTCATTTAAGGAAGTTCAAATATTCCCCGGCTCAAGTTGGTGAGCGGATTAGCGTTTAGCAAAAAATAGTCGGACGAATCTATGAATTTCAGAATCATCTATTTTTTAATTTTTTAAAATTTAACATTATGTTATCATTAAAATCAATTCTTGGAGATTTGTCGCAGGAAAAGATGAATCAAGTAGTTGCGAAAGGAATTCGCGCTGGAAGTACTGGCACTCAATCCGGCTCAGGAATGTCGAACAGCAATTCTGATTCCGATTCCGATTCAAACACAGGTACCAACAC
The DNA here is from genome assembly GCA_965222005.1 of Saprospiraceae bacterium. Taxonomy (GTDB): domain Bacteria; phylum Bacteroidota; class Bacteroidia; order Chitinophagales; family Saprospiraceae; genus CBDCTM01. Next base: position 2,409,872 of record OZ244935.1, read on the forward strand.
AGGCTCAGGTACCAATACGGATACTCCTTAATTGTATGGAGTTGCCTTTTTACCGGAACTACTTCCTTGTGAAGTAGTTCCCCGTCCTCCAGTCACAAATTGCCACTGATTAACTGTTGCATGAACTTGTCGATTGAATTGAATACTGAATAATTGAAACGTAATGAAGGCAAAAGATACTCCATACATATTGGCTGAAAACTGTAGGATTTTAACTGCCGATCAAATTCGACGAAAGAAACTGTCATCAGATGCACCAGAGGTACAAAAACTACTGAATGAAGAGCTTTTTGCTCTGGATAATGGTAACACCTGGTATTTGATAAACCCGGTAATCAAAGAATTCCTGGAGCATTTTCACCAAACCAGCACCCTATCAAAAATAATTGCTGACTTTGCTCGAAGAGCGCATTGTAAAGAAGCAGAAGTAGCACCAACCATGCAGAAGTTTTTTGAAACTATGACCAATAAAAAATTTCTGCGCCCTGTTCGTTCAGAAGCTTTGAAGGCCAAAACAAACACACGTATCTTCTCGGATGGAACTCAGGTAGGTCGATATCAGATCGTCCGACGTCTTTTTCACAACCAAAAAATCGAAGTGTACGAAGCGATCGATCTCAAGACGAGGGAGAAGGTCGCTGTGAAGGCCCTGAAAATTTCTTCTGAACATTCTGCTAAGCAGCTTGCTGAAAAGCGTCGCAATTTTTTACAAGAGTTTGAGCTACTGAAAATGATAGGCTATCATCCCTATATCTGCCAAATGAAAGTAGTGGTCGAGCAGGAATATTATTGTTTTGGGGTGTTGGAATTGGTGGACGACATAAGCATTCGGCGGCATTTGAAAAATTGTAATCCTCCACTCATAGAGCGCTTTCGCCTTGCCCGCCAATTTTTTTCTGCAATGGCCTATGTACACCAGCAGGGGATTTTGCATGGCGATTTGCACATTAGTAATGTGCTGGTTCACCAGGGAAAAAAAGTGAAAGTAATCGATTTCGATATGGCCAACAGGTTTCATATAATCGAAGGAGAGACCATTCACTATGGCGGAGTACATCAGTATATCGCTCCAGAAAAAATCAATAACAAAACTTTTTATATCGTTAATAGCCGGGCAGATTATCGATCGGAGGTGTTTCAGATTGGTGTGATATTTTATTATATGCTTTATGAAAAAATGCCTTTTCAGGCCTTTAGCTGGCAAAGCCTTTCAGAGCAGATAAAAAAACAAAACCTGGTATTTGCACCTCGGGCTGCTACACAAGAAGCTATTCCCAGGGCGCTACTCAAATTGCTGGCTCGCACTTTGGCGAAAAAACCTGAAGATCGCTTCGCTTCCGCAAAACAATTGTATCAATGTAGTAAAAATATTCGTTGGTCTGCTCCGTCAATCATAAAGCAGTCCTCCAAAATTGATGGAGTATGAGAACGCTAGTTGACCAACAGCTTCAGACGAACGATTGTGGGATCAGTGCGGTAAAGACTCTTTGTAATTTGCTGGAGGCTGATATTCCGCGTGAAATCATTGAGCAGCATATTCCACTCGACCAGCAAGGAGCGAGTTTCCAAAGTTTGCATCAGTTTTTCGAACGCTACGGATTCCAAAGTCAATTTCATTTGATTGATGTAAATGCAGTAGATGAAGAAGATGCTAACCTTCAGGCCTGGTTGCCGGCCATTGCACCGATAAAGAGTAAGCGAGGTTTGCACTATGTCATACTTAAAAGTTGGAATGGAAAACAGTTTACGGTATTCGACCCGGGCAAATATCGCCCTTATAAGCTGGGGTTGCAGGCTTTTCGGCAAAAAGCCTATTATTCTTCCTCGTATTTGCCATTGGCAGATATGGAAGATTTGTTGAAGGTGAAAATCCGGAAAGAGCTAAAGCAATTTGATATTAAGATGCCGCCGCATCTCAGCAGGTCAGAACTGGTACAGTATTTTAATAAACTGAGCTGGTTTTCGTGGATGCGCGACAATTTCCCTTTTCGCGATATACAAACGGAGCAGGCATTTTTAAGGGACTTGATGTTCAATCAACAAATGAGTGCCTTACCAGAGGGTTTTAAAAGCCTCAAAGTACGGATGGAAGAAGTGGAAATAGAAGCACCAATTTTGTTGAGTGTCAAAAAGCCAGACCAGCTCGTTTTTAATGAAACTGAGGAAAGTGAGAATCTCTACTTAAAGCTCTTTCGGAGCGTCAGTACTATTCATGGTTTTTGGGGTGTTTTTTTGGCGATTACATTTTTAGCAGCTACCATCACCTATCTGGCCGTTTTTATCAATCAAATCCTAATCGACCATGTATTGCCAGCTTACCAGCTGAATACGTTGTGGTTGTTTGCTATTGGGGTAGGCATTTTTTATTTTTTCGATAGGGTGTTTTCAACCTTTCGCCGCTTTTTCTCTATCCACTTGGGGAACATGTTCGACAAATATTTCCTATCGATTTTCGACCACAAGCTCAATTTGCTTTCTATTCAGTATTTACAAAGTTTCCGACGTGGAGATTTGGTAGAACGGCTCAGTGACAGCCTGAAAATGAAGGCCTTTTTTATGCGGTTTTTCTCTCGCATTTTTGTAAATGCTGTAGTAGCGTTATTTTCCATTGTTATTTTAGTGGCCATTAATTGGAAATTGTCGATGATCGTTTTTCTGGTGTTAGCACTTTTTGGTGTTATGTTTTATATTATTACGCCCCATTTAAAGCAATTGGAGCAAAAACGTTTTGCCAGCAAGGCCGATTTTTTTTCCCGCTTCATAGAGAAAATCGATGGGATTCAAGTATTGAGGAGTTTTGGCCTGGAGGGTTTTTCCAGTGCAAGGATCAAATCCAATTTTCGCGAACTAGTAGAAGTGCGTACCCGTGCCAAAGTACTGGGCTTGCTCAACTCTACAACTGCCTCTCTCATTACCTCTCTGGCTACACTTTTCATTATTGTTTTGGCTTCGCGCGAAATGATCCTGTTCAACACGATCAGCCTGGGTATGATTATCACTTTTGTGGCTTTATCAAAAAAAATATTTCGGGCTTTTCAATCGCTGCTTGATTATAATATCTCCTTGCAGGAGCACGAAGTAATATTGCGGCGTTTTTTCGATTTTCGACAAAACATCCAGCTAAGTGCGCAGATAGCTGAACAGCACCAGATCAAGGATTTTAAGATCAGCCAAATAGCAGTACGCGACTTACATTTCGCTTATCACGATGATCGTTATGTTTTGAAAGAGCTGGACTTTTCGATTAGGCAGGGAGAAAAGGTATGGATGCAGGGAAGGAATGGAAGCGGAAAATCTACGCTTTGCAAAGTGTTATCTTTCCTCTACCCTCCTACAAAAGGAGAAATACTGATCAACGAACTACCTTCCGGTGTATTTGATGAGAAAAAGCTTAGGAGTAAAGTAGCCTTTGTTTCGGGTGAAGATATCCTATTCAATGACACGCTACTTTTCAATATCACTTTCGAAAGGGAAGTCTCTCTGGAAAGACTGGTGCAATACGCCAAAATGCTCAATTTTTATGACTTTATTGATCAACAGGCGGAGAAATTCAATTTTGTACTTCATGAAAACGGGAAAAACCTTTCTACAGGACAGCGTAGAAAAGTATTGTTGTTGCGTGCTTTAATGTGTGATGCCCAACTGGTCATACTCGATGAGATATTCAACGGGATGGATGTAGAATCTATTAAGGATGCAGGCGAGCTGCTCAATTGTTTTGAAGATAAATCCTTTATTGTTATATCGCATGTAGCGGTGGAAGATATATTGTTTGATAAAAGGTACAAACTCAAAAATGGACGTTTACTTGAACCAACCCCCCAGGGTGTTTATCATCATTAAAATTATGGCTTGGCTATTGATTAGCGCAATAGGAATTGGCCTGTTGCTGGTATTCACTTTAAAGATTCACGAGACAATATCTTTCCGATCAGGACAACTATTTTCTCAAAATGCGCCTATCATTTACAGGGCTCCTGCTGAAGCAAAGTTGAAGCAACTTTTAGTCAAAGAAGGTCAATCTGTGCAAAAGGGCGACACATTACTCGTTTTGCAAAACGACCTTTTGCTGGCTGAATATCAAAAAGCGAAAGAACAATACTGGCTGACACTCGCCAATATTAATTTGTTGAAGAAGCAAATTGCCAATTTGGAAAGCAAGGTGGAAGAGTTGCAAAAGCAAGAGAAAATAATCGACTCGGGTTTTTACACTCAACGCAACAGCCATAGCATGGAGTTATCGGCTTTGGAGCAGCAGATTAGTAACCTCGAGGAAAGTTGCGAAATAGCTGCCCGGCGCTTGGAGAAGGATCACGAATTAATGGATAACGGCCTACTTAGTCGTCAAAAATATCAAGAGAAGTATCAATTATTTTTATCGACGAAAAACGAATTATCCGACCTTCAAAAGCAGTATCATCTTCGACAATCTTCTCAAAAAGGGCTACGCAATACCTATTCAGGTCAGAAGCATGACTGGAAGCTCCAGCTGCTGGCCAATAACTTTGAGTATGTGGATATCAAAAAGAGTTTATTGGAAGAGGAAGCGCGTCATCAAGAACTGGGAAATAATATGCAACGGTTATTAGCAGAATTAAATAATATGAGTATCATCGCCGCGGTGGATGGCAATGTCTCCAACTTATTTAATACTTTTAAATTCACCAACTTCATTACTAAAAATACACCCTTACTTACCCTTACTCCACAAGAAGAGGAAACTTTTTTTGCTAAGTTTAATATTCCTCAAAAGAGCATGTCAAAGGTGGAGAAAGGCCAAATTGTACATTTCAAAGTGGATGCATACAACCACTACTATTATGGAATATTGCGCGGTAAGGTAGAACATCTCGCTCGTCAGGATACATCCAACAATTTTTATGTTCTTGCCTCTATTTCCAATAAGCGGGATGGCTTTGATCTGAAAAGCGGTTTCCGAATAAGTGGTGATATTCTGATCAAAGAACGGCGCTTAGCAGCTATGCTATGGGAAAGATTGCTAAAGAAATAAAATATGAACTGATTTAAACTATTGTATTGTTGTTGAGGCTTGGCCATTGTAGGTTCTGGCGATTTCTCTTTTTGAGTGCGTACCTGTATGGTACGGACGATAAAAGGAAAGAAGTCAGGTTCTATAAGGGCTGGAGCTGCAAACCATTAGAAAAGTTTAAATCAGTTCTATGTATGATTACTGTGTGAAGCCTTATTTCTTATCTTTAGCGATAAAAAAAACTTCATGCAAGACTTGTGGTGTCAAGCCCTCGAGTGGATTATTGAAACAAGTTCAACCTATGGCATTAATCCGCTGATTTTGGGGGTTTTATATTTTGGTACCATTCCGGTATCGGTGGTTTGTTTTGCCTGGTTGCTACGCAATTACCGTGGTGGATACTCCCTGCTTTGGCCGGCAGTGGGCATGTTTTTGAGTTTTATTGGCACCTATGCCTACCTCTTTTTAATGGCACGGCGACTTCCACTTTGGGTCTATTTTATCATTTTTATATTAATGGGAATAGGGTGTTGGCAGCTTCTCCGGCAATTCCGCAAAGTCCGCTAGGCTTCCTTTTCCGGATCAAAGCTTGCTTTGCGAAATACGATTGTACCCTAAAAAACTATACCCTCTTAAAATACTGACCTGCCAAAAACTAAACTATTTTGGCCAGCCTTACGTTATATTAAGCAAGAGCTTGTCTAAATGTCCATTTATTAGCTGCAATTGAACAAGCTCTAAGCGAGCCGAATGGAAGGTGCCCAAAGGTAGTTGTCCCCTATGATTTAAAAACGGAAATGGAAATTGCCGAGCCTCCCATCCACCCTTGGAAAATACCATTCTCAAAGCTACATACCGCTAAGAAAACTATGGAAAACGTTCACTTGATTTCAATCTCCTGACTTGATACTATCGGTCAGCCTTAGTCAACGAACGGATTGTTTTTTAATAAAATATTGAACTACTATTATGGAAGAAGGAATTCTCACCGCCGAAAAAACAGACGAAATGATTGTGAATGCTGTCAAGGAGCTTATCCAGGGCAGGGGGTATGAAAATGTGAAAGCCAACGCGGAAGGTTATGAAACGCCTGCCAGGTTAACCACAGGTGATAAGTTTTTTATTCCCGACATTACTGCGATTTCGCGCAGCGGGGCAAAAAACTACTTCGAAATTGCCATCAAGCAGGAGGATATCAAGACCATTGCAAGCAAATGGCGCCTGCTTAGTGAATTGGCCAAGCGAAAGAATGGCAAGTTCATCCTGGTCGTTCCATATGGCAATCTTCGCTTTGTCAATGACATTTTGAAGCGCTTTTACGAAATCGAAGCTACTATTGCCAAGGTCGGATTCAAAGCCTGAGCCTGATTATTTGGTAATCAGCAAGGGGATCGCCGCACCGGTCTCTTTGCCATTTCTGTACGTTAATTTGAAAAAAGCAGCGCAGCTCTGAGCAATTTGGCGGTTCCAAAGCTGCATCGGCTCATCCATCTCTCCCCGTGGAGGCGTGTCCGGGCCCAATACAGCCAGCCAGGTCTCGTCCGATCCTTTTACCGAACGGCCATGCCGGCGCCAGCTATGGAATGGATTGGTACCCCGCCCGTGATCGGTAGTGATAACCATAGTCGTATTGCCCCGATAAAAGGACTGCGATTGCAAATACTCCCAAAGCTCACTGATCCACTGGCTGGTACGATTTGCAGCATGCAAGTATTCATCATATTTGCCGTCATGCCCAAAGTCATCCGTCTCGCCATAAGCAATGTATAAGACACGCACCTGCTTCCTTTTCAAGTATTCCATTGCATAATGATGGGTAAAGGCATCCAGCCGTACTGTAGCCCAGGGGCTGGGAATTTGATCCTGCAATTCGTTGAGTACCTGCTCTTTTGGGCTAATGGAATCTCCCGTTGCATACTGAAAGCCTGCATTGACGGGGATGCCACTGCGCGGCTCATTGACAATGTAGGGGAAGCGATTCCAGCTTGCAAATACGGCTACCTTGCCATTAAATTCCGGTCGATTGTTGAACCACTCCAGCACAGTTATATTCTCATTGTAAACCGTATCATTTGTCCGGATTTTTGGATCACTGTCGCCACACAATATTTCATTGTAGCCCGGGTAGGAAAACCAAAAGCGGTTGGCTACGTTCATCTTATTGCCTTTCCAACGATTGCCATACAATTGCCCCTCTTTAGCTATCGTATTCCAAAAAAAGGGCATCAGTATTTTACGCCGCTCACTAGCGGTAGGCGCATCGTAGCGAAGGCGCAAAGCAGCCGTATCGCTTACAAAACTTCGGTTGGTCATTAGACTGTCCACAGCTCCGCTATACACTTCCTGCCATCGTAAGCCGTCAATAGTGATCAATACCAAATTCTGGGTGCGGAGAGGCTGAGTGAGGGCCTGGGCGGCTATTGCCAAAAAAAGCAGGAGTACAGTGGTTCGTAATAGAGTAGAGTATGCTTTCATCGCCAGCTAGTCGTTACGAAGTTCCTTCCTGATTGCCCTGACCAGCTCCTCTCTCGATGGCTGCAACAACAATTCAATGCGGCGGTTTTTTGCTTTTCCCCGGGCCGTTTCATTGGAAGCTCTCGGTTCGGCTGCTCCCCGACCAGCTGCCGTGAGCTGGTTGGTACTGATGCCAAAATCTTCGCTCATCATCTGGGCAATGTTGGCGGCCCGCAAAGCGCTAAAGGCCCAATTGCTTTTGTGTGGGCTGGGCGGGCGGTTGTTGTCAGTATGTCCAATCAGGTTAAGATTGACATTGGGGTAGCGTTGGACGATCTGTGCAAGTTGCTCCAGCAGCTGGATAGCCGGAGCATTGATCCGCGAAGCGCTTTTGGCCCGAAATAAATAGTCGCCGGATAAAATGATGCGCAACAACCCTGACTGATTCTCGATCGAATAGTTGGCCTCCTGGGTGCTTTGCAAGGCGAGGCGTAGTTCGTTGGCCAGGCTGCCCAGATTTTTATCACTGCCCACCAGTACGTTATCAATGGCGAGGAGTACATCTTTGAGCCGGTTGATTTCATTTTGTTTAGCCAGCAACTGGGAATTCATGATCTGCGTACTCGACAAAGACTGGTTGCTCAGCTGGTCAATTTCGGTGGTGAGCTGATCGATCTTTTGCTGGTATTTGTCCTGCATAATCAGCAGGATATTGTTTTCGCCCGTTCGTTCGGCCAAATCGAGGCGCAGCTGTTCATTGGTATAAAGGCTTTGACCAAGCACTTGCTTGAGCGAGTCGAGTTGTTTTTGATGTTGCAGCTGCTCGACGCGCCTGTTTTCCATCAATTGCAAATGCTCTTTTTTGCTGACACAAGCACTTAGCAGGCTGCCAAACAAAAATCCGGGAAGCAAAACGGCAAATGCTGAACGAAAAATTGAAACCATTGTTAGCGTACAAGTTTGCCAAAATTAACGCAAGCGAAAACTCGAAGCGCCGAGTAACCCAATATCAGTAAAGACCAATGCCCGGTAGTAGCCAGATTTGAGGCGCTGTGCCAAATCATGGGTAAATGAAAGGCGCTGGTTTTGAGCAATGTTGACTTCCTTTGCCTCAGCTGCCAGGAGATCGGTGATTTGGCCATTGACTTTAACTTGTGCTTTCACCGGATTATCCATTTTGATCGGCGTACCCTGCTCGTCGGAAATAACCAGGTAAATGGGCCGTACGCCCCGATATTCGGGCGGCACATCGGTTAGGTCGAAGCTGATCTTCATGCGCCGGGCGCGGCGCGACTTGGCAGTCGCTTTGGTGTTTTTCTTTTCCGGTTCAATCCGGAATGCAGAGGCTTTGAAGTTGGCCAGGGTGAGCCGATCCACTTCTTCCTGGATGGCCCTGTTGAGATTGGCAAGTGCTGTGTTTTCTTCCCTTGCTTTGCTCAAATCTTCAACAAGGACGCCTGCCAGTACGCGGAGAGAATCGTTTTCCGATTGCAGCGATTTGATATTGAGCTCAAGTTGAGATTTAATATTAAGTAGCGCCTGCAATTCGGAGGATAAATCTTTGACCTGCGTTTTTGCTTGCTGCCCGCTTTTGGCAGTTTGCCTCAATTTTCTGATAGTCGCATCTCGCAGATTGATGGTAGCTTGTGCATCGGCCAGTGAGCTTTGCAAGGTAGCATTCTCATCGGTGAGCGAAATATAGGCCTGTTCCAGGCTATCCACTTCTGTTTCGAGTCGGGACTTGATCAAATTTACTTCACTCAGCTCCGATTCCAGCTGATCTCTTTCTCCGGTCAGGCTGGTTTTTTCCTTGTGGAGACCATAAGCCCACCATCCCAATCCCAGCAGGAGCAGTGCTAAAATAATAGCGAGTACGGTCAATCCTTGTCTAGCGTTCATTGATGATTAATTTGGTTAAAAACTATTATAAACAATATCAAATTAGTATACCTGCAATAGAGGCGGTAATCCAGGATGCCAGCGCACCACCGATCATGGCCTTCATAGCCAATTTGGCAATATCTTTCTTTCTGCTGGGAGCAATACCACCAATACCGCCCATCTGAATACCAATGGAAGCAAAATTGGCAAAACCACAAAGCGCATAACTGGCAATGATGGCGGTACGATCAGAAAGTGTGCCTAGCTGTCTGATTTCGCTGAGGTCTTTATAAGCAATTAATTCAGTGAGTACAATTTTTTCGCCCAGCAAGGTACCCAATGTGCCGGCCTCCTCCCAGGGAGCGCCCATACAAAAAGCCAATGGCCGGAACAGAAAACCCAGAAGTTCGGCCAATGAAGTGTTGGCAAAGCTGAGCAAACCATCAAACATAGCCACCATAGCCACTACTGCAATGAGCATGGCACCGATATTGGCGGCCAGTTTGAGCCCATCGGTGGCGCCATCGCCCATCGCCTCCATGGCATTGTCGGCAGTCTTTTCTACATGCACGGAAAGGGTTCCTTTGGTTTCCGATTCTTCCGTTTCGGGAAAGATGATTTTGGCAATCACGATAGCTGCCGGGGCGCTCATGATAGAGGCTGCCATCAGGTGTCCGGCAATACCGGGGATGTCGCCCAGCATTTTTACATAAATGGCCATCACGCCGCCAGCTACGGTAGCAAAGCCGCCGATCATCACCGTGATGAGCTCTGAGCGGGTCATGCCTTTTACGTACGGCCGTACCAGGAGAGGGGCTTCGGTTTGCCCTACAAAGATACTCCCTACTACGCTGAGGGTCTCCGACCCGCTCGTGCCCATGGTTTTTTGTACAATTTTAGCGATCCATTTAACCACAAATTGCATGATGCCGAGATGGTACAATACAGCTATCAGAGAAGAGAAAAAGATGACGGTAGGCAGTACGCGGACGGCGAAGTTGATAATGGGCGCTTCGACCTGTCCACTCACAAAGGAAGCAAAAAGAAAGTCGCCGCCTTTATCGGAAAAGGCCAGCAGTTTTTTAATCAGGGAGTCAAAAAATGTAAAAAAGGGGAGTCCGATAGGCGTTTTCAAAATGAACAGCGCGAAAGTCAATTGTAGCCCCAAGCCCCAAGCCACCAATCGGTAATTGATCGCTTTTCGATTATTGCTCATCAAAAAGGCTATGCCAAGCAACAGCACAACCCCCAGAATGCCTATAAACCTTTCCATAATATGTTTGTAATGTTTGGCTAAAGCGTTTTGCAGTGATGACTAAAGGTACTAATAATGTGAATTATTTTGATTTGATTGGAGCAGAAATAGATCATCCTGCCGGGTTTAGCCAACAAAAATGGGGCTTCCAGAGTATTTGGAAGCCCCATTTAAGATCATGACGAAGGAATAAAAGGCTATGCTTAGGGACTGTTTTGAAAAGTGTGATGAAATTGTTTATAGTCTATTTTTTCTCCAGACGAAGGGTTTTTTGAGGTGAATAGCCCTAGCTATTGGCCGAGAAAAAGCCACAGTATGGAGGAAATAAGAGGCATAAAAAAATTAGCGACATATTTCAAAACAGTTTCTAAGGCTTCAGTATTAGCTGCTCAGCGTGTAAGGTAACGCCCTGGCACCGGATGTTCAGCCAATAAACACCTGCAGGGAGCGAAGCGGGCAATTCAATAGAGCGCAGGGACTGACTATCAGTTGGCAAACTTTCCAACCAAACGAGCTGCCCCAATTCATTCATCAGGCTTAGCTGAGCATCCCTGGCCAGGGAGCTTGATGACTGCAGGTGGATGATGCCCGAGCTGGGGTTGGGGAAGATGTGCAGTTCTGTCTCAGCCAGGCTGGTGGAAGCCTGCCCCGCACTGCTGCCGCCTCCCTTTAGGCTCTGTACACCGCCAGGTACCGGCACTTCGTAGATATAGGATTGCATGCCACTGTTGATGCGGATGGTAACGTAAAGCTTTTTTTTGCCGGCTGCATTGGAGTTCGGGATGAAAGTATTGATGTATGGATTATAGGTACCTGCCGAGATACTTCCATTTGGATTTGTGTACCAGCCGAGGACCGTAAGGTAGTTGAAAGTACCTACATCCAGCGCATTGGGGTAGGGTAGGCCTACCTGTACAGTACCGTGGAGGGGCCTGACACGAACACTTTGGTTATTGAAGTTGGAAGCGAAGGCTTCATCGGGATCACCGATTGCTCCGCGGTTGGTAAAGGTGCCACCATAAATAGAGTTGGTGCTACGGTAGTTCTGCTCAATGTGACCCTGATTGAGTACGGAGCTGCCGCTATAGGTCGAGATTCTTCCATTGGCCAGCAGGAAGCCTTTAGGCTTGTTATTAAATTGACCCAAAACTTTAATAGCATTATTTTGAGGAGATCTAATATACGTTTTTCCGAAATTTCGATATTCGCCATCCGTAGAAACTTCTAGCCCATAGTCACCTCCTGAATCAATTATATCCACAACACCTGTCTGATAGTTGATTGCCAGGCTTTCCCCTACAGCAAATGCTGTTTTGTCCGGATCATCGATTGTTACCTGGCCCCAGTTTTTGAAAATGCTGTTTTGAAGCGTATTTAACCCGAAGTTTCCAAAATCGGAGATCGATAAATTGGAGCCGATACTATTAATGTATTGGCTTCCCACAATAAGAATTGCGGTGCTGATATCCGCAATATCTATGGCTCCTTGATTTGTGAAAATAGCTCCGGAAGAAACATATAAACCTGTAGAGACCTCTTCAATTTCGATAGTACCGGTGGGGGAATTCGTAAAAGACCCCAGAGCTGCAATTCCGGTGTTTCCTGTATTACTGATATATATGTCACCTGTATTCGTAAAACTATTACTCGAAAATATACCCTGGAAAGGAGAAAGCACGATTTCAATAGTGCCATTATTCACGAAATTTCCTGCGTTTAGGATTCCTCGCGAAAAACCTGTAGTAGCAGTGTTGAAAACTATAATTGATCCATTATTATAAAGATTACCTACGTTTATTATAACAGAAATACTGCTTATGTCAGTAATTATCAGGATTGAACCAGATGGGTCGATCGTTAAACTTCCTCCTGCTAAATGCAGGCTTTGAAATAAAGCGGTATAGCTTGTCAGGCTAACATTTCCCGATAAAATCCTAACGTCATCATACATTCCGGGGACGTAGCCTGTATCCCAGTTTGCAGCTACATTCCAGTTGCCGTTTCCTCCCGTCCAAGTCACCGTTGCAGCAGGTAAGCTGAGGGAAAGGAAAAGATAGCAGAGTAATGTGCCGATCCGATGCCAAGGGTTCTTTTGTAGTAAATTGTACATAGTATTTGGTTTTTAACGAACAATTACTACAAAATTAGGCACCAGAGCCAGGCCTTGATTCACCTTTTTGGGTGAAATTGACAAATGGAATGGATAGTTAGACATTTATACTATCCCACATCTGAAAACCTGAACTCACTCCAGCTGCATTCTTATATTCCAATTGATACTTTCGGTGGTGGTGCGATTGAGGAAGGTAAGCCATTCATCGACTTTGAACTGAAATAGGGTCAAGCCTGAAATGAGTCAATATTGATTTGATCCATCCTTCAAGCCGCCAGGTTTTGTGCATACACACAAAACTTGGCAAAGCGCGGTATAAATAATGCGGTATAAATAATATTGGGTTATCCCGGTCTGTGTTTTTGTGATAAAAATGCCCTAATGCTCTGATTATGAGATTATTAGGGCATTAGGGGCAGGCCATACATAAAATGCAATATGCTCCTTGCTAAAGTCAGGAGCGCCGGATAACCTTATTCTGGTTTAGAGCGTATTTGGAATTTACCCTTCGGTGCATTAGTGCAAAATTTTAAGCTTGCTTTCCTACAGTTTTTTGATTGACTTTTTCATGATGCGAGTTCTAAGTGATTGATTGTATGAATCCTTAACATACAAACTTACCCGGAACTGGCGAAATCATGGTCATCAAGAGGCATAGGCACCGCGCGATGGTTGCTTTGTCTTATTTAACTATTAGCCCTAAGCTCAACAGGATGAGGAGGAGTAAAATTGTAAATGGGCTTTTATCCTTTGCAGCTATTGATCTTGAAATACCCGGATATAATCGACGATCATTCGCTGTGGGAATTGAGTGGTTTGATCCGGGCTGCCCGGCCAATTGCCACCCACCGCTACATTAAAGATGAAAAAGAAGGGGTCATGAAATTCTGTCCTTTCTCCATCTGTGATGTCAAGGCTGTAATACTGCTGATCATCAAGTAGCCAACGAATTTCATTGGCATCCCAAATGACACTAAAAACGTGGAATTCATCGTAGAAAATCCCACTGCTCAATGTAGTCTCACCGCCCAAATAAACATGATTACCATTGCCTGACCAATGGGCTGTGCCATGTAGGGTAGCTGCTTGGTGACCTACAATTTCCATGATGTCGATTTCGCCACAGGATGGCCAGCCAACGGTAGAGATATTGGCGCCCAGCATCCAGAGGGCCGGCCAGACACCCTGGCCAAAGGGCAGGGCGGCGCGGATGTCAACGCGTCCGTATTTAAAATCAAACTTATCCTTGGTGATCATTCGGGAAGAGGTGTATGGGCTGCCATTGAAGTTTTCCTGGCGCGCCTCTATGATTAGCTTGCCTTCCCGCAGGTAGGTGTTTTCTTTGCGATAAAATTGCAACTCATTGTTGCCCCAGCCACTATTGCCTGTACCGATTTCGAATGTCCAATGATTTTGATCGACTGTACTTGCATTAAATTCGTCCTGCCAGATTCGGGTCATCCCGGCGTAATCCTCCAGGCTGGTATAGCCGTTGGAGGGGATGAAGATATTGGTGTCGATGTCATCATTCAGTATGCTTATTGAGGCCTTGTCAGCCGAGAGCCTGGCTCCTGTAACGGATTCAATCTTTAAGGAAAAGGTTTCATCCGATTCGTGAATAGCATCTCCTTTGATGGTGATCTTAACTTCTGCTATTGACGAGCCTGCTGCAATGTCCACTCTTTGATTGTTCACAGCCTCATAATCTTCACCGGCTTTGGCAGTGATGTCCTCTGTTTGAACAAAGGCGACCACATTTTCGGTAGCTGAGCCGGACAGCCGCAAGCTTACAAAGATGGAATGATCTTCCGATCCTTCTGCTATCTGGATTCCCTCTTCTATGGTAAGGGTTGGAAAAACAGGGGGAGGAGAATTATCACCTCCTTTATCCTTACAACAAAGCAGGGAAAGTAACGAGCAGAGGTAAAGCATTTTGAAATTCATTGTATAAAAGTATAAAATGCTGAAGCCCAAATAAGAGCCTCAGCATTTTTTTTGAAAAATTATTTCTCAGAGAACATGGTAATCGTCCACCATGCTGTACCGTCAGGGGAAATATCAATCACCAGAGTGAGTGTTTCTCCTGCAGGAGTAGAAGAGTAATCATGTACGGTATAGGTGATTTCACTCGCTGGGCCAACACCATTTGTCGAGTTTAATTCACCACCATTGAAAGCCTTGTGGAAGCCGATAAAGGCACCAGTGCCAATCACTTTAATGGTTGCAGGATCCATCCCAACAGCCTCAGTTACTTCAAAGCTGTGTGTACCGGAACCCAACACATCATAAGGACTCATCAAAGCTGATTCAGCCTCACATACATTGGGGCCACCAATGTAGTCTTCGTGCCAAACCATTCCTTTGCTATCATACTCAAATGTGCCACCATCGGTGAATATGAACTCGTCATCCATCTGGCATGCACGATCTATAACGCCCTGTGCATCCAGGCCAGGCCACCAATCGTTGCAACCAGCGCAGGGCCCTACTACATAAGAGGCTTCACCATTCAATTTCCAGATTTTTCCATCAGCATCGCTCAGTACAGCAGCTGAAAAGACGGCGGCACTCACACTGATAGTAGCCATAGCTTCGTCAGAATTGCCATTACCGTCCATAGCAGTCAACGTAACCGTGTAGTCACCTTCATTCATATAGGTGTGTACAGGACTTACTTCACTGGAACTGTTGCCATCGCCAAAGTCCCACATAAAGCTGGTGGCATTGGTGGAGTTGTTGTCAAAAGTCACTTCAAAGCCATCTCTTTCAAAAGAGAAACTGGCCTTAGGCATAGCGCTGGGAATGTCAGGCAGGTCATTAGGATCGTCATAACTAACGAGATAGAAATTCCAGAAAAAGGCATCGCCATCCCCTACAATAGCTATTTGCAGCGAATCGGCAACGTCTCCATCTACAAAATTGAAAATCTTGTATTCCTTAACAGAGATCGGGATGTAATTATCGCCAGCTGATGTTTTATTAGCCAGACCGATGTATGCCCCGAGGCCATTGAGGGTGAGCAGGTTCTGATCGGCATCGAGGTCGAATGTATAGCTTCCTCCATTGCCAAAAGCACTTAAATCTTCGCCCGTAGCAGCCATCAGAGTGCCTGGATCAGATTCATCATAACAACCTTCCGCAGCAGTGGGGCCTTGCCAGCCACCGTTGCCTTCAGAGTCGATGAATAAAGTGCCGTTTGAATTGAACTCAAAAGTGCCATCACGATGGAATGTATAAGCATCATCCAGAATACAAGGGCGATCACCCAATGGAGTTGCACCACCAAAAGACCACCATTGATTGTCATTTAGGGCAGGGCCAATACCGAGTGCAATACCTTCCCGCTGAAGGTACCAGGTCTTGCTTGTAGTTCCGGCCAGCAAAGTAAGTGTAGCTTCGGGATCCTGTATGTTAATCGTTTCTTCACGATTGGCGGTCTTGCCACTAGCATCAGTAGCAGTTAATACTACTGTGTAATCTCCTGTCTGTGCATAGGTATGCGTTGGGTTTTCTTCTGTGCTGGAATTTCCATCGCCAAAGTCCCAGCTATAAGAAGCAGCATTTTGCGAAAAATTTTGAAAGCTCACTTCCAAGAAATTGGTAGGGCTGACTTCGTATTGAAAACTAGCGATGAGGTCGCCGGGATTAGGTCCTTCATCATCATTGCCACATCCTGAGGCAATGCTTACCATTAAAAGAGCCAAAAGTGGCCACTTTAATTTGAGTAAATTATTCATAATTTTTAGCATTTAAATTGTAACAAAATTATTTAAACAATGATTGGTCCGGGTAAGTAGTCAGATTCGTTGCAACAGTAGTTTCTTCCAAAGCTATCGGTAGCCAGAGGTGGTCGTCATTAAAATTTGATTCGCGGATGGCATCACCGGCAAATAGCTGGGCATTGGCGCGGCCCGAGCGCACCAGGTCAAACCAACGGTCGCCTTCCATCGCCAACTCGGCGCGGCGCTCGTACTGAATGACTTCCAGCAAATTCCAGCCTTCATCGCTCATCAGCTGTTCAGCTGTTCTGAAGTTGCCGGTATTGTCGCCGGGGCCTGTGGCGCGTTCGCGCACCACATCGATATGACTCATCGCTGCTGCATCGCTGCCGCTGCCCCGATGGAGGGCTTCGGCCAGCATAAGCAGTACATCCGAATAGCGGATCACAAAAATATTGGCATCCTTGGTCAGATTGGGATCGCCACCATTAATATTATTGCCGGTGTAGTTTTTATAGTTCAAAAACTTTTTCTGCCAGTAGCCGGTATAGTCCTGCGGATTGGATTGTGTTTGATCAACTACCACGGTACAGCTCGCTCCGGCATCCATGATATCCTGAGCCAGGTCCGCTTCCGAAACAATGGCCGCACCCCGTCGGTACGTATCATCCGACAAATAGTGATTGTAAAGCCCGGGGGTGGGTAACATAAATCCCCAACCCGCTTCATAATCGGGATGTTGGTCGCACAATCCCCGAATCCCACACAACTGCACCATCCCGTTTCCGTCAATGCCTTCAAACCAAACCCAATCGCTGGGGAATAAATTGGTTTGCTGGATTTCAAAAACAGATTCAGCAGGATTCTTTACGCCAAAGGCATACAAGGCCTCTAAATCATCTTCAAGGCTGTAAATACCCAAATCCACTAGCTGTTGCAGATAGTCGGCTGCCAGATCAAATTTGCCGCTGTCATCTCCGTCCATATCGGCCCAGTATAAATAGGCTTTACCCAGGAGTGCCAAAGCTGCTCCCTTACTAATCCTGCCCTTATCGGAGGCAGATATAGTGGAGGGCAACAGGGGTATAGCTTGTTCCAAATCTGCTACGATTGCCCCAAATACTTCCGACATGGTGTTCCTCGAAAGATTGAGGTTATCTGGGGTGAGCGGCTCCAGAACTACGGGAATCGGCCCGAAATGCTTAAACAATTCAAAGTGATAATAAGCCCTGAGGAATTTGGCCTCTGCCTGGTACTGCTGAACCAAAGGCGTTTCAATTTTTGCATTGCTGATAACCAAGTTGGTTCGGAAAATACCGATATAATTTCTTCGGTATATAGGTTGAATAACCACATTGGTATTCGTATTCCTGAAGTCATCGAACTCCTGCCAGCCGGGCTGGTCGTTGTCGGAAGGGTCTCCACCGGCATGTGCATTATCGGAACGAATCTCACCAAACATTACGAAAGAAATCCAATGCCCATAGGCCATCGTCCAGCCCAGCGGGTCGTAAGCCGCCACCAAAGCGGAAAATACCTGGTCTTCCGTTTCGTAAAAATTGGCCGACAGGAATTCTGTGACGGGTTGTACATTCAGCTCATCCTCCTTGCAACTTGTGGTACACAAGCCAATAAGCAGGGTCAGAGAGATCAATATTTTATATATTTTCATGATTATTGGTTTTAATAAAGGTGATGTCACATAGTAATTTTCAGGCCACCGCCAAATACTTTATTAGTAGGATAAAATCCTTTGTCAATCCCGGTATCCAGTATCCAGCCATTCGTGCCAATGTCGGGGTCGAAGCCGGTATAATCAGTAAGGGTAAACACATTATTGGCTGAAAAATAAATCCGCAGGCCCTTCAGCCTGATTTTATCGAGCAAGGTAGCAGGCAGGCTAAAGCCGATTTGCAAATTTCTCAATCGAACAAAAGACGCATCTTCCAGGTAAAAATCAGAAGGGCGTTGATTGTTGTTGGGGTCAGTTGAAACCAATCGGGGATAGGTGTTGCCAGGGTTTTCCGGCGTCCATCGATCCAGCCAGAAGGTTTGATAATTGGTGTAGGTGATATCAGAGCGTTCGTAAGCTCGGAAAATCTCGTGGCCCAGTTGCGCACTAAATATGGCACTAATATCAAAGCCTTTGTAATTGGCGCTCAGCGTCAGGCCGAGGATATGATCGGGCCAGGGCGAACCGATGTCGGTAATATCGTCCGAATTGATTTCCCCGTCGCCGTTGATGTCCATGAATTTCAAATCACCCGGTTTTGCTTTGGGTTGCAGCAAATCGCCGTTTGCATTGAGATGCGAAAAAACTTCCGCTTCACTTTGGAAGATTCCGTCTGTGACATAGCCCACAAAATGGCCTACCGGAAAGCCTTCACTCATACGTGTGATCGGCGTATTGCGGACGGGCCACGACCAGCCCTGCAAGAAGCCGGATTCACCGGCCACATTGATGACTTCGTTGGTGAAGTGAGTGTAAGTAAGGCCAGCGTTTAGCCGCACAGCCCCCACCGCTGTTTTGTAAGTAAGCGCTGCTTCGATGCCCTTGTTTTGAATTTCTCCCAGGTTGCTCACCGGATTGTTGGTAGCACCCAAATAACCCGGGATGATCTGGTTCATCAACAGGTCTTTGGTGTTTTTGATATAATAATCAACCTCTGCGGTAAGCGCTCCATCCAATAGCCGTGCCTCAATGCCAATATCAATCTGCTCGCTCTCCTCCCACTTGATGTTGGGATTGGGAGGCGTAGCCAGTGCTGCACCTCTCACCAGATTCTGGTTGATCCCAAAAGCATAGGTGAACACATTTTCGATCGTCGAAGCATAGCTGAGGGGAGCAATCCGGTCGTTGCCGTTTCGGCCCCAGCTCGCCCGCAGCTTGAGGAAATCAAAGGCGCCGACATGGAAAAAATCTTCATCAGAAAGTACCCAGCCTGCAGAGAAGGAAGGGAATATACCCCAGCGGTTGTTCTCTCCAAAATTGGAAGAGCCATCTCTGCGAAGGGTAGCGGTAAAGAGGTATTTGTTTTGAAAGTCGTAGAGTACGCGACCGTAGTAGCTGATCAAGGCATAATCCACATTGGCACGACCATATGACAGATCAGTCGAATCCTGCCCGGCATTTACATATTGCCAGTTGTTATTGAATTTGACAGCATCGGGAATGGAGGATGAAGACCCACCGGCCTCCTCAAAAGAAGCCTTCCGGATGGATGTGCCGAGTACTACATCCATAGCATGAGGGCCAAACTGCTTGTTGTAGTTGATATAATTTTCCCATTGCAGGGATTGAGAGGTCCCGTAGCCCTGGCTTATGTCATTGTCCACATTGGTGAATGCACTGTGAAAGGCATAGTCGGGCGTAAAGCTTCTGAAGTTGTACCAGCTGTAATCAATCCCCGCATCTGTCCTGAATTTCAGGCCCTCAATCGGTTTCACTTCCAGATACACATTTCCCAACACCTGATCGGCATGGCCGTCATTATTGGCCAGAAAAAGCCTGCTTAGTGGATTGATATATTCTTTTTGCACCCATTGCGATTGTGCAAAACCGTAATCCTTGGCGGGATCGAATAATGGCGTAAGTGGATCGTAAGCAAACGCATCAGCGATGACGGTTCCGAAAGCATCGTTGACAGAAAGCGATTGATTCTCAACCCGGTTGACGTAGAAGTTTTCGCCGATAGTCAAAAGCCAGTTGATATCTTTGGCGGAGTTGAGGCGGGCAGCGTAGCGTTTGTAGTTGGATTTGTCGCCACCAATAACTCCCTGCTGATTCCAGTACTCCAATGACAGGAAAATATTTTCTCCGGTAGCTGTAAGCCGGTGGCTCTGCACCGTGGCAGGCTCAAATATTTCATCCATCCAGTCGGTATCGTCGGTAGGGTCGCCGGCCTTTGGAAAGCCGAGTGTTTCGAGGGCAGACGTCTGATTGGCATTGGCAAATTTTTCTCTGGTGAGCATAATATAATCGGCTGCTCCCAGCATTTCGGGCGTTTTCCAGGGTGTAGAGATGGAGTTAAAGCCTTCATAGGTGATGCTTCCTTCCCCTTTTGTCCCTTTTTTGGTGGTGATGATAACCACACCATTGGCCGCCCTCGCTCCATAGATCGCACTGGAGGCGGCATCTTTGAGCACATCCACCGATTCAATATCGCCGGGATTGATATTGTCAATATTATTCACCTGGAGGCCATCAACAATGTAAAGCGGGGAGTTGTCGCCATTGGTGCTGATGCCCCGGATGAGGATAGATTTTCCGGCCCCTGGCTGCCCGGATGATTCATTGACGATAAGTCCCGATACCTGCCCTTCCAAAGATGATTGTACATCCTGCACCTTGTAGCCTTCGAGCCTTTCACTGGTCAATTTGGAAATAGAGCCGGTGGCTACTCGTTTCTTTTGCACACCATAGCCGATCACAATTATTTCTTCCAGCTGCGCGGCATCTTCTGACATGGTGATGTCGATAATTGCCTGCTTAGCGATAGGAACTTTGGCAGGAGCGAATCCGATGTAGGTAAAGAGCAGGGTGTCCATTCCTGCTGGGATTTGCAAGGTATATTTGCCGTCATAATCCGTGACGGTACCTACTACGGCATTATCCATCGATTCCTGAACGATGACGTTGACACCGATGAGTGGCTGCCCCTCAGCATCGCTGACAGTACCTTGCACGGTATGGGTTTGTGCCGTCAGCTGTACAACAGTCCAGCAGCATAGCGAGATAAGGAGAAAATAACGTTTATTCATATCGATAATTTTTTTCAGTAAAATCTATTTTTTGGTGGTAGAATTTTTGTGGATTAGTTCGAAGGTTTTTTCTTTTGTGTCGGTGGAGCTGGAACCGATAAAGACTTTGAATTTGCCGGGTTCGGCCTCCCAGGTTTTGTTGCGTGTATAAAAAGCCAGATCGTCAGAAGACAGCGTAAACTGTATGTTTTTCGATTCTCCCTTTTTCAAAAATATTTTTTGGAAACCCTTCAATTCTTTTTTGGGGCGGGTAACGCTGCCTACCAAATCGCAAACATATAGCTGTACCACCTCCTCGCCATCGTATTTTCCGGTATTAGTGAGGGTCGTACTTATGGTAATATCTCCGCCCATTGCCATTTGCTTGCTGCTGAGGTTGATGGTGCCATAGTGGAAAGTAGTGTAGCTAAGGCCAAAGCCAAAGGGATAAAGTGCATCGTTTTTTTCATCGGTATAATGCGACCAAAAGACCTCTTTTTTGGGGCCGGGTCTGCCGGTGTTTTTTTGACTATAATAAAGCGGCAGCTGACCGAGATGGCGGGGAAATGACATCGGCAGTTTGCCGGAAGGGTTATATTTTCCAAACAGCACATCGGCTATGGCATTGCCGGCTTCGGAACCCAAATGCCAGGCCTCAACGATAGCCGGTACGCGGTCGGCCATCCACGAAATTTCCAGTGGCCGGCCATTCATCAGCACCACGATTACATTTTTATTGGCCTCCAGTACAGTTTCGAGCAGTTCCTGCTGAACACCTGCCAGGCCAATACTCACCTGGCTGCGCCCTTCGCCCGATTGCTGGCTGTCTTCGCCCAGGGCGAGGATCACTATGTCCGCTTTTTTTGCCAGGGCTACAGCTGCCGGGAAGAGCGATTTGTCAGATTGATTGATGGTGAGCTCAGCGGCAAAATTTCGTTCACCAATAGATAATTTGCAACCTTCTGCATAACTCACTTGTATGTGTTGGCCTGCAGCCTTTTGCATACCTTCCAATAAGGAAACCGCAGAATTGGCGACGGCCTGGCCCCGCCAATTGCCCAGCGGGCTGTCTTTGTCGTTTGCCAGGGGCCCGATCACGGCAATGTGCTTTTTATTTTCTTGTAGGGGTAAAAGCTGCCCTTCATTTTTTAGCAATACAATCGATTTTCGAGCTACATCCCTTGCTATTGCCAGGTTTCCCTTCGTGTATATTTCTTTTTGCTCCCGCGCTTCATCGCAGTATTTGTACGGATCATCCATGATGCCGAGGAGGTATTTGATGCGCAAAATCCGGCGAACGGCATCATCGAGCAGTGCTTGATCTATAGCCCCTTTTTCAATCAGCTCCCTCAAGTATTTTTCATAGCAATAGCCTTCCATATCCATATCACAGCCGGCAGCGAATGCCAACTCAGTAGCCGAAGCCATACCGTCAGCTATTCCGTGATGAATCATTTCAGGGATGGAACTCCAGTCGGATACAATAAAGCCATTAAAGTTCCACGCCTGCTTGAGCAAATCCCGCTGTAGGAATTTGTTGGCAGTGGCGGGAATCCCTCCAATTTCATTGAATGAATTCATGAAAGTGGCAACGCCTGCTTCTACACAGGCTTTAAAAGGAGGTAATACCACATTGTGCAAGGTATGCTCGCTTAAGTCCGCTGTATTGTAATCCCGGCCCGCCTCCGCAAATCCGTAGGCGGCGAAGTGCTTGGCACATGCAGCAATCGACAAGGGATCAGCCAGGTCATCAGCTTGAAACCCTTTTACACGCGCTACAGCTGCCTGCGCTCCCAGAAAGGGATCCTCTCCGGCTCCTTCCATCACTCGGCCCCAACGGGCATCGCGGCTGATATCGACCATAGGAGCGAAGGTCCAGTGTAGGCCGGCGGCCGCAGCTTCCCGGGCTGCTACTCTGGCAGAAGCTTTAATGGCTTTCATATCCCAACTGGCTGTTTCACCCAGTGGGATGGGAAACATGGTTTTGTATCCATGTATGACGTCGTAGGCAAAAATCATAGGGATGCCAAGCCGACTGTTTTCAACTGCCAGTTTCTGGGCTTGGCGGGTGGAGCGTACAGAGAGCACGTTGAGCATAGAGCCAACACCTCCTGACTTGATGCGATTGTATTTATCCAGGGTGCCTCCTTCTTTTTTGCCGGGTCCGGTGAGCTCTTCGTAACCAGTGTATTGGATCAATTGACCGATTTTTTCCTCAAGCGTCATTAATTGCAGCAAGGAATCAACTTGCTTCTCGATACGGGCATCGGTCAAGCGGGATGAGGAAGCACTTGATTTGGTGGCTTTGGTTTCCTCTCGCTCATTCATTCCGAGCAAGAAAACCAGGAAGAGAGCGAAAATGCTGAAAATGACGATATTTTTGGTCGAGGAAGTAGTCACGGAGGCGTACATTTAGTTAGTTCATATTTAGTTCAAAGAAGTCCAGTATGTTGGTCGATCTTCCTTCATTAGTGATAGAAGGCGCTGTAAATCACATAAATTTTGGCCTAAAACAGGAAAAACAGCACTGGACAAACACTGGACACATTCCAGAAATCTGCAATTTGTAGGTGAAATAAGCGGTGCTGCAATGAAAGATCAATGTATGCTGAGGATGTATTGGTTGAGGTCGGAATCCTTATCCAAATGCAGTTTCTTTTTTAGGCGGTACTTACTTTTTTCGATGCCTGCGATGGAAATATTCTGGATGGCAGCAATTTCCCGGTTGGTCATGTTGATTTTAATAAGGCAGCAAAGGCGGATATCATTTGGTGTGAGTTGGGGATGCTTTTCGTGCAGTTTTTTGGAAAACTGCTGATGGATTTGGTCAAAATTGAGCTGAAATTGTTCCCAGTAGTCGATCGAGTTGATTTCGGTATCTATCTTTCTGATAAGGCGCCGCAGCTCGCTTCGCTGCTGTTGGGTAGTTTCTTGCAGGGATTGTTCCTTGAGCTGTCGCTTCAAATCATCCAGTGTATTGTTTTTGTGTGCCGACTGAAGCAAGGCGGCAGATAATTGAGCATTCTTTTGATTGATTTCTTCTCCCAGCTTCTCATTCTTCAGTCGCAGAATTTCCTGCTCAGCCTTCAAGAGTTGTTTTTGATGCTCCTCTTTTCGTTTGTCATCCAGATAGGCAATGTATAAGAAAATCAGACCGATAAAAGCCAATGCGAGTAGCAGGCGGAACCACCAGGTTTCCCAAAAGGGTGGCAGGATGACTATATACAATCGTTTGATATGTTCACTCCACATACCACTGTTGTTAGCTGCTTTCAATAAAAAAGTATATTCACCTGCATCCAGATTGGTATAGGTAGCTGTGCGATGCCGGGCGTCCACAAAATTCCACTCATCATCAAAGCCTTCCAATTGGTAGGCTACCGCATTTTTGGCGGGATTGGTATATTCGAGCGCTGCAAATCGTATGGTGAAGACATCATCGGTATAGTTTAATTGAATCCGAGGTTCTTCGTTCAAGGGCTTGGTGATCAGCTTCCGTCCTTTATAATCTCCAACGGGAACGGGTTCATTAAAGAGTAAAAAGGCGGTAATGACGATACCCGGCCGGTTGGCGTTGGATCGGATGCTGTCGGGAACAAAAACATTGAAGCCATTGATTCCGCCGAAATACATTTTACCTGATCGGCTTCTCAACGAAGCTCTGGGGTTGAATTGGTTGGATTGCAAGCCGTCATTTTTATCAAAATTGGTAAAGACTTCCTGCTGCGGATCAAAACGGGAGAGCCCCAAGTTGGTGCTCAGCCAAAGGAAACCTTGCGAATCCTCTTCAATTGCATTGACCACCGTAGAGGGTAGCCCTTCGCGCAAGGAATAATTTTTAAAAGAATGCTCATCATTGGATAAGAGGTGTAAACCTCCTCCTTCTGTGCCTACCCAAATCTGCCCTTTTTTGTCTTCCAAAAGAGATAGTATTGAATTGGAACGGAGGCTCAGGCTATCCTCTTTCTGATGTTGCCAATTTTTAAAATGAGTACTGCCGGGGGTTAATTTATTCAAGCCGCCGTACTCGGTACCCACCCAAAGGTTTTGCTGCCGGTCGATGTGCAGGAGCTGCACATTCCAGCCCGAAAGGCTGCCCGCTTGGGTGGGATCGGGGAGGTAATGAGTGAAGGTGTTATTGCTGCGGTCAAAATAATCGAGACCTCCGCCAAGCGTGCCGATCCACAAATTGCCGGCCCTATCCTCCTCAATATCCCAGACGTTTGTTGTTGTTGAGGCTATTGGTATTGGCGGGGTTGTGGACAAATTGGGTGAACGTTTGGGTGAGGGGATGGAACAGATTGAAGCCTCGCGTAAATGTACCTATCCATATGGCTCCATTTGATCCTTCTTCTATGGTAGTGATCACATTGCTGCTGATACTGTCCAAGCTGATCGACGAAGATGTCATAAATGGCATTGGTATTGAGGCTGTTGATGAGAATAGAGGATGTTTTGTAATTTTGAAAAGTTCGCCCCTGGTCACTGCTTTGATACAAGCCTTCTCCATCCGTACTGATCAGTATTGAAGCTTTCAAAGGTGCTATATCCCTGATCAGGCTGTGGTCGAGTGCTTTGCCCACAAATCGCTTTTGAGAGAGGCTGTATTGGTACAAGCCATTCCCTTCGGTACCTACCCACAGCTGGTCGGCATCTTTTACAAATAGCTTTTTCCGAAAGCTGGAAAGGTCCACCGCTACAGCATCATTGACAGAAGGCGCTACCTGAAAAACCTTTTTTTCGACGGGGCTCCAGTAGTTAATCGAATTGCCGGAAGTGCCCATCCAAATATTCGATTGCGCATCTTCCGCAAATGAAAAACAGGTATTGTTGGATATGCGCCCCTGCCCATCTTCCGTATTGATGCCGAAATACTGGAACGCCTGGAGGGTGGAATCCACACATACGACCCCTGCATCCAATGTGGCCAACCAAATATTCTTTTTGCTGTCCTGGAAAATAGAAACGATAGAAAGTTCCATCCAATCTTCAAAGATATGTTCTTTGAAGGGGTTGACGATGAAGCGCTGGGTTTTGCGATCAAATATGCTTAGACCTCCCTTTACCAGGCCGATCCAAATGTCGCCGTTGGGATGGCAGAAAAGCTCCTGAATGTGGTTGCTACTGATAGTGGTGCTATCCGCCGGATCCGATTTGTACACTTTGAATTCATAGCCATCGTATCGGTTGAGTCCGTCCCGGCTTCCAAACCACATAATACCGTCCTGGTCCTGGGTAATGGCGTAAATAGTATTGTTGGACAGGCCATCTTTAATGGTGATATGGTCAAAGGTGAGGGGCTGTGCTTGCCCTCCTGGCGGCATCATTGTAAAAAACAGAAGCAACAACTTGAATCGCTTTATCTGTTGTATCCATTGTGTAAGCATGCTCAGTACCACATTTGTAAAGCAAAGTCTAATATAAGCTATTCTTGGTTTAGGCATCGGCAGAAAACAATTCCTAAGCTACTCCCAACGAAAAATAGCTCACTTTCTACACTTGCTCATCTAGCAGGATAGCTGGGGCAAGGTCTGTATAAATTGCTGGAGAAATCCAATCATTCACTATAAATCACAGATCATGAGAACTCTTATTTCAAGCTTTTTTCTTGCCCTGCTTAGCTTACAGGCGCTCTCTGCCCAAAACCAGTCCCCCTATTTTCATGTCAGCACGGAAGGAATTACCTCCGAACAATTTCCTTTGCTATCCACGTCGGCTCAGGTAAACATCACCGGCCCCATTGCAGATGTGACCGTCAGGCAGGTTTACAAAAACAGTGGAGATAGAACGATAGAAGCCATTTATGTCTTCCCGGCTTCTACGCGGGCGGCGGTTTATGCCATGAGTATGCGTATTGGGGAGCGCCTTGTCAAAGCGGAGATCCAGGAAAAGAATCAAGCCCGGCAAACCTATGAGAAGGCAAAGCAGGAAGGTAAGCACACGAGCCTGCTGGAGCAGTTTCGCCCCAATGTGTTTCAGATGAACGTAGGCAATATTTTGCCCGGCGACTCCATCGAAGTGCTATTGAAATACAATGAATTCTTAATCCCGGAAGGGAAGGTGTACCGCTTTGTGTATCCCACCGTAGTGGGGCCGAGATTCGCCGATCCCAAGCACGCCAATACCAATGCCTCCTTTGTGAATATGCCATACAGCAAAAAAGGTACAGCGCCCTTCTACGACTTTGATATCCAGATCGAGCTGAATGCAGGGATGGAACTGGGCGGCCCTTCCCACTGTGTGAATATTGATGAGCTTACCCCCTCTACCGCTTCTATCCGCTTGGACCCTGCGGATGTGAAAAAAGGCAATCAGGATTTTATCTTTCATTATAGCCTTGCTGGTAATGAAATTTCAAAAGGAACCTTCCTGTACGAACAAGGCGGGGAGCAATTTTTTCTGACTATGCTGGAACCGCCGCGCAGGATAAGCAGTGATGATATTCCGGCGCGCGAGTATCTGTTCGTGATGGATGTCTCCGGCTCTATGAATGGCTTCCCGATCCAGATATCAAAAAAACTGATTAAGGATTTGGTGTCGAAGCTAAAACCTTCGGATAAATTCAATGTGCTGTTATTTGCAAGTAGTTCCAGGGTGTTGGCAGAGCGATCGTTAGCTGCCAATGCCCAAAACGTGGGCATAGCTCTTGACTTTATCGACCAGCCAAATGGCGGTGGCGGCACGCACTTGCTGCCTGCATTGAAAAGAGCATTGGCGATGCCTACTGATAAGAAGATCAATTCCCGCACTATTGTAGTGGTTACCGATGGTTTTGTGCATGTGGAAAGAGAATCCTTCCAATTGATTGCTCAAAATTTGAACAAAAGCAATCTGTTTGCCTTCGGCATTGGCAAGAGTGTGAACCGCCACATCATAGAAGGGATGGCCCATGCCGGGCAGGGAGAAGCTTTTATCATTACGCAACAAAAGTACGCCACCAAAGAGGCTGACCGCTTTAGAAAATATATCCAGACACCTGTACTGACCAATATCGAGATCAGCTTTGATGACTTTGATGCTTATGATGTTTGGCCGCAGAGCATCCCCGATCTTCTGGCAGAACGCCCTCTCTATATATTTGGCAAATACAAAGGATCTGCAAAAGGTGAGATCAATATCAAGGGCTATCAGGGAAGCCGTGCCTACGAGGAAACGATCAAGGTCAACCGCCGTATGAAGCGTTCGTCGAATCACCCGATTCGCTATTTGTGGGCTCGGGAAAAGATCAGATGGCTGGATGATCTGAACAGCCTGTCGAAAACTACAGAGGCGGTGAAAGAAGTAACAGACCTGGGCCTGAAATATAATTTGCTGACACAGTTTACCTCCTTTGTCGCTGTTGAAGAAGAGCAAGTGCTGGCAGCGGGGAGTGCTTCCGAAAGGGTGAAACAGGTACTGCCGCTTCCCGGAGGAATGTCGAATTATGCTATCGGATTTGAACTGAAAATTGACGAAGTTGCCCTAGCGAATCAAGAAAACCCTGCCCGGCAATTGTTTGTGCAGATCAGTGGAAATGCCAATGCAAAGTTTATGGAATCATTGAAGCATATGCTGACTCATTCCGTTCGTTTTACTAAAGAAGAGAAAGCTTTTTTGAACAGCAATACCCTGCAAATCGAGTACAATCTGCTAACGGATCGCTGGCTTATTAGCGATGCACGGAATCAATTAACAGCGCAGTTCAAAGTGCAATTGGCCGAGCTGTTGTACAACTTATCCCAAGAGCCTGCAAATTCTTTCAAACTGAAAATCAACATGTTATGGGTTTAGTCGGCAAAGTATGCATGGCTCTGATAGCGGCAGCTTGCCTGGCAGGCTGGCTGCTGCTTTCCCACTTCACCTTCGAAGCCGAAAGCATAGCCTCTGCCGAAGCTTGCACCGATTCGGACGAGGAGCAACAACTAAGGAGGTCGATCACTTTTTTGCTCGGTGAAGACAAGCCCGGCTATTCCTATTTTTCACTTGCCGAAGCGCACTTTTTATTCGATGAGCAGGAAAAAACGGATGTGCTGGTCAAGTCTTGCCGATCATTGGAAGACCTGATTTACTATCTCAACCACCACTCAGGAAGCTTTAGCTGGGAAACGATCCAGATCGTACTGCATGGAAATCCCTACAACGGTCTTTCCCTTCCGATTGTGAATGATGGGCCGCGCGCCACGCCCCGCAACCTGATAAAGGCTATGCTGAAGGGCACCCTCCCCAAGCTGCAAACGAATGCACTGGATACTTGTACGCGGATCAATTTTTGGGCATGTGGTATCGGTAAAAGCCCGTTTATCAATATTGCGTTGGACAGCTTTTTTCGATTGCCCGACGGCCGTTTGCCCCTTATTTATACCTCTCCTCACTTCGTGGTATTCAAGGAAGTGGGGAAGGGCGTTGCGCCCAAGCGGCTGAGAGCAAGTTACTGGCCCTATATTTTTAAGCGCGGCTACCGGCCGGGCGATGTACAGATTAGCCGGGAGCTGGCCCGCCAATTTCCGGAGGCAGGTGTAAACTGGCGCACCGCCCTCCAATCCAGCCAACCGAATGATCGGCAGGCTGAGTTTCAGAACAGCTTCCACATTCCCGTGTCCTGGACTGCTATTTATCCTACCAAAGCCAGCCGCCCTTCGGTAAAAACGAAAGAGGAGAAAATGAAATGGATCCAATCACAGCCCGAACTGATGAGCCGGATTGAAGAGCTGAACATTCCGATCGATAAATTTACCTGGACGGTCAATAAAATTATTCATACCAACGAACAGGGAAAGCGGCAGGCAGCTATTAAGGCCATAGGGATGGCTACGGTGATGTGTGTGTTGGAGGAGGTGTGATTTGCTCGGTATGTGCTTCAAGTCTGGATTTTACTATTTCCGGGGACTTGTTTACAGTTCCTGATACTACTTTGTGTAGTGTCTCTTACTTCTCTCCAAAGGCCTTAAACAGTCCTCCCAGCACTTGCAAAACATTGGATACAACGGCCTCATCCTGTACAGGTATTTTCAGATAAGCCTGCCCTGTATGGGGATCCTTATCAGTAAGGCTGTTGATCAGGTGCTGTGTTTTTTCAGGGCTGTTCAGGGTTTGGGCCAGACCGCGGAGGAAGGAGATACCCGACTGCATCAGCTCTTGTGGCGTATTGGGCGTTGTGCCATTATGTTGCCCTTGGCGAGCCGGCTTGCCTTTTTCCGGAGCCCGTTCGAGCGGTTCGGGAACATCATCGTCACCCATGATGGGCGTAGGTAAAGCAGGAGCGCCAGGCTTTTGTTGGTCGGCGGCAGGAGGAGGAGCGATTTCGGCGGTTTCTTCTTCCATTGCAGATTGCGATTCGATATCTGATACCCATTGGCCGCCGGTGAGATCTTCCATTTTGCCCATAAACTCGTTGAAACGGCTGGTTCGCATAAAGATCACATCTTCCCCGTCGTCCAATACGCCTTTTGCCATAGAAGCTTTGAATTTAAGCACACTGAGCATTCGATGTTCAATGGTGCCGGCACTTATAAGGTTGATAACCTGTACAGCACTTTTTTGTCCCATTCGCCATACCCGGGCGATACGTTGCTCTAATACGGCGGGGTTCCAGGGTACATCGAGGTTGATCACCAGGCTGGCAGCCTGTAAGTTGAGGCCTACGCCACCCGCATCAGTAGAGAGGAAAACGTGGCAGTTGGGGTCTTCTTTAAAATTTTTCAACAGATCACCACGCTTGGTGCTGGGAACACTGCCATGTAAGAACTGATGGCCTATGGATCGACTTTCCATTTCTTCAGCTACCAGGTCGAGCATGCGTTTCCATTGGCTGAAAATAACTACTTTGGCCGTAGGGTCATTGGTGAAGAATTCTTCCAAAATGCACATCAACTCGTTGATCTTAGTATCGTGGCGGGAGGTTTGGTCGAGTATATAGGTAGAATCGCATACCATTCGCATCTGGCTCAACGAGAGTAAGAGCCGTTTGCGATCTTTTTCATTCAGGAAGCGTTGCCGCCGCCATTTAGCTACCAATCTAGCTACTAATTCTTTAAACTCATCGTGAATGATCTTTTGGTCGAGCGTCATAGGAACGAGCAATGTTTTATCCATTCTCCCGGGCAATTGTTTAAGAACCTGTTTTTTAGTACGTCTTAGCAAAACATCGGAAAGTACTTTACTGATGTTTTTGAGGTCTTTGAAACCAATTATTCGACCTGAGTTGGTATCCTTGATTTGGTATTGTTCCAGAAATAGATAAAGTGGTGGTAACCTAAACTGATCCACCACCTGCATAATAGAATAGAGCTCTTCCAATTTGTTTTCGAGAGGTGTTCCGGTAAGCACAAAAGCATGGGGCGTTTTGAGCTTTTTGATAGCTGTACTGGTTTTGGTGGCCCAGTTTTTTATACGCTGAGCTTCGTCGAGGATGAGAATATCAAATTCCAGGTCATTAAGTTGAGCCAGGTCGTTTTTCACTGTATGGTATCCAGCGATGAAGTAGGGGCAATCCACCTCTTGGTACTGTTTTCGGCGCGACAAAACGGTGCCTTCTACCACGTGGGCTTCATTTGTAGTAAAACGTTCTATTTCTGTTTTCCATTGATATTTCAATGATGTTGGGCATACTACCAGTATTTTCAAAGCGTCAAAGTGCTTCTGATACAGCTCTGCAGTAGCAATGGCCTGGATAGTTTTGCCCAATCCCATTTCATCCGCAATCAGACAGCGGCTTGCATTAGCAGCGAACAATACGCCCTGTTTTTGGTATTCATACAATTTGACATTCAATAACTTGTCGAAGAGCGGGCTTTTAAGCCCTTTGCTGAAAAGGCGATCGATTTTAGCTTTACGATTGAGTGCCTCGCGAAAGCCCAGTACAAATTCGAGTGCGTCATCATAGCATTTAAAAGCAGAACTTATTTTTTTTGCCCGGGCCAACAATTTTTCAAAATGGGTAAATCCCTTTTCTGTCAACTCAAGCTGATCACTGAAGTAGGCTTTAGCCAGTTTCTGAAAAGCATTTATTTGGTCACTTCCAATGCTCAGTTTTATCTTGCGCCCTTGCTGGTAATCGAGGTATATTGAGCTGTGCTTTGGAATATATCCTGCTTTGAGGACGCGCTTGATCCCTCGTTTGTTTTCAAGTTTGTGGAGTACAAACCCAATGTGTTTGCATACACCAAGGCGATTGGTTTTGTAGTCCATACAGGAGCAAAAGTTGGCACTATCATCGCGGGAGCGTATGGCTACCTTGTACGAATTTCCGGTATCCGTATTCTGTACCTGCCAGTCGGAATACACGGCGTGATCGCCAACATTGGTCATTTTAAAAGGGCTGGTTTTGCCGTATTGTCTCCGGAGAGCAGCTTGCCAGTCAGCGAGTGACATGTCTTCTGGCTGCCTGTAATAGCTAATCTTTTTTTCTTTCCTTTTTTTGGGTTGGATAACTTTCTTGCGAGACTGTTTGGTGGTTTTCTCTTTTCGGGTAGCCATGTTGTATACTGATATTTATGAGTGGAATAAAGCAAAAATACGCTATTTATTTTTTGTAAAGCTTCCGCATTCAGTAAAATTGTTTCAAATTGTAAATGGCGGGGCGAATCGTTGATGCCGTAGTGTGAATCAGGGGTTGAGTATCGATTGAGAATCTTTTATGGAGAGCGGCTGGCAGCCATTGGTGAAAGTGAGCATTCTATGAAAAGCAAAGTTGTAAGGGTGTGTGTCCCAAATCGCACAATTTTTTTTTTTGTGTAAATGCCAACCAATTACATTATGAATGAATCAAAGCAAATAGTAGACAAGATACTGGAATCGCTGCGCGAAGCAATTGCCTGTTCGAGTGCGGGCGATACCATCAAATTTGCACCCCTGGCTTTCAACGACACCATACAGCTGACTTCGGCGCAGCTCACCGTGAGCAAAGATATTTCAATCGTCACCGAGCTCAACAATGATATCTTTATCGAGGCGGTTTCTTTGGAAAGGGTACTGATGATCAGCCCGGGCAGTAGCGTGGTATTTGAAGGATTGGAGGTAATATGTGGCAATGGGGTGGAAGGGCGCTGTATTTTCAATGAAGGAGTGCTCACCATCCACAATGTGCAGCTGCATGACCCAGCTGCCGGATCGGGTGGAAATAGCGTAAAAAATAGTGGTGACATCCAGCTCGAAGGAGAGATAATGATTAAAAAAGAATAGCCGATCCCCTCATTCTACCGAGGCACGATAATTGAAGCATATACCCGATAGCTTTCTTTTATCGAGTATTGAACCTCCACAGTAGGATGATGAAAAGTTTTGGCCCGATCAGCAAAATTGCTCTATTTTTTGGTTTTTACGGGATGCTATTGCTCCAATCCTGTGTGTCTCACAAGGAAATTACAAGCTTGAATGGTAAAGAAAATGTGCCCAAGGATCTGCGCACCGAAAAGGAGATAAGTACCTCTGTTTTGTACAAGTTCAAGCCCTATGAAATCCAGCCTTACGATCAGCTAATGATACGCCTCAACGCTTTTGACGGCAGCACCGAGGACTTTCTGAATCGCGAATTTTCGGTAAACAGCGATGGCGGCAACAATATTGATTTTAGCCCGGAAACAGTCTATTTCAGTAGCTTTTCGGTAGATGAGAAAGGCAACATCGACCTGCCTTTTTTGGGCAGCAAGAAAGTGAGCGGCATGACCGTTAAGCAGCTCAAAAAGGAATTGGATAAAGACTATGAGCCCCATCTGCGCTTTGCATCAGCTTTGGTAAAGCTGGGAAATAAACGCTTTACCGTGATCGGCGAAGTCAATGACCCGGGCGTATATTACATGTACAATGAGCAAGTCACGCTGCTGGATGCTATTGGCATGGCCGGCGATTTCACCGACTTTGCCAATCGCCAAAAGGTAAAGGTTATCCGGCAGACCAATGGTCATGCCCGCGCCGTGTATCTCAATCTCAATAGGTCCGACTTCCTCACTACCGAGTTCTATTACACCCGCCCCTCAGATGTCATTTACATAGAACCGATCAAGAAAAAATCGCTGGAGGTAAGCTCCCAAACGGTAGGCGTCGTCATTTCTGCCATTTCCCTAGGTACACTCGTACTCACCCTCTTGTTTAAATGATGGTCGGGGTCCAGATGGCCAGACATTTGATGGCCAGATTGAAGGCTTCCCATAGTCTGAACGTCTAGAAGTCTGAAGCCCGAATATCCGGCCTCTTTACTGGCACTGTGCTTGCATCATATATTGAGTTGATTAATGCGTATTAATATTGTTTTAGTATGGACGAACATACCATTGTAAAGGGTAACACCTTTTCGGAAGTAAACCTGAAAGTGCTAATTGAAAAAATACTTGCCCGCAAATGGCTAGTTGTTTTTAGCCTGATTGCCTGTCTTTCAGTAGCTTATGCATATAATAAAATTGCCCATCCGACTTATGAGGCGCATACTTCGCTGCTCATCGACCCGTTTGGAAAATCCAGAGCCTTGGGAGAAAGCAAGTATGTGGAAGGTGGAGTAAGCCTAATTGGTGCCGAAAAAAACCTGTACAATGAGATCGGCATTCTCAAATCCTATAATCTGATTTCTTCTGCTTTGGAGGAATTGGATTTTGAGTTGTCCTACTTTGCCGGCAATTGGTTCAAAAAGCGTCAATATTACCATCATTTCCCCTTTTCTGTTGAGTTGATCGATACGGCCCAGCAGGCTTACGGAGTGCCCTTTGAGGTGAAAATGATCGATGACTCGAGCTTTCAACTTTCGGTGGATGCCAATGAAGTCAGTACCGGAAGAGGAATTAAAGGGCAAGATTCTAAAATCCTGGAAATCCTGGAGTATAGTGGAACCTATGAATTTGGCGAAGTGGTGCGGCACGAATATTTTAGTTTTATCATCCACCCCTCATCAGCAGATGTTCCGCCCGAAGAATTCGATGGCCTCACGCTCAGTTTCCAGATCAATAGCCTGGACGGTTTGACGAAGGCTTATCAGGAAAATCTGAAAGTGCAGAAATTTGACACCCAATCGAGCATTTTGCAGCTCTATACCAGAGGGCCGGTACTGGATAAGGAGATCAAATTTCTCAATAAGCTGACGGCTAACTTTATCCAAAGCAAATTTTCCGAACGCAGTGAGATCGCCACCTCCAAGCGCTCCTTCATCGAAGCCCAATTGCAGAGCATCACCGATTCTTTGGGGCGGGCCGAGCGCAAGCTGGAAAGCTTTAAAAAAGGTGCGCAGGCAGTAGATTTGAACCGATCGGCTACCAATAACCTAGATGAACTGCAGCGACTGGAAGCAGAGCGTGGCCAGATTGAATTGAATATCAAATATTACAACTCGGTGCTCAAATACATCGGCAATTCTAAAACAATTGACAAAATAGTGGCACCCTCGGTGGCTGGAGTGGATGACCCTCTGCTCAACGAAAATCTGGTAGAATTAAAGCGCCTGAACAATGAGCGCTCGCGGATCAGTTTTTATAAAGGTAAAAAAAGCTATGACCTGAAAATACTGGACGAACAGATCAAAAATACCACCTTTTCCCTGTACGAAAACCTGCGGAATTTGGTGAAATCCTCGAGATTGGCGCTGCAAGATAAAAACCGGCGGATCGGCCAGATCGAGCAGTCTATCAATCGGCTGCCCAGTAGCGAAAAAAAATTGGTAAACCTGGAGCGGAAAAGTACGCTTTACGAAAATCTGTATAACTACCTCAATCAGGAATTGGCCAAAACGGATATTGCCAGTGCCGATGATATTGCCGATACCAAAGTGCTGGACAAAGCGCAGATGATAGGTGTAGGGCCGGTAGCTCCGCAAGAAATACTCATCATGCTCCTTGCAGTCTTTGTCGGTCTGCTGATACCGCTGCTGTGGATTATTTTTTCAGAGAGTTTTAGCGAAAGCCTTGACTCTGTAAAACAGTTGGAATCTTTAACTTCCCTGCCTGTGCTGGGAGGCATTGGCCATGCCCGTACCCTACCTGCCCATATGCTCAATCCGGCTGCGCAGTGGCAGGTGGAGGAGGATTTTCGCAATCTTGCTGCCAGCCTGAGCTTTCAGTTTGATGATAAAGGAAAAAATGTGATAGGGATCACCTCTACGGTGGCGGGCGAGGGCAAAACCTTTGCTGCCGTTAATTTGGCAGCTGCGTTGGCCCGCGGAGGAAAGCGGGTACTATTGCTCGATCTGAACCTGCGCCATCCTGCTGTAGGGCAGGCAGAGCAGACTGCTTCCACCCATAGCCTGGCAACTTTTCTTCTTGAAGAAAGCTGCAGCCTGGAGTCCATCGTGCAGCCATTCAAGGGTGTACCCAACTTATATTACATCCCCGTGAATGATCACCCCCACGATTCCCACCAGCTGTTGGGCAGCCTCAAATTCAAATCGATGCTGAGCGCATTGCGCTACGAATATGACTTCCTTTTGCTGGATACTCCTGCGCTGGGTCTGGTTTCCGACTACCTTTTGCTCGCTCCACATATCGACATTCACTTGTACATCCTGCGGCAGGGCCTTTCAAAATTTACCTTCCTCAATAAGGTACATGAGCTGAGAGCCAATGGAGGCATGGAAGACCTGTTGCTGGTACTCAATGATACCAATACGAAGAGTCAGTATAAGGGTGCTCCCTATCCCCGGCCACGGGAAGCGAGGAAGAAAAGTCTGGTGGGAAGCTATTTTGAACGCAAAAAGAAGCTGGCCTAAAGGCTTACTTTTAAAGGAAAAGGATGGAAGAACAAGTAGCTCCGGTATTGTTGTATGGTACAGCAGATTTACGAATCGTGTACGCCTTTTTGCTGGTATCAGTAGGGATAGCTGCGTATATGGTGCGAAAGCACATCCATCAATACCGCTTGGAGGTGTTTGTGTTGGCCTTTTATCTGCTTACAGGCAATGCCAATGAATTGCTTACCTTTTCGGTGCCGGGTGTGTCGGCTTTTCAGATACAGCCTGATCGGTTTTTGTTCCTTTTTTTTTCCTTCTTTTTAGTCAGAAAACTACTGTTTTCAAGGGAAAATAGCCTGTTGAAAGCTGGTCTGACCACTCCCTGGTTTATGGCGATGCTCTACCTGTATGTGCTGATGATATTTATTTCCCA
The DNA here is from genome assembly GCA_965222005.1 of Saprospiraceae bacterium. Classification (GTDB taxonomy): domain Bacteria; phylum Bacteroidota; class Bacteroidia; order Chitinophagales; family Saprospiraceae; genus CBDCTM01. The sequence continues at coordinate 2,447,079 of OZ244935.1, forward strand.
ACTTAGCTATGTAGGCGATTACGGCCTGGCGTATGTGATCGTAGAGCTTACCTATCCGCTCAACATATTAGTACTGATATTCAGCTTGAAAATGATTGTGAGCAAGGAGGTGATCGGGGTGCTGGGCAAAATGATGATCCTGGGAGCTATATTTACCAGCCTTGTCAGCATTGTTCAATTTGGGCTCGATCCGATGTTCATGCGCGTGGGTGACCAGCGGCTGGCTTTTGGTGGTACACTGCGCGCGAATGGTTTTTTTTTCAATGAATATTGCAATGCTTATTACATCCTTACAGCACTTACCTGGGCGCTTGTCACCGTCAAAAAAGAGGTGCATCGCCATTTGCTGATCGGCCTGTTTTCGATTGCCATTTTCTGCACTTTCCAGCGAATGAGCTGGGTTATACTGGCTTTGATACTAAGCCTTTACTTTTTTAGTATCGCCAAAATATCGTTGGACCGCATATTGATTGCCGGCTTGGTAGCAGGCTGTCTGTTCATTGGTCTTTTCATGACTTTTCAAAGAAAGATCATGAATTCAGGACTGGTGAAAGAGCGCTTGGCTGAGATGCCAACGGGCCGCTTGGGCTACTACAGCATGGTACTCGACAATATTTGGAAAAAGCCTTTTTTAGGCTATGGAGGCAAAAATAATGAATTGTATTACTACTCCATGCTTCGCATTACCTCTTCGCGGGCCCGCGCCACCGGAGCCGAAGGCGATATACACAGCGGTTATTTTACCTCTCTTTTTTACTATGGCCTGCCTGCCTTGCTGTTTTTCTCCGGATTTGTATTTCTGGCACTTTTCTATTTTGGAAGGCTGTCCAGTGTTCATCCCATCTTTGCCATTCCCTTTTTGCTGGGACTGCTGTATGCCCTCGGCAATCTTACCAATACCTTGCTGTTCTTTCAATATGTATCAGTATTGTATGCCATCCATCTGGGGATTGGCCTGGGAGCCCGGCAAAAGCTGGCTGGCCTGCATAAAAGGCCGGCAGCTGCCGAATTTTCTCCACCCATGAAGTTGAGCACCCTATGATGCTGGTGCTTGCCAAAATAAGGGAATTGCTGGACCGGGGGCATGAACGAAGTGTGCGTGCTCGGAAAAATGTGCTTTTAGCTATGCTTTTCAAAGGAATCGGCATCCTCATTGGCTTTGCCTACTTTCCTCTGTCTCTGGCCTATCTCAGCCCTGCCAGCTTTGGCATCTTCCTGACGCTGACCAGCATGATCGACTGGTTTGCCGAGCTCGATATCGGCATCGGCAACGGGCTGCGCAACCGCCTGGGAGAGGCTGTTGCGGATGGGGATGATGAATTGGCAAGGGGATATGTAAGTACCGCCTATTACATGCTGGGCAGCATTTTTTCAGGTGTGGCAATCATCTTTGTGGGGGCCAGCTTTTTCATTCCCTGGGCTGAATGGCTGCACGCTGAGCCGGGCATGAATGGCGAAATCGCTTTGCTGGCTGTACTGATGTTTGGCGCATTTGCCATCAATTTTATCTCTTCGCTGGTTTATCAAATCTTTTACGCCTTACAGCGCACCGCTATGGTGGATATGTTTTCGATGATCAGTAAGGTATTGTTCTTGGCGATGATTATTGGGCTATTGTATTGTACCAACGAATCTCTGGTATTCTTCGGCGCGGCCAAAACTTTCACCTTCGCATTGGTACCACTGGCAGTAGGCTTGTACTACTACCGCAACGAGTTTAAAAAGTACCGCCCCTCTTTTCATCTGGCCAGCAAAAAGCATTTCAATACATTATTTGCTCTTGGAGCACAGTTTTTTGTGATCAAATTTGCCATGATCATTATCCATCAAACCAACAATATCCTCATCGCGCACTATGTGGCTCTGGAAAGCGTCACGCAATATGAAGCAGCCTATAAATACTTGTCGATATTCCTGTTACTATTTGTCATACTCACCAATCAGTACTGGTCGGCCTGTATTGAAGCCTATCGAAAAGGCGATTTGGAATGGATGAGGAAAACGGTGCGCAGTATCGTACGGGTTTGGTTTGGCACCCTCGCTATTTGTATATTGATGATACTAGCCTCCCCGATGGTATTCAGGCTATGGTTGCAGGAGAAGATCAGCATTCCCATATTGCTTACGATTGCAGTGGCCGTGTCCGTCTGTATCACTAATTGGGTCAACCTTTTCAATTTGGTGCTCAACGGTACGGGCAAAATCCGCCTACAGATGTATGCCTGGATAGTTGCTGCAGTACTCAATATTCCTATTTCTGTTTTTTTGGCCACAACTATGGGCTTAGGCACAATCGGTATAGTATTGGGTACAGTAGTCTGCATGGTACCGCTGGCCATATTGTCACCTATACAGGTGCGCAAAATATTGTCACAGAGAGATAAAGGGCTGTGGGCCAAATAGATATAATTGAAAAATTTCGATAATTAATCCATCTAAAACATGAAGATTGCAATAGTGACCGGCTCTTCCGGGCTGATCGGCAGCGAGGCTTGCCAGTTTTTTCACCAAAAAGGTTTTTATGTAGTAGGTATCGATAATGATATGCGCCGCTACTTCTTTGGCCCTGATGCCAGCACCAAACCCACTGAACGTCAGCTTCGGCAATCATTGGAGCGTTTCGCCAGCTACGACATTGATATTCGTCAGACCGAAGCACTTGAGGAAGTGTTTCAAAAGTATAATACCGATATTCAGTTGATCGTACACACTGCTGCTCAACCTTCTCATGATTGGGCTGCCAAAGAGCCATTCACCGATTTTACCGTCAATGCAAATGGTACCTTGAATTTATTGGAGATGACCCGCCAGCATTGCCCCGAATCCGTGTTTATTTTCACAAGCACCAATAAAGTGTATGGCGATACGCCCAATTTTTTGCCATTAGTAGAGAAAGAATATCGCTGGGAGGTGGATGAGAAGCATCCCTATTTCAAAGAAGGGATCGACGAAAACATGTCCATTGACCAATCGAAGCACAGCCTTTTCGGAGCCAGCAAAGTAGCTGCCGATGTGCTGGTGCAGGAGTATGGCCGCTATTTTGGAATGAATACGGTTGCATTTCGCGGTGGCTGCCTCACCGGTCCTACCCATCAGGGAGCCGAGCTGCATGGCTTTTTGGCCTATCTGATTAAATGCGCCATTTCCGGCAAGCACTACACCATCTTTGGCTACAAGGGCAAGCAGGTGCGGGATAATATCCACAGTGCTGACCTGATCAATGCCTTTTGGCAATATTACCAAAATCCGCGCTCCGGCGAAGTGTACAATATCGGCGGATCACGCCATTCCAATATCTCTATGCTGGAAGCGATTAATGCCATTGAAGATATAGCTGGCCACCGCCTCAATTACACCCTGTCGGATGATGCGCGTATAGGTGACCATATCTGGTATATATCCGATATCAGCAAATTCAAGGCACATTATCCCGATTTTGAATATCAGTACGATATACAGCGTATTCTCAAAGAAATGATCCAAAACGCCGAGGCTAGCTATGAGGTGGGCCGGATGGAGCAGTCCTGAAAATTTGGTTAGATGAAACGTGCATGATTAAATAGTCTTTATACACACAAGATAATGACTATTTAATCTTGCTAAGTTCCATGTGGCCATAACGTAAAATAAAATAAACACATGAAACTCCGATGACTAAAAGATATAGACAGACAAGGGAATAGTGATGTTCATAAATAAAAAATAATAAATCAATCTGGGTTGAGCTTGATATACAAGTTATGCAAGCCAGCACAGATTTCTATTGATAAATCATCAAAACCGCAACGGCGGTTTCGATAATCCTCTTTGAGGATTTTAAAGAATTTCATGGAGCCAATTGCATGCTCCACCAAAATTCTGGTTTGACCTACTGTTTTATTGTGTTGCTTTTGTTCCTCTGTCAATTGCGGATCAGGATTTTTAGCTGTTTTTCGTGGTTTACGAAAAGGCATATTGAGTTTTTCAATCAGAAATTCTTTGTCAATACCTTTATAGCCAAGGTCAACAAAGATTTCCAGTAACTCAAACCAATCACGCTGGCCTTCATACCAATGGAGTTCTTGTTTGAGCAATTCGTAATCATGCATGGAACCCTGTGTGGTTAAGCCCAGGAAAACAATCCACCGTTTGAGGGTAGTTATTACGGTGTTTTTTACCGTAAATCGCTTTTTTTTCCGCTATACAAGGCATCCCTCTTCTCCCGATCTCGCAATCGGCGATGAGGACGTTCCGTAACATCGATAAGCAGTTGGTTGATATCGCCAAGTTCTTTGAGATAACTTAAAAGTTCTTCGGGGCCGGCCAGTTTCCGTTTGGGTAAAACCTCTAATTTTTCCAAGCTCTGCTTGAGCAATCTGGAATAAAGGTGTACCAATCCGCAAGCACTTCCACGAGACATATCGAAGGTGCTTCCGATATTATCCATCGTTGGATAGGCCTTGTGGTAATGCAAGACAAAGGCCAGTTTGTCATCTATGCTTGGAAGCTTACTTTTCCTGCCACCTCCTGATTTACGCTTGCGCTTCTCAGGTGGTTTGCGCTGACTTTCATGGTATTCATTTACCACTTTTTCGAATACCTCACGTAGGAATAAGTAACGATTCCAATCCACTCCCGTAAAGCTTTTCAAAAATCTCTCATCTTTGATATCAACCGTTTTGAGTGATAACAACATGAGCTTCTCTTTTGAAGCTCTAAGCTACAATATTATTAAAAATTATTTTTGAACATCATTAATGATTAAATTGGGAACCAAAAACATTAGATGAAAAAGCAACAAATAATATTCGAACAAATAGTTGAGCGAGGCTGTGGGATAGATATCCACAAGAAGATACTTGTAGCAACGATACGAGGAACTGGCCTAGAAGAAGAAACGCGTAGTTATGATGCGTACACTAGCTCGATTGAGGAATTGCGAAATTGGTTGAAGAGCAATAATATTACTCATGTAGCAATGGAAAGCACTGGTGTATATTGGAAGCCTGTGTACAATATATTAGAGGAAGAATTTGAGATACTGTTAGTTAATGCACGTCATATTAAGAATGTGCCAGGACGGAAAACGGACAAGAAAGATAGTAAGTGGATAACGAAGTTGTTACTTAGTGGATTGTTGAAAGGCAGCTTTGTGCCGCCGAAGGGGACACGCGAGTTACGAGATTTAACGCGTTATCGTCGTAAGATAGTTGGGACGATTTCCTCGGAAAAGAATCGAGTACAAAAAATATTAGAAGATGCCAATATTAAGCTATCCTGTGTGTTGAGTAATATGAGTGGAGCAGTAGCGACCAAAATAATTAAAGCGATGCTAGAAGGTCAAGAAGATATATCGGAGTTAGTGAATTTTCATCATGGCCGGATGAAAGCTAGTAAAGAAGAATTAGGATTAGCTCTGCAAGGCGCTTTAAGTGACCACCATCGTTTTATGCTGACAACAATACGAGATTCTATGGCAGAAAAAGAGGCATTATTAGAAAAGTTGGATGAACGAATCGAAGCCCAACTTAGAGCTAATGAAATGGAACTAGATGTTGAACTATTAGATAGTATACCGGGAGTAGGTAAGGATGGCGCAGCAGGAATAATAGCGGAGATAGGTAATAATATGGATCAATTTCCAACGGCTCAACATCTAGCTTCATGGGCAGGTATAAGCCCAGGAAGTAATGAAAGTGCAGGTAAAAAAAAAGTGGACGGATAACACATGGTAATAAATATTTGAGGACGCTACTGGTGCAATGTGCATGGGCAGCTACTCGAACCAAAGGTACTTATCTAAGAAGTAAATACGATAGTCTTGTAGGACGTAGAGGCAAGAAAAAGGCATTAATTGCAGTAGGACATAAGATCCTGATCGCCGCCTATTATATCATTCAAGACCAAGTAGCATACAAAGAATTAGGTAGTGATTATTTAGACAACAAACGAAAAAATAAACAGATTCAGCATCATCTTAAACGACTTAAAGAGCTAGGTTTAGATGCCGAACAAATAAATCAAATTCAACAATTAACAAAAGTTGCTTAAGGTCGTTTTTTACTGGAGGTTGAAATATCCTTATCAAATGAGGAAACCCCGTACATGAAACTGACTTTGAATGCTAAGCACACAAGAGTATCGCCAACCTTCGGGGGGAGCATGTAGATGAAATTTTAACTCTTAGTATTCGCAACTCTTTTTGCTTTTATTGAGCTAGATTCTAGCTCTTGTATAAAATTTTAAACAGATGAAAATAATGATGGTCATAGATAGTTTGGCGAGAGGAGGACGGGAGCGCCGTTTGCTGGAACTTTTGAAGCACCTCAAAAAGGATGGAGCAGCTCAGGCGGTGCTTGTGTTGTTCAGCTCCAAAATAGAATATCCCGAGGTGCATCAAATGGGAGTGCCCATTCATATATTTGAGAGAAAGCCTGCTAAAGACCCACGGGTATTCTATCGCTTGTATCGACTCTGTAAGGCAGAACGGCCTGACGTATTACACAGTTGGGGCTGGATGTCGTCCGTCTATGCTGTTCCTGCAGCCAAGATGCTCGGCATACCGCTGCTCAACGCAGCTATAACTGATGCCCCGCTCGGAATGAACTGGCTGGACAATCGCTACTTTCGCGCACAACTTACATTCCCTTTTTCTGCGATGGTAGCCAGCAATTCAAAAGCGGGACTACGAACTTATCAGGCACCTGCCGATCGCAGCGTATGCATATACAATGGTTTTGATTTTAGAAGGATACAACAGCTTCGTCAGCCTGGCGAAATGAGACAACAATTGGGAATAACAACTAAGAAATTAGTGGGAATGGTAGCAGGCTTTTTCCCGCGAAAAGACTACGACACATTCTTTAAATGTGCCGCCTACATCCTTGATCGAAGAACAGATGTGAGCTTTTTAGCTATTGGGGATGGACTCCAACTGGAACATTTCCGAAAGCAAATACCCGAAAGGCATAAAGACAGATTGCTGCTGCCTGGCCAAATGAAAGGGGTTGAATCGCTTGTCAATTGTTTTGATGTGGGGATGCTTTGCAGTATTACAGAGGGCGTTTCGAATGCTATTATGGAATATATGGTACTTGGCAAACCCGTGGTAGCTTCAGCAGTAGGCGGAACACCCGAATTGGTGATAGATGGTGAGACAGGCCATCTGTTTGATATCGGCGATTGGCAATCTGCTGCAAATCACCTCAATAAGCTACTCGATGATCCTGAAAAATGTAAAGAAATGGGACGGAGAGGAAGCGAACGTATTCGTCAGGAATTTTCTCTCAAAGATATGGGAGCTATTTACCTGGATCTATACAAACGTATGCTTAACCATAAAATCGCAGCAGCCGTATGATTAGCGTTTTTATCAATTCTATGACCTCCGGCGGTGCGGAGAAAATTGTGCTTACCTTACTTGAGCAGTACCAAAAGGCCGGGCAGGAGGTGGAATTGATATGCATTGAACGAGAACAGTACTACGACATTCCGAAAGGCATCAAAGTTACCTACCTCACCGATTTTGAAACACTGGAGAATAGTCGCTTTCACGCTTTTTACGTATTGCTATGTGCTTGGCGATTGATGCGGCACATCCGAAAATACCGGATCAAAGCGGTGCAAAGCCATTTGGTTCGGGCCTCCTTTATCAATATTTTTGCCCGCTTAATGGGCGGCAGCCACTATACCCAGGCCGTATTCCATGTGAGTCTGTCTTTCAACCACAAGCCTGCACTATTGAGGCCACTGTATCGCTTCATTTACCAGTTGATACACAGTCAGGCCGATTCTCTCGTATCGATCTGTGAAGTGATGCGCAGTCACCTCAATGAACACCTGGGCATTGGCCAACATCCCCATCATTTGGTAATATACAATCCGCACAATCTGGATGAACTCGCAGCAAAAGCGCAGCAAAGCACACCCGATTTTGTCTTCGATCCACAAAAAAAATACGTCATCTGGGCGGGCCGCATGGTGAAGCGGAAGCGGGTAGCAGAATTGCTGGAAGCCTTCAAAACAGTAAACCAACAGCTTGCGCATACGGAGCTGATCCTGCTGGGTACCGGCGAAGAAGGGGATCGGCTGAAAACACTGGCGAAATCACTTCAAATAGATAGGGTCGTTCATTTTATGGGTCATCGCGACAACCCCTTTGCTTATATTACCAAGTCGGACATCATGGTGCTGGCTAGCGATAAGGAAGGCTTGCCCAACATCATTATCGAGTCGATGGCAGTAGGCACACCCGTCATTTCCAGCGATTGTATCTCAGGGCCACGCGAAATTCTCCACCCCGATACTGACCTTTATACCTTGCTGATGGATCGATTGGAATATGGTGCCTATGGCCTGCTCTATCCGGTAGGGCGGGTGGATCTGCTGGCGCAGGCGATGTGCTGTATGATTGAGGATGAGAGTCTGCTAGAGCATTACCAACAGCAGGGCCTGGAGCGCAGCAAAATGTATGATGCAAGGCGTATCAGCCATATTTATCTGGATAGCTTGCCTACAAGTGGAGGCACCTCCGCAGCTTTGAAAAATGTACTACAAAACCCGTCTTCGCTGGATTAACCCGTCTATTACGGTAAGCCCTGGCAAATGGGCATAGGAATGGGTACGCCTGAGCCCATCGCTCCGATCAGGCCGTATATGCAATATGCTTCTTTCCCGGTATTCTTTTTCTGTAAGCACTTCAATTTCATTGAGATGAAAGCCAAACCCATACTTGTGGCTGCAATCCTGAGAGGGGCGGATCAAATGGCCATCCTGTTCAAAAATTCGTCCACCGGATCTTGCCCGGCTGACATCAGAAATGACAGGGTTTTTTGCATGGCTCTGCCAACTGCTGCTCAACGGACTGTCTGCAAAGAATAGGAACAGCTCATCGTGATGGCTGGCACCTTTGGTTTTGGCCATTGATGTAAACAGCCACCACTTGCCATTATGTTGCACCAGCGTAGTATCCATAGCCTCTACCTCCTGCATGATATCCATCTTGTGCTGCCATTCGTGGGGAAAGCGGTTTGCCTGAAAGAGCTGAATGGCGCCGCTCTCACAAGCTTCGGGAATCATATACCAATTGCCTTCAAAGCGGAACACAAAGGGATAGGAGAGGTGATAGGGCCTTTCCAATACTTTCTCAATTGTCCCGATTTCACCCTCTTTGCCGATCTCAGCCATGCAAATGTGCCCTTTTTCCGTTTCGTAAAGCAATTCTTCAAAAAAGAGATAGTTCTTTCCGCCTTCAGATATCAAAAAGGGATCGGCCCAGAAGCGATCCTTTGGAGGGATGACCTTCTTGAAATGATTGATGTCAAGGGAGAAATCGGTTGCCGTACTCATGAGCAAAATCCATTGCTCACGGTAGTTGAGCTTTTTCCATTGCTTGTGAAGCCACCTGCCACCATGGCGACCAATATTGGCTGCGGCCTCCCAATGGCCTGGAACTATAAGCCTTGTGGCACAGCCATTTTTAGGCACGTATTGCTGTATCCTCTCTTTAAAAAAAGCTTTTTGGCCGTGTATTGTCAAATCTCGTAGCGCAGGATTCATAAAGGTGGCCAGCTTCCAAAAGTGCTGATTTCTGCCTCTTGCTATAGAGAGAGCCGGAGCCATAGAGTGCGTTTGTCGATATAAAAAACCGGCTTCATCCGCTGTCCTCTTTATCAGCAAGGCTGATCTCAAGATGCCTTCCAGCCGGGCAAACTCGCGATGCCCAAGCAGGCGATCATCCAATGAGGCCGTAGGGCCATGTACCAACATCCAGATACCTGCCGGAAAATGAGGGTATAAAGTTTTGGGAGGTTGGTGAGGGCTAAACCACAGAAGCAGCTCGGAAGCTGATGGGTGTTGGCTATCTCCTTGCGCTGCCATCCAGGCTGACAGTTGGCCGGGAGGGGGAACAGGAAGTGCTGTACGGGGCTTGAGAGCTTCAGCGTAAGGAGGCTTAGTAAAATGTTTTCGGTCCAGCTGCATGTGCCAGCAGGCAGTTTGGGGGAGCGGAGCTTGTTTAAGCAGGCGGTCATCCGCAAGATGAAGATTGATTGTTATTTGGCCCGTTGTAGCAATTCCATTGATCAGTTTATGCTGCCAGGCAGGCAATTGGTCCGAAGCAGTAAGGATGGCTACACGAAGGGCATCTGGCATATGATTAAAAAGTCAAATTTGATGCCGTTCCGGCAGAGGGCAGATAGGGGAAGGATATATCAGGGTTAATATACATATAAAAAATACTAAATTGAGGGTATGTGATGATACCCTTGTTATTTGTATTTTTGTAAATGATTTTATTGAGCTACGCCCCCCATTAATCAGACCTCCCTCACCGCCCCATCCTTTTGAAAAATAATAGTCATCTCCCATTTTAGTCAGGAGCCTGTTGGCATCGCTGGCATAGTCCATCCCCTTTACCTCTCGAATATTTCAGAGCATACAACACTATACCCGGATTGACTATGATTCCTCTTAAACAAAACATTATTGTCAAGCACGTCCTGTTAGAGTTTTTATTACTAAACATTGTAATAATTTCCGTCTTGCTCATCAAAAACACAGTTTTTGACCCCAGGCTTTTGACGGCGGGTAGTAATTGGAATTTGTTGAAACTTGCCTTGCTTTTTAACATAGTGTGGGCTGGAATAATAACGGTCAATCGCAGCCCCGATTATTATTTGATCGACCCGCTTCCTGCAAAGGTGAAGAACACGCTCATCAATGTATTTGCCTTTATTGGTATTACTTCCTTTATCGCTATTACCTTTAAGATCAACTACTTTAATCGTACTTCCTTTTTACTACCTATCGGCTTGTTTACGCTCCTGCACCTATTTCTATTCAGCTTGTTTTTTGAATATTACAAAAGGCGTGTGCGTCGTCAAACCGGTGTTGGGACACTAGTGGTAGGAGTTGGTGAGAATTACCACGAGCTGCTAAAGTTTTGCCAAAAAATCGAAGAGGCGGACTACCAATTGCTGGGCTATGTAAGCAATAAGGAGAAGAAGCATATGAACCAAATGAGCTGGTATGGCGGGGTGGATGATTTATCAGATGTACTCAATGAGCAGGATGTGAGTGAGCTATTTGTAACGCTTTCTTCCCTGCGCCGGGCCGAGATAAAAAAGGTGATTCAAGTGGCCGATTATCATGGCGTACGTGTCAATCTCATTCCGGAAACATCCCTGTACGTCAGCCACAATTTCAAATCGTACAACGTCAGCGGTGTTCCTTGCCTCAAGTATCGGCAGTCTCCTCTGGATCAGGTAAACAATTATATTTTCAAAAAAGCCTTCGATATTGCTTTTGCCTTAACGGCCCTAGTCATTCTGTCGCCTGTTTTTTTACTGATCGCGCTATTAATACGCCTCGACAGCAGAGGCCCCATATTGTACACACCGATGCGCAAAGGAGAAGGCGGACGTCTGTTCAAATGTTATAAGTTCCGCTCCATGTCCGTTTGCGACGATCCGCTCAACGGAACTAAATCTACGGCTAAAAACGACCCGCGCATCACCCGCGTTGGAAAATATCTGCGCAAGCTGGATCTCGATGAATTACCGCAGTTTTTCAATGTACTAAAAGGAGATATGAGCGTAGTAGGGCCTCGCCCTCATCGGGTACATCTGAAATCCGACTTCCGCAAGATCGTCAATGATTATATGGTACGCCATTACGTCAAGCCGGGCATCACCGGTTGGGCGCAGGTAAATGGCTGGCGCGGGCCTACCGTCACCAATAAACAGAAAAAGAGCAGAATCCAGCATGATTTATGGTATATAGAGAACTGGAACTTTTTACTGGATATCAAAATCGTGTTCCTCACTGTTTTCGGCAAAAAAACCCGAAAGAATGCCTTTTAGGACCATTCAAAAATTGAAAAGAGGGTTTAATTTTTTTGAATAATACTGAATAGCTTTTGGCAAAAAAGGCCGACAGGAATACCGGAATTAGCTGACAGGTATGAAACTCTTCTTCCCACTTCTTTGTAAGGCACTGATTATCAGTGAATTATCCCTACTTATTGCTTTTGATGGTTGTTGGCAAAAAGCACCGCCTAGCCAGCCAGCGGATAAAACATTGCTGGCCACAGATACCACTTTGCTCAGAGCCTGGCATTGGGAAAATATCAGTATCCCCGATTACCAGTGGCCCGATGGCACTGCTTTTGGCAACGGCCTTTTTGTGGATGTAGCTTACGATCCGCAAGGCGTAACGATCGTCGATGACCAACTGCGCTTTCAAATCGATCCCGAATTTCCTAAAGTACCGTCCAATGCCGGTAGTCCGTATCATTATCGCAGCGAAATTCGTACAGCTCCCTGGCCCATCGAGCATCCGCCTGGTACCGAACAGTGGTTAGGCTGGCGGTATTATTTTGGCAAAAAGTACATTCCCGATACTACTTCTCCGATCACTATTTTTCAAAATCATCCGGGAGTACGGGGCCTTTCTCCGCAGTTTGAGCTGGAAATAGCGGCCAAGGACAATCCTGCTCCTGCCCAGGGGGGAGAGATTCAGATGGTAAATGCTGCCAACAATGACCGAATTGTATTGCCGGTGAAGCCATTGGCCGGCGAGGTACTGGATGTAGTGATCCACGTCATATACGGGCTGGGAAGGGAAGGCTTGCTGCAGCTTTGGCTGAATGGCGAGCTCTATTACGATCGTTATGTTTCCACCATCTATCAGGACTATCCCTGGGGAGGGAACAACAAATGGGGTATTTACCACCATACGTTCAACGATAGTCCGGAGGATGTGCAAAGCTCCCTGGAGATGGGTGCAGGCCAATTTGATCTGTACATGGGCTCGCTGCGCATGCTTACTCGTAGCCCCAGCAATCCTGAGTATGCTTATAATGCTTATTATCTTGTAAAGCCAAGATGATGAGGGATTTAAACATTATAAAAAACACTATGCAAATACAAGAAACTATGCTTTCCGGCGCTTATCTTATCGAATGTGAACCGATGAGGGACAGTCGCGGCTTGTTTGCACGCACCTATTGCCAGCGCGAGTTTGAGGCTATTGGACACAAAAAAGAGTTTGTCCAATTCAATCATTCGCACAACAATGAGAAGGGCACTTTGCGGGGCATGCACTACCAACTGCCTCCTTTTAGCGAAATTAAACTCATACGATGTGTAAAAGGCAGTGTTTTTGATGTAATAGTAGATATTCGACAAGACTCACCTACATTTTTGCAGCATTTTGGCGTGGAATTGAGCGAACAAAACATGCGAATGCTCTACATCCCGGAAGGCTTTTGCCACGGGTTTCAGACTTTGGAAGATCATACGGCTTTAATTTATCATCACACGGCTTTTTATACGCCCGGCTACGAACGGGGCTTGCTGTTTGATGATCCGGCAATTGGAATCAACTGGCCTTTAGTCCCCACCCAAATGTCTGAAAAGGATCAACATTATGCCGCCCTGGAAGCTGATTTCAGCGGTATTCAGATTTAATCAAATAGTAATAAATACAAATGTGTAACCCAAAATTCTCCGAAAAGCAGACCGGAAGTAAATGTAGGTTTTGTGCTGAACCACTCACCTATAGCCTGCTTGACCTGGGCATGTCGCCGCTTTGCCAAAAGCATGTAAAACCAGAAGAGCTCAATGAAATGGAGCGTTTTTATCCGCTACATGCCTATGTTTGCAACGAATGCTGGTTGGTGCAATTGGAGGAATTTGCCAGCCCAAAAGAGATATTTTCCAATGAATATGCCTATTTCTCCTCTTATTCGGAAAGCTGGCTGGCGCATTGCCGCCGCTATGCAGATGAGATGATCCGTCGCTTTGGGTTCAATAGCCAGAACCTGGTAGCCGAGTTGGCCAGCAACGATGGTTACCTCTTGCAGTGGTTTCATCAAAAGGGAATCCCTGTGCTGGGTGTAGAGCCTACAGAAAACACAGCCCGGGTAGCTATGGAAAAGGGAGTGAGAACCGAAATACTGTTTTTTGGAGTGGAAGCAGCCAGGAAGCTGGTGGAGCAGTATGGGAAAGCAGACTTGCTGCTCGGAAATAATGTGTTGGCACATGTGCCGGATATCAATGATTTTGTGGGAGGGATGAAGCTGATGCTGGCGGAAAAGGGCGTCATCACAATGGAATTTCCACATCTCATGCAGCTCATCGCCAATAACCAATTCGATACCATCTATCACGAGCATTTTAGCTATCTATCCTTCTTGGCCGTCAATCGCATATTTGCCCATCACGGCATCACCCCGTTTGATGTGGAAGAACTGCCGACCCATGGCGGCTCGATCCGCATTTATGGCAGGCATACCGAAGATCAAAGCCGGGAGATTAGCAGGCGGGTAATTGACATGCTGAATCGAGAGAAAGAAGCGGGGATGGATACACTGGCCTATTATGCCGAATTTGAGGAGCGGGTGAAAGAAACGAAGCGCAAGCTGGTCGAATTTTTAATTCAGGCAAAGCGGGCTGGTAAGACGGTAGTAGGCTACGGTGCTCCGGGAAAAGGCAACACCCTGCTGAACTATTGTGGCATCCGAACAGATTTTCTGGACTATACCGTTGATCGCAATCCGCATAAGCAGGGCAACTATTTGCCCGGCAGCCGGATACCGATTTATGCACCAGACAAAATCAAAAGTACCCGCCCCGACTATGTGTTGATACTACCGTGGAATTTAAAAGAAGAGATCATGCGGCAGATGGCCTTCATCAATGAGTGGGGGGGGAAATTTGTGGTGCCCATACCAGAAGTAAAGGTGCAGGAAACAGCAGTTGCTGCTTCTGATTACTAATAAAATGACCCCCAGTATAAAAATAATACAAACATGAAAGTAGTACTCTTTTGTGGAGGACAAGGTACCCGCCTGAGGGCCTATTCGGAAACTATTCCCAAGCCGATGGTAAAAATTGGCTACCGGCCTATCTTATGGAATATCATGAAGTATTATGCGCACTACGGGCATACCGACTTCATCCTGGCTCTGGGCTATAAGGCAGATGTGATCAAAGACTACTTCGTCAACTACGACGAAAAGCTGACTAATGATTTTGTCTATACATTGGGCGGCAACCGGATCGAACTGCTTCATTCGGACATCGACGACTGGAAAATTACCTTTGTCGATACAGGAATTAGCTCCAACGTGGGGACGAGATTGATGCGCGTAAAGCACTATCTGGAAGGCGAGGAGATGTTTTTGGCCAATTATGCCGATGCGGTCTCCAATCTGTATCTGCCTGGCATGATCGACCATTTCAAATCAAAGCCCGAAATGATTGCCAGCCTGATGACTTATCGGCCTACGGGCAGCTTCCATACCCTGGAGGCTGAAGCGGATGGCCTGGTAAAGGCAATTTCGCCAATTTCTTCAGCCAATTTGCTACTCAATTGTGGCTACTTTATTTTCAAGCAAGAGATATTTGACTATATCAACTACGGCGAAGATATCGTCGATGGGCCCTTGCACCGATTAGTGAAAGAGAAAAAACTGACCAACTACCATCATCAAGGTTTTTGGCAGCCGATGGATACCTTTAAGGACAAGATGATCCTGGATGATCTGATGACCAAGGGCAATCCGCCCTGGGAAGTATGGAATGAAGATGCGGAGCAGCAATTTCTCAAAAAAGCAATATGACCAGTCTGTGCTTTGATACGGCATCCAAAGAGCCATTGAATATTTTGTGCCTCGGAGCACATTGCGATGATATAGAGATTGGCTGTGGAGGTACCTTACTCAAGCTGGCTGCACAAAACAAAATTGGTCGGCTAAGATGGATCGTCTTTGCTTCCAATGCGAAGCGCAAGGAAGAGGCCATCCAAAGTGCCCGGCTCTTTACAGCCAATATCCCGGATAGGCATATCGAAGTACTGGAATACAGAGATGCTTTTCTCAACTTCTCAGCCCTTGAGATAAAGGAATATTTTGAAACAACCCGAAAGGCCTTTGAGCCGGATGTGGTGTTCACCCATTATCGGGATGATCGACATCAGGACCACCGCCTGCTCTCTGATTTGGCCTGGAATACCTTTCGCCACCATCTGATCCTGGAGTACGAAATTCCCAAGTACGACGGTGATCTGGGCCAGCCCAATTGCTATTTTCATCTCAGCGGACCCATCGCCAAACAAAAATCAGCTATCCTACTCGAATCTTTTGCCAGCCAGGCCGGAAAACACTGGTTCGATGAAGAAACGTTCCTCTCGCTAATGCGTATCCGAGGTATAGAGTCGGCCTGCCCCAGCCGCTATGCCGAAGCATTTTATGCCAGAAAACTGGTTTTCTAAAAGTAATTTCTTACACCCATGCCTTTGAGATCTTTTAAAAACTCTCTTGCGCTACAAGCGCGCTTTCATGCAGCAATCCCAGGCGGCGCACACACTTATGCCAAAGGGGATGATCAATTCGCCCAGTACTATCCACCCATTATCAGTCATGGCAAGGGCTGCCATGTATGGGATGTCGATGGCAATGAATACATCGAATATGGAAATGGCTTGCGAGCCGTTAGTCTCGGCCATGCCTTCGAGCCGGTTGTAGAGGCTGCTTACCGCCAAATGCTCAAAGGGAGCAACTACTCCCGCCCGGCTCGCATAGAATTGAAACTGGCAGAGGCAATGCTTGCTAATGTGCAGGGAGCTGATATGGTAAAGTTTTGTAAAAATGGCTCCGATGCCACTACGGCAGCCATCAAACTGGCTCGTGCCGCTACGGGCAGGGAAAAAGTGGCTATTTGTGGTGACCACCCCTTCTTTTCTGTTGATGACTGGTTTATTGGCGCTACTGCTATCAACCGGGGTATTCCGAAATCTCAGATCGAAGCTACACTCAAGTTTCGCTTCAATGACATTAATAGTGTGCGTGATCTGTTTGATCAATATCCGCAACAAATAGCTTGCTTCATCATGGAACCCGAAAAGTATGAACCAGTCGATCCAGTGTTCATTCAACAACTTCAGCAGCTATGTCAGCAACATGGAGCGTTATTTATTCTCGATGAAATGATTACAGGCTACCGCTGGCATGTGGGTGGAGTGCAAAGCCTCAAAAATATTGTACCCGACCTATCCACTTTTGGTAAAGCAATGGGTAATGGCTTTTCAATAGCTGCACTGATGGGCAAACGCGAGTACATGGAGTTGGGTGGTTTACAACATTGGGAAGAGCGAGTTTTTTTGTTGTCAACTACCCACGGCGCCGAAAATCATAGCCTGGCGGCTGCATTAGCGGTGATGGAGGTGTATCAAAAAGAGCAGGTAATTGACTATCTGGCTTACCAGGGCGAACGCCTTCGAAAAGGTATGCATGAGCTGATTGACCAGCACAACTTGGGAGGCTATATTGGCATTCACGGCCATCCGGCCTGCCTGGTGTTTTCCACGCGCGATGAAACGCAGCAGCCTTCTCAGCCATTCCGGACCTTGTTTTTGCAAGAAACTGTGAAGCGAGGTATGATCGCCCCCAACCTGGTGATCAGCTTTAGCCATTCGGATGAAGATGTGGACCAGACACTTGGGATCATTGACGCGTCATTGGCTATCTACCGAAAGGCCCTTGACGAGGGAATAGATAAATATTTGGAAGGGCGCTCCGTACAACCCGTTTACCGGAAATGGAATTTTGTGGAAGCACCCAGCAAGGCTATGCCTAAGGAGGGCCAGCGGCCTGGCTCATCCTCCGAGCAGAGCTAAGGATTCACCGAAAAAAAAATGACCTATGGATTTGCTCAAAGCAGCCTATCAAAACAAAAGAGTGTTTATCACCGGGCATACAGGCTTCAAAGGCCCCTGGCTGGTGTATTGGCTTCAGGCGCTTGGAGCCGAAGTGGCTGGCTATGCCCTGCCTGCCGATGAGCACAGCTTGTATAGAGAGATGGCCGGCGATACGCTTTGCCACTCAATTGAAGCGGATATCAGAGAGGTGGATACGTTGCGTCAAACCATCGTCAACTTTCAGCCGGACTATATTTTTCACATGGCAGCCCAATCGTTGGTGCGCGAGTCGTATCGCAATGCTTTACCTACATTTGAGACCAACGCAATGGGTACCGCCAATTTGCTGGAAGCATTGAAAAGCCTTGACAAGGCCTGTGCGGTGGTAGTGGTTACTACCGATAAGGTGTATGAAAATCTGGAGCGTATGCAGCCCTATGTAGAGACCGACCGTTTGGGTGGCTATGATCCCTACAGTACCAGCAAAGCTTGCTGCGAACTGATAACCCAATCCTACCGGAGTTGTTTTTTCAATATTGGCGAGTATTCCACACACAAAAAGGCTATCGCTATCGCCCGTGCGGGCAACGTCATTGGTGGGGGAGACTGGTCGGCCGACAGGCTCATCCCCGACATTGCCCGCGGGCTGGAACGAGGCGAAACGATTGTAATTCGCTATCCGCAGGCGGTGCGGCCCTGGCAGCATGTGTTGGAGCCTTTATTTGGTTATCTGCTGTTGGGGAGTAAATTAGCCAAAGCACCGCAATTGTATTCGGAAGCCTGGAATTTTGGCCCCGAGATTGAAGACAACCTGACTGTGCAGCAAGTAGTTGAAAAGGCGCTTCAGGTTTGGGGCAGCGGCGACTATCGAATCGAATCGACAGATGATAATTTCCACGAAGCTGGTTTGTTGCGACTGGATATTAATAAAGCCAAAACTAAATTGGGCTGGACGCCTGTTTTCAATGCCGAGCAGGCCATCAGCCGTACGATGGCCTGGTACCGCGACTATCTACAGTTGCCCGACTCAACAAGAGAGCTGCTTGCCAGAGATATTGAAGCTTATGTGCATTCCGTAATCGCTGTTTGATGGTACGCAAGAAACAAATTTCCGATCAACTGGCCGGTTCAGCTATAATGCAATTGATAGAGCAACTCTATCCTATATGTCGAAGCATTACCGGCGATGGCGTTCGTCAAAGCTTGCGCATCTTGCAAGCACATATTCCATTAAAAATTGAAGAAATACCAACGGGTACAAAAGTACTGGACTGGTCGGTGCCGAAAGAGTGGAACATTCGCTCGGCCTGGATCAAAGATCCCGACGGGAAAGTAATTGTAGATTTTGCGCAGCACAACCTTCACCTGCTCAATTATAGTATTCCGATACATGTCAAAGTAGAGTTGGCTCTTTTGAAACAACATCTGTATACCTTACCGGCTTATCCCGACTGGATTCCCTATCGCACTTCTTATTATCAGGAAAACTGGGGTTTTTGTATGTCACACCGGCAGATGGAACAGTTGAAGGAAGGCATCTATGAAGTGTTTATCGACAGCTGCTTGGAGGATGGTGCGCTTACCTTTGGCGAGCTTTGCCTGCCTGGCGAGTCAGAGGAAGAGGTATTGCTAAGTACCCATATTTGCCATCCTTCACTGGCTAATGATAATCTGTCGGGTATAGCGGTATTGACGGCCCTGGCCCAACGATTGATACAAAGGCAACATCGCTATACCTATCGTTTTTTGTTCATTCCCGGCACCATCGGAGCGATTAGCTGGCTGGCGCTCAACAAAGGTCATGTAAAGCAAATCCGACATGGTCTGGTAACTGCTCTACTGGGTGATGATGGTGATTTTACGTATAAAAAAAGTAGAAGAAATGATGCTGAAATTGACCAAGTAGTAGCAAAAGCTTTGGAAGATTCAGGTTATCTGCATCAGATCATTGATTTTTATCCCTACGGTTATGACGAGCGGCAGTTTTGCTCGCCCGGCTTCGATCTACCCGTCGGCAATCTGGGTCGTACCCCCTATGGCCAGTTCCCCGAATATCACAGCTCGGCTGATAACCTTGACTTCATAAATGCTGACAACCTGCAAACCTCTCTGCAACTCTTCTCCAGAATCATTGACACGCTGGAGCAAAATCGCACCTACCGCAATCTCCAACCCTTTGGCGAACCGCAGCTTGGTCGGCGTGGCCTGTACGAAGCCATCGGTGGCGAAAATGATAGTCGCAGCTTCCAAATGGCTCTGCTGTGGGTGCTCAATCAATCGGATGGCAAGCACAGCTTGTTGGATATTGCACGGCGTGCAGCAATGCCATTTGAAATAATTGCGCGTGCAGCAACGGCATTGGAAGAGCGGGAGTTGCTGGAACGGGTAGAGGCATAAATAGATTGGCAAAGGCATATTTCAAATATTCTGGATTTAGGTTTAAATTAGTCCGCACTGTTTTTCTGTTTAAGAAAACAGGAATCTTGAATATCTTTGACGTATGTGGAAACCATTTCCAGTCATTGAAAAATGCAGTTTGTTTTTTTCGTTATGTGTAGTGTTTGTCCAAATGGGATTTGCACAGCAACTGTCCCTATTTGTTCAAAACCAGGACAATCACAGCTTCCTCAACCCGGCAGCCTTGAACAACGATCAGTTGATCTTCCGGCGCACCTCCGGGGTCGAAATAGGAGTTCGTAACTATTTGGTAGGAGCTGACTTGGCACCAAAGACGGGAGCTATTTCGGCTCACCGGATAATTGATCCAGATATCGGAGTAAAATTATTATTGGGACTTAATATGCTTTTCGATGACAAAGGATTCACACAAACGATTGCTCCGCAGCTTAGAGTAGCGGGGATTTTTTCCACCAACCCGGATCGCGAGCGCATTGTCGTTGGTCTTTCTGGTGGCTGGTCGCAGTTTCGCATCAAAACCGATGGAGTAGTGTTGGTTGATGCGGGTGATGTAAAAGGCATGACAGGGCTAACGCAGTGGTACCCCGAGGCCAGCCTGGGAGCGTTTTATTCCCGATGGCTGGAAAACGACGACAACATTTATATCGGTGTCTCCCTACCTCAGCTATTGAGCATCAACCGGACGATAAGGACGGAAGCAGGGGAATACCTCCTCGAACGGCAGGCACACTATATGGGTAATCTGGGCTACCACAAATTTTTAAATGATCGAAGTTTTGTAGAACTATCCGCAAGGCTGATGGTCGTTCCCGATTTTCCGCTTTACTACGATGCCAAAATACGGTGGGACTGGAAAAGGATACTTTGGATGGGAGCCGGCCTCGGAAACAATGGCTTTCTGCTGTCGAAAGCCGGATTTTATGTTGGAAAAACAGGACAAAAAAATCTGGCTTTGGGCTTTGGGATGAATACCCCTGTTTTTGGAGATGCGCCCCTGCCTTTTGGCAATAGTTTTGAGGTGAAATTGAATTGGTCGAAGTAGAAATGCTTATTTTGAAACCAAAGAGGTGGAAAAATTCGTTAACCTGGTAGTGAAAAAATGTAAATAATGGAAAAACTAATCAACGTAGATAAAGAAATTTTAGGCGGTACTCCTGTATTTATGGGAACTCGTGTACCGGTCAAAAACCTCTTTGATTATCTGGAAGAAGGAGAATCCATTGCCGAATTTATGGAAGACTTTCCCACTGTCAAAAAACAGCAAATTAACGACATTCTGCAAATGGCCCATCAGCTTTTGATGAGTCTAACCAAAATAGCACATGAAAATATTGCTTGATGAATGCGTAACCCGAAAGGCAAAACGTTTGCTAGCTGAATTTGATGTCTTCACCGTAGCTGAAATGGAGTTTAGTGGATTGAAGAATGGAAAATTGCTGTCAAAGGCGGAAGAATGTGGCTTTGACATCTTACTCACCATAGATAAGAACATCGATTATCAGCAGAATATAAGCAACTACCAATTGGCAATTGTCATATTAGATGTCGCGAAAAGTAGCATCAAGTATGTTGAAGAACTGATGCCCAAATTCCGGTCTCAAATAACAACCTTTGAAAAGGGCCATTCCTACAGGATAGAAAAAGAATGACTGCCGCTTTAAATTGTCTTCCCGCATTCGAATCTCACCGAATCAACAACACCCTCCCCCTCTTGACCACTTCCCGCCCATTATCGTCAAACCGAAAGACGAAAAAATAAGTATCCGCCGGCAATGCTGCACCATTAGAGGTGGTGCCTCCCCAGTCGTTGTTATAGGGTTTGGATTGGTACAGAACCCTTCCGTCCCGATTGAAAACGATGAATTCACTTTCCGGGAAGTTTTGTGGATTGTCCTGAAGGGCGGGGATGACGAAGAAGTCGTTCAGCCCGTCGCCATCCGGGGTGAAGGTGTTGGGAAAGCCTTGTTCGAGTTGCTGATCGGGTGGTAGCACGGTAAGTTTGAGTTGTATCGTACTATCGCAGCCGGTGTAGCTTTGACCAGTTAGGACGATTTCGTATTCTCCCTCCATATCGTAGCTGCTGCCAGCAATTTGCACCGAACCTCCTTCGACAATGGTGTCGTTGCGCACATTTTCACTTCTTGGTGCAAATTCCGGAGTTGCTGACCCACCCATTTCGGAGTCATTGACCCATGTGGATAACTTACGATTTCAATGATGCTAAGATAGTTGATTTATAGGTTTCCTTAAACTTTTTCCTTTTAATTCTATTCGATGTGCTTTGGGGACGATCCGGTCAAGGATGGCATCTGCCAAAGTTGGTTCATTAAAATATTGGTGCCATTTACTCACTGGCAGTTGAGAGCAAATAATAGTAGCGGCGTTTTCGTAACGGTCTTCCAAAATCTGTAACAAGATTAACTTTACCTGATGTGTGATGGGTTGTAATCCAAAGTCATCAAAGATGATGAGTTTAGCTTTTTTTAATCTGTCCATCCACTTGATTAAGGTGCCGTCTGTTTTGGCTAAAGCGATCTGTTCGGTGAATCGATTCATGTTAAAGTAAAGTGTTCGGTATCCATTGACACAAGCGTTATTTCCTAAAGCGCAAGCCAGGTATGATTTACCACAACCAGTGGCGCCGGTAATCAAAACATTTTCTCCTCGGTCGAGGTAAGCACAGTCTGCAAGGAGCATTAATTTTTCCTTGGAGAGATTTCTTGTTTTAGAACAATCGATGTCTTGAATGTTGGCTTGATAACGAAGTTTGGAGAGTCTTAAAAACATTTTCATTCGCTTGTGCCAACGATGCTGTTTTTCTGCATCAATCAGATTGGCAATCATTTCATGTGCGTCTGCTTGCTGGTTGATTGGTAATCCAAGAGCTGCCTCGTAAGCATCCGCCATGCCTGTTAATTTTAGCATTCTCATAATTTCCAGAGATCCGTTTTTCATAATTATTGATTGTTTTATATCCCTTTATAATTTTATATTATCTAAGGGAGTAGTTAAAAAATAAATGTTATTGAGTTCAATAGATACCTATTGATAAGCCTCAGGGCCTCTTATATTTTCGTGTTCCCCTATTGTGAGTGAGTCAAATAATTCAAGTTGATCATCAACGGTGTCGAGTTTTCGAACTAAGATATTTTTGATCATGTAATAGCTTGCCTTATCTGCTTTTTGGCAACGAAGAGCAGCTCGCTCCAAACGTTCAGAATTATACTTTTTTGCAAAACCTAAAATACCTTGGCAGCTACCATAAGATTGGGCTTCATGGATTCTGGAGAGTAGAATATGCTGGATAGCCCAGCGAGTAGCAGGACCTATTTGCTCAGCCTGACTAAGAAAATAAGCGGCATCAAAGCCTTTTGCTTTTTTCCACTCCCTGTGCGACCGAGGCATATGTTCCATTTTTGTCTGGTACTGTTGTGACCCGGTGTAGTAAACTCGCTTGTGAGTTGCAACCCGTTGATTATCAATATATACCTCTACATTTTTTGAGGTGTAAATGACGGTCGCTTGTTGTTTTGCATATTGAAAAGGGACAGAGTAAAAAGCTTTGTCCTCTCCTAGAAAAACATGATAGTTCCTTCTAACTTGAGGTGTGATGGTCTTTTTAAGTTCAAACAGATCACAAGGGAGTGATCTCATTACAGGCAATTCAAAAGCTTCAAAAACACTTTTGCGTGTACCTTGTTTTTGTTGATAGGGTTTATTATTATGTTGGCTTAGCTGCTCTGTGATTGCTGCATTTAACTCCTCTATACTATGAAAAGTCTCGTTTCTCAATGGAGCATAAATGCGTCTGTAAACCGTATTCACCATGTTTTCTACACTCGCTTTATCTTTGGGTTTTCCAACGCGAGTGGCACTTAAATCGAGCTGATAATGTGCAGCTAATTGTACACATAATTCATTAAAAGTAGGTTCGTATTTATCAGCTCGACTAACATATGATTTTAGATTATCGGATAAAATAACTTGAGGTAGTTTACCGAAAAAAAGAAGCGCTTGATTTAATCCATAAATAAAGTCAGCTACCTTTTGAGAGGGAAGTGCGATGGCAAAAGTATATTGACTATGTGGCATCACCGCTACCAAAACTTCGCATTCATGAACTTCTCCAGTAGTTAAATCTACCCATCGCATTTTCTTTCCAGCGAAGTCTACTTGCATGACATTACCTGCTTGGTGCGCTAAGCTAATCGTCAAATCTCGTCGTCCTATCTCGCGTTTAAAGTGTTCACAAAATTGAGTGTAACTATAACCATCTGGGTGTTCTTCGATGTACTCCTCCCACAATAAATAGCGAGTTACACCCACTCGTTTTAATTCTTTTATCCAATCATCAATCTTACTTTTAAAAGCCTCTTTTCGTTGTTCAGCCACTGTATTTTTAGAGGGATAAAACACCGCAGTGAAAGCGGAATCGTCCAATGAAAGAACTTGCGCAAGATCTTCATCAAAGGCTTTCCCAAGTCTTACATAATGCTTCACTGTGTTTTTAGAAACTTGTAATCTACTTGCTGTGGCGCGAAGAGAACTCGTGCTGATATAGGTTTTAATAATCGTTCTTACTTGATCCATACGTTTAAATTGTCCCATGTTCTTGACCGTTTTTTTGCTTGAAAAAAACTGCGAACATGGCTATTTAATCGTAAGTATCCACTATATATAAGGCGGGTCAGTACGCCGGAATGACAGTCGCCTAAAACAAATCAAGGGGGTCAATATGCCGGAATGACGGCTCCTCCTAACAAGCTTAGGTGGGTCAGTATGACCGAAATGTTACTAACATTTGCCCTAATTGGGGGTGGGTCAACAACTCCGAAATGGGTGGGTCAGTATGGCCGGATTTTACATTCTGGGATGAAATTCGAGCTGGATGTGGAGGATGCTGTCGCAACCTACTTCATTGGATACGTCGATGTATTCGGTACCGGTGGGGTTGGATAGGTTGTATTCGGTGTTGTTGATGGTGAGGGTTTCGCCGTCGCATAGTAGATGATATTGGTCGACTTCTTCCGGCTCGCAGGCGTGGATGATGGTAGCACGGGAGTATAGTGTTAAATCGGGGACGTTGGGGTTGTTGACCTGGACGTGGAAGGTGTCGGAAGCAATGGTGCTCGCGGCAGTGATAGTAAGTTGATTTTTATTTAAAACCGGAGGAAATGTATTTCCGTTTTTAAACCATTGGTATTCATTGTCAGTGATACTTTCGTCTATGCCGAGGTCGATGGTGTGGGCCTGGCTGATGGGAAGGTGGTGTTCGGTTTGGGTTAGGAAGGAGTCTTGGGGGGTGTAGAGCCAAGTGCCGTAGTCTCCGGCTACCATGTTGGGGAGGATATCGTCGAAGGATAAAACGTTGTTTGAGACTATAAAACCACAACTTGTTCCAGGGCAGTCAGAAGCTGAAAACCAACTTGTAATATCTCCATGATCTGGAAGTTGAATAAAACTGTTATTATTTAATACTAAAGAAACCAAATTCGGTAATGTTGAGAAGTCTGGGACTTTACCCTCAAGGTTATTATTAGAGACATCAAGCCAAACTAGACCGGTTTTTGTGGAAAGTATATTTGGAAGAGTATCTGATAAGTCGTTTGACTCAACTGAAAAAATGAATAATTCCTGGCTATATGGAGGGATACTTCCATCTAGGTCATTGTTAGAAAGTTGTATTACTTGTAAGTTAGGACAGTTAGAAAATGGCGGCAAATTCCCAGTTAAAGAATTGTTATAGCCGCTTAGTTCAACTAAGGAAGGTAGATTTGTGAAGTTTGGAATTTGAGTAAATCCGCAATATGAGAAATCAAAAGTAATTAAACTTGGCATCGATAAGTTAGGTATTGGTCCGGTTAAGTTCTCGTTTTGCCCAATATATAATTCCAATAAGGGTTCCATTCCATTAAAGTTGGGAAGTTCTCCTTCAAAGTTATTATCATTAAGGAATAGAGATTGTAAATTCGTTAACTCTGAAAATGGAGGAATGGCCCCACTCAAATTGTTGGAGCTAAGAAATAGTGCTTCTAAGTAAGGCAAGTTTAAATTTGGCAACTCGCCAGTTAAATTATTTTCTATTAAAGCTAGAAAGGTTACGCAATTATTTGGAGGACCTGAAGTAATTACACCGTGCCAATTGGAAATTGGCTCCGTACTTAACCAATTGGTGTCAACAATCCAAGAAGTGGGTCCTCCGGTGGATAAGTAAAGATCAACTAATGCAATTGAATCTGATTCGTAACATGGTATATTCAGTGCAATTTGAATAGTATGAGAAATAAGGGTCAGTTCTGGAGCATTAGTATTCGTAATTTCACAGAAGTAATTTCCAATATCATCACTTTGAGTATCTATAATGGTATATTCATTATTGCCAAAGATTGTTTCTACTAGTTCTCCATCTTTATACCAATTATAAGTGTTGTCGCTTATACCTTGGTCAAATCCCAAGTTAATTGTGATATCTTGACCTAGTTGATTAATGTAAATGGCTGTATCTACATATACAAATTTTTGTGGAGTATATTCAAATAAAGGACCAAATGAACTATATGGTATGATATCTTCAAATGTAAATTTATTGTTTTTTATGTTTATAGAAGTCCAGTTTGATATGTTGTTTAAGTTAAATGTTTCTGAAAAAAAATTGCTTTGAAGGTTTAATTCAATTAAGTTTGAATTTGAAAGATCGGGTAGGTCACCGGTTAATATATTAAATGATAAATCAAGATATTCTAAAGACACTAGGTTTTCAAACGCTTGAGGAACTTCACCATTTAAATTGTTTAATGAAGCGGAAAATGATTTTAAGTTTTGTAATCCCTCTAATGAGCCCGGGATGCTATCTTCTAGACTGTTAAAGTCAATCAATAAATACTCTAACTGAGATAGGTTGCCTAAGCTTTCAGGAATTTTTCCACTTAAATTGTTCTCCCTCAAAGTTAAAAGCTTTAATTGTGTTAACATTCCCATACTATTTGGAATTCCACCGTCAAAATCATTTTGAATAAACTCTATAGTTTCAAGATTGGGAAGAAGGTTGAAACTATCTGGTATATGTCCTGATAAATTCCCAAATGCTAGCCAATATAAATCTGATAGGGCAAAAATTTCTATTGGAAACGTATCTTGTACAATGGTTCATTAACTTTTTCAAGCAAATTTTGGAAAATAAAAAAGGAAGTACGAATTTGGTTGAATGCGACTTCATACCAATCATACTTCCAGCGAGAGTAAAACTCTCACCGAAAAAATAGTAAATAAATTGCAAGGCATTCCAAAGCCGAGTAAGAAATTTTTCATTTCAACGATTATTTTGTTTTTATCGCTACGAGGACGATATAATTTCAAAGGGATGAGCAGGTATAGTTCAAAGTGTGAAATGACGTTTCATAACCAATTTGAGAAGGAGTTTGATTTTCTGTCTTTCAATATTGAATTATGCAATAGTCAATTTAAAGGCCGTACGATATTAGCTTTTGATCCATCGTATATCCCTAAAAGTGGGAAGCACACGCCCAATGTGGATTATTATTACAGTGGTTGTCTAGGCAGACCAGCTAAAGGACTTGAAATAGGTGGATTAGCCGCAGTTAGTATAGATGATAATACTGCTTTGCATTTACAAGCTGTTCAAACAATCAGTAGAGAAAAACTCAATGAAAAAGAGATGACGCTGGTAGATTTTTATGCGCAAACCATAATTGATCTGGCTCCCCGGATAAGTCATATCTCCACTCATTTAGCTGTAGATGGTTACTTTGCTAAGCTTGGCTTTATAAACCCAATCAAAGCACAAACTGAATTAGACATCATTTGCAAATTGAGAAAAGACGCTAATCTGAAATATTTGTACAAGGGGCCAAAAAGAAAAGGACCGGGCAGACCAAAAAAGTATGATGGCAAAATCAACGTCCAAAAAATTGACAAACGTCGATTTAATTTAGTCCATCAAGATGAGGATGTAAAAATATTTCAAATCCTATGCTGGTCAGTAAGATTAAAAAGAAAAATCAACCTGGCTTATGTGGAATTCCTAAAAGAAGGAAACCCTACAAATAGGTACGCTATGTACTTTTCAACTGACTTAGAGTTAGACGCCCTTTGTATCTATTGCTTTTACAAAGCTCGGTTTCAGATTGAGTTTTTGTTCAGAGATGCAAAACAAAATACCGGATTAACCAACTGTCAATCCAGAAATGAGAAAAAATTACACTACCATTTTAATATGGCTCTTAGCAGTGTAAGTGTGGCTAAGGCAGCCCATTACTTGTCTGTCAAAAAGGAAGATAGAACCAGCTTTTCTCTTGCTGATGTCAAAACCTGCTATTTCAATGAACTTATGCTCAATTTCTTTTTATCAAACTTAGATATTCAACCTGAATTGATAAAAAATAAACCCGCTTTTAAAAAGCTATTAGATTTCGGCAAAATTGCCGCTTAATTCTTTATGAACCATTGTTGTAAAAAAGAACTTTTTATAGCTAATAACCCAAGCTGCTCCAAATCCCCAATACTAGGAGGAATATCACCAGATATGCTTGAATTCCATAAGTTCAATAATTCTAAATTTCCAAGAGCTCCTATGTCATCTGGAATTTCTCCAATAATACCATTATTTTCCCATAAATTCAGGATTTTTAACCCTTCTAGACTTGTTAGATTTGGTATTAAAACACCACTTAATGAGTTATTCTCAAGCGTAATATTCTCCACACACCCTTCTAAATTTACACTTATCCCATGCCACTCAGACATAGGAGCCGAAGTCAACCAATAATCGCTTGTATCCCAATTCCCCCCATCTGTAGCTTCATAAAACTCCACCAACACCAAAGAATCCGACACTGGATCACAAGTACAAGTAACTTCAGTAGACTTTTCTTTAGAAATCACAGAAGAAGAAAAAGAGAATAATAAGCTACACCCCAATCCGATCATCATGAGAAAAATTAAATACTTCATTACTGCTGATTTTTGCTGATGTAAATAAAAGGTAAGTCTAGCTTGGCCTGTTTCTGTGGCATGTATGGTTTTTGTGTACAAGGAACGTCATAAGGCAAATTGGGTTTGTTAGGGCAAATGACTTTTTCTATCAAATATGGAACCCGTTGCGACAGATAGGCGTGCATTTCTTTAATGGTAATCGATGCGTTGTCGCCATCGGTATTCGCTCTGATTTTGGAGGTGCCTACCTCCTGTTCGGTATTTTCAAACACCTCCAACAGTGTTTTTGTAAATGCGCCATTTTGCCAGGTGGAATCTTCCCATGATAATTCATTAGGACCGCAAGACATAATGCTGTACAAATCCGGTTGTGCTTTAATCAAGTCAGATAACGTTTGGCTGATTCGAAAATCAATAGTCGATTTGTCACCATCCACATTGGAGCCACTATGACAAGCATCCACAAAAGTAAACCGCTGGCAGTCGATCTGCGCCAATGGCTCCAGCACATCCACTTCAAAATCTATGGGATCGTAAAAAGATACACCCTCTGATTGTTGCGTTTCAATTTTAAAAGCATACTCCCGGGTGGAATGTTCCTGTCGAAAACCGTGGGAAGAAATAAACACCATGATCACGTCGAAGGGACGTAGCAAATTGGTGGTTTGCAAATCGACGAGGTCTTTGACCGCTTTATTGATGTGTGGGGTAGTGGTATTATCTGGCCGGTTCAACAATTGGATATGCACGCTGTCGTACAAAAACCCTTCCTGTCTGGCAATGGCTTCCGCAAAATCGGCTGCGTCGTGGGTGGTGTATTTCAGATCGTTGTGAGGCACCCCAATCGAGAGTAAATACAAATTGGGTTTGGGTTGTTGGTAATACACACTGAATTCTTCTCGCAACTGGGGCAAGCCTTTTCGGTTTACCACCATCGACAAGGTATTCTGATGGGGATGTATTGTTAGGTCGGCATGCAAAAAATGGAGATAAAGGCCATTTCTCTCCACACTATATACGCGGTGTGTACCAGATCGTCGCCGTATCTTGCTGCCTTCCATTCCGGGTTGGTGAACAGTCAGATTAATTTCGCGATTGCGCAAGGGGCGGGGAGAGATGAAAACGACTTTTGCCGAAAGGTCGGCGGTGAAAACCGTGTCGTATCGCTGGATAATGGCCGAGGGTAGGGGCTTGGGGTTGAGCCAGACAAACCGCTCTTCACTGGAACTATTATTTGCTTGCAGGGAACTACTTCCTCCAATGAGCGTATGGTAGGTAAAAGTAGTGTCGAGCTGTTGTTCTGTATTTTTATAAACGATTCGACATTGAATTTGCTCGGCTGCTTCGCTGACGTCAGCTCGGTACTCCAAAAAGACCATCTCTGATGATTGCGGATCAATCCGGGGAATGTTTATCCGGTTGTCGCTCAGAGCCGTCGATCCGGGCGGTAATGTAAACGCAATATCCACCTCTTTTGCCGAAAGGCTGCCCGTATTTTTGAGGTTCAGAAAGAAAAAATGGCCGGCATTCGGCTGACTGGTTTTTACAAAAGCATGTCCGCCAAATTCCAAGTCGGGGCTGACCTCTTTTTGGGTACGCACCGGTACCTGAATAACTGCTGCCTCCAATTCGTTTTCTGCCGAAAAAGCAATGTTGAGGAATTGTTTTCCATTGGCAATTTCGGGGGTACCTTCCAGTGGTATGATTACTTTTTTTTCCTTGCCGGCTTCGAGGAAGTCAAGGGGCACTTGTGGAGGATATCCAATGCCCACAACATTTCCGGAAAGATGCGCTTTCAGCCGGATGATGTCTTCTGAGCTGGTGTTGCGAACGGTAAATGTCAACCGGGTATGTTCACCACGGTCAAGCGAGCCGTTGTCGTTTTCATCCAGTAGGCGGGGCGCGGTAGTGGAGATGGTGGCCGCCCGGGGAGTCAGTTTTTCAAACAATGGGATTTTCTTTATCCAGGCATCTTTTTTGTCGGCCTTGCCAGAGGCGGAGTACCCCGCTACGATCAGACTGCCATCGTGAGTGGGCAGTAAGTCCAGTCCGGCATCGTCCTGGTTTCCACCGAAGAAGCAGGTGTCCCGGTCGTCGCGTATGAAAGAGAGATCATCTGTGATACTTTGTAGCCACATTTTGCTTCGGCGGGAATGGCCGGCAGGCAAGGACTGCGTAAGACCGGTGATGTGGTATTCATTTTTGAACCCGGGAGAAATGGCATGGATTTCATCGTTGCCGATGTCCCCTGTTGTAGTTTGTCCGAGCAAAATGCCGGTGCTGTCCGTAAGGGCGATCCAGTTATTATTCATCCCTTTGGGGTGAGACCGGGCCGTCCCGACGAGTAGTAGGTTTCCGCCGGTCGCAACAACCATGTCGTTTACGGAAGTGATAGACAATTGGCCTTCCAATGAGGAAGCATGGATGGGCTTGCCATTCCAATCCGTGGTCAGGAGGGACACCTGCCGTTTGCTTTTGGACATGGTTGTATTGGCAGCGATCAATAGCTGGCCCTGGGGCAGTTGTTGAATAGACCTACCAGTTTGCCGATAGTTGTTCTGATAAGTTTCTTGCCACAACAATAATCCCGCATCATTGAAATGAGCCAGCAAAAGTTTTTCATTGGATTCGCCTGTCAGCCAAAACCGGGTATAATCTTTTGTTGCTAAATCGAAAATGGCGGAAGGGGGATCGAAAAAATAAGTGTTGACAATTTCGCCAACTGCTGAGAGTTTTGTTACAAAGGCTCGGCGCCCTTTTGAGCTCGTGCTGTGGCCCGCAATGAGATAGCCATTGTCGCGGGTTTGCGCCAGGCAGGTAGCTACCTCATCACCCCCCAGATCGAAGTTGCGTTCCATGATGATTTTTCCCTGAAGGTCTATGATGGCGAAAAACAAATTTTTTGATCCATCTTCGTTGACACCGGCGAGTGCGAGGTCGCCATTGAAATTTCGTATCACGGCATGAAAAGCATCGTTTCCTTTTCCCCCCATTCGTTTTTCCCAGCGGGGAATGTTGCTCCCTTCCAAAAATTGTCCGGGAAGCATCATTGGAATAAGGAAAAGGCAAAGTAGAAAAAGGAGTCGGATCGGCTTCATTCTGTAAACGCTTTTATTCCCTCACCCGAATGGCGAGTATTAGGGGTACGATTTTGTTTTTCGTTGTCAATGGAAAGTTGGTCTTAAAAGCCATCTTATCCAGTTCGTAAATTACTTCTGACGGATCAGCTAACTGGTCTTTGAACACCGTTTTCAATCGCTCGGGAAGCGTCCCAGCCAATGGCGAAAGTTGCTGAATTTTTTGTTCTACCTTATCAATGGCACGCCAGCTAATCAGAACGCCCAGATAATCAGTCCCCGGCATTTCTAGTTCGAGCCAGTCATCGTCGGGTGGGTATTGGATATCCAGGCTATCGCCAGGAATAAAGTGAGCCAACGGCAAACCAGTGGTTCTGTCCTGGGGCAATGGGTAAAGATAAGCCACTTCTCCTTTTGGATTCAAGCTGAAAAGGTACAAATAAATTCCTTTTGTAATGTTATTTGCTGTCAACTTATAGCCATCAAAGACCCGTGGGTCGCTGGAGACGAGGTGGTAAAGCTGTTTTTCCGCATCAAAAATGACCTTTTCCCGAAAAGAATAGGAGGCAACCGTTTGATGGCTTTGCGAAGAGTCGGAGCATAAATAAAAAGTGCCCGACATGGAGTTTTGTTCCCGATGGGCAAAATTAGAGGACGATTGAGCAGGCCGGTTTCCAAAATCGGGAATCAATACAAAACCGTAAAGAGCCAGCCGCGAAAAATCCTCGAATGAAACCCAGATAAATCCCCGATCCCCCCAATTGGGGCCCCAACTGTTCATCAGTTCGAATTGTCGGGTGCGTTTATTAAAACCCGTCACCACCATTGCATGTGCCTCTGTGAGTGGTGCTTCATTTGGTTTGGGAGACCAAACGGTTTGCCCAAGTGCAATGTCGCGAAAACTCCGGGTAACCTGGGCGATCAGGATGACTGGGTTGTCGTTGAGGAGGGCTTGGACTGTTTTTTTGATTTTGGTATTGCCGAGGTCATCGGCATAAAAAATTGCTGCGTAATCTTTGACTTTGGTTTGTGCAGCCTCTTCGAGCGCCACAGGAGTAGGCGGTTGGTCGCAATCCAGCGGATCGTCATTAAAAGTGGTGAACCGGCAGTCTCCTTTTTCTTTCAACAATTGGAATGCATCTGTAATCAGGGCTCCTTTGCAATCAGGGGTTTTGATTTGATTAAAAATAAAGGAAGCGGAAAAGGCATTTTTTGTGATGCTGTCCGCGTTGAAGTTTTTGGTGTGAATGGCATCGATAATAGAAAGAGCACCATATCCCGTTGCCCATCCTACACAAGTATTCGACTGCCGTTGATTTTGGGGTATTGGGCAAAATTTCCGCAAGCTGTAGCGCGGGATAGAGCGCCGGGTTTTAGCACCCGTGTATTCTTTCAAGCGCTTTACTTTTTTGAAAAGCTGGTCGTCTATGAGGGCGCCTGTGCCGTTTTGGGCCGCCAGCGCAAAGCAGAAAAGAAAGCTTGTCAGAAATAATATGGGTACTTTCATTATTGAGCGGTACGATTCTTGAAAAGAGGTGCATTCCCCAAAAAGTGCTAATATAGAGTAAGGAAAAAAACACTCTATTATGCACACAACCTTTGAGGAATTACTTGCACCTCTGAAAAAATATCTTGAGGAGCAAGGTACACAAATTGACAAACAAACCGGTTCGAGAAAATTATTCTTTGCCGATTTCACACTCAAATTAATTTATGCTTTTGTGATGGGCATACCGACTTTACGACAACTCATCACCGATTTGCAAACAAGTCAGGTTAGTGAATCATTAGGATTAAAACACACGCCGTTTTCAACGATGAAAGACGGATTCACCCGATTTGACTCGGAGTTCTTTGAAAAATTGTATCAACATGTTTTGCGCAATTGCGACTGGCTACGGATAGAAGCATTTGACGAATTGGGCATCTTCCAACTGGTGGATGGCAGTATTTTTCCTACCCTCCGTTCAATGGATTGGGCTGCTTATCGAAAGACGAAAAAAGCGATTCGCTTACATTTGTCATTTGAACTCAACCGGATGTTGCCTGTGGAGTTTATCGGTTTAAAAGCGAATTCTTCTGAAAGAAAATTCCTTTTAAGTATCCTTCAAACAGGGGTAACTTATATTGCGGACAGAGGATATTTCAGTTTTGCTGTAGCTGCAAAAATTGAAGCAGCCAAAGCCTTTTTTATCCTCCGTATCAAAAACAATATCAAAGTGGCTCAATACACCAAACTTCAATTAAGCTGTGCAACAGGACAAACTATTCCACGTTGCTTCAAAAAGCTTACGGATCGTTTAGTCCGTTTTGAATCTGATGATTTGGAAAAAGTCTATCGGCTTATTCAATTTGAAGTGTTGCACTCTCAGTTTTCCATCTGCACCAACAGATTGGATTTAACCACTGTCCAGATCATTATCCTCTATGCTTTTCGATGGCAAATTGAACTGTTGTTCAAATTCATCAAACGCAGTTTAAAGGGCATTCATCTATTCAATAATACTCCAAATGGAGTCAATATCCAGTTCTACATCCTGATGATTACAACCATTTTGCAAATGCGATTAAAGCAAGTTGCTACTATTATTTCAACTCATAGTCAGGCGGCAAAAACTCATTTGGCTATCCAAAATGTTAACGATATTGAACAAATACCTACACATTTTGGACATTCTCCTGACTTATGGATCGAAGCCTTAACATCTTCTCTCCAATCTTTTTGGAAAATTGGATGTCATTGGATTCGACGTTTACAGAACTTTATCTGTAAACCTTTTGATTCTAACGTAATTTATAAACTTGCGGCTTACTACAAATAGCGTACCGCTCAATAATGGGGTACTTTCATTCGTCGAAGAATTTAAGGATTTATTTGAAAGACAATTCTTGCAAAATCTTCCGGACATCTGGGCCATAAGTGTCGTGTTGTTGGAGAGATTCCAGTAGGCGTTGAGCATCTTTCATCTTTTCCTGTTTCAGGAAAGTGAGGGCCAGGTACCATTTAGCATCATCGGCGTAAATGTCGATGGTGTCTTTGGAAACGACCTCTAACACTTTTTCGGCTTGGGATAAATCACCTGACTCGATGTACGAAATGCCTAATGCCATCAGCAAATCCATTTCCTTTGTCTGACTTGGAAAATCTTTCAGCAAGCTTATTACTTTCACATAATTTGCTTTCCCATATGCCGAAAGTGCTTGTTCTATCGGATCATTACTTTGTGGGTTATAAGCCTCTACCAGCGGAAAGGGGCTGTAGTATTCGCGAAATAATTGTTGACTATGGGTTATAGAAGGAGTAAGGGGAAAGAGCAGCCACCATAATGCGGCGATGAAAATACCTCCTGCTATTATTTTCAGTAGTGTAGCGATCGGAAAGCCGGAAGCAGGCGGAATAGATGACAGTTCCTCCAGTTGTTTCAGTCTTTGCCGGTCGGGTTTAATATTCAGTTCGGCGGTTATTTCCTCCAGCATCGCTTTTGTCTCGGCTCGTCGCCGGCCTTTTAATGTTAGCTGCAATTCCTTCATTAAAGCCACTTCATCAGCGAGTGCTTTATCTTCCTGCATTGCTTTTTCAAAAGCAATTCTATCTCTTTCGGGAAGTTCTTCCAGGAGATATTTTCGGATAATTTCTAAAATGTTTGGATTGTTTATATTAAAATTAAACATGATGTATTCTTAGTTGTGGTTGTCAGTTATTCAATTTGCGCTCTATGCATTGTCGCAACTTTTTCAGCAAACGGGAGTAACGGGTTCGGGCGTTGCCGGTAGTGATGCCCGACAGTTCGGCAATCTTATCCCAGGGCAATCCGTCCAGATATCTGAGCGTGATGAGTTGGGTGTCTGTTTTATTGAGTTGGTACAGACAATCGTTTAAATGGTTATGAAGAAGCAGGTTTTCTTTATCCATTGTGATTAATTCTTCTTCTGTAGCCCGATCTTTCTGATCTGCCGGAACTTGCGTTTTTTCGTCAAGGGGGTACGTCTTGGTTTTCTTTTGAGCCCGGTTCTTATCCCGGTAAAAATTGTGCGTTTTTTGCTTAAAAAAAGTAAAGAAGTACTTTGAAAAACTGTGTTCACCCTGCCAAGTAAATTTTCCCTCTGCCAGCTTATCCATTACGTCGAGCAAAGCATCATGTGTAATGGAAATGGCCTCCTCTTTCTCTCCTTTGAATTTTTTGCTCACATAAGCGACAAACCCAGGCAGGAAATATTCCAGTACCCGCTTACAAGTTGCCGGATCCCTGCGTATCAACCCTTCAATAATATGTTTTTCGTCCAGTTGTTTCATCCGATTATAATATACCCAAATGTGAATTACGTTACAAAAATTGGGTTGAAGGTAAGGAATGGGGTTATATTATTTATTCTGTGAAAATTGGATTTGAACCAGGCCTATTTCCTATTTTTGTAATTGCCAAAACAAAAACGATATTATGAAATCGTTAGTCGTACTTTTCTTGACTGCTGTTTTATTGACATCCTTCGGTTTTTCAGATCGGAGTTATAATTTTGAGAAGGGGTCTATTCCCGCGCCCGCCAACGTGCAGGCAAGTGATGGAAGATTTTTGTCAAAAATAAATGTCACATGGGAAAAAATACCCAATACTCCAAGGGTCAAGTATCAGGTATATAAAGGCGAAACACCCGATATTGATGATATGGACCCATTCGGACACACTGGAAGGTCGAACCTATATAGCTATACCAAACAATGTGATCAAGGGCAACAAACCGTTGGGTATTGGCTATGAAGTATCCCTTATTAATTTATCCGATGGAGGTACCAATTTTAGACTTTGGACGAAAACGGAAGCATCTCCAACATAAATGTTAGGTCAAAATCCCGGATAGATTCGAAGTCTTTTATGCGACTTTCTTGTTATTGCGCTTATTAGAGGTCTTTTTTACGACCTTATATCGAGTTCTTTGAATTTGTGTTTCGCCTTTTTGTCTCGGCCTACCTTTTTTGGACTTTAGCGGTTTGAATGGGTTTTGTTCAAAAGTCAAAAAAAGTGATTCGGCAGCATGCCATGTCTGTGCAATAGACAATCTATGTCCGCTGTCAGGCTGTTGATTTTGGGGTAGGTACTTTCGCCATTCTCTTGGACGAAAGTCCGCTTCGTCACTTGCGATGTAAAGTAGCCAAACAGTTAGTTGATAAATCAACAACCAATTGTCAAAATGTTCTAGTACAGGAGTTTGCAGTTTATCAATCATCAACCGTTGCTTGGCAAATCGAAGACTTGGTTCGATATCATAACGTTTACGATAAGTATGATATCCTTCGGGAGTGGTTACTTCATTTTTCCGTTTACCGCTAAGAGCTACAAACATGTCTCGACTAAATATCGCTTTTCCCGTTTCAGCATCCCGAACTTTAACAGCTAAAATGTCCATTGGCTTGTCTTTCATGTTGTGGCCATTTTTAGATCGAATCAGCATATTGTTCCATCGGAATATTTGAACAACAATCTTTCTACCTTTTTTTGTTGTTGCCTCCAGCTCAAAAAAATCGTTATGAGGAACTTCAAAAATAGATTGTTGATATACTGTATAGGGCTGTTTTGTTTTAGGATGCTTTTTGTAGCTTTTGTTCCTGCTCTCTGAAATCAGGTAAAGTTTTTGATTGTAAATTTTGGGTGCTCCTTTACTTTGGATCGAAGGGGCTTTACCTGTACCAGTCCATACCTTCATGCCTGATTTTAAGCGGGCAATACTGACCAGATCATCATATTTAAATGCCTCGGCCAAATAAGCACCATTGCCGTATTTACTATCTAATGTATTGAGGCATAGCTTCTGGCCCAAATCCAAGTGAGGATGGTTGAGCAATTCTTCCAGTTGCTCCAACGCTGTTTGAGAAGCGGTTTTGTTGATCGCAACACGGGATATACTAAGAGGTAAACTCCAATTGGTACCTCCATCGGATAAATTAATAAGGGATACTTCATAGCCAATACCCAACGGTTTGTTGCCCTTGATCACATTGTTTGGTATAGCTATATAGGTTCGACCTTCCAGTGTGTCCGAATGGGGCTTTTGTATTGGTGTAGTATCGGTTTGTAATAATACTCGACCTGTGTCTTCCACTGCTGGTGAATAATAAGCATAACAGAGCGATTGAAAGAATTTTCGAACTTTACCATACTCTTCTTCATTCCGCGAAAGGTTACTTACTACCTTACTTATACTACCATACTTATAATGGTACAGAGGCGAAAGACTTAATTCAGTCGGAGATTTTGCTCCTTTATACGAGGATAATGCCATGATTAAATTGGTCGTTGCTCGACTACGACGTATCTTTGAATATAAAATTTCATGGCAGAACAGATTGCTTCTTGTTATTGTTTGCATAAAAACAAGATAATCGCTGTTCTGCCTTTTTCATAATCGACATCTTTTTCGTCCAAAGTCTAATACCAATTGGAGTTTACCTTTTAGTATATCCCGTGTTTTAGTATATCCCGTGTTGCGATCAACAAAACCGCTTCTCAAACAGCGTTGGAGCAACTGGAAGAATTGCTCAACCATCCTCACTTGGATTTGGGCCAGAAGCTATGCCTCAATACATTAGATAGTAAATACGGCAATGGTGCTTATTTGGCCGAGGCATTTAAATATGATGATCTGGTCAGTATTGCCCGCTTAAAATCAGGCATGAAGGTATGGACTGGTACAGGTAAAGCCCCTTCGATCCAAAGTAAAGGAGCACCCAAAATTTACAATCAAAAACTTTACCTGATTTCAGAGAGCAGGAACAAAAGCTACAAAAAGCATCCTAAAACAAAACAGCCCTATACAGTATATCAACAATCTATTTTTGAAGTTCCTCATAACGATTTTTTTGAGCTGGAGGCAACAACAAAAAAAGGTAGAAAGATTGTTGTTCAAATATTCCGATGGAACAATATGCTGATTCGATCTAAAAATGGCCACAACATGAAAGACAAGCCAATGGACATTTTAGCTGTTAAAGTTCGGGATGCTGAAACGGGAAAAGCGATATTTAGTCGAGACATGTTTGTAGCTCTTAGCGGTAAACGGAAAAATGAAGTAACCACTCCCGAAGGATATCATACTTATCGTAAACGTTATGATATCGAACCAAGTCTTCGATTTGCCAAGCAACGGTTGATGATTGATAAACTGCAAACTCCTGTACTAGAACATTTTGACAATTGGTTGTTGATTTATCAACTAACTGTTTGGCTACTTTACATCGCAAGTGACGAAGCGGACTTTCGTCCAAGAGAATGGCGAAAGTACCTACCCCAAAATCAACAGCCTGACAGCGGACATAGATTGTCTATTGCACAGACATGGCATGCTGCCGAATCACTTTTTTTGACTTTTGAACAAAACCCATTCAAACCGCTAAAGTCCAAAAAAGGTAGGCCGAGACAAAAAGGCGAAACACAAATTCAAAGAACTCGATATAAGGTCGTAAAAAAGACCTCTAATAAGCGCAATAACAAGAAAGTCGCATAAAAGACTTCGAATCTATCCGGGATTTTGACCTAACATTTATGTTGGAGATGCTTCCGTTTTCGTCCAAAGTCTAATATTCTTGTAACTCCATCATATAACGGCTTAAACAAAGATGATAAGGTAGAATATCGATCTATTTTTCCAGTTTGTGCAAATCTGATTAGCTGTTTCTCCAATCTAAGGGCCTCATTTCTTGTTCGAATTACTGCTTCTTCTACACTTATATCATTAGAGTGCATGACACATGGTGGGGTTATTTAATATTAAGCAACTTTGTTGTTCCCATGTTCTTGCTGGATAACAAACTCCATAAAATCTTCGATATCTCCGTTAAGCTTTACTGCTCTTAAATCCATGATATTCTGTGCTCCTTGAGAAGACCACCTCATTCCACTTTGTTCCATCCTTTCCTTAACAAGATGTCCGCAGGCTGATTCTACCAATGCAGAACTGACTGGATAACCTTTTTCCAAATATGTTTTGTAGTCCATTTTATGTTTATGATTGGAAAAATATGTAATGGCTTTTTGTACTTGTTTCTTCTTGTTTTTTGACAGCTTCGCTTTGTCCCTTATCAATTCCAGGTCTTTAATTACTTTTTCTGTTTTGCTATCCAACAAATCTTCCAACACTCTACGAACCCAGTCTGCTCGGGACGGAGATTTTTCTCCCATAACGGCAGTACCAGCATCCCAAACATATTCGCTAACATGAATAATATCTAAAATTATTCCGTCGAATTGAGCGTGCAAATCGTGTTTGTCAACATAAGCTAATATCTTGTCTTCTAAACCGATGCCCGCATCAATGGGTATTACAAAACCACTTGCTGGATTTTTCATCCTTTGGACAATGTCGTCTAAGCAGTATTCCACTGCCTTTGCCTGGTCATCCAGAAAGGCCCGACGATGAATCTGTCGATGCATTCGGTTGTCATTTTCTTTGCGAAGTTGCTTGCCTTTTTCATCGTACTCTACTTTTGTTAATGGGCTACCCATTAGACTTCTAATAATACTATCTTTTGACCTTATTTTAGGCATAAAACAAGATGTAACCGTTACTGTTGCCATCTGCTTGACTCCTTGTTTTTCCCCTTTACCTAATCGCTTTTTAGGGTTGCCTGCCTTTTGTTTTTTGTCATTTATTTTGGGAACACCTTTGCCGTCTATCGACCCACATAAATAAACTACTCCATAATAAACTACTCCATCTTCTGCTTCTTTGTCTCGGCTTTCATAAAAGTCATCCACTAAAGGACCTAGATTTGACGCATTCCTTTCTGAGGATTTACCACTCAATTTTAAGCCGAGCAATTTATTCAATAGCCTCACACTCTCTTCAAAATCATTCTCCGATGCGTTCTCGCCTACCAATTCTTGCAACAGGTAAGACCAAGTACTCATTTTTGGCAATTCCAACTGATTATCTAATTCGTAATAGCTCCCTGTAGCTTTACTCCAATGCCGGGGGCGTGTTATCGTCAGCCTACCAAATATGCTCGTATACTTCCTTGTCTTCAGACCTTTTGACTCTAAGGATTGTCCCGTTTCTGTCTTCGGAGTAAACCCCCTAAGACTCCTTATTTTTTGCTCTATTACCACGCTTAATAATACTAGACCCAATTGTAGTAGGTGTCTTAAAAGCCCTTTCTCTATATGATGCATACTTACATCTGATGACATATAATTTTGAGCAAGGTTTATTATTTTTTGAATTTCTCGGTGTATTCGTGGGTCGTTCTCTAGTTTTTCCATATCTTACAATAGGAGTTTTTGGGTTTGAAATTTGGTTTGCAACTCTAAATTACAAAATCCCAGAAACTCCTTATCATATCAATATTCCCCACCATATGTCATGCACTCATATCATTATAAAAACCACTTTGCAAATCGATCTTATGAGATTCAAAGAATGATTCAAAGAATGATTCAAGATATTCAGCGTCTGTCCATATCGTAAATAACTTCCTAAATTCATTGATATCTTCATCACTGTATTGGACAGAATAGAGACTTTTCTCTACTATCTCAAATATACAATTTATAGTCATCAAATCAACCTACAAGTTTATTAATTAACAAGAAATGTACTGAAATGTTACAATATTACAACAAAAAGGCGTTATAAATATGTTAAAGTTTATATGTGTACTCTATGTTAACCCTTGCTTGTGCCTAACGGCCTGCGTAAACGCCCATACGCCCCATCTGGTAGTCGCGCATTGCCTCCAGTATTTCGGTTTGCGTGTTCATTACAAAAGGGCCGTGCTGTACCATCGGCTCATGGATGGGCTCACCTGCCAATAGCAGTATGCGGGTGTTGTCAATAGCTTCAAACGAGCAGCCATCGCCATCCTGATTGAACAAAACCAATTGCTCGCCTACCGCCTGCTGTCCGTTTTTCCATTCAATTTTTCCATCCAGCAGATACAGAAAAGCATTCCAGGAATCGTTGATCGGTAGCTCTACCAAGGTGCCTGCTGCTGCTTCGAGCTGCAAGATCAGCAGAGGAGAATAGGTTTGAGCGGGACCGCTAAGTTCTTTAAATTTACCTGCCACAAGCTTGGTCGTCAAACCCTCTGTGGAGATTTTCGGGATATTGGCTTCCTTAATATCCTGGTAGCGGGGCTGCACCATTTTGTTCGCCTTGGAAAGGTTGACCCAAAGCTGGATGCCCTCCATAGTACCGCCTTTATCGAGAAATTCGGGCGAGGCCAATTCGCTGTGGATGATGCCGCGGCCTGCGGTCATCCATTGTACATCCCCTCCTTGTAAGATGCCGGTATTGCCACGGCTGTCGTGATGGCGAATCCCTCCCTGGTACAAAAAAGTGATCGGCTCGAAGCCCCGGTGAGGATGTGGGCCCACATTCAACGGGTCCTGGCCGGGGCTGACGGGAGTAGGGCCAAAGTGATGCAGCAGCAAAAACGGGCTGATTTGGCGGATGCCATCTCCCGGCAAAGGTTGTTTTACCCGTGTACTTCCCATCAGCAGCTGCCTGGCGGTGGAGATTTGTTTGATAGAACGTATCTTTTTCATTGAACTTCCTTTTTATTTGATAGATCAACAGGCGAGCCGAACAAAAGTTGAAAGCCATTTTGGCATATAAAGCTAGCAAAAACAGCCGTTTTGGCAGGCTTTGCTGGCTGGTACAAATATCGCTATCCTCAATTTACCTTTCCAAGCATTTCGAACGATCAACATCCCTATTGCCCATTGCTGTAAAAGTGGTATAGCAAATAGGCACTCATTTATTTTAACCAAAGCAATCTAATTATGATCCGGTCAATTTCAAATTCTCCTCCATCGGATGATGCCACCCACCAGGCTTCTCCCAATGATGCTCCTTTGCTGGATGCGTATTCAAATACGGTGATTCAGGTATCGCAGGATGTGAGCCCGGCAGTAGTGAGGATCAGAGTTCAAAAAGCGATGCGGCAAAGGCGTGGCCGGCGACCTGCCCGGCAGGGCAACTCTGGCTCTGGCTTTATCATTTCGCCCGAAGGATATATCGTAACGAACAGTCATGTGATCAGTGGAGCCAAAGCCATTCAAGTGATGCTGATTGACGGGCGCACTTACAAGGCACAGCTCATAGGTGACGATCCGGCCACCGATATGGCCATCCTGAAAATAGAGGCAGATCAGCTGCTTCATATCCATTTCGGCAATTCCGACCAGCTGCAGGTGGGCCAAATCGCCATTGCTATCGGCAATCCCTATGGATTTCAGTACAGCCTCACGGCAGGCATAGTGAGTGCGCTGGGTCGCAGTCTGCGGTCAGAATCGGGGCGCTTGATCGACAATGTAATCCAAACGGATGCGGCGCTCAACCCCGGCAATTCGGGCGGCCCGTTGGTGGATTCGAACGGCCGGGTGATTGGTGTCAACACTGCCGTAATCCTCCCGGCACAGGGCTTGTGCTTTGCAGTGGCCTCCAATTTGGCAGAGTATGTTGCCAGCGAGCTGATCACCAAAGGTAAGGTGAAGCGGGGCTTTTTGGGAATTGCCGGGCAGCAGTTTCGCTTTGCTCCCAACGCTCGCCGCCGCTTGAACCTGGAGAAGGCAGATGGCATCATGGTGAGCTTTATTGAGCCGGACAGCCCTGCCTACAACGCAGAGCTGCGTAAGGGCGATGTACTTATTGGCTTTGAGGGGCAGCCCATCGGTTCGATAGACGACCTGCATCGCCTGTTGGATGCTTCCACAATCAATCGGAAGATAGTGCTCGATATTCTCAGGGATGGCCATAAGCAACAGGTATCAGTGGTGCCTCTGGAGTTGAGCTAGTAGAGCTGTTATTTTTTGGAGGATCGAAGGCTGGGTTATTGTTAGCTTTGCAGTATATTTGTATCCTCAAATGAAAACAATAGCCTGCATCCTTTCACTTTTTTTCCTGGCGATGGCTTTTTCGCCTTGTACTGATGGTTCTACCTGTGATGAAGAGGTAGCGGCTCATCAACATGATCATTCTGATGATCAGGAGGATGCTTGCACCCCTTTGTGTGTATGCTCATGCTGCGGAATAGAGCTTACACCCATCGTTGAAGAAGTGATACTCGAAATTCTGCCGGCTACTCCATCACTCAGCTTTAGTCATTCCATTCACTATACCTACTCCTTTGCCTCTTCCGTTTGGCATCCTCCGTCCTTTGCATAGTTGCATTCCCGTGGACAGCTATGCCCTGTCCTGACTATTATTCAACTGATTTACTTTGCGCAGCCGACATGTGGGCTGTTCCATGCCTTGCAGCTGTGCAGAATATGACAACAAACTGACCAAAACTCGTTGAATAAAAAAGGCTTGAGAGGCGACAAAAAAATGAAATTTCATGTTCGATAAGATCATTGCATATTCAATTAGGCAAAAGTTTATTGTAGGCTTGATGGTGATTGTTCTGGTAGGCATGGGTATTTATTCGCTCAACAAATTGCCTATTGACGCGCTGCCGGATATTACCAACAATCAGGTACAAATACTGACACCGGCTCCCAATCTGGCTACACAGGAGGTAGAATTATTTATTACCTATCCCATTGAATTAGCAGTAAAATCGATCCCACGAATCGTGGAATTGCGATCTATCAGTCGTTTTGGCCTGAGCATCGTAACCGTGGTATTTGAAGAAAGTGCGGACATTTACTGGGCG
The DNA here is from genome assembly GCA_965222005.1 of Saprospiraceae bacterium. GTDB lineage: Bacteria > Bacteroidota > Bacteroidia > Chitinophagales > Saprospiraceae > CBDCTM01. The sequence continues at coordinate 2,491,851 of OZ244935.1, forward strand.
CGCGCTCAAATCAGTGAGCGACTAAAAGAGGTAACACAGGAGATTCCTCCCGGCTTTGGCCGATCAGAGATGGCACCTATCAGTACAGGGCTGGGCGAAATCTATCAGTACACAGTGAGTGCGGAAGAAGGCTATGAAGAGCAATTCAATACGATGGAATTGCGGTCGATTCAGGACTGGATCATCGTACCTCAGTTGCTGGGGACGAAAGGCGTGGCAGAGGTCAACACACTGGGCGGAGTATTGAAAGAGTACGAAGTAGCGGTGAATCCGGACAAGCTCAACAGTATGGGTATCACCATGCACGATATATACGAAGCGCTGAGCCAAAATAACCAAAATACGGGAGGTGCCTACATCGATAAGAGGCCGTACATGTATTTCATCAGAGGGGTTGGGATGGTCAATTCATTGGATGATGTGAACAAGATCGTCATTACCAATCGCAACAATGTGCCCGTGTTAGTGAGAGATGTAGCGGAGGTGAAATTTGGCTCGGCAGTTCGATATGGCGCTACCACCAGAGATGGCAAAGGGGAAGTAGTGAACGGAATGGTGATGATGCTAAAGGGAGCAAACAGCGCGGAGATCATTGCATTGGTAAAAGATAAGATGGAACAGATCAAAGCCACTTTGCCCGAAGGTGTAAGCGTAACGCCTTATCTGGACAGGAGCAAGCTGGTAGGCAGAGCCATCGCCACGGTACGTACCAATCTCATTGAAGGGGCGCTGATTGTCATATTCATTTTGGTGCTACTCATTGGCAATTGGCGGGCCGGACTTATTGTAGCTACCGTGATACCCTTGTCATTGCTTTTTGCCGTGTCGATGATGCGCCTCTTTGGAGTGAGTGGCAACCTGATGAGCCTGGGCGCTATTGATTTCGGGCTCATCGTTGATGGGGCTGTAATATTGGTGGAGGCCATTGTACATAGGCTGCAAAGTACTTCGATCATCAGGAAGCTGACACCCAAAGAGATGGATAAGGAAGTATATGCAGCCACTTCGAAAATCAGAAACAGCGCCGCTTTTGGCGAGATGATCATTCTTATCGTATATCTCCCTATCCTGGCCCTGGTGGGCATAGAGGGCAAAATGTTTAAGCCAATGGCGCAAACGGTAGCCTTTGCAATTTTGGGAGCCTTTCTGCTTTCGCTGACCTATATCCCCATGATGAGCGCTGTGTTTTTGAATAAAACAACGGGCCATAAAAAAAATGTCTCGGATCGGATCATCGCTTTTTTCCAACAGCTTTACAGCCCCGTACTCAAAGCCGCCATGCGGGCCAAATGGGTGGTGCTGGTCTTGGCCATCGCTTTGTTTGGGCTGGCTTTGAATGTATTTGATAGCTTGGGTGGGGAATTTATTCCCACACTTTCAGAAGGAGACATTGCCACGCATGTGATCATTCCACCGGGCAGTTCGCTGCAGCAGGAAATTCATAGTACTACAAAAGCAGAGCAATTATTATTAAAAAATTTTCCGGAAATCGAGCAAGTGGTATCCAAAATTGGAAGCGCCGAAGTGCCTACCGATCCTATGCCCATAGAAGTGGCAGATGTGATGGTGATATTGAAGGATAAAAAAGAATGGACCTCAGCTGGGTCAAAAAAAGAGATGTTTGAGAAAATGGAAGAAGTATTGGATGAACTGCCTGGAGTGACCACTGAATTTTCGCAACCCATCCAAATGCGGTTCAATGAATTGATGACAGGGATTCGAAGCGACGTAGGAGTGAAGATATTTGGCGAAGATATAGATTTGCTTCTGGCCCTGGGGGAGGAAGCAGAAGGCATTATCAGTAGTGTGCCAGGAATAGTGAATTGCAGGGCTGAAACCGTGTCGGGCCTGCCGCAGATTGTGATTCGATACAACAAGGATTTGCTCGCCCTCTACGGCCTTCATGTGGGGGATCTCAACGAAACAGTGAGTATGGGCTTTGCAGGCCGAACAGCCGGAATGATATATGAAGGGGAGAAAAAATACAAATTGGTGATCCGCTTGGCTGAGGAATTCCGGCAGGACATTGAGCAGGTGAAAAACCTGTACATTACCTTGCCCTCCGGCAGCCAGGTGCCTTTGGAAGAGGTGGCAGAGATTAAATATGAGCGGGGTCCGACACAGATCAGCCGGGAGGATGGCAAGAGACGAATAATAGTAGGCTTTAATGTGCGCGGGCGAGATGTAGAGACCGTTGTGGAGGATATTCAGAAAAAATTAGAAGCCCAGTTGGAGCTGCCGGCAGGATATTATATAACCTATGCAGGCCAGTTTGAAAACCTTCAGCGGGCCAACCAGCGCTTAATTGTAGCCGTACCAATAGCCTTGAGCCTGATCTTTATCTTATTGTTTTTTACCTTTAATAGTGTCTTACAATCCTTGCTTATATTCACTGCTATTCCGCTTTCGGCAATAGGGGGGGTGTTTGCTCTGTGGATAAGGGGGATGCCTTTCAGCATATCTGCAGGGATTGGATTCATTGCACTCTTCGGAGTAGCAGTGCTGAATGGCATTGTGCTGATCGCTTATTTTAATCAATTAAAAAAGGAAGGCATGACGAATATTATTGAACGCATCCACACCGGCACCCGGGTAAGGCTACGCCCGGTTTTGATGACGGCGGCAGTAGCCTCGCTGGGTTTTTTGCCGATGGCCCTGAGTACGAGTGCCGGGGCAGAGGTGCAAAAACCACTGGCCACGGTAGTCATCGGTGGATTGATTACTGCCACACTGTTGACCCTTATCGTGCTTCCCATCTTGTACTATTATGCTGAAAAAGGATTAGGATTTATTAAGGATAATAGATACTTGGCTATTTTGCTTGCTTTGTGTGTAGCTTCAAGCTCTGCCTACGCCCAGCCTTCCGGAAAGCTGACTTTGAGCGATGCCATACAATCGGCCCTGGCGGCCAACAAAAGCCTGAAAGCAACCAGCCTCAGCATTCAAAAGCACCAACAGCTGAAAGTCGCTCCTTATCTGTTGCCCAACACAGAGGTGTCAGGCTCTTTCGGACAGGTTAACAATCACATGTTTGACCACAGCTATAGCATTTCACAGCAATTCAACCCCTTCATTTCCAAAGCGGCTAAAGCCAGCGCGAACGCACAATACGAGCTGTCGAAGTTACAATACGAATCCGACAAACAGGAGATTATATTTCGGGTTCGCCAAGCATGGGATGCCTTACAATATTATCACACCCAACTTGACTTGCTCAAAGAGCAACAAGCAGTTTGGCAGCAGTTTTTGAAATATGCCGAACGCCAATACGAGCTGGGGGAAAGCAGTTTGCGGGAGAAAACAGAGGCTGAGTTGTCGTCTCAAAAAATTGAATTACAAATAGCTAAAACCTCCGCAGAATCTGCAAGTGAGCTACTTCGGCTGAAAACGCTATTGAACACAAAGAATAATCTTGACATTCCATACCAAACCTACGCGGTTTTCGATCAAATCACAGCCTTCGCCAATCCAGTCCAAAATCATCAACTCAAAATAGCTGCGCAGGAAGTGCAGATAAGCAAAGCCCAACAACAATTGTACGCCGCCGAGCGGAAGCCTGCATTTGCCATAGGATATTTCATCCAGTCTTTTCAGGGCGAGCTGGAAGTGGATGGAGAAGTGATCGATTACGATCTTGTACCGCGCTTTCATGGTGTGGATGTGGGCGTGAGTATTCCGATATTCCGCAAAGGACATCATGCCAGGTCGCAGGCTGCTCAGACGGATATCGCCATCGGGCAGGCAAAGCTGGAGCAGCTGGGCGTGGAGGTTCAAAACGAACTGGATGTCTGCCGCCTGCAATTGAAAAGACTCCAGTCGGATTTGGCTTATTACCAAAATTCGGCTCTGCCCAATGCGGCCCGTATGGTTGCCAGTGCTGAAGAAGCCTATAAGTTAGGCGATATCGGGTATCAGGATTATGTCCAAAGCCTTCAAACCCGCTTTGCCATTCAAACCGCCCGGCTCCATACCATAAAAGCATACAACAACCAGCTTTTTGTGCTTTTATATTTGCTAAATAAATAATCTGCTACGATGAAATTGATAAACAATAAATCGTTGTTTCACCCTTTGTGCTTACTATTTTTTGCCTTCCTCTTTTCATGTACCCATGAGCATGGCCCCGATAGCCATAACCACGAGGTTGATCTCCACACGGCTTCAGATGGTGAGGAGCATATGGACCACGATCACGGGAAAGTGGTTTATCTGAACGAAGCTCAATATCTCAATGCTGAAATCGATACCGGCTGGTTTGAAATGAAAAACATCAGCAATGTGATTCATGCAAATGGATATACTGAGCTGGCGCCACAGAATCGCGCAGATGTTAGTTTGCCCGTTGCGGGAATTGTCCGGTCGATCAAAGTGATAGAAGGAGATCATGTAAAAAAAGGACAGCTATTGGGTAGTGTGACGAGTAAGGAATTTAACGAACTGCTTTTGGAAAAGGCTCGAATTGAGCAGGTTTTTAAGGAGGCCAATGAGCAAATCGTATATCTGCAAGCGCAATACGATCGTCAGCAGGCATTGAGTTTGGAGAGTATAAATGCTAAGAAGACGTTTGAAAAAGTGAGTGCAGACCTCAAAGTGGCGCAGGTCAGAGCCGCAGGGCTCAAGCAACAGCTGAAGCTTTTGGAGCAATCTATCCAATTGGTTGGCAAGCCCTCCTCTTTTGCTATCCCGATCATCGCTCCAATAAATGGATATGTAACCCAGGTGAATATCAATATCGGCACAGCGGTAAGGCCAGGGATGAGTATGTTTTTGATCGTGGATAATTCACAGATGCACGTCGATCTGAAGATATACGAAAAAGACTTGAACCGAATCGAGATTGGCCAGAAAGTGCGCTTCATCTTTTCCAATCAGTCGAACAAGGAAGTAATGGGCAGCATTTATAATATCGGCAAAGCTTTTGCCACCCAGTCGAAGGCCGTCACGGTACATGCAGATATTGAAAATTTTGACGGCAAACTGATCCCCGGCATGTACGTCAATGCACTGATCGATATGGGGGATGAAAAAGTAAAAACCCTTCCTCAGGAGGCTGTGGTGACGGCAGAAGGCAGGACGTTTATATTTTTATGGGAAAAAGAAAATGCGGAAGTACATTCCCACAGCCACGAAGATGAAGATCATGCCCATGCTGCCGAATTGTCCTTTGCGCGCCTGGAAGTCAAAACCGGCGCTTCAAAACTGGGCTTTGTAGCGGTCACTCCTCTGGAAGAGATTCACGAAGGCGATAAAATTGTAACCGGAGGGGCTTACTATCTACAAAGCCATCTCCAAAAAAGCGAAGGCGGCGGCGGGCACCACCATTGATTAGCCTTTTATAGTACCCCTTTTTCTTAAAAACGCACCCAGGTAGTGTGTAGCCGGTCAAATCGCCGGTTATGCGGCAGAGGTGTTTTCCGTATTGGCATCAAGATTGATCCGTTTTCTGCGTACTGTACTACCTACGGTACACTTTACACTCACCAAAATTGACATTCCCCCTTTTAGTAAAGCCATCCTCCACAGCCAGGCATCTTCGGCAAAGCCTCGGAATGGGGTTGACGATTATGTGTACAGCTTGATGGAATTTTTCGCAAACCATTATAATAATTCAAACAATGAAAAGGTCCAAAAAGGCAAAGAGTGTAAAAGATGTAAAGGGGATTAAAATTTTGAAAAAAACAGAGAATATTCAGATTCGAGGCGGCCTGCAGGATATAGTTATTGTCGATGTAGAAGCTTAACTATCCACAGGCTTTTCAAGCGATTCCAAGTAAAAGCTGGCATTTCTATACGCGCTTGCTAAATTAAGAGCTTTCAAAAGCTACTTTAATTTAGCAAGCGGTATAAATGCCTGACCACAGTCAGGTACTGATGCTGAATGTATTGTACTGCTGGCGGTTCGAGAGGGATAAATCACGCTCAATCCTTTCGCCGCGGTATAGCACAGGCGAGGGGGATTCGCTATCGCTCATCAGGCGCCTGAGCTATGAATTTTTAAAATCACCAATAAATTCACCATCGCGTATAAATTCCCAAAAACACATAAAGGCTGCCAGAATTATTCGGACAGCTTTTTTAGTGGTGGTGATGGTCGGCTGACAAATTCCAACTTATCAGGGGCAATGATTTTACCGCTATCTGACTTTGACCTTCTTTAACTATTGCTGTTTTATTGATCGGGATGCTGCCATAATCAACGTAGCGATTATCTTTATCCGGCCAATTGATTTCGAGCTTTTCAATCCTTTTAGCTTTGCCCAACCCGATTTCCTGCTGCAGGCTGTTGCCGTCAAAGCTGGCGCCGGAGCTCACGGTATTGTGGATTTGCCTGATCTCATCATTTTCCATTCGCACGCTCAGGCGAATGCGCGCACCAAGAGCAGCGGCATTGCAGGAAGTTCCCTTCACAATGATGTTGACCCACTTATTGTCATTGCCAGGGTTGAGGAAAAATGCATTTTGAAAATTATCGCCCGAAAATGAACCGCCCATCACGGCATAAATATCCTGGTCGCCGTCGTTATCGAAATCAGCAAAACCAATACCATGGCCCTTCTGAATATGACCAAAACGGCCGGCAGTAGTGACATCCTGAAAGTTTTTCGCTGCATTATTCCGAAACATCCTGTTGGGAACGATCGACCGGAAGTCGGGTGCACCTGTACCCACATAAAAGTCAAGGAATCCGTCATTGTCAATATCGCCAAAGTTGCAGCCCATCGTGTGCATAGCCCTGTCCAGCTTTACCTTTTGGGTTACATTGGTAAACGTACCATCGCCATTATTGGCGTACAAAGCAGGAGATTCCCCTTCCCGGGCAATGCTCAATAAATCGGCAGCCACCTCTGAGGCTTGCCGCTTGAAACCTATTTGATCAAAAGGAGCGACAAAGATATCCTCCCAGCCATCGTGTGGCTACCCGCAGTAGCTGGCGGCCGCGTTTGCCTGCGAGATTAGCGACTGCCAGCTATTGACGGGTAGCTTTTGTTCTCGGTTGGCTTTTTTATTTTCAATGAAGAGTAACATACAAACTTCTTTGTTTCGATTTAATAACGTGTTGTTCTTGGATGAAAAGTATTCCAAGCCTCCCATATTTCCTGATATGATTGAATTTGCTTTAATTGAGTTCCTGCTAAATCACCAGACAAACATTTGCCATATAAATTCCAATGTGAACTTGTATTTGTATCTATAAGCGTTTCATTTTCGATATAAAAATCTAATATTTGGTTTCCAACTTTTCTATTATAAACATAAAATGAAGAAGCATCTGCAGAGCAAAGGAGCATTAGATTAACGTTTTCTACTATATCTATTATAATTTGATCTTTTTTTAGAATTTCCCAATCGTAGGCTTTTGAATATCCATTAATATCAACTCCAATAATTAATGATCTTTCCTCTCGTGGCTTAAGGGAAATATCGTTCGATTTATTGAAAGAGTTATCAGCAACTTGATACCAATTGATAAATTTAGGGTCATATTGTAATACTTTTGTATTAGGGTATTTTATTAACCAGTCTTTTAATGCTACTTGTTCAGAAAATAATTCGTTAAGTTCTAAATTAACAAATTCTCCATTAATACATTTACCCGTTTCTTGTAACCACAATGAATTTGTTTTACTATCCCTATAAGCAACATTATTATTAATCAATCCTACTAATTTAAAATTTAGTATTTCTCCATTTACTTGCGGGTCATAAATTCTTCCACTTCGACACATAAAACAATAAGTTACCCATACGGGGTTATTTCCTACAGAATCTTTAATATCATGATGGTATGCTAATAAATTTAATGGGTAAGCCTTAGGTTCGTTGTTGAGATTTATTCCAAGTATTTGTGTATTAATATCAACCGAATTTTCATTGGCAGGTGCAAAAATCACCGATTCTAGTTTGCCATATCTATCTGCATTAATCATCTTCATCTCAATTGGAGCCTGAGATTTTGTAATTCCAGCTGTATCTAACTTAGATGGGGCAGATTCCTTGCTAGAGTTAGTTGAGATGGTATCACAACTATTCAATAGAATTATTATTAAACTCAATATCAATATCACCTTATAGAATTCATTAACGTTCTCAATTTTTTCAATATTTGTTTTGATATTATCCATATGTCGTTATAGTTTATGTTCTTGCAATTCATTAATACATTTTCGAAAATCACTTTTAGAATTAATGGTTCGGAAATATTTGGGGTTTGTTGTTTTGCTTACCGAGAACATTGTTGTAATCAAATATCCAGGCGGGAAAGCTTTCATTAGGCAATTGTACACCGGCAGCGGCACCGGATTCTTTAAAACTCCGCTCTCCAGCGGTATTGCCGGGGTGATTGATCCATAGCATATTGGGGCCGGTCATATTAGGAAGGTAAATATCCGGCCAGCCATCATTATTCATATCATCAGCAATTATACCACCTGCCAGTTCATTGATATCCAGCTGCAATCCGCTGGCAATATTATCAAATTTTGGAAAGGGGTATTCGGAAGCAAAAGTAGAGGCGGGTATGAGCCATTGCTTAGGTACGGATTGAGGATATTCGTCGAGGGTCATGTACGCCAGGTTGAGGAGCCAGCGGCTCTGGAGATCATTGGGATATGCAGTCAGCAGCTGTTTGTAATACTCAATAGCCTTTGAAGAGCCCTTCTTTTTAGTATGAATGCCCTTGCCTTGTATAGGGAAAATGCAGGATTCATCGGAGTGGTTGAGGATGCAGTTTTGCTGTTCCCCCAAACGCATATAAGCAATGGCAAGAGTTTCGTACATGCTTCTGGATGCATCATTGAGCACCTTGAATTGATCAAGTTGTTGTTTAACTTGTTGGAAAATTGCAATAGCTTCTTCAGTACGACCGCTTTCTAACAACCCAAAAGCATATTGCAAATAAAATTTGACGTTAATGTTTTCCCCCCTCTCTTTTGCTTTCTCGATCATCTGTTCCTTCAAAGCTGTACTCTCGTTTGTGGAGTAAGGGTTATTCATAAATTGAGTTCTTTGGTACACTGCTTTCAGGCTATCAATCATTTGTGCAGTACCGGAAAGGGGGGAGGCATTTTTTTCGGAAGAAGGTAGCTCGTGGGATGCATGTCGTTCCCCTTTTTCACACCCGAATACAGTAAGCGCAAGTAGGTAAGTTGCTGATAAACAAATAATTATGTATTTTTTCATTAAAAATGTATTCATTGTCATGTTTGCTGTCTTTGAAATTGTCTGCTAATATTTTGGCTTAATTTATACTTCAAACCGGTGTTGTTGCATGAATCAATTTTATTCGGAATAATATTTCGCACTCATTAAATTAGTATAAATAAATTCCGTAACAAACTGATAGTCAGTGGTAAATTTGATTGATAGTATATATAAATTATTTTAAACTAAATATTATTTTGCAATTACAGGAAATACATTAGTTAGATTCTTTTATGCAACAACGCCCTTCAAACCACCAAATTTTGTGTGTATGCACAAGACTTGGCAAAGCGTGGCATACAACTTCTGCTGTACTAACACACTCAGCTACCGCCCCATTTGTCGGAGCTTGTGTACGTATAGCCCGGCCCGCCACTCGGCAAACAAATCTACTGCCAGCATGATGCCACTTTGGAGCGCCAGCCCGGCTCCGCTGCCAAACATGAAGTCGCTCCAGTAGTTGGTCACGCTCATGAAACAAAAGAGCAGACCCAGAAATAACAATAAAATTTCAATTTTGCGATACACTCCAAATGAGCGGCATACCTTTTCCATTCGGGGCAGCTCTGTTTTCATCAGCTTCTCAGGCGAATCTTTTAGCTGGGTCAGCAAGTGATCGAGCTGCTTGTCCGTCCGAAAATAGATCGTGCCGCCCACCACCAGCTGGATGACAGCAATACCGATGAGTGGCACAGCCAAGCCCTTCCATACTGCTCCGCTAAGAAAAGCCAGCGATAGCAAGCTGAGTACTATGGCCGCCAGGCCAAGGCCAATTAGCAATTGGGCGCTCTGTTTTTCAGCACCAAAATAGTCACATAAGTGTTTTTTCATCTGTTTAAAAATCTTCTGCGGGTAATCCCGAACGCTTTCGGGGCCGCACAAATGTAATCGCTTCGCTCTCGCATGAGCTTTTTTAATCATATATTTGGGTGAATTTATGATTAAATAAGCTCATGCTCGTTTCATAAATCATCCGGCCTGGATTCATGCCTGAAGCTAAGAGTTTTTGATGGGTTTTTAGTAAATTTATTGTGTGCCACTATTCTGTTGATACCAAAATATGGCAGCATGATCAGAATCTACCTGCTCCCTTTTTGCCTGGCTTCGATGCTGGCATTTGGCTCTTTCTGTAGCAATTGCTCAAAAACAGCAGAGCCTTCAGCTGTCGGCAAGCTCCCTGTGGAGGAGGAAGCACCCCACGCAGCATTGCCATCCGATCCTCCTTCCTTTGTGGCTGCTAAAGCGGTGTTGCTCAAATCTGACTGTGCCTCCTGCCATCGCAGCAGCCTTCTTTCCTTCAAAGCCGGAGCGATTGCCATATTTGATTTGGACAAAGAAAGGTGGCATGAGGGGATGCAAACGGAAGAACACTTTGCAGGAATGGAAAAGCGGGTAATGAACAGCGAGGCGTTTAGCGGATTGGAAAAATCACACATCCAGGCTTTCTTAGATTGCAAGAGAAAAAAGGACGGTATGTAAAATTTCTCCTCGATGGAAACTATCATTTTAAAAGGCAACACCTAATTTTGTCGAATGAAGTCTATAGCCACTACGCTGTTTGTCAGCCTGATCCTCACAACCGAGGCACTATTTGGCCAATCCCCGGATAGCCTCAAAGCGCCACATCAATATTGGAATATCTCTGGAAGCGGTATTTGCTGGGATGTAGGCACAGAAACCCAATTGCCCCATTCGGATCATATCGAAATGGCCGGCCAGCGAGTGGCAGGAATCATTAACTACTCGGTTGATAAAAACAAGCAACTCTCCCTGGAAAGGGACATCATCTTTCCGCAGTTGCGCACCTTCATTGCTACCGGACAAAGCTGGTGGAAAAAGTACCGGGCTTATCTCCGCCACAGCTTTACCGATGAACTGCTGCCCGTCATCACGCTCAACAAATTCAGGCTGGTGCCAGGGCCGCTCGACTCAGTAACCATCGAAGGGAAGCTCCGTTTTTATCATCAGCCGGTACATTCTATTCGCATCGAAAGAACCCTCTTTCCATCGATGAGGGATCGCTTTTTTGTAGAAAAATGGCAGCTCTCCAACCTGAGCGATACTACCCGAATGCTACATATTGGAAGTATTCAATTTCAGCAGCAGCAGATGGGCCACAAAGGGGTTTACACCATCAGTGCCCATTCGGATGCTCCCAATGAATATGCGCTAAAAGCCTATGAAACATTGAGTTTTGCAGTTTATTTTGAGGCGGGAATGGAAGGGGAGCCTTTGCAAAAAGGTAGCTATCCGATAGCAGAAGCCCAGCGGGATCAGTTTCTTGGCGAGATGCGCAGCAATCTTATCTTTCATAGCCCGGACAAAGTCATTAACACACTTTTTTATTTCTCCAAAATCCGAGCTGCCGAAAACATCTTTGATTCCAAAATGGGACTGGTACATTCCCCGGGCGGTGGCAACTATTACACAGGCATCTGGGCGAATGATCAGGCGGAATACAGCGGCCCGTTTTTTCCTTTTCTGGGGTATGAAACAGGCAATACGGCAGCATACAATTGTTACAAACATTTTCTGAAAACAAAGCCCGACGACTATTCACCCATCACCTCTTCCTTCGAAATGGAAGGCGATCTCACTTGCTGCGGTGCCGATCGGGGTGATGCGGCCATGATCTCCTTTGGCGCTTCCCAATTTGCTTTGCTGCGTGGAGATCCCGCTATAGCAGATGAGTTGTGGCCGCTCATCGAATGGTGCCTGGAGTATTGCCATCGAAGGAAAAATGAACAGGGAGTGGTACAATCGGATAGTGATGAGATGGAAGGGAGAATTGCTACCGGCAATGCCAATCTGGCTACCTCCTCGCTTTATTATGGCGGCCTCAAATTTGCCAGCCATCTGGCCAATGCTTTGGGAAAGAATGAGCTGGCCAAGGTGTACAAAAGGCGGGCTACTGAGCTGGCCAATGCGGTGGAGCACTTCTTTGGTGCCCGCATCGAGGGTTTGGACACCTATCGCTATTTTGCAGGTAATGATCACCTCCGACATTGGATTTGTCTGCCATTGGTAATGGGTATGGACGGCCGCAAGGAGGGAACTATTGAAGCTCTATTCGACAAGCTCTGGACAGATCATGGCGTGCTGGTAGAGTACAACCCGACCGCAAAAGAGCCCGTTCTGTTTTGGGATCGAGGTACTTTGTATGCTCTGCGCGGCGCCTTCAAAGCGGGCGCTACGGATCAAGCCTTGCACAAGCTGAGCCAGTTTTCCAACAAGCGCCTGCTCGGCGAGCACGTTCCCTACGTCATCGAAGCCTGGCCGGAAAATAATATGCGGCACCTCTCTGCCGAGAGCGCCTTGTATGCCCGCATCCTGCTGGAAGGCCTGTTAGGGCTGGAGCCGACGGGCTTTCGCTCCTTTAGCATCCACCCACGCCTGGCCAAAGGCTGGGATGGCTATCGGCTTGATAACATCCACGCCTTTGGCCACCAATTTGGGGTAGCTCTTTCCAAAGAAGGTGAAAAAATACGAGTCGTAGTATCCAGTGGAAAAAAGCAAGTAGTTGACAGAAAAGTGCTTCCCGGCCAAAAGGTGAGCATAGCGTTTAAGTAGCATTCATACAATTTCTGCCTCTGGCGGATCACATCATTGTACCCACGGACTGCTATCAAAACGGTATAACTCCGCATCTGTATCATTATCCTTTTCACTGGATATCAGCCAAAAGCTGCCTTGCTCATGCGCAATAGCTTCCATTTGAGTATTCACGGGCATGTTGACCCGTTGGCTTTGGCCGCCAAAAAAATCATCGCCGCTAAAATTGTAAAACAGCCACACAAAGGGTCGGTTGCGTGGACCGCTGCTGTGCCGTTCGTAGCCCAGCAAGCATAGCACCGTGCCGGCTGCATTGACAGCGGCTGAGGTGATACGCCCCTTGGTATCGAAGCTTTTTACTTTGGAGCTTTCATGATCCCCCAGTGTTTTAGGCACAATGTATAGGTTGGTCTTATCGTCCACCTTATTTTTGGTGAACAGGTAAAAATTATCTCCAAAGGCTACAAAAGCTTCACAATCAAAATTGTGATCTTCATCGATATAGTCAAAGCGAATCTGATCCTTGTAATTGAAAGTGATAGCTTCGGCAGCAGGGCTGGTAGGGATGCCTTGCTGAATTTGAATAATGGGAATGCGGTAAATGGTCAAGTCGTGTCGGTTGCCAAAATTATTGCCAAAATCGCCGATGTACAGGTAGGTATCGTCACGGCTCAGGTCTTCCCAATCCCGATTGGCTGCTCCAGTAGGGAGGTAATTTTCATATATTTCATTATTAGATAAGCTGATTCGATATAGCCTGGCTTCGCCATTGCTGTCATTATGGGTAAAGAGGCTATCGCCAATCATCACCAAACCGGAGGTTTCATTCACATCCTTATCCAGTCGGGTGAGGGTAGCCAGCTGTTCAGCTACGGGGTAGGTAGAGGGCGTGGGGGTATCATCAGAAGATTTGCAAGCCAAAAAGGACAGCAAGCTTGCTAAAAGAGCTAAATAAAGGCTTTTCATAACTCAGGGGATTATTAGAGAGTATGTTTGTAAATCTATTACAAGGTAATAATTTTTGGCCGTTTCAGACTAATTTTTTCAGACTTTTGGTAGTGGGAATAGATCAGGAAGGGACTACTTCCAGGGTATTGACTTTGATGCGGAGCAGCTTTCCTAACTCCATGAAAGCCGATTTCCATTGCTCGTTGGCAAACTCCCGCTCTCCGCTCCGAAAGCTTTCCATAATAGAGAAAAAGTGATTCTGGCATTTCCATACATCCAGTTGTACATCCATTTTTTGCAAGGTTTGGATAATGGTGGCGAGCTGCTGTAGCTTTTCTGGGGAGGAGTCTTCGGCAATCAGTTGTCCGATCTCCTGTGCGATTCGTTCACTGGCTGCCAGTTTGAAGGAAGGCTCATTGCTCATCGGAATTTCCCAGCGCTCCAGCTCTTTAATGAGGCGCTGCAATTCGGCAATTTGCAGTTCTGGCCGGCGGAAAAAGCGGTGGAGGTCCAGGTTTACCACAAAGCGGGCCACATCCTGGTAGGTTTTGGGAATAGGAATATGGCTGTTCAGCAAACCGAGCATGAGCTGGTAATTATCATTGTAAATATCTCGAAAGGACCCCTCTGCCTGAAGCATACTGCGCTTGGTGATCATTTTCAGGATATTGCGGCGCTCGTCTTTAAACAAATGCTCGAAGGTGTATTTTTCATTGCCAAAGTACTCCTGCATCAGGCCGATTACCTCTGTGATCTTATTGAGGTGGAAGGCTTCCAAAAGGTTTAGCTGCATATCCGAATAGCGGCTGGATGAAAGCTCAGTGGCCACATTGCCGATCAACGTTTGCTGGCCCAGATACAGCACAGCAAAGCAAAAAGGTGTTTCTGAATAGGTCAGCTTGCTGCGCATAATCAGACGCCCCACTGCCAGGCGATGATGCCCCGCTTCTACCCGTTCAAAATGTTCCCTTTTTATTTCATAGTTGAACAGCGACAAGTTTTCCGGATTCTGCTCAAAGAGCGAAAGGACGCCGTAGTGGATGGCTGCCCGCTTCAAACTGACACGCGTAGGAAGTACCATTTGGCGGAAGCTTTCTCGTGCATTGGTGTAAACATTGCTGGGTATTTTGGCCAGACGTTGCTCAAATTGATCGAGTAGCTTGCTGCCATCAATGAGCCGGGCATAGTCAATAGCCCGTAGCGCATATTGCAGAATCTGATTGGTTTCAATGCCCGACACCTCGTCAAAAAACCAACCACAACTGGTGTACATCAATAGGGCATTGCGTTGCATTTCCAGGAGACGAAGCAGGCGGATGCGCTCTTCTTTTTTTAGTCTTTTGCCAGCATGTGCTTTTATGAAAGTATTCGTTTGCGCTTCCGTCCGATCTAAAATTACATCGATGTACTCATCTCTGGCAGCCCAGGGATCGTTCATCAGCTTGTTGCCTTCTTTCTCAAAAATCGGTGCCAGGCGGTCGCGAAGCCAGTCCAGAGCTTCCCGTAGTGGCGCCCGCCATTGCTGATTCCAGTCGGGATGCTCTCCGGTGTGGCATCCGCAGTTGGAGCGCCAGCGCTCTATGCCATGCACACAGCTCCACGAACTGTTTTCATGAATTTGGATTTCATGTTCCGGAGGGAACAATTCGAGGTACTGACCATAGTTGGTAAGGTTAGCTAAGGGATGCTGTTCAATCTGATCGAAGCAGTCTGCCAATGCCATCTCGCCATAGCGATGATGGTGGCCGTAGCTTTCCCCGTCGGTGGCAATGTGAACGAGTTGGGGCTGGTCGTTCTCATCAAAGTGATTGATAAACTGGCGGGCAAATTCTTTCCCATTGTTGAGCAAACCTTTGAATGCTACCCCCTGAGCAATATCGCCCTCATAGAAAAACAACGCTATTTCGTTTCCCGAAGGTAGCTGGCACTTGTAAGGTCGGCGCTTGTCAAATTGCTCATTGTGAATGTCGTGCCACTGAGAGTCATTCAGCCGACGCCATGCTTTTGCCTGACGTGGCGCAAGGATAGTATATCGGATGCCTTGGGCTGCCAAAGCCTCCAAAGTGTCAGTGTTTATGGCTGTTTCAGCCAGCCACATCCCCTCCGGATGTCGGGCAAAGCGATGCTGGAAATCACGGATGCCCCAGTATATTTGAGTGTTTTGGTCCCGGTGATTGGAGAGGGGCAATATGAGATGGCTGTGAACCTGAGCGATGGCCGAGCCGTGTCCGCCGAAGCGCTCTTGGCTTTTTTTATCTGCCTGTTGAATAGCCTGGTAGGTGGCAGGATCGGCTTGCTGAAGCCAGGAGAGCAAGGTAGGGCCAAAGTTGAAGCTCAGCCGGCTGTAGTTGTTAACAATTTTGAAAATATGCTCTTGTTCATCGAGTATTCGGGCAGTGGCGTTGGGCGCGTAGCATTCGAAGTTGATGCGTTCGTTCCAGTCGTGGAAAGGTTTGGCCGAGTCTTGCATTTCTACTTTCTCAAGCCAGGCATTTTCACGGGGTGGTTGGTAAAAGTGGCCGTGAATACAGATATACTTTTTGGCAGTGCCCATGATCAACAATTCTTAAGTATTTTCAATAAAAAAACAAATGTAATAAAAAATTCATACGAAATGTTGATATGGGTTGGTGGGTTGATTTGCTGATGAGTTAATGGGGTGGTGGAATAAAAAAGCTGCCAACTGTTAGTCAGATTTCACAGAGCTTTCTGTGCAAACCGCTCGACTAATAGTTAGCAGCTGATATACTCGGATTTATACTAGTTTATGAATTGTAAATTTTATTTGTTTACGATGAATTTTTGCTGTACCAAATCATTGCCAGCCTGCGCAGTCAGATAGTAAACACCATTGGTATCCAGGGCCAGTTTTGTTGTCCAGCTGTCACGGCCTTGAGCTACTTCAAATTGCTGTAGTTTGGCACCGCGGCTGTCAAAAATCGAGATGGTCATTTTTTGCTTGCCAGGGTTGTCAATGGTGATGTTCACCTCTTCATGTGCCGGATTTGGAAAAAGGGCTACGTCCACTGCCGCTTTTACTTTGCGTACGGAAGCAACTTCAGAAAACACAAATGTTCCATCCAAATCAACTTGCTTGAGGCGGTAGTAGGTCATATCATCGAAGGGAAGAGCATCTACGTACTGGTATTTGTTGGTAGCAGAGGTGGTACCATAGCCTTCGATCCAGGTGATAGTTTCCCAGCTTCTGCCGTCAGTTGATTTTTGAATTTCAAAGCCTGCATTGCCCAATTCAGAAGCGGTAGTCCAGTTGAGCAAAACCTCGTCGCCGCGCATTAGCTTTGCTTCAAAGCTAGCCAAGCTTACAGGTAGAGAATTCCCACTATTGCGGCCACATATTTTAATGTCTGATGTTGATTTGTTGTCGGCGCAGCTAAGTGCTTTATCCGAATCTACGATAAGGATAATGCAGTCTCCCGGATTGATGCTCATGTACGCAAGGTTATTCAACTGACCAACGGCATTGGCCATTATCATATCGCCGGTGTTGCCAGAACCACTTGGGCCTGAATAAAGTGTCAATGCATCGCCTTGTTCAATAACTCCATTGAGGAATACAGCTTCAACGAAGTCATAGCCAGGGTCGGGGCAAATTTCTCCTACAACCACCTGGTCATAGTTGTTGCCGTAACAAAAATCAACGGGAATGCCACATTGGCTAAAAAGCAGGTTGGAGTTTAGGCACAAAAAGGCAATTAGAGAAAGTAGAGTAATACGTTTCATGGTGATAAGTTTTGGTTTATGAAAAAATAGTAGAAATCAAAACTGCATGCAGTTTAATCTCTGTCTTGTAAGATTTCAAAATTGTAAGATTTCGTTTCGCTAGGGGTGGTAAACGGGAGGTAAGTAATAGACTTGAAAAGGGGAGAAAAAGTGTTGGTAAAAAATGGTATTACAAAATTAGACTAGCTTTACCAAAGGTGCATACCCAAAATCTGGTAATTTTCATCTTGCTATTTATTTGGATTTGAAGCATTGAAATTCAGTTGCCGTTTACTCACATAAAGTCTGTATTTTTAAGACTTTTTAAAGAAAATACTAGTCAATGCAAGTGTTCCATCGGTTGATATCCATCCTCTCCCTGTTACTTCTCCTGGCTTCGGCAGCAGCCCAGAAACCTCAAAAACCTAACTCCGCCGATATTTATGACGACATCAAAGGTCTTAGCGTACTAGCTTCTGCCATGTACATCGCCGCTCATCCCGATGATGAAAATACACGCCTCATCGCCTATCTCTCCAATCAGCTTCGCGTACATACCACCTACCTGTCTCTCACCCGTGGCGATGGCGGCCAAAATCTCATCGGCCCCGAAATACAGGAGTTGCTGGGTATCATCCGCACTCAGGAGCTGCTCGCTGCCCGCCGAATCGATGGCGGCCAGCAGCTCTTCACCCGCGCCAATGATTTTGGCTATTCCAAAAATGCAGAGGAAACCATCCGTATTTGGAATGACCAGGATGTGCTGGCCGATGTGGTCTGGGCGATCCGGAAAATGCAGCCCGACATCATCATCAATCGTTTCAAGCACACCAATTCCGGCAGTACACACGGCCACCATACAGCCTCTGCCATGCTTTCGGTGGAAGCCTTTGATAAAACCAGCGACGCTTCTGTTTTTTCCGACCAGCTGAAATTTGTGGAAGCCTGGCAACCGCGCCGCCTGTTTTTTAATACCAGCTGGTGGTTTTATGGCGGGCGCGATAAATTTGCCGAGGCCGACAAATCCCGGATGTTGAGCGTAGATGTAGGCGTGTATTATCCATTAAAGGGCAAATCGAACACGGAGATTGCCGCTGAAAGCAGAAGCATGCACCGCTGCCAGGGCTTTGGCGCCACCGGCAGCAGAGGGAGTATGCTGGAATATATGGAATTGCTAAAGGGCGATATGCCTGCCGACAAATCCGATCTCTTTGCCGGAATCAATACTACATGGAGCCGCCTAAAGGGAGGGGCGCCGATTGGCACACTATTGAAAATGATCGAACAAGCCTTTGATTTTGAGCAACCGGCAGCCAGTGTGCCAAAGCTGATGGAAGCTCGGACGATGATAGCCGCATTGCCGGACGGACACTGGAAACGGGTGAAATTGAAAGAGATTGAATCCGTGATTTCCGATTGTTTAGGCTTGTATTTGGAGGCAGTTGTAACCGATCATTCGGCCAGTAGAGGAGAGAAACTTAGCTTGAATATCGAAGCTGTTAATCGCTCCGACCAAAAGCTGGTACTCGAAACGATCCGCTATTTGCCACTAGGCCAGGACAGTAGTATCGCCTCTGTTTTGACCAACAACGAAGCTCTTCGTTTTTCCAAAAAAATAGTGATCCCTGCTAATATGCCCCTTACCAATCCTTATTGGCTCAACGAATCCTGGGAGCTGGGAATGTACCGGGTGGGCGACCAGCTCCTGCGTGGCCTGCCGGAAACGCCTCGCCAGCTACGGGTCCAATTTGTTTTGCTCATTGAAGGAAAAAGGATGACCATTGAGCGGGAAGTCGTTTTCAAGAAAAATGACTCCGTGATGGGCGAAACTTATCGACCCTTTGACATTACTCCGCCGGTATTTGCCAATATTGCCGACAAGGTGTATCTTTTTCCCGATAGCAGCTCAAAATCGGTAGGGGTGATCGTGACTGCTGGTCGCGACAGCCTCCATGGAAGCCTTGAGCTGAACTATCCAGATGGGTGGCATGCCGAACCGAAAAAAATCAAGTTCTTTGCTTCTGCAAAGGGCCAGGAGCTGCGCTATCGCTTCGAATTGTATCCACCCAGCAGGCAGGACGAGCAATGGTTGAGGGCGGTGGTTGAAGTGGAGGGGCAGCCTTATAGTGAGGAATTGGTAGAAATTGAATACGATCACATTCCTACGCAAACCGTAGTGCGGCCGGCAAAATCGAAGATAGTAAAAGTCGATCTCAAAAAGATGGGTCGGCAGATTGGCTATGTGATGGGGGCGGGTGATGCCATTCCGGCAAGCTTGAAGCAGATCGGCTTTCAAGTGAAGTTGCTTGAGAATGATGAGCTGGCTGCCGAAAACCTCCGCCAATTTGATGCAGTGATTTTGGGTGTGCGGGCTATGAATACCCGGGAGCGCTTGAAATTTGAGCAGGCCGAGCTGATGAAATATGTGGAAGCCGGCGGAACGCTTATCGTCCAGTACAATACGAGGCATCGATTGGTGAGCCAACAGCTGGGCCCTTATCCGCTCAAACTGAGCCGCAAGCGGGTGACGGTGGAAGATGCGCCTGTACGTTTGTTGAAACCCAACCACTTCGTACTCAACTTTCCCAATAAGATTACCTTGAAGGACTTTGAGGGTTGGGTACAGGAGCGCGGGCTGTATTTTCCGGATGAATGGGATGCGCGTTATGAAAGCATCCTGTCTTCCAATGATCCGGGCGAAGAGCCACTGGATGGCGGCTTGCTGCTGGCTCCATTTGGCAAGGGATATTTCATACATACCTCTTACAGCTGGTTTCGACAATTGCCGGCGGGCGTACCAGGGGCATTCAGAATGTTTGCCAACTTGATAGCAGTGGGGAAAAGACCCTAGTGGTCTGTCAAGATTAAATTGCCGGCTGTCTTTGGCGTATTTTGCACATGTACTGCGTTACAGAACCGGCCTTGATAGCTACGGCTATCAGACCGAACCTGCGCCTTGTCCATGCACAAACTACACTCAAATTCAACTCGTCATTTAAACGTTGACAAACCACTAGGCTAAGAAACTGTTTTGAAACATATCACTGATTTTTTTATGCGCTTTTTTCCTCATACTTCACTTTTTTATCGGCAAAGGCTATGGCATTTTAAAAGTTTAAACACCTCAGTTTCTAAAGTATGGGCCATTTAGTATCCAGAAAATATAAACTAAAAATAGACATATGAAATCCTTTTTTGTATCTGTGAGTATCATACTGGCTGCTGCGGGTAGCCTATTTGCCCAAGACCTCTTGCTTGAAAATTATATCCAAAAATGGAACAATGCAGCTGCATATACCATCGAAATGGCGGAAGCCATGCCGGAAGAAAAGTACGACTTCCGGCCGGTTGAAGGGGTACGTAGCTTTCGCGAACAGCTCCTCCACATGATGCAAAACATGGTGTGGCTGAGTAGTACCTACCTGGGGCACGGAAAATTTGAAGCGGATTTGAAATCAAAGGAATACTCCAAGGCCGGGATGATCCGGCTGCTGAAAGATGCAACGGATTTTGCTGCCAAAGCGGTAAAACAGCTGGAACCACATGACCTGCGCATGCAAGTAGAATTTTTTGCTGGCCCCATGAACATTGGCCAAATTCTACGACTTATGAACGATCACCTCACTCATCATCGGGGCCAGATCATTGTGTATTTGCGGCTCAATGGCATTGTGCCGCCGCGCTATGTTGGCTGGTAAAAAATGGGCAACGCGGGCCTCTCAGCTACGACAACGACCAGAGGAGTTCATAATTTTTGTTAACTCAATAAACCTGAAAAAGGACGAGCCTGTAAAAGCAAGAACATGAACGAGAAAAAGCAGGAAGCAAATTTGGAAATTGTCAATGACCCTCCTCCGCTGCTGGGTAGCTGGACTCGATTATATACAATAGTATTGATTGCCCATGTAGTCATCATTGCTCTATTTTATCTATTCACCTACTATTACTCCTAGCTGATGCATATAATTGACTGGCTTGTTATGCTGAGTGTGATTTTGAGTATCGTAGCGTATGGGGTGTGGAAAACTAGAAAGGTGGATAATGTGAAGAGCTATTTGCTGGGTGATAAAGACCTTCCCTGGTGGACAATCGGCCTGTCGGTGATGGCTACGCAGGCCAGTGCGATTACCTTTCTGTCCACACCCGGCCAGGCATACGAAGAAGGGATGGGCTTTGCGCAGTTTTATTTCGGCATGCCGATCGCTATGGTCATCCTGTGCATATTCGTGCTGCCACTGTATTACAAGCTCAATGTGTTCACAGCCTATGAATACCTGGAAGGGCGCTTTGATTTGAAAACCCGCAAGCTTACGGCCTTTCTCTTTTTGGTACAGCGCGGCCTGGCTGCCGGTATCACCATCTTTGCTCCCTCTATCATTCTCTCTACCATTTTAGGCTGGTCGCTATTTTGGACTACTATGTTTATTGGTGTATTGGTGATAACCTATACGGTATTTGGAGGAACCAAAGCAGTGAGTGTAACCCAAAAGCAGCAGATGATCGTCATTCTTACGGGAATGTTTATCGCAGCTATTATTTTGGTGTTCAAGCTTCCGCCGGATGTTGGCTTTTCAGATGCCGTAAGTCTGGCAGGAAAGCTGGGCAAGTTGGAAGTAGTGGACTTCAATTTTGATTTCAATCAAAAGTACAATATCTGGACGGGCATGATAGCGGCAGTCTTTCTGTTTCTATCTTACTTTGGCACCGACCAATCGCAGGTGCAGCGGTATCTGTCCGGCAAATCGCTGACGGAGAGCAGGCTGGGCTTATTGTTCAACGGCATCATCAAAGTGCCGATGCAGTTTTTGATTCTCTTTGTAGGGGTACTGGTATTTGTGTTTTTTCAGTTTGAAAAACCTCCGCTGCATTTCAATGAGGCCAATGTGATGAAGGTGCAACAGTCCGATCAGCGGGTGGCCTATGAGGAGCTGGAAGCCCGGTTTGATGAGGTGTTTAGCCAAAAAAAGCAAGCCGTTCTCCAGCTTATTGGAGCAGTACAACAGGATGACGAAGTGGCAATTGCTAGTGGCCAGCGGCGTGTTAAAGCACTTTCACAAAGCGATTTGCAACTCCGCGCCCGGGCCGACTCACTTATCCTGCGCAGCGATCCATTGCTAGAAACACAGGATACCGATTATGTTTTTATCACATTTATCACCAATTATCTTCCTATCGGCCTGATTGGCCTGCTGCTGGCGGTGATCTTTTCGGCGGCTATGTCGTCCACTTCCTCCGAGCTCAATGCCCTGGCCACTACTACAGTAGTCGATTTTTATCGCCGCTCCTTTGTACGTCATGCCTCCGACCGGCACTATCTGCATGCCTCCATGTGGTTTACGGTGCTGTGGGGCATTATTGCATTGAGCTTTGCGATGGCAGCCAGCCTGTTTGACAACCTTATAGAAGCAGTCAACATTATCGGCTCTGTATTTTATGGCACTATACTGGGCATTTTTCTTGTTGCTTTTTTCCTCAAATGGGTAAAGGGCAATGCAGTATTTATAGCAGCTCTGTTGGCCGAACTAGTAGTGATTGCCATTTTTGTGCTGGACAAATACGGATATTTTGAGATTGCTTACCTGTGGCTCAATCTAATTGGGTGTGTACTGGTGTTCTTGTTTGCTTCCCTGATACAAAAAGGGATGCCTTCAGCCAGATCCAGATAATTTAAATTCAAAGGCCGATCCTGTAGAATGATGCGTCCAGACTCTGGTTTTATCTGGTTGGTTACAATTGCTTGCTTTGGGAAACCGGAGGCAGTCGTTATCCAAAGACGGGAAGCTGATTTTGCAGTGATTTCATAGATGTTGCTGCCTTTAGCTCCGCTCTTGCCAAGGCGACCTAAATTGCATTTAAAGAATTGCCGTGTTTTAGGGTCAAAGCTAAAGACACCTTCTGCCCAAGTGCCTACATACAGCTTGTTGTCTGAATGCCAAAAGATGTTCTTAATTCCAAAGGAAGCTTTAAATTTTTGGGCAAGCGGGTAACGGGTATAAGCACCAGTGATCATATTAAATTTGACCACTCCTGCATTGCCACAAAGCCAAAGAAGAGAGTCGTTGGTAGGTTGGAAAGCATAATCTTTAAAAGAATTGAAGTGCAAGTCGCTAAGATCAGAGGCTCCGCTACTAATTTTAAAGATGTATCTCTGAAAACTGTGGGATTCGGGCAGGTACTTGACCAAACCTTCGCTACCTGCACTAATCCAAAAATGCCCGGAAAAGTCTTTATACGTCCAGAAAACAGAATTCTGCAAACCTTGTGTCGGGGCAATTTTTCTATAGGGAATGTTTCTGAAAGTTTCTGTAGCCAAATCAAAGATGCTCACCCCTCCGTTCTATTGGAAAAACCCGTATGATCCAAAATGTTCAACAAAGTATTTTTGAAACGGTTCTAAAGTAAAAATAACAAAAACAATGGAGCTTATTTTTTATTTCATCGATAGGGGAAGCTACGCATCCGTGCATCTATATCAATAGTGGCTATGAAACGGCTCGCATATAAACTCTTTTCCCGACTACACGTTATAGCTGTATTCAGCTATTTGACAATTCCAAAACATTTTATCTTTCATGTTTCACACCCCTTTTTTTAACAAATGCCTGCTGCTACTCTGCTTTTGCAGCCTCACAGTATGTTTGGCTGCACAGGACAAAGTCACCCTCAGCGGATACATCCGCGATGCAGCTAACGGAGAGGCACTAATCGGCGCTTCGGTATATATCAAAGAGCTGCAAACCGGCAGCGCCAGCAATGTGTACGGCTTTTACAGCCTGACCGTTGCGCCCGGCAGTTATACCCTCGAATACAGCTATCTGGGTTTCGATCAGCTGAGCAAAACGCTGAATTTGGACCGCAATCAGAAGCTGGACGTAGAGCTGGCCGAAGAAGTGGCGCAGCTTGAAGAGGTAGTTGTAGTGGCCAAAAGTGAGGATGCTAATGTGAGCGGTATCGAGATGAGCACCAATAAGCTGGACATCCAAACCATCCAAAATATGCCAGCCTTGCTGGGTGAGGTGGATGTGATTCGCAGTATCCAGCTGCTGCCTGGCGTCAGTTCGGTAGGAGAAGGTACGCCCGGCTTCAATGTGCGTGGCGGCAGTGTGGATCAGAATCTGGTACTACTGGATGAAGCGCCGGTGTACAACTCCTCCCATCTTTTTGGCTTCTTTTCGGTGTTCAACCCCGATGCCGTCAAGGATGTCAAGCTTTACAAAGGCGGCATCCCGGCGCAGTACGGCGGGCGGCTCAGCTCCATACTCGATGTGCGTATGAAAGAGGGCAACAGCAAGCGCTTCAGCGGCCAGGGCGGGGTGGGGCTCATCTTTAGCCGCCTCACACTGGAAGCCCCCATTGTGAAAGAGAAAGCATCATTCATAGCGGCTGTCCGGCGTTCCTATGCCGATGTGTTGGCCAAGCCTTTTTTGAAGGGTGATCTCAAAAACAGCAAACTCAATTTCTATGATCTCACCCTCAAAACCAATTACAACATCAATGAAAAAAACCGCATCTTTTTGTCAGGCTATCTGGGGCGGGATGTTTTCCAGTTCGGTGATGAGGCCGGCTTCAATTGGGGCAATGCAACCACCACCCTGCGCTGGAACCATCTGTTTAGCGATCGGCTCTTTTCCAACTTTACGGCTTTTTACAGCAATTACGACTACCTGCTCAAGTTTGGTGAAGAGGATACCAATCGCTTCGACTGGGATGCCAAAATCATAAACTATAGCCTGGAACCGGAATTTACCTTTTTCATCAATCCCGACAACATACTTACCTTTGGCGGGCAGGGCATATTGTACGAATTTCAGCCCGGCAATGCAGTGGGCGTGAGCGAAGGAGAAGTGGCCGATGTGAGTTTGGATAAGAAATATGCCTTTGAAGGGGCACTTTTTGTGGGCAATGAGCAAAGCATCAACTCCAGGCTTTCGCTCCAGTATGGTCTTCGGTGGAGCTATTTCAATTATATGGGTAAGGGCCGGGCCTATGAATTTGGAAGCGCCCCAGCTGGACAGCGACGTTTGCCAACCGGCTTTTCGGAATATGATCAATGGGAAAGCATTGAAACCTTTTCGAAGCTCGAGCCCCGCTTTTCTACCAAATTCCAGATTGATGGGCGCAGCTCTCTGAAGGCTAGTTACATGCGTACTGCCCAATATCTGCACCTGATCTCCAATGGCGTAGCAGCTACGCCGCTGGATGTTTGGACGCCAAGCACCCACAATATCGCACCACAAACAGCCCACCAGCTAGCCCTGGGCTACTTCCAGAATTTTTCCAACAATCGTTTTGAAAGCTCGCTGGAGGTCTATTACAAAAATATGGATGACCTGGTGGACTACATCGATGGGGCCGACCTGCTTCTCAATGAGTTTCTGGAGGGCGATTTGCTGAGCGGCAAAGGCCGGGCCTATGGTGCCGAGCTGATGGTGAGCAAGAAGAAGGGCCGGCTGCATGGATGGCTCAGCTACACGCTGGCGCGCAGCGAGCGGCACATAGTAGGTATCAATGGTG
Source organism: Saprospiraceae bacterium (assembly GCA_965222005.1). Taxonomy (GTDB): domain Bacteria; phylum Bacteroidota; class Bacteroidia; order Chitinophagales; family Saprospiraceae; genus CBDCTM01. The sequence goes on from OZ244935.1 coordinate 2,517,786, forward strand.
GCGATTGGTATCCGTCGCGCTTTGATCAAACGCACAACCTCAGCATCACCAGTTTTTATGACCTCAACGACCGTTGGACATTTTCAGCCAATTTCACCTTTATCAGTGGTACGCCTACCAATTTTCCCACCAACCGAATTGAGCTGCAAGGCTATGTAATTCCGCACAACTCGGAAGGGCAGCGAAATAATGTACGGATACCAGCCTATCACCGGCTGGATGTGTCGGCCCGGCTGAACAATCGGCCGAAGGAAGGCAAGCGCTGGGAAAGCTATTGGATATTTGGTGTGTATAATGTGTACAATCGGCGCAATCCCTTTTCTATATACTTTAGGCAGCAGCAACAGCGCCCGGCAGCCGATCAGCCGGTAGATACGGAGGGGGTGCGCTTTTCGGTGATCGGCAACTTCATACCTGCTGTTTCCTACAATTTTAAGTTTTAAAGAATACAATCTTATGCTATACAAAGGATTTTTTATTTTGCTGATTGCTTGTGTGCTTAGCAGTTGCGAAGACGTGGTGGATGTGAAGCTTGATGAAGGGGTGAGCCAATTGGTGGTGGATGCCTGGCTGACCAATGAAGCCAAACCCCAGCACATTCATTTGACCCAAAGCAAGGCTTATTTTCAAAGTGGCCTCGGGCAGCCGGTGGCCGATGCTCGGGTACAGGTGACCGATAACGATGGTCAGGTATTTGACTTTGTGGATCCTGAGCGGGATGGTATTTATACCTGGAGCCCGGCACCGGGCAACAAATTTGGCAGTATTGGCAACTCCTATACGCTGGAAGTAAGGGTAGGCGATGATACGTATTTTGCCAGTTCGAGCATGAATCGTGTGCCCGCTGTAGATTCGTTGGTATTTACCTTTGAAGAAGGGCAGATTGGTTTTCCAGATGGTTATTATGGTGAGTTTTTTGCCCGCGATCCTGTTGGGCCGGGCGATACGTACTGGATCAAAACCTACAAAAACGGCCAATTTCTCAACAAGCCTTCAGAGATCAATATTGCCTACGATGCAGGCTTCTCTGCGGGGGGCAATGTAGATGGTCTTATCTTCATCCCGCCCATTCGCTTTGGGATCAACAGGGTGCCCGATGATTCAGATACTGATTCGGATGATACGAATGATGTGCCCCCTTATGCGCCAGGCGATTCGGTTTACGTAGCGATCCATTCAATTACGCAAGAGGCTTATTATTTTTGGGAACAGGCCCGAACGCAAATGACCAACGAGGGGATTTTTGCCGTACCGCTGGCCAATGTGCCCACCAATATTGTACATGCTGAAGGAGAGGTGGCAGTGGAACGGCAGGCTCTGGGCTTTTTCTGCGTATCGGCCGTGAGTGGTTTGGGAGATCGGGTGCGGGAGTGAACTTTAGTAAAGAGCTAAAACTGAGGCTAAGGTGAATTCAGGAGAATCGTCTTAGCCTCAGTTTTAGTTAGAAAAATTATTGCTTCTTCATCGCCATCCATTCAGTGATCGACTTACTATTCATTTTCGGATAAGCCTTATTTTCAGCCGCTATGGCTAGCTGGGTTGATTTATTAGCTTGCTTAATGGCCTCATCGTATTGGCCCATTTTAGCCAATATTTGTGCCTCCAGGCGGAGTTGCCAGAATTTGGCATCCATCATGTTGGCCTTGCGAATCCATTTGAGGGCCTGGTTGAGGTCCTTGTCATTGGAGTAATAGTAGCGGGAGGCTGAGTAATATTCGCCTCGTGAAGGGCCATTCATTACGGATTCGATCTGGGTCATCACCTTTTTGTCCACTTCCGATTTAATATCAAAATCGACATAATATTTGCCCCAAATGAGGTACATACTGGCCTGATCGGCCTTGAGATCGCCAAAACCAAGGGTCATCGTTTCTACCTCCATCGGAAGCATTTCTGTTTTGGCTTTAAAGCGGAGTTGTTCTTTGCCGGGATCGTATTTGGCTACATTTCCGCCGAGCTTGAGGTCATTGTACAGCATAAAGGTCCATTCATTGGGATCGGGGATGCTATAGAGGGCGTAGGTACCGGCGGGTACTTCCTGCCCGGCTACCGTCATGTCTTCGCTGAAGGAAATCTTGGTAGAGGCATTGGCTCCTGTACGCCACATTTTGCCCCATTCTTCCACATCTACAAACAACTTTCTGCCTTTTTTGCTGGGCCGGCTGTATTCAACGGTTACTTCAGCGAGGCCAATCTTTTGCATCACTTTGCCAAAGGGGCTGGGTGCCGGGGTGTCAATTTGTGCCACACTGAGTGTAGGCAATGCTAAAGATAAGATTGCAGAAAGCATCGCAGTTAAATAGATTTTTCTCATGGTTACGGAATTTTTTTGGTGTATGAATTTTTTTTTGGAGGGATAAAAATACACTTTATAGTAGGGATTTTTTGCTTTGGGAAAGAGAATTAACAGATATTTCCGTTTGCCGGGGCCAGCGGGTTTTTGGGGTCCAAACCGGAAGGCTAATAGTTACAAGCAGATGCGACCTTACAATTTTCGGGCTTTTGGCAGGGTGGGCCCCTGTCACTGCCAGGCAGGCACCCATCCGCCTCCGCCGGCCGAAGCCGCAACTATTTTTAATCAACCTGAAGCACCAACTGCCCTGCATCAGTTGGTCTGAAAAAGGATACACTAAAACAACAAGCTCGTTCGGTATAAGGACGCGAAAGTGCCCAAAATTCCACACGGATTTTTGATCTTTTTTCAAATTTTTTTATTTGCAAGGCATAAGTGGTTGATTTTCAACGCTTTACAGGGCGTATTTTGTGATAGGCAAAAGAGCTGTTTCTTTTCGTCAGCCGGCCGCACCATTCTTTTTTGACCATTTTTGAGGAGTGGTTATCGTTTTCTTTTTGTCCACTGCTTTTTTCGTTTTGGCTTGTAGTCTGCGTAGTTTTCGCGTCGGTTCAAATACCATGACGGCCAGCGGAGCCAGTCGAATCACCAGGTGCTGGCCGTGCTGATGCCAGTGGCCTTTTACCACTTTCAACTTGCCCTCGTTCACTACATGGCTGCCACCAAATGCTTCCGAATCACTATTGATTACTTCCACCCATTGGCCCATAAAAGGCAATCCAATCTTGTAATTTTCAATTACTTTGGGGCTAAAGTTGCATACCACCAGCAAGGGCTTTTGATCCTTGTCACCTTTGCGCAGAAAAGTCAGTACAGTGTTTTCCCAGTCAGTATAATCGATCCATTCAAAACCTTCGGGCGAAAAAGCCAGTTGATAAAGCGCCGGATGATTTTTATAAAAATGATTAAGCTGCTGTACCCAGCTTTGCAAACCTCTGTGGAAATCATATTGCAGCAGCCACCAGTTGAGGCCTTGCTGAAAATTCCATTCACTGGTCTGGCCAAATTCGCCGCCCATGAAGAGCAGTTGGGTGCCGGGATGCATATACATAAAGCCATACAAAAGCCGCAGATTGGCAAAGCGCTGCCACTCGTCACCGGGCATTTTGTTGATCAAAGAAGCTTTGCCATGTACCACTTCATCGTGCGAAAGAGGGAGCATAAAGTTTTCGCTGAAGGCATACACCAGGCTAAAGTGCAACTCGCCGTGGTGATACTTGCGAAATACGGTATCGCGACTCAAAAAGTTGAGAATATCGTGCATCCAGCCCATCATCCACTTCTGGCCAAAGCCCAGCCCGCCGGTATAAGTTGGCCTCGACACCCCGCCAAAAGCCGTTGATTCTTCGGCAATAGTGATGGTATCTGGAAATTCTTTGTACACCGTTTCGTTGAATTCGCGCAAAAAGGAAATAGCTTCCAGGTTTTCATTCCCACCATACTCATTGGGTATCCACTGGCCTTCCTCGCGGCTGTAATCGAGGTAGATCATGGAGGCGACAGCATCCACCCGCAGGCCATCAGCATGGTATTTTTCGAGCCAAAATAGGGCATTGGAAATCAAAAAGGAGCGTACCTCATTGCGGCCATAATTGAAAATAGCGCTCTTCCAGTCGGGGTGAAAACCTTTGCGCGGGTCTTCATGCTCAAAGAGGTAGGTACCGTCAAATTGAGCAAGGCCATGTGCATCGGTGGGGAAGTGTGAAGGTACCCAATCGAGGATCACGCCGATGCCTGCCTGATGGAAAGCATCGATCAAAGCCATAAGCCCTTCTGGTTTACCAAAACGGCTGCCGGCCGCAAAGTAGCCAGTAATCTGATAGCCCCAGGAGGGACTGTAGGGATGCTCCATCACAGGCATCAATTCCACATGCGTAAAGCCCATCTGTTTAACATAAGCCACCAATTGGTCAGCCAACTCTGCATAGCTGAGGGGTTGGTTTGGCTTGTCGGTCAGTGTTTTCCATGAGGCCAGGTGAACTTCATAGACGCTATAAGGCTGTGCTTGCCCGGCCTTTGTTTTCCGGGCTTCGAGCCATTTTTTGTCTTTCCATTTATAGTCAGTTTCCCAAACTATGGAGGCTGTATCGGGGGGTAGCTGCCAATAGCGGGCAAAGGGATCGCCCTTTGTAAGGGTAAAGCCATTGTAGGATTTGATCTGGTATTTGTATAGCGCCCCTTGGCCGATGCCTGGAATAAAGGCTTCCCAGATGCCGGAGCCATCCCAGCGGGCGGTGCAGGGGTGAGTCTTGCCCGCCCAACTGTTGAAATCGCCTACTACAGATACTGCCTTGGCATTGGGCGCCCAAACGGCGAAATAGGTGCCTTTTTGTCCATCGTGTTCCATCATGTGGCTACCCAGTTTTTCGTACAGGCGAAAATGCTTTCCCGATTTGAAAAGATATATATCGAGCTCGGTGAGAAGACTGATGTGGTCAGTAGGAGGGGAGCTGGTGTTTTTTTTCATAACCGCCTGTTTGAGGAGTATCTTGCGGGCAAAGTTAATAAAATTGCCCTGTCAGAGCTGTGTGGGCAGTAAGAATGGCTAAATAGAGATGAAAAATAAATTATTGCATCTTTTATAAGAAAATTGTAAATTTGATATATACACGATGGTGAATTTTAAAGATTTAATGCCTTCAGCATCGGTACCTGGCTGTGGTCAGGCATTTATACCGCTTGCTAAATTAAGAGCTTTCAAAATCTACTTCAATTTAACAAGCGTGTATAGTTGTATTTCTCCCCCCTCTTATAGCTTTATAGCTTCCAACTTTTGAGCCTGGTTTCCTCCTTTCTCCTAAACCTCCCTGTTCGGTCAATACAATGACATGATTGCGGGCTGTAGGCTCGTACGCCATAAAGATTAGCAGTAACAGGTTTATTCATCTATCTCCAAGCGGCTATTGGTTTTCCAATTAGTCGCTTCTTTTTTGTGGGAATGGATCGTGAAAGGGGAAGGAGAATGAGAGAGAAAAGGGTAGAGGCTGAAGCTAAGGACGACCTTAGCCTCAGCCTGGATGAACTAAACGCGACCGCCGTTGAGCTTGTCTTGAAGCTTTTTCAGTTCGTCCCATTTGCCGTTGACGGCTAATTTGGCCTGGCGAGACCAGGTGCTGGGATCGTGCATTTGATAGCGGCTTCCTGCGTCAGCCAATACATTTTTAAGGGTTCTGTTGGTAGCTTTTGAAAGATCCATGAAGGTGTGGATTCCGGCTTTGTTGAGCAGTTTCTCAATCTTTGGGCCGATGCCTTCAATCTTTGTCAACTTATCAGTGGTCATTTTTCTGGTAGTCTTTCTTGCAGTACTCTTTGTGGTAGTACGCTTAGTAGTCGTCTTTTTCCGGCTTGTGATGGTAGCAGGCACTTCAGGAACAGTAACTACCGAGTTGTGTACGCCAAAAGCATTTTGGACGTATCCGTCAGCAGCCCAGTCATTTTCCCAGACCTGCTTGTCGATGAGATAACGGAACTCATAATCGCGGCCACCGGCCAATTCGATTACAGCTTTGTAGTTGCCCTTAGAGACTTTCATAGGGATACCTTCTTCCACATTCCAGTTGTTGAATTCGCCTAAAAGGATCACATCCTTAGCACCATTGGTGGCTTCTTTAGGCAGAGTGAAAGTAACCTTTGCTTTCTTTTTTGATTTCAAAATCTGCTTTTTGATCATGGTTGAATTTTTTTAATAATAGATTAGTACACTTAGTACGTGTATTGTGAAAATAAGTTATAGAATTCGTGATTTTTATATTGCCTGACCTTGCATTTTCCCCTACTCCGCTAAAAACGCCGCAAAGGTAAAGTTTTTTCCACAAATGTTCGTTAATTTTTAATGGCTATTTCTGCAAATACTCACATGCTGAATAACGGCTTCACACGGCGCCGGCCTATCGAAACATATGGTGAATTTATCGTATCTTTGCGTGCTTCTGATCCCAAAAAATTGTTTAAGAATTGCAGCCAAGTGAGTAGTTTTTATACAACTTCAAAACCGGAAAACTGAATTAACTTGTTTTACGAACTATATATGCCTTCCGATGGATTCTTTTTCTGTACCCCCTGCAGATATGCAAAGTCCGGAGATTCACGATCAAACTCAGGTATCACCTAAAAAGTGGATGAAAAGATATAAACCTCTCTTGGTCATCTTGCTGGTACTGCTGGTTAGTAGTGCACTTTTTTTGGTTGAAAAATGGCTCGATAGTGCTTTTAGCAACGGCGATGGCATTATATACAACTGGAATTTTCATAGCCGGCTTACATTGTTCCACTTCCTTGTGAATATCGGTACGATTGTCTACTTTATGCTCAGGTCGAGTAAAGAGTGGCTCAAAGGGCTAGGCCTGTCTATTATTTCCTTCCTTTTTATTTTGCTGATCGTGGAGCTGGTATATTTTGCGCTTTTGAGCTTTCGCCCGCCCGTGCATGAAGGCAAGCTATTGAAAATCAAATATCCGGCTCAAACCGATTTCAAGTCAGCCGCTATTGATCACCCCGACCCCTATCTCGGCTACCATCCGGTGGAAGGCGGGTTTCACACCAAGTGCTTCGTTGTCGATAAGGATGATACCACTAAGGTGTATGATCTGAAATATTCCTTCGATCAATATTCCAGAAGAATTACCCCCCCGGCCAGCCCCTCGTCTCCATCTAGGTTTGCACTCTTTTTCGGCGGGTCCTTTACTTTTGGTGAGGGAATAGAAGCCGGAGAAACTTTGCCGTACTACTTTTCCCGCCAGGACAGCCAATACGCAGCCTACAACTATGGCTACAGTGGTTATGGTCCCAACCAAATGCTCAGCCAGTTGCGCTTCAAGAATATACCGGCACAAATTTTTCAGCAGGAAGGAATTGCCGTTTTTACTTACATTAATGACCATGTCAAAAGGGCCAACGGTTTTTGCAATTTTATGGTAAATTATGGCTCCAATTCGCCTTGCTATAAATGGCAAAATGGCGAAATGATATTCAAGGGGCGTTTTCGCCGGGCTAAGCCATTGCTCAGCTATTTATATTTTTTACTCCACAACAGCTACTTCAAATCTTATTATTATCTCGATTTTCCACTTCGCATTGGGTCAAAGCAGCTCCGGCATACAGCCCGAATTATCGAAGAAAGCTACAATAGCTTTAAAACTGCTTTTGGTGATCTGCCCTTCTATCTGATCATTTTTCCAGGCAATGTAAATGACATCTCCCCCTACATTACCAATCCGGATATCAAAATTCTGGATTACAGCATTGCCCTGGGGGACGTCAATACTTTTAGCTTGTATCCTCCATACGAAATGCATCCTAATGCACAAGCCTACCAGAAAATAGCACAAATGTTGTATCGCGATTTGGAATGAACGGCATTGCGTATCTTTGAATAGTAAATCCAAATTTTCCTTTGGAAAGTACCTGGTATAACAGCTCAAGCAATCCAATAGCAGCAAGCACCGTTCAACAAAATGGAGTTTTGATGATGTATAAGCTTTTAGTGATAAGTACTTTTTGGCTAAGCTGGGGCTGCTGCTGTTTTGCACAAAGCAATAGCAAGCACGATTATCCGCCTCGTGTCCGCCATCGGATCGACAGCCTGGAACTGCTACTAAAAAAGCCGATGAACGACTCCCTGCGCGCCGAAACGCTTTTCAAGCTTTCTCGCTCCTATCTCGACTTTGATCTCAAAAAGTGTATCGAGTTGCGCTTCAAAGCTTATAAGCTGGCGGGGCAATGGCCTCATCCCGACTTGCAACCGCGCATGGCCAGTTTGCTCAGCCTGCCGCTCATCAATACCAATCGTTTGTACGAGGCCGAGCGCTACCTGAAAGAATCGCTTGCCTATTTTGAAAAAAGCGATCGCCTGGAGGAATACACTCGGGCCCTTGCTTTTGCAGGCTATTTGTATCGAAAAAAAGGGGAGCATGCTCAGTCGCTTGAGGCATTTCTGAAGGTCATTCAAATCAATGAGCCTAAAGAGATGCTGGGCATTTATAACCATATCGGTATCCTATACAATGAGCGGGGAGAGTTTCGTCAGGCGCTGAACTATCTATCCAAAATCGATGCATACTATCAAAAAAAAGGGGAGCCCAACCGTTATACAGCTTCGCTGTACAACCTTGCCATGAGCTACATCGGGCTGAATGAAACGGACAAGGCACGGGAATGCCTGGATAGGTACAAGGTGTCGAAAATCAAGCGGGGCAATTACAATTCCCTGGGGCTGGTGTATGTAAGCCTCAGCGAGTTGGCGATAATGGAGGGCAAGCCCCGCCTGGCTATCGCGTATCAGGATACTGCCCGCTATTATTTTGAGAAACTAAATATCGCACAGCCAATTGCCAGCAGATATATAGCCAAGGGCAAGATTTATCTGGATCAAAAAGAATATAAGGAGGCGCTCTACAATTTTGATAAAGCAGAGCAAATAGCCAAAGAGTCGGGAATCAGGAGTACACTGCTGCCCATGTATAAGGCAAAGGCCGAGGCCTTTTCAGCACTCAATAATTTCGAGCAAGCCTTCCATTTTCAAAAACTGTTCGAAGCACTCAATGATAGCCTCAATAGTACCAAATCAACTGAGCTGATGGCACAGCTGGAGCGTGACTACCTCATGGAAAAAGCTAACAAAGAGAAGGAGCTGCTCAATAAAGAAAACCAGCTACAGGAATTACAAATTGAAAAGCAGCGAAATTTCCAGCTTAGCCTGATGGCGTTATTAGCTTTGGGAGCAGGGATATTGGCGCTGGTTTGGAAGCAGTCGAGAATCCGCAAAAACAACCAGATGCTGCTCCTTCAAAAAAACAAGATCATCGAAAAAGCCCTCGAAGAAAAAGAGTATTTGTTTAAAGAAATTCACCATCGGGTTAAAAATAACCTCCAAATAGTATCCAGCCTCCTGTATTTGCAGAGCCAACATATAGCAGATGGCAGTGCGCTCGAAGCCTTGCGTGAAGGCCGCAGCCGTGTACAATCCATGGCATTGATCCATCAAAACCTGTATCAGGAGGACAATCTCAGCGGAGTGGATGTAAAGACTTATTTCGGCAAATTGGCCAAAAGTCTGTTCGATAGCTATAAAGTGCAGCAGGAGCGGATACAACTGCATACAGAAATCGAAGCGCTCAATCTGGATGTGGATACCTTGATCCCCTTGGCACTCATCCTCAACGAACTCCTCAGCAATGCTTTGAAATATGCCTTTCCGGATGATCGAAAGGGCAATTTGACGGTAAAGATCGGCCTGCAAGATGAGAACCTGCTGCTAAGGGTGGCAGATGATGGTATTGGCCTGCCGGCTAATTTTGACAAGCGCCAGCACCAATCGCTTGGCTACGAACTGATCCGCCTGTTTGCCCAAAAACTGAATGCCAGGCTGGACATTGTGAGTGATGGAGGTACAGAGGTGACCTTAAAAATTGCTAAATTTAAAGTAGTATGAGTGAAATCAAAGTACTGATTATCGAAGACGAGCCGATAGTAGCTGCCAACATCCGAATGGCGCTCGACCATATCAACTTCAAAGTTGCCGGGGTGGCCTACAATAAAATGCAGGCACTGGAATTGCTGGCCAAAAACTACCCCGACACTGCATTGATCGATATCAACCTCGATGGTGCGCAGGAAGGTATTGAAATAGCCAGGCTAATCAATGAAAAGTACCAGATTCCCTTTCTGTTTCTTACTGCCCATGCCGACCGCCTTACGCTGGCCAATGCCAAGCTCACCGAGCCGGCCGGCTATATTGTGAAGCCGTTTACCGAAGCCGAGCTGCTGGCAAGCCTCGAAATAGCCCTGTACAATTTTGCCCAGCGCCAAAAGCATCACTTCCCTACACCCGACTGGCCAAAGCTCAACGAGAGCCTCGACGGAGCGCTAAGCTCCAGGGAACTGGAAGTGCTTCAATTGATATTTGAAGGAAAAACCAATGTGCAGATGGCTGAGCAATTGCACCTCAGTATCAATACCATCAAGACGCATTTGCTCAGCCTGTACGGAAAGTTGGAGGCGGGGTCGCGCACCGAAGCGCTGGCCAGAGCCCGCCAATTGATGTGAATAAGCCGTCACACAAATGCGCTCATCACATCCCGATCACATCCGGCCAGTGATTCATCGCATCCAGTATGCCACCCATTAAGGATAAACTAACGAGCCAGTAGGCGGAATTGATAAGCATGTTTTTGGCGCTTTTTTGCTCAAACAAACCGTTGGTAACCAATATAGGGATGGCAACCGTAACGGCTAAAAACATACCGTGAAAAGCACCATGCTTGAACGAATCGAAGCCCCCTTCCTGTCCCGGTGAGTTGACATTGTTGATCAGCAAAAAAGCAATCAGTGCAGAGAGAATAATAGAAAGGCCAAAGGTGACGGCCATATTCCCTTGCTGGATTTTTTCCTCCGTCATGCCAATAGAGTCCATCCAGGCTTTGCCGAATACACTTTTGTGGTACCAGATAAATCCGACGATCATCGGTGTGAGAGTGGCCAGAATAAAGCCAAGCCAATTTACATTTTCCATAGTTAAGTTTGTTTAATTAGAAAATAATGCCGCATTGAAGTTACAAAAAATATTCATGTGTGCCCACTGGTTTTTTGGTTGGGCATTTTTAGATTAGCTGTAAGATTGTTAACTTTACAGGACTAAACACACAAAGCAGTTTTTTAAGTAAAAAGCTACCCACACTATGCCCCGTCTCCTTTTTTGCTTCCTTCTGTTGGCCTCCTTTAGTGGCCTTGCCCAGCAAGATCAACAGCTGTCACCAGCCGCCCTCATCTCTGAAAAGGCCAGCTGCGGCACCCCCGACCCCACACCCGAGCAAATCCGCTATACGCTTGAGGTGATCGACAAGGCAGCCAGGCAGGACCGAAATGCCGGTACCACCCTCATCCCCATTATGATGCATATCGTCACCCTGGATGATGGCACCGGCGGTATCAGCCTGGCCGTACTGAACGAAGGGCTTTCCAATCTCAACTACTTCTACCAGCCCGCCGGTATCGAGTTTTTTATCTGTGATACCAATATTATTCAAAGCACAAACTGGTACGATTTCAATAGCTCACAGGAAAGTGCTCTGGCTAGTGGCAATGAAGTTACAGATGCAGTGAACGTTTTCTTTGTGAATACCATAACCATAGGCTCAGGCTCCTATTGTGGCTATGCCAGGTTTCCTTCAAATAACCTGTCATCCAACCGGATATTGATGAAAAATTCCTGCACAACCAATGCTCCAAACGGTACTTTCGTGCATGAGTTCGGCCACTATTTCAGCCTGTATCATACCCACCAAAGTACCGAATTTGGGAATAATCATGTAAATGCCGAAAACGTGCGCCGCAGCACCAGCCAGGCCAATTGCGCTACCAAAGGCGATCTGCTCTGCGATACAGAAGCTGACCCGAGTGGCTCTACCAGCAATTGTATGTACAGTAGTGGGGGGGCGGATAGATTTGGCATTTCCTATACACCACCGGTGGACAATGTTATGTCGTACTATTCCGATGCCTGTGGAGGACGCTTTACGCCTCAGCAGTACACCCGCATGTCGGGTGCGCTCACTACCCGCCTCGGGCACACGGCATACGATCTGGATGGCTGTGTAGCCACCAATGTTACCGATCCTTCCGGTCTCATTGCCACAGCCAATGGCTCTTATGGTATTGACCTAAGCTGGATCGACAATGCCACCAATGAGCTGGGCTATCTGGTAGAGGCATCGACCGATGGCGGTACTACCTTCTCGGCCATTTCAGGTGCCGGCCTTGCTCCCAATCTGACCAATTATACTGCTGAAAGCCTACAATCTTACACCCAATATGCTTTCCGGGTGAAAGCTTCTAATGACGATGGGAATCATTATAGCAATATTAGTTCTGTGATAAACACTGGTTTGGTATACTGTGCACCGGATCACGTTGATACCAGTTGCACCTACAATAATATTGGAGTAGGAATAGAAGATTTTGAATTAACAGGAGGAACACCTGCCATTAGTAATCTCAGTAATGGATGCAATGGCCCCTTAAGCGTATTTTCCAATACAGTACCAGCATCTGAAGTAATTGCAGGGAATACTTACAATTATACAGTACGGCTAATTAATAATGCCGGCACCTATTATCCGTCTTATTTGACAATATGGCTGGATGCCAATCAGGATGGCGATTTTAATGACGTGGGAGAAGTGCTTTATCAGGCTACAAGCAAAGCCAGCCGTATAATGACCGGTACAATTACCATTCCCACTACCGCTTCCAATGATACGACTACGTTGCGAGTCAGGGTGAGTACTTCTGGACCAATCACTGATCCATGCAATTACTTGTTTCTCAGTGAAGCCGAAGACTACTACCTCAAAGTAACGGGTAGTAGTTATGAATCAAGTTTATGGATAGGTAATACAATTGACTGGAGTAGTCCGGCCAATTGGAGTACCGGACTTGTACCCAATGCTACTACGCATGTGCTGATCCCAACTGCTCCTAGTGGAGGGAATTTCCCCACAATACCGACTAGCTATACGGCTTATTGTAATTCGTTGCATGTTGCACCAGGCGCATCTTTAACATTGGATGGCAATTTGGATGCTTCCAATTAATAGAAGATACTATAATTTGAATCAAAAATTACTCCTTTAGGGAATGCCAATTATCTTTAAAAGGTGGATATTGATAAAAAATTGACTGAAAAGAGTAAAGATTTTGGGCTTTTCCAAATATCAATTGATATAAACCAATGACTAGCTGAATTTAACCATACGCTAAGCTGCTTTTGAGAAGGTAGTCGTAATGCTGTAAATTGAAGTATAAAAATTAGTAAATTCACAGTATTGCTGGGTTTAATCTCTTGAAAGACAGCAAATTAATTCTGATTTTTTGTTAACCAAAACTTATTCAACTATGAGGCTGTTTTTTTCACTCTGGCTGTATTTGTTCCTGGGTTCGCCCTGTCTCTTTGGTCAATTCCATGTTTCCTCGGGCGCTACCGTCACCGTCAGTGGAAATGCAACCCTTACCCTTGATGATATCGATTTCGATAACCAGGGCACCTTCACAGCCGGTACGGGTACTGTCAAATTTATAGGCTCGGCAGATAATACCGTTCATTCCGGTGGCGCTGTGTTTAATAATGTAGAGCTCGACAAAGCTGCCGATGGCGACCTCCGCCTCCTCGACAATATGGACGTAAATGGCACCTTTACTTTTGTGGGAAACGGCAACCTTATAGAAGTAGATAACTTCAACCTCGTCATAGGTGCTTCCGGCTCTATGACCGGCGGCAATGCTACCAACTACGTGCTCACCGACAGCACTGGCCTGCTGGTCAAAAAAGATATGTCCAATTTTACCTATCCCGTAGGCGCCGATGCCTCTACCTACAATCCCCTCATATTGGTGGAAAGCGGTACGCAGGACACGGTGGGCGTGCGCGTGATGCCCAACGCCAAAGAAAACGGTACCGCAGGCGCGGCCTTTACCGATGGCGTAGTGGATGCGAGCTGGGAAGTGACCGAGGATGTGGCCGGCGGCTCCAATATCGATATGACGGCGCAGTGGGATGGGACGGATGAGCTGACAGGCTTTGACCGTGCTGACAGCGGAATAGCTGATTACACGGCCAGCGACTGGGACCTGCCTTTCGCCGATGCTGGCAATGCAGCTGGCTCCGATCCTTATACACGCAACCGCACAGGCTTAGGTGCCGGCATCTATGCGGTGAGTGGTGAAAAGCTGTTGAACCATGTGCAGTTGGAGGCGCGGGTGTTTTTGCAGGGGGCATTTGAAACGACTGATATGAGAGATGATTTACGAATCGGAGGCCATATACCAACTGCTGAACCTTATGCAACGTTAGTAGGCTTTACACACGTTGGCAGGGGCGGGGGAGAAAGTGTAAGTAGTACGGCTATATTTGATCAGCCTGGTACGAGCGATGATATTGTTGATTGGGTAATGGTGGAGCTTAGAGATAAAAATGATTCCCTTTCTGTACTTGAAACGCAATCGGCTTTAGTACAGCGTGACGGAGATATTGTTGATGTCGATGGTTTTTCTCCCGTTGGAATTCCCGTAGCTGATGATGACTATTTCGTTATGATCAGGCACCGCAACCACCTTGGAGTACGTACACCGGCGGTTCTGAATTTATCAGAAGGTTCTTCCACTTCCTATGATTTTACGACTGCTTCGAGCCAGGCAGATGGTACGGATCCGATGGCTGAACCTGCAACGGGAATATTTGCTATGTGGGGAGGAAACGCCAGGACAGATGATAGGTATGTAAGGGTAACTCCGCGTGTTTTTCCTCCTCCTTCATTGAATTCTGATAGAACTTATATTTTGGACGTCATTCTTGCCGGCAATCCTAATGGTACATTTACAGGCTATAGTACCGGGGATACTAACATGGATGGTTACGTTCGGGCTACACCAAGAGTTTTCCCTCCTCCTCTACTAGATAGTGATGCTACTTTTATTCTGGACGATGTATTGAATGGTGATCCTAATGGGATGAAAACTGAACAATAGCCATTTTTTTTAACTATATCAAAATCAAGGTGACTAGAAATTATTAAAATTGATGAATATGAAACAGCTTATACAAAACCTAATTCTACTAATTTCGGTGTGTAGTTTTTCAATAGTTGGAGTTGTAAATGCGCAAGTAGCTCCGGAGAATATAGATTATATCTCTGGACCTGGAGGATCATTTATGTCTAATGCTAGTGCTACATTTGCAATTGCTTTAAACCCTGACATGTTATTTCCTGTAACTCCTGCAGCTGCCGAGTTCAATTTACTTATGTATATTCCCTCTAGTATGGTTACGGGCAATGAAATCTTTACTATTTTAGATGATAATATGAATGGGGGAAATATGGTGTTTCAGCCTTGTAGCTGTCCAGGAGATGGATTCATACATATGGGAAATACTTATTTTTCATTTGTATATAGTGGGTCAGGAATCAATCTTGGTGCATTTGGAACGGGTAGTTATCAGCTAGCTTTTAGTGTGCTGGTGAGTAATGGCAATGCATCTGCAGTTTGGGAAATTGCAGATGCTTCCACTCAACTATATATTGACTTTAGTTCAAGGTCAGCTCTAAATGTTTTAGGATACAATGAATTAAAGCCATTACAAGGTGGAGCGCAGCCCGTCTCCCTCACCTCCTTCTCTGCCCAGCCCCTCAACACCACCGATGCCCTGCTCAACTGGGAAACGGCCTCCGAGCTCAACTCCAGCCATTACGAAATCGAGCGCAGCACCGACGGGCGCAACTGGGAATTTGTCGGAAAGGTAACATCCAGTGGCAAAAGCGACCAAACGCTCAACTACAGCTACCTCGACGAGGGTGTGTATAAGCCCGGCCAGGCCGAGCGCCGCTTCTACTACCGCCTCCGTATGGTGGACCTCGACGGCAGCTTTGAGTATTCGGATGTGGATGAGGTCGAGTTTCGAAATAGCACTGATCTGACAGTAGAACTATACCCCAATCCTGCACAGGAATTTGTTAACATCAATTTCCTGTCGGATAGCCCCAAAGGATCGGTCAACCTCCAGCTGATGAACGTGGCCGGCAAGGCCCTGCTCGAACGGCAAATCATGATCGAAGATGGTCACTATCTGCTGGAATTGCCTCAGGTACTGCCAACGGGCGTTTACATGGTCAGGTTGACTACCACCGAGCACGAAAGTGTCAGCAAGCGATTTGTGGTACAGCAATTGGATTAGGAACACGAATACTCCACTCCAAAAAGTAATAGCCTTATAGGTTATGTTAAGTACAAATCTAATAGTGGATTAGACCCGCTGCCTTTCCCGGTAGCGGGTTTTTGCATTGTGTAAGCACTCAGAAGCATTCGACGCTATGTACCCCTCCATTTGGATAGTATTTCGCTGTCAGAGATTGACTACCTTTGCTAGTATTATTTACCAAACCCTCATCAAAAATGAGATTGATTATCAGTTTGTTTTTGTTCCTCTGCTGCTTTTCCGGATTGATTCGTGGCCAGGAGGCGCATATTGAAAGATCGGCTGTTAAGGCCGTCATCAGCCAACTATTCGATGGTATGCGTGCCGGCGATAGCAGCCAGGTACGGGCTACTTTCGCGCCTGGCGCCACATTGGCTTCCAGCTTTGTGGGAAAGCAAGGTCAGCCACGGCTGAAACAAGGTTCGGTTGATCGCTTTGTGGAGATGGTTGGTCAACCACATGATGAGGTGTACGATGAAAAGATATGGAGCTATGATATCAACATCGACGGAACGTTGGCCACTGCATGGACCGATTATACCTTTTATCTGGGTGACAAGATGCTGCACTGCGGGGTCAATAATTTTGTATTGCACAAATTCCCGGAAGGCTGGAAAATCGTCAGTATTGTAGATACCCGTCGTAAGACTGGCTGTATGGAGAAGGGGCGAGATGTGGAGGCAGAGCTCAATCAATTGCTGGATGCCTGGCATCGTGCTGCTGCTACAGCTGATGCCGCTGTTTATTTTGGTAGCATACAAGCTGGTGGCATCTATATCGGGACAGACGCTACCGAGCTATGGACGAAGGAGGAGTTTGAAGATTGGTCAAAAAAATACTTTGAGCGGAGCAAAGCCTGGGATTTTACTGCTAGCGATCGCAACATCTACCTCGCCGAAAACGGCCGCTTTGCCTGGTTTGATGAATTGCTCGACACCTGGATGGGCCCCTGCCGGGCTTCCGGGGTGCTTAGCTATTTGGACGGACAAGGTTGGAAGATTAGCCACTATCAACTTTCCGTTACCATTCCCAATGAAAAGATAAAGGCGTTTATTGAATTGCAAAAAGAGTGAGTTTAGGCCGGTTCATTGGCCAGAAATAGATGATGTGTTGTCAGATCTGTCATTTGAAAGCTTCTTGCCAGGCCTGTCTGGCAGTATTGAAGTGACGAGAGGACTTGCTAGGCCATCAAGCTAGGTTTGGATGTACATTGTGGCTATACCCCATTGCGTTTATCATTTGAAAGCTTCTTGCCAGGCTAATACACCACCTTCCAGGTTATAGACGTTTTCAAAACCCGCTGCTAACATCAATTGCTGGGCGGTAGCTGAGCGGGCCCCGGAGCGGCAATGTAGAATAATCTCCTGATCACCAATTTCTTCTTTGAGGTCTGTCAGATGATTCATGATTTGTCCCAGCGGAATAAGGCGCCCACCGATATTGAACTCTTCAAATTCATATTCCTCTCGCACGTCAATTAGTACGAAATTTTCGGCGGAGTCCATTTTTTGCTTGAGTTGCTGTACATTGATGGTCATAGCTGTTTGTATAATTGTTTAAAGCGTATTTAGTTGATAATCAGTAGTTTGTGAGTTTGTTGATCTTGACTTTGCAGATGGGTGATGATAGCAAAATATAGGCCGGGCGACAAATTTTGTAAAGCCACCTGATCGCTGAGCGGAGCTTTCATAAAAAGTCGGCCAGCTGTATCGGATATGGCAATTTGAAATTCGTCGTACTGCCCTTTGGCCAATTGGCAGTACAGCACATCCTGAGCCGGATTGGGAAACAGCTCAATACCGAAGGCCGACAAGTTTGCCTCTTCAGCTGACAAGCTCTGTGTGCTGCGAGGCGTTTCGTTTCCTACCACAGCCCGCATCATCAGCGTGCCTTGAAAATTATTGGTATCTATAAGAGTCCATTCTGTCTGATTCCACAAAAAATGCTCGCCTTCTCCTTTGCGCGAATTTACATCCAACCCCATGTGTACGGCATTGCCCGGATAGGCAGAGACCTGCTGCCAGGCCACATAAAAATCGCCGGGCGGTAAGGCAATGGGGCTGGGCGCACCATTGAGATCGACCAGCGGGTAAGTGGTAAAGCCCTGCAAGGTGTCGAAGGTGCTATTGGCATAATAGAGGCGCACAAAATTGCGCTCGTAAGCCGGCCCATTGTCCAGGCTGCCGACATACACTTTGATGTTGAACAACACATTTTCAGAAGGAGTAGGGAGGAAGTGTGGAAAATTGAACTGCACAGCTCTCAACGTATCGGCCACATTGGCCCGGTAACGCATGGCTACCATATAACCGATTGGTACGAGTACCACTCCTTCGGCGGTGCCGTCATCGCGGGCAAAGTAATTGGCAAATACCGTATTTTGAGTCACGGTATTGTTGCGCTCTACCATCGGTGCCGTAGCGGGATTTTCTTCCGTTACGTCGATATCATACATCATTTGGAAGATGAGACTGTCTTGCCCGGGAAAGGCGCCAGCCATTGCACTCAAGTCCAGAGGATTGCTAAAAGAAGCATGCTGTTGAGAGGCTAAATCCCGTTGATTTACGGGAGCCAAAGGCGGGACTTCCAAAAGGGTGGCAGTAGAAATAATATTGGTAGCTGTAGAGAGCTCTTTTACGAGCAGGGAGCTGGGTTCAGCTGTTTCGGTAAAAGCAAAATGATTGAAAAGCGAAACTTCCAACTCCTTGGCAAGCTCTGTTGCTTCATTTCCTTCAAAATGCTTCCAGGGCATAGCTGTGTAAGCATCCAGCAGATAAGTAGGGACTTGTGTAAAAGCAATATCCTGGAAAGTGCCATCGGGAATATCTGTATTGGCCAGGCGTACATAATCCAGATGAAAAGTATTGTCGATGCCTTCCAGGTCGCCATATCTTACGAAACGGAACTGAAAACCTTTGTACAAAAAGGCTTCGTCATCAATTTCATAATTGTAAAACTGAAAAGGCACTCCTTCATTAATGGGTACATTATTGAGGCCGTTGTAAGCATCTACCAGCAGCCATTGGCCGGAAGTATCTTTGAATTCCAGCGCCAGCGAGTCATTGAGCGAAGGTGGAAAAGTAAGCCCTTTGGGGGCTATATAAAAGCTGAGAAAGGTGCCTGGCCCGGCATTGCCGAGGTCGATGTAATTGGAAGTGAGAATATCCGAGAGGCCTTCACCACTTCCATAAGGCTGCCCACTTTCATCGATACCATCGAAGGTGGCCACGCCCACTGAAGGCGGCTGATAGGCCATTGTATTGTTGATGAAAACATCCTTGTCCAGCCAGAGCGCAGGATCGGGAAAGGGGCCTGGGTAGGAGAAGTCGTCCATAAAAGGCAGTGCCAGGGTATCTTCGCTACGCTGGAGCTCTTCGTATTGTTTTTGGGCGTGCTGCAAAAGAACGGGGTTGCTCTTTAGTGGCCGAATTTCTATCTGAGCCTGAAGGGGCTTTTGAAGGCCAAAAAGTAGGCAAAAAACGAAAATACATCCGTAGAGTGATCGCATGCTGTTCTTTTAAAAGTTTTGCTTATAGGGAAGTTGTCTTAAAACTCGTTGTCTTAAAACTCAATATCGAAAACGCAATTGCAAGGCTTTTGTTGCTCTTTCTTTTGTAGCAAAAACTACACTTGCCAGGGAATGCACAAGCAGCGAAAGGGCTCTCAAAAGTCATCGCCAAAGGATTCATCTTCCTCTTCGGAAGGTGGATTTTGAGGCTCTTCATCCCCTGCATCCTCCAGCGGTCTGTCGTAAGATTCCCGGATTGACGAGCAATCCTCCGGCCTGTATTGAGTCAGGTAGATATCAATTTGGCCGCCTATGCGCATCCGTGCGCCCTGCCGATGTGGAGGCAATTGGCGCCACACGTAAGCTGTGGCCTGGTTGGTGACCGTGCCGTCGGGAATGATAGAGCCGATATTGAGATTGTAATTGCCGATCAGGAAATTGGCTGCATCGAAATTTTTGCAGACCAACTGCGGGATTTGTACGCTGCCCCCGCTGCGCTCGGTGACTACTACCTCCAACGTAGAGCCCATCGGTACTTTGAAGCCATCGCGGAGCTCATCGGTAATGTCTTTGTCCTCGTACCATACTTCCAGAATGGTATTGGGTTCCAGCTTATTGGAAAAGCGGCGCTCCTTAACCTTTGTGTTGATACTGAGCCTTCCGAGGCTGCGCCGGTATTGGTTGTAATCATCATTGCCACCGATAATATCAGGCAGCGGCATCAGATCGGGTGTTTTTTTGGTGATGGATACATAAATCTTGCGGCCCTCCTTTACCCTGGAGAGGGGCGGGGGAGTTTGTTCCAGTATCTCATGGGGGGCCTTCCCAACAATAAAAAGGGAATCATTTACTACGATCTCAAAGCTTCGCTTCCGGGCTTTCCGAACGGCATCTTCCAAAGATAAGCCGATAAAATCCTGTACTTGCAGCGATTCGCCGTGATGGGTATAGCACCGCATCCACCAGGAGGTGAGCAGCAGTAATACCAGCATTAAGGCCAGCAATGCACCGAAGTTTTTGAGGAATATCCGGCTGGTCAGAAATGCGAAGCCTTCTTTACTCCAGCGTTTGCCCCTTTCTTTCCACTTTTGCATTCTTTCGTTCATACGATCGATATTAGACGATGGCCGTTAAAAACACACAAAAATAGGAGAATCATTGGTCTCCAATGCAATATTGTCCACCTTTTTTATTAGGATTGTTGGTAATGTGTCAACAAGTTACGACTTGATTTGTATTTTGAGTGTAGCCAGTAAAGGTGTGGCTAGTTTGCGCAAGCATTTGCCGCCAATGAGCTATTATTTGCCAAATTGAATGCTTACCCAAAAAATATCGAATGAACAGAGAAATTCTGCGACTTGCTATACCCAATATCATTAGCAACATCTCTGTGCCGCTACTCAGTACTGTAGATACTGCTCTGATGGGGCGCATGTCGGCTCTGCATATTGGTGCAGTAGGTATCGGAAGTATGATCTTCAATTTTATATACTGGAATTTTGGCTTCCTCCGCATGGGCACTACGGGGATCACGGCACAGGCATTTGGCCGCAAGGATACCTCTGACATGATGCTTACGCTGGGGCGTGCTATGCTTTGTGCCCTTATTCTGGCCTTGCTGGTTTTGCTGCTCCAGGTTCCTTTTAGCCAGGCAAGTTTTTATCTGATGAATGTAAGTGCCGAGCAATACGAGATGGTGAGCGAGTATTTTTTTATTCGCATTTGGGCTGCCCCTGCCACCATCGGGCTGTACGCTATGATGGGTTGGTATTTCGGGATGCAGAATGCCATCTATCCTCTAATATTGACAGTTGTTATCAATGTGGTCAATATTGCTTTTAATTTTCTCTTTATTCTACAGTACAACATGGATATCGACGGGGTAGCCTGGGGAACGGTGATTGCCCAATATGCCGGGCTGTTGTTGGCATTTGGACTGTTTTTGTACAAATACAGTTACCTGCTGGCGGAGCTGCATAGCAGGCTCTTGTTCCAATTGGCGGCCCTCAAAAAATTCCTGCTCGTCAATCGCGATATTTTTATCCGCACCCTATGTCTCACCTTTGCATTTGCCTTTTTCTACAGCCAGTCGGCCGAACAGGGGGAACTGCTGTTGGCGGTAAACGTCATCTTGCTGCAGTTTTTCAATTGGATGGCGTATGGAGTGGATGGCTTTGCCTTTGCAGCCGAATCACTGGTGGGCAAATATCATGGCGCTGCGAATAAACCACAGACCTTCCGGGCCATCCGCTATTCGTTTTATTGGGGGATGTTGCTGGCCCTGCTTTTTGCCTTGCTCTATGGGCTGGGGCATGCCCCTCTGCTGCGCGTATTTACCGACCAGGAGCTGGTGATTGCGGCAGCTCAGCCCTTCTTGTGGTGGGTAATTGCCTTGCCGCTTATCAGTACGCCCAGCTTTATCTGGGATGGCATTTACATCGGCCTCACAGCCTCGCGGGCCATGCGCGACACAATGCTCCTTAGCCTGCTGGTTTTTATTCTCAGCTTCTACTGGCTGGATAGAGCTTATGGCAATCACGGCCTTTGGATGGCGATGCTTTCTTTTATGGCTGCCCGTGGAGTGGTGCAGTGGATATATTTTAGAAGAAAGGGGTTGGAGATGGGGTGAAGGCTATTTTTTGCTATAGCCTTCACCTCTACCCTTAAAGCTGTTGTAGCGCGCTAAGTAGTTGTTGGGGGGTTCGATAACCCACAATATTTTCTTTTTTATTGAATTCCGCATCAAAAACAACGAGGGTTGGATAGCCTCTCACACCCAGGACGCGTGTAAGCTGGTGGGGAGCATTGCGCCTGTTTTTCGGTCGGTTGGGGTCAAACTGAGGATTGGAGAAGGTTTGTCCTTTGAATTGAACATCTCCGCCGGATTCAGCATTGAACTTGACGGCATAGAAATTTTCGTTGAGATACTGCACCACTTTGGGGTCTTTAAAGGTGCCACGATCCATCATTTTGCAGGGGCCACACCAGGGCGTATAAACATCTACCAATACTTTGCGGGGCTTTTTGCTGGCCATTTTTTGAGCTTCTTCCATGCTGAGCCATTGTATGCCATTCGGATCGACTTCCGTTTTGGCCGGCTGAATGCTTTGCTTAGTTGGCTGAGCTTTGACTTGTGGCGCCTTCTCTGCTTGCTGGGAGGAAGGTGCATTGCAGGCAGCGAATAAGGTAACCACTGCTGCAAAAATCATAAGTTTTTTCATGTTTAATGATTATTTGTTGTACGCGAATAATTGATTTAAAGTACTTTCCAATTCCTGTGCTTCGATGTTTTTTGCAATGATCTTCCCCTCGCTATCCAGCAGGTAGGTAGTAGGCAGCGATTCGACGCTGAACTCTCTGGTGACGGGGGAAGTGATACCCTCTAAATCCGCTACCTGTACCCAGTCCAGCTGATCTCTTTCGATGGCGTGTAGCCAATTGGCTGCGCTCGAATCGACCGAAACGGCATATATTTCAAAGCCTTTATCCTTGTAGGTATTGTAGGCTGGTTTGAAATAGTAGCAATGGTCTTCTGTACAAACTTTGCTGTAGGAGGCCCAAAATTCAACCAGCACCACTTTGCCTTTCAATGAGCTCAGTGCTACCATTTGGCCTTCCGGATTGCGCAGTGCAATATCGGGAAAAATATCGTTGACTTCCAATCCGGCTTGTGCTTCGGCCGCCGTTTCATCGCTTTTGGATGGTGTCCACAGATGGGCCAGCAATAGCAATGCGACAGCCGCAGCGATCCATTTGAACCAATTGATGTGGCGTATTTTTCCAGCCTTTGCTGGTTTTTCCAGCTCTTGCTGTATGCCTTGCCACAGGGAGGCACCAACCTCCAGTTTGTCAAAGCTCTTTCGGTTGTTTTTAAAGAAATGCTCTAGATTATTCATCTCGTTTCATTTTGTGAACTATTTCAATCAGTTTTTGCTTGGCTCTTGAATATTGGGTCAGTGAGGTGGAAATGGATATGCCCAGTATTTCAGCTATTTCCTTATGGTCGTAGCCTTCGAGCAGGTAAAGGGAAAACACGGTGCGGTAGCCTGTGGGCAATTGCATCAATGCGCGATACGCCCGGTCGAGATCAAGTTTGGGTATTTCTTCCGTAACGGTTTCCATTGGCTCGGCAGGCAAGGGATGATCGGATAGATGTGCCCATTGCAGACCCTTCTTTTTGACTTGATTGATAGCTGTGTTGATAACGATTCGACGTAGCCAGGCTTCCAGATTGCTGTGCTTAAGTTTAGCCAAATTTTCAAAAGCCTTGATGAATGATTCCTGCAAAATATCTTTTGCGTCTTCCTGATTTTGTACGATGCGATGTGCAGAGTTGAGCATAGATTTAGCATAGCGGTTGTATAACTCAAACTGAGCCTGCCGATCTCCATTCAGGCATTTTTTGATCAAGGCCTGGTCATCGCTTTGTACCAACTGTTTTACCATCAGGTGTTTGTCCTTACTCATTAATACAACATCTGCATTTGAATATTGCACAAAAGCAATTTTTATGCACTATTTTGTCCGGCAATAG
Organism: Saprospiraceae bacterium; assembly: GCA_965222005.1. Classification (GTDB taxonomy): domain Bacteria; phylum Bacteroidota; class Bacteroidia; order Chitinophagales; family Saprospiraceae; genus CBDCTM01. The sequence goes on from OZ244935.1 coordinate 2,541,925, forward strand.
GGATTTAGAATCGAAAGATAGTATATGTTATATTTAACTATACTACAAAAGTAGTTGATTGTCAAATGTTTAGGTTGAATGAGTGCTGAAGTTCAAAAAACCTACGGATAGATGAAAAAAGAGACAATATGCCTAAGCTGAAAAGAGAACTGACACTTTACGGCCTTACGATGATCGCAGTGGGCTCATGTATCGGTTCGGGAATATTTGTGACGCCTGCCAAAATAGCGGCGGTGCTGCCCCACCACGGGTTGATTCTGGTGGTGTGGCTGCTGGGCGGTCTGATTGCTTTGACGGGTGCCCTCACCCTGGCTGAACTGGGATCGATGTTTCCCAAAGCGGGAGGGGTGTATGTGTATCTCAAAGAGACCTATGGCGACCTGATGGGCTTCCTTTACGGCTGGGTTATCTTACTGGTAATCAATACCGGCGCATTGGCGGCCCTGGGGATTGCCTTTTCGGAATACATGACCTTCTTCGTCCCCGATCTCGATCAAAGCGGCAAAGTTTGGCTGGCGATTATCACCATTGTGTTGCTTACGGCAATTAATGTTTTTGGCGTCAATATCAGTCAATTATTCGCCAATACGTTTACCGGGCTCAAATTGCTGGCCATGCTGGCTATTATCGTAGCGGGCATCTTTTTTTACAATCCGGCGGCAGAGGTTCAATTGCTGGGCGCTGACAGTGCACCTGCCAATTTGATGAGTGCGCTGTTGTTGGCGCTGGTAGGCGTGCTATGGTCCTTTGGTGGCTGGCATCACACCAGCTACCTGGCTGGAGAGGCGGTGGACGCTACCCGCACTGTGCCGCGGGCCATGATCATGGGCACGCTGATCGTCACCCTGACGTATGTGCTGATCAATCTGGCTTACATGCTATTGCTGCCCTTATCGGAGATCAGCCAAACCGAGCGGGTTGCAGGAGATGCGATTGCCACCTTGCTGCCATACGGCGGGCAATTGGTTGCCATTGCCATTGCGATTTCGATATTTGGAACGATTGGGATTTACACGATGTCGGCGCCTCGTATATATTTTGCTATGGCCCGTGACGGCTTGTTTTTTGATCGACTCACCTATATCCACCCGCGCTTCCGTACACCCACCCTTGCGATGATCCTGCAGGCGATTTGGGCGATTATTTTGCTGTTGTTTTGGGGAACCTTCCACGATCTTATTACCTATGTTACCTTTACAGATATTGCCTTCATGGCACTGGCCGGTTGTAGTCTTTTTTTGCTGAGGCGGCGGCGGCCGGAGGCGGAGCGGCCCTATCGGGTGGTGGGTTATCCGGTGGTGCCATTGCTATTTGTGCTGATCTCCTTCGCCTTTGTACTGAACACCCTGGTTGAGCAACCCAAGCAGGCCTGGTCGGCTTTGTTGATACTGGGAATTGGTATTCCGGTATTTTATTTTTTCAAAAGAAAAGCGTGAATCCGCGTTCTGGATTCACGCTGTGATGATTTTTGGGAATTTATAATAGAGGAATTATAATTTAGCGGAGATTAAAACGGTAAAGGTCTTGCCGATTGGTGCGGCCATTGAGTATCAACTCCACATCCACGATACAGTTTTCATATTGTAGGGCATAGGTCTTTTTGCTGATCCGATTATTGAGGCTTTCCTTCTTCACTAAAGCAAATCTAATCAGGTGGCCAACCTCCGCGCGCAGTGCCTTCATGAATTCCTTGATAGTTTGCAATACGTTTGGATTGCCTTTTTGATTGATCAGCTCGGTAGTGAGCTCCAGTTTTACTTTCCGTATGTTCATTTTCATTGGTTTTATGAATTGAATAGTCAAGGCTGTTGCCTTTATTACACATAACCCTTGAATCGGTGCATTGTTGTATGAGGAATATTAAGAATTCGTTAAAAAAAGCAATGATATTAAGGGTTTCAGCGGGTTTGTAGCAGCATTTGTGGCAGCAAAAAAGCCACGCACAACATGAGTACATGGCTCCAAAATCTTATGGAAATCGGGTGTGTGTTTGCGTTGAGTGAAATGGTTCAGCCCCTGATCTTGTCCAGCAAAGAACTCAGCAATTGCGCTTCCTCTTTGCTAAGATTGCACATCACCAGGTCCATCTGCTGGATGTTGGCCTCTATCTGGCCGAGCAATTCCACCCCTTTATCGCTGAGGCTTACATCAAGCAGTCGTTTGTCGATGTTGCAGGATTTGCGCACTACCAGCCCTTTTTGTTCCAGACGGCTCACCATCCGGGACGCATCCGACATTTTATCGATCATTCGTTCGCGGATGATGCAGGTAGAAATCGGCTCACTAGCTCCTTTGAGAATGCGTAGCACGTTGTATTGCTGCAAAGTGATCTTATAGGGCTTCAGTACATTCCGGATTTTTTCCATCAGCCAGTTGTTGGTAAATATCAAATTCACCATTGCCTTATGGTGGCAGCACCTGAAAGGCATCTTTTGCTGTATGGCTTCTTCGAGCTTCATAATAACAGTCTTCGCTGGTTTTAGCGTTCTGATCTATAAACAAAGAAATTATTAATATGTTTCACGTATCATCTTCTGCAATTTCTTGCGGGCATGAAATATCCGGCTTTTTATAGTGCCAAGAGGCTTTTCCAGCTCATCAGCAATTTCCTGGTAGCTGAACCCGGTAAAATACATCCAGAAAGGCACCCGGAATACTTCTTCCAGTTTGTCAATCATCTTTAGCAGCTCCTTTTGGCTAATATCAGAAATAGCGGTATTGCTGGAAATACCACTACCGCCATCCAGTGCCGTACTACCTGTAGGCTCCAGTTGTGTTTTCCTGCGCTTCCTCATGCGATAATCGTTGATGAAAATATTTTTCATCATGGTCATAATCCAAGCTTTGAAGTTGGTGCCGGTACGAAATTTATCTTTATTATATAAAGCCCGCCAGGCAGTTTCCTGAAACAAGTCTTTTGAGTTTTCAACATCATTGGTCAAGTTGAGTGCAAAAGCCTGAAGAATCGGGGAAACATCGTTGAGGTACAGATTGAATTCTCGGTTACTCATGATTCCATTATTTGTTTTGATGTTACAACAACGAAGTTATAACATTGTTTCGTGTAAACCTAGGAATAATGTTGAATTTTTACACCAAAAGGTCAAACTGCGACATTTTTAACAGTACGATAACATTTTCATGGAAAAAAGGGGAACCAGGCTGTGGCATTTCAAGAAAAATAGTGACTAATTTCAAAGCAGTTCATTAATCTGAGCATTGGAAGTGAGTACTTGGAAGTAAGTACACGTGCAAAGGCCCTTGCCAGGCATGCCTGCGTATTCGCGGGCGGATGAATAGGGCCAATCGGTTGGAATTTTAACAAGGCCTGCCTTCACCGGGTTTTGATGGATATAGTAGAAGCATTGCATGGCATAGTCCATATGGCCAAGGAAGTGGGAATGTTCTTGATTGGAATGGTGAGGAATGCTGGGCTGTTTCATCTTGGTTTGTTTTCGGAACAAGGATCCGGAACGATTTTCCTGATTGTTGATTGCCCTGGTGTAGGATCGAAGGAGAATGGCAATCGCATTGCTGAGGTTTTGCTGATGGAAGTGTTCGGGAGGGAGAGTGAGGTGATGACTATGGCAAGCGCGAACCGGTTTGACCGCTTTGCTCAAAAGGCAGGCCTCGGGCTTGGTAAGAACGAGCCAATGAAAGTGATTTGGCATCAGGCAGTAGCAAATAAGCTCAACATAAGGCAGGAGATGTTTCCGCATTTTTTCCAGAAAAAAGTGGTAATTCCGGTCTTGAAAGAAAATGGGCTCCCTATTGTTGCCCTGATTATAGATATGATAAATTTGATTTGCCGAGAATGTCATAATGTGCCTATGGATTTTGATTCTTTTAAGAAACACCTTCTCCATAAGGACGCGGAAAGGGGCAAAATTCCATAAAAAAAGATGAACTTTTTTCACTTTTTTCATCAGCCCCCACTCAGGAGATGATTTAAATCATCTCCTGAGTGGGGGCTCCTGCTCCACCAACTAGCCAATGCAAATCCAGCTATCAGATGCCAGATACCCCACCAGGCGGCAATCATGGCCATTCCGCCGAGGCCGCCAAAAAAATTGAAAATGAGGATCAGCGCAAGGCCCGAGTTTTGGATGCCCGTCTCAATAGATATGGCCCGGGCATCGTAGAGGGGGAGCCGGTTGAGGCGCGCAAATGTATAGCCCAGCAGAAAACCAAGGCTGTTGTGTACCAGTACTATAAAAAAGACAACCCCCAAATATTGGACGATATTTTCAAAATTACTGGCAATAGCGGCTATCACAAAGCCTAAAAATAGTACGATCGATAAAATCCGGATCGGCTTTTTGATTTTTTCTGTAAAACCTGGCCGAAACTGATTGAGCCACATGCCTGCTATTAATGGTATGAGAATCAGTGTGACGATTGTTTTTACCATATCCATAGGGTGGACATACAACTCTTGCTGCGTACCCTCGCTGCCAGGGATCATGGATGACCAAAACGCAAAACTCAGTGGGGTGATCACTATTGCCCCCAACGTCACTATAGAAGTGAGCGATACACTTAGCGCAGCATTGGCACGTGCCATGTGCACCATAAAATTGCTCACATTGCCCCCCGGGCATACCCCTACCAGCACCATCCCTAGTGCCAAACTCAAAGGCGGAGCAAATAGATAGATAAGCAAAAGGGTAAGCAAAGGCAGTAAAAGTAGCTGGGAGATAAGGCCAACGATAGGAGCTTTGGGATGCCGAATGACGTACCGGAAATCGGACATCCGAATATCCAGCGCTACGCCAAACATCAAAATGGCCAGGCAAATGTTGAGCACAAAAAGCTGGTCGGGATTGAAGTTGATCCTGACAGCATCCAGGGTTTCCATCCAGCTAAGATAAATAATGTATACTTCAAGCCGCCAGGTTTTGTGCATTTCAATAGCGATTTATCCAGTAAGAACAACCCCTGCATCTTGGGTAAAACCTACAGGCTTGAAGTTTATCCCGCTTTGCCAAGTTTTGTGCGTACGCACAAAACTTGGCAAAGCGTGGTGTAAACGGCAATAATATTTCTGCGGATACTATTTGCCATTAGGTAAAATTAATTATATTTGTAAAAATTTTATATTTCAGGCTTTGGAAATATTGCCATTACTTGATGGCAGCCACACACTATCAAAACACCATACATGTCACGAGTTTTCAATTGGGGCATTATCGGGCTTGGCCATAGCGCTCACGACTTTGCCAATGAACTAAAACTACTCCCAAATACGCGACTATATGCAATAGCAGCCCGATCGAAGGACCGTGCCAATGCTTTTGCAGAGCAATTCAACATTCCTTTTAGTTTTAGCTCTATTCAACACATCACTGCTTGCCCGGAGCTGGATATTATATATATTGCTGCACCTCCGGGCCAAGGATATGAGGCGGCCCTGATGTGCCTGGATCGACGGATACCGGTAGTTTGTACAATGCCTATTGCGCTGAATTCAGCAGAGGGAAATCGGGTGATCATGCATGCCAGGGCTCAACGCACATTTCTAATGGAGGGCATCACCACGCGTTTTTTGCCTAGCGTTCGCAAAGCTCTTGAGCTGATTGACAAGGGCGTAATCGGTGAGGTCTTGTCGATGCAAGCCGACTTTGGTATTAAAACAGCCAATCAGTTTGAAGAGCCATCTGGCCAATGCGGCTCATTGATGAAAGCTGGAATCTATCCCCTGTTTTTGTCTCTACTACTTTTTGGTAAGCCGCGCTTTGTCAAAGCCATTTCGACTGTTGGGCAAGACAGTTTGGATGAAAGTTGTGGGATGTTGTTAAAATATGCGGATAATAAATTGGCCATCCTACATGCCTCCATAGTAGGCGAAACACCTGCCGAGGCTTATATTTGCGGAGAGCGGGGGAGCATACGAATCAATGCCCGCTGGAACGAACCCAGCAGTATTACCCTTATGATGAATGGCCGTGAGCCAACGGATTTTTTCTTTGAATATCCTGGGCAGGGCTATCATTACCTGGCTCAGGAGGCCATGTATTGCTTGGCCAACAGTCGTAGCGAAAGTGATTTGCTAGGGCTTGTTTTTAGCAGCGAATTGATGGATTTGCTTGATAAGGTTCGATTGAGCGCCGGTATTTCCGATCCATTGGAAGAGTTGGTGCCAGCTCATCTTGGTGATTCTATAAAAACCGATTTTTCACTAAATTGATGAAAAAAATACTTCTCCCCTTTTTATTGTTCCTGCTGGCGGCCTGCCAGTCCCAACAAGTTGCGCTCAATCAATTGCCCTTGCTCGGCCAACAAACGCTAGACCCTTCCACTACTATTAGCACCATCGCCTTTGGTTCCTGCAATGATATCAACAAGCCTCAGATTATTTGGCCAGCCATCCTTCAGCAGCAGGCTGATCTGTGGGTGTGGCTGGGTGATATTATCTATGCCGATACAAAGGATATGCAACAAATGAAGCGGCAATATATGCGGCAAAAGTATCAAAAAGATTATATCCGCTTGCGGCAACAGATGCCTGTGATCGGTACCTGGGATGATCATGATTATGGCTCAGGTGACGGAGGAAAACACTTCTCTAAAAAGCGGGAAAGTCAGCAACTTTTACTTGACTTTTTAGACATTCCCGACTCGTCAGACTACCGTAAGCAAAAAGGAGTTTATCAGTCGTACAGTTTTGGCAAAGCTCCAAGAATTGTGAAAATTATTTTGCTGGATGTACGCTATTTTCGCGATGACCTGGTACCCACCGAAAGCGGTGTTCCGCGCTATTATCCGAACAGTACCGGCGATATTTTGGGGCAGGCGCAGTGGGAATGGCTGGCCAATGAGTTGAGTGGGAGCGAAGCGGCGGTTCACCTGATAGGCTCAGGTATTCAGGTGATTCCGGAAGAGCAGCCCTTTGAGAGTTGGGCCAATTTTCCACAGGCCAGAGCCCGGCTTTTTCATCTGATCGATAGCCTGCAACCCGCAGCTACGCTGCTGCTGAGCGGTGACAGACATATCGCAGAAATTTCAAGAATTGAACTTCCCCAGCTTCCCTATCCATTGTTTGAAGTCACTTCCAGCGGCCTCACCCATAGCTATGAAGAAGTGGGAGAGGAGCTTAATCGGTATAGAATAAGTGAGCTGGTGAATGTGAAAAATTTTGGTCTGCTGAAAATTGATTGGCGGCAAGAGCACCTGCAAATTCAGGTGGAAATCAGAGGAGTAGAGAATGGGCTGTTGATAAGCAAGCTCCTTCGGTTTTTATAAATCAGTACAAATTAATTTTTTGTAATATTTGGCACAATGATTGGTTACTTTGTGTAATATATTTATCAGGACATTTACTAAATGAGACTGATTAAATAATTAGCATCTCGCACCTGTAATTAGCAGCTTGTATGAAATCTGCAATTTGCAGCCCCAGAAAATCTAACAGACAGTTTAGTTACGTGAAATAATCATTTAATAGAATGATGATTTCTTCAATTTAGCAACGAATGATGGCTTGTATATAGTTAATGCCATGGGTATGGATTCATTTGAACCATACCCATCTTTTTTTGTCTGATGCACACTGCATTGCATAGATCACCTTACTCTTTTTCCTCCATCAAGAAGATTTTATTTCAAATCATAGCAATTGGTACAGATTTTGAAAACTTTGAATATGTATTATTTATATGTTTATAATTATTCATATAACTAGTGCTGCAACCTACCAAACTACATAACCACTCTCTGTATTTCCACGGCATTGCCACTTTATCAAATTTGACTCATGAACAAATCAATTAAGCACGCATCTATGGATGTTACCCCCATTTTTGAAAAGCGTACCCAATTATGGCTGCTTGTAGTCAGCCTGCTATTTGCTGCTCCCGGTCTGCAATTAGCCAATGAAAGTGGCTCTGCCAACTTTCCGGATTATCTGGCAGCCTGCCCAAATACCTATGAGGGCCCCACTACTATTCAGCTGTCCGACTGTGGAGCGATAGCAGACCTTTGCACAGATATTCCTTTCAACGATCTTGGCAATTACGAGGTTTGGGATAATGGCGTTCAATTGAGCAATACGGTAATGCAAGCCTGCAACCCAGATACGGCTCTGGCTTACAATTACAGCTCCCTGAGCGGGCAAGGCTTTAGCGGGCCATATATTTTGCAAAACTGGACCGTAAACGGCTCATCATTTATCGGGTTCTTCAATAATGTGGGCCAATTGGCTGACTCGATGAATCTATGGGACCCCACTGCCAGCTGGATGCTGGATGCTACCAATTTTAGTATAATTGGAGGGAATATGAGTACCAATTACTCCGCCATATCTATCCAGGCCCAATCCAATCCGGATGTTGAAACCTTACATATTGCCAATTTTTATTCCTTCCAAAATATCTCAGTACCGTTGGATACGGGTTATCACGAATTTGTGATCGTCAATAATGTGGATGCTTGTAGAGATACCAATTACATACAAATTAACTGCAGCAATTGTCCGGATATACTGGGGCCGCCGATGACCTTGGATGGAAACAGCTGCCAGCCAGGCGGGGCGGCTGAGTTTTGTCTCAATATCCCTGCTGATGATATGATCTTTTATCAGATCATGGACAATGGGCAAACCTATGGAGGCAATCTCAACGGTTGCAATGAAGATACTACCGGCTTTTATTTTTCTCTGGCATCTTTTCCCAACCAGGATAATCCGGGGCTGTTTACGCTTGATGATTGGACGGTCAATGGAACCAGCTTTTCTGCCAATTCACTAAACTCCTTTGCTCAATTGGTCGATTCGATGAATGTATGGGATGCTTCGGGCAATTGGGAATACGATTCACCAGTGATCCGCGGCGGCAATCCGGCTAACAAATATGGCAATTTGCTGTTTGCTGGTAATGGCCCTTCTACACCAGTACAAGTTCCTGTACAGGTCAGGCTGGAGCCTCAAAGCAATTCCCTCGAATTCAGTAGTGGTATGCATGAACTGGTAGTGGTAAATACTTCTACCTCTTGTGCAGACACAGTAAACCTTACGGTAAACTGTGCCAATAACTGCCCCCCACTGGTAGCGGATCACGCAAGTAGTGTATCTATGGATGATTGTGCCACAGCAGCTTTCTGGTGCATTTCGCTGGCTCCTTCCGAACTGGTCAATTATGATGTAGAAATCAATGGATTCAATTATGAAGATGCTGTGACGCCCTGCGAATTTCAAACTATTTCGGTGGCCTATGATCTCAGTCAACTGCAATCTACAGGCCGGGATCCCTTCCGATTGGAAAGCTGGCTGGTGAATGGCCAATGGTTTGCTGGCACCTTCACAGACGTTTCAGTATTCGTTGATTCTGTCAATAGCTGGCACCCTGTAGGCAATTGGATGTTCGATGATGCGAGCGGGATACTCAGCAGTAATAATATTGGAGATCAATTGAGCGATATGGAATTCATTTTCCAGGGCACCAATGACCAGCTCTATGTTTTGCTGGAAGAACAAACAGAGGCTAGTGCCAGCAGCCTGGAGGTGTTTGCCGGAGTTCATGAGATTGTTTTCACCGATAAAAATTCAGGATGTCCGGATACATTTAATATAGTGGTCGATTGTATCTCTACCGAATCGGTCACAGATACGGTAGAAGTAAATGACACAGAAACGCTTTGTCTTTCTACTGATGAGCTGCTGGGCAACCTAATGAGCATCCAAAACCTGTGTGAAGGGGCATCGGGAGAATTTGTTTCTATAGATCTGAGTAGCGGACCGAACTGCATAACATTTACAGGTGTGGAAGTGGGGATTGATAGTGCTTGTATCAAAATTTGTGATGATCTCGGCCTTTGTGATACCACCTACATTGCCCTCGTCACTATTGATACAGACAATGTCTTTGCAGCGGTGGATGATAGCACAAATACACTTGAGAATGTGAGCATCCGACAACTTAATGTAATTGGAAACGACATTGGGGTGGCTATGATTGACACGATGTATATTCTAGCTCCCGGCCCTTCAAACGGCATGGCTTCCGTCAATCCTGATTATACGATCAGCTATACACCAAATGCAGCCTACTGCAATAGTACTTCGCCCGACCAATTTGAATATGTAATATGTAGCAACACGGCTTGCGATACCGGCCAGGTGAGTATTACCATTCTTTGTGATGAGGTGAAAGCATTTTCGGGCTTCTCTCCCAATGGCGACAACCGAAATGACCGCTTCTACATTGAAGGGGTGGAAACCCTGAACAATAGCCACCTTACCATTTTCAATCGGTGGGGCAACCAGGTGTACGAACATGCCAACTACCAAAACGGTAACGAAAGCTGGGATGGCACCTTCAAAGGGATAGATGTGCCGGATGGTACCTATTTTTATCTGCTCGAAGCAGATTCAGGAAAAATATATTCGGGCTATGTACAGCTCAACCGATGATATCCTATACTATGAGACCCATAGGGGCCGTCCTATTGTAGGGCGGCCTTTTTTGTAGCTTGAATCTAAATTGCTGAAATTGAAGAAAAGCTATCTATGCAAATTGGTCGATCACTTCAGGCGGAATGCTTCGGTGAATGTTGTAGTGGTTCTGTGCTATTTCCTCCTTTCAGTCCTGCCACATGCCATAGTTGGCAAGCAGGTGGAGCGGCTGTTCAGCCGAATGAGTCGCGCAGCCTTTGATGGTACTATGGTGGCAGTTGGCTTAGTGGTAGCAGTGGGTTTACTACTCAACTTGCACCAGCACTATTCAAGATTACCCTATCCGGATAGGAAAATCATAGGGTTTTATACGCTAAGCACGGCAATATTGATAGTCATAGCCTGCAATGTACTGATGGTGATCAATGTCGAGATCATTCACTTTCCGCAATATATGGTGCTTGCCGTATTACTCTTTCCGCTGATTGGCCACTATTGGCCCTGCCTTTTTTGGTGCATGCTGCTGGGAACGGTAGATGAGTCTTATCAATATTTTTACCTCACTTCCGGCCGGCCGGATTACTTTGACTTCAATGATATAATCTTAGATACCTTGGGTGCTGCATCGGGTCTTTTGTTGCTGCGCATCGTGAAAGTCAGGGAATCGGCAAAAACCGGAAGGGCGTGGCAGGCCTCCGTTTTTGTCGCTGTTTCCGTAATCTCTCTGGCTATCGGAGTGCTGGTAGAGCTTAATTGCCTGCACCTCTACCCCTGCCCTTCAGCGGGCCCGGAGGCTGTTGTATTGATGAAAACTGTACCCGAAGGCTTTTGGTCGCAGCCCGATAATGGAAAAGTCTTTCATATTGTTCGCCCTTTAGAAGGTCTTTTGATCTGCTTAATACTATATGGATTTTATTACCGGATAGCAGAGTAATGTGTGATCTGATGTGTGATCTGATGTGTGATCTGATGTGTGGTTTTTCCAGGCGGGGATAGCAATACTCCTATCCTATTATGTATTTTACATATATTTATCCTATTATATATTTTACATATACTTAAAATACCTCTTTTTTGGTATGTTCTGTCTTTATTTTTGTAGTTAACTTTGAATCGTTGTTTGAAACTCCACGTTTCAGCATAATTTTAACCAGAACATATCATATCTCTATGACGCTTGAATCTACAGCAAATTATAAACCCATAAAGACAGACACTATGATTATCTTTCTTAAACCTACTCCAAGTTAATCACCTTTTCTCTTACCGGACTTTTGTTCTTCCCAACAACCACTACAAGTTCCTATCAGACCAACATCCAATCACCTGTTGATATACTGATCTGACTTGCTTTTACTCTCCTCAGCTATGCTCTTTAGGGAAAAGCAAGCTATACCGTTTTGTCTTAATGAGTTACCACTACCAGCAACATTGTAACATCCTTATACATGTTATTTTTAATTATAATTTATTAATCTATTTTTTAATCACTAAATCTTTAATCTCATGGAAAGAACATCTTTCAAAAAAGTGGTTGGACGCTTTGTCCTACTGACTATGTTCTTGCTGACAGGGTTATTGTACACCAACCAGGTTCAGGCCCAGAGTGGAGCTTTTTCTCCCGCAGAACCTCAGCAGTTGAGTGACAAAAGCACCGAAACTTACGACTTCGTAAGTGATGATGATGCTTTTCAAATCCTTTCAGTAGAGCTAAAACAGTTGGTTAGTGCTTCTGGCAATTTAACTGGAGGAACAGCAGAAGCTACCAATTCTGCTACCATCGCTTATTACACTGCTATCATGGAGCAAATGGCTTCAGGTGATGGTGTAGGCCAGGCGGTTGTTGAAGGCTATAGCACATTGCTTGCTACTGTGGCTCATTTCAATGTTAGTGTAAGCACTAGCAACATTGTAGATGGTGCATTGAATCTGCTTTCTCTCTAAAGTTTCAGCACCGATTTTACTTTTTACACTTTAATCAAAACTTTAAATCTCATGGAAAAAAAGAGAATTACAAAATTTTTGTTTGCGCTGAGCTTGTGCCTGTTTGCGTGGCAGGGTTATGCGCAGACGTTCAACGGCGCCACGGGCAGTGTGGGTGACAGTGGTCCTGATGCAGGGGCTTGTACTAGCACCTCCGGGCTATTCGGTCCCTTTGGCAATGCAGTGGCCCTGCCGCCGGTAAATGGCAGCACGACCATCGGGACAGGCTATCTGATCGACAATGTGACGATAGATCTGTTTCATACGTTTGATGGCGATTTAAATATTACGTTGATTGCTCCTGACGGAATTACCACAGTTGACCTGACGTCTGGTAATGGAGGCGGGGGCGATGACTACATCGTTACGGTATTTCAGGATGGTGCGCCTCCGATTACAGGGGGTGCAGCTCCCTTTAATGGTACCTTTTCCCCGGAGCAGCCGCTATCAAGCCTTAGTGGTCAGAATGCCAATGGCAACTGGCAATTGGAGATTTTCGACCAGTTTGGTGGCGATTGTGGCTGGCTGAATGCCTGGTCGATCACCTTTGTAGCGATCGATTGCCAGTTTGTAGGTTTACCTGGCGACATCACGCGCAACAATGATCCTGGCGCCTGTGAGGCGTGTATCATTATCCCTGAGCCGACGGTTTCGGGAGCAGCCTGTGCAGGCGTTCCAGATCCTTCGACTGCGGTGACCTTGGGTCCACAGACGGATAATCTGAACATTTTACCCTTTTCAGGAGGAACGACGCTGGGCGTGACCAACTACACGATGTTTGGAGCTGTGGCGAATGCCGCGAGTCCGGTAACGATCAGTGGAAATTGGGATAGTGACAATAGCTTCTTTACAGAGATGCCAACGTTCACTTTGGAAGGTCTCTTACTGGGGCAGTTGCCCTCAGGCGGAGCCGATTGTCAGCCCAACAACTTTTCGTTCACCATTACGGCAGCGCAGTACAATGCAGCAGCAGCAGATGGTCAGTTGGATTTTGTAGTAGGCGCGGATAATGCTGTGAACAGCTTTTGTGCCCAGGATTTGATCACTACGCAGATAGACTACACTACAGCAACCCTGCCATTTGTCAATGACTACAATGGAACTACGAATGCATCGGATTGCTATCCTGTGGGCACGACTACTGTATGTTATATGACTAATCTTATTACAGGAGGTCAGCTAGTAGAGTGCTTTGATGTGACGGTAGTAGATGCAGAAGGCCCGACCTTTAACAATTGCCTGAGCGACCAGACGATCAGTTTGGATCCGGGCGATTGTGAGTACATTTTCAATTATGTACCGGAAGCGATGGACAACTGTCCGGCGGCGGCGCAGCAATTTCTTTTGGGCCCGGCCTTTACACTTACCGGCCAGCAGATCAACTGCAACATTGGGAATGTATCTACGGGCAATCAGCACTTCCGTACGTGGACAGTACCGGGTACCGACCCGCTGCTTGTACAGAGTGTTGACGTAGTAGTAGGAGCGATAGATCAGGGAGGCGTAATGATTACAGCGAATGTATATGTGAATAGTGGCGGCCCGTTCCCAGGCGGAGCGCTGACGTTGGTAGCCTCGGGCTCTACGCTGTCCACAGATGGCGGAGCGGCTTATGTGCTGAATGTACCTGTAACCCCGACAGCACCTGTTAATCCAGGCGATGAGGTGGTTATAGAGTTCATAGTACCACAAGGAGTATTCTTTTTCTTCCTGTATAGTGGGGGCAACAGCCCGACCTGGCTACAGGCGGCGGCCTGTGGAGCGCCGACTCCGACGGATGTAGCTACCTTTGGTATAGTCAACGGACTACAGGTAGGCGTCAATGCAGCGGCATCGGGTGTACCGGTAGTGCAGACGCTGGGCCCGGATGCTTCGATGGGCGTAGCCTTGCCATTGGGTGAGACGTGCTTTGCGTATGAAGCTACCGATGCAGCAGGTAACGTAAGTACCTGTACATTTTGTTTGACGATAGAGGAGTATCCATTTGCGAGAACACAGCTGGCCTGCAATGACGATGTACAGATTTCACTGGATGAGAACTGTGAGGGCATAGTAGGGGCGGATGATATTTTGGAAGGCGGCCCTTACGGCTGTTACGACACGCGCTATAGGGTGATCATCGATCGCAATGGCGACGGAGTATATGATCCTGCTGAAGGCGATGCGCTGGATGCCAGTGACATAGGCGCCTGCTACGATGTGATGGTTACGGATGTAGAGACTGACAACAGCTGCTGGGGCTCATTCTGTGTAGAGGACAAGCTGGTACCGGACTTGGTATGTGAGGATTTGACGTTGCTCTGCTCAGCGGATCTGACGCCGGGTCAGCCGATAGACGGGACGTACAGCGATGTATTGAACAGTGGGTTTAGCTGGGGAAGTGTAGGAGGCAACGATGAGGTATTCTCTGTAGGCGGTGTACCATCAAGTGCTACGGTTACGGATGTAAACGTAAGTGTTGACATCACGCACACCTGGGTAGGCGATTTGGTAATTGACGTGACGAGCCCGAGTGGAACGAATGTAGTGATACTTCAAAACCAGTGTATTTTCAATGACGATGTAGATGCTACCTTTGATGATGAGGCTCCAGGCCCGATAGTATGTGGCAACTTGCCTGCGATCAGTGGTATTGTTCTTCCACAAAATGCCTTGAGTGCGTTTGATGGAGAGCCTGTGAATGGCGACTGGACAGTAACGATAGGAGACGGCGTATTCGGCGACGGCGGCACGATCAACGAGGTGAGACTGGACATTGAGTGGGCGGGCACCTATGAGTTCCCCGTACCGACCCCACCAGCCGTAGTGGTTGACAATGGCGATGGTACTTACACAGTAAGTGGCTTTGATGCCTGTGGCGATGCGCTTTTAGAATATACAGATAACAGGATAGATCGCCAGTGTGCTGATGGCACATTGCTGAGAACGTGGAAGATCACGGATGGCTCTGGCAATATGAAAACTTGCCTGCAAACCATCACTCTTACTCGCGCTACACTCGCGGATGTAATTCCTCCGCCAGACTACAATGGTATCGATCAGCCCACGCTGAAATGCGAAAACTACTGTGGTGGTGAAGCAGAATTGGCTGACAACGCTGTTTGTGGTCCTGACAATATCTACTGGAATATACTTCCTGCCGGTCACGCCTATGCTGGTCACCCATCCCCTTATGATGGCAAGACCTGGCCATGTGGTGTAGTGAAGTGTTTTGGTACAGGTGTACCTGGAGGCGCCAACTGTGGCGACATTCAGTCAACTTTTGAAGATACACGTATCAACATCTGTCAGACTGGAAGTAGTGATGGTTGCTACAAGATTTTGCGTAAGTGGACCATCCTCGACTGGTGTACAGGTGAAGTTCAGTTCCACAATCAGACCATCAAAGTGGAAGATGATGAGGCTCCTGTGCTTTCAGATCTTGAAGACCTGACCATTAGCACAGACGTTTGGAGATGTGAGGCTGACTGGATTGCTACTACGCCCTGGATTGATGACAACTGTTCTGAAATCCTTGATTACACAGTATCTTCTACCGGAGGAACTGTTGAATTCACTGGTGGTCGCTGGATCATCCGTGGCCTGTTGCCAGGCTGCTACGATGTAACCTACACGGCTAGTGATTGCTGCGGTAATGTAGCTGAGAAAACAATTGAGCTCTGCGTAATTGATGATGTACCACCGGTTGCTATTTGCGATCAGCACACGGTAGTATCCATTACCCGAACAGGTAATATCAATAGTGATAACCTGGGTATCTCTAAGATTTTTGCTGAGACCTTCGATGATGGCTCATTCGACAACTGCTCTGACCAGGTATGGTTCAAGGCAATCCGCATGGATGAGTACGATTCTGATGGAGATGGCAAAACCCCAGAGACCGTACCACAAGGTGACTGGGAAGCTATCGATTGTGAAGGTGTAAATGGTGATGACGACCTGCGTCGCTCTCCACCATGGCATCCCAATTACAATTTGGTACAAGCTTACTTCGACGACTATGTGAAGTTCTGCTGCGCAGACATCGCCGATGGTCCGATCATGGTTGTATTTGCTGTATTTGATGTAGATCCTGAGCCTTATACATTTGGTAAGCAGTTCCCGAATCTGGTACCTGCAAACGAAGATCCGGACGACTACAATGGTGTACTTCCTGAAGCTATGGAGCCAGGTGCTCCTCTGGATGGCCACTTCAGCCTCTGTATGGTAGAAGTTACCGTACAGGATAAGTTGCCACCGGTAGTAGTAGCTCCTCCGAGCCTGACGGTCACTTGTGATTTCTGGTTTGAATTCGATCCGGACAACCCAAGCGACTACACAGATGCACTGGATGAAGTATTTGGTAAAGTGATAGAAGGTAGTGCTGATCCACTCGACAGAGACTCTATCGTGACTCGCGATCGCGTATGTCCAGCACACCCACGTTTTGCTGAGTTTGCTCCACCAAGTATCTTTGACGATCCTTGCTACGACGATCAGTATGACATTTTCTGGGGCTATGATGGCTATGTGATCGACAACTGTAATATCGATCTTGAACAAACGATCATACCTGCGCTGCACTGCGGAAGAGGAGATATCATCCGTCGTTGGAGAGCAGCTGATGATGCCGGCAACTGGAGCAACATAGCTACTCAGGTGGTTACGATCATCGACTGTAAAGAGTGGTATGTACCAACTTCCTGCTGGAGATTTACTCCAAAGGATGTTGGAGACTGTGATTTGGTCAACATTGGCGGAACTCTCGAGTACCGCAGAAAGCTGATCGAATGGCCATGTGACATTGAGTTGAATCGCTGTCAGGGTCCGATCGACGAAGTATTCAAGCCAGAGAACCTGGATGTATTCTTCGATCAGGATCGTCGCCCACGCCTCGATGATGACAATTGTAGCTTGTTGGCTTCTACTTACGTTGACCGTTCATTTGTATTCGTTGACAGCTCCTGTATCAAGATCTTCCGTGACTGGACAGTGATTGACTGGTGCTTGTACGAAGACTTTGTAAACGGAGTTTACTTTGGCGAATGGGAGTGGCACTGGACACAGGTGATCAAGCTGCTGAACAATGTTGGACCGACCTTCGACAACTGTTCACAGACGGTATGTGGCTATGGCAACCCAGGCAACCCCAATGCACCACAGTGTGTGGGTGAAGTAACGATTGATCCGGGTATCTCGGATGACTGTACGAAGCTTGAAGAGCTGCGTATCGACTGGAAACTTGACCTGGACAACGATGGCAATTACGATGCCTTTGGTTACTCGGATACCTACGGAAACGTTTATCCGTTCCCGAATCCGGATGGTCTTCCTGTAACTCGTTTTGCAGCAGAAGACTATGCGATCACCGGCTTCTACCCGGTAGGTACCCACCGTATCCTGTGGGCTGCAGAAGATGGCTGTGGCAACTTCAATATCTGTGAGTACATCCTGACTATTGAAGATTGCAAGCCACCAACGGCTTACTGCCTGCCAGGCGTATCCACTATCCCGATGCCTGTAGCCGCTGGCGGTTACATCGACATCTGGGCCAGTGACTTTGATCTGGACAGCTACGACAACTGTACTGCACAGGAAGACCTGATCTTCTCCTTCTCTAATGACATCAACGACCGCTCCATCCGTCGTACGTGTGATGATGTGACCGGCTTGCCGGAATCACTGACCATCTATGTATGGGATGAAGCAGGCAACTACTCTACTTGTGAAGTAGGCTTGTTGCTCACTGATTGCTCTAATCAGACTCAGTACAACATCTCTGGTGGTATTCAGACTGAAGAGCAAGAAGATGTACAAGATGTAATGGTACATCTGGAAGGATCAATGAATGATCAGGAATTGACTGGTGCTGCTGGATTCTTCCAGTTCACTGATCTGCCTGAGAATAACAACTACACGGTACGTCCTGAGAAGGACATCAATCCGTTGAATGGAGTATCTACTTTCGACCTTGTACTCATCAGCAAGCACATCCTTGGTGTGGACGACCTCGATTCGCCCTACAAGATGATTGCTGCCGATATCAACAACAGTGGTACGATCACCACTTTCGATATCGTTGAGTTGCGTAAGTTGATCCTGTTCATCAACACGGACTTCCCCAACAACACGAGCTGGCGTTTTGTGGATGCACACTTTGCATTCCCCAACCCTGCCAATCCGTTCGAGACGACCTTCCCGGAAGTAATGAACGTGAACAGCCTCAATACTCACATCAACGATGCGAACTTCGTAGCTGTGAAAGTTGGAGATGTAAACGGTAGTGCGCGCCCCAACAACCTCATCGGTAGTGATGGCCGCAACGCTGTAAGCGATCTGGTATTCCGTCTGGATGACAAGCAATTGACAGCCGGTACAGAATACACTGTTGACTTCAAGGCTGCTGACTTTGCCGCTGCCGGTTATCAGTTTACATTGAACTTCGATAAGAGTGCAGCAGCATTCGCAGGAGTTGAAGCAGGTGAATTGACCAAGCTGACGAAGGCCAACTTCGGATTGAGCTTGCTGGACAAAGGTGTAATCACCACCAGCTGGGCCAATAGCAGTACCGTAGAATTGGATGACGATGCAGTTGTATTCTCAGTGACCTTGCGTGCCAAGCGCGATGTACTGCTGAGTGAAGTACTGAGTGTAAGCTCAGACTACACAGCTGCAGAAGCATACAATGCTGAACTTGACCTGATGAATGTTGAGCTTGAGTTCAACACCACCGGCGCTGTATCTGCCGACGAGTTTGCTCTGATGCAGAACCAGCCAAATCCATTCAGGGATGAAACCACGATCGGATTTGTATTGCCACAGGCAAGCACAGCTACACTGACCGTTTACGATGTATCAGGAAGAGTACTGAAAGTTTACGAAGATGATTACGCTAAGGGATACAACGAAGTGAGTATCAACCGCAGCGAGTTGTCAGGCGTAGGCGTACTGTACTACACTTTGCAGAGTGATGACAACAGTGCTACCAAGAAGATGATCTTGCTGGATTAATATTTAGTCCTATAATATATCAACTTCTTTCTTTGGGCTACCCGAATTTCGGGTAGCCCATTTTTTTTGTTTTGTTATTTTCAATAGGCGACAAAACGGAAAATACCTGAATTTAGGTAGAGAGTAAGTACTGTTTTTTTTGTATATTTGCTAGATGGTATATTTCTTTTTTGGCTAAAAGAAGTATCCATTATTTCTTCCCAAATTCCGACCGTTTTATTCCAATAATCGATTGTCTTTTTTATTGACAAGCATTGACTTGCTTGTTTTAGTATTCAATTGTGCTCCATTTGGGGTACTGTGATTAGTGCTTCTCAAAGGCATTTATACTAGTATAATCTCGAAACATATCCTCATGAAGTACATTGACTTAAAACAGGAAAAGTTTTCAAAATGTAATGTATTTGGCAGTGTTGGAAAGGCGGCAAGCCTGTGCTGCATATTGTTGATGATTTGTGTAAATCTGAATGCACAGCTTGATCAGCCTCCTCAACTTAATTGTCCTGCCACAACTACCATCACTCTGGATCCGGGGGATTGCGACCACACTTATAATTTCATTGTGACCGCTACCGATGATATTGATCCCAATCCTGTTATCACCCAAATGGCTGGCCCGCCCAGCGGAAGCTCATTGGTGGAGGGTACAACTACCCTGTTTCAATTTCAGGCGATGGACAATGGAGGCAACGTCTCCACCTGCTCCTGGTCAGTTACGATCGAAGAATATCAAAACCCATCAGGAACCATCGCTTGTAATGACTTGGCCAATATCTCCCTTGACCTCAACTGCACAGCGATCGTTGGAGCAGATGATATTCTGGAAGGTGGGCCCTATGGTTGCTATGCTCATTATACCGTTTCTATTATCGACCAATTTGGCAACAACATTGGCAACACGGTGAATGGCACACACATTGGCCAAACATTGCCGGCAACCGTCACTTCCCCCAGCAATGGAAACTCCTGTACCGGCAATATTTTTATTGAAGATAAATACATACCCACCTTAAGCTGTAGCAATTACAATCTTCTTTGCTCTGATAACACAGCGCCCTCTGCATTCAATGATCCAGGATTTCCCTTGCCGCCGGGTGTTACGATCCTCCCTGATCCGACAGCACCGGGCTATGATGTAAATTATACTGGCCCCTGGACGATCATTGGCTTCGATGCTTGCGGCACGGTTACTCTTAGCTTTTCGGATCAAAGTACCACCAACCAGTGCCAAGTCATCAATAAAGCCATTAGCAGAACCTGGACGGCTGTTGATGAATCGGGCAATGCTACTTCTTGCACCGAAACCATCAACCTGCTACGCCAAACGCTCACAGATGTTACGCCTCCTCCTAACTTCGATGGAATAGATGAGCCCGCATTGAACTGCGAAGAACGCAAAGACCCGAACAACGTACTTCCATGCGGCCCTGCAAATGT
Organism: Saprospiraceae bacterium; assembly: GCA_965222005.1. Lineage (GTDB taxonomy): Bacteria > Bacteroidota > Bacteroidia > Chitinophagales > Saprospiraceae > CBDCTM01. The sequence continues at coordinate 2,562,722 of OZ244935.1, forward strand.
GGGTTGGAATGTATTGCCTGCAGGCCATCCTTACGCAGGCCATCCGTCTCCGGATGATGAGCTTTATTCCGGCTGTGCCATTCCTACTGTCAAATGGTTTGGTACCGGCTATCCGGGAAATTTTGATTGTGGCGATATTCGGGCCACCTTTCAGGATACCCGTATCAACATTTGTAGTAATGGATCCAGTGAAGGCTGTTATAAAATATTGAGGCATTGGGTGATGCTCGACTGGTGTACCGGAGGTGTTCGCAATTTTGATCAGACAATAAAAGTGGAGGATACCGAAGGGCCAACTATTGCCGACATTGCCGATATTACTATCAGTACCGACCCCTGGCGCTGTGCTGCCGACTGGATTGCTACTACGGCTTGGCTGAGCGACAATTGTGGCTCCGATCCGCTGGCTTATACCATCAGCTCTACTGGCGGTATAGTAGATCAGATTCCGGGAGGTGCCTGGCGGGTGCGTGACTTGGTGCCGGGTGTTTATACTATTACTTATACAGCTTCTGATTGCTGTGGTAATGAAAGTGAAGAATTGGTGCGGCTAACGGTGGTTGATGACAGTCCGCCGGTAGCTGCCTGCGATCAGCATACGGTGGTATCAATTTCTTCTACTTCCAATGGCGATGATCCGCATCTGGGGCTGACCAAAATATTTGCCGAAACCTTTGATGACGGCTCTCACGATAATTGCTCCAATCAACTGTGGTTCAAAGTGATCCGCATGGATGAGTTTGATTCCAATGGAAATGATAAAACCCCGGAAACAGTGCAGCAAGGTGACTGGGAGACCTTCACCTGCAATGACGCCAATGGCGATGACGATCCCAGAGTAAATCCGCCCTGGTACCTGGGGCCACAGAGTTACTTTGATGATTATGTCAAATTCTGCTGTGAAGATATTCAAAACGGCCCCATCATGGTTGTTTTCCGAGTATTCGATAAAGACCCCAGACCTTACGAAGCGGGCAACTTTCTGAATAATGGCAACTCCACCGGCGTATTGCCGGAAGCCATGTCGAGCAATGATTGGTTCGGTGGTCCCGGCCCATTGTACAACCACTTCAACGATTGCATGGTGGAAGTAACAGTTCAAGACAAGCTGCCACCGAATGTGGTAGCACCGCCTAATCTTACGGTCACCTGTGATTTCTGGTTCCCTTTTGATCCCGATAATCCAAACGATTATACCGATGACTTTGATGGCATATTTGGAAAAGTAGTGGAAGGCACTGCCAATCCGGCACATCGCGATTCGATTAATATCCTCGACCGGGTTTGCCCGGTACATCCGCGTTTCAATGAATTTGCTCCGGCTAGTCAGCTGGACGATCCTTGTTACGATACACAATACCGCATCTTCTGGGGCCGCGATGGTTATGCCTTGAGCAATTGCGACCTGGACTTGCAGCAGGAAATTATTCCCAATTTGCATTGCGGTAGGGGAAACATCATACGCCGCTGGATGGCCTCCGATGGCTCCGGCAATATGAGCAACCTGGCTTCGCAAATCATTACGATCATTGATTGCAAAGAATTTTATGTGCCCACTGCTTGCTGGCGGTTTACCCCCAGAGATGTGGGCGAATGTGATTTGGTCAATCTGCCGGGTGGTTTGCAATACCGCAACAAACTGATCGAATGGCCCTGCGATATTGAGTTGAGCCGCTGTCAGGGCCCAATCGACGAGGTGTTCAAGCCTGAAAATCTGGATGTATTTTTTGATGAAGATCGCCGCCCCCGCCTCGATGACGACAATTGCAGCTTGCTGGCAGCTACCTATGAAGACCAGGCATTTACATTTGTAGATAGCTCCTGTATCAAGATATTCCGTACCTGGCACGTAATTGACTGGTGTTTGTATGAAGATTTTCAGGCTGGCCTTTACAACGGACCTTATGAATGGGACTGGGAGCAGGTGATCAAACTGCTCAATACCGTTGGCCCGACCTTCGACAATTGCAGCCAGACGGTTTGCGGATATGGTAATCCGGGCGCTCCGGGCGCTGCGCAATGTGTAGGCGAAGTCACTATCGACCCCGGTATTTCGGATGATTGCAGTAAACTGGAAGACCTGCGTATTGACTATAAATTTGACTACTACAATGACGGAGAATATGATGAGTTGGGGTATAGCGATAATTATGGCAACAACTATCCTTTTCCCAATCCGAATGGCCTGCCAGTCAATCGCTTTGCTGCCGTAAACTATCCAATCAGTGGCTTCTATCCAGTGGGGACGCACCGCCTGCTGTGGGCAGCAGAAGATGGTTGTGGCAACTTCAACATTTGTGAGTACTTCCTCACTATTGAAGATTGCAAACCGCCCACGCCCTACTGCCAGGTCGGCGTATCTACCATTCCGATGCCTCCCAATGCCGGAGGTTACATCGATATTTGGGCGAGTGATTTTGATATCAACAGCGAGGACAATTGCACCGCAAAGGATGATCTTCGTTTCAGCTTTAGCGATGATCCGAACGATCAGAGCATACGTCTCACCTGTGTGATGGCAGGCACGGGCGTGCCGATTGACCTAACCGTGTATGTATGGGATGAAGCAGGCAACTATGCTACCTGTGCGGTGAGCGTACTGCTTACCGATTGCCAAAATCAGACGTATTTCAGCATTTCAGGAAATGTGTACAATGAGGAGGACGAAATGGTGGAGTATGTGATGATGCGCCTGAATGGCGGCCTGGAGCAGGAGCAAATGACAACCGCTGATGGCAGCTTCGACTTCCAGGGATTGCCGGAAAATCTCAATTACAGCCTCATTCCTGAAAAAGATATGAACCCGTTGAATGGTGTATCTACTTTCGATTTGGTATTGATAAGCAAGCATATACTGGGCGTGCAGGCCCTGGGCTCACCTTACAAAATGATTGCTGCCGACATCAACAACAGCGGTACCATTACTACTTTCGATATTGTAGAACTACGCAAACTTATCCTTTTCATCAAAACAGATTTTACCAACAACACCTCCTGGCGCTTTGTAGAGGCTGGCTTCAGCTTCCCCGACCCTGCCGCCCCCTTCAGCGCTACCTTCCCTGAGCTGTACAGTGTGAATGGCTTGACGGATCATCAGCAGGTTGATTTTATGGCCATCAAAACGGGGGATGTCAATTGCAGCGCCCAGCCCAATCAATTGATGAGCAGCGACGGCAGAGGAGCCAAAGAATCAATGAGCTTGCAGATGAAGGATGAGCTGCTGGTGGCTGGTGAAAGGTATCAGATACCCTGGCTGGCCAAAGACTTTCGGGAGATGGAAGGCTTTCAGTTTGCTTTGCAATTCGACAAGGCAGCGGTAAGCATCGAAAGCATACAAACAGGAGAATTAGCACATTTGAATGATAATAATTTTGGACTTGCCCTAGTCAACAAAGGGGTGATCACCAGCAGTTGGTCTGATAGCCGGCCCCACAGCCTGGAGGACGGCGCAGTGGTATTTAGTGTAACTATTAAAGCCCTGCAAACCACCCAACTGTCTGATGTGTTGCACCTTTCAGCTGATTATCTTGCTGCGGAAGCTTATCGTGCAGACGGTAGCTTCCGGCAGCTGCAGCTGGAGTTTGTAAGCCCTTCTGCGGTACAGCCCTTGGCGGACTTTGCGCTGCATCAAAATCGGCCCAACCCTTTCAAAAATCACACAACCTTCAGCTTTGTACTGCGGGAGGCGGGAGCAGCTACGCTCACGGTTTACGATCTGACGGGCCGCGTGATTTGGCAGCATATCGGTCATTTTCAGCAGGGCTACAATGAGCTGGATATTAGTGGGCAGTCTTTGGAAGCTGCCGGAGCGGGCGTTTTGTATTATCGTTTGGAAACGGATCAGTATTCCGCTACTCGCAAGATGTTGATTATTGATTAACAGGTGGAGGCAAAGGCTAATACTGGAAATTTCCTTCCTATTGGCCTTTGCTTTTTACCGGCATTGAAAAAAAAGTATATGCAACACCTTTACTATATGCTTCGCCTTTGTTTTGGAATATATTCGCTGTTTGTACTGCTATTTGCCGGGCAGCCGTTGTTTGCTGAAGAAGAAGCAACCGTTTATGCGCCGCCGGATATCACCATCACCTGTGATTATTGGTTTCCGTTCAACCCCAATAATCCCGAGTTGTATCTCGATGAGTTTGATGCCCGCTTTGGTAAAATAGCGGACAACTATAGTACCCGCCAAAAAATTTACATTTTGGACCGGGTCTGTCCCAGCCATCCAAGATTCAATGAATATGGGCCTTCCAGCCCTTTTGACGATCCCTGTTACGATGATTTGTATAGTATCTACTGGGGATACGATGGCTACTCTACAAGCACCAATCCCTGGCTGTTGGTTCAAACCATCGTTCCGCAACTGCATTGTGGGCGCGGCGACATTTTGCGGCGCTGGCATCTGCTCGATCCCTGGGGCCCACCAGTGGCTAGTCAACGTATAACCATTATCGACTGCAAAGAATTTTATGTGCCTACTGATTGTTGGCACTTTACGTCGAATGATGTAGGGAGCTGTGATTTTGTAAGCGGCCAGTTTAAAACCAAGCTCATCGAGTGGCCCTGCGATATCGAGATCAGCCGCTGCCAGGTGACCGGCCCGGATGCATTCGATCCGGATAATCTGGAAGTATTCTTCGACCAAGACCGCGAGCCCCGCCTCGATGATGATAATTGCAGTCTGCTGGCTGCTACCTTTGTGGACAGACGCTACACCTTTGTGGATGGCGCCTGTATCAAAATATTCCGCGATTGGACAGTGATCGACTGGTGCTTGTACGAAGACTATCTCAATGGAACCTACTTTGGAGCTTACGAATGGTTCTATACGCAAGTAATCAAATTGCTCAACCAAAACGGGCCGGATGTACGGGATTGTGAAGATCGCACCGTTTGTGGTTATGGCGATCCTGCCAACCCTGCTGCTGAGCAGTGTGTGGGTTATGTGGAGATCAGACCCGGCTTTACGGATGATTGTACCGATAGCGTTGATATCAAAATTGATTACAAAATTGATTTGTTCAACGACGGTGACTACGACCTTTTGGGTTTCGGCGAAAATCATGGCGATACCTATCCCTTCCCCAACCCCGACGGGCTGCCGCTGCGCCAGTTTCCCGATAGCCTGCCCAATGCCGATGGCATCTATCCGGTAGGCACACACAAGGTGCTATGGGGCAGCGAGGATGGCTGTGGCAATACCAATGTATGTAGCTTTTTGCTGACGGTGGAGGATTGCAAGCCACCTACGGCCTACTGTTTGCCGGGCGTGTCAACGATACCGATGCCTCCTAATGCAGGTGGGTATGTGGATGTATGGGCCAGTGATTTTGATATTGATAGTGGCGATAATTGCACAGCTGACAGCCTGATCCGCTATAGTTTTACGGATAATCCAGCTGACAATGTCAGGCGTTTAACCTGCGATGACACCGCCGGTGGTGCTATTCCGTTTACCATCTATGTTTGGGATGAGGCAGGAAATTACAGCACTTGTGAGGTGTATGTCCTGCTGACAGATTGCGATGGCCAAACGCAGTTCAATATTAGCGGAAGTGTTTATACAGAGACCAATGAGATGATGGCGGAGGTGATGGTACATCTGGAGGGCTTTATGGAAGAGGATCAAATGACCGATAGCAGTGGTGCTTTTGATTTTGTCGATTTGCCGGAACAGCAAAACTACTCCATCCGCCCGGAAAAAGATACAGCCCCCACCAAGGGCGTCACTACTTTTGATCTGGTACTCATCAGCAAGCATATTCTGGGAATAGAACCCCTCGACTCGCCCTATAAAATGATCGCTGCCGATATCAACAATAGCGGCACCATCACGACCTTCGATATTGTGGAGCTGCGTAAGCTGATTTTGTATATCAATACCGAATTTCCAAGCAACACCTCCTGGCGCTTTGTGGATGCCGATTATGTGTTCCCCGAGCCGGCCAATCCCTTTGCTCAGGCATTTCCCGAAGTGTATTCCATCAATGACCTGACCGGGGATGTCCAGAAAAATTTTGTGGCTATTAAAGTCGGGGATGTCAATAATAGCGCTCAATTGCGTGATAGCGACTCAGCCGATGGCCGCCTGACGGCGGAGCCACTGGATATCATGCTGAAAGACCGCAAGCTGCTTGCCGGCCAAAGCTATGAAATCACTTTCAGCGCCCCTGATAGGAGCCAAGTTGCCGGCTTCCAACTGGCGCTCGGCTTTTCGCCTGACCAACTGTTGGTCGAGCAGGTACTAGCTGACAACAGCTATGTGCTGAGTGCTGCCAACTTTGGGCATGTCGATGCGAAAAACGGCCGTCTGCCGGTCAGTTGGCATGCTGCTGTCGGGCAGGTAATAGGAGAGCACCAACTCTTTGGCCTGCGTATCAGGGCATTGAAAACAGCCAAGCTTTCTGATATGCTATGGATCAATAAGGAGCAGTTGGAGGCAGAGGCATACGTGCAAAGCAAGCAGGGCAGCTATTCGCACAAACCTGTGCAGCTCCGTTTTGCCAGCCAAGCGGTTGGTGGAGATGATCTCATTCTTTTTCAAAATACGCCCAACCCTTTCCGCAGCCATACTACTATCCAGTTTTACCTGCCTGCAGAGGATGAGGTGACCCTGGAAGTACATGATATAAATGGGCGTTTGCTCTTTACCGAGTCGGGCCGTTTTGCTGCCGGCTATCATGCGCTGACTATTGAGCGCGCAGCGCTACAGACGCCGGGCCAGCTGCTGTACTATTCGCTAACGACCAGCCAGGCACGGGCAGCGCGGAAGATGCTTGGAGGCTTTTAGATTATCAGACAAGAGAAAGTCTGCAAATCCGTAAGTCTTGAGCGCCTGCCCTGAGATTGGATCGTTAGCGGGAGGAAGCGTGAAGAGGAGATCCAATCGCTGTGTATGGCTCGGCTCTTTCCGTACAGAAGCCAGAGGGTCAGACGGAAGACTCCTGTAGTAGCCGGTGAGTCTGAAAGGCTTTCGTCCCAAAAGAGAACTGTTTTGCATTTGATACACCATTCTAAAATTTAGAGCGTGTTTGGAAATTGCTTTTGGAAGCAGTAGTAGTAAAATTTAATTTTGGGCGAAGCCTTTTTTTGAGGCATAGCCCACGCTATGGCGATGAAAAACAATGAAGTACAGAATTAAATTTTGCACTAATGCACCGAAGGGTAAATTCCAAACACGCTCTTAAATAAAAACAGCTGCCCGGAATAATCCGAACGGCTGTTTTTTTGTCTTTTGCATTGTATATGGCTTGGTCTCCTCTAGCGGGAGCCCGAAACGGTGCCTTCCATCTGGTTCCAGCGCAATTGCTCATCAATATAGCTTAGTACTTTGTTCATCAGATGAATGCGATCCTTGCCACGTACATTATGAGGATGCATTGGATAAACGAAAAAGTCAACCATCTCTCCCGCTTCCACAAACTTTTGGATGAGGCTCAGGTTGTGCTGCATCACTACAACATCGTCCACGGAACCGTGGATGAGCAACAGGTCGCCTTCCAAATTTTTGGCGTGGCTCATCAGGCTGGAGGTGGAGTAGCCCCCTTCGTTCTGTTCAGGGCGATCCATATAACGCTCCCCGTACATTACTTCGTAGTACTTCCAGTCTGTCACGGGGCCTCCGGCTACGCCTACCTGGAAAGTACCTGGAGTGCGCAGCATGAGGTTGAGTGTCATGAATCCACCATAGCTCCAACCATGTACGGCCATTTGGTTGGCTTGTACATAAGGCAGGCTTTTGAGGTATTTCACGCCGGCCAGTTGGTCTTTCATTTCCACAGTACCGAGCTGGCGATGGATGATGCTTTCAAACTCGAAGCCCCGGTTTTTGGAGCCCCGATTGTCAAGCGTCCATACGATATAGCCTTTTTCGGCCATATAGTGCATCCAGAGCGGAGCACCTGCCAACCAGCTGTTGGTTACCATTTGAGCATGTGGCCCGCCATATACATAAACGAACACTGGATATTTGCGGGCAGGATTGAAGTTGGAAGGTTTAATCATACGGGCATGGAGAATGGTGCCGTCATCTGCTTTGATTTTCACTAGCTCGGTAGTTCCCACTTTTACATTTCGAAGTGGATTGTTGGCCACTTTTACATTCTCGACACGTTTGCCCCGGGTGGTAATTATATCCGTTACGTGGGGTGTTTTGAGACTGCTGTATTGGTCGATAAGCAGCATGCCATCATCATCCATTTTATAGGTGTGGATACCACTCTTTTTGGAGAGTTTGGTGGTTTCACCACTTTTCAGATCCACCCGATAGGCGTAGCGATTGAGGCCCGTTTCATCGGTACCGGCTACTATGAGGCTGGAGCCGCTATTGGTAAGGCCCAATATTTGGTCAACCTCCCACTTGCCTTTGGTGAGTTGCCCCAGCAGCTGCCCTTCGGTATTGTAGCGATAGAGGTGCGTATAGCCGTCACGCTCACTAAACCAAACAAGCTCATTATTGTTATTCGGTATAAACCAAACCGGATGCTCAGGCTCTACATATTTCGGGTTGCGTTCTTCAAAAAGCGTTTTTACAAGTTTGCCATTGAGCGCATCGTATTTATTGAGTTTCATGTGGTTCTGATCCCGATTGAGTACAGCCAGATAGATGAAGCGCCCCTCCGGGCCCCAGGCCAAATTGGTAAGATATTGATCCTTTTCACCCTTTGTATCCAGGTAAACCGTGAGGCCCGATTGGAGGTGGTACACTCCTGCGCTGGCTTTTTCGCTCCCCTGGCCGGCCATCGGGTATTTGATAGTGCGAAGGGTGCCGGGGGTAGATGATATGTCTAGTAAGGGATATTCTGTAACGGCAGATTCATCTTTTTGGTAAAATGCCAGGGAATTGCCTTTGGGCGACCAGAAGGTACCTTTGCGGATACCAAATTCGTAGCGCGCAATGGCCTGACCGCTGACGATATTTTTATTGGAGTTTGATGTGATGGCGACTTCTCCTTTGCCCGGGCCGGTAATGTATAGATTATTATTGCGTGTATAAGCCAGCAGGCCGGAAGCAGCGTGGAAATCAGGATTGGCGGCCTTGTCACTATAAGTAAAAGAGGTGCTACCTTTCTGGCTCTTCATATTGTAGGAATAGTAGGCATTCTTGTGGGTAAAATAGAATTCATTGGCATTGCTCCATTTTATATACGGCATTCTCTTCATGTCGGTGCCAAGGACATTATTAAGAGTGCTGACGCTGATTTTGGTGATCTGTTTTTTACTCTTTGGGGAAAAGCGCCAAAGCTCAGTGCCGTCATCAGATATATGACAAACCTCATCGGTTTCGGCTACCCACTGCAATGCGGCAAACCGATCGGCTGCCAAATCAGTCTTGCTCTTCAGGATGGCATCTTCCAGGCTCAGGCTGTTTTGCTGTGCATTGGCAGAAGATAATAACAAAATGCTCACTAAAATTACGGCTAACTGTTTCACTATTCTAGGATTTAAGTTATTGAATATCAATATTTTAAGAGCTTGTATGAATTTTCATGATCGAGCCTGCCCGGCGGCCAGACGGGCGAAAATGAGCAAACTTAATTCTGAATGAGGCGAAAAACACAGGCATACCTGAAAGGTACGACCAGCATTTTCAACGAAGTGCAGAACAAAATTTGCCATTTGTAGCCGATTAATGGAATTTTACACAAGCTCTAAATATACAAATGGGTTGCAACATACCAGCAGACACAAACAGGCTTGAGCTGCAATCGGCTAAAGATAGTGAATTTTGGCATTCTGCCCGCCCTCCCAATCGATTAGTCTGCCCTTCTGCTCCGGCAACGGCATAAGTGCTTTCCGTTTTTCAGAAAATCGCAATTCTTTTATATTATTTGATAATATAGTATATTTGCAAGGCTTTGCCGAAATGGCGGAACTGGTAGACGCGCACGTTTCAGGGGCGTGTGTCCGCAAGGACGTGTGGGTTCGACTCCCACTTTCGGCACTTCATTTCCCATTCAAGTATCGAGCTTTCACAGGAATGTATTTTTAGCTACCACTCCTTGTGGTGAGGCTTTGATTGAGGAATGATTTTTACCCCAACTAATGCCCTTGTATATGCCCAAAAAACAAAGCAAGTACATTGTCCGCTTTCAGTTCAAAAAAGGCGTTGATGAGGCTATTTGTCGAAACTCTAAATTTGCTAAAAAGAAAATCGAGCAATTGGGTTCCCTCAATCCGCGAAAGAAGATCACCGTCATCATCAGCGGAACGGAGGTGAAAAAGGCAAAAAAATTCGCCTTCAACGGCGCTGACTGGGAGGATTTCATTGACAAGGTGTAAGCTGGCATTGTTCAGTTCAAGCCTTCAATATCCATCGTGGCAGTCTTACAATTGCGCTGAAATCGCTATCTTAGCCGTCATAATCAAAACACCTTATTATGACGTTGCTCAGCCGTATTTGCCTCCTCAGTTTATTCGCCCTTTTCAGCCGTGGCCTTTCTGCCGGTGAAGGTATGTGGATACCTCTGCTCCTCCAATCGCTCAATGAATCGGAGATGCAGCAGATGGGTATGAAAATGTCTGCCGCTGATATTTATTCGGTCAATAAGGGAAGCCTCAAGGATGCTATTGTTCATTTTGGCGGGTTTTGCACTTCCGAAATCATATCACTCAAGGGATTGTTGCTGACCAACCACCATTGTGGCTATGGCCAAATCCAATCGCATACAAGCCTTCAAAACAACTATTTGAGAGATGGCTTTTGGGCGCACAGCATGGCAGAAGAACTGCCCAACCCCGGGCTGACTGCTACCCTTATTGTACGCATCGAGGATGTCAGCACTTCCGTTTTGGCTGGCATTTCAGACGAAATGAGTGAATCGGAGCGCCAATCGGCTATTGATAAGAATATAGAGCTGGTGAAAAAAAAGGCCAAAAGAGAGGCCTATGAGGAGATCAAGGTGCGTCCCTTTTTCAAAGGCAATCAATACTTTCTTTTTGTAACCGTCACCTATCGGGATGTGCGCCTGGTGGGCGCTCCGCCGGAGTCCATCGGCAAATTTGGTGCAGATACCGACAATTGGGTTTGGCCGCGCCACACGGGCGACTTTTCGCTCTTCCGCATTTATGCCGGCCCTGATAATCTGCCTGCTGATTATTCTGAAAACAATGTTCCTTATCAGCCCAAACATCACCTGCCTATCAGTCTGGATGGTGTAGCTGAGGACGACTTCACACTGATATTTGGCTTTCCCGGACGTACCAATCAGTATCTTCCGTCTTATGCCGTCAAGCAGATAGTAGATGTACTCGATCCAACCAAAATTTCCATTCGCGATAAGGCACTCAGTGTGATAAACGCAGCTATGCGTTCCGATGAGCAGTTGCGTATACAATATGCGTCGAAACAGGCGAGAATAGCCAATGCCTGGAAGAAGTGGCAAGGAGAAGTGTTGGGGATCAAAACTACCGGCGGCGTGGCCCGCAAGGAGGCTTTCGAAAAGGAATTTACGCAAAAAATCAACGGCAATAAGACCTGGGCAAATAAATACGGGCAGCTTCTGCCGCGTTTCAAGGAATTGTATAAAAAAATTGAACCCTACGCTTTTACCCGCGATTACTACAATGAAGTCACTCGCAATATTGAGCTGATGCGGGTGGCAGGCTACCTGCACCGCCTGGTAAGTGCGTACGAAGAAAATGGCGAAGCAGGCTATCAAAAAATGGCAGATCGCCTAAACAGCTATTTTTCCCGTTTTTATAAAAACTACCAGGCTTCTGTCGATGAGCAGGTGTTTGCTGCCCTCAGCCAGATGTACGTTGAGCATGTAAATGCTGCTTACGTTCCCCACTATGTACGTCAGCAGCTACGGGCGGCCGGCAAAGACTACCAGCAGTTGGCTAAAAATATCTATTCGCATACAGCTTTCACCGATCAGGAAAGTATGACCAAATTGATGGAACTCGATGCACCGGCTGCAATCGCCAAAATCAAGGAAGACCCTGCCTATCAATTTGCTGCCAGCCTGCGCCAAGTGTATAATGATAAGGTGGCCGGCCCCTACAATCAAAGCAATAAGGAGATCAACAAAATACAGCGCACGTATATGGCCGCCTTGATGGAGGTGTTCCCGGATCGCCGTTTTTATCCCGATGCCAACAGCACCATGCGAGTTACCTATGGCAAAGTGGCCGGTTATGAGCCCCGCGATGCTGTCCATTTTCTTCCACAAACTTATCTGTCCGGAGTAATCGCCAAGTATAAGCCTGACGATTATGAATTCGATCTGCCCAAAAAATTGATCGACCTGTATCATTCAAAGGATTACGGCCCGTATGGTTCGAACGGCAAAATGCCGGTTTGTTTTATCGGTACCAATCACACCACCGGAGGCAATAGCGGCAGCCCCGCCATTGACGCAGAGGGCAATCTCATCGGCCTCAACTTCGACCGCGTGTGGGAAGGTACCATGAGCGATATCAATTACGATGCGTCTATCTGTCGCAATATTATGGTGGATATGCGCTACATCCTTTTCATCATCGATAAATTTGCCGGAGCCAATAAGCTCGTCTCCGAAATGACATTGATACATCCTAAAAAGAAGGTCAAAAAAGTGCAAACGCGCGAATCATTGAAAAAGAAGAAAAAGATGAAACTGAGAAAAGCGGCTACTGAATAGATACCAGAGGGTCAGACAAAAGGAAATAATCCAATCGGCGTGAATGGCTGGCTCTCCCCGAACAGGAGGCAGATGGCCAGACAACAGACGGCCAGATGAGAGGGGTCTGAAATCAGAAAACCTGAAGCTCTTAATACACCACGACTTTTCCCCTTGTCAGCATTTCATCCTTTTGCACTACCCGATACCAATAGGTGCCCGGCGGCAGGGCTTCAATATTGATTTCCTGCTCTGCTACCCAAACTTGCTCCTGCAACACCTGCCGCCCCAGCGCATCGAAAAGCTGCAAATCAAAGGGCAATGGCATATCCTGCGTGGAGATGTGCAGGTAATGGCGGGCGGGGTTGGGGAAGATATTAAAAGCAATAGATGGTATCGTTGGCTCTTCACCTGATGAAAGGGTGGATAGCTCCAGCTCATCCACGATAAGCTGGGAGTAGAAAGCGGGGAGTGGGATAAAAGCAAAGATATAGGTGGTCATGCGAATCCTCAAAGAATCGGTTTGGGTTTGATTGATTGGAATAGAAATGTGCTCCACACCATCGGTCACCTCTTCGGTTTGCCAAAATCCTATACGCTGATATGCACCATCTTTTAATTCTGCTATTTCAATAGTTGATCTACCCCAATCAATACTGTCAATCCGAATGGAGGCATGTAGTGATTTGTAAATTTGATCGGGCAAAAAAGTGGTTTCGACAATCCAATCGACATTTGGAGAGGTGTTGCGTGGAACCAAAAGATGTAGCGAGTATTTTTCTTCTATGGCTTCATCGAATTGCAATGCATGATGGGTATGAATAGTGGCCAAATTGATCTTCCAAGATACAGGTTTGTCAAAAGTGTCAATCACCTCCCACTCCTCAAAATTGGCATTGGGAATCTGAGCCTGAGCGGAGGTGAGCGTAAAGAAGAGCAGAAGTAAAATAATGAGTTGATACATGCTGTCAGTGTTTGATTATAATTTTGGATGTACGGATCGTTTGCCTGTCAACTATCTGGGAAATCCAATATACACCGGCATCCAAATGTGATAAGTTGATTGTGCTTTTTGGAGCATTCAAAGAAAACTCGCTTATGGTCTCCCCAATGGCATTATGAATGCGCACGAGCCTGGGTTTTTTGACGCCAGACTCGATAATCAGGATGCCGTTAGTTGGGTTGGGGTATAACTTTATTTCCATTGCCTGATGATTAACAGTAGTAGAAGTAACAACAGAGTCGGTGGTGGTAGAAGTAGCATTGCCGGTGATGACAATGCGCTCATGGCAGTTGTCATTCCAGCAGCCGTTTTCGTCGAGTGTTACAAACCAAAGATCGGGATCGTTGAGGAATGGAACCCCCGTAGGATTGAATAAATCAATATCTCCGATGAATGCAAATCCTTTAGTAGTGGATTGGCCATGCCAAAATCGCCCGCCGTCAGAATTCCGGATATCTGCAATGGTTCGCTCCCAAAGCAACTCCCCCTGTGGGTTCATCAAAAAACTGGCTAAACCGGAGCAAAATGTGCCACCAAAACCGGTGAAAATGTGCCACTGATTCCGGAGCAAGTTGTGCCAAAAAAACCAGCTGACCGGAGCAAAATGTGCCACTTTAGTTAAAAGAGTCGATTTCTATTCGGTGTTTTACTGAAAAATAAAACAGTAAAACACTATGGCGAACCAACGAATAGGGATCATGCAAATCAGACAATTATTACAACTCAAAATTCGAGGCGAGAGCAACCGGAGCATCAGCCGGTTGTTAGGTATTCATCGCAATACGATCAATGAATACGTACGCCTGTTAAAAGCCACAGGCCGGTCATATGAAGTACTTGGACAGTTAGATGACCGATCACTGGAAGAGTTGTTTCCGGGCGTTAGCACGACGGATAAAGATCGTTATCAGACTTTGAGTAGCTACTTTCCTTATTTTCGTAAAGAGCTCAAAAAGGTAGGTTGTACGCGTCTTACCTTATGGAGGGAGTATCTAAGCCGTCACCCCGACGGATATCGCTCTTCCCAGTTTAACGAACACTTGAACCGTTGGCTTCAACAAGTGGACGGCTCAGGAAAACTGGTGCATAAAGCCGGAGATAAACTATATGTAGATTATACCGGCAAGAAGTTATTTTTCGTAGATATGGAGACTGGAGAACAAATCGAGGTGGAGGTATTTGTAGCCACCTTGCCTTGTAGTGGGTATACTTATGTGGAAGCGACCCCTTCTCAGAAAGGGGAAGATTTTATTGACTCGATGAACAACTGCCTGAAGTTTATGGGAGGTGTCCCCAGGAGTATTGTGGTGGATAATCTCAAATCGGCAGTTACCAAGGGCAGTAAATATGAACCGGTTTTGAACAAGACATTTTCAGATTTTGCACTGCATTACGGTTGTTCGATTAATCCTACTCGAACGTATTGTCCACAAGACAAAGCATTGGTAGAAAATGCCGTCAAGCTGGTATACCAACGTATTTTTTATCCCCTCTCCAAACAGATCTTTTTCTCTTTAACAGAGTTGAATAAAGCCATTGCTGAGTTGTTGGAAGACTATAATGACCGAATGTTCAGTCAGATAAAGCTGACTCGCCGTCAGCAGTTTCATGATATTGAAAAAGAGGAGCTCTTACCACTTGCCGCCCAGCCTTACGAACTTAGGTACTATAAAATAGCAACCGTACAAAAAATGGGACATGTCTACTTATCCGCCGACAGGCACTACTACAGCGTCCCCCATCGATTTATTGGTAAAAAGGTAGAGGTGCAATACAACACCAAAACGGTAGAGGTCTTCTATGCTAAAGAACGTATCGCCACTCACAGAAGAGACCCTCGCCCCGGGCGCTATACCACCATCAGTAAACACATGAAAAGCACCCATCGATTTTACAACGACTGGTCGCCGGAGTTCTTTCAAAAATGGGCCCGCAAATACGGTGAGGATGTAGAATATTACATCAAAGGATTGATCCAACAAGCGACCTATCCCGAAGTAGCTTACAAGCAGTGCATGGGCATTTTGCAATTGGTCAAGGATTATCCTGTCGACCGGCTTCAAAGTGCTGTTATTCGCGCTCGTCAATATCCCTACTTCAGTTATAGTACCGTTAGGGATATTTTGAAAAACAATATGGACCTGGAGCAGGATCTGTTCCAGGCCACAACCAAGACAACAACCATCCCGGAACATGACAATATCCGAGGCAGTCAATATTACACTTAAACCTTTCTAAAAATTTACAACAATGAATACACAAACCACAGTAGAAAAGCTAAAAACAATGCGACTCAAAGGCATGGCCCATATCCATCACCTCAGTATGCAAGACAACCTTTACCAGGACTATACCCTGGATCAGTACACTGCTCTGCTGGCTGACCAGGAATGGGAATACCGGCAAAACCGGAAAATGGAGAATCTGATCAAACGAGCTCACTTCCGCTCCGGTGCCGCCATTGCCAATGTCGATTTTACCACTCCTCGCGGACTGGACAAAAATTACTTCAACCGACTGGCCACTTTGGACTTTATTCAGAAACACCAAAATCTGATTATCATCGGTCCCACCGGAACGGGCAAGACCTACCTGGCTCAAGCCCTCGGACATCAGGCTTGTATACAACTACACAAAACCCAATACTACACCATGAGTAATTTATCCGATCAGGTCAGACTGGCCAAAATTGAAGGCAACTACCAACGGCTAATCAAAACGATCAAACAAACCGCTTTACTCATTATCGATGATTTTGGTCTCAGCGAAATAGATAATATCATCAGGCAGGCGCTCATGGATATTGTCGAATACAAGTACGACCAATCATCCATTATCATCACTTCTCAAATCCCTGTGGGCAAATGGCATGAATTGATTGGTGAGGGCACTATTGCCGATGCTATCCTGGATAGATTGGTGCATTCTTCACATAGAATCACTCTCTCGGGAGAGTCTATGCGCAAGGCAAAAGGAGTAAACAGCTAATATTTTTTAACTTTGAGAATAGATTATCGACTCTTCACAACCGTGGCACAGTTTGCTCCGGAAACCGTGGCACAAGTTTACCGGAATATACAAAAAACACCAGCCATCGCCCCATCGCCCGGGATATAGGTCTAAAATGCCAAAATAGTCGCTCGCACCAATGCCCAGCAAATTGCCGTTTTTGGTTTTGGCGATGCTGATGGCCTCTTTTGCAGAGCGGTGCACAAATATATGCTCCCATTCGACATTAAATTGTGCATCCAGGCCATAAACCGCAGCAGGATAGGGAAAAGTGTCGTAGAGGGGGTACAAATCGTTGTACCAAGAAAGTATATATTTTTGACTTCCGGATTCCATAATATCCACTTCTCGAAAAGGATTACCTGGCTCTGTTTGTCTGATTTCATTGGATACAACAACTTTTAGTTGAGAATCTAGCCTTTTTAATACCATTTTTAGCAGTAGAGTAACTACCTCTTCGCCATATACAAGAAGAAAATGCCCATCCGAAGTTTCCTTAAGGTCCACACCTCTTTTTATAAAATCATTACTGCCAAAATTGTATTCGCCGAGGAGGTTGAACTGTATATCAAATTCTTTAATAAAAGCATGGTGCTGGTTGTTGGACTTAATTCCTCCATATACCAGCAATCGCTCATTGGATGCGATCATACCCTTTAGAAAAAAGACCGTTGAATAAGGAAAATAAAAATCCTTTTCGTATAAGAGATGGCCTTCCATATCGAAGGCCATCATCCGCAATTCATTGTGATCGGTTTTCCATATTTCAGTAGCCAGGTAAATGGTATTTTGATACACAGCTAGTGTTCGGCCACTTGTATTGAGGTTGCTATCCGGCCAGCCGTCATATATCCGTTTCCACACTACCTTACCATCCCGATTGAGTCGAACCAGATCCAGGCATCTGGCAAAGGGCGCATTCTCGTCACAAAGACTAATACCCAGTATTAAATAACCATCTTCCAGCTCGATCATTTGTATGCCCGCATCTGCACGTTTTTCAGATACTGGAATGGATAAGGACAATTCCTGTGCAGGTAGTAGTTGTAAGCCATTAAACAATATTAAAACAAAGAACCATTTCGAAATGGCGTTGTTGCATAAAAGAATCTAACTAATGTATTTCCTGTAATTGCAAAATAATATTTAGTTTAAAATAATTTATATATACTATCAATCAAATTTACCACTGACTATCAGTTTGTTACGGAATTTATTTATACTAATTTAATGAGTGCGAAATATTATTCCGAATAAAATTGATTCATGCAACAACACCTTTCGAAATCATAGTAAGTAATTTAAAATTGCAGGATCATACACCAATGATCACTTATAATTGTTGACCAATAGAATTTGTGAATAAAGGTTTTTGTGCTTTTCATCAAATGCCCTTAAATAGTAAATACCATTTTGCCAGTGGTTGTTCGGAATAGTCAAAAGCAATCATTGTATTATCAACTGGATTGTTATTAAGAATAGTACAGGTGTTTTGTTTTATACAACAAAATACCCCCAGGATTCTGTTATTTGCTAATTACAAGACGTTGGAGCTTAACTAGTGAGGAGCCTTGCCTAAATACAGGTTCTAAAATTGATCGAGCATTTTTTTCGTAAATTCTTCTATTGATAATCCGGTCACCAATTTTATTAAACTAAAACCAGTCTTTTTGTTCTCTGCTAACTTATAATCATTTATTTGTACTTCGAAAGAAGTCCAGTTTAGTTCATTACTAATGTGTGTAACATGCGCTGAATAAAATTCATTGGAAATTATTTCAAGAGGGAAGCCCTGAATTTCAGGAAACTGTTTTTGAAGCCTATGTTTCATCGGCAGATGTGAAAAAGCATCGGTAACAAATGCTTCAAAATGCCCATCCATACCTCGTTGGGTTGCATCTATTCTTAGACGGTAACAAGAGAACCCATGAATCATTTTAGTTTCTTCTTTATGAATTGAAATAGAAACATTTTCGAACAGACTTTGTGTGTTAGGCTCTTTAGAAATGTCTCGCTGGTGGTAATACTTACCTAATCTAGATGAAAAGAAAGCTTCCTTACTGTTGTTTTTTATGTCATAATGAATTATAAGTTCCATCCCAGGCCGTGAAGTTTGGCGTTCATAAATCATGGAATCCTTGTATGCATATTCCTCACTAATGAGGGTTTTGCTATTGTATTGGTAGCTAATATGAATTGGTTCAACTGCCATGAGAGAGTGAATTAAAAACAGGATGCAAGTTAAGTACATAATAAAAATTAATCTGTAACTGTTCAGAGATGTCCTGCCATAACAAGAGTATTAGCAACAGCATTATCAGTAAACAAACTCTTCAATGCATGAAAAACATTGACATTTTGTTTACGAGCAGTCATTATATATGACCTGGTTCTGGCAAAGAATTGGGCACCTTTTACAGATCTAAAACAACCGGATATTTTCTGCTTGACTTTCATCATTCGAATATCTCTTTCTGAAAAATTATTGTCAAACGGCACCTTAAAGTCGTAGAAAAATCTCAGTATATCTGTTTTGTAGTCTCTGAATCTTTCCAGTAAATTTCGAGGAGGTGATTTTTTCTTTTTTCCTCTTTTCTTTACAGGTGGTGGTTTGAATGGATTTTGTCTTAATCCTTTTCTGACAATTTTATCATATAGTGATTCGTACTTTTTGACAGTTGTATATGATATAGCTTGTTGGCCTCTTGCCAGTGCTTTATTTTTCAGATGTAGTAATCTCAGCAATAAGTCTATTAACTCTTCTGCCCATTTTTGTTCAAATCGTTCTTTTATGAAAACCAAATCTCTTAGCAAATGGGCATTACATAAACTGTGTTTGCAGTCATATTTGTAATAGCTTTTCCAAAAGTCATGCACTGCAATTCCTTCATATAAAGGCAATATTCCTATGTCCTCCATTGCTAGCTGACCTCTATTTGGATGAACTGCATAATAGGCATGCCGGTCGGTCGAACAGCTATGCAACCACCACCTTTTCTTATTGATTCTAAAACCCGTTTCATCAAAACCCAAAACTAAACATAAATCCAGTAGAGATTTTAACTTCTCTTCAAAGCTTTCTAGCTTATCAAATGCTTTTTGCCGAAAATTATACAACGACCCTTTACTTAACGAATGACCTAACAGATCATTTACTAACTCTTTTGTCCGCTCATATGGTAATAATTGATAGTCTTGCAAATACACCACCATACTTTTTATATTCGGGCCATATTGAACAGCATAATCTACTCCTTGCGGAAATGCTTTATTTACACAACCACAATCGCATTGCTTCACTTCTGAGTGATGCTCCGTTATTCCTATTTTTATCTCCGGAATATCATATACTTGCCTTTTCTCTGTATAATCTGCCTTTTGACCTCTTAAATTCTTTTTGCAATTTGTGCAAGTATCAACTTTATGCTTTTCCACTTTATCTGGTTGGGCACTTATTTTTAACGTTGTTCCCTCATGACCTTTTTGTCCGCCAGCTTTTTTATTGCTCTTTGGCTTTATGCTTTTTGGAACTTTTTTAAAGCCATCTGTAGATGGAGGTTTACTGCTATTATTACTATTCTTCGAAAGTTGATCCTCTAACTCTTTTATCCGTGCCTTTAATTGATTTATCTCCTCAGTAAACAATGAAATTACAAGCTCGAACAGAATCCGATATTCTTCTGGTATTTTATTTATCTGATCTTGTAATTCTTTCGGTAGCATCCCAAAAAATAATTTATTTCTCTCTATTATCGTAATTTTAACTCTGAATAATTACATTAATCTTTAAAAACTCTAGAATGCATAATGTGTTAAATAGGGGTTGTTTGCATAAAACACTATACTATTGTAGTCTTCCCCAAAAGCGCTACCACAATTTAGTAGAAAGATAATAATATCTTCCTTCACTAAAACTTTAAAAAATGGGTAAGCGAAAATTTACAGATAAACAACGTCTTGAAGTCTTAGCCGAGCATGATGCAGGTATGAGTGTTGCAGATCTTTGCCGTAAACACCAAATTAGTCCTGCTACGTTCTACAAATGGAAAAAAGACAAAGCTACTGATGAGGACGAACAACTTCGACGTCTCAAAGAGTTGGAGGCTGATCTGAGCATTGATCATGACATTCTTAAGCAAGGTTATGGTATGCTAAAAAAGTGGCAAGCCCAGGACGCCAGGAAGAAATGATCGACAGTGTTCGATCTAAGCAGCGACAAAGTATTGGTAGTTGCTACGGTGTGCTGGGCTTTCGGCGAGCTACTTTTCATTCCCGCAAAGCAGGTCATCGTCCTGAACAAGTAGATCAAGCCTTAGGCAATGTACTCAGAGCTACAGCTGAGGCGCATGTTGCCTGGGGCTTTTGGATGGTTTTTGACTATCTGCGTTATCATGGCATCATTAAGGATAATCATAAACGCAGAAGAATCTACCGGAAATATCAAGATTTGATCAGTCCA
This sequence comes from Saprospiraceae bacterium, assembly GCA_965222005.1. Lineage (GTDB taxonomy): Bacteria > Bacteroidota > Bacteroidia > Chitinophagales > Saprospiraceae > CBDCTM01. The sequence goes on from OZ244935.1 coordinate 2,583,798, forward strand.
GATGGCGTAAACGAAGGGTGGGCAATGGATTTTGTTAGCGACTGGGTGGTTGGCCCTACCCACAAGCAGGTACGGATTATCAACATCATGGATGAAGGTTCCCGACGAGCCCTTTGGACAGAGGCTCATCAAAGTATATCAGCTAAAAAACTAATTGAAGTACTAGATCATGTTGTGGAATATCGAGGAAAGCCTATCTATATTCGTTGCGATAATGGTCCGGAATTTATCAGTAACCGACTTGCACAATGGGCTAAGCAAAAAGGCATCGAGCTTCGCTATATCCAACCTGGGAAACCTTCTCAAAACGGATTAATCGAACGGCTCAACAAGACATTAAGGCAAGAATGCTTAGATTTGACTTGGTATCATTCGATGGAGACCTTGAATCAAGAAATTCAAATCTGGTCTCAAACTTACAATGAACTACGACCCCATAAGAACTTGGGACGCATTCCGCCGGCTCAATATGAAATTGATAATCAGAATTTCTACTATCAAGCGGTAGCGGCATAAGGGAAGACTACAAGGAGGCAGATGGCCAGACAACAGACGGCCAGATGAGAGGGGTCTGAAATCAGAAAACCTGAAGCTCTTAATACACCACGACTTTTCCCCTTGTCAGCATTTCATCCTTTTGCACTACCCGATACCAATAGGTGCCCGGCGGCAGGGCTTCAATATTGATTTTCTGCTCTGCTACCCAAACTTGCTCCTGCAACACCTGCCGCCCCAGCGCATCGAAAAGCTGGAAATCAAAGGGCAATGGCATATCCTTCGTGGAGATGTGCAGGTAATGGCGGGCGGGATTGGGGAAGATAGAGATGGCTAATTTATTTTGATCATTTTCGTGGATGCTATTACTTTTTATCAAAGCGCGACAATCATTATACAATCCGAAGTTGTATTCTCCCAAAGCGCAACTTTCATAGCATCGCAAGCCGATCCGGATATCTGATTCTAGCTGGGCATAATTTTGAGGAAACAGGTACCAGGTTCCGCCAATCATCTGGATGATTTTTGCTTTTCCGATTGGCGGACTTTGAGTGCTGCCAAAACTAAGATCGCCGGTTGTCGTGGTAACATATAAGACTTTTAGAAAATAGTCCTGGATTTCGACAGTTGAGATGCTATCTACTAAAATGGTGGATGTAATCTCCTCTTGTTGAACGGCATCATAGTAGCGGGTAGTCCATGAATCACCCGGTTGAGCCCCCATGTCGTATAGGATATAAAAGCTATCATTGTCGGCCAATCTGTAAACGAGGGCATTGATATCATCAGCATATAAAAACTCGTCGCGCTCTCTTTCAGAAGTTCCATCTGTATCGAAGCGGGTGGTTGTCAGTTTTCTGCAAGTTTTGCCTTGAATTAGGGTGTCTTTTTCCCGTTCTATCAAAATGTATCCCTCCCTTCCGGTATTGCTATCCTCAATATTGCTGTAATACCACTTGTCGCCACATATAGCAAAATCATTCAGGTAAGGGAGTAGGAAAAAAATAATCTACCCATTAATTATTTTGGATTAATACGAATATCCCATTTTGGTAAAATGGAATTTCGAATAATAAATTTATCTAGTTCTTTGAACTCTTCGGAAGCAACTTTTACGCCTTTTGGGTAAAACTTATCCAAAAAATGAACAATAGGATTCATTCCTTTCCAAGTCATTTTTTGAGCTATTTTAATGGTTCGGTCAATCGAATCTAAAATTAAAGGGTTCCAATATTGTTCTAAAGCTGCCCAGACTCTTTCTATGGCATTGTACTTACTATGATAAGGAGGATAGTATACCAATTGAATAGGTATACCAATTTTTTGAGCAAACATGACCATACGTTGTATAAAACGTTTGGTATTGCCTGCTACTGATTTTCCGTTATCTAAATCAATCATCAACAGTTCATATTGGTCTTGCATAAACTGTCTTTGTGACCACCACCATTCTAAAGAGTCCACGATAAAATCTGATGTTTCTTTAGAATTACCAAAGACCATAAAACAGTTATCTGTGTTGATTTCATATAAACCAAAAGGGACTAAAATGTCTGTCCATTTTTGATCATGGTCGTCTGCCACAGGTGCATTTAGATTACGAGAATATCCCTTTCTGCTTAGGTTGCCTATTTTTACTTTCGCTTTTACATCACAAGAAATACGTAAAATACGAGGGTTATCTTTGGCTAAAGCATGTTGCTTGTTAACATTGTCAAAAATAGCATCTGTTTGTGGAATCTTTTTCAAAGGCTTAGTTTTCAAAACTTTTTTCAAAGTATACCCTAATCGGTTGAGTACATTGTTAACAGTACGTTGAGTGAAATCTCCTAATTCGTAAGACTTTTGTAGTACCAATTCTTTATGAATATAAGGAGCGCTAACCTTTACATAACAACGATGGGTTTTGAATTGAGGATCAATTTGACTCTCTTGATCAACGATGTCTTTAACATCATTTTCAAGTGCTGGATGGATTACTTCTTTTTTTTCGCACCTCTTTGATTATAGGCATCTAAACAGCGAATGCCTGTTCGACGCTCATGTAACCCTAATTCAACCATTTCACGACCCACATTCAATCGACGTTCCATTATCCGAGGAGAATTTTCAAAGAACTGTTCACATAATTCAGCAGCATATTGACGGCGTTCATAACCCCTTAGCTTGATTAAAGCTGAATTAAAACTTGATATAACTTCGGGAGCTAAATAAATCTTCATTTGTTTTTTTCTCCCAAATATATAACATTTTTACTCATTTTAACGGGTAGGTTATTTTTTTCGCCTTCCCTAATTATAAACATATACCGAATCGCAGTCGATATCATCAAATTTGAGGAGCCCGATATCATCGTCTTCATAGCACCTCAAGGGCCCTTCGAGGGGCCCATCGCACAAGCTGGTAGGATGGTGGGTATCGGGATACAGACCCGTCAAAAAACCGATGCGCTCATAGATTTGAGTCTCGTAGGTGTAAGTAGAGATTTGATTGATATTACGTGCTGTGACATGTTGTATCCTCAAACTATCCTGATTGGACAAGTAGTGGTAAGAAATGGAATCAACATGTACTTCAATAGAATCCACCAATGCGCTATTGGGATGAAACACCCAGGAGTCATTGATGCCGGCATTAAAGTCAATCATCAAATTGAAGTCACTACCCGTATAATAGTAAAGCTCTCCACCTTCGAAGAAAAATATTTTCTGATTAGAGCTTCCCAAACCGTTGCACGCATAACCAATTCTATCACTTGTAACAATCTGACAGTTTTTGCCATCAATAATAGAATCTTTCTCATAGGTGAGTCGGGCAACTGAGAAGCTGGAAGAGGCAAATGGCTTGATATGATTGTGCCACTTAGCCCCGATAGGCGCAAATTCCTGCGCTAAGCAAAGGGCAGGAAAGAAGAAAATGGCTAGTAAAATCTGTTTCATAATTGTTGATTTTAGGTTCATTTACCGCTGAACCACAAAGGAATCGGAATACCACGGGGCAGAGGTTGGGCCCAAATAATTTCCGGCCTTATTCATTTTAGCGGAAAAAGCAGCCAATGCCGTTAAAAACAAAATACTGTTTGAGCCAAGGTAAGCATTGATGAGCCCTGAGGCAGTAAGACTTCGCAGTGTATAAGAGTTGGGTGACAGTCTTATGGCGAGTTCATTTTGTTTAGGCATTTGCTGGTTTTGTAGCGTTAAGAAATGAATACAGTCTTGATTTTTGCTTCTTTGTATCCCCGCCTGCGGACGGGCAGGAAGACAAAGAAGGCTGCCGGCAGGCAATACCCACCCTTATTCATTTTATCCACTTACCGCTGAACCATAAAGGAAGCGGAATACCACAGCTCACCATCCGTCCCATACTGCAACACATACATCCCCGCCGGCAGATCATCCACTGGGCAGAGGTGCGTCACCTCCCGATAGCCGGCATTATCGAATTGGCGGACGGATCGCCCCAGCACATCCACCACCCGCCAGCGGCCTTCGGTCTGCTCAGCCGGCAGGCGAACATAAATGTTGAGGTAATCGCTGGCCGGATTGGGATAGGTTTTTACCACCAGGCGCGATTGGGGTGCTGAAGTACTGCTTTTGATATGGCAGCCCGGCACCAGGCAGCCATGCGCATCTACCTTGACGATCCAGGCCCGCTGGCGGGGATGCTCAAATTCCGGTGAGTCATCCCTCGATTGGCCCACCATAATAAAACCACCATCGGGCGTTTCCTGCACATCGTAGAAGGTATGGAAATCGGCACGCGATACTACGTGGTGCAGCAGCCGGCTCCACAGGCTGTCGCCCTGGGGAGAGACTTTCACCAGCCAGCCGCTGATGTCGTAGCCGACTTCATCGAAATTGGGTGTCTCCATATTTCCGGCAGCTACATACCCGCTTCCATCACTGACGGCAATAAGCTGATTGAAGTAATTGTAAGAGGGGCGGACGGATTCCCTTAATTTTCGTCCCCATTCCAGCTTCTTATCCTGATCGAGCTTAAAAATATAACCATCCCAAAGCAGCAAGCTATGTGCGCCGTTGATATCCTCCTCTGTACCCCAGCCCGAGGCAACCACCAGGCCGCCATCGGCGGTTTTGACCATGCCGTAAGCGGCATCCTGCAACTGCTGTCCCGGTGAGAGATAGGACCACTGCCGTTCCCCCACACTATCGATGCGAAAGATGTGGGTGGTGGCCCAGAAGTCGTTGAAGTTGGTGTTGAGGTTGGAGCGGGTAGCACCTATAATGAAGCCATCGCCATCCTGTATTATGGATTCCGGAACATCCTCATATTGAGTATCATAAAGCTTGGTCCATTGTTTTTCCCAATTCTTGTTAAATTTTGTTAGGGTAATGCCACCATTAGAGGGGCCATTTGGATTTTCAACAAAATTTAGTGCTATCACACCTCCATCACTGGTTAGCATCATATCATGGGGAACATTGAAAGGATTGGCTGGATAATATGGACTAAAGTAATAAAGACTATCTAATAGATTTCCATTGGAATCGAATTTCAACAACATACCTCTCATACCATAAGTATCACTTTTAGAATAGCCTCCGGTTAACAGGGCATTATCAGATGTTTTAATAAAGGGCATACTAAATGTTTCAAAAGTTTTATTAGTATCTGCTATGATTCTGTGGAATACTTCGTTTCCATTAAGATCAAATTTCGCAAATAAATGGCTCGCTCTATAAGGATATACAGAGTCAGCAAAAACTCCATTCACATAGTAAGCCGTATCGGTCACTGCAATGCTGTTAAATACAGCAGCCGGGTAATCGAAATGCAGCCTTTTGTTGAAGGTGATCTGAGCTTCCAGCAAAAGGGGGTAACAAAAAGTAAAGAACAGCAGGTAGCGTAGTACGTTCATTGGTTGAAAATTTGGGGCCTGGCTATCTTTGCAAGCCAGAGGGCCTGAAAGCCTCCATAAAGATAGCCAGGCATTATGAAATTATTTGCTAATTACAAGACGTTGGAGCGCTTTGTATCCTCCATTGGTTTTAAGTCCGTATAGGTAAACACCCGGAGCTATATAGCTGGTATTCCATTCTATCGTTTCATTGCTGCTTACGGTAAATTGTTTGATCAGCCGGCCGTTGATATCAAAGATATGCAATTCCTTTTTGGAGTTGTCGGTGATCTGAAAGGCAAACTGCACCTTGTCTTTGGCGGGATTAGGAATCGCCCGCACGGGCATAGCACCTGCGATTAGCTGATCGGCAGTTGGAAAAAACGGCCGATTGAATTGCTGGCTTGCCTGGGTGTCGGGGAATACGGGTGGAACATAAAAATCATAGCCATAAGCAAATTCGAGGATGTTTTTAGCCTGCTGGGCACCCAGGCCGCTATGGGTGTTGGCAATATTGAGCAATTGGTTGACATCATTGGAATCCAGGTCCATCAGGGTTTTTTCGACACCCATCCAGGCGATCTGCAAATACTTTAAGGACTTAAAGTGACCCAACTCTGTAGTTTGCGAACTGGTTAAACCATTAGCCGGGATGCTATCGAGATAGGCTTTGGCAGAAGTCGTATCCATTTCGGATAAATAAGCATCCACAATGGCCAACTCGGATTCGAAGCTGCCTTTGCGCTCCAGCCAGATTCTGATGGAGTCGTAATGGATGGTTGTCGTATCCATCAGGTAGTCGATAATCATTCGGTTGGCTACACTGTCCTTTCGCATGGCGTATAGCGAAAGATCGCTTTCGTGTTCGGTGCGAATGGTGGCCGTATCAATCTTGGCCAATACTTCGCTGATCATTCCTTCCGGCAAGGGGTCGGCCTTTTGCTGCATATACTTGATCACCGAAGGCTTTCGGGCCTCATCAGCCGTACTGATCAGAATGTTCTTCATCCTGGAGTGGGATAATACATTGGTGATGTCGGCAGCAGCGAAGAGAACTGGTTCCGATAAATAAGGTGCATAATTCATCAAGCTATTGTATAGCATAATGCTATCTGCCGGGGCAGCATCACCAATCGTATTCAACAACTCGTCAGTATCTCCGCCATCCATTAAGGCATTATAACTGGCAAGTGATTGATCGTAAGCTGTTGAATGGCTATTGTAGTATAGCAATAAATCTGCTTTTTCACCTTCAGTGAGCTCTTTCACTTCTGGTATTTCCGGCCCGCTTCCCGAGCAACCTGAACCTTCTTCTGCTTCTTCTTTAGCAATTCCAACATAATTTATGGGTTCTTCTTCCGGAACCTGTTCATCGTACCAATAAAATACCGGCCAGGCACTGGAATTATTAAAATCAAGGCTGAGGGGAAAAGGACGATGAGAGAAGGCATTTCCGGCTGCCATCTGGTTGCTACCCTGATTGGCAGCGATACCCTCATTGGTGCCGGATTCGAGCGGGACAGCAAAATCAGTATTGTTATCGGTATTTAAATTACAGAGATATTGGAGTCCTAAATTAGAAAAGAAAGGATTTCGGTTCATTCCATTTGAGAGGTTGCCAATGGGCAGGGTTTTTATAGCACCCGAAATAAGCCTAGAGTTATTCATTATTAATTGATTTTAATTAACTTCAATCCTTACTAAATATTTATCAATATGGGACATCATTTAAGTAAGTCTGCAAATTTCAAAAGCACATCTTTTTGGGCAGTATCTACTGTCTTCGCAATTTCTGCTATGTAAGTGTAGGCATTGGAAGAAGATCCCTTCAGTTCCACGATAACCCTTAAAGCATTGTACTTGTATTGAAGAGACACTTTTTCTTCTAATATAATTTTTATTATATATGGCAAAATCGGTTCCCCAATATGAACTGCAGAATATATAGTCGGAAATAACTCCTCCTTGGGAATGAATGAGCTATACGCATGGAGTAAATTTAAATATTCCATAGTGTCTATATCTATTTTCATATCAAGATATTGAGCTAAATATGGAGCAGCCTTTACTGCTTCTGATTGCTTTATCTTTCCGATTTGTTTAATAGCAGATATTATTTTCACTGGATAAGCATCTGCGATGTTTGTATCCTGTACTATATTAATCAAGCTATCAATATCACTTTGAATATTTTGGCTAAATACACAATTAGCATTAAACAGGACAAGACAAAAAACTATTGATATATACCGATTCACTTTTTTTATTTTTAATAAAGGTTATTGCGAATTTATTAGTAAAGAGTTTCTCTGTACAATTCTGAGGTTATGAATAGCAGCAGCAATTTTTACAATTGACTGCCTTTTGGTATAACAAGGAATTCTGATTTTTTCCTTCAACATTCTGAGTCTCTTCAATCCTGCAAAGACGTGTTCGATCTTCACCCTGAGTTTTGACATTGCTCGGTTAATTTGTTTTTTCACCGTCCCCAGTTCCTTTCCCTTGGGCTTTTTGAATAAAGTGTAATTAGGGCCAATGCTAATAAAATTAATCGGTTCATGATGTATGGTTTTTGATGTTGATAAATATCTCAATCGATATTCTTGCTCCACCTAATCCAAGCGCACGAATTTTTCATGGAAGTACCCCTCTTCATTGGCAATAGAAAGGATATATATACCGGGTGTGTGCAGTATTCCCTTTATGGAAAGGGTATGTTCCGATTTTGGAAGAAGCAGTTTTTTGGTGTAAACCAAATCGCCCCGAAGGCTTAGTATGCTCAGGCTGACTGGGTACTTGATCTGAGAAGTGAAGCGAATATTTAAATGGCTGGCTATAGGGTTGGGATACATGCTTATCCCTCCAAGCCTGGCTACTTCTTTGCTGCTGACAAAGATTTTTTCATAAAAACAATAGTCGAAATCCGGTGCCTGATACAGCAGGGTGTCGCCCTTGTGAAAGCACATTAGTTGTTGGTGATCCCCCTGAGGACCAATAGGCACTTGATAAAACAAACCTAAAAGGTTGCCCATTCCTTCTACCCAGCTTGGCCAGGTACCAAAATATGAACCCAGTGAGTCAAGAGCGGTGAAGTTGAATTTGTTGCGCACACTGCCATCCAAAAAGGTGATACTATCTATAGAAGTTAAAACAACCCAAAAAGGCTCTCCGGTATCGGTAGCCCGCTGTGTCAAAGTATCTCCCGGCTGCATGTTAAAATTGTACAAAAGTCTCTCTCCACCAGGGGAGTTGGAGAATCGATGATAAATCCGTTTGGCATCTTCTCTTAATGCCCCCTTATAAAATGTATTCGGTGAATCAATATCGAATAAACTGTCAGTTGTTTCATAGAGCTTTCGATATACTATGCCATTGACGAGAGTGTCTCCATTAATAACGTACCGGATCGTTGTACTATCCGTTTCGATATAATCCGGATCATCGGGATCGGGATATACCACAACCTGATAAAGTTCTGACCATACGCCATTTTCTAACGGGAAAGGGGTATAATCCTGTGAAAAGGCCATGCAGCTGATGCAGATGCAGAGCAAAGCGGTCAGCAGAAGTGTCATAGAGAGCGTTTTTGTAACCATTACAAATAGCAGTCGGTTAAAAAAATAAGATTTGCAGTGCTTCATTATCCTGCTTCACCTGCTGCGCAATCAGGAAAAGGAATTTCATCACCTGCGGGCAGTCTGTTTTGTCTGTTATTGTAGAAGGAGCTTCAAAGTGCTAATGACCATTAGCCGTTCATGGGAAGGGAATTCGCGTACATATTACCATGAAAAATTATAAAAGTCAAGGGTGGGGAGTGTTGACATGGGTTTTTAGAGGTCGGTTTGCAAGCTGGCCGACATAGTTGGGTGTGAGCCTGGCCACAGGATAAACCGGTCTGGCACTAGGTAGAGTGGCATGCCAGGTGTGGGTGAAGGGAGTCTTCCGGTTGAATAGCAGGCAAAAATGAAGGAGCACTAGTGTGCTGGGAAAAAGGAGGGAAAGCAAGAGAAAGATTGCAATTTACGTATAATTATTTTATTTTTGTACGTAAAAATATGTCATGGATAAAAAATTAACTCTTAGCTTAAATGAAAGTGTTATAGAGAACGCTAAATTGTATGCTAAGAAAAACAAGATCAGTTTATCAAAATTGATAGAAGCCTACTTAAAGTCAATAGTTGACAATAAAACCAAAGATGTAGAAATAACGCCTTTGGTCAAGAGCCTAAGTGGAGTAATCGAATTGCCAACAGATTTTGATATTCGGGATGAATACACAAAATACCTCATTGAAAAATACCGATGAAGAAACTGTTTATTGATACAAACATAGTAATTGACTTACTTGCAAGGAGGAAGCTTTTTTACGAGGAAGCAGCCAAATTATTTTCTTTAGGTGATAAGGAAAAGGTAAAATTGATTGTTTCTTCTTTAACCTTTGCAAATACAAATTATGTGTTATCAAAGTTGAATAATTCAATCGTTGCAAGGGACATTTTGGCAAAATTCAAAGTCTTGGTGACGGTAGCAGATTTGAACGATAAAATAATTGAACTTTCTTTAAATGATAAATCTTTCTCAGATTTTGAAGATGGCTTACAGTACTATTCTGCCTTAGAATATGAAGCAGATATTATCATTACTAGAAATTTAAAAGATTTTAAAAGTTCAGCAATACCAGTAATAACAGCTCAAGCATTCTTGACTCAATGAAAAAGGAATCCTGCGGTTAACAATGCGTATATGTATATACCACCTAGTCGGCGGAACGCCATACACGCTGGCCATTAGAAATACTCGCCGTAGCTGAGGCTGCGCCTGTGGCATCCCATCCGCTTTTTGCGTCTGCCTGGCTGCCTGTCTGGCACCAAATAGAGCCGGCAGACAGGGTTCACAAACTCTCGCTTGCTCATGTCTTGTCTAAGCTCCAATTCCTTCAAATCCTACCCGATATTCAAACCTTGACTAAGTACTAGTGCGCTGGGAAAAGCTCTTTTTGATTCCTGGTCATGTTGGGCTTGGGGCTGCCTGGTGTAGCGCGTCTGCCCATCTGATAAGCCAACTGCGCTTGCGCCAAAACAATTTTTTTTTCTCCCGGCCTGCCTTATCTTTGCCGCGTAAAACAAACAACGCATGGATCAGATCAACAACTATTGGCAGACCATAGTTGATATGGCAGTCAAATACGTTCCCAACTTATTGCTGGCTGCTGCCGTATTGATTATTGGTTTTTGGATTGTGAAAAAAATTAGCCAGGTGGTACGCAAAAGTCTGGCGCGGGCCAAGTTTAATAATGAGATCACACCATACATCATTTCCATCCTCGAAATCGGACTGAAAATTATGGTGGTACTGAGCGCGGCAGGTATCGTGGGTATCGAGACGGCATCGCTGGTGGCAGTGTTGGCTGCAGCTGGCTTTGCAGTGGGTATGGCGCTGCAAGGCAGCCTGGGCAACTTCGCCGCCGGGGTAATCATCCTCATCTTTAAGCCTTACAAAGTAGGTGACTGGGTAGAAGTGAAGGACAAGTTTGGCAAGGTAGAGGAGATACAGATTTTCAATACCATTGTGGCCACACCGGGGCAAAAGACTCTCATCATTCCCAATGGCCAGGTGATTGACGATGTGGTGACCAATTTGTCGAACAAAGGCTCGGTGCGGCTCGAACTCAATGTCACCATGCCTTATGAGGAGAGCTATCCCAGAGTGAAGGAGATCATTATGGATGTACTGACGCAAACGCCCAAGGTGATGAAAGATCCCGCACCTACTGTAGGTATCGAAACCTATGACAGCCACAATATTGTGTTGGCTATCCGACCTTTTGTAGATCCCGATGATTACTGGGAAGTCACTTTCGATGCTTATGCCCGCATCAAAAAGGCATTTAACGAAAACAGTATTCGGGTAGCTTACTCTGAAGGGGTGGAGATCGGCAGTATTGGGAGTTAAGTGTAAGCTTGGTTATTTCATACCTATACCCAATTACCCCATTTAGGGTATATAACGGCCTCGCGGAAATTTGTATCTTTGATATGAAATTGGGACAAAACAAAAAACAAAAACTTCAATATCCGGGCTTTGATGCCCCGTCTTTATAAATCCTGTGAAAAACACAACATCTCCCATACCGACCTTTTGGCGTTCCGATTTTTATTACATCCCTGATTGCATTGTAAGATTATTGTAGAAAACTGTATTGATATACAGGCTCTATCGAGCTGAAAAGCCGCCACAAGGTTTTCGGCAGTAGCTGGTAATGGCTTGCCGAAGCCTGATTAGTTTGATTAGTTATGAAGGTCAAAAACTGTGTACCAAAAGCAAAATAATACTTTAAACAGTTTTTGATCGTGCTCCCTTTCACTACAATGAAGGGGGCATTTTTTCAATCCGGCGGAATGTTTTCGTATATTTACAGTGCAAATTCAATCCCATGAAAAGAACATTACTCCTGGTAATTTACCTTGCAGTCACCCATTTCCTGTCTGCCCAACAGCTTCCACTTTTTACCCAATATCGCGAGCATACCAGCCTAATCAATCCGGCAGCCATACATCAGGATTTTCTGCTCCATGATCACAGCCTGTCTTTCGGAGGCTCTTACCGTGTGCAGTGGACCAATTTTGATAATGCTCCGCGCACCCAGGCATTGCACGGCAGCTTTGTATTTGGTGATCGCAGCTCATTCAATTTTGTGACTGGCGGCTATCTCATCAATGACCAAACCGGCCCTACCGGCTTTACGGGCTTGTACGCTCGCTTTGGCGGCATCCTCTCACAAGACCCCGAATTCAATGGCCTGGCTGTAGGGCTGGCGGCAGGGCTGGTGCAATACCGCGTAAATACTTCGGAGATCAGGCTCCGCGAACTGGGCGATAATCTGGCGGGTGATGACCAGGCACAACTCTACCCGGATGTAGGCTTTGGCGTATTTGCTTATCAGTATATATTCGATGGATTTTTGGCAGACAGCCGGGTGTATGGCGGCCTTTCCGTGCCACAGGTGATCGGTCTCGATTTGACATTTGAAAACGAAAACGGCGAGTTTTACACCAAAAGAATCCAACATTTTTATGGCCTGCTGGGCTTGTACAAACACTTTGATAATGACAGCTTCCTGGAACCCAGCCTTTGGGTGAAGTATGCGCCCAATGTGCCGGTCAATATAGATTTTAACATTCGCTACCAGATGGCTGGCAACCTTTGGCTCGGCACCGGAATATCTACAGCCGGGAGCATGCATGTGGAGGCTGGCTTCTTGATGGGTGAAAATGTGGGCCTCGACAACAACTTCCGCGTTGGCTACGGGCTCGACTTTTTCTTCAGCTCCTTCGGCCCTTCCGTAGGCAGTACACACGAAATTAATGTAGCCTATTCTTTTGATTACTAAATTTTTTTGAAAATACAGTTTTGTACCGGTTCAATTTGCAGTTCCCAAAAATATAGAATTATGTATTGCAAGCACTCCATATTCTGCCTTTTGCTAATAGCAACATCCTTTGGAGCAAAAGCACAAGTTACGCTAACCGCCGATCCGGTGACCACTACGCCTAATACACCGTCATTTTGCATGGACATTCTGGCAGATGACTTTGTAGAAATTGTAAATATTCAGTTTTCTATGAATTGGGATATTAACGTCTTGCGATTGGATTCCATAGCGAATATCAATCTGCCCATGCCTGCCAACTTCTTTGCCAACCTTGCCTTGGCACCTACGGGCTCTATACCCGCCATTTGGCTCGATCCCTGGGGGGTAGGTGCTACCGTGCCGAATGGCACCTCGATCTTTCAGCTTTGCTTTACGATCGTGGGCAATATTGGCGATTGTTCCAATGTGTCCTTTGTAAACCTTCCGCTGAATATGGAAGCTTCGGATGTCAATTCTAATGGTCAGGATATTGGCATTGTTCCTGTTGACGGGCATGCCTGCATAGTAGCTCCTTACGCCTTTCCCAATACACATATCGAGCACGTCAATTGTGCCGCTCCTACGGATGGCCTCATTGCCATCAATCCGCAGGGAGCTTTGCCCCCTTATAGTTTTCAATGGCAGGGCCCGAATGGCTTCAGCTCTACCGATGAGGATATTGATAATTTGGAAAATGGCACGTATTTTCTGACCATCTCCGATGCTTCGACACCTCCGCTGACCGACACGCTGAGTTTTGTGGTGGAAGGCGATTTTGACGAACCTACGGCCAATGCCGGAGATGGTAGCACTATTACCTGTGATGAGCCTACCATCGAACTCAATGGGATCAGTTCTTCGATGGGCTTCCAGTTTAGCTACCTTTGGGCAAGTACGGATGGCAATATTGTAAGCGGCGACAATACGCTGAATCCCACTGTTGACAGTGACGGCACCTACACACTAACCGTTACCAATAGCATGAATGGCTGCACGGCGGAGTCGTCAGTGGTGGTAAACATCGACACCATTCGCCCGGTCGCTCAGGCTATGGCCGATAATAATATGGATTGCCAAAATACGGTGAGTCCCCTCAACGGATCGGGTTCGTCAACCGGCAATCAGTTTGAATACCTCTGGACAACTACCGACGGGCTTATCCTGAGTGGCACCAACAGCCTCAACGCTGAAGCGGGAGGGGCGGGCAGCTACACCTTGCAAGTGCGCAATACGCTCAATGGCTGTATCGACACGGCCAGCCTGGAAGTATTGCTCGATACGCTTGCTCCCATTGCGGAGGCCGGCAACAGCGCTCAGATAGATTGTACCGATCCTGAACTCCGATTGGACGGCACAGCGTCCTCCAGCGGGGCAGGCCTTAGTTATCTTTGGTCAACCATAGAGGGGCAAATAGTTCAGGATGCCACTACGCTTACACCCCTTGTGGATGAAGCGGGCACGTATTATCTGGAGGTTGCCAACCAGCTCAATCATTGCCAAAGCTGGGACAGTGTACTAATTGAAAAAGATGATAAGGTACCTGCAGTAGTAGTAGCTCCTGACACCTCTATTACCTGCCACGCGCCAGTGATTCTGTTGAGTGGTGACGGCTCTGCCACTGGTAGCGGAATTGTATATAACTGGACTACAAGCGATGGCCACATCATCAGCGGAGCGAACACGATTGCTATAGAAGTAGATCAGGCGGGCAGCTACCTGTTGGAAGTGCGCGATACGACCAATGGCTGTTTTGATATGGCTGTGGTGGCGGTTGTTGATAATTTGCCGCCGGAAGCTTCTGCTGGAATCGACCAGAGTATTTGCGAAGATGTTGCTACAGTACAAGGAAACATTGCGCCGGGGCTCACGGGAAGTTGGTCGGGAAGCCCCTCCTTGTTTTTCGATCAACCGGATGGAGCTACCACAAGCGTTGAAGGCCTATTGCCGGGTGCCAATGAGTTGGTCTGGTCATTGTCGGCTCCGCTTTGCCCCGATTATGATCGGGATACAGTTTTTATAATAGTAGAAGGGATTCCCCTGGCCGAAGACGACCAATTCAATTTGCCATATGAAGCGATGGCTGCTCCCCTTAATTTGGTCGCCAATGATGATGTGAGCCTTACATCAAGCTGGGTGGTACAATTGCTGAGCAATCCAGGGTCAGGCAGTATTAGCCCGCAGGGCGGAGGGCTCTTTAGTTATTCTGCGAGCAGCCAATTTGCCGGCGAGCTAAGCTTTCAATACGAGCTTTGCAGCGAGCAGTGTCCGTCATTTTGCGATACAGCAAATGTGCTGCTAAACGTTGCGGAAAATGTGGATACTACTGTAGTGGTGTCGAATGGGATTACGCCAAATGATGATGGTATGAATGACTTTTTTGTCATTCCCGAGCTGGAAAATTCTCCTGAAGATTTTCCCAACAACGAACTCATTATTTTCAATCGATGGGGCGACGTTGTGTATAAAGCTGCACCTTATCAAAATGACTTCAACGGCAACAGCACGGATGGCAATTCGCTGCCTCAAGGCACCTATTATTATATAATGAGGCTGGACCTGAGCAATAATAAAATATACAGAGGAGACCTCACTATTCTACGTTGAGGCAAGGCATTTTGGCTTTTTAGAGAAGTAGTAGGTGATAAAGCAAGGAAAGATGTGGCGAAAACATTTGCTTCATAAGTAGTTGGTAGTCAGTTATTTGTGTTAGGTTTTGGCGCGCTTTTCAGATAACAGATAGCAGAGGGTTCACGTTTTTAAAATTTAGCTATATAAAAAATACCCCTTTTGGGGTATGGCCAACTGAATGGCATCACTTATATTTGCATTGTAACAAATATGTCCCTTGACCGAAAAACATATCCCATGAAAAATTTTGTACTCCCCTTGTCTTTTCCGTTAGACAACAGGCTTCGCCTTTTTTTAGCTCCTCAATTTTTCTATCGATCTCTTAGTGGCCCTGTTTAGTCTTTGTCGGTCATGCTACCCCCACGATCAGGCACTTTGAATTGAATGCTTTGTCGCAATCCCTTTTACAGAGAACTACAACAAATATCCCTTGAACAATATATCAACATATCATCCTCCAATATCTGCTAGTAAGAAAAAACTGCAAGTAAATCAAACTTCATTAGCTTTTAGTCCCTTGCGAGTAACAGTGAACAACGGTGCGATCGCTTTCGTTTCTCATTGGTTTTACTATAATCCTGTGACCACAACTTATAGTAGCCATCATTCTCCAGTTTTACTTTCCTACCCTTATGCCTGTTCGTGCGATAGCTTCGTTAGTGATGCCTCCTTACCGGAGCTTCACCACTGTTACTCTTTTTTTAATGGTACCAATTCGTCGATGGCCTTGACTACTGCTGAATGTGATGTAGCGAGTCGCCATCCGCACTCAATAAGGTTTTAGTTTAGAGATTCTTATAGATCAGTTTTATTAGGAATAGGCCCTTTCTACAAAGGTAGAAAGGGTTTACTTTTTGGCGGTGGCCAGACACAGCGGTCATCTCCCCATCTCCCCAACTCCCCATCTCCCCAACTCCCCATCTCCCCAACTCCCCATCTCCCCAACTCCCCAACTCCCCATCTTCTTACTTAACGTTGATACCGGATACCCAAATTAAAAGTACGCGGCCGACTGAATCCTACATACCGCTCTATGGGTGCCAAGTAAGTGTAGAGCAATTCTACTTCAAGTTGTGGCGTGATGAAAAATTTGCTGCCCACACCAAACTCGTAAGGCACGGTAGTGGTGGCATACACTGTCCAGCGGTTGGTAGGAAAGTAGCTGAAAAATAGTTTGAAAAACGAGTCGATGTGAAATTCCGGAGCCAGGCTCGTCCATAAACTGAGCTCCGAAAAAAGTTGGAAACGATTACCGATCAGCCGATCATAAAAAAGTTGGGAAAAGGAAATAAAGCGACCATCCAGATCATCTTGCACAGGAAAATAAAGTGTTTGCTGCAACGACAGATTTCCTCTGCTGCGCAAAGGATTGAACTTGACCTTTGGACCAATATGCGCAATGCCGGCAGCACCCGTAGTTTCCAACAAACCACCCTCCCAATCGCGCAGGCTGTCGCGCCCGCTATGCCCCGGACTGCCGCAAAAGCTACCTTCTGCCAAATTGCGCCCCGGCGCATCGCAGCGGAAGCTCTGAATTTCCCGGAAAGTACGCAGCCCCAAGGCCCGAAAAGGCAAAGCGTCGGAAAAGTCATTCAGTAGATTCGATTTCAGCACTACATCAAAACCAATATTCAGCTGCTCATTCTGACCATATAAATACTGAATAAAGCTTGAGAAGTAGGTGTCGCGGCTATTGAGTTGCTCGAAGCCATCGAAATCTTTTTGAGTATATACCGAATTGAATACTTTGATCTCCCGCTGTCCCGGCTGCAGCAAGACGGAAGCCCGATAGGCCTGCTGGTTGGTAGCCGACAGAGTGGCAAGCCGGTCATTGAGCTGCCAGTTGTACGAATGGAATTCAAGCTTTGTATTAGCTGGATAAGGCTGCTGGCGATAGTGATTGATAAAGGCGAGCAATCCTCCGGCCACCTGAAATTCTTTGCGATACCAATTCATCCATTCGGGCAGGGATAATTTGTCAGCCCTTACCAATTGAAGCTGTTCGGGGTCATTGATGAGTTTGCTTGCTTGCTCATCAAGTTGCTGTTCCACCAGCTCAGGTCGATAGGCCCTGCTGAGCAAGGGTGGGCAGGAACGGGCAGCACAAACAAGCCCGAAATGTAAACGCACATCTTGAAAATGGGCAAGTATTCTTTTTTCAAAATTATCGAGGCTCATGGATTCGCCGCCAAACTGGTGAGTGGCCTGGTTAAAAAAACCGGGAATGGATTTTGGCGAAGCTACCGGATAAGCAGCCAGCACCTTGTGGATGCTTACTAAATTGTACGCATTGATAGCGAATGCCTTGCTGCCGTCGTCCGCCTCGTGCTTGGCAATGTGGTCAATAAGCTGGCCGAGCAGAATCGGCTCTTTTTGAATGGCGGTATAATCCACCAAGCCGTCCATGACAAATGTTTGGAAAAAGCGATCGGCTTCATCGTAAAAATGCTGCGTAGCCCCCGGCAAGGAAGTAAGGCACCAAAGGCAGAGTATTGAAAAGATGTGGCTGTAAAAAGCTGTTTGCATCTGGCTGATTGCTGTGGTTTAAATCTTGTACGAATTGTACGCCAAAAACAACTAATGCATTGCAAAAGGCAGCTGCAATGTAGGCTAATTGTCTTATTCAAAACAAAGAACCATGGATTGAAAGGCAAATAAGTTTCAGGTATTGCTAACGAATGATGCTAATATCTCCTTTGTAAATGATACCATCGGCTATATCGAGGCGCAGTACATAGTAATAGGTGCCTTGAGGAAGAGCCTGGCCATTGGAGGCTTCCCCCCCCCAATTGTTTTGATACTTTTGTGTTTGATACACAATATTGCCCCACCGATTGAAGATAATCAGCTCTCGCTGGGGGAAGCGCTCCGGGTTGTGTTCGAGCATCGGAAAAACAAAAAACTCATTGAGCCCGTCGCCATTAGGGGTGATGCCGTTGGGAATGTCCACCAAAGTATCGGCCATTGCAGGCGATTCTTCCACCCGCAAATCAACCACCGCCGTATCACACAAATTGGCACATTCGAGGTTGCATAACTTATAGCTGAACTGAATAGTACCTGCAAAAGCCTGATCGAGCTCGAAGCTCATCCAGCCTTCCGGTAGCATATTGACCTGCCCCACAGCTGGTAGCTCTACCCACTCCATATCCCACTGAGCCACATCATCCAGCTCGTCATTGGCCAGCAGATCGGCAGAAAAGGACTGACTGGCTGGAGGCAGTTCAAAAGCATCATCGCGTGCATCCGGCCGGACTTCCTGCCAGATGATGAGCGTGTCGCGGTCATAATCGGCACACTGCCCACTTGATAAAGACCAGACCAACTCATTGGCTCCGCCCGTCAATTGCGAAAGCAAACTTTCAGGATCGTGGATGTCAGAAAAACTTGTGGAAGAATTGCTCAGCCACTGGCCGATGGTGCCCGGCGGCAAATTGGCTTGAAGCTGAACCTCGGCACTGCAAGTCTGCACATCCGGCCCGGCATCTGCTGCGCCCAATGTGGCGGCATCCATCACCACCAGATCGAGTAATAGCAGGCTGTCACAGCCCTGCACACTTACCAACTGCTGACTGTACTGACCACTTTGTTGATAAGTCTGACCATTGAGTAGGAAACTTTCTCCTCTACAAATCGAAGCCTGCAGGTTCTCAGTAATCTGTTGGTGGAAGCTAAGTTGAACATAAATCGTTGAGTCACAGCCATTTACACTTGCATTGGTTAATATTTCGATTCCCTCAGGCTGCGACTCATCATACCAATTGCCATTGACCCACAGGCCTGCTCCACTGCACAATTGCTGCTGAATATAGTTTTCCGCCGGCTCGTGGAAGCCCAGCTGTACAAATACCGTAGAGTCACAACCATTGGCAGCCTGGCCGCTGAGCAGCTCGGTGCCGGTCGGGTTTTGCTGATCGTAGGTATGCCCATTGACCATCAGGAGTTCTCCGGAGCAGAGAGTTTGTTGGAAAATAAATTCGCTATGCGGCACAAATTGCAAATCGATGTGAATGATGGAATCGCAGCCTTGCATATTGCCCGCCGCAATGGTTTCGGTTCCGGCAGGGTTGTTGGCATCGTAAATCGTGCCATTGACGAGCAGCTCTTCTCCCTCGCAGAGCTGCCAGTCGAAAGTCTCCTCCGTCTTGTCCACAAACTCCAAATTGATATGAAGGGTAGAATCGCATCCGTGGCTGCTCTGGCCGGTCAGCACTTCGGTACCGCTGGGGTTGCTTTCATCGTAGAGGGTGCCGTTGATGTTGATGGAAGAGCCGTTGCACAATTGCTGCTGAATATAGTTTTCCGCCGGCTCGTGAAAGCCGAGCTGTACAAATACCGTAGAGTCACAACCATTGGCAGCCTGGCCGCTGAGCAGCTCGGTGCCGGTCGGGTTTTGCTGATCGTAGGTATGCCCATTGACCATCAGGAGTTCTCCGGAGCAGAGAGTTTGTTGGAAAATAAATTCGCTATGCGGCACAAATTGCAAATCGATGTGAATGATGGAATCGCAGCCTTGCATATTGCCCGCCGCAATGGTTTCGGTTCCGGCAGGGTTGTTGGCATCGTAAATTGTGCCATTGACGAGCAGCTCTTCTCCCTCGCAGAGCTGCCAGTCGAAAGTCTCCTCCGTCTTGTCCACAAACTCCAAATTGATATGAAGGGTAGAGTCGCATCCGTGGCTGCTCTGGCCGGTCAGCACTTCGGTACCGCTGGGGTTGTTTTCATCGTAGAGGGTGCCGTTGATGTTGATGGAAGAGCCGTTGCACAATTGCTTTTCGAGCCATCCTTCCGCTTGGGAATGAAAATTAATTTCTATATAAACCGTTGAATCACAGCCATTTATGCTGGCATTGTTGAGCGTTTCAACCCCCGATGGCAGGTTTTCATCATACGTTTGACCATTGATGGAAATCGATTCTCCCGAGCACAAGTCGGGTTGCCAATTGGAGCTGGCGACTGGCCAAAAACTAAGCTCTACCAGGATCACCGAGTCGCAGCCGAACACCGAACCACTGGAAATCACTTCGGTGCCTTGTGGGTTGCTCTCATCATACAAATTGCCATTCACGATCAATTGCTCCCCTGAGCAAAGGCTGGTGAATATCCTTTCAGTGACGCTGGCCTGAAAGTCGAGCACAATTTGCAGCACCGAGTCGCAGCCGTGCATGGATGCACTCGATAATACTTCCGTACCGCTTGGATTATTTTCATCATACACCGTTCCGTTTACTACTACATGATCGCCGCTACAAAGTGTGGTGTTCAGCTCCCCTTCGCTTGGCGGATAATAGGCCAAAGCTACCTGAATGATGGAATCGCAGCCATTGGCCGCTGCGCCAATCAGTACCTCCGTACCTTGTTCGTTGGCTGAATTGTAGGTAGTTCCATTGATTACAATGGATTCGCCCTGGCAAAGGGTAGGAGAGAGTGATGATGTTGCTGGCGGATAAAAATGGAGCTCGATTTGTACCAGCGAATCACATCCCAGCTGGCTGGCATTTGTAAATAGCTCGCTACCCCTTGGTTGGTCAATATCGTAGGTGCTTCCATTGATTACCACACTTTCGCCCATGCAGAGCCAGGGATTAAACTGCGTTGTCACGGATTGAGAGAAGCTCAGATCAACATGTATCAGCGAGTCACAGCCATTGGCTGCTGCGCCTGTCAATACCTCTGTGCCATTGGGATTGCTGTTGTTATAGGTAGTCCCGTTTATGACGAGCGAGGCTCCGTCGCAGAGCTGCTGTTGTAGAGTGTATTCAACTTGATTGACAAATAATAAATCTATATAAATCGTTGAGTCACAGCCATTTATGTTACCGTTGCTAATTACTTCTACTCCGCTGGGCCGATTTTCATCATATACCGTTCCGTTTACTAAAAAGCTCGCACCAGCACAAAAGCTTCCATCAATTTGGTGGCTGCTGGGGCTACTGAATTGCAAATCGACTACTATGGTTGAATCGCAACCTCCCTGGCCGCCAGCGGTCAAGGTGATCTCGCCGGAGGGGTTATCACTATCGAAAATAGTACCGCCTACGTTGATAGATTCTCCGTTGCAAAGCTGCTCGTTGAGGTAAGTGGTAACCCCCGGACTGAAATTGAGTTGTATATGGATGACAGAGTCGCAACCGTTGGCCGCCTGTCCGCTGAGCAACTCGGTGCCGCTCGGGTTTTGCTGATCGTAGGTGGTGCCATTGACCTCCATATACTGTCTCGGACAAAGATTGGCATTGATGGTATGCTCGGCAGCCGGCACAAATTGCAGGTCAACGACTATCAAAGAATCGCAGCCGTACTGATCGGCACCGTTGAGTGTTTGGCTCCCTTGAGGATTGTCTTTGTCATATATAACTCCTTGAATATCAATGCTTTGTCCTTCGCAAAGCGTTTGGTTGATATTTGCTGTGCTGTTGCCGCAACTCACATTGAGCTGAACCTGACGGCTATATAAAGTGAGTAGCGGAACGTTGGGATTGGTGACTACGCAATGGTACAAGCCGGCATCGGACCACTTGATTGCAGAAAAGACAAGCTTGTTGGAATTGGAAGGGGCGCCGTATGGGATGCCGTTTTTGTACCATTGATAAAAATTGTTGAACAGGCCGGCATCGATGCCCAGATCGATTTCAAAATAAGAGCCGGTAGTGGCGTTGTAGCTTGATGTTGTAAAAAAAGAATCTTGTGGATGATAATTGTCGTTGAGCGCAAAGCCCATATTGGGGAGAATATCATCGAAGGTGAAGTTGTTGTTGTAGATGCCAAAGCGGTTCCATTGCAAATTGGTAGCCGACAAATCGGGCAGACTGTCAAAATGGTTGTTGAAAATATCCAAAGCCATTAAATTAACCATGCTGGCAAAACCCTGTGGGATTGCGCCGGTCAGCTGGTTGTTGTCGATAAACAGCGTTTGCAACTTGGTGAGATCCCCCATCGAAGTTGGGATCGTACCGCTGAAGTCATTGTCATCGAGAAAAACGGTGGTGACATTCGTAAGCTTACCGATAGTAGCCGGAATGCTGCCACTGAGCGAGTTGTTGTCGAGCTGAAGATATTGCAATTGTGACCAGTCGCCGATCTCAGGGGGCAGGCTGCCAACCAGCCAGTTATTGTTGAGATGGATTTCAATCACAAAACCATTTTCATCCAGGTCAACACCATTCCAAAAGCATACGGGCTGATTGAGATTCCATTTGGTTTTCCAAAAGGGGCCATTGGTGGTGTTGTAAAGGGCAATCAAGGCCAGCGAATCGCCAGTTTGGCAAGCTACCGGACACATGGCCTCAGCAGGGCTTGAACGGGGATACCGAGACGCTGCCGAGAATAGCAGCCAACCTACAATGGCGAGCAGGGGTATATGGAATTTTGTGATAGTGCTATGATTCATGGGCGTTTATTGCTATCGTACACCACCACCCTGTATCAGGCAGGCAGTGTACCGTATAGGGCATAAAAATCAAGCCATATACATATTTTTTGCATGTATGAATCGGTTTGCGGGATAGATTGCTCGGTGTTGAGCGTAATTGCCTCACACAAAAGCCTTTGTAAAAGCTCGAGGAGAGCTAATTCAAAAGGTGATGTAGTTTCTTAAAGTACTGATTTTGAGGCGGTTATGCAATCAGGTAGGAATAATAACCAGCACAAATATACAGGCTTTTAGGCATTTTGGGAAGCAGATCAGCGGATAATTTTATTAATTCATTAAATATTTGTTGAATTTCAATACGAATCAATTGTGTCGTTTAATGCTCAATTTATTAATTTGTTAAAATCATCAGTAAATTCACCATCGCGTAGGTATAGCCTTTTATACTATATTTATTAAATTGTGTGAAAATTCAGCGAAGCATGAAATTGATCCAATACACACTCACCCTCTTTTTGCTTATCCTAGCATCTGCCCTGGCGGCCCAGTCCAACCTTACGCTTACGCTGTACGAGTTGGGTTTTGTCCGGGTTGTGGACATTTCCAATGCCGGTGATGAGCGCCTCTTCATTTGTGAGCAGGGAGGCCTGATTAAAATCATCGATGGGGATGGCAATACGCTTCCTGCGCCCTTTCTCGATATTCGATCTCGTGTAAACGACAGCCAAAACGAACAGGGCCTGCTTGGCCTGGCCTTTGACCCGAATTACGCTCAAAATGGATATTTCTATATCAATTATACCGGCGGTAGCGGGGATGGCCAGTCGCGCATTTCCCGTTTTAGCCGCAGTGCTAATGATCCCAATGCGGCCGATGCAAACAGCGAAGAGATGTTGCTCACACTGGATCAACCTGCCTGGAATCACAATGGCGGCGATTTGGCCTTTGGCCCCGATGGCTACCTCTATATTGGATTCGGCGATGGTGGCTCGGGCGGCGATCCCTGGGGCAATAGCCAGAACAAAGCGGTATGGTTTGGCAAAATGCTTCGCATCGACGTTTCGGGCAATACCTATACCGTACCACTTGATAACCCTTTTGTGAGCGATCCCCAGGCTGCCGAAGAAATCTGGGCTTATGGCTTGCGCAACCCCTGGCGCTTCAGCTTTGATCGGGAAACCGGCGATATGTGGATCGGCGATGTGGGCCAAAATGCCCGCGAAGAGATAGACTTTCAGCCTGCCAGCAGTTTAGGAGGAGAAAATTATGGCTGGAACTGCCGCGAAGGCGATCTGGCTTTTGGCAGCCCTTCTTCCGAGTGTGATCCCATCCATGATACCTATGTAGAGCCGGTAGTGAGCTACTTAGCTGGCGGTTTTTGCAATTCAGTGACCGGCGGATACGTGTATCGAGGCTGTAAATATCCCGACCTTTATGGCAAATATGTGTATGCCGACTATTGCCACGGCTTGTTCTGGACGATTGAGCCCGATGGCCAGGGCGGCTGGATCAATACCGAAGTGTTTGACAATAGCACTTACGACATCAGCACCTTTGGCGAAGATATGCACGGCGAGCTGTATGCTGCGCGACTCGACGGGCAAATCTATCAGGTAGGCATGGGGGCTGAACAGACGGCGCCCAACATTACCATCAATGACAATGAGCTTTCTGTACCTTCTGGCCTTTCAGCCTATCAATGGTATTTGAATGGCAATGCGATTCCTAACGCAACCGGCAATACCTTCATCGCCGGGCAAAGCGGCGAATACTCGGTAGAAGTTACCTATTCGAATGGCTGCACATTTTTGTCGTCGGCAGTGATGCTTACCGTTGGGCTTGGAGAAGTAAGCTGGCTGGATTTATTGAGCGTTACGCCCAACCCCTTCAGCGAACGGGTGGCGGTGAATATACAGTTGCCTGTATCTAAGGCATTGGTTGTGAGCGTGTTAGATGTGCAAGGAAAAGAAATGTATCGTCGCGAACTGGCAGCCAGTTTGCAAGTGAATGAACAACTCAAGCTCGGCTCATTGCCCAGTGGGGTGTATATGCTGCGCATCCGGTCAGATGAGGGGAGCTGGTCGATGAAACTTGTAAAAGAATAGCTGCTTCCCATTTATGCGCTCAACACTTTCCGCTGCTGTAATGCAGCTCTCAGCCTTTCCGGCGAACGGAAGTAGATGGCCTCCATGCCCAATGCTTTGGCTGCCTTCACATTTGGAAGCGAATCGTCAATAAACAAGCATTCGGTAGCATTGAGGCTGTAGCGTTTGAAAAGAAGTTGGTAGATCCGGGGATCGGGTTTTTTGAGCTTTTCGGCCCCAGAGACTAAAATGCCTTCAAAATAGCGAAGAAAATCAAAGCGTTGGCGGGCATGCGCAAAGGTCTCTGCCGACCAGTTGGTAAGGGCCAGCAGGCGATGCGAATTGTTTTGCCGCAGCTGCTCCAAAAGTTGTACACTCCCGTCAATTGCACCTCTCAGCATTTCTGGCCAGCGTTTCCAATAGGCTATAATCTGCTGTGCATATTCGGGATGTTGTTCGATGAGCAAAGCAGTGGCATCCGCCCAGCTGCGGCCTGCATCTTGTTGCTCATTCCAGCTCGGGCTGCACACTTCGCGGAGAAAGTATTCCATTTCTGCATGATCATCGAACAGCCGGGTAAAGAGATAACGCGGATTCCAATCAACGAGAACCCCTCCGAGGTCAAATACAATGGTGCTTATAGGGGCAGTGGCAGGCATATCAGGAAGCTTCGGCTATGCTCTCCACCTCCTGCCAAACTCTGAAGATGTTTTTATAGCATATTTTTTCAATATCTGCAGCACTAAACCCGCGTTTGAGTAAGGCGAAAATGAGATTGGGGTATTGGGATACATCCTTCAGCCCGGTAGGCAACGAATCGCCGACACCATCAAAATCGGAACCAAACCCCACATGATCGATCCCGGCCAGCCGGACAATGTGTTCGATGTGATCGGCTACCTTTTCCACATCTGCAAAAAGGCCTGGATGCTCTTTTTGAAATTGCTTAATGAGGGGCTTTGCTGCGGGATCATGGCGGCTCAGGCCCTGTCCGGCAAGTATAGCCATTAGCTTTTGCCTGTGCTCGTCAAACTGTCGGCGAGAGGCATCGTCCACGAAAGTGGAACCAAAATTGACCATGATCACGCCTCCATTATCAGCCATCCGCCGGATCATATCGTCGCTCATATTCCGCAAAAAGCCTGGCGTAAACTTTCGGCAGGAGGAGTGAGAAGCAATCACGGGAGCCCGACTGATGCGCAGGCTTTGGTAAAAGGCACTGTCCGACACATGGGATACATCCACCATGATACCTACGCGGTTCATCTCCTGCACTACCTGGCGGCCAAAGGGGCTGAGGCCTCCCCAGGTGGCTGTGGTATCGTAGGAAGAGTCACAAATCTGGTTGTCTTTGGAATGGGTGAGCGTGATGTATCGGATGCCACGCTGATGGAAATAGGCCACATTGCCCAACTCATTTTCGATGGGTGCGCCGTTTTCCATGCCCATAGGCAGGGAGAGTTTCTTTTTGGAAAAATTTTGCCGGATTTGCCGGAGGCTATGCCCTGCCGCAAAATGATCGGGATACATGCTGATGATGCCTTCGACCATACGAATGAGCGAATCGGCAAATTCTTTGGCTCCACCACTTCGCTGGAATGAGGCGGGCACGTAAATGGACATGAAAGGCACATCGAGGCCGCCTTTTCGTGCTCGCTCGAAGTCAAAATCGCCCTCATGGGTGGAGAGGGGGATGCCGATAAATTCTTTGGTGAAGCGGAAATTTGTAATGTTGAGGCGATAAGGCAGATCAACATGACCATCAACAATGACAAAGCGCTGTGCCAATTGTTGAGCTTTTGTCATCAAGGCTGCTTCGGTAGAAGAGGCAGGCGCATTTTTGCGTTGGCAGCTGCCAAGAAGCAATAAAATAAGCAGGCCACTCAGTAGGTTATACTTCATGGATTCAGATGAATTTCAATAAATGATTTTGCGATCAAGCCTCTTTGTCAGCCATTTTGGGTCGTCCCCTTTCCTCAACATTGTAAGGGCAATTGGTCTTTGAGCAAGGGTTTTTGTCTTTGAGTTTGTCTGTTTTACAAATTGGGCAGATAGCAAACATTGAAACCACGTACTTCTTTTTTCGCAATTTCCTATTATACTGTTCAATACTTGACAGCATGACGGGCAACAAGTTTAAAAGTGTTTGGATTAAGTCTTCATGTGCAATTTAGGTAGAATAGCTGAATTTGAGGGAAGTTTAGCCCGGAAATGTTCAAAGAAAATTGCAGATAGCGTCACAGATACATGTTGTTAATTGTTCGCTTTCAGGCGCCGGGCATCTTTAAGTGCTTTGGTGATCATCCATTCCAATTGGCCATTGACAGAGCGAAATTCATCGGCAGCCCATTTCTCTACGGCCTGCATGGTGCGTTCATCAATTCGAAGTACAAATTTTTTTTTTGCCATGCTATTGATTTAAAGTGCCGGTATTAAGTACGGGGGTAGCATCCTTGTCGGAGCACAAGACAACCATCAGGTTGCTGACCATAGCCGCCCTTTTGTCCTCGTCGAGATCGATAATATCCTTTTTTGAAAGTTCATCCAGTGCATTCTCTACCATGCCTACGGCCCCTTCCACAATCTTTTGCCGCGCTGCTATGATGGCCTCGGCTTGCTGGCGCTTGAGCATGGCATTGGCAATTTCCGGAGAGTAGGCCAAATAGCCGATGCGCCCCTCCATCACCTCGATGCCGGAGATGGCCAGCCGCTCTGACAGTTCTTCTTCCAAAGCCTCATTTACTTCAGCCGTGCCGGCCCTCAGTGTCAGGGTTTCCTGCTCGTCATCAAAGTTGTCGAAAGGGTACATGCTGGCCAGCTTTCGCACCGCCGCATCGCTTTGCACCCGTACGAATTTTTCAAAATTATCTACCTCAAAGGCTGCTTTGAAGGTATCCCGCACTCGCCAAACGAGGATCACGCTGATCATGATCGGATTGCCCCGCTTGTCATTCACCTTGACCCGCTCACTGTCAAAATTGCGGGCACGCAGAGAGATCGATTTTCGCATGAAAAAGGGATTGGTCCAAAAGAAACCGTTCGATTTCACGGTGCCTTTATAAGCTCCGAAAAGCGTGAGTACCCGAGAGCCGTTTGGGTATATAAAGAAAAAACCAATGGCAATAAATACAAATAAAAAGAAGCAGAGACCTGCAAGAATGGGCATATGCTGCAGGCCTAACAGCGCTGCAACCAAAAGGACCAGCTCCACTACCAGCATGCTATAACCTGAAATGGGTTTGACGATTCTTTCTTCCATAATAATAAACTGTTTGATATTAAAATGATAGCATAAAAATATCAAAATTATATCATAAAAGCAAGTATGAATCTATCAACCTATAGCAGAATTCGACCAATCAACGATCTGTCGTGTCAAATACTTTGCTTGGTACACTGCCTATATTTTCACAAACTTCCACTTCCCTTTTCGGAAAACAATCACACACAGCACTGCCAGAACGGACTCGCTGATCGCCACCCCCCAATAAATACCATGCGTACCGAAGTTGAGGTAGTGGGCCATGCCGTAGGCCAGTGGAATTTGTACCAGCCAGAAGCTGACAAAATTGAGGAGGGTAGGGGTACGGGTATCGCCGGCGCCATTGAAGGCTTGCCCGATTACCATGCCGTAAGCAAAGAACACGTAGCCCAGGCAGATGATCCGCAGGCTGGCCACCCCTTCGCTCACCGCAGTCGGATCGCTGAGAAAGAGTCGGATGAGTGGGTCAGCGGATAGGTAAAATATGACCGCTACGATAGCCAGGAAGATCATTGTATAGCGGGCGGTGAGCCAAACAGAACGCTCAGCACGCATTGGCTGCCCGGCTCCCAGATTTTGGCCCACCAAGGTAGCTGCTGCATTGGCCATTCCCCAGGCGGGCAATATGGTGAAGATGATGATGCGGATGGCTATGGTATATCCGGCGACGGCCTTAGTACCAAAATCTGCCATGAAACGCATCAGGAAAATCCAACTGGCGGAAGCGATCAGGAATTGCAATATACCGGTAATGCCTACATCCAGCATTCGTTTTATTATTTCCCATACAATGACCAGGTGCCTGCGGGCAATTTTCAGGATGTTGGTACCTCGAAACAATACGGACAGTTGGTAAGCCACACCAATACCCCGGCCCAGACTGGTGGCTACGGCAGCCCCGGCAATGCCCATTTCGGGGAAAAAGGCCAATCCCAACATAAAACATGGATCGAGAATAATATTTAAAGTATTGGAAATGAAAAGGGTACGCATCGCGATGGAAGCATCCCCTGCGCCCCGAAAGATGCCATTTAGCATGAAGATGAGCATGATCACGATATTGGTGGCAAACAATATCCGCGTGTAAATGACTCCCTCTTCGATTACATCGGGTGCAGCCCCCATCAAGTTCAAAATTTCCGGAGCATACCAACAGCCCAAAATGCCAAGCAATATGGAGATACAGCCGCTCATCAGGATGGCCTGAACGGCAGCCACGGCTGCGCCTTCGTGATCTTTTTCACCAACACGCCGCGCCACCATAGCCGTAGCAGCCATGCTCAGGCCAATAGCGATGGCATATACCAGGGTAATGACCGATTCGGTAAATCCAACCACAGCCACCCCATTCTCACCGATAAAATTGGAAACGAAATAGGCATCCACCACAGCAAAGAGTGATTCCATAAACATCTCCAGGATCATCGGTACGGAAAGAAAAAAAATGGCCCGCCGAATGCTACCTGTCGTAAATTCTTTTTCAGTCCCTTTTACAGCATTGATGAAATCGGTAAGCAGGTTTGGCATGTGCTTTTCTTAAAGATACGGCTAGTAGTACCCGCAAAACTAAGTACAAGTTCCTAGAATAGTGAATTTTTATACGGGCTTGCTAAATTAAGAGTAGGGGTTATGAAAAACTTTACTCATCAGGCGCCTGAGCTATGCATTTTTAAAATCAGCAATAAACTCACCATCGGTCAAGGGGAGCAGCCCTTCCTACTCCTTCAATTCCAGGCCTTGCTGTATTCCTTTCTCCAATGCGGGTACCCCCTTTTCCATCCATTGAGGGAGGGGAGCATCTAATAAGAAATGGTCGAAAAACTGCTGGAGGCGAATGTTAAAGTCTTTACGATTTTGCCTTTTTACTGGCCAATGCGGCTCGTCATTGTAGTTGAGCAGCCAGGCAGCTTTGCCGAGCCTGCGCAAGGCAACGAAAAACTCGATCCCCTGATACCAGGGTACGGCGCCATCTTTATCATTGTGCAAAATGAGCAAAGGGGTCTTTATTTTATCCACAAAAAAGAGGGGCGAATTCTCCAGATAACGCAGCGGATACTCCCAGATGGTGCCTCCAATACGGCTTTGCGTTTGCTCATACTGAAACATGCGGCTACGCCCGCTACCCCAACGGATTCCGCCATACGCGCTAAACATATTAACCACAGGTGCTCCCGCCTCCGCACAGCGAAACAAGTTGGTGCGGGTCAGCAGATAAGCAATCTGATAGCCTCCCCAACTGTGCCCCTGCAAGCCGATGCGACTGGCATCCACATAGCCTTCCGCTATTAGCTTGGTCACGCCGGGCATAACGGCATTGAAAGCACTTTCTCCCGGATAGCCTAGCTTGTAGGGTACATCCGGGTTGAAGATGAGATAGCCCCGGCTGGCATAAAAGCTATAGTTGATCGTAGAACGATGAGGTGCCGGGGCACGATGCCGGTACAGTTCATCAGAGCTTCGCTCATAAAAATTGACGATCATCGGGTATTTGAGGGAAGGATCAAAATTGGCAGGCTTTACCAAGAGGCCCTGGAGGGTGTCGCCATCGAGTGAGGGCCATTTGTAAAGCTCGATCGTACCCCAGTGGTAGTGTTTTTGCTGTGGGTTGGCTCGGCTGATTTGTGTGCTTCGCTTGAAGTTTAACTTGCTGTACCACAGATCGGGAAAGCGGTGAAAATTTTCTTTGGTGAAAAGGATATCATCCGTATCGCGGGCTTTTTTGGGCTGTCGCCCGACGCTGAATTTGCCTTCCAGCAAAGACTCCAGTTTGCCTGTTTGTAAGGACAAAGAGGCGTAGCCTTCCGTTTTGTTTTGCTCATCAAATACGTGCAGCAGGAGAGAGGCATCAGCAGCCAGATAGCGCTCTTCAGGATCGAGGCGAATGTACCGATACCGCCGCTTGCCGGCGCGGCCCTTGGTAAGCCGGAGCCTTTGGGCGGGTTGCGCAGGTCGGATTTTCCAAATATCATATCGGTCATACAACAACAAGGATTGGTCATCTTCTGTCCAGCCCAGCACTCCATAAGGAGGTGGGGGTGAGGGTCGGTCATTGAGTTCATCAAAAAAGGCAACTTTGCGATTGTCTGTGAGCCGGAAAGTCTTTTTTGTATCAATCTTGTAAGCATACCAGGCGGTGTCTGTATAATTGTACCAATAGATAAACCGGCCTGCCGGAGAGAGGCGAGGCGAAGCTTTTAATTGGCGGGCAACTAACTCGATTTGCCCGGTGTTGCTATGTATAGCAAATACATCCTTGTAAGGTGGAAAGCCTTCCCAGGATTGCAATTGAGCATAAGCTTCATCTGAAAAGCCCAGCACCCAGTTGCCGTTACCCTCATCGGCCAGTCGGATTTCCGGAATTTCAGGACTTCCAAGCTGTTGAACTCTCTTGTTCTTCAAATCCAGCATAGTCTGATAGCTTCGCTTTCGTTCATGCTCAAGACGCACATTTTGGCGAGGATACAGCCGGGCATCCCGATAAGTCCAAACTTCTACCTGAACGATCTCCTCCGGCAGCAAAGTGGTGTCTTGAAGCAGGGGAGGTGGAGCCATGCCAAAAAAAAGACGTTGCCCATTTTCCGAGAATCTGAGCTTGCCGTATTCGCTAACTAACCACTGGTGGGGCAGAGAATTGGCAATATCCTGCAATGCCAGTCGGGCCGTATCGAGGCCATTCCAATAGTAAAGCTGCCAGGGACGGATGTGGGCCCTGGAAGTATCGATATCGGCGAGAAAGGCCGCTTGTTGGCCCGATTTATCGAAGCAGAGCTGTTTGAATTTGCCTTTGCTGCGCAGAAGAGGGCGGAGCTGCCGGCGGTCAGCATCATAAAGATAAATGCCCGGCAAAAAAGTAGAGTCCTTCCCGTCGCTATAAATCATAAACCGGTGGCCTTCCTCCGCTGCGGTGTATTGGAGAGCATAGCTTACCGTATCCTGATGCCCGCTCGGCAAATGCCGCACTATGAGCTTGCTGCCATGCTCGTCGCTTTCTTTTTTAAGAACCGGCACTTTGTGAAGCGTGTCAAGTTTGCTGGTATCAGGCTGTTGTGGATACAGTTGGTAGGCCAGCCAGCCAGCCCATTTGTGGGGAAGCAAATACGACTGTACAGCAGGTATTTTTTTCAGGGACTGATCCTGTGTATTCCATATGCCGAGGGAGTCCTTGCTTTGCTGGTTTTTTTTAAGCTTTCGACGGCGCTGGCTTTTTAGCGTATCCTGTGGCGGGCTTATCTTAAATACAATGAAGCGGCTGTCCTGACTAATCGTTGACTGATGGGCTCGTGGAAAGCTGAAGGTTTTTTTTGTTTTGCTTTGATAAAGGTAAAGCTTGGGGTCTCCTTCGCCTGGCGTCAAGGTATAAGTAGCCCACTGCCCGTCATTGGATAGCTGGGCTTGTTCGATCTTTTTCCAAAGATCAAAGTCGCTGTGATCCAATATTTTCTTTGTTTTTTGTTGAGCCAGACCAGGCAAGGTAACTAGAAGCAGGAGGAGCGTAAGATAGGAAGGGGTTTTCATAAGCAAATATGAGCTGGAATTTTAAGGAGTATTCGCTGCAATAGTGAATGCCTTGACTTGCACGGGTAGTGGGCAAGCCAAGGCATCACCTAAAGAGTGTTATTAGCAGAGTGGGATGTTTACTTGATAAGGCTAATGATAAATAGCAAAACTACAGCCCCGATAACACCGGTAATGATCGTGCTGACCAAGGCACTTCCACCAATGGCAATACCTGTAGCACCAGATAGCCAACCTCCTACAACTCCCCCCAATATGCCTACTATGATGTTGCCTATTAAGCCAAATCCCCTGCCTTTCATTAGCTGACCTGCTATCCAGCCAATGATTGCTCCAATAATGACGAGGTATAATAATCCTTCCATTGAACAAAGTTTTTGTGAATAAATAAGTACATATCGTCAACAAGGTAAAAAAAAACAATCAGCTATTAAAACCAAAAAATGCTTAAGCTCTCCGTAATAAGATATTCCGAAATGTGGTTTAATTTTCGTGAACTTTTGCCTTCCCCAATTATTACTACATACAAACTGAACGATAAAATGAAAAACGGTATCAAACTCATCTTTTGGCTTCTATTATTGGCAGCAGGCTTTATAGCCGGCCAAGCCTGGAAAAGTAAAGACACTGTTGCAGCTACCTCTCCTGCCAATTCAGCAAATTCGACAGAGGCCGCTCCAATACATGTAAACGATGAAAAGCAAAATTTGTCAACCGCCTTTCCTGCCGACCAGCTTTTGCCTGGTGAATCGCACACCATTCGGCTGTTTGAAGAAGCTGCGCCTTCGGTAGCTTACATTACCACCACCAATGTTCGGCGCGACTACTGGACGCGCAATGTCACGGAGATTCCGCGCGGCTCCGGTTCCGGGTTTGTATGGGACAAAAAAGGGCACATCATCACCAATTACCATGTCATCAAAGGTGCTGACCGCGCTACCGTTACCCTGGCTGACCAAAGCACCTGGCAAGCCAAATTGGTGGGGGCTGCACCCACTAAAGACCTGGCGGTGTTGCGTATCGAAACGCCCGCCGATCAGCTCAAACCTATCCCCCTGGGCACTTCCGATGATCTGCTGGTAGGCCAAAGTGTGTATGCTATTGGCAATCCTTTTGGCCTCGACCAAACCCTCACTACTGGCATTATCTCTGCGTTGGGGCGTGAGATACAATCAGTAGGCGGTATCCCCATTCGCGATGTTATCCAGACGGATGCAGCCATCAATCCCGGCAACTCAGGTGGCCCGCTGCTCAATTCTTCCGGGCGACTTATTGGCGTAAACACGGCTATTTACAGTCCTTCAGGAGCCTATGCGGGCATCGGTTTCTCCATTCCGGTGGATGTGGTGCGCACCTTTGTGCCGCAGCTCATCACACATGGCCGGTTGATGCGGCCGACAATCGGGGTAGAACTGGCTGCACAGCACGTCACAGAACGATTGGGCATTGAAGGGGTTCTGATCCTGGAAGTGATAGAAGGTAGTGCCGCCGAGCGCGTGGGTTTGCGGCCCACCCAACGGGATCGCTATGGTCAGATCCGGCTTGGTGACGTTATTACCGGTATGGATGATAAGGCGATCCGTTCGAGAAGTGATCTGGTATTGGCTTTAGAAGAATATCAGCCGGGTGATGAGGTGCAATTGACGATTGGCCGGGATGAGGAATTGTTAAAAGTCACCTTGAAGCTGGATGAGGCCAGGTAAAGAAGCAGTTGGTTTTGGACAGGAAGCAATTGCCCAAACCAACTGCAAAAGGATTGAATAGTTACTGATCAGTTTGTTTTAATCGGTACGTTTGAGCAAGTGCATTATTATTAGCAATGATCAGCAGCTTTTCATGCTTGGCATTTTCAATGATTTTCACATCTCTCACATCAGCTGCAGCATAAATACCACTTTGCCAACTGGCGAGGCAATCGAACTCTCCTTTCCCATTATTCAACATGATCAGGCCGGTACCAGCATCACTGCGAGTGGTTTCCACTTCCCGATCCCACAGGTTCCCGGCTACAAAGGCATCCAGATGACCGTCTCCGTTCCAATCATCCACCACAATAGAGTTGACAGGAGCTATTTGGGCCATGCGGGGCAAATGTCTTACTGAAAACTGACCATCGCCCCGGTTTTCGATATATACGCTTTCAAAGAGTATTGCTTGTTTGAGGACGGCGCCCTCCTTTTTTTCAGCCAGAATATCCTCCACAGATGCAGTGGCAAATTCCTTGTAAGTGGCAAATTTTTTCTTCACGAAGGGCATTTGCTCCGAGCTGCACTGCTTGCCCCTCACCGGATAGCAAACCCCCGAAGCTTTATCGGTGAATGCCAGATATACATCGTTGGTGCCATTGTGGTCAAAATCTTTAACAAACAGGCGGAATGGCCGTTCTTTGGAGGCCTTATGCTTGATGTTGAGCCCCATATTTCCGGCTATGAAATCAAGGTCGCCATCTCCGTCAAAATCTCCTTGTTCAATGCTATACCACCAGCCTTCGGTATCATTCAAAGATTCATTTTCTGATTTTTTAAATTGCCCATCATCGTTAACCAAGACGGTCAAAGGCATCCATTCACCCACTACAAACAAATCCATGTCTTTATCATTGTCGATATCCGTCCAGCGGGCATCGGTTACCATGCCAAAGTCGGATAGGTGGGGAGCCACTTGCTCCGTTACATTTTTCAGTAAGCCCTTCTCATTTTTCAAAATTACGCTGCTTGCATTGTAGCCATATTTTCCGGGTACCTGGCGGCCTCCCACGAATAGATCCTGATATCCATCCAGGTCAAAATCTGCAGCTACTACTACTCCTCCGCTTTCTTTATTGGGCGCTTTGAAACGGGAGGATTTTTTCAGATTGCCTTTGCCGTCGTTGATATAAAGGCGATCCTGATAGGCTGCATCCTGCGGGGGGTATTCATTGCCTCCACTCACTACATAGAGGTCTTGGTCGCCATCATTATCCACATCAAAGAAGGTAGCAGCGATGTCTTCAGATTTGGCATCTTTGGCAAAATCGTTGGTGGTATTGGGCGGTTGGTATTTGCCACTGGTGGTTTGTACAAAAACAGCAGAGGTGCTGCCTGCAGAGCTACCGAAAAACAGGTCGTCGAGACCATCGCCGTTGATATCCCCTTTAGCCATACAGGGGCCGAGGGTGCTGAGTTTGTAGGGGATCAGTATTTCTCTTTTATAGTCATCAAAGGAGTTTTCGTTGTGTGATACAGGGAAGAACTGCTCGTAAGTAAGGTCATCGAAGAGTACGGCTGTTTGAGGTTGTTTTTTTGCAGCAGGTTTAGCATTTTTCTGGTGAATTACCAATTGCTGATTGGCCTGTACATCTGTTTTTACAACAGATGAGCCATCGGGAAAAATCACTTCGAGCTTATCGACTTTGGTGTGTTCGCCTAGCCCAAAATGGGCAACTGCTTCGCTCTGCGACAAAAAGCCCCGCACAGGAGATATTTCGCTGAGCTGCTGTTGGTCATTGATCCAGATTTTCACCTTAGCGCCGTAGCAAAAGAGATTTTTATCTGCAGCTTTGAGTTGTACTTTCAAATAGTTGTGCAAGTTGTTTTCGCGGGCCATATTCTGATACAACATGCTTGGGTCATTCATGTTGTTGATGACCAGGTCCAGGTCGCCATCATTATCCAGATCGGTATATGCCCCTCCCTGAGTCCAGCCTGCAAAGTCCAGCCCCCATTGACTGGACACATCCTCAAAGTCCAGTCCGGAGGTATTTCGGAACATGAAGTTGGCCAACCTGTGAGAAGGTGCTTCGGTGGCCAGTTCGAAAACGCTTTTGTTGAGATCGAAGGAAGGATCTTTAGCAAATCGCTCATTGTGCTGCTTGACCCGGTCTTGAATGCCGTTGATGTAATCTTTGTTGCGCACATCCCGAAACAGGCCATTGCTCACGTAAAGGTCTTTGTATCCATCGAGGTCAAAATCGGCAAAGAGGGTAGTCCAGCTCCAGTCGGTGTTGGCCACCCCTGCCATGAAAGCAATATCGCTAAAAGTGCCATTGCCATTATTCAATTGCAGGCAGTTGGCCATATATTGGTGGTGGTAGCCCGCATTGACCAGGTTCCAGAATTTGGCGGGATTCATAGAGCTCATATTGGTCTTGCTGCGGTAATAATCAGCCGCTACCATATCGGCTGAATAAATATCCATGAAACCGTCATTGTTGAAATCAGCAATGTCCACCCCCATACTGAAGTTGCTCATATGACGCAGAGCCTGATGAGAAATATCCTTGAAAGTGCCGTCGCCCATGTTGATATAAAAAAAATCGGGTTCTTCGTAATCATTGGCAACGTAGATATCGGGCCTGCCGTCATCATTAATATCGCTTACGGTCACACTCAAAGCGGCGGCATAGTTTTTCACACCCGCCTGCTCCGTTACTTTCACAAAACGATCACCATCATTGCGATAGAGGTTGTCGGTATATCTAAAATCCTGCCGTTCGGTCACTCTCTTTTTCAGATATCGGGAGGCGGGCATTTGATTGCCCACGTAGAGGTCGAGATCCCCATCGAGGTCGTAATCCAGAAAATTGGCAGAGGTGGAATAGCCCTGATCGGCTACACCGAGGGCCTCGCCACGCTCGGTGAAAGTGTTGTCGCCATTGTTGACAAACAACATGTTTTCTCGATCTTCAGGCTTGTCCAGCA
Organism: Saprospiraceae bacterium; assembly: GCA_965222005.1. Taxonomy (GTDB): domain Bacteria; phylum Bacteroidota; class Bacteroidia; order Chitinophagales; family Saprospiraceae; genus CBDCTM01. Next base: position 2,621,099 of record OZ244935.1, read on the forward strand.
AGTATTTGCAGACATAAATATCCAGGAAACCATCATTATTGATATCTGCCATCAGCACGGAAGAAGACCAATTTTGGTACTTGGCAATACCGGAGGACTGGCTGATGTTTTCAAATTGAAGCTTGCCCTTATTGAGATATAGGGCATCATTGATCTGATTGCCCGAAAAATACAAGTCTATCAAGCCATCGTTGTTAATGTCTCCAGCAGCTACACCGCCACCATTGAACACCACATCGTATTGGATGTAGTTGTATTTTTCCGATTCGACAATTGTATTGTTGAATGTGATGCCCGTATGCGCAGGGTCGAGGGTTTTAAAGAGTGCCATATTGCTGGTGTTGGCAGGCTGATGGGCAGAAGATTGAGGAACTTTTTCCTGTTGGCAGGCTAGCAATACCAAGAGAATGGGGAGAAATTTTTTCATAATATGTTCAATATTTGTTGAAAAGGACTATAAAGTTGGGTAATAATCAGAAGTATTCCCAGTATTTTAGCTAATTGTTTTCATCGTTTTGGGCTTATTCTTGATCAACTTATTTGCAATAAACCTGCCATCACATTCACATCCACGCCCGCCGATCCACTTCTACCTTATAAAGCACATAATTTTTCAATTTATACGCTTTTTGCAGATCAATATACGGAATGCTTATGATACCGGCAGCAGTGAAAAAATAAATATTGGCCAGCCCCTTTCGTTGCTGATACAGGCTTTGCCGGATGCGCACCGCTTGCACCTTGCTCCACTTGAGCAAAGCAGCCTGCTCGCCAATCAGGCCTTTGGTCACCCTTAGCCCTTCCCTACTCAGGTAATACTTCCATTTTTTGTGATACCGATGGCTCAGCCACCAACTGGCGGGAACCCACAGTAGCCATAGCAGGGCCGGCAGTCCGGCATTGCTAAACAAAATAACCAGTGCAACTGCAGGCAAGAGGCCCCGGTACAGTACGCGTCGGAAAATGATGAGCCTGCTGATACCATTTTCAGTGAAAGTCAGGTCAGGCTCTTGGGGGAAGTAGGTATGCCGCACGGCTGCGAGTTGGGGCGGGTAACAGGCTGGCACATACATCGCCTGGCGGCGGAGCTGGCGGGCGGAGGAGGCTTGCCGGATTTGCAGGCTGACCATATTGAACAGTTTTTTGATGGGGTTGTGGCTCCATTGGAGCAGCTGAATTTTGGGCAATTGAGCAGATTGTTCGCGCCGATTGAACAGCCCACCAATGGTCCTGAAGCCACCTTCCGTGCGGATGAGGTGCAGGTCGAAATAGCGGATGACAGTGTTGGTCAGCGAAAGTAGCATTGCAATGAGCAGAAGAAAGGGAATCATCAAAAGCAAGGTGCTAAAAACCGATTCCCAGTGGGTACCGAATAATTGACCTAGCAGCGCATCGGACCGCTTTTTACCCACCAGGTCTTCCAGCAATTCTAGCAAACCAAAGCCAAAGGCTATTAAAATGCCCAATGCCCGTAGGTGGTTTTGGCTGACGCCCGTTTTGAGCAGGTCTTTAACGGATAACCGGAGCAGGATTTTTTCTTTGCTGGCCTCCGGCGACACAGCAACTTCAGCATCGGATAAATCTTCAGCCGCTGAGCGCCGGGCGAGGATGTATTCGCGGATAGCCTGGGCGTCTGATTTGCTTAGCGCACTGATGGTGGCTTCCTTGCCAGCCGAGCCTGCCGTATCGATCTCCAGACTCACCACATTGAAGAGTTGGTGTACCAGATTTTGGCCCAAATTGATCGACTGGATTCGGTCAAAAGGGATGTTGACTACTTTTTTTTGAAACAATCCACTTCGGATGATGAGTTCTTCATCTTTGATGTAAAAAAAGAACTTGAAGTATGTTATCAGCGAAGCAATTGCCGAAAATATTCCGATCAGTAAGGCAACACCCAAAAGGTAAGACTCAATACTGCGCTTTCTGTTGAACAAAAAAACGAGGAGAAGCGGCCAGCCCTGGCGCAGCAATAGCCTGGCTAGTTTCAGCAGGATCAGCAAAATAGCTGTTGGCGACTGCCGCCTTGGCCTGGCAAATCGGGCAGCGGGGTCAGCTTGCATGGGTAGCGGAAGTTTTGCCCATAATAAATGCTTTCATTTGCTCTGCCTGCTCCATTCGAAGGCCCGGTATTTTCAAGTCGCTACTTTGCCCGCCGGCCGTAAAAATCTCCAGCGAAGACAGTCCAAACAGCCGTTCGATAGGCCCTTGCTGTACCTCACAATGTTGTACTCGATTGAAGGGAATCGTAGTAACGGAGCGAAAGATGACTCCTTTGCGGAAGATGATATCCCGCTCCCGCAGAGCATAGCCCATGATTTGGAAGGCACGATAGGTCAGCCAAAAACCGAGCACTGCCAGCACCAGCCATAAGGCAGGCAACCCCAAAGTAAATACCCCCAGACCGAGCACAGTCACGCCGCGCAAAGCCGGTATAAGCAATAGAAAGGCCAGCCCTGCCAGGAGGAATGCCAGAAAGATGGCAGTGCTGATATAACTCACCCGAATATAGGCAGCGGCGGGTCGTTGGAAGCGAACCTCCTTAACAGAAGGTAGCTCTTCAATAGGAATTTGTGGGTTGTCAAATAGCATAGGCAGGTAGAGGGGGATTAATGGGGAAACAGGCTTTTGTCCAGTCCCGGAATCAGCTTCAGTGCATTTTTGTAATACAACTTCTTCAAAATCTCATCCGGCAAATCCAGGCCATACATCTTCCAAAAGGCATGATAACGCTTGTAATAGGGAAAGTATTCATCATCTGTTTCCAATACTCTGAAATAGGTGTGGTATTGATCTGGCTGCCAGTAATCTTTTCCAAAAAGCACCCGGTCCTGATATTTTTCAAAAAAGCGATTGGCCATGCGCGGCTGTCTTCCCAGCTCGGCAATTACAGCTCCGATCTCGACGTACATGTTGGGCATACTGTCCAGCAGCTCACCGAGGCGTGCCAGATCATTGGCATGCCAGTTCATGTGTGCACTGATAAAGTTGGTGCCCGGATGCCGCTTTACTACCGTATAAAACTCATCCATAATTTGCTGCCAGGGGGCGGGGTTGGTAGCGCTGCGCTTGCGGCGGGAGCGCAGTTTGAGCTCGAGCCACCGCTCGTTTTGTTCGTCATGTGGCTGCCAGAATGGCTTGGGGTCAGCAGAATGGATAAGCACGGGTATGCCCAATTCGCCACATTTGGCCCACACAGGATCAATACGCGGATCATCAATACGAATGCGCTGGCCACTACTGTCCTGCCGAAACATGCCCTGGCTTTTGTAAATTTTCAGGCCCTTCGAACCATTTTTTACGTCGTACTCAATTTGCGCTATCGTACTTGTAGTCCAATCGGGATCATCAATGCTACGCAGATTGATGTTGCTAAATACCACAAATCGGTTCGGGTAAGTGCTATCAATATTTGCAGTCATTTTTTTTAGCAATTCGCTGTTGCGACCACTGAGGTTGACCAGGATGGCCATGTTGAGCGAATCCATTTTCCGGATCAGCTGGCTAAGATCCTGTTCATGCATACGCCATTGATGGCTATGTACATCGATGAAAGGGTAGCGGGCTTGGCGGGTGGGATGCTCGGGCACTACCAGGGTGGAAGGCGGATCATAGGCTTCGAAATCCATGCGGAGGGTATCACTTGGCTCGGCAGACTGAGCTAGCACATTGACAGAAGGGCCGGACAGGAGAAAAGCTATGCTTAGAAAGAAGAAGCTATCGTAGAAAGAATTCATTCTTTGATATTTAGAAAATAATCAACTGTTGTGTGGAAAACAGCAGTGAGAAAAAATATTTTGAGTGTCAAACCTTTTGCTAAAGTATTTGTTTTCAATGAATTAACAGATGTTGGTAACTTTTGTTAATTTTTTGTGCAAAAAATTATTTGCAAAGCCGTGTCAAATGATAGTACCTTAGTGTTCCAATCAGTGATATTATAATGATTGGATTTTCTGAAAAGTCAGAAGAATAATTTAAAATATTTGACATTTGCCAAATAAATAAAATTGCCTGTTTGGAGGCCTCCAAGCGGACTCGTCCGGATGGAGGCAGCAGTTGATACAAAGAATTTGCTCAAAGTAATTTCAACGTTCATTTTGCTGTACCCCAATAAGGCAAGCCTTACAAGAAGACATCAGTCAGGCTTTCGGGCCAGGCTGCCTGCCTTCTCAAAGGCAGTGACCCGGTGAAAAGGCAACCCAAAGGCTTTCGTTTGTACAGGCCGGATTCGTTCGGCGATGGCTACGATGGATGGATGCAGTTTTTGTTATACCTAATGAAAACAGGGCCTCTTGACAGAATACTGCCATTTGTAAAAACAAGGCCTTGTCTTTGCGCTGAGGTCGTAAAGCATCGGGCTGCAAGGAGGCTTCGGCCAAATTACAGTACATGCTTTAAAGAACCAGCGCTGTGTTAGCGAGCTTGCGATTGAATTCAATTGGATCGCAGCAGAATCTCCAGATTCAACAAGCATTGCTTGAATACTGCGGCAGCAATGCAGCAGTCAGCAAAAACGCAACTAGTATTTGCAAAGAACTTCGGTACTTTGTAAGATGAAGAACACAGGTTTTTCAATAGTTGTTAGATGATGTGCTTGCAAAAGGGTATCATCAAAGCTGTATAGCATTTGCTCGCTTTACACAGCGAATGGTTCCAAACTCTGAAAAGCTGGTATCTTATCAGCCGATCAGGGTGGATCAAGCTTGATAGCGGTGAAGTTGGAATCGGCTTGCTGAGGAAAGCGGCACCGCAAACGAAGGGGTTCAGAGATCGAAAGCTTTCTGAATCCCTTTCGTTTTTTACAAGCCTTGTACATCATACAAAGGCCGCAGTCCTGTCAATTCGGACTGCGGCCTTTGCTATTTTGAGCGGTGCTGATCTAGTGTGTATCGCTACTGATCAAAGCCGACGTGGAGCTCATGGCACTAGCCTCATAGGTTCCCACTATTTCAATGTATTCTTCTTTAAAGCCATATGGGAGGTCGCCGAGGCGCTTGGAATTGTTGGGCGAGGTAGGATCGCAAATGGTGTACAAGCGTACTTGATAAGGATAGGCATCGCCCACCGGTTCATCGAGTGCCACGCCTATGGTAAGGTCATTATTGAAGTGCGAAACTACGATCATCGGCAGGTCGAGCAGTTCCTTTACTAAATTGTAAAAGAGTGCACAACGATCTTCATGATCGGAATATTCATTAAAAAACAGCTCATCAGCGATCATTGGCTTATCCTGGTCGTACACATTCCAGTCCCACTTGTATTCAAAAGCCCGGCGGGTAAAGGAAATCAAAACTTCTACGGCTTCCCGCTGCGATTTGCCATCAATGATCTGGCGCAGCTGAGGCAGCAGGCTGGCCGAAGTAGTGGACGACAGGGGTACGTTGAGGTAGTCCATTGGATTGAGGGCCGGATAGTTGCGCATCATCTTCAACGAGCTGCTGTCCAACTCCAATTCTAAGGTGTAAATTGTATCATCAACGGGAAAGCTGAAAGTTTTTTCCACTGTTTTAGGACTCCAATTGGGCAGTTCATTCATCAGAAAAGAAAAGGATTTGCCTTCAGCCCTGGGTACAAATTTATTGACCCGAAAAGCGATTCCACGAGTATTGAGTTGCTGATATTTAGCGGTAAGATTGTAGTAACGTTTGCCATCCATAATGGTGTAGGGGATGTCGTAAATCTTTTCAGTGGAGTGTACATAGAGGAATAATGCTTTGAGCAAGGCATTGGTCACACGGGTTTCATAGCCTGATTTGGATAGGTAAAAACTAGTGACCATAGTGTGCAGTATTTCTCTGCGCTCGGTTTCAACAGGCTCATACATTTTTTCTACCACCTGGCGAATCAGGCAGAAGTACATCCAGTCATTGAGATTTTTCTCCTTTTTAATTTGCTTAAACTGCTCTAAAAGCTGATGATACGCACCGCGCGAATCCATTTCGGTAAAATATTCACTGAGGCACTTGTCTTTGGCACAAACTTTTGGCAGGAAGGCTATTGTTGGTTGGATATGAAAGCGGATCAATTCCCCGTAGAAATTTAAATGTAGTTCGGTTTCTTTGGTGTCATTAGCAAAGCTTGCTAGGCTGAACAATACGCACAGCACGACTGTTACAAATGGTTTCATCATAATGTGATTAAAATTATGCGAGGGGGAACGCGTGAGTAAAGATAACAATATCGGGGGAATGTCAAATACTGCTCTTGCTATTTTTTATCGGTCTGTGACAGGCCGAATACAATAGGTTGCAGCTTTGACTAATGTGCATTACCTTGATAATCAGTGAAAAATGGTGATGTGCGTAAATCATTTTTACTGCTGCAATAGTCGTGCTATTTTTTTTGATATCGAACTTCGAACAGATCTACTACCATCAGGTGTCTCCACATACATCCCGCGCAAATTCTGCCAGGCTGCCAAACTGTCGATTGGGCCTCAATGCAGCGATGGCGGCAGCTTCTTCCTCTTTACCTTTTATCCACACTGTGTGCATACCCAGCGTCTGGCCAAACTCAATGTCGCTGACCGAATCGCCCACCATCACTGAGCGGCTAAAATTGATGTGCGGAAACTCAGTCTGGGCTTGCAGCGCCATACCCGTATTCGGCTTCCGGCAAGCCGGATTTTCAATGGCCAGCTCGGGGCAATAATATACTTGATGGATAGCACCCCCTTGTTCAGCGACTGCCAGCTGCATGCGCTGGTGAATACTTTCCAGGGCTTGGCGCTTCAGCAAATTTTTTCCCACACCCTGTTGGTTGGTGACTACTACGGTAGTCCCAAATAGCCGAGAGAGCCGGGCAATGGCCGCACAGCTACCCGGAAGCCATTCAAATTCCGACCAAAGGCGCACATAATTGCCGGGAATGCGGCGGTTGATGACACCATCCCGGTCCAGGAAAAGGGTCCAGCTTTTATCGTAAGTGCTTGAAAAAGAGCCTTTTACATATTTGCCGATTTTTTCACGAAGCTCTCTTTGCGCCTTGGCATAGTCTTGCGGAATGCCAATATCGATAAAATAGCCTTCTGCAGGGAGGCCAAAAAAGCGAAGACTGTGTAGCTCTTTTTCAAGGAATTCTTGCTCAAAAGAGAAGCCTTTGGCAGGGCAATGTGCATCCAATACAGCCTTGTTGAGCAAGTAAGTACCTGCATTGATAAGCCCGTCTGTACAAAATTGTTTTTCACGGAATGCCTGAATGCGGTGCTGCTCATCCACCTCAACCAGACCGTAGCGGTCGAAATGCTGCATTCTTTTGAGCGCCATGACCAGATCGGCCGATTGGGTCTCGTAGTACTGCTTGAGCTTAACCAACTCAGCTAAAAAAAGACTGTCGCCATTCAATACATAAAAGGGCATCTCGGGAGGCAGGCTTTCAGCCGCATGCAATATTCCACCACCTGTACCCAGCGGCTCTTCTTCATAGGCATAACTGAGCTTGATGCGCTTGTATTGGTCGCCAAAATGATTGCGAATAGCATCGGCCTTATAACCTACCGAAAGTATGGCGTGTCGGATGTCCTGAGCTTCCAGATAATCCAGCACATAGGCCAGAAATGGGCGCCCCTGAACAGGAGCCATGGGTTTGGGGAGGTCGTTAAGCACGGAGCGCAGACGGGTGCCTTTGCCGCCGGCCAATACAATAGCAGTGTCGAATTTGAAGGCCATACGAGCCTAATTTCCGTTAAAAATGTTCTTTTCCACCAGTTCACAAATGATATGCCCTACCAGAATGTGGCTTTCCTGAATGCGTGGCGTATCGACTGAAGGAATGTTGAGGAGGAAGTCGCAAGTATCTCTAAGCTTGCCGCCCTGTGCGCCCGTCATGCCTACTACCAGCATATGCTGCTGGCGGGCATGCTCGCTGGCTCTCACCACATTGGTAGAATTGCCGGAAGTGGAAATGGCAAAGAGTACATCGCCCTGCCGCCCTTTGGCTCTTATCTGGCGGGCATACACTTCATCGTACGAATAATCGTTCGCTACGGCGGTGAGGTAGCTGGTGTTGACGTGCAGGGCTTCGGCGAATAGCGGATCGCGGTCGGTATAGAAACGGCCGGAAAATTCAGCGGCCAGGTGCTGGGCATCAGCTGCACTGCCGCCATTGCCACAAAAAAGCACCTTTTTATCGGCTTTGAAAGCGATGGTACATACATCGGAAACCTTCTCAATGCGGTCGAGCAGCTCGTCGTTTTGGAGGATTTGCTGTTTTACAAAAACACTTTCAGTGATAATTTGCTTTATCCGTTTGTTCATGTAATTCAATGTTTTGAGAACGCATGCAATGTATGAATTATATATAATGGATTCAAATAGGTTGAGGAATTGCTAGGTGCCCGATCAAAAAAAAATGCCAATTCTGTAGAGAACCGGCATTTTAAAAAGAAGTAAAAATGAGTCGTTATGGTAAATGGATATGAAATTGGTTAAGCAATCTTTTCAGCTTTTGGGCTTTTGTAGGATTGGCTTTGGAGAGCAGGGTCATGGTCAGGATAAATAGCATATGCAATTTGATAGTGGTAATCAATGAGAGGGGCTCGATACAGAGGGAGAAGCACAAGTGGATATATAATAGCCCAGCAACTTTTATGCCATTGACTTTAAAAATCCGAAAATGATTCAAATGGTGACAGGCAAAAAGAATAGGTTAAAAGAGGTGAGGCTTGGTAGAGCTATATTTTGTGGCGCTTTAGGGCAATACAGCAGGCGATAAATCAATAAACAAGTGACTGGTTTTCAGCCCGACCGACGGCCGCGATTCGTGAAATAATGGTGAACGATGCGCTGGAGCTGTTCGAGTTTTGACTTTCGCTCAATTTTGGTGGCTTTGGCTTTCTCAATGGAGGCTTCCAATTCTTCCAAATCAGTAGCTGAAGCGCTTGATGATAAGGCCGCAGTGTACTTACGACGCACCCGGTAGTAAGCTTTCAAAGCTTTGTCATAGCGCTTTTTAGCTGCGGCCAGTTGAGCGATCAGGGTCTTCTTACTTTTTTTGCTTTTAATAGAAAAGCGATCTATTCCAGCATCATCGCTGAGTTTTTCAACGGCTTGTTTGGCTGTCGGAGGATTGACAGAAGCAGCTTTTAAAGGGTCCTTTTTAGATGGTGTCGCCATAAGTGTGGCAAGCGTTTGTTTTCAGTAAGGCTTCGGGCTGTTTATAAATTCAGCATACAAGATATTAAAAAAGTTGATTTTATGACAGAGCTGGCTGGCAAAATTGAACAGATTTTTTTGGAGTACAGCCCCATGAAAACCCCGGATTTGAACAGTGGATTCGTAATTCACTAAATAACAACAATTTATACATTTGTTATTTTTATATGAAAAATAGTCTGAGGGGCGATGAGCTAAAATAAAATGCGGATCAAGGTGTAAATCATCGATCCGCATTGTATTGCTTTGGCCAATGATCTCGCTCTTTTTGAGCGGTGCTTATCTTATCAAAACCAATTTTTTGCTGGCCATCTGCCGATTGGCAACCAGCTGGACAACATATTGCCCGGCTGCCAGCTCCGCCAAATCGAGTTGCTCAACATACTGCCCGGCTGCCTGATGGCCCGGCTCAACACAGCGCAGCAGGCGGCCGCTGTGATCCAGCAAGCGAATGCGGACGGTAGCAGGACGAACCAATTCATAGCTCACTTGAGTGTAGCCCCGTGAAGGATTGGGTGCAAGCTTCCAATAGCCCTCCAGGGCTGTCTGTTCTTTTGCTGCCACATCGAGGTCTTCCAGCAAATCTCTTTGGAAGGCGCCATTGCCGTGCGTGGCAGCCCGCAACTTCCGGTTGGTGGGCGATATTTTCAAGTCGAATATCATCACAGCATCGTACATCCCCTCCTGGTAGGGCGTCCAGTTTTGGCCGTTATCTATGGAGGCAAATACACCCAGATCATTGCCTACGTATATATTAGAGGGGTAGAGCGGATCGACGATCACGGCATTGGCAGGCACATCCGGCAGGTTGTTGCTAATGTCCTCCCAACTGTCTCCGTAATTATGCGTGACGAAAACGTGTCCTGTTCCGTAACCCGAGAAGGTGATATAGGCCGTAGCTTCATCGGTGGGGTCAACCGTCATATCCATAGGGTATCGGTCGGGGAGATTTTGGGTGATGTCGGTAAAATTATGGCCGTCTTTAGTGACAAACACGCTGCTCCTTTGTCCGCCAAAAGGTGCAGTAGCGGCATAAAGCACATCCTTGTTCTGCGCGGAAACTGCCAGGCTGAGTATGGGATGGCCATCCAACGGAACATCATTGTTAAGTGGAACCCAGAAATTGCCATTGCTGGGAGATTCATACACCTTGGCTCCACCCGCATACACCACATCGTCATCGCTGGGCGCAACCACAAAAGGAGCGATGAACGCTACGGGATCATTTTCGGTATCCGGTGCCGTGAATGAGAAATTCTCAGCCCGATCTGTCGATTTGAGCATACTCAACCGCTGGTAGGAGACATAGACGACGCTATCATTGCTTGGCTTGACGGCTGACCAGCTGCCATCGCCACCAAATACCCGATGCCAAGTTAGATCGCCATTCCATACGATGGTACCATTGTCCTGCAAACCACCCAAACAGAAGCTCGAATCCTGGTAAGAATTGGAAAAACCATTGTAAAACTGTACGGTTTGCATACCCCCATTGCAACTTCTGAAGGTTTCCCCTCCATCCGTCGAGCGATGTATGCCACCATCATTGGCCACATACACAATAGCGTGATTGGTGGGATGGTATAAAACATAATGGCAATCGGAATGAACGTAGCTGGGCGGCCCATCCGGCCCTTCAATCGGCGGATCGTCATAGCCCAAACCACTGGAAGCCTTCTCCTGCAAAGCAGCACCGCCCTGCGTGGACTTCCATACCGAAATACCTACAGCGATCAACTCGTCAGGGTTAGAAGGATTTACATCCACATCGTGTGCAAACCAGCCCTGCCATTGTGAATAATCCTGTGTGGATTGGATGATCCAGCTGGTACCAAAATCATCAGAGCGGCAAAGCCAGGAAGCGCCATCGTTGAAGCTAAAACCATTGCCAATGCTGGCATAAATGGTGTTTGGCTGTGAAGCCGCCATGCCGAACAGTATCTTGCCATTGTATTGGCTGGGCAGACCGGAGCTGATTTTCGACCAGTTGGCCCCGGCATCTGTGCTTTTGTAAATCCCAAAGCCGGGGGAGCTGAAGTTGCCACAAGCTACCACCAACAAATCCGGATTGTCAGGATGGATCAAAATATCAGTTGCCATCACCACATCATGAACCTTTGACCAATTGGCTCCGGCATCTATGCTTTTGTAAGTACCTTCAGTAGTGGCTGCATACACCACGTCCGAATTTTGAGGATTGACGCGAATAGCCCAAACCCCGTGATTTTGATGGTAGCTCCAATCCAGGCTTTTTGACCAGCTCAGGCCACCATCTGTAGTCTTCAATATTCCCATACCATAGCTGCCGCGTGTATTGCGATAGGCGGCGCCGGTGCCTGCAGCCTCATAGTTGTACACTTCGCCCGTCCCGATGTACATGACCATTGAATCAGCCGGAGCAAACGCAATAGTACTCACACCGAGTACCGGAAAGCCAGTGGATACATAATGCCATGCCTGAGCGCCAAGTCCACCGCTATAGCTGCGCCAAAGGCCGCCGCTCGCCGACCCGGCATACAAGGTGTTGGGGTTGAGAGGGTTGAACGCAAGTGCCAGCGTACGTCCGGCAAAGTTGTGAGGCCCCAGGCTTTGCCAGGGATCGGTAGTACTGCGGGGGGGGCTCATCTGTCGGGCCTGTTGCCAGCCGGCGAAGTGTGCCTGGCGCGGCAGCTCCTCATGGGGATACGTTCGCTGTGCAGCAAAGAAATTGAGGGCTTGGTAAGCACCGGAGATGGTTTCGGTTTTGTCAGTCGATTGGATGGATTGCTGAAACCACCACAAACTCAGAGCCAGCAAACTTGCCAGGAAAGCTATGGATAGTAAGTACTTTTTCATAAAAATAGGTTGTGTGTGAATAAGAAGGAGTAAGATAGTAATTTGGTGAGGAATACCAGGAGTGGAAAATGGCAGCTATCTGACAAATGCGATTTCCCCGGCTATTAGGAAGGGGAAAGTGTTGGTGAGATTAGCGGATGTTGCTCTTGGAAACGAATAGGCACCAACCCAAGTACCCCCAACTGTTTGCGGAGGATCAGGATGCGCTGGAAGCCTGTGCAAAAGGGTGGGATGTAGAAAAATCAGCTGCCGAGCTGTGACAATTTTACTACCCTGATTTTAGTGGCTTGTTTCTTTTTGTTTTTCTTGTCTTTTTTCCTGAGGTCTTTAATAGACACAATGGTTTTCATGTTTCATAGTACGTTTGGAGACTCAAATAGAGAGGTGAAGGTAATTATTTTGTGACATTTTTACCAATCGTCAAAAAAATAGTTACCAACATTGCCTTCACTCATTCAAATAAAGCCGTTTTCCTCTTTTCTTCCGATTCTATGATTTCAAAAAATGAGTGCAAATACTGCTGCATATCTGCTTGGCTTTCGGGAGATAGAAAGGGGCAGGAGTAGCTCAACTGAAGCAACTTTTCTTTATTGGCAATAAATATTTCCAGGCTTTTATCGAGCGAAGAAGGATCTTTGCCCCGCCACTGAAACAGGCGCTGTCGCACATTTTCGAGCGCCAGTTTTGGATGAGGCCGGGCATAGGGCGCATTCACCAGGCCACTGTAATCGAAGTCGTAAGGAATGGGAAGCGGAGCGCTCAGTTGGGCACATTGATACAGCTTGATGTTGTGCCGCCGGCCGATGTTCCAATCCGTATTGCCAATCATATACTGAAAGAGAGTGAGCAAATGATATTGATCTTTTTGGATCCTTTTGCTGACCTCCTCTTCTTTTAGCTTTCTGCAATTTAGCCGCTGGGCCATCTGTTTGCTTGGCTCAATCAAAAAAGCAAAGCGTTGAATACTATCCAGCGCTGTGCTACTATCGATATATTCAATCCTGGCCAGCTGTACTCGGAAACTGAATGCAGTAAGTTGTTGATACATCAGATATGCAAGATATTCACGGATCACCAGATGCTCAAAGAGGCTGTCCGCTTTGCAGTGTGTGACCAGCTTCATGGAGGCAATTGGACTCAAGCCCGATGCCTGGAGGCTGTCTTTATCAAATTTTAATTTTAGTGGCGGAAAGTCGCAATAGCGCTTGCGGGTTTCGCCCCGCTGGCTGATTTGCAAAGAAAACTGAGCGCCTGCTGCTGGTCCGTTGAGGATGCGGAGCTGCGCGGGCTGTAGCAATTCTTGCTCCCCATTGTCAAGCAATTGGCTAAAATCAGTGCGTAGCTGTAGCTCAAGAACATCTTCAGACTGCAATTTTTCAAAAATGCCGGGCGACTGAAGCGGAGGAATCGGCTGGGGCTTTGGTTCCGTTTTTTGACAAGCCGACAGCAAGCAGCAAGCAAGCAGATAAAACAGAACACAGCAGGCATGCGGCCTAGCCGTAGGGAGGGTAAGATGGAAAAAGAGGCGCTGGATCACATTGACTTTTTGGGTGGTTAGTACTGAGCAAAGCCAATCAAATATACAAATTTCAGAGGGAAATAGTAAATTTGACTTTCCGGCAAAACGTCTGATCATCAGGAGTCGAGCTATTTTACACGTTTCAATTTGTTCACAAAAAACCAACTATTGATATTCAAATGAAGGCAGTTCACTATATACTTGTAAGTATTTTCGTTTACATCCTTTTACAGTTGTGCTCTTGTGCCAATTACAAGCTCAACATTGCTAACGACAAAAAAGACTGGGAATCAAAGCTGCCCGACCCTGATTTGGCCATCGTACACAGTATGTACTTGGTTGGCGATGCAGGCAATTCGCCGCTTGGCGGATTAGCCCCGCCTCTCCAATTACTTGACGATCTGCTGGCTACCCATCAAGATAGTGTAACGGTACTCTTTTTGGGCGATAATATTTACCCGGCAGGTTTGCCACCCAAGCGCGTAGGTGCCGAGCGCCAGCAGGCAGAGCATCGCCTATTGGCCCAGCTTCGAGTTGTGGCCGACAAAAATGTGCGGCCCATATTTATGCCCGGCAATCACGATTGGCGGACCTACGGCCTCAAAGGCTTGCGGCGCCAGGAAGATTATGTAGAGGAATATCTCAACGATGAGGTGGATGACCCGGATGACTGGGAGAACTATTTCCTGCCGGATCGCGGTTGTGGAGGACCACAACTGGTAGAGATCAATGACCAACTGGTGGTGATTGTGCTGGACTCGCAGTGGTGGCTGCTGGATTGGAACAAAGAGCCCCGCATCAATGATGGCTGTGAAGCAAAAAGCAGAAAGGTATTCACCTTTTTATTTGAAGAAATGCTGCGCAAGCACCGGCATAAAAATGTGGTCATTGCACTGCACCATCCTCCCTACTCCAATGGTACACACGGTGGGTTTTATACAGCACGCCAGCATCTGTTTCCCCTCACCGACATCAACGAAAACCTGATGATCCCGATTCCATTCATCGGTACCATTGCTTCCTTATATCGGGGAATGGTTGGTTCAAAACAAGATATTGCCCATACAGATTACAAAGAATTGAGAACAGTGCTGATCAGCGCTGCGCGGAAGAATGGCAGTTTTATTTTTGCTTCCGGCCACGAACACAATCTACAACTATTCAAGCTCCACAAGCAGGCATACATTGTGAGTGGCTCAGGGTCGAAAACCGGACCTACCCGCTTGGGTAATGGCGCTGAGTTTGCGTATGGCCGCAAGGGGCTCGCCAGGATCGATTTTTATGAAGATGGCAGCGCCTGGGTACAGTTTTATGTCGTCAAGGCAAGTGCTAAAGGACGAGTGGTGTACCGCGAAAAATTGAAGGATGCCTTGCCCGTATTCGAACAGCCCATCCCCCAAAGCTACGAGAACTATGCCCAACACAAAGACAGCGTACAAAGCCTGCTCCTCAACAGGGAAGTGAAGAAAAGTGGCCCCATCCATAAACTGTTTTTGGGTAAGCACTTCCGCGATCTTTATACCTATCAATACGGCTTCCCCGTACTGGATATGCAGCGCTTCAAAGGAGGGATCAGCCCGGTGAAGAGAGGGGGCGGGAATCAAACAAATTCGTTGCGCCTCAAAAGTGCCGATGGGCAGCAATATGTTATGCGTTCGATGACCAAAGATGCCAGTCGATTTATTCCTTACCCCTTCAATAAAATAGCGGCCGCTGAATTTATTGTGGAAGACAATTTCTTATCCACGCATCCCTTCGCAGCTATAGTAGTGCCGCCTCTGGCCGATGCGGTAGGCGTGTACCATGCCAACCCACACTTGTATTATGTGCCCAAGCAACCATTGTTGGGGTCTTACAATGATCAGTTTGGCAATGAGGTTTACCTGGTCGAAGAGCGCCCGGCAGGCAACTGGCAGGGCCTGGCCAGCTTTGGCAATTCCCGAAAAATAATCAGTACACCCAATTTGGCAGAAAAGATTGTAAAAGATCACAAGCACTATGTCGATCAGCAGTGGGTGATCAAGTCGCGTCTTTTTGACATGGTGATCGGCGATTGGGATCGGCATGATGACCAATGGCGCTGGGCAACCTTCAAAGATGATAAAGGGCGTAGTTTTTATCGCCCCGTTCCCCGTGATCGCGATCAGCCCTTTAGCAAATATGATGGCTTCTTTGCAGGGGTTGCGCGCCTTACCTTGCCCTTTCTCAAACAACTCAAACCTTACAAAGCCAAGGCCGGTAACTCCAAATGGGCCAATTACAATGCCCGCCAATTTGACAAAACTTTCCTGAATGCACTTAGCTGGCAGGACTGGAAGCAGGCCGCCGAAAAAATACAGGCACAGCTGACAGACGACATTATCGAAGAGGCTTTCAAGGTATGGCCCAAACAAGCTTACGAACAATCGGCCAGCGAAGTGATGAGCATCCTCAAAAAGCGCCGGGACAATTTGCTCCTCTTTGCCAAAAAACATTACGATTTGATTGTTGAGGATGTGGATGTGTATGGCTCCGACAAGCGAGATTTATTTGAAGTAGAGCGACTGAATGACCGGGAAACGCTCGTCAGAGTTTATGACACCAATAAAATTGGTGAGCGGGAAAGGCTGCTCTATCAGCGCCTCTTCCTGACGGATGAAACAGATGAAATTCATCTCTACGGCCTTGGCGGTAAAGACATTTTTCGGATAAAAGGTGAAGTACGCAAAGGCCCAAAGCTGAGAATTGTTGGGGGGCTGGGAGCGGATGTGTTTGTGGACAGCTCAAATGTGCATGGATGGAGCAAGAAAACATTAATTTATGATACGACGGATGGCAATGAGTTGACTGCAGGGCCGGACACTAAGAACAAACTCTCCGATCGCCGCGAGTGGAATTTGTACAATCGGAAAGACTTTCACTACGAGTACGACTTTATGGTTCCCTTACCTGGGATTGGCTACAATCCCGATGATGGCTTGTTTTTGGGAGCACAGCTAACCTTCACCAATTATCAATACAAAAAGGTACCATATGGCCAGCAACATATTGTAAAAGGGCAGTTTGCTTTTGCCACCAATGCCTACAATCTACAGTATAGTGGTGATTATCTGGAAGCATTGGGCCGCTATGATGTGCTGATTGATGCAACTGTTCAGGCACCCAGCTATACCATCAACTACTTTGGCTTGGGAAATGATACGGAGCGCCAGGATGTGCCGGACGGAATTGACGATGCCGACTATTATCGAGTCAAGCAGAGCTTGTATAGCTTGCAAACGGCCGTGAAAAAAAGATTTTTGGGCGGTGCGGGCAAGCTCAAGCTGGGCCCACTTGTGGAGCGGGTAAGGATAGAGCGGACAACCAATCGATTCGTCACCCAGCCCGACAATGGCCTGCCTCCAGATGTGTTTGATAGCAGATATTTTGGAGGGCTCGTCTTTGGCCTGGATTTAGAAAGCATTGACAAATTGCAGATGACGAACCGGGGGGTGCTGTTCAATTCACAATTGGGATTAAAGGCACGGCTCAATGAAATGAATCGAAATTTTTTGTTTTACAAGCTTGAAATGTCTATCTATCAAAGCTTTACCCAGCAAAACCGCATCGTGCTGGCCACACGTATCGGGATGCATCACAATATTGGCGATTATGAATTCTACCAATCAGCTATGCTAGGAGGTAGGAGCAACCTGAGGGCTCAAGCTGCCAATCGTTTTTATGGCGACCGCAATTTTTATCACAATACAGATATCCGGATCAAATTGTTTTACCTGAAAAACAACATCATGCCTTTTTCTGTGGGAGTGATCGGGGGCTTTGATTATGGCCGAGTATGGCTGGATGGAGAGAATTCCAATACATGGCACACCGCATATGGAGGAGGATTATGGATTGCTCCGGTTGATTTTATCATTCTCAGGGGAACGCTGTTCCGCGAAGGTGATGAACAGCGCATCAGCATTGGAGTAGGATATGATTTTTAATAAATGCCTAAAAAGGTGAGACGCAACCGAATTGTAACAGGCGGCTTTCTGGAAAAAGCTTCCAACCGTAAGAAGTTGGGCTTTTTTGACTTTCCCTTTGAATCAAAATTGAGCTTTGTTCCCCTTATCAATCATTGGAAAAGCAAACTAACGAGCCATCATATCGGCGAAGCCTTGCTGGCAAAGGAGATCATTCGCAGGCTGGATGATTGCCTCGATTTTTTGGCTCCTATCAAGGATGTCAAATTACTGGAAGCACATTGGGAGTTTGTTGAATTGATGGCTGCCGGGCTGATGCCACTTGCCTTTGAGCAGCACCTGATCGTGATGCTGGTAAAGCCTTTTGAGATCAATGGCTTTTACCAATCGCCTGGTTTACAAAAGATCATCAAGGCTCAAGGTACTGCCTTTTACGTCAACAAAGACCCGGAGGTGGTGCGCAACACCATGGTCATTCGGGCCTGTATCATGATTCTCAATCGCTTTTACGGGCAAAAGCTTTGGATGGATCTGCCCATCATCTTCATTGCTCGTAAAGGAGAAAGCGAGCGGCATTTCAAAGCCTATCTCAATATTGATTTTGCGGAGATCAAAAAGTTGCGACCACTCAAGGCTTTATCCCAGCAGCAGATCAATAAGCTTCTTGGCAAGCTGGATGACCTCGGGCTTTGGCTGGAGCATATACCGCCATCACATTTTGAATTTCATGGTCTGGTAAAAATTCAATTGCAGGAGGTAACAGAAGAGGAGGTGTTGTCCAATATTAAAAAGAAATTGCTTGAGCGCGATGCGGTCGTGGCTACCGAAAACATCAAAGACCTCGAAAGGCAATTGAAATATTATTTTCGCATGCCTGGCTTACGATTGGGCTTGTGTGCGGTGGACTATCCGCCCGATAAGCATAGCATCAACCGCTATAAAATCCGCCATCACCTGCTGGCCGGGCAGTACGACCATCTGCTCGATCGGCAATTCGAAGGGTCGGTCTATCACGAAGCCTGCGAGGCCGGTAATATGATTATCGTGGAGGAACTGCTGGCTCGTCGGCCGATAGGTCCTCTTGAGCAAGCTTTGCTCAACGATGGTCTGCAAAGTCTGGCGGTAGTGCCGCTCACCAATGTGCGTGGGAGTGTGATTGGGGTATTGGAGCTGGCAGCTTCAGAAGCCTATCAGCTCAACAGCTTCAGCAGCTTGCTGATAGCAGAAATACGATCTCTATTCCGTACGGCGCTTGCACGCCGACGCCAGGAAATCGATAATGAAATTGATACAATCATCCGGGATCACTATACTACCCTGCATCCCAGCGTGGAGTGGAAGTTTTTGGAGAATGCTATGGATTTGCTGGAGCGTTTTAAAGAGGGAGATGGTAAGGCCATCGCCGAGCCGATCGTATTTAAAAATGTGTATGCATTGTATGGCCAGGGAGATATAGTGAATTCAACCGTTACCCGCAATCAGGTGATCCAGGCAGATTTGTTGCAAAACCTTAAACAAATTCTGGCGCTTTTTGACCACATTCCTCCTGCCCAATTTCCCTTGCTGCAGCATTACAAAAGCCGCGTAAACAAAGAGATTGAGCAACTTTCCAGGCAAATGACCTCGAATGGTGAGCTGCGTATTCTGGATTATTTGAAACAACATTTGCATCCCTTTCTCAATCAGCTTAAGGAGCAGCAGCCCGATTTGCAAAGGGTGATCGACACCTACTTTGTCCGCCTTGATCCCGAGCTTCAAATCATTTATGAGCAGCGAAAAGCCTATGAAGATAGCCTGGCGCTGATCAATGAACAAATATCGAAGCTCTTGAAAAGGGCGCAGAAAAAGGCGCAACAGCTCTTGCCCCATTATTTTGAGCAATATATTACGGATGGGGTGCAATTTGATATCTATATCGGTCAGTCACTTTTGCAGGATGCTCAATTCAATGCCCTTCAGCTGCGCAATATCCGATTGTGGCAATTGGTGGTGATGTGCGAGATTACCCGCAAAATACATGAGCTGAGGCCTTCTCTGCCCATGCCTTTGACTACTGCGCAAATGATTCTGGTGCATAGCATACCACTTTCTATTCGCTTTCGGATGGACGAAAAGCGCTTCGATGTGGACGGGGCTTACAATATCCGTTATGCGATTTTGAAGAAGCGGGTTGATAAGGCCCGGGTGGTGCAAACGGGCGAGCGATTGACTCAGCCGGGAAGGGTAGCCATCGTTTATCAGCAGGAAAATGAGCGGGAGGAATATTTGGAATATATTGAATTTTTGCGCTCCGAACATTATCTGGAAGGCGATTTGGAGGACGTGTCGCTCAAGCCAATGCAAGGGGTGGAAGGGCTTCGCGCTTTGCGCTTCAAGGTGGATGTAAAAGCCCGTCCCCTAAATGCTGGCGGAGACAATTGGCTCAATTTTGAGTAAGACAAGCGGTAATATTATTGCGTGTTGAAATATTTTGATATTTTGATGCGTTGCTCTCAAACGAGCTGGATAGGGGGCTAAGATCGAGGCTTGAAAATCGATTTTTGCTTGTCCGGCTGCATCTCAAAACCGGCAATTCGTTTATCACACACATTAAAATTGGGATTGAATTATGAGATTCTCTCTTTTCATGGTCTTTGCTTTTTTCCTTTGTCATACGAATGCTCAGGAACTGATACTTACGCCTTTGGTGGAAGGATTTTGCAAGCCAGGTGTAGTGAACAAATCTCCCGGCAAAGGCATATCGCTCGAATATTTCATCCAGCCCAACATCAATCTGAAATCCAACCTTTCGCCAGATGAATCGAGCAAAGTAGGCTACAATGACCGATTGCGCTTCAAATTTAAAATTCCCATTATCCACAAAGAAAAGTTCAGCTTTCTGCTGGGAGTTGACCACCAGCGGGAAGAATATGAATTCGATTTTATTGATAACCCAACGCGCTACCTCTTTCAAAGTATTGATGATAAAGCCTTGAAAACCAGTCGTTTATCCGCCTATGCCCTCAGGCCGATCAATAACAGCCTTTACCTCATCGCCAAAGGAGAAGCTACGTTCAACGGAGACTATGATCCGCTCATCAAATTGGACAATCGCTACGCGATTTATCGCGGCGCCGTGATATTGGGGATTAAAAAATACGAGCACAAGGAATACGGCATTGGGGTGATGTACAGCAATGGTTTTCGGAAAAATGCAGTGTATCCGGTACTCATGTACAACCATACGTTTAGTCCGCATTGGGGGATCGAGACGGTGCTGCCGGTAAGAATCCAGCTGCGCTACAATATGACCAACAAAAACATGTTGCTTTTTGGTACGGATTACAAGACGCGCGTTTACTCACTCGATGTAGCCAATGAAGACCAGGGAGATACGGATATTTTTAACATGCGCCGTGCCGAAGTACAGCTGGGCTTTACTTTCAAGCAGCAGCTTCATCCCTGGATATGGTTTGATATAAAGACGGGCTATTTATACAACTTCACAACCCGTTTCGACTTGTCGAGTCCGGGCAAAGAACGCATCAGCGATTTTATTACCGCCGATCCGTCCAGCGGTCCCTTCTTACGCTTGGGCCTGTTTTTGTCACCTCCCAAGGAGTATTATTGTAAGTAGGAGTGTAAAGCTGAAGATGAATTATACGTCTGATTGGTCGCTGCGCTACATGCTATACCCGCTTGCTAAATTAATGTAGATTTTAAAAACTATTAATTTATCAAGCGGTATATACCGATGGTGAATTTATTAAATTTCCAAAATCACGAATAAATTCACCATCGTGTATAAATGGCCAGACTGGCAGAGCATCCAAAAGCCTGAAAGTCTCCAAATCTGAGTTCTGTCGTCTGAAAAAAGAAACGGCCTTATTACATATGATACACCGCGATTTTTATTTACCCTCCGCCGTTGAGAGAAAGAAAAAAGCTGACCGCAAAGGAGACAACAGTAAGTGTAATACCAATCATGAAAATGCCATAGCAGATGCGGAGTTGGTTGTATTTATTGCCCAGGGCTTTGCCGAGGTAATAGAGATCGTTGACGATGGTAGCTTCCAGCAGTTCCTCTCTTTGCATTACTTCTTTGATGCCGG
Source organism: Saprospiraceae bacterium (assembly GCA_965222005.1). Taxonomy (GTDB): domain Bacteria; phylum Bacteroidota; class Bacteroidia; order Chitinophagales; family Saprospiraceae; genus CBDCTM01. The sequence continues at coordinate 2,642,640 of OZ244935.1, forward strand.
TTTTGTACTTGGCGATTGGCAGATTGTAAAAATTGCCAAAGAAAAAGAGGTTTGTGTTCCCTGACTGTATTTGGTCAAAGTTGGTAAGCCCATTCATCTTTATGGGACGGGTAGCGAGGGTTGCGTAAATGATGGAGAGCACACAAGTGATGAGCAGGCAGGCGGCAGGCGTCAGCAAATACATGTTTTCCCGAACACTGGAAGCCAACAAAGGGATGCTGATCGAAATCACAATAGCATTGATACTAAGCATCATATTGGCCTTATTGTCGGCAATATTTGTGAGATCAATATGATTTCGGAGAGAAGTTTTAAACATCATTTGGGCGCTTCTACTTCCGCTAATGGTGCCGGAGTCTTTCTTTTTATTCATGCTTTTTGATTCTTTTTTTAGGAGCTTTTTCACTGTTTTTACATTTTTCTTTTTTTGCGATCCAAATAGTTGTTGGGCGGGTTGGGTATAGTAGCGATGCTGTTGTAAAAAATCGAGACTGTCCTGATGCCATTGCTGATCGTTGAAATGCACATTGAGGTGTTTAGCCCACTCGCGCCTGAGATTTTCTCCCACCTCAATGAAGTCAGCATGTCCCACATTATTGAGATCGGCATCCTTAATGATCTGCTCCATCAAATTGCGCGGCTCCTGTTGAGGGATGGTAGCTTCGATCAACTCTGCCACCTTTTGGATGTCGGTAGGAGGATAACTTTGCGACTGTAGCAGCTCTTTGGCAATTTCCACACTGGCCGATTCATGCCCTTCGTACACCTTTACATAGCCTGTATCGTGTAGCAAAGCAGCCAAATACAATATTTCCAACTCCTTGCGGGTAAGTTGCAGCTGCTCGCCAAAGTTTTGTGTGTATTTCAATACGGATAGTGTATGTTCGAGATCGTGGTAAAGCATACCTTCAGGCAGCTGATCCTTCAGCAACTTTTCTACATATTGGTAGGTCGTTTTCTCTATCGGGTTACTTGCTTTCATTGAGGCAAAGTCTTGTCAAAGGACTTCAATGTGATCATCAGTTCGTCGAGTTCTTCATTTGGAAATTTATGAACAGAGGATTGCCAGACTACTCTTCCTCCGATTTGTCCGCCATTACGCGGCCGCCATCCAATTGGTCCTGCCAGGCTTTTAGCTGATCCCACTCCCCCTTTGCGGCAAAAGCGGCCTGTGCTGGCCAGGTGCCCGGGTCGTGAGAAGCATAGCGTTTGCCACCGCCGGTAAGGATAGCTTTTAGCGCATCCGGCTTGCTGGCAGCCAATTGCTGATAGGATTTTATATTCGCATCGTGGAGCAATTGCTCGATCTTTGGCCCAATCCCTTCTATTGCTTTCAAATCATCTGCTTTAGTTGCTGGAGCAGATTCAGAAACCGACTCCAGGTTGTCTTCCACTTTTTCTTTCACTTCCTTTACAGCAGTCTCGATTTTGTCGCCCAGCACTTCTGCTACTGCTTTTACAGTATCCACCACATCCTCAAGTGCTTCTCCCATGGTGTTGGTGATGGCATCCATTACGCTATCCTGCTCATTTTTTTCAGAGAGGGCATCGGCCGCCTTTTCGAGCTGCTCATTGTCACCGGTTCGTGCTTCTTCTGCCTTCTTAATCTCTTGCGCAATTTTATCTTTAGCTGCCTTTCGGGCGGCTTGCACCTTTTCCCGGTCAGCACGTTTGGCTTCCTTATCTTTCAGACTTTTCATCCTCTTTTCCAACTCTTCCCTGGTTTGAATCATTTCTTTCAACTTCTTTTCCTTGGAGCGGATGCGCTCTTCAATCATCTTCAGCTTTGCCTGCCGTATCTGGGCTTCCAATTGCCCGTCGGTAGAAGCAATTTTTTTATTTTGGAAATCGAGTTCTTCGTGATCACGCCGTATTGACCGCTCCATTTTCTGGATGGCATTGAGCAATCCTTTGTATCTTCTGGTGAGCCGGTCGAGTGGCGAGCTGTCCACCGCATTAGGGCCGAAGCGCTTTTCTTTAACGGATTTGAAGGCAGCATCGAGCCGCTCCCATACTTTGGTGCGGTGATCCCGGGTGAGCTTAGTCTCTCTAAATTTTCGCTGAAGCTGCTTGAGCTCATCAAAAACCGCCTGTAGCTTTTTATCCTGTGCTGCCTTGTCCTCAATTTCCTGGAGCGCCTGCATGAATTGCTCAAAATGTTCTTTCGACAACGATTTGAACTCTTCATCCAAAGCTGACCGCAATTCCTTCATTTTACTAAATAAGGCATTGGTATTATCGCGGAGGGTATTGGCATGCTCTCTGAAAAGATTGCGTTCGCGCACTTGCTCCTGCACCTTTGCCCAAAAGCCTTTGAGCGATTCCCAGATGGCGGTGTCATAACTACTGAGCTTTTCAATTTTTTCTTTGAAATCGTTCAGCTCGGCTTCGTACATGCGGTGCAATTTGGCAGATAGCACAATGAAGTGCCACTCGGTTTGGGCGCGCTGGATGATGTCTCCCCGCTCTACTTTGATGTGCTCGGGCAGTAGGCTGCCATTGACGCTGAGCTCTCTTTCTTCTTTCGTATGGCCATCGGGAAGGCTGACTTCCTTGCCATTACGCCATTCATCCATCATTTGTTTGACAAATTCCTCACTTGCCGAGCTTTCAGGAAAGGTGTAAAGGATTACTTTGCTCTGCTCCGCAAGGAGTTCTAATGCGATGAGTATCTTCTGGTCTTTTTCGTCTGTGCCCCAAAGTACAATCTTAGTCTTCATGATTCGGTGATGTATATACGTTAGTCAAAAAATGGGATTCGATGTAGGTTATATCAGTCGTTCTGCAATGCGTTGTGGTAGTACTAAAATTCTAAAAATACTAAATTACCAAAAAACCTCAAATTTTCTGCAAATCCGTCAGCCTCGCTGAAGATTTATTGCGAGTGTTTACTTATTGGCCAGATCTGGAACCAGCAGCAGCGTGTATAGCTTGCAGATATTCGGCAATTTGAACGGCATTGGTAGCCGCTCCCTTGCGCAAATTGTCAGAAACAACCCACAAATTCAGCGCTTTTGGCACAGAAAAATCCCTTCTTACCCGGCCAACGAATACTTCGTCCTTGTCTTTGGCAAATAAAGGCATCGGATATTGGTGCTTCGAAATATCATCCATCAGGCAAACACCTTCCGTGGAAGCAAGTAGTTTTTTTACCTCTGCTATTTCAAAATCTGCTTTTAATTCCACATTCACGCTTTCCGAATGCCCACCATGTACCGGCACCCGCACTGCCGTAGCCGTGATGCGCAGACTTGGGTCGTCCAGAATTTTTCGCGTTTCGTTCACCAGTTTCATCTCCTCACGGGTATAGTCATTCTCCAGAAAAACATCGCAATGTGGCAGGCAGTTTTCAAAAATCGGATGTGGGTAGGCCATCTCCTTTTCCGTAAGGCTGCGGTCGTTTTTTTCTGCTTCATACTGCTGTACCGCCTTCACCCCTGTGCCGGTGAAGGATTGGTAAGTGGAAATAACGATCCTGCGAATGCCGTAGCGGCGATGCAAAGGTGCCAGCGCCATCACCAACTGAATGGTAGAACAATTGGGATTGGCAATGATCTTGTCCTGGCTCGTAAGTTGGCCGGCATTGATTTCGGGCACTACCAGTTTGATGTGAGGCTCCATTCGCCAGGCTGATGAATTATCGATGACTGTGGTGCCGGCATCCGCAAACTTCGGGGCCCATTCTTTCGATACCGATCCGCCAGCCGAAAAAATAGCCACAGTGGGTTGGGCCGCAACAGCATCAGCCGCGCTAACTACCTTATGAGGCTGGCCGTGGAACAAAATGTCTTTGCCAACAGAGCGGGAGGAGGCAACAGGGATCAGCTGGCTGACAGGAAACTTTCGCTCCTCCAATACTTTTAACATCACGGTACCCACCAAGCCAGTGACACCTACAATTGCTATTTTCATAATTGATCTACTTTGAATCTATTGACAATCGCCGGTTTAACGAAATTATCCATTCACGGGTTGCTTTCTGCCAATGCGGGTAAAGATAAAGGCTTTTCGCATTTATTGCTATTTTTGGGCATGATACGGATCGCTCTGTTTTGCGTGCTTTATTGCTGCCCTGTCCTTGCGTTTTGTCAGTTGGAGGACGACTTTTCCGATGGCAACCTTACCGCCAATCCCGCCTGGCAGGGTGATTTGGATTCTTTCACCGTCAATGCCAGCCTTGAGATGCAGCTCATGGCTACTGCCAGTGGGCAATCCTCCATTTTTGCTCCGCTCAACATTCCCGACAGCGTGGTTTGGGCTTTTTACCTGCGCATGGATTTTGCGCCCTCCGGCACCAATCGCTTAAAAATTTATCTACAGGCAGATGATGCAAATCTGCCCTCTGCCAGCGGCTATTATCTGGAAGTGGGCGAATCGGGCAGTGAGGATGCATTGCGCCTTTATCGGCAAGATGCAGCCACGGCCAGCTTGCTGGCTACAGCTAGTTCGGGCACTATGGGAACCGAACCGGCGGTAGCGAGGCTGCAGATCAGCCGCTCAGGGCAGGGTGTGTGGCGCCTGGCGGCTGATTATTCGGGCGGCCAGCAGTTGGTAGAAGAGTTTGTGGTGACGGATAATACGTATGGAAGCGGAGCTTCTTTTTTTGGCTTCGAATGCCACTATAGCAGCACCCGCAAAGACAAGTTTTTCTTCGATGATATTGCTATCCGCCTTCTGTTGCCTGATACCGAAGCACCGGTCTTGCTAGAGGCTACGGCTATTTCCGCCAATCAGCTGGACGTATCCTTCGATGAAACACTGCAAGCGGCGGCGGCAGAGCAGGTCAGCAATTATTTTGTGGATGGCGGCATTGGCTCTCCTTCCACAGCTATGCTCGATGCAGCCGATCCGTCTTTGGTGCATTTGGGCTTTGCCCTTAATTTTGCCAGTGGTCAGCCCTATCAGATCACGGCAAGCAATATGACCGATGTGCATAATAACGTAGCTGCCGATCAGATTTTTGATTTTACTTATTACTTGCTTGAAGCGGCCGCTCCTTTTGACATTCTGATCAATGAAATTTTAGCCGACCCAACGCCTTTAGTGGGCTTGCCAGATGCTGAATATGTCGAATTGTACAACCGCAGCTCTAAGGTGATCGACCTGGCAGAGCTGCAATTCGGCAAAACCGGCGGCAGCCCTCAATCATTGCCGAATGGCCTGCTATTGCCCGGCGAATATATCATCCTTACCGATGATAGCAAAGCAGCACTTCTGGCGTCTTTCGGAAGGGTGATCAGCCTAAATAGTATGCCCGCTCTGACCAATACCGGAGATGAGTTGATACTTTCCACAACCGGAGGGATGGTGATCCATGAGGTGAACTATACAGACGACTGGTATCAGGATGCTGACAAGGCTGATGGTGGCTGGAGCCTGGAGCTGATCAATCCTGGGCTGTATTGCATAGGCGATGCCAATTGGATAGCTTCCAATGATGTTCAAGGTGGTACGCCCGGCAGTCAGAATACAGTGTTCGATGATGAGCCGGACAGCGAGGGGCCGCATTTGCTGCAGGCTATTCCTCTGAATGATCGACAAATTCGCTTGTTTTTTGACGAGATACTATCGGATAATGTAGAGGACATCACCATCTATAACATCGGCCCGGGACTAGGGGCAGTAATAAGCGCTGAGTTGGAATTGCCCGACCTCAGTAGTGTACTGCTCGAGATAGAAGCGCCCTTTTTTGAAGATGCTGCCAGCTATACAATTGGCCTTACTGACCAACTGACAGACTGCTCCGGCAATAGCATCGAGGGCAGTAAAACCTTGAATTTTGAGTATTACGATATGCGTTTTGCAGCCCCTTTTGATGTCTTGATTACCGAGATTATGGCGGACCCTGTTTTGGATGGCGGTGGTACGCTGGGCTTGCCGGCGGTGGAATATGTAGAGCTTCACAATCGCTCGGATCAGGTATTGAATTTAGAAAATTATATACTTTCCGATCGAAGTGGCGAAGTGTTGTTGCCTTACTATCTGCTGTTTCCGGGGAGCTATGTGCTGCTTTATGAGGCAGGTAGCCCTTCCTTCCAAACACTCAGCGATAGCTTACCCTTGGCAGGATTTATCGGGTTGGGAAATGAATCCGACGATCTTGAGCTGCGTTCGCAGGATGGCACTTTGCTGCATAGTGTATATTATACGGATAATTGGTATAGAGATAGTGGCAAGAAGAACGGCGGCTGGAGTCTTGAATTGATCGATACGGCCCAGCCTTGCCTGGGAATGGCAAATTGGCGGGCCTGTGAAAAGCTGTCGGGCGGAACGCCGGCAGCGGCCAATTCGGTAGCCACCGAGTTGGTTGTAACCCCCGGCCCGCAATTGCTCAGAGTGTTTCCAACAACAGAAAATCAATTGCGACTGACCTTTGATCGGGCACTGGATATACAAACTGCCGAAGGGCTGACACACTACCAGCTTGAAGGCTTTAGTATCGTTGATGCCAGTGTGGAAACTCCCTTTTTCACCTCCGTTCTGCTTCAGTTGAATCCTGCTTTTGAAGCTGGCCAAATTTATGAGCTGCACGTGCAAAACAGCTTGCCGGATTGTACGGGGCAGCTGGCTGATACGGAGCAAACGGCTTCATTTGGATTAGCAGAAGATGTAATGCCTAATGATTTGGTAATCAACGAGATACTTTTCAATCCGGAGACAGGAGGCGCACGCTTTGTAGAGCTGTACAACCGCTCAGATAAGGCCGTCAATGCTGCCGCATTGGTGTTGGCCAGGCGCAATGAGCTGGGAGAGGTGGATCAGGTGAAACCCGTGCTGGAGAACTATCTTGTGCTTCCTGGATCGTATCTGGTACTTAGCCCTGATCCGGGAGATATTTTGAGTCGCTATACGGTTGAAAATCCAGGGGCTATGCTGACCAATGCAGTGCCTACTTATGGCGACAAAGAGGGTACCGTATTAGTCTATCGGTCCGTTTTGAATGATGTATTACTGATTGATGAGTTGCAATATACGCGGGATTTCCACAATAGCCTGCTGGATGATGAGGATGGTGTTTCTTTGGAGCGGATCGATCCGGATGGCCCCACTCAGGTGGAGAGCAACTGGCACTCGGCTGCCCAGGCGGCAGGTTTCGCTACCCCAACTTATCAAAACAGTCAATATGCAAAGAGCTCTCCCTCAGGGGAAATGGTGAGCCTGGCCAATACTACCCTCTCTCCGGATGGCGATGGCCTTGAGGATTTTCTGCTGATTCAATATCAATTGCCACAAGCCGGATTTTTTGCTAATGTACAGATATACGATGCAGCGGGCCGGTTGATCAGGAAGGTGGCGAGTAATGAACTGTTGGCGCAGCAAGGAAACTTTAAATGGGACGGCACGATGGCCAATGGCGGTAAGGCGAGAATGGGCATTTATGTGGTGTGGGTGGAACTGTTTTCGGTAGATGGAAAGACGCAAACCTTCAAAGAAACAATCGTGTTGGCGGGGCAGTTGGAATAGAAGCAGAAATTGACTGGCGTTTGCCAAATAATCTGTAGGAAGTAATTGACAAGATATTAAAGAAATTTCTATCTTGTGGCCGGATATGATTAGCCGATTATTAAATTATCGATACACCCAGCTCGCTTTAATAAGTTTGATAGTAATCGGAATGCTGATTTGCATATTTGCACCCAATTACTATCTGTTCAAAATGGGCACCCGATTTGCCATCCAGATCATGCTGGGCTATCTGCTGTTGGGGCTTGTGTTTTTGTTGATGAAGCAATCCAAGCTCATGTTCACCAGCTTTGCCTGTTGCGCGGGCTTGTGTATGTTTTTGAAATATTCCTCCAACACAGACTTTCGCCTGCCTGTACCCACCAGCGACCTGGTCATCAAGGCAGCACATTTCAACCTCAGCGGCTCCAACGAAGATTATCAAAGTACCATTCACACGATCCTTTCGGCTGATGCCGAAATCGTTTCGATCCAGGAAGTGACCCCCGATTGGGCTGCTATTCTGGAAGATTCGCTCAGGCAGGTATATCCCTTCTCCCGCTCGGTGATCCGATTTGACCCATATGGATTGGCTATTTATTCCAAATATCCCTTTGAAATGACGGACACTTTTTTGTTTGAAGATATTCCTAATCTGGTGGGCTGTGTTCGACCTCCCGGTGTGGTTCGTCCGATTTATTTTATTAGTTCGCATACTACCCCCCCCTTGTACAGCACCGCTTTTGAACGTTTGAGAGGGCATTTGAAGAAAATTGCCAACTACGCAAAAGACCTGTCGGCTCCGGTGATTACGATGGGCGATTACAATGCGCCTCCCTGGTGGACGGAAATTCAGCACATGAAGGATTTTGCCCAATTGAACGACAGCCGCCGCAGTGTGGAGTCGGGCTGGATGCACGTATTTCAAAATCCGGTGGATTACATTTTTTATTCCAAGCACTTCACCTGTGTGGGATTTGAAAACATCAATACGGCCTCTTCCAGCCATCTTGGGATAAAAGGAGTTTATGAAATAAAGCCTGATCGGAGTCATGCTAAAGCGGCTGTTCAATAGTTTTGGTTATGCCATCAATGGGATAATTGATATGATTGGAGCGGAGCCCAATGCCCGCATCCACCTGGTATTTGCTGTGCTGGTGATCCTATCGGGCTGGGCATTTGAAGTGAGCCTGACAGAGTGGAGTATCCTGGGAATTTGTATAGCGGCTGTATTTGCTGCCGAAGCATTTAATACAGCTATCGAATACCTGACCGACCTGGCCTCTCCGGAGCAACATCCATTGGCCGGAAAAGCCAAAGATGCGGCGGCGGGAGCTGTGCTTTGCTGTGCCATCGGATCGGCGGTGGCGGGTCTGCTTATTTTCGGTCCCAAAATCGGACGGTTGATGGGCTGGTTTTAGCTAATCTTAGGCAGGCTTATTGCTGGATACTACTCAATTTTGTATTTTTAGATTTTTCATCCCACCTACAGAAAATACGTAACCTGTACTGGCTTAGGTTGAATGCAAACCATTCGACAAGGCCCTATCATATGTGAATACGAGCTTCAAAAGACTCGACTTAACATATTTTCTAAATTTTATTTATAATAAAGTGATTTACAGGTTTTTATGAGAATTTTTGCCCAATTTATTGCAGTGCTACTTGTGCTGATTTGCTCTGCCAGACTATTGGCACAGGAGCAACTCGGTTTGCGTATCGAAAATTATTCCGGCATCAATAGTGTGATGCTGAACCCGGCTGCCGGCCTCAGCTATCCGCTGCGCTGGGATGTCAATTTGATTGCTGCCGGCCTGTATGGTGAAAGCAATTACGGCTACCTGCGCAATACTAACCTCTTGGAAGCGATGAGCAAAGCTGACAAGGTGCAGCAAGCCATCGATTTTGAAACGGAGTCGGAGTTTCCATCGGATGCACTGATATTGGAATACTACGACAACGAATTCAAAAAATTTGCGCTCATTGGAGCCACTGCTACGGGGCCCAGTGTACTTCTGAATATTTGGGATGGTATTTCTTTTGGCTTTTTCACACGCCTTCGCGCCATGTCTGTAGCTCAACAAATACCGGGCGTACTGAATTATTACACCTTCGACCGTACTCCCTTTTTTCAGGATATGAATGTAGCTCCTTTTGAAATGGCTGCCATGCTTTGGTCCGAGCTGGGCTTCCATGCAGGTTTTGAGCAGCCGATGGTCAATGGTCGGTTGGCGATAGGCGCGAACATCAAATTTTTGAATGGGTATGAAAGCTTTTACTTTCAAAATCTCCAATTCACCGATATTACGCAAATTCCTGGTGATACAATTGGTTTTGCCAATGCTTCTGTGGAGTTTGGCCTAACCACTTCCAACACCAAAGCTGGCTCATTTGAGCGTCGCCGCAATGGCGGAGGACTAGCTGCTGATTTGGGGGCGGTTTATACAATCGATGGCTTTGATGATACAGTGGATGGAGCCGGGAATGGATATTCCTGGAAATTTGGCCTTTCGCTGCTCGATTTTGGCAAAATAAAATTCAATAAAAATGCGGAAGTTCATCGCATTGATACCGATCAGAGCGGCAACATTGCATTGAATGAATACAGTGGCTTTGATGATGCACAGGACTATGTTCGCCTGCTTAGCCAACAAACCCTGGGCAGTCCAGGCGCTTCCTTTGAAAGCAAAGGCTACAGCATCTGGCTGCCGGCAGCAGTCAGTTTACAAGCCGATTATGCCTTGCGCTCCAGCATATTTGTCAATGCCGTGGCCGTGCTCCGAACGCCATTCGGGCATGCCCGGGTGGAGCGCGCCAACCTGTTAGCCCTCAGTGCCAGGCTGGAAAAACGCTGGTATGGCGCGGCCCTGCCGCTGGTGCTTTACAATTGGTCGGATCTGCGCATGGGCTTCAGCCTGCGCCTGGCTTTTTTGACGGTTGGTTCCGAAAATATTGGCAGTATTCTTGGGGTATCTCAATTCACAGGTAGCGATATTTATTTCGCTCTGAAAATCAATCCTTTCAATCTGGGTTGGAATATTGGCGGGAAGGGCCGTTCGAAGGGCAAAAACGTCAAGTGTTACGAGTTCTGACTATTTACCATAACCATGTTAATCTTATCATAAACTGCTAACAATCAGGCGTTGAAGGCTGTGGCGGAGTGATTATTGAATGTCACATCATTAAGTGATGAGGTAGAAAATAGTGGCCAATAGGCTTTTTATTAAACTCAGACTTATTCAGAAGTTTGAATGGCAAAATGGAAGGCTTCTGAATACGAAATCTAATACTAAACTCAATGCGCAGTATTTCAAAAACAGTTGGGTGTGTTTTGTTGATGATAGGCGTTTCCCTTTTTCAGCCCGATTCAGTGGTTGGACAAAAGGAAGCCTCTGCCAAGCTCATAGACAACAAATCTGCCTCGGCTATACGGGGGCAACAGCAACTTCCGCGGCAATTGGTTCGGAAATTTCGAAGAGATGCCGCACGGCTGGCTCTCCGCCTGGAATCGAAAAATGAAGACCTTCGATTTCAAAGCATTATCATTCCCCAACATATTATAGATAATATCTATAAGGCACTGACCGATATTTATCTGGCAGACGAAACAGCCCGCTCTATCTCCAAATGCAATGTACACACCTTCCCCAACCCTTCGATTGACCATTTGGTGCTCATTTTCAACCGCAATATATCCTGGGCAGCGCCGCTAAGGGATGGTATTAGCGAGACGGATAATGAGTCAATCAATAGCTTACTGGACGAATACGATCTGATCATCGAGCGGCATGTACAGTGGAACGATACCGAAGACGCCATCACCATCCGCTCAAAAGAACCCTTGAATATGTCGGCTCTTGCCAATGAATTTTACAACATTGCCGGCATCCAGTCTATCGATTTGGGTATCCCCAAGATGGGAGGCAATGACATCAATTTGCGGCGAACCCATGCGGGGTGGGAAGTAGAATATGTGCTGCGTTTTGGTTCTTACATTGGAGGCAAAGGGAAGATGCATTTCTGGAAATATGAGGTGCATGACAATGGAGAGGTAAAATTCAATACAGAGGGCGGTGATCCGGTTCCGGAATATATGCGTTGTTATTTTGAAACAGAAAGGCAGTTGGTGATGAAGGGATAAGCCAGACTGGGAATTGCGAATGCGGCCTATAGATTTTCTTGCGATAAAAAAGTTTAGCTGACAACAATTTGGCTAAACTTTTTTAGTTTAGAGCTTCATCACCAACTAGCTGCTTTGTCTGCAAGTTTTTATGCTCAATTTTACCTGCAAAGCTTTCGATTCACTCTCCCTGGCCGAATTGTACGAGCTGATGGCTCTGCGGCAGCAGGTTTTTGTAGTAGAGCAGGATTGCCCCTATCTCGATGCGGATGGGCTTGATCAGCAATCGTGGCATCTGATGGGCTATGAGCCTGGCGGGCCAATGCTTGCATATGCGCGCTTGCTGCCCGAAGGATTGGCCTATTCGGACTATACTTCCATCGGCAGGGTAGTGACGCACACCAGCAGCCGTTCGAAGGGGTATGGCAAACAGTTGATGCACCGGGCGATTGATGAAATCATAGAAAGATTCGGTGCTACTCCTATCAAGATCAGCGCACAATGCTATTTGATTAAATTTTACGAGTCTTTTGGCTTTCAAGCTGTGGGCGAAGGCTACATGGAAGATGGTATTCCACACATTGCCATGCTGCGCAGGGGCCGCTAGACATTCACTGCCAGCACCGTATCGCGGGCCGCATCCAAAAGAAAGCGTACATCTTGTTGTGTAGAAGCTTGTGCATATACCCGCAGTACCGGCTCAGTGCCTGAAGGGCGTATCATCAGCCATTCGCGGTCACTAAAGTAAAATTTGAAGCCGTCAATCGTTTCCAAAGATTGTACTTTATAATCACCAAAAGAGGTATAGGGATTGTTTTTACAAACATCGATAATGGCCAGCTTTTGCTCATTGCTGATATGCAAATCATCCCGATCAAAGGCGAAAGGTCCCACCAAATCGTACACCTCCTGGATGAGCTCCTTAAGTGTTTTGCCGGTTTTCGACATGAATTCCAGGATCATCAGGCCGATCCATATACCATCCCGCTCAGGGATGTGGCCCTTTACTGCCAATCCCCCAGACTCCTCGCCCCCCACTATTACGTCTTCCTGGGTCATGATCTCAGCGATGTATTTAAAACCGATTTTGGTGATTTGGCAATCGAGGCCAAAGTGTTCAGCCAATCGCTTCATTTTGTCGGTGACGGAGAAGGTGACGACTACCTTGCCGTTCTGTTTTTTATACTTGTACATGTACAGCAAAAGCAGGAGCAGGATGTGGTGTGAATCCACAAAATTGCCATCTGCGTCGTACATGCCTATGCGGTCGGCGTCGCCATCATTGGCTATGCCGAGCTGGATTTCGGGATCGTTTTTGATGAGTGCTGCCAGCTCGCTGAGGTTGCGATGGATAGGCTCCGGGGCCTGACCTTTGAAGCCGGGATTATCGTCGCAATGCAGCAAAACAGCCTTTGGAAAGAGCTTTTTCATGGCACTTTGGCCCGCCCCGTACATGGCATCATAAGCTATTTTGATATTGGCCTTATAGATAGCGTCGAGGTCGAAATTTGTTTTAATATGGTCAATATAAATACTTTCGAGATCGATATAATTGAGCAGCCCTTTGTCGAACATCTGCTCAAGGCTGGGTAAATCCAGCGATACAGAATCGGGGATGAGTGCTTCCACTTCGGCTATATGGAGAGGGATGGTAGGGCCGCCAAAATTCGACTTGAGTTTGTACCCATTGTAAGAAGGCGGATTATGGCTGGCGGTGATCACCACACCCAAATCCGATTTGGTTTTTACCACTCCCAGCGATACCATTGGCGTGGATACATAGCCTTTGGCCAGATTAACCTTGATGCCATGAGCACCCATGACCCTGGTGGTGGTTTCGGCAAACAGCTGCCCGCCGAAGCGGCAATCGTGGCCGATCACTATTTTAGTATATTGGTTGTTGAGCAGCCATTTGGCAGTAGCAGTAGCCACCCGGATGACATTATCAACCGTATAATCTTGTGCAATGATGGCTCTCCAGCCATCGGTGCCAAATTTTATTTTAGTCATTGAATGAAAAGTTATTAGTACGAAGAATTTTAATTGTTCAAATATAACGTGCAAAGATAGCAAACGCAATTCAGAAGTGATTATTTGTTACCTTTGAAGAGAGAACTCCGATGGTTCCAATCCTTAATAATAGTCATTTGCAAGATACGTATCGACATAAAGGCCTGCGCAGGCAGCTCATCAAAACCATCAAAAAAAAAGGCATTGAAGACCAAAAAGTGCTGAATGCGCTATTGGCTGTGCCGCGACATTTTTTTTTCGAAAAAGCTTTTGAAGAATGGGCTTATGCTGACAAGGCTTTTCCCATCGGCAATGAGCAAACCATCTCTCAGCCTTTTACGGTTGCCTACCAAACAAGGTTGCTCGATGTGCAAAAACGCGACAAAATTTTGGAAGTAGGAACCGGGTCTGGCTACCAGGCGGCCATTTTGGCAACTATGGGAGCACGGGTTTACACCGTAGAGCGGCAGGAAGCGCTTCACAAACGGAGTAGCCGATTGTTGGAAAAACTGCAGCTGGGCAACATACGCACCTACCTCAGAGATGGTTACAAAGGCTTGCCGGAGTTTGCTCCATTCGACAAGATTATTGTTACAGCCGGCGCTACAGCTATTCCCGAGGAGTTGATCCGGCAGCTCCGTCCGGAAGGGATACTGGTCATACCAATAGGCAGCGGGAACAAGCAAAAAATGCACAAAATTATCAAGAAAAAGGATGGTGGCTATAGTGACACTACCCTTGATAATTTTCGCTTTGTGCCCTTATTGAAAGGCATTAAAAATGTGGACCAATAATCAACTCACCTTGCGGCCTTTAGCAGTCCGTGATTTTACCGATATCTTCCTCACCCGCTTCAAATCGACCAGGAGCGTGGCATAGGCACTTCTCGAGGGCGTATAATATCGCTTGCCGTCATAGGTGACCTGGCCCTTGCTGCGGTTCCAATTGGAGGCCAGCAAAACGAAACGGTCACTGGCTTTGGGGTTGGGCCCAAACATGAGATAGCGATCATCGCTGCCCTCGAAGCTCACCGCAAAGCGATCCTCCTTCGGGCTAAAGATGAACACACCGGGTGTGCCTTTGCGAATGACGATCTCTTCCACTTTCTTGCCATCCACCATCTTGATCTCTCCATGTTCGATCTTGGAGGCACCTTTTTCGACCTCCCGGCGCAGGATAATATCATCTGAAAGATAAAACTGGATTTGTTTTAGCTCATCTTCCGACCAGCTGTTCTCATCGTAGAGCCGTTCGGTGAAGGGCGTCAGTTTTGGGCTGCAGGCACTCAAAAACAGCGTACAAATGCCCAGTATGGCTAAGATATGATTAGTCTTCATAATAGATAAGTTTATAATTTAGGCAGATTGAATAATGAGTGATTTGGCCTGGTTTAGATTGGCTCTAAATCACCGATAATATATACAATAAGACAGCCGAAAACCAGTCTTACCCCTAGTTTTTAACCATAAATTAACCACTAGGCATGTCACAAAACTGAATTTAACTTTCTATTAAAATAGCTGAACTACTGCAATTTCAGTGATGAAACACCTTTGGTGGACTAAACTCAATAGATATTATCTGATTTATGAGAAAACTGCTTCAGAATCTTGTCAAATCTCCCTTCTCCTTTCTACTTGTCTTAGTGCCGCTTTTTATCAGCAGTACCCTGCAGGCGAATGTCGAATACGCTATTCCGCTGAGTGCCGAAGAGCACCAGATCGGCAATATGCTCCAATGGGCCACGGCTTTTGAGATGAACAACCAGATGTTTGTTGTCGAAAAATCGAGCGATGGCGTTAGCTATCAAAATATTGGGGCAGTGGATGCGGCCGGCCAAACGGAAACGGGACAGGGATACCGCTTTTTGGACGTCAATGCCTCAGAAAGAAAAGCATTTTACCGGCTCAAGCAGCTCGACTTCGATGGTACCGCCAGCTATTCCGTTACTGTTCTGGTCAAACGATCGATCCCCAACCAGTTTATGGTCGTTTCGATGAGCAATACCAGTACCGACAAACTATTCGAACTGACGTTGGACGCCATGGCAGAGGGCGAGCTGAACTATCGGGTGAAATCCATTCAGGGGAATCTGGTGGTGGAAGGTTCCCAGAGCTTATTTCAGGGACTAAATGACCTGCAGTTTGATCTTGAAGACGAGCCGGAAGGCATCTATAAAATAGAGCTTCAGAAAGGGGAAGAGCAGGAGACTTTAGTAATCAGCAAGGTCAATGATGACTTGCTAAAGAAAGAAAATGTAGCCAGTAAAAAACCTGCCAACGGCGGATAGAGAGAGGTTTTCAGACTTTGAGACTTTCATCAGACCATCTACTTCCTGTGGCCATACACAGCCACTGGATCACTTCTCTTCACCCTTCTTCCTCGCCCTAGCGATCCAATCTCAAGGCAGACGCTCAAGATTTGCAGACTTTTAATGGTCTGCCAGTCTGGCCATCTAGCAAGAGCCCAGCAAACGACCGGAGGTATGATTCACCTTCAGCCCTACCTATAGTACAGGGCCTTGTATGCATACGCCCTTAGCGCCGTTCGGCGAAAAAGTTGGTGAGCAATTCACTACACTGCTCATGCATGATGCCAAATTCCAGCTTTGTACGGGGGTGCAAAACTTTTTTTCCATATTGCATAAAGCCACGTTTATCATCGCTGGCGCCATAAACGAGTCGGTTAATTTGTGCCCAGGCCATCGCTCCGGCACACATAAAGCACGGCTCCAGGGTGACGTACAAAGTACAGTCAGTCAGGTATTTGCTGCCCAGATACTGAGCAGCTGCAGTGATCGCCATGATCTCCGCATGGGCCGTCACATCCTGCAATGCTTCCGTATCATTATGCGCCCTGGCAATGATCTGATCCTGGCAAGTGATGATAGCTCCCACCGGAATCTCTCCTTTAGCCTTTGCTTTGCGGGCTTCCAGCAATGCCTGCCTCATGAAATACTTGTCGTCAAATACACGAATCATACGGCAAGTTAGGAACGATGCAGCAAAATTTCAGGATTCCCAAATAAAAACTTTTGCATTTGCCTTCTTCTTCTTTCCAATTTATATAACTTTGCGGATGGAAACAGTAAAAACACCACAGCGCATTGCACAGGACAAATTCATTGGCGAAGCACTCACTTTCGACGACGTCCTGCTTGTACCTTCCTTTTCAAATGTTCTTCCCCGCGAAGTAGATATCAGTACCCGCTTGACCCGTGAGATACGGCTCAATGTGCCGGTCGTTTCGGCGGCTATGGATACCGTTACTGAAAATAAACTCGCCATTGCCATTGCCCGGCAAGGGGGCATCGGGATCATCCACAAAAATATGACGGTGGAAGAACAGGCCGATCAAGTGCGCAGCGTCAAACGCTCGGAAAGCGGTATGATCATTGATCCCGTCACGCTGGGGGTGGAAGCCAGCGTAGGGGATGCTATCAAATTGATGGAACGCTACAAGATCGGAGGGATACCCATCGTAAGTAGTGAAGGCCAGCTCATCGGCATCCTCACCAATCGGGACCTCCGCTTTGAAACGCGCCTCAACCGGCCAGTCAAAGACCTCATGACTTACAAAAAGCTGATCACAGCGCCAGTAGGTACCAACCTCGACCAGGCCCGGGAGATATTGCAAAAGCATAAAATCGAAAAGCTCCCCGTCGTTGATGAGCAAAATATGCTGGTCGGACTCATTACTTATAAGGATATTATGAAAGTCCACGATTTTCCCAACTCCTGCAAAGATGCATACGGCCGCTTGGTGGTGGGCGCAGCTGTCGGGGTATCCGGAGATATGATGCGCAGGGTGGATGCTTTGGTAAGGGTGGATGTAGATGTGATTTGCGTAGATACGGCGCACGGGCATTCACAGGGCGTTTTAGAGGCTATTAAACTCATCAGGGAGCAATATCCCGATTTGCAGATCATAGGTGGCAATGTAGCCACTGCCGAAGGCGCCAAAGCACTGGTGGATGCCGGAGTGGATGCAGTAAAAGTAGGGGTTGGCCCGGGCAGTATATGCACTACCCGAATAGTAGCCGGCGTAGGCGTGCCTCAATTGTCGGCCATTTATCAGGCGGCTCAGGGCATCCGCGATACCGGCGTACCCATAGTGGGCGACGGGGGGATCCGCTACACAGGCGATATTGCCAAAGCGATAGCTGCCGGTGCGAATACGGTGATGGCTGGCGGATTATTTGCCGGCGTTGAGGAAGCCCCCGGAGAAACGATTATTTATGAAGGCCGCAAGTTCAAAGTATATAGAGGAATGGGCTCACTGGGCGCTATGGAACTGGGCTCCAAAGACCGCTACTTTCAGGATGTAGAGGAAGATATTAAGAAATTGGTGCCGGAAGGTATCGAGGGCCGGGTACCCTACAAGGGAAGCCTTGCCGAGGTAATGGTACAGTATATTGGGGGCTTGCGGGCGAGCATGGGGTATTGCGGCGCATCCAATATCCAAAGCCTTCAGAATGGCCGCTTTGTTCAGATTACCGCGGCGGGGGTGGCTGAGAGTCATCCACATAATATTACCATCACTAAAGAATCTCCAAATTATAGCAGGAAGTAAGAGCGTGTTTGGGATTTAATAAAGTATCTTTTTCACGTGTAAAGAGGATTAGTGTTAAATATCGACAAACCTCTTAGACCTCCGGATATAAACTATCAAATTTTCCCGGATCAGCTTTTTTCTCTCCCGTCTCTAAATAATGTTTGTAGGCTAACACAGAGTTTCTAAGCCCTTTTAATTTTTTTAATTGTCTTCCCATCATGCCGGTCATTGGTGCAAAGTTTGCCCTGAAAATGAATACATTCCCCAGATACGTTTTTCCATCCTCTCCTTTTCTAACAATCCATGTATTATAGACCTTTGCCGGAAATCCTTTGGTTTCGTAAACATCATAAGTGAACTCTCTGTGGTCTCCACATTCCCGATACTCGGTAATCCTTTCCTTAATCTCTACTTCTTTACCGGCAAAATCAATGCTGCAATATCGCGCAGCTCCCAATCCTTCGGTAACATCACCGCTTTCACAATGCGATTCATTAATGGGTTTTGCAATTTCTCCCACATTAACAAAATTTCCGGCTACTTCAGCCCAAACTTCATCTACTGTTTTGTTGATTTCATATTCGTAATACATTACGCGAAACTTTTTTCCATCGATAATCCGCTTTTTTTCAAATCCTCCATTCGTGGAATTTAAATTTTGGGCATTGACTACACACGTTAGGAGTACGATTCCGGCAATTGATAAAACTATTTTTTTCATGATTCTAACTTTATATGATATGTTATTCATTAATTTCGATTCAAAATTTTTAAGTGCCTGTTTTGCAAGCAAAGGCAACATTATTTTTTTTATCAAATAACTCTTTATAGGATTTCCTAATGGTTCGAAATAGGATTCAAAGCGGAATGCTAACCGATTGTTTTTTTCTGTTATACCATCTATATGTTTTGGAGCACGAGTAAAGGCTCGAATATTTATATCCCTTTCTTTCATCTGTTTGTGCTTTATACATAGAACTGATTTAAACTATTGTATTGCTTGACGATTGTAGGTTCTGGCGATTTCTCTTTTTGAGTGCATACCTGTATGGTACGAACGATAAAAGGAAAGAAGTCAGGTTCTATAAGGGCTGAAGCCGCAAACCATTAGAAAAGTTTAAATCAGTTCATATGCAAAGATGAAGGTATTTGAAGGAAATGATTTATTGAATTAGCTCAAATACTAATCAATTTGGTTCATACGGTATTCAGAAGGAGATGCCCCGAAGTACGATTTAAAGTTCCTGTTGAAGGTGGCCAGAGAATCAAAACCGCAATCATATGCCACATCAGAAATTCGTAAATCACTTGATTGGAGAAGTATTGCTGCCTTTTTGAGCTTTCGCTTGAGAATGTAACCAGCTGGACTTTCTTTAAAGTGTTTATTAAAAGTTCGTTTAAAAGAAGAAATACTCATACCACACAATCTGGAAAGTTCTTCTATTGATAAATTTGAGTATACATTGTTGTTGATGGTTGTTCTAAATTCAATGTCATTTTTTCTAAATAGAGCACTTAAAAAATGCAAATGAGAGGGAGCATTTTCAGTTTTGTTGATAAGCAGTATAAATTCTTTCAATTTTGCTTTGATAATAGATTCATCTGCCAGCTCTGGATTTTCCAATAATATGTCGATACTGTTTTTGAAATTGTTCAGCAATTTACCAACTTCAACTTTTTTAGCATTATAAGCTACCTGATACGGATAGCTGGCAGTATCAAACTCAAAAATTTCCTCAACTATTTCCTGATGGATTAATATTCCAATAATATCTATTCGACTACTACTTTCACGCTGTTTTGCAGATGTTTCAAAAAAATAATCAAAGCATTTTGCCAACAAAGCATAGTCTTGAGAAAAAGACAAGAAATGCTCCGGTGTACGGACGGAGAATTCTCCATCATTAATGAACATAAAACAGGCTTCGTTATTTTGATATAATTTGGGAATGCGTTTGAAATAGGGGCTGGAAATCTTCTCAAATACAACGTTGCCTTTGTAACGTATTGTTTTTATGTCTTTGTGCTTACTCATTAATGAAGGCTAACCAAATACTAACGCAACTTAAAAGTCTTTTTGATCTTATCCACCATATCCAGCTTTTCCCAGGTGAAGGTCTCCACCTGGTGCTTTTTGGATTTGCCATTTTGGCCAATGGCGATGATCTTTTTGCCAGGCCGCCGCCCCATGTGGCCATAAGCTGCCGTCTCGCCAAAAATCGGATTTTTCAAACCAAAACGCTTGACAATAGCTGCCGGCCGCAGGTCGAAGAGCTTGTCCAGCTTTTGTGCAATGTCGCCATCCGTCAAGCCAGCAATCTTGCAGCTTCCATAGGTGTTGACGTACAGCCCAACCGGTTCCGCTACACCGATGGCATAAGCTACCTGTACCAGACATTGGTCTGCAAGGCCCGCCGCCACTACATTTTTGGCAATGTGGCGGGTTGCATAAGCCGCCGATCGATCGACTTTTGAGCTGTCTTTGCCACTAAAGGCACCGCCGCCATGCGCCCCCTTGCCTCCATAAGTATCCACAATGATCTTGCGGCCGGTGAGGCCGGTATCACCATGCGGACCCCCAATCACGAATTTGCCGGTAGGATTGACGAGCAGGCGGTATTTGGCATCGAAGAGTTTGCGGAGGCGCTTAGGCAATTTCTTTTGAACTCGGGGAATCAGTATTCCTTTGACATCTTTTTTGATGCGGGCCAGCATTTTGGCTTCCCGATCGAAATCATCATGCTGGGTGGATACAACGATCGTATCTATCCGGAGAGGTTGATGGTTATCACTATATTCTATGGTGACCTGAGATTTGGAGTCGGGGCGCAGGTACTTCATTTGGCGACCTGCCTTGCGGATAGCAGCCAGTTCCTCCAGCAGAAGGTGCGACAGCTCTAACGGCAGCGGCATATAGTTGCTGGTTTCGTTGGTAGCATAACCGAACATCATGCCCTGGTCGCCAGCGCCCTGCTCGGCTGCCTTTTTTCCCACGTCCACGCCCTGAGCAATGTCTGCCGATTGCTCGTGGATGGTAGAGATGACGCCGCAGGAGTCGGCATCAAACTGGTATTCCGATTTGGTGTACCCAATATCTTTGATCACATTGCGCACAATGCTTTGCACGTCCACATAAGCTTTGGAGCGCACCTCGCCAGAAATGACGGCCAGGCCGGTAGTGACTAAAGTTTCGCAGGCTACTTTGGAGTTGGGATCCTGGCGGAGAAAAGCATCGAGGATGGCATCAGATATTTGGTCGGCAATTTTGTCGGGATGTCCTTCGGATACGGATTCTGAGGTGAAAAGGTATGGCATGGTGTGTTAATTAATATGCTAGATAGTTGTAATTTATAATAACCGCACAAAGGTAGGAATTGTTTCAGCAATTGTAAACTCCACCATTCAACTATCGTGTACTATTTTATGGCACAGCTCAACAAATGCTCCCCCTCAATAAAGCCCTCCAGTTGATCGCCGATCTGCACCGGGCCTACGCCCGAAGGGGTGCCGGTGAAGAGGTAATCCCCTTGGTGTAGCTTGAAATATTGCGAAACGTAGGTGATGAGATAATCGAAGGGAAAGATCAGGTCTTTCGTATTGCCGCTTTGTACCAACTCATCATTTTTGGTCAGCTGAAAGTTGATGGCCGAGCGGTTCACCTTGTCAATAGAAATGAAGGGGCTAACGGCAGCGGAGCCGTCAAAGCCTTTGGCGATTTCCCAGGGATGGCCCTTTTCCTTGCACTGCTGCTGCACATCGCGAGCCGTAAAATCGATCCCAAAGGCAATCTGATCGTAGTAGCGGCTGGCAAATTCAGTTTGTACATGTCGGCCGTTGCGGCAAATGCGCAGTACTATTTCAGCCTCGTAATGGAGCTCTTTTGTGAATTCCGGGTAGTACAGCGGCTTGTCATTGACCAGCAGAGCAGAGGAAGGTTTCATGAAAACCAGCGGCTTTTTGGGTACGGGGTTTTTGAGTTCTTTGGCGTGGTCAATATAGTTGCGGCCAATGCAGATGATCTTCATAAGGAGCAAGTTTTAAAAACGCACATTCAAAAGCCCCGCCAATTCTTTTACATCCCGAATCGTTTCCTGAGCCTGTTTGCGTATCTCAGCCGATGCGGCTTTTATTTGATTCTTCACCGCTTTCTTATCTGCCAACAGCTCAGCTTTGCGGCTGATAAACGATTGGCTCAGTCCAACCAGCGCATCTGCTACGGCATCCTTTAGCTCGACATATTTCAGGCTGCCTTTTTCAAAATCTCCCATTAAGGCGGCATGTGCATCCCTACTCCCGGCAGCCTTCAGCAGGCTGAACAGATTGTCCACGCCATCGCTCATCTGCCCTTCCACTGCCTCCCCGGTATCGGTCACTGCCGAACGGATTTGCTTGCGGATGCGGGCTTCGTCGGAAAAGATATTGATATAATGCTTCTCGCCGGCGCTTTTGCTCATCTTGCGGCTGGGGTCGGCCGTAGAGCGAATCTTGGGCGTTTCAGTGTATAGTGGTTCGGGCAGTACAAAATATTCCTTGCCTACCTGATTGTTGAACCTTTGAGCGATGTTGCGGGTCAGTTCCAGATGCTGCTCCTGGTCTTTGCCGATCGGCACATAGTCGGCGCGGTATATCAGAATGTCGGCTGCTTGCAGGATAGGGTAGCTGAGCAAACCTGCGGAGATGAAGCCATCGCCACTTGTTTGGCCGGCCTGCTGGCTTTTGTCTTTGAATTGCGTCATGCGCGTCAACTGGCCAAAGCTACAGAAGCAACTAAATATCCAGCCCAGCTCTGCATGTTCGGGAACGAGTGACTGCACAAAAAGATGGCGCGGCTCAATGCCGGTGGCAAGCAAATTGAAGATCAGCTCCCAGCTATTGGTGCGTAGCTTTGCGGGGCTGTAAGGCATGGTCATCGCATGATAATCGACCACGCCGAACACACAATCGTAGTCTTTTTGCAGATCCACCCAATTTTTTACAGCACCAAAATAATTGCCAAAGTGCATATCGCCAGTGGGTTGGATGCAGGAGAGGACTTGCTTTCTGGATTCCATAAATGAGGAGCTTTCGGTTTTGAAAAAACTGAATCAGTGTGCCGCAGCGATGGCGGATATTTCTACATTGACGAATTTTGGCAGGTTGGCCACTTCCACCAACTCGCGGGCTGGTGCGGTATCGTCATCAAAATATTCAGCATACACGGCATTGATGCGGCTGTACATCTGCATATCAGATACAAATACGGAGCATTTGAGCACATGTTCAAAACCCAGCCCGGCCTGACGAAGAATAGCTTGCAGGTTTTTCATCACCTGATGGGTTTCAGCTTCAATGCTGTCGGTGACGAGCTGTCCGCTGGCCGGGTCGATAGCGATTTGGCCGGAGATGAAGAGCAGGCCGTTGGAGCGGATCGCCTGGTTGTAAGGCCCTACGGGAGCCGGAGCCTGATTGGTTTGGATGATTTCTTTCATTGGTTGTGATAGTTTGGCCGATGAGCCGGTGCCGGAGCAAGTACTCAGGCAAAAATACAAAAAGCTCCACATGCAAAAGTATGGGAGCTTTTTAAGCTTTTTGAGCTGTAGCGCCGAGCTAATCATCCAGGTCTTCATCAACTTTGATTACCATTTGCCCCCGGTAGTACATATTGCCATCCACCCAATAAGCGCGGTGGTACATGTGTGACTCGCCAGTGGTGCGGCATACCGACAGCTGCGGCATCGGAGCTTTTTGATGGGTGCGCCGCTTGCGTTTGCGCTGTTTCGATATTTTACTCTTTGGATGTGCCATCGTTTATTATTTTTTTAGCTTTTTCAATTCGTCCCAAACGGACTCCGATTCATTTTTTGAAGGAAGCGCCCCTGTTTTGTTGTCTAAGATATTCAACATTTCTTCATTGCAATGCTGCTCCGGATCCTCTTCGCAATTGTAAGCTTTGATCAAAGGCAGGGCCAGGCAAATGTATTCGTATAGGAAACGAGCTACATTGAGGAGGCTGGTATGGCGAGTGATGTAGATCACCTCGCCCTCTTCGCCTTCCTGCCCGGCATATTTAAACAACAGCTGTTGATTGCCCTGTACCGGCAGCTTTATGGCCGCCAGGCAACGATCGCAATCGGTATGCACTCTGCCCTTAAAGTCGAAGGTGAGCACCAGCATGTCGGGACGTTTGTCAAAGAACAATTTGACATCGAAGGTGCCTTTTTTTATCGGCGATTCGGGGAATTCCTCGAAAAACCAATCTGCTACTTCGAAATCAAACTCATGTATTCCGTCTTTCAGCCCTTTCAACGGGATGATAAAGGAGTTCAATGCTGACATGATAAAAGAACTTCAAAAATTGCGCGGCAAAGATAGGGGTTTTGAGATGAAAATGGAAGGGGAGGGGTGATTTATTTTGGGGATTCTGGTTTTCGGTGTCCGGTATCCGGTAAACGCGTTAGAAGGCTACCGAGCACCGACCACCCGACAAATAAAAAATCCCCCTCTCAACTCACAACATGTGTTGCTTTAACCGTTGAGAAGGGGCCGGTTTAAGGGATGATCTTGGGTTAATCTTTGTCTCAAGTATGTTTTAAGGGAATGATATGACAAGGGAAATTGCTGGCAGTAAGTGCAACAAGTGTAGGAATGATGAATCGAAGATAGGCATTATTTTTTAAACCAACCACTATACATTACATAATTCACAGCAATGCGTTCGATCTGATGCGCAAAGGTAGCGGTACTGAGCGCTTTTAGTTTTTTGGCCGGAATGCCTCCATAAATAAAGCCTCCTTCCAGATGGTTGCCTTCCAGCACTACTGCCCCGGCGGCTATCAAACAATTGCTATCCACTATGGCCCCATCCATCACAATGGCGCCCATGCCTACCAAAATATTGTCACGCAATGTGCAGCCATGCACGATAGCCCGGTGCCCGATGGATACATTATCTCCGATTTGGGTAGCTGCTTTTTGATAGGTGCAGTGAATGATGGCACCGTCTTGCACATTCACCCGATGGCCCAACCGGATGCTGTTGACATCGCCGCGCACCACCGCCTGAAACCAAAAGCTGCATTCATCGCCAGTGATTACATCGCCAACAATGGTAGCATTTTCTGCCAGGTAGCAGTTGTGGCCAAATTTAGGGGTAATGCCATTGACAGTTTTGATTAGTGCCATGGGGTCATCGTAGTGGGATGAGTGTGTAGCCGGCATCGCGCAAAAGTTCAATCACTCCCTGTTGTCCGCCCAAATGACCGGCTCCTACCGCAAAAAAAGTAGGCTTTTCTTTCATCATGCGCTGCATAATTGGTATCCAGTTGCGGTTGCGGTTGATGAGCAGGGTGTCTTCGTAATCGCCGATGCCGCCTTCTCCCTGCTGAAACAGCGCCTGCATACCCTCCAAATCCTGGGCTTTGTACAAATCGACCATGACCTGGAACTGATCGTCGCCGCTATCGCCGCTGCGGAGGCTTTCCACAAGCATTTCTGCCTGTACTTTGTAGGGGATGCTATCGAACATGCTCATCTGAAATTCGATGGTTTCGAGGCCGTCGATTTCCTTATCTTGTAGGTTGGCCATTTCCATGAATTCCATTTCGTACGACACCATGCTGCCGCCCGACAGGCCATCGGCCCCCATATCTCCGCTAGCGAAGGAAGATAAAAACATGGGCTTCATTCGCTCAAAAAGTGTAAGTGGTAGCCCCAGTTCAGAGAAGCGTTTTTGGACGAAGGCAAAATCCTCTTTGCTGAGCAGATCGCGCAGGCGCTTGCCATCATCCATCATCACTTTGGTAATCAATGAAAACAGCACACTGAGGTCTGTCATCTCTTCCAGGTTAATTTCAAATATTACCTGCTGGCTGCGTGCAAAGGTGGCGAGGGTAGAATCGGTGAGGAAAAAATCATCTTTGCCGATCATGTGGATGGTGCCGTAGAGGTAGGAGGCGGTAGCGAGCTCAGGGTGGCTGATCTGCCAGAGCAGCGAACGTGCGAGCGTGTCTTGAGTTTGCTGTTGCTGCGTTTGGCTAGCTGTTGCCTCCTGGGCAAAATTGGCAGAAACGGGTAGTAAAAAGCCTACAAATAGTAGTAAAATGTATCTTTTCATCGAAAGAAATTTAAATAAAATGGCCAGTTCCAGGCTAATGATGCCTGTCAAAATCCTGAACGATGCTCACCAGCAGTTCGATGTCTTCATAAAATTCTCTGACCAGCTCAAAGCTCACATTGGAGCTAAATATAAAAGGCTCGAGAATGTCCTTTGGTTCTGTGACGCCGATGTAAATATCGCTTTCTATAAAAGAGGCATAAATTTCCTTGCCAGTTTTTAGCCGATAGCTGACCAATGCCTCCTGCATTTCGGAAGAAAGCAGGCTGGACGTGTGCGCGTCCGCTGTGGCATAGCTGATAAAATGGGCCTCAAAGCGTTCATCCAGGGTACCTGCAGCTACGGGCTTTGCTCTAAGCAGGTTGAAAGCTTTTATTGAACGCGAAAGATATTGCTTAAATTCTTTGGGCAGGATAATTATTGAGCCACGCAGGGGTTTGTTGAAAACAGCATGTAAAAATACGCCTTTGAATACATAATTGAGCCGGTTGCGCACTCTGGAAAACTCCCGCACGTTTAGCTCGCACATTTCGAAATCCAGCTCACCGATCTTGCCCCAAATGTAGTCTTCGCCCTGATATTCGTTGGCTACCGAGCTAAAAAGCATGCTGGCCTTGAATTGTTCTTTGGCGATGAAGCGCTTGCTATCGTACTTCAGCGTACCGAAATTGAGGCCATCATCAATAAAATCGAGTACTAAATTGACCACGTTGGGCTTGAAAGTGAGTACAAACTGACGGATGCGGTACACCAGCCAGGTGATATAAAAACTGATGGGCAGCATGATGAAAAGCGTGATGGCCAATACATTGAGGTAGAGCGTGAGGCCGATCAAGCCGAGCAACAACACGCTGGATACGCTAATGAGTATCAGGTTGCGGCGGCGCATACGCTCCAGGCGAAGCAACTCGGGATGGATGCTGTGGTTGTAGTAAAGGCGGAATTGGTCGAGGCGGCGCATATCAGATGATGCGGGTTAAAGTAGAGGCGGCACCCAAAGTGAAGCGCAAGAGCATCGGATAGGGGTCAGAGCCCTTGTGCTACCGGCTCTCCTTGTTCCTGCTCATAGCGGCGAATGTATTCGGCCATCACCTCGCCGATGATGTCCTTGAGATAAGCTTTTTCCTTTTTGGCGATCAGCTTGAGCTTGACGAGCTTTTGTTTATCAAACACAAATGTGACCCGTTTGGCGGTACTCGTTTCAATATCCACGCGGCTGGAAGTGATGGTTTGGCGGATCAGCGCGTCCAGCCCGCCGAGCGACTTGCTTCGGGCGCGGTCGGCGCGGGCCTTGCGTTCAGCCAGCAGCTCTTCCTTTTGTGCAGCTTCATGGGTAGGAGCGGAAGCTTGGGGAGAAAATAGCGATTCCAGATCGGTGGCAAAGCTTTTGCCAGAGCCCTTGCCAGACTTAGGTTTCCGCTTCTTTTTCTTTTTGACCACCACCGTTGCAGTCAGAAAAGAGCTATCCTCCTTCAGGCTGTCGGTATCTACCGCACCAAACAAGCTATCGAGGCCATCTGTAAATTTTTTCTTACTCACGGTTAAAATAAGTTTGAGTAAAACTGCTCTTCACGTAAAAAGGAGCAAAAAATAGGGTTTATCCTGCTGAATCAGTTGTATTATGAAACGGCCACGGTTTCTTCAGTGCGTACCAATACTTCCTTGCAAAGGGCCAGATAATCTTTGGCGCCATTGCTGGAGCGATTGTAGGAAAAGATGTCCTGCCGCTGGGCAGGTGCTTCTGCCAGGGCAATGTTGTCGCGAATGAGCGTATCGAATACTTTTTCGCCAAAATACTTGCGAATCGTGTCCACTACATCCCGGTTGAGTACCTTGCGCGAATCGTACATGGTAGCGATGACACCACCGATCTGCAATTTTTTGTTGAGCCGAAAGCGCACCTTGTCGATGATCTGTTTGATCTTGGTCAGGCCTTGCAAAGCCAAAAATTCGGTTTGCAGGGGGATATACACATAGTCACTGCAAGTAAGCGCATTGAGGGTGAGCAAACCCAGGCTGGGCGGACAATCGATGATGATGTAATCGTATTCTTCGATGACGGGCTCAAAGAGCTCGCGGAGGATGAACTCGCGGCCTGCCTCATTGATCAGCTCCATTTCGGCGCCGCTCAGGTCAAGGGTAGAGCTTACCACGTCAAAATTTTCCCGGATCGTGAAGGGGACGAGTTCGGATTCGCCGCGGATGGCTTCGTAGATAGAATATTTTTGGCGTGGAATACCCAGCGAAAGAGTGAGGTTGGCTTGCGGATCGAGATCGATGAGCAGAATTTTTTTGCCTAGTTCAACAAGGCCTGCTCCGATATTGATTGCACTGGTTGTTTTACCTACACCACCTTTGTGGTTGAGCAATGAGATGATCTTTCCCATGAGGCATGTCTAATTTAGTGTTTCATAATAATGAGCTACCAACGAGGGCAGCTTTGTTAGCAAAAATATAGAAAATTGGCGGTTTTTAAAATTTTCCAACAAATTATTTTGAGTTTATATATCAAAAATATATCAAAAAGCACAACAATTGAGCCAAATATTTAATATGTTAGAGCTTGAAAAACAGCCTGTTCCTGCTTTGGATAGGCATTGAATTGAAAATGACAAGTTGTTTTTTGAAGATTGTCAGCGCAATTATTTAACTTTGGCTCGCCTTGAAAACAATACCTGAAAAACGTTCGTTTTCTATTTAACATACTTATCCACGATTTAATAACCATTCGGATTCAAACTACACAACTGCCATTTTCCTTTTGCTTGAAAGGATTTGGCTTCTGAAACAATTTATTCTTTAATCCCGGGTTGTTTTACTCAACTAACCTCAGTTGTGGTAAAAGTACTCGATAAACAAATGTTACGCATTATGGCAACTTTTGTAGAAACCTTCCAAGTATTCGAAACTGAAATGGACAAGTTGGGCATCAGCTACGATCCCGCTTTGTTCGAAGCCGTTACCAGATCAATTGGCCCGTCTATCTATGCCAATGACGCTACCAGAGTGTCCTGCACCCAGCAATCTGAAATGGATACCGTTAAGAACAATTTCCTGATTGGCAAACTCGGCTTGACTGACGGCCCCGAGCTCGATGCAGCTATGAAAGAAGTTTGTGACCGCATGGGCAAATCTAATCCCAACAAGTACAGAGCTTGCTTTTACTACATGCTGGTGAAGAAATTCAATAAGGAAAGCATGTTTATGTGAAAAAGGATAAACGATAGGCGTGTATAAGCGCGATCGTTTTGAAGAGGTCAGGTTTGTGAAGGACAATGTCCTTCACACAATCTGACCTCTTTCCTTTTTTTGGCTATTTACCAACCACCATTTTCAGGCTTGTCATTTGCCCTTCCAATCGGAGACGAATAATGTACACCCCCTTTGCCAGGCCGCTGGTTTGAATAAGCTGTTGTTGACTATGATTCGTGTAGCTGGTCACCAATTGGCCGCTGTTGTTGAACAGACTGATTTCAACTGCTGCGGATGAGGGATTGCGGAATCGGAGCAGCGTTTTTGCTGCCGACGGATTTGGCCACAAGCTGGGCGCCAAATGATTTGGAGGCTCTATCGGCCGCAGGGAGGTGAGTGGCTCAAAGCTGATCTGTCGATACAAGACGTTCGTTTGACTACCATCTTCGTAAACCAAATGAAAGACCCCGTTGGCGAAAGCTATATCGGGATATCGCTGATGGCCGCTGCTCGAATCAATGCGTATCACCTGCCGGGCCAGATCTGTACTGCCGTTGACTGACCAGGCAAAGCTGAGATCCCAGCCACTGCTGATATTGGCCTCCTGCCAAATAATGCCTAGCGTATCGCCATTCCCTGCCATCCGGGGGAAGTTTTGACTACCTGTACCGCCATCGGCACGTGGCAGGTCAATCTGTCCTCCCTTCAGCATGCTTGGAATATGGAGCGAACTTAGATAAACAGAGTGATTGCCATTCGCACCACTATAGAAAGCTACATACAGGCTGTCGTTAGCCCGATAGCCTGTCGGGCCGCTTTGAGGGCAGCTAAAGGTTTGCCAGTCGGTATTGTCGAGATCAGTGGCTTGGCCGAAAATGGCACCACCATCAATAGATCTTGCGGCCCAAATGTCACGGATATTGTTATTGTTGTTGCGGAAAACAAGCAAAAAGTCATCGGCAGCACGGATAGACAAGTTAGCCGGGCAGCACTCGCAAACTTCATTGCCGGCAGCGGGGGTATTGGCTACTACGGGAGGTGCAAAGCTACTTCCATAATCAGTTGATTTGGCTACTTCGTAAAGAGCTTCTTCCTCATTATTATTGGTAGTAACAAAACTGACAATTGGCTGACCGGCCGGGTCCACTGCTATACTCGGTAAGGTGGCCACCCTTCCTACAGGCGGCTCGTACACCACTACTGGCAAGCTAAACGAATAGCCACCATCAGTGGAACGGAGGCAATAAAGACCTTCGCCGTATTCCTCCATTGCAAGGTAAATAGTATCGCCAAAGCTGACCAGCTGTGGCCCGAGCCCGCCGCCAAAGAGGCTGGGATCAACGGTGCCGGTAGAAATAGCTGCTGGTGAACTGAATGTGTCAGCTGACATCCGGGATACATATAATGTAGAGGTATTGGATTTGCCCCAATACACGAGTGGCTCATCCGAAGCCGTCAGTATCAGGCGCGGAGCACGGTAGCCAAAAGTATTATCAGGTGGAACACTAATAGCTTCGGAAAGGTAAACTTGTGAGAAACTAAAGGGGGGATAAGCCAAGCTCAAAACGAACAGTAAAAACAGATTTTTCATAACTGGAAAGTTATTTAAACATGTAGAAACGAATTTGATTCTAGTGCTAAAATTAAAATAGTTTTTGAAAGATACGAATTGTATACTTCAAGCCGCCAAGTTTTGTGCATTTCCATAGCGATTGAACCAGTAAGAACCACTTCCACACCTTGGTTAAAACCAACAGGCTTGAAGTTTATCCCGCTTTGCCAAGTCTTGTGCATATGCACAAGACTTGGCAAAGCGGGATAAAAGTGTGGTTCAAATCCCTTTAAATGACTCACTTATGCACAACCTTAGTATTGTTCAAAAAATGGCAGTGTATTAGAGGTAAAGTTGCGCTACTTGTCAGATGGCCAGACTGCCTGAAAGTCTCAAAGGCTAAGATTGCACCTCATCCTGGGCTTCGTTTCTCTACAAGCCTTGCCTTCCGTCATTTATGCGTCAGTTGGTAGTGAAGATTTAGAAATATCCTAAGAAATACCCTAAATTTGTGGCATGGAAGTATTAAAAAGAATCTGTTTGCTGTTTTTTGTGGCTGTGCTGGTTGCTTCATGCTCCAATGATTTTGAGCTGACCGATGACTGGAAAGACATCCCCATCGTATATGGGCTGCTCTCTCCGGTGGACTCTGTCAACTACATTCGGGTGGAGAAAGCATTCCTAGATCCCAACACCAGTGCCCTGGAAATTGCCCAGCGACCGGATTCGCTTTATTATGAGAATATTACCGTTCAGATCAGCCACGATAAATCCGACCAGGTATTCGAACTTATTCGGGTAGATGGCAATACCATAGGCCTTGAGCGGGAAGGAGGAGTATTTGCCCAGGCTCCCAATTACTTGTACCAGCTCGTTTTGCCCCCCGGAGAGTTATTGGTAGGAGGAGATTATTACAAATTGAATATCAATAGGGGAGATAATAAAGAAGATATTGTTGCCGAGACCCGGATTTTAAGAGAAATTAGGATTGAAAAGCCGAAAAATCCTGTGAGCATTGATTGGCTTTATGGAGAAAATGAATCTGAGCTGGAAGTCGATTGGATTTTTACAGAAGAGGTTGCATTATTTGATTTGAAAATTCAATTTAACTATAAAGAATATCCCAATAACCAACCCCAAGAGGCTGTAGAAAAACAACTTGTGTGGTTGGTGGACAAAAGTATAAAACCGAAAAGTGACGGATCTACAGTTATCAGAAATGACCTTCCCGCCGGGCTATTCTATCAATTCCTGGGTTCAAATATTGCTGTCGATCCAGGCATGACCCGCATTTTCCAAAACTTTGATATCAAGGTGATCGGCGGCGGCGCCGAGATTCTGGAATACATCGAGGTAGGACTGGCCGCTACGGGTATCACAAGCTCCCAAATTATCACGTCTTATTCCAACCTGTCCGACGGGCTGGGTATATTTTCCTCTATTACCCATTCCTCAGTCAAAGGCAATACCCTGCGCCCCGAATCGCGCGATACACTGCGGGACGGCATCTATACCAGAGACCTCAACTTCCAGTAGCTCACTTGCCTGCCGTTTTGTCATCTTATTACCTGTAAAACCTGTCAAAACGTAGGGTTTTGGCTCTCTTTATTGGCCATATCTGCCAATGCTGGTAGCATTGGTGCCCTTGGCATATGTATTGATCTATCCCTGATGTATTATACAGTTTTTGAATCTAAACATTAAAATTTTAAGATAACATGGGTAAAATTATCGGGATAGATTTAGGTACCACCAACTCCTGCGTGGCAGTGATGGAAGGCAACGAGCCGGTCGTCATTCCCAATGACGAAGGGCGCCGGACCACTCCCTCGGTAGTGGCTTTTTTGGATAATGGGGAACGCAAAATCGGCGACCCTGCCAAACGCCAGGCCATCACCAACCCCAGCCGTACCATATCTTCTATCAAACGTTTCATGGGTACCCGCTTTAGTGAAATAAAAGCAGAAGCAGAGCGGATGCCTTATAAAGTTGTGAAAGGCGACAATGACACCACCCGCGTAGATATCGAAGGGCGCAATTATACGCCTCAGGAAATCTCTGCAATGGTGCTACAAAAAATGAAAAAAGTGGCCGAAGACTTCCTCGGCTCCACGGTCACAGAGGCGGTCATTACTGTGCCAGCTTACTTTAACGATTCGCAGCGTCAGGCTACCAAAGAGGCCGGCGAAGTGGCGGGCCTTACCGTCAAACGGATCATCAATGAGCCCACGGCAGCTGCCCTTGCCTATGGCCTCGATAAGCGCACCAAAGACCAAACCATCGCCGTGTACGATCTGGGCGGAGGCACCTTTGATATCTCCATCCTCGAATTGGGGGATGGCGTTTTTGAAGTTAAATCTACCAATGGGGATACCCACCTCGGTGGCGATGACTTCGATCGGGTGATCATCGACTGGATGGCAGATGCTTTCAAAGAACAGGAAAACATGGACCTTCGCAAGGATCCGATGGCCCTTCAGCGCCTCAAAGAGGCTGCTGAAAAAGCAAAAATCGAGCTATCGGCTTCCACCGAAACGGAAATCAACCTGCCTTATATCACCGCTGTGGACGGTGTGCCCAAGCACCTGGTTTTGAAATTGAGCCGTGCTAAATTTGAAAAACTGGCCGACGGGCTGGTCAACCGCACCTTGAAACCCTGCGAATTGGCGCTCAAAGATGCCGGTATATCAAAGAGCAAAATTGATGAAATTATTTTGGTAGGAGGCTCTACCCGCATCCCTCGCATCCAGCAGGCTGTAGAAGAGTTTTTTGGCAAAAAACCCAACAAAGGGGTCAATCCGGATGAGGTAGTAGCGGTCGGTGCTGCCATTCAGGGAGGAGTATTAAGCGGCGATGTACAGGATGTACTACTGTTGGACGTCACTCCACTGTCGTTGGGTATCGAAACAATGGGCGGTGTGTATGATGTAGTGATCGAAGCGAATACCACCATTCCTGCCAAAAAGTCGAAAGTGTATTCTACTGCTGCCGACAATCAGCCTTCAGTAGAAGTACATATCCTGCAGGGCGAGCGCCCGATGGCGAAGGATAATCGGCCCATTGGTCGCTTCATTCTCGATGGCATACCACCTGCACCGCGGGGCATGCCGCAAATCGAAGTCACCTTCGACATTGATGCCAACGGCATTTTGCAGGTTTCGGCTAAAGATAAAGGTACCGGCAAGGAGCAGAATATTCGAATCGAAGCTTCTACAGGCTTGTCAAAAGAAGAAATTGAAAAGATGAAAACGGAAGCCGAAGCCAATGCCGATGCGGACAAAGCTGCCCGCGAACGTGTGGATAAGCTGAACAATGCCGATACGCTGATTTTCCAAACGGAAAAGCAGATGCAAGAGTTTGGCGAAAAGATTCCTGAAGATAAAAAGGAAGCCATCGAATCATCGCTCAACGAATTGAAAGAGGCTCACAAGGCAGAAGATATCGACAAGATCGATACCGCTATGGCTGCACTCAATGCAGCATGGCAAGCAGCCAGCCAAGACATTTATCAGGCGAGCCAGCAAGCCGGCGGAGGCGCTACCGAGAATGGTACAGGGGCCACAGACAGTGCGGGAGGAAGCGATAGCGACTCCAATGATGTGACGGATGTAGAATACGAAGAAGTGGACGATAAGTCGAAGTAAGGAATAGCCTGTTTGCAAGCGTACGATAAGGTGAAGGCCAGGATTGATCGTTGGATCGGTCTTGGCCTTTGTTTTTTAGGAGCAGTACCCGAAAATATAGTAATTTCGGGATACGAAAACGAGCCTCCTCTCTATGCATGCAAATAATCCATCCAGGCACTGCTTAGCTGCACACCTGTATTATAGCGAACCCTGGGAGCCATTTCTTACAGAGGCTCTTGCTCCTTTTGTAGAGGAAATGTTGAAAAGTAAACAGATCTGGCAATATTTTTTTATCCGGTACAAGGAGCGGGGACCGCATATCAGGCTAAGGCTCAAAACGGAAGGGCCTGTCGGCCCGCTAAAAGAGAGCCTTCAAGCACACTTTTCAGCCTATTTTGCCCGCAATCCCTCCTTCCGTACACAGCCAGAAGATTCTGCCCGCTCACCCAATTCGAAAGAATGGCTGCCCAACAACAGTGTGCAGTTTGAGCCGTATCTTCCGGAAACCGAGCGATATGGCGGGGTGGCAGGCCTTGAGCTGGCAGAGCAACATTTTGCCATCTCGTCACACATTGTGCTGGCCTATCTTAAAAAGCAGCCCTCCCAACCTGCCTATGAGCATACTATGGGCTTTGCCATCCAGCTCCAATTGAGCTTTGTGTATCTGATGGGCATGGACAGGCCAACTGCTATCCTTTTTTTCCAATTTATTTGTCACAACTGGCTGCCCCACAGCTTGGAGGCTAGCCTGAGCGATGGAGAACTTGCTGATTTTGAACAACAGCGCACCAACAGTCTGAGAGCATTTGCAATAGCCTTTGAACAGCAAAAAGACCTATTGATTGCATCTCACACAAGCATATGGCAGGCCTTGGAAGAAGGGACGGCCTTTGAGGATGAGCTGCTCAATGTGTGGATTGTCGAAAATAGCCAATTGGCAGCGCAGCTGGCAGAGATGGTGACAGCTCAGGCATTTGAGCTCCGCCCAACGAATCAGCGGTACAGCTTTTTACCTGCTTACTTAGACTCTCCAACCGCCGAGCAATGGATGTATTTTGCCGACCTCCTGCACATGACCAATAACCGGCTGGGTATCCTCAATCGGGATGAGAGCTTTTTGGCTTATCTGATGTGGAACAGCTTGGAGGCTATCGCAAAAAATAAATAGAAATTATCAATAGTTTTTGGGAGTATAGTCAATATTGTCTATCATTGATTGATAATGACCATTACACAGCTGGAATATATCATTGCCGTTGATACGTACCGCAACTTTGCCGAAGCTGCCCGGCATTGCCTGGTGACGCAGCCTACCCTGAGTATGCAGATCAAAAAACTGGAGCAAGATCTTGGTGTGATGCTCTTCGATCGCAGCAAAAAACCCGTGCTTACTACTGAGATTGGCAGATTGGTGATCGACCAGGCCCGGATAACGATCAAGGAAGCTGACCGCATTCGGGAATTGATACAAAACGAAAAAGAGCTGGTGAATGGCGAGCTGTGCATAGGGATTATTCCCACATTGAGTCCCTATCTGTTGCCTTTGTTTATTACAGATTTCATGCAAGAGTACCCCGAAATTTATATAGTAATTGAGGAATTGTTGTCCGATCAAATCATAGAAAAGTTGAATCTCGATTTAATTGATGTAGGTATTTTAGTGACGCCAGTGAACCATCGCAACCTACAGGAAGTCCCTCTTTTTTATGAGCGCTTTGTAGTATATACTTCTGAGGGACATCCATTGGCCAGCCACGATCTGATCGAGTTTGAATCTTTAAACATTCGGGAAATGTGGCTTTTAAAAGAGGGCCATTGTTTCCGCTCGCAGGTTATCAATATATGTGGGGAACAACTGAGCAAAGAGGATCAGCAATTACATTTTGAAAGCGGTAGCCTGGAAACGATCCGCCGATTAGTGGATCAGCAATCGGGTTATACACTCCTTCCCGAATTGGCCGCCAACAGCCTGGCCACTCCTCGCCGCAGCCGAATCCGACAATTCAAAGAGCCGCAGCCTATCCGTGAGGTGAGCTTGTTGACCCATCGGAGTTATATGAAAAAAAGGCTCATTGAGCTACTTCGGGACTCAATCATCTCTCATATTCCCAAAAGTATGCTGGAGCAGGGTGGAGGACAAATTATCCAATGGCGTTAAAGCCGTGTTCAGTAAAGCTCAAAATTTCCTCCACTAATTTTCAAAGCGTCGCTTACAGGAATTTGTAATGGAAACCCAGGCTGAACGATCTGCCGGGCGAGTACAGCTCAATAGGATATTCGGTTCCTTTAAAAGTCACTACCTTTTTTTTATCCGCATTTAGCAGATTGCCGGCAGCCAATTTGACAGTCCAGCGACTGGCGAAAGGATGGCTGATGTTGAAGTTGAGCATGGGGCGGGGCTGCTCGTAATAATTTGGTGTAGCACCTTTAGTAACTACTGTAATACGTGGCCCAACAACGTTGAATGAAAGATTGGCAGCTGTTCCGGCTTCGTTTTTATAGGAAAGCAAAGCATTGAGCATATAGGGCGCTTGGCCAAACATCTCGCGGTAACTGTTAGCATCGGGATGGGAGGCGCGAATTAAAAGCAGTTCATTGTCGGAAATATTGGTGCGGCTGTACACGTAGCTGAAGTTGGCTCCGAGTGTAAAACCGGATATTGCTGGGCTGATAAATTCAAGGCTTTTGCGAACCTCCAGCTCTGTGCCAAACAAATGGGCACCAGCAACATTCTCAAAAGTCAGCTCGGCATTTGGAGCTTCAGGGTTGAAGGTACGCTCAATAGGATCCTTGAAGTTTTTGTAAAAAGCACTGACAGAGATCAATTCTCCTGGTGAAGGGTACAACTCCCAACGCAAATCGAGGTTGTCAACCAATGTACGCTTGAGATTAGGATTTCCGACTACTACAAATCCGCCGTCTACATCAAAGGAAGCAAAGGGAGCCAGTTCGCGGAAACTCGGGCGGGCCAGGGTTTTACTGTAAGCAAAACGCAGTTTCATATCTTCTGAAAATTCGTAGTTGAGATTAAGAGAGGGAAGAATATCTGTGTTGCCTAACACTTTGCTTTTGCCATTGAGAGTTGGGTATTTGAGAAGTGTTACTTGCTCATCATAAGTAAGGAACCGGACAACCGTTTGTTCCATACGAGCTCCTGTGATCAGGCGCAGCTTTTTGGTAAGTGGTAATTCTACCATCGCATAAGCGGCCATTACACTTTGATCAGCATCATAATTGTTTCGGGCGTCATAATTATTGACTACATACACCCCTTTGCCCCTTTTGGTGTAGCTATTGGTTACGTCATCGACATTGATGAGGTTTTGGTCTTCAAAATATTCGAAGGTGTTGCCACTAAAGGAAAGGGATTGATTGTTGAAGTTGTAGCGAGTTTCATTAAAAGTGCGATCTCTGAATACGTAGGAGCCACCAATGCTGGCTTTTGAGCGAAGGCCATTCCATTGATTAAATGGCAAGCTCAGATCAAGCTTGTTGTCAAGATTGTATTGCTCCATATTGCGATAAAAACGAGTAGGCACATTATCGCTGGAAGGTTTGATACGATATCGGTCATCTTCGGGTATATAGCGATTGGTAAAATAACGAAGATCGGGCTCATCCTGCGAGGAGTGGGAATAGGAGCTCTTCCAGTTTAGCTCGAGCTGACTGGCATCTGTGAAAACATGCTTGCCACTGAGTTGAAGTGTGGAAAGCCCTCTTTGAAGGAATTTCCAGGTACGGGTTTGGAAAATATCTTCCACATCGTCACGGCTTTTACGGCCTTCCAAATAGCGTGCTGTTGAAGAAGCACTTTGATTGTGCATGACAGTTAAACCGATCTTGTGCGACTCGGAAAGCTTGTAGCTTCCGCTTAGCATAGCCCCCCAGAGTACTTCATCTGTACTTTTACGATCATCCAGCGAAAGCTGAGCGACCAATTTGGAGCTTTGATCATAATGGCCGGTTAGTTCGTGGATACCATATTGGCCGTCAGTATAGGAATCGAAGCTGTGATCGTAACTCAGGGCAGCGATCCAGCCCAAAGGCTTTCCAAATACTTCTTTTTGGTTGCCCAAAGAAAGGGATAAGCTGTGATTAAGGAACTGCGACTGATTCTGCATGCGCCAGTTGTTTTCAAAAGCACGGGTCATATTGGCGAGTTGGTGCGCCTTTTCCATATTGTTGATGCCCTCTGCATATTGGGGGATGTTGTCACCATTTTGAGCTACTAAAGTAGGTACGCCACGGGTGCCATCATCGAAGCCAATCCAATCTCTTTTGCCGCCGGGGTAAGTCAAAAAGCTACTGTTGTAATTGGCTTGTGAATTGTATCCCAGGGAGCTACTCACATTAAACATAAACTGCTCCGGAAAGTCTTTGGTGACAATGTCAACATATCCTCCGGTAAAATCGGCGGGCAAGTTGGGAGAGAAAGTTTTATAAACTATAATGTTGTCCACTAAGTTGGTAGGAAATATATCCATCTGCACGGTATTCCGGTTGGGGTCGAGTCCTGGAATTTCAGCACCATTAAGAGTGGTTTTGCTATAGCGATCGCCCAGGCCACGTACATATACGTATTTGCCTCCTTCCACTGTCACACCCGTTACTCTTCTCACAGCCGAAGCCACATCGCTATCACCACTCTTCGATATTTGTGCGGCCGAAATACCATCCATGACGACGGGCGATTTTTTCTGAAGCATAAGGACAGCTGCTTCCGTATTGCGATAGGCTTTGGCAGTCACCGTTACGCCCAGGTCGAGATGGATAGCTTCTTCACCCAATTGTAGGTCAAGCGCAGTTAGCTCGTTAGCTTTTACTACTACGTCAGTAATAGTTTGGCTAGCAAATCCGATGTAGGAAAATTCCAAAGTATAAGAACCTGGCTTCACTTTGAGCTGATATTTACCATCCAGGTCGGTAACGGTACCTTGTGAAGTACCAACAATAAGTACATTGCCCCCGATCACTTCAAAGCCGGATTCCTGTTCAATTACTTTACCGGAAATGATACCTTTTTCGGCTGATTGAGCAAATAATTGACCAGCAAATATGGTGGCGAAAATCAGAAGGACAGCAACTGGAAAAAAGCTTCTCATAAAAAGGTGTATATTTTGTTGAATCTAAGTGAATACATCCACTGCAAAGCTCGGCTTAGTGTATTAATTTGGAATTAACCTTGTATTAATTTTATGTAACCAACCTCATCATCGCCTTATCTCTCATAGAGAGTAAAAGCAGCAGCCAACGACAAATAAAAAAGCAGGGGATGTGTGCTTCCCCTGCCTCTCAAAGCATGTTGAATTTTGAAGAACAATTTCTTTTATTGCGGAAGATTGATTTTGAACAGGTCTCCTGCGGTACTTCCAGCACCAATATTGAAGAAAATGTTGTTTTCCAGTTTCAGGTTGCCGTCTGCAAATTGCTTGTAAGTGTGCTGCTCCTGATCTTCGAGGTATTCGATATCTATACCCTTTCCATAGCCAGTGAAAATACTATTGTGGTATTCACCACCGGCATTGTCGCGAAAGGTAATTGTCCGGCTGCCGGAGTTGCCGATTGATGTTACATTGAAAAAGATAGGTGTAGCATATGGTGTGCCAGTTTCAGGGTCGGTTCCACCATCATGCTCTCCACCACGATCAGCTGCATCGGTAGTAGGATCCTGGTGCACAATTACAAACTGATTCCAGCCACGGTAACCTTCATCGTAGTCGAGGGCATCATCAGCACAATAGGCTACTATCAGATGTTTGGCCTGAGCTGTACCACCAAACCACTCAATTCCGTCATCTTTATTGGCTATCACTTCAATATAATCGAAGGTAGTTCCACTTCCTACACCACCAAGGGTGAGGCCGTTGATTTCGTTGTCGGCACCGATCAATGTACCTCCATGACGAATAGAAACATATTTGAGTACACCACTGTTGTCAGCATCATCGCTTCCTCCATACAGGGCACGGGGCTCGGCAGGAATACCTTCGACAGCCGTTTCATTTTGTGCAGAGTTGAGTCCTGCCTTCCCAAGTAGGATCAAACCTCCCCATTGACCGCGAAGGTCAGCGGCTGTGCCGCCATTGTCGCCCTCGAATGTGAAAATAATTGGCTCGCTGGCAGTACCTTCGGCCATTATTTTTCCACCACGAGCTACAATGAGCGCTGAGGCGTTAGCGCCTTCACCGGGCTTACCCTGGATAACCGTACCCGCTTCGATATTGAGCGTTTGGCCGTCATTTACGAATACAAATCCTTCGAGAATGTAGGTATTGGTTTTTACCCAATTGACATCATTGCCAGCATTTTTCATGATATCATCGGTAATAGTTACGGTTACACCTGTATTAAATCCAGGAGTATTGCCGCCAGTAAGAATGTTTTCATAAGCTGACCATCCTTCGTACCAGGCTAAAGAATTACTTGGATCAATCGCACCTTTATAATCTACTTGATCCATACCGGCAGGGTAGGAGGATAAATTGGCACCCAGACTGCCGGCTGGTTTGATAGAGTTGCTCACAAAAGCGGGATCAGCTACAGCATTACCGGCGCTACTGAAATAATCGGCAAACGCCATGGTAGCTTCTACTATCGGGTCAATAGGTGGCGTATCATCAGTTACCGGCGTTTCATCATCGCCACACGAGGTAATCAAAGTAGCAAAGAAAAGGAGTGTTGCGAGGAAATAGAAATTGAATTTTTTCATTACTTCAGATTGTTTTTATTTTTTTAATTAAGCGTATTGTTCTCTACTGCAAAGCAACTGCTTTGTAGTTAAGTGAATGTTATACCGATATTAAATTTAGATTAACCTTATCTGCGGAGTGAGTTGGAGGCTATAGCAACAACTAGCTGGACTGAGCTAAAGCAGGAGTGGTAAGTGGTTGACAGTAAGGAGTTTATGCAAGGTAGCTGAAACTAAAAAGGCGTATGAATTTCATACGCCTTTTTGGTTTTGACTGCTGTTTTTGCTGATCTACTCAGTCACAATGGCCAATTGCTGGGGTATCAACTTGACAAGACTTGGGTTGGCGGATTCAAACTTTTGCGCCAGCTTGAGATAGTTTTGCGCCATCTCAAAATCTTCATTTGCTTTTTGTTCGAGTGCCAGTGCATACCAGGCAGTGCCGAGGTTGGGAGCCACTTGACGCATCAAGTGCATGTCGAGGCTTAGCTTTTGTTCGAGATCATTCAGGTCACCTTCTACTTTGCGGCCATCCTGAAACAGGTAAGTCGCTGAGGCTATTGCGCCATCCTTCCACTGGCATACATACCGATCACCATTGTTGAAGTGGAAGGTGCCTTTCTGCTCCAGTTGTCCTTTTTTCCAGTTGCCCACAAATACATCCCCTGAATCCCAGCTGATAGTGCCATTGCCGTGGCGCTTGCCGTTTTTGAACTTGCCAACAAACTCACTGCCATCAATATAAATGCGCGATCCTTCGCCGTGAGGTAGATTTTTTTTGAAATGGCCGGCGTACACTTCGTTATTTTTCAGCCGCAGAGTTCCTTCACCTTCCATTTTATTTTTGTGGAAAGTGCCCACATACTGATCTCCACAGGAGAAAGTGTAGTTTCCCTGGCCGGCCATCAAACCATTCGCCCACTCTCCTTCATAGGTGCTGCCGTCGGAGAGCCATTGCTTGCCTTCTCCGTGGCGTAAGCCAAAATTAAACTGGCCCTCGTATTTATCGCCTTCCGGCCAATGCATCACGCCAGTGCCGTGGGGTTGGCCATACGAAATCTCGCCCTCATAGTAAGAACCATCAATGAACGCAATGGTACCTACGCAGTATTCAACATCCGGTGGGCAGTCTGTGGCGCCATTTGCCGGAGAAATAGTTATCAAATTTGAAAGGAGAAATAAAAGTGCAATGAAAGCGTAGTCGGTGATTTTTTCCATATTGGCGAAAGTAGTTGGGTTATGTAAATGCACTATATTAATAGCCAAAATGTTGCCGGGTGGGGCCCAGCTTTCAACACGGAACACCGAATTTGTGACAGCCTAAGGAAGTAAGTTTATTCCAGGATAGGCATAAATTTTCGCTGTTTTTAATAGTTCCAGCGGACTGCTTTTGTAGGCTGCACAATTTTTTTAGCGAGTCTTTGACAAAGTTTCGAGCCCCCCTCTCTATTCGGGCTTACGAGAGCTTATCTCTCAATTTTGGCGCATCATCTACGAACCACTGATTTGGAGCTTCTTTTGAATAAGCTGTGTTTGTGAATGGATCAATTTGCCAAGATCCGAGCTTGCTGGAGTGCCATGTTGTGCCATTTGAAATGCCTCCAGGGCTTCGTTGTATTTTTTAGCTAGTTTATTCTCTATGCCGATTACGTACCAAATAAAGGCCCGCTTGTCAGCAGATATTTTTGTGCCGGCCTCCCTCAACTGCTCTAAGCTGCCCGTCCAGCGTGGCTGTTGCTGTACCTGATAAGTCCAGCCGTTGCCGGCCCGGCCATTACTCCATTGCATCACCAGCTCATGGCCATTGTCAAACAGGATGCTCGCAGCGCCATCCAACTGACCTTGCTTCCATTGGCCCAGCAATTGCTCGCCAGTTGTCCAGCTGATGATGCCGCTGCCGTGGCGCTTGCCTTTCTTATAGTGGCCCAGATAGCGGCTGCCATCCACCAACATGTAGTTGCCCTCTCCATCGGCCAGCCCTTTTTTCCAACCGCCTTCATACCTTTCCCCATCCGAGGTGGTAAACCAGCCGTGACCTTCAAATTTGTTTTTCTGAAAACCGCCGGCATATATGGCCCCATCGCTCCATTTGTAGGTGCCTATTCCATCCATAAATCCTAAGCGGAAGTTGCCGCTATAAATGCTCCCGTCTGCATAGGTTTGTACTCCTTCCCCATGTCGGAGGCCCTTTTGAAAATCACCTTCATAGACATCTCCTCCGGGCCACGTCATTTTGCCATACCCATGAGGTTTGCCGTATTTGAATTCGCCCTCATAGATACCCCCATCTTTGAATAATTTAGTACCTACGCAATACTTTTCCTTTGCGGAGCATTCGGTCTGAGGTTCTGTTTCGGTGAAGCATGTAGCCGGATGATTGGCCATGGTGAAAGCTGGGACACAGAGCGCATACCATAGTAAAAGACATAGCGCTTTGCCCGTCGGCAAGTTTTTGGCGAGCAACATTTGGTGTAAGTTTTAGTGTTTGTAAAATGTATAAGGAGGGGAAGTAAGATTCAGCTATTAAAATTAGCGGTATTAAAGCGAATAGTCAACTTGAAAAAAATATAATTTTAAACCAAATGTTTAAGTGATTATAAATCAGGGATATACGATTTAAAGATTTTGGTTCAGTGCTATTCGCCAGGCTGCTATTTGCTCAGTTTAGTATATATCAGCCAGCGGGCAAAGATCGGATCATAAATCACATGACTAAAAACTGTAATGTACTTGCTCGTCAAAACCAATGCGTTATCTCCAGAGGTAAAGTTTCCTTTTAACGAATCAGGTTTACTGTACGAAAATGACTAACTTTGTATCCCGTAATCAAAGATTTGAAATAGCTGCATCGGCAGTTCACAAATTTACTTTGACCAATGACCAAATACATCTTTGTTACGGGTGGAGTGACCTCTTCTCTTGGAAAAGGCATTATCTCAGCATCTCTGGCCAAACTCCTTCAGGCTCGTGGGTTTTCTGTTACCATTCAAAAGTTCGACCCCTACATCAATGTTGACCCTGGTACGCTCAACCCCTATGAGCATGGCGAGTGTTATGTAACCGACGATGGCGCCGAAACCGATTTGGATCTGGGCCATTACGAACGCTTTTTGAATACGCCTACTTCCCAAGCCAACAACGTAACTACCGGCAGTGTGTATCAAACCGTTATCAATAAAGAGCGAGCCGGGGATTATTTAGGC
The DNA here is from genome assembly GCA_965222005.1 of Saprospiraceae bacterium. Lineage (GTDB taxonomy): Bacteria > Bacteroidota > Bacteroidia > Chitinophagales > Saprospiraceae > CBDCTM01. Next base: position 2,687,120 of record OZ244935.1, read on the forward strand.
AAGACCGTTCAGATTATCCCACATATCACTGATGAGATCAAGCGGCGTATGCTGATGCTGGGCAATAGCAATGAATTTGAAATAGTGATTACGGAGTTGGGAGGCACGGTAGGCGATATTGAATCCCTGCCTTATTTGGAAGCTGTCCGACAGCTTCGCTGGGAGCTGGGGCGCGATAATTGCCTGGTCGTTCACCTCACTCTGATCCCTTACCTACGGGCTGCCAAAGAGCTGAAAACCAAGCCTACACAGCATTCAGTGAAAGAATTGCAAAAAAACGGCTTGCAGCCCGACATCCTCGTTTGCCGTACTGAAAAGCCCATCAATATTGACATCCGCAGAAAGCTTGCCCTGTTTTGCAATGTGGATATCGGTTCGGTCATCGAAGCCATTGATGCCGATACCATTTACGATGTACCATTGTTGATGCTCAAAGAAAATCTGGATACTACGGCTATTGCCAAGCTGCGCCTCAAGGATCGCAAGGAACCCGAGCTGAGGTTGTGGAAGAATTTTTTGGGCAAGCTGAAGAATCCAACGCACGAAGTGAGCATTGGGCTGGTAGGCAAGTACAATGAATTGCAGGACGCCTACAAATCCATTTACGAATCCTTTGTGCATAGCGGGGCCATCAATGAGTGCCGGGTGGTAGTAGTGCCGATACATTCCGAGCAGTTGGAAAATATTACGGACGAAGAGTTGAAGGCACAACTCGCCAATTTGGATGGCATTCTGGTAGCTCCCGGTTTTGGTGAGCGCGGTATTCAGGGCAAGCTGAACGCAATTCAGTATTGCAGAGAAAATCATTTGCCGTTTTTTGGTATTTGCCTGGGTATGCAATGCGCAGTGGTCGAATTTGCACAAAATGTGCTGGACTTGAGCAAAGCCGCTTCCACCGAAGTGGATAGCCACAGCCCCGACCCCATCATTGATCTGATGGACGAACAAAAGAAAATCAGGCAGAAAGGCGGTACCATGCGGCTGGGAGCCTATCAATGTGAGCTGGTCCCCAAATCGAAGGCAGCAAAAATTTATGGAAAGAGCCTGATCAGTGAGCGGCACCGCCATCGCTATGAATTCAACAATCAATACCTCAAAAATATCAAAGATGCCGGTCTTATTCCCTCTGGCTTCAATCCCGAATCGGGCCTCGTTGAAATCGTGGAATTGCAAGACCACCCCTGGTTTATTGGCGTTCAGTTTCATCCGGAATTGAAAAGCACCGTGGAAAGACCCCACCCGCTTTTCGTATCCTTTGTATATGCTTGTTTACAACAAAAAACCGCCAGCTCGGCTGTGCTGAGCTGGCAAGAGTAAGATAGCTCCATGAAAAAACTGCGCCTCGACCAATTGAATCGCCCCAGCCTGGAGGCTTATCTCAAACTACCCAAAACGCCGCTGGTAATCCTGCTGGATAATGTGCGCTCGGCACTCAATGTGGGCTCTGTATTCCGTACCGCCGATGCCTTCGCTATCGAAGAGCTGTACTTGTGTGGCATCACCGCCCAGCCCCCTCATCGCGAAATCCTCAAAACAGCGATTGGCGCTACCGACTCGGTAGCCTGGACCTATGAATCGAATGCCTTGACGGCACTTGCACAGTTGCGTGCAAAGGGTTATAAAATATTGGCGGTGGAACAGGCAGTAGGCAGTATGGCCTTGCAGAAATTTGACTGCCGCAACGATCAAAAATATGCCATCATTTTTGGCAACGAAGTTAGCGGAGTCAGTGAGGAGGTAATGCAGCAGGTAGATGGCTGCCTGGAAGTACCACAATTGGGGACCAAGCATTCCCTCAACCTAGCCGTATGCGCGGGCGTGGTGGTTTGGGAGCTTTTTCGGCAGCTGCGGTATTAGCAGCTATTACCGGTAGCCAAATTTATTCAGCTCATCAAATCGGAAGCTCATCTTCAGGCCGGCAAAAAACTGGCGCAAACTGCTTTCTTCACTAGCTTGCTCAGAGGGGGTGCGTCCATCATTGGCATATTGAGCGAGGTCTTTCCAGCTTGCATTAAAATAATAGTGATAATTGAGCAATGGAGTGATTGTGAAAAAATTAGTAATGCCCACATCTAGGCCTACTCCCACTCCAATACTGGGCACAATAGCGGTAGAATGAGTTGTGCTTTGTGGATTTTCATAAGATATCTTCATCCAACTCAGGCCTGGCGATACCTGCAAAAACAATCCTTTGTCCAGTATGCCACCGTCCTTATCAAAAGTTGGGCAATCGCAGTCGCTGCCAAAATCCAGCGGATAGATGTTGGCGTTGAAGTGGAAGCCCGTCTGTTGTAATTTGAAGCGCTGCGGTGTGTCATCGGTAAAATGTACGATATCGCTTTTAAACTGGCTGAAACTCAGCTCGGGTGTAAATTCTACGCGCTTGTTTTTGAGCCTGAACCAATAATCAATCCCCGCTTTGAAGCCGGTATTGAGAAAGTCATCGCCGGGGAAATAGGCTTCCCATTCAGGAGCCGACATTCGCTTGATACCGCCATTGACGCCTATTTGGGCGGGCAGCTGAGGGAGGCAGAATAGCATGGCGATTGTAAAAAGAAGTGGTCGCATAAGGAAATGGCTTTTGATTGCAAATGTAACGAATTGCTATCAGCTATGCGTATCTTTGTGGGCAATGAAGGCCAAAACTTTACGGAAGGATAAAGTGAATGTGATCACCCTGGGTTGTTCTAAAAACCTGGTGGACTCCGAAAACCTCATCACACAACTGCGGGGCAATGACTTTGAGGCAGCACATGACAGCGATGAGCAGGATGCCAACATTGTGATCGTCAATACCTGTGGCTTCATCGATTTGGCCAAGGAGGAATCCATTAATACCATTTTGCAATATGCCGAGCTGAAATCCAAAGGTGAGTTAGAAAAATTATATGTGACGGGCTGTTTGTCACAGCGTTATAAAGATGATCTGGAAAAAGAAATCCCTGAGGTCGATGCTTATTTTGGCACCCTAGAGCTGCCCGCATTGCTGGCCCGGCTCCAGGCCGATTACAAGCACGAACTCATTGGAGAGCGCCTCATTACTACTCCGGCACATTATGTCTATCTCAAAATTAGCGAAGGCTGCAACCGGACTTGCTCCTTTTGTGCCATCCCGCTGATGCGCGGCCAGCATATCTCCCGCCCCATTCAATCCTTGGTAAAGGAAGCCGCCAGCCTTGCCCGGCAAGGTGTGAAAGAACTTATGCTGATCGCCCAGGAGCTTACCTATTACGGGCTCGATATTTACAAAAAACGGATGCTGCCCGATTTGCTGCATGCGCTGTCTGAAGTGGAAGGCATCGAGTGGATTCGCCTCCATTATGCGTATCCCAGCAAATTTCCGGCGGAAGTGCTGGATGCAATGGCTGTGCTGCCGAAAGTTTGCAAGTATCTGGACATACCGCTTCAGCATGCGCATGACGCAGTGCTCCAACGAATGCGGCGCCAGACCACACAGGCCGAGCAGAACCGGCTTATTGCGCTGGCCCGCCGAAAGGTGCCCGGCATAGCCATTCGCACTACCATGCTGGTTGGCTTCCCCGGCGAATCGGATGAGGAGTTTGAAGCGCTTTGCCAATACCTCAAAGCAATGCGGTTTGAGCGGGTAGGCGTATTTCAATATTCTCACGAAGAGGATACCCGTGCTTTTGATTTGCCCGACGATGTGCCTGCTCAACTTAAAGCCGAACGAGCCAACCAACTAATGAGCATCCAGCAGGAAATTTCTTATGAAAAAAACCAGCAGCGGATCGGCCAGATACTGAAAGTACTTTTCGATAGAAAGGAAGGGGCCTATTTTGTGGGGCGTACTGAATATGATTCGCCGGAGGTGGACAATGAAGTATTGGTGAAAGCTGCCGAAAACTTTGTGCGAATCGGCGATTTTGCAGAGGTGAAAATAACGAGGGCAGAGGAATACGATTTGTACGGAGCGCTTCACAAGAGCTGAAAATCAGTGCTCATTCAATGCCCATCAACAGTTTTTTACGGAAATACTGATTCCCCGTTTTTATCTCCAAAATGTAGATGGCTGCGGCCAGATGATCAGGCAAATCCAGCCAATGCCAGCCAGCCGACCGAATGCCAGCTCGTTGCTGCCACACCAGGCGCCCATCCATCGCAAAGAGGCGTAGCGCCACATCTGCGGCTTCGGCCAGGCCAATTTGCAGCTGGTCAGCGGAGTGGAAAGGATTTGGACAGAAGAGCTGTGGCTCGCCCTGGGGAGGCGATGGTAGATTGAGCTGCAAGCTGTCCGCTAGGCCCAGATAGACTACCAGCCCGTCATGATCGCTGGCTCTGAGGGGAGTGGAGGCATCGTTTTGAAGGGTAGTTGGGTTATCAGCATTGCCTCGCACAAATTGCATGTCATTGACTTGCAGGCCTTCCAGTTCGCTGCTCAGGCAATGATCGAGCAACTGAGCATGACCATTGAATACATAGGAATACCGCTCGGTAGGGGGAAGCAATTCTGATAGCTTGCTCATGGGAGGCTCCACGATGGGCTGCACCTCGATCTGTGCTCCCAGGGAGGGCTGGCCGCTGATCTGATTGACCACATCTACATAGCCATCCGAAAACTCAAAAGCATTAAAATCGCCCAACACTATCAGGTTTTTACCTTGCCTGCTTTGAATCATTCGGGCAACCGATACAGCTTGCTCATGCCGCTTGGTGCGCACATAGAGTGCATTGCCACCTTCGATGCCATTGAGCGAGCGAAGGTGTATATTGAGCAAGAGGATAGGTGTAGGCGTAGGCGTTTTTATCTCAGCGCTTAACAAGAGCGGCGGCCGGTCGTGCAGGCGGCCCCCGAAGCTGAGTTGCTGGTTTTCGCCGAGCTGCTGAAGAGCTACCTTTTGGAAGGCATTGCTCACCAAAAAGCCCGTAAATATTGGAAAATTTGAAATACCGTCCACTATAAAAGGCTGATAATACAGGCCAGGATCAATTTGTTGGATAGCCAGAATCAATTCGTTTAGCACCTCCTGGCTGCCCACCTCCTGGAGTGCCAATACATCGGGAGCATGCATGAAGTGGACAATGTAATGAGCCAGCTTGGCCAGCCTTATAGGATAATCAGAGGCATTTTTATTGAATACAAAAGTGTTGAGAGAAGCTATGCTCAGTTCCCGGGCGTTCTTGCTCCGAACCGCTTTGCTCACGGGTTCGCCAACAAAGGTGTACTCATAAGGCAACCACTGATAACGTCCGTCATCCTCTACGATTACTCCGGCTCCCGTAACCTTCATACCCGTGGAAAGCGGAGCGGATGGAGTGCCCGGAATTATATTGGTGTTCAATTCAAACACTTCCGGATTGCCATCCCATAGCGGGAGTCCATTGATGCCGGGAAATGAAATGCCTGGCTCCCGGAAGGGCCGTTGTGCTTGCAAGCTGAGCGGCGTAATACCATAGGATGTGGGGCCGGTGGCGCTGGCTCCGTTTACTTGGACGAGCATATGCTCCACCGATTCAAGGTCGGGAATAGTAGCCGGAAGAGGGGAAGGGAATTGCTCATCCAGCATGATGACTTCTGCCGGCGGACTCGAGCTGGTTAATACCTCGACAGATAATTGGTCGGCAGAAAATTCGGTATTTCCATTATACTCCTGTATGAAGCCTGTGACGCTGATCCAATCGCCAGGCTGGACGCCAGGAGGGGTGCCGGTATAGACCATGATGGCATCCGAGGTATGGGGGTCGAGATCGGAACGGGAAGGGCTGGTTTGTATGAAAAAACGATCGTTGCCTACTGCAGTTACCCAATTGCCGGTAGTTTTGACAAACTGGCCCTCATAGTCGCTGTGGAATCCGCTTCCCTGAATTTGCCAGATTTCCAGCTCAAGGGCTTGAGCGTGCAGCTTAGAGGGGTGTGTGGCTGCTAAAAGGCTGATTATCAGTAGATTAGATAGTAGTGGTGTTGCCAAATTATATATGGAAAGAAGTTGCATTTATTGATTGTGAATTAGACTTCAGTAAAATTGCTAACTTTGAAAGCTTGTGTAAAGCTAAATTTTTATTCAACCCAGGTAGTATGATAACACCTCCATCCACCGGATCATCTTTTTTTTACAAAGCCTATGATCCTTATATGCAAGCGGGGCTGGTGCTGGTACTAGTGGCCTTATTCATTATCCTCTCAAAGATAATGAAATGGCTGGGTTTGCTAGAGGTGAGTAATATGTTTCCGTGGATGGTGTCGGCTAGTTTCATTTTGGTCTTTGCCCTATTCAATAGCATTTTCGGCTTATCGAGCAAAAACCTGAACCGGTATCGGGGCCGCTCAATAATTGCCTTTTTGGGTTTGATACTCTGCTCTGGTATGCTAGCCCGGCTGGTCTCCGGTGTGCCAATTGGACATGCCAAATCATACAAATGGATATTTTTGGTGTTGATTGTCGGCTACCTCGTATTCCTCTCCATGATGGGCCTAATGAAGAGTATTGTCGAATTTGCGCAAAAAGAAGAGTGGAATCAGCCAAGAAAGCGGGTGAAAAAGCCTTAGCTTGTCGAAGCCTCTTTCGGTTGGCTGTGTACTAATTGTACGGCCGCAGGTGAATCATGCTTCCGGTCGTTGGCTGCGCTACTGCTTAGAGGGTCAGCCGGTCAAACAAGGGCAAGTCCATAAATCTGAGAGCCTGTTGTTTCAAAAAAGAACAACATTATACATATGATACACCGCTAAGAAAAGCAGCAATAAATAAGTTGATGGATTAAGTTGGAATATTAGAGGAAATTAATAAAATGCCATTACATGGTTTGTAGAATTATGATACGCATACTTTCAATATTCAGCATAAGTTGCCTGGCGCTGCTCATGTCGTGCAATAGAAGCCAGCCCGTTAGCAGCCCGGCTGCTGTTGTGGCGGTGCAATTGGCTCAGGATAGTTTGAAAAAGGTGGTAAAAAGTCCCTCAGAATGGAAGGCCGAACTGAGTGAGATGGAGTATTATGTACTGCGCGAAAAAGGTACAGAGCGTGCACATACCGGCGATTTGCTGCACAACAAAAAGAAGGGTACCTATGTGTGCCGGGGCTGCCGATTGCCCTTGTTCACCTCTTCCACCAAATACAAATCCGGTACTGGCTGGCCCAGCTTTTGGCAGCCGGTCAATGCAGCCTACGTGGCACAGGAGGCCGATCATGCCTATGGCTGGAAGCGGGTGGAAGTGCTTTGCGCCCGCTGCGACGGCCACCTCGGCCATGTGTTCGATGATGGCCCCAAGCCCACAGGGCTGCGCTATTGTATCAACTCTGTTTCGCTGGATTTTATTGAAGACTAGGCTAGCCTGCCAATAGAAAATAAAGAGCCAGGATCAGGGAGCGGCAAGCTGAAAACAGCCCCTACACTAGCTGATAGCCTTACTTCCCAATTACCTGGCTCAGGATTGCCTACCAACTAGGGCAAGCATTCCTTTCTCTCAATAAAGATTGCACTTCGCCTCGGCACAAAGCCGAAATGAATGTGCTGCCGGTTGATCATTCCAAATGACTAAACCAGCAAAACGATACTACGGTATCGCATATTGATAAACCAAACTTTGTCCGGAATAAGCCGGATTAACATTTTGTGATAGTGAAAATCAGATCAGTAACGGCAGTAACGGCGTAATGTTGATCGTTGGTAAAGACGGGAACGGTGAAACGGTCGTTCTGGGTCTTTGCGTGTATGGCATTTAGCGCTTTTGTGTCAGATGTCGTAGTAAAAAGGCGTCAATATTAGCTGTGTAAAAGATGAAAAGTTTGTCACAACTACAATCATCTACCGACCAAAATAGACAAAACACTTAACTTATCCAAAAAAATAATCCGTGCTGCCGCAGAGGCGCGTCAAATAATGGCTCCGATGGCAATTTCGCTTTGGCACAGAGGTTAAACTTTTGATGGTATTGACGGAGTGAAACTCACTGGATATACTCATATCGAGTGAGTTTCAAGGAGTACTTACCTAGCCGGCATCTGCCTTGCTTTCGGTAGTTTTGGCTTCGGCAGCCAGGCGAGTTTTGCGGGCTTTTTTCTGTTCGTTATTGCTTTCGTAAATGACGTAATTGTCATATTTCACCCGATCCGTTTCCACCCAAACGTCTTTGCCAATATTGCAAAGCACGATCAATTCTTCGTACAATTTATTACCCTGCTCAATCCGCCGCTCCACGGAAATATCCCGATCCGCCACCTTGTCCTGCTGGATATTGAGTGCGTTTTCAAAATTGCGACAAGCATCCATTACCCGCTGGATGTTTTTATCACTTACCCCAACTTCAGCCAAAAAGTCGATTTGCTGCCTGGCTACACGGGCCACCCGCCTTCCACAAAACAATAGCTGGGCATCCGTCATATCCCCCAGCTTGGCCGTTCCAAACTTGCGGTAGCGACCCGAGCGATTGTTGTATTTGATAGCCACGCGGGTCATAATGCTTCGGATGGCCGTTTTGAGCGATTCGGCAGCTTTGTACTTTTTTTCGGTAGTAATCATCTGATCTCCTACCAATTCATCATCATCCGGCAGCTGGCGAAATTTTTGGCAAAGGCTGATGAAGCCCTGAAGCCGTTCATTTGAATAGCCGTACTGCTCAAAATGCTTGAAGTCCCGTTTGGCATATTTGATCCGCTCGGTGCATTGAAGATAGAGGTCGGCATCCGGAAAATTGTACTGGCGATTGATATTCTGCTTTTTCATCGTATAGTGTTTAGCACCGCTCAAGAAATTAATTCGCGAGTTCAGGTGAAAAGCAAATATAAATTGTTTTAAAATAGTACGCAATATGAGTTTGTCTTAATTTTTGTACTAAGGGGAAATCCGGAAAACGTTATTCTGAATGATACAAAAAATGCAGACCATGCCGTAGTACTTAGTATCGGTGAGGATTTTTACCGAAAGGCAGAACAAAATTTGCCCCTTCGTCTGGCAGGTGGCTTGGCCAATTGAAGCCAATTAATCGAGGTTTAGAAAAGCTCTGGTATTGTATTTAAAAACAAATTTTGTCTTTATGTGTATTTGCATTTACTCAGTTAAAAATTTCTTTCCAATATAGTATGCTAATTGTTGAGTAATTGAGCCTCACAGTGTTGCCTGGAAAGATGGAATTGCGTTGCTCTTCCCTTACCTTTGTGCAACCAAATACAATACGATGCCATCCAGATACCCACAAACCAGGGAGCATGTTTTCTGCTTCAAACAATTTGAAATTTATCAGGATCGCTGCAAAATGAAGGTTGGCACGGATGGGATATTGCTCGGTGCCTGGGCCGATGTGGCTGGGGCCCGGCGCATACTGGATGTGGGTTGCGGATCGGGCCTTATTGCCCTCATGCTTGCCCAGCGCAATTCAGCAGCTGCGATAGATGCCATTGATGTGGATGAACCTTCCTGGCAACAGGCAGTTGAGAATGTACAGCGTTCGCCCTGGCCAGAGCGGGTGGAGGTGATCCACCAGTCTGTGCAGCAATTTTCCAAAACTCATGAAAAGAGCTATGATTTAGTGGCCAGCAATCCCCCTTTCTTTAGCGGCGGCACCTTTTCGGCCAGTCAGAGTCGCAATGAAGTGCGGCAAACCGTCAAGCTACCACATGGCGAATTGCTAGCCGCGATGCGGCGATTGTTGAATAGTGCCGGACGTTTTTGTGTAATCTTACCTTTGATAGAGGGCTTACGGTTGGAAGAGTTGGCAGTGCAGTATGGTTTGCATTGTACAAGCAGGGTAGAAGTACAGCCGCATCAAGATAAGCCGGTTCATCGCCTATTGATGCAGTTTGAGCTGGCCTGGAAGGCCCAAAAGGAAGGTCGGTTAATTATCCAAAAAAGAGAAAGCGCCGAATATACGGACGCATTTATTCAGCTAACTAAAGACTATTATCTGGGAATGTAAGTGCTAAGAAAAAGGGAAATAATTTCAAAAATTATTTCCCTTTTGCGGTGCTATTCAGCGCCCAGGCTCACGTCCTGACGCTGCTCGTTAGCCTCTGCAATGATTTTTTTAGCCATTTCCAGAATTTTGGTATCTCTCAAGCTCACGATCCCTCCATCGGGGCCGGGCTGTACATGGATGCCGGTAAGTTGACCATCCTGATATTTTTGTGCACCAAAATAATTGCGGATAGTCTGTTCGGCCAGATTTAACTCTTTAGCAATGCGTTTAATACTACCTGTCGGTAAGCTGTGTTTGATTTGTCGTAGCTCTTTGAAGGTAATGTTCATAATAGATTAAATTTTAATATATTAAGGAATAACACCACATTAATTGTAAAAACCAGAAGGTTGGATTATTTTGGAAAAATAGAACTTTTAATACTTATTTCAAAGCTTTCTATACCAAAAAATAAAATTTTGTTTGTGCTTACAGATAAAACAAAGAATATTGACGAATGTTGTTTTTGAGTATTATAAATTAACAAATTTGCATGTTCCCCGAGCTTTCGTTCGAGCCTGAATACTTTATTCCATTTAAATATGTGTATTGAATTTGTGGCGTTATGTACTGATACTAAGAATGGTATAAATATGAAATTATATAATATATATTGGATACCTCAGCTTGGCCAAGCTGCTTTAGCTGCTCGCTATTTAACCAACGTCAACAAATTGCCTGTCGGGCTACTTCTTTGAGCTTGTTCGGTGTGCTGGGCCTGGTCTTTTGATTATCTTCGGCAACAAACAGTTTTAGGGGGGGTGGCAAGATGAATGAACTCTTTGCTCTTCAAGGTCTGGCTTTTAGAAACAAAACCGATCCTGCATTGCACCGCCTAAGCTGAATTGCACACACTAATGTTAAAATACACCATGAGCAAACTGCACTCCATACTGCTGGTGCTGGCCTGCCTGATAAGTACCCTGCCTGCTAGCACCCAAACTCCTTTGCAACGTTCTGTTTTAGTAAGTGCTGTAGCTCAAACGCAGCCAGCGCAGCTGGAGTTTAGCTGGCCAACCGACCCTGCTGCCAACGGCTATCAGGTGTTCCGCAAGCCCCTCGAAGCCGTCGATTGGGGTAGTGCTATCGCTCAACTCGATAGCGATGCTACCCGCTTCACTGATACCAACCTCCAACGTGGCGATGCCTTTGAATATGCTTTTTATAAGAAAGAATTTGAGCTGGTTCGAGATACCTTCTGCATTTCGCCCGGCAGCGAGCTCAAATTTACAATCTCCGATATGTACGGCATCGGCCTTTGCTGTAGCTTTGGCTTTGGCTATTATCGGATCAAAGGCTGTAACAGGGTGTATGCTGAGGGGGATAATTTTGGCTGGGAAACCTCCCATTCGTTTACCATTTGTAATGACAGCAGCAGCTGTGTTCCTCTTTACATCACGATCAAACCAGATGTCTTCCCTAATAGTACCTCCTGGTCGCTGGAAAATTTAAGTTCTTCTGAAGTGATTGGCACATCCGGACCACAAGGTACTTTTATACATGATCGGCCTGAATATGGGTTTATTTATGCAGGAGTCGAAGCACCCGCTATAGAAGATCGGGGGCGTGTGCTGATACTGGTACAAGAAGCCTTTGCCGATAGCCTGGCTACTGAGCTTGAGCAACTAAAACTCGATTACATACGCGATGGCTGGCGGGTATTGATGCATGCTGTTCCTACTCAGATGCCCCCTTCAGAAGTGCGGCAGTATATCCAGTCTGCCTATCAGCAATATCCCGACCTTACTGCCTTATACATTGTAGGGCATGTGGCTGTTCCGTACAGCGGCGACATTTATCCCGACACGCATCCAGAACATCGCGGAGCCTGGGCTGCTGATACCTATTATGGAGAGCTCAATGGCAATTGGACCGACAATGTTGTAAACATAACCACTGCCCAATTTGAATACAACCACAATGTGCCGGGGGACGGCCGCTGGGATCAGGACTCTATCCCTAGCCTGATGGAATTGCAGGTCGGCCGGGTCGATTTTTTTGATATGCCAGCTCTGAATAAGGAAGAACTGGAGTTGCTTCGAAGGTATCTGCAAAAAGCACATTTGTTTAAAAATGGTCACATACCTACTGTTCGCCGGGCTTTGATTGATGATAATTTCGATGCACAATTTGGAGCTCCGGCAGCCAGCGGATGGCGGAATTTTGCCCCGATGTTTGGAGCAGAACAGATTGTGGAAGCCGATTATTTCTCCACGATGCACACCCAACCTTATCTGTGGAGCTATGGCTGTGGCAGCGGCTCGCACATCAGTGCAAGCGGAATTGGCACTACGCATGATTTTGCTGCCGATTCCTTGCAAGGCATATTCACTATGCTTTTTGGTTCCCAGTTTGGCGATTGGGACAACCACAACAACTTCCTTCGTTCGGCACTGGCATCCGGCACAATCCTTACCAATTGCTGGGCGGGCAACCCGCCATATACCTTTCACCAAATGGCACTCGGCCAACACATCGGCTATTGCCTTCAGCGAACTCAAAATAGTACAGAGGGCGTGTATTTGGAAGGGCCTCAGCTGGTGCATACCGCCCTGCTGGGTGATCCGGGCCTGCGCCTGCACCCTATCCGGCCGGTTGACAGCTTGTGGATTTCGGCCACCGGCCAATCGGTTGAGTTGAGCTGGACGGCTGCTCCGGAAGCAGATGTTATGGGCTATTACCTGTATCGCTCCGATTCGCTGAATGGCTTTTTCGAACGCATCCATCCCGAACTATTGACGGATACTTTTTTTGTAGATCTTAATCCGATTGAAGGAAATAATGTGTACATGCTCAAAGCCGTGAAGCTGGAACAAAGTGGCAGTGGCACTTACTTTAATACAAGCCTTGGAACTATTGGGAGTGTATGGTTTGAGCGGCAGCTAGCTGTTGAGAAAGGACAAGGTACTTTCAATATTAGGCTTTTTCCTAATCCGGCTGTTGACCAGCTCGTCATCAAATCAGAATGGCCGGTGGAAGCCGTTGATTTGTTCGATATAAATGGCCGCCTCCACCTCCACCTGGAACCGTGGCGCCAAAATCCAGCCATCGATTTGAGTGGGCTGCCGACGGGGGTGTATATTTGCAAGGTAAGGCTTAAGGAGAATGTGCATTTTATGAGGCTGGTAGTGAGCGGAAGCAGGTAAAAAGAGAAAAGAGAAACGGAAAAAAAGAGCTGGAGCAGTTCCGGTTGCCTTCTAAGGTGTTATCCGGTATTCGGTGCTCAGTATCCGGCCACCGAATAACCGGAATTATTGTCACCCACCTGTCATTTTGTAGTCATTTTGTTTGGAAACATGCAATCTGTTTACTATATTTGGCAATAAGGAATTTGAAGACTTATCGGAAGCAGGCTATAGCCCCCCTTTATTGAAAACCCGATGCCTGTTTCAACCTGTTCTATTGGCATTTGCCAGGGCAAAAGGTTGATTTTCTCATCTCATAAACCAATAAGTTATGCGTTATTTAATCTTTTTCTTTCTTTCTTTCTTGTGATTGAACAATTAAACGCCCAACCGCCCTTTTGCCCCGTAGGAGAGGAAGGTGCTGAACCAGTTACTGAACCGCCCTCCACAGAATGCTTTGATGTAAATACCATTTTTGACAACTGCCCCGACGAATTGATCTACCTGCGCGTCAATGTGCATTTTTTTCTGGATGATAATTGCGAAGGCCAGCTCGACCCCAGTGGCCAGCGGCCCTACGAACTGGATGAAGCCTACCTGGCGGCCGAAGAATATATCGACGCCGCCAACCTCCAACTAGGTGATGATCATTACCGCCAATGGAACCAATCTCCCTGGGGCGTATCCACTAAGCCCAAGCAGTGTGTGCCTTTTCGTTATACATTGGCTGGCGTATATGTACATTGTAGCTCCATGGCATTTACATATGATCGTTATCAGGAAGCTCCGCAAGTACATAGCACTTATGGAGTGAACAAGGAAACGGAATTCAACTTATATATTCTTCCCTTAACCAATGCCAGTGGTGTAGCAGGGGGTATCGGAGGGTTTTATGCGGTCAATTCGAATTTAGACCGGGGCCTGCTGAACCATGAAATGGGGCATAATCTGACTCTTGAACATTCTTGGATAGATGATGGCATTGACGATACTCCTGAGATACACTACGATGCCGACTATAATTGCGATGGCGATTTTGACGACAACTGGAGGCCGCAAGGCGGGAGAAGGGAAGCAGATCAACAATGTTGGCGGCATTTGACAGAAAGCGGTGCCAACCGATCTATCGATTACGATGGAGATGGCATCATTGACTATCCGGATGTTTGCTATGAAACGCCCATTCCCTGTGGCGATTTTGATGAATATCCGTGTTGCCAATGGAAATATATCAACAATAATATGATGGCTTATTCCAATTATCAAAACTGCTGTGGTGCTTTTACCGAAGGCCAGATACTGCGTATGCTCAACCACCTCAGCCAGCCAGATGTATGTCAAAACTATATCGTATCGGTGAGTAGTTGTGTACCACCAATAGCTAATATAGCGGTACTCTCCTTTGAGGATGATGAAGAGGACTGTAAGTACTGCATCCACATGGAACATTCGGTGAATGAGGATGGCTATCAGTTGGAAATATTCAAAGTGACCAGCCTGGGGCTGGAGCTCTTTCACAGCACCGGCTGGCTCGACGGCCCTGCTTTGACTTATTGCATCGGGGAAGACGTGGTAAAAACAGGGCAATATGCCAATGGCTTTGAAGCTGGTCAGCCCTACCTGGCCCGACTGACCGTGAGCGGAGAATGTAGTGCCACCGATGTGACGGAGATCACTTTTAGCTTGCCGTTTTTCTCAGAAATTGCCTGTGAGTTGGATGACGATGACGAGCCGGCCATCGAAATCGGCAACCTGCTGCCCAACCCCACTCCCGGCTCCGCCAGCTTTGACTATGAAATACTAAAGGAAGGACCACTGAATATCTGGCTGGTGGATGTGCTGAACCAAAACAATACTGTAACTATCATGAACAGCCAGTTTCATACTCCCGGCAATTACCAAAGTTCCATTGATATGAGCAGCTACAATACTGGTACCTATGCGCTGATCTTTCATGTAGAAAACCAAATTGAATCACTCACCCTCATAAAGCAATAGCCATGAAATATACAGGAATAATCTTTTTACTTACAGCCATGTTTTGCGGCAGTACCCTCCGGAGCCAGCAGGTGCCGATGTGGGAGACAGCCCTGTATTTTGAAGATGCCAAAGGCAATCGGGATACACTTACGGTGGGCTATGACCCGGAGGCCACATCAGAAATAGATGGCCAGTTTGGAGAACAACAAATCTATAGTTCTTTTGATTCGGTATTTGAAGTTAGAGGGGCTGCCTTGAGTTCCATGCACAGGGATCGTATGTCAAATAGAGTTATAACATTTGCTGAAAAAATACATGGCTCGTCACACGATTGTTGGGATGGGGCAAATGTTTGGATATTCATCTGGGCCAAGTACCAGCCCGTTACGGTTCGCTGGGATTTAGCCACTTTTGTCAATGATCCCTGCGTAAAGGGCTCGGTGATCACCAATCATTATGCAGATGAATTGGTTGACCCTTACTACGATTGGGATGAATATCCACCCAATCTGTATTTCTGTTCAGGGGGAATGGACTCCATAACGGTCAATACATCCGAGCAGTTTGTACACGACACCAATGTAAGTTTTCCCATTTTTGAAACCGCATCGGTAGCGGGGATTGGAGATACCACTGTATATGGCTTGCGCTTTGATGCAAGGCCAATTGAAGTATGGTGGACGCCCTGCCACGGTAAGGTGCTGGTAGGCACAGAGGAAATAGAAAGGGCAGAAGAGTTGCGTTTTTTTCCCAACCCCACTCACACCCGCCTTTCTCTCGGCCTGCCCTTCACTGCCGGTAGTGAGGCTCGTCGGGCCAACGGTGGGGCTTTTGAGGCAAAAATATACTCCACTACCGGCCGCCTGCTCAGGCAGCAAGCCATCCGTGAGCCGGAGCTGGATGTATCGGCGCTGTCAGTGGGGGCGTATTTTTTGGTGCTGGAAGGGGAAGCGGGGCGAAGGTATGTGGGGAAATTTGTGAAGATGTAACGGATGAGCCGGTGAGGCCGGTTTCCTTCTACGGCGTTATTCGGTTGTCCGGTATCCGGTGCTCGGTACTCGGTTTCCTTCTATCGCGTTTACCGGACAACCGGCCACCGGACAACCGGCATAAAGCAATAGCCATGAAATATACAGGAATAATCTTTTTACTTACAGCCATGTTTTGCGGCAGTACCCTCCGGAGCCAGCAGGTGCCGATGTGGGAGACAGCCCTGTATTTTGAAGATGCCAAAGGCAATCGGGATACACTTACGGTGGGCTATGACCCGGAGGCAACTCCAGATATTGACCCTCAATTTGGTGAGCAGCAGTTATTTACACCTTTTGATTCAGTATTTGATGTGAGAGGTGCTGTACCCTACACCGTATTTGGGAAAAAACTATCAAAGCGAATAATAAATGTAGCTGAAAAAATACATGGCTCATCACACGATTGTTGGGACGGTGCCAGAGTTTGGATATTCATCTGGGCCAAGTACCAGCCGGTTACGGTTCGCTGGGATTTAGCCACTTTTGTCAATGATCCTTGTGTGAAGGGGTCGATAATTACCAATCACTATTCGGATGAACTGGGCGATCCTTATTACGATTGGGATGAATATCCACAAAACCTGTATTTCTGCACCGGCGGTATGGATTCGATAACCATCAACACTTCTGAATCTTTTATTGCTCAGACAGGGGTATTTGATCCAATCGTGGAAACCGCATCGGTAGCGGGGATTGGAGATACCACCATTTATGGTTTGCGTTTTATCACCGATCCAATTGAAGTATGGTGGACGCCCTGCCACGGTAAGGTGCTGGTAGGCACAGAGGAAATAGAAAGGGCAGAAGAGTTGCGTTTTTTTCCCAACCCCACTCACACCCGCCTTTCTCTCGGCCTGCCCTTCACTGCCGGTAGTGAGGCTCGTCGGGCCAACGGTGGGGCTTTTGAGGCAAAAATATACTCCACTACCGGCCGCCTGCTCAGGCAGCAAGCCATCCGTGAGCCGGAGCTGGATGTATCGGCGCTGTCAGTGGGGGCGTATTTTTTGGTGCTGGAAGGGGAAGCGGGGCGAAGGTATGTGGGGAAATTTGTGAAGATGTAACGGATGAGCCGGTGAGGCCGGTTGCCTTCTAGCGTGATTCGGTTTTCCGGTGCTCGGTACTCGGTTTCCTTCTATCGCGTTTACCGGACAACCGGCATAAAGCAATAGCCATGAAATATACAGGAATAATCTTTTTACTTACAGCCATGTTTTGCGGCAGTACCCTCCGGAGCCAGCAGGTGCCCATGTGGGAGACAGCCCTGTATTTTGAAGATGCCAAAGGCAATCGGGATACACTTACAGTGGGCTATGACCCGGAGGCAACTCCAGATATAGACTCTCAATTTGGTGAGCAGCAGTTATTTACACCTTTTGATTCAGTATTTGATGTGAGAGGTACTGTACCCTACACCGTATTTGGGAAAAAACTATCAAAGCGAATAATAAATGTAGCTGAAAAAATACATGGCTCATCACACGATTGTTGGGACGGTGCCAGAGTTTGGATATTCATCTGGGCCAAGTACCAGCCCGTTACGGTTCGCTGGGATTTAGCCACTTTTGTCAACGACCCCTGCGTAAAGGGCTCGGTGATCACCAATCATTATGCAGATGAATTGGTTGACCCTTACTATGATTGGGATGAATATCCACCCAATCTGTATTTCTGTGCAGGGGGAATGGACTCCATAACGGTCAATACATCCGAGCAGTTTGTACACGACACCAATGTAAGTTTTCCCATTTTTGAAACCGCATCGGTAGCGGGGATTGGAGATACCACCATTTATGGTTTGCGTTTTATCACCGATCCAATTGAAGTATGGTGGACGCCCTGCCACGGTAAGGTGCTGGTAGGTACAGAGGAAATAGAAAGGGCAGAAGAGTTGCGCTTTTTTCCCAACCCCACTCACACCCGCCTTTCTCTCGGCCTGCCCTTCACTGCCGGTAGTGAGGCTCGTCGGGCCAACGGTGGGGCTTTTGAAGCAAAAATATACTCCACTACCGGCCGCCTGCTCAGGCAGCAAGCCATCCGTGAGCCGGAGCTGGATGTATCGGCGCTGCCATCGGGGGCTTATTTTTTGGTACTGGAAGGGGAAGCGGGACAAAGCTATGTGGGGAAATTTGTGAAGATGTAGCTGGTGAGCCGGTGAGGCCGGTTGCTTTCTTTTGTGTTGAAGCGGGCAACCGGCGCTACACCCAATCCATTTTCTTATCCCATCCAGTTCAGCTCACCGCCCAACAGCGCCATATAAATCAGGGCTGTCAGAAGCGGTGCCGCAGCCGATATGGCCATCCACCAAAAATAACTGCGCGGCACTTTTGATGGCTCTATCCATTCCACAATAAAGGAGACAATAAGTACCAGCAGGCAAATCCCACCAAACACTACAGATACGTAGGTGGCCAGATAATCATTGGAAAGCCAAAGTACAAAGTACAGGATGAATTGGATGAGAAACAGTTCAATAGGTCGTATTCTTAACATTTAGCGTATTGATGCAAGGGCTGGCCCTGTATGATTTTCACTATATTTGATGGTCGAAATTACGAAAAGCTCGAACTATGCGGATACTCCCTGCCTTAATAATACTGTCATTTTGTTGGCAGCTATCGGCGCAACCCCAAAGGGCTGTGCTCGCCCAATATGTTCAAAGAGTATTGGAAACTGCTGAAGACGCGGAGTATTTGCCCATCTATTTGTTGTTGGCCGACCAGGTAGAGGTGGCACAATTAGGGCGTTATTTGCAAGATCAGGGAGTCCCGGTGAGCAAGCGACCGAAGCAATTAATCGCACAGCTCAAAACAAAAGCAAGCTCTTCGCAGGCGAGCCTCCTTCAACGATTGCGGCACTCCTCCCAGGCACGGCATTCGAGTATCCGTAGTTACTGGATTGCCAATATCGTATTTGCCGAAGTACAAAAAGAATTGCTTATCCGTCTCAGCCAATCGTCCGACATAGCTTGGATTGGTTACAATGGCGAGGTAGAGTTGGAAGCTTTCGACCGAAATTGTGCTGCCCCGTTGCTAATGGAAGAAGACGGCATCGAACTCGGACTGGCGGCTATCCAAGCGCCGCTTCTTTGGCGCATGGGCTATACAGGCTACGGTCAGAAGGCTCTGATAATTGATACCGGAACGGACACGGAGCATCCCGCTTTGCAAACCAAATTCATGGGCAATTTTGGCCCCTTATCTGCTGCCTGGTTTGATACAGACCCCACCCAGCCCTTCGATTGCAACGATCATGGCACCCACGTTTGTGGTACCATTCTGGGGCTTGACCGCTTGCACAATGATACCATCGGTGTAGCTTTCAATGCCAATTGGATGGCTTCGCCGCCGATCAGCTGCTATCGGAATGCCGATTTCAAAGGAACCGAGCGTATCATCGCCTCCTTTCAGTGGGCCCTTGACCCGGACGGCAACCCTGCCACTACCGAAGATATGCCGGATGTGATCAACAATTCGTGGTATGATCCTCATATCGACACACTGGATTGTGTAAGTGCCTATGTGCCGGTATTCAACGCGCTGGAAGCAGCGGGCGTTGCAGTTGTGTTTTCAGCAGGCAATGAAGGCCCCGACCCGATGACCATCACCCCGCCGCACAACATTAATACAGATATTGTCAATTCATTTACGGTGGGAGCGCTCAATGGGAATGTGCCCGGTTTGGGAATAGCCAATTTTAGCAGCCGCGGCCCTTCACAATGTGGCGGGCAAAGTTCGTTGTTAATCAAGCCAGAGGTATCGGCGCCGGGCGAATCGGTACGATCCAGCGTACGAAATGGCGGCTACGATTATTTTAGCGGCACTTCAATGGCCTCGCCCCATGTTTGCGGTGCCATTCTACTACTCAAAGAAGCTTTTCCCGAGTTGAGCGGCCATCAATTCAAAGAGGCTTTATACTTTTCGGCCCGCGATCTGGGCGACCCGGGAGAGGACAATACCTACGGCATGGGGATAATAGATGTAATGGAAGCCTACAATTATTTGATCAATGAAGGGCATGTGCCCCTGTTGCCTGAGGTGACTACTGATCTGATGCTCATCGGTGTTGAACTCGATAAAAAATACTGCGGTGGAAGTGTGCAGTCTGCTCTGCATGTGGAAAACGCCGGCCAAACGGACATCAGCGCTTTTGATATTCGCTACCAGTTGAGTGGGTCTGATATTCGCATCCACAACATCCTCTGGCAACAAACTACACTGGCGGCTGGAGAGCGGGCGCAGGTGAACTTACCGGATATTGACAATTTACCGGCAGGTAAATACGAGGTGTATCTCCAGTTAACTTTGCTTAATGGCCAAACCGAAGATCGCCTGCAAAACAACGAATACCGGCGGTTCATCGAAGTATTTGAAGAGGTGCCGGTAGCAGTAGAAGCAATCGGCTTACCGGACCTGGAAGCTTGTACCAATGCTGCCGTCGTACTGAGTGCTGCACAGCCCGATGAGGGTGAGATCAGATGGTACGACCAATGGCAGGGAGGAAATTTGCTGCACAGCGGCCCTAGCTTTATGGCTCCTCCCGCAATGGATGACACCACCTATTTTGTCGATCATATCCAGGCCGGCGGTGCTGGTATTAGCGAGCTCGATTGGCAGTCGGCACCGCTCGATGACGATATTGCAGGCGAGTTGTATTTCAATACCTTTACGCCTTTTACCTTAAAATCGGTCAAAGTATATAGCGAATTGCCGGGCCCGCGAGTCATTTATTTAAAAAATTACCGAAACGTTACGATTTCGAGCAAGCTCTTCCTTTTGGGTATAGGCGAGCACGTACTCGATCTCAATTTTGAAGTGCCGGTTGGCAACGATCACTACCTGCAACTTACTGAAGGGCGGCCACTTTATTATTCAGATACAGATGTGCAGTTTCCCTATGAAGTGCCTGGAGTGCTAAGTATCGAGCGCAGCAATGACGCTGCCGACCCAACGGGCCGCTACTATTATTTTTACGATTGGCAGATTGAGTATGGCCAGCCCTGCGGCCGCACAGCTGTTCCATTGGCCCGATCGGACAATGATAGTCTGCCGCAGATAGCCACCGAATCGGATGATACCGAAATCTATTTGGAAAATGGATTGGCGGCTGCCGAATTTACAGCCATTCCCGGAACGGAGGTGACAGACTATTTTTGGGATTTTGGAGATGGTTCGGCCAGCCTGAGCAACCAAAGCCCTGTGAGCCACAACTTTGAAGCTGCGGGCAAATACCTGGTAAGCTGTACAGCCGTTAATGGCGAAGGCTGCAGCCAGGCGGCGGGCCTTGAGGTAGTGGTACACGAAGTGGTAGTAGCTACTCAGCCTATTCCCGCAGAGACAGAAATTTTGGTATTCCCCAATCCCGTGAGTACACAATTGTTTATACAAGCTACTGACAATCAATTAATTATACATGACGTGCAATTGGTGGATATGCTTGGGCGGAGCCTTTTGAAGGCGGCCAATCCATCGAGCAGCTATCAATTGGATGTCCAACATTTGGAAGCCGGAATCTATTTCGCCCGGCTCACCCTGGGCACTCAAAAGCTTGTGCGCAGATTTGTAAAAACAAACTAATCATTACTCCCTTCATTAAATAAAACCAACGACATGACCAGAAATTTACTCAGCTTTTTACTTGTAGCTATAGCAACGACGGCCTATGCTCAAAATTTTGATGCTACCAAAATAGATAGTTGGCTGCAAGAAGAGATCACCAAAAATCCTACTACCGATATTCCCGTTTACATCCTCCTTGCCGATCGGCTTGACGTACAAACAATGGATCAGCGCTTTTACGAAAGACGGGCCAGCCAGCTGGAGCGGATACAGGAGCTGGTACCTGCCCTTCAGCAAAAAGCCAGTCGCACGCAGGCACCTCTGCTGGCCTGGATGACTGCACAGCCCGGCATTGATCAAAGCTCGGTGACGGGGTTTTGGGTAACCAATGTGATCACGGCAGAGGCGAAAGGGGAGGCAATTGCAGCACTGAGCCGTCGTGCAGAGGTGGAGTGGATTGGCGCTCAGGGCGAAGTAGTGGCTGAGTCGTTTACTCGCACCAACGCACCGCCGGCCTATGCTCCGGACGGCATCGAGCCAGGGCTGGCAGTGATAAAAGCACCACAGATGTGGCAAATGGGCTATACGGGCTATGGCCGTAAGGCAATGATCATCGACTCGGGCGTTGATTTTGCGCATCCCTCCCTGCATGTACAATTTTGGGGCAATAATGTAGGAATCGATCGTGCCTGGTTGGATGCCGATGGCCGCGAACCGCAGGATTGTGGCTCTCACGGCTCCCATGTTTGTGGTACTGTGATGGGACTCAATCGCTTTGAAAATGATACTACCGGGGTGGCCTTCAACGCGCATTGGCTGAGTTCGCCGATCTTTTCGGGGGGCTGTGGCAATGGTTTCAACTATGTGATCCAATCTTTCCAATGGGCTATCAATCCCGATAACAATATTAATACCACCAACGATATGCCCGATGTAATCAACAACTCCTGGCGGTGGGATGAGCCAGATGGCAATCAGTGCAATGGCATTTTCAAATCTACCTTTGATGCGGTGGAAGCAGCCGGAATTGCCATCGTTTTTTCTGCCGGAAATAGCGGATCCGAACTCTCCACGATTACATCGCCAAAAAATATCAATACTACTTTAGTCAATTCCTTTGCTACGGGTTCATTGAATGGCAACGAAGCCGAGCTGCCGATTGCCAACTCATCCAGCCGGGGGCCTTCCATCTGTGGTGGAGACAGCTCCCTGCTCATCAAGCCGGAAGTGTCAGCGCCCGGCGTGTCGGTACGATCCAGCGTACCCAACAATGGCTACGATTTTTTTAGTGGCACATCTATGGCGGCGCCCCACGTTTCGGGCTCGGTATGCCTGCTCAAAGAAGCTTTCCCTGGCTTGACCGGCTCTGAGATCAAACTGGCACTTTACTTTTCGGCCCGCGATCTGGGTGATCCCGGCGAAGACAATGTATTTGGTATGGGCGTTATTGACGTTCCGGCTGCTTATCAATACCTGATCGATCAGGGACATACGCCCGAACTCACGCCGCGCATAAACGATGCCATGCTGATCGGGCTCGAAATCAACGAGGAACGCATCTGTGGAGATAAAGGGATTCGCCCGGTCATAACGGTAGAAAATGGAGGTACGGATACCCTGTATAGCTTTGAAGTAGTCTTTGCGGAAGATATTATTTCACAGGAAATTTATTCGTATATCTGGACTGGCGCACTGGCTACCACTGAGCGGGCTACAATCGAAATACCCATTGCCAGTCTGGTGCCTGGCGATTACAAGCTGCTGGTAAGGCTTCGGTCTCCCAACGCCCAGCCAGATGACCGGCCCCTGAACAACCAACTTTTTAACCGGATGGAGGTATTTGCAACCACTCCGATTCTGGGCCATATTGTAGGTTTCGACCCCCAGCAAAGCTGCAAACAGGCTGCTGCGGTACTCACTACGGATTATGCAGGGCCGGGCGAAGTGCAGTGGTTCAACAGCCTCAGTACCAATCCGACCAGCTTTCTGGCGTCGGGCAGTCACTTTCAAACGCCACCTCTGGATAGCACCACAACTTATTACGTGGATGTGCTGGAGTCCGTAAATATTGGTAAAGAAGAATGGTCGAGTGAGGCCGGTGATTATACTAATGAGATAAGCGCTGGGCTTGTATTTGACAGCTATTCGCCCTTCCTTCTCAAAAGTGTAAAAATATATACCCAGGAGCTGGGCAGCCGCTTTATCACCCTCCGCGATCTGGATGGCAATTTGTATGGCGAAAAGATTGCATCTGTCACCGATACCGGAGCGGTGCGCATACCGCTCAATTTTAAGGTGCCGGAGAGACAGGATCTTGTGCTCTTGCTTTCATTTGGAAAGCCCCTGGGATATAGCACTGCGGATGTACAATATCCGTACACAGTAACGGATGTAGCAAGAATAAAAAGGACGGAAAGTGATTTTCCCTCTCCAAATCGTTACTATTATTTTTACGACTGGGAGGCAGAGTATTACAATGCCTGCGGTCGTACCGCCATTACAGTAGAGGTGAGCGATTCGGTAGCAGTGCCGGAAGCGGCCTTTGAAATAGTTACCGATAGCCTTTCATGGATACAATCGCAGGATATTGCTTTTGGCGATCAGTCGAGTGGGGGCGTGGCCTGGCATTGGGATTTTGGCGATGGCCAAAATAGCACCGACCAAAGCCCGACGCATGTGTATAGTGATACGGGAGCCTTCGTGGTGACGCTGGTGATCGAAAGCCAGGATGGTTGTACGGATGCTGTTTTCCAAACGATACACATAGCACCGATGCCGGTAAATGTGCTGGAATGGACAGATTTGAGCCATCGAATAAAGATATATCCCAATCCTGCCCGAGAGGAAGTTTTTGTTGATTTTGAGCTTGCAGAGCATAGCACGGCCCGAATAGCACTCCTGGATGTGCTGGGCCACCGCTTGATCCAAACACCTCTCAAGCCCATCGGTAAGGAGCGCTGGGCCTTGTCCGTAGCGGAGCTGGAAGCGGGGCTGTACTATCTGGCCATTGATCTGGACGGCAGGCAGCTAGTGAAGAAGCTGGTGATCGCACCTTAGTGCAAAATAGTGAGTTGAATGAATTCAGTACGGGAATATTTTCACTTTTTGACTAAAATCAAGCAAAAGCCGTTTCGCTCCCGGCTACGGTCTCCGGAAAAGCCGTATCTTGAATATTTATGCCTAAGTGCTTAGTCAACTTTTGAATGTTCCTAATAAAAACTACCGGAAAAAAAACGCTAGAAATAACAACACAAATGCAACAAACACTGCCAGCTCTGCTGCTGATTTTCCTGTCTTTTACAAGCTTTGCCCAGGATTTTCAGACGCACAAGCTATCTAATAAATTGCTGCTCCAGCTGGAAAGCAGTACCGATCTAACTATTCCTGTGACCCTATTGTTGGAAGACCGACTCAATGTGACCACCCTGGCCGACCAATTGGAGCGCCAGCGAGCCTCCCGTTCTGAGAAAGTGCAGCGGCTGATCACCGATTTGCAGGCCAAAGCCAAAGCCACTCAAGCTCCGGTACTCAATGTTTTGCAGCAATCGGCTGTCACCGATCCCGAAAGCATCCGCCCTTTGTGGATCACCAATATCATCCTTGCGCAAACTGACCGGGCCACCATCGCCCGCCTCAGCCATTTGCAAGAGATAGAATGGATTGATTTTCAGGACAGTCCACCCGCCCTCGAAGCGGAGGTTGTAAACACACCGCCGGTGATTGAAGATGGTATCGAGCCGGGGCTGGCAGCCATCAATGCACCCGCCCTTTGGGCAATGGGCTACACCGGCTATGGCACCAAAGCGCTCATACTGGATACAGGTACGGATGTCAGACACCCTGCACTGGATCACAACTATTGGGGATTGTATGTAAACAAAGAGCAAGCCTGGACAGGCTATGCGGATGAGCCGGAAGATTGCCAAATTCACGGAACGCATGTAGCCGGAACGGTTTTAGGGCTTGACCGGGCCAACAATGATACTATCGGGGTGGCCTTCAACGCCATGTGGCTGGCAGCTCCCGGCATCGGCTGCGGACCCGGCTCCATTACCAATGTGGGGGCCTTTGAAACCTTTCAATGGGCCCTTGATCCCGATGGCAATTCGGCTACTACCGATGATATGCCCGATGTGATCAACAACTCCTGGGGCTGGCCCAATCCGGATGGGGGGCATTGCAACGGCAGCTGGGTGGATATATTCAATGCGATGGAACTGGCAGGTGTGGCGGTTATTTTTGCCGCCGGCAATGAAGGACCCGATGAAATGAGCCTGCGTGCTCCCCAAAACATCAATACCGATTTGGTCAATTGTTTTTCGGTAGGTGCTATTCTTGGCTATCAAAGTAGCTTTCCAATAGCTGAGTTTTCCAGCATCGGCCCTTCCCTTTGTGGGGGTAGCGGCTCGCTGCTCATCAAGCCGGAAGTAGTAGCGCCGGGCGCGGCGGTTCGATCGTCGGTCACGGGAGGAGGCTATAATCAATTGCAGGGCACCTCGATGGCATCGCCGCATGTAGCGGGTGCAGCCCTTTTACTGATAGAAGCTTTTCCCGATGCCAGTGGAAAGGAAATTCTGGAAGCCCTTTATTATTCCGCCACCGATCTGGGAGAACCCGGAGAGGACAATGTGTATGGCCGGGGTATCATCGATTTGCTGAAAGCTTTTGAGTATTTGCAGGATCACGATCACATCGCTGTTTCTCCTTCGGTAGTTACAGACGCGATGCTTTTGGATATCGAAATGCAGCACATTACCTGTACGCAAGGGGAGCATTTTTTGCGTGTTTCCTTTGAAAATGGGGGAAGTTCGGAATTGACAGAGCTGGTGGTGAGCTACCAATTTAATGACCCCGGCCAAAGTGGCGGATCTTATCAATGGAGCGGCAGCCTGGCGGAAGCAGCGCGTGAGGAGGTGAGCGTCCCACTGCAAAATTTGCCGGCAGGAGAGTATGATATGGTGGTTGAACTCAGCCAGCCCAATGGCCTGGCTGATCAACGCCCGCTGAACAACCGCCTGAAAACCTCCGTCATTCTGATCGATGAGGAAGCCTTGAAGATTACCCAAAGCCAGCTCAATGAAGACCTTTGCAACGGAAGTCACGCTTTGTTGCAAGCCAACTATCAGGGACAAGGGACCATTCAATGGTACAGCGAAGCCGTGGATGGCGATTTGCTGGGGTCGGGTAAAGTATTCACCAGCCCGGCCATTCAAAGTGACACAGTGTTTTTTCTCGATGCTCAGTATAAGCGCCATATCGGCCCGGCCGACACACTTAGCGGGCTGACGCTGCTCCAAACCAATGGATACGAAGGCAAAGGCATACGTTTTGATTGCACCACGCCTTTTATTCTCAAAGCCGTAAAAGTGTATGCCGAAGAGGCAGGTATGCGCTTTATTAAATTGGAAGGCGAAAATGCACTGTATGCTCAAAAGATCGTAAGCCTACCCGGGCCGGGTGAACATCGGATCGAGCTCAACTTCCGGGTGCCCGCAGCCGATGAGCTGAAACTGGTATTGGATTTTGGTGCCCCTTTATATCACTCGCTCAATCCTGACAACTTTCCTTTTTCCATAAACGGCTTGGTTGAGCTGAAGGAAAACGATTTTGGCCCTGCTGATGCTTACTACTTTTTTTATGACTGGGAAATTGAGCATCAGCATCTGTGTGGCCGTACCGCTGTGCCTGTAGCACTCAACGAAAGCCTTGCTGCCCCGCTGGCCGGTTTTGAGGCAAGTGCTGACAGCCTTGATCTGGAAACAAACAATATGATTAGCTTTACAGATAGCTCGGAGAATGCGGAGAGCTGGCAATGGAGCTTTGGAGATGGGACATTCAGTAGCGAACAACATCCCGAGCATGGATATACCCAGGTAGGAAGCTACCCCGTGGTATTGACTGTTTTTAATGCGGATGGCTGTTCAGATGTGGCGATGCAGACAATTGTAGTGACTGACGGGACTATGGTTTCGAATAAAGAAGCTACTTTGCCTGGTATTCGTTTGATGGTCTTCCCCAATCCGGCCAGGGAGATGCTCTTCCTTCAGTTTGATCTGGAAGGCCCGGCTTTGGTGCATATACAATTGATAGATGTGGCCGGCCGGCAACTGGGAACCCGTGAAATGCAGCTACAGGGAGCGGAATTGGTGGAATGGCCTTTACAAGATTTTGGTGGGGGAATGTATTTTTTGGTGACCGAAATGGGTGGAAAGCAAAGCGTGCAGAAAGTGATTTTGACTGGCAAATAAGTAAATTATGGCTAAGCCTTTCTATGCCATAAGCAGCAATCGGATGGGCTGTCAATAGGGAAGCGGTACAATATGATTCCTGTTTTTATGCGTTATAAGTATTGTTCAAAAAACACGAAGCTCTAAACCCTCTTTTCAATTTTTGAATTAGGCTCCACTTCACTAGCCTTTGGTCGTTCAGTTATTGCCTATTTCAAAAATATTGTGAAGGTTCGGAAGTCCAACTTTTCTGATAGAAGCAAATAAATACATGAGTATTCGCAATACTATATTGATACTATTTTTGGCCGTTGCCACCATCGGCATCAGCCAGGAGGATGCTGATATTCCTGCCACCGATGATCAGTATGAGCAAGAATACCAGGAACGCATCCGCAAAGAATATCTGTTTTATCCGCCTGTGTACATTCCCAAAGACCTCACTGATGCCTTTATTCAGCTCAATAAGCTGATCGATGCAGCGAGCAGGCAAAAGTTTAAAGCGATGCCCGAAGCCAGCGTACAGAGCAAGCTCTATTTTAGCTTTGGCAGATGGATCACCCAAAACTGGGGCTTCTACGGTGGCTCACGCCTTTCTCATTTTCTCAAAAACCTGGGTGTACACCACCCTGAGGATATGGCTGCCTTCATTATGATTACCTACCATCGCAATCTTAATAAAAAGCCACTCGATGTAAAAGAACTGATCACTTCCTTCCAGTCAAAGCGGGATAAAGAATGGAATGATCAACGTATCCGGGGTACCGTCATTCACGAAGAGACGCGCCAGCGATCTCGGGATAGTACCGCCACGCAGCAAGGCCAATAAAGGCAAGTTGGGAACAAAGGCCCAATCTGCCTGTAGCTTTCCACATTTTATACTACGGCCATTGTTTGTTCAAATAGGTGCCGTCAGGACATTGGCAGCATCCCTTTTTACCTATTGAAAGAGTGTTTTCGAAAATGAAAGCTACTGCCGGAACTTGCGACAGTAGCTTTATTTACACCAGACAAAACTATACGCTATGAGATTTTGGGTTTCGTAGTTGAACTAATAGGGGCTAATTCCGTTAAGAGCTTTATTGATCAAGACATAATAAGGCGTTTTGGTAAAAAAGGTTGTCAATTGCAAGACAATTGGATTTCGCTTTTCGCCAAAAGTCTTGAATGACTACTGGCATACAATTAGCAAAACGCGAGGCAATTGGCCTTTGGGACATTCCTTGCTTTACTAATATTTCTTGGAAGCTGATTCAAAATTTATACATTTGCATCCTGAAAGAAAGTTGGCAGGCCCATAGCTTTGACTATGAATAGCAGATGTGAGCACTTGAAAAATAATACACAAAAACACATATTTTAACCTTATAGTCACCATGGCGAAGAATTTATTGATCGTTGAGTCTCCGGCAAAAGCCAAAACTATTGAGAAGATATTGGGAAAGGATTATACCGTGAAATCCTGCTACGGCCACATACGCGATTTGCAAAAAGGTAATAATGCGGTGGATGTCAAGAACGGATATAAGCCCAAGTACGAAGTAACTCCCGAAAAGCGGAAGGTGGTAAAAGAACTCAAAGATTGGGTCAAAAAAGTAGAAGAGGTGTGGCTGGCTACGGATGAGGATCGGGAAGGAGAAGCCATCTCCTGGCACCTTTGCAAAGTGCTGGGGCTCAATGAAGAGGAGACCAAGCGCATTGTGTTCCGCGAGATCACCGCTCCTGCTATCCGCAAAGCCATCCAGATTCCCCGCCGGGTGGACATCAATTTGGTCAATGCCCAGCAGGCCCGCCGTGTGTTGGATCGGCTGGTTGGCTTCGAACTATCGGAGCTGCTTTGGAAAAAAGTGAAAGGCAAGCTCTCTGCCGGTCGGGTACAATCGGTGGCCGTCAAGCTGATCGTGGAGCGAGAACGAGAAATTCAGCAGTTTGAAATAAAAAGCTTTTTTAAGATCAACGCTCAGTTTCTGGTCACTAATGAGCAAGGCAAACAAGTAGCCGTGAAAGCCGAACTGCCTACTCGCTATGATACCCAAGAGGAAGCCCGCAGCTTTTTGGAAAAGTGTATCGGTGCCACCTTCTCAATTGCCAAAATTGAGAAGAAGCCACTCAAAAGAAATCCCACAGCGCCCTTCACCACCTCCACCCTTCAGCAAGAGGCCAGTCGGAAACTGGGCTTTTCGGTAAAGCGCACCATGCTCAATGCGCAGCGCTTGTACGAGCAGGGTTTTATTACCTATATGCGTACCGATTCGGTCAATCTTAGCGAAACAGCTCTCCGGCAAATCGCCCATCAAATTGAAAAAGATTACGGCAAGGAATATCTCCACACAAGGCGCTACAAAAGCAAAAAGGATAATGCCCAGGAAGCACACGAAGCCATCCGACCCAGTTATATCGACCGCCAGCAGGTGACCAGCGACCGGGATCAGCAGCGGCTGTATGAGCTGATCTGGAAGCGTACCATCGCCTCTCAAATGTCGGCTGCAGAGCTGGAGAAAACACTGGTTGACATTAGCATTTCCACCATTCCCGATGCAATGCTCCGAGCTGAAGGCGAGGTACTCAAGTTTGATGGATTCCTCAAGGTGTATTTAGTTTCCAAGGATGAAGACGAAGAGTCGGAGGCCAAAGGGATGCTACCTCCACTACAGATAGGGCAGGAAATGCAGCTCGATCATATGCTGGCTACTCAACGCTTTACCCGCCCACCTGCCAGATATACGGAAGCCAGTTTGGTGAAAAAGCTGGAAGAATTGGGGATCGGCCGACCATCTACCTATGCGCCTACCATCAGCAAGATCATGGAAGAGAGCCGCGGATACATTACCAAAGAAGAGCGGCCGGGCGTAAAACGAACTTTTAGCATACTGCATCTGGAAAATGGGCAGATAAGTCAAAAGCTGGATTCTGAAATGACCGGTGCAGTCAAAAACCGACTCACGCCTAGTGATCTGGGTATGTTGGTGAGTGATTTTTTGAGCGAGCATTTTGAAGAGATTATGAACTACAGCTTCACCGCTGGAATTGAAAAACGCTTTGACCACATTGCTTCGGGCAATGAAGATTGGCGAAATATGGTGGATGAATTTTACGAACCCTTTCACGCTACCGTTGAGCAAACCCTGGAAACGGCTGAACGGGCTACCGGTGAGCGCATACTCGGAACGGATGCCGAAACAGGGCGCACGATGCTGGTGCGGATGAGCCGATTTGGCAGACCCGTTGTGCAAATTGGCAAGCAAGACGAACTGGAGGAGGATGAAAAACCCCGCTACGCCAACCTCAAAAGGGGCCAATCCATGGAGAGCATCACCTTTGAAGAGGCCGTAGAATTATTTAAATTGCCCAAAGCACTGGGCGAATATGATGGCAAGGAAGTATCGGTTGCGGTGGGGCGCTACGGGCCATACGTTAAGCATGGCGATACCTTTATCTCGCTGCCGCGCGATGAAGACCCTATGGAAGTGGATATGGCCAGAGCAAAGGTGCTGATCGAGGAAAAGCGGAAAGCAGATGCTCCGGTGGCCACTTACAAGGGCTTAGCCGTTACGAAGGGAAAAGGGCGCTTCGGTCCCTTCCTGAAGTGGAATGATATGTACATCAACATCCCCCGTAAATACGATCCGGAATTACTCGAAACAGAAGAAATGTATGTACTGATCGAAGCTAAGATTGAAAAGGAGGCCAATCGCTACATTCACCGCTGGGAGGAGGAAAACATCGCTGTGGAGAACGGCCGTTGGGGCCCTTTCATACGCTTCAAAAAGAAAAATGTCAAAATTCCCAAACGCAATGGCGAAAAAGTGACTTCCGAAATGGCCAAAGAGCTGACGCTGGAAGAAGTCAAAGAAATCATAGAAGCAGAGCTGCCAGGCTCCTTCAAAAAAGCCAAAACGAAATCTAAAGCAAAGACTGCAAAGAAAAAATAAAGGAGGAGCTGAAGTAGTGATGGCTTAAAGCCGTCGCTTTTAGCATTCCGACAACAGACGACATAAACTCAATAAACCCCATACCCATAAACCAACCTCCCTATCAATGCACCTTATGCAAATGATTGTATTGCTGATACGTATCAAACCAGCGCATAGCTACGTCTTTGCCTAACTGATCGTACACCGTCTCTATCAGCTCAGTTACCAGCACCTCTTTGGCTTGCTCTTCGCCATGCTTTTCAATATTGCTTTCGTACTTGTAAAGGGCCGGCGGGTGATGCAGGTAATAGCCAAAATAGTCGTCACAGAATTGCACATAGCGCACCGTGTGCAGGATAAAGCAGTGCCACATCTCATCGATGATGCCCATGTTTTCCCAAAGCACAATATCCGGTGCAGCAGAATCCGTTTTGCGGCGCAGGTCCATCGTGGCGGTAAGCCAGAGGTAACGCAGCGTATCCTCAAAAATCAGCCGGCTTTCATCTTCTGCCAGCCCATGCATGCCCCGAAAGCGGTGTAGCACCGCCTTGTTTTTGAATTGTAAGACTTCTTCGAGTGGTTTCATCATAGTAATAGTAATTTATCATTAAGCATTAAAAATCGAAAGGATATCATTGCCTGCTCACCGCTCACCATCCTCCGCCTCTCGCAATATAATCGCATCCACTGCCATACGTCGCATATGCTGATTGAAGTTGGGAATATCCCATTGGCGAATGGTCTGCCATTTGCCGAGCTCAACATCTATGGCAGCTACCAATTCATCCCGCACCGCAAGGGATTGCTCGGTGGGAGGATAGTCGCCGCGATTGATCGAGTTGAGGTGTGCCAGTTTATTGGTCAGGCGGATCGGAAAATTGAGCGGGTCTTGCGAGCTGCGATTCTTCGTTTGATACAATGCCTCCTCTACCACAGTCATGCTGCTGTCGATCTGAGCAGCCATTTCCAGCAAAGGCTTTTTCTCATCGAGCCCTTTTAATCGTTTGCGGTAATGCTCAAGTTGTGCACGCACATCGCGGATATCTTTGATGCACTGATGGGCTTCGCTAATTTTTTCATTGATCGACCGGATGAAGTCAAATTGTGCCAGGTAGCCTGATTGGCTGGTAGGGGAACGAGGATCTTTTTTGATGACGGCCTGCTTACTGACCTCCTGACCATCCACCGACAGCACAATCCGGTATATGCCGGGCACCACAGCAGGCCCATTCAGATTAGCCCACCAAAGGACCATGCCTTCAAATTTTTCAGCAGTCGGATAATTTAAATTCCATACAAACACATTAGAGCCCTCCTTCACTTCCAGCTGATTCTCCTTTTCTTTTGCTCCCCGTACAAACTCGCGGATCACCAGGCTGTCTTTAGTTTCAAAGCGCAAACGTACCTTGGTACTGTCATCCAGCTCTTTTATATAGTAATACACTATCAGGCCGGCCGGGTGATTGAGTCCGGCATTTTTAGGCTTTTTGGCCTGCCCGCCCTTCTTCCGATAGCTCACTTTAGGCTGGAAGAGATGAAAAGCTTTTTTGCTAAGCTGAGGCTCTAGTTGGCGAAGAGGCGTCAAATCATCGATCAACCAAATCCCGCGACCCTGCGTTGCCGCGATCAGATTATCTTCCTTAACAGCTAGATCGGTGATCGGGACAATAGGCAAATTGAGCTGAAAGGACTGCCAGTGAATACCATCATCCCAGGAAATATAGATGCCACTTTCTGTTCCAGCATACAGAAGCCCTTTTCTTTTTGGATCAGAGCGAATCACCCGCGTAAAGTGCTGATTATCAATACCTTTGGTGATTTTTCTCCAACTCTTTCCATAATCAGTGGTATGAAAAAGGAGCGGCCGAAAGTCGCCCTGTTTGTAACGGGTAGCAGCCACATAGAGGCCACCATCCCGAAATGGATCGGGCTCAATGCTGTTGATTTGCGACCATTCCGGCAGACTGGCAGGCGTCACGTTTTGCCAGCTTGCTCCGCCATCTGTGCTGAGGTGTAGCAGCCCATCATCCGAGCCGGCCCACAGCAGGCCTTCCTCGCGCGGCGATTCAGCAGATGCGAAAATGGTGCAGTAATATTCCACCGAAGTATTGTCCTTGGTGATCGGACCGCCGGATGGCACCAATTTGCTGGAGTCATTCCGGGTCAAATCAGGGCTGATGATCTGCCAACTGTGCCCTTCGTCCGTACTGAGATGCAGATGATTGGAGGCTGCGTACAATTTTTTTGGATCGTGGGGCGAAAAGAAGAGCGGAAAGTTCCATTGAAAGCGATAGCGCATGCCTTCCGCTCCGTGGCCCATCGGGTTGTCCGGCCATACACTAATATTGCGGCTCATTTGGGTGCCGTGATCGAGCCGCTGGAGGTAGCCGTCATAACAACCGCCATACACGATGTCAGCGTTTCGGGGATCGATGGCGATGTGGCCACATTCACAGCCCGCTGTCGATTCCCAATGCTTTTCGGTAATCGACCACGAATCCGAGCGATGCTGGATGCGGATGGTGCTGTTGTCCTGCTGGGCAGCATAGATGCGGTAGGGAAAGCGGTGATCGGTGGTGACGCGGTAAAACTGAGCCGTATTTTGGTTGTGGTAAGTCGTCCAGGTGGCACCGCCATCGTAAGTGATCTGGGCACCGCCATCATCTCCGATAATCATACGCTGCGGATTTTCGGGGGCAATCCAAAGATCGTGGTGATCGCCGTGCGGAGCATAGTGCTTGGAAAAAGTCTTGCCACCGTCTTTTGATTTGTGGTAACTGACATTCATAACATACACCACATCCGCATCTTTGGGATCGGCATAAATACGGGTATAGTACCAGGCGCGCTGGCGCAGGCTGCGCTCATCGTTGAGCTTTTTCCAGCTCTTGCCCGCATCCTCGGAACGAAATACGCCCCCTGTGTTGGACTCTATAATGGCCCATACCCGCTCCGAATTGACCGGCGAAACGGCCAGTCCGATGATGCCGAGGGTATCGGTGGGTAGTCCTTTGTTGGCTGTTAGCGCTTCCCAGGTATCGCCGCTATCGGTGCTTTTCCATATACCGCAGCCCTGCCCGCCACTGGACAAGCTATGTGGCGTTCGGCGTATCCGCCAGGTAGAAGCATAGAGAATGCGTGGATTATTGGGATCCATCACCAAATCCACCGCGCCTACCTCTTGATTGACAAATAATATCTTTTCCCAATTTTGGCCGCCATCCTTGCTGCGGAAAACACCGCGCTGTGGATGCGGTTTGTACAAATTGCCCATTACGGCAGCATACACCCAATCGGGCTGTTGGGGATGAATGCGAATGCGGGCAATATGTCTGGATGCTTCCAGCCCCTGCTGTGTCCAGCTTTTGCCTGCATCCACTGATTTCCAAATACCATAGCCATGTGAAACATTGCCACGCACCGTTTTTTCTCCCCCTCCCACATAAATAACATTATGGTCGGAAGGGCTGACGGCTATAGCTCCCACTGATCCGCCGAAGAAGCCATCCGACAAGCTCTCCCAGTGCCGTCCGCCATCTTCAGTGCGCCATACACCGCCACCCGTCGAACCGAAATAATAGAGGTTGGGCTTACCTGACACGCCAGTCACAGCGCAGGAGCGGCCGCCTCGGTACGGGCCAATGGGTCGCCACTTTATAGCATCGTACCAGGTTTCGGAGAAAGTGGGCTGGTTGTTTTTTTTATTTTTTTGAGCAGGTAGTGAGTGGAAATAAAGAAACAGGCTGACAAAAACAATGAGAAGTTTTTTCATAATGCTACCAGATGTGGTGATCGATTCAAAGCCAAACACACTCTAATTCTCTTTTCAATTTTTGAATTAGGCTCCACTTCACTAGCCATTGGTCGTTCAGCTATCGCCTGTTTCAAAAATGGCGGATTTATTTTTTGAATTCCATACCACAAGATAACAATTGAAGAGAAAAAGGAAAGAAGGTGAAAGGTGTTAAATCAGCAGGGGGGCGGGCGGGGGTAAATGCCCTCCGGGTGAAATATCGTGTCGTAGATGGGATGAAAAAGAAAGTCGCGTTACCTGATGTTAGGTAACACGACTCACTACAACAAATTATAATCCCATGAACATATCCGAAAACAATTAATTTTTATTCAAACTATTGGTGATCAGAGCAAAATTTGGAGAGGAAAGCGTGAATGTCGAGTTATTCTTAAATTAGAATAACTCGACTCACTACTAAAATTTTATACCGAAAATCTCTTTTCGGTGTAATCCCATGAACATATCCAAATTTTGGTGCCGATCCTTTTGATCGGCTATGATTTAATAATCACAATACAATGATCTTAAGTTTTTCGAGGAATGACAAAAACAAAAATCAAGGAATGTAAAATTTAATTACTATTAATAATTAATAATTAAATTTATTAATCACTGATTTTCAGCTAATAACTACTAGTTGTGATTGATATTTATTGGTAATTTGTGATTTTGTTATTATAAAGAGTAGGCATTTTGGCAGGCGAAATTTCACACTTTCTATCAAAAAAAAATCACAAACAAGCGAAGGAGCCTACTTAACAACTGTTTTACACAAACCATTCCAAAATACTGCTGGTGGTTCTCGCCCGTATAAATCTGGCTCAATCCTTTTGCGCTGTATAGCAGATGCGATTGGGATTTGTTGTCCCACATCAGGTGCCTGAGCTATAATTTCTGAACACTTTGCAAACTGTTTTGGAATTTGTACCACGACAGAAAGTCTGCAAGTCTGAAAATCTCTTTTGATGAAGAAGTATTAGTCCATATCTTGAGCCCATGTCAAGCATTCCACATTCTAAAATCCATATTCCAATCCTGCTTAGTTTTCACGAGCTGGAGCTGATCATCAACGAACAACTGGGAGAACAATTGTACGAAGACCAATCGATGGATGATGGAGACAATATAATGGCCTCTGCAAAAAAACAAGGAGCTATTCAAATAGCCATCCATCACAGGCAAATCCGCTATTCCGTGCCGTTGGCTTTGTGGATCAAACGGCGAATTGCGCTTTCCGATATCGAGGCAGAAGGGATAGTGGAGCTACAATTCAGTACCGACCTGACGATCAAATCAGACTGGAATCTGGAGGGCAAAACCCGGCTTGAAGGCTACAAATGGCTACAGAAACCACTGATGAAGCTAGGGGCATTGGATATGCCGGTGCGGATGCTTGCCGACCAATTACTCAGCAGGCGGGCAGAACGGATCACTGCGGCAATCGATCAAAAATTGCATGAGAATTTAAAACTGCGCGAGCAGGTAATAAAGGTTTGGGACAAACTGGCGGAGCCCATTTTGGTACACAAAGCATTCCAGCTTTGGCTCAGCCTGCAGCCCGAATCCATTAGCATGGCTCCCCTGACAAGCGATGGAGAGACGATCCGCAGCGCTATCAATATTAGTACGCTGGCCTCATTGGTGATGAGCCGGCATCCGCAACGCAAAGCACTACCTGCCTTGCCTCCGTTTTCCGAAACCCGCTTTTCGGAAGAAACTTCACAGCTATACCTCCGTATCGGGCTGCCCTATACGGATGCTACGGCCCTGGCCAGGCAGTTCCTGCAAGGCAAAACTTTTGAGCAGGCCGGCCACGAAGTTGAACTGCGCGATGTCCAAATCGATGGCGATGGCAGCAAGCTAATGCTTCAGCTTCAGTTGTCAGGTGATTATGACGGAGAGCTGGATTTGACTGCAGAACCTGTATTTGACAAAGTTTTGCAGCAGGTGAGCTTTGAAGCCTTGGATTTTTCTTTGAATACCGACAATCTTCTGCATAAGGGAATTGGCTGGTTGCTCAAAAAAAGTATGATGAGCAAGATTCAGGAAAAGCTCATCGTACCGATTGAAGCTCCTCTGAAGGAATTGCATGATACGATCAACGAAAAGCTGGAGCAATTTGAAGTGGCGCCGGAGATATTTCTGAAAGGGCGGCTCCACCAACTGGATGTGCAGCGCATTTACCTCCGGCCCAATGCGATCCGCCTCGAAGTGCTGGCCACCGCTGATATCCAGCTTTTGGTGCAGGGGCTGTCGCGCACTACCTTTGAAGCCATAAAAATGAAAATGTGACGAACTTTGCAATCGCTGCCGGGCATGATGCCACCGCCGATACCGCTGCCGAGATTTTGCATGCCGGCGGTAATGCATTCGATGCTGCGATTGCTGCTTTTATGACTGCCTTCGTGGCCGAGCCTTGTATGGCCAGCGCAGGAGGCGGGGCCTTTGCTCTTACCTTCAAAGCCACTGGGGAATCTCTGCTTTTCGATTTTTTTTGCCAAACGCCCATCCGCCGCCGCCCGGCCGACGAAGTCGATTTTTATCCCATAGAGGTCGATTTTGGAGATGCCGTGGAGGTATTTCACATTGGGAGAGGCTCCACAGCAGTGCCGGGCAGCATTGCGGGTATTTTTGCCATGCACCAGCACTTGGCCAGCATGCCAATGGCGGTATTGGCAGAGCCTGCTATTCAATTGGCCAAAGAAGGGGTACTGATGAATGATTTTCAGTACTTCGATCTTTCCCTGCTCGAAGACATCTTGCGTAGCGACCCTATCGCAAAGGATGTCTTTTTTCCCGAAGGCCATTTGCCAAAGGTGGGACAGCGGCTGCGAATGCCGCAGTTGGCCGACTTTTTAGATAGCCTGTTACGAGAAGGCCCTGATTTTTTTTATAAAGGTGAAATCGCTCAAAAGATCGTAAACGACCAACAGCGAAGGGGTGGATTTTTAACACTGCCGGATTTTACGAAATACCGGGTTCATATCCGCAAACCCCTGTATCTCTCTTACAGAAATCATCATCTGCTCACCAACCCCCTGCCTTCTACCGGCGGGGCGATACTGGCTTTGCTGCTCAAACGATCAGAGCAAATAACCCGTACGGCTGCCTCCGGTAGCCTCGCGCAGCTCCGTCAGCTACATCCAATACTCGAATCCGTTGATGCGATGGGCAAAAATCCCAAAGTACTACAGGCAGCATTGGGGCAATTCCCCAGCTCCGATACCCAACGGCCGCCAAGCAAGTGGGGAAGTACCTCCCATTTTAGTATCATCGATAAATGGGGGAATGCGGTAAGCCTGTCCACCACCATTGGCGAAGGGAGTGGTCGTTTTATTGAAAATACCGACCAACAACTCAATAATATGCTGGGCGAAGCAGCTCTGCTGCCCAATGGCTTTCATTCCTGGCCCACCAATCAGCGCCTTGCCTCTATGATGGCGCCCACCATTCTGCTGGACTCCCTGCATCGGCCCGCTGTAATCACCGGAACGGGAGGTGCCAGCCGGATACCGTCAGCTCTTTTTCAAGTGATCCACAATTTGGTTTACCAAAAGCTTCCGCTCAAACAGGCAGTGGATGCACCGCGCTTGCATGTTGAGCATCAAAAGCTAAATATAGAGTATGGCTTTGAAGAGGGCTCTCTAGGAACAGCTACCAGGCAGGAAATAGTTCGTTGGGAGGATCGCTCCATGTTTTTTGGGGGGGCGCATACAATTTGCAGGACTGGCAAGGGCTATGAGGCAGCAGGCGATCCTCGGAGAGAGGGGGTGAGCAGGTGTTAAAATCTTGAAAAATTTGGGCTTTTGCTACTTTGAAGCGCAATAATTTTGCTATCCTTGTACAGGATTTTTTGGTAGTGCTTTAAAAAGTATGATGCTGAAAAAAGCACAATGAGGACGAACTTTGATGTATGTGCAAAATCGAAATCAAAGTCCAGTGTCCTCACTGCGAAAGTCCTAATGTCGTTAAAAACGGCATAAAAAACACTGGCAAGCAGAATTTTTTATGTAAGGACTGTCGCAAGCAATTTCAATTTGCTTATCAGTATCGTGGAGCAAACCCACGAGTGAAAAAACAAATTCTTAGTTCTTTGATTCATGGTGGAGGTATTCGAGACTGTTCAAGTGTTTTTAATGTATCACAGCGATGCGTATTACAATTGATTATCAGTCATTCTCAAAATCTTCGGATTATTCCTCAAAGGAGGCATTATCACAGGATTTTGCTAGACGAATTCTACTCCTTTGTTCAAAATAAAGGCAAAAAGGTCTGGGTATTTTATGCATATGCACCAGATACCCGAGAAATTTTGGCTTTTACAATGGGCAAAAGAACCATTCGTCAGGTTAGATACCTACTGTTAAAAATCAAGCACCTCAAAATCACGATTAACTATTGGTGTACTGATGCCTTTGAAGGATTTAAAGCTACTCTTTTTAGACATAAACATCTCATCGGTAAAGAGTATACTAAAGCCATCGAAGGTCGTAACACCTGTATTCGTGCTAGAATTGCTAGATTTCAACGACGTTCTACCAAGTTTTCAAAGAAACTATTTTTTCAATGGCGGCTGTTTCTAATTTTTGCCCATTGGCTTAATCAACAGCCATCATACATTGTTTAGCACAACCGATTTTTTGTTTTTATCCTAAAAACCGCAGCCATGAACAAAGTCGCTACACTCATGCTTGCTATCGTCTTTTTTACACATAGCAAGATGTACCCACACCCTACACTCACATCCAACACAATTTTATACGTCGATCAGGATGCTACCGCCGGAGCAAATGATGGTTCCAGCTGGGCCAATGCCTTTACCGAGCTGCAAGATGCCCTCCAGGAGGCTCGCGCCAATGTGCAGATCATCGAGATCTGGGTGGCCGAAGGAGTCTATTTTCCAACTTCAGGGACTGACCGCAGCCTCTCCTTCGATTTGGTCAATGGGGTATCTGTGCGCGGTGGTTTTGCCGGCAACGAAAGCCTTGCTACCGAACGGAATATGGAAGCACATCCCACCATTTTGGATGGCGATCTGGGCCTTACAGACTGGAAATTTGATAACAGTCTCCATGTAGTACAGGCGGATGGCATTGATGATGAAGATACCGTTTTAGAAGGCTTTATCATTCGCGGCGGCTATGCAAGTGGCCCGCAGACCGACGGCCTGGGGGGGGGGCTGTATGTGCAAAGTAAGGGCCTTGGTGTGGTAAGCAGGCTTCAGGTCCGCAAGTGCCAGTTTAGCCAAAATGAGGCTGAATTTGGCGGCGGCTTGGCCAATTATGCCGTAGATGATGCCAGCAGCGAACTGCTGATCGAATTTTGTACATTTGATAACAACACGGCCAGCAGAGGCGGCGGTGTTTATAATTTTAAGGGAACTGGCAGTCAAATCAGTGCCAACTATTTCAATTCACATTTTTATCAAAACACAGCCAGCCAGCGGGGTGCATCCATGTACAACAATGGTCATTCAGGCCAACTGGCTCCGCCACTGTCTTTCAATGTGCAGGTCATAAATTGCATATTTTATGACAACAGCGCTCCGCGGGGAGGGGGTATCGCTACACAGGATATCAATTCATCCTTCCAGTGTTTGGCGCGCAATTGTACCTTTTTCAACAATCCCTCCAATGGGGGAGATGCTATCTACCTCAATGTCAATGGTTACACGGAGATATCCAATTCGATCCTCTGGTCGGGAAATGAATTTTTCAAAGATTTTAACGTACTCACGGGCTTGACAGACATCAACAACTGGATAGAAGACAATACCGCAGGCAGTGTGCCGGAGCCGGGCTTCATAGATGCTGCGCAGCGCAACTTTCGCCTGCAAGGCTGTGCGCCCGTTATCGACCAGGGCATCAATTACGGCCTGCTGACACCGCTTGATGCCGATGGGCAGCCGCGCCAGTATGACGGCCAAAGAGACATGGGAGCCTTTGAATTTACCGGCCTCACCCTCAGTTTGCCGATCCCTGCGCAGCCATCCCTCAGCCTGGAGGCTGATCAAGAGATCACAGACCCCAACGGCTGGACGCACTATTACAACTGCGCCTCTGACCACTTGCTGCTGTCGATATTTAAAGATGGCCAGGATATTGGCAGTCTGGGCAACAACGGCTTTGCCGTTCGGGTAGTTACCAATGGAGGCCTGGGCGGCGGCGGATTGAATCTTTCAGCAGCAGATTATCATACCTCCACCAATAGTTGGTATGTGTTTAACCGCTATTGGCAAGTGGAAAATGCCAATACATTGGCCAGCCCGCTAAGAGTCCGCTTTTACTTCGATCAACAAGATGTGGATGATTTAAACAGCAGTTTACAGGCAGAAGGTATCCCTCCGATGACCGATCTTTCCTCTATTATCCTATACCATATTTCCGGTACCGGCCTTAGCCCTCACGATACGGATGTGCTGGCCAATGGTGGGGTTTATTCAGCGTACAGCAATACCGGCACCGCCTCATCCAATTCCTATCTGACAGGCAATTTTAATGGGCAAAGCTATGCAGAGTATGAAGTTACATCGATTGAAAATGGGGGTAGTGCAGGTGTGGAAGCTGTAGATAGCCCGCTGCCGGTGGAACTGCTCAGTTTTACTGCCCAACGCGAACAAGGTCAGGTGGTTTTGAACTGGATAACCACCAGCGAGCTGAACAATGATTATTTTTTGGTGGAAAAATCGGCCGATGCGGCCCACTTTCACCCCATTGCCTACACCGAAGCTGCCGGTGCTCTGAACCGCCAAACCTACTATCAGGAGTTGGATACCAATCCTTATCGCGGAGCAAATTATTACCGCCTAAAGCAGATTGATTTGGATGGCAAGTACAGCTATTCGGCGATTGTGGTGGTTTATATGAACGATGACCTGAAAGATGCCTGGATATTCCCCAATCCGGCTACCGACCAGCTGAGCGTCCAGTTGCGGGAGCCATTGGAAGGAGCTGTGCGTCTGCAGATTTGGGATGCATTGCGGCGAGTAGTGCGGGAGGAAGTATTTCCAGCTGCCGGCCAAGCGGTGATGAAACTAAGCCTGGAAGGACTGGGGCCCGGAATGTATGTAGTAAAGATCAACGGAAAGCGCTATCGGTCGTATCATCCTTTCATCAAAGCCGATCTGAAATAAAAACGGGGAGTCCGAGATGCTGACCAGGAGCACAGCGAATGATCCGAGCACAGCGCGCTGCTTGTGAATTGAAGAGTAAAGCACTAGCTATAAATCTAGCTATAAATATGGTTGTAAACCTCGTTGAGATTGAAGTGCTCTTTGCAGATGTGAACCAGGCAAATGCAACCATCGATTTGCTCTCCTTTGATGATGCCGAACTGTAGCTTGAACTGGAAGTCGAGGTTGAAAAACTGGGAGATGATTTCTTCCGGAAACTTGGATTG
Source organism: Saprospiraceae bacterium (assembly GCA_965222005.1). Classification (GTDB taxonomy): domain Bacteria; phylum Bacteroidota; class Bacteroidia; order Chitinophagales; family Saprospiraceae; genus CBDCTM01. The sequence goes on from OZ244935.1 coordinate 2,730,053, forward strand.
TACATGTTTGCCCAATACAAAGGCGATGTAACCGGATTGGATGCTGGTAGCACTTACGCAGAAGGAGCCAGGTTTGCAGAGCTTATTGAACGGCTTTTTCTCTGAAATGCAGAGCGGATGCTGATTGATGGAAATGCTCAAATCGTTGAACAGATCCACCAATTCTCTTGGCGGCGGATTGGTCATCGCATTCTTGACCTGCTCATAGGTGATAATATCCGGACTTTGTGGCATAATGCATGGGAATTACTCACTGTAGTAATGCAAGCATTTTGCCAAACCAATTTTGCTAAGCTGTTTGGATGCTGGAAGCCGCGTTATTGCTGGCTTTTTGATAAGATTAGGATTTGCTCATTGCCTTGAGCATTCATCAGAAAGCTAAGAGAGTCGGGGCTGAGATGGGTGATTTTTACCGCTTTTTCAATGCGCTCCTCATTCAACGTATCGGTAGTGTACAAGAGTTTTCGCTCAATGCGATAATAGCCGGCCTCCCGGTATTTCAGATTTCCCTGGTATTCATAGGTGCCAGTTGGCGAAAAATGAAAGTACACACCATTAAGATCCAGATCACTGGTCTCCCCTTGCTCGAACATTTGCTCCACCTGCCAACGTCCATAAATATCTGTGGGATCGTCCAGACAAGCGCTAAACAGCAGTAAACACAGCAATGCAGTAAGGATGTATTGCATTTTGAGCATCATTTTTTTCTGTATTCTTACCAAAGGAACATCTGCATCAAGATAAAAGTAGCACAGCCTGCTAAAAACCCGATCATGGCCAGCCATGAGATCTTTTTGAGGTACCAGATGAAGTCGATGCGTTCCATGCCCATCGCTGCCACACCGGCAGCAGAACCGATAATCAGCATGCTTCCACCCGTACCGGCAGAGAATGCGATGAAGTGCCAGAGCTTGGCATCTATCGGCTCGGTGTACATCCCCATCGAAGCGGCTACCAAAGGCACATTATCAATGATAGCTGACAAATAGCCCAAAATGATAATTACCACATCCTGATTGGGAATAGTAGCTTGCAGCTTCTCTGCCAGTGAGCGAAGCAATCCAACAGCATGCTCTCCGTGCATCACCGCTACCGATTCAAGAGCCGCTACCGCCACCAAAATACCTAGGAAAAACAGGATACTCGACAATTCTATCCGCGATAAAGCCGTATGTGCAGAGTACAAGTGCTTGCGCTCCTCGGTAAAATCTTCCTCCGGATGGATGTATTCCGACACCAGCCAAACCACACCTAATGACAACATCATACCTACATAAGGAGGCAGATGGGTGATGGCTTTAAATACAGGGACAAATACCAATGCACCTACCCCTACCAGTAGCATGATCTTGCTACTGAGCAGCTTCTCTTCCTGCATTTTCGACTCATAATCGCGATCTGTCGGTACAGACAGGTTGCCCTGGAATATTTTTAAATTGACACCAATCAATACCGGTACTACGATACACACAATGGAAGGAAGCACCAAATGGGAAATCAAGCCCAATGTAGATACCTTCTCTCCAATCCATAGCATGGTGGTGGTGACATCGCCTATGGGCGACCAGGCGCCGCCGGCATTGGCAGCGATCACAGCAAAACTGACGAACCACAGCCGCTCCTTTCGGTCGGGTACGAGCCGCCGGAGCAATGAGACCAGCACGATGGTGGAGGCGAGATTGTCAAGCGTAGCCGAAAGGAAAAAAGCTAAAATGCAGATAAGCCATAGCATTTTTGACTTTTTGGTAGTGCGTATCCGGTTGGTAATCACTGCAAAACCACGATGAAGGTCGATCAGTTCGACGATGGTCATGGCGCCGGTCAGAAAAAATAGAATTTCCGCTACCTTGCCGATGTGATGCAACAGCACATCCTGCATCGATCCGACCTCGTGATGATGGTTGACAACATCCAGGTGGCCCAATGAAATAAGCCCCCAGCAAAGTGCGCCCATGATAAGGGCCGGAACGGTTTTATCTAGCTTGAGAGGATGTTCGAATACTATGGCTGCATATCCAAGGATAAAGCAAATAATGATTCCTATCAGCATCGTTTATGGTTTTTTCGTTGAATTTGGATATGAATAAGAGGTGTGCGTATCAGCGGGGCAAATTTATCACTTTATCACAGGTATTAGAATAATTCCTCAAGTTTATTGATAAAATTTGCTGAAAAGAACCAGGTCTGTTGATTCGCTCAATTTGCTCAGATACGCACTACTTTGTCCAATTCGTTGTAATTTTGCACCTCAGTACACTACTCAGCTGCGCATGGTTCAAATCGGCAACATCCATCTCGGAAAATTCCCGCTGCTGCTGGCTCCTATGGAGGATGTCAGCGACCCGCCATTCCGCGCCCTCTGCAAACAGCAGGGCTGTGATATGATGTACACCGAATTCATCTCGGTGGAAGGCCTGATCCGGCATGCCAGCAAGAGCCTGCAAAAACTGGATATTTATGAGGAAGAGCGTCCCATTGGTATTCAGATTTTTGGCGCCAAACTCGACTCCATGCGGCGTGCTGCCGAAATTGTAGAGGCCGCCGGCCCTGAATTGCTGGACATCAACTACGGCTGCCCGGTGAAAAAGGTAGTATGCAAAATGGCCGGAGCCGGTATCCTGCAAGACATCGACAAAATGGTCGAACTGACCGATGCCATCGTCAAATCCACTAACTTGCCTGTTACGGTAAAGACCCGCCTTGGCTGGGATGAAAATACCAAATACATCGAAGAGGTGGCTGAACGCCTGCAAGATGTCGGTATTCAGGCCCTGGCTATCCATGGCCGCACCCGTAAGCAAATGTACAAGGGCGAGGCCGATTGGACACTTATTGGCAAAATCAAAGAAAATCCGCGGATCCGTATCCCCATTTTTGGAAATGGAGACATCAATAGCCCACAAAAAGCCAAATTATACCGCCAACGCTATGGAGTGGATGGCATTATGATTGGCCGGGCGGCGATTGGCTATCCCTGGATATTCAGGGAAATTCGGCATTATCTGGAAAGCGGCGAATTGCTGGCCCCACCTACAGTGGAGGAGCGGGTGAACGCAGCCCGTCAGCATTTGAGGCATTCGCTGAGTTGGAAAGGGCCCCGGTTGGGCGTATTGGAGATGCGCCGCCACTATACCAATTATTTCAAAGGTTTTCCCAATATCAAACCGCTGCGCAGCAAGTTGGTCACAGAGGCGGAACCTTCCGCATTATTTGAATTGTTGGATACGGTAGAAAAGCAATATTCGGGTTGGCAGAAAGTTTCAGCCACCGGAGCCGGATGAATAGGAACCTTCAAAAATTGAAAAGAGAATTTATAGCTCAGGCGCCTGATGAGTGATAGCGAATCCCAATCGCCTGTGCTATATAGCACGAAAGGATTGAGCGTGATTTATCACTCTCGAGGCGCCAGCAGTATAATTTTTTGAATAATACTTAGCGAATAAAATTTTCCACTTTGGTCTTCAATATTCAGCCACACGAAAGAGAAATGTTCACCTTCATTGAGCAGGCAGCCAACCGCTTGGGCTACCCGGCCTATGTGGTGGGAGGCTACGTAAGAGACCGCCTGCTGGGTCGGTCCTCAAAGGATATGGATATTGTATGCATTGGCTCCGGCATCGAGCTGGCGCGGCAGGTAGCATCTCATTTGCGGCCGATACCCAGAGTGGCCGTGTACCGAAGATTTGGTACGGCCATGCTCAAGCACCGCGATATGGAAGTGGAATTTGTGGGTGCCCGAAAAGAATCGTATCGGCATGACTCGCGTAAACCGACGGTGGAGGAGGGTAGTCTGGAGGATGACCAAAATCGGCGCGACTTTACTATCAATGCACTGGCGGTAAGCCTCAGTGGCAGCCAATTTGGAGAAATAATTGATCCCTTTGGCGGCTTGCGTCACCTGGAAGAGAAGCTGATTAAGACGCCGCTCGAACCGGGCAAGACCTTTTCAGACGATCCGCTGCGCATGATGCGCGCCATCCGTTTTGCCAACCAGCTGGAATTCAAAATCGAAGAAAATACCTTTCGCAGCATCTCCAAATATAAAAACCGGATTAATATCGTATCGATGGAGCGCATTGTAGGCGAATTGAATAAAATATTGATGACCAGCCAACCGTCGAGAGGCTTTACACTTTTATACAAAGCAGGACTTTTGAAGATCATCTTCCCCGAGCTGGCAGCTTTGCAGGGAATAGAAGTTCGCAATGGTGTAGGCCATAAAGACAACTTCTACCATACCTTGCAGGTGCTGGATAATGTAGCTAAAGTGTCTGACAACATTTGGTTGCGTTGGGCGGCTTTACTTCATGATATTGCCAAGCCGCCTACCAAACGCTTCCATCCGGAGGTCGGCTGGACTTTTCATGGCCACGAAGCTTTGGGCGCGGCGATGGTGCCGCGTATTTTCCGCCGTATGCGCCTTCCTTTGGATAGCAAGATGAAATACGTTCAGGAGCTGGTTCGCCTGCATTTGCGGCCCATTAGCCTGACCAAAGAGGATATCACCGACTCGGCAATCCGTCGCTTGCTGTTTGATGCAGGGGATTTTATTGATGATCTGATGATGCTTTGCGAAGCCGATATTACGTCCAAAAATTCCAAAAAAGTGAAGCGTTATCTGGAAAATTATGAGCTGGTACGGCAAAAACTCAAGGAGGTGGAGGAAAGTGATCGCATCCGCAACTGGCAGCCGCCTATCACCGGAGAGATGATTATGAATACCTTTGGCATTCCTCCTTCCAGGCAGGTGGGCACCATCAAGACGGCTATCCGCGAGGCCATTCTGGATGGCGATATCCCCAATAATTCTGCCGCTGCTTATGAGCTGATGCTCAAAAAAGGCAAAGAGCTTGGGCTCAGCGTGGTGAGCGAGAGCTATGGCCCCAAGGAGGGATAGATTAGAGGTTCGTGCTTGCGGCGGCTTTGTGTATATTTGTAGAAAAATAGGAACGATTATGAAAATTAGATGGATAGCCATGCTGATAATTTTTGTTGCCCTGGCTTGTAACAAGGACGGGGATCAGGTGAAAAAGGACAGAGAACTGATCGAGCAGCACCTGGAAGACCATAATTTGGTGGCACAGCACAACAATGACGGGCTGTATTATATTATCGAAAGTGAAGGTACAGGGGAGGAATATCCGTCGCTTGGCTCAACGGTGAAAATTCATTACTCCGGCTATTTTCTGGATGGTAGCGTATTCGAAAGCACCGATGGTAGAGACCCGTTGACCATTCCGCTGTTCAATACCATCAGGGGTTGGCAGCAAGGTATCCCCTTGTTCAAAAAAAATGGAATCGGCAAGCTTTTTATCCCTTCTCATCTGGGCTATGGCAAGAATGGGGTGCCCGGAATCCCCGGCAATACTGTATTGATATATGATATAGAGCTGGTTGGGTTTTATTGAGCAGAAGTCAGACCACTATCTATGCCAGGAGACCTCAGAATGCCGGACTGTCTGCAAGTCTGCTCCCCCTGGCTACTCGAAAAGATTATCGTAAGAACTATTGCTGGAGCGCTCTTGTCTGTCTGGCCGGGCTGCCGGCTGATTGAGGTCGAGGCTGTCATCGGATGAAATGACTTCATTGCCACCCATCAAAAGCAAAGTGCTCTCCTTTTCCCACTTTTCCAGCATTTTGATGCCCTCTTCTTCAAAAACACCGTTCTGCAAGTCCACAGACTCCATAAAATTAGCCGACATTTCCATAAAACGTTCCATTTCTCCCACTTTGTTGGCTACGTCATCTGCTACAGCTTCCATAGCTGCATCAAACATGGCGCGCTTATCGGGATCACCGGAAATGACGCTCATCGCCGATTTCATGGCAGAGTGAGAGGAGCGAATGGCCTTGCGCTCCTGCTCTTTGAGCTTCACCTGGTCACGCGTATCCTCCAGCAAAATCTCTGAGTTTTGGTACATCTTGGTGAGGATGCGGTACATCACTTCCATTTTACTATGCAGGGCGTGGTATTTTCCATTGCTCTCCTTGAGGCGGGCAGCTTTGCGGGAGGCGAGCACCATTTGCTGGTCATTGCCCTTGCGCTTGGCCAAGCTGGCGAGCTTCATATTATTGTCGATCTCTTTGTTGTTATCCTGCATCAGGGTGGATAGCTTGCGCATTTGTCCGCGCAGGGCACCGATTTGCTTGCTCATCTTGCGCAGGTTGTCCTCCAGGTCATCCACATAGTTTTTCAGGATGCCGATAGGATCGATAGTGACGAAGATGCCTGTGATCCAGCGCATCACACTTTTATACATATAACCGATGAGGTTACGCATTTTGGGATCCAGCACCATATAAATAATAGCGGCCAGTACGAGGAGCATACCACTGAGGTAGAGCAAATTGCTGGCAGCTTTCAGGAGAAAAGGCAATGCTTTGACCAGCAAATAGCCGCCACCGGCCAGCAGACCTAACAGGAATACCGTTCCGGTAACCCCTTCGGGCCTTTTCCAAAATGATTTTTGCTTGAATCTTTCCGTATCAATAGGCGTGTGATTTGCCATTTGGGTAGCGGTTTAGTTAATGAAAAATGGTTTATACGCGAAGATACTACATTTCGTGGCCCTTAGAACTTGCTTAGAGCAAATTTTCTATGTTTTCAATATCCTTACGGATTTGGTTGACTATGCTCTGGTGAGTAAGCTCAAAGCTGTGCTGCGTAGCCTCAATCTTCTGGCGTGCCTCCGCCACTTTGGCATCCGCACCATCGATAGTTGCCTGGTACTTGCTGATCTGCTCCTCCAATTGCCTGATTTTTTCCTGATGTTTGACGATTTGCTCCTTCAGTTTGTTTACCTCCGCCAGCTTGGAATCCACCCGTTGCTGAATCTGTTTTTGCATGGCTAGCTGAAATTGGGCTTTCTCATTTTCAACGATCTTGAGGTAATGAGCAGCCGTTTGCAATAGCTTTTCTTTCGTAAGTCCCATAGTGGAAGCGGTGGCAAAAGCTGATTTGAAGGCGGTACTTTCATCCATCTGCATTTGTCCCAAAGCAGCGAGCGATTGTTTGAACTCGATATAGTCGAAGCCCGGCAAGTTGTTCTTTTTCAGGGCATTGGCCAAAAATTCCACGCTCTTCTGATCCAGGCCATGGTCTTTGCCGAAGAGGGTTTTTAAGTCTTTGATCATGTTTTTTTATCGTTTTTTAAAGGGTGATTTTGATTTCTGGAAGAAGGTTTATTTAAAATGAAACGCAATCGTGCCGCACTGCTCTGCCAGGCTGCTGTTGGCAAAGCGCGTGGCGCGGACAGCCGCCAATGCCAATTCTTTTAGCTCACTGTTGAAGGTTGTAGAGCCGCGCTGAGTAAATTTGGCGGTCTCGATTTCCCCTCTCTCATCAACACACAGCTTGATCACCACCTTGCCTTTCGCCTTATACGAGCCCATCACCACCGGGTTTTTAATCAGTGAGCGGCTCATCAGATCGCCGCCAATGCGGGTAGATACCTGCTTGTTGATGTTGCTAGGTGAAGACTTTGCAGAAGGGGGGCGGTATGCCGAAGTTGTGACCTCATGGATTGGTTCGGGCCGAGGATAGGCCTCATTGGGATCGGATGTGGAAATGGGAATGCCTTTGTTGGTCAAGATCAATTCCTGCGAGTAGCTGGCCGGCGAGCCACTATCAGCCAATGGCTGAGCAGAGCTGTTGGCCAGCAGATGCATCATAAAGGCGCGCTGTGCTTCCTGAAAGTCAAGCTTTTGGCGAGTGGTAACCAATTTTTGCTGAATAGCTGTTTCATACATTTTGAGGATTTCAGCCTCACTGCCGTTGTTGGGCAGGCAGATGTATGTTGGCTGAGAGGAGCCATTCGGCAGCACCGTCAGCACAGCTCTGGGAGTGTGCTGCCGGCCAAACATGCCGATAAACCGGATGCCGTTTGAGTGTTCGTAAAGCAATTGAAAGCTATACCCTTGCTTGCTGGCATCGAGCCCCATTTCTTTTTGGTAGGCATAGCCTTTGGTGAGATAGCGGTATTCCTCCAGGGTGGTGCCATTTTGGGCAAAAGCCGCAAAAGCCAGGCAGAGGAGGAATAAGCACATTTTATTTTTCATACTACTTGTTCTTTTTTGTTAGGAAGTCTTTAAGCAGCTTCTTAGAATTTACACCATTCAGTCTGCTTAAGTTAAAACAAAAACAGGTAATAATCTATTGTTTAATTCGACAATAGTGCCCCATTCATCGCCAAAAGGCCAAATATTCGTGCCAGGCTTCCTATTTTAGCCAGGTTGCCTGGCTACCGGAGGCCGTTTTGCGGATTTCAAGAATACTGGGAAAATACTCTTTTACAGTATCAATATGCGATACGATGTATATTTGGCGATACTGTTCTTTGAGTAAATCAAAAGCACTCAGTATCTCAAATCGGCGCTCCTCGTCCTGGCTGCCGAATATTTCATCGAAGCCCAAAAAGTGGAGGGCGCCGCTACTGCCCGAAAGTTCCGCCAGCGCCTTGCTGATGCCGATGCGCAGACACAAATTGGCCAGATCGATCTCCCCGCCACTGAAGCGCTGGATAGGGTAGTAATGCCCGTTTTCAAAGATGTGAAACTCAAAGTCTTCGTCCACCTTGATGCCTTCGTACCGACCTTTGGTAATCTGCTGAAATAAGTGGCTGGCATGTGCGGCGATGGTGGGTTTCACCCGGTCGAGGATATAGGTTTTGAAAGAGGAAAAGAGCCCATCCAGCTGCTCCAGCTCGCGAAAATCTTTTCGCCCCGACGCTACTTCCTGCCTGATTCGGTCTTGCTCTTGCAATGTACTTTGAAGTGTAAGTAGTTGACGTTCAGCGAGTTGTATGCGTTCCTTTTGTGAGTTGAACGCCTGAGCGGCCTGATCCTTTTCAGCTTCCTGCTGATCCATCTTTTGTTTGCTTGCATCGTATTTGGCTTCCGAAAATTTGAGTGCTTTGCGTGCCTTCACAGTCGATTTGAGTATGGCTTTGCCTTTGGCAATCCGCTCTTTAAGGCTTTTGAGCCGGGCTTTCAAGTCAGGGATTTCGCTGAGGCGACTTTCCTTTTGTACATAATCCAGGTATTCAGCCTCAAAGGCTTGAAGCTGGTTCCCCAGCTGCTGATAAGCGGACAGATCAAAATCCACTTTGCCCAGTTTTTGAATAGCAGCTCGTATCTCTGCCTGTATTTTTTCCTGCTCCTGTCGCCGCTTTTCCAGCTTTTTCAATCCTTCAAACTGCTCTAAGAGAACAGCCCGGCGGGCCTGCTTTTTGGCAATTTCTTTCTCTGCTTTTGCCAATTGCTTCTCCAGGCGTTTCGCTTGCGCCATCAGCTTTTGCTGCTCTTTTTTCAATGCAGCCAGTTCTGCTTTTTGGTATTGCTCAATTTCAGTCTGCAGCCGTTGGAGGGTGGCTTCGTAAGTGCTGGTCAGTGGCTGAAGGCAGGTGGGGCAAGGTGCTTCATTACCAAGTTGCAGGATGGTGGAAACCAATTGACGTCGCTCTTCAATTTTAGACCGGAGGGCGCCCTGCTCTTTGCTCTGCTGGCGCTGCTGATCTTCCAGGGTGATTTGTTCACTTTTTAGCTCAGCCAGTTGGCGCTGCAATTGATCTAAAGCAGCCTTCACAGCGAGGCCTTCTTTTTTTACCCCTTTTAGGGGAAGTATTAAATTTACTATTTCGCCCAGTTGATTATCGGCAAATTGTAGCTTTTCATTTAGAGTGTTTCGCAATTCAAATTGCTGTTTTTTTTGATCCAATTTTTGAAGGCGCTCTTTTTCTTTTAAATAGGATTTAATGGCAGGCTGGCGCTGCTTGAGGCTGGCCTTGAGGGCGTTCAAATCCTTTAATTTTTGAGACAGCTCGACCAGTTGATTACCCAAATGCTCCAGCCCGGCTTCATATTTACTTTGCTCATTGCCGAGTTCGCTATGCTGCCGGTATTGCTCATTCAGTTGATTGAAAACGGCCTTCAACTTTTGATAAGCGGTCTCCTTTTTTTGCATGCCCGCTTCTAGCTTTTCAAGGGTTTTACCTTCTCGAAGCAGGCTTTTTTCAAGAGTTTTAATCTCTTTCTCCAGTTGTTTTAGCTCTTCCTTAGGCAGCAACAAAGCCTGCTGCCCCTGTATCATTCGGCGTTGGATATTGCGGTCATCGCGGATCAATTGCTGGATGCGGTCCAGATTGTTCAGGCCGGTCATTTTGCGAACCATCAGTTTTCGCTGCTCTCCCTTAGTTTCCGAGAGAATGCCGAGTTCTTTTTGGCCAGAAAATATGGAGCGTGTAAAGGTCTCCCGGTCCATCCCTATGAGGTGAGCTACCTCCTGACTGACAGCGCTGGCGGAGCTGGCGATGAGCCGGTCATTGGAATCGTACAGGCCAGCCTGATGGGTGAGCGATTTTCCGCGAAACTCACGGCGAACCCGGTAAGTTTTGGTATTCAATTCGAATAGCAACTCAAGCAAGACGTGCTTATCAGGGGCCACCCAACTGCTTCGATAAAACTCTTTTTGCGAATTGGAACTACCAAACAGGCAAAGCAGGATGGCTTCAAAAATAGTGGACTTTCCACTCCCGTTGCGGCCGATGATGCCTGCCAGCCCTTCCCTGAAATCGAGCTGAAGGTCTTCGTATTGTTTGAAATTTTCAATATGTAAATGCCTGAAAATCATCTGTTTTTGTATTCTCCGCTCTCATAGAGGTCAAAGTAGTAATTGGCTTTTTGAGCCAATCGTTTGGCCAGCTCTTTGTCTTCCACATGCTCATTGATAAAACTGCTGATGAGCTGGTCCATGCTTTCCGTTTGGGGCGAAATGGACTGGCGGGCCGACAAATCATTGGCAAAATTTCTTTTGATGTAAATGTGTAAGGGCCCGGGGATCAGTTCTGCTATACGGTGGTTGGGCAAATTGAGCGCCTGCAGGCCTTGTACATTATGGAAATAGAGACTGAGTAAACTACCCTCTAGTGAGTCTTGCTGGGCAACCCAGTCGATCAGCTCCTGTTCAATCTCGAGTATCGACTTTTGCTCACATTGCCCAATGTCCAGCCGGTTCCAGGGGCGTGCGGGGATGGGGTGAAAGGAGGGTTGTACAATCTTTTTCTTACCCAGCTCAATGGTACAGAAGCCTTTGGTTTTGCCTGCTTCGGTGTCGCTCATCCGCTCGGTAGAGCCGCTGTACCAGCCGGTTTTTAGTTTTTTGACCTTTTGAAAATTATGCCAGTGGCCCAGCGCTACATAATCAAAGCGATCCAGCAGGCTGATCCGTTCCTCAGGGAAGAGCTGTTCGCCATATTCTTCCATCATGAATCGCTGCCCGATGCTGGTATGCAGCATCAGAATATTAAACATTCCTTTCACCGGCTGGATGCGATCCATTTGTGCATGCAATACATTTTCATCATTGATATGTGGCAGCCCATGTACCGCCAAGTCCCCAAATTCAAAACGTTCATAAGCCTGTCCAAAAATCGGATAAACCCCCTCAATAGTCCGAAAGGCCTGTAAAATAGGGCTTGTATAGATTGTGCGGGGAGTGGAGTGATTGCCGGCAATGATGATGATGGGAATGTCGGCTACGGACAGGCGCTTCAATTGCTCGAGCGCAAAGATCATCGGGCGGTTGGGAGGGGAGGGGCGATGAAAAAAGTCGCCACTATGTACTACCACATCCGGCTTAAGGGTAATGGTTTGATCGATCACATAGCGAAAAGCCTCGTACATATCCTGCTCCCGCTGATTGGTGCCATCAGCGGTTAGCTTGTCCAAATCGCTATACCCGAGGTGCGTATCGGAAAAATGCAAAACTTTCAAGAGGCGCTATGTGTATGAGTGATCAATTTTGTTTTCTCCCAGGCAGAGCAGCCTGACTTGGTGGTAAAGGTAACATTAGCCGTCAGATTGCACAAACTCCCAGGCCCGGGATTCCGACCAGGCCAGTTGGCCTGGCCATTGGCTGAAGCCGACGTGTCCGCCGTGGGCGGGTGTTTCGAGATAGAAGCAGGGATGTTGCCGGGCCAATTCGACGGGTGAGCAAGAAGGGGTGAGGATGGGGTCGTTGAGCGCATTGACCAATAATACAGGGATGCGGAGGCCACTGATGAAATGGAGGGCTGAGGATTGTTCGTAAAACTCGTCTGCATCCCGATAGCCATTGATGGGAGCAGAAAAGTGGTTGTCGAAATCCTCCCATTTATGGATGACCCCAAATTTGTCGAGATTTACCAAATCCGGATATTGTTCAGCTTTTTGGCGGATCTTAGCTTCCAGCATTTTCAAAAACCGGTTTCGATAGAAGGTGTTGCCCGGCTCATTGAGCGCTGCGCTGGCATCGCGCAAATTGCAGGGAGTGGAAAAAACGACTGCTTTGCTGATAGGAGCTGGCAAGGTTTGGGCATACACACTTAGGTATTTAATACTGATGCTCCCTCCCATACTGAATCCAATCAGCACAATTTGTTCAAAATCTTTGATGTGTAGTGCATGTTGAATCACCTTCCCGATGTCGCCGATCTCCCCGTGGCCATACAAAACGGGGAGCCGGTTCATCTCTCCGCTACAGGAGCGGCAATGCCAGGCCAGCACACTCCAGCCCTTGCCGGCGAAGTGTTTAGCCATGCCTTTGATATAATGGCGTTGGCTGTCGCCTTCCAGGCCGTGCGTCAAAATGACCAGCTTGCGACCCGGCTTTTCGATCCAGTCGAGGTCCAGGAAGTCGCCATCGGGCAGTTCGAGGCGCTCCCGCTCATAGGCTACGCCTTCCACCCGGCGGGTGAGCGCCGGAAGGATGGTTTCCAGATGCGAATTGAATAAATAAAAGGGTCTTTTGTAAGACGAGTTTTTCAGAAGTGGCAAAGCCCGGGCAGTTTAATAAAAACGCAAAAATAAAATTTTCTGCTTAGCTGCTTTGCCAGTGGAGGTTAGTTGAAAATCGGAATGAGATGGCCGGTGAAGCAATTAGCGATCCCGATAGTATTCGAGAAATGCTACATTACTATGCTTCCAGGGGTTGGATATCGGTAAAAAGATTGAGGGCGCAAAAGAGCAAGAAGGCTACTACGAATCCTCCAACCAGCATATTAAAAGTAAATATGACAGACAAGGTATAGAAAAATGATCCGGTGAAAAGTAAAGCTAAAAGGTAGGTGACTAGATTCAGGATGGTGTTTTTCATGGCTAATCGTAGTTAATTGTTAGTGATACTGGCTTAAACACAAATAAGATGCCATTCTACTAATCGCGGCGGGGGTGCTGAAAAGTTTTTAGTATTTTTGCCGACTTTCTTACCTTTTCGCTATGCAGTCAATAATTGTTCGTAATGGTTTATTGATAAATGAGGGGCAAAAGCTGGAGGCCGACCTGCTCATCAAAAAGGGGCGCATACACAAAATCGCCTCCTCCATAGATGAGAGTGCAGACATTGAGCTGGATGCCAGTGGCCAATGGGTAATGCCCGGTATTATTGACGATCAGGTACATTTTCGGGAGCCCGGCCTTACCCACAAGGCCGATTTGTACACCGAACCCAGGGCTGCAGTAGCCGGGGGGGTAACCTCCTTTATGGAAATGCCCAATACCAACCCCCCCGCCCTTAGCCAGGCCTTGCTGGCCGATAAATACGCCATTGCAGCGCGTAGCTCGCTGGCCAATTACTCCTTCTTCATGGGAGCCAGCAATGACAATCTTGACCAAGTATTGCGCACCGATCCTGAAACCGTATGCGGGATCAAAGCCTTTATGGGCTCCAGCACGGGCAATATGCTGGTCGATGATCCCGATACGCTCAACCGCCTCTTTGCCAACAGCCACATGCTCATCGCCACACATTGTGAGGATGAGGGTACCATCCGCCGCAACCTGGCCAAGGAGAAAGCACATTATGGCGAGGATATACCCATCGAACTGCATCCAACAATCCGTTCGGCAGAGGCTTGCTACTTGTCCTCATCATTGGCGGTGGAGTTGGCCAAAAAGTACCACACCCGCCTGCATATTTTGCATATTTCTACTGCGAATGAATTGTCGCTGTTTACCAATGAGCTGCCCTTGAAAGAGAAGCGGATCACCTCAGAGGTGTGTGTGCATCATCTGTTTTTTAATAGCGATCAGTATAAAACACTGGGTACTCGCATCAAATGCAATCCGGCTATCAAAAGTGCTGCACACCAACAAGCCCTTTGGCCGGCCCTACTCGACAATCGGCTCGATATCATAGCCACCGACCACGCACCCCATAGCCAGGAGGAGAAGCAACAAGTTTATACCAAGGCACCGTCGGGCCTGCCCCTGGTACAACACAGCCTCAATATCATGCTTCGATTTCGGCAGCAGGGCAGGATTAGTATGGAGCGGATTGTAGAAAAGATGTGCCATGCACCAGCGGAGTGTTTCAGAATCCGGGAGCGGGGCTATTTGCGGGAAGGCTATTGGGCCGATGTGGTGATCGTGCATCCGGATCAGCAATGGGAGCTTGACAGGGCCGGCATTCACTACAAATGTGGCTGGTCTCCACTGGAGGGTGAGCAATTTGAAGGCAAGGTACGCTCTACCATCGTGAGTGGTCATCTGGCCTATCACGAAGAGCAGTTTTTTGAAGGAAAGAAGGGCGAGCGATTGATGTTTAAAAGCTTGTAATCGTTTAGGATTGCCTTTTCCCTTTCTCCCAAAGTTGAAAAAACACTATTTTTATCCATAGCAATGGCCAGCAAAAAGTACAAATCTACTCCTTTTCTGATAGGAGTCACGGGCGGTAGTGGCTCGGGCAAAACTTCCTTTATCAAAAGGCTGCGAGAGGATTTTACAGAAGAGGAACTCTGCATCATTTCGCAGGACGACTATTACTTTCCACGGGAGGCCCAGCTTGTAGATGAGCAAGGTATTCACAACTTTGATCGTCCGGCTTCTATCGACAAGAAGGCCTTTGTAGCGGATGTGCAGAGGCTGCTGAAAGGTGAAAAAGTGACTCGCCTGGAATACACCTTCAACAATGAAAATGCCCACCCAAAGGAACTGATCTTTCAAACGGCTCCTATAATTGTTGTGGAGGGGATTTTTATTATGAAATATAAAAAAATACGTAAGCTATTGGATGTCAAGGTGTTTGTACATGCTAAAGAGAATTTGAAAGTGATTCGCCGCATTCGCCGCGATCAGGTAGAACGCAATTATCCATTGGATGATGTACTCTACCGCTACGAGCATCATGTACTGCCAACGTTCGAAAAATATATACTCCCTTACATGGATCAGGCGGATGTGGTGGTCAACAACAATCGATCCTTCGACAAAGGATATGAAGTGTTTAAAGGATTTTTAAGAGATAAACTGCGCCGAATGAAACAGTCGGGCGAGGCGGATTCGGATAACTAAAACGCTCAAGGGTACACGGTATGCGGGTTGCACGATCGCAGGAAAACCGTAAATCCTATACCGCCCATCGTTCAGATAATCTCGTCAAACTCATCAGCTTCTTTTGCGGGCAGGTAGCGTTGTAGAGCCGCAGATTTGATACGATGCAGGCTGGTCATTTCGGCTAGTACTGAGTGGATAAAGGTGTCATCCACCAAGGCTTTGATATCTTCCATCGAGCTGATATGGCTACTGCTGCGGAATTTGAAGATTTGTTCGTACAAACCGTTTTCAAATTTTACCGACCATTTGTCATCCATTTTAAACACGGTGATCTTCAATACCGGATGGTCTAAATAATCAACAATGCGCATTTGTTAGGGATTTGTTAATGAGGGACAAAATTAAACAATACCGGGCATTTGACGTAAATTTGTTCTGATCACCATACTTCCAAAAACAACGGCTTTTTCTTTGTAACTTTTATTAAACCGGGAACCCATATGAAGGTCAAATTCCCGAATGTATATGCACACTCAAAACCAAATCCATGAAATCTGTTTACACAGCTTACCTTATTCTTATCTTTCTGTTGACAGCGATCGGGCTTGATGCTCAAAACAACCGCAACTGGCAGGCTAAGCGGCAGGGGCGGGTACCCGTGAGCGTTAGTGGCAAAGTAGTAAGCGGGGAGAGTGGCCAGCCATTGGCCTTTGCAACTATCTCCCTCTTTACCTTGCGCGATAGCAGCCTGGTGGCAGGTGCTATCAGTAATGAAGACGGCACTTTTGAAATGCAGGCACGACCAGGAAGATTCTATGCCATCGTGGATTTTCTCTCTTACGATAAAAAGGTGATCGAAGACATTGCCATAGAGAGGGGAAGTACCCGCTTCGATATGGGCTCGATCAGCTTGGCCGAAAGCGTCACCACTTTGTCAGAGGTGGAAGTGACTGCGGAGAAGAGCCAGATGCAGCTGCAGCTCGACAAGCGAGTGTTTAATGTGGGTAAAGATATAAGCAATATTGGTCGGAGTGCTTCTGAAATTCTGGAAAATCTGCCATCCATCGAAGTGGATATTGAAGGGAATGTGAGCCTGCGGGGTAGTGAAAATGTGCGTATCCTCGTGGATGGAAAACCCTCCGGCCTGCTCGGCATTGGTCGTTCGGATGCGCTGCGTAGCCTGCAAGGCGAGCTGATCGAGCGCATTGAAGTAATTACCAATCCGGGGGCTCGCTATGATGCAGAGGGGGAGGTGGGTATCATTAATATCGTTTTGAAAAAGGGAAAGCAAAAAGGAATGAACGGCTCCTTTACCCTTAGAGGAGGCTATCCGCTCAATTATGGGGCGTCCTACAGCCTCAACTTTCGCCAGAAAAAGATGAACCTGTTCAGCAATTTTGGACTCAACTACCGTGAAAATCCTGGTAGTGGCCATTTTTTCCAACAGTTTTTCCAGGAGGATGGCTCCGTGTTGACCAATCGGATTGACCGTGAGCACACGCGTGCTGGCTATGGGGGCAACATTCAGTTGGGTACGGATTTGTACCTAAACCAATTCCATACACTTACCGCTTCTGCCATGTACAGGCGTTCGGAAGGGCGCAACGATTCAAAGCTGACCTATCGCGATTATGATGCAAACGATGAGTTGACGGGTACTACCACCCGCAAGGATGACGAAGAGGAGCCGGAGAACAATTTTGAAACTGCTGTCAATTATACCCGTACTTTCGAGCAAAAGGATCGCAAATGGTCGGTCGATTTCCAATATCAGATCAATGATGAAACGGAGCTGTCGGACATCACCGAGCTGAACCTCGAAACCCAGAGCGGGCTCTTTCAGTCGTCCAGCAATACAGAGGATGAAACGAATTGGTTGTTTCAAACCGACTATGTGCATCCTTTTAACAAAGAAGGGCGCTTCGAGCTGGGCCTCAAAACGACGCTGCGCAACATCGACAATGACTATCAGGTGCAGCAGCAGGAGAATGGCGAATGGATAGTACTGCGGGGCTTTGACGATCACTTGAAATATGAGGAAAACATCCACGCAGCTTATGCCATTATTGGCAACAAACACAAAAAATTGAGTTACCAAATTGGCCTGCGCAGCGAATATTCTGATATCCGTACAGAGCTTGTAGAGACCAAAGAGGTGAACGATCGCAACTATTTCGACCTATTTCCCAGCGTACATCTTTCATATGAAGTGAAGCAGGAAAATCAGTTACAGCTGAGTTATAGCCGTCGCCTCAGTCGCCCCCGTTTTCGGCATTTGCTTCCCTTTTCGGGCTATAGCGACAGTCGGCGCCTGTGGCATGGCAATCCCGAGCTCAACCCGGAATATACCAACTCCTGGGAGCTTGGTTATTTGCAGTACTTTGGTGAGGGATCGCTGTTGTCGAGCGTCTATTATCGGCATCGCAAGGGGGTTATTCAACGGGTGACGCTTCCGCTGGCCGATACAGATACCCTTGAAATATTCCCCGTCAACCTCTCAGAGCAGGATGCTTACGGGCTCGAATTTGCGCTTACGTACAATTTTACCAAATGGTGGAGCGCAAATGGCAGTTTCAATTTTTACAGGGCCATCACAGATGGGGAATACGAGGGCCGCGATCTGTCGAGTGATACGTACAGCTGGCGAAGCCGGTTTTCCACCAAACTTACCTTTTTTAAAAACCTCGATTTTCAACTCTCGCTGAGGTATCGGGGGCCGCATAATGGTGCGCAGGGCCACCGAAAAGCTATGTATAGCCTGGATGCCGGTTTGGCAAAGGATGTGCTCAAAGGCAAAGGAACGCTTAGCTTCAGCGCCCGTGATTTATTCAATACGCGCAAGTGGCGAAGTACCGTGGAAGAGCCCGATTTTTTCAGCGAAACGGAATTTCAATGGCGGTCCCGCACCTTTACGTTGAGCTTAAACTATCGGCTCAATCAAAAGAAGCAGCGCGGGCGTAGAGGTGAGCGGGGCAGCGGCAGTTTTGAAGGAGGAGGAGATGAAGGCGGTGGATTTTGAGGGAAAGATGCTGCTGAATCAATAATTGGTTATCCCTTCTACTCTGGCCAGTTGATATTTTTTGGTTTTGAGCATATTGCGGAAGCGCTTCATCGATTCCATAGGCCCCTGATCGATCGCCAAATTGACCAGCCAGTCGGGGATGTTGCCACCGGGGTGAGAATTTAGGGTATATACTACATCCACCTTATTGGTGCTCAGGGGAGTAAAGACCCATCTGTTGTAGTGATTTTCAATGCGCACCATCTCCTCCGAATGTTGTAGCACATTGTTTTTGCTAATCGTTTCGCTAATAATAGCCTTGCTCATGGGGTCTTGGCTAAAGGTAGAGCGTACCGTCATATCCCGATCGCTGAGTGGCCAGGGGAAGTCCATGATATAGTAATCAATCGTTTCGGTAGGCGAGACTTGCCTCAGGGTTTTGGACTTGGCACATCTGTACACCCAGTTTTGGTAAGCATTGATATCCCCTATGAGAGCTACTATGCTGTTCATGGAAGCCTCTACCTGCAAGGTGATTTTAAGCTCTTTAAGGTTGGAATCCTGTACATCGCGGGTATAAACACGGATGCCGTCACGCTCTTTTTTGAAAACCCATTCCGATTGGCTGTGGTGGGAGGTGAAGGAGAGAAGACTGAATACTAAAATCAGGGAGCTGAGGTAAATCCGGTATTTCATGAATAAACAAGCTGCTTAAGTGTTAGTAATTAGTTGTCCGCAAGTTAGTGAACAATTCAATTAGTTATTAGTTTTGCGATGCTTGTATGAATACTAAAAAAGCAAAATGTATTCCTCAATTCCAAATTCATGAGGGTATATCTCGATTTATTGCAAAAAATATTGGATCAAGGTATTGAAAAGAGTGACCGGACGGGTACGGGTACACTCAGTATTTTTGGTCAACAGATGCGCTTCGATTTGCAGCAGGGCTTTCCCTTGCTCACCACCAAAAAGCTTCACCTGCGCTCCATAATCCACGAATTGCTCTGGTTTTTGAAGGGAGATACGAACATCCAATACCTCCAGGACAAGGGAGTGCGTATCTGGAACGAATGGGCCGATGAGGCAGGCGAACTGGGCCCGGTGTACGGAAAGCAGTGGCGCAGCTGGCAATGCCCCGACGGTGGCACCATCGATCAAATCAGCCAGGCCATTGAGCTGATCCGTACAAAGCCCCACTCGCGGCGCATTATAGTAAGTGCATGGAATGTTGGAGAGCTCTCTCGTATGGCATTGGCCCCCTGCCATTGCCTTTTTCAGTTTTATGTAGCAGACGGCAAACTCTCTTGCCAGCTTTACCAGCGCTCGGCTGATACATTTCTTGGGGTGCCCTTCAACATTGCCTCCTATGCCCTGCTCACCTTGATGATGGCACAGGTCTGCGGGCTGCAGCCAGGCGATTTTGTGCATACCCTGGGCGACACACATTTGTACAGCAACCACCTTGAGCAGACCCGCTTGCAGTTGAGCCGCGAGCCCCGGCCATTACCCAAAATGGTCATCAATCCGGATGTGCATTCGATTTTTGATTTTAAGTATGAAGATTTTGAGTTGCAGGACTACCATCCGTATCCGCATATCAAAGCAGCCGTTTCGGTATGAGAGTTTATTTAGAACTGATCTAAATAAGTGAAGGCGTTTGATTAATATTGGTATTACAGACAACGAATTTTATATTTGCGCTGACAAAACGATGACATTCATTTTTTTCAATGTACACACACTTTTTACAAGAAAATTAAAGGCTACCATAATGATTATTAAGCCGCTGAATTTAAGACTCTGTCTTTCCATTTGTCTCACCTTTTTTGCTCTCTGTCTTTTTGCTGAACCCAACATCAACGAAGGGAAATCCCTCTTCAAAGACAACTGTGCGCAATGCCACAATCGCAATATGACCGACGACCTTACCGGCCCTGCTCTGGCTGGTTGGGAGGATCGCTGGGCCGACTACCCCCAAGAAGACCTTTACCGCTGGATTCGCAACTCACAGGCACTCATCGCTGAGGGACATCCCAGGGCAGTGGAAGTATGGAATGAATGGAAGCCGACTGTAATGAATAGCCTGCCTAACCTCACCGATCAGCAGATCGAATCCATCTTGGGATACATCAATGCAGTGATAGCAGGAGAGATTGATGTGCCTGTGGTTACCACTACAGGTGCCGGGAGTGGCGCTGCTGAAAAAAGCGATAACACCTTTTTGTTCGTCACCTTATTCATCATACTTGCCATTTTGGCTATCGTATTGGCGCGCATCATCTCCAACCTCAACCACATGGCCGCTGTGCGGGAAGGGATGGAAGCTCCGCCGCGCAAGAGTTTTATGGAAATGATCACCAGCAAGGGCGTGGTTGCCTTTGTGGTATTTGCCCTGGTCGTTTTGGGTGGTTACACCACTGTCAACAATGCCATCAACCTGGGGAGGCAACAAGGCTATGCACCTACACAGCCGATCAAATTTTCTCACGAGCTACATGCCGGCACCAATGGCATTGATTGTCAATATTGCCATGACGGGGCCCGCCGCTCCAAGCATTCGGTAATACCCGCCGCCAATACTTGTATGAATTGCCATCGGGCTATCAAGAAGGGGCCGGAGCATGGTACGGCTGAAATTTCAAAGATTTATGCTTCCATTGGCTTCAACCCCAATACGGATAAGTATATCGATAACTATGAAGCGATACCCGATACAGAAATTGAAGCCATCTTCAGGGAATGGATTGGCAGCCAATATCTCAAGGACAACAATGCCAGCAGCCTGGACCGGGAAGGAGAGCGGATAGTGGATATGCAGTGGGAGGGAATCAAAAACTCATTGACCAATGATATGAAGGAGCGCATTCCCGGCCCCATCGAGTGGGTGCGCATTCACAGCTTGCCGGATCATGTGTATTTCAATCACTCACAGCACGTAACGGTTGGTAAGCTGGAATGCCAGCAATGCCACGGCCCTGTGGAAAAAATGGCAGTATTGCAACAGCATTCGCCCCTTTCGATGGCCTGGTGTGTGAATTGCCACCGCGAAACCGAAGTGAAATTTGCCGGCAATGATTATTACAAAAACTGGGAAGTATATCACAAAGAGTTGACCAACGGAAGTCGCGACAAAGTGACGGTTGAAGACATCGGTGGGCTGGAATGCCAAAAATGTCACTATTAATCTATTGAGAAAGATCATCAATCTGTAAGCTATATAATACTATATAGATCAAAAACATGAAGGAACTTAAAAACGATGTGTGGGTCGGTATTGCGGACAAAACCAACGACCCTGATTTTATTGAATCCGCTTCGAGCGAATTTTCCGAACTGCCCGTTGTGGATGCCCTTTCCGACCAACGCTCACTGGAGGTTTCCAGCAATCGCCGCGACTTTTTGAAGTACCTTGGCTTTGGTTTGGGTGCAGCAACCGTGGCCGCTGGTTGTGATATTCCTGTGCGGAAAGCGATCCCCTATGTCATCAAACCAGACGAAATCGTTCCTGGTGTGGCATCTTATTACGCATCCAGCTACGTACAGGGCGGCGACTACTGTGCTATTTTGGTGAAAACCCGCGAAGGGCGCCCCATCAAAATTGAAGGCAATGCCCTATCGCCCATTACCAAGGGAGGTACCAGTGCCCGCGCACAAGCATCGGTTCTCAGCTTGTATGACACCAGCCGCTTTACGGGGCCGGGCAGCGTGCAGGATGGCGAGTACAGCCAAATATCCTGGAATGATCTGGACCAAGCCGTTTCGGCAAAACTGCGTGGAAATGCCCGGATACGTATCCTTTCCAATACCAATATGAGCCCCACTGCTCAACGCGTTTTAGCTGAGTTTATAGCTAAATATCCGAATACAGAAGTAGTCAGTTACGACCCCGTATCAGCCTCTGCCCTATTGGAAGCTAATGAGCAATGTTTTGGTGTAAAGGCCATACCGAATTATCAGTTTGGCAAAGCCCAGCAGATCGTGAGCCTGGGAGCTGACTTCCTCGGCACCTGGATATCACCTGTTGAATATGCTGCTGACTATGCTACGAACAGAAGCATTAAGGATGTGAAAAAGGCTAAGATGTCGCGCCACATACAGGTTGAAAGCGGCATGAGCCTGACCGGTTCTAATGCCGATCAGCGCATCATGATCAAACCTAGCGAGCAAGGGGCTGCCATCGCCACCCTTTATAATGAAGTGGCTAAACTCACCGGCGGCTCCACTGTGCAAGCTCCTTCCATCAATGCCAAAGCAGCGGCTGCGTTGGCTGTTACGGCCAAAGATTTGGCAAATCATAACGGGCAAGCCATCGTAGTGTCAGGCTCCAATAATGTGGGCGAACAAATATTGATCAACAAGATCAACGATCTGCTTGGCAGCTATGGACGCACCATGAGTTTTGCCAATGCCTCAATGCAACGAAAAGGTACCGATGCGGCCATTCAGGGGTTGATCAGAGAAATGAACAATGGCGGTGTGGATGTGGTATTTGTGATGGGTGGAGCCAATCCTGCCTTCGATTTGCCCAATGCCGCTGCTTTCCAGGAAGCCTTCGCCAAAGTAGGTACTAAGGTATCTTTTGCCGGAATAATGGATGAAACTACAGCTCTTTGCAATTATATAGCACCCGCTCACCATTTGTTGGAAAGCTGGGGAGATGTAGAGCCCAAGCAAGGCATGTTTGGCCTTATTCAGCCTACGATAGCTCCCCTTTTCCAAACCCGGCAGGCTGAAGAGTCCCTGCTCAAGTGGAGCAACAATCCACAATACAATGGCAAAGCGGATCAGCCTTATTATGAATATCTGAAAGCCAACTGGCAGGCAAATTTATTTGCACAGCAAAGTGAATTTTCTACTTTCCAGGGCTTTTGGGACAATGCCTTGCACAATGGCTTGTTTAATTCGAGTGCCGTGCTAGAGAGCGCAGCTACCGCTTTTGCAGCCGATGTACATGCCGCTGTTGCCAAAATCAATACGCCTGCACAGGGCGATGGAATGGAGATCAGCTTCTACGAAGCTGTCAATATGGGACATGGCCAATTTGCCAACAATCCCTGGCTGCAGGAAATGCCGGATCCGATTACACGCTGCGTTTGGGGCAACTACCTGAGCGTGCCGGTAGAGTGGGATGGTATAAACAAGATCAGAGGTATCAAAGGAATTGGTGCTGAAAACAGTAGCAGTATGGCCGATTTAGTGGATATTGGAATTGAGGGCTTGACGCAACGTGTAGTAGCCGTTCCCCAATTTGGCCAAATGCCAGGTACCTTGGCGATAGGGCTGGGATATGGCCGTAAAGTAGTCGGGATGCCCCGCAAAGAATTGGGCCAGGGTGTTGGTACAGATGTATTTCCCTGGCTGGGTGTAGATAAGAACGGCAATACGCAATACTACGCTACGGGTATTGAAATGTCGGGCATTGTTGGTCGCGAAGATGAATTTGCCTGTGTCCAATACCACCATACAATGGGTGTGAAAGCACTGGATAAAGAAGTGAATGAAGTGGTGAATGTGGATGAGAAAGCACTTGGCCACAAGGGCTATCAAGGGGCTTTGACCGATCGTTCGATTCTTTACCACGGCAGTTTAAACAAGCTCAATGAACTGGTTGCGCATATTGGAGAGAAGCGGCACGAAGCGGCAGAATTGAATAGCAAAACCTTGTATCCCTACGAAGAATACAAAGCAGAGTTTTACGATCAGGGGCATCATTGGGGCATGCATATCGACCTCAATGCCTGCATCGGCTGTGGCGCTTGTACTGTAGCTTGTATGGCTGAAAACAATGTGCCGGTAGTTGGAAAACGAGAGGTACATCGGCATCATGAGATGAGCTGGCTCCGTATTGACCGTTATTATTATGGCGATTTTGAGAACCCGAGTGTAGTGTACCAGCCTTTGATGTGCCAGCATTGTGATAATGCTCCTTGCGAAAATGTATGCCCGGTGGCTGCCACCAATCATAGCTCCGAAGGGCTCAATCAGATGACCTATAATCGTTGTATCGGTACACGCTATTGTGCGAACAACTGCCCCTACAAGGTGCGTCGCTTCAATTGGCTGGACTATACTACGGCCGATATCTTCTCCGGCAATCAGCCTCAGGTGAACAATGAAGAGGTGCCTTTTGGTGCGGACAACCTGACGCGCATGGTGCTCAATCCGGATGTGACGGTGAGAAGCCGTGGGGTAATTGAAAAATGCTCGTTCTGTGTACAGCGCATCCAGGAAGGCAAATTGGCGGCCAAAATTGAGCAGCGCCCCTTGTCAGATGATGACGTGAAGCCCGCCTGCCAAACGGCTTGCCCTACCGGCGCAATCGTATTTGGTGATACAAACAATAAGAAAGGGAGTGTACACAAAGCGATGGATAATCCACTGACTTACTATCTGTTGGAAGAGATCAATGTGCTGTCTTCGGTAGCTTATACAGCTAAAGTGCGCAACACCAACGATGAACTGGATGTGTGATTCTGTATGTACAAATTGAAAAAAATCAAAGCTCAATAAAAGCAATATTATGAGTGCAGTTGTTTCTCCGATAAGAGAACCTTTAATAGAAGGCAACAAAACCTATCACCAAATTACCGAGGATTTGTGTCGTGCTACCGAAAAAGCGCCACCCGTCAGTTGGGTGATTGCATTTCTGGTGTCGGTTTCGTTGCTCACGCTGGGCGTATTTACCATCTTATGGACCATCTGGTTTGGTATCGGCACCTGGGATTTGAACCGCACCATTGGCTGGGGTTGGGACATTACCAACTTCGTTTGGTGGATCGGGATTGGCCATGCGGGTACGCTGATTTCCGCTATTTTGCTGCTATTCCGCCAAAAGTGGAGGACGGGAGTAAACCGCGCAGCTGAGGCCATGACGATCTTTGCGGTGATTTGCGCGGGGCTGTTTCCTGTTATTCATATGGGGCGGGTATGGCTGGCGTTTTTCATTTTTCCCTATCCCAATACGAGGGGTCCTTTATGGGTAAACTTCAACTCTCCCTTGCTTTGGGATGTCTTTGCGATCAGTACGTATTTTACGGTTTCGTTGCTGTTTTGGTACACGGGCTTGGTGCCTGATTTTGCTACTGTGCGCGACCGGGCCAAAGGATTGCGCAAACGCATCTACAATTTCCTGAGCTTTGGTTGGACGGGCAGTGCCAAGCATTGGCAGCGCTGGGAATCGCTTTCACTGATCTTAGCAGGTCTGGCCACTCCGCTTGTACTCTCAGTTCACACGATTGTAAGTTTCGACTTTGCCACTTCCGTGATACCGGGCTGGCATACCACTATATTCCCGCCCTACTTTGTAGCTGGGGCTATCTTTTCGGGTTTTGCTATGGTACAAACGCTGATGGTCATTACCCGTAAGGTGTTGAACCTCCAGGAGTATATAACGATTGCGCATATTGAATCCATGAATAAGGTGATCGTTTTGACAGGAACGATCGTAGGGGTAGCTTATCTGACCGAGCTGTTCATTGCCTGGTATTCGGGCTATGTGTATGAGCAATTTGCCTTTTACAACCGGGCTACGGGCCCCTATTGGTGGTCTTATTTCGGTATGATGTTCTGCAATGTGGTATCGCCGCAGCTGTTTTGGAGTAAAAAAATCCGCCGTTCCATATTCTGGACATTCTTCCTGTCAATAGTGGTAAATATTGGGATGTGGTTTGAACGTTTTGTGATTATTGCTACTACGCTGGCTCGCGATTATTTGCCTTCAAGTTGGAGCTATTATACTCCTACCTGGGTGGAGATCGGCATATTTGTAGGAACCATTGGTATTTTCTTTACCCTGTATTTAATATTTGCAAGAGTAGCACCCGTAGTTGCCATCGCCGAGATCAAGCATATTTTGAAAACGGCCGGCAATCAGTACATCGGCAAAAGTGCGCAGCATCACAGTTCGTCGAGACTTACAGAAGAGGAAGCGACTCATTAAGAATATGTTTAAAATTAATGTTTTCACTAATATGAAAGTTTTTCTTCGCTATACTTCAGCTATTTTTCGCCCTGTACCATCTAGGTACGACCTTCAAAAGGAGCTTCGCCTAGCTGTGAAATCCATTTCATATTAAAAGAAAAACTAAAATTAGACATACGCTAATAATAATTCTTATTTACGAACAAAACTATAGCAAACTCATTTTTTAAGATATGGCTAATCAAGCAAGAGAAGTACTTTACGGCCTTTATGATGATGAAGAAATTTTGCTGGATGCAGTGAAAAAGGCCAAAGCGGATCATTTAGATATTATGGATGTGTTTACTCCCTTCCCGGTGCATGGCCTTGATCCGGTCCTGGGATTGGCGGAATCGCGCTTACATATTACCGGGTTTATTTTTGGTGCTATCGGCGCTTTGATGGGATTTTTGGGTATGACCTGGATATTCACGCGTGACTGGCCCATCATTTTTGGCGGCAAGCCTTATTGGTCGGTGCCGGCCTTTATTCCGATCACCTTTGAGTTAACTGTTTTGTTTGCCTCTATCGGAATGGTTGTGACTTTTTATACCATCTGTGGAATGGGCCCCGGAGTGACCAACCCGGTATTGGATGACCGCATAACGGATGACAAGTTTTGCATTGCTTTCAAAACCAATGGCTATACCGATGCCCAGCTTAGCAAGTTGAAGAGCTTTTTTAGCAGTACCGGTGCGAGTAGTATAAATACCAAATTGATTTAACCCGATTCAATAATTTATCCGATATGGATTATACGATCAGATATAAACTTTTGGGCTTTTTAGCGGTGGCTTGTCTGCTGGTTAGCTCTTGCCAACAGCCGGGGAGCAATAGTACCGGTAGCGAGTACATACCTGAGATGGTACACTCCATTTCATACGAGGCCAATGTATTGGACTATTATTATTACAATACCTGGGGTACAGAGGAAGCCTATTACAAAATGGCGCAGCCACGCAAGCCCGTGCAGGGTACGATTGCGCGGGCTTATGCAGGGGCTGCTACCGACGGCTCTGCTTCAGTGAATGCCGTCAAGGTGCGGTTGAATGGCGCAATGCCTTATTATTATGCCGATACGGAAGAAGAGCGTAGCCGTGCAGCGAATGAAATTATTAGCAACCCTTATCCGATTACTGAAAAAGGATTGGCCACCGGCAAGGAGTTGTATGTGCTGTATTGCGCGGTTTGTCATGGTGAAAAAGGGGATGGAGCAGGTATTATTTATGAAAACGGAGCTTATCCGGCCGCACCCGCCAATTTCCTGCAGGATACCTTTTACAACTCTTCCAATGGCCGGTTTTATCACAGCATTATATACGGTAAAAACGTAATGGCAGGCTATACTGACAAGCTTTCTTACGAAGAGCGCTGGCAGGTGATTCATTATATCCATTCCTTGCAGGCCAAGGCTCGCAAACTGGTATATAATGAAACAGCCAATACCCTCAATAACGTGGATATACCTGCCGCCAGCATCAAACAAGAGGCAGTACATGAAGAGGCTACGGATGCCCAAACAGAGTCAGATCATGCAGAGGAAGAAGCCACAGTACCTAATGATGCGCATGGCAGCGATGGTGGGCATCACTAATTTTTTTAAGCAGTCAATCAAGAAAAATAAACGAATACGATGAATCAGTTTACCTTCGAGGGCAAGCAAAAAACAACACTGATCGGGTTTATGATACTGGGGCTGGTATGCCTCGGGTTGAGTTTTGTGTTTGACGAAACAGCGCATCACATGCGTTTTTGGTCCAACTTTCTCCACAATACGGTTTACTTTACCGGTATTGCCTTTATCAGCCTATTTGTGATAGCGGCTTTTACTACAGCTTATGCCGGCTGGTTCACTGTATTGAAACGTATTTGGGAAGCCTATTCGCTGTTTTTGCTAGTCGGTCTTTTGTTTTTGCTGGTGATCATTGCCGGTGTGTGGGGCCATTTCCATCATCTCTATCATTGGGCGGCGGACGGCATCGCGGATCCAACCAGCCCCAATTATGATCGGATACTGGCCGGAAAAAGTGGCTTTTTAAATAAGTACTGGTACGCTATAGGTACTATTTTGACGGTGGGTGTTTGGTATTATTTTGCTAAGAAGCTACGGTCTTTGTCACTTTCGGAGGATAATTATGAAGGAAACGACTATGCAGTGCACAGAAGGATTAAAGTATTTGCTGCTGCCTTTTTGCCGATCGCGGCATTCAGCAGTGCTGCTATGATTTGGCAGTGGGTTATGTCGATTGACTCCCATTGGTACAGTACGATGTTTGCCTGGTATTCCACCGCCAGTTGGTTTGTAGGAGCTATTTCCCTGACTATTCTCACTATCATTTATCTCAAATCGAAAGGCTATTACCAAAATATTACGGATGAACATTTGCACGACTTAGGGAAGTACCTTTTTGCGTTCAGCATTTTTTGGACCTACCTGTGGTTTTCGCAGTACATGCTGATCTGGTACTCCAATAATGGGGAGGAAACGGTGTATTTCCAGCACCGCCAGAACGTTTACCCGGTATTGTTTTATGGCAATTTGGTCATCAACTTTGCGCTGCCTTTCCTGATATTGATGCGCAACAGCACCAAACGGAAATTCGGTACACTGACCTTTGTTTCCCTGCTCTGCTTTTTTGGCCACTGGTGGGATTACTTTTACATGATCAAACCGGGTGCGCTTATCAATGCCGAGCATGCTGCGGGACATGGAGCACATGAGGCCGTAGAGCAAAGCGGAGCGCATGGTAGTGAGGTGGCGCACCATGCAGCCGAACATGCTTCCAACTTTGTAGCCGGCTTTACGATACCGGGACTGTTGGAGTTGGGAATATTTTTGGGGTTCACGGCTTTGTTTTTGTACATGGCCTTCAGTCAGTTGGCGAAAGCTGCTTTGGAGCCGGTAAACGATCCGTACTATGCGGAAAGTTTGCATCATCATGTGTAGGTTAATTGGAATTGATATTATTTAAAATCAAAATACAATGACTGTATTATTAGCAATATTATCTATCCTTCTCATAGCCGTTGTACTTGTACAAATTGGCAAGGTGACAGATTTGGCTGCCCGCATCCGGGGAGAGGAGGATGCTATAGAGGAGTCCAATAACTGGAATGCGAGGTTTTCGCTGGTGTTTCTGGTTTTGTTTTTGATAATTGGTATCGGCTCCGGCATTTATTACAAAAACAGTATTCTTTGGTGGGGCCCCCACCAGTCAGCCTCAGCGCATGGCGGAGAACTGGACAGCATGTTTGACATTACGCTGTTGCTCACAGGTATTGTATTTGTCATTACCCAGATTTTGCTTTTTTGGTTTGCCTATAAGTATAAGCACAAGAAAGGCCGCAAGGCTCTCTTTATGCCCCATGATACCAGGCTGGAAATTATCTGGACGATGGTGCCGGCTATTACCATGAGCTTTCTGGTGATCAAAGGCCTGGTTGCCTGGAACGAAGTGATGGGGGATGTGAATGAAACGGAAGAGTATGTGGAAATAGAAGCTACCGGGATGCAGTTTGCCTGGATAATGCGTTATCCGGGACCTGATAATGCCCTTGGCACAAGGGATTTTCGCCTCATTTCACCTCTCAACTCGCTGGGGCAGGATTGGGACGATCCTAAAAACCTGGATGATATTGTTTCCTCTGCGGCAGGGGAAGTGGTAAAGTTGCCGCTGGGCAAAAAGGTGCGTGTGCGGATAACGGCGCGGGATGTGCTGCACAATTTTTACCTTCCTCACTTTAGAGTCAAAATGGATGCTGTACCCGGTATGCCTACCTATTTTGTGTTTACACCGAGTATGACAACGCAGGAGTACAGAGAAAACCTGGGAGCGGTGGATCGCAACGGCAATCCGCTGTATCCAGAATGGCATGAGCCTTATGATCCTACCGATCCGGAAAGCGGACCCCGATGGAAGAAGTTTCACTTCGAGCTGGCCTGTGCCGAGCTATGTGGCAATGGGCATTACAGTATGCGTCGTATTTTTGAAGTAGTGCCTTATGATGAGTGGAAAGCCTGGATGGCAGAGCAGTCTTCCTTTTATTTGCAAAGTATTCGCAATACGGATGAAGACCCCTACAAAGGGAAACTATTGGAAGTGGAGGTAAAGCAGCGAAGAGAGGAGTTTAATACCAATGTGGAAAAAGCACTTTCCGCAGAAAATGATGCTGACAAAGTGGTCCGCCTCAATTATGTAACCTATGAAACGGGCTCTGCCAATCTGAGTGGCCATTCAAAATATGAGCTCAATAATGTCGCCGACATTCTCAAAAAGCATCCCCAAATGACTATAGAGATAGCCGGGCATACGGATAATGTGGGCGATCCACAGTTCAATTTGACATTGTCACAGCAACGAGCCGAATCGGTATTCAGATACCTCACAGAGGAAAAAGGGATAGATGCGGCACGCTTGCAATCGAGAGGTTATGGTGAAATCCAGCCAATCGGTGACAATGCGACTGATGCCGGCAGGCAGGAAAACCGGAGAACGGAAATGAGAATTTTGACACAATAAACATTTGAAAACCGCTGCCTTCCAATTTTGGCAACGCAGAGTTTAATAAATTTTGGAACATCATGGCTGATATAACCACCACCAAGATTACCTACGATCCCGATTTGATGATCGAGCAGATGGGATATGATGACCATTTTCATGAGCATCATGAGGATGACAAATATCGGTCGAATTTTTTGACTCACTATATCTTTTGCCAAGACCATAAGATCATAGCCAAACAGTTTTTGATCACGGGTATATTCTGGGCAATCGTAGGGGCTGCCATGTCTATTGTTTTCCGTTTGCAGCTCGGCTTTCCCGAAGAGAGCCTGGCCTGGCTTCAGCCTTTGCTCGGCAAGTGGATTACCATCAATGAGGCTGGCGTGGGTACGCTTGATCCGGAATTTTACTATGCCCTGGTGACCATGCACGGTACCATTTTGGTGTTTTTTGTGTTGACGGCAGGGCTGAGTGGTACCTTTAGCAATCTGCTGATCCCCTTGCAGGTCGGAGCGCGTGATATGGCTTCACCGATGCTCAATATGTTCTCTTACTGGTTCTTCTTTCTTGCCGGAATAGTGATGTTTCTGTCTTTGTTCCTCAGCACGGGTGCCTTTTCGGGAGGCTGGACGGGGTATCCGCCGCTAAGTGCATTACCACAGGCATCCACGGGCTCGGGTGCTGGTATGACGCTGTGGATAGTGAGCCTGGTACTTTTTGTGGTGTCGGTATTGCTGGGAGGAATAAATTATATTACCACGGTGCTCAATTTGCGCACCAAAGGGATGACCATGTGGCGCCTCCCTCTTACTATCTGGGCATTTATGATAACTGCCATTATTGCCCTGTTGTCTTTTCCGGTAGTGGCATCGGGGTTCTTCCTGCTCATGTTTGACAGGGGGCTGGGTACCAGTTTTTATCTTAGCGAAATATTTGTCGGAGGCCAGGCGCTGGATCATGTAGGTGGAAGCCCGATTTTATTCCAGCACCTGTTTTGGTTTTTGGGCCATCCGGAGGTGTACATTATTATATTGCCTGCCATGGGGCTGGTTTCCGAAGTGCTTTCGGTGCACACCCGTAAGCCTATATTTGGCTACCGGGCCATGGTGTTTTCCATATTGGCAATTGCCTTTCTATCTTTTATTGTGTGGGCACACCACATGTTTATGGCGGGTGTAAATCCCTTTATTTCTAATTTCTTTGTGTTTTTCACATTGCTGATAGCGGTACCTTCTGCCGTAAAAGTGTTCAACTGGATCGCCACGCTTTATGGTGGCAATATTCGATTTACTTCTGCTTGCCTGTTTGGGATCGGCTTTGTTTCCATGTTCATATCGGGAGGTTTGACCGGTATTTTCCTGGGCAACTCCGCTATTGATATCCAAATGCATGACACCTATTTTGTAGTAGCTCACTTTCACATTGTGATGGGGGTAGCTGCCTTTTTTGGGATGTTTGCAGGTATCTACAACTGGTTTCCCAAGATGTATGGGCGATTTATGAACGAAACACTGGGGAAAGTACACTTTTGGGGCACCTTGATCGGAGCATATGCCATCTTTTGGCCCCAGCACTACATGGGAATGGCCGGCGTGCCGAGGCGTTACTACAAGTTCGATCTATTTGATGCCTTTTCGCACTTTGCCGAGATGAATAAATTTATCACCATCGCTGCTATCATCGTGTTTGCGCTGCAACTGCTTTTTGTACTCAACTTTTTCTATAGTATTTGGTTTGGTAAAAAGGTGACGAGCCGAAATCCGTGGGGAGCTAATACGCTGGAATGGACCACACCGATACACCCTGGCCACGGCAACTGGCCCGGCAAAATTCCTTCTGTACACCGCTGGGCATATGACTATGGAAAAGGAGGTAAAGAATTTATCCCGCAGTACATTCCTTTGGAAGAAGGGGAGCAAGATGAAGGCCATTAACAGATCATAAGAGCTGAAACCAAGATGTCGAAAACAGCCATATCAACGCTTTCAACAGCTGCCGGACTACGGCAAAAGATACGTGACTACGGCCTGCTGGTCAAATTCAGACTTACGCTCACTGTTGTATTTTCGGCGGTAATGGCATACGCTATTGCAGCAGGCGGAGTGCTCAACTGGACCACCATGCTGGTGTTGAGCCTGGGAGGTTTTCTGGTAACTGCTGCCGCCAATGCACTTAATGAAGTGCTTGAAAAGAATTATGATAAGCTGATGAAACGCACGGCCAACCGACCCCTGGCGGCTGGCCGTATGACGACGTCGGAAGCAGTAATGGCTGCCGGGTTTATGAGCCTTGCTGGCATCAGCCTGCTGGCGCTGCTCAATCCGTGGGCGGTCTTGCTGGGTACCATATCGCTTATCAGTTACGCTTTTGTATATACGCCGATCAAGAGAGTGGGAGCGATAGCAGTATTTGTGGGAGCCATTCCCGGAGCCTTGCCGATGATGATCGGGGTAGTAGCTGCGGAGGGAACGATCACAGAGCTGGCGCTGATCCTTTTTGGCATCCAGTTTATGTGGCAGTTTCCACATTTTTGGGCGATCGGCTGGCTGGCACATGAAGATTATACAAGAGCCGGTTTCTCGCTGCTGCCCAGTAAGGGAGGACAGTTGGACAAGAGTGTGGGGATGCAAAGCCTGCTATTCGTGCTGATGCTAATCCCGATCAGTCTGATGCCTTACTTTATTGGACTGTGCAGTTTCATTTCGGCCATTTTGTTAGCTGTGGCAGGCTTGGTGTTTGCTTATGCAGCTTATGAATTGTATGCCCGCTGTGATCGGCAGGCCGCCCGCAGGCTCATGTTTTGCTCATTGCTGTATCTGCCTTTGATATTGACCATTTTATTAATTGATAAACTAATATAGGACGAACGTTATGCAAGTGGTGCTGGAAAATAAAAGGTTCAGGAATAAGATTCATCCGCACAAGTTTGCACTTTGGGTAGCCTGTGGTAGCATTACCATGATGTTTGCTGCCTTTACCAGTGCGTATATGGTACGCCAGGCCGCAGGAAACTGGCTCGAATTCAGGCTGCCGGGTATATTTTTCTTTAGCGCCGCAGCCATTGTATTGAGTAGTATTGCACTGCATGGCGGATATCTGGCATTCAAAACCGGCCGCGAAAGCTGGTACAAAAGAGGTTTGCTGATTGCATTGGTACTGGGCCTCGTCTTTGTGGTATTGCAATACAAAGGCTGGCTGGCAATGGAAGCAATGGGTATTGAGTTTACGGGAAATCCTTCAGGTAGCTTTGTATATGTGATTTCCGGTATTCATGCAGCGCATGTGCTGGGAGGCATCGGAGCTCTCACGGTGGCGCTGTTGCAGGCTTATAAGCAAAGCTACCGGCCCACCGCCGCTCGTCAGCTGCGCTTTGAACTGACACTGACGTACTGGCATTTTGTTGGAGCCTTATGGATTTACCTGGTACTATTTTTTGTTTTACAGCATAGTTAATTATTAGGATTTAGAAAATTAGGATCATAAAATTTTTATAATGTCAACAGAACCATTAGCACACGAAGCAGAAGTTCATCACGAGATGCAGGAGGATTGGTCGGGAGGAACGCAGCCCTTTAAGGCAAGTTATGGCAAGCTGATGATGTGGTATTTTCTATTGTCGGATGCCTTCACCTTTGCAGGCTTTTTGATAGCCTATGGTGCATTGAGGTTTAGCATGCCTACCTGGCCTGTGCCTGATTTTGTATTTTCCACGGCTCCTTTTGGCATCCACAACAGCCCTTTGATCTTTGTGACCATCATGTCATTCCTGTTGATAATCAGCTCGGTGACTATGGTGCGAGCGGTACAGGAAGGTAGGCGGGAGAATAAACGAGGTGTGGTGTTTTGGATGCTGTTGACTATCCTGGGCGGAGTGGGGTTTTTGAGCTGCCAGGCTTGGGAATGGACCAATCTGATTGCTACGGAGCATATGAGTGTGACGACCAATCCCTTTGGTACGCATACCGAATCCGGGGTTTATCTGGAAGGAGATGGCCACAATATCAAAGCGGGCGATTCCTTTGAAGCGGGTGACTCCTACCTCATTCACCACCACGACGGGCACTACAATCAGCTGAAATATAAGACAGAATCAGGGGCTACCAAGGTCCAGCAATTTGGCCCCAAGGCTTTTGGCGCCCTGTTTTTCTTTATTACCGGCTTTCACGGCTTTCACGTACTCTCCGGAGTCGTATTTTTAGCGATCATAGCGATCAACGCGGCCAGCGGTTTGTATGTAAAACGGCGAAATGGCTACGAAATGGTGGAAAAAATCGGGCTTTACTGGCACTTTGTGGATTTGGTGTGGGTGTTTGTATTTTTGGTGTTTTATCTGCTTTGATGGAACTATTTTAAAAGGCAAAAATTAAATCTGAATAATGGCACATACTAATTACGAAGGAGCAAAAAAGGCAGTTTATCGAGGGCTTATACTATTGGCGATAGTTACGCTTGCTGAAGTGATGGTTTCGCTTTTTGGCAAAGGGCACATAATCAGCGGCATTGAGAATCAACGCATGATAGTATATGGAGCAGGCTTACTGATTATTATTCTTTCCATCTACAAAGCTTACTATATTATTTACGAATTTATGCACATGGGGCATGAGGTGCCTGGCTTGCGGATGAGCGTACTACTACCCACAGCCTTGCTGATATGGGGCATGGTTGCCTTCTTTCAGGAGGGCGATTCCTGGGGCGACCGCAGGGAGCAAATCAAAGAAAAGGATGAGCTGGAAGTAGAGGAAACAATCAAAGTGCAGCAAGGGATGTACCTGAAAGAAGAGTTGCCCATAAATCTTTTGTGACCATCTACAAAAAGGCGGGGCTCATTACCTCGCTTTTTTTGTGTTCGCATGCCTACCACTAAAAAGATATGGCAGAAGAAAAAAAATCCAAAACAGCTAAAATATTTCAGATCACAGCATTGCTGCTGCTTACCGTTGTGCTGCCGCTGGCTTCATGGATGTACCTCAAAGCAGGTTTCAATTATCAAAAATCAGCTATGGCAGAACTGAAAGACTATGGAAGCATGCCTACCGTTAGCATGATGCATACCGGTACTTCCAAATCGGTCAAATTTCCTATAGCCGGGCAGGTTCAGCAAATTTATGTCCTGCCTGCCAATGCAGAGCAGCGCAAAGAACTTTTAGCTACGCTGACTAAAATGCATGAGCAGTTTGATGATGTGAAAAGTATTCGGTTCATCGTTTTTGATTTGTTGGGACCTGAGGTGGAAATTGCCAAAATTGATGAGCCCGATCAGGTGTACTATCCCAAACTGGCCGTTCCGGCTCTTCGGCACCTGCTTGCTACGAGTTTTAAAATCCCTCAATTCGAAAGCTCGGATGGCCAACCAACAGTGAAGGCCGTTCTTCCGGCAGCGGCTGCTGCACTTACCCAATATCCTTATGTCGTGCTGGTGGATGTGAATGGTACCATCCGGAATTATTACGACTGGAGAGATCCTCAGCAAATAAGAAGACTGATTGAACACACGGCCCTGTTGATGCCACGCAACCCAGCTAAAAAGCCGCGTGTGGTGCGGGAAAAAGAGAAATGATATGTTGGAAAAGGAAAACAAACAGCTAGCCCGAAAACTAAATATTGCCTCTGTGATCGTGTCGATCATCGTCTTGCTAATGGTAGGAATGATGCGACGGGTGAAGATAGAGACGAGCATCGATTTTAGTTTCCTGCCACCCTTGCATGCTACGCTCAACGCTATCACCGCCGGTGTGCTGCTCTATGCCCTCTTCCAGATAAAGCAAAAAAATGTAGAAGCACATCGCAGAGCGATTTACGCCGCTATGCTATTATCGGTGCTCTTTCTGTGCTCCTATGTGCTCTACCATTTTACTACGCCAGAGACGCGCTATTGCTATGAAGGTTCTATACGATACATTTATTTCTTCCTTTTGATCACGCACGTTATTCTGGCTGCGGTGATTTTGCCATTTATCCTGTTCACCTTCGTCAGAGCTTATACTGGCCAATACGAACGGCACCGCAAAATGGCCAAATGGGTTTGGCCGCTATGGTTTTATGTAGCACTCTCTGGCCCGATTTGCTATCTGATGCTGATGCCTTGCTATCAGTAAAGTTTGCATCTAAGCCAGGCGCTGTGTATTTTCGCATTGCAAATAGCATTACAAATAAAAGCCGCGAAATGAGAAAGTTGATAAAAAAGATATTCCCATTGCTTATTCTCAGCCTTTGCCTCAGCGCCTTCCCTGTGCAAAGCAATGCACAGTGCCCGATGTGCCGCATGTCAGCCGAAAGCAACCTTAAAGCCGGAGGCTCTGCTGGCCAGGGACTCAACAAAGGAATTCTCTACATGCTGGCTACCCCCTATCTCATCGTTGGAGCCATTGGCTTCTTTTGGTACCGCAATCGCAGAAAAGGCGTCGATGAGCTTGATTTTGAGTAGTTTGACCCAATAGCCTTCCTCTCTGACCAGCTCCCCTCTCACGCCCTTTTTGGATACTTTGCTGCTCCTATTGGAAACTGATAGCCTATCCCGACTCCAAAGCCCTGATTGCGTACATCGATATCAAAGATGGGGACTGTATAGGTATCCGTAAAACCACGGGTGAAGCGGGCTTCTAGGAGAAAAGCACCTCCATTGCGGGTGTTGACCTGCAGGCCGGCAGCCAATACGCCGGCTACTTCAAAGCGCTTGTAACCTATATTGTCGAGATTCAGACTGGTGTTGCTGATCGGGATATCCAGGATAAACTGAGCCTTTGTTTTCAGCCTGCCGCTGGTAGCCAGTCCTAAACTAGGCCCGGCTGCTACATAGCCTTGGACTGCCTGCTCACCGAATTTGTATTTAGCCAGCAGCGGTATTTCCAGATAATTGATTTTTGTGGCGGCCTTTACACCTAACGGAAGATCGATATTGAAAAGTTTCAGATCAATCCCTTCCTTGATGGTGAATCCTTTTTGCGTAAATGCCAACTCAGGCTGTATAGAAAAGCTGGGAGTGATCCCGATTTCGCTGATCAGAGCGAAGTGGGTGCCGTACACATTTTTGAAATCGGGGGCAATATTCTCGATAGCTGAAGGGGCATCAACCGTGCCGCTTACCAGGCCGGCGCGAAAACCGAGGGTAGTTTGAGCAATCATTGGCAGGCTGAGTAATGCCATTGTGAGCGTTGCTGCGAATTTCTGTAAGCTGGTCATAACTGGATGTTTTATGAATGAGTAATAACACAAACATGCTCCATCCAGCTGTTAAGGTGGGTTAAGGATTTGTTAGTAGGATATTAAATAAAATTAGAATAACTAAAACCAAGTTAAAGTAGAAGAACGATATACCAAAAATATACTTCAAGCCGCCAAGATTTGTATGTATGTACAAGATTTGGCAAAGCGCAGGATAGCTGGCGAAATCAACGGTTAAGCTTCTGGATGGGCTGATTTTATCATTGCCGCCAGCACCAACAGCCAGCCTATGATAAAGCACAAGCCCCCAATTGGCGTCAATGGCCCAAGCCAGTTGGCAGGGCCGATCCCCAAAATATCCCGGCAGGCCAGCAGGTATAGCGAGCCGCTAAATAAAAGGATGCCCGCCACAAAAAACCAGCCCGCTCTGGCTAGCAGCGGATGAGCAAAACGATCGATTAACAAGGCTACTATAAAGAGCGCAAATACATGAAAAAACTGATATTGGACAGCCGTTTTATAGATATCCAGCTGGTATTCGGTCAGTAAGGCTTTCAGTGCATGTGCTCCAAAAGCACCCATTCCCACTGCCAGCGCGGCGAAAGCAGCAGCCAGGCGAATGAATTTTTTTTGCATCTCATTATTCTTTAGACTTTGGACGAAAACGGAAGCATCTCCAACATAAATGTTAGGTCAAAATCCCGGATAGATTCGAAGTCTTTTATGCGACTTTCTTGTTATTGCGCTTATTAGAGGTCTTTTTTACGACCTTATATCGAGTTCTTTGAATTTGTGTTTCGCCTTTTTGTCTCGGCCTACCTTTTTTGGACTTTAGCGGTTTGAATGGGTTTTGTTCAAAAGTCAAAAAAAGTGATTCGGCAGCATGCCATGTCTGTGCAATAGACAATCTATGTCCGCTGTCAGGCTGTTGATTTTGGGGTAGGTACTTTCGCCATTCTCTTGGACGAAAGTCCGCTTCGTCACTTGCGATGTAAAGTAGCCAAACAGTTAGTTGATAAATCAACAACCAATTGTCAAAATGTTCTAGTACAGGAGTTTGCAGTTTATCAATCATCAACCGTTGCTTGGCAAATCGAAGACTTGGTTCGATATCATAACGTTTACGATAAGTATGATATCCTTCGGGAGTGGTTACTTCATTTTTCCGTTTACCGCTAAGAGCTACAAACATGTCTCGACTAAATATCGCTTTTCCCGTTTCAGCATCCCGAACTTTAACAGCTAAAATGTCCATTGGCTTGTCTTTCATGTTGTGGCCATTTTTAGATCGAATCAGCATATTGTTCCATCGGAATATTTGAACAACAATCTTTCTACCTTTTTTTGTTGTTGCCTCCAGCTCAAAAAAATCGTTATGAGGAACTTCAAAAATAGATTGTTGATATACTGTATAGGGCTGTTTTGTTTTAGGATGCTTTTTGTAGCTTTTGTTCCTGCTCTCTGAAATCAGGTAAAGTTTTTGATTGTAAATTTTGGGTGCTCCTTTACTTTGGATCGAAGGGGCTTTACCTGTACCAGTCCATACCTTCATGCCTGATTTTAAGCGGGCAATACTGACCAGATCATCATATTTAAATGCCTCGGCCAAATAAGCACCATTGCCGTATTTACTATCTAATGTATTGAGGCATAGCTTCTGGCCCAAATCCAAGTGAGGATGGTTGAGCAATTCTTCCAGTTGCTCCAACGCTGTTTGAGAAGCGGTTTTGTTGATCGCAACACGGGATATACTAAGAGGTAAACTCCAATTGGTACCTCCATCGGATAAATTAATAAGGGATACTTCATAGCCAATACCCAACGGTTTGTTGCCCTTGATCACATTGTTTGGTATAGCTATATAGGTTCGACCTTCCAGTGTGTCCGAATGGGGCTTTTGTATTGGTGTAGTATCGGTTTGTAATAATACTCGACCTGTGTCTTCCACTGCTGGTGAATAATAAGCATAACAGAGCGATTGAAAGAATTTTCGAACTTTACCATACTCTTCTTCATTCCGCGAAAGGTTACTTACTACCTTACTTATACTACCATACTTATAATGGTACAGAGGCGAAAGACTTAATTCAGTCGGAGATTTTGCTCCTTTATACGAGGATAATGCCATGATTAAATTGGTCGTTGCTCGACTACGACGTATCTTTGAATATAAAATTTCATGGCAGAACAGATTGCTTCTTGTTATTGTTTGCATAAAAACAAGATAATCGCTGTTCTGCCTTTTTCATAATCGACATCTTTTTCGTCCAAAGTCTAAATTATTCTTTATCATTGCAATAAGTGTTTCCTCTCTTTTGTAAAATTCTAAAAATTGAAGCTACAAAAAAATCCAATGGCCCGGCTTGGGGGCTTATTATTTTTAATCATTCTAATGAAAGCCACTGCATGTTGGCAGGCATTGGAACCTCCTGCCCACTACTTCTCAGCCGTGCAGGATGAAGTGGCGCTCTTTGCAGAAGTAGGCGTAGTGGATTCGCTGTTGGCCATTCCCTTTTTGAATACTGAGCTAAAGAGGCGTTGCCTTCAATGGGCCACTCAAAGCACACATGGGTTGAAACAATGGATGGATACCTCCACTCATCTGCTGGTTCCGTATCTGCATAGTCCGAATGAATCCGGGCTCATTCTGGTATTTCAGGCATTGCCGGTAGGCTGGAAGCTGGAGCAGCAGCCTATTGAAGCTACTCAAAAGACCAGCTGGCAAGGGGCAGAGCTTTATCATTATCCTGCTAAAGACTTAGTAATTTGTCAATTCAAGGATCTGTTGCTTTGCTCAAATCTGGCTGGAGCTATTGAGGATATGCTCACTCAGCTGCAAGGCCCATCCCGGCAAGGTAGGCTCTTCAGTCATTTAGCCAACACCACCGCCGAGTATCCGGTCAGGCTGTTTGTGAATTCGGAAAAGCTAAAGAATGGGTTGGCTCCTTTTGCCCGACCACAGGCTGCTCATTGGCAGTTTCCAAACATCCTGCCTCCCGGCTGGACTTGCTTGGGGCTACAAACAACCAGGGTGGGTTTTGCCATCGAAGGGGCATCTGAAAGGAAGCCTCAAGCGAACCGCCAGCCGATCGACCCATTAGCCGTTGCGAAGGTGATTCCGGATATGGTGGATGTTGTTAACTGCTTGAATAGCAACGATTTAGAGAGTTTATGGCAGGTGGATGAGCAATCGCTGGGTTTTGCGGAAGAGCAGTTTATTCGTCCCTGGATGGGCCCGCAGCTTGCTATGGTGCAGCTCCATTCGATAGGCGGCAGTGTGGGGAAAGGCGGAGCATTGGTGCTGTCAATAGAAGATAGTGTTGTGGCAGAAAGGCAGTTGGCGCAATTTGGAAAAGAACGCGGCTTGCTGGACTCTGCGACCTACCAGGCATATGTGATCCACCAAATTAATGCGCCCGGCTTCTGGAGGAGCCCCTTAGTGGGGGAGTTGCACAATCCCTACTACACTATTATCGACCAGCATGTCATCTTTTGCCATTCCAAACAAGCGCTTATCAATTGGCTGGATCACTATCTGATAGGGCGCACGATGGCTAATGATGTTGACTTTTTGAAATTTGTAAAGGATAGGCAGGAAAATCTTTACGTACTTTATTTTTCCAGACCCAAACAGCTTGTGGAATCTTTTAGAACTGTTTTGGCTGATTCGCTTTTCGTGAGGCTGGAATCTCAGTTTGCCTTTTTGAATGCCGATGTTTTTT
This sequence comes from Saprospiraceae bacterium, assembly GCA_965222005.1. Classification (GTDB taxonomy): domain Bacteria; phylum Bacteroidota; class Bacteroidia; order Chitinophagales; family Saprospiraceae; genus CBDCTM01. The sequence goes on from OZ244935.1 coordinate 2,771,711, forward strand.
CTATCGCCATGGGCACCCATTCCGGCCAGCCGTCCCTTGGCGGGTTCATGGGACGCTCCGCAATATCAGTGCCCGGCGGTCAACCTTTGTGGAAAACTTCCCTCCGAGCCCCGGCAATATGTGCTCCGATTTTATTGAGTAGTCATGCTTCGAGTCGCTTTGAAATAGCCATTCAGGATGCCAACTATCTTTTGTATTTCCTGGATGACAAAGGCAGCATCACGCGAACACAACAACTGGGAGGGCCTATGATCTCTGATATTTACCAGCTCAAAAAGCCAGATGATGGTGTGGAATGCCTTCTGTTCAATAGCCGGACAAAGGTGTATTTGACGGATCGTGAGGGGAAATCGCTGCAACATTATCCCTTTGCCTTTCAGGCCAAAGCCACGACAGGGCTGTGTTTGGTAGATTATGGCGGGCGAAGAGAGTATGAATATTATTTGCCTGTTGGGGAGGGGCTGATTTATGGATATTCATTTTCCGGTGCTCCTTTGAATGGATGGACCCCACAAAGGGCGGCGGGATTGATTTGCCAGCCCCTACAGCATTTTGAAAAAGGTGGAAAAGATTTCCTGATTGCATTGAATACTTCAGGCATGCTGACGGCTTACAGCCGTTTTGGCAAAAAGCGTTTTTCAGTGGCTACAAAATCCGATACGATATTATCGGCTCCTTTTGTGGAATCAAGTAGCGATCGGTGCAGAATCGTGGTATCGAGAGGAGATGGAAAACTGGAGGTTGTAAAGCCGGATGGGCAGCACTTTGGGTTGGCAACAGCTGTGGGAAAAAATGAAAAGGTGCGGTTTTTAATGGCGGACTTGAGGGGCGATAAAACGAAGGAATATGCGGTGACTTCCGGAAAGGCGCTGGCTATTTACGCCTATCAGGGCAGTGCCTTCAGGGTTGTGGAGCGTATTCAGCTTGAGGCGGTTGTTGATAGCCTGTTTGTAGTTGATCTGCCGGGTGCGCAAAAGCAATCTATTGGGTTGTTGAATCGAACAGAGAAAACTGTTTGGCTAATGGATGGTAATGGTAAGGTGCATCCCGGCTTTCCTTTAGCAGGCACTACTGCTTTCGACTTTGCTCCGCTTGCCAGGGGGCAAGCCCCTGTGATGCTTGTGGCCAAAGAGGATTTGTTGTACGCCTATCGTTTGAAGAAAAATGGGCTATGAGATCGTCCAATCGATAGGTTCCAGCCCCTGGGCGATAAGCAAATCGTTTGTCTTGGAAAAGTGGCCATTGCCCAGAAAAGCATCGCCGGCCAGGGGAGAGGGATGGGCTGATTCGAGTACGTAGTGCTTCATTTCGTTGATCAGCGCTTTTTTCCCTTTGGCAAAATTGCCCCAAAGCAAAAATACAACTCCTTCTTTCTGATCGGAAATGATGCGTATCACGGCATCGGTAAATTGCTGCCATCCAATTTTTTTATGAGAGCCGGCCCGTTTATGTTCTACCGTGAGCATGGCGTTTAAGAGCAAAACCCCCTGTGCGGCCCAGGCGCTGAGGTCTCCGTGATTGGGGACGGGCATGCCCAGCTCATTGTGTAGCTCTTTGTACACATTGCGCAGCGAAGGGGGTACCCGCACTCCTTTGGGAACGGAAAAGCAAAGGCCCATCGCTTCGCCGGGATTGTGGTATGGATCCTGGCCGATGATGACGACTTTGAGCTGATCAAATGGCGTTTTGTTGAAAGCATTAAAAATGAGAGGCCCGGGTGGATAAATGGTTTTGCCCGCTTTTTTTTCGTTGACCAAAAATTTTTTTATCTGCCAGAAGTAAGCTTTTTCAAACTCTTCTGCCAGCACAGCTTTCCAACTTGCCTCAATCTGAACGGAGGATGCTTTACTCATAGCCCAGGTATTAGTAGCATAGTGAAGGTAGTAATTAAATGGGAGGTAAAAGACATGAGCCGATCTATTCCTATCACTTGCTTACGGCATTTCGGCAGTTTATAGGTTTAGTACAAGCACAACTTTCAATTCTATCCGCTTGCAATTTACTGCCAAAAAGCCCTAAATTTGCAGCGCACATGAAAAATGGTCGCGTAGCTCAGCCCGCCCGAGGCGGGTAAACTGGATATTTACCCACCGTAGGAGGGGAGCATGAAAAAGAGAAGAAAGATGTATTACGTATATGTTTTGAGGAGTGAAGAGCATGATCGCTTTTATGTTGGGATGACGGGCCAATCCCCACATGGTCGGTTAAGAGAGCATAATAAAGGGAAGACCCGATCCACCAGGCCTTATGTGCCGTACAGTTTGTTCTTTTACGAAGCATGCCAAAGCAGGGGAGAAGCCCGGGAGCGAGAGAAATTTTATAAAAGTGGTCAGGGTCGGGAACTGATCAAAGAAAAATGGTCGCGTAGCTCAGCCCGCCCGAGGCGGGTAAACTGGATATTTACCCACCGTAGGAGGGGAGCATGAAAAAGAGAAGAAAGATGTATTACGTATATGTTTTGAGGAGTGAAGAGCATGATCGCTTTTATGTTGGGATGACGGGCCAATCCCCACATGGTCGGTTAAGAGAGCATAATAAAGGGAAGACCCGATCCACCAGGCCTTATGTGCCGTACAGTTTGTTCTTTTACGAAGCATGCCAAAGCAGGGGAGAAGCCCGGGAGCGAGAGAAATTTTATAAAAGTGGTCAGGGCCGGGAACTGATCAAGGAAAAATGGTCGCGTAGCTCAGCCCGCCCGAGGCGGGTAAACTGGATATTTACCCACCGTAGGAGGGGAGCATGAAAAAGAGAAGAAAGATGTATTACGTATATGTTTTGAGGAGTGAAGAGCATGATCGCTTTTATGTTGGGATGACGGGCCAATCCCCACATGGTCGGTTAAGAGAGCATAATAAAGGGAAGACCCGATCCACCAGGCCTTATGTGCCGTACAGTTTGTTCTTTTACGAAGCATGCCAAAGCAGGGGAGAAGCCCGGGAGCGAGAGAAATTTTATAAAAGTGGTCAGGGTCGGGAACTGATCAAAGAAAAATGGTCGCGTAGCTCAGCCCGCCCGAGGCGGGTAAACTGGATATTTACCCACCGTAGGAGGGGAGCATGAAAAAGAGAAGAAAGATGTATTACGTATATGTTTTGAGGAGTGAAGAGCATGATCGCTTTTATGTTGGGATGACGGGCCAATCCCCACATGGTCGGTTAAGAGAGCATAATAAAGGGAAGACCCGATCCACCAGGCCTTATGTGCCGTACAGTTTGTTCTTTTACGAAGCATGCCAAAGCAGGGGAGAAGCCCGGGAGCGAGAGAAATTTTATAAAAGTGGTCAGGGCCGGGAACTGATCAAGGAAAAATGGTCGCGTAGCTCAGCTGGATAGAGCATCTGCCTTCTAAGCAGACGGTCCCAGGTTCGAATCCTGGCGCGATCACCCTGGAGCCCTGGCGGTATTGCCGGGCTCTTTTTTTATGATGATCGGAGGACTATCCTCTTGGATTGGAAGGGGTGTAGCTTCTCAACTCACGCCCTTGCATGAGACCCGAGCTAGATTTTAATAAAAATCTTTTCTTGCGATTTCCCCTTTGAGAAAGTCCTTAAATAATAGGATCCAGCGAATAGATGACTAACATTGACGTTTAAATTTTTAATTGAATGCATTTCCTTTTTAAGGACCAATTTTCCATTGCCATCCCATATTTCGAGCCTGTTTATCGGCACTTCAGAGAAAATGTGCAATTGCTCCTTTACAGGATTGGGATTGATACGGATGCCATTCCCCCACTCCAAAGTATTGTCGGTGGTAAGTATAATTTGTCCCTGAATAAATATTCCGTGACTTGGATTCAGGAAAATTCCTGAGCCGGTAGTTTGTTCCGCTATGGCACGAACCATATACCAATTGCCGGCTTGGTAAGCCGGGTCGGTAAAGCTGGTATTGGCAATTGGAGATGCACCTGTTATCTTTTGATAAATGCCGAATTCCTCATTGCTCTTATAGACATGGTAGCCAATCAGGTTTTCATCTGAAGATGCAAGCCATTCAAGGGTGAATTCGGAAGTATTGTTGGCTACCTGTAAATCAGCAGGGGGGTAGGTTTGGTAGAGCCTCAAAGTGGGGTCGCCAAAAAAGTTGAAATGTGTACGATTCCACCAGTCAGAGCTATCCCATGGTTGCTCCACTTTTTCATAGATTTGATTGGTCGTATCATGATCCATGATAAATTTGCAGGCATAACCGAGCGGTTCGCCTACTCCTGCCTGATGAAAGACATTCACAGCAGTTGTAGTCCAAATTGCAATCAGGCACTTAGTGTCATAGCTTAGTATCTTTCTAATGGTACTTGCATGCCAATCTGAATTGGTATTGTTCGGCAAATCGCCGTAGCCAAAATTGCTCTGGTCACTACTGTAAACCAATGCATCCATACCGATGGTGTCCCATTCTGCCGTTAGGGGCACATATTGGTTGGACATATACCACAAAAAAGGCCCATTGTCCTTGACCCATTGATTGTGTCCTGGGTATGCGGCTATGCTGCTGTGGTACACATTACTACCACCCGATAAAGCGGGCAAACAGCGGTAAGAGGCATCGGTGGAATTTAAATATCCTGTTTCGTTGAAGGCAGTATTTTTTCCGATTTTCTGTTCATTAGAAATGTATCTGTAATTGTGAAGCCGGTCCAGATAAGTTTTCATGGCGGCAATTTCGCCTGGAGCCCATCCTGAAGTTATTCGGCGAAAACTTACTCTTCCAAATGCCATTTCCAATTCGGAAGGGATCTTATCCTGATCCCATTTGTAATCTCCGGGAATGTTTTTGGTCAATGTATGATACAGAGCGGAGGTGTCATAGATCGCCGTATCCGTGAATATTCCGTCCATATCGGCATAATAACAGTCCGAGCCTCTTGCCCCTGTGGCATCAAAATGACCATCGGGCGCCTGGAGCCCCTGCCCTGAGCGGGGGAGCGGAATATGACCCAATACGAAAAGCACTTTTGGTTTGTCATCTGAGGGGGCATTATGGTAGATTTCTGCGATAGAATCTTTTACACTCACCACTCTTTCCCCGTCTTCAAAATTAACATCGCCTTCGGCTATTATCAGTTCATTTACAAACCAGCCATCAGCGGTCAAGTCTCTTTTGAGTCGCAGAATTTCATCGGGCAATGCGTTGGGAAGGTCATCGGCAATAGCCAATATCATTTGTCCCCGGTAATCACTCTGGTCGTAATAGATTGCTGCAGAAGCATAACCAATGGCATCGCCGTCGTTGTGTGTCCGCCTTATTTGATATTCCCATACTTCACCCAGGGCTACATCGGTATCAGTCCACGATGTGGTTCCTGCTGGAAGATCATCAATCTGTAAGAGCCAGTCGGAACCCCCTCCATACAATTGTCGCCGATAGATGGTGGTTTGATGGGCATTGTTCATCGCGGCATCTCTGAAATGGAGCGTAGCCGAAGCGGGATTTTTATTGATGGTGACATCTACCAGGCAAACCCGTTGACCATCAGTTCCATAATCAAAAGTTGCCTCAATTTGAGATAAAGAAGCCTTTGTGAAGATCAGGATGAATAGCGGGGTGAGGATGAAGATTCTCATTGCTTGTGTTTTTTGTAAGGACGTTAGGTGTTGAAAGAAATATTGTAAATGTAATAAATTGTTCGGTGCAACCTGGGCAATTGAAAATGCCCTGCGGCAGGTACGTGAAATTAGCTCAAAAATGGCGGCTTGAAACCCAATTAGACCAGGGAAATGAGAAAACGGATAAATAAAGAAAAGGTCATCCTGCCCATATGAAAGCTTTAACCGCTCCTGACAAAAAATGGATCAAAAACTCAAGAAGAATGCTTGAAGCATCGGATCAACGGTGGTGGTTTTGAACATCGGGAACAACAGCATTACTTTCAATGCACCACCAAATATCGAAATCACTTTCCACAATGTCTTTACTTTGCAAAATCGAGGGATCGGATTTCTTCGATGTCTGCTTTTATCCAGGTCTGATAGCTTGGTGGGTAGCTTCTTATTTTGTCGTGCATTTCCCTCATGCCGAACATGACTTTGGAGTTGCCTGGTGCTAAAGTTTTCAACTGACCTTTTGTGAATTGACCGATTTGATCCCCATTGCGGTATATGCTTATTTGGCATTTGCCATTAACATTTTTAAAAGTGGTTGCCATTTTCAGAAGGGTGTGGGTGTGTTCTTCTTTATAGCCAGGGCGGAGATATTCCAAGCGTACATTCTCCTCACTAACCACCGACCAATAAGTATTAACGGCACTAAGCGAATAGATTCCGTTCACTTCTCCCAGTACAAGTCCATTTAAATAATCAGAGTTGTTGGTAGTAAAAGTCACCACAGATCCTCCTGTTAGATTCAAATCTTTTAGTCGTACAAAGGAGACGAGAGTTTTTTCAAACAAAGGAGGCCCGTGATAAGGTGCTGATGCAACGGGGCCGTCAATAGTTAAGCTGCTTGGCACTATATTTTTTGCTTCGTTCAATGAGCAGTCAAAGTGGCAGGACTAAACTTGTTTTACAATTTTTGCGCACTGATAAATTCTATAATAAAATATATTTTTATCTTTGAATGCTGAGTTTAGATGATCATTTACTATTTTTTTTTTACACGAAAATCATTTTTTTATGAGAACTGCACAAGTATTATCCACGCTGTGTTTATTCCTTTTTCTCGCATTGAGTTCATTTGCCCAGGCAAGTTATAAAGTACCCGCCATCCAATTAGCGGCATACGATAATTGGCAGCAATTAGAGAACAATAAACATAGGTTTGTCAAGTATTTCAACAAAATTGACTGGCCCGAGCATGTTTATACCGTAGCTGATCTAAGAACTGAAAGAGTCGGCAAATGGGTCAGAGTTTTTTTACTCCACGAAAATTGGCAGGTGAATGATCTTTTACTGACTATACAAGCTCAACCTTATTTTAAGGATGCTTTTTTCAGAAATGTCAGAAAAGGGAATTTGATGGCTTATGCGACTCCCGCGGCCAAAAGTACAGGTACTATACCGTCTGAATTTACGGCCAAGGGTAAAATGGTTGCCTCAAAAAACGATGCTTCCAAATACAAGATTCAATTGGGGGTTTTCAAGGAAAAAAAGTCGTTTGACTATATCGTTTCCAATTATGGCTTAGATATGGACGATGTTGAATATATGCTCAGCCATGATTTTACAACTGTGAAAAATAAGGTCTGTCGCCGATACTATTTTGGTTCGTATGACAACAAAGCCGATGCCCGGGCAATGCTTTGGGAATTGGAAGGAAAAACTAATAAAAAATTGCTTTTGAAAAAAATAAAAGGCTAAGCCAGGGTAGGGGATAGGACAAAACCTCTTGAGTGATTTACCCTGAATAAATAGCTAAGAAGAGGTTTTCGTCCATTCCAGTAGTTTGGCGGTTGGTTTGGGAAGTGAAAAATTGGAGCAATGCAAAGGCTTTTTCCACAGTGGTTGAGCATTTGATGAAAACATATATGCGAAATCCTGTTCGGTATGGATAGAGCTGACCTGAAAAGTGCTCGCTTGTTGTTTGTCTCACCTCCAATCGAACAAAAAGCATTGATACAATTCAGCATCGCATATACATCTATACCTAATTTTCCGAAAATCACCTTATCTAAAAAAGCCAGTTATTTCATATTTAATCCAAGAAGTTGTTTTAAAACTACTAACATTCTTATTATGAAAAAACCAATTTATTTTGTTCTGGTCGCAGCAATTGTTTTTGCGTTTTTCTCCTGTAAAAACGATTCGTCAACTAATACTGACGACAAAATTTCTGCTGATGTTGCCAAAGAAGAAGCAACTACCCCCACAGCATATGAAGCGTCGGGCGGTATTTCTTCTCCATTCAATGCGTTGTCTCACTTGCCCGATACGAGTTTTCGTAAGGTGTTTACCACTTATCCAGAGGCATATTATAACACATCCATCACAATAGACCGATATGAGAGTAATGACTGGATGTTGATAGTGAGGGAGGACGAAGAGCCTTCTGTTATTCATTTTACAAAGACCTATATTTTGCTGGATGCGAAATCTAAAGATGTGGTAATGGTGGAAAGGCAGAGGTACCATGATGAGGAGGATGTAGCTATGGGACGTAGTGATAAGGACATTCCTTATAAGCTGGAACATCACCTGATCGATTTTTCGGGAAATAAACCCAACATGCAAGGAGTGGTAGAAGTAGCCAAACCTGTCAGAGTAAGGGGCGAAGTTTTACTTGAAAAAACAATGGCTAATATCAGCCATCCCATGGAGCCGCTTGCAGAACCTGCCGATTATTTGAAAGGCAGTTATTGGCTTGAACAAGCCGGCGGTGCAATAAAAGCGACTCCTGTAACCGCATGGGTGGACCATGTGAACATTCGTTTTCAACCTAAACTAAATGGGGAGGTGACGGACCAAGTTTCAGAAGGAACCGTTTTACCCTGGACAGGGAAAAAATCCGAAAATACCAGCACGGTAAAATTGCGCGGTAAAGAATATACGGACTACTGGTATGAGTTAGAGCCAATAGAACGCGAAATGGGATTCGGCTGGGTCTTTGGGGGTGCCATTAATAGACCCGGAGAAGCCAAAAAGGGAAGTGAGGCTGTTCCCGGAGAGGCTAAAAAAGCCAATGCGGCTGCCACCGGCACTATTCTCGATTTTCCCTATTTCGGCAAAATTGATTTGAGCACCTGGAAAAAACAAAAAATGAAAGAGGAAGAAGCTGGTGATTTTGCTATCGAAATACAAGCTTATACCAAAGGAAACCAGATTTTGGAATATTCCAATTCTCAGAGCGAGTATAATTGGTTTGATACCTATCAATTGTACAATAAAAATAAAAAGTTGCTCAAAAAAAGAGAATTGTATTATGACAGGGGGGACAACACCCTCACCGAAACCATTGAAGATTTTACGAGCAATCCGCCAATGCGGTACAAAAGGAGTCAGAAAAACGTAGAATCGGCGGAGCCTTATACTGCAAGGGTCAAAGGAAACTGGAAAAAAGCGAGCCTTGGCACAAAGAAACAAGCACCAACCAAAGTAGCCAAAAATACCGCTCCTGCGACAGATGTCGATTTTCTCAAAGTCCATACACTTGATTTAGGTACCTGGAAATTGGAAAAGAGCGATGAGGGCTCCAGAGATGTGGGAGAATCTACTGCCTATTATTCAAAAGGAAATAGAACATTGAAAGTATATAGTTATGGCCATGACGGGTTTTACATAACTTATACTTTGCTGGATAAGAGTGGGAAGATGCTGAAAACAAGGGAAGCTGAGTATAGTGATTCTGAACAAACATTGAGAGAATCGGTGGATGATTTTACCCTTAATCCCCAAATGAATTTTAATCGCCAGCAAAAAATTATGATAAATGATTACTTTCATAGCGATAGAGGAATAATACCCACAGGGAAATGGAACGAAAAGATCATAGGTTGGAATGAAAACGCCTCCCGCCCTGCGGGCAAAGGCAGCCTTGACAAGAATGCATTTGTCATCCAACTGACCACTTTCGGCAGCCGCAAGGAATTTGAAGAAAATGTGGATGGTGTAAATGCCCGGTTAAAGGAAATAAACTTAAGTAATGTTGGCATTTATACGGGAGAAGCGGATGGGCTTACTAAAGTTTACCTATTCCATCATCCGCAAGGGAAGGATGGACCGCCCGAATTCTTTACTGCCGGTCCGCAGGCTGAGCAAGTATTGCGGACATTAAAAGGATCTCCCTACTTTAGAAATGCCTTTCGCAGGTCGGATGTGAATAAGAGGAGTACCTACGATTACAATAGTCTTGATAATAAATATTACCCGCTGAGACCCACCGAATATGCGGCCAGAGGGCCGGCTGTCAATACCTCCAACAGCAGTACCGGCCCATATAAAATCCAATTGGGTGTTTTCAGTGAAAGGAAAACCAAAGTGACTTTGGACCGCAGCTTTGGGTTTAGCAAATTGGGGATGAAAAACTTCGGAGATTTGCTCAGCCACGATTTTACTAACGTAAATGGAAAGGTGTATCGCAGGTATTACTACGGTTCATTTGGCAGCCATGCCGATGCCTTAGCTGATAAGCAGGCATTGGAGAGGATGTCGAACCAGAAGTTGGTAATAGTGAAAAAATAGGAGTTTTTGGTCCCAGCCAAGAATTTGTATTGGCGAATTGTAGAAATGCAGTTCGCCGGTTTTATGCCGGGGTCAGATTAGAAAATGTCTGAGAGTGAAGTTTCAGTGGATAGACCTACTAGTTTTGAACGGCACGAACGAATAGTGGCTGGAAGAGGAAATGCCCGGGCATGTATATGAATTGTTTGGTTTGGGTGTACTGTCTGACAGAGCGGATGGGTTGAGATAAAACCTTTTGCCGTTTTGCAATTTATGCAGCACCCGCCTTTCTTTTTTCATTGCTTTATATATACTTTTAGACTTTGGACGAAAACGGAAGCATCTCCAACATAAATGTTAGGTCAAAATCCCGGATAGATTCGAAGTCTTTTATGCGACTTTCTTGTTATTGCGCTTATTAGAGGTCTTTTTTACGACCTTATATCGAGTTCTTTGAATTTGTGTTTCGCCTTTTTGTCTCGGCCTACCTTTTTTGGACTTTAGCGGTTTGAATGGGTTTTGTTCAAAAGTCAAAAAAAGTGATTCGGCAGCATGCCATGTCTGTGCAATAGACAATCTATGTCCGCTGTCAGGCTGTTGATTTTGGGGTAGGTACTTTCGCCATTCTCTTGGACGAAAGTCCGCTTCGTCACTTGCGATGTAAAGTAGCCAAACAGTTAGTTGATAAATCAACAACCAATTGTCAAAATGTTCTAGTACAGGAGTTTGCAGTTTATCAATCATCAACCGTTGCTTGGCAAATCGAAGACTTGGTTCGATATCATAACGTTTACGATAAGTATGATATCCTTCGGGAGTGGTTACTTCATTTTTCCGTTTACCGCTAAGAGCTACAAACATGTCTCGACTAAATATCGCTTTTCCCGTTTCAGCATCCCGAACTTTAACAGCTAAAATGTCCATTGGCTTGTCTTTCATGTTGTGGCCATTTTTAGATCGAATCAGCATATTGTTCCATCGGAATATTTGAACAACAATCTTTCTACCTTTTTTTGTTGTTGCCTCCAGCTCAAAAAAATCGTTATGAGGAACTTCAAAAATAGATTGTTGATATACTGTATAGGGCTGTTTTGTTTTAGGATGCTTTTTGTAGCTTTTGTTCCTGCTCTCTGAAATCAGGTAAAGTTTTTGATTGTAAATTTTGGGTGCTCCTTTACTTTGGATCGAAGGGGCTTTACCTGTACCAGTCCATACCTTCATGCCTGATTTTAAGCGGGCAATACTGACCAGATCATCATATTTAAATGCCTCGGCCAAATAAGCACCATTGCCGTATTTACTATCTAATGTATTGAGGCATAGCTTCTGGCCCAAATCCAAGTGAGGATGGTTGAGCAATTCTTCCAGTTGCTCCAACGCTGTTTGAGAAGCGGTTTTGTTGATCGCAACACGGGATATACTAAAACACGGGATATACTAAAAGGTAAACTCCAATTGGTATTAGACTTTGGACGAAAAAGATGTCGATTATGAAAAAGGCAGAACAGCGATTATCTTGTTTTTATGCAAACAATAACAAGAAGCAATCTGTTCTGCCATGAAATTTTATATTCAAAGATACGTCGTAGTCGAGCAACGACCAATTTAATCATGGCATTATCCTCGTATAAAGGAGCAAAATCTCCGACTGAATTAAGTCTTTCGCCTCTGTACCATTATAAGTATGGTAGTATAAGTAAGGTAGTAAGTAACCTTTCGCGGAATGAAGAAGAGTATGGTAAAGTTCGAAAATTCTTTCAATCGCTCTGTTATGCTTATTATTCACCAGCAGTGGAAGACACAGGTCGAGTATTATTACAAACCGATACTACACCAATACAAAAGCCCCATTCGGACACACTGGAAGGTCGAACCTATATAGCTATACCAAACAATGTGATCAAGGGCAACAAACCGTTGGGTATTGGCTATGAAGTATCCCTTATTAATTTATCCGATGGAGGTACCAATTGGAGTTTACCTCTTAGTATATCCCGTGTTGCGATCAACAAAACCGCTTCTCAAACAGCGTTGGAGCAACTGGAAGAATTGCTCAACCATCCTCACTTGGATTTGGGCCAGAAGCTATGCCTCAATACATTAGATAGTAAATACGGCAATGGTGCTTATTTGGCCGAGGCATTTAAATATGATGATCTGGTCAGTATTGCCCGCTTAAAATCAGGCATGAAGGTATGGACTGGTACAGGTAAAGCCCCTTCGATCCAAAGTAAAGGAGCACCCAAAATTTACAATCAAAAACTTTACCTGATTTCAGAGAGCAGGAACAAAAGCTACAAAAAGCATCCTAAAACAAAACAGCCCTATACAGTATATCAACAATCTATTTTTGAAGTTCCTCATAACGATTTTTTTGAGCTGGAGGCAACAACAAAAAAAGGTAGAAAGATTGTTGTTCAAATATTCCGATGGAACAATATGCTGATTCGATCTAAAAATGGCCACAACATGAAAGACAAGCCAATGGACATTTTAGCTGTTAAAGTTCGGGATGCTGAAACGGGAAAAGCGATATTTAGTCGAGACATGTTTGTAGCTCTTAGCGGTAAACGGAAAAATGAAGTAACCACTCCCGAAGGATATCATACTTATCGTAAACGTTATGATATCGAACCAAGTCTTCGATTTGCCAAGCAACGGTTGATGATTGATAAACTGCAAACTCCTGTACTAGAACATTTTGACAATTGGTTGTTGATTTATCAACTAACTGTTTGGCTACTTTACATCGCAAGTGACGAAGCGGACTTTCGTCCAAGAGAATGGCGAAAGTACCTACCCCAAAATCAACAGCCTGACAGCGGACATAGATTGTCTATTGCACAGACATGGCATGCTGCCGAATCACTTTTTTTGACTTTTGAACAAAACCCATTCAAACCGCTAAAGTCCAAAAAAGGTAGGCCGAGACAAAAAGGCGAAACACAAATTCAAAGAACTCGATATAAGGTCGTAAAAAAGACCTCTAATAAGCGCAATAACAAGAAAGTCGCATAAAAGACTTCGAATCTATCCGGGATTTTGACCTAACATTTATGTTGGAGATGCTTCCGTTTTCGTCCAAAGTCTAAATATACTTCAAACCGCCAAGTTTTGTGTGTATGCACAAGACTTGGCAAAGTGCGGTATAAAAGAGTACCAGTCTTTCAAATCTACTAAACGCATATATATTGCGCAGGACATGAGTTTCAACCAATCCTTAGCATGATATTTGAAGCCAAAAAGGGTTGATTCCATGTGTTTTTTGGCCAAATAATGGCAATGCATATCAGATATGTCCAAAAAATATTCAATATGAGAGTAATCTTGCCACTTTTGTATTCAATTCTGGCTTGCATATCTGTGGCAAATGCACAAAATATTGGAATATTGGCAGACAGCAACAAGCAAAAAGATCACTTGGCCGCAAAGCGGGTGACTATTATTGGGAAAGTAGTAGATAGTGAATCTGAGATTCCTTTGGAATACAGCACTATAACACTCTATTCCCCTGACGATAGTTTAGTAGTAACCGGGGGGCTGTCCAATAAAGATGGCCACTTTTCATTGATAGCCTACATCAATAAGTTTTCCTTGAAAATAGAGTTTATCGCTTACCGGCCCAAAATTATTAGTGATATTACCCTTTCGGAAAAACAGGATATCCTGGATTTGGGAATTATTGAATTGGAGCCCTCTGCCGAGTTGCTAAATGAGGTGGAAGTCCGGGCTGAGAAAAGTTCAGTGATGATGAGCCTTGACAAGCGAGTATTTAATGTGGGTAAGGACTTGGTGAGTCAAGGCGGTACAGCCGAAGACATATTGAGGAATGTCCCGGGCGTTTGGGTGGACATTGAAGGAAATGTCAGCCTTAGGAGTAATGGAAGTGTGCGCGTTTTAGTCAATGGGCAAACATCTCTGTTGATTTGCGGTGAAAATTCAGAAGGGCTTCGGCAAATCCAAGCCAACACTATCGATCGTATTGAAGTAATAACCAACCCTTCGGCAAGATATGAAGCCGAAGGCATGGCAGGAATTATCAATATTGTCATGAAAAAAAATGAGGATATTGGGCTGAATGGATCGGTTAGCTCAAATGTCGGGCGTCCTGACAATTATGGAATAGGGGTTAATATGAATTACAGAAAGGATAGGATGAACCTTTTTGCCGGCATAGGGGCCTGGTATGTGCACAGACCCGGAACGGGCAATTACAGGAATAGGTTTTTTAACAGTGAAACACCGGATAGCACTTTGTTCTCCCACATGGATAGAACGCATAAAAGGAGCGGTATGCCGATTAATCTTAAAATAGGAGCAGACTATTATTTAAGCCCTGAAAACACCCTTACCACTTCTTTTTATTATCGAACCAATAAGGATAAAAACATTTCTCAGCTTCTTTATACAGATGCATTTGGTTCCATTGACAATGTTCATCTGATTACGAAAAGGCTGGAACATGAAACAGGAAAAGAAGACAATTTGAATTGTTTTTTAAGGCACAGGAAATTGTTCTCAAAAGAAGAGCATCAATTGACCACAGATATTCGATATGAAACAGAACTGGAGAATGAAACTTCTGTGTATGAGGAAAGTTATTTTGATGGCGAGAAAAATCTATTGGATACGTTTGAGTTTAACCAAATAACTAATAATAAATCAGCTAGCAAATTGCTGGTGGCAAAATCGGATTATATTTTGCCATTTGGGGAAGAGTCCAAGTTTGAGGGGGGCTTCCAGAGTTCCTTTCGAACTATCACGGATAAATACAGTTTAAAGAATATTATTGACAACATTGAAACCCTCGATTCAAATTTTATTAATGATTTCAAGTATCAGGAGATCATCCATGCTGTTTATGCTGACATAGGGGGAGAAGTGGGTGAGTTTTCATTTCAAGCTGGGATTCGGGCAGAATATTCAGATGTTGAATCAGAATTGGCAGCTAAAGATGAAACGACGATCAGCAAGTATTTGAATTTTTTCCCAAGTGCTTTTATAGGGTATAACCTACCTAATGACAATGGTATTCAATTAAGTTATAGCCGCCGCATTGAACGCCCTGCTTTTTTGGATTTAACTCCGTTTTTTACTTTGAGAGACCGTCGGAACATTTGGAGAGGCAACCCAAACATTCGTCCGGAATTCACCCATGCGATTGAGTTAGGATATATCAAATATTGGGATAGGGGGGCTCTGAGTAGTATAGCTTATTTTCGACAAACGGATGATGTAATCAAGCGGATACAAAGAGTAGATGATAGGTTTCCCGAAACGACTATTACTCAAGCTGAGAATTTAAGGATTAAGAAGAATTTCGGTATTGAGTTTACTTATTCTTTTAAATGTTCTGATTGGTGGCGCTTAAATGGTGATATGAATTTCTTTCATTCCTTTTCTGAAGGAACCTATCAACATCAAGGCGCGGAGATTTATGTGGGTGGCAAATCTCTTTCTTTGACCTCAAAAACTATTTCCCGGGTTACTTTGTGGAAAAAATTAAATACTCAGATGACCCTGCATTACTCTGCTCCCCGGAGGACTACGCAGGGAGTGAATCAATCGACTTTTGCTATGGATTTTGCCACCAGTATAGATTTGCTTAAAAACAATGGTACCGTCACTTTAAATATTAGTGATGTGTTTAATTCTCGCCGCCGCCGTTCTTTTTCCGAGGACGATACATTCTATTCTGAAGATAATTTTTTGTGGCAATCACGAGCAATTGTCCTTTCTTTTCATTATCGAATTAATCAGCATAAAAAGCAGAGCCAGATTTATTCTAGCCCAATCAGAGACAATGATGAAGAAAGGTTTTGACCTATATGGCTACCACAATATTTGTGGGAAAAAAGGCTATGCAATCAACCCAAAGAAAGTACACCGCTTCGAGAATCGGGCCTTTTAAGCCGAATTAGGGTAGTTTCCCCGTCCGCCTGCATCCGCTCCATGAGGTTGAGGACAATGTTGATGCCCTCGAGCTACCGTCCTTCGTCCATTTGTCAAAAGAATAACAGACGGCTGTTCACGGCGGGAACTGGCTGTTGAGGTTGCGCCATTGGCCCCCCCGGCCGGGTTATCCACAGAATGGCATCGAAGACGTCACGCAAATCTATGTCCCGTTTTGTTTGCCAATCCACAGACAGTTTTATAACTTCCCACTGCGCTTATCGGTGAGGCGTTCATATTGTGCTTGCATAGCTCATTGGTTTGGTCGCTAAGCAGATGCACCGATGTCCACTTTTTCAAAGGGCTCGAAAATCCAAGCCAGCTCTAAAAGGTAGTATTACATAACAGAAGTAAAATCAAAAATCATGAAATTAAAAATAGCTGAATACAATGTAGAGTGGATGAAAAATCTATTTGTCAACGGAGAGCCTATAAACGCCCCTCCTCCAGCAGATGAACCTGAATCTTCATGGAGTGAAGATGAAAAGAAAACTGTAAGAAGCTTGCGGCTGGCAAGTGTCCTTTCCTATATTGATGCGGATCTAATTGCCATAGTTGAAGGACCAGATACTTTAGTGAATGGAAATAAAACAGCAAAAGGCCAATTGGAAAAATGGATCAATGAATTTAGTGTATTACCCGCTCGAAATTATAAGGCAATAGAGGGGTTTACATCCAATGGGCAACAGGAAATATGTGCAATTTACGATTCAGATAAATTAACAGTGGAACATACACCCGAGTCGGAAAATAAATTCGATGAAATATTCATAGCTGATACCCTTGAAAAAAGTATAAAAGAACAATATGAGCATTGGAGACCTCCTTTAGAATTAACAGTGACGGAAAAACAAAATCAGGAAAAGCTGTTTAAAATGATTGTAGTACATGCTAAGTCTAAAGGAATCTTTAGCAATGTGGACTATGCCAGGTATGAACATTTATCTGAATTGAATAGAAGAAAATTATATGCTGAATGTATGCATATAAGAAAAAGGGTGGATCAATGGCTAAAGGATGGAGATAATGTAATTGTGGCTGGTGATATAAACGATGGAATAGGAAGCGATTTTTATGAAAACCGGCTAGGAAAGAGCGCCATAGAGCTCCTGCTAGGCAGCGTATATGAACCGGGATTGATACTAAAAAGCGCTTTGGGAAAACCGAAATTAGGTAAATATGGATTTTCTCCAAGCTCAAGTTTGTTTACAGACACTATTACAAAAAATTGGTTTACAGTACTAATAGACCACATCCTGATAAGCCAAAAGATTAAACTGGAAGATAGCGGAGTATTAAATCCGTACTCAAAACCATATAAAACAGATTTGTCCAGCGAAATGAAAGAGGCATTAAAAAAAGCCTCAGATCATTTTCCCGTATTTGCTGAAATAGAAGTGTGATTTTTGCCAAAAAAAAACAAGGCGGTATAGTACAGAACAAAACCTGTCCGTCTGCCTGGCAGGCGGGTCGGGCAAGAACAGCCCGAAGGCTAAAATCCTGACAGGCTCTAAAATCCAGCTTAGAAGGCCTCTCCAATGGTTACATAATATCCACTATTGCCAGCTTGGCCAAAGGCCGCATCCAGCCGAATGTGGATTCGCTCTTTTTTATTGATCAAAACGCGCAAACCCCCTCCTCCGCTCCATTTGATATCGGACAGGCTAAATGAATGGATAGTATTTGCTACCCTCCCTGCCCCGCCAAACAGCGCTCCTTTTAGGCGCCAGAAAAGTGGAAAGCGGTATTCAGTTTGCAAAATTACAAGCTGCTTGTCGCGGAAGCGCCCTTCATAGTAGCCGCGCATCCGGCGAGTGCCACCCAGCAGTGCCAGCTGATTGAAAGGCGCATCGCCAAAGGTAAACTCGGCATACAAATTCAAGGCAAGAATATGTCCCCAGGAGGTAGGCAAATACTGGCTCGCATCCAAATAGAGCTTGCCATAGTTGAAGCCGGAACCCAAAGCCCGGCCATTGTAGAACAAGACCAATTCGGCCAGGCTGCCGGAAGCCGGGTAAAAGACATTGTCGCGTCGGTCGTATTGGCCCACTACTCCCAAGCCACTAAGCAGGCCGCCATGCTGCCCGGTGATATGGGTATTGGCAAGCAAGCCGTCCGGCTGCAGGTCATATATGTCAAAATGATCCATCCAGTAGCGCAGACCCAGATACAAACCGGAAAGAATACTTTGCAAAGCATTTATCCGCAAGCGAGGATAATTGACGCCGTACAATTCCTTATCCGAAGCAGAGGAAGAATTGCCAATACCATAAAATTCGTAGGAATATTTGTACCACCCCAATTCTCCATAAATAAAATGTCTTTCATTGCCGAGGTAGAGCTGATAGGGCAAATAGGCCAAAAACTGCTTGTTGAGTGTATAAGCAAAGCCGAGCTGCATCTGGGATGGACGGGAATCGGGTAGCTGACCGGCGAATCGAAAGGCCAGTATGCCTGCAGCACCAAAGCCCCAATTCGTTTCGGGTGTATAAAAGGCCAGCGGCAACGCAAAAATGGAAGGTGCAGGCCGCAGGCTATCTTGTGCCGAGGGCTGGCTACGCCCTGTTTGAGCCGTGGTCAAGGTCAAAAAAATAGTTGAAAGCAAAAAAAATCGGCGGATAGCCATAGTATAGAGTAGAATTATTTTGGAATTATACCGCGCGTTGAAATCTCAGGCTGCAAACGCCAGATTTCTGGCAGTATAGTCGCCTGACCTCAGTGTAAAGGAAGGGCAAATTGGAGAGAACGAATGTAGTAAAGCTACCAAAACAGGCTGAATTTGAGGGTAAATGGGCGATTTTATGGCCCCAATGCCTGCCTCCTCCTCAAAAATCAACTTTTTTTCCCTTGTAGCTGTATCTTTTTGTGTTTCCTGCATTATGGTATTGAAACGGTCTTTATGGCGATTAGCTGATAGCCTATAAATCCACAGCCGGGCATTTTGCTTTTGGCTGTGGATGGTAGGCTTCTTTTTTATAAGAAATACGATAATTTTGGCTATGCGCCCGCTTATCAGGCATTTAAATCTATTGACGGATTGCAAATTAGTCGTACTCTTGTAAAAATTCCGCTCCAAATGGATTCTCCGAAAAAGACTGTTTCTATTGAAGCCATGCAGGAGGAATGGAGCCTCATACAGAAAGCTCAAAAAAATCCCGCCCGCTTCCAACCACTATACGAGCATTACTACGAAGCCATTTTCCGTTTCATTTTTCGCCGTACCGCCAACGAGAACCTCACTGCCGATTTGTGTTCCCGGGTTTTTTTAAAAGCCCTTCAGCGGCTGGGAAGTTATCAATACAAAGGGGTTCCCTTTTCTGCCTGGCTGTACAGGATTGCCAGCAATGAGGTGTCGCAGTATTTTAGAGACTTGCAGAAAGACCGCCTCATTAGCATCGACGAAAGCAATTTCTCAGAGCTGGCAGAAGAAATTGAAGAAGACCGGCAGCATCAGTTCAGAAGTGCGCTGATCAATGCCTTGGATGACTTGAAAGAATCAGAAGTGACGATCATCGAAATGCGTTTTTTCGAGCAACGCCCTTTCAAGGAAATTGCCGACATACTGGGCATCACAGAAAGCAATGCAAAGGTAAAGACCTACCGCATTCTGAAGAAATTGAAAAAAATGATTATTAAGGAACACCCAGACTGATCCGGAAGTGGGTCAGCTCTCTATATTTTTCGGGCAATGAACTATCGTTTTTGCCTAACTCTCAATCAAAGAAATATGAAATCAAAGCGTTACACTTTTCATCAAAATCTGAAAGAGCTTTCCAGCGATGATATTGCCCAATATCGCGATTTTGATACGCTTTTGGAGCAATATCAGCAGTCTGGCGCGCCTCGTCCAGTCGGCCGCTCAAGAATGCTGTACTATATCAGTGGCGCCATTGCTGCAGCGATTGCTCTGTTCCTGATTTACAACAACCTCTTTCAAAAGGATACAAGCCAGCAACTGGCCGAAGCTTATTTTGAGCAAATGGACTTTATCAGTCCGCCCCTTCAAAATATCAAGCCTTCCTTTGCCAACAACCGTATTGATGCTTCCAAAGGAGGCGTCTATACCCACGCCAACGGCTCCCGTATCAGCGTACCAGCCGAAGCATTTGTCGATCAGCATGGCCAGCCCCTGAGCGGCGAAGTGGATATTAAGTACCGGGAAATGCACGACTTTGTTGACTTTTTCCTTTCCGGAATACCTATGGATTATGACTCTGCCGGTGTAAAATATCAATTGGAATCGGCTGGCATGGTCGAAATCTATGCCGAGCAAAACGGCGAAAGAGTCCAGATAGCTCCCGGTAAAGCGTTTGATGTTGAGCTGGTTTCAGAGATCAAAGTACCCGCCAGCCATTATGGCTCCGTACCCAAGTTCAACATCTATCGCCTCAATACTTCTTCCCGCAATTGGGAATATAAAGGGCAGGATAATATCAAAGTGCTTCAGGTGAATCAGGAAGGTACCGACGAACCGCATCCTGCAGCGCGAGAGCGAATGGAGGCTTTGCAAAAAATTGATCGGGCTGCTCAAGCGCAGCTCGCTGCCATTGAAGCCAGCCTGCCCAAACCCACAGCTCCCCTGAAGCCTGAAAAGGCCAATCCCGATGCTCAGGTATTTGACTTCAATTTTAAAGACAGCGAGATCATCGGCAATTACGACCCGGGGAATGCAGCCCGTGAGTTGGAGCAAACGCAAGATCAAATATATCAGCTGCGCAAACAGTATGAAAATACCTTGTGGCAGGTAGCTTCCAATAATCCTGCTTTCGACCGGCAGGCAGCTGCCAATATCAACTGGGAAGACATGCAGCTGCGCCGCCTCAATGAAAGAGATTACGAACTGACTTTGATAGCCGGCGATCGGCGAATGACGATTTTCGTAAAGCCCGTTTTGGCTGGCAAGGATTATGAAAAAGCCATGAATGAGTTCAACGCCGCTTTTGAAGCCTATGAAGTTGAGCTGGCCGAACAGCAGACACAGCTTGCATCGCAAAAGGAAGCTCTGGCAGCTCAGATCGAGCAAGAAAAGCGGATGGCCAATTTGCGCTACGAGGAGCAAATGGACAGGCTTCGGCAGATGGGCCGCGACGATGAGGCTACTGATCTGATGATCAAGCACAAAATCCTCAATAAATTCTCCGCCAGCAGCTTTGGTATCTGGAATTGCGACCGCCCGCTACCGCCATTCGTGGTGAGTGTAAAGGGACAATTTGTTGATAAAAAAGAAAAGCAATACAACCACCATACGGCCTTTTTGGTGGACAAAGGTAAAAATACGGTATTCCGCTTTTATACCGGCAAAGGGTCTAAAATAGCTTACGACAGCTCCTCTGAAAACCTGCTGTGGCTGGTTACTTCAGACAACAAACTTGCCGTGTTCCGCCCTGAAGAGTTTAAGAGGATTAATGAAGACAAAGATGATTTCACTTTTGTGATGGATCTGGTGGACAAGCATATTCAAACGGAGCAAGATGTAAGGCAAGTGCTGGAATTTTAACCGGGCCATACCCTTTAGCAACTAACTCTGAATATATAGTAAGTTTCCTTTCTCTCATCGTTCCTATGTGACATGTCGCGTAGGAACTTTTTTTGTTGTAACTTGTACACAAGATTTAAAGGTCATACCTTTTGCCACGCTACTGATTTGCCAATGAACACATCGCTGCCAAAATACAACGATCTCATCCCCTCCGGCATGGACTATGAATATGCCTTTCACTTTCGGGCAGGCAAGGTGTATCGCAAAGGCCAAAAGCTCTACAATCACTTTCCGGTTCAGGTGCTTCCTCAGCACCACCGGCTCTTCGACGCCAAGTATATCTACCATCAAGCCGCCAAAGAAGATGCCTGGAAGTGGATGCTCGAAAACCGGCAGCTGGTTCATATCTACTGGTGGGGCCCGGATGATGATGATCCCGAAATGGTGGAAAACATCATCGTTCGTTTTCGAGAGTATGAATTGGTACGTTGGGATGAGTTGCTCGATCAGCTGGCTCATTTTTCCAAGCCGCATCAACTAGCCCGCGTCCGGTCATTTGCTGCCCGCAAAAGAGCTGAAATTGCACGGCTTCATGGCTATCGTTCTTTTTGGGAATCGCTGGCGATTGCTTACAATGAATGGAAAGAAAGGGTGCTTGCAGTAGATCAACCTCCCAGGCCGGCCGGCCTGTCAGCTGCTCTTCAAAAGGTGAATGCCATCCTCCCCGATACGGATCAAGCGCTGCTTGAATAATCCTCCGATGGCTTTTTTAAAAGATTTCTTGCTCATCTGAAGCTGTGTATAAATTAGCTCTGGCGGACTCTTGTCGGTCAGCGGAAGGAAACCCTGCTGCTGCTGAAGCATTTCCAAAATTTGCTTGCCTGCCTTCGGTATCTGAGCGCGATAGCCTTGCTCCTGGAGGCTGATGTCCAGCTTTTTATCCGGCCTCAGCTGTTTGACATAGGCAGGAATTCGGTCGCCGATGTGCAGCTTTTGAAAAACCTCGTTGCTGTACAATATGCCCCAAAAGCGGCTATTGACAATCACTTTGTAGCCGAGATCGGTAGGCTGGGCGATGATTATTTCCACAGAGTTCCCCGTTTCCAAACCCTCGGCTTGTGCAGCCAAAAAGCGATTGAGCCGCGAAGAGGCTACTATCCGCTCCGTCGATTCATCGAGGTAGGCGCGCACCAAATGATGCTCCCCTTTCTTCATGCGGCTGGCCTGCTCGCGGAAGGGAACGAATAAATCTTTGGGCAGACCCCAATCCAAAAAAGCACCATATTCATTGGTGTCAACCACTTTGAGGAAGGCAAATTGGCCAACCTGCACCTTCGGCTCCTTCAGGGTAGCAATGAGGCGGTCTTCCGAATCGCAATAAAGAAAGATGTTCAGCTCCTGGCCCACTTCCAGCTCGTCGGTTCCTTCATTGAGGGGCAGCAGAATTTCTCCAAAGGGGCCACCGTCGAGGTACAGCCCAAAATCTACTTTTTTGGCTACTTCCAGCAAATTGTACTGCCCGATCTGAATCATATGACTCCCAGGGCCAGCACCAGATAGGTAAAGACAAAAGGCAGGCAAACCCAAAACCACTCCGGCTTAAACAGCAGAAAGGCAATAAGGGCAATGAGAGAGAGTAAAAAAAACATCCAGTATTTTCCTCTGGAATCATTATTAGTGGTTTCCATATGAGATTTGTTTTGCCGCAAAGCTAATGCAATGCGTCAAGGATTGCAAAACTATCTGCTTTTTTTGTTGGCCGTTTTAAACCCTGACTGCCAGCTGCAGTCCAATAGAAAAATAGCTTCCAATAAAATCAGAAATGGATCGTTATACAACCAATCCATTTCTTTTTCGCAAATCTCATCGCTGTTTTTAAACCGACCTCGACAAGTCTGCCGATTTTTCGCATTATTGTTTAAAACTTAGCCGTATGAAAACGCATGCAATTGTCGATTTGGAAACCGCACTCTTTCTTCTACTGATCTTTTTGATGAGCACATTGCTTTAATTAGCCTAGCAGGCCTTCCCCTCAATGCACCAAAAAGCGCCGTTTCAGACACTGCCCGTCCACCAGCACCTCTGCCAAATACAAGCTCGGCGGCCAGGATGATACCTCGATGCTGGTCGGCTGTTGGCTGCCAAAGGCTTGCCAGGCCTGCTGATACACCAACTTGCCCTGCAAATTCCAAACCCGCACATCCACAGTGCTGCTATTCTTTTGGCCTTCTACATGGAGCTTCAACGCTCCGCTCACAGGATTGGGAAAGAGGCTTACAGTGAGTGTCCCCGGCACCTCAACCGCCACTACTTTTGAATACGACTTGCTACCATCCAACTGATGCATTTGCAAGCGGTAATAGTTGATGCCGTAAGTTGGGCTGTGATCCGTAAAGGTATAATGTTGGCTCTCCTGACCCCGTTTCCCCTGCTGCCATCCTATCCCTGTAAAAGCAGTGACATACCGGCGCCGCTCAACCCGATAGCCGGAAATCTGCTCGCCGGATGCTGTCCAGCGAAGCCTTACATCCCCCTCCTCTGTCAGCACTGCTTCAAATTGCTCCAGCGAAACCGGTAGCGGAGCATTGGCATCAAGAAACTTTGACAATAATTTGAGATAGGCCGACTGATAGTAAATAGCCGGTTCTGTTACCTCCCAGGAGTTTTGGGGGTAGCTGACATTCCAGTCTTTGTACGACTTTTGCACCGGCTGATTTTGAGGAGGCGATATAATACAGCAATAGCTGGGATCGGGCGCATAGTTTGGATTGCAACCCCCCGTCACATAGCCCGGTGCCGGGCCGATCAATGAAGAGTCGGCATGGCTATAGGGCGTACCAAAGCCAAACCAACTGTGGTACATTTGCCGCGCTGATTTTTCAGCCCCTGCATCATCCATATGTGTGAGCATCACAAAGTTGAGCGGATTAACGCCGTGCATAGCATGGATGTAGGATTCGGAGGCTGCCAAATATTGGGCGGAGTTGGTGGGATCGAGCTGGTAGTAATACATATTGTGCAGGATATTCCCCATATTGGTACGCCACTGATTGCTGCCCCACACATAGTCGTTGGTACCCAGATGGGCCCTGTAAGCATCGGTATTATTGACCCAGGCAGGCAAAAGATCGGGATTGTTGGAAGTAACCGCCGCAATGCAATTGCTTTCGATGTTGCCGGCCACTGCTGCCGTGGCATTGGGCAAGTTGCGGTAGAAAAGCATAATATCCTCAATGGTAGTTTGGAAGGGATACCAATAGGTCCACTGGTAAGGGCGGATCGTTGTATAATAAGCATCGAAGGTATCCCGATAGCTGGTATTCCCCGTCAGGGCAAACAGCATAGCTGCCGCGCCGATGCGCACTTCTTCCTGCTCCTCGTGGCTCATCTCCGGATTGGCACTGGCAAAGCCGGTATTGGAGTAGCTGGAAGGGGCCGGATGGAGGCTGGTCCAATGCCAGGCGCTCAGCGCCCGGGCTTCCAGCGTATCGGCATATACATCCATTGCCGGATCACCCAAGCTGCCATACACTAAGGCCGCATGGGCAAAGATGCTGGCAATCACGCGCGTGGCGGAGGCCTGTGCTTCGCCATAAAAGCGAGGCGCCAGATCAGCGCTGGGCGGGCTTTCGGCTTCAAAATTCAGCACCGACACCTTCATCAAACATGAGCCGTCATTCAGCTGCATTTTGAGGAGCCAGTCCAATTCTACCTTCACCTCGTCCAGCAAATCGGGGATGCCATTGTAGGATTCAGGGATACCTATATTGTCACTCCAGATTGCGCTGTGCTGCTGGTAAGCAAAGAGCAGATCATGCAGCACGGGATAGGTGAAATTGACGTATTTGTTGTAATCCCCTGCATCATGCCAGCCGCCGCTCAGATCGCGCGAGGTGGCCGCGGTGGGATTGGTGACCAGGCGGCAATCCAAATCCTGCGGGCTGACGTGGCAGGCGGTGGCATCGTGCCAATCAAGAGCAAAGGGACTATTTTTTGGCAGCCCGCATCTTTGAAAATAAAACATTTTGCTTACTGCCCGCAGCACTTCATTATATACATTGTCGGCAATTTCAAAACGCCCTGATCCCACTTGCCTGGCCGGATCATACACATAATAAGAGCCCGGAGTAGTGAAACTCGTAAAATCGAACCACCAGGCCTTGTCACCCGACTGATCGTGGGTAGCGCCATTATTCCAGGCCGTGATCTGGTCGCTAAATACCACCATATCGGTAGCCCACTCGCGAAGCTGATAGACGTTGCCGGGATTAAAACTTTCAGCCGCATTGAAGCCCACTTGCGGATCACTGATCACCGCCACTTTGACGGCATCGGGCCGATAGCCAAACTGATCGACTTTTATAAAGTCCGAAATTTGAGGAGGCAAGGCAAGCACGGTGAATGTCATGGAAAGCAGGAAAGGAAGCAGGAAGTATTTCATATGTACATAATTTTAATAAAGTACTGATTCTGGTTTTTGTTTTCGCTTCAAGCCAGCGGGGCTCTTCATTTTTTCTTGATAAAAAACGAAGCAAAAAATCAAGACAAAATGAACTCCTCCGTCAGACAGTATTTTGTCGGGCTGGCCCGCCCCTATACCGCAGAGACTTTATGTTCATTCGCGATTGGTGTACTGGTAACTCATGCTCGTTTCATGGTACAGAAGAATTGATCTGTACTAATTTACACATTTTTTAAAAAAATATACAAATAAATGTTGATTATTATAGAGAGGGCGGGATTTATTATAGAACTGATTTAAACTATTGTATTGTTGTTGAGGCTTGGCCATTGTAGGTTCTGGCGATTTCTCTTTTTGAGTGCGTACCTGTATGGTACGGACGATAAAAGGAAAGAAGTCAGGTTCTATAAGGGCTGGAGCTGCAAACCATTAGAAAAGTTTAAATCAGTTCATAGATTTAGAAATAACAAAAGCTGGAAGCGAGTCACTTCCAGCCATTGATTATGGTTTTGGGGAAAATCAGAGAAGTGTGATATACCGCGCTTTGCCAAGTCTTGTGCATACACACAAAACTTGGCGGCTTGAAGTATAGAAAGTTTCTTAAAAACACGGAAATACATTATTATCCACAAGATCTCCTCCCGTCACTTTGGTATTTTCTCCACAATCTTTCACCGACTGTCCCTCCACTGCTACGATCCAGTTGTCATAGGCTTTAGGTGTAAAGAAGCTAAAGCGATTGGAATCGCCGACGATGTCGAAATCATAAGTTCCGTTGTTTCTGGAATTGTTGTAACCAACCACATTATTGTTGGCCCCATCGATGACCAGGATGCCGGCGTTGAAATTGCTATTGGAAATGTTGGCCCGCACCCGCCAGCTGGTACCGGGGCGGGAAGAACCTACAAAAGAGCCATCGGGCAGTCCAACTGCTCCTGCCGGTACTTTGCATACAATTATTCCTATGTATCCATTGGTAGTCTCATTATTGTATGCCCTGCCGTTGACATCGCAAGCCCAGATACCAAACTGACAGTTGCTTACCTTATTGTTGTAAAGCTGGGCATTGGTACCATTGATGTTTACAATTCCTAAAGCACCTGCAACCGTACCTGCCAACCAGGCGCGGGTAGCCACAATTTCATTGTGCTTGATCTTCACATTATTTCCTCTGTGATTGAGGATGTTATATTGGAAATTGTCGAAATGGCAAGAATTGACATTGGCCCGATCTCCATTCTCTATAAGGATACCAATTCCACCAATAGGCAAAGAGGAAACAAAGTCGATATTGTGAATAATTACCTTATTGGCATTAAAAATGTGAATACCTGGCGGCACACTTTCTCCAACATTTACAAGGGGAGGGGAAGCTAATTGGAGCGTAGCTCCTGCCCGCCCCACGATCCGTACCTGTTTATCCACCAGCACGGTGGCATTTTCGGTATGCACGCCTCTGTCCAGCACGATGAGGCCATTAGAGGGTGCCTCCTGGATGGCGGCGTTGAGCATATTAACCGAGCCGGCGGGGATAAGGGTGAAGCCACCTCTGGGCAGCGCTCCGCCATCCGCTTCAATGAAAGGCCGGAGTGCTTCAATTTCGGCATCCACAGCCATGGCGGCAGCTTCGGCCTGCATTTCGGCATCCAGCTGTTCGTAGCTGAGGCGATCAGATGATTGCTCCAGGTTTTTCATCTCATCTTTTTGGCAGGCTGTAAATATCAAGACAGCCATTGCCAGGAGGTAAAAGGGGGTTGTACATTTCATGGATCAACTATTTTGGAGGTTAATAAATTCAAATTAGTATTTGATCCGGTTTTTGTTGTTGGAAAAAGGGCTTCTACACTAGCTCGCTTCACGCCACCAAATGTCTCTCTAAATTCGAACGATCGAATGCTCTATAGTTCAATTCCGCTTGAAAGTCGATATTAAATTCTGCAAATAATGAATTGTTGTTTTATCTTCATTTTGCTTACTTCGCATCACACGTACGCAATAAAGAAAGTACATATCTTTTAATCTCAAAAGTTGTTAATTGTACATCGGAATGCTATACGCAAGCAAAAAACAATGACAAACAAACACATAACACTCTAACTATCAATGCCTTATACTTGGAGAAAAACAAATGAAAATCAAACAGTACGATCAATTTCTTTTTGAAAACATCGAGCAAGAAAAACTAAAGCGACGCTTAATAGAGGTACAGAGCGACCGCTCAGTTGCGCCGCGATTCGACCGCTTGACAGATGCCCTTGACCAATATTACTGCACCAATTTGCTGCGGATTTATTGCGCATTTTTAAGTTACCAGCAACTAGCTCACAACCATCTTTTGCCATACGGTCAGCAGACTTTTCGCCTCATCCAACCGATTGTGGCCTTGATTGAATCCGGCGAGATAAGCAACCCGTTTTTACAATTGTTCAATCATATTCGCCAATTGTATGAAGCACCTCATTCGAGTCCCCCGGCAAAAGCAGATCAGCATTTCGATATTGCCTGGAAGCTTGTCCGGCGTCACCTCAATGCCAATACGACTACCATCTGTGAAGAGGCGCTTTCGCTACTCAGCAATTATGGCATATACCGACTCAATCATGGAGACAAGCAATATGTAGAAAAGGTATTTGCTATCAACAACGAAATTTTGCGTGTTCGCTATTCCTACGGCAAGTCCAAGCAAAAGCTGCCAGCCGGACTATATAAAAACATGGTGGTGACCGCCTTTAAAATTGAAGGGAAAAGTTTTTGGGCTTCACTCACGGCCCAGGGTCTTTTGAAGCATCACGCTCCCAACGAGCCTTTAGATGCTACGATCTGGGCAACAAAGTTTACGGAAATCTTTAAAAACTATTTGCTAAAAAAAGACCGCCCAAAGTACTACCGTTTTTGCCAGGCCTACATTGCTTTTAAAGCCAACAATTTCCCGAAAGCATATAAGGTACTGGGCAATCCGTCGCGGCTGCGCGGCATGTTTATAAATATGGACATCCGCCTACTCCACCTTATGGTGCTTTTCGAACTTCAGCTTACTCAGCCCAGAATACTTGAAAAAGACGATGTTGATATAAATAAATACATCGACTCCTTCCGAAAGTTGATCGCTGATGACAGAGATAGAAAATGGCAACTGGCTTATCATTCAGCCTACTTTATCGAGTTTGCACAACTTTATCGTACCCTTGTCAGGCTATACTTTAAATATCGGCTACCATATATGACCAGAGATGAAAAATTGGCAAAGGAAGTGAAAGGATTAGGTGAAAAGATTGAAGCCTGCCCTTATTCATACAAAGAGTGGTTTGCAGAAAAATTCCCGGTGATTCAGAAAGCCTCTGGTTAATCCCAAAGGCTTTCTTTTCAAGAGATATCCAGCAAGCTAATCTTCTTCCGTTAGTTGAAGATCAAAAGTGTGGCTTGGGGCATTCTCACAATCTACATGTATGGTAAAGGAGTCTCCGGCCAGAATAGTCGTTCCCCCTTGGGCCTTAATCAATACATTGTCCTGAATCACAATGTAAGCAATACTGACGCTTTCAGTACCCGGATTGTCAATGATGTAGGTCACCTTATTGGGATAAACGGTCTCGCTGACTTCGAGCTCTGTAAACTGGGCTTGCGCACTAAAGGTGCAGACACATAGGCCTGCAAAAAGTACCATTACTCTAAATAATTGCATGATAAAATGTTTTTAAGTAATGGAGACGTCTCCTGGAAATAAGCTGTACAGCTTTGATTAATCTGCCGACGTGAGCAATATTCCACAGCTTTTACATAATTTTAGTTTCATATGCTTTTCGCAAACAATTTGCAAATGATGAAAACTCCCAATTACTGGCAGCGAATAGCTAACGAGCTGGAAACCGACTATGGGCAGGGCCATCCCAGCCAATGGCGGCAAGAGACCATTGAGGTATTTCTGTCTGAAATGGAGGAAGACGTTTTGTCAAAAATTAGGAGGGACGTCGAGAAGGCACGGCTATGTGGAGTTCCTTTTATCAAAGGGAGGTATGCCGTAGAGCAATGGAAAAGTGTAAACCCTGTAACTTTTAGAAGAATCTTTCAATACAACAACAGCTCCGGAAATAAATCTACCAAGCACCAGTTTGCTATATTTTTGGGGTACAAATCCTTTGAGGACTATGTTGCTAAAAATAAAGCCATCCTCCAAGTCAAAGGCGGCCCAGCCTATACAAATCCTAATAATGCTAATGCCATCATCACAGCTAATGCAAGTGACCCTTTTATTATTGGAGACTCTTTTGATAGAAATGATTATATACGTGCTCTTGTGGTGGGCGGTGGACTGGCGGGTGTCGTTACTGCAACTATTACACTGATACTTAAGGATGAAATAGGTTTGAGATATGTACACCTACCCCACATTCTGGAATCTGCTGTCCCATTGATTTATTTGTCACAACTTAGCTCAGGAGTGTTGGGAGGTTGGTTGAGTGGAAAAGCAATAATGCGGCTGGCTGCCGAGCCGGATCAAAAAAAGCGTTTGAAATGGCTAGTGATCTATTTTTGTATCGGACTAGTGCTGTTTGCTGTCATTCGCCAAATGGCTACCACCAGTTCCTTTTATCGGGATGGTGGTGGTTTGCTAGGCAAGCCGGATTTGGAAACTTTGGCTACCTCCCTTTCCTGTGCAGGCGGGGTAATCCTTATAGCAAAGTTCCTATCAAGCTCGCCCTGGCCTGATCTAAGCCTCCGCATTCGGTTTTCAATTTTTTCATCTGCCATTTTCGGAGTTCTTTTCTTTGCCGGCACCTATTGGATGTATTTGGTGTTAAAAGGTTTTGGTGTCATCCCCGTCAATGAATGTAACTGTCTGATAAACACTGGTTGGTTTAATTTCCAATTCCCCAGGCCTCATCGCATCCTCTTTGTCATACCATTCGGCTTCATCCATCTGATGCTAGTAACAAGCGCCGTCGGCTTTTACCGAAAATTCAAGTCAGCCTAGCCATCCGTTGGTCATAGCGCCCGGTGCCCAGCTCGTGAAGCAGGGAGAAGTGGCTCCTTACGGCACTGAAAAAAGTGCGATGCTGGTGGTAGGGCAAATTGAATTCCGCAGCCACTTTTTTCACGATTTTAGATATCGGCCGGTAGTGGACGTGACAAATCCTGGGAAAGAGATGATGCTCAATCTGAAAGTTGAGCCCGCCGACCAGCCAGGAGAAAACCCTGCTGTTATTGGCAAAATTGGCGGTGGTGGCCAGTTGGTGGATGGCCCAGTTATTCTCCAGGCTTCCGTTTTCGTCTGCTACATAAAATTCCGTTTCCTCAATCACGTGAGCGGGTTGAAAGATGAGCGCCAGCACGATACCGCAGATCACCTGCATCAGCAAAAAGCCAAGCAGCGTTTGCCACCAGGGCAAGGCTACCAGCAGCAGTGGAAGCAGCAAGGTAAGGCAGACATATCCGCTTTTGTACAAGACCACCTGCCGCAATGCCTTCGGATAGTTAATTCCCTGGGCCTTCAACAATCCCTTGTTCTGGTATCTTATCAGCTGCTGAAAGTCCTTCCCAACCAGCCAGTAAATAGCCATCACCCCGTACAGCAAAGGAGCATAAAAGGCCTGAAATCTGAAAAATGCTTTTCGCTTTTGGTGAGGCGACATGCGCAGCAGATGGGGCTTGGCAATGTCTTCATCGAAGCCTTCCACATTGGTGGAGGAATGGTGAAGCACATTGTGTTGAATTTTCCAGTTGATGTGATAGCCGCCAATAAAATTGAGCAATCGGCCCAGGGCATCGTTTACCCTGGGATCAGAAGAATAGGAACCGTGGTTGGCATCGTGCATAATGGAAAGTCCGATCCCCGACATGCCCAAACCCATCAATATCCACATCAGCATCACAGGCCACAGGCCTCCCACAATCCCGCTTAGCATCGCTGCGAGTGGTACAAAATAGAGGCAGAGCATGAATGCCGTTTTGAGCTTCATACTGAGATTAGCATGCCTGGACAAATTGTTTTCCTTGAAATATTGGTTGACCTGCCTGTTGACTTCTTTAAAGAAATCACTCCGACTGCGACCGGTAAACTTTACTACTGTTTGGCTCATTCGTACTGCCTTTGGTGCAAGAGGGTGAGAATTTATAGTCCTCCAAGCCGAAATTTGTGAATCCTGACTTGGAAGACTATATCAAACCAAAAGTAGGCTAATTCTTTCACAAATTTGACAGAAAACAGAGGTGGTTCTTGCTGTTTTGCAAAAAAAAAGCCTTTTGAAATCATCCAGACTTCAAAAGGCTTTGTGCCTCAAGTGTGCTTATTTTTATCGATTACCAAAATATTGCTGCAATAGCACACCCAGCTTGCCCACTTCCTTTTCCGAATGCATGATGGCATGCACTCGCTTATCGGGCGTAATGACCACAAATTTCGGGCTCTTTGAAAAGTTGGCTTTAGCAAAAGCGGGCTGGTCAAATTTGGCACTGTCGTCGATGATATTATGCCAGGCAATTTGATGATTGCGGGTATAATCGCGCAGTTGGTTGACGTACTGGTCCGTAGTGATGCTGATGATCTCAATGGGGTATTGCTTGTAAAAAGATTTGAGGTATTTTTTGTTTTTCGTACACTGGGCATTGTCCATCGTAAACAACTCCAGTACGACCACCTTATCCAGTTTGCTGTACAGTTCAAATTTTTTATTGAACACATCGTTGAGCTTGAGATTGGGAACGGTGGTGCCGATATCCCAATACCCTTTTGTGGTAAATTCATCCGGCGCGATATTGGGCTGGTGATTGGCCGATTGGGCCTGGCTAAGCGCAGGGCCCAGCAAAAAGATCATAAGGACTGCACCAAACAGGGCAATTGTTTTGAAAATCGGTGATGGGTTGGATGCACTTTTCATGGTGTTGATAAATTTTTAGTTGCTATTTATTGTAAACCTACAATATATCAAAAATATGCTAATATTTCAACTCCCAAACGCCTCATTCCCTTTGTTTAGTATCCCGCTCATAAGAAAACTCCTTTCTCAATGCTCCTCCTCCAGCACGGTCTCTACCGAGGGGGCCTTCCAGCGGCTCAACTCAACCGGCCGGCTCTGCGCCTGGCGGACGGCCTGCGAATTGCGGCGCTTGTCGTAAATCATGGCAAAAGTCATAATCAAGCTGGTAGTGATAATAATAAACAATAATATTCCGGGCTCAAAGCCTTCTACCTTTGCGCTTTCTGGTATCGCATAAAAGAGTAGGATGGTGATCAAGCCACGGGGAGCAATAAAGAGCTGAGGGATAATGTCAGCCCCGATAAACAATCTCAGAATAGCATAGCGGATTACATAAATAGAGAGGATAATCAGGCCGCTGACTAAGGCTACGTTTACATTGGCCAATGAAGATAGCACAATCGTCATACCAAATATGACAAAGAAAAACGTCCGCACCACAAAAGCGGTCTCAATGGTAATCACATGGAGGCCTTCATAAATATCTTTTGCCTTTTCGAGATTCAGCCATCGGCTTAGCGGCCCTTTGAAAAATAGCTGCATATTGGCGATGAGCAAACCGAAAATCAATATTATAATAAGTGATGAAAGGTGCATTTTTTTGCCCAGGGCATACAATAGCAACAATACGGCGATGAGCAAAAACAGCTTCACATGGCTTCTGATCTTTTGAAAAATAAGCACGATCAGATAGCTGGCCAAAAAGGAAAGCACCAGGGTGAGCGCGACATTGCCGGCAAAGCCCATCAAACCACTGGAGTGCTCGGCAGCATCCATCTGGCCGGTCAGAAAATAAAACAGCATGATGCCCAGGATATCAGAAAAGGTGCTTTCGTAAATATGAAATTCTTTCTTCGCTGCCATCAGGCCCGTAACGCTGGGGATGATGATGGCACTGGAAAGGATCGATAAGGGGGTGGCATAGAGCCAGGCGGCGGCCATGTCCATGCCCGGAATAAAGCGATGCAGGATAATGGCCGCTACCCATGCCGAAAGCAGCAAACTGATCAGGGCAATGCCAAATGCCTTGGCTATCGACCAGTATTTTTCCCGTTTGAGCTCCAGCTCCAAAGCCGCCTCCAACACAATCATAATCAGTCCCACTATGCCCAGCAGCTCCAGTACAGGGAAAAAATTGAGGCCCCCTTGCCCGGTGCTGTCCAGCAAAAGCTTTAGCACTATCCCCAGTACTATGAGCATCAATACCGAGGGCACATTGGTCTTGCGGGCAAATTCACCAAAAAAGAAGGACAAGATGATGATGCCGGATGCCGCAATGATCAAATTGTAAGAGGATAATATTTCCATGGTTCCGTTATTTTTTAGGCTTTATTCAGTCATTATGACTCTCCCCCGTCAGATTGTCTGCTTCGCTTAGGTCTGGCCTTCAATCAATCAAGCCGGGAGCATAGCCCCATTCCTTTAGCAGGGCGATCAGATCCTGCAGATGGCTGTCATCTTTGAGCAACAAGCGCGCATCCAGGTACGGGCCATCGCTCTTTTCAATCAACTGCAATTCGGGTTTGTGATTCCAGTCGATATAAGGCGTCATGGACAGTCGGTCCATCAACTTCACCAGATGACTTTGGCCAGCAGCGGATTCGGCAGGGCTGAGCTTAAGGTGAAACAAGCCCCCGATCTCATCGCCCGATACCAGCGTATAGCCATTAGCCATCAGCTTGGCGTAGCTGATGTAATGCCGCCCATTACGTGACTGCAGATGCAGCCCCAGGCGATCCATGCTGGTGATGATTCCCTCTTCGCCATTGGTGCGAATGCTGGTTCCTTCCGTCAGATTTTTGTCCGCATGCACCAAGCGGCCATTCATGTAATTTTTAATAAAATCAAAACCCGATATCATCAACAATAATAAGATCAGCCCGTGGACTACGGGATTGATCAGAACAAATATGCTGCACAAAATGACAATGGCCAGCGGCTCATATACCAGCAGGAGGTAATGCAGGCCACTGCGCAGGCGATCCTGCCAACGGCCAAAAGGGCGAAAACGCTTCAGCAGCGTTACGGCAAATAGCAGCACAAAGTATAGACCCAGCAATCCCAAAGCTATGGCCACTAAGCTGGTCCAGCTCTGTTGGTTAGCAAAAATTTGATTCATAATCCATTCAATTTATACTCGATGCTGAATTCATTGGTGATTTTTAACCGAATTTAATAAATACAATAAGCATCTATATCTAGCGGCTCTTCTCATTTGCATGATGATAGAACCGGATATGATTTCTGGCCTCCAGGCTACGGCCCAGCTCATTGGCCGCCACCTCCGTCACCTCCAGCCAGCCGTCCATCTGTCGGCGGAGTAACCCAACGCTGATAAGCCGCTGTACGATACTCCGGTATTTATCAGAAAAGGCTGGCCCAAACAACTTTCGCAGCCGGTATTCATTCGTTCTTCTTTCCATCATGATGGCAGAAAGGACAAGGGCAGAATCGGGATTGAGAAAATCGGGCAGATGGTAATTGAGCTGCGGAGAAAAGGTAACCTGGTCTTCATTGCGCCTCCGTATAGAGGCCGACCACAAATTGAGCGCTTCGCCAATATTGCCCTCTGCCAGGCGATATGTTTTTTTGATCATCTGCTGAAACTGTTGAGAAGTCACTTCCTTTCCCACCTCATCCGTCAACAGCTTATGGGTGGCTCCGTGGCGAATCAAAATAGCTTCCCGAATCGCCTCCACAGGCATACGATCCAAATTGATTTCTGACTGAAAGACCCGGCCGATCTGTTGCATTTTGCTCAAATGAGCCTTCACCCAATTGCTCATGGCAACCATAAAAAACAGGCGATTGGAATAGTCATCGATAAAGCGTTGCAGCTTCCGCCAATTCTGACTCAGCGGCACTTCGGCATCCTGCCAAAGCTCAAAATCGTCGATCCAGACCAGTGGCCGTTCATTCAACGCATATTTCACCACGAAGTTGAGGGCTTCTTCCAGATCACAACCGAGCTGCATCTTCCGGCCCTGAAAATCGATCGTATTATGCGGTTGGAGGCGTAGGGTATTGGCGCTAAAATGTTGGTCAGCCACCATATCGCCGAAGAGTGATTTGCCGGTCAGGCGCTGGCCGGTGATCATCACCGCTCCCCGAAAGCCCTCCTGCCAGCTGTCGATCAATTCTTTGATGTGCATACTTTCGCGCTCACGCCCTACCCAAAAGGACTCACCGATATAACCTTTGGTTGCGAAGATGCTGGTGTAGCTATTGGTATCCTCTGCAGCTTTGCGGCTTTTGATAAACTGTACCACCTTTTCCGAACTGCTCATCGCTTCGGAATGCTCTACATTGTTGCGAAATTGCTGGAGGCTGCGGCTTTGGCGGGCCAGCCATTGGCGGGCGTCGGTGACGAGACGGTTTTGGTTAAATTTCAGTTGGTTGAGGGTGGATTGGAGCGGCAGGGGCAGAAAATCGGCATCGAGCTTATAGATTTGGGTGAGGTGAAAATGTTCGGAAAGCCGTTTGCGGATTAGCAGCTTCAGCTTTCTAGTCTGCTCAATGGTTTCATTGGTTTTGTTTAAAAAAATATGGAGTGGCTGGTTGATTTCCACTTCATTGAATTGCAGTTCGCTGTTTTCGCTTTGCTCTTTGCTGATAAGCAACAAGCGGTTCCGAATGTTGACCAGCGTCATTTTCAGGCTGTTGGAGGTATGCTCCGTCAGCTCCCACAATTCATAAAGTACCGGCATGATTTCCGAATCCAGCCACAGCTTGATGCTCCGCCTGAAATTGATCTCTTTGTACTGCAGTACTCCTTCCTCCACAGCAACAGGGACTTCGGACTTTTCGGGCAGTTGGCGGATGTGCGCATCGAGCGCAATATTGAACAAATCGAAATGATGCAGCAATTTGGTATCTTCTTCCAGTGTCTCCAGCTTGTTGGCCAGCTTGTTGGCTGAGAATTCCGAATTTGTCTTATTCACCTCTTTGACCAGTTCTTTGGCGGACTGAGCCATTTTTTTGGTCTCTTCAATTTCGGAAGTGCAGCTTTCCAACACGTTGTACACCAGTGCTTTTATATCTGTGCCCCGGGCATCCGCTGCTTTGAGCATTTGTTCTTGCTGGTGCAGGTATTGGCACTGCCCGGCAATGGCCCCTAGCTGGTCGCGGTAAATAGGCCAGGGATTTTGCTGGAGTTGCCAGCTGGCAGTTTGGCGGCGGGGGGCCTTTCTGTCCTGCTCGATCTGTCGGATTTGCTGGTCGGCAAATTCATTGAGGCTGATGGCTGCTTCCGACAGGGTTGCCTGTGATTTGTGTACCAGATTTTTGTAGGTGGATAGTTCGACTTGCTCATTGGCCAGCAGCAGCCTTCCTTTCTGCAGTTCAAACAATATATCTCTCCAAAGAAGTAGAAAGGACTTGGCCTGGTCTGGCCAAAGGAAAGTATAGACAAAGCTGGGGAGGTGGTCTGTTCCCAACTCAACTGACTCATCCATCAACAATTCGTAGTGTCTTTCACACAGGTCTGCCATTGCTTTCCCTACTTCTGTAGCGGCCTGCGCAAAGCTTTCGAGCGAGGCATCGGGAGCTTCGCCCGGCCAGGTTTTGGCGATGGTATCATTGATGAATATGAGCAGCCGTACCGGTTTTGGTGCCAGTATTTCCATAAGCAATAGCCTGGTTTGGTACCGCAAATAACGGGAAAATCATTCTTATTCATTTATTTTCTGCAAAAGATAAAAGGTACTTACCCGAAAATAGGGCTCGAAACCGAATAACAATGTATGGTTGAGAACCTGTTTTGTGTGCTTTCCATAAAAGCATCACTTTCATTTGAAATGCTTTTACTCCTTCTGGTAATTTCTATACTTTTATATGGAAAAATAAACTGCCTATGGCAATTGCTATAAATATCACACTTAATGAAGGCCTTTATCTGAGAGATCCGCAGGAAACTTCACTAGGCAAAAACATGATCCGGTACAGCATCTTACTGATTGACGAACTTGGCTTTGAAGCCTTTAATTTTAAGAAGCTGGCCATTCGCATGGAGTCCACGGAAGCATCGGTTTATCGCTATTTTGAAAACAAGCACATGCTGCTGCTTTATCTGGTATCATGGTACTGGGAATGGATTAGCTACATGATCGACGTAAATACCATGAATATAGAAGACCCAAAGCAAAGCCTCAAAATCATTATTGATACGTTGGTTTTTGCTTCCAAAGAAAATCCGTCAGTTGAACATGTCAATGAAAGTATTCTCCATCGAATCATCATCGCCGAAGGTAGCAAAGCCTATCATACTAAAGAGGTGGATGCAGAAAATACGGAAGGGTTTTTTGTGAATTACAAAAAACTCACGGAGAAAGTAGCGACTGTGATTTCGAATATCAATCCCAAATTTCCTTACCCTCATGCGTTCGCCAGCAACTTGTTTGAAATGGCTAACAACCATATCTATTTTGCTCAGCATCTGCCTAGGTTGACCGATATACAGGTGAAAGAGGGCAATTTTGGCGAGGTAACTAAAATGATGCAGTTTTTTGCCTTCACCTTGCTGGATTGCAAAGGATAGCTTCCTTCCAAACCAATCAGCAGTAATATATTCTACAATTATTACAGTTTCATTCTTGATAGTATTGCTATTATCAATGAAAGGTTGTTATATTTGCGGCTGGCAAATACTATTGCAGTTAAAATGCCAAACGACTTCAAACCAATAATCATCAAGCATGAGTAAAAAGGATGCACTATTTTCCAATTTGAGGGGCGACTTTTTTGGTGGCCTCACTGCAGGCATCGTTGCGCTGCCATTGGCCTTGGCCTTTGGGCTCAGCTCCGGACTCGGGCCAGATGCCGGCCTTTATGGTGCTATTTTTATTGCCTTCTTTGCCGCTCTATTTGGCGGAACGGACACTCAGATATCCGGCCCGACGGCCCCTATGACGGCAGTGAGTATGGTCATCATTGCCGGTATTGTACAGCAAAACAATGGTAATATAGAACAAGCACTTCCTGCCATCCTGACGGTATTCCTTATGGCAGGCATCATCCTGATCGGCTTGGGAGTCATTGGCATTGGCAAGTATATTCGCTATATTCCTTATCCGGTCGTTTCCGGCTTTATGACAGCTATTGGCGTCATCATAATTGTCACGCAGCTCCTGCCGTTGTTGGGCTATTACCCCAAGGAGGATACCGCTCTGGTTGAAAAATTCAAACCGCAGGCGGAGGAGGTCTTGCTGGATAAAATACTAAAAGAAGAAGCAGGAGAAGGCATCCTGGTATTAGAGGTGTTTGAAGAAACCATCAAAAGGGCCAAAAATGTTACAGAATCACAAATAAAGCTGGAAGCGCAAACACTTGCCGCCGATTACGCCTCAGGTGTTATTGGCTCTGTCAGAACTATGGGACGGGCCATCGAGCACATCAACTGGATCGAGTTTGTGCTTGCTCTTTTGACTATCTTCATTATATATGGCTTCAAGCGAATTACTAAAACCATACCCAGCACCCTGATGGCTTTAGTGATAGTTTCCGCTGCGGCCGTTTTGCTGCAAAATTATGGATACATCAACTATCGCCCCATCCCAAAAATACCCGGAGGCTTTCCTCTTCCACGCCTTGACATCTTCACCAACTTTGAAATCGCGCAGGTAATGCCCTATGCCTTGACGGCATTTTCACTGGCATTGCTCGGCGCCATTGATTCGCTGCTGACCTCCATTGTGGCCGATAATATGACAAAAACCAAGCACCGCCCCAACCAGGAACTCATCGGGCAGGGTATCGGCAATAGTGTAGCGGCTCTTTTTGGGGGCATACCGGGGGCCGGAGCCACCATCCGAACGGTTGTAAACATTCAGGCAGGCGGGAAAACCCGCCTATCGGGCATGATCGCGGGGGTGCTGCTATTAATCATACTGCTGGCATTGGGCCCGGTAGCTTCTCAGATTCCGGCTGCTGTGCTGGCAGGTATTCTCATCACCGTAGGCATCGGAGTGATGGACTACAAGGGGCTAAAGGCTATTCCCAAAATCCCCAAAGCCGAAGTAGCTGTAATGCTGGTGGTATTGGTACTTTCAGTGATTTGGAACCTGGTGTATGCCGTAGGCATCGGTCTGGTGATCGCAGCTATTATTTTTATGAAGAAAATGGCTGATACGACTTCCAATGAGCTAGAGCTAAAAAAGCTCAAGGACCTGACCGAATCCAAAAACTTCTGGCAGGACGAAGTTGAATTGCCGGAGATTTATAAAGAAAGTGTCTTCATCAAACACCTCAACGGGCCTTTATTTTTTGGTTTCACGAACGACTTTCAGGACTTCATGAATAAGATACCTGAATCGGCCAGCCATGTCATCATTCGTATGAAACGAGTGCCTTACATTGACCAATCGGGGATGTTTACATTGGAAGATGTTTTAATAGACCTGTACAACAAAGGAGTAACGCCTCTCATTGCCGGTTTGAAAGAGCAGCCCGATTTTCTGCTTCGGCGAATCGGCATCATCGGCGATTTGCTTCCTG
Source organism: Saprospiraceae bacterium (assembly GCA_965222005.1). Classification (GTDB taxonomy): domain Bacteria; phylum Bacteroidota; class Bacteroidia; order Chitinophagales; family Saprospiraceae; genus CBDCTM01. The sequence continues at coordinate 2,812,159 of OZ244935.1, forward strand.
AAGAAAATGTCTTTGAAAGTTTTACGGATTGTGTAAAGTGGATCAAAGCGAATGTGGAAAAAAACAAGGTCGAATTTGTAAGTAAGCCAGTATAGTATAAAAGCAGTATGCTGCTGACCAGACCCTATTTTCCCTATTTTGGCAGTGTGAACCAACGCTCATATTTTACGTTGATAATAACTTTGGCCTGCTGAGTTCCTCTTCCAATTGTTCCAAGCTTTTGCCTTTTGTTTCCGGCATCACGAAGAGCACAAATAGCAGTTGCATTACCATAAAGGCGGCAAAGAAAGTGAAAATCGGCCAGGGGTTATCAGCGAATATTCCTTCATCTTTATCGAGAAAAACGGGGGTAATTAAGGTGATAAGAGCCGCTAATATCCAATGGGTAGCAGAGCCAAAAGATTGCCCTCTCGCCCGGACGTTCGTTGGAAAGATTTCAGCAATGAAGACCCAAATGACGGCCCCTTGCCCGATGGCGTGCGAGGCAATAAAGACCAGAATAAAGGTCAACAGCAGCATGGAACTGGCTTGGCTGTAAAAGGCGTAGGCTACCATGCTCAGACTAATAATATACCCGATGGATCCCCACAACATCAGTTGCTTTCGGCCTGCCCGGTCGATCAGATACATGCCCACCAAGGTAAACACCAGATTGACCACTCCTATAGAAACCGAACTGCCTAGTGATTCCCTGCTGGCCAAGCCGGCTAATTCCAGAATTTCCGGAGCGTAGTACAATATGAAATTGATGCCCGACAACTGATTGAAAAAAGCCAATAAAAAAGCCAGTGTAATCGGGAAGGAATATTTTTTGTTCCAAAAGCCTTTGCTGGCATCCTGCATCGTTCCGGCAACGGAAGTTTTGATTTCGTCAATGGATTGTGCTGCCTTTTTCACGCCCAGGCTTTCCAATACGGCTTTCGCGCTTCTTTCATCCCCCTTATTCAAAACCAACCATCTCGGACTGTTGGGAATTCCCAATACCAGCAAGCAATAGACAATAGCCGGGATCGCTTCAACGCCCAACATCAATCGCCAATCGATACTTCCTCCGACTCCTTTCAAAAGATAATTGCTGAAAAAAGCGATAAATATTCCAAATACGATCATAAACTGATAACGCGCCACCATATTTCCTCTCCTATCCGCAGGTGCTACTTCAGACAAATACGTGGGCGCCGCCACAGAAGAAGCACCCACACCAATACCCCCGATAAAACGAAATAAGGAAAAGCTATAAGGATCGGGTGCCAAAGCAGAACCTAATGCGGAAATGGCATACAAAACACCTATCCAAAATAAAGTCTTTTTTCGACCATATCGGTCACAGGGAGCCCCACCAAAAAGGGCACCGAGAACGGTTCCCCACAGTGCCATAGACATGATGAAGGTACCATGAAAAAAAGGGGTTGTTTGCCATAGTTCCTTTATAGGCAAGTTGGCTCCTGATATCACAACGGTGTCGAAGCCAAATAAAAAACCTGCCAGTGCTACGGTCACCGTCCAATATGAAATCTTGTTTTTACTCATGGAGTGAATTATTTGCCCTTTTCAGGATATTGCAATTTCCTGTTCTGCCAATCTATACTTCAAGCCGCCAAATTTTGTGCATTTCAATAGCAATTGAACCAGTAAGAACCACCTCTACACCTTGGGTAAAACCTACAGGCTTGAAGTTTATCCCGCTTTGCCTAGTTTTGTGTGTATGCATAAGACTTGGCAAAGCGCGGCATACATTCCTTCAGCAAGCATGACAATAATACAAAATCCAGAAAAATCTCATTGTATGTCAATGAATTTTAATAGCTCACAAGAATCAAAACCGATCCCAACAACTCCGCCACACCGGTTTCCATTGAGGCCGCGACAAGACTCGAACTTGCATAACTTGGGTTGCAACCAAGCACCTAAAGCCATTCGGACACACGGCCAATTGCGCAGGTATAGAGATTCGAACTCTAACGGAGTAGTTTTGGAGACCACCCGGCACAACCAAGGCTTACCTACGATTGAGATAGGCAGAGAACTCGAACCCCACTCCCAAAAAAGACTTGGTTTTCTGGACTAGTCATCGCTCCAGTGCAACTGCTTTACCTATCGTGGCGATAGGCGGTGGTCTCGATCCACACATGCTCTTAGCAAACCTGCCTTACCCCTGGTAAGTTCACCCATCATTGTGCGCCTGGACGGATTCGAACCGCCATTCAACAGGGCTTAAGCCTGTTGGCTTTGCCGATTAGCCCACAAGCGCAAATAGTGGCAATGCGAGAATCGAACTCTGCCCTCTGGTGCTTCAAACCAGCGCTCTCACCTGGTGAGCTACATTGCCATGGGTACCGAAGCAGGGAATCGAACCCCGATTCAACTGTTCCTAAGACAGTCCGCTTTGCCTAATTAGCGCACTCCGGCCAATAAAAAAAGCCCCTCGAACAAACGAGAGGCCAGCTTTTTTTCTAGCTTCAATACTGTTTGTATCAACACATAGCATTGCCTCTCGCTGTGGGAAATAGCGGCCAACAAAAAAGACAATATAAAGCTTGTGTTTGCATATCAACTCGTACAACTATTTCAGAGAAAGAAAAGTTCCCCCACCCAGAATCGAACTGAGTTCCTCGGATTAAAAGTCCGATGCATCGCCATCAATGCTTTGAGGGAAACTAGTGGAGTGAAAGGGACTTGAACCCTCATATTCTTGCTTGCAAAGCAAGTGCATAACCCATTCTGCCATCACCCCAATGGTTCCGACGGATAGACTCGAACTACCAACCTCCCGCGTATCAGGCGGGTGCGCTGACCATTTGCGCTACATCGGAATCTTGAGCCGGCACGAAGAATCGAACTCCGATCTTTTGGGTACAAACCAATTGTAATCACACATTATACTATGCCGGCCTGGTGCGCTTCGGGAAGGATTCGAACCTTCGGCCCCGGGCTTAACAGGCCCACGCTCTACCACTGAGCTACCGAAGCTTTTGGTAGGGGCAACAGGAATCGAACCTATGTCGTCATGCTTGTAAAACAAGTGCATATAACCACTCTGCCATACTCCTAAAGTGCGGGTTGTCGGGATCGAACCGACTCTTTTCCAGTTTGGAAGACTGGCGCACCACCATTTATGCGTAACCCGCAAAAAAAATGCGTTCCCCGAATCAACGGAAAACGCATGTCGCATCATTGCATACGGATTCCGTCAGCTGCCTGGGCCTCCCTTGACATGTGCCGTATGAATTACCGCTGTGTACATTTCAATTTTGTTTAGCGATCACGAACGGATTCGAACCGTCAATCTCCACCGTGACAGGGTGGCAACATGCACCACTATGCTGCGTGATCTGTTTTTGTTGCGCAGTCCGGATTTGAACCGGAAGCTTAAGGGATATGAGCCCTCCATGTTACCTTTACACCACCGCGCAATAAAAATATATGCATCATACACGATCAAACAAAAAATAGTTCCCGGTAGCCGCACAAGGGACTCGAACCCTGATTTTCGGGATAGAAGCCCGATGTCTTTCCAATTAAACGATGCGGCCAAATAGGTGTGCCAGAAGAAACTCGAACCCCCGATCTTCACATTATGAGTGTGCTTCCTTAAGCTGCTTGGACACCGGCGCTTCAGAAGACGCGGTGAGACTCGAACTCACGACCCCCGGAGTCAAATTCCGCTGCGCTACCCACTGCGCTACACGTCTGATTGCAGTCCGTATAAGACTCGAACTTATATCTCCTGATCCGTAGTCAGGTGTCCTTCCAATTGAACGAACGGACTGATTGTCACCCGCCAGGGACTCGAACCTCCGGCCACTACAGCCCAAGTGTAGCATTCTACCAACTGAACTACATCCAGCAATAAAAAAAGCCCCACAGAATGTCATCCATGAGGCAGGTATCTTTACTTAAGGCAAATACAACTACGGCTCATAGATCACTCTATAAGGTTTCGGGCGCTGTATATGTCTTCGCATTGTGGTCATGCAGTTAAAACTGCTTTTTTGTGAAAAAAGTTCAGTTTGCTTAGAGATCGGCCTGTAAACTTGCCCCTTCGAGAGTGATAATGGTTATATGGGCTTTGAGCAATCCTGAATAAAAAAATCCGCTGCTTTGCACTTTCTTAGTAATGGCCAATTAATAAGTTATTGATTTGGGATTGAGATTTTGTCGTCAGGCGAGGCATTTTTTGAGCGAATAGCGAGCTATTTAAGCAAAAAATAACGAAGTATGGCGGCAAAAGATCAGAGACAAATCGTGAAGTTATTATTTGATCATTACTTAATAAGCAAAACAGCGGATTTTTGTAAGCGTGTCCACTACTCAAGCCAGCTTATGGATGAACGTGGAATGGCACGGTTTTTACCATTTCGCTCACTCCGTCTTCATGGCCCCACACTTTTGCCTCCAATACCCAATCGGTATGTGGATCGACATTCAGCGTGAAATTATCGGTATATTCAAATTGGCCATCGGTTTCGTGTACATGCGCATCATCGGGCTTGTTGTAAACTACATTGGTATTATCATCGGCATTGTAAATACGGATTTTTACATGATGCACGGTGTTCCCATCGTGTTCCTCGAAGGTGATATTGATTGGTAATACATCTCCCACATGCTTATCGTCAGAGTTGGGATCATCAATGTGAATGTGGTATTCTATTGCATTTGTATTGCTGTCATCATCATCCTTATTGCAAGCTGATGCTAAAAATAAAACCATCAAGCAATTGAGCAAAATTAAATTCTTCATCTGTTAAGTTTTAAAAAAATTAGAAGTAATAAGATAAATTGATCGAATACCGCCCTTTGGCGATTGTTTCTTGTTCTGCATAACGCTGTGATAAAGGCTGAGAAGTGGAAAAGCCCAGCTGCCAATCAGCCCAACTCAGTTGAATGCCGCCCTGCAGATAGTGGCCATTTCCTCCTGTGCCGGGTACTTCTTTGCCGTTGGCATATTCATCGGTGCCAAGCCGCTCAAAATAGCTGCCTACATAGGGTGTCAATAGCAGGTTCTCTCCCACAGCTATTCGTCGAAAAGCAAGCAGATTGGCAGCCAATTGCCGGCCAAAATGATAACCCGATGAGGATTCGCCATTCAATTGTAAGCTGCCGGAAGCATTCAGGCCCCACTTTCCGGAGATGACTACCATATTGCTTTGCATCAAATAGCCCCAGCTCCCATTGCTTACATTAAAGTTTTCCGGGAGCTCCTGTTCGTGAATGTCCGGATCATACTTGCCAAACGGAAATTTCAAACCGGCACCCACATCCCAATACCAATTGGCCTGCTCGCTCAGCTGTCTGTTCATCAGCGCATAATGAGCCCACAGGCGTGTATCTGCCAGCCCGTGCAGGCTCATCGTGTTTCCCTCAGCAGTTTGCCGGCGGTTCCATTTGTAAGTTTGAAAGGCGGTGAGCCTGAATCTGCTATTGAGGCGGTACTGAACCACAAACTCAGCTGCCTTAAAGTCGTCTTTAGTTCTTGCTTCAGAAGGTGCATTGGCATGAAAAGCAGTAGAAAACCAGCGGAGCCCGATCAGATTGTTTTGATAATTGGCAACCAAACCGATACCTCCACTATTCACAAAGCCTCCACAAACATCGCATCCCTTGCTTTGATAAGCTGTTGCACCCAAAAAGGCAAGAATCATAAATGTTCTTACCATAACTTTGGAGTGTTATTTTAAAAATCAGAAAAAAGCTAAACCAATTTTTAGCTTTTGGGAGGGTGGAAGACAGAGGATAAGAAGGATTGCGAAAACAGTCCTTTATAGATGAATACCTCAGCTATATGGGGTAGCTTCTCAGGAAGCAGGCTGAGGGCGTGTATCGGAACAAACGTCAATATTTTACTGATCTGATCGGGAGAAGGAATTAAATCCCCGGGCGCATTACCGGCTTCCTGCTCTGCAATGATTTTTTTGGCAAAACAAGCTCCGTGGCATTTTAGGGCCGGTCGCTTCTTGTTGACACACCATTTTTCAGCGATGCTGCTCTGGTTCAATTTGAAAGCCGAAAAAACAACCAGCTCGCTCATTGCGGTGAGCAATAGCAGCACAGATAGTAATATGCCCAATACTTGACGAATCATGTGCTGCAAATATACTATTCCAAGCGCTAACAGGCATCTATTTTTGCGTAAAATGGAAAGTAGCAGACAGCTATTGCCTCGCTAATGGGAGTAATTGTCGATAGCAGTACGTACACTGCCCTGCTGCCTTAGCAGATTCATGGCCTCGTCATAGGGCAAGCCCAGGCTGCGCATGATGATCCGGGCTCCCCGGTCGAGCAGCTTTTTATTCGTCAGTTGCATATCTACCATTGTATTGCCCCGCACTCTGCCCAGCCGAATCATTACGCTTGTGCTGATCATGTTCAGAACCAGCTTTTGGGCGGTGCCGGCTTTCATGCGTGTGCTGCCGGTTACAAACTCCGGCCCCACGATCAGCTCTATCGGATGGTCAGCCCAATGGGCAAGCGGGCTGTCCGGATTGCAGCAAATACAGGCGGTGGTGATGCCATTGGCCCGACAGTGTCGGAGGCCATGAACTACATAAGGCGTGCTGCCAGAGGCGGCAATGCCGATCACAACATCGCCATCATTGATGTAATGGGCCTGGAGGTTCTGCCATGCCAGCCGCGAATCATCTTCGGCATGCTCAACGGCTTTGCGGATCGCACCATCTCCACCAGCTATCAGTGCAATCACCCAATCGTCAGGTACACCAAAGCTTGGCGGGCATTCAGCGGCGTCCAGAATGCCGAGCCGTCCGCTGGTACCGGCACCAATATAAAACAGCCTTCCACCTTGTTGCATCTTGCCAACGATGATTTCTACGAGGGTAGTCAGAGCCGGAATGGCCAGGCTTACAATTTGTGCTACCTTTTGATCTTCTTTATTGATGCTGTCTAACAACTGACGCACTCCCATTTTTTCCAGCTCTTGGTAGGGAGATGACTGCTCTGTGATTTTTTTCATAATCTGGCTTTTGCTAATTTTTTTTCAAAAACTAATCCATTTGGATGCTCCGCAAAGAGGCCAAAAAGCTCCAAAACATGTTCTTTATATGCTTGTCATAAGATTTTTTTATAAGATTTGACAGGTTTTAAATATTTTTTATATCTTGGCTGGGCCCATGAAGAGAGAGATTCATTAATACGATAACACAAAACAAAGAATTATGCTAGTTCTCTACGTTGCATTAGCAGCATTTGTAGTAGGAGGAGGCCTAGTTTTGACTACCAACTTACTTTCACAAAAAAGCGGGAGATAGGCAAGTTTTACAACTCTTCATGTTCTCCTGATTCCTGGTCGTCATTTACCGATTCCCGATTTCGATAGCTATACTTTTAGCTATCAGCAGCCACTTTGGTGTCTAAACTAAAAGTACTGGCTTTATACAAATGCACAAATCACTTTCAAACAAAAATGCGCCTCAATCAGCTTACAAGCCGATTGAGGCGCATCTTTTAAGGACAGTGGATAGCCTTAAAAGCGAAATCCTAGCCTGCCAAAATAGTAAGCTCCATCAGCCCCCATTTGCACCGAATCATTGAACCCTCCCTGGTCCGTCCACCCATCATACTGGGGAGTTGGGTAGGTGTTGAGAAGGTTGTTGGCACCAAGGGTGAGTTTGAAATGCTCGCCAAACCGATAGCTAAGGCTGGCATCCAGTGTGCCGGCAGCTTCATATACATCGGAAGCTACTTTAAACAGCGCATCCGCTTCCGACTGGGTTGTAGCTGGCGAATCTACCCACTGAAAATCCTGTAGGGTGACTTCGCTGAATTGTGTCCAACCTACTGAGGCATCAAAACTCCCTGCCGAATATGCCACATTGATTCCAAATTTGTAATCGGGAGCTGCCGCTTCTAAATAGGCTCTGGAAAAGGGACCAAAGAACGTAAACTCATTCAAATTGCCGGAATTGATGTTTTCGATTTCGGTATTATTGATGTTGCCGGCCAATCCTACAGATATGGAAGAGCCTGCATCGTTGAGGTGGTGTTTGTAATTCAAAACCACATCTACACCACTTGTTTTGGTGTCCACGCCATTGGCAAAAAACTGCGCTGCGTCGGCACCTACGCCCAAATCGGATGCATCAAAAATATCAGTGAGAATGATACGATCATCTACCGTAATGAGATATCCATCAATGGTAGCGCTAAAACCGCCATGCTTGAAAGTAAATCCGGCTGCAAAGTTTTGGGCCGTTTCTTCTTTGAGCGGATCGATGCCAAAGCCTCGGGCAACGGTGCTCGTATTGGCTGCCAGTAAGGTGCGTAAGGAGGAGCCCGCCACGATATTGTTGAATAGCAAATTGTAATGGATCTGAACTAATGATGGTGCTCTGAAGCCAGACGATAAAGAGGCACGCAACGAAAAGCCGTCAGTGATTTTGAATCGGGAAGCGAGCTTGTAGTTGAAGGTGCTGCCAAAATCACTGTATTTCTCATAACGTATCGCACCGCCAATCAGAAATTGTTCGGTGGCATTCAATTCAACGTCGCCATAAAAGCTGATATTCGTGCGGTTTCTGTCCACCACATTAGCCGGCCGATAGCCCGGAAATCCCTGAGATCCGCCGGGAGGCTGTTGGTCGAACGCATTGACGAACGGAACCTGTATAGCCGGATTGGTGATGGCAATCCCATTGGTATCATAAATTGCATAAGAACCTTCCTCTCCGGCGAATATCTGAAAATTCTCCGATCGGAATTCAGTACCAAAGGCAATATTCAGGCCCGAGGCAATGTCATCGATGAATTTAGAAAAATCGAGGGTAGTGAGGTTCATCCCCAACTCATGCCCTCCGGCATCAAACTCGGTAGGAGAGGCCGAGCCCAGCGAAGCATTGTTGGTGCCTTTGATGAAATAGTGAAAATTGTTTTTGCCATAACTGTGGCTAAAATCGGCCTTCCAGCCGTTTTTCATATCGTGTCTGATACCAGCCGTCACGGCATCATCGGTGATCACTGAAGTGATGCGGGGCGAAAAACCGTTGGGATAAAGTGAGGGTACTGCCCTGTCATCACCTTCTTCACCGGGTGCGCCCCTGGTAAACGCATAAGCATCTGTATCGCGGTCACCACGGCCGCCAAAGGCATATAGCTCGGTATTTTCTGAAAGCGGCAATGCCGCATTGGCCATAAACTGGAATTGATCCACCGCTGCACTGCCATAGCCTTTACGCCAATCGAAGCTTGGACGCAGTGTACGATCTTTGGTGAGGTATTCGGCGGTGAAATTGACAAAGCCATCATTGTCGCCCAGACTAAGGCCGTAGTTCAAATCCACTTTTGTGGAATTACCATCAAAACTCTTGTCTTCACCATCAATCCGGTTTTTCCCGTCGATGTTGAATAATTCTGGTTCCCAGCCATCTTGCGTATCAAAAATCTGCTGGGCATAATCATCGCCAACAGCTGTGCTGTAGGCACCGTAAGTTATTCCACCACTCAAACCTTCAGTCTGATCGTTCAACACTATATTGATGACGCCGGCTATCGCATCGGAGCCATATTGGGCCGAAGCTCCGTCTCTCAACACTTCAATTCGCTTAATCGCAGAGGCAGGAATGGCATTGAGGTCGGTTCCGGAATTGCCCCGGCCACGGGTGCCAAAAACATTGACTAAAGAAGACTGATGCCGGCGCTTTCCGTTGATCAACACCAGCGTTTGATCGGGCCCCAGGCCGCGCAGTGAAGCCGGGTCGATATGGTCAGCGCCGTCAGAGCCAGATTGCTTGGTGGCATTGAAGGAGGGTGCAGCATATTGCATGATCTGATTGATCTCTACCTTGCCGGTAGATTGAGCCAGCTCCGAAATGTCAATAATATCAATAGGCGCCGGCGAATCAGTAGCAGAGCGTTTGTAGCTACGCGAGCCAACCACCTGCACTTCACCCAACGTAATGCCTTCTTTGAGCATAATGCTCAACTCGCTTTGACCGTCGAGTAAAACCTCCTGCGGTTCGTAGCCGGTATAGCTAAAAAGTAGTGTGGCTTGCGGAGAGCTTACCGCCAGCCGAAATACACCATCAAAGTCGGTAATGGTGCCTACAGTAGTTCCCTTTTCGGAAATGTTGACACCAACCAAAGGCTCGTTATTTTCATCCGTGACCGTTCCGCTCAACAGATGTTGTGCCATTGCCATGCTACAAAAAGCCAGCAGCGACAGAGAAAGTAGTAGTTTTTTCATATCTCAGGATTTTAGGTGAGGAATGCGTTAAATGAAGTAAGTAATATCGTAAACATTCTTCGTCCAACCAACACTTTTCAGGCTGTAAGCTGATTCAACACCTTTTTCATATCACGCTTTTCAAAATAACCAATTAGCTTTAGCAGGAATTTAGTAAGTCCAAATTTTGGTTGTCGAATACGCTGGCTTAGTGCTGCAACCGTACGATCAAGCTGTCGGATTTGCTCCTCACGGGTACTTCCGCGCATGCCCCACAGCAGTTGCGTCATCCCCCAAGACTGCTCCCTGGCCAACCGGATACTGAAATTGATAATTCGCTCGTCGGAACGTTTGCCGAGCCAGTCGAGCAAAAACAATAGAGGGGAGACCCTGCCCAGCTTCTGTTGCATTTCATTGGTCAAGCCGGCGAGGATATCATTGATTTTGTGAAAATCATTTTTAATGGCTTCCACTGGCTGACCCTCCATCACCTGACTGGCCGCTACCGCCAGGTCGAGGTTGATATGGGCATTCATGCCCATCAGTATGTGCTGAACAAAGGTGAGCCGCTCGGCTTTACTCTGAAACGCAATTTCCCAACAGCGGCTGCATGGCTGGCCGGCCTGGAATTTTTGATACGCATCAATGTAAAAATTGGCGAAAGCTACATCAAAACGCTCCATTCGGACATTATCTTCAAAACTCCCCCTTTCAATTTCCACCTTCACCTGGGCTGTGACGCGCCGGTACAGATAGGCAAAAAGGCAGAGATAGTTGTTTTGCTCCCGGCATTCATCGATGATGCTGTCAAGAGCCTGGAGTAGCTGAGGTATGGTGGTGGGGAGGGGCATGGTGAGAAAAAAATGGCACCACCGAAGCGGAGCCAAAGACCTTAGTCTGCGGCATATAGCCTTATTGTGATAAGAGTGAAAACATTTTGTTAATCAAATATAAGAAAATTTAGATATAATTCAATACCTTTCTGAAAATAATATTAACCATGTTGACTTTAGGACTGGATATTGGTACAAACAGTATTGGCTGGGCAGTGGTAAATGCCGAAATAAATAATATCATTGGCTCAGGTGTTCGGATATTTCAAGCGGGGATTGAAAATATAGGGCAAGGTGAGAAAGAAATTAGCAGAAATGCCCAACGACGTGACAACAGGCTGAAGCGGCGGCAGTATTTTAGACGGCGGTTGCGCAAGCGCATATTACTCAATCTGCTACATCAACTGAAAATGGCACCGGATGACTTTAAGGCTCTAAAGGATGGATCGCAAGAAGAAGCTTTTAGGCAATGGTTTAGTCAAAATCCATATTCTCTACGGGCAAAGGCTGTATCTGAAAAAATCAATTTGCAGCAACTTGGCCGCGTGTTTTATCACCTCGCCCAACACCGCGGCTTTCAGTCAAATAGCCGCAGAGCTATCTCAGCAGAAGATAAAGGGAGTAAGATTTTCGATTCTACAGGCGATAAGCCTGGCATATTTGCGACAAGGGCAAAGTTGAAATCACATACCTTGGGAAGTTACCTCAGTACGCTTTACCCTGCCGAAGGCCAGCCCTTCAGCCCTGCCACTGAAAGGATAAGAAACAGATATACGACCCGCCAGATATATATCGATGAATTTGAAGCCATCTGGGCCCGGCAAAGCCAATATTATCCTGACTTGCTTACACCGGCACTTAAAGAAACCATCGGTGGTAGAAAAAACAAACTCATAGGTGCCGAAAATGAATCTGCCGGCAAATACAAAAATGATGGCATCCTCTTCTTCCAACGCCCTCTAAAAAGCCAACGGCAAAAGCTGGGGAAGTGCACCTTTGAAAAAAACAAAAATCGCTGCCCTAAAAGCCATTACAGCTTTGAAGAATTCCGCCTTCGCCAATTTCTCAATGGCATTAAAGTGGATGGCCGTTCATTGACAGAGCAGGAGCTTGAAAAAGCCTGGCTTTGGGGCCGAAAGAAAAAAGTTGATCCAAAGTTTAATGCCTTACGCAAGCACCTGAAATTACAAGATGATTACTTTCAGTTCAACTATCCTGATGACCAACGCATTCCAGCTTGTCCTACGATTGCTAAGCTGTCCAATAAATTAGTATTTGGCGATGGATGGTTTTCCTTACCCGAAAAGGAAAAGCAGGATCGATGGCACATTATCTATAATGCTAAAGATGTGGACTGGCTAGGACAGTATGCCATTAAGCGATGGAGCAAAGACGAAAAATCAGCTAAATATATTGCTGAAAAAGTACATCTGGCTGATGGTTACGGCAATTTGAGCCTGAAAGCCATCAATAATATCCTTCCCTTTTTACGAAAAGGCTTTACCTACGATGCAGCCGTGGCACTTGCGGGCGTCCGCAATGCTTTCGGAGCCGATAATTGGCTTGCACTTGGACATGATGTACGAGATAGTATTGTAGCAGAGGTGTTCCGGTTGATCAGGCAAAATAGAGCAGGTGGTTTTATGGATGAACTGAAAGCATTTTTGGAAAACCACTTTGAGCTGCCGCAAAACTGGCAGAAAAAGCTCTATCACCATAGCCTGACTAAATTTGCTGATGGCCAATTGGACCGCCTCTTGGTCAATTCCGATGCCAATAGAGCCATCAATAATATCAGAAACCCTATAGTCATTACCGCTTTGTACGAAACCCGCCGACTGGTAAATACCCTATTGGAAAAATTTGGCCCCTTCGATCAAATTCACCTTGAGCTGGGTAAAGAAGTCAAAGGCAATAAACAACAGCGCAAACGCATTGCTGCTGCCAATAAAAATCGAGATGAAAATAGAAGAAAAGTCGTGGAAGCACTTGAAAAAGCAAATGTCCCTGTCAATTATGAAAACATTCTCAAGTATCGCCTTTGGCTCGAATGCGAACAAACCAGTCCCTATACGGGTAATAAAATCAACTTTGACCAGCTCTTTGACGGCTCCATCGAAATAGAACACATTCACCCCTGGTCGCGCTCGCTCAACGATAGTTGGACCAATAAAACGCTTTGCGAAACCAGCATCAACAGAGAAAAAACCAATCGCACACCTTACGAGTATTTCTCCAGCCTTGGGCAGTGGGACAAGGCCAAGGACATTGCCTTGCGCATATTCAAAACAAGTAAAGAATTTCCTGGTCGATATGCAAAGTTTGAGCAGTTTGCCAAAGAAAATTTTGATGATGATTTTGTTTCCCGCCAGATGAACGATATGCGCTATGCCAGCCAGGAAGCACGCAAGCTGCTTTCGCAGGTATGCAAAACCGTGCGGGTATTTCCCGGGGCACTTACCGGGGAGCTGCGGCAGCAATGGGGACTCAATACCCTAATCAATGATGATAATATCGCCAAAAATCGAACCGACCACCGTCACCATGCCATTGATGCCATTGTAATTGCACTAGCAACAACAAAAAATTTTCAGCAACTTGCCCGCTTTCAAAAATATGGCCAGCGTAATGAGCGCCGTACTCAGGTTGACGAACCCTGGGATGGCTTCAGGGGAGATGCACAGCGCAGTATTGACAGTATCCTCGTGAGCCACCGAAAGAGCAATCGTGCTATCACCAAACGCATGGTCAAAACTGTGAAAAAAGGTAATACTTACCTCAACAAAGGGGTGGCAGCCAGAGGACTGCTGCATAAAGAAACCGTGTACGGTAAACGAAAAGATCCCGCCACTGGAATGGAAACGTTCAGAGTGAGAAAATCACTGGATCTGTTCAAAAACATCAAACAACTCAACAAAATTGCCGATCAGTCCTTGTTGAAGCACATCAAAAACTATCTGACTGAGAAACATGGTATTGATGTTGAAAACGAAGAAACTACAATCCCTAAAGATGCATTCTTCTACAAAGATGAGCAGGGAAAAACTCATACGCACATTTCCCTACCCAATCGCCGCGGAAAAGTAGTACCTGTGTTCAAAGCCCGTGTCAAAGAAAAAGGGAGTAATATGAAGCCACTCAAAGAGGATGTCAACCAATTTGTCGACCCTCGTAGCAACCACCATGTATTACTCTACCTGGATGAAAATGAAAAAATGAAAGAACAGGTTGTTAGTTTTTGGGAAGCCGTAGAACGAGCAAAAAATGGTGATCCCGTGATTCAAATGCCACCTGAAGCCAAAACATTTGTAGCCTCTCTTGAAATAAATGATATGTTTTTGATTGGCCTGGAAGAGGAAGACTGGGAAAGTCTGTCCCCTACTTACCTTTCTGATAAATTGTACAGAGTACAAAAACTATCATCAGGTGATTACGGGTTTAGGCACCACTTGGCCGCGAAGCAGGATATTGGAAGCCAGGAAATTCGCATCAGCAGTACGAGAAAATGGCAGCAACTGAAGCCCGTAAAAGTACGCATTGGCATAGATGGCAGTATTTTTGCCAGTAATATGTAGCCAGAGGAGGTATCCCTCCCCCAAAAACCTGTGCTACCGCTATTATGGTAAAACGTACCTTGTTCCTCGGCAAACCACTTTGGGTGGGCACAAGCCACCGCCAACTCATCATTAAAGACCGGGATAAACAGCTTAGCCAGCCCCTTGAAGACATTGGCTGGATCATCGTAGAGCATCCCCAGGTAAGTATCAGCGTACCGGCTATACAGGCAATGGCTGACCAAAATGTGCTGCTCATATTTTGCGACAGCAGGCACATGCCTGCCTCTATGCTATTGCCACTCGATACCCACTACATTCAAAACGAGCGCTTCCGCTATCAGATCCAGGCCTCCAAGCCACTCAAAAAACAACTTTGGCAGCAAATAGTAAAGGCCAAACTGACCAACCAGGGCCGTCTGCTCAACAGCCTCGGCCTGAGCGGCGATGGTGTGCTGAGGCTGGCTACACAAGTGCGTAGCGGCGATACCGAAAATATGGAAGCTCGTGCCGCCCGCTTATATTGGAGCCTGCTCTTCAGGGATGTGATCGACCAATGGCAACGTTTTCGGGAAGGGCCCCCTCCAAACAATCTGCTCAATTATGGCTATGCCATACTGCGCTCGGCAGCTGCCCGTGCGCTCATTAGCTCCGGCCTGCTGCCGCTGCTGGGCATTCATCACCACAACCGCTACAATGCCTATTGCCTGGCCGATGATCTGATGGAACCTTACCGCTCTTATGTAGATAGCCTGGTGTACGAATGGGTAGCTGAGCACAGCCAAACCGAAGAGCTTACCAAAGAGGCGAAAGCATGGCTGCTGCAAATCACCCAATTGGATACCGAATGGAAAGATGGTACCCGCCCTCTAATGAACGCCTTACAACGATCGGCAGCCCAGTTGGCCAAATGCTTTACCGGAGAACGTAAAACCATACAATTTCCAAAAATTTGAAAAAACATCGTATCAGCGCGTATCACACCATGTGGGTATTTGTATTATTCGATTTGCCTACGGGCACCAAACAGGAACGGAAAGCTGCTGCCAAATTCCGAAAAAGCCTGCTGACCAATGGCTTTAATATGTTTCAGTATTCGGTATATGTACGCCATTGCTTCAGTCCGCAGGCTGCCGAAGTACACAAAAAAAGGGTGGAAAAGTTGCTGCCCGACAAAGGAAGGGTATCCGCTATAGCCATCACGGATAAACAGTTTGGCAATATTCGAAATTTCTATGGCCAGCGAAAACGTAAACCCCCTCAGGCACCACTGCCACAACTGGAAATGTTCCTGGATGAACCGGAAGAGTAGCTGAAAACGCCGTTTTTTTAACGAAAAACATATCGTAAGGCGTTGATAATCAGCAGCTTATCACTTCTGCTAATATCGTAAAATCTTTTTTTCACTCAAACCACAACGTTGTTGCCTAAGCTAAACATGCCTGTGGCAATATCGTAAAATCTTTTTTTCACTCAAACCACAACGGCGAAATACATTGACAAGAATAAGCGGGTAATATCGTAAAATCTTTTTTTCACTCAAACCACAACGGTGTAACGGTTGTGTATATATGCCCGTACGACCGATAGGGAGTATGGCATTATATACTATGTTAGCGGTTTGTTGCTCATTCTGCAATCCATTCAATGTTCTTTGTTTCTTTTGGATTTTTGGAAACTGCTTAAACATGTTCCTGAATTCGATGAATTCATCATAGTAGCCATAAGAATCTAAGGAATTTGATGTGATTCCGTTTGAGGCGCCATTTCAATTAGTTCTAACTCTCCCTGAAATATTCTTTCGTAAAATTTTTTCGATCTTTCGAGATTTCTTGTGGCGATCTCAGGCCAATCTACAAAAATATTTATGCTTACTTGTTTTGAAATTATTTTTTTGATTTTAATGCTATTTCATAAGATTGAGTTGCCCATTTAGCTAATAATTGCCTATCCTCCAAAATGTCTTGTGGTACTTCCCAGTATGGCATTCCTTTCTTCTTCTTTTCAGAATAGAAAGGTTTCATTCCTTTATCTTCAAATTGTTTTTTATTAGATTCGTCCACTTTTAGTCGAAAAGTATCTCCTCCAATTTTACCGAACATAAGACCATCTTTGAACAGTCCAATTCCACCAAACATTCTTTTGATTTCTATCTCTCCAAATTCAGAAAGTTGATCTTGGATGTATTTTAAATATTCTTCATTTACAGCCATGTTAATTATAATTAAAGTGGTTATACCAGTTAGTAGACTGTTTAAAATCGCTGAACGTTTAACGCCTTGCTGGCAGTAGTTTCAATTCTTCATTGTTTCGACAATCAAATTTGATATAACCTGCATATTTTTACATTTCAATATTGTGTTACAGAATCAGAATGATTAATTTTTTTGATCAGGTATTGATCCAGTATATTTTCTATTTCACTACTTTTTAAATGTTTATTAATAACGTGTCCTTGCTGATCTATCAAAAAACTTGCTGGTATAGCTTTTATTCCATAAGAGGCAGCAGCTTGGTTAGAAAACCCTTTGAGATCACAAAAATTTGTCCAACTAATTTTGTCTTTCTCTGCTGCAAGGGTCCAATTATCTTCTTTGGTATCTAATGATATACTTATGATTTCAAACCCATGTTTTTCATATTTTGAATAAATATTTACGAGTTCCTTATTGAACGCTCTACAAGGAACACACCAGCTTGCCCAAAAATCTATTAAAACTATCTTTCCTTTAAATTCATTAAGTTTTACCTGTCGTCCGGTTACACTCTTCATGTCAAATTGTGGGGGTATCTTGCCGATTTCAGTGGCTTTTGCGGGCAGAAGTACTTCTTTTCTTAAATATTTCCAGTCGTGTTGCGTATGAATGGTAGTGTCAAGGGCCATTAAGGCCTGTTCGAGCCATTGGGTATTGAAATCTCCATAATATGTAGTAATCAGGGCATAAACTCCAACTTGAGATGATGGATTTTCAGTTATAAAATCCTTTACTGATTCTTGCTTTTTTGTTCTTAAATTATCTATTAAATTTTTGAGGCTGTCCATTGCGGTTTTATTATTAGCTTCTTGTGCCGACTTATATTTTTCATCAATCCGTAACATTTCCTCATCTAAATAAGATGTAGCATTTTTGTAGTTTAAATATTCCTGTGGAGTTTTTCCAGCAACAACTTTGTAGGATTGTTCACTTATTGTGATTCTTGAAAATTCACCATTGGCAAGAAAAAGCTCTATTGATTTTTTAGGAGTATAGATTAATTCGACTAATTGGGGCTCAGACAGTTTTCCCTTAAATTTAAATTTATTATTTGCAACTTTAAAAGAATCTATTTCATCACCCCTAGCGCTTTCATATTTAATTGAAAGCATACAATTTTCACAATCATAAATAGTTCCGCTCAAATTAAAACTGTCTTTTGAAATTACGGAATTCTTGGAAGTATTTATGGGCTGCTTATCGTTTTTACAGCCCACTCCAATCATTAATAACGAAAGAATAATAAAAAAGTATTTTTTCATTTGTTTTAATTTTTAATTACGATTCCCGGGGCTGGCTAAATGCAGTAGAACCGCATAGGGGTTAATGATGTTTTAACCTTCGTTAGCTGTAGGTATAATTACAGTTTTTTGGTTCTAATTATTACATTTTCTAAACTGTCAATCGGTTTTAATTTGTTTTCTTTTCTATTAATGCCGCTTCTTATTTGAGAATTCACAATGTAGTGATAATTGCCATTTCCTACTTCACCGGTAGTACTTGAATCAAATTCATCTCCTGAATCAAAAACTTCTGACCGTATTATTCTTTCAATATTCTTATCAAAGTAGAATTTTGATATTTTAGAACTTTGGTGACCTATAAAATAATCGTCATTAATTGCCAATCCATCAATGAACTTGGCGTTGACATCACGTTCAACTTCAAGCAACTTCACTCTTTTTGTTTCAATATCAATTTTCACAATTCCTTCATTCGCTGCAACAAATAGGTAATGCTTCGGCTGGTAATAGACAATACCATTGGGGAAACCAATATTCTTCAAATCAATAAACATTGCTAGTTCATTTGTACGTGTATCTAGTTTATAGATTTTGCTCTTGACACTTTCTGTTGCATATACATCACCGTTTTTGTCAACAGTTAAATCATTCAGAAAAACTTGTTCTCCCTTGATGAAATCATACTTTTTGATGAACTGGTTGTTCAATAAGTCAAAGCACATTATAGTCGTTTTCCATTCATTCTTACCCGTTTTGTTTACTATGGGTGCCAAAGCCACATTTACCCATAGCATGTCCTTATTATTATCCACTTCCATGCCGATAGGGCTTAGGTCTTCAAAAGTCGGTTGTGTAATAATATCCTCGATGCTTCCATCTGGTTGTATTGCGATTATTTTTTGTTTGTATATACTACTAATGTATATAGTGTTTGATTTGATGTTATAGGCTGTACCTTCAGGTATTATATCTTTTTCAGTAATGATAAAATCCTTTGTGGATAGATCACTAGGTCTATCCGTTGAAGTGACACACTCAATTTTCCACTCATCGCCACATTTCCTGTAAATGGCTGTCCAAGCGAAATGGGTTTCTTCATTAACGGTTTTTCCTTCTGCATCTTCAAAGGTGACCTGTACCATTTTATCCACTATTGTATATGCAAGGGTTCCATCTTCGGAAAATTTGATTATAGGCTCGGAAACATCGTCCCATTTCACAAATTCTACAGACGAAAAATAATTGCTAAACCTTTTCAAAGTTTCACTTCTCGAAGGTCTTGTAATAACTCCTTTATTAACAGAAATAAAGTTTTCAGAAAGCTGATTCACAAAAGCAATTGAATCTTTATTAAAGTGATAATCTCTCCGCAAGTTGTGTAACTTCAAAATTGCTGCTGTCTCTTTCTTTTCGTCAAATTGACCTTGTTTTGAACAAGAAAATAATAGAGGGGATAAAAACAGAACTATGAATTTATAACTCATTTTCACTGCATTTTATATTTAGGTCATTTATCTATTAGAATTAGTAGCCATACTAAAGAACTCTTTTTCTTGCCGCTTGCTTTTAAATTGGTACAATAGATCTCGTTGTTGGAGATAGGTATTTAGTTTCCCCCGATTTGCATCAATGGGTGAACTTCTATTTTGGTTGGAATATCGTTGAAAATTGGATTTCTTTTGGCTACTTCAACAGCTTCCGTAGAATCTTTAACCGTAACATGAAAAAATCCTGCAACAACTTCTTTACTTTCATTATACGGACCATCTTTTAATATGCCATTATATTCGGTCACAATTCTGCTACCGGACTTTTCAATAGGGTTCGCTCCTTTTAGTATGCCTTTCTCTATTAGTTCACCAATATACTTACTGCCATGTTCCATATGTTTTTGTAATTGTTCTGGGGACAAGTCTGTCCAAACACAACCTTCGGTTTTAATGATCAAAAGAAAATCTTTCATTTTTTACAATCTTGAGTTAATAATAATATTTCTGACCTTATAACAATTGAGACTATGAAATAGGGACATCATTATCACTTTTTGTTCCAAAGTATTTCGCATATCTAATTTTCAGGAGATTCTTTTCCTTGGAAAGTGGTGCAATTTCAATGGCTTTCTCTAGTGTTTCTTTGGCCATATTTTTTTGATTTAGCTGGATTTCAAACTCAGCTTTGGTAGAATGGAACAAATAGTATGATTTGATAGCCAGTTGATTTTCTATTGAATAAAGTTTTTCAAGTGCCTCCTTTGTTTCACCTATTTTTGACAAGGCAATCGCATGGTTGAGAATTACAATTGCAGAGTTATCTATAGTCAGCAATTGTTCATAAAGTCTCAGAATACTATTCCAATCTGTAGATTCAAAATTTTTGGCGGAGCAATGAAAGGAGGATATAGCAGCCAATATGTGATATTTTGAAACCGGTTGATTTTCGGAAGCTCTCTTCAAATTGGAAAATCCTTGTTCCATAATGTGATAATCCCATAGTTTACGGTCTTGCTCACTTAGCGTCAGAATATTTCCTTGCTCATCTTGTCTAGCCTTAAATCGAGATGCGTTAAGTTGCATTAAAGCCAATAGGGCTAGAGGATTTGATTTATTAGCGATGAATTTGTGATTCACTATTATATCTGCTAAGCGAATAGATTCCCGACATAGTTCTTCCCGAATTATATCATCACCTTTAGAGGCGCTGTAACCTTCGTTGAACAACAGATATATGGCTTCTAAAACGGCATTTACCCTTTTGTCCAATATTTGAATGGGTGGTATAATAAAGGAAATTCTGTTTAGCCGAATTGTCTTTCTAGCTCTGACTAATCGCTTGTTAATATTTTCGTTGTTAGTCAAAAAGGCCTTAGCTATTTCGCTAATGCTAAATCCACATAATGTTCTAAGAACGAGTGCAATTTGAGAATCCTCAGAAATGGAAGGGTGGCAACACATAAACATCATTCGCAATTGATCGTCTGAGATACTGTCTTCTGAAAAAGAGTCGATTAAGTTTAGTTCTGCATTTTTTTTAGTACTACCTAAACTTTCAGAAACATATTGTTGGCAGTATTTATCACGATTTAAGACATTCAATGCTTTGTTCTTAGCAACCGTATACAACCAACCTATGTGGTTCTCCGGAATACCATTATAAGTCCAATTGCTAATTGCTTCTGCCAAAGCATCTTGAACAATGTCCTCAACGTGAAGTAAGTTGTTAGAACCGAAAATCCTTGTTAATACTGAAGTTAATTTTCCAGATTCGTGCCTGAAAAAATGTTCAACCAATTCATTTATTTTCGTTCTTTTGTTCAAACTATTATGGATGTGTTTCAATGACCGCTAACGGTCGGTGCATATGCAGTGGCCGACGCACGGAGGCTATTGCCGATTTGCATAATGTTATACAACGTTTCTACCTACCTTCCAATGGAAGGTCATAAAATTATCGAACCAACTTTATTATTCTATTTCTCTCAATTCAGTATTGACTCTATAAATTTTACCTCCAACTACTTTTTGTTTCTTATTTCCAATTTCCTGAATGTAACGTTTTGCGTTGATAAATAAAAAAAGCCACTGAAAATGCTTATGTTTTAAGTGCTAACCATAAAACGAAACAAAATCAATGGCACTTAAAGATAAGCAAAATCGGACAATAGTACTGCCCATAAGTGAGGCAGAATATGATATTTTTTTGACGAATAATACAATAGCGCATGAAGTGATCCAATCTTTGTACGATCAACATCCAGAACTTTTTCCTGCCCAAATGGTTGACGGATACTGTTTAAATGGCCGCGATCGAATGTCCAAAAAGATGAATATTCAGCTACGGAAGATAGAGATATCGGGTATCAATTATCGAATACGACCAAGTTTTATTTTACCTTACTTCAGGGGTAAAACCGATGAAGTTTCCGGTCCTTTATTCTTATTGAAATTTGGGGTTCCATTTTGGGCACTGGCATTTGTGTTTGGCAAAAACGCCATGTGGTGGTATCGACTATATTATTGCTTACATCAATACAGCATCGTTGGCACTACAATAAAAAATCCGGAGCTTTTACCTAAGGATTTATTAGCAGACGAACACCATGTTAAAGTCGGTGGTCAACGTGCTTATATCGCAACCACCATTGGTCAAAACTGTTTTTTGGGAATGGCAGCCTGTGCCCATGCTGATACAGAATCGCTACAGATTGGGTATCAGGATTTTAAAACCGAAGCACTGGATTTATCCCCTGATTATCAGCCACATACCCTTAATACAGATGGATGGTGGGCCACTCAAAATGCCTGGAAAAATTTATTTGTCAAAGTCGTAATTATTGAGTGCTTCCTTCATGCTTTTTTAAAAGTTCGCGACAGAGCTACGAAAAAACTCAAGACTTATTTTGATCAGGTAGCTGATAAAATATGGGATTGCTACAGAGCTGATTCTAAAAGGCAACTTGCACAACAAATCAGAAGGCTTAGAGAATGGACAATGGCTAATTTAACGGATTGCCCTATGAAAAATAACATCCTCAAACTTTGCCAGAAAAAAAACAGATGGTTGGTCCATTTAGATTTTCCAACTGCCCACAAAACCTCCAATATGCTGGACAGATTAATGAGGTCAATGAATCGACATGCCTTTAATTCACAGATGTTTCATGCTTCTGTTGAAAGTACGTCAAACAACTTTCGAGCTTTTGCTCTTTTATATAATTTTGTTCCGTCTTGTCCCAGTGCATGGGATGACAGCCAAGTTCTTAAAAGTCCGGCTGCCAGACTAAATGGTTTTGTTTATCACAAAAACTGGATGCATAATTTACTCATTTCCGCTTCTCGTGGTGGTTTTAGGAATCAATGCAATCCGTTATAATCAGCCAATTTCATAGGAAGTATGCCTACTTGAATGGGGTTCTTGCCTCCTCCGATACAAAATACCTACAATTGCTCCTCTTTCCAAAAAACATTCTTTATTACAAAAGGTTGTAAATCACCAAAATCAAAACGTCTTTTGTCGCTTTCATTGGAAAAAAACAATATTTTTCCTTCCCAGATATTCCCATTTCTATGTTAAAATTATAGATTCCCTCATCGCTCATTTGAACATCCCGGATAGGTTTATCTTGAATAATGGCTAAATAATGTTTGGCAATAACTTCCAATTCGCCTCTCTCAATAGGGGCTCCTTTGATATTGGAGAGCATTGAAACGGAAAGGTTGAATTCTGGAAAAACAAGCAAGTCTCAGGTGCTGCCAGGTGTTCTGCCATTCCCCAATACATTACTTCATTTTCATATCCCGACCTTAACCCCAACCCAGGCCATCTAGTGTAATGAGAGAATCGTTTATTTGTCTTTGTGAAGTCAGAAGTTTTAGTTCGTCTCTGGATAAGAAGGATGAGTGCCAGGTGTGTGCATCCCCGAATTTGGCCAAATCTATCGCAGTTGACAAATATGTAAAATCCGGCCATACTGACCCACCCATTTCGGAGTTGTTGACCCACCCCCAATTAGGGCAAATGTTAGTAACATTTCGGTCATACTGACCCACCTAAGCTTGTTAGGAGGAGCCGTCATTCCGGCATATTGACCCCCTTGATTTGTTTTAGGCGACTGTCATTCCGGCGTACTGACCCGCCTTATATATAGTGGATACTTACGATTAAATAGCCATGTTCGCAGTTTTTTTCAAGCAAAAAAACGGTCAAGAACATGGGACAATTTAAACGTATGGATCAAGTAAGAACGATTATTAAAACCTATATCAGCACGAGTTCTCTTCGCGCCACAGCAAGTAGATTACAAGTTTCTAAAAACACAGTGAAGCATTATGTAAGACTTGGGAAAGCCTTTGATGAAGATCTTGCGCAAGTTCTTTCATTGGACGATTCCGCTTTCACTGCGGTGTTTTATCCCTCTAAAAATACAGTGGCTGAACAACGAAAAGAGGCTTTTAAAAGTAAGATTGATGATTGGATAAAAGAATTAAAACGAGTGGGTGTAACTCGCTATTTATTGTGGGAGGAGTACATCGAAGAACACCCAGATGGTTATAGTTACACTCAATTTTGTGAACACTTTAAACGCGAGATAGGACGACGAGATTTGACGATTAGCTTAGCGCACCAAGCAGGTAATGTCATGCAAGTAGACTTCGCTGGAAAGAAAATGCGATGGGTAGATTTAACTACTGGAGAAGTTCATGAATGCGAAGTTTTGGTAGCGGTGATGCCACATAGTCAATATACTTTTGCCATCGCACTTCCCTCTCAAAAGGTAGCTGACTTTATTTATGGATTAAATCAAGCGCTTCTTTTTTTCGGTAAACTACCTCAAGTTATTTTATCCGATAATCTAAAATCATATGTTAGTCGAGCTGATAAATACGAACCTACTTTTAATGAATTATGTGTACAATTAGCTGCACATTATCAGCTCGATTTAAGTGCCACTCGCGTTGGAAAACCCAAAGATAAAGCGAGTGTAGAAAACATGGTGAATACGGTTTACAGACGCATTTATGCTCCATTGAGAAACGAGACTTTTCATAGTATAGAGGAGTTAAATGCAGCAATCACAGAGCAGCTAAGCCAACATAATAATAAACCCTATCAACAAAAACAAGGTACACGCAAAAGTGTTTTTGAAGCTTTTGAATTGCCTGTAATGAGATCACTCCCTTGTGATCTGTTTGAACTTAAAAAGACCATCACACCTCAAGTTAGAAGGAACTATCATGTTTTTCTAGGAGAGGACAAAGCTTTTTACTCTGTCCCTTTTCAATATGCAAAACAACAAGCGACCGTCATTTACACCTCAAAAAATGTAGAGGTATATATTGATAATCAACGGGTTGCAACTCACAAGCGAGTTTACTACACCGGGTCACAACAGTACCAGACAAAAATGGAACATATGCCTCGGTCGCACAGGGAGTGGAAAAAAGCAAAAGGCTTTGATGCCGCTTATTTTCTTAGTCAGGCTGAGCAAATAGGTCCTGCTACTCGCTGGGCTATCCAGCATATTCTACTCTCCAGAATCCATGAAGCCCAATCTTATGGTAGCTGCCAAGGTATTTTAGGTTTTGCAAAAAAGTATAATTCTGAACGTTTGGAGCGAGCTGCTCTTCGTTGCCAAAAAGCAGATAAGGCAAGCTATTACATGATCAAAAATATCTTAGTTCGAAAACTCGACACCGTTGATGATCAACTTGAATTATTTGACTCACTCACAATAGGGGAACACGAAAATATAAGAGGCCCTGAGGCTTATCAATAGGTATCTATTGAACTCAATAACATTTATTTTTTAACTACTCCCTTAGATAATATAAAATTATAAAGGGATATAAAACAATCAATAATTATGAAAAACGGATCTCTGGAAATTATGAGAATGCTAAAATTAACAGGCATGGCGGATGCTTACGAGGCAGCTCTTGGATTACCAATCAACCAGCAAGCAGACGCACATGAAATGATTGCCAATCTGATTGATGCAGAAAAACAGCATCGTTGGCACAAGCGAATGAAAATGTTTTTAAGACTCTCCAAACTTCGTTATCAAGCCAACATTCAAGACATCGATTGTTCTAAAACAAGAAATCTCTCCAAGGAAAAATTAATGCTCCTTGCAGACTGTGCTTACCTCGACCGAGGAGAAAATGTTTTGATTACCGGCGCCACTGGTTGTGGTAAATCATACCTGGCTTGCGCTTTAGGAAATAACGCTTGTGTCAATGGATACCGAACACTTTACTTTAACATGAATCGATTCACCGAACAGATCGCTTTAGCCAAAACAGACGGCACCTTAATCAAGTGGATGGACAGATTAAAAAAAGCTAAACTCATCATCTTTGATGACTTTGGATTACAACCCATCACACATCAGGTAAAGTTAATCTTGTTACAGATTTTGGAAGACCGTTACGAAAACGCCGCTACTATTATTTGCTCTCAACTGCCAGTGAGTAAATGGCACCAATATTTTAATGAACCAACTTTGGCAGATGCCATCCTTGACCGGATCGTCCCCAAAGCACATCGAATAGAATTAAAAGGAAAAAGTTTAAGGAAACCTATAAATCAACTATCTTAGCATCATTGAAATCGTAAGTTATCCACATGGGTCAATGACTCCGAAATGGGTGGGTCAGCAACTCCGGAATTTGCAACAAATAACCGCTTCCCGCCCACCTTCCGTTCAAATCAACAAAATGCGCATTTTGTGGTTCACTATTTTTGCCATACTTGTAAAATCCTGTCCGGTTCCTAATAATTGCTTTTTGATTATCTACTTCTGTTTGAGCCATGCTGAGTGGGTCAAATATTAGTTCCTCAAGAGCAAGTGGAAATTCTTGATGAGTGACTTTTTCAATTATCGCAGCAAGTACCGTATAGGCATAACTTGAATAACCCACTCCGGCAACCGGAGCGCGAAGGAGCGGTCGGTTTTTAAATTTATCTATTGCCTCAAGGGAGGATAAGTAATGATTGAACATCCAAAGCATTTTGTTCGTCTGTATAATGGCTAATTCCGCTGGTGTGCTGCGCTATTGGGCGGATGGTTATGTCGTTCCATGCGCTGGGCAATGAGTCGAGATAAATTAATATGCGGTCATCCAAATGCAACCTTCCTGCTGTAGGCAATTTGAGGATGGCGGTTCCTGTGAACAATTTAGATATACTCGCCATCCTGAATTTGCTGAAATCTGATACAGGTACATGGTATTCCAGATTTGAAAATCCATACTCCCAGCTCCAAATCAAATTGCCCTTGATATACACTGCTACTGCTATCCCAGGGATATTGCTTTCGGCGGTAAATGAAGAGAGTAGTTCAGCATTGATGGTGTCGGCCCGTTCAAAGGATTGCCCCGAAACATAGTATTGGGTAAAAAGTAAGAAAAGAATTAGGACGATATGTTTTTTCAACCACATGATTTGTTGGTTTGGTCTGTATAGTTTTTTATTTAGGTTTTTGTTCTCGCAGCATTTTGTTTTTAAAAAACAAGAATAGTCCTCCCAAAATGAGGGAAATACCGAGGCCCAGGATAAAATCTGCGATGTGGTCATTCGCCGAAAAGTGATTTTTCAGGATGTATGGAATAGCCTGAATCAACAATCCGACGATTAATAATACTTTCCAATTTTCCATTCGTTTATTAATTTAAATTTTTAGAATAGTACCGCTCAATAATAAATTACCTTCTGAGTATATGCTATAGGAATACTGTCCGGACGGTAGAGATGAAAGGTCAACCACTAATGTTGAATCATTCAGGACGTTTTGGGTTTTCTCAAACATGAATTTTCCTGTAATATCATGAATCCGTACTTTCAGTTTTGTATAACTGCCAAAAAGTGCCGATTGAAAAGTAAGCTGTTCCTGAGTTGGGTTTGGATAGATTTGATGCTCAGTGATACTACCTTGCAAAGTTGAAACCGATACCGTCCCAGCCTGGATTCCCGTAATCAAGCGAATTACCTGAGGATTCAAAGGGCTGTTGGGTATATTGGTAAGGGGAATGGCTGAATTGATATAAATTGAATCTCCGGTGCTCGTCACAGCCACTCCATTTGGTCTTGAAAAACTTGCGGTGGTTGCATCTCCGTCTGCATTTCCCCTGACTCCACTTCCTGCAACAAATTCGAGGTTTTCTGGAGTGTCAATATTCAGTCTAAATATTTTGTTTGCTCCATGGCTGGCTATAAAAAGTGTCCTTGTCGGTTGGTGAAAATCCAGATGCCCGTTACTGGGTCCTGAAGTAGAACCACCCGGCGTTGAGTTGATCACAGTTGCAGAACCATCCGGAGTGATTTTGATTATATCCCCGTTTGAAAAATTGGAAACATAAAGGTTATCATCCTCATCAATAGTGAGACCATTAGGGCACTTAAAAATTGTACCCGAAGCAAAAAGGGTGGAAATGCCTGTCTGTGTGACCTTTCGTATGGTATTATTCCCACAGTTGCAAACAAAAAAATTGTCATTGCCGTCAAAAACCAAACCTACGGGGGCGGATATTCCGGTTGAAGTCACAAATATTTTTTGCCCATTTACAATTTTATAGATTTCACTTGTTCCAATATCCGATTGGTATAATATGCCCTGGCTGTTAAAGTCATTTCCAGATGCACCGGAAAAGCCACTTGAATAGGTGCTTAGGTTTCCCCCGGGGTCAAGTTTCCAAACGTTGTTCGGCAATCCGTCCAAGTCGTTGGCGGATAGGAAGTCACCAAAATCACCAATGTACAGGTTTCCCGTGTCGTCCAGGGATAAGCCGCCACTTCCATTGAATTCTTGTGTAATCGTACTTATCAAAATATTTTGAGCATAGATATTGAGGCAAGAAAAACATATCAGTACACAAAAAGATAAGCTGAATTTTATTATCATCATCGTTGAATTCGTTTAGTCAATCACTCAGGATATTACATAGTATTATGAACTTATATTAAAATAATTTTACCCGATTGCTGTCCATTTTTCGTTTTAATACAAAAAAAATAGATACCTGCACTTATACCGTCATTTCGGGAGTACCATGTGTATTCTTTTGAAAATTCTACTTGTCTGATTCTTTGCCCAATGCTATTAATAATGATCAATTCGACTTCTTCAAGTCTATTTAGTGAAAACGTAATGATGCCGTTACTGGGATTAGGATAAACACTATAGGCATTGGTGGGAGCAATATTGTCAACAATCTCCGTTGCTTGCTCCATACTTATTATCACTTTAGTATTGTCGGCAGGTATTTGATAATTATTAACTTCCAAGCCATCTAAACCATCGGGACTTTCCATGCCGATTAGAGAAGGCTTCACCGTAAAC
Source organism: Saprospiraceae bacterium (assembly GCA_965222005.1). Taxonomy (GTDB): domain Bacteria; phylum Bacteroidota; class Bacteroidia; order Chitinophagales; family Saprospiraceae; genus CBDCTM01. The sequence goes on from OZ244935.1 coordinate 2,841,056, forward strand.
CAATAATATGGCGGATAATAATTGTCCATTTCGAGATATTGGAAAATTATATTTTCTGGGGTAAACACCATTTGAAAAGTATTGGAACTCGTGTAGCCGGTTGTTTGATTGTAAAAGGGGACGTGTTCATAAGTTACTATTAAAGAATCCGATTGGTTAGAAAACATATAGACTTTAGCCGGATTGCCGGGTCCATTAAAATTGAGGTCAGCTAAAAACGGGGCAAAATAACCATCCTTGCCCTCGGCAGTCGGAATAGAAGGAAATAAAGATGATACGGTATTAAACTGTAGGGGAGAAAAGGCAATATAACCATTAGAGCCAATGTATATTTCACTATACTGGATTCCATAAAATTCAGTATTAAATCCTATGTCAAAAGGTCCAACTACATTGTCATCCAGGAGCCCCGTAATTTCCGTTCCGATTGTATTTATGTCTATCCAGTCTGCAGGGTTCATCGGAGTTTCTTCAAAAGAGTATCCAAAATTATCCTCATTAACATAAGGTATTTCGGGATTCGTATCATCAATCCATCCGGTCCTGTTGGGATGTGTTTCCAGAAAGCAATGCATCAATGCAATTTGCTGTGGTGTAAATTCCAGTTTGCTTTGTGAATAGCTCATATAATTGATATGCGAAATGGAGTCGAAGGGCAAACCATTACAGTTATCAGTAGTTTGAGTAAAGCCCGGATTTGTACTTCTTTCCTGTGGCGGTGTATCAGAACATTTATCACCCACATCATCTCCTGTTATGCCCATATTTTCAGCACAATCGTGGCTGCAAGGTATCTCACTATAACCCCAAAACGGGTGCAGTAATCCGAGCGAATGCCCCATTTCATGGGTTAGCGTACTCCGGTTATTTGCAGGATAAAATTGTGGAGCCTCATTGATGAAGATACCATGAGAGCCTTCTGTCATCCAGGGGAGGTAACCAAATGATTCTGGACCGCTTCCAACAAAAATATTGCAATATTCACTGCTTTGATTAAGATGGGTTGCCATAATATCCATTTGTTCCGGTATGGTGTTTACGGTTCTTATACTACTATCATCAATATAATCGAAGATATAGGTAAACTGTATGCCAATGGGAGCAAATTCACGATTCAGATGGTGAAATTGTACCGCAATATCCCTTTCGGTGGCGGCAGGGTTTGAGCCGTCCGTTTCTCTTAATATCCTTACATAAGTTTTAACCACCTTTACCGGTTGAGCAGGGTCGTACATATAGTCATCTCTGGTCAAAGGATCGTAACATGAATTAAATAATGGACAGACAGATTTTTGCAAAAATGACAATTTGTTTATTTTATCGAGTCCACATTCATTAGTGGGTTGATACTTAGTATTGACCTTTTGTGCAGTTAGCGAAAATCCAATAAGCAAAAAAAGCACCATCAATTCGATTTCGAATAATAATTTCATCTGTATTTTTTGATTGTTTTTGAAGTTCATTAATCCATTTATTTTAATGACAAATTATTTTACCTGATTTCGAATAAGAATTGCATTGTATGGTATAAAAATAAAAACCATCTGCTAATCCTTCATTTTGAGGATCCCATATATGATTTCCCGTAAACCGAGTAGTATAAAGTCGCTGACCGGTTGTGTTATAAATGACCAGATGCGTATTTTCTTTCCTATTTGTAGAAAATATTACCATTCCATCTGATGGGTTTGGATAAACAGAAACAGATTCCATTTTTATTTCATTGGTAGCTGTTGTAGTGACAAACAGATCATGTGTCGGGAAAGTGGAAACATTGGCAATGGCATTGTCAATCGCTGTGTACATTTGAGGAAGAAAATTGCTGTTCCAGCTTTGCCTGTTAAACAGGGCTGCCACCACAAGCCCACTATCATCCAGGTTAACATAGCCTCCGGAACCCGGTAATAAACCCGTATGATAAGCTCCACCCGTAAAGGGTATGATGCCATGACCAAAGCTGAAAAAACCCGGAGGATATGACCTCATTATATTTATGGAGCTATTGGTGATAATGTCAGGTTTAGTATTGAATCCATCAATGGCCAGCCCAAACCTGACCAAATCAGTAGCATTGGAAATCCATCCGCCATGCGCATCCATTGCTTCGATATTGAAGCCCCCGTAAGGGCCTGGAACCATACCCGACCCATAACACGAAGGTACTAATGGTGCTCCGGGATAATCATAATAATGTACCTCATTTTCCTGAATGTCAGCGAGTAAATTATAGCCAAGATCAAATGACCCTGCATTGATTTGACTAAAAATTGAGTCCTTCAGGTATTGTTCGTAACCCTGTCCCGTAATCTTTTCAATAACCCTCCCTAAGACACAGTAACCAAAGTTGGCATATTCCTGGTTTGTGCCGGGAGCAAATGCCAGCACGGTATTAGCAAGGGTATAACGAATGATGTCTTGCTGCATGGCGGGTGGCGGAACACTCAGAGCGTTGGCAATATTTACCGGATTAAACATAGGACCAACATTGGGCACACCGGAATTGGTCCATCCACCCTGATGTGCCAACAAATGCCTTATCTTGATGAGTTCATAATTGGGGTTTATCAGGTTGGAGTATATACTATCATTTAATATCCCGTCTTCTCCAAACACCTGGTCATCCAATGTCAATTGACCTTTTTCAATCAAATGAAAGATGGCAGAAGCGGTAATGGGTTTGCTAATACTTGCCATACGAAACCTTGATTCCGGATATACTGAATCCTGTGTTGCAATATTGGCGAACTCGAACCCCCTGGCATACACGAGTCGTCCTTGCCATGCTACGGCAACAGAGCCTCCAGGTATATCCCATGTGGACATAAAGTTTTGTACGGCCTGGTCCAATCCTACCATTTCAGGGACATACACCCCTGTTTGTCCAAATGTATTACTGTAAAGAGATAAAAGAAAAAAATAACAAATTAATCGCCCCATTGTAATCTAATTTTTCAGCAGCAAATTGCTTCCGACAAACGGATGATCGGAAGCATCTTTTGTGGGCATAGATATGGAAAAATTGAACCTGAAAATTGTAAAAATGGAAAGTGCTTTCTTAAAAATAGTAAGGGAGATGACAAACGCTTAAAATTCAGATTTGTCTTAAATGCTGTTTGATTTGGATTCTTTTGGAAAAAAAAGATCTCGGCGTTTCTCCAATAATACTTTTGAACTGATGGATAAAATGAGCCTGGTCAAAATAATCGAATTGATATGCCAGCTCGGACAAGGAAGGAGGATTGTTATCTAATTTAAAATCAATACACCGTCTGATTTTGAGAATAATCTGGAATTGTTTAATGGTGTATCCGATATGCCGATTAAAAAGAGTGTTTAAATACTGTCTGCTGGTGTTCATCTCTTTTGACAATTCATTGACAGTAAACTGGCCGCCCCGTTCATAAATCGCGTGATATGCTTGCATCAGCAATGGGTTTTCTTTATTGGGATCAAGCATGTCAATAAAATAATTTTCGAGATGCTTCATAGCTTCTTCAGTTGTATTTTTTTGGGAAACCTCGTCAATGAGTTTCAATTCCTTTTCTGAAAAGCAATCTGCGATGTTTTTGTTTTTATTCACCAATTCTCTCAACGGGTAGCCAAAAAATAAATTAAATGCAGGCGGATGGATTTTGGTGCTAAAAATGTGGGTTTTCCCTATGCTTTTCAAATAGCAGGGCTTGTTGAGTAGTCCCCAAGCTATTTTTTTTTGTAATATTTGAAATTTTCGGTTATCAAACGAGAATAGCAAAGGGTCGCCATTCATTATCCAGATATCTGAAAGGGCATCCGGCACCAATTTATTCTTGTACCCCTTTTCGTCCATTTTTTTACGGTCAATGCAGAATACATTGAAGGAATGGACATAAGGTAAAAGGTGCGTATTGTATGGCTTGATGACCTTGTGCATATTAATTAAAAGAGCTGTTAAATTCAGGATTTGCTTTTTTCAATGTTGTATAACGGCAGTGTATGCGTAGGTGGCCCATTTAGGGACACTTACCGAACACACATTGTTATGGGCATTCTTATTTCAATTTAAAACTCTATTGTGAATGTTCCAAAATTATCACTTTGCAGCTTTTCATTGACCAAATTTATATCAAATTTTTCTGGGTCTAGCTCTTCTCCTAACCATTCTAACATTTCTTCATATCTTTCATCTTTCTTATTTTTCATAATTTCCTCTAATTCCATATATCCCCAAATTCCTCCACAATCTTCTGGTGGACATGCTCTTTTTCCTTTTATACATCTCGGATAATTGACTCCTTTTTCTTCAGATTTAATTTTTTCTAATTCTAGTGTATGTATCCATGAATCTCCAAAATCATACTCGTATTTTATTTTTTGACCTTCTTGTTGAAGTAAGTCTTTTACTTCCATTCCTGTATAATCATTTCCAAAATCATCCCATTCACTTGGTGGATTATAAAATTCTCTATCAGCCATAAAATGATGTAAATGGCCATTATACCATCCCATTGTACTTTGTATTATATTATGGAATTCCTTCAATGATCTTTTTGGAGAAACTTCAATTCTTCTCCATATTGGTGGTTTTGATCCGTCTAAAGTAATCTTAATTTGATAAATCATTTGAATTTGTTTTCTCAATTATGTAATCTAATTTGTAACAAATTTAAACAATTTATAACTCTATTTTACAATTCAATTCATCGATTATTTGATTACAATTAACTAGCTTTTTTAGTTTCTCAATTAAAATGTGTAATTATTGTTATTTATGATTGCCCATAAGTAGTTGATAAACGCATTACATTTAATATCGCAAAATCTTTTTTACCATCCTCCTCACCTCCTCCTCCAGCCATTCCAGATACACTACACAGCGCTCCCTGGCCTGCTGCACAAAAACCGTTTGCGGCACTGCTGCCAACTGCTCTGCTGCCTTTTGAAAGTGCTGTCGCATCTTTTGATGTAAACGTTTTCGGCTTTCCGGATCATCCTCCTTCTCAGCCGCATCGGCCAGTGCTACGGCATAATTGATGTGCGTATAGGCACAATTTTCCAGCTGATTGTCAAACAAAACGCCCAGCTGACCGGCCTGTTCACACAGGCTCAGCATCTGCTGTTGTACCAGGCGCAGCGAATCGAAGGCACGGCGCTCCTGCAGGGCTTCAGCCAATACAGACAGCTCGTATTCGTGATCCATATAGGTGGCGCCCAGCTCACGGGCATTGCCGGTGCTGGGCAAAAAGTGATAGGCCCGAAAGGCTGTTGCCAGCTTTTGCTGCCTGCTATTTAATGTCTCATATAGAGCCAGGCTGTCGGCGAAAGCGAAACAGGGCTTGGCTTTTGTGAGCCAGGAACGAAGGCTTGCCGGAGATTGCCAAAACTGATCGGCAGGCAAAGGGCAGGGGAGCAACTGCCACATCGGATCGGCTGGCAGGTGCTCTAGGATGAACAAGGCTGGGGGAGTGAGGAAATAATCGGTTTTGTACTTCCGCATAAATTCATTGGGCTGTAGCCGGAGGTTGCTGGCCCAGGTTGCATCGAGCAAATACCAACGCCCTTCGAGCTTGACCGCGTTCCAGGCATGGTTGGGTTGCTCATGACGCTGCTGGTCAACAGGGCTTTGTTTCGAATAGCCACTAATGATATAGCAGGGTAGTGCAGCTTGTTTGCAAAGCTGCCTATACAGCTGGGCATAGCCAAAGCAAACGGCCTTACGCCGCCGGAGAATATCATCTGTATTGCGATTGAGTCGCTTGTTGCCCTTACGGTAGGCTTTATCATCGAATTGCAGATAGTGTACCAGCCAGGTGAACAGACTGCGGGCTTTTTCAAAATCATTCTTGGCCGGAGCTATTAGCTGAGCTACCAGATGTGGCAAGTCATGCTCCAGTGCTTTGGCCGACTGAATCGCGTAGGCATCTATGGGGCCATACCGCAAGCTGTCTTGGGCCTTTATATTCGGGGAATGGAACAGACAGAGAATCAATGCTTTTACGATATATCGAAAAACACGATTTGCCGGAACGCTAGGCTTAAACTGGCGGCCTTTAAAAATACCCAAGGGCGATGGCATCAAAATATGCAGTTCCGGTGGTATTGGGCAAGAGGATGAGATAAACGGTGATGCTTTGAATGCCGGAAGGGATGACCTTATCAGTAGCAATACTGTAGGATTGCCAATCATGGGTGCCGAGTATGGGGTTGGTGTCCTGAGTAGAGTAGAAAAATTCGGCAGGCCCTTCAGGCTCAAGACTTTCATCGCCCCGGATTACCAGAGATATACCGGCTCCTTGTACGTCATCCAGTTTTAAATAGGCACTGAGGCGCAATTTCTGACCGTGATTCAAGTTTTCACTAAGCGTTTGGGCCCAGAAGGAGAAGTTGCTGTTGCTGTTGTTTGCAGTCATGACGAGGCTTCTGTTGCCGGAAAAGGCATCGGTGTCAGTCCATTGGATGATATTGGAAGCGGCATTTGACCACCAGCCTTCAGGCATATTTCCTACACCATCTTCTACTGATGCATTCGATAACAAACTTTGGAAAGCAGGCCCGTCATCATCTTTGTTGCAGGCTATAAATAAAAGGACAGATAAGAGTAGGAGGATGTTTTTTTTCATGATAATCTGTTCTTTGATGAAAGGTGAATGAATAGCTGGCAGCTTTTAATTAAACGCTACTCGCCGAATAGAAGCTGCCTATCTCAATCTCCGGCGATCTGGGTGTAAGAACGGGGCGGTGCATAAAAGCCGATTCGCTTCATCATATCCTGCCATTTTTGATGCTGCCAGATGGTATCGGGAAGGGGGAAATACTGGAAGTGCCCGGGCCCGCTGTAGTATTTTTCAAATGCCAACTCCAGCCCGTCGAGGTACTTATCGGTATCGCCATCCAGCAAAGCCAGATAATTGTCGATACTGAGAAAAAGGTCCTCAAAGGGATCGCGGGGATCCCTGTTCTTGATCGCCTGTAAGCTATCGCGAATCACCAGCAGACTATCGCGGTTGCGCAGCTCTTTGTGGTAATGGATGCCGTAGATCAGCTTACCCAGCTGCGAGCGGATCCCGTCCATCAGTGCGCGGGCCCCCTCAAAATCACCAGCTCGCAGCAGGCCGTAGAGCAGGGCACGTTTGGAGGGACCATAGCGGGGGTACTCTTCCTCCATTTTCCGGAAATGGGCTATAGCTTCCTCTATTTTACCCTCCGCCAGCAGGATTTGCCCATCTACCAGCTGGATGGCAGGATACACGGGCGATAGGTATTTTGCAATATCAATAGCCTGCCTGGCCTGGGGGATGTCTCCTTTGGTGAGCAGTGTTTCAGCGAGCCATTGATGGGCTGTGGCATTTTTCGGATTGATTTTGATGGCCTCCTGCAGTGCCTCGATAGAGGCTTCATAATTTCTTTCATAATCCGAGTAATAATTGCCCAAAGCTGCCAAGGCATCCGACTGGTGGGGATCGAGTTGGAGTGCCATTTCGGCAAATTGCCTGGCCCATCGGTAATGCTGCACCCAATCGTCCATCGAATTGGAAGCCATAGTGACGTGCGTTTGTGCGAGGCCTGCATAGCCTTGGGCAAATGTAGTGTCCAGCTCTACCGATTTTTGATAGAACAGCAGGGCGAGCTTCAAATTTTTGCTGCCACGTTGAATCCAGTGGTAGCGGCCCTTTGAGAATTGTTCGTACACAGCCAGGTTGGTGGTAGGCGATTTGTTGAGGCGGGCCGTTTCACTTTCGCTGAGCTTGGCACGCAGTTCTTTGGCAATCGTTCTGGCCACTTCCGATTGAATTTTGAAGATGTCTTGCAGGTAGAAATCGTAAGAATTCCCCCAGATTTGCTGGTTTTCCTGCGTTTTCACCAACTGAGCCCGCACGCGCACCTGCTCTCCGGCACGTTGGACATTGCCCACCAGCAGATGTGCCACTCCCAGCTCTTTGCCTATCTGTTGATTGGTTTTTTCAGATTGAAAATAGAGCTTTGAAGAATTGAAATCAATGACCTTCAAGGTATTTATTTGGGAGAGGTTGTCGAGAATGTCGTGTGAAATGCCGGTGCTGAAATATTCCTGATCTTTATCATCGCTGAAATTCGTAAAGGGCAACACGGCAATGGAAAGCTCGGCAGGTGTGGCTTCCGTGCTTCCTGCAAACTGGCGTACGACAAAGAAGATCAGTAGCAGGCCGAGTATTCCCAAACCGCTATTGCGCAGCAACTTTTGGCGGCGGTTGGTGAGGGGCTGTGCCAGCTTTCCACTGAGTTTATTTTTATCCGGAATGGCCAGGCCATCTGCAGCCAGAGCATATATAGTGACGGGCTCATCTACATTTTTGAAATGCTGAACGCCCAAAGAAGCGAGCGGAAATTGGGGCTGATTGTTAATATCCCGCTTAATGCGTTCCGAAAGAAGTACTGCTCCGGGTATGCTTACGGATTCAATGCGGGAAGCCACATTGATGCTATTGCCATAAGCATTGTCCTGCTCCATAAACATATCGCCGCTGTGCAAGCCAATGCGAACGGGCAGTACAGGATCGGCTGCCAGAAAGACGAGCTGTGCGGCGTGGGCGCATTGAACGGCCTGTACGGAGCTGTCGAAGAGGCAGAGGCATCCATCTCCATAAAAATTGACAATATTGCCTTCATGTTTGGCTACCAGTCTGGAAAGTGTCTCCCGGAAGAGCGTAAGCCCTTTGCGAGCCAATGGCTCATTGTGCTGCATCAATGCAGTGTAGCCCGCGATGTCGGCGAAAAGAATGGCCGCCAATTTTCTGGTCTGCTCTTTTGACATATAACCGGAGATTCCTGTGACCTCTAAAGATAGGCAACTCTATGTCAAATTTTTGTTTTTAAATTGACGGAAGGGAAAGGCGGGCACGGTTAGTAAAAATAAAAAACAGAAAGTGTCAGAAAAATAGAGAAAATTATTATTATATAATTGATTGACAATCAAATTTTTATGAATTGAAATATTTTTATTTGTTCTTCACGCATAAAATAATTTTGAAACACAAAATGTTTATATTATCTTGTGCCTGCCTTTCCATACTATCATGAAACATTAAAAAATTGGTTTCTGCCGAGGGAGATGTTGCGTACAAATTGATCTTTGTGAAGCATGTCCGGTAGAACGAGCAATCATTTTTTTACCTTTAAATATTTAGTACATGAGTTGTTTAAAAAATGCAAAAGAACTTTGCAGTATGATGGAAAATGGCCAAATGATGGAGGCCTTTGAAAAATTTTATGCCGATGATGTAGTGGTCATCGAAGCAAATGGCGATACCCGCAATGGCAAAGATGCGCAGCGCGAAGGGCTGAAAGGATGGCAAGCCAGCCTGCAGGAATATCATGGCGGGGGCTTTCGCAATGTTACAGCCAATGAGGATGCCGGTACGTCCATGATTGAAAGCTGGACGGATATTACCTTCAAGGATGGCAATCGTTTTATGTTGGAAGAAGTAGGTGTACAGCAATGGAAGGATGGGAAAATAGTCCGCGAACGATTTTATTACAACATGCCCGGATAGTATATTTTTTTGGTACTCGGTGAATGCTGCAAGTTTGCCTTTATTCGTTTGCCGAGTACCCTTTGCTGTCCACCATAAAACAAAATAGAATATGTCCTACTTTACCAAAGACTTTCTTGCCTTTCTCAATGATTTGGCCGCCAATAATGACCGAGACTGGTTCAAAGCCAATAAGAAGCGTTACGAAACATCTGTTAAAGAGCCCTTTGAAGCCTTCGTTGCAGAGATGATCGACCGCATTGGTGCCGATGACAAGCGCATCGTGTTGACGCCTAAAGAAGCGATCTTCCGCATTTATCGCGACACACGCTTCAGTAAAGATAAAACGCCTTACAAAACACAAGCTTCAGCTATCATTTCACCCGGCGGCCGCAAGCAAATCCATACGCCCGGTGGGGTGTATATACAATTTGGTGCCGAAAATTGCCGAATTTACGGGGGCGTATATCGGCCAGACACCAAGCAGTTGCAGCTGATTCGCGAACACATAGCGTCAAATCTCAAAGCCTTTGACAAGCTGATAAACGAGAAAGATTTTAAAAAGAAATTTGGTACGATCAGAGGAGAGCAGCACAAGCGCATTCCGAAAGAATTTCGGGGGGTTGCAGCCGCGCAGCCGCTCATCGCCAATAAGTCCTTTTACTATTTTGCCGAACTCAAACCCAGTCAGATTACCCGTAAGGACTTACCAGAAAAGGTGATGGAGTATTATTATACTTCCAAGCCGCTGGCTTCTTTTTTTGGCAAAGCGCTGGGGTAGAGTAGAGTTTAAGAGTGTGCTCGGGTTTTATTAATCGGGCTGCAAACATCCCTTTTTTGGTGATACTTCATTCAAAAATTGGGCTTCGTAGCCCGGCTACGTTCCCAATTTTCAGCTTCGCCTCACCAAAAAATGAATTCTTTTCGCCTCAAAGAACAAATTCCGAACACACTCTAAGAGTTATTTGTGAGAGCACTATTGTCCTTATTCGTTTCGGCAGCACATAGGGGGTGGTCACTTTGTTGACATGCAAAGCTGTTTGTAAAGTATTTGTTTATGTTGCTTTCCATTTCCAATACCAGGCCCATATCATTGGGTTTAATACTTCCTGTTTTCAGGTCCATTTTATAATCGTTCTTCCAATGAGGATGATTTTGGGCAAGTTGTTTAACCGCATTTATTATATATTGAATTTCCATATTTGAATGAGTCGGATGGAGGGATAGCCGAATCCACCCGGGTTTGTTGGAGCAATTTCCCTGGCTAATTTCATTGGTGATTTTGTTCGATAACTCTTGTGTGACATTTAGTAAATAGTGACCATAAGTGCCGGCGCAAGAGCAGCCTCCCCTTGTTTGGATTCCAAATCGATCGTTCAACATTTTCACTCCCATGTTGTAATGCAGGCCATCTATATAGAAGGAAATAATGCAGAGTCTTTTTTTATGCTCACTGGCCAGGATATGAAGATTTGGTATATCATTCAATGAATTCCAAACAATATCCAGTATCTCTTCTTCTCGTTTTTGAATGTTTTGTACCCCCATCTCCTCTTTCAACTGTATGCACATGGCTGCTTTTATGGTTTGTAAAAAAGCAGGGGTGCCGCCATCCTCTCGAACTTCTATATTTTCAATGTACTTATGTTCTCCCCAGGGGTTTGTCCAATCAACAGTGCCTCCTCCCGGATTGTCAGGTATGGAATTAGCATACAGCTTTTGATTGAAGATTAGGATGCCTGTGGTGCCCGGACCACCGAGGAATTTATGAGGAGAAAAATAAATAGCATCAAGAAAGCGACCTTTTTCATCATCGGAGTGCATGTCAATCGAAACATAGGGAGCCGAACAGGCAAAATCGACAAAACAAAAACCATTGAATTGGTGTATCAGTTCTGCTATATCTAAATAGGGTGTTACAATTCCTGTTACATTTGAGCAGGACGTTATGGCTGCTATTTTTGTTTTTCGATTGCCATATTGTTCAATGGCGCCTTGAAAATGTTCTATTGAAACCAAGCCTTTCTCATCTGGTGGCACCACTACCACATCTGCAATCGTTTCAATCCATGTTGTTTGGTTGGAGTGATGTTCCATATGCGAGACAAAGACCACCGGCCTGTCTTGTTCGTTCAGGGAAATCTTATCTTTAAATGACTCGTGTATTTTGAGTCCCAATATTCGTTGAAATTTATTCACAACACCTGTCATGCCAGCATTGGAGGAAATAAGAATATCCTTTTCAGAGGCTCCAACGTGGGTCTTTATTATTTGTTGGGCTCTGTGGTAAGCATAGGTCATCATCGAGCCAGTACCATTCATATCGGTATGTGTATTGGCTACAAACGGAAGAAACTTTTGACGTAAGCGCTCTTCAATTGGTAAGAACATCCTGCCACTTGCCGTCCAGTCTGCATAAACTATTCTAATGGACTCATGCACAGGTGTTTTAATCGTTTGGTGTTGACCTATGATGCCATTGCGGTATTTTGAAAAATGCTGCTCCATAAGTATTTTGTATAGCATTGCATACCGCCAACATGCTCTCCTGCTGTGTCAGCGGAAAGCATGTTGGCAGTGCATTTTGTCAAGCACTTTACAATATAAAAATCGGTATTTTATTTTTCTTGGGCAAACAGTCCGACAAAAGCAAGTACTGTCAGACAGATCGTGCCCATACTCCCATTAGTCCGGCACGCTTGTTTTTTCAGATGGCGAAATTTCAGAGCATGTTGGGGAATTGGTCTTTTAGACGAAAAAGTGGCATTTGCAATCAAATTATTAAAATCCCAACATGCGCTCAAACTTCAGGCGCTTGTTCATCACCCTCCTCTGCTATACTTCCGGATCGCCTCGTCGATTTTTTCAATTCGGTTGGTAGGGCTCGGATGTGTGCTGAAAAACTCCGACTGTCGGTTTGCTCCGCCACTGGCCTCTTCCAAAATACGCATCACCCCTTTGAGGGCATGCGGATCGTAGCCGGCTTCCAACATGAGTCGCACACCCAGATCATCCGATTGCAATTCCTGGTCGCGGCCGTACTTCATATTGATGAGGTTGGCAATCATTTGAGCTGCCTGGGCTGTACCATAATCACCCGCAGCTACCACAGCGGCGCCGGTAAGGCCCTGCGTCAGCTCTTGCTTGGCAATACGTTCAGCGCCGTGCCGTGCTACCACATGGCCAATCTCATGGCCGAGTACTCCGGCTAGTTGGTCCTCCGATTCGAGGCGCGAAGCAAGCGCCGCAGTGATGAATACCTGACCGCCCGGCAGCGCAAAAGCATTGACCAGGCGCGGATCGGCAAGCAGATGAAAGTCGAATTGGTATTCAGTAGAACGGGCAATAGAATTGTTGACCAGCCGTTGGCCGACTTGCTTTACAAGCGCCTGGCCCTGCGGATCGGGGTGGAGGCCGCCGTGTTGTTGGATCATGGAAGGGGCACTCTGCAAACCGAGCTGTATTTCCTGATCGATTGATAGACTGACCTGCTGTTTTTCATCCGTGATAGGATTGTATTGAGTATTACTGTAATATTTAAACACTGCAAAAAGGGCCAGGGCCACGCCTATGATGAGGCCTCCTTTTCCCATGCCTCCTCTGCCACCAAAGCCTCTTCTACCGCCGTATTGTGGTGATTGTCTGTAAGCCATAATAACTGTGATTTTGTGGAAAAATACTGGAACTGGTAATTTGGAGCTGGAAACTAAAGCTAAAAGTAACAATATTCTAAATCCCAGCGGGCAGAATTTACATACATTTTAGGATATTTATGAAATAGCTCGAAACCAGCGGGGCTCCGGCTTGTTTAATAATTGCGTATTTTTGTACACTATCAATTGATTATTGATCATGAAACCCAAAGTAGAGGCCCATTTACCAACCTGCTGGGGAACGTTCAACTTATTTGCTTATCCGAATAGCCGGGATGCAAATCTGCCTCACTTAGCCTTGGTGCATCAAAAAATGGATGCTTCAAAGCCTGTGTTTTTGCGGGTTCATTCCGAATGCCTGACCGGAGATGTCTTTGGGTCAAGCCGTTGCGATTGTGGAGAGCAACTGCACAAAGCCTTACAGATTGCGGGCAGCCAGCAAGGGGTATTGCTGTACTTGAGGCAAGAGGGTAGAGGCATTGGATTGATCGATAAATTGAGAGCCTACAACCTGCAAGACAAAGGATACAACACGGCTGAAGCTAATACGCGACTCGGTCACCAGGTAGATCCGCGCAGATACGACATAGCTGTTGAAATCATGCATGATTTGGGCATACAGGCTATCCACCTCATCACTAATAATCCTGAAAAGATCAAGGCTGTTGAGGAATCACAGATCAAAGTGGTGAGCCGTATTCCTGTTATCATTAAGCCAGGGAAGGACAATGCGGCCTATCTGAAAACCAAAGAAGATTTGATGGGGCATTTACTACAGCAGGGCAGAGGAGGCAGAAAGAGTTGATGTAAAATCCTATCTTCACCCAACCACCACTATCCAGCCTAATTTTTACAATAAACTATTGATTATGAAATCCATAATCTTAAGCACCCTGTTGCTGCCGTTATGTTGGATAGTTGGCTTTGGCCAGAACAGCCGGCCTTCGATAGTTCCCAAAAAATACTTCACCCAAAAGGTACAAAAGGAGGCTCCTGTGCTGGATGGTCGGATCGAGGATGCCTGTTGGCAAAACGTGGATTGGGGAGGTGACTTCATTCAGTACCAACCGGATGATGGCAAGCCACCCAGTCAGCAAACTTCCTTTAAAATCCTGTATGATGCAAAATTCCTATACGTTGGATTTCGCTGCCACGATACCGATCCCGACAAAATCGTAAAACGAATGTCGCGGCGGGATGGCTTTGAAGGCGATTTCATCGAAATCAATATCGATAGTTATCACGATCTGAAAACGGCATTCAGCTTCACCATTTCAGCTTCCGGAGTGAAAGGAGATGAGTTTATTTCCAATGACGGAAATGAGTGGGATGAAAGCTGGAACCCCATCTGGGATGCCAAAACGGCGATTGACGATCAGGGCTGGACTGCTGAAATGCGCATTCCTCTGAGTCAATTGCGCTTTGCCAAAGCAGAAGCGATGGTTTGGGGCATTCAATTCACCCGCCGGATTTTTAGAGACCAAGAGCGCTCCGTGTGGCAGCCAATTTCCCGAAATGCCGGCTACTGGGTGAGTGGTTTTGGCGAATTGCATGGCCTGGAAGGTATTCAACCGCAAAAGCAAATCGAAATACAACCTTATGGCTTGGCACAGTTGGAGTCGTTTGCCGAAGAAGCCCACAACCCCTTCGCCACCGGCTTCGACCAGCGATTTTCGGCAGGCCTTGATGGAAAAATTGGCCTGACCAGCGATATGATCCTCGATTTTACGATCAATCCGGATTTTGGGCAGGTAGAGGCCGATCCTTCCGCACTAGTGCTGGATGGCTTTGAAATAATATTTTCCGAACGACGCCCCTTTTTCATTGAAAGCCGAAATATTTTTGAGTATCCGGTTGCGGGTACCGGATTTGGCGGTCCCTATGATTCCGACCTCCTTTTCTACTCACGACGCATTGGCGGCGCACCGCATGCATCACCCGATACGGAAGATCACGAGTTTTATGAGTCGCCCCAAAGTACCTCTATTCTGGGGGCAGCAAAATTCAGCGGGAAAACAAAAAAAGGGCTTTCCATAGGGATTCTTGAAAGCGTAACTGCTGAAGAGATGGCCGAAATTGACAGCCATGGAGAGCGGCGCGAAGAGGTGGTTGAGCCACGTACCAGCTACTTTGTAGGGCGTTTGCAGCAGGACATGGATCGAGGCAATACGGTGTTGGGCGGCATGTTTACAGCCACCAACCGCAGCCTGGAGGACACGGGCCTCGATGATCTGCACCAAAGCGCATATAGCGGAGGCCTGGATTTCGCCCGGTTTTGGAATAACCGCTCCTGGCAGCTCAATGCCAAAGCAGTATTTAGCCATCTCAACGGAAGCGTGGCTGCCATCACCGATGTACAAGAAAGCTTTGGCCACTATTTCCAACGGCCCGATGCCGATCACCTGAAAGTAGATACGAGCCTTACATCGCTCACCGGGCACGGCGGTACAGTACGTATCGGCAAATATGGCGGAGAGTGGCGTTTTGAGACGGGTGTCACCTGGCGTAGCCCGGAGCTGGAGCTGAATGATCTGGGTTTTCTCCGCAATGCTGACGAGATCAATTATTTTAACTGGGTAGGCTATCGAAGGACCCGCCCCTTTTCGATATTCCGTCGCTTCAATGCCAATTACAATCACTGGTCGCGATGGGATTTCGGAGGCCGGAATTTGTATCGGGCCCTCAATGTCAATTTCTTTAGCCAGTTCAAAAACTTTTGGGCAATAGGAGGAGGTTTCAATTATGAAAATCTGGACATTAGCAATACGGCTCTTTTTGGCGGCCCTACACTCCGGCGGCCTAATGGCATAGCGCAATGGCTCTTTGTCTCAAGTGATGAGCGCAAAAAAGTGAGTGTATCCTACAATTTGTTCAATGCCTGGGCTGCAGAAGAAGCGGTTCGGGCCGAGGGGCACAATTTTGGCGTTCGATTGCAGCCGGTGAATGCCTTTAATATTACCATAGAATCCGGCTATAAGCACTTTGCCAGGAAGTTTATCTATGTAACGGATGCCAGCTTCAACAATGAAACGCGCTACATCGGTGCCTCCCTCGATCAAAAGACCTTTAGCACTGCCATTCGCTTCAACTATTCCATCACTCCCGATCTAAGCATTCAGTATTATGGCTCTCCCTTTGTTTCGCGGGTGCGCTATAGTGATTATAAGTTCATCGTCGATCCTTTGGGTAAGAAAGTAGCGGATCGTCATCAGTTATATAGCGAGCAGCAGATTAGCTTCAATGAGAAGGAAGAAGTTTTTTTCGTCGATGATGATCTCGATGGCCAGCCAGATTACAATTTTGACCAACCAGATTTCACCTTCGTACAGTTTCGTTCCAATCTGGTGGCTCGCTGGGAATATATCCCGGGATCAGAGTTGTTTTTGGTATGGTCGCAAGGCATGACGGACGACATAGATGCCCAAGGAAAGCTGTTCGGGACCTTGGAAAACAGGCTGGCACTGGATAAAATCCACAACATATTTCTGGTCAAGTTGACCTATCGCTTTTTGCTGTAGTACCGTTCAAAAAATTGAAAAGAGGATTTTAGCTTGACTTTACTATTTTTTCAAAACTCAAGCAACGGCTTGAGTGAGTATGTACCACAAGTACCTGATTTTTTCAGAATAACTTTGGACAATGGTATTTGTATTGCTTATTGAAAGTTTGGTTTTACGCAAGATTTCTATTCTGACAGCAGCAAGGACGTCTGAAAAGGTTACATGCCTTTTTCTATACCAGGCAGTTGCGTTTGGCTCTATTTGCTGGTTGCTGTTTAAGTGTTGAGCAAACAGACAAGTGAT
Organism: Saprospiraceae bacterium; assembly: GCA_965222005.1. GTDB lineage: Bacteria > Bacteroidota > Bacteroidia > Chitinophagales > Saprospiraceae > CBDCTM01. The sequence goes on from OZ244935.1 coordinate 2,857,997, forward strand.
CGAGAACAAGGCCATTAGGCTAGGAGTAGATCGCTCGATAGCCAGATCAGACCATTGGCGTTGAGTCTCCACTCCGAGGTGTCTTCGTACTTCAGCAAAAGTTACTTCGACGCGCCATCGTCTGACAAAGAATGAGACGACTTTTTTGTCCTCTAATTCAAAGTCGGTGCATCCGAGTAAAACAGGTTCCAATATTCCTTGTGGGTCTTTAACAAGTACCCATTTGATTTTTACTAACACAGTATTGGAACTGCGCCAAATAGCGATGCCGGAGGTGATCATCATCTCTTTTTTAGTGTGGCCATACCACTCGGAGAAAACGACTTTTGTCCATTTGATGCGCTTGTCCGTCAGACGTTTTTCCATACTAAGCAGTCGCTTGCCGACTGGCGGTTTTGGCCCCCTTTTGTTTTTAGGGTATTGCTTTGGAGGCAACTCATACAAACGAGCATTAAGTTTCATCCTAGCAATCATACCTATTCCTACTTGTTGGGCATGCATAAACAACTCGAAGGTGGCAAAAGAGCCATCCCCCGTTAAATATATAGCTCGTCCTAGCTTTGCACTCTGTCGGCTTAACCAACTTAGAACCTGCCTGGCCCAATCAGTCAACTTCTTTGCTGGCTTGTCCCGATCTGTATAATATCGCTCTGATGGACACAGCACCGTTAACACAGGAAGTGCCCAATAAGCTCCTGCTTCAAGCCATGGCAAATGAGTTAGCACCATCAAGGAAAGCCAACGCAAACCACTACACTTAACAAAGTGACTTTTGGAAGAGCGAACAGGATCCCGATAAATACCACGCTTGTTAATCTTGTAACCCCAACGGCGTTCAATCGTGTCATCTAAACCAACAACGATTGGTCTTCCTTTTGGAATAAAAGCCTTGACTATTAAACTAAGTAATATCTCGCTAATTTGCTTGGCTGACCACTTGTCCTGACTAAGTACGCGGTGATACTTGGGAAAGTTTTTTTCCCAACGCAAACCAACACTCCGAAGTATGTTGCAAACCGTTCTACTGCCTGGACAAATAATAGCTCCTGTTAATAGTAAAACTACTTTTGGCCATACATCTTTGCGAAATACAAATGAAAAATACGATATTGTGTCTTGAAATCCTGAAGGTAATTGTAGCATCTTTAGAAGGTTCAGATACTCTAAAGTAACAAAGCTTTCGGGATTTCTTATTTTTCAAAAGTAGTAAAGTCCAGTTTAGAGCGTGTTTGGAATTTACCCTTCGGTGCATTAGTGCAAAATTTAATTCTGTACTTCATTATTTTTCATCGCCATAGCGTTGGCTATGCCTCAAAAAAAGGCTTCGCCCAAAATTAAATTTTACTACTACTGCTTCCAAAAGCAATTTCCAAACACGCTCTTATTTTTGAATAATACTGAAAAAGCTTATCTGGATTTTGTAGATGGTTCGTGAAAAATGGCCTGACTGCCTGAAAGCCTAAAAGAGCAGCCTTACATTTATTGCTCAGGCGCCTGATGAGATGCACCGCCTGATTGTATAAACCGAGTGCTGCAATCCGAACACATTCGCAGCTAGGCTTTCTCCGGCATTTTACACTCCTCATCCGGTTTTTTCCCACAAACTGTACATTCCCCGATCTGGTTTTTTAGCATCGGGTTGTTGGTGGCACAGGTGCCTCGAAACTCCTTGCCCGTGACAATGTGGCGAATGTTGATAAGCATAAAGGAAATGCCAAAAACGGCAAAGATGATGGCCAGCACATATAGAAAATTCATAGGTAGCTTTTTCGTTCGCTAATCGCCTGAAATCAGGAATTAATTTTTTGAGCAGTGCTGCATCAACAAATATTGGCTCAAAAGAGTTTTCTTTGCCATCTTTGCGGCAGCCAAAGTGCATGAATATGCAAAACTACGACAATTCCCCGCCAAATACCAGCCGATTGCAATACCAGCTCGATGCCTTTGCCCGCTTGTTAAAGATTATGGACGAATTGCGGGAGCAATGCCCCTGGGATCGCAAACAAACTTTTCAAAGCTTACGCAACCTCACCATCGAAGAGACCTACGAACTGGCTGATGCCATACTCGATGAAAATACCGATGAAATCAAAGAAGAGCTGGGTGATATTATGCTGCATATGGTGTTTTATGCCCGCATTGCCGATGAGCAAGGTGCATTCGATATTGCGGATGCTCTGCACCACGTTTGCGAAAAACTCATCCAACGCCACCCCCATATTTATGGCGACGTCCAGGTGAAGGATGAAGAGGAGGTTAAAAAGAATTGGGAGCAGCTCAAACTGAGTGAGGGCAAAAAATCAGTGTTGAGCGGGGTGCCTCGCTCTTTGCCTGCTATGGTGAAGGCCTATCGCATGCAGGAGAAAACCAAACAGGTAGGCTTTGAGTGGGAAAATGAGCAACAGGTGTGGGAGAAAGTAAGTGAAGAGATGGATGAGTTGAAGGAGGTGATGGACCAGCGGCAGCCACATGATAAGCTCGAAGAGGAGTTTGGCGATGTACTATTTAGCCTTGTCAACTATGCCCGCTTTCTAAAGATCGATCCGGAAACGGCGCTGGAGCGCGTCAACCAAAAGTTCAAACGGCGCTTTGAATACATTGAAGCCCATGCGCCCAAAGCCCTGACAGAGATGAGCCTGGAGGAGATGGATGCTCTGTGGAATGAAGCAAAAAGGGAGGATTGACGGAAGTTTTGGGGAGAATTATTCTACCTTTAAATGAAAAAAGTTTTACCTTTGCACCCGCTATAACTGATTTATGTAATCACTAATGGTAAAAATTTAAACAATGCCAGAATACTTGAGCAAAGACAAAGTCGCTGATATATTCAAAGAGTATGGGGGTGCAGAAGGCAATACCGGTTCCACTGAAGGGCAAATCGCCCTGTTCACGTATCGGATCAAGGGCCTTTCCGAACACCTACAGCGCAATAAAAAAGATCATTCTTGCCGGCGTACCTTATTGAGCCTTGTGGGCAAGCGCAAGCGCCTCTTACAATACCTGGCCAAAAAGGATATCACCAAATACCGCCAGCTTATCGAAAAGCTCGGAATACGCAGATAACGTAGAACAAAAAACGGGAAAAAGCCTGACAACATGCAGCAACTCTTTTCCGTTTTTTGCGTAGTTATACATGATTTAGTGCACAACCGTTGGTATCGCCCATCCACACTACTTTTCTAAATCATGACAACAAAACAAGGGGTGTTGCAAGCCGTTCAACCTTTAGCGATGCAGCATCCAGGTAAGGGAAAACACAACATTTATTGAACGGCACAATTGATTTTATCGGTGGTTTGTTAAGTAGTTCTAAATACATTTTCCACATCCGCACCTTTACAATCCCGCTTTGTGCTTTTCGCAATCTGATATTAAGATCATGTTTAAATTTCATCCTTTGGACTACCGACGCCAAATATTGTTTTATACGACCTTACGTACTCGCCTTCGCTCCGATAGCTATCGGAGTGGCTACGAGGCTCCGCCGCGCCTTGTTTAAAATAATTTTGCCAGCCGTCGTCTCAAAAACGATTTTTAAACATAATTTAATTATTAAATCACCATTTTAATATTAAAAGAATATGGGGAAGCAAATTCCTACCTCTATTTCCTTCAACCTGCCTGATGGCAGAGAAGTAGTACTCGAAACCGGCAAACTCGCTACACAAGCCGATGGCTCCTGCCTGGTGCGCATGGGCGAAACCATGCTGCTGGCCACTGTAGTATCGGCCAAAGAAGCCCGCGAAGGGCAACCCTTTTTCCCACTTTCTGTGGACTATCAGGAGAAATTTGCCTCTGCGGGGCGTATCCCCGGCAACTTTTTTCGCCGCGAAGCCAGGCTCTCCGACTACGAAGTACTCACCTCCCGCCTCGTTGACCGGGCTATTCGCCCGCTGTTTCCGGATGGCTATATGAACGATACCCAGGTTATCCTCAGCCTTATATCCGCTGATATTAATAAAGATGTACTACCGGATGCCCTGGCTGCATTGGCAGCTTCTACGGCGCTCTCTGTATCCGATATTCCCTGGGCTGGTCCGATCTCGGAGGTGCGCGTGGCCCGTATCAATGGCGAAATGGTCATCAATCCGGGCCGTGAAGCATTGGCCAATGCCGATCTGGAGATTATCGTGGCGGCTACATTGGACAATGTGATGATGGTGGAGGGGGAAGCTAAGGAATGCTCGGAAGCAGACCTGGTGGCAGCTATAAAAGCCGGGCACGAGGCAATTAAGGTGCAATGTCAGGCCCAGTTGGATCTGGCCCAGATGGTAGGCGAAAAAGCTACCGTCAAGCGGGAGGTAGTTGCACAGCCCGAAAACGAAGAGCTCAAAGAAAAGATTTCCCAAATGGCGAAGAATCGTATCTACGAAGTCGCCAAATCATTCTCTGATAAGCATGAGCGGAAAAATAATTTTAAAGAAATACATGACTCGCTAATTGAAAGCCTGACCGAAGAGATGAGCGAGGAGTTTATGGAAGAAAATGGAGAAATAGCCGATCGGTATTTTGACAAACTCAAAAAAGCAGTGATTCGCGAAATGGTGCTTGCTGAAAGTATCCGCCTCGACGGGCGGCAGCTCGATGAGGTCCGGCCCATCTGGACGGAAGTCAACTACCTGCCATCCACCCACGGTTCAGCCATTTTTACACGCGGTGAAACACAAGCCCTGGCCTCCCTTACGCTGGGTACCAAAATGGACGAAATGATGGTCGATAGTGCGCTTGATCGCCGCTTTAGCGACTTCATCATGCACTACAATTTTCCGGCATTTTCTGTGGGCGAAATCAAGCCTATGCGCGGCCCCGGGCGCCGGGAAGTAGGCCATGCCAATTTAGCAGGCCGCTCCCTAAAGATGGTTTTGCCAGAAGAAAATCCATACACATTGCGTATTGTTTCCGACATCCTTGAGTCCAATGGCTCCTCATCGATGGCTACCGTTTGTGCCGGAACAATGGCCTTGATGGATGGCGGAATAAAGATCAAAGCACCCGTATCGGGCATAGCAATGGGGATGATTTCAGAAGATGGACGCCATGCAATTCTGTCTGATATTCTGGGAGATGAAGATGCGCTGGGCGATATGGATTTCAAAGTAACCGGCACCAAAAAAGGGATCACTGCCTGCCAAATGGATATCAAAATTGATGGCCTGCCTTATGAAAAGCTGGAGCAGGCCTTGGAGCAGGCGCGTGTTGGACGCCTTCACATTCTCGATGAAATGATGAAAACGATTGATCAGCCGCGTGAAGACCTCAAACCTCATGCTCCACGTATCGAGGAAATGACAATCGACAAGAGTTTTATTGGCGCTGTGATCGGGCCTGGTGGCAGCATTATTCAGGAAATACAGGCAGAAACCAATACCGTCATCAATATCGAAGAAGTAGATGAGAAGGGAATAGTGAGTATTTCCAGCAATGATAAAGCTTCTATTGATGCTGCGGTGGCGCGTATCAAGAGTATTGCCTATGTTCCGGAGGTGGGCGATGTGTATGATGCCAAAGTTGCTTCTGTGATGCCTTATGGCGTGTTTGTAGATTTCAACGGAAAGAGCGGCTTGCTGCACGTTTCGGAGATCAGCCACAGCCGGATCGATAGAGTGGAGGATGTGTTTAAGCAGGGTGATATGGTAAAAGTGAAGCTCATTGGCATCGATAAGCGTACTGGCAAATTCCGCCTGTCGCGCAAAGTGCTGCTCCCACGGCAAGGTAAGGGAGATCAAAATCATGGTGGAGACGGAGACCACCAAAAGTTTAGCAAAACAACTGATAATTAAGTTAGTGATTTGGCTGCCAATTGACCAGCCTGAACCTGAAGAATTCGAATAAACCTCAAAAGGATGCACAGTACGGCTGTGTGTCCTTTTTTGTTGGATAAAATTGAAAACCGCTTGAGTATGTAACAATTGCTACATTTTGACACTAATTCCTTCCCTAGCTTTGTGCTTAATTAAAGCAGTAAATCTATGGAATTGGTTATCAATGTAATGGAATGGCTGGCCTCCCTGCGGCAGCCCTGGCATTGGTCCGTCTCAGGAGTCGCGATAGCTCTGATCGTCTTTTTGATGAGCTGGATGGGAAGGAGTTTTGGCGTTTCCACCATGTTCAAAAACCTCTGCAACATAGCAGGTGCCGGCAAACAGGTGAAATTTTTCGACTACGATCTGAAAGATGAATATTGGCGCTTTGCTTTTGTAGCAGGCACAATAATGGGTGGATTCATTGCCTCCAACTATCTGGCCAGCCCCGAAGCGGTGGCTATTTCCGAAGCTACCATACAGCATTTACAACAGCACTGGGGCATTACCTACCCACAAGGGGCTGGAATGATACCTGAAAGTATTTTCAACTTTGGTAACAGCAAAGGCATCTTGCTGGCTATTTTCGGCGGATTTTTTGTTGGCTTTGGAGCCCGCTATGCCAAAGGATGTACTTCCGGCCACGCAATCACCGGGCTCTCCCATCTACAGTTGCAATCGCTGCTATCGGTGATCGGCTTTTTTATCGGTGGCCTGCTGATGACCTGGCTGATTATGCCATTTATTTTCGGATAATTTTTGAGCTTTGCTAAATAACATAAATTATGCGTCTTTTCAGTTTTTTTGTGGTGGGCAGTTTGTTTGGGATTATCCTCACCAAATCAGAGGCGATTTCCTGGTTTCGGATCCACGAAATGTTTCGCTTCGAAAGCTTTCACATGTATGGCATCCTGGGGACTGCCGTCCTCCTAAGCATGCTGGTGCTCGCTATTATGAAAAAATGGGAAGTTAAAACCCTTCGCAATACCCGCCTAAGCTACAATTCTATGCCACTGAGCCCCAAACGCCACCTCTTAGCTGGTAGCCTATTTGGATTGGGCTGGGCGCTCATCGGCTCATGCCCCGGGCCAATATTCGTGCTGCTTGGTCATGGCTATGGATTTTTTGTGCTGGTGCTACTGAGCGCGCTGCTGGGTACTTTTAGCTATGGAATACTAAAAGATCGCCTTCCTCACTGATGCTTGAAAACTCACCCCCAAGCTTTTATTCGTTTTAGGAAACTTTTTGCACTACTCCCTTGTATTTACTATGGAAAGTGCGCATTTATGACTTTTTTGTTAAAAAGTCAAGTTTTAATAATAAAAAGTCGGCAACTTATTTATTATTAAAACGTACTAGATGTTACAAGTTCTCAAACTGGTTTTCAAGCAGGATCGAAACAATTAGTCCCTACTGTTCAAAGCAATTACAACATGCGTCAATTAAAAATTACCAATAAGATCACGGCCCGCGAAAGCCTGGCATTGGATAAATACCTCAACGATATTGGAAAAATATCCATGCTTACGGCAGAAGAAGAAGCGGAACTGGCTCGCCGTATCCGAAAAGGGGATAATGAGGCGCTTGAAAGACTGACCAAAGCCAATTTGCGTTTCGTAGTTTCCGTAGCCAAACAATACCAAAACCAGGGCCTTTCACTTAGCGATCTGATCAATGAAGGCAATGTGGGCTTGATGAAAGCCGCCAAACGTTTTGACGAAACTAAAGGCTTTAAATTTATTTCCTACGCCGTTTGGTGGATTCGCCAGTCCATTTTGCAGGCAATTGTTGAATACTCACGGATCGTACGGCTCCCTCTCAACAAGGTGGGGAGCTACAATAAAGTAAATGAAGCATTCCTCAGTTTTGTACAGGAATTTGAGCGTGAGCCTACCCACGAAGAGTTGGCCGAGCTGCTGGATATGACGCCTAAAGAGGTGAGCAATATGCTCAAAGGCAACGGCCGGCATCTGTCTTTTGATGCTCCCCTCAGCGGCGATGATGGCGACTCCACCATGCTGGATGTGGTATCGAGTGGTGAAAGCCATAGCCCGGATACCAATTTGATGGAGCAATCGCTCAAAGAAGAAGTACAGCAGGGCTTGTCCATCCTTTCGCCCCGCGAGGTGGAAGTGTTATCTTCTTATTATGGCCTCAATGGCTACAAATCGCTTACACTGGAAGAAATTGGCGAACTGTACGGACTGACCCGCGAGCGGGTGCGCCAAATTAAAGAGCGGGCCATTCGCCGCTTGCGCAAGTCTTACAACCGAAACAATCTGAAATCCTATCTGGGATAAAGAATTTTGTTCACGATACTATTATAGCCTGTCTGCCTGTGCGGATAGGCTATTTTGATGTACTTTTAGGATATGAAATTTTTTCCGTTTTTATTATTGCTATTTCTATTGATTGGCTGTAAACCGGATGCTCCAAAAGAGGGAAGCACTTCCCCTGATAAGGAAAAAGAAACACTAGAAGAGAACATCCAACTGACCGTCAATATTGATGAGCTGAGATTGCGGGATCAAGCAGGTATCGAGAGTAAAGAAATTGCCCGCCTGGCAAAGGGAAGCATTGTGACAGATGCAGGCGAGGTGAGTGATTTTAGCACACGTATCAAATTGAGGGGAGTGCAATTTGACGAGCCCTGGCTCAAGGTGCGCACGGCAGCAGGCCAGGAAGGCTGGGTGTACGGAGGTGGCCTCAACTTCGAGCTGGGCAAGGGCGGAGAGCTGGCTGAATTGCTTATCAAGAAGAGATTGCAGACTTTGTATGGGAAAGAGATTGCAAAAAAGATATATGCATATCGGGCTGGTTTTCAGGCTATTAAAACTGATAAAGAGCTGCATGATATTTACCGCCAGGGAATTGAGATCAGAGATACGCTCAATTATTTGATGGAGAGCCGGATTGCTGTGGAAAATTACGACAGGCTTCCCGACTTGTTTTGGCTGGAGCAAGCGATACCTGCCTATGTTCCCCAACTGGTGGCTGAGGGTACAGCCTATTATCTTTTCAACGATTACAAAGAATGGATCCGAAAAGCGCACGCAAGCCAGGGCACTGCCGATGATGACTTCTTTGAGCTATGCCTTGAGGTACACTCAGTAGATAGCATAGAATATTTTTTTCCTTCATGGTTTTTACAAACCTGGGACTATGGAGGGCACAGCCTGCTAGGGCAAGGCATCCATCAAAAGGTGATGAGAGAGATAGACCGTTTGTACAAAAATCAATCGCCCTTTGTGGATGAACTGCGGCAATTAAAACAAACCTGGCTGAGGGATATTTATGGTGAAGGGATAAGCTATTGGGAAGATCAGCCGGCAGTAGTGAAAGAGCTTACAAATATCATCAAGGATGATTACAGTATTCTGACCCTTGATGATCGGATAGCACTAAAAATGCGTTTGAAAATGCTGGAAAACCCGGCAGCCAATGGGCTGGAGGTCAACCATAGAGCGGGGAAGGGGTAGTAGGTTTATTGGCTTATGGGGGGATCAGACTGAACACGAAAATATCAGATCGTTCGCTACCTTCTTTGCCTTGTCAGAGGGTCAGAAGTCTGAACATCTGACAAGAGAACAGCCCTACGTTTAATTCACCGAATAAAATAAAGCACAAATTTTTAATCAAATCAAATGACTCCTATTCTTGTGTTGTTTCTGACTATCCTCATTTTCACCGCTGCCACCATCGGAGCCATATGGCTGATGTATCAATTGCTGACCAATTTTCAGCCAGGTTCCAATAAGATTTCCAAGGATCTACTCCAAATGCGGGAAGAGATTAGTGTTTGGATAAGCGATTTGGTACCCTGGGATGCCAATGAAATGGAACTACTTTCTCTCAATCACATCAATAAAACCATCAAAAAAGGAATCACTACCACGGCCAAAGGAGTGATTACCTCCATTTATCACGAACCAATGATCGCCTGGGCCTACAAAAAATACTTTGCCACATCAGAGAATGCCATCCTGTATGCCCGCACATCGCATCATGAATTTGTGTATCGTATCAAGAAAAACAGCGCCCAAGTGATGATCGACAATCAAAATGTAGGAGAGATCAGAGCGGATGGCAGACTGTACAGCAGTCGCTCCAGCCGGCCCATCGCACAGCTCAAAGAACGGCCGACAGATGGGTTGCTGCCCATCGTGGTAGGAGAACGGGAACTGGGCAGCCTTAGCAGCCGAGTGGAAAATATGAAAGGCAGCACCCGGGCTTTTCAGCTGCTCAGTGAAGAGCTGAGTAATGAAGAGGAAGCGCTGATGCTTTCCCTGTCGGTGCTCGAAATGGTGCGGCGGGAAGTGCCTGCAAAGTAAGCCGGCAGCTTGCTGGACAGAAAATAGTCGGAAATTCTCTTTATTGTTAAAATCATTTCCTAAACTTGCCATTTCTTTTTTAACCGACAAGACTCGCGAGACTTACAAACCCACATAGCCATGACCATGCTCAATACTGCCCGCCTGATTATCTACCGAATCAATAAAAAAGGACTGGAAGTTTTTTTAGTCAATGCGGGAGCTGGCGAAACGGAGCAATGGCAAATACCCAATACCAAGCTCCCGGTTAGCAGTTCAATGGACAATGAACGCGTCATTTTACTGGAGCCCGTAGCCAAAGGTGATTCTATGCATCAAGCACTTGCCATTGAAGGCGACTGGCACGAAATTCCCTCCATCAGAGCCATGCTGCGCCAGGATGTGCGCATCGTGAAGGATCAAATCAAGCAGCGATTCCCCGAACTGGAGCAAGGTACTTATTTTGCCGTCAAGGAGGCAGTAAAAAAAATATTGCCCGAAGAGTATGCTTTTCTCAAAGAGCTGAAAGAAATTGTACTGGATCGCAACCAGGCAAAGTACATATAAAAAGTATATATAATTTCCTGTTTTTGAACTACTTACGAATGTTAATTTTACCTATTTGTACATTCCAAAGGTCTGAATAGATACCTTGCTTTTCCAACAATTGCTCATGCGTCCCCGCCTCTGCCAGTTGCCCGTCTTTTAGCACAATGATCCGATCGGCCCGCCGGATGCTTGATAATCTGTGTGCAATGATAATGGCTGTTCGGCCCTCCGTCAGCAACTCCAGGTTTTGCTGAATGGCCTTTTCTGTTTCGGTATCCACCGAGCTGGTTGCCTCATCCAAAATGATAATCGGTGCACCCTTCAAAATGGCTCGGGCTATACTCAGTCGCTGACGCTGCCCACCTGATAGCTTGATGCCTCGCTCACCGATGATCGAATCGTAGCCATCGGGTAGCCCGGCAATGAAGGTATGCAACTGTGCCTTTTGAGCTGCTGTCACTATCTGCTGCTCATCTTTTTCAGGCAAACCATAAGCGATGTTCTCCCGGATCGTTCCATGAAAGAGGTACACATCCTGACTGACAAGTGCAATATTTTGCCGCAGCTGCTTTATTTCCATCTGTCGGATATCCACCCCGTCGATGAATATGGTTCCACCTGTGACATCATAAAATCGTAGCAGCAACTTGATCAAGGTTGTTTTACCGGCTCCCGTAGAGCCGGCAATGCCGATGCTTTTTCCAAAAGGAATGTGAACAGATAGCTTGCGGATGATAGGCTGTCCCTGTTGATAGTGAAAATTGATTTCTGCCAGGCGAATATCCCCGCGAAAAGGATCGATCAGCACGGGCTGCTCCGGCTCTCGGATTTGGTTAGGCGTATCGAGCAGGCCAAATACGCGTCGAGCAGCTGCGCGGGCCCGCTCAAATTCATCAAACACCCGCCCCAGCTCCGTGATGGGCCACAGCAAACGTTGGATCATCATGGCAAAAAAGGCCAGGCCGCCAAAAGTCAGCTCTCCATTACCCTGGAGTACCCAATAGCTACCAATAAGCAGAACGGCTGCAAAGCCGATAGCGATGAATATCCGTATGATCGGGATGTACAAAGCACTCCATTGAATGGCCTTAAAATTGGCATCGCGGTATTGGCGGGAGCTTTCTGCTACACGCTGTTGTTCAAACTCTTCGGCAGTGAAACTCTTGATGACAGAAATACCCGAAATATTGTTTTCCAGCCGATTGCTCAGCTGCCCTACCGATTCCCGTATCGATCGGTAATAGGGAGCGACTTTGCGCTGGTAATACAAACTACCCAAAATGATCATTGGGATTGGCAACATACCAATAGTGCCCAAAACGGGCGAAACGCTGATGAGCGCCCAACCGGCAAAGAGGAAGAGCGTGACAAGCTGAATGATCTCCTTGAAGCTATTGTTGAGAAATCTTTCGAGCTGGTTGATGTCATCATTGAGTATGGCCATCAGATTGCCGGTGCGCTGCTGTTCAAAATAAGCCATCTCCCTGGATTGCAATTGCCGGTACGCATCGAGCCGAAGATCGTGCTGAACGCGCTGGGCCAATTGGAGGAAGGAGCGTTTGTATAGCCATTCAAAGAAGCTCTCAATCAAAAATATTACAAAAGTCAGTACTGCCAGAAAAATGACGGCCGGCCATACCTCTGCAATACCCGCAAACTTGCTGATCCAGGTAGGCATATGCCCGCTTACTGCATCAATAATCCAGGCGGTAAGAAAGGGGGGCATCAAATCAAATACCTTATTGGTAACACTGGAGAATATGGCGAACCATAGGCTCCGCTTATAGTTGCCCAGGTATTTGAACAAGCGCCTCATTGGCTTCGAAGGGCTGCGCATGGAAAAAGGATTTGAGCAGCAAAGGTAGCAGAATTTGCAGGCAATTTCAGAGCCAGCGCGGTATAGTCGCTTGCTTATAAATAACTACCTTTGCGGGGAATCAATTGACCAAAATCCAATGCCTAATGGTGAAAGATAGCCGTGCCATTCAAGAGACCAATTTTCAGTTTGATAATCAAACCGCTTTTTACCGCGGCAAAGTGCGCGATGTATATACCATCGGAGACCAATTGGTGATGATAGCTACCGATCGGATCAGCGCATTCGACCATGTGCTGCCCCGCCCGATTCCCTGTAAAGGGCAGGTGCTCAATCAAATTGCCGCCTATTTCCTGGATGCTACCCGCAGCATTGTACCCAATTGGGTGCATGAAGTGCCCGACCCCAACGTGATGGTTGGCCTGGCCTGTGAGCCTTTCAAGGTGGAAATGGTCATCAGGGGCTATCTGGCCGGGCATGCCTGGCGTACCTATAGCGCGGGTGGCCGGATGTTGTGCGGTGTGCCTTTGCCCGAAGGCTTGAAGGAGGGCGATCGACTGCCGGAACCCATTATCACACCGGCTACCAAAGCAGAGGAAGGGCATGATGAGGACATCTCCCGGCAGGAGATTTTGGCAAGGGGAATTGTGAGCAAAGAAGATTACAAACAGCTGGAAGCTTACACCAGAGCATTGTTTGCCAAAGGGAGCGTAATGGCAGCAGAGCAGGGCTTATTGCTGGTGGATACTAAATATGAATTTGGCAAAAAGGACGGCCAGATTTATCTCATCGATGAAATTCACACTCCGGACAGCTCCCGCTACTATTATGCTGAAGGCTATGCCGAGCGGCAGGAAAGGGGCCAACGCCAGCAGCAGCTATCCAAAGAATTTGTACGGGAATGGCTCATGGCCAATGGCTTTCAGGGCAAGGAAGGACAGCTGATGCCGGAAATGCCGGATAGCTTGGTCGAACAGATCACCCATCGCTACATCGAGCTGTATGAAAAACTCAGAGGGCAGCCCTTTGTGCGGGCCGATGAGCCCGGCATTCATAGCCGCATCGAAGCCAATGTGCTGCAAATGCTGGAGCAAAAGAGCTCTTTATAAATCAGGCTCAGCCCTTTTGTAGTATATTAGGGCACTGCCCGGATGGCTGTTCAGGTGCCCTCCACATATCCTTGTAAATACTGAAAGTGCTTGCCCAGCTGCCCCTCGCGGGCAATCGTAGCTCGACTGATCACCTCACTGTGGCCGGCGTCCAGCAACTCTGGCAGGATATGCTCCATAAATTGCTCACCAAAAGCCTTGGAAGCATCGCGCGGAAGCTCGTTCGGCAAATTGTCAATGGTCATCATGCTGATTGATCCGGGAGAAAAAGGCTCTACTTCCCGGCCACTCTGTGGGTGATAACCCAATACGGGATTCTCAATGGTAGTGGCACGCAGGGTGGCCGGAATACTCGATTCCGGAGCAATATCGCAGGTAATATCGGCAATCACCTGAATATGAAAACCGGAGCTGTGCATATCCTGAGCAGTAAAAAAAGCAGGTGCACGCGGATCCCAATAAATGCCATTGATCATAATGTCTGCCACCTTCGTATAGGGCGCAAAAGTGCTTTTGTACAGATCGGGATGACTGAAAAAGTGAGACTGTTGAAACGCCTGCCCGTCTTTTCTGGCCACATAATCGGTGCAGTCGAGCTGAGTAAACACTGCTTTTTCAAAAGATTCATTCAAAAACACCTTCGGCCTCACTTGTTGGATGCCCATATCCTTGAGCACCATTGCTGCCCCTCCGGCTACCCGGCCCCCTCCGCTGAGTACTATTTTGGTGGCCGGCCATCTAAGCTGCGAATAAAATTGCTGAGCTTCCTCATAGTCAAAGAAATCTTTCATTCGCTTCAAATCAAAGAGGCCACTATGCTTGCCAAAGGTGTAAAGCGCATTATGAGCCCCCACCATACCGGCGAAATGCCCAAAAGCGATGAGCCGCTGGCCCTGCTCGTTGGTAAGGACCTCATAATCGATGAGGCGAATTTTTTTGGCCAGAACAGCCCGAAGCAGCGAACGGTTGTAAAGCTGCTCTTTGATGGTATGGGAAAAGAAAAAATAGGTTTTCCGGGATATTAGCTGATCCACAGGCACCTCTTTGACGCCCAGCAATACGTCACAATCTGCCAGGTTTTCTTGAAGAGGGATGCCAGCCTGCCGATAAGCCTGATCCGGATAGCAACGGCCCGGAGCGGGCTGAACGGCAATAGCCAAAGAATGCCGGTCTTTCAGCATGCCGCACTGCCGGGGTATAAGTGGCACCCTGGAGTCGGGAGGTGTTTTTCCTTCCCTGATAATACCTATCTTCATACTGGTGGATTTTAAATCGGTAAAATTAGTAGAACTTTTGGTTGCTATAGCCTTCCTTTTGGACTGGCTTGGCACGGAAATTGAAAAGCTTGCAGTACCCTTCTTTTGCAATATTTCTCCCGCCCATTGGTCTTTCTTTCTACCACTTGATAATAAAGATTTTACTTAAAAAACGAATAGCCAACAACCATGAAAACGTCCAAATTCTTTCTCATTGCCGTGATGTTTTGCCTCGTTTATACTGTCACTGCTTCCAACGGCGATCCCAAAACTAAAAATTCAAAGGAAAATAAGTCTCCTGAAAACACCTATTCCTTCGATGATATTTTTATCGATGATGTGGAGGGAAATGTGCTTTTTGTCGATTTTCAGCCTATCCAGGATCAGGTAACCCACATTCGGGTATATCAGGGCGATCGGCTGGTCATTGAAGATGATGTATCCAAACTGCCAGCAGATATTATCTATGAAGTGGATTTGGTCATCATGCCTAGCGGCCTTTATCGGGTAGAGCTCGAAACCAGCCGACAGGTTAGAATTGCTAAAGAAATAGTCAAATAAGCTTCACCTAAAGAACATAGCTCTATTTTAGAGCGTCTTAGTTTTTTTGGAATTTCTCAGGTTCAATCGCTCTGTGTTGCATAGCAAGGAGCGATTTTTTATTTTTGCCCTCCGCCAATCCGAATGCCGGGAGGGAGGAAACTTTTCCGCTCATGGCGGGGTTTATAGAGTTGACATAATAAGCTAGTCGACTAGTCCGAATTGGTTGAACAGTATTTTCAAGCTTAATCACACAAACTGTAGCAATTAATCTGTTCAATGACTTGGCGTTCGGGGCACTAAGGAACATTCAAAAATTGAAAAGAAGGTTTAATTTTTTGAACAAGACTAAGGCCAAAAGAGGCCTGTAAATACCGGGGCTGACTGGAATCGACAGGAAAGCTCATTGGTTAGTAAGCATGCCGGAGCACGATTATTCACTCCGTCAACAAATGATGATTAACTAAATTTTAAATGGCAACTCTAAGTTTGCCATGGCTGCTTAATTCTAGGAATTAAAACGCCATTATGCCGCAGCGTTTGACGCCTGATACATGACCTGCCGCATATCACCAACTCCGCTTCGGCGGGCTCGGGCTAGCCGGGTGGTTTGCTCCGCCTGCCCGGCGAAACTAAGGAGCTAAGGTATAGGACCGGCCCGGCAACAGAGGCTATCCCGTACTCGAAAATCCAATCCGTTGCTAAGCATGTAGAAAGCTCTCCGATTCTTTGTCTGGACGAGGGTTCGAATCCCTCCAGCTCCACCACCAAAGCCACCTCGCCGTTGGGCGGGCGTGGCTTTTTACTGCCCGCAAATTTGAGCGACCCGCTTTTTATCGTAATCAATCCGGTTCCCGGGCATCGCCCTGCTGGTATCGACTTCAAGGGCGATGCCTTTCATTGTGTACCGACCAAATCGGTGTTCCATTTTCAAAATGATCCCACCCCCGGTTTTTTCACCATAAAAACTCCAGTTGTAAGCCCGGTGATTTTGATAGCTGCCGGGGCTAAGGCGATGTGCAGTACTTACAAAATAGCGATTCCAAAAATACTTCGATTGGTATTCCAGAACCTTACAGGGGTAGCCCAATATTTTGTCATCCGTAGGATATATGTGGAAAGAAAGGATTGAATCGGTTGGCTGGCTGTAATCTTCGCATTGTTCATCTCGGCCGCTGCCTTTATAAGAGTAGCCCTTGTTGAGCTCGGCCAGGTATAAATAAGTCAGGGTATCTTTTCCCCAAAACACACTTTTATAATTGTCCTTTTCAAATAGCATCATCCCGCTGTGTGGCTTCCAAAGTGCCAGAGAATCGGCATCCAGGGAATCGCTGTGATAGGTATAGTGATAGACGATGCGCCCCTCAAACCATTTATCCGTGCTGTTGGGTGCTGGCTTTTTTTTGCAGCTAATAAGAGCCACCCCAATCAAGCAATACCAGAAAAGGGAAATCCTGTTTTGAAAATGCAGGGTGATTTGAATCGGACGCATACCATTGGTTTTCAAGCGTTTATAGATAATTGTTTGGCGAAATATACAAAAATGCTGTTTCTGGGAGTGCCGCAGCCTTTGAGCAATTTAGTGGAAAATGTCAGCCGGGGCATTGCATTGTACCCCATTCACTTTGTACAAATCAGGCAGTTTGTCAACAATTTTACTCCGTAAATGCCTTGATTTTCTTAAAAATGACTAATTTTGGGCTACATACCGAGTTTATCCCAATACCGTTTGTTTCCATTCCCAAAGCCTATTCTCGTGCTGCTCTTTTAGCTTTACTAAACCGGCAGTCAACTGTTTTTCACTACCTACATTAACTACTAAGCGAAATCAACCAGACCCTGCTTTCTGCAATTCCAAGGCAGATTTGAACCATTTGTGATTATTTGGCGAGCAAAAGTTGTTTCTTTCAAAAGAATATATTAAGAACATCATTCACCAAACCCATGAGCGCATACTCCTCCCATCCTTGCTCAATGCACCGTTCTATTAAGTTAGCATGGTTCTCTTTGTTGTTGCTCTGGCAGACCAGTTTGCTGGCGCAATATCCATCCCTCGTCAATGAATGGGATCGCGATTTTGGCGGTACCATATGGGAAGACCTCCATGCAATGGAACAAACTTCCGACGGGGGGTATATACTGGCAGGCTTTTCATCTTCCAGCATGACGGGCGATGTAAGCGAGCCTACCCGTGGACAGGGCGATTTTTGGGCCGTCAAAACGGACGACCAGGGACTGATGCTTTGGGAAAAACGCTACGGCGGAGCAGGTATGGAGCTGCCCTTCGGCGTACTGGAAACCGCTGATGGCGGCTATCTCTTCGCCGGCTGGTCGGAATCGGACATTGGCGGTGAGAAATCGGAAAATGGGCGTGGCTATTATGATTATTGGCTTGTGAAAACCGATGCGCTGGGCGTTCCGGAATGGGACAGAACTTACGGAGGTGATAGTACAGACTTGCTATATGAGCTGATTCAAACATCTGATGGCGGCTATATGATCGGCGGCATCTCACAATCGGGTGCCAGCGGAGAGCGCAGCAGTCCGCGGATTGGCGACTTCGATTGGTGGGTGCTCAAGCTCGATGTAAACGGCGATATCCAGTGGGAGCGTAGTTATGGCGGCGACCAGGAAGACCGCCTCAACGGCATCCGCCAGGATACGGATGGCAACTTTGTGATCGGTGGCGGTACCCGCTCGGGTATAAGTGGCGATATTACAACTCCGCTGCGGGGTGTCAAGGATTTCTGGTTTGTCAAAGTCGATCAATTCAATGGCGACATCATCTGGCAGCGCCGGTATGGCGGTACCGATGAAGATGAAATCCAATCTTTTACGCTCACTTCCGACGGTGGCTATCTGCTGGCTGGTGGCTCCCGCTCTGATGCCTATTTGCCCGATAAAAAGGACAATTCACGAGGTATCGTAGATGTTTGGGTAGTGAAAACTGATGCGGCCGGTAACATCCTTTGGGAGCATACGTTTGGTGGGCCGGGCCTGGAAAATTGTTATAGTGTCAAAGAAAATGTGGTCGGCCATTATTTGCTGGGAGGCTATTCCGATTCTGATGCCGGACCCGACAAAACGGAAAATTCCAAGGGGGGTTACGACTACTGGCTGATCTACCTCGACCCTGATGGCAATAAACTGTGGGACAAAACACTGGGCGGTGACCAGCACGATGTGCTCGAAAATTTGTTCCAGACCAACGATGGGGGTTATCTGCTCGGTGGACATTCGCAGAGTGGAATCAGCGGCGATAAAGGCACTACCAATAAAGGACTCAACGATTATTGGGTCATTAAAACCGTCTGCAATCTCACGCTCGATATTCCGGATGCACAAACTTGCCCCGGTATCCCTGTATCGCTTAATGCATATGATCCCAATTGCATTGCCTGTGAATGGGAATGGAACGATGGCAATGCAGACTCTATCCGCATGGTTGCGCCGCTCACCACCACTACTTATAGCGTCACCCTGACAGATGGCGTAGGCTGCGCTCGCTTCGCAGAAGTTACTGTTTCTGTGGACGGGCTACCGCTGGATTTGGGTCCCGATGAAGAAATCTGTGCCGGTCAATCTATCAACCTCGATGCCGGCAGTGGCTATACGTATGATTGGTCCACTAGCCAATTGACGCAAATTATTACAGTTAATTCACCCGGTAGTTACTCCGTGACCATCACCGATATCAACGGTTGTACCAACGCGGATACCATCAACATAAGCCTTAGTCAGGGTGTTTCAGTGGATTTGGGCCCCGACACTTCCTTTTGTAGCGGAGCTTCTATCTTTTTGGATGCCGGTAGTAGTGGAAATACCTATAATTGGACGCCTGGCGGCAATAGCCAACTGCTGGAAGTCAGTCAGGCGGGTACGTATATCGTAGAAGTTGGCAACAACGCAAACTGTTCAGGAAGAGATACCATAGAGGTGGTGGAATATGAGCCTCCTGCCTTTACCAACCTTCAATTGAGCTGCAACAATACCAGTACACATTATACCGTAAGTTTCGAAATTAGTGGCGGCGATCCAGGTAGTTATCAAGTCAGCGGCGATCCAGGCAATTTGCTGGGCAATGTCTTTACCAGCTCATTGATACCTAAAAACCAGCCATACACCTTTTATTTAGATGATATCCGGGGCTGTGGTCCGGAAGAGATTAGCGGAAATTATGATTGTATATGCCAAACCACCGCTACACAATTGGAAGATAATTTAGTGGTGGTTTGTGGCGCGTCGAGCTTTGAAGTAAACATTGACAATACTGCTTCATTGGATGCTAATGATTTGCTCTTGTACATGCTCCATGATGGCGATGCACTCAACATCGGTACTATATTAGATACCCGGCCAACTCCAAAGTTTGATTGGCTGCCCGGTCAGATGAGTTTTGGCGTTACTTATTTTGTTACACCCATAGCAGGCAATGATAATGGCAACGGAAGCATAGATCAGCAAGATGGCTGTTTGTCAATAGGTAGAGGTGTGCCCGTGATTTTTGTGGAGCCACCGGTTGCTTTAGTCAATTTTCCGGCTTCCAACATCGTAACCTGCCAACAACCCAATATTTTTATTGATGGCAGCACTTCCACTCCTATTGGCAGTCTCAATTTTCAGTGGTCGGTAGTGAGTGGTGGCAATATTGTATCAGGTAGCCAAAGTGAGCAGGTGGAGATAAACAGGGCAGGTGATTACCAACTGATTGTAACTGACCAGACCTGGGGATGCAGCGACACTACAGGGGTGAGCGTACTGGCTTCTGATGACATTCCACAGGCAATTATTGATCCGCCGGGCAAAATTACGTGCCAGGATAGTGTAGTGCAATTGGATGCTACCAGCTCGAGTATCGGCCCTGAGTTTGAATATTTGTGGTCAGGAGGCGCGATTCAGGGCAATACCACTTTGACACCAAGTGTAAATCAGGCGGGCGACTATCAGTTACTCATTACCAATAACCTTAATGGTTGTAAGGATTCGATGATGGTGAGTGTTATTGCTGATACGCTGGCCCCTTCGGTAGATGCAGGCCAAACGATGGAACTGAGCTGTGATACTGAAGAGGTGACGCTTAGCGGAAGTTTTTCTGCTAGCGGTGTAGCTACTTATAGCTGGACCACCGCCAATGGCCATTTTCTGATGGGCGAGCAAAGCCTTTCGCCTACTGTGGATGCGCCAGGCACCTATATTTTGGAAGTTATCGATACGGATAATGGTTGCCGTGCCAGCGATGAGGCGGTAGTACGTATTTCGGACAATCAGCCCTCTTCAGCCATTATGGATATTGCCGACCCTTCCTGCTTTGATACTGAGGATGGATTCATCAACGTACAGCAAGTGATAGGAGGAACGGCACCTTATGTTTATGCTCTGAATGGCGAAAATTTTAGTGATGGCAGCACGTTCAGCAATCTCAGCGCGGGCACTTATCAACTTATACTGGAAGATGTAAATGGTTGTGTGTGGGATACTGTAGTTACATTGGTACAACCACCGCCTCTGGTGGTAAGCCTGGGACTGGATCAGGAGATACGACTGGGCGATAGCATACAGCTAAAACCACAAACCAATGTGATTCCTACAAGCTTCGTCTGGCTCAATGATGAGCTGGCGGATTGCACCAACTGCTGGTGGCCCTGGGTACGGCCACAGGTCAGTTCGCTTTACACGATTGAAGTGAGCAATGATACGGGCTGTAAGGAAAGCGCCAGTGTACAGATATTTGTGCGCAAGGAGCGCAATGTGTATATCCCCTCAGCCTTTTCACCCAATGGTGATGGCATCAATGAACGCCTAACGGTTTATGGTGATGGCAGCATTCAAAATATCAAAGCTTTTCGCATCTTCAACCGCTGGGGGGCGCCCGTTTTTGAGCTTAAAAACTTCTTGCCCAATGATGAGCTAGTTGGCTGGGATGGCAGCTACCGGGGCAAATTGATGGACAATGGCGTGTATGTATTCTATGCGGAGATAGAGTTTATCGACGGCCATGTGGAAGTGTATAAAGGCGATGTGACGATAGCCAAGTAAGCTAAATACTTGCCTTTCACTTTCGTTTCACCTCACAACAATCAATCGTTGGTTCCATCTAATTCCTTGATTGTCAATGATTTGCAAGCTGTAAATACTATCTGTCAAATGCTTTACATCAAGGGTAGTATCCGCATTGCGAAGCTGGTGGCGGAGCACCAAACGGCCATCCAGGCTGTACATTTCCACAAAAGTATCCCCACTCGGCCTGTCCAAAGAAATTTCAAGATACGTATTAGCGGGGTTTGGATGGACCACAATGGGATGCACCTGCTTCGGCAGCTCGGCAGACACGCTGAGGTTGCCGAACAGCCATTGGTAAGCATCTGAAAACTCGCGTGCCCAGTACCATTCGCTATGCGCTCCATCGGGATGAACGATGCGATTGATTTCAGCATCGCCAAAACCGGCATTTCTCAGAGTGTTTTCCATTCGCAATAAATCGGGTACCATGCTACTGCTCTCATTTTGTCCGGCGATCATGTGAAATCTCATAGGCTCCTCTTTGCCAATTTGGCTGGTATGATTGTAGGCTTCTTCCGACACCCAGTAGGAGGGTGAAAAAATGCCAGCCTTGCCAAACACGTCCTGATGCTCGATCGCCGCATAGTGGCTGATGAGCCCGCCGAGCGAGCTGCCCATGATGCCCGTGTGTTCACGGCCGGAGCGAGTGCGGTACTGGCTGTCGATGAAAGGCTTTAAAGTTTGTACGATGAACTCAATATAGGCATCCCCCTCACCGCCATAACTTTGGCCTTGATAATTGAATGGCCAGGGGCTGTATTCGTTAATGCGATGAGCCCCGCCATTGTCGATGCCAACTACAATGATACCGTGATCGCCCTGCTCAAATAGCTCGTTGAGTGATTCGTCGATCTGCCACTCTCCAGCAAAGCTGCTTTGTTCATCGAAGAGGTTTTGGCCATCGTGCATGTACAGCACCGGGTAAGTTTTGGAAGAGGTGGAATAGTCTGGCGGGAGGTACAGCCAGATGCGCCGGTTCCGGTCGAGCTGCGGGATATAAAAATCGGTGTCGAGAATTTCAACATTAGCAGCAGCCGTACTTGTGCCGGTGCCACCGAGGTCTTCCCAGCTCAAAATCTGAATTTCTTCAGTGCTTGCACTGCCATCATATTGAAGGCTGTGATTGGGTTGAAAGCCTCCATTGATATTCCCTTCTACACTATCCCAACTACCTCTTGTAAACTTAAATTCTACAGTGCCTACCTCAGGCATCAAACTGATAAAGTAAGTGCCGTCGGTATCCTTGGTAAGGATGTAATCCGGATTGTCAGGCGACCAATCATTGAAACTGCCTGCAATATAAATGTCATCGGCTACCGGGGTGTTGGCAGGTATTGAGGTGACCCAAATATCGAGCTGGCTATAAGATAACTGGCTGATTATCAGCGATAAACAGATGAGTAGTATTCGGAATGGGTTCATTTTTTGATGGATTAGAGCCTCTTAGGATTTTACACTTCGGGCTGCGTTTGCTCCAGAAGCAAAATACCAGGAGGCTTTTAGGATGTGAAAACAAACCCAAAAGTAATTAATTTCAAAAAAGTGTTTACTCTTTTTCGGTTTTCTCCCGCTTCTTTTTCTGAACAAATTGAATCACCCGGTGAATGCCGCGCACTACATCCACCAGGGCATCGTCTTCATTGGGCCAGCTGGCTACGGGTTTTGCATTTTTGGGCAATGCCTGTAGCTTGGAAAATTCGGCCAGATTCCATCCGCAGGGCTTCATGATGATGGGTACTACCACGGCAGTTCCCTCTTCGTGGCGCTCCAGCGCTTCTTTAAGCTCCACGGTGTAGATGTAGTCGGAGGCCAGAAAGCTGGAACTGACCAGCAGCAGGATGACATCGGCGGTGTTGAGTTCTTCTTTGATTTCGGTATCCCACTCCTGGCCGGGATCGATGCCCCGGTCATTCCAAATAGTGATGGCCGGATGGCGCCGTGTCATAGCCAGGTGTTTGTCGAGCTTTTCTCTGGCAGGTTCGTCAGCATGCGCATAGGATACAAAGATTTTTACAGGAACATTTTTGTCAATCATCGGCAAAGGTGTTTTTTTGTAAGTCAAAGGCGGTCGGAAAATGACTTTCCATGACCTGTTGCCGGGCATAAACTTCTCCAATTTCGGCGAGCACAGCACAATTTTCGGCAGCCGACATTTCGTAGAGCTTTTCGGGGTCGATATCCGGAAAGCCCATCTCATCAAGGTTCTGCCGTTCGAGCGTAGCATTGTAACGCAAGTAATGCAAGGCAGCCATATTGTGGATCAAATCGTCTTTCAGATTTTCGATTTCAGTATCTATCATTCGATTAGTAGGGCTGACTGACAGAAATTGCATTATAATTTCGTTGAGCTGGCTGGCATCTTTCATAAGCATCGAGATTACGTCGCTCGCCCAATTCCAAAGCTTGTGGTCTTCTATTTCTTCTATGCTGGTACGATTTCTCCAAAAGCCGGTGCCAATCGAAGTGAGTAGCAGTTGATCTGCACCCATTTTCCAATGGAAGGGAAAGCCCTTGAGGGTAGCTACAAAGAAGAGCTGAAGGCTGGGATTGTTGTGCATACTGACCCCGCCATCCACAAAGGCGCCGACTTGACCATTGCCTACATCGAAAATTTCGGGCTTAAAATAAGTAGGCGCTGCGGTACTGGCGCGTACCGCTTTGCGTAGCAAAATGTCTTTGTTTTCGTCATAATATTTACCATTTGGATGGTTGATGAGTGGCCAGGTACTGCCTGTATCGGCCCGTTTAGTAACAATACAGAGACCCGTTTTGATAGCCTCATCGCCGAGCCTGGTTTCGCTAAAAATTCTGTTGAGCTGCTTTTCGAGCGCCTTTATTTTGAATTTTGCACTGAGGCGTTTGAACAGGCCGCGCTTTTCGCCAAATATCTTTTTTCCCAGCTTAAGATATAGCGTTTTGATTTCACCGACCGTCATACCCACGGCCAAGCAGGCGGCAATGATGGCACCTGTGCTGGTACCGCCGATGAGGTCGTAGTATTCGCAAAGGCGGAGGTCGGGCTTATTGTGGCGTTTTCGGAGGATTGATTCAATTTCTTCCAAATAGCCGAGTGTGATGGCCCCCCGGATGCCGCCGCCATCGAGGGCAAGAATGCGTTTTGGGCCTGGAGATTGGAGCTGGTCGATTAATTGTTGACTCATATTCGTAATTGTTTTCTGAATTTGATTTTTTGAATAGTACAATTTAGTATAGTGAGAATCAGGAACCGGGAATTTTGGCATCCGTAGTCTGTTGAAAAGCCAGCCATTGCTGGTTTTCGAGGCCCATGATGTTTTCACAGCGTTCAACCAAATTGGCCAGCGAGAAGTCCGTTTTATAAGGACCTGAACGAGCATTGAAGAGCAATTGCTCCCGTTTGAGCAGCTCTGCAGCCTTGCGATATTCCAGCCAATTGTCATGATATTTGTACAGCGACTGCAAGCCTTCAATGATGGCGATACACACTCCCATGATTCCAACGAGGATGGTGAGGGGGAGCCCAAATTTTTCGATCAAGCCAGTGAGAAACGGGATGGTGACAGACAGGATAATGACGGTAAGCTTAAGCCTCTTGTACTGCCGTTGGTTCCAACTACTCTTTTGATCGTACCATGCGATTTGATCTTGCACACGCTGGGCGAGATATTGCTCGCTGGTTAGTTGGTTGGCTTTCATGAGGGTTTTGCTCAATGTTATCTATAAATCTAGCAAATAGTTTAGAAAATTCAATAGCTTTTTCCAGGAATGTTTAGCGTATGTCTAATTTTAGTTTTTCTTTTAATATGAAATGGATTTCACAGCTAGGCGAAGCTCCTTTTGAGGGTCGTACCTAGACGGTACGGGGCGAAAAATAGCTGAAGTATAGCGAAGAAAGCCTTTTATATTAGTGAAAATATTAATTTCAAAGATACTCTTAAGCTTGGTTCGCTTGGCAAGCTGTCACAATAGGGCGAAGAGTTTGCTGACCGTTAGCAGCTTTGCGTCGGAAAATGTGACAGGGCTAGTGAGAAAGATTTTAACAGGGGTTGGGATAAGGTACAGGCTCCTACTGATTAGGGCCTGCTATGGGCCAATTTAAACCCTACGAAAATGGCTGCTAACAATATGGTTGAATCGATTTTGGCTAGCCGGATTTGTCATAAAAATAAATTGTTTTTTAAAAATATAGATATTATCAATTTGTAATAAATTGATAGTGAGTGAATTATGAGCCATCCGTTTTCTTGCCTTTCCCATTGAGGCTGTCACAAAATGCCTTATGTTTCTGTTTTTTCACCCAGTTCAATGTTGTGAGTTCGATTTTTCACGATAAACAAATGAATATTTTTTATTATATCATTTCTATGTATGTATATAGTGTCGAGTGGTATAGTTATTGCCTTTTTGCATAAGAATACAGTAGTAATTGAAACTCGTCAATTGCCCAAAAGTAATCACGACTCACTTGCTCCCTGACTTGATTTTATTGAACCCTAAAATTAGCGACGAATCCCCTAATTCGACTGAGATTAGGCATTGAACAGAAAAACAAATGCGAATGAGTAAACCCTTTACTCCAAAGCGCAAAGGCTTATCCCTCAAGAATGTAAGCGAATGGCTTTTCAGCGGCAGTGCTTCGCTTAAAGCCCGACCATCTGTATTCTATTCCTTTTTGCTCATCTTCTCGCTCTTTCCGGTTTTTGGAAACTACTCCAGCTTCAGTATCTTCAATCTGTTCCGCTTGTTTCATGCTACTTCCGGCCAGTCGCATATGATCACAGCTTCCCTGCAATTGACCAAATCGGTTGACAAACCCACTCCGCTGACTGGCGAAACCTTTACCTATACGCTGCAATACAGTTGTGCCAGTATTACAGAAGATTGTCAGGGCGTGTATATTACAGATCCGTTGCCGGCTGAAGTAGAATTTGTAGGTCTTTTGGGCTCCAGCCATACTACCAGTGAGGTGTACAACTCGGGCACGCATACGGTTACCTTCACCTTTGTCGATCCATTGTTGGCTGGAACCACCGGCCAGGTGCTGGTTCAGGTACGCTTTCCCAATGGCACCACACCCAACGGAACGGTAGCTAATAACTCGGCTACAATTAATGCTTCCAATGCTTCTTCTGTTACCACACCCAATGTAGCAGCTACGGCTGTGGCTAGTTGGGGGACTGACTTTACAAAATATTTTAGCGCCGGAGGGGCTGCCGGCCAGACATTAAGCTACGGCTTTCGGACTTGCAACTACACTGACGGCTGGGTGCCAGACGGAGTGCTCAATCTAACTAATGTAACTCTTGTAGATACGTTGCCTGCCGGAACGGTTTTTCTGGAGGCCATCAATTCCACCTCCACGCATTCGTACGATCCGGTAGGGCATATACTCACCTTTACCTTCACGGCCGATTTTGCCCCGGGAGAATGCCGTTGGCCGAAAGTGACTTTAGGTGTTCCCAATCCTCCTTTTATCGTAGGATCATCCATCACCAATGACGCCTGGGTCAATTTTACTCCACTTGGCGAAAGCCCGCAAAAGGAAAAAATAACGATCACCACCACGCTTACCGGAGCCAATCCGGGTGCTACTACGATTAAGAGTGCTGATGAAACTGAACGCTACCCTGGTACTGACCTGAGATACAATATTGGGTTGGATATTTCAGGTACCGATTCTTTGGTCAATTTTTGTCTTCACGATACTATTCCGCCCGAGTTTGAGGTGTTGGAAATACATCATGGTAATTATTACTATGGCGGGTTAAGCGGGCCAGATAATATTGTTACCATTACTTACAACACTAACTTGGGTGGCCCATATACCGTTAGCGGGTCACCTTTTTCGGTGGGGGTATCAGGTTTTATTGATACGCAAAACGACCTGGGCTTAACCCCTGGAGGGGCCGAATACATCACTGATATTCATTGGTGCTATGGGACAGTGCCTGCGGGCTTTGCAACCTACAATGATATTTTGATTAGAGGCGATGTAAAACCGGGTACACCTTCCGGAACCGTGACCAACTGCGCTGAGATGACTACAAGTACATCCGGTGTAACTTTTACCGAAGCTTGTGTTGATTTTGAAGTATTGACACCAATTAGCGGTTTTCGACCAAGTCCTACGAAAAGAATAAAAAATGCTGAAGGCAACTGGGTAAATGCTACATCTGATTTTTTTGGCCCGGGAGATACAATTCATTTTCGATTACAAACTCGCAATTCCGGAAGTGCTTCTGATACTTTATACAATCCAATTAGTGTTGATTTGCTTCCTCCGGAAGTTGATTATATTGATGGTTCTTGGTCTATAGATGGGTACCCCGTGAGTCAGCCAGTATTTACTAAAACCGTCAATTACAAAACAACAGGAAGAACGCTTTTGAAATGGGAGTGGAATTCAAGCTTTCCGGCAGCCATCCCTCCTGGCGAACAGGTCAATATATTGTTCGATGTGGTTGTCAACTATACTGCCACTCCCGGTAGCCCTTCGTTTAGCAACGAATTTGCCATGCTCAATGAAACAACCAACAATTGTTCAAGCGGCTATAAGAAAGCAGATGTTCATGACTTTGACGATGATAGCTCCACTACCGATCAATTCTGCCACGATAGTATAGATGTCAACATTCTGGCGGTGGCCGAGCTGGTGTCCACCAAGCATGTCAAAGGCCAATTAGATACAGTATGGACAAAGTACCCCAATACCGGATACACCTTGCCTGGGGGTATTGCTGACTATCGCCTGGTGGTAAGCAATAGCGGCAATGTACCTATGAAAGAAATTGTAGTAATCGATATTTTACCCTTTGTTGGAGATACCAGCGTAGTTACATTGTCAGAGCGCTTATCGCGCTGGCGGCCCAACTTGGTGGGTGCCGTCTCTGCTCCGGCCGGCGTTACGGTTTATTACAGCGATCAGGGCAATCCCTGCCGAAGTGTCGAAGGCATGGTGCCATCCGGGCCACCAAACTGTACGGACCCAGGCTGGACTACTACAGTGCCTTTAGATATTACCTCAGTCCAATCACTGAAATTTGACTTTGGCAGTAATATTTTAAATCCTGGTGATTCATTAGTACTGGAGTGGCCAATGCGCGCACCGGTAAATATCTTGTCAACTATTGGATCGCAGCCCGATTCCATCGCCTGGAATTCCTTTGGATACATCGCCACGCGAAACGATAACAACGATACCTTGCTCGCCAGTGAGCCATTCAAAGTTGGAATCAATATTCAGGATCAGATACCAGCAGTGTATGGTGACTTTGTGTGGAATGATCTCAACGGCAATGGTGTACAAAATGCAGGAGAGCCGGGAATTGACAATATTCGTGTAGAGCTGTATAAAGATGATGGAGATGGTATGCAGGATATATCCCTTGATACATTTATCAATTTTACCCTTACAGCTGATGGAGGCTATTATTTGTTTCCGTTTCTGCAAGCAGGCGACTACTATCTAATCGCTTACATCTCTCCCGATTTTACTGTTACACTGGCAGACCAACCGCCGGATGACAATATCGATTCAGATGGTTACCCAATGATATTAAATGACACATTGGTTGCGGTTACACCCATCACCAGCCTCACGGCTACCGAAATGGATTTTAGTTGGGATATTGGCTTGATAGGCCCTTCCACATCAGGAGCAGTAGGCAACTACGTATGGAACGATTATAACGGAAATGGTATTCAGGATGAACCCGCCGTAGCAGGTGTCAACGGTTTGACCATCAATCTGTATGACAGTTCAGCACCTGGAGTTATTTTAGCGACTACCACAACTGCCAACGATCTTAGTGGCAATCCGGGATATTATGAATTTCAAAATATCCCTCCTGCCAATTATTTTGTTGAAATTCTAGTACCGGCCCCTTTTACACTAACAACGCTCGGCTCAACTGGCTCAAGCGATCCTTCTGACTCTGATTTTAACACAGTCGATGGCAGGACTGAAGTATTTGCCATAGCTGCTGGTGAACACGATTATTCGTGGGATGCTGGAATTACAGGAGAGGACTGCGACAACGGTATCGATGATGATGGTGATGGCGATATAGATTGTGCCGATTCCGATTGCTCTGCTACTGCTCTTGCTGGTGGCAATGGGCCTATTTGTGATGGTCAGGATATCAATCTTACAGAAAGTGGCGGCGATGCTATGAGCTGGAGTTGGTCTGGCCCAGATGGGTTTAGCTCAACTGCTCAAAATCCAACAATCCTGTTTGCTACAACTGCTGCTACTGGCTCTTATAGTGTAACGGTCACGAATGGTCAGGGATGTACTGCGAGCTCAAGTGTGGCAATTACTGTAAATGCTCTTCCTAATGTAACTTTGGTATTGACTAATGATACCGATTGTGACAACAACTCAACGCTGGCTTTGAGTGGTGGTAGTCCTGCCGGTGGTATATACAGCGGATCAGGGGTAAGTGGAACTAACTTCGATGCCTCTTCAGTAGGGGTAGGTACTTATACGATTACTTATACCTATACTGACGGAAATGGTTGTACGAGTAGCGCTAATGATGATATAACCGTTTCGGGTGCTCCATCCGTAAGTCTTCAACTTCCCGATACGATTGAATGTGCATCTAGCACTACGCTCGCCCTGAGTGGCGGTAGTCCTGCCGGCGGTACATTTAGCGGTCTTGGGGTGAGTGGAACTAATTTCGATGCTACCATTGCAGGAGTTGGAACTCATGCCGTTTACTATAGTTACACCGATGGCAATGGTTGCACAGAGATAGCAGTTGATAGTGTTACAGTACTTGGGGGTGCTGCAGTTACGCTTAATTTACCAAACACAACCGATTGCGTCAACAATACTGTCAATAATTTGAGTGGCGGTAGCCCGGCTGGTGGTATTTACAGTGGCCCCGGGGTAAGTGGCAACAACTTTAATGCCTCTTCGGTAGGTATCGGTACACATACTATTTCCTACACTTTTACCGATACAAATGGATGTACCAACACAGCTACCGACGATATAGAAGTATATGATATACCTTCCGTTACGTTAATACTTCCCGATAACTTTGAATGCGTTAATAGTACTGTGCTGGCCTTGAGTGGTGGCAGCCCCGCAGGCGGTACTTATAGCGGTGTGGGGGTAAGTGGAACCAACTTCGATGCCTCTTCAGCAGGAGTAGGGACCCATGCCGTTACATATACTTATACTGATGCTAATGGGTGTAGCAATTCGGCTACAGCTGATATTATTGTTTCAGCATTGCCAAATGTGAGTTTGACCTTGCCGGTAACGGAAGTTTGTGTACTATCCACAACGCTGGCCTTGAGTGGTGGAAGTCCGGTGGGTGGTACTTTTAGCGGCCCAGGAGTGAGTGGGACTAACTTCGATGCTTCTGCCGCAGGCTTGGGTATCCATACAATTACATATACTTTCACAGATGCTAATGGTTGTACCAATACAGCTACGGATGATATTACCGTGATTGCCTCACCCAATGTATCATTGACTTTACCAGATACGGAAGAATGCTCCAATAGCACGACCCTTACTTTGAGTGGCGGTAGCCCGGTGGGTGGTACTTTTAGCGGCCCAGGAGTGAGTGGTACCAACTTCGATGCCTCAGCGGCAGGAGTAGGAACCCACACTATCACTTATACCTATACAGATACTAACGGATGCTCTGACAGCGCAACAGATGCTATAACCGTCTTGCCACAGCCCAACGTTAGCTTGTCTTTAGCAGACACTGATGATTGTATTAGCAACAGCAGCCTCAGCTTAAGTGGTGGAAGTCCGGTGGGTGGTACGTATAGCGGCCCAGGAGTAAGCGGCACCAATTTCGATGCTTCAGTTGCTGGCTTAGGCATACATACAATAACTTACACTTATACTGATGGTAATGGCTGCCTTGGAACAGGAACCGACAATATAGAGGTATTTGCCGATCCAACTGTAAGCCTGACTTTAACTGATCCAGATGATTGTACCAATAATTCAACACATACTCTGAGTGGTGGCAGCCCTGCCGGTGGAACATTTAGCGGCCCTGGTGTAAGCGGTACCAATTTCGATGCTTCTGCTGCTGGTGCTGGTACACACACTATTACTTATAATTATACTGATCCCAACGGATGTGCTGGCTCTGCAACCGACAATATTACCGTTTATGCTCCTCCTGTAGTTAGTTTGAGCTTGCCAGAAACAGAGACTTGCGAAAGTAGCAGCACGCTATCATTAAGTGGCGGCACTCCTGTTGGTGGAACTTACAGTGGCCCGGGAGTAAGCGGCACCAATTTCGATGCATCCACTGCCGGACCTGGTACGCATACCATCATATATACTTTTACTGACGGAAATGGATGTACCAACTCCGCAGCCGACAATATTACCGTTTATGCCGATCCGACAGTTAACTTAAATTTGCCGACCACTTCTGCATGTATTGATGAGGTGAGTGTCAATCTTGGTGGTGGAACTCCAGCTGGTGGCGTTTTCAGCGGCCCTGGCGTGACCGGCACCAATTTCGATGCAACGGCAGTTGGAGCTGGTACACATTCGATTACCTATACATATACTGATGCCAATGGATGTACCAATTCGGCAACGGGCTTTATTACCGTTTACAGCTTTCCCGTTATTACTAATGTAAGCGCAACTGATGTATCAGTTTGTGGTGGAAGCGATGGTACAATCACAATAACAGCTACAGGTGGATCGGGGAGTTTTGAATACCGTCTGGATAGTGGACCTTGGCAGGCTTCCAATATTTTTACCGGCCTGGCAATCGGTAGTTATAATGTATTTGTCAGAAATAGTAATGGCTTGTGCGAATCAGCCTATGTCAATAATCCGGTGGCTATCAATGGCTCTCTAGGGATAACAGTTTCGGCGGTAATTACTTCCAATTATAATGGAGCCGACATTAGCTGTACGGGCTCCGCTGACGGAAGTGCTCAGGCTAGCATTATTGGGGGCACAATGCCTTTTTCATACATTTGGAGCAATGGCCAAACGGGAGCTGATTTGGTCAACGTAGTTGCCGGAACATATACTGTGACGGCAACTGACGGAGTTGGGTGCCAAAATACTGCTTCAGTAACACTGGTTGATCCGCCTGCCTTGGGCGTTGATGCTATTTTTACAGATGTCAGTTGCTATGGTGGTAGTGATGGAGCGATAGACGTAACGGCCATAGGTGGGGTAGGGGCTTATACTTATTCCTGGAACGATTTGGAACCAGAGGCTTTTTGGGCTTTTGACAACACTACTGACGACATTTCAGGCAACAATCACGATGCACTATTTGTATGGGGAGCCGAGACTTATTCGACAGACGCGGTGGATGGAAGCCATTCCTTTGATTTTGATGGTGCTACAGCTATTCAGTATGATGATGAGATAGCATTCATGGAGACTGCTTTTACCGAAAGAACTGTCATCATGTGGATTAAACCAGATTTGCTTTCTGGTATTCAAATACTTTATGATGAAGGAGCTCGAATTCATGGAATTGGCTTGAGATTGAATGATGACAAGCTGCAAGCTTCCGTTAGAAGCTCATTTATCGAAAAAACTGCCTATGAAATGACTTTCCCAAATGATGGCCAATGGCATCAAGTAGGTGTCGTATATGATAATGGGGACCTTACACTTACAATTGATGGCGTAATGGGGCCTACATACAATACCGGATTTTCTAATATTCTGATGCTACCTCCGCCACTCAATCAATGTGGACTTGGAGCCAAACTCGGCGAAGATGCCTTTGGTGGATGGGTATGGTCTCCCGCGTATCCCTATTCCGGATTGATGGATAATGTGAGCTTTCACAATAAGGGACTAAACGCCAATCAGATTAGTGACAACTATACTAATGATGGTGATCGTACTGGCTTGCCTGCTGGCGACTACCGTGTTTATGTGTATGACCTCAATGGTTGCATGGATTCAATATTACTGACACTTTCACAACCTGATTCAATTGCGATGACTTTTAATGTGGCCGATATATCTTGTAATGGTGGCAGTGACGGAGCTATCGATCTTTTGGTCAATGGAGGGGTAACTCCTTTCAACTATAGCTGGTCAACAGGAGCTGATACAGAAGATATTAGTGGGTTGTCTGTTGGTACTTATTCCGTTACCGTTACTGATGCCAATGGCTGCACAATGGTAGATAGTACAGCGATCAATGAACCAGAAGAACTTACTGCTACAGCAGTAGTAACTTCGAATTATAATGGACATGACATTAGCTGTGTTGGCGCTTCTGATGGCAATGCCATGGCGATTCCCGTTGGCGGTACTGCCCCATACACCTATATTTGGAGCAATGGCCAAACTGCAGCTAACCTAAACAATGTAGCGGCGGGCACTTATGGGGTGACTGTGACCGATACTAATGGTTGTACCACAACTTCTAATGTTACGTTAAATGATCCACCTCAAATAACAGTAAGTACATTTAATACCTCCGTCTTTGGAAGTTATCATGTAAGCTGTGTAGATGCATCGGATGGGGCAGCCCTAGCCGTTGCAAGCAATGGTGTTGGAAGCTATACTTACCAATGGAGCAATGGCCAAACAGGAGCTAATTTAATCAATGTAGTTGCTGGTACTTATACCGTTACTGCAACAGATGGCAATGGTTGCACTGCTATTGCTAATATTACACTTTTAGAACCTCCTGCTATTGTGCTATCTGCATCAGTCACTTCTGACTACAATGGTGCCGATGTATCATGTGCAGGTAGTATTGACGGTTCGGCCTTGGCAACGGCAAGCGGAGGCATCGGAACCATTACTTACAGCTGGAGCACAGGGCAAAGCACGGCAAGTATTTCAGGCATTGGAGCAGGCACTTATACGGTAACTGCAACCGACGCCTTTGGGTGTTCTACCATTGCATCGGTAACGCTTAACAATCCGCCATCGGTAAATGTGACTGCTAATGTTACTTCCAATTATAATGGCTACGATGTGAGTTGTAATGGCGGCATGGATGGAACGGCGTCGGCATCGGCTTCCGGAGGAGTTGGCAATTTTATCTATTTATGGAGTGATGGCCAAACCTCAGCTAATCTGGTCAATGCTACTGCTGGAACCTACTGGGTAACGGTTACCGATGAAAATGGCTGTACCAATTCCACTTCTATTACATTTGATGAGCCTGCCGAAATAAATGTAAATGTAAGTTCGGCCGATCCGAGCGATTGTGGTGTAAATGATGGCATTATTTTAATTACAGCTTCGGGAGGTACCGGCGGATACGAATATAGTATTGATGGAACCAATTGGACATCAACCAACAGCTTTACCGGATTGACACCTGGCACCTATTTTGTGTATGTCAGAAACACTTTCGGTACTTGTGTGGCAGGTCCTACTGGTGTAATTGTCAATGTACCTGAGGCACCTACAATCGATAATATCACTATCATCAACCCAACTACCTCAAGCAGCAATGATGGAGGTTTATTAGTGACGGCCTCTGGAAATGGTATTGCCATAGAATATACGATTGACGGCATCAATTGGCAATTTAGCAATGTATTTAGCGGTTTATCAGTTGGTACTTATACTATTACGATTAGATATTTTGGATTCAACTGCTTATCATCCTCTACTGTAACGCTTGTAGCTGGTGGCGGTGTAGTTGGTGAAGGTAATGGCATTGATTATTGCTCCGATGACTTGAGCGGAGTGAATTTTGTCGAAGTGTATTTTATCCCTTATCCGGAAGATCAGGTACTGACCTCTCTTCAGGTATTGCATCCAAACAGCTGTGGTTTTATAGAGCAAGCTCAAGAACCCATCAGGACCTATGTTTCTGTAGGTGTGGTTGAAGAAGGGACCATTATCCACTACGACCACTGGGAAGATGGCTTTGAGCCGAATCTTTCCTTCCCAATTCAATCCACCACCCAAGTTTGGGGTGATGGCAATCCAGCTAACGGTATTCCTCCAGGCTTTGCTGTCGATTATTTTACTGCCGCTGATTTTATCATCTTAGATAATCCGGTGACTACTACAACAAGAGGTTCTGTCATCGATTTTGATGCAGGTGATAAAATCGGAAGCCGGGGAAACCTGGCTATGACTCGTCTGGCCTGGGCTACAGGTACCAATACATTATTGGCTGGAGCCCTGGAGGTATATCCGGTGGACTTGTGGGGCCAGGATTACGAAATACCTGTGGGCGTCAATAATAATGTGAATGATATGTTTGAATATACGGGAATCACTGTAATGGCTTCCCAGAGCAATACTGCAGTAAATATTGACACAGATGGAAATGGCAGTATAGATGTCAGCCTGGTACTTGATGAAGGAGAAAGTCATTTGGTAAACGGAAATGTGAATGCTGGAGGTACTGTAACTGCTTCTGCACCCATTCAGGTTGATTTGGTGACTGGCGATATTTGTGCTGGCGCAGAAGCCCGTTTTTTTACCCTTAAGCCTACTAATGATTGGAGCTCGGATTATTACAATCCAGTGGCTACTCAAAATAATGGCGCAGCTGGAACCGAGCCGGGCAATCATCCGACTTACGTACACTTGTACAACCCTAATGCAACATCTATTCAGGTACATTGGGAAACGGCTGCTGGATATCAGGGACAAATTTCGGTAGCGGCCAATAATACGGCTTGGATCGAATTGCCCGACAATACCGGTTCCCATTTTTATACCACTGATAATTCGAAATTTTATGCTATAGCGACAATCGATTCTGATCCAAATACCAACTCTTCATCGGGTTATAGAAATAGTGCACATGATTGGGGCTTTGCCTTGGTACCAGAAGGGCAAGTTACTTCTCAGATTACCTTAGTAGGCTTTGCACCTGGTGACGATCCTACTTATAGTGGGTCAAGTCCCGAAAACTCAGCACCGGTTTGGTTGACGGCAGCTTTTCCCTCCGGAAGTAGTAGTACAGGTAGTATCACCATTTGTATTGATTACAATGGAGATGGAGGCACTCTGAGCGATCTCAATGGCGTAACTTATGATGCATCGGTAGTTTTAAACTCTTTGCAGCATGCAAAAATATATGATCCTGATGGAGATCAGACCGGTATGCAAATTTGGGTGTGTGATGGCAGTGATGCAATTATTGCGGGTGCATGGGGGCAGGATCCTGCCACTGCAAGTCGCGGCGTACCTGCTATCGACCTGGGTGTAGGTTTGCCCAACGGAATTCCTTTTGCAACTTCCAAGTGTGCTCGCTTGAGCAAGGATTACAATTCGAACGGCCTGTATGACGAATGTGATGAGGTCATCTATACTATTTTTGTTCGAAACTCAGGAGCATTACCGCTATCAACAGGCTCGATTACAATTGTAGATACTTTGCCGGCAGAGGTTACATATATCGATAACTCCACGGTAGCTATTATCAATGGAGTAGTCAATAACATAACAGATGATAGCTCGCCAGCATCACCATTCCCATTTGACGAAGGTGGGCAAAGCTACAATGATATTATCATGCCAGGGGATTCTATAATTTACCAGTTTGAAGTAGTGATTAATGATCTGTCTGCAGCCACATTAATAAGAAATGTAGCGAATGTGGTAAGCCCCAAGCAAACGCTCTATCCGGAAGTTACTTTTCCGGCTCAACAACCTACCGGCCCAATACTTACAGGAGTACTTCCAGATACCACAGTAGCTTGCGATGCGGTACCACCAGTTCCAAATATTGGCGCCGATATTTTTGCTACCAACAATTGTGAAGAAATTGATACCATATCGCAAACTGGCTGGACTTTGCAGTTTGTGGACAGCGAAGAAACGGTTGCAGAAAATGCTCAGGCAATTAATGCTTTCGATGGCAATCCGTTGACGTATTGGCGAACCGAATGGAATACTTCCAATCCACCTCATCCACACGAATTACAAATTGACCTTGGAGCCTCGTACAATATCGCTGGCTTTAGATATTTGCCACGCCAGTCAGGAACAGAAGGAATGATTGCAGATTTTGAATTTTATATTAGTGAAGACGGTACTGATTGGGGAAGCCCAGCTACTACCGGCACCTGGTCAGCATCTGTCACAGAAGAAGAAGAAACCTTCTTTATTCAAAGAGGTAGGTATGTTAGAATTATAGCCAATTCGGAAGTAAATGGAAACACTTGGACTTCAATCGCCGAACTGAATGTTTTACAGTGTATCAACTATGCTTCGGTTACTTTTAATTATACCGAAACCAGCACACAAACCAGCAATGGCAGCACAACAGACGATTGCTACGAAATAACCCGAACCTGGGAAGCAACAGACCATTGCAACCAAACAGCAACGTACACTCAAATAATTACAGTAATCGATACCATTGCGCCTGTAATGACCAGCCTGCCTGCCAATATTACGATTTCAAATAGCGAAATTCCAAATCCGCCCGATCTGGATTGCTCAACACCCGGAAATGCGGCTCTTGGTAAGCCAACCGTTCAGTCCAGCACTAATAGTGGTGGTGTGGCATCAAGAGCCGTGGATGGCAATACAGATGGCAATTTTAGTAACAGTTCTGTAACAGAAACCAATAATGAATTTCAGCCCTGGTGGCAGGTTGACCTATTGTCCATTTTTCCAATTGAAGAGATCGAAATTTGGAATCGAACTGACTGTTGTTCAGCAGCTTTAAGCAATTATTATATACTGGTGTCATCCGTGCCATTTGCTTCTGCCGATTTGTCTGCTACTCTGGCCGATCCGGATGTAAAGGCGTATTTCCAAACCACTACAGCGGGAACGCCTTCCACTATTGCCATAGATACACTTGCAAGGTATATCAGGGTGCAGTTGCAAGGAACCGATGTACTCAATTTGGCTGAAATTGTAGTAACACCGAAGTGTATAAATGTTACAGATAATTGCGACCCGGATGTACAACTTACGTTTTCAGAAAATAATGTTCCGGCAGGTTGCTCCTACAACCTTACCCGTACCTGGACAGCAACCGACAATTGTGGCAATTCTACTGAGCACATACAAGTAATTGCTGTACAAGATGTACTGACTGTTTCGGCCAACGTCGCTTCCGACTACAATGGGGAAGATATTAGTTGTATTGGCGCAACGGATGGAAGTGCTGTAGTTACAGCAAGTGGAGGTTCAGGAACACTCTCCATATTATGGAGTAATGGCCAAACTACAGATACTGCTTTTACGTTAAGTGCTGGTACATACAACGTGACGGTTACAGACGTTAATGGTTGCTCAGCTAGTACAAGCGTCACACTCCAAGCACCGCCCGATATAACTATAACTACTACTATAACCTCTGATCACAACGGAGAAGATGTTAGTTGTTTTGGTGCTTCCGATGGTAGTGGCTTCGCCAATGCTATAGGTGGAACAGGCACATTGACCTATCTATGGAGCAATGGCCAAACCACACAGTCGGCTACCAATTTGAGTGCAGGTACATACACCATTACTGTCACCGATGCTAATGGTTGTACTAAGGAAGGTACCATCACATTGCAAAATCCTCCTCAAATCACCGTAACAGCAACGGTCACCTCCGATTATAATGGAGAAGATATAAGTTGTTTTGGTGCTGCCGATGGTAGCGCCAATGCTGCTGCTACCGGTGGCACCGGTGCCATCACCTATTATTGGAGTAATACTCAAAGCGGTAACAGTATTAACAATTTATTGGCTGGCACCTATTATGTGACAGCAACGGATGCCAATGGTTGTACCGCTGTCGATTCAGTAACTCTTGACAACCCCCCTCCGATTTTTATTTCTATAGGTAGTGCCATTGACCCTATCCTTTGCAACGGCAATGATGGCTCCATCACAGTAATTGCGTCTGGCGGAACAGGCCTTTACGAATACCGGCTTGGCCTTTCAGGTAGTTGGCAAAGCAGTAATGTTTTTTCAGGGCTGACTTCCGGATTCTATGATATATATGTTCGCAACTTTGATGGATCATGTGAAACTGGGCCGGAAAATATAATCCTTTCCGATCCTGCACCGCAATCCTGCCCCATATCACCAACAGCAGATACTACAACTTACTGTAGTACAAATGTGGCAGCAAGTTTCACGGTAGATACGCTTCCGGATGCTACAGGCTATACCTGGACAATACCAACTGGAGCCTTGCTTGTGGTAGGGCAAGGTACGGATTCAATAGTAGTAAATTTCAATAGCATTCCTGCAGGTATCTATGATATTTGTGTGATTACCAATAGCGACTGTGGAAACTCTCCACCTTGTTGTATAACGGTAGAAATAATCGACTGTATCGAAATTTGCGATAATGGCCTTGACGATGATCAGGATGGCCTCGTGGATTGTGACGATCCTGATTGTGCTGTTATAGCCAATATTAATGTTTTGACATCTGCACCCTCTTGTCCGTTGGATACAGTAGTTTATTTGGCAGATGATGTAGGGGCGGGAGCAACATATACTTGGGATTTTGGAGCTAATGCAACGCCAGCAACGGCTACAGGAATAGGCCCTCACCAAGTAGTTTACGGACTCTGTGGCAATAAGTCAATTGGCCTTACCGTCGAAAAAAATGGCTGTACAGCTAGTGATAACGACACATATTTAATAGAAGATATTACGCCACCTATTTGGTCTGTAGATCCTACAGATTTTTCAGTCGTGTGTGACAGTACGGCTGATCCTGGCGGGCAAATTGCCGCCTGGCTTGCTAATATTGGCAATGGTGTCATCACAGATGTTTGTGATTCTGTACTCGTCAATGATGATTACTCGGGAATATCATTTACCTGTGGGACTGCAGGCAGTGCAGTAGTCACCTTTATCGCTTCTGATATTTGTGGCAATACGTCCTCCAGAACAGCTACTGTAAGCATCATCGATACCATACCGCCTGCAATCTTAAATCCGGCTGAAGACTTAGTAGTTGAATGCGATGGTGCTGGAAATTCAACAGAGTTAAACAATTGGATAAATAATCTGGCCAATTTCAATGCCACGGATATTTGTGGCCCAGTTAGTTTTAGCCATGATTATGCAGGTGGTGGTGTCCCCAGTTTGCCAGCTTGTGATAATGATACAACAGGAATATTGACCGTCACCTTCACAGCTACAGACGATTGTGGAAATAATAGTAATTCTACTGCCAGATTTATTATAATGGATACTTCAGGTCCTACTTTTACTACTATACCTGATGTAACGGTCTATCTGGATATCAACTGCCAGTTGGATACGACGACGGCAGATATCGGCGAGGTAACGGTAACGAGTGATAATTGCACAGCCGTTCCGTCGATCAGCTATAGCGATGATGTATCTGGTCTGACGGGCTGTAATGGTACGGGCTACTTTGAGCGGACCTGGCAGGTGACGGACGATTGTGGCAACTCCAGCACAGCGATCCAGCGAGTAGAGGTACAGGACACCCTTGCGCCAACGATAGTAAACATGCCGGCCGATGTAACGGTGTATTTAGATATGAACTGCGAGTTGGATACGACGACGGCAGACATCGGTGAGGTGACGGTGACGAGTGATAATTGTACGGCTGCTCCGGCGATCAGCTATAGCGATGATGTATCTGGTCTGACGGGCTGTAATGGTACGGGCTACTTTGAGCGGACCTGGCAGGTGACGGACGATTGTGGCAACTCCAGCACAGCGATCCAGCGAGTAGAGGTACAGGACACCCTTGCACCAACGATAGTAAACATGCCAGCCGATGTAACGGTGTATTTAGACATAAACTGCGAGTTGGATACGACGACGGCAGACATCGGTGAGGTAACGGTAACGAGTGATAATTGCACGGCTGTTCCGGCGATCAGCTATAGCGATGATGTGTCTGGTCTGACGGGCTGTAATGGTACGGGCTACTTTGAGCGCACCTGGCAGGTGACGGACGATTGTGGCAACAGTTCGACGGCAATTCAAAGAGTAGAGGTACA
Organism: Saprospiraceae bacterium; assembly: GCA_965222005.1. GTDB lineage: Bacteria > Bacteroidota > Bacteroidia > Chitinophagales > Saprospiraceae > CBDCTM01. The sequence continues at coordinate 2,899,322 of OZ244935.1, forward strand.
GGACACCCTTGCTCCGACCTTCACCAGTATTCCCGATGTAACGGTGTATTTAGACATAAACTGCGAGTTGGATACGACGACAGCAGACATTGGTGAGGTGACGGTAACGAGTGATAATTGCACGGCCGTTCCGTCGATCAGCTATAGCGATGATGTGTCTGGTCTGACGGGCTGTAATGGTACGGGCTACTTTGAGCGGACCTGGCAGGTGACGGACGATTGTGGCAACAGTTCGACGGCAATTCAAAGAGTAGAAGTACAGGACACCCTTGCTCCGAGCTTTACCAGCATCCCCGATGTAACGGTGTATTTAGATATGAACTGCGAGTTGGATACGACGACGGCAGACATCGGTGAGGTGACGGTGACGAGTGATAATTGCACGGCCGTTCCGGCGATCAGCTATAGCGATGATGTGTCTGGTCTGACGGGCTGTAATGGTACGGGCTACTTTGAGCGCAGCTGGCAAGTGACGGATGATTGTGGCAACAGTTCGACGGCAATTCAAAGAGTAGAAGTACAGGACACCCTTGCACCAACGATAGTAAACATGCCGGCCGATGTAACGGTGTATTTAGACATAAACTGCGAGTTGGATACGACGACGGCAGATATCGGCGAGGTAACGGTAACGAGTGATAATTGCACAGCCGTTCCGGCGATCAGCTATAGCGATGATGTGTCTGGTCTGACGGGCTGTAATGGTACGGGCTACTTTGAGCGGACCTGGCAGGTGACGGATGATTGTGGCAACAGTTCGACGGCAATTCAAAGAGTAGAAGTACAGGACACCCTTGCACCAACGATAGTAAACATGCCGGCCGATGTAACGGTGTATTTGGACATGAACTGCGAGTTGGATACGACGACGGCAGATATCGGTGAGGTGACGGTAACGAGTGATAATTGCACGGCCGTTCCGTCGATCAGCTATAGCGATGATGTGTCTGGTCTGACGGGCTGTAATGGTACGGGCTACTTTGAGCGCACCTGGCAGGTGACGGATGATTGTGGCAACAGTTCGACGGCAATTCAAAGAGTAGAGGTACAGGACACCCTTGCGCCAACGATAGTAAACATGCCAGCCGATGTAACGGTGTATTTAGACATAAACTGCGAGTTGGATACGACGACGGCAGACATTGGCGAGGTGACGGTAACGAGTGACAATTGCACGGCCGTTCCGGCGATCAGCTATAGCGATGATGTGTCTGGTCTGACGGGCTGTAATGGTACGGGCTACTTTGAGCGCAGCTGGCAGGTGACGGATGATTGTGGCAACTCCAGCACAGCGATCCAGCGAGTAGAAGTACAGGACACCCTTGCTCCGAGCTTTACCAGCATCCCCGATGTAACGGTGTATTTAGACATAAACTGCGAGTTGGATACGACGACAGCAGACATCGGCGAGGTGACGGTAACGAGTGATAATTGCACGGCTGCTCCGGCGATCAGCTATAGCGATGATGTGTCTGGTCTGACGGGCTGTAATGGTACGGGCTACTTTGAGCGCAGCTGGCAGGTGACGGATGATTGTGGCAACTCCAGCACAGCGATCCAGCGAGTAGAAGTACAGGACACCTTAAGTCCTCAATTATTAAATGTACCTGCTGATATTACGGTAGAATGTGATGGAGTACCTTCTCCCGCAAATGTATCTGCCACAGATAATTGTACGATTAGTGTGGGAGTAAGCTTTGTAGAAACGAGAATAGATGGTCCGCTCTGCCCGGACAGTTATACCCTAGAACGTGTTTGGACAGCCACGGACAGTTGTGGAAATCAAGATATTCAAGTGCAACTTGTCACAGTGTTAGATCGCACAGCTCCCGTACTGGCAGGCATCCCAGCCGATATAACGGTAGAATGCGATGCGATACCAGGCCCTGCGAGCCCAACGGCGAGTGACAATTGCGATCCTGCGCCTGTGATCAGTTATGCAGAAGTGCGAACCGATAGCAACTGTGTAGATAATTATGTATTACAAAGAGTATGGACGGCCACGGACCGCTGTGGCAATACGGCCACGGGGGAGCAGAGGATACGCGTATTGGATCGGACGGCACCAATCTTGGCAGGCGTTCCAGCCGATATAACGGTCGAATGTGATGCGATACCAGGCCCTGCGAGCCCAACGGCGAGTGATAATTGCGATCCTGCGCCTGTGATCAGTTATGCAGAAGTGCGAACCGATAGCAACTGTGTAGATAATTATGTATTACAACGGACATGGACAGCGACAGATCGCTGTGGCAATACATCGACGGGCATCCAGCTGATCCGCGTATTGGATCAAACGGCTCCGGTCCTGGCTGGCGTACCGGCCGATATAACGGTCGAATGTGATGCGATACCAGGCCCTGCGAGCCCAACGGCGAGTGATAATTGCGATCCTGCGCCTGTGATCAGTTATGCAGAAGTGCGAACCGATAGCAACTGTGTGGACAATTATGTATTACAAAGAGTATGGACGGCCACGGACCGCTGTGGCAATACGGCCACGGGGGAGCAGAGGATACGGGTATTGGATCGGATGGCACCAATATTGGCAGGCGTTCCAGCCGATATAACGGTCGAATGTGATGCGATACCAAGCCCTGCGAGCCCAACGGCGAGTGACAATTGCGATCCTGCGCCTGTGATCAGTTATACAGAAGTGCGAACCGATAGCAACTGCGTGGACAATTATGTATTACAACGGACATGGACAGCGACAGATCGCTGTGGCAATACATCGACGGGCATCCAGCTGATCCGCGTATTGGATCGGACGGCACCAATACTGGCAGGCGTTCCAGCCGATATAACGGTCGAATGCGATGCGATACCAGGCCCTGCGAGTCCAACGGCGAGTGACAATTGCGATCCTGCGCCTGTGATCAGCTATACAGAAGTAAGAACGGATAGCAACTGCGTGGACAATTATGTATTACAAAGATTATGGACGGCCACGGACCGCTGTGGCAATACGGCCACGGGGGAGCAGAGGATACGCGTGTTGGATCGGACGGCACCAATCTTGGCAGGCGTTCCAGCCGATATAACGGTCGAATGTGATGCGATACCAAGCCCTGCGAGCCCAACGGCGAGTGACAATTGCGATCCTGCGCCTGTGATCAGTTATACAGAAGTGCGAACCGATAGCAACTGCGTGGACAATTATGTATTACAACGGACATGGACAGCGACAGATCGCTGTGGCAATACGGCCACGGGGGAGCAGAGGATACGGGTATTGGATCGGACGGCACCAATACTGGCAGGCGTTCCAGCCGATATAACGGTAGAATGCGATGCGATACCAGGCCCTGCGAGTCCAACGACGAGTGACAATTGCGATCCTGCGCCTGTGATCAGCTATACAGAAGTAAGAACGGATAGCAACTGCGTGGACAATTATGTATTACAACGGACATGGACAGCGACAGATCGCTGTGGCAATACATCGACGGGCATCCAGCTGATCCGCGTATTGGATCGGACGGCACCAATCTTGGCAGGCGTTCCAGCCGATATAACGGTAGAATGCGATGCGATACCAGGCCCTGCGAGTCCAACGGCGAGTGACAATTGCGATCCTGCGCCTGTGATCAGCTATACAGAAGTAAGAACGGATAGCAACTGCGTGGACAATTATGTATTACAAAGATTATGGACGGCCACGGACCGCTGTGGCAATACGGCCACGGGGGAGCAGAGGATACGCGTGTTGGATCGGACGGCACCAATCTTGGCAGGCGTTCCAGCCGATATAACGGTCGAATGTGATGCGATACCAAGCCCTGCGAGCCCAACGGCGAGTGACAATTGCGATCCTGCGCCTGTGATCAGTTATACAGAAGTGCGAACCGATAGCAACTGCGTGGACAATTATGTATTACAACGGACATGGACAGCGACAGATCGCTGTGGCAATACATCGACGGGCATCCAGCTGATCCGCGTATTGGATCGGACGGCACCAATCTTGGCAGGCGTTCCAGCCGATATAACGGTAGAATGCGATGCGATACCAGGCCCTGCGAGTCCAACGGCGAGTGACAATTGCGATCCTGCGCCTGTGATCAGCTATACAGAAGTAAGAACGGATAGCAACTGCGTGGACAATTATGTATTACAAAGATTATGGACGGCCACGGACCGCTGTGGCAATACGGCCACGGGGGAGCAGAGGATACGCGTGTTGGATCGGACGGCACCAATCTTGGCAGGCGTTCCAGCCGATATAACGGTCGAATGTGATGCGATACCAAGCCCTGCGAGCCCAACGGCGAGTGATAATTGCGATCCTGCGCCTGTGATCAGCTATACAGAAGTAAGAACGGATAGCAACTGCGTGGACAATTATGTATTACAAAGAGTATGGACGGCCACGGACCGCTGTGGCAATACGGCCACAGGCGAGCAGAGGATACGGGTATTGGATCGGACGGCTCCGGTCCTGGCTGGTGTACCGGCAGATGTGACTGTAGAGTGTGATGCGATACCAGGCCCTGCGAGTCCAACGGCGAGTGATAATTGCGATCCTGCGCCTGTGATCAGCTATACAGAAGTAAGAACGGATAGCAACTGTGTAGATAATTATGTATTACAACGGACATGGACAGCGACAGATCGCTGTGGCAATACGGCCACGGGCGAGCAGAGGATACGCGTGTTGGATCGGACGGCACCAATACTGGCAGGCGTTCCAGCCGATATAACGGTCGAATGTGATGCGATACCAGGCCCTGCGAGTCCAACGGCGAGTGATAATTGCGATCCTGCGCCTGTGATCAGCTATACAGAAGTGCGAACCGATAGCAACTGCGTGGACAATTATGTATTACAAAGAGTATGGACGGCCACGGACCGCTGTGGCAATACGGCCACGGGGGAGCAGAGGATACGCGTATTGGATCGGACGGCACCAATACTGGCAGGCGTTCCAGCCGATATAACGGTCGAATGTGATGCGATACCAGGCCCTGCGAGTCCAACGGCGAGTGATAATTGCGATCCTGCGCCTGTGATCAGCTATACAGAAGTAAGAACGGATAGCAACTGCGTGGACAATTATGTATTACAAAGAGTATGGACGGCCACGGACCGCTGTGGCAATACGGCCACGGGCGAGCAGAGGATACGGGTATTGGATCGGACGGCACCAATACTGGCAGGCGTTCCAGCCGATATAACGGTCGAATGTGATGCGATACCGAGCCCAGCGAGTCCGACAGCGACAGACAATTGCGATCCTGCACCTGTGATCAGTTATACAGAAGTGCGAACCGATAGCAACTGCGTGGATAATTATGTATTACAACGGACATGGACAGCGACAGATCGCTGTGGCAATACGGCCACGGGCGAGCAGAGGATACGGGTATTGGATCGGACGGCTCCGGTCCTGGCTGGTGTACCGGTAGATGTGACGGTAGAGTGTGATGCGGTACCGAGCCCAGCGAGTCCGACGGCGAGTGACAATTGCGATCCTGCGCCTGTGATCAGCTATACAGAAGTAAGAACGGATAGCAACTGCGTGGACAATTATGTATTACAAAGATTATGGACGGCCACGGACCGCTGTGGCAATACGGCCACGGGCGAGCAGAGGATACGGGTATTGGATCGGACGGCACCAATACTGGCAGGCGTTCCAGCCGATATAACGGTCGAATGTGATGCGATACCAAGCCCTGCGAGCCCAACGGCGAGTGACAATTGCGATCCTGCGCCTGTGATCAGCTATACAGAAGTAAGAACGGATAGCAACTGCGTGGACAATTATGTATTACAAAGATTATGGACGGCCACGGACCGCTGTGGCAATACGGCCACGGGCGAGCAGAGGATACGGGTATTGGATCGGACGGCACCAATACTGGCAGGCGTTCCAGCCAATGTGACGGTCGAATGTGATGCGGTACCGAGCCCTGCGAGTCCAACGGCGAGTGACAATTGCGATCCTGCGCCTGTGATCAACTATACAGAAGTAAGAACGGATAGCAACTGCGTGGACAATTATGTATTACAAAGAGTATGGACGGCCACGGACCGCTGTGGCAATACGGCCACGGGGGAGCAGAGGATACGGGTATTGGATCGGACGGCACCAATACTGGCTGGCGTACCGGCAGATGTGACGGTAGAGTGTGATGCGATACCAGGCCCTGCGAGCCCAACGGCGAGTGATAATTGCGATCCTGCGCCTGTGATCAGCTATACAGAAGTAAGAACGGATAGCAACTGCGTGGACAATTATGTATTACAAAGATTATGGACGGCCACGGACCGCTGTGGCAATACGGCCACGGGCGAGCAGAGGATACGGGTATTGGATCGGACGGCACCAATCTTGGCTGGCGTACCGGCAGATGTGACTGTAGAGTGTGATGCGGTACCGAGCCCAGCGAGTCCGACAGCGACAGACAATTGCGATCCTTCACCAGTGATCAGTTATACAGAAGTGCGAACCGATAGCAACTGTGTAGATACTTATGTATTACAACGGACATGGACAGCGACAGATCGCTGTGGCAATACATCGACGGGCATCCAGCTGATCCGCGTATTGGATCAAACGGCTCCGGTCCTGGCTGGCGTACCGGCAGATGTGACTGTAGAGTGTGATGCGATACCGAGCCCAGCGAGCCCAACGGCGAGTGACAATTGTGATCCTGCACCAGTGATCAGCTATACAGAAGTAAGAACGGATAGCAACTGCGTGGACAATTATGTATTACAAAGATTATGGACGGCCACGGACCGCTGTGGCAATACGGCCACGGGGGAGCAGAGGATCCGCGTATTGGATCAAACGGCTCCGGTCCTGGCTGGCGTACCGGCAGATGTGACGGTAGAGTGTGATGCGATACCAGGCCCTGCGAGCCCAACGGCGAGTGATAATTGCGATCCTGCGCCTGTGATCAGCTATACAGAAGTAAGAACGGATAGCAACTGCGTGGACAATTATGTATTACAAAGATTATGGACGGCCACGGACCGCTGTGGCAATACGGCCACGGGCGAGCAGAGGATACGCGTGTTGGATCGGACGGCACCAATACTGGCAGGCATCCCGGCGGATGTGACGGTAGAATGCGATGCGATACCAGGCCCTGCGAGTCCAACGGCGAGTGATAATTGCGATCCTGCGCCAGTGATCAGTTATACAGAAGTGCGAACCGATAGCAACTGTGTAGATAATTATGTATTACAACGGACATGGACAGCGACAGATCGCTGTGGCAATACATCGACGGGCATCCAGCTGATCCGCGTATTGGATCAAACGGCTCCGGTCCTGGCAGGCATCCCGGCGGATGTGACGGTAGAATGCGATGCGATACCAGGCCCTGCGAGCCCAACGGCGACAGACAATTGCGATACAGATGTAGAGATCACGTATGTCGAGACGCGGATCGATGGAGGTCTGTGCCCGGATGGCTACAGCCTGCAACGGGTCTGGACAGCGACGGATGATTGCGGCAACCAGGATATGCAGACTCAGCTGATAAGTGTAGAAGACCAGACCGCGCCAATACTGGCAGGCGTACCGGCGGATGTGACGGTAGAGTGCGATGCGATACCAGGCCCTGCGAGCCCAACGGCGACAGACAATTGCGATACAGATGTAGAGATCACGTATGTCGAGACGCGGATCGATGGAGGTCTGTGCCCGGATGGCTACAGCCTGCAACGGGTCTGGACAGCGACGGATGATTGCGGCAACCAGGATATGCAGACTCAGCTGATAAGTGTAGAAGACCAGACCGCGCCAATACTGGCAGGCGTACCGGCGGATGTGACGGTAGAATGCGATGCGATACCAGGCCCTGCGAGCCCAACGGCGACAGACAATTGCGATACAGATGTAGAGATCACGTATGTCGAGACGCGGATCGATGGAGGTCTGTGCCCGGATGGCTACAGCCTGCAACGGGTCTGGACAGCGACGGATGATTGCGGCAACCAGGATATGCAGACTCAGCTGATAATGTAGAAGACCAGACCGCGCCAATACTGGCAGGCGTACCGGCGGATGTGACGGTAGAGTGCGATGCGATACCAGGCCCTGCGAGCCCAACGGCGACAGACAATTGCGATACAGATGTAGAGATCACGTATGTCGAGACGCGGATCGATGGAGGTCTGTGCCCGGATGGCTACAGCCTGCAACGGGTCTGGACAGCGACGGATGATTGCGGCAACCAGGATATGCAGACTCAGCTGATAAGTGTAGAAGACCAGACCGCGCCAATACTGGCAGGCGTACCGGCGGATGTGACGGTAGAATGTGATGCGATACCAGGCCCTGCGAGCCCGACGGCGACAGACAATTGCGATACAGATGTAGAGATCACGTATGTCGAGACGCGGATCGATGGAGGTCTGTGCCCGGATGGCTACAGCCTGCAACGGGTCTGGACAGCGACGGATAATTGCGGCAACCAGGATATGCAGACTCAGCTGATAAGTGTAGAAGACCAGACCGCGCCAATACTGGCAGGCGTACCGGCGGATGTGACGGTAGAATGTGATGCGGTACCGAGCCCTGCGAGCCCAACGGCGACAGACAATTGCGATACAGATGTAGAGATCACGTATGTCGAGACGCGGATCGATGGAGGTCTGTGCCCGGATGGCTACAGCCTGCAACGGGTCTGGACAGCGACGGATGATTGCGGCAACCAGGATATGCAGACGCAGCTGATAAGTGTAGAAGACCAGACCGCGCCAATACTGGCAGGCGTACCGGCGGATGTGACGGTAGAGTGCGATGCGATACCAAGCCCTGCGAGTCCGACGGCGACAGACAATTGCGATACAGATGTAGAGATCACGTATGTCGAGACGCGGATCGATGGAGGTCTGTGCCCGGATGGCTACAGCCTGCAACGGGTCTGGACAGCGACGGATGATTGCGGCAACCAGGATATGCAGACTCAGCTGATAAGTGTAGAAGACCAGACCGCGCAATACTGGCAGGCGTACCGGCGGATGTGACGGTAGAATGTGATGCGGTACCGAGCCCTGCGAGCCCAACGGCGATAGACAATTGCGATACAGATGTAGAGATCACGTATGTCGAGACGCGGATCGATGGAGGTCTGTGCCCGGATGGCTACAGCCTGCAACGGGTCTGGACAGCGACGGATGATTGCGGCAACCAGGATATGCAGACTCAGCTGATAAGTGTAGAAGACCAGACCGCGCCAATACTGGCAGGCGTACCGGCGGATGTGACGGTAGAATGTGATGCGATACCAAGCCCTGCGAGCCCGACGGCGACAGACAATTGCGATACAGATGTAGAGATCACGTATGTCGAGACGCGGATCGATGGAGGTCTGTGCCCGGATGGCTACAGCTTGCAACGGGTCTGGACAGCGACGGATAATTGCGGCAACCAGGATATGCAGACTCAGCTGATAAGTGTAGAGGACCAGACCGCGCCAATACTGGCAGGCGTACCGGCCGATGTGACGGTAGAATGCGATGCGATACCAGGCCCTGCGAGCCCAACGGCGACAGACAATTGCGATACAGATGTTGAACTTACATTTAATGAGCTGAGAATTGATGGCAATTGTGTCGATAATTATGAGCTACATAGAAGCTGGACGGCAACCGATGATTGTGGCAATACAAGTGTTCAAACCCAAATTATAAACGTTCAAGATACTCAAGAACCAGTATTCTCAAGTACTCCGGCAGATATTACGGTTTCTTGTGATAATATTCCTTCAGCCGACAATATTACAGCTACTGATAATTGTACGGCTGATATTTCGGTAACCTTCAATGAGACGCGAATTGATGGATCGTGCCCTGACAATTATAGCCTTCAGAGAAGTTGGACAGCGGTTGATGCCTGCGGAAACCAGCGTACCATCAATCAACTGGTCTTTGTAAGAGATATGGATGGCCCTGTTATTTCAGGCATCCCGGCGAATATTACCGTATCCTGTGAAAATATTCCTGATCCAGTCACTCCTACGCTTTCAGATAATTGCGATCAGGATGTTGACATCAGCTATGTTGAAACAAGAGTAAATGGTAGTTGTCCGGATGCGTATAGGCTAGAGAGAAGATGGACAGCAACGGACAATTGTGGCAATCAAACTGAATCTTCCAGAATTATTGTAGTCGAAGATTTGATCGCTCCGATTTTGGCCGGAGTGCCGACAGACATTTCCATTGAGTGTGATGGTGTGCCGCCTGTTGTCAATCCTACCGCCACCGACAATTGCGATGCGGATGTGGATATTTCTTTTGTTGAAAGCAGAGAGGATGGCAATTGCCCGAATCAATACACATTGACACGTACCTGGACAGCGACCGACAATTGTGGCAACCAGGATATTCAGACTCAAATTATTGTAGTAGGAGATGGTCAAATCCCCGCCATTACGGGTGTGCCTGCTGATGTGACCGTTAGCTGTGATGGGGTGCCCGCCATCGCCAATCCGTCAGTAAGCGACAATTGTGATGCAAATATACAGCTCGATTTCCTTGAAACTCGTACCGATGGCAATTGCCCGGACAGCTATACGCTACAAAGAAGCTGGTCGGCAACCGATGCCTGCGGCAACTTGATTGCCGAAACTCAAACCATCACAGTAGTCGATGATGAAGCACCAACTTTGTCGGAACAACCTGCCGATATTACTGTAGCCTGTGGTCAAATACCTGCGGCACCTGGTATTACCGCAGCCGACAATTGCGATGTGGATGTGGACTTGCTATTTGATGAGTTGCAAAGCAATGGTTCCTGCCCATACAATACTGCCATCATTCGTAGCTGGACAGCTACCGACAATTGTGGCAATCAGGCAGTGCATACTCAAACCATTACGGTGGAGGATACAGAAGCTCCAAGTATTGCAGGCGTACCTGCTGACGTTACAGTGAATTGTAACCAGGTGCCTAATCCGGCTGAACCGATTCCATCTGACAATTGTGATCCCAATCCGACTCTTGAATTTGATGAATTCAGAATCAATGAAGTTTGTGAAGATTCATATACCTTGCAAAGAAGTTGGACAGCAACGGATGCTTGTGGTAACTCTACGGTACTGACTCAAATGATTGTAATTTCGGATGATCAGGCTCCTGTAATGGCAGGCGTTCCAGCTGATGTGACCGTTTCGTGTGAATCAATTCCAACAGCAGCAAATGTGGTGGCAGTAGATAATTGTGATACAGATATTGAAATAATACTCGATGAGCAGCAAGTGCCTGGACCTTGTCAGGATGCATACAGTATGGTAAGAACCTGGACAGCGACGGATAATTGTGGCAATCAAGATATTCAAACACAGACGATCACAGTCAATGACCCTACACCGCCGGTATTGGAAGCGGCACCTGCCGATCTGACTGTAAACTTGGCCAATGGCGAAACGGTACCACCTCCTGCTACGCTGCAAGCTACCGACAATTGTGATGCGGATGTGGGTGTTGCTTTCAATGAAGACCAATCTGACAACGGATGTGGTTATATCATCACCCGTACCTGGACAGCCACCGATAACTGTGGCAATCAGGCCACCGAAACGCAGCTTATCAATGTAACAGATGACATCAATGCAGAAATTCAATCGGACAATCTGCAAATTTGTAAAGGAGAATCAACGCTGCTGACGGCCTTGCCAAATGATCCGGGCTATACCTACAGCTGGATCAGCAATGGTGGCAGCCTGGATAATCCGGCTTCACAAGCTACCAATTTCACCGCCAATGCCAATGGAACTTACACCATAACAGTTGAGATCAATACACCATCAGGCTGCCAAGCCATAGCCTCTACACAAGTTCTCGTCACAGGAGTTACCAACGCTTCAGCATTTAGCAATGCACCGATTTGCGAAGGCGAAACACTCACCTTGCTGGCCAATGGCGGAACCAATTATCTGTGGACTGGCCCCGCTGGGTTCACGTCAACTTTGCAAAATCCTGTGATCAGTAATGCTACGGCAGGCCATTCAGGTATCTATACAGTCGTAGTTTCTGATGACAATGGTTGCCAATCTACACTCGATGTGAATGTTCAGGTACATGCCGATCCGGTAGCTGTTATTGATGGTGACAACCAGCTTTGCGAAGGAGATGACCTGCAACTGACCGCCTATGGCGGAGTCAGCTATCAATGGACTGGACCGAATGGTTTTACATCTACCAATGCCAGTATATTTATTCCAAACGTATCTTCTATTCATGAGGGGCTGTATGAGGTTACAGTTTATGCGGCCGCCAATTGTCAAACGGGGACTGCAAAAGATGTTTTCGTACGTATATTTACTGCCGAAGCCAATAATAATGGACCGATATGCGAAGGTAGCCAGTTGGAACTCTATTCCAGTGACGGAGGTGTTCAATATACTTGGGTTGGACCTAACGGGTTTAGCTCCAACCAACAGAATCCGGTAATACCTAATGCGGATGCCGCTTATAGCGGAACATATACAGTGATCATTGACAATGGATACTGTGTAGATAATGCCACTACAGATGTTCAAATAGCCCCTGGCCTTCCTGCTACCGCCAATAGCAATAGCCCGGTTTGTGAGGGAAGCGATATTCTCCTTTCAGCTACCGGCGGTGTCAACTACAGCTGGGCAGGCCCGAATGGCTTTGCTTCAAATGATAAAAATCCTGTTGTTTCCGATGCATTGCCCGTGATGTCGGGTACCTACTATGTAACTGTTTCCGATGCAAGCGGCTGCCAAGGTACTGCAAGCGTTGATGTATTAGTAGGAGAGCGAGTGCGTGTTGATTATACCCCAATTCATGCTACTTGCAATGAACTGGGCGGCATAGTAGTAGGCGTAGCTGGCGGTATCCAGCCTTATACATTCAATTGGGCTGACTTGCCGGGTACCAATAATGTGCAGGATCGGACTGACTTGGCACCAGGCCTCTATTACATGACCGTAACGGATGCCGGTGGATGTACAGCTACACTTTCAGGGGTAGTCATCTCTGATGGATGTGTAGATTGTGAAGCCTATTCCGGTACGCTGAGTGCAGAAAATGCTCAGACCTGTTTGAATGATGGCTCCGTCACATTGGCCGCCTCACCCAATGGCGATATGAATGTACCACAAGGCTTTACCTTCACCTTCCTGTTGGCTGAAGGAGGCAATCATATCATTGAACAACTCAGCAACAATCCGGTATTTACCGTCAACGCTATCGGTTCATACACAATTCATGTATTGGTGTATGATTCCACTACGCTTGACTTGAGTACCATCAATTTTGGTAGCACTTCCATATTCGACATCAATAGCCAATTGCTGCAGGGTGGCGGAACGATATGTGGCTCATTGGATTTGACGGGAGTAACCATAGAGGTTTTGACAGTGGATGTAGAAGTGGAAGAGCAAACAGCCGATAACTGCAACTTGGGTACAGGAAGTGCAACATTGGCTCCGCAAAGCCATACCTACCACTGGAGCGATGGAGGTAGCGGCTACTCACGCAACGATCTCTTTGCCGGAACATATACTGTTACAGTCATCGATCCTGCCACCGCTTGTGAAGTGACAATAGATATAACCATTGATGGAGATTGCCTTTGTATTCCGCCAGAAGTAGCAACGGTTGATATTTCTCAATCCCTTTGTGGATTAGCAAACGGTATAGCCAAAGTAATTGTGGATGGCAACCCGGCCAATTACCAATATACCTGGTCTGCCAACGCCAACAACGGTGTGCCCAATAGTATTGGCAATGAGCGTTCTCAGCTGTTCTCAGGTATTTATACAGTAACGATTACCTTCCCGCTTGTGCCGAATTGCGAAACCATTCACACCTTCACCATTGGAAATATTGACGGCCCGGAACTGGATAGCGTTGTCGTCACACCAGCCACCTGCGAAGCGCCCGATGGCTCGGTTACACTCTATCCGGCCAGCTATACCTATATGTGGGCATTGGATAATTTCAATGGAAACTATCGGGATGGTTTGGCGGCGGATGCCTACCACATCCTGGTGATCAACCCAATCGCTCCCGACTGTCCGAACCTGGTAACAGTAGAAGTGCCTGATACCAATGATCTCACGGCTACTGCCCAGATCATTACCTTGCCCGATTGCAATACGGCAAATGGGGCTGTGAACATCAACGTCCTCAATGGAAGTGGTAGTTACTCTTTTGTGTGGAGTGACAATCCGGGTATCAATTCAGCTAGCAGAACAGACCTGGTGGCAGGTGATTACTCAGTAACTATCAAAGATAATAGCGTTTCTGCCTGTGAGTTTGAATTGACATTTGTACTGGATGAAAACACGAATGGTGCTACCATTAACCTCCAAACCCCGGTGATGATCAATTGCTACGCCGCCAATAATGGTCAGGCCAATTATACAGTCGATTATGATGCAGGCTTCCAGCAACCAGCTACTATTGGCATTGAAGATACACTCGGCAATCCGTACAACAATGGCGAATTGATACCTGGCTATTATTGCCTGATCGTTAAAGATGCGGTTGGTTGCCTGGGAGATAAGAAGTGCTTTGATGTAATAGAACCGGCACCGATTGATATCACTACAGTATTAACGGACAAAGATTGTAGCAATGGGGGTTCTATTCAACTCACGCTTACAGGAGGCACTCCTCCATATACATACAATTGGTCCGACTTGCCCGGCTCAAATGACCCGGCTGATCGCACAAATCTGCTTGCCGATAGCTACACCGTGACCGTAACGGATGCCAATGATTGTTTCAAAGTTGCACACAGCCTGGAGATTAATGACAATTGCAATAATAATTGTGGTGGCCCTGAAATCACCAATATTGTTGTAACTGAAGCCAGCTGCGGACAGAGCAATGGTAGCATAGCTATAGAAACTGTGGAAGCAGCCAGCCAGCTCACCTTTAGCTGGAACCCCAATATTAGTACCGGACCAACTGCCAGCAATTTAACGGCAGGTACATACGATGTAACGATCAGCCTACTAAATGATCCTACTTGCTTTGTTACCGAAACGATAGCAGTTGGAGTGATTGATGGCCCGGAAGTATCAGCAGCATTTACCAGTCCGGCTACCTGCGATCAGGCAGATGGAACAGCCAGCCTCTCTCCGGCAGGCTATGATTATCAATGGAGCGATAGCGGCCAGGGAGCCAATCGTACGGACCTCCTTGCAGGCACATATTATGTGAGCGCTACCGATCCGGCCACAGGCTGTACCGACATAGTAGTGGTGGATATCGATCAAATTAATCCATTGCAAGCCACCGCTACCATCAATCAGGAACCTAGCTGTGGCCAGTCGAATGGCTCTGTAACTATTGGACTAACAGGCGGTAGTGGGGACTATACCTTCTCCTGGAATGCTGGAGAGACTAATAATAGCTTGCCTTCCGGCTCTCATTCGGTTACAGTTGTGGATAATGTCAATGGCTGTGAAGCAACTGTCGATTTTGTGCTAACTGACAATATCCCGTCGGCCCATATTACCATTACAGACACCATTCATATAAGCTGTGCTGGTGCAGCCAACGGAAGTGTTCAATTTGACATCAATTATGACCCTGGGTTCACTCAGCCAGCTTCCATCGTTATTTTGGATGCTAATAGTAATTTGCTTACAAATGGCAGCCTGCCTCCAGGCACACATTGCCTTCAGGTCAAAGACGCCAACGATTGCCTGGCTGGCGAACAGTGCTTCAATATCACCGAACCAGAAGAGCTCCTGATCACTAGCCAAACGATTGATATGGACTGCGATTCACTTGGCAGTATCAATCTAACCATTACGGGTGGTGTTGGAAACTACACCTTCGATTGGGCCGACCTCCCCGGCAGCAATGATCCGGAAGATCGTACAGACCTGGCTCAGGGAAGCTATGATGTTACTGTCACTGATCTAAACGCTTGCACAGCTACAGCTATTGGCATTTTGATAAACGATACTTGCCAACCTTGTGAAACACCGATAATTAGCAATACATCCATTCAGGACGCTACTTGCGGAAACAGCAATGGAGAAATAGTAGTCGAGCTGGAGCAAGATATTGACAATTATACCTTCAATTGGTCACCTGCTCAACCCGATACCAATTATATCAACGAATTAGCCGATGGAATCTATGAGCTTACCATCAGTTTGATCGGGGACCCGGATTGTGCCACTACGAGTAGCTTCACAGTAAATGACATAAATGGACCACAGGCGAATGTAGCGTCAACGACTCCCGCAGCTTGTACAGTTGCTAATGGCTCTGCCAGCCTTTCACCTGTTGGCTATGACTATTTGTGGAGCGATGGAATCAATTCGATTAGCCGTAATGATCTGGCCGCCGGAAACTATATTGTTACGGTCAGCGACCCGGCAACCGCTTGTACAGATACGCTGGAAATTACGATTGATATGCAAACGGCTCCCATCGCCACAGTCACGATCAACAGCGAGCCCAGCTGTGGCCAGTCGAACGGCTCAGTGACGATAAGCGTGAGCAACGGCAGCGGCGACTACGGCTACAGCTGGGGTGGCGGCGCTACGCGCACCGATCTGGCCTCGGGCAGCTACGAAGTCACCGTGACAGACAACCAAAGCGGCTGCACAACTACCGTGACCTTTGGCCTGACAGATGATGTAGCAGGGGCTACAGTAACGGTAACACCGATGGTATCAACGAGCTGCGCGGGCAGCAATGACGGCACCGCATCATACACGGTGAACTATGATGCGGGCTTCCAATATCCGGAGACGATCCAAGTGCTGGATGGCGGACAAAACGAGCACACAGACGGATCCTTAGCTCCAGGCAACTACTGCATAGTAGTGAAAGATGCAAACGGCTGTGTGGCTGGTACGGGCTGCTTTGAGGTGGTGGAACCGGCAGCTCTTCAGATAAATGTGTCGCTCCAGGCAGCAGATTGCAATAGTGGTGGCTCTATTGATCTGACGATAAGTGGCGGCAGTGGCAGCTACCAATACGATTGGTCAGACCTTAGCGGAAGCAACGACCCTGAAGACCGTACGGATGTATCGGCCGGCATGTATGGGGTGACTGTGACAGACACTAATGGCTGTACAGCAACGGTGGATGCTATAGAGGTTGAAGACGATTGCAATGTAGGAGGCTGTCAACCGCCAGTAGTGGTGAGCACCAATATACAAGATGCGAGTTGTGGAGTGGCGAGCGGATCGATCAGCATTGAGTTGCAGCCAGATGGCCGGAGTTACCATTACCAGTGGTTACCCAATGTGAGCACGGGCAATACAGCGACCAATCTTATAGCAGGAACCTACAATGTAACGATATCAGTGGTTGGAGATGCTTCATGCCAGACAGTAGAAAGTCTGGTGGTAGGCAATATTGATGGCCCGCAAGCGACGGTAGATGCGACGAGCAATGCAAGCTGCAACGCATCGGATGGTAGTGCCAGCTTATTACCTGCAAATTACACATACAGCTGGAGCGACTCCGGCAGCGGGTCAAGCCGAAATGATTTGGCAGCCGGAAGTTATACAGTAACGGTACTTGATCCGGCAACGGGTTGTACAGATATATTGATAGTAGAGATAGGTCAAGACAATCCATTGTCAGCCACCGCGACGATCAACAGCGAGCCCAGCTGTGGCCAGTCAAACGGCTCAGTGACGATAAGCGTGAGCAACGGCAGCGGCGACTACGGCTACAGCTGGGGTGGCGGCGCTACGCGCACCGATCTGGCCTCGGGCAGCTACGAAGTCACCGTGACAGACAACCAAAGCGGCTGCACAACTACCGTGACCTTTGGTCTGACAGATGATGTAGCAGGGGCTACAGTAACGGTAACACCGATGGTATCAACGAGCTGCGCGGGCAGCAATGACGGCACCGCATCATACACGGTGAACTATGATGCGGGCTTCCAATATCCGGAGACGATCCAAATGCTGGATGGCGGACAAAACGAACACACAGACGGATCCTTAGCTCCAGGCAACTACTGCATAGTAGTGAAAGATGCAAACGGCTGTGTGGCTGGTACGGGCTGCTTTGAGGTAGTGGAGCCTGCAGGATTGACGATCCAGACCTCTTTAAGTAATGTGACTTGTAGCGAGCAGGGAGGTATAGAAGTGACGATGTCAGGTGGCCAGTCACCCTACAGCTATGATTGGTCAGACCTCTCCGGCAGCAACGATCCGGAGGATCGCAGCGGCTTGTCGGCAGGTGTGTATGAATTGACGGTGACGGATGCGAATGGTTGTACGGGAGTAGCCTCACAGCTGATAATCAGCGATGAGTGTAACCCTTGCGAGTTGCCGGAGTTGCAGAGTGTGATGAGCAGTGATGCAAGCTGTGGGCAAAGCAATGGAAGAATAGAACTGGTAATGGTAGGGAATTCCAGTAATTACCTGTACAGCTGGTCACCGGATGTGAGTAGCACTTATGTAGCGAACAATCTGACAGCGGGATCCTATGATGTGACGATTACAGATCCGGCGGATGCCAGTTGCTTCATCACAGAAAGCATACTAATAAACAACATTGACGGTCCACAGTCCAGTGTAAGCACAGTGAGCGCAGCGACCTGCAACCTATCTGATGGATCAGCACAACTGGAGCCATCGATCTATAGCTATGAGTGGAGTGACGGGCAGAGTGGTGCAGAGCGCACTGACCTTTCAGCGCAGACCTATCAGGTGCATGTGACGGATCCGGCAACGGGCTGCACGAATATATTGGAAGTGACAATTCCATCAGAGAACAATCTGCAAGCCACCGCGACGATCAACAGCGAGCCCAGCTGCGGCCAGTCGAACGGCTCAGTGACGATAAGCGTGAGCAACGGCAGCGGCGACTACGGCTACAGCTGGGGTGGCGGCGCTACGCGCACCGATCTGGCCTCGGGCAGCTACGAAGTCACCGTGACAGACAACCAAAGCGGCTGCACAACTACCGTGACCTTTGGCCTGACAGATGATGTAGCAGGGGCTACAGTAACGGTAACACCGATGGTATCAACGAGCTGCGCGGGCAGCAATGACGGCACCGCAGCATACACGGTGAACTATGATGCAGGCTTCCAATATCCGGAGACGATCCAAGTGCTGGATGGCGGACAAAACGAACACACAGACGGATCCTTAGCTCCAGGCAACTACTGCATAGTAGTGAAAGATGCAAACGGCTGTGTGGCTGGTACGGGCTGCTTTGAGGTGGTGGAACCGGCAGCTCTTCAGATAAATGTGTCGCTCCAGGCAGCAGATTGCAATAGTGGTGGCTCTATTGATCTGACGATAAGTGGCGGCAGTGGCAGCTACCAATACGATTGGTCAGACCTTAGCGGAAGCAACGACCCTGAAGACCGTACGGATGTATCGGCCGGCATGTATGGGGTGACTGTGACAGACACTAATGGCTGTACAGCAACGGTGGATGCTATAGAGGTTGAAGACGATTGCAATGTAGGAGGCTGTCAACC
Source organism: Saprospiraceae bacterium (assembly GCA_965222005.1). Taxonomy (GTDB): domain Bacteria; phylum Bacteroidota; class Bacteroidia; order Chitinophagales; family Saprospiraceae; genus CBDCTM01. The sequence goes on from OZ244935.1 coordinate 2,918,742, forward strand.
GCCAGTAGTGGTGAGCACCAATATACAAGATGCGAGTTGTGGAGTGGTGAGCGGATCGATCAGCATTGAGTTGCAGCCAGATGGCCGGAGTTACCATTACCAGTGGTTACCCAATGTGAGCACGGGCAATACAGCGACCAACCTTATAGCAGGAACCTACAATGTAACGATATCAGTGGTTGGAGATGCTTCATGCCAGACAGTAGAAAGTCTGGTGGTAGGCAATATTGATGGCCCGCAAGCGACGGTAGATGCGACGAGCAATGCAAGCTGCAACGCATCGGATGGTAGTGCCAGCTTATTACCTGCAAATTACACATACAGCTGGAGTGACTCCGGCAGCGGGTCAAGCCGAAATGATTTGGCAGCCGGAAGTTATACAGTAACGGTACTTGATCCGGCAACGGGTTGTACAGATATATTGATAGTAGAGATAGGTCAAGACAATCCATTGTCAGCCACCGCGACGATCAACAGCGAGCCCAGCTGTGGCCAGTCAAACGGCTCAGTGACGATAAGCGTGAGCAACGGCAGCGGCGACTACGGCTACAGCTGGGGTGGCGGCGCTACGCGCACCGATCTGGCCTCGGGCAGCTACGAAGTCACCGTGACAGACAACCAAAGCGGCTGCACAACTACCGTGACCTTTGGTCTGACAGATGATGTAGCAGGGGCTACAGTAACGGTAACACCGATGGTATCAACGAGCTGCGCGGGCAGCAATGACGGCACCGCATCATACACGGTGAACTATGATGCGGGCTTCCAATATCCGGAGACGATCCAAATGCTGGATGGCGGACAAAACGAACACACAGACGGATCCTTAGCTCCAGGCAACTACTGCATAGTAGTGAAAGATGCAAACGGCTGTGTGGCTGGTACGGGCTGCTTTGAGGTAGTGGAGCCTGCAGGATTGACGATCCAGACCTCTTTAAGTAATGTGACTTGTAGCGAGCAGGGAGGTATAGAAGTGACGATGTCAGGTGGCCAGTCACCCTACAGCTATGATTGGTCAGACCTCTCCGGCAGCAACGATCCGGAGGATCGCAGCGGCTTGTCGGCAGGTGTGTATGAATTGACGGTGACGGATGCGAATGGTTGTACGGGAGTAGCCTCACAGCTGATAATCAGCGATGAGTGTAACCCTTGCGAGTTGCCGGAGTTGCAGAGTGTGATGAGCAGTGATGCAAGCTGTGGGCAAAGCAATGGAAGAATAGAACTGGTAATGGTAGGGAATTCCAGTAATTACCTGTACAGCTGGTCACCGGATGTGAGTAGCACTTATGTAGCGAACAATCTGACAGCGGGATCCTATGATGTGACGATTACAGATCCGGCGGATGCCAGTTGCTTCATCACAGAAAGCATACTAATAAACAACATTGACGGTCCACAGTCCAGTGTAAGCACAGTGAGCGCAGCGACCTGCAACCTATCTGATGGATCAGCACAACTGGAGCCATCGATCTATAGCTATGAGTGGAGTGACGGGCAGAGTGGTGCAGAGCGCACTGACCTTTCAGCGCAGACCTATCAGGTGCATGTGACGGATCCGGCAACGGGCTGCACGAATATATTGGAAGTGACAATTCCATCAGAGAACAATCTGCAAGCCACCGCGACGATCAACAGCGAGCCCAGCTGCGGCCAGTCAAACGGCTCAGTGACGATAAGCGTGAGCAACGGCAGCGGCGACTATTGGTACAGCTGGGGTAGTGCTAGCCAGACCAATTTACCGGCAGGAAACTACGAAGTCCGTGTAATGGACGTACAAAGTGGTTGCGATACTACCCTGCAATTTATACTCACCAATGATGTACCCGGCGCCACCATCACGATTACGAGCGTAAACCATCTCAATTGCTACGCGGATACGGATGGTTCCATTACCTACGATGTTCAAACAGAGCCAGGTTTTGCAGCACCAGAATCAATAGAAATTTTAGATGCGAATGGCAATATGTTCTCAAACGGCAATTTGCCGGAAGGCAGTTATTGTGCCGTGGTTTTGGATGCCAATGGCTGCATAGCTGGTCAAAACTGTTTTGATATTGTTGCCCCCGATGCACTACATGTAAACGCTGATATTGTAAACGCAGACTGTTCTAATAATGGCACCATCAGCTTGCAAGTAAACGGAGGAACGCCTGGATATACCTATGATTGGGCAGATTTGCCAGGCTCTAATGACCCGGCTAATCGTACCGATATGCCAACCGGCAGCTACGCAGTGACTATCACAGATACTAATGGATGCAGCATTTTGCTTGATAATCTGATGATCGAAGATGATTGCCCGACTTGCCAGCAGCCAGTGGTTACCAATGCCCAACTAACACAGGCTAGCTGTGGTCAGAACAATGGGGCCATTGAGTTGAGTTTGCAGCAGGGTGTCAGCAATTATATGTTTAGTTGGCTGCCGAATGTGAGCAATAGCCACCAGGCCGTTGGCCTCTTTGCCGGCACCTATGAAGTGACTATTAGCCAGATAAGCAACCCAGGTTGTTTTAGTACGGCCTCCTATACTATTGACAATATTGACGGGCTTATTGCTACGATTGACACGATTATTTCGGCCAATTGTGCCGCTGCCGATGGGATAGTTCGCTTGAGCCCGGCTACCTACAACTATAGCTGGCCTGGCGGTTTCACCGGCGCTGAGCGCACTGATCTGTCAGCTGGCGAATATCAGATTACAGTAACCGATCCGGCAACCGGCTGTCTGAGTACATTAGATGTTACTGTTGGCCAGCAAAGCAATTTGAGCGCTACGCATACCGTCAATAGCCAGCCAAATTGCGGCGCTGCTGATGGTTCCGTTAGCATACAGCTAAGTGGCGGAAGCAGTGATTACAGCTACAGCTGGGGGGCAGGAGAAACCCATACGGCCCTTGCTGCAGGCAATTATGAAGTGACGGTTACAGATAACCAAACGGCATGTACGCTTACTATTAGCTTTATACTTACCGACAATGTCCCGGGCGCTACCATCACCGTGCTTGATACGACGGATGTAAGTTGCCAAGGGGCGGCAGATGGGGAGTTGGTATATACTATTGACTATGACAACGGATTTGCGCAGCCGGCAGTAGTGGAAATAATTGATCAAAATTCTCAGACGGTTGCTCAGAATGCTAATCTGGCTGCCGGTTCTTATTGCCTGAATGTTACCGATGCCAATGGTTGCTTGGCCGCTACAGCCTGTTTTGATATTGAGGAGCCTCTGCCGCTAACGACCAATATTGCAGTAGTAGATAAAGATTGTAATGAGGGAGGAAGTATCAGCTTACAAATAAACGGTGGCACAACTGCCTATACTTTCGACTGGGCAGATTTGCCAGGCAGTGCTGACCCGCAGAACCGCACAGGCCTGGATGCAGGCTTCTATAGCCTCACCATTACTGATGCAAATGGCTGCCAGGCAATCCTCAACGACATGGCTGTTCAGGACCTTTGTACTCCTTGCGATGGTCCTGATTTGACCAATGTGACTGTTGATGATGCAAGTTGTGGCAATGCGGATGGTTCTATTGAGTTGGTGCTCAATGGAGATCCGGCTTCGTATAGCTATCAGTGGAGTCCGAACGTGAGTACAACGCATCAGGCGAATAATCTGTCTGCAGGCACCTACGAAGTGACGATATCCAGCCTTGCTAACCCAAGCTGTACATTGGAAAACACCATTGTAGTAGAAAATATAGATGGGCCTGATGCTGTGATTACTAGTCAGACACCAGCCAATTGCCATGCCGCCGATGGCGCTGCAAGCCTTTCACCAGCCACCTACACCTACCAATGGAGTGATGGCAGTACCGGTGCAACTCGGAGCGATCTTTCTGTTGGCACGTATCAGATTACAGTGACCGATCCGGCAACCGGCTGCTTCAATGTGATGGAAATTGAAATTGGAGAAGAAAACAATCTGAACGCTACGGCTACCATCAATCAGGAACCCGACTGCAATGCCAGCAATGGAATCGTGACGATCGATGTAACAGGCGGTTCAGGTAACTATACATACAGCTGGGGAGCTACCCATGTGCAAAGCGGTTTGGCCGCCGGCATCTATGATATAAGCATCCTCGACGCGATCAGTGGCTGCGAGACCAATGTAGTATTTGCCTTGAATAATGATGTACCACAAGCCACAATACAAATTGCTGATATTCAGCAAGTTAGCTGTTTTGGAGCCTCTGATGGTGCCGTTCAATACAATATCAGCTATCCGGTAGGATTTGCACAGCCAGCCAGAGTAGAGATTCAGAAGGCCGACGGCAACCTGGTAGATGGTGACAATCTGGAAGCGGGCAGCTATTGTATCGTAGTATTCGATGCCAATAATTGCCTGGCAGGTCAAAGCTGCTTCGATATTACCGAACCGGATGCCCTCGATGCTATGGTCAATGTGACTCCTGCCAACTGTATCAATGGTGGCTCCATTGAGGTGACCATTAGCGGAGGAACGATGCCGTATGTGTATGATTGGGCCGATCTGCCTGGCAGCAATGATACAGCAAACAGAAGCGATCTGCCTGCCGGCACCTATATGCTAACCCTTACAGATGCCAGTGGCTGTTCTACCATTCTTCAGAATATCATAGTGGCTGATGATTGCGGAAGCTGTACTACACCCGTTATCACCAGCTTTGTTAGCCAGGCTGCACAATGTGGGCAGTCAGATGGCTGGATACGTATAGAGATGCAGGGCGATGAGCAAAGCTACAGCTACAACTGGTCTCCGGCCGTGAGCAGTTCGCACGAAGCATTCAACCTGCCTGCAGGGACCTATTCGCTCACGATAAGCGAGGGTGCCTGTACGATTGAACAAAGCTTTATTATCAATAACGTCGATGGCCCGGCAGCCAGTTTGGTAAGCAGTAGCCCGGCTAATTGTGGTGCGGCTGACGGAGCAGCTCAGTTTAGTCCGTCGAGCTATCTGTATAGCTGGCCGGACGGCGCTACCGGATCAGCTCGCGCGGATTTGACTGCCGGAGACTATCTGATCACAGTGACAGAGCAAGGTACGGGCTGTCAGAATATTTTGGAACTTAGCATTGCTTCAGCAAGTAATTTGCAAACCAATACCCTCATCAATGTGCAGCCCGATTGCAATGTGGCCAATGGTACAGCCACCATTCAGGTGACAGGAGGTAGTGGAAATTACACCTTCAGTTGGGGAACGAATGCTACCCAAAGCGGCCTGAGTGCCGGCACCTACGAGGTGACGGTAACAGATGTACAAAGCGCATGCACGGCCGTTGCTCAGTTTGAGCTGACTGCCAATGTGCCTGCTGCGCAAATCAATATCACAAATGTACAACATATCAGCTGCTTTGGCGACATGGATGGTGCTGTGGATTATGAGGTAAGCCTTGAACCAGGATTTGCCACGCCAGCTACCGAACAAATCAGAGATACTGCTGACCAAATAGTGATGAGCGGGCAACTGGCAGCCGGTGAGTATTGCATTTACATCACCGATGCCAATGGCTGTCTGGCTGGCCTGAGTTGCTTCAACCTTAGTGAGCCGGAACCATTGAGTGCAATGGTAAATGTGAATGCAGAAGACTGTACCGCAGGTGGTAGCATACTACTGGATGTATCCGGAGGTACGGCTCCGTACAACTTTGACTGGGCCGACCTGCCAGCTTCTTCAGACCCGCAGGATCGCACTGATTTGCCAGCCGGTTTGTACCAGCTGCTTATTACAGATACCAACGGTTGCCAATTTAGCCTGGATAGTTTGAGGATAGAGAATGAATGCACAAGCTGTGTTGAACCCGAAATTATGTACTTCAATACTATTGACAGCAGATGTGGAGAAGCAAACGGCCTTATTTCTATCGAATTGCTGGGCGATGAAGCTGATTATCAATACAGCTGGTCACCCAATGTCAGCACCACTGAAATGGTCAGCAATTTGGCAGCAGGCACTTACTTTGTGACGATCTCAGATTTATCTGTCCCCAACTGCTTCATTACCGAACAGTTTATTATCAATAACATCGATGGGCCTGTTGCGATCATTGACAGCACAGAGGCTGCCAACTGTATGGCTGCGGATGGAGCTGCCTATCTGTCTCCTGCGAATTATATGTATCAGTGGAGTGATGGTGGTACAGGTAGTACACGAACTGACCTGCTGGCAGGCTCTCATCAGATAACCGTGACGGATACCGCAACAGCTTGTTTCAGCATTCTGGAAATTACGATCGATCAAAACAACCAGTTGAATGCCATAGCCAATATTCTTACTCAGCCCGATTGTGGAGTCAGCAATGGTTCGGCGAGTATTGAGGTGACTGGTGGCAGTGGCAGCTATACATTCAATGGAGACACCTCCTCGACTTTAAACAACCTGAGCGCCGGCAACTATACCATAGCGGTCGTTGACCTGGCAACCTCATGTGAGACCACTATCCAGTTCAATTTGACTGAAGCTGTACCGCAAGTTAGCGTAGTGCTTGATACGATTATGCCGGTAAGCTGCATTGGCGATGCTGACGGATCAGTAACCTATCAGCTGGTACCTGAGCCGGGCTTTGTGGCTCCAGCCAATGTGCTGTTCCTCGATATGGATGGCAATGCGCATCAAAATGGTTTGCTGGCAGCAGGGGAGTATTGCTTAGTTGTGGAAGATGCCAATGGTTGTATAGCCGGCCAGGAATGCTTTGAAATTGAGGCACCGGAAGCTTTGGCGGCGGCAGCAAATATTCAATCAGCCGACTGCGATTCCCTGGGCAGGATTCTGCTAAGTATCAGCGGAGGCAATACCGGAAGCATGCTATTCGACTGGGCTGATCTGCCGGGCGACAATGATCCTCAGAATCGGGTGGATTTGCCTGCGGGTGTTTATGAAGTCCTGATTACAGATAGCAACGGCTGTACGGCATTGCTTGATAGCATACTTGTTGGCGATGATTGTGAGGCAATTACTACCATAGAAATAATTGCCGATACCATCTGGGTCAACACCAGCGACACACTTTGTTTCGACCTTTCTGAACTCACTACAGCTCCTGCCAGCATCACCAATTTCTGCGATGCCAGTTCTGGCGAGTTTGTTGTGTTCGAATTGTCGGCCGATTCATTCTGCCTGATTTATACAGGCTTGGAAGTAGGTCAGGACAGTGCCTGTATAGAGATTTGCGATAGTCTTGGTATTTGTGATACTACCTATGTATTTGTTACAGTGGTTGATTCTACCGATTTCATTTTACCAGATGCCGTTGATGATATTGACAGCAGTATCCTCAATCAGGTGACAGATATTTTTGTACTGTTGAATGATACGCTCAATGGGCATCTCGATACCATGTACATTGTGGAAAAACCGACCAATGGCAATGTCACGATTGGTTCGGGCGGTGTGATTACATACATTCCGGATGAAAACTATTGCAATGACTATCTGTCCGATTATTACACCTATGCCATCTGCAACGAGCACGGATGCGATACTGCATTGGTGCAGGTTTATGTACTCTGCGATGAACTGCTAATCTTCACAGGGGTATCGCCCAATGATGATGGCATCAATGATGTGTTCTACATCCAGGGTGTGGATGGCTTCCCCGAAAATGAGCTTATCATCTTCAACAGATGGGGGAATGAGGTGTACCGCAAGCAAGGCTATTTGAATGATTGGAGCGGCACGTACAAAGATAAGCTACTGCCAGATGGTACGTATTTCTACATCTTTAAGGATGGTCACGGCAATACCTATTCAGGCTATTTGCAACTACATCGATAGATAGACCGTTGTCAGTCAATTTATACCACCCGGCGATAGCTTTTTTAGGCACCTGGGTTGTAGTTCAATCTTTTGGAAGCAGCAGCTTTGAATTGTTTACATGAATAAGTTGGGAATCATCTAAACGATGTTGTAGCATTAGCAGCAATACCAGGTGGCATACATTTGTGATGTTAAGACAACCCTGTTGGAATTATATCGTAAATATTGACTGTCCTATTGTAGCTCAAACAATATCAACATAAATCTCCTCAACATGAAGCTGATTTTCACTACTATTTTTGCGGTTTCAATTTTCTTTTCAGCAAAGAGCCAGGTGTGTGCAAGCCTGGATAGCTGGTCGTTGGTAAGCGACAATGGAGATGGGACATGTACTTATAGTATGTCGATAATTGTAAATTCAGGAAATGGTGCCACAGGTACGGCCACTTTTAGTATCGGGAGTACCACTGTCCATACGGAACTAAATTGTGTGTGCAACCCTACTACGATTACCTTTCCCGTTACAGTAAATTGCGGATCAACCATAACGATCGATGTAGTATATGATGCGCCAGGTGTCGGAAATAATTGCACCGGCTCTACAGGCCCCATTGTGCTGCCAGTAGAATGGTTGGATGTAAGCGTGAGGAATGATGGGAATGCAAATATTATTAGCTGGTCAACTTTAATGGAAATTAACAATGACAAATTCATCGTTCAACATGCTCGCGACGGATTTGAGTTTGATGTAATTGGCGAAGTTAAAGGTGCCTATTATTCTTTGGAGCAATTGGATTATTTCTTTACTCATGATAATCCTCAAAGTGGCACAAATTACTATAGGATAAAGCAAATGGATTTTGGTAGCGACCACAGCTATTCAGATATTGTAAGTATCGAAAACAGGTTTGTGAAAAAAATATACGTTTACCCTAATCCATTTGATGAGATAGTTAACATTGAAGTCGATTTTTTAGATGCCTGGGAGATAACGGATATCTTTGGAAAGGCTATAGCAACAGGTAATTCCGGACAAATTCAAACTGGCCGGCTAAAAGCTGGTACTTATTTTTTGCAAGTATGGAGTGCGTCCAGGTATTATGTGGTGGCAATTATAAAATGGTAGCCAAGCGAGACAGAGCGGATTGGAAAATTGAGGATGCGTGATAAAAAAACAAACAGGCTTGCTGAAACTTCAGCAAGCCTGTTCTTATATTTAAAACTATTAAAAGAGTTTAGTAATGGCCAATTAATAAGTTATTGATTTGGGATTGAGATTTTGTCGTCAGGCGAGGCATTTTTTGAGCGAATAGCGAGCTATTTAAGCAAAAAATAACGAAGTATGGCGGCAAAAGATCAGAGACAAATCGTGAAGTTATTATTTGATCATTACTTACCAGCTCATATCTTCATCCGTCTCTACACTGCTGTTTTCCACTTCTTCTGTGGCATCCTTCACTTCTTCTGTGGCATCTTCCACTTCTTCTGTGGCTTCCTCTACTGCCTCCTCAACGGATGCGGAAACTTCCGCAGAGCTAGCGGCTTCGGCATCTTCCAGCGCCCGGCGGGCTTCCCACTCTTCATGCCGGCGTGTATATTCATCATAATCATAATCGGGCATGAGTTCGGTTTTCACATAGTTAACCGTCTCTTGAAGGTTATCCATGAAGCGGTTGAAATCTTCCTTGTACAAGAATATTTTATGCCGCTCGTAGCCGTCGCTGTTGAATCGTTTTGTACTTTCCGTCAAAGTCAGGTAATAGTCTTCTCCTTTGGTTTTTCTAACGTCGAAGAAATAGGTTCTTCTCTTTCCGGCGCGCACTTTTCTTGAAAACACGCTTTCGAATCTACGCTGATTGCTCTCGTTATCCACTTGTTTTGATTTTTATGAACAATAATAAATACAGATTAGTACAATACAAAAGTAAGTATTTGTAGCATTTTACAAAAAAAACCGACAATAAATTAGCAATCATAAAAAGAGCAGAAAATCTAAGTATTTAGGTGCTTGTATGCCCTGTTTGACCGGCGGAAACAGCAGGTTGGCAATTGAAGTTGAAAGGCTCATCAGTTTACTAAAAAAACGGACCTCAAGTCTCAAGCTGTTCATCTTCCAGCCGCTGCTGCTCAAAGAGGTCGAAATAATAACCTTTCTTTTCAACCAACTCTTCATGGGTGCCGGCTTCCGCAATCCGCCCATTGTCCAGTACGATGATCTGATCAAATTGGAGCAAAGTATAAATGCGATGTGTGATGATGATAGCCGTTTTGTCAGCCAGGTTGTTGTTTAAATACCCCAATATCTGCTGCTCTGTATTGGTGTCAACGGCCGAAAGGCAGTCATCCAAAATCACAATATCTGGCGATTTAATGAGCGCCCTGGCTATGGAAATTCGTTGCTTCTGACCACCTGAAAGGGTAACTCCCCGCTCGCCCACCATCGTGTCAAAGCCCTCAGGCAGATCCATGATATCCTCATACACCGCAGCATACTGAGTGTGGCGTTCTATCTCAGCCCGGCTCGCTTCCTGCTTACCAAATGCCACATTGCCGGCAATCGTATCGGAGAATAAAAACACATCTTGCGGCACATAGCCGATGCGTTGCCGCAAATTGGCCAGATCATGCTGCCGGATATCCCTCCCATCGATCCGTATCTCACCCTGGCTCACATCATACATGCGTAGCAGCAGGTCTGCGACCGTGGACTTGCCCGATGCAGTACGGCCCACAATAGCCATCTTTTGTCCGGCCTTCAGGCTGAAAGTTATCTCCTCCAATGCCCGGATACCCGTGTCGGGATAATCGAAGGTGACTTGGTCAAACACAATATCGCCATGCAGGTTGCCGACTTGTTCAATGGGATTGCTGATGGAGGGCTGGGTTAGCAGGAATTCGTTGATGCGTTTTTGGGAAGCAGAGGCTTGTTGAATGATCGATGCAATCCATCCGATGGCCGTCACAGGCCAGGTGAGCATGTTGACGTAAATGACAAACTCGGCAATGTTGCCCGGAGTGATCGTTCCTTTTACCACTTGCAGTCCTCCCATGTACACAGTGAGCACCGTGCTGGCACCAATCAGCAGCAACATCACCGGAAAGAAGAGCGCATTGATCCTGGCCAAATTCATCGACATCTCCTTGTAGGTCTCACTTTCGTGGGCAAAATAATGGCCTATCGGCCCTGCCTGTACATAAGATTTCACCACCCGGATGCCCGAGTATATCTCCTGAGAGATGCTGTTGAGTCTCGCCAACTGACGTTGGATAATTTCGCTCCTCTTATTGATCAGATTGCTTACATAATAGATCGACAGCGACAATAGCGGGAGAGGTAGAAGGCAATATAGGGTCAATTCCACACTCACACTCAGCATACTGTAGATGACCAGCACAAAGAGCGAAACGAGGTTGATCCCGTACAAAACGGCTGGCCCCAGGTACATCCGTACTTTTGAGACATCTTCGGTAATGCGCGACATTAAATCGCCGGTATTGTTTTTTTTGTAAAAGGCGAGATTGAGCTTTTCGTAGTGGGCAAAAATTTCTTTGCGCATATCGTATTCGATCAGCCTGGACATAACAATGATCGTTTGCCGCATGAAATACATGAATATGCCCATCAAAAGGGCCAGCAACAATACCAAAACGCCAAAAAACAGGAGCGATTTACCCAGCGTCCCGTAAAGCTCTTTTTGAAGCGCAAAACCTTCGTAAAGGTGAAAAGTCTGGATATTGTCGATCACCAGGTCCAGGGCCTGCCGGATGTAGCGGGGCTGGAGAACGCGAAAATAGTTGGACAGAGAAACGAAAATGATACCCAGCAAAAACCGCCAGCGATATTTATAAAAATACTTATTAAGATAAAAAAGATGCTTCAAGGCTTGTCCAGGTCTGAATGTTAAAACGTCTTAAAAGCTGTAAATGCACGGCCTTTTGCCTTATATCTAACTGCCGGCAGGCCAGAATGTTCTCAGCCACCAAATGTATTACAATCTTTTGGCAATTGGGCCATCTGCCAAAGTTGGTGGCCTTTGTTCTTTTCAATCCAAGCAAATGTAGCTATCTTTGTAAGCACAAATACGGATACTTGCTAAATCCTCATCGCTATTATGAATAGAATCATTACGCTCGACGAATTTATAATTCACCGTCAAAAAGATTTTCCCTTCGCTTCAGGCGAACTTACCGGCCTGCTGCGCGATATCGGGGTAGCTGCCAAAATCGTGAACCGGGAAGTTAATAAAGCCGGGCTGGTCAATATCCTTGGTGTCGAAGGCTCTAAAAATTTCTCCGGCGATAAGGTCCAAAAGCTCGACATGTACGCCAATGAAAAGCTGATCGACTGCCTGCAGAATAGCGGCGAGTGCTGTGGTATTGCTTCTGAAGAAAACGAAAGCTTTATCTCCATTCCGGCTGTAGAGTCGAAAAATGCCAAATATGTAGTCGTTTTTGACCCGCTCGATGGCTCCTCTAATATCGATGTAAATGTTTCGGTAGGTACTATTTTTGGTATTTATCGGCGCAAAAGTGATGTAAAAGAAGATTGTGAACTCAATGATTTTCTCCAAAAAGGTACCGAGCTGGTTGCTGCCGGTTATGTGATCTACGGTACGTCCACAATCCTTGTATATTCCACCGGGCTGGGGGTCAATGGCTTTACGCTCGATCCCAGCATCGGAGAGTTTTGCCTGTCGCATCGCGATATCAAAATCCCGGATCGGGGCGAATATTACTCCGTCAATCAGGGCTATTATCTGAAATTTGATGTGGAAATGCGTCGCTATATCGATCATTGCTCCGATCTCAACCTGCGCTTGCGCTACATCGGCTCTATGGTCTCCGATGTCCATCGGATTTTGTTCCAGGGAGGTATCTTTCTGTACCCCAATACCCGCAAGTATCCGCAGGGCAAACTGCGCCTGCTTTACGAATGCAATCCCCTTTCCTTCGTCGTGGAGCAAGCCGGTGGCCGGGCCATCAGTGCCCAATTGGAGCGCATACTCGATATGCAGCCGGTCGATCTGCACCAGCGCACTACCATCGTAATCGGTTCGCCAATGATGGTAGATGAAATGAAAGAGTTCGTGGAAAGATACAGCGTACCTGCCTATACGGAGTCGAATGGCATGAAGAAACCGTGAGCTTTAGGCTTGTGTAAGCCGTTGATTATCAACGGATTAAAGAAATATCGCCCGTCAATATCTCCTTTGATCCATCGGTGAATTCTATCTCTGCTACATACACGAATACAGAAGGCTGCATGGGCTGACCTTTCAACCTGCCATCCCAACCGCTGTATTGCATAGCTGAAGGATCAGTAGGGCCAAGATCAAAAACCTGCTCTCCCCAGCGGTCAAAAATTTCAAATCGCTTAATCTTTTTTACGGCCGGCCCAGGATATATGGTAAAGCGATCGTTGATGCCATCGCCATCCGGCGAGAAAGCATTCGGAATGTACACATCCCGGTTCTTTTGAACCATTATCTTAAGCCAGTCTTCTGCCTGACAGCCCCGATCATCCACTACAAGGATCGATACATCTAGTGTCGCCTGAGGCATTACCGTCGGAGAGAGACAGCTATCGCAGGAAAGCTGTCCGTCCGGATGCCATTGCCAACTTCGGATAGGATGGCTGGTGCTAAAATTGAGCTCAACGCTATCCCCGTAGTTCAGCACTATATCATCACCAATATTGACACTAAGAGGAGGGGGCTCTTGTATCCAAATGGTATCGCTGCTTTCACAGCCATCTATACTTTGCGTATGTAAAATATGCGCTCCCGGTGGCAGATTATTAAAATAAGCTTGATCGCTGAAGGGCGCAGCATTTAATGCAAATAAGTAAGGGCCGGATTCATTCAATACAGAATCTATCACGATCAGCCCATTGGCATCACCGTGGCAGCGCACATCAATTGAGTTGTAATGAACGGCCAGTTGAGCCAGCACGGTTTGGTATATGATAAGGCTATCACAGCCCTCCACCGTTTGCAAAAATGTAGTATCGGACCCTGCCAGCTCAGGATCGCAGGTGCTCTCTTCAAAGATCGCCACACTTGGCGGAGCGATTTGAGTGCTGTAAATCACCAAACTGTCACAACCAAAGCGGTTGGTCAATATTTCTTCTACGGTCTGCACCTCGCTACTATCACAGGTGTATTGAACAATAAGGTTTGTATCGGTAGGCAATAAAGTAGTGCTGATAATTTCTAAGCTGTCACAGCCAAATTGATTGCTAAAAGTATGGATCACTATCCCTGTATCAAGTGGATCGCAGCTAGCTTCAAATAAGTAGTTCGACTGAATCGGTAAGAGGCTGGTGTGGGTGATGACCAGGCTATCGCAACCCTCTTGATTGACGAGTGGAGTAATGACAGTTCCCGTATCGGCCGGGTGGCAACTATTTAGCTCTATGAAGGTAGTATCGCTAGTCAGCAGGCTGGTCTCCAAAATCACCAGACTATCGCAGCCAGCCTGATTGATAAAATAACTGGTATCCAGCCCAACTAGTATGGGATTGCAGCTTCGTTGCTGCAAATAAGTCGTGTCAGAATCTTTATAATCGGTTTGGATGAGTAGCAAGCTGTCACAGCCAAATTGGTTTACCAAAGAGACCATCATTTGCCCGGTATCGGCTGGATTACAGCTGCTTTGATTAATAAATGTGGTATCAGATGGCAACAAAGAAGTGGTAATAATGACAATACTATCCGTATTCATACTGCTGCTAAGCGTAAACGTATCTATCCCGGCTAACGCAGGCTCACAACTGTATTCATATAAATAGGTTGTATCCTGTTGACAGTTTGGCAACAATTGCGTTACCTCAAAGACCAGGCTATCACAACCGTTTTGGTTGGAAAAGGTGTTGACGACGGTCCCTGTGTCAGCTGGATTGCAGGAGCTGAGCTGGACATAACTGGTATCGGACAGGAGGAACTGTGTGATTTCAAAAACGACGCTATCACAACCGTTTTGGTTGGAAAAGGTGTTGACGACGGTCCCTGTGTCAGCTGGATTGCAGGAGCTGAGCTGGACATAGCTGGTATCGGACAGGAGGAACTGTGTAGTTTCAAAGACGACGCTATCACAACCGTTTTGGTTGGAAAAGGTGTTGACGACGGTCCCTGTGTCAGCCGGATTGCAGGAACTGAGCTGGACATAGCTGGTATCGGACAGGAGGAACTGTGTAGTTTCAAAGACGATGCTATCACAACCGTTTTGGTTGGAAAAGGTGTTGACGACGGTCCCTGTGTCAGCCGGATTGCAGGAACTGAGCTGGACATAGCTGGTATCGGACAGGAGGAACTGTGTGATTTCAAAGACGACGCTATCACAACCGTTTTGGTTGGAAAAGGTGTTGACGACGGTCCCTGTGTCAGCCGGATTGCAGGAGCTGAGCTGGATATAGCTGGTATCGGACAGGAGTAGTTGTGTAGTTTCAAAGACGACGCTATCGCAACCGTTTTGGTTGGAAAAGGTGTTGACGACCGTCCCTGTATCAGCCGGATTGCAGGAGCTGAGCTGGACATAACTGGTATCGGACAGGAGTAGTTGTGTAGTTTCAAAGACGACGCTATCGCAGTTTTGGTTGGAAAAGGTGTTGACGACGGTCCCTGTATCAGCCGGATTGCAGGAGCTGAGCTGGATATAGCTGGTATCGGACAGGAGGAACTGTGTGATTTCAAAGACGACGCTATCACAACCGTTTTGGTTGGAAAAGGTGTTGACGACGGTCCCTGTGTCAGCCGGATTGCAGGAGCTGAGCTGGATATAGCTGGTATCGGACAGGAGTAGTTGTGTAGTTTCAAAGACGATGCTATCACAACCGTTTTGGTTGGAAAAGGTGTTGACGACGGTCCCTGTGTCAGCCGGATTGCAGGAACTGAGCTGGACATAGCTGGTATCGGACAGGAGTAGTTGTGTAGTTTCAAAGACGACGCTATCACAGCCCACCTGATTGGTAAGGTTATAGATAACGAGTCCTGTATCAGCCGGGTTGCAGGAGCTGAGCTGGACATAGCTGGTATCGGAAAGGAGTAGTTGTGTAGTTTCAAAGACGGCGCTATCACAGCCCACCTGATTGGTAAAATTATAGATAACGAGTCCTGTATCAACCGGGTTGCAGGAGCTGAGCTGGACATAGCTGGTATCGGAAAGGAGTAGTTGTGTAGTTTCAAAGACGATGCTATCACAGCCCACCTGATTGGTAAAATTATAGATAACGAGTCCTGTATCAACCGGGTTGCAGGAGCTGAGCTGGACATAGCTGGTATCGGAAAGGAGTAGTTGTGTAGTTTCAAAGACGATGCTATCACAGCCCACCTGATTGGTAAGGTTATAGATAACGAGTCCTGTATCAGCCGGATTGCAGGAGCTGAGCTGGACATAGCTGGTATCGGACGGCAATAGGTAGGTGTATTCCGAAACAATACTATCACAACCATAAATATTAAATAAATGGTGAATCACTAGTCCAGAATCTAAGTTGTTACAAGAATATAAGTCAATAAAGGTAGTATCACTTGGCGATAGCACGGTTACTTCAATAGAATCGCTTTGCTGACAAATATTGGCATCGGTTACAGTGACGGCGAAGCTACCCGACGAGCTGACATCGATAGTCTGAGTAGTTTCACTAGTGCTCCACAAATAGTCGGCGCCGGGATTTTCGGCATCGAGAGTAAGTATGCCTCCCTGGCAAAAAGCGGTATCACTGCCGATCTGCACGATGGGCAGGGGATGCACGGTTATCTCAATAGAATCGCTTTGCTGACAAGTATTGGCATCGGTGACAGTGACGGCGAAGCTACCCGACGAGCTGACATCGATAGTCTGAGTAGTTTCATTAGTGCTCCACAAATAGTTGGCGCCGGGATTACCAGCATCGAGAGTAAGTATGCCTCCCTGGCAAAAAGCGGTGTCACTACCGATCTGCACGATGGGCAGGGGATGTACGGTTACCTCAATAGAATCGCTTTGCTGACAAGTATTGGCATCGGTTACAGTGACGGCGAAGCTACCCGACGAGCTGACATCAATAGTTTGAGTAGTTTCATTAGTGCTCCACAAATAGTCGGCACCGGGATTTTCGGCATCGAGAGTAAGTATGCCTCCCTGGCAAAAAGCGGTGTCACTACCGATCTGCACGATGGGCAGGGGATGTACGGTTACCTCAATAGAATCGCTTTGCTGACAAATATTGGCATCGGTTACAGTGACGGCGAAGCTACCCGACGAGCTGACATCGATAGTCTGAGTAGTTTCACTAGTGCTCCACAAATAGTCGGCGCCGGGATTTTCGGCATCGAGAGTAAGTATGCCTCCCTGGCAAAAAGCGGTATCACTGCCGATCTGCACGATGGGCAGGGGATGCACGGTTACCTCAATAGAATCGCTTTGCTGACAAGTATTGGCATCGGTGACAGTGACGGCGAAGCTACCCGACGAGCTGACATCGATAGTCTGAGTAGTTTCATTAGTGCTCCACAAATAGTTGGCGCCGGGATTACCAGCATCGAGAGTAAGTATGCCTCCCTGGCAAAAAGCGGTGTCACTACCGATCTGCACGATGGGCAGGGGATGTACAGTTACCTCAATGGAATCGCTTTGCTGACAAGTATTGGCATCGGTTACAGTGACGGCGAAGCTACCCGACGAGCTGACATCGATAGTCTGAGTAGTTTCATTAGTGCTCCACAAATAGTCGGCACCGGGATTTTCGGCATCGAGAGTAAGTATGCCTCCCTGGCAAAAAGCGGTATCACTGCCGATCTGCACGATGGGCAGGGGATGTACGGTTACCTCAATGGAATCGCTTTGCTGGCAAGTATTGGCATCGGTGACAGTGACGGCGAAGCTACCCGACGAGCTGACATCGATAGTCTGCGTAGTTTCACTAGTGCTCCACAAATAGGTAGCACCGGGATTTTCGGCATCGAGAGTAAGTATGCCTCCCTGGCAAAAAGCGGTATCACTACCGATCTGCACGATGGGCAGGGGATGTACGGTTACCTCAATGGAATCGCTTTGCTGGCAAGTATTGGCATCGGTTACAGTGACGGCGAAGCTACCCGACGAGCTGACATCGATAGTTTGCGTAGTTTCACTAGTGCTCCACAAATAGTCGGCACCGGGATTTTCGGCATCGAGAGTAAGTATGCCTCCCTGGCAAAAAGCGGTGTCACTACCGATCTGCACGATGGGCAGGGGATGCACGGTTACCTCAATAGAATCGCTTTGCTGACAAGTATTGGCATCGGTGACAGTGACGGCGAAGCTACCTGAAGAGCTGACATCAATAGTCTGCGTAGTTTCATTAGTGCTCCACAAATAGTCGGCACCGGGATTACCAGCATCGAGAGTAAGTATGCCTCCCTGGCAAAAAGCGGTGTCACTACCGATCTGCACGATGGGCAGGGGATGTACGGTTACCTCAATGGAATCGCTTTGCTGACAAGTATTGGCATCGGTGACAGTGACGGCGAAGCTACCCGACGAGCTGACATCAATAGTCTGCGTAGTTTCATTAGTGCTCCACAAATAGTCGGCGCCGGGATTGCCAGCATCGAGAGTAAGTATGCCTCCCTGGCAAAAAGCGGTGTCACTACCGATCTGCACGATGGGCAGGGGATGTACGGTTACCTCAATGGAATCGCTTTGCTGACAAGTATTGGCATCGGTTACAGTGACGGCGAAGCTACCCGACGAGCTGACATCAATAGTTTGCGTAGTTTCATTAGTGCTCCACAAATAGTCGGCACCGGGATTTTCGGCATCGAGAGTAAGTATGCCTCCCTGGCAAAAAGCGGTGTCACTACCGATCTGCACGATGGGCAGGGGATGTACGGTTACCTCAATAGAATCGCTTTGCTGGCACGTATTGGCATCGGTTACAGTGACGGCGAAGCTACCTGAAGAGCTGACATCAATAGTCTGCGTAGTTTCATTAGTGCTCCACAAATAGTCGGCGCCGGGATTGCCAGCATCGAGAGTAAGTATGCCTCCCTGGCAAAAAGCGGTGTCACTACCGATCTGCACGATGGGCAGGGGATGTACAGTAACCTGAATGCTGTCCATGGCGGTACACCCACTCCCATCCGTAACAGTGACCGAAAAGGTGCCGGGAACGTTGACGTCAATAGATTGCGATGACTCAGCGGTGCTCCACAAATAGGTAGCACCAGGATTGCCGCCTGCGTCGAGCGTGAGGGATTGCCCCTGACAAATTTGCTGATCGGCCCCCAGGTCGATGGAAGGAGGGGTGTTGAAAGTGAGATTGATATCATCGGAAGCGGTGCATCCATTAGCATCGGTGATGGTGACGGTGTAATTGTCGGAAGAGCTGACGGAGATGCTTTGGGAAGCTTGCCCGCTGGACCAATTGTACGAGGCACCGGGGTTTCCGGCATCGAGAGTGATGGGATCGGAGCCACAAAAAGCGGTATCACTGCCGATCTGCACGATGGGCAGGGGATGTACAGTAACCTGAATGCTGTCCATGGCGGTACACCCACTCCCATCCGTAACAGTGACCGAAAAGGTGCCGGGAACGTTGACGTCAATAGATTGCGATGACTCAGCGGTGCTCCACAAATAGGTAGCACCAGGATTGCCGCCTGCATCGAGCGTGAGGGATTGCCCCTGACAAATTTGCTGATCGGCCCCCAGGTCGATGGAAGGAGGGGTGTTGAAAGTGAGATTGATATCATCGGAAGCGGTGCATCCATTAGCATCGGTGATGGTGACGGCGTAATTGTCGGAAGAGCTGACGGAGATGCTTTGGGAAGCTTGCCCGCTGGACCAATTGTACGAGGCACCGGGGTTTCCGGCATCGAGGGTGATGGGATCGGAGCCACAAAAAGCGGTGTCACTGCCGATCTGCACGATGGGCAGGGGATGTACAGTAATCTGAATGCTGTCCATGGCGGTACACCCACTCCCATCCGTAACAGTGACCGAAAAGGTGCCGGGAACGTTGACGTCAATAGATTGCGATGACTCAGCGGTGCTCCACAAATAGGTAGCACCAGGATTGCCGCCTGCATCGAGCGTGAGGGATTGCCCCTGACAAATTTGCTGATCGGCCCCCAGATCGATGGAAGGAGGGGTGTTGAAAGTGAGATTGATATCATCAGAAGCGGTGCATCGGTGATGGTGACATTGTAGCTGACGGAGATGCTTTGGGAAGCTTGCCCGCTGATTGTACGAGGCACCGGGGTTTCCGGCATCGAGAGTGATGGGATCGGAGCCACAAAAAGCGGTATCACTGCCGATCTGCACGATGGGCAGGGGATGTACAGTAACCTGGCTGTCCATGGCGGTACACCCACTCCCATCCGTAATTGTCGGAATGACTCAGCGGTGCTCCACAAATAGGTAGCACCAGGATTGCCGCCTGCATCGAGCGTGAGGGATTGCCCCTGACAAATTTGCTGATCGGCCCCCAGATCGATGGAAGGAGGGGTGTTGAAAGTGAGATTGATATCATCAGAAGCGGTGCATCCATTAGCATCGGTGATGGTGACGGCGTAATTGTCGGAAGAGCTGACGGAGATGCTTTGGGAAGCTTGCCCGCTGGACCAATTGTACGAGGCACCGGGGTTTCCGGCATCGAGAGTGATGGGATCGGAGCCACAGATAGTGGTGTCATTGCCCAGCTGAACCTTTGGAAGTGGGCTGACGTGCACGGTAAGGCTATCTACGGCCGTACATCCATGCACATTGGTAATGGTCACATGATATTTGGTGGTTGTGGCTGGTGACACCGTTCTGATTCCATCGGTAGAACCGTCTGACCAGTTGTATGCGCAGGGCAGCACGGAATTGTTTAAAGCGTCGAGTGTAGCGGAAGTTCCTTCACAAATTGTGGTATCATTCCCCAAATCAAGTTGTGCAAAGCACTTGAGTTTGACGATCCATTGATCATTGAGCCCTTGATTAGGAGAGGTTTTATCGCCGGAGATATTGGAAGCCGTATGCCCTCCCATCAGATAGCCATTATCATTGGTACGGATACAGTCATAGAGTACATCAATTTGGCTGCCGCCGATGGTTTCGTCATGGAGTTTGTTTCCGTTAGCATCGGCGAAGAGTACCCAAAAGTCGTAAGTACCTCGTGAAGGATGTGTTTTATCTCCACTGACTCCTGAAAATGAAAAGCCACCAATTACATAAATTCCTTTATCCGTTTCGTAGATGCTGTTAAAATCATCCTGGGCGTTTCCCCCATAGGTTTGGTCCCACTGTTTATTGCCGGAGGCGTTGATTTTTACCACCCAAATATCGGTGAGTCCTCTATTGGCAGTGCTTTTATTACCGCTAATACCGGAGTCGGAAAAACCGCCGAGCACATAACCGCCGTCAGAGGTTTGGCGCAAATAGCGAAGCTGGTCATTTTGATCGCCGCCATAGGTTCGATCCCATTGCTTGACGCCGGAAGCGTTTGTTTTGACGACCCAAAAATCCAATACACCCAACAGCGCTGCTGATTTGTCAGCACTCACCGGAGAGCCGGATAGCCCCCCCATGATATAGCCGCCATCGCTACTTTGTTGCAAGGTGAAGAGCATGTCGGTATTGTTGCCTCCAAAAGTTTTGTCCCACTGCTTGGCGCCAGCTGCATCAATCTTGACGATCCAGAAATCAAAGCCCCCGCGATTGGCTTCTGACTTATCATTATTGGCGCCGGATAATGACCAGCCGCCAAGAATGTAGCCGCCATCGGTGGTTTGCTGAATATGCCACATCTGCTCATTGCCATCTCCTCCAAAAGTGCGATCCCAAACTTTGTTGCCGGAAGCATCTATTTTCACAGCCCAGTAATCGCTCGTCCAAAAAGGGCCTCGATTTTTTTCAGATTTATCTCCAGTGATACCGGAAAAAGACCAACCCCCGAGTATGTAGCCACCATCGGAGGTTTGCTCAATATATTGCAGGTTTTCAGATTTATCGCCACCAAAGCGTTTGTCCCATTGCTTATTGCCTGCCGCATCGATTTTTACGACCCAGTAATCGCTTTCGCCGCGAGATGCTTGAGATACGTGGCCACTGATCGGGGAATTGGAAGAGCCGGCAAGAATATAGCCGCCATCGGTGGTTTGCTGGATTTTGGTGAGTTCTTCAAAATTAGACCCTCCAAAATCTTTATCCCATTCGATCATGGTTTGTGCAGAAAGAGGTGGAGCAGTAGGTGTCAGGATGGCCAGGATAAGCCCTATGTAGATACAATAGCGGTAAAAACGGGGTAATAAAATTCCAGTCGGAATTCCGTTTGTCATAGGGTGTTTGTCAGGTTAAAAATTGTAAGAAAGAAAAGGGGTTGAAAAGGAGGGGCTTGCTTTGGTTAGTGCAAATTTACTAATTAATAGCCTTTGGGTCAATTAGTTATAAATATAAAATTATTGCTTATGTTTATTTTACAGGTAGCCAGGCTCTAATGTGAAATGAATTGTTGTAATATTAACCAAAAGACTGGCAAGACATAATTTCTAGGGTATAAGGTGGTTCAGTTGACTTCAGTTAGAACTACAAATTGTTCAATTGGCTAAATCTGCCCAGGCCTTGGCAAAGTCCTGCGAGTAGCGCACTTTTTTGTCTCCTTTGCCTGCCTGAAAGCTGCGAAGCCACACCAACTGGCGAGGGCTCAGGTACTTTTCAGCTGTTTGGCGCAGCCCCAGGGCACTGTTGATGCGAGTCCTTTGCAAAGGACTGAGAGGCACGTATTTGAAAGGAGTCTGTTTCAGGTAGTACTGAGGGTCTTTGTCTTTTCGGAAAGCTGTACTGATTGGAACAGCTGTACAATTTGCCTGATCGGCGTACTCTGTTAAATTAAATTGGCTGATAGCATTTTTATCATAACTCAACCGCACCACCTCTGCGCCGCCCACAAAGCCGGGTTCAGTACTTAGCACGCCTTCCAGTGCGCCGAAATGTGCCTCGCCGCTCCAAAAGCAATACATTTTGAAGCAAACTTTGCCGATGTTGCCATGCTGGCGGGCTGCCAGTTCCTGGCCCAGCAATTTCAGGTATTCCGGCTGCTGGCGCTGATCAATCGCCAAAGCTCTTTCCATCATGCGGTACAAGCCCAGAGAGGAGTAGTCGCCTGCCAATCTGTCCACCACATCCTTTCCCTGATCATCCACTATGCGTACCACGGGATTGTTCCAGGCCGGCTCATCGAATTGTCTGAGGATTTGCCGATCCGCCCCCGCCTTGTTGTTATGGATCAGCAGCGGGACAAACAGGTTTTCGATGGCTTCCACCATCAGCGGATGGCTGAGTACTTGCTGGCCATAGTGGCGGCAGGTGGCGCAGCCCGGCACTTCCTGAAAAAGAATGAGTACTGATTTGTTTTCCTTCCGGGCTTTGCTCATCGCCTGGTCATAATTGCGATACCAACTGACCTGGCCCAACTCGACGCTTTGCTCGGCAGGATTGGTGGTTGTAGGTTGAGCGGTAAGATTGGTGAAGATCAGGCTGCATATTAAACAAAAGCGGTACTTCATAGGTAGGCGATGTTAAAGCAAACTGCTAAGCTATTGTAAATAAATTTGGTAATCCAATCTCAGAGCTGGCGGTCAAAATTTGTAAACTTGCAGCAGCAGATCGTCTGATCAAAAAAAATGGGTTTAACGCCTGATGTCCATTCGGGCAACGGGTCTCATCTTGTGATCATGATTTTCTTCAAGTATCGTTCAGTATGCTCAGTATTCGTGATTTCAAGGTAATACAATCCAGCCGAAAAGTTCCGGAGATCAATACGGGTAGGGAGCATCACTGCCCGTAGTCGGGTGGCTAAACGGCCCTGTGTATCCCATAAACGGATAGTTGCTTCACGGGACTTTTCACTTCCTACCTGCAATAGCTGCTGGGCAGGATTGGGAAATATGTTGAAAAATGAAGCCGGTTGGGTCTGGTTCTGGGAGCTGGTTTCACTGCCTTCAAATGCACCTGTAGAAGGCGGATCGGCAAAAAGCTTCTTGTCAAAATCGCTGATCGGGTTGCTTAGTTTAAGACCTGCTCCTACAGCGGGACTGCCTGGAGGTATCCTGAAATTTTCAGTAGTGGCATCCAAAAACTGTGGATCGGTGATCAGCTGACCGACATCCATTACTGGCAGGGTAGGAGTCCAGTTGCCGGCATTTTCATTGAACCAAAGATTATGGCTAAAAGTAAAAGAAGCCGGGTCGGTATCGGGGCCAATGTTTACCTCGGTAAGGTCGTTTGTCAGATATACAATATTGTTGCGAAATTCATTCTGGCCGCAGCTTACAAAGCCTGGCTCTGTGGTTTCCTGAAGGATGCGAATGACCCAGTTTTCAGGCTGAAAGAATGTGTTGTGATATACCTTCACCCGAATGCTGCCTACATAGGCAATGGGAGACCAACTGCCTATAAATACATTGCTGAACACCTCAATATCCGCAGCCTCGAAGGCATCGACGATGGGGTCGGGGAGGGGAGGGCGAAAAAATTGCAAGCCGGTTTTGCCTCCCAGGTTGAGGGCGCGCTGAGCCATATTCTTAAAAATATTTCTTTGAATTCGGATGTACTGTGTACCTCCCTTGTTTTGAATACCCGTCACACCGGCTTCGTCAAAATAGCAATCTTGCACAGTGCCCCAATGGCAGCCTACAAAATCGATCCCGCTTCCCCCCGCAGCTCCATTGACAAACCGGCAATGCTCGATGAGAAAGCTATCCACGCCCGACATTTTGAGCAGGTCGTTGTTGCCATTGGCAGCCATGTCGCGGAACAGGCAGTGGCGGAGGTTAATATGCTTTGCCGGGCTGCTGTAATCACCACCGTCATCGATGTTGATGCCATTGCCTGTTTGCTGCTCTATCACCAATCCGTTGATTTCGATATGCGTGCAGTTGATCAGATGAATGGCTTCTGTTCCGCCCCTGAAGATGGCTCCGTGCTGCGATTGCGATAGGATCACGATAGGAGCATTGGCCGTGCCGCGCAAATTGTGCAGAAACTGTGTGCCGTCGGAAAATACCTGAGAAAAGACAAGTACAGTATCCCCGGCATTGATGAAAGCTTCTGCATCGGAAAGTTTGGCATAATCGCCATTGTTGCCGATGGTAATCGTTCCAGCATACAGCCAGCCTGTCGAGAGTATAACGCCTAATAAAACATCAAATAATATGGACAGTACAGATTGCATAGGCTGATTTATTTATCATCCATTATAGAGCGCCGTTCCACCCACATATAGCGAGAGTCGTTTGACATCTCCCCGCAGCATGGTCACCCAAACATCGAGTCGGGCGGGGTAATATCGCTTGCCATCCTGCAGCTCGAAGTTAAAAGAGCGTTTGGCAATGATGGATGCCAGGCCTTCCACGGTTTTTATGCCATCCACAAATAAGTGGCCACGCTCGTAGCTTACTGTATGCTGTTCTACATCGAGGCTTACGAGGAGTGTTTCCCTGTTGAGCCGCTCCACTTGCCAGGCACCTCCTCCGCCAAATAGAGTCAGCAGATGGCGCCGCAGTTGGTCAAATTCGCGATGAGGGCGGCTGGGCTCCCAGCTCGAAAGATCGGCACAGTCATACTGCCCGAATGGGCCCGGCGGATTGACCGGGCTGATCCTCACCGGGATCATAGCTCCTTGCTGGATGGCCAGGGCTGCTTCTTTTTGTACCCATTCAGAGTGGATAGAGTGGTTGGACCAAAGCACAATAACTGCCGCGGCTTCCATTATGGCATGGTGAAGTGCGGGCTCCCAGCGTTCGCCTAACGCAATTTTGGGATCCCACCAAACCGGTATTCTGGATTTTTGCAAAGCATTGGCGAGCTTTTGGGCTTTGCTTTGGTCGGCCCTCGCATAGCTAATAAAGACATGGCTCATACATTTGCTTTTTCTGCAATATACTTAAAAACATTAATATGTGTTTGGAAAGTTCTGAGCGTATTTGCAGTCAAATTATTAAATCCCTACAAGCTCGAAGAGCATTAGCGCAGCAATAATACCTCTCCTTTGGTCTGTTGTTGAATTTGCTGCCCTTCAAAAGTGAATGTAAATTCAGCCATATAAATGTACACGCCTTGCCTGGCAGGCTTGCCTTTGTAATCGCCGCGCCAGCCGATGTCGGGATCGTTGCTGGCAAAAACCTGCTCTCCCCAGCGATTGAATACGCGGAGCTGATAGCTGTTGGCCCGGCAGAAGTTGACCGGTTTAAAAACTTCGTTTACCGCATCGTCATTCGGTGTAAAAGCATTGGGGAATTCAAGGCAGGGGTCTCTGAATTTTTCACACCAACTCACATGGAAGGTGTCCCTTGCCAGGCAGCCGTCAATATTTACCTCCACCCAATAAGCGCCTGTGTCGCGTATGAGGAAATTGTGACCATCCCAGCCATCCTGCCAAAGGAATACGGCTTCCGGCTGCCACATTTCAGGGATCAGATAATCCCCTTCGCAGATACAGGTATCCGGCCCCAGCTCGGCATATGGCTCTGCAAATACCACTTGGATTTCATCCGTCACCAGGCAGCCATACTGCATGACTTCCACACTGTACAATTCGGTGGTATGGATGGTCAGGGTAGGTTCCGTATGGCCATTGCTCCACAAGTATCCATCCGCATTAGGGAGGGTAGCATCCAGTGTGACAGGACCGGAGCTGGCGCATTCCAAAATATCCTGCCCCAAATCCAATACATCGGCATTTACATAACTTACCACCACCGAGTCGCGCTCCTTGCACGCTCCGCGACTGCCTTCCACCCAGTATATGCCTGGATTCGATACGGTGTAAGTTGGGCCACTTTGCCCGTCCTGCCAGGAAAAATCGGGAGCATTGGACATGCCGACATCGAGGATGGCGGTTTGGCCTGTACAAAGGGTGGTGTCATGGCCCAACTCCAGCACAATGGGCTCTGGATGGAGTTTGACCAGCCAACAATCCCAATCGCCAAAATTGTCTGCCACATCGCCATCGTTAGAGAGGGAATAACCTCCAAGGATGTATCCATGATCGCTGGTAAGGCCGAGGGTGAAGGCACGTTCAGTACCGGAGCCACCATAGGTATGCTGCCAAATCAGATTGCCGTTGGGGTCGGTTTCCAATATCCAAAAATCATAGATGCCCTGATTATTGGTGATATCTCCGTCGGTGGAGAAGCTATAGGACAGAATTGCATAATTGCCATTATCGCGTATCTGCAAGGCTCGGGCATATTCTTCTCCGGTGCCTCCGTAATTGCGTTCCCACTGTATCTGGCCGACTGCATTGAGTTTGACGAGCCAAACATCGGAGCCGCCGGCATTGCTGCTCACGTCCCCATCAGCGGAAAAAGCTGTGCCGCTAACTATATAACTACCATCGGCAGCTTGGCGGATAGCATATGCCCGCTCTTCGCTGGTGCCGCCCATATTTGATTCCCACTGCATAGTGCCCGATGCGTCCAGTTTGACTACCCAAAAATCATAAAAACCATTGTTGGCACTCACATCGCCATCGCTGGAAAAGGAAGAGCCTGCCAGTATATAGCCGCCATCTAATGTGACGTCAAGGGCGAAGGCCCAATCATCGAGGCTGCCGCCATAATTGCGGCTCCACAATATCTGTCCTCCTGCATCAATTTTAAACACCCACATATCGAAGTCGCCATTATTACCACCTACATCACCACCGGAAGATTCGGAATAACCGCACACTATGAAACCTCCATCGGCTGTAGAGCGTACCGCTTCTGCCTTATCGGCTCTTAATCCGCCGAAGTTGTGCTGCCACTCGACAGCACCCTGTTGGTTGAGTTTGATGATCCATGCATCCTCGCTGCCATTGTTGCCGGTAAGGCTGCCATCGGAGGAGGTAGAAGAGCCTGCCAGTATATATCCGCCGTCTGCGGTTAGCTCTATGCTGCTAATCTCATCGCTACCACTGCCGCCCAGCACCTGAGTCCACTCGATAATGCCAAGGGAGTCAAGTTTGGCGACCCAAACATCCCAATTGCCGGCATTGTCACCTACCTGCATATTGGCCGATTTGCTATAACCGACAAAAATATAGCCTTTGTCGGGCGTTTCGGTTACAGAGCGTATCCATTCCTGATCGGAGCCACCGTAGTTGTAAGCCCATTCAATTTCGAGGCAATGGCTGTCGTATTGAGCGAGGGCCGGGGTGGCAAGATTGAGAGCCGCCAGCAGGCCGATGAGGTATATGTATCCGAATTTCACGTTTGCAAAACTACGGAGAATAAGGCAATTGAAAGGATGGATTTTTGACAAAAGAGACTTTTTGCCGAAGCCGGGAATAACTTAACTTGAGGCATTTTGCCGGTTTTTTACCTTTTGTAAGATGTGGTGCAGCGAATTGATAGATTTTTGGCTATTCTGGGTATAGGCTTTTGCAATTGTTGAAATGTATGAAAACAGCTAAAATAAAAGGGTGGATAGTTATGCTCCTGCTAGTCGTACTGAGCTCCTGTCGGCAAAACTCGGATATTACTACTGTAGATGATGATCTGATAAGCATCACTGAGCATTTTGATTTTAATTTAAACGGGCAAATGTTTTCCATAGATGATTTGTCTGGCTGGATAGAAGATCACGATTCGGTGGAAGTGACACAGCTGGTCAATTTTGGTACTGGTGATTTGCCACAGTTTATTTTTAATATTCACGGCACAGAACAGGGCGTCTTCCAACGGGCCGATTTGACCATTACACTTGACGAAAACATCCACGATCCCGATTTTTTCAAGTGTTCGGGTTGTACAGTGGAGTCGAATATCGAATATTTTGGAGACAAAGGAGACTTCATTATCGGTACGTTTGAAGGCCAAATTCCTGCCGAAGACGGTACCTGGTACCCGATTATGGGCTCGTTTGCTGCCATTCGGGAAAATTGATGCAATAGTTGAAAGATGACTGAAGAGGAATTGGTACAAGGCTGTCGGCTGAAAGACCCGGTGTGCGAAGGGCTTTTGGTTGAGCGCTATGCTCCGGTTTTGATGACCGTCAGCAGACGGTATTCGCGTGGACATGCCGAAGCAGAGGATGTATTGCAGGATGCGTTTATTAAAATATTTCGCTTTATTCATCAGTACGACAGTCGCCGAGGGAAGCTGGAAGCCTGGATGCGTAGTATCGTGATTCGCACAGCGTTGCGGGATTACAGAGCCAAATATCCGGCTTTGGTAAATGTAGAACAGTTGGGAGATGCTTTTCCATCTAACTATTCGGGCATCATCGAAAAACTGGAAGAAGAGGACCTGCTTCAGCTCATTGCCAACTTGCCAGAAGGTTATCGACAAGTCTTCAATCTCTTTGTCCTCGACGGGTTTTCACACAAGGAGATCAGCAAAATGTTGGGAATTAACGAAAGTAGCTCGCGTTCACAGTTGTCGAGAGCGAGGGCCTTGTTAAAAAAGCAATTGATTCAATTTCAAAAAAGATCAGCATGCACCACGACCGCATTGATGATAGCTTTAGGGATAAATTGAAATTTTACCCTTCGCCAATTGATACAGATCGGCTGCGCCGGCGGATTGAGCAGAGCAGGGATCATCAGCCTGCTCCCCAAGGCCGCCGGAAAAGAGGGCTTTTAATTTTGTTGGCGTCATTTCTTGCCGGAGCACTTAGCTGCTGGGTGCTTGGCGTCCTATCTTTTGCCCCAGTCACTGGCCCGGGATTTTCCGAGCAGTCGGTTCCGCTAAGCTATGTATCTGACAAGCGCAATGAAAAAAGCAATAGCAACAGTTTGGAGAGGGAGAGGGTGGCTAAAAGCCTGACGCAAACAGAAAACGACCCAGTCATTCTAAAGAAAAGTAGTGAGCAGGTGCATAACCAAAAAAGATTGGACAAAGCGCAGTTGGTAGAAGTTGCCCAATTGGAAGGTTTGCCTGATGAGCTTCCCAAACAGCTTGAGAAAGCGATTTCTTATACGACTATCCCAACTTTTGATTTCTTACATGTCTTGCCAGTGGTAGTCCGACCAGAGAATGAAGTTGAATTATTCCCTGAGAAGGTTCATTTCCCAGGCATAGAATCCCTGCCGCCCAAAAGCAGGACAAGTATAAGCCTCTCTGCAAGCCCGGCAATTGCGCTGAAAAAGTTGAACGGTCAATCGAAAAAGTACTTAAAGCAAAGGCAACTGACGGAGCAACGGCTGGAGGCGTGGAGCGTTGGCTTGCGATATCAAATCGATTTCAACAGCGGCCTGTTGTTGAGCTTAGGCCTGACTTATCAGCAGCTAAACGAGCGCTTGTTTTGGGAGCATAGCCGCGCTGAACTGGTCAAAAAGGATGGCTTGTTTTACCGCCGAACTTTACAACGAAGCAAAACCCATTACAATAATCTGAAATATCTTTACCTCCCCGTTTTGGTGGGATATCAAAGTGTAAAAAATCGTTGGCAATGGGGCGTGCAAGCCGGGGCGATGATCAACCTTCTCCAAAAAGCAAAAGGCCAAATAGTATCTCCCGATCTTGAACCCAGACAATTTGTTTCAATGGATGAGCATATTTTCAAAAAGCAAATTGCTCCGGCCATTTTGCTCCGGCTGAGTATTGGTTATTACCTGTCACCTCATGTAAAACTGGCGCTGGCGCCGGGGCTGCAAATCCAAAGCAGCTCCATTACGAAGCCTGAATTTGGCATTGCACAGCGCTATCATTTAATACATGCCGCATTGACAGTGAATTGGGAATTGCACTAAGCACTCGATCAGTGAACCTAACGATACAGCTTATAGGATCTCTTTTGACACTATGTCTTGCTTGGCCAATGTATGCACAGCCGGACACTCTCCCTGGTGCCAACAACGATGTTTATCACCGAAAGCTAAAAGAAACGGAAGTGAAATTTCTTTACAGTTATTATGAGCAGGATGGCAAACATTCCCCCGTGCTGGGCGGTGAAGGAACCGAATATCTGACAGACCATGTCGGCAAAATTATCGTGAACATTCCTGTTAAGAATAATTCTCTGAGCCTGATGGCGGGTATTGATCACTACACCTCTGCTTCTACGGATAATATAAATCCAGCTTCCATATCGTCAGCCTCAGTGGTGGATGACCGAATTTATTTTTCCGGAGCCTTTGCAAAGGAAAAAAATAAAAAAGGGTTTGAATATGGTATGAATGCAGGCTATTCAACGGAATGGGATGTCACTTCGTATTCCACCGGAGGCTATGCAGCCCGAACATTCAACAAAGGAAACAGCCAGTTGAACCTAACCCTCCAGCACTTTTCGGATCGCTGGGAGCTGATATTTCCGGTGGAGCTTAGGAATCAATTGCCTTTCGATAGTGTGGATTGGCGGCATGTGGTAGATATAAGTATTTCATACTCACAAGTGCTTACCCAAAAATTACAATTTTCTCTCTCCGCTGAAGCCATCATTCAACAGGGATATTTATCTACACCCTTTCATCGGGTTTATTTTAAAGACCGCTTTTTGCCAGGGGTGGAAAATCTGCCTCGGCAGCGTATCAAGTATCCTTTTGGTATTCGGCTCAATTATTTTGTGACGGACTTTTTGGTGGCCAGAACTTTTTACCGCCTTTATTTTGACGATTTTAATATCCGGGCACACACAGCGTCCATCGAGCTGCCTGTAAAACCATTAGCCTTTCTGGCGGCCATTCCTTTCTATCGCTTTCATACCCAATCGGCGGCTACCTATTTTGCCAAAATTGATGAACACCACTCCTCCGCAACCTACTTTACTTCCGACTACGATCTGTCTGCTTTCCAAAGCCACAAAATTGGGCTCGGCATTCGCTATGCGCCCATAAATGGCCTGTTCCGAACAGGAGCTGTAGGTTCGAAAATCAAGCGCATCGCCCTGGATAAAATAGAAGCCAGAGCGGCCAACTACCATCGCTCTGATGGTTTGAAGGCATGGATCGGCAGTATTCAATTATCATTTTCCATTAATCACTGAATTATGAAAAACCTCTTGCTCCTCCTCGGCCTGCTAATCCCAATGATCGGCTTTTCGCAAGACTGGCGTGTAATACAAATCGGCCAATGCCCTACTACCGATTCGTATGATCTGGTGTTGGCAGATGGACAAAATGACGGCCTGCAACGCCTCTATGTTACTACTAAAGACGGCGGTGTGTATGAATGGACTTATGAAAGCGGAAGTTGGACGATGAGCCATACGGTACATCCAGGGCCTCTCAATCACCTGATGCACATTGCCGCCGGTGAAGCTAGGAATGATGGCCTCGTGCGGATTTATTTTGCAGAATGGGCCCAGTCCGCCAGAATTTTTGAAGCAAGCTGGATGGGCAGTAGCTGGCAAATACAGCTCATTGGCACTGCTCCCGACATTAACACGGGGGTAGTAGTAGGTGCTGGTAGAAATGATGGTAAGAATAGGTTGTATGTGTCTGGAGCTTACGGGCTGAGCGAGTGGAGCTGGGAGGGTGACAAGTGGAATGCAATGGCTATTTCCGATACCTATCACGAGGTGAGCGGAGAGATCGGCGATGCCCGCAATGACGGCATCAATCGGATTTTGATGAACACCAATTGCCTGAGCGAGTTGAGTTGGGTAAATTCTGCCTTTCAGCAAAACAACCTTGAATGTAGTGTGGAAACTTGGCCCGATGCCGTCCAAATTGGTGAGGGGCGCAATGATGGCGTTCAGCGTATATACGTGAACACCACAGCTTTGGCCGATGGACGTTGGGAATACAGTTGGAATGGAAGTGGTTGGGATACCAGAGTCATTGAATCCACTCCCCATCGTGGTGATATTCATTTGGCCAGGCTCAAGGCGGATGGCCGCAACCGGGTGTACACCACCAGCTCAGCTTATTGGGCTGGACCGGCAAACGATCTTTTTGAGTATGAATGGGATGGAAATGATTGGGTGAAAACAGGCAGTGTGGTAGATGCTGTATCCGGTGCTACAGCTATGCTGGCTTCGGGGGTGGGCCGAAATGACGATACCTTGAGGATGTACACGCCCAATTATGTGACAGGTGGAATTTATGAAATTACACACAGCCAGCCGTTCGTCAAAAGCACCACTTCAGCAGACGAATACCCAGGTAGCCCCTTACAGTTTGAGGTATTTCCTAACCCCTGGTACAAAGGAAATCTAAAAGTGCAACTCAGTTCTGGCACTTTAACCAACCGGTTTGATGTAGAGTTGGTCAATCATCTGGGGCATCGGATTTGGTATAAATACGGAATCGGAGGATCGGAAAAGTTAGAGATAGAACTGAGCTGCGCAGCATGCAGTCCAGGTATATATTTTTTAAAAATTACTGACAAGAGGGGAGTCCTGCTCAGTGAAAAAGTAGTAAAATTTTAGAGTATGACCAGAAAAGAATTTCTATCCAAATTGCCTGTTGGCGCAGCGCTGGCCTATTCGATGTTTTGTGGCGGGGGATGTCAGCATAAAGAAAAACTGGCAGAGGCAACTAATGAAAGTAAAGTATTGCGGACCGATACATTATCCAACCCCAATGTGCCGACCGTAGATTTTACGATCGATCTCAACGAGCCGAAATACTCGAAATTAAAAAAGCCAGGTGATTACGCGTTTTATGAAAATGCAATCATCGTATTTACTGAACAAGGAGAATATATCGCAGCTACTAAAATATGCACCGATGAATTTTTGCCACGCATTGTCTGGAAGGATGGCGAATATCTTTGCCAGGCGCACGGAGCTACTTTCGATAAATTAGGAAATGGTACTACTACCTACAATAATCTGGGAAAATATGGAATTCAAGTTTATCACACCGAGTTGCAAGGAAGCCTGTTGCACGTTTTTTCCTAGCCGGATAAGCGCTTCTCCCTTGGCGCTGATGATTTGGCTTTTAGCCGTCCTTTGCTCTCCTTTATTGGCGCAGGATAGCCTGCGGTGGTTAACCCAATTTGAAGAGGCTAAAGAAATTGCCCGGAAGGAATCGAAGTACGTGTTGATTTATTTTTCTGGCTCTGATTGGTGCAAACCTTGTATGAAAATGAAACGAGAAATTTTTGAAACCCCTAAATTTAAAGACTTTGCCAAGGAGCATCTGGTATGTTTGCTCGCCGATTTTCCCAGAAAAAGGAAAAACCAAGTTTCCGATGGGCAAAAAGAGCACAATGAAAAGCTGGCCGAAGTGTATGAATTTGATGGCATTTTCCCTCATGTGCTGCTCATTGATGAGGAAGGTCGGCTCATGACCAAAAGCGCTTATCAACCAGGCGGGCCAGATTTGTTTATCAACACGATTCGGCCTTTTTTCAAAAAAAGGGAAAAGCGGACATACAAAAAAGCTTTTATAGCGATGGGCTCTCAGTTTGAAGTCACAGCGGTGAGTGTGGAACAAACCGTGGCTGAGCAAGCAATAGCGGCGGCACAGCAGGAAATTGCCCGTATTGAAAAAATGATCTCTTCCTGGGATAGTGCTTCCCAAACCTCTGCTATCAATCGCCAGGCAGGCATTGGGCCCGTTGAAGTTGATAAGGAACTGTTCCGATTGATTGAAAGAAGTAAAAAAGTATCCACCCTCACCAATGGTGCCTTCGATATCTCTTTTGCCGGCATCGACCATGTTTGGCGTTTCGACGGCAGCATGGCCCGCCTTCCGGCTCCTGAAGCCATTGTTGCTTCCGTTGAAAAGATTAATTATCAAAACATACTTCTGAATGAAAAGAGGCTAACTGTTTTTTTGAAAGAAAAGGGTATGAAAATAGGCTTCGGCGCCATAGGCAAAGGCTATGCGGCCAATAAGGCCCGCGCTGTCATGAAAAATTTGGAGATTGACAGCGGCATCGTAAATGCCGGTGGCGATTTGGTTGCCTGGGGGCATCAGCCTGGAGGGGATGCCTGGGAAATTGGCATTGCCGACCCCAAGAAAAAAGGAGCTTGGCTGGCTTGGCTGCCCCTGGAGGATATGGCCATTGTTACATCAGGCAATTACGAACGCTTTGCACTCATTGACGGCAGGCGCTACGCACATATTATCGACCCCCGCAGTGGATATCCCGTGTCGGGGCTTAAAAGTGTAAGTATCATCTGCCCCGATACCGAGCTGGCCGATGCGCTGGCAACAGCGGTATTTGTGATGGGCGAAAAGAATGGCATGCATTTGATTAATCAATTGGAGCAAATAGAAGGCATCATTGTGAATAGTAAAGACGAAATGCTCCTTTCCGATCACCTCCAACTCAACTATCGATGAAAAACATCCTTTCTATAGTGTTGCTCTTGCTGGCTTTTCAAATCAGCTGCGTAAATGTTAAGCCCTACCAAAAGGTGTATTTAAACGATGAGGATATGGAACTTACCATCTCTGACTGCCTGCAATTTGAAGTAGCTTTTGAGTCTTACAGAGAAGGTGCTGCGGGGGCCTATGGTGGCAAAGTTGGGGGCGGATGCGGGTGTAATTGAAGAAAAAATCACCACCGTATCAAAGCTGAACCCCAGGTAAAGCCACTGCCAAAGGCTGCCAGACACACCAAATCGCCCTCCTTCACCTTGCCGGCTTCCCAGGCTTCGCAAAGTGCGATGGGAATGGAGGCGGCTGTTGTGTTGCCATATTTTTGAATGTTGTTCCAGACCTGGTCGTCGCGCAGGCGCAGGCGGCGTTGTACAAACTGGCTGATGCGCAGATTGGCCTGGTGGGGCACGAGCAAATCGATCTGTTCGGCAGTATAGCCATTCGTTTGAAGGGCTTCGTTGATTACTTCAGGGAATTTAGTAACGGCAAATTTGAACACATACTGCCCATCCATATTTGGAAAAAAACGCTCTTCCTTCCACATTTTATCCGTTACAAAAGCACCCCCATACTCCTGATCGGGATAGCCAAAATCTTTCATGTCTTCATGGATGGCGCCACCGTGGCTGCCGGGGTTGATGTTGGCCAGGCGCTCGGCATGGTCACCATCGGCATGGAGATGAGTGGACAAAATGCCCTGCCCCTCATTGGTGGCCGGCTGGATGACCGCAGCACCTGCCCCATCACCAAAAATCACGGTGACGTTACGCCCCCGCGTAGTAAAATCCAGCCCCACAGAGTGAAATTCTGAGCCCACCAACAGCACATTTTTATACATACCCGTCCGTACAAACTGATCGGCTATGGAAAGACCATACACAAAGCCACTGCATTGGTTGCGGATATCCAGCGCACCGATACCCTGTATGCCCATCATGCGTTGGAGCAGTACGCCACTGCCGGGAAAGTAGTAATCGGGACTGAGCGTAGCAAAAATGATAAAGTCCACATCCTGCGGGGTGATACCTGCCCGCTCAATAGCTATTTTGGCAGCTTCGGTACCCATAGTAGCGGTGGATTCTTTATGCTTTTCGGCATAGCGGCGTTCTACAATGCCGGTGCGTTCCTGTATCCATTCGTCGGAAGTATCCATGACCTTTGCCAGATCGTTATTGGTAACTACCTTTTTTGGCACATAGTAGCCGATACCTCCAATTTTTGATCGTTGCATACTTTTTAATTGTTGGATCGCCCGAAAGTGACACTTTTCTGCAACAATACAAAATTAGAGCGCTTGAAAAGAAGGTCTTTGTCAGCAAAAAATTAATTCCAAACCAGCCGGCTACCGAGCTGTACACCCACAAAATAGGGTTTGCCTGCGGCCAGTTCCACTCCTATTCCCATATAATCATTGAGGTAATAGCGCCATCCAAACAGGATGAACTGGGCGCTAAACTGTCGCTCTTTCTGGTCAATGTGGGCTGTAATGTCGGGAATACCCTCATCGGAATTGAGCAGATAGTGATAGTGCCCCGAACTGGTTTTCCTTTTCGTTTGCGCAATGCCCACACGCAGGCCGGAATACATTTCCATATCGGGCCATTTTGAATAATGAAATAACACCCGGCCACTGAGCGCGTTGCGGGAGCCTTGTATTTCCAGTATTTCAGTGAGGGGATTAGGCCTATTCACTCTGGTGGCTTCGGCAATGGTGAGGCTGGATTTGTAATGCATTCCTATCGACATGCCCAATTCCACCAAACGACCGGGCCGGTATCCTAGAGCCAGGCTGAAAGAAAGAGGCTTTCGCCTTTTGCCATATATTTCGAGCCCGTCGAACAGGTCGCCGGTATGGAGGCCGGGAATAACGTACGCATTGAGTTGAGGATATTGCAAAGTACTGTTTGCTTCCTGGCTGTTTGCAGGTAGTTGCATGAGCGCCAGTGCAATGAGCAATGTGAGCAGAGAAGGGATCGGCTTTTTCATGGGAGTTTTTTGAGCATTACTAAAGCGAAATTTTTTTTATGGAAGCTTCGAAAACTTCCTCCTTTGTATTTTTTGAAGGTTTCTTTGGGGTGGTAATGTATACTCAAAATAAAATGGTTTGGGAATTTGTGCTACTACAAACCATTGATTTTGAGGGTATGCCGATAAAGAAAGTGATTATATTTTCCCAAATCACTTTCGTATCGGTATATATTTGCCATGCGGCTTTCACTCATGTATTTATTTGCTTCTACCCAGCTCACTAGCCAGACAAGCCCAACGGCTTACTTTTAGCCAAAAAAAGGCATCTGCGCATAAAATATCTTTGCAGCTGAAATTATTGCAGGCCCAGACTTAAAATAGCGTTAAAGGATAAGAATGAATGGAAGCCCTTCCAAGCGGGTAGGCATACTTCTGACTTGTGACGTAGGGTACGCGGGAAGGGCACAGCTCTGTTTGATCAACAAATAACAACAGCTACTGCTCTGAGCGGTTGTAGTAATTGATGGCGTAGAGGAGTTTGTTGTGATAATCTTCATTGATGAGCCCGGAATCGGGGAGCAGACTAACCGCTTCGGGGCTGCTTTCGATCTTCGATTTAATATTGTGCATGGAAGCTGCCACAAAATTGCCTTCCTCCTGTTCGATGGCAATTACATTATTGCCCATCGTGTATTCAAAGGAAGCTACCCGCTGGTCAAAGCCTCTTTGCACCAACAAATTTCTTCCATAAAGCGTCACTTTTCCCCAGCTCAATACATGGTAAAGTTTCCCCTTATAAAAACGATAGACCTGGCCATTGAAAGCGCAGCCCCAGTAGTTCAGTTCCTTCACATTGGCTTTCATTCTGCGGCCTTCCTGCTCAAATACTACCTTGTCGCCAAACAAAGGAGAGCTCGGCTCCACAACTTTTCGGATACTCCCTTCATGAGACAACTGCCAATTGAGCAAATCGGCCTCCGTATTGAAGAAACCGTTGTTGGGCTGAGAGATAAGCATTTGGCAAAGGAAAAGTGCTATAAGTAAGAAGGTCGTTTTTTTCATGGGAGGATATACGTTAATTTTGACATCTAAAATACAGAACATATTGGTTTTGACCAAAGGATTGGACAGATATTGAACTTCCTCCAATCTTTTATAATTTGGAGCGAATGAATTTTATTACTAGCCAATTTTCCAGAAATGATCGGGCTTGGCTGCCTGCAATAGCTCTGTATGGGTCGCTGTATTTATTGCTGTTCCTACTGTTACCAGACAGCTACCACAAAGGAGATATGGGCCATTGGCAGCGTTGGATGGTGCATATGTTGGAACATGGCATTGGTAAGGTGTATGAATATGGGCCGGGTTGGCGGGTCAATTATCCACCCCTGTATCTGTACTGTTTATATGCCTTTGGCTGGTTGCAGGGAAGCGCAGAGGCAGTTGTAAGCAATATGTCTTATGTACGTGGCATCGCTCTGGCTTTTGACTTTCTGGGGGCATTTGCTATTTGGCATTTGGTGAAAGATTATCGTCAGGCGCTTTATCTTCCGTTGTTTTTGTTGTTGAATATTGCCTATTTATATAATTCCGTTTTTTGGGGGCAATGTGATAGTATCCCTACCGCACTCTTGGCCTGGGCATTGGTCTTTGCATTGCGTGCTCAAATTATCCTCGCCATGCTTACCTTCCTCCTGGCTATGAATGCCAAACTTGTCGTACTCGTCATAGCACCTGTACTGGCACTACTGCTGTGGCCAGTCATTTACCATAAGCCAAAGCAATTTGCAAGCGGATTGTCTCTCTGTGTGCTTGTGCAATTACTACTAATTCTGCCTTTCCTATTTGCCGGCCAGCTCGCTAATTTTTGGGAACATACCTTCGGCAGCATCGACCAATACACCAATATTTCACTCAAAGCCTACAACCTTTGGTATCTGTTGCTTGGCCCTGCGGCCCGTTGGACGCACAGTCCTGAGATTATATATGGACTGAGCTACAAAAGCTGGAGCTATTTGTTGTTTTTCCCTCTGGCCTTTTTGGCTTTACTGCCTCTGTTGTTTCAAAGCTGGCAATTGGTGAAGAAGCGTTTGACACCAGATGCTGATATGGTCGAACTGGGCTTCTTAAGCAGTTTGCTCTGTGTTTTGCTGATGTTTTTCTTCGCTGTACACATGCATGAACGCTACTCGCATGCAAGCATGTTGCTGGCTTTTCTCTACGCCTGCACCAGTGGCCGCTTCGTCATTTTTCTAATTTGCTGCCTGGCCTATTTGCTCAATCTGGAATCCAGCCTGCAAGCTTTTAATTATCCAAATTATAAAGTACTGATTTTCGATTATCGCTTTATTGCTGGCTTATTTGCTCTGGCAATATTGCTCGCTTTTTGGCAGCTCCGGCGACATCCATCTGCTAAGATGCTGCGACAAAACTTCGGTAGGTGGGCAAATAAAAAAGCGTAAATCCTGCAAAGTTGTAACTTTATTGCGTATGTTTGCTAACACTGAACACACTAAATCAATAATTTGATGACAATCGCCGCTGCAAAGGACGTTCTTAAAAAATATTTTGGTTTTGAATCCTTTCGCCCCATGCAGGCAGAGATCATTCAAGCCGTGTACGATAAACGGGACACACTTGTACTGATGCCAACCGGCGGTGGAAAGAGCCTGTGCTACCAACTGCCGGCCATTACTGTGGATGGTTGCTGCGTGGTAGTTTCTCCACTCATTTCATTGATGAAAGATCAGGTTGAAAGCCTGCGGGCCAGTGGTATCAAAGCCGCTTTTCTCAATAGTTCCCTTAGCCTGGCGGAGCAAAGTGCGGTAGAAGACGACCTGTACAACGGCCATCTGAACTTGTTGTATGTTTCCCCCGAAAAGCTGCTCTCTCAGCAGTTTTTGCCTTTGCTCAAACGTACCAATGTCAATCTCTTCGCCATAGATGAAGCCCATTGTATCTCTTCCTGGGGCCATGATTTTCGGCAGGAATATACACAACTTAGCTTTTTGAAGCGCCAATTTGCCGATGTGCCGATCACGGCGCTTACTGCTACAGCCGATAAAATTACCCGCAATGATATTATCCGACAATTGCAGCTCGATCAGCCCGAAATTTTCATTGCCAGTTTTGATCGACCCAATATCAGCCTGGAAGTACGCCCCGGCCAAAGGCGCGCCGAACAAATCATCGATTTTATCCGGCAACGTCCCGGCCAGTCAGGTATTATCTATTGCCTGAGCCGCCGAAATACGGAGGACGTCTGCGCCCGCCTGCTCAAACAAGGCATCCGCGCTGCCTACTATCATGCCGGTATGAACAGCGCTGAACGCTCTAAAGTACAAGAGGATTTTATCAATGATCGGGTTCCGGTAGTTTGTGCTACAGTAGCTTTTGGAATGGGGATCGACAAGTCGAATGTGCGCTGGGTGATGCATTACAATTTACCCAAAAGCATAGAAAGCTATTATCAGGAGATCGGCCGGGCCGGGCGCGATGGTGCCAAAGCAGAAGCCTTGATGTTTTACAGCTATCGGGATGTTTCTGTGCTCCGCGATCTGTTGCAGCAAAACGAAAGTGACCTGCTGGAAATCAAACTGGCCAAATTGGAGCGCATCCGCCAATTTGCCGATTCGCTGATTTGTCGGCGCAAAATATTATTGAGTTATTTTGGAGAGGATAAGGCCGAAAACTGCGGCAATTGTGATGTTTGTAAAGATCCACCTCAGCAATTCGATGGCACAGTGGTAGCCCAAAAAGCATTGAGCGCAATTGCCCGCCTCAAAGAAAGCGTAGGCATGAACATGCTTATCGATGTACTGCGCGGCTCAAAGCGGCGCGATCTGCTACAGCGTGGCTATGATCGGATCAAAACTTATGGAGCAGGTGCCGATATTAGTGCATTCGACTGGCAGCAACTCCTTATGCAGATGGTCAATTTGGGCCTGTTGGAAATTGCCTATGATCAACATCATGTACTCAAACTGACTCCGGTGAGCAGGTCTGTACTCTTTGAGGGTCGCAAAGTGCAGCTAGTCAAGATGCTGGCTTACCGGGAGCGGATGAAAGCCGCCAAAGAAGCCGCCAAACCGATCAGCCAGCGACAGCGCGTCCGCGATGAGTTATTTGAAGTGTTGCGTCAGTTGCGGCGAGGCCTGGCTCAAAAGCAGGGCATTCCGCCTTACATCATATTCAGCGATGCCTCCTTGGAGGATATGGCTGCCAACCGGCCCCTAACAGAGCAGGAATTTCAGCAGGTGTCGGGAGTCGGGGAGGCGAAGCTGCGCAAATACGGGCGCGTCTTTATACAAACTATCCGCAATTTTGTTGCTGATAAAGGGCAGCAGGGAACCAACCTTAAAGGAGCATCACAAGTGGCTACACAGCAATTGTTTCGGCGCGGCTTTAGCCCTGAGCAAATTGCCCAGGAACGCGCTTTGTCAATCGGCACCGTGTATGGTCATCTGGCGGAGGCCATTGCAGCAGGTGAAAAGGTAGAGATCCAGCGGCTGGTAGATCGAGCTGAAATGAAAAGGCTGCGCACTGTGATCGAATCGATGGAGCAGCCATTTAAATTGAAAGAAATATTCGAAGCGATGGACGAACAGCTTCCTTATCATAAGATTAAGATAATCCTGGCTTATTTCGATAAACAATTGAAAATCAGTTCGTTGTAAAGACCAAATACTGATGAAGACAGCGATGCGAGCGAAAATATCGGACGCATCGCAATGTAGGAAGCTCTTAGAGCGTGTTTGGAAATTGCTTTTGGAAGCAGTAGTAGTAAAATTTAATTTTGGGCGAAGCCTTTTTTTGAGGCATAGCCCACGCTATGGCGATGAAAAACAATGAAGTACAGAATTAAATTTTGCACTAATGCACCGAAGGGTAAATTCCAAACACGTTCTTAATTTTGGCTCAACTCGCAATTGACCATCCAGCAAATGCCAAACTGATCTTTGAGCATCCCAAATTTGGCTCCCCAAAAGGTGTTATCAAAAGGCATAATCACAGTTCCACCATCCGCCAGTTTGTTGAAGTACTGCTCCGCTTGCTCGGCATCATTGCAGGCAATAGAAACCGAAAAATTGTTTCCAGCTTCGGTAGGTTGGTTGGGCATGCTGTCCGAAGCCATCACTACGGCATTATCCCCAAACTTGAGTGTGGAGTGCATTACTTTGTTTTTATAATCTTCCGGCACGTCCATAGGCGAGCCTTCAAAGGGCATCATTTCCAATTCACCATTTAGTGCATTTTTGTAAAAATTCATCGCTTCGCGGCAATTGCCATTGAAGAAGATGTATGTGTTGGAAGAAGTTTTACCATCATTCATGATTATAAAACAGGATTTAAGGTTAAAAAAAATGGATCCAATTCATAAAGAACTGAATCCAAAATTTGTTGTGTCTTTTCAGTTTTTTTTTTTTGGTTAGGTTTTGCGCTTTTTCTTTTTGGCAGCCGGAAACAGCACATTGTTGAGAATCAACCGGTAGCCGGGCGAATTGGGATGCAAATTGAGATCGGTCTCAGGATCATTCACAAAGTGGCGGTAATCTTCCGGATCGTGGCCGCCGTAAAAGGTCCAGAAGCCCTGCCCAAAGATGCCGTGAATATAACGCGTTTCGCCGGCTGGCTTGTTCTCACCAAGGATCAACACATTGGATTTGACCTGCTTTTTCATAAAGGCGGTGGTTTGGCCCATGAAGCCCTTTACCGTGCGGGTATGGCACTGGGTGAGCATGGTGGGCACGGGATCCCACTTAGCCGAAAAGTCGAATAGCGTAAAATAATCCTGCTTGGGATTGACGTTTCGGCCCATGCTGTGGTCGATAGTCGAAAACTCATAAACCAACGGATTTTTCATCAAACGAAAGTCTTTGAACGCAAAAGTGTGTTCGTAATTGAGCTTTTTTTCGGCAGCCGGATCCGGCGGATCGCCGTCGTACATGTGGTCGCAAATATCTACGCCATTGGCAGCCAAGGCAATATCATAAGTGTCGGTAGCAGAACACATGGCGAACATAAAGCCGCCACCCCCCACATATTCACGGATTTTTTTGACAACGGCCAGCTTTAATTGCGATACTTTCTGAAAGCCCAGTTTGCTTGCCAGAGCTTCCATGCGGCGTACATTTTCTTTGTACCAGGGATAGTTGTGATACGTATTATAGAAGCGACCATACTGGCCGGTGAAGTCCTCGTGATGCAGATGCAGCCAATCGTATTTTGGCAGGTCATCATTCAAAACTTGCTCATCATAGACGGTTTCATAAGGGATTTCAGCGTAGGTGAGCACCAGGGTGACCGCATCATCCCAGGGTTGGATTTTTTCTCCTTTTGCATTGAATTCTGGTGTATAAACAGCTATTTTCGGTGCTACTTCCAGCTTGATCACATCCTGATTGACTTCGGGATTGCCGATGTCCATTCTGATCTTGGCGAACTGCACATCGGGGATGATCTCAAAATTGACGCCGCGCGTGCGGCATTCTTTTTCGAAAACCGGGTTGTGCGTAAAGGCAAAGCTTCCTCCGCGATAATTGAGCAGCCAATAAGCTTCTTCACCATTATTGAGCACCCAGTAAGTGATGCCGTAGGCTTTGAGGTGGTTTTGCTGCTCGCTATCCATAGGAAGGAGCATATAGGCCGCCTCTGTGTTGAGGCTGGCAAAAAATAAGATCGAAAGAGCGAGCAATAATTTTTTCATCAAAGTACCAGTT
The DNA here is from genome assembly GCA_965222005.1 of Saprospiraceae bacterium. Taxonomy (GTDB): domain Bacteria; phylum Bacteroidota; class Bacteroidia; order Chitinophagales; family Saprospiraceae; genus CBDCTM01. The sequence continues at coordinate 2,962,369 of OZ244935.1, forward strand.
TTTATCCAAGAACCTTATTGCTTAACGTATGAATGAGAAAAAGGATTATAGCTATTGCTGACTTGCCAAAAATAAGTCCTTTTTCGGAAGCTGGGCCCGGGGCACTGCAATTGGGCAGATATTAATAAAAGTTTAACAGTCTTCTTACCGAGGTATCCCGGTATCCAATGTTTACAAATAGTGATTTTTCTTAATTTGCGCTTTGGATTCTGAAACCCCTTTGCCCATTTTTACGTGCTGAATAGTATAGACTTCAATAACAAAAATCCGAATTTGGAAAATATCAGTTTTCAATATCCTGCCTGGTTTCTAATTTTTTGCTTCCTGCTCGGCTTGGTGTACGCCGCAGTGCTTTATTATCGCGACACTACTTTCCGCGAGCAAGCCACTTCGCTCAACTGGCTGCTGGGCGGTCTGCGCTTCCTCACTGTCAGCCTGCTGAGTATGTTGCTCCTTTCGCCTCTCCTCAAATCTGTGATTACAGAAACCAAAAAGCCAGTGGTAGTACTGGCGCAGGATCAATCGGAATCGATCAGCTCAGGTATGACAGATGAGCAGCTGGCAGCGTATCGGCAGCAATTCGAGGCGCTTGGCGGTGAGTTGGGGGAGCAGTACGACCTCAAACAGTATGCATTTGGTGATGAGGTTCGGGAAGCCATCGATTTTGAATTTACCGACAAGGTGAGCAATATCTCCGATCTCCTTTCCAGACTCTATGACCTGTACAGCAACCAAAACCTGGGGGCAGTGATTCTCGCCACCGACGGCATTTACAACGAAGGCAGCAATCCGATTTATGCCAGCACCAAGCTCTCCGCACCTATTTACAGCATCGCATTGGGCGATACCACGCCACAGCGAGATTTGGTGCTGAAGCGCGTTTTTCACAATAAAATTGCCTATTTGGGGGATAAATTCAGCATTCAGATAGATATCGCGGCTCAAAATTGCCAGGGGAAAAGTACCTTCCTCAATGTTTTCAAAGTGAATGGCTCCTCTACGCAGCGCTTGCAACAAATTCCTCTCAACATTGACAGAAACAAATATTTCACCACTCAGGAAGTGCTCCTCGATGCGGATAATAGCGGAGTACAGCGCTTTCGCATTTCGGTCAATAAAGTGGATGGTGAAGTGACAACCGGCAATAATTCCAAAGATATTTTTGTGGATGTACTGGATGCACGTCAAAAGATTTTGATTCTGGCCCATTCCCCACATCCTGATCTCAGCGCTATCAAGCAAACCCTCGTTGGCAATAAGAACTATGAGGTGAGTGTCCAGTTTGCTTCGCAATTGCAGGGAGGTGTGGCAGGCTATGATTTTGTGTTGCTGCACCAATTACCCAGCAAATTTCATCCAATCGATAATGTGCTGAATACCTTGAAGGCCAAGCGTATTTCGCATCTTTTTGTAGTCGGCACGCAAACGGATTATAGTCTCTTCAATGCTGCCCAAGCACTCATTGATATAGTGGCTGATGGCCGAAACACCAATGATGTGCAAGCTACGGTAGCAAGCAATTTCAACCTCTTTACCCTGGACAACAGCATCCGGCAGGAGTTGCCTCAGTTTGCTCCGCTGCTGGCGCCCTTCGGCGAATTTAAGGCAGGCCCCAATGCACAGGTGCTGCTGTATCAGCGCATCGGCAAGGTAGCTACCCAATATCCCCTGCTACTTTTTGGTGACCAGGAGCAGGCAAAAGTAGGTGTGTTGGTTGCGGAGGGTATCTGGAAGTGGCGCCTTTTTGACTACCTGCAGCACGAAAACCACGATATGACTGCTCAATTGCTTAGTAAAAGCATCCAATATCTGAGCCTTAAGGAAGACAAACGCAAGTTTCGGATTAGCTTAACTAAGAATATTTTTAATGAGAATGAACGTATTTTTTTCGATGCCGAACTCTATAATGAATCCTACGAGCTCATCAACGAGCCGGATGCCAGCCTCACCATCACCAATAGCGAAGGGAAAGATTTTCACTTCACATTCAACAAGAGTGGCCGCTCCTATGGCCTTGATGCCGGCAATTTTCCGGTAGGCAATTATACATTCAAAGGCGCTGTAAACACCAACGGTCAACAATTGACATACAATGGTCAATTTAGTGTACAGCCTGTTCAACTGGAGGTATATGAAACTACGGCCGATCACAGCCTGCTCCAGCTACTGAGCAACAAGTACGGCGGGCAGTTGGTCTATCCGCCGCAGATGGCGTCACTCGCCGGGCTTATTAATGGCAATGGCGGGCTCAAGCCGGTTATCTACGAAACGTCCAAAACCCGTTCAGTCATCAACCTGAAGTGGATCTTTTTCCTTTTGCTGGGCCTGCTCACCATCGAATGGTTTTTTAGAAGATATTTTGGAGGCTATTGATTTGAGATGTTCAGACTTGAAAACTTTAGAACGTGTTTGGAATTTACCCTTCGGTGCATTAGTGCAAAATTAAATTTTACTACTACTGCTTCCAAAAGCAATTTCCAAACACGCTCTTAGATTTTGTGGCATCTGCTCTCTCATCTCAATTCTTTAAATATTCAAGCTCCTCAGCGATTCCTCCTGGCTCAAAACCTGCCGCTGCTGCCTTTTCAAAGGCCAGGCAAAGCTTTGCTGGGCGCTTGGCTAATGATGAGATATCTGCTTGCTTGCCCGGTATGACCAATTCCTCGGGATAGCCATATTGGTGCGCCATCGACACAGCAAAACGGTAGCGCGAACAATACTCCTTGCCGCCTAAATGCCAAATACCCTTTACTTTTTTATCGAGGAGCAAAGCCAAGCCCTCTGCCGCCTGTCGTCCACTGAGAGGATTGCGGAATTCATCCATAAATGCCCGGATGGGCTCGCCTTTTTGGAAGTGGGCCAGCCAGGAGCTGTAAAAATTGGAAGCATGCGGTACCTGGCCATAAAGCAAGGGCAGGCGCACTACGGCTACTGAGGCAAGAGATTGGACAACGGCTTGCTCAGCTGCTGCTTTGGTGTGACCATAGCTATGGATGGGTGATGGAGGGCTGGCTTCGTGATAGGGGGGTGATTGGCCATCGAATACCATATCCGTCGAGGTGTATAAGAGGTAGATGTCCAGCTTTTCAGCCAAGGCAACCAGCTGTTGGGTAGCTGCTACATTGATGCGGTAAGCCCGTTGGGGATGGCTTTCGCAGTGATTGAGATTGGAGTTGGCAGCAAGGTGGAGAATGACGGCGGGCCTTATTCGGTTGAGAAGTTGGCGGGTAGCTGCGGCATCGCAGAGGTCGAGCTGGTGCAAATGAACATCGGGCATTTGAACAGGATTTTGGTGATAGATGCCATGCAGCTCAAATTGGCCCTTCAACTGCCTGGCTGCATACCAGCCGAGGAAACCAGAAATGCCGGTGACGAGAATTTTATTCATGTGTTTAAAAATTTTTAACCGCTGCGCTCTCGCAAAAGCTTTTTTAATCATTTCCTTGTGTGAGCTTATGATTAAATAAGCTCATGCTCGTTTCATACGTATTATTTCAAAGCTATTGCTGGCTGCCATTTTTGCGTAAGCCTCGAAACCAGAGGAATACTTACTAATCCGCAGATCATGGCTAATGTTCTGAAAGGAAAAAGCACCACCCCTTCCTCAATCATCGGATAGGGCAACCAAACCGGCAAGCCGAGCGTAACATCTCCACCACCAAACCGCAATATCAGTGAAACGATGAAACCCGCCAAAGCCCCATAAACATTGGCTTTTTTGTCAAAAAGTGCGCATAGCAGTTGAGGAAATAGGAGGCAGTACACAAAATCGCTACACAAAAACCAGAGTGCATATACACTTTGAATATTCAGGGCCAGCAAGGTAGCTGCGATGCCAATGATCCAGATACAGCGCTTGATTATTTTTGACAACTGTTGGCTGCTGAGTTGAGGTTTTAGCAAAGGCCGGTACACATTCCAGCTCGCCATCGAAGCGGCAGAAAGTATGGATGAATCTACCGACGACATCACCGCCGCAGCTACTGCACCCAGCCCAACAGTGGCTACCCAGGGACTGGTGAGCCAGCGCATCACCCAGGGCAGGGTAGAAGCAGCATCGGGCGGAGCCTGAAGGCCCATAGCTTGCCAGTCGGCCACTGCCCCGACGATGCCGATTAGCACGGCAGGTACTGCAGCAATCATACACACCACTCCTGCAATAAGGGAGAGCCGAACAGCAGTATCTTCGTCTTTGGCCGATAGTACCCTTTGAAAATATACCTGCCAGGGAATGCCTCCAAAAATGAGAAGCAAAGCGTAGTCCCACCAGTTCCAATAGTAATTGCCCAACGCTTCGCGGCTTGGTAAAAAGGTAGCGGCGGCTCCAAATTTTTGCTGATACAGATGCCAGCTGGCTTCCAATCCACCCGTTTGTGCCAGGGCAAAAGGCAGCACAATGCCCAAACCCAAAAAGAGCAGTGTGAGTTGCAAAACATCGGTCAAAGCTACTGCCCACAGGCCGCCAATGGCTGTATAAGCTATGGCGATCAAGGCAGAGAGGAGGATGGCCGGAGTAGTTTCGAGGCCCAAAACGGTACCGAATGTGGTGCCTAGTGCGGTGAGGATGGCAGCAGTCCAAAAGATTTCTCCTGTGAGAGCCGGCAGAAACAAGAGCGCTCCCATTCGTTTGCCAAAGCGCTGGGCTAGTGGGTCGAGTAGGGTAGTAAAGCCTCGCCGCCGCATTGGCCGGGCAAAGATCAAACCGCCTACCATGAGGCTGAGGGCATAGCCCCAGGGGGCTTGTACCCACACCAGGCCTGCATTGGCCGTGTATTCGGCGGTGCCATTGATGAAACCGCCACCCACCCAGGTTGCGCTCATAGTGAACACGGCTATATAAAGAGGAATAGATCTGCCAGCCAGGATGATCTCCTCAGTGCTGTTGTGCTTTCTGAGGGTGCTTGCATAGGTGCCAATGAAAAAGATGAGCATATAAAAGAACATCATTGACAAGAAGCCCGGCCAGGATACATGGGCCTGAGTAAAGTAGAGGATGCCTCCCGTTAGTATAAATAGGAGGAGAAGCGCTAAAACGGGCTTGAAAAGCGAAGAAATATACAGCTTCATGAAAGCTGAAGATACACTGCTTTGTGCAATTGCTATCTATCAGTTCAATATTGCCTAAATTTGGCGAAGAAGCAAAAATTGCCCTATCATTGTATATGAAAAATCAGGAATGTGTCGAAAGCAGTTGTGATTAGCCCCTGGCGAAAAGGCTTGGCCTGGGCCGTACATAGCTTTACGGCCAGCGGCCTGGTGGCGGGCTTTATGTCTCTACTTGCTATCAATGCCGCGGATTGGCGGGCAGCTATGCTTTGGTTGATTGCCTGCCAGCTAATTGATGGCTTAGATGGCATATTGGCACGAGCAGTAGGTGTAAAAGAAGTATTACCTAATGTAGATGGTAAAACGATCGACTATGTAGTGGATTTTGTGACCTATGCCATCATTCCAGCCTATTTTATTTACCAGGCAGAGCTGGTAGCAGATGCCTGGCGCTTGCCGCTGGTAGGCCTGATATTGATTGTGTCAGCCCTGTATTACGGCAAGGAAGGCATGGTATCGGAGGATATGTATTTTGTAGGCTTTCCGGTGATGTGGAATATGGTGGTATTCTATCTGCTTTTTGTATTTCAATATGGAGAGTTGGCAAATGCCATCTTGATAGTACTGTTTGCGGTATTGCATTTTGTGCCGATCAAGTTTGTATATCCCAGCCAGGCGAAACGGTATCGTTGGCTGACCTGGGGACTCACACTTGTGTTTTTAATCAGCCTGGTATGCATACTTTGGCTGTATCCGGTACGGCCCGGTTGGTTGATAGCGATGGCATACCTGAATGTGGTCGGATTTGCTGCCCTGGCGGTTTACAATACCTGGATAGAATAGCCTTACCATCACAAAGAGTCTAGCTTCTTCACAATACGTTCCAATGTTTTCCAATTTCGGGTTGTGATATCTTTACCAAAAGACTTCTCCAATGCTTCCATCGCTTTAGGCGTTTTAGAAAGGGAAAGATCCAAAACGCTGAGAATTGTTTTATCCCTTTTATCGAGGATGCGAAATGATCTATCAGAGCTAGTCCAGGGCAATTCCAAATCGGAAGGGGTGTTTTTCTTCAAAAAAGAAAGGTACAAGCGAATGTCTTTAGTAATGGTTATATCCTGAAAGGGAGCGTCGATGTACAATTGATGAATCGTTTTGGACTTTCTGACCATTGCAGGCACCGGGAAGCCAAAAGTCTTCTCCAGTCGCTCAGAAATCATTTTTTCCAGCTTTTTCAGATCATTGATGCCTGCGTCGAAGATGACGTTCCCCGAATTTAATAGAGTCACTACATTCTCGAAGCCCAATTCCTTGAGCTCGTTGCGGAGGTCAGCCATAGGGAGTTTATGATGCCCCCCTACATTTATTCCCCGAAGCAATGCGACATATCTTTGTGATGATTTTTTTGCTGCCATTTGGTAGAAAGCGTAATTGCACGAACAGAACAAATCGGATAGTTGCCACTACTTTGCCTGTCTCCTCTTAAGCACGACCGGATAGGAGCAAAAATATAAAAAGAAGCTTATATAAGAAACTGTTTTCAGCCCGTTCTTTAGCCTAAGCTTGAGTAAAATTCCTTACCTTTGCCTATACATCACAAGTCAAATTACTATGCAAATCATTGATGGCAAACAGCTCGCCCAAATAATCAAAGAAGAAATTGCAAAGGATGTACAGCAAATAATAGCATCCGGCAGCCGCCCTCCTCATCTGGCCGCTGTGCTGGTGGGCGACGACCCCGCCAGTCAGGTGTACGTGCGCAATAAGGTGCGCTCCTGCGAGCAGGTAGGCTTTCGCTCCACGCTCATCCGGGAAGGAGCTGAGCTGAGTGAAGCGGCCCTCCTGCAGATAGTGGATCAGCTCAATAAAGACGATGAAATCGACGGCTTCATAGTGCAACTACCACTCCCCAAACACATTGACGAGGAGCAGATCACCCTGGCCATCGATCCCCGCAAGGATGTGGACGGCTTTCATCCTATGAATTTTGGCCGTATGGCACAAGGGCTGCCAGCCTACCTGCCAGCTACTCCCTTTGGTATCCTCCAAATGCTGGAGCGCTACCATATAGAAGTAGAAGGTAAGGAGTGTGTCGTTCTTGGCCGAAGCAATATTGTTGGCACCCCTATCAGCATCCTCCTTTCGCGCAAAGCAGCCCCCGGCAATGCTACTGTTTCGCTGTGCCACAGCCGCACCAAAGACATTGCCTCGCATACCCGCCGTGCCGATATTTTGGTAGTGGCGCTTGGAAAAACCGAGTTTGTAACTGGCGATATGGTCAAACAAGGAGCAGTGGTCATTGATGTGGGAATCAACCGGGTGGAAGATCAAACAGCAAAGCGTGGCTACCGGCTGCGTGGCGATGTGCATTACGAAAGCGTGGCTCCCAAATGCAGTTACATCACTCCGGTGCCTGGAGGGGTAGGGCCAATGACCGTCACCTCATTGCTGATGAATACTTTGAAATCCTGCAAAGGGGAAGTATATCCAAAGGCCCAGGTATGAACCCCGATTCGCTAATTCCGCAAGCTCCTGATGAGTCGGCGGCGGCTATCTCTTCTCAAGATTATTACTCCTTCCGTTTTGAATGGGATGCCGATGCCGAAGCGGAGGTGATTATTGCCTATCTGTCCGATTTGCCTTTCGAGTCATTTGAAGAAAGTGATCGCCAGGTCAAGGCCTATTTGCCGGCCAGCAGCTGTGATGATACTTTTTATGATCTACTCAACGAGCTAATTCCTCAGTTTCATTTGGAGTATTCACAGCAATTGATTCCTGCACAAAACTGGAATGCTGTGTGGGAATCAAATTTTCAGCCCATTAGGATAGGCAACTTCTGCACCATCCGCGCCGATTTCCATGAACCAGCCCAGGGGGTGCAATTCGATCTGGTCATCAACCCCCGAATGGCCTTCGGTACGGGTCATCATGCTACCACCCGGCTGATGATAGAAGCCATGCAGCAATTGCCGATTGAAGGGGCTAAAGTGCTGGATTATGGTTGCGGGACGGGAATTCTAGCCATTGTGGCGGCCAAGCTCGGGGCGGCGCAGGTAGTGGCGGTGGATATAGAACAGGCGGCGTATGAAAATAGTCTGCAAAATATCGAGCGCAATGGCGGCGGGCCTGTGAAGGTATTGCTGGGCAGCCTGGCAGCGGTGCGCCAAAGGGGCTTTGATCTGGTGCTGGCCAATATAAACCGGAATGTAATTTTGGAAAGTTTGGCAGCGTTATATGATAAGCTGAAGCCGGGGGCCTATTTGGTGATATCTGGTTTTTTGGAAAGTGATGAGCAAATGATGTTGCAGAAAATACAGTCTTTCCGGTTTTTTGCGCCCATCATTAGTCGTAGCAACAATTGGCTTTGTATGACGTTGAAACGCTTATAATCCAGGCAGCGCACGGCTTTTACTATTTTTGCACATTGTTAAATACTCAGAAACTGTTTTGAAACAGTTTCTCAAACCCGAAAATACGATGATACCCGTTAGGTACCTGTTTAGCTGTTTGCTATTCACCTTCCTTTCCACTTTATGCCTTGCCCAAAAGCTGGATACTTTTCCCTCCACACAGCCGGCATTTATTCAAAGCATGGAAACCTTTATGACTTCCAGCAAGCGAAAAGCTATGGAAGAGATTTATAAGGAATTTGCCGACCACTTTAAAGCAGGGCTTTTTACCGAAGAAGAATTTCCCACCATCCTCCAAACCTGCAACCTCATGCTGGCCCAAAAGATGAAGGCCAGCCCTTATTTCAACAACTACTTGCAGTGCTTGGTAAAAGTCAAAAAAACTGAAAATGGCGAAGCTGCCTTCGCACAGCTCCACGAGGTATTGCTGGCGATGCTTCGGGATATCAAAAACCGAAAGCTCAAGCCCTACCAGGACTTTCTGAAGTTCACCTTGCCTTTTTACGAATCCAATGCGCTCCGATTTTCCAAAAGCGGGATCAACTGGGCGGCGCAGGCGGATGGATACCAAGTGCTGTACGAAGATGAAAAGCCCTTAATACGATATGAAAAACTAAATCTCATTGCTTCCAGGAAGCTGGATACCATCCAAATTCTGGAAACCCAAGGTGAATTTTTTCCGGTTGAGAATGTTTGGAAGGGGCAAGGGGGAAGAGTGAACTGGACGCGCTTTGGCTTGGAAGATGAGATTTATTGCATGCTCAAGGAATATCAGGTAGATACCAAAAAAGCACTCTACGAAGCTAAGGATGTGCAGCTCTACTACCCTGATCTATTTCCAAAAGGCCCGATACAAGGCAGTTTGATGGATAAAGTAGTGACCCAAAACAGAGCTACCGAAGGCTCTTATCCGCGTTTTGAATCAAAGGAGGGCCTTTTGCGCATCGATAATTTGGGGGAAGGGATTACTTATACCGGCGGGTTCCGATTGCACGGTACCACTGTGTATGGCTATGGTTCCAAAGATCATCCAGCTACTATAAAAATCAAAGGCACGGACAACAAGCTGGCCTTCAAAGGAATGTCCGATCTGCTGGTCATCCGCAAGGGAGAACAACTGGCAGGGGAAGGCGTGGAAAGTACCATTTACTTTGGGCAGGACTCGATCTACCACCCATCAGTAAATGTAAAATTCCTGGTGCGGGATCGAAAACTAAGCCTCCACAGAGGAAAGCGGGGCAGCGATCGCAACCCTTTTTTCAACTCACTCTACAAAATCAATATCGATTCCGACAAGATCGATTGGTTCATGGATAAAGACTCGCTGTTGGTGGGGCAGCAGGTGAGAAGTATCAGCAGTAAAAAAGACGTGCTTTTCGAATCGCTCGAGTTTTTCTCCGAAAACGATTATCACCGCATCCAAAACATCTCTTCCGTCAATCCTATCTCAATGCTCAAGGTGATTGCCGAGCGGGAGGGCATCCGCAGGCTGGATGCCAATATGGTGGCTTCAAAGTTCAACAGCCGCTTCGATGCTTCCAGTATTCAGCCACTGCTGTACGATCTGGTGGCCGGTGGATTTATCAATTATGATAAAGAAAATGAAGATATTATCGTAAAGGATAAGATATTCCTCTATGCCGATGCCAGCCAGGAAAAGACGGATTTTGATTATTTGAGGATTACCTCCAAAACGGATAGCGTCAATGCGGTGATGTCTTTAAAGTCGCAGAAAATGTTTACTTCGGGCGTCAAAACCATTCAATTCAGCGGCAAACAAAAGGTTGCGGTACGGCCCACCGCTGGAAATATAGTGGTCAAAGAAAATCGCAATATGGATTTTGACGGTCGTATGTTTGCCGGCTTTGCCACATTGGAAGGGAAAGATTTCTCATTTGAATATGACAAAAATCAGGTCGTGATGGATTCGGTTCGCTATTTCGACCTTTATATTCCCACTGAAGCCAAAGATGAGGAGGGCAATCCTGTGTCTGTCTCTATCGCTTCACGTATCGAACATACTTCCGGCGTCTTGCTAATTGATGCACCTCACAATAAGTCGGGCAAGGAAGATATTCCCCTGTTTCCTTCATTCAACAGCAAAGGCCCGGCCTATGTGTACTACGATAAAGGAGATATTCAGGGAGGTAGTTACAAGCAAGACAGTTTTTACTTCGAGCTGGATAAATTTAGTTTCAACAGCCTCGACAATTTTCAAAGAGAAGATCTGCAATTTGGTGGCACAATGGTTTCTGCCGATATTTTTCCTGATTTCAAAGAAACGCTGAAGCTTCGTCAGGAGGACGATTCCTTTGGCTTCATCGCTGAATCGCCGGAAGAAGGCTACCCGACTTATCAGGGCAAAGGAAACTACAAAGGCTTGGTCGATCTGAGTAACCAGGGCTTTTTGGGCAAAGGTACACTGAGCTACCTGCAAGCATCCGTGGAGTCGGAAGATGTGGTGTTTAAGCCAAAACAGCTGACCGCCACTGCTCGCCGATTCGATATGGCGGAGGATCGAAATGGCTCGCCTGAAGTACCGGAAGCGCACGGCCTGGATGTGTCAATCGATTGGCGGCCCTATCAGGATAGCATGTATCTGCGGGCAAAAGACCGGCCTTTTGATCTCTTTAAGGAGGAGCTGCACGCATTGGAAGGAACGCTCATTCTCACACCCAGCGGACTCAAAGGGGATGGCAAATTTATGTGGGATAAAGGGATTATGAAATCCGAGCTGATGTCGTTTAAAGCTTTTTCGGTAGATGCTGATACGGCCAATTTGCAAATCTTTGCTTTCGGTTCTGATGATTTTGCCTTTGATACCAAAAATGTGAAAGCTACGCTGGATTTTGACCAAAGTGAGGGGCGCATCAAAGCCAACAGCAGCGATCTTTCCACAACGATGCCGTACAATCAGTACCAAACCTCGATGAATGAGTTCATCTGGGATATGAAAAAAGAAACGATCACCTTCAAAGCAAAGGAAGGGGAGCTGGGGCGCTTTCGTTCCATCCACCCCGATCAGGACTCCCTGCTTTTTGAGGGAGAAACCGCTTTGTACGACCTCAAATCCAATGAGCTGAAAATTGGCGGAGTACCCTTCATTCAAACCTGTGATGCCTTTGTATATCCCGTTGATGGTAATGTGGATATCCAGAAAGGAGGGGTGATGGTAACTCTCGAAAATGCTAAAATAGTGGCGAATACAGAGAGCAAATACCACGTCATCAACCGCGCCACAGTGGATGTTCTTGGCAAAAAGGACTACAAAGCCAGCGGTTTTTATGAATACAATATCGGTGACAGGGAGCAAGAAATAGAATTTGCCGAAATCATAGGTACGCGGATCGGCAAGGGGAAGCGGAGCGAGAAAAAGACCGCCACCCGAGGGATGGGGCAGGTGAAGGAGGGGGATAATTTTTATATCGATCACAAAACCGAGTTTCGGGGTATAATCAGCCTGAGCTCTGAAAGCAAAAATCTACAATTCGATGGCTTTGCCAAGTTGGATGCTCCCACCATACCCAATCTGAATTGGTTTTCTGTCAAATTTGAAGGCGACAAAAACGACTTGGCCATTTCTTATGATACTCCCAAAAATTATAAAGGCGAGCCCCTGAAAACAGGCTTGTACCTCAGCAAGGAGTCTGCCCAGGCGTATCCCCGGGTGATGATGCCTCTGAGCTATCGGAAGGATCGCCCGATTCTGGAGACTAAGGGAATATTTAAATACAATAAAATCCGGGACATTTTTTATTTTGGCGATTCACTAAAGGTGGCAGATGGTGCTTTGAAAGGGAACTTGCTGACTTATGCTAATAAGGAGGGGAAAGTAACGGGAGAAGGGGAACTGAATATTGGCTCGGGGCTGGGATATATGAGTGTAAAAGCAGCAGGTAGGGCAGAGACCAAATTTGGTACAGGAGGAGGCGAAGAGATCGAAGCTATTACCCCTGAGGTGAAAGCTCAAATGATGGCAGGCCTCGATATGATCATTCCCGAAAAGCTGCTAAAAATAATGATTACCGACCTCAAGTCCAGTAGCTTTGATGCTAAAGCAATCGATTATCTGAATGATGAAGGCTACTACGAGCGGGCCCTGGCCGAGTTTATTCCCAATATAAAGGACTTCAACCAAAGCCTCAACAAAATGAAAAACCTGGGGCTTGACCTCCCTAAAAAATACGACGATTACGAATTTTTCTTCAGCAATCTTCCCATGAAGTGGAATGCCGATTACCAATCGTTTGTAACGACTCAGGACAAGGTCGGCCTGTGTAGTGTGAACGGCACTCCGATCAACCGTTGGCTCACCTGCCATGTAGAGTTCAAAATGCCTTCCAATGAGGATGACCGGGTATATATTTATGTCAAATCCCCCAGCGAATATTACTACTTCTTTGGCTACAAACAAGGCATCTTAAGCGTGGTTTCTAACAACGTAATGTTCAACGACGAGATACTGGGGATGAAAAAGAAAGACCTGACCAAGAAAATGGATGATGGCGAAATCTATGAGATTCAACTCGTAGAGCCCGGAACAGCTCAAATGTTCCTCAATCGTATCAAAGCGACTCGCTAATGCCTGAGCTTGTTCTGAGCAGCATAAGTATAAAATAATAGTGAAAACAACAAGCTCTATGTATGGTTATTAATTTCATGTAATTTCTACCTGATATAGGGTATGCCTGACTAAGTAGAATCCCTTATTTTTGTAAACAACAAGCATTGCATATTCAAACATACTGTTAGTTGTTCCTCTGGCTCTGCTCGCCCGGAACTTGGCGAGCATCCAAACTCCTATCTATTGTTAGCCTTCCTTCCCAAAAGCCGCTCGATGGCAAAGCAAAGAAAGTCCGTTTGCGGTTTTTTATTTGAAATACTCCCCCTTTCTGGTGTGCGATTATGAAGAATCAGACTCTTGCTTGCCCTCCTCCCTGGCAATCTGATTTTTTAACACACCATAAAAACAAAAATTATGAACACGCGATTTTTACTCGTCCTCATTGCATTGGGGTGCTTTAGCCTGCGCGCTAATGATCCCGTCAATTTCCCTGAAAGTACGGAAGACTTTTTGCGGGAGTTGAGCGATTACATGTCTTCGACCAATCAAAAAGACTGTACCACCGCCTTTCGTCTTTTTGAGCAAAAATGTAGAGCCGGAGAGTTTCCGGAGGACAAACTGCTGCAGATTCGCAATCTGTGTAATGCCATGCTCAATCTGAAAATGGCACCCAAACCCTACTTTTCCAATTATCTCACAGCACTCTGTATCGTTGATAAAAAAGGCCATCCCAACCAACTCTTCTCCGAATGGCACCAGGTACTCAGTGGAATGCTCGGGCAGGTACAGGGGCGACGCTTCAACGCCTATAAAAATTTTCTCGAATTCTCGCTCCACTTTTTTGAAACCCACAAATTGCGGGATATTAAATCCGGCGTTCAGTGGCAAGTCAAAGGAAGTGGTTTCGGTATGCAGATAAAGGATAAAAAAGCCGGGCTCGTCTGCAACGAAGTCAAACTGGTAGCTTCACGCAAACAGGATTCCATCGCTATCGAAAGCACCAGCGGTATGTTTCTGCCGCTCGACAACCTCTGGCTTGGGCAGGGCGGAACGGTCCATTGGCCACAGCAACAAATGAAGCAGGTGTATGCCCGCCTGGCCAGCTACAAACTGGATGTAAAAAAGGGGCTTTACGAAGCCGAAGATGCCGAACTTTACCACCCACATCTTTTTGATGGAAAGCCAGTGAAAGGAATCGTGGAAGACAAGATTAGCGCTGCAAGGAAAGGGAAATCCAAATCCTTTCCCCGATTCAAAACAGCCGAAAAGAATATTTTGATCGACGATTTGGTGGGCAATGTAGTCATCCAGGGAGGTATCTCCCTGCGGGGCGACGAAGTACAGGTGTATGGAAACGCGCAGACCCAAGCCACTATTGAAATTTTGGACAAGCAAAAAAAAGTAATTGCCCGAGCTTCGTCCAAAGGGTTTATCGTGAAGGGAAATGACAAGATCAGCGGGCAGAACTGTCGCTTGGTATTGTACACCGATACCCAGGACTCCATCCTTCATCCTGCCGTTCAGCTTAGTTACTTTGCCAAAAATCAAAAACTGGAAGCTAAACGTGAGAAAAATGGCAGCGGGCCAACGCCTTTCTACGCATCCTATCAACACCTCAATATGGATGCTGACAAGATCGATTGGTATATTGGGCAGGACTCCATCGTTTTCAATCAAAAGAAAGCCTCCGTTGGCGCCGGCAACTATACCGTTAAGTTTGAATCACCGGAATACTTTGATGAGCAAATCTACCGCCGCCTCCAAAATGTGGCGGATTATAATCCCATTTCATCTCTGTTTCATTTGTGTCAGGAGCAAGGCAGTTTGCATATTCAGGCGATCGATTTTGCTCGCAAGCTCAATCCCCGTTTTGATGTGTCGAGCATTAAAAGCCTGATCTACGATATGGCAGCAGCAGGCTTTCTGTATTACGAACCGGATAATGAACAGATACATGTTACCGAAAAGACAGCCTTTTATGCACATGCCAGCCAGGGCAAAAAGGATTTTGACAATGTCCGCTTTGTCTCAAAATCGGATGCTTCCAATGCAGTCATCCACCTGCCCCGCCAGCAAACCCTGGCCAATGGTATCAAAATACTCGAATTCAGTAGTGCCCGAAAGGTGGCCGCCCGCCCCACCCACAACCAGGTGCTCCTGCTCGAAGATCGCAACCTGAGCTTCGATGGCCGGCTCTTCGCTGGGTTTGCCAGCCTGGAAGGCCGCGATTTTCACTTCAATTATGACCAATTCAACCTTGAGATTGATTCGGTTCGCTACTTCGATTTTTTTGTGCCTACCGGCCAGCAAGATAAAAAAGGCGAACCAGAAGCTCTTTCATTGGCCTCAAGGATTGAGCACCTCAAGGGCGTGCTGCTCATTGATGCCCCTGCCAACAAATCGGGCAAAGAAAATATTGGCCTTTTTCCGGCTTTCAATAGCAAAGAAAAGTCCTACGTATATTATGACGCAGCCAATATTCACCAAGGATGCTACACCAGAGATAGCTTCTATTTTGAGCTTAAGCCTTTCATTTTCAACAACTTAGGCGAATTTACCGCCGAGCGTTTGCAGTTCGATGGCCAAATGCTCTCAGCTGATATTTTCCCTCCTTTTAAAGAAAAAATAAAGGTGCGCGAAGAGGATCATTCCTTTGGCTTCATTACGAATACCTCAGACGCAGGCTGGCCATTGTTTAGCAAAAAGGGGCATTACAAGGGCAGTATTGATTTGAGCAACCAGGGGCTGCAGGGCAAAGGGAATGTGACCTATCTCTGGGCCTCCATTGATTCGGACGACATTGTGTTCAAGCCCAAACAAATGCTCTCCAGTGCCCGCCAATTTCAGCTGACCGAGCAGCGTGGCGCCGATGTGGAGGTGCCTGAAGTATCGGGCCAGGAGATAGCTGTCAATTGGCTGCCGTATCTGGACAGTATGTATATCCGCTCAGAAAGCGAGCCTTTTAAACTGTTTAAAGAGGGCAACTTTAGTTTGTATGACCTACTCATACTGACTCCCAACGGGCTGAAAGGACGTGGCGTTTTTGAGTGGGCCCAAGGAGTGGCAAAAGCCAATGTATTTTCCATTGGAGCATTCTCCATCGAGTCGGATACGGCTGATTTGAGCATCAAGGTGAAAGACCTTGAAGAATTGGCATTAAATACCAAAAATGTATTTGCCCGCCTGGATTTTGACAAACAGATGGGAACTGTGGAGGCTAATGTGGATACAGTGACCACCTTGCTACCTTACAATGCCTATCGGACGAGCATGAACGAATACGATTGGGATATGGCAAACGAGACCATCAAGTTTCGGTCGGAAGAGGGCTTGCTGGGCCATTTCAATGCTACTACCAAAGATCAAAAAGGATTGTACTTCAAAGGCGAGACGGCGCTTTACGACCTGAAAACCAGCAAATTGCAAATAGGAGGTGTGCCTAAAGTGAAGGTGGCTGACGCTTTTGTGATCCCCTCCGATGGCTCGTTGGACGTCAGGCCTGGAGGCAAAATTGCCACGCTGGAAAATGCGCGCATCATTGCCGATACCAGCAATAAATACCATTTGATTGACCGGGCCACAGTAGATATTATCGACCGCGAAACGTATCAGGCCAATGGCTGGTATGTATATAACGTTGGGCCGTACAAGCAACAAATACAGTTTGATGACATCAGGGGCGAGATGATTGGTAAGCGGCAGGATAAGCGTTTGCTCACCCAGGCAGCAGGAAAGGTAGCTGAAGCAGACAATTTTTATATCGATCACAAAACACAATTTTCCGGCGAAATAAGGCTGAGGTCCGACTTGCAAAACCTGCATTTTGATGGCTTTGCCCGCCTGGATGCTTCCAGCCTGGCTGAAAAACACTGGTTCTCGATCAATAGTCATGGCGATCGTAAAGACCTATCCCTGGCTTTTGATGAACCTAAGAATTTCAAAGGCGAAAATTTGTACAATGGCCTGTATATCAGCAAGTTAGATGAAAGGCTGTATCCTGCAGTGATGGCTCCTTTACATAGTACGGCTGACCGGGAAGTATTCAGCGTGAAGGGAGTATTCAATTACAATGAAAAGCAGGATCACTACATTTTCGGTGATTCCCTGAAGATGATGGCAGGGCGCCAAAGTGGTAACCTGATGACGCTCAATAATGCCAAAGCAGCGGTGCAGGTGGAAGGCACTATGGGTATTGGTGCGCAACTGCCCTACGTCAGTATGTTGGCTGCCGGGCAGGCCCTGGTGAGCCTTAAGGAAGTACAGCCCGCCAAATTTGAAGTGATGGCAGGGCTGGATTTGATGATCCCTGAAAAGGTATTGAAGGTGATGCAAACCGACCTCATTTCCGCCAGTTTTGATGCGCGAATGGTTGATTACAAGCAGGATGGCGAATTTTACGAACGCGCACTTGCTGAATTCATCCCTGAAGCGGATGCCTTGAAATCAGCCATTTCGAAGATGCGTCACATGAGTCTTGATCTGCCCGATAAATACGACAGATATAATTTGCTATTTAGCCGGATGCAACTTGTTTGGAATCCAGAGCTTCAGTCCTTTGTCTCGGCGGGCGACCAGCTGGCTTTGAGCAGCATCAATAAGGCTCCGGTGAATCGATGGCTCCACAGCTTCATTGAAATCAGGTGTCCGGGCAACAATAGTGACAGGTTGTACCTCTACCTCAAGTCTCCGAGTGATTTTTACTACTATTTTGAATATCGTGAGGGGGTATTGAGCATGGTTTCGAACAATGAGCAATTCAATGCAGCGGTGGCCGGCCTGGGCAAAAAGGATAAGGCGAGAAAGATGAAGGACGGAGAGCTTTTCGAAATTCAGACGGCTGATCAGGCACGCGCCCAACAATTTGTTCAACGGATTAAAAATAGCAGAAAGTAATACAACACACGATCAAAAGAGGTTTCGCTTACTTATAAGATTTGGTTTATTTTTGAAAACCAGGGATGTGCCTTATTCCCTGGTTTTTTTTAGTATGTGGTGGTTTATCCTCGCTCTTTTCTTTTACTGATTTTGGTACGGTTTTAGTCGTCTAACCGGCTAGTAGAACACCTGTAATTGTTGCCATTTACTGCCTTGACATCCTTTAGGGTGCCGTAAGTAGCTGATAATCAATTATTTACATAGGTGTAGAAAAACATTTTCTAAAAACAAACAAAATACATAATCCCGCCATCTTTCTGAAAACCGAAACCGAACACACTCACCACTGGATCGAATCGGGCTTTTTCAAAAGATGAAACAAAACAAACCCTCTTCTATGAAAAAAGAAGTACCGATTCTGCTAGCATTCTTCCTTTCTATCAGCTTTTCCTGTGCCAAGTTGTATGCTCAAAATAATCTGGCCATCGCTTATGAAAGCTCTGGCACCGTGCCCGATTTTCTCAATATTTGTGGCGATTCCGACTCCACTGTGGTAGTGGTAAGCCTTGCCGGGGCTATTCCTGCGCCACGCGAGAATATTAGCGCAGCAGCCCATTTATTCAAAGGAGTAGAGTTCGTTAGCCTCGATGTTGGGGGTACCACTCCCGGTGTCACTGTCGATGCTACTGATCCCAACAAGCCCGTGTTTAGTCTGCCAAATATGAGCCCTATTGGCCTCACGAGCGTGCGGATTTCTTTCAGCATAGCGGCCAATTGCGAGTATGTGGACACGCTCACGATCAACGATGCTGCTGTGGTGTATGATGTATGGGAGTTTGATTATACGATGGGAGGCTCCAACTTCAACGAGATGGATGCCAATACAGAGTATCGGGATGCTTTCGCTGTCCCTTTTTTTACTGCCGCGGTAGAAAACATCTTTGGCCCGGCACGGGTAGGAGATTGCTTTTCAAGAGATATTGTAATGAATAATAGTGGCCTGGATGGCTTTGTAGATACCGTTTATTACGAAAATGTACAAGGCGCCGGCATCTATGTAACCGCCCTTTCGGTCAATGGGGTGTCCGTCCCTTTCACTAAACAAGCCCTGATGAGTGGCGATACCCTCATCAGCGCAGTGCTGGATAGCGCACATTTTGTATTTAATACCATAGGCGCTGGGCCTGGAGATGGCGACGGGTTTTTTGATCCAAATGAGACCTTGCGACTTACGGAAGATATTTGTGTGTTGAGCTGCCCCGATAGTCGCAGCAGTACGCATTCGGTTTCCTGGGGTTGCAAGGGAAGAGCCTGCAATATGGCAACCGCAACCGATTTTGTGCGCATTGGCGAAGGGGCTGCCAATGCTGTGTTTGGTCTTGGAGGGAGCGTGAGCTCACAGGATGTAGGCTATTGCCAAACGGGCGTTACCGTAGTGACTTATACCAATAATGGCGTTGAAAATGACCCCGGATTTGGAACCATGTTGAATATAGCTGCCGGTATCGGTATGGGTAGCACCATTCCAGGTACCGATAGCTTCCCGATGCAGGACAATGGATTTTACATAACAGGTGTAAGCATAGCGGGTGTGAATATTCCCTCTGCTATCTATCTCAATCCCCTGGACAGCAATTCCCTCTTTTCCAGTGATCCCGACGGGGCAGGAGGCTTGGAAGATTTTGACAACGACAATTTCTTTGATGATTTGCCGCTGGGCGAATCGGTGGAGATAGTGGTGACGTATGAATTTGATTGCAGTTTGGCTCAGGAGCCGGGAGTGGACAGTACTTGTGCCAACAGCTTTGGCTCCCAGATGACCTCCCTGATCAGCTATACGGATGCTTGCCAGGACACCATTACCCTGCTCCAGCAAGGCTACAATAGCTTTTCCAACAGCCAGGTAGAGTTTGAAAATTTTCGCGATGCTGATGCATATACCATGCAGGATACTTTCTTTTTGCTCCATACACAAGAACGGGCTATTCGCTTTTTCGACCGGGCCTGCAGTGGTGGGGAGCAATTGCAGGTACAAATCGTGTTGCCACAAGGGATGATGCCCGTGCTGGCTCTGACCGAAATGTTGCAAGGCTTCACTTCCATGCCGCTGGTGAGCAATAGCACCTCCAATGACACGCTCACCTTGATTTTCGATCCCTCAGGCCTGCCATTTTTAAATGGAGAGTATGAGTTGAGCCTGGCATTTACAGCCGATTGTACGGCCGATATAGGCCCTTCGGAATTTCCGTTGGAAATAGCATTCTACTGCCCCGATTGCGTTTGCCGGCACATTTGGTACTGTGGCGATCTGCCGGGGCCACAAATCCATGCGCTGGTGCCGCCTTGCAGTTTTAACTGTCCGGAGGGTCTTCAAACGATGTCTTTTGATGTCAATCGAACTACTTTTGGTTTCACCGATAGTACCTATACAAACCCGATCGATCCGGCTGTAGCCAACCGCAAAGTGGCTATTTCCTGCGATTCGGTAGAAATGAAATTGGTGAATATCGTAGGCGATACACCCGTATCTGATAGCATTGGGGTGGTAATTACCTATAATAACATTGACGATTCGCCCTCGCCGGATGAGACCTTTTTGTTCGGAAACGGAAGGCTGCGTATTACCAATGGCGGCAGCGAATATTTTTGCAGCTTTGATCCCTCTGCGCTCACAGTAAGCAGCAGCGGAGTGACCAAAACACTGCGATTTGACCTGGATAGCTGTTTGGTTGATTTAGGGCTTACCCTCAATCCCGGAGATACAGTCGAATTTTTAGGCAATTTTGCCCTCAACCCCGATGGGCCATACCTGGTTGACTTCCGAACGGTGCCCAACTTCAGAGCCTATGCTTATGGTATTGCCGATGGCACCGAACATGCCTGCGACAATTTTGGAGATATTTTTACAATCGCTAAAAATCGCACCGTATTTGACTATCCGAGCAGCCTGAGCCATCCGCGTGGTTGCCAGGAGACCTTCCTGCAGTACCGCCTGGTTACTACCAACAATAATTTCTCCTCTTACTTTGGTTCCGAATATCGCCAGGCCATCAAGATAGACTCGATCACCTTTGTATTTGATCCCAACTTGCTCGATGCATTCAGCACTTTTGAAACGGAGGTCATGATCCAGGATCACCCTGTACATGGCAACAATTTCTTTCCGGTGCCAGGCTTTGATAGTACGGGGAGCTACGTGGCACATTTCGATACCCTGACCCTTGTGCCTTCGCTGAAGACGGGGCAGACCGTGCCTTTTAGCTTCCGCATAAGAGCCGTACCGAGCTGTGCATCGGAGTTGGGCAGCAGTCAGGCTAACAACTCCTTCAATCTGGATCCGAGCATTCATTACATCGACCGGTACTATGCAAGCTTTATTGGAGATGGCAGTTGTGCTGATCCAATTGTAGAAACCCGGGATGCCGATATTACCTATACCGAACCACCTACTTTCTCATTGGCCTCCATTTCCAACCCCAACTTTTTGCTGGCTGGAGATACAGCGGTGTGGGAGCTCCAGCACTGCAATACCTCATTTACGGCAGATGCCGGAGTGAGCTGGTTAGCGATTGAAGATACGACAGGCTCCATTGAAGTGGTTTCCATTGAAAATATTGAAGATCCTCTAAATCCGATACCTTTAGTGGTAGTATCCTACGGACCGAATGGCGAACATTACTTTGTCTTTACCGACCCGCTCATGCGCGCTGATGGGATGAGTACGCTGGAGCAAAGGTGTAACACGCTGAGAATCAAGGCTTTAGTAAATCGATGCGGAGCTACCAACTTTGCTGCCAGGGCGGGGTGGAACTGTATTATGTATGCAACGCCCAACTGGACGCCAGCGCTCTATCCGCCCTGCGATGATGAAACGGTTGGCCTGTCTGTCACCACGCTTGATCCTTTTATCGATGCCAATGTGGTGGAGCAACCCGGCAGCAGTATTGATCTTTGCGATACAGCCACTATTGCCATTTTGGTGAGAAATACCGATCTCGGTGTAGCTTATGACGTAAGTACGGAAATCATCCTGCCTTTGCAGGGAGCGACCCTCGTGCCGGGCAGCGTTGAATTTGCCTGGCCTTCCGGAGCTGCTTATCAGCCGGCTGCAGCCGATCCGGCCTTTATTGGGCCGTCAGCAAGAGGGATGGTTTATCGATACGATAATTTTGCCTTGCTCAACAGTTATCTGAACAACAACGGCTTGCCGGCCTTCAATCCTGTCAATCCCACAGATTCGAATGAATTCCGGATTCGCTACCAATTTGTCACAGATTGCGATTTTGTGAGTGGCTCTATTTCTTATTACAATTTGAAAGGCCTGAAAGGCTGTGGTGATTCTACCAATTTGGAATCCGGCGAAACCCTGCCGCTTAATATACAAGGGACCAATCCGGGGTTTAGCAAGTCGTTTGATATCCAGTTTGATGAAGGGAGCCAGCTGCTTCCGGGCACAGTTGCTGACATCAGCATTACGGCAATCAATTTGAGCAATACTGCTTCGGATAGCGCAACCGATAAGATCAGCCTGCGCATTCCATTGGATGTAGTATATCAACCCAGCTCGACGGTGGCCATTCGGCCGGGTGGCTGGAATATTGGTGAGCCTGAAAAGGATACCATCGGCGCTTTTCAATATTTGCTGTGGTGTATGCCTAATGGCCTGCAATTGGATGACAGTGCTACCGTACAACTGACCCTCAGTAGCCCCGATTACGATTGTAGCCAGGATAGCATTCCCGTTGAACTGATTACCCTTACCCGAAATACGGTGACTTGCAGTACGGGAGGAAGCTGTACAGTGAGTGCGATTACCTCTACCAATAATGGCCAATTGGTCAATTTGCCGGTACAGCAGCAAAGCCTTCGGTATTTGCCTGTTGAAGTAAGCAGCCAGTGTGCTCCGGGCGATCAGGAAAACGTAACGATTGATGGATTTTTGATTAATAATGGCGATGATGTTGGTTCCTTGCCCATTCCCGTTGATTATTATTATGATCAAAATGACAATGGCCGTTTTGATAATGGCGAACTTCTCTTAGCCAACTTTACGGAAAACGGTCCGCTCAATAATGGCGATTCAATTTCCTTTTCTCATAGCTTTACCATCGATGCTTCTCAGGTTTGCAACCTCTTGGCTTTTATTGATTCCACTGGCCTGGGACTTTGTAATGTTACCAACTTCTCGCTGGGTATGCCTGTACTCGACAATGCAGGGCCCGATTTTAGTTTTTGTGCAGAGCAGCCAAGTGTGATCAATACACCGATCGGAACGGCAGCCTGTAATGCTATGACCGGCTATAGCTTCAATTGGACGGCTGTGCCACCAGCTACGGTCAGTGACCTAAGCGCCACTAATATCGCCGACCCGATTTTGGATGTTTCCTACAATGCGAGCAGCGGCGACACGCTGGCCTACGTACTCGAAACCACGCGACCTGCCTGTGCGGCGATTAGTCGAGATACCGTATTTGTAGTATTTACAGGGCCTTTAGCACAAGCTGTTGCGACTCCTTCTCCAGCCTGCGCCGGAGATCAGGTAGAGCTTACTACGGGAGCTTCCTATCCGCGGGCCGATTGGTATGAAGGCGGTCAGCTGGTAGGCAGTGGCAATCAAATTTTTGTCAATCCTACAATGAGCACCACTTATCGGTTGGTAGTGGAAGATGCTGCCGGCTGTGTGGATTCGGCTGATCTGCTGGTCAATGTTTCTACCGGCCCGGCTATCATCAGCCAAACGGCGGATACCGACAACTGCCTGGGGGATATTGTTTCTATAAGCATCGAAATAGATCAGGCTATTCAAAATTATACGATCAATACAAATGGCAGCTATCAAAACGATGGCATCACGGGCAGCAACACCCTCAATTTTGATGCAGTGTATGCCGGAGATACTACCTATTTTGAAATATCGATCATGGGCGCTTCAGCAAGCTGTGCGGCGATCGATTCTTTTACTTTATTTCCCTGTGAAGCGGATCCGTGTGTGGAGCCTTCTGTGTCGAGCCTGTTTACCATAGAGGCGCATTGTGGCCAGTCCGATGGCAGCGTTACGATTGAAATGCCGGATGATCCTTCAAATTATTCCTATACCTGGTTACCCAATTTGGGTACAGGAGCCGGAGCAGGCAATATTCGGAACGGCTTGCCTTTTGGTGGTTATACTGTACAAATCAGCCGGAATGGATTTAGCGGCTGCCTGGCTGAAGTGTATGTAGTGGTTGCCAATGCTGATGGTCCGCAAGCTTCTTCGATTTCTACCCCTGCAGATTGCAACACGGCCAATGGTTCAGCTTTGCTCAGTCCTATGACTTATACCTATAGTTGGAGCGATGGGGGAAGCGGCAACAACCGGAGCGATCTGGCTGCCGGTATTTACTTTGTAACGTTTAGCGATCCCACCTTCCCAAGTTGCGAGAATGTGTTGAAGGTAGCTATCGGGGAGGATAAGCCTCTGGATGCCAATTTGCTGGTGAATGCACTTCCTGAATGTGGGCGGGCCAATGGCTCCGCGACGGTTCAGGTGTTAGGTGGAAGCGGGAATTATTCTTATGCCTGGCCGGATGGCAGCATTGGAGATACCCACAACAATCTCACTTCCGGAACTTATGGAGTAACGATTACCGATAATACCAGCGGCTGTGAAAGCATTTTCCATTTTATATTGACCGATGACATTGCTACGGCTACGATTTCTTTGACAGATACGATGGACATTAGTTGTGCCGGTGTTGCCAATGGTGGTTTATTGTACTCCGTCAACTACGATCCTGCATTTGAACTACCTGCCGATACCATCATTACGGATGGCAATTCAGTGTATCAAAACGGGCAACTACCGCCAGGCGACTATTGCCTGATGATTCGGGATGCCAATGATTGTGTGGCTGCGGGTGTATGTTTCACTATTGATGAACCTGAGGAGCTCGAGCTGTCGGTAGGTCTGACGCCATCCTGCAATGGCGACGGTGCTATTGAGGTGAGCCTGTTGGGCGGCCAGGCACCCTATCAATTCGATTGGGAAGATATTAGTACTGGTACAGAGCCGGAGGATCGTATGAATTTGTCGCCAGGCAACTACTCTTTAACAATTACCGATGCCCTGGGCTGTACTGCCGGAGGCATGATGCGTATTGACAATTGTGGTGACTGTAGCCCGGCTATCGTATCGAGTTTGGTGCTTATGGAAGCTACTTGCGGCAAGGCTGATGGCATGGCCATCGTGAATGTAGAAGGCAATGTGGCTGATTATAGCTACCAATGGATCCCCGATATCGGTACTTCGACCGGAGCTGGTAATACTCGTGCGGATCTGCCAGCTGGCGGATACCTGGTGCGCATCATCGATTTGGTAGATACTAACTGTGTGAGGGAAGTTTTGGTTGGATTAACCAGTTCAGACGGGCCACAGGCCAGTGTGCTTACTACAGCTGCCAACTGCGGCGCTTCCGATGGTACGGCCAATTTGACTCCCGCTACGCATCAATACCTTTGGCCCGATGCTCAAATACTCAATAACCGCGCAGATTTGCCGGCAGGTGCGTATTATGTGACCTTCACCGATCCGGCTGACCCGGCTTGCGAAAATATTATTTTAGTGGAGGTGGCATCTATCAATGGTCTTACAGCGGGCCATTTGGTCAACGCAGAGCCTGACTGCAATTCGGCAAACGGCTCAGTGACTATTCAGCCTGGTGGTGGTAGCGGCGACTATACCTATGCCTGGCCGGATGGCAGCTCCATTACGAACGGTACCCGAACTGATTTGGCTTCTGGTGTTTATACCATTACCATTACCGACAATCTGGCTGCCGCATGTGTGTTAAGCTATACCTTCGCATTGGACGACAATAGCAGTCAGGCGAATGTGAGTATAAACAGCGTGAGTGATGCCAATTGTTTTGGTGGAGCGGACGGATCGGTTGATTTTAGTGTAATGTATGGTTTGGGTATTGCCATGCCGGTGGATACGATTATTACTGACGGAGTTGAGCTTTTTGAAAATGGCCAGCTGGCTGCCGGAGATTATTGCCTGCTCATAGCAGATGCCAATGGTTGCCAAGCCGGGTCAGCCTGCTTCACTATAGGAGTACCTGATTCTCTTGGCCTGACCTTCGTGGTAACACCTTCCTGCGATTTTGACGGTACCATAGATGTGATAGCTTCAGGTGGCAATCCGCCATATACCTACGACTGGCAAGACTTGCCAGGTGCGGATAATGAAGAAGATCGAGACAGCCTGGCCTATGGTTTCTACAGCCTGGTATTGACGGATGCAGATGGTTGCATTGCTGATGAAGACAACATTCCGATACCGATGTGTCCGGGTGTAGATACCTGCGATTTTTTCGGACCAATGGATTCTGTGTATTTGCAGGCTGCGACTTGCGGAGGGCTGGCCGATCTTTGTTTGGATCTACCTTTCGATGAAGCAGGCGATTATGTGATACAGCTTGATGGCGCAGCTTATACAGGCAGTGTGATTGGTTGCAATCACGATACCTTGATTACTTACTTGTACAGCCAGTTATTTGGAGCAGGTGATGCCGGGCCTTATGAGTTGACCAGCTGGGAGGTGAATGGCATGCTATATCAGGGTGCTTTTCAGCAAATGACGGATCTTTTGGACTCTATGCTACTTTGGGACCCTACCGGCAATTGGCAGTTGGATACACTGGATAAGACTATTTCGGGTGGTGATCCTAATACTACCTACAGCTCAATGATAATACATGCGACCTTTTATGGAATTACCTCCACTTTGGGTATCAACTATACCTTTGTTCCAAAGAGCTTTGGTATGCAAATTTCCGAGGGGCGCCACGAAGTAGTACTTTCGCATGCCCAAAATGGCTGTGGGGATACCTTAATTGCCCACGTACTTTGTACCAACCCGGACACGATTCACATTATCATACAAATACCGGATAGCGATACGATCTGCCTGGATGGCAGTGAATTGGCGGGCCCAATTGATACTATATTCAATGCCTGCCCTGACGGTAGCTTTGCGGGCTTTGAAGTATTGCCGGACACCAGCTGTGTAGTATTTACAGGTATCAATCCGGGAGAGGAGACAGCTTGCGTGACCTTCTGCGATTCGCTGGGCATTTGCGATACTACCTATGTAATCATTACCGTATTGATACCCGATGATGTAGTAATTGATACCATTTGGATAGCACAAGACAGTACGTATTGTATTGATACCACCACGCTTTCAATCACCGGGCCGATCACCAGTATCCAGAATGTCTGTGAAGACCTTTCCGATGGCAATGTACTCTTTACCATTGATGAAGAATCGCTTTGTGTAAACTATCTCGGCTTAGTGCCCGGTACGGATACGGCCTGCATAGAGTTGTGCAATGCACTGGGCGAATGTGATACCATCAACTTTTACATTCACGTACTCGATTCATCACTTATCAGCTCAGATTTTCTGGCCTGCGATACCTTGTACGTCAGCGAGCAGATTGAATTTTGTGTAGATACCACCGAATTGCCTGGCCATATCGTTTCCATCGAAAATGCCTGCCCGTCCATGTCAGGAGTGTTTGTTGACTTTGTGGTGAATCCCGCTACGTTCTGCGTCACCTACGAGGGGCAGGACATTGGCACCGATACGGCTTGCATCGTCATTTGCGATGACTTTGGGCTTTGCGATACCACCTACTTGTGTGTATCGGTGGAAGAGTACTTTGATCCACCCATTGCAGTGGACGACTATGATACTACGATGATTGGTATGCCCGTGGTGGTGGATATCAAGACCAATGATACATTATTTGGCGGTGTGACGGATGTATTTATCCTTTTTGAGCCGCTCTACGGAACCCTGGGTGTACCGGGCAATCCGGACCTTATCAACCTCGATTGCTCCGTTACTTACAATGCCAGCGATGAGTTTTGTGAGCGCTGGGATAGCTTCACCTACGTAGTGTGTACGTCAACGGGATGCGATACAGCCACCGTTCACATCTGGATAAAGTGTATTGATATTGTAATATTCACTGCCGTTTCGCCCAATAATGATGGGGTAAACGATGTGTTTTATATCGCCAACATTCTGGATTTTCCTGAGAATGAGCTGGCCATTTACAATCGTTGGGGCAATTTGGTGTACGAAACTAAAGGCTATAAAAATGACTGGAAGGGTACCTGGAATGGCGATCAGCAGGTGCCGGACGGGACGTATTATTATGTGCTGACCTTGAAGGATGAATCAGCTCGGGTGTTCAGAGGATATCTGCAAATACATCGGTAAGCAGGAAATTTCAGGCGTTTAGCGACTCTTCGAGTAGCAAGCTTAGCTGTTTCTCAGAGTAATGAATAAACTGGTTGTTGGAGAGCAGGTCGAAAACAAGCTGATGGTTCTGAGTCGTTACCATAGATCGCATTAATAGCAGCAGCCTTTTGGTTTTGCTGTATTCTTCCATGATGGTGAGAAAACTGTCGCAGTTGTTGTGAGCAAAGTTGAAACTGTTGAGAGAAGAGATATCAATCTCGGGGCGAGCAACGCGCTGCACATCGTAGCCTAGTATAGTGCTTACCAGGGCATTGGTCTGAAAATCGATATACTGGATTTTGGTATCAATGATCTCATAGAGATGCTCAATGATAGGATCGAGGCCGGATTTGAGATGAAAACTATTCATATTTAATATTTATAAAATATAAATAGTTTTGGTTATGTAGGTTGTAATTTTCGTCAAATGGTTATGGTATAGGGAGAAATCAAATAGTATGCTAGATTGGGTGCAGAGGCCATCAAGCCCGGCTCATAACTCCCGGAGGTAAGGCAAAACGACTGCGCGGCAATATCAAAACCAGGCAGTGTAATTTTAAAATATGTGTTAATAAAAAATTCGTATTTAGCTGATGTTCAGCAAAATAAAAGTAAGGTTTGTCACAATTTGTAGCTTTTAAAAAGCGGATCGGCCCACAGCATTCAGAATCCTGCCGGAAAGTGGAAGCAAATCATTAGGCCAAACTTTTTTGAAAATTTATTCAGCAGCTAACTTTATTTCAGGCCGATTGGCACAGGTATTGGCAAAAAAAGAAATATGACGAGCGAATCTTTCGCAGCCTTCACCTTTCGATTAACTATATACTAGTGAGGGTTTTTTTCAATAGGGTCAGCCTCTTTTGGGCTGACCTTTTTCACCGATCGCCTAGCGCTTTTTATACTTGATTTCCATACTCAAGTCGGCCTTGCCATCCATCAGGGCGGTCATCGGAATCTCCAGGCTCACCGTTTTGCCATTAACCACCGCATCCTTATTGGATACCTTTTTGACCTTACCCGGAAAGTGGTAGATGGTTTTGTAATTGGCTCCACTCAGCATCATGCGAGCCATAGCCATGTCCTCTTCCTTGAGTGCTGCGGCATCGTCTTTAGGAGTGGGGTAGCGGGTGAAAAGTCGCTTGCCGGCACCAAACAATTTTTGGACTCCTTTGGTACTTGGCAGCAATCCGCTGCTACCGCTCATAGCCCCGCCCAATTGATCGCTGCCAGCCTGCATTTTGTCCAAGTCCTCCAGGAAATGGTTAATTTCATTGACTTTCTTGAAATCCAGATTAAAGCTCATGATCATTTTTTCATCTTTTTCGCTCATCAGCATATGCATGCTTGCCCTGTCCATCAGCTCGGGATGCACCAGGCGCTGGCGAATCGAGTCGGGAGCATCTTTCATGTAAATGATGGTGTCTCGGTCCATAGCCATCTGAGGCTCGGCTTGGGTGCTGTCCTCCGATAAGCCCTTCATCATATCCTTGAGGCCGCCTTCCGCCATCAAGGCGCTCATGTCCACTTGGATACTGTATTTACCGCTACCGTTTTTATTCAAAAACATTTCCTCTACGATCTCTATACAACCGGTAAATACCAGCAGACAAGCAACTAATAAAGCGTAAATTGATTTTTTCATTCGTTCAATGATTTGGATTTGACTGGCAAAGGTAAGCTATCAAACCTTCAAAAAGCTGAAAAAGAGGGGTACTTTTGTTAAAATCTTATTAAATCCCATCCTTTTAAAGCTAATATTTCCCCTTTTCCAGTTGTGGGTGGAGTAGTAAAGGCAGGTTTTCTGCATACCTTAACACAAAAGCATCAAGCGATGCGTTATTTTTAAACAATTTGATGTAATTTTGAGCGATGCTGGAAATAAGGATCGTGAAAAGAATAATTTATAACCTACCCCAAACCTTTATAACTTCTTTATTTCATGATCCTAAGGAGATTTGGTAATCGAAATAGACCATAAATACTTCGTTTTACTGCTTTTGGTACGAAATTGTAAACAGTATTAACATTAACCAACTCCCTATGCATCCATCAGCATATTCGAAAATCAATACGAATCCTGTTATGAAACACACCGTACATGCGCTGCTGGCATTGTGCCTGTTAGTAGGCAGCAGCAATCTCCTCCCCGCGCAATCCAAACTCAAAAAAGCCAATAAAGAATACGAGCTCAATGCCTTTGGCCTGGCCATCAAAACCTATCGGGAGGTACTTGCCAAAGAGCCCGACAATGTCGTCGCCCTTTCGCGCACAGCCGACAGCTATCTGCAGCTCAACCAGATGGATGATGCCATTCATTGGTACAAAAAAGCCTTGGCCCAAAAAGGAGTCGATCCCATCCACATCTTCAACTATGCCAAAGCCTTGCAGGCGAAAGGGGATTATGAAAAAGCCAAACAATATTTCCTGCTATTTGCCGAAGGGCAGCCGGCTTTTGGCAATCACTACGCTGCCAATTGCGATTTTGCCATCTCCTTGAGAGGCATTCCGCCTATTTATAAGATCAAAAACGAATTTATCAACACCAGCCATTCTGATTTTGGAGCCGCCATTTACAACAACAAAGTGGTGTATGGCTCTACCCGCAAAGATATTGGCTCTGGGGCGAGTGCTGGTAGTGCCGACTGGGCCGGAACGGCTAAAAACCAGCTCTTTCTGACCAGCAGGGATGACAATTTTTTTATGAAGCGCCCCAAATTGCTGAAAAGTGAACTGACCAGCAATTATGGTGAAAGCCCCCTTGCCTACTCCGGCGATGGTAAAATGGTGGCTTTCACAAAAAATAATTTTGCAGAAGGCAACCGCCAAATACCCACCGCCGGTGCAGAACTGAGTATCTATCTGGCAGAAGTTAGCCGGGAAGGCGATTGGAAGAATGCGCGCCCCTTCCCCTACAACGGCAGTGGCTACTCCTCGGGCTACCCCTGGCTTTCCGATGATGGCAATACCATGTACTTCGCTTCCAATCGGCCCGATGGCTTTGGCGGCTATGATATTTATGTAACCTACCGGGTAGGCAAAACCTGGACAACGCCTGTAAACCTGGGGCCGGTAGTCAATTCGCTGGGCAATGAGGTTGCTCCTTTTTTGGTAGGCGAGAGTTTGTATTTTGCCTCCGACTGGCATCAGGGGCTCGGTGGCCTCGATATTTTCAGGGCTGAAAAGACCGACGAGCAATGGAACCGAATCTTCCATTTGGGCAACGGTATCAACTCTTCTTATGACGATTATGGCTATGTGTACGATACTGATGCAAGTATTGGCTACTTCACCTCCAACCGGATTGGTGGCAAGGGGCACGAAGATATTTACCAATTCAGTCAGGCTACCGATAAAATTGAGATCACAGTGCTGTATGCCGCTAATAAATCTGCTGTGATGGGCGCAGCTCTGGACTTTTCGGGCTGCGATGAAGGTGTTTTTGAGACAAATGAGCAGGGGCAGTATGACTTCCAGGCCTTGGCAGGTCTCAATTGTGAGGTGATCGTAAGCAAGAAAGGATACAAGAGCGAAGCCATCCGTGTTAGCTCCACGGGCAAACGCGAGACACGCCGCTACCAGGTGTTATTAACCAAAATAGCTGAAAAATTTACAGGTCGTGTGTTTAATGCACTTAATAATGAAGCAATCGAAGATGCCTACATCACTGCTACCGAAGCCCAAAGCGGCCGGAAGATAGAAGCCAGAACGAATAGCAACGGCGCCTACAAACTGGCATTAATGCCCAATACGGATTACATACTGCGCTACTCAAAGGCCGGCTTTCTGGATACGCACAAGCGGATCAGCACAGGAGATGGCTCTGATAAAAGCATCTTAGGTGTCATCCTCTTTCAACCTGCCGGAACTTCGATCAATGGTGAAATCGTCACTACCTCAATCCCTAAACCAGCCGATACAGCAATCATTCCGTCAGATACCTCAGAAGGATCAGTCGATTCGGACGATGGGCCCCAGGAAGGATACTCTGTACAGATAGCTGCGATGGGTATAGATAAGCCGGTGGCTGAAAGCAAATACGCCGGATTGAAGGAAATCGGCAATCTTTATAGTCGGCCGCAAAATGGCTTAAAAAAAGTACGCATCGGCATCTTTACCAATCGCGAAGAAGCCGAATCAGCCCGCCGCGAGCTGTATGCCAAAGGCTTTGATAAAGCCTTCGTGGTGAGGGAAGCGCTGGAAGAAATGGTAGATGTGGAATTTTACCACGATCCGGTTGATCCTGCTCCTAAAACAGCTGTGGAAGAAGAGGAGCCCTTTGATCTGGTAGATGTAGAAAAGGCTACTCGGGCTTCTACGGAAACCAGCCCATACAAAGTTCGCCTCGCTTCTTACCGCAATACTAAATACTTCAACCGCAAAAAAGTGGAGGCTTTCGGACAGATCGAAGAGAAGAAAAAAGGCAACTTCACCATCATGCTGCTCAGTGGATTTAACAACCTCGACGCTGCCGTCGCCGCTCAAAAGAAAGCGATTGCTTCCGGGTTTTCAGGGGCGCACATTGTAATCGAAGATGCAGGCAGATTGGTAAAGGTAAATATGTAAGTAACTGACAATCAGCTATTTACAAGCTGTTTTTGGAGTAAATTGTAAAATCACACAGCTCTTGGTGGTGAGAGCGACTTTAAAGCGCTCATCCATTCGGTGCCCTACCAACCAGCAAATTTTGCCAGCCGATTCCAATATCCATAGCTGCTCCTTTTGTGGCAGCGAGAGTTTTTGGTTGACCAAAAAATCCTGCACCTTCTGATGCTTCCCTTCCATGCCGAAGGGCTGGAATATGTCGCCGGCCTGCCAGCGGCGTAGCTTTAATGGAAAGCGCAACTCAGCCTCATCCAGCACAGCCCTTTGCGGATCAGTAGAAAATTGCTGCGGGACGGCTGCTGACCATTGGAAATGCAAAACAGCTCCGTCAGTCAAACTCAGCAGGGCCCTTCCCCGATCAATCCAAATCTCCTCCGGCGGTGTTCCCTGAGATAGCTTTTGTACCAACAGTCGCCCCCGATCTTCGATAGCCCGATGGGTAACGGAATAAAACACCCGCCCGCTTTGTTCCCCGGCACCTTGCCAAATTTGCCCAATTTGGTCGCCATTGAATGCATAGGGGAGGAGCAATTCATACAAAATGCTCTGCCTGGCATCCTGGTCAGCCAATCCGGTCAGCTCAATACAAAACTGATCGCCATCCTGCTTCACATATTGTTGTCGAAATTGGTCGATGGCTGCCTGGTAGATGAGTGCCGCTTCCTGAAAGTGCCGGATGCTCTCGGCACTTCGGCGAATAAAGGCCGGATTGATCGATTCCAGCACCGGGATCACCTGATGCCGGATCCGATTGCGCATATAGTCATCCTTATCATTGGAAGCATCTTCCCGAAAAGCAATCTGATGGCTTTCCACAAAGTCTTCAATTTGCTGCCGTGTAGCGAACAGCAAAGGCCGGATGATGTGCCCGTTGACGAGCGGAATGCCCTGCAAGCCGCGGAGCCCGCAGCCTTTGGTGAAATTGTAGAGCAGCGTTTCCGCTGAATCATTGAGGTGATGAGCAGTAGCGATGTGCTGGAAGTTTTCGGTTTTCCGAACTTCTTCCAGCCATTCATAGCGTAGCTGCCGGGCAGCGAGCTGGGTGGAGAGCTTGTTTTTTTGGGCAAATGCTTTGGTATCAAAAACAGCTTCAAAATAAGGCACCGCAAGTGTTTGAGCCAATTGGCGGGCGAAGCGGGCATCTTCATCCGATTCGGCATCGCGTAGTTGGAAATTGCAATGCGCAATGGCAAATGAGAAGCCTGCCTTTTGGAACAAATGAGCCATACAGACCGAATCCATTCCTCCGCTTACTGCAAGCAGAGTGGAGCCATCTGTGCAGTCCCGAAGGGATTGCTGATCGATAAATTGTAAAAATTGGTCAACCATATGCACGATCATAAAACTCAAAAATTAAAGGGATAAATATAGGGGAGAATCGGCAATCAGCGTTACTTTTTGTCAGCACCTACGTCAGAAGCGTATATCCTGAAAACAGACTTGCCCCTTCAACCTACAATCCCTTTACCATATTCTCTGGCAAAAACACTCTGTGTAATCCTTTAATTCCGGACTCACTACTTTTATTCGATTCGATTTAACTATTGCCAGAAGGCCAATTACTATTTACCGAACTAGCTCACCTGCAGATCATCGCAAACTATTGACCGATGATCTGCTTTTTTATGGGCGGTACTCCGATGCCTGGATTTAGCTATCCTTGAGCAACTTCTTTAAACGATTGCCTGCTAATCAGCTTTTCCATTGAGAATTTTATCAGATAGCTCTATCTTTGAGCCTTTACTACCCGTTAAAACTTAAATTAAGCAACGATGAAATATCTTTTTTCAGTAGTATTGATTAGCCTCCTGCTCACAGCCTGTAATGACGAAACGAGCTCTACAAATGGCCAACATGTTGAGCCCGGCAGTGATGTCGTCACCCATCCGGATGGTACCGTACACGTTAA
This sequence comes from Saprospiraceae bacterium, assembly GCA_965222005.1. Lineage (GTDB taxonomy): Bacteria > Bacteroidota > Bacteroidia > Chitinophagales > Saprospiraceae > CBDCTM01. The sequence continues at coordinate 2,997,066 of OZ244935.1, forward strand.
AGCCAGTGACATTGCTCCTTTTATTGGGCTGTGGAACTACAGCCTGGGTATGAGTTCTGATCTGGACAGAAAGCAGGATTATGTAGGTCGCTGGATTGAATTTGCCAAAGATCAAAGTTTTAAGTCCGGCCGTTGGCAAAAGCAGCTCAATACCGGCCGCTTCAGCTACGATGCCAAAACCCAAATCCTAAGCCTCGATTTTAAAGACAACAGCGAAGATCGCGACATTGATTGGGGAATTAAATTGGATAACAATGTAATGATCTGGCTGGGTAATGCCAATGACAATAACAATGGCGATCAGATTCGGATGCAGCGAGTAGCTGAACGCCCTACACAGCCGGTGGGACAATAACATTTCAGAAATTCAATAGGCTGATGATTAACAATAATTAGCTGCCTTCACGTATGAAAAAAGAAATGACGATCTTAGCCTGGCTGCTATGTTGCCTGCTAATCACAGCAGGCTGGCAATCCTGTAATCGTCGCAATAACGCCCTCTCCTCAGCGGACGAAGAACCGGTGTTGGGCCCTCGTCTGCCAAAAGGCATAGCAGAAGCAGTGCCGATGCCTCCGAAAGTGCAAAACAAAATTGTTCGCCAAAAAAGGGTTGACCCTCCTTTCTGGTGGATAGGGATGAATCAACCTACGGTTGAGCTGCTCATCCACGACTATCGGATTAAAGGCTACCAGGCCAGCGTCAAGTATCCGGGCCTGCGGGTCAAAGCAGTGCATAAAGTAGCGAGCCGCAATTACCTCTTCATCGAGTTGGAGATTGGGCCGGAGGCAGCAGCCGGCCCGGTAAAGATCCTGCTTAGCCGGGGAGATGACGTGCGAGTGTATGATTTTGAGCTGAAAAACAAAGCAACCCGCAGTCCGCAGCCCTTCAGCCCTGCTGATTGTGCTTATCTGCTCATACCCGATCGCTTTTCTAATGGCGACTCCTCCAACGACAGTTTGCCGGGTATGGCCCAACAAGGCATTGATCGCAACAACCCATACTTTCGGCATGGAGGCGATTTGCAGGGAATTATTGACAAGCTGGATTATTTACAAAATCTGGGCATCACCACTCTGGTCACTACCTCTCCGCTCAAAAGCGATCAACCCTATGATTCCTATCTGGGCAATGCAATTACTGATCATTATCGGATCGATCCCCGATTGGGAAGCAACGATTTGTTCAAAAAGCTGGTGGAAGCAGCCCATAGTCGTGGCATTAAAGTAGTGATGGAAACGACGCTCAATCATGTGGGAGACCAGCATTGGTGGGTGCGGGATCTGCCTGACGAAGGCTGGATACATCCCCCGGATAGCGGAGCGGAGCGCACACGCGCCTGGATCGACACGCATATGCCCGACCTCAACCAGCAATCGCCGCGCCTGGCGCGCTATCTGACTCAAAACAGCCTTTGGTGGGCGCAATTCGCTGGTCTTGACGGGCTGATACTGGAAAGCTCCTTGTTGACAAATCCCTATTTTTTGGAAGATTGGAAGCAGTATATGCAACAAGAAAAATCCCAGCTTGGATTATTTGCCAATGTGGTTTTGAATATATGGACAGACCCGGAGGTTTCGCAAAACACAGCCAAAGAAATTATCAATTTATACGTGCTTGAAAATGGCTTTTCGGATTCGGAGCAGGCCCTCAACTGTATGGATCACTACCTGCTGCCCCGGCTCTTTTCGGCAGCAAATCGGGATTTGACCACTTTCAAGACCCTTGTTGCCTTTTTGATGACGCAGCCCGGCATACCGATGCTTTATTATGGCAGCGAGGTGCTTTTGGATGGAGTTGGCAAACCGGCCAAAGTGGCCGGCCGAGTGGATTTTCCCGGAGGCTGGCTGGCCGATAAGACCAACAAATTTAAGCCTTCGGGCAGATTAGCAGAGGAGGAGCAAGCTTTTCGCTGGGTTCAAAAACTGGTGAATATCCGAAAACATTCCACCTGCTTGCAGGAAGGCAAGCTCCATCAATATACAGCCAAAAAGGGGGTACATACCTATTTGCGAATTGCGGATCAAGCCACCATTTTGGTAGCAATCAATCGGTCGGATAGCCCAAAAAGGGTGGAAACATCGCACTTTCGTGAGCTAGCTCCAAACTTCACGCAGGTAAAAGATGTTATTTCGGAGCATGTTTTGGCGGATTGGACTACTATCGAACTAGCCGCAAATGATGTGCGAATTTTGGAATTCAAGCGATAGCACATTCCGGTAATCTGAGAAGAGTCTGAGCGCTAATAGCTGTTCTCAAACGCCTGCTCATCTGCTCATTTGCAATACTATGAAAAATCACCCCCCATTTGACCTCAAAGCTACTACGCTTGCTGTTGTTGACAAACTGGAAAGCTACCTGACTGATAGCTATGCAGGTAACGGAAAAGTGCTGATCCAACAACCGGCCAGGGCTCTGGCGGAGCTGCTTCAATTGGAGCGCTGGATTGAGCAAGGCGGTTTGTCTGCTCCCTCAGCGGCTGGATTTTTAGAGGATTATCTGGCCAATACCCAGCATTTGCACCATCCACATTATTTGGGGCATCAGGTTGCTTCAGCACATCCGGCTGCAGGTATTTCCGATTTCATCAATAGCATCATCAACTGTCCGGCTTCGATCTATGAAATGGGCCCGGCTGCAGTGACCATTGAGCGGGTAATGATCAACTGGCTGCTCCAAAAGGTAGGCTGGTTTTCGGGGGAGCGACTCAGCGACTTTGAGCAAAGCAATGGCGGAGGTGGTGTATTCACACATGGCGGCTCGCTGGCCAATTTGACGGCCCTTAGTGCAGCCAGAGCGGCGATCGCTCCCGAAGCCTGGGATAGCGGCACACCGCGTGATCTGGTATTGTTGTGCCCGGAAGTGTCTCACTACTCGGTGGCTCGTTCGGCCTCCATACTTGGGCTGGGAGCCGATGCGATTGTCCCGATAGCGGTAGATGGGCAGGAGGTGGTGAAGCCGGAAGCCCTTTTGGATGCATACCAAATAGCGCTTGATGAAGGCAAGCGAGTATTGGCAGTAGTAGCAAATGCCTGTGCTACAACCACGGGCTTGTACGATCCATTGGAGGAAATTGGAGCATTTTGTGAGGAGCATGGCTTGTGGTATCATGTGGATGGAGCGCATGGAGCTTGTGCCCTGGTTTCGGAAAAGGAGCGTGGCTGGATGCGCGGTGTGGAGAAGGCCGATTCCTTGATATGGGATATGCACAAGATGATGCAGACATCCATCCTTTGTGCGGCCGTGCTATTTAAAGAACACCACAGGCTGGGCACTACTTTCCAGCAAAAGGGCAGCTATATGTTTCACGAAAAAGAGCAGCCGGGCTTTGATACCCTGCCCTTTACACTAGAATGCACAAAATCGGGGCTTGGCACCAAGCTCTTTTGGGTGCTGGCAGCGGAGGGCGAAGCTGGCATGGCTCGCTTTGTAGAGCAAACCTACGCCAATACCCGCCGCTTTTATCAGCTTTTTCAAAAACATCCCGATTTTGCATGCCCCTACCCGCCGCAATCCAATATTTTATGTGTTCATTATCAAAAATTTGGTGACAAAAATGCCTTTCAGCTAGCCATTCGCAATGAAATGGTAAAGCGTGGCCAGTTTTATCTCACCTCTGCCGAAATACAGGGCAGGCGCTATCTGCGGCTGGTAGTAATGAATACCCGAACCAATGATGAGCACATTTTGGCATTTATAAAAGAAGTGGAAAGCGTGGCTGCCGAGCTGAACGCGGAATAGCAAAGGGCGGATTGAGTCAACGGAGGCCCCTCTTCTTCAGGTTTTTGTTATAGCGCCTGATATTAGCCGAATGCCCCGCCATTGATTTGGCAAAAGAGTGATAGCCAGTGCCGTCACCTTTGGCACAAAAGAAAATGTAATCGTGCTTTTCGGCATCTAGCACCGCATCAATGGCTGCTATGCTGGCCATACTGATCGGCCCCGGTGGCAGGCCGGGATACTTGTACGTATTGTAAGGCGAATCCACTTCCAGATGGCGATAGGTAACACGGCGGGTCTGAAAATCGCGTGTGGCGAACACCACGGTGGGATCGGCCTGTAGGAGCATTCCCTTTTTAAGCCGGTTGAGATATACCCCGGCAATGCGCGGCATTTCGTCTGTTTGATTGGTTTCACGCTCCACAATACTGGCCAGCGTGTACACCTCCTGGGGGCTAAGCTCGAGGGCTTGAGCTTTGGCGAGGCGGTCGTTTTTTTTCCAAAATTTGTTGTTCTCCTTCAACATGCGCTCCACGAACTGAAGCGCATTTTGATTCCAGAAAAACTCATAAGTATTAGGAATAAAGGCACTGATAGCCGTTTCGGGCTGATAGCCATGCTCATCCAAAAAGAGTTGGTCAGTGAGCAATTTTAGCAAATCGATAGAATCGGCTTCCAGTATCCGGCCAATTTTTCCGGCAATGTCTTCGGCAAGGCGTTCGTTGGTAAGCACCACTTTGACGGGCGCCTGTTTTCCACCTCGCAAATGATTGATGAGCTGGCGATTGCTCCAGTTGGCTCCAATTTTAAAACGGCCCGGCCGCACCCTCGAATTCTTGTAATTCATACGTTCTGCTACCCATAGGAAGGAGGCAGTGTCGATCAGCAAATGCTGTTGATGAAGCGAGCGGAGCACCTCGCTGAAACCCGCATTGGTAGGGATGTAGAGGTAGCTGCCGGGGGGGAGCCCGGCAGGGGTGTTGGGAGCAAAAATTTGTTGATACTTATTGTATCCAATGATAACTCCAAGTAAACCTACGACCAAAAGGGCTATCAAAAAACGCTTGAGCATTTGATTGAGATTAATGAGCTGGACAAAACAGGGAGAGAATCAATAGGACTCTTTTTTGTTTGGAAAATCCCTGGATTTTACATCTTTAATATACTCCTGCACAGCGTCTTTTATTGTGTCGAAGAGTTCGAGATAACGACGTAAAAACCGGGGCTGGAAGTCTTTGGTTATGCCCAAAAGGTCGTGGGTAACCAGTACCTGCCCGTCGGTGTGTGGTCCGGCACCGATACCGATGGTAGGTATGGAGATGCTTTCAGACACCTCTTTGGCCAATTCGGCAGGGATTTTTTCCAACACGATGGCAAAGCAGCCCAACTGCTCGAGCACTTTAGCATCCCGTTTTAGCTTCTCCGCCTCCTCCTCCTCACGGGCGCGCACTACATAAGTACCGAATTTGTATATCGATTGAGGAGTTAGCCCCAAGTGCCCCATCACAGGCACGCCGGCAGAGAGAATCCGGCTGATGGAATCGGAAATCTCTTCTCCTCCTTCCAGCTTGACGGCATGTGCTCCGGCTTCTTTCATAATCTTGATGGTGGATGACAGGGCTTTGGTGGAGTTGCCTTGATAAGAGCCAAAGGGCAGATCGACTACTACCAGCGCCTTGTGGACAGCCCGGATTACGGAAGAGGCGTGGTAGATCATCTGATCGAGGGTAATGGGCAGCGTGGTTTCATGGCCGGCCATCACATTGGAGGCAGAGTCACCTACCAACAGTATATCTACGCCGGCCGCGTCGAGGATGCGGGCCATAGAGTAATCATAGGCGGTAAGCATGCTGATTTTTTCACCGCGTGTTTTCATGGCCTGCAAAACATGCGTAGTGATGCGTTTTACTTCTTTGCTTACTGACATGGCATTCAATTTTTCAGGCTGCAAGGTAGGAAATATGTTTAGTAATGCTCAAAAAATAACTCGTTCAGCACCAAAACAGGCTACCCAAAATCGGGAATTTAGTTATTGCGCATTACTTAAAAGAAAATAAAGGCGAAGGCCAACCAACTTGTTTGAAATAGGATAAATCAACAAAAAATTAAAAATTATTTGTTTAATTAAATATTTTGTTTTACCTTGCGCAAAGAATAAAAATGGCAACATGCTATTGATATTTTCAACACTATTGAATTCACGAAACTAAATCTTCGATTATGATTAGAGAAGATCGCATCAAGCTCAACGAGCGTTTTATTCGAGTATTTAATCTTTTGCAGGAACGAGGAGACATTGTGCTCAATGACCGGAACGGAAAAGGTATGGGTGACTTTGCTGCCAAAATCCTGGGCAATCGGGCCTATGGCCATATTGTACGGGCTTTTCTCAATCCTAATGATAAAAGAGTGCTTGATTACCGTCATGCTCGTGCGCTTTGCAGAGAATATGGCGTCAATGAATCTTATATGATTGATGGGCAGGGCAGCCCCTTTGGGATTGATTTGCCAAAGCAAAATTTTATCAACGACCAAGCTGTGGTACAGGGCAATATTCTTTTTACTACCGTACAGGCATTTGCCGGTTCGGGTGTCGATGTGGGTGGATCAGCCGCTGAAGATTACGAATATTTTTCACTGCCCGGTGTTAGTGGCGACGGGCTGGTAGCCTTTACCATCGAGGGAAAAAGTATGGAGCCGGTGATCAATGATGGGGATATTGTGATCTGTAAGCAAACCGATGGCCTTTATGAAGTAAAGGACAATGAGATTTATGCCGTCAAGCACAATGGATCTTTGTGGATCAAGTATGTTCAAAAGATCTATGACCCCAAAGGCAAGGTGGTGAAAAAATTAAAATTGATTTCTGCGAACTACCTTGAGTTCGAGCCTTTTGATGCTGAAGTGAACGAGCATACCCGTTTATTTAAAGTAATTCGGTTGATAAACAATATCCATTGATCGGATCGGCATAACCAACCTATACCTACCCGCCTGCCTGGTGGCAGTGAGGTACTGAAGCTGAATTTATTAAGGGAGTTGGCAATTAATAAAATACGCAAAATGATCAGGTTATTATTTTCCAATTCCCTGAATTTGAAAAATCACCAATAAATTCACCATCCCGGATAGTTGATTAATGGTAGGAAAAACCGAATGGGGGAAAGCACTGCAAACCACATTAACTTTATTTACTACTAGAGTGATCTCATAAATCTGGTGCGGAGCAGTATTTCGCACCAGCCTTTGAATACTGCCTGACCCGCCGGAATGGAGAAGGGCTATTGTATGGCTATGCCTGAAGTAAAGGAAATGGAGATGGTTGCAGAGGAATCGAATGGAATCAAGGGAGATGTGCAATCTCCAAACACGCTCTTACTTAAAGCAATACATTGGATTAAGTTGTTAGTACAGCAGGTTTTGTAACTAGTTGATTTTCAATTCTTTATGAAATGAGTTTTGGTGCAAATCAAAAATCCGGAAAGCAGGAAGTCCTGGCTGTAGGCAATACCTTCGATCTTGACCTGGAGCTTGAAGCCTTTGTAAATAGTTTCCATATTCCTGGTCTGGATGATCAGCTGATTGCCTTTCAAGTGCAGGGCAATAGCATGGCTCCCACGATCCAATCAGGTGATTTGGTAATCTGTACACTATTGGAAAACATCAACGAAATAGTGGATAATGGCCTATATGTAATCATCACTCAAAAGGCTATTTGGATGAAACGTGTGAAAAAAACGCTCTCCGGTCAGGGAATATGGACACATTTACAGCTTTTTTCGGAAAATTCAACTGAGCAGGAACCCTTTCTGCTTGCTGTATCAGAAGTGGAAAAAGCACTAAAGGTAAAACAAAGGCTAACTACCCTGGCATGAGTGTGGGCCGGGCACTTTTCTTTGCCCAGGTGAATATCATCGGGGACAAAAAGTATTCGACAAAAGGACTAATATCCAGCTGAGCACCTAAGAATATCCTGCTGTTTTTGATGCTCCGAATGGAGTCATATCCAATAACTCCCGGGTTGAATGCAATCCGGGGGTTTATTTTGCTCTTCGTTGTCGGTTTATTTCATATAAGATGATCCCACCCGCCACACTTACATTGAGCGAGTCGGTATTGCCCTGCTGAGGAATGATAAAAGTCTCATCGGACAAGTTGCGATGCCGTGGCTGAATACCCTTTCCCTCCGATCCCAAAATGATAGCCGTAGGACCACTAAAATCCATAGCCTGCAATTCATTTCGGGCCCTCAAATCACTGGCGAAAACCTGAACCCCCGATATTTTCAACAATTCAATAGCCTTTGCCAGGTTGCGTTCGCGGCAAACCGATATTTGCAGCAAAGCACCTGCCGAGCTTTTTACCGCATCGGCATTGATCTGAGCAGCCCCCTTCATAGGCACTACCAGACAATGTACACCCAGGCACTCAGCCGTTCTGGCAATGGCCCCAAAATTCCTGACATCTGTGATGCCGTCCAACAATACAACCAATGGAGTCTCAGAGCGTTCATAGATCAGCGGTAAGAGTTGATCGAGCTGCTGATACTGAATAGCTGAAAGTAAAGCAATTACTCCCTGGTGATTGCCGCCGGTCATGCGTCCCAGCTTTTCACGGGGTACCAGTTGAACAGGAACCTTCTGCTCCTTGGCAGCATCAAACAAATGTCGTTTGAAATCTCCAGGCAAGCCTTTCTGTAAAAAGACTTTATCAATAGCGCGGCCGGTTAACAAGGCTTCCAGCACCGGGTGTCGCCCAAAAATGAGCATCTTATCTTTGGCCATATAGTATGAATGCTAATGAAGGAAGTATTTGTTTTGAGTAATTTTTAATCAACTTCAATAAATTATTTGCCCAATTGTCGTGCAACCTTAATAAAATTTATGGAATCCCCCAATTACTACCACTTTTATTAGCTATTTTTACCAGCGTATATAATCTTCCAGGTCAAGATTCACAAATTCCGGCTTGGAGGACTATAGATAGAATATTAACTAAACAAAACCTCCATTAAAGATGAGCTTTAAAAATGCTACAATTTTTCAATTTTTACTGCTGGCAATTGGTCTGATTATTGGCTTTGAAGCCACCGCCCAGCAACAAACACCAATGGACATCGCCTTGCGGCATTTGGAAAGCAATGCCGAAAAGTGGGGCTTGTCTGCCGATGATATTTCAGATATCGGACTTTCCGATCTTTACGTTACCAAACACAATGGAGTAACCCATGTATTTCTCAACCAGCAATATCAGGGTATAGAAGTGCATCATGCAATAGTAAACATTGCCGTCACTCCGCAAGGAAAGACTTATACAACTGGGCATCGCTTTGTGAAGGACTTGGCTTCCAAAGTAGTAGCTCCGGCTGCTAATATTGAACCTGCTGAAGCAGTGATGGGCGCCGCGAAGCATTTGGGCGTGTCCATTAAAGGTTCGCTTGAAGTGATGGAAAGTTCTCGAGAGGATTTGTATCTTTTTGAACCAGGTGATTTTGCTAAGCAAACCATTCGGGTAAAGAAAATGTACTTCCCACATGAGGATGGAAGAATATATCCGGTGTGGAATGTCTTATTCGATGTAGCAAAAAGCAACGACTATTGGGACCTCCAGATCAGAGCAACCGATGGTGTAGTATTGGATAAGTTGAATTATTCGGTTGAATGTAGATTCCATGAGAACGCCTACCACAATCATGATGCAGCTTGCAGGGACATAAATGCTCAAAAAGCAGCTCGCCAAAGCGTGGACATTGAGGAGGCCTTAACCCAGATAAACAGTGCGGTTGGCAGCTATCGGGTGTTTGCCTTGCCTGATGAGAGCCCCAATCATGGTTCCCACCAATTGGTGGTAGATCCGGCACAGCCTGTAGGCTCTCCCTATGGCTGGCATGATACAGATGGCGTTGACGGTGCAGAATATACTATTACCAGAGGAAATAATACCCATTCTTATTTAGATTGGGATGACATCGACGCCTCTTCTAATGATGAGCCGGATGGTGGTGCCGGGCTGGTCTTCGACTTTCCATATGTCGATAATGTTGAACCAGACTCCAACCGACACGCAGCAGTCATAAACCTGTTTTATTGTGTAAATACCGTGCATGATTTTACGTATCGCTATGGCTTCGACGAAGCTGCCGGCAATTTTCAACAAAATAATTACGGAAACGGAGGCATTGGCGGCGATCCTCTGCAAGCTGAAGCACAAGATGGATTCAATATCGGCAATACCAATAATGCCAATTACAGTGGAGGGCCTGACGGCACGACTGCCAGAATTCAGATGTTTGCCTGGTCCAGTGATTTTGGGAGCAAGCTATTGCATGTAAATGCACCGAGCTCGATAAAAGGCAGCTATGAAACCGGCATAACCAATGGCTGGGGATTACAGATAACAGAAACGGATACGGTTCGCGGAGAAGTTGTTATTGTCAATGATGGTACTGCAGCTCCCTATATTACCGATGGATGTGAAGACCTGGATAATGCCAGCGAATTGGACAATAAAATTGCTCTGATTGACCGGGGTGGCTGCGAGTTTGGATTTAAAGCATTGCAAGTACAAGAGGCAGGCGCTGTGGGTGTAATCATTTGTAATTTCGAAGATGCCACCATCTTTATGGGAGCAGGTGCTGTAGGCGGACAAGTGACTATTCCCGTACTCTCTATTTCCAGCATTGATTGTGCTACCATTCGCCAGTTTGCCGGTACCGGCCTCGATGTAACCTTCAAAGTTTTACCAACCGTAGGGCCTGATTTTCTGGATGGTGACTTTGACAATGGTATTATCGCCCACGAGTATGGTCATGGAGTATCCGCACGACTAATTGGTGGCCCAAGTGTCAGCAGCTGTGTGTTTAGTGGTGAAACGGCCTCTGAAGGCATTAGTGACTTGATGACTTTGATTACTACTGTAAAGCCTGGAGATACGGGCGACATGCGTAGAGGTGTGGGTACTTTTGCTATCGGAGAAGAGGTGGATGGCCGGGGTATTCGTCGCTTTCCCTATTCAACGGATATGAACATCAACCCGCTTACTTATGGCGACTTGGCCACCAGCAATGGAGTACATGCCATGGGAGAAGTATGGACTACCGTAATGTGGGATCTTCATTGGGCATTTGTGGAGGAATATGGTTTTGATGCTGACCTGATCAATGGCAATGGGGGCAACAATACCTTTGTTCAGTTGATGATGGATGGTATGAAACTGTCTCCTTGCGAGCCGGGATATTTAGATTTGCGCGATGCGGTACTGAAAGCAGATACAATCAATAACAATGCTGAAAACAGCTGTATGATCTGGGGCGTTTTTGCCCGCCGGGGTATGGGATATTTCGCCGATCAGGGAACTACAGAGAGTTCGACAGATCAATTGGAAAATTTTGATTCTTTCCCCCTTTGCGTTCCTGAGCTGAAAATAAGCAAAACAGTAACCCCTCTGATCAATGCGGGAGATGATATCGATGTGACGCTAAATGTGCTCAATCACAAGCCCGATGCAGCAACCAATGTAATTGTGACGGACGAGTTGCCGAATGGTGTTAGCTATGTGGCAGGTTCCGTATCCGGCGGTTATACCGCAACCGTGAATGGCAGCATGCTGTCTATCGAAATTGGCGAAATGGCGAGCCTGGCAGAAATCGAGCTGACGTACAAACTCTCCTCCGATGACAATCGTTTCTCTATCCAGCGCTGGTTTGATCCGGTGAATGATAACAGCAAGTGGTTTGCCCGTCCGATTACTTCGCCCGATCCCGGCAATAACTGGGAATTCAACGGAGTTGACTCTTATTCTGGCGATAATAGCTGGGCTGTTCCATTCATCGAAGAAACGAGCGTACAGCAATTAATCACCATTGATCCAATCTCCATTAATGGTGCTAATCCGGTAATTCGCTTTTTCCATCGCTACGACTCTCGCCCTGGCACCGATGGTGGCATTATCGAAGTTACCAAAGATGACGATCCTTTATCCGGTACCTGGGAAAGGGTGGATGACCAATTTATTCGCAATGGTTACCCGATCCCGATATCCTATTTCACCTTCGTAATACCCAATATTTCAGCATTTTCAGGCAATAGCGGTGATTGGGCGGCTACCTACCTGGACCTAAGCGATTATGCAGGGGAGAGCGTATTTCTCCGTTTCAACTTTGCCATCGATGGGGATGTTGCATTTGACGGTAGTACCCACCAGGGCTGGTTTGTGGATGATATTGAGTTGATGAATTTGGTTAGCTATAATGGGGAAGTCTGTGTTACCAGCGATGAAGGAGATATGGCTTGTGCCATCGCCAAGGAGCGCGGTACCATTGTGGAGTCTCAAATCGGAACTGCGGTGAATGATCCTGTTGACAAAAGTGTAGAGATGAACATCTTCCCCAATCCGGCTGACGATCAGCTCACCGTGTACATTGCCAGTGATGTACAAAAGGATGCCGAGCTCAGCCTGATGAGCCTTGACGGTCGCGAGCTGATGAGCAAAGCTATCGTTTTGACGGAGTTTGCCAAGGCGCACCAGCTCAATCTAAGTCAGATAGCAGGTGGCTTTTACTTTGTGAAAGTGACCACTGCGCAGGGTGTGCGGGTCGAGAAAGTGGTGGTTAGATAAATCGTTCGCAAAATAGCAGCTTTCAGCAAGCCGGGAGGGACAGTTTGGTGCCAAATTGTCCCTCTTGCTTATTGTATAAAAGAGTATGTTCGGATTTTATTTATTGGCCATTACTAAAATCAAAGCTGTTTCTAAAGTGCAGCTTATTAGCGAAATTTCTTCAACTATATCTATCTCCAAAACCTTGACACTTTTTCTGACACCAAAGTAGCATCCAGAGATTACAGACGCATTGGACTAAAAATGTCCGCCTTTCCAGATGATTGGAACGCTACCGATTCCAGATTTAAAGACACCATCAAGTACGAAACAGAAAACCGAGACTTGTTCGACCACGAGGCTAAGGCTAATGAAATCATGCACAAGGTGATTCAGGAAATGAAGAAAAAGAGGATAGCTTTTGACTTTCACAGGTTTAAAGCTGATTTTCTTGGAATCAAGTACGAAACTACCGAACATCCCGATACACTTCTTGGCTTCCTTGATTGGTATTGCGAACATTTAAGGCATAAAGATAGGCTTGGTGACAGGTCGGGCTTTAACACCCTTAGAAGTGTCCTTCCCCAACATGGAGTGAATGAAAAAATGAAAATGGATGATGTGGATACGTTTTGGTTGGAAGATTTGGAGACAAAACTTATCAAAAGAAAGAATCACTATACAGGTGAACCCATCAAATTAGCTTCCGTATTCAATTACTTTAAAAGATTGAAGGCTTTGTTCAATAAGGCTATTTACTTTGGTGTAACCGAGAACTACCCGTTTAGGAATAGTGCCAACCCAAGAGGTTATTCTTTTGCCCACCTTACCAGTCCACGTATTTGCAAAAGTATGAGTGATGAAGAAGTAGAAAAATTTCTTTCGTTTGATTGGCAAGGTAAAAATGTAACCCGACAACAAAGGATAGCTTGGAAGGTTGGGTACTTTATCTATATGTTCAGGGGTATTCCGATTAGTGATGCTGCTTTACTGACCAAGAAGGATATTGCGAATAACCAAATCCATTTTGGAAGGATTAAGACCAAAAGCAAAGTACCGAGCATCCCAATTGACAACCCAAAAAGGAAATGGATTATTGATTTATTAGCACCCGAAACCGACGGCAACTACCAAGCACCGTATAAACTCCCGTCAAAATAACGGTAATTAGAGCACCCTGCCAAAAATCAATTCCCAATAAGGTAGTAATTACAATACCACCAGCGTAAACAGTAACCGAAACTTTGGTTAAAACATATCCTACTAAAGAAATAACCGACAGAAACCACCTAGTTCCTGGGCTAAATCGTTTTTCCAAAAATTCAGGTATTGTGAAAACACCACTCCTTGCATAAAAAGGCAAAAACACCCAGCCTAGTAATAAAACAATCCAAGCATGAACCAACCCATATTCCATCCGGCAAGGAAATAGTCCTCTGTATCTTTATGTTTTTGTAGAATTACCCAAATTGCAACACCAAAAAGTATGGTAAAATATAACCCAATTACAATCCAGTCAAGCGTACTAAAAGTTGCCATAAAGTTTGGTTTTTAATTGTAATAAACATCCTACCCGATATGATTAAAACAAATCAAATGATTGCGATTGGTTTTACAATTTTATTTTATCATTTTAAACCTAATAGCTGTTCCTCCTCCTTCAGGTAAGTTTATACTCAAGGAATCTTTGCCGCTTATTACAATATTTTGGATTACGTATTGAGTAGGATTAATCTTGTAATTTGCGCCCTCTACTTCTTTATATATTTGGGCTTCATAATTAAAATCCTCATTTAAGAAATCCAGTTTAATTATAAAGTTTCTGCTTTTTTCATCTGTAATGGCACCTAAATACCAATCTTCTGAATACTTGTCCTTTCGGGCAATAATGATGAAGTCAGCAATTTTTGCGTCAATAACTTTTGTTGTTTCCCAATCAACCGGTACATCTTTTATAAATTGAAAGGCATCCAATCTTTCTTCATAATTTTCAATTAAGTCTGCTGCCATTTGAATCGGACTGTACAACACAACATAAAGTGCCAATTGTTTTGTCAATGTGGTATTGACTTGATTGTTGTCTCTTTGTGGAATATCAACTGAAAAAACACCGGGTGTAAAATCCATTGGACCCGCCAGCAACCTTGTGAAAGGCAAGATACAAGTATGCTCAGGAGGATTGCCGCCTTCGCTGTCCCATGCATTAAACTCTTGCCCTCTCGCTCCTTCTCTGGAAATCAGATTAGGATAAGTCCTTCTCAACCCTGTAGGTTTTATAGGTTCATGAAAATTAATGGCAATTTTATGTTTTGCGCCTTTATCAACTACCGTTTGATAATAATTTACTCCGTATTGACCATGATGCCATTCTCCATTTTTAAAATTATGATGTACTTGCCCAACCTTGGCAGAGCGATACCCCAATTTTTGGTAGAGTGCATACGCTGAATCTATTTGTGCGAGATAATTTTCCGTATTTGCTGCTGTTTCATTATAAACTTGAAGATAAATATTCTTACTATTTGCGTAATCAAGCACTTCTTCCCAATCAAAAGATGCAGCAGGTTTGGTAAAATCCATTTCAGGCGCAAAATTCCCTCCCCAATCTGGTGTCCAACCAAAATTCCAACCCTCTACCAAAACTTCATCAAAACCATGTTTGGCGGCAAAATCTATATATTTTTTTGTGCGTTCAGTTGTAGCTCCCACATTCGGACCCTGATAAAAGGTGTAATTTCCAATATGCATACCCCACCAAATGCCTACATATTTCATGGGTTTTACCCAAGACACATCGCCTAACTTATTCGGTTCGTTGAGATTCAATATTAGAGAGGATTCAATTAAGCCCCCAGGGTTTTCAGCAATCTGAATTGTTCTCCAAGGTGTCATAAAAGAACCTTTCCGTTTTACTTTTATGCCATCTTTCCAAGGCACTAAATCACAATACAGTTTATTGTTTTTATCACCATAAAGAGTCATACTTGAATAATCAACAAGAGCTGCCTCATGAATACTTACATATAAGCCATCTGTTGTTTTTAAGGTTAGAGGTGTATGGGCAGTATCCAATTGATTGATTGGGTTTTCGTTATAAAGTATTTCATACTTCATATGATGATAAGCTGGTATAGACCAGGATGTGTGATTGGCTGTGAAAGAAAATTCTGTGAGTTCATTAGTTATATTAATGGAATCAAGTTCTTTCTGTTTCGGCACAATATATCTGAATCCAATTCCATCATTAAAGACTTTGAATTCAATGTTTAACTTTCGTCCTCCGTCATTTTTTTCTTTTAGTTTCAAAAAAAGTCTGCAATGGTTATCATGTATTATTTTTTGTTCTCCCCAAGGTTGCTCCCAATTTTCATTAACATTGGAAATATCATATCCAATTATGGTGAAATTACTGTCGAGTGATTTCATGCCTTTGAACTCAAACCCCATAGAAGATTTCGTTATCAGGTCTGTCCCATTGTATTGTACTGAGTATGTTGGTTTTGAGTTCAGGTTGTCAAAGGTGATACTAATTTTTTTATTTGGTGATACAACTTTCACGAATTGATTTATTTCTTCGTTCGGGCAAGAGGCAATGCCAATTACCATCGTTAATATCCAATAGAAAAGAATGTTTTTTATCATTCAACAGTTTCAATTTTTAAGAAAAATACCGATGATAGGATATTTAATTACTTGAGTGGTCATTATCCAAAGAGGAATCTATTAGTTGAATACGAATTGAATTATTGGTTGTGGCATTAGGTCCGATAAATATCTCGAAATCTCCTGTTTCTGCTTTAAAAGTCATATCTCTTGTGTAAAAAGCCAAATCCTGAGCAGTAATCGAAAAGGTAATTTTTTGGGACGATTGCTTAGGAATAAACGTTCGTTGGAAACCTTTTAATTCTTTAACCGGACGGGTGACACTACCGACAATATCCCGAATGTAAAGTTGAGCAATTTCAATACCGTCATATTCTCCTGTATTGGAAATGGTTAGGCTAAGGTTTAGAGTATCATCCATTTCCATAATAGTTTTATTAGATGATATTGAGGAATAATCAAATTGAGTGTAACTCAAACCATAACCGAAAGGATAGAGTGGTTCGTTGGAAACATCGAGGTATTTACTGGTGTACTTGTCATTGGGATTCATGGGGCGACCTGTATTTTTCATGCAATAATAAAGGGGTATTTGACCAACATTTTGCGGAAAGGAAACCGTCAATTTTCCCGACGGATTATAGTCCCCGAATAGCACATCTGCAATTGCATTACCACATTCCACTCCTGGGAACCATGCTTCCAAAATCGCATGGATGTTGTCATTCGTCCAATTGATGGTCAATGGGCGACCATTCATCAAAACAGCAACGACGGGCTTTCCTGTTTGCTTTAATTTTTTTAGTAATTCCAACTGAACGGCAGGCAAACCGATTTGAGAGCGACTGGCAGCTTCACCACTCATATTTTCTCTTTCGCCGACGAAGGCAATGACCACCTCCGCTTGACGGGCAACATTAAGTGCCTGCTGAAATCCATCATCAATTTCTTTTTCAAAATCACATCCTTTAGCGTACAGCACTTGCACGTCATTGCCCAATTTATTTTTAATGCCGTCCAATGCCGACACCACGTATTCGCTTTTACCTGCCCCATGCCAATTGCCCAATGGATGATAATTGTCCGCCGCCAATGGACCGACAACCCCGATTTTTGACCTGTTTTTGGAAAGTGGCAAAGTGTTATTTTCATTTTTCAAAAGTACCATAGATTTCGCCGCCATTTCTCTGGCAACAGCACGGTTTTCAGAAGATAAAATGACGGCTGCTTCTTGCTCTTTATCACAATACAAATACGGGTCATCGAACAAGCCGAGTTTAAATTTTAATCTTAAAATTCTACGCACCGCTTCGTTTAATTGCTTTTCTGAAACTTTGCCTTCTTCAATAGATTGTTTCATAAATCTTTGATAAACACTCCCTTGCATATCCATATCCACGCCCGAATTCATTGCCAGCTCGCCCGCATCCTTTAAATCCGAACTCACCCCGTGCTTCACCATTTCGTTGATGGAAGTGTAATCCGTCACGACAAAGCCGTCGAAGCCCCATTGTTTTTTCAAAATATCTTGTATAAGGTAATCATTTCCCGTAGAGGGAATACCTCCGATTTCATTAAAAGAAGTCATAATAGTTTCTGCACCTGCATCTATAGCTGCCTCGAAGGGAGGGAGATATGTTTCCCAAAGGGTGCGTTCAGAAATATCAACGGTGTGATAATCTCGTCCTGCCTGCGCTGCGCCATAGGCTGCAAAATGTTTCGGACAGGATAAAATGGTATTATGTGCGCCAATATCATCACCTTGAATGCCCTTCACTTTTGCCTCCGCAATCAGCGTGTTGAGGTAGGTGTCTTCGCCACCTGTTTCAGCAATTCGCCCCCATCGAGGGTCACGAGCAACATCAATCATCGGTGCGAAAGTCCAATGCAATCCTGCGGCACTTGCTTCTTCGGTGGCAATACGGGCGGTGCGCCCCATTGCTTCCAAATCCCACGAACAGGACTCTGCCAAAGGAATCGGGAAAATTGTTTTGAAGCCATGCACTACGTCATACCCAAATATAAGCGGAATGCCCAAACGGGTTTCTTGGACTGCTACTTTTTGTAGTTTTTGGGTAAAATCCACATCGTAAGCATTGAAAATCGCCCCGACACTTCCCGATTTTATATCTGCCTCATAATTGTCACGAATGGAGGGTCCCGTTACATCCCTGTCGCTGGTTAGAAGATTGGTTTGACCGATTTTTTCCTCCAAGGTCATCAAAGAGAGAAGACTGTCCACACGTTGTTGAATCAATAATTCCTCTTTATTTACAGTAGTTGTTGAAGAATTGGAAAACTTAGACGCCGTTCCAAGCAACAGGAAGACTCCCATTGTAATGAGCAATAGACGAACCATATTTTTTTATTAAAAAGCTAAAAAGGGAGGGTTATCTTAAAAAATAACCCTCCTTGTAATTATGTATGAAACTTAAATTGTTTTACTGCACAATGAACTTTGTGAGGTAATTCCGCTCTGCTCCTTCAATGGTTAACAGATAAATGCCTTTTGGTAAATCACTGATATTGACGTTGTAATCAGTACCGCCGATTGCACCTGAAAGGTTTTGTACATTCATTTGTTGACCAACCAAACTGTTGATTGTCAAGGTGCTGAATTTATCATCAGGTAATTCAACAAATAAGTCTTGTCCGTTAACAGGATTCGGATAAACGGTTAGTTTTTCAACTTTAGGTTGTGGGTTAAAAATTCCTGTACTAAAATCACCCTGAATTTTATCGATGTAATAAACATCTCCTGCCTGTACATCTTCTCCGGCATTGAAAAACAACACCAACTTTTCATAATTCTCTCCGATAACGGAAGAAAAGTCAAAAGAATGAGTATAAAAACTACAAGTATTTTCAGCAGTAATTTCACTATCCACTTCTATGTCATTCCCAGAGCCGTTTTCCAATTTAGCCTTTAAAATACCAGGAACATTGGTCAACACATCTATTTTAATTACTGCATTGGAAGTCCCTATATCAAAATTTTGACCATCCAATCTGGTTAATACCAAAGGTGCCCAAGGTCCTGCTTCATCTACATATTTACCCACGTTTGCTCGTTGAGCTTCATCTGAAGAGAAAGAGTTAACAATAGATAACGGATTGATTACTTTTTCCAAACTACCTGCAACTGCCTGCAAGTTGTCATTACAATCAAAGTCTGTCCAAATATTTGCATCAACGGTTATGCCTTCACATTGGTCAACTGCAATAATTTCATCAAAATAATACACATCACCGGGCATTCCCTGTCCCAGACCACCATCGAAAAAGAGAACAAGATTTTGATAATCAAACCCTGCTCTGGCACTAAAATCAAAACTGTATTCTACCCATTTGTCTGTTTCGTCTATTTCTCTCCATGATTCAACATTGGGTCCTGTTCCATTTTCCAGCTTTAGAAGAATAGCAGTTGGTTGTGAAGAATATACCTTTACTTTGAATTGACCAATGTCAGCAAGATTGGGTGGCATAGGGAAAGTCATAAATACATTATCCCATGCATCTTGCTTGGTGAATTTACCTACTAAAGCACTATTGTTCACAGGGTCAGTTGGATCAGGGTTAATATCGTTTAAAACCAAATTAGGATTGCTAACATCTATGTCAATGTTGTTGTTTACATCAAAGTCAACATAAGTTTCCAGCGAACCTGGGTTTGGGTCATCTTGTGCAGGTATATCATTGGCAGGATCATAATCACATAAGATGGTACCTGCTTCAAAAAGAATGTCATCAATGTAATAAATGTCCGTTCCGCTGTTGTCAACTCCGGCATTAAAGAACAAAACGAGGTTAGTATGATTTTCAGATGCCTGGTCAGAGAAATCAAAGGAATATTGTTCCCATTGTCCACTACCAATAAGGTCGGCATCTATTTCGACAGGTGCAGAAGTTCCACCCTCCAGCTTTACTTTTAATGGACCATCGGGCTGTGCTGTTGTCAGCACTTTTATTTTAATTTGATTTAATATTGACAAATCAATCGGACCTCCAAAATCCACCAATAAGTTATCCCAAGCACCTGCAGGGTCATCGTACTGCCCAACTTTAGTACTGGTATTGATACCACTTGGGTCAGGATTGTCAATAATTGTCGGGCTGAGGTTAAAAGGATAATTTTGTTGGCATTCAAAATCACTAATTATGGATAAATCAGGTGCCACTCCTCCACAAGGGTCAACCATTCCTGTATTGTCCCACCGAATATCATCTATATAATAGACATCTGTTCCAGGAGTATTTTCTCCGGCATTAAAAAACAATACCAGTTTATTATGACTTTCATTTGCCTGGTCTTCAAAACTGAAGGTTAATTCTGTCCATTGACCTGTTTGGGTGATAAAAAGGTCTTGTTCTATTGGAGTAGAGGTACCACCTTCGAGCTTGGCTTTAAGTGGACCCACCCCTACAACATCCGTTAATACTTTTATTTTAAGAAAGTGATATTCAGTCAAGTCCATCGCCGCTCCATAATCCACCAATAAATTATCCCAGGGACCGCTTGGGTCGGTATATACGCCCACCGAATCGCTGGTGTTAATTCCAGAGGAATTAGGGTTTTCGATGATAGGGATGGTTTCATTAAAGGTATAGTTTTGCTGGCATTCAAAATCGCTGATAATATTGAGGTCAGCTACAACTCCACTACACGGATCAATTGAATTGTCCCATCGAATGTCATCAATATTATAAACATCTGTTCCTGGGGTATTTTCTCCTGCGTTAAAAAATAAGACTAATTTGTTATGACTTTCTAATGTTTGGTCTGAGAAATCGAACACCAATTCTGTCCATTGACCTGTTTGGGTGATAAAAAGGTCTTTTTCTATAGGAGTGGAAGTTCCTCCTTCGAGTTTGGCTTTTAGCGGACCATTTCCAACAACATCTGTTAATACTTTTATTTTAAGAAAGTGATATTCAGTCAAGTCCATCGCACCTCCATAATCTACCAATAAATTATCCCAGGGACCGCTTGGGTCGGTATATACGCCCACCCAAGTACTGATATTTGTTCCTGCCGGATTGGGGTTTTCAATTATAGGAACAGCAGCATTAAAATCATAATTTTGTTGGCATTCAAAATCGCTGATAATATTTAGATCAGCTACAACTCCATTACATGAAGCGCCTGTATTGTCCCATCGAATGTCATCTATATAATAGACATCTGTTCCGGGAGTATTTTCACCTGCGTTAAAAAATAAGACTAATTTGTTATGACTTTCTAATGATTGGTCTGAGAAATCGAAAACCAATTCTGTCCATTGACCTGTTTGGGTGATAAAAAGGTCTTTTTCTATTGGAGTAGAAGTCCCACCTTCGAGTTTGGCTTTTAGTGGACCGGTTCCAACAATATCTGTCCATACTTTAATTTTTAAAAAGTAGTTACTTGACAAATCAATTGCAGCTCCATAATCTACCAGTAAATTATCCCAAGGACCACTTGGGTCAGTATAAACACCTACCGAATCGCTGGTATTTATCCCAGTTATGTAAGGGTTTTCGATACCAGGAACAACTACATTAAAAATATAGTTTTGCTGGCATTCAAAGTCACTAATGATTGTGGAGTCAGGAATGACGCCTAAACAAGGTTGAGCAAAGGCGGAGAACCCTGCTGACCAAAGCAAAAATGTTAGGTAAATGTTTTTCATAATTAAGATTATTTTTTTGTTAAACGATTGCTTTATAAGCATAGCAATTCCATGATGCCCAAGTGCATTTGAGCCATTAAAAAGGAATACTTCTTATACAATGGTTCATAAAGAATTAAGCGGCAATTTTGCCGAAATCTAATAGCTTTTTAAAAGCGGGTTTATTTTTTATCAATTCAGGTTGAATATCTAAGTTTGATAAAAAGAAATTGAGCATAAGTTCATTGAAATAGCAGGTTTTGACATCAGCAAGAGAAAAGCTGGTTCTATCTTCCTTTTTGACAGACAAGTAATGGGCTGCCTTAGCCACACTTACACTGCTAAGAGCCATATTAAAATGGTAGTGTAATTTTTTCTCATTTCTGGATTGACAGTTGGTTAATCCGGTATTTTGTTTTGCATCTCTGAACAAAAACTCAATCTGAAACCGAGCTTTGTAAAAGCAATAGATACAAAGGGCGTCTAACTCTAAGTCAGTTGAAAAGTACATAGCGTACCTATTTGTAGGGTTTCCTTCTTTTAGGAATTCCACATAAGCCAGGTTGATTTTTCTTTTTAATCTTACTGACCAGCATAGGATTTGAAATATTTTTACATCCTCATCTTGATGGACTAAATTAAATCGACGTTTGTCAATTTTTTGGACGTTGATTTTGCCATCATACTTTTTTGGTCTGCCCGGTCCTTTTCTTTTTGGCCCCTTGTACAAATATTTCAGATTAGCGTCTTTTCTCAATTTGCAAATGATGTCTAATTCAGTTTGTGCTTTGATTGGGTTTATAAAGCCAAGCTTAGCAAAGTAACCATCTACAGCTAAATGAGTGGAGATATGACTTATCCGGGGAGCCAGATCAATTATGGTTTGCGCATAAAAATCTACCAGCGTCATCTCTTTTTCATTGAGTTTTTCTCTACTGATTGTTTGAACAGCTTGTAAATGCAAAGCAGTATTATCATCTATACTAACTGCGGCTAATCCACCTATTTCAAGTCCTTTAGCTGGTCTGCCTAGACAACCACTGTAATAATAATCCACATTGGGCGTGTGCTTCCCACTTTTAGGGATATACGATGGATCAAAAGCTAATATCGTACGGCCTTTAAATTGACTATTGCATAATTCAATATTGAAAGACAGAAAATCAAACTCCTTCTCAAATTGGTTATGAAACGTCATTTCACACTTTGAACTATACCTGCTCATCCCTTTGAAATTATATCGTCCTCGTAGCGATAAAAACAAAATAATCGTTGAAATGAAAAATTTCTTACTCGGCTTTGGAATGCCTTGCAATTTATTTACTATTTTTTCGGTGAGAGTTTTACTCTCGCTGGAAGTATGATTGGTATGAAGTCGCATTCAACCAAATTCGTACTTCCTTTTTTATTTTCCAAAATTTGCTTGAAAAAGTTAATGAACCATTGCTTATAAAAATTATTATAAATTAATAACCGGGATTCTGTTGTAAAACCCCATCAGTCAAATCAATTTCGCTTTGTGGTAATGGGAAGAGCAAATGTTTTGAAATATCAAAAGCTGCTTTTCCTTCTATATCTTTTATACTGTTCTCAATGGTGCCTGGAATAATCTTTTCCATGCGCCGTAAATCCCAAGTACGGTGGTGTTCCATAGCTAATTCAACTCTTCTTTCGTGCCAGATTGCCAATCTAAGTACTTCTTTTTCGGTAGTAGTTACATCTGGTAAAATATCGCTATTGCCTGCCCGTGCCCGTGCCCTCACCTGATTGAGATAAGTCAAAGCTTCTGAAGTATTGCCAAGTTCCATAGCCGCTTCAGCAGCAATGAGTAATATTTCAGAATACCGCAAAATACGGATGTTTCCACCACCGTTGAACTGGTCATCATCCGGCACATAAGCTTTTTGATTAAATCGTTGAGGAACTGCATCACTTACAGCCTCAACTACTTGTCCAGTAGGAAGTATTTCACCATTGAAAATTACTGTAGCATCTAAGCGGGGGTCTTCTGTTTCAAAAGCTTCCAAAAGATTGTCTGAAGGAGCATTGAATCCCCAGCCTCGGTCAGGAGTACCCCTGATACCTTGGACTTGGTTATATTGTGAACCTCCATCGTTGTTGGCCAGGTCTGCGGTTTGGATTTCAAAAACTGACCCAGCCCCGTTTTCACCCTCTTTTGTAAAGATTGTTGCATAGTCAGGACTTAAAAAGTATTCGTTGGACGTTATAACTTCCTGTGAAAACTGGAAGGCTCTATCGTATTCCAGACGAAACAAATAAACCTTTGCCAAAAGTCCTGTCGCTGCTCCTTTAGTTGCTCTTCCTAAATCGGAAATGGGGTACTCAGATTTTTCAGGTAAATTATCTTTTGCATATTCCAGGTCTTCTATTATCAAAGCATAGATTTCTTCTTCGGTATTTCTACCTCTTACATATTCATCAGGAGTTGGCAATGTTTTGATAAGAGGGACTCCACCGAAAGCTCTGACCAAATTAAAATAAACATACCCACGAATGAATCTCGCTTCGGCAACGATACGGTTGGACAGATTCTCATCCATTTCGATGTTTGGTACATTATCGATAACCTGATTTGCTCTGTTGATTATTTTATAGTTCCCAGCCCACCAATCGAAAAAAGCCAAATTATTAGGATTGAAGGTGTAATCATCTATATCACCCAAAAACTGTGCATCTCCTACAAAACTACCCTTCGCAGCATCATCTGAAGCGATGTCCGCCAACCCTATCCATGAAAAAACATGTGGCTGCCATTCCCGCAACTCACGATAGACTGCATTTATTCCTAAAAGTGCATCGTCCTCATCCGCAAAGAAAGTGGCTGTATTTACACTTGCTACCGGATTTCTATCTAAAAACTCATCCTTATCACAAGCATTAAATAGCAAAATGAAAAGCCCTCCTAACAAAAAACATTGTAATATTTTCTTATTTTCTTGCATTAACTTCATTTTTGAAGATTGGTTAAAAAATAGTGTTAAATCCAAAAGTATAGATAGCAGGTATTGGGTAAACCCCTCTGTCAATTCCTGTATTTACTACAGAACCATCCACTATTTCCGGTCCGAAACCAGTATAATTTGTATAAATTGCAGCATTTGATGCATTAAAATAGATTCTGAATTGTTCAAGCTTCATTTTGTTTGTCCATGCTTTCGGAAGCTTATACCCAAATTGAATATTCTTTAATTTAAAATATGACCCATCCTCAATGAAATAGTCAGATGCTTCATTGTTATGCCCACCGCCAAATGTCACTCTCGGGTCTGTATTAGAAGTTCCTTCTCCATTCCATCGATTATCAAAGACCTGTTTTTCCCAATTCCACAAACCAAAGCGGATTCCTCTTTTGGCATTGAAAATTTCATTACCGGATTGCCCCTGAAAATCAATTGCCAGGTCAACACCTTTATAAGAAAGGCTGATACCTCCGCCGTAGATAAAATCAGGGATAGGTGAGCCGATAAACACTCGGTCGTCTTCAGGAGTAATAATTCCATCGCCATTTTGGTCTTTAAACTTGAAATCTCCGGGTTTTTCCTGTCCGAGTGTTGCTCCCGCATCAATCTCTTCTTGATTTTGAAAAATACCATCCACCTCATAACCATAAAAAGCCCCAATAGGCTGACCGATTTCAGTACGTGTTACTAAAATACCTCCGTGAAAATTACCACCCAAAATATTTTCTTTTCCTTGACCTAAAGAAAGCACTTCATTGTTAACTGTTGAGCCATTTAGTTGAATACCGTAGCTGAATGCTCCAATCCTGTTTCTATAACTCAAAGCGAGGTCTATACCTTTGTTTACAACAGAAGCAGCATTGACAATAGGCGCATCTGCACCTACAAATTGAGGGATTTCGACGTTAATGAGAATGTCTTTGGTGTTTCTTTTGTACCAATCTGCCTCTAAAGAAAACCTGTCTTCCCATAAATTCAATTCAAAACCGATATTCATTTGGCGAGTTTCCTCCCAGCGAAGTGCCGGGTTAGCCAATTGAGTAGCGATTGCTCCTGCTTGAAGGCTTTCTTGAGCTCCAAAAACGGCATTTCTGTTTCCTGTAATAATGGGAATTGCGGGGTTGGCACTAAAGGCTTTTTCATTACCGATTATCCCCCAACTTCCTCGGAATTTCAAATTGGAGATAATATCCAAATCTTTCAAAAAGGCTTCTTCTGATGCTCTCCAACCGACAGCTAAAGCTGGAAAATTGCCAAAGCGATTTAACTTTCCAAACCTGGAAGAACCATCTCTTCGAAAAGTAGCGGTAAAGAGATACTTGTTTTTTAAAACATAATTGGCTCTAAAAAGATAGGAATATAACGCCCTCGAAGTACCCCCATTGAAATTGGTAGCAGTAGCATTGTTACCTGCATCCAGAAACTCAAAATCATCACCTTCGGCGATTAAATCTTCTCTTGCTCCACCAAGCCATTCTGCTACAAATTCTTGCGCTGTAATTCCTGCAACTACGTTTAACCTGTGGTCGGTCCATTCCTTATTATACGCCAAAGTATTTTCCCATACCCATTCTTCTTCTTGAAGCCTGCTTACACTAATCACACTTTGTTCACTTTTTTGTGTTGCAGAAACAAAAAACTGAGGAGTAAAACTTTTACTTTGGTCGTTTCGCAGGTTAAAGCCATAACTACTCTTAAAACTAAGCCCTTCAATCAATTGCAATTCAGCGTAAGCATTTCCTGAGAGTCGATTTTCTTTTCGGTTGCGATCAGTATAAAAGATGGCTGCTACGGGGTTGGCTACATTAGCAGAAACCGTAGAGAAGGTATATTCTCCAAGGCTATCCCTTGCGGGCATAGTGGGATCGTTCGTATATGCAGAATTAATTGCACCATTATCGGAAAATATTTCATCTGTTTTTTGAAAGGAGATATTATGTCCAAGTGTGAGGCGGTTAGTTACTTTATAACTATTATTCACTCTAAAACTTAATCGGTCATACAGGGATTTATTGAGAATCCCTTCTTGATTAAACCAACCTCCGCTGACATAGTAATTAACCTTGTCAGTCCCCCCGCTTATTGCCAATTGATGATCCCGAATTTTTCCTTTTTGAAAGATTTCATCCCACCATACCGTTCCTTCTCCCAAGGTATCGGGATTGGGAAAAAAGACATTGTTCCCAAATACTTCATTTACCAAAGTAGCATATTCCCGGGCATTAGATAATTCGATAGGATTAAGTACTTGCTGCCATCCATAGTAGCTATCAAATTGAATTTTTGCTTTACCACTAACTCCTTTCTTAGTCGATATTATCACTACCCCGTTAGCTCCACGAGAACCATATATTGCCTGAGCTGACGCATCTTTTAGTACTTCGATAGATTCAATATCTGCCGGATTAATATGATTAATATCATCCAAAAAAAGCCCGTCAACCACATAAACGGGAGAAGAGTTATTTAGCGTGCCGACACCACGTATCCTCACTACCGCTCCTGCTCCCGGTTCGCCGGAAGATTGGACAATTTGTACACCTGCCACTTTTCCCTGTAAGGCATTAATAGCAGTATGAGTAGGGGTTTTATCTATGTCCTCTCCTTTAATTTTTGTGATAGACCCCGTTAAATCACTTTTTTTCAATTTTCCATAGCCCACGACGACGATCTCGTCCAAAACTTTGATGTCTTCTAATAAGGTAATATCAATAATTGATTGACCTGCAATTGGTACTTCCTGTGGTTTATATCCTGTGTAAGAAAAAATTAATGTATCTGCATTCTCTGGTAATATAAAATTATAGTTTCCATCAAAATCTGTTACCGTTCCTTCGCCTGTATTTTTCACCAAAACATTTACCCCAGTCAAGGGTTCACCTTGTTGGTTGGTTATTTTTCCGATTATTTTTTGCGCTGTTACTTGGTTTGTTACAAAACCTAAAATCATCAAAAGCAAGAATTGAAATTTGTACACCTTATATTTCATTAGATTATCTTATTGTGTCGGTTAATCAAATAAGATTACCTTTTTAGTAACTGAGTTTGATTGCGAGGAAATTCTGAAAAAATACTTTCCTTTTACAATGTTTAAATGATTCAAAGACAGATTAAAAGTGTTTTCGCCAACAAATGGATTTTCAAATGATTTGAGGTAAAGTAGTTGTCCATTTTCATTAAAACATTCTACTTTTATAGGGTTTGATTCAAGCAACCTCAATTGAATAAATAATTCATCTGATGATGCCGGATTCGGGTAAATGTTAACATTTTTTATTAACGTATTATTTACCTCATTTACACCTAATACAATGTCTTCATCCGGCACAAAACCCAGCAGATTTACCGCTTGTTGTATTTCAGGGTTGCTCATAAACTTTTCCCATAATAAACCTGTCCTATGATTTTCAATCATACAAATAATCGGACCTTGGTCAATCGCTAAATAAGAATCTGCATACCAATCTTCATTTAGATTAAAGGCATCATAAAACCCCATAAGTCCCCATAGGCGGTCCCCATGAATTCGATAAAAATGCTTTAAGGCATCCATTGAAAAGTCCGGGGTATATGGCATGGAAGATAATGCCGCAGTTGGAGTAATAGTACCATTATCATTAGAGGGTTGATGAGCAGTATATCCCACCAACGGGTCATCACTCGAAGTAAGTCCCCAACAGGTATTGCTATATCCAGTATGTCCCTGTGGATTGTCAATGCAGTAAGCTCTATTGATAAGAGTATGATAGGTATTTCGATTGAAATAATTGGTGTATTGGTCTTTCTTACCTCGGGGGTCAAAACCTATATAAGAATAATGGGAAAAGAAAAGTGGACCTCCGAAATCCTTTCCGACTTCTAAAGGGAATCCATAAAAAGAATCGCCATTTTCATAATTTTGATTGCCTGCCCAGCCATTTTCATAAAGGGGGATTAAGTTGGGGTTCCCTGAAGCCGCAGCAAGAATATAAATAATGTGCCCTTCGTGGAATCCAATAATAGGCAGGTTCATTTGCCAGTCAAAATTAGGCGACCAATGCCAATATAGGACATCCTGCCCCCCTTGCCGATACCACTCCCAATCAATTGCCTCCCACATTTGGGAAATCTTGTCACGTAAAATAATTTCGTCGGTTTGGTTTTGGTCGAAATAACTGCGGGCAGTTAATAATCCTTCCATCAAAAAGGAAGTTTCAACCAAGTCACCTCCGTCATCATATTGGCTAAAGGGGATAACATTTCCTGTATTCCCATTAACCCAATGTGGAAATACCCCTTTAAATTGGTCTGTATTTTCTAAAAAATTAACTATTTTCAAAATGCGCTGAAGCCCTTCTTCACGAGATATAAAGCCTCTTTCAATTCCGACTAACAAAGCCATAATTCCAAAACCCGTCCCCCCTGTAGTTACAGTATTACTCGAATTTGGTGCATTCCGTTCTCTTATCATACCTGAAACAGGATGGGCGAATTCCCAGAAGTACCTGAAAGTATATTCCTGCACCATATCCATGAATGCTTCATCGGACATGGTAGCCGAATTAGCAACTACAGCTTCTGATAATGCACTTTCCTGACCTAAAAAATTGACTGAACTTATTTTAAATTGAAAAGACTTGTCTGTGCCTTCGTCGCCTGTCCAGGCAATACATTTTGATTGCTCTATTTCGATAAATTTTAAAAACTCAAAAAAAACACCATTATCAACGGAGCGATAAATATTGTACCCAGTCAAACCGTTTGCTGTCAATGGATTCCAATCAAGCTCGGCATGCCGTTCATATTCCCCAAGAACTGTAAAGCCGTCAGGTGTTGTCGGTAATTGAATTTGGTCATTGTTATAAGCCAAAATATCATCCACATAAAAAGTGTGAGGCATAGCATCAGCCTGCCCTTGTCCGAAAATAATGGCTTTAATCTGAGTAAAATCAATATTTGTTTGATTCGGGTCATCGAAAAAAACAGTTAGAGGAATTTTTGCCCGAATCCACTCTCCCTGTGGTATTCCGTCAGGCATAAAATCAGATAATGGAACTTTATTTGATTTGGTGACGCCGGGTGCTCCCTCCATAAATATGGTAGGAAGTTGGTCATGTTCGATGACTTGTTCGGAAAACAACCAAAAAGAAAGTGTGTCTAACTGAGAGATGTCCTGAAATATCCACCCAGGAGCAATTGCTAATGCTGACCAATCACCTGAGGGATTAGATGTCCAACTTATTTTGAGACTGTTGGCTCCGTTTTTCTTAAATGTAGTACTAACAGGGATTTTATCCATGAACCCAGCAGGACCTGATTGTTCAATGCTACTTGGCGGAGTGAAAAACGCTAAACCAGTATCATAATATGAATCATTGTTACTATCGGTAAAGAAACTGGCTACATTTTGGGAAAAACAGGTAGTCGAACACAAAAGAAGTGCAGCAATCACAAACCCGGTGATTTTGCTGTTTTTTGATTGAAAAAAAAGGTGATAATGCAATATTCCTTTTTTAGTATTGATTATTTTAAAGTGATTTATACTTTGAATTTTAAGCAATAAACGAATGCTTAATGTTTCAATTCATACAATATTCATAATTCAGGATAAGACCTTAAATATCTATGGTAAATGTAGAGCAGAATGTAACTTTTATAGCAAAAAACGACCTCACATAAACTACGCAAGTCGATTTTTTAGCAATTATTGTAAGATTTTTGAGTGCCTTTGAATTATTGATGAGGCAGGAAACTTAGCTCTTAATAATTTATTAGAAAAAGCGATAGATTTTGTTTAGTAGGCAAATTCAATTTTTTCCGAAGATAATATCGTTTGTTTTCTAACCCTCTGAGCGTAATATTTAAGAGAGGGGCAATTTCTTTGGAAGAAAGGTTCATCCTTAGGTAAGCAGCCAATGTTAAATCACTTGGACTTAATTGTGGGTATTCATTTGTCAATCTTTTAAAGAAGTCGTTGTGAATTTCATTAAAGTTAGTTTCAAACAAAACCCAATCTTCGCTTGTACTAATGTGTACATCAATCAAATGGAATAGGCTTTGAAAATCTTTGGACAGCCCTTTTGTGTCTGAGGATTTCTTTTTAATATCGAGCAAGCGTTCTTTAATTTGAGAAAGAGTTTCATTTTTTTGAACCAGAGTGATTGCAGAGTTAGCTAATTCTTGTCTTTTATGGGAAATATCAAGTTGCAGCTTATCGTTAGCAGCTTTAATTTTTTCCTCCTCTAATTGCCTAAGCCGTTCTATATCGAGTTTTTTTCTTTGTTTTTCTAATCGGTTAAGGTGGTAAAGGCGGAACAAATAAAACAACCCAATTATTCCAATAAGGGAAAGTACTTGCGCCAATGCAGTTTCATACCAATGTGGCAAAACTGTAAATTCAAAGGAGGAAACTTCATCAGTATTTAAGCCTTTAACCATAAAAGAATATTTCCCTTGAGGGAGATTGGTGTATTCTTTCATGGTGCTTGTTGACCATTTTGACCATTGTTTTTCATAACCTTTTAACATGGTAGAAAAAGTAGGATTTGTATGAAAAACAGCTTGAGTAAAGCTAAACCGAAGATGGCATTCCACAAATTTCACATCATGCGTATCCTCGTAAATTTGTATCTTGTTTTTATTTCCGCCCAGAAATTCAATGGAAATAATCTTCGGTGGAGGATACGATTTATCTTCTTTTGCATCCAATTGGACTTTATCCAAAATTGCATAACCATTATCCAAACAAAATAAATACCTGTTACTATCAACCATAATAATTTTTTCATAGTCAGGTATCATCGATAAATTTAATCGGGTAGAATCTTCGGTAGAATGATAAACAAGATGTTCCGGGTAAATCGTAAACCAGTCACCATTTGGAAAAGAAACAATATTTGAAATAGGAGCATCTCCATTATTAATGTTTGAGGCTGTGAATGATTGTGTTTTATGATTAAAGACAAAAAAGTCATTTTCTGATTTTGCTAAGATTTTATTTTTCCAATAAGTCAATCTTACATTGAATTCGGAAGGAATGCCTTCTGTTGAAGAAAAGGATTTAACCTGAATTATTCTTTTAAAATGGGTATCTAACTCCAGTTTGTACAATCCTTTATATGGGTGTACCGCCCATAAACTATTATGCCCATCAAAAATGATTTGACGTGTAGATTCTGAAAACCCCTCTACAAAACCGTCAAACCACCAGCCTTTATTTTTAAAAAACTTATACCTGATAATTCCGGAATAAGTGCCCTGAAAAAGGAGGCTGTCGTTTTGAGGGACTCTAACTAAACTCCTCCCCCCATTAACCTCAGAAACCATCTTTACTTGCTTTCCATCCACTATAAACGTACCATTGTTATGCCCACACCAAAGTTGGGAATTAATAACTTTTAAATCCCAAACTTGTCCCTGAGTACCATCAATTAAATGAAAATCCTCATTTTGAAGTCTTGTAAATAACCCATGATTGGTTCCCAAATAAAACTGGTTTTCAAAAAAAGCTGCACAATAAACTACACCTAAGTGGCTGCTTTCACTAAAATAAGAAGAAAGCGGGCTATTCATTTCGATAAAACTAATCCCTCGGTCTAATCCAATCCATAGATTATTATGTGCGTCCTCAAATAAAGAAAGAATGGTATTGTCCTGTAGTCCAGATTCCTTATTCAAATGCAAAACAATCTTGCCTGTTGAATCTACAATGAATAATCCATTCTGAATTGTGCCAAAAGCAAAACTTTTGTCATTTAGCTGAATTCCTTTATTGAGCTGACTATCAAAAAGTGCTGTTTGGAGTTTATTATTCCAGGGAGTAAATTTTGATTTCTTATAAATAAATATCCCATGCCCTTCTGTACCCACTAAGATTGAACTATTATCAAAAGGCATAGCAAAAACTATCTTCTTGTCAGATAAAAAATGCCCCCCTTCCATTTCTTTTAGTGTTCCGGTTTTTTCTATTTCATACCAAGCTGTTCCTAACCCCTGAACCAATAACCGCTTATCTACTCTATGAGCAAACATCACATCGTCTTGTATATCAAGAGGTTTTATTGTATGGTAGTCATATAAATATATAGCTGTAAAAGACTGAAACAGCACCTTTCCGTTCAACAATAAAATGTGCCAAATCTCTTCTTTCTCAGCTCGTCCTGAAGGTACTTGTTCGATGAGCGAATGGTAAGTTAATTGACCATTAAAATTTTTTTGCCAATAACCAAACGTACCATAAGCACCTGTGAAAATTCGCCCAAGACTATCTATGGCAATTGCTCGGATAATTTGCTGATTTGGAAGCTTATAGTTTTTCCAGGAAGTACCATTATATTCTAATAAACCAGAGGTGTTTGCAAAGTAGATAAAATCATTTTGTGCCTGAGCGATGCCCCAATTTTGATGGTGTGCTTTGTAAGACTCAGTAGAATAATTAATTACCCTCGGGATTTCCTGGGATAATATATTCTGAGCAAATAGAAAGAACAACAGATATGATATTAAAAAATATTTTATTTTTTTTGACTTATTTAGCAAAATATTCAGATAAAAATTTACAAATGGAGTTACACCTCCTTAATCAAGTTTTTCACCATAAGACGAATCCGAAATTTAGTATATTTTTTCCTCAAAGCGAAAACAGCTTTCTCGAACTCAAAAATATCTATTAAAGGTTATTGCGAAAAAGTTCGTAATGGGAAAAATGGGAACTAAAGGATTTATCTTTAATGTGTGAAAAAAAAGCAATCCAAAAGTTCCCGTCCCAAAGTTAATCAATTAACCAGTTTGACGGATGAAGAATTCGAAATTCTGCTTTCAGCGTTCGATTCTGAAGTAGGGAAAAAATCAGAATTCCTTGTTATACCAAAAGGCAGTCAATTGTAAAAATTGCTGCTGCTATTCATAACCTCAGAATTGTACAGAGAAACTCTTTACTAATAAATTCGCAATAATCTTTTATATCCCTCTCCAAAACCTTGACACTTTTAGAATTTGTGTTAATTTTGCAGGCAACTTCGGTGCATTTTGACACTTTTTCTGACACCATACACTTGAGGGATTAGCTCAGTTGGTTTAGAGCGATAGCTTGACAGGCTATAGGTCGGCGGTTCGAATCCGCCATTCCTCACATGTGGGTCTTTAGTGAGATGCCCTTGACAGGGTAGGGATGGGGAGGTTCGAATCCCTCCAGGCTCACTGTTTCGTTTGTTTTTTCCACTTTCTCAAATCTTCTTACAACAATTTCGCTAAAGATTCGTATGATGATTTAGCTTAATGTTCCCTCCTTTTCCCCTTTGCGGCTTACGCGATATTTGCTTTGCATAGGGTATTTCCTACACATAACCATACAAACCGGCTAATGGTAAACTCGTTGTCTGTTGTTTGCCGAATGGGCCGTTAAAGTTTTGCTAAGCAAACTTTAACACATTTTAATATAGGGGAGGCCGTCATATTCAAACTTCTTTATATCAGTACGTCTGATTTTTACGTTTGTCCAATAATCTACATTCTTCATGCTAAAAAATAATTGTTATGAAAGCGCACCAAATTTTACTCCTCCTGACCATGCTACTGGTGGGTGCAGCGGTTTCCTGTAAAAAAGATAAGGATGCACAGCCCGTTATCCGAAAGCAAAACCTGACGATCACGATTGAAGATCAATACGAAACGCCCCCATCGAGGGTATCCATATTTTTCAAAGTAGAAAAGCAAAACGGCGACCCCGTATCAGGGCTGGAGGAAGAACACTTTACCATTTATGAAAAAGGCCGCAATGATGATAAGGAATTGCTACTGTCAGAGTATGAAGCTACACGGCTGATCTCCGATAACCGGCAAGTATTTCGCTATCACACCATGCTGGTGCTCGATTTGAGTGGCTCCGTGCTCAATGGCAGCCTGGACCAATTGAAGGAAGGAGCTACCAAATTCATTGAGGATATTTTCAACTCTCAAATCAATTCTTCCACTTCTATTGGCGTTTGGTGGTTCGATGGTCGGGATGCCCTTCACCCGCTTATAAACTTTACGGATGACAAGGAGGCCCTTTTTGCCGCCATCGATGGAATCCATGCAGGCATTTCCTCCGACAGCTCTACCGATTTGTTTGGGGCCATCTTGAAAGCAACCGCACTGGCTCAGTCCAAAATCAATGAATACGATATTCAGGGTATCCGCGCTGCTGCCGGAATCATTGTATTTACAGACGGTACCGATCAAGCTGCCCGGTACAGCAAGCAAGATGCATTTGAGGCAGTGGACAATGCTGACGATAATATCAATTTTTATACGATCGGCCTGGGCGATGAAATTGACGAGACCGTTTTGGGCCGCCTGGGTAAGAGTAGTTCTGTATTTGCCGATGATACGGCCGCCCTAACCCAAAAATTTAAGGAAATTGCTGAACTTATTTTCAGCGAGGCCAATAGTTATTACCTTTTTGAGTATTGTACCCCCAAAAGAAATGGCAGCGGTATCAGCGAATTGCACATGCACATTGAAACGGCTGATGCTAAAGGAAAGAAGATCACTACATTTGATGCCACCGGGTTCAAAGATGATTGTGATCTAAACTAGATTTTTTCAATTTCGTGTAAACCCCTTGGCGAGACTTCATCAAGGGGTTTATTTTTTTGAGATCATTTTGATACAAATCTCCAAAAAGAGTATAAATTTGCAGCCCAACTAAGCCGGAGTGTAGCGCAGCCCGGTAGCGCACTTGCATGGGGTGCAAGGGGTCGCTGGTTCAAATCCAGTCACTCCGACTAAGAAAGCTGTTCTGACCCTCAGAACAGCTTTTCTTGTGGAAAGGCTAGTTACCGGATATGGTATGCTACGAGAAAGGAAACAAAATAATTGTGAAATGCTTTTGTACACAGAGGCTCATCAGGATCGCCGGGGTAAATCTTAGTGAGGCCTACCGTGTAGCGCATTCCCAGGCTAAAGTGCTGGGCAAAATCAAAGCCCATACCACCAATGAGGCTAAATTCGCCACTCTTGAAGTTATCTGCCTTTTTGCTGAAAGGAATATTGTCATTGATCGGAAGAAAAGACTTCTCAACGATGTCGAGCCTTACCCGTCGGGCATAAGCGCCCCCACCTTCCAGGTAAAGACCGCTTGCATCTTTGTTTAAAAATCCCCTGGCCATCAAAGGGACTTCCATATAGTCCACTTTTATAAACTCCTCTCCTTCTTTGATAATTCCTGTGACTGAATGGCGCCGTTCGATGCGGCTGCCTTTTTGGCTGTAAAGCAATTCAACATTGAGCTGAAACCGATGGGAAAAAACAACGGTACCCCTTGCTCCTCCATAAATGCCTGCCTTGTCAAAGCCAGTAGATCGGTCTCCATTGATCTGAGATAAGTTCAGCCCGAGTATCAGGCTGGCATTAAAGCGATTGCTAATGCGCTTTTTCTTTTTGCGGCTCTGGCCCATCACTGAAGAGGCACACAGTAAGCTGGCGAGTATAAAAACGATAAAACCGGATCTTGTCATGCCGATCAAGGTACATCTAATGTGTTAATTATTTGGTATCTTATTTTAATTTAATCCTTATTCGTCGGCCAGCTTAACAAAAATGGTACTTTAATTAGGGGGAGTAACTAGGAATCAGTGGCCACCGGAATTGCGTTACTTTTTGTGATAAAGCATTGTTAAACATGATCTAAAATTAAGGCGGCTCCCGTAGGGAAATATCGAGGGTGTGGCTTACAATCCTAAAATGTGTTTTCCAATCATCCTACTTCCAATTCTACTTAAAGTGCGATGAAATCGAGCGGCAGAACTAATAAAATACTATAAGGGTAGTAAAAAAAGTAGTCTTATTTTGTAAAAAACAAAATAAATAAGTATTAATTTCGGGGATCGTCACAAAAACCGATTTCTATTATAGATGTATATCCTGATAGATAGGACGCCTGTTTTTAGTATGCACAAGGGTAATTCTCCTTTCCACCCTTGCCTTTTCCCATCCATATCCAATCCCTCAGAAAAGCCCGAATCCGAGTTCATCAATCCCCAAAATGCTGCTCAATACATCTCTCAACCCGATCTCAATAAGAAAGTTTTTATTTTTCATAAATGCTGATTTCAACCTCCTTGCCATGAAAAGATCGTTACTACCGTTGACCTGTTTCTTTTTGGCCCTTACGCTGCCAAA
This sequence comes from Saprospiraceae bacterium, assembly GCA_965222005.1. Classification (GTDB taxonomy): domain Bacteria; phylum Bacteroidota; class Bacteroidia; order Chitinophagales; family Saprospiraceae; genus CBDCTM01. The sequence goes on from OZ244935.1 coordinate 3,033,752, forward strand.
TTATCTCATTGCTCAGTGCAACTCCGGCTCAGGTAGCTGCTCAGGCGCCCCGCTCGAATGCCTGCCCATATCCGGCCAGCTGGCAGATGTGCCACCTGCCGGCGCCACATTTCCCGGCTGCCCCAGCAACAGCCTCGACAACCCCAGCTGGCATGCTTTTGAGGTTAATTCCGCAGGTTTAGTCACTGTGACTGTAACACCCAGCAATTGCCAGGGCACAGGTTCCGGAGGTGCTTTTGGCGCTCAGTATGGCTGGTACGCCGATTGTAGTGCCAATTCTCAAAACTTTGGCGTACAGTGTGCCTGTACAGGAAGTTCCGGCTCCTTTTCGGCTACAGTAGGTGCCGGGATTTATTATGTAATGGTAGATGGCTGTGCCGCCGACGTGTGCGACTATACGATCGATGTGGTGGGCGATGTGGGAGGGCCGCCGGTCACCCAGCCTAACGATCCAAATGTTTTTCCAAGCGATCCTTGTCCGGGTGAGACCGTCCAAATTTGTACCGATCCAATAGCTGCCGCCGATACGTATATCTGGAGCTTCCCTCCAGGTGTTATTCCTCTGGGCAGCCCTCCGTATTGTGAATGTGTGGACGTGATCTGGGGATCGAATAGTGGTGCCGTCACGGTCACCGTGCTAAATAATTGTAGCCCGCCCGAAACTTCCAATCCTACTATAGTGGACGTTCCCTCTTACAATGTAACGGATGGCGGAGAATATTGCTTTCCGGATGAGCCCGGCTGGTTTCATCCAGGTACAAACATCTACTGGCCAGGGGGTACACATACGCTCAATTTGATAACTACCAGAGGTTGTGACAGCATCGTCACCATCAATGTAATCGAAAGAACTTCACAGCCGCATCAGGCTTTTGAACAAATATGCCTGGGCGATTTCACCTGCCCCATCGGTGGCCAGATTTTTAATGCTCCCACCAGCACTACCATCATCCTCGATAATGCTTCAGCTTTTGGTTGCGACAGTACTATTAATGTAGTGGTAGATGTAATAGCTCCAATTCTCACTCTGGATTTTCCCGACACACTCGATTGTGAAAATCTAGCCACCGGCGGAGTATTGGTACAGGCCAATGGACAAAGTAATGCTACCTATAGCTGGTGGACAAGCGATGGCGAAATCTGCGATCAGATTACCGACAGATTGATTTTTGCCTGCTTGCCTGGCTGGTATCATGTCGAAGTAGTTATGCAAGGCCAGGCTGGTACGGAATGTGGTATTGCTCCCTATTGTGTTTTGCAAGACAGCATTGAAGTAATTGCCAATATCGATAATCCCATCCTGGCTATGGACTCAACCGATGTAAGTTGTGGCGGACAGTCCGATGGAGCTGCTTCAGTAAGCATAGTCTCTGGCGGCGCAACGCCCTTTTCCTACAATTGGAGCGTTTCTGCCGGAAATACTTCCAGCATTTCCAACCTTCCTGCCGGTACCTACACGGTCACCGTTTCAGGCGGTAATGGCTGCTCTTCTGTTGATAGCGTCACCATTACAGAACCAGACGCCGTGTTGCTGGCATTAGTTGGAACTACCGATGCAAGTTGCAATGGCGGCTTGGATGGCAGTGCCACAGTATCCGCAAGTGGCGGCACGCCTGGCTATACGTATGCCTGGCCCGGCGGGCAAACAGGCACGACAGCCACCAGCTTGGCGTCAGGTACTTATCTGGTTACCGCCACAGATAATAATGGCTGCTCTGCAACATTGAGTGTGGTAGTCAGCGAACCCTCCACTATGTCCATCGCGCCGACGGCTATGGATGTCAGTTGCAATGGCGGTACGGATGGCAGCGCTTCAGTGACCGCTTCCGGAGGTACTCCTCCCTATGCATATGCCTGGAGCCACGATGGCACCAATTCCACCTCGTCAGCCACCAACCTCACTGCCGGTGATTATTCTATCACCATTACAGATGATAGTGGCTGCAATGAAATTAGGAGTATTACTGTCAATGAACCTACTCCTGTGACCGCTTCCGCTACCGCTTCTGATGTATCCTGCAACGGGGACTCCGACGGAAGCGCATCCATAACGGCCAATGGTGGCAGCCCCGGCTATTCCTACAGTTGGCCTGGTGGCCAAACTACCGCCACAGTAAACAATTTGGCAAGTGGAACCTATAATGTGGTAGTTTCCGACCTCAACAACTGTACTGCCGAGGTAATAGTAGTGATTAACGAACCGCAAGCCATTGCTATGAGCGAGCTCTCTACACAGGATGTAAGCTGTAATGGCAATAGCGATGGCCAGGCTTCGGTAAGTGCGAGTGGCGGAACCACACCCTTCTCGTACAGCTGGAGCGGTGGCCAGATTGGCCCCAATGCCACCGATCTGCCAGCCGGATCACATACTGTAGTAGTTACCGATGGCAATGGCTGCACCGCCTCGCTGAATGTACAGATCAATGAACCGCCGGTACTGAATCTGACTGAAGATGCCAGCGCCGATGCCAGTTGCTTTGGCATTAGTGACGGATCGGCAACTGTCAGTGCCAATGGAGGTGTAAGCCCCTATTCTTTTAGTTGGAGTGGTGGCCAAAGCGGTGCTACAGTCAATAATTTATCGGCAGGCACGCATACCGTAGTAGTTACCGACGACAATGGTTGTACCGAAGAAATCTCTATTTTGATAAATCAACCACCTATATTGACCCTCATCGAAGTCAATACTACCGATGCTTCCTGCGATGGTGCTACCGATGGCAGCGCTACCGTGGAAGGCAATGGGGGTAGTGCTCCTTATAGTTATAGTTGGCCTGGTGGCCAGTCTGGATCTACCGTTAACAACCTCGCTGCCGGCACTTATGACGTTACGGTTACGGATGATAGTGGCTGTACCAACGAGCTAACCGTCAGCATAGATCAACCCACAGACCTGGCTCTTGCAGAGCTGAATTCAGATGATGCTCTTTGTAATGGCGACAGCAACGGTAGTGCCGCCGTGGAAGCTAGTGGTGGTACCAGCCCCTATACCTTCAATTGGTCCACGGGCAATACCGGAGCCAATGTAGGCAATCTGCCGGTAGGCACTCATACCGTTACCGTTACTGACGATAATGGATGCACCGAAGAGATAGATGTCGTGATTGACGAGCCCCCGGCACTCAATATTGCGGAAGATAATGTGATCGATGCGCTTTGCGAAGGCAGCTCGGATGGCGAAGCTGACGTAAGCGCCAATGGGGGTACACCGCCTTATGATTTTGAGTGGAGCGATGGCCAAACAGGTGCCAGCGCCAATAATCTGGCGGCCGGTTCGCATACGGTTACTGTCACGGATGACAATGGCTGTACCGAAGAATTGGAAATTCTTATCGGCGAACCTGCAGCTTTGGTATTGACTGAAGACAGTGTCACCGACATCCTGTGCAATGGCGAGTCAAACGGCAGCGCTTCAGTATCTGCATCGGGAGGGACCGGCCCTTATGACTTCGAGTGGAGCAATGGTGACAATGGTGCTACATCAAACAGCTTGGCGGCCGGTTCGCATACGGTTACTGTCACGGATGATAATGGCTGTACCGAAGAGATCAGCGTATCAATAAATGAGCCCCCGGCCTTGTCATTGGTTGAAGTCAGTACTGCTGACGCCTCTTGTGACGGAGCTGCAGACGGCAGCGCAACCGTGGAAGGCAATGGCGGCACTCCTCCCTATAGCTTTGATTGGCCCGGCGGTCAGTCAGGTGTTACGGTCAACGATCTGGCAGCCGGCTCCTATGATGTCACCATCACGGATGACAGTGGCTGTACCGAAGAGCTGACTATAAGTATCGACGAGCCTGCTGCAATGGACCTCGTGGAGGTCAACTCTACTGATGCGCTTTGCAATGGCGAAAGCAGCGGTAGTGCTGAAGTAGAAGCCGGTGGCGGCACTAGTCCCTATACCTACGATTGGTCCTCCGGCAATAGTGGTGCCACTGCCAGCAATTTGCCCGCAGGTACGCATATGGTTACTGCTACGGATGATAATGGATGCACTCAGGAAATTGACATAGTAATCGATGAACCTACGGTGCTGAACATAGCAGAGGATAATGTGATCGATGCGCTTTGTGAAGGCAACTCTGATGGCGAGGCCGAGGTAAGTGCCAGTGGTGGCACATCGCCCTATGATTTTGAATGGAGCAACGGACAATCGGGTGCCAATGCCACCAATTTGGCTGCTGGTACTTATGATGTAACTGTTACGGATGATAATGGCTGTACCGAAGAATTAACCATTACAATAGCCGAGCCTACTGCTTTGGTACTCACCGAAGATACTACCACCGATGTTCTTTGCAATGGCGAGGACAACGGCAGCGCTTCCGTGTCAACCAACGGCGGAACCGGCCCCTATGACTACGAGTGGAGCAATGGCGACAATGGCTCAACGGCCAATAACCTGCCTGCCGGCTCCCATACCGTCACCGTCACGGATGACAACGGCTGCACCGAAGAGATCAGCGTTTTGATAAATGAACCGCCAGTATTGACATTAGCGCTCGATAGCTCAACCGATGCGCTTTGCAATGGTTCTGATGATGGAACCGCCTCCGTAAGCGGTGGCGGTGGTACAGCGCCCTATTCCTATGCTTGGTCAAATGGCTCAACAGGGGATAGTGCGAATGACTTGCCCGCAGGCACCCATTCAGTCACCCTCACGGATGATAATGGTTGTACTGAAAGCATTGATATTACAGTTGATGAGCCTGCCGAAGTGAGCTTGTCGGAGATCGCCAATGCGGACGCCAGCTGTTTTGGTATCGATGATGGTAGCTCCACTGTGCAGGGAAGCGGCGGTACAGCACCTTATACTTACCAATGGAGTAGTGGCCAGTCCACCGCTAGTGTTAATGACCTGGCGGCCGGCAGCTACACCATCACGGTGACCGATGCCAATGATTGTACTACTGAAATTTCCATCAATATTGACGAGCCCGAAATAGTAGTATTGGTGGAAGATAATCATACTGATGCCCTTTGTTTTGGCAGCAGCGATGGCACAGCCACTGTAAGTTCCTCCGGTGGTAGCCTGCCGCATAGTTATGCCTGGAGCAATGGGCAATCGGGTTCATTTGCAAGTGGCCTGGCAGCCGGAACGCTTACCGTCACGGTCACAGATGCCAATGGCTGCACCAATGAGATCGATGTAACTATTGGCGAAGCCGCTGAACTTTTGCTCGACGAAACTAATAACCTGGCTGCCAATTGCAATAGCAGCAGCGATGGTAGTGCCTCCGTTGCCGGAAGTGGCGGCACACCACCGTACACCTATCAATGGAGCAATGGCCAAACCGGAGCTTCAGCTACCAATTTGGCGGCAGGCTCCTACTCCGTCGTGGTCACCGATGCCAATGGTTGTACCGAATCGGTGGATGTGATCATCGATGAGCCCACACTGGTGGCATTGTCTGAAGATGCGCACACCGATGCGCTTTGTAATGGTAGCAGCGATGGTACGGCCAGTGTTTCCGCCACCGGCGGTACCTTGCCTTATTCGTTTGATTGGAGTGATGGCCAAAGTGGGGATAATGTGGGTGGATTGCCCGCAGGCACCTTCGATGTCACCGTCACCGATGCGAATGGCTGTACGGATGAAATAGCCGTGATTATCGCTGAACCTGATATTTTGCAGGCCACAGCTACCTCTTCCGATGCCCTTTGCAATGGAGGTGATGAAGGCACCGCTACTGTTTCGGCAAACGGCGGTACCGCTCCTTATAGCTACGATCTGGGTAGCGGTGCTTCTGCCAGCCCCAATATCAACGGGCTGGTTGCAGGTAACTACATCATTACGATTACCGACGATCATGGCTGTACAGCTACTACCAGCATTACCATTGATGAACCGCAGGCCCTACAAGCAACAGCAACGGCCACACCAACGCTTTGCAACAGTAGCGCCGATGGTACCGCTTCGGTATCCGTCAATGGCGGTACAGCTCCTTTTAGCTACCTTTGGGCGGATGGCCAATCCAGTATCACAGCAACCGGCCTGCCCGCCGGCAATATCAGCGTGGTGATTACCGATGCCAATGGTTGTACTATTTCTGCCGATGTAAATGTGGACCAACCCACTGCTGTTGATCTTGCGATGAGTGCTGAAAGTGCGCTTTGTAAGGATGATCCAAGTGGCAGCGCCAGTGTGATTGCCAGCGGCGGCACACCGCCTTATAGCTATCTGTGGAGTGATGCGCAGCTTTCTGCAACCGCTGAGTTTTTGGTAGCAGGCAATTATACCGTCACCGTCACCGACGCCAACGGCTGCACCGAAGAGGCAGACATCCTGGTGGATGATCCCGAACTTTTAATTATCACCAATGCCCTGGTGGTAGAGGCTACCTGTGGTGAGCCTAATGGTAGTGTGGATATCAGTGTGCAGGGCGGAACACAGCCTTACAGCTATTCCTGGAGCAATCAGGATACCAATGAAGATCCAACAGCTCTGTTTCCCGGCAATTACTCCGTGACGGTTACTGATGCCAACGGATGTACAGCTACGGATACCTACAACGTGACCGAACCAGGGGCATTGAATATGACCAACAACCCCGTAGATGTAAGTTGCAATGGCGGTTCGGATGGTAGCATCAATCTCAATGTAATGGGCGGCAATCCGCCTTATGCTTTCATCTGGAATACTACCGACACACAGGAAGATCTGGCCAATTTGCCCGCGGGCAGTTACAGCGTCACCGTATCAGACGGCGATGGCTGTACCATTACCGAAAGTATTACACTCACTGAACCCGAAGCTTTGTCGGTACTGCTCGATCCGTCGCTGGCCAGTTGTGGTGTAGCCAACGGAAGTATTAGCCTCACGGTGCTGGGCGGAACGATGCCTTACAGCTTCAGCTGGGATAGTGGAGATGTGGTGGAAGACCCCGCCAATTTATTGGCAGGCAGCTATTCTGTGGTTGTCACCGATGCCAATGGTTGTACCATCACCGGTGCTGCCACCATCCTCAATCCGGATTCACCAGAACTGTCTTTCAGTAGTACTGACGTCAATTGCCACGCAGGCATTGACGGCACTATCGACCTCTTGATAAGTGGAGGCAGTGGGCAATATACTATCGACTGGAGTGATGATAGCTGGGATGGCGTAGCCAATCCCAATGCGTTGGCTGCCGGAGTTTATACTGTCATCGTTACCGATTCTGACAATTGCTCGGCCACCGAAACGATTACCATCAATGAGCCGGCCGAAGCCTTGGTCATTCAGGAGCTGGGCATCGTAGAGGCTACCTGCGGCAATGCCAATGGTAGTGTGGACATCGATGTGAGCGGAGGCACCTCTCCATACACCTACAATTGGTCGAATGGAACCACTAGCCAGGATGTGGCCAATCTCACGCCCGGTGTGATTAGCGTTACCGTGACCGATGCCAACGATTGTAAAATCTCTCAGAATTTTAACGTTTCTGAGCCGGATGCCCTGCAAATTGATAGTGCGGTACCTTCCGATGTGCTTTGCAACGGAGGTAGTGATGGCAGCATCGAAGTAAGCGTAATGGGTGGCAATCCGCCTTACACCTACAGCTGGACGAGCGGCCAAAGTACCGAGGACCTGAGCAATTTGCCGATGGGTGATTACCAGCTCACCGTAACCGATGCCGATGGCTGTACCGTTTCGATCAGCGTAACGGTCAATCAACCTGAAGCACTCAGCGCCTCAGCAGTTCCTACCATTGCCAGTTGTGGCCTGGCCGATGGCTCCATCAACCTCATCGTGCAGGGAGGTACGTTGCCCTATAGTTTTAGCTGGGACAATGGAGATATAGTGGAAGACCCCACCAATTTGCTTGCCGGAAGCTACTCAGTAGTTGCCACGGATGCGAATGGCTGTACAATATCTACTTCAGCAGATATTGTAAATCCCAATTCCCCGGCACTTAGTTTTTCTTCTACTGACGTCAATTGTCACGGTGGAATCGACGGTACTATCAACCTGGATATTAGTGGAGGCAGTGGGCAATATACTATCGACTGGAGTGATGATAGCTGGGATGGCGTAGCCAATCCCAATGCATTGGCTGCCGGAGTTTATACTGTCATCGTTACCGATTCTGACAATTGCTCGGCCACCGAAACAGTCACCATCAATGAGCCGGCCGAAGCCTTGGCCATTCAGGAGCTGGGCATCGTAGAGGCTACCTGCGGCAATGCCAATGGCAGTGTGGACATCGATGTGAGCGGAGGCACCTCTCCATACACCTACAATTGGTCGAATGGAACCACCAGCCAGGATGTGGCCAATCTCACGCCCGGTGTGATTAGCGTTACCGTGACCGATGCCAACGATTGTAAAAGCTCTCAGAATTTTAACGTTTCTGAGCCGGATGCCCTGCAAATTGATAGTGCGGTACCTTCCGATGTGCTTTGCAACGGAGGTAGTGATGGCAGCATCGAAGTAAGCGTAATGGGTGGCAATCCGCCTTACACCTACAGCTGGACGAGCGGCCAAAGTACCGAGGACCTGAGCAATTTGCCGATGGGTGATTACCAGCTCACCGTAACCGATGCCGATGGCTGTACCGTTTCGATCAGCGTAACGGTCAATCAACCTGAAGCACTCAGCGCCTCAGCAGTTCCTACCATTGCCAGTTGTGGCCTGGCCGATGGCTCCATCAACCTCATCGTGCAGGGAGGTACGTTGCCCTATAGTTTTAGCTGGGACAATGGAGATATAGTGGAAGACCCCACCAATTTGCTTGCCGGAAGCTACTCAGTAGTTGTCACGGATGCGAATGGCTGTACAATTGCTTCGATGGCAGAGGTAGTGAATCCCAATGCGCCTGCCCTGAGTGCTAATGCTACCCATGTGAATTGCCATGCAGGTGCTGATGGCTCTATTTTGCTGACTATCACAGGAGGTTCCGGAACCTACACGATTGACTGGAGTGATGATAGCATTGACGGGCAGGATAATCCGAATACACTGGTGGCAGGTACTTATTCTGTGACGATAACCGATTCTGACAATTGCTCAACTACCGAAACCTATGTCATCACCGAGCCGGAAGCCCTGATGCTCAACACTGATGAAATCGTTGAAGCCGTTTGTGGAGAGCCAAACGGAAGCGTTTCTGTAAGTGTTTCGGGAGGTACAAGCCCCTACAGCTACTTGTGGAGCAATGGCGCTACCACGGAGGATCTGGCCAACTTGTTCCCCGGTGTTTACAGCCTCACCATCACCGATGCCAATGGATGTGAGCTGATCGAAAGTTTTAGTGTCACCGAACCGGATGCTTTGCAGCTGAGCGGCCAACCATCAGCGGTGCTTTGCAATGGCGGAGATGATGGCCGCATTGATGTGGATGTAATGGGGGGTACCCTGCCTTATGAATTTAGCTGGAGCAATGGCGCCACTACCGAAGATATTGACAATCTGATGGCCGGTTCTTACAGCCTCACCGTTACCGATGCCGATGGTTGTACCTTTACCTTTGCCACAGAAGTTACCCAGCCGGAAGCAATAGAGACTAGCAGTACTTTTGTAGAAGCAATTTGCAATGAAGACAACGGAAGCATCGACCTTACTGTGACGGGCGGTACCCAGCCTTACACCTTCGATTGGGATAATGCCAGTGATGTGGAGGACCCACAGAATTTATTTGCCGGCACCTATTCGGTCACCATCACCGACGCCAACGGCTGTACAGCTGTACATAGCGAAACAGTCACCACCCCCAATGGCCTGGCCGTTTCAGCACAGGAAACGGATGCCAATTGCAATGGCGATGCCAATGGAGAGGTAGATGCCAGTGTACAAGGAGGCCTGCCTCCCTACACTTACCAATGGTCCAATGGCGCCACTACCGAAGATATTACCAACCTGCCGGCAGGCAGCTACACCCTAATCGTTGCAGATAGTGATGGCTGCACCGTGTCGATTACGGCCACAGTGAATGAGCCGGATCTGCTGATCTCCATTGCCGATCTGCCTTTGGGCGCCAGCTGTAAAGGGAACTCCGACGGCGGTGCAAGCCTGAGTACCAGCGGCGGCACAGCTCCGTATTCCTATTTGTGGAGCAATGGAAGTACCCATGCCGAGCTAACAAACGTGCCGGCTGGTAGCTACACTGTTGTTATTACGGATGCTCACGGATGTACCACTACAGAATCAGTGACAATTGATGAACCCGAATTGCTGGTGGTAACAGCGCAGGCTACAGACGCCATGTGCCACAGCAGTAGCGATGGCAGCATCAACGCCAGTGTGACAGGTGGCACTACAAGCAATGGGCAATACACTTTTGAGTGGAGCAATGGTGCTGATCCTGTTGAAGATCCATCAGCCTTGCCTGCTGGCGTATATGTGGTGACTGTCACCGATGACAATGGCTGTACCGCGCTTACCAGCGTTAGTATTGGCCAGCCAAGTGCCATTAGTATCATGATTACTGATGAATCCGACTATAATGGTTTCAATCTGACCTGTAGCGATGCTGCGGATGGCTATGCAGAGGTGTCGGCTCAGGGTGGCAACCCTCCATACAGCTATGCCTGGGATAATGGCTCTACGCTAAGCAGCATTGAAGATGTATCTGCCGGAACCTATATCGTTACCGTTACTGATGCGAATGGTTGCACGGAAGAACAATCACTGAGCCTCAGTGCTCCGCTTCCGATACATGTAGTTGCCCAGGCAATACCTCCACAGTGTAAGGGAGATCGCAACGGCATTATTTCGCTGGAACCGGTGACTGGCGGCACGGCGCCATTTACGTACAGCCTTAATGGCGGGCCATTGGAAACCTTCCCTGGCTGGACCAACCTGGGTGCCGGAGCTTATGACATCCTCGTGGAAGATGCCAATGGCTGCCGTTGGAACACCAGCCTCACAATCGATGACCCCGCGCCTATTGGTGTCAATTTGGGTGGAGATGTGGAAATTCCGCTGGGTGACAGCCTGCAGCTGGATCCCACCTTTTTCAACATCAATACCTCCACTATGAGCTACCAATGGTTGCAAGGCGTATTCAGGGATAGCTCCAATGTGGGGTTGACCCCGGAGATTAAACCGACCACTACCTCTGTGTATCATTTGTATGTGGTGGATGAAAATGGCTGTAGTACCTATGATATAGTCACTGTATTTGTCCGCAAAGAGCGCCTGGTGTACATACCCAATGCCTTTTCGCCCAATGATGATGGCATCAATGATATCTTTATGATCTTTGCCGGTAAGGGCGTTGCGGAAGTCAAGACACTAATGATCTTCGATCGATGGGGAGAGACGATGATGGAGCTGCGCAACTTCCAGCCCAACGATCCGGACTTTGGCTGGGATGGCTTTTTTAGAGGTGATCGACTACAACCAGCAGTGTTTGTCTATTTTGCCGAGGTGGAGTTTGAGGATGGCTCAACAGAGTTGTACAAAGGAGATTTGACCCTGGTGCGCTGATTTGGTGAAAATAAAAACGGAGGTTCCGGCAGGCAAAGCCGGTGCCTCCGTTTATTATTCAGCTTCCCGCGTTTTGAGCCATTGATGAAGCTGCTTCCTCACCTCATTGTCTTCAAAGCTCCAACGGCCAGCATCCAGATGTGTACCATTTTCCAGTGAAATTAGTGTAAGCCGGGCTTGTTGTTTTGCATTCAGCTTATCCAAAAAGCTTGACACATTTCGATAGCTTACCAATCCATCGCGCTTGCCGTGTACCCAAAATAGGGGGAGTTCGAAGTCGGGCTTCCAGAATTTGATGGGGTTGGCTTGTTGATAGGAAGGGCTGCCTCTTTTTCCGGCATACCAAAAGATGGTGGGCGTCATCGGCATTTCATCCAAATCGAAAGCTGCGCCAAAAAGAAGCAGGCCCCTGATGCGAGCAGGAGGGATACCTGCCTTTTGCAGCGCCTTTTGGTCAAGGGCCAGTAAAGCTGCCAAATTGCCTCCTGCCGACATGCCGCCGAGCAGGAAGGGCTTGGTTGTATGGCCCTGCATCTCCAAAATTTCCATTGCTTTTTGCAGGCCCAGTGTAATATCCTCCCGAATGTGCCAAAAAGAATGGAAAGGAATTTTCCGATAGCTGGGCATGAATACCTCATAACCCTGAGCAGTGAAAGCCTGGGCATTGTTCAAAAACCATTCTGGTTTTCCAAACTGCCATCCGCCACCATGATGGTAGAGTATGGCATGGCTTCGTATGGGGAGCCCCGCTTTTGGCCGGCAATGCAGCAGGTATTGCTTGCGATGAGTACCGAATCGGTGGCGCTGAACCTGCATTTTTACCGGGTATTTGTTAATCTGCCACAGGTACACAGGAATGTGCAATAGCTCATGAAAGATGTTGCCTTTTGGTAAGAGTAAGAGCAGAAGAGCGTAGGTAATAAGCAAAATAACCAGGGCTAGTGCGATAGAGGCAAGCATGCGCCAATGTTACAAAATTTGTCAAGCTCTGCCAAACCAAGCCTGGATAAAAAAAAGAGCACATACCTGTAAGGGCATATGCTCTTCAACTCAAGTGTTTTTAGGATTTCAGTTGAATCCTCTTTCCTTAATTATAGTACACATTCTTTGTTATCGAATTACTTCAAACTTGCGGTGATACGTCCGAACACCCATCCTGATCTCCACAAAATAAATCCCGGAAGCCCAGCTACTTACATCTACTGTTTCACGCAAAGCCGGTTGATCTACAGAGATCATTCGTTGGCCTATCGTGTTGTAAATATGGATGGCCGAAATGACTTCGGTTCCCCGATTGCGGATGAACAGTTCATGGTTGGCAGGATTAGGGAATACTTGCAACATACCCTCTTCCAGCGGATTGTCCGTATCGGTGGATAGTTCGGTGGTGCTACGCTTGGTGTAGATTGGAACCCGGCGCTCGTCATACTGGATGGCTTGTACTTCAGCCAGGTCCATCGTGAGGTCAGATTTTCCACCTACATTGTCGATGATACCAATGAAAGATAAGACGGGACCATGTCCTGCTGTGTTTTGATGATCGGTTCTGGAGATGGCCACTTCAATGATACCATCCTCCGCAAAGGTTTTGTCTAAGCTGATCAAATCTTCATCCATAGTCCCCAGCCAGCTATCACCGATTTCCAGCTCTACGCTTGCCGGGTTGATCATGTCCGGATCAAATTTTATTTTAAAGGCCAGGCCGTAAATACTTTCCACTTCATTATTGGGGCTTCCCAGAATCACAGGCACATTGAAACTTTGGCCCGTAGCTAAAGAGCCTCCGTCAGGTAAATCGACATACATATGCGGGTCGGTTTCGATGCCTTGAAGGCTGGCCACTGGTTGGACAGGGCCGTGTACGCGATTGTAATTGATGTTGATCGCCTCGCGGTCCATCACATCGATCACTCCATCGCCATTACAATCAGCATGTTTGTGATTGACGGCTGATTTGTGGAATAGCTCAGGCCAATTATCTGCCAGAAACGCATCCCAAAGTACACCCGCCTGAGGACGATTGGGCCCCTGCTTTCCAAAGGCCAGGCCAATGTTGAGTAAGTCATAGGCATTGGCAATATTGTCGAAATTAGTATCACCGGGCCATACTTCATTGAGGTTGCCCTGGAAGTCGTAGCAGATGTTATCTATAGCGAAGCCATTGCCGCCGAAGAGTAAGGTTTTAACCGGCCCGCTGATCGTGACCCGCCCTTCGTGGGGATCATTGGAGGAAGTAACTATTTGGAATTCGATGCCAGGAGCAATGTCCGTGGGTATATCGAAAATACTACCGTAAGCCTGCAAGGGCTGGCCGTTGACAGCGATGTTCACCACAGTCTGTAGTGCATTTTGAAGGGCCATGTCAAAATCAAATTCCACTGATACGACCTCTCCCGGAATGTGGGTAAAGTCAAACAGCAGGTTGGCAAATACAAATTGAAGATAAGCACCTTCTGAAAGGTTAAATTGCTGATTTAAACCTGGTATTTCATCATTACCTACAAATAAAGTATTGAAATCGGAACCGCCGTTCAGTTTTATCATCTCTTTCATATAAACCGTCACCCCCCGCTCCACAAACAACTCATCGCCTGGTAAATACTGTGGAATACCATAACCCAGGCTATCCTCCAGCCCGACATATGTGAGGCAGTTGAAAATGAGGCCATTGCAATCCGGTGTTTCGATCTCTACATTGTCCGTGCAGTTGAAATTCACGAGATCAAAAACCGTAAACTCCAGCATGCTCGAATTGTTGCTGTCAAATGGGCCGAGCGTGATCGGGAGGTCTTCGTAGTCGAAGTTGCCATAGTTTTCTCCATTGCCCAACACCTGAAAGCCGATGACGCCTACATTTTGATATTCAAAGTCAAGGTCAACATAGAATTGGTGGCCCTGGCAATTGTGCGGTTCTACAATCAAATCATAGATTTCGCAGCCCTGGCAGTTGAGCGCCTCAAATTCAATGGCAGCACGGCAGTTGTCGTTGTCATTTGTTTGTACTGTAATTTCATCTACTGGACCGCCACCACCTGAAAAGTTGCTAATGAAAAGTGGCAGATCACTGAAATTCCATTCGCCAAGAAATTGCCCGCCTGAGTATATAAAAAACCCGTCCGTAGTAGCATTTTCTACATTGAAATTGACAAAGAGACTATAAGTGCCGTCATCGTTACAATCGATCGGGTGTGCTTCAAGATCAAAAATGCGGCATTCATCATTGCAGCTTGGCGCTTCGAAATCAACCGTTTTACAACAATTGGGCTGATCATTAATGCACACGCTGAGCGCATCATGTGGATTGCCGCTGGCCGGAAAGTCATCAATGGTGAGCGGTAGGCTGCTCAGGGGGAAGAAGCCGAGATTTTGATTGAGGGCAAACACTTCAAAGAAGTCGTTGCCGGGATTGACATATTCAAAGTTGATAGTGACCGAGTAAGTTTCGGAAGAAGTACACTCACCCACATCTACCTGCAGGTCAAAGATTTCGCAGGCACCGCCATTGTTACAGTCGATGGGGCCGATGACGGTGTGATTTTGGCAGTTGGGATTTTCCTGGTCAATGATAACGAATTCATATACCGTTTGGCCATCGCCAATGAAAGGGCCTAGTGTGATCCAAAGGTCTGAATAGGCGAAAGTACCGTAGTGGATACCATTACCCTGAACGATGAAGGAATCAGAAGTATTGAGGTATTCAAAGTTGATGTCCACCAAAAACTGGCCGGCGGGATCGCAGTCATGAGCTTCGGCGATGACTTCAAATATTTTGCAATTGCCGGTATTATTGCAATCGGGTGCTTGAAAATCAATGGTTTTGCAGCAGTTGGGCTGATCATTGATGCAAACGCTGAGCGCATCATGGGGGTTGCCGCTGGCCGGAAAGTCATCAATGGTGAGCGGCAGGCTGCTCAGGGGGAAGAAGCCGAGATTTTGATTGAGGGCAAACACTTCAAAGAAGTCGTTGCCGGGATTGCTGTATCCAAAGTTGATGGTGACGGAGTAGGTTTCGGTAGAAGTACATTCACCCACATCTACCTGCAGGTCAAAGATTTCGCAGGCACCGCCATTGTTACAGTCGATGGGGCCGATGACGGTGTGATTTTGGCAGTTGGGATTTTCCTGGTCAATGATAACGAATTCATATACCGTTTGGCCATCGCCAATGAAAGGGCCTAGTGTGATCCAAAGGTCTGAATAGGCGAAAGTACCGTAGTGGATACCATTACCCTGAACGATGAAGGAATCAGAAGTATTGAGGTATTCAAAGTTGATGTCCACCAAAAACTGGCCGGCGGGATCGCAGTCATGAGCTTCGGCGATGACTTCAAATATTTTGCAATTGCCGGTATTATTGCAATCGGGTGCTTGAAAATCAATGGTTTTGCAGCAGTTGGGCTGATCGTTGATGCACACGCTGAGCGCATCATGGGGGTTGCCGCTGGCCGGAAAGTCATCAATGGTGAGCGGTAGGCTGCTCAACGGGAAGAAGCCGAGATTTTGATTGAGGGCAAACACTTCAAAGAAGTCGTTGCCGGGATTACTGTATCCAAAGTTGATGGTGACGGAGTAGGTTTCGGTAGAAGTACATTCACCCACATCTACCTGCAGGTCAAAGATTTCGCAGGCACCGCCGTTGTTACAGTCTGGTGCTTCAACCTCGATACCGACACAGCAATTGGGCTGATTGGGAACACAAATATCAATAATATCTAAGCTATTGCCACTTGCGGGAATGGTCAGGTTGATGGGTAAATCCTGATATTGGAAAGTTCCAAGCAAAATACCTTGTGAATGAACCTCAAATTGCTGGGTGCCGGGGTAGAAATACTCAAAGTCAAGTTTGATTTTATAAGAAGTATTGGAAACACATTCCAGCACATCCGCCCGAATGTCCCAAACAAGCGGGCCACAGTTGGGGTTGTTGCGGCAATCCTGAGTAATGAACGAAGCCTGTGTGTTGCAGTCTGAGTTTTGAGAGTCGCAAGCTTTCAAAGTAACCACCTGATTGGCTTGAGAGGTATCGGACAAAACTACGATTGGCAAATCAGCATAAGCATAATAGGCAATTGTAGTCACACCGTTACTGGTGGTATTTTTAAGTGTAAAAGAATCGCTAGGTACATTGGCATATTCAAAGTTTATAGCGTAAAAGGCGAGGTTTTGCTCGCAGCCGATGAAGGTAATGTGCATGGGACCAAATTCACAAGGCCCACTATTGGTACAATCCATAGCATCGACAAGAGTATAACTTCGGCAATCCTGATTTTCGGAATCGACAATAACCAACTCGTACACCGTCTGGCCATCGCCGGGCAAGCCGAGATGGATGGGCTGATCACTATAAGCGAAGGTGCCATAGTTGATCCCATTACCTTTGATAAAGAAGGAATCACTGGTGTGCTGGTGTTCAAATTCTATCTCGATCCAGAAGTCATCCCCATCGCAACCCAGGTTGTGGAGAAAGATATCACCAATCTGGCAGGGCTGCTGGCACTCCATCGGACCAATCTCAGTAAAGCCGATACAGTTGGGATCCTGCATGTCAAATACATTAAACTCGAGCGTTTGGCCACTGGCCGTAAAGGGGCCGAGCCGGATGGGCAGGGCGGCATACTCAAAAGTGCCGTAAAAGGTACCGTCGCCGATGACCATAAAGCCACCACTGCCTACATTTTGATAATCGAAATCCAGATTTACAAAAAACTGCTCGTTGTTGTCACAGTCGCTGGCTTCGGCCACCACATTGTAAATCTCGCAGGTATTGGAACATAGTACAGGCTCCAGCGCGAAGCTGTCCATACAGTCATCAGGAAACTCAGCATCAACCAATTCTACCAAATATTCTGTCTGGCCGTTGGCAGGGTAGGGACCCAGAGTGACACTACCGGAGGTAGCTATATTGCCCATTTCGATTTCACCGTTCACAAAAATGTGAATCTCTGAAAGCGGGTTGATATACAGAAATTCAATAAACAGGTAAAATTCGCCATTTGTGCATTCAACTACCTGGTAATCAGTGACTTCAATATTACAATTGGCGCAACTTACCGGAGCATCCAATTCTACAAAGTCAGTACAGCTTGGGTCATCCGAATCAATGATGACGAATTCGTTGATGGTACCATTACCTTCGAGCGGGCCAAAGGTGAATGGGATATCAGCATAGGCAAAGGTGCCATAATCATTGCCGTTTCCTTTTAGCTGGAAGGAATCACTGACATTGCTAAATGCGGCATTTAGCTCGGCAAAGAATACACCGTTTGGCGTACAGGGTAGGGGTTGTACATCCAAAAAGGGGATCTCGCAGCCACTGCTTAGGGTGAGGCATAGATTGTCAAAATAAAATTCCTGCCCGCCTATTTGGAGCGATGAAATCTCACCATTGAGCAAGATAGTGCCTTCAAAGCTGGCATTGTTATAAGGATAGACCTGCATTTTAATACCCGGTGCAATCCAGCTCGGCATTTCGGCAAAAGAATTAGCTATGGAGATGGGTTGTCTGTTGACCCCCATGTTTAACTGACTGCCACGGTCCCAATAGTTGAAACTGACGGCAACCACCGGATCGGCGAGGTGGCTAAAATCAAAATCGAGGATGGTATTGTTAATCCGTAGAGCGTGTCCGTTCACTAGTGGAGAAGAGTTGTTGATATCCAAAACCTCTACACCTGATATGCCGCCACTGTTATTGCCATAATCGAAGGAGTCGATCACGGCAGGAATGCCCTCAATTTCAAAAAGGGTGTCGCCAGCCGGATGGTTGGCAGCATCGTAGTAGGTTGTGGGGAGGTTTTCAAAATCAAGACAAAAACCATTTTGTGCGGAAATCGACTGAGCAAGGCTGCTAAAAAGCGCCAAAAAGGTGATAACGGTCTTAAATGTGTAGCTCATCATGGGCGATGTTTAGTAAACAGAAAAATTCCTACCCTACAAAAATGCCTACTATTAATACTTAGAAAAAATACTTTTTTAGTTGTTTTTTGGATTTTATTTAGCTATAATAATTATTATTTTGGTTGTAATTAATTGGTAATCAGTGGTTTATAATTTTTTTTTGAATCGAAAATTTGAAATTTTTATGATTAAAAATGCACTAATTTTAGCCATTCAGTCTTTTTCACGTAAAGAAATGACCCGCTTCAGGGAATTTTGCGACTCGCCCTACCACAACAAGCATGCGGATGTGCGGCGGCTGGTGAAGCGCTTAAGCCGGATTTTTCCGGTTTTTACTGCTCAAAACTGTCATCGGGAGGAACTACACAAGGTAGTGTTTCCGGCGCAAAAATATGACCAATCAAGGTTGGCGCTGGTATTTACCTATGCCACCCGGCAGTTGGAGCTATTCCTGGCTCAGGAGCAGCTGGGGCTGGATGCTGGCTATCAGCAGGTGCTTTTGTTGCGCAGCCTGCGCCAGCGCCAACTATTCAAGCACTACAACAAGATACGAAATCGATTTGAAAAAGAGCTGTTAAAGCAGCCTCATCGCGACAGCGACTACTACCGCCGCCAGTACCTGGCTGCTGCCGAAGCGGATGCTTTCTACAGCCAGCAGTGGCAGCGCAAAAAGGACCTTGGTATTCAGCAAAAACAATTAAATCTCGATTACTATTATCTGTCAGAAAAGCTGCGTGATGCTTGCGAAATGGCACTTCGAAGTAAAATACTGAAGGTCCAATATGCTCCCGAGCTCTTAGAGCCGGTAATTCAACTGTATGAAAACCAGTATCAATCAGCCCAAGATATTCCAGCCATTCACATTTATTACCAAATCTATCAATTGATCACCACGCAGGAAGCGGAGCGCTATCAGGCAGTACTCGCCATCCTTGACCAATACACGCCCTATTTTCCGAAAGGAGAGCTGCAGAATATTTTTAATTATCTGCAAAATTATTGTATCGAACAGGTCAATAAGGGAAGTTCGGACTTTCTGGCAGAATCCTTTCAGCTCTACCAGCGCCAGCTCAATATTCACCTGTTGCAGGATGAAAAGGGATTCCTGTCCCAATGGCATTTCAAAAATATAGTAGCTATCGGGCTTCGGTTGCGGGAAAATGGCTGGGTCCATCAGTTTATCGAAGACTACCAGCACCAGCTCGCCCCCGATTCGCATCACAATGCCTATCATTTCAATCTGGCTGCATACTACTACAGCCTCCGGCGGTTCGATAAAGTACTTGAACTCCTGCTACGCATCGACTCCAATGACATTCGGTACAATCTCGATAGCAAAGCACTTTTGTTGCGTACCTACTATGACCTGGAAGAATTGGAAGCATTTCTTTCTCTCACCGACTCATTCAAGCAATACATACAGCGCAACAAGTTGATTTCGGATTTCCAGCGCCGTGGCTATGCCAACCTTATCAAATTTGCCCGTAAAGCCTTCAAAATCAAATCGGAATTAAGGCTACACTCAGCGACGAGAAACAGAATAGAGTTAAGTAAACTAAGCGGGCAGTTACAAATTAGTGATCCGGTGTACAATCTGAGCTGGCTGGAACGTAGAATTGCAAAATTACAGGAAGAGGTGGGGGATTAGTGCCTGTAGCCAGGAATGCCCAAACCAAAGTGGAAGCGTTTTTCTATCCAATCAGTTCATGCTCAAAAAGCAACTTTCCTCATTGATTTTAACAAAAAAAAATCGGATTTTTGTAAACGTATTTTCCCTCCGAATACCTCATTCTCCCTAAAAATTTAGATTTCAGCCTACTGTTTTCAAGCATAGCTGCTTTTGGTGGTATTTCCAAAAGAGGTATTGACTAGTTTGTACAAATCAAAAAACAATGAACTATGAAAAACATGAACACTACTTTTTATGTATTACTTTTTTGCCTCATATTTTCAGGCACTTCTTATGCCCAGCCTGATCTGGTGGTATCGACGAGCTCCATTTCCAACACCCTGCGGGTTGATTATATCAACAACAACGACCCCTGCTTCATCAATGAAGGCTGCGTAGGAGGAACAGGTGCGCGGCAGCTGTTGCGTTTTACCACACGGATCGACAATATCGGAGATACCGATTTTTATGTAGGTCAGCCACCAGCCAATTCTTCCGAACAAAACGCTCAATGGGAATGGGACGAATGCCACAACCATTGGCATTATGAAGGCTATGCACGCTATGTAGTATCTGATGCAGATGGCAATGAGCTGCCAGCCAGCTTCAAAAATGGCTTTTGCCTGATGGATATTACCTGCCCCAATGGCGTAGCCAAGTTCAACTGTAGCAACCAGGGCATCAGCGCCGGCTGTGCCGATATTTACTCCTCCGGCCTGGATTGCCAGTGGATAGACGTAACCGACCTTTCGCCCGGCAACTATAAACTCAGCGTGGAAGTCAACTGGGATCGAACGCCGGATGCTTATGGCAATGTGGAAGCAAGCTTTACAAACAACATAGCCCAGGTTTGCTTTGCTCTCAGCAGAAGTGGCGGTCAAATTTCTGTGGATATCATCAATTGCTCCAACCTCAATTCAGGTGGAGGTTCTACAACTTGCCATGATTATGAATATACACTTCGCTTCAAATTTGACAATTATCCCGAAGAGACTACCTTCCGCGTGCAGGATGCCAACGGCAATCAGGTAGCTATCGGTGGGCCATACGGCCAGTTTCCGGACGGTAGTACGCACCAAGAGCCTATTTGCCTTCCGCAAGGTTGCTACCAACTTACGATCGAGGATTCCTATGGTGATGGCATTTGCTGTGGCTATGGTAGTGGAAATTATGAATTGCTGGATGATCAGGGCAATGTGGTGGCTGCCGGCGGTGAATTTGCCAGTGCAGCCAGCCACGACTTTTGTGTAAATGACCAGCCGGTGGAGCCACCCGTGGAAGGGCCCTGCCCCGGCAATGTATTGCCTGATGGCAGCTTTGAGACTATTGGCCTGACGGGTTGGGAGTTGGAAGGCAGAGTGAAAATTGTGCAAAATGCCAACACCGGCTCTTATGCTGCCCGGCTAAACAGAGGTGTAGCAAAAATGAGCTATACGATAAATGTCCGCCCCGGCGATGATATTAGCTTTTGCGGCTATTTCAAAGTCAGAAGAAGCCCTGCCGAAGCATACATTGGCATCGACTGGCTGGATGACAACTTCCAATTGATTAGTACCGAGACCAAAGACATAGCAAGCAGAAACTATGCGGAATACTGTATTAGTTCCACAGCTCCTGCCGCTGCTACATTTTTACGTGTCTTTGTCTATCAAAATGGCCGCAATTCACGCCTCTTTGTGGATGATGTCTGCCTGGATGGTACCATTTCCGGCCGCTCTGCTGAAAGTGTCAACTTCCTGGAAATGGATGTAGCCAAACGGGATCGCTCCGTTAAGATCAACTGGGCCAGCCGTTCCCGCCAGCCAGTAAAGTACTACGCCATCGAGCGTTCCGCTGACAATATGCGCTACGAGCGCATCATGACCTATCCGGTAAATACGCAAAATGCTGCCGTATTGCACTACGACATGATCGATAGCAAACCCCTCAGAGGGACCAACTACTATCGGGTGCGGCAGGTATTGGAAAACAATAGCTATGTAGTATCCAGAGTGAGAAGGGTGGAATTTGATTTCGACCTGAGCGAAATAGCCCTGTTCCCCAATCCCGCTTCCGATCAGCTGCTGGTGGACATGCGGGTATTGGCTGGCAAAGCCTGCCAGATGGTGATTACAGACAATTTGGGCGTCCAAAGAAAAGCGAAGCACTTTGCTTCTGTGCCCGATGCACCCTACCGACTCGATCTGAGCCAGTTTAGCCCCGGTGTGTACCGCCTCTCCCTCAAGGTGGACGACCGCAGGCTGCTCACCAAAACCTTTGTGGTGATTAAGAACTGATAAAACACAGACTCGTTTAGGCAAAGGCCGGAGCAGAAGAATTTCTTTTGCTCCGGCCTTTTTGGTGTTGCTGAGTGAAAAATGTTAAAGTTGTAGATATTATTGTTATCGAATAGAATATTGCCTACCTTAGCTTTGAAGACTTAAATCCTACCTGATTTGCCGCCTGAGCAGGAGTTTAAAAAAAACATTTTTTAACCTTAAATCTCAGTGCCATGTACCATCTCAAAAACAACAAACTAAGAACTTCCCCCTCCCCAATTTTACTGCTTTTCATGTGTTTGCTGCTCAGTGTGCTGACCTGCCAAAAAGAGCATTTTGACATCGATCCTGCCTCAGCCCCACTTGCAGGTATCGGCGGTAGCGAAGGCAGTGGCGAAAGTGGCTGGGACGACTACCGACCCACTATCCTGGGTACTGACCGTACCAATCCCTACACCAAAACCGTAATGACCAATGCCTGGAATGAGCTGTATCCGGACTATCAGGTATCCAACCTGCCTGTTACCCATTTGTATGTCAAATTTACACCGGCAGACTATCCCGAAATAGTCATCCTGGATTCATTGGATATTGATATGCGGGACCATCCGCTCACCTATGAAATCATCCAGCATGGCGATTATTATATGCCAGAAGGCATGACCGATGATGATATTCCTGTGTACTATGGCGTAGTGGAGCCGGGCTTTGTATCACCCATTGCGGGTTATGAAGTGTTGGAAGAGCTGGTCATCCCACCCTATACCTCCTATCTCACAGCCAAAGCCTTTTCGATGACGAACAACGAGCATGACTTTGATGCAGGTACCGATACGGGCGGTGGTGGTGGCGGCGGCAACTGCTATGAAGGTTGTCCCGGCTTCCCTTGCTGCCTGTATTTCGAAGATATTGGCTGTGATGACCCTGTGGTGTTTGATCCTGCAGGGCCCCACTGCGAACCCAACTCGCCTATCTGGCCGCTGTGCCTCGAAATCGCTTGTGAGCCACCCTCACCGCCACCCACTCCGCCAATGACCACTTGCGGATGTCCTTCATTTGTGGATGATCGTAAACCGGCTGGCTGTGTAGATGTAGTGGATAGCCAGCTTGGCCCCGACCCTGTACCCAATGTACGGGTGCAGATGTGGGATGGCTGGTTCAAATTCAGAAATGTATTTACTGATGCTGGCGGCTGCTTTAAATGGAATGAAGTGATCGGTTCGCACAATAAACTCCGGATCAATGTAAAATTCAAGAATAGTATCATCAAAGTGCGCAACCTGAACTCATGGCGCTTTTGGGAATACTTCTTTGCAGTACGAGATAAAAGAGGCAAGCAACCCAAGCCCTACAACGACCTGCTCATTCGATACCCCATTACAGGAGACCTTAATAGCAAGGCCAAACGCAACTGGATGGCTGCCATTGCCAACAATGCCATACATGATTTTCACGGATTTGCCGGGCAGGAAGGCATCAGCCCGCCCGGGTATATAGAAGTGCTGAATACCGGCCTGTTTGGCAGCGGTGGATCTACACCTATGATGAATTATATAGGCAATCCCTGGGGCTACCTAGCCTGGATACTGGGAGCCAATTCGACCCCAAAGTTGTTGAATCTGCTGCCCAAAGCAGGTTTCGATGTACACATCAGTATCTCCAATAATGCTACGGACATTATAACAGCAATTCTTGCTATTAAAGGAAAAAAAATATGACTGTAAAAAAATGAGTATATATCTTAGCTATCAAAAGAGATAGCCTATGGTTGACAAATTAATACAAGGTATAAAAATAGGTTTTGACCAAGTAAAAGAGCATCGTTATAAAAATGCCCAAATATCATTAGGAGATTATTTGCAATCAGCTTTGGCGATGTTTCATTTAAAAGATGCTTCTTTACACCAGTACCGAATTAACTATCCTCAGCGCGAAGAAAACTTACAGCAAATATACGATGTGAACTTTCTTCCATCAGATAGTGCTATTCGAGAAGGTATAGATGGGGTATCCCCTGACGATATTCAAAAGTGTTTTGGGATCGCTCATCAAGAGCTAAGCAATGACGGCATCATGGATGATTATAAGGTATTAGGGCGATACCAAGCCCTCCCTTTTGACGGTACTCAACACTATTGTAGTGCCAAAACACCCTGTGAACATTGCTTGAAAAAGGAGTATCGCAATAAAAAGGGGGAGGTTACAAAAATAACCTATTCCCATCAGGCCTTAGCTGCAGTAATGGTGCATCCTGATCATAAAGAAGTATTTCCAATAGCCTGTGAAGCCATTGTTAAACAGGATGGCTCCCAAAAGAATGACTGTGAACTTAATGCTTCTAAGCGCCTCATTCCAAAGGTTCGCCAGATGCTTCCCATTGAAGAATATGAATTGCTCGGCATTTTTGACGGTCTATATCCTAATGGTCCACACATTAAGTTATTAGGCGACTATCAAATGCGCTATATCATTGGCATTCAGGATGGTTATGTATTAATTCAAGTGGATGCACTCAAAGCTAAAGATGCCTTACAAACTCATATGTGGAATGAGTCAAAGGGTAAAAAAGCGATAGCCCGTTGGGCTAATGACCTAATACTCAATGGACAGCACCAGCAAATTAACACCAACTACTTTGAATACGAAGAATTTGATTCTGATGGTAAACGAACCTATTTCAACTCTTGGATAACAGACATTCCCATTGACCAAGACAACATAATGGAGTTAGTCAAGGTGGGACGTAGCCGTTGGAAAATTGAAAACGAAACGTTTAATACCCTTAAAAATCAAGGGTATCATTTAGAGCATTCATATGGTCATGGCAAAAAGTACCTCGCAACTAATTTTATGTTGCTCACTTTTTTAGCATTCCTCGTTGACCAGATTGCTCAAAAATTAGACAAGGCCTTCAAAAAGGCATGGACTTATTGCAAAACCAAAAAAAACCTTTGGGAAAAAATTCGACAGGTCTTTGATGTGTTACCTTGTATGTCAATGAACGTTATTTACCGATTTATCGCCAGGGAAATCAAAATCAGCCTCCCTAGGCTCGAATAAATATTTACTTTTTTCTAATAGCGAGAATCGCTGACATTATAAGGAAATTGATGTACCACGAGTACACCCATGCCAGCCATGCCTTCTTTGCCGGCCCATTTTACTGGTCATCAGTGGTGCGCAGCGAAGCAGCCAACGGCCTGGCCAGTGGTGATCCCTACGCCAATCCGGGCGTACCCTATATCACCGATCTGGGCCGGGTAGCTATGGCCGAATCCTGGGGAGAGCATATAGAGCATGTATTTGCAGATAAAAAGTACGGGGCTGCAGCTAGCGGTACTATGACCTATTTAGCCATTATTGAAGGATTGATATTAAATAACGGTTACATTCCCGAAGGATTATACTGGGATTTAATAGACAATACACCTTTGGAGGCCCGGGTGGCAGATGCGGTTTCCGGCTACACCAATGCCCAGATGTTCAGTAATATTGATGCCGAAGACCCTGCTATTTTTAAAGGGCGCCTGGGGGTTGCCTTTCCACCTGTAGCACCCAATACCGTTGCAGGTTATAATGCACTCTTTGCCAGCTATGGCTACTAAAAGTAATTTTTCCATTAGAAAGGAAGGACAGAATTGTTTCTGTTCTTCCTTGAAAATCAAACAATATTATGAAACGAGTAATGTTATTCTTTATACCAGCCTTACTGTTTTTTTTCTGCAATAGCTGTGACAATAAAAGATGTTGTATCACAGATGAGTGCTATGGCTATCAATTCAAACTGCCTATGAACATTCATCCTTTAAAGGATACTTTCAACATTGGTGACACCATTACTGTAACATCCATTTTTTCGGATGAAGTGGAAGACCTGCGAGATGGAAGAAAGTATGAGTTGATTGATTTCGATTTTTATCCTATAACTACTATTGCCAAAATTGATCAGGATCCAAGAGGCTCTGCCTTTAACAGTGACAGCTTTGAATACTGGGTAGAAGCAGATACTTTTATTACAATTAGAGAAAACACCTTTGAGGCTGGCATAGCGTATATCTACAAATATGCTAATAATCAGTATTTATTTGCTTTAAAATTTATCATTAATGAAGCAGGTATTTATGGCCTGCTTAATGGAACTGCAATACCTAGTGCTTATTCGCACCAAAGCCCTGACTTTCCCGGCAAATGCGGGCGGAGGCCATTAGATGCTCATTTCTACATGAATGACCGGACAGATAATAATTACGAACTTTTAAATTTAAGTCCTGACTCTGACATTAGAAATGAATCAATTGAGGATTTGGACGGGGGGGGCGCGTACTTTTTTGTAGTAGTACCTTAAAATAATGATGCGATTCATTCTTTACATAATAGTTGCAATACTATTGTTTTTTTTCTCGAATAGCTGTGATAATACCAAATGTTGCATCACGGAGGAGTGCTATGGCTACCAATTCAAACTTCCCATGTCTATTCATCCTCAAAAGGATACTTTCCAGATAGGGGATACAATAACCGTAACTTCTATTTTTTCAGATGAAGTGGAAGACCTGAGAGATGGAAGAAAGTATGAGTTGAAAAATTTTAGTTTTTATCCATTCACTATCATCGCAAAGATTGATGTATTTCCTACTGAGTCGGCCTTTAATTACAGTAATTTTAGATATTGGGTAGAGGCCGACACCGTTGCTTTAATACGAGAAAATACATTTGAAGCAGGAATAGCATATATATATAAGTATATTGATAATCAATATCGCTTTGAGTTAAAATTTGTTATAAATGAGCCAGGCATTTATAGTTTGCGTAGCGGGACGGCTATGAGTAGTGCTTATTCGCACCAAAGCCCTGATTTCCCAGGTAAATGTGGGCGGAGGTCGCTGGATGCAGCATTTTACATGAACGATCGGACAGATAATAATTACGAGTTGCGAAAGTTGAGTGAGGACCCGTTTTTCAGAGATCGGCCGGATGAAGATTTTGATCGGTTTGGCGCGTACTTTTTTGTGGTGGTACCTTAAAACAATGATACGATTCATTCTTTATATAATAGTTGCAGTACTACTGTTTTTTTCCTGCAATAGCTGTGATAATACCAAATGTTGTATCACAGACGAATGCTATGGCTATCAATTCAAACTGCCTATGAACATTCATCCTTTAAAGGATACTTTCCGTATAGGGGATACCATTACCGTAACATCCATCTTTTCAGATCAGGTGGAAGACCTGCGAGATGGAAGAAAGTATGAGTTAATTGATTTTGATTTTTATCCCATTACCACACTAAGCAAAATAGATACTTTTCCTACGGGTGAAGTTTTGAATCAATCTTTTTGTCAGTATTGGATAGAAGCTGACACTTTCGCGCTAATTGGTGAAAGTGCTGGACAACCCTCCCTTGGTTATATATATCAATATAAAAATGGGCAATATAGTTTTCGTCTTAAATTTATAATAAATGAGCCAGGCATTTATAGTTTGCGTAGCGGGACGGCTATGAGTAGTGCTTATTCGCACCAAAGCCCTGATTTCCCAGGTAAATGTGGGCGGAGGTCGCTGGATGCAGCATTTTACATGAACGATCGGACAGATAATAATTACGAGTTGCGAAAGTTGAGTGAGGACCCGTTTTTCAGAGATCGGCCGGATGAAGATTTTGATCGGTTTGGCGCTTACTTTTTTGTGGTGGTACCATGATATAGCTGGGACTATCTGACATATAATGACAGGGATATAAGGTATGCCCAATGTGCGAATTGGGCCGGAATCGGAGTGAACAGCTAAACTCGCCCTCAACGCTTTCTCAAAACCATTTTCCGCTCAATTTTCCGTAACATTGCAGATATGCACGCGTGCTAAATTAAAGTAGATTTTGAAAACTATTAATTTAGCAAGCGGTATATACCGATGCTGAATTTATTAAATTTTGAAAATCATCAATAAATTCACCATCATATATATCTTTTACTTACTGCAATTTATATGGAACTGATCACTTTGATGGCTATGCCCGATTTTGCCAATCCGGAAATCTGGATAAGCCTCCTCACGCTTACTTTTCTGGAAATAGTGTTGGGCATCGACAACATTATTTTCATAGCCATTGCTTCTTCCAAGCTGCCAGAGCACCAACAGGGCAAAGCTACCAATATCGGACTGATATTGGCTATGGTGATGCGCATTGCGCTGCTTTTTGGTATCTCCTGGCTCATCGCGATGAATGCACCCTGGTTTAAAGTGGATTTTTGGGGCATTCACGGTGCTTTTTCCGGCCAAAGCATTATCCTTATTCTTGGTGGTTTGTTTTTGCTATACAAAAGCACCACCGAAATCCACCACAAGCTGGATGGTCAGGAGGAGCCCGAAATTGATGCTGTGAAGAAAAAAGGCGTGACGCTCAATAATGTGATCTTTCAGATTACCCTTATCAACATTGTCTTTTCTTTCGATTCAATACTCACAGCCGTAGGTATGACCAATGGCCTGCAAGGTGCCCTGCTCATTATGATTTTGGCGGTGGTCATATCGGTATTGATCATGATGCTCTTTGCTACACCGGTGGGCCGCTTCGTCAATCGCAACCCCACCATCCAGATGTTGGGCCTGGCCTTTTTGATACTCATCGGCTTCATGCTGATTGCGGAAGGTGCGCACATTGCACATTTGTCGATTGCCGGTGCCGAAGTGGGTACTATCCCCAAAGGTTATCTCTACTTTGCCATTGCCTTCTCTTTGCTGGTAGAATTTCTGAACATGCGCCTGCGCAAGCGCAGAAAGCCGGTCCAATTGCATGGCTATCAGGAAGAAGCGCTCAAAGAGGGATTGATGGAAAAAGCAAAGTAGCGTGCGGAGTAAAATACATTTTCGTTGGAGGTTAATTCTAAAAATGGTTACTTATCCCACATGTTGCCACACTATATCAAAGAACAATGGACATCATACAATTTTTCGGAGCAAGGCAAAACAGTAGAGCCTATGACTGGGCACTACTGCTGCTGCTACTGCTGGGAGCGGGTAAGTATTCGTTGGATAGAGCCTTATTCAGCAGGAGTTAATATGAGGGAATAGCCGATATGGTCAACCTTAGCATTATTCAAAAAATATCGGATGTATTTTTTGAACCGTCCTTAATCTCCTGAATTTATGCGTTTGCTTTCACATTTTCGCTTTTTGCCCATCTTACTACTGTGTTTGGCCCTTCTGCCTGCCTGTCGGACAGAGCCTGCGCCGCAGCGCCCGGCTACCTTGCCGAAGGCAGTGAAATTCAGCGGACCGACTATGGGCACTCAGTACAACATCAGCTATATCGACAGCCTTGAACGCCCCATGCAAGCGGCTGTTGATTCCATCCTGAATGCTATCAATCTGGAAGTTTCTACCTACATCGACAGTTCCACGATTGTTCGCTTCAATCGGTCTGAAAATGATTTTGCGATCCACTCTGCAGGACATTTTGCTCAAAATTTTTATAAAGCCCGGCAGGTTTGGGAGCAATCGGCAGGCGCCTTCGATCCCACTGTGATGCCGCTGGTGCAGTATTGGGGATTTGGTACGGAGAAACGGCCTGTCAGGAATGTCGATAGCTTGCGAGTTGATTCTTTACGGGCTTTTGTAGGTTTGGAAAAAATTACATTTGAAGACGACGGATCAACTCCAATGCTCCGCAAGGCAGATGCCCGTACGCAGTTGGACTTCAGCGGTGTAGCGAAAGGCTATGCCATCGACCAGATCGGTGCTTTCCTTACTGAAAAGGGCATGGAAAACTTCATGATAGAAATAGGTGGAGAGGTGTTGGCAAGGGGCAAAAATGCGCAGGGAGAGTGGTGGACGATTGGTGTCAATACACCGGCCAGAGATGCACAAGTGACTGATTTTCAGGCAATTGTAGATTTGCGCGATCAAGCTTTGGCTACTTCCGGCAACTATCGCAATTACTATGAAGTAGCGGGCCGCAAGTATGGCCATACCATCAATCCCACCAGCGGATTTCCTGAGCAGAGCAGCCTGTTGAGTGCCTCCGTATTTGCTGCCGATTGCGCTACGGCCGATGCCTGGGCTACCGCGTTTATGGTGATGGGCCTGGAAAAGGCCTATGCGCTGGCCAGCCAACTGGACGAAGTGGAAGCCCTTTTTATTTTCGGCGATGAATCTGGTGCATTTGCTACCAAAGCTAGCCCGGGCTTCAGAGATAGGCTTAAGAACTGACGCATTTTCTCCATTTTTGTTGTAAGTTGCAGCCAGGATCGAATTGGTCAATAGGCTATTCCATCCACTCAGAATAAAACACGAACTACCCAATTCACATGGAACTAAATCTGGACCGTGATCTTTGTATTTTCGACATCGAAGCCACCGGGCTCAACGTCATCAGAGACCGCATTTTGCAAATTGCCATCATCAAACTTTTTGCGGACGGGCGCGAAGCCGAAGAGCTGTGTATGCTTATCAATCCCGGCATACCTATTAGTGAGGAAGCTATGCAGGTTCACGGTATCCTGCCAAAAGATTTGGCCAACAAGCCAAGCTTCCAGCAGGTAGCCGAAAAATTGTACAACTTCATTGGTTCATCCGATCTGGCCGGCTACAACTCCAACAGATTTGACCTGCCAATTTTAATGGAAGAATTTGCCCGTGTGGGCATCGAATTCGATGTGAGCAAGCGAAGGAGTATTGATGTACAGCGCATCTTCTACAAAATGGAGCCACGTACACTCAATGCTGCACTGCGCTTTTACTGCGGTCAGGAAATGGAAAATGCCCATGATGCTTTGGCCGATGTGAAAGCTACTTTGGAAGTATTAAAGGGCCAGCTCAGCCGCTATGAAGGAGTGGATATGATCGATGGAGAGGGGGAGATACACCCTGCCCCGGTGATCAACGATATGCAAAAACTGCACGACTTTACCAACGACCTCAAAACCATCGATGCTACCCAGCGCCTGCGCTACAATGGCAAAGGGGAGGTGGTATTTAATTTTGGAAAATACATCCACCAGCCCGTTGTTGAGGTACTCGCAAAAGATAGACAATACTACCATTGGATACTCAACAAAGAATTTTCGACACAAGTCAAGCAACTCGTGAAAAAGCTGATGAAAGCGCATGAGAAAAACAAAGCAAATAAAGAATGATGTAATGTGTAAGTTGCTGATTTTCACCAATTCATGTTTGATTTTGCTTTGCATCTGTTCAGCCTGTTTCGAGCCGCAGGAAGGCTGCCTTGATGTGCTGGCCACCAATTACGATGTATCCGCTGACGAGCCTTGCGCTGATTGCTGTGAATATCCCAAACTAACATTGGAAGTGGAGCATATGATGGGAGATACCAGCCTCCGTTATGGAGACCCATACAGCCTCGACGCAGTGCATTTTTTTAAAATGGCTCGCATTCGTTTTTATATTTCCGATCTTCGGCTCGAGCGGGCGGGGTTGAGTGTGGGCAGTACGGATAGCCTTCAGTTGGAGCTGGGGCTGGGTACCGCGCGGGTTTTGCAAAGCATAGAAGATAATTTTGCCCTCATCCAGCGCAATCGGTTTTCCTTTGGCCTGGGCAGATTTCAGGAGATCGGCACATTCGACAGCCTCCGCTTTCAGGTAGGTGTGGGGCTGCCGGCAAATACTGCCGATCCGGCCGACTTGCCGGGCGGCCATCCGCTGGCCCCGCAAACCGATTCGATGCACTGGAGCCTTGATTCGGGCTATATTTACAATCAAGTTCTCCTTCTGCGGGATACTTTTGCCAGCACAGACACCACCTGGCTCAGTATTGGCTTTCCCAAAAATTTGGTGGAGGTAGTGCTGCCCTACGGTCGGCCCGTCACCTTGGGCTTTGATGTGGTAGTCCCTTTGCGCATCGACTATATGGAATGGCTGGAAGGCATCAATTTTGTGGCAGATACGGAGGAGCAGATGATAGCGAAAATTGTCAATAACACGGCAAAAGCCTTTAACATCAACCCATAGAACCGCACTAATGACTAATTTTAGGATTTGTTGACAACTATCCCAAAAAGCCTGCGTTTTACTACTATCAGATAACACTTCAATCCCATAAATTATGAAATACCTTGTCTATTTATTTAGCACACTCCTGCTGCTCGGGTTTTTTTCCTGCGAAGATGATGAAGCTGTGGCAACAGAAGTTACAGACGTTGAACTTACCCTGAAGGCCAACTATGATGGCGAAACCTTTATGACGGAGAAAGATTACGACTACGACGGTACGGCCATTCGCTTTACCAAGCTGGCTTTTTATATTTCTGACATCGTCCTGCTCAGTTCCGGTTCCGGAGAAATTGAGCTCAAAGATGTTGAATTTGTTGATTTGGGCTTCAATATTAGCGAGCAAGCGCAGGCCGAAGCAGGGGTGAAAATAGAAGCCAAGCAGGTGGATGTAGGCTCATACAGTGGTATTCGCTTTGGCTTGGGGGTACCGGCTGACCTCAACCGGACTAGCTGGACCGATTATGGCTCGGGGCATCCGCTGCGCAATGATTCTCATTACTGGTCGAGTTGGGAAAGTTTTATTTTTGCCAAAATTGAAGGTAAAATTGATACCGATGGGGATGGTATGGTGGACAATTCTTTTCTTTTTCACACCGGTTCGGATGATGCTTATACCGAAAGAAGCATCGGAAGTTCAATTGATCTGGTATTGGATGAGCTCAAGCAGCTTACCTTTAATATTGACGTAAAAGACATCCTCAAAACGACGGATGTCGGCTGCGATGCGGATGGCAATGGTTATCTGGACCTCCAAACCACCAACTGCAACCGTACCCACAGCCTGGAGCAGATTGATCTGGTTAAAGAAATTATGAGCAATTTTAGCTTATCGATTGAAATGAATTGAAATATTTAGAAAAAGTAGCCAAATGCTTCTGAATTCCTACAAATTCCTGCTTTTGCTGGCATTGTGCCCGTTTCTGTTTACCAATTGCGGAGATGATGATGAGATGCCAGGCACCGGTGATGACAGCCTCACCCACATTCCGTACGATCCTACGCCCTTTGGCCTGCAAATACCCCCGGGCTTTCCTCCGATGTTCATTCCTCCAGACAATCCAATGACAGAGGAAGGCATCCAGTTGGGGCGCCATCTCTTTTTCGATCCGATCCTCTCTGCTGACAGTACGATGGGCTGCTTTAGTTGCCATTTGCCCGAAGGCAGCTTCACCGACAACAAGGCCGTTAGCCTCGGGATAAAAGGTTTGCCGGGCAAGCGCAGCAGCATGGGGCTGTTGAATGTAGGATTTTTTGAGATAGGTAAGTTTTGGGATGGGCGTGCCGCAACACTGGAAGACCAGGCTTTGGGGCCGGTGGAGGATGCACTGGAGCTGGCAGATACCTGGGAAAATGTGGAGATGAAGCTGCGTAGGCATTCGACTTATCCAAAAATGTTTCGCGAAGCTTTCGGTATTGATAGTAAGCAGGAGATTACCCGACAGCTGGCGGTCAAGGCCATTGCGCAGTTTGAGCGTACCATGATCGCAGGCGACACCAAATACCATAAAGTACAGCGTGGTGAAGCCTTTTTTACAGATGATGAACTGGCTGGCCATCAGCATTATTTTGAAGAAAATGGCGTTACCAGCGCACAATGCTTCCACTGCCACGGAGCTCCGCTGATGGCGAATGATAAAGAATATTTCAACAACGCCCTTGATGAGGTAGATTTTTTAAATGATTTTCCAGATCCCGGCCGGGGCATGGTCACACAGGACTCCTTTGATAATGGTCGTTTTCGGGCTCCCAGTCTGATCAACATCGTTCTGACAGCTCCTTATATGCATGATGGCCGCTTCAATACACTGGAAGAAGTGATGGATCATTACGTCAGTGGAGGGCACCCCTCGCCTAATCGCGCCTCTGAAATGGATGAGCTACGCGATTCAATGCTTACGCAAATCGAGAAACAACAAGTTCTAGCCTTCCTCGAAGCGCTTACGGATACCACCTATCTGAGCAATCCTTTGTACAAAAGTCCCTTTTGAGGCAGCCATCTGAATCAGTATTACAGAGGCCAGTAATATGTGTAATTTTTGCTGTCACAAATCGGCAAAAAAAAACACAAAATTCGTCTCTTTTTCCATCCGGAATATGCTTATTTTTTCTTTTGTCTTCACAAAGGATTTTCTTGCAAGTAATTGGTTTTTAGTAAGTTATGACTTGTGAAATTAATTATGTGTTGGCTGATTTCTTTCGGCATACCTTTTGTCCAAGTGGTAAATAGGTCGTTACAACGTTACAAGTTTTAATAAAGACTATCATTCAAACCACCCAAATCTATTCCTTCCCGGAATACCTTTTTTTCAACGGCTACCCCCTTAGTGTTTAATTAAATTGTTGATGTAAAAGAATCTTAATTACTATGAGAAAGCTAATGGAGTTGGTAGCTCTGTTGTTGTGTGTGTGTTATGCCTATACAACAGCTGCCCAGTCAAGTGATTCCCCCGCCACTACAAAAGTAACCCCCTCAAATTTTGCCGAGCATTCTGCTCAATTTCAAAAAACCAAATTCCAAGATCGGTATTACGTATGGCTCAACTTTGAGGAGAGCCCATCCGGCGATTTGCAAAAACTGTTGAATAGCAAACAGATAGAGCTGGTGGCTTATCATTCTCCCACGAGAGTATTAGCAGCTATGCCCACAGATTTGTCCAAAGCAGCGTTGCAAAATTTATCCGTACAAAGTATCGAAGCACCCCAGCCCGAACAAAAATTAGCGGAGGCTTTGCAGCTACGCGATTACCCCGACTGGGCCGTGCAGGCTCAGGGCCAGGTCGATGTAGCCATCAGTTTTGCACCCAATGTGGGTCAGGAAGAGATTGAAAAAACGGTCGAAAGTTTTGCCATCCGTGTGTTGGAAGATGAATATTTGGGTGGCCAGATCATTATCGGGCGCATAGCGGAGAACTATATTGATGAACTGGGTAAATTGCCCTTTATCCTTTTTGTTGATGTTGTTCAGGAACCGGCACAACGACTTAACCATGAAAATTGTGTGTACCAAAGGGTAAATGTGCTCAATTCGCGCTTGCCGGGACAGCGTAATCTGACCGGAAAAGATGTTTGTGTAGGTATCGGTGACGGCGGTGAGTTGGGCGATCATATCGATTTTGGCGATCGCGTTATCAATATTGCCAACGGCACTTACAGCTCATTCGGCGCGCATGGCGATCATGTGGCCGGTATCATTGGCAGTGCAGGAAACCTCAACCCCCGTCACATGGGAATGGCCCCTGAAGCTACAATACTGATGCAGAAGACGAGCTTGATTACCTATTATGCAGAAGACTATGTGACGGATTATAATATGGTACTCACCAATAATTCGTATGGCACCAGTTTCAATTGCTACACCAATGGCTTGTATAATTACACCAGCCAAAACCTGGACTGGCAGATGAAGGAGTTTCCTAAACTGCTCCACGTATATGCCGCCGGAAACAGCGGAAGAAAGACCTGTACCACCTATCCTGAAGGCTACCGAACGGTGCTGAGGTATTACCAAAGTGCCAAAAACGTACTTACTGTTGGCTCGGTAGATGAAAATCGGGAGATTTGGGCTTCCTCCAGCAGGGGTCCGGTTGCGGATGGTCGTTTGAAGCCTGAATTATGCGGGATCGGATCAGGTGTTTATTCTACCGGTAGAGATAACGACTACTGGAGAGCCAGTGGTACCAGTATGGCTGCACCCTCCGTGGTGGGTACCCTGGCACTATTGGTGGAAAGATTCCGCCAGCTAAACAATGAAGACCCCGACGGAGCTTTGATGAAAGCAGTAGCTTGCAACAGTGCCAATGATCTGGGCAATCCAGGGCCTGATTACACCTTTGGATATGGCCTGATCAACGGCCGGCGGGCTGTGGAGACGCTTGAAGAAGGACGCTATCAGTCGGGTACTGCCTCCTCCGGTGAATCGAAGAGCCATTCCATTGAGGTACCGGCGGGTACCAAGCAGCTGCGCGTGATGCTGTACTGGCATGATAAGGAAGCACAGGCTTTTCCTGCCAAAGCATTGATCAACGATCTCAACATTCGGGTGGAGGATCCGTCCGGAGCGGAATATTTGCCGTGGGTGCTGAACATCGACCCGGAGCGCGTAGCCGATGAGGCTACCAGAGGCGTAGATACGTTGAATAATATCGAACAGGTTACCCTTGCCGATCCTACAGTGGGTACCTATACCATCCACATCGATGGCAATGCCGTTCCATTTGGGCCACAAGACTATTACATCGTGTATGAATTTATCAAAGACGAAGTAATGGTGACTTTTCCTTTCGGAGGCGAGTCTTTGGTACCGGGAATGAACGAGATCATTCAGTGGGATGCAGATGATACCAATACCTATACATTCAAAATTGAATACTCTTTGGACGGCGGAAATAGCTGGACCTTAATTGCTGCTGCTGAGGAAGCAGATAAAAGGCATTTTGCCTGGGAAGTACCTCCGGTGTTTACTCATGAAGGTATGATCCGGGTGACTAAGAATGGTGTAGATGTAAAGGATGCTAATGAGCATTATTTCAATATTATGCAGGTGCCGGAGATAACTAATATCGTTGCACAATGTGAGGGCGTGATCGAATTGACCTGGACGGCCGTAGAGCAGGCACAGAGCTATGAGGTGATGATGTTTGATGGAACGCAAATGATCGAAATTGGCAGTTCGGCAGATTCATCCTTCTTTTTTAATAACGACCAACTTGATTACAATGAGAAGTACTGGTTTTCAGTAAGAGCCAGGACACCTACCAGCAATTTTAGCGAGCGAGCAGTAGCTTCATTTGTGATACCAAGTGAGAATTGGCTTTGCCCCTGGGGCAATGACCCAAAACTCGGCGGTATCAAGATCGATGTCGATAGGGGGAGAGAAGCTACCTCTGCTGCGCTTACCAATGCCGAAGATATTACGGTAGAAATCAAAAATGTAGGCAATAATGAGATTAAACGATACAAGGTTTTCTATTCAGTAGATGGTGGCGAAGCAGTGTCAGAGGAAGTGTACAAAAAAATTGGAGTGGGCGAATCCTACTGGTTTACCTTCTCCAAAAAAGCAGACTTTTCCGGAACCGGCTCACACCAAATTGATGCTTGGTTAGCCTACAGTTCGGATGACCACAATTACAACGATACCCTGCCCATAGCAGCTACGGCCATACAATTGGCCAACGTTCCTGTCAAGCTGCCTGTGCACTACACTTTTGGAGAAAGCAACAATATGCTGCTGACCGAAAATTATGTCGGACTCGCCAATATGCTCAATTGGGACTTTCAAACCAACAACAATGGCGTACTCAGACTGGAGGATGGCATAATGACCCTACAACCCACCAACCTGGAACCCAAGGCCGAATACGATAATAATGCGATCCTTACCCTTAATATGAGTAAGGTAGAATTGGCCGCCAAGCAACTTTTACTGAGCTTCAAATACATCGTCTTTCCCGACCTCGTTGGTCCCCGGGGGGATGATGGGTCGGTGCAAGGCAAGCAAAACCGGGTTTGGGTAAGAGGTTCCGATACGGATGAATGGTTGCTGCTGGCTGTATTGGATGCGGAAGATAACAAATGGCATTTGCTCAAAGACTTGAACCTCAGCAAGGTGCTAAGGGATGCAGGCCAGTGGCTGACAAGCAGCTCACAGATTAAATTTGCACAAACCACCTCTAGAGCTATTGCCATAGATGATCTAAAACTGGAAACGGGCAAGGCAACTGCTCCGGATCTGCTGGATTTTGATGTGCAGAAGTTCAATGATGAAGTATTGGCAAAATGGGCCACCACTACCAATAGTAGCAATGAAACCTTTGAAGTACAGGTAGCTACGGAATCCACTTTGCTGACACAGACGCCTTTCCGCACCATTGCTACCGTAAAAGGCGTGGCTAATGGCACCGGCCAGCAGGAGTACACCTATATTGACAGGCAAACTACGGAGAAGGGCTACCGGTATTACAGACTAATTCAGCTCCAGCCAGATGCAGCAAGCATCACATCGCCAGTGCAGATTGTCAACTTTACAAAAGCCATTCCGGGCAAAGGAGTATTTCCCAATCCCTTTGTCAATGAAATAAATTACCTGCACGATAGTGAGACCGAAGAGCCACTCGAAATCCTGTTGCTCGATGCAAAAGGGCAGATCATAGAACAGTACAAAGTATTGGCAAATGATACGGACAAGATCCGCCTGTCGGTTGAAGGAGACCTGCCGGAGGGCATGTACTGGCTAAGAGTAGCGGGAAACAGCAAGGTTAGAAGCTTCAAAGTTTTTAAAGGCAGGCCGTAAAGGCGATCGAAATAGCTCCTGAGGAGGAGTCAAAAAGGGGCAGTTTTTGATAAAAAGCTGCCCCTTTCCTGTTTTTAGGCATTTTTTTTGCCTGAAAAAGGGCAGTTTTTTTTTTATCAAATAATATTTTTTTCACACTTCAAAAACGTAATAAAACATAACTTGTTGATTATCAATCATTTATGGCTTTGTGTGTTACAAATTATAAAAAATAAATCCACACAACGGCCGATTTTTGTATTTTGCTTAGGCTTAATTTATCCTGATTATTGTATTGTGATTGAAAGATAAAGGAGATGAACGACACGCTGGCAAAAAGTGGCCAGCCAATGATTTAGGATATGTTCATGGGATTACACCGGAGGTTCGCCTTCGGCATAATTTGATAATAGTGAGTCGTATCACAAGGTGCGACTTGCTATTACCAAAGTTAGCAATTTCTGAAAAACTGATCTATTAAAAATATAACTGTTTCGGCGATAGTGCTCAAGCAGTTACCGCCGGCAAAAATGCTGGCACCTTATTTCGGATATGTTCATGGGATTATAATTTGTTGTAGTGAGTCGCGTTTCTAAATGAAAGCGCGACTTTCTATTTTTTAGCCCTCCTCATTTTTGATCTTTATCAATTCTGCTGCTATGCTCACGGCGATCTCTGCCGGCGTTTTGCTGGCTATCGGTAAACCGATTGGAGCCCGTACCACAGAGAGCTGTTGGCCAGAAAAGCCTTCCTGGCGCAGCTCGTTCCACAATTGCGCTACTTTGGCAGCGCTGCCCATCATACCCAGATATTTAAATTTCTTGCCCAACAACTGACGGATTACCTGCTTGTCAGAACGATAGCCAAAGGTCATAAGCACCACGTAGGCATGCTCATCCGGCCCGATTCGCTGGCCAATATTCTGATAAGAATCGATACAAATTTGATCGGCGAAATGGTTCGCATCGACCGTGTTGAGCGCAGGTCGGTCATCATACAAAATCACCGAAAAGCCCAGCCATTTCAATTGCCTGCTCAAGGCCAGGCCTACATGCCCGCCGCCGATAAGGTGAACCAGCCGGGTGCGGGGAAAGCGTTCTGCCAATTGCCAGTGGGTAGGATCATTGTAATGGAGTACAAACGGCTGTGGCTGCTCGCCAGAAGTTTGGAAGTTGAGCCCCTGGCTTGACCACCGCAGCAGCCCTTTTTGCTGCTCCAGCAGCGCCTTGCTCAAAGCCTTCCAATCTGCGTCGGCTTTATAGAATTGGTACATAGCCACCCATTGTTCCCCCGAGCAGATCATCCCTGACTGCCTGCCTTCGGTTTCTTTTCTGTGGATTTGTTCTAAAAAAAGAACATCTTCAACCCGCTGCTGCAAGCGCTGCTTCGCCAATTCCACCAGCTTGTGTTCCATGATTCCACCACCTATCGACCCGTGCATGTCTCCGTCCTCAGTCACAGCCAATTGAAAGCCCTGCCTCCCCGGGCTGCTCCCTTTGCTTTGCAATACTTTGAGCACTGCCAATGCTTTACCATTACAGAGTTGCCGGTTCACAAAGGCCCAAAATTCCAACATGTTCAACTTTTTTGATTTCTTCGATTGTCCAATATCCTGGCAAAGGAGCGAGTTCTGATCTCATCAAGACTGAGGCCGGTGGCGGCAATATCATGCTCGCTAATTGCACCACAATTGAGGGCCCGAAGGAAGTAGTTGAGCAAACCCTGACCGGTGGCGGCATCATCAAAAATATCACCACTAAGGCTGGCCCGCGCTGCTTTTTCCATAAAGCTGCGCAGCCTTTCTGTGGCCTCGTTGATGCTTTCCAAAAAGAAGGCATACACGGCAGCATAGCGGATTGGTAGCTGCGCCGGGTTGAGGTCCCAGCCCTGGTAGTAGCCATTCCATAGCGAGTGGCGAATATGATCGTATGCCTGTTTCCAGGCTCTAAAGACTATTTGCTGGTTTTCCTTTTTGTGTTGGGCGCTGAGTTTTTTGCCGCGATGCGGGCCTAGGGGCATTATGTTGGTAGCGCCGTCGGAGAGCCAGATTCCGGTATGAGCGAGAGCTACCTTGGTCATATGATGCGCAAAATCACAAACGGGATGATCCATCGTTTGGTAATGGGCAGTGATATTGCAGGAGGCGGTATAATCATAGGTGCCAAAATGCATGGCAATACAACGGCCTTTGGCAGCTGTGACCAGTTTTCGGAGCGGATTGGTTCCCTGAGCACTTATAATAGATTGAGTAGTTTCCACCATCATCTCCATTTTTAAGGATCGTTTTGGTAAATCGAAAAGTTGTTCAAAGATTTTCAAAAAGCGGGCAAGTGCTTTGGGTTGGGCCGGAATGGTGACTTTGGGGAGCATCACTACAAAATTGGAAGGCAATCTTCCGTTGGTTGCATCCAGCAAAGTAGATAAGAAAATATCCAGGGTGCGCAGTCCCCGTGCTTTCATGTCTTCGGTAAATGGCTTGATGCGGATACCGATGAAGGGGGGCAGGCTGCTTTCGGCCATGCCTTTGGCTACCTCCAGCGCCGCACGTTCGGCTTCCTGATCTTCCTCTTCATCGCTTCTGTTGCCGTAGCCATCTTCAAAATCGATACGAAAATCCTCCACGGCTTCTGTCTTCAATTTTTCCACCACCTTATAATACACCTGCCAGGGCAGCCCAGCCGGATGAGCCTGCCTTGCCGACTCGCTCAGTCCCGCGAGTTTCTTTTCCAGGTGTTTGATAGCGGAGGCACTTTGGGGCAGCTCCTCTGCTCCCTTGAGCTGCAAAGCTTTGGCAAATGCTACAAAATTGGGCGCATAGGCCAGTAAGTGCTCCAATGCCCGTTGGCTCAGGATTTCTGCGGAATCATGGTTGAATAGGTGAGCGCCGCCATATACGGTATGTACGGCCTGCCTGTCGGGCCGGTCGCCGGGATACATCTTTTGAAAGGCCCGATTGGCTTTGGCAAGTTGTTTGAAAATCGTCTTTCGTGCTTTGGAATGGATACTTTGCTTCATAAATAATTCAGATTGGACAAAATTTCAACTTCCTCTATATGTGGTGTAACCAAAGGGATTGAGCAAAAGGGGAATATGGTAATGCGCACCATCGGATAAATTGAACTGAATCTCGATGAGGGGATAAAAGCTGGCTTTTTGTTGAGCCGCAAAATAGTCATGTACAAGGAATACCATTTTATAAACGTCCGGATTCAGTGCCTGTCCTGCCTCAAGCAAATTGCTGATTCGACCATCCTGATCAGTAATTCCTTGAGCTAAACAGACCCAACTTCCGGACTGGCGAGTCATTAATTGAATGGTTATCCCTTCTGCAGGCTTGCCCAGCGAAGTGTCTAGTACGTGTGTAGTGATTTGACTCATGATATTAATTTTCAACCTTCATTCATTCAGCCATTTTTTCAGGCGGATTTCGATAATCCTGGCCTGCTCTTCGGCTGCAATAAGCAATTCTTTTTCCGGGCTGTTGGATAAGCGAGCCTCTAAAATATGGAGCATCTCTTCTGCCGATTTACCCGTAGCACAAACAATAAAAATATAACCGAATCGGGATTCATACAAATGGTTGGCAGCGGCTAGTGCCTTTATGGTAGTGGTACTGGCTTGCTTTAGTCCGGCTTGTTCCTGGCTGGCCCACTTTCGGGTATATCCAAACTTTGCCGCCAGGCTCTTCATATTGCCGATGCGTGGATGGGCGGCAAATGCCTCGAGCCAGTCGGCAGAGGTGCAGCGGTCGGTCCATACTACCCGGGCGATATGCAACAGCTGGTCTGGGCTGCGGTAGGGCCTGCGGGCGAGCATTTGGTCGGCCCAGTTTTCGGAAGCACAGCATTTGAGTAAAACCTGCCTAAAAGAATCGGTGTCAAGCTGATTGATCTTCATAGGGTAGGGTAAAAATATTAAAAAAAATGTGTTAAATTGTAAATTACAAAAAATATAGTTTATATTTGTGTTGTTGTATTTTTATATTGCGCGCAATTTTATCGAATGGATGGTTGTTGAAGGCCATCTACATGCCACCGGATAGGCTAGGTAGGAGGGCGGGCCGTTTTTATAAATAAAATCTTATCCCACCCACATTCTTAATACCCCAAATTTGGGTTGCTGGCCACCATTCACTCACCAAGTTTTGGGCCCTTGCTATGCTTTCTCTGTAAACTTCCACTTCAATCTGTCCTTCTTGCCAAGATACCAAACAACCTCAAACGGCTCACTCCGCCATCCGGAAATATATTGAACCGCACATGGCTGGCTTTTCCATGTTCCACAATCTCCTTTTCAAAGCAATGTTCTTCATCAGCCTCAAGTTTACACTTTGGCAAAATTGGAAACCACTCTGCTGTACCCGCTTCAAAAGCACCAGCTTTGCAATAGCACCCCTCCAAGCTGCATTGATCCGGATAATTTCCCATAAAATATAAAGTGTCCACCAATATTTTTTTAAGCACTCCCGGCTTTGCAAGCTGAAGAATAACCCAGTCGCAATTGCCGGGGACACGGGATCGTTTGGTTTCCCAGCCATCACCCATATTGTGCCCGGGGCCTGGTAAAATCAGATTTTGCATTTGACTGAAAAACATATCATTGCAGCTCAATGTCCGGCCACCATTTAGCATGGCGGCCAGATCGACCAGCTCATCCTCTGCCACTTTCGACCAATCTTTGTACACCTCACCATAGCAGCGGAGGCGTGCTACACCGCCATCGGGAAAAATATTGAGACGCAGATGCGTGTATATTTTTTCACTATTGATGGCAAACAAATTTTGGCTACCCGGCTCAAGGGTGGACTGCTCAAGTAAGGGCTCCCAAGCTATTTGGCCGTTCTGTATATCCTCCTTACTTACTGGCCCTTCAAGCCTTGCACCATCAACCGAAGCGAAAGGCGGATGGTTACCCAGAAAATGGTTGGTATCGATGTCGAATCCACTGATTTTGCCTGCCACAGCCAGCTGAATCACACACCAATCATGGCCTGGCTTGCGGCGGCGGCGCGTTTCCCACCCATCCATCCATTTACCATGA
Source organism: Saprospiraceae bacterium (assembly GCA_965222005.1). GTDB lineage: Bacteria > Bacteroidota > Bacteroidia > Chitinophagales > Saprospiraceae > CBDCTM01. The sequence continues at coordinate 3,077,305 of OZ244935.1, forward strand.
TCGGTATATTTTCCTTCTATAAAAACTCCACGCCCCGGCTGTATGAGGTTTTCTTTGGCAGCAAAAAAGTCGTCATTGGCATAGAGCACCTTCCCTCCCAGCCTGGAAGCTGCCAAATCGGTGAGCTTGGTAAATTCGGGTTTTGCTTCAGCCATGTTTAAATCACTTCAAGAGTAATTTTCCTTGTTGCAAGTTAGCAAACGTTCCATTTTCGTACACTTTTTTGCCTTGCACATAAGTTTGAAAAACGGTGCCCAGCAATTGTTCCCCAATGTACGGGCTTACAGAATGGCGGAATGCTATACTTTCTTTGCTTACGGTAAATTGTTCATTAGGATTCCAAACGCACAGATCCGCATCTTTGCCTGGGGCAATGCTCCCTTTTTGCGAAAGCTCTAAAAAAGCGGCTGGCCGGGTAGCCAACCAATTTGTAAGCTGTTCAATGCTATACCCCCGCTGTATGGCTGCCGTCCAAATAACCGGCAAAAGAAATTGCAGGCCGGCAATGCCTCCCCAGCTCTTTACAAAATCACCGCTTTCCAGGCACTTCAGTTCAGGCGGAGCTGGAGAGTGGTCGCTGGCAATAAAATCGATCTCTTCCTTTGCCAAAGCCTGCCAAAGTGCTGCGCGTGTTGTCGCCTTCCGAATGGGCGGAGCACATTTGAATTGGGTAGCTCCCTCCGGAATTGTCTCTGCATCAAAGTACAAATAATGAGGACAACTCTCCACCGTAAGCGGCAATCCGCTGGTTTTTGCTTGCCGAATAGCCGGCAGCGCCTGTTGACTTGCCAGATGTACAATATGTGTCCGGCAATGGGTTTTGGCACAAAGCTCGATCATCTGGCGGATGGCTATCACCTCCCAGCTATCGGGGCGTGAATGCAGCCAGGTTGTATATTGCCGTGTCTTTTCAGGACGGATAGGCGGCACAGCTCTGGCCGCTTCCAGCTCACAATGTACCAAAAGGGGCAAGCCCGAAGCCGCGATAGGAGGCATGGCTTTTTGCAAATCGCCTTTGCTGACATTCGGAAACTCATCAATGCCGGAATGCGCCAGAAAGGCTTTCACTCCCAGCACGGGGCTGTCCAGCAAAGCCTGGATCGAATCCACATTTTGGGGCACCAAACCGCCATAAAAACCACAATGTACATGAATCTGTTGGCGGGCAGCTTCCATTTTTTGTTGAAGAGCTTCGGGACTGGTGGTAACAGGGCTGGAATTGAGTGGCATATCGATGAGGCTGGTAATACCTCCGGCAGCGGCAGCTCGGGTAGCCGTGTCGAAGCCTTCCCAATGCGTGCGCCCCGGTTCATTGATGTGTACATGTGCATCGATCAGGCCGGGCATGATTACTTTTGGACTGACATCTTCCAAAGGCACAGCCAATTGGTGAGGAGGGTAGGGGAGAATAGCTGAAATGGTATCCCCGCTGATCAGAAGGGTAGCAGGATGTACGCCATCTGGCAGCACGACTCGTTGGCTGGCAAGTGCAAAATCGGCGGATGCTGGATGAGAATGCTCCATACTATTCAAATCTATGGAATATATACGCGATGGTGAATTTATTGATGATTTTAAAAAGTTAATAAATTGAGCATCAGTACCTGACTGCCGTCAGGCATTTATACCGCTTGCTAAATTAAGAGCTTTCAAAAGCTACTTTAATTTAGCAAGCGTGTATATTTGTGACCTTACACGATCATAAAACCTATTCCGCCTAATTATGTCTGTCAAACTTACTCAAAATAGCTACGGCAAATCTGCCGTTCGCGTAAAGAAATTGATAAAACGAGCCGATAGCCACCAAGTTGTTGAGATGAATGTATCCATGCTGTGCCGTGGCGATTTTGAAGAAGCCCACCTCAGTGGTAACAACGAACGGCTACTCCCTACGGATACACAAAAAAATACGATATATATACTGGCTAAGGATCATCCACTCGATAGCATTGAATCCTTTGGCCTGACTTTGGCAGATCATATGCTGCGTAAAAATGATCATTTTGATTCCGTTTCTGTTGCGATTGAACAAATGTTGTGGGAGCCGATTCGGGTACAGGGGAAGCCTCATCCTTATGCTTTTCGACGGGCCGATGCGGAACGATATACTACCCGGATCGATCGTAGCCGGGCAGTGGCCAGAGTACAGTCGGGAATTAGCGAGCTCAATATAATAAAGTCCACAAAATCTGGTTTCCCCAAATTCCTGGGGGATGAATACACCACTCCCGAAGATACGGACGGATGCATGTTTGAAACTTTGCTCACCGCCAACTGGACCTACCAGAGCGATACCAATGATTTTGCCGGAGTCCGCGCTGCCGTTCTTCAACAATTGCAAACTACCTTTGCTGAGCATGACAGCCTCTCTGAGCAACATACTCTTTATGCAATGGGCCAGGCCGTGCTGGATTCACAGCCCGAGATCCGGCGTATCGAACTGAATATGCCCAACAAGCACAACCTTCTGTTCAACTTTGAGCCTTTCGGAATGGAGAACCACAACGAAATATTCATCGTCACTGATGAGCCTTTTGGAGCGATACAGGGAACGTTGGAAAGGAAGTAGGATGAGCTGAAAATAGGGCGTTTGATAGAGCAGAACGATGGGTATGCCCATTAGCCATCACCCATACAAACCCATCAATACCTTCTCTGGAGTGATCGGCGCTGAAAGTGGAGCTTTTGAACGAAGATTGAAGGCTAGTACGGCATTGCGAATGGCAAAATAAGCACCAATGCCATACATAAGAGGCGGCTCGCCCACAGCTTTGGAGCGAAAAGCGGCTTCCTCCACACCATCACTTTTCAAAAATTGAACTTCGATGCTTTTGGGTACCGCATAAATATCCGGTATTTTGTAGGTAGATAAAGCATTGCTCAGCAACCGACCTTCCTCATTGTATAGCAATTCCTCCATCGTCATCCAGCCGATACCTTGCACGATACCGCCTTCCGTCTGGCCCAAATCGATGAGCCGATTCATGCTGGCGCCATAGTCATGCACCACTTTGACCGACTCGATTTCGTAGGTACCCCGAACACAATCCACTTTGGCAATCGTAATAGCGGTTCCGTACACATGATAGGCAAAGGGGTGCCCCTTTTCGGTAGCTTGGTCAAAATGAATGGCAGGGGTAGCGTAATGCCCTTTCGCACTGAGGTTGATGCGTTGCCGGAAGGCTTGCTGTATCAGCTGCTCCCAATGAAGGTCTGTAGCTTGCCCGTTGGCAAATACCCGTTCGCGGCGCAGCTCTACCTGACTATCGGCTGGCAGGGTCAGACTCGATAGAGCAGCCTGCCGGAGCCGCAGCCAAATTTGACTACAGGCATCTGCCAGCGCTTTGCCATTGAGGTCGGTAGTGGCGCTGGCGGCCGAAGGGGAAGTATTGGCTACGCGGGTGGTGTTGGTCGTTTCGATCCGCACCCGCTCAGGACTGACGGAAAATAGCGCCGCAGCAATTTGCACAAGCTTAGTATTGACACCCTGGCCCATCTCCACAGCTCCTGTGCTGATGCCGATGCTGCCATCGTGGTAAACATGTACCAGCGCTCGGGCCTGATTCATTTGGGTATTGGTAAAGGAGATGCCGAAGCAAATCGGCATGAGCGCCATCCCTTTTTTAAATAGCTGATTATCAGCGTTATAAATAGTAATATCTTTTTGAATGGCTGAAAGATCATATTGTTCAGCGGCTTTCTCCCAACAAGGGATGGCCTGGCATTCAGTGGCTGGCTGGCCGTATGGAAAACGGTCGCCTTGCTGCAACAAATTGGCTTTTTGAATATCGCTGGCAGCTATCCCCAATTCGCGGGCGGCCTGATGGATAGCTGCTTCTATAACAAACATGCCCTGTGGCCCGCCAAAACCCCGAAAGGCCGTATTGGGCGGCAGATTGGTGCGGCAGGAATAGGCCGTAGCCAGAAAATGCGGAATGTAGTAGCTGTTGTTTCCATGAAAAAGTGTGCGTTCCAACACAGCGGGGCTAAGGTCGGCAGCAGCGCCGGCATCTTGATAATAGACCGCTTCAAAAGCCAATATTTTCAAATTTTCATCCAGCCCGATCTTGAAATCAGCATCATACGGATGGCGTTTGCCGGTCATATACATATCATCCATGCGATGCAACACAAGCTTGATGGGGCCTTGCAAATCATGAGCTGCCAGTGCAGCCATTACTGCCCAGGGAGTAGCTTGATCTTCTTTGCCACCAAAGCCACCACCGAGCCGCGTCACATCCACTTCGATCAAATGCATCGGCAGATCCAGCACACGGGCAGCCGAGCGTTGAACGGCCGTAGGGCCCTGCGTGGAGGAATGTATGCGCAAGCCTGCTCCCTCCCTGGGACAGGCATAAGCCGCCTGTGTTTCGAGGTAGAGCTGTTCTTGCCCCCCTGTATAGGTCCGGCCTTCCGTGATGTGGTGGCAGCTGGCGAAAGCGGTTTGGGTATCGCCCAGGCGGAAGGTGCGTGGCTTTCCGATAATTTGCCCGGCTGCCTGGGCTTTCCGCGCTTTGGTAAGGGCAGCTAAAGGCTCAAATTGTACGGAGATATGTGCACAGGCAGCGCGGGCCTGTCGCTCAGATTCCGCTATTACCAAAGCAATCGGTTGGCCTATATAGTGGACGGCATGCTCTGCCAAAAGCGGCTCGTCGGGGATGATGCTACCGATTTGGTTTTCGCCGGGAATATCCTTGTATGTAAATATTCTGACCACTCCGCTTTGCTGAAGAGCTTTTGATAGATCAATCGACAGGATATTGGCATGCGCGACGGTGGAACTAAATACGGCTGCATACAGGCTACCCTGTAGTTCGGGCAGATCATCTAGATAAATGGAACGCCCGGTGACGTGACCGTGTGAGTCGATATTGAAAAAAGAGGAGGCACTATTTTTATTAGTTTTTGATGTCATAAAGGTACAATTACTGCTCTGTCACCAATTCCGCTAAGCGAAGTTGGTGGGGAAAAAACCGGAGCATATGGGCCCACAACAACTGCCGAAGAAGGAGCCTTTTATAATCAGCCGAGCCGCGCGCATCACTGATGGGCGAAATCTCAGCTTGCATCACCTTGTTGGCCTGTGTGATGATAGGGGCAGAAATTGTTTTGCCAGTCAAAAAATCGGCAGTAGCTGTGAGCAGCATAGGGATGGGCCCGACGCCTCCGGCTGAGAGCCGAACCGTCTCAATTTGCCCGCCTTCAGCCTTTATCCGGCAAGCCGAATTGACGCTGGCAATGTCGAGGTGCGTCCTTTTCGATACCTTTTCAAAATTGAATTGCTCATTGCTGGCCAGCAGCTCAAAACGGAGAGCCGTTACCAGTTCGTTGCTGCGAAGGTCTGTATTTTTGTAGCTTTTATAAAAATGATCGAGTGCAAGCTTTCGTTTATTTGCTCCTTTTTGAAGTAGAAGCTGGCTGCCCATCGCCAGAAAAAAAATAGTCAGATCGCCAATGGGGGAGGCATTTACCAGATTGCCCGCCAAGGTGGCCATATTGCGGATGGGAGTAGAGGATATCAGCTTCATGTGCTGGACCAGCCTGGGAAAAATAGCCTGCATCACGGAAGATTGTTGAATATCGGTAACGGTTGCAGATGCATTTATAATGCACTGACCATTTTGCTCCCAAACAGCTTGTCCTTCCCGCTCTGTCGTTCGAATGTTTTGCTGCTCCAAATGTTCGGGCTGCTGTACGTACAAATCGGTACCTCCCCCTACCAGGGGTGCTGCCTCTTGGGGGGGTATGGGCTGATGCTGGTTTTTGAGTTCATGCAGCCGCTTTGGGGCCTCATTAAAATAGGGTGGCAGATATCGATTTTCGACCAGCCAGCTGAGGGTCGCCCGATGGTCCTTGCTTTGCAAGCCTGCGTGAATCCTAGCTGCTGCCCGCTCCAGAGATTTGTAGCCTGTGCAACGGCATATATTCCCGTCCATGCTGGCGATGATGGCTTGCAGGCTGGAGGGTTGCTGCTGCATACAATGGCCGCTGAGCGAAAGCACAAAGCCGATAGTACAAAAGCCACATTGTGTACCACCTTCCTCCACGATAGCTTGTTGAACAGGGGAAAGCTGATCCATATTTAGCCCTTCGATAGTGATGATGTGGCGCAGGTGGGCGTTTTGTAAAGGCATAAGACAGCTGGTAGCGGAGCGATACTGTATGTTGCCTTCCTTCAGGGTACCCACCAACACTGTGCAGGTTCCACAGTCTCCTTCGCGGCAGCCGATCTTGGTACCGCGCAGGCTTTGATGGTAACGGATAAAATCGAGCAGAATGGTACCGCCCGACTCCGTAGTTTCAATCAATTGGTCGTTGAGAAGAAAGTGGATCATGCGGTGCTGTCAATATTGAATTTTTGCATTCCATGCGTCACAAGGTGGAATTAGGCTCCACTTCATTACCCTGTTCTTAAAAAAAAATTGGACCGCCACAATAATGGCGATCCAAAAATAACTACTTTACCCTAATTCCTAGTTTTTTGAGTTTGTAAAGTTTGGTTTATTGTTTTGAAGAAGAAGTAGCCAGCGGGCTGTCAGGCGGTCCACTGTCATTCGCTCTTTTAAAATTGAAAACTTCTATTTCATTGTCGATTTTGAGCGCAAATTGATAGCTGCCAACCGGGATGTCAGCCAGATCGAGAGACAAGCGATTGTGGCCGGCAATTACCTCAGAGGAGTCATCGATCAGCAATTTTCCCAGCATATCCATAATCCGATAGCTCATCATGCCTTCTGCCTTTGAGTCGAGACTGATGGAAAAATAGCGAACAGGTTGAGTGCTGCTGAGCGATTTGATGGCGAAAAGCTGGTCAGAAGTGTACTTGCTAATGACGATGGTATGTGAGATTTGCATTTTGCCATCATAGTCAACCTGCAAAAGCCTGTAATAGGCCCTGTCTGCTTTTTGGGAAAGGTCCGTACAACGATATTGTCGGGTGTCTATAGAATTCCCATTTCCCTCGATTTGTACAACCCGCTCGAATTTGAAGCCGTCCAGGCTGCGCTCTACCAGAAAAAAATGGTTATTGTGCTCACTATGCGTACTCCAATTCAATACCACTATATTGTTTTGATAACTGCCGTAAAGCTCTTCAGAGTAGGTGCAACCAGCCTTTGAAGACCAACTGATTGCAAGTGCAATTAACAAGAGCAGGGAAGATTTGGAGAGGAAAGTGCGAATCATTTTAACAGCTTAGAGTACGGTAGCAAATAAAATAGTTGTTATTATTATAATATATATATGGCTACGTATCAATGTTTAAAACGTTTCAATAATATTGATATTAATAAATAAATTATTTTTACTACCCTGTTTGAGGTAGTAATTGAGCAAGGGTCGAATAAGTGAATAAGATTTTTTTAGCTAGGGCGTGATGCTGATATCGCCACGAAAATGCTCGGTTTGCCCATCAATGAATTGCACCTCCACAACATATACATACACGCCTTGCTGCAAATCTTTGCCGCGATGTTGGCCATTCCAGCCTTCCGTTTCCTGATTGACATCAAAATGGGTCTTGCTAAACACAGCGCTTCCCCAACGGTCAAATATCTGCATGCTTTTGACCTTGGCAACATGGCTGCCGCCGTACACAGTAAAATAATCATTGAACCCATCTCCGTTGGGCGTAAAGGCATTCGGAATGAATACATCCTGCTTAGGTTGGACACGTACCAGTACTTCCTTTACAGTAGTACAACCAGATTTGCTGGTTACGCTTACGGAATAAAGGGTTGTGGTAAGCGCCTCCACCACCGGGTTTGGGCAATCAGAGCAACTTAGGCCATCTGCTGGCAGCCACCGAATTTGCGCATCATGGGTCAGAAGCTGGAGCTCCAGTTGGGCTGACTTTCCTAGTTGAATCTCTATTTCTCCGGCAAGCTCAAAGGAAGCAGCTTGTACACTTTCCACCTCTACCATCCTGCTTTCCTTGCACCCACCACTGTTTATGACCACAATTTGATATAAACCACCCGGCAATTGGTCAGCCTGTGCAGTCTCAGCCACTACTTCACCGGCTTGATTGATCCACTGGAAAGTATGCTCGTCATAAATATCCTTGACATAAACGGTTGCGGCACCATCCGGAAACTGGCAAGTTGGCTGCTTTATCTGCACATCGCGGATAATATCGATGCGGCTGCCTTCTATTTCCACAGAAAGGTCTGCCTGGCATCCGTTTGCATCGGTGACGAGGAGTTGGTAGGTGCCTGCTGCCAGATTGGTAAGGTAGCTTTCAGTAGCCCCATTGCTCCATTGTAGGCTGTAAGGCTCTACTCCGCCCAATGCCTGTACTTCCAACATGCCTACAGCATTTCCACAATGCTCGTGCTCAATTTCCAGTAGCTGAACCTGCAATTGGCTGATGCGGGCAGTGAGTGGGTTGGCAATAGCTTCCACGGTGGTAAGGCATTCGGCACTGGAGCGTACTAGGCAAGCTACCTGCTGCCCGTTTTCCAAATCCGCCTTGCTGAATATAGCGCTGTTTTCGCCAAAGGGCTGTCCATCCACTGTCCATTGAAACTGTGGCTGTGAGCCGAGATGCTCCCCTTCAGCCGTGAAGAGGATAGTCGATCCATCACAGCTGGCAGCTTGGTCGGCGCTGATAGAGAGGCTGGGCGTTTGTAAGGCATTCACCTCAATAAGTACAGGCTCTGAAGTGACTTCGAAGAAAGTATTGCAAATGTTCGATGTAGTAAGTTTTACACTTACCAGGTCTCCGTTGTTGAGTTGATTAGTAGTGAAAACATCTTCATCATTGCCGCTGAGTTGACCATTGACAAACCATTGAAAGCTGGGCGTATCGCCAAAATCAAGCCCGATGGCCATAAAACTTACCGCCTCCCCCTCGCAGATGGAGTAGTCGCTGGGATCAATGGCAAGAGCCGGTTCGAAGGCTGGTAGTACATCCAGACTGATGATTTGAGTAGCTGTAACGGTTTCCGTAACGCAGTCAATGCTGCTGCTGATGATGCACTGCAAACTTTGGCCATTCTGAAGATTGGAAGAAGTGAAAGTCGGTTGATTTTCACTGATACTCTGACCATCAACTTTCCAATCAAAAAGCGGCGAAGCTCCCCAATGATTGCCTGTAAGGTGAAAGGTGGCCGGCTTGCCGAAACAGATCGTCTGCTGATCAGAAACGATCGTAGCAGTGGGTGTAACCAACTCAGAAATGTGAAGGGCAATTTCATTGGAAAAAATCACGATATCAGTGGCACAAGGATCGTCGTAAATCATCTTGACCTTTACCCGGTCCTGGTCATTGAGTTGATTGGAGGTGTAGGTGCCAGACTCTTCTCCCGGCAGCAAATTTCCATTGACAAACCATCGGTAGCGGATGTTGGTTGCTTGATCATGACCGTGCGTGATCGCTTCGAAGCTGATGAAATCCCCGGCGCAAGCAGTACTTTGCTCGGTGGCAATTTCAATCTGAAGCTCATCAAGCGGCTGGATTTCATCCAGCAATATTGGGTTAGAGACCAGCTCAAAAGCTGCGCAATCACCAGTCAGTTCAACAATGCACTCAATCACATCGCCGTGATTGAGTTGGTCGCTGCTAAAAGTAGTAGCAGTCTCGCCAGGCAGCGGAATGCCGTTTACAGTCCATTGATAGGTAGCTGGCAGTGGACTTTCGTCAGTCATGCACTGGAAGTTGACGGTTTGGCCATCGCAGGCTACGTTTTCATGGCAATTGATGAGAAAATCCGGCAGAATGGATAGGGCCGGGTTGTTGACGAGGTAAAGGAGCAGGTTGCTCATCAGAGCGGGATTGTTGAAGGTGCGAATCCAGTCCTGGTCAGAAATAGTAATCACCTTGCCATGTAGTGGATTGGCAGGGCAGAAAATAAAGCCATAGTTTTTGTTTTCGTATTCGAAAAAAGGAAGAATTTGCTGATCGCCGCTGCCGTAGGTGCCATACCAAAAATAGGCCAATGAGCCAATGGCATTGGATGGATCAATATTATTGTCGGTAATAGCCATAGGTGTTAGATCTCCCTCAGAATTGCCGTCCCATGAGAATTGACCCTCTAGCTGATCAACAAGTTTTTCAAAAAGCAAGTTGCCTGGATGTGTCAGAAGGTACTCGGATTGGATATAAGCATTGCCGCCTTGCGCTACAAAGTCGATGATGGTTTGCTGGCGTTGGCTGCTCAGAGCGATGAGCCCGGAAGAGATAATCAAAATGTCAGCATTCTGTAGGTTGGCAAGGTCATCAAGTTCGGATTGATTAAGAATGATAGCTTGATGTCCCATTTGTTGGGCAATCTGCTTCCAGCGCATATCCATCGTGTGGAGTGAATGATAAGTACGACTTTCTACGATATATATATTGGCGCTAAATAATGAAGAGAAGGTAGAAAAACAAAAAACGAGAGCCAGCACATATGTTTTGGTAGATAGGTTCATGGGTGTTGGGACGTTCGGTTAAGATTGTAAGATTGTAAGTTTCGGGAGGAAGTCGTGTACCTGAGAGGTGGGGTAGGAAGGTGGCTTGGTTTGGTATGAAAACAAAAATAACGGAATTAAGACTACGCGGCAAGTAGAAATGCTGATTGGCAAGAGCGGAAAGGGAATTTGTGTGACAGCCTATTGGGATAGCAGCCCGGAGAAAAGGCAGGGAAGCGCTGCATTTTGGTTTGGTAAATATGACATTAAAATATACTAAATTTTTAATTGTTTATTGAATCTGCGTCCCTCCTTTTTCGAATGAACAGGGATTGAGTCAAAAATAATCGGGAATATGGAAAACAATAGAAGATATGTATTTGTGTGACAGGCAAAATAAGCAAAGTCTTGCTTTTTGCTCCTATGCATCAAACAATTTGCTGAAAAAATGTGATCAAATTATCGGCCGCCCTGCCAAAAGGACTGTATTTTTTGAATGACGGATCTGGCAGACCTGCCCAGCAAAGAACCGGCAGGCCGGAAAGGCTGCTCCGGGCCTTGGTACAGCTCTCGCAAATGATAGTACGATTGCTCAAAGAGGGAGGAGTGGGAAACAAAGCCATCTTTTTGGTAATGGGAATTGGCGAGGCCTTTGAGCTGGTACATTTCACGATCCGTCAGGGCGAAGGAAGAAAAACGATCGATGGAATGGCTCAATTTGGACATGGGAGTGCAGTTTGCTATGGTTACCTATTCGTAACAAATATAATTTATTCCCACAAAAAAGAAAAAGCCAAAAGAAAATATCCTTCAAATCCTTAAAACACCACCTTTTTCTTGACCGTTTTTTTACCACGCAGCACTTCCACTTCGGTGCTATCACCTGCATTAAATTTACTTAAACCCTCCATGTAGCCGTAAATATCCTTCACCTCTACCTCCCCGATGCGAACCACTATGTCTCCATCCTCCAGACCTGCCTTGTGGGCTGTCCGTCCTTCGATCACCGAATCGATGCGCATACCTTTTCCGGTGTACACATAATCGGGCATTACGCCCAACGTCACTTTGAATTTTGCGGCCTGCTGTCCCTCGGGTTGCTTGGTTTTGCTAAAAGCTATCCGCCCTTTTTCATCCACTGCTTCAATGAGTGCTATCATAAAATCTGTAAGCTGCTGGATGCCTTCATAATTCACCAGGTGGCTGTCATCAGAAGGTTTGTGATAATCGGTATGCTGGCCGGTGAAAAACTGCAACACCGGAATATCTTTTTTGTAAAAAGAAGTATGATCGGAAGGGCCGATACCACTTTCGCTGGACTTGGTTTGCAGGTCGGACTGCTCATCCAATTGGCGGATTACCTCTTTCCAAACGGGCGATGTGCCGGTACCATTGATGGCCACTACCTTCTCCTCATTGAGCCTCCCAACCATGTCCATATTAAGCATATAGTTGATCGATTTGATATCGATGGTTGGGTGCTCGGCGAAATATTTGGAACCAAAAAGCCCCAGCTCCTCACCCGAAAAGGCAATAAAGAGGTAATTATTTCGGGTAGCTTTTCCAGCTTTCAGCTGCGCAGCAATATTGAAAAGCGCTGCCGTACCGCTGGCATTGTCATCAGCGCCATTGTGGATGGTGGGTTCACCGGCATGCAGCGAACCAGAGCCGTCGCCTCCACTGCCCAGGTGATCGTAATGAGCACCGATCACTACAGTAGTAGCAGCGCCATTGTCGAGCAGTGCCACCACATTTTTGCCATTACCTTCCCGGGCAGCCTTATGATCGGCAGCATGCGGGTTGACCATTTCTTTGAACGGAAAAGACTGAAACCAGCTGCCTTTATCACCTGCGGGGCTGAGGCCGAGCTCTTCAAAGCGATGGGCAATATATTGAGCGGCCAATGCTTCGCCTTTACTTCCCGTCATTCGCCCTTCCAGCAAATCAGAAGCCAGGTAGATGACATCCACACGCAAATCCTGCAGTGCAATAGCGCGATCCTGAGCCAGGCCGATTTCAGCCAGTAGGAGCAAAGCCAGTAGGGAAAAAAATTGAAGTAGTCTCATACATGAAGTTTTTTGATTAGAAGACCTGCAAAATTAACGTTTGTAAAGGGGAATTTGATAAGCTTTGCTCAATTTTAACCCATTGCTAACGCTTCCTGCCAGCTTGGCCCGCTCAATTCTTTAAAAAACCAGGCATTCTGCGTATATTCAACATGCAAAAATTCTGACAATCCTCCATTTTTTAAACAACACACCCAATGCGGATTTATTTATTACTCCTCCTGGCTTTGTCATTTTTTGGCAGCCTGGCTGCCCAGCAAAACCACTGGCATGCGGATGGCGATGCACTTGATGGACAAGCTGTCAAGCCATTGTCCGGGCAGCCCGGCAGCCTGGTAGCTAAATGGCGCAGTAGCCTTAGCGATTTGCCTGCCGGCGATGCCATCGAAGGAGATTTTATCGGCCAGATGATCTTTAGTCCCGATGGTGAGCAGGTATGGATACTTCATAGGTTAACGGATAATATTACCGTTTTCGATTTTCAAACCAAAGCTATCCTCGCCAATATCGAAGCAGGTGACATGCCACTCGCTATTGCCATGACGGACAGCTTTGCCATCGTAGCCGCCTATAATGACAACGCAGCACGCATCATCCGGCTGGCCGATTTTAGTACCGCTGCCGTAATACCAACGGCTGCCCAGCCCTGTTTTGTAAAAACCAGCCCCGGTGGTCAGTACGCCTACGTGAGCTGTGATGAGGGAGATGTCTGCGAGATGATTAATTTGGCCACATTGGAAAAAGAACGGACCATCTCCGATTTTCCAGTATTCCTGCAAAAATTCTCCTTTATCACTTCCAATACCCGCAGTACAATTTACTATTCTTCCTTTGGCGTAGCGCCCGACAATAGCTATCTCATCAATGGCGGCGGAGATCAGATTTGCTTTTACGAAACAGCAACGGGCCAGCAAATTGATTGCCTTGCCGACTACGACGGCTTGTCCCATATCGGCCTATCCGGGGATGGTGGCAGGTTTGTAGCCGTCGCCTCACTGGGTATGCCCAACAGCCAGCGAATTATCCAGATTGATGTAGCCAGCCGGGTTGTGACGGCCGAAGTGCCTGTACCCGCCGGGCTCAATGTGTATAGCCTTTACAGCGACCTGGCCGTCAATGCAGATGGCTCCAAAGCATATATTCCACTGAGCGGCAATCAGAGCGGAATTGTTCGCTTTGCCAACGAGGATGTACAAATTCTCAGCAGTCCCCGCACTCCCAGCTGGATGGCCGCCAGCCCCGATCACCAGTATGCGATAAGCGGAGGCTACTACTTGTCCGTCATCGATTTCAATACCGATGCGGTAGTAAACCAGCTGCCTGGTCGCCCCATCCAGAATGGAGCTGTTGCTGCGCAGGGCAACCGCTTTGTGGCAGCCGATCCGCTGCGTTATGAGGGCATTTATTTTTACAATTACAACAACCCTGCGCAAATTCAATTTGAAGACGAACTCCTTACAGGCTCCGAATTGGAAGCCGATGCCAGCTATTCTGTACAGTTTACGCCCGATGAGCAAAAGGCAATAGTAGTCAACAGTATATCGCGCACCATCTCGGTGATCGATATGCAAAACGAGCAACTGGAAGCCATCGTTCCGCTGGGTGCATCGGAGATTTATCATGTAACCATCACCCACGATTCCCGCTATGCGCTAATAGCACAGCGCCAACTCAACCAGGTAGCCATCGTGGATTTGGAAAGTTATGAAGTGGTGGCTGCGGTGCCGAGTGGAGGCGAAAAACCCGACAATATTGTACTCAGCCAGGATGGGCAGCAAGCTTATGTACTCAATGCCGGTGGAGCAGATCGTATCGGCCTGCTCCAGGTAGATGGAGCGAACAGCAGCCTGGATTTGGCTATTGATGGGGGCAATACAGGAGTGAGCTGGACCAATTTCGGCATCCGCTCAGAGATGCGCATCCACCCGGAAGGAGCAATCGGACTGGTGGCAGCCTCTTTCAGCGATGCGATCAATGTAATCGATTTGGAAAACAAGCAGTTGGGCAATTCCATCTCCATTGAAGGCTTTGCACTACAGATAGCCTATTCGAGTGATGGCCAGTTTGCGGCAGTTACCTTGAAAAACGAGGGTGCAGTAGCATTGCTTTACATCGAAAACGGGGCAGTGGCACTGGCCGGAAGAATCGAAAACATTCCCAATCCGACCCGCATTTCCTATGATCCTGTTGCCAAGCTCTTCGCAGTATGCAGTCAGGATGACGGCTTGCTGTATTTCATTGATCCGATGGAGCAGCAGCTTGTGGATACAGAAAGCTTTGCCAACCGAACACCCATAGCAGTGGATTTTCACAGCTCTGGGAGGCGCTATTTGTTGTTGCGTTCGGATGATAGTGCGCTGCCGCATCAAATCCATTTTGGTGAAGAAGTGTATGAGTTTGAACAAACGCCTATTCATCATTTTGCCCACAGCTCCAGCGGAAAGTGGCTGGGTGTGTGTTTGTTGGGAGCTGATCGGTTGCTGGTAGCATCAGGAGAGCCGGTGGGGCTGAAAGAGATTGCTCTTCATGCGGTGTATAAGTATCATTTGTACCCAAACCCTGCAAAGGATCGCTTGCGTTTTGAACCGCTCGCTGAACCGCTGGAGGGCCGGAAAGCTTTGCTTAGCCTGTACAATGCGCAGGGCCGGCTGCTGAAGAGTATTGGCGGGTTGAGTGTGCTCGGCTTTGATATTTCTGTGGCTGATTTGCCGCAGGGCAGCTATGGGTACCGGCTCAATGATAAGCAGGGAGCCTTGCTGGGCAGTGGAACATTTTTGATCAATAGATAGTAGAAACAGCCATGCAACTCCATTGTCCTGAATGCCAAAATACTATTGAAGCCGATGATGTGAATTTGGTAAAAACGATTGCCAAATGCAAAAGCTGTAATAATATTTTTGAATTTACGCAGCAGCTGAAGGAAGCCTCGCTGCCCGTTAGATATCGGGAAGAGATCAGCATTCCTCAAGGTATTGAAGTGCTGAAATTGCAAAGTGAGCTGGAGATTATGATCAAATGGCGGCGATCGGCACAGTATTTTACCTTCTTTTTTGCTATCTTTTGGAACGTCTTCGTCTTTTTCTTTTCCCTATTTGTTATAGCGACAGGGGATTGGTTTCCGATAGTGTTCATGGTACCCTTTTGGCTGGCCGGAGGTTGGCTTTTTTATTATAGTATTAGCTTAATGGTCAATACTACGTATATTACAGCCGATGACCGAAAATTGACTGTTATTCATAAGCCGATTAACTTTTTGATACAAAAAGATCAGTATTTTGGTGTAGATGAAATAAAACAGCTTTTCGCCCGTCGCTACAAATCCGGCGAGGTAAACGATCGGCCAATATACGCCTACGCCGTTGACCTGATCTTAAAAAATGGTGAAACAGTCACACTCATTAAAGAGTTACATTCGCCCGAATATGCCCGATTTATTGAGCAGGAGTTCGAAAACTATCTCGGTATTGCAGATGTGCCGGTAAAAGAAGAATTTGGGTTTTAAACCCAATCAAACACTAAAATCCTTAAGCATGAGAACATTAACCTTCTTCTTTGCATTTTTCCTTATGGGCCAACTGCTACCCGCCCAAACAGCTGCCCAGTTTGGAGAAGACCGGCTGATCGTCAAATTCAAGCCCAATGTCCAAATCCAGTTAGAGCTTGGCCAGCCTACCGGCAATTTCAGACTCGATGCTTTGCTGGAAACACACAAGGTGTTGAGTATCAAGTATTTAGGAAGTAAGAAAATGAGTATCCTGCCCGGTATGCATCCAAGAATCAGTGTGCTGCGCTTCCAAGAAAAGCAAGACATTCTGCTGCTGATCAACGCATTTATGGCAACAGGCCTGTTTGAATATGTCGAACCTGACTATATTGGCTACGGAGGCGGGCAGATGCGGGTACTCCTTAGGCCGAATGATGCGCACTACGATCGCCAATGGGGCCTTTCCAATGATGGCTCCTTCAGTCTCTCTCCTGCTACGGCCGGGGCCGATATCCAAATGGAAGATGCCTGGAACATCGAGCAGGGCAGCTCTGACATCACTGTTGCTATTCTCGACAGCGGCATCAAACTGGATCATCCCGAATTTGATGGCCGCATGTGGACGAATGCCTCAGAGATTGCCGGTAATGGGATGGATGACGACAATAATGGTTTCGTAGATGACGTCAATGGCTGGGATTTCGCCTATACCGACAATGACCCTGATGATGCCTACGGGCACGGTTCCAATGTGGCAGGCATTGTAGCAGCAACCGGCAATAATAGCATCGGCTATGCCGGAATAGACTGGAATTGCAAAGTGATGGCAGTCAAAATTCTCAATGATGAAAACTGGGGCTACTTTTCCTGGTGGGCCGATGCCATTTACTACGCAGTGGATAATGGCGCTGATGTGATGAACATGTCAGTAGGCGGAGCAGGAGGCTCCAGCACGCTACAAGATGCTGTGGACTATGCTTACAATAGTGGTACAATCATAGTGGCCTGCATGATGAACTTCAACCAAAGCACTCCTTATTATCCGGCAGCCTATACCCATACCATAGCAGTAGGGTCCACCAATGCAGATGATACCCGCTCGGACCCTTTCTTTTGGGATGTCACCAGCGGCAGCAACTACGGCTCTCACATTGATGTGGTTGCTCCGGGCAATTATATCTATGGCCTTGATTATGACTCCGATACCAACTACAACAGCTATTGGGGAGGTACTTCACAGGCAGCACCCCATGTGACGGGGCTTTGCGCATTGTTGTTGGCCCAACAAGCTCGTACGCCCGATGAAATCCGGCAGGTGATCCGAAACACGGCAGAAGATCAGGTGGGCGATGCGTCGGAAGACACGGCTGGCTTTGATGATTTTTTTGGCTATGGGCGAATCAATGCCTACCGGGCTTTGAGCAGTTTGATGGTGGATACCGATGAGCCACTAAATACGGATGATCTGCTCATTTTTCCCAATCCCGTTGCTAAAGACCAAATTTTGGAAGTATCGATAAAAAGCAAAACTTGGAATGATTACACGCTGAAATTGATGGATGCAAGCGGCAGGTTGGTACGGCAAAGCCAGACTCCCCGCATTGATGTAAGCCGCTTGCAAAGCGGCCTTTATACTATACTGGTCGCTGATGGCATACAGACGTATAGCAAGCAGCTGATTGTTAAATAAAATCCGGGTCTCAGATTGGTCTCAGATTGAATAGTTGACCTGTAAACACTAAAATCACTATGAAAATTTTTAATGCTTCACTTGTGCTTCTTCTGATTTTTTTACTGTCGGCATGTGTATCTTCTAAAAAATATGATCTGCTGCGAGAAGAACGAAACGCATTTCGCCTGGAGCGGGATTCCCTCAGGCTGCTCAGCGAGGAAGGGCGATATAAAGGCTATGAATTGGAGCGAACTAAAGTTGAACTTGAGCAACAGAATGAAAAATTTGATGAGCTGAAAACCAGCTTCGATGCGCTGGAAAAAAATTACAAAGACCTGCTTGATCGCTATGACGAGATCATCTTTCAAAACCAATCTCTGCTGGCAGCCACTTCTGATGAAAAGGTCAATATGACGACGGAATTGGCGCGAAAACAGTTTGTGGCCGATAGCCTGATGCGGCTTGTGCATACCTTGCAGGTACGTGTGGGCCAAAAGGATGCCCAAATTGACCAGCTCAGCAGCCAGGAAGGCAATCTCGATGAAGCCGAGGCGGTAGCGCTGGAATGCCAGCAGCGCCTGGCCGATTTGAACAATATGATCGCCAATAAGGATGCTGTACTCAATTCACTACGCTCAAAGGTCAACCAGGCTCTGCTTGGTTTCAACACCTCCGACCTCAAGGTAAGCGAGGCCAATGGCAAAATATATGTTTCACTCAGCCAAAATCTGCTCTTCAAACCCGGCAGTGACCAAATCGACTGGAAAGGCAAGCAGGCTATTCAGAAGTTGGCTGAGGTGCTGAAACGCAATCCCGATATCCAGATTGGAGTAGAAGGCCATACAGATAGTGACGGCAGCGCATCCGCCAACTGGGACTTGAGTGTGCGCCGGGCTACAGCGGTGGTGAAGGTATTGACCGGCTATGGGGTAAACCCCAAAAGCGTGACTGCTTCGGGGCGGGGCGAGCATTTCCCTGTGGCTACCAACAGCTCGGCTGACGGAAAAGCCCGCAATCGCCGAACGGAGATCATCCTTTCACCCAATTTGGACGCCTTGTATAGAATAATCAATCAGTAATGCGTTATATTTATATCGGCTGACAAACAAGCCGCTTGCCATACAATGAACCGACTAGCTCACATAATCCTGTTGCATATCCTTTGTTTTTTGCCTCTTCAGGCCCAGCAAATGTATCACCATTGCGGTACCGAAGCCTTTGTGCAGGATCGCCTCGGTGAGTATCCCGAATTGGAACAACTCATAGCGGCACAGGAGGCAGCTACCCAGCAGCGCCTGTCCAAGCAGCCTTCGTACTTCCGCAGTCAGGCTGTGTACACCATTCCGGTGGTAGTGCATGTAGTTTGGCATCGACCGGAGGAAAATATTAGCGATGAACAAATTCGTGCCCAAATCGCTGTGCTTAATGAGGATTTCCGCCAGAGAAATGCCAATCAGGCAGACCTCCCTTTGGAGTTTAGCCAGCATGCTGCCGATGTAGGCCTTGAGTTTTGCCTGGCCGAGTTCGATCCCGACGGCGATGCTTCCACGGGCATCACCCGCACCCGAACGGATTATGCAGGCATTGGTGATTTTACGATCAGAGATGACCAGGGCAGTGGCGATAGCCGCATTTTTCGTACCGACCTGGGCGGTAAAGATGCCTGGGATGTAAATCGCTACCTCAATATCTGGGTGGCAGGCATCAGGGATTCATCCTTTTTGGGCTTTGGAGTGATTCCGGGCTGCAATACGTTTAAACCCCATGAAGATGGTGTTATCGTGGATCCAAAGAATTTTGGTATCCATGCCAATCCACCTTTCAACCTCGGCCGGACGGCTACTCATGAGGTGGGGCATTACTTCAACCTCAAGCATATCTGGGGGGATGAAGAAGAGGGTTGTGGAAGCGATGATCTGGTAAGTGATACTCCCAATCAGAAAGCACCCTATCGGGGCTGTGTGGAGTTCCCCCGATTTAGCTGCGGCAGTAGTGATATGTTTATGAATTTTATGGACTATTCCGACGATGCTTGCCTGGCCTTTTTTACGGAAGGCCAAAAAGCACGTATGCTGGATGCACTACATAATTTCCGACCCGGATTGATCGAATCAGAAGTTTGTCAGGTAGCTCCGCCCGGTGAAGAAGGGCTCCTCCTGATGCCTAATCCGGTAGATGAGAAATTGCGTATTCACTTTGTCGGTTCCGATGCCGCACAGCTATTGAAACTTCGGTTGTTTTCTCTGGCCGGTATTGAATTGTATGAGGCCGATTTTTCACCGGGTGTCATCGAGTCGCTGGATGTCAGCCGCCTGGCAGCAGGTGTATATATCTTGACGGTACAAACTGGAGAAGATACGCACACAGCCAAAGTGCTGGTTTATTAAGAGTATGTTTAAATTTAGTTTTTCTTCTAATATGAAATGGATTTCACAGCTAGGCAAAGCTTATTTTGAGCGGCGTACCTGGAAGGTACGGGGCGAAAAATAGCTGAAGGATAGCGAAGAAAGACGTTCATATTAGTGAAAGGATTAATTTTATACATGCTCTAAGTATGACTTTATTGTTTCTATACTTCAGGCCGCCAAGTTTTGCGCATTTCCATAGCGATTGAACCAGTAAGCACCACCTCTACACCTTGGTTACAATCTTATAGTTTACTTATAGTTTAGGTTTTACCAGCCCATCAAGCTTACCATAAGCACCCCGCCAATATTTTTTATCTTTGTTAGAAATAGCTTCTTAAAGCATTGCAATTGAGTGGCAGCGATACCCACAGCACAGTATGCAATGCCACTTTTGAATTTTTCAAACACCCAAACCCTTCAAAAGGTGAAAAGATGAAACAGCTCACTATTCCTTTCTTTTGCTTGCTATTTTTCGGACCCCTCAATTCATGTATTGCTCAATTTGATCCTCCAATGCCCAACTGGCACTTTATGGACCATGCTTCGGTGCCGGCGCCAAGGGCTGAAATGCCTGAGCATGTCAAACTGCTTTATACCCGGCAGGAGGTAAGCATGCGCGAGCTGCAAGGTGCCTTTGCAGCTTATTACGAGCAGCGGGGTTGGGATCGGCAAATGGATGACTTGGAGCACGATCCGTATGCAAAGTTTTTTCATCAATGGTATCAGGCTGCCCAAAATTTTATTGATAATAATGGCAACGTAAAGGCGCTGAGTACCACTGAGCTGTTGCAGCATCGAAGAGCTGCAGCGCAGTTGGAGGCAGCAATTGAAAACAATAAGCGAATAATTTCTCCCTCCGGCAGTTGGTCATTTGTAGGCCCAAAGCGCACTATTTGGCGCTCCGATCATCGGGCAGACCAACCAACAGCACCCTGGCAGGTCAACATTTATTCGCTGGCTGTAGCGCCCTCCGATCCTTCCGTTTTATACTGTGGCAGCGAAACCGGCGTGTTATACAAATCGACCGACAAAGGACTCAACTGGACGGCTTTCAATGATTTCAATTGGGGCCGGGCCATCCTTTCAGTAGCCATACATCCAACCAATCCCGATATTGTTTATGCAGCCAGCAGTACCGATATTTTTAAAACAATCGATGCAGGGAAAGCCTGGTCTATTGTGTACACCGAAAGCGGATTGAGTTGCAACTCGCTGGCCATCAACCCATCCATGCCGGATACGATTTTTGCAGGTACGGCAAAGGGTTTGAAAAAAAGTGTGGATGGCGGGGCAAATTGGACGACCCTGGTAGCAAAACATATTGACGACATTCAGTATCGCCCCCATGACGGCACTACTCTGTATGCACTGGCACGTACCGGTACGCCCGATACATATACCTTTTATAAATCCACGGACAGCGGCACTACTTTTTTGCCAAGGATGACTGGCTGGGGTACCATTTATGAGCAAAGTGGTGGGAGAATTTCGGTTTCGCCTGCCAACCCTAATTACATCTACGCAGTGCTGCTGACACACGATGGTACAGGCAATGCCACCAAACCTTACATTATGAAGAGTATTGATAATGCAGCCAACTGGTTGGTAGTGGCTACCGGCAATACTACGGACTGTCCGCTCAACAACGGGCAGGGCTACTACGATCTCGATATTGTGGCTTCGCATACCAATGCCGAGCATCTGATTGCAGCTACTACTACTGCCTATAAATCGACAGATGGTGGCCAGGTTTGGACAGCAATTGGAGGCTATTCCGGCGATTTTGCCATCCACCCCGATATCCAGGAAATGGTGTCGATACACGATGGTACTACTGAAAATACCTGGATAACCACAGATGGTGGTGTGAATTTTTCTATTGATTTTTATACTTCTACGGATAACTGGGAAGCCCGTATTGATGGTCTTGATGGAACCAGCTTTTGGGGCTTTGCGCAGGGTTGGAATGAAGATTATATCATCGGGGGCAGGTATCACAACGGCAATACAGTCATCCACGAAAACTATCCGGATAAACGGGCGCTGAGGCTTGGCGGAGCAGAAAGCGTAACCGGATGGGCAATGCATGGACGGGAGCGCTACGCCGCTTTCGACGATATTGCAGAATTGATCCTGCCAACTGCTATCACCGATGCTCCGCAGGGCAGTTTCTTGTTTACCAAACACCCGCAAAATTATTACTATGGCGATGCTTTCAGCAGAGTAATGGTGGATTTTGAAGATTTTATGACTATCTACCTGGGGCAGGGCAACTCTTTTTGGCGATCAAAAGATGGAGGAGCCAGCTGGAATGCATTGCATAACTTTGCCGGCAAGCCCTACCATTTCGACTTTTCCCGTGCCAATCCCGATTACATCTATCTCGCTGCAGATGACGGCTTTTATCGATCCACCAACCGAGGCGCTACCTTTTCAGAAATGTCGCTCCCGCCTGGATTAACGGACTGGCACAGCCAAAACCTGCGCGTTGCGGCCAGCTCATCAGATCCCAATGTAGTTTGGGTACTCAACCATCGTTCGGGGCCTAACAGCACGGCCGGGCGAGTATTCAAATCAATAGATGGCGGAAGCAGTTGGATCGACTGGACTACGGCCAGTCTGGCTGGTCGAAAGTGGGTGGCCATCGCTCATCAGGCCGCTACCAATGGAGGCATTTATATAGCTTCCAACAGGGGAGAGGCTGGTACGATGCCTGCAAAAGTCATGTACCGCAACAATTCGATGAGCGATTGGGCCGACTTTTCAGATGGCCTGCCCAAAAGTGCCAATCCAATCAAGCTGCTACCTTTTTATCGGGATGGCAAGCTTCGCTGGGGTGGCAATCGGGCTGCGTGGGAGATCGATTTTTTTGAACAAAACTGGAGCCCAATGGCCCAGCCTTTTGTGAGTGGGAAAATGCAGATTTGTGTGCGCGACACTGTAGAATTTGACAGCTATTCCATAGCAAAAGGTACCGCCTCTTTCAATTGGAGCATACCCGGTGCCAGTTGGACCAGTGGCCTGGATAAACGCGAGGTAAAGGCTCTTTTTCCGGCAGATGGTACCTATACGGCCACACTCACCGTCATGCAGAACGGACAGATGAATAGCAAATCGGTGGATGTAATTGTAAACAATGAATGCGATGCTGAGCAAATTCCGGGCAATGCGCTTTCCTTGTCTGGCCAAAGCAGCGATTATGCTGCTACCGGCAAAGCCTTGGATATTACCACCAATACCCTGACCATCAGTGCCTGGCTCAAACGCGATGGCACACAGAATCCGTACGCTGGCATCGTATTTATGCGTAATGGTACCGCCAGCGGCCTCAATTTTAGGGAAAACAACGAATTAGGCTTTCATTGGAACAATTCGGAATGGTGGTGGAGCAGTGGCTTAATCGTGCCCGACAATGAATGGGCCCATGTAGCGATGGTGGTTTCACCTACCCAAACCACGCTTTATCTTAATGGAGTACCGGCTGTCAATAGTGCCGATCCTGCCCTTTGCACCTTCGATGGTGTAATGAATTTTGGTGCCGACCCCAACTGGTTGGCCCGTCGCTTCAAGGGAGAAATGGATGAGGTGCTGATCTACAATCGGGCACTTAGCCAAAATGAGATCAGAGAGCTGATGCACCTCACTCGTCAGCCTGCTGCGGAAGTCGATTTGATCGGCTATTGGCAGTTCAATCGAACAGAGGGAACCATTACCGACAGAGTAGCCACCAGGCATGCCAGCCTGATTGGTGCAGCCGCGCGGACTACATCGTTGGCTCCTGTCGGCCCTGGTGAAAGCAGCCGGATAGCTGTCAGTACTTCCGGTACTTACACCTTTGGTACCACCGATCTTACACTGGTTTTTCCTGCGGGTGGCACGGCTTTTCCAAATGGCGAAATATGCGTCACGCGTATTGACCATGCACCGGACCAGCTTCCGGCAATGTATGTGACGGCCCCGTACTGGATTGTGCACAACTATGGAGGGAATACTACTTTCGATGAATTGACTAGCCTTACTTTTAACAATATTGAAATATCAATGGATGAAGCTGCCAACCCGGCCAACCTCAGGCTCTTCAAAAGAGCAAGCAATGCGCATGGTAACAGCTGGGGCGGCGAGCAGGATACTGGCGATGCGGCTACTGCGGGTAGCAATGGAAGTGCCACATTTAGCAGTGGAAATGGCCAGACTTCCTTCAGCCAATACATTATTGCTAGAACGTCTGCTCCGCTGGATGCTGATTTGCTCCTCTTTGAAGCCTGGTTGAACCGAAAGCAAGAAGTAGAATTAAACTGGATCAGCAGTTCAGAAGAACAGCTTTTGCACTACGAGCTGCAACGTAGCAAGGATGGTTACCATTTTGACCGATTGGCATTGGTTGAATCGCTAGGCAATAGTAGCGCAGAGCAAAAATACCAGGCAGTGGACAAAGCTCCGCTACGGGGCATCTCTTACTATCGCCTCAAAATGGTGGATGAAGACGGTAGTTTTGAGTATTCAGAGCTGCGCAGTATTGTTCACCAGGCGCTGGCCGATCAGGTGATTTTATACCCCAATCCGCTGAAGAGGTGGACTAAGTTGCAGGTGAAAACTCAACTTTCCGAAGCCTTTGAATTGATCGTGTATTCGGCGAAGGGCGAACAGTTGGGTGCTTTCACATTGGAGGGCGATAGCGAATTGTCGCTGGGGCATTTGCCCAAAGGCCTGTACAGCTGTTTGATTCAAACGGCGGATTGGAAGAAAGTAACTCGAATCGTTATTGATTGACGGGGCATTGCTATATTTGGGGTATGAAATTATTTGTTTGCACGCTTGCAGCTATAGCGGGGCTGCTCTTTTATGCTTCTTGTAAATCTCAAAACCCTACCACTGATACGTCTCAGCTGAAGCCCCTCATGGAGATGTACAAAGGGCCTTGCTTTGGCTATTGCCCCGTTTTTAGATTGCGGGTGTACAACAATCGCTTGGCCGAATTTAAAGGAAGGGCCAACGTTGGCAAATTGGGTAGGCATCTTCGCTTTGTTTCAAAAAAGGAGTTTAAGAACCTCCACAAAGCTTTCCAAAAGGCAGCGCTATGGCAGTACGACGATCATTATCCCAGCAATATCTCCGATCTGCCCAAAGTCACCATCCAATATTGGGAAGGGGAGCGACATAAGCAGATCATGGGCGATATCAACCGCCCGGAAGCAATCATCCGCCTGGAACGGCAGCTCGACAGCATCGCTTTCAAGGGGGAATGGATGAGTGAAACGAATGACAGTGTGGAGATGCAAGTGATTAAGGATCAGTTACTTATAAAGTTCAAAAAAGGCTCAGATATTCCCGTTTGGGTGGAGCGATTTGCAAAAAATAATGTACAACTGATAGAGCGCATCGAAGAAAATGACCTCCGCTGGCTCATCCGTTACGACTCCTCTACCATTGAACCGGAACAAATGTTGAAAACCGTGCTGGCTACCGATGAAATAGCTGAAGCGCAATTTCATAAGGTGCCCAAACCAAATCCGGAAAACTAGTGCACTACTTAATGCCTTGTGACTAACCTTCAATTCTTTTTCTATGAAATTTACAAGCTTATCTTGCTGTTTGCTCGCCCTGCTGCTCGGCTGCCAACAGGCTCCGCCGCCAACAGGTCAACAGGAGGCTGGCACCAATGCAGTGCTGTCAGATATGCCCGCTGTGGATACCTCTCTGTTCGAAACCTTTGAATACAAAGACGGTGATACGACCTATCTGATGAAAAAGTACTTTATCTGTTTCCTCAAAACGGGACCATCGCGCTCGCATCCGAAAGAAGAGGCAGCCAAATTGCAAGAACAGCATCTCGCTCACATTAGCCAACTAGCCGAAAACAAGCAAATTTGTATGGCCGGCCCCTTCGAAAGCCAGGGCGATATTCGGGGTATCCTGATCTTTAGCGTTCCCAGCCTCGCCATCGCCGATAGCCTCGCCCATCTCGATCCATCCGTGCAGGCAGGCCGCTTATCCGTAGAGCTGCACCCCTGGTGGGCCGCTGTAGGGAGTCGGTTGTTTTGAGGGGGCCGTTGTCGGGTTGCCTGCCAGTGATAAGGTGGCAAACAGGCCACTGGCTAAAAGCCCCTAAACGCATCGGCATTGTTCTTTTTGTATGGAATATTGATGAAGTCGAGCGGGCCGGGCCGTACGCGGAGGAAGAAAGAATAGGTGCCCCGCTCAGGCTGCCAGCTCATGCCCATCTCCCAGCAGTGCAGGTCGCGGGTAAAGCTGAGATCGGGATAGATAAAGCTCTTCGATTTGAAATTGTAACTGATATTGCCGAAGCGGATGCTCCATTTGTCCGTCAGTTTGATGCTGCCGGTGAAGCGAAGGGTATGTGCTTCTACAAAGACAGTATCGCGATGCTGAAGGCTGTTGCGCTGAAGGGAAAAGGTGTGGGTAATCCGAAAGTTTTCAAAAAGGCTAAGTAAATCCTGACCAGAGGCTATAGAGCCTGCTGTGGTAGGCCGAACACCTTGGGCTGTGCCACTACCCGTAGCACTACCGGTCGATCCTTTGTCGAATAGCTGTCGAAGTTGTGCCACAGAGATGCCCGTGTTGAGGCGTAAGGTGGCGCGATCAAAACGCAGCAGGCGTTTTCGACTGTCCAGATAGAAGCGATTGATCCGCCGTTTAGCACCACTTTCGGTGTATTCGACATCGTAGGGATCATAAACGGCGGTGATATTGAGGGTAGTGATGCCCTTGAAAAAACGCGTAGTTCCGCGAATATTTACCTGACTCCAATGCAGCGAATCGGCGACAAAATTGTAATTGCCACCCACCACGATATTATCAAAAAGCTTCAAATTGTTTACTGAGCTGTCCTTCTTTGAAAAGTATTTGCCTTCAAAGATGTTGTTGAAGGAATAAGTGATGCCCATGTTTTTGCCTCCATTCGGGGGTCTGTCGTAGATAGCTTTATCGAAGATAGAATAGCCGCTCAGCTCATCGGGAAAGCGGATGTCGGTTTGTACAGAATCAAAATACATGAGCGATTCGCGGGTGTAATCGGGCGTATAGCCAAAAGTAAAGCTGGGCTTGAGGGTATGGCGGATACCCCGGATAAGGCCCTTGTTGAATTCGCGCAGCCCGAAAACCTGAGTGCTCAGGCTAACGCCCACCCGCTCCAGCAGCGGCAGCCTGTTGAAGCCATTGACAAACATATCCTCCACCGAGCCATACTGTGTAGTATCCAGCCGTTCGATGAAGCGTTCGGTCGTATCGTTTGGGTTGACATTATAGATGGTATCCACGGTGACCGTAGGGTCAAACTCTTTTTTCAGCGTTTTGAAATACCACAACTCCTTGTAGGTCAGATTGGGTGTGAGGTTGAAATGCTTCAATACTCTGAATGACGCATCCGTATTGAGTGTATGGCGAATACCATTTTGTGCATTGTCCCAGGTTTCGTGACTAAAAAGGGTCGTATCGGTAGCTACAAATTGCTGTTGTGCATTCAGCTGGTAACGCAGAGATACTTTCTCATACCAACGTTCACCACCCGTCTGCACCTCTCTTTTGAAAGGAAAAATGCGGTTCATCTGAAAATTGACCACCGGCGCACTGATGCGCACCTCACGCGTATTGGTATTTTGTGAATGGGCCGCTGACACATTCAAGGTAAAAGGCTTGCCCGGAAAGCGGCGACTGAAAGCGATGTTGGAAGAAAGTGAGTTTTCCAACACCTTGCCGGCCTCATTGTCATTGAGGCTTTGATAATCATTGGTTTGAATATTAGCGCTGACGTTGAATTGGTTGGTGGGATGGGCGTTGGGATCCTGCCGATGCGACCAGCGGAGCTTGTAGGACCGGTCCACTTTGGGCAGGCCGTTGGCAAATTCGGAACGCCGGTTGGAAAAGGACAGATTGAAATCGCCGGCATATTTATAACGCCGCTTGTAGTTTGCGCGCGCCTGAAGGCCCCAGGTGCCGCGTGTATAAATATCGCCAGTGGCCTGAAGATTAAAATATTCGCCCAGTGGAAAAAACCACCCCACATTGCGCAGTCCAAAGCCCCAGGTAGGTGAAAACTCATAGTCGCGCGGAAAAATCAGACCGGTGCGCTTGCCTTGCTTTAGCGGAAAAAAGCCAAAAGGTAGCCAAAGCGGTGTGGGTACGCCAGCGATTTCCAGGTTGGATGGGCCGACCACCACTACCTTGCCTGGCACCACCTTTTGCTTTTTGCTGCGAATGCCGAAATGCGGGTCGGGATGATCGCAGGTAGTGAATATCGAATTGGTGCTATACACCACATCATCCACCTGTTGGTGTGTGCTGTCGGCCTGGTGGCTGATAAATTTAGCTTTATTGCTCAGCACATACATATCGCTGCCTTGCTTGGTGGAAGCATCGTAGATGATCCCTTTGCTGGTTTTGAAGTTGTAGCGCATCTTTTTAGAAGAAAACTGCTGGTCGCCATCCTTGAAATTGGGCAGCCCGCTCAACTTGCCGAGGCTATCAGGAACCCCTTCGGCGATAACGATATTGTTGGCCCAGTCGAAAATGATGTAATCGGCAGTAAGGGTCATGGTCTGATATTGGACAGAGGCATTGCCGAAGAGATAGATTTTCTCATTGGCAATGTCGTAGCGCATACTATCGCGGGCGGTGTATTCAACAGGCGCATCGAGTGAATCTTTGGAGAGCGGAACGTCCGGACGGGCAGAACCAGCTCGAAAATTAAGTGGTAAAATGCTGTCGGACTGCACCACAATGCTATCTCCCAACAAAAGGGTATCCGTGCTACTCACGGCAGGAGCTACCAAAAGGGTGTCGAGCTTGGTGGGAGGGGGCAGGCTATCAGCAGGGGGGGTGACCTGCGCCAGGCATGGGCAGCTGGCCAGCCACAAAAAGAAGAAAAGCCCTGTTTGAAGCCCTGTTTTCAAGCAATAATTGTTAACTTAGAGTAAATATGGAACTTATTTTGCAATTTGTTTAAGCTGTAAACGGCTGACAAAAGCGCTGAACAACGGACGAGAAACACTATGATAAACAAGTTTTACTTTTCAATAACGATTCTTTTTGCACTTTTTCACTACTCCTTTACCAACTTTAACGTTTTGGCCAATGGGATAGATGCTACGCAATGTAGCTTCCACAGCCATCACTCTGAGGCCTGCCAGCTTTCTTCCCCCGCCCGCCTTGCTTCCACTGATCTTAGCCAGCTTTCATACGGGCTGGGCAAATTTATCAAAAGTAGCGCTAAAGCGGGCCGTTTCCAGCTCAAAACCATTGTAATTGATGCCGGGCATGGCGGCCGCGATCATGGGTGTAGCGGTATCGGCTCTAAGGAAAAGAACATTGCACTCAAAGTGGCTTTATTTTTAGGCCAGTCCATAGAGTACAATTTCCCGGGCATCAAAGTTATATACACCCGCAAAACGGATGTTTTTATCCCTTTGCACAAACGGGCTGAGATTGCCAACCGAAATAAAGCGGATCTCTTCATTTCCATACATTGCAACGCCATCCCCAATGCCAGCCATATCCATGGCAGCGAGACCTATGTGCTGGGCCTGCATCGGGCTGATGATAATCTGAAAGTAGCCAAGAGGGAGAATGCTTCCATCTTGCTGGAGGCCGATTATCAGATCCGGTATGCTGGCTATGACCCCAATTCTGCCGAAGGGCACATCATACTCAGCATGTTTCAGCATGCCTATCTTGATCAAAGCATTCGGTTTGCTGAGTTGGTAGAATCGCAGATACAGCGTCAAACGGGCCGCAAGAGCCGAGGCGTATTGCAGGCGGGCTTTCTGGTATTGCGTGAAACAACCATGCCCAGCGTGCTGATAGAAACAGGCTATCTGACCAATCGATCAGATAATGCCTATCTGCTTACCGAGTCCGGGCAGCGGCAGATGGCATATGCCATTTATAAAGCCTTTAAAGAATATCGGTTCGAGCTGGAAAGCGTCAGTTACCAACAACAGCAGCCCCTTGCCAATGCCGGTTTGAAGAAAGCGCTTCCTCCCAAAGTTTCCGCACGAGCACAAGCTTCTTCCGGGCAAATGACTGCAAAAGGCATTCCCTCAGAGTATCTTATCAAAAATGCATCGCCCCAGCTGAAGGTGGCACCGGCGGCTGTGCAATACAAGGTTCAGTTGGCCGTATCGGCCAATCTCATCTCTACTGACAATGGTTACTGGAGGAGGGTGCATCATTCGATTGAAGTGCTGATGCAACAAAATGTTTACACTTATCTGGCTGTCGGGTTCCACAATTATCAGGAAGCTTCGGCAGCAAAGGATGAGCTGCGCAAGCAGGGCTTCAAAGAGGCATTTGTGGTGGCTTTCCAAAATGGCCGGCGCATTCCCGTTGATCAGGCCCGGAGAGCAAGGAGCAAGAGCCGGTAAGAAGAGATAAAGCCCGTGCCTTGTTGCTTTTGAAGCACAAAAGCTTTCACAAAACCCAAATATTTGCTTTTCCGTATATACCTTTGTGCAGTTCCTGCTTAAGGCAGGCCATTTATTCATAGAGTAGTAGTTTCTTAAATAACTTCATAATCAGCACAAATGTCTTACGAAACCAAGATTGGGTTATTTGCGGCCATTGTGATAGCCATATTCATTTGGGGATACAAATTTTTGGAAGGGCAGAATATACTCACTACCAATACCGAACTTTATGTGGAATACCAGCAAGTGAACCAATTGGCCCGTTCGGCACCTGTTTTTATCAATGGCTTTCAGGTGGGTGTGGTAAGCGACCTCTATCTCAAGGAAGAGGATATGCAAACCATTATTGCCGTATTGAGCATCGACAAGGATGTGAAAGTGCCCAAAAATGCGGTGGCCAATATTATTTCCATCAGCTTTATCGGAGGCCCGGGTATTGCCATCGAATTTGACAAGCCCTGCAAGGATCCGGATTGCCTCAGCAGCGGCGATTATATGAGAGGACATGTAATGAGTATGTTGGAATCTTTGATCGATAAGCAGGAGTTGAATTCCTATGTTAAAACAATTACCGAAAATTTAGATGTGGCCATGGATAGCCTCAACAGAAAACTCTCCGACCCCGATCCCAATAACCTGATCGGTCTGACTATGCAGGACCTTCGCGCCACTTCCGCCAACCTGAAAGCAGCCACTAATCGTATCAATTCTATTCTCGGCAACAATGGCCAGATTACTGCCATACTGTCCAACCTTAGCAGTATCACCGATTCCATTGAGGCAAGCGGCACCAGTATTAAAGGTATTTTGGATAATACCTCCGCCTTTACCGGCCAGCTAAAAGAAATCCAGCTCGATACAACCCTTCGCAATGCCAATTCAGCAATCTTAGGTACGCAGCAAGCGGTAGCTGAATTGAAAAGCACCCTCCAATCCGCCCAGTTGGCCCTTGCCGAGATTACGGCTTTGATGGGTAAGATCCAAAACGGGGAGGGTACCGTAGGCAAGCTGTTTGCCGATGAAGGGCTGTATGACCAATTGCTCAATACCAGCCAACGGATCAATGGATTCATCGATGATGTTGAAAATCGCCCCTATCGGTACATTCCTTTAAAAAGCCGCAGAAAGGTGCAAAAGTATGATGCAAAAGATGCGAAAGCAGGGAATCAATAGACAGGTACACCGCCACCGGAAAGCTTGCGCTCTGCTGCATCGTAAGCTGATTACTAAACCCTCAAAAGCAGCCATTTAGTCGAATATTCAGCGATTAACATTTCGGTGGTTAAACTACTTGCCCGACAAACATGTTTCTTATCAAAAATCAAGGAATATGGCGATGCAAGACGGACTTATTTTTATTCCCGATATTAGTGGTTTCACTCGCTTTGTGACATCTACAGAGCAAGATCACAGTCAGCATATCATAGCCGAGCTACTGGAGCTTTTGATCGATGCTAATCAGCTGGATATGACATTGGCTGAGATTGAAGGCGATGCTTTATTCTACTACAAAGAAGGCCCTTTACCGAGCCGCGCTCAGCTCTTTGAGCAGATGGAGCAGATGTTTTTGCAATTTCACAGCCATCTCAAGCTTTATGAGCAGCGGCGCATCTGCCAATGTGGCGCTTGTGTAGGGGCATCCGGCCTGAGTCTCAAATTTATTGTGCATAGTGGCCCCATCGAGTTTATCCGTATCAAAAATATGCGCAAACCCTATGGCCAGGAAATTATCACGGCCCACCGGCTGCTCAAAAATAATGTGCCGGAAAGCGAGTATGCCTTATTGACGGATGCTGCATTGGCGGCCCTGCCGGATGAGGGGGAAGCTAAGCTTTTAGCTGACTGGCAGCCTCTTTCACAGGAAATTTCTTTTGACGAAATTGGGAAAGTGGGCTATCAATATTACCAATTGGAAGCGCTCGGGGAGCATGTTGAACCACCTCCTCCCTTGCCTGCGGTATCGAAGGCGGCAAGCCCAATCCGTATCAGCGGTACCATCGGCAAGGAGCCAGACGAGCTGTTTGAGCTAATCACCAATTTGAATTTTCGCCATTTCTGGAACAAGGAGGCCGAGCTGGAGTTCGACCCCAAGAAGCTCAATCGGATAGGGACTCATCACAAATGTATCATCAACGGGCGCAGTTTGAATTTTCATACGGTAGGCCAAAAACCCAGGGAAGGGCAATGGTTGTACGGAGAGCATACTACCGATATTCCGATACTTCGGGAAATGAGTACCTACTTTATTCTTGCCAGTACCGAACAAGGAACTCAGCTTACCATCGAAGCACACGCACAAATGAATCCCTTGCTAAAATGGTTGCTAAATCCCCTGATCAAAAGAAATATCGGGAAGTTGATTCAAAAGTTATTTGATCAATTGAAAACGGCAGCGGAGGGTACCAATATCTATCAGCCACAAATCTCGTCATACGAAGTGGCCTAAGGCTTCACTATTGGTGCCAGGCTTTGTATTTTCGCCCCTATGGAACTTTCAAAAAATAAATCCGACATCTTGAAAAGAGGATTGGATTTTTTGAATAATACTTATGTGCCAAAATCTCCTTTTTATGAAATCGGTTTTGCTAAAAGCTTTCTTCAGCCTGGTGGTTCTGTTTGCACTGCTGTTTATGTATTACCAGCTGTGG
The DNA here is from genome assembly GCA_965222005.1 of Saprospiraceae bacterium. Lineage (GTDB taxonomy): Bacteria > Bacteroidota > Bacteroidia > Chitinophagales > Saprospiraceae > CBDCTM01. The sequence goes on from OZ244935.1 coordinate 3,110,396, forward strand.
TTTCTCCGCCAGCCAGACCGACAGGTACCGAATGACCCGGCGGCCATCATCAGCCCTGCCAATGGAAAAGTAGTAGCTGTGATTCCCTGGCATAGCGATTCCTTGCGCATCCAAAAAGCAGATCGCCATATCCGCGTGATGGTTTCCGATGTGGCACAAAAAGGCACGATGATATCTATCGAAATGAATGTGACCCATGTCCATTACCAGCGTGCACCCCTCTCTGCCCAGCTGGTGGATGAGCAATATACGCCTGGCCGGTTTCGCAACGCCCTTATCCAAACCAACAAATACGGAGTACGCTCAGAAAATGAGCACAACAGCCTGCTTTTTGAGACCCCCGAGGGCCTCCGCTACAAGGTGGTGCAAATCGCCGGACTGCTTGCGCGGCGCATTGAAGATTACCTCGAGCCGGGCGAGCAGGTACAAAAAGGCGAGGTGATCGGGCTGATCAAGCTGGGCAGTCAGGTATCATTGATTTTGCCGGACGGCCTGGACGTACAAGCCAGGGTAGGGGATGTGGTGACGGATGGGGAGACTGTGCTGGCGCGGATGCGATAAAATGCCTGTCGGGCAGGTACACCGGCAAAAATTTTCAAATTTCTTTTGGTCGAATTTTCAACAAGCAGGGCGAAGTCCTCGGGCCTGCCGGTTTTCCTTTATGTATTCAGATAGGGGTTTTGTGTAGTGAAAGCTGCTGTTGGTGCATTGGGTGTTTTTTTTTGAGACATAGTAGGTAGATTGAGCATGATGGTTAAGGGAAGAAGTTTTCGACTTTTTGAAATACGTTTATTAGTAGTTATAGCCAATCAGGCACAGACTATCCAATATAATTGATGCTTTTTAGGATTTTCGTTTTGAGAACATAATACTTTTATATAACTTTGCACCTTCTTTTTTTACTTGGTTTAATCACAAAATCCAACATAGAGCAATTAAATGGGTGTCAACTGTTCAATTGCTACAAAAAAACAGGTTTTGGATATAATACTGTATCTAAATTTTAATGTCTCAATCGGGGAAGGGGAGGAAATCCCTCGCCTTTAGGCGAAGACTTTAGTTAGATGCGTGTTGTTTATCTTTGTAAGATGCAACATTATCGAAAGACATCCCATTCCTTGTATGATATAAAATACCACTTAGTGTGGATTACAAAATATCGTAAACCCGTGATGAAAGGCGAAGTGGCCGGGCGAACACGAGAATTGATACGTCAAATATGCAAAGCAAACGAAGTAGAGATATTATCAGGTCATGTATCAAAGGACCATATCCACTTGTTTGTGTCTGTGCCTCCCTATTTAAGCGTCAGCAAGCTGATGCAATTGTTGAAAGGGAAGACCTCTCGCAAGCTATTGAGCGAGTTTAGGCCATTATCCCAAAAGTTTTGGGGTCGCCATTTGTGGGCGCGTGGGTATTTCGCGGCTTCATCCGGTAATGTGACAGATGAAGTGATAATGAAATATATTGAAACGCAAGACAAAGAACAAGACGATGACAACTTTGAAGTCGCGGAATAAGCGGGTGGATTGAGTGGGCTTACAGCCCACTCACCCAAATCTACCGGCTTCAAGCCGGTAGTAGTTTAATTCCTTAAAATTATTTCAAATGAACCGATTTACTTTATTAACAATACTCATAACTACTCTATTATTGGGATGCCAAAAGGAGTATCCCATTGATGAATCTGACTCTAAAGTAGTTCATTCAGGGAGTCATATGAATATTGAGATTGCAAAATCTATTTTTTATCAAAATCATTTATCAAAATCATTTGACCAAAGTTCTTTTTTCGCTGGCTACTTAGATGATGATGGTGATTGCTTTAATTTTGAACCTTTATGGATATTGGCTAATGAGATGCAGACTATTGAAAATACAGAAATAGTAACTGTTCCATTAGCAATGCCAAATGAATATATCCTTGACGGGCGAGGTGCTCAATTGGTTTTTTATGGAAATTCAGAATGTACCGTACCCGCAGAGTTGATACTCTATGATTCAAAAGATTATGATTCTACTCGACCAGCACCTGTTAACAACTGCTCTTTTACTGGTGCAATTGCCACTTATGATTTTTGTAGTTGCACTTCAAAGGTGTTTCCCATTGAACAAGGTGCTATATTAGCAGAATTGGACGGAGAGTTTGATTCTTTTGAACAATGTTCACAATCAGATTCATCTTCTTATCGAAATGATCCGCCTTGTTATGACTTTGGATCTAATTTTTGGGAGAATGTAGGAAGTTTCTTTAGCGGAATATGGAGTGGAATTGTAAATATTTTCTCAAGTAGTGGATCAAGTAGTTCTAGCGGAAGTGGTTCCTCAAACGGTTGGAGTGGATTTTCAGGATACTCGGGGTTTCCATTCTACCTGCCTTCTGGAAATAATACCGGGACTAATTACCCATCTGGAGGCTCAACAACTAATCCTCAAATAAATACAATATTTGATGGAATGTTTTTTAATGGAGAAGGGCAATTGGTAATTACTCTGCTAGAAGACCTAATTGCTGAAAATGAGCTATTTATATGTACTGAAGACCTTCATACTGAAATGTATCATTGTCTGGCTTTAGAACATGAGGATTTTGAGCCTTGCCATCCACCTGTACATGGCAGTAGTAATCAACAGAACAACGGGCAACTTAGCCTGGATAGCTATATTAGGTTCCTAAGAAGCACTCCTTCAGTAAGTAATTGCCTCGCAGCAGCTATTTCACAGCATCAAACTTCAAATACAGATATGGTTGCCGGAGATGGTATGCTTCTCTGCTTTATTGATGAAAACAATAATTTTGATATAAGCGATGAGGATTTACTGGGACTTTTTAAAACTTATTGCCAGCAAGATGAGACCTGTATTACCAATGCTTTTAAATGTTTAGGTAGGCTTGAAGATTTTCAAACTCAATATGGGGTTTCTATTACTTTATCGGTTATTGAAAACATTATTTTTAATAATACTGAAGACGTTTGTAGTGCAGATGATACTGACTTTGACAATCAAGTATTTAAAGAATTAGCAGATTATTATGCAACAATAACTCCTGAAGATTCTTCAGTTGAAGAGGATGCAGGTTTTTTTGATAGAACTTTAGAGTGTTGGTCATTTAATTTCATTTCTCAATCTAGCGGATCCGGACAAATAGCCTGTGTAGATCAACTTTATCTCTCAAAAAACTTTGGAGGTGTTCATTCAAATACTCCTTTTTTCTGTGGTCATTTTACAGTTCCAAAAGTAAGGTATAATGGAGATATAATAAGCGCAGGAAAAGCAGCTGATTGCTCAGCATGGGCAGCGAATGCTGCTGCGGCTGTTGTGGGATTTGCCTTTGCTCGGGAGAACTACCAAATGACTGATGAAGCAATGAAGTTGTTGTTTAAAACCACCTTTGGAGTAAAAATGGCTTTAACTGATTGTGGATATGGTGCAATGACTGAATGCCAATATGCGAATTGTCTTGCTACACCTTCAAATGCTCAATGGAACGAGGGGTTTTTCGAATGGCTAGATGAACAACTATTTGGCTGTGAGTGAATTTTATCATAGTTTAAGGGGAAATTAAATTTCTCCTTAAACATAATTTTATACATAATGCTGAAATTAATTATTACAATTGAGTTAATTGCCGGTCTTTACAATATTACAGTAGATGGAAACTATATAATTACATCTTACCATCATCCAGAATTACCAAATAGTGGTATCCAAATAGTTTCAGTAATTGATATGGAAAAAGATAGTATTTTTTTATTTGAAAATAACAAACTTAAAAAATCATTTTTGCTTGATAATTTTCCTTCTCCTAAACAACTAAAAATAACTGAAATAGGATTTTATGAAAGTGATGAATATGCTACTATCGCAGCTTATAAATGCCAAATTTACTATTTTGAATACCATATGTCAGGTTATTTAAACGGTGGTGGAAAAGCTAATATTAAAGCTGAATGTTACCTATCAGATATAGACATAATAAATAAATATGTACCAAATGAAAAGCATAGAAAACATATAGCTTTCATAGGGGCTGATTATTCAAAGTTTCACAAGTATAATATGAAAACAATTGAAGTCACACATAAGGAACCGACCCTCATCTCAGAAGTTTCCAAAATCGAAGAGGTAAACGAAATAGATTCTATTTTCATTGAAGTATTAAACAAACTAAAGAATTATAAACCGTAGTTTTTTAATGAATATGATTGAAAAATAAACTGGCTATAACAATAGCTACATGTCAATAGGCTCGATTCCTCGCCTACTGCATGTAGCCAGACCGTTGGCTGCAATGGTTGGGCCGACCCGCTTTTTTTGAATTGGATGGCATGAACATCTGTACCAAAAAGGTAATTGAAAGAAAATCTTTGATAGTAAATTCTGATTGATAATTTATCCTGAATTGAAACTAGTATTGATAGTTGTGAAAATTTGAAGTTGGAATAAATTATGATAAACCACTAATTTTCAATCGATTACGTATAATTTTAATCACAATTAATAGATTACGGGTAATTGTACTGACTTCAATTCGCCATCAAGAAAATCATGAATTTCATCAGCAGTTAAATTTTAATTGACAATTTTTGAGATTAGATCTCTAATTTGGTAAATTGACTGTTGAAAATTGTAGCTTAAATTTGTATCTAAAATTAGTATCATTGAAAATTTTGTTGAAAAGGGCTTTGAGATTAGAGAAGTTGAGTAGCAGCCAAAACACTGTAATGGAAACTTTGGCCAACGCGCAGAAGAGAATGCAGCCAACACTGGCTATGCGACCATGTGGTTAAATTTTCTTCGAAAATTTAACCTTATCGAAAAACTACACCTTTGTTCCTTTCAGCATCTTGACACCACACGGCGCATAGCCGGGCCGTTACCTACCATAGAATTTTAAGGTCATCCCTCGATTCTAAATTAGTCCCAAATTACGCCTGGAAAAATTGAATGAATTCGTCAAGATACAGCATCCAAAGTGATCGCCCTACCTGCTTAAAAATTTCTTCGATAAGCTTTTTACAAACCAAGAACCAGGGCCTGGGATCAACAATAATTAAAAGCAATAATCACGGGAAATTATTCTTCACACAATAAGTCTTTGATCGGCACTGAGTCAGCCAAATTGTTAAATCTTCCAGCGAAAGATATGAGTCCATAAATTAGACCCAAATTCTCCTCTGGGGCCCAACTACAAATTGATAGTCAAATTCACGGATTAAGGAAAAATGTTATATATTTATATCACCACCTAAAAAACTTATTTGTTCCAGTGGTGAATACGATAAATAAAGGACTCAACAGTTCCTTTCAAACTATCCTCAGAAACGGCGCTGTGCGCGCCGAAATACGGATAGGTAACAAAGCGTAAAGCGTCCATGCGGCTACTTGGAAGATGAAATGCCTTTTGGTTGATAAAGAATTTTTGCAGTTCCTTTCAGCACTTTGAATGCCGCACGGCGTTTACGCAGACCGTTATCTTTCACCAAAAAAAATGAAAATAGAAACCATAGACATAAAACAAATAGGGGGAAAACGACCTGCAATGGTTAATTCAATGAAAAGGAAGGGCTGAAAAGAGAATTTTAAAAGATAAAATATTGAATCATGGCAACAACTTTAAAAAAATTTTCAGATGCGTATGCATCAATGACGGTAGCAACTTACGAACCATTGATTTTAAAATGGGTGTCTTTCTGGGCTGTTTCGACGATGGCAAGTACAATGGCTTCAAGATTACAAAAAGCCAAGTACTATCAAGAGAATTTGAAATATCCTACTGCACAAGCCCTCAATCTCACAAGGGTTGATAAAAATAGGCTTCCAAGGGTTTTAACTGACTTGAAACTTGAAAGTAATCCGCTTCCATCTACGATAGTAAATAATGCAGGTGAACAGGTATTGAACGCTAATATAAAACCAGTCTCAATCGAAGGTTTCCCTAATGCAGTTGCGATTGGAGAAAAAATATATCCTCATGGAGTATTGAGAACCAATCAACAATCTACAAGCCGACAGACTGCTACTGCTATCGGCACTCGGCAAATTCCTGCAGTGATTAATAAAGGTTCAGGGACAGTAGACCCGGACTTTGATTTTAGAAAAGCGCACAAACAGGTATTTACAAAATTGATTGGGGCTTTAGATGTTGCTACTCAGGCAACCGATGTATCCCTAATTGATACTCTACGAGGAGCCATTCAGGATGTTTCTGGTAAAACAATTTATGAATTTTGGCCAGCGCAGAAAATCGAGGAAGCATTATCACCTATTGGGATAGCACACTTTTACCGCCAACTATATTTCAATTTAGAGGAAGGGTACGGTCCAATTGAGGAAGCGTTTACCATTGCTCCATTGGAGACACTGGAAGTTGTTTATCAAACTGTTAGACGTCAGGTTCATGAAGAAGTAATTGAAACAGGTTTAGAAACCGTGCTTGAATCTTCAATAGAGTCTAGGAATCTGGAAGAGGTTTCAGACAAAGTTTCTTCTATGATACAAAGAGATTCTTCTGCTTCCATGTCAGCCAATGCTTCAGGAACAATTGGTGTCTGGTCAGTAGGTGCTTCAGCCAGTGCTAGCATGGCAACTTCCTCCCAGAGAGGTAGGGAAGAATCCTCCAGGAGGTTAAAGGAAGTAACCAAAAGAGCCTCTGAAAGAATTCGGAAAAGTTTTTCTATTAAAACCCGTGAAATTGACGAATTGACTACTACGAACTTCCGGCGCAGGGTTATACAAAATAATTCTGAATCTCCGGTAAGTTATGGATTGCGAAGGGTACTGACAAAAGTGCGTGTAAAGGTGCAAGATCTTGGACCACAATTGGTATGGCAGTCTTATATCAAAAACCCAGGAAAAGGTCTTGCTAGAAGTCGTTTTGTACATTTTCGAGAAGCTGAACTTATTGCTCCTCCTGACGTGCCGCCAGGTGTAAGACCAAGACCCAAAGAAGGTACTGATGTTGGCTCAACAAGTGTTAGTTTAGAATATGATAGCAATCTGGAAACCTGGTATGTAACTTTGGTTGTACAAACGGGAGGGGACAGAATAATTACCGGAGTAAGTATAGATTCAATAACTGATTTAGAGGGTGGCGGATGTGATGATGAAGCACCATCGGCTAGAAACGATATAAAAATTGGTGAGGATATTTGGGATGAAAATTCGAACACTTATACCACTAAAATTGCAGTACTTGCTGGGGACTCTCGTAATGGATCAGTAACCTACACATATACTTACAAGCCTTCTCAAAAGGCTTTAGCAGAATGGGATGCAGAGCGAGAAGCTGCTCGCCAAAAAATAACTGAAGAATTGCTAAATCAAAAATTTGAACGGGAAAAGGCTATCATCACAGAAAAAAGCAGAATACCCAAAAGACCTGCAAACGATCTAAGAAAAGAGGAACGTTACGAAGTAATGAATCGAATGGTCTCCGAGTTATTCGGTCGTGGAGATGATCCTTCACAACCTATCCCTCTGGAGATTGAATATTTTCACCGGTATTTTGATATCGATGGCATGTTTATTTATACACATCCCTCGTGGTGGAAGCCACGTTATGCACCTGTTTCTACAAGTATGTCTCGTACCGCTTACGCAATTACAGCGGATTCTGACCCTGCACCAATGGGTAGTTCATTAGGATGGAAGATCCAAGAAGATGGGGATACTCGTAGAAATGAGTTTATCAATAGTCCTTGGTTGAGAGTGTGTTTACCCATGCGCTCTGGATTAGAAAAAGAAGCGATTGCCTGGCTATCCAAGCATATTGAAGGAACGTATGGTTTTGATACAGAAGACGGTCCTTTAAAGGATTTGCTTGACGAGGTAGAAGAGTATCGAGGTAGAGAAGAAGCTTTAGGAGTTGATGGCCCAAATTACGTGGAAGTAGATTCGACCGTAGGAGCTCCTACCGATCCTGCTACTCCAGAAGGCGTATATCCACTCGTTAATGAATTCGACATTGTATTACCAACAGATGGTTTTGTTTATGATGAGCTTAATCTGGATTAATTCTCAGCAAATCTTTATAATTATGATATCAAAATGGGAAAAAATATAGAACGTGTTTGGGAATTTTATTCTGTAAATGATTGAAATTTTGCCAAGATCATTGATGTATTTGCCAAATAAAGGAATGATACAGAACTTTCTATGGTATGCTCGTGGTCAATCAGTATTCTTCGGTAAAAATTAAACCAGGCAATCGTTCTTTCAACTACCCATCGTTTAGCCTGAACAACAAACCCCTTTTTCCCTTCAGGTCTTATTGGAACTTCAAATTCGATATTCAATTCCTCACAGGCCTGTGCAAAAGTTCCTTTATAAGCTTTGTCACCAATTATTTTTATCAGGCGGCCCATTTGATGTTGATCCATCTTCAAAAGATGAACGCCAGCCGGACTGTCATGCTCATTAGCTGGATGTACCCAAGCTTGCCAAATACGACCCAGGGTGTCTGTGAGAATTTGACGTTTGCGGCCATTAATCTTTTTATTGCCGTCAATGCCCCGAAACTCATAAATCATGGGAGCCAACTTAACACTCTGAGAATCAACGATCCCCAAGCTTGGGCTTGACTGCCGATCAAGTTTGTCCCGTTCATATTCATTGAGTGCCAGATTGATTGATTTGATAATTCCTTTTTTTGTCCAGTTATAAAAGTAATAGTAAACTGCAGACCAGGGGGGAAAAGAACTATCAAGATTTCGCCATTGGGCTCCAGTTCTTGTTATCCAAAGTATGGCATTGAAAATATCACGCAAATCAAGTGTGCGTTTTCGTTTGATAGGAAGAAATTCTTTTATAACTTCCCACTGGCCGTCGGTCAGTCGTTCAAATTGGGCGAGCATCTTTGTAAGTTTTAGTTTAACTACAAGATACTACCGACGGCTATTTATTTCAAAATAAATTCCCAAACAACCTCATAGAAGATCAATTAAAACTGACAGGTGGAAAATATTTTTACCGCATTCACCCTGGCATTGGTATAGGAAGGGTAGGTAATGCGAATGCTGATGATTATTTTATTGGTCCAGAAAGACCTGGTTCTCTTGGCAAAACGCCTTACGGGGGAAAAGTGAAAAAATTCAAAAAAGGAAAAACCAAAGTTAGACCTCAAGCTTGTAGATTTAGGATATGGAAATACGAAAAAAAGGGTGGTAAGTTCTTACCTACTAAGGAAATAAATTGGGAAAAAGGAAAGATCAAATTTGAATGGGGTGTTTTTTTAGCAAATAGAAAAGCTAATTTTTATAAATTTCTTGGACTAAGAGGTAGTGAAGATGGTACAGCTAAAAGAAATGAGTCTGATATTAGAAACAATGGGATCCCTGTTTCGGACAGAAAGGCTAAATTGTGGATTAATCCTGGTCCTAGAGCTATTGCAGGTAAAAATAGAAAATCAAAAGATCAGTTTATTTTTAAACCAGGTAGTCATAAAAAAACAAGTTTCGATCCAACTACTGGGTTTACTCCTACTTGGGCAGGTGGAATCGATTATCTTGGTGAATTAAGAACAGATTACAAAGGAAGATTATTGGTTATTGGAGGAAAAGGAATATCAAAATATGATAGTTCCCTTGGAATAGGAACGAGTAGCCTTGGCGATTATGCAAATAATGAGGGGTGGTTTGATGATGTTTCTGACGGTTGGGTTATTGCTGATGTTTATGAAAAAAGAAAAGGAAGTACAGGATGGAAACCAAGAATTCGAATCCGTGGAGAAAATGCTGCTTGGGTAATAATTGGTCCTCCAGATTATGCCCCCGAAATAAGAAATGTAGTTTCTTTGTACGACACGCTTTATGACATTGCTGCGAGAAAAATAACCATTCCTGCTGACAATGGGATTTTTTATAGAGAGCCATTAAAAAGATTAAAAAGTATTAGTGATATTTATAAAACCTCTCCCACTGGTTTAAGCGGCTATATACCAAATTTTAACCAAGAGATAAATCCATTATTAGAAAAAGCAGTTGAAAATAGATGGGTTAATAAAGATGCTTATAATTCTGGTCATCATCTTGCCACTATCAATGTCAAAATCACATCTGCTTTAAAGGATACGTCCCCTTCAGCAAAAGATATTAGGGACTTAGTCTTTAATTCATTGAGAAAGCCAGAAGGTTTATCAGTTTTTACTGGTACAGGTAGCAGAAGCACCATGCCAAAATTGTGGGGAGATGCGCATGTAATTCCTTGGGGAGGCAAATATAATGAATTAACGATTTCAATTATCCAATACCTATTAATGAAGAGATGGGCTGATGGGCATTTTGACACTAGTAATCTACCGGTGAATAGTAAATTAACTCCTGAGTTGATAGATAAAGCTGCATTGGACCAATGCGCCGGAGGAGGTTTTGCTCCAGGAATAGAAGTGGGCTGGTTGGTACGTGATCCTAATCTATTCGCAGAACCATTTCGATTAAAGATTAGAGAAAAATCTCCATATCTGAAGATTAACTACTACTCTAAAGCTCGTGATTATACTCTGTTTACGCCTGGTTTTTTTACCAAACAATTAGCAATTCCGTGGCAAGCTGATTTTTTATCATGTGATGATAATTGGTGGCCTGCTCAACGACCTAATCAAGTTTTTACAAAAGAGAGTGATATACCAGATGCTTCTAGAATGAAAGAGTGGGTTCGGGGCATACCTTCATGGATGTCTATGAAAGATAATTGGCCTAGATTAGGCTTCATCTTGAAAAAAGGTGATAAATTCTTTGAAAGATATCGAGACCCAAGCCTTTAAAACCCATTAAGAATGAATGTATTAGTTATCGGATGTGGCATTTCAGGTATTACAATTGGTATAAGTCTTTCCAAAAAAGGGTACAATGTATCTATAATGGACTTGATTGAAAAAAAAAGAAAATACCGGCCTGGAGAATCAAGCCCGGACAAAATTTTTCCTCTCCTTCAAACTTTAGGATATAAGCCTTCATTTTTCAAAGATTTTGCACAAGACATTGAAAAAAAGGTCTTTTGGGGTCAGAATTTTAACAGTTCAGGAAAGATTATCGCAATAGATCGAAAGACTCTTGAACTTCGCCTTCAAATGCAAGCAAAACATCAGCGGAACATTGAGATAATTGAGGTAAATCGAACTCAATCCATTAATAGAATTAATAACAATTGGAGGGTTAATTTCATCAGTAACAAAAAAAAACTGGGTTTTTTCTCAAATTTTCTCATTGATGCAACAGGCGGAAGCTCTTGGTTAGCAAGAAAGCTAGGGCATAAAAAAATATATTTTGATGATTCAGTAGCAATAATGGGTAGGTTCAGACCTATAAGACCATTGACAAAATTAAACTTCATTTTAGAATCTGCTCCAAATGGGTGGTATTATCTTGCCCCTCAAATTGACAATTCTATAGTAGTAGCCTATTTGACGGACACAGATTTACTAGACAATAAACCGAACAAAATTTATCTTTTAAAACAATTGAATAAAAGTCGGCATGTTTCGACTAGTTTAAAAAATTATTATTTATCTGACTTTTTAGGAGTTTACGATAATCGTACTTCTAAAATGAGTAATTCAGTTGGAAATAATTGGATTGCTGTAGGAGATGCATCAATGAAAGGTGATTGTTTGTCGGGTCAAGGAATTTATAAATCAATTGAATCAAGTCTAATTGCAAGTAGTCTAATTGAATCACATTTCCTTGTTGGACAAACCAAAGCCCATGAATTTAAGTATCAAAAATGGATTGATTCTCAAATGACTGCATTTCTCAACGAGAAGGAAAAATATTATTCTCTGGAACAAAGGTGGAAAAATAACTTATTTTGGAAAAGGCGAATTAAAGTTAATTCATCATATTAATAAAGAGAATAAAAAGAAGGCGAAAAGATAACAATGTGTATATGCCAACCTCGCCTATGCGGCGAGGCTGCATATACACCAACCGTTGCCTACAATTCCCCAGATAGGGCAACCAAAAATTCGAGGTGGGGAAAGAAATCGAATTTTTATACCACTGACGGATCGAGAGTGATAAATCACGCTCAATCCTTTCGCGGTATATAGCACAGGCGATGGGGATTCGTTATCACTCATCAGACGCCTGAGCTATAATGCCTATTGATTACCTGAGCTAACATTCGTTTGGAACCAAAAAATATAGAAAATGAGTACATTAGTAATGGCCAATTAATAAGTTATTGATTTGGGATTGAGATTTTGTCGTCAGGCGAGGCATTTTTTGAGCGAATAGCGAGCTATTTAAGCAAAAAATAACGAAGTATGGCGGCAAAAGATCAGAGACAAATCGTGAAGTTATTATTTGATCATTACTTAGTCGAAAAATCAGGCATTGATAATCAGCGACTTAGCGAACGTTAGTCAGAATAAGAAAAATAAATATGATAGAGTTGAAACTTATAAATACAATTGAAATTAATCCATACGAGTTTTCAAATACGGAGTATGATTCTCCAAATGGTAGTTCGAAAGAAATGCCAGAAGCATGGGATAAATTTTGGCGAAAGTGTTTATCTGATAAAAACCTTGAAAATTTACAACCGATTAGAATTGGGTCATATTTGGTTGACATTAACTTAATTACTAATGCTGAGCTTAAAGAAATTCTTAAAAGTGAACTCAAAGAAGTCGATTTGGAAAATTACGAAGAACAAGTTGGAAGAATTTGTGGTGGAATTGTAGTAAAGATAAATAATGAATTTCCTATTGAACCTACTTGTTGTGGTGACATAGGGAACATTTCGGAGTGGGAAAGAATATTTAAAGAAGAAAACCATGAGTGGGAACAACTATGGATCGGTCACCCTTGGGTCTTTTATAGAAAGGATAAAGATAATATTGAATTTTCTGACTATTATGATACGGATATTAAAGAATTAGAAACAGTAAACTCATTGATTAAACGTAATTATTCAGAGTTAAAATTACGATAATAGAGAGAAATAAATTATTTTTTGGGATGCTACCGAAAGAATTACAAGATCAGATAAATAAAATACCAGAAGAATATCGGATTCTGTTCGAGCTTGTAATTTCATTGTTTACTGAGGAGATAAATCAATTAAAGGCACGGATAAAAGAGTTAGAGGATCAACTTTCGAAGAATAGTAATAATAGTAGTAAACCTCCATCTACAGATGGCTTTAAAAAAGTTCCAAAAAGCATAAAGCCAAAGAGCAATAAAAAAGCTGGCGGACAAAAAGGTCATGAGGGAACAACGTTAAAAATAAGTGCCCAACCAGATAAAGTGGAAAAGCATAAAGTTGATACTTGCACAAATTGCAAAAAGAATTTAAGAGGTCAAAAGGCAGATTATACAGAGAAAAGGCAAGTATATGATATTCCGGAGATAAAAATAGGAATAACGGAGCATCACTCAGAAGTGAAGCAATGCGATTGTGGTTGTGTAAATAAAGCATTTCCGCAAGGAGTAGATTATGCTGTTCAATATGGCCCGAATATAAAAAGTATGGTGGTGTATTTGCAAGACTATCAATTATTACCATATGAGCGGACAAAAGAGTTAGTAAATGATCTGTTAGGTCATTCGTTAAGTAAAGGGTCGTTGTATAATTTTCGGCAAAAAGCATTTGATAAGCTAGAAAGCTTTGAAGAGAAGTTAAAATCTCTACTGGATTTATGTTTAGTTTTGGGTTTTGATGAAACGGGTTTTAGAATCAATAAGAAAAGGTGGTGGTTGCATAGCTGTTCGACCGACCGGCATGCCTATTATGCAGTTCATCCAAATAGAGGTCAGCTAGCAATGGAGGACATAGGAATATTGCCTTTATATGAAGGAATTGCAGTGCATGACTTTTGGAAAAGCTATTACAAATATGACTGCAAACACAGTTTATGTAATGCCCATTTGCTAAGAGATTTGGTTTTCATAAAAGAACGATTTGAACAAAAATGGGCAGAAGAGTTAATAGACTTATTGCTGAGATTACTACATCTGAAAAATAAAGCACTGGCAAGAGGCCAACAAGCTATATCATATACAACTGTCAAAAAGTACGAATCACTATATGATAAAATTGTCAGAAAAGGATTAAGACAAAATCCATTCAAACCACCACCTGTAAAGAAAAGAGGAAAAAAGAAAAAATCACCTCCTCGAAATTTACTGGAAAGATTCAGAGACTACAAAACAGATATACTGAGATTTTTCTACGACTTTAAGGTGCCGTTTGACAATAATTTTTCAGAAAGAGATATTCGAATGATGAAAGTCAAGCAGAAAATATCCGGTTGTTTTAGATCTGTAAAAGGTGCCCAATTCTTTGCCAGAACCAGGTCATATATAATGACTGCTCGTAAACAAAATGTCAATGTTTTTCATGCATTGAAGAGTTTGTTTACTGATAATGCTGTTGCTAATACTCTTGTTATGGCAGGACATCTCTGAACAGTTACGATTAAACTACCTTTTAGTGAATTAAAGAAAAAATTGGAAATCATAAAAAAAGAGCAATTTGAATTTGGAAAAAGAATAGAAGTTGCGTTAAAAGAAATGAGCATTAGAAATTCAAAACAGATTGCAAAACTGATGACTGGAAACGAATGAAAAGCGGCACACAACAATGTGCATATGCCACGCTCGCTAATCGCATCGCACGGCATATGCACGAGCCGTTAGTGGCTTTGAACTAGTGGATGAAAAGTTGCCTAACTCACTTGCTTATTTTCAATCACTCACTTTCGGAAGTCGCATAAGTTTCTTCCCGACTATATTAAACCAATACAGTTTTGGCCTTTCAATCTGGTAGCTGCTGTAAGCGGCAATTTTTCAAAATTGATAGAATCCTGAGATTGATCTTATCCCTGAGCAATCCTGCTTGTAGCTACTCACTCTGCACTTACCTCTGTTAAATCAGTTGAGTCCTTCTTTTTCAACAAGCCACATGAATTAATTGGGAAGTAGGCAAAGTGAGCATAGCAGCATAAAGTCCAATATTAAATGGATTTGTGATGAGGTATTGAAGAATCGCTTGTTGCACAACCCATATATCTTATATCAGATTCTTTTGGCGTATCTTGCCATCGTCAATGTATATTTTTGTATGGAATTACATCAATTCTTCAAAAACCTCAAAGTAGTCGAACTGGCTAATGTATTGGCCGGCCCATCCGTGGGAATGTTCCTGGCCGAGCTGGGTGCTAAGGTTATCAAAGTGGAAAATAAAATTACCGATGGAGATGTAACCCGCCATTGGAAGCTGCCGCAAGAAGACAAAGACCAACCTTGGTCAGCCTATTATCATTCCGTCAATTGGAACAAAGAGACTCATCTGCTGAACCTCAAAGATAAGCAGGATCACAAAGAAGTACTAGCCTGGATCAAAGAAGCAGATATCGTCATAACTAACTTCAAACCAGGCTCGGCTACTAAAGTCGGAATGGACTATTCAAGCCTTAGCCAGCTCAACTCCCGCCTTATTTATGCAAATATCACTGCTTATGATGAGCACGACCCTTCTCCCGGCTTTGATGTAATCATTCAGGCCGAAACCGGGTGGATGTTTATGAATGGCGAGCCTGACGGCCCTCCTGTCAAAATGCCCGTTGCACTGATGGATATCCTGGCTGCCCATCAGCTCAAGGAAGGAATTTTGCTGGCACTGCTCAATCGCGAGCAAACGGGCAAAGGCTGCCAAGTGAATGTTTCGCTTTTCGATACAGGCATTGCCTCATTGGCCAATCAGGCTTCCAACTGGCTCAACCTGGAAGTTGTGCCACAACGCATCGGAAGCCGGCACCCCAATATCTCGCCCTACGGAGATGTGTTTTTTACCAAAGATAAACAGGCCGTCATTGTAGCTCCCGGAACTGAAAAACAGTTCTTCGGACTTTGTGAATGCTTGGAGTTGAAACATTTAAATAATGACGAACGCTTCAGTAGTAATGCCAAGCGCCTGGCACATCGGGATGAGCTTTACCAATTGCTGGCGGCAGCTTGCTCCGAATTTACAGCCAGCGAACTCTTGGTCAATTGCAAAAATAAAGGAGTGCCACTCGCTCCGATCCGAAATATGCAAGAGGTATTTGAAATACCTGCGGCCCGTCGTTTGATACTGGAAGAACCCCTGCCGGATGGCAGCACAAGTAAGCGAGTAAAGTCGGTCATATTCAAAATTAAGTCTCATGAAGATCATTTGACGCCTTAATTCATGTTCTGAAATTGAAACAATGGATATATCACTCCTCCACACAAAATCGTATGTCAATGGTGAATGGATAGCTGCCAATGACCAAAAAACTTTTAAGGTTGTCAATCCCGCCAATGGCGAAGTAGTGGCCGAGCTTGCCGATCTTGGAGCCTCCGAAACCCGGATCGCAATTGAAGCTGCACATGCTGCTTTTCCTGCCTGGCGCGCTGTTCTCGCAAGAGAACGACATGCCTTGCTCAGTCGTTGGCACCAATTGATCATTGAACATCGGAAAGCACTGGCCAATATTTTGACTACCGAAATGGGCAAACCGCTGCGTGAAGCGCGTGGCGAAATTCGATACGGGGCAGCATTTGTTCAATGGTTTGCCGAAGAAGCCAAAAGAATATATGGTGATGTCATTCCCGGTCACGGAGCCGACAAACGCTTGCTGGCCGTCAAACAGCCCATAGGAGTAGTAGGAGCTATCACCCCTTGGAATTTTCCAAATGCTATGATATTGAGAAAGGTGGCTCCGGCATTGGCGGCAGGCTGTACGGTGGTGATAAAACCGAGCGAAGAAACACCTCTCTCCGCACTGGCACTTGTCGCCTTAGCTGAAGTGGCAGGTTTTCCAAAAGGCGTGCTTAACGTGATTACCACTACCGATGCAGCAGCAGTTGGCCATGAATTGACAAGTAATCCACTCGTTCGGAAAATTTCATTTACCGGCTCTACGGCAGTGGGAAAGTTGCTTATGCGCCAATCAGCAGATACGGTCAAAAAGGTATCACTAGAGTTGGGCGGCAACGCCCCTTTTATTGTTTTCGACGATGCGGATTTGGATGCTGCTGTTGAAGCGGCGATGATCTGTAAGTACCGCAATGCCGGGCAAACGTGCATCTGTGCCAATCGTTTTTTTGTTCAGGAGGGAATTTATGAAACCTTTGCTGATAAATTTGCGCAGGCTGTAGCAAGTCAGAAAGTAGGATCGGGAATGGAGGAGGGGGTTGTCATTGGCCCGCTTATCAATAAAAAAGCTTTGGATAAGGTAGAACGTTTGCTCGAAGATGCCATCAGCAAAGGAGCTGAACCGATCATTGGAGGAAAGCGACATGCGCTGGAGGGTACTTTCTTTGAGCCTACTGTGCTGACACAGGCTAATACGAATATGAAGTTGGCAAAAGAAGAGATTTTTGGCCCCATAGCTCCGCTTTTTTCTTTCCGCACGGAAGCTGATGTAATCCGCCTGGCCAACGACACCAATTATGGCCTGGCTGCCTATTTCTTTGCCAGAGACCTTGGTCGGGTCTGGCGGGTGGCAGAGGCATTGGAGTATGGCATGGTAGGCGTAAATACCGGCATTATTTCTACAGAAGTAGCACCTTTTGGTGGCGTTAAAGAAAGTGGAATTGGCCGGGAAGGATCAAAATACGGGATCGATGATTTTGTAGAAATCAAATACATTTGCATGGGAGGGATCAAAAAAGGCAAAGAATAGATCAACTCCTTAGAGACTGTTTTGAAAAGTGTGATGAAATTTTTTATAGTCTGTTTTTTCTCCAGACGAAGGGTTTTTTGAGGTGAATAGCCCTAGCTATTGGCCGAGAAAAAGCCACAGTATGGAGGAAATAAGAGGCATAAAAAAATTAGCGACATATTTCAAAACAGTTTCTTAATAAAGCATCCTATCAAACTTGCGCCGGTATTTTTTTGTCAACACATGCTTGCTGCCCCATAGCCGAAACAATGCCACCGCCGAGCGCCGTGGCAATTCTTCTTCAAACTGTTTGTCTGCCAGCGTAGCCTCAATGATCAGTTGGATAGCCTGCTCATGGTCATTAGTGCGCAGCGATTTTTGTGCTTCGTACATCAATTCGGCAGCCGGGCTTTCCGATTCAGTGTTGAAAGTAAGCAATTGAGCGAGGCAGCGGATGTCTTCAGCCATTGTATATTCCTCCTCTCCCATTTTTATTGCCTGTATCAATTCGAGCGCTTCTTCCGCTTGGTGAAAAATCATGTGTTTAGCGAGTTGAACTTTGGCAGCGCTATTATCCGGAAATTGCCGGACAAACTGCCGAAGTTTTGCACGAAGCGCAGAGTCCGGCACAGATTGCTCCGTGGCCAATAATTGTTGAAGCAGCGAGACTTGTTCGTTTGGCAGTACCTTTTCGAGCCATTGCAAAATCTGGTGGCGGGATAGCGCACCTGTAAACTCGTCTATTACTTTGCCATTGTGGAAAAGCTTGACATTGGGAATACTTCTTATCTGGTAGTCCATAGCCAACTGTTGCTCTTCCTCTGTATTCACTTTTACCAACTCCCACCGATCTTTTTGCTCTTCCGCCAATTGCTCCAACACCGGGCCCAGCACACGGCAAGGTCCACACCAGGGGGCCCAAAAATCAACCAACACGGGCTTTCCATAACTTTTGTCAATAACGTTTTTTTGAAAATCCATTGCTTGCAAGTTTATTCAAAAACAAAATGTGAGACATATTGTTTGCAATTTAATAGAGCGCCATCCCGGAGCGTTTTTCCGGGATGGCTTCGCTAAGCTGCTGCCAGACGCTCTTTGGCTATTGGCGCCCGAAATATCAGTTTGCCATCAAAGGCATCCAGCACCACATCACTATTTGGCTGTACTTTTTGCAGCAAAATTTGCTTCGACAATTCGTTGAGTACCTTTTTTTGGATCAACCGCTTTACCGGACGAGCACCAAACTGCGGATCAAAACCCTCATTAGCCACTACCTCTATAGCTTGTGGGCTGATCGTCAGGCGGATATTCTGCTTTTCAAGTACTTGGCGTACCTGTTGGAGTTGCAATTCGGCGATAGCGCGAATTTCCTTAGTCGAAAGTGGCTGAAATGGGATTACCTCATCGATTCGGTTTAAGAATTCCGGCCGCAGGCGTTGCTTTAATAGCTCAAGTATCATGGCCTGTGTATCCGCTATGACTTGTTCTGCATTCTGGTCATTAAGTTTAGCAAAACGTTCGCGGATGAGGCCGGAGCCCATATTGGAAGTCATTATGATAATGGCATTTTTAAAATTAGCCACTCTGCCCTTACTATCCGTTAAACGGCCATCATCCAATACCTGTAGCAATATATTGAACACATCGGGGTGAGCCTTTTCGATCTCGTCCAGCAATATCACAGAGTAGGGCTTGCGACGTACAGCTTCCGTCAATTGCCCGCCTTCATCATGGCCAATGTATCCTGGAGGCGCTCCTATCAGCCGGGATACGGCATGGCGTTCTTGATACTCACTCATGTCGATGCGGGTGAGTAGATTGTCATCATTAAACAGGTATTCAGCCAGGGCTTTGGCCAACTCGGTTTTACCTACACCTGTACTTCCCAGAAACAAGAAGGAGCCAATGGGTTTTTGCTCATCCGACAAGCCAGTTCGGCTGCGGCGGATAGCATCCGAAACAGCCTGGATAGCCAAATCCTGGCCAATGACCCGTTGGTGCAGTTCTTCTTCCAGGAGGAGGAGCTTTTCCCGCTCGCTTTGCAGCATACGGGTGACGGGTACACCTGTCCATTTGCTAACTATCTGTGCGATGTCATCCGCTTCTACTTCATCCTTTACCAGCAGGTGTTTGCCGACCTGCATTTCACTCAATTTTTTATTGAAAGCTTCGAGCCGTTCTTCCACTTTAGGTATGAGACCATAGCGAATTTCGGCGGCCTTACTGAAGTCACCTTCACGTTCGGCCCGGCTTCCTTCCTGCCGCAATTGCTCTACTTCTTCTTTAGCTTGTTGTACACCCAATACTACAGAGCGCTCGCTCTCCCAGCGTGCTTTGAGGGCGCTGCGCTGCTCATCGAGGTTGGCAATATCGAGATTGAGTTGCTTAATTTTGGTTTGATCATTTTCCCGCTTCATTGCTTCGCGCTCGATTTCGAGCTGCCGGATACGGCGTTCCACCTCGTCCAGCTCTTCCGGCATCGAGTTCATCTCCAGTCGCAACCGTGCGGCAGCCTCATCAATTAAGTCTATTGCCTTATCGGGCAAAAAGCGATCGGTGATATATCGATTTGATAGCTGCACGGCACTTACAATCGCTTCATCCTTGATATTGATTTTGTGATGCGTTTCGTATCGCTCTTTCAATCCGCGCAGGATGGAGATGGCGTCTTCTTCGGAAGGCTCATTTACCATGACGATCTGGAAGCGACGTTCCAATGCTTTATCGTTTTCAAAATACTTTTGATACTCATTGAGGGTAGTGGCTCCGATTGCACGTAGTTGGCCCCGGGCGAGTGCCGGCTTTAGGATATTGGCGGCATCCATAGCGCCCTGTGATTTTCCGGCGCCAACGAGGGTGTGTATTTCATCTATAAAGAGGAATATCTTTCCATCGGCCGCAACCACTTCGCTGACCACTGATTTGAGCCGCTCTTCAAATTCACCCTGGTATTTGGCACCTGCAATGAGCGCACCCATGTCGAGGGTGTAAATATCTTTGTCTTGCAAATCTTCAGGCACATCTCCGTTGACAATACGATGTGCCAAACCCTCAATAATAGCCGTTTTCCCAACTCCCGGTTGTCCAATCAGAATGGGATTATTTTTGGTACGGCGTGCCAGAATGTGTAGTACGCGCCGAATTTCCTCTTCCCGCCCAATGACGGGATCGAGTTTGCCATTTTCAGCCTGTTCATTGAGATAAATAGCATATTTATTGAGTGCATTATATTGATTTTCAGCACTTTGTGAGGTCACTTTTTTGCCCTTTCTCAACTCTTCAATGGCCGTTTTGAGGCCTTTCTCAGTAACACCACTATCCTTCAGCATACGGGAAATTTCACTTTTGCTGGCAAAAATACCCAGCAGAAGATGTTCGAGTGATACATAGTCGTCGCCCAATTCGCGAAGCAAGCTACTTGCTTTTTGGACTGCCTCCATGGAGGGGCGCGACAAGTATTGCTGCCCGCCTTTGCTTACTGTGGGATAGGACTGGACAATACTGTTCAGGGTTTCTTTTATACGATCGAAGCTCACATCGAGCTTTTTGAACACAAAAGGCGCTACGCTTTCATCTACTTCAAGAATTCCTTTGAGCAAATGACCTGGCTCAATGGCCTGATGCTGAGCAGCCATTGCAATTTGTTGGGCTCGTTGGAAAGCTTCTTGCGATTTTATGGTGAAGTTATTAAAGTTCATTGTTACTAGTTTTTGGTTTGTTCAAATGGCATTGAGGCGGTTTTTATTGAAAGTTGGAAAAAGCCGGGCGACCCTAATGGATGGCCCGGCTGTGCAACTTCCATAGCGAAAGTTGCTACTATCTCATTGGAAAACTATAAATCGTTTATGCAATTTCAATAACACGCTTGCTATCGACTTCTTCTACTTCCACTTTCGGAATGCTCAGTGAGAGTATCCCATCCGTATAATTGGCTTTGATAGCTTCACTATCCACACCTTCGGGCAAAACGAAAGAACGGGTGAAGTTGGAGTAGCGGAACTCTCTGCGGGTAAAGCCTTCTTTTTCTGTTTCCTTATTGACTTTCACTTCGCTTGAAATGTTAAGCGTATCATTTTCGATCTCGATTTTGAAATCTTCTTTCTTCCGCCCAGGCGCTGCGATTTCCATCAGGTACTCGCTATCGGTCTCTTTTACATTGGTAGCAGGCAGAAAACCATTGGCCATCTTAAAGCCGTTCGGGCGAATGAAAAAATCATCATCAAAAAGGCGATCCAACATGTTTGAAAATGTAGGATAGTGGGCTGAATTTCTTTTCATTAATTTCATGACTTATCTTTTTAATTAGTGTTGATTAATAAAATTTGATTACACATTTAGCCCATCAATGGATGTGCCATGCCGGTTTTTGGATAAAAATGGGCCAAAGCGGCAGTGATTTATTAAAAAGAAGTGACAAAAAGACAGGAGTGTTTGAAAACAACTGCCGATATGGCAGTTGTTTTGACTACCAGCTATCATTTAGCTGTTTGCTTCACCGATTACTGGAAATTTGATCGATTATTGTAACGGCATGTATCCGGCTATTCTCGATAAACAGCTTGCTGGTTTGCAGGCCTGCGCTTACTACACCGGCCAGGTAAACTCCAGGCAAGTTGCTTTCCAGAGTATTCGGATCATGGATGGGGGTTTTAAATTCATCATCGGCCCATTTGATGCCCAGCTTTTTGAGTAAAGGATAATCGGGCTGGTAGCCCGTCATGGCGAGTACAAAGTCGTTTTGAATAGTATGGTTGCCTTCAGGAGTTTGTAGTAATACGCTATCCTCGTGAATAGCTTTGACCGTAGTGCCAAAATAAGCTTTAATAGATTCTTCTTTTATGCGATTTTCAATATTTGGCTTGATCCAGTATTTGACCCGCGGGCTAATGCTGTCTTCCCGGATTGCCATAGTCACATGAGCGCCTTTGTGATAGGTTTCCAGAGCTACATCGCAAGCCGAATTAGCTGCTCCGATGATGAGCAGCCGCTGGCCGATGTAGGGGTGCGCTTCATCGTAAAAGTGCTTCACTTTGGGCAACTCCTCACCGGGTATCCCGAGCAGCCGCGGCGTATCGTAAAATCCGGTAGCGACAATCACAAAATGGCATAAATGCTGCGTTTTATTGGTTTTAATTGCATATTGAGCCCCTTGCTTTTCCATCGTTTCAACGCTTTCGTACAGCCGGATATTCAACTGCCAGCTTTGCTGTACCCGGCGGTAATATTCAAGTGCTTCGCGGCGCGTAGGCTTTTCAGAATGGGAGATGAATGGCACCTCGCCAATCTCCAGCAAGGCAGAAGTAGAGAAAAAAGTCATATTGGTAGGAAAGCGATAAAGCGAATTGACCAGTACGCCTTTTTCAAGAACAACGTACCGGAGCCCGGCTTTTTGGGCCTCAATGGCACAACACATGCCGATTGGTCCCGCTCCGATGATAACCAGGTCATAAACCAAATCAGGCATAAGTTGTTTTATAATAAATTATTGAATATGTAGTCACGGATTATCCATTTTGGATTATAGAATATCGGCAATTTTGATTATATTACCTTCATACAAACCCCTTATTTTATGCAAAATATACCAATCATAGTACTGAAAGAGACACCAAGTTTAGTGAAAATTAAGCTGGTGGGCAACCAGCGGATTATCGATGTACCCAAGCGGGTTTTTGATAAAAGGGTGGATGTAGGTCTGTATGAGGTAAAGAATGCTAACGATCTGCCTACGGTGATTTAATTCCGTTTTACCACTTGCCGGTTGTTGCAGGTATAAAAAGGTAGCTCCTCCCTCACTGGCAAGTTGCCATCTGATTGCACAGCCGATAAGCCAGGCGCGCAGCTACGTTTCCATCCCAGTCATTGCCCAGGCCGGCCACTTCGCAAAGGTCAAAGCCTATAATCGTTTTTCCACTCCTTGCAAGAGCCTCAATTAGATAAATGACCTCCTGGAAATCCAATCCGCCAGGTACAGGTGTACCCGTGTTGGGGCAAAGCTTAGGATCCAAGCCATCAATATCGAAGCTTATATACACCTGCCGAGGCAATTCAACAAGGATTTCATCACAGAGTTGTTGAAAAGTGCTTCCTTCAAATAGTCTTGTCTTAATTTGTCGGTCGGTAATACATGCCACTCGTTTATCTGATTGTACTTTTTGCCACTCCTCATCACAAAAATCTCTGACTCCAACCTGTACAATTTTTGATAGATTGCTGATTTTCAATGCATTATACATTATAGAAGCATGCGAGTAGTCAAAGCCTTCATAATCGGCGCGCAGGTCCATGTGCGCATCAATCTGAAGAATACCAAACTCCTCATGGCGTTCGGCAATCGCTTCCATAAAGCCTAGCGATACGCTGTGATCGCCTCCAATTATTCCTACCAGTTTACCCTCCTCCATCAAACCGGTACTTTCCTGATATACCCAATTTTTCAGACTCTTGCAGGCCTTATTGACCTCCTCCCGCAATTCCTGCATCAGCGGGACCTCCCGGCTAAGTTGCCCCTCCTCCAGCATGTCGATGTATATCCGGGCTTTGGACCGCAGGCTCTCACTTTGGCGCATCCAATGCTGGTTGACAGGGCGCATGTAAATACCCATCTGCCAGGCATTTGAGACGGAAGGATCATACAAGTCAAGCTGGTAGGAAGCCTTTAGTATATTTAAGGGAGCACTTGCAGTACCATCATGAAAAGAGGCGGTTACATCCCAGGGAACCGGAAGCAGCACCACTTTGGCATCCTTCTCCTCGAAGGGTAATCCGATGAAGTGATCATTTTTGATGCCCGGGCCATTGGGGTTGAATTGTTTGATTTTTTGTGCTTTGCTCATAATACGCCTGTTTTTTAAGGAATTGTTTTTAAACTCGGCTCATAACCCAAAATGCGAAGCATTTGTTCGGCATTTTGTTCGTCTTGATATAGCTGATCCACCAAATTGCCCTTGCTGTCGCGATCAATGATGACATGTCGGGGCGCCGGAATCAGGCAGTGTTTGATACCGCCATAGCCGCTGATGGCTTCCTGATAGGCACCCGTGTGAAAGAAGCCCAGGTACAACGGTTCTTTATCGCTTTGCTCATATTTGGGTAAAAATACCTGGTTGAGATGTACTTCGGAATTGTAATAATCTGAATTATCACAGCTCAGCCCACCGATATTGACTCGTGTATATTCATTTTGCCACTTATTGATAGGCAGCAGGATGAAGCGCTGGGCAATGCCCCAGCTGTCGGGTAGGGTAGTCATCAGCGAGTTGTCAATCATATACCATAGCTCGGTATCATTTTGACGTTTTTGGCCCAGTACGGAAAAAATGGTGGCTCCACTTTCGCCAACTGTATAGGTGCCAAATTCGGTATAAATATCGGGCTCGGGGATATTTTCCTCCTGGCAGGCATTGAGGATGTTGGTGACAATTTGAAGTACCATGTACTTGTAGTCAAACTCAAAACCCAGCGAATTGCGAATGGGCATGCCGCCACCAATATTGATGGCCTCCAGTTCGGGGCAAAGCTTTTTCAGCTCGCAGTACAGCTTGATTGCCTTCTTCAATTCGCCCCAGTAGTAAAGGCTGTCTTTGATGCCTGTATCGACAAAGAAGTGGAGCATTTTGAGTTGAAACTTTTTGCTTTTAGCGATCTTGTTTTTGTAAAATTCCAGCACCTCTTTAGCCTGAATGCCGAGGCGGGAGGTATAAAATTCAAAATTTGGCTCTTCGTCGGTAGCCACCCGGATACCTATGTGGCAAGTACTTTCCACCAATTTGTTCAGCTGGTCGATCTCGTGGATATTGTCCATCACAGGGATTATATTGTCAAATCCTTCATTCATCAGATCAGCCATTTTTTGCAAGTATTCATTGGGTTTGAAACCATTGCAAACAATAGTGATCTGGCTATTGAGCTTTCCATCCCTATATAGCTGCTGGATGAGATCGATGTCAAAAGCAGAGCTGATTTCCAACTGGACGTGGTGCTTCAATACTTCCTCCATTACATATTTAAAGTGTGAACTTTTGGTGCAGTAGCAATAGTGATAACTGCCTTTGTACCCGCAGGATTTCATAGCCCGGGTAAATAAATTGCGAGCCTTTTTGATCTGCATACCGATACGCGGCAAATAGGTGAGTTTGAGAGGCGTGCCGTATTTGTCGATCAAATATTTTAAAGGGATGTCATAAAAGGTAAGGTAGCTTTGCTCAATATCAAAACCATCTTGTGGAAAATAGAAGGTCTGATCAATCAGGTCGAAATAGGTGTTTTTCATCAGGCAAAAGGAAATTTACTCCATACTAGTGATTTCAACTCAATCGAATCACAAAAGTACGCAGGCCTGCTAAATTAAAGTAAGAACTGAATTAAATTTTTCTAATGGTTTACGGCTCCAGCCCTTATAGAACCTGACTTCTTTCTTTTTATCGTCTGTACCATTAAGGTAGGCACTCAAAAAGGGAAATCGCCAGAACCTACAATGGCCAAGCCTCAACGCAATACAATAGTTTAAATCAGTTCTATAGCATTTGAAAGCTACTATTAATTTGGCAAGCGGTATAAATTGCCTGGTGCCTTTGACATAATCTCCCAAAAGCTGTAACTTTATACGTTGGTGGCACACAAGAAATTCGAATACTACACCCAACATTAATCCCACTCCCTTTAACAAATTATCGATCAACCATGAACAAATCGATTACTTCTATTGTATTGCTCCTTTTACTAAGTATAGCCTATAAGCAGCCGCTTTCCGCTCAGATCAGCGAGGGAGGTGAGCCAGTCAGTTTCTCCAAGACCTTCCAGGATTTGTACTCCGGCCGCAGGGCAGCTACCCAAAACCTGCCTGCACTGGACATGAAAAAGGTGCAAGCTGCCGACCGGGCGAATGTCGGTACGGTACGTTTTGCTGCTCCGGTTGATGTGGCTATCGGCTTGACGGATGGCGAGTGGGTAGAGCTACCGAGCGGTGATCGTATTTGGCAGATCAGATTCTCCGCTGCCGATGCTCTGGGATTGTTTATTGCATACGATGACTTTTACCTGCCTTTTGGTAGCCGCCTGCATATGTATAGCGATGACCGGCAACAGCTGCTTGGTGCATACACCAGCCGCAACAATCGAAGCTCCGGCAACTTTTTTACAGGTATGATCCGCGGGACTTCCGCCATACTGGAACTCTACGAGCCAGCCAGTGTCAAAGGACAAAGCCGCATTCATGTGTATCGAATTTATCAGGCGTATGAACCTACCCATATCGAGCCGAGTGATTATCCTTTTCAAGTTCGAATGGCCGGATTTGGCGATGCATTGTCCTGCCACATCAATATCAATTGCCCGGAAGGAGATCCCTGGCAGGATCACAAAAGGGGAGTGGTGCGTATGTTGCGGGTGTTTGAAGAGGGGGTAGGCTGGTGTAGTGGAACACTCATTAACAATACCAATGAAGATGGAACTCCTTATGTGCTCAGTGCTTTCCACTGTATAGCCGGCTTTACGCCCTTGCTGGATTTTTGGCGTTTCGACTTCATGTATGAAGGAGCGGATTGCAATGATCCTACAGAAGAGCCAGCCGATCAATCGATACTTGGCTGCACCCATGTGGCGGGCCGGGAGGAGAGCGATTTTTTATTGCTCGAAATGAGTAAGCGGGTGCCTTCCTCTTTTCAGCCCTACTTTGTGGGCTGGGACCGGAGCAGTACGGCCCTGCCAGATTCTACCATTGCTATCCACCATCCGGAAGGTGATATCCGAAAAATTTCGCTGGATTATGATCCGGCCACGATATATCCGCAAAGTATTATTTGGAATAATAATGTCACCACACCGGCCAATCATCACTTCCGGGTGGAGTTCGATGACGGGACTTTTGAGAATGGCTCATCGGGCAGCGCCCTATTCAATGAAGACGGCCGGATAGCGGGTCAGCTGCATGGTGGATTGTCCAATTGTTCCCGCTTTGTAGGCTTTTACGGCCGCTTTAGCATTTCGTGGGATGCCGGTGCTACGCCGGATGCCCGGCTGATGGATTGGCTTGATCCTGCCGGAAGCGGAGCGATGCAGTTGGGCGCTTACGAACCACCGCCGGAGGCCAGCATTAGCGGCGCAGTGCGTACCAGCAGCGGCCAGCCCATTGCCCACACCACTGTTTATCTCAATGGCAGTTGGCAGGACTCGGTGCTCACCGATGCCTCTGGCATTTTTAGTTTTTCGGTACCACGTGGCGGTAGTTATACCTTGAGTGCCAAAAAGAGCAGCGCACCGACGAATGGTGTCAGCGCATTTGACATAGTACTTATCCAAAAGCATATTCTGGGCTTTACACCTTTTACCGATCCCATCCACCTGCTGGCAGCTGATGTCAATAATTCCGGAAGTATTACCAGTTTTGATCTTGTCATTATCCGCAAAGTGCTTTTGTTTTTCAATGACAACTTTCCCAATGATGATTCGTGGCGATTTGTAGAAGATATACTAGATGTGCCGGATGTGAATGATGATGTGAGTGGCTTGCAGTTTACCGGTTACAAGGTAGGGGATGTGAATGATAATGCGAACCCAGGGCTGTAAAGCGATACAGACAATTGAGGCGGAGGCGAATTCGAGAAGAGCCAGGTTTTCTATACGTGCTTGCTGAATTTATTAACAAGTGATTTAAAGCTTTGTCAAATAATCGATCCACTGTTTGATACAAAATAAATGATGCCAAGCCACCCAACTGCCAAGAGAAGTATCTTGTCTCACGAGTAAAGTTCGATAACTGTCCATCCAAGCATTGGTTCTTTCTACGACATATCGTTGGTCATACATGAGTTCATCAAAGTAAGTGTCATCATCAGCTAAGTGTTTGGTTCTGCGCCGATTACGAGGTGCATTTAGGATAATTCCAACTCGCTCACAAGCTAGTCTAAAGGCTTCACTATCAAATCCTGCATCTGCATTTACAAACAATCCGTCAACACTTATTTTGCTTTTTTTAAGCTGTTGCACCAAATAATTTAAGCGTTTTTCACAATCAAAAATATCATTGTGATTGCCAGCCAAAGGAAGGGTAAAACCCACCGCTAGTCCTTGTGTATCTGTTAACCATAAAGTATTGGTGGTTTTGCTTTTCTTTCGACTTTGATAAGCAACCTGATCTCCACCTCGTTTTGCAGGGCTATGGGTACCATCAAATTGTCCAATACTCAAGTCTAAAATATGCTTATACTCTTCAATTATACCATTTTGAGCAGCTTGCCAAGATCCATCTTTAACCCATTTTCGAAAGTGGTGATATACCGCACCAAACTTTATTTTCGCTTTGTAAATCAAGGACTTAACAGGAAGTAAATGCCACTGAACTCCTGTTTTGAATTTATATAATATGGCGTTTACGATCTCCCACAAATTTGTATTTGTTCCCCCTCTTTCGGGTAAACTTAAATGAGGTAAAATATATTTAACAATGCTATCTTTGTCTAAGATTCGAATCATGGCTACGGATATTTTGTAGGGTGTGGTAATTCTACAAGTTCCGTAGTCTTTTCCGATTTTTTATGAAAACTTTAAATCACTTCTAAATATAAATTCACCATCGCCTGTACTTCCTCAAAATTCGCCTCCGCCTAATAGACGAGCTAAAACAAACTACTGTTTTACTACCCGCTTAGCTCTACTGAGCTGCCCGTCCGCTTCCAATTGAATGATATAGATTCCTTTCTCCAATTGCTCGCCAATTTCCAGCAAGCCCCTTTGCGCATCAATGTGGAAGTGCAGTATCTGCTGACCAAGCACATTGTACACGGATAGCGAGGCTGCATTTGCCACATCAGCCAAATCGTACCGAATATTGATTTGCTGACTGAATGGATTGGGCCAGGCTGCCACTTTGAGCTGCTCATTGATCAAATCGGCTGTGCCTAGCGGCTCACCTTCCACTACCTCAAATAAATCTACAGCTGCTTCCGTGAGATGGCCGGAGCCAGGTAAGTCACTGGATTCAAAAATTAGGTGCATATTATCCGTCACCTGAATCCAATCGCGCAATACCCATTCCGTCTTGTCATTCCAGCTACCATTGGAGTTGGTAATAGTTTCGAGCGTAATTTCCTCGATACCATTATTGATACGTACTTGCAAAGCATCATTAGGGGCATTGCTGCCTCCTCCATTAAAAAACCAGGAGTAATAGCTGAGTACAGGATTGGTATAACCACTGAGATCCATACTGGGAGAGGTCAAAGTAGTGGTACCATTGTCGATGTCATCATTGCCTGCATTGCCACCCCCATTGCCGGTAACATAGCAGGTTTGGCCCAGGTCGCCGGTAATGTCAACAGGAGGATTGGCGAAGCCTCCCTGGCTGGTGGTACCTATCGGGATGCCACGCTCCCAGATGCCGGTAGCCGCATCGCCGGAAACCTGCCAGCCGAGATCGACTGCAAACTCATCCCGATAGCCATCATCCAATTCAATAGTCATGCTGGCATTGCCGCCGCTAATGGTTTGGGTAGCTGCTGCGGCATGATACCCCCAGGCACCGCCAAACACGTCGTAATCACCTTCGAATACACTATTGAGCGTGAAATTGCCATCGCCATCAGTTTGTGTTTCAAATGTGAAATCATCATTGCGAACCTCTACAACCGCATTCGGGATAGGGTTTCCATTGGCCTTGCGGATCACTTTGCCACTAAAGGTAAAATTGGGCAATGGCTCGAGTTGCGCATTTAGGATAGTCAACTCACCATTCTCCAGTGTGGCAGAAAGGGTTTTGTCCATATATCCCAATCGGCTAAATTCTACATCAAAAGTACCGGCAATCACCTGACCACCTTTATACACACCATTGATATCTGTAACAGCCAAGTTTGGTTGTGAGGATTGGATTTCGACATTGGCTTCGCTAAGTACAGCACCAGTGACTGCATCGGTAACCGTACCTTCCAACCAACAAGCTCTTTTGTAATCCGGCTCAAGGATATAAGCACCATTGTCAATATCGGTGGCAATCACAGTGCCTGAAGGGAAGAAAGGATACACCCCCCACACGCCATTAAATCCTCCGTCGCCCCCGAGCCAGGTATCAAAATTGCCCACTTCTATCATATTATCTGGCTTGGAAGCATCCACGATGATGCAGCCATCGGTATAATAGGAAATGATGAGCCAATCTTCCCAAACATGCACATTGTGCGGAATTACGCCCAGGCCCAGCGTTGCAATAGGATAGTAGCGATCCACCTCTTTGATGTCGGTAAGATCAGATATATCGTATGCAGTGACGGGAGCATTGGCTCGTTCGTCGGTAGTAAAGACATGATTACCATTGTCAGAGAGCCAGGCATTGTGCGTAAAGCTGGACGGAGTCTGTTGGCTGGCTAATTGAACGACATTGTTTTTATTACTCACATCATAAATACCTAATGCACCATTGTATATTTCGGAGGAATACATAATATTATCCCGCACATACACATCATGCGCATACACGGGCGGTGCTGCATTCACATAAACCGGATTGCCGGGATCGGTGACATCAACGATGATGTTGCCACCGCCATTGAGATTGCAACCAGCCAGATAGGCAAAGCCGAACTCGTCGATATAAATATTGTGGCAGCTGCTCAATGTTCCGCCGATATCGTCAAGGATAGGAGCCCAGTAAAACCAAGAATTTTCATCGAAATTTTCGAGGTCGGTCAAATCAATGACCAATATGCCCTGGCCCGTTTCATTCGTTACATAAGCATATCCTTCCCAAACTTTCATATCCCGCCAGGTGGAAGAAGGGCCGGGTACTATGGTGATTTCTATCGGGGCGGAAGCATCCGTTACATCGAGTATCGATACGCCTTCTCTCAGGCCGATGAGCCCTATTTCCTTGCCGGTATTCGGATCTGCCCAGCCCCATACATCGTTGAGATCCTGATTGTAAGTCACCGTAGATTTTAGGGTGACATTGAGTTGAGCCTTTGCCAGGCCACACAATCCGGCGACCAGCAATAGGGTAACTATTTTTTTCATAATAATAAAAGAGTTTTAATAAATTGAATTGAACTATTGACTTCCTGGCATTGGGGATATTTCTATATAACAGAAGTGAATTGAACTATTTTATTGCTGTTGAAGCTTAGCCATTGTAAGGTCTGACGATTTTCCTTTTTGAGTGCATACCTACCTGCCTCTGGTGGAGAAGGTACGGACGAAAAAAAGAAGTCAGGTTCTATACTATAAGGGCTGGAGCCGCAAACCATTAGATAGAAAAGATTAAATCACTTCTGAGCTCAAAATTAGCAATTTTAAGGCAATTATGCTTTTCTTTCCACCACTGCCTGTGTCAAACGGGAGACAGATATCAAGTTCCCCTGTTCATCCACCGTTTCGATGGCCCAAAATTGCATCCTGCGGCCGAGCTTTAGTGGGGTGGCTTTAGCCATGACGTAGCCTTTGGTGGCAGCCCGCATATGGCTGATGTTGAGCTCGACGCCTACCGTGCTGTAGCGCTCGACGTCTTCCAGGCACAACAAGCCGGCTACGCTGGCGATGGTCTCTGCCAGGCTGGCGGAAGCGCCGCCGTGCAGCAATCCGTATGGCTGACGGGTACGTTCGTCCACCGGCATACGTGCCTTGAGGTAATCCTCTCCAATTTCGATAAATTCGATGCCGAGGTGGCTCACCAAGGTGTTCTGACTAATTTGATTGAGCGTCTCTAAGGTGACAGCTTGTTTCCAAATCATTCTGCTTGGTTTTTAGAAACTATTTTGAAATTTCACCACAAATGTCAAAACAGTTTCTTAATGTCCAAAAAAAATTACTATTGACACCCACCCCCTCCCACTTTAGCTTCACTGCTGATCGATACAAGCAATGATGGCTTCCAAATCATGCGGGGCAAAGCGCTGCCAATGATCGCCTTTCCGAAACCAGGTCATCTGCCGTTTGGCATATCGGCGGCTGTTGCGTTTGATCAAATCTACGGCTTCCTCCAAACTAGCGGAACCTTCCAAATAGCGGAACAATTCCTGATAACCCACCGTTTGTAAAGCTTTCTGCTGGCGATGAGGAAAAAGTTGGCGTGCCTCCTCCAGCAGCCCCTGCTCCATCATGCTGTCCACCTTCTGATTGATTCGGTTGTACAATTGTTCGCGCTCCATTTCCAGCAAGAAATAGACGGGATGGAATGCTCTGGCAACTGTCTGCTGCCTGCGGAAGTCTGAAAAAGCCCTTCCACTGGCCCGGCAAACAGCCAGCGCGCGCAACAGCCGCCGCGGATTTTGCTGATCGACCTGCTCAAAATAAAGGGGATCCCGTTTTTTCAGCTCTGCCTGCAAAGCCCCGATGCCCTCATTAGCAAAAAGCTTTTCCAGGTCCTGCTGTATGTTTTCGGGTACTTCCGGAAATTCATCCAACCCTTCACAGACCGCCTGTATATATAGGCCGGAGCCGCCAGCGAGTATAGCTTTATCATGGTTTTGATAGATATCCTCCAGGCTTTGAAGCGCATCCCGCTCATACTCCCCCACGCTATATGCCTGATGGATACTCAGGCTATTAATAAAAAAATGCGGAATGCCCTGCTGCTCATCTGCTGTGATCTTGGCAGTGCCGATGTTCATCTCTCTATAAAACTGCCGACTGTCAGCCGATAAAACGGGACAAGCATAATGCCGGGCCAGAGAGATGCTAAGGCTGGTTTTGCCCACAGCCGTCGGGCCGGCCAGAACGATAAGGAGCTTTTTCGCTGGCATTTGGCAAAAATATTATTTTTGCGGAGAAGTAACGGTAGTCAATTGACGGCTTGCCAGTTGTGGGTTGCCGCTTTCCAAGTGATTTGTGTATAAAACACTGCTCAAAGTCGCACGGGCGATAAGCGGACTTTCTGACCAACTGGCGGCACGGGCTAACCGGCAAAAACAAACCTATGCTATATCGATTGGTTCGACCCTTGGCTACCATTGCGCTGAAAACACATTTTCGGAAAATATACTTCCACAATCAGGAAGCGATGCTGATGGACAAGCCGGTGCTGTTGGCTGTGAACCATCCAACAGCCTTTATCGAGCCTTGTGTGTTGGCTTGCTTCCAGCCGAAGCCGCTACACTTTCTGGTACGTGGCGATCTTTTTGTCAAGCGATTTTATATCAAATTGCTCAATTCGCTTCATATGGTGCCGATGTTTCGGCTCAAGGATGGAGGCTATCAAAAACTAAAACGCAATTACGAAACCTTGGAATTTTGTTTTCAGGCCCTGCGCCAAAACAAAACGGTGATGATCCTGGCAGAAGGCAGTACCAAGCACGAAAAGCGGCTGCGCCCCTTGCGGAAGGGTACGGCGCGGATTGCTTTTGGCGCCGTTGAGAAATATCCCGAGCTCGATATTTATGTAGTACCGGTAGGGGTCAACTATACGTATGCTGAACGCTTCAGAGAAGAGGTAATGATTGACTTTGGGAAGCCTTTGCGGATCAAAGATTATTTGGAGTGGTATCAAAAAGCCCCTGCCGAAACGATGCGCCAATTGCTCACCGATTTGAAAGTAGAGCTGGAAGAGCGCATCGTCATCATTGACCGGCCGGAGGATGAAGAACTAGTGGAACAACTCTTTGTGATGGCTCGCAACGATGCCTCTTTTAGCTGGCGGCCAACAGTGGAAAACAGCAATATTCAATTGCAACGGGAACGGTGGATCGCCTTACAGCTTAACCAAATGCCGGAGGAGGAAAAACAAAAGTTGAAAGCCAAAGCGCGGGCCTACTTCAATGAGCTGGATCGAATGGGGCTGCATGATCTGGCTGTGGCAAAGCCATCTTCGGTTAGCCACTTCTGGTGGCGCTGGCCGGGTGCTATTCTTTATGCACTGGGCTATGGCCTGAATTATCCGCCCATTGCGCTGATTAAGAAGATTGTGGCAGAAAGAGTGAAGAGTATTGAGTTCAAAATGTCGGTAGCGCTGGCATTGGGTATCGCGCTAATCCCGCTTTACTGGCTGATTTGCTGGGCTATCACTACCAATTTGCTGCCCTTTGGATGGCTGTGGGGCTTGCTGATACCTTTGTTGGGCTACATAGCGCTGCGTTATCGCGACCATTATTTACGTTGGAAGGCAGCAGGAGGAAGCAAAGCGATAGGGGAAGCTGATCGGGCCCGGCTCACTGAGCTGAGAGAACTTATCAATATTGATTCCTTTACCTCCGCGAGCTGAAGAAGGATTTATCTCTGCATTAGTTGCTTGGCATGATAAGTAATCTCGATAAGTGGGACAAGTAAAAAGAGGCGCAGGCCAAGGTAGATCAAAGGCAGTATCCAGACTATCAGCTCAAGCATCAGCCCCTTGCTGGGGCCATCAGAAGGTACAAGTAAGGGTTTTGGAATACCAACTATCAGGAGTTCCATTGCCCATAGCACTAGTGGTCTGTCAAGATTAAATTGCCGGCTGTCTTTGGCGTATTTTGCACATGTACTGCGTTACAGAACCGGCCTTGATAGCTACGGCTATCAGACCGAACCTGCGCCTTGTCCATGCACAAACTACACTCAAATTCAACTCGTCATTTAAACGTTGACAAACCACTAAGTAAAACAAAACTAAGCTTGCATTTGTGGCTGTTGATTTCCAATTGTAAAATTGCTTAACAATAAAGAAAAGAGCGCTGAGAGTAGGCATATTTGAGCATGCGTATTGAGGAAACCATTTTGCCAGCCGCTGAGCAGGAAAGTGACGAAAAGCAGCAGGTTGCCAAAGATAGTGGCGTTGATATGTGGAAGACTGTTAATAAATTTGTACTGCCGAATGCGTTTTGACACAGACATGGTTGCCTCTTTTATTCATCTCGCCAATGTACCCGCCAGGACACACCAGCATCCAAAAACCAGTTCGACAAACCATCTCGTCCTTGCCAGCCACCGGAAAAATCCAATTGGAAGTCATTATTGACCAAATAGGAAAAACCGGTATCGAAATTTGCTGTAAATGCATCAAAACCGCCATACACTTCTATGAAAGCGCCCCAATTATTCGACAAAGGAAAGGATAAGTTGAGTACATATAGCGAGACTGCATCACCACCGTCGCCTGCCCATTGAAGGCCAAAGTTGGTAAGTACACTCGCCCAATTGGTCAGTTTTTCGCCAATGGCAAGTACAATTTTACTACCTAGTTTATCTCTTTGATATTCATCGCTCTGTGCGCGCAACAGCAGCCGACCCTGGATACCAACGGTAGGTATAGCATCTCTTTGTTGCAGAAGATTGATGCGCCCGCCAATTTGTGTATTACTCACTCCGCTAGCTTTACTTTCTCCGCCTCCGGCCAGCTCAAAATCATCCGTTTGCCAGACGATCACTCCACTCAATTCTATACGCTCTATTATCCCAAATCGAAGCACCGTAGTGTGTGCAGTGGATTTAATTTTGCTTACGCCGGTCTCATAGGGGTTGTAAGTAAGTCCGGATTGAATCTGAAATACTTTGGCACCAAGGGCATAGGCTCCAATAGCTTGCCCTGGTCGGGCAGTGCGGATAGATTGACTGAATTGGGCGGATAGCAGAAAGGGAATACTAAGAGACAAAGTGAGAAGAGCTAGATGCTTCATGTCTTTATAAGTTTGGGTTTTTTATAATCCAGGTACCTGATGCGCTTTGGTTTACCGGGCAGTTGCCAACGGTGACAAAATCATGAATAAATTCACCATTGCGTATAATCAGTTTCTGACGTGTTCGTGAATGTTTTCGTGTTGTTTGATACTCAAAGCACCTCTTCAACAGTCATGAGGCTATAATAGACTAACACTGGCAGACTATACGCTCCAATAACAATCCAAAAGACCATTAAGTAGTCCCAATGCAAGAAGTATAGCGCAAGCATGGCAAGCCCACGCACCACGAGCCAAAGCACAGCGGTTGATATAGGGAAAGCCGCCCAATAGCCGATCGGCTCAAAATCCTCAAACCCCAAAACCCATCCACCGAGAATGCCGCGCGTGTAAAATACTTTGGAACCAAGCTCAGGATCGTAGCTGTACGCTGAAGCTCCGAGAGCGATCCACAATACTGACCATATGCTGGCGAGTAGTATTCCGGCGATAAGAGGAGCATTTGGTAGATCAAATTCACTTCCAATCGATTGTGCCAAGACCTCCGCTCCAAAGACTGAGCCGACGGACAGAGCAAACGTGACAATAACCGCGATCCAGAAGGTAGTACGTGCATAGAACGCTGTCGATTCTGACCGTACTCGAGCAAGTCGTTCCTCTTCTTGTTTAGCTCTTTCGGCAAATGCTTTCCTTTCAGCGGGTGACAGGGTGAACATCGACCGGGTGAAGTTTGAAGTCTGCAATAGATTGGGGCTGAGTGGTTTAGACACAGCGACAGTTGTCTTTGCGGAATCCTCTTTCGAGTTTTCGTCGAGAAGGGCACTCAAGGCATCGACAAGTTTACCCATATCATATTTATATCGCGCACTGCTAAAAGGGATAGTCTGAAATTCGTGCAACGGATGCAATGATGAGGGCATCCGCCTTTTTTTGGAGAGAGAAGCGCCATCATAAAGGACTGGCACTATAGCTAAGTTTTTTTTAAGAGCTGTTTCAAGCTCGAAGCGAACATAGTCATCTTTATCCATTAATTTGGGTTGTCCTCCACGTCGTGAATTCCATTTCCTAGTGATCAGTGTGACAACAATAGGTTTGTCAGTGAGTGCTTTTAAAATACTATTCTTCCATTTTTGCCCTCCATGAATGGTCTCAATATCCAGAAATACGGCATCAGTCCCAAATTCCTGGGCCAGTTGACTTTCTATTCCCCGAGCAAGTTCTTTGTCTACTCTTCTGTAACATATGAAAATCTTGTGTGGCATGATTTCTTCTTATTAAACGACTAATATTGGTTCCTGGCATTTTTTTTTGTATAAAAGTTTTTTGTCTTCTATTGTCATTCTTCTTTTCTAATGGATGCTATTGAGGGATTAAACGTAGAACTGATTTAAACTTTTCTAATGGTTTGCGGCTCCAGCCCTTATAGAACCTGACTTCTTTCCTTTTATCGTCCGTACCATACAGGTACGCACTCAAAAAGAGAAATCGCCAGAACCTACAATGGCCAAGCCTCAACAACAATACAATAGTTTAAATCAGTTCGTAATATGTATTAAGCGGTGCTAAAGATAGTGTTTTTCAGGCTTTTTGCTCATCGCTGATCTCCAACTGATCGAGCAATTCTTCTGGCAGTTTCTTTGAAGTTTTGGCACCCAACTCCCGAATCTTTTCAGCCCGTCCCACCAAGGTGTCTCCATATTTTTTTCCTTCGGTGAGTTTGCGCATGGCAGTATCGTAGGCGCTGCGGGTACTGTCGAGGCGCTGGCCAATCGCTTTAAGGTCATTCACAAAGCTGACAAATTTGTCGAAAAGCAGGCCGCTTTGACGGGCGATTTCCAGCACACTCTTCTTTTGTTTTTCCTGTTTCCAGATGTAGCTGACGGTGCGCATGGTAGCAAGCAGCGTGGAGTTGGTGACAAGCACAATGTTTTTGTCGAGTGCGTCCAGAAAAAGGCGGCTGTCCTCCTGGGTAGCAATAGCAAAGGCAGGCTCTAAGGGGATGAACAGTAGGAGGTAATCGGGGGAGTTGATTTGGTAGAGCAGTTGGTAATTTTTGCTATTGAGGTCTTTGATGTGGCTGCGAATGCTGCTGATGTGGGCTTTGAGATGACGGCCTCGATCCGCTACCTCATTGCTGTTGAAATACTGTTCAAAAGCTTTGAGAGATACCTTTGAGTCGATCACCAAATGCTTGTTACCTGGTAGATGGATGATGAAATCCGGGCGCTTTTCACGGCCGTCGCTGTCCTTGTAGCTGTTTTGCGTTTCGAAGTGGATACCCTTGACGAGGCCCGCTTTTTTGAGCAGCATTTCGAGACGATATTCCCCCCAGTCGCCCTGCGTTTTAGACTCTCCCTTGAGCGCGCTTACCAAATTGTTGGCATCCTGGCTGAGTTGCTGGTTGAGTTCGCGTAGCTGTTCAATTTCCTTTTTCAGGCTCACCTTATCTTTTGTTTCCTCAATGTACCGCCGCTCGATATGCTCCTCGAAGGTTTTGATCTTTTCCTTGAGCGGTTGCAGGATGCCGTGCAATTGGGTTTGATTTTGCTTGGTAAATTTGAGACTCTTTTCTTCGAGCAAGCGGTTGGCGATGTTTTCAAATTCGGTTTTAAAGCGCTGCTGCAAGGCTTCCAGCTCAGTTTTTTGATTGGTAAGGCGCTCCTCGAGATGGGCGATTTGCTGCTCGCGCGCGGAACCTATCTGCCCCAGCTTACGGATTTCCTGCTCCTTGTCGAGCAAGTCGTCGCGATGCAGATCGGCTTGTAACTGGAGGCTGTCAAAGAGTTCCCTTCGCACAAATTTCTGTTCAACCTCCGATTGGCTGAGGTGCCGGGCAGCATAGCGATAATGGAGAATGAGCCAGGTGGCGGCAATGCCTGTGAGCAGGCCTGACATGAGGAAAAGCCATTCCATAGTGCAATTTCGTAATCAAAAAAATGAAAAACAAAATAAATGTCACCATAAAGTTACAAAAATATTGAATATGTGCAAGGCACTTTTCCAGTTGCCGGGCTACCAGTGTGGGTTGCCTAAAAACGAGAAAATGGCAGGTCATAAGGGAAGGGTTGAAAGAGAAGGTTTGATAGTTTTTCAAACCTTCTCCATCTACAATGCATCAGTGCTCATGATCGTGGCCGTCATGCGAATGGTCATGGCCACTGTGGCTTTCGTTCATCACATAATCCATCTCACATACCGGGCATTTGCCTGCCTGGTCGCTGCCGCTGCCTTTGCAGTGCATGGGGCAGACGTAGGCGGAGGTGTATTCCGGGCCGTTTTTATCGACGGCTTCTTCGGTAGGCGCATCTTTGTGCTCGGGCGTGCTGCTACCGCCGCAGGCGGCCAGCGAAAAGAGCGCTGCGCACAGGCACAACATTTGTAAAGTTTGGAGTAAGTTTTTCATAAAAAAGATTTTACTAGTAAACAAATGAGCGATAGTCCGGTTTTGATCGATCGGACTTGACTGTAAATATAGTATCTTTAGCCTGTTTGGAGCCTAAAAAGTGAAAAAGGCTTATAAGTGCTTGATTAAGCCAGTGAGTAGATCCTGCATCGGTCAAAATTCACCTTACATTTACTTTCGATTTGCCCAATTCAACAGCTCGATTCAAAGCTGCTTCGGCGCCCTTAATGATGTGCTGATGCAGCAAATCGCCATTAAAACTTTGCATAGCGGCTTCGGTAGTGCCGCCCCGGCTACTCACTTTGGCGATCCATTGTTCATACGACAGGTCAGCTTTGTTGTGCAAATCAGCAGCGCCCTGGAAGGTCTGGCTCACCAGCAGTTCGGCCTGCGCCTCACTAAAGCCCATCTTTTGGGCCGCCTGCATCAAAGCGTTCATAAAATAATACACATAGGCCGGGCCGCTGCCCGAAATAGCCGTTGCCGCATCGATCAATTGTTCAGATTCTACATAAATACTTTTGCCAGTGGTATTGATGAGATTTTGTACCATCACCAACTCGATGCGTGTGACTTCGTCGGAAGAGGTGAAAACGGTCATCCCTTTGCCCACCTGTGCCGGCAAATTGGGCATGGCGCGTATGATCTTGCTTACATCCAGCCCTTGCACTATAGAAGCGATCTTGACACCGGCCATGATGGAGA
This sequence comes from Saprospiraceae bacterium, assembly GCA_965222005.1. Taxonomy (GTDB): domain Bacteria; phylum Bacteroidota; class Bacteroidia; order Chitinophagales; family Saprospiraceae; genus CBDCTM01. The sequence goes on from OZ244935.1 coordinate 3,150,708, forward strand.
GGAACACTTGCTGGGCATGTACCATCGGTCGGATGTTGGCAAAGAGGGTAGGGGTATCTTGTGGCTTGACGGCCAGTATGATGAGATCGGCCAGGGGGAGGCATTCGGCAGCATTGCCAAAGAGCGTACCGATATCTTTTTTGGCCAATTCGGCTGCCTTTTCAGGGCTTTTTTCGAGGATCATCATATCCTTTTGATTGACAATGTGTGAGCGCAAAAAGCTTTGGGCGTAGGTGAGGCCCATGTTACCGCCGCCAATGATCAGAATTTTCATAAAAGGTGTTTAGTATCCATACGATTTTCAAAAAACATAAGTTGCAATAGGATTTGTATCGAAGAACGCAAAGCTAGAAAAACCAGTGGAATTGCTTAAATTGACACCTAATTCATCAATTACTACTTGCTATGTACCGATTTGCTATTCTCCTGCTGATTCCGATCATCTGGCTCTGCCATTGCACACCTTCCGATACGCATAGCACGTCCACAAAAACTGCAGCCATGTCCGGTTCGACTAAATCCTATACGCTCGTTATACACGGTGGTGCGGGTACGATCCTCAAAAAAAACATGACTCCTGAACGGGAAGCAGCGATCCGCACTGTTATGAATGCCGCGATGGATATTGGTGAGCAAATTCTGAAAGAGGGGGGCAGTGCCTCTGATGCGGTTGAGCAAACCATCATCGCGCTCGAAAACAGCCCCTACTTCAATGCCGGGAAAGGAGCTGTGTTTACCCATGCCGGCAAGAACGAACTCGATGCCTCCTTCATGGAAGGGCGCAGCCAACATGCAGGAGCCGTTGGTGGCGTCACGAATGTCAAGAACCCGATTCGCGCCGCCCGCGCAGTAATGGAAAAGTCGGAACATGTGCTGCTCACCGGCCGCGGAGCCGAGCAATTTGCCAAAGAGCAGGGACTGGAGATTGTTGATCCCGACTATTTTTTCACCAAAAGTCGATGGGAATCTTTACAAAAAGTAAAAGCAAAGGAAGGCTCGACCGGCCAAATCCTCAATCCGGCTGACGACTCCAAGTTTGGTACTGTTGGCTGTGTAGCTCTCGATAAATCCGGCAATCTGGCTGCCGGCACCTCTACCGGAGGTATGACCAACAAGCGCTACAATCGCCTTGGCGATTCCCCCATCATCGGTGCCGGTACTTACGCCAACAATGCTACCTGCGCGGTGAGTTGCACAGGTCATGGCGAGTTTTTTATCCGCTATGTGGTAGCTTATGATGTATCTGCGCTGATGGAGTACAAAGGGCTGAGCTTGCAGGAGGCGGCCAATCATGTGGTGCTTGAAAAATTGGTAGCTAAAAAAGGTAGTGGCGGGCTGATCGCTGTGGATGCTAAGGGTCACATAGCGATGCCTTTTAATACGCCGGGCATGTATCGGGGATATGCTAGAGCGGGGGAGCGGGTGGTGGAGTTTTACTAGTGGTCTGTCAAGATTAAATTGCCGGCTGTCTTTGGCGTATTTTGCACATGTACTGCGTTACAGAACCGGCCTTGATAGCTACGGCTATCAGACCGAACCTGCGCCTTGTCCATGCACAAACTACACTCAAATTCAACTCGTCATTTAAACGTTGACAAACCACTAGGGTTTTCCGAATGTCAGTTGCTCTAAGTAATGGCCAATTAATAAGTTATTGATTTGGGATTGAGATTTTGTCGTCAGGCGAGGCATTTTTTGAGCGAATAGCGAGCTATTTAAGCAAAAAATAACGAAGTATGGCGGCAAAAGATCAGAGACAAATCGTGAAGTTATTATTTGATCATTACTAAATTACGTTAGAAATCGACTAGCTTCACCGGCTCACTGCTTTACCACTTTTATCATCTTGCTACTCTGCTCGCCCTGCTGGATTTTTATCAGATAGACTCCCGGCGTCAGCTCGGCTCCGAAGCGCAGCTGCCCTATAGCCTGGCCGAGGGCGTAGCTGGCTACATTGCGACCCAGCACATTGTACACCACCAGCTCAGCCGGCGCATCCGGCTTTTGCAGGGCATAATCGAGCGTAAAGGCTTGCGGGCTGGGATTGGGGTAAACCTGTAGCTGAGCTACATCGGAAGGTTCAATAGTATTGACCGGCATGGCATCCCAGACGCGGAAATAGTCGATGGCAGCTTCAACTGCGATATATGTGTTAGATGAAAAGGCTGTGAATAGGACTTTGATATTGGTAGAAGGAGATAAAAAATCTCTGATTCTAATCGTTCGAAATTGCCAGGTCAAGCTATCTAAATGTTGGTCTTGATAAATAGAATCAATTACTATTTTCTTTTGGTCATTAGAAAGTTCTACTTTCAAATATGCAGTTCCTCCCTGGGGATTTGAAACGAGAATAGAAAGCCACCAATAATGATAGCTGATATAAGGATCATTAAAAGTGCTGACATCAAACACAGGTGAGCAAAGGGTTGTTGTTCCATCTGATAACGCGCTTTCTTCATCTTCCTGATTGCCGGTCACATAGCAATGAATACCCTGGTCTTGAGCTACGTCGGCTTCCGGCTGAATGAGCCAGTTGTTCCAAAAAAGCCTCCCTTGTGGGATGGCTCGCTCAAATCCGCCATTGCTATTTGTAGTATTGGTTTCTATCTGCCAGCCCAGATCCAGAGAAAATATATCCTCAATACCAGATTCCAATCTAATTGTTGGTACAGCTGTATTCCCAACGATATTGATGGAGTCCAATAAATTGGTTTTGTATCCCCATTTGCCAGCAAAGATTTCGTAATATCCTTCTAAGACTGCATTTATATTAAAGTTTCCAGCATTATCAGCAGTAGTTTCATAATTGAAAAACTGACTAGCTAAATATATCTTGGCATTGGCTACTGGTTGCTGGTTGAAGGCATTAATCACTTTTCCTGAAATATTGTAGGAAGGTAGAGGCTCTAAAAAAATATCCAGTATAGTAACTAACCCGTTGTTGAGAACCACTTCTTTGGTGACTTCCCGATACCCTGGCTTATAGATTTTTATATGGTATGTTCCAGCAGTCGCCAAGCCAGTTTTGTAATTGCCCCGCAAATCTGTATTTTCCTTAGCTGGGTTAGATAAAATACTCACTGTGGCTCCCTCTGCTGGCTGGTTGGTGCTGGCATCTCTCACTGTGCCTTCCAGGTAGCACGCTCTTGCATAGTTGGGCTCCAAAATGTACAAGCCATTTTCAACATCGGTGACCAAGATCAAGCCAGATGGTAGAAATGGATAGGCCCCCCAAGCCCCGTGGAACCCTGTATTTGTCGAGATAAACGTATCAAAGTTGCCCACTTCCACCAGATTTTCTGGCCGGTTAGCATCAATAATGATACAGCCGTCTGTATAATACGAGGCTATTATAAAATCATTCCATACATGTACATTGTGTGGAATTACACCACTACCTAACGTAGCGTAAGGGCGGTATTGGTCTAATTCCTGAATGTCGTCCAACTCACGGATATTATAAGCAGTAACTGGAGCGTTGCGACGTTCATCAGCCGTGAAGATGGTCTTTCCATCATTCGAAAGCCAGACGCTGTGAGTGAAATTAGCCGGTGTAGACTGGTTGGCAAGCTGATAAATATTCTGTTTATCAGTAATGTCATAAATGGCCAACACGCCATTGTTAATTTCTGCGCTGAACAGGGTATCGCCACATACATATACATCGTGGCTATATTCGGGTGGAGCCAAACCAACAAAATCAAGGTTAACAGGATTATTTGATGCATCCATCAATATTATACCACCACCATTCTGATCACACCCTGCCAGATAGATAAAACCACTTTCATCTATAAATAAATTATGACACTTCCTTACTAAACCTCCACCCGGCAGATTAGGCATTCTATAAAAATATCGGATACTGTCGGGTAAAAAACTGAGATTGAGTATGGCAAGCCCTCCATCCGTTTCATTAGTCACATAAGCATAATTGCCAAAAGTTTTAATATCCCGCCAGCTTGAGTTGGCACCGGACACGTATGCCACTTCTGCCGGATTGGCCGGGTCAGCAAGGCTGACTACCGATACACCGTTACGGGTGCCTACTAATGCATACTCTATGCCGTCAGGGTGTACGTAACCCCATACATCACTGATATCATCGCTATATTTTAAGCTGGCTACATAAGATAGATTGAGCTGAGCAAAAGTGCTAGTAAAACTAATGCACAGTAAATAAGGGAGCAGTCGTTTCATGGCTTAAAGTTATTTGACGCATGTAATGCATCGGGCAGTTTGTCATGAAAGCGAAATAAATATACGAGTTTTTTTTTGATTATCCGACTGTCCGGTTTTCTGTATCCGATGCCTTCTAATGCGACTACCGAAAACTGGATAGCGATACTTACCTCTTCACGACCCTCAATGTTTGGCTACTCTGCTCGCCCTGCTGGATTTTTATCAGATAGACTCCCGGCGCCAGCTCGGCTCCGAAGCGCAGCTGCCCTATAGCCTGGCCGAGGGCGTAGCTGGCTACATTGCGACCCAGCACATTGTACACCACCAGCTCAGCCGGCGCATCCGGCTTTTGCAGAGCATAATCGAGCGTAAAGGCTTGCGGGCTGGGATTGGGGTAAACCTGTAGCTGAGCTACATCGGAAGGTTCAATAGTATTGACCGGCATGGCATCCCAGACGCGGAAATAATCGACGGCGGCTTCAATGGCATCATTGAAATCAGGAGAATTGACAAGAAAGCGCACTTTCATATTGGCAGATGGAGGGAAGAAGTCACTAACTTTTATTTCGCTGTATTTCCACCTCAACGTATCCAGCATGGGATAAGTAATAGTATCGATAAAAACCTCTTGTTGACCATCGGAAAGAACAACAAACATGGGGTCATCACCCACTGTAGTCCCACCGGTATTTATATTCAGATACCAGTGATAATAACCAATACGGGCATCATTGTAATTGCTAATATCAAAGCTTGGAGAAGTGATAGAAGAACTTCCTCCGATGATAACACCATTGAAAAGATCGGCTATATTTCCCGTCACATAGCAGTGGTTGCCAATATCTTGCGGAACATCATCCTCCGGCTGGATGAGCAAATTGCCGGCCTGTGGAACCATCACACCGATGGGATCGCCCCGTTCGAAGCCACCGTTGCCAAAGGGAATATTGGTTTGCACCTCCCAACCCAAATCCAATGAAAAAACATCTTCGTAGCCTGGCTCCAACCTGAATGTGGGCGCAGCTGTGTTTTCATCAATATTAAAAGTGCTTAACAATTGAGTTTGGTAGCCCCATTTGCCGGCAAAGATTTCATAAACTCCTTCATAAAAGGTAGTGATACTAAACTCGCCATTTGCATCGGTAACTCGCTCAAAACTGAAAAAATCATTGTCGATACTTATTTTCGCATCTGCTATGGGCTGATCGTTTGAAGCATCCACAACCTTGCCTACGAACGTAAAAGATGGTAGCGGTTGGAGTTCAAAATCTACAACAGTGACTACGCCATTGTTTAAAATAGCTTCTTTAGTAGCTTGCTCATAACCTGCCTTGAATGCCTGAATTTCATAGGTGCCTGCAGTAGCCTGCCCGGTTTTATATTGGCCTTGCAAATCGGTAAATTCAATTGCGGGCGTAGATAGAACCTTCATAGTCACCCCACCCAGTTTTTGGCCGTTACTGGCATCAGTGACTGTACCTTCCAGGTAGCAAGCCCTTACATAATTAGGCTCCAGAATGTACAAGCCATTACCAATATCGGTAGCCAATATCAAGCCGGAGGGCAAAAAGGGATAGGCTCCCCAAACACCCTGAAAACCTGTGCTGGGAGGGATGAAGGTATCAAAATTGCCCACTTCCACCAGATTTTCCGGACGGTTGGCATCCAGAAGAATACAACCATCGGTATAGTAGGACACAATCAAAAAATCATTCCATACATGTACATTGTGAGGTATTACCCCATCGCCAAGTGTAGCATAAGGGCGGTATTGATCCAGCTCAACAATATTGTTGAGATTGGAAATGTCATAAGCGGTTACAGGAGCATTGCTGGTTTCATCAGTGGTGAAAACTGTTTTTCCATCATCTGATAGCCACGCATTATGCGTGGTGAGCGCAGGAGTTGGCTGAGTAGCCATGAGGGTAATGTTTTGTTTATTTGACCCATCGTAAATGGCTAGTACACCATTGCTGATCTCGGAGTTGTAGATGGTATCGCCTCGCACATATACATCATGGCTGTTTTGAGGAGGAGCGGCACTGACAAATTGCGGGTTGCCGGGATCGCTAAACACATCTACCACCAGAAGGCCACCGCCATTAATATTGCAGCCTGACAAGTAGGCAAAACCCTTTTCATCAATATAAATGTTGTGACAACTAATGATAGAACCCATTCCGGGAATGTTGGGCGACCAATTGTAAAAAGGGACACTATCAGGCAAGTGATTTAGATTGAGTACAGCTACCCCTCCTCCGGTTTCATTAGTTACATAGGCATAGTTGCCAAAGGTCTTTATATCGCGCCAGGTAGAGCTGGCACCATCTGCATAAGCAACTTCTACCGGGCTAGCAGGGTTAGCAAGGCTAACCACCGACACTCCATTGCGGGCGCCTACCAAAGCATATTCTGTACCATCAGGATGCCGGAAGCCCCAGATATCGCTCAAGTCTTCATCGTATGTCAAATCTGCGACGTAGGACAAGTTGAGCTGAGCGTTGCTGCTAAAAATGCTAAAGCAAAAGAGGAGGGTGAAAAGTTGTTTCATAACTAATGGAGTTTTGCGAAATAAAGTGTTTGGCAAGCTAATAGAATGAATAAAACTATAAAAATACAAATGCTGCTTTTGCCAACAAGCAGACATATTACACTAGCGAGGTCGGATCACTATTTGGCGCTGCCGGATGCAAGCGCGGCACCGTTTCCAGAGCAGCAGCCACGGTAGCCAATGGCGGTGCAATCAAAAAGCCAATGCCCAGCATCAGCAGTGCCAAAAACACTACACCATTGCCAATTGCCAAGCCCTTATGTCGTCTTACAAATTGTACACTCTGTTTTACACTGAAATGGCGTTCCATCGTATAATCCATATTTCCGAAGCCGGCATAATAAGCCTGTATGATAAAGATGAGTATAGTGGCAATTACCCCTATCATCGGAATCAAGCTCAACAAAAATAGCAAGGCAACCAATACCAATTCACGGCTGATATTGCGCAATGCCAGATACAAACCGCGCATCAGCTCTTTAGCTGCTCGACCGGGTTGGAAGCCGCGATAAGGCGTGTCGATCCCCGTCAAATGCTTTTCGATGCGTTCTGCCAGGGGGCTCATAAAAGGAGATACCAATACCATCACCAGATGCTTGTACAGGACCAACCCAAGGATGAACACCAACAAGCCTCCTGCCCATTGACCTATTGAAGCGATAAGGCCGGCTCCCCATTCCCAGCGCCACCAGCCGGCAAGCCAGTTGCCGATATTATCGGAAAGCCCCCAGGCGCTAAAGCCAATACTTACAGCAATGAAGAAACTAATTATGGCAGGAGCCAATACAAACTTCCAGAGGCGCAGTCGGCTGATAAGTTGAAAGGCAGACAGATAGGATACAATGCCGTTAATTGCTTGTTTGAGCATCATTAGGATAGCAAGTTTATTCCAAAGTTATCCGATAAGGGACAAAGCAGTGGTAAACTTATACGGGCGGGAAGCTTTTTTCGACAGATAACGACTTTCCACAAATTAGGCTGTGGCCTTGCGTTTGCGGCGAGTCTTAAACATTTCGAGTATCTCTTTTTCCGTATAAAAGCCCAGGTCCTGAAAGTTGGTAAGCACAAACTTTTTGATGTCCTGATAATCTTTGCCGCGCTTATCAGTGTAGCGTTTTTGCAAACGTTTGACATAGCGCAGGCATAGCTCTTTGAGGCGCTGATTGAAGAACTGATTGTTGAAAATATCCATATACACCGGAAATATTTTCGACAGCTCAAAGTACTCCGGATAGTCTGCTTCTTCCAGATTGTTCAGGAAGGTCTCGAAATAGCGGAAAATGGTTTGGCGCAGGCATTCATTGATGGTCGAAAGGCCCTCGTGGCGTACGTAAAAAGTCTTTACCGCATCAATCGTTTCTTCGTGCAAATAGCCCTTGGAGTGAATAATATCGGTGAGTTGATAGAAGCTGCTTAAGTCGTCTTCTACAGAATGATTGATCAAATTAGAGACCCGCTGATCTGCGTGGCCGTCGAGTTGAAGCTCACTGTGGTGGATGGCCAGCAGAAAGTCGAGCCATTTTTCCGAAAAGTCCGGCATATTGCTTCGTGCATCGCCCAGCCACGTACTCAGTTCGGCCATATCGGCCTTGTTGAGCTCAAAGAAGTTGGCATACAGCGATAGCATTTCCAGGTATTCCTGCGAATTTTTGAAAGCCTCATTTCCGAGGAAAGCTTTGATCGGTGGCATAATGCGCGCATTGTTTTTCTTTTTGGCAATGCGGTGCTTCAGAAATTTTTTCACCTCCGGAAACAGTACCTTCAGTTCTGAGAAAGTAGTAGGAAACTCAGCAGTTTGAAACTCATCATTCCTAAATTGATTGGCATAGCGCAGATAGCTGATCTTGCGTTCTTTGGCCAGGCGGAAGCGCGGCAGTTTTTGCGATTGCAGAAAATAGCGCACCCGCTTGTTGGTAATCTCGTTGATGAGGTTGGTCACCCAAATGTCGCTGCTCAAAGCAAAGCCGACCTGAATAGTCTGGCCGATGCGCTTACGGATGTAATCAAAATTGGAAGAGCCGGCGATCGATTTTAAAATGCTTTTAAAGTGCGCTTGAGGCCGTACATAGCGATACTGGTGATCGATCACCCCTCTGAGCACGCTGTAACCCAATACACGAGCCAAAAACATTCCTTCCAGCTCCATCTTTATCAATTGCTCCTCAAAAGCCAGTACCTGCATAGGATCATCGTCGGCAACCTGCTTGTACAGCTCGGCAACCTGCGGCTCAAACTTTTCGCGAAGCGCCTTGTAATCCTCGTCCTCTTCGGTGTCCAGAAAGGTGGCAAATTCGGCTGAAGCCTGTAGCTCCTTTTCAATGGCTTCCAGCTGTTGTTGGTATTTTGGATCCAAACTTTTCATGTTGCTCATTTTTATATATAAACCTGATAAGGCGTATAAGCCTTATCAGGTTTAGTGAATTGTGAAATTAATTAATGGCCTTCTGTGGGTTGGAAAAGGCCCGCTCAATTGCAATGCCCGTTCTATGTGCGAAGTTAGCAATTTTTACGAATTATGGCAACCGTTTCGACCATCCACTGCTTCTGCCAAATGTAACCAGGCTAAACCTAAACCGGCGATTCGCTGGCTGTTTTCAACATTTTCACTAATTTTGGTCGTTAACAAACTGCTGACTATGAAAAAGCCACTCCTTTTCCTCATTGTAGCTTCCTTCTTCCTACAGCTTACCGCTTGTTATACGCCTGCGCCGGCCTCCAAACGGGATGGTAGCAAGCCTCCCCATATGCCCAAGGAGGATAGTCAGGTGGTTGAAGTCAGTGAGGCGGAAGTAATGAGCACTGCCTCTTCTGCCGCTCCGCCACCACCCAAAGCTGAGATGACCCGCATCGAGCAGGAAATGCTGGATGAAATCAATCTGATGAGGTCCGATCCGCCTGCTTATATTCCCTACATTCAGGACTATTTGGAGTACTACGAGCGAGAAGGCTTTGCGGATGTGGGTCAGGAGGAAGCTACTGCCCGCGAATTGATCACTCAACTGCAGCAGCTCCGAAGCCTGCCTCCTTTGCAATCGCATGAAGAGCTGTACCAATTGGCCAGGCGACACGGGGAGGACCTGCGAAAGAAAGGCAGCCTGTGGGGCAATCCGCATACCGGAATCGACGGCTCCAGCTTCGACGATCGCCTGAAAAGAGATACGCGCATCCATCAAGGAGCTGAAAATATTGGTTCCTACCATCCTTCCGTTCGCTATTTGCTGGCTTCCCTTTTGGTGGATGCCGGTGTGCCGGGGCGTGGCCATCGCCTCAATTTGCTGGACCGCCGCTGGAAGCTCATCGGCTGTTACTTTGTAGGGCAGGTAGGGCAGGATCCCAATGCGTGGGTAATGGATTTTGGAGATAAGGAAAAAGCGGCCACAGCCTCGGTGGATGTAAGTGAAGAAACCAAAGAAGCTACTCAAAATGAGGTAGCAGCAGCAGGCTACATGAGTGCCGAAGAGCAAGAAATGATTAACGAAATCAACTTGTTGAGAGGTAGCCCGAAAGATTATATTCCCTTCATCGAGCAGTATATTCAGGATGTAAAAGACGGCAAAATCTGGACAATGGTTTCTGAATCGGAGGAAATTGCCACTGCCAAAGGCTTGATCGAGGAGTTGCGCCAAATGCAGCCCCTGCAGCTATTGCGGCCTCACCCAAAACTTTACAATGTGGCCAGAAATCATGGCCAGGATTTGCAGCACATGGGCAATATTGACCAGCGAAATCCGCATCAGGGTAGTGACGGCTCGCAGCCTGGTGATCGTATCCGCCAAGGGGCGGGGCTAAGCGTGGGGGGTGAAAATTTTGCCAGCAACAGAGACGGCGTACGTGCCACTGTTATCGACCTGCTGGTAGATAGTGGCATCCCCGGCTTTGGACATCGCAAGGCGCTGCTTGATCCGGCATGGGAGTATGTGGCTTGTTATAAAGTAGGCAAAATAGCAGCTAGTGGCGGACTCAGTATGCCGAATTGCTGGGTACAGAATTTTGGAAAAGAGTAGTGCTGATTTTAGGTCCGGCATTTGCCGTTTGTAGCCATAAAACCATAAGGCATTGAGAATAATACTCAAACCCATTGTATTGCTCGTTTCTTTGACCCTCCTGATAGGTAGTTGCAGCCGGAAGCTGGTAAAAACGCAGCTTGCCCAAAGTAGTATTCTGAAAGATGGGCTATATCCTATCCTTCGTTCAGCTAGGGAAGGGAGCCATCTACTGCCATTGCAAAGTCCGGAAGCTTTGATCCGTTTCAACCATAAATTTGTAGATCGTACCGCTCAAATGGAGCATTTTATGGTAGTGGATAAAATGGACTTCGTACCGCTCCGGCTTTCTGAGCAGCCTTCAACAATCCAACAGCCTGATGGTTTTAAGAAATTGATGCTCCAGCTCGATGACCGGGCGAGCCAACAACTAGCCTTTTTTACCGAGTCGTATATCAATAGGCGCGTGGCAATAGTATTGGGCGGAGAGGCGGTGAGTGTACACAAAGTTAAAGCAGTAATACAGAACGGCTTGCTGCAAATCAGTCGCTGTACCGACAACGCTTGCGAGTATTTGTACTATGAACTACGGGATAATTAAAAGAATTTGGGATGCGGCGATTTGTGTCACACCCCAAATTGTTTATTGAATTTTAGATAACCACCTCCTTAGGTGGTGGTTATGTTCTTTTTGGCTTTGTCGTTTTACTTTTGGTATTGCCTCTACCTGGCAATGCTAGTTAGACAGGTGCGGCGCCTTCATTTTTTCCAATCGATGAAAAAACGAAGCAAAAAAATCTCGCCAAATCAAACTCCTCCGTCAAACAATGATTTGGCTGGCTTAGCTGGCTGTTTGGCAGGCCAGCCCCCCGCTTGTGGTGGCGTGGGAAGAAAAGAGGGAAACCCCTTACAGGGGTTGGCAAGCGCCAAGCCACCTTCTAAGAAGGTGGTGGTTGACTTTACTCCTCCTCTGCTTTGGCAGCTTCATCCACTACTTTGCCGCCCATCAATTCATCTTGCCACTTTTGGAGTTTTTCCCATTCTCCGGCGGCAGCCATTTTGGCTTGCTCAGGCCAGGTAGTAGGATCATGAGTAGCAAGGTTGCCACCAGCATTGGCCAAAATTTCTTTAATGCTATCTGCCTTGGCAGCTGCAAGATCATTAAATGACTTGATACCGGCAGTTTGCAGCGTTTCTTCGATCTTAGGCCCGATACCTTCGATCTTTTTAAGATCATCGGCAGGGCTTTCTTCCACAGCTTCCACAGGAGTTTCCTCCACCGTAGCAGGTGCGGCTTCCTTCGCTGCAGGCTCTTCAGCAGATGGAGCAGGAGCTTCTGCCGTGTCCGGCTGTTCGCTGAGCGATTCTACAGTAGTTTGCTCAACAGATTCTGCAAAGGTTTTGGCTTCTTCCTGCACCGGAGCAGATCCGGCAGCTACGGTGGTAGTCGCAGCAGCCACTTCAATTTTCGGCGGTTTGCCGGAAACCATTTCGTGGAAGGCGCGCTTTTCGTCAAGGGCTTTTTGGCGGCGCTCGGCGATTTTGGCTTCTTTGGCCGCAATCCAGTCTTCGTACATCTTATCGGCCTGCTCTTGCGAGAGGGCGCCTTTGGTGACGCCTCTGCTCAGGTGTTTTCTGTACAAAACGCCTTTGAAGCGCAGGATAGCACGAGCCGTATCGGTAGGCTGCGCACCTTTGATGAGCCAGTCGTAGGCCTTGTCGCGATCCAGCTCGATAGTAGCCGGAACGGTCATCGGGTTGTAAATACCAAGTTTTTCGATAAAACGACCATCGCGCGGAGCGCGGGCGTCAGCTACCACAATGTGGTAAAAGGGTTGTTTTCTGCGACCACGTCTTTGCAGTCGGATTTTTACAGGCATAATGCTAAAATTTATTTGGTTCAACCATACCCGCTTAGGCCCTCGAAGGACTGACGGGATTTTAACGGCTGCAAAGATAGTATTTTATTGATATAAATGTAGGGGGTTTTAAGGTTTATTTCGTTTGACGGAGTTTATAGCGGTTTATACCGTTCGCCGGGGCGAATGGCTGGGTATATAGAGTTTTACAAGGCAAAGCAAAGCCCAATAAACGGGCCTGTGTCAGCAGGCACATCATAAACCTAATAAACCCTGAGCTGCATTCAGAGGAGGCCTTTTCGAAAGAAGGAGGGGCATTGTTTGGAAAGCTGGAAAAAGAACATTAAATTTACGTTGATAAACCTATTTCCAAAAACCAATAACCCACTCAAAAATGAAACGCCTCTCTATTCTATTCTATTCTATTCTATTCTATGCTATGCCTTACGTCTGCAAGTTTTGCCCAAAACAGCCCGCTCTTTGAATGGGTGGATACCTCCCAGATAGGAGGGGTGACGATCAGCGAAGGGGAGCTCAATTTTGTGGATACCATCTATACCGTTCCCGGAGTTTCCGACATTGACTTTATCCAAATCAACAACGCCATCGCCATACAGGATTCCGGCAGGCTCACCTTTAGCTTCCCCATTGGCGAAAGCACTGATACGCTCACGGCCTATGCCCTTGATGTGCACTACGAATCGGACAGCAACTACATCTGGAAGGGCGAAATACCCAGCCACAACGGCGGCATCATGATTGTGCAGCAGGAGGAAGGCGCAGGAGGTTTTGTGTATTTCGATACCATCTACCATGAGATCGTACCGCTGAATAAGGAAGTGAGTCTATTGACCCATCACAATGACAATGTTGAAGTTCCCGATACCTTATGCGGTGTTGGCTCTATTGAAGGAGATAGTACAATTACAACTTCAAATGATTGTATTGGGGATGGCTGTGCCGCATTGATCACTATTCTCGTCTTGTTGCCGCAGGATGCGCAGAACTGGCTGGTTCATACCAACCGCCGCAATATTTTCCTCACCACAATGGTAGAAAAGCTCAACTATGCCTTTCAAAATAGCAATATTTCTCACAGAGCCAGAGTGGTGTATGAGGAGTTTGATTGGAATTATCCTGGAAACAATAATATTGCGCAAGATGCTACTTTACTAGCAGAAGACCCTGTAGCTATTAGTTTAAGGCAAGCTTATAATGCAGATATAGTGATTATGCTGACTAACTACGTATACGTAAATAATGGTAATAAAGGTGCTGTAACTAAGAGTGTTTTCCTCTATGGACCAAATTCAGAAGGCAGTTTTGGAATCTCACAGTTGACTTATGCCTCTTGGCAGTATAATAACTTCGTACATGAAGTTGGCCATTTATTTGGAGCATGGCATGAAAGTGCTCCAAATCATTATCCAATAGATTGTGGAAGAGCGTGGATTATTTTTCCGAATTTTTACTATACTATAATGAGTGGGGGAAATATAAATGTGATTAAGCATAGAGTTCCTGTACTTCATTATTCCGATCCGGAGATAAACTATATGAGCTGGCCAACCGGAAGTGTAGATCCGCCAGCGAATAATGCCGGTCTAATTCGCGAAAATGGGTGCATGGTTGCTGGTTATTTTGGTGATCAGCAGTTTGTAGTATTGATTGAGGGCAACAACCGCCTTTGTGAAGACGACGAAGTCTATACCGCCGTAGTCACTCCGCCGCTTCCCGGTAATCCCGGCCAGGGGCCTTACACCTATGAATGGCGCTGGAACCATGACGGTATTTTCGATGCCGCCAATCCGGGCACCTTGCTTACAGCCAACCCTGGTAATCCCGATCAGGTGACGCTACCGCCCCCTACGCTCACCGGCTGCACCTTCTTTTTTATCCAGGTCAAAGTCACTTCTTCCGACAATGTGGTGAGCTATGCCACCAAGCGCATTGGTACGCCCTGTGCGCCCTGCGATCCGGCAGCCGCTACTCCTCAAAACCGACTGGTGAATGAAACGGCTTCCGGCAACACTTTTTCGCTAAGCCTTTCGCCCAATCCCAATACATCGGATCGCCTGGAGTTGGTCATTGAAAATGGCCAGGCACAAGAAGTCGGCGTGAGCTTGTACAGTTTGTCCGGCCAAAAGCTGATGGATGGGGCATATTTGCTAAAGGAAGGAACCAATCAGATCACATTGCCGCTAAACGGCCAGCTTTCCGAAGGGGTATATTTGCTGAACATCCGAACGCTAAAAGCAACGATAAGCCGAAAAGTTGTTATCTTAAAATAAAACCCACGCCTTATGAAAAATATATGCTTTATATCTCTCCTGTTCCTTTGTCTTTCTGGTTGTAATAAAGACGAACCAATTGTAGTGACCGATGACGACATGCCACCCAAGCTGCCGGAATGTGTAATAGAAGAAATGCCGATTGCCACGCAGGACAGCTTTGAAATCTTTGGGCCAGGAGATATGGAGCATGGTTTTGCCGAGGCTATCAAGTTCAATAAAGAATTTATGGCTTCTGCTTTTGCTAGGATAGTGGGAGAAGATGAATTTACAATTGTGTTGCAGACGTATAAAGAAGAAAACGATGTGCGCAGAGAAGACATTTATTTTATTGAAATCCCTCAATTTGAAGGTTGTTATAAAGTTATAGCAGGTATTGACTCAACAAGCCAGGGAAATAAGATAGAGGGACGTTATGATCGTGTAGATGACGATGTGATTTGGGGAGGCTATGAAGTGCTGGAAGAAGAATCCAACTTTCTACAAATCGACTCACTGGATTTGGTGAATAAGTTCGTGTCAGGAGAATTTATGGTTTCTTTTTTACTAGACTTTGGCTTCCCTAGTTACGAAACTCCTGAGTACGTCCGCTTTCTCAATGGCCGTTTTGAGTGCGCTATTATTGAGTAGGGGTGGTTTTTAACTGTATGCTTTAGTATCTGCGGCTTGGCAATACTGAAGAGGAATGCCTATCTTGCGTATGTTTACCAAATGTGGATAGCTATGAAAACCCTAATCCTATTCTGTGCCATTTTTCTTGCTCTTTTTGCCTGCAATAAAGATGAAGCTGTAGTAGTGGCCGATGACGACATGCCTCCTGCACCGAAGGAATGTGTGATGGAAGAAATGCCTGTAACTACCCAAGACAGTTTTGAAATATTTGGAGCAGGTGAAATGGAGGATGGCTTTGCTGTAGCTATTAAACTTAATCGGGAGTTTGAGGCTTCAGCTTTTGCAAAGATTACTGAAGAAGAGCAACTGTTTGTTGCTTTTACAACATTTGAAGAAACCAATGACGTTAGTAAAGAAATATTTTATTTTGCTGAAGTTCCATTAGCTGAAGGGTGTTATAAAGTTATGGCAGAAATTGATTCAACGGATCATTTGATTAAGGCTCGTGCATCGTATGATCGTGTAGATGACGATGTGATTTGGGGAGGCTATGAAGTGCTGGAAGAAGAATCCAACTTTCTGCAAATTGACTCGCTGGATTTGGTGAATAAGTTCGTATCGGGAGAATTTATGGCTTCCTTTGTATTGGATATGGGCTTTCCGAGCTATGAAACCCCTGCATATATTCGCTTCCTCAATGGCCGCTTCGAGTGTGCTATTATTGAGTAGGGGGTAGGCGCGACTGCCTTTGGTTTATAGAGGTTTATACCGTTCGCCGGGGCGAATGGCTGGGTATATAGAGTTTTACAAGGCAAAGCAAAGCCCAATAAACCCTGAGCTGCTCTACAGGATAACTCCCAAAATTCCCTACCTTCGCAAAGTACACACCCTGCAACACTCTTCCCTCAACCGTTGACCCAACTTATTTGACCGATTATGTCACGACTATACATTTGCCTGGCTGCCTGGCTGCTCAGCTTTCCGCTCATCGCTCAAACCAGCATCTCCGGCATCGTCAATGAATATGCCGCTATCGAAGCGATCGAATCAGATTGCATTGCCCGGCTGCGCCTCAGCGATATTGGCAACTTCCAAAAGGGTGACATCGTGCTCATCATCCAAATGCAGGGCGCCACTATGGCAGCCGATGACAATGATCAGTTTGGCTATCCCAATCAGCTCAATGGAGCCGGTTTGTTTGAAAGAGCCGTGATCGATTCGGTGGCGGGCAATGAGGTGTTTTTGGAAAGCTTGCTACTCAACAATCAGTACACAGTTGGCCAGGGTCTGCAGTTGGTGAGGGCTGCTGTTTATCAAAATGCCACCGTGACGGATGTGCTTTCGGCAGCCCCTTGGGATGGCTCTACGGGCGGTGTACTGATGCTGGAAGTAGCGCAAACTCTGGAGCTGCAGGCTAATATCGACCTGAGTGAACGAGGCTTTCGTGGAGGTTTTGCCCGCCTCAATCTGCCCAATGATTGCGGTTGGCTGTCTCAACAAAATGATTTTTTCTATCCCATCGACAGCTGGCGCGGCGCGATGAAAGGTGAGGGGATCGGTGCTTATATACCCGCCAGAGAAGCAGGGCGCGGCCCCAATGCCAATGGCGGCGGTGGTGGCAACGACCACAATAGCGGTGGCGGCGGTGGCAGCTCTGCCGGGGCGCAGGGCGGTGATGGCGGCCAAAACAGTGAGCCATCTACCTTTGGCTGCAAAGGCCGCTTCCCGGGGCTGGCTGGCTGGAGCCAGTTTATCAATGATCCCGAAAGGCGGATCATCATGGGGGGCGGGGGTGGTGCCGGGCACGCCAACAATCTGGCTGCCAGCCACGGCGGCAGAGGCGGCGGCATAATCATCCTGTCAGCCGGGCAGCTCATTGGCAATGGCCACACCATCGGCTGCGACGGACAAAGCGTGGGGCCCGTCACCGGCGATGGCAATGGCGGCGGTGGAGCGGGTGGAGCGATGATTCTACAATTCGCCAGCTTGTCCGGCAATCTTAGCCTGAGTGCCAAAGGAGGGGCGGGGGGCGATGTGGAGAATGCCCTGGCAGAACGCTGCATAGGACCTGGCGGTGGCGGCGCAGGGGGGAGCATTAGCCTGCCTGTCGGCAGCTCCGGCAATCCTGCTTTGGTTATTTGGCTGGATGGTGGGAGTGCAGGGCTGTCCAGGAATTCTGCCAGCTGTAGTGATAGTTCAAATGGCGCTACAGATGGAGAAGCGGGTATCCTGGAAGAGGGCAAAGCCATACCACAAAGCACAGTCCCGGCGGCGGATATTGCTATTCAGACAGAGCCTCAGTCGCTCACAGCTTGTTTGGGCGCGTCGGCAACTTTTGAGATTCAGGCCTCCGGCAACCTGCTTGTGTATGAATGGTGGGTGGACCGGGGTAGTGGATTTGAGTTATTGATAGAAGGGGTAAAATACCAAAATGTTGCTACTAATTTATTGACAATCAATGACTTACAATTGCCAGATAATGGAAATGTGTTTGAATGCCGTTTGCTGGATGCCTGTGGCAATAGCCAACGATCTGTCAGTGCGGTACTTGAGCTGTTTCCGCCCGTATCCATTGTTAGCCATCCACAGACTCACTATGCCTGTGAAGGAGAGGAAGTGCTTTTTGAAGTAACCGCAACAGGAGCGGGGCTGCACTTTCAGTGGCAACGAAATACCGGAAGTGGATTTGAAGATTTTGGCCCGCTTACCAATGGGGTCTTCCCCGGCTATAGCAATATTGGCTTTCCTCAGGTGCTTGCCGATTGGGATGGCGATCAATTTTTGTGCGTGGTGACCGATACCTGCGGAGGAGCCTTTCTCACAGATATCGCAACGCTGCATATCGACCTTTTACCAACTGCCGGTTATTCCTTTGTGGAAAATTTGCTCGACGTGCAATTCAACAATCTCTCTTCGGATGCCACCGACTATTTGTGGGATTTTGGCGATGGAAACACCAGCACGGAGCCTAGCCCGACACATACATTTGTTGCTGAAGGTACCTACAAAGTGCAACTCATTGCCCAAAACGGCTGTGGCGCCGATACTATTACACAATGTCTGGAGCTGATCGTTGAGGAACCGCTGATAGTAGCTTTGGCTGCCGATGTACGGGCTGGTTGTGCTCCGCATTTTGTTCAATTTGAAGACCAGTCCAGCGGCGATATCATCGGGCGGGAGTGGAGCTTTCCGGGCGGTACGCCAGCCAGCTCTACCGAAGTGGCTCCATTGGTAGAATATACAGAACCCGGCTTGTATGACGTCGGGCTGACGGTATTTTTTGCTGGAAGTCAGCAGAGTATCATGGAGGAACAATTCGTATTGGTAGCTCCCCAACCGATTGCTGATTTTGATTTTACCGTCGATGACAGAAGTGTTCAGTTTCAAAATTTATCCGTTGATGCGGAGACCTATTTGTGGGATTTTGGAGACGGTAGCCCCGGCTCTCAGGCTATTGACCCACAGCATGACTATGCCTCCAATGGAAGCTATACTGTCACCTTGGCCGCTTCCAACCCCTATTGCGCCAGCATAATCAGCTACACTGTGCTGATCGACGTAGTGGGCCTGTCAGCTATTAACAAGCGGAGCACTATTCGCGTTTACCCCAATCCTGCGGCTGACTATTTGCTAGTCGATACGGACGAGCAACAGGGGCAGTTGTGCCTGCGGGATGTACACGGCAAGTATTGGAAATGTGGGTATCACCGTGGCGGCGTGCAGCGGCTTGATATTTCCCTGCTACCCGCTGGTGTGTATTTGCTCAGCTGGCAGGGGGATGCTACCGGGCTGACAAAAATAATTGTAAAGTACTGATAGCCAGTACTTTATGGTGTTTCAAGGTATTTGTATCCCACTCCTCTTACCGATTGAAAAAACCTGGGTTGCTTGGGGTCGGGCTCGAAGTATTTGCGAAACGAGAGGATGAAGTTGTCAATGGTGCGGGTGCTGGGGTACACATCGTAGCCCCAAACGGCCTGGAGAATTTGCTGCCTCGATACTACCTCGCCCTTACGGTCGATAAGCAATTTGAGCAGCATTGCTTCTTTTTTGGTAAGCACAAAACTACCTTCGTTTCCCTTTGCCTCAAAGGTGCGAAAGTTGATTTCATTATTACCAAATTGATAGATTTCGGGCGTATTTGCCGGCGACTTACTACTTCTCTTGATCAGGTTTTGGACACGCAACAGCAACTCTTCCAGACTGAAAGGCTTGGTTAGGTAATCATCAGCCCCCCTTTTGAGGCCCGCTATCCGGTCGCCACTGCTATCCTTGGCAGTCAGAAAGATGATCGGCACCTCGATGTTGGTTAGCCGGACTTGCTCACAGATTTGGAAGCCATTGACTTCCGGCAGCATGACGTCAAGAATCAAAAGATCAAAGTGCTGTTCGTGAAAAAGTTTGATAGCCATCTTGCCATTATCGGTACTCACCACCTCATAGCCCTCCATTTCAAGGTTCATCTTTACCACATTGCGTATGTGTTCTTCATCTTCGACTAGTAGAATTCTCATGGTTTCATTTTTTTTCGGTTGTCCGCTTGCTCAATAAGGCCCTGTTGTGCAACCGGCTCACGGCTTCACCGGCAATACAATATGAAAGATAGTACCTTTTGGTTTATTGTCCAGCACTTTAATTCTTCCTTTGTGGGCTTGTACGATTTGATGCACAATGTGCAATCCCAAACCCGTACCTTTCGCCTTGCGGGTATCTTCATTGCCGATGCGGTAAAAGCGTTCAAAAACTTTGGTTTTTTCCTTGTCGGGGATACCACTCCCCTGATCGGCGGTTTGCCAGTAGAGCTGCTGTTGTTTTTGAGAAAGCGAGATGGTGACCCGGGCAGGAGTTGGAGAGTATTTTACGGCATTTTCCAATAAATTGGATGCAACGGTGGTTATTCCCAATTGATCGGCCAAAAGGGGCGCCACGGGTTCTTCAATCTCCAGATCAAAATGAGCTTTCGGGTATTTGCTGCGCATTCGGGTCACGATCTCTTCCAGCAACTGGCGCAGCTGCAGGCTTTCCAGATTGGGCTCCCAGGCTGTTTCTATTTTGGCAGCCAGCAGGAGATTGTCAACCAGCAAATGCAGGCGTTCTGCTTCTTCGAGCCCATTCTGGCTCAGCTCATTGCGCTGCTTCTTTTTTAGGTCTCTTTTCATCAGCGTTTCCAAAATCAAACGGATGGATGCGATGGGCGATTTGAGCTCATGAGTGATGGAGAGCAGGAAGTTGCGCCGCTGCTGGGCTGCCTCTACTTCCTGATAATAGCTACGGTTGATGAGCCAGATACCGATCACCAGGCTAATGACAAATACACTGGCCTCGCCAAAAATCATCCATTCCTGGCGTCGATATTTGCTGCGCAGCTCCTGGTATTCTGCCGTTTTCAAAAAATCTTCCCCACTTTTCACCTTTCCTTCGGCTACCAATACCAGCTGGGTGTAAGCGGCTTTGGCTTGAAAAGCATCCTTGTTTTTGGTGTATAAAAGCACAGACCACCAGCCAAAAGCAAGTAGCATATAAAGGATAACTACATACGAAAGTACCCGCAATTGCTGGTTTTTAATCATAAGCAGGTGATTTCGGGATCATTGAAAAACCCGCTCCAGGCACTCACAGATGATTTCTGTCGCCTTGGATAAACTGGCTTCATCATGCGCTGCGGATACAAAGCCCACCTCATAGCCGGAAGGCCCCAGATAGATTCCGTTTTGTAGAAGTTCGTGGTGCAAAGTTTTAAAATATTCCATCCGCTTAGCATCGATCTGATCGGCGCGCCAGATTGGCTTCTCGCTGAAAGCCAGCCAGAAGATAGACCCAATTTGCTGGACCTGTAACGGCAAGGCCTTGCTTTGTGCAAAGCTGTTGATAGCTTTGGCAAAAGCGCTTGTTTTTTGTTCCAGCTCTTCGTAGAAGCCGGGCTCTAAGCATTGCTGCAGGGTGGCATAACCAGCCGCCATAGCTACCGGATTGGCCGATAAGGTGCCAGCCTGATAAACCGGCCCTTCCGGTACAATGTGGCCCATCAAGACGGCATTGGCAGCATATGCACCCACCGGCATACCTCCTCCAATGATCTTCCCAAAAGTCATCATGTCGGGTTGGATTTGGTAGTGCCCGGCAGCTCCTTCAAAACCGATGCGGAAGCCAGAGATCACCTCATCGAAAATGAGCAAAATGCCATGCGTATCGCATAGTTGGCGCACGGATTGAAGAAACCCGGGTTTTTGTAGTAAAAGACCATTGTTGGCCGGAATGGGTTCCATAATAATGCAGGCAATTTCCTGACCGTGTGCATGCAGTGTCTCCTCCAAAAGGTCGGGCCTGCCCAAAGGAACAACCAAAGTTTCCTTGGCAAAGCTTTCGGGAATACCGGCAGAGGTGCTTACTCCAAAGGTGGCCAGTCCGCTGCCCGCTTTTACCAGCAAGCTATCCACATGGCCGTGATAGCAGCCTTCAAATTTGAGAACCTTACTGCGACCCGTCGCTCCCCGGGCCAAGCGAATGGCCGACATGACCGCTTCGGTACCGGAACTGACGAAGCGTATTTTTTGGATAAACCGATGATGATCCACAATGAGTTGGCCCAGCTCATTGCCGAGTCGGGTAGGGGTACCGAAGGAAGTGCCACGGGCTACCGTTTCGAGTACCATTTGCCGCACTTTGGGATCGTTGTGGCCCAATATCAATGGCCCCCAGGAGCAGCAAAAATCAATAAAGGTATTGCCGTCTTCATCCTCGATCCGGCATCCGTCGCCCCGCCGGATAAAGAGCGGAGGGCCGGAAACGGATTTGAAGGCGCGGACGGGCGAATTGACGCCGCCGGGGAAATACTTTTTTGCTTCTTCAAAGAGCCGGGCTGATGTAGTTCTGTCAATCGTATTTACCAATTCCATAGGCGCAAAGGTACTATTTAGGGCTGCTATTTTGGAACTGCTGTGGCTAAAAGCCTTGAAAATACTGGATTTTGACAGTATGTAAACAATCTGGCTGTGGAACCTGGCCGCCAATTTCACGTAAGCTACTACAATATCAGGGAGCGCCTATGGGTTAAAAGCCATTCGCACGGCGGTCACCCTTTCAAACAGCATACTATGCCCAACCTCAGTGAACAGGTCGTTCAACAAACTGCCTTGCAATACCTCCGCAAAAAATATAAGCATCGTTGCTTGGGTCGTAGCATGTATTGGCAGGCAGAAGTGCGTACCCGCAAACGGTATGGCAGCAAGCGGGCAGATGCCTTGCTCGCTTTTCGGCATTGGCTATGGGGCACCTATGTGGTATCAATGGAGGCAAAATCGATGAAGACATTGCCAGCCATCCGTCCCCGCCACGATCCTTTCCGCTTTTTGTTCAATTGTACCAAAGCAGGCGCGGCCGGGGTGCTGCTCAGTGGAGCCTATCTGGCTCTGCTCAAAACGGAGGACGGGCTTCTTCAATTTTCGCTCATCTTCAATGTTTGGGTAGCCTTTGCATTTGGTTTTGCGCTCCTTACATTCAACAGCTTTCGGCATCGTTCGCTGAAAGTGATTCAGCAGCTTCGGCAGTATCCGGCCAATGAGCAATGGTTGGCCTTGAGCAAGGATTGCCTGCAAAGGCTGGAAGCCAAAAAACGAGCCTATTTGATAGCGATTTGCAAAAGAGAAGGAATAGGAATAGTGTTGGTAAAGCCCGGCAGAAAGGCTAAAACCTTGGTGCGGCCGCGCCGCCGGTGGCATTGGCGGGGCGATTTTTTACGATTTTACAGCAAGGAAAAACAAATCCGCCAACAGATTTCGTAATGATACGCGATGGTGAATTTATTGTGATTATCAAAATTTAATAAATTTGGCAGGCGTGTATAGAGTTTACAAAGACTCGCCCTCTGCGGTGAAAACATGAATTTCCAATTGTGCAGGATATTGTTGGCGATAGGAGTTGATCAAGTTGGCCAGCTCCGTTTTATCTTCATCAAATTGTAGTAAAAAATTGGTGTGAAAGGCTTGTTCGACGAGCGACTGCAATTCGATTTGCTGGTCGGCGTCGAGCTCAAAGAAGCCGTAATAGCCGGGCGAGAAGGCAGCCGGTTCGGCCAGGTTGCTTAGCTCGGCCATTAGTTCATCGGCTAATTCGCTGTCGTTACTGTTGTGGTAAGCCACATATCCCCAGGCGCTGTTGGAGGGCAGCCGGTAGAGCTTGGGATGCCTCAGGCTGATACCATCGTGCGAATCAAGGCTGAGTTCATAATGCTCCGGGCTTACACTGAGCCTGCCCTTGTTGATGATGTCTTCTTTGAGGTTGATTTGAAGGAAATAGGTGCCTTCCGAAAACTCGGCGGTAGGAATAATGCCCTCAATGTATGTGCTGTCCTGAATACAATCCTCCGGCTCTACCAGGTCGTTGAGTGAAACGATGAAAGTATTGCCATTGCGGTGGAAGGAATAATCAAGGCTGGTATTTTGGCAGTCTTTTTTTTCAATAGTTTGCACCCAAAAGCTCAGGCTACGTTGGTTGGGCTTCAGTTCCTCTCGCATATCGATAAAAAATTCATCATCGATTTCGATGTTGAAAACGGGAGTATCCTCTCCTTTTTTACAGTTTTGAATAAAACATATAAAAAAAATAAGGAATATGATAGTAAAAAAACGGGTCATCTGATACAATCTTTAGCTCTCCTCAAAAACGAAAACGAAAGTAAAAAGCTGCTTTTTGCAAGCTGCTTTTTCAAATACAGTACAGATAAACTGCAAATTAGCACAAATTTTAGAAATTTGGGCTGCGGTGAAGGGTCGGAAAGGTGAAAATTGAGGAAGAATTCCCCTGAATCAACCTTCCGCGCAGCTTACAATTGTGCAAAGGAGGTATTTTGCGTAGGGGCTGAGCAGGGCTGCCTTCGTCTGATGATTAGAGGTATTCATCCATTGATTTTGTAAACTGTTGGTAAAATTTATTTCTTCATCGCGCTTTTTGTTTCTAACAACTACTATGATTCAACTTACCGACATCCACAAAACCTACACTACCGGATCTACCAGCCTCCATGTATTGAAAGGGATTGACCTGCTGATCGAAAAGGGAGAATTTGTGTCGATCATGGGTTCATCGGGTTCGGGAAAATCTACCCTGCTCAACATACTGGGCTTATTGGATGATTACGATGCCGGAATCTACAGCCTGGATGAGGTGCTGATGAAAAACCTCTCCCAAAAACAGGCGGCTCAATACCGCAACCAGTTTATTGGTTTTGTATTTCAGTCATTCAATCTACTCAATTTCAAAACGGCGCTCGAAAATGTCGCCCTTCCTTTGTACTACCAAAAAGTGCCTCGCAAAGAGCGCCAGAGCATTGCGCTGGATTACCTGGATCGAGTAGGGCTAAGGGACTGGGCCGATCATTTGCCTACACAACTATCGGGTGGTCAGCAGCAGCGTGTAGCTATCGCCCGGGCGCTCATCTCCAAGCCCAAAATGATATTGGCTGATGAGCCTACAGGAGCTTTGGATAGTACCACCTCCTATGAGGTTATGCAGATTTTCAAGGAAGTGAATGAGGATGGGATCACCGTTTTGGTAGTCACACATGAGCAAGATATTTCCCAAATGAGTAAGCGAATTATTCACCTTAAAGACGGCCTGATCGAGTCTTCGGAATTGCTTCAGCCATCGGGCAGCTAAGGCCGCCAACTAGTCAATGCCCAAAATATGCGGATCGATTTTGACAAATGGCAAGAGATTTTTAGCTCCCTCAGAAGGCACAAGCTACGTACCATCCTGACGGCGCTCAGTGTATGGTGGGGCATATTTATGCTGGTGATCCTATTGGGTGCTGGCAAAGGCTTGGAGAACAGCGCCGAACACGATTTCAAAGACGACGCCATTGCCAGTCTCTGGATTTGGTCCGACCAAACTTCCAAACCGTACAAAGGACTTCCTGCAGGCCGATTTATTCAGTTTGAAAATAGTGATCACGGACTCATCGACGAGCTGGAAGGCACCCGATATACCAGCGGGCGCTACCACATGTGGGGCGAGTTTTTTATTACCTATCAAAACAAAAGCTTGTCCTTTGATGTACAGGCGGTGTATCCGGAACATCGGCATATCGAAAAGCCCAGAATGCTGGAAGGGCGTTGGCTCAACCAAAAAGACCAGGACCTAAAACGGAAAATCTGCGTGATCGGCAAGCATGTGCAGCGCGACTTTTTTAAAAAAGGTGAAAGCCCTATAGGAAAAAGATTGAATATAAAAGGCATTGATTTTCAGATAGTTGGAGTGTTTGAGGATGCCCGCGATCGGGAGATGGAACGCATCTATTTGCCGGTATCCACGATGCAACTAGTTGAAGGAACTGACCGACTGCATACGATAGTGGTAGAAATGGGAGATGCCAGCCTGGAGGAATCCAAAGTAATTGAAGACAATATTCGCCGGGCGATGGCGGAGCAGCACAAATTTGATCCGGATGACAAGCAAGCCCTCGGTATGCACAACGGCATTGAGAGCTACAACGAGTTTCGCCTGGTGATGAACTTTATCAGCATCTTTATCTGGTTTGTGGGTATCGGCAGTATCATTGCCGGGGTGATAGGTGTGAGTAATATTATGCTGATCATCGTCAAAGACCGCACCCGCGAAATCGGTATCCGCAAGGCGCTGGGCGCTACGCCCGGCTCCATTATCAGCATGATCGTGCAGGAAGCGGTGCTGCTCACCAGCGTAGCCGGTTATCTGGGGCTGGCCAGCGGAATTGCCCTCATATTTGGTATTCAGCAGTTTATGGAAGCCAATAATATAGAAGCTGAATTTTTTCGCAATCCGGAAGTGAATTTACCTACGGTACTGGCCGCTATGGCTATTCTCATCATCAGCGGAGTAGTGTCGGGCTTGATACCGGCCTTGCAAGCGGTGAAAATCAATCCGGTAATTGCTATGAAGAGTTGACGGATAGATACAGCCGGTTTTCCGGTGCTCGGTGTCCGGTAGCCTTCTATCGCGCCAACCGGACACCGGACAACCGGACAACCGAAACAAAAAAAAACAAATGTTCGATCTCGACAAGTGGCAGGAAATATTCAACACCATCCGTAAGCACAAGCTTCGGACGGCCCTCACTGCGCTGGGTGTATTTTGGGGCATATTCATGCTGGTCTTCCTGATGGGTGCGGGCAAAGGGCTGGAAAATGGAGTGATGGGGCTTTTTGGAGGCCATGCCAAAAACAGCCTGTATATGTGGGCTAGCCGGACTACCAAGCCCTACAAAGGCCATCCGCCGGGGCGCCGGGTTCGTTTGACCAATCAGGATATGGAAGCCATTCGCCTACAGTTTGCAAACGAGATTGCCTATCTGGCCCCGCGCCTCTGGATGCCATCCGGCGAAGTAGTTCACGGAGATAAAAAGGGCGCTTTCGATGCACGAGGCGATATGCCCGATCTGATCCATATTGATGCGATCAAGGTGAGCAAAGGACGCTTTCTCAATGATTTGGATATTAAAGAAAAACGCAAAGTAGCGGCAATCGGTAAGCATGTCCGGGAAGTACTTTTTGAACCCGATGAGAACCCAATTGGCGAATACATCCGGATTCAGGGAGTAGAGTTTTTAGTAGTTGGAATCATCGAATCTGACCGTCGGGGCAATGATGCCATTGAAGATCAAAAAACCATTTTTTTGCCCATCACCACCGTTCAGCAAATCACCAACCGGCCCGATCGCATTGGCTGGTTCGTATGCGCTATGCACCCCAATGTGCGCGTCAGCTCAGTAGAAGATGACATT
The DNA here is from genome assembly GCA_965222005.1 of Saprospiraceae bacterium. GTDB lineage: Bacteria > Bacteroidota > Bacteroidia > Chitinophagales > Saprospiraceae > CBDCTM01. Next base: position 3,177,941 of record OZ244935.1, read on the forward strand.
AAAGGGCTGTTGAAAAAAAGGCACAATATCGCTCCCGATGACCGCAAGGGGATTGGTTCCGACAATGTAGAAGAGGAGTTTCAGGAAGTGATGGGCCTGTTTTTCGGAATTCGCTTTATCGTTTGGTTTGTTGGCATCGGTAGCCTGCTGGCCGGTGTGATTGGGGTGGGCAATATCATGCTCATCATCGTTAAAGAGCGCACCAAAGAGATTGGTATTCGAAAGGCAATGGGTGCCACACCGCGTTCTATCATCAGTATGGTCATGCTGGAAAGCGTATTCATTACCACCATTGCCGGCTATTTAGGATTGGTGGCCAGCATCATCCTTATCTGGCTGATGAATGTGGCGATGGGAGAAGGTTCGCAATATTATGCCAACCCTGAGGTGGACCTGGGAGTGGGCATCGCCGCACTCATTATCCTGGTTATCAGCGGGGCGCTCACTGGCCTGATACCGGCCCTGCAGGCCTCACAAGTCAACCCAGTAGTAGCCCTGAAAGATGAATAAGCGATTTCGACTATATAAGTCGAATGAAGTACGACAGTGCTTCAAGCGAATGAACCGCGAAAGCGGTAGGGCAAGCGATTTCGACTATATAAGTCGAGAAAATTGTTAACCAACTAACTGTCAATATATGAACAAGGGATGTCTAATTGCTTTAGCACTCGTTTTGTTACTCGTAACAGCCGGGCTGGCTTTCTACTTCTCTCAAAAATCGGACGGCGGAGATGAATCGGTGGAACTGACCAAGGCCGAGATTGCCAATATTATTAAAAAAACGGTAGCCACAGGAGCGATCCGCCCACGCAAGGAAGTGCAGATCAAGCCACAGGTATCAGGTGTGGTAGAGGAGCTGTACGTGGAGGCTGGCCAGATGGTAAGCAAGGGCCAACGCCTGGCGCGTATCAAGCTGATACCCAGCGAAGTGAACATCAACAATGCCCGATCCAATGCCGAGCTGGCACGCATTCGCTACAAAGAAGCGCAGCGCGAAGCGGAGCGACAACGAGATCTTGCCGGCAAAAAGCTCGATATCGAAAGTGCTCGCATTAGCTATGAAGATGCCCGCAAAGAGGAGGAAAGACAACGCCAGCTTTTCAATGAAGGCATCATTTCGGAGCTCGACTACCGCCAGTACAAAGTGAATATGGAATTGCGCAAAGCCGAATTTGACAACATTCAAATCAGCTCTGAAAGCATGCTGCGCCAACTCGAGGCCGATGTAGATATCCGCAAGCAAGAGATGGAAGCAGCCATCAACAACCTTCAACTGCTTCGCGAAGGCGCCACTAAAAACAGCAGGCAGGTATCAAATGTAGTAACCTCTACAGTGGACGGGATGGTTCTCGAAATTCCGGTGGAAGAGGGCTCCTCGGTCATCGAGCGCAACAATTTCAACGAAGGCACCTCCATTGCAGCCATTGCCGATATGAACTCCCTGATCTTCGAAGGCCTGGTGGATGAGTCGGATGTGGGTAAGCTGAAGGAAGGGATGCCGCTGGAATTGAGCGTGGGGGCTATTGAAAACCAAAAATTTGACGCGGTGCTGGAATACATCTCTCCCAAAGGGGTAGAAGAAGAGGGCACCGTAAAATTTACCGTCAAAGCTGCCGTCAAACCAGCCAAAGACATCTTCCTGAGGGCCGGCTATAGTGCCAATGGCGACATTATCCTGGATCGCCGAGATAGTGTAATTGCCATAAAGGAACGGGATGTGATCTTCCGAAACGACTCGACTTTCGTGGAAGTTCAAACCGGCGAAGATCAGTTTGAGCGCCGCCAAATCAAAACCGGCCTGTCCGATGGCATCCAGATAGAAGTGCAGGAAGGACTGGATACAATTACCACGATCAAGGTACTGAAAGGCAGTGGAGAGTAGTAGGGAGGGAGTGCTTTGACAGCTCAATACACCACCTCCTTTTTGCGTACTTTATTAATTGCCAACTCCCTAAACTACCTCCGGGCACCAAATTATCAGGACCCGGAGGCAGAGCGATTAATGCAAAATGATCAGTTTTTGGCGGAATACAGCCTGGTTTTCACGCTTGAGGCTCGCTATATAAACCCCCTGAGACAGGGAAGCAGTATTGAATTGAGCCTGCCTGCTGCCAGGCGCCAGGCTGTGCTGAAGTACCGGCCTGCCCAGTTGGTCGTAAAGAGTGAAGGTCAAGGGTTCCCCGGCAGCCTCACTCAGTTGTAGCTGCAGGGAGCCATCGGCGGGGTTGGGGAAGAGCTTTGCTTTGAGAAGTTCTGCAGGGCTGTGTGGCTGTGCACTCACGCTGATAATGCTATCACAGGCACTGCCCTCGACGGGGCCGAGCCGGAAGTTGGGAAAAGTGGGCAGTGAGCCGATATTGAGTACGGGAAGGCTAAGCCCTCTGGGCTCCCACATACAGGCATCTCCCTTTTCATCGGGCCGATGGATGACGTGTAGAATGTCGGTGGTGGTGCTGGAACTAATGTAAATTTTGCCGTCGGGAGCAAGGCTAGCTTGTTGAAATCTTGTGTGTTGTCCGGGAGGAGATTCCACCCCGTCATAGATAGCGATGGTATCCACACTGGCCAGGATGTTGGAAGCCTGAAGGTCGTATTGGCGGATCAAAGTAAACCAAGAAGTATAGAGGAATCGGGAATTAGGAGAGAATGCAAGGCCTTGACTATGAGCACAGTTATAGCACTGCTCTTCGATAGGATTGGAAAGCAGTCCGGTGCACCGGTCAAATTGGAAGATACCCAAATAAGATTTTTTAGCTGTTGCCGTTAGTCGAACTCTGGCATAGTGCTTTCCATCGGGTGAGAAAGTAGCCTGCCCGACATCCGATTTGGTGGAATCGCCAATAATTTGAACACCATCCAGCCTCGGTCCGTTGGGGTCTATGAGTATGCGATAGAATTTGTTGGAATGCCGCTCTACTACTAACACCCACCAGTCGCGACCATTAGCATGCCGGACGGCAGCAATTCTGCCGTCATCAAGTGTATCAGAAATGATCTTTTGGTTTTTTTGGAGCACAGCTCCATTTCCCTGTTCGAGCTGCTGGTCGATGAGAGTATAATATAAATGCGGAAAGTTCAAACCAAAGGTGTCGAGATAGGTCAACTCTTCGTGAAGCAAATAATACAAATGATCGGAACCGGGAGCAGGTAAAAAGAGGGTGGCTTGGGTAACAGGAAGTCCAAGTTCCAGGAAAGCTTGCGTGACGGGATCATTATTAAACCCGTGGCTACCCGCGAGTATCTGATGCTGTGGGTTGGCGATTTGTACGCCATTGGTATAGAAGAGCAGCTTACCATCGGCATCGCAGATGCTGGAATTGTTCAGATGAAAATTAAAGGCATGCACTTCGGAAGAAACAACAGCCGAGCCACTGTTGAAATCAATGCGGCTGCCCGTAACCGCAGTGGTATCGGGAAGGTAGCTTCTGCTTAGTACCCAAACGGCATCGTGGCGGGGGTAGCTTTGGGCAGTAATCCAGAAGGGTAAGAGTAAAGAAAGGAGTAGAAAATACCTCATGATAGTAAAAGGTTAAAGTGCCTCCGGGCACCAAATTATCAGGACCCGGAGGCAGAGCGATTAATGCAAAATGATCAGTTTTTGGCGGAATACAGCCTGGTTTTCACGCTTGAGGCTCGCCATATAAACCCCCTGAGACAGGGAAGCAGTATTGAATTGAGTCTGCCTGCTGCCAGGCGCCAGGCTGTGCTGAAGTACCGGCCTGCCCAGTTGGTCGTAAAGAGTGAAGGTCAAGGGTTCCCCGGCAGCCTCACTCAGTTGTAGCTGCAGCGAGCCATCGGCGGGGTTGGGGAAGAGCCTGATATTCAATTGCTCCGGAGCATGGTCGGAACTTACTTCCTCGCCTCTGGCAGCTTTCATCTCATTCAGAATATTATTTCCAGGCTGTGCTACCCAATTATTGGGCGGCTGACACAGCAGGGCATCGTCGAATGTAGTCATCTGGTCGTGCATCTTGTACAATGCCCTGGCGCGATAAACCGACAGCCCGCCCTCCATAGGGCACTGGTTGGCAATATTGTACAGGCTGCTTATCTGTACAGCGTTCAGGGTATCAATGCCTTTGCCGAGAGTGCGGAGCAGTATGTCGTTCACTTCCTGCTCATTGCTTTCAAAGATGTCTGCTGCATTGATAGCCGCATTGGCAGCGATCACGTTGTCAACAGTGGCCAACCGGCTGGCCTCCAGCGAAGCCATCAAACTGTTGAGACCTCCTATGGTATCCGATAGTGCCGCAGCATACAGCAACTTTTGGTTCCACAAACTGATGCTGTCGATTCCCGTTGTAAAAGAAATGTGGTAGTTCTTGACCGCCACAGAATCGGAAAGGCGCTGTATTTCGTCGAGGTGGTGCGTATAGGCAACCAGCGTCAGCGAATCCATCCCAAAGAGACTATCGATCTGTAAACGGACTGCATGTAGAGCCCCCATAGTGCCGGAAGCGGCTGTATTGTAAAAGGAGGCGATGGCAGTATTGGGCTGTATAAGCCCAGGATGGGCGTGCAGCTTGGCATACAAATACTGCCCGCTCATCCAGCGGATACCTTCATCGAATGCATCCAGGGTATAATGGCCACCTGCAATGAGGGTATCCAGATCGCTGATGGCAGGGGGCGGTAGTTCATCCTCACTATCACAAACTACACCCGGTGTGCAGTCGTGTTCGGGCTCGGGGAGGGTTGCATCAAAAAATATCCAATCCGGCGGCGGAGGCGCCACATTGGGTACGCTAAAGCCCGGCGGAAAGAAGGGCTGCATGGTGGTGTGGATGGTGAGCTGCTGAGTTATAATTAAGTTAGCGTCGGTACCAAAGTGTATAGCTGCATTTTCCTGCCCGCTGCCGGAGTAGGTGCCCAGCCAGAAGTTGGCGGCATTGTTTTGGGCATCGATCATAATACTCCCTTCATACACCAGGCCCTGGCAGTGGTTGCCCAGCTCGCTATCTTCCAGGCTGGTGGCGCTGCAGGCACCCTGAAAGCGGATGGCTTTGAAGGTCTCATCGGTAAGGGTGCAGTGGTAATCGGTATTCTGTGTGTTGGACGCAAAGAGGGCATCGCTTTGCTCGAAGGTAATGCAATCGCGGCTTTGCCCGCTGATAGTATTGCAGCTCAGGTACAGGTGGTCATTGCCGTACAGGCCGATGCCTACCTGCTGGGGAGCGCTCACCTCGTCATCCCGGATGAAGATTTTGCTGTCTAGTACATCTATATAGTTGGAGGCGACAATGGAGATGCCGTGAGGAGAGTTGCCTTCATAGATGTAAATTTCGTTGGATTCGAGCAGGGCGGCAGGCTGGTCGCGCTGTATGAGCATTTGCACTCCCACCAGGTGAATGCCTGCTGTAGCCTGGCTGGCTACGGCTGCATCGCCTACTTCTATAAAATTCTCTACCACATCTGCTTTGAGGGTATGGTAGCTGTTGTCGATCTGGATGCCGTATTGCTCGCAGTCGATATGGTTGTCATATACTTCAAAAGATCGTTGGGTGCTGGTAGTAATAAGATAGCCGGTATTCACATCTACGATCTTATTGTTAGTAGAGGTGACATTGACATCGGAGGCAAAAACTGCCGTATGGCAGGTGGCAAAAGTGGGGGGATCGCCATTACCGGCAATGGGTACCTGTGGCGAACCGGTATTGCCCAGCCCTGCCTGTACCAGGCGTTGTCCGTCTCCTATGGCATGTATGCCAAAGCGGGATAAGGCGTATGCATTGTCGGGTACCATATTAATAAAAGTAGCTCGTTGGACATTCATGTTGGCTTTGCTAGCTACAATCCCATTGGCAAGATCGTAAAATTCTTCGGCAGGTGTATCAATTGTATTGGGATCATTGGTTGGAAGCCCGACAAAAAGCTCATCACTTTGGTAGGAATCGACCAAAATCCCGGCATAAGACCATTCGCCATCGGGTATAGCATCGTAGGGTTCGAGCAGTAGTCCGTTGCTATGGTGTTGATTACCATGTATAGAATGCTGGAAGGCGGATTGTTTTACATAGATGCTTACATAATTATTGAAGAAGTTATTGCCTTCAATAATAGCTGTACAACCCGCTTCCGGGATTATGGCATGTTGGGCACCTTCTACATTATTGTATAAAAACTGTAGCGTTGCCTGATTGAGGATGTTGATATGTCGCCACATTTGCTGGAGGCTGTCACAAGGGAGGAAATCATTAAGGATCAAGCCGATGTTCGTCTCTACATTAATTGTGATACTGGCGCCGGGCGCCATCAGAAAATCGTTGTCCCAAAAAGAATAACCATTTATATCCATCAAAAAGTTGCCGCATACGCCAATAGCTTCACCCCACTGGCTGCCCGGGTCAAGAATACCTGCATTCACAGCACTCGACAAAGTAGGGTAATCTGTTTCGTCACCTACATGGATATTGGCATCCGGGCAACATTCGCATTTGACAGTAACGGGTCTGTCACAGGAGAATCCCAGTGAACTGGAAAGCGTGACAATGTAAGTTTCTGATACGTCGTAGGTGTGGCATGGGTTAAATTCAGTAGAGGTGGTTCCGTCGCCGAAATCCCAAAACTGATTCAGTAGTCCCGCTATAAAGCAGACAGTGCAATCATCTACATGATACGTAAAGTTAATGCCTTCACTACAATAGTCAACACAGGTAACGTTGATCTCTGCGCTACAACTTTGTTGGGTTCCGTTAGTTAAGGTAATAGTAAGAGTGACGGTATAAGTTACAGGGAAAATATATTCATACGTCGGGCAGTTAACATTGGAAGTACTGCCGTCGCCAAAATCCCAGGTATATTCAGTTACATCATTAGGATCAACGGTTGGCGTAAAATTTACCAGCCCGCAATTTTGCGTATAGGTGAATAGTTGCTGGCAATTGTTGTTGATGTATTTGCTTTCGGCAGTTGCAGTATTACTAATCAGGAGTACTGTAAATAAAAGGTGGAGCAAGTTGCGGAAGTCGAAGCTCGCGTATTTGCAAAACAAGTCGGTTGCAGTCTTTTCCATAAGACATCAATTTTTAGGGACAAGGCTGGGTAGCTTTGTCATCGGTTAAAAAATTGGGATTCGTAGCTAACACTACAATCAACCTCCAGCTGTTGCGCAGCCAGGCAAGAGGATTTCATCACCTACGGGCAGTATGTTTTGTCTGTTATCGTAGAAGGGACTAATTTGGCTGATGGCCATCAAGCGTTCATGGGAACGAAAAGGTATCAGGGTACATATTACAAAAAAAAAAAGATAAATGTCAAGGGAGGGAAATGTTAAAGTTGGTTTAGAGCTTGTCCAAATTTTCATGATTGTGGGAAATTGAGAAAATTTTATTTTGAATGAGGCAAAAAACGTAGATGATGCAGCGCATCGGCGAGGCTTTTTAACGAAATGCAAAACAAAATTTGCCAATTGCAGCCAATTAATGGAACTTTAGACAAGCTCTTAGGCGGCTGATCTTCTGCCAACTCCCCATTTTAAAAAAACGTATATTTGCGGGCGTATGAAAAATATCAGGAATTTTTGTGTGATCGCCCACATTGACCACGGAAAAAGCACCCTTTCCGACCGCCTGCTGGAGTTTACCAAGACCATCTCGGAGCGGGATATGAAAGCCCAGACGCTGGATGATATGGACCTGGAAAGAGAACGCGGGATCACTATTAAAAGCCACGCCATTCAGATGTATTACGAGCATACCGATGGCCAAACCTATACCTTCAATCTCATCGATACGCCCGGCCATGTAGATTTTTCGTACGAAGTGTCGCGCTCCATTGCCGCCTGCGAAGGCGCACTGCTACTGGTGGATGCCAGCCAGGGCATTCAGGCCCAAACTATCTCCAACCTGTATCTGGCCATCGATCATGACCTTGAGATCATTCCCATCCTCAACAAGGTGGACATGGAAAGCGCGATGGTGGATGAGGTATCGGAGCAGATCATAGACCTGATTGGTTGTGAGCTGGAGGATATTGTTCTGGCCAGTGGTAAGACGGGGCAGGGTGTGGAGAACATCATGGCCGCCATTGTCGATCGGATTCCAGCCCCTGATGGAGACCCGACAGCACCCTTGCAGGCCTTGATTTTCGACTCGGTTTTCAATCCTTTTCGGGGAGTGATTGCCTATTTGAGGATCATGAACGGCAGTTTGAAGAAGCGGGATGAAGTACAATTTTTTCATACCGGCAAGCAGTATGAGGCAGATGAAATAGGAATTTTGCAACTCAGTCAGATACCCAAAAAGGGATTGAGTGCGGGCAATGTGGGGTATATTATCACCGGCATAAAGGTATCCAAAGAAATAAAAGTAGGGGATACACTCACGCATTCTCAGCGCCCCTGTGATGAGCCGATCAGGGGCTTTGAGGATGTAAAGCCGATGGTGTTTGCCGGTATCTTTCCCATTGATAACGATGATTTTGAAGACTTGCGCGATAGCCTCGAAAAGCTGCAGCTCAATGACGCATCGCTGGTTTTTGAGCCGGAATCTTCCGCTGCCCTGGGATTTGGCTTTCGCTGTGGATTCCTCGGAATGCTTCATCTGGAAATCATTCAGGAGCGCCTGTCCAGAGAGTTTGACCAGGATGTAATCACTACGGTGCCCAATGTTACTTATTTTGCAAAAACGACCAGGGCCGGAAGCGAGAAATTTGAGATGCGTACGCCAAATGATATGCCTGATCCATCGGTACTGGAATTTATTGAAGAGCCTTACATAGTGGCACAAATCATCACCAAGCCGGAATACATCGGCCAGATCATGCGACTGTGCATGGACAAGCGGGGTGCCATGACCAAGCAGCTGTATCTGACGCAGAATCGCATCGAGATGACTTTTGAGATGCCACTGGCAGAGATTGTCTTTGATTTTTATGACAAGCTGAAATCCATCTCTCGCGGCTACGCTTCTTTCGATTATTCGCCGCTCGACTATCGGCAGTCCAAGCTGGTAAAGGTAGATATCCTGCTCAATGGAGAAGCGGTGGATGCGCTTTCCGCATTGGTACACCGAAGCAAAGCTGAGCCATTTGGTCGGAAAATCTGTACCCGCCTCAAAGAACTCCTCCCGCGCCAACAGTTCAAAATTGCCATTCAGGCGGCTATAGGTGCCAAGATCATTGCCCGCGAAACCATCTCGGCCCTTCGCAAGGATGTGACGGCCAAGTGCTATGGCGGCGATATCACCCGTAAGCGCAAGCTACTCGAAAAACAAAAGAAGGGCAAAAAGAAAATGCGCCAGATTGGCTCGGTAGAAGTCCCGCAAAAGGCATTTTTGGAAGTACTTAAGCTAGACAGCTAGTCTTAAAAGAGAACGTCCATTTATTGTTTTTTGAAACATATTGTTTTATATTTGTGTCGTTAAGCGAGTTTTGTGCAAAATTTTGGAATAGTTATTCACACAATTCAGGTGTGTTGGATGATTAGCTGGTCAAAAGCTGGCTGATCAAGGAGGGCGGGCATTATTTTATAAAATATTTCATCCCACCCAAATCTTTCAATACCCAATTTTGGGCCGCCAGCTGCATTGAGTGCCGGATTTTCGATATTGTTGTTGGGGAGACTATCTTTTTGCTTGGTCCACCACTTAAAAGAGTAACCATTGAATTGGGGTTCAATCCAAATGGGGTACCTAACCAAAGAAAGCCTCGGTCATCTTTTACGATTTTAATTGACTTCACGATGCGAAAGTCTCTCCTTTATGCCATGTTGTTGGAGTTGACTAATCATTGCTTGGCAAGCTAAAGACGCAGCCGAAAGCCATAAACTGGCAAGTCTTCCTGATCAAAATCCAGATCGGGCGATCGTTCAAAGCCTAGTCGCTCGTACATACCCCAGGCCACTTGCATGGCTTTTGTAGAGTGGATGATGACCTCGCGCAGCCGTTGTTGTTTAGCCAGGGAAATACAATGCTGCGTTAATTTTTTCCCAATCCCCAGCCCGCGTGCTTTAGAATGCACTGCCAGTAATCGAAAGCCAGCAGCTTGTTTTTCCTGGCTGGCTATACCTCCGGCTCCATAATATTGCAGGTCTCCAAAGTATACAACCCCTCCCAATAATTCCTGTTCTTCAGCAATAGCCACTAATAGTTGAGTAGATGGAAGTTTAGTGAAATCACCAATATGGGCAAGCATTTGATAGTAGGCAGGCTGGGGATTGGGAAAGCCCTCAAGTTGGGCATATACTTGGATCATTAACTGTCCTAGTAGCTTGAATTCAGTAGGTTTAGCTTGACGAATTTGAATGGAATTTGGAAGGTTCATGAGTTACATTTTTTTAAACATACCCGGCGCTTCTGGCGCACGCTCCTGATAACCAAAAGAGGTATAAAACTCGCTTACACCTTTTGCAGCCATTAGCCCGATAAATGCACCAGGGAGTGCATATATTGCCAAATACTGTTCGATTGCCTCCATAATGCGCCTTCCGATTCCCTGGTGTTGATAGGCAGGCAGTACAATTACATCCTGGATGTAATAATAAATGGCGCCATCGCCGATGACTCTGCCTATCCCAATGATCTTATGCCCATCCAGTGCGCAAACGGCAAATAAGTCAAGCTGCAATGCTTTAGCTACTACTTTATCAGGCAATTGCCCCCAGGAGGTAGAAGCTCGAAGCTGTTGGTATTCTGAAACAGTAGGAGAGTGGTGTTCAATAGTCATTGTAGCTGTTTGATTGAGAAATTAGTTATCTTTCTTTACCGCCATTTCCATCAGCGTACATTGGCCGATGGCACACAATTTTTCTTTCCCATTTTTTACAACAAAAGCCTCAGCTCTACATATAGTAAGCGTACGACCATATTTGACTACTTTTCCTCTGCCAATCAGTAGTTCGCCATCCCCAGGTGCCAAGAAGTTTACTTTGTATTCTACAGTCAGGATGGTTGAATCGGGTGCCATCTTCGTCAAGGCAGCATAACCGGCCGTATTGTCGATAATGGTACTGATAACCCCTGCGTGAAAGAAGCCATGCTGCTGACTCAACTGCTGATCAAAAGGTACGCTGATTTCGCAATATCCGTCTTGCACATGGGAAAGCTGAGCCCCCAAATGAGCCATCAGTCCCTGTCGTTTAAAGCTGTTCTTGATTTTTTGGATGGTCGAGTCGTTGAAGTTAGAATGCATAAGGGAAAGTAACAGTGATTTTAATTTTGATGAATCAAATAATTGATGGTTGCGAGGTGATGATCATCGTGCTCGGCTACGAAATACATAAGATCGATGATGCGCATCGGTATCTGCAAGCGTGGGTGCAATGCACTGGCTATTTGCAATTGATCAAAGTGCTCATGGCAAAGTGTGACCAATTGTTGCCGTTGTGCAGCAAAATCGGCGATATGTTTTTCAACGCTTACAAAATCATGATCTGCTTCATGTGTTTTTTTATTCGTTAAATCAACCGCACGCATGGTATCAAGCCCGGCTAAAATATCCTGGATGCGTCCTCGCCACAGCGGTTCAAGATCATTTAAGTGACCGATATTTTGTTTAATCGACCAGCGTCTGTCAGCCTGACTTAGTTTTTCCACAGGAATATGTTTTACCATTTCCTGGATACGGAGTGGTGTAAAGCGGAGTCGTTCGAGTAAGCCTTCAGGTTGAGTACTCAGCTGCTTAAAATTGAATGTTCGCTCAAACCAGGGAGCAGGTCGATGAAATTGCATAGTATTGGATTTATGTTGTTGTTGAATGTCAAGTATCCGGTCTCGGAAGGATGTTTTGGCAAGGCTGGCTTCCAATTCTTGTAACCCCACCCACAAGTCTACCTGGCCTTCTGCATTCATTCGCTCTACTGCTTTTCGCATATCCTGCCAAATTTGCTGTAGTTGCGGTATATTTTGCTTTGCTGCACTACTGAGGGTAAGCAGGCGTACTCTTCCATCTGATGGATTTGTTTTGGAAACGACCCACCCAGCTTTTTCCAGCTCCTTTACAATTCGAATAATTGAAGGGTGTGTAAATCCCAGAATAGTAGCGAGTTCTGTAATAGATGCCTGTTTGTTTTCTATTAGTACATAAACTACTGTAAACCATTTCGGATCAAAATCCAGCTGATAGGCGGCATAAGTTGCCTTGACCTGGGCCTGAATTTGGTCATACAAGCGTTTCATCCTACTGGCCATTGCCAAAATACCGATCTCTTCAATTTGTTGCATGCGTTGTTAGTTACGTAGTTGATTACTAAATTAAATAAAATTTATTTCTTGCCCAAATTCAGCGGATAAATTTTGATTAAGCACCGCTCAAATAATTAATTCCCGATTTCGGGTTTTAGTGAAGATTGTAAGTGATTGAAAATCAAGTCAATTGAACTAAAACCCGAAATTCAAAGAGGGAATTTAATTTTTGGGCTTTACTAAACGGAGATGGAGGAAGTTGTTAGTTCATCCCTTCTATGTAGGATTGTCCATGTACCACTTTTAAATTTCCCTTTTCAAAGTCTCCTGCTGAAGGTTGCTGTTTTCCACCAATATGATCGTGCAAAAATTGCTCACCAACTGCCCAAAAAGAAATCCAGCTTTCGGGAGCGCGATAGTCATGCCCTTCTTCCTGGTAGTAAAAATATATAACTTCTTTTCCTGCTTCTGCCAAGGCATTGGCAAAATTGTCGACCTGTGATTGGGGAACCCGAGCATCTTTACTGCCAGTAGTCAGCAACAACGGCTTTTTGATCTGGTGAATATAATTTTGAGGGCTATACTTTTGCAAAAGCATCGTGCCCTCTGCTGTATTCGGATTGCCCACACGGCTTCGCCACAGCTCGGAATCAGTAAATGGTATGCGGCAAAAAGCATCCAGATCAGCCGGGCCGTACATACTCAGACCACAGGCAAACAGATCGGGTGAAAAAGCCAGGGCAGCATTGGTGGCATAGCTACCATACGACCAACCCCATATCGCCAGTTTGTCGGTAGCTGCAATTCCCTGGTCAATCGCCCAACGGCTTACATCTACTTTATCATAGTGCATTTTGCGCCCCCATTCTTTATCTCCTGCATCTACAAAAGCTTTGCCCATGCCTGTAGCGCCTCTAAACTCGGTGTTGATGACTGCGTAACCACGGTTGGCCAACAACTGAAAATTGCGGGTGTGAAACCAATTGTTCCACTGCGCCACACCTACCCAGGGGCCACCATGAACATACAGCACGGTAGGGAGCGGCTTATCAGGAATACCATCATTATCGGAGTCGGAGCCGGGAGGTAAATAAACATGTATCGGCAACTCAAGACCGTCACGGGCTTTCACACTGGCAGCATAGCGTTTGGGGAGTGTATATTCGGACAGAATGGGGTGATCGCTAAAAAGGAAAGTAAGCTTTCGATTGTGCCGGTCGAAGTGATAATAGTTGTAGGGTCCACCCCCATGCGACGCAGTAGCCAATATTGGTCATCCGAGCTATTGGCAGCATAGCTGGCATTACCTTGCCAAAGACTGTCGACAAACCGGAAATCAGCTTCGGCAACAGGGTCGAGAAAATGCCGGCGAGCTTTGGCAAAAACGCCAAAGACCATTTGTGGTTTGCCGTAGCGATCAAGCATGGGAGCGAAGGGCAGGATATCGGTTTTTTGATCGGCTACCAGTTCTTTTACAGCTCCGCTTTTGGTATCAATGGCAATCAGTGTAGTTTTATCTTTTTCATGGTTGTCAGTTGCATAGATTGTGCTTCCATCCGAGCTTGTTGAAATAATATTCTGAAATCCACCCATAAACATACTCAGATCAAAAGGATAGTCTCTCACTGCTACCCACTTGCTATCAGATCTTCTGAATATTGTTTTGCCTCCAATTTGGTTGCGACTTACCGCTGCAACTGGGTTAAGCTGTGCGTCAAAACCCATTTTAGTAAATTGCTGAAAAGGAAGGATCGGCCCTTCGGGCATTTGCTTCAACAGTGGGTCGATCAAATATAATCCGCTCAGCTCCCGATTGTCGAGCTCCATCATCACAGCTATTCGCCCGTCTGCTTTCGGCTCGACCGCCATAATTTGCACTGATCGGAAAGGCAGTGGCCGGAAACTGTGCTGAATTCCTGAATCCTGCACCACTGTTAAATAAGGTATAGCCTCCTTCGCAAGCGTACCTACAATCCCTCCTCCTGGCAGGCTTTGCCAACTGACCAACCGACCATCGAAGCGGATTTGCTTTTCAATGTCAGGGCTATCAACATTTATGAAAAAAAGCAGGCTATCCTTTGCGGGAATGTTTTTTTGGTAATAAACCCTTTGGCCGTCTCTTGAAAACTGAGTAATGGCCAATTAATAAGTTATTGATTTGGGATTGAGATTTTGTCGTCAGGCGAGGCATTTTTTGAGCGAATAGCGAGCTATTTAAGCAAAAAATAACGAAGTATGGCGGCAAAAGATCAGAGACAAATCGTGAAGTTATTATTTGATCATTACTGAACATTACTTTTTTCTTTGGGTTGAAATAGCAAGTTGCGGGGAATAAGAGAAGATATATTTTGAGAGAAGGCGCTTGGAGCAAAAAAACAAAAGATAAGGAACAGTATTTTTCTCATCAGATTTATAATTGAAGTATATCAAAAGATAACTACCAAGCTATGATAGTGTTTTGTGAAATGAACTACATTAAGATGTAGAAAATTGAACCAACGCTTAATTTTGAGGACATTGATAGGAAAAACAACCAAATGTTTTTGTGAATACATATTGTTTTATGACGGTTTGCAGGCAGATTTTCCGAATCTGACAGATAGATAAGGTGTATTTGGCAATATTTTGATATATTGAATTACATTAATATCTAAAAGCATGTCAACAATTTTCACTTGCGACCTGGGTACAATAGCTCCCTATATCCCTTCCACACAAATGCCGTGGGATAAATTGAGGGCGGTGCATTTATTTAGGCGAGCCGGATTTGGTGCTTCGCATGAGCAGATCACTACCGCCCTGGAAAAAACACCTGCCGAGATAGTGGATCAACTCGTCGATGAAGCTATAGCTAAACCCATTGCCCCGCCGCCCGAATGGGCTGACTGGAACATCAATGACTACGCTACCTGGGACGAGCTGTTGGAGATCAATCTCAACTGGCGTCGGGAGTGGGTGAAGGAAATGATTACAGATGGTGTACGGGATAAGATTGCCTTGTTTTGGCACAATCACTTTGTAGCGCGTATCGATGTGTATGTATGCCCTTCCTATCATTACCGCTACCGCAAAGCGCTTCAACAACATGCGTTAGGTAATTTTAAAACCTTTGTACACGAGATCGGCCTGACGGGTGCGATGCTGTATTATCTCAATGGGGTGCAAAATACGAGCATTTCGCCCAACGAAAACTATGCGCGGGAGTTGCTTGAACTATTTACTCTTGGCGCTGATAATGGCTACACTCAACAAGACATTGAGGAGGCAGCCCGCGCCCTCACTGGCTGGGTGGGCATCTGGGTGGGCTGTGAAGAGATTGTTCTCGACCCGGGTTGGCATGACAATGGGCAAAAGACGATCTTTGGCAGAACGGGCAATTGGGGCTATGACGAGCTGATCGACATTCTTTTTGAGGAGCGGGGCAGCCAAATTGCACAGTTCATTTGCAGTAAAATATACAAACATTTTATCAGCCCCAAAGTTGACCAGGGCATAGTAGATGAGATGGCTGCTACCTTTATGGACAATAATTTTGAGCTGGCGCCCGTGTTCCGACAACTTTTCAAAAGTCAACATTTTTTTAGTGAGGCCTTGATCAATATTCGTGTCAAAGACCCGATCGAATATATGCTGGGTTATATCACGGAGGCTGAATTTGGTTATAGTGATTCGGTACTCGATTTGATCATTTACATCGCCTTTGAATTGGGGCAAGAGATTTTGAACCCCGTAGATGTAGCTGGCTGGCAGGGCGATCGGGCCTGGCTGAATGCCAATACCCTGACCACCCGCTGGCTGATTTCTGATTATTACATCAACATCATCTACGAGCAAGCCCCCAGCTATTTGATTGACCTTGCCGTAAACTTGATCGGCAATACCAATGATCCGGTTTACGCTACCCAGGTGATCGTGGATCATTTCATACCTATCGGTTTACAAACGCCAGAGGCTTACGACCAGGCTACTGAAGTGTTTAAATGGGAAGTGCCTCAAAATTACTACGATACCGGCCAGTGGGATCTCAATTACGATACGGTGGAGATTCAGATAGCCCTCTTGTTGCAACATATTTCCAGGATGCCCGAGTTTCAATTAGGCTGACCTCAGCTCGCTTTGCAGGATTTCATTTTTAAGCACACTAAACTAATCAAAATGGATAAGCATCATAGTCCGAAAAAATATAAAGAGCAGAAGGGCAGTGCCCTCAAGCATGGCAAAGTACACCAGAGCCACCATTCCCACTGGTCGAGGCGCTCCTTTCTCAAAGGCCTGGGCATCATGGGTGGTGGATCGGTCATGCTGGGTAGCTTGCCCGTGCTGGCCTCCGGCTCCAATGCGCTGAGTGTAGCTTTGAGTAATGCGAATTCCGACAGGGTGATGGTAATGATTCGGCTAAAAGGAGGCAATGACGGACTCAATACACTGATACCCTTGTACGATTATTCCACCTATGCGACCTACCGCCCCAATATTCGAATTCCTGAAAACCAAAGTTGGAAGCTGACGGATGAAATAGCTATGCCCAATTATACCAATGCATTGCGCCCTTTGTGGGAAGAGGGCAAAATGAAAGCTATACATAGTGTAGGCTACCCAGACCAAAACCTTTCGCATTTCACCTCCGCAGATATCTGGGCTTCCGGCGAAAACAACTATCAGCCAAAAACTTCTGGTTTTATGGGCCGGTATTTCGACTATCTGTACCCCGATTATCTAACCAACCCTCCCGCACAGCCCCCGGCCGTACAAATCGGGAGCCTGGGCAATTTGACCTTCAACAATCCCAACAATCTGAGCATGGGCATTTCGGTATTCAACCCTGAACAGCTGCATGATATCGCTCAGACGGGGCAGCTGCATGATCTGGATAACCTGCCCGATTGTTTCTACGGCGATCAAGTAGGCTACGTGAGAGCATTGGCCAATACTACCTTTATTTATGCCGAAGCAATAAAGGAAGCCTATGATGCAGCTTCAAATGCCGTCACCTATGAGTCTTTTCTGGGAGAGCAGCTGGCCCTGGTGGCGCGGCTCATCAAAGGAAATCTGGGTGCGAAAGTATATATGGTTACTTTAGATGGCTTTGATACACACGCCGGCCAGCCGGAGCAGCACGAAGCGCTACTCACCAACCTGGCCACTGATGTAAATAACTTTTATCAGGATTTGGAAGCGGGCAGCTGGAACGATAAGGTATTGAGTATGACGGTTTCGGAATTTGGTCGAAGAGCCTTCCAGAATGCATCATCCGGCACCGATCATGGAGCAGCAGCGCCACTGTTTTTCTTTGGTGATGGCCTCAATGGCAATGGGCTGCTCGGCTCACTGCCGGATTTGAATAACCTGGATAGTGTCGGCAATTTAAAATTTGAAACCGATTTCCGCTCTGTGTATGCTACGGTAATGGAGCACTGGCTTTGCATTGATGCCGATGTGGTGGACACTGTTTTAGGAGATTATTACGAGCGGATTTCGCTTGGAGTGGATTGTCTGAACGTAGGTACGAATAGTTCAGCGAGTGTGGCTCCTCAAATTGTCCATAAAGCCATTTATAGAAGCAATGATCAAGTAGCTATTCGGTATAGCTTGCCAGAAGCTATGAGGGTGCGTGTAGAAATATTCAATGTGCTGGGTCAGCCGGTGGCACAGCTGTACGAGGGCATGCAAATGGCAGGACAGCACGAGCATGGTTTCAAAAATCCCTACCTGGCCCGAGGTGTGTATTACTACCGGATATTGGTAGGTAATACAGCCTTTAGCAATCCGATACGGTTGGCAAACTGATCTGCTCCGATGGGCTATTGGTGTAGCCAGGCTCTTTTAAAAGCGGATCGTCCAACCTTCTTTTTTGGCGTCAGCAGCCTTATAAACTGCTTCATGCACCTGCACCCCGTCCGGATTGATGAGTCGGATACGGTCGCCCCGATTGGAGAGACTGACGGAGCGGCTGAGTCGATGATTGTACACCTCGCCGGCAGCCAGAGAGGTGGATTTGCCGATTTTGTGCCGCCTGCCCGATTTGTTTTCGATCGACCAGCCTTTCAGATCAATTTGCTGATTCGTAGTGTTTAGGATCGATACGCGCTCGTTGCCGCTCTCGCGGCCTTTTACATTGGCCAGCGCAGCTATGATATACAGCCCCTCGCTAAGGGCCTTTGGAGATGTGGGTGCTGGCTGAACATCCACTGGAGGTGGGTCCACGATAGGGGTGCCCAGCGCTTTTGCAGCCTTTACGGCCTGTGCCGCATTCACTTTGCCATAGCCAAACCAATCGCAGCGCCCTCTTTTGTATTTGCCTTTATTGTGTTTGAGGATGCTATCCTTTTTAGCGTCTTCAATTTTATCCGCGGTTTCTTTCAATATTTTTTTAACCTCTTTGGCCGTAATTTTGGGGTTGGCGGAAATCATCAAAGCGGCAATGCCTGCTACCAGTGGTGTGGCGCTGGAGGTACCTCCAAAGCTGCCGGTGTAGCGGCTGCTGGCGGTAAAATCGAGGCCAAAAGTTTCGTTGTCGGTAGTCCAGATACTACGGCCCGGCACTTTGGCAGAAGGGTCGAGCGGATGCCAGTTGTTGCTGGGAGCTGCTACGCAAACGTCCTTGCCCCAATTGCTGTAAGCTGCTTTTCGGTTTTGGCTGGTGGATGCCGATACGGCTACAACATCGGGATGGGTGCAATTGCCATTGACAATGGGGCCGGGGGTGTTTTTGGTGATTCCGGTACCGGGATGCCGCCATTTGAAACCCTTGTTGAGGGGGTCGTTGAGCGGGGCATTAAAGTTGCCGGCGGCAAAAACGATCACGCAGCCTTTTTTGCGAGGGCCACCCTTTTTGGCCAGTTCACTGAATTTTTTGTGCAACAAACTATGGAGCGGAGCATACACAGGTACCGGCCCCCAACTGCAGGAGATCACATCGGCATGTTGGCCGGCATAGTCAAATATTTCGTACAAGGTATTGTCATCGGCTGCCAGATCGAAGCGGATGGGCAGGAAGCCACATCCGGGGGCAACCCCAACAATGCCGGAGCCATTTTCCTCACCAATGGCTACGCCTGCACAGGGTGTGCCGTGATAATCATTATTGGCTGCGCGAGGGAAGGGGAAGCTGTCGCCATCCACAAAATCCTTAGGATGGACAATTTTTTTACCATTGCCGCGTAAGTCGGGATGGTTGAGGTCGAAGCCATCATCGATTACAGCAACTACTACTTTGCGCCTGCCGCGGGTGATGTTCCAGGCAGCCGGAGCGTCCACATCAGCTCCTTTGACGAGCTCAATATCCGTACGGCTTTTTAGGTGCCATTGCTTCTTGAAGAGCGTATCGGTGGGGGTGTAGGCTTTGGCAAAGCGGTTGATGAGATTGGGCTCGGCCATTTCTACTTTGGGATTGTTGATCAGATCGAGAGAGACCTTGACGGGGTTTTTGCCTGCCGAGCTGGTGACTTTGAAGAGGTAGGTACGGGGCAGGCCTGGATAGTTTTTGACAAACTGCAGACCGTGCAGTTGCAGGAGGTCGTCGATGTCACGGGCTTTGGTACCGGGCGCCAGGCGCACTATGATCGTATCGGTTATATAATAGCGGGTAGCTTCATCACCGATTGGGTTGTAGGCGTGGTGAATGACGGCTTTTGTTTTGAGATCTTTACGCAACTTATCCATGATGCCGTCGCGATTGCTTTCGCTGGTTTTAATTTTATACACTGTCCGAAAGACCTGCTTGACCTTTTCCACTTCGCTGATTTTGTGGACATCTTTCAGCAGCATGCGTTCCGGCAGGATGGCTGTAAAATGCTCGGGCTCTTTTGCAATTTTGATGGATTCGCCACCGCGTTGGAGGAGGTATGTTTTGGCCATAAGGCGCTTGTTTATGGGTTGAGGAATGCTGCCGTAAAATAGTAAAGTTTGGGCAGTAGGTTTATAGCTTGTACAGGCTTATTTAAAATTGGGAACAAATTTTTTTATCATCCCACCATTCTCCCTTCTTTATCCAACTCCTTTGCAATCCCTTCAATGATGTATTCCAGCTTGACCAATTTGCCGCCCTGCTCCAAGGCACGGAGGCAGGCGTACTGCACCACATTTATGATGTGTGCTCCGCTGAGAGGATAGCGCTGCGCGATTTTTTTCAAATCCACTGCCTTGCCCAATTTCGCTGCTTTAGGGAATCCTTTCTGCCAAAGCTGAAGCCGCTCGCCGGGGCCGGGCAGCGGGAAGAAGATAATGCTGTGGAAGCGGCGGGTGAATGCCTCGTCGATATTGCTTTTGAAGTTGGTAGCTAGGATAGTGAGCCCCGGAAACGATTCGATGCGTTGCAAAAGGTAGCTCACCTCCTGGTTGGCATATTTATCATGCGCGTCCCGCACATTGGTGCGCTTGCCAAAGAGCGCATCGGCCTCATCGAAAAAGAGAATCCAGTTTTTGTTGGCCGCCTTATCGAAGAGTCTTTCCAGGTTTTTTTCTGTCTCGCCGATGTATTTGGATACCACCATGCTGAGGTCAATTTTATATACATCTTTGTTGGTGTATTTGCCCAACAGGCTGGCAGTCAGCGTTTTGCCGGTGCCCGAAGGCCCGTGAAAGAGTGCCCGATAGCCGGGCTTTACCCAGCGAGCCATGCCCCACTCGTGGAGCAGGGTGTCGTTGTGCTGTACCCAGCGCTGTAGCTCTTCGATTTGACGGGCCGTTTCGTGGGCCAATACCAGATCGTTCCAATCCAACTCAGTAGTGATGTGTTGGGCGGGGAAGTTCGTGCTAAGCGAAGGGCGGCTGACGGTGCCGGTGGTAAGCAGCTCGGCGTATTCTTCATCGAGCACCAATTGGCCGCTCATTTTGGGCTGGCCTTTGGCTACGCTCTCCAGGCGCAGTATCTGTTTTTTGGAAAACCAGTGGTCAGGATGAAACAGGCGGTGCAAGTGGAAGCGCTTTTGCAGATCATCGCCGGCCAGCAGGAAAAGGGCTGTCTCGCCGGTAGGCAGAAAGCCCCGGTTTTGGCTGTCTTTTACTCCACCCAACTCTGGGTAGTCGCCCGGCTGCGGCAATCCCTGGCTGATGATATTGCTCAGGAAGTGCGGCTGTATATGGGGTGCGAGGGCAAGCAGAATTAGCAAATATTCATCCTGAGTAGGTTGGTGTTTGGCCAGAAAAACAGAAAACGGCGTGCCATTGGTGTTGAAGTCGAGCTGTAAAGTAGGTGCAGCCTCTTTGGTCCCCTGGAAGTGGGTTTGCAGGCGGTAGGTGAGGGTGGTTTGGAGATGGGATAGGGTTCGTTGAAGCATAATATTGCTTAAATTTAACATTCTTAATGTCTGGTTATTGTTGGATGAACAAGAAACCTCCCGTTTACCAATTTAAAACTGCTGACGTGTAAATCACTGACATAGCTGTCGAGTTGTTGAGTAACCTGACCTCTGTTGAAAGCATCAACTGCGAATATCGTCTCTCTGATGTTGACTACAACAAAGTAATGAAACTCAGTAAGGTTGCGCTCCTGTTGTTGCTGTCTACTTCGTCTTGCTTCAACAACGACATAATCGCCATGCTGCCGAATTCTGCCTAGAATAGCACCTCTGGCTCGTGACCATCGTGAGTAAGATCGAGAAAAAACCACACTATCATCAAGTACATAAGTTATACTGCCTTCATCCTCTCTCATCAGATTACAATGAGCAGCTTGTATTTCTCCTGTTTCGATATAATGCTGAACGGCCATAGCAGCGGCCGGGCAATTTTGAGAACAGTACCTTCCGAGACGTGCTATATTCAATTGGCTTAAAATATCTCTGGGCGAGGCTCGAAGTGCATCAAGGTGATCTGTTTCTGCTTGTGTGGCTTCTCCTGTAGGTGGCTGTTTCTGAACAATAGGCGATGAGGAAGAATGTATCTCTTCTTTTTTTTGCACCGCCCCCTGCTGCAGGGTATGAGTCAGCTCGTGTGCCAGCAGATGCTTGCCTGTGCTGGTTTCCGGGCGGTACTGCCCGCTGTTAAAGTAGATGTTTTTGCCATGCGTAAAGGCATTGGCGCGAAGCTGGCGGTTCATCTGCACAGCGCCCGCGTCGGTGTGGATGCGCACCTGCCGGAAGTCGGCGCCGAAGGCGCTCTCCATTGGGCGGCGCACCTTGGCAGGTAGCGGCTGGCCACCCCCAGCGTTTCGCTTGAGCTGTGCTTCCAGCCCGGAGGATGCCTGGCAGGCACAGCCTTTCGATTTGGCTTGAAGTGGTTCTTCCTCTTCTTCCTGCTTTTGGAGGGAGGTTTGCATTTCCTCTTCTCCTTCTTCAGTTTGTTTGTTCAGCAGCCCTTCTTCCTTAGCCTGAACTGGCTCTTCTTCCTCCTCCTGCTTTTGCAAGGAAGTTTGCATTTCCTCCTCACCCTCTTCCGCTTGCCTGTGCAAGAGGTTCTCTGCTTTCGCCTGAAGGGGTTCCTCCTCTTCTTCTTGTTTTTGCAAAGAAGTTTGCATCTCTTCCTCTTCCGGGTCATTTTGGCGTTGTAGCGCAGTCTGGAGCTCTTCTTCTCCCTCCTCAGCCTGGCGATGCAAAAATCCCTCGGAATCGGGCTTCCTCTTAGCCTGTACAGCATCGGTATTCACCACTCGATCGGCCATTACATCGGCTTGGCGCTCGTATTTGTCGCCGGGCTGGCCGATGGAGAGCTTGGTTTGCAGGGGAAGCTGGTTGAAAAAGGGGGGTGCTTTTTCGGGGCTGAATGCGCCGCCTTCAATTTCTTTGCTGAAGAAGGGTTCGGTGGACTGGCGGCGGCGCAGGCGGTTGGAGCGGCGGATGAAGTTTTTCATGAGTCAAAATATTTATAAAATTTGAGGCCTTCGCTGTCGGACAAAATAAGCTGGTGATCACTACAAAACAACTGGCCCCGAATGATATCATTACGACAGATCGTTTGACCAAGTTTCCCGTTTTCATATTCTACAACCGGCGTGTCTTCCTCCAAGCCGGTAGAAAGTATAATCTTTCCTGAGCAAAAAACAGCATCATATAGCGTCCATTCATCATTGCCAAGTGTGTTTATGATTTCCCCCGTGCCACCTGAAATTTGAAGTATCCCTTTTTGATTGTCAAATGCAACGAGGGTTTGCCGGGTGTCATTGTGAGAATAAGGCAATACTCTTATTATTTTAAAATCATGGTCAAAATGGATTTGCCAGATTATTTGTAAGGAGGGGGTATTAATACAATAAATTTGGGAAGTTGAATTTGAAGAAATGATGTAAAGGGACGGAGCGTCATATTCTAGAAAATCGATGTTTGAAATATCCAGCTGATGATTTACCAAAGCTCCCATTTGCACATCAAAAATAGCCAGGCGTTTTCCTCCGATATACAGTAGAGGCCCTTCTGAAAAAAAACTTTTCCGTTTCAATTTCGATTGATGCGCAGGACGATTCCCGTCTAAATCGTAAGTGTGCGCAATTTCTCCTGACCTTGAGTCGATTGAAAATAATTGAGGCTTCTCACGGCCATCGAAAAACAATAGTTGGTTTTTGTAACTGCAAAGTCCGCCAAAATTATCATTGACAGTCCATGATACAGGCCGCCTCCACAAAAGCTTGCCGCTCTTGGCATCAATACCTAAAATATTGATTTGCACTTCATTATTATTTAAAATGTAGTGCAAGCAAGTCACAGTATTGTTGACAAGAAGAATAGTCTTGTTTCCGAAAAGATAATCGCCAGGCAGCTTGAATTTCCATAAGCTGTTGTGCGTATCTTTTTCAATAGCCAATACACTTTCAAGCGTTCTGAAGTACAGCTCACCAGCGGATGAGGCCATCGCGAAAGAGCCTCCGACATGCTTGGTATTATCAGCGAGCATCCAACCCATCACTTGTCAATTTTAATATTTGTTTCTTTGTACTTAATCTCGCCGTTTGTGTACAATTTTCCAAACAGCAATTTGCTTTTTCCTTGTAGCTTATCTCTGATCTCTTTCACGGTAAAGTTATTGAGAGTAACTGTTTCAGGGTCCTTTCCTTCTCTTTCAAAAAATAAGGTGACCGAAAGTTCATCAATGAATTTGTGAAGTGCAGCATGAGCAGATTCGGCGGCCTTTTTTGCAGCTTGTCCTTGCACTTTCAAAAGATTGCTGAGCATGTGTGAACCGCCCAAATAGAGCGGAATGGCATGGTGTATCTCTCCTTTAAACTTTGTTCGGTAAGCCCCTTTGTACCGCTTGGCAATTTTTCTGTACAAGGCCCCGGATACAGATTTCTTGGCGTTGTGCAATATTAGTTTTGATTTTCTGGCATTTTTCAAATAGCGGGGAATAGCGGTATTGTCAATGCTGAATAATTCAACGTTCATCAAATACTTAATAGACTTGTTAGCAACTTTGCCAATATCCCGATGTGCATTACCTTGCAGGCCACGCATTTCAAATCCTTCACCCTTTTCTGTTGTTTTGTGTTGTCCAGCAGAAGTTCCGGTATCTCGTAAAATGGTATTTTGCAATGCCTGTACCATTACGCTTCTGAATTGTAATGCTTTTTCACTTCCCAATATATTTCCAATGGTGGCGGGTTTTATTTTATCTCTGACCTTTACTTTTAGCTGACGACCTTTTGCCGGAAATACGGCTACCCAATTGTGGCCATCAGGAGGAGTGGGTAGCTGATCACGCATCTGAGGTAGTTTATCAATAATCTTTTTTCTGATCTCGGGATCAGTAAAAAGATCATCTACAGATTTTTTCTTCCCTCTCTTCTTTTTCTTTGGACTTGCCTCATAAATGTAATCCCAGGTGTCCTGTCCATCTATTACTTTGAAAGACTTAAATACACGATGTTTACGTTTAATAGTTTTGGCAATTGCTTCTGCATCCTCTTTAGTTAATGCACCGTTTTTAAGTTTTTTCTTTTCCAGTTTTTCCACTTCTTTCAGGCCTTTGTCAATTTTAATAGCTTTTTTCGGATCATCCGCCTTCTTCTTCCCACCCTTCCCAAACAGCTTCTTCACCTGCTTCACCATAAAATTAATAGCCTTGCCTACCACTTTATCTATCGGCCTGCGGATCTTCATGATGATCTTTTTCACGGCCTTGCCGATGCCACTCAGCCCGATGAAGCGCGCCAAAAAGGCCAGCATGATCGGGATACTCAGGGCCATTGCACGTTCGATGGCCTGTGCTGCAGCACTCAGCTTGCCCATTGCTATGTCGCCGATGGAGTTGAATATAGACTTGACAAAATCGACGATGCGATCCCAGTTTTCTACAAAAAACATGACGGTGTTGTAAATCGCCAGAATGGCCTGCACGATGGCACCGGCGGGGTTGAGCATACTCACCAGCTTGAGGATGCCCTGCTTCACCAGCTCTACCGCCACCCAGTTGCGAATGCCCTCCATTACGGTGGTTTTGATCTCAGCGGCCTTTTCTTTAATCATCTCCCAAAGGGCTATCGGCCCTTCGGTCACCAGCCGCTTGATGATGTTCACGCTGGTTTCGGCGGCAGCTACTACCTTTTCGCCTACGCGCCGCACCAGCTTGTTGCGGATGATATCCCAGCTCAAACCCAGTATTTGCAGCACCAGCGAGATGATGCCCTTGAGGTTCCATGTTTCGGGCAATTGGATGGGCAGGTCGCCCATAGCGCCGGTGAGCCAGCTAATCATACCGCCTACGAGATGCTGTTTGACGTTGTTTTTGAAATTGTTGATGCCCTGCTTTACGCCAGTCACCAGATTCATAATGAAGCCGATGGGATCGGTGAATATTTTCTTCAGCACGGCCTTGCCTTTGTTGATGATACCCATGATCTCATCGGGTGATTTGCCTGCCTTTTCCAAAGCCCACTTGAAGAACTTCATCATCGCATTGAGCAGCAGGTTGCCCAGCTTGGCCAGTGCACCTGACATCTCTTCCTTCATCGCCTCGATCTTCTCATCGATCTTTTTGATGGCCTCTTCCTTCTTATCGCAAAGTTTCTTTTGCAGTTCCTCTTTCTTTTTGTCGATGAAGCCGTCCAGCTTTTTGAGCTTGTCCTCCATCTGCTGCATGCTCTGCTGGCCAATCTCCTGTAGCTCTGGTTCGAGAGAGCCCACAAAGTCTTTCATTTCCTGTTTGGCATCTTGGATTTCCTTTTTGCAATCTTCGATCACCTTGTTGTTGTCGGTAGTAATGTCGATGATGAGCTGGTCAATTTTGCGGACGAAGCTGGCTTTGGCGTCCACAAAAATTTGCTTGATTTCGGGGAAGTCATCGATGCCGAGCAATTTATCTTTGAGCCATTTAGCACCTCCAAATATGCCCGAATATCGCCTGCGCTTCCAGCGGGCTACCTTGCGGTTAACTTCATTTTCAAAGGCTTTGGAGGCAATGACCTGCTCGCGGTCGAAGCGGGCCAGCGAATCTTTTTCCAGATTGTCGAGCTTGGTTTTTACGCTCTTTTGGGCGCGTTCGTAAATGCCATTGATCTTTTGGGCTACCGCTTCGCGCTTCTTTTCCAGGTCAGTCTTGGTTTTGCCCTGTTTTTCTTTGGTTTTGTTGAGGCCCTCCTGCCGCTTTTGCTTCATCGCTTTTTTCTGTTCCCGTTCCTCCTGCTTTAGGTCTGTCTCAACCTGCTGCGTTTCGTTATGGGCAAACTCCTGAATTTTGGCAGGCTCATTGGCCACTTTTTCTTTGAGGCCGCTGCGCTCCTGATTGGCTTCGGCCAGGTCGCCGCTGTCCACCATGTCGAGCTGTTCTTGGGTGATCTCTTCCTTTTGCAACAGCTCATCCGATTGGTTGTCGAACTCAGCGAAATCGGTATGTTCGGGAGCCAGAGGCGGTACGGCCTCTTTGCCCAGGTTGAGTTGTGCAGTAGCAGGAGCTGTTTCGACGGGAGGCAGCTCGGCGTTGGGTTCGGGCGGCTTTGGTTCGGGAGCCTGTTCGATAGCATTGTAAGTGTTTTGAACCTCGCTGACATCCTTATTGACTTCGCCAAGCACAGCATTGCCTACTACCTTGGCTTTGCCTTTCGATTTGAACTCATTCATTTGCTTGATGGATCTGGGCACAGCCTGCTCGAGCTCTTGATCCAGTTTTCGTTTAGCGGCTTCTTTATCGGGTTCGGGTTCCTGCGCTTCGTCCAATCCATCCACTTGTTCGGTATTGCTCTGCGACTGGCTCTCTTCTGCTGGAGTGACTACAGCTGCTTCCGATTGTTCGAGTTTATCTTCGGCCTGGTCGTGGGTTTTTTCATTTTGTGCCAGCACGCTAGCTTTTTGACCGGCTTCATCGCACACATTCGCGCTTTGTTCTTCCAATGCCTGCCCGACGGGCCCTGGCTGCTCAAGGTCTTCTTCCGCTACTTCCTGCTGATCATCCTGTGGTGCCGAAGCGGGCGGGGCAGCACTTGGACTGGATTGGGCCGGAAGGCTGGGAGGGGGGTCGGTGGTTTGTGTATCAGCAGGATTTTGTACATCCAATGATTGCTCGGCTTGCTGCCTTGCTTCATTGGCAGGCGCCGGATCAATGGCATCTGTGGCATCGCGATTGCTTGCAGCCAGCTCGGCTTCAAAGTCGGTATCTTGAGAGGTGTCGGCTTCTCTTTGCAGTTGGGGAGAATCCGCAGTATCTGCTTTTGGCAAAAGCTGGGGAACGGCTCCTTGCTGTACGGTATGGGTCAGCTCATGGGCCAGCAGGTGTTTGCCTGAGCTGCTTGAGGTATCGTACTTTCCGCTATTGAAATAGATATCTGATCCATGTGTAAACGCCTGAGCCTGAATGCTTTGGCTCATTTGCTGGGCCTCAGAATCCGTATGTACGGATACCTGGCTGAAGTCAGCGCCAAATGCCTGGCTCATTTCTGAGCGCGTGTTTTCGGGCAATTTTTCTCCTTTTCCTTTTCGGCTCTGCAGCCTGGATTCGAGCACTGGAGTGGGAAAGGGGGCTGAGTTTGATTTGGCTTGGAGCGGCTCTTCTTCCTCAGGAGCTCGTTGTAAGGATGCCTGCGCTTCTCTTTCTTCGGGCTCGTCCTTTTGCACGGGTTTTAAAGCTCCTTCATTTAGAGGGGTGATGGTATTGAAAAAAGGTTTGGCCTGAAGGTTTTGCTGTTCTTCCTGTTCGCAGGCGGCGCATTTTTGCTGAACAGCGGTATTTGTGTTCGCATTGATCACCTGGTCGGCCATCTGATCGGCCTGGCGTTCGTAGGTATCGCCGGGCTGGCCAATGGAAAGCTTGGTTTGTACCCGAAAAAATGCAGAGGAGTTATGGGCAGGAGCAAAAAAAGGCCGGCTGTCACTTTTGCCGAAGAAGGCCGAAGTGCGCTTTTGAACATTGGGTACAGGCTTTTTTTGCTTTGGTTTTTTCATTTGTCTAAAACATTTGTGCACAAATGTAACCGTTTCGCTCTCGCGGGAGTTTATTTACTCATTTCCTTGGGTGAGTTTATGATTAAATAAGCTCATGCTCGTTTCATGATTTTGTTGGTGATTTACCACTCCACCCAAAGGATTTTTGGCATCCAGGGCATTTTAATAATTCCGATATTCCAGGGGATGTGTGGTAGTAAAATATCTTCTGTTTTGCGTTGTACGATCAGCTTCCAGTCGCCATTTTCTTTTTGCTCCAGTTTTCCGGGCCTTTGGATAAAGGTGCTTCGAAGGCCGGCCGGGCTGGTATTTTTAAGCATTGACCAATGCCGGATCACCGATTGCAATAGTTGGTCGGCTTGTTTGAGCCAGGCTTTTTTTAGGCGAATGCCGGTATCAACGGGGCTGTGTATGGGCATGCCGCAGAGGAGCTTGTTGAATGGCAGTTGATGCGGCGCTGCTTTCGTTTGGCCAGTTGCCAGATAGTGCAGCAACAGCACTGCGCGATGCCGGGAGCTTTGGTTTTTGAATGTCTTTTCTTCCAGCCAGCCGTTGTTTTTGAATAGGTGTTCGAGGAAAGGGTGGAGGATAGCCAGGCCGGCATGGTCAATCAATAGGGGCTGCTGCGTGGCAGTTTGGCCGGAAGTGCGGTTGTCCGGCAGGCTGCTCGGCTTGTTGTCAAATTTCGGAGGCTTCGATATCTGCCAGGCGTGCAATTGATCCTTCAGCCAGGCTGCTGCTGGGCCATCTTTGCGCCGGATTTTCGGAAGCTGTGCTGTAAGTAGCCGGAGCGGGTCATTTATAGAATGCCCGGAATCCTTTTTTGTCAAAGCTTCTTTGATGATATCAAGAAGAGAAAGACTGTTCGGCTTTTTTTGAAGAACAACTCGGCCTAATGCATTGATAAACAGCTCATTACGTATATTTCTTCGATTTAATTTGGTAGGAAGAACGGCGATTGCCCGCAACAGGTATTGCATGCTCTGCCGGCTTATTGAGCTGCCCCAATATTCCAGCAGATGTAAAAGAAAGGGATTACCCGCCTGATAAATCAGCCGGGCCATAGCGTCCGAATTGCTTTGGAGGAGCTTGGCCAAAGAGGCCAGCCGCTGTGCTGAATCAGCTTGCTGCATATCAGTTTTCAAATCCTTCAACCACACTCTGGAAGGCAAGGGAGCTGACCACCAGGGCCATTGGCCGGTAGCCAGAAAAAGCAGTACTCCGTCTTGCAGGTTGCCCTTGGCCTTGTTGGTCAAAGGAGTTTGACGAGCTTGTTCGCTTAGCAGGCGCAGCAATTCATTGTGGAGGGCAGCGCGCAAAAGTTCGGGAAGTTGGTGCGCCAGTTCCTTCTTTTGGATGGCCGGCAATTGAAGCGTCAGCTTTTCAATTCGCAGATGATGCCCATTTTTCACAAGCTGGTCAAATGTTTGTTCCAAGGCAGGGCCTATATTATGCTTCAGCAAGCTGCTCAATTCTTCTTGCAGACCGTGTGCATCACGGGCATCAGAGGTGTTGACATCCAACACCATTTTGGAAATGATATGCCGCTGGCTGGTGGCAGTCATGGGTTACATTTTATCCAGCAGGCTCTTGAGTACGGGCTTGCGGGCGTGTTTTTTCTTTAAATCTTTGAGTACTTTGGCCGAATTGGTAAACCTGACATCTTTGCTAAACTGGTCCTTTTGCATACTCAAGCGCTCCAGCGTTTGTGCCAAGCCGCTGGATACGGCAATATCTTTTTTGAGCGAGCTGATAGAATTGAGCAAAGCGGCCACCGTAGTATCATAGGCTTTGCTGAGGGCTTTGAACTGCATCTCCTGTTCTGTGTTTCGCCGGTCAAGGCTATCCATTTCGTGTAGCAGGATACCCAAGCTGTTGATGTTGGTAAATAGCGGATTGGAAGAGGGCGGGGTAGGAGGTGCAGAGCCTCTGACTACCAATGTGCCGTCTCTTAAGCGGCTTCCACCGCCTTCAAGAACAAACAATCGGGTGCCATCCACATTAAATTTCATATCATTGCCCCCAACGAAACTATCTCTGCCAATAAACTCTACCAGTCCCTGCTGACCGCCCAGTATTTGATACATCCCATTGCGGCCTCCCATCTCCTGCACCAATCCGTCTTTGCCACCTAAAGCCTGGTACATCCCATTGCGGCCCCCCATCGCATTGATGAGACCGATTCTGCCTCCAGCTGCATTGATTATTCCGTTTTGACCTCCCATCGCATCTATTAAACCATTGCGGCCCCCCATTGCGGTGAGCAGGCCGTTTTGGCCTCCCAGAATACCCAGTAGGCCGGAGGAACCACCCAACAATCGAATGATCTGGTTGCGGCCACCCATAGCAGCGATTAGGTCTTCGCGGTTGGTAATATCATCGAGGAAGCTGTTGGTGCTTCCGGTATCAGAGCCGGGCAGGCCTTTGGCAGTAGTGGCTACCTGAACGATGTCGCGATAGAAATTTTCTGACTTTTTGGCAAAATCCTGATCGATCAGTCGAATGTTGTCAACGGCTCGTTTGACCCGGGCATCGCGCACGGTATCCAGCTTGTCGATCCAGGTGAAGGTGCCCGGCAAAAAGGATACGGGCGGGCGAACCTGGCCGTTTTGGGGAGCTGTTTCTTCTACTTCCGGATCGGCATCAATGATGCTTTCATAGGGGAGGCTGAAATCGGCGAGTACCCGATTGGTGGTAGCGGAATAGACGAGCACGAAGGTGCCGCCGCGCGGAACGCCCCCCATATGCTGCAATCCGGTATTGTTGGAATAAAAAGTATCGAAGATGAGCTGCTGCCGTACTTTGTCTTTTTTGCGCTTCAGCAGATCCACGAGGCGGTCAAATTTGCCGAGCTTGTTGTTTCGTACAAAGCTGTGGAGGGGATTATGCATTTTGGTTTGGGCAGCGTAGTACACTTTATTGTTGATCGAATTAGTTCGTGCAACGGCGGTTCGATAGCTGGAGCGAAACTGGGTATAGTTGCTTTCGAAGTTTTGCATTGGCTGATACATCATGGTTTTTACCTGCCTGATTCTCTGACCCAGCTCTTCGGTCTCCTGGCCGGCATTTTGGAGTTCGGTACGCATCTCAGGTGCATCATTGAAGGTTGTGTCATTGCTAGTGGAAAGAGCCTGTACTTTTAGCGAAAGTTCGTTTTTGAAATTATCGACAGAACTCAATTTGTCCAGCAAATCTTCCCGATAATTTCGGAAGTGGAATTTGATGCTCGGAAATTTAAAACGGCCTGGCCTAAGCCGAATGGTAGGCAAACTGTCTTCGACCTGAATAGTCTCCAGCTTGAAGTCGAGATTGAACTCCTGCCGAAGGTTGTTGATTTCCTGCTCTGCCGCCTCTATGTTTTTATTCAAATGCCCTTCAATGCGGTAAAAATTTCGATCTTCCCGGCAATAAGCAAGTGGGTCGGTGACGGCATCAGAGCTACTGTATCGGAGGGCGTGGTAGCCCAGCAAGTTGTTGTGCTGGCATCGGCGGCGGGCCTCAAAATCCCAAAGCCGGTTCATATCATACGCTTGTGGATCGTTGTGCTGATAATAAAAGGGGATGGCTTTTTGGCCTAAGGAATAGTCGCCGTAAGAAGAGGGTGTGATTTGGATAGGTAGATTGGGTATGCGGGTAAGCCGGAATCCACTGATCATAGCATCAATGCGCTGATGTAAGAATTGTGCTTTTTTTACCCGGCGATCTTTGTGATTGAGAATGGGCGATTCGCTGAAATAATGGCGATAGCTGGCTGGCCGGCAATCTGAATCTGGCACCAACTCGCTGAGCATCACATGTTTGGCAAAATGATCTGGCTCCGGACAGCAGTCCACATACAAGTCAAAAACCGTTTCCCGAAATTCGGAATAAGCTGCAGCCAGGTCCTTCATGAAATCATATTTGATGGTGGCAATCGGGCGCTGCGAATTAAGACTGCTATTGAAGATAGTATTCAATCGGTTTCGCCATCTGGTTTCAGGGGTGGAGTTGTTGTAAGCGGGGTTGAGCAATTCTGGATACAAGCTACAGCTCATCGCCAAGGCATCGATCAGCTCGTCGCGCGAAGTGGTGATCGCATCGTTGAATCTGCTGAGCAATGTAGTGCGATTGTTGATAGTACCGGTAGTCAGGTCAACTTTTCTAATCGCTATATCAGGGAGTTGGAAATATTGATTTTGGGCGGTGAGGCCGATATTGTCGAGGTCCGCTTTATTGACCAATAGGGCAGTAAGGGTAGCACGTTGGTGTGGCCCTTTATTTTCGCAATCCACTTCGGTGCAATCCTCAGGTGGTTGGAGAAAACTGTTTAAGTAAAGCACGACGGCCAGGTTGCCAAAATTATTGCTGGCAGCAAAATCATTGAGATCGGAAAGGTTGTCAGCCTCTGAATCGGCTTCAAATAACTGCCACAAGCGGATTTGTGCATTGGTGTCGGCTGCTTGGCGGAAGGGAGCGTAGCGGGCATTGTCATCTACAAAAGGGCGAATGCGCGAATATGGGGTGTCTGCATCAATGTGTAGCAAATCTCCATCGGTTGTAATGGCAGCTCCCTTTGTAATAGTGATCTGGCTACTGGCGGGATCCGTTGATACCTCGAGGCCGCACACGATTCCTGTGCCCAGAAGGCGGGTTCGGGTGAGCCGGTCTCGGCGATCGAGGAATTCGATTACGTTGTTGAGGTGTTGGGCAGTGAGTACCTGATTGTCTTCAAAGTAGTGGTATTCGTTGACCAGGGCATTAAGTTTGACGGGTATATTTTCCATATGCTGAGGATTTCTTTTTTAAAAAACCGTTTTAATTTTTGTTATTATAAACATTTTGTGTATATTTGTGGTGTAGTTAAAATCATTGTGCACAATAATTGATCATGGCAGTTTGTCAAACTGTCTGGTTTACGCTCAAGGGTAGGCGTGAAGGAGGGCGGGCCGTATTTATTAATAAATATTTATCCCACCCACTTTATTAAACATCCAAATCTCGGCGGCAGCGGCTCTGGCCTGAATTCAAAGCGCCGTACACCTACCTTGCTGCCATTTTCTCTCAATTGTTCCAGCATTACATCAGGCGTAGCAGCGCTGTGCTTATTGTATTTAGTTCATTCGGTGTCGTCGTTTACAGGATTATCATTGTCATTAGCGGGTCGTGGCACTTCCGGGCTAAAATCTCCAATCTGTGTATGCCCCAACACGATGGGGTTTTCGTCATTGCCCTCCTCACAATCATGCAGAGTTCCCGGAGGATAGATTGTGTACAGATCATTGAGCACGTCGATCAATGTATTAAGACTTCGGTCATTTCTTCTCGAACTAATAGGGTTTTCACTTTGGTACAGCAGCCAAGCTCGGTAGGCACGCTCAAAACGAGCCATCTGGTTGGCGCTGATCCAGCAGATGCGTGGTAGAATGTGTGCCGGCATTTCCTTGCGGATAAGCGCTTCCATGAATTTCCGAAATTCCATATCTCTGAAGCGCGGTGTGTAGCCAGGCAGTATGATTTGCAAGCGGAAGGAGTATGGGTCGATCGTTTCACAAGTTGTGCAATCGGGTTCAGTGCAAACAGGTAGAAAATTGTCGGATGGCTTTCGTGGGCGCAGCATCAAATGCTCTACTACAAATAAGCCTTCTTCGCTAAACATTTCATTGAGAAACTCGATCAGATAATCAATGGCATCCATCCTCAGGTCTTCCGTTTGGAAAAACTCGATCCGGCGGCCAACCACCTCTCCGCTGCTATCAATAATGTTGAAATAGAACCGGCCATCATCGGCAGTAAGCAGTTGGTAGTTGCCAAAGTCACGTGCCAGTGCCACTGCAGTACGCATCTCTTGTTCCGCTTCCGCTTCAGTGGAATAATGCATGCTACTACTCAACAATATCTTGGTATTGTCCGTGTCAATGATGCGCCAGCGCGGCTCGCTTTGGTTGTCGTCATCCAGCTCTTCGTATATCTGATACTCGATGCTCGACAGGATGCGCGGCTTGTAATTGTGGATGCCGCTCATGCGGGCTATCCGGTGTGCCAGCCCAGCTACATTGATCTGATCGATCGGCATCATGATGTCTGATTGATCATACCACACCTTTTTCTCAAGCTCGTTGCCTTCCAGGTCAATGATCGCATTATTGTAATAATCATAAGCTTTGTAACGATTGATGCTGATGTGTGGATACTCTTTGAGGAAGTTGGTTTTATCTCTCAAAATGCCAGCCTGACTTCGTTTCTGCCGCGTCATGGAATACATCACCAACACATATTCATTGAATTGTTCGGCAAAATGCGCCAGCAAATGGTCGAGCATCCGATGCCGCCTGTTTTCATAAACTGAACCACCATTTTGGCTTTGATGCTCGGCTGTAAGATTGGCCAGGAGCGTATTCAAATTGGCAAAATCAGCTTCTTCAAAAAGCTCTTCCATATTCTTTAGCCCTTCCACTGCCTGCGAAAAGTAGGACGTACGAATGCTACTGTCGGCGCTCAGCAAATCGCGCAGCCTGCCTAATTGTTGGAAATAATTGGCCAGCACCTGATCGAAAAATAAGAGATAGGCTTTGAGCTGCCGGCTTCTTGCTTTTCTGCTTGCATACATTTCATCGGGGATGGGCGGCAAACCTGCCTGCCCAATTCCATAAGCTTGCGGGAAGTCGTTTTGAAAGCTGTAATAGCTTCCACTTTGCCGATCTGTACCTTGCGGGATAGGCAAATCATCAGCAGAATTGCTGATTTCCGCCAGTTGATCGGCCTCCTCTTGCTGGAGGGCAGCCAATTTTACAGCCACTTCTTCTTCATCTGGCACGAAGGGTAAATAACCTTTGTAAAAATTAAAGACCGATCGATCTGTGCAAAGGATAGGCTGATGGCCTTTCTCAACCTCCAGGCACCAGGCAGCCCCTTGCTCGCTCTGCCGATCTTCCTGGCTGCAATAGTTGAGCAATATCTTTCTGATAGCTTTCACTCCTGGTGTATCCATGATGAGTTGTATCAGGTCGGAGGTGAAAATGCGCTTTCTCAAACGGGAAGCCCTTAACTCTTCTGTATCAATGAAACCATTTTCGAGCGCAGGGCCGTCGAAAATGTCTTCAGGCTGTCTTCCTTTGTCAAGCAATTGCCGAAGGCTGTACTTGCGAACCGGCGGAGTGAGGTATTGCTGAATGTTGTAAAACAATTGAGCTTTTACGGTTTCAATATCTGCATCGCTCTCCAATTCAATATCTGTGCAGATCATCACATCTTGTCGGCCGACTTGCTGAATGCCGTTTGGTAATAAGTCTTCGCACAGATTTCGATGGTCATGGTAAACACTGCGGATGCGATCACGGATAGCTCGAAACCTGCTTCTAGCTAGCTCTTCCTCCATCTCTACCAGTACCTGGTAAAGCCCCTTGATGTCAATCGTGGAAGTGGGGTGCCGCCTAGGCGGTCTTCTCCGACTGATCCGACTTTCCTTGCAATCCACGAAGTAGCTTAGGGATGCAGGTTGGAGCCAGGCATTGCGAACGCCTGGAATGTCGATAAAGAGTTTTCGATAGTCCAAAAGGGTCAGCGGAGAGGCCGGCAGGATGTTTTTGGCAGAGGCGAAGTGTAGCTGATTTGGGCCGTCGCTGTTGTCTGTGCTTACCAGCAGATCAGCGATGGGGAGAGCAATGCGCTGATTGAGGTCGGTGATCGCATAGCAAAGGGCTTCGAGAATCGTGATACCAGGATCATGGGTATTGTAATCCGTCCACAGATCGCTGGCCAATTGTTCGATATATTTCAGGCCTTCGGTACGCAGGAAGGCAAAATCCTGACCGGCTTGTTGAGGCGCTTGCTTTGATATGGTAATCGGCTCCTTCATTTAGCAAATTTCTTGAGGCGTAATTTCTCTGATAGTATGCTCATTAGCTGAAATAAGAATAGCCTTGGCATTGGTGATTGTGATTTCATCCGTATCGGTATTCGGCGTTTTGCCTGCTTTGTGAAACATCTTTACTTCGCTTACAAAATCGACATACTCCAACTTCTCAACGTAGTGAATCAGTACACTTTTGTGGATACGCCCACCAAAACTGATGTCGGCTCCTTCTTCGAAAGCCCAGGGCGTCAGGAATGCTTTGATGGCCTGATTGAGCTCTTTTTTATAAAAACCAAACTCAAAATCTTGCTTGAACCGAACCCCCAAATGTAGCTCCACTTCCTCGTAATCAGGGTTTTGAACATGTATGGCGACAAAGGGTGAGCAAAGTGTTTCCAGATAATCTTTGACCTGTGCCTTGGTATGTGTGTCTGCTTTAGGCCGCAACAAATCTCCCGAAGTATGGCTGCGCAGCTTTGGAATGGTGATGATAGAAACATGACCAGGAGCGATTATCTTATTTGCAGAGCTATGGTTGACACACTTCACCTTGTATAAGGACGGAAAACGCTCCAATACCAAATGCTCAAAATCCCACACACTGGATGCTCTGTTTTTGTGGCGCAGCCGCTCACTGACCCTCTTGTAGTAATCCAAATCCCGCTCTGCCACAGCTCCTCCAAAAGAGGCATAGGGTTGGCTAAGTGTTTTGACCTGCGGCTGCCGATTGAGCAGCTTGCTGATGGTTTCGGCAGGAAGCGCTGCTGCCAAATGCGAAGGGCTTTTCGCCGCATCGAGCAGGACAGCCCGCCCCGCCTGGCTATGTACGCTTACCAAATCGCAAACGGCATCGGTGAATTGTGGCAGGCTGGCGCGTAGCCACACCAAGCCTTCTTCCAGCCGATAATTATCATTCGTCGTACTATCCGGCAGAATAAATCGAATGATACCGGAAGTGAGCAGGCTGTTAGTCGTGTCCGACAAAATATCCCGCTCGTCGAGCGGCATCCAGTGATCATGCACCAACAGGCTCCAATTGACGTGCTGCCGTTGCCGGTCAGGATTGGCGCTGCCTTCCACCACCTGAAACAAAAGATTGAGCGATTGGTCGGGCTCCATATTTTCAATGCCAATGAGCAGTTCTCCCTCGTTGGTGTAATTGGGAAGCAGCGAAATGTGAGCACTTTGATCAAAAGGCAATATCCACTTGAGGTAGGGGTGCGCCTCATACTGGCCAAAAGGGCTAAGGTGAAAAAACTGTATTTCCCTCTCCTCAAAGGCTTTGCGCATTTTCGGCAATTGTACACTTCTGTTGGGCGCTTTGAAGCTGACTTCATCGGTGGTGGCTGTATAGTCGAGCTTGATGCTTTCCATCAAGGGGGTGTAAGGAGGATTGGGGATACCGGCGGGGTCAGTAGATTTTAACCTAACTTGTTTTGCAATAGCCAAAGCGTATTTAGTAGGGAAGATCTCATGGCCAAAGTCTCTTTCCAAAACCAATCGTACAAAACCGTCTTTCTCCATTGGGCTGAGTTGGAGTTTGAAACTCCTGGGGCGAGCCTGCCTTCTGGTTTTGCGGCGGGGAAGCCCTCTTCGTTTGCGCCTTGTTCCAGGCCTTACTGCTCTTTCAGAGGAAGCCGTCCTGCCTGCTCTGCCCCTCACACCCATTTTACGTCTTCTTCTACCCAATCGATCCATTATTCGTTCGATGCTGGGCACAAACTCGCCGCTATTTGCCACCTGACCGTGAGTGGGCCCTCGAAGGGCTTCCACACGCATGCTTTCCTTCGCAAGTCGCTTTCCTTTTGTTCGCAACTCCTGGCGCAGCTTGCCGCTGCGCCTCGATCCGCCAAATGTATAGGCTATGGTTTTACTGGCATCTTGAAGGGTATTATTAAAGAGAGTGAACGATTTTTCAATGCCCCAGTTTTTGCCGCTGAGTACCTGTAGTTTGGCTTTGAAGTCGGTGTTGTCTTTTTCTTTAAGGGTTAAGCCATAGTTTTGATAATGCTCATTGAAAGTGGTAATAGCAGGAAGGTCTTTCCAAACACAATGCAGCTTAAAGCTTTGCAGTTTTTTGGTAAATGCTTCCACCGAACCAATGAAAAAATTGGAGCCCCGGCGGGGTGCCGGGCCAAAGGGCATAAAGGCTTTGGAAGCATCCAACGCGCCAAAATCATTCTCCAATTGCAAGTCCTGCACCTCCGTCACCTTGGCTTCTATGTGCATGCTCTGAATGGTGGCTGAAGCCAACAGGCTATAGAATTTGCCTGTTTTCGACGCATCAAAAACGATGCGGATTAGGGGAGAGGCGGTATTAAAATCACCGCTCAACACTTCGGGATCATACTCAACGATGGGGTCTTCCTCCTGCGAAACAGTGGTTTGAATAGATAATGAAAAGCTCCCCCTTCCGAGTGCTTTTATACCAACGGAATCGGCAGGGTAGGGGCCCAGCCAGTCTTCTTCCCCGCTTGCATAGATGCTGATGGCATTTTTTATCAGCTCACTTAATTTTTTCCGAACTCTTGCACTGCGAAAACGGCTGAACCTTGCGCTGCTCAGCCTTATATTGGCAGTGATTAGCCGGTTGCCTTCCTGCAAAAACAGCAGGGGTGATGCAAGGGCAAAGCCTACAGGAGCCAGCGGCAGCTCAGGGTGACCAAAGCCCTTCCAACGCACTTCCTCTTTAAAATCTTCTCCCAAGCCGTCCGCTGAATTGGCAATTGGAGCGAAGTAAAGCGTTTCATTTTTCTTATAAATTGATCGAAGATGCACTACCTGCGCACGATTGACAATGAGGTCGTTTTCGAGTGCATAGCGAAGGGCTTGGCCATCTGCATCTTTGCCACCATCCACAATGGTTCCCTTAGCCACCAAATGCTGATCGGCATTTTTGGCCAGTTCGAATACTAGGTGAACCCGGTCAGCCTCAGCGGGCAGCGATTTGAGTTGCAATACTTTTTTGTAGTAAAAATCGAGATGCCGTTTGGGAAGGGTGTTGATGTGCTGACGGCTGAATTGCATCAATTTCAAAAAGCAAATGAAAAGTGCAAAGTGCGGTTCGTGATCGGAGCGGCTGTTGATCTCCTGGAGGGTAGCCGTTTGGGCAGCATCAAAAAACGCCTGCCAGTTGCCATCCGGCTGGTTGTTTTCATCAAAGTAGCGGACATGCCGGGCAAAGCGCCAGGCATAATGCAGCCAATCTTCCACCTGCCGGTCTTCAATACGGGCCGAGCCGGGCTCTAAAGCAGGCAGCCTGCGCTGTTGTTGGCTGGTGCCATCATGCTGTAAAGGGTGTATGTGGTCACAATCCTTAGCCATACTTATAGATTAGTTGCTTCGTTTTTATAAAAAGGAAACACAAAATTCATTCGCGAATTAGTAGTGCGCACTGTAAAGTTGATGACAATCAATACCACTCCTTCCAGTTCTCCATCATTTTCAAACTCTACCGATTCTAAATCGATGCGCGGCTCATGGATGAGAATGGCCGAACGGATCAGCTCGGTGAGGTAGGTTTTGAAAGTGGTACTGAGCGACTCAAACACCATTTCATCGAGGTTGCAACCATAGCGAGGCTGCATAATACGTTCGCCCAGCCTGGTGGAAAGCAATACTTCCAGGCTGCTGCGGATATCCTCTTCTGCTTCCAGCATTTCCACCCGCCTCATACTTTTATTGAATGCCGGTGGAAAGCTCCAACCCCGGCCTAAAAAGTTGCGTTCAATCGTTTTCATGTATCTACTACTTTTTAGTTTCAACAG
Source organism: Saprospiraceae bacterium (assembly GCA_965222005.1). Taxonomy (GTDB): domain Bacteria; phylum Bacteroidota; class Bacteroidia; order Chitinophagales; family Saprospiraceae; genus CBDCTM01. Next base: position 3,217,959 of record OZ244935.1, read on the forward strand.
GCTCAACCGCCGATCAATACAGTGGGTGCTCCTGCTACAATTATACCGCCATGGGTTGTACTATCTCCCATACGTGCCGCCGGCATCCCGCCGATCAGCACACTCGATGAGCCCGCTATTATGGTATCTGGCCGACCTACACAAGTGGCCATATCTCCGACGCGGGCAGCCGGCACACCTGCAATCAACACGCTAGGGCAGCCTGGCGGCAGGATGGGCCCACCCACATGAGGCACCGTCCCGCTAACCATCGGGCAGGTATGCATGTCTGTTATTCTTGCTGCTGGAGGCATATTTTAAATTTGTATAAGGTTATAATCGTTTTTAGAGTCATACTCAATTTATCTGTACCATCGAGCCTTTGACCGTAGTGATACCGCCCGATGATACTTCTGCACCGGCACTGCCTTCAGCCTTCAGCTGCGCATTGGCTTTTACATTGATATTCACTCCTTCAGCTTCCAAATCTGCGGTGGCTTTGAGAATGATCTTTTGCGCACTTTCAATCGTAATTCCTTCACTGTCCATGACGATCTTGTTGCCGTTTTCATCTTCCAGCTTTATCGTACCATCCTGGTCGCTCAATAAAATGGAGTTTCCGTTGGGCGTTTCAATAGTAATCGATTTTTCATCATCGTTGAAAAGGAGCTTCATTTCGCTGCGGGTCACAAAGCCCTTTTCGTGATTGTCATCAGAAGCAGCGACCGGTGCGGGTTTGGCGCTGCTGTGTAACATGCCGAGTACGATGGCTTCGCGGGGGTCATCATTGAGAAAGCCGACCACTACCTCATCGCCAATTTCGGGGCGAAACACCGAACCTCGATTTTCTCCGGCATCCAGCGTAGCCAATCGAGCCCAAACACCCTCCTCCTCCGGATCGATGATAGGCAAGCGCAGTTGAATGCGATCTTCCCCGTCGGGGTCTTCTTCCAGCTTGCTGACAATGCCGATTTGCAAACCACCAATTGCCGGATGAAGGCCTGCTGCCGGGAGTGTGTGTACATGGTACGTTTCGGTAAACCAATCGGGATGGAGCCCAAACTGCGCATCGGTGATCCAATTGCCATCAGCTACACGATGCCGTATTCCGCTCACATACACCTTGCCTGAGAAGCGTTCTCCAAGCCCGCTCAATTCGATGACACTGCCAGGTTTGACAGCTTCAACCCCCTGACAGCTTACGTTGCCTCGCACTTTGGCGAGGCGCTGTTTGAGCCAAAAGCCTTCTGCCCATGCTTTAAGCTCATCCTCAGTTGCCTGTATGCCGGATGGTAATACAAAGGCTTCCGGGCTGCTGATCTCGGCCAAGGCTTCCGGGCTTAGATTGCCGGTATCGGTTGTTTCAGGAGCTTCTGCTTCCACCTCCACCACCTCCTGTTTGGCGGCATCCCAGGCTTTTGATTTGACTGCTTTGGGCTGGTAGCGACTATCAATTTCAGCATCAAAGCTCAATATGGTAGCACCGTAGATGAGATTCAATACGGGCTCTTGCCCAACATCGGGAGGCTCAATAGTAAGCTTGTCATCTTCCGCAATGCAAAGGAGCCCATTTTTTTCAGCCCGCGAAAGGATGAAATCCCAGTCAGTACAATCGTATTGAACAAGGCGCTGGTGCGCCACAGCAGTGGTGGCTGCATTGGCAGAAAGGCCATATTCTCCGATGAGAGATTCAAAAACGTCGCTATCGGTGGAGTCATAGAAATAGCGGCTGTGCTTACCAATTGTCATTTTCACAAATTTGCTTTTGCACTCAAGCGTCAGCGTGGCACCGCCATTTGGGCGTATGTTGATGCTTTGTGTGATGATAACTCCCTTAAATACATTGGTTACATCGCTGTGATAGCCCAAATCAATGTCGATATCATTGCCGGGGGTAAATAGCTCGTCATTACTGGCGGGAAAATCTTCTGCAGCAGGATCGCCGTCGGAAAGGACGAGGGTAGCGGTAGGAATTCGGTTGCATTCCCAAAACACATTGGTACTTATTACATTGAAGGTCTGTGGTATTTCCGTACCATTGACCTTGATGACAGTACTCACTACATCGGGCGAAGCTACAGTGGGAATTCTTCTATCGTTGGGCATGTACGCTATTTTTCAATGGGAGGAAAATAGATTTTCTGGCCGATTTGTAAATTTCTGAAGTGTGTCAATTCATTGGCTTTTGCCACTTCGAGGTAATATTTTGATTCGCCATAAATTCGGTAGCACATCAGTGGCAGGGTGTCGCCGCGCTGAACGATGCGCATGTGGGTCAGGTCAGGAGAGCTACTATTTTCTTCTGCGACTCGCTGCTCGCTCTCCTTAAATTCTTCAAACTGGCAGGTCACCGTAGCGCGTAGCGGTGTGCCATCCGACTTGAAGAGCTTGTAATTGATGCGCATGGTAGTAAGGCAGCATTTGAAAAGCAGCTTACCCCAGTTGAGCATCAGGTATCGGGTGCGATGGATTTTGCCATCATAACCCAGCGTGATTTCTCGTAATTTGTCAATGTCAATCTGCACGCCATCCTCACCTGCTTTTCCGGAGTCGGGAATAGCACCTGTCCGGTCAAACAAAAATTCAAACTCTAGCTTTTGCGGCTTGATACGCTCAAAAGTCAGCTCTCTGCCGCTAGTGCCAGGCGACTGATTTTCGGCAAATTGGACCTCGTAATCCATGCTGTATTTTTCGGGATTGAGCAATACCTGAAACTCTCCCGACCGCTCCTGGAATTCGGGATCGCTATAAGAATAAAGCATCATTTTTTGATGGGCATGCAGTTTCATCTATCGCTCTTTTTTGCGTTTTAGCATCGTGCTGATCTGGTCCATACAATCTTGCATTAACTGCTCTTTATCCACTGCCCCTTGTGCTGTACGGTTTGTCTGGGAGTGATTCGCTTGTTGAGGGCTTTCATCAGCATTTACACGAATATGCAATTCTCGAATTTCTATTGGCATAGCTTTGCTCATTTAATGATGGTAAAATATTGATAGCTCAATTCAAGGGTTTCGATGGCCAACTCACTGCGCTCGGCATTCAGTTCGGATACGGCCCACTTCAGAGGAATGGCCTGTACAATGTTCCAGCTCATCAGCGGAAGGTGATGTTCATTGAGCAGCGTTACTACCAGATTGGCGGGCCGTATCTCCAAATTTTTGAAACTATCGAGGCACCACTTTACCAGTTCCGAGTTTTTAAATAAACCCCGCTTGAGGATGAGGTTGGGATATTTAGTCCGTACCGGCAAAGTGTAGGTAAAGCGGTTTTCACCTCCCTCCCGGTAGGTTTCAGTATCGAAGCTTACCTCGAGGCCGGAAACTGACTGGAACTGCACATCCACAGGGTCAATAAATCCCAGCTCAGTAAAGGTGACCAGGAAATGAAAACTGGTTGCCGGATATTCGTTGAGCATGCTATTGGTGGTTCAAAAATTAGTGATGGCCTTTCTACCTACAAATGCAGAAATGTGCATGCGTACAGAGAAATGCATATTCTGTCTGTCATGATAACCAACAAATTAGCGATGCTCAACCACCAGCCCTTCGTGTACCAACTCCATCGATTCGATGGCGATTTCGTTTCCGTCCGCCTTGAGGTCGGTGGATTGAACTTTGGTAGGCCAGGCATTTTTGACCTTCCAAACCACAATGGGTTCGTGCGTCTCGTTGAGCAGAGCAATGGTAATATCGCGCCGGTAAATAGAGCCCGTGGCATTGCCCTCTTGAAAAAGTACCGTTTGCTTCCACCACTCATGATATTCATTGTCATTCTGAAAGGTGCCCCGTTTGAGCGTTATGTTGCTGTATTTTTGAAGGCCCGGCTGTTTGGTTTTTGAATATTCCGGGCTGGCTCCTTGGCGGTATTCGATCACTTCGGTTTCAAAGTCTAAGCCAGACACTTCAGTGAAGCCAATCTTGGTACCGCCCCATTCTACCTGGAAATGAAATTTTGGAATTGGATAATCTGCCATGATAAATATGTGGATTTAAAGATTTTAAAAAATGGTTTCCTGCTCAGGATACTAGCTCTCCTGCATCTTGTGCATGAAGCGCAGAATGATGAATTCAGCCGGCCGGACGGCTGCCATGCCGATCTCTACGATGAGCTTGCCTTCCAAAATATCGACGGCAGTCATCGTTTCGCCAAGCCCTACCTTTACATAAAAGGCATCTTCGGTAGTTGCACCGGCAAGAGCACCCTGCCGCCACAGAATGGTCAGATAATTTTCGATCATCGCTTTGATCTTCACCCAGGTATTGGCATCATTGGGCTCAAAGACAAACTGTTCGCTGGCCTTTTTGGTTGATTCTTCTACCATGTTGAACAATCGCCGCACCGGTACGTAGCGCCATTCATTGTCATTGCCGGCCAGCGTGCGGGCGCCCCACACCAGGGTGCCTTTGCCAACAAATGACCGGATTGCATTGACGGATTTGCCGGTTGGATGTACGTTGAAGTCCATTTGCTCTTCGTGAGAAATAGCTACCACAGGGCCTACCACACTCGAAATGCCGGTATTGGCAGGAGCTTTCCAAACTCCACGACTACTATCGGTGCGGGCATAGATACCCGCCATGATCGGGCTGGGCGGCATGATAAGGTGCAGCTTGCTGATCTCTGCTTTCAGGAGGTTCTCAAACTCATCGGTGATAATAGCTGCATCACCTCCACCACGCGCAGCAGTAAGGGTCTCGCTATCCAAAGCGCCGCCACTATCGTGAGCAAAGGTGATGTTGTCTTCATCGGTATGATAGTTCAGCACTGTTTCGAGATAGGGATAATAAACTGCGCCGTATTTGAAATTGCCACTGTCACCGATATTGCCATCTCTAAAATCATTCACCGGACCTGCCGGATTGGTGATGGAGGTATCGGCCATCCGCACATCCATAATAGCGAAGCGATCCTGCAATTTTCCAGCTTGTGCAAGGGCATCACTATAAAGGCTGTGGTAGTTGGCGGGGGTGAGTCCATTGGCATCGGGGAATACCAGCAGGGTGATTTCATCTACTTTTTTAGCGATTGCGAGTCCTCCCGGGGTAGTACCTTCGGAAGCATTTAGCGCAGCTGGTGCGATACCACCGCTATAATCGCCCACGGAGATGATGTAGCATGGGCCGCCACCATTGGCAAAGTACATTTGGAGGGCGTGGTACATCCGAAAATTGGAGGGTGTACCTACCTGGGCACTTACTGGTAGGATGAGGGGGTCGCTCCCTTCTGGAGCGGTGTTGGCGAGGTTGACAGTAATGGCCTGCACCGGAGCGCCGCCAAACATTTGCTCGTACTCTCGCATAGAGGAGATCCGTTTGGCTTTGCGCAGAAGGTCGTTTTCGAGCAGCTCGGAGGCTTTTTCGGTATATCCAATGAATACCGGAATAGCTGTTTCGACCTGCGCTACCGAAGGAGGAAATAAAGGTACCTCTTCGATATAAACACCCGGGGTTTTATAAGTACTTGGCATAATGAAGGGTTTAGAGAAGTTTTACAAATATATTTCTGAATATACCGAGCCTCCATCCGGCTTGATGATCCGGGGGCTGGGGTTCGGAAGGGGTTGATTATCCATATTGAGTTCGATAAATCCATCGCTGGTAAGTGGTTGAGAAGTTGGAGTGACAAGCACATTGTCGGTGCCGGCATTCTCGATGACCAGGTCATCATCGGCTCCAACCGTTTTTTCCTCCTTGAAGATATAGCGCCAGATGGTTGATCGATTATTGATGCGAATGACAAAGCGGCGGGGCGTAGCTTTCAAAATGCCGGAAGTTTGAAGGATCGCAAAGTCATTGGCAGTGGCATTGAGGCAGCGGATGTCAATAAGGGCGCTGAATTGCCGGGAATACTGCTCATTATCCAAATAAAAGGCGTCTTCCAACAGCAAACTGTCATCTGCATTGTTGGTAATTCGCAGCCGGTAAGGACCAGCTGACAAGCGCCGCAAATCCAGCTGATGATGATCATGGCGGTTGTCGGCATCCTCATTAAAAACTTGCCGGAAAATGGCAGTATTTCCTGCATCGGTTACATCTGAAAGCTGCGCTGTGGCAATGGTATCTTCATCAGCTAAGTCAAAATCATAAAAAGGCGATTGAAAGCGAAACAGATCGTCTGCCCCCATGAATCGGGCACCTGCCGGGCTGTCTGCAGCGGATGATAAATTAAGGATTCCGCTACCGGAAGCACTGGCTCCTTCGTTGGTGAAATAGTAACGCTGCCGGCGGTTGGGTTCGAGCGGGAGATCGGAATAATTGAGGAATAAACCGTCGAGAAAGCTCAGCCCAAAAGTTAGTCGCAAGTCAGAAGAAATAGGCACAGCGGGGCGGTTGGAGGCATCGGGATTGCGTTTGGCACCGATCAACAGGCCGGTATGGCTGGGCCGCCAAAGGAGCTGATGATCTTTCAATGCCTGCAAGCAACTTTTAGTTGGCTTGATTTCCAAAAAAGAGCGCACATCGTATTGCTGAAGGCGGGCCAACTGCTCGTCACTGTTCATAGCAGCAAAGGAGGAAGTACCCAGGTCCAGAAAATAGTGATGCAGGATCTGGATTTCAAAAAGGCTGATATATTCCAGTTGCAGGCTCATCTTTAGTTACTTTTGCTATCGATTTCGATTTCAGTAATCAGGCCGCCGGTAGATTGGATTTGTTCTCTTTCCAGCTCAGTAATGCGGATTTTATAAAAAGCGGCAGGCAGTTGCTTACCACCCAGCGTACTCCATACATAATTGGCCTCTTCGAAGGAAGGGGAGTACAGGTCGAGGACCAATTTGAAGGCTTTGCTATTTTCTTCCGCTGAGGTGGCGGGAGGGCCGGTATTTTTGTGAGTAAAGGTATTTTTACCCTGAAAGAAGCGAATAATGTGAGACAGGTAGCGCAGCGAGCTTTCATAGGTTTCGCTATTGGCCACTATGAGCAGGTAAAGATTGAGGTGTACCGGAGGGTTTTTATAAACAGTTTGCTGGTTCTCTTTCTTATAGTGCGGCAGATTTTTTAGGGTTTTTTCTTCATGAAGTCCTACCAAAGTGAGGATGACTTTACCACTAAGCGACCCGGGACTATTGCCCGGACCGGCGCTGGCACTTTCAAGCATGGCAATATTGTCGAGTACAACCGTTTCGCCTGCCCTCAGAAAGGGAGCCATGTAGTTGTCCAATTCAGATCGGATGATGCTCAGTGCTTTGAATATCATTTTCAGAGCTTATGATTGCTGGTAAGCAAAGACATAAAAGGTAAGGCAACGGCATTGCCGTTCCTTAAAAATTTCAACATCCAAGATCCAATCTTAGCACACCATCGATGGCGCTAAAAAGAAATAGTTTAAGTAGTGGAGTTTGAGTATGTTACCAGTAGTACGAATGCGGGTTACCTGAGAAGGCGAAGTACCGGAGGTGGGAATTAATCTACCGGTGGCTTATAGGTATTGTTCAAAAAATTAAACTCTCTTTTCAATTTTTGAATTTGGCTCCGCTTCACTAGCCTTTGGTCGTTCAGCTTTCGCCTGTTTCAATAACGTTGGATTTATTTTTTGAATATTCCTAGGTTTCTCTGGTTTAAGGGCATTCAGTTTTTTTTCGGGTTAATAATTTATTGCAACAGCTAGCAGTGGCTGTCCAAAAAGTTTCTATCGTTTAATTGACACAGCACCAAGATAAAGAAAAAATGAAGTTTAACAAATATTTCTAATATAATTTTGATGCGCTGTTCAAAATTAGTTCCGGCTTTATACCACTTTCTTTTGCTTGAAAAGTGATTCGACGAAAGCCCTTTTGTTAAACACCTGCAACTGTTCGATCTGCTCACCGACACCAATATACTTGATCGGTATTTTAAACTGATCACTGATACCGATAGCTACGCCGCCTTTGGCAGAGCCGTCCAATTTGGTAAGGGCCAGAGAGGTGACATCAGTAGCGGCAGTGAAGTGTGTGGCTTGTTCTATAGCATTCTGGCCGGTGGTGGCGTCCAAAATGAGCAGTACATCATGGGGAGCGTCTTTCAGGCTTTTGTGGATAGAGCGCTTGATTTTGCCTAACTCTTTCATCAGGTTGATCTTGGTGTGGAGGCGCCCAGCCGTGTCGATGATGGCCACATCGCAATCGTGGTTCAATGCGTATTGCACGGTTTCGTATGCCACAGCAGCGGGGTCGGTATTCATGCCTTTGCTATAAAAATGGCAGCCTACCCGTTCCGACCAAATCTTTAGCTGGTCAACGGCAGCGGCGCGGAAGGTGTCTCCGGCGCCCAGCACAACCTTCTTGCCGAGCAGTTTGTATTGGTAGGCCAATTTGCCAATAGTGGTGGTTTTTCCCACTCCGTTGACGCCCACCACCAGCAGCACATAGGGTCGCTGATCGGCCGGGGGGCTAAAGTCTTCCAGCTCGGTGGTATTGTTTTCGCTGAGTAATTGAACGATCTCATCTCGCAGAATTTCATTGAGCTCGCTGGTGTTGACATACTTGTCACGAGCCACCCGCGCTTCGATGCGTTCGATGATTTTGACCGTAGTATCGAGGCCGACATCGGAGGCGATAAGTATATTCTCCAACTCATCGAGCACTTCCACGTCCACAGTGGATTTGCCGGCAATGGCTTTGGATATTTTGTTAAAAAACCCTGTTTTGGTTTTTTCCAGCCCCTGCTGGAGTTCTTCTTCTTTTTCTTTATTGAAAAACTTTTTGAAAAAGCTCATCGGGAAAGTAATTAGTTTGGGTAAAAATTTGAGTGCGGCGCAAAATAGTAAAAAGGCTTTTCTTTTGCGAAGAAAAGCCTTTTTGGGTGCTACAAAGTGAGCAGGAATTTATTTCTTAGCAAAGAAATCCTTCACATCATCTTTGTGAATCATCATTTCTTTGTAGGTGTACTTTCCTGTTTTCGGATCTTTGATACTTTTCACCACTTTCACAAAGTCGCGACCGGAACCGGCATTGACGGCTCTTTGAGCGACTCTTGCGTTTTTACTTACTTTTGCCATGATTAATTAATTGTGTAGTTACGAGATATAGTTCAATGAGATTTCCTAAAGATATATAACTATTCAATTAATAGCCAATTTTGTGCAGAAATTTATTTGATTTCCTTGTGAACCGTCATTTTCTTCAAAATCGGGTTGTATTTCTTCAATTCCAGCCGGTCAGGCGTATTTTTCCGATTCTTTTGAGTCACATAACGAGATGTTCCCGGCATGCCTGACTTTTTGTGCTCTGTGCATTCCAAAATGATCTGTATGCGGTTGCCTTTACTTTTCTTTGCCATTATTCAATAAATTGTTGCTATTAATTAAAGTTTCACTCCGGTATCCACGCCTTTGCGCTCCAATTTCTTCAGGTAGGCATAAATGCCCAGCCGGTTGATACACCGGATGGCCTTTGCGGAAACCCGCAAGCTAACCCACTTCCCGGTCTCCGGAATGAAGAACCGCTTCTTTTGAAGATTGGGCAAAAAACGCCGCTTAGTCTTCCGGTTGGAGTGCGAAACATTGTTCCCGGTGATTGGACGCTTTCCTGTAAGTTGACATACTTTCGACATAATGCTAATGTTTAGCTATTGCGTGTGCTAATAAATAAAAAGCCGTGACTTCGGAAGGACTCGAACCTTCAACCTCCTGATCCGTAGTCAGGTGCTCTATCCAATTAAGCTACGAAGCCAAAAAAGTATCAAGATGTACAAATGATTTAAACCTTTGCTCAAATGCGAGTGCAAAGATAAGGCTTTCGGAACTTAAACAAAAGATTTTTTAAGAAAATAGTATTGAGGATATTGCTGGTTTTAGCGGCAATATCCTCAATACATGAGGCTTGTTAGGGAGAAGCCACAATAAACTTGCGGCTTGCCTGACCATCGGGCGTAACGATACGGACCAGATAAGTACCTCTGGCGACCCCCGTCAAATTGATCCGCCACTCTATCGCCTGGCCTTCCTTTTGATCGAAATAAATCCGCTGGCCTACTATATTATACACCTCCAGATTAACAGCGGTAGCCTGCATCATTTCAATGCTAACAGTAAGTTCGCCAGGAGTAGGATTAGGATACAGCTCGAAGCGATTCAGATTATCCAAATCGAAGATACTGGTTGAAAGATTCAAATCCACAGAATCTGTAGCTATACAGCCATTGGCATCCGTAATGGTAAGGAAATACGAGCCCGGGCTAAGGCCACTATTTACAGGACCATTGCCGCCATTGCTCCATTGGTAAGTGAAAGGAGGCGTACCGCCGAATGCATTGGCTACCAGAATTCCATTGCTATTGCTAGGAGGGGTAGGATCACTCACATCAAAGCCAATATTCAGGTCAGCCGGGCTGTTTACCTTGAAAGCTGAGAGGAAGGAACAGCCATCCGCATCTTCTACAAAGACGGTATAATTGCCAGCCGGAAGATCAAAGATGTCTTCCGTGGTGGCGCCATTGCTCCATTGGAAGGTGAGAGGCGGCGTACCGCTGGTGATCGTCAAATCAATAAAGCCGTCTTCCTCCCCAAAGCAACTGACATCAGCCTTGTCGGCATCTACATCAATACCTCCGCCCGTCACCACTACTTCTACACTTTGCTCTTTGGTACAACCATTTCCATCCGTGATAGTGACGGTATAGACGCCTGTGGTCAGATCGGAGATGATTTGCGTGGTTTCGCTGTTGTTCCACAAATAGCTGTACGGCAACGTACCTCCCGAAACATTAGCTTCGGCAAAGGCATTGTCGCCACAACTGCCATCCACACCAGTGACATTGACCAGCAATTCGTCCGGTTGATTGACTTGTATGGTCAATTCTGTGGTGCATCCCACCTCATCGCTAATAGTCACACCGTAGGTGCCAGCGCTGAGGCCATTGATAGAAGTCCCGCTTGCTGAGTTGCTCCAGCTAATGTCATAGGGGGCTTCGCCGCCAGTCACATCCACCGAAGCGGTGCCATCATTTCCACCAAAACAGCTCACATCTGTGAAGCCAGGAACAGCCACAAAGCTACTACAATCAGGAGCTCCGGCTAATACTTCAATGGATTCTTCCATCGTACAGCCGTTGGCATCTGTGATTACGACGGTATAAATGCCGGGAGCCAAATCATTGATGGTAGCCGTATTGGCACTGGTATTCCACAAATAGGTATAAGGACCTACACCGCCTGTTGGCGATGCTGTAGCCATACCGTCATTGGCGCCCAGGCTGCTTTCGGGTATGCTGCTCAGATTTGGGGTGATCGCAGCCTGCGGCTCGAACAGTTCAATCTCCTGAACAATTTCACAACCTAGCTCATCACTTACGGTGACTATGTATGTGCCAGCCTGCAAATTGCTGATACTATTGGTATTATCACTGGTGCTCCAGACATAGCTCAAATTGCCATTCCCTCCCGTTGCGTTCACTGTAATGCTGCCGCTGGCATCTCCAAAACAATTCACATCCACCACATCAACAGTGATGCTGAGAGAACTGCAATCGATATTGCCAGCCAGCACTTCTACCTCATCTACTACGGTACAACCATTATCATCCGTGATGGTGACGGTATAAATGCCTGGCATCAAATTGACAATGCCTTGAGTAATCTCATTGGTACTCCACAAGTAACTATATGGCGGTGTTCCGCCGTTAGCATTAGCGAATGCAGTACCATCATTGGCTCCAAAACTACTTTCCGGAGTTGCAGAAGCACTGACCAATAATTGCTCTGCTTGCTCAATATTAATTTCCATGATCAGCTCACATCCCAATTCATCCGTAATAGTAGCGGACTGTATGCCGGCTGACAGATTAGTAGCTGTGGCCGTATTTTGGCTATTGCTCCAAACATAACTCAGCTCACCATTGCCGCCACTTGCTACCACTGTAGCTGTGCCATCATTGCCACCAAAGCAGCTGACCAAAGTTCCACTGATCGTAGCACTCAAAGTGCTGCAATCGATATTACCTGCCAATACTTCTACTTCATCTACTATTGTACAACCATTATCATCCGTGATGGTAACGGTATATACGTCGGGGGGCAGGTTGTTGATGGTTTGTGTATTTCCTGTGTTGCTCCATGAATACATATAAGGTGGTGTTCCGCCCATGCCAGTAGCTGTAGCGGAGCCATCATTGGCACCGAGGCTACTTTCGGGTGTAACGCTGGTGCTGCCGGTGAGTTCATCGGGTTGTCCAATGGTTACTTCAAGAACCAACTCGCAGCCTTCTTCGTCAGTGATAGTGACAGAATATGTACCGACTGACAGATTGGTAGCTGTAGCTGTAGCTGTATTTTGACTATCGCTCCAAGTATAGCTCAGCTCACCATTGCCACCTCCTGCATTTACGGTAGCCGTTCCGTCATCACCTCCAAAGCAGCTAACATCTGTGCCACTGGTGGCGCCAAATAAAGTACTACAGTCAATATTACCCGCTAATACCTCGGTGACATCAAGCATTGTACAGCCATTACTGTCGGTAATGGTTACGATGTACACACCTGGCGATAAGTTGGTAATAGTTTGTGTATTTCCACTATTGTTCCATGCGTAAGTGTATGGCGGTACGCCACCCACCGGGTTAGCGGTGGCAGTACCATCATTGGCACCCAGGAAGGTTTCGTGGGTTACATCAATGCTGCTCGTAATTTCAGGCCCCTCTCCAATAGTTACTTCAAGTATCAATTCACAACCCAATTCATCGGTAATGGTGACAGTATAGATGCCGGCAATCAGGTTAGTAGCTGTTGGGGTGTTTTGTGAATTGCTCCAATTGTAGGAAAGTTCTCCGTTGCCGCCACTAGCGGTTACTGTAGCGGAGCCATCATCACCTCCAAAGCAGATAGCGTCCGTTCCCTGAATAGTAGCAGAAAGGGTACTACAATCCACATTTCCAGGAAGCACTTCAACCTCATCGACTATAGAGCATCCATTGTCATCAGTAATGGTAACGATATAAATACCGGGGGGCAGGTTGTTGATGGTTTGTGTATTTTCTGTGTTGCTCCATGCGTAGGTATAAGGCGGAGTGCCGCCCATGCCGGTTGCAGTAGCGGAGCCATCATTGGCTCCGAGGCTGCTTTCGGGCGTAGCGCTGGTGCTGCTGGTCAGCTCATCGGGCTGTCCAATGGTGACTTCAAGAACCAACTCGCAGCCGAGCTCATCGGTGATGGTGACAGTATAGATGCCGGCAATCAGGTTAGTAGCCGTTGGGGTGTCTTGAGAGTCGTTCCAAGCATAGGAAAGTTCTCCGTTGCCGCCACTAGCGGTTACTGTAGCGGAGCCATCTGTTCCTTCAAAGCAGTTTACATCCATTCCTTGGATGGTAGCAGAAAGGGTACTACAATCCACATTTCCAGGAAGCACTTCAACCTCATCGACTATAGAGCATCCATTGTCATCGGTAATGGTAACGATATAAATACCGGGGGGCAGGTTGTTGATGGTTTGTGTATTTTCTGTATTGCTCCATGCGTAGGTATAAGGCGGAGTGCCGCCCATGCCGGTTGCAGTAGCGGAGCCATCATTGGCTCCGAGGCTGCTTTCGGGCGTAGCGCTGGTGCTGCTGGTCAGCTCATCGGGCTGTCCAATGGTGACTTCAAGAACCAACTCGCATCCGAGCTCATCGGTGATGGTGACAGTATAGATGCCGGCAATCAGGTTAGTAGCCGTTGGGGTGTCTTGAGAGTCGTTCCAAGCATAGGAAAGTTCTCCGTTGCCGCCACTAGCGGTTACTGTAGCGGAGCCATCTGTTCCTTCAAAGCAGTTTACATCCATTCCTTGGATGGTAGCAGAAAGGGTACTACAATCCACATTTCCAGGAAGCACTTCAACCTCATCGACTATAGAGCATCCATTGTCATCGGTAATGGTAACGATATAAATACCGGGGGGCAGGTTGTTGATGGTTTGTGTATTTTCTGTATTGCTCCATGCGTAGGTATAAGGCGGAGTGCCGCCCATGCCGGTTGCAGTAGCGGAGCCATCATTGGCTCCGAGGCTGCTTTCGGGCGTAGCGCTGGTGCTGCTGGTCAGCTCATCGGGCTGTCCAATGGTGACTTCAAGAACCAACTCGCATCCGAGCTCATCGGTGATGGTGACAGTATAGATGCCGGCAATCAGGTTAGTAGCCGTTGGGGTGTCTTGAGAGTCGTTCCAAGCATAGGAAAGTTCTCCGTTGCCGCCACTAGCGGTTACTGTAGCGGAGCCATCTGTTCCTTCAAAGCAACTCACATCCGTACCCTGGATAGTAGCAGAAAGGGTACTACAATCCACATTTCCAGGAAGCACTTCAACCTCATCGACTATAGAGCATCCATTGTCATCGGTAATGGTAACGATATAAATACCGGGGGGCAGGTTGTTGATGGTTTGTGTATTTTCTGTATTGCTCCATGCGTAGGTATAAGGCGGAGTGCCGCCCATGCCGGTTGCAGTAGCGGAGCCATCATTGGCTCCGAGGCTGCTTTCGGGCGTAGCGCTGGTGCTGCTGGTCAGCTCATCGGGCTGTCCAATGGTGACTTCAAGAACCAACTCGCATCCGAGCTCATCGGTGATGGTGACAGTATAGATGCCGGCAATCAGGTTAGTAGCCGTTGGGGTGTCTTGAGAGTCGTTCCAAGCATAGGAAAGTTCTCCGTTGCCGCCACTAGCGGTTACTGTAGCGGAGCCATCTGTTCCTTCAAAGCAACTCACATCCGTACCCTGGATAGTAGCAGAAAGGGTACTACAATCCACATTTCCAGGAAGCACTTCAACCTCATCGACTATAGAGCATCCATTGTCATCGGTAATGGTAACGATATAAATACCGGGGGGCAGGTTGTTGATGGTTTGTGTATTTTCTGTATTGCTCCATGCGTAGGTATAAGGCGGAGTGCCGCCCATGCCGGTTGCAGTAGCGGAGCCATCATTGGCTCCGAGGCTGCTTTCGGGCGTAGCGCTGGTGCTGCTGGTCAGCTCATCGGGCTGTCCAATGGTGACTTCAAGAACCAACTCGCATCCGAGCTCATCGGTGATGGTGACAGTATAGATGCCGGCAATCAGGTTAGTAGCCGTTGGGGTGTCTTGAGAGTCGTTCCAAGCATAGGAAAGTTCACCGTTGCCGCCACTAGCGGTTACTGTAGCGGAGCCATCTGTTCCTTCAAAACAATTCACATCCGTACCCTGGATAGTAGCAGAAAGCGTGCTGCAATCTACCTGGCCGGGCAACACTTCTCCTTCGCTGACCAAAGTACATCCATTGTCATCGGTAATGGTAACTGTGTATGGGCCGGGTGGTAGGTTATTGATGGTTTGAGTATTGCCGGTATTGCTCCATGCGTAGGTGTAAGGCGGAGTGCCGCCAAACACATTGGCGCTAAGTGAACCATCATTTGCACCGGCTACTGATTCATTGGTAGCATTAATTATAGAGGTAAGTTCAGCAGGTTGAAGAATTTCACCATTGAGTACCAATTCACAGCCAAGTTCGTCAGTAATACTTACAGAGAACGGTCCGGCTGGCAAATTGGTGGCGATAGCGGTGTTTTGACTGTTGCTCCACTGGTAGGAGAGCTCCCCATTGCCTCCCGTAGCGGTAACGGTAGCAGAGCCATCATTGCCGCCAAAGCAGCTAACAGCTGTTTGGGTGGATATAGAAGCAGTCAGGCTGCTACAATCTACATTTCCTGCCAAAATCTCTATCTCATCCACTGCTGTACAACCATTTTCATCCGTAACGGTCACCGAATATGTTCCCGGAGCCAGATTGCTGATAGTCTCAGTGTTCATACTATTGCTCCACAAAAAGCTTAGTGTGCCGGTACCGCCGGAAGCACTGGCAGTGGCAGAGCCATCATTAGCACCAGCAGCAGACTCATCCGTTTTGGAAACGAGCAACTCCAAAGCTAATGGTTCGTCAATAGTGATTTCGGAAGTTAATGAACAGCCATTATCAGCGGTGACGGTGACCTGATACGCCCCGGGTCCGAGGTTGTATATAGTATCGTTTGAAGAACTGGTGGACCACTGGATTGTATAAGGGCCGGCTACTCCCGATGGATCGACCCATGCCATGCCATCCGTTTCTCCAAAGCAGCTGATATCAGCTGAGTCAGGCGAAAGGGTAAAAGCCGAGCAGTCCACACCTGCTCCGATTACGACGGTAGCTTCTTCGGTACAGCCATTTTCATCAGTCACAGTAACTGTGTAAGGGCCAGGAGCGAGATTATTAATAGAGGGAGTGGCCATACTATTACTCCATTGATAGGTGATGGTACCTGTGCCTCCTGAGGCTGTAGCGGTAGCAGTACCGTCATTTGCTCCGATAAACGATTCATCGGTACCACTGGCAATCAACTCAATCGGACTGCCCGGTTCGGTAATGGTTACTTCACCTGTAATTTCACAGCCATTATTGTCAATAATGGTTACGGAATGTGTACCTGCCAGCAAATTAGTAGCAGTAGGCGTATTTTGAGTATTGCTCCAATTGTAAGTGAAAGGTCCTTCGCCTCCTGTAACATCAGCAGTAGCTGTTCCGGTAGCATCGCCAAAGCAATCGATATTGGTACCTGTAACGATCACACTAAATCCTGCGCAACTAAAGCCATTGATCGTTACTACACCTTCTACCGTACATTGGTTATCATCAGTGATGGTATAACTATAATTGCCCGGAGCAAGGTTGTCGATGGAAGGGGTGCTCATGCTATTGCTCCATTGGTAAGTATAAGGTGAAGTGCCACCGGTTGGGGCCAAAGTAGCAGAGCCGTCGTTGGCTCCTACAGATGACTCGTCGGTTGAGCTAAGATTGGGTAGCAGGGCGGCGGGTTCAGTGATCGTAATCGAAATTTCGGTGGTGCAGCCATTGCCATCCGTGATGGTACCACTTATAGTCCCTGCGGGCAAATCGGGGAGGAAAGGCCCGGAGGCACTATTGCTCCAAGTGTAGGCGTAAGGCAGCGTACCGCCTGATACACCGATGGTGGCACTACCGGTATTATCGCCATTACAGTCCACATTTTCCTGCGAAATGATAATCGTTTCCAAGGCATCAGGTTCATCAACCAATACAGTTTCTACTGCGGTACAAGCATTATCATCAGTAACAGTGATTGTATAAGTACCAGCTGTGAGATTAGTGGCAGTAGCCGTATTTTGTGCCGCTGGATCATTCCATAAATAGCTATAGCTGTTGGCAGCGGTACCTCCGGTAGCAGAAACGGAGGCAGAGCCATTGGCATTTCCATTGCAAAGCACATCAGTTGTCTGGGTACTCAGAGAAATGATTTCGGGCTCATCAATTTGAACAGTACGTGAAACAGTACAGCCATTATCATCCGTGACGATAACAGAATAAACGCCTACAGCAAGATTAGTAGCGGTGGCTGTATTTTGTGTGGCCGGATCATCCCACAGGTAGGTATAATCCCCCGCTACTGTACCGCCGCTGGCAGTAACGCTGGCTGTTCCCGTTGCTTCTCCATTACACAATGCATCTGTAGAAGTCGTGGAAGCATCCATACTTACAGCATCGTCAACGGTAGCAGAGGTAGTAGCCGTACAGCCTCCACTATCTGTGACGGTAACATCATAGGTGCCAGGTAACAAACCACTGGCAGTGGCCGTGTTTTGAGTGGCAGGGTCGTTCCAGAAAAAGCTAAACCCTCCATTGCCTCCCGTAGGAATTACGGTGGCGCTGCCGTCTGCCTGGCCACTACAACTTGCACTATTCGTGGTGGTGACAAGGTTGATCTGTGCAGGGGCGCTTATACTTACGGTAGTGGAGCTGGTACAGCCGTTATCATCCGTGACTTCAACGGTATAGATACCTTCACCAAGGTTGGTAGCGGTGGCTGTATTTTGTGTAGCCGGATCATCCCAAAGGTAGGTGTAATCGCCTACTACTGTACCGCCGCTCGCTGTTACAGTGGCCGTAGCATCTGTGTCGCCAGGGCAATCCAGGCTGGTACCGCTGGCCGAAAGCGAAATGCCGGTCGGTTCGGAAACTTCAACCGATGATTGGCTGGTACATCCTCCTCCATCGGTTACTGATACGGTGTAGATAGCTGCAGCCAGATTTGTTGCCACAGGGCCAGATTGAGAGGCCGGATCGTCCCAGGTGATGGTGAAATCATTGGGGTCGGCCCCGCCGCCCAAGGTAACTGTAGCCGTGCCGTCACTGCCTCCATTACAACTCACATCGGTAGCCCCCATAGTGAGGCTGATACCTCCGTCCGTTTCCACTACGATATCAGCTGTTTCGGTACAGCCAAAACCATCAATAACTGTAACCGTATAGGTGTTTGCGGCAAGATTTATGGCTGTTGAATTAAATTGAGGCGGAAACAAGCCCCAGCTGTATTGGTATCCAAAAGGAGCTATACCTCCTGATGCGACTACCGTGGCAGTACCGTCATTGGCACCACAGGAAGCAGGTGTAGAGCTGGTACTCAAAAATATTTGCGGATAAGAGGTAATACTTACTGCGGTAACTCTACGGCATCCGTTTGCATCCATTATTGTCACATCATAAATACCATTGCAAAGGCCAGAGGCTGTAGCCGTAGTTTGGCTGCCCGCTGCAGCATCCCATTCGAAAGTGAAGGGAGCGGTGCCACCTGAAGTGGTGACTGTAGCTGTGCCATCGCAGGATTGGAAGCAGGATTCGTTGGTAAAGGCCATCGAAGTTTCAAAGAAGCAACTGTTATCGGAGGTGATGTTGATGTTGTCAAGATACATAAGGTTGCCCAGGCCGGAGATGTTGGCAAAGGCTATACGCACATTAGGCAAACCATCAAATGCGCTGAGGTCAACCAATTCGTTTCGCCAGTTGCTGGTGTTGCCTGAGGGGTTGAACACTACATTGGTAGCTGCGGCGGTGGCCAAAGTTGGGCCGCCTTTCATCCAAACCAATTGGTCATAGGTAATTCCACAATCCGTAGAAACCAAAATTTGTAGTGTGTCAAATGCATTATTAGTACCAGGTGCATAAGCCACATCGAAGGTGACCTGAGCACCCGTAACATTTGAGAAATCGTAGTTTGGGGAAGTCAAATAATCAATTTTACCTTTGCGGTCGCCCGTTTGTTCCCGATCCAGATAATTGTCAAAATATACGGATCCAATCCCCTGATTGTAGGCTGAAGTGCCAAAGTGTCGCCACTCGAAGTTATCTTCATCTGGATTGACAACGGTCATACCTCCTCCCGTGGGATTCATATTGGGAGATTCAAAATCTTCGAGCAGAGAGTTGAATGTTAGAACATCCACCGTTTTAAACAGGATAGTTTTGGAGTCGTTATCCGCCAATTCATCTGTGCCGCCATTCGGATTGGAGACGGTAGCTTCAAAGCTGTGAAAACCACCTGCGGGACGTGGAAAATTGGGCAATGTTACATTGGTAGAGCTGCCAGGCGCCAGTGTGCCAGTCCAATTGAAAACCGTTGGCGCACCTGCATCCACCCGATAGGTAATGGTTGCAGAGGTGATGGTTTGGGTGCCATTATTGGTAATACGTACCTGTGGGCTAATACCAGCAGGGCCTGCACATTCCAGCTCAAGAGGTGCCAGCACAGCAGTAACAGAAGCATCGAGTGTGAGAGAAGAAAGGTTGATGTTATCAAGATAGAGACGATTGCCCAGGCCCGATTTATTGGCAAAGCCAATGACTATATGAGCAATCCCGGCATAGGCACTCAGATCTACAGATTCGGTACGCCAATCCAATGAGCCGGGCGAAAAGGGCTCGCTGGTAGCAGGGGCAGTTGCTAGTGAACTACCACCACGCGCATAAGAAGTAGGTTGGAATGAAACGCCACAATCCGTTGATACCATCACAAGCAATGAATCATGCCGACTGGAATTTTGGTCTGCATAGGGGGCATAAGCTAGATCAAAATTCAGTTGAAGTTGTGATATATTGCTCAAATCGTAAGTTTCGGTGAGCAACATATCTACTTTGTTGAGTCGTGTGCCGGATTGGTAGGAGAACAGATAATTGTCGAACCAGGCAGAGCCAAGTCCGTACGCATTGGCAGTAGGCCATTCCATCCGTTTCCATTGAAACAAATCTCCATCTTCATTTACCACATACAAACCGCTGGGTGTAGGATCGAAAGCAGCTGTTTCGAAGGGCTCGTAAATGGTGCTCCAGGCTTGTGAACTGATGGATGCAAAGCTGACGATCAGGGTATCGTTGGCCGGTTCTTCATCGGCCACTCCATTTGGATTGGTGGAAAACACGGTAAATGTATAACTGGCCCCTCCGGCCGGTGGCGTGAAGGGGGGCAGATTGAAAATGTCGGTTTGTTTGTTGTTGAGTGATCCGGTCCAGGAAGCCTGTATCACAGATCCATTATCAATTTGATAGCTGACGGTCAGTGAGGTGAGCGGATCGATGCCATAATTGATGATTTCCACTTGTGGCACCACGGAGGCATATTCCTCACATACTGCTTGATCGGGGACGATTACATTTAACATCCCTGCATCGTTATTCCAGGTCGGACATTCAACCCGGAGGGTAAAGGTGAGTGTATCATTGGCCGGCTCCTCATCAAAAAGGCCATTGGGCTGGCTAGGATACACCTTTATCGTATATAGGCCAGCCTGTAGAGGCGTATTGAAGGGAGTCAAATTCATGGTGTGTGATTCGCCCGACTGGAGCAGGCCAGTCCAGGGAGTGGCCACCGGTGGGCCACCATTGATGGTGTAGTTGATATTGACCGAAGTGAGTGGATTGAATCCAAAATTAGTGAAGGTGGCTTGCGGAGTGACGATTGGGTCCGTCAGGCAATCCACAATGTGCGGGGCATTAATACCTGCCATGGCCACGTCATTTTCAAAAAATGGACAGCGGGCAATGATGTTTTGCATCAGCTCATTGCGGCTACCCCATCCCAGGTGGTTCATTTCTCCATTTAGTACAGCACGCATCATAGCGATTTGCTGATTGGAAAAACTGGTTACACAGCTGCTGGGGGTGTAGTCCATATAATTGATATACATATGCTCTTCACTACAAGTGGTAGGCCCGGTGGGATAGCTCCCCCCATTACAGTTAAGGCCTGAAGAGGAGGCACTGGTCGTATTGCGCTGATTGGGCGTATCGTCAAAACCATCATCCTGTGAGCAGCTATACCCATTGAATGTGTGATATAAACCCAAATAGTGCCCCGACTCATGCGTGAGCACCATAGAACCACCCCGAAACGAACGCCAATCACAAACGGTACCGTCTTTGGGCTGCCCGATGATCCCGTTGGATGGCAGGTAGGCATAGCCTGCAACCCCTCCGCCATTGGAAGTACCGGGGATAGCTAATACCCATACATTGTAGTACATGCGGGTATTCCAGTAAGTCATCGGTTTGATAAAGGATTCAATATTGTTGTTGTTACTGCTGCTACCAGTGACCGTCAATTGATGGCGGGTGATTCCGTTGGTAGCGTTACCGTTGGGGTCGATATTGGCAAGGCAGAACTGAATGTCGGGATTGCCAACTCTATCTGCCCAACGGGCAGGTGTGTCGTCAAAATCATTATTGGTGGCGCTAAAGTCCTCATTCAGCGTTTCAATTTGCTCCTGAATACGTTGTACAGACAGGTTTTGGCCAGATCCAATAGGTTCCCCATTGTGGATGATGTGTACCACAACCGGAACGTGCAACGTATTGGGGCCATTGCCTCTATTTGAACTCTGCCGGGCATTGCGAAGCACTTCGGGAATGATTTCATTCTGATATCGAGCCAACTCTTCGAGGTAGCCGGGGTTTTCAGCAGCGTGCTTTCTGATTGCCTCTTCAAAACCGCAATTGTCTTGAGAAGCGAGGTCCTTTTGCTGGGCCTGAAGCAAGCTGGGTTGGATGAAAAGAAAACATAGCAGGAAATACAGGGGGTGTCTGAGATGAGAGGTCATAGCTAGTGTCTTTCGGTTAAAAAAAGCAAGGTTTTATATTTGTTTTGGAATATGCATTTGAATCGTCCGGAAATAGCCAGAAATATAAGGAATCACCAACATGCGTAAGCACAAAATGACAGATTTTGACACAAATTCGTCAGTTTTGGTACACTTGCTGAATGTGTACTTACATAAAAGGGCAGTTTCGAGATGATTAATGTGTAGGGATGAAACTCAGCAACAGCAAAGCTTCCTGGCTTTAAAATCGTTTTCGGAAAGTACTACAGTCAGGGAAAGGAGATAAAGATGCAAGTTAGGCATTTAGCGCCAAAAAAGCAGTAAAACCAAGTGAATTGCTCACTGTTTTTGGCTTTTTTCAATGAATTCTGCCCAATCGGCCAGCGTTTTTCGACCGCTGGCAGCAAATTCACTGGATCGGGCAGGTGCAATGCCAAAGAGCCGGTTCAGCTGTTCATAAATATCACTAGCGGTGTGTGCATTGGCAAATAGGTCATTGAGGGCCTTATTTTCCAGCTCGGCCTCCGCCTTGCCACTGGCCTGGCTTATCAATGAGCGGAGCGTAGTATAGGTCTCGTGCGATGCTTTGAGCAGGCGATACCAGCTTTTCGCCCCTTCAATTTGCTCATTGAGCTTATTGCGCTCACCCACCTGCTCCAAATAGCGGCTTTCCCCTTCCGTCAAAGAGCCTCCACTGCTTCTGTCGGGCTGTCTGGAGTTTGCGTATTGGCGCGCCAAAGCATCCAGACTTTTGTCGATGCCGGCCTCCCGCTCCCGGTCGCTGTCATACACATTTGAGCGGGCTTTGGGGAGCTGCCGACTGTTGCTGGGTTTGTCCAGAATTGTGACCGTTTCACTCCGCTCGAATACACTAAACTTGCCTTCCGGTCTTAAAATATATAACACCAGCAGCACCGCCGCCAGCAGCAGTAGCCATTCATAAGGACGAAGAAAGCGTTTTGAGGACTTCATACGAACTGTAAACATAAGAATTCCTGCAAGTGTTTGCTACCTCGCCAACACAACTTTTTTGCTCACCGAAGCCTCTGGTGTAGCGATCCGAATCCAATACAAACCCGCTGGCTGGCTGGATAAATCAATGACTTGCTGCAAACTGGCTCCCTGATAGCGGTACACTTTAAGCTCGCTGCCAAGCACATTCAATAGCTGGATTTGGACGTTCTCCTGCCGGTCAAATTTGGCAAATACGCTTAGCAGAGCACTGGTTGGATTGGGAAATAGTACCAATGACCTCAATGTTTTTATCGTTCCTATAGCGGTGCTGCCACCCAATTCGAAGGGTACTTCTGCGGTACAGTCATTGGCATCTGTGACGATCAGCAGGTAGCTGCCGGCAGCCAGGCCACCGTTTACCACACCCGATGCGCCATTGCTCCATTGATAGCTAAAGGGAGGCGTTCCTCCGCTGACAGCTGCGCTGGCCGATCCATCCGCTGCCACCGGCGAAGATGGATTTTCAGTAATGACTTCCACTTCCAATTGCTGTGGCGCATGGATTTCAGTACTCCAAACATACGTACAGCCTTTGCTATCAATGATCTGCAAATGATACATCCCGGCTTCCAGTCCATTGACAGCCTCTGTAGTATCACCATTACTCCAAATATAGATAAAAGGCGGATTGCCCGAATGTATCTCCACTTCAATGCTTCCATCTGCTTGTTCTGCGCAGCTGACATCCTGGCCGTGCATACTTGCCACCAATGGCTCAGAGACGCTTTCTACTATTAATTCATCTGTCAGGACACAACCATTGGCATCCGTAAGGGTTAGCAGATAAGTGCCAGCGTCCAGATCAGTGAGTAAGCTTTCCTCACTTCCATTGCTCCATTGATAGGTGTATGGCGGATGACCACCCACTACATCTATGCTGACAGTTCCCGGAAAGCCACAGGCACTATGAAATACGTGTGGGATCAATTCAATAGCCGAAGGTTCTTCTATTTCCAGCTGCATGGAGAGCGTACACTCGTTGGGATCATGTACAGTCAGGGAGTAATGACCCGCTGTCAAACCATCTATAGAAGCGCTGGAAGCACCATTTGACCATTGGAAGGAGTAGGGTTCTTCTCCCCCCAAAATAGTGGTGCTAATGCTGCCATCTCTGCCTCCAAAACAACTTACGTGGGTACTCAAAGTGTTGCCAAACTGAAGACTAGTGCAAGGGCTTGAACTAGCTCCTTGCTCAATGGTAACAGCAGCCTGAGCGGTGCAACCATTGGCATCGGTGACGGTAAGCTGGTAGGAGCCGGGTTGTAGATTGCTGATTTGTGCAGAGGATTGTCCGTTGCTCCACAGGTAGCCATAATCAGTTGTTCCACCGCTGACGGTAGCGGCTGCGGTGCCGTCATGGGCTCCGCTGGTGCTTTCGTGGGTAGGGGTGATATGGATGAGGAGTGGCTCAGGTTGAGGGAGGAAAAGCTCATCGGCTGTTGAGCAACCGCTGGCATCGGTGATGGTGATGCCGTAGGTGCCACTGATCAAATTGCTGATTGTCTGGCTCTGTTGCTGATTGCTCCACAGGTAGGTGACATTGCCGCTTCCGTTGATCGGGAAAGCGGAAATGCTACCGTCAGCACCTTCTGCGCAGCTAATACCAGTCCATTCCAATTCGATTGCCAAGCCACTACAATCCATCTCTCCTTGCTCAATGGTAACAGCAGCCTGAGCGGTGCAACCATTGGCATCGGTGACGGTAAGCTGGTAGGAGCCGGGTTGCAGATTGCTGATTTGTGCAGAGGATTGTCCGTTGCTCCACAGGTAGCTATAATCAGTTGTTCCACCGCTGACGGTAGCGGCTGCGGTGCCGTCATGGGCTCCGCTGGTGCTTTCGTGGGTAGGGGTGATATGGATGAGGAGTGGCTCAGGTTGTGAAATACTGACACTGGTGATCAGACTACAACCATCGCTATCGCTGATCGTCAATTGATAATCGCCGGCGCATAAGTGGCTGGCTGTGGAAGTAGTTTGATTATTTGCATTGCTATCCCATTGATAGGTAAAATTGCCATTTCCGCCACTTGCTTCAATACTTGCAGAGCCCGTACAATCGGAATGACAAAGCAAATCGGTCGTATTGCTGGTGACGGAAATTGCACAACCGGAAGCGCTTTGAATATTGATATTGTCAAGGAAGAGACGGTTCCCCCAGCCAGATTTATTGACAAAGGCAAAAGATACGTTATCCAAATTGTCGAAATCGCTGAGATCGATGCTGATGCTTTGCCATTCGTTGGGGTTGGGAGTGAAAGGGCTATTGGTAGGTGGGCTGGTAGCCAGGCTGTTGTTGCCATTTCGGTAGATCGTTTGGTCATACACAGCCCCGCAGTCTGTGGATACTAGGATGAGCAAACTATCGTGGAGGGTATTGCCATTTCCGGAATAGGTGGCATAAGCCAAATCGAAGTGGAGGGTGGCATTGCTGCTTGCTGAAAAATCATACACAGGCGTGAGGAGGGCATCCAGGGTACCGAAAATTTCCTGCCCGGCATTGTAATTATCCATCATCACAGAAGCGCTGCCATTGGCCGAAGCCAGGGTAGTTCGCTGCCAGCTATATGCATCCTTATTTACATTAAAAACAATGATCCCATCGGTAGTAGGATCGAAGGGGCCTTCCTCAAAGCCTTCCTCCAGATCAATCATCTGCGGACTTATCAAATTGCTGGTCACACGCATAGTATCATTGGCTGGCTGCTCGTCGGTCACGCCATTCGGCTGGGCGGTGAAAACGGTGAACTCAAAAGGGGAAGCCGCCGGGTTGATTGCCGGAAGCTCTACATTGGCCGATGCACCGGCTATGAGGCCGGGCTGAACATTTATCTCTTGCAATGGCCCGCCATCCAATTGGTATCGAAGCAGCACGTTCTCCAGCCTAGCTGTTCCAAAATTGGTGATGGTCACCTCCGGCACAATGCTGTTGTCGTCACATACAGAGCTTTGCGGACTGAGAACGGCCGTGACGGCGGCATCCTGCTCCAGCAAAGCACAAACGGATGCTGAGCTGGTTGCCAATTCGGCCCGGCTACCCCATCCGTAGTTGCCAGCATTGCCTTCCATGACGGCCCGCATTACATTGATTTGCCCTTGCGTAAAGCTGGTATAACAGCTGCCACTGCTGTAGTCCATATAATTGACGTACATATGCTCATTGCCACAACTTGTTGGCCCCGCAGGAAATCCGCCATTACAGCTAAACCAGCCTTGGTCAGCAGTGGGCGCACTGATGTTGGGCGTATCGCCGATGCCATCATCATCAGTGCAAGAATAGCCATCGAAGGTGTGAAAAAGTCCAAGATAGTGGCCGGTTTCATGTGTGAGGGTTTTGTAGCCCGATTGACCGAAGCCTGGGCCGCCAAACCAGTGATAATCCACCACAGTGCCATCAATATTCGGATTGCCAACGGTGCCGTTGTAAGGCAGATAAGCATAGCCGGTGACGCCGCCACTGGCTGTAGTGCCGGGAATGGGGAGGACGTAAATATTGTAGTACTTGGCCGGATTCCAATTGACGGCAGGTTTGATTTCCGATTCGATATTATTATTATTTGAATCAGTACCTGTCACGGCCATCTGCTGGCGGTTGATTCCATTGGTAGGGCTGCCGTCGGGATCGATGGAAGCCAGACAAAACTGGATGTCCGGGTTGCCGATGGCTCCGGCCCAGCGAGCGGGCGTATCGCCGTAATTTGGGTTGGTAGCTGAAAAATCCTGGTTCAATATCTCAATTTGCGCTTCAATACGAGCTATTGACAAATTGGAGCCCTCACCTTCGTTTTCCCCGGCATGGATGATGTGTACCACAACGGGCACATTGATAGTACCGGCTCTGCCCATCTGCTCATTGGACCAATGCGGCAATATCCGCTTTTTATAATCCTCAACTGCCTTTTGATAGGCCGGATCGCTTGCCTTTAGTCTTTGATGGATAGGGTCGAAGCCGCAATGCGGAGTTGAGTTTTTTTGTGAAAAAGAGGTGTAGTGTAGAAAGAAAAGGATGAGGGAAAGCAAGCCTTTGATAAGGTTGTTGCTTAAAATCATGGTGTCTAAATGTTCAGAAAGTGTGAGATAATCAACGGGAGGGGATCAACAGTACGATAAGTAAAGCTAGGTGCTTTATTCAAAAAGATAAATCAGTTCCGGTTATTTTTGTGACACCGGTTTTTATGAAAATAGCTAAAAATCCATCTTGAGCCGGAGATTGATTCGCCGCGAAGTGAGAAAGTTTGGGATGGCGTATTGGACGTTGGTAATGGTTTTTATCCAGGTATTGGAGGCGGTGTTGGCCACTTTCAGCAAGTTGAAGACCTCCAGGCTTAGCCAACTACTCCTGCTGAAGCGCAGCGGATGGTTGCTCCGTTTTTCCCGCCACTGCCGATCCCACAGCTGTACCGAAAAGCCAATATCTACCCTATGGTAAGCATTGTACCGAAAAGTATTGCGATATTCCCGGTTATTGCCCAGCAAACCAAACGGTAAACCCGTTCCGACTGACAGGTTGAGGTGCATTTTGAAATTTTCGTTTTTAGGGAGATAATCCTGAAAAAACATGCTCAAAGTCATAAATCGATCGGTTGGGCGAGGCACATCATTGACGACCTTGTCCACTCCCTCCTGCAGATCAAATTTTCTGTGTGTTACCCCTTCCAATCGCTCCCGTGCCCGCAGGAAGGACAGATTGATCCACGATTCGGCGCCCGGTACAAATTCACCATTGAGCCGCACATCCAATCCTGTGACATATCCCTTGGCATCATTCAGCCCGCTGTAGCGGATGCGTACATTGTCCACTTCGTAGGAAACCAAATCCCACAAGTATTTATAATAAGCCTCCATGATGAGCCTGAACTTAGCAGGATTGTTTTTGCCCATATAAAAATCTATCGTCATGCCTCCCACAATATGAGCCGATTTCTGGGCCTTCACATCCGTATTTACCCGGCCTTCGGGATTGCGCAACTCTCTATAAAATGGGGGCTGAAAATATAAGCCCCCAGCCAGCCGGAAGGAGACATCCCGCTCATAGGAAACCGGCTTGTAGAGCATCTGTACGCGCGGCGAAATAGTAAGCTCTTTGTTCAAATCCCAATAGCTGGCCCGAATGCCGGCCGAAATTTTCATCTCTTTGGTACTATCGGCAATATTGTAGGTATTCTGAATAAAGGCGCTAAGACGGTTGGAACTTAGATCGTTTTGGGTTTTTGTAACCGTGCGCAGCAATACCTGCGTAGTGTCGTAAGTGAGCGAATAGCCAGCCGAGTCGAGCCGTTCCCATTCATTGATCTGATCGTCAATTCGCTCATGCTGATAGCGCGTACCCCATTGCAGGAAGTGGCTTGCGGTACGATCTCCCTTGTCATCCAACTGCAATTCAATACCACCTTTGAATTCGGCATTGGTAACGTTGGAGCGCAGATAATTGCGGACAAATTGCTGCTGGGTACCTGTGCCCAAAACAGCTACCACATCGCCAAAGCCATCGCTGCCAAGGTCGCTTTCGATCTGGCCGAGCAAATAGTGGCCAATAATGTCGAAACGCTCATTTTCATCGCTTTGGTAGGTGCTGACCAACCATTTTAAAAAATAGGGATTGTGCTTTCGGTCAGGCAAATAAGTGGCCGAGACGCCTCCCATTGCCGTAGTGAAATCATCGATTTCCTGTCCTTCAAAAACGGTGAATAGCTCCAAAGCAAAGTCGATCAGGCCCAGCGCCCTGCTGCTCTCTGTAGGTACAAATTGATACTCACTGCGATTGTAGTTGGCCAACAGGCCAATCTGCCAGTCGCGGTTGAGATCGTAGGTGAGATAGGTTTGAACATCGGTAAAATTGGGGGTGTATTCACCCTTCACATCCAGAGAGCCTAGTAGATAGCGCGTGGTTTTGTAGCGGGCGCCCAGCAAATAACGAAACTTGCGATAGCCTTCTTTATCGGTTTTCAAGCTGCCCTCCACATGTGCTGAACCGCCCAAAAAGCTGAGCCCTACGGAGGCGCGAAGGGAGTCGGGGCGTTTGTATTTGATATCCAGCACGGATGACATTTTGTCGCCATATTTAGCTTCAAAGCCGCCGGAGGAAAAGGACAAATTGCGAATCAAATCGATATGGGGGAAAGTAAGCCCTTCCTGCTGGCCCGAGCGGATGAGCTGCGGGCGATAGATTTCAAAATCATTGACATACACCAGGTTTTCATCATAATTTCCACCTCGTACATTGTATTGTGAACTCAGCTCGCCGCCGGTTCCGCTATTGGTACCCAGCGCTATATGGGGCAGTACGCTTTCCAAATTGCCGGTAGTGGAGGGAATGAGTTTAAGCTCTGTGACATCCTCCTGTATGATACCGGCATCGTTAATCCGGCTGTCGGTCACTTCTACCACCACGTCAGAGGCCGTGGGCGCCAGTGCGACGTCGATTTTACGCTTGCTATTGGCACTCATTGGCGAAATGCGTGCGCGGGTTTCCTGATAGCCAATCCGACTAAAAACTAATATCACCCGCTCATAAGTAGGAATCTCAATGCGATAAGTACCGTCGAGGGCCGATTCCACTGCACGATTGGTCTTTTCGATATAGATGGTAGCAAATTCGATGGGCTCATCCGTCAGGCCGTCGGTGATCTTACCAAATACAGTAGCTTTTTCGGCCGTTTGTGCCAAGCCCGCCAGGTGGCAAAAGACCAATATCATAATCATTACAAAATACTTCATAGGGAATTGTTGTGTGGATCGGACATAGTTGCCGGCTAAACGCTGAAAGTATCTTTTCCGATGCTTTTCATACGGGAGATGGCCTCCAAAGGATGCCCGGCCCGGAAAATACTACTGCCTGCTACCAGCACATCGGCGCCAGCCTTGAGGATGGCTTCCGCATTTTGGAGCCCAACACCTCCATCGACTTCGATATACGCATTGAGATTGCGGACGATGAGCTTTTCCCGCACCTGGCTGATTTTGTGGAGGGTACGATAGATAAACTTTTGTCCGCCAAAGCCCGGATTAACGGACATCAGGCAGATCAGATCGACCTCTTCCAGTATGTCGTCGAGCAAATCGACGCTGGTATGTGGGTTGAGTGCAAGGCCGGCTTTGGCTCCACCGGCTTTGATCTGCTGAATGCAGCGATGCAGGTGGTTGCAAGCTTCGTAATGCACGGTGATCACATCCGCTCCGGCTTCGCGGAAAGCATCCACATAGCGCTCCGGCTCCACAATCATCAGGTGGACAT
This sequence comes from Saprospiraceae bacterium, assembly GCA_965222005.1. Lineage (GTDB taxonomy): Bacteria > Bacteroidota > Bacteroidia > Chitinophagales > Saprospiraceae > CBDCTM01. The sequence continues at coordinate 3,248,039 of OZ244935.1, forward strand.
CGAGGGGCTTTTGGCAGTACTCGCGCATTGCTTTGACTACTGGTATGCCGAAGCTGATATTGGGTACAAAACGGCCGTCCATCACGTCGAGGTGTAGCCAGTCTGCCTGGCTTTCGTTGATCAGGCGGGCTTCATCGGCCAGCTTGCCAAAGTCAGCGGCGAGTAGGGAAGGGGCGATTAAATGCTTCATGGAGTAAAGGTAGGGAATTTTGAGATTTGCTGATTGGTTTGCTGTGGGAGTTGGAGCGCAACGGGATATGGCTGGCTGCAAAAGGATGGGGATCGGCGAAGAAAAATAATTCTTTATTTCTTCTTAAATTTGTGGACGTTTTCAAACGTACTTGAGCAAAATTACTAAAATACTACGGGGCCGGGCTAAGGATTTTGTCCGGCTGCGATTTGGATGAATTATGTAAACACCAAAATACTGCCCGATACGCGCCTGCCTAAAATTGCCATTGTATCGGATGAGCGGTATCCAAAACATACTACCAATACCCAGCAGGTAGTCAAAAATGCCAGCGCTTTTGCACAGGCCGGCATACCCGTTGAGCTAATCATTCCCCGCCCTTTGAAGGGGCTTTTCAATCCCGGCCTGCCGCTCGATAAAGCCATCTATCAATATTACAACATCCCACCCAGCTTGCCGGTACGGGTGCTTACTACCTTGCCGGCCAGCAAATTCCGAATTGTCAAATTCACCCATTGTATTGCCAGTGTGATCTATTCCTGGCTCAAGAATTTTGACTTGATATATACCCGCAACGAAACACTGGCGCTGTACTGCCTGCTCATCAATAAGCCTTTTATTTTTGAAACCTATCGCCGGTTTGGTCATGAGTTTCCGAAGGCGATGAAATGGTTGGCAAAACGAGCCAAAAGCCGGGCCTTGTTTGGGATGGTGCTGCACAGCGAAATGGCAGCTCAATCGATGGAAAGCGTAGGCATACCGCGCGAAAAGATGCTGGTTTTGCACAACGGCTTTGACCTGGCAGATATGGAACCGAGGCTTAGCCGACAGGAAGCCCGCAGGAAATTGGGGCTCGACCCCAATGCAAAGATGGCCGTGTATGTAGGCAATATGCAAGAGGGCAAAGGAGTGGAAAGCCTCATCGAAATGGCGTCACAGCTACCCGATCAACAGTTCATGCTGGTAGGCGGAACAGCAGATGATTTGCAGCGGCTGAACGCTTTTGCCGATGAGCGGAGGGTACGCAATGTACACTTGCCGGGCTGGCAGCCTATTCAACAGGTAGCCAGCTATTTATACACCGCCGACGTCCTGCTCATCCCATGTACCGCAGCCCCTCTGCTGGAGCACGGGCGAACGGTATTGCCATTCAAAGTGTTTCCTTACCTGGCATCTGGACGCCCGATACTGGCAGCCAATACACCTGATATTCAGGAGGTACTCAAGCATCGGGTCAATTCTCTGTTGGTGGAGCCGGATAATCTGAAAGCCAGCACGGCAGCCTTGAAATTGCTGTTTGATGACGATCAGCTCCGTGAGCGGCTGGCCGTGAATGCGCTGGAAAACAGCCGCCAGCTAACCTGGGAGCATCGGGCCGAACGCTTTAAAGCCTGGCTGAATGAGCAAGTCAAGCGCCGCTAAAGTAGCTTGCGCCAATGGAGAGAATTTCTTTTACAAAGTATTGATTTACAGGGAGTTAGAATGTCGAAGCGAATTGTTCAGCGAGTTTTTTTTGCCATCGGGCTCATCCTTTTTGCGTATCTCGTAAAACAGCTTGGCGCAGCTGAACTCTGGCGGAGCATCCAGCTAATAGGCTGGTGGTGGCTTGCCATAATCGTACTGGCCGTGTGCTGGATTGCCAGCCACACCTGGGCCTGGCGGGAAGTGCTGGCCTTTTTTGGTCACCGTTTGCCGCTTTGGGAGTTGTTTAAACTCAAAATGATTGCCGATGCAATCAATATGGTCGTGCCTTCTGCCAATCTGGGCGGCGATACCCTCCGGGCTCATCTGATCCGCGATTGGGTACCCGGTACGGACGGCATACCCAGCGTGTTGATCGACAAAACGCTGGATTACATCTCCAAAATGCTATTCAACATTGCGGGTTTTGCAATTGCCCTGTTTTTCATTGACATACCTGCCATGTGGTTTTGGGGCTGCCTGATTTACCTGGTATTCATCTTTATTTTTTATGCTTTGCTGGTGCTGGCACAGCTGAAGGGCCTGTCGGGTGGATTGTTGTGGGTTACCCAATTTATTCCCCCCTTGCGCAAGGCTCTGGAAAAGCGGAAAGCCCAGCTCCAATTGCTCGATACCAATTTGCATGCAGCCTACACAAAGGGCCGAAAACCTATTGTTTTGGCAGCATGCTGGCATATGTTGGGGCGCTTGCTGGGGCTGGTAGAGATTTGGCTGTTGCTTTGGTTGTTAGGGGCCCCGGTGGGATTTGCAGCTGTGTTTTTTGTGAGTGCGGTGGTAAATGTGGTAAATGGTGTGTTCTTTATCGTGCCAGGGCAGTGGGGAGTGGCGGAAGGTGCTCAGGTGATGTTGGTTCAATTGCTTGGCTTTCCGGCAGCTATAGGGCTAAGCCTGGGAGTAATACGTCGGCTGAGGCGTTTGTTATTTGCAGGGGTTGGCCTGATGATGTATTATTTTTATGAGAAAGAAGGCTGATTTGGCTTTACACAGAGATTACCTGATCCTCATTGAGGAGGGGTTGACGCATGTAGCGAAGAAGGAGTTGAACCACTGCGAGTACATCCTTTTCGCAGTACTTGGCAATCCGGCTGAGGTCTTTTTCTTCCCAAAATACTTTGCCGACCTGGCTGCCGTCGATATCGTCTTTGGGAGTGGGAAAGCCGAGTACTGCTGCCAGTAGATTGAGAGAAGTATAGCTTTTGTAATCTCCAAATTTCCACAATTCCATAGTGTCAAGCAGGTGTTTGAGCTCCCAGGGTTTTTTGCCGCTGATGTCAAGCATACGGGGCAAGGGGAGCTGGTTGATTACCATCCGGCGGCAGATGTAAGGGATGTCAAACTCACGAATATTGTGGCCGCACAGGAAGTGTTTGGAGGGGGTATTGTAATACTGGCTGATGAGCTGTGAAAAGTCCTGCAAAAGAGCCGATTCATCCTCATTAGCAAAGGATTTCAGCCGTAGTTTGAGAGCCTTACTCTCTTTTTCGCGGGCAATGAAACCCACCGAAATGCACACTATTTTGCCAAATTCAGCATAGATGGCTGCTCGCTCCGGGTAGAGCGTTTCGGCTTCCTGCTGGGTAACGCCTTCCTCATATTTGCGCAGCAATTGCTTGCTTTTCAGCTGCCACAGCGATTTGAAGTTGTCATCGAGTTGGGTGAATGCAGCCTGCTGAGAGACGGTTTCAATATCGAGAAAGAGGACGTTGGCAATATCCAGATGTTCAAGCATTGGGTATTCGAATAGTTTGTATAATAATAGTACGGGTTTGTATAAATTGGTCGGCAAAAATGTATAAGAAGCCTGCCGACTGGGCGTTAATAGCTGTACCTTTGTAATAGTTTGAGAAACAAGGTACTAAAAACATTCAAAATATTTCCTCCTCTGCCCCGTCCGGCCTGCAATCCTCAAAAATTGCTGCCTGATGCCAACTTTTTAAGCCAAAAGCGTATAAGTCAGATACTACCCGCGATTTCCATTTTTGAATTTTAACCATCAAAATTATTCTATTATGAGCTTCTCTCAAGATTCAAAGCAAAAACTCATCGCCATTGCAGCAGTGATCATCGTTGCCCTGCTGGGCATCAATGCCTTTCTGTTGTACAACAAATACAACCAGGACAAATTGATCGATCAGCAAGAGGTAGAGCTGGATGAGGCCAAAGAGTTGAAAGCTGAATTGGAAAAGCAGTACTACGAAGCCCTTTCCGAACTGGAAGAAATGCGTGGTAATAATGAAGAACTCAACTCGCTCATCGATCAGCAGAAGGTAGAGCTCAAAGAACAAAAAGATAAGATCGCCGGTCTTATCAGCCGCGGCAAAGCAAACCGCAATGACTTGGCCAACGCCCGCAAGCAGATCGAAAATATGCGTACCCAGCTGGACGGCTATCTGACAGAAATCGATCAGCTTAAAGCCAATAACCAGCAGCTGACAGCTGAAAACACCCAGCTTTCGGATGCCAAAGTGATGCTGGAAAGCGAAGTGGAAAAAGAGCGGACCATGAATGAAGAACTGACCACCGCCAAAGCAGCATTGGTCAGTGAAAAAGAAGAATTGCTGGAAGAAAGAAGTGTACTTTCCAAAAAGGTAAACATCGCTTCGGTGATCAAAGTGAAGGATTTGCAGGTGACTGGCGAAAAGCTCCGCAAAAGCGGCAAGCCCGTCTCAAAAAAATATGCCAAAAGCATTGATCGCCTCAAAGTGTGCTTCACCACTTCTGAAAATCTGGTAACCGATTCAGGCCTGGAGCAATTTTTTGTGCGCATCATCAATCCGCTCGGAGAAACAATGGCTATTGAAAACCTCGGCTCTGGTGTGATGAGTCATTCCGCTACCAATGAAGATATTCGCTATACTCAAATGAAAGAGCTGGACTATAGCAATGAAGAAATGCAGGCCTGCTTCTACTGGCAGCCGAATACAGCCTTTTCAAAAGGAGTCTATGATGTGCAGGTGTACAACAAAGGATTTCTGGCTGGCGAATCGACCTTTAAATTGAAATAGCATACAGTTTTTATTATAAGTTTATTATAAGACGGTACAGGGCAAACGGAGTACCGTACACCCTTTGCTCTGTACCCTCCACCGTCTCTTCCCCCAACTTCTTCTCTTCTTATCTCTTTTCCGGTACGCTCAAACCTCCGAATTCCTTAACTTTGTATCTGTAAAAGGTTAAAGTTGTCAACATGAGCGATCAAAAATCCCGTAAAAAGGACAATCCCATCGATGAAGATAAGATTGCCGAAAATCCGCATATCCTTCCCTATGCCCACAATGTAGGCAGTGCCATCATCAAACCGATCGATAAAGGGAGGGTGAAAGGAATGGCGATGGCGGCTATGTATGAGCAGACGGATATCCAGCTCGATCAGATTCGCGAGCAAGTGGAAACCCTGATCCAACAGGCCCGGCAGATTCATGATCGGGTGAGTGTGTCTGAAAAGATATATCTGGCCGATATGGGTTTTGCGCCGCGCATTGGCCACACCTACCATCTCTACTTGCGCAGCAGCAATGGAAGGCATGTGCTTTCATTGGTAAGTCCGGAGGAATGGGGTGCCAACCCCCCATTTGAGTACGTCTCTACGGTGCGCTTGCTGTCCGATCATACCTGGGAAGTAGTGGTCTGATACCCCGGCTGCCAAACGGCCCAACCGACCAACTCACTCCTTTACCTTAACCAAGCGTTCCGTATATTTCACACCCTCCACCTCGAGCTGGCAGATATACAGCCCCGATTCCAGTTCCATGTCAAAGGTCTTTTGGAAAACACCGGCAGGCAGTATAACTTCGTTGTACAGAACCTTCAGCCTTCGACCTTTCAGATCATAGACGGCCAGAGACACTTCACTCGCCTGAGTCAGTTTGAATGTGATCTGAGTGGTGTCAGAAAAGGGGTTGGGAGTGCAGCTAAAGAAAGCGCCGGGCTTATTTTTGGGAGGATTGTTGGGATTGAGCTGTACGAACACCGGGCTGCCTGTCAGTTGGAGGCTCTTGCCCTCTACGAGCAGGCTTTCGGCGGTGGCGCTGTGATTCCATTCTTTTACTAGTAGCTGCTCCACCTTGAGGTGGCCGGGAAAAACGAAATGAGCGGTAGCGGCTTCGTTCCGGTCGATCCGGGTCTCTGCCCAAAGGACATACACCGGCTCAGCTCCAGGTTTGCTGAAGGCAGCTGCACGTATTCCCTCAGGAGCCTGCAATTCTTCCGTGAGGAGCGCATCATATCGAAACCCCTGGAGCAGGTCGCTGATCGTTTTGTGGGCAATACCGGCATTGGTAGGCACTTGTTGGTAGGGAGGCACCTCTTTTATTTTTTTGTAGAGCCCCATGAGATGAAATTCTTTTTCTGCTTCGTCATAGCCTTTGGACTCGGCAAGTTGGTACACATAATACTGGCGGACCCCCTCGCGCTGGAGTTCGACGAGCGTTTTGAGGATAAAATTTCGCTGGGCTTCATCAGACCCCATGAAATCGCCAAAGGTTTTGCGCGGTACATTGCCTTCGGTTATGATGTATTCTTTTTTGGGAAAAGTAGTGCCATCATAGCCATATTGATGCAAGACGGCTTCAAATTCTTTCTTTTTGTAAATAACGCCATCCGCAGCAGCATCGGAATGGCGGAAATAATCAAAGTCCTTTATATCATTGTTCCATTCGCGTAAGCTGCCATCAATATGGGGATAGGAATGAAAGCTCATCATATCAAAATAGGCACCGCCTTTTAAAGGATATTCAGCACTGGTTTGGCCATTGTCAGGATTGTCGGTGTTGCGCAAAACCACATCCAGAAAGGAAGGAAATCCAAATCCGCCAACGGCGATATACGCATCGGGATCAAAGGTTTTGATGACTTCGTAACTGATACGCAGCATTCGTATATACTCAAACACAGGCGCTTTGAGCGCATAGTCGCAAGGCTGGGGGTTATTATGCCACCAACTGTCGGGCATACTGGCCGGTTTCCAGGCATCACCGGAATGATCAAAGTCGGGCTCGTTCCATATCTCATAAATGCTGGTGTAGTCCTTGTAATGTTGGAGGAGCTTATAGAGGTACAAAGCATAATCATTGTCGTCATTGACGGGGGTGCCGTCTTCGCCATCGTCCCATATATCGGTGTACAGGTTTTTAAACATCTCTGACTGGCTGGAAGGGCAGTGGTGCGTCTGGTCGCGTTGATGATCGGCAGGATAGCCAACAAATACGGTGACATCATGGATGCCGAGTTGCTGATAATGCTGAAAAGCCTCCACTCGGGCATCGTACCCATATTGCTCAACAAAATAGGCAAAGAGCGCCGGCCGCAGGGCATTTACGCCTACCCCTTCAAGCTGAAGTTGCGGATTGCCGGCCGCGATATTGGCCAATTGCTCATCGCGCCAGGGCGAATAATAACCCATATTGGAGCCATAGGCAAAATGGCCAGTATAAGGCTCCACCCGTTCATTGGCTGTGTAGCCGGGCTGTGCAAAGAGTGGAGAAAGGCCTATCAGAAAAAGCGTGCAAAGAGTCAAGCGAGGGATCATTGGCAATAGTATGTTAATGACTAATAAAACTTACAAATGGTCTTTGTAAGTATGTTCCGTACAGTTTTTGGGAAGGGAAGGGGGGTACTAATGGCAGCTGCAAATGTAATAATATAAGTAACAAGCTGCTTGTGCCGGAATGGCTAATTACCAACTTTAACACTTTCTCCTGTCAGATGCCGGTTTTTCCACTACCCAAAGCGCCTCTACCTGTGAGGGCTACAGTACATTAGCCGAGCGAAAGAGCCTGCTCCAGTTGATACCATTGAAGATGCTGCCATTTTTGGTAGAAAACCAGATGAAGAGTGGTTTGCCCACAATGTGGTCTTCTGGTACAAAGCCCCACACTCTGGAATCCTCTGAGTTGTGACGATTGTCGCCCATCATCCAATAATAGTTTTGCCGAAAGGTGTATTGAGTACTTTGCTCCCCATTGATGAAGATGCGGCCGTTTTTAATCTCCAGATCATTGTGCTCATACACATCGATGATGCGGCGATAGATAGCCAGATTGTTGGGCGTAATGGTTACAGTTTGGCCAGCTTTCGGAATGTTGATCGGGCCATAATTATCAACCGCCCAACCTGGAAAATTTTTGGGATCGTGGGGAAATAAATGTTTCGCAAAGGCAGGCTGGGGATATTGCCGTTCTACACTTACCCCTTGCATAGCCTTGAGCTTCTCTACCTGCCCGGCATCCAAATGCAGGATGGTATTGGGGTTTTTGGCATAGGCAGCCACCTCATCAAGATTGACACCCCACTCCTTTAGCTTGCTACTCAAAGGGCTGCCTGTGGATTTGACGGCATAGCCAAATTGCAGTTTTTCAGGGTTCTGTGATGCCTCACCATCAAGGTACACCTGCCCATCTTTGATAGACAGCTCATGGCCCGGCATCCCTACCAGGCGTTTGATGTAATGGTCTTTTTTATCAATTGGCCGCACCCGCAAATCAAGCCCTCTGAAGCGATTGAGAAAGCCTCCGCGCACCGCATCGTGATGGCTGAAGTTGCGTTGAGCGGTTACATATACGCTGTCGCCCTCCGGATAATTAAAAACCACCGGATCGAGGCGTTTAATGTCGGTAAGGGCTGGCATGCGGTGGTATTTAAGGCTGGGCTTCTTGGTATAGGATTCACTGCCCAAAAAGGGTAAAACATTGTGTACCAAAGGAAACTGTATGACCGTCATCGGCATGCGGATGCCATAATGTGCTTTGCTCACAAAGAGAAAATCGCCAACCAACAGGGAGCCTTCCATCGAAGAGGTAGGAATCACGTAAGCTTCTATCAAAAACATGCGTATAAATGCAGCGGCAAACACAGCAAATACAATAGCTTCAGTCCATTCGCGCACTACTGATTTTTGGTAAGGATTGCTTGCCTGGAGCTTGCGCAGCGTTTTATTGTCATTGGCTTCTTTGGCAGCCTGGATTTTTTTAGCCAGCTCCTTTTCTGCATGCAGTGTAGGGCCGAGGTATTTTTCCTCCTTGCTAAATCCCAAATAAAAGAAATAGAGGGGCGCATAAATAACTGCAATGGCGCTGTCGATGAAGCGATATTTGCCAAATGAGCGTACCATATCCACACACATACCGGCAAAGATGAATAGGTTGACGATCGGAACTAACAGCAGAGCAGCCCACCAGCCAGGCCGGCCGATGACCTTGGCCCAAACTACAAACTGATACCCAGGTACGAGTGCTTTCCAGCCAGCCTCACCAGCCTTTTCGAATACCTTGTACAGGCTGATGCTTAATAATATATAGGAGACAATGAGGAAAATAAGTACGCTCACGTGTATTCGCTTTTGTTAATCAATGAGGTGCTAGTACTTTAGACTAGGCGGAATTTGCTGCAAATATAGCCCCTTGCTCTATTAATGCAGCATTTGGAAACTATTAATTCGCCATCAGTAATTCAAACGAAAAAGCGGGTGTTGCGGTGTCCGAACCTGGAATATCTTCTAACTAGGCTGGCTATTTATCGACGAGTTGTACAATTGGTTAGATGGGAGAGAGTCAGAGGGAAAGATGACAGACTGTTTGAAAATCTAAAAGTCTGAAAATCCGGCCTGTTACTCCACCTCACCTTCAATGAACAAGTGCTCGGCTTTGCGTTGGCAGCTGAAGAAAACTTTGATCCGCTTTCTGAAATACCCCTGTTTTTTGGCGTCGTAACCCACCAGGATGCTACCCAGGCTGTCTGGCATTACAGGTGCATCGCTGTATTCAGGCTTGGTACAGCCACAGGTGGTACGGACATTATCAATACTCACGGGCTCATCACTTGTGTTGCGAAACTGGAAGATAAAGCTGGCCGGCTGGCGGTGGGTGAGCAGGCCAAAGTCGTGCTCGGTATCGGTGAGCCATTCGATCCGGCCGGCGGAGCTATCGAAGAGCAGGGCGGGGGAGAGCAGCAAAAGATATAAAATGAACAATTTCATAGTTGGACTGACTTTGTGTTAGATTAACGAGCCGCGGAATTAAATATTGAGCAAAGATAAGGACAATGAATACATTGCAACTATACGCGGTATAAAAGATTGATAATCAAGGAGATGTGATTCATCGAGACTCTTTTTAGCTGTGCACTTTCCAGCTGCCACCTTGCCGAACTCCTCAAGCTCCATCTTTTTTCGGTAAGCACAAACACTAATTTTTTTATCTTTGTGAGCCAGTGCAGGCACCTAAAATTTTCAAATAAACTCATGAGAATTTCTGACTTTTGTGCAATTGTCTATACGCTCCTGCTGCTGCTAATATTGACCAACTGTCAAAATCAGCCTACAGGACAAGCTCGCCAGCCTGCCACAGATACGATAGCCACTGAGATGAATCTACCCAAAGCGGCCACAGCTGCAAGGCCTCTCTATTTTGAAACGGACACTATCCGCCGCCGGAGCAGTACCTGCGACCAAGCTGATGGGCCCTGTGCAGAGGTTTCGATCTATTACCATCTGGCTAAGGGAAGCAGAGCCGAGGTGGCCAGTATCATCAATGACAGCCTCCGGTATTATATGGCAGGTATGGCGATGTTGGATGTTGGGAAGGGACAGACGTTGAGTCTCACCCAGGCGGCTGATCGGTTTGTACAGGAATATGACAGTTTGGAGGAGAAGATAAAACTGGATTCGGAAGGCTGGACGAACGACATTCGCATGCAGATCGACTTGCTGACGGAGAAGGTGGTGAGCATTCACATCAATGATTACAATTACACGGGCGGAGCACATGGCAATCATTTTTCAAAGATGCTCGTTTTTGACCTGCGCAACGGAAAACGCCTGTATTTTGCCCATATTTTTGAGGAATGGATGCCTGTGGAGTTGATGTTGGAAGAGTTGTTTTTGGCCGATGTGCGCGAAAAAGCGGATGATCCCAGCCTCAGTCTCAATAATTTTTTCTGGGATAAAGGCTTTCAGTGGCCCGATGCATTTGGCCTTACCGAGCAAGGGGCCCGCTTTTATTACGATCCCTACGAAGCGGCTCCGTATAGCTATGGGCCGATTGACTTGCTGATACCCTATGAGCGGCTTGATTCAATAATGAATAGGGAAATGGTTTTTTAAACTTTTCCAAATTTGCTGCATTTTCATTGTAATTTCGTATCATCGTCATTCAAAGCAATACGTCATTGAACTATGCAAAAACGCTTGCCCCTCATTGCCCTTCTGTTGATTGGTGCATTGAGCATTTCAGCTCAACAAAAATTACCTGCTACCACTATCCTGCTTTTCGATATGCAAAAGCTGACGGATAGTGTGTATGTTTTCAAAAATCCACTTTTTCTGACGGATTTTAATAAAAGCGGATACAATAATCAGCCACACTTTGTTACGGATGACGAACTATACATCACCGTGCAATTGTTCAACGATACCAGCCAAACAGACCTCTACGCGCTCAATATTGCTCAAAAAACACTGACCCGCGTTACCCAAACTCCCGAAAGTGAGTTTTCGCCGAGCCTCGTACCCCCCATCGACGACGACGATGAGGGCCTACGCTTTTCCTGTGTGCGCGTCGAGCAGGATGGTCAGCGCAGCCAGCGGCTGTGGGCCTTTCCGGTGGATCGATCCACCAGAGGAGCGCCAGTATTCAAAACCTTGCGGAATGTAGCTTATTACCATTGGATCAATTCCGAAAAAGTAGCTCTCTTCCTTTTGGGCAATCCTCATGAGCTGGCCGTCACCAATATTCAGGACGAACGGACCATCACAGTAGTATCCAACATCGGTCGTTGCCTCCAATGGTCGGGGCGCAATGAAGTAAGTTATGTGGACAAGAACAATGCACAGCAATGGATGATCCGCAAATTGGATGTCCGCTTCTATCGCACCGAGGCGGTAGTACCTGCCTTGCCTGGCAGTGAAGATTTTGTAGTGCTGGCTGATGGTACCTATCTGATGGGCAGCTATGGAAAGCTATTTAAGTATCATCCGAAAAAAGATGCCACCTGGTTGGAAATTGCAGACTTTAGTTTCTACGGCTACGATAAGATCACCCGAATGGCGGTGACGGATGATAAAATTGCAATCGTATTTCAATGAAAATTATTTGTAAAGCCCTATGGGTGAGCATGTTAGCGCTGTTTTTGTATAGCTGCCATAGCGGCAAAGCCACCTTCCGCAAGGAAATTGAGGCGCATAGGCTTGCCTACAAAGCCGATTTCCTTAAAGAGAGCCGCTCTCCTTTTTACCATAAAGAAAAAGAACTCGATTACCTCCGCTTTTACCCTGCTGATCCCGTTTACCAGCTCAGGGCCACATTCACGGCCAGCCCGGAAGCAAAGCCTTTCGACATGGCAACCTATAGCGGCAGCACCAAGCCCTTTGTGAAGTACGGTACCTTGCAATTCCAATTGAAAGGGCAATCACTCGAATTGGCGGTCTATCGGAATATGCGGCTGGCTAAAATTCCTGCCTACCAGGACTACCTGTTTCTTCCTTTCAAGGATCGTACAAATGGCGAAGCCACCTATGGCGGAGGCCGATATATCGACCTCAAGAGGTCAGATATCAAGGAGGGGTATTTCCTGCTTGATTTTAACAAGTGCTACAACCCCTGGTGTGCCTTCAGCGATGGCTACAATTGCCCCATCCCGCCTCTTGAAAATCATTTGGATGTAGCCATCGAGGCAGGAGAAAAAAAATTTGGTAGGGAACCTTCAAAATAAATCTGACATTTTTGAAATAGACGATAACCGATCAACCAAAGGGCAGTGAAGTGAAGCCTAGTTCAAAAATTGGAAAGAGGGATATAATTTTTTGAACAATACTAAAGGAGAAAAGCTGATATTTCCATTCAAAAGCAGCTCTTTTGCCTTACAAGTGCTATTTACACCTTGGTATGCCAATTGCGGGTTATTATTACTTAAATTGCAATTGTTGTTGAAGCTTTGAAAACCAAAAATCCTGATACATGAACAAATCGAACTATATGTTGCTAGCTCGCCTCCTGCTTGCCATCTTTTTGCTTGGCTATTGTGAGCTTGCCAGCGCTCAATCAATAGAGCGGAGCGATGAGCTGCTGGTACAATTACACAAAGGAAAGGCTGTGGGCGAATTGATGAACACCTTTCAATTCAATAAAGGCAGCAATGCACTCCGCTTGGAATATCTAAAAGCAATAGTGGCGGATTTCAATATCCATTTGCTGCGTTTTGACGAATCGAAAATCCATAGAAATAAGGCATTGGAGGCGATCCGTCAGCATCCATTGGTAGCTGCTGCCCAATTGAACGATCATGCCCAAATGCGGGCCATCATTCCCAACGATCCCTTTTTTGCCGACCAATGGAATATGCGGCAAATAAAAATGCCTGAAGTATGGGATGTAAGCACGGGAGGTCTTACGGCCAATCAAGATACCATAGTGGTGGCGGTGATGGATGCGGGCTGTAAAATTACGCATGAAGACCTGTTGCCCAATATTTGGTTCAACCATACTGAAATCCCCGGCGATGGGGTGGATAATGATGGTAATGGCTACATCGACGATCATGCCGGCCTATACATCAAAGACCTTACGGATGAGCATCCCGACCATTTTCATGGCTGTGCAGTCACGGGCATTGTAGGGGCGAGGGGCGACAATGGTAAGGGCGTAAGCGGGGTGAATTGGACAGTGAAAATGATGCTGATCAGCGGAGCAGAATTTCCTTCAGAGATCGTAGAAGCCTATGCCTATGTGTATGATATGCGTAAAAAATACAACGAAACGGCAGGGCAGGAGGGCGCCTTTGTAGTGGCTGCCAACTACTCCTTCGGCATCGATTTCGGGGATTGTATCAATGATTATCCGGTTTGGGGTAGCATGTACGACAGTATTGGTCAGGTGGGTGTGCTGGGTGTGACAGCCGCGCCCAATGAGAATATCAATGTAGATGAAGCGGGGGATATGCCAACCAGCTGCACCAGCGAATTTATGATTGCAGTAACCAACTCCGACATAAATGATGACAAGGTGCAGGCGGCAGGATTTGGCGCACTGAGTATGGATTTGGCTGCGCCGGGTACCGATATTACTACTACTAAACGCAACAACCAGTATGGCGATCAAGGCTCTGGCTCTTCCTGGTCGGCGCCTCTGGTGAGCGGTGCGATTGCTTTGTTGTACAGCCTGCCTTGCGGCGGCCTGGCCGACAATGCCCTGGAAGAGCCTGCGGCTACTGCTCGGCTGATGAAGCGCGTGATTATAGAAGGTGTGGATCCTTCTGCCACCCTCGAGGGCAGGACGGTAAGTGGCGGACGGCTCAATGTTTTCAACAGTTTGGGCTTGCTACAGTCGGAGTTTGGTGGCCAAATCGGCAAGCTGGATGTACTAAACATATTCCCCAATCCTCCTCAAAACCATGAAGTGTTTATTGAATATCAGCGGCCTGATTTCGAGGATTATCAGCTGCAGGTGTTTAATTCCATAGGTCAGCTCATGTTCGAAGATAAAATTTCGGGCAATTGTGCACCCCGGTACCACCGGATCAACACCTACGGCTGGGGAGCTGGAATTTATTTTGTAAGCATTGAGAATAGTGATAATCAGGTGAGTGCCCGATTTATGATTGATAAGTGAATTGGGTAGTGCACTAAAGGTAAGGCTGCGCTACTTGTCAGATGGCCAGACAAGAGAAAGGCTGAGAGCCTGCAAATCTTGAGCGGCTGTCCGCGCAAAAAAACCAGCTGATCTTTCGCTCTTCTGTTAATTTCTTATAACTTAACTACGAGAAAACGAATCGCTAAACCCTGCAAGCCCCTTCCATGTTCAATTGGCGAGCCATTCCCTTTGTCCGCCTTATCCTTCCACTGATAGTCGGAATTATTCTGGCATATACCATCAATCTGGCTATCCGCCCTGCATGTTGGGTGGTGCTGCTTTTGACGCTGGCGCTGATGTGGCTAAATAGCGGTCGTTTGAGTTTTGGTTGGCGATGGTTGCCCGCCCTTGTCATCAATGTAGCGTTGCTGCTGTTGGGCTATCAAATTGCCTGGTTTCATCAGGATTTGAACCGGCAAAACCACTTTCAACAATATTTATTCCAAAAGAACACCTTTGAAGCACAGCTTATAGAGGCTCCCCTTAAGGGAAAATGGCTGAAAATGCATGCAGAGCTGCAACAGATTAGCGATTCGCAATCGCCTGTCAAACCCGTGTCGGGCAATGTGTTGCTGTACCTTGAAAATGACAGCCTCAGCCGCTCGCTAAGCATTGGTGATCGCGTGCTTGCAAAGGCCCGCCTGAGTCCTGTGAAGGGTCCGGCCAATCCCTATGCTTTTGATTATCGCCGATATTTGGCTACTCAAAACATTCATTATCAGGCTTTTATACGTAGTGAGCAATGGCATGTATTGAAGAAGTCCGAGGTGTTTTCGCTAAAAAGCCGGGCTCATGAGCTGCGCCAATCCTTCATCAATACGCTCAACAAGCAGCTTCCCACGCCCAATGAGCGGGCTGTGGGGCAGGCGCTAATCCTGGGCTTTAAGGGTGGCCTGACCGATGAGATTCGCAATGCCTATGCCGGTACCGGAGCGATGCATGTGTTGGCTGTATCGGGCCTTCACGTAGGTCTGGTGTATTTGGGGCTGGGGTTTTTATTGAGCCTGTTTCCCTTTCGCTCAGGCTGGTGGAAGCCAACAAAAGTGGTGCTTTTGTTGGGAGGCGTTTGGCTTTTTGCCTTGCTTACAGGAGCCTCGCCCAGCGTGATGCGGGCCTCTACAATGTTCAGTTTTCTCATCATCGGTATGCATTTGCGGCGGCAGCCCAATATATACAATGTATTAGCGGCTTCAGCCTTTTGCCTGCTTTGCTTCCGTCCGCTACTCTTGTGGGAGTTGGGCTTTCAGTTATCCTATTTGGCAGTGATTGGCATTGTTTATTTTCAACCCAAAATATACCGGCTCTGGCTAATCGATAATAAAATTGGGGATTATTTGTGGAAGCTGGTGGCAGTGGCTATTGCTGCACAAATCACCACCCTGCCGCTGAGTATTTATTACTTCCATCAATTTCCGATTTATTTTTGGTTATCGGGCATCGTAGTGATCCCTGCCGCTACGCTGATCCTTACCGGCGGCTTGCTGCTGTTGGTGGCAGCGCATACAGTTCCCGCTCTGGCAGCTGGGATTGGCGGGCTGTTGTATGGGGTGATCTGGCTGACCAATTCGCTGATCTTTATCATTCAACAAATTCCGGGTTCTCTGCTGGGCGGGATATGGGTATCGGGCCTGGTGCTATTGCTTTTGTATGGTATAGTGAGCTGTGTGTGTTTGGCTATTGAGACCAAACGGATGAGATGGCTGACAGTGGGTATGGGCTTACTGCTACTGATCGGGATTCTTTACAATATAAGGGAGTATCGGAGGCATTGGCAAAAGCAGATGAGCATTTACCAACTGCCGGGGCACACCATGCTGGAGTTTGTGGATGGCAGAGAAGCCTTTGTGGCGAGCAAAGAAGGCGTGTCGCAGAAAGAGGAGGAGTGGGCTGCGTTGAATCATCGGCAGGTGTGTGGCATCCAAAAAGTAGAACGGCTCAATTTATCGGATAGCTTTGAAGGAGCTTGTTTGCGGGCTCAAAATGGGTTGTATCAATTTTATGAATTGCGGGTGGCAGTTGTCAGCGGACCAATCCGAAAAGTGGCAAATACTCCGGTGTCTGTCCGGTATTTGGTACTCAATGGTGCCGTCCAAGCGGATATGGATGAGCTGTTGGCTTGCTATCAGCCAGACTGTTTGGTGGTAGATGGCAGCAGCGGTTTTCGGCATCGGCAGTACTGGCGAAAAGCCTGCCTGAAGAAAAGCCTCAGGTTTCACGATGTACAGAATCAGGGAGCTATAGTGTTGAAAATGTGATGACTATGAATAAATTTTATTTGCATGTTTTCGTTTTTTAAAGATTATTTTCAATATAGCAGAGCGGAACGAAATGGCGTAATAGCACTATTGCTGCTATGCTTTTTGGTGTTTTTGCTGCCACAGATTTATCCTTGGTTTCATAAGGAGAAGGCGGTTGATTTTGAAGAATGGGATCGGCTCACCGCTGCCTGGCAGGCTGATACGATTAGTAATGCGCCTACATTGAGGCAAGCGGCCGACAGCCTTTTTTATTTTGACCCTAATACCATCTCGCCAAACGATTTGCGAAGACTCGGCCTTTCAAAAAAAGTAGCCAATACCATTGAAAATTACCGCTCGAAAGGTGGCCGGTTTTTTAAAAAGGAAGATCTTAAAAAAATATACGGCCTGCCAGATACTACTTACCATCGTCTGGAAGGGTATATACTTTTTGAAGCGGCTAATAGCCCGCCACCACAGGTCGAACAAAGCAGTTTCTCACCGCCCATTGAATATTTTCCCTTCAATCCCAATACTGCCAGCATTGCTGATTTGAAGCGGCTGGGGCTAGGTGAGCGGGTGGTACGTACACTGGATAAATTCCGTTCGAAAGGCGGTCGGTTTTACAAAAAAGAATCATTGAGCAAAATATATGGCTTAAGCAAAAGGGACTATGAAAGGCTGCTGCCCTGGATTCGGCTTGATGATGAAGAGCCTGACCACACTGGCTCACAGCAGGTGGCACTGAAGGCGCGGCCCGAATCAGTTTCCAGCCGCCCTGCTGCCCCCATCGACATCAATGCGGCGGATGTGGAAACCTGGCAAAGCTTGCGTGGCATTGGCCCCTATTTTGCCCAGCGTATCGTCAAGTTCCGGGACGCGTTGGGCGGCTTTTACGAATTGCAGCAGGTAGCCGACACGTACCAATTGCCCGACAGCACCTACCAGGCGATTCGCCCTTTTTTAAAGCTGTCGCCGATATTTCGGACGCTGAAGATCAATAGCGCAACAGTGGATGAATTGGCCCGGCATCCGTATTTGAACAGAAAGCAAGCCGGTATGATCGTGAACTATCGCAAACAGCACGGGCCTTTTGGTGGAAAGGCTGATCTCCGGAATTTGCGGGGCATTCCGTCTGAGCAATTAGATAAGCTGACGCATTATGTAGCATATTGATGGGGGAGGGGACTCCATATGGGCTGGCTTGAGAAATATTCTTCCTACCAGTTCCTTTTTTGAGCCTTTGCCTTACCTTAGTAGCCTCAACCAAAGACCCTGCAAGGCTTCATGAGCAAGCAATTTCCTTTTTTCCCTCAGCAATTCGCCGGAGATAGCGGGCCTGCCTGCTTGCAGATGATTTGCCAACACTATGGTCGGCACTATTCGCTGTGGCAACTGAGGGAGCAGGTACAGCAGGAAGATGAACGTAGCGAGTTGATGAACCTCTGCGTGGCGGCCGAATCGCTGGGCTTTCAATCTGTGCTCAGCCGGATGCCTTTTCAGTCCAATGGCTCCGAAAGTAGTTTGATGGATACGCCTTTGCCTTGCATCATTCCCATAAGAAACGGACACTTTGTAGTATTGTATAAGCTTGATCGCCGCTTTGCCTACATTGCTGATCCGGCATCAGGGCTGAGGCGCTTGCCCCTAAAGGCGCTTTTGGAGCAGTGGTCGGGTGGAGAGCAGCCGGGCTGGGTGATGGCATTGCAGGCCTCTCCTGGATTTTATGAATCCGGTGAAAACAAGGACAAGGGAAGTATTGCCTACTTGCTGCATTTTCTACGACCCTATCGGAAACTGCTGGCCTATCTGGCAGGAGGAATCCTGCTTGGGAGTTTGATCCAATTGGTGTTTCCGTTTCTTACCCAGTGGTTGGTAGATGTGGGTATTGAAAACCAGAATGTTCAATTTATTTATCTCATTCTGCTGGCGCAACTCATGCTTTTCGGGAGCCAAATGACGGTCAATCTGCTGCAAAGCTGGATATTGTTGCACATCAGCACCCGGGTCAATGTCAGCTTGATCGCTGACTTCCTGGCCAAACTGCTGCGCCTGCCGATCAGCTTTTTCACTTCTGCCAAAACAGGCGATTTGCTGCAACGCATAACAGACCAGCGCAGGATAGAAGCATTTCTTACCACCTCGCTCGTGAGCCTGTTGTTTGCTGTTACCAATTTTGTAGTATTCGGCCTGGTATTGCTGTACTTTCAATGGAGCCTTTTTGCTGTTTTTTTGGCTTTCAGCTTGTTTTATCTGATTTGGATATTCCTCTTTCTCAGGCCCCGGGCAAGGGTGGATCATCAGCGGTTCAAAGAGCTTTCGGACAACCAAAATGCGGTGCTTGAGATTATTCAGGGCATGCAGGAGACCAAGCTGCAAAATAGTCAGGACAAGCGCCGTTGGCACTGGACGCATGTGCAGGCCCGGCTCTTTCGCAGCAACATTCGCTCTTTATCAATCATGCAATGGCAGGATGGCGGAGCGGGCTTTATCAACCAATTAAAGGATATCATCATTAGCTTTTTGGCCGCCAAAGGAGTGGTGGAAGGTAGCATGACTTTGGGGATGATGCTGGCGATTCAATATATTGTTGGGCAACTCAATGGCCCGCTTCAGCAGCTTATCGGTTTAGTCCGCCAGGGGCAGGATGCGGGCATTAGCCTGAAGAGGCTTGGTCAGATACACGCCCTACCCGTTGAAAAAACCTTTGATCGGTACCAATTGGATATGCTGGGCGAAGAAGCAGATATACATATTTCGAATCTGTGTTTTCGTTATCATGAGGAGGGCGAATATGTGCTAAAAAACATTAATTTGACCATTCCGGCGGGCAAGGTGACAGCAATTGTAGGTACTAGTGGCAGTGGAAAGACGAGCTTGATGAAACTACTGTTGGGCTTTTTTGAACCCAGCTCAGGGAGCATCCGGATAGGGGCAATGCCGCTCAACGGCATTCGTAAGTCGTGGTGGCGTGGGCGCTGTGGCGCTGTACTGCAGGATGGCTACATTTTTTCGGATAGCATTGCCAATAATATTGCAGAGAGTGATGAGTTTGTAAACAAAACAAAGCTGGCCTTAGCTGCAGAAGTGGCTAATATTCAGGAATTTATACATGCACTACCTTTGGCATACAATACGATGATCGGCGCTCAGGGCAATGGAATCAGCCAGGGGCAAAGACAGCGCATCCTGATAGCCAGAGCGGTGTATAAAAATCCTGACTATTTATTTTTTGATGAAGCTACCAATGCATTGGATGCCAAAAATGAAAAAATCATCGTTGAAAATCTGCATACTTTTTTTGAGGGAAAAACAGTGGTAGTCGTAGCTCATCGACTGAGTACCGTACGGAATGCAGACAACATTGTGGTGATCGAAAAAGGGGAGCTGGTGGAGCAAGGTAAGCATGCAACACTGACCAGGCAAAGAGGTAAATACTATCAATTGGTGAAAAATCAGCTGGAGTTGGGGGTGTAAATAGGGTAGAGCAAGAAATGCTCACCTTGCTCATCCGGCCAAAACGGAAGACCCGCTGGTCGGCAGCCCAAAATTGGGTGATTGATAGCTCAGGTACTTGATGAGTAGGTCAAACTGCTCCGAATAAAAAATGCGCATAAAAAAATCAGTGGCATGTTTCAAAACAGTTTCTAATAAACGAAAAATCTTAAAAAAATAATGAGCCAACCCGATCCTCCATCGCCTGTTCGCTTTGATAGCAATGACGAGATCCGCCAGATACTCGGCCACCCGCCCGGCTGGTTACTCCGCTGGGGTCTCAGCTTCCTGCTGGCAGCTACCCTCGTTTTTCTTTTTATCAGCTGGCTCGTCAAGTACCCCGACATCATCCCGGCGCGCCTCGTGTTATTCACCGAGCAGCCGCCGATTAGGGTAGTGGCACGCAGCGATGGCAAAATTAGCGAGCTTTTGGTAAGCGACCAGTCAGTTGTCCAAAAAAATCAATTGCTGGCGGTGCTGGACAATACCGCCAATCGGGAGGATATCATTAGCCTGGACCGGCTGCTTGATTTGGTGGAGCGGGCAGTACAGCCGGAGGAATTGGAAGAGCTGTCGTTGCCCCGAAAAATGAATCTTGGCCCTGTGCAACCTACCTACGCTGAATTTGCCCAGGCTACTGAAAACTTGCAGTACTTGCTCTCTAAAGCGGATGTTCGCAGAAAGCTGCGCTCCTTAAACAACCAGATACTGCGGCTGGGCGATCTCAATAATTCGCTCGAAAAGCAGGAAGAGCTTCAAAGTGAAGAGGTGGAAATTGCCCGGCAGAACTTTTCGCGGAACGAACAGCTTCGCGCGGAAGGAACTGTGAGTGCATTAGAATTGGAAAATGCAGAGGGAGAGTATATTCGTCAAAAAAGGCTGCTCGAAAATTTTCAAACCGACATCATCAATAATCAGCTTAAAATCGAACAACTCAAGCTCGAGAAGGTAGCACTCCGGCAGGGCAGGATGGACGATTTTAACGAAATGCTCCGCAGTATCAAGGAGCGGGGCCGCCGCCTGCGCAGCGAGATCGAAAGCTGGAAGCAGCGCTTTTTGATCGTGGCGCCCATCAGCGGCACCGTCTCCATGAGCAGGGTTTGGAGCCCTCAGCAATTTGTCAAGACCAATGACGACATCCTCACTGTAGTGCCCGACAGCAGTGCCGGCGGCATCAGCGGCCGGGCCATTTTGCCGGTGCAACGTTCGGGAAAGGTAGAGCTAGGGATGCGCGCCAACATTCGGCTCGACAATTATCCCTACAAAGAATATGGTATTCTCACAGGGATTGTGGAAAGCATTTCGCCGGTGCCGGAAGATGGCAACTACCTGCTCGAAATCGGACTGCCCGATGAGCTCAAAACCAGCTACGATCGGCAGTTGCGCTTTTCGCAGGAGATGCGTGGCACAGCCAATATTATTACCGAAGAGCGACGGATCATAGAAAGAGTTTTCGATAGTATCTTGAGTGTGTTTAAGAATAATTGACGAAAATGCTTTCGCATCTTTCTGCTAATGAGTCGTTTATAGATAAAAAATATTTCTATGTAATAAGTATGCTTTTGGCCGCTGCCTTTGTGTTTTATCAAAGTGGCCAAATGCCGGTTGTGGAGTGGGATGAGGCGCGAAATGGCCTCAATGCGCTGGAGATGTTGCGTAATGGAGACTGGCTAAACTACTACTATGCCGGAGAGCCCGACAATTGGAATGCCAAGCCTCCGCTGCTTATCTGGCTTATCGCTCTTTCCTTCCGCTGCTTTGGTTATCATGAACTTTCGCTGCGGCTGCCTACACTTTTGGCCAGCCTGCTTTGTATCCATTATCTATTCCGGCTGGTTTCACTTTTCAAATCCCAATACTATGCCTTGCTGGTCTGCCTTTGCCTATTGGGGGTGAGTGGCTTCATGGGGGTACACGTTGCCAAAACAGCTGATTTCGATGTGTTGTTGCTTGGCTTCATACTAGGCGGATTATATCATTTGACCGGCTACGCCTTCAGCGGTCAAAGGCAGTCGATATATATGGCTGCGCTGTTTTTGGCCCTGGCCGGCCTGACAAAGGGCTTTACCGTTTTGATGGTTTTTCCTGCACTTGTTGCCTATACCTGGCTCACTTTTGATAAAAACAAATGGAACTTCGACCTGCTTGTAGCCTGCCTTTTGATAGTGCTGGGCATGGTAGCCTGGCCGCTGGTTCAATACAAATTTGGAGCTTTGTATTCCAATGCAGCCTATGGTGCAAATGCCGTGGAGGTGATGTGGTGGAATGATGTATGGGCTCGCTTCACCAATCAAAATTTTTCGGAAGGCAGCCCGAAAAGCTGGCAGGATTACTTCTATTTTTTTGTGTATCTTGATAGCAAGTTTGCCTACTGGTACATCGCGTTTTACGCTACTTTGTGGCTGGCGGTGAGAAAACTGGCCAAGGTCGGGCCGCACTCTTTTTGGCAACGCTTGCGCTCAGACCCTCTGCTATTGCTGTCCGTACTGATGCTTGTACCGATTGGTCTGTTCCTTAGCCTGGTGCCCAATGTCCATTTTTGGTATATGACACCCGCGCTGCCATTTTTAGCTATTCTAAGTAGCTGGAGCCTTTTGTACTTTTGGCAATACAATCATCAGCTCCTCAGGCTGGCAATTGTACTCTTTTGTGTGGCCAATTTGGCAATCCGCTGGCAGCGCCTCTCGGAGTATCCGCCACGGCCAGCCATTTTTGACCAAAGCCGGGCTGCACTGAGAGAAGCTTCCCAAATCAGCCTTTATGGGAAGCTGCCATCACAAGACCTGCTTTTGTACATTAATTTTGAAAACGAACACATCCTCTATAAAAAAGGCTCTTCCAAAGTCGAACTCCCAGCAGAAGCAATTGGATGGATCAGCAAAAATATTCCTTTTCGTTTACCTGCCGACTACCAAAAGGTGGCCGAAAATGTGCATTTTCTGGTAGTAAAAAAAAAGTAGGCATAGCCTCGCCTACTCACTCAATCCACTCATTTGGCCAGCCACAAGGCGCATTCATAAATCCAACTTCCGAATTTGTACTAAAAACACTACTTTGTATCAACGTACCTTTGTAGTATGCAGCTTCACCGCATTCCATATCACGCTCCTTATCAATGCCTGGCTACCGGTATGCTTGTAATTAGCCTGATGCTAATTTCTGCAAAACTCTATGCCCAGGCCGGTAAAGCCCGTGGATTTCACTGGTATTTTGGCCCACAATATGGCCTGGATTTTAGCAAGGGCTTTGCAGAGCCCGACCACAATACGGCGATGTGGACGTATGAAGCCTGCTGTACCATGTCTGACAAATTTGGCAATTTACTCTACTATACCAATGCCGGCGGACGGGAAGGCGGCCCCCGGCTAGGCTACATTTGGAACCGCAATCATGAGCCGATGGAGGGGGGAGAGCTGCTGGGCACCAGGGGTGGTGGCTATAGCTCTTCGCAAGGTTGCATTACCTTTGAAAAGCCCGGCCATCCTGGTACGTACTGCCTTTTTACAGTGGATGAGCGAGAGACTTTGCAAAATGCCAATAATACTTTCCCGCAAGGTAAGGGCTGTTCCTATTTTGAAATCGATATGAAAGCCAACAATGGTCTGGGGAGGGTGACTATCAGCAATCAAAAAATATTGACGCCGGCCTTCGAATTCATTAGCGCCACCAAGCATGGCAATTGTGAAGATTATTGGCTCATAGTACCTACGGGGCATTACGAATTGGAAAATGATTTCCTTGCAGCAGACAGCCTTTATGTGTTTCTGATCGATGCTGCCGGTATCCAGGCACCGGTCAAATTTGCTATGCCGCAGGGCAATCCTTCCCAGCCTGATGAGTATGGTATCATAAAAATTGCCCCGGACGGATCGCGGTTTACGTGCGGTTCGTTTTTATATGATTTTGATAAATACACTGGCCAGATCAGCAATCCTGTCAACCTGATGGAAGCTTACGGGATGCAACTAGATGACCCGCTCTGCTTTTCGGCCAACAGCCGTTTCCTGTACCGCTTTCGGCGGGAGCGCTGGGATACTACTACCGTGATGACGGTTATTCAATTCGACTTGCATCAGCCCGACCCACCTGCCGCTGCGGTAAATATCGGGCAGCAGGAATTTCAGGGTATTGTGGTTTTTGGCAGCCCACAGCTTGGGCCCGACGGGCAAATTTATGCACTGTTCCAGGAAGGCGGATATCCCGCTCCTTCTATCGTTTCGACCATCAGAAACCCCAATT
This sequence comes from Saprospiraceae bacterium, assembly GCA_965222005.1. Lineage (GTDB taxonomy): Bacteria > Bacteroidota > Bacteroidia > Chitinophagales > Saprospiraceae > CBDCTM01. Next base: position 3,272,302 of record OZ244935.1, read on the forward strand.
TGAAAGGCGAGGCTGCGCAGTTTGAAGCCCGCACAATGTTTATCACCAATGGTGTGCAAGATGCTCGCTTTCTACGATTCGGCAATTTTACTGACCATCTTTTTGCGTATGATCCTGTACTGGAAGTAGCCGGAGCATCAGACGTCAAGCTACCTTGCGACCGGCCCCTGGGTTCCTGGCTGTATGCTCCCCCTGATATGGACTGCTATCTATGGTCCAATGGCGAGCAAAGCGATAGCATCTGGGTGGATCAGCCGGGTACCTATTGGGTGGAATTCTATAAAGATTGTCTGATGGGCGTAGATACCGTACTCGTGATTGTGGACGATCATCTGGAAGGCGTGGAGCTCGGTGCGGACACCTTGCTGTGTGAAGGCGATTTGCTCCATCTTCAGCCAGCTCAGCAAGTGGGCTTGTACCTTTGGCAGGATGGCTCTACCGGCCAATCTTATACGGTCAACTCGCCCGGGATGTATTGGGTAGAGGTGCGAAAGGGAGGATGTTTTGACAGGGATAGTATCGAAGTACGGTACACATCCAAACCCATTGCCCGGCTGCCGGAGGAGGTGAGGTTTTGCCTGGGAGAGGAGCTTGTATTAGCGCCAGGCAAGCAGCCGGAGGGTACCTTGTACCAATGGTCGGATGGCTCGGCCGTCCAGGACTTGTCAGTGAATCAGCCGGGGCGCTATTGGGTGCTGGCCAGCAATGAATGCGGAAACTCGCTGGCCGATGTGCTCGTCCGAATGGAGGATTGCAACAATGAACGGTGCCAGATTTTTATTCCCAACCTTTTCACCCCCAATGGCGATGGCATCAACGATCAGTTGGCTGTATTTGCAGATTGCTCTTTAGCTGCTTACCATTTGCAGATATTCAATCGTTGGGGCGGGCTACTGTTTGAGAGCCGCGATCCGCAGGAGCGCTGGGATGGCCGTACGGCCGGCCAAAGGCTCAACAACGGCGTGTACGTGTACCGCCTGCGTTATCAGGAATTGGTGGAGGGCGAATGGCGCTGGCAACAAAAGAGCGGCGATGTGGGGCTGGTACACTGAATTTTGCTAATATACACGCTCTTATATAATGCTCAGGGGCAGCTCCTTGTCATGCTGATGGATAGCTTTTTAGTGCTGGGCGAATACCTGTTCAAAACACAAATCGCCCATCTGGATGATGGCATTTACTTTGCCCACCTGGAAATGGAAAGCCACTCGATGGTGAAAAAATTTTGATTAGTAAATAGCCAGAGAAAATACCTGCCGACCCAATGAAAAATATTTACCAATTTGATGTCAAAAACCTGAAAAGCGATTCAATTTCCCTTTCCAGCTACAAGGGCAAGGTTTTGCTCATCGTCAATACCGCTACCGAATGTGGCTTTACACCTCAATTCAAAGGCCTGCAAGCTTTGTATCAGGAATATAAAGAAGCAGGCTTTGAGATATTGGCCTTTCCCTCCAACGACTTTCTGAGCCAGGAGCCGAGGGATGGTGAGGCCATCGGGCAATTTTGTGAAGACCTCTATCAGGTAAGTTTTCCGATATTCGGTAAAGTGCATGTCAAAGGGCCGGAGCGCCACGAGCTGTTTGCCTTTTTGGCCAACAAAGAGCAAAACGGCAGGCTGCATGCTCCGCCCCGCTGGAATTTTCACAAATATCTTATCAACCGGCAGGGAGAGTTGGTAAACTACTTTTATACCTTTACCCGCCCGGAATCCAGGCGATTGAAGAAGGCTATTCAGCGTCTGCTGTAAGAAAATTGCTGGTGCTTAGTCAACGTTTGAATGTCGGGTGGGATAAACTTCAAGCCTGTAGGTTTTACCCAAGGTGTAGAGGTGGTTCTTACTGGTTCAGGCGCAATTGAAATGCACAAAACCTGGCGGCTTGAAGTATAGAACCGACAATTTTATCTTGATTAAGTACTAGCTTCATCAACATTTTGTTAGCTACCACTGTTACTCAAAAAAAACTTTATGAAACTCGACATACTCGCCTTTGCAGCCCATCCCGATGACGTGGAATTAAGCTGTAGCGGTACCCTGCTACGCCACATTGAGCAGGGCAAAAGTGTGGGTCTGGTGGATTTGACTCAGGGCGAGTTGGGCACCCGGGGTACACCGCAGATCAGGGCAGAAGAAGCTGAAAAGGCTGCACAGCTCATGGGAGCCAGCCTTCGCCTTAACCTGGGCCTGGCTGATGGCTTCTTCGACCGAAACCCGGACAATTTGCGGCGCATTGCGCAGGTAGTGCGGATATACCAGCCGGAAATCGTGCTTGCCAATGCCTTGAGCGATCGCCATCCCGATCACGGACGGGCGGCCAAATTGGTTTCGGATGCCTGCTTTATAGCTGGTTTGGCAAAAGTGGAAACGCATTACCAAGCGGGCGGGCCACAAGAGCGTTGGCGTCCCAAAGCCGTGTACCACTACATCCAGGATCACAATCTCAAGCCTGACTTTGTAGTGGATATCAGCAAATATATGGATCGAAAGATCGAGCTGGTGATGGCTTTCCGTTCTCAGTTTTTCGACCCCAAGTCCGCTGAACCGGATACACCGATATCGGGTAGTGATTTTATTGAATTCCTGCGGGCAAAGGCTCGTACCTATGGTCGGTCGGCAGGGTTTGAATTTGCAGAGGGCTTTAATGTGACCCGGACACCGGGCGTACGGGATTTATTTGCCTTGAGTTAGTGTACTATCCAACTTTTAGAGCTTTTGCCATCCTCTATAAAACTACACGATGAACAAGAGCAATACTGGTGCGGCTTTTGAGATAGTAAGGTAACCGAATAGCGAAATGGACCGGATACCTTATAAATTCTCAGAAATATGACCTTCTCCGAAATATTAGAATTTAATGTAATTAGCTTGGGCAACTACCATCTGAGGGTGCTGGATATTATCGAAGTAGTCATCATCTTTGTACTGGCCCGGCTGTTCACGGCAGTACTTTCTAAGGCCATGCAAAGGGTTTTGGGAAGCAGAGGCCTGGACAAAGGACGACAGTATGCGGCCAATCAATTTCTCCGCTACATCATCTATACCTTCGCTATTTTGGCGGCTTTGCAGTCGGTAGGAGTTAGCCTGTCTTTGCTTCTGGCGGGTTCGGCGGCACTTATGGTAGGTGTAGGGCTGGGTTTACAACAAACTTTCAACGATTTTTTCTCAGGCATCCTGCTGCTGTTGGAAGGGACCGTAGAAGTGGGGGATATCCTGGAAGTGAGCGGCTCAGTAGGGCGGGTAGAGCGAATTGGGCTGAGAACCTCTAAAATACAAACCCGCGATGGAATTGATCTGATCACCCCAAACTCCAAACTGGTGGGCGATAATGTGGTAAACTGGAGTCATAATAATAATCCCACGCGTTTTCAGGTGGCAGTGGGTGTAGCTTATAGTAGCGATGTGAATTTGGTGACGCGGCTGATTGTCGATGCGGCCAACCAAAACAACAAAGTTTTGCAGTCGCCTTCGCCCAGCGTACAGTTTACCGGATTTGGAGACAGTGCGCTTGATTTTAACCTGCTATTTCATTCGTATGAATTTTGGCGTATTGAAATGGTGAAAAGTGAGCTCCGATATGCAATTGTGCAGGCTTTTCGTGAGCATGACATTGAAATTCCCTTTCCGCAGCGCGATCTTTGGCTGCGCAATGTAACTGCTCCGAAACAAGCGGAAAAATTTCATGTCAATGGTTCCTGATTTGCCATGAAAGGCACCTAAGCTATAAACCCTCTTTTCAATTTTGGAATTAGGCCCCACTTCACTACCCTTCGGTCGTTCAGGTTTCACCTATTTCTTTCCAAGATGTCGGATTTATTTTTTGAACGGTCCTTACCAGATATTCACTTCCGGCAGCAAATGAATCCCAAAGCGATCCGCTACTGAGGCGATAATTTCAAAGGCGAGGCGCTGAATTTCAGCTCCACTCGCTCCTCCGTAATTCACCAGCACCAAGGCCTGATGGGCGTGTGCGCCGGCCTGACCTACCCGGCGGCCCTTCCATCCACACTGTTCGATCAACCAGCCTGCCGGAATCTTCACCCGGCCATCGGGTAGCGGATAATGTGGGATTTTAGGATGTTGAGCCACTAGCTTTTGAAAAGAGGTGGCTGATAGCACAGGGTTTTTAAAAAAACTGCCGGCATTGCCCAGCCGGGTAGGGTCGGGTAGTTTGGCAGAGCGGATACGAATCACAGCATCGCTCAGCTCGCGAATACCGGGCTGCCCAACCTCCATCTCCGCCAGGGTATCAAGAATGGCCCCATAGCTGGTATTGATCTTTGGGCGTAGCGATAACTTGAGCCACACTTTGGTAATACAAAAATGATCTTTCAGCCTCTTGAAAATACTATCGCGATAGCCAAATTGGCAGTCCGTTTTACGAAAAGTATGAAGCTTTCCGGTGCTCAGTTCTACAGCTTCCAGCTTGTGAAATACTTCTTTCAATTCCACCCCATACGCTCCGATGTTTTGGATGGGGGCAGCCCCTACCGTACCCGGAATCAGGGAAAGATTCTCGATGCCGCCCAGTCCTTTGCCGATGCACCAAAGTACCAGCTGATGCCAGTTTTCTCCTGCGCCGGCAGCGATGTAAGCGCTATGCGGAAAGCAGCGGGTGATGGCCTTGCCCATGATCTGGTTGTGGATCACCAAGCCGGGCAAATCTTTGGTAAGCAGGATATTACTTCCGCCGCCGAGGATATGAAGTGGCCGGATTGGGAGCTGTAACAACTGCTGCAACTGAGCGACCGAGCGAAGGCTTACAAAAGCCTCGGCTTTGACGTCCAATCCAAAGCTGTTAAGATGTTTTAGTGAAAAGTTGTACTGGATTTTCATCACTTCAGCTCGATGAATGAGTAGCCCCAAAGCCCCTTGCGAAGGGGTATCGTGAGGGTGTCGCCGTCTTGAGCTGTGGCAAAGATATTCTTTTTGCTGCGGATGCGAAACAACTTGTTTTGAAGGATGACGTGCGTGAAATAACCCGTAGGTTCGGGGTCCTTCCCAAGATAGTTGCCAAAACGATCGGATTGGTAAGCCTCTATTTTCACCAAACTGGCAGCTTCCTGCCGGAGCGGATGGTAGCTAAACAGACGATTGCTCAAACTGGCCAGTGTAGGCATAAAGATCATACAAAATACGCTCGCTATCAAAATGATCTTCACTTTGTCGAGTAGATCAAAAACGGGGCGGCTGAGCTGCCATCCGAGCAGCCCTCCCAATGCGCCTCCCACCAATAAGCTGATGAGAACAAGGCGCTTGATCTGGAGCGTATTGCTAAAATGAGGAAACTCAAAAACGGTCAATACAATCAACCCGATAACGATTAGCAAGCCGCCGAAAGCATAGAGGTAGCCTATGCCGGTAGGGCGTTGGCGATTGGCGGAACTGCTGAATAGGTCAAATAAGTCGTTCATTATCAATGAGTTATGATGTATTTAGCTAGCTTCAAACTGCAAACGAGCCAGGTTGCTATAGGCACCATTCACTTTGTCGGAAAGCTCGTCATGTGTGCCGCTTTCAATGATGCGCCCCTCGTCGATAACGTATATACAGTCCGCATCGCGGATGGTAGCCAGGCGGTGGGCGATAATGATGGAAGTACGGCCCACCATAAGTTGGTTGAGGGCATCCTGCACCACCTTTTCCGATTCGGAATCCAGGCTGGAGGTAGCTTCATCGAGCAGCAGGATGGCAGGATCGCGCAGGATGGCGCGGGCGATGGCTATCCGCTGGCGTTGCCCGCCGCTGAGCTTGATGCCGCGCTCGCCCACCAGGGTGTCGAGGCCTTCGGGGAAATGGCTGATAAAATCCCAGGCATTGGCCTTGCGGGCCGCTTCAATGATTTCGGCTTCGCTGGCAGCAGGCTTACCGTATAAGATATTCTCCCGAATGGTGCCTCCAAAGAGCAATACCTCCTGCGGCACAATGGCCAGATTGGAGCGATAGGGTGTGATGGGATAGTCAAAAATATTTTTACCATCTATTTCAATGCTCCCCTGGTCGAGCTGGTAAAAGCGCAATAAAAGCTGGGCGATCGTCGATTTGCCGGCGCCGCTTTGACCCACTAGAGCTACCTTTTGCCCGGCCTCTACTTCAAAATTGATACCTTTCAATACGGCCACATCCTTTCGGGTAGGATAGCTGAAATGTACATCGCGAAAGCGAATAGTTCCTCGAAGCCTGGGTATAGGATCTGAGGTGTTTGCTGGTTGGAAGCTTACCTCTCCCTCCATTTCCAGTATTTCGCGGATCCGCTCAGTGGCTCCAATAGCGCCAAGCAACTCGGTGGTGAAATTGCCAAGCCCTGCGATAGCTGCCCCGATAATGGCGGTATAAGAAACAAAGGCAATGAGCTGGCCGGCAGAAATGTCGCCATTTTGTACCATCGTGGCCCCTTGCCAGATGATGAAAAACAATGCTCCAAATAATATGCTTACAATAAATACGGCAAATATGGCTCGTCCCTGAGCATAGCGCAGTGCGATGCGCACCACCTTATCGATGGAGCTGCCGTAGCGGATGGTCTCAAAACGTTCGTTGGTAAAACTTTTTACCGTATTGATGGATTGCATACTCTCACTGAGTATGATGTTCGTTTCAGCCAGTGCATCCTGCCTCTTTTTGGAAAGGCGCCGGATAAAACGGCCAAAGAAAAAAGCACCGACCACAATCAATGGAAAGGTCACCAGCATGATGAGCGCCAGCTTGGGTGTGGTGATGGCCAAAAAAATAATGCCTGCAATGAGTATGATGATCTGCCTGAGAAATTCGGCCAAGGTTATGGAAAAGGCGCTGTACAGCTTCTCCACATCAGCAGTGAGCCGACTGATCAATTCTCCGACCCGGCTTTTTTCGAAAAATACAATCGGCAGGGTGATCAGCTTTTCATATACTGCTTTGCGTACATCGGCAATCCCCCTTTCGGAGACATTGGCGAATAGCAATACCCGAAAGTAGCTAAAGCTGCCTTGTACCAATAAAACGATAAACAAAATCCAGCCGATGCTGCTTAGGGTGAGCTCCATTTCCGTGGACCCCTGCGCTACATCCACCATCAGGCCGGCCAAATAGGGGAAGAGCATGAATACGAGACTCGACAAGAACAAAAGTATCAGGCCGCCAAACAGCATCAGGCGGTAGGGGTGCACAAAATCAAAGATCAGCAAGGCTTTTTTCAGCTGTTCGCGATTAATTTTGGGCCTTTTTGATACTTCCATAAATGGTGTTTTCTGAGAAATTGTCCGGTTTTTGTTGTTCAAAAAACTAAATCCTCTTTTCAGTTTTTGAATGTTCCTTAACTGAACAGTTAATCAAGAGAAATGTTGGTGATGCACCTCAAAGATAGTAGCTTATTTGAAAGGATGGGGTACAGGTGGAAATGTATATGAATCAAGGTACAGCGGAAGTGGGATCATACCGCAGCCCAAAATGCTACTCCTTTTTAATAGGGACACAGCATTGAATGCAGAGCAGAGGTTGAAGTCATAAATTTTTATGAAATTTCGCCCCCACAGCTTGAGCCGGCCCCGGCCGTGCAACCGTAGCAGTGCTGATTGAGGATGATCTGACGCTGATTCAGGGCTGCCGAGTCAAAGTCATTGATGTGGCGAGAGCCGGGAGTGGCCACCTTGAGGTCCAGCATTTGATTGAAATCGCAATCGTACAAATAGCCATCCCAACTCACCGAAATGGTATTGCGGCACATCAGGCCAGATACAGTGGTGGGATTAAATGCTTCCACCAGTAGCTGCATATAATCCTGATAATTGTTGGTTTGGAGCAAATATTCGAGAAAGCGGCTGATGGGCATATTGGTGATGGCATACAGTTGATTGAACTCGATGTCGTACTTGCGTTTTAGCTGTCTTTTGAATTCGGCTTCAAGAGAAGCCTGGCCGGAGGGCAAAAAGGCCCCACTGGGGTTGTACACCAAATCGAGCTGCAAGCCACTGTTTTCGCGGCCATAGCCCACTGCATTGAGTCGTTTTAATGCCTTGATGGAATCTTCAAACACGCCATCGCCACGTTGGCTATCTGTGCGACTTTTGCTGAAGTAGGGCAAAGAAGAGACGATATGAAGCTGCTGTCGGGCAAAAAACTCAGGCAAATCATGGTATTTTTTATGGGCCATGAGGATGGTCAGATTGCAGCGGTCGATCACTTTTTTGTCCAGTTTCCGGCAGGCTTCCACAAACCAACGAAAGTGCGGATTCATCTCCGGAGCGCCGCCCGTTATGTCCACTGTGTGAATACTGGGCGTAGCTGCAATGATTTGCAAACAGCGCTCCAGGCTTTGCTTCGACATATTCTCCTCCTTTCGATCGGGGCCGGCATCCACGTGGCAATGTGCACAACTCTGGTTGCAGAGTTTGCCAATATTGACCTGGAGTATCTCAATGGCTGTTGGGTGCAGCTCAGCTCGCCCAGCCTCGAGGAGCTTTTCTGCAAAAGGCGGAAAAAGGTCGGTTACCAGCTCCTTGCCGTTCAACACATTAAGCTGTACGAAGGTGTCAGAGAGCTGATTGGCTCTTGATTTGAGAGACTTGCTGCGCTGTTTGATCGCCATATTGTGCTTGTAGTTTTTGTTGTTGAAGGCTTTTACATTGATAATTTTTTGAGATGGTTCATCATCTGCACACTATACACCAGTGAGGTACCACTCCTGATGGCTGCCGCTACGTGGACGGCTTCCATCATCTGCTCTTCATCGGCGCCTTTCACCAGGCAGGTACTGGAATAGGCATCGATACAATAAGGGCATTGCAAGGCGTGAGCCACAGCCAGCGCAATCAGGGCTTTTTCGCGTTCGGTAAGCGCGCCGTCTTGAAAAACAGCGTTGTACCATTCAAAAAATTTTTGGCCATATTCCTCTTGTAACTCGGTGATATTTCCAAATTTCTTGAGATCTGCCGGGTCGAAGTATGTTTTTTGATTACTCATGATAGGTGGTTGATAGATTTAGTTCATGTTTAATAAAACAATATTTGGCGTCGGTAGTCCAAAGGATGAAATTTGAACATGATCTTAACAAAAGTAGAGCCTTTTATTTGTCAATGGTGCTCAGACAATACGCTAAATTAACTTTTTCATATAGAAGTGTTTTGAGCTTGACAGTTTTGCGGCAGCATCTCATTGCAGCAATGCAGCCAAATAGCTGCTTTTGGTAAAACAAACTGCCTTAGCTATCTTTGAGCGAAAGGCAGTTTGCTGACAGCTCCATGAAACGCACCTCCTTAATAACTACTCTTTTGTGCTACAGCTTTTTGCTGTTCTTGCTCATCGGCTGCCGGAAGGATCGACAGAAAGCGGTCGATTACTATAGCCTGCCTGCCCTCACCGAGCGGGGCTTCAATGTGGTGGTGGAGATACCGGCGGGCACTAACCATAAGATTGAGTTCAATCCACAAAGTGGGCGCTTCGAGAATGATCAGCTTGACGGCCGCAATCGCGTTGTCAATTATTTACCCTATCTGGGCAACTACGGCTTTGTGCCAGGCACCTTGATGGATCAGGCCAGGGGAGGGGATGGCGATGCCCTGGATGTGCTGCTAATAGCCGAAAGCCTGCCCACCGGCAAGGTAATAGAAGCTCGCCCCATAGCCGCGCTGCTATTGAATGATAAGGATGAAATAGATACCAAAATTATTGCTTTACCGGTTGATTCGAGCTACCAAAGCCTGCATATCGCCAATCATCGGGATTTTGTTGTTCGCTTCAATTCGGTGCAAAATATCATTGAGCAGTGGTTTTTAAACTACAAAGGACAGAACCGGACCCGCTCGCTGGGCTGGCGAAATGATCAATATGCCTGGGCAGCCATCAAAAAGTGGAGCCTGCCACCTTCTGGCAAATAGCTTCTTTATTTTTTTGCTTCCCGTAAACTTGTAGCCAACTGTTAACGTTTGTGTTAATGTGTGCTATCCGACTTATTGGCAGGGCAATTGTCCGTATATTTCCATCCGGTTCTACAATACCCTTTTATTATGACATCAGGTATTCGCAAGTCATTTGAGAAAATTGGTCGCACTACCCAATGGAGGGCTATCCATATGGAATTTTATACGCAATTTGAAGAGGTGTGTAACATTTGGAGCCAAATAGCCCCCAAGGACAACCTTTTCCTCGGTGTGGATTACCTGAAAATTCTAGAACAAGCTCCTCCCGTGGGGATGAAGATGGGCTATCTGTTGTATTTCAACAGACAGAGGCCGGTGGGCATAGCTCTTTGCCAAATCCAGTATTTCAAAGCCGACCAAAGCCTCAAACTCGATGACAATAAAAAGACGCCCTGCTTTTTCAATACCTTCGCCCGCTTTGTACGCGGCCTGGTAGCCAGCAAGGTGGAATTCAATACCCTGGTGTGTGGCAACCTGCTGCTCACGGGCGAGCACGGCTATTTCTTTGACGATAGCCTGGTGGAAGAGGGAAAATCCATTAGCCTGCTGTCCGAAGGGCTGGATTATGCCCAGGAAGTACTCACCAATTCAGGTACCCCCATAGCCGTAGTATTGATCAAGGATTTTTATGAAAAACGCCGGACTGCTTCTGCCAAATTGGTCGATCAAGGGTACAATGAATTTACCATTGACCCAAATATGGTGATGCCGCTGCGTGAAAATTGGCTGTGCTTTGAGGATTATTTAGCAGACCTGACCAGCAAGTATCGTGTAAGGATAAAGCGGGCTTTGAAGAAATCCAATCATTTGAAAAGGAGAGAGTTGGATAGGACTGAAGTGGAAAAATACTTGCCGCGCCTTTATGACTTGTACCGCGATATTGCCAGAAATTCAGGCTTTAATGTAGTCAATCTCAATAAAAATTACTTGCTGGAATTCAAAAGGCAAATGCCCGAAACCTTCCGGGTGTTTGGCTATTTTGAAGGCGAGCGACTGATTGCCTTCTTTAGCACGATCATCAATGGAGATGAATTGGAAGCACACTTTTTGGGATTTGAAAAAGCAGCCAATGCCGATAGCCAAATCTACCTCAATATTCTAATCGATATTCTGAAAATTGGGATACAATTTGGGGTGAAGCGCATTGTGTTTGCCAGAACAGCTCTCGAAATCAAGAGCTCATTGGGCGCCGAAGCGCAAGAGATGTTTTGTTATCTGCGCCACCGCAATCAATTTTCCAACCGCTTTCTGAACCCGTTGCTGGAATACCTCAAGCCGGAATCCAACTTTCTGCCGCGCCATCCTTTCAAAGGAACACATTAATCGTTGGCCCTTCTCAAGTTGCGCTCCACTACCTTCCTCGTGTTGATATAGTTGCGCTGGTTGAGATGGATTTGTTGCTGCGGCTCTATGTCAGAAGGGGTAGCATTTTGCAAGGTGGTCGAATACTGGCGCTTATCAGTAGCCTGTTGTAGAATAATCTGTTGCGGAAAGGGCACCGCTTTATTTTCAAATACTGCCTGCTGTGCCGTATATCCCACCAACGGATAACGCTGGAAATGACCGCTGCCATCTGTATCGATCAAGTAAAAAATACGGCCATCCAGCTGCTGAATACGCATTTTTTCAATGAGCAGCGTGTCTCCATTTGTGATAAGCTGGCCACTACCTTCTATAGTAGTTGCGTTGATCAATTGCCAGTTTTCGACTTGATAGCCTGCTGGCGCACGACCCTGCCATTGGCCAAGCAGCCAATTGAACTGCGACATATCGGCTATTACATCCTTTTTCTTCGCTACTTCCTTGTCTTCACTGACACTAGCTGCATCCACAGTCGATACCCGGCTACTACCATATACTTTATCGTCAATTTTGGGATAATCGGCAGCAGCAACTTGCGGCTTGGCTGCGTCTGACTCTTCATGCTCCAACACTTCCCTGTTTTCATCCGCCTCCCCGGCCATAGCAATCGGCTCTTCGGAAGCATATGCATTGGCAGCGGCAGGAGGTTCCACACTTGCTGCTGTTGGCCCTGCCTCCTCTGTGTTGGCGGGCTTGGCTGCATGGGCTATATCCAGAGAACTGCTCTGCCTTTCGGATCGCGACAGCGCTACGATTTTACGATCGGGCTCGCCTTCCGGAAGTGGGCTGTCCAGTCTTTTATGGTACTTGTATTGAAGTTCTACCAATTTGTAAGCATCATCGCTGGCATCCGCGTAGGGGCCCAGCTCTTCCCAAACAGCCGGAATAGCCCGGGCAGCAGAGTCGTTCGTTCTGTACTGCGGTAGCATCAAACTGACCACGCTCACCATGATTAGTAGTGCTATCACCGCTGCGATGGCGTACAGGCGCCTGTATATGGGGACCCTGCGACCCCGGCGATGTTGGTCGAGCCGCTGTTCCAGCCTTTCCCAACTGCGCTCAGAGGGACGCTCATCCAGCCGATGCTGGCTATTTCGGAACAATTCAGATATATTCTTTTGCGATTTCATGGCATATCCATTTTAGCAATCCGATACTTTTCAGAGCTGCACTAAAACTGCTCTTTACCCTTTATGTAAACGGGTTTGCAATTGCGCTTTCCTTCTTCCCCGAAAAGACTTTCTTCGCAAGTGATCTTCATATCGGCTCCGCCGATGCGGCAGACCATCTCTTGCTGGTCGTTAAATACCTCCGTAAGCTGGGTAGGACAACTGATGCAGGTATTGATTAAATAGAGGTTTTTACCCTCGTGTACACATTTGATTACGCGAGTTTCCACCACATTGGCATTTAGCAAATCCGCTACCCATTGGGGGGCTTTGATATTGGTTTCGGTGCTGATGGCATTCGCATCAGCGCTGGGAGCTGCTTTTTTGATCTGCTCACTTGCCGGAGGCGGTTCGCTGGCGCCACTTCCGGAAGCACCGTCGTTGCTACAGCCGAGGCCAACCATAGCCAGTGTACTTATTAAAATTAAAATCCTGTTCATTTGACTCAATAGTTTTATAGCGTTAGTAAATGTGTGTTATCCAACATCGGGATACTGGCGCTGACGAAGCATCCCTTGTAGCCGTTTTTTTGCTAATATAAGCTGCGATTTGGAAGTGTTGATACTGATGCCAAGCATTTCGGCAATTTCGCGGTGCTTGAAGCCTTCCAGCACATACAGATTGAAAACGGTCCGATAGCCTGTGGGCAATTCGTCCAGTAGCCTCAGGATATCCTGGGCGGCCAATTCGTCTTCCACACTTACCGAAGTGCCAGCTTCCGGTATCTTCTCTATCTCTACAGCATGCTTAAAATTATGGCGCTTACGCAAAAACATCAAAGATTCATTGACGATGATGCGCCGTATCCAGCCCTCAAAGCTTCCCAGCCCCTTGAAGCGGTCGATATGTGTCAACACTTTGAAAAAACCTTCAATCAGTATATCCTCTGCATCTTCCCGATGCTTTACATAGCGCTTGCAAATGCCAAACATCTTGCTACTATAGCGATCGTACAACAACTGCTGGGCAGTTCGGTCCTGCTTTATACAAGCTGCTATGAGTTCTTTTTCCGTCACAAAGGTAGCTTTCGATGCAGGAAAGAGGTGATGGAGCCAGGCTCGCGGCCCCTTCCCGATGATACGGTAAATTACCAAATCGGTTGGAATTTTCAACGCTTCCACCAACCGAAAGTCAACAATAACGCCAATTCAACAGCTCTTCTTTCTTTTTAGATGTGCCAAAAGCCCGATTTGGTGCGTCAGGGTTTAGGGTACTGTATTAATGGAAAAATCTCCAAGAGCTATCGTACAATCAGCAAAATTTGGAAGTTGTGAAACCAGTTTTTTTGAAAAAACGTAGTATTCGCAAGGATTTTGATCCCAAACAGCCAGCTACAACCATGATTTTTATTGCTAAATTTGCACGCATTTTCTACCCGCTCAAACGCTAAATGATGAAACTGATCGATGATCATTACTACTTGTCAGGCCAAATTGACCCGCTCAAGCTTTGCCGACAGTACGAGTGTCCACTCTACGTGTATGATGGCCAAAAAATAGAACAGCAGTACCAAAGCATGCTCGATGCCTTCGATGTGCCGCGCCTGCGTATCAACTATGCCTGCAAGGCGAATAGCAATATAAACATACTGCGCCTCTTCCGAAGGCTTGGCGCCGGCCTTGATACGGTCTCCATTCAGGAAGTTTGGCTGGGCCTGCAGGCCGGGTTCGATCCCCACGATATCATCTACACCCCAAATTGCGTTTCGATGGAGGAGATCAGCCTGGCGGTAGAGCAGGGCGTGCGCATCAATATCGATAATACATCCATCCTTGAGCAGTTTGGTCATCACCATCCCGATGTGCCGGTATGTGTACGCATCAATCCTCACATCATGGCGGGTGGCAGCTCAAAAATAGCTACGGGCCATATTGATTCCAAGTTTGGCATTTCCATCCATCAGTTGCCCTTGGTGGAGCGCATCATCAAAGCTACCGGCCTCAAGGTAGAGGGCCTGCACATGCACACCGGCTCCGATATCCTCGATGCGGATGTGTTTTTGCGGGGTGCAGAGATACTATTCAAAGCTGCTGAGAGCTTCAAAGAGCTTGATTTTATTGACTTTGGAAGTGGTTTTAAAGTTCCTTACAGGGCCAATGATATTGCTACCGACATCAACGAGTTGGGCGAAAAGCTTTCAGAGCGCTTCAACACCTTTTGCCAAAAGTACGGCCGCGAACTCTGCCTTATGTTTGAGCCGGGCAAGTTTTTGGTGAGCGAAGCAGGCTACTTTTTTGTCAAAGTAAATGTAATCAAACAAACGACCTCTACAGTATTTGCCGGTATTGATTCGGGCCTCAACCACCTCCTCCGGCCTATGTTTTATGATGCCTATCACCATATCGTGAATGTCAGCCGCCCCAATGGCAAGCCGCGCATCTATACGGTAGTTGGCTACATCTGCGAAACCGATACCTTTGGCGTCAATCGCCGTATCCCGGAGATTTGGGAGGAAGATGTGCTGGCTATTTGCAATGCCGGAGCCTACTGTTTTTCCATGGCTTCCAATTACAACTCCCGCTTTCGGCCTGCCGAAGTGCTGATCTATCAGGGAGAGCCGCATCTCATTCGAAGCCGGGAAACACTTGATGATCTGCTGCGCAGCCAAATTGATGTGGAAGCGCTGAAGACGGCCTCCGTTGCTCAAAAATGATTAGAAATTAAATAGATTTTATTAAATATATTTTAAATATGTCGCTTTCAAATCGTTACAACCCCAAAGAGATTGAGGAGAAATGGTACCAACACTGGATGGCTGCTGGATATTTTCGCTCTGTGCCTGACGAACGAGAGCCTTTTACTATCGTTATTCCTCCACCCAATGTCACCGGCATATTGCACATGGGGCATATGCTCAACAATACCATTCAGGATATCCTCATCCGCAAGGCAAGATTGGAAGGAAAAAACGCTTGTTGGGTACCTGGTACCGACCATGCTTCCATAGCCACTGAAGCGAAAGTAGTACGGATGTTGCGCGAACAGGGTATCAAAAAAGGAGACCTTTCGCGCGATGAATTTTTAAAGTATGCCTGGGAATGGAAGGAAAAATACGGCGGCATTATCCTCGATCAGCTCAAAAAACTGGGCGCTTCCTGCGATTGGTCGCGCACGCGATTTACTATGGAGGAAAAACTGAGCAAGGCGGTAATTAAAGTTTTTGTGGATTTGTACAAGAAAGGCAAGGTTTATCGCGGCAAGCGTATGACTAATTGGGATCCGGAAGCCAAAACGGTACTCTCCAATGAAGAAGTCATTCACAAAGATGAAAACAGCAGGCTCGTTTATATTCGCTACCAAATCGCTGATTCGGAAGCCGATTGGATTACCATAGCCACTACCCGGCCCGAAACCATTCTTGGCGATACGGCTGTGGCGGTGCATCCGGAGGACGAGCGCTATGCCCATCTTAAGGGAAAGCAAGCCATAGTGCCGCTAATCGGGCGCGCAGTGCCGATCATTTTTGATGAGTATGTCGATCGCGAATTTGGAACCGGTGCCCTAAAAGTGACGCCGGCCCACGATACCAATGACTTTGAAATCGGCCAGCGCCATCAGCTCGGCGTGGTAGATGTATTCAATGATGATGGTACTATGAGTGAAGCCGCACAGCTGTATCTCAACGAAGATCGTTTCAAGGTACGCAAGCTCATTGTCAAAGACCTGGAAACCGCCAGCCATATCGAAACCATTGAAGACTATCGCAACAGTGTAGGCCGCTCCGAGCGTACCAATGCCGTGGTTGAGCCGCGTCTCACCTTGCAGTGGTTTATGAAAATGAAGGAATTTGGTCAAACAGCCCTCCAGGCAGTTCGCGCGGATGAAGTTACCTTCTATCCTGCCCATTTTTGGAATATGTACCACAACTGGCTCAATGAAGAAAATATCCG
Organism: Saprospiraceae bacterium; assembly: GCA_965222005.1. GTDB lineage: Bacteria > Bacteroidota > Bacteroidia > Chitinophagales > Saprospiraceae > CBDCTM01. The sequence continues at coordinate 3,288,617 of OZ244935.1, forward strand.
GGATTGGTGTATATCCCGCCAGCTTTGGTGGGGGCAGCGTATCCCTGCCTGGTATTTGGATGACGAAGTTTTTGTAGCGGAAACAGCAGAAGAAGCACTCCAAATGGCACGGCAGCAAACTGGTCGCTCCAACCTTCAGCTCAGCGATTTGAAACAGGATGAAGATGTAGTGGATACCTGGTTTTCGAGCTGGCTTTGGCCGATCACCGTTTTTGACGGATTCGAAACGCAGGAGGAGTTGCGCTATTACTATCCCATCAATACTCTGGTAACTGGATGGGACATCATGTTTTTTTGGGTAGCGCGGATGATTATGGCTGGCTATGAATATACAGAAGACCTGCTGGGGGAAGATTTTGTAAAAGACAATGGCCGACAGCCTTTCCATGATGTGTATTTCACAGGCATGGTGCGTGATGAAAAGCACAGGAAGATGAGCAAGTCGTTGGGCAATTCGCCCGATGCATTGGCGTTGATCGATCGTTATGGTGGTGATGGTGTGCGCTTTGGGATGATGCTGAGCGGATCAGCAGGTAACGATATCATCTTCGATGCCCCTTTTGATCCGGCTACTAAGCAGGTGCTTAATGAAAGCAAACTTTGTGAGCAGGGCACCAATTTTTGCAATAAAATGTGGAATGCGCTTAGGCTGTTGAAGGGATTGGAGGTAGTAGATAAGCCTACTAATACAAAAAGTCTGGCTATCAACCGATTGGCAAGGGAGTGGTTTGAAAACAGGATGAAAGAGGTGAGGGTCGAGCTTGCCAAAAGCTTTGAAGCTTACCGTTTTTCGGAAGCGCTGATGAGTTTGTATAAATTGAGCTGGGGCGATTTCTGCTCCTGGTATTTGGAGATGATCAAGCCAGCCTATGGTGAGCCCATTGATCGCGAAACTTTTGAAAAAACTATTTCCTGCTTCGGAGAATTGATGACCATGTTGCATCCTTTTATGCCCTTCATCACTGAAGAGATTTGGCATCAGCTGCGCGATCGGCAGCCAGGAGATGATTGTATTGTGAGTCAATATCCGGCTGTGGAGTCATTTGATGCTACAATTATCCAGGAGGTTGGCCTTGCGCAGGATGTAGTTTCCAAGGTGCGCGATATCCGCAATCAAAATGGTATCAAACAAAAAGAGCTGATTGCATTGTTTACAAGCGGCGGTACTTCTACATCCTTATTAGATCGGCCAGGCCTGAAGGCTATGATTATGAAGATGGCCTACCTTTCTACAGTTGAGCCTTCATCGGAAGAAGTGGCAGGTAGTGTATCTTTCCTCTCCGGCACCCAAAAATTCCACCTGGCTATCAACAAATCAATTGATACAGAGGCCGAGCGCGAGCGGATCGAAAAAGAGCTGGAATATCAGCGCGGCTTTGTAGCGATGATCGAAAAAAAGCTGAGTAATGACCGTTTTGTGAAAAATGCCCCGACCGCCGTTGTTGACAAAGAGCGCAAAAAGCTGGCTGACGGACAAGCCAAGATCACCAATCTGAAAGATAGTTTGGCTAAGCTGATTTGAGAGCTGGTTTTCGATTTCCGGTAACTGAAAAAAGCCCCGCTGCCAATGGCAACGAGGCTTTTTTATTGAAGAACAAAATATTAACGCTGTACTACAAAGTACTGGCTTCTTTGTCCTTCTTCTGTATTGATATGCAGGAAGTAACCACCGGCCGGAAGCTGGCTTACATCAAATGATGCATTGGCTTTCTGCAATTGATCGTATTGACGCATATCGACTACCTTGCCGGTAAGGTCGATGAGCTTGAGCTCTACATTTTCGGAAGCATTTACCAACTCAATATCCACTGTCAGCAGTTCGCTGGCAGGGTTGGGATATACCTTGACGCTATTGTCGGCAGGCAATTGTTCTACATTCGTTTCCATCTTATTCACATTCATTCTCAGTAGCGGAACGATGTCGTGACCGAAGTTGGTAGTGCTAAGGTCGGCAGTAGGAACAAGGCGGAAATCCTCCTCACCACCAATGTGTAGCACATGTGAGTAACGTGGGTTGGCCAATTGCTCGGTGAGCCAAACACCTGCGCTAAAGTCATAAGCCTCGCTCGCTTCAAAGAAGATATTGTCGTCATCCTGATCGGTGGTGTATTGAACCATCAGGATGTACTCACTATTGTCATCGAGCGGAACTGGCCCAGGGTTGAGCGGATCCGAAGGATTGAGGTCAAACATCGGGATATTGAGAACGGCATTGGCCATTTCATTACCGGTAATTTCATAGGTGTTGGCACCTACTTGTTCTCTTTCGGAAGGCTGTACCAATTGGTCGCCATTGGAATCAGTAAACTTATACAGTACAAAAAGCAGGATTTTTCCTGCATGATCCTGTGGGTTGGTAATACCAATAGTTGCACTGGTATTGAAGTTTTCATCGCCATTTACAACATAGAAATAATTACCAATCGACCAGGAGTGGGGTGCGCCATCTGCCCAAAGGGCATCAGCCGGGCGCAGTGAACGGGTTCTGCCAGTTTCTTTGGAAAATACGGTGTCGGTGACCGTATAAACGTGAGACAGGCTATTGTCAGAAGGATCAAAATCAACAGAATCAGAGGATACCGTATAGGTGATGGTATAATCAGTAGCCAAGCCTGCCTGAGGAGCAAACAAATCAGGAAAAATCCGGTTCTCATCAAGGGAATCAGCTCCAATATCACCATAATCTAAATCACGCGACCAGGTAGGGACGGTACCACTGGTTTCTGTTACAGTTACATTCAGCATAGTATTAGGCTGTACAGCAGAGCCTGCATTGTAAATATCGGCAATGAAGCCAAAGTCTTCTACCTGATCACTTGGCGTCTCCTTATTGGTCGGAATAGCCCACCAATTTTCCATCACGCGTAAATTGTTGCGTTCTGTTTCGATGATTTGAACATCATCCACCAGCCAGGCGTAAAAATCGCCGTCAAACACAAAACGGATGCGGGCGCTATCCTGACCAGCCAAATCCGGAATGAAAAAACGCTTTTCACTGGGTACTGAAGTTGAAGTATTGGGCTCGAGCTCTTCATTGACATTGATAGGACCAATCCAGGTATTACCACCATCCACACTCCAATAGAGATAAGTATCGCCATTCAAAGCCCGGTAAAACTGCCAGAAACGTACAGATGTAGGCGGGCAGCTGGTACAATCAATAATCGGTGAGACCAGTTCAGCTTCATATTGTGGATAAGGTGGGCCGGCGGGGAGATTATCTGGATCACCACCAGTCTGATAAAAATCGGCATCAAACATCATGTAGCCATTAGATGATGTGGGTGAAGAGATTACATAATTGCCAAATGCTCCCTGCGAACCAGTTGTAGTGAAGGTCCACAATGCAGTATCGGCACTAAGATCACTGGTTTCCCAGTCGCCAATATCTCCGTCGAAACCCCAATTCATCAATACATTAGCATTGTCTGGTTCAGCTTCGTATGCACAAACACGTACAGTACCGGAATCATCCGTCGGGGAACCACCTGACCAAATACGGATATAATAGGTGAAATTGGGCTGTAGGTTGCCAGCAAATACGTGGATCTGGTCATCTTCAGGATCAGCAGAAGAGAAACATCCAAAAGGCAACTCAGCTGAGCCACATCCAGCGTAAATGGCCATACCAATGGCAGGTACATCCATATTGCTGTCACCAAAGTAGGCCTTGACTACCACACCACCGGACGGTACATCTGCTCCTGTTGAGAACTTGAACCAGATGTCGTCACTAAACCAGCTGCCTGAACATACAAAGTCGGGCGCTACAGATGGTGTGCCTCCCACGGTACTTCCTTCCACAAGCACACAGGAACCTTCATCGGCAGCAAGGGTGATTTCTGTTGCACTGGGGCAATCATCATTGGCGGGTTGTGCAAAAGCGAGCACACCCATGCCTAATACAAAGGCCAGTGTCAAAAAAGATTGTAAAAAACGAATTTTCATCTTTAGCATATTTTAATGTAATGAAATAGGTTAATTCCGAAATCAAAGGTAACAAACGACAGTCACACGGCAAAAATATCTAAAATTAGGCAGGCACATTAAAAAACTAGCACTGATAGTCGGCTAGTGGGCAAAATAGTTGGTGTGAATGTAATAATTGTGTAAAATGGCCGGCATTCCTATCAAATAGCTGTGCTGTGGAAGTGTAAAAAAAGGCCTTCTTTATTGAATTTTTTTTGGAAAGGTTGAGGGATGAGGAGTAAGGCTGAGGCTAAGGATGGTCTTTGCCTTTACACAAATGCCTCGAACATTTTGCAGTACTACTTCTATGATTTTAATCAAATTTCACGAGGGTATCAAATCTGCAATCGCTGCTCCCACTCCTTTTTCAACTGAGCTATATCAATTGGTACTACTCCAGTTTGTTCGCATACTTGCCCGCCAGCCAAGTTGCAAAGCCTTGCTATAGTCCCCAGCTCCAAGTTCAATGCAATGCACAGGCTGGCCAGCGCAATTACGGTATCTCCAGCTCCACAAACATCTGCCACCTGGCGAGGATGTGTATTCACCAAATCGGTTTGTCCGCCATCATCGATAAAAATTCCGTCGCTACCTAAAGTGATTAGACATTGCTGATAGCCTAATCGGTCTCTCAATTCAGCAGCAGCCATTTCAAGTGAATCCGTTTGGGAAATTACGCGACGATTTAATGCGGCACATACTTCTCTTAAATTGGGCTTGAATAGGGCAACATGGCGATATTCAAAAAAATTATCGTATTTGGGATCTACTGCTACCGGAATATGTTTACGTTTTGCCAGATCCAGCACAGCAGCGATGAGCCCGCTAGTAAGGACTCCCTTATTGTAATCCTGCAATAATATGACATCCATGGCTTCCTGTTTGAGCAGCTGTTTAACGGCATCAATAAGCTGCGCTTCCGTTTGCAGGTCTATGGGGTTTTCCTGCTCATGGTCGATGCGGATTAATTGTTGATCACCCGCCAAAACTCGTGTTTTAGATGTAGTAAGCCGATTAGGCAGCTGAAGGAGATATTGCGGATCAATATTGTAAGCTGGAAGCATTTGCGATAATTCAACCCCCGTTGTATCATCGCCGGTTACTCCAAAAAGGAATGGAGTAGCTCCCAGTGCGCGAAGGTTGAGTGCCACATTGGCGGCACCGCCAGGGCGCTTATCGAGGCTTTGCTGTCGTAGTATCGGTACGGGTGCTTCTGGCGACATGCGCTCTCTGCTACCGCTCAGGTAGGCATCCACCATTACATCGCCAATCACCATGACTTTGAGTTGGGAGAAGGCTTGAAAGATTTGTTGAACAGGTTTCATGTTGCCGTAAAAGTAGCCTTTTTATACAAGCTCTTTCAGATAGGTAGTAATCTTTTCAGTAGCGCCGCGATGTGTAATCAGATAAGAGCGAGCAGCTTGAGCCGCTTCCTGCCGATGATTTTTGTCTTTCCAATTTTCTAATACGTTAGTCAGACTGGCAACATCACGAACACAGTATGCGGCTCCATTTTGAACAAACTGCCGGGCCTCTTCAAATTTTTGGTAATTAGGGCCAAACAGCATTGGTAGTCCGTAAGCTGCAGCCTCGAGGGTATTGTGTATTCCCTTTCCAAATCCACCCCCGATAAAGGCTAAAGTGCCGTATCGATAGATTTTCGCCAAAAGCCCGACGTTGTCGATCAGCAAAATTTGATAGTCCGAAAATGGTTGTGAAGGATCAGCTTTAGAATAGCGCAAAACAGCGGTGGGCATGCTTTGTTCGATCTGTTGCAAATGCGATTCACTGATGTCATGTGGTGCTATAATGATTTTCCAATTCCATTCTGGATTTTGAGTTAAAAAGTCAACGAGCATTTGCTCTTCCTGTGGCCAGCTGCTGCCGCAAATAAGACATGCTTTTCCTTCAACAAAATTGGCTATCGCGGGCAATTCTTCATTATCCTGGGCGATGCTGAGCACCCGGTCGATACGCGTGTCGCCTGCAATGCTGACTTTTTGATAATTGTGTTGCTTGAGCAGCTCAGCGGATTCCCGATTTTGAACAAAAAGATGATTAAAAGTATGAAGCACTTCTTTGTAGGGACCACCATACCATCTGAAAAAGGCTTGTGCGGGGCGAAAAAGAGCACTTACCAGCAAGCAGGGAATACCCCGTTGTTGAGCGGCTTGCAAATGCCGTAGCCAAAAATCATATTTTACGAAGATGACAAGCTGGGGCTGCACAATATTCAGAAAGCGGCGGGCATTTGTAGCCGTATCGGCAGGCAAATAGCATACATGATCGACCACCGGATAGTTTTTGCGGATCATATAACCGGAAGGGGAGAAGAAGCTCAATACGAGCTGCCAGTGAGGATATTGGCGGCGAAATGTTTCTAAAATTGGGCGACCCTGCTCAAATTCGCCCAGCGAAGCGCAGTGCATCCAAAGCGTAGGCATTCCCTTTTGCACAGCAGCTTCTAGTAGTTGCCAATTGTGCTGCCTCCCCTGCCGCCAGGCACGGGCTTTTGGCCGGAAGGAGGCCACCAGCCAGATGGCCAGACTATAGATGCGGATTACCAGGTCGTAGAGCCACCACATGCTTTTGCCGGATCAGTAATAAATGGTGTCTGCCTGGCCTATATAGAATGGCAAAAACCAGCCAACTTTGAAGCCGAATGTAAGATCAAGACGGTTATCACTTTCAATGCTTCGGGTATCAAAATTGAAATCGCGGCGGCTTTTAGTAAAAGCTTGCCGGAACTCCAGGCCAGCATGAAAATTGACGAGCCGATTGGTGCTAAGTAGTTGATAACCAATGTATTGGGTGAGTGCCAGGCCATTGGAAAGGCGGTCGTATCCCTTTTTGTATTCACTGTCGAGCTGAGGAACAAAGGACTGTGGGTCGTCCTGTATGCGTATTTTGTGTTGAAGCATACCCAGCCCCAGCGTCAGCCGGATACCTGAGCGTTTGTTGTGCTGAGACAAGCTGATAAGTTTACCTGCCAATCCTCCTATGTAGAGTCCGCGCTCGCGCAGCACCACATTGGCATAGCTGCGCGTATTGCCAATAATACCTCCATCAGGTGTGCGGAGGTTGGCAAGCACATCTTCCTTTACATTTCTGCCAAACAATAGAGCGCTTTCGAGGCCAAAGATGAGGTTGTTTTGGGTAATAAAGTCTAGCTCCAGGCCGAGGTCAAAGGCATTGCCATATCGGTCAGCCAGGTCGCCACCGGGAATGTGCCCCCCATAGGTAATGCCAGCCAGTAGCACGCTGCCGGCATTGGTGTCGGCATCGTATTCTTCTTGGGCGGCGCTCCCCGAAGGGTTAAAGAGCAGGCAGATCAGCAGGGTGGTGGTACAAAGCTGTTGGATCATAGCAAAGATTTGTGTAGGTGAAGGTACGGCAAAAATGCCCGAGCTGGCGAAAATGGCGAACTATTCCCTTATTTACAAACGAAAATTTAGCAAAAGTCAGCTTTCAATGAACGAATTTATACTCTTTGGTAAACGAATAGTTTTCAAAATCTATTTAAATTTAGCAAGCTTGTATATGTCTCAATAAAATATTTTTCTCAACTTTGCAGGGCTTGCCCCGGCCGATTTCAATGGAACAAAGCGGCCTTTTTGTACGTAAGGTCGAGTAGATCCAATTTTCCTGTTTTTATTGCTGTTAAAAAAAAGTATAAAAAATTGATTCAATGAAAAGAATTTTGATTACCGGCGCTGCCGGTTTTTTAGGCTCTCATTTGTGCGATCGCTTCATCAAAGAAGGTTATCAGGTGATCGGAATGGATAATTTGCTTACGGGCAATCTGGGCAATATAGAGCATCTATTTCCGCTCAGCGAGTTTGAATTTTATTATCACGATGTCACCAAATTTGTGCATGTGCCGGGCGAGCTGGACTACATCCTGCATTTTGCTTCGCCTGCCAGCCCGATCGACTACCTTCAAATGCCGATACAAACGATGAAGGTGGGAGCTTTGGGTACACACAATTTGCTGGGATTGGCCAAAGAGAAGAAAGCGCGCATACTGGTAGCTTCTACCTCCGAAGTATATGGCGACCCATTGGTGCATCCCCAAACGGAAGACTACTGGGGCAATGTCAATCCTATCGGGCCGAGGGGTGTTTATGATGAAGCTAAGCGATTTTTAGAGGCTATTACTATGGCCTATCATACTTATCATGGCCTGGAAACGCGAATTATTCGGATATTCAATACTTACGGGCCGCGGATGCGCGTCAATGACGGACGGGTGCTTCCTGCATTTTTCTCTCAAGCGATCCGCGGGGAAGGGCTTACCGTTTTTGGCGATGGCTCACAAACCCGCTCCTTTTGCTATGTGGATGACCTGATAGAAGGTATCTATCGCCTCCTGATGAGTGATTACAGCCAGCCTGTCAACATTGGAAATCCTTCAGAAATAACAATCAAAGAATTTGGAGAAGAGGTGCTGGCCCTGGTAGGCAATCCGGATGCGCATCTCGTTTATCGCGAGCTGCCACAGGATGATCCCAAGCAGCGCCGCCCGGATATTAGCAGGGCAAAGGAAATATTGGGTTGGGAGCCGCAGGTGGATCGTGCGGAAGGTTTGAAAAGGACGTATGAATATTTTAAACAGATAGTGCAGCCGGTGAGTAAGGTGTAGTTGATGAGTTGATGAGTTGATGAGTTGATGAGTTGTTGAGTTGTTGTAATTTTTTTTAATAAACAATTTTTGATGGATTATAAACGAACGCTTTTGATAACGGGAGGTGCGGGCTTTATCGGTTCGCATTTGGTACGCTTGCTGGTCAATAAGTACCCGGAATATCACATTGTCAACCTGGACGCACTGACGTATGCAGGCAATCTGGAGAACCTCAAAGATGTAGAGCATTTGCCGAATTACAGCTTTGAAAAAGGGGACATTGTAGATGATCGCTATTTGGATGAGTTGTTTGGTCGTTATGCTTTTGATGGCATCATCCATCTGGCTGCTGAGTCGCACGTCGATCGGTCGATTGCCGATCCGATGGCTTTTATCAAGACCAATATCATCGGCACAGTCAATTTGCTCAATGCGGCACGAAATCAGTGGGATGACCAATTTGAGGGCAAACGCTTTTACCATGTCTCCACGGATGAGGTTTACGGCAGCCTGGGAGAAACGGGTTTGTTTACTGAAGAAACTTCTTACGACCCGCGCTCGCCCTATTCTGCCTCCAAGGCCAGCTCCGACCATCTGGTGCGCGCCTATGGCCATACCTACGGATTGCCGGTAGTGCTGTCCAATTGCTCTAACAACTATGGCCCCAACCAGTTTCCCGAAAAGCTGTTGCCGCTGTTTATTCACAATATTGCCCATGAAAAGCCGCTTCCGGTTTATGGCGATGGCAAATATACCCGCGATTGGTTGTGGGTGAAGGATCATGCCAGCGCCATCGATCTGATTTATCATCAGGGTAAGGATGGCGAAACTTACAACATTGGCGGACATAATGAGTGGAAAAATATCGACCTGATCCATTTGCTCTGTAAGGTTATGGATGAAAAGCTGGGCCGCGAGTCGGGCTCTTCCGCTCAGCTTATCACTTTTATCAAAGACCGGCCCGGCCATGACCGCCGCTACGCCATCGATGCCGGTAAGCTTCAACGCGAGCTGGGCTGGAAGCCTTCATTGCAAATGGAAGAAGGGCTTAATCTTACAGTGGATTGGTACCTTAGCAATGAGACTTGGCTCGATAATGTTACTTCCGGAAATTATCAGGCGTATTACGAACAGCAGTATGGCAAGGGGGTGAGTTAGCCGTCATACTACTATTTGACAAAACGCCCGCTTATCATAGCTGCCGAATTGCTTGATTGGATAGTGTAAAAATACATCCCTCCAGGCCATTGACTGGCAGGTAAAAGAACACGCTGCTCCTGTTCAGCTTCCGATTGGCCATCTACTGTGTACATCAATTTGCCTTCCACACTAAAGACACTTAGCTGATAGTTGCTATCCTGAAATTGCTGAAAGACGATCACTTCATCAAGGCCTTCTGAATAGGAATAGTGTGTTTGCTGATAGGCAGGAATAAATACAGCTTCGGTACCCAATCTTTCCTGGTGGCCATCAAAATCCTGTTGCCAGAGCTGGAAGTAATTCCAACCGGAAGGTAAGTCTTTTACAACTTTTTGATAGGTGAAAACAGTATGGCTATTCCCCCGACCTGCTACATGTGCAATAGGCTCAAATTGATTAGATTGGTGTGCATGTTGGATAAAAAAGAAATCGTTGTTGATCTCGGTTGCTGTTTTCCAATCTAAAAGCACATCTCGGTTGGCTACTTTACGTGCTGTAAAGTGGACCAACTCAACCGGAAGGCTTTGCAAATAGTAGGTTATGGCATCGTTGACTTTAGCCATTCCGAAGCCAGTGCCAAAGTCAAAGCCAGGGTCGGGGCCAGGTGTATTGGGATCGTCCATATCTTCGGCGGTTGCCGAATAAGTATCCATTATATCAGCTCTGGTGCTGGCACCGGCATTGAGCAGGAGTGCAGTAGCGGCGGCGATGTGCGGTGTAGCTGCTGAGGTGCCGGCAAAATTTGGATGAGTATCTGCGTCCTGAGGAATGTCCACACCAAAGAAACTGGTGTTGCCTTTATCGGGTCCTACAATTTCAGGTTTTTGGCGTTGTACCGATGTGATAGGATTACCAATTTTGTCGAAAAGAATGGGTGTGCCGCCTGTTGAGGAGTAGCAGTTGATAGTTGTATTGGAAGCACCATAGGGTACAGTATTATAGAAAGCCGCTGCGCCGACTGCAATGGCTTTTTCAGCATTGGCCTGTCCTATACAGGTACTGCTATTGGTGGCATATTCATCGATAGTGACATTACAAAAGGGGTTGTAAATTATATATTTAAAGAAATTTGGAGGGGCATCGCTTATGTTTTGATAATAAGCAATGGCAATTTGAAAAGTAGTATTTCCTGAGCCCACAGGATTTGTAAATGAAAAAATGGCTTCATAGGCATGACCAGTATCAATATTATCGTCATCCCCTCTTGCTACTATTTTATTATTCAGTCCTCCGGGGCGGGTAGGATCAAGCAAAAATAAATCCAGATCATTGGTAACGGTACCGACATTATTAGGAAGCGTAGTCCAGGGTTCGTCCCATTGAAGGACAATTGTAATCGTTCTGCCTTCCGGTATGGTAATATCCTGGAAGAGATCTTCATTGGCGGAGTCAGGGTCGAAGTCGTGCAATTGGGTATTGCCATTACTGTTGGAATTGAAGCCGGGATATTCATAAGACCTGCTACCCATATTACCAGAAGCCGAAAAATATAGCGCACCATTAATAGCAGCCGTATCAGCCGCCTGGGCTAGTAAGCCGTCCTGAAAATAAGGGACATTGACGTAGCCTACGTCATCCATAATAATATGGCAACCTGCTATGCGTAGCTGATTAATGGCATTAGCCATCGCTGCTCTGCCGCCTTTGCCGGTGTAGAATAGTATTTCGGCGCCGGGAGCTATATCGTGAACTATTTCAGCCATGGCGCGGCCTTCATCGCCTACTGCGCTGGAGCCACTGTATTCCATCAGTACATTGACGGGTGTGAGAAAGCCGTTAGGGTTGCCTGGGCCGGGCAGTTCACCGGCTGCAATTGCTGTGGCTTCTCCAGTTCCTATATTATAACTATCCGAGATGATCCCTATTTTAATACCACTCCCGTTGAAGCCATGTACTTGCCGGGCCAGCTCGCTGATCTGCGCTGTGTCGCCTTGTGTATCTACATTTCCAATATGTGTGATAGACATTGCGGGCGTGGCCAGTCGGAGGTGCTGTAAATTACCGAGCCGCGGGATATCGCTAATTTTTAATCTGCCAGAGATCAAATTGGCGTAGGTAGCTATAAGCTCGAAATTAAGCTGGTTCAATTCGCTGAGCAAATTTTTCACTGAGCCGGCGGCAACAAAATCGATAGCGATATAATCATTGTCAAAATCAAAAAAAGGATAGCTGGATGAAAAGTTTGGTGCTACGTTGTCAGTTGCATTTCGAACCGATTGATCTTTGTACAATTGCATTAATTGTTTGCTGAGCTTGGCGTTGTGATTGTTTTCAATTTTCTGGAAATGTTGTTGAGGAGCAGCATTTTGAGCAACAATATTTAGTGGATTGTAAATGGTGAAAAACACCAGTAGCAGGGGAGTACAAAAGGTTTTCATATGGTTTGGTTTGAGTATGTATGAAGTTGAATATCGACTTACTTACTGTTAGAAAGTAGCATAAGGGGGTTCTATTTAGACTTTGGACGAAAACGGAAGCATCTCCAACATAAATGTTAGGTCAAAATCCCGGATAGATTCGAAGTCTTTTATGCGACTTTCTTGTTATTGCGCTTATTAGAGGTCTTTTTTACGACCTTATATCGAGTTCTTTGAATTTGTGTTTCGCCTTTTTGTCTCGGCCTACCTTTTTTGGACTTTAGCGGTTTGAATGGGTTTTGTTCAAAAGTCAAAAAAAGTGATTCGGCAGCATGCCATGTCTGTGCAATAGACAATCTATGTCCGCTGTCAGGCTGTTGATTTTGGGGTAGGTACTTTCGCCATTCTCTTGGACGAAAGTCCGCTTCGTCACTTGCGATGTAAAGTAGCCAAACAGTTAGTTGATAAATCAACAACCAATTGTCAAAATGTTCTAGTACAGGAGTTTGCAGTTTATCAATCATCAACCGTTGCTTGGCAAATCGAAGACTTGGTTCGATATCATAACGTTTACGATAAGTATGATATCCTTCGGGAGTGGTTACTTCATTTTTCCGTTTACCGCTAAGAGCTACAAACATGTCTCGACTAAATATCGCTTTTCCCGTTTCAGCATCCCGAACTTTAACAGCTAAAATGTCCATTGGCTTGTCTTTCATGTTGTGGCCATTTTTAGATCGAATCAGCATATTGTTCCATCGGAATATTTGAACAACAATCTTTCTACCTTTTTTTGTTGTTGCCTCCAGCTCAAAAAAATCGTTATGAGGAACTTCAAAAATAGATTGTTGATATACTGTATAGGGCTGTTTTGTTTTAGGATGCTTTTTGTAGCTTTTGTTCCTGCTCTCTGAAATCAGGTAAAGTTTTTGATTGTAAATTTTGGGTGCTCCTTTACTTTGGATCGAAGGGGCTTTACCTGTACCAGTCCATACCTTCATGCCTGATTTTAAGCGGGCAATACTGACCAGATCATCATATTTAAATGCCTCGGCCAAATAAGCACCATTGCCGTATTTACTATCTAATGTATTGAGGCATAGCTTCTGGCCCAAATCCAAGTGAGGATGGTTGAGCAATTCTTCCAGTTGCTCCAACGCTGTTTGAGAAGCGGTTTTGTTGATCGCAACACGGGATATACTAAGAGGTAAACTCCAATTGGTACCTCCATCGGATAAATTAATAAGGGATACTTCATAGCCAATACCCAACGGTTTGTTGCCCTTGATCACATTGTTTGGTATAGCTATATAGGTTCGACCTTCCAGTGTGTCCGAATGGGGCTTTTGTATTGGTGTAGTATCGGTTTGTAATAATACTCGACCTGTGTCTTCCACTGCTGGTGAATAATAAGCATAACAGAGCGATTGAAAGAATTTTCGAACTTTACCATACTCTTCTTCATTCCGCGAAAGGTTACTTACTACCTTACTTATACTACCATACTTATAATGGTACAGAGGCGAAAGACTTAATTCAGTCGGAGATTTTGCTCCTTTATACGAGGATAATGCCATGATTAAATTGGTCGTTGCTCGACTACGACGTATCTTTGAATATAAAATTTCATGGCAGAACAGATTGCTTCTTGTTATTGTTTGCATAAAAACAAGATAATCGCTGTTCTGCCTTTTTCATAATCGACATCTTTTTCGTCCAAAGTCTAAGTTCTATATATCATTGCAATATATGAAAAATTAATAACAGCCAATTAGTAGGGAGAGACTCTTTTGGCTGGACGGGACGGTCAAGGTTTGGTCTATTCTTTCTCAATAGCTGCTATACCTGGTAGGGTTTTGCCCTCTAGAAATTCGAGCATAGCGCCACCGCCTGTAGAAACATAACTAATGTGATCGGCAAGACCCATTTGATTGACAGCAGCCACCGAATCACCTCCTCCCACCAGTGAGAAGGCTCCTTTTTTAGTGGCCTGAGCTACTGCTTTGGCAATGGCTTTGGTGCCTTTGGCGAAAGGCTTCATTTCAAATACCCCCATCGGGCCATTCCACAAAATGGTTGCACTGCTCTTAATAATCTGAGCAAAAGTTTTTTGTGCTTCCGGGCCAATATCGAGGCCCATCCAGTCTTTTCGGATACGATGGCTGGGCTTGATTTCCCGTTTGGCTCTGGCATCAAATCGGTCAGCAATTACAGAATCTTTGGGTAGATGGATGTGCGTATTTTTTTTTGTGGCTTTAACCAACAAACGCCCCGCCAGTTTTATTTTATTCTCTTCCACCAATGATGCACCGGTTTTTCCTCCCTGGGCTTTTATAAATGTATAAGCCATTCCACCACCCACAATGATGTGGTCAGCCAGATCAATAAGCTTTTCAAGTAAAGTGATTTTATCTGATACTTTTGCTCCTCCGACGATAGCAGTTAGGGGGCGTTGTGGATTGTTGAGAATACGACTGGCATTTTCGATTTCAGCTTCCATCAGCAGGCCAAATGCTTTTTTGCCTTTCTTAAAAAATCGGGCAATAGTTGCAGTTGAGGCATGCTCACGGTGGGCAGTACCAAAAGCATCGTTGATATACAAATCAGCCAGGCTGGCCATTTGTTTGGCCAGTGCTGGATCCCCTTTAGTCTCGCCGGGCATAAAGCGCGTGTTTTCCAAAAGCAAAACCTCGCCGGGTTTCAGGGCTTTGGCCATCTTGCGGGCAGGTTGGCCAACAGTTTGCGCACAAAAGTGCGTTTTTTTGCGGAGCAACCGATTGAGCCGCGGCTGAATATTCTGGAAGCTAAATTTTGGAATATCTATACTGCCATCTTCTTTTAATTTCCTTAGCGGTCGCCCTAGATGAGACATCAGGATAACGGCACCGCCGCCTTTCAGTGCTTTTCGGATAGTAGGCAAAGCAGCCCGGATGCGTGTATCATCAGTGACTTTGCCTTGCTCATTGATCGGGACATTGAAATCGACCCGAATAAGTACTTTTTTGTTTTTAAAGTTGAGGTCCATGTTTTGGTCAAGGTGATTGATTGTACTAGTCTCTTAAATAAGCCTCTGTCTACCGTAAATCATCAACTTATAACTGCCGGCTCCGGCAAGCGAGCTACCATAAGCGCCAGATCAGCCAGGCGAGCCGAATAGCCCGCTTCGTTGTCGTACCAGCTAATCACTTTCAACATCCGGCCGCTTGCCCGTGTCATTGGAGCATCAAATATCGAAGAGTGAGGGTTGCCTACAATATCACTTGAAACCAGGGGGTCTTCAGAGTAATATAAAACCCCTTTCAGTTCCTGCTGAGCAATGACTTTAAATTTTTCATTGACCTGTTCTACTCCTACTTCTTTATTTACAATGCAATCCAGTTCGATAAGTGATCCAGTAACAACAGGGACACGGATAGCCATAGCATCCATTTTACCTTTGATAGCCGGATATACCAATTCGGTAGCCTTGCCAGCCCCTGTGGTAGTAGGCACAATATTAATTGCTGCCGCCCTTGCCCGGCGCATATCTTTATGTGGCCCATCTTGCAGATTTTGAGAAGAGGTATAGGCATGAATAGTAGTCATGGTACCTTGCTCAAATCCCCAGGCTTCATCAATGATCTTCACTATTGGTGCCAGGCAATTGGTGGTGCAAGAAGCATTGGAGAAGATAGTATTAGCTGTATCTAATTCACTATCATTAACACCAATCACGATGGTCTGTACATCGTCACTTTTAGCTGGGGCAGAAATCACTACTCGTTTGGCACCAGCCTTCAGGTGGAGGCTAGCCTTTTTCTTTGTACGAAAAACCCCAGTACATTCTAACACAACATCAACGCCTAGTTTTTTCCATGGTAGAGCGGATGGATCTTTCTCAGTAAAAGCATGCAATTGCTTACCATTGATTGTGATAGATTGCTCATCAGCTATTACTTCTCCTAGAAAAGTTCCCTGAGCCGAATCATATTTGAACAAATGAGCGAGCATTGTATTGTTGGTAAGATCGTTGATAGCTACCACTTCTACATCTGTCCTACCAAGCAGGTTACGTAAAGTCAGTCTCCCGATGCGGCCGAAACCATTAATTGCAATTTTTTTGATCATAACAATTTGATTATTTAGTGAATCGAAAGGTAGAAAATATGTGTTGTAAGCAATACACAATACAACGTTTTTTTAGTATAAAAGTTTGTTGGAACCTAAGTAACCATTTTTTACCGATAAATGGGGCGAGCATAAAAGAGAGTAGTCAGAAAAAAATTGAATAAATGTATTGACAATTTGGGAGGGGTCGCCTATATTTGCACTGCTTTTGACGAAAGGCAGCTCATAACGATTGATTTTCCGACCTGATGACGCAGAAATGGGTACGAATAAGGATTTGGATGTGAAAACATTTACACCCAAATCCACTTTGGCCCCTTCGTCTATCGGCTAGGACGCCAGGTTTTCATCCTGGAAAGAGGGGTTCGATTCCCCTAGGGGCTGCTCTCACCGCCCGTAACTTATTGATTGTCAACTGGTTACGGGCTTTTTTATTCAATGGGTACAACATAGGTACAACATTCCGTAACGAACTCTGTATTTCCCCCAATTCCGTCTACCCACCTAATCTGTGACAGAAAATTTCTTTGTTTTTCGGGGTATTCCAAAAGGACTTTTTATTCTTGTAATGGGTTGGACTCTTGTTGGGGCTGCTGGGGATGAAAATCGCAGATTACTCTACCATCGTTCATCTAAATTTCAACAAAGAACTAGAAGCATTGGTATTCTGAATAGCATTCTGTATTTTAGAGTAGTTTCATCTTCAATTGAAGTTCGGCACTTATACTCATAGAAAAACAAATTACAAAAATAACTAATGAGAAAACTACTAATTCTGTTTTTCTGCTTGCTTGTCAAAATATACACCTCACAGGCCCAACCAAGAGTACGGTTTGAAGCCCTCCTATCGGGAATGGAACTCGACGGAAGTACCGTCAATGACATCATGCAAGATCAGAAAGGGTTCTTGTGGTTTGCTACTGATGCTGGTTTTTTTAGATATGATGGCCATACTTATAATAGCTATCAATACGATATAACAGATCAATCAATGCTCAATTATAATGCAGCTACATCTCTGCTGGAAGATAGTGATGGAGATATCTGGATGGGAAGTTTTGGAGGGGGACTTTTAAAGTTGGATAAAAACACTAACCGCTTCCAACAATATATACATCAAAGCCAAGACACCACAAGCATTCCCAGTAATTTGATTTCGGATGTTTTTGAAGATAAAAAAAACAGATTGTGGGTGGGGACAAAGGATAAGGGATTGATGCTTTATAACAAAGAAAAACAATCATTCGTCCTGTATTCTCATAATCCAAATGATGTGAAAAGCTTAGGAGGCCATGAGGTTCGCACTGTCTTTGAGGATAGCAAAGGAAGGGTTTGGGTAGCCACCCGAAATGGAGGGCTTCATCTATACAATGAATCTGCCAATAATTTTATTCGCTATCAACATGATCCAGAAGACCAACACAGCATTTCCTCCAATGATATTATGGCCATATTTGAAGTGGATGGGGTATTGTGGATTGGTACCTGGGGTGGGGGCTTAAATCGCTTTGATGAATCGACACATTCTTTTGTTCATTATAAAAAAGAAACGGGCAATCCAAATAGCCTGGGGGCCAATGAAATCTGGTGCATCACTGAGGATCAGCAAGGCCAACTATTGATTGGTACTTCCGGGAGTGGATTGGTTGTCTTTGATCGAAAAACTGAGAAATTTGTCAGCTATAAGCCTGAAGTGGGCAATCCTAATAGTTTGGGTGCTATTGTGGTTCGATCCATTTATAGAGATAAAGAAGGGCTTTTATGGTTAGGTACTTATGATGAAGGTATTTACAAGACAGCTAAGGATACAGAAGCTTTTTCCCTCCTTTTGTCGTCCAACCAATTGAATAATAAGGCTATACAAAGTATTGTGGAATTTCCAGGAGGGATGCTTTGGCTGGGCACCATTGCTGGCGGTTTGTACAGATATGATTTAAACTCTGGCAATATACATCATATTAATTTTGTAAAGGGTTACGACAATTGGATTAGTGCCAACACAATACTTGATTTACATGGAGGTAGGGATGGAAATCTCTGGTGTGCGACTTCTCAGGGATTATATAAAGTCGATCCACTTAATGGCAATTTCAGCAGTCATCTTATTGCCGAAGCGCACAAAGTTCAGCAAAATATCTTTTTTTCTATTGCCGAGAGCGAGGATGGTTATCTTTGGCTGGGTATGAGAAGAGGGGGTATTTTTAGGTTTGACTCCAAAGTTGGAAAATTTGAACGATATTTTCCCAATGAGAAATTTCCTCAGCCTATCACTAATAATGAATCCAATAATATTGCTGTAGACCAACATGGAAACCTTTGGGCAGGGTCCGAAGCGGGATTGTATTTTTTGAATAAAGAGGACAGCGATCAAAACTTTTTTTCAACCTCAAACTCTCAGGGTATTACTGGTTTGAGCGACAATCGAATTACCGCAATTAACTATTCCACAAAAAGTCAGAATATATGGATAGGCACAGCCGCTGGTTTAAATGACTATAATCCAGAAATAGAAAAATTTACTACTTATTCCAAAGAGGATGGCTTGTCAAATAACTATATTCGAGATATTGTACAAGATGAAAGTGGCCATCTTTGGATGAGCACCTCTTATGGTCTGTCCAAATTTTATCCGAAAACGAAAAAATTTGAAAATTACTACACCAAAGACGGTTTGCAGGACAATGAAGGCATACTTTACAAAAGTCCTTATTCTTCCTTCATTTACTACGGAGGCAAAAAGGGACTGAATCGCTTTGATCCAGCAACACTTAATAAAACTGCCTATCAGGCTCCTATTACTATTTCGGCTTTTGAATACAGCGAAAAAGAGGGTGAAGAAGTGGAGATGGTTACCATGCTAAATATAGAAAATAAGAAGGAGGTCAGCTTGAGGTATCACAATGATTTGATAAAGATCAGTTATGCTTCTCTTTCATATACCAATCCTGATAGAATTCAATATGCGTATCAGCTCGAAGGTCAAACCAATGATTGGATAAGGGCTGGTACTGCTAATGAAGTCACTTTTACCAAACTTCCGCCTGGCGATTATACCTTCCACGTAAAAACCATCAGCAGTGAAGGCGTACTAAGTGAAAACGAAGCTCGACTCTCTCTTCACATTTCTCCCCCCTGGTGGCAAACCATTTGGGCCTATCTGCTCTATGCTGCGGCTATTATACTTCTTCTGACAGCTTTTTATCGTTACCAACGTCGCCGCTGGCAATTGCAAACCGCTCTCCAACTTGAACAACAGGAAGCAGAGCGACTAAAAGCACTCGATACTTTCAAAACCAATCTTTACACCAACATCACCCATGAATTTAGAACACCGCTGACGGTTATTCTGGGATTGAGCAATCTGATTCATGAACAATTACCAACGATCTCTCCCGATAAAATCAAAAAGCATTTAGATGCAATTGACCGGAATGGGAAAGGTTTGTTAGGATTGGTCAACCAAATGCTTGATCTCTCCAAGTTGGAAGCAGGTAAACTCCAATTTCATTTTATTCAGAATGATATCATTGCTTATTTGAAATACCTGACCGATTCTTTTCATTCCCTTGCAGAAAACAAATCCATTCAAATCCATTTTGAAGCCCTTGACGAAGCCCTGTTGATGGATTTTGACCCCGAACGCATCCGCCAGATTTTTTCTAACTTGCTCTCCAATGCCATAAAATTTACGCCGAAAAATGGTTCTGTTTTTGTATCTGCCCAATCTACTGACTCTGCCACCAACTTTGCGCTCCACATCCAGGATACCGGTATCGGTATAGCTCCTGAACAATTGCCCTATATTTTTGACCGCTTTTATCAGATAAGTCAGTCCAAAAATGGAAAAACAAATTATTCCAGTGGCGGTGGCGGCACGGGTATCGGTCTGGCTCTGACAAAAGAGTTGATCGAACAAATGGGGGGAAATATCCAGGTAGAAAGTATTGTAGGACAAGGTACCACTTTCTTTGTCCAGTTACCCATTAGCCGAAAGGCGCCATTTGCTGAATTCAACAAGACTATAGCCCCGATAGTGGCTGGTGAAAAAGAAGTTAACGAGGAAGACATAGCTCTCCAAACCGATCAACCAAATGACCTTTCACTGGTTTTGTTGATTGAAGACAACAGCGATGTACGGGCATATATCAGAGCAACCCTGGGAGAGGATTATAAAATTCTGGAAGCCGTCAACGGACAGCAGGGCATTGATATGGCCATAGAGTATATTCCCGATCTCATTGTAAGTGATGTGATGATGCCGGAGAAAGATGGTTTTGAGGTTTGCCAAACCCTTAAGCAGGACGAACGCAGTAGTCACATTCCCATCATTTTGCTTACTGCCAAAGCGGATGTGGATTCCCGCCTCGAAGGTTTGGAATACGGTGCCGATGCTTATCTGGCCAAACCTTTCCATAAAGAAGAGTTGCTCATCCGCATTCGAAAACTCATTGAACTTCGAAAACAATTACAAGCTCGTTATCAAAATCTATCCGCACCACTTCCAAAGACCACTAAAACTTTGGCGGTAGAAGATGAGTTTGTCCAAAAAGTAAAAGCTGCCATCGAAGCCCATTTGGATGACCCCGAATTTGGCGTGGAAGAAGTAAGCAAAGCTATTTTCCTCAGTCGTACCCAGGTACATCGCAAACTCAAAGCCCTCACGGGCAAATCCACCGGTCAGTTTATCCATAGCGTCCGCCTCCATACTGCAAAAAAAATGCTGGAAGAGCAGGATATGAGCGTCACTCAAGTAGCCTTTGAGGTAGGGTACAAGGAGTTGTCTTATTTTTCCCGTCTTTTTAGTGCTGAGTTTGGCTGTTCGCCAAGTTCTGTTGCTGGAAAAACCAATTGAAGTCATCATTTTTAGGCGATAAGCAAACAAAAAAATATGATTATCGCCTAAAAATGCTTAATTTTGGGCGATAACTTTTTAAAAGAAACTACTTATCGCCCAAAATTGAACAGGATGCATGAATTAATAACAGGCCGCCAAAAAGAATTAGAGACCTTAGACCGACTTCATAAGAGTAAAAAATCTGAATTTGTAATGGTGTATGGCAGGAGGAGGGTTGGAAAAACCTTTTTGGTGTCCAGGAAATTTGAAGATCGATTTACTTTCCGAATAACGGCTCTGGCCAATGCCACTACAAAAGCCCAACTTCAAAATTTTCATAATTATCTTTCTCTCTTTGATTCGAATGTGGAGAAAAAGCCTGTTCCTGAAAATTGGCTGGCAGCCTTTCAATTGCTCATCCGGTTTTTGTCAAAAAGCAAAGACAAAAAAAAAGTCCTGTTCTTTGATGAATTGCCCTGGTTTGATACCCACGGGGCTGACTTTTTAATGGGCTTGGAACATTTCTGGAACGGTTGGGCAGCTTACCGCTCAGATTTATTGCTGATTTGTTGTGGCTCTGCAGCGTCCTGGATGATAAAGAACTTGCTCAGAGACAAAGGAGGCTTGCACAACCGGGTGACAGAACGAATACGGATTGAACCTTTTACCCTTAGTGAAACAGAAGCCTTCCTTAAAGCAAAAGGGGCAACATACGATCGTTATCAATTGCTGGAGTTGTATATGGCAATGGGAGGAATCCCATTTTATTTGGAAAATATCCAGGTCAACAGAAGTGTGGCTCAAAATATTGACAGGTTGTTTTTTATTACGGGAGGTTTGTTGCATGAAGAGTATTTTGATCTATACCGATCTCTTTTTAAAAATTATACCCGCCATGTGGCCATTGTAGAAGCATTGGCCAGGAAAACAATCGGATTGTCAAGAAAAGAAATCGTCAGGCAGTCCGGCATCAAAGAAGGTGGAAATTTGTCTGTGGTTTTACACGAATTGGAACAATCGGGTTTTATCAAAAAATATTTCCCTTTCGGCAAGTCCGCAAGAGATGGACTTTATCAACTAAGTGACCCATATACTTTGTTTTATCTCACCTTTGTTCGCCATTCAAAAGCGCAGGGAGAAGGTGCCTGGCTTTCGAGGTTAGGTCATCCCAAATGGCGTGCCTGGAGCGGTTATGCTTTTGAACAGATTTGTCGGTACCATACAAATAACATCAAAAAGCATTTGGGGATTAGTGGTGTTTACACCGAAATATCCACATGGCGGAGCAAGCGGTCAAAAGGCGGTGCTCAGATTGATTTGGTTTTGGATAGAAACGACCGGGTAATAACGATTTGTGAAATCAAGTTTTCGGAATCTGTATTTACTATTTCAAAATCCTATGCCGAGCGTCTGAAAAACAAACTCGACGTTTTCAAAGAGGAAACCGGAACTAAGAAAACCCTTTTTCTCACCCTTATAAGCACTTTTGGATTAAAGCAAAATCAATACGCCCTTCGTTATGTCAAAGATTCTTTGGACATGAATGCACTGTTTGAATAGACCAATATCAGGCTATGCTTACTATTTTCCGACCCAATTGAGGCATTGTCTGTGTTTGACCTCAACACCAAAGTATTGCTTGCCGTTTTTTAGCCATTAAATTTGGATACTCTCCAAACGGTAGATGTAAATAATTGATTTTCAGATGTTTATGATCTTGTTGTATCGATTTTAAAAATCGTACCATCCTCATTTTGCACTTATTTTACAAGCACTTGCAACAATTTTGTAAGCTGCCCCTCTCCTTTTGTCTCACCTTTGTGATATAAGTCGCTCGAAGCCATATTCCTAGTTTAGAACGACGCAATTCTTTACCTGACAAACGTGCTACTATGAAAAATTTATATTACCAATTTAGAGAAGCAAAGGGTATAAAAGAACTGGAATCCTTACTAAAATTGAGGAGCCGAATAGCCAATAACAGCTACATAAAAGCATATTGTAAATATACGGAATCGCTTATTGAGTTGGACGACTACGATGTCAATGCTTACCATTTTGGATTATTCGAATACGATGGCAAAGATATGATTCGTCCGGTAGGCTATATGAGAGTGATTCACAAAGGATCGGGTAAACATGCGGAGCAAGTACAAAAAATAGCTAAGAAGTATGATTTGACTATTTGCTCTACCTATGAAACTAAGAAAATGTACCCATTCCCGGTTTTGAAAAACTTTCAAATGGAGCAGGCCAGTTTAAGAGGCTTAACAAAACCTAACAACGCAAGTGAAAAATGGTGCGAAGTCAGTCGGTTTTTGATAAGTGAAGATGTCCGGTCTGTTCGCCTGGCGATGTTTATCATCAATAGTGCCGTAGCTTGCTTCCATTACGGCTTAGGCTTTACCCATTGTATTTTTTCTTGTGAAAAAAACCATGATCCTATCTACAAATCTTTTGGAGCAAATCTGCTAATGAGGCAAGCTGGCCAAACCAATTCAAAAAGTATTTCTGTTTTTTCGTTTGCTGCCTCTGATATCGAAAACAGCCGTCTACACCAAATTCAAAAAATGGCTAAAGCTTACTTATCAAATAATACAGTATGTTTCTTTCCCTCTAAACCTAAATGCTTTTCAATCCCGCAGATAGCCACACGGTGCTTACAACGAGATCGAATAATAGCGGCTTAATAAAATAAACTTAACCATAAACCAACCACGATGAAAAAGACCATTAGCTTCATTATCTATCTGACTCTGGGATTCATTTTGCCATTAATCGGCAATATCCCTTTGGTTTTCGATTACAAAATAATGATTCTTATTGTAGCTTCAGCAGCGCTGATATACAGTCAACCGCCTATGGATTCCAAAGAAGCTAAAACTGATCGCCAGACCGATCGCCAAAGTTTTTGGGTGATACTTGGCCTGTCGCTATTAAGTCTTGTGCTGCCCATATTGGAATGGGCCTATATTCATCCTCCTAAATTTAATTGGTCCGCTGCTACTTTTATTGGAGGCGTACTCATTATTGGAGGAATAGGTTTCCGTTACTGGGCCATCCGGACCTTGGGACGTTTCTTTACTACCACTGTTAAAGTCTCAAAAAACCAAAGCATCATTCAGCATGGCCCTTACCGCATTGTGCGCCATCCGAGTTATTTGGGAGCTTACCTGGCCTTCGTTGGAACAGCCATTTTTCTGGAAGCCTGGTACAGCCTGCCTTTGACAATAATGGCTATGGGGCTGGCATATTCCTACCGAATCAAAACAGAAGAGCAAGCTTTGGTCGATTACTTTGGAGAGCAATACAAAAAATACCAGCGATATAGCTGGCGGATGGTGCCTGGGGTTTGGTAAGATATTCGAAAGTTTAAGTGCAACATTATGATAAACAAGTTTCAGGAAATTTGCCGTATCTTTATTGCACTTTTCCTAGGAACATAAATTTCGATAATTTTTCCAACCGATTTAATTTTGCTTTGACACTCGCAGCAATGCGGGAGAAGCTGTTCTGGTTTCTGGTTTCTTATGTCCCGATACTGTCTTTTACAAACAGAAAATCAATCACGATGAAAAAACAAATTTTGATTTCGTTTCTGGTGTTCTACACACTAACTTCCTATTCACAATCTATTCAGGATATACAACCCGAAATTTGGTTTAGGGCAGATATCGGTATGGTTGACCCTGCTCATTGGAATGACATCAGTGGCCATGAAATACACGCCACTTCTACGCAAGATAAAGCGCCTTCGGCTGATGCATTAATCAATTTCAATCCGGCACTGCAATTTGACGGCATCGACGATTACCTCTACATTCCTTATGATGTGGAACAAAAACCCCGCTTCACCTTTATCTCTGTTTTTTGTCCGGAGGATAGCCTGGACGAAAGGGTCGTCTGGAAAGCGGAGCAAACTATGCGGGATATTACGCTTACCTCCCGCAAAATCAAGGGCTATAAAGAAGTAACCCAATTTGCGGAAAGCGGGACAACCCACCCCATCATCCTATCCGTTTCTCAATACTGGGGAGATGCCTTTCGGGGCGGCAATCCTTTTATCTCAATAGGAACGCCTGAAAACGATACTTCGACTTTATTGCCTTTTAAAGGATGTATTCCCGAATACCTGGTTTTTGATCGCGCATTGGGAGAAGACGAACGCCTCCAATTTGAAACCTATCTCGCATTAAAGTATGGGATTTCATTGGCTAATGTCGATTACAAAAGTTCGGAGAACCAGGTGATTTGGAGCGCCGAAGAAAATGCTTCGTTTTCGAATAACCTGTTTGGCATTGGCCGGGATGATTATTTTGGCTTATACCAAAAACAATCCGCTTCCTCACAGGCTCCCCACCAGCTGGTGATCAGCATAGGGGCAAAAGCGGACAATAATGCCCAAAATCCGGGCACTTTGGAAGATCGAAATTTTCTGATTTATGGAGATAATGGCCTTTCTCTTGAGTGGTCAAATGACTCCATCCAGCATGTACGACCACTACTTCGACGCTGGCTGGTACAGGCATCCGGTGAATCAATTAACACCGCCCATACCGAAGTCCGGATCGCCGGTACATCGATACAGGTACCCGACAGTTTGCGGCTATGGCTGGTAGTGGATCGAAGTAGTGTGGAATTTGAACCCAACTCCACGGATTATTATCCGGCGGAATACGATGCTTCTTCTGATCAGTATGTTTTCCAATCCGTTCAATGGGATACGGATGCATCCGCTCAGGATTATTTCACGCTTGCTATTGGCCCCAAGGTGTTGAACGTGGTCAAAGAAGTCATTCAACCCTCCTGCGTGAATCCGGCGGAAGGAAAGGTTCATATGTCTGTAGAAGGAGGAACGTCTCCTTATAATCTTTCTTTGGCCAGTGAAGCTGATGGTTTTACACAAAACTGGACGGCTTACGATAATTTTATTCCCGTACAGGGCTTGCCCGTTGGCTCTTATACGCTTGAAACGGTTGATGCCAACGGATATGTCATTCTTCATTCCTTCCAGGTCACTAATCCGGAATACATCGCGCTGGACTTACCCGATGAATTGTTTTTCCAAACCGGAGGCACCCTCGATCTCCATGCCGAAACCTATCTTTCCGGCGGCCTCAACAATACCTATGAATGGACTTCGGATGGGGGGTATTACCGCGATCAGGCGGTCATTGAGGTCAATGCATCCGGGGTTTACCACCTCACTGTGACGAGCGAAAATGGATGTACCGCCACAGATAAAGTACTCGTCAATCATCCCCATACTTTCGTAAAACAGTTTGCGATTTCTCCTAATCCCTCTAATGGAAAATTTCATGTATTTGTATTGTTGAAAGAGGCGTCAGACATACAACTCCGGGTACATGACCAACAGGGAGAAACGCGATTTTCAACCAACGGGACAGGCAGCGATCAATATCATTTTGACATAAACATAGATGGTGTCGGCGAGTTTTATGTGGAGTTGCAATCCGATGTAAAAACACAAACCAAAAAGATCGTACTGGTAAAAGAATAGACCTTTCCCGCCCAAAAACGAATGTAAAAACCTCTTTACTAACCTTAAGCAAAAACAAATGTACCATCTAAAGAATACCCTCAGCATAGCACTCATCATTATTCTCGGCGGATTACTCCTCGCCAAAACGACGGAGCTTTCTTTTTCCGATTTCAGCTTTGATAATGGGGAAACACTTAACGCTGTTGCCAATACTTCGACAAGCAAAGTTTCTACACCGGAAGCTGAAAGCAAAAATCCGGAAGAAGCTCGCCCTGCTTCCGTCACCAGTTTTTATCCTGCTCACCTCCAGCATGGATACATCGGTGCCCACGCAGCCAAGCCAGTGGACAATCCCTTTGACAATGTATTTCACATTGTATTGGATGCTCCCCCCGCGGCGACAGATCGCGTTTGGCTCGAATACGAACTGTATGGCGTGCAGGATCACCACAGCGTTTGCCGAAGCATCAACGACCAGGTTTCTGTAGGCGGGCATTTGGTAAAGATTAACCGCGAGTGGACCAAACAAAAAGAGCGCATCAACCCGGAGTGGCTTTCGCAAAACGACAACACCATCATTTTCACCTTGCCCAAAGGAGCTGACTACCAATACGAAGTACGAAATGTCGGACTATGGGTTGAAAAATCCGCAAGCGGAAAGGCTCTTGAAACCATCCCCATGTGGATAGAGGTTCCACAAACCCCAATTCAAAAAAATGTAAAGACCTATTTGAAGGGTTTTGTAAAAAGTAATAAAGAGGTAGTAGCTGTTTGGGTAAATGAAGAAGCAGCGCGATGGTCGAATGGTGTATTTGAAGCCCTTTTCACTGCTCCAAGTTTTGGAGAGATTTGGGTGAAAGCACAATGCCGGGATGGAGAAATTATCAGACAGAAAATAGCTCTTTCCGAAACGATACCGGCCGACTTCTATTTTCCCCTGGAAAAGGAAAATGCACATGCCGAATGGCTCGTAACCCCGGATTTGGGCCAAACCTTCCGTTTATCCGACGCCTCCCTTTCCGTTCCGGCCGGGGCATTAAACAAAACCACAACCCTGTCTATTACCGCATTGAGAGAAGTCGATATACCACCACTCGACCAGGGCATGGTCAATGTCACCAAGGGTCATCCCGCCTATCGTTTTTTGCCGCATGGCTCTCAATTCAAAAAAGACCTTTCGTTGCGTCTGGGCTACGATTCCGAAAAAATCCCAGAGGGCTATACGGAAAAAGACATTAAGACCTACTATTTCGACGACCAGACCCACCACTGGGTGGCGCTACGCCGCGACACGATAGATGGCCACCATATCATCTCGCATACCAATCATTTTACCGACATGATCAATGGGATCATCAAAGTGCCCGAGTCGCCGGAGACCCAGGCTTTCAACCCTACCTCGATCAAAGACATCAAGGCTGCCAATCCCTCCGCCGCCATTAATATGATACAGCCACCTACTGCCGGATCAATGGGTAATGCCAGTATGAGTTTTCCCATCAACATTCCGGCTGGCCGACAGGGCATCCAACCGTCTATTGCCTTGCAGTACAACAACGAAGGCGGAAATGGCTGGCTGGGCCTCGGCTGGAGCCTTCAAATACCCGCCCTTACGCTGAATACCCGCTGGGGTGTACCGCGATTCAACCCGGACAAAGAAACAGAAACATATACCCTCAACGGCCAGCAACTCTGGCCGGTAGCTCATCGGGATGAACTGGAAGACAGAACAGCGAATAAACGATTTTACCCCAGAGTGGAAGGATCCTTTAATAAAATTATGCGCCACGGAACGACTCCGACCAACTACTGGTGGGAAGTGACGGATAAAAATGGCACGCGTACTTTTTATGGCGGATCTCCAAACTCAGGTGTAATCAATGATGCGGTCTTAAAAGACGCAGCAGGCAATATCTCTTACTGGGCCATTGTAGAATCACGCGACCTGAATGAGAATTTTGTGCGATATACACATGACAAAATAACCAATCCAAACGTCCAGATCGGTTCTGGAGGGCAGCAACTTTATTGCAGCGAAATTGAATATACCGGACATGGCAGCAGTGCCGGAGAATACAAGGTAGTCTTTTCCCGTGAGCCTGGGCAGGGTGATTTTATTCGCAAAGATGTCATCATCAATTGCCGGCTGGGTTTCAAGCAGGTGACAGCCGACGTACTCCGGAAAATTGAGGTGCAATACGATGGCGATAATATCCGAAGTTATAAACTGAACTATATGGAAGGTGCTTTTTACAAAACCTTGTTGGAAAGCATTACGGAATTTGATGCGGGTGGGGCGGAATTTACCAGACATGATTTTGAGTATTATGATGAGGTGCGGAACAATGCAGGAAACTACCATCCACTAAAATCCGACAATAATATAGCTGTACCGGACGATATGATAGAACGAAAGCTAATATCATCAGGCATCACCAATGAAGAAACTTCCTTTATTAATGGCTCATTTTCTAACGGATTTAGTGTGGGAGGAGCTGTTACAGTAGGACCTCCAGGGTCTTCGACATCAAAAAGCAATACGGCAGGAATAAACTATACCTATTCCCGAAGCACTGTAAAAGGAGTTATTAATCTGGTGGATATTAATGGGGACAATCTACCAGATAAAGTCTTCAAAAAGAAGGATAACTCTTTATGGTTCCACCCCAATACCTCAATGCCGGGCGATGAAGAAGTAACTTATGGTACGGAAGTGACGATTCTAAATGCAAATGAATTCAACAAGTCCAGAACCAAAAGCCACTCCTTTGGCATAGAGGCCCACGTATCTCGCTTTTTTGTGGGTGAAACCACCAATCTATCCACCACAACTACGCAGATTTATTTCTCTGATTTCAATGGCGATGGCCTAATTGATATCGCTCGTAATGGAAAGGTTTATTTTAATCGCATCGAAAATGGTATTCCTCATTTTACCGTTAACAGTACCGATTCACCTAGCGAAATACATCGAGGAGCCAGTGTGGATGATGCTGTAATGGATCTGGATTTACTGGAGTTAGAACAGCAACAACTCATTGATCAAGCCCCACTACATGATGTGGTCAGAATGTGGATAGCTCCCTACAGTGGCTCAATTAAAATCAATGCGCTTGCTCAGTTGATTGTGGACAACAGCCCTGAAGCGCAAGAATACAGTTCCGACGACGGAGTGCGACTTACGATACAACACAATGATACAGAGTTATGGCGTGATTCTATTATGGCAGAGGATACAACCCCGTTAACTCCTGGTGGGATTAACCCTCTTCAGGTAGAAAAAGGAGACCGTATATTCTTTAGATTGCAGTCTATTCAAGATGGAGCGTATGACCAGGTCAACTGGGATCCAGAAATTACTTACTTGGGAGAACCTCTAGATGAAACAGATGCACACGGTAAACCCCTCAACCGCTTTAAGGCTTCCGACGATTTTATTTTGGCGAATATGCACTTCGACGAATTGCCTTCTCCTTTTGGGGCAATAGGATTACCGGAAGAGGGTACCATTACGATTCAAAGCTCGTTGGAAACGCCAAAGCTAACCGATGACATAACGGTGGAGATTATTTTGTCCCATAAAAATGACAACCCTATCGTAAATGGTGAATACGATCACAGTACAATCAGTAGCGAGATTTACATTGCCGGAGAACCAATTATGGTTAACAGCACATTTGCGGGAGTCCAGGTGGAGGAGGATGACTTGCTTACTTTTCGTGTTCTTTCGTCCACCAATGTGGACTGGCAGGCCATCAACTGGAACCCCAGGGTATTCTATACCGATATTACGCGGGATTCTGTGCCGGAAACCCTGAATGGCAACCCCACCATTGATTTGTATCCGGCAGTGGACTATATGATGTACAATAGGATTACGCATAAAGTCCATCCCTGGTATCCTCCCGTTTCGCCACCAGCTACCTCTTACAATTTAAGCGTAAAACCACTTAATGCTTCTGCTGGCAATGGTTCGGTGACCTTTTCCATTAAGGGACCAGATACATTGTATGCAAAAGAAAATATTTCCTATTCGGCAGGCATGCTGCAAAATCCCAATATCATTTTGCAGGCAGAAGTACCCGCCGGACAACCGGTGTATTTTGAGTTTTTTACAAAAGATCCAGTGCTGGCGGAAGCACTAGGTAATAATTCTATCATTAATAGTGGAGATTATTTGTTGGAGATCAATAATACAGAGTTCGTCAATCCAGGGATTTATACTTTTACCGTAACTGTTCAGAGATGTCCTGCCATAACAAGAGTATTAGCAACAGCATTATCAGTAAACAAACTCTTCAATGCATGAAAAACATTGACATTTTGTTTACGAGCAGTCATTATATATGACCTGGTTCTGGCAAAGAATTGGGCACCTTTTACAGATCTAAAACAACCGGATATTTTCTGCTTGACTTTCATCATTCGAATATCTCTTTCTGAAAAATTATTGTCAAACGGCACCTTAAAGTCGTAGAAAAATCTCAGTATATCTGTTTTGTAGTCTCTGAATCTTTCCAGTAAATTTCGAGGAGGTGATTTTTTCTTTTTTCCTCTTTTCTTTACAGGTGGTGGTTTGAATGGATTTTGTCTTAATCCTTTTCTGACAATTTTATCATATAGTGATTCGTACTTTTTGACAGTTGTATATGATATAGCTTGTTGGCCTCTTGCCAGTGCTTTATTTTTCAGATGTAGTAATCTCAGCAATAAGTCTATTAACTCTTCTGCCCATTTTTGTTCAAATCGTTCTTTTATGAAAACCAAATCTCTTAGCAAATGGGCATTACATAAACTGTGTTTGCAGTCATATTTGTAATAGCTTTTCCAAAAGTCATGCACTGCAATTCCTTCATATAAAGGCAATATTCCTATGTCCTCCATTGCTAGCTGACCTCTATTTGGATGAACTGCATAATAGGCATGCCGGTCGGTCGAACAGCTATGCAACCACCACCTTTTCTTATTGATTCTAAAACCCGTTTCATCAAAACCCAAAACTAAACATAAATCCAGTAGAGATTTTAACTTCTCTTCAAAGCTTTCTAGCTTATCAAATGCTTTTTGCCGAAAATTATACAACGACCCTTTACTTAACGAATGACCTAACAGATCATTTACTAGTTCTTTTGTCCGCTCATATGGTAATAATTGATAGTCTTGCAAATACACCACCATACTTTTTATATTCGGGCCATATTGAACAGCATAATCTACTCCTTGCGGAAATGCTTTATTTACACAACCACAATCGCATTGCTTCACTTCTGAGTGATGCTCCGTTATTCCTATTTTTATCTCCGGAATATCATATACTTGCCTTTTCTCTGTATAATCTGCCTTTTGACCTCTTAAATTCTTTTTGCAATTTGTGCAAGTATCAACTTTATGCTTTTCCACTTTATCTGGTTGGGCACTTATTTTTAACGTTGTTCCCTCATGACCTTTTTGTCCGCCAGCTTTTTTATTGCTCTTTGGCTTTATGCTTTTTGGAACTTTTTTAAAGCCATCTGTAGATGGAGGTTTACTACTATTATTACTATTCTTCGAAAGTTGATCCTCTAACTCTTTTATCCGTGCCTTTAATTGATTTATCTCCTCAGTAAACAATGAAATTACAAGCTCGAACAGAATCCGATATTCTTCTGGTATTTTATTTATCTGATCTTGTAATTCTTTCGGTAGCATCCCAAAAAATAATTTATTTCTCTCTATTATCGTAATTTTAACTCTGAATAATTACCTTTTACCGAAAAAGGAAATGGTTCCTGTACAAATAACATAGGACTTCCTCAAGATCCGGGTGAGGCCATCTTTGGCCATCTCTATCGGGGATGGGGGCAGTTTGTTTACAATGGCAACAGGGAAAGAGCCTTTGAGAAAATTAACACCGATTTGCTTTGTGTGGAAGAGGATTATGACGATGCAGACGAAGACGACTTTCTCGATGGTGTAGAAGGCCCTGAAGACATAGAAGCATTGGATTTGCCCAGTCCAGCCAACCACTTGTTTATAGTTATGGCCCCCGTGCCTGTACAAAATCGCTGGCTAGGATATGACAGCCTTACCTATATTAGTAGTGAAATAATCAGTAGTTCCAGATTAGGTGAAGATGAGATTGCCATTCCATCTGCAATTGGTGATTCAACAACTACCAGTTGTATTCCAGCTCCATTAAAAATTACCAAATCGGAAACTGGTAGCGTTGCTGGAAGTGTGGGTTTCGCAGTAGTCGGAAATGTAGGAGGAAGCTTGTCAAACTCCAGGTCGGAAAACATCGTGGATGCAATGGATATCAATGGTGACCGCTATCCTGATGTAGTAGGTGAGAAAAAGACTCAGTTTACCAACGCACGGGGTGGTCTCGAAGAAGTAGGCAAGGATAATGAAAATGAACTAAACATGGATGATGATGAAAGCCATGTCGCCTTGGCCGGTGCCCTCGGCATATCCCTCGGTGGCTCCTTCACGCTTGCTAAGGTACCCAACACCCAAGATCAGGGCAAAGGAGGCAACAAGTCAAAAGAAAATCAAAAGGCTAGAAACGCCAATATCTCCGAAAATGCCTCCGATGCCAGTAGCGACTCAAAGGAGGCGCTGGGGCTAAGTGCTAGTGCCAGCTTTAATGTAAACCAAGACTCCACCACCTATAGTTGGCTTGACGTCAATGGTGATGGACTGCCTGATAAAGTGTCAAAGAATGGTGAAGTACAACTGAATCTCGGATATAAATTTGCACCTAAGGAAAACTGGGGTTACGATGAAGTCAGAGATGGGTTGAGCAAAGACTTTGGTGGTGGACTGGGTATCAATATAAACAATGGTAGTATCAAAGCAGGTGCTGGACTATCGTTTTCCGAAAATTTCACCCGGGGCGCTTTACAGGATGTCAATGGAGATGGATTATTGGATATGGTGAAGATTAAGTTTGATGATCCTTCCTTAGATATTTTTGGCTTGAACCTAAGTGACTTTAGTCTACTTCAAGGTTTATCTTTCGATAATTCCAAGTTTGAAATTTTGGCTAAAATAAATAAAGGAAATGGTTTTGCGAATGAATGGATTGAATGGAAAGATAGTATAAAATACGACATCGGCTCCTCCAATGGAGAATCCATCAACGGGGCTTTTACCTATTGCATACCCGCCGTTTTCGTTCGAATTTGTATCAACCCCAGTGGAAGTGCAAACAAAGGCGTAAGCCGCCAACACACCCAACTCTCCGACATCAACGGCGACGGATACCCCGACTTCCTCACCTCCGACAACGACGGCCACCTCACCGTAGCCCGATCTACCATCGGACGAACCAACATGCTCCATTCCGTCATCCGGCCGATGGGTGCCGACTTTTCCGTCACCTACAAACGGGAAGGCAATACCTACGAAATGCCCAACAGCGTGTGGACACTCGACAGCGTACGCGTCTATGACGGCTTTGCAGGCGATGGAGCCGACACGCTTCTCACCACCTACGCATTCGAAGACGGATTCTTCGAGCGCAACGAACGCGAGTTTTACGGCTTTCACACCGTCCGCATCAATCAACACAATACCGAACAAAGCGATGAAATCTATCGCACCACCATCCAAACCTTCAACAACGACAACTACTACAAAAAAGGACTCCTCGAATCGGAAGTACTCGTCGATGCCGATGGTAATAAGTTTACCGAGACCCTCAACGAATACGGCCTCCAGGATGTCGAAAACGGCAGTACACTGGCAACTGACTTCAACGACGACAACGGCGCCGCCTTCCCCGGCCTCAGCACCATGACCAAAAACTTCTATGAGGGTCAATCCACTCCGGGCGAGACCACCTCGATGACCTATGCCTACGACAAATACGGCAATGTAACCGACTATGACGACCTGGGCGATACCAGCCCCGACGACGACCTCCGGGCCGAGATCGAATACCACGAAGTGCTTAGTAATTATATTGTTGGAATGCCCAACAGCATTGAAGTGACGGGCTCCGGTACGACTTATCGCAAACGCCAAACCGACATCGACAACAGCACCGGCAACATCACCCAGATACGCCGATACCTCCAGTCGGGTGATTTCTCCACCCACGATATGACCTACGATGCCTTCGGCAATCTCGAAACCATCACCCGCCCCGAAAACCATCAGGGCGAACGGCTGATGTTTACCTTTGAATACGACCCGGAAGTCAACATCTACACCACCCAGGTGAGCGACAGCTATGGCTACAGCTCGCAGGCTACCTACGATGTGCGCTTCGGCCAATTGCTGACCAGCACCAGTATGAACAACCAGCAGATGGTCTATCAGATCGACGATGTAGGGCGGATCACCGACATCACCGGGCCTTATGAGGTGGCTGCCGGTGTGCCCTTTACCATCCATTTTGACTATTTCCCCCACGAGCCGGTTCCCTATGCACTGACACAGCATTACGACCCGGCACATCCTGGCAATTTCATCGAAACCTATACCTTTACCGATGGCCTAACAAGAGTGCTTCAAATCAAAAAAGACGGAGCTATTTTTACCGCCTCCGGGCAGCCTGACGAAGAGCGAATGATCGTGTCGGGAAGAGTGCAGTTTGATGCCTTTGGGCGAACGACGCACGGCTTCTACCCAACCACCGAAGCCCTCGGACAAGGGAATGCATTCAACCCCACCCCTGACAATATCGATCCTACCGTCACCAGCTATGATGTACTGGATCGTCCTTTGACGGTCACCTTACCAGACAACGCAATGACGGTAACCGCGTATGATTTCGGCGACGACCGTTTTGGCGAAAGCCAGTTTAAAACCACCGTCATCGACGCCAACGGCAATGTCAAAGAAAAATTCACCGACGTTAGAGGCCGGGTGACCTCAACACTGGACTACATCTCCACCTCCGACGACCTTTGGACGGGCTTCCGCTACAACGCCATCAATGAATTGATAGAAGCGACCGACCACGACGAAAACGCCATCGTCTCCGCCTACGACTGGTTTGGCCGTCGCACCAGTGTGGACCATCCCGACGGTGGCCTCACGGAAATGGAGTACGACCTGGCCGACAATATGACCCAACGCCAAACGGCTGTCCTCCGGGAAACGGATGAGGTAATTACCTATCAGTACGATCACGAACGGCTGATGGACATCCTCTACCCGCAATACACCCAAAACAACGTCCACTACGCATACGGCGAAGCCGGAGCAGCATTCAACCGGGCCGGCCGCATCGTATTCCAGGAAGACGCCACCGGCGCTCAGGAGTTTTTCTATGGCCCACTGGGCGAGACTGTCAAAAACATCCGCACCATCCTCATCCCCAATGCAGAAGAGCAGGTCTATACCACTGAGTGGACCTACGACACCTGGAACCGAGTGACCGATATGATCTATCCCGATGGGGAGGAATTGACTTACACTTATAATGTAGGTGGCCTCCTCCACAGCATGGGCGGCGTGAAAGAAGGCACCGATTATCCCTACCTCACCCAGTTGGGGTACGACAAATTTGAGCAGCGCGTCTATTGCTCGTATGGCAATGGCACGGAGACCACTTACGCCTATGAAGCCGACCGCCGACGACTCGAATTTATGACCGCCACTACCGCCGAAGGCCGCCGGATGATCGACAACGAATACCTGTATGACAATGTAACCAACATCCTCAGCATCACCAACAGCGCTCCGGTGCCCTCGCCCAACCTCATGGGCGGTCCGGCCACGCAGACTTTTGAGTACGACGACCTCTATCGCCTCACCCATGCCGAAGGCGATTGGGAAAGCAGCAATGTCACCCACCGCTATACCTTGGATATGGGGTACAACAACGTTCACGACATTCTCAACAAAAACCAGGTGCACGAAAAGAAAAGCGGCAATGGCAATAACTGGATTGAGCAAAGCAAAACGACCTACGACTGGGACTATGCCTACGACAATACCGACCAACCCCATACCGCCACCGAGATCGGTGAGAAGAATTACGCCTACGATGCCAACGGCAACCTGGCCGAAATAACTCACGATGTAAACGGCCAGACCCGCGAACTGGAATGGGATGAAGAAAACCGCCTACAAACCCTCTCCGACAATGGCCTCACCCACCACTACACCTACGATGCTGTCGGCGAACGGGTACTCAAAGGCCAGGGCAACGGCCAGCAGGTATTCGTCAACGGCGAACTCGTGCCGGGCAATGGCGGCATTGGCAATTACACAATTTATGTCAACCCCTACGTAGTGGTGCGCAGCGGCAACTTTACCAAGCACTTCTTCATCGAAAGCCAGCGCATCGTCAGCAAACTGGGCGAAAGCGGCAACGGCAATGCGAATGGCAGTGGTAATAATGGTAATGGAAACGGAAATAATAATGATAACGGCAACAACGGGAATGGTAATAACGGCAACAACAATGGCCTCAACCAGGAAGCCTTCCAGTTCTACTACCACCCCGACCATCTGGGCAGCAGCAGCTACATCACCGATGCCTCCGGCGAAGTGTATCAACACCTGGAGTACTTTCCTTACGGAGAAACCTTTGTGGAAGAACACAGCAATACGCACCGAACACCTTATCTTTACAACGGAAAGGAACTGGATGAGGAGACGGGCCTGTACTACTATGGGGCGCGGTACTATATGCCGCAGGAGAGCCGGTGGTTGAGTGTGGATCCGTTGGCGGAGAAATATACAGGTTTTAGTCCTTATAGTTACACATTGAATAATCCAATCGTTTATGTTGACCCAGACGGAGAAGACCCCAAAAAATCATCTATCAAGCTTATTCAACGTACTAAAAATCACAAAAGTACAAAAAAAATGCAAGCTAGATACCATCGAAAAAATAATGAAAGACAGGTCAAAAAATTCAACCAGCAGAATAAAATTCTAAAACAAAGAGTTAGAGCTTTTAATTCCAATTTTAAAGCAAAACGTAATAAAGGGGATAATTTATTTACAATTGTTCATGATGCTATTAGAGAAAAAATAAATCGGAATACTTTAAACCGTAACTCTAAAGAATTTGAAAAAATGAGAATTGATCTTCTTAAGATAAGTTTAAATGAAGTTGATGCAGGAGAGTCGAAGCCATATGTATTCTTCTTCGAAAAAACTAGAGGCTCAAATTTAGGAACTGATTATGAATTATATCCGACTCTTATGTACAAGGGCTATGCTCTTGATGATCAAAAAAGATATATTAGTAATTCAACTGTCACTGTAAAAAAGGATGTCTTAGGTATTAATTCTCATAATTTTTTTACACCTGAACAAATGGATGGAATATATAAAAGAGCATTAGAAAATTATAACAAAAAGATATCTGAAGAGAAATGTTTTATAGAGTAATTCACTTATTCGCACTACCATTATCTAAAGAAAAACATAACGCTCGTCCGACCCCGAGGAGTCAGGGTCGGGCGGGCTATATAAAAGGCCTGCCTCCGGCATGATTTCCGACCTAAGGTGGGTCCTGGGTCATAAATAAGAAAGACAAAGAAATTGACCACTCGCGCCAATCCGACATATTCAGTACCAACGAAACATAGCTATGGCAAGAATAAATACCACAATAACATCAAACATGCATCACCATAAGAAAGCAGGGAAAGTACAGTCTTTTGGTTGGGTTTTATTTACCCATGTGGGTGTTGGTTTTTATTGTGTTACCCGCTCGCCGAAGTCTGCGACGTCGATGCCATAGTCATAAATAACGAGAGGTGAAGAATAGTGTTGACCGCTCACACTAACCTGCAATTTTAAGGCCGCAGGTGTTGATTTGCTGCTGGCAGAGGTAGGTGCGGAACCCCGCACAATACCGAACCAGATAAATGGCATGCGGTGATTAAAAAACGGGATGGTGATCGATTTGCGGATATGAAAACCGACACCGGCACCAAACAACAATGGGGCACCGACATTGTAAACCCGTAAAACCTCAACCCAATGGCCAAATTCAAAAACAAATACCGCATGGATACCACCCGCCGCGCCCGAACCCCCCGCCAATCCACCCCCCAGGCCCCCATCCAAAAACAAATTCGGTCCCCAATCCAAAAATTTGGGGTCCATCATCCGGGGTTTTAAAATCGGGGTGACCAAGAATGCCCGGTTAATTGATCCCGGTTTCCAATGGCAATCCCGCTATCACGATCATATGATCCGCGACGGTCGCGCCTTTCAAAATATTTCGAATTATTGTCGATTATCATTAAATCGTACTAATTAACTCTATCATAAATTCGTACTAATTTAGAGTAAAACGCATAATGAATAGAGCACTTACGTTTGAGCAAAAAAAGTTGATTGAAACGAAAGCGGAACAAGGTTGGACAAGCCAACAGCTAGCAGATGAACTGGGCACATCAATTTGGACGGTACGTAAATGGCGTAGCCGAATTAAAAAAGGGGTGCACTTGAACTAAAACGAGGCAGACCTAAAAGGGGATCGTTAAGTACTTATCCGAAGGAAATCGTCGAATTGATTAAACGCCTTAGAGAAGATCATCCGGGCTGGGGTGGAATCAGCATTCATGTTGAATTAATAGAAGAATACGGATATGCTCCTGACAGCATACCAAGCATTGCCTGGATTGATCGCTACCTTAAAGAAAACGGTTATATAGCCTCAAAAAGTCCTCCGAGTCAATTGCCTGTATCAAAAAGCTGTACCCAAAAAGTGAGGCATTTTCACGATCGATGGGAAATGGACGCTCAGGGAGCAAGTCCGGTATCAGGGTTGGGTTATCAGTCCATGATAAACGTCAAAGATGTAAAATCAAAAATACATTGTATGGCTTTTCCGGTTGTGAGTAAAGATGCTAAAACAAAGCCGGCAACGATTCATTATTGTTGGGCATTGCGACTGGCTTTTGAACAGTGGGGGCTTCCTAAAACGATACAGGTAGATAAAGATAGTTCCTTTAGGGAGACCCGATCCAGATCGCCCTTTCCGAAAGATATTCACTTGTGGCTCATTAGCATGGGAATCGACCTGTGTTTTATTGATAAACCGCCACCGGGTAAAAATTCAATAGTAGAGCGATCTCAACAAACAGGCTCCTTTGAAGGCTTTTGCCAATGCTATTGACTCTAAGAGACCGTATGGCATTGAAAAAGAAGACCAGCTTATACAGCTTAAACGAGCTTATAATTATTTGTCTAAATGTACCTGGTATAGAAAAGTAAGCAGTGTGAAAACCTTGAGCCTGGGGCGACAGATTTATTATTTAAAAAAAGCCAAGGCTGATACACAACTACAAATCACATTTTGCAATAGATCAAAAAAGCTAGTGTTCCGCGATGTCAATGAACATGTTATTGATAAAACTCCAATCAAAAATTTAACAATAGAATTTCTGATGGGAGGTAATAAAAAAAGTCTTATGTCAATCAAAAATAAATTCCAAAAAGCTCGTAACTGCCTCATATAGGGCTAGTACGATTTTACGATAGTTTGCCTAGTACGATTTAATGATATTCCGCAATTTCTATGAAAAAATCTAATTGCCATTTGGTAGTCCCATTTAATTTATCGAATATTTGCTTGAGTGCTCTTGTAGTGCTCATTAGGTCGATTTAGTTAAGTGTCGGAACTCAACTTTACGACCTTTTTTATTTTTTAACAAATTTTATCCAAATGCAGGCCAGCAAATCCTGCACGGACTATTGTTACAAAAAAGTGGTAGTTTAAGTCTAAAATAGGGTGTTATAGAACACGTACTAAGTTGCACTATAATAATTATTAGTGCGTTGTCAATTATTTGCCAAAGACAAAATAGATATGTAAAGAAGTGGTAAACAAGCACCTGGTATTTTTTTTGGGATTTACCTAACTTTTCCGTTATTCTTTTCGTCCATCCAAAAAGAACACCGACTACGTCATCAAAACGCCATTTTGACTGATCTAAGCACATTGATACAACAATGCAAAAAGGGCAGGTACCCGGCGCAGAAATCACTGCACCGATACTGCCATGGGTTTATGATGTCAGTATGCATGAGGTATATGTATGATGAACAAGAAGCGAATATGCTTTTCAACGCCAGTTTTTTGAAGATACTCAACAACTTAAGCCAGTATAATGGTAAAGGTTCATTTGAGGGCTGGTGTAAAAAAATACTCATTAATACATTCATTGATGAATACCGAAAAACGGAAAAATACCGAAAGAATATCAATATCATCGCACCGGAGGAGATGGTTCTACTATCCAACAATCAATCCATCTATAGTTCGGATTTGGCTATTGATGCGGATGAAATACTCACTATGGTTGGGCTACTTCCCGACTTGACGGCCAAGGTGTTCAACCTCGTGGCCATTGACGGCTATCAGCACAAAGAGGTAGCGGAGATGTTGGGCATCGGGCTGAGTGCCTCCAAGTGGCATTATGCCAGTGCCAAAAAACGGCTGCAAAACATGATTAACGATTTCCTCAGAAAAAAAAATAATACGCCATGTCAGGAAAAAAAGAAAACCTCGAGGGCTTCATAAAATCCAGACTGGAGGAGAAAAAATATGTTTATAATGAGCGCCTTTGGACACCTGTTGGTACGGTGTTATTGGAGGGAAAAAAGAAAAGCAAAAGGCGATGGATGGCTCTTTTGTCTTTGTTATTCATATTGGGCTTGGGTAGTATTTTTTTTATAAAAAATAATAAGGGAGATGTAAAAGATGAAGTAGCCATTATTTCAAATAAAAATAAAACTGACTCACCACCAACTGTTCTTAACAATGGTATAAATTCCCCAAGAGAAAAACGCTCTATACTTAAGGAAAACAAATTAAAAAATAAGGATCAAGCAAACTTATTTTTTGATAAAAGTAAAAACCCGGAAAATGACAATACCCAAACAAATAAAATCACAAGCGCTCCAGCAAAGAAAACAAAGAGAAATACTTCATTTTCAAAAACAAAAAAAGCCATCCGAGAAGAGGAAGCTGTTCTTTTGGAAAATGATTTTTCAAAAAAAAATAAAACAAGCGAGGCTTCAATTTCCACCGATAAAAAGGAACCAGTCGCTTTTTCTGAAAATATAGAAGAAACTGCTTTGCCAAAAAAGGGTTCTGAAAAAAATAACCCCTTGATAGTACAGGCACTTCCAGTTGCCCAATTCCGTTTGTTCGAAAATATTCCTACAATTAATTTACTAAAAACAGAACCCGTAAAAAAAGCGGATATGCACCTGCCTGAAGGCTGGCAGTTGTTTGCTTCCGTTGGCACGCCTTCGCCCCGCAATTCTTTCGGCGGCAATAGGGTTACTGTTGGACTTGGGTATGTCCACCGATTTTCCCGCAGGTGGTCGGTCATGGCGACAGGCGGGTACAGGACATATTTGGGCAATAAGGAAAGTGTTGAATTCGACAAAGTGACCTATGGCTTTGTGCGAAAGAGTGAGCACTACAAATTAGATGTATCTAAAATCCACTATGCCAACCTGTATAGCAGTCTTGGATATCATTTGGCTCCTCGTCATGTTTTTTTATTTGGGCTGGGCATTTCAAAATTCATAACTGCTCATGGTGAATTAGAAACAAGAAAAGAAAGAGCCCAGGAATTCGAAGCATACAGTCCGGTAAACAGCGGCACGGGCTATCGGAAAGCATTCTACCCATGGAACGCAGAGCTGCAACTGGGCTATCAATATGTAATCAGTCATCGCACGACTTTGGGCATTGGTATTCAATGTCCATTAAAAAGTATTTTAAAAACGGAATACCAGAATAATGGACCAAACCCGTTGGCTTATGGTCATTTATTTTTGACGCATCAATTGAGAAAATAAAAATTAATCATGCAATATTTTAAAATTGTAAACCTTCATAAAAAAATAAAAAGGACGTCCTTTTATTTTTTACTCATCTTACTTTATTTTTCTTTCCAAAGCTGTGAGCAAAATTCATTGCCTACGCCCTCAGAAGGAGAGGTTGAATTTTCGTCGCAAATAACTATTGGCAGTGAGCAACTAGCCATAGAGGCCGGAAAACAAGGATATGAAATGGTGACAGGTTTTGAAATGGATGACCAAGGCGTATATTGGTTTGAGGGGAATTTGGAGCAAAAAGACTGTGCTCCTGATTGTGGAGCCAAGCTCCAGGTATTACTCTCTGACATATCACAAAACAATGGTGGAACTTTTGATATTGAACAGTCCATATCGTTAGGGGAAAGAAAATATGTGAGCAGCATACCCGAACCGGAAGAAGTAATATATGTCCTTCAAGCCCAGGACGAAAGTCCCGGGCAAAACCTGGATATGGTATGGCAGCTTTCAGATTCTACGGTTTCAAGTCCTGTCATATCATTGACTGTTATGGGAGAGCAGCCCGCTACTACCTCACTCCTCGTTACGGACGGGATACAGTCTTGGGAACTTTTCCACTATATGGACCCTGTTCATGATGCATTGAATTGTCCCGTAAGTTTTGAAGTAGATTATGGTAGTACGTTGGCAACGCTTATCGCAAGCTCGGACATCACTGTATTAGATTGGTTTTTTCTCAATGGCGACACCATCCAACAAACGGTCAATGTAATTACTGTAACCCCAAACAACGACCCGCAAGCATCAATTATCTGTATGACAGCCACCCATGAATCGGGTTGTACTAAAACATATTGCAATTATGTGCCGGCTTTTGCAAGTCCTCCACCAGCCTCTATTATTGTAGATGATGTCATTGCTTTCGATTATAATCTGGAACAGGTTATTGTTAATTATACAGATGAAAATGGCGTCAAATATAGCACCTCGCATATAGGAGAAAAAAACGATGGTCATGTTTTCCATATTGAGTCCACTGAGCTGTTTATGTCCAATGAAAATGGAGAGCCTACCTTAAAAATCGAAGCATCGGGCAGTTGCTTTTTAGCGAATGAGAATGACTTTAGTGATAAGATTTTATTCTCCAATATATCTCTCGTTTTTGCAGTTGCTTATCCTGAATAAGTTTAAATATATATTTTATAAAATAAACTTCAAGCCGCCAGGTTTTGTGCATTTCAATTGCGGCTGAACCATTAAGAACCACCTCTACACCTTGGGCAAAACCTATCAGGCTTGAAGTTTATCCCGCTTTGCCAGGTTTTGTGTGTATGCACAAGACTTGGCAAAGCGTGGTATAGTCAACATTTTTTGTCTGTTTTTTGATTTTTATAGTAAAAAACTAACCCCATACTTAAATCTCTCGTCCTGAAAGTATAGCAAAATAATATTCTCATTATGAAAAACAAATTTCTCACTACCTTGGCGTGTCTTATTTCCCTCACCGCTTATTTTCTATTGATAAGTGCTTGCCAACCGGAAGAGAAGCATGGTACTGACCTCGACCTTGTTGAAGTTGAAGGAGCAGGAATGACGGGGGCAGAAAAATATGCTTATATCCATCATCTGCTTCGGACAAAGGAGGGAATGAGCCACCCGGAATACCAGACCGGTGACCAATTAAGAGAATATAAAAAAGCATTGCGTGC
Source organism: Saprospiraceae bacterium (assembly GCA_965222005.1). Taxonomy (GTDB): domain Bacteria; phylum Bacteroidota; class Bacteroidia; order Chitinophagales; family Saprospiraceae; genus CBDCTM01. Next base: position 3,332,676 of record OZ244935.1, read on the forward strand.
CTTGCCGTTGGTCAGTGACCGTAGTATACTAAACTGGCAAGAGCGGGGGCCGTCCAACGTTGGGGGCCGTACGCGAGGGCTGCTCGTTGACCCTACCGATCCAGATGGTCATACTTGGTATGCAGGCTCGGTTGGGGGAGGGGTTTGGCGGACGGAAAATGCCGGGCAAAGTTGGGAATGGCTGACTTCCGACATGCTCAATTTGGCAACCTCTGCATTGGGCATGTCAGCGGCTAATCCGGATGTCATTTATGCGGGCACGGGAGAGGCCTTAAACCCGCCCCATGCCATAGCGGGAACAGGCATCTGGAAAACAACAAACCGGGGAGAAACCTGGGAACCGCTTCAAAGCACCATCAACAATTCCGATTTTTCCAGCGTGTGGCGCATTGTGGTCAACCCCGATGATGAGAACGAACTACTGGTCTGTACTGCTGGCCCACCCGGCCCTGGCTCACCAGAATCTTTTATCTTAAAATCAACGGATGGCGGTGAAACATGGGAAGAGAAGTATGTCTCCAATGGAAACCCCATCCAGCAGATTATAGCGGCGCCAAGCGACTTTTCTGTCCAGTATGCTGGCATCAATTCTACTGGCATCATCAAATCTGTTGATGCGGGCGAAACCTGGGAGATGGTCTATACCCCCATTGAGGAAGGCGAAAAACGGTATGAGATGGCCGTATCTTCTTCCAACCCCGATGTGGTGTATGTGAGCCGGGAGCTTGATTTTGGAATCTTCACCTTTAATTCCCCCGTTGTTTATACACACGATGGCTTCGCCACAGTGCAGCCTTCAATTTATCCCGACTTAGGTGTAGCCAACCAAAACTGGATGGGCTTTTTCGGGTGGTACAACAATACAATCGCAGTACACCCTTATGATGACAACATCGTATGGGCGGCATCCAACTTCCCAATGCTTGAACTCAAACCGGCAACAGGAGAACTTAATGTTATTTTTGATGCTACCGGGTTTTTCGGCGGCCAACCGAAAGGTGTCCATGTTGACCATCATAACATCGTATTCATCCCCATTGATGAAACAACGGAAACATTTTATGTTTTGAATGCCAACGACGGAGGGGTCGCCTTCTCAGAAGATGGCGGTGAATCCTTTATACAAACAGGCAGTTCTTCTGATGATGGGACCGGCACTATCTCCTATGGCTATAATGTCGGCCAATTTTATGGCGTGGACAAAATGAACGGGGCGGACCGTTATGTTGGTGGTGCACAAGATAATGGAAGTTGGCTTTCGCCCCCTGACCCCGACGAAGCTACCGCATGGGAGTATGTGGCGGGTTCTGACGGTGGTCAGGCCGCCTGGCATTATACCGACCCCAACCTCATACTGGTAAGCGCATCGAACAATCTTGTTTATAAAAGCACAGATGGGGGAACAGACTGGCAGCCAGTAAATTTTAATTTACCTCTATCCCAAAATCCATTTTATACCCGTATAGAAACCTCACATGATGAACCTGATTTGGTCTTTTTGATTTCCGGCTCCGGAATCATAAAATCAACAGATTTCCTGAACAGTGCTGAGCTTATCACCATGCCTTCAGGCTGGGCTTTTGACAATATCTTCGGTGGCCATGTCAAGATAAGCCTTGCTGACCCGGATATCGTCTGGGCAGGGAGCGGCATGGGGCCAGGGAACCAGCTCACTGTTTCAACCAACCAGGGAGAATCTTTTCAAACGACCAATAATTACACACAGGCAGCTTTGGGCATTGCTTCGGGGCTGGCCACCCACCCCGCCGAACCTAACACAGCCTTTGCCATCTTTTCGCAGGCCAATGGCCCAAAGGTGCTGCGCACAGAAGACTTAGGGCAGACATGGACGGACATTACAGGCTTTAATGGCAATGTGGATGAAAGCACCAACGGCTTTCCCGATGTGGCTGTTTTTTCCTTTCTAGTCATGCCATTTGATACCGACTGGTATTGGGCGGGTACTGAAATTGGTGTTTTCGAATCAAAAGACGCTGGCCAAACCTGGACATATACCGACAATGGCCTGCCTGCCGCATCTATTTGGCAAATGAAAGTGGTCAATGATGAAATAGTCCTTGCCACCCATGGGAGGGGCATCTGGACAGTTGATATTTCAGAATTGGAAAACCCACCTTCTTCTGTCAATGATTTAAGTAAAGGGATTTCTTCTTTACAGGTCTATCCCAATCCCGTTTTCACTTCCGCCACCGTTTCTTTTCATCTGGAGGAAAAACAAAACATCCGTATTGACCTCGTTTCCATGAACGGGCAAACAATAGAAACCCTGTTTCAGGGAAAGAAAATGGCAGGCGAACAACAGGTTGAATTTTCACGAAATAACAACCTGCCTAATGGTGGATACTTCGTAAAAATAACCCCGGAAAAAGGGGCAACAAAGTCGAACAAAGTCATTTTTAAATAAAGGACCGCTCAAAAGGAAATGTTTTTTCTTACGAAAAAAAGAAATTTGAAGACTGTTTTCCTTTTTATTGCCTTGTGCTTATCCATATCATTGTCCGTCCAATAGGGGAGAATCTGGACACCAATCTGGATATTGTGACTATAGACTTTTTCGACGATGACAATCAGATTCTTTAGTGTCGGATTATTAATAAAGTATATCAAAAACGCAAGGTTGGGTTTTCGAAACGTCCCAACAGGACGAACTATCGGTAATTTTCAAGTTGCGGGCTCTCATCGCAACTTGGGTTAAAATAATAATCAAAATCAAGAGCTAAAAATGAACGTTTCCGAGATGTGCTTTTTTTTATGTTTTTTCTCTTGGGGGATGCTATTGAAGGCACAAGTTCCAACCGTACAGGATTGCCTTGGAGCAATACCTGTATGCCAAACGACTTATACAGAAACACTGTCACCCGTAGGTGCAGGCAATTTCCCAAATGAAATCCATGCTGGTGTCTCTTGCGTCCAAGCCGAAACCAATTCCATTTGGTATACTTTCACAACGGATGTTGATGGGCAATTTGGGTTTGTCATATCTCCTAATGATCCTGATGATGATTATGACTGGGTTTTGTTCGACATTACAAATGCGAGTTGCGGGGACATCTTCACGGATGTGTCTTTGATGGTAAGCTGTAATGCGGCAGGTTCATTTGGTGTTGGGGCCTGTAATGGCTCTACCGGGGCAGATGGCACATCCAGTTTTAATATACAAGGACCAGGTTGTGGATTCAATCCTCCAAGTCCTTTTCAAGGGTTTAGCGCACTTAATGCTTTGGTAAACGTTCAGCAGGGCAACACTTATGTCCTCATGGTGAACAATTGGACGGGCTCTACAAATGGCTATACAATTGATTTTGGGCTATCATCCGCAGGAGTGATTGACACTGATGCGCCTGAAATCGTATCAGCTTCGATGCCGGAAACTTGTGGTGAGAGTACATTTGAAATTACTTTTAATGAATTTATTCAATGCAACAGCATCGCCGATTTAAACTTTTCCCTGGCCGGTCCCGGCGGGTCATATACCATGACCCTCGCCTCAATTGGTTGTGATGCAGGTGGAGAGTTTGACAAAACATTCACTGTGACCGTTGATCCGCCTGTTACATTGGATGGCAGCTATATTTTTTCTCTTGTGACCAATGGAATGGATGAGGTGTTGGACTTGTGCGGCAATCCAGCCACATCAGTGAATTTTCCTTTTGACCGGGACTTTCCTGTTGCCCCTATAGTCAATTTAGGCGCAGATACTTCATTCTGTGGTACTTCCTTGGTTCTGGATGCTACTAATGATGCCGCCACTTACCAATGGCAGGACGGTTCTGCGGACCCAACATATACTGTCTCCACTCCCGGTACTTATGCAGTCACCGTCACCAACGATTGTGGCACGGACAGTGATGAAATAATAGTGGATATTATCGCAGAAATCCCAATAGTGGATTTTGGACCTGACACAACATTATGCACTGGTGAAATATTGACGCTTGATGTCACCACAACAGGTGCTCAATATATTTGGACAGACGGTTTTCAAGGGCCAACCATTACTATTGACGACAGTGGTATATATGGTGTACATCTCAGCAATGGATGTGGAGAAGGTGGGGATACCATTGAGGTGGAATATATTCCCGATATTGAACCCCTTGACCTCGGCCCCGATGCTTATCTCTGCGAAGAGCCAGTGGTATTGGACGTTACGGCTCACGAGTTTGCCACCTATCAATGGCACGATGGTTCTGATGAGCCCATTTATATCGTTGACCAGCCTGGTACTTATGCCCTCACCATATCGAGCAATTGTGAGGTATTGGTTGACACGGTTCAGTTTTTCAACTGTGAAGCCTGTTCTGTTTATATCCCCAACGCCTTTTCACCCAACGACGACGGTATTAATGATGAATTTACTGCTTATTCTAATTGCCAGTTAGAATCCTATAAATTACAAATTTTCGACCGTTGGGGTGGTCACATTTTCAATAGCGAAGACCCCACCATGAGCTGGGACGGGAAGTACCGGGGCAAGAGAGCAGACACCGGGGTTTATATTTATCTAGTTGAATATATAGTCACTGAGAATGGAGTGTCAAGTACAAAGATTGAAGCTGGGGACATTACCCTGATTCGGTGATTTATGGCCATTATTACTCCTGCACCAAAAACCGCGCTACCCCTCTGCTTCCCGGTTGTTTGATGAAATAAGTTCCGGGTGAAAGATGCCCCACCTCCAAACGCACCGTATTCCATCCGGGAGTTACACCCAGATTGGTGCTTATCATCACCCGGCCCAGCAAGTCAAGTACGAAGATGTCAGTTTCTACTCTTTCACTGTAAAACTTGATATTCACCGCTTTTCTGTGAACGGCGATTGGGTTGGGGTAGATCATCATATCGTATTCATCCTTACAATTGGTTTCAATGTAGATCACTTTGGAGTATTCATAGGTGCCGTCAATGTCCATCATCTTCAACTGGTAATAGTTGTATACAGAAGCATACTCGTCGAAGTATTGGTAAGCCCGGCCACTGACCGTAGGCCGTTGCCACTCCCGGTGTAGGTACCCACATAGGCAAAAACATCGGAGCGGGCACTTGCGCTGGTGTTGCAGAATTTGGCGCCGATGTAGGCTGCTGTGACGGGCGTTCCGGCAGGTGTCTGGATGTTGCTGTCATCGATGAAATTGTAGGCTATGGTGGTCTCGATGTCAATGTCGGACGAGCTGCATTGTGCTAACAGGATATTGGATGTGACACTTCCAAGGAGGAAAAAGATGAGTATATAGGTTCCTCCGGGTGCTAGTAAAGTTTTCTTCATTTATTGAATTTTAGAAAACCACCTCCTTAGGTAGTGGTTATGTTCTTTTTGGCTTTGTCGTTTTACTTTTGGTATTGCCTCTACCTGGCAATGCTAGTTAGACAGGTGCGGCGCCTTCATTTTTTCCAATCGATGAAAAAACGAAGCAAAAAAATCTCGCCAAATCAAACTCCTCCGTCAAACAATGATTTGGCTGGCTTAGCTGGCTGTTTGGCAGGCCAGCCCCCGCTTGTAGTGGCGTGGGAAGAAAAGAGGGAAACCCCTTACAGGGGTTGGCAAGCGCCAAGCCACCTTCTAAGAAAGTGGTGGTTGACTTGTTTTAAAGTGGATTACTAATGGCATGTCCAAATGTTTACTGCCTGAAAACAGAAAAAGACGGATGTCTTACAAATGCCGCATTAAGCGACACAAGCTCTTCAGGCAAATTTATTGGACTGATTAAATTGATGTCATATTTCAAAAAAGGGGGAATTCAATGGACGGTAAGAAAACAAGGTAGGCAACTGTGTTTAAGTGCAAAGCAAATACCAATTATGGGCTGTCTGGTTTGTCCACTCTATCTTGAACGGCGGGTAAGGAAAACCTTTTTTACTTGCTTTTTATACCGCGCTTTGCCAAGTTTTGTGCGTATGCACAAGACTTGGCAAAGCGGGATAAACTTCAAGCCTGTTGGTTTTAACCAAGGTGTGGAAGTGGTTTTTACTGGTTCAATCGCTATGGAAATGTACAAAACTTGGCGGCTTGAAGTATAGTTTTATTGTTTAGATTTTCTTGGCATTTTAAACCTATTCCATCAACAGTGTACCTGTGAATTGTCTTGATTCAGTGTTTTCTATATAAGATAAGAAAATCCCCCTGCCTATGTCATTGCTGATAAATATCTTCCCATCGCTTATTGAGCGCTCTCTCAGGACTACTTTGCCGTTCAAATCAGTAACAATCAGATTCCAGTCTCTGTCTACCAATCCTTTAAATTGGATAATTATGTAATCCGTGGAGGGATTGGGGTAAATGAGTACATTTTCATAGTATAGCTTTTCATCGACCTTGGTGCTTGAAACTTTTTCAAAGTAATAATAATCGCCAAGGGCATTTCCAACCATCAGGTCAAGATCGCCATCGTCGTCTAAATCTCCAAAGAAAGGTTTTGCATCGTCCCCCACACTCAGGAGATTAAATGGGTTTTGACCCACAGAGGCGAAAACTGGAGCATCGATAGTTCCGTTGTTTTCAAAATAATGCATGTTCCCTTGGCTGTTTCCTATTAAAGCATCAAAGTCGCCATCATTATCCATGTCAGCCAATGCAGGTGCAGACCGTTGTCCAACATTCATTAAGCCGAAGGGATTACTGACAGACATTGCAAAAGCCGGATTCCCAACAGTTCCAGTATTTTCGTAGTAATATGTATTCCCATCTGATGAGCCAACAAATAAGTCCATGTCATTATCATTATCTATATCCACGAGGTATGGTTTACTAATTCCTGTTGGGCTAATAATAGAATATGGATTCTGAATTTCCGGTCCATATGCCGGAATACTTACGTTTCCCAGATTTTCATAATACCGTAGTCCACCGTCGCCCCCGGCGAACAAGTCGAAGTCGCCATCATTATCAAGGTCGACAAGAAAAGGAGTAGCATTTCCTCCTATGGACCCAATGTTGAAAGGGGCTATAGTGAAGATACCGAAAACAGGAAAATCAGCTGCGCCAATATTCTCGAAAAATCCAAAATCGCCACTCACCAGGCCGGTAAACAAATCCAGGTCGTCATCTTGGTCTATGTCGGCAAAAGCCGGACTCGAACGGTTGCCTTGTTGGGTCAGGGAGAATTGATTGATTTGCGGAGCTGCAAACTCCTGGGCTTCAATATTGGGAGTTACAGCGACTAAACTCCAGACTAAAAGGTTAATTGATTTCATAATGGTTAGGTTTTGGTATTTTGTAAGAGCGTGTTTGGAAATTGCTTTTGGAAGCGGCTTTGTTGCATGAATAGAGGCAAAACTAAAGTTGGGCTGGCTTCGTATATTTGGTTTTGCACAAAAAATCTACAAACTACCAGCCCATGTCAAAGGTAAAAAAGGATACCCAAAATAGCGATAAATCGAAAGTTAAAGACCAACTGCTCAACCGGTTTACAGCGACCTGTGCATCGAAACGCTTTTAATGATAAAGGTAGTGTTCAAACTGGCCTATCGGCAGACGCATGGTTTTGCTGGCAGTTTACTCAAACTGATGGATTTATCAGGTCTGAAAGTTCCCAGTTATACCCAGCTTTGTCGCCGGGCTGCAACTTTAGAAGTGGCCCCCTATCAGATTCCTCAAAACGGTTCTATAGTTATTGCTATTGATTCAACGGGACTCAAAATCTATGGTGAAGGGGAATGGAAAAAGGAGATTGGGTATCACCGGCGGAACTTATCTGAAACGGCAATGTTCCGCTACAAAACAATCCACGGGAACAAACTTTATTCCCGAATATTTGACAAACAGAAAATCGAAAATAATATTAAAATCAAAACACTCAATATAATGACAGCCCAAGGCATGCCTATTTCAAAATCGATAAAAGTTGCTTAATTTGATACAACATTAGCCAATGGTTCATTAACTTTTTCAAGCAAATTTTGGAAAATAAAAAAGGAAGTACGAATTTGGTTGAATGCGACTTCATACCAATCATACTTCCAGCGAGAGTAAAACTCTCACCGAAAAAATAGTAAATAAATTGCAAGGCATTCCAAAGCCGAGTAAGAAATTTTTCATTTCAACGATTATTTTGTTTTTATCGCTACGAGGACGATATAATTTCAAAGGGATGAGCAGGTATAGTTCAAAGTGTGAAATGACGTTTCATAACCAATTTGAGAAGGAGTTTGATTTTCTGTCTTTCAATATTGAATTATGCAATAGTCAATTTAAAGGCCGTACGATATTAGCTTTTGATCCATCGTATATCCCTAAAAGTGGGAAGCACACGCCCAATGTGGATTATTATTACAGTGGTTGTCTAGGCAGACCAGCTAAAGGACTTGAAATAGGTGGATTAGCCGCAGTTAGTATAGATGATAATACTGCTTTGCATTTACAAGCTGTTCAAACAATCAGTAGAGAAAAACTCAATGAAAAAGAGATGACGCTGGTAGATTTTTATGCGCAAACCATAATTGATCTGGCTCCCCGGATAAGTCATATCTCCACTCATTTAGCTGTAGATGGTTACTTTGCTAAGCTTGGCTTTATAAACCCAATCAAAGCACAAACTGAATTAGACATCATTTGCAAATTGAGAAAAGACGCTAATCTGAAATATTTGTACAAGGGGCCAAAAAGAAAAGGACCGGGCAGACCAAAAAAGTATGATGGCAAAATCAACGTCCAAAAAATTGACAAACGTCGATTTAATTTAGTCCATCAAGATGAGGATGTAAAAATATTTCAAATCCTATGCTGGTCAGTAAGATTAAAAAGAAAAATCAACCTGGCTTATGTGGAATTCCTAAAAGAAGGAAACCCTACAAATAGGTACGCTATGTACTTTTCAACTGACTTAGAGTTAGACGCCCTTTGTATCTATTGCTTTTACAAAGCTCGGTTTCAGATTGAGTTTTTGTTCAGAGATGCAAAACAAAATACCGGATTAACCAACTGTCAATCCAGAAATGAGAAAAAATTACACTACCATTTTAATATGGCTCTTAGCAGTGTAAGTGTGGCTAAGGCAGCCCATTACTTGTCTGTCAAAAAGGAAGATAGAACCAGCTTTTCTCTTGCTGATGTCAAAACCTGCTATTTCAATGAACTTATGCTCAATTTCTTTTTATCAAACTTAGATATTCAACCTGAATTGATAAAAAATAAACCCGCTTTTAAAAAGCTATTAGATTTCGGCAAAATTGCCGCTTAATTCTTTATGAACCATTGTTAGCGATAGCTTTGTCTTTTTGATTCATGCAACAAAGCTCCCCCACAAGTTTGAATTTGGGATGTGTCTGCGCATCTACTTTTCGTCCCGTAGCTAAGGCTACGAAACTCAAATCGAGATTTGTTAATAAATCCGTGGCACAATTTCACCGGCATGGGTGGCATTAGTTTGCTCCGGTTTAGTCATTTGTTGTAGAGACTGTTTTGATTTCAGTCACACCAAGGGAGGGGAGGTGGGGTTACAGTTTGTATTTTAAGCCCACAGCCATTCCAAGCCTGTACCACTTCGCATCCACCCCATAGTTATCATCAGTGATGGATGAAAAGTAATAACTACCTGCCGGGCGCAACTGGACGGTGAGCCTGTTAGTCACGTGATAGTCCGCATGAATCGAAGCGGATAAGCCCAGGCCAAAAGACTTTTCATATATAAATGAAGAACTATTCAACTCTAAAATCCCTGTTGTACTTGGCGAGGCAATTTTTCCTTTCACACTAGTTTTGAAGCTCCAGTCCAGGCCACCGGAGATGCCAAGACTAAATTTATCGAATTGCAAAAGATAATGGCCTGCCATAAGGCTCAAATTGGTTGAAGAATACTGGTTGAAATGGGTGACATTTACCTTTTCCACTCCAGCAATAGTCGTGTCTCCATAGATCCGATCCTCCATTCCAGATGGCATATGTACAATTACTTTCAGCAGTGCATTGTTAATGAAATAATCCTTTTCTTGCTCATAAGAATATACAAATTTGTCATACCACTGAGCATAACTGAGGCCTATACTAGTAAATGTCTTTTTATTCAGGAAATAATTTAATCCAATGTCGAAATAATAGGTTTCAAGTGGTGATTCCGATTTTTCCCTTTGCAACTTGTGGTTTTCAAAATTGCTGTTTTTTGCAGAAAAACCTTGCCGGGTCAAAAACAAACCTGCCCCAGCATATATTTCAAAAGAATTTTGATTTTGCCGTTTTTGGGTAGGAATTAATGCGGTTGTATTTATTGCTGGTATTTCTTTCTCATATTTCAAGAACATCATTTTTCGCGGCAGCAAATTTATTTCCTCTGATTGCACTTTTGCCTGCCCACCAGGTTTAAGAGGAGAGTGGGACGCCTTTTCATCTGGTTTTTCATTAACAGTTCCTTCCAGTTGGTCTGCTTGGTCGGATTCAGAAGCCAAAAACATATCACTTCTTCTCTGCCCTTTACTATTGCCAACAATGTTTTCTTTACTACCCTTTTTGGATATCCCATTCGGAGCAACAGAGTTTTCCAAGCTTCTTTCCTTATTTTTGTGCAGGTCTGTTGAATTAAACTGTATGGCCTCCTCTACAACAATATGACCTCTATTATTTTGCATATCAGCAATCTGCTCTGTTTCTCCGACAGAATGCAAGGGTTTGCCAACCTGACTGGAAAATTGCCAAAATAATATACCCAGCCCAATCATCAACGCCAGTACAGCCAAGGTATACCATTTGAGTTTGCTATTCCATGCAGCATTTTGCTTACTGGATAATGCCCGCCATTCGCTATCTACATCCATTGGAGAATCATAAGCTTCCAATCGGCTTTTTATGATATTATATAACTTCTTATTTTCCATTTGAAATCATTATCTTATGGTTTTTTTTATAAGCCGCCAATTTGGCCCGTATCATTTTTTTGGCTTTTGAGAGTTGTGACTTCGAAGTTTGTATGCTAATTCCGAGTATATCTGCTATCTCTTTGTGGGCATAGCCGTCGATCACATACATATTAAAAACAGTGCGGTAGCCATCGGGGAGTTCCTGGATGACCGAAAGAATTTTTTCTATCGAGACCTGTTCCACATCTTCTGCATTTTCTGCTGTTTCTTCGCTAGTGCGATTGTACTCTTCAAAACTTATCGTTTGCAATTTTTTACCTCTTATAGCTTTAAGAGCCGTATTAATTGCAATGCGTTTCATCCACGTTTCGATAGAAGCCTTTTGACTATCGTACAGCTTAATATTTTTAAAAACAGCCAAAAAGGTCTCTTGCAAAATATCTTTGGCTCCGAAGTGCGAAGTTCCATACCTACGACAAACAGTCAAAATACGAGGGGCAAATTCTTTAAAAAGCAACTCCTGACAGTATGTCTCATTCTTTTTGCAGCCTTCGATAATTTTATCTAGAGCTTCTTCCCTTTTTTTTAATATCCTCAGTTTGGTTGTTCTCATGGTTTTACTCAGAAGAAAATTACCTGCTGTTAACGTCAAATTACTTCGCCAGTTGAGATTCATCATAAAAATAAAAACTAATGCATTAATTTTACGTTACGATGCTCTAAAATTAGGGGCAAGTATTAAAGCTTGCCCCTAATTTATTTTGTGAAGGTAGGTTCCCAGGCATACAAGATCATTAGAATTAGAAATCTATACGAGATATCCGAGCCAAAAAGGAACCGGAAACGGCGATTGAGTTGCCATTAACATCAACCATATTACCACTGATATCAATATTGGCTTCATCAATATTAGCGGTTAGTGGAATCCATGTCCCAGGGTTGCTCGGGTCAGGGAATGAATCAATGGTTTCGGAAAAAACATCCAAAGAAACATTGCTCACGTCGATCGTTACGCCAGAGGCATCGTACTGGGTATTGGCAATGTTGGGCAGGTTAGTGGTATCGGCACCATTTGCAAACCACTGCTCAATGGCCATCATAGTAGCCTGGTCAAGCGAGTTAGCTTGATCTCCTGAGTAGCTACCTGCCTCAATATTCGGTTCGGGTGTAGCAACCTGCCACATCAAAGCAAACAACTCGCCGGGTGCGCCATTCAATAGCGGAGACTCTACACCGAATGAATATCCATGAGCCAAATCACTACCCCAGGGTTGTAAGGCACTAACTCTCAATGTATCGGTCTCTATGACCAAACTGTTGAGGGTAAGCGTCCCGCCATCAGTAACTTCCTCGATAGTTGGATCAACCGTTGGGGGCACGTCTATTGTCTCCACAATACTGTCTTTTGAACAAGAAGCCAGAAAGATGGAGAATGCAAAAGCGAACATCAAAAATTTAAATATTTGCATTTTAATTTGTTTTTTGTTAGAAAAGAATGTGTTTACACCCACTATATCCATCTTTTTCTAAAAGGTTGCCTGAGTAAAACTCATTCTTTAATGATTTTTTTCGTCGCCGATTATTTCAAACACCGAGATACGGAGACGAATGCTGAATTCAAACTTGTGGGTGCCACATCCCAGCCAAAGCAGATCCAGTGAAGCAAAAGGAATTTGTAGAAGATGTTTTACAACCACTTGTAAATCAGGCAGAACCAGGATCAACTTGCTTGGGGCAGTGAATGCGAAAACGAAAGAAATCATCAGCGTTTATAATGATACTTATATCAAAGCGCCAACAGTTATTGAATTACTCAAAATGATCAGGAAGCGATACCGTAAAAAACAGATCTATGTGGTCTTAGACAATGCCAGGTACCAGCATTGTAAACTGGTAAAGAAAATGGCAGAAGAATTAAGGATTGAGCTAGTTTTTTTACCCTCATATTCTCAAAGTTGTAAAATTATAGCTTTTCATGAGACTAATATTATTTCTTCTTCTTCTCAATATTTCTTGCGTTACTCCTAGAAAAGCGCCTAAAGAGTGTAAAAAATATTTCACCTTTCTAAAAAGTAATTGGAAAGTAGTCAACTCAAATAAATTAACTTACACCTTTAAAGAAAATTCAAAATACGGGGAAGAATATCAATATAAAAATGTAGAGTGCTTTAATGGTTTAAGTGAGAGATCGATTAAAAAAATTCTTGGAGAACCATCTGTAATTATTAAATTTTACAATAAATTTGAATGTCATTATTGCTTTGAAGATGATTGTTTAAAAAAAATAATGGGCAAAAGCCATGATAAAAATGCAAGCTTAATTATTAATTATACTAGAGACAAAAAAGTTATAAATGCCAAATTTATCCTAAAAAATAGTGGCTTTTAATAAAAGCAATCTAAATTTATATCATGAGATTAGTAATATTATTTTTTATTTTAAATTTTTCTTGTTCTTCTTATAAGCATGCATCAAAAGACTGTCAAAATTATATTCACTTTATCAAAAGAGAATGGAAGTTAGCAAACTCTGAAAAATTACTCTATAGCTTTAAAGACAAATCCACCCAATGGAAATTTACCCAAAATAACATTACTACAGAGTGCTTTAAAGGATTAAAAAGAAGGCAAGTTGAAAAATTGCTTGGGGAACCTTCAAAGATGATCAAATTCTACAATGGGTCATTTTGTTTTTATTGCTTTGACGAAACATGTTTAAAAGCTTTAAGAAAACACCTCACTAAAAGTAAACAACTACAAATCAGCTATGACAGAGATGGTAAAGTTCAATGGGCTGTGTTTAGTCCAATTGTTGTAGAGTAGAGTCATTTTCTTATTTGATATTACAATAAACAAAGGATTTGAGGAACAAAACCTCTTCATCTAAGCACATAACAATGTGCTAAACGGCAATGCCCTCCATTCGTCGGCCACTGCGTCAGCACTTCCCGTTCCATGCAACAAAAAACAAAAAGAGGACAAATTTCTTGAATTATTGGACAAAATCCCATAAATTGTGGCTTTAATAAAAGATAGCAACATGGTAAATAATCAAGATTTATTTTCAAAGTACGAAAAGACAATAAAAGATAATTATTCGATTGTCATGAATTCAATGAAAGGGGTCAATGCAAAGATGTTTTTTGACTTAGCGATGCTAACAGGAATGAATAAGAATCGGCTTGCAGAAGATATATTTCAAATATCAATAAAAACGATAAATAGGTACAAAGAAGATAAGAAGAAACTAAATCCAAGGAACAGTGAATTGATATTAAAGCTGTTAGTACTCTATAAAAAAGGTGTTGAAATTTTTGCATCAATAGACAGCTTTAATAGATGGTTGAATAAACCAGCATTTGGCCTTGGGAATCAAATTCCTTACAAATTGATGAATACCTCAACAGGGATAGACTTAATATTTGAGGAATTAGTAAGAATTGAATTTGGAGATTTAGCCTAATACAGAGTAATTGTGATAATATATAGAATATGTCTTTCAAAATGGTCAAAAAAATTAACTGCATCTGGATTTCCTGGTAGATGGAATTCAAAAGGGAAGTTTGTTATTTATGCAGCAAGTACTCGAGCATTAGCATGTTTAGAAAATGTAGTACATCGAAGTGGGGAAGGATTAAATGACAACTTTAAAGTAATGATAATTGAAATACCCTCAAGAATCAAGATAAAAGAAATATCAAAAAATGAATTGCCAGAAGAATGGTTTAGCTATGAATCATATTCAACTTGCCAGACTATCGGAGATGGGTGGATAGATGCTCAAAAATTTGCAGTGTTAAAAGTTCCGTCATCAATAATTAATAATGAGTATAATTACTTAATCAATGTTAATCATAAGGATTTTAAGCGAATCAAATTGGTTGATATTGAAGATTTCAAATTCGATCCAAGAATTAAAGGAAAATAATGCTGCATGGAACAATGGTTAGGTGCAACAAAACTAAGATTGAAAATGAAAATAAATCATGCGGTTTAATTACTTAGTTCCCTCTACAATGGTTCATAAAGAATTAAGCAGCAATTTTGCCGAAACCTCAATGTCAGATTAATTCGCTGGGTTATGAATAAATACAAGCGATTTAGGCGCCGCTGGTCTCAAGCACGTGGTGCCTACCTCCTTGATATTTACAAGTCCTATCCGAATTTATTTGAACATTGGAAGTACGGATTTACACCGTAAATATTCTAATCCTGAAGAGCGGTATGAATCGAGAGGTTCACGTACCGTTCTGTGAGAGGGTGGGGAAGTGACTATTTACTTCCCTGCTCTACTCGACCTTTATTCTTTCTCAACCTTGTCCCAAATTTTATCAGCATGAGAAAGAAAACTGGCAGGAGCTTTATCAAAAGAAGCGTCAACCTTTTTAGAACCGTCCACTTTTATGTGGCTAAACCGGAGCAAACTGGTTCTTCCCCACTTTTGGTGGAAAACAATGGGTTGATCAGAATCAACGGGGTATTTTCAATGGACGGTACCCCCAGCACTACTTCCTATCTCGAATTTAGTTCGCCTTCAGGCCTTGGAACAGCAGGAAGATCACTTTCTGCTACAGCTAATAACAATTAGTGCCCAGGGCATTTGCCCAGACTGTGGCGAGAAAAGCCACAGCAGACATAGTAAATACACGCGTCAATTGCTAGACATGCCGTGGGCTGGTATTCCGGTTAAGGTAAATCTTTGTGTCAACAAATTTTATTGTACGAATAAAGATTGTATCCGGAAAATATTTACGGAACGATTTGGAGAAAAATTGAAACCTTATGCCCGTCGCACATTGAGATTGACAGACCACCTGGCTCAGATCGGTTATGCCCTTGGTGGTAATGGTGGTTCCAGGCTGGCTTCCTTGCTCGGCATGCCAGTAGGTCGCTCTACTATGTTACGAATAATTGACAATTGTGCAGGTGATGTCGATGTGGCTTCTCCTCGGGTATTGGGCATTGACGATTGGGCCTTCAAAAAAGGACACACATACGGGACAATTTTGGTGGATCTGGAGAAGAGAAAACCAATAGACCTTTTGCCTGACAGAGAAGTGGAAACGGTTAAAAAGTGGTTAGAAGCCCATCCTGAAATTGAGATTATCAGTAGGGCCCGTGCCAGTTGTTATTCCCAAGCTGCTGTGTTAGGTGCTCCCCAAGCCACCCAGGTCGCTGATCGGTGGCATTTATTGAAAAATCTGGGAGATGCTTTGAAGCGCTTACTGGATAAACATAATCAAGAATTACGTTTGGCAGCCAAGGATATTGCCCAAGCCGAAAGAGACAATGAGCAAATTAAAATAACACAAGAACTAGATCCTACACTACCAAAAGAAGAACCTAAATTGTCCAAATATGAGTTAAATTTTTTAGAAGTAAAACGCTTAAAATCCAAAGGTCATTCCATTCGATCTATTAACCGTCAGACAGGTATCCATAGACAAACTATTGAAAGGTACTTGAAATATGAGGAATACCCTCAAAAAATAATAGGAGTATCCAAGGTATCAAAGGCCCTGCCTTTTGAAGATTATCTAAGGAAGAGATGGCGAGAGGGTGAAACAAGACATATGCAGTTGTGGCGCGAGATTAAGGAACAAGGGTTTACCGGTTCACCGCAAAGTGTTTATAGATTTGTCCGCAAGTATCCTAAAGATCGTAGTGCTGAAAATCTTCCACCTCCTTTAAAGGTGAAAACATGGTCAGCCCGAAAAGTCAGTTTACTAATGAGCAAACCTTTTGAGAAATTGGATGAGCCATCTCAAACCTATTTGCGGGCGTTTTACAAGCGGTGTCCCCCAGCGAATAAGGCAAGCCAGTTAGCACGAAAATTTAAAAACATAACGGATAAACTCAGGAAAAAACACCTGAACCGTTGGATCGACATGGCGTTGGAGAGCGGTATTCCTTCTTTGAAAAATTTTGCAAAAGGGCTACAACAAGATTATGACGCCGTAAAAGCAGCAGTATCTCTAAAATGGAGTAATGGTCAGGTGGAAGGTCAAGTCAACCGATTGAAAAATATCAAGCGCCAAATGTATGGCCGTGCCGGATTCGAGCTGCTACGCAAACGGGTCTTGATGGATTCCAGTTGAGGCTTTCCACCAAAAGTGGGGAAGAACCAAGTTTATCGGTTTATAAATAATCCATCAATTGTGATTAAAATTATAGGTAATCGATTGAAAATTAGTAGTTTATCATGGCTTTGTTGCATGAATCAAAAGATAAAGCTGTCGCTGGTTTTTCATTAAATTAAGCAACTTTTATAGGTTTCGAAATAGGCATACCTTGGGCTGTCATAATATTGAGCGTTTTGATTTTGATACTATTTTCAATTTCCTGCCTGTTAAATATTCGAGAATAAAGCTTGTTTCCATGAATGGTTTTATAACGGAACATTGCCGTTTCAGATAAGCTTCGTCGGTGATACCCTACCTCCTTTTTCCATTCTTTTTTGCCAATTTGATCAATTCGGGTTATTGCAGCATTTCGCGGATATTCCGGAAAGTCTCCTAACTCTTCAAGGTACCATTCCACAGCATTTTCTCTGGGCGGTATAATAGGATTGATCTTTCTTCCGATCAAATCATCCCAACAATCTTCATGATCGTAAGCACCATCCAGACAAGCATCAGTAACCTCAGTTTCCACTTGGTCGAGCAGATCTTCTAATTGTGAACCATCATCTACATCGTTTAAAGTCAGGGTATGGCAATGAATGAAACCCGTTTTTGAATCCACTCCAAGATGAAGTTTACGCCAGGTTCTGCGTTTTGAATATCCATGTTTTCTCACTTTCCATTCTCCTTCACCATAGATTTTGAGTCCCGTTGAATCAATAGCAATAACTATAGAACCGTTTTGAGGAATCTGATAGGGGACCACTTCTAAAGTTGCTGCCCGGCGGCAAAGTTGGGTATAACTGGGAACATTCAGATCTGATAAATCCATCAGTCTGAGTAAGCTGTTGGCAAAACCTTGCGTCTGCCGATAGGCAAGTTTAAATACAACTTTAATCATCAATAGGGTTTCTATACATAAATCGCTGTAAACCGGTTGTG
This sequence comes from Saprospiraceae bacterium, assembly GCA_965222005.1. GTDB lineage: Bacteria > Bacteroidota > Bacteroidia > Chitinophagales > Saprospiraceae > CBDCTM01. Next base: position 3,350,546 of record OZ244935.1, read on the forward strand.
CACCCCGTTGAGCGGGCAAGTCACTATACCATTGATCAAGTACCTCGTCGCTAAAATAAATCGTGATATCTCCGCGCCTCACTAGGGCTTCATTATAACTTGACCAGTTTAACACTTGGTATTTAACCTTCGACTTATCGCTACTTTGTGTATCCTTTTTTATCTTTGACATGGGCTGGTAGTTTGTAGATTTAGTTCTGGAAAACCAAATATACAAATCCAGCCCACCTTTAGTTTAACATCTATTCATGCAACAATGCCGTTTATCATAATTTTTTCCAACTTCAAATTTTCACAACTATCAATTCCAGTTTCAATTCAGGATAAATTATCAATCAGAATTTACTGTCAAAGATTCTCTTTCAATTACCTTTTTGGTACAGATGTTCATGCCATCCAATTCAAAAAAAGCGGGTCGGCCGATCCATTGCAGCCAACGGGAAGCATAAACGCAGGTGGGGTGTAAGTCCCACTTGCCGTTATATGCATTGTTATAGCCAGTACTTATTCTATTATTGGATCAAATATGAAATTGTTTGAGTATGGTTTATCAGAATGTTCAGCGATATCAGTCCCCTCGTTGAGAACTAAATTTTTCAATTTGATTTTCTTTTGAAAAGAGCAATCATAGAATGATAATTTCTTATCAAATTTAGATTCTATGATTTCAAAATCTCCAAGGAATAAGCAACAATCAAATTTCAACCCTTTCCGAAATTCGCAATTATATATTTGTATTTTTGAAAAATTGCAACTAAAAAACAAAACTTCTGCAAAGAACTTGCAATTCTTAATGTGAAGTAAATCTTGTTAAATCTTATTAAGTCATACTAATAAATAATCCGAAAAAGTCGTATTAACTTTTGGCCCAAAAGAGGGACAAAAAAAGATCAAATGACAAGTCTGGAACAAAGGGATCAAATCAAGCACCTGGTAAAAGAAGGCGTAAAAGCTCCTCAGATTGCCTCCCAGCTAGGAATATCTGTTCATACGGTACGTAAGTGGCGACAGATCCTAAAAAAAGGGGTTCGTTACACTCAGCGATGGGTCGGCCCAAAACTGGGGCGATGAGCAGTTTTCCAAAAGCTTTGCAAGATCAAGTTAAGGCCATGCGGGGCAAACAGGAAGGTTGGGGCCCAACTACCATTCTTACTGAATTGCAGTTGGATAAAAAATGGGCCACTACGAAACTTCCAAGCACAAGCGTCATTGGCGCATTTTTAAAGCAAGAAGGCCTCAGTAGGAGTTATGAGCCCAATTCCCCATTGCCGATACCAGCGTGTAAAAAAGCTAAACGCTGTCATAGTCTTTGGCAAATCGATGGTCAAGGCAATACTTATGTGGATGGTATCGGAGCCATCGCTATGTTAAATGCCAAAGATGTTCACTCCAGCTTATATGTGGCTGATTTTCCAGCCAGGATGACAAGCATGCAGGGACATCCCAACACGAGTGATTATCAAACAGCGATGCGTTTAGGCTTCCTCCACCATGGTTTGCCCAGCAGGGTACAAAGTGATCATGCCAGTGTTTTTTATGAAAACAAAAGCAAATCGCCTTTTCCTACACTGTTTTGTTTGTGGCTGATCAGTTTAGGTATTCAACCTTGCTTTAGTCGGGTCAATCAGCCCACGGACCAAGGCACCGTGGAAAGAGCCCACCAAACCGTTTTCAACCAAGTGTTGCTGAGAAAAGACGGGTTCAAAAACTGGGAACACCTCTTTGAGTGCTGTCAAAAAAGACGCCAAAGGCTCAATGAATTTATTCCCAGTACCGCTACTGATAATCTGCCGCCATTGAAAAAATATCTACAGGCTAAGCACTCTGGACGTTTTTATCATCCCCATCGGGAAGCTCAGATGATCAGCTTGAGTCGCGTTTGGGCTTTCCTGGCCAAGGGCAAATGGTATAGAAAAGTAGCTGGCAATCGAACCATCTGTTTAGGTGGCCAGGTCTATTACATCCCACAGGTAAAACCCAAAGAACAGTTGATCATTACTTTTTGTAATCGAAAAAAACAACTCTTGTTCCAGAATGACAAAGAACTTGTGATTCATCAAACGCCTATTAAAGGCATTACCGTTGAATCCCTTATGAGAAATTTAGAGCACTTGGCTCGTTTTCCCGCTTTACAGCTTGAGCTGCCATTTGATTGGATAGCTCAAAAAACTAATACGACTTTTTCGGACTCTACTTAGTACGACTTAGTCGGATTTAACAATCTTCAAACTTATAAAAATTTCCGGTTAACAACATTTCTAACCAGTTTATTGATAAGAGTAATTCTTCTAATTCTTTTTTTAGTAATTTTACTACTGAAAGGGAGATTTGCATTTTTTTTGGTTTTGTTTCAACTCAAAGTTAATGCTTTCTTCCTTTCTATATAGGGGGGGACAAATCCCTGTTGCGCCCATATGATAAGGAGTTTCTGGGATTTTGTAATTTAGAGTTGCAAACCAAATTTCAAACCCAAAAACTCCTATTGTAAGATATGGAAAAACTAGAGAACGACCCACGAATACACCGAGAAATTCAAAAAATAATAAACCTTGCTCAAAATTATATGTCATCAGATGTAAGTATGCATCATATAGAGAAAGGGCTTTTAAGACACCTACTACAATTGGGTCTAGTATTATTAAGCGTGGTAATAGAGCAAAAAATAAGGAGTCTTAGGGGGTTTACTCCGAAGACAGAAACGGGACAATCCTTAGAGTCAAAAGGTCTGAAGACAAGGAAGTATACGAGCATATTTGGTAGGCTGACGATAACACGCCCCCGGCATTGGAGTAAAGCTACAGGGAGCTATTACGAATTAGATAATCAGTTGGAATTGCCAAAAATGAGTACTTGGTCTTACCTGTTGCAAGAATTGGTAGGCGAGAACGCATCGGAGAATGATTTTGAAGAGAGTGTGAGGCTATTGAATAAATTGCTCGGCTTAAAATTGAGTGGTAAATCCTCAGAAAGGAATGCGTCAAATCTAGGTCCTTTAGTGGATGACTTTTATGAAAGCCGAGACAAAGAAGCAGAAGATGGAGTAGTTTATTATGGAGTAGTTTATTTATGTGGGTCGATAGACGGCAAAGGTGTTCCCAAAATAAATGACAAAAAACAAAAGGCAGGCAACCCTAAAAAGCGATTAGGTAAAGGGGAAAAACAAGGAGTCAAGCAGATGGCAACAGTAACGGTTACATCTTGTTTTATGCCTAAAATAAGGTCAAAAGATAGTATTATTAGAAGTCTAATGGGTAGCCCATTAACAAAAGTAGAGTACGATGAAAAAGGCAAGCAACTTCGCAAAGAAAATGACAACCGAATGCATCGACAGATTCATCGTCGGGCCTTTCTGGATGACCAGGCAAAGGCAGTGGAATACTGCTTAGACGACATTGTCCAAAGGATGAAAAATCCAGCAAGTGGTTTTGTAATACCCATTGATGCGGGCATCGGTTTAGAAGACAAGATATTAGCTTATGTTGACAAACACGATTTGCACGCTCAATTCGACGGAATAATTTTAGATATTATTCATGTTAGCGAATATGTTTGGGATGCTGGTACTGCCGTTATGGGAGAAAAATCTCCGTCCCGAGCAGACTGGGTTCGTAGAGTGTTGGAAGATTTGTTGGATAGCAAAACAGAAAAAGTAATTAAAGACCTGGAATTGATAAGGGACAAAGCGAAGCTGTCAAAAAACAAGAAGAAACAAGTACAAAAAGCCATTACATATTTTTCCAATCATAAACATAAAATGGACTACAAAACATATTTGGAAAAAGGTTATCCAGTCAGTTCTGCATTGGTAGAATCAGCCTGCGGACATCTTGTTAAGGAAAGGATGGAACAAAGTGGAATGAGGTGGTCTTCTCAAGGAGCACAGAATATCATGGATTTAAGAGCAGTAAAGCTTAACGGAGATATCGAAGATTTTATGGAGTTTGTTATCCAGCAAGAACATGGGAACAACAAAGTTGCTTAATATTAAATAACCCCACCATGTGTCATGCACTCTAATGAAACTCGTATGTGGAAGTGGGCTGATTGAGTCTGGAATTAGGCGAATGATTAATTTAAGATTCAAATCTCCTTCATCTTTTTGGTATCCTGATAATGTCGAAAAATTGATCTTAATGCGTTGTATTGCTCTATCGGGCAGATGGGAAATTATGATGAAAAATCTAACAGAATGAAGAATTTAGAGGGGACAAATCCATTATGCACCCATGTTTAGTTAAGCTGTTGGGACAAATACAGTCCCAATTCTAAATGTACTATTCGTTTTTATACCTCTAACTGTAACATTGTAACCTTGAATATTTAAGGTGAATTCAACCGGAACATTATCGGGAAAAGTTTGAAGCAGGCCTTGGTCATGTATTTTTTTGTAAGTTTCAAAAATTTTAGACTTTGGACAAATACAGAAGCCTTCCCAAATATTTAGGGATTAAAAAGGATTCCAATTAGTCCTTTGCTGTTATTCAATTTTTTCGGTTTTTAATTTGATTACCTGCCTTTTGGCAGTCAAGTTCGTTTTTCCAGAGGTCTTTTTAACGACCTTATATCGAGTTCTTTGAATTTGCGTTTCACCTTTTTGCCGAGGTCTGCCTTTTTTGGACTTTAGCGGTTTGAAAGGTTCGGGGTTAAAAGTCAAAAAAAGGTTTTGAGCGGCATGTCGGGTTTGGGCGATGGACAATCTGTGTTGTTTATCAAGCTCTTTATTTTGAACCAGGTACTTTCTCCATTTACGAGGGCGAAAGTCTGCTTCATCACTAGCCGTATAAAGTAACCAGACTGTCATTTGATGGACTAAAAGCCAATTGTCAAAGTGTTCCACATCGGGCGTTTGGAGTTTATCCAAAAGCAAGCGTTGTTTGGCAAATCGCAAAGCCGGTTCGATGTCGTAGCGCCGTCGATAAATTTGATGACCTTGGCGGGAAGTCACTTCATCTTTTCGCCGGCCATTAATAGCTACAAACATATCCCGGTCAAAAACGGGTTTACCACTTTGGGCATCCCGAACCTTAATAGCGAGCAGGTCAAATGGCTTGTTTTTCATGTTGTTGCCGTTTTTAGAACGGATCAACAACTCATTCCAACGCCATATTTCGATAAAGACCTTTCGGCCTGTGGCCATTCGTGTGTCCAACTTAAGGTATTCATCCTCCTGCTTTTCAAATACAGAGCGTTGGTAAACCTGATAAGCAAGCCCAGTTTTGGGATGCTTTTTATAGGTTTTGGTTCTACTTTCGCTAATGAGGTAGAATTTTTCATCAAACACCTTTGGTGCCCCCTGGCCGGAAGGCTTATCCTGGGCTGGCCTCCAGACTTTCATCCCTGTGCGAAAACGTACCAGGTTGACTAAATTGCCGTATTTGCTATCCAGGGTATTGATACACAACCGATCTGACAAACCCAGTTCGGGATGAGCCAATAACTGCCCCAATTGCTCCAAGGCTTTTTCCGATGCTGTCTGGTCTGGCCCAACCCGCTCAACACTCAACGGCAAACTCCACCTGGTCAAGGGCTCTGACAAATTGATGAAGGATACTTCATAGCCAATGTCCAGTGGCTTATTACCCCGGATCACATTATTCGGCACAGCGATATAAGTCCGGTCAGGCAATGTCGGTGAGTGGGCCTTGCCCATCGGCGTAGTATCCGTTTGAAAAACCAAACGCTCAGCCGATCCATCCGGCGGTGAATAATGAGCATAACACAAGGCCTGAAACACTTTTTGAACTTTGGTTCTTTCAAATGAGTTCCTGGCCAAATCGCTCACCGCTTTGCTGATACTACCGTACTGATAGTGAAAAAGAGGCGATAAACTCAATGCAGTCGGACTACGCGCTTCTTCATAGGAAGCTAATGCCATGATTAAGTTGGCCGTTGATCGACAACGACGTATCTTTGATGTCAATATTTCATGGCAGAATCGGTTGCTTTTAAATTTTCTGATTGTAACGTTTTGCGTTGATAAATAAAAAAAGCCACTGAAAATGCTTATGTTTTAAGTGCTAACCATAAAACGAAACAAAATCAATGGCACTTAAAGATAAGCAAAATCGGACAATAGTACTGCCCATAAGTGAGGCAGAATATGATATTTTTTTGACGAATAATACAATAGCACATGAAATGATCCAATCTTTGTACGATCAACATCCAGAACTTTTTCCTGCCCAAATGGTTGACGGATACTGTTTAGAGGTTGTTTGGGAATTTATTTTGAAATAAATAGCCGTCGGTAGTATCTTGTAGTTAAACTAAAACTTACAAAGATGCTCGCCCAATTTGAACGGCTGACCGACGGCCAGTGGGAAGTTATAAAAGAATTTCTTCCTATCAAACGAAAACGCACACTTGATTTGCGTGATATTTTCAATGCCATACTTTGGATAACAAGAACTGGAGCCCAATGGCGAAATCTTGATAGTTCTTTTCCCCCCTGGTCTGCAGTTTACTATTACTTTTATAACTGGACAAAAAAAGGAATTATCAAATCAATCAATCTGGCACTCAATGAATATGAACGGGACAAACTTGATCGGCAGTCAAGCCCAAGCTTGGGGATCGTTGATTCTCAGAGTGTTAAGTTGGCTCCCATGATTTATGAGTTTCGGGGCATTGACGGCAATAAAAAGATTAATGGCCGCAAACGTCAAATTCTCACAGACACCTTGGGTCGTATTTGGCAAGCTTGGGTACATCCAGCTAATGAGCATGACAGTCCGGCTGGTGTTCATCTTTTGAAGATGGATCAACATCAAATGGGCCGCCTGATAAAAATAATTGGTGACAACGCTTATAAAGGAACTTTTGCACAGGCCTGTGAGGAATTGAATATCGAATTTGAAGTTCCAATAAGACCTGAAGGGAAAAAGGGGTTTGTTGTTCAGGCTAAACGATGGGTAGTTGAAAGAACGATTGCCTGGTTTAATTTTTACCGAAGAATACTGATTGACCACGAGCATACCATAGAAAGTTCTGTATCATTCCTTTATTTGGCAAATACATCAATGATCTTGGCAAAATTTCAATCATTTACAGAATAAAATTCCCAAACACGTTCTAATATATGGAACAACATTAAGAAAGAATAAAAAACCTGCACACAACAATGCGTATGCGTCAAGTGTCCCTATGCGGGCCACCTGCGCATACGCTGGCCGTTATAGCCAATCAGGCACAGACTATCCAATATAATTGATGCTTTTTAGGATTTTCGTTTTGAGAACATAATACTTTTATATAACTTTGCACCTTCTTTTTTTACTTGGTTTAATCACAAAATCCAACATAGAGCAATTAAATGGGTGTCAACTGTTCAATTGCTACAAAAAAACAGGTTTTGGATATAATACTGTATCTAAATTTTAATGTCTCAATCGGGGAAGGGGAGGAAATCCCTCGCCTTTAGGCGAAGACTTTAGTTAGATGCGTGTTGTTTATCTTTGTAAGATGCAACATTATCGAAAGACATCCCATTCCTTGTATGATATAAAATACCACTTAGTGTGGATTACAAAATATCGTAAACCCGTGATGAAAGGCGAAGTGGCCGGGCGAACACGAGAATTGATACGTCAAATATGCAAAGCAAACGAAGTAGAGATATTATCAGGTCATGTATCAAAGGACCATATCCACTTGTTTGTGTCTGTGCCTCCCTATTTAAGCGTCAGCAAGCTGATGCAATTGTTGAAAGGGAAGACCTCTCGCAAGCTATTGAGCGAGTTTAGGCCATTATCCCAAAAGTTTTGGGGTCGCCATTTGTGGGCGCGTGGGTATTTCGCGGCTTCATCCGGTAATGTGACAGATGAAGTGATAATGAAATATATTGAAACGCAAGACAAAGAACAAGACGATGACAACTTTGAAGTCGCGGAATAAGCGGGTGGATTGAGTGGGCTTACAGCCCACTCACCCAAATCTACCGGCTTCAAGCCGGTAGTAGTTTAATTCCTTAAAATTATTTCAAATGAACCGATTTACTTTATTAACAATACTCATAACTACTCTATTATTGGGATGCCAAAAGGAGTATCCCATTGATGAATCTGACTCTAAAGTAGTTCATTCAGGGAGTCATATGAATATTGAGATTGCAAAATCTATTTTTTATCAAAATCATTTATCAAAATCATTTGACCAAAGTTCTTTTTTCGCTGGCTACTTAGATGATGATGGTGATTGCTTTAATTTTGAACCTTTATGGATATTGGCTAATGAGATGCAGACTATTGAAAATACAGAAATAGTAACTGTTCCATTAGCAATGCCAAATGAATATATCCTTGACGGGCGAGGTGCTCAATTGGTTTTTTATGGAAATTCAGAATGTACCGTACCCGCAGAGTTGATACTCTATGATTCAAAAGATTATGATTCTACTCGACCAGCACCTGTTAACAACTGCTCTTTTACTGGTGCAATTGCCACTTATGATTTTTGTAGTTGCACTTCAAAGGTGTTTCCCATTGAACAAGGTGCTATATTAGCAGAATTGGACGGAGAGTTTGATTCTTTTGAACAATGTTCACAATCAGATTCATCTTCTTATCGAAATGATCCGCCTTGTTATGACTTTGGATCTAATTTTTGGGAGAATGTAGGAAGTTTCTTTAGCGGAATATGGAGTGGAATTGTAAATATTTTCTCAAGTAGTGGATCAAGTAGTTCTAGCGGAAGTGGTTCCTCAAACGGTTGGAGTGGATTTTCAGGATACTCGGGGTTTCCATTCTACCTGCCTTCTGGAAATAATACCGGGACTAATTACCCATCTGGAGGCTCAACAACTAATCCTCAAATAAATACAATATTTGATGGAATGTTTTTTAATGGAGAAGGGCAATTGGTAATTACTCTGCTAGAAGACCTAATTGCTGAAAATGAGCTATTTATATGTACTGAAGACCTTCATACTGAAATGTATCATTGTCTGGCTTTAGAACATGAGGATTTTGAGCCTTGCCATCCACCTGTACATGGCAGTAGTAATCAACAGAACAACGGGCAACTTAGCCTGGATAGCTATATTAGGTTCCTAAGAAGCACTCCTTCAGTAAGTAATTGCCTCGCAGCAGCTATTTCACAGCATCAAACTTCAAATACAGATATGGTTGCCGGAGATGGTATGCTTCTCTGCTTTATTGATGAAAACAATAATTTTGATATAAGCGATGAGGATTTACTGGGACTTTTTAAAACTTATTGCCAGCAAGATGAGACCTGTATTACCAATGCTTTTAAATGTTTAGGTAGGCTTGAAGATTTTCAAACTCAATATGGGGTTTCTATTACTTTATCGGTTATTGAAAACATTATTTTTAATAATACTGAAGACGTTTGTAGTGCAGATGATACTGACTTTGACAATCAAGTATTTAAAGAATTAGCAGATTATTATGCAACAATAACTCCTGAAGATTCTTCAGTTGAAGAGGATGCAGGTTTTTTTGATAGAACTTTAGAGTGTTGGTCATTTAATTTCATTTCTCAATCTAGCGGATCCGGACAAATAGCCTGTGTAGATCAACTTTATCTCTCAAAAAACTTTGGAGGTGTTCATTCAAATACTCCTTTTTTCTGTGGTCATTTTACAGTTCCAAAAGTAAGGTATAATGGAGATATAATAAGCGCAGGAAAAGCAGCTGATTGCTCAGCATGGGCAGCGAATGCTGCTGCGGCTGTTGTGGGATTTGCCTTTGCTCGGGAGAACTACCAAATGACTGATGAAGCAATGAAGTTGTTGTTTAAAACCACCTTTGGAGTAAAAATGGCTTTAACTGATTGTGGATATGGTGCAATGACTGAATGCCAATATGCGAATTGTCTTGCTACACCTTCAAATGCTCAATGGAACGAGGGGTTTTTCGAATGGCTAGATGAACAACTATTTGGCTGTGAGTGAATTTTATCATAGTTTAAGGGGAAATTAAATTTCTCCTTAAACATAATTTTATACATAATGCTGAAATTAATTATTACAATTGAGTTAATTGCCGGTCTTTACAATATTACAGTAGATGGAAACTATATAATTACATCTTACCATCATCCAGAATTACCAAATAGTGGTATCCAAATAGTTTCAGTAATTGATATGGAAAAAGATAGTATTTTTTTATTTGAAAATAACAAACTTAAAAAATCATTTTTGCTTGATAATTTTCCTTCTCCTAAACAACTAAAAATAACTGAAATAGGATTTTATGAAAGTGATGAATATGCTACTATCGCAGCTTATAAATGCCAAATTTACTATTTTGAATACCATATGTCAGGTTATTTAAACGGTGGTGGAAAAGCTAATATTAAAGCTGAATGTTACCTATCAGATATAGACATAATAAATAAATATGTACCAAATGAAAAGCATAGAAAACATATAGCTTTCATAGGGGCTGATTATTCAAAGTTTCACAAGTATAATATGAAAACAATTGAAGTCACACATAAGGAACCGACCCTCATCTCAGAAGTTTCCAAAATCGAAGAGGTAAACGAAATAGATTCTATTTTCATTGAAGTATTAAACAAACTAAAGAATTATAAACCGTAGTTTTTTAATGAATATGATTAAAAAATAAACTGGCTATAACAATAGCTACATGTCAATAGGCTCGATTCCTCGCCTACTGCATGTAGCCAGACCGTTATGGGCAATTCCCTTATCAGAAAAAACAGAGTTAACAAAAGAGCTAACGAATCAAGCCAAAAAATGAAAATCAATGAGGTTAAATGTTTAATTCGTAAATAATTGATTTTCGACAGTCATTTTGACCGTTAGCCAGATAAAAAAATGAAACTACAGATTAAGAATGATCAATATTAAAGGATCTATATTGATTGTTGGAGGGTATGGAGCAGTTGGTAAGATTATATCAACTGAGTTAGGGAATCTATTTCCTAAAAAAATAATTGTTGCTGGAAGAAATTATCTCAAAGCAAGAGACCTCTCAATAGAGTTAAATCAAAACGTACTTCCATTAGAATTAGATATTAGTTCAATCTCAGCAAATGATAAGCGCCTTAACGATATCTCCTTAGTAATTATGTGCATTGACCAAGAGAATCTATCTTTTGTGACTCAATGTATTGAAAGAGGCATAAATTATATCGACATTACAGCAAATTACAACTTCCTTTCAAAAATTGAACGTTTAAATGATTTAGCAAGAAAACATAATTCTACTGTGGTTCTAAGTGTTGGATTAGCTCCTGGATTAACTAATTTATTAGCAAAGCGTAGTTCAGAAAATATAAAAAACATTCAATTTGTAAATATTTATATTTTGCTGGGAATAGGAGAAAAATGCAAATTCCGGAGTTGCTGACCCACCCATTTCGGAGTCATTGACCCATGTGGATAACTTACGATTTCAATGATGCTAAGATAGTTGATTTATAGGTTTCCTTAAACTTTTTCCTTTTAATTCTATTCGATGTGCTTTGGGGACGATCCGGTCAAGGATGGCATCTGCCAAAGTTGGTTCATTAAAATATTGGTGCCATTTACTCACTGGCAGTTGAGAGCAAATAATAGTAGCGGCGTTTTCGTAACGGTCTTCCAAAATCTGTAACAAGATTAACTTTACCTGATGTGTGATGGGTTGTAATCCAAAGTCATCAAAGATGATGAGTTTAGCTTTTTTTAATCTGTCCATCCACTTGATTAAGGTGCCGTCTGTTTTGGCTAAAGCGATCTGTTCGGTGAATCGATTCATGTTAAAGTAAAGTGTTCGGTATCCATTGACACAAGCGTTATTTCCTAAAGCGCAAGCCAGGTATGATTTACCACAACCAGTGGCGCCGGTAATCAAAACATTTTCTCCTCGGTCGAGGTAAGCACAGTCTGCAAGGAGCATTAATTTTTCCTTGGAGAGATTTCTTGTTTTAGAACAATCGATGTCTTGAATGTTGGCTTGATAACGAAGTTTGGAGAGTCTTAAAAACATTTTCATTCGCTTGTGCCAACGATGCTGTTTTTCTGCATCAATCAGATTGGCAATCATTTCATGTGCGTCTGCTTGCTGGTTGATTGGTAATCCAAGAGCTGCCTCGTAAGCATCCGCCATGCCTGTTAATTTTAGCATTCTCATAATTTCCAGAGATCCGTTTTTCATAATTATTGATTGTTTTATATCCCTTTATAATTTTATATTATCTAAGGGAGTAGTTAAAAAATAAATGTTATTGAGTTCAATAGATACCTATTGATAAGCCTCAGGGCCTCTTATATTTTCGTGTTCCCCTATTGTGAGTGAGTCAAATAATTCAAGTTGATCATCAACGGTGTCGAGTTTTCGAACTAAGATATTTTTGATCATGTAATAGCTTGCCTTATCTGCTTTTTGGCAACGAAGAGCAGCTCGCTCCAAACGTTCAGAATTATACTTTTTTGCAAAACCTAAAATACCTTGGCAGCTACCATAAGATTGGGCTTCATGGATTCTGGAGAGTAGAATATGCTGGATAGCCCAGCGAGTAGCAGGACCTATTTGCTCAGCCTGACTAAGAAAATAAGCGGCATCAAAGCCTTTTGCTTTTTTCCACTCCCTGTGCGACCGAGGCATATGTTCCATTTTTGTCTGGTACTGTTGTGACCCGGTGTAGTAAACTCGCTTGTGAGTTGCAACCCGTTGATTATCAATATATACCTCTACATTTTTTGAGGTGTAAATGACGGTCGCTTGTTGTTTTGCATATTGAAAAGGGACAGAGTAAAAAGCTTTGTCCTCTCCTAGAAAAACATGATAGTTCCTTCTAACTTGAGGTGTGATGGTCTTTTTAAGTTCAAACAGATCACAAGGGAGTGATCTCATTACAGGCAATTCAAAAGCTTCAAAAACACTTTTGCGTGTACCTTGTTTTTGTTGATAGGGTTTATTATTATGTTGGCTTAGCTGCTCTGTGATTGCTGCATTTAACTCCTCTATACTATGAAAAGTCTCGTTTCTCAATGGAGCATAAATGCGTCTGTAAACCGTATTCACCATGTTTTCTACACTCGCTTTATCTTTGGGTTTTCCAACGCGAGTGGCACTTAAATCGAGCTGATAATGTGCAGCTAATTGTACACATAATTCATTAAAAGTAGGTTCGTATTTATCAGCTCGACTAACATATGATTTTAGATTATCGGATAAAATAACTTGAGGTAGTTTACCGAAAAAAAGAAGCGCTTGATTTAATCCATAAATAAAGTCAGCTACCTTTTGAGAGGGAAGTGCGATGGCAAAAGTATATTGACTATGTGGCATCACCGCTACCAAAACTTCGCATTCATGAACTTCTCCAGTAGTTAAATCTACCCATCGCATTTTCTTTCCAGCGAAGTCTACTTGCATGACATTACCTGCTTGGTGCGCTAAGCTAATCGTCAAATCTCGTCGTCCTATCTCGCGTTTAAAGTGTTCACAAAATTGAGTGTAACTATAACCATCTGGGTGTTCTTCGATGTACTCCTCCCACAATAAATAGCGAGTTACACCCACTCGTTTTAATTCTTTTATCCAATCATCAATCTTACTTTTAAAAGCCTCTTTTCGTTGTTCAGCCACTGTATTTTTAGAGGGATAAAACACCGCAGTGAAAGCGGAATCGTCCAATGAAAGAACTCGCGCAAGATCTTCATCAAAGGCTTTCCCAAGTCTTACATAATGCTTCACTGTGTTTTTAGAAACTTGTAATCTACTTGCTGTGGCGCGAAGAGAACTCGTGCTGATATAGGTTTTAATAATCGTTCTTACTTGATCCATACGTTTAAATTGTCCCATGTTCTTGACCGTTTTTTTGCTTGAAAAAAACTGCGAACATGGCTATTTAATCGTAAGTATCCACTATATATAAGGCGGGTCAGTACGCCGGAATGACGGCTCCTCCTAACAAGCTTAGGTGGGTCAGTATGACCGAAATGTTACTAACATTTGCCCTAATTGGGGGTGGGTCAACAACTCCGAAATGGGTGGGTCAGTATGGCCGGATTTTACAAGAAAAACACGGGGATGCTGCATATAGATGGGCTTTCAATGATTTTAATGATGAGTTTTATGTATATGAAAACGGAAAGAGGATAAAGGTCAAAAGTTTTGAAGACGGAAAACAAGCATTGTTTCCCGAAGGAATAGGAAAAAGAACAACCTACCGTTCTAATTTTTCAGACCAGCACGTTATTCCACAAACATTGAACATAAAATCAGTATCAACTCGAATATGCTTCGATTCTGCTTTTATAACAACGTTATATGCGTTAATTAAAAGGACCTTTATGAGAAATTTGTTTAAACTAAAACTATTTCAAACAATGGTTCATAAAGAATTAAGCGGCAATTTTGCCGAAATCTAATAGCTTTTTAAAAGCGGGTTTATTTTTTATCAATTCAGGTTGAATATCTAAGTTTGATAAAAAGAAATTGAGCATAAGTTCATTGAAATAGCAGGTTTTGACATCAGCAAGAGAAAAGCTGGTTCTATCTTCCTTTTTGACAGACAAGTAATGGGCTGCCTTAGCCACACTTACACTGCTAAGAGCCATATTAAAATGGTAGTGTAATTTTTTCTCATTTCTGGATTGACAGTTGGTTAATCCGGTATTTTGTTTTGCATCTCTGAACAAAAACTCAATCTGAAACCGAGCTTTGTAAAAGCAATAGATACAAAGGGCGTCTAACTCTAAGTCAGTTGAAAAGTACATAGCGTACCTATTTGTAGGGTTTCCTTCTTTTAGGAATTCCACATAAGCCAGGTTGATTTTTCTTTTTAATCTTACTGACCAGCATAGGATTTGAAATATTTTTACATCCTCATCTTGATGGACTAAATTAAATCGACGTTTGTCAATTTTTTGGACGTTGATTTTGCCATCATACTTTTTTGGTCTGCCCGGTCCTTTTCTTTTTGGCCCCTTGTACAAATATTTCAGATTAGCGTCTTTTCTCAATTTGCAAATGATGTCTAATTCAGTTTGTGCTTTGATTGGGTTTATAAAGCCAAGCTTAGCAAAGTAACCATCTACAGCTAAATGAGTGGAGATATGACTTATCCGGGGAGCCAGATCAATTATGGTTTGCGCATAAAAATCTACCAGCGTCATCTCTTTTTCATTGAGTTTTTCTCTACTGATTGTTTGAACAGCTTGTAAATGCAAAGCAGTATTATCATCTATACTAACTGCGGCTAATCCACCTATTTCAAGTCCTTTAGCTGGTCTGCCTAGACAACCACTGTAATAATAATCCACATTGGGCGTGTGCTTCCCACTTTTAGGGATATACGATGGATCAAAAGCTAATATCGTACGGCCTTTAAATTGACTATTGCATAATTCAATATTGAAAGACAGAAAATCAAACTCCTTCTCAAATTGGTTATGAAACGTCATTTCACACTTTGAACTATACCTGCTCATCCCTTTGAAATTATATCGTCCTCGTAGCGATAAAAACAAAATAATCGTTGAAATGAAAAATTTCTTACTCGGCTTTGGAATGCCTTGCAATTTATTTACTATTTTTTCGGTGAGAGTTTTACTCTCGCTGGAAGTATGATTGGTATGAAGTCGCATTCAACCAAATTCGTACTTCCTTTTTTATTTTCCAAAATTTGCTTGAAAAAGTTAATGAACCATTGTCAAAATGTATTAATTCAAACATTTAAATATGTTAAACTTGGTACTGAACAATTTGCATTGAAAATAGACTCAGGGATAAATCGAGATGAAGGTGTTCTATTTGAATGTTCGATAACCGGAACCGGACAAGGTAAAACAACTGGAATGGTTGCCTCAAAAGTTGCTGAAAAACTTATTACAACTTCATTTGAATCAGGGGTTTATCATATTGAGCAATTGTTTGATCCAAAAACATTCATTAATGAATTGAATACTGCTATAGAATATAAAGAGACGAAATTTAAAACAGAAAAAGCCCATAACATTGGCTATGACGATAATGCTTCCTATCGGTCGCACTACGCATAGCCGTGACCGTTAGTGGACATAGAAAATCATCCCGCAGCTTGCCTATTTTTCAAACAGCATCGTGGTAAATTGAAAAACTGGAAAAGGAAATCAACATCCTGATAAGTTTGCCAGCCCGCTTTATAAATTTATAAAATTGATAACTTGATACCAGCAATAATTCTTGAACAGCACAACTGACGGCCTTTTTGATTTTGAGTTGAACTCGAATATGGGTAAACTCCTTGAATTGAGTACAACAACTCAAATTCCTGAAAACTACAATTTGCAGACAATTACAATTCAACCAGGCCTAATCAAGCTCTTTGACAATCAAGAACTGAAAGCCTGGCTCAAAAAAGGCATCAATAATTATTCTGCTAAATTACTCCAAAACAACTGAGGTGACTCATAAAAAATAACACCAGGAATACACATCTTGAAAAAAATTCATATATTTAGCAAGTCAACTGATTGAAAAATTTGGTAGCAAAAACATCTGAAAGGAAAACCGGCGCTGAGGCGCCGGAAAGATACGACCACTAACAATGTGCATATGTCAATGCCCTCCTTTCAGTCGGCCACTGCATATGCACCGACCGTTGTGTGCTATTCCTTAGATCCGACACTTTCAAAATCACAAAACCTAATCTAGTAATTTTTCCAGAGCGGATTGATTTCCCTAGCTAACGAAGAGTTCATATCTTATTCCTGGCTCTATCAGAGACCGGTTTTTTTAATGGCACCTCTGAAATCCTGATACTTATCGGGATGAGCAAGTCCCAGCGTCATTCTGGTACGAGAAGTAAAAAGTCCTGACGCTGCTGTCAGGACAGTTGATAAATTTCAATGGTGGTACTGACGATACTGTCAGTAACCCCGATCAGAATAATTTTCAATAATAAAGATACTTCTTGATAGAGCTTTTTTCTAAATCTTTTAAAACTATTTGCAGATGGGAAGAAAAAAGAAGTTATCCATGAAAATCATCAATCTCAATTGTGCTGGTATTGATGTAGGAAGCCGATCACACTATGTTGCCATTGGCCAGGAGCTCAAGGATGTAAAACAGTTTGGTGTTTACGCTCAAGATTTAACTGACCTTGCCAATTGGCTTAAGCAAAACAAAGTCACTTCTGTCGCTATGGAGTCGACAGGAACTTATTGGCAGAACCTCTTTGTAGAATTAATTAATTAATTCAGGATTCAAAGTAATTTTGACTTGTGGTAAATTCACCAAGAACATCAATCGAAAGAAAACCGACGTATTGGATTGCCAGTGGATACAAAAAATGCACTCTTTGGGTTTGTTGCCTTCTTCATTCTTACCAGACGAAACAACTGAAAGATTAAGAACACTATGCAGACATCGAGCAAACATGATTGCACAGAAAGCTGACTGTTCCCACAAAATGCAGAAGTTTCTTAAGTGGCTGAATTTCAGGTTGGATGTAGTAGTTCGCGATGTTACAGGATTAACTGGAATGAAAATTATCAAAGATATCTGCGCTGGAAATCTTGATCCCAAATCTCTCGCAAATCATAGACATTACAATTGTAAAAAATCGAAAGAAGAAATAGCGAAAGCTTTGGTTTCAAATAAAAGGAAAGATTACTTGTTCGGACTCAGACAAGAGTTTGATAGACATGAATTTTACAAATCAAAAATAGAAGACTGCGATAAAGAAATTGTCAAATTTCTCAACGAAGTAATTGAAGCCAAGGATATTGTAGTAGATGACTTGCCAGAGAAAAAACCAGATAAAAGACTCAATAAGAACTCATTAAGAGGGATCAACTTAAATATTGTGGCTTACCAATATTTTGACGGAGTGGATTTGCTCACCATTCCTGGAGTGAGTTATTCAACAGTACTGACATTCATGAGTGAAATTGGCCCTGATGGAATCAAGAAGTTTTCAAGTGCCAAAAAGTTTGCCTCCTGGTTAAGGCTAGCACCAAACAACAAAATCAGCGGGGGAAGGATACTCACAAATCGAATACCAAAAGGAAGCAACCGACTTAAGATTGCTCTACGCAATGCAGCCAATGCCGTGGGCAACTTGAAAGACTCCGATCTTGGAAAGTTTTTCAGGAAGATTGCCTTCAGAAAAGGCAGACAAGCAGCCATTACCGCAACCGCAAGAAAAATAGCAGTCATACTCTGGAATATGGTCACAAAGAAGCAATCATACCAGCCAATTAACACCTATCAGTTTCTTGATGAAAAGCGACGTGCCATAGCTCAATTGAGAAAGAAAATCAGTAAATTCGGAATTGATCCTAATGATTTAGGTGTATTTACAAGAGAAAGATACAGACTAGCTCATGAAAAAAGAGCTATTGATAATCAAGGTTCTAGCTAACGTTAGTCAGAATAAGAAATAAAAAAATGGAACGAAAAAAAATAATCGAATTCTACAAAAATACGGATTATCAAAATGAAGTAAGAAATGGTTTTCCTCCAAGACCAAGTGAATGGCATTTCCCTATTTTGTTGAAAAAGATAATTAAAGAAAATGAAGGATTAGTTGAACAGCTTGGAGAAAATACTGAAAATAAAGTTATCAAAATACAACTCGACGAAGAAGATTGTAAAAATATAAGAACAACTTTTTTGCATGAGGCTATTTTTCATCTTTACAAAGGCTTCTACAATTATTTAGCAGCAAAACGACTTTATCGAGGAGGAGTTGAACATTGGATTGAAATAACAAATTATTACTCAAAACTTTATTTGGCAAGATGTATAAACACAATTTTAGGACATCAGAGATATGCTGTCCAAGCAAACAAAGATTACTTCGATGAAGAAATAATGAAAATTGTCAATCCCAAAGGACTTAATAAACTTAAAAATGGAAATTTAAGAGTGGGATATTCAATTGACCTGAAAGTAAATATTGAAAGTTCAAAAGGAGAACTGATAATTTCTAATAAAGGAATTTCAACCCATCAAGATACATGGACAATCTACAAATCATTTAGCGTTGAAGAACTTGATTTATGGAGATTAGATAATTTCGATAGAGATGATTGGGATATGATTGACCAAAGAAATAAAGAGAACTATTCTTTCGACGGATATAAGCAATTAGATTTCAATTTAGCTCCGTCATCTTTTCCAGGATATTTCAACAGGAAAATGATAAAAGATACAAGTCAATTCATTTACGACGAAATCATAGGGGAAGTACTTCAAAATTTTCAAGAGATATACCACTTACTGAATGAATTTGATGTTGAAGGTCTGCCAATTGAAAAGGAAAAATTCCAATTCATGATTGAAGATATGTTAGACGATACACCCGAAAAAGAAAAATTAATTGATTTATGTCAAAGAAATTTTCCTCTTGAAAATGAATATAGCTGGGAGATAAATAAATTTTATGAAGATAATTAATACAGCACACAACAAAGCATAGCCGTCAAGCTGCCCTATGCGGGCGCACGGCGTTTAGCTAAACCGTTAGCGGCAAGCGTGTGTCCAGAATGAAACAATGATCCCATTAATTAACTTAAAGAAGATCATGATCAATGCTGTAAATAAGATGGAGGTAGGCCCTCCGAAGGCGCTGTACAGGCGGAGCCTTCAAATCACCTTAAGGTGCTGGTTGAGCAATGAACTGGTACTGAGCGTTAAGGAAAAGGTCTCGTTAAAGGGATCAGATAAAAATAGAAAAGATGAATGCAAATGAACCTCTGAAGAAGTGGTGTGAAAACGAACCTTCTGTCAAAACATCGATTAGCTTGTGTTCGATGGACAATCATAGCGGACAACCTGTTAACTGGCTATGGGGCAGGCGCCATATAGGAGGCATGATTTCTATTTAGGCTTATTTATGGAACTGGAGAAGTCAATTATTCATGGAAAGGGAAAACTACAAGTAGGAAAAACACCTACAAGGGTGAATACCGATGGAATAATTGATGGCGGATCCAATCGTAGTAGCGAGGAAGTTTCTGTAATGGAAATGGAGCAAAGGGTTGGAGTTATACAGTTAGAATTACCGTTTACAACTTCCGAAAAGGAAAGGAGGATAAACAGTGATTCAACAAAGGGAATACCTATTACCAAGAAGATGGTATGGGAATCGTACAAGAAAGTGAAGAGAAATAAAGGTAGTGGTGGAGTCGACGGAGTGAGTCTAAAAACTTACGAAGAAGACCTATCCAACAACCTTTACAAACTCTGGAACAGACTAGCATCTGGAAGTTATTTTCCACAAGCTGTAAGGGAAAAAGCCATCCCCAAGAAGGACGGCAAGATGAGATTACTAGGCATACCGAGCATATCAGACCGGATAGCCCAACAAGTAATTAAAGATTATCTTGAACCAAGAATGGAGAGGATATTTCATCCTAACTCGTATGGTTATCGTCCGGGGAAGAATGCCCATCAAGCCCTCGAGCAAGTAAGACAAAAAGTAAGAAAATTCGATTGGGTAATTGATATGGACATCAAAGGATTTTTCGATGAAGTCTCACATGAATTGCTGATCAAAGCATTGGATAAACATGTCCCAGAAAAATGGGTGAAGATGTATATCCAGAGATGGCTAGAATCACCAGTACGAAAAGAAGACGGAACCTTAAAGCACAAATATGGAAAAGGAACACCACAAGGAGGTGTGATAAGTCCATTGTTAGCAAATCTATTTCTACATTATGTTTTTGATAAATGGATAGAAATACATCATCCCGAAGTGGAATTTGTTCGTTATGCTGATGACATAATAGTTCATTGTAAAACCAAGTCTAAAGCACAAACGATATTACAGGCCATTAAAGGACGGATGGAAAAATGCCATTTGAAATTACATGAAGTAAAAACGAAAATAGCATTTTGCAAAAAGTACAAAAAAAGGGCAAATCACCAAATAGTCAGTTTCAACTTTCTAGGGTACTGTTTCAAACCCAGACCAACAGCCTTGAAGTCAGGAAAGATGTTTTTGGGATTTGATTGCGCTATAAGTCAATCGAGTTCGAAAAAGATAACTTCTGAAATTAAAGCAAGCAGATTCAACAGATGGACAGAACGTAGCATAGAACAAATAGCAGCCTACTTCAATGCTAAATTACAAGGCTGGATCAATTACTATGGTAAGTTTAGAAAAAGAAATCTAAATGCAATCTGCAAGATCTTCAACAGAAGGCTCACTGAATGGGCTAGAAATAGGTACAAGCACTTAAATAAATCGTATATTAAAGCCTGTGAGTGGCTTAAAAGGTTTAAGGTCAAACAACCAAACCTATTTGCTCACTGGAAAGAAGGATTTATTAATGCTTAATCTCTGTATAATAGGAGCCGTATGATGGGAGACTATCACGTACGGTTCTGTGAGAGGCTTGGGGTGAAATCCCCCAGGTCTACTTGACAAGGGTTAACATAGAGTACACATATAAACTTTAACATATTTATAACGCCTTTTTGTTGTAATATTGTAACATTTCAGTACATTTCTTGTTAATTAATAAACTTGTAGGTTGATTTGATGACTATAAATTGTATATTTGAGATAGTAGAGAAAAGTCTCTATTCTGTCCAATACAGTGATGAAGATATCAATGAATTTAGGAAGTTATTTACGATATGGACAGACGCTGAATATCTTGAATCATTCTTTGAATCTCATAAGATCGATTTGCAAAGTGGTTTTTATAATGATATAAGTGTAGAAGAAGCAGTAATTCGAACAAGAAATGAGGCCCTTAGATTGGAGAAGCAGCTAATCAGATTTGCACAAACTGGAAAAATAGATCGATATTCTACCTTATCATCTTTGTTTAAGCCGTTATATGATGGAGTTACAAGAATAGAAGAGTATGAAAAAAATAAAGTTTATGGAGATAATAATCGAAGCTGGCTAAGAATTTATGCAATAAGAATAGATAGTAATTTATTTGTTATTTCTGGTGGTGCAATAAAACTAACACCAAATATGAATGAAAGAGAACATTTGAAAATTGAATTAGAGAAACTTGAAATTACCAAAAGATATTTACAAGATGAAGAAAATTCAGACCTACCATATTTTGAATTATTCATTTAATTTTTTTTAGTATCATGAATAATAAAGACCTGAAAAATAAAATTGTAAAGCAAGCTCAAAAAGACTTAATTTGGTTTGAAGAGGCAAATAATAGACAACTCAATAGTAGTTGGCTTGACTTCTCATTTAAAATTGCCTTAAAAGTATTGCGTTACTTAAGAGTGAATAATATTTCGCAGAAAAAGCTTGCTGATGAATTATCTTGGTCACCTCAATATTTAAGTAAGGTGCTTAAAGGGAAAGAAAATCTAACATTAGATACTATATGTAAAATTCAGAATACTATCAATATCGAATTAATCAAAGTTCCATCTTTCAAATATGAGATTCTTTATGAAATTGAAAACACGATAGACTCCCTTTATCATGAATTTCATGTGAGAAACACTCCGACTGCTAAGGGAAATGAATTAGTTGAAAGTAAAGAAGTGGTTGAGAGCGAAGAGGCTTACTCGCAAATGAAAAATGAAAAATCAGATACAGATTCATCCAAAATTGCTATGGCAGCATGAGTAAAAATGATAAAGAATCTCTAATTGGGTTTGCTCTTAATAAAATCACAACTGAGCAATTTGCTATCATTGAAAAGCACTTTAATGATAATGATAATATTGAAATTAAATTGAGTACTCATATTAAATTCGGTATCGACCCTTCCGACAAAATAGTTGTAGTGTTTCCAGCTTTTATTTATGAACAAAACAATAGTCCATTCTTAGTTATAGAAATGGGTTGCCACTTTAAAATAAAAGATGAATCATGGAATTCTTTTTTAAATAAAGATGAGAATTCAATTACCTTTCCTAAAGATTTTATTGCTCATCTATCTGTAATTTCTGTAGGAACGTCTAGAGGCACCTTACATGCTAAAACAGAAAAAACCAGATTTAATAAGTTCATTTTACCGACAATAAATCTACATCAGTTAATCAAAAATGATTTAACGTTTAGTAAATTATCAGTAAGTTCTGACAAAGTAGATTATAAAAGTTAGATTTCCTATCAATTAGCCTGTGCCTAACAAAGCGGAGCACGCACATGCGGTCTAAATTTCTTCGAGAAATAGCCTTTATAGAATAAAGAACATCTAAGTTCTATTGAAATATCCTAAAACCGCACGTCGTCTCCACCGACCGTTGGCTGCAATGGTTGGGCCGACCCGCTTTTTTGAATTGGATGGCATGAACATCTGTACCAAAAAGGTAATTGTGCATATTCCGATCGCTCTGACCCCCTCATTCCGAAAATGTCTGACCCCCCTAATTTTTGTGGATACATACGAATAAAAATGCTCATGTTCGCGACTTTTAACAAGCTGAGAATATGGGAAAAATAAAACGTATGGATCAAGTCAAAGCAATTATTCAAAACTATCTGTCTACCAATTCCATCAAGGCTACCGCACGGCAGCTAAAGGTCTCTAAAAACACGGTACGCAACTACCTTCGCCGTGGAAAAAGCCATGAGAAGGATTTATCGAAGCTACTGATGTTGGAAGATGATGCGTTTCACCGCATATTCTATGGAGCAGGGAATGAGGAAAGAAGCCGTGAAAAAGTATTTTCAGATCGTGTAGAATACTGGCTCAAGGAACTTCGCCGCACCGGCGTTACCCGCTATCTTTTGTGGGAAGAATACCGGGTTGAATATCCCAAAGGTTACGGCTACAGCCAGTTTTGCGAGCGACTGAAAAGAGAAAAAGGCAGTCGGGACCTAACCCTTTCATTAGCTCATAATCCAGGGGAGGTAATGATGCTGGACTTCGCCGGAAAGAAGATGCGCTGGATAGATGTGCTTACAGGAGAGGTGCGTGAATGTGAGATTTTGATAGCTGTTTTTCCTTACAGCCAGTACACTTTTGCTATTGCACTGTCCAGCCAGCGGATCGAGGATTTTATTCATGGACTGAATCAGGCTTTGCTGTTTTTCGGTGCCTTGTGTAAGGTAGTCTTGTCGGATAACCTGAAGTCATATGTAAACAAGCCCGATAGATATGAGCCAACTTTTACGCAGCTCTGCGAGCAGTTAGGTGCATATTACCAGCTTGATTTGCAGGCTACCCGTGTGGGAAAGCCCAAAGACAAAGCAAGCGTAGAAAATGCAGTAAGCCAGGTTTACCGTCGCATTTACGCTCCCTTGCGCAATGAGATATTCCATAGTCTTGAGGAAGTAAATGAAGCTATTACAAAACAACTAAGCCTCCATAATGCAAAGCCCTATCAGAAAAAACAGGGCTCCCGGCAGTCTGTTTTCCAGGAATGTGAACTGCCCAAGATGAGGAATCTTCCCAGCGAGCTATTTGAAATTAAACGGATGACCACCGCTAAAATTCAGAATAATTACCACGTCTTTGTAGGAGAAGAAAAGAATTACTACTCGGTTCCCTTCCAGTATTGTGGTGAGCGTGCAGAGGTGCTCTATACCTCGAAAATAGTCGAGGTGTACCTCAAAGGTCGCCGCATTGCCATCCATCAGCGTCTACCCGGCCGGGATACTCATATGTATCAAACCAAAGCAGATCATATGCCACGTAACCATCAGGAATGGAAAAAAGCGCAGGGTTATGATGGAGAATATTTTTTGAACCAGGCCCACAAAATTGGTCCGGCCACACATTGGGCCATCCAGCATATTCTATGCTCCACAGTACATGAGGAACAATCCTATAAAAGTTGCCTGGGAACACTTCGACTAGCCGATAAGTACTGCTCAGAACGATTGGAAAAAGCTGCCAGGCGATGTAAACATGTTCAAAAAACAAGCTATAGCATGCTTAAAAGAATCCTCCTACTGAACCTGGATCAACAAGTTCAACAAGTTCAACAAGTTCAACAAGTTCAACAAGTTCAACAAGCAAAACAAATCACTCTGCCTTTTCACGATAATATCCGCGGAGCAGAGGACTATCAATAATTTTTTCACTTAAAAAGAAAAATCATGAAAAACGCATCACTCGACACGATGAAACAAATGAAATTGCTCGGCATGGCCAGCGCTTATGAAGCTGTGCTGGGCCTGCCGGTTAATAAACACCCCCAGGCCCATGAAATGATTGCCAACCTCATCGATGCCGAACAGCAACATCGCTCGTTGAAAAGAATGGAACTCTACCTGCGCCTTTCTAAACTCCGCTATCGAGCCACCATTACCGACATCGACTGCTCCACCGAGAGAAATTTCTCCAAAGAACAGCTCATGAAGCTGGCCGATGGTGCCTACATGCATAGAGGAGAAAATGTGCTCATCACCGGCGCCACCGGATGCGGTAAGTCCTACCTGGCTTGCGCCCTGGGACATCAAGCCTGTGTACTAGGGCTGCGAGCACTCTATTTTAATATGAACCGACTCACTGAACAAATCGCTCTTGCCAAAACCGACGGTACTCTCATCCGATGGCTGAACCGTATGAAAAAAGCAAAGCTCATTATCCTGGATGATTTTGGTCTCCAGCCCCTGACACATGAAGTAAAACTCATCTTCCTGCGAATCCTTGAAGACCGATACGAAAATGCAGCTACCATCATCTGCTCTCAATTGCCCGTTGCCAAATGGTACAAATACTTCGATGAACCTACTTTGGCTGATGCTATCCTGGATCGCATCATACCAAAAGCTCATCGTATAGAATTAAAAGGAAAAAGTTTACGAAAACGTTCGAAACATCTATCTTAACACTTGAAATATTCGTGAGTTATCCACATGGGGGTCAAACCTCCGGATTGGTAGGGTCAGACACTTCGGAATTTACATCCTGAAATCCAATTAAAGCCTTAAATCCCATTCCTGGTTCATCAGCCCTTGCCCAAAAACTCAATTTTGTTGCTCCTGTTAAATTATATCCGTTATAATTTGTTGGATTTGAAACAAATCCTTCGGGCTCCTCCCACATCATACTTGTCCAACCAACATTAATATTTAATAATGGTTGAATTCTAATACAGGAGCATCCAGAATAAGGATTATCTTTCCAATTGTCATCTACAAGCATTGAAACAGGAAAAGGGAACTGAGCTGAAGGAATAAAATGGTTTCCTCCGGCATCTCTGTCTGTATATACATCAAAAGTATTACTATATCTATCCATTAATTCATTTAAAAATAAATAAGCACTATCTATTTGGGCGAAAATAGGAGATGTGGTAAATGGCAGTAAATACAGAACTAAATAGCGACTAAAATATCTTTTCATAATAATGTTTTTTGATCTTGGTTTCATTTTTTGATACTGACTAACGTTTATAACTAACTGATTATCAATAGCTATTTTTGCCGTTTTTTGATCTAGGAACAATAACATCCAGCCTATATGACATACATATAACCCAGATAAAATATTAATAAAAAGCCAATTCAAATGATGTATGTTCCACGGAAATGTCTATTTATCTTATGATTCAAAATTATACTGATCGGGGTAGAATTTAATCTCCTCCAGTGAAATCAACTTGTAGTAGGATATTTCAATACTACATTCACATTTCTAACCAGAATTGGCGGCGGGCTTACTTCTCATTTTCACGATTAGCATTGGCACCTCTTAAAAAAACGGCCTTGTCAAGGAACATACATCAATCTAAAGATAGGATTTTGTTTTCGTTAGCTTCACAAATCAATAAAATTCTTTCTGATTTTTATACTCGAATTGGCGAGAACGCTCAGTGCAAACGCAGTAGCTGGCGGAGCGCTGGGTTTGAGCATAGGTTGACTGCCAGCTATTGCCGTTTTGCACATTGTTACACCCAGTATTCTTTTCTTTCTATTTTTTTCCAGAATTGAATTTGACGAGTTTAAGCCAATCTATTTCGCCATTCTCTTTGCAAAAGTCATTAATAAAATCTCTTGTGAATTGGTTTATCATCCTTGTGTAGGATTCAATGAATTCATCGTTCTTTTCTTTTGCTTTGTGTCCTAAAGGTTCGATAATTTCAGTATACAGATTTTGGTCTCCAGAAATGAATTCCCAAAATTCTTGACCACAATATTTGAAATAATCTCCTTTATCTGGATTATTATCAATTCCATAGCAGCATCCATTTACAGAAATAACTAGGACTTTTGAGTTACTTGTCCTTAATGTCTTTTTAGCCGTTTTGAAGTCAGATTTCATTTTCTTTATCTGGCTACTATTGCCCCAATTTGGACCAGACTTAATATTGACAATGTATCTAACATTATCTTTATCGAATTCAAGATCAATATTTGGTATTCCTGACTTCCACCCTCCGTAAACTTTTTGGTTGATGAATATTGCAAGTCCTTCTAACCAATCTCCAAAAATGGTTTCTTCATTTGAGGATATAAAAGCATCTGCAATCCCTTTTACAATCTCACCTGCGGTTAAAAGGTGCTTTGCTTTGAAAAGGTAAGGATTTTTCTTTTTGAGAACTGTTTTAAGTTTTAGCTTATTTAGTCTTTCTATTCGTTTCTGATGAAAAACTCCAATATTATTTTCAACATATTTAGTGACGTCCGTTAAGTTTAGCTTTTTCATATTTTTCTTCGGGTTCAAGAAGTACTAATTTAATTGGTTCAATATTGTCCTTGACTATATTATAATAGTCTGGTAGGATTTCAATTCCAATAGAGTTTCTCATCATCCTTTGAGCAACTTGATTTGTAGTTCCTGAACCCATAAATGGATCTAAAACTGTATCGCCTGGCTTTGTGAACAATTTAATAAACCATTCAGGCAATCCTTCGGGAAAAGCAGCACTATGTTTCTTGTTGCTGCATTCAGTAGCTAAATGAAGCACATTAGTTGGATAAACTTTATCTCTTCCAATCCAATTAGAAATTTTCTTCCCAAATCCACTTCCCACTTTAGATTCATCCCTTTTCTTGTCAGTTTTACTAAGGTTTTTTAATCTTGCCTTTGCCCAATCACCAACTGGAACCATGACCTCTTCTTGATACATGTTAAATTTTTTCTCCTTGTTAAATTGAAGTAACCTTTCCCAAGAATCTCTAAACCTATTTGACCATTTACCTGGAAAACTGTTCTTTTTGTGCCAAATAAATTCTTCTGTCCATAGCCATCCTTGTCTTCTCATTTCTATAATCAATTCCATTACATAGGTGCTTCGTTCTCCTTTAACAACCTTCTCTTTAATATTGAGTACAAATGTCCCTTTCGGATTGAGAACTCTCAACAATTCCTTAGAAATTGGCAAAAACCAATCAACATATTTATTAGGATGGATCCCTCCATATGTGCTTTTTCTTTGGTCAGCATACGGGGGTGATGTGAATATCAAATCAACAGACCCTTCTGGAATTTTCTTCAGAACTTTCTTGCAATCACCGAGGAATAAATCAGTTTTTATCTCCATTTCACTATTTTGCTTATAAAATATTGCAAATTACAAATATTTAAATTGAATTTCTAATTGATTACCTTATTGGGTGTAACGGTCGGTGCATATGCAGTGGCCGACTGAAAGGAGGGCATTGACATATGCACATTGTTAGTGGTCGTATCTTTCCGGCGCCTCAGCGCCGGTTTTCCTTTCAGATGTTTTTGCTACCAAATTTTTCAATCAGTTGACTTGCTAAATATATGAATTTTTTTCAAGATGTGTATTCCTGGTGTTATTTTTTATGAGTCACCTCAGTTGTTTTGGAGTAATTTAGCAGAATAATTATTGATGCCTTTTTTGAGCCAGGCTTTCAGTTCTTGATTGTCAAAGAGCTTGATTAGGCCTGGTTGAATTGTAATTGTCTGCAAATTGTAGTTTTCAGGAATTTCAGTTGTTGTACTCAATCAAGGAGTTTACCCATATTCGAGTTCAACTCAAAATCAAAAAGGCCGTCAGTCGTGCTGTTCAAGAATTATTGTTGGTATCAATTTATCAATTTTATAAATTTATAAGGCGGGCTGGCAAGCATTTCAAGATGTTGATTTCCTTTTCCAGGTTTTCAGTTTACCCGGATGTTGTTTGAAAAATAGGCAAGCTGCGGGATGATTTTCCCCTATGTCCACTAACGGTCGGTGCATATGCAGTGGCCGACTGAAAGGAGGGCATTGACATATGCACATTGTTATACCTCGTGTTCTTTTTTTAGTCATAAATTGTTATTTCGGTACTTCCCAATATTTTTTCATCTCCTTCTCCGTAAAAAGTTTCCTTAAAGACTATTCTGTTTTCAGAATCGTAATTGTATCTAATTGAAATTGTTTTGCCTATAAAATCTCCATTTTCATATCGCTCAATCTCAATTAAATCGCCGTTTTCATTATGAACATAGGTATTCATCACTTCGCTTAATTCCGGCTTAACAATTTGACTCTGTTTTCTAAATCTGGTTTCCCAGAATTCTCTTGATGTAAAACCATATTTTCCATTTATTATTTGGTCGATATAAACTGTATCATTCAAAGTTCGGTGAATTTCTTTAAAAGGATTTTCGCCTGTTACATATTTGGTTATTTCGGTCGTATTTAAATCAACTTGTAATTATTCAGAGTTAAAATTACGATAATAGAGAGAAATAAATTATTTTTTGGGATGCTACCGAAAGAATTACAAGATCAGATAAATAAAATACCAGAAGAATATCGGATTCTGTTCGAGCTTGTAATTTCATTGTTTACTGAGGAGATAAATCAATTAAAGGCACGGATAAAAGAGTTAGAGGATCAACTTTCGAAGAATAGTAATAATAGCAGTAAACCTCCATCTACAGATGGCTTTAAAAAAGTTCCAAAAAGCATAAAGCCAAAGAGCAATAAAAAAGCTGGCGGACAAAAAGGTCATGAGGGAACAACGTTAAAAATAAGTGCCCAACCAGATAAAGTGGAAAAGCATAAAGTTGATACTTGCACAAATTGCAAAAAGAATTTAAGAGGTCAAAAGGCAGATTATACAGAGAAAAGGCAAGTATATGATATTCCGGAGATAAAAATAGGAATAACGGAGCATCACTCAGAAGTGAAGCAATGCGATTGTGGTTGTGTAAATAAAGCATTTCCGCAAGGAGTAGATTATGCTGTTCAATATGGCCCGAATATAAAAAGTATGGTGGTGTATTTGCAAGACTATCAATTATTACCATATGAGCGGACAAAAGAGTTAGTAAATGATCTGTTAGGTCATTCGTTAAGTAAAGGGTCGTTGTATAATTTTCGGCAAAAAGCATTTGATAAGCTAGAAAGCTTTGAAGAGAAGTTAAAATCTCTACTGGATTTATGTTTAGTTTTGGGTTTTGATGAAACGGGTTTTAGAATCAATAAGAAAAGGTGGTGGTTGCATAGCTGTTCGACCGACCGGCATGCCTATTATGCAGTTCATCCAAATAGAGGTCAGCTAGCAATGGAGGACATAGGAATATTGCCTTTATATGAAGGAATTGCAGTGCATGACTTTTGGAAAAGCTATTACAAATATGACTGCAAACACAGTTTATGTAATGCCCATTTGCTAAGAGATTTGGTTTTCATAAAAGAACGATTTGAACAAAAATGGGCAGAAGAGTTAATAGACTTATTGCTGAGATTACTACATCTGAAAAATAAAGCACTGGCAAGAGGCCAACAAGCTATATCATATACAACTGTCAAAAAGTACGAATCACTATATGATAAAATTGTCAGAAAAGGATTAAGACAAAATCCATTCAAACCACCACCTGTAAAGAAAAGAGGAAAAAAGAAAAAATCACCTCCTCGAAATTTACTGGAAAGATTCAGAGACTACAAAACAGATATACTGAGATTTTTCTACGACTTTAAGGTGCCGTTTGACAATAATTTTTCAGAAAGAGATATTCGAATGATGAAAGTCAAGCAGAAAATATCCGGTTGTTTTAGATCTGTAAAAGGTGCCCAATTCTTTGCCAGAACCAGGTCATATATAATGACTGCTCGTAAACAAAATGTCAATGTTTTTCATGCATTGAAGAGTTTGTTTACTGATAATGCTGTTGCTAATACTCTTGTTATGGCAGGACATCTCTGAACAGTTACATCAACTTTATTATAAACAGTAGAATCCTTCGTTGCGCTACGGTAGAAAAAAGTTTCTTTGATAGTTCTTTTCAATTCGTTATTTTTATCATATTCATAATTCTCTATTCTCTGGAATTGCCCATGATATTTCGGATATTCTCGAAACACAAGGTGATTGTTTTTAAAACTATCTCGCCACGTAAAATTCAATGTATCAATTTGAGAATTATATTTTTCAGCGAACGAATTTCCCAAGAAAAGATACGTTTTACTCGTATAGATATTTGACCCGTTATTATTGATTGAAATTTTATTGGATACACATCCGAATAGAAGAATTCCACCGAAAAAGGCAATCAATATTGATGTTTTTTCTTTTTTCATTTCATCTGTTTAAAATTTTATACAAGAGCTAGAATCTAGCTCAATAAAAGCAAAAAGAGTTGCGAATACTAAGAGTTAAAATTTCATCTACATGCTCCCCCCGAAGGTTGGCGATACTCTTGTGTGCTTAGCATTCAAAGTCAGTTTCATGTACGGGGTTTCCTCATTTGATAAGGATATTTCAACCTCCAGTAAAAAACGACCTTAAGCAACTTTTGTTAATTGTTGAATTTGATTTATTTGTTCGGCATCTAAACCTAGCTCTTTAAGTCGTTTAAGATGATGCTGAATCTGTTTATTTTTTCGTTTGTTGTCTAAATAATCACTACCTAATTCTTTGTATGCTACTTGGTCTTGAATGATATAATAGGCGGCGATCAGGATCTTATGTCCTACTGCAATTAATGCCTTTTTCTTGCCTCTACGTCCTACAAGACTATCGTATTTACTTCTTAGATAAGTACCTTTGGTTCGAGTAGCTGCCCATGCACATTGCACCAGTAGCGTCCTCAAATATTTATTACCATGTGTTATCCGTCCACTTTTTTTTTACCTGCACTTTCATTACTTCCTGGGCTTATACCTGCCCATGAAGCTAGATGTTGAGCCGTTGGAAATTGATCCATATTATTACCTATCTCCGCTATTATTCCTGCTGCGCCATCCTTACCTACTCCCGGTATACTATCTAATAGTTCAACATCTAGTTCCATTTCATTAGCTCTAAGTTGGGCTTCGATTCGTTCATCCAACTTTTCTAATAATGCCTCTTTTTCTGCCATAGAATCTCGTATCGTTGTCAGCATAAAACGATGGTGGTCACTTAAAGCGCCTTGCAGAGCTAATCCTAATTCTTCTTTACTAGCTTTCATCCGGCCATGATGAAAATTCACTAACTCCGATATATCTTCTTGACCTTCTAGCATCGCTTTAATTATTTTGGTCGCTACTGCTCCACTCATATTACTCAACACACAGGATAGCTTAATATTGGCATCTTCTAATATTTTTTGTACTCGATTCTTTTCCGAGGAAATCGTCCCAACTATCTTACGACGATAACGCGTTAAATCTCGTAACTCGCGTGTCCCCTTCGGCGGCACAAAGCTGCCTTTCAACAATCCACTAAGTAACAACTTCGTTATCCACTTACTATCTTTCTTGTCCGTTTTCCGTCCTGGCACATTCTTAATATGACGTGCATTAACTAACAGTATCTCAAATTCTTCCTCTAATATATTGTACACAGGCTTCCAATATACACCAGTGCTTTCCATTGCTACATGAGTAATATTATTGCTCTTCAACCAATTTCGCAATTCCTCAATCGAGCTAGTGTACGCATCATAACTACGCGTTTCTTCTTCTAGGCCAGTTCCTCGTATCGTTGCTACAAGTATCTTCTTGTGGATATCTATCCCACAGCCTCGCTCAACTATTTGTTCGAATATTATTTGTTGCTTTTTCATCTAATGTTTTTGGTTCCCAATTTAATCATTCCCTTGTCTGTCTATATCTTTTAGTCATCGGAGTTTCATGAGGTATAACGGTCTGCGTAAACGCCGTGCGGTTTTCAAAGTGCTGAAAGGAACTGCAAAATTCTTTATCAACCAAAAAGCATTTTATCTTCCAAGTAGCCGCATGGACGCTTTACGCTTTGTTGGGCGCTGTTCCTTCCTTTTCCTTTTACAAATTTTTAAAAGGAACTATGAGGCTCCAATTTTCCAGGTTGCCCCAATGGAACCCAACAATTTTACCGGGTATAAATATAACAATTTCCAGTCAACCGTAGCAACTTTGGTGTTTTACTTTTCAAAGTACTCTTGGTAGAATCTAATCATTCACTCCGCTTACCACTTCCTGATTAATCATTGAGATTAGCTAGGCCTTTTCATTATATTTTGTTGATTATCAGTGTTTTATGTATTTGTATGAAATGCAATTTAATATTTTTCAGGAGTTTTAGCATTCTTGTTGCCCATGACTGAATTGGATTTTGGATTGAATTTCGACGAATCAGCAATTTTAATGATCTCGTTACTTGTTGAGTAGTCTTGGAGTAGTCTTGATGAATGTAAGAGTTTCAGTTGCTCACGTACTAAATCAGTTTTGGAGTATTTCAATTTTCTGTTGCTGTTAATCATTTTGATTGATAATTAAAAAGGCCGTCAGCTTGCCCTGTAAATTATCTTTCAAATTTTTCAAATTTTTCAAGCGGGTAGGGGAGTCTCTATTCAATAATTTGGGAGCTACAGTTTATCAATTTTGCCATTTTATTCATGGTGTTACTTTCAATTTGTGGGTCGGGAATTTCATAGCGCCCAACGGTCTGCGTAAACGCCGTGCGGTTTACAAAGTGCTGAAAGGAACTACAAAATTCTTTATCAACCAAAAGGCATTTCATCTTCCAAGTAGCCGCATGGACGCTTTACGCTTTGTTACCTACCCGTATTTCGGCGCGCACAGCGCCGTTTCTGAGGATAGTTTGAAAGGAACTGTTGAGTCCTTTATTTATCGTATTCACCACTGGAACAAAAGAGTTCTTTAGGTGGGTGCATAATGGATTTGTCCCCTCTAAATTCTTCATTCTGTCAGATTTTTCATCATAATTTCCCATCTGCCCGATAGAGCAATACAACGCATTAAGATCAATTTTTCGACATTATCAGGATACCAAAAAGATGAAGGAGATTTGAATCTTAAATTAATCATTCGCCTAATTCCAGACTCAATCAGCCCACTTCCACATACGAGTTTCATTTTTGTAAACCATTGATAATCAATTCTAAACTGGTTGTTTACAAAGTATTGAAATGGAGTGAAAGAGGAAAGGTCAACTCCGGGAATTGCCTCTGTAAGTGTTGCCGCCATCTGAACAACATTTCCTTGCCATAGTTGATCCTTGAGTTTGGCAAAACTATCTTCCTTTTTTTCTTTTTCCATATAGTCTTTCAAGTTGTGTAAATGTTCACTGGCATGATAATAATCCAGCGTCTCAATGATCTTATCTTCTTTAACCCCAAGGCGCAATAACATTGGTTTGGCTTTATTCCATATCCAAGGTGCCCCATCTCCTACAAATTGTACGCTTTTTGCTTTTTTAATGTCTCAATCGGGGAAGGGGAGGAAATCCCTCGCCTTTAGGCGAAGACTTTAGTTAGATGCGTGTTGTTTATCTTTGTAAGATGCAACATTATCGAAAGACATCCCATTCCTTGTATGATATAAAATACCACTTAGTGTGGATTACAAAATATCGTAAACCCGTGATGAAAGGCGAAGTGGCCGGGCGAACACGAGAATTGATACGTCAAATATGCAAAGCAAACGAAGTAGAGATATTATCAGGTCATGTATCAAAGGACCATATCCACTTGTTTGTGTCTGTGCCTCCCTATTTAAGCGTCAGCAAGCTGATGCAATTGTTGAAAGGGAAGACCTCTCGCAAGCTATTGAGCGAGTTTAGGCCATTATCCCAAAAGTTTTGGGGTCGCCATTTGTGGGCGCGTGGGTATTTCGCGGCTTCATCCGGTAATGTGACAGATGAAGTGATAATGAAATATATTGAAACGCAAGACAAAGAACAAGACGATGACAACTTTGAAGTCGCGGAATAAGCGGGTGGATTGAGTGGGCTTACAGCCCACTCACCCAAATCTACCGGCTTCAAGCCGGTAGTAGTTTAATTTCTAAGTTCAGCAAGTATTCTTCCAATAATTCAAAAGTTTCAACATCTCCAAATCCTGCATCATATATTGGGATCGTTTCTTTATTTGTTTTTCCCTCTTTATCTATTGTGCTAATAGCAAACATTTTGGGTTCTCTCCAAGGAGTACTAAATTTCTTCTTCTCATTACCCTTTTTAGTTTCCTGTTCATAGACCCTGGTTCGGGTACGACCTCCATCTATTCCTATTATCACACGTTTGCCTGCCATGCTCTCCTCTTTGTCCAGTTGAATGGAGGACCGATCAGCTAAACAACTTTCCCCCAATGAAAGAGATACTTGTCTGATTCGATCATGATTCGTGTCAACACCTTGATAAGACAACACATTGTTGGCTACTAAAAATGAAGGACATAGGACACTTGACAAGGTAACTAAACTCGCAAACATGGGAGAACCATTGGATTCTGTATTCCATAAGATATGGGACATATGCCGTTGTCCTTCATAATCTTTTGGAACCTTTTTAGCATAATAAGAATCATATTTTATTCGACTCCCGGTGCGTAGTTGTATCGTCGCTGGCCGTATGACTAGCTTCTTCAGCCCTTTCTCTTTTGATACCTCTTTTTGACGATTTAGAAATTCTTCGGCTTTACTCAACCCTTCTATTATTTGCCTTACTGCTATATCGTACAACTCTAAAAAACATTCAAAAAACAGACGCTCAAACTTATAAAAATTTCCGGTTAACAACATTTCTAACCAGTTTATTGATAAGAGTAATTCTTCTAATTCTTTTTTTAGTAATTTTACTACTGAAAGGGAGATTTGCATTTTTTTTGGTTTTGTTTCAACTCAAAGTTAATGCTTTCTTCCTTTCTATATAGGGGGGGACAAATCCCTGTTGCGCCCTCTTTAGGTGGTGGTATAAATATATAACATTTTTCCTTAATCCGTGAATTTGACTGTCAATTTGTAGTTGGGCCTCAGAGGAGAATTTGGGTCTAATTTATGGACTCATAGCTTTCGCTGGAAGATTTAACAATTTGGCTGACTCAGTGCCGATCAAAGACTTATTGTGTGAAGAATAATTTCCCGTGATTATTGCTTTTAATTATTGTTGATCCGAGGCCCTGGTTTTTGGTTTGTAAAAAGCTTATCGAAGAAATTTTTTAAGCGGGCAGGGCGATCACTTTGGATGCTGTATCTTGACGAATTCATTCAATTTTTCCAGGCGTAATTTGGGACTAATTTAGAATCGAGGGATGGCCTTAAAATTCTATGGTAGGTAACGGTCTCGCATAAACGCAGTTGCCAGCTTTTGCTGGCAATTGCCGTTTTATGCATTGTTAGGTGGCGTTTTCTTTCCAATTTATTATTTTTCTTATTTCTTTAATGTCATTAAATAAATCAGCATCAGGGTCATAATGAGTTGTATCTAATGTAACTCCTGCTTTTCCTTCTTCTCCAATTTCATATCCTTGATTTACAAGATTGGAATGTAATTGTTCTGAACTAATTCCTGTTATTGGAATTATTGAACCAATCAAAGTTTCAGAATAATCTGTCTTTAAAGAAAAGATATTGAATATTGATTTTGCATTTTGGTTAAGCACATAATAAGTGCCGACTTTATCATTCGTAAATTGATTTTTGAGGAAGAAGAACTTTTCAAATTTACTATTAACATTCTTTATTTGGTCTCTTATCGTATCGTAATACTCATCAAGAATAAAAATGTAACCAAATTTTGAAAAGGTAATGATGTACGCTGTTTTTAGAAGCGCCCGTTCCACACAATCGTCTTTTACATTTTTATATCTTGGTTCTAAATTTAATAATTGACCGATTGATTTATTTTTTAATGCATAAATGAATTTGTCAAGTAGTTTTGGATTATTATTTTTTGGCTTGTGGACTATTTCAATTATTCCATTTCCCTTTGGTGTTAAAGTCCCACCAATTGATGAATTTTCAAATTTTACCCTTCTTTGTTGCTCAGTTGAATTTAGATAATATTTATCATCCAAATTTCTTAATCTATGGATAAGATGATTATCTATTTGATGACCTGCTTTTGAATTACATTCTTTACAAGTTAAGGCAATTCGTGAACCTCCTAATTTTGCTGGTGGAGCATCTTCTTCAGTTAAAAAATTTTTATTCGGACTTGAAACTAAATCGTTTTCTTCAAATTGATTTAGACAAATTGGGCAAATGTAGGTTCTTTCATATTTCAGCTCAATATCAATCAGTCCCTCATCTTTTAGCAAATGAAGTTGATTTGAAAATATATCAAATAGTCTTTTTCTACTATTGAGCTTTTTACTCATTGATTGGTTTTTCTTTTTTTAATGCCACCTAACGGTCCGCGTATGTGACGTGCCGCCGATTAGGCGGTATGTGCATATACGCATTGTTAGCGGTTGGCTTTTTTATTTGCTGTTCAGAATTTTATATTTATTAGTTAACGATTCCTAACAGCACTAATTTCACTAATAGATTTCCAAGTTCCTTCTTCAGTAAATACTTCATATTTCCATTGAAATGAGTTTTTCTTAATATCAAAGAAAGTTACTAGCCATTTTCCTGACCTATCATGCATTTGTATGGTCTCATTCTTATATTCTGCTTGAAATTTTGGTGATATTTTATGAGGTTTAGAATTTAGGACTACAATTTCCCATAATTTTGTCTTTGGATTAAATATAAAAATTCCTGTTGCAAAATATTCTTTTACTTCTGCATTGGGAGAATTATCTTCTTGCCACCAATTATTTAATAAAGCATGTCCCCCTAATACATATTCCCATTTCCATTTCGCTTTATTAATATACCATTTTTCATTGTTTTCATCAGAGGTATCCAAGTCTCTTGAAATACACTCCCATTCTCCTACCAGTTGTCCAAATTGACTTGTTTCAACAGGAGCTCTTGGATTTATTAATCTAACTTTTTTTGACTGTTCAGTTTCATTTATCCCTTGATGCTCTTTTTCCTTTAGCACATTACACGCCAAAATGAGCACAATGCTACTTAAGAAAAGTAATTGAATTACTATTTTTATGTTTTTCACTATGCTAAATTTTATTTTGTTTTTTGCGGGGTGCAACAGACATCGTACACACAGTTCAATAGACATGGGTTACACTTTTTATTCATAAATATAATACTTTTCTTCCAGAGCAGCCCTGGCTGTGGAGCGTAGCGGAACAGCCAGGGCTGCTGCGATTTTAATTTACCCCCCCCGACGCCTTCCGTTCATATCTTTATCAGAATCTAATAAATGATATTTACCCTTTTGAACTTGTTCGCCTTCTTTAAAATATCCCAGAGGATAATTTCTATAGAATACTTGATAAATTCTATTCCCTAATTTTTTAATTCCGACATATTTACCGATGAGACATCTGCTAATATTCACCCATTCGTAAGCACCCCATCTGATGGCTCCACTTGCAGTAACTTTCTTGACCATCAAATCGGAATCGTATTCTATTGGAGCTATTTTATCAGACCATTCTCTATTGGATAACTGATGAACTTTACCGGGCGTTTTCATATCTAATTTTTCGTGAGGTCGTTCAAAATTATATTCCTTAACAAAGGCATTCATTCGTCTGTTCTGACTTCTGAGATTATGAGCAGGAGGTTTACAGCAACGAGCTTTAAGATCTTTATGCATACGCTCGTGACGTCCATTTTGGTCAGGTCTGCCTGGATCGGAAAACACAGGTTGGATGCCATGATCCAAAAGCCAGTAGGACAAATATCCGTATCCTGCAGGGCTTTGAATGGACGCAAAAGCACTCCCATTGTCCGTATGGAAGTATTTTGGTTTTCCATATTGCTTAAAAACTTTTTTGAGGACAGAGATTACATTTTTGGTATTTTCATTATACTGGCCTTGAATATCGAAAATAAATCGAGAACAGGAATCGCAAATAGTCAAAGGAAAGCATCGTTTTTTATTACCGAGTAAAAAGGAACCTTTATAATCAGCGGACCAAATTTCGTTACATTGCTGAGGATCGAAAACGGGGTAGGAGGGTTCGATTTTTCTTCTTCTCTTTTTGGGTGTAACTAAGCCTTGTCTGATTAAAATATTGTGAATAGTAGTTACACTGGGGACTAAATTTTCATCAAATTTTTCAATGACTTTAATTCTGATTTTTTTAGCACCCCAATTTTTTTTACCTCTCCAGAATTTTATTTCATCAATAATGTTTTGATCAGTTGAATCAGGACTATTTAAAGGTTTACGAGATCGATCAGCTAAATGGTGGATACCATTTTCTTTATATCTATTAATAATTTTATAGCCAGTTTTTCTACTGATGCAATAAGCTTCGCACAAGCTATTAAAATAAAATTGTCCGCTTTCCCATTCGCGAATAAAAGCAATTTTTTGATCCATAGGTGTGTTGTTTTTCCAAGGCATAGCATTTTATTATGCAATTTATGCCTTTTTAAAAGTGTCACCTATGTCTGTTGAACTCTGTCACCTATGTCTGTTGTTCGTACCCAACAATTAAGATTATCGAGCAACAAGATTTGAGTAGGATCATAGATTACAAAAACTCAAAAGAAAAAGAATTCTCCAATAAAATTTCTGATATTTTGTTTCATGTTGTCAATCATTCAACTCATCATAAAGGTCAAATTATATCAGACTTTAGAAGTAAAGGAATCCAACCAATTATTACCGATTACATTTTCTATAAGCGAAATGAAAAGTAATTTTTTTAATGTTAATTTTGGCTGAATGAAAATCTTCATAATAACTGGAGCATCAGGAGTTGGCAAAACATCTCTTGTCGAAAATTTAGAATCAGAACTAAAAAATGATACATATCGTTTTTATAAATTCGATTCAATTGGAGTTCCATCCTTAAAAGAAATGATTGATAAATTTGGATCAGCAACAAATTGGCAAAAAGCAAAAACAATTGAATGGATTGACAAACTAATTGGAATCAATGACAATAAGTCTATAATTTTTGAAGGACAGATGAGATTAGATTTCATTATTAAACGATTCAAATTCCATAATTTTGAAAACTACAAATTTGTTCTATTACATTGTAGCAATAAAAAAATGAAAAAAAGATTAATTGAAAAACGAAAACAACCTGAACTTGTAAATAAAGACATGTATAATTGGTTAAAGTTTTTAAGAGAAAAAGCAATAGAGACAAATATTGAAATAATCGATACAAGCAATTTATCAGAACAAGAAACCGCCTATAAATTTTTAAAAGAAGTATTGAAAATTAATACGCCACATAACAAAGTGCAAAACGGCCATAGCGGCTAAACGCCGCTACGTCGTTTGCACTGAGCGTTCGCTACAACTAAAAAAACAAAACAATTACAGCCATGGGATTAAATGAAGAGGAATATTACAAGTATTTAGAAATTCATCCAAAATTGATTTATTATGTAGGAATAAAGAAGGGGTTAATATCGAAATCGACAACATTAGAAAAATTCATGAATTATTCAGTAGAAGATAAATACCCGATTAGAAATGCGATGTATGAAAACATACACATGCTGAATGATTATATAAAAGAAAAATCAGAAGAGTTGTCCAAAGAAGATAAAGATATAATACGAGGGTTTAAATACTTTAAACAAGGAACATTTTATGTGGTGAAACTGACGAAAAAATATGCCTATTTTTTAGGAGATAAATATGTATATGGAGTACATGCTTTAAATGATCCATTTCAATCGTTTTGGGGAAATAATTTACCTATAATGGTGCAAGCAGTATTATTGCCATATAAAGGAAAAATTATTTACGATGGAATAATCTCAAACTACCCAATTCATTTTGGAAAAGGGATAAGAAGTTCGATTAAAAATGATTATACGCTGTCAGAAGGTAAATATGGAATTATAACAGAATTGCCTGAAAGAATAAACAAAAATAACTTAGAGAAAAGTGTAGAAAAAGAATTACTAATAATGATGAAAACGAAATCATCAAGAGAATATAATTGGTATAAGATAGAAAATTTGTTGGAAGAACATCCAGAATTGGAACCAATTTATAGTCTTCCAATGCAGGATTTGTGAAAAATCGGAGAGCATTACCTTTGTGGTAATCACACTACAAAACCTATGCTCCCCTTCAGCCTCAGTCAAACAGAAGCCGATTGCGTAAATATCGAAAGGAAAACGCATAAAAGTCCCAAAATTCGAGATAGAATGTACGTTTTATACCTTCTTCATTTAGGATACAACAAGGGGGAGTGTGCCAAAATAGTAGGCTGTCATACCAACTCAGTGACCAATTATATAAAGATGTATCATGCTGGTGGCCTTGATGCAGTCAGACAACTCAACTACTCTTTTGTCCGTCATGAACTTGCACCTCACTATGCTCAGGTTGAACAAGTTTTAGAGCAATCAGATTGCAGCACGGTGGATGATGCTCGGCAAGTATTAAAAACTCATTTTGCTTATGAGGGTAGCAATGAAGCAGTTCGTCAGTTACTCCATAAGTTGGGTTTTAGACGTAGGAAAACAGGTACATTCCCAGGTAAGATTGACAATTTTGAGGAGTGGCAGGCGAAACAAGATAGTTTTATTGAGAAGCTCCATGACTTGATGCAACAGGCTGATAATAAAGAGATTGACTTAGTATTTGGAGATGCCGCCCATTTCGTTTACGGAAAGTTCAGCAACTACTCTTGGGGTAAAAAGGTACGTTACAGTCCAAGTGGTCACGGACGATATAGAATCAATGTTTACGGTATTTATGATGTAGTGACCAATCAGGTTTACTCGATGTATAATGAGGGGTACATTGATGCTGATTTTATGGTCGAATACTTTGAATGGTTGCGTGAAAATATTTATCAAAATCAGGATCGACCCTTGCATATCGTGTTAGACAACGCCCGATACCAACATTGCAATTACGTCAAACAGTGCGCTGCTGAATTAAATATCATCTTGGAATTCCTGCCCGGATATTCCCCTAATTTGAACCTGATCGAACGGCTGTGGAAATATATGAAGCGAATACTGGCAAAGTCATATCACAATTGTAAAGAAACTTTTGAAAGGGCCATCGTAGAGCTTCTCGAAAATTTAAATCACACCACTCATCAAGAAAAGTTGTGGACTTTACTAAATCCACTCTTCCAACGATTTGAAAAATCACAAATCCTGCCTTGGTGAACTATATATACTAAAATGTGCTTTTAACAATGATTTAACTCTGGTTTAATTATCTCAAAATTCAGGTTCAACAGTGCCTTTAATTCTTTGTCGTAAATATCCAAGTTCTTGATAAATTCACTTATAGCAGCTACCAAGTCCTCAAATTTTTCATAGTACTTATTTTTGCAAACTCGTTGTTTTAAAAATTTCCAAAACCTTTCTATGATATTTAAATTTGGACTACTAACCGGTAAAAAATCTAGCTCAATTCCTATTTCATTCGCATGGTCTTGAGTATCATATGCTAAATTGTATTTTGCGTTATCCAACATTAGGTACAACTTCTTTCTAGACCAGCGATAAGTCTTCTTTACCTCATTTAAGAAATGACAAATCAAATCGCTATCACAGCTTTCTTCTGTTAACCATATTGTAAAACGCCTTAATTGAACATCAACACTACCCAGTATATTTATTCTCTTTCTTCCACTCGGTGACTTAATTATAATTGTATTGTCTTTTCCCTTTATTTGCCAGCACTTTTTCGGTTCAGTCCTATGTATAACATGGGCGATATCAAAGAAAATCACTAACGATTCTCCTCCTTCGACCCTAGATTTGATCTCAGATACTACTTGTTTCTGAGCTACCTCACTTGGTGGCTTATTTGGTATTAATCTTGGCTTTTTAAAAGAAAAATTGAGTTTTTTTTACACCATCTTCCCAGCCAACTTGTCTCAACTTCATGATCATACGTCTCTTTTATCCAGCCTGCTAACTCTGCCATTGTACTCACCAATTCGTTCTGTACATGGTCCTTTATTTCTGACTTTATCTCTTCTAACGAGGATACTCTTCTTGAAAAATCAAACTTTGATAACCTTTCTAGTCCCTCTTCCAGATATAGCTTCACCCAACCTGTTATTGTATTAGTATTTACACCTAGTACTTTGGCTATCTGGATATTCTGAATACCTTCATGGCTCATCATTATGCATTGATAACGTTTTAATATTCTACCATCTCTCTCCTTTTTTATTCTCGATTTCAAAGATTTTTCTTCTGTTTTGCTTAATTTTGCTTGGTACATAATTGTTTTTTATCCGCAATATACGTACTCTTTGTTAGAATAGCAAATTAGTATATAAGAGAATGGGGACGAATAAATTCAAGAAAGAAGAAAAAGGAAATGAGAGGATTAGGCATCAAAAAAAGATGGTTTGCAATGTATAATGATACAATAATTTTATCAGGAAAATCAGAAAAAGAATTGAGAATGGAAATAAGAACTTTGATTGAAGATGCTAGGAAACGAGAAGGAATCTATTATTTTATGATGTAAAAAAAATAGCTGTAGCGAACAATGCGTATATGTACATGCCGCCTAATCGGCGGCACGTCACATACGCTGGACGTTCTCGCCAATTGATTTGTGAAGCTAACGAAAACAAAATCCTATCTTTAGATTGATGTATGTTCCTTGACAAGGCCGTTTTTTTAAGAGGTGCCAATGCTAATCGTGAAAATGAGAAGTAAGCCCGCCGCCAATTCTGGTTAGAAATGTGAATGTAGTATTGAAATATCCTACTACAAGTTGATTTCACTGGAGGAGATTAAATTCTACCCCGATCAGTATAATTTTGAATCATAAGATAAATAGACATTTCCGTGGAACATACATCATTTGAATTGGCTTTTTATTAATATTTTATCTGGGTTATATGTATGTCATATAGGCTGGATGTTATTGTTCCTAGATCAAAAAACGGCAAAAATAGCTATTGATAATCAGTTAGTTATAAACGTTAGTCAGTATCAAAAAATGAAACCAAGATCAAAAAACATTATTATGAAAAGATATTTTAGTCGCTATTTAGTTCTGTATTTACTGCCATTTACCACATCTCCTATTTTCGCCCAAATAGATAGTGCTTATTTATTTTTAAATGAATTAATGGATAGATATAGTAATACTTTTGATGTATATACAGACAGAGATGCCGGAGGAAACCATTTTATTCCTTCAGCTCAGTTCCCTTTTCCTGTTTCAATGCTTGTAGATGACAATTGGAAAGATAATCCTTATTCTGGATGCTCCTG
The DNA here is from genome assembly GCA_965222005.1 of Saprospiraceae bacterium. Lineage (GTDB taxonomy): Bacteria > Bacteroidota > Bacteroidia > Chitinophagales > Saprospiraceae > CBDCTM01. Next base: position 3,394,833 of record OZ244935.1, read on the forward strand.
TATTAGAATTCAACCATTATTAAATATTAATGTTGGTTGGACAAGTATGATGTGGGAGGAGCCCGAAGGATTTGTTTCAAATCCAACAAATTATAACGGATATAATTTAACAGGAGCAACAAAATTGAGTTTTTGGGCAAGGGCTGATGAACCAGGAATGGGATTTAAGGCTTTAATTGGATTTCAGGAAGATAGCGGTATGATAGAAGAAGTCATTCAAGGTGTTGACACGATTTGGAATTACTACGAAATTGATTTGTCTAATTATGACTTGAGTAAAATTAATGGTGGATTCGGTGTAGCATTTGATTTAGCAATTAGTCCAATTTCTTGTACTCTTGGAGAATGTTATTTGTTCTTAGATGACATTAGATATCATTTTGAATGTCCAAATCAATTAAGATTCATAAAAAGTTATATAGAAAATTGCACGGGTCATGATAAGTTTTGGGCAAAAAACCAAGCTTATACATATGACAATGTTTTAGCCATGCTGGCATATTTGGCAAAATGTGAAGAACCAGATAATGTGAGAAGAGCAAGCATTATTGGTGATAGTTTTAAATATGCTCAAGAAAATGATAGGTTCTTTTCTGATGGTAGACTAAGAAATTCATACGCTACAGGAGCAATGTTTACGCCTAATAACATTTCTGTAAAATTACCTGGCCATTACGATGATGATACACAAACTTGGTTCGAAGATTCATATCAGGTAGGAACATTTACAGGTGAAATGGCTTGGGTTTTAATAGCTTGGCTAACTTTTGATGAATTAACCTTAGAAGAAAGGTATTTACAGTCTTCAATAAACTTGGCAAATTGGATACATGAAAATTGTTATGACTCCACAGGAATCCCCGGTTATCTTGGTGGTTATTTAGGACCTGACAACCTCCAAATTAAGCAATACTGGAAATCAACAGAACATAATATTGACGTATATGTTGCTTTTGAAAAACTGTTTCAAGCAACCGATGATAGCATTTGGCATGATAGATCAACAATTGCTTTAAATTTTGTTCATGAAATGTGGAATCCTGTCTTAGAACATTTTTGGAGTGGAACAGAAGATAGTATTTTGATCAATACATTTTCACCATTGGATGCTCAGCCGTGGTATTTATTAGCTACAAAAGACACAACAAATTTTATTAATTGCTTGAAATGGGCGCAAGACAGTTGTGGTGTTGATACTTTAGGATATCAAGGATTTAGTTTTAGTAGTAGCTTTACTGATGGTATATGGTGGGAGGGTACGGCTCAAATGAGTTGTGCGTATTTGTTGATTGATAGCTTATTACAGTATGATACCTATCACTCAGGAATTGAAGTGTGGCAAAACACTGCAATTAACGGAGACAAAAAGGGAATTGTTGCTACACTGCCAGATAGTATTTGGACTGGGCTTACAAGAGATTGGGGAGACTGGAACTATTACAATCGCTTACATCTAGGAGCTACCTCTTGGTATATTTTCTCATCTATAATTGACAATTACAATCCATACTGGTTACAAGGTAGTTGTGAATATGTTGCTCCGATTGATACTTGTGAATTCATTTCTACTACAAGTATTAATACACTGAATAACAATTTAGGCATCCACATTTATCCTAACCCATTCAATGAAATAATTCATCTAGATTTTTCAAAACTAAAGAACGTGAATAATATTGAGTTGTCAATTTTTGACCAAATTGGAAGGACTATTTTAGAACAAAGAATACAAATTCAATATGGTGGTTCTGAAATTTTGATTTCAACTAATTCATGGACTAGTGGATTTTACTTTATTTATGCTAAAACAGAAAAGGATAAAATGCTAACTCACAAATTAGTAAAAATAAGATAAGAAAGACTAGCGAGAACAATGCGTACCTGTCAATGGCTTCCATTCGTCAGCCACTGCAGGTACGCTGACCGTTGGCTGCAATGGTTGGGCCGACCCGCTTTTTTTGAATTGGATGGCATGAACATCTGTACCAAAAAGGTAATTGAAAGAGAATCTTTGATAGTAAATTCTGATTGAGAATTTATCCTGAATTGAAACTAGAATTGATAGTTGTGAAAATTTGAAGTTGGAAAAATTATGATAAACTACTAATTTTCAATTGATTACGCATAATTTTAATCACAATTGATGGATTACAGGTAATTGTACTGACTTCAATTCGTCATCAAGAAAATTTTGAATTTCATCAGCCGTTAAATTTTGATTGACAATTTTTGAGATTAGTTTTCTAATTTGGTAAATTGACTGTTGAAAAGGACTTTGAGATTAGAGAAGTTGAGTAGCAGCCAAAACACTGTAATGGAAACTTTGGCCAACGCGCAGAAGAGAATGCAGCCAACACTGGCTATGCGACCATGTGGTTAAATTTTCTTCGAAAATTTACCCTTATCGAAAAACTACACCTCTGTTCCTTTCAGCATCCTGACACCACACGGCGCATAGCCGCGCCGTTGGGCGCTATGGAATTCCCGACCCGCGACTGGAAAGTAACACCATGAAAAAAATGGTGAAATTGAAGAATCTTGGCTCCCAAATTGTTAAATAGAGACTCTCCTACCCGCTTTGTAAATTTTAGATAAGTACCTGTAAAATCTAGCTGACGGCCTCTTTGATTGTGATTGAGATTCTTGACTGTGATTTGTAATCGACAATTGAATTGGTTAACAAAAAATTCTATTTCAAGATTGGACTCTGATTGATAATAAATTTGACAATTGGAAATACGGTTGAAAAATTGATGATGAACAGCGATAATTCATCTTTATAAATTGCTGATTATCAGATAATTACAAGATTGTCGGCCTAGCCGGACTAATTGTTAATCAAGAAACGGAAGCTCAGCGATTGGTAAATTATTTTGATGAAGCCTGGGAATGTTGATGAATTAAAATCCACACAGTTGACTGAAAATTGTTATATTTATGAAGATAAAAGGACTGAGCTGGATTGATGAATTTGGTAAATTTGAACATTGTAGTTCCTTTGAAAAATTTGTAAAAGGAAGGAACAGCGCCCAACAAAGCGTAAAGCGTCCATGCGGCTACTTGGAAGACGAAATGCTTTTTGGCTGATAAAGAATTTTGTAGTTCCTTTCAGCACTTTGTAAACCGCACGGCGTTTACGCAGACCGTTGGGTAGCCATAGAAAATCAAACCCACAGCTTTCCTATTTTTCAAACAGCATCGTAGCAAATTCAATACCTGGAAAAGGAAAACAACATCCTGAAAGGCTTACCAACCCGCTTTGAAATTGATACAATCATCCCTCTTCGATTGGCAGGACTACGGCCTTTTGAATTTTGTAATTGAATACTTTGACAAAGAATCACAACAATTCACAAAGAGCTTTTGAAAGTAATTGAAATCCTAAAACTAATTGAGACAAGTAGATTGTAAAAATTACAAACTCCGCAACATCTGCAATAAAGTTTAATAACTTAAAATTATTGCAATTCATAAATTATTGAAAATCATAGAGTTAAATAATGAATTCGGCCTAATCCAGCTAATTGTTAATCAACAATCGGTAAGCTCAACTCCGAAAAGGTATTGAAGCAGCATGAAAAATAGTACGCCCACAGCAGTAGAATTGTAGAAGAAAAATAACATTCAAAATACACATCTCGACAAAATTTCATATATTGGTTCCTCAACAGTTTGGACTAATATGGCTCCGAAATTACCTGAAAGGAAAACCGGCGCTGAGGCGCCGGAAAAATACGGCTACCAACAAAGCGTAAAACGTCCATGCGGCTTTCTTTGAGGTCGAAATGTTGGTTACTTGGTAAAAATTTTTGCAGTTCCTTTCAGCACTTTGAAAACCGCACGGCGTTTACGCAGGCCGTTACCTACCATAGAATTTTAAGGCCATCCCTCGATTCTAAATTAGTCCCAAATTACGCCTGGAAAAATTGAATGAATTCGTCAAGATACAGCATCCAAAGTGATCGCCCTGCCCGCTTAAAAAATTTCTTCGATAAGCTTTTTACAAACCAAAAACCAGGGCCTCGGATCAACAATAATTAAAAGCAATAATCACGGGAAATTATTCTTCACACAATAAGTCTTTGATCGGCACTGAGTCAGCCAAATTGTTAAATCTTCCAGCGAAAGCTATGAGTCCATAAATTAGACCCAAATTCTCCTCTGAGGCCCAACTACAAATTGACAGTCAAATTCACGGATTAAGGAAAAATGCTGAATGTAACGTTTTGCGTTGATAAATAAAAAAAGCCACTGAAAATGCTTATGTTTTAAGTGTAACTAATAAAACGAAACAAAATCAATGGCACTTAAAGATAAGCAAAATCGGACAATAGTACTGCCCATAAGTGAGGCAGAATATGATATTTTTTTGACGAATAATACAATAGCACATGAAATGATCCAATCTTTGTACGATCAACATCCAGAACTTTTCCCTTTACAAATGGCAAATGGATATTGTTTAAATGGTCGTGATCGGATGTCCAAGAAGATGGATATTCAGCTACGGAAGATAGAGATATCGGGTATCAATTATCGAATACGACCAAGTTTTATTTTACCTTACTTCAGGGGTAAAACCGATGAAGTTTCCGGTCCTTTATTCTTATTGAAATTTGGGGTTCCATTTTGGGCACTGGCATTTGTGTTTGGCAAAAACGCCATGTGGTGGTATCGACTATATTATTGCTTACATCAATACAGCATCGTTGGCACTACAATAAAAAATCCGGAGCTTTTACCTAAGGATTTATTAGCAGACGAACACCATGTTAAAGTCGGTGGTCAACGTGCTTATATCGCAACCACCATTGGTCAAAACTGCTTTTTGGGAATGGCAGCCTGTGCCCATGCTGATACAGAATCGCTACAGATTGGGTATCAGGATTTTAAAACCGAAGCACTGGATTTATCCCCTGATTATCAGCCACATACCCTTAATACAGATGGATGGTGGGCCACTCAAAATGCCTGGAAAAATTTATTTGTCAAAGTCGTAATTATTGAGTGCTTCCTTCATGCTTTTTTAAAAGTTCGCGACAGAGCTGATTCTAAAAGGCAACTTGCACAACAAATCAGAAGGCTTAGAGAATGGACAATGGCTAATTTAACGGATTGCCCTATGAAAAATAACATCCTCAAACTTTGCCAGAAAAAAAACAGATGGTTAGTCCATTTAGATTTTCCAACTGCCCACAAAACCTCCAATATGCTGGACAGATTAATGAGGTCAATGAATCGACATGCTTTTAATTCACAGATGTTTCATGCTTCTGTTGAAAGTACGTCAAACAACTTTCGAGCTTTTGCTCTTTTATATAATTTTGTTCCGTCTTGTCCCAGTGCATGGGATGACAGCCAAGTTCTTAAAAGTCCGGCTGCCAGACTAAATGGTTTTGTTTATCACAAAAACTGGATGCATAATTTACTCATTTCCGCTTCTCGTGGTGGTTTTAGGAATCAATGCAATCCGTTATAATCAGGAAAAATGTTATATATTTATACCACCACCTAAAGAACTCTTTTGTTCCAGTGGTGAATACGATAAATAAAGGACTCAACAGTTCCTTTCAAACTATCCTCAGAAACGGCGCTGTGCGCGCCGAAATACGGGTAGGTAACAAAGCGTAAAGCGTCCATGCGGCTACTTGGAAGATGAAATGCCTTTTGGTTGATAAAGAATTTTGTAGTTCCTTTCAGCACTTTGTAAACCGCACGGCGTTTACGCAGACCGTTGGCTGCAATGGATCGGCCGACCCGCTTTTTTTGAATTGGATGGCATGAACATCTGTACCAAAAAGGTAATTGAAAGAGAATCTTTGATAGTAAATTCTGATTGATAATTTATCCTGAATTGAAACTAGTATTGATAATTACAAAAAATTGAGATTGAACAAAATTTACCGTAAATCATTAATTTTCAATTGATTACGCATAATTTTAATCACAATTGATGGATTACAGGTAATTGTACTGGCTTCAATTCGTCAGCAAGAAAATTTTGAATTTCATCAGCAGTTAAATTTTAATTGACAATTTTTGGGATTAGATTTCTAATTTGGTAAATTGACTGTTGAAAATTGTAGCTTAAATTTGTATCTAAAATTAGTATCATTGAAAATTTTGTTGAAAAGGACTCTGAGATTAGAGAAATTGAGTAGCAGCCAAAACACTGTAATGGAAACTTTGGCCAACGCGCAGAAGAGAATGCAGCCAACACTGGCTATGCGACCATGTGGTTAAATTTTCGAAGAAAATTTAACCTTATCGAAAAACTACATCTTTGTTCCTTTCAACATCCTGACACCACACGGCGCATAGCCGGGCCGTTGTAGGCTATGAAGGAAAAAAATCTGAGTCCAAATACAAAATAATGAAAAATACAACCCTCTTCATATTGAGAAAATACACTCTAGTTAGTCTTATCTTTTTTTTACTAACCAGTTGTGGTAAAGAATATAATACAGAATTTTTAATAAACAATGAATCTCAAAGAACTGTTTCCATTTTTTTATTACGATCAGGAAAAACTAAAATTGATACAAATATCATCAATTCAAAAAAGAAGTTAATAATTTTGGTTAAAACTGGAGATGATAAAACGACAAGTGATTATATGAATGGATTGGAAAAAGTACCTGTTGACTCATTAAAAGTAACAGATCTTAATGGAAAAGGAATGGTCTGTGATGAACAACAATTAAATTGTTGGCAAAAATTTATTCCTGATAAAAAAGATGGTTTTGGTAGTTTTATACTAAGGATTCGAGAAGATAGCTTTGAACAATAAATTAGGAAACATGAAGATCACTAGGTATTTGATTATATTATCTTGGATTTTGGCAACATTATGCTGTGATCCCGTTTATGATGTAAACTATACAATTGAAAATAATACTGACAGCAACATTGAAATTATAACTTCACATATTTTCACCTCAATATCTGATACTAATACTATTAGTAGTGAAACCTCTTTAATTATATTCCATGATTTTGGGATAGGTTCGTCGACAGAAGATTTTATTGAGGATGTGACCTCAATACCCTTTGATACTTTAATAATAAGTAAAAATGGCGTTCTTTATAACAAGAACTCCTTAAGCATTACAAATTGGAATAAAAACAATCCAGGTAATAATAGTGTAGAAGGAAATATTTTATTAAAAATTCAAGACAGTGATTTTCAATAAATGAGTACAAATAATCTGACCTGAATTAAAAATGTACAGCCTACAACAATGCGTATATGTACATACCGCCTAATCGGCGGCACGCCACATACGCCAACCGTTCCATGCAAGCGTGTGTCCAGAATGAAACAATGATCCCATTAATTAACTTAAAGAAGATCATGATCAATGCTGTAAATAAGATGGAGGTAGGCCCTCCGAAGGCGCTGTACAGGCGGAGCCTTCAAATCACCTTAAGGTGCTGGTTGAGCAATGAACTGGTACTGAGCGTTAAGGAAAAGGTCTCGTTAAAGGGATCAGATAAAAATAGAAAAGATGAATGCAAATGAACCTCTGAAGAAGTGGTGTGAAAACGAACCTTCTGTCAAAACATCGATTAGCTTGTGTTCGATGGACAATCATAGCGGACAACCTGTTAACTGGCTATGGGGCAGGCGCCATATAGGAGGCATGATTTCTATTTAGGCTTATTTATGGAACTGGAGAAGTCAATTATTCATGGAAAGGGAAAACTACAAGTAGGAAAAACACCTACAAGGGTGAATACCGATGGAATAATTGATGGCGGATCCAATCGTAGTAGCGAGGAAGTTTCTGTAATGGAAATGGAGCAAAGGGTTGGAGTTATACAGTTAGAATTACCGTTTACAACTTCCGAAAAGGAAAGGAGGATAAACAGTGATTCAACAAAGGGAATACCTATTACCAAGAAGATGGTATGGGAATCGTACAAGAAAGTGAAGAGAAATAAAGGTAGTGGTGGAGTCGACGGAGTGAGTCTAAAAACTTACGAAGAAGACCTATCCAACAACCTTTACAAACTCTGGAACAGACTAGCATCTGGAAGTTATTTTCCACAAGCTGTAAGGGAAAAAGCCATCCCCAAGAAGGACGGCAAGATGAGATTACTAGGCATACCGAGCATATCAGACCGGATAGCCCAACAAGTAATTAAAGATTATCTTGAACCAAGAATGGAGAGGATATTTCATCCTAACTCGTATGGTTATCGTCCGGGGAAGAATGCCCATCAAGCCCTCGAGCAAGTAAGACAAAAAGTAAGAAAATTCGATTGGGTAATTGATATGGACATCAAAGGATTTTTCGATGAAGTCTCACATGAATTGCTGATCAAAGCATTGGATAAACATGTCCCAGAAAAATGGGTGAAGATGTATATCCAGAGATGGCTAGAATCACCAGTACGAAAAGAAGACGGAACCTTAAAGCACAAATATGGAAAAGGAACACCACAAGGAGGTGTGATAAGTCCATTGTTAGCAAATCTATTTCTACATTATGTTTTTGATAAATGGATAGAAATACATCATCCCGAAGTGGAATTTGTTCGTTATGCTGATGACATAATAGTTCATTGTAAAACCAAGTCTAAAGCACAAACGATATTACAGGCCATTAAAGGACGGATGGAAAAATGCCATTTGAAATTACATGAAGTAAAAACGAAAATAGCATTTTGCAAAAAGTACAAAAAAAGGGCAAATCACCAAATAGTCAGTTTCAACTTTCTAGGGTACTGTTTCAAACCCAGACCAACAGCCTTGAAGTCAGGAAAGATGTTTTTGGGATTTGATTGCGCTATAAGTCAATCGAGTTCGAAAAAGATAACTTCTGAAATTAAAGCAAGCAGATTCAACAGATGGACAGAACGTAGCATAGAACAAATAGCAGCCTACTTCAATGCTAAATTACAAGGCTGGATCAATTACTATGGTAAGTTTAGAAAAAGAAATCTAAATGCAATCTGCAAGATCTTCAACAGAAGGCTCACTGAATGGGCTAGAAATAGGTACAAGCACTTAAATAAATCGTATATTAAAGCCTGTGAGTGGCTTAAAAGGTTTAAGGTCAAACAACCAAACCTATTTGCTCACTGGAAAGAAGGATTTATTAATGCTTAATCTCTGTATAATAGGAGCCGTATGATGGGAGACTATCACGTACGGTTCTGTGAGAGGCTTGGGGTGAAATCCCCCAGGTCTACTTGACAAGAAAAATGCTCAGATTCATAAGGTTATTTAGATCAATAAGAAATTAGAATTGCCAGGAGATTCCCGATTTATTGATTCCTATAATTGCTAGGAACTTCTCGATTATAAGATTTTATTGTTTGCTAAGATTTACTGATTTCTTGATCCCATAGATGAGATGATTATGGCTCTTGTTAATTAATTTAAGAGCCATAATTTGAGATCGATAGGATTTTTTTCCGTTGAATTGAACTCAAAAAGTACATGAAAATTCTCAATTTTTAATAACCCTTTCAAGCACCCTAATTCTGATAGAATTACATTGTGACCAACAACACTTCGGTAAATCTTGAACCAAAAAACTGATCAGAAAAAAGAATTGATCTTTAAGATAAACTAGAATGGTTAGACAATTTAAGATTCTTTGATTAACTTGATTGCAAAGATTGGTAGAGGATAAGATCTTGAAGATATTAGGATAACCGGATTTTTAAGATGGTCTGCAGTCAACATAGTGCTAGCGACAATACCTCCGTTCGTCGGCACTGCGCTAGCACAGACCGTTACCTACCATAGAATTTTAAGGCCATCCCTCGATTCTAAATTAGTCCCAAATTACGCCTGGAAAAATTGAATGAATTCGTCAAGATACAGCATCCAAAGTGATCGCCCTACCCGCTTAAAAATTTCTTCGATAAGCTTTTTACAAACTAAGAACCAGGGCCTGGGATCAACAATAATTAAAAGCAATAATCACGGGAAATTATTCTTCACACAATAATTCTTTGATCGGCACTGAGTCAGCCAAATTGTTAAATCTTCCAGCGAAAGCTATGAGTCCATAAATTAGACCCAAATTCTCCTCTGGGGCCCAACTACAAATTGACAGTCAAATTCACGGATTAAGGAAAAATGTTATATATTTATACCACCACCTAAAGAACTCTTTTGTTCCAGTGGTGAATGCGATAAATAAAGGGCTCAACAGTTCCTTTCAAACTATCCTCAGAAACGGCGCTGTGCGCGCCGAAATACGGATAGGTAACAAAGCGTAAAGCGTCCATGCGGCTACTTGGAAGATAAAATGCTTTTTGGCTGATAAAGAATTTTGCAGTTCCTTTCAGCACCTTGAATGCCGCACGGCGTTTACGCAGACCGTTAGTCGCAACAATCAAAATGGAACTACTAGATCAAAACATTATCCCAATCAAATGATAATCAATAATTTATAAAATCATTTAAATATTAATCAATATACTTAATCAATTGAGACAGTAAAATTCTGAAAACAACAACCTGATTTCTAGACAAATCAATAGAAACAATTTATTTTTAATAACAAAATCACTCAAATAGACCAGAGTAGTTGTATCAAAATTCATTCGGTAACTAAATAATAGCTAATGAGAATTATACATGAAATATTAATAATGATATTTTTATCAATTGCTATTCAGTCTTGTAATAAGGATAATTTAGCTGACAGAGAAAGAATATATATAAAAGGATTTGACATTTTCACTAACAAAATGGTTTATGATTCTAAAGTAACTTCTATTTGGTATGTAGGAACAGATGGATTCTTTGGACCAGCAATTTATGAAAGAGACACTAAGCTGGACTTTACTACTTTTGAAAAATAAGAAATCCCGAAAGCTTTGTTACTTTAGAGTATCTGAACCTTCTAAAGATGCTACAATTACCTTCAGGATTTCAAGACACAATATCGTATTTTTCATTTGTATTTCGCAAAGATGTATGGCCAAAAGTAGTTTTACTATTAACAGGAGCTATTATTTGTCCAGGCAGTAGAACGGTTTGCAACATACTTCGGAGTGTTGGTTTGCGTTGGGAAAAAAACTTTCCCAAGTATCACCGCGTACTTAGTCAGGACAAGTGGTCAGCCAAGCAAATTAGCGAGATATTACTTAGTTTAATAGTCAAGGCTTTTATTCCAAAAGGAAGACCAATCGTTGTTGGTTTAGATGACACGATTGAACGCCGTTGGGGTTACAAGATTAACAAGCGTGGTATTTATCGGGATCCTGTTCGCTCTTCCAAAAGTCACTTTGTTAAGTGTAGTGGTTTGCGTTGGCTTTCCTTGATGGTGCTAACTCATTTGCCATGGCTTGAAGCAGGAGCTTATTGGGCACTTCCTGTGTTAACGGTGCTGTGTCCATCAGAGCGATATTATACAGATCGGGACAAGCCAGCAAAGAAGTTGACTGATTGGGCCAGGCAGGTTCTAAGTTGGTTAAGCCGACAGAGTGCAAAGCTAGGACGAGCTATATATTTAACGGGGGATGGCTCTTTTGCCACCTTCGAGTTGTTTATGCATGCCCAACAAGTAGGAATAGGTATGATTGCTAGGATGAAACTTAATGCTCGTTTGTATGAGTTGCCTCCAAAGCAATACCCTAAAAACAAAAGGGGGCCAAAACCGCCAGTCGGCAAGCGACTGCTTAGTATGGAAAAACGTCTGACGGACAAGCGCATCAAATGGACAAAAGTCGTTTTCTCCGAGTGGTATGGCCACACTAAAAAAGAGATGATGATCACCTCCGGCATCGCTATTTGGCGCAGTTCCAATACTGTGTTAGTAAAAATCAAATGGGTACTTGTTAAAGACCCACAAGGAATATTGGAACCTGTTTTACTCGGATGCACCGACTTTGAATTAGAGGACAAAAAAGTCGTCTCATTCTTTGTCAGACGATGGCGCGTCGAAGTAACTTTTGCTGAAGTACGAAGACACCTCGGAGTGGAGACTCAACGCCAATGGTCTGATCTGGCTATCGAGCGATCTACTCCTAGCCTAATGGCCTTGTTCTCGATCACTTGTCTGTTTGCTCAACACTTAAACAGCAACCAGCAAATAGAGCCAAACGCAACTGCCTGGTATAGAAAAAGGCATGTATGTATATTCCGGTAAACTTGTGCCACGGTTTCCGGAGCAAACTGTGCCACGGTTGTGAAGAGTCGATAATCTATTCTCAAAGTTAAAAAATATTAGCTGTTTACTCCTTTTGCCTTGCGCATAGACTCTCCCGAGAGAGTGATTCTATGTGAAGAATGCACCAATCTATCCAGGATAGCATCGGCAATAGTGCCCTCACCAATCAATTCATGCCATTTGCCCACAGGGATTTGAGAAGTGATGATAATGGATGATTGGTCGTACTTGTATTCGACAATATCCATGAGCGCCTGCCTGATGATATTATCTATTTCGCTGAGACCAAAATCATCGATAATGAGTAAAGCGGTTTGTTTGATCGTTTTGATTAGCCGTTGGTAGTTGCCTTCAATTTTGGCCAGTCTGACCTGATCGGATAAATTACTCATGGTGTAGTATTGGGTTTTGTGTAGTTGTATACAAGCCTGATGTCCGAGGGCTTGAGCCAGGTAGGTCTTGCCCGTTCCGGTGGGACCGATGATAATCAGATTTTGGTGTTTCTGAATAAAGTCCAAAGTGGCCAGTCGGTTGAAGTAATTTTTGTCCAGTCCGCGAGGAGTGGTAAAATCGACATTGGCAATGGCGGCACCGGAGCGGAAGTGAGCTCGTTTGATCAGATTCTCCATTTTCCGGTTTTGCCGGTATTCCCATTCCTGGTCAGCCAGCAGAGCAGTGTACTGATCCAGGGTATAGTCCTGGTAAAGGTTGTCTTGCATACTGAGGTGATGGATATGGGCCATGCCTTTGAGTCGCATTGTTTTTAGCTTTTCTACTGTGGTTTGTGTATTCATTGTTGTAAATTTTTAGAAAGGTTTAAGTGTAATATTGACTGCCTCGGATATTGTCATGTTCCGGGATGGTTGTTGTCTTGGTTGTGGCCTGGAACAGATCCTGCTCCAGGTCCATATTGTTTTTCAAAATATCCCTAACGGTACTATAACTGAAGTAGGGATATTGACGAGCGCGAATAACAGCACTTTGAAGCCGGTCGACAGGATAATCCTTGACCAATTGCAAAATGCCCATGCACTGCTTGTAAGCTACTTCGGGATAGGTCGCTTGTTGGATCAATCCTTTGATGTAATATTCTACATCCTCACCGTATTTGCGGGCCCATTTTTGAAAGAACTCCGGCGACCAGTCGTTGTAAAATCGATGGGTGCTTTTCATGTGTTTACTGATGGTGGTATAGCGCCCGGGGCGAGGGTCTCTTCTGTGAGTGGCGATACGTTCTTTAGCATAGAAGACCTCTACCGTTTTGGTGTTGTATTGCACCTCTACCTTTTTACCAATAAATCGATGGGGGACGCTGTAGTAGTGCCTGTCGGCGGATAAGTAGACATGTCCCATTTTTTGTACGGTTGCTATTTTATAGTACCTAAGTTCGTAAGGCTGGGCGGCAAGTGGTAAGAGCTCCTCTTTTTCAATATCATGAAACTGCTGACGGCGAGTCAGCTTTATCTGACTGAACATTCGGTCATTATAGTCTTCCAACAACTCAGCAATGGCTTTATTCAACTCTGTTAAAGAGAAAAAGATCTGTTTGGAGAGGGGATAAAAAATACGTTGGTATACCAGCTTGACGGCATTTTCTACCAATGCTTTGTCTTGTGGACAATACGTTCGAGTAGGATTAATCGAACAACCGTAATGCAGTGCAAAATCTGAAAATGTCTTGTTCAAAACCGGTTCATATTTACTGCCCTTGGTAACTGCCGATTTGAGATTATCCACCACAATACTCCTGGGGACACCTCCCATAAACTTCAGGCAGTTGTTCATCGAGTCAATAAAATCTTCCCCTTTCTGAGAAGGGGTCGCTTCCACATAAGTATACCCACTACAAGGCAAGGTGGCTACAAATACCTCCACCTCGATTTGTTCTCCAGTCTCCATATCTACGAAAAATAACTTCTTGCCGGTATAATCTACATATAGTTTATCTCCGGCTTTATGCACCAGTTTTCCTGAGCCGTCCACTTGTTGAAGCCAACGGTTCAAGTGTTCGTTAAACTGGGAAGAGCGATATCCGTCGGGGTGACGGCTTAGATACTCCCTCCATAAGGTAAGACGCGTACAACCTACCTTTTTGAGCTCTTTACGAAAATAAGGAAAGTAGCTACTCAAAGTCTGATAACGATCTTTATCCGTCGTGCTAACGCCCGGAAACAACTCTTCCAGTGATCGGTCATCTAACTGTCCAAGTACTTCATATGACCGGCCTGTGGCTTTTAACAGGCGTACGTATTCATTGATCGTATTGCGATGAATACCTAACAACCGGCTGATGCTCCGGTTGCTCTCGCCTCGAATTTTGAGTTGTAATAATTGTCTGATTTGCATGATCCCTATTCGTTGGTTCGCCATAGTGTTTTACTGTTTTATTTTTCAGTAAAACACCGAATAGAAATCGACTCTTTTAACTAAAGTGGCACATTTTGCTCCGGTCAGCTGGTTTTTTTGGCACAACTTGCTCCGGAATCAGTGGCACATTTTCACCGGTTTTGGTGGCACATTTTGCTCCGGTTTAGCCAATGTAACCTTTTCAGACGTCCTTGCTGCTGTCAGAATAGAAATCTTGCGTAAAACCAAACTTTCAATAAGCAATACAAATACCATTGTCCAAAGTTATTCTGAAAAAATCAGGTACTTGTGGTACATACTCACTCAAGCCGTTGCTTGAGTTTTGAAAAAATAGTAAAGTCAAGCTTAGAGGTTGTTTGGGAATTTATTTTGAAATAAATAGCCGTCGGTAGTATCTTGTAGGTAAACCAAAACTTACAAAGATGCTCGCCCAATTTGAACGACTGACCGACGGCCAGTGGGAAGTTATAAAAGAATTTCTTCCTATCAAACGAAAACGCACACTTGATTTGCGTGATATTTTCAATGCCATACTTTGGATAACAAGAACTGGAGCCCAATGCGAAATCTTGATAGTTCTTTTCCCCCCTGGTCTGCAGTTTACTATTACTTTTATAACTGGACAAAAAAAGGAATTATCAAATCAATCAATCTGGCACTCAATGAATATGAACGGGACAAACTTGATCGGCAGTCAAGCCCAAGCTTGGGGATCGTTGATTCTCAGAGTGTTAAGTTGGCTCCCATGATTTATGAGTTTCGGGGCATTGACGGCAATAAAAAGATTAATGGCCGCAAACGTCAAATTCTCACAGACACCTTGGGTCGTATTTGGCAAGCTTGGGTACATCCAGCTAATGAGCATGACAGTCCGGCTGGTGTTCATCTTTTGAAGATGGATCAACATCAAATGGGCCGCCTGATAAAAATAATTGGTGACAACGCTTATAAAGGAACTTTTGCACAGGCCTGTGAGGAATTGAATATCGAATTTGAAGTTCCAATAAGACCTGAAGGGAAAAAGGGGTTTGTTGTTCAGGCTAAACGATGGGTAGTTGAAAGAACGATTGCCTGGTTTAATTTTTACCGAAGAATACTGATTGACCACGAGCATACCATAGAAAGTTCTGTATCATTCCTTTATTTGGCAAATACATCAATGATCTTGGCAAAATTTCAATCATTTACAGAATAAAATTCCCAAACACGTTCTAATAAAATAAATAATGTAACTGTTCAGAGATGTCCTGCCATAACAAGAGTATTAGCAACAGCATTATCAGTAAACAAACTCTTCAATGCATGAAAAACATTGACATTTTGTTTACGAGCAGTCATTATATATGACCTGGTTCTGGCAAAGAATTGGGCACCTTTTACAGATCTAAAACAACCGGATATTTTCTGCTTGACTTTCATCATTCGAATATCTCTTTCTGAAAAATTATTGTCAAACGGCACCTTAAAGTCGTAGAAAAATCTCAGTATATCTGTTTTGTAGTCTCTGAATCTTTCCAGTAAATTTCGAGGAGGTGATTTTTTCTTTTTTCCTCTTTTCTTTACAGGTGGTGGTTTGAATGGATTTTGTCTTAATCCTTTTCTGACAATTTTATCATATAGTGATTCGTACTTTTTGACAGTTGTATATGATATAGCTTGTTGGCCTCTTGCCAGTGCTTTATTTTTCAGATGTAGTAATCTCAGCAATAAGTCTATTAACTCTTCTGCCCATTTTTGTTCAAATCGTTCTTTTATGAAAACCAAATCTCTTAGCAAATGGGCATTACATAAACTGTGTTTGCAGTCATATTTGTAATAGCTTTTCCAAAAGTCATGCACTGCAATTCCTTCATATAAAGGCAATATTCCTATGTCCTCCATTGCTAGCTGACCTCTATTTGGATGAACTGCATAATAGGCATGCCGGTCGGTCGAACAGCTATGCAACCACCACC
Source organism: Saprospiraceae bacterium (assembly GCA_965222005.1). Classification (GTDB taxonomy): domain Bacteria; phylum Bacteroidota; class Bacteroidia; order Chitinophagales; family Saprospiraceae; genus CBDCTM01. The sequence continues at coordinate 3,411,292 of OZ244935.1, forward strand.
TTTTCTTATTGATTCGGCGTTGTTGCATAAAAGAATCTAACTAATGTATTTCCTGTAATTGCAAAATAATATTTAGTTTAAAATAATTTATATATACTATCAATCAAATTTACCACTGACTATCAGTTTGTTACGGAATTTATTTATACTAATTTAATGAGTGCGAAATATTATTCCGAATAAAATTGATTCATGCAACAACACCTATTGATTCTAAAACCCGTTTCATCAAAACCCAAAACTAAACATAAATCCAGTAGAGATTTTAACTTCTCTTCAAAGCTTTCTAGCTTATCAAATGCTTTTTGCCGAAAATTATACAACGACCCTTTACTTAACGAATGGCCTAACAGATCATTTACTAGTTCTTTTGTCCGCTCATATGGTAATAATTGATAGTCTTGCAAATACACCACCATACTTTTTATATTCGGGCCATATTGAACAGCATAATCTACTCCTTGCGGAAATGCTTTATTTACACAACCACAATCGCATTGCTTCACTTCTGAGTGATGCTCCGTTATTCCTATTTTTATCTCCGGAATATCATATACTTGCCTTTTCTCTGTATAATCTGCCTTTTGACCTCTTAAATTCTTTTTGCAATTTGTGCAAGTATCAACTTTATGCTTTTCCACTTTATCTGGTTGGGCACTTATTTTTAACGTTGTTCCCTCATGACCTTTTTGTCCGCCAGCTTTTTTATTGCTCTTTGGCTTTATGCTTTTTGGAACTTTTTTAAAGCCATCTGTAGATGGAGGTTTACTACTATTATTACTATTCTTCGAAAGTTGATCCTCTAACTCTTTTATCCGTGCCTTTAATTGATTTATCTCCTCAGTAAACAATGAAATTACAAGCTCGAACAGAATCCGATATTCTTCTGGTATTTTATTTATCTGATCTTGTAATTCTTTCGGTAGCATCCCAAAAAATAATTTATTTCTCTCTATTATCGTAATTTTAACTCTGAATAATTACGATTGTTTTATATCCCTTTATAATTTTATATTATCTAAGCTGGACTTTACTACTTTTGAAAAATAAGAAATCCCGAAAGCTTTGTTACTTTAGAGTATCTGAACCTTCTAAAGATGCTACAATTACCTTCAGGATTTCAAGACACAATATCGTATTTTTCATTTGTATTTCGCAAAGATGTATGGCCAAAAGTAGTTTTACTATTAACAGGAGCTATTATTTGTCCAGGCAGTAGAACGGTTTGCAACATACTTCGGAGTGTTGGTTTGCGTTGGGAAAAAAACTTTCCCAAGTATCACCGCGTACTTAGTCAGGACAAGTGGTCAGCCAAGCAAATTAGCGAGATATTACTTAGTTTAATAGTCAAGGCTTTTATTCCAAAAGGAAGACCAATCGTTGTTGGTTTAGATGACACGATTGAACGCCGTTGGGGTTACAAGATTAACAAGCGTGGTATTTATCGGGATCCTGTTCGCTCTTCCAAAAGTCACTTTGTTAAGTGTAGTGGTTTGCGTTGGCTTTCCTTGATGGTGCTAACTCATTTGCCATGGCTTGAAGCAGGAGCTTATTGGGCACTTCCTGTGTTAACGGTGCTGTGTCCATCAGAGCGATATTATACAGATCGGGACAAGCCAGCAAAGAAGTTGACTGATTGGGCCAGGCAGGTTCTAAGTTGGTTAAGCCGACAGAGTGCAAAGCTAGGACGAGCTATATATTTAACGGGGGATGGCTCTTTTGCCACCTTCGAGTTGTTTATGCATGCCCAACAAGTAGGAATAGGTATGATTGCTAGGATGAAACTTAATGCTCGTTTGTATGAGTTGCCTCCAAAGCAATACCCTAAAAACAAAAGGGGGCCAAAACCGCCAGTCGGCAAGCGACTGCTTAGTATGGAAAAACGTCTGACGGACAAGCGCATCAAATGGACAAAAGTCGTTTTCTCCGAGTGGTATGGCCACACTAAAAAAGAGATGATGATCACCTCCGGCATCGCTATTTGGCGCAGTTCCAATACTGTGTTAGTAAAAATCAAATGGGTACTTGTTAAAGACCCACAAGGAATATTGGAACCTGTTTTACTCGGATGCACCGACTTTGAATTAGAGGACAAAAAAGTCGTCTCATTCTTTGTCAGACGATGGCGCGTCGAAGTAACTTTTGCTGAAGTACGAAGACACCTCGGAGTGGAGACTCAACGCCAATGGTCTGATCTGGCTATCGAGCGATCTACTCCTAGCCTAATGGCCTTGTTCTCGATCACTTGTCTGTTTGCTCAACACTTAAACAGCAACCAGCAAATAGAGCCAAACGCAACTGCCTGGTATAGAAAAAGGCATGTAACCTTTTCAGACGTCCTTGCTGCTGTCAGAATAGAAATCTTGCGTAAAACCAAACTTTCAATAAGCAATACAAATACCATTGTCCAAAGTTATTCTGAAAAAATCAGGTACTTGTGGTACATACTCACTCAAGCCGTTGCTTGAGTTTTGAAAAAATAGTAAAGTCAAGCTAAGGGAGTAGTTAAAAAATAAATGTTATTGAGTTCAATAGATACCTATTGATAAGCCTCAGGGCCTCTTATATTTTCGTGTTCCCCTATTGTGAGTGAGTCAAATAATTCAAGTTGATCATCAACGGTGTCGAGTTTTCGAACTAAGATATTTTTGATCATGTAATAGCTTGCCTTATCTGCTTTTTGGCAACGAAGAGCAGCTCGCTCCAAACGTTCAGAATTATACTTTTTTGCAAAACCTAAAATACCTTGGCAGCTACCATAAGATTGGGCTTCATGGATTCTGGAGAGTAGAATATGCTGGATAGCCCAGCGAGTAGCAGGACCTATTTGCTCAGCCTGACTAAGAAAATAAGCGGCATCAAAGCCTTTTGCTTTTTTCCACTCCCTGTGCGACCGAGGCATATGTTCCATTTTTGTCTGGTACTGTTGTGACCCGGTGTAGTAAACTCGCTTGTGAGTTGCAACCCGTTGATTATCAATATATACCTCTACATTTTTTGAGGTGTAAATGACGGTCGCTTGTTGTTTTGCATATTGAAAAGGGACAGAGTAAAAAGCTTTGTCCTCTCCTAGAAAAACATGATAGTTCCTTCTAACTTGAGGTGTGATGGTCTTTTTAAGTTCAAACAGATCACAAGGGAGTGATCTCATTACAGGCAATTCAAAAGCTTCAAAAACACTTTTGCGTGTACCTTGTTTTTGTTGATAGGGTTTATTATTATGTTGGCTTAGCTGCTCTGTGATTGCTGCATTTAACTCCTCTATACTATGAAAAGTCTCGTTTCTCAATGGAGCATAAATGCGTCTGTAAACCGTATTCACCATGTTTTCTACACTCGCTTTATCTTTGGGTTTTCCAACGCGAGTGGCACTTAAATCGAGCTGATAATGTGCAGCTAATTGTACACATAATTCATTAAAAGTAGGTTCGTATTTATCAGCTCGACTAACATATGATTTTAGATTATCGGATAAAATAACTTGAGGTAGTTTACCGAAAAAAAGAAGCGCTTGATTTAATCCATAAATAAAGTCAGCTACCTTTTGAGAGGGAAGTGCGATGGCAAAAGTATATTGACTATGTGGCATCACCGCTACCAAAACTTCGCATTCATGAACTTCTCCAGTAGTTAAATCTACCCATCGCATTTTCTTTCCAGCGAAGTCTACTTGCATGACATTACCTGCTTGGTGCGCTAAGCTAATCGTCAAATCTCGTCGTCCTATCTCGCGTTTAAAGTGTTCACAAAATTGAGTGTAACTATAACCATCTGGGTGTTCTTCGATGTACTCCTCCCACAATAAATAGCGAGTTACACCCACTCGTTTTAATTCTTTTATCCAATCATCAATCTTACTTTTAAAAGCCTCTTTTCGTTGTTCAGCCACTGTATTTTTAGAGGGATAAAACACCGCAGTGAAAGCGGAATCGTCCAATGAAAGAACTTGCGCAAGATCTTCATCAAAGGCTTTCCCAAGTCTTACATAATGCTTCACTGTGTTTTTAGAAACTTGTAATCTACTTGCTGTGGCGCGAAGAGAACTCGTGCTGATATAGGTTTTAATAATCGTTCTTACTTGATCCATACGTTTAAATTGTCCCATGTTCTTGACCGTTTTTTTGCTTGAAAAAAACTGCGAACATGGCTATTTAATCGTAAGTATCCACTATATATAAGGCGGGTCAGTACGCCGGAATGACAGTCGCCTAAAACAAATCAAGGGGGTCAATATGCCGGAATGACGGCTCCTCCTAACAAGCTTAGGTGGGTCAGTATGACCGAAATGTTACTAACATTTGCCCTAATTGGGGGTGGGTCAACAACTCCGAAATGGGTGGGTCAGTATGGCCGGATTTTACAAAGAGAAATCCAAATTGTAATTCTTACTAAGATTTGAGTAAATTGTCATCTGAAAATATTGATTGAATTTCAAATTTATAGAAAATCGAATCAGTAAAATTCTGAGGCGGCTTGAAGAAAGTGACTAAAAATCGGCCAACCCGCTTAAAATGCACACAACATAGTGCTGCACGACAATAGCGCCCTGCGGGCGACTACTGCGTCAGCACCGAACGTTGGCTGCAATCAAGAAAAATGCCTCAGATTTTTAAGGTTATCAGGATCAATAAGAAATTAGAATTGCCAGGAGACTCCCGATTTATTGATTCCTATAATTGCTAGGAACTTCTCGATTATAAGATTTTATTGTTTGCTAAGATTTACTGATTTCTTGATCCCATAGATGAGATGATTATGGCTCTTGTTAATGTCTCATTCGGGGAAGGGGAGGAAATCCCTCGCCTTCAGGCGAAGACTTTAGTTTGATGCGGGAAGGTATTATATTTACCAGATGCAACATTACAGAAAGACTTCGCATTCTTTATACGATATAAAATACCATTTAGTGTGGATTACGAAATATCGCAAACCAATACTACGAGGCGAAATAGCAAACAGATGCCGATCATTGCTTCGCGAAATATGCAAAACAAATGAAGTAGAAATAATTCGAGGCCATGTTTCGAAGGATCACATTCATATGTTTGTTTCGGTGCCACCATACTTGAGTGTGAGTAAGCTAATGCAGTTGCTCAAAGGCAAAACATCAAGAAAAATGCTAAGCGAGTTCAAGCCATTGTCGAAGCATTTTTGGGGTCGCCATTTGTGGGCGCGTGGGTATTTCGCGGCTTCATCCGGTAATGTGACAGATGAAGTGATAATGAAATATATTGAAACGCAAGACAAAGAACAAGACGATGACAACTTTGAAGTCGCGGAATAAGCGGGTGGATTGAGTGGGCTTACAGCCCACTCACCCAAATCTACCGGCTTCAAGCCGGTAGTAGTTTAATTAATTTAAGAGCCATAATTTGAGATCGATAGGATTTTTTCCGTTGAATTGAACTCAAAAAGTACATGAAAATTCTCAATTTTTAATAACCCTTTCAAGCACCCTAATTCTGATAGAATTACATTGTGACCAACAACATTTCGGTAAATCTTGAACCAAAAAACTGATCAGAAAAAAGAATTGATCTTTAAGATAAACTAGAATGGTTAGACAATTTAAGATTCTTTGATTAACTTGATTGCAAAGATTGGTAGATGATAAGATTTTGAAGATATTAGGATAACCGGATTTTTAAGATGGTCTGCAGCCAACATAGTGCTAGCGACAATACCTCCGTTCGTCGGCACTGCGCTAGCACAGACCGTTGTGCACAAGTGTGTGTCCAGAATGAAACAATGATCCCATTAATTAACTTAAAGAAGATCATGATCAATGCTGTAAATAAGATGGAGGTAGGCCCTCCGAAGGCGCTGTACAGGCGGAGCCTTCAAATCACCTTAAGGTGCTGGTTGAGCAATGAACTGGTACTGAGCGTTAAGGAAAAGGTCTCGTTAAAGGGATCAGATAAAAATAGAAAAGATGAATGCAAATGAACCTCTGAAGAAGTGGTGTGAAAACGAACCTTCTGTCAAAACATCGATTAGCTTGTGTTCGATGGACAATCATAGCGGACAACCTGTTAACTGGCTATGGGGCAGGCGCCATATAGGAGGCATGATTTCTATTTAGGCTTATTTATGGAACTGGAGAAGTCAATTATTCATGGAAAGGGAAAACTACAAGTAGGAAAAACACCTACAAGGGTGAATACCGATGGAATAATTGATGGCGGATCCAATCGTAGTAGCGAGGAAGTTTCTGTAATGGAAATGGAGCAAAGGGTTGGAGTTATACAGTTAGAATTACCGTTTACAACTTCCGAAAAGGAAAGGAGGATAAACAGTGATTCAACAAAGGGAATACCTATTACCAAGAAGATGGTATGGGAATCGTACAAGAAAGTGAAGAGAAATAAAGGTAGTGGTGGAGTCGACGGAGTGAGTCTAAAAACTTACGAAGAAGACCTATCCAACAACCTTTACAAACTCTGGAACAGACTAGCATCTGGAAGTTATTTTCCACAAGCTGTAAGGGAAAAAGCCATCCCCAAGAAGGACGGCAAGATGAGATTACTAGGCATACCGAGCATATCAGACCGGATAGCCCAACAAGTAATTAAAGATTATCTTGAACCAAGAATGGAGAGGATATTTCATCCTAACTCGTATGGTTATCGTCCGGGGAAGAATGCCCATCAAGCCCTCGAGCAAGTAAGACAAAAAGTAAGAAAATTCGATTGGGTAATTGATATGGACATCAAAGGATTTTTCGATGAAGTCTCACATGAATTGCTGATCAAAGCATTGGATAAACATGTCCCAGAAAAATGGGTGAAGATGTATATCCAGAGATGGCTAGAATCACCAGTACGAAAAGAAGACGGAACCTTAAAGCACAAATATGGAAAAGGAACACCACAAGGAGGTGTGATAAGTCCATTGTTAGCAAATCTATTTCTACATTATGTTTTTGATAAATGGATAGAAATACATCATCCCGAAGTGGAATTTGTTCGTTATGCTGATGACATAATAGTTCATTGTAAAACCAAGTCTAAAGCACAAACGATATTACAGGCCATTAAAGGACGGATGGAAAAATGCCATTTGAAATTACATGAAGTAAAAACGAAAATAGCATTTTGCAAAAAGTACAAAAAAAGGGCAAATCACCAAATAGTCAGTTTCAACTTTCTAGGGTACTGTTTCAAACCCAGACCAACAGCCTTGAAGTCAGGAAAGATGTTTTTGGGATTTGATTGCGCTATAAGTCAATCGAGTTCGAAAAAGATAACTTCTGAAATTAAAGCAAGCAGATTCAACAGATGGACAGAACGTAGCATAGAACAAATAGCAGCCTACTTCAATGCTAAATTACAAGGCTGGATCAATTACTATGGTAAGTTTAGAAAAAGAAATCTAAATGCAATCTGCAAGATCTTCAACAGAAGGCTCACTGAATGGGCTAGAAATAGGTACAAGCACTTAAATAAATCGTATATTAAAGCCTGTGAGTGGCTTAAAAGGTTTAAGGTCAAACAACCAAACCTATTTGCTCACTGGAAAGAAGGATTTATTAATGCTTAATCTCTGTATAATAGGAGCCGTATGATGGGAGACTATCACGTACGGTTCTGTGAGAGGCTTGGGGTGAAATCCCCCAGGTCTACTTGACAGGGAAAACAGACCAAAAACAGTTCAAATTAGCTCAAATCGACTCAATAAATTTATAAAATCAGCTCAAATTTGTTGAAATAATCATTACCTTCGCTGAATGAAAGGAAAGGTATATAATTTTAGTTTGAGCTTTGATTGGCAATTGTTAAGAACAATTAGTCAAATAGATAGATTTGATGCTTCATGGTCTAGTATTGAAAAAAGGGAAGAACCAATATTAAAGCATCTGAAGTCGATGGCAACGATTCAAAGTGTTGGCTCATCAACGAGAATCGAAGGTTCAAAAATGAGTGATAAAGAAGTTGAAGTATTGCTGAATAATATGGATATAAGCAAATTAGAAGATAGAGATTCCCAAGAAGTTGTTGGCTATTCTAATGTATTGAACCTAATATATGACTCATCTGATGAAATTGAAATTACCGAAAACAATATAAAGAATCTGCATAATCAATTAATGAAATTTAATAGCAAGGATGATTGGCACAGAGGAGATTATAAGCAGCATGCAAATGCAGTAGAGGCTAGATTTGCTGATGGAACAAGACAAATAATATTTAGAACAGAGGAACCAGGTTTTCCTACAGAGAATGCCATGAGAAATTTAATAAAATGGTACAAAAATGAGAAAGATGTACATCCATTGGTAGTAAGTGCTTGTTTTGTTTATGATTTTGTTAGTATTCATCCATTTCAAGATGGAAACGGTAGATTGAGCAGATTACTTACCAATTTATTATTACTGCAAAATGGATATAACTGGATAGAATACATAAGTTTTGAACATGAGATTGAGAAAAGCAAAAAAGAATATTATAGAAGCCTAAGAAATTGTCAAGCACAAAGACCAAATGAAGATGTAACAGAATGGATTAATTTTTTTCTAAGCTCTTTGATTAACTTACAAAGTAAATTAGAATTGAAACTCGAAAAATTAGGAGTTGAGACAAAGTTATCTCCAAAAGAAAAAGAAGTTTATATCTATATAACAAATAATCAAGGAGTAAAAGTTGGAGAAATATCTAGGAAGTTGAATATACCAATTTCAACTATAAAAAGAATAGTAGCTAAACTACTGACAAACAACTTAATAAAGAAATATGGTAAAGGAGCAGGAACAAATTATGGAATAAAATAAAACCTGTGCACAACAATGTGCAAAACGTACATAGTCGCTAAACGCGCCTACGTCGTCTGCACAGACCGTTAGCGGCAAGCGGGTACGAACAACAGACATAGGTGACAGAGTTCAACAGACATAGGTGACACTTTTAAAAAGGCATAAATTGCATAATAAAATGCTATGCCTTGGAAAAACAACACACCTATGGATCAAAAAATTGCTTTTATTCGCGAATGGGAAAGCGGACAATTTTATTTTAATAGCTTGTGCGAAGCTTATTGCATCAGTAGAAAAACTGGCTATAAAATTATTAATAGATATAAAGAAAATGGTATCCACCATTTAGCTGATCGATCTCGTAAACCTTTAAATAGTCCTGATTCAACTGATCAAAACATTATTGATGAAATAAAATTCTGGAGAGGTAAAAAAAATTGGGGTGCTAAAAAAATCAGAATTAAAGTCATTGAAAAATTTGATGAAAATTTAGTCCCCAGTGTAACTACTATTCACAATATTTTAATCAGACAAGGCTTAGTTACACCCAAAAAGAGAAGAAGAAAAATCGAACCCTCCTACCCCGTTTTCGATCCTCAGCAATGTAACGAAATTTGGTCCGCTGATTATAAAGGTTCCTTTTTACTCGGTAATAAAAAACGATGCTTTCCTTTGACTATTTGCGATTCCTGTTCTCGATTTATTTTCGATATTCAAGGCCAGTATAATGAAAATACCAAAAATGTAATCTCTGTCCTCAAAAAAGTTTTTAAGCAATATGGAAAACCAAAATACTTCCATACGGACAATGGGAGTGCTTTTGCGTCCATTCAAAGCCCTGCAGGATACGGATATTTGTCCTACTGGCTTTTGGATCATGGCATCCAACCTGTGTTTTCCGATCCAGGCAGACCTGACCAAAATGGACGTCACGAGCGTATGCATAAAGATCTTAAAGCTCGTTGCTGTAAACCTCCTGCTCATAATCTCAGAAGTCAGAACAGACGAATGAATGCCTTTGTTAAGGAATATAATTTTGAACGACCTCACGAAAAATTAGATATGAAAACGCCCGGTAAAGTTCATCAGTTATCCAATAGAGAATGGTCTGATAAAATAGCTCCAATAGAATACGATTCCGATTTGATGGTCAAGAAAGTTACTGCAAGTGGAGCCATCAGATGGGGTGCTTACGAATGGGTGAATATTAGCAGATGTCTCATCGGTAAATATGTCGGAATTAAAAAATTAGGGAATAGAATTTATCAAGTATTCTATAGAAATTATCCTCTGGGATATTTTAAAGAAGGCGAACAAGTTCAAAAGGGTAAATATCATTTATTAGATTCTGATAAAGATATGAACGGAAGGCGTCGGGGGGGGTAAATTAAAATCGCAGCAGCCCTGGCTGTTCCGCTACGCTCCACAGCCAGGGCTGCTCTGGAAGAAAAGTATTATATTTATGAATAAAAAGTGTAACCCATGTCTATTGAACTGTGTGTACGATGTCTGTTGCACCCCTTGTGTCAAAATTTATCTGGTTAATTTGGTCACACATACTCAACTTGTGAACATCATTAACTCCATAAGTATTTAATTTCAAAATTCGAGCATTCCAAATTTGATGAGCATTTAAAACATGGCAAAATAATTCATGAGTCCTTTTAGGTAAATTATCGAATTCCTTTTCAATTTCTATTCGTAGTTTTTGATTAAATTCAAAATGATATTGAAATAGTTCTTTAAATAATTTCTTCATTTCTTGTTTTGATCTTATGCCACATAACGGCCAGTGCATATGCAGTGGCCGACTGAAAGGAGGGCATTGACATATGCACATTGTTAGTGGTCGTATCTTTCCGGCGCCTCAGCGCCGGTTTTCCTTTCAGATGTTTTTGCCACCAAATTTTTCAATCAGTTCACTTGCTAAATATATGAATTTTTTTCAAGATGTGTATTCCTGGTGTTATTTTTTATGAGTCACCTCAGTTGTTTTGGAGTAATTTAGCTGAATAATTATTGATGCCTTTTTTGAGCCAGGCTTTCAGTTCTTGATTGTCAAAGAGCTTGATTAGGCCTGGTTGAATTGAAATTGTCTGCAAATTGTAGTTTTCAGGAATTTGAGTTGTTGTACTCAATTCAAGGAGTTTACCCATATTCGAGTTCAACTCAAAATCAAAAAGGCCGTCAGTTGTGCTGTTCAAGAATTATTGCTGGTATCAATTCATCAATTTTATAAATTTATAAAGAAAGCGGGCTGGCAAGCTTATCAGGATGTTATTTTCCTTTTCCAGATATTCAATTTATCACGATGCTGTTTGAAAAATAAGCAAGCTGCGGGATGATTTTCCCCTATGTCCACTAACGGTCGGTGCATATGCAGTGGCCGACTGAAAGGAGGGCATTGACATATGCACTTTGTTAGTGGTCGTATCTTTCCGGCGCCTCAGCGCCGGTTTTCCTTTCAGATGTTTTTGCTGCCAAATTTTTCAATCAGTTCTCTTGTAAATATATGAAATCTTTTCAAGATGTGTATTTTTGGTGTTATTTTTTATGAGTCACCTCAGTTGTTTTGGAGTAATTTAGCAGAATAATTATTGATGCCTTTTTTGAGCCAGGCTTTCAGTTCTTGATTGTCAAAGAGCTTGATTAGGCCTGGTTGAATTGTAATTGTCTGTAAATTGTAGTTTTTAGGAATTTCAGTTGTTGTAATCAATTCAAGGAGTTTACCCATAATCGAGTTCAACTCAAAATCAAAAAGGCCGTCAGTCGTGCTGTTCAAGAATTATTGCTGGTATCAATTCATCAATTTTATAAATTTATAAAGCGGGCTGGCAAGCCTATCAGGATGTTGTTTTCCTTTTCCAGATATTCAATTTACCACGATGCTGTTTGAAAAATAGGCAAGCTGCGGGATGATTTTCCCTATGACCACTAACGGCCTGCGTAAACGCCGTGCGGTTTTCAAAGTGCTGAAAGGAACTGCAAAAATTCTTACCAAGTAACCAACATTTCGACCTCAAAGAAAGCCGCATGGTCGTTTTACGCTTTGTTGGTAGCCGTATTTTTCCGGCGCCTCAGCGCCGGTTTTCCTTTCAGGTAATTTCGGAGCCATATTAGTCCAAACTGTTAAGGAACCAATATATGAAATTTTGTCGAGATGTGTATTTTGAATGTTATTTTTCTTCTACAATTCTATTGCTGTGGGCGCACTATTTTTCATGCTGCTTCAATACCTTTTCGGAGTTGAGCTTACCGATTGTTGATTAACAATTAGCTGGATTAGGCCGAATTCATTATTTAACTCTATGATTTTCAATAATTTATGAATTGCAATAATTTTAAGTTATTAAACTTTTTCACAGATGTTGTGGAGTTTGTAATTTTTACAATCTACTTGTCTCAATTAGTTTTAGGATTTCAATTACTTTCAAAAACTCTTTGTGAATTGTTGTGATTCTTTGTCAAAGTATTCAATTACAAAATTCAAAAGGCCGTAGCCCTGCCAATCGAAGAGGGGTGATTGTATCAATTTCAAAGCGGGTTGGCAAGCCTTTCAGGATGTTGTTTTCCTTTTCCAGATATTCAATTTACTACGCGATGCTGTTTGAAAAATAGGAAAGCTGTGGGTTTGATTTTCTATGGCTACCCAACGGTCTGCATAAACGCAGTGGACGCGTTTAGCGGCCATTGACGTTTTATGCTTTGTTGCACACAGTGTTTTTATAATTTTAGAAAGGCTTTTTTATAGAAAAGTTGTATTTCTTGTAGGTAGTATGTTTAACTATTTGACTAGTTTTAAGCTAACTTATTCTCGATAAGAATTTGTTGAATGTTTATTTTTAAGTTATCAATAAATTCTATTTCCTGATCCCAATCAAAAATCTCCCATTTTTTGCTCTCTTTCTTTGCAATCATTACTTTTTGAGTATCTGTAAATACCCATATTATTTTTTTTACACCAAATTTTAATAATTCTTGTGTCTTCTCTTGATAATAGCCTAATGGGTTACTAATTTCACTTAAATCAGCTTTTGTATCAATCTCAATAACATATTCTGGCGGAACCCCTAAATATTTACTATCCATTTTTTCAATATCCTTCTTTTTAATAACCGCAATATCTGCTGCTCTCCAAGATTTCTTTGAAAATTGTAAACCTATTTCATTAGAAAAGACAAAATAATTGACTCCTAGAAATGATCTAATAAGAAAAATCAATTCAGTTGCTAAGAATGATTGTAATTTACTGCTTCCCATTAATTGTTCAAGTTGTTTGTTCCCTTTTAAATATTCTTTATATCCTTTATAATAGATTGGTTTTCCTTTCACCATCTCATATATAAGGCTTTCTGGTATTTTTTGAATTGCACTTTTCATTTTTGTCAATATTTTGATTATGAATTCATTGACTATTACCAACAAATTTAATGTTTTTACACTATAATTACAATGATTATCCACAGATTTAATATTTATGAAAGTGACTCATAGAATGGATAGTTAAATATTTGTTCTAGTCATATATTGCTTCTTTTCTCAGCTAAGACAATCACCTCATAATTCTCAAATGCCGGTTCTTTCAGGGGTGCAACAGACATCGTACACACAGTTCAATAGACATGGGTTACACTTTTTATTCATAAATATAATACTTTTCTTCCAGAGCAGCCCTGGCTGTGGAGCGTAGCGGAACAGCCAGGGCTGCTGCGATTTTAATTTACCCCCCCCGACGCCTTCCGTTCATATCTTTATCAGAATCTAATAAATGATATTTACCCTTTTGAACTTGTTCGCCTTCTTTAAAATATCCCAGAGGATAATTTCTATAGAATACTTGATAAATTCTATTCCCTAATTTTTTAATTCCGACATATTTACCGATGAGACATCTGCTAATATTCACCCATTCGTAAGCACCCCATCTGATGGCTCCACTTGCAGTAACTTTCTTGACCATCAAATCGGAATCGTATTCTATTGGAGCTATTTTATCAGACCATTCTCTATTGGATAACTGATGAACTTTACCGGGCGTTTTCATATCTAATTTTTCGTGAGGTCGTTCAAAATTATATTCCTTAACAAAGGCATTCATTCGTCTGTTCTGACTTCTGAGATTATGAGCAGGAGGTTTACAGCAACGAGCTTTAAGATCTTTATGCATACGCTCGTGACGTCCATTTTGGTCAGGTCTGCCTGGATCGGAAAACACAGGTTGGATGCCATGATCCAAAAGCCAGTAGGACAAATATCCGTATCCTGCAGGGCTTTGAATGGACGCAAAAGCACTCCCATTGTCCGTATGGAAGTATTTTGGTTTTCCATATTGCTTAAAAACTTTTTTGAGGACAGAGATTACATTTTTGGTATTTTCATTATACTGGCCTTGAATATCGAAAATAAATCGAGAACAGGAATCGCAAATAGTCAAAGGAAAGCATCGTTTTTTATTACCGAGTAAAAAGGAACCTTTATAATCAGCGGACCAAATTTCGTTACATTGCTGAGGATCGAAAACGGGGTAGGAGGGTTCGATTTTTCTTCTTCTCTTTTTGGGTGTAACTAAGCCTTGTCTGATTAAAATATTGTGAATAGTAGTTACACTGGGGACTAAATTTTCATCAAATTTTTCAATGACTTTAATTCTGATTTTTTTAGCACCCCAATTTTTTTTACCTCTCCAGAATTTTATTTCATCAATAATGTTTTGATCAGTTGAATCAGGACTATTTAAAGGTTTACGAGATCGATCAGCTAAATGGTGGATACCATTTTCTTTATATCTATTAATAATTTTATAGCCAGTTTTTCTACTGATGCAATAAGCTTCGCACAAGCTATTAAAATAAAATTGTCCGCTTTCCCATTCGCGAATAAAAGCAATTTTTTGATCCATAGGTGTGTTGTTTTTCCAAGGCATAGCATTTTATTATGCAATTTATGCCTTTTTAAAAGTGTCACCTATGTCTGTTGAACTCTGTCACCTATGTCTGTTGTTCGTACCATGGCTACCCAACGGACAGCGCATACGACGTGACCAACCGTCAGGGAGGGCATGTACGATATGCGCAATGTTGTGCACAGTTATTTACAATATCTCAATAAAATCTCCATCTTCAAGAAATCTGAATTTCTTGGTGTTATTATTGTCCAACTCGATGAGCAAATCTTTATTGTCATCATAGGATACGCATTTTATATAGTTATTTGATTTTCCAATTATTTCTTTCCCTTTTCCATGATTTCTTAAAAATAGAATAACATAGTTTGTTGATGTAATTATTAAATTATTTCCAGTAGGCGTAAATTTTATATCAACAATTGTATCAATATTATCAAGAGTACTAATGCCTAATTTCTTTTCTAAATCATAAAAAGTGACAGTAGTATTAGAAGTAATTTTAGCCTTTATCTTTTCATCAGAAGAAATCACCTCAATATTTTGAATACAAAAATAATTTGGAGCTTTGGGAATTTTGGCAACTTTAGAATTATTAGAGTTTGGATTAATCAGAATTAAATCTCCTTCATCAGATACCATGTAGTTTATTCCAAATATTATCCCAATTCCTATAATCATCCAAAACAAGAAATATTTAAAGTTTCTTAAATTAAAAAGTATCAAAAGGGAGAAAATCAATATCAGTTTGTTTCCCCTTTTTCTTAAAATCAATTCTATTAGCCTTAACCTGTTTGAGACTCTGATTTTTTTCAATAAATTATTTTTTCTCGTTAGCTCTTTTGCTAAGATCAAGATCGCTTTAGCAATTTTTGCATTTTCAATTTGCGCTTCTTGAATCGAAAGCGTTCCATCAATTAGATTTTTTTTCAAAAAAGATAGTCTTGAATATTGCAACACAATTTGTTCGCTTTCAAACTTTTCAATTAAAACTAATAATGCTTTTTCAAGCTCAGATTTTGAGATTAATGCTTTTACTTTTTCATAAGTCTCTTCTATAGAAAGATCGGTTTCCTCCATTTAATGATATTAATTGATTAACCAACGCTTTTTATCCAAATTACTTATCAATGATGAATTAAACTAACCGAGTCAACATTAATACTAGAATGTGCATAAAATTTTAATTTTGAAAATGCACTGTTATGGAAATTTAATTCTTTGAAGATCAATTATTTATGCAGCTTTGAAAAGTTTTTGGGAAATTTACATTTTTAAAATTTTATGAGCGTTTGGAATATAGGTTTCAGTCACATTTCAGAATTAATAAGCATTTTATTTATATCAATCATCAATTGTGCACAACGGAAAGTGGAGACGACGTGCGGCTTAAAAAGTGTGTTCGGAACTAAAATACTGATTTTTGTGTACGGTTAAAATTTCGTAGAAATTTTGACCGCATGTACGTGCTCCGCATTGTTAGGCTCAGTATTCTTTAATTGGTCAATTTTAATCCAATTATAAAACCAAGGTTTATCAATATTGCGTTTCCTTTAACAGCATAGCTTATGTCTTGATTTAATAGATTGCTGTAAAACCGAAAACTTATATTGGATTTTATTGTGAAAAATTTCAATTCATCAAAACTAATTCCATAACCTACTCCCATTCCAAACCTTATTAAACTTTCCTTCCAATGTCTCTTGAAATTTTCTTTATGGCTTTTTTTAACGTAGTAAAACGTTTCGTAGCTAGCTGCTTGTTTTCCATGTTCACTATTGATTTTGTATTCTTGAACAGTAAATTTTGAATATATATCTGTTATAAATTCTCCTAATATAAACTGGTTAAAGTATTTAATCTTTTTGCCTAAAAAAAATCTTGTATCGATTGGAATCTGGTATGACTCTAGTATAAATGAATACATGAATTTATCTTCTATATTACTTGTAGATTGCCATTTCTTAGAACTTTGTCCTTTAATTTCATATGTTAATCCCGTTCCAATTTGAAATCTTTCTTTAACTGGAATATAGAATTTCAATCCAAATGATTTTCCAAAGAACAATTTTTTAGGAGCTTCTTTATTAATTAAAAAAAGTCCAAACCCAGTTGACGGTATTTTCTCCCTATCTAGATTGGTTTTTGAAATGTTAAAATTATAAACTGGTTCAATTGAAAAATAGTTTTTTAAGACTTGTGCATTAGTGAATTGTGCAAGCCCTATTAATGTTGTAATAAAGATAGTTTTCAATTTCATTATTATGTCTATCTTCTTATTGAGCCTAACGGTTTGCGTAAACGCCGTGCGGCATTCAAGGTGCTGAAAGGAACTACAAAATTCTTTATCAGCAAAAAGCATTTTATCTTCGAATTAGCCGCATGGTCGTTTTACGCTTTGTTGCCAGCCGTATTTTTTTCACCATAACTTACAAATCAATCATCATAATGAAATCTACACTGTATTATAAAGCATTTTTGGTCCTTTCCCTTCTTGCCACTTACTTTATAAACTAATCTGTGTTCTTGAGTTATTCTCCTTGACCAAAACCCCTTTAAATTATGTTTCAATGGTTCTGGTTTTCCCAGACCCTTGAATGGATTTTCTTTTATTGATTTTATAAGCTCTTTAATTCTTGCTACTATGTCTGTATCTGTTTCTATCCAATACTCCAAGTCTTCCCAAGCATTTTTTGTGAATTCAATTGTCATAGTGTGTTTTAATCATCTAATGAATAAGTAATTGTGTCTCGATCCTTTAATTGCTTAATTGATTCTTCCAGCCTTTTTCTATTGGTCTCTGTAGATAACAAATATTCTGTTTCAATCAGTGAATTGTATTCCTTTATCGACATGATTACAATTGCATCATCATCATTATTGTTTCTTGGAACAATTAGCACTTCCATTGACTTACTGACTGAATCAAAGTAATATTTCATTTTGGCTCTTAAAGATGAAATGGATATTGCTTTCATAATTGTCATTTATGTTTGGTACATCGCAATGTACTTAATTTTGTACAAGATTGCAAATTTCTATTACTTTGATTTCCTACACAAACCTATTTTAACAACTTACTAATTGCAATTAGAATCACATTAACTTCAATCTTGATTTGCTTTAATGTGAATTCGACTTTTTGATTTTTTTTATGGCTGGTAACGGCTCGTATACCTGATGTGCCATCCCGAATGGGTGGCATAGCCAGGTATACATTGTTACAGGCAGCATTCTTTTTTTAATTCCATATTTTCTCGAAATCTTCAAACTTTGTTTTATTTTCTTCAAAGTCATCGACCATTAAAAATATATTCCATTTTCTCTTCAACTCTTTCTTCATAAAATCCTTTTTATATTTCTTAAGAGCTTTCATATTTCGATTAAAATTTTCATTTGGCAATAATTGTTTCCCTTTCTTTATGAGTTCTTTCAGTTGTGCTGAAGTTCTCATGGTATTTGCTTGATTCTTTGAAAAGTCTTTTACAAATTCAACTATCCTATAAGCAAATATATCTGCTGTAGATAAAAAATTTAGACTTGTTATTTCCTTCATATCTTTCATTGCATAACTGAATTGTCTGTTTTGAAATAATGAATGATAGAATTTACTGAAACCTAATTTAATTGCTTTTGCCCCAATTGTTTCTTGCGGACTAATATTTACAATGAATGGACATCTCCTTTCTTCTTCAAAGAATTTCACCATATCCAGATTAATGTAATGTCCGTTGCAAATACCAAGTGATAAAATCAGGTTGTTTCTGCATAGAAAATTGATTTCAGATAGTTCATTGTTTAGCTCCCTCCAAGAAATATCTTCTTTTGTTTGAGCTACTTCAAATCCTTCTGTATCTCCATGAGCCTCTATGTGAATTGTTGGTAATCTTAATGTAGCTTTTGTTTCAACCTTTATCTTTTCCAATTCTTGAAAGAATTGTTTTTTGCTCTCAAATGGAATATATCTCATTTGATAAATCTCACTTGCATAAGTCAATGGAACTAAATCTTCGTAAAGCCATTTGCCCGTTTTTTCTTCGTTCACTAATGATTCGAATATATAAAGCGTATTGCTGTAAACTGTATAATTATGGCTTGGATTCATTTTTTATTTGTTGCCTGTAACGGCCCGGCTATGCGCCGTGTGGTGTCAAGATGCTGAAAGGAACAAAGGTGTAGTTTTTCGGTAAGGTTAAATTTTCTTCGAAAATTTAACCACATGGTCGCATAGCCAGTGTTGGCTGCATTCTCTTCTGCGCGTTGGCCAAAGTTTCCATTACAGTGTTTTGGCTGCTACTCAACTTCTCTAATCTCAAAGTCCTTTTCAACAGAATTTTCAATGATACTAATTGAGTGCGAGACAAATTGGAGGAATCCTAAAATGAGAAGAGTTTGAAGGAATTTAGTAAATTTAAGTTAGAAAATAGATTTACTGACCCTCAAACTCTAATTCAAGGTATGGACAAAAAAGTACTAATACAAAAAATAGAAGAAGAAATCGGAAGATTGGTTGACCTAAGTGATGAATATGTAGAGCAGGATGTAGGGATTGATAAAATAGAACTAAGCCTACTAAGTGAATTGCTGAAGCTGGGACTGTTGCTATTGAACTACATAATCAAGCAAAAGTTAAAAAAGGTTGAGGAATATCTCCCGATTTTGGAATCAGGAGAGAGCTACAGGAGTAAAGGGACAAAGAAGCGGAACTACCTCAGTTTGTTTGGTCTGATACAAATCCATCGTCCATCGTATTTGAGTACTCAACGCGGTCAATTTTATAAAATAGACGATTATTTGCAGTTGCCCAAGGGTTGTTATTGGTCGTACAATCTACAAGAGTTGGTAGGGGGAAGTGCTACCCAGGGGAGTTACAAAGAAAGCGTAGTGATAGTGAATAAATTATTAGGTTTGAATCTGAGTGGAAAATCTTCGGAGAGAAATGTCAATCATTTGGGCGAGTACGTTGATCAGTACTATGAGTTGGAGCGAGAAGAAGCTCAAGAAGATGAAGCGTTGTTTTTTAGCACTACCTTTGATGGTAAAGGATTGCCGAAGATAAAGGCAGTACAACAAAAGGAGGCCAATCCCAAAAAGCGGCTAAGCAAAGGGGAGAAAAAGGGTAAGAAACAAAGTGCGACAGTGTCAGTTACCTCTGTTTTTACGCCTCAACAAAGGACTGCCGACCAGA
This sequence comes from Saprospiraceae bacterium, assembly GCA_965222005.1. Lineage (GTDB taxonomy): Bacteria > Bacteroidota > Bacteroidia > Chitinophagales > Saprospiraceae > CBDCTM01. Next base: position 3,431,131 of record OZ244935.1, read on the forward strand.
TATTGGATGGCTTGATGGGAGTGCAAAAAGAAGCTGCTCAAGAGGACGAACCAGCATCAACACAACAAAAGAAAACGGAAAATAAGATGCACACTAAAATTCACCGTAGAGCATTTTTAGCCAATCAGCAAAAGGCAATAGATTATGGGATAGAAGATTTAAAATCAAAAATGACCAACTCCCAAAGTCGATTCGTCATCCCCATAGATGCCGGAATAGGCTTGGAAGATAAAATACTGGCAAGCATAAAGAAGAATAATCTGGAAGGTCAATTTGATGGAATCATTTTAGACATAGTCCATGTAAGCGAATACGTTTGGGATTGTGCCAATGCCATATTTGGAGAAAGTTCTAAGTTGAGAACAAGCTGGGTCAGAGGGGTGTTAAAAGATATATTGGAAGGAGGAACTGAAAAGGTAATAAAAGACCTTGTGTTGAATAGAGACAAAACAGAATTATCGACAAACAAAAAGAAGCAGTTAAATAAGGCAATCACCTATTTGACTAACCATAAACACAAAATGAATTACGCTGATTTTTTGAAAAAGGGGTATCCAATCAGTTCAGCTCTGGCAGAGTCTACTTGTAAGCATTTGGTCAAAGATAGAATGGAGCAAAGCGGTATGAGATGGTCATCCAAGGGGGCGCAAAACATGCTTGACCTTAGAGCTGTAAAACAAAACGGAGACATCGAAGATTTTATACAATTCGTCAGACTAAGGGAACGAAAAGTAAATTTAGTCCGATTAGCTGCTTAAATACAAAACCCCTAATTTGTCATGCACTCATACTAATTTTAGATACAAATTTCAGTTACAATTTTCAACAGTCAATTTACCAAATTTTACCAAATTAGAAATCTAATCTCAAAAATTGTCAATCAAAATTTAACTGCTGATGAAATTCAAGATTTTCTTGCTGATGAATTGAGGCCAGTACAATTACCCGTAATCTATCAATTGTGATTAAAATTATACGTAATCGATTGAAAATTAGTAATTTATCATAATTTTTTCAACTTCAAATTTTCACAATTATCAATTCTAGTTTCAATTCAGGATAAATTATCAATCAGAATTTACTATCAAAGATTCTCTTTCAATTACCGTTTTGGTACAGATGTTCATGCCATCCAATTCAAAAAAAGCGGGTCGGCCCAACCATTGCAGCCAACGGTCTGCGTAAACGCCGTGCGGTTTTCAAAGTGCTGAAAGGAACTACAAAATTCTTTATCAACCAAAAAGCATTTCATCTTCCAAGTAGCCGCATGGACGCTTTACGCTTTGTTGGGCGCTGTTCCTTCCTTTTACAAATTTTTCAAAGGAACTATGAGGCTCCAATTTTCCAGGTTGCCCCAATGGAACCCAACAATTTTACCGGGTATAAATATAACAATTTCCAGTCAACCGTAGCAATTTTGGTGTTTTACTTTTCAAAGCACTCTTGGTAGAATGTAATCATTCACTCCGCTTACCACTTCCTGATTAATCATTGAGATTAGCTAGGCCTTTTCAGTATATTTTGTTGATTATCAGTATTTTATGTATTTGTATGAAATGCAATTTAATATTTTTCAGGAGTTTTAGCATTCTTGTTGCCCATGACTGAATTGGATTTTGGATTGAATTTCGACGAATCAGCAATTTTAATGATCTCGTTACTTGTTGAGTAGTCTTGGAGTAGTCTTGATGAATGTAAGAGTTTCAGTTGCTCACGTATTAAATCAGTTTTGGAGTATTTCAATTTTCTGTTGCTGTTAATCATTTTGATTGATAATTAAAAAGGCCGTCAGCTTGCCCTGTAAATTATCTTTCAAATTTTTCAAATTTTTCAAGCGGGTAGGGGAGTCTCTATTCAATAATTTGGGAGCCACGATTTTTCAAATTTACGATTTTGCTCATGGTGTTACTTTCAATTTGTGGGTCGGGAATTTCATAGCGCCCAACGGCCCGGCTATGCGCCGTGTGGTGTCAGGCTGCTGAAAGGAACAGAGGTGTAGTTTTTCGGTAAAGTTAAATTTTCGAAGAAAATTTAACCACATGGTCGCATAGCCAGTGTTGGCTGCATTCTCTTCTGCGCGTTGGCCAAAGTTTCCATTACAGTGTTTTGGCTGCTACTCAATTTCTCTAATCTCAGAGTCCTTTTCAACAAAATTTTCAATGATACTAATTTTAGATACAAATTTAAGCTACAATTTTCAACAGTCAATTTACCAAATTTTACCAAATTAGAAATCTAATCTCAAAAATTGTCAATTAAAATTTAACTGCTGATGAAATTCAAGATTTTCTTGCTGATGAATTGAAGCCAGTACAATTACCCGTAATCTATCAATTGTGATTAAAATTATGCGTAATCGATTGAAAATTAGTAGTTTATCATAATTTTTTCCAACTTCAAATTTTCATAACTATCAATTCTAGTTTCAATTCAAGATAAATTTTCAATCAAAAATTTGCTGTCAAAGATTCTCTTTCAATTACCTTTTTGGTACAGATGTTCATGCCATCCAATTCAAAAAAAGCGGGTCGGCCCAACCATTGCAGCCAACGTTTCGGCTAAATGCAGTAGCCGACGAATGGAGGCTATTGACATTTTAGCCTTTGTTCTGCGCCGGCTTATTTCTTTCATATATGCTTAATCATCTATTTGAAACAAATAGTAACCACTCACACTACCTATAAGAATTTTACTACCAAACCGCCAATCACAGCAAGTCAAGGAATTATCTAATATAAGAGTAGTGATTCTTTCACCAGTATGTTTATTCCAGACTATAGTACTTTGGTCAAGTGAAATCGTAATCATATAATCTGAGTCAATACAAAAACTTCCATCGATTGCACTTTTATCCAACTGTGCTAAATTTTTTATTTTGTCCTCTTTGTAGTTCCAAGTTTTGACAGACCCATCCAATAGACATATAAGTACTAAGTTTGATTTACTATCAATCTTTACGGAATTGATTTGAGTAGAAAGTCTTGATAGCTTATACAATAATTCTCCCGATAATGTATTTCTTATCTCTATTTTATTTAGAGAAGATACTATAAACAATTGCCCGTCTTCACTAAAACTTAATGTCTCATTCGGGGAAGGGGAGGAAATCCCTCGCCTTCAGGCGAAGACTTTAGTTTGATGCGGGAAGGTATTATATTTACCAGATGCAACATTACAGAAAGACTTCGCATTCTTTATACGATATAAAATACCATTTAGTGTGGATTACGAAATATCGCAAACCAATACTACGAGGCGAAATAGCAAACAGATGCCGATCATTGCTTCGCGAAATATGCAAAACAAATGAAGTAGAAATAATTCGAGGCCATGTTTCGAAGGATCACATTCATATGTTTGTTTCGGTGCCACCATACTTGAGTGTGAGTAAGCTAATGCAGTTGCTCAAAGGCAAAACATCAAGAAAAATGCTAAGCGAGTTCAAGCCATTGTCGAAGCATTTTTGGGGTCGCCATTTGTGGGCGCGTGGGTATTTCGCGGCTTCATCCGGTAATGTGACAGATGAAGTGATAATGAAATATATTGAAACGCAAGACAAAGAACAAGACGATGACAACTTTGAAGTCGCGGAATAAGCGGGTGGATTGAGTGGGCTTACAGCCCACTCACCCAAATCTACCGGCTTCAAGCCGGTAGTAGTTTAATTGCTCGTTTTGAGGCGAAAAATCACAGCATAATACCGTGCCCGAATGCCCTTTTAGATAAAATTCATATTGGAATTTATCTCCTGTGTATATCTTTATTTCATCTCTATTTGACTCTGTTATTGCTATATAACTTTCATCCCAGCTTTTCACGACTGACTGAATGTTTTGTCTATTGTGTGAGATTTCATTCAATAAGTCAAAATTTGAAATATCCCAAATTTTAATTTTTCTATCTTCGGATATAGAGTACAAACTCTTATTGTCTCTGCCCAATAACAACCAATTAACCATTTGAACGTGTGCCTTGAAATTGACTTTCCTTTTTTGACTTATTAAATCCCAAATTTCAATTTCACCATTATGGTTCCCAGCTAAAACATATCTTTTATCTGAAGTAATTATTAAAGTGTTAACTGGAAATCTTGTATTTAAAACCACCTCATCACTATTAGATTTTATATCCCAAATTCTTATTGTAGAGTCAAATGATGATGAGATAATTTTTTCTGAATCAAGAAAGTAACAAGCAGTCACTCTTTCACTATGCCCTATTAAGGATTTCTGATAAATAATATTTTCCGCTTGATTTACCCATAATATAATTTGACCGCTTGCTGAAGCAGAAATAATACTTTTATTATCACCACTAAAACTACAACACGTAATCTCATCTTCATGAATTGACTCTGATACACATTGAACTTTACCATCTTCCAAATTCCATATAATTATTTGATTGTCATGCGCCGATACCAAAGAATCATTTTTCAAATTTAAATCAATGGAATTAACACTTGAATCATGTGCCAATTCTTTAATTAAAGTTCCTGATTCCAAGTCCCATAGCTTAATTGTTCCATCCTCAGAACTTGTTAAAAATTCATCATTATTGGTTGTTAAACATGCAGTTATTCTATCTTTATGTGCATTTATAGAATATAAATTGTATCCTATATTCACTTCCCATACTTTTATTACTCCTTCATTTGATGCTGTAACTAAATATTGTTCTCCTACACTCAACGAACAACAAACTATTTCATCTGTATGTCCTGTTAAATTATATATTTCAGGATATGAATAAGTACTTGGTACCGGTATAATTGGATAAAAGCTTATACTGTCGGAGTCTTTTAAGTTTTCAGTTGTGTTTTTTAATACAGGATTTGATAAAAAAAGATAATTTATAATATGTAAGACTTCTTTTTCATTTATACATTTCCCAATTAGATAGCCATGTTTCGTAAATAAATGGTGCATGCTTTTTATGATGTCAATATTTTTTACATTGCCTGATACATATGACAAATCCTGTAAAAATAAATTCATACCTATGTTCCAAATCCACTTTGATAAATTATTTCTGTCCTTATAGATAGAAAGTAATTTTTCTATATTATTACTATCAATCAGAAAGTATCCATAGTGCCCCAGCATATAATCATTACCTTCATTTGATGCTTCTTTAATTAATGAACCAAATTCAACTTGAGACAAAAAATGTCTAATTGCAACTTCTTTTTTGACATCTAATAGTCTTAATAAGTACTGATGAATTATATCGTGAATATTAATTGAACGGTTTTCGAAATCAATTTTTTCAATTAATGAAATTTTATAAAACTTTTCGCACAGAAACTCTACATCATAAATATCATCCTCCCATAACAACTTAATTACCTCGAATGGAATATTTGAACCTAATGGAAAAATAGAAAGTAATTTTAGTTTATTTACCTCTGTTTCTTCCAATAAATCTAAACTAAAACCTATAGTCGCAGAAATTGCTCTACTCTTTGATGCAGAATCTTGATTGTCAAAGTAAACTATTCCTTTTTTTACAAGCGCATCGTTTACATATTTAATAGTGGTATCTGCATTTTGCCCAAAGAAGTTAATTCTATCATCTAAATATCGATTCGCCAAAGCAAGTAGTTGTGGCATATGACCTAATCTATCTGCCAAAATTTTTAGATGCCCAACTTCTATTCCTTTCAAGCCATTTCCTAAAATTTCAAAAGATTCTTTCCATTTCGTCTTGCCTATTTCATGAGTAATTGCATTTGCTCGAAAAGGAGGCAATTTTCTACACGTAATGAAAAAAATAGAATCCACACTCTTAGGTAAAAGAAAAGGAGCAAAAGTAAAGTTAGTTAAGTTGTCATATATGAGAAGGGCTTTAGTATTTAAAAGTAATGAAGATAAGTATGTAGCTCCTCCTTCTATGGTACTCACTTTGAAATTTAAATCCCCAGAAATAGTTCTTATAAGTTCCTCAATTTTTCCTAAAAAATAGTCTTTTGATTTTTGTTTACTCGTTTGAAAGTTAATCCAAAATATTCCATCCTTGAACAGAGAGATGATTTGTTGCTCGTCTTTTATTGAATTGGCTATAGTCGTTTTTCCGTATCCTCCTGCCCCCTTTAGAATTAATATCTTTTCATTGACTTCATTTTGAACCATTTTCCTTAAATCGCTTATAATCTCATGTTCTTTTTGAAGTCTTTTTATCGGAGTACGATGAAAATTGAAAGAAATTTTGCTTTTTGTATAATGAACAGATTTAAATATGTTTGAAAGTCCATTTTTTATTAGTAATTCTTCAATTCTTTGATTGGGAATTATAAAAGAAAGATTGTTGTTATCATATTTTTCAGCAACTAAACCTATAATTCCATTTACATTGTCATCCCAAACAGGGGAGCCACTAAATCCTTTATCAACAGATATAGAAGAGACTTTAGATTCAGCTTGTAACCAGCCATTGGCATTTAAACCCCTTAAATTTCCGTGTACCCAGTCTCCAGACGGATTTTTTTGAGTACCTCCAAACACTCGAAAGTTGTGTCCCCAATAATCTAAGCTGGTTTTCAGTAATACATCTTTCGGGTTATTAGGTACTTTGTTAGTAGTAGCATCAACAAGTCGTAGAATTGCAATATCCTCATACTTATCACTTAGTTCAAGAATGGTTGAAACTTTAATCTTTTCTTTACTATCAAAGAACAAAGGAAAGTCCACGTAATTATTTTCTCCTTTATTTTTCAAAATATGGGCACACGTAATCATATAACCATCTTCCAGATATAAGCCCATTCCACAAAAATGAAAATCAAAACCATCTCTTTGACTCCAAATCCTTAGAATTCTTTTTTTGTAATCGACCTCAAGCATTGGAGGGCATTTCTTTAATCCATTTCAGTTTAACTGTAATATGTCCTTCAGTAGATGAACTGGCTATTACAATTCCTGCTTCCGCAGAAAATTTAAACCCAATTTCAATCTCAACTTCGTCTGGTTTATCTATAATATTATTTGCCTTCTTGCTAATTGTTTTTAGTATAGGTGCAATTATATTTAACGACTTAGAGATTGATTTTTTAGCCTTCTCTGGGTAAGAGTCAGCTCCAATTCTTGATGATGACCTTTCGTTTGATTCCGCTTCTATTTCAACAAGAATAGTTTCTTCATTATCCAATTTAAACTCAACTAATTTTTTCATGATATTACTTTAATTTTATTTCAACCCATCCAGAGCCAGACTTGTGAATTTTATAATTACCGTGTAGCTTTTTGACCATCCCATATCCTCCCAGACTTACTCCCAAAATAACTAAGGCTATTGCTGCTTTTGCACCTATAATTGGAATAGCAGCGGCAGCGGCAGCAGCAGAACCACTAAATGTGACAACAGTACTCATCCAACCTGTTGCTGGTCCAGTAGTTACTGCTTCTACTTTGGTTATTAATGTTCCTGCGATAGCAGTAGAAATGAAAACGCTTGCTGCAACAAAAGAGGCATTAGGAATTCTTAATGTTCTCTTTACTCTTTTAGCAAGTTCTTCATTTTTTATTCGGATTACATTTACATTGTTTTGAATCGCTTTTTTTAATTCTTTCTCTGATGTTACTACTTTCATTGTTATTTTTTTAGTGATTAAATGTTTTTTGCTGGCGCAGAACGGCCTGCGTAAACGCCGTGCGGTTTTCAAAGTGCTGAAAGGAACTGCAAAATTCTTTATCAACCAAAAGGCATTTCATCTTCCAAGTAGCCGCATGGACGCTTTACGCTTTGTTGGTAGCCGTATTTTTCCGGCGCCTCAGCGCCGGTTTTCCTTTCAGGTAATTTCGGAGCCATATTAGTCCAAACTGTTGACAGCGATTCTCGCTATTAGAAAAAAGTAAATATTTATTCGAGCCTAGGGAGGCTGATTTTGATTTCCCTGGCGATAAATCGGTAAATAACGTTCATTGACATACAAGGTAACACATCAAAGACCTGTCGAATTTTTTCCCAAAGGTTTTTTTTGGTTTTGCAATAAGTCCATGCCTTTTTGAAGGCCTTGTCTAATTTTTGAGCAATCTGGTCAACGAGGAATGCTAAAAAAGTGAGCAACATAAAATTAGTTGCGAGGTACTTTTTGCCATGACCATATGAATGCTCTAAATGATACCCTTGATTTTTAAGGGTATTAAACGTTTCGTTTTCAATTTTCCAACGGCTACGTCCCACCTTGACTAACTCCATTATGTTGTCTTGGTCAATGGGAATGTCTGTTATCCAAGAGTTGAAATAGGTTCGTTTACCATCAGAATCAAATTCTTCGTATTCAAAGTAGTTGGTGTTAATTTGCTGGTGCTGTCCATTGAGTATTAGGTCATTAGCCCAACGGGCTATCGCTTTTTTACCCTTTGACTCATTCCACATATGAGTTTGTAAGGCATCTTTAGCTTTGAGTGCATCCACTTGAATTAATACATAACCATCCTGAATGCCAATGATATAGCGCATTTGATAGTCGCCTAATAACTTAATGTGTGGACCATTAGGATATAGACCGTCAAAAATGCCGAGCAATTCATATTCTTCAATGGGAAGCATCTGGCGAACCTTTGGAATGAGGCGCTTAGAAGCATTAAGTTCACAGTCATTCTTTTGGGAGCCATCCTGTTTAACAATGGCTTCACAGGCTATTGGAAATACTTCTTTATGATCAGGATGCACCATTACTGCAGCTAAGGCCTGATGGGAATAGGTTATTTTTGTAACCTCCCCCTTTTTATTGCGATACTCCTTTTTCAAGCAATGTTCACAGGGTGTTTTGGCACTACAATAGTGTTGAGTACCGTCAAAAGGGAGGGCTTGGTATCGCCCTAATACCTTATAATCATCCATGATGCCGTCATTGCTTAGCTCTTGATGAGCGATCCCAAAACACTTTTGAATATCGTCAGGGGATACCCCATCTATACCTTCTCGAATAGCACTATCTGATGGAAGAAAGTTCACATCGTATATTTGCTGTAAGTTTTCTTCGCGCTGAGGATAGTTAATTCGGTACTGGTGTAAAGAAGCATCTTTTAAATGAAACATCGCCAAAGCTGATTGCAAATAATCTCCTAATGATATTTGGGCATTTTTATAACGATGCTCTTTTACTTGGTCAAAACCTATTTTTATACCTTGTATTAATTTGTCAACCATAGGCTATCTCTTTTGATAGCTAAGATATATACTCATTTTTTTACAGTCATATTTTTTTTCCTTTAATAGCAAGAATTGCTGAACTGTTGAGGAACCAATATATGAAATTTTGTCGAGATGTGTATTTTGAATGTTATTTTTCTTCTACAATTCTACTGTTGTGGGCGTACTATTTTTCATGCTGCTCCAATACCTTTTCGGAGTTGAGTTTACCGATTGTTGATTAACAATTAGCTGGATTAGGCCGAATTCATTATTTAACTCTATGATTTTCAACAATTTATGGATTGCAATAATTTTAAGTTATTAAACTTTATTACAGATGTTGTGGAGTTTGTAATTTTTAAAATCTACTTGTCTCAATTAGTTTTAGGATTTCAATTACTTTCAAAAGCTCTTTGTGAATTGTTGTGATTCTTTGTCAAAGTATTCAATTACAAAATTCAAAAGGCCGTAGTCCTGCCAATCGAAGAGGGATGATTGTATCAATTTCAAAGCGGGTTGGTAAGCCTTTCAGGATGTTGTTTTCCTTTTCCAGGTATTGAATTTACTACGATGCTGTTTGAAAAATAGGAAAGCTGTGGGTTTGATTTTCTATGGCTACCCAACGGCTCGTGTACCTGCAGGTGCCGACGAATGGAGGTACTTGACAGGTACACATTGTTGGTGGCTGTGTTCAATTTTTGTTCACTTTACTTTCTTTAATTAACTCTGTTCTCATCCGAAATTTTGCTTGTTCTCCAATCTCTACATATCTCGCAATTCTTCCATTGCACGATTTGCATTTTCCTTGAAAAACTACATCATTTAAATCATTTAGGATTAAACTGTATTCAATCATTTCTACTTCATTCTTTCCATAACAATTTGAGCAAAATGAATTATGCTTTGCTAAATCCACTATTTGGTCAAATTCATCCTCAACTATAAATTTCAAGTCCTCTTCGCTAATTGGTATTTCGATTTCCCTTTTCATTCTCATAGTTTTTCTAATTGAATTGATACATTTAAGTTGTCTCTATCAGACCCCCATTCTTCTTTGTCTTCATATCTTAAATCTAAAGTTAGTTTTTGTTCTTTTTCGAATTCTCTTTCTACAACATAGTTGAAGATTCTATTCATGGCAATCATCATTTTATTCTTTCTGAGTACTCTTCTAACTTGCCCTGACTCCAATTGTGTGTCGTAATTTGCCAATATAGATTTTGTCTCTTTGAACTCAGTTATTCTAATTGGCTCAGCTAATTCTCCTTTTAACAATTCAGATTTCTGCTTCTGCAATTCATCTGCATCAAGATATGTATAAATATTTGTGTACTCACTTCTTTTTAAACACATCTTTATCGCTGTTTTGATTATTTCTATTTTTCTAGAATCATCATTTTCCAATCTCTTCAATTCATTATTCCCAAAGCTAAGCGTAATATGTTCTCCGTCTGTTTTTATTCCCACATTCTTGAATTTTTCAAGCCACTTTTTCAATCCCATATCTTTATCCAAATTAAATTGTATTCCTATCCATTCTTGTTCATTCATTGCTATTTGCTTTTATTTTTTTCTCATAGCCACCAACGGCCCGGCTATGCGCCGTGTGGTGTCAGGATGCTGAAAGGAACAAAGGTGTAGTTTTTCGGTAAGGTTAAATTTTCTTCGAAAATTTAACCACATGGTCGCATAGCCAGTGTTGGCTGCATTCTCTTCTGCGCGTTGGCCAAAGTTTCCATTACAGTGTTTTGGCTGCTACTCAATTTCTCTAATCTCAAAGCCCTTTTCAACAGAATTTTCAATGATACTAATTTTAGATACAAATTTAAGCTACAATTTTCAACAGTCAATTTACCAAATTAGAAATCTAATCTCAAAAATTGTCAATCAAAATTTAACTGCTGATGAAATTCATGATTTTCTTGCTGACGAATTGAAGTCAGTACAATTACCCGTAATCCATCAATTGTGATTAAACTACTACCGGCTTGAAGCCGGTAGATTTGGGTGAGTGGGCTGTAAGCCCACTCAATCCACCCGCTTATTCCGCGACTTCAAAGTTGTCATCGTCTTGTTCTTTGTCTTGCGTTTCAATATATTTCATTATCACTTCATCTGTCACATTACCGGATGAAGCCGCGAAATACCCACGCGCCCACAAATGGCGACCCCAAAAATGCTTCGACAATGGCTTGAACTCGCTTAGCATTTTTCTTGATGTTTTGCCTTTGAGCAACTGCATTAGCTTACTCACACTCAAGTATGGTGGCACCGAAACAAACATATGAATGTGATCCTTCGAAACATGGCCTCGAATTATTTCTACTTCATTTGTTTTGCATATTTCGCGAAGCAATGATCGGCATCTGTTTGCTATTTCGCCTCGTAGTATTGGTTTGCGATATTTCGTAATCCACACTAAATGGTATTTTATATCGTATAAAGAATGCGAAGTCTTTCTGTAATGTTGCATCTGGTAAATATAATACCTTCCCGCATCAAACTAAAGTCTTCGCCTGAAGGCGAGGGATTTCCTCCCCTTCCCCGAATGAGACATTAAAATTATACGTAATCGATTGAAAATTAATGATTTACGGTAAATTTTGTTCAATCTCAATTTTTTGTAATTATCAATTCTAGTTTCAATTCAGGATAAATTATCAATCAGAATTTACTGTCAAAGATTCTCTTTCAATTACCTTTTTGGTACAGATGTTCATGCCATCCAATTCAAAAAAAGCGGGTCGGCCCAACCATTGCAGCCAACGGTCTGCGTAAACGCCGTGCGGCCTTCAAGGTGCTGAAAGGAACTACAAAATTCTTTATCAACCAAAAGGCATTTCATCTTCCAAGTAGCCGCATGGACGCTTTACGCTTTGTTACCTATCCGTATTTCGGCGCGCACAGCGCCGTTTCTGAGGATAGTTTGAAAGGAACTGTTGAGCCCTTTATTTATCGCATTCACCACTGGAACAAAAGAGTTCTTTAGGTGGTGGTATAAATATATAACATTTTTCCTTAATCCGTGAAATTGACTGTCAATTTGTAGTTGGACCACAGAGGAGAATTTGGGTATAATTTATCGATTCATAGCTTTCGCTGGAAGATTTAACAATTTGGCTGACTCAGTGCCGATCAAAGAATTATTGTGTGAAGAATAATTTCCGGTGATTATTGCTTTTAATTATTGTTGATCCCAGGCCCTGGTTCTTGGTTTGTAAAAAGCTTATCGAAGAAATTTTTAAGCGGGTAGGGCGATCATTTTGGATGCTGTATCTTGACGAATTCATTCAATTTTTCCAGGCGTAATTTGGGACTAATTTAGAATCGAGGGATGGCCTTAAAATTCTATGGTAGGTAACGGTCTGCATCTATGACGTTGCCAGCTTTTGCTGGCAATGGGCATAGATGCTTTGTTGGCAGTAGTTTTCATTTTTCTTCTAATTCTTTAATACTTTCAATATAAGCCAATTCGGAACCTGATAGATTTTTTTTTGCTTCTAAATATTCTATTTTTTCTTTCGAGAAGTTCATTAGTTGTTTTCCTGCCTTAGTAATGTTAAGCTTAAGTATATTCTCCACCAATTCTCCTGAATTCACAATTGTTGATTTTACTGGAGAGTATTTGTATTTCATCTCATGCAACTCTAAAGAAGTCCTATACTCTTCAATCAGGTATTCAAATTCTTGCATATATACTTTGGGGTTAAAATTATCTATTGTCAGCTTATTAAACCAATTTAGAAATTTCTTTTGATTGAGCCTTGCTTGTTTGTCATCTTTAAATTCCATTAATTTACTCCACTCGATTTTCTTTGTGTCTACTTCTGGGTATTTAAGTAACGTTACATTTATCATCTCTTTCTCAATCTCTTTTTTACCAAATTGAGATTTTTTGGTGTCGAATATAGTTGGTATTGAGCGGTCATATACATTTACAGTATTAAAAATGCAAGAATGTTGTTTAGTGATTTTATCAAAATAGTTTTTGTAGCATTTTCGGACAATATCCATTACGTTTGGATAATTATATCGAAGAAATGTTGCCTTTTCCGCTCCATATTCTTGAGCTAATACAAACATCATTGATTCTTGATAATTTCCAGAAAAAAATAATTGTTGGCTTTTTGTAAGCATTAAGTCTTCATAAGAGTTAACATAATCTGGCAAAGAATCATCTGAATTCTTTTCAAGTTTTGTATTGTAACCTTTGTTTAATATCACATACAGTCCACTAATGAATTCTTTAAAAACATCATTGTGCCTGTCAGATTCCAACCCTACGTGATATTTATATTTTTCCGCAATTTCGATTTCTTCTTCTAAATTTCCAATTGATACTTTTTCATAGAACAATATTAGTTTCTTTAGATTTATATCATTTGGAAACCAAAAAAATCTTGAGGCACATAAAGGTAAACTTCCTATTATCATGTTTTCATTTTTTCTTTAATTACTGCCAACGGTCGGTGCATATGCAGTGGCCGACTGAAAGGAGGGCATTGACATATGCACTTTGTTAGTGGTCGTATCTTTCCGGCGCCTCAGCGCCGGTTTTCCTTTCAGATGTTTTTGCCACCAAATTCTTCAATCAGTTCACTTGCTAAATATATGAATTTTTTTCAAGATGTGTATTCCTGGTGTTATTTTTTATGAGTCACCTCAGTTGTTTTGGAGTAATTTAGCAGAATAATTATTGATGCCTTTTTTGAGCCAGGCTTTCAGTTCTTGATTGTCAAAGAGCTTGATTAGGCCTGGTTGAATTGAAATTGTCTGCAAATTGTAGTTTTCAGGAATTTGAGTTGTTGTACTCAATTCAAGGAGTTTACCCATATTCGAGTTCAACTCAAAATCAAAAAGGCCGTCAGTTGTGCTGTTCAAGAATTATTGCTGGTATCAATTTATCAATTTTATAAATTTATAAAGCGGGCTGGCAAGCCTATCAGGATGTTGTTTTCCTTTTCCAGATATTCAATTTACCACGATGCTGTTTGAAAAATAGGCAAGCTGCGGGATGATTTTCTATGTCCACTAACGGTCTGCGTAAACGCCGTGCGGTTTTCAAAGTACTGAAAGGAACTGCAAAAATTCTTTATCAACCAAAAGGCATTTCATCTTCCAAGTAGCCGCATGGACGCTTTACGCTTTGTTGGTAGCCGTATTTTTCCGGCGCCTCAGCGCCGGTTTTCCTTTCAGGTAATTTCGGAGCCATATTACTCCAAACTGTTGAGGAACCAATATATGAAATTTTGTCGATATGTGTATTTTGAATGTTATTTTTCTTCTACAATTCTACTGCTGTGGGAGTAATATTTTTCATGCTGCTTCAATAGCTTTTCGGAGTTGAGCTTACCGATTGTTGATTAACAATTAGCCTGATTAGGCCAAATTTGTTATTTAACTCTATGATTTTCAATAATTTATGAATTGCAATAATTTTAAGTTATTAAACTTTTTTACAGATGTTGTGGAGTTTGTAATTTTTAAAATCTACTTGTCTCAATTAGTTTTAGAATTTCAATTACTTTTAAAAGCTCTTTGTGAATTGTTACAATTCTTTGTCAAAGTATTCAATTACAAAATTCAAAAGGCCGTAGTCCTGCCAATCGAAGTGGGATGATTGTATCAATTTCAAAGCGGGTTGGCAAGCCTATCAGGATGTTGTTTTCCTATTCCAGGTTTTCAATTTACCACGATGCTGTTTGAAAAATAGAGTAAGCTGCGGGTTTGATTTTCTATGGCTACCCAACGGTCTGCGTAAACGCCGTGCGGCATTCAAGGTGCTGAAAGGAACTGCAAAAATTCTTTATCAACCAAAAGGCATTTCATCTTCCAAGTAGCCGCATGGACGCTTTACGCTTTGTTACCTATCCGTATTTCGGCGCGCACAGCGCCGTTTCTGAGGATAGTTTGAAAGGAACTGTTGAGTCCTTTATTTATCGCATTCACCACTGGAACAAAAGAGTTCTTTAGGTGGTGGTATAAATATATAACATTTTTCCTTAATCCGTGAATTTGACTGTCAATTTGTAGTTGGACCACAGAGGAGAATTTGGGTATAATTTATCGATTCATAGCTTTCGCTGGAAGATTTAACAATTTGGCTGACTCAGTGCCGATCAAAGAATTATTGTGTGAAGAATAATTTCCCGTGATTATTGCTTTTAATTATTGTTGATCCCAGGCCCTGGTTTTTGGTTTGTAAAAAGCTTATCGAAGAAATTTTTAAGCGGGTAGGGCGATCACTTTGGATGCTGTATCTTGACGAATTCATTCAATTTTTCCAGGCGTAATTTGGGACTAATTTAGAATCGAGGGATGGCCTTAAAATTCTATGGTAGGTAACGGCCCGGCTATGCGCCGTGTGGTGTCAGGATGTTGAAAGGAACAAAGATGTAGTTTTTCGATAAGGTTAAATTTTCGAAGAAAATTTAACCACATGGTCGCATAACCAGTGTTGGCTGCATTCTCTTCTGCGCGTTGGCCAAAGTTTCCATTACAGTGTTTTGGCTGCTACTCAATTTCTCTAATCTCAGAGTCCTTTTCAACAAAATTTTCAATGATACTAATTTTAGATACAAATTTCAGTTACAATTTTCAACAGTCAATTTACCAAATTAGAAATCTAATCTCAAAAATTGTCAATTAAAATTTAACTGCTGATGAAATTCAAGATTTTCTTGCTGATGAATTGAAGCCAGTACAATTATCCGTAATCTATCAATTGTGATTAAAATTATACGTAATCGATTGAGAATTAGTAGTTTATCATAATTTTTCCAACTTCAAATTTTCACAACTATCAATTCCAGTTTCAATTCAGAATAAATTCTCAATCAGAATTTACTATCAAAGATTCTCTTTCAATTACCTTTTTGGTACAGATGTTCATGCCATCCAATTCAAAAAAAAGCGGGTCGGCCCAACCATTGCAGCCAACGGTCTGCGTAAACGCCGTGCGGTTTTCAAAGTGCTGAAAGGAACTGCAAAATTCTTTATCAACCAAAAAGCATTTTATCTTCCAAGTAGCCGCATGGACGCTTTACGCTTTGTTGGGCGCTGTTCCTTCCTTTTCCTTTTACAAATTTTTAAAAGGAACTATGAGGCTCCAATTTTCCAGGTTGCCCCAATGGAACCCAACAATTTTACCGGGTATAAATATAACAATTTCCAGTCAACCGTAGCAACTTTGGTGTTTTACTTTTCAAAGTACTCTTGGTAGAATCTAATCATTCACTCCGCTTACCACTTCCTGATTAATCATTGAGATTAGCTAGGCCTTTTCATTATATTTTGTTGATTATCAGTGTTTTATGTATTTGTATGAAATGCAATTTAATATTTTTCAGGAGTTTTAGCATTCTTGTTGCCCATGACTGAATTGGATTTTGGATTGAATTTCGACGAATCAGCAATTTTAATGATCTCGTTACTTGTTGAGTAGTCTTGGAGTAGTCTTGATGAATGTAAGAGTTTCAGTTGCTCACGTGGCTAAACCGGAGCAAAATGTGCCACCAAAACCGGTGAAAATGTGCCACTGATTCCGGAGCAAGTTGTGCCAAAAAAACCAGCTGACCGGAGCAAAATGTGCCACTTTAGTTAAAAGAGTCGATTTCTATTCGGTGTTTTACTGAAAAATAAAACAGTAAAACACTATGGCGAACCAACGAATAGGGATCATGCAAATCAGACAATTATTACAACTCAAAATTCGAGGCGAGAGCAACCGGAGCATCAGCCGGTTGTTAGGTATTCATCGCAATACGATCAATGAATACGTACGCCTGTTAAAAGCCACAGGCCGGTCATATGAAGTACTTGGACAGTTAGATGACCGATCACTGGAAGAGTTGTTTCCGGGCGTTAGCACGACGGATAAAGATCGTTATCAGACTTTGAGTAGCTACTTTCCTTATTTTCGTAAAGAGCTCAAAAAGGTAGGTTGTACGCGTCTTACCTTATGGAGGGAGTATCTAAGCCGTCACCCCGACGGATATCGCTCTTCCCAGTTTAACGAACACTTGAACCGTTGGCTTCAACAAGTGGACGGCTCAGGAAAACTGGTGCATAAAGCCGGAGATAAACTATATGTAGATTATACCGGCAAGAAGTTATTTTTCGTAGATATGGAGACTGGAGAACAAATCGAGGTGGAGGTATTTGTAGCCACCTTGCCTTGTAGTGGGTATACTTATGTGGAAGCGACCCCTTCTCAGAAAGGGGAAGATTTTATTGACTCGATGAACAACTGCCTGAAGTTTATGGGAGGTGTCCCCAGGAGTATTGTGGTGGATAATCTCAAATCGGCAGTTACCAAGGGCAGTAAATATGAACCGGTTTTGAACAAGACATTTTCAGATTTTGCACTGCATTACGGTTGTTCGATTAATCCTACTCGAACGTATTGTCCACAAGACAAAGCATTGGTAGAAAATGCCGTCAAGCTGGTATACCAACGTATTTTTTATCCCCTCTCCAAACAGATCTTTTTCTCTTTAACAGAGTTGAATAAAGCCATTGCTGAGTTGTTGGAAGACTATAATGACCGAATGTTCAGTCAGATAAAGCTGACTCGCCGTCAGCAGTTTCATGATATTGAAAAAGAGGAGCTCTTACCACTTGCCGCCCAGCCTTACGAACTTAGGTACTATAAAATAGCAACCGTACAAAAAATGGGACATGTCTACTTATCCGCCGACAGGCACTACTACAGCGTCCCCCATCGATTTATTGGTAAAAAGGTAGAGGTGCAATACAACACCAAAACGGTAGAGGTCTTCTATGCTAAAGAACGTATCGCCACTCACAGAAGAGACCCTCGCCCCGGGCGCTATACCACCATCAGTAAACACATGAAAAGCACCCATCGATTTTACAACGACTGGTCGCCGGAGTTCTTTCAAAAATGGGCCCGCAAATACGGTGAGGATGTAGAATATTACATCAAAGGATTGATCCAACAAGCGACCTATCCCGAAGTAGCTTACAAGCAGTGCATGGGCATTTTGCAATTGGTCAAGGATTATCCTGTCGACCGGCTTCAAAGTGCTGTTATTCGCGCTCGTCAATATCCCTACTTCAGTTATAGTACCGTTAGGGATATTTTGAAAAACAATATGGACCTGGAGCAGGATCTGTTCCAGGCCACAACCAAGACAACAACCATCCCGGAACATGACAATATCCGAGGCAGTCAATATTACACTTAAACCTTTCTAAAAATTTACAACAATGAATACACAAACCACAGTAGAAAAGCTAAAAACAATGCGACTCAAAGGCATGGCCCATATCCATCACCTCAGTATGCAAGACAACCTTTACCAGGACTATACCCTGGATCAGTACACTGCTCTGCTGGCTGACCAGGAATGGGAATACCGGCAAAACCGGAAAATGGAGAATCTGATCAAACGAGCTCACTTCCGCTCCGGTGCCGCCATTGCCAATGTCGATTTTACCACTCCTCGCGGACTGGACAAAAATTACTTCAACCGACTGGCCACTTTGGACTTTATTCAGAAACACCAAAATCTGATTATCATCGGTCCCACCGGAACGGGCAAGACCTACCTGGCTCAAGCCCTCGGACATCAGGCTTGTATACAACTACACAAAACCCAATACTACACCATGAGTAATTTATCCGATCAGGTCAGACTGGCCAAAATTGAAGGCAACTACCAACGGCTAATCAAAACGATCAAACAAACCGCTTTACTCATTATCGATGATTTTGGTCTCAGCGAAATAGATAATATCATCAGGCAGGCGCTCATGGATATTGTCGAATACAAGTACGACCAATCATCCATTATCATCACTTCTCAAATCCCTGTGGGCAAATGGCATGAATTGATTGGTGAGGGCACTATTGCCGATGCTATCCTGGATAGATTGGTGCATTCTTCACATAGAATCACTCTCTCGGGAGAGTCTATGCGCAAGGCAAAAGGAGTAAACAGCTAATATTTTTTAACTTTGAGAATAGATTATCGACTCTTCACAACCGTGGCACAGTTTGCTCCGGAAACCGTGGCACAAGTTTACCGGAATATACACTCACGTACTAAATCAGTTTTGGAGTATTTCAATTTTCTGTTGCTGTTAATCATTTTGATTGATAATTAAAAAGGCCGTCAGCTTGCCCTGTAAATTATCTTTCAAATTTTTCAAATTTTTCAAGCGGGTAGGGGAGTCTCTATTCAATAATTTGGGAGCTACAGTTTATCAATTTTGCCATTTTATTCATGGTGTTACTTTCAATTTGTGGGTCGGGAATTTCATAGCGCCCAACGGCTCGTGTACCTGCAGGTGCCGACGAATGGAGGTACTTGACAGGTACACATTGTTGGTGGCTGTGTTCAATTTTTGTTCACTTTACTTTCTTTAATTAACTCTGTTCTCATCCGAAATTTTGCTTGTTCTCCAATCTCTACATATCTCGCAATTCTTCCATTGCACGATTTGCATTTTCCTTGAAAAACTACATCATTTAAATCATTTAGGATTAAACTGTATTCAATCATTTCTACTTCATTCTTTCCATAACAATTTGAGCAAAATGAATTATGCTTTGCTAAATCCACTATTTGGTCAAATTCATCCTCAACTATAAATTTCAAGTCCTCTTCGCTAATTGGTATTTCGATTTCCCTTTTCATTCTCATAGTTTTTCTAATTGAATTGATACATTTAAGTTGTCTCTATCAGACCCCCATTCTTCTTTGTCTTCATATCTTAAATCTAAAGTTAGTTTTTGTTCTTTTTCGAATTCTCTTTCTACAACATAGTTGAAGATTCTATTCATGGCAATCATCATTTTATTCTTTCTGAGTACTCTTCTAACTTGCCCTGACTCCAATTGTGTGTCGTAATTTGCCAATATAGATTTTGTCTCTTTGAACTCAGTTATTCTAATTGGCTCAGCTAATTCTCCTTTTAACAATTCAGATTTCTGCTTCTGCAATTCATCTGCATCAAGATATGTATAAATATTTGTGTACTCACTTCTTTTTAAACACATCTTTATCGCTGTTTTGATTATTTCTATTTTTCTAGAATCATCATTTTCCAATCTCTTCAATTCATTATTCCCAAAGCTAAGCGTAATATGTTCTCCGTCTGTTTTTATTCCCACATTCTTGAATTTTTCAAGCCACTTTTTCAATCCCATATCTTTATCCAAATTAAATTGTATTCCTATCCATTCTTGTTCATTCATTGCTATTTGCTTTTATTTTTTTCTCATAGCCACCAACGGCAAGCGTATGTGCAGGTGGCCCGTTTAGGGACACTTGACATATACGCATTGTTGGGTGTTCGCCTTATTTTTAATCTTGTTTATATGGATTTATCAAGATTGATATCAAAATACAAATCACTCATTGAAATTTCGATATCTATAGATTGGAGTTTTACTTTTTCATTCAACCCTTCAAATCTTGTGATTCGCCATAAATCACTGTTTTCACTTTTATAATGCACATCCACAACTGCTTTATCTTGTTCTATAATTACATATTCTTTAAAAGTAGGTATCTGTCTGTACAAATAAAATTTATCTCCCCTATCATAGTTCGCACTTGTCTTTGATAATACTTCAATTATTAAGACTGGATTTGTAACTGAATTAATTTCGTTTTCTGAGGTTTCTATCTCACCACAAACTACCATTGCATCAGGATATACAAAGCTATTTTTTTTCTCAACATTTAATTTTACCTCACTTGTAAATGGTTTGCATTTAGCCCCTTTTTCTCTTAGTTTGTTTCTTATTTCTGCATATATATTTCCACATAACATTCCATGATTCAATGTTCCTCCAGCCAAAGCATAGACTTCACCATTATGGTATTCGTACTTAGTATTAGAATCTATCTCTAAGTCTAAATATTCTTGAATCGATAAATTTGGTAACTTTTGAGCTTTCATATACAATTTTTATCCAAGATAACAATTTAAACGGTAATCTTCATCAATCTCTTGTATATAATTGATTTTCAACCAATTATTAACGCCTCTAGCTTATCAATACGGTTCGTCTCATACAAATACAACTTATCCAGAGTGTATTTGTGATTACTTCTGGGAGGCTGTTATTGTAATTGTGCTGTTTTTTTTGGGGGGTGCAACAGACATCGTACACACAGTTCAATAGACATGGGTTACACTTTTTATTCATAAATATAATACTTTTCTTCCAGAGCAGCCCTGGCTGTGGAGCGTAGCGGAACAGCCAGGGCTGCTGCGATTTTAATTTACCCCCCCCGACGCCTTCCGTTCATATCTTTATCAGAATCTAATAAATGATATTTACCCTTTTGAACTTGTTCGCCTTCTTTAAAATATCCCAGAGGATAATTTCTATAGAATACTTGATAAATTCTATTCCCTAATTTTTTAATTCCGACATATTTACCGATGAGACATCTGCTAATATTCACCCATTCGTAAGCACCCCATCTGATGGCTCCACTTGCAGTAACTTTCTTGACCATCAAATCGGAATCGTATTCTATTGGAGCTATTTTATCAGACCATTCTCTATTGGATAACTGATGAACTTTACCGGGCGTTTTCATATCTAATTTTTCGTGAGGTCGTTCAAAATTATATTCCTTAACAAAGGCATTCATTCGTCTGTTCTGACTTCTGAGATTATGAGCAGGAGGTTTACAGCAACGAGCTTTAAGATCTTTATGCATACGCTCGTGACGTCCATTTTGGTCAGGTCTGCCTGGATCGGAAAACACAGGTTGGATGCCATGATCCAAAAGCCAGTAGGACAAATATCCGTATCCTGCAGGGCTTTGAATGGACGCAAAAGCACTCCCATTGTCCGTATGGAAGTATTTTGGTTTTCCATATTGCTTAAAAACTTTTTTGAGGACAGAGATTACATTTTTGGTATTTTCATTATACTGGCCTTGAATATCGAAAATAAATCGAGAACAGGAATCGCAAATAGTCAAAGGAAAGCATCGTTTTTTATTACCGAGTAAAAAGGAACCTTTATAATCAGCGGACCAAATTTCGTTACATTGCTGAGGATCGAAAACGGGGTAGGAGGGTTCGATTTTTCTTCTTCTCTTTTTGGGTGTAACTAAGCCTTGTCTGATTAAAATATTGTGAATAGTAGTTACACTGGGGACTAAATTTTCATCAAATTTTTCAATGACTTTAATTCTGATTTTTTTAGCACCCCAATTTTTTTTACCTCTCCAGAATTTTATTTCATCAATAATGTTTTGATCAGTTGAATCAGGACTATTTAAAGGTTTACGAGATCGATCAGCTAAATGGTGGATACCATTTTCTTTATATCTATTAATAATTTTATAGCCAGTTTTTCTACTGATGCAATAAGCTTCGCACAAGCTATTAAAATAAAATTGTCCGCTTTCCCATTCGCGAATAAAAGCAATTTTTTGATCCATAGGTGTGTTGTTTTTCCAAGGCATAGCATTTTATTATGCAATTTATGCCTTTTTAAAAGTGTCACCTATGTCTGTTGAACTCTGTCACCTATGTCTGTTGTTCGTACCTTATCGCATGCAACGTTCCGTGGAGACGACGTGCGGCTCACGGAAGTGTTTGGAACTAAATTACTACTTTTTTGATAAGGATAAAATTTCGTATAAATTTAGACCGCATGTGCGTACTCCGCTTTGTTACATGCATTTTTGAGATACCTCTCTCTTATAAAATGGTAATAATAGAAGTCCTGTTTATCATTACAACTGAATTAAGTTGAATCTCTTCAAAAATTCTCGTGTGATTTTTTTCAAATAACTCTATTAAGTCTTTAGTTGAAATATTGCCAAGTGTTAGATAAATCAGTTTGTAAGGTTCAACATTCTGTAAATAGCTGTTATAGAAATCTGAATCTTTAGAAATGACAATTCTTTTGTTTTCAATTGAATACAAATTAATATCTGTGTCTGAAGTTTTATTTTGATTTGGAAGGTCTAAGCTATGTATAGAATCATATCCTTTTTCAGATAGGTAATTGGATAGCTTTTTAGGAAGTTGGGCATCAATGAGAAACTTCATGCAACTAGTTTGCTAATATTTTTTACTTCAAATATTCTAGCTGCAAAAAGCAAACAAGCCAATAAATCTTCTTGTTCAAGATCTTCGTAATCTTCCAAAATTTCTTGATGTGTCATTCCAGAGGCTAATAATTCTAGTATATTTTGCACAGGATACCGTAATTCTCTAACAACAGGTTTTCCATGACAGATATCCGGGTTTATAGTAATTCTCTTTAATAATTCTTCGTTGTTCATTTGTATTTATCTGATAATCAATTACTTACGATTAAGTTTGTGGTCTTTTATACAAGATAGTCAATATAGGGTTTATTAACAATACTTTCAAGAAATTTATTCCTAGTTGCATGTAACGGGAAGTGGAGACGATGTGCGGCTCCACAATGCTCAATGGGACTAAAATACTCATTTTTTGGTAAGATTATAATTTCGGAGAAATTTTAACCGCATATGCGTACTCCGCATTGTTAGCTACAGGTCTCCGTTTTTAGAAATCATATTTAATCAATGTTTTTCCACGAAAATCTATTGACTCGAAAAAGAATTTATTCAATTTAATTCTCTTGATATTATTGCTATTAGGGTATTTTTCAACTGATATATTAATAGTTTCAATATTTTTACAGTTTCCCAGTTTAGCAAAATAATAGTCAAGGTAGTTTAAAACATCTAACTGTGATAGCTCGTAAGTTTCAATAATAATTTCTGGCGTTGTTGCATAAAAGAATCTAACTAATGTATTTCCTGTAATTGCAAAATAATATTTAGTTTAAAATAATTTATATATACTATCAATCAAATTTACCACTGACTATCAGTTTGTTACGGAATTTATTTATACTAATTTAATGAGTGCGAAATATTATTCCGAATAAAATTGATTCATGCAACAACACCATAATTTCTGTAAATTCATAACCGGTATAATAATTTATGCTATTTCCATTTTCATATTGATTATATTCTATTCGATACATTTCTTTATCCTCTCTAAAATCTCCATGAAATTTTATTGTTTCTTTATCAATGGGATTATCAATGTTTTCTATATCTAATAATTTGTCAAATCCAACAATTCTATTACAATCAACTTCATCAATTTTGGGAAAAGGGAATTTTGATATGAATCCTGAAAAAACAAATCCTTCAACACCATTATATTTTACTTTAATCCATCGTCCTGGTCTTTTTTCTATTTCTTCAATATGATTAGTTAAGTTTTCTAATATTAATTTATCTCTAAACTTTGCCGTTGAAAAAACCTCTGATTTAGTATTTGGTTCAGCTCTTATATTTAATCCTAAATATGCTGCAATATAAATTGTGTCACCTATGTAGAAATTTCTCTTATGGCAACCTTTATATTCATCTTGACTCAATATAGATGTAAGATGTAGTATTGAAATTATTGAAAATAAAATATATCTCATTTAAATATAAAAAATGAAAATTTAATATTTTGATTACTTGTAGCTAACGGTCTGCGTAAACGCCGTGCGGTTTTCAAAGAGCTGAAAGGAACTGCAAAATTCTTTATCAACCAAAAAGCATTTCATCTTCCAAGTAGCCGCATGGTCGTTTTACGCTTTGTTGGGCGCTGTTCCTTCCTTTTACAAATTTTTCAAAGGAACTATGAGGCTCCAATTTTCCAGGTTGCTCCAAAGGAACCCAACAATTTTACCGGGTATAAATATAACAATTTCCAGTCAACCGTAGCAATTTTGGTGTTTTACTTTTCAAAGTACTCTTGGTAAAATCTAATCATTCACTCCGCTTACCACTTCCTGATTAATCATTGAGATTAGCTAGGTCTTTTCATTATATTTTGTTGATTATCAGTGTTTTATGTATTTGTATGAAATGCAATTTCATATTTTTCAGGAGTTTTAGCACCCTTGTTGCCCGTGACTGAATTGGATTTTGGATTGAATTTAGACGAATCAGCAATTTTAATGATCTTGTTATTTGTTGAGTAGTCTTGGAGTAGTCTTGGAGTAGTCTTGATGAATGTAAGAGTTTCAATTGCTCACGTGCTAAATCAGTCAGTTTTGGAGTATTTCAATTTTCTGTTGCTGTTAATCATTTTGATTGATAATTAAAAAGGCCGTCAGCTTGCCCTGTAAATTATCTTTCAAATTTTTCAAGCGGGTAGGGGAGTCTCTTTTTTAGTAATCTCGGAGCTGCAATTCACCAATATTTTCAAGTTGCTCTTGGTGCCAAATTCAAGCTTGTGGGTTGGGATTTTCCATAGCGCCTAACGGCCTGCGTAAACGCCGTGCGGTTTTCAAAGTGCTGAAAGGAACTGCAAAAATTTTTACCAAGTAACCAACATTTCGACCTCAAAGAAAGCCGCATGGTCGTTTTACGCTTTGTTGGTAGCCGTATTTTTCCGGCGCCTCAGCGCCGGTTTTCCTTTCAGGTAATTTCGGAGCCATATTAGTCCAAACTGTTGAGGAGCCAATATATGAAATTTTGTCGAGATGTGTATTTTGAATGTTATTTTTCTTCTACAATTCTACTGCTGTGGGAGTACTATTTTTCATGCTGCTTCAATACCTTTTCGGAGTTGAGCTTACCGATTGTTGATTAACAATTAGCTGGATTAGGCCGAATTCATTATTTAACTCTATGATTTTCAACAATTTATGAATTGCAATAATTTTAAGTTATTAAACTTTATTGCAGATGTTGCGGAGTTTGTAATTTTTACAATCTACTTGTCTCAATTAGTTTTAGGATTTCAATTACTTTCAAAAGCTCTTTGTGAATTGTTGTGATTCTTTGTCAAAGTATTCAATTACAAAATTCAAAAGGCCGTAGTCCTGCCAATCGAAGAGGGATGATTGTATCAATTTCAAAGCGGGTTGGTAAGCCTTTCAGGATGTTGTTTTCCTTTTCCAGGTATTGAATTTACTACGATGCTGTTTGAAAAATAGGAAAGCTGTGGGTTTGATTTTCTATGGCTACCCAACGGCCCGGCTATGCGCCGTGTGGTGTCAGGCTGTTGAAAGGAACAAAGATGTAGTTTTTCGATAAGGTTAAATTTTCTTCGAAAATTTAACCACATGGTCGCATAGCCAGTGTTGGCTGCATTCTCTTCTGCGCGTTGGCCAAAGTTTCCATTACAGTGTTTTGGCTGCTACTCAACTTCTCTAATCTCAAAGCCCTTTTCAACAAAATTTTCAATGATACTAATTTTAGATACAAATTTAAGCTACAATTTTCAACAGTCAATTTACCAAATTAGAGATCTAATCTCAAAAATTGTCAATTAAAATTTAACTGCTGATGAAATTCAAGATTTTCTTGCTGATGAATTGAGGCCAGTACAATTACCCGTAATCCATCAATTGTGATTAAAATTATACGTAATCGATTGAGAATTAGTAGTTTATCATAATTTTTCCAACTTCAAATTTTCACAACTATCAATTCTAGTTTCAATTCAGGATAAATTATCAATCAGAATTTACTATCAAAGATTCTCTTTCAATTACCTTTTTGGTACAGATGTTCATGCCATCCAATTCAAAAAAAAGCGGGTCGGCCCAACCATTGCAGCCAACGGCCCGGCTATGCGCCGTGTGGTGTCAGGATGTTGAAAAGAACATAGGTGTAGTTTTTCGGTAAAGTTAAATTTTCGAAGAAAATTTAACCACATGGTCGCATAGCCAGTGTTGGCTGCATTCTCTTCTGCGCGTTGGCCAAAGTTTCTATTACAGTGTTTTGGCTGCTACTCAATTTCTCTAATCTCAAAGCCCTTTTCAACAGAATTTTCAATGCTACTAATTTTAGATACAAATTTCAGTTACAATTTTCAACAGTCAATTTACCAAATTAGAAATCTAATCTCAAAAATTGTCAATCAAAATTTAACTGCTGATGAAATTCATGATTTTCTTGATGGCGAATTGAAGTCAGTACAATTACCCGTAATCCATCAATTGTGATTAAAATTATACGTAATCAATTGAAAATTAGTAATTTATCATAATTTTTTCAACTTCAAATTTTCACAATTATCAATTCTAGTTTCAATTCAGGATAAATTATCAATCAGAATTTACTATCAAAGATTCTCTTTCAATTACCTTTTTGGTACAGATGTTCATGCCATCCAATTCAAAAAAAGCGGGTCGGCCCAACCATTGCAGCCAACGGCCCGGCTATGCGCCGTGTGGTGTCAGGATGTTGAAAGGAACAAAGATGTAGTTTTTCGATAAGGTTAAATTTTCGAAGAAAATTTAACCACATGGTCGCATAGCCAGTGTTGGCTGCATTCTCTTCTGCGCGTTGGCCAAAGTTTCCATTACAGTGTTTTGGCTGCTACTCAACTTCTCTAATCTCAGAATCCTTTCCAACAAAATTTTCAATGATACTAATTTTAGATACAAATTTCAGGTATAATTTTCAACAGTCAATTTACCAAATTTTACCAAATTAGAGATCTAATCTCAAAAATTGTCAATTAAAATTTAACTGCTGATGAAATTCAAGATTTTCTTGATGATGAATTGAAGCCAGTACAATTACCCGTAATCTATCAATTGTGATTAAAATTATACGTAATCGATTGAAAATTAATGATTTACGGTAAATTTTGTTCAATCTCAATTTTTTGTAATTATCAATTCTAGTTTCAATTCAGGATAAATTATCAATCAGAATTTACTATCAAAGATTCTCTTTCAATTACCTTTTTGGTACAGATGTTCATGCCATCCAATTCAAAAAAAGCGGGTCGGCCCAACCATTGCAGCCAACGGTCCGCGTAAACGCCGTGCGGCCTTCAAGGTGCTGAAAGGAACTACAAAATTCTTTATCAACCAAAAAGCATTTTATCTTCCAAGTAGCCGCATGGTCGTTTTACGCTTTGTTACCAGCAGTTTCAATTTCCTTTTTTTAACAAATCTTCAAGCCGATACTTTTTATATATAGCTTTTCTTTTTTTATCGATTTGGAGTAATTCATTCTTGCTTTGAATTAACAACCAATAATTGGGTTCAATTTTAAATAATTGACCTAGCTTAAAGGCTAAATCGGGATTAATTTTTCTTCTTCCTTTTAATATTGCACTTAAATTTGATTCTTCTATTTCTAAGTAATTTGCCAATTGTTTATTTCTTACTTTTAAAGCCGTCAAATGTTTTTTTAAAAATTCTCCTGCACTAATTAATTGATCTGGTTCTGATTCTGAAATGTAACTTTCAAGTTGTAGTTTCAAAGAAATCAATTCATATTTAATTCTTTCTTTAGGGTTTTGATTTTTTGAATGCTCTAAAATAGCTTTTTGCAAGCCTTTATAGTCTTTGCTATTTATATTTACAACTCCTTTTCCGGTCCCATTTATTCCACCAGGATTTATCAGCCTACTTCTTTTTGTACTCATAATTTTAATTTTAAATATTCTTCAATTAATTGGAGCCCTACTTTTGGTTCAATAAACATTCTTTGCCCCATAGCTAAAGTAGCTCCATATTTTTGTTGATATAGTGGGATCAATTTTGTTTTACTTTCAAATGTTGCATAGCCTTTGTAATCATTTTGGCCTAATTCAAAACTTTTCAAACATCCAAAGGCAATAAGACATGCAGCTACTTTATCAAACTTTCCTTTTGAACCAAAATTGTGAGGGGCAATTTCAATATTGTTCATATACAGCATTTCATCATTCATTAAACTGAACATTATCATTCCTTGAATTGTGTAGGGGTCTTCATCTGTTGTTAGTTTATAGAATTCAGCTCCTTCCGTTTTAAACAATGACTTCCAATTAAACTGCCAATCATCTTTTTTCATTGGCATATCCTTCATTACTGCCTTTTCAATTTTTGCCTTAACTTCTTTTTGGGTTTTGACTTCAATTATGTGTATCGTCATAGTGATTGTTTGTTATACAAAGATATGATTCTTTGATAACAATTACAAATTATTATCTATTTTGTTATTTTGTGATCTCTATTGCTGGTAACGGTCGGTGCATATGCAGTGACCGACTGAAAGGAGGGCATTGACATATGCACTTTGTTAGTGGTCGTATCTTTCCGGCGCCTCAGCGCCGGTTTTCCTTTTAGATGTTTTTGCTGCCAAATTTTTCAATCAGTTCTCTTGTAAATATATGAAATTTTTTCAAGATGTGTATTTTTGGTGTTATTTTTCATGAGTCACCTCAGTTGTTTTGGAGTAATTTAGCTGAATAATTATTGATGCCTTTTTTGAGCCAGGCTTTCAGTTCTTGATTGTCAAAGAGCTTGATTAGGCCTGGTTGAATTGAAATTGTCTGCAAATTGTAGTTTTCAGGAATTTGAGTTGTTGTACTCAATTCAAGGAGTTTACCCATATTCGAGTTCAACTCAAAATCAAAAAGGCCGTCAGTTGTGCTGTTCAAGAATTATTGCTGGTATCAATTCATCAATTTTATAAATTTATAAAGAAAGCGGGCTGGCAAGCTTATTAGGATGTTATTTTCCTTTTCCAGATATTCAATTTATCACGATGCTGTTTGAAAAATAAGCAAGCTGCGGGATGATTTTCCCCTATGTCCACTAACGGTCTGCATAGCCGCAGGCTGCCCGCTTAGGGCAGCTTGACGGCTATGCATTGTTCGCCGCACGCTATAGATTTATAGAATAACAAAATCCCTGAAATTATCTTGAGAGATCACTTCACTCTCAGCACTATATTGATCAGTAAATGTTCTAGATATTTTAACTTTCTTTCTCGGATTCCATTTGAACTCATATGCAAATAATTTCATATTTACTTCTTCTACATAATCAATTTCTTGTTGTTGGGTTGTTCGCCAAAAATAGGAAGTTGCTAACTTTAATTTATAATTATTTTGCTTTACTCGCTCTGATACTAGAAAGTTTTCCCATAGCGCTCCTACATCAGATCTAAATTCAATCTCGTTCATTGATTTAATCACCATATTTCTTATTCCATTATCATAAAAATATATTTTTTTACCCTTTTTGATTTCATTACGAACATTTCGACTAAAACTAGGTAGTCTATATATCACATATCCTTGTTCTAATACTGTTATATATTTTTCAACTGTAATTTTATCTACTCCTACTAATCTACTTAACTCATTGTAATTTACCTCACTACCAACTTGTAAGGCTAAAGCTCTTATTAGTTTGTTTAAAATTTCAGGTTTTTTAATTCCGGAATACGATAATATGT
Source organism: Saprospiraceae bacterium (assembly GCA_965222005.1). Classification (GTDB taxonomy): domain Bacteria; phylum Bacteroidota; class Bacteroidia; order Chitinophagales; family Saprospiraceae; genus CBDCTM01. Next base: position 3,461,514 of record OZ244935.1, read on the forward strand.
CTTTATATAAATAGCTCTGCACTAATGTCCTCAATATTTCAATTTCTTCCCCTGGATTATTAATAACCTCAGGGTACATTCCGAATCTTAACCTATTCTTGAGTTGCATTTTGGCTTCCAGGTATCCAAACTCATTCTCAAATTCTTCCCAACTTATTGGAAATAATTCATATTCCCATTTTCTTCCTGTCAATGGCTCATTCAATTCGTTAAATAATGAAAATGAAGAAGAACCGCTAATCCATAATTGTACTTCTTTAAATTGATCAATAATGATTTTCATCGTAAGGCCAATATTATTAATCCGCTGTGCCTCATCAATGAAAATCACTTTTTTATCTCCTAACAAAGCTCTAATCTCTTCAGTGTTGGGAGTATTCAATGTCTCTCTTATTATTGGGTCGTCTCCATCAAAAAATTTGTAATCAATATTTTTTAGAAATTTCTTGATCAGAGTCGTTTTCCCCACTTGTCTAGGGCCAATTACCATGATGGCCTTCCCTCTACCGATCTTAGACTTTATTTTTTTTTCTATAGTTCTATCAATCATAACGCAAAGAAAATAAAAAATCACTAATAATTATAATATTTAGTAATTAAATTAACGTATTAGTATAATTATTAGTGATTTGCATTTGCTGGTCAGTTGCGGCGAACGGTCTGCGTAAACGCCGTGCGGTTTTCAAAGTGCTGAAAGGAACTGCAAAATTCTTTATCAACCAAAAAGCATTTTATCTTCCAAGTAGCCGCATGGACGCTTTACGCTTTGTTGGGCGCTGTTCCTTCCTTTTCCTTTTACAAATTTTTAAAAGGAACTATGAGGCTCCAATTTTCCAGGTTGCCCCAATGGAACCCAACAATTTTACCGGGTATAAATATAACAATTTCCAGTCAACCGTAGCAACTTTGGTGTTTTACTTTTCAAAGTACTCTTGGTAGAATCTAATCATTCACTCCGCTTACCACTTCCTGATTAATCATTGAGATTAGCTAGGCCTTTTCATTATATTTTGTTGATTATCAGTGTTTTATGTATTTGTATGAAATGCAATTTAATATTTTTCAGGAGTTTTAGCATTCTTGTTGCCCATGACTGAATTGGATTTTGGATTGAATTTCGACGAATCAGCAATTTTAATGATCTTGTTATTTGTTGAGTAGTCTTGGAGTAGTCTTGATGAATGTAAGAGTTTCAATTGCTCACGTGCTAAATCAGTCAGTTTTGGAGTATTTCAATTTTCTGTTGCTGTTAATCATTTTGATTGATAATTAAAAAGGCCGTCAGCTTGCCCTGTAAATTATCTTTCAAATTTTTCAAGCGGGTAGGGGAGTCTCTTTTTTAGTAATCTCGGAGCTGCAATTCACCCATATTTTCAAGTTGCTCTTGGTGCCAAATTCAAGCTTGTGGGTTGGGATTTTCCATAGCGCCTAACGGAAAGTGGAGACGATGTGCGGCTCACGGAAGTCCGTTGGTACTAATTAACTACTTTATTCATAAAGTTAAAATTTCGTAGAAATTTTGACCGCATATGCGTACTCCGCATTGTTAGAGGCAGCCTTTTGTTTTTCTAAATATTTATTCTCATTTATTCAAGCCCTATTATCTTTTTCAAGTTTGATTGATTTAGAAAACCTTATACTGTAACTGGATTATTTAGTTATTCATTATCAATTAGTTATACAATAATATTTTTAAAATGATTGTTTGTTAAAATTAGCTTTTTTTATGCAATTAACCATGAGACTATGTATATAATTAAAAATATCAAGCACACAAAAATCATTGTTTTATAGAAAAGAATAGCATTCCATTTGTAAGTTTCTACCATCCTTTTGTTATGCATGACAGAAATTGCTACAAATGAAATCGAAATCATCAAAAGCCGATCTCGAATTTCGCATAAAGGGCAACAAGAACACATTACATGTTTTCCATTATATTCATTCCAAGATTCTTCTATGTAATAGGGGAATGATAATAAATTTATTGTTATACATACTAAAAAAATTGAAACGACTATATTATAGGCAATTGTGTTTTTATATTGAACAACTCCAATTAAAAGGATGATTGGCAAGCCAAATCCTATTAACCAAAACAAAACTACAGGAAGTAAAATAAGAATTTCAATTGCTAAATTACACCAGACAAAAAAGAAAATTATACAGACTATTATATTAAGAATTCGAACATTACCTATCAAATTGTAAAGCTTCAAATTAAACGATTCAAGATATTTCAATTTCAATTTATTGATATTATAGTTGTTTTGTTTGCCTCTAACGGTCGGTGCATATGCAGTGGCCGACTGAAAGGAGGGCATTGACATATGCACATTGTTAGTGGTCGTATCTTTCCGGCGCCTCAGCGCCGGTTTTCCTTTCAGATGTTTTTGCTACCAAATTTTTCAATCAGTTCTCTTGTAAATATATGAAATTTTTTCAAGATGTGTATTTTTGGTGTTATTTTTTATGAGTCACCTCAGTTGTTTCAGAGTAATTTAGCTGAATAATTATTGATATCTTTTTTGAGCCAGGCTTTCAGTTCTTGATTGTCAAAGAGCTTGATTAGGCCTGGTTGAATTGTAATTGTCTGCAAATTGTAGTTTTCAGGAATTTCAGTTGTTGTACTCAATCAAGGAGTTTGCCTATATTCGAGTTCAACTCAAAATCAAAAAGGCCGTCAGTCGTGCTGTTCAAGAATTATTGCTGGTATCAATTCATCAATTTTATAAATTTATAAAGCGGGCTGGCAAGCCTATCAGGATGTTGTTTTCCTTTTCCAGATATTCAATTTACCACGATGCTGTTTGAAAAATAGGCAAGCTGTGGGATGATTTTCCCTATGGCCACTAACGTTTCGTGTATGTGGCGTAGCTGCGTTTAGCAGCTATGAACATATACACATTGTTAGGCGTTTGTGTTCATTTTTTCTTCTTCGATTCTTTTGATGACTTTGCCTTTTCGTTGAATTTTAGGCAAATATTAACCCAATAGTCAAAATCTTTATCAGCCTGAAACCCTTCTGGTTCAACGTAACAATATCCTTTGTATTCTTTACCTTTCATTATCATTTTTCGATATCCAATCTTATTTGAAATCTCTTCTTCCATTTTTGGGTCAAATCGACACATTAATCTATTCCCACTTATATTTATGCACATTTTATCATTTACCATAAATGCCAATCCACCAAACATTTTTTTCTCCTCAATATTTGAATTCTGCAAATCAACGAGATACTTTCGGACTTTATCAGCAAGTTTAATGTCGTAAGCCATATTTTTGATTTGATTATTTTGAATTATTTGCAAAGGTCAAGGTGTCGAAAAAGATAGTTAAAGATTGTAGTTTACCATTCTTTGCTGTCCATAATTCTGCTACATTACCACTTATTTCTTGCCCATTTGGGAAGCGATAATCGTAATTTCCTATTACACAAGCATTTTCTCCTTCAACTATGATTTCTTTCACCGTCATTGATTGGAAAAGACGAGAAAATCTATTTATAACTTCAATGTAAGCTTGTTTACCCACAATCGGTGTTTGGTTCATCATATCGCCACCAATAAATTGAAAATCATCAGCAATTACACTTTCCCAATTTGTCTTTTTCGCAAATCCTTTGTAATAAAATTCGAGCAAGTCTTTTGTCTTTGTCATTTTTTATGTTTTGATTTTTTGTAATTATTCAGAGTTAAAATTACGATAATAGAGAGAAATAAATTATTTTTTGGGATGCTACCGAAAGAATTACAAGATCAGATAAATAAAATACCAGAAGAATATCGGATTCTGTTCGAGCTTGTAATTTCATTGTTTACTGAGGAGATAAATCAATTAAAGGCACGGATAAAAGAGTTAGAGGATCAACTTTCGAAGAATAGTAATAATAGTAGTAAACCTCCATCTACAGATGGCTTTAAAAAAGTTCCAAAAAGCATAAAGCCAAAGAGCAATAAAAAAGCTGGCGGACAAAAAGGTCATGAGGGAACAACGTTAAAAATAAGTGCCCAACCAGATAAAGTGGAAAAGCATAAAGTTGATACTTGCACAAATTGCAAAAAGAATTTAAGAGGTCAAAAGGCAGATTATACAGAGAAAAGGCAAGTATATGATATTCCGGAGATAAAAATAGGAATAACGGAGCATCACTCAGAAGTGAAGCAATGCGATTGTGGTTGTGTAAATAAAGCATTTCCGCAAGGAGTAGATTATGCTGTTCAATATGGCCCGAATATAAAAAGTATGGTGGTGTATTTGCAAGACTATCAATTATTACCATATGAGCGGACAAAAGAGTTAGTAAATGATCTGTTAGGTCATTCGTTAAGTAAAGGGTCGTTGTATAATTTTCGGCAAAAAGCATTTGATAAGCTAGAAAGCTTTGAAGAGAAGTTAAAATCTCTACTGGATTTATGTTTAGTTTTGGGTTTTGATGAAACGGGTTTTAGAATCAATAAGAAAAGGTGGTGGTTGCATAGCTGTTCGACCGACCGGCATGCCTATTATGCAGTTCATCCAAATAGAGGTCAGCTAGCAATGGAGGACATAGGAATATTGCCTTTATATGAAGGAATTGCAGTGCATGACTTTTGGAAAAGCTATTACAAATATGACTGCAAACACAGTTTATGTAATGCCCATTTGCTAAGAGATTTGGTTTTCATAAAAGAACGATTTGAACAAAAATGGGCAGAAGAGTTAATAGACTTATTGCTGAGATTACTACATCTGAAAAATAAAGCACTGGCAAGAGGCCAACAAGCTATATCATATACAACTGTCAAAAAGTACGAATCACTATATGATAAAATTGTCAGAAAAGGATTAAGACAAAATCCATTCAAACCACCACCTGTAAAGAAAAGAGGAAAAAAGAAAAAATCACCTCCTCGAAATTTACTGGAAAGATTCAGAGACTACAAAACAGATATACTGAGATTTTTCTACGACTTTAAGGTGCCGTTTGACAATAATTTTTCAGAAAGAGATATTCGAATGATGAAAGTCAAGCAGAAAATATCCGGTTGTTTTAGATCTGTAAAAGGTGCCCAATTCTTTGCCAGAACCAGGTCATATATAATGACTGCTCGTAAACAAAATGTCAATGTTTTTCATGCATTGAAGAGTTTGTTTACTGATAATGCTGTTGCTAATACTCTTGTTATGGCAGGACATCTCTGAACAGTTACGATTTTTTTATTCATTCTGACTAACGTTAGCTAGAACCTTGATTATCAATAGCTCTTTTTTCATGAGCTAGTCTGTATCTTTCTCTTGTAAATACACCTAAATCATTAGGATCAATTCCGAATTTACTGATTTTCTTTCTCAATTGAGCTATGGCACGTCGCTTTTCATCAAGAAACTGATAGGTGTTAATTGGCTGGTATGATTGCTTCTTTGTGACCATATTCCAGAGTATGACTGCTATTTTTCTTGCGGTTGCGGTAATGGCTGCTTGTCTGCCTTTTCTGAAGGCAATCTTCCTGAAAAACTTTCCAAGATCGGAGTCTTTCAAGTTGCCCACGGCATTGGCTGCATTGCGTAGAGCAATCTTAAGTCGGTTGCTTCCTTTTGGTATTCGATTTGTGAGTATCCTTCCCCCGCTGATTTTGTTGTTTGGTGCTAGCCTTAACCAGGAGGCAAACTTTTTGGCACTTGAAAACTTCTTGATTCCATCAGGGCCAATTTCACTCATGAATGTCAGTACTGTTGAATAACTCACTCCAGGAATGGTGAGCAAATCCACTCCGTCAAAATATTGGTAAGCCACAATATTTAAGTTGATCCCTCTTAATGAGTTCTTATTGAGTCTTTTATCTGGTTTTTTCTCTGGCAAGTCATCTACTACAATATCCTTGGCTTCAATTACTTCGTTGAGAAATTTGACAATTTCTTTATCGCAGTCTTCTATTTTTGATTTGTAAAATTCATGTCTATCAAACTCTTGTCTGAGTCCGAACAAGTAATCTTTCCTTTTATTTGAAACCAAAGCTTTCGCTATTTCTTCTTTCGATTTTTTACAATTGTAATGTCTATGATTTGCGAGAGATTTGGGATCAAGATTTCCAGCGCAGATATCTTTGATAATTTTCATTCCAGTTAATCCTGTAACATCGCGAACTACTACATCCAACCTGAAATTCAGCCACTTAAGAAACTTCTGCATTTTGTGGGAACAGTCAGCTTTCTGTGCAATCATGTTTGCTCGATGTCTGCATAGTGTTCTTAATCTTTCAGTTGTTTCGTCTGGTAAGAATGAAGAAGGCAACAAACCCAAAGAGTGCATTTTTTGTATCCACTGGCAATCCAATACGTCGGTTTTCTTTCGATTGATGTTCTTGGTGCAAATTCCGGAGTTGCTGACCCACCCATTTCGGAGTCATTGACCCATGTGGATAACTTACGATTTCAATGATGCTAAGATAGTTGATTTATAGGTTTCCTTAAACTTTTTCCTTTTAATTCTATTCGATGTGCTTTGGGGACGATCCGGTCAAGGATGGCATCTGCCAAAGTTGGTTCATTAAAATATTGGTGCCATTTACTCACTGGCAGTTGAGAGCAAATAATAGTAGCGGCGTTTTCGTAACGGTCTTCCAAAATCTGTAACAAGATTAACTTTACCTGATGTGTGATGGGTTGTAATCCAAAGTCATCAAAGATGATGAGTTTAGCTTTTTTTAATCTGTCCATCCACTTGATTAAGGTGCCGTCTGTTTTGGCTAAAGCGATCTGTTCGGTGAATCGATTCATGTTAAAGTAAAGTGTTCGGTATCCATTGACACAAGCGTTATTTCCTAAAGCGCAAGCCAGGTATGATTTACCACAACCAGTGGCGCCGGTAATCAAAACATTTTCTCCTCGGTCGAGGTAAGCACAGTCTGCAAGGAGCATTAATTTTTCCTTGGAGAGATTTCTTGTTTTAGAACAATCGATGTCTTGAATGTTGGCTTGATAACGAAGTTTGGAGAGTCTTAAAAACATTTTCATTCGCTTGTGCCAACGATGCTGTTTTTCTGCATCAATCAGATTGGCAATCATTTCATGTGCGTCTGCTTGCTGGTTGATTGGTAATCCAAGAGCTGCCTCGTAAGCATCCGCCATGCCTGTTAATTTTAGCATTCTCATAATTTCCAGAGATCCGTTTTTCATAATTATTGATTGTTTTATATCCCTTTATAATTTTATATTATCTAAGGGAGTAGTTAAAAAATAAATGTTATTGAGTTCAATAGATACCTATTGATAAGCCTCAGGGCCTCTTATATTTTCGTGTTCCCCTATTGTGAGTGAGTCAAATAATTCAAGTTGATCATCAACGGTGTCGAGTTTTCGAACTAAGATATTTTTGATCATGTAATAGCTTGCCTTATCTGCTTTTTGGCAACGAAGAGCAGCTCGCTCCAAACGTTCAGAATTATACTTTTTTGCAAAACCTAAAATACCTTGGCAGCTACCATAAGATTGGGCTTCATGGATTCTGGAGAGTAGAATATGCTGGATAGCCCAGCGAGTAGCAGGACCTATTTGCTCAGCCTGACTAAGAAAATAAGCGGCATCAAAGCCTTTTGCTTTTTTCCACTCCCTGTGCGACCGAGGCATATGTTCCATTTTTGTCTGGTACTGTTGTGACCCGGTGTAGTAAACTCGCTTGTGAGTTGCAACCCGTTGATTATCAATATATACCTCTACATTTTTTGAGGTGTAAATGACGGTCGCTTGTTGTTTTGCATATTGAAAAGGGACAGAGTAAAAAGCTTTGTCCTCTCCTAGAAAAACATGATAGTTCCTTCTAACTTGAGGTGTGATGGTCTTTTTAAGTTCAAACAGATCACAAGGGAGTGATCTCATTACAGGCAATTCAAAAGCTTCAAAAACACTTTTGCGTGTACCTTGTTTTTGTTGATAGGGTTTATTATTATGTTGGCTTAGCTGCTCTGTGATTGCTGCATTTAACTCCTCTATACTATGAAAAGTCTCGTTTCTCAATGGAGCATAAATGCGTCTGTAAACCGTATTCACCATGTTTTCTACACTCGCTTTATCTTTGGGTTTTCCAACGCGAGTGGCACTTAAATCGAGCTGATAATGTGCAGCTAATTGTACACATAATTCATTAAAAGTAGGTTCGTATTTATCAGCTCGACTAACATATGATTTTAGATTATCGGATAAAATAACTTGAGGTAGTTTACCGAAAAAAAGAAGCGCTTGATTTAATCCATAAATAAAGTCAGCTACCTTTTGAGAGGGAAGTGCGATGGCAAAAGTATATTGACTATGTGGCATCACCGCTACCAAAACTTCGCATTCATGAACTTCTCCAGTAGTTAAATCTACCCATCGCATTTTCTTTCCAGCGAAGTCTACTTGCATGACATTACCTGCTTGGTGCGCTAAGCTAATCGTCAAATCTCGTCGTCCTATCTCGCGTTTAAAGTGTTCACAAAATTGAGTGTAACTATAACCATCTGGGTGTTCTTCGATGTACTCCTCCCACAATAAATAGCGAGTTACACCCACTCGTTTTAATTCTTTTATCCAATCATCAATCTTACTTTTAAAAGCCTCTTTTCGTTGTTCAGCCACTGTATTTTTAGAGGGATAAAACACCGCAGTGAAAGCGGAATCGTCCAATGAAAGAACTCGCGCAAGATCTTCATCAAAGGCTTTCCCAAGTCTTACATAATGCTTCACTGTGTTTTTAGAAACTTGTAATCTACTTGCTGTGGCGCGAAGAGAACTCGTGCTGATATAGGTTTTAATAATCGTTCTTACTTGATCCATACGTTTAAATTGTCCCATGTTCTTGACCGTTTTTTTGCTTGAAAAAAACTGCGAACATGGCTATTTAATCGTAAGTATCCACTATATATAAGGCGGGTCAGTACGCCGGAATGACAGTCGCCTAAAACAAATCAAGGGGGTCAATATGCCGGAATGACGGCTCCTCCTAACAAGCTTAGGTGGGTCAGTATGACCGAAATGTTACTAACATTTGCCCTAATTGGGGGTGGGTCAACAACTCCGAAATGGGTGGGTCAGTATGGCCGGATTTTACATTGATGGAATCATTTTAGACATAGTCCATGTAAGCGAATACGTTTGGGATTGTGCCAATGCCATATTTGGAGAAAGTTCTAAGTTGAGAACAAGCTGGGTCAGAGGGGTGTTAAAAGATATATTGGAAGGAGGAACTGAAAAGGTAATAAAAGACCTTGTGTTGAATAGAGACAAAACAGAATTATCGACAAACAAAAAGAAGCAGTTAAATAAGGCAATCACCTATTTGACTAACCATAAACACAAAATGAATTACGCTGATTTTTTGAAAAAGGGGTATCCAATCAGTTCAGCTCTGGCAGAGTCTACTTGTAAGCATTTGGTCAAAGATAGAATGGAGCAAAGCGGTATGAGATGGTCATCCAAGGGGGCGCAAAACATGCTTGACCTTAGAGCTGTAAAACAAAACGGAGACATCGAAGATTTTATACAATTCGTCAGACTAAGGGAACGAAAAGTAAATTTAGTCCGATTAGCTGCTTAAATACAAAACCCCTAATTTGTCATGCACTCGTTTGAATAGTTTTACTTGCTTCACGGCTAAGCTCAAATCTGTCCGTACTCTCTAATTCTCTTTCTTCAACTTTTATCGTTTCAGTCTCCGTAATATTATCTTCGATGGTTTGGTTAAATCTTCGATGGTCTCGAACTTTTAATTCGCCTTTCAGAATGTTTTCAATGTGAGCAACATCTCTGCCTTCATATCCTTTGAGTTGTTGTTTTACGATAATTAAATCGGCAATACCTGACGGGGCAACACTCCCTTTTGTTCTTGGAACTCGTTTATCCATGATTTGAAGACTGTATTCTTGAAAACTCTCAATCATAGATAAATGCCCCCACATAGACATTTTAGGAATTGAAGTAATTACCATAGTATTACCAATTCGCTTAATAGATTTAGTTTTTTGTGTTTGAGTTAACAATTCAAGTTCGTCTGACAATACCTCCATTTCAAGTTTCAAATCAGCAATTATTTTGTCAATTCCAACCTCAGAAATATTCAACCTTCTCTCTTTTAATAGCTCTATGGTTTCTTTTGAAAGTAGATTTTCTGTTCCAATCCTATATCTAAATTGAGTTGAAAGAATAGAAATAGGTCTAAATATTTTAGCCCCCGAAAATATGTTAATACTCTTTTGAATATTTGATGAGATATATAGTTTCGAATTGTCTAAATTATTATTAATAATTTTTCCTGCATCTTTTCCTTTTTCAATTAAAGTCCTTGCATTTAATATCTTTAACTGTCCAAGAGTATTTAATTGATTAATCTGCTCCTTTAGTATATTTAATGGTTGAAGCTCTTTCGGAGGGACAAAGCCATCATGGGCTTGTTGTGGAGTGGATTCGAGATGATTATGGTCAATGCTCATTATTTCTTTAATGGCATTTTTTAACCTCCGATACAATTCAGCTTTCTCCTTAATTTGTTTCTTTTTTTCTTCATGCTTCTTTCTTTCAACCTCTTGCTGACGTTTTCTTTCTTCTTCCTTCTGTGTCAAGATGCTTTTCAAATCAGATTGAGAGGGTAATTTCAAAGACCTCTTTCTATATTTTTTTAATAAAGTTCCCGTTTTTAATGCACCCACATCAGAGCCAATCTTGTTGATAATTTCCAAATCTCTTAATGCATTCGATAATTCCTCAATTGGTTTTCGATGATGCTCAGGTAAATGTTTAATTGCTATTATACTATCTTTTAATCCCTCTACTGACTTTAAAAACTCATTGTCTTTTAAAGTCGCAGCTACGGTCGTCCCAAACGTATCTTTAACGGAATTTTTTAATTCGTTTTGGGTGATATTATCCTTCTTGACAAGTACATTTAACTTTTCTTGAAAAGCTTTGATTTTATCATGAATTTTCAGGTTACTTAAATCTTTGATAAATATATTTCCATTCACAAATTGATTTGATGCGTTTTTTAGTATTTCTCTTGGATTTTCTTTCCCAATTGAAGTAGCTAAAGTTGCTTGATAATTTGAATTTTGACTTAAATCAATTATCAAATCTTTTTCGTTTTTTACTGGGGGTCTTTGCAAGACAAATTTAAATAATGATTCCATTTTTTTGTTTTTGATGATTTTTGTTTTTTTTAATGAGAGAGAACGGTCCGCGTATGTGACGTGCCGCCGATTAGGCGGTATGTGCATATACGCATTGTTAGCGGTTGGCTTTTTTATTTGCTGTTCAGAATTTTATATTTATTAGTTAACGATTCCTAACAGCACTAATTTCACTAATAGATTTCCAAGTTCCTTCTTCAGTAAATACTTCATATTTCCATTGAAATGAGTTTTTCTTAATATCAAAGAAAGTTACTAGCCATTTTCCTGACCTATCATGCATTTGTATGGTCTCATTCTTATATTCTGCTTGAAATTTTGGTGATATTTTATGAGGTTTAGAATTTAGGACTACAATTTCCCATAATTTTGTCTTTGGATTAAATATAAAAATTCCTGTTGCAAAATATTCTTTTACTTCTGCATTGGGAGAATTATCTTCTTGCCACCAATTATTTAATAAAGCATGTCCCCCTAGTACATATTCCCATTTCCATTTCGCTTTATTAATATACCATTTTTCATTGTTTTCATCAGAGGTATCCAAGTCTCTTGAAATACACTCCCATTCTCCTACAAGTTGTCCAAATTGGCTTGTTTCAACAGGAGCTCTTGGATTTATTGATCTAACTTTTTTTGACTGTTCAGTTTCATTTATCCCTTGATGCTCTTTTTCCTTTAGCACATTACACGCCAAAATGAGCACAATGCTACTTAAGAAAAGTAATTGAATTACTATTTTTATGTTTTTCACTATGCTAAATTTTATTTTGTTTTTTGTCAAGTAGACCTGGGGGATTTCACCCCAAGCCTCTCACAGAACCGTACGTGATAGTCTCCCATCATACGGCTCCTATTATACAGAGATTAAGCATTAATAAATCCTTCTTTCCAGTGAGCAAATAGGTTTGGTTGTTTGACCTTAAACCTTTTAAGCCACTCACAGGCTTTAATATACGATTTATTTAAGTGCTTGTACCTATTTCTAGCCCATTCAGTGAGCCTTCTGTTGAAGATCTTGCAGATTGCATTTAGATTTCTTTTTCTAAACTTACCATAGTAATTGATCCAGCCTTGTAATTTAGCATTGAAGTAGGCTGCTATTTGTTCTATGCTACGTTCTGTCCATCTGTTGAATCTGCTTGCTTTAATTTCAGAAGTTATCTTTTTCGAACTCGATTGACTTATAGCGCAATCAAATCCCAAAAACATCTTTCCTGACTTCAAGGCTGTTGGTCTGGGTTTGAAACAGTACCCTAGAAAGTTGAAACTGACTATTTGGTGATTTGCCCTTTTTTTGTACTTTTTGCAAAATGCTATTTTCGTTTTTACTTCATGTAATTTCAAATGGCATTTTTCCATCCGTCCTTTAATGGCCTGTAATATCGTTTGTGCTTTAGACTTGGTTTTACAATGAACTATTATGTCATCAGCATAACGAACAAATTCCACTTCGGGATGATGTATTTCTATCCATTTATCAAAAACATAATGTAGAAATAGATTTGCTAACAATGGACTTATCACACCTCCTTGTGGTGTTCCTTTTCCATATTTGTGCTTTAAGGTTCCGTCTTCTTTTCGTACTGGTGATTCTAGCCATCTCTGGATATACATCTTCACCCATTTTTCTGGGACATGTTTATCCAATGCTTTGATCAGCAATTCATGTGAGACTTCATCGAAAAATCCTTTGATGTCCATATCAATTACCCAATCGAATTTTCTTACTTTTTGTCTTACTTGCTCGAGGGCTTGATGGGCATTCTTCCCCGGACGATAACCATACGAGTTAGGATGAAATATCCTCTCCATTCTTGGTTCAAGATAATCTTTAATTACTTGTTGGGCTATCCGGTCTGATATGCTCGGTATGCCTAGTAATCTCATCTTGCCGTCCTTCTTGGGGATGGCTTTTTCCCTTACAGCTTGTGGAAAATAACTTCCAGATGCTAGTCTGTTCCAGAGTTTGTAAAGGTTGTTGGATAGGTCTTCTTCGTAAGTTTTTAGACTCACTCCGTCGACTCCACCACTACCTTTATTTCTCTTCACTTTCTTGTACGATTCCCATACCATCTTCTTGGTAATAGGTATTCCCTTTGTTGAATCACTGTTTATCCTCCTTTCCTTTTCGGAAGTTGTAAACGGTAATTCTAACTGTATAACTCCAACCCTTTGCTCCATTTCCATTACAGAAACTTCCTCGCTACTACGATTGGATCCGCCATCAATTATTCCATCGGTATTCACCCTTGTAGGTGTTTTTCCTACTTGTAGTTTTCCCTTTCCATGAATAATTGACTTCTCCAGTTCCATAAATAAGCCTAAATAGAAATCATGCCTCCTATATGGCGCCTGCCCCATAGCCAGTTAACAGGTTGTCCGCTATGATTGTCCATCGAACACAAGCTAATCGATGTTTTGACAGAAGGTTCGTTTTCACACCACTTCTTCAGAGGTTCATTTGCATTCATCTTTTCTATTTTTATCTGATCCCTTTAACGAGACCTTTTCCTTAACGCTCAGTACCAGTTCATTGCTCAACCAGCACCTTAAGGTGATTTGAAGGCTCCGCCTGTACAGCGCCTTCGGAGGGCCTACCTCCATCTTATTTACAGCATTGATCATGATCTTCTTTAAGTTAATTAATGGGATCATTGTTTCATTCTGGACACACGCTTGCCGCTAACGGTCTGCATACCCGCAGGCTGCCCGCATAGGGCAGCTTGACGGGTATGCTTTGTTCTCGCCAGCCTTCTTTTTATTCATCTTTATCAATGAATTTTCTCATGTCTAATTTGGCAACTTCTTTACGAACATATTCCAAACTTTCTTCGTCTGACATTTTGAGAATTGGATGTCTAAATCCCAACTTATCTTTCAATATTTGACATACCTCTGTTACCCATTGGCTCATACTCATCTGGACGATATGCCCGTCAATTAATTTAGCCATATCGGTAATTCTACTATTATCTCCAATCCTATCTACAATTACAATAGTTGACATGAAGTGATTTCTATTCCCAAATTCCATGTCTCGTTCAAATCTTGAAACCTTATCAAGAGAAATTTCTGTATTTCCTGGACCGATAAATCCAATATCAAATCGAATTCCAACGCCTGGTTTATAAAGCAACGTAGCATCACTTTCTCTTTTGTTACCTCTTGACGAAAGCCAAAATACTTTTTTCATTTTTGAAGTTTCGCTTTCTTCTATCTTCTGAAAACCAAGTATCGTAAGGAAAGAACCTAAAATTAGTTTTTCAAATAGCTTTCCATACATTGATTTCTCAGCTCCTCTCAAAGCAAGAGTTTGTGTACCGATTGCTGTAAAGATTTGCATTAATGATAACCAATCAACCCAAAATGAATCATTACCTATTTTAAGTTCGCCACTTAAATCTCCAAATGTATCTTTTACTTGCTCTGCTGCTTCTGAAAGTGATTCTTCAAGGTCTTGCAAATACTCTTTCGTTGCTCCATCATTACTTCTCAAAATATTTTGGATACCTTTTTTAGTTAATCCAAGCATCCATTCCAGATATAATTTCTCCTCAACTTTCAACCTTGAATGTTTTCTTTCTTGGCTAATTATTTCTGGCATTTGATTGACGAAATCTGTTATATTTTTACTTGCTTGGAGATAAGTGAAAAACAGAGCAGCATTAGAAAGTGTAATTCTTCTTCGAGTTAATCCCTCCGTTAAAGAACGAATATTACCACCACACAAAACGGAAGCAACAACTTCTTTAATTGCTTCATCCCCAACACGTTCAATCATTTCATTCGCAGAATAACGTGCAAGTCTTTTGCCGATTTCTGGGACGTATTGAGAAACTTTTATTGTCTTTTTCTTCTTGCTCATAAATTACAGGTCAAGGAATAATTTCTTGGTTGGTTTAGGATTGTAATTTATCCAGTTTACATTTTTTGCTTCATTGTGCAACCAATCAGGCATTTGTCTTTCAATTATTTTGATATACTTTTCCGATTTCTCAAAAAGCACAAATCTCCTTCCTAATTTAATGGCAGCCTTTCCTGTTGTTCCTGTTCCTGCAAATGGGTCAAGAACCACATCTTTTTTAAAGGAATAATATTGAATAACTTTTTCTGCTAATTCGTCAGGAAAAATAGCAGGATGTTCTTTACTGTGAGCAGGGTGAATTTTCCACAAGTTTGTTTTTTCGTAATCATCCCCAATTTTGGATTCTCCTACTATTTCTTGATTAGGATGTTTTCTTATGTGCCAGTCAATTAATTTACTTGTCTTTTTACGATATACCAAAACATATTCAGTTACAGGGACTGCTTTGTATTGTAGGGGGTTTCTATCTGCGGCAAATCTTCTTCCTCTCCCCGTAGCCCAACCAGCACCTTCTGGTTTCACCCATATAATATCATCAATGAAATCAAAACCTTCCTCAATAAAAATTCTGTGAACATCAAAAGGAACTGCAATTCTTCTTGATGCTTCATTTCTACTTGCTCTCCGTATCAAGACATGAGAAATGTTCATAACAAAAAATCGCCCTTCATTTAATACTCTGTGAGATTGTTGAATAATCTTTCTAAGTTTTAACAGATAATCTTCATAGGATACATATTCAGAGTATTCAGGTCTTGCATTATAATATGGAGGTGAAGTAAAGACTAAATCTACTGATTCATTTGGAGTGTCGATTAGCAATTCTTCTGAATCACCAAAACCAACCGTATTCCGCAAAGTGGAAAGTTTTGGTACTCCATTTACTTTTCGACGTTTCTTTTTCTTTCCATTCATTCTTCCAAGTAGCCTTCCCTCTAAAATTTCTTTTTCAGTAGTTTTGGGGCGGTCTATGAAAGATGTAATCGCATCTATCACAACTTCACCAATTGCATCGCCAGAACTCGCTTTTAACGGAACTCTCCATATATCATATCTATCATCAATTTCAGGCAATCCAAATTGAATCACCTTTTCTAAATCAATTTGATTCAAATATTCTGATGCTATGCTTTTGGCTTGTTTAACCGTATTTATTCTATACTTTTTTGCTTTTTTTCTCATATTTTATGGTTAATCTTTATCATTTTGCAATTTTTTGGATAAAGGTAAACAATTTGTACCTCTTGTCCTTCTCTCAATGAAAAAAGCAGCCATTCACTCTTTAGACTGCTCTTTCTTTTTTTCTTGGTACTGACTAACGTTTATAACTAACTGATTATCAATAGCTATTTTTGCCGTTTTTTGATCTAGGAACAATAACATCCAGCCTATATGACATACATATAACCCAGATAAAATATTAATAAAAAGCCAATTCAAATGATGTATGTTCCACGGAAATGTCTATTTATCTTATGATTCAAAATTATACTGATCGGGGTAGAATTTAATCTCCTCCAGTGAAATCAACTTGTAGTAGGATATTTCAATACTACATTCACATTTCTAACCAGAATTGGCGGCGGGCTTACTTCTCATTTTCACGATTAGCATTGGCACCTCTTAAAAAAACGGCCTTGTCAAGGAACATACATCAATCTAAAGATAGGATTTTGTTTTCGTTAGCTTCACAAATCAATAAAATTCTTTCTGATTTTTATACTCGAATTGGCGAGAACGGTCGGTGCATATGCAGTGACCGACTGAAAGGAGGGCATTGACATATGCACTTTGTTAGTGGTCGTATCTTTCCGGCGCCTCAGCGCCGGTTTTCCTTTTAGATGTTTTTGCTGCCAAATTTTTCAATCAGTTCTCTTGTAAATATATGAAATTTTTTCAAGATGTGTATTTTTGGTGTTATTTTTCATGAGTCACCTCAGTTGTTTTGGAGTAATTTAGCTGAATAATTATTGATGCCTTTTTTGAGCCAGGCTTTCAGTTCTTGATTGTCAAAGAGCTTGATTAGGCCTGGTTGAATTGTAATTGTCTGCAAATTGTAGTTTTCAGGAATTTGAGTTGTTGTACTCAATTCAAGGAGTTTACCCATATTCGAGTTCAACTCAAAATCAAAAAGGCCGTCAGTTGTGCTGTTCAAGAATTATTGCTGGTATCAATTCATCAATTTTATAAATTTATAAAGAAAGCGGGCTGGCAAGCTTATCAGGATGTTATTTTCCTTTTCCAGATATTCAATTTATCACGATGCTGTTTGAAAAATAAGCAAGCTGCGGGATGATTTTCCCCTATGTCCACTAACGGCCTGCGTAAACGCCGTGCGGTTTTCAAAATGCTGAAAGGAACTGCAAAATTCTTTATCAACCAAAAGGCATTTCATCTTCCAAGTAGCCGCATGGACGCTTTACGCTTTGTTGGTAGCCGTATTTTTCCGGCGCCTCAGCGCCGGTTTTCCTTTCAGGTAATTTCGGAGCCATATTACTCCAAACTGTTAAGGAACCAATATATGAAATTTTGTCGAGATGTGTATTTTGAATGTTATTTTTCTTCTACAATTCTACTGCTGTGGGCGTAATATTTTTCATGCTGCTTCAATACCTTTTCGGAGTTGAGCTTACCGATTGTTGATTAACAATTAGCTGGATTAGGCCGAATTCATTATTTAACTCTATGATTTTCAATAATTTATGAATTGCAATAATTTTAAGTTATTAAACTTTATTGCAGATGTTGTGGAGTTTGTAATTTTTACAATCTACTTGTCTCAATTAGTTTTAGGATTTCAATTACTTTCAAAAGCTCTTTGTGAATTGTTGTGATTCTTTGTCAAAATATTCAATTACAAAATTCAAAAGGCCGTAGTCCTGCCAATCGAAGAGGGATGATTGTATCAATTTCAAAGCGGGTTGGCAAGCCTTTCAGGATGTTGTTTTCCTTTTTCAGGTATTCAATTTACTATGATGCTGTTTGAAAAATAGGAAAGCTGTGGGTTTGATTTTCCTATGGCTACCCAACGGTCTGCGTAAACGCCGTGCGGCATTCAAAGTGCTGAAAGGAACTGCAAAAATTCTTTATCAACCAAAAGGCATTTCATCTTCCAAGTAGCCGCATGGACGCTTTACGCTTTGTTACCTATCCGTATTTCGGCGCGCACAGCGCCGTTTCTGAGGATAGTTTGAAAGGAACTGTTGAGTCCTTTATTTATCGCATTCACCACTGGAACAAATAAGTTCTTTAGGTGGTGGTATAAATATATAACATTTTTCCTTAATCCGTGAATTTGACTGTCAATTTGTAGTTGGGCCCCAGAGGAGAATTTGGGTCTAATTTATGGACTCATAGCTTTCGCTAGAAGATTTAACAATTTGGCTGACTCAGTGCCGATCAAAGAATTATTGTGTGAAGAATAATTTCCGGTGATTATTGCTTTTAATTATTGTTGATCCCAGGCCCTGGTTCTTGGTTTGTAAAAAGCTTATCGAAGAAATTTTTAAGCAGGTAGGGCGATCACTTTGGATGCTGTATCTTGACGAATTCATTCAATTTTTCCAGGCGTAATTTGGGACTAATTTAGAATCGAGGGATGGCCTTAAAATTCTATGGTAGGTAACGGTCTGCGTAAACGCCGTGCGGCATTCAAGGTGCTGAAAGGAACTGCAAAATTCTTTATCAACCAAAAGGCATTTCATCTTCCAAGTAGCCGCATGGACGCTTTACGCTTTGTTACCTATCCGTATTTCGGCGCGCACAGCGCCGTTTCTGAGGATAATTTGAAAGGAACTGTTGAGTCCTTTATTTATCGTATTCACCACTGGAACAAAAGAGTTCTTTAGGTGGTGATATAAATATATAACATTTTTCCTTAATCCGTGAATTTGACTGTCAATTTGTAGTTGGACCACAGAGGAGAATTTGGGTATAATTTATCGATTCATAGCTTTCGCTGAAAGATTTAACAATTTGGCTGACTCAGTGCCGATCAAAGAATTATTGTGTGAAGAATAATTTTCCGTGATTATTGCTTTTAATTATTGTTGATCCGAGGCCCTGGTTTTTGGTTTGTAAAAAGCTTATCGAAGAAATTTTTAAGCGGGCAGGGCGATCACTTTGGATGCTGTATCTTGACGAATTCATTCAATTTTTCCAGGCGTAATTTGGGACTAATTTAGAATCGAGGGATGGCCTTAAAATTCTATGGTAGGTAACGGTCTGCGTAAACGCCGTGCGGCATTCAAGGTGCTGAAAGGAACTGCAAAATTCTTTATCAGCCCAAAGGCATTTTATCTTCCAAGTAGCCGCATGGTCGTTTTACGCTTTGTTGGGCGAACTCTCGTTTTTGGATCAACTTATTTAAAGGGATTGTTTTTGGGGTCTTGTCTGTCATCAAATATGTAAACTATTATTAGCTTTTTGCCATATTTGCGATAATATAGCTTTCTATATTTGTCTATTTTGTATTGCCTTACAGTTTTCTTTTTTTTTGTTCTTCTACCAATTTCTGGATACTTATTCAGTTTCTCAATTAGTTCATCAACTTTTAAGATGAATTTCATGGCAGTCTTCTCAGAATGGTTTTCAGCCAAAAAATGGCGTTGTTGCATAAAAGAATCTAACTAATGTATTTCCTGTAATTGCAAAATAATATTTAGTTTAAAATAATTTATATATACTATCAATCAAATTTACCACTGACTATCAGTTTGTTACGGAATTTATTTATACTAATTTAATGAGTGCGAAATATTATTCCGAATAAAATTGATTCATGCAACAACACCCCAAAAAATCAATAATTTCATCAAATTTTCTAACGGCACTTTTATTCCAGACTACTTGTCTAGCCATTTTCTATATTTTTTCATTACTTCTTCATGAGGAATATGATTTGATTCCTTATTACTTTCTTCTATGGCCTTTACTAGTTCTTCCTTTTCAGTATCGTTTAGTTCGTCCCAGTAATCAGTATCTTGTAAGTGGTTACCAATGAAACTTGTCATTAACTCCTTTAATTCAGTCAATGTCTTGTTGTCATTGATTTTAGCTATCATTTCAATAATTCCCCCTTTCAGCTCTAAGTTATTCATAATCAGTTATATATGTATGTAAAATAGGTTTGAATGATTACTCTAGTTATAATTTGACTGCCATTCAAATATAGTGATTCTTTAGGATTAATGAAATAGATTTTTTCTAAATTCTCTCTTGATTTCGCCCAACGATCTGCATAAACGATGTAGGCGACGAATGGAGCCTATGGCCGTTTTATGCTTTGTTAGGCACAGGTTTCATTCTGGATTAATTGAAGTTAAATATATGTGTCCAAGATTTTCAAATCTATTAATTGAATTCATCATTCTCCTGCATTCGTTTAAAATGAAAATGGAGTCAGAAACATTTGTTCCATTTTCTATAAGTGATTTCATTATCGAGTCTTGTGATAATAGATTATATTTTAGCATATTTTCTATAACCTCATCCAGCGATTCTCGCTATTAGAAAAAAGTAAATATTTATTCGAGCCTAGGGAGGCTGATTTTGATTTCCCTGGCGATAAATCGGTAAATAACGTTCATTGACATACAAGGTAACACATCAAAGACCTGTCGAATTTTTTCCCAAAGGTTTTTTTTGGTTTTGCAATAAGTCCATGCCTTTTTGAAGGCCTTGTCTAATTTTTGAGCAATCTGGTCAACGAGGAATGCTAAAAAAGTGAGCAACATAAAATTAGTTGCGAGGTACTTTTTGCCATGACCATATGAATGCTCTAAATGATACCCTTGATTTTTAAGGGTATTAAACGTTTCGTTTTCAATTTTCCAACGGCTACGTCCCACCTTGACTAACTCCATTATGTTGTCTTGGTCAATGGGAATGTCTGTTATCCAAGAGTTGAAATAGGTTCGTTTACCATCAGAATCAAATTCTTCGTATTCAAAGTAGTTGGTGTTAATTTGCTGGTGCTGTCCATTGAGTATTAGGTCATTAGCCCAACGGGCTATCGCTTTTTTACCCTTTGACTCATTCCACATATGAGTTTGTAAGGCATCTTTAGCTTTGAGTGCATCCACTTGAATTAATACATAACCATCCTGAATGCCAATGATATAGCGCATTTGATAGTCGCCTAATAACTTAATGTGTGGACCATTAGGATATAGACCGTCAAAAATGCCGAGCAATTCATATTCTTCAATGGGAAGCATCTGGCGAACCTTTGGAATGAGGCGCTTAGAAGCATTAAGTTCACAGTCATTCTTTTGGGAGCCATCCTGTTTAACAATGGCTTCACAGGCTATTGGAAATACTTCTTTATGATCAGGATGCACCATTACTGCAGCTAAGGCCTGATGGGAATAGGTTATTTTTGTAACCTCCCCCTTTTTATTGCGATACTCCTTTTTCAAGCAATGTTCACAGGGTGTTTTGGCACTACAATAGTGTTGAGTACCGTCAAAAGGGAGGGCTTGGTATCGCCCTAATACCTTATAATCATCCATGATGCCGTCATTGCTTAGCTCTTGATGAGCGATCCCAAAACACTTTTGAATATCGTCAGGGGATACCCCATCTATACCTTCTCGAATAGCACTATCTGATGGAAGAAAGTTCACATCGTATATTTGCTGTAAGTTTTCTTCGCGCTGAGGATAGTTAATTCGGTACTGGTGTAAAGAAGCATCTTTTAAATGAAACATCGCCAAAGCTGATTGCAAATAATCTCCTAATGATATTTGGGCATTTTTATAACGATGCTCTTTTACTTGGTCAAAACCTATTTTTATACCTTGTATTAATTTGTCAACCATAGGCTATCTCTTTTGATAGCTAAGATATATACTCATTTTTTTACAGTCATATTTTTTTTCCTTTAATAGCAAGAATTGCTGAACCTCATCAGAAAACTTATTGACTAAAAATCCATTTATGATAACTGGTTTATTTACAAAATCCCATTTACCATTATTGAGCAGCGTTGAATCGACATCTATTCTGTCAGAATATGTAATATAACAATTGGTACTATTGAAATTTACCAAATCAAGGCTCATCATCTTATATCCTTCCCCTTCAATATATCCGATATCTTGAATAAATTGAAATATTGATGTACTAACATCATTAAACCTTGAAAAATCATAAAATTCGCTCCAAATCTTGTCTTCATATAGTTCATGTATAAATGCTTTTGCTGAATCAATATATACTTGGTCGTCAGTTTTATTGATGAATTCTTTATAATCTTCAATTGTGCTTAGTTTTTTGACATTATTCCAATCGCTCTCAGTATTATTATTGCTCTCAGTATTACTATTACAGCTCGATAATAATACCAATAAAGTTATAAGAACTTGAGGAAGATTTAATTTAATGTTTTTCATGATTATTTTTTTAGCAACATCTCAATTAGGTTTATTTTTATTCTTTTGAAAAGCGAAACATCTCATCACCATTTCATTAAATATTATCATGGATAATAAAGTATTCCGTTATTATTTAGTTCGTCGAATTAGAATCAATCCAATTACCCAAGAAAGCACAGCTATTATTAAAGTCATTTGTTGATATTTCCGTTCAGGATTTTTATAAGGTAATGTTAAAATGCTTGTGCCGTCATCGAAGTATTTTCTGGTTCCCACCATCTCTCGAATAATATCAGCACCTAAATATGTGAACAGAAGTGCTAATGTGATCAAACAGAGCCAAATCCATATTAACTTTTTTAGTGTGATGCCTTTCATAATATCGAATTTTAAGGTTTAGAACTTATTGTTTTCGTTTACTTGTGCCTAACGGTTAGCTAAACGCAGTAGCGACCGAATGGGAGCTATTGCCGTTTTAGCTGTTGTTCTGCTCAGTTTTTATTTTTCAATTTATTCATTTATAGCCAATAATTCCCGTTGCACATCCAAAAAAATAATTCTTCATCTTTACAGTCATCCCTTCCTCTTCTAAAAACATTTTGAATTTACTGCAATTCTCAAAATTATCACAATATATTCCTAGCATTTTATAGTCTTGCGAATTTCCCATGAATAGTTTTCCTATTATTGGAATTATGTATTTCAGATAGAACATATAAGGAAATCTCAGTAAACCCATTTTTGGCTTTGAAATTTCTATTATTGCCAATTGACCACCTTTCCTTAATATTCGAAATATTTCTCTAGCTAATATTTGTTGTTTCTCATTTGAAAACGTTTTTATTCCAAATGTTGAAATTATAAAATCTCCAGAATTTGATGGTATACTATTCTGAAGAATATTTTCTTCTAATAAATCAATTTTCCAAGATTTGTTTTCAAGCAATTTTTCCCTTGCTCTTTTATTCATTTCTTTTGAAACATCTATTCCAATTAATTCAACCCTTTTCTGTCGCATTATTAATCCCCAACTCTCTCCCATTCCTGACATCAAATCATAACCACTCTCAGTATTTTTACTCCAAGCTATCTCATTAACACATCTATTTCTCCATCTCTCTGTGAATCCAAATGAGGATATGTAATTTGTAAGTCCATAGGTTTTTGACATTCGATTAAATAAATTCTCAACAAACTCATCTTCATAAATACCTTGATTTCTATTTGACATTTTTTAATCTAATGTTCTTAATTGTTATTCTTGTAATTGTTTTGTTATTTTTAATTGAGCAGAACGGTCTGCGTAAACGCCGTGCGGTTTTCAAAGTGCTGAAAGGAACTGCAAAAATTTTCACCAAGTAACCAACATTTCGACCTCAAAGAAAGCCGCATGGACGCTTTACGCTTTGTTGGGCGCTGTTCCTTCCTTTTACAAATTTTCAAAGGAACTATGAGGCTCCAATTTTCCAGGTTGCCCCAATGGAACCCAACAATTTTACCGGGTATAAATATAACAATTTCCAGTCAACCGTAGCAATTTTGGTGTTTTACTTTTCAAAGTACTCTTGGTAGAATGTAATCATTCACTCCGCTTACCACTTCCTGATTAATCATTGAGATTAGCTAGGCCTTTTCAGTATATTTTGTTGATTATCAGTGTTTTATGTATTTTTATGAAATGCAATTTAATATTTTTCAGGAGTTTAGCATTCTTGTTGCCCATGACTGAATTGGATTTTGGATTGAATTTAGACGAATCAGCAATTTTAATGATCTTGTTACTTGTTGATTAGTCTTGGATTAGTCTTGGATTAGTCTTGGATTAGTCTTGGATTAGTCTTGATGAATGTAAGAGTTTCAGTTGCTCACGTACTAAATCAGTTTTGGAGTATTTCAATTTTTCTTGTTGCTTACCATGTTTCATCCATAATCAAAAAGGCCGTCAGCTTGCCCTGTAAATTATCTTTCAAATTTTTCAAATTTTCAAGCGGGTAGGGGAGTCCTTTTTTAGATGATCTCGGAGCTACAATTCACCAATATTTTTCAAGTTGCTCTTGGTGCCAAATTCAAGCTTGTGGGTCGGGAATTTCATTCTGACTAACGTTAGCTAGAACCTTGATTATCAATAGCTCTTTTTTCATGAGCTAGTCTGTATCTTTCTCTTGTAAATACACCTAAATCATTAGGATCAATTCCGAATTTACTGATTTTCTTTCTCAATTGAGCTATGGCACGTCGCTTTTCATCAAGAAACTGATAGGTGTTAATTGGCTGGTATGATTGCTTCTTTGTGACCATATTCCAGAGTATGACTGCTATTTTTCTTGCGGTTGCGGTAATGGCTGCTTGTCTGCCTTTTCTGAAGGCAATCTTCCTGAAAAACTTTCCAAGATCGGAGTCTTTCAAGTTGCCCACGGCATTGGCTGCATTGCGTAGAGCAATCTTAAGTCGGTTGCTTCCTTTTGGTATTCGATTTGTGAGTATCCTTCCCCCGCTGATTTTGTTGTTTGGTGCTAGCCTTAACCAGGAGGCAAACTTTTTGGCACTTGAAAACTTCTTGATTCCATCAGGGCCAATTTCACTCATGAATGTCAGTACTGTTGAATAACTCACTCCAGGAATGGTGAGCAAATCCACTCCGTCAAAATATTGGTAAGCCACAATATTTAAGTTGATCCCTCTTAATGAGTTCTTATTGAGTCTTTTATCTGGTTTTTTCTCTGGCAAGTCATCTACTACAATATCCTTGGCTTCAATTACTTCGTTGAGAAATTTGACAATTTCTTTATCGCAGTCTTCTATTTTTGATTTGTAAAATTCATGTCTATCAAACTCTTGTCTGAGTCCGAACAAGTAATCTTTCCTTTTATTTGAAACCAAAGCTTTCGCTATTTCTTCTTTCGATTTTTTACAATTGTAATGTCTATGATTTGCGAGAGATTTGGGATCAAGATTTCCAGCGCAGATATCTTTGATAATTTTCATTCCAGTTAATCCTGTAACATCGCGAACTACTACATCCAACCTGAGATTCAGCCACTTAAGAAACTTCTGCATTTTGTGGGAACAGTCAGCTTTCTGTGCAATCATGTTTGCTCGATGTCTGCATAGTGTTCTTAATCTTTCAGTTGTTTCGTCTGGTAAGAATGAAGAAGGCAACAAACCCAAAGAGTGCATTTTTTGTATCCACTGGCAATCCAATACGTCGGTTTTCTTTCGATTGATGTTCTTGGTGAATTTACCACAAGTCAAAATTACTTTGAATCCTGAATTAATTAATTCTACAAAGAGGTTCTGCCAATAAGTTCCTGTCGACTCCATAGCGACAGAAGTGACTTTGTTTTGCTTAAGCCAATTGGCAAGGTCAGTTAAATCTTGAGCGTAAACACCAAACTGTTTTACATCCTTGAGCTCCTGGCCAATGGCAACATAGTGTGATCGGCTTCCTACATCAATACCAGCACAATTGAGATTGATGATTTTCATGGATAACTTCTTTTTTCTTCCCATCTGCAAATAGTTTTAAAAGATTTAGAAAAAAGCTCTATCAAGAAGTATCTTTATTATTGAAAATTATTCTGATCGGGGTTACTGACAGTATCGTCAGTACCACCATTGAAATTTATCAACTGTCCTGACAGCAGCGTCAGGACTTTTTACTTCTCGTACCAGAATGACGCTGGGACTTGCTCATCCCGATAAGTATCAGGATTTCAGAGGTGCCATTAAAAAAACCGGTCTCTGATAGAGCCAGGAATAAGATATGAACTCTTCGTTAGCTAGGGAAATCAATCCGCTCTGGAAAAATTACTAGATTAGGTTTTGTGATTTTGAAAGTGTCGGATCTAAGGAATAGCGCCCAACGGTCGGTGCATATGCAGTGGCCGACTGAAAGGAGGGCATTGACATATGCACATTGTTATACCTCGTGTTCTTTTTTTAGTCATAAATTGTTATTTCGGTACTTCCCAATATTTTTTCATCTCCTTCTCCGTAAAAAGTTTCCTTAAAGACTATTCTGTTTTCAGAATCGTAATTGTATCTAATTGAAATTGTTTTGCCTATAAAATCTCCATTTTCATATCGCTCAATCTCAATTAAATCGCCGTTTTCATTATGAACATAGGTATTCATCACTTCGCTTAATTCCGGCTTAACAATTTGACTCTGTTTTCTAAATCTGGTTTCCCAGAATTCTCTTGATGTAAAACCATATTTTCCATTTATTATTTGGTCGATATAAACTGTATCATTCAAAGTTCGGTGAATTTCTTTAAAAGGATTTTCGCCTGTTACATATTTGGTTATTTCGGTCGTATTTAAATCAACTTTATTATAAACAGTAGAATCCTTCGTTGCGCTACGGTAGAAAAAAGTTTCTTTGATAGTTCTTTTCAATTCGTTATTTTTATCATATTCATAATTCTCTATTCTCTGGAATTGCCCATGATATTTCGGATATTCTCGAAACACAAGGTGATTGTTTTTAAAACTATCTCGCCACGTAAAATTCAATGTATCAATTTGAGAATTATATTTTTCAGCGAACGAATTTCCCAAGAAAAGATACGTTTTACTCGTATAGATATTTGACCCGTTATTATTGATTGAAATTTTATTGGATACACATCCGAATAGAAGAATTCCACCGAAAAAGGCAATCAATATTGATGTTTTTTCTTTTTTCATGAGGTATAACGGTCTGCGTAAACGCCGTGCGGTTTTCAAAATGCTGAAAGGAACTGTAAAAATTTTTACCAAGTGACCAACATTTCGACCTCAAAGAAAGCCGCATGGTCGTTTTACGCTTTGTTGGTAGCCGTATTTTTCCGGCGCCTCAGCGCCGGTTTTCCTTTCAGGTAATTTCGGAGCCATATTACTCCAAACTGTTAAGGAACCAATATATGAAATTTTGTCGAGATGTGTATTTTGAATGTTATTTTTCTTCTACAATTCTACTGCTGTGGGCGTACTATTTTTCATGCTGCTTCAATACCTTTTCGGACTTGAGCTTACCGATTGTTGATTAACAATTAGCTGGATTAGGCCGAATTCATTATTTAACTCTATGATTTTCAACAATTTATGAATTGCAATAATTTTAAGTTATTAAACTTTATTACCGATGTTGTGGAGTTTGTAATTTTTACAATCTACTTGTCTCAATTAGTTTTAGGATTTCAATTACTTTCAAAAGCTCTTTGTGAATTGTTGTGATTCTTTGTCAAAGTATTCAATTACAAAATTCAAAATGCCGTAGTCCTGCCAATCGAAGAGGGGTGATTGTATCAATTTCAAAGCGGGCTGGCAAGCCTTTCAGGATGTTGTTTTCCTTTTCCAGGTATTGAATTTACTACGATGCTGTTTGAAAAATAGGAAAGCTGTGGGTTTGATTTTCTATGGCTACCCAACGGCCTGCGTAAACGCCGTGCGGCTTTCAAGGTGCTGAAAGGAACTGCAAAAATTCTTTATCAACCAAAAGGCATTTCATCTTCCAAGTAGCCGCATGGACGCTTTACGCTTTGTTGGTAGCCGTATTTTTCCGGCGCCTCAGCGCCGGTTTTCCTTTCAGGTAATTTCGGAGCCATATTAGTCCAAACTGTTAAGGAACCAATATATGAAATTTTGTCGAGATGTGTATTTTGAATGTTATTTTTCTTCTACAATTCTACTGCTGTGGGCGTACTATTTTTCATGCTGCTTCAATACCTTTTCGGAGTTGAGCTTACCGATTGTTGATTAACAATTAGCTGGATTAGGCCGAATTCATTATTTAACTCTATGATTTTCAATAATTTATGAATTGCAATAATTTTAAGTTATTAAACTTTATTGCAGATGTTGTGGAGTTTGTAATTTTTACAATCTACTTGTCTCAATTAGTTTTAGGATTTCAATTACTTTCAAAAGCTCTTTGTGAATTGTTGTGATTCTTTGTCAAAATATTCAATTACAAAATTCAAAAGGCCGTAGTCCTGCCAATCGAAGAGGGATGATTGTATCAATTTCAAAGCGGGTTGGCAAGCCTTTCAGGATGTTGTTTTCCTTTTTCAGGTATTCAATTTACTATGATGCTGTTTGAAAAATAGGAAAGCTGTGGGTTTGATTTTCCTATGGCTACCCAACGGCCCGGCTATGCGCCGTGTGGTGTTAAGATGCTGAAAGGAACAAAGGTGTAGTTTTTCGGTAAAGTTAAATTTTCGAAGAAAATTTAACCACATGGTCGCATAGCCAGTGTTGGCTGCATTCTCTTCTGCGCGTTGGCCAAAGTTTCCATTACAGTGTTTTGGCTGCTACTCAATTTCTCTAATCTCAAAGCCCTTTTCAACAAAATTTTCAATGCTACTAATTTTAGATACAAATTTCAGTTACAATTTTCAACAGTCAATTTACCAAATTTTACCAAATTAGAAATCTAATCTCAAAAATTGTCAATCAAAATTTAACTGCTGATGAAATTCAAAATTTTCTTGCTGATGAATTGAAGCCAGTACAATTACCCGTAATCCATCAATTGTGATTAAAATTATACGTAATAAATTGAAAATTAATGATTTACGGTAAATTTTGTTCAATCTCAATTTTTTGTAATTATCAATTCTAGTTTCAATTCAGGATAAATTATCAATCAGAATTTACTATCAAAGATTCTCTTTCAATTAGCTTTTTGGTACAGATGTTCATGCCATCCAATTCAAAAAAAGCGGGTCGGTGTATATTCCGGTAAACTTGTGCCACGGTTTCCGGAGCAAACTGTGCCACGGTTGTGAAGAGTCGATAATCTATTCTCAAAGTTAAAAAATATTAGCTGTTTACTCCTTTTGCCTTGCGCATAGACTCTCCCGAGAGAGTGATTCTATGTGAAGAATGCACCAATCTATCCAGGATAGCATCGGCAATAGTGCCCTCACCAATCAATTCATGCCATTTGCCCACAGGGATTTGAGAAGTGATGATAATGGATGATTGGTCGTACTTGTATTCGACAATATCCATGAGCGCCTGCCTGATGATATTATCTATTTCGCTGAGACCAAAATCATCGATAATGAGTAAAGCGGTTTGTTTGATCGTTTTGATTAGCCGTTGGTAGTTGCCTTCAATTTTGGCCAGTCTGACCTGATCGGATAAATTACTCATGGTGTAGTATTGGGTTTTGTGTAGTTGTATACAAGCCTGATGTCCGAGGGCTTGAGCCAGGTAGGTCTTGCCCGTTCCGGTGGGACCGATGATAATCAGATTTTGGTGTTTCTGAATAAAGTCCAAAGTGGCCAGTCGGTTGAAGTAATTTTTGTCCAGTCCGCGAGGAGTGGTAAAATCGACATTGGCAATGGCGGCACCGGAGCGGAAGTGAGCTCGTTTGATCAGATTCTCCATTTTCCGGTTTTGCCGGTATTCCCATTCCTGGTCAGCCAGCAGAGCAGTGTACTGATCCAGGGTATAGTCCTGGTAAAGGTTGTCTTGCATACTGAGGTGATGGATATGGGCCATGCCTTTGAGTCGCATTGTTTTTAGCTTTTCTACTGTGGTTTGTGTATTCATTGTTGTAAATTTTTAGAAAGGTTTAAGTGTAATATTGACTGCCTCGGATATTGTCATGTTCCGGGATGGTTGTTGTCTTGGTTGTGGCCTGGAACAGATCCTGCTCCAGGTCCATATTGTTTTTCAAAATATCCCTAACGGTACTATAACTGAAGTAGGGATATTGACGAGCGCGAATAACAGCACTTTGAAGCCGGTCGACAGGATAATCCTTGACCAATTGCAAAATGCCCATGCACTGCTTGTAAGCTACTTCGGGATAGGTCGCTTGTTGGATCAATCCTTTGATGTAATATTCTACATCCTCACCGTATTTGCGGGCCCATTTTTGAAAGAACTCCGGCGACCAGTCGTTGTAAAATCGATGGGTGCTTTTCATGTGTTTACTGATGGTGGTATAGCGCCCGGGGCGAGGGTCTCTTCTGTGAGTGGCGATACGTTCTTTAGCATAGAAGACCTCTACCGTTTTGGTGTTGTATTGCACCTCTACCTTTTTACCAATAAATCGATGGGGGACGCTGTAGTAGTGCCTGTCGGCGGATAAGTAGACATGTCCCATTTTTTGTACGGTTGCTATTTTATAGTACCTAAGTTCGTAAGGCTGGGCGGCAAGTGGTAAGAGCTCCTCTTTTTCAATATCATGAAACTGCTGACGGCGAGTCAGCTTTATCTGACTGAACATTCGGTCATTATAGTCTTCCAACAACTCAGCAATGGCTTTATTCAACTCTGTTAAAGAGAAAAAGATCTGTTTGGAGAGGGGATAAAAAATACGTTGGTATACCAGCTTGACGGCATTTTCTACCAATGCTTTGTCTTGTGGACAATACGTTCGAGTAGGATTAATCGAACAACCGTAATGCAGTGCAAAATCTGAAAATGTCTTGTTCAAAACCGGTTCATATTTACTGCCCTTGGTAACTGCCGATTTGAGATTATCCACCACAATACTCCTGGGGACACCTCCCATAAACTTCAGGCAGTTGTTCATCGAGTCAATAAAATCTTCCCCTTTCTGAGAAGGGGTCGCTTCCACATAAGTATACCCACTACAAGGCAAGGTGGCTACAAATACCTCCACCTCGATTTGTTCTCCAGTCTCCATATCTACGAAAAATAACTTCTTGCCGGTATAATCTACATATAGTTTATCTCCGGCTTTATGCACCAGTTTTCCTGAGCCGTCCACTTGTTGAAGCCAACGGTTCAAGTGTTCGTTAAACTGGGAAGAGCGATATCCGTCGGGGTGACGGCTTAGATACTCCCTCCATAAGGTAAGACGCGTACAACCTACCTTTTTGAGCTCTTTACGAAAATAAGGAAAGTAGCTACTCAAAGTCTGATAACGATCTTTATCCGTCGTGCTAACGCCCGGAAACAACTCTTCCAGTGATCGGTCATCTAACTGTCCAAGTACTTCATATGACCGGCCTGTGGCTTTTAACAGGCGTACGTATTCATTGATCGTATTGCGATGAATACCTAACAACCGGCTGATGCTCCGGTTGCTCTCGCCTCGAATTTTGAGTTGTAATAATTGTCTGATTTGCATGATCCCTATTCGTTGGTTCGCCATAGTGTTTTACTGTTTTATTTTTCAGTAAAACACCGAATAGAAATCGACTCTTTTAACTAAAGTGACACATTTTGCTCCGGTCAGCTGGTTTTTTTGGCACAACTTGCTCCGGAATCAGTGGCACATTTTCACCGGTTTTGGTGGCACATTTTGCTCCGGTTTAGCCAGTCGGCCCAACCATTGCAGCCAACGGAAAGTGGAGACGATGTGCGGCTCACAAAAACTGTTCGAGACTAAAATACTCATTTTTTGGTAAGGTTAAAATTTCAAAGAAATTTTAACCGCATATACGTACTCCGCATTGTTGCAGGCAGGTTTTTTTAACTTAATTTATCAAGAAATTCTTTCTCAGTGAGAATATCAGTTTGCTCTATTTTTTGTAATTCAAGTAAATCCTTATCTCCTGTTATTAAATAATCTGCTTGACCATCTACAGATAAATTTAATAGAAAATTATCTTTTGGATCTCTGCAAATTTCTAAGTCAGATTTAACATCAATAGTTTCTCCATAGTAATCAAACATTAAGAGAAGGTTTATAACATCTTCTTTAGAGAAATATTTTTCAAATTTAGGTCTATTAACAACCTCAATAAATTCTTGTAAAGATTCTTGGCTGAAGAGAATGATTAGTTGGTTGTTATTAATCAATTCGTCAATTCTGGAGAGTTTGTTAGTAATAAGATAGCTTATCCAAAGATTGGTATCAAAGATGATTCTCATTTTTTATTGCTTTGATCATCTTTGTACCTTTTTTCTCTTACTTGTTCTATTTCATCAGATATTTTATCCAAATCGATATCACTTGCATTATTGTCTCTTAACTTTTTAAGAAGTTGCGAGAATCTAGTTTTGGGGTCTTCTAAATCTCTTATCCTAATAAGGTTTAGCTTGGCTAACTCATCTAACAATTTCCTTGCATCAGGATTTAGAATTTCAATTTGTATAGTCATTGTTTTCCAAATTTTATTTTGTCAACTATGTGTGTTACTATTATATACTAAACATAAGTTAATCTAAACTAATTTCATATAAATTGTATTTTTTTCTTACGGGGTGCAACAGACATCGTACACACAGTTCAATAGACATGGGTTACACTTTTTATTCATAAATATAATACTTTTCTTCCAGAGCAGCCCTGGCTGTGGAGCGTAGCGGAACAGCCAGGGCTGCTGCGATTTTAATTTACCCCCCCCGACGCCTTCCGTTCATATCTTTATCAGAATCTAATAAATGATATTTACCCTTTTGAACTTGTTCGCCTTCTTTAAAATATCCCAGAGGATAATTTCTATAGAATACTTGATAAATTCTATTCCCTAATTTTTTAATTCCGACATATTTACCGATGAGACATCTGCTAATATTCACCCATTCGTAAGCACCCCATCTGATGGCTCCACTTGCAGTAACTTTCTTGACCATCAAATCGGAATCGTATTCTATTGGAGCTATTTTATCAGACCATTCTCTATTGGATAACTGATGAACTTTACCGGGCGTTTTCATATCTAATTTTTCGTGAGGTCGTTCAAAATTATATTCCTTAACAAAGGCATTCATTCGTCTGTTCTGACTTCTGAGATTATGAGCAGGAGGTTTACAGCAACGAGCTTTAAGATCTTTATGCATACGCTCGTGACGTCCATTTTGGTCAGGTCTGCCTGGATCGGAAAACACAGGTTGGATGCCATGATCCAAAAGCCAGTAGGACAAATATCCGTATCCTGCAGGGCTTTGAATGGACGCAAAAGCACTCCCATTGTCCGTATGGAAGTATTTTGGTTTTCCATATTGCTTAAAAACTTTTTTGAGGACAGAGATTACATTTTTGGTATTTTCATTATACTGGCCTTGAATATCGAAAATAAATCGAGAACAGGAATCGCAAATAGTCAAAGGAAAGCATCGTTTTTTATTACCGAGTAAAAAGGAACCTTTATAATCAGCGGACCAAATTTCGTTACATTGCTGAGGATCGAAAACGGGGTAGGAGGGTTCGATTTTTCTTCTTCTCTTTTTGGGTGTAACTAAGCCTTGTCTGATTAAAATATTGTGAATAGTAGTTACACTGGGGACTAAATTTTCATCAAATTTTTCAATGACTTTAATTCTGATTTTTTTAGCACCCCAATTTTTTTTACCTCTCCAGAATTTTATTTCATCAATAATGTTTTGATCAGTTGAATCAGGACTATTTAAAGGTTTACGAGATCGATCAGCTAAATGGTGGATACCATTTTCTTTATATCTATTAATAATTTTATAGCCAGTTTTTCTACTGATGCAATAAGCTTCGCACAAGCTATTAAAATAAAATTGTCCGCTTTCCCATTCGCGAATAAAAGCAATTTTTTGATCCATAGGTGTGTTGTTTTTCCAAGGCATAGCATTTTATTATGCAATTTATGCCTTTTTAAAAGTGTCACCTATGTCTGTTGAACTCTGTCACCTATGTCTGTTGTTCGTACCCCATTGCAGCCAACGGCTCGCATACACGACGGCCGACGTTTAGGAGGCTGGCCGATGTATGCTGTGTTAGCACCAGTTCTTCCCTTATTCTTTCTTGTTTGCTTTAATATAATAATTTACTCCTACTCCAAATGTAAAATACCCATCAAATCCAAATTCAGGTCTTATTGCCCATTCATTCAAATTACTACTCAAGCCCACTCCAAAATTTATCCCTGGCATAAACCCAATTCCATCTCCTATAAGAACATGTGCTTTGGGAATTAGATTAAATTCAAAAGTGTCATTATTTCTAAAGGTAAAAAAGAACCTGGGATCAAGACTAAATAACGATTCTCCTTCATATAGATAAATACTCAAAGGAATTGATAGTGCAAATTTATCTTTCTTTAAGCTGAATTTATTACTTAATTCAAAATAATTTAATCCACTAATGTCAATTTCCTCATCAAATATTTCGAATGAATATTTCGTATTTATTCGTTCGTATCTTAACTTCATATTAAATCGGTCAGAAATACCATATCCAACCCCAAATCCAAAATTATTATTAAGGTTTACATACCCATCTTCTAAAAAAGAGGTGCCATAATAAACTGAGTAATTCCCTTGCACTTCAATATCTCCTTTATCCAACAATTTTGCACTTTCAAATGTCGAATTGATAGGAGCGAAACATCCTGTCGACAAAATGATTAATATCAAATTTAAGGCAACTACAATAAAATTTAGTTTGGTATTCATTATGTTTTGTTTTTTAATACTGACTAACGTTTATAACTAACTGATTATCAATAGCTATTTTTGCCGTTTTTTGATCTAGGAACAATAACATCCAGCCTATATGACATACATATAACCCAGATAAAATATTAATAAAAAGCCAATTCAAATGATGTATGTTCCACGGAAATGTCTATTTATCTTATGATTCAAAATTATACTGATCGGGGTAGAATTTAATCTCCTCCAGTGAAATCAACTTGTAGTAGGATATTTCAATACTACATTCACATTTCTAACCAGAATTGGCGGCGGGCTTACTTCTCATTTTCACGATTAGCATTGGCACCTCTTAAAAAAACGGCCTTGTCAAGGAACATACATCAATCTAAAGATAGGATTTTGTTTTCGTTAGCTTCACAAATCAATAAAATTCTTTCTGATTTTTATACTCGAATTGGTGCTAACGGAAAGCGGAGACGATGTGCGGCTCACAAGTGCTGTTCGGGACTAATTTACTCATTTTTAGGTAAGTTTAGAATTTCGTAGAAATTTTAACCGCATATACGTACTCCGCATTGTTGGTGGCAGTGATTTTTTACATAGTTATAATCTGTTTAGAATATACACCTCCTGTTTTCATATCAATGAGTTCTAAAAAAAGTACACCTTTTTGTAAATTACTTATATCGATTGATTTGAAATTACCTTTAAGTTTATTATTGTATATCAATTGACCAGATACATTATAGATTCTAAGCAATAAGTTTTCATATTTTCCTTTAAAATGAATTTGGTTATTATAATAGTTTGCTTCAAATTTCGTTATATAGTTGTTTTGAATACTTGATGTTTTATCAATAATAGGAGATAAATTATCGATCATAATTGCGGTATAATAGATTGAATCTCCTCCAAATTCTCCATTTTTAAAAAGAATTGCATTGTAGTTATCTTGAGCAATAAATTTTATTTTGTGCCTAGTCCATGTTGTATCAATTGGATTTGATAGAATAATTTTTTGCTGGTTAAAGTTACAAGCTTCATGGCTTAGGATGATTTCAAGTAAACCAATGCTATCTGGGACTTCAGCATCAATATAAGCTATATCAATCTCAAAAGAATATTCTGTGTTCTTAATAAAATGTTCAGGGAGTTCTTGTCCGATAGCTTCTGGTCTTCCTTCCCATCCAACTAATATTGCATATGAATTTCCATCGCTTGGTTCAATTCCATATGGTAAGTTATCATCTCCTCCTGTATCTGGTGTTGCATTACAACTAATCCATCCAGGAGGAATTAACTCTAAACCAACTTCTCCTTCAAATGATGGGTTAGTGAAATTAATTTGTGATTTGATATGGTAACCTTGAAAGAGGAATATAATTAGAAATAAGTGACCAATTATGAATTTATTTTTCATTGAATTTCAATTAATTTCCTTAAATTTTTACACGAGGGGTGCAACAGACATCGTACACACAGTTCAATAGACATGGGTTACACTTTTTATTCATAAATATAATACTTTTCTTCCAGAGCAGCCCTGGCTGTGGAGCGTAGCGGAACAGCCAGGGCTGCTGCGATTTTAATTTACCCCCCCCGACGCCTTCCGTTCATATCTTTATCAGAATCTAATAAATGATATTTACCCTTTTGAACTTGTTCGCCTTCTTTAAAATATCCCAGAGGATAATTTCTATAGAATACTTGATAAATTCTATTCCCTAATTTTTTAATTCCGACATATTTACCGATGAGACATCTGCTAATATTCACCCATTCGTAAGCACCCCATCTGATGGCTCCACTTGCAGTAACTTTCTTGACCATCAAATCGGAATCGTATTCTATTGGAGCTATTTTATCAGACCATTCTCTATTGGATAACTGATGAACTTTACCGGGCGTTTTCATATCTAATTTTTCGTGAGGTCGTTCAAAATTATATTCCTTAACAAAGGCATTCATTCGTCTGTTCTGACTTCTGAGATTATGAGCAGGAGGTTTACAGCAACGAGCTTTAAGATCTTTATGCATACGCTCGTGACGTCCATTTTGGTCAGGTCTGCCTGGATCGGAAAACACAGGTTGGATGCCATGATCCAAAAGCCAGTAGGACAAATATCCGTATCCTGCAGGGCTTTGAATGGACGCAAAAGCACTCCCATTGTCCGTATGGAAGTATTTTGGTTTTCCATATTGCTTAAAAACTTTTTTGAGGACAGAGATTACATTTTTGGTATTTTCATTATACTGGCCTTGAATATCGAAAATAAATCGAGAACAGGAATCGCAAATAGTCAAAGGAAAGCATCGTTTTTTATTACCGAGTAAAAAGGAACCTTTATAATCAGCGGACCAAATTTCGTTACATTGCTGAGGATCGAAAACGGGGTAGGAGGGTTCGATTTTTCTTCTTCTCTTTTTGGGTGTAACTAAGCCTTGTCTGATTAAAATATTGTGAATAGTAGTTACACTGGGGACTAAATTTTCATCAAATTTTTCAATGACTTTAATTCTGATTTTTTTAGCACCCCAATTTTTTTTACCTCTCCAGAATTTTATTTCATCAATAATGTTTTGATCAGTTGAATCAGGACTATTTAAAGGTTTACGAGATCGATCAGCTAAATGGTGGATACCATTTTCTTTATATCTATTAATAATTTTATAGCCAGTTTTTCTACTGATGCAATAAGCTTCGCACAAGCTATTAAAATAAAATTGTCCGCTTTCCCATTCGCGAATAAAAGCAATTTTTTGATCCATAGGTGTGTTGTTTTTCCAAGGCATAGCATTTTATTATGCAATTTATGCCTTTTTAAAAGTGTCACCTATGTCTGTTGAACTCTGTCACCTATGTCTGTTGTTCGTACCCCATTGCAGCCAACGGTTTGTGCAAACGCAGTAGCCGACGAATGGAGGCTATTGCCGTTTTGCACTTTGTTAGCCCTCGTCTTATCCTAATTTATAGATAAGTTCATCCTTTTTTTCATATCTCTGCTTTATATGGTCCCAATAATAAAGGAATATCCTATTTTCAATCATTTTGATTATAAAGCCTTTATTTTTCAGGTATATATTATAGGTATAATTTTCAAACTTAATTTTTTCATTTATTGGAATGCTGAGCACCTTTCTATTAGCTCCTAAATATACTTCAATAGTTATGCTATTTAGAAAAATACTTTTACCTACTAAAGAACTAATATCATCATGTCGAGTTGAAATAGATTTTTTCTTGTTAAGAAATGTAGGGGTTTTGGTATAATAAATCGTCAATATTTTTCCTATCGGACTTCTGTCTTTATCAAATATTTTAAATTCAAGGTTTTGATGGATATTTTCTTTTTTGCTAATTTGATCAACAAATTTGTGATATATAACAAGACTATCTGAAATTACCTCAATCGAATTATCTTTAATTGAAAATTTACCGATTTCACCTCCGATTGTATAACAAACAGGACATGAACTTTCATACTCTACGGTATTATTTGGTCTGAAAATATACTTGTAGCACGGTAAGTTTTTAAGATAGTAGAGGTGATCATAATATGGTATTTGAATATCATTTAATGAATCTCTTTTAGATATATTTTTTTTAAATATTGTTATACTTTTTCTTGGGTTCTTAAACTCTTCGAATGTTCTCTGGGAATATAGATTATTCAATGTTATCAGCCAGATAGATGATACAAGTCCTATAGTAATTATATATTTTATATGAGCAATGTATTGCATGTGCTTTTACTTGATGAGGGCTAACGGTCTGGCATACACGGCGTGGCGACGTTTAGCCGACATGATCGTTGTATGCTATGTTCTCGCCAGTTTTGATTGTTCTATTGATTTTTTTCAAAACAATTCTGATATGCCTAATGTAAAAACAGCCTTGGCAGTACGTCCAACATCTATTTCATCAGGGTCTAATGTCCATGTCTTTTTTGCATAATCTACTGCTGCACTCCCTCCTTTATAAGCCCCCCGGCCTAATCCTTCACCAACTTCACTTAGAATAGGGATATTAGCAGCACCGCCAAGAATTGTTGATGACGTATCTCCTAAGCCTAAATTTTTATATATATCTCTATTTCTACGAGCTCTATTTGATAGACTTGTGCTCCAACCTGTTTTTTCATCGATCCAAGTTCCTAAAATATAACCATCATAGAATGCTCCAGCTACAGGAAGTACCCTAGTACCCACAAAACCCAACGCATCTCCAGCCACGAGAAACCCTCGAGAATATGCAAAGTGTTGTCCAAAAAAAGCTGCCAGTTCAGCTTCTGCGAAAAATGGGACTCCATATTGAATAGATCCATATATAAAATGTCCTGTCATTCCTCTAACAGTCGGTCCATAGATATAAGGAGGTCTTGGTCCCGAAGTCCCTGTCATTTCTTTCATGACCCTTCTTCCTACTCGGACATGGGAAACCCTTTCGGTACCCCAATTTCTCGTTCTCGAACCAAGTTCTTGTTCAAAATGGGGATACAAACCACGATCTGCATATGTATGCGGATTATTATAGGTTTTTCCATCAATTACCCTTGGGTACCCTAAATTCCTGCTTAAAGCATTCCGTGACTGAAGGGGGCCCATATATCTTGGGTCATTAGTAATTGTTGGATCAAGATTAGTATTCCGACCTATACGCCATTTAAGATAGTGTTGAGCTTGTTCGCCATGACTATGTGGTATTAAATTTCTCAAGTTTCTTCTTCCGGCAGCTTCTGCTGCTTTAAAATCCGTTCCTGGAGCAGCTTGAGGGAGATCAATTTTAGGAATATCGGGTAAAGGATTGGGGGTTGTGTAATGCGGAAATCCGTAATTAGGTATTCTGGAATGAACATCACTATTATGATTTTCATTGGTCTGATTTTCGCTTCTCTCAGTTCCAAATGGATCGATTCCATTTAGGGGATTATTATTGACAAAAGTGTATAAATTGGTGCCATCTTGGTACCCCTTTAAATCTCTTTGTTGAAACTTCCCGACCTTAGGATCATAAAAGCGAGTAAAAAAATCATATTTACCTATTTCCGGAAACCATTTTTTGCCTTGAAATAAAAATTGTTGGGAATTACTATTTGGGGAAATAACGGCCCCAAATTCATCATACTCATAAAAATTATCGACCTGATTACCATTCAAAACAAGTCGGACGGATTTTACCAAATCAGACAGGAGGTAGGAATTTTTTCCTTGGGAACTTATTTGTATGAAATTATCAATACCTGTATCCAACACGTTGGAATTTGTCAGAATTCCATTTTCATATTCCTCTATTGGGTTGATGGACTGATACACAAACTGTTTAATAGCACCATTTGACTGTTCCACTACTTTCCTTCCATATGTATCATATGAGAAGGACAACACCGTCGCCCCGTTGGAGATGCTGACCACTGAAACCAATTGGTTATTAAAATCATAAATGTATTGGAAGTTCCCATCATTTAACAAATTCCCATTCTTGTCGTATTGGAATACTTGTCCCTCTATGTTGGTATACTGATCGAGATGATTAGGTATATAATTAATATCATTCAGTCCTGTTTGACTCACCTTAATTCTGTTACCCACCAAATCCAACGAGTATTCTTTTTCAATCAGGGGAATTTGTGCCACTAGATTATTTATGATTGACTGCTTATTTTGTATTGGGGTAGCTAATCTAGAGGAGGCTGGTTTTAAGGTGCTGAAATCCTGTATGGTAGCGGAGTTATCAGACCAAACCCTGGTCAATCTATGCAACTCATCGTACTGAAAAACCTTGGTAATTTGATTGCTGTTACCTAACTCCGTTTTATGTTGCATATTTCCAACTTCATCAAATAGAAACTGCATTTGAAAGAGGTTACTGCCATTTAGCAAATGGTCAATACCGATCATCCTGCCACCAAAATCGTAGTTGTATTGTGTAATAGAGTTATTTCCTCTCCTTACTGATTTGCGCTGTAAACCTTCGTATTCAATTGTAGCAATATGGATGGTATCAGGAATGGTAGGATCACCTGTAAAATTATTACCCTTATTTAATTGTTCTATTTTGGTAATTCTATCCAAAATGTCATGTTGATATTGCAATTGTCGACCATCGGGATAGGTAATTTTAATCAAAGCTCCGGTATCATTATAGGTTCGCTCAGTCACAAGAGGTTGAGATGTTAGACCACTCGTAAATGGTTTTGTTGTTGATATTTCCTTTAATAACCATCCTAAAGAATTGAATTGGTTTTCACCTATCGAAAAGTCATTTTCTGATCTGATTAATTGTCCCAAGCTGTCATAAGAAAAGTTAGAAAAACTTGCCCCCTCGATAGAGATATTATTTTCTAACTGACTTAAATCTGTTTCCTGATGAATTAATCTACCCAGTTGATCTCTCTGGAAAAGCTGAATCAGACCGTTCCTATCTTGATAAATACTTAACATACCTGAAAAATCATATTCTTTTCTGTCTCCGCTTAAATCAGGTAAAATAGTCTTTATGTTTTTTCCGAGAGAATTGTATTCAAACGTAGTTTTTCTTCCCATAGCGTCGGTTTGACCAACTAACAGATCATCCAAGTCGTATTGGTAGGATATGGAAACAGGAACTTGGGGGGGTGGATTGACCTGTGTGTTTAGATGTTGAGTTGTTTTCAATAACCGCCCAAATACATCGTACTCATGTTCCGTTTCCTCACCCAATGCATTAATAGCTTTCTCCAACAAACCTCTTGTATCATATTTAAATACCGATTTATTGCCAATTGAATTGGTTGTCTCAACAACCCGGTTGAGTTCATCGTAAATGTTTTCATTTGCAAAAAATCGATTTCCTGTTTTAACACCACTTTCATTTCTGATAACTTCCATTCTGTCCATACGAATGACATTGCCGACAATGTCATAAGTAAAACTTACTTCATTTCCATAGGGGTCAATTTGCTTTATCTTGCGCCCAAGAAGATCGTATTCTTGGATATATTCCCTGTTACTTTGATCAATCGTTTTCACAAGCCTCCCTCCTATGTCATAAAAGAATTTGCTAACTAAGAGTTTTCCTATCCCAGTATTTAAATATGAGTCATCTGGATTATTGACGATCTCAATATTACTATCGAAAAGATTGACTCCTTTCTCCACAAGTCGACCTAACTCATCATAATGAAATTCAGTCCTTGATCGCAATACATATTCGCCGTTTGTAATCATTTCAAAAAAACGTTTGGTCTGAATATTCCCGAGCTTGTCGTATGATAAACAGGTTACATTACCTTCTGAATTGATAGCTTTTGTAATTCTTCCAATAGCATCATACTGCATTCGATGAATTCCTCTGCGTTCGTCTATTACCCTAATCACCCTACCTTCGGCATCATAATATTTTTTTATGTTTATGCCAATGCCTCCGTAATCCACTATTTCCTTAAATGGGAAAGATCGCTCATTGTAAATAACTTTAGTCTTTCGCCCTCCGGTCGAAAGGGTTAGGGCTGGACGATTGGCACCATCAAAGACGGTTCTTCCAATTTTATAATTGGTATCGTGAGTATCTCCAGTTATTGTTTTGACAAGCCTGAATTCCTGATCATATTTAAATGTCGTTTTTAGAAAGGAATTTTCTATCAAAGCACCTGCACTATCTTTCACCTCCTGCAATTCTTGTGAAAGATTACCGGATCGATTATATTTCCTTTTAGTAACAATACTGAATGGTAGAGTGGATATAAGCTCTATTATTTGATTTAACTCATTAATTTTTGCTTCGCCAATAAACCTTCCATCCTGGTTTTCATAAAACCGAGGCTCCATTACTTT
This sequence comes from Saprospiraceae bacterium, assembly GCA_965222005.1. Classification (GTDB taxonomy): domain Bacteria; phylum Bacteroidota; class Bacteroidia; order Chitinophagales; family Saprospiraceae; genus CBDCTM01. The sequence continues at coordinate 3,504,029 of OZ244935.1, forward strand.
AATTACCCTGCCCAAATTGTCTCTTTCTACCCCGCTTTGGATATTGAAACCAGTTGGATCTAAAATTGTCTTTTCTAGCATCCCTTCGAGGGTATCATTAGTGAAGTATTCCATTTTTGAAACCAAACCATTGGCATCCTCTGAACTTAGTAATCTTCCTCTATTGTCATATGCAAGAAACCTAGATATAGAAGAACCTATAACTGAACCGTCTGGTAAGGTTACAGAAGGGAGGTGGATGCTATCCAGTAAGTAGAAATTCCATCCAGCTTGATCTTTATATCTAAATGTTGTCAGATGGGAAATATAAGAATCATCTTCTGCGAAATCCGGGTTTGGGTTTTCAGTATATCTTGGATCAGAAATAGAAAGTGGCTGCCCAAATTCGGGCTCGAATGTGAACTTTTGAACAATATCCTCCTCACTAACGGAGAAAATATCTGGAAATATATCTTTTGACCATAACCCTTGAGCTATATTGAGGGATTGAATAGTATAATATTTCCCACGTCTGACAATTGCTATTAGTCGATTGAAGCTTTGCCTGGTTTGAAATGTAAGATTATCGTCTTCAGTTGGAGTGTAATCATTGCCTATTTGATACTTTCGTTCATAATAGTCTCTTTCATATAAAAATTGGGTGATGATTCCGGTTGGACTTATTGAACCCACCAAATTCCCATCTTGATTATAGCGGTAATGTGAGGAGATTAATCTTGGAATACCATTAATCCTGGCATATTCTTCCTTGAAAACCATGTTACCATATCTATTGAAAAGATATCTAATTTGATGTCCGGTACGTGTTGTTTCTATTGTTTGATGTGCTGGCCGTTGGTGTGCTGGATAGGGAAAAGAAAAATCCTCAATTACATCCGAATATTCCAGGTATGTTTCACCACTCCCTTGCCGTTGTCTAATAACCCGATTAAAGCTCAGTAAATTTGGCTCTGTTCCGTATTCATTTTCCAGATAGATTTGACCGGATGCATCGATGATTCTCAAGAGATTGTGTTGCTGTGCACTGGTACCAAACTGATAAGAAGAATACTCAAAACATGTTGTCAGCCCTCTTGGATAATCTTGGGTGGAAGGGGTAGTGACGGCTACCAAATCTCCCATGTCATCGTAGGTGTATTTCCAGGAACGATTAGTAAAGTCCGTAATTTTTACAATTCGATTTTTATAATCATAATTGAAGAATACAGTCCTTACAGGACTGTTTACATCAACTTTGAAAAGTAATGAGTTTTGGTAGTGAAATTGAAGATAGTTGCCAAACCTGTCTTCAATTCTATCAATTAATAAAATATCGGCTCTTGTGGAAAGATTGTCTAAGTAGCGAAACTCTATCCCATCTGAACTTCTCCATATAAACTGACCATTTCGTTCAAAAATGATCCCGTCCTCTCCGAATTCAGCAAACCAGTAATTATGAATTGAATGCCTTTGATATGTTATTTCCCTCAGTGCCCCATTGGACCGAAAGACTATATTAGCATCGCCACTTAACCTAAGCCATAGGTTGAAGTTATGGTCCCAATTAAATCCTAGAACACCGATGTAATCAGAGAGTTGGGAATAGTTTCTTGTAAAAGAAAATTTTATCCCTGCACCATCAATGACTAAATCAGTAGAAGAATAAACAAAATTTCCATTGAATAAATTGATCGGATCAGCACCCGTTTTAGTATTGTTATTTTGCGACACTTCAGAAGCCTCAGAATTATTGCTCTCGGTATGCTCCGGAGGAATACTCACCCCCTGTCTTTGTTGTAAAGTATAGTACTCTTGATATTTTTCTTTAATTACATTAAATGCAATTTCATTCAATTTATTTACAACATCTTGATCAACTCCTGTAATTGTAAATCCTGTACCTGTCAGCAATTGCATCTTAAGATCTTCTGCTGAGGATGAAGGAGGAAGGCTTTGATAGTTTTGCTTGAAGAATATATCAATTTTTTCCTTGAGAACGTCTTCACTTGCATTTCCCTTCACTAATGAAACGATCTCCTCTAATGTTAGGGGAATAAAATATGGGGACGATGCTGGAGTGTTGCTTTCTTTTCCATTAGGCATAGACAATCCTTTTAAGAGTGAAAAAATCGTTGAGCGCATTGAAAAATCTTCAATACGCACCTATTCTTCAATTTTATTTTATTATCGCTTTACGGATCGCATTGATATCCACATCCACAATACTTTCAGAAGATTCCTTAAAGAGGTCTCCTACAGTGAAAATCTTATACCTTGATAGCTTCCTTGCGATACCAGATGTGATATATTTTAAGGAGACCAACTCCCTAACTGAAACATCCAAATCTACAATTGCACTTGCAACTAAGGATTTAAACGCGGAAGTTTCCGTAATACTTCTTGGCTTGTAATTTCCAGCAGTATAAGAGTCCATCATCGATTTTGAAATCCGACTTTGTCTAATATTTAACTCATGTGCTAATCTGACTTTTATTTCACCGTGTAATTCAGGATTATTAACCGATCTATACATGGCTAAGGTCCTTGGTAAGTCAGGTGCTAAAAACTCCCCTGTAACAACAGGAGGTTTCACTGGAACATCAGGTACTTTTTGGACTTGAAAATTTCCATTTTCATCAAAGATTCCACACCCTTGAATGACTCTTCTTGTAATTACAAGGTGATCGACTTGTTGGTTTGGGGGAAGTGGTGGCGGTGGGTCATTTGGAGGCAAGTCATCATCCCAATCTGGAGAGGTTTGATTGTCATTCATTTTAAGCGCAAGATACATAGCGGATGACTCAGTTACTTTATGTGCCGTATCTATACCTGCTTGAATACAAAACCCATCATGAATTCTTGGTAGATTAACAACAATAAACATATCTTGAATTCCTTCAAGTCTTCTTTCACCATTTATTAAACTATACTTCGTTTCAGTATCAGAAACTGAAGACCCGGTATGTGGTCTTGGATTTACTAGAAATAATGCTCTATTGGTACCTAAGTGATAGCCATTGAATAATTGGTACATTTGGCTGAAGGAGGTACTGTGACTCTTCGTCGTTCTGTCTTCTTGCAAAGTATCTGTAGTCCTATTATTAACTTGCTGCCAACTTGCTCCAGCCGTTAATTCGGCACTGGCTCCAACAAAACCCAAGTTAAAACCTGCTTTAGTTTTGAGTTCAACACTTTGTGTGTTGGTATTGCCTTTAGAAACAGAGATATTTTCGGCAGAAGCACTCAACACTTCGCTCCCTTCAGAAACATGTTCAAATAATTCCCTTTTCTTAGGTTCAAAATCAATTATGTACGGGTAGTCATCAGGGCTTACTCCATTTCTTTGATTTGGGTATACAGCAACCTGCATGATAGCACCTAAACAAGGCCAGTACTTTTCAGCCCATCCTTTTGATTGGATTACTTCCCATATTGACCTTTGGAGATCATCTAACTTATCCTGTTCCTCTGCAATTTTAAGTGCTTCAAGCAAATCTTCATTCGGATTATACCCTGTAATACTACAAGAAAGTTTTAAATAAATAATCCGTGAATTAGGATACGCATCTACAGTTTCTTCCTCTGGAACAATGTAGCTATACACTGTCATAGAAGTTCTCCATTTTGGTGGAAAATTTAAGTCCCCAAAGTTGGTGTCGATCATATCCCTGGAATATCCTAAACGAGTCCAAGTAATGTCTTGAGGTGGTGTTAGTGATTGTAGTGCCATAATAATTTCATTTTTTTTGGTTAATGAATTTTCATTTTTTTGTTTTTAATACTGACTAACGTTTATAACTAACTGATTATCAATAGCTATTTTTGCCGTTTTTTGATCTAGGAACAATAACATCCAGCCTATATGACATACATATAACCCAGATAAAATATTAATAAAAAGCCAATTCAAATGATGTATGTTCCACGGAAATGTCTATTTATCTTATGATTCAAAATTATACTGATCGGGGTAGAATTTAATCTCCTCCAGTGAAATCAACTTGTAGTAGGATATTTCAATACTACATTCACATTTCTAACCAGAATTGGCGGCGGGCTTACTTCTCATTTTCACGATTAGCATTGGCACCTCTTAAAAAAACGGCCTTGTCAAGGAACATACATCAATCTAAAGATAGGATTTTGTTTTCGTTAGCTTCACAAATCAATAAAATTCTTTCTGATTTTTATACTCGAATTGGCGAGAACGGCCAGCGTATGCGCAGGTGGCCCGCTTAGGGGCACTTGACGCATACGCATTGTTGGCTATCGTGTTTATATTATTTCACACTTCCCATTTTTAACATCACTTTCTATTTTCTTATACTTAATATCTTTTGAGTGCATGACAAATTAGGGGTTTTGTATTTAAGCAGCTAATCGGACTAAATTTACTTTTCGTTCCCTTAGTCTGACGAATTGTATAAAATCTTCGATGTCTCCGTTTTGTTTTACAGCTCTAAGGTCAAGCATGTTTTGCGTCCCCTTGGATGACCATCTCATACCGCTTTGCTCCATTCTATCTTTGACCAAATGCTTGGCGTGGTCCGGTTTATCAGGACACTTTTTTAAGATAGAAATCAAAAATTATCTCTGTCGGTTGCGGTATAAAAAGTCCATCCAATATTGCTCTTCAAACTGACTCGGACTTAGATAGTCAAGAGAAGAATGTTTACGAATCGTGTTGTAGTATCCATCAATAAACTCAAAACATCTGAGTCGAGCATTTTCTAAGCCCCAAAAGATTCCCTCACTTAAAACCTCAGCTTTAAATCTGCTGAACAGCGATTCTGCAAAAGCATTATCGTAATGGTTATCCTTTCGGGTCATGCTTTGTCGAAATTGGTTCCTTCTTAGTAATTTTCTGAAGTTCTTCGAACCATATTGACCACCTCCATCCGAGTGAACGATCAGGCGTGCTTCCGGACTTCTATTATAGATCACTTTTTTCAAAGCCGTTAGGACCAGTAGATCCTCCATATGTTCATCTACATGCCAACCTACTATCTTTCTGGTGAACAGGTCCATCCAAATGGCTAGGTATAACCATTCGTCTATTCCTTCCGCTATACTGGGCAAATAGGTAATGTCACCTACCAGCACTTCGTCCGGAGCAGTGGGCAAATTATCTTCACTCAACAACATATTCGGACTCCTGCACAAAGACGGATCACTCTGTGTTGTCCTGGGAATGAAGCTTTTAGGCTGTATCGCAACCAGTTGTTGTGCTCTCATCAAACTTCTCACTTGATGCCTACCTACGTCATAACCTTTGTCTTGCAATTCTGAGTGTATCCTTCTGCTGCCATAACGCCGCTTATGAAAATCAAATATGGACTTCACTTCTTTTAGCAAAGTTGTTTTGTGATCGCTAGGTCGATAGGTCTGACCATTGTGATAAGCATAATAAGAACTTGTGCTTACCTGGAGCATCTTACAAAGCCTTCTTACTGGATATTCTTTTGACAACGCTTCAATCAGGTCATACCGCTTGGTCAAGTCTGACGGCTGAAAATGCCCAAGGCTTTTTTTAAGATGTCACGCTCCTGTTCGACTTCTTTTAGTCGTTTACGTAATCTCTTAATTTCATCCTCTTCTGTCTTATTTGAGGATGCCGCCCGTTTCTTTGCCTTGCTTTTCCATGTATAAAAAAGGCTTTCTTTTATCCCCAGAGCTTGGCAGATTGATGCTACACTCCTGCCATCTTGTTCCATTTCAAGGGCACTTTTTTTAAACTCTGCATCGTATCTACGACGCTTTCTGGTGGTGGGTTTCTCTTTCATTTGAACACAAATTTACTTTATTTTTGTGTCCTGATTTTTTAGACCATCTCAAAATAGGTGATTGCCTTATTTAACTGCTTCTTTTTGTTTGTCGATAATTCTGTTTTGTCTCTATTCAACACAAGGTCTTTTATTACCTTTTCAGTTCCTCCTTCCAATATATCTTTTAACACCCCTCTGACCCAGCTTGTTCTCAACTTAGAACTTTCTCCAAATATGGCATTGGCACAATCCCAAACGTATTCGCTTACATGGACTATGTCTAAAATGATTCCATCAAATTGACCTTCCAGATTATTCTTCTTTATGCTTGCCAGTATTTTATCTTCCAAGCCTATTCCGGCATCTATGGGGATGACGAATCGACTTTGGGAGTTGGTCATTTTTGATTTTAAATCTTCTATCCCATAATCTATTGCCTTTTGCTGATTGGCTAAAAATGCTCTACGGTGAATTTTAGTGTGCATCTTATTTTCCGTTTTCTTTTGTTGTGTTGATGCTGGTTCGTCCTCTTGAGCAGCTTCTTTTTGCACTCCCATCAAGCCATCCAATATCTGGTCGGCAGTCCTTTGTTGAGGCGTAAAAACAGAGGTAACTGACACTGTCGCACTTTGTTTCTTATCCTTTTTCTCCCCTTTGCTTAGCCGCTTTTTGGGATTGGCCTCCTTTTGTTGTACTGCCTTTATCTTCGGCAATCCTTTACCATCAAAGGTAGTGCTAAAAAACAACGCTTCATCTTCTTGAGCTTCTTCTCGCTCCAACTCATAGTACTGATCAACGTACTCGCCCAAATGATTGACATTTCTCTCCGAAGATTTTCCACTCAGATTCAAACCTAATAATTTATTCACTATCACTACGCTTTCTTTGTAACTCCCCTGGGTAGCACTTCCCCCTACCAACTCTTGTAGATTGTACGACCAATAACAACCCTTGGGCAACTGCAAATAATCGTCTATTTTATAAAATTGACCGCGTTGAGTACTCAAATACGATGGACGATGGATTTGTATCAGACCAAACAAACTGAGGTAGTTCCGCTTCTTTGTCCCTTTACTCCTGTAGCTCTCTCCTGATTCCAAAATCGGGAGATATTCCTCAACCTTTTTTAACTTTTGCTTGATTATGTAGTTCAATAGCAACAGTCCCAGCTTCAGCAATTCACTTAGTAGGCTTAGTTCTATTTTATCAATCCCTACATCCTGCTCTACATATTCATCACTTAGGTCAACCAATCTTCCGATTTCTTCTTCTATTTTTTGTATTAGTACTTTTTTGTCCATACCTTGAATTAGAGTTTGAGGGTCAGTAAATCTATTTTCTAACTTAAATTTACTAAATTCCTTCAAACTCTTCTCATTTTAGGATTCCTCCAATTTGTCTCGCACTCATATCTTTTTTAATGGTTCCGTCAATATATTTGACATTGACTTTTTCATTTCGACCAATCTTTTTACTTCTTTCTATCGGCTTTGGACTAGAAATATTATTCTCTTGAGCAGGAAATGAGTTTCCAAATAGCTTATTTATTTTTAACTCATTGAACTCTTCTTGATCGATATCTAGCTCATATGAAGACTCAAATTGATTCCTTTCTGTATTCCAGCTTTCCAAATTAGTCGTTTCATCAGGTGTCCAGTTATGGATAAAACTATATTCCCATAACTCGTGTTTATTGATCTCTTTAAATTCACTTTTTATTCTTCCAATTACCTCTTTTTGATTTTGATAATTGCTTTCAAGAATTATTTGTGATTGAAATATAAAGTCTAGAAAGTAACTGCTCCCCCAAATAACTAGAGCTTTTTCAATTGTGTTTCGATATAAAAAGCCTGATAAGCTATTGATAAATCCTCTGAATGAGTGCTTATCAATTTTGAAGTAATTCTGCCAATCTTTAGTCTTTCTATCTTCAAAATATTGAAATAAATTGTACCAAATCTTTCCTCCAACAGGAAATGTACATTTTCTCTCTTGCATAAATTTAAGAAACTTCATTTCCAATGATGCCATAATATATGATCTGTCATTTGGAAATTCCATTAAAAGTCTTTTAAGCACATCCGCTGAATTATCAAATAATCCAATTTCTAAATGTTTGCAATAATCTTGATTAAAGTTAAATCCATATTGACTGACTTTATCTGTGAAACTGGTGAGATCAAAATTAGAATTGTCTTTTTGATCCATATATAACTGCCCTAATTCAATGTAGTATTTGATTATTGCCAAGTCAAATTCAGCACCTTGAATAAGTTTTGGTGACTCTTTTACATTCTTATATTCTGATTCAATTATTTCATTAACTTCATCGATATATTGATTGTATAATAACTGCTTAATACTTTTTAGAACAAGATCATAATCGTATTCTCTTGTGATAGCATCTTTAATTTGGACCTTTAATTTCTCATCATTTTTTGTAAAGCAATAATATTTGATTAGAGCTTCATTAATATATTCCCCCTCTTTTTTATACAAATTCGGCTGCTTATTTTTTAATACTTCTCCAAATCTTTCTATTCCATTGTACTTCTTTGCTGTTTCATGATGTCCTGAAAACTCTGTAATTATTTCTCCAAGATCATACCCTTCTTCTATATTGTTTGGTAACGATTGATTAAAAACTTCTATTACCAAGTCAGAAATTGTAGTAATATCTTTACTTGTATAGTTTTCCCAAAATTCTTCGAAATTCATCTCATTAATTTTAAGTCTAAATAATCGACTAAAATATGGAAATTTTACTAGAGTTCTAGTTTTTTCTTTCTCATGGTAGCCAACGGTCGGTGCATATGCAGTGGCCGACTGAAAGGAGGGCATTGACATATGCACTTTGTTAGTGGTCGTATCTTTCCGGCGCCTCAGCGCCGGTTTTTCTTTCAGATGTTTTTGCCACCAAATTTTTCAATCAGTTCACTTGTAAATATATGAAATTTTTTCAAGATGTGTATTTTTGGTGTTATTTTTTATGAGTCACCTCAGTTGTTTCAGAGTAATTTAGCTGAATAATTATTGATATTTTTTTTGAGCCAGGCTTTCAGTTCTTGATTGTCAAAGAGCTTGATTAGGTCTGGTTGAATTGTAATTGTCTGCAAATTGTAGTTTTCAGGAATTTCTGTTGTTGTAATCAATTCAAGGAGTTTACCCATATTCGAGTTCAACTCAAAATCAAAAAGGCCGTCAGTCGTGCTGTTCAAGAATTATTGCTGGTATCAATTTATCAATTTTATAAATTTATAAAGCGGGCTGGCAAGCATTTCAAGATGTTGATTTCCTTTTCCAGGTTTTCAGTTTACCCGGATGTTGTTTGAAAAATAGGTAAGCTGTGAGTTTGATTTTCTATGTCCACTAACGGCGCGGCTATGCGCCGTGTGGTGTCAGGATGCTGAAAGGAACAAAGAGGTAGTTTTTCGATAAGGTTAAATTTTCGAAGAAAATTTAACCACATGGTCGCATAGCCAGTGTTGGCTGCATTCTCTTCTGCGCGTTGGCCAAAGTTTCCATTACAGTGTTTTGGCTGCTACTCAATTTCTCTAATCTCAAAGCCCTTTTCAACAGAATTTTCAATGATACTAATTTTAGATACAAATTTCAGTTACAATTTTCAACAGTCAATTTACCAAATTAGAAATCTAATCTCAAAAATTGTCAATTAAAATTTAACTGCTGATGAAATTCAAGATTTTCTTGCTGATGAATTGAAGCCAGTACAATTACCCGTAATCTATCAATTGTGATTAAAATCATACGTAATCAATTCAAAATTAATGATTTACGGCAAATTTTGTTCAATCTCAATTTTTTGTAATTATCAATTCTAGTTTTAATTCAGGATAAATTTTCAATCAGAATTTACTATCAAAGATTCTCTTTCAATTACCTTTTTGGTACAAATGTTCATGCCATCCAATTCAAAAAAGCGGGTCGGCCGATCCAGTTGCAGCCAACGGCGCGGCTATGCGCCGTGTGGTGTCAGGATGTTGAAAGGAACAAAGATGTAGTTTTCGATAAGGTTAAATTTTCGAAGAAAATTTAACCACATGGTCGCATAGCCAGTGTTGGCTGCATTCTCTTCTGCGCGTTGGCCAAAGTTTCCATTACAGTGTTTTGGCTGCTACTCAATTTCTCTAATCTCAAAGCCCTTTTCAACAGAATTTTCAATGATACTAATTTTAGATACAAATTTCAGTTACAATTTTCAACAGTCAATTTACCAAATTTTACCAAATTAGAAATCTAATCTCAAAAATTGTCAATCAAAATTTAACTGCTGATGAAATTCATGATTTTCTTGATGGCGAATTGAAGTCAGTACAATTACCCGTAATCCATCAATTGTGATTAAAATTATACGTAATCGATTGAAAATTAGTAATTTATCATAATTTTTTCAACTTCAAATTTTCACAATTATCAATTCTAGTTTCAATTCAGGATAAATTATCAATCAGAATTTACTATCAAAGATTCTCTTTCAATTACCGTTTTGGTACAGATGTTCATGCCATCCAATTCAAAAAAAGCGGGTCGGCCCAACCATTGCAGCCAACGGTCCGCGTAAACGCCGTGCGGCATTCAAGGTGCTGAAAGGAACTACAAAATTCTTTATCAGCCAAAAGTATTTTATCTTCGAATTAGCCGCATGGTCGTTTTACGCTTTGTTGGTAGCCGTATTTTTCCGGCGCCTCAGCGCCGGTTTTCCTTTCAGGTAATTTCGGAGCCATATTACTCCAAACTGTTGAGGAACCAATATATGAAATTTTGTCGAGATGTGTATTTTGAATGTTATTTTTCTTCTACAATTCTACTGCTGTGGGAGTAATATTTTTCATGCTGCTTCAATAGCTTTTCGGAGTTGAGCTTACCGATTGTTGATTAACAATTAGCCTGATTAGGCCAAATTTGTTATTTAACTCTATGATTTTCAATAATTTATGAATTGCAATAATTTTAAGTTATTAAACTTTTTTACAGATGTTGTGGAGTTTGTAATTTTTAAAATCTACTTGTCTCAATTAGTTTTAGGATTTCAATTACTTTCAAAAGCTCTTTGTGAATTGTTGTGATTCTTTGTCAAAGTATTCAATTACAAAATTCAAAAGGCCGTAGTCCTGCCAATCGAAGAGGGGTGATTGTATCAATTTCAAAGCGGGTTGGCAAGCCTATCAGGATGTTGTTTTCCTTTTCCAGGTATTGAATTTACTACGATGCTGTTTGAAAAATAGGAAAGCTGTGGGTTTGATTTTCTATGGCTACCCAACGGTCTGCGTAAACGCCGTGCGGTTTTCAAAGTGCTGAAAGGAACTGCAAAAATTTTCACCAAGTAACCAACATTTCGACCTCAAAGAAAGCCGCATGGTCGTTTTACGCTTTGTTGGTAGCCGTATTTTTCCGGCGCCTCAGCGCCGGTTTTCCTTTCACGTAATTTCGGAGCCATATTAGTCCAAACTGTTGAGGAACCAATATATGAAATTTTGTCGAGATGTGTATTTTGAATGTTATTTTTCTTCTACAATTCTACTGCTGTGGGAGTACTATTTTTCATGCTGCTTCAATACCTTTTCGGAGTTGAGCTTACCGATTGTTGATTAACAATTAGCTGGATTAGGCCGAATTCATTATTTAACTCTATGATTTTCAACAATTTATGAATTGCAATAATTTTAAGTTATTAAACTTTATTGCAGATGTTGCGGAGTTTGTAATTTTTACAATCTACTTGTCTCAATTAGTTTTAGGATTTCAATTACTTTCAAAAGCTCTTTGTGAATTGTTGTGATTCTTTGTCAAAGTATTCAATTACAAAATTCAAAATGCCGTAGTCCTGCCAATCGAAGAGGGATGATTGTATCAATTTCAAAGCGGGTTGGTAAGCCTTTCAGGATGTTGTTTTCCTTTTCCAGGTATTGAATTTACTACGATGCTGTTTGAAAAATAGGAAAGCTGTGGGTTTGATTTTCTATGGCTACCCAACGGCCCGCGTATATGACGTGCCGCCGATTAGGCGGTATGTACATATACGCATTGTTGGGCGCTGTACCCTTTTTCTTTTCAAATTTTTCAAGGGAACTGTGGTGTTCAAATTTGCTGAATTCATCACTCATAATTAGTTCTTTTGACTCCATAAATATAACAAATTTCAATCAACTGTGATGGTTAAATTCAGCAATTCTTGCTATTAAAGGAAAAAAAATATGACTGTAAAAAAATGAGTATATATCTTAGCTATCAAAAGAGATAGCCTATGGTTGACAAATTAATACAAGGTATAAAAATAGGTTTTGACCAAGTAAAAGAGCATCGTTATAAAAATGCCCAAATATCATTAGGAGATTATTTGCAATCAGCTTTGGCGATGTTTCATTTAAAAGATGCTTCTTTACACCAGTACCGAATTAACTATCCTCAGCGCGAAGAAAACTTACAGCAAATATACGATGTGAACTTTCTTCCATCAGATAGTGCTATTCGAGAAGGTATAGATGGGGTATCCCCTGACGATATTCAAAAGTGTTTTGGGATCGCTCATCAAGAGCTAAGCAATGACGGCATCATGGATGATTATAAGGTATTAGGGCGATACCAAGCCCTCCCTTTTGACGGTACTCAACACTATTGTAGTGCCAAAACACCCTGTGAACATTGCTTGAAAAAGGAGTATCGCAATAAAAAGGGGGAGGTTACAAAAATAACCTATTCCCATCAGGCCTTAGCTGCAGTAATGGTGCATCCTGATCATAAAGAAGTATTTCCAATAGCCTGTGAAGCCATTGTTAAACAGGATGGCTCCCAAAAGAATGACTGTGAACTTAATGCTTCTAAGCGCCTCATTCCAAAGGTTCGCCAGATGCTTCCCATTGAAGAATATGAATTGCTCGGCATTTTTGACGGTCTATATCCTAATGGTCCACACATTAAGTTATTAGGCGACTATCAAATGCGCTATATCATTGGCATTCAGGATGGTTATGTATTAATTCAAGTGGATGCACTCAAAGCTAAAGATGCCTTACAAACTCATATGTGGAATGAGTCAAAGGGTAAAAAAGCGATAGCCCGTTGGGCTAATGACCTAATACTCAATGGACAGCACCAGCAAATTAACACCAACTACTTTGAATACGAAGAATTTGATTCTGATGGTAAACGAACCTATTTCAACTCTTGGATAACAGACATTCCCATTGACCAAGACAACATAATGGAGTTAGTCAAGGTGGGACGTAGCCGTTGGAAAATTGAAAACGAAACGTTTAATACCCTTAAAAATCAAGGGTATCATTTAGAGCATTCATATGGTCATGGCAAAAAGTACCTCGCAACTAATTTTATGTTGCTCACTTTTTTAGCATTCCTCGTTGACCAGATTGCTCAAAAATTAGACAAGGCCTTCAAAAAGGCATGGACTTATTGCAAAACCAAAAAAAACCTTTGGGAAAAAATTCGACAGGTCTTTGATGTGTTACCTTGTATGTCAATGAACGTTATTTACCGATTTATCGCCAGGGAAATCAAAATCAGCCTCCCTAGGCTCGAATAAATATTTACTTTTTTCTAATAGCGAGAATCGCTGGGTTAAATTTTATCAACATTCACAGGCATCATAAGTACAATTTATCAATCGCCCAGCTTTCGTTTCTTGATTAACGATTAACCAGCTTAGGCCGACAATTTTGTAATTATCTGATAATCAATCAATTACAGTTTTCATTGGCTGCTTTTCAGTGTCAGGTTTTTCAATTGAGTTTCCAATTATCGAATTTGCTGCCAATCAAAATTCAATCTTGGGATAGACTTTTTGTTAGCCATTTCAATTCTCAATTCAATTCACAGTCAAAAACTTCAATTAACTCAAAGAGGCCGTCAGCTAGATTTTACAAGAACTTAACTGAAATTTACTAAGCGGGTAGGGGAGTCTCTATTCAATAATTTGGGAGCCACGATTTTTCAAATTTACGATTTTGCTCATGGTGTTACTTTCAATTTGTGGGTCGGGAATTTCATAGCGCCCAACGGTAAGCATAGCGGCAGTGGCCGAGCGTAGCGAGGTCATTGTCCGCTATGCATTGTTGGGTGCCGTTTTTCGAGTTTTAAGTTTTTACAATGTTCTATGATAATTAAATTCTTCGCCGCCTTATTTTGTTCTTATTAATGGTAATAAATTGGTGAGATATTCTTAGTTCTTCTTGTTGTATTTCAATTACTAATTTTTTGAGAAATTCTAATATTTGCTCATAGTCTGTTTTTTCATATCTAAGAAAGATTACTGATAAGCCTTTCATCTTGTGTGCAAATACCCACTCTCCAAAATCTTTATCTTCTGTGATTAATATTTTCTTATTTTCTTTTGCGTAGTTAATTACTTGCTCATCATCTATTCCGGCTTTAATTTCTAATACCCAATCTACTTCTATGTCAAGTTTTCTTAGTTCCCTAACAATATTGCCATTTAATCCTTCGTCAGCTAATATCATAATATCATGCAGCTTTTATTACTTCTTCATTTTCTATTACTGATGCCGCATATGTAATTGACGCAAATATATCTTTCATTTTTATATGTGGATACATCTCTATTATTTCTTCAGGATTATATCCATCTGCCATTTTTCGAAGAATTAGTTCAACTGTGATTCTTGTCCCTTTAATGATCGGCTTTCCCAGCATTATTTTTGGGTTTGATTCTATGTGATTTCTTATTTCTATCATGATTTATACTATTTTTAAGGAAGTTAATTGATTTTTGTGACCTTTGCCAATTTATTCCATTAATATTTAGCCCAAATTGCTCTATCTCTCCTGTTTTACACTATAATCAAAATATTATTTTGTGCATTGCCTCTTATCAAATCGATTTAATAATATTATTTTGTATCAATGGCTACCCAACGTTCCGCGTATGTGGCGTGCCGCCGATTAGGCGGTATGTACATATACGCATTGTTGGCAGCAGGCTTCTTTTTCAATCTACCAATTTCAATCTACCAATGTTTCCTTGATTATTCTTTTTACTTCTGAAATTTCAGTATTTATCAATTTTCCGACCTTCTTGTACACACGTTTTTTATCTATTGTCCTAATTTGTTCAATGACTACCCAATTTTTTTTTCCTTTGACTTTAATCTCAACCCTTGTGGGATAACTTTTGGATTTTGAGGTAATTGGTGCAACTATTATCGTTCTCAAATTATCATTTATTTCATTTGGTGAAATAGCTAAGCAAGGTCTTATTTTTTTTATTTCACTGCCAATTGTTGGGTCTAAATTAACAATGACTATATCATATTGCGATATTTTCATAGCTCCCAGTTTTCATCTTCAAAAACATCATCAATTAATAATTCATCATCTCCTCTATCTGCCATTTTTTTGAACGCTTTGTCCCATCCATCACGAACCTTTTTTACTGGTCTTAAAATTAAAAACCCTTCTTTGAAAATTAATTCAACCTTATCCGTGATGTCATATCTTTCCAAGATAGTTTTTGCAAGTCTAATTCCTTTTGAATTTCCGATTTGAATAATTGAAATTTCCATAAATCATAATTTAAATGTAAATACTATGTAATTACAAAATTATCTTCTTTTTTATTCAAATCCAAGTTTTTTTCTTCTTTTTTCTCTTGCGGGGTGCAACAGACATCGTACACACAGTTCAATAGACATGGGTTACACTTTTTATTCATAAATATAATACTTTTCTTCCAGAGCAGCCCTGGCTGTGGAGCGTAGCGGAACAGCCAGGGCTGCTGCGATTTTAATTTACCCCCCCCGACGCCTTCCGTTCATATCTTTATCAGAATCTAATAAATGATATTTACCCTTTTGAACTTGTTCGCCTTCTTTAAAATATCCCAGAGGATAATTTCTATAGAATACTTGATAAATTCTATTCCCTAATTTTTTAATTCCGACATATTTACCGATGAGACATCTGCTAATATTCACCCATTCGTAAGCACCCCATCTGATGGCTCCACTTGCAGTAACTTTCTTGACCATCAAATCGGAATCGTATTCTATTGGAGCTATTTTATCAGACCATTCTCTATTGGATAACTGATGAACTTTACCGGGCGTTTTCATATCTAATTTTTCGTGAGGTCGTTCAAAATTATATTCCTTAACAAAGGCATTCATTCGTCTGTTCTGACTTCTGAGATTATGAGCAGGAGGTTTACAGCAACGAGCTTTAAGATCTTTATGCATACGCTCGTGACGTCCATTTTGGTCAGGTCTGCCTGGATCGGAAAACACAGGTTGGATGCCATGATCCAAAAGCCAGTAGGACAAATATCCGTATCCTGCAGGGCTTTGAATGGACGCAAAAGCACTCCCATTGTCCGTATGGAAGTATTTTGGTTTTCCATATTGCTTAAAAACTTTTTTGAGGACAGAGATTACATTTTTGGTATTTTCATTATACTGGCCTTGAATATCGAAAATAAATCGAGAACAGGAATCGCAAATAGTCAAAGGAAAGCATCGTTTTTTATTACCGAGTAAAAAGGAACCTTTATAATCAGCGGACCAAATTTCGTTACATTGCTGAGGATCGAAAACGGGGTAGGAGGGTTCGATTTTTCTTCTTCTCTTTTTGGGTGTAACTAAGCCTTGTCTGATTAAAATATTGTGAATAGTAGTTACACTGGGGACTAAATTTTCATCAAATTTTTCAATGACTTTAATTCTGATTTTTTTAGCACCCCAATTTTTTTTACCTCTCCAGAATTTTATTTCATCAATAATGTTTTGATCAGTTGAATCAGGACTATTTAAAGGTTTACGAGATCGATCAGCTAAATGGTGGATACCATTTTCTTTATATCTATTAATAATTTTATAGCCAGTTTTTCTACTGATGCAATAAGCTTCGCACAAGCTATTAAAATAAAATTGTCCGCTTTCCCATTCGCGAATAAAAGCAATTTTTTGATCCATAGGTGTGTTGTTTTTCCAAGGCATAGCATTTTATTATGCAATTTATGCCTTTTTAAAAGTGTCACCTATGTCTGTTGAACTCTGTCACCTATGTCTGTTGTTCGTACCTCATTATACACAACGGTCTGCGTAAACGCCGTGCGGCATTCAAGGTGCTGAAAGGAACTGCAAAATTCTTTATCAGCCAAAAAGCATTTTATCTTCCAAGTAGCCGCATGGACGCTTTACGCTTTGTTACCTATCCGTATTTCGGCGCGCACAGCGCCGTTTCTGAGGATAGTTTGAAAGGAACTGTTGAGCCCTTTATTTATCGCATTCACCACTGGAACAAAAGAGTTCTTTAGGTGGTGGTATAAATATATAACATTTTTCCTTAATCCGTGAATTTGACTGTCAATTTGTAGTTGGGCCCCAGAGGAGAATTTGGGTCTAATTTATGGACTCATAGCTTTCGCTGGAAGATTTAACAATTTGGCTGACTCAGTGCCGATCAAAGAATTATTGTGTGAAGAATAATTTCCCGTGATTATTGCTTTTAATTATTGTTGATCCCAGGCCCTGGTTCTTAGTTTGTAAAAAGCTTATCGAAGAAATTTTTAAGCGGGTAGGGCGATCACTTTGGATGCTGTATCTTGACGAATTCATTCAATTTTTCCAGGCGTAATTTGGGACTAATTTAGAATCGAGGGATGGCCTTAAAATTCTATGGTAGGTAACGGGAAGCATAGCTGCCGTGCGACCGTTTAGGGAGTATGGTCAGCTATGCATTGTTCCATGCAGGCTTTATTTTTTATTCAAATTCTGTCCATTTTAAAACTTTGTATTTGTCATCTTTAAGCCCAATTACCAATTTTAAAATACTTCCTTCTTTATTTAGACTTTGGACGAAAACGGAAGCATCTCCAACATAAATGTTAGGTCAAAATCCCGGATAGATTCGAAGTCTTTTATGCGACTTTCTTGTTATTGCGCTTATTAGAGGTCTTTTTTACGACCTTATATCGAGTTCTTTGAATTTGTGTTTCGCCTTTTTGTCTCGGCCTACCTTTTTTGGACTTTAGCGGTTTGAATGGGTTTTGTTCAAAAGTCAAAAAAAGTGATTCGGCAGCATGCCATGTCTGTGCAATAGACAATCTATGTCCGCTGTCAGGCTGTTGATTTTGGGGTAGGTACTTTCGCCATTCTCTTGGACGAAAGTCCGCTTCGTCACTTGCGATGTAAAGTAGCCAAACAGTTAGTTGATAAATCAACAACCAATTGTCAAAATGTTCTAGTACAGGAGTTTGCAGTTTATCAATCATCAACCGTTGCTTGGCAAATCGAAGACTTGGTTCGATATCATAACGTTTACGATAAGTATGATATCCTTCGGGAGTGGTTACTTCATTTTTCCGTTTACCGCTAAGAGCTACAAACATGTCTCGACTAAATATCGCTTTTCCCGTTTCAGCATCCCGAACTTTAACAGCTAAAATGTCCATTGGCTTGTCTTTCATGTTGTGGCCATTTTTAGATCGAATCAGCATATTGTTCCATCGGAATATTTGAACAACAATCTTTCTACCTTTTTTTGTTGTTGCCTCCAGCTCAAAAAAATCGTTATGAGGAACTTCAAAAATAGATTGTTGATATACTGTATAGGGCTGTTTTGTTTTAGGATGCTTTTTGTAGCTTTTGTTCCTGCTCTCTGAAATCAGGTAAAGTTTTTGATTGTAAATTTTGGGTGCTCCTTTACTTTGGATCGAAGGGGCTTTACCTGTACCAGTCCATACCTTCATGCCTGATTTTAAGCGGGCAATACTGACCAGATCATCATATTTAAATGCCTCGGCCAAATAAGCACCATTGCCGTATTTACTATCTAATGTATTGAGGCATAGCTTCTGGCCCAAATCCAAGTGAGGATGGTTGAGCAATTCTTCCAGTTGCTCCAACGCTGTTTGAGAAGCGGTTTTGTTGATCGCAACACGGGATATACTAAAACACGGGATATACTAAAAGGTAAACTCCAATTGGTATTAGACTTTGGACGAAAAAGATGTCGATTATGAAAAAGGCAGAACAGCGATTATCTTGTTTTTATGCAAACAATAACAAGAAGCAATCTGTTCTGCCATGAAATTTTATATTCAAAGATACGTCGTAGTCGAGCAACGACCAATTTAATCATGGCATTATCCTCGTATAAAGGAGCAAAATCTCCGACTGAATTAAGTCTTTCGCCTCTGTACCATTATAAGTATGGTAGTATAAGTAAGGTAGTAAGTAACCTTTCGCGGAATGAAGAAGAGTATGGTAAAGTTCGAAAATTCTTTCAATCGCTCTGTTATGCTTATTATTCACCAGCAGTGGAAGACACAGGTCGAGTATTATTACAAACCGATACTACACCAATACAAAAGCCCCATTCGGACACACTGGAAGGTCGAACCTATATAGCTATACCAAACAATGTGATCAAGGGCAACAAACCGTTGGGTATTGGCTATGAAGTATCCCTTATTAATTTATCCGATGGAGGTACCAATTGGAGTTTACCTCTTAGTATATCCCGTGTTGCGATCAACAAAACCGCTTCTCAAACAGCGTTGGAGCAACTGGAAGAATTGCTCAACCATCCTCACTTGGATTTGGGCCAGAAGCTATGCCTCAATACATTAGATAGTAAATACGGCAATGGTGCTTATTTGGCCGAGGCATTTAAATATGATGATCTGGTCAGTATTGCCCGCTTAAAATCAGGCATGAAGGTATGGACTGGTACAGGTAAAGCCCCTTCGATCCAAAGTAAAGGAGCACCCAAAATTTACAATCAAAAACTTTACCTGATTTCAGAGAGCAGGAACAAAAGCTACAAAAAGCATCCTAAAACAAAACAGCCCTATACAGTATATCAACAATCTATTTTTGAAGTTCCTCATAACGATTTTTTTGAGCTGGAGGCAACAACAAAAAAAGGTAGAAAGATTGTTGTTCAAATATTCCGATGGAACAATATGCTGATTCGATCTAAAAATGGCCACAACATGAAAGACAAGCCAATGGACATTTTAGCTGTTAAAGTTCGGGATGCTGAAACGGGAAAAGCGATATTTAGTCGAGACATGTTTGTAGCTCTTAGCGGTAAACGGAAAAATGAAGTAACCACTCCCGAAGGATATCATACTTATCGTAAACGTTATGATATCGAACCAAGTCTTCGATTTGCCAAGCAACGGTTGATGATTGATAAACTGCAAACTCCTGTACTAGAACATTTTGACAATTGGTTGTTGATTTATCAACTAACTGTTTGGCTACTTTACATCGCAAGTGACGAAGCGGACTTTCGTCCAAGAGAATGGCGAAAGTACCTACCCCAAAATCAACAGCCTGACAGCGGACATAGATTGTCTATTGCACAGACATGGCATGCTGCCGAATCACTTTTTTTGACTTTTGAACAAAACCCATTCAAACCGCTAAAGTCCAAAAAAGGTAGGCCGAGACAAAAAGGCGAAACACAAATTCAAAGAACTCGATATAAGGTCGTAAAAAAGACCTCTAATAAGCGCAATAACAAGAAAGTCGCATAAAAGACTTCGAATCTATCCGGGATTTTGACCTAACATTTATGTTGGAGATGCTTCCGTTTTCGTCCAAAGTCTAATTCTTTATCTGCACTTAGAATTAATTCTGGATTTTTATCATTTATTATATCTCCAACGAAATCTATTCTAAATGGTAATCTTCCACATCCAAAATATGAATTTATATCTTTTATTATTCGACAATTTCTGAATATCTCATATTTCTCTTTTCGTGCTTTGTCTTCAATTTCGAAACTTAAAATTTCATCTTCGTCAATAATTTTTGATTTAGCTTGAAGTATAATGTTTTCGTTTATTTGGATTTCGTTTCCAATTTCTATTTGCTGAGCTTCTAACTTTTTATTTGTATTATTATTTAAATCTAATTTCTTATTCGAGTTGAAAATCAAAATTGACTCTTCATTTAAAGTCAAAATATTTCCTTCAAAATCATTCTCCTCATCTTTGACAAATTGTATTTTCGGATTGCACTTTTTTATTTCACTTTGGGAATTAATCAAAAACCAATTTCCCTTTTCATTGATAGATTCAACTTTTTCGCCTTCGAAGTAAAGCCTATTTGTTTGACTTTTACAGCTATTTGCAAAAAGTGAAATTATAAAAATTAGGATTTGATATTTAAGAGCACTCATTTTTCTTTTTTTCTGTCAAGTAGACCTGGGGGATTTCACCCCAAGCCTCTCACAGAACCGTACGTGATAGTCTCCCATCATACGGCTCCTATTATACAGAGATTAAGCATTAATAAATCCTTCTTTCCAGTGAGCAAATAGGTTTGGTTGTTTGACCTTAAACCTTTTAAGCCACTCACAGGCTTTAATATACGATTTATTTAAGTGCTTGTACCTATTTCTAGCCCATTCAGTGAGCCTTCTGTTGAAGATCTTGCAGATTGCATTTAGATTTCTTTTTCTAAACTTACCATAGTAATTGATCCAGCCTTGTAATTTAGCATTGAAGTAGGCTGCTATTTGTTCTATGCTACGTTCTGTCCATCTGTTGAATCTGCTTGCTTTAATTTCAGAAGTTATCTTTTTCGAACTCGATTGACTTATAGCGCAATCAAATCCCAAAAACATCTTTCCTGACTTCAAGGCTGTTGGTCTGGGTTTGAAACAGTACCCTAGAAAGTTGAAACTGACTATTTGGTGATTTGCCCTTTTTTTGTACTTTTTGCAAAATGCTATTTTCGTTTTTACTTCATGTAATTTCAAATGGCATTTTTCCATCCGTCCTTTAATGGCCTGTAATATCGTTTGTGCTTTAGACTTGGTTTTACAATGAACTATTATGTCATCAGCATAACGAACAAATTCCACTTCGGGATGATGTATTTCTATCCATTTATCAAAAACATAATGTAGAAATAGATTTGCTAACAATGGACTTATCACACCTCCTTGTGGTGTTCCTTTTCCATATTTGTGCTTTAAGGTTCCGTCTTCTTTTCGTACTGGTGATTCTAGCCATCTCTGGATATACATCTTCACCCATTTTTCTGGGACATGTTTATCCAATGCTTTGATCAGCAATTCATGTGAGACTTCATCGAAAAATCCTTTGATGTCCATATCAATTACCCAATCGAATTTTCTTACTTTTTGTCTTACTTGCTCGAGGGCTTGATGGGCATTCTTCCCCGGACGATAACCATACGAGTTAGGATGAAATATCCTCTCCATTCTTGGTTCAAGATAATCTTTAATTACTTGTTGGGCTATCCGGTCTGATATGCTCGGTATGCCTAGTAATCTCATCTTGCCGTCCTTCTTGGGGATGGCTTTTTCCCTTACAGCTTGTGGAAAATAACTTCCAGATGCTAGTCTGTTCCAGAGTTTGTAAAGGTTGTTGGATAGGTCTTCTTCGTAAGTTTTTAGACTCACTCCGTCGACTCCACCACTACCTTTATTTCTCTTCACTTTCTTGTACGATTCCCATACCATCTTCTTGGTAATAGGTATTCCCTTTGTTGAATCACTGTTTATCCTCCTTTCCTTTTCGGAAGTTGTAAACGGTAATTCTAACTGTATAACTCCAACCCTTTGCTCCATTTCCATTACAGAAACTTCCTCGCTACTACGATTGGATCCGCCATCAATTATTCCATCGGTATTCACCCTTGTAGGTGTTTTTCCTACTTGTAGTTTTCCCTTTCCATGAATAATTGACTTCTCCAGTTCCATAAATAAGCCTAAATAGAAATCATGCCTCCTATATGGCGCCTGCCCCATAGCCAGTTAACAGGTTGTCCGCTATGATTGTCCATCGAACACAAGCTAATCGATGTTTTGACAGAAGGTTCGTTTTCACACCACTTCTTCAGAGGTTCATTTGCATTCATCTTTTCTATTTTTATCTGATCCCTTTAACGAGACCTTTTCCTTAACGCTCAGTACCAGTTCATTGCTCAACCAGCACCTTAAGGTGATTTGAAGGCTCCGCCTGTACAGCGCCTTCGGAGGGCCTACCTCCATCTTATTTACAGCATTGATCATGATCTTCTTTAAGTTAATTAATGGGATCATTGTTTCATTCTGGACACACGCTTGCCGCTAACGGTTTAGCTAAACGCCGTGCGCCCGCATAGGGCGGATGGACGTTTTAGCTTTTGTTATAGCCAGTTTTCTATTTACATATACAATCTTCACATTCAGGCAGCTCTGGGTAATTATAAGAATCTGGAATTGTAGCTGACAATTGATTAAATTGACTAACTGCTCTTCGAAGTGGTCGATTAATTTTCTTTACAACTAAATCACTAATATTCTCTCCTGGATATGATTCATTATTGGAAAAGTTGATTTTCTTTTCTTTAGGAAAATTATTGTTTGAGTAATATTGGTCTAAAAAAGTATCATCAACTTTTGTCTCAAATAAATAAGCCCCCATTGTATCACAATATTTAAACAACGCTTGCTTAATTTCAAATAGTAAAACTTGTTGATCATTATCCAACCTAGATTGTATTTTAGGAAGCATTAGTTCAATTAGTCGTTTCGTATCAAATGCACTTATCCAGCGTCGATGCCAATATTGTGTGTCGCAAGATCTTATACAAGGTTCTAATCTAAAGGTACCTCTTTCAAATAATTTAGAAAGTGCTTGAATAAAAATAGTTGACGATAAATGATTAGCTTCATAACTTTTTTGAAGTATTTGATATTGATCAATTACTTTTCTATCATATAATGTCATGTTTCCTAACCTTAACCCTTCATATTGTCTTAAATCTGGATTATTAATTATTTGGCTGTCTACTACATTCATTTCCTTAATTGAATCAAGTATAGCTTTTGCAATTTGATTCTTAACTACAGGATCAGGGTTAAACCCCATATTGAATTCTTTCTCGTTATCTTTTAATCTGAAAGATAACATTGTAATCTTACGGAAAAGAGCAGGGTAGTTATCTTTTGAGAATTCAATTAAAAGTTTAATTGCCTCTCCTAATTCAGCATTTCCTACCAATAAGTTTACTCTTTTAATAATATCATGCTTTGATAAAGACATATAACATGTTTAGTTTTTGATTTAATGTAACTACTCAGGTCATTTTGACTAATTCAGAATATGAAAATACATTGTTTTATGGAGTTTTAAACATATTTAATTTGTTATTTTGCATTCTGAAACATGTAACAATGTATTTGTTTTCAAGATAGATTTAATTTCATTTGTTTTTGATTGAAAATGAACTAATTAGGAATGTCTGTTGACCTGAGTAGTTCCGATTTAATAATACTGACTAACGTTTATAACTAACTGATTATCAATAGCTATTTTTGCCGTTTTTTGATCTAGGAACAATAACATCCAGCCTATATGACATACATATAACCCAGATAAAATATTAATAAAAAGCCAATTCAAATGATGTATGTTCCACGGAAATGTCTATTTATCTTATGATTCAAAATTATACTGATCGGGGTAGAATTTAATCTCCTCCAGTGAAATCAACTTGTAGTAGGATATTTCAATACTACATTCACATTTCTAACCAGAATTGGCGGCGGGCTTACTTCTCATTTTCACGATTAGCATTGGCACCTCTTAAAAAAACGGCCTTGTCAAGGAACATACATCAATCTAAAGATAGGATTTTGTTTTCGTTAGCTTCACAAATCAATAAAATTCTTTCTGATTTTTATACTCGAATTGGCTATAACGGTCTGCGTAAACGCCGTGCGGTTTACAAAGTGCTGAAAGGAACTACAAAATTCTTTATCAACCAAAAGGCATTTCATCTTCCAAGTAGCCGCATGGTCGTTTTACGCTTTGTTGGGCGCTGTTCCTTCCTTTTACAAATTTTTCAAAGGAACTATGAGGCTCCAATTTTCCAGGTTGCCCCAATGGAACCCAACAATTTTACCGGGTATAAATATAACAATTTCCAGTCAACCGTAGCAATTTTGGTGTTTTACTTTTCAAAGTACTCTTGGTAGAATCTAATCATTCACTCCGCTTACCACTTCCTGATTAATCATTGAGATTAGCTAGGCCTTTTCATTATATTTTGTTGATTATCAGTATTTTATGTATTTTTATGAAATGCAATTTAATATTTTTCAGGAGTTTAGCATTCTTGTTGCCCATGACTGAATTGGATTTTGGATTGAATTTCGACGAATCAACAATTTTAATGACCTTGTTACTTGTTGATTAGTCTTGGATTGGCCTTGATGAATTTAGGAGTTTCAATTGCTCACGTGCTAAATCTGTAAATTCCGAAGTGTCTGACCCTACCAATCCGGAGGTTTGACCCCCATGTGGATAACTCACGAATATTTCAAGTGTTAAGATAGATGTTTCGAACGTTTTCGTAAACTTTTTCCTTTTAATTCTATACGATGAGCTTTTGGTATGATGCGATCCAGGATAGCATCAGCCAAAGTAGGTTCATCGAAGTATTTGTACCATTTGGCAACGGGCAATTGAGAGCAGATGATGGTAGCTGCATTTTCGTATCGGTCTTCAAGGATTTGCAGGAAGATGAGTTTTACTTCATGTGTCAGGGGCTGGAGACCAAAATCATCCAGGATAATGAGCTTTGCTTTTTTCATACGGTTCAGCCATCGGATGAGAGTACCGTCGGTTTTGGCAAGAGCGATTTGTTCAGTGAGTCGGTTCATATTAAAATAGAGTGCTCGCAGCCCTAGTACACAGGCTTGATGTCCCAGGGCGCAAGCCAGGTAGGACTTACCGCATCCGGTGGCGCCGGTGATGAGCACATTTTCTCCTCTATGCATGTAGGCACCATCGGCCAGCTTCATGAGCTGTTCTTTGGAGAAATTTCTCTCGGTGGAGCAGTCGATGTCGGTAATGGTGGCTCGATAGCGGAGTTTAGAAAGGCGCAGGTAGAGTTCCATTCTTTTCAACGAGCGATGTTGCTGTTCGGCATCGATGAGGTTGGCAATCATTTCATGGGCCTGGGGGTGTTTATTAACCGGCAGGCCCAGCACAGCTTCATAAGCGCTGGCCATGCCGAGCAATTTCATTTGTTTCATCGTGTCGAGTGATGCGTTTTTCATGATTTTTCTTTTTAAGTGAAAAAATTATTGATAGTCCTCTGCTCCGCGGATATTATCGTGAAAAGGCAGAGTGATTTGTTTTGCTTGTTGAACTTGTTGAACTTGTTGAACTTGTTGAACTTGTTGAACTTGTTGATCCAGGTTCAGTAGGAGGATTCTTTTAAGCATGCTATAGCTTGTTTTTTGAACATGTTTACATCGCCTGGCAGCTTTTTCCAATCGTTCTGAGCAGTACTTATCGGCTAGTCGAAGTGTTCCCAGGCAACTTTTATAGGATTGTTCCTCATGTACTGTGGAGCATAGAATATGCTGGATGGCCCAATGTGTGGCCGGACCAATTTTGTGGGCCTGGTTCAAAAAATATTCTCCATCATAACCCTGCGCTTTTTTCCATTCCTGATGGTTACGTGGCATATGATCTGCTTTGGTTTGATACATATGAGTATCCCGGCCGGGTAGACGCTGATGGATGGCAATGCGGCGACCTTTGAGGTACACCTCGACTATTTTCGAGGTATAGAGCACCTCTGCACGCTCACCACAATACTGGAAGGGAACCGAGTAGTAATTCTTTTCTTCTCCTACAAAGACGTGGTAATTATTCTGAATTTTAGCGGTGGTCATCCGTTTAATTTCAAATAGCTCGCTGGGAAGATTCCTCATCTTGGGCAGTTCACATTCCTGGAAAACAGACTGCCGGGAGCCCTGTTTTTTCTGATAGGGCTTTGCATTATGGAGGCTTAGTTGTTTTGTAATAGCTTCATTTACTTCCTCAAGACTATGGAATATCTCATTGCGCAAGGGAGCGTAAATGCGACGGTAAACCTGGCTTACTGCATTTTCTACGCTTGCTTTGTCTTTGGGCTTTCCCACACGGGTAGCCTGCAAATCAAGCTGGTAATATGCACCTAACTGCTCGCAGAGCTGCGTAAAAGTTGGCTCATATCTATCGGGCTTGTTTACATATGACTTCAGGTTATCCGACAAGACTACCTTACACAAGGCACCGAAAAACAGCAAAGCCTGATTCAGTCCATGAATAAAATCCTCGATCCGCTGGCTGGACAGTGCAATAGCAAAAGTGTACTGGCTGTAAGGAAAAACAGCTATCAAAATCTCACATTCACGCACCTCTCCTGTAAGCACATCTATCCAGCGCATCTTCTTTCCGGCGAAGTCCAGCATCATTACCTCCCCTGGATTATGAGCTAATGAAAGGGTTAGGTCCCGACTGCCTTTTTCTCTTTTCAGTCGCTCGCAAAACTGGCTGTAGCCGTAACCTTTGGGATATTCAACCCGGTATTCTTCCCACAAAAGATAGCGGGTAACGCCGGTGCGGCGAAGTTCCTTGAGCCAGTATTCTACACGATCTGAAAATACTTTTTCACGGCTTCTTTCCTCATTCCCTGCTCCATAGAATATGCGGTGAAACGCATCATCTTCCAACATCAGTAGCTTCGATAAATCCTTCTCATGGCTTTTTCCACGGCGAAGGTAGTTGCGTACCGTGTTTTTAGAGACCTTTAGCTGCCGTGCGGTAGCCTTGATGGAATTGGTAGACAGATAGTTTTGAATAATTGCTTTAACTTGATCCATACGTTTTATTTTTCCCATATTCTCAGCTTGTTAAAAGTCGCGAACATGAGCATTTTTATTCGTATGTATCCACAAAAATTAGGGGGGTCAGTTTGACCGGAATGTTATTAACATTCTTTCTCAATTTGGGGGGTCAAACCTCCGGAATAGGGGGGTCAGACATTTTCGGAATGAGGGGGTCAGAGCGATCGGAATATGCACTAAATCAGTTTTGGAGTATTTCAATTTTCTGTTGCTGTTAATCATTTTGATTGATAATTAAAAAGGCCGTCAGCTTGCCCTGTAAATTATCTTTCAAATTTTTCAAGCGGGTAGGGGAGTCTCTATTCAATAATTTGGGAGCCACGATTTTTC
Organism: Saprospiraceae bacterium; assembly: GCA_965222005.1. Lineage (GTDB taxonomy): Bacteria > Bacteroidota > Bacteroidia > Chitinophagales > Saprospiraceae > CBDCTM01. The sequence goes on from OZ244935.1 coordinate 3,531,805, forward strand.
AAATTTACGATTTTGCTCATGGTGTTACTTTCAATTTGTGGGTCGGGAATTTCATAGCGCCCAACGGCCTGCGTAAACGCCGTGCGGTTTTCAAAGTGCTGAAAGGAACTGCAAAAATTTTTACCAAGTAACCAACATTTCGATCTCAAAGAAAGCCGCATGGTCGTTTTACGCTTTGTTGGTAGCCGTATTTTTCCGGCGCCTCAGCGCCGGTTTTCCTTTCAGGTAATTTCGGAGCCATATTAGTCCGAACTGTTAAGGAACCAATATATGAAATTTTGTCGAGATGTGTATTTTGAATGTTATTTTTCTTCTACAATTCTACTGCTGTGGGCGTACTATTTTTCATGCTGCTTCAATACCTTTTCGGAGTTGAGCTTACCGATTGTTGATTAACAATTAGCTGGATTAGGCCGAATTCATTATTTAACTCTATGATTTTCAATAATTTATGAATTGCAATAATTTTAAGTTATTAAACTTTTTCACAGATGTTGTGGAGTTTGTAATTTTTACAATCTACTTGTCTCAATTAGTTTTAGGATTTCAATTACTTTCAAAAGCTCTTTGTGAATTGTTGTGATTCTTTGTCAAAGTATTCAATTACAAAATTCAAAATGCCGTAGTCCTGCCAATCGAAGAGGGGTGATTGTATCAATTTCAAAGCGGGTTGGCAAGCCTTTCAGGATGTTGTTTTCCTTTTCCAGGTATTGAATTTACTACGATGCTGTTTGAAAAATAGGAAAGCTGTGGGTTTGATTTTCTATGGCTACCCAACGGTCTGCGTAAACGCCGTGCGGTTTTCAAAGTGCTGAAAGGAACTGCAAAATTCTTTATCAACCAAAAAGCATTTCATCTTCCAAGTAGCCGCATGGACGCTTTACGCTTTGTTGGGCGCTGTTCCTTCCTTTTACAAATTTTTCAAAGGAACTATGAGGCTCCAATTTTCCAGGTTGCCCCAATGGAACCCAACAATTTTACCGGGTATAAATATAACAATTTCCAGTCAACCGTAGCAATTTTGGTGTTTTACTTTTCAAAGCACTCTTGGTAGAATGTAATCATTCACTCCGCTTACCACTTCCTGATTAATCATTGAGATTAGCTAGGCCTTTTCAGTATATTTTGTTGATTATCAGTATTTTATGTATTTGTATGAAATGCAATTTAATATTTTTCAGGAGTTTTAGCATTCTTGTTGCCCATGACTGAATTGGATTTTGGATTGAATTTCGACGAATCAGCAATTTTAATGATCTCGTTACTTGTTGAGTAGTCTTGGAGTAGTCTTGATGAATGTAAGAGTTTCAGTTGCTCACGTATTAATCAGTTTTGGAGTATTTCAATTTTCTGTTGCTGTTAATCATTTTCATTGATAATTAAAAAGGCCGTCAGCTTGCCCTGTAAATTATCTTTCAAATTTTTCAAATTTTTCAAGCGGGTAGGGGAGTCTCTATTTTAGTAATCTCGGAGCTACAATTCACCAATTTTTTCAAGTTGCTCTTGGTGCCAAATTCAAAATGGTGGGTTGGGATTTTCCATTCTGACTAACGTTAGCTAGAACCTTGATTATCAATAGCTCTTTTTTCATGAGCTAGTCTGTATCTTTCTCTTGTAAATACACCTAAATCATTAGGATCAATTCCGAATTTACTGATTTTCTTTCTCAATTGAGCTATGGCACGTCGCTTTTCATCAAGAAACTGATAGGTGTTAATTGGCTGGTATGATTGCTTCTTTGTGACCATATTCCAGAGTATGACTGCTATTTTTCTTGCGGTTGCGGTAATGGCTGCTTGTCTGCCTTTTCTGAAGGCAATCTTCCTGAAAAACTTTCCAAGATCGGAGTCTTTCAAGTTGCCCACGGCATTGGCTGCATTGCGTAGAGCAATCTTAAGTCGGTTGCTTCCTTTTGGTATTCGATTTGTGAGTATCCTTCCCCCGCTGATTTTGTTGTTTGGTGCTAGCCTTAACCAGGAGGCAAACTTTTTGGCACTTGAAAACTTCTTGATTCCATCAGGGCCAATTTCACTCATGAATGTCAGTACTGTTGAATAACTCACTCCAGGAATGGTGAGCAAATCCACTCCGTCAAAATATTGGTAAGCCACAATATTTAAGTTGATCCCTCTTAATGAGTTCTTATTGAGTCTTTTATCTGGTTTTTTCTCTGGCAAGTCATCTACTACAATATCCTTGGCTTCAATTACTTCGTTGAGAAATTTGACAATTTCTTTATCGCAGTCTTCTATTTTTGATTTGTAAAATTCATGTCTATCAAACTCTTGTCTGAGTCCGAACAAGTAATCTTTCCTTTTATTTGAAACCAAAGCTTTCGCTATTTCTTCTTTCGATTTTTTACAATTGTAATGTCTATGATTTGCGAGAGATTTGGGATCAAGATTTCCAGCGCAGATATCTTTGATAATTTTCATTCCAGTTAATCCTGTAACATCGCGAACTACTACATCCAACCTGAAATTCAGCCACTTAAGAAACTTCTGCATTTTGTGGGAACAGTCAGCTTTCTGTGCAATCATGTTTGCTCGATGTCTGCATAGTGTTCTTAATCTTTCAGTTGTTTCGTCTGGTAAGAATGAAGAAGGCAACAAACCCAAAGAGTGCATTTTTTGTATCCACTGGCAATCCAATACGTCGGTTTTCTTTCGATTGATGTTCTTGGTGCAAATTCCGGAGTTGCTGACCCACCCATTTCGGAGTCATTGACCCATGTGGATAACTTACGATTTCAATGATGCTAAGATAGTTGATTTATAGGTTTCCTTAAACTTTTTCCTTTTAATTCTATTCGATGTGCTTTGGGGACGATCCGGTCAAGGATGGCATCTGCCAAAGTTGGTTCATTAAAATATTGGTGCCATTTACTCACTGGCAGTTGAGAGCAAATAATAGTAGCGGCGTTTTCGTAACGGTCTTCCAAAATCTGTAACAAGATTAACTTTACCTGATGTGTGATGGGTTGTAATCCAAAGTCATCAAAGATGATGAGTTTAGCTTTTTTTAATCTGTCCATCCACTTGATTAAGGTGCCGTCTGTTTTGGCTAAAGCGATCTGTTCGGTGAATCGATTCATGTTAAAGTAAAGTGTTCGGTATCCATTGACACAAGCGTTATTTCCTAAAGCGCAAGCCAGGTATGATTTACCACAACCAGTGGCGCCGGTAATCAAAACATTTTCTCCTCGGTCGAGGTAAGCACAGTCTGCAAGGAGCATTAATTTTTCCTTGGAGAGATTTCTTGTTTTAGAACAATCGATGTCTTGAATGTTGGCTTGATAACGAAGTTTGGAGAGTCTTAAAAACATTTTCATTCGCTTGTGCCAACGATGCTGTTTTTCTGCATCAATCAGATTGGCAATCATTTCATGTGCGTCTGCTTGCTGGTTGATTGGTAATCCAAGAGCTGCCTCGTAAGCATCCGCCATGCCTGTTAATTTTAGCATTCTCATAATTTCCAGAGATCCGTTTTTCATAATTATTGATTGTTTTATATCCCTTTATAATTTTATATTATCTAAGGGAGTAGTTAAAAAATAAATGTTATTGAGTTCAATAGATACCTATTGATAAGCCTCAGGGCCTCTTATATTTTCGTGTTCCCCTATTGTGAGTGAGTCAAATAATTCAAGTTGATCATCAACGGTGTCGAGTTTTCGAACTAAGATATTTTTGATCATGTAATAGCTTGCCTTATCTGCTTTTTGGCAACGAAGAGCAGCTCGCTCCAAACGTTCAGAATTATACTTTTTTGCAAAACCTAAAATACCTTGGCAGCTACCATAAGATTGGGCTTCATGGATTCTGGAGAGTAGAATATGCTGGATAGCCCAGCGAGTAGCAGGACCTATTTGCTCAGCCTGACTAAGAAAATAAGCGGCATCAAAGCCTTTTGCTTTTTTCCACTCCCTGTGCGACCGAGGCATATGTTCCATTTTTGTCTGGTACTGTTGTGACCCGGTGTAGTAAACTCGCTTGTGAGTTGCAACCCGTTGATTATCAATATATACCTCTACATTTTTTGAGGTGTAAATGACGGTCGCTTGTTGTTTTGCATATTGAAAAGGGACAGAGTAAAAAGCTTTGTCCTCTCCTAGAAAAACATGATAGTTCCTTCTAACTTGAGGTGTGATGGTCTTTTTAAGTTCAAACAGATCACAAGGGAGTGATCTCATTACAGGCAATTCAAAAGCTTCAAAAACACTTTTGCGTGTACCTTGTTTTTGTTGATAGGGTTTATTATTATGTTGGCTTAGCTGCTCTGTGATTGCTGCATTTAACTCCTCTATACTATGAAAAGTCTCGTTTCTCAATGGAGCATAAATGCGTCTGTAAACCGTATTCACCATGTTTTCTACACTCGCTTTATCTTTGGGTTTTCCAACGCGAGTGGCACTTAAATCGAGCTGATAATGTGCAGCTAATTGTACACATAATTCATTAAAAGTAGGTTCGTATTTATCAGCTCGACTAACATATGATTTTAGATTATCGGATAAAATAACTTGAGGTAGTTTACCGAAAAAAAGAAGCGCTTGATTTAATCCATAAATAAAGTCAGCTACCTTTTGAGAGGGAAGTGCGATGGCAAAAGTATATTGACTATGTGGCATCACCGCTACCAAAACTTCGCATTCATGAACTTCTCCAGTAGTTAAATCTACCCATCGCATTTTCTTTCCAGCGAAGTCTACTTGCATGACATTACCTGCTTGGTGCGCTAAGCTAATCGTCAAATCTCGTCGTCCTATCTCGCGTTTAAAGTGTTCACAAAATTGAGTGTAACTATAACCATCTGGGTGTTCTTCGATGTACTCCTCCCACAATAAATAGCGAGTTACACCCACTCGTTTTAATTCTTTTATCCAATCATCAATCTTACTTTTAAAAGCCTCTTTTCGTTGTTCAGCCACTGTATTTTTAGAGGGATAAAACACCGCAGTGAAAGCGGAATCGTCCAATGAAAGAACTTGCGCAAGATCTTCATCAAAGGCTTTCCCAAGTCTTACATAATGCTTCACTGTGTTTTTAGAAACTTGTAATCTACTTGCTGTGGCGCGAAGAGAACTCGTGCTGATATAGGTTTTAATAATCGTTCTTACTTGATCCATACGTTTAAATTGTCCCATGTTCTTGACCGTTTTTTTGCTTGAAAAAAACTGCGAACATGGCTATTTAATCGTAAGTATCCACTATATATAAGGCGGGTCAGTACGCCGGAATGACAGTCGCCTAAAACAAATCAAGGGGGTCAATATGCCGGAATGACGGCTCCTCCTAACAAGCTTAGGTGGGTCAGTATGACCGAAATGTTACTAACATTTGCCCTAATTGGGGGTGGGTCAACAACTCCGAAATGGGTGGGTCAGTATGGCCGGATTTTACATTTTTTCTTCCCATCTGCAAATAGTTTTAAAAGATTTAGAAAAAAGCTCTATCAAGAAGTATCTTTATTATTGAAAATTATTCTGATCGGGGTTACTGACAGTATCGTCAGTACCACCATTGAAATTTATCAACTGTCCTGACAGCAGCGTCAGGACTTTTTACTTCTCGTACCAGAATGACGCTGGGACTTGCTCATCCCGATAAGTATCAGGATTTCAGAGGTGCCATTAAAAAAACCGGTCTCTGATAGAGCCAGGAATAAGATATGAACTCTTCGTTAGCTAGGGAAATCAATCCGCTCTGGAAAAATTACTAGATTAGGTTTTGTGATTTTGAAAGTGTCGGATCTAAGGAATAGCGCCCAACGGTTCGTGCATATGCAGTGGCCGACTGAAAGGAGGGCATTGACATATGCACATTGTTAGTGGCATCTTTAATTTGTGAAAAAATATTCTTTGCCAGTTCTATTTATATATCCATATTTTCCTTGCTTATATTCAACCAATATTAATGGGTCAATGCTCCATTCACTATCATCGAATTTAATAGAATGATATTTCTCTTTTACAACTATTTCTCCATTGACATCAATTAAACCCCAACTGTTATTAAGTTTGAATTTATGTAAGTTGTCATTTTTGAAAGTTCTTTTTGTGACTATTATTTCATCTTTCCTAGAAAATATCTTAATATAAAATTCATCAGGTATCCAAATTCCAGTAGATGTAGAGTCCGTAACAATAAAAGAGTCTTCTCCAAAACTTTCAATTGATGAATAATGATAATCAGTAGTATCTTTTATAAACAATATTCTATTAGTACTATCAGTAGTCACTTTGTTGTAAATCAAAGCAATTTTATTGTCCTTTTTAATTGAATAACGCATGGGATCCAGATAAAGTGGTAATCCAGTCCCGCAAATACTAAAACAATAATGTCTTTTTATTTTATTGCCATTTTTATCAAAAATTAATGTTTTACTATTTCTCTTGACTCCGGTAATTGTTCTCAGCCCATTGTTTGAGTATATATTTTTATATTTTGGTTTAATAATAATTTTACCGGATTGATTAATTAATCCATATTTTCCTTTTAATTTAATAATAGCTCTATTTCCAATTAATATGCTCGTAGAGTCATAAATAGGGCTAATTTTAATAACCATATTTGTATCAACAAATCCCCATTTATTATCTTTCTGAAATGGCACCAAAGAATGATATTGAGCTTCTGAATTAAAACTTAATATTACAATCAATAATATAGTATATAATAATTTCATTTTCTTAAGTTGCCACTAACGTACCGGCTAAACGCAGTAGCGACCGAATGGGAGCTATTGCCGTTTTAGCCATTGTTCTGCATCGTTTTAAATTTCATTTTAATTATTTGGGTGAATAGTGTAATTCCAATCAGGGAGCGTAGTTGATGGGATTATCATAAACTCTTCCATTTCTTTTTTTGACACTTTTATACCTTTCTCATAATGTTCTTCATTGAGAAAGGCTTGAACTGTTAATCCAGTTTTAGTAGTTGTTCCTCTTATGTACCCTAACATAATTTCTAAAGTTTTTAGCGGTTTTCCTGACCAATTATTACTAATTTGGCTAAACAACCTATGTTCAATTGGGTTCCATTTAGAACATCCTGTCGGATAATGACAAACAGAAACAGTTAAACCTAATTGATTACAAAATTTGTTTTGCAAGTTTTTTTTCCATGTTCTGGATTTCCAACCATTACTTCCACCACCATCCGCAAGAATCAATATTCCCTTTTTGTCATGGTAACTTTTCTTGCCTTCCATTTCCCACCATTTAAGCAGCGAATCAACTGCAAATTCTGCTGTCGAGTTTGATGTGCCAACAACAATGAAACCTTTATTCTTTTGAACATCATAAATTCCATACGGAGTGGCTCTACAAATAGCAGCACTTGGATAATCACTTTGGTTTACTTCCTCTGCTTCACGTCGCCAAGTTTTTCCTTTATTAACAAAGTTTCCTATCAATTCTTTCTTCTTTGCATCAACACTAATTATTGGCAAGCCAGCTTCATTAAATATTTTTCTTTGTGAAGCTATATATTTAAATTGCTCATCTCGATTTGGAGAATTAGATTTTCTTATTGATTTTTTATTTGCTTTAAGAGAATAGCCCATTTCTTTTAATAATCGAGAAACAGTAGCAGTAGAAACTGAATACCCTTTTTGCTTTAGAGCATTACTCAAATTATTTAAACTTGCTCTCATCCATTTCTGATTATTCATTGGATTACCAGCAGTATCATTTTTTACCAACTCTTCAAGAATCGATTTAATCTTTGGATATTTTATTTCAATAGGTTTCCGCCCACCTCCTGGTCTTCTCTGATATTCTTTTGGAGTTGTTGGGTTATATTTTCTGTTTTTTGATGGTTGGTATTTTGTCAATTCTTTTATCCCAACTTTAATCATCTCAATATCAATGCCTGTCGCATCTGAAACTATTTCTTTGCCATTCTCACCCAAAACAATAGCTTCGCAAGCGAGCCATAAACGTCCCATACCAACTGTCATCGTTGGACTTAATAATTCAAACCTTTTCTTTATTAAGTCTATATCTTCCATTAAAGGATGGTTTTATTTTTTCTTCATTCTGACTAACGGCCACCACCACCACTGATAATCAGTCAGTTGCAAAGCCTAAGTCTTCTGGTTTTAAATCAAATTTAGCGATTTTCTTTCGGATTCTTTTTACCAATCCCAACTTCCTTTTTTGGTCTAAAAATAAATATTCTTCAGGGGGATTATAGGCTTCTTTTTTAGTTACCATCTTCCATATTATTATTGCTAATTTTCTTGCTGTTGCTGTTATGGCTGATTGTCTTCCATACTTGAATGCTATCTTTTTAAAAAATCTTGCCAGGTAACCATCTTTCAAATTACCGATTGCATTGGCTGCATTTCTCAATGCAATTTTTAATTGATTACTTCCTTTCGGGGTTCTGTTGCTCAGTTTTCTACCCCCTGATATTTTATTATTGGGGGCTAATCTTAACCAGGATGCAAATTGCTTTGCTGTACTAAATTTCCTAATCCCTTCTGGTCCAATTTCACTCATCAAAGACAAAACTGTCGAATGACTGACTCCTTCTATAGCCATCAGATCCACCCCCTCAAAATATTGATAAGAGATGATATTCAAATCCATATTCTTTGGCGCATTCTTATTGTTTCTTTTATGTGGCTTCTCCACTGGAAGATCATCTATTGGATTTTCTAAGGACATGAAATAGTCTTCTATAAAGACTTTGATGGCCTGATCACATTCTGCTATTTTTTCTTTGTAAAAAAGGTAGGCCTCATAATCTTGTTTCAAGCCAAATAGATATTCTTCCCGATTATTCCCATGCAATGCCTTTGCTATTTCTTCTTCTGATTTTCTACAATTATAATGTCTCAATTTTGCCAATTCTTTTGGGGCTAAATTCCCATTCACTATTGCTTTAATTATTTTCAAGCCTGTCAATCCGCATACATCACTTACCACTACGTCCAATCTAAAATTTAATAGTTTTAGATATTTTTGCATTCTTGATGATGCTTGAGCAGACAGGCTTATCATCTTAGCTCTTTGTCTGCAATAGGCTCGCAATTTGCCTGTTGTATCATCTGGCAAAAAACTTCCACTTAGCAAGCCTAAGGTGTGTAGCTTTTGTATCCACATACAGTCTAATACATCTGTCTTTTTTCCTTTGATGTTTTTTGTGAATTTGCCATTACTCAACACTACTTCAATTCCATTACTTACCAACTCGATATACAAATTTTGCCAATAGTCTCCTGTGGATTCCATGGCTACAGTTCTCACTTCATTTTCTTGTAACCATTTTCTCAATTCAGTTAAGTCTTGTGCATATACACCAAATTCTTTTACATCCTTTTTCTTGCTTTGACCAATTGCAACAAAATGGGATTTACTTCCTACATCTATCCCTCCGGCATTGGCATGAATCACTTCCATTTTCTTTGTCTTTTTTCTTGCCATTTCTTTTTTGTTTTTGATTTGTAAAAAATGACGCTAAGAAAATGTAACTTTGATATTGATAATTATTCTGAACGGGGTCCTTGCGGCCACCAATTAAATTATCACCAGTCCTGAAATCATCCTTCAGGACTTTTTTACATTTCAAACCAGAATGACGCGCGGGCTTAATAATTATTCTCATAATTAAAATTGGCACCTCTTAAAAAAACGGCCTTACATAGCGCCAAGACAAAGATAGGATTTTGTTCTCGTTAGCTCCTTAAATTAATTCCAATTTTGTTGGTATATCTGGAATGAGGCAGAACGGTCGGTGCATATGCAGTGGCCGACTGAAAGGAGGGCATTGACATATGCACTTTGTTAGTGGTCGTATCTTTCCGGCGCCTCAGCGCCGGTTTTCCTTTCAGATGTTTTTGCCACCAAATTCTTCAATCAGTTCTCTTGTAAATATATGAAATTTTTTCAAGATGTGTATTTTTGGTGTTATTTTTTATGAGTCACCTCAGTTGTTTCAGAGTAATTTAGCTGAATAATTATTGATATCTTTTTTGAGCCAGGCTTTCAGTTCTTGATTGTCAAAGAGCTTGATTAGGTCTGGTTGAATTGTAATTGTCTGCAAATTGTAGTTTTCAGGAATTTGAGTTGTTGTACTCAATTCAAGGAGTTTACCCATATTCGAGTTCAACTCAAAATCAAAAAGGCCGTCAGTTGTGCTGTTCAAGAATTATTGCTGGTATCAAGTTATCAATTTTATAAATTTATAAAGCGGGCTGGCAAACTTATCAGGGTGTTGATTTCCTTTTCCAGTTTTTCAATTTGCCACGATGCTGTTTGAAAAATAGGCAAGCTGCGGGATGATTTTCTATGTCCACTAACGGTCTGGCTATACTTGCTGTGCGGGTTGAAAGGTGCTTTACGGAACCAAAAGACTCATTTTTGAAACGGTTACAAATTTCGGAGAAATTTTAACCGCATAGTCGTATAGCCTATGTTGCACGAATTATTCAATTTCCTTCAAGTAGTTTTTGTAAATTATCTATTTGTTTCTCTTCAAGAATGCTAATGAATTTTAATTGATGAAAATTGAACTTTTTAATAAATTTTGGCTCTTTATTATTATCAAAAACTCCATTTTTATTTCTATCAATGCCAAATACACATATTAAATCTTTTGTTTCTTGGATGAAATTCAATTCAAGTATACTTTCGTTCTCATCTAAATTTATGTTTGTTAATTTTTCATTTTTTAAATCGTAGACGAACAACTTTTGTAAGTCTTTTGAATTGATATAGGTATCGTTATTACTATCGGCTATAGATACAATTATGAATAAATATTTGTTGTTATGTTTTGAAATTATTCTAAAGTCGTTAATTCCCAGTCTATCAGCAAATAGAATTTTACTTGAATTTGAAGATGAATTAAACAAAACAATATTATTGAAGTTACTTGACCTTCCATAAAATAACTTTTGGTCAGTTCTTCCATAAGAATTTATTAAACCAAGTGGCATGTTACTTGACTCTGCTGCATCTAAATTGGCTTGAGTAACTGGTACTATATAAATTTTACTTGTAGAATCTAATAAATGAATTTGTTTTAATGAGATAATTTGCTTCCTTAAAGTATCATTTGAAAGTTTGTTAGTTTCCTCTTGAGAAATTACATCTCTATTAATTTGTTTTCTACTACTTTGAAAAAAGTTATTAAGAAAAATAACAAGAAAAACGACTACTGTTAAAGTTAAAATTGTACCTCCTATTGCTAGGATAATTTGATTGTATTTTTTAATAGTCATACGTAATTTCAGGTTTTTTTACATTGATTTCGTGCAACGTCGAGCGTATGTGGCGTAGCTGGCAGCGGGTTTGATTCGCGCATTAGCAAATAAATGCCAGCTATGTGCATATACGCATTGTTGTGTGTAGCATTTTTTTAACTATTAACTTTAATTGAAAATTGTAATTATACAATTATTCTCATTTGAAGAAATTGAATAAAATTCTCTTAATTGTTTAACATTATCCATTATATAATCTAACAAATCAGGATTTCCATCCCAAATATTGGGATAAACATTTTTCTGAGTCATTTTTTGTGTGTCAAATCTTTCTATAAGAGATTCATCTGATATATCAACTAATTTCTTGTTAAGTTCTTTCACTTCATTGGAATCTAAATACTGAACTGATCCATATCCTATTACCTGATTCTTATCTAAGAGGTTGTTTGGGAATTTAGCTTGAAATAAATAGCCGTCGGTAGTATCTTGTAGGTAAACCAAAACTTACAAAGATGCTCGCCCAATTTGAACGACTGACCGACGGCCAGTGGGAAGTTATAAAAGAATTTCTTCCTATCAAACGAAAACGCACACTTGATTTGCGTGATATTTTCAATGCCATACTTTGGATAACAAGAACTGGAGCCCAATGGCGAAATCTTGATAGTTCTTTTCCCCCCTGGTCTGCAGTTTACTATTACTTTTATAACTGGACAAAAAAAGGAATTATCAAATCAATCAATCTGGCACTCAATGAATATGAACGGGACAAACTTGATCGGCAGTCAAGCCCAAGCTTGGGGATCGTTGATTCTCAGAGTGTTAAGTTGGCTCCCATGATTTATGAGTTTCGGGGCATTGACGGCAATAAAAAGATTAATGGCCGCAAACGTCAAATTCTCACAGACACCCTGGGTCGTATTTGGCAAGCTTGGGTACATCCAGCTAATGAGCATGACAGTCCGGCTGGTGTTCATCTTTTGAAGATGGATCAACATCAAATGGGCCGCCTGATAAAAATAATTGGTGACAAAGCTTATAAAGGAACTTTTGCACAGGCCTGTGAGGAATTGAATATCGAATTTGAAGTTCCAATAAGACCTGAAGGGAAAAAGGGGTTTGTTGTTCAGGCTAAACGATGGGTAGTTGAAAGAACGATTGCCTGGTTTAATTTTTACCGAAGAATACTGATTGACCACGAGCATACCATAGAAAGTTCTGTATCATTCCTTTATTTGGCAAATACATCAATGATCTTGGCAAAATTTCAATCATTTACAGAATAAAATTCCCAAACACGTTCTAATATTCTATTACCTAAAATTACTTTTGCAATTTCATTTTCAGTCTTCTCAAAATTTTCTCCTGTTAAAAGGTAAATTATTCCATCCCATGATTTATCAAGATAAATAAAACTTGATGGATCTTTGATACCTGGATTCTGAATTTCCTTCTCTAATCCTTTACTATCTTTTTTATATACTTCAAGTTTTTGAGGTGATATTCTATGTAATTCTACAACAATTCCCATTTCGTTTAATTTTTGTTTTTCACGGATTTAAACTTCTTTAATCGAATTTTTTTAAGGATACTCTCAATATTACACACAACGGCCCGGCTATGCGCCGTGTGGTGTCAGGATGTTGAAACGAACAAAGATGTAGTTTTTCGATAAGGTTAAATTTTCGAAGAAAATTTAACCACATGGTCGCATAGCCAGTGTTGGCTGCATTCTCTTCTGCGCGTTGGCCAAAGTTTCCATTACAGTGTTTTGGCTGCTACTCAACTTCTCTAATCTCAAAGCCCTTTTCAACAAAATTTTCAATGATACTAATTTTAGATACAAATTTAAGCTACAATTTTCAACAGTCAATTTACCAAATTAGAGATCTAATCTCAAAAATTGTCAATTAAAATTTAACTGCTGATGAAATTCAAGATTTTCTTGCTGATGAATTGAGGCCAGTACAATTACCCGTAATCCATCAATTGTGATTAAAATTATACGTAATCGATTGAGAATTAGTAGTTTATCATAATTTTTCCAACTTCAAATTTTCACAACTATCAATTCTAGTTTCAATTCAGGATAAATTATCAATCAGAATTTACTATCAAAAATTCTCTTTCAATTACCTTTTTGGTACAGATGTTCATGCCATCCAATTCAAAAAAAAGCGGGTCGGCCCAACCATTGCAGCCAACGGCCCGCGTACCTGCAGTGGCCGACGAATGGAGGCCATTGGCAGGTACGCATTGTTGTGTGACGGATTTATTTTTGTGTGAAAATTTTATTATAATAATGATGCTCAAAAATTAAAAATCTGCATTCATGATTCTGGAGTTTCAAGGAATAGCAATTGGCTTTGAACTAATCGCCTATCTTTGAACAGCACTATTGTTATTGTTGAAAGAATATATCATCATTGCTGATTTCAAAATAGCAAGTTTTGATTTTATCAAATCTATAGTTTTTATATGTATGAAACCAGTTGTTATCATCTTGTAATTGTTTTCTGACTGTTGCATTTACATTGTTTGTTCTTAAAAAAATAATTCTGCTGAGAGAATTATTTTTAATACTGCATAGGATTTCATTAGGAGGCTTGTAGTAAAAAAAATTTCGATCAACATATGTTGTTAAAAAATGATTATTTCCAGCATGAATAATTGTTGAATCAATAGATGTAAAAGAGTTGCCAAAAGAGTTGGTATATTTTACGTGGATGAGAAGTTTTAAATCAAAGTCACTGTTATTTTTTATCACTTTTTTTACAATAGTATTTGTTCTAATGACGGCCATGAAAAAAAGTAAAAATAGAACTATTATTAGTATAGAAGCTAATGTTTTTTTTAAACACATTTTAGTATTATCCGGTTCGTTTGTTTTATCTAATTAATGCTATACTCCCTTTATTATTTATCCTTTTGTTAAATTGATCTACCATGTCTAAATTAAATGTATATATTCCGGGTGGACAAATTCTGCCTGTGTTTTGAATCGTACCATTCCATTTGAAAAACGGGTTAGATGTAAAAAATACCAACTCTCCCCATCTATTCCAAATGTTAAGAGTAAATGTTTTAAGGTTATTTACATATCCCTTTCCAGAAAATGAATCATTAATTCCATCGTTATTTGGAGAAAATGCATTAGGAATATAAAAGGAATTAGGAAGGGATAAATATAGATTCTTGGTAACTGTGTCAGTACAGCCAATTTTGTTATTAACGATTAACGAAATTTCATAGTTTCCAGTGTCAGAAAATAAATGAGTAGGATTTTTGTCAGTCGAAAACAGCTTGTCATCAAGAAACCAATTATGTAATTCTCCATATTGAGATTTATTTATAAAATTTACTTTATTTTCTAACCTCATAGTTTCAATAATATTGATTTCAAATTCACTCTCAGGATGTGGAAGTGCTTTAATCAAATTTTTGTATTCTTTACTAACCACACAGCCAATCGGAGAAATAATCTCTAGAGATACCGAGTGTAGACCAGGGTTTGAATAAGTATGTGTAGGACTGATGACTTTGCTTGTTTCTCCATTGCTGAATTTCCAGGTGATTTGATATGTAGAATCTATAGGGGATGATAAGTTATTATAAATAACCTGCAATGGAACACAACCTTCTTTCTCGCTGGGATCTATAAGTATTATAGCTGGTGCAGGTTTCCATTCTAGAAATTTATATACTGTGTCGGAGCATCCTGAAATATCAAAAGCTTCTAGTGAAACATAAAAATTATTAGGAATATCATATTGATGACTTGGAGATGTTAGTAGTGAGCTATTACCATCTCCAAATTCCCATTTATATTTTTCTATGACACCGTTTAAAGAATTAGATAAATTGTTAAATTTTACATCCCCAGCTATACATGTATCATAAAAATATGAAAAATCAGCATGCACATCGTCAGCAACAATGAAATTTAAGAATGCAGTATCTGTACAAGCTTGTTCAGGATTTATAATTAATAACCCAGTGTATAGCCCTGATTGGCTAAATTTAATTTCTAAATCCCAGCTGTTAGAAAAATAAATACTGTCAGTTAAATCAATTAGCCATTGAACTTCATTAATATAGGATTGTTGAGTACTTTTATTTAATAGCGTCAATTCTAAATTGTCGCATGATTCTATGATGAATTCATTCTCGCCAGGTACTTGGTTACTCTGGACACTCGCAGAAACTTTAGGAGAACAATTTATCATAGTAAATTGAAAGTCTTGTCTTACTGTACTTAATATTTCTCCATTGCGAACCTCTGTTATGCAGACACTTCCTGTATAATCGCCGATGGATGTAGGAATTCCATTAAGTATGCCGTCTATAGAATTTATAGAAATTGGAGGACTTCCACCTAAAGGAGTTTGATAACTATAATCTGGACTAATAAATTGTATTTGCCCATATGGTGGAGGACAAGCTGGCTTTGGAGTAATTCCAGAACAGCTGATAGCTGGTCCAAACAATCCTCCACCATTGAGCGGAGAACAAAATGAATATATTAATTGATCACCATCAAGATCAACCGCAATATATTGGTAATCTATAGATTCATTAATACAAAATAATAATGGAGGCAGGGTGTTGAATTCAGGACTACTATTTAAAAGTTGCTGTGAAAGAGGAGTGATCTCGATAGAATAAGTAACTCCAGTTATCTCTGGAGTAAGAATGTTTGATATTTTATTACTTCGACAACATCTTTGACTTACTATAGTGTAAATAGAATTTATTATCTCTAATGAGATAATAATACGGTAGCTGGCTTGTTCCATGCATATGTTTGGATCATTAATTAGGCAATCATATTCAGGAGGCTCTATGTTTGTTATATTTGAGATAAACGCAAAAGTATCAACTACTAAAATAGCTGAATCTTCATTTTGCTGATAAATTGAGATAAAAATAGGATTATCAAACTGGGCACTTCCTGTGTTACAATCTTTATAAATATTTAAAGTAATCTCATAGTCAATTAAGTTTTGATTATTTATATTAATACCTAAACATTTATAAGATAGATCGCCACCAAGCAAGTGTTCAGCATTCAAGGATATTACGTTAATTACAGCCAACATGAAAATTAGATACTTTTTCATTGT
Organism: Saprospiraceae bacterium; assembly: GCA_965222005.1. Classification (GTDB taxonomy): domain Bacteria; phylum Bacteroidota; class Bacteroidia; order Chitinophagales; family Saprospiraceae; genus CBDCTM01. The sequence continues at coordinate 3,548,145 of OZ244935.1, forward strand.
TTATCAATTGGTAAATGTTTCATCCATTTGATGAGTTTACACTTTCAAATGGGGTTGTTGCATGGTAAAATTCTATTTGGTTATATGTATTCTAACAGAATTTTTCTCAAATAGAAGCGATCTTTCAAAATTTACATCATTTTAGGCTGGCTTTTTCAAAACGAAATATGTCCATGCAACAACGCCCTTTCAAATGGATGAAACATTTTTTTGAACTAAACAAACAGTTTTATTTTGTAAAGCTTTACCTACCCCTAACACCACCTAAAACTGGATGCTCTGATTTTTATATTTCATTGGTTCTGAATAATCTCATGGATTGAATTATCCAGCTTTTAGGAAATAGCAATTCAACTGCTTTTCCAATTGTTAAAACAGCTATTCTAGGACTGGTTCCACTTACTGGTATATCTCCAGAAAGCTCCCCATATAATGCTAAAATTTGAATTTGAATAAACAAATTGCTACACGAAAAATACCATTCTTGCCCTGGAGTATCATAAGTTGGGATATAGAATTGAACAAATATATCACAATCATCCTCAAATGGAGGAGGACAAGGGTTAGGATGATTAGGTGCATCACAACAATTTTTTGCACACCAACCTCCGCTACCCTCAAAATACTCTCCGTTGACAGGTGGAGATTGAGATAGTATATCACAAGTTGATTGATATGTGCAAAAATTATCTGTATAGCAAGGACTTGTATCATCTCTTGGGTTAGAATGATTCGTATATAGTTTTTTTAACTCTAATTCCAATTGATTTAAAGGTGAATTTAAAACTGAATTTAAATTATTATATTCTAATCTAATTAGTGATTCGTTTAATGAATTTTCAGCCTTATCAAATGCATTGATCCAAAAAGAAATTTGTTTTTTATGTATATCTTTCATCAAAGCGTCTTCAATTTGAGTAGAGTAAAGTAATTCAAGATACTTTTTCATGCATTTTTTAAAATCTGTTGGATTTAGTTTGAAAAGTTCTTCAAGGCCGTATAGTAGTTCCTGTTCTGATACACCTTGATTTAATACTATGCGAGCAATTTCGTCTAATTTATTGTCATTCAATGAAGTTGCGTTTTTGGGAAGTAGCTTTAATCTATCAAATTCCCAAACCGGAATGGGTACAAATTTGGAATTTTCAACAGTCTGTAAGTCTATGTTGGACTTATCTAGTGAATCTTTTTGACAAGATGAAACAAGAAATAGTAAAACAGCTAAGAGCATAGTCCGGAAAATTGTAGTTTCGTTTTTCATGATAATATTTTATTGAATTAATGATTAAGCATGCTTGATAGAATATCAACTATTTATAATAGGGGCTACTATGTGTATTCGATCTATTTTATTTTAGTCATAAAGGTATATTATTTTTTTAACCTTTTGAAGTATTATAGATTCTATATGAATACCATTTTTTATTGAAATTGATACTTGGCTTATCTCTGTCACACAACGGTCTGCGTAAACGCCGTGCGGCATTCAAGGTGCTGAAAGGAACTATAAAATTCTTTATCAGCCAAAAGGCATTTCATCTTCCAAGTAGCCGCATGGACGCTTTACGCTTTGTTGGGCGCTGTTCCTTCCTTTTCCTTTTTCAAATTTTTCAAAGGAACTATAAGGCTCCAATTTTCCAGGTTGCTCCAAAGGAACCCAACAATTTTACCGGGTATAAATATAACAATTTCCAGTCAACCGTAGCAACTTTGGTGTTTTACTTTTCAAAGTACTCTTGGTAAAATCTAATCATTCACTCCGCTTACCACTTCCTGATTAATCATTGAGATTAGCTAGGTCTTTTCATTATATTTTGTTGATTATCAGTGTTTTATGTATTTTTATGAAATGCAATTTAATATTTTTCAGGAGTTTAGCATTCTTGTTGCCCATGACTGAATTGGATTTTGGATTGAATTTCGACGAATCAACAATTTTAATGATCTTGTTACTTGTTGAGTAGTCTTGGATTGGCCTTGATGAATTTAGGAGTTTCAATTGCTCACATGCTAAATCAGAGTTTTGGAGTATTTCAATTTTCTGTTGCTGTTAATCATTTTCATTGATAATTAAAAAGGCCGTCAGCTTGCCCTGTAAATTATCTTTCAAATTTTTCAAGCGGGTAGGGGAGCCTCTTTTTTCGATAATCTGGGAGCTACGATTTTTCAATTTCACTAAGTTGCTCTTGGTGCCAAATTCAAAATTGTGGGTTGGGATTTTCCAGGGGTGCAACAGACATCGTACACACAGTTCAATAGACATGGGTTACACTTTTTATTCATAAATATAATACTTTTCTTCCAGAGCAGCCCTGGCTGTGGAGCGTAGCGGAACAGCCAGGGCTGCTGCGATTTTAATTTACCCCCCCCGACGCCTTCCGTTCATATCTTTATCAGAATCTAATAAATGATATTTACCCTTTTGAACTTGTTCGCCTTCTTTAAAATATCCCAGAGGATAATTTCTATAGAATACTTGATAAATTCTATTCCCTAATTTTTTAATTCCGACATATTTACCGATGAGACATCTGCTAATATTCACCCATTCGTAAGCACCCCATCTGATGGCTCCACTTGCAGTAACTTTCTTGACCATCAAATCGGAATCGTATTCTATTGGAGCTATTTTATCAGACCATTCTCTATTGGATAACTGATGAACTTTACCGGGCGTTTTCATATCTAATTTTTCGTGAGGTCGTTCAAAATTATATTCCTTAACAAAGGCATTCATTCGTCTGTTCTGACTTCTGAGATTATGAGCAGGAGGTTTACAGCAACGAGCTTTAAGATCTTTATGCATACGCTCGTGACGTCCATTTTGGTCAGGTCTGCCTGGATCGGAAAACACAGGTTGGATGCCATGATCCAAAAGCCAGTAGGACAAATATCCGTATCCTGCAGGGCTTTGAATGGACGCAAAAGCACTCCCATTGTCCGTATGGAAGTATTTTGGTTTTCCATATTGCTTAAAAACTTTTTTGAGGACAGAGATTACATTTTTGGTATTTTCATTATACTGGCCTTGAATATCGAAAATAAATCGAGAACAGGAATCGCAAATAGTCAAAGGAAAGCATCGTTTTTTATTACCGAGTAAAAAGGAACCTTTATAATCAGCGGACCAAATTTCGTTACATTGCTGAGGATCGAAAACGGGGTAGGAGGGTTCGATTTTTCTTCTTCTCTTTTTGGGTGTAACTAAGCCTTGTCTGATTGAACTGATTTAAACTATTGTATTGTTGTTGAGGCTTGGCCATTGTAGGTTCTGGCGATTTCTCTTTTTGAGTGCGTACCTGTATGGTACGGACGATAAAAGGAAAGAAGTCAGGTTCTATAAGGGCTGGAGCCGCAAACCATTAGAAAAGTTTAAATCAGTTCATTAAAATATTGTGAATAGTAGTTACACTGGGGACTAAATTTTCATCAAATTTTTCAATGACTTTAATTCTGATTTTTTTAGCACCCCAATTTTTTTTACCTCTCCAGAATTTTATTTCATCAATAATGTTTTGATCAGTTGAATCAGGACTATTTAAAGGTTTACGAGATCGATCAGCTAAATGGTGGATACCATTTTCTTTTTAGACTTTGGACGAAAAAGATGTCGATTATGAAAAAGGCAGAACAGCGATTATCTTGTTTTTATGCAAACAATAACAAGAAGCAATCTGTTCTGCCATGAAATTTTATATTCAAAGATACGTCGTAGTCGAGCAACGACCAATTTAATCATGGCATTATCCTCGTATAAAGGAGCAAAATCTCCGACTGAATTAAGTCTTTCGCCTCTGTACCATTATAAGTATGGTAGTATAAGTAAGGTAGTAAGTAACCTTTCGCGGAATGAAGAAGAGTATGGTAAAGTTCGAAAATTCTTTCAATCGCTCTGTTATGCTTATTATTCACCAGCAGTGGAAGACACAGGTCGAGTATTATTACAAACCGATACTACACCAATACAAAAGCCCCATTCGGACACACTGGAAGGTCGAACCTATATAGCTATACCAAACAATGTGATCAAGGGCAACAAACCGTTGGGTATTGGCTATGAAGTATCCCTTATTAATTTATCCGATGGAGGTACCAATTGGAGTTTACCTCTTAGTATATCCCGTGTTGCGATCAACAAAACCGCTTCTCAAACAGCGTTGGAGCAACTGGAAGAATTGCTCAACCATCCTCACTTGGATTTGGGCCAGAAGCTATGCCTCAATACATTAGATAGTAAATACGGCAATGGTGCTTATTTGGCCGAGGCATTTAAATATGATGATCTGGTCAGTATTGCCCGCTTAAAATCAGGCATGAAGGTATGGACTGGTACAGGTAAAGCCCCTTCGATCCAAAGTAAAGGAGCACCCAAAATTTACAATCAAAAACTTTACCTGATTTCAGAGAGCAGGAACAAAAGCTACAAAAAGCATCCTAAAACAAAACAGCCCTATACAGTATATCAACAATCTATTTTTGAAGTTCCTCATAACGATTTTTTTGAGCTGGAGGCAACAACAAAAAAAGGTAGAAAGATTGTTGTTCAAATATTCCGATGGAACAATATGCTGATTCGATCTAAAAATGGCCACAACATGAAAGACAAGCCAATGGACATTTTAGCTGTTAAAGTTCGGGATGCTGAAACGGGAAAAGCGATATTTAGTCGAGACATGTTTGGCGTGGTCCGGTTTATCAGGACACTTTTTTAAGATAGAAATCAAAAATTATCTCTGTCGGTTGCGGTATAAAAAGTCCATCCAATATTGCTCTTCAAACTGACTCGGACTTAGATAGTCAAGAGAAGAATGTTTACGAATCGTGTTGTAGTATCCATCAATAAACTCAAAACATCTGAGTCGAGCATTTTCTAAGCCCCAAAAGATTCCCTCACTTAAAACCTCAGCTTTAAATCTGCTGAACAGCGATTCTGCAAAAGCATTATCGTAATGGTTATCCTTTCGGGTCATGCTTTGTCGAAATTGGTTCCTTCTTAGCTTGACTTTACTATTTTTTCAAAACTCAAGCAACGGCTTGAGTGAGTATGTACCACAAGTACCTGATTTTTTCAGAATAACTTTGGACAATGGTATTTGTATTGCTTATTGAAAGTTTGGTTTTACGCAAGATTTCTATTCTGACAGCAGCAAGGACGTCTGAAAAGGTTACATGCCTTTTTCTATACCAGGCAGTTGCGTTTGGCTCTATTTGCTGGTTGCTGTTTAAGTGTTGAGCAAACAGACAAGTGATCGAGAACAAGGCCATTAGGCTAGGAGTAGATCGCTCGATAGCCAGATCAGACCATTGGCGTTGAGTCTCCACTCCGAGGTGTCTTCGTACTTCAGCAAAAGTTACTTCGACGCGCCATCGTCTGACAAAGAATGAGACGACTTTTTTGTCCTCTAATTCAAAGTCGGTGCATCCGAGTAAAACAGGTTCCAATATTCCTTGTGGGTCTTTAACAAGTACCCATTTGATTTTTACTAACACAGTATTGGAACTGCGCCAAATAGCGATGCCGGAGGTGATCATCATCTCTTTTTTAGTGTGGCCATACCACTCGGAGAAAACGACTTTTGTCCATTTGATGCGCTTGTCCGTCAGACGTTTTTCCATACTAAGCAGTCGCTTGCCGACTGGCGGTTTTGGCCCCCTTTTGTTTTTAGGGTATTGCTTTGGAGGCAACTCATACAAACGAGCATTAAGTTTCATCCTAGCAATCATACCTATTCCTACTTGTTGGGCATGCATAAACAACTCGAAGGTGGCAAAAGAGCCATCCCCCGTTAAATATATAGCTCGTCCTAGCTTTGCACTCTGTCGGCTTAACCAACTTAGAACCTGCCTGGCCCAATCAGTCAACTTCTTTGCTGGCTTGTCCCGATCTGTATAATATCGCTCTGATGGACACAGCACCGTTAACACAGGAAGTGCCCAATAAGCTCCTGCTTCAAGCCATGGCAAATGAGTTAGCACCATCAAGGAAAGCCAACGCAAACCACTACACTTAACAAAGTGACTTTTGGAAGAGCGAACAGGATCCCGATAAATACCACGCTTGTTAATCTTGTAACCCCAACGGCGTTCAATCGTGTCATCTAAACCAACAACGATTGGTCTTCCTTTTGGAATAAAAGCCTTGACTATTAAACTAAGTAATATCTCGCTAATTTGCTTGGCTGACCACTTGTCCTGACTAAGTACGCGGTGATACTTGGGAAAGTTTTTTTCCCAACGCAAACCAACACTCCGAAGTATGTTGCAAACCGTTCTACTGCCTGGACAAATAATAGCTCCTGTTAATAGTAAAACTACTTTTGGCCATACATCTTTGCGAAATACAAATGAAAAATACGATATTGTGTCTTGAAATCCTGAAGGTAATTGTAGCATCTTTAGAAGGTTCAGATACTCTAAAGTAACAAAGCTTTCGGGATTTCTTATTTTTCAAAAGTAGTAAAGTCCAGCTTAGTAATTTTCTGAAGTTCTTCGAACCATATTGACCACCTCCATCCGAGTGAACGATCAGGCGTGCTTCCGGACTTCTATTATAGATCACTTTTTTCAAAGCCGTTAGGACCAGTAGATCCTCCATATGTTCATCTACATGCCAACCTACTATCTTTCTGGTGAACAGGTCCATCCAAATGGCTAGGTATAACCATTCGTCTATTCCTTCCGCTATACTGGGCAAATAGGTAATGTCACCTACCAGCACTTCGTCCGGAGCAGTGGGCAAATTATCTTCACTCAACAACATATTCGGACTCCTGCACAAAGACGGATCACTCTGTGTTGTCCTGGGAATGAAGCTTTTAGGCTGTATCGCAACCAGTTGTTGTGCTCTCATCAAACTTCTCACTTGATGCCTACCTACGTCATAACCTTTGTCTTGCAATTCTGAGTGTATCCTTCTGCTGCCATAACGCCGCTTATGAAAATCAAATATGGACTTCACTTCTTTTAGCAAAGTTGTTTTGTGATCGCTAGGTCGATAGGTCTGACCATTGTGATAAGCATAATAAGAACTTGTGCTTACCTGGAGCATCTTACAAAGCCTTCTTACTGGATATTCTTTTGACAACGCTTCAATCAGGTCATACCGCTTGGTCAAGTCTGACGGCTGAAAATGCCCAAGGCTTTTTTTAAGATGTCACGCTCCTGTTCGACTTCTTTTAGTCGTTTACGTAATCTCTTAATTTCATCCTCTTCTGTCTTATTTGAGGATGCCGCCCGTTTCTTTGCCTTGCTTTTCCATGTATAAAAAAGGCTTTCTTTTATCCCCAGAGCTTGGCAGATTGATGCTACACTCCTGCCATCTTGTTCCATTTCAAGGGCACTTTTTTTAAACTCTGCATCGTATCTACGACGCTTTCTGGTGGTGGGTTTCTCTTTCATTTGAACACAAATTTACTTTATTTTTGTGTCCTGATTTTTTAGACCATCTCAGTTTGTAGCTCTTAGCGGTAAACGGAAAAATGAAGTAACCACTCCCGAAGGATATCATACTTATCGTAAACGTTATGATATCGAACCAAGTCTTCGATTTGCCAAGCAACGGTTGATGATTGATAAACTGCAAACTCCTGTACTAGAACATTTTGACAATTGGTTGTTGATTTATCAACTAACTGTTTGGCTACTTTACATCGCAAGTGACGAAGCGGACTTTCGTCCAAGAGAATGGCGAAAGTACCTACCCCAAAATCAACAGCCTGACAGCGGACATAGATTGTCTATTGCACAGACATGGCATGCTGCCGAATCACTTTTTTTGACTTTTGAACAAAACCCATTCAAACCGCTAAAGTCCAAAAAAGGTAGGCCGAGACAAAAAGGCGAAACACAAATTCAAAGAACTCGATATAAGGTCGTAAAAAAGACCTCTAATAAGCGCAATAACAAGAAAGTCGCATAAAAGACTTCGAATCTATCCGGGATTTTGACCTAACATTTATGTTGGAGATGCTTCCGTTTTCGTCCAAAGTCTAATATCAATATAGAGTAGTCTTAATTATGAGAAACTAAGTTGTCCACTTACAAAATTTTATATGAATGCTGTTCGGTCTTGTCACGCTTGCATACAACGGTCTGCGTAAACGCCGTGCGGTTTTCAAAGTGCTGAAAGGAACTGCAAAAATTTTTGCCAAGTAACCAACATTTCGACCTCAAAGAAAGCCGTATGGTCGTTTTACGCTTTGTTGGGCGCTGTTCCTTCCTTTTACAAATTTTTCAAAGGAACTATGAGGCTCCAATTTTCCAGGTTGCTCCAAAGGAACCCAACAATTTTACCGGGTATAAATATAACAATTTCCAGTCAACCGTAGCAACTTTGGTGTTTTACTTTTCAAAGTACTCTTGGTAGAATCTAATCATTCACTCCGCTTACCACTTCCTGATTAATCATTGAGATTAGCTAGGCCTTTTCAGCTTATTTTGTTGATTATCAGTGTTTTATGTATTTTGATAAATTTCAATTTACTTATTGCTCTTGGCTGAATTGGAGTTTGGATAGAATTTAGAGGCTTTCAATAATTTTTGAAGATCTTGCTGAATTTCGGAGTTTCAGTCACTCTTTCAATCAATCAGTTTTTGGGTATTTCAATTTTTCTTGTTGCTTACCATTTTTCATCCATAATCAAAAAGGCCGTCAGCTTGCCCTGTAAAATACTTTTCAAATTTTCAAGCGGGTAGGGGAGTCCTTTTTTAGATGATCTCGGAGCTACAATTCACCAATTTTTTCAAGTTGCTCTTGGTGCCAAATTCAAAATGGTGGGTTGGGATTTTCCATAGCGCCCAACGGTCTGCGTAAACGCCGTGCGGCATTCAAGGTGCTGAAAGGAACTGCAAAAATTCTTTATCAACCAAAAGGCATTTCATCTTCCAAGTAGCCGCATGGACGCTTTACGCTTTGTTACCTATCCGTATTTCGGCGCGCACAGCGCCGTTTCTGAGGATAGTTTGAAAGGAACTGTTGAGTCCTTTATTTATCGTATTCACCACTGGAACAAATAAGTTCTTTAGGTGGTGGTATAAATATATAATATTTTTCCTTAATCCGTGAATTTGACTATCAATTTGTAGTTGGGCCCCAGAGGAGAATTTGGACATAATTTATCGACTCATAGCTTTCGCTGGAAGATTTAACAATTTGGCTGACTCAGTGCCGATCAAAGAATTATTGTGTGAAGAATAATTTCCCGTGATTATTGCTTTTAATTATTGTTGATCCCAGGCCCTGGTTCTTGGTTTGTAAAAAGCTTATCGAAGAAATTTTTAAGCGGGTAGGGCGATCATTTTGGATGCTGTATCTTGACGAATTCATTCAATTTTTCCAGGCGTAATTTGGGACTAATTTAGAATCGAGGGATGGCCTTAAAATTCTATGGTAGGTAACGGGCTGTGCAGCCGCAGTTGCCAGCTTTTGCTGGCAATTGACGGCTGCACTTTGTTGTGCCTAGTATTCATATTTTTCATTTAGCCACTCGATATAATTATAAGGAGTAATTACATGAAATTCAGAATTTTCATAATTTTTTTCCCACCCTACAGGAGTTTTTACCTTCTTTTTTTCATTCCATTTAAATTCATAGGCATACAATTTCCCACCTCTATCTTCGATCCAATCAATTTCTTGTTGGTCATATGTTCTCCAAAAGTAATTGTACACTAACATTTTATTATAATGTTGCATTTTTAGCCTTTCACTAATTACATAATTCTCCCACAATTGTCCAATATCGTTTCTTAACTCAACAGGATTTAAATTAGCAATTAAAGCATTACGAATTCCATTATCATAAAAATACCATTTACTATTTTTTGTAACCTCTTTTCTTAGATTTCTACTAACCCCCCCTAATTTATGGATAATAAAGACCTTTGATAATAAATCTAAATATCGCTCAACTGTATTTCTACTAATTCCAAGATTAGAAGCTAACTCATTGTAAGAAACTTCTCCACCAATTTGAAAAGCAATTAATTGGAGTAATTTTAAAATTTTGTCAGAGTTTCTAATACTTTCAAAAGTTAGAATATCTTTCAATAAGTAGGAGTTCAGAATTTCTTTTAAATATTCTGCCTTAGAATGGTTGTCACTCGAATGAATTAACTCAGGATAATTGCCAAAGATTAATCGATTTCTAAGTTGTTCTTTTTTTTCGATTCTATTTTCTAATTGCGAGTATTCTTTTTCTGCAAAAGGAAATAAATGGAAAGTTTTTTTTCTCCCAGTTAGTGGTTCTCCTGTATATCTATCGATATCAAATGCTGAAGATCCTGTTACTATAATTTCAATTCCTTCAATGTGATCGACAATCAACTTTAAGATATTGCCAATATCTGGAATTTTTTGTGCTTCATCAATTACCAATAATTTTATATCGCCAAATAAATTCTTGTAGTGAATTATGCTTCTTCTTTCTAATGATTGAATAGACATTAAATCTTCTCCACTCATAAACTTATAGGGCTTAGAATATTCCTTTAATAATTTGTTTAAGAGCACTGTTTTTCCAACTCTTCTTGGTCCCAATAAAACAATTACCTTATTTGTTTGAATAGATTTTTTTAGCGATTCTTCAATAATTCTCTCTACGATTAGCATAATTTGATATTTTAATTCATCAAATTTAGCTAAATTTGTTCAACTATACAACGTTTTTCCCTTTTTCTCTATTAGGCACAACGGTCTGCGTAAACGCCGTGCGGCATTCAAGGTGCTGAAAGGAACTACAAAATTCTTTATCAGCCAAAAGGCATTTCGACCTCAAAGAAAGCCGCATGGACGCTTTACGCTTTGTTGGTAGCCGTATTTTTCCGGCGCCTCAGCGCCGGTTTTCCTTTCAGGTAATTTCGGAGCCATATTACTCCAAACTGTTAAGGAACCAATATATGAAATTTTGTCGAGATGTGTATTTTGAATGTTATTTTTCTTCTACAATTCTACTGCTGTGGGAGTACTATTTTTCATGCTGCTCCAATACCTTTTCGGAGTTGAGCTTACCGATTGTTGATTAACAATTAGCTGGATTAGGCCGAATTCATTATTTAACTCTATGATTTTCAACAATTTATGGATTGCAATAATTTTAAGTTATTAAACTTTATTGCAGATGTTGTGGAGTTTGTAATTTTTAAAATCTACTTGTCTCAATTAGTTTTAGGATTTCAATTACTTTTAAAAGCTCTTTGTGAATTGTTGTGATTCTTTGTCAAAGTATTCAATTACAAAATTCAAAATGCCGTAGTCCTGCCAATCGAAGAGGGGTGATTGTATCAATTTCAAAGCGGGTTGGCAAGCCTTTCAGGATGTTGTTTTCCTTTTCCAGGTATTCAATTTACTATGATGCTGTTTGAAAAATAGGAAAGCTGTGGGTTTGATTTTCTATGGCTACCCAACGGTCGGTGCATATGCAGTGGCCGACTGAAAGGAGGGCATTGACATATGCACTTTGTTAGTGGTCGTATCTTTCCGGCGCCTCAGCGCCGGTTTTCCTTTCAGATGTTTTTGCTGCCAAATTTTTCAATCAGTTCACTTGCTAAATATATGAAATTTTTTCAAGATGTGTATTCCTGGTGTTATTTTTTATGAGTCACCTCAGTTGTTTTGGAGTAATTTAGCAGAATAATTATTGATGCCTTTTTTGAGCCAGGCTTTCAGTTCTTGATTGTCAAAGAGCTTGATTAGGCCTGGTTGAATTGTAATTGTCTGTAAATTGTAGTTTTCAGGAATTTGAGTTGTTGTACTCAATTCAAGGAGTTTACCCATAATCGAGTTCAACTCAAAATCAAAAAGGCCGTCAGTTGTGCTGTTCAAGAATTATTGCTGGTATCAATTTATCAATTTTATAAATTTATAAAGCGGGCTGGCAAGCTTATCAGGATGTTATTTTCCTTTTCCAGATATTCAATTTATCACGATGCTGTTTGAAAAATAGGCAAGCTGCGGGATGATTTTCCCTATGACCACTAACGGTCTGCGTAAACGCCGTGCGGCATTCAAGGTGCTGAAAGGAACTACAAAATTCTTTATCAGCCAAAAGGCATTTCGACCTCAAAGAAAGCCGCATGGACGCTTTACGCTTTGTTGGTAGCCGTATTTTTCCGGCGCCTCAGCGCCGGTTTTCCTTTCAGGTAATTTCGGAGCCATATTACTCCAAACTGTTAAGGAACCAATATATGAAATTTTGTCGAGATGTGTATTTTGAATGTTATTTTTCTTCTACAATTCTACTGCTGTGGGAGTACTATTTTTCATGCTGCTCCAATACCTTTTCGGAGTTGAGCTTACCGATTGTTGATTAACAATTAGCTGGATTAGGCCGAATTCATTATTTAACTCTATGATTTTCAACAATTTATGGATTGCAATAATTTTAAGTTATTAAACTTTATTGCAGATGTTGTGGAGTTTGTAATTTTTAAAATCTACTTGTCTCAATTAGTTTTAGGATTTCAATTACTTTTAAAAGCTCTTTGTGAATTGTTGTGATTCTTTGTCAAAGTATTCAATTACAAAATTCAAAATGCCGTAGTCCTGCCAATCGAAGAGGGATGATTGTATCAATTTCAAAGCGGGTTGGCAAGCCTTTCAGGATGTTGTTTTCCTTTTCCAGGTATTGAATTTACTACGATGCTGTTTGAAAAATAGGAAAGCTGTGGGTTTGATTTTCCTATGGCTACCCAACGTCCCGGCTATGCGCCGTGTGGTGTCAGGATGTTGAAAGGAACGAAGATGTAGTTTTTCGATAAGGTTAAATTTTCTTCGAAAATTTAACCACATGGTCGCATAGCCAGTGTTGGCTGCATTCTCTTCTGCGCGTTGGCCAAAGTTTCCATTACAGTGTTTTGGCTGCTACTCAATTTCTCTAATCTCAAAGCCCTTTTCAACAAAATTTTCAATGATACTAATTTTAGATACAAATTTCAGTTACAATTTTCAACAGTCAATTTACCAAATTAGAAATCTAATCTCAAAAATTGTCAATCAAAATTTAACTGCTGATGAAATTCATGATTTTCTTGCTGGCGAATTGAAGTCAGTACAATTACCCGTAATCCATCAATTGTGATTAAAATTATACGTAATCGATTGAAAATTAGTAATTTATCATAATTTTTTCAACTTCAAATTTTCACAATTATCAATTCTAGTTTCAATTCAGGATAAATTATCAATCAGAATTTACTATCAAAGATTGTCTTTCAATTACCGTTTTGGTACAGATGTTCATGCCATCCAATTCAAAAAAAGCGGGTCGGCCCAACCATTGCAGCCAACGGTCTGTGTAAATGCAGTGGCGGCGCTTAGCCGGCATTGACATTTTACACTTTGTTGGGTACAGTATTTTTAATTTTACTTGTTAACAGTTCTAAATCTCTTAGGTACTTAATTACTTTTTGCTCACTAATAGAGTTTGCACCTATATGATGAGCAACTGTATTTCGAACACTCAGGAATAAATTATATTTCTTTCTTTCGGGTACCTTATATCGGTTTAAAATACGTCCATTTGTCTTTATATATTTTCTTGCTTTAGCTCTAGTTGAATCATCGATAACTTTACTAGTATTGATTAGGTTCAAATACTCTTCTTTAAATTCATTCCATTTTTCTAAAAATTCGGCAATATAATCGTTTGAGTTTGAAGCGGCATTTTCAATTAATTCTTCTTTTTCTTCTTCCGGAACTTCTACCTTATCTAAACTCTTTAAAGCTGTTTCCAAAATACTACTTAATTCGCTTGTTAGTTCTTTTATTTCTTCATATTCATTAAAAGATAAAAAGCTGTTATGTGCCACAATGCATCTTAACTCATAAAGTCTTGTCCACTTCTTATTAAAGTAAGAATCTTCTGTTTCTAATATTTTCGAAAAATATCTTTCCCAATTAGATTTAGGAATATATTCGTCAATATTTATTTTAGAAATATCTTTCTCTTTCTTATAATTTTTAAACATTAATTCAATTGATTTATTTGAATATGGCTTAAATAAAAAATCGGCTAATTGAATAAAATCGGAATTGTGTAAAATATTTGAGTATCCTACTCTTTGTTTTTTACTTTTAGCTAAATCTGTTTTCAATACACTTGGCAAGTTTTCATCTATCCAATTCAATCCAACATTTAAAACCATAAATTTAGTAATCAATTTTCTTAGAAGATTTTCAACTTTATGGATAAGGGGATAAGATTCTTTTGAATATTTCATCGTTAAATCATCCCATAAAATATTTATTGATAAACTTGCTTTATTTAAGATTTCTCTTATAAGTTTTAGTAATTCAAGATAGTAATTCAATTCTTCTTCTTCATTCAAATATACACTTACTTCAAATACATTTTGTTTTCTCTCTTCGAACTGGCTGAACTCTATTGAGTATGGGAAAAAAATATTCTTGTACTCGATTTTTTCATCGTGGATTGAAATTTTTGAATTAATATTCAATAAACTTCTAAATGACTCAACTGAATCACAAAGCCCATTTTTTGTATCTATAACTATTTGGTATTCTGTCCTCATTTATTTCATTTTATTGTACCCAACGGCCAGTGCATATGCAGTGGCCGACTGAAAGGAGGGCATTGACATATGCACATTGTTAGTGGTCGTATCTTTCCGGCGCCTCAGCGCCGGTTTTCCTTTCAGATGTTTTTGCTGCCAAATTTTTCAATCAGTTCTCTTGTAAATATATGAAATCTTTTCAAGATGTGTATTTTTGGTGTTATTTTTTATGAGTCACCTCAGTTGTTTTGGAGTAATTTAGCTGAATAATTATTGATGCCTTTTTTGAGCCAGGCTTTCAGTTCTTGATTGTCAAAGAGCTTGATTAGGCCTGGTTGAATTGTAATTGTCTGCAAATTGTAGTTTTTAGGAATTTCAGTTGTTGTAATCAATTCAAGGAGTTTACCCATAATCGAGTTCAACTCAAAATCAAAAAGGCCGTCAGTCGTGCTGTTCAAGAATTATTGCTGGTATCAATTCATCAATTTTATAAATTTATAAAGCGGGCTGGCAAGCCTATCAGGATGTTGTTTTCCTTTTCCAGATATTCAATTTACCACGATGCTGTTTGAAAAATAGGCAAGCTGCGGGATGATTTTCCCTATGGCCACTAACGGTCGGTGCATATGCAGTGGCCGACTGAAAGGAGGGCATTGACATATGCACATTGTTAGTGGTCGTATCTTTCCGGCGCCTCAGCGCCGGTTTTCCTTTCAGATGTTTTTGCTACCAAATTTTTCAATCAGTTCACTTGCTAAATATATGAATTTTTTTCAAGATGTGTATTTCTGGTGTTATTTTTCATGAGTCACCTCAGTTGTTTTGGAGTAATTTAGCAGAATAATTATTGATGCCTTTTTTGAGCCAGGCTTTCAGTTCTTGATTGTCAAAGAGCTTGATTAGGCCTGGTTGAATTGTAATTGTCTGCAAATTGTAGTTTTTAGGAATTTCAGTTGTTGTAATCAATTCAAGGAGTTTACCCATAATCGAGTTCAACTCAAAATCAAAAAGGCCGTCAGTCGTGCTGTTCAAGAATTATTGCTGGTATCAATTCATCAATTTTATAAATTTATAAAGCGGGCTGGCAAGCCTATCAGGATGTTGTTTTCCTTTTCCAGATATTCAATTTACCACGATGCTGTTTGAAAAATAGGCAAGCTGCGGGATGATTTTCCCTATGGCCACTAACGGTCTGCGTAAACGCCGTGCGGTTTTCAAAGTGCTGAAAGGAACTACAAAATTCTTTATCAACCAAAAAGCATTTTATCTTCCAAGTAGCCGCATGGACGCTTTACGCTTTGTTACCTATCCGTATTTCGGCGCGCACAGCGCCGTTTCTGAGGATAGTTTGAAAGGAACTGTTGAGTTCTTTATTTATCGTATTCACCACTGGAACAAAAGAGTTCTTTAGGTGGTGATATAAATATATAACATTTTTCCTTAATCCGTGAATTTGACTATCAATTTGTAGTTGGGCCCCAGAAGAGAATTTGGGTATAATTTATGGACTCATGGCTTTCGCTGAAAGATTTAACAATTTGGCTGACTCAGTGCCGATCAAAGACTTATTGTGTGAAGAATAATTTCCCGTGATTATTGCTTTTAATTATTGTTGATTCCAGGCCCTGGTTCTTGGTTTGTAAAAAGCTTGTCGAAGAAATTTTTAAGCGGGTAGGGCGATCATTTTGGATGCTGTATCTTGACGAATTCATTCAATTTTTCCAGGCGTAATTTGGGACTAATTTAGAATCGAGGGATGGCCTTAAAATTCTATGGTAGGTAACGGTCGGCGTATGTGCCGTGTGGGCGATTAGCCCACATGGTCATATACGCTTTGTTAGGTGACGTATCGCCTATTTCATCAATCTTTCGTCTAATTTGAACTCTGATTTTCCGATGATTTTTATATCTCCATACCTTTCATGCAAAGGATTCAATACAATGTTATTTTCTTCTTTAATTATCGACGAGGGAACTCGTATTCCAAGTCTATTTAGTTTTTGAAAGTATTTTAACCCGATTTCTTGTGTCCATATTTCTGGTTGTAGACAATCCCAGTTTTCTCTCAAATATTTTTGGGGAATCTTCTCTATTTCTTGTTCTAATTCAGTTGATATTTCTAATGTTATAATTATATATCTCGGGGGTAGGACTTCCTTTCGAGTATGTACTAATAATTCTAATGCACATAATGCTCGACTTTCTGATGTATATAATGCTGGTATTCCTATTGGATTCCATCTCCCTCCATACAATTCTGCTCCTTTTCCTGTAATATCAGAAGCATATTTTTCCTTTGTTATTCTATAAACTTCCATGCTTATGAATAAACACCATGTTCTAATCGACCTAATACATTAACTATTTCTTGTATCCCAAATGGTGTATCCAATAATTCAATGGGTTTGTGATATCCTAAAGCTCTAATCTCACTATTCATCCATATATGAAATTTGTCTTTATCTTCAAAAACTTCATAGCCAAATTTATATAATTCAACTATCTGGATTAGATGAGCCGAAATATCTGTTCTTAGAATTTTTTCATCTGTATAACGAGCTAATTGTCTCTCGGATAGAGAAATCATCTCTGTAATTTGTTTCATTGTGATACTTGTAAATTTCAAGATATCTTTTAATTGTCGAAAACTTAATCCTTTTCTACTTAAATCAATATAATCTCTTGAGCTTTTTACTTGTATCCCCCTCTTCTTATCACTTAATAATTTTGAAATTTTTACCATAATCTGTCATTTGTCAACAAATGTAATGACAATTTGTCAATATTCCAAATTATGTCACCTAACGGTCCGCGTATATGACGTGCCGCCGATTAGGTGGCATGAACATATACGCATTGTTGGGCGCTGTATCTTTTCTTTTTCAAATTTTTCAACGGAACTGCTTTCTTCAAATTTATCGAGTTCATCAGTGGAATATCAATTTCTAGTTCCATAAATATAACAATTTTCATTCAACTGTGTGGGTTTAATTTCATCAATATTCACAGGCTTCATCAAAATAATTTGTCAATCGTTGAGCTTTCAATTCTTGATTAATAATTAACCACCTTAGGCCGACAATCTTGTAATTGTCTGATAATCAGTAATTTATAAGCATGAACTATCGCTTTTCATCATCAATTTTTCAACCGTATTTGCAATTGTCAAATTTGCTATCAATCAAAATCCAATCTTGAAATAGATTTCTTACTGGTGTTTCTAATTCGAGTGCGAGACAAATTGGAGGAATCCTAAAATGAGAAGAGTTTGAAGGAATTTAGTAAATTTAAGTTAGAAAATAGATTTACTGACCCTCAAACTCTAATTCAAGGTATGGACAAAAAAGTACTAATACAAAAAATAGAAGAAGAAATCGGAAGATTGGTTGACCTAAGTGATGAATATGTAGAGCAGGATGTAGGGATTGATAAAATAGAACTAAGCCTACTAAGTGAATTGCTGAAGCTGGGACTGTTGCTATTGAACTACATAATCAAGCAAAAGTTAAAAAAGGTTGAGGAATATCTCCCGATTTTGGAATCAGGAGAGAGCTACAGGAGTAAAGGGACAAAGAAGCGGAACTACCTCAGTTTGTTTGGTCTGATACAAATCCATCGTCCATCGTATTTGAGTACTCAACGCGGTCAATTTTATAAAATAGACGATTATTTGCAGTTGCCCAAGGGTTGTTATTGGTCGTACAATCTACAAGAGTTGGTAGGGGGAAGTGCTACCCAGGGGAGTTACAAAGAAAGCGTAGTGATAGTGAATAAATTATTAGGTTTGAATCTGAGTGGAAAATCTTCGGAGAGAAATGTCAATCATTTGGGCGAGTACGTTGATCAGTACTATGAGTTGGAGCGAGAAGAAGCTCAAGAAGATGAAGCGTTGTTTTTTAGCACTACCTTTGATGGTAAAGGATTGCCGAAGATAAAGGCAGTACAACAAAAGGAGGCCAATCCCAAAAAGCGGCTAAGCAAAGGGGAGAAAAAGGGTAAGAAACAAAGTGCGACAGTGTCAGTTACCTCTGTTTTTACGCCTCAACAAAGGACTGCCGACCAGATATTGGATGGCTTGATGGGAGTGCAAAAAGAAGCTGCTCAAGAGGACGAACCAGCATCAACACAACAAAAGAAAACGGAAAATAAGATGCACACTAAAATTCACCGTAGAGCATTTTTAGCCAATCAGCAAAAGGCAATAGATTATGGGATAGAAGATTTAAAATCAAAAATGACCAACTCCCAAAGTCGATTCGTCATCCCCATAGATGCCGGAATAGGCTTGGAAGATAAAATACTGGCAAGCATAAAGAAGAATAATCTGGAAGGTCAATTTGATGGAATCATTTTAGACATAGTCCATGTAAGCGAATACGTTTGGGATTGTGCCAATGCCATATTTGGAGAAAGTTCTAAGTTGAGAACAAGCTGGGTCAGAGGGGTGTTAAAAGATATATTGGAAGGAGGAACTGAAAAGGTAATAAAAGACCTTGTGTTGAATAGAGACAAAACAGAATTATCGACAAACAAAAAGAAGCAGTTAAATAAGGCAATCACCTATTTGACTAACCATAAACACAAAATGAATTACGCTGATTTTTTGAAAAAGGGGTATCCAATCAGTTCAGCTCTGGCAGAGTCTACTTGTAAGCATTTGGTCAAAGATAGAATGGAGCAAAGCGGTATGAGATGGTCATCCAAGGGGGCGCAAAACATGCTTGACCTTAGAGCTGTAAAACAAAACGGAGACATCGAAGATTTTATACAATTCGTCAGACTAAGGGAACGAAAAGTAAATTTAGTCCGATTAGCTGCTTAAATACAAAACCCCTAATTTGTCATGCACTCTTCTAATTCTCGATTACAATTCACAGTCAAAAACTTCAATTAACTCAAAGAGGCCGTCAGCTAGATTTTACAGGTACTTAACAGAAATTTACAAAGCGGGTAGGAGAGTCTCTATTCAATAATTTGGGAGCTACGATTTTTCAATTTTACCATTTTGTTCATGGGGCTACTTTCAAGTCGCGGGTCGGGAATTTCATAGCGCCTAACGGCCCGCGTATATGACGTTCCGCCGATTAGGCGGTATGAACATATACGCATTGTTGGGCGCTGTACCCTTTTGTTTTTAGATTTTTCAATGGAACTGAGGTGTTCAAATTTACCAAATTCATCAATCCTGGGCAGTTCTTTTAACTTCATAAATATAACAAATTTGAATCAACTATGTGGATTTAATTTCATCAGCATTTCACAGGCTTCATCAAAATAATTTGTCAATCGTTGAGCTTCCGTTTCTTGATTAACGATTAACCAGCTTAGGCCGACAATCTTGTAATTATCTGATAATCAATCAATTGTTTTTCAGTGTTTTATGAATTGAATTTACTGCCAATTGGTATTTTGACTGTATCCAATTCTCGGTCTAATTGGCAATCAAAAACTTCAATCTAATTCAAAGAGTGGCTAAACCGGAGCAAAATGTGCCACCAAAACCGGTGAAAATGTGCCACTGATTCCGGAGCAAGTTGTGCCAAAAAAACCAGCTGACCGGAGCAAAATGTGTCACTTTAGTTAAAAGAGTCGATTTCTATTCGGTGTTTTACTGAAAAATAAAACAGTAAAACACTATGGCGAACCAACGAATAGGGATCATGCAAATCAGACAATTATTACAACTCAAAATTCGAGGCGAGAGCAACCGGAGCATCAGCCGGTTGTTAGGTATTCATCGCAATACGATCAATGAATACGTACGCCTGTTAAAAGCCACAGGCCGGTCATATGAAGTACTTGGACAGTTAGATGACCGATCACTGGAAGAGTTGTTTCCGGGCGTTAGCACGACGGATAAAGATCGTTATCAGACTTTGAGTAGCTACTTTCCTTATTTTCGTAAAGAGCTCAAAAAGGTAGGTTGTACGCGTCTTACCTTATGGAGGGAGTATCTAAGCCGTCACCCCGACGGATATCGCTCTTCCCAGTTTAACGAACACTTGAACCGTTGGCTTCAACAAGTGGACGGCTCAGGAAAACTGGTGCATAAAGCCGGAGATAAACTATATGTAGATTATACCGGCAAGAAGTTATTTTTCGTAGATATGGAGACTGGAGAACAAATCGAGGTGGAGGTATTTGTAGCCACCTTGCCTTGTAGTGGGTATACTTATGTGGAAGCGACCCCTTCTCAGAAAGGGGAAGATTTTATTGACTCGATGAACAACTGCCTGAAGTTTATGGGAGGTGTCCCCAGGAGTATTGTGGTGGATAATCTCAAATCGGCAGTTACCAAGGGCAGTAAATATGAACCGGTTTTGAACAAGACATTTTCAGATTTTGCACTGCATTACGGTTGTTCGATTAATCCTACTCGAACGTATTGTCCACAAGACAAAGCATTGGTAGAAAATGCCGTCAAGCTGGTATACCAACGTATTTTTTATCCCCTCTCCAAACAGATCTTTTTCTCTTTAACAGAGTTGAATAAAGCCATTGCTGAGTTGTTGGAAGACTATAATGACCGAATGTTCAGTCAGATAAAGCTGACTCGCCGTCAGCAGTTTCATGATATTGAAAAAGAGGAGCTCTTACCACTTGCCGCCCAGCCTTACGAACTTAGGTACTATAAAATAGCAACCGTACAAAAAATGGGACATGTCTACTTATCCGCCGACAGGCACTACTACAGCGTCCCCCATCGATTTATTGGTAAAAAGGTAGAGGTGCAATACAACACCAAAACGGTAGAGGTCTTCTATGCTAAAGAACGTATCGCCACTCACAGAAGAGACCCTCGCCCCGGGCGCTATACCACCATCAGTAAACACATGAAAAGCACCCATCGATTTTACAACGACTGGTCGCCGGAGTTCTTTCAAAAATGGGCCCGCAAATACGGTGAGGATGTAGAATATTACATCAAAGGATTGATCCAACAAGCGACCTATCCCGAAGTAGCTTACAAGCAGTGCATGGGCATTTTGCAATTGGTCAAGGATTATCCTGTCGACCGGCTTCAAAGTGCTGTTATTCGCGCTCGTCAATATCCCTACTTCAGTTATAGTACCGTTAGGGATATTTTGAAAAACAATATGGACCTGGAGCAGGATCTGTTCCAGGCCACAACCAAGACAACAACCATCCCGGAACATGACAATATCCGAGGCAGTCAATATTACACTTAAACCTTTCTAAAAATTTACAACAATGAATACACAAACCACAGTAGAAAAGCTAAAAACAATGCGACTCAAAGGCATGGCCCATATCCATCACCTCAGTATGCAAGACAACCTTTACCAGGACTATACCCTGGATCAGTACACTGCTCTGCTGGCTGACCAGGAATGGGAATACCGGCAAAACCGGAAAATGGAGAATCTGATCAAACGAGCTCACTTCCGCTCCGGTGCCGCCATTGCCAATGTCGATTTTACCACTCCTCGCGGACTGGACAAAAATTACTTCAACCGACTGGCCACTTTGGACTTTATTCAGAAACACCAAAATCTGATTATCATCGGTCCCACCGGAACGGGCAAGACCTACCTGGCTCAAGCCCTCGGACATCAGGCTTGTATACAACTACACAAAACCCAATACTACACCATGAGTAATTTATCCGATCAGGTCAGACTGGCCAAAATTGAAGGCAACTACCAACGGCTAATCAAAACGATCAAACAAACCGCTTTACTCATTATCGATGATTTTGGTCTCAGCGAAATAGATAATATCATCAGGCAGGCGCTCATGGATATTGTCGAATACAAGTACGACCAATCATCCATTATCATCACTTCTCAAATCCCTGTGGGCAAATGGCATGAATTGATTGGTGAGGGCACTATTGCCGATGCTATCCTGGATAGATTGGTGCATTCTTCACATAGAATCACTCTCTCGGGAGAGTCTATGCGCAAGGCAAAAGGAGTAAACAGCTAATATTTTTTAACTTTGAGAATAGATTATCGACTCTTCACAACCGTGGCACAGTTTGCTCCGGAAACCGTGGCACAAGTTTACCGGAATATACACAAAGAGGCCGTCAGCTAGATTTTACAGATACTTAACTAAAATTTACAAAGCGGGTAGGAGAGTATCTATTCAATAATTTGGGAGTCAAGATTTTTCAATTTTACCATTTTGTTCATGGAGCTACTTTCAAGTCGCGGGTCGGGATTTTCCAGGGGTGCAACAGACATCGTACACACAGTTCAATAGACATGGGTTACACTTTTTATTCATAAATATAATACTTTTCTTCCAGAGCAGCCCTGGCTGTGGAGCGTAGCGGAACAGCCAGGGCTGCTGCGATTTTAATTTACCCCCCCCGACGCCTTCCGTTCATATCTTTATCAGAATCTAATAAATGATATTTACCCTTTTGAACTTGTTCGCCTTCTTTAAAATATCCCAGAGGATAATTTCTATAGAATACTTGATAAATTCTATTCCCTAATTTTTTAATTCCGACATATTTACCGATGAGACATCTGCTAATATTCACCCATTCGTAAGCACCCCATCTGATGGCTCCACTTGCAGTAACTTTCTTGACCATCAAATCGGAATCGTATTCTATTGGAGCTATTTTATCAGACCATTCTCTATTGGATAACTGATGAACTTTACCGGGCGTTTTCATATCTAATTTTTCGTGAGGTCGTTCAAAATTATATTCCTTAACAAAGGCATTCATTCGTCTGTTCTGACTTCTGAGATTATGAGCAGGAGGTTTACAGCAACGAGCTTTAAGATCTTTATGCATACGCTCGTGACGTCCATTTTGGTCAGGTCTGCCTGGATCGGAAAACACAGGTTGGATGCCATGATCCAAAAGCCAGTAGGACAAATATCCGTATCCTGCAGGGCTTTGAATGGACGCAAAAGCACTCCCATTGTCCGTATGGAAGTATTTTGGTTTTCCATATTGCTTAAAAACTTTTTTGAGGACAGAGATTACATTTTTGGTATTTTCATTATACTGGCCTTGAATATCGAAAATAAATCGAGAACAGGAATCGCAAATAGTCAAAGGAAAGCATCGTTTTTTATTACCGAGTAAAAAGGAACCTTTATAATCAGCGGACCAAATTTCGTTACATTGCTGAGGATCGAAAACGGGGTAGGAGGGTTCGATTTTTCTTCTTCTCTTTTTGGGTGTAACTAAGCCTTGTCTGATTAAAATATTGTGAATAGTAGTTACACTGGGGACTAAATTTTCATCAAATTTTTCAATGACTTTAATTCTGATTTTTTTAGCACCCCAATTTTTTTTACCTCTCCAGAATTTTATTTCATCAATAATGTTTTGATCAGTTGAATCAGGACTATTTAAAGGTTTACGAGATCGATCAGCTAAATGGTGGATACCATTTTCTTTATATCTATTAATAATTTTATAGCCAGTTTTTCTACTGATGCAATAAGCTTCGCACAAGCTATTAAAATAAAATTGTCCGCTTTCCCATTCGCGAATAAAAGCAATTTTTTGATCCATAGGTGTGTTGTTTTTCCAAGGCATAGCATTTTATTATGCAATTTATGCCTTTTTAAAAGTGTCACCTATGTCTGTTGAACTCTGTCACCTATGTCTGTTGTTCGTACCCCATAGCGCCCAACGGTTGGTGCAAACGCAGGTGGGGCGCATAGCCCCACTTGCCGTTTTGCACTTTGTTCTGCTCAGTTTTTATTTTTTTGAACGTGGTTTTTTTATTTGATTTATTTCATCTGCGATTTTCATCACCTGTTTTCTTTTATTCACAAAAGCCATATCAATGACTTCATTAAGTATTTCGTAAGCGTCTAAAATGTCATCAACCTCGACTTTCCCTTTATGACTTCCTTCATTGCCAATGAATTTTATCGCTAACAGTAATTCTGCTATTGTCTTTTTTTTCTTTTTAAAATTTTCGATTCGATTATGAAGTTTTCTGAAAATATGCCTTCTTCCTGAATTAGCTATTTTGTATTTCGGGGCTTTTATCACATCAAGAATTACTTCAACTGTCGTTCTTATTCTATTTGCACAAGACGATAAATCATTGAAATAGTGTGAAAATGATAAATCTATTTGTTCCTTAATTTCTTTATCAATATTCTTCGGTAATTTGAACAATCTTAAATTTGGGTAAAAAAATTTAGGTTCGTAAATTGTAATATATTTTGGAACAAGTTCTCCATTCGGTAATTCTTCACCTGTTTCAATATCTTTATTACAAATTCCTCCAAATGAAATTATTTCTCCGCATGAATTTTTGGTGCATTTGAATAAGCCTGAAAAAATATGCTCAATTCCATAAGGATAATTGTAATTACTCATGTGTTCACCTTCTCCTGTTATTTCTGTCTTCACTAATAGTGGTTTAAGTATTCCAACAAAACATTTTGGACAAGGATATTGAGTCGGGCTGTTTCTTTCAAAACTTCTATTTTTCCATAATTCTCGGTTCATTGATTTTTTTGTTTTTTCCTAATTGAGCAGAACGGCCCGGCTATGCGCCGTGTGGTGTCAGGATGTTGAAAGGAACAAAGGTGTAGTTTTTCGGTAAGGCTAAATTTTCTTCGAAAATTTAACCACATGGTCGCATAGCCAGTGTTGGCTGCATTCTCTTCTGCGTGTTGGCCAAAGTTTCCATTACAGTGTTTTGGCTGCTACTCAACTTCTCTAATCTCAAAGTCCTTTTCAACAGAATTTTCAATGATACTAATTTTAGATACAAATTTCAGTTACAATTTTCAACAGTCAATTTACCAAATTAGAAATCTAATCTCAAAAATTGTCAATCAAAATTTAACTGCTGATGAAATTCATGATTTTCTTGATGGCGAATTGAAGTCAGTACAATTACCCGTAATCCATCAATTGTGATTAAAATTATACGTAATCAATTGAAGATTAATGATTTACGGTAAATTTTGTTCAATCTCAATTTTTTGTAATTATCAATTCTAGTTTCAATTCAGGATAAATTATCAATCAGAATTTACTGTCAAAGATTCTCTTTCAATTACCTTTTTGGTACAGATGTTCATGCCATCCAATTCAAAAAAAGCGGGTCGGCCCAACCATTGCAGCCAACGGCCCGGCTATGCGCCGTGTGGTGTCAGGATATTGAAAGGAACAAAGATGTAGTTTTTCGATAAGGTTAAATTTTCGAAGAAAATTTAACCACATGGTCGCATAGCCAGTGTTGGCTGCATTCTCTTCTGCGCGTTGGCCAAAGTTTCCATTACAGTGTTTTGGCTGCTACTCAATTTCTCTAATCTCAAAGCCCTTTTCAACAAAATTTTCAATGCTACTAATTTTAGATACAAATTTCAGTTACAATTTTCAACAGTCAATTTACCAAATTTTACCAAATTAGAAATCTAATCTCAAAAATTGTCAATCAAAATTTAACTGCTGATGAAATTCAAAATTTTCTTGCTGATGAATTGAAGCCAGTACAATTACCCGTAATCCATCAATTGTGATTAAAATTATACGTAATAAATTGAAAATTAATGATTTACGGTAAATTTTGTTCAATCTCAATTTTTTGTAATTATCAATTCTAGTTTCAATTCAGGATAAATTATCAATCAGAATTTACTATCAAAGATTCTCTTTCAATTACCTTTTTGGTACAGATGTTCATGCCATCCAATTCAAAAAAAGCGGGTCGGCCCAACCATTGCAGCCAACGGTCTGCATAGCCGCAGGCTGCCCGCTTAGGGCAGCTTGACGGCTATGCTTTGTTCGCTTCCGTTTTCTTTTTCTTTTTCTTTTTTAAATTCTTCGTAAAACTTATTATAAGTTCTACTATTTACTATTTCTTTACACATTCTTGAGCAATGGTTCATAAAGAATTAAGCGGCAATTTTGCCGAAACCTAATAGCTTTTTAAAAGCTGGTTTATTTTTTATCAACTCAGGCTCAATGTCTAAGTTTGATAAAAAGAAATTGAGCATGAGTTCATTGAAATACGAGGTTTTAATATCAGCCAGAGAAAAGCTAGTTCTGTTTTCTTTTTTGACTGACAGATAATGGGCGGCTTTAGCTACATTTACACTGCTAAGTGACATATTAAAGTGATAGTGTAGCTTATTCTCATTTCTGGATTGGCAGTTGGTTAATCCGGTATATTGTTTTGCATCTCTGAACAAAAACTCAATCTGAAAACGAGCTTTGTAAAAGCAATAGATGGAAAAGGCGTCTAATTCTAAGTCCGTTGAAAAATACATGGCGTAACGGTCAGTAGGTTTTCCTTCTTTTAGGAATTCCACATAAGCCAGGTTGATTTTTCTTTTTAATCTTACTGACCAGCATTCGATTTGATATATTTTTACATCATCATCTTGATGAACTAAATCAAATCGGCGTTTGTCAATTTTTTGGACATTTATTTTGCCATCATACTTTTTTGGCCTACCCGCCCTTTTTCTTTTTGGCCCCTTGTACAAATACTTCAGATTAGCGTCTTTTCTCAATTTACAAATGATGTCTAATTCAGTTTGTGCCTTGATTGGGTCTATAAAACGGAGCTTAGCAAAGTAACCATCTACAGCTAAATGACTGGAGATATGACTTACCTGAGGGGCCAGATCAATTATGGTTTGGGCATAAAAATCTACCAGCGTCATCTCTTTTTCATTGAGCTTTTCTCTACTGATTGTTTGGGTTGCTTGCAAATGCAATGCAGTATTGTCATCTATGCTAACTGCTGCTAATCCACCTATTTCAAGCCCTTTGGCTGGTCTACCCAAACAACCACTGTAATAGTAGTCAACATTGGGGGTGTGCTTCCCACTTTTAGGAATATAGGACGGATCAAAGGCTAAAATTGTTCGACCCCTAAATTGATCATTGCACAATTCAATATTGAATGACAGAAAATCAAACTCTTTCTCAAATTGATTATGAAATGTCATCTCACAATTTGAACTATACCTGCTCATCCCTTTGAAATTATATCGACCTCGTAGCGATAAAAACAAAATAATCGTCGAAATGAAAAATTTCTTACTCGGCTTTGTGATGCATTGCAATTTATTTACTATTTTTTCGGTGAGAGTCTTACTCTCGCTGGAAGTATGATTGGTCTGAAGTTGCATTCTACCAAATTCGTACTTCCTTTTTTATTTTCCTAAATCTTTGCAAAAAAGTTAATGAACCATTGTTGAGTAAATATGAAAACTTCCCTTCTTACATATTTTCATCCACTCGGAATGATTATGACATACAAAAAATGGATTTGCCAATTGATTCTTTATTT
The DNA here is from genome assembly GCA_965222005.1 of Saprospiraceae bacterium. GTDB lineage: Bacteria > Bacteroidota > Bacteroidia > Chitinophagales > Saprospiraceae > CBDCTM01. Next base: position 3,575,921 of record OZ244935.1, read on the forward strand.
GCCAGTCAACTTTATCCATTTCACTTGCTGAAATCAATGGCTCTTCTGGAAAAAACTTGAATCTATTTAATGTGTCACTTAATCTGTCAAAAGACAAAATTTGAATGTTTTCTTCTTCAGATATTTGTCTTCTTTTCTCCATAACTTCTTTGTCTGTTTCTCTTCTTCCAATTATTATCTTGAATTTCAATCTGCTATCTCTGATTACTCTTGTTGACGAAGTTGGAAATATATTTTTAAAACCAGTCCGATTCTTTATTAGCCATCTTCTCCAATCTCTGATTTGTTGAATTGACGAGTTGAATTTCGATGTTGGTTTGCCTGTCTTATCAAATAATTTGGTATGAGGTGACTCAATTTCAATCAGTTCGTAAATTGTACCATCGCTATAGCCTTCTTTTACAACTACAAAATCTGTTTCATGGTCTGAACCCAATTTCACTTTAGAGATAGTTAAGTATGAATCAAAATTTGAATTAAAGAATAAACCTGGATGGGTTTGGATAAATTCATGGTAATCTCTTTCCTTCAATTTTTTATCCTCCAAAAGCGAAATCCAATCTGACTTTATCTTTTGTAGTATTTTGCTTTTGACCAAATTATTCCAATTCATACTTGATAAGGATTTTTTCTTTGTTCGTTTATTTTTGAAAATGGTTATTTATAAAGGTGTTATCAACTCGTCATCAGTGTCAATCCAATCTTTTGTCTCCCAATCAGTATCTTCTGTTAAATATTCTTGTCCATTATGCTCATCTACAATTGTTTCTAAATAGGTGAATTTATAGGCTTCTTTGTATTTATTCTTTTTGATGTTTAAAAAATGATTGAAAACATTTTCACCATCAATAGCAGTTAAATTGTTTTTACCAGAAGTGTCAAAGCAATAAGATTTAAATTCTTCTTCGCTGAATACATTCCGATATTTTAAATTCAATGATTTGTCATTTGTGATTAACATTGGGATAAATCCCTTGAAATACTCTTGGGTTTCTTTGTCAACTTCAAATGAATCTGAATTCAAAAAAATCATCGCTTTTTCGTAATCAAATATCTTCTCCAAATGAATGTCATTCACCAGATTCTTTGTGTAAATTTTCCTTAGAAATGATATGTAGAACTTTTTTTTCATTTTTAATGGAAGCGAACGGTCTGCGTAAACGCCGTGCGGTTTACAAAGTGCTGAAAGGAACTACAAAATTCTTTATCAACCAAAAAGCATTTCGTCTTCCAAGTAGCCGCATGGACGCTTTACGCTTTGTTACCTATCCGTATTTCGGCGCGCACAGCGCCGTTTCTGAGGATAGTTTCAAAGGAACTGTTGAGTCCTTTATTTATCGTATTCACCACTGGAACAAATAAGTTCTTTAGGTGGTGGTATAAATATATAACATTTTTCCTTAATCCGTGAATTTGACTGTCAATTTGTAGTTGGGCCCCAGAGGAGAATTTGGGTATAATTTATCGACTCATAGCTTTTGCTGGAAGATTTAACAATTTGGCTGACTCAGTGCCGATCAAAGACTTATTGTGTGAAGAATAATTTCCCGTGATTATTGCTTTTAATTATTGTTGATCCCAGACCCTGGTTCTTGGTTTGTAAAAAGCTTATCGAAGAAATTTTTAAGCGGGTAGGGCGATCACTTTGGATGCTGTATCTTGACGAATTCATTCAATTTTTCCAGGCGTAATTTGGGACTAATTTAGAATCGAGGGATGGCCTTAAAATTCTATGGTAGGTAACGGCCCGGCTATGCGCCGTGTGGTGTCAGGATGTTGAAAGGAACAAAGATGTAGTTTTTCGATAAGGTTAAATTTTCGAAGAAAATTTAACCACATGGTCGCATAACCAGTGTTGGCTGCATTCTCTTCTGCGCGTTGGCCAAAGTTTCCATTACAGTGTTTTGGCTGCTACTCAATTTCTCTAATCTCAGAGTCCTTTTCAACAAAATTTTCAATGATACTAATTTTAGATACAAATTTCAGTTACAATTTTCAACAGTCAATTTACCAAATTAGAAATCTAATCTCAAAAATTGTCAATTAAAATTTAACTGCTGATGAAATTCAAGATTTTCTTGCTGATGAATTGAAGCCAGTACAATTATCCGTAATCTATCAATTGTGATTAAAATTATACGTAATCGATTGAGAATTAGTAGTTTATCATAATTTTTCCAACTTCAAATTTTCACAACTATCAATTCCAGTTTCAATTCAGAATAAATTCTCAATCAGAATTTACTATCAAAGATTCTCTTTCAATTACCTTTTTGGTACAGATGTTCATGCCATCCAATTCAAAAAAAAGCGGGTCGGCCCAACCATTGCAGCCAACGGCCCGGCTATGCGCCGTGTGGTGTCAGGATGTTGAAAGGAACAAAGATGTAGTTTTTCGATAAGGTTAAATTTTCAAGAAAATTTAACCACATGGTCGCATAGCCAGTGTTGGCTGCATTCTCTTCTGCGCGTTGGCCAAAGTTTCCATTACAGTGTTTTGGCTGCTACTCAACTTCTCTAATCTCAGAATCCTTTCCAACAAAATTTTCAATGATACTAATTTTAGATACAAATTTCAGGTATAATTTTCAACAGTCAATTTACCAAATTTTACCAAATTAGAGATCTAATCTCAAAAATTGTCAATTAAAATTTAACTGCTGATGAAATTCAAGATTTTCTTGATGATGAATTGAAGCCAGTACAATTACCCGTAATCTATCAATTGTGATTAAAATTATACGTAATCGATTGAAAATCAGTAGTTTATCGTAATTTTTTCCAATTTCAAATTTTCACAACTATCAATTCTAGTTTCAATTCAGGATAAATTCTCAATCAGAATTTACTATCAAAGATTCTCTTTCAATTACCTTTTTGGTACAGATGTTCATGCCATCCAATTCAAAAAAAGCGGGTCGGCCCAACCATTGCAGCCAACGGTCTGCGTAAACGCCGTGCGGTTTTCAAAGTACTGAAAGGAACTGCAAAAATTCTTTATCAACCAAAAGGCATTTCATCTTCCAAGTAGCCGCATGGACGCTTTACGCTTTGTTGGTAGCCGTATTTTTCCGGCGCCTCAGCGCCGGTTTTCCTTTCAGGTAATTTCGGAGCCATATTACTCCAAACTGTTGAGGAACCAATATATGAAATTTTGTCGATATGTGTATTTTGAATGTTATTTTTCTTCTACAATTCTACTGCTGTGGGAGTAATATTTTTCATGCTGCTTCAATAGCTTTTCGGAGTTGAGCTTACCGATTGTTGATTAACAATTAGCCTGATTAGGCCAAATTTGTTATTTAACTCTATGATTTTCAATAATTTATGAATTGCAATAATTTTAAGTTATTAAACTTTTTTACAGATGTTGTGGAGTTTGTAATTTTTAAAATCTACTTGTCTCAATTAGTTTTAGAATTTCAATTACTTTTAAAAGCTCTTTGTGAATTGTTACAATTCTTTGTCAAAGTATTCAATTACAAAATTCAAAAGAGTGCGAGACAAATTGGAGGAATCCTAAAATGAGAAGAGTTTGAAGGAATTTAGTAAATTTAAGTTAGAAAATAGATTTACTGACCCTCAAACTCTAATTCAAGGTATGGACAAAAAAGTACTAATACAAAAAATAGAAGAAGAAATCGGAAGATTGGTTGACCTAAGTGATGAATATGTAGAGCAGGATGTAGGGATTGATAAAATAGAACTAAGCCTACTAAGTGAATTGCTGAAGCTGGGACTGTTGCTATTGAACTACATAATCAAGCAAAAGTTAAAAAAGGTTGAGGAATATCTCCCGATTTTGGAATCAGGAGAGAGCTACAGGAGTAAAGGGACAAAGAAGCGGAACTACCTCAGTTTGTTTGGTCTGATACAAATCCATCGTCCATCGTATTTGAGTACTCAACGCGGTCAATTTTATAAAATAGACGATTATTTGCAGTTGCCCAAGGGTTGTTATTGGTCGTACAATCTACAAGAGTTGGTAGGGGGAAGTGCTACCCAGGGGAGTTACAAAGAAAGCGTAGTGATAGTGAATAAATTATTAGGTTTGAATCTGAGTGGAAAATCTTCGGAGAGAAATGTCAATCATTTGGGCGAGTACGTTGATCAGTACTATGAGTTGGAGCGAGAAGAAGCTCAAGAAGATGAAGCGTTGTTTTTTAGCACTACCTTTGATGGTAAAGGATTGCCGAAGATAAAGGCAGTACAACAAAAGGAGGCCAATCCCAAAAAGCGGCTAAGCAAAGGGGAGAAAAAGGGTAAGAAACAAAGTGCGACAGTGTCAGTTACCTCTGTTTTTACGCCTCAACAAAGGACTGCCGACCAGATATTGGATGGCTTGATGGGAGTGCAAAAAGAAGCTGCTCAAGAGGACGAACCAGCATCAACACAACAAAAGAAAACGGAAAATAAGATGCACACTAAAATTCACCGTAGAGCATTTTTAGCCAATCAGCAAAAGGCAATAGATTATGGGATAGAAGATTTAAAATCAAAAATGACCAACTCCCAAAGTCGATTCGTCATCCCCATAGATGCCGGAATAGGCTTGGAAGATAAAATACTGGCAAGCATAAAGAAGAATAATCTGGAAGGTCAATTTGATGGAATCATTTTAGACATAGTCCATGTAAGCGAATACGTTTGGGATTGTGCCAATGCCATATTTGGAGAAAGTTCTAAGTTGAGAACAAGCTGGGTCAGAGGGGTGTTAAAAGATATATTGGAAGGAGGAACTGAAAAGGTAATAAAAGACCTTGTGTTGAATAGAGACAAAACAGAATTATCGACAAACAAAAAGAAGCAGTTAAATAAGGCAATCACCTATTTGACTAACCATAAACACAAAATGAATTACGCTGATTTTTTGAAAAAGGGGTATCCAATCAGTTCAGCTCTGGCAGAGTCTACTTGTAAGCATTTGGTCAAAGATAGAATGGAGCAAAGCGGTATGAGATGGTCATCCAAGGGGGCGCAAAACATGCTTGACCTTAGAGCTGTAAAACAAAACGGAGACATCGAAGATTTTATACAATTCGTCAGACTAAGGGAACGAAAAGTAAATTTAGTCCGATTAGCTGCTTAAATACAAAACCCCTAATTTGTCATGCACTCAATTCAAAAGGCCGTAGTCCTGCCAATCGAAGTGGGATGATTGTATCAATTTCAAAGCGGGTTGGCAAGCCTATCAGGATGTTGTTTTCCTATTCCAGGTTTTCAATTTACCACGATGCTGTTTGAAAAATAGAGTAAGCTGCGGGTTTGATTTTCTATGGCTACCCAACGGCCCGGCTATGCGCCGTGTGGTGTCAGGATGTTGAAAAGAACATAGGTGTAGTTTTTCGGTAAAGTTAAATTTTCGAAGAAAATTTAACCACATGGTCGCATAGCCAGTGTTGGCTGCATTCTCTTCTGCGCGTTGGCCAAAGTTTCCATTACAGTGTTTTGGCTGCTACTCAACTTCTCTAATCTCAAAGCCCTTTTCAACAAAATTTTCAATGATACTAATTTTAGATACTAATTTTAGATACAAATTTAAGCTACAATTTTCAACAGTCAATTTACCAAATTAGAGATCTAATCTCAAAAATTGTCAATTAAAATTTAACTGCTGATGAAATTCAAGATTTTCTTGCTGATGAATTGAGGCCAGTACAATTACCCGTAATCCATCAATTGTGATTAAAATTATACGTAATCGATTGAGAATTAGTAGTTTATCATAATTTTTCCAACTTCAAATTTTCACAACTATCAATTCTAGTTTCAATTCAGGATAAATTATCAATCAGAATTTACTATCAAAGATTCTCTTTCAATTACCTTTTTGGTACAGATGTTCATGCCATCCAATTCAAAAAAAAGCGGGTCGGCCCAATTGCAGCCAACGGTCAGGCTAAATGCAGTAGCCGACGAATGGAGGCTATTGGCATTTTAGCTATTGTTCGCTGCAGTGTTATCTTTTACTCATTCTTAATCAGCATCTGATTTTTTGTTACGGGTTTGTACTTTGATATCTTGTTGACATAAGATTCGATAGTTGTAACTTCGCTTCTCTTGAATAATTCTTCAACGCTGTTTTCGTGAAGCAGTAATATCCTTCTCTCTAGTTCTTTTTTAAACGCTTCAGTATATATAAAATCTATTTGTGCAGAAAAGTGTAAACTATCTAAAGGAGCAATGAAAACTAGAGCATCATATGCATCATACATCGTTTGATTTTTAGCGACATTTAACATGTGATTACCTATATACCTTACTCTTCCAAATATGTTTTCCTTGAAGGGAATAGCAATTGGCTTATTATTGTTTCTTTCAAATACCCTATCCCATAATCCGTCTTCCATTTGTACCCAATTGTATTTATAACGTCCTAATCCTTCTGCACTTTTATCTATTATGTTATCTACTCTCTCCTCTATTGATAATTGAACATTGTGAATTCTTACAGAATATGATTTATTGGGATGCCATTGATTTAAGAAAGTTCCACAGTTCCAGTATAAATTTCCCTTTTGGTTCTTTACATTTTTGTATGCATGACGCGTATTTGTTAGAAATATTCCCTTTTTATCATCTTCAAACTCTTTCATGAACTCCATGATCACTTTGTACATGAAATAGTCTCTTCCTACTAACGATTTGAGGAAAACATCATAGTCCTCTCTAGTTTTGATACTTTCCCAATAGATAGGCTGATTTACTCCTACTACTTTTATTTTATCCTCTTGTTCAAGAGTGGAGTTTATATCCCATACTTTGGATAGCAATTCATAATAAGTTTCATATTTCCATCCATATCCACTCATGTCATTTTGAAATACTTTTAGTAATAGAGTACTATCTTTAATTTCACTTTCAAAATAGTTGTTAAGATGCGTTTGATGCTTAATGCTGAATACCTCGATGAAAACAAAGTCAATGTTTCCTTTCTTTTTTTCTAATAGTTGTTTGTAGAATTTAAAAGGCTCGTAGGCGGAGTGTAATCCATCATCAAATACTATTAAATCATATTCATCTAATCGTTCTTCAACGAAGCTTAGGGGTTCTTGTCCATATTTTCTTAATGCTTCGTAATATTCATCAATCCCTTGAGAACTCACATTAAATGTTAGTAAGAGAAGGAGATATATTAATATTCTATTCATTTCGAGGTCATATATTTTTTACTGGAATTTAGTATTCAGGTGCAAAGTGATTTCATTTGGTCATGTGTATTGAGATAGCTCTAAAACAGCAATTTTGGTCAATATATCGGCTTCGCCGTAATAGATTTTAACCAAATGAATCCATTTAGAACCAGTATTCATCTTTTTTACCCCCCATAGCAGCGAACGGTCGGTGCATATGCAGTGGCCGACTGAAAGGAGGGCATTGACATATGCACATTGTTAGTGGTCGTATCTTTCCGGCGCCTCAGCGCCGGTTTTCCTTTCAGATGTTTTTGCTGCCAAATTTTTCAATCAGTTCTCTTGTAAATATATGAAATCTTTTCAAGATGTGTATTTTTGGTGTTATTTTTTATGAGTCACCTCAGTTGTTTTGGAGTAATTTAGCTGAATAATTATTGATGCCTTTTTTGAGCTGCAAATTCCGGAGTTGCTGACCCACCCATTTCGGAGTCATTGACCCATGTGGATAACTTACGATTTCAATGATGCTAAGATAGTTGATTTATAGGTTTCCTTAAACTTTTTCCTTTTAATTCTATTCGATGTGCTTTGGGGACGATCCGGTCAAGGATGGCATCTGCCAAAGTTGGTTCATTAAAATATTGGTGCCATTTACTCACTGGCAGTTGAGAGCAAATAATAGTAGCGGCGTTTTCGTAACGGTCTTCCAAAATCTGTAACAAGATTAACTTTACCTGATGTGTGATGGGTTGTAATCCAAAGTCATCAAAGATGATGAGTTTAGCTTTTTTTAATCTGTCCATCCACTTGATTAAGGTGCCGTCTGTTTTGGCTAAAGCGATCTGTTCGGTGAATCGATTCATGTTAAAGTAAAGTGTTCGGTATCCATTGACACAAGCGTTATTTCCTAAAGCGCAAGCCAGGTATGATTTACCACAACCAGTGGCGCCGGTAATCAAAACATTTTCTCCTCGGTCGAGGTAAGCACAGTCTGCAAGGAGCATTAATTTTTCCTTGGAGAGATTTCTTGTTTTAGAACAATCGATGTCTTGAATGTTGGCTTGATAACGAAGTTTGGAGAGTCTTAAAAACATTTTCATTCGCTTGTGCCAACGATGCTGTTTTTCTGCATCAATCAGATTGGCAATCATTTCATGTGCGTCTGCTTGCTGGTTGATTGGTAATCCAAGAGCTGCCTCGTAAGCATCCGCCATGCCTGTTAATTTTAGCATTCTCATAATTTCCAGAGATCCGTTTTTCATAATTATTGATTGTTTTATATCCCTTTATAATTTTATATTATCTAAGGGAGTAGTTAAAAAATAAATGTTATTGAGTTCAATAGATACCTATTGATAAGCCTCAGGGCCTCTTATATTTTCGTGTTCCCCTATTGTGAGTGAGTCAAATAATTCAAGTTGATCATCAACGGTGTCGAGTTTTCGAACTAAGATATTTTTGATCATGTAATAGCTTGCCTTATCTGCTTTTTGGCAACGAAGAGCAGCTCGCTCCAAACGTTCAGAATTATACTTTTTTGCAAAACCTAAAATACCTTGGCAGCTACCATAAGATTGGGCTTCATGGATTCTGGAGAGTAGAATATGCTGGATAGCCCAGCGAGTAGCAGGACCTATTTGCTCAGCCTGACTAAGAAAATAAGCGGCATCAAAGCCTTTTGCTTTTTTCCACTCCCTGTGCGACCGAGGCATATGTTCCATTTTTGTCTGGTACTGTTGTGACCCGGTGTAGTAAACTCGCTTGTGAGTTGCAACCCGTTGATTATCAATATATACCTCTACATTTTTTGAGGTGTAAATGACGGTCGCTTGTTGTTTTGCATATTGAAAAGGGACAGAGTAAAAAGCTTTGTCCTCTCCTAGAAAAACATGATAGTTCCTTCTAACTTGAGGTGTGATGGTCTTTTTAAGTTCAAACAGATCACAAGGGAGTGATCTCATTACAGGCAATTCAAAAGCTTCAAAAACACTTTTGCGTGTACCTTGTTTTTGTTGATAGGGTTTATTATTATGTTGGCTTAGCTGCTCTGTGATTGCTGCATTTAACTCCTCTATACTATGAAAAGTCTCGTTTCTCAATGGAGCATAAATGCGTCTGTAAACCGTATTCACCATGTTTTCTACACTCGCTTTATCTTTGGGTTTTCCAACGCGAGTGGCACTTAAATCGAGCTGATAATGTGCAGCTAATTGTACACATAATTCATTAAAAGTAGGTTCGTATTTATCAGCTCGACTAACATATGATTTTAGATTATCGGATAAAATAACTTGAGGTAGTTTACCGAAAAAAAGAAGCGCTTGATTTAATCCATAAATAAAGTCAGCTACCTTTTGAGAGGGAAGTGCGATGGCAAAAGTATATTGACTATGTGGCATCACCGCTACCAAAACTTCGCATTCATGAACTTCTCCAGTAGTTAAATCTACCCATCGCATTTTCTTTCCAGCGAAGTCTACTTGCATGACATTACCTGCTTGGTGCGCTAAGCTAATCGTCAAATCTCGTCGTCCTATCTCGCGTTTAAAGTGTTCACAAAATTGAGTGTAACTATAACCATCTGGGTGTTCTTCGATGTACTCCTCCCACAATAAATAGCGAGTTACACCCACTCGTTTTAATTCTTTTATCCAATCATCAATCTTACTTTTAAAAGCCTCTTTTCGTTGTTCAGCCACTGTATTTTTAGAGGGATAAAACACCGCAGTGAAAGCGGAATCGTCCAATGAAAGAACTTGCGCAAGATCTTCATCAAAGGCTTTCCCAAGTCTTACATAATGCTTCACTGTGTTTTTAGAAACTTGTAATCTACTTGCTGTGGCGCGAAGAGAACTCGTGCTGATATAGGTTTTAATAATCGTTCTTACTTGATCCATACGTTTAAATTGTCCCATGTTCTTGACCGTTTTTTTGCTTGAAAAAAACTGCGAACATGGCTATTTAATCGTAAGTATCCACTATATATAAGGCGGGTCAGTACGCCGGAATGACAGTCGCCTAAAACAAATCAAGGGGGTCAATATGCCGGAATGACGGCTCCTCCTAACAAGCTTAGGTGGGTCAGTATGACCGAAATGTTACTAACATTTGCCCTAATTGGGGGTGGGTCAACAACTCCGAAATGGGTGGGTCAGTATGGCCGGATTTTACATTTGAGCCAGGCTTTCAGTTCTTGATTGTCAAAGAGCTTGATTAGGCCTGGTTGAATTGTAATTGTCTGCAAATTGTAGTTTTTAGGAATTTCAGTTGTTGTAATCAATTCAAGGAGTTTACCCATAATCGAGTTCAACTCAAAATCAAAAAGGCCGTCAGTCGTGCTGTTCAAGAATTATTGCTGGTATCAATTCATCAATTTTATAAATTTATAAAGCGGGCTGGCAAGCCTATCAGGATGTTGTTTTCCTTTTCCAGATATTCAATTTACCACGATGCTGTTTGAAAAATAGGCAAGCTGCGGGATGATTTTCCCTATGACCACTAACGTGTAGTATAAACGCAAGTGGGGCGTTTAGCCCCACTTGACGTTTTATACATTGTTATAGCCAGTCTATTTAAAATTGTTCCATCTAAAATAGTTTTTCTCTAGTATATTTATCCCAGATTTTTCTTGAGCAGGATAAAATTCAGCTATTAGATTTTTAGGAGAGTCTGATCTGAATATTATATAACCATCATTAGATAAAACAATTCTAATAATATGTTGAGAGCTAATATAATGTGAAACTTCTAGCGTTTCTTGTGGTAATAATCCTTTCTTCTTGTACAATTGTATTTTATCTAAATCCCAATATTCTTTAATATTATTAATACCCCAAATTTCTACTTTGGATATCTCTAGATTATAGGACTCATTAATATAATTTGAATTGTAAGGCCTATTTGACTTAACTCTTTCATTAATAAATAAATATTTAAGTCCTGTATTATAATTACTCTCATGATAATGATTGGTAATTATTAGTTCAATCTCATTTAAGGAAACAATTATTTCAGCAGAATAAAATTTCAGAACATCCCCTGCCTGTGAAATTGAAATATGATTAGTGAAGCTAAATTTATTTATTTTACTTGAAATCAAGTTTTTTAGCAAAGGGATGTCACTATTCCTAACCACTGTCTTTTCAATAATTTTCATTTAAAATCTAATTTTATATTTTTCAATTCCATTTAACTCAAAAATAATTGAAGGTCCTGTGGTGTTATTCGGGCTTATTTTAACTGTCAAATTTCCTATTGTAAAAAACTGGACTCCATTAGACGCTGGAATTACTGTCGCTCCAAAGGAATTTACCAAATTGTCCCAAAATTCATTTATGGAGGTATTATTAAATTTAATACCTTTAGGCCAATCTGTGACATCTAAATTTTCTAACACACTTTTACCATTAGCATTCATAGCATTCATAGCATTCCATATTTTTTCCATCGCTTCGTTGCCTAAAGAACTTGCCATGCCTTTAAACTTCCGTATAAGAGAAATAGCTTTTTTCCCTAGTTTAGTGGTTTCCCAAATAGCATCAATAGTTCTAACTCCAGGATGAAATGTTGCCACTATATCAATAGCTTCCTTTACAAATCCGATTAAATCCTGCTGACCAATTGATCTTATTAAGTCTTTGACATCGTCACCTAAGTTTAGTTTGAGTTGTTTTTCAATTATTGATATAATCATTTCTGCACCAATTTCTCTAACTATTGGCCAAAGCCATGAGGGGGCTGTTGCAAATTCTGTGTTAAGACTTGCTATATCTACATTTGCATTAAGGATATAGTTGAACAACGCATCTTCAGTTTGGTATAAAGTAAATATTTCGCTTTTAACACCTTCTGCAAATTCCTCGTCTATGGTACTACATAAATCGTTTGTATTAGCAAAAACAGTATTTTCCAGTATTGCTGAGTTTATACTTGTATTATAGAACTCTTGAAAAGCTTCTAATTTCCCTAAGCACCCAAAAGCCTTAGAAATACAAACTTCATCTTGCTGGCAGTGAGTTTTAAAAAGTCCTAGCAAATTTTCATTGCTTATATTAAAATTATTGTTTTCATCAATAAAGCAGAGAAGCATTCCATCTCCGGCAACCATATCTGTATTTGAAGTTTGATGCTGTGAAATAGCTGCTGCGAGACAATTACTTACTGAAGGAGTACTTCTTAGGAACCTAATATAGCTATCCAGGCTAAGTTGCCCGTTGCTCTGTTGATTACTACTGCCATGTACAGGTGGATGGCAAGGCTCAAAATCCTCATGTTCTAAAGCCAGACAATGATACATTTCAGTATGAAGGTCTTCAGTACATATAAATAGCTCACTTTCAGCAATTAGGTCTTCTAGCAGAGTAATTACCAATTGCCCTTCTCCATTAAAAAACATTCCATCAAATATTGTATTTATTTGAGGATTAGTTGTTGAGCCTCCAGATGGGTAATTAGTCCCGGTATTATTTCCAGAAGGCAGGTAGAATGGAAACCCCGAGTATCCTGAAAATCCACTCCAACCGTTTGAGGAACCACTTCCGCTAGAACTACTTGATCCACTACTTGAGAAAATATTTACAATTCCACTCCATATTCCGCTAAAGAAACTTCCTACATTCTCCCAAAAATTAGATCCAAAGTCATAACAAGGCGGATCATTTCGATAAGAAGATGAATCTGATTGTGAACATTGTTCAAAAGAATCAAACTCTCCGTCCAATTCTGCTAATATAGCACCTTGTTCAATGGGAAACACCTTTGAAGTGCAACTACAAAAATCATAAGTGGCAATTGCACCAGTAAAAGAGCAGTTGTTAACAGGTGCTGGTCGAGTAGAATCATAATCTTTTGAATCATAGAGTATCAACTCTGCGGGTACGGTACATTCTGAATTTCCATAAAAAACCAATTGAGCACCTCGCCCGTCAAGGATATATTCATTTGGCATTGCTAATGGAACAGTTACTATTTCTGTATTTTCAATAGTCTGCATCTCATTAGCCAATATCCATAAAGGTTCAAAATTAAAGCAATCACCATCATCATCTAAGTAGCCAGCGAAAAAAGAACTTTGGTCAAATGATTTTGATAAATGATTTTGATAAAAAATAGATTTTGCAATCTCAATATTCATATGACTCCCTGAATGAACTACTTTAGAGTCAGATTCATCAATGGGATACTCCTTTTGGCATCCCAATAATAGAGTAGTTATGAGTATTGTTAATAAAGTAAATCGGTTCATTTGAAATAATTTTAAGGAATTAAAATTTAGATACAGTATTATATCCAAAACCTGTTTTTTTGTAGCAATTGAACAGTTGACACCCATTTAATTGCTCTATGTTGGATTTTGTGATTAAACCAAGTAAAAAAAGAAACTGCAAAGTTATATAAAAGTATTATGTTCTCAAAACGAAAATCCTAAAAAACATCAATTATATTGGATAGTCTGTGCCTGATTGGCTATAACGGTCCGCGTAAACGCCGTGCGGCCTTCAAGGTGCTGAAAGGAACTACAAAATTCTTTATCAACCAAAAAGCATTTTATCTTCCAAGTAGCCGCATGGTCGTTTTACGCTTTGTTACCAGCAGTTTCAATTTCCTTTTTTTAACAAATCTTCAAGCCGATACTTTTTATATATAGCTTTTCTTTTTTTATCGATTTGGAGTAATTCATTCTTGCTTTGAATTAACAACCAATAATTGGGTTCAATTTTAAATAATTGACCTAGCTTAAAGGCTAAATCGGGATTAATTTTTCTTCTTCCTTTTAATATTGCACTTAAATTTGATTCTTCTATTTCTAAGTAATTTGCCAATTGTTTATTTCTTACTTTTAAAGCCGTCAAATGTTTTTTTAAAAATTCTCCTGCACTAATTAATTGATCTGGTTCTGATTCTGAAATGTAACTTTCAAGTTGTAGTTTCAAAGAAATCAATTCATATTTAATTCTTTCTTTAGGGTTTTGATTTTTTGAATGCTCTAAAATAGCTTTTTGCAAGCCTTTATAGTCTTTGCTATTTATATTTACAACTCCTTTTCCGGTCCCATTTATTCCACCAGGATTTATCAGCCTACTTCTTTTTGTACTCATAATTTTAATTTTAAATATTCTTCAATTAATTGGAGCCCTACTTTTGGTTCAATAAACATTCTTTGCCCCATAGCTAAAGTAGCTCCATATTTTTGTTGATATAGTGGGATCAATTTTGTTTTACTTTCAAATGTTGCATAGCCTTTGTAATCATTTTGGCCTAATTCAAAACTTTTCAAACATCCAAAGGCAATAAGACATGCAGCTACTTTATCAAACTTTCCTTTTGAACCAAAATTGTGAGGGGCAATTTCAATATTGTTCATATACAGCATTTCATCATTCATTAAACTGAACATTATCATTCCTTGAATTGTGTAGGGGTCTTCATCTGTTGTTAGTTTATAGAATTCAGCTCCTTCCGTTTTAAACAATGACTTCCAATTAAACTGCCAATCATCTTTTTTCATTGGCATATCCTTCATTACTGCCTTTTCAATTTTTGCCTTAACTTCTTTTTGGGTTTTGACTTCAATTATGTGTATCGTCATAGTGATTGTTTGTTATACAAAGATATGATTCTTTGATAACAATTACAAATTATTATCTATTTTGTTATTTTGTGATCTCTATTGCTGGTAACGGCTCGTGTATATGACGTGGCGGCGTTTAGCCGGCATGGCCATATACACATTGTTACAGGCTGTTTTTTATTCTTTTAAAGTTTCGTATCCATGAATTATTTGGTATCAAATTCTCATTTTCTAACATCTTATCTACTTGTTCCAATTCAGTTCCGGTTTTCACTTTTTTCAATAATGTTACTAAAGTATTTATTGATGGAGAAATATTTCTTGACTTTATTTCAAAATAAATATTGACGGCATCTGTGTAGTTTATCGCCTGAGAAATTAGCGTATTATATGTAACTAAATTTCTCTGTATTTTCTTATTTTCCATATTCATCAATACTTCTTTGCTTTCATTTGCATTTTTTGATTTACTTAAAATCGTATTATAAGTTTGTGTATTTGGCTTCACTCTATATTTTTTCATACCTTTCATTATTTGCTTACTTTCTTCTACTGAATCACAAAATGATATTAGGCAATTTAAGGTATAAGTATTTGGCCAGATTCCACTATCTATCATTTCAGCAAAATACTGATTCCCTTCTTCAAAATTATTAGCTTTTGATATTATTATATTATAACTTGTTGTGTTCAACTTTATTACCTTACCTTTTTTATATTTCTTTATCGTATTCCGAATTTGGTCAACATTTTCACACATCTGAATATGAGCATTTAATATGTCTATCGTTGGTTCTATTCCATTTTTTTGATAGTCTGAAAATATCTTTTCAGCTAAAATTATTGCTCTATCCCATGAAATGGTTTTTTGTTTCGCACTATTTCTTAGATTGCGAATGTCATTCATCCACTGATATGAATATTTTTCTTGTCTGCTATCAATATGCTTCACTTACAGATTTATTTAGTAACACATTTACATTTTTCTTTAATAGCCTGTAACGGTCTGCGTAAACGCCGTGCGGCATTCAAAGTGCTGAAAGGAACTGCAAAAATTCTTTATCAACCAAAAAGCATTTCGTCTTCCAAGTAGCCGCATGGACGCTTTACGCTTTGTTACCTATCCGTATTTCGGCGCGCACAGCGCCGTTTCTGAGGATAGTTTGAAAGGAACTGTTGAGTCCTTTATTTATCGTATTCACCACTGGAACAAATAAGTTTTTTAGGTGGTGATATAAATATATAACATTTTTCCTTAATCCGTGAATTTGACTGTCAATTTGTAGTTGGGCCCCAGAGGAGAATTTGGGTATAATTTATCGACTCATAGCTTTTGCTGGAAGATTTAACAATTTGGCTGACTCAGTGCCGATCAAAGACTTATTGTGTGAAGAATAATTTCCCGTGATTATTGCTTTTAATTATTGTTGATCCCAGACCCTGGTTCTTGGTTTGTAAAAAGCTTATCGAAGAAATTTTTAAGCGGGTAGGGCGATCACTTTGGATGCTGTATCTTGACGAATTCATTCAATTTTTCCAGGCGTAATTTGGGACTAATTTAGAATCGAGGGATGGCCTTAAAATTCTATGGTAGGTAACGGTCTGCGTAAACGCCGTGCGGCATTCAAAGTGCTGAAAGGAACTGCAAAAATTCTTTATCAACCAAAAGGCATTTCATCTTCCAAGTAGCCGCATGGACGCTTTACGCTTTGTTACCTATCCGTATTTCGGCGCGCACAGCGCCGTTTCTGACGATGGTTTCAAAGGAACTGTTGAGTCCTTTATTTATCGTATTCACCACTGGAACAAAAGAGTTCTTTAGGTGGGGATATAAATATATAACATTTTTCCTTAATCCGTGAATTTGACTGTCAATTTGTAGTTGGGCCACAGAGGAGAATTTGGGTATAATTTATGGACTCATAGCTTTCGCTGGAAGATTTAACAATTTGGCTGACTCAGTGCCGATCAAAGACTTATTGTGTGAAGAATAATTTCCCGTGATTATTGCTTTTAATTATTGTTGATCCCAGGCCCTGGTTCTTAGTTTGTAAAAAGCTTATCGAAGAAATTTTTAAGCGGGTAGGGCGATCACTTTGGATGCTGTATCTTGATCAATTCATTCAATTTTTCCAGGCGTAATTTGGGACTAATTTAGAATCGAAGGATGGCCTTAAAATTCTATGGTAGGTAACGGTCTGCGTAAACGCCGTGCGGCATTCAAGGTGCTGAAAGGAACTATAAAATTCTTTATCAGCCAAAAGGCATTTTATCTTCCAAGTAGCCGCATGGTCGTTTTACGCTTTGTTGGGCGCTGTTCCTTCCTTTTACAAATTTTTCAAAGGAACTATGAGGCTCCAATTTTCCAGGTTGCCCCAATGGAACCCAACAATTTTACCGGGTATAAATATAACAATTTCCAGTCAACCGTAGCAATTTTGGTGTTTTACTTTTCAAAGTACTCTTGGTAGAATCTAATCATTCACTCCGCTTACCACTTCCTGATTAATCATTGAGATTAGCTAGGCCTTTTCATTATATTTTGTTGATTATCAGTATTTTATGTATTTTTATGAAATGCAATTTAATATTTTTCAGGAGTTTTAGCACCCTTGTTGCCCATGACTGAATTGGATTTTGGATTGAATTTAGACGAATCAGCAATTTTAATGATCTCGTCACTTGTTGAGTAGTCTTGGAGTAGTCTTGATGAATGTAAGAGTTTCAGTTGCTCACGTACTAAATCAGTTTTGGAGTATTTCAATTTTCTGTTGCTGTTAATCATTTTCATTGATAATTAAAAAGGCCGTCAGCTTGCCCTGTAAATTATCTTTCAAATTTTTCAAGCGGGTAGGGGAGTCTGTATTCAATAATTTGGGAGCTACGATTTTTCAATTTCACTAAGTTGCTCTTGGTGCCAAATTCAAAATTGTGGGTTGGGATTTTCCATAGCGCCCAACGGCGCGGCTATGCGCCGTGTGGTGTCAGGATGTTGAAAGGAACAAAGATGTAGTTTCTCGATAAGGTTAAATTTTCGAAGAAAATTTAACCACATGGTCGCATAGCTAGTGTTGGCTGCATTCTCTTCTGCGCGTTGGCCAAAGTTTCCATTACAGTGTTTTGGCTGCTACTCAATTTCTCTAATCTCAGAGTCCTTTTCAACAAAATTTTCAATGCTACTAATTTTAGATACAAATTTAAGCTACAATTTTCAACAGTCAATTTACCAAATTTTACCAAATTAGAAATCTAATCTCAAAAATTGTCAATTAAAATTTAACTGCTGATGAAATTCAAAATTTTCTTGCTGACGAATTGAAGCCAGTACAATTACCCGTAATCTATCAATTGTGATTAAAATTATACGTAATCAATTGAAGATTAATGATTTACGGTAAATTTTGTTCAATCTCAATTTTTTGTAATTATCAATTCTAGTTTCAATTCAGGATAAATTATCAATCAGAATTTACTATCAAAGATTCTCTTTCAATTAGCTTTTTGGTACAGATGTTCATGCCATCCAATTCAAAAAAAAGCGGGTCGGCCCAACCATTGCAGCCAACGGTCTGCGTAAACGCCGTGCGGCATTCAAAGTGCTGAAAGGAACTGAAAAAATTCTTTATCAACCAAAAGGCATTTCATCTTCCAAGTAGCCGCATGGACGCTTTACGCTTTGTTACCTATCCGTATTTCGGCGCGCACAGCGCCGTTTCTGAGGATAGTTTGAAAGGAACTGTTGAGTCCTTTATTTATCGTATTCACCACTGGAACAAATAAGTTCTTTAGGTGGTGATATAAATATATAACATTTTTCCTTAATCCGTGAATTTGACTATCAATTTGTACTTGGGCCCCAGAGGAGAATTTGGGTATAATTTATGGACTCATAGCTTTCGCTGGAAGATTTAACAATTTGGTTGACTCAGTGCCGATCAAAGAATTATTGTGTGAAGAATAATTTCCGGTGATTATTGCTTTTAATTATTGTTGATCCGAGGCCCTGGTTTTTGGTTTGTAAAAAGCTTATCGAAGAAATTTTTAAGCGGGTAGGGCGATCACTTTGGATGCTGTATCTTGACGAATTCATTCAATTTTTCCAGGCGTAATTTGGGACTAATTTAGAATCGAGGGATGGCCTTAAAATTCTATGGTAGGTAACGGTCCGCGTAAACGCCGTGCGGCATTCAAGGTGCTGAAAGGAACTACAAAATTCTTTATCAGCCAAAAGTATTTTATCTTCGAATTAGCCGCATGGTCGTTTTACGCTTTGTTGGTAGCCGTATTTTTCCGGCGCCTCAGCGCCGGTTTTCCTTTCAGGTAATTTCGGAGCCATATTAGTCCAAACTGCTGAGGAGCCAATATATGAAATTTTGTCGAGATGTGTATTTTGAATGTTATTTTTCTTCTACAATTCTACTGCTGTGAGAGTACTATTTTTCATGCTGCTTCAATACCTTTTCGGAGTTGAGCTTACCGATTGTTGATTAACAATTAGCTGGATTAGGCCGAATTCATTATTTAACTCTATGATTTTCAACAATTTATGAATTGCAATAATTTTAAGTTATTAAACTTTATTACCGATGTTGTGGAGTTTGTAATTTTTACAATCTACTTGTCTCAATTAGTTTTAGGATTTCAATTACTTTCAAAAGCTCTTTGTGAATTGTTGTGATTCTTTGTCAAAGTATTCAATTACAAAATTCAAAATGCCGTAGTCCTGCCAATCGAAGAGGGGTGATTGTATCAATTTCAAAGCGGGCTGGCAAGCCTTTCAGGATGTTGTTTTCCTTTTCCAGGTATTGAATTTACTACGATGCTGTTTGAAAAATAGGAAAGCTGTGGGTTTGATTTTCTATGGCTACCCAACGGTCTGCGTAAACGCCGTGCGGCATTCAAGGTGCTGAAAGGAACTGCAAAATTCTTTATCAACCAAAAGGCATTTTATCTTCCAAGTAGCCGCATGGACGCTTTACGCTTTGTTACCTATCCGTATTTCGGCGCGCACAGCGCCGTTTCTGAGGATAGTTTGAAAGGAACTGTTGAGTCCTTTATTTATCGTATTCACCACTGGAACAAAAGAGTTCTTTAGGTGGTGATATAAATATATAACATTTTTCCTTAATCCGTGAATTTGACTATCAATTTGTAGTTGGGCCCCAGAGGAGAATTTGGGTATAATTTATGGACTCATAGCTTTCGCTGGAAGATTTAACAATTTGGCTGACTCAGTGCCGATCAAAGAATTATTGTGTGAAGAATAATTTCCCGTGATTATTGCTTTTAATTATTGTTGATCCCAGGCTCTGGTTTTTGGTTTGTAAAAAGCTTATCGAAGAAATTTTTAAGCGGGTAGGGCGATCACTTTGGATGCTGTATCTTGACGAATTCATTCAATTTTTCCAGGCGTAATTTGGGACTAATTTAGAATCGAAGGATGGCCTTAAAATTCTATGGTAGGTAACGGTCGGTGCATATGCAGTGACCGACTGAAAGGAGGGCATTGACATATGCACTTTGTTAGTGGTCGTATCTTTCCGGCGCCTCAGCGCCGGTTTTCCTTTTAGATGTTTTTGCTGCCAAATTTTTCAATCAGTTCTCTTGTAAATATATGAAATTTTTTCAAGATGTGTATTTTTGGTGTTATTTTTCATGAGTCACCTCAGTTGTTTTGGAGTAATTTAGCTGAATAATTATTGATGCCTTTTTTGAGCCAGGCTTTCAGTTCTTGATTGTCAAAGAGCTTGATTAGGCCTGGTTGAATTGAAATTGTCTGCAAATTGTAGTTTTCAGGAATTTGAGTTGTTGTACTCAATTCAAGGAGTTTACCCATATTCGAGTTCAACTCAAAATCAAAAAGGCCGTCAGTTGTGCTGTTCAAGAATTATTGCTGGTATCAATTCATCAATTTTATAAATTTATAAAGAAAGCGGGCTGGCAAGCTTATCAGGATGTTATTTTCCTTTTCCAGATATTCAATTTATCACGATGCTGTTTGAAAAATAAGCAAGCTGCGGGATGATTTTCCCCTATGTCCACTAACGGTCTGCGTAAACGCCGTGCGGCATTCAAAGTGCTGAAAGGAACTGCAAAAATTCTTTATCAACCAAAAGGCATTTCATCTTCCAAGTAGCCGCATGGACGCTTTACGCTTTGTTACCTATCCGTATTTCGGCGCGCACAGCGCCGTTTCTGACGATGGTTTCAAAGGAACTGTTGAGTCCTTTATTTATGGTATTCACCACTGGAACAAAAGAGTTCTTTGGGTGGTGGTATAAATATATAACATTTTTCCTTAATCCGTGAATTTGACTGTCAATTTGTAGTTGGGCCCCAGAGGAGAATTTGGGTATAATTTATGGACTCATAGCTTTCGCTGGAAGATTTAACAATTTGGCTGACTCAGTGCCGATCAAAGAATTATTGTGTGAAGAATAATTTCCGGTGATTATTGCTTTTAATTATTGTTGATCCCAGGCCCTGGTTCTTGGTTTGTAAAAAGCTTATCGAAGAAATTTTTAAGCAGGTAGGGCGATCACTTTGGATGCTGTATCTTGACGAATTCATTCAATTTTTCCAGGCGTAATTTGGGACTAATTTAGAATCGAGGGATGGCCTTAAAATTCTATGGTAGGTAACGGTCTGCGTAAACGCCGTGCGGTTTTCAAAGTGCTGAAAGGAACTGCAAAAATTTTTGCCAAGTAACCAACATTTCGACCTCAAAGAAAGCCGCATGGTCGTTTTACGCTTTGTTGGGCGCTGTTCCTTCCTTTTACAAATTTTTCAAAGGAACTATGAGGCTCCAATTTTCCAGGTTGCTCCAAAGGAACCCAACAATTTTATCGGGTATAAATATAACAATTTCCAGTCAACCGTAGCAATTTTGGTGTTTTACTTTTCAAAGTACTCTTGGTAGAATGTAATCATTCACTCCGCTTACCACTTCCTGATTAATCATTGAGATTAGCTAGGCCTTTTCATTATATTTTGTTGATTATCAGTGTTTTATGTATTTTTATGAAATGCAATTTAATATTTTTCAGGAGTTTAGCATTCTTGTTGCCCATGACTGAATTGGATTTTGGATTGAATTTCGACGAATCAACAATTTTAATGACCTTGTTACTTGTTGATTAGTCTTGGATTGGCCTTGATGAATTTAGGAGTTTCAATTGCTCACGTGCTAAATCAGTTTTGGAGTATTTCAATTTTCTGTTGCTGTTAATCATTTTCATTGATAATTAAAAAGGCCGTCAGCTTGCCCTGTAAATTATCTTTCAAATTTTTCAAGCGGGTAGGGGAGTCTCTATTCAATAATTTGGGAGCCACGATTTTTCAAATTTACGATTTTGCTCATGGTGTTACTTTCAATTTGTGGGTCGGGAATTTCTATAGCGCCTAACGGTCTGCGTAAACGCCGTGCGGTTTACAAAGTGCTGAAAGGAACTACAAAATTCTTTATCAGCCAAAAAGCATTTCGTCTTCCAAGTAGCCGCATGGACGCTTTACGCTTTGTTGGGCGCTGTTCCTTCCTTTTACAAATTTTTCAAAGGAACTATGAGGCTCCAATTTTCCAGGTTGCTCCAAAGGAACCCAACAATTTTACCGGGTATAAATATAACAATTTCCAGTCAACCGTAGCAATTTTGGTGTTTTACTTTTCAAAGTACTCTTGGTAAAATCTAATCATTCACTCCGCTTACCACTTCCTGATTAATCATTGAGATTAGCTAGGCCTTTTCATTATATTTTGTTGATTATCAGTGTTTTATGTATTTTTATGAAATGCAATTTAATGTTTTTCAGGAGTTTAGCATTCTTGTTGCCCATGACTGAATTGGATTTTGGATTGAATTTAGACGAATCAGCAATTTTAATGATCTTGTTACTTGTTGAGTAGTCTTGGAGTAGTCTTGATGAATGTAAGAGTTTCAGTTGCTCACGTACTAAATCAGTTTTGGAGTATTTCAATTTTCTGTTGCTGTTAATCATTTTGATTGATAATTAAAAAGGCCGTCAGCTTGCCCTGTAAATTATCTTTCAAATTTTTCAAATTTTTCAAGCGGGTAGGGGAGTCTGTATTCAATAATTTGGGAGCTACGATTTTTCAATTTCACTAAGTTGCTCTTGGTGCCAAATTCAAAATTGTGGGTTGGGATTTTCCATAGCGCCCAACGGTCGGTGCATATGCAGTGGCCGACTGAAAGGAGGGCATTGACATATGCACATTGTTAGTGGTCGTATCTTTCCGGCGCCTCAGCGCCGGTTTTCCTTTCAGATGTTTTTGCTACCAAATTTTTCAATCAGTTGACTTGCTAAATATATGAATTTTTTTCAAGATGTGTATTCCTGGTGTTATTTTTTATGAGTCACCTCAGTTGTTTTGGAGTAATTTAGCAGAATAATTATTGATGCCTTTTTTGAGCCAGGCTTTCAGTTCTTGATTGTCAAAGAGCTTGATTAGGCCTGGTTGAATTGTAATTGTCTGCAAATTGTAGTTTTCAGGAATTTCAGTTGTTGTGCTCAATTCAAGGAGTTTACCCATATTCGAGTTCAACTCAAAATCAAAAAGGCCGTCAGTTGTGCTGTTCAAGAATTATTGCTGGTATCAATTTATCAATTTTATAAATTTATAAAGCGGGCTGGCAAGCCTATCAGGATGTTGTTTTCCTTTTCCAGATATTCAATTTACCACGATGCTGTTTGAAAAATAGGCAAGCTGCGGGATGATTTTCTATGTCCACTAACGGTTAGTGTAAATGGCGTAGCTGCGCTTAGCAGCTATGAACATTTTACACATTGTTGGCAGTAGTTATTTTTTTATAAATTCTCCGAAATCATCATAGATTAATTTCACTTTTCCTTGACTTTTCGAAATGGTAAAATGCTCTTTAATTCCAGGTGTCCACTCGATTATTATTCCGTTATTTTCATCATCGAGGTAAGCAAAACTTTTCAATCTACCCAATGAAAATGTATATCCATCACTATTTTTATCGACTATCAAATTACCATATTTTGGGCTGAAATATGAACCAGTAAGTTCATCAATGTTTTTATATACAAACAACGTTCTCACTTTTTTTGCTTTCCTATATATGGGATCAATGAATTTACTGAACTTTTGAATTTTGTTGTCTGCATTTGAATCATTTGACATAATTAGGTAGTAATATGCAGAAAGCATTGCAGAAATTCTTTGACCACCAACACTTTCATTTACGAATACAAAAACACCTGTTTTGTTTTTGGGTTGAAATGACATTATAGACTCATAGCCCTTAAAACTACCAAAGTGGAAAAATAATTTTTCTTCCATTAATGTTCCATAAATCCAACCATTACCGTATTCATCCATTGTAAATGGTCCCATACGGTTTTCGACTATAGTTCTATCACTTAAATAGTCAATTAATAATTTGGGGTTAATTGATGTTTGATTTTCATCAGTAAAAATGCTTATCCATTTTCCCATATCCCCTAAAGTTGAATATATGCCACCAGCACTGTGTAAAGTGTTTTCAGATTTTTTTGATGAAATAGGTTCATTGGAAAAATGTTCAAAAGGCATTGCTTCCAAACTTTGGTCAAAGTTGATATATGCAGATGTTTCAGACATACCGATTGGCTTAAAGATATTGTCGGCTACATAATCTTTCCAGTTTTGACCAGTAACTTCTTTTATGATTATGCCCCCAAGTAAATACCCAAGATTGCTATATTTAAAATTGTGCGACAATGTATCATTGCGATAAACGGTGAATTTTAATAATTCTCTTAAATCATCCGGGAATTCTCCTGAATAGGCAGTTCTGAAAACCATTGGGTCGTTGGATAAACCGTGTGTATGTTGCATTAAATTCCTAACAGTAATTTTATTTACTTCAATATTTGGCGGAAAATATGTGGATGGAATATATTTAGAAATTGGGTCTGAATAGTAAATTTTATTTGCATACGCCAATTTTGAAAGTGCTAAACCTACAAATGCTTTAGTGTTAGAAGCGATGTATATTTTTGTTGAATCTGAAAAATTATTGGTCTGGCTCGCTTTCCCGAAAGATTTATTATAGACAACTTTATTGTTTTGGACACCTACAATTGCAATACCTTGAAGATTGTATTTTTCAATAAGCAGATTGCTCAATGAGTCCAACTTCGTAAAATCCTGTGATTTACCAGTCACGGTTGATAGAAGTAAAATAGCCAGTGTAATAACTCTATTCATTTTTCTGATTGTAACGTTTTGCGTTGATAAATAAAAAAAGCCACTGAAAATGCTTATGTTTTAAGTGTAACTAATAAAACGAAACAAAATCAATGGCACTTAAAGATAAGCAAAATCGGACAATAGTACTGCCCATAAGTGAGGCAGAATATGATATTTTTTTGACGAATAATACAATAGCGCATGAAGTGATCCAATCTTTGTACGATCAACATCCAGAACTTTTCCCTTTACAAATGGCAAATGGATATTGTTTAAATGGTCGTGATCGGATGTCCAAGAAGATGGATATTCAGCTACGGAAGATAGAGATATCGGGTATCAATTATCGAATACGACCAAGTTTTATTTTACCTTACTTCAGGGGTAAAACCGATGAAGTTTCCGGTCCTTTATTCTTATTGAAATTTGGGGTTCCATTTTGGGCACTGGCATTTGTGTTTGGCAAAAACGCCATGTGGTGGTATCGACTATATTATTGCTTACATCAATACAGCATCGTTGGCACTACAATAAAAAATCCGGAGCTTTTACCTAAGGATTTATTAGCAGACGAACACCATGTTAAAGTCGGTGGTCAACGTGCTTATATCGCAACCACCATTGGTCAAAACTGTTTTTTGGGAATGGCAGCCTGTGCCCATGCTGATACAGAATCGCTACAGATTGGGTATCAGGATTTTAAAACCGAAGCACTGGATTTATCCCCTGATTATCAGCCACATACCCTTAATACAGATGGATGGTGGGCCACTCAAAATGCCTGGAAAAATTTATTTGTCAAAGTCGTAATTATTGAGTGCTTCCTTCATGCTTTTTTAAAAGTTCGCGACAGAGCTACGAAAAAACTCAAGACTTATTTTGATCAGGTAGCTGATAAAATATGGGATTGCTACAGAGCTGATTCTAAAAGGCAACTTGCACAACAAATCAGAAGGCTTAGAGAATGGACAATGGCTAATTTAACGGATTGCCCTATGAAAAATAACATCCTCAAACTTTGCCAGAAAAAAAACAGATGGTTGGTCCATTTAGATTTTCCAACTGCCCACAAAACCTCCAATATGCTGGACAGATTAATGAGGTCAATGAATCGACATGCCTTTAATTCACAGATGTTTCATGCTTCTGTTGAAAGTACGTCAAACAACTTTCGAGCTTTTGCTCTTTTATATAATTTTGTTCCGTCTTGTCCCAGTGCATGGGATGACAGCCAAGTTCTTAAAAGTCCGGCTGCCAGACTAAATGGTTTTGTTTATCACAAAGACTGGTTGCATAATTTACTCATTTCCGCTTCTCGTGGTGGTTTTACGAATCAATGCAATCCGTTATAATCAGTCATTTTTAATCAAATATTTTTCTTTAATTAATATGATGATAACATTTCCTTTGAGGTCACAAAGTACACTTAGGTTGATGGAGTCATAATTACTGCCAACGGTCTGCGTAAACGCCGTGCGGTTTTCAAAGTGCTGAAAGGAACTGCAAAAATTTTTGCCAAGTAACCAACATTTCGACCTCAAAGAAAGCCGCATGGTCGTTTTACGCTTTGTTGGGCGCTGTTCCTTCCTTTTACAAATTTTTCAAAGGAACTATGAGGCTCCAATTTTCCAGGTTGCTCCAAAGGAACCCAACAATTTTATCGGGTATAAATATAACAATTTCCAGTCAACCGTAGCAATTTTGGTGTTTTATTTTTCAAAGTACTCTTGGTAGAATGTAATCATTCACTCCGCTTACCACTTCCTGATTAATCATTGAGATTAGCTAGGCCTTTTCATTATATTTTGTTGATTATCAGTATTTTATGTATTTTTATGAAATGCAATTTAATATTTTTCAGGAGTTTAGCATTCTTGTTGCCCATGACTGAATTGGATTTTGGATTGAATTTCGACGAATCAACAATTTTAATGACCTTGTTACTTGTTGATTAGTCTTGGATTGGCCTTGATGAATTTAGGAGTTTCAATTGCTCACGTGCTAAATCAGTTTTGGAGTATTTCAATTTTCTGTTGCTGTTAATCATTTTCATTGATAATTAAAAAGGCCGTCAGCTTGCCCTGTAAATTACCTTTCAAATTTTTCAAATTTTTCAAGCGGGTAGGGGAGCCTCTTTTTTCGATAATCTGGGAGCTACGATTTTTCAATTTCACTAAGTTGCTCTTGGTGCCAAATTCAAAATTGTGGGTTGGGATTTTCCATAGCGCCCAACGGGGAGCGTATGCGCCGTGCGGCTTTCATGATGTTCAAAGGAACTAATTTAGCTTTTTTTCCAACAATTTAGCTGAATCGAAGCCCTTCAGACCGCATGGTCGTACTACGCAGTGTTAGGCTCAGTTTTTATTTCTTGATTTGGTATTTGGTGTTTCTTTTATCACCTTCTTTTATAATCAAATTATTTTCGACCCCATATTTTAAATCTCTACTCGCCGTGGCAGTTGATATATCTTTAAAGATATTCATATAATCTTTTCTAGAGAAGTATTGATCACTGAAAATCTCAATGAAATACTCTATTCTGTCTTTCGAAGTATTTAGTCTGTTTTGTATTTTCAATAATTCGTCCAGTGACTCATTGATTGCTGAAAGTATAAATTCTATAAACTTTGTTGACTTACCCTCTTTATCAGATGTTTCTAGTACTTTGTAATATTCATTTTGTCTATCCTTAATGATAGTTTCGAATGGAAGGAATTCAAATACAGGGTAAGTCTTCATCAATATTAAAGTTTGCCATAATCTACCCATTCTGCCGTTGCCATCCATAAAAGGATGAATGAATTCTATCTCATAGTGCATAACGCAGCTCTTAATTAGAATAGGGTCATCTGAATTTTTGAAGTAATCGAATAGATCATTCATTAAGAAACCTAAGTTTTCAGCTGGTGGGGCGATATGAGAAACTTCTTGCCCCTTGAAAATTCCAACAGCTTTAGTTCGTAACTTTCCTGGTGAATCAATCAGTCCCTTCATTAAGAGTTGATGGGTTTTCAAAAAAGACTTCAAAGATGATGGGTTGAATTGTGGAAGTTTTTCATAAACTTCAATTGCGTTTACAACTTCGATAATATCTTTCTTAGGTCCTATAACTCTTTTATTCTCAATTATGGCAGTAATCTGATCTTCAGAAAGAGTGTTTCCTTCAATTTCTAAAGAAGCCTTAATGGTCTTAACTCTATTTCTCTTTCGTAGTTCAGGAGATGGTTTGTGTAGATAGTTGGCGTTTACTTCGCCAATCTTTTCAGATATCGATGCTATAAGCTTGAGTATAGTATTTGTGATCTCATAGGGTGGTTTCATGATACTATCATTTGATACTATCACAATATACGGAATTTTTTCCAATGGGGTGCAACAGACATCGTACACACAGTTCAATAGACATGGGTTACACTTTTTATTCATAAATATAATACTTTTCTTCCAGAGCAGCCCTGGCTGTGGAGCGTAGCGGAACAGCCAGGGCTGCTGCGATTTTAATTTACCCCCCCCGACGCCTTCCGTTCATATCTTTATCAGAATCTAATAAATGATATTTACCCTTTTGAACTTGTTCGCCTTCTTTAAAATATCCCAGAGGATAATTTCTATAGAATACTTGATAAATTCTATTCCCTAATTTTTTAATTCCGACATATTTACCGATGAGACATCTGCTAATATTCACCCATTCGTAAGCACCCCATCTGATGGCTCCACTTGCAGTAACTTTCTTGACCATCAAATCGGAATCGTATTCTATTGGAGCTATTTTATCAGACCATTCTCTATTGGATAACTGATGAACTTTACCGGGCGTTTTCATATCTAATTTTTCGTGAGGTCGTTCAAAATTATATTCCTTAACAAAGGCATTCATTCGTCTGTTCTGACTTCTGAGATTATGAGCAGGAGGTTTACAGCAACGAGCTTTAAGATCTTTATGCATACGCTCGTGACGTCCATTTTGGTCAGGTCTGCCTGGATCGGAAAACACAGGTTGGATGCCATGATCCAAAAGCCAGTAGGACAAATATCCGTATCCTGCAGGGCTTTGAATGGACGCAAAAGCACTCCCATTGTCCGTATGGAAGTATTTTGGTTTTCCATATTGCTTAAAAACTTTTTTGAGGACAGAGATTACATTTTTGGTATTTTCATTATACTGGCCTTGAATATCGAAAATAAATCGAGAACAGGAATCGCAAATAGTCAAAGGAAAGCATCGTTTTTTATTACCGAGTAAAAAGGAACCTTTATAATCAGCGGACCAAATTTCGTTACATTGCTGAGGATCGAAAACGGGGTAGGAGGGTTCGATTTTTCTTCTTCTCTTTTTGGGTGTAACTAAGCCTTGTCTGATTAAAATATTGTGAATAGTAGTTACACTGGGGACTAAATTTTCATCAAATTTTTCAATGACTTTAATTCTGATTTTTTTAGCACCCCAATTTTTTTTACCTCTCCAGAATTTTATTTCATCAATAATGTTTTGATCAGTTGAATCAGGACTATTTAAAGGTTTACGAGATCGATCAGCTAAATGGTGGATACCATTTTCTTTATATCTATTAATAATTTTATAGCCAGTTTTTCTACTGATGCAATAAGCTTCGCACAAGCTATTAAAATAAAATTGTCCGCTTTCCCATTCGCGAATAAAAGCAATTTTTTGATCCATAGGTGTGTTGTTTTTCCAAGGCATAGCATTTTATTATGCAATTTATGCCTTTTTAAAAGTGTCACCTATGTCTGTTGAACTCTGTCACCTATGTCTGTTGTTCGTACCAATTGAGCCTAACGCTCGGTGCAAACGCAGGTGAGGCGCATAGCCTCACTTGCCGTTTTGCACTTTGTTAGTGACAGTACTTATTTAATAATTTCTCTCTCGTATCTACTTAAGAACGAGCCTAAATTCCCTTTGGCAAAATAGAATCTTGAAGTTACTGATTTAGACTTGCCGGCTTCAATTTGACCAAAGTTAGGTGCTGAATGAATACATTTATATTTTAAATTGTTGAACAAGAAAAGTGCTTCAGGACATGTTGTAGCCATATAAGAATTACCCGATTCTGATAATGTCACAAGATAATTGCCATTTGTTCTATCAGGACTCGTTGCCTGAAAAGCATTAACAAAAGGATAAATTTCAGGGTTTTTGATCTTTTCATTAAAGTAAACCCCAATTGTTGGCCGATACCCTTTTACCCTTATTGTATTTGATAAAAGTACAGGGCCACTATGTGTTGACATATAGGTACGGGTCATCATTGTATCTTTAAAGTCAACTGCCCTTGTGGGATTTAAACAATTAAAAGACCATACGTCATGCCACGTACTATCAGTTAAGTTTAAGATTGTCATTTCTGCATCCACAAAATCAAAACCAGGAGTTAAGGAGAGTTCATAGGATATCAATTCTTTGGTAGTCCATGAAGTAGTGACAACACCATTTTTATTTGGCCCTTCCCATTCAATATCTGTTGAAGGAAAGTTTAAAATCATACCTTCTTTCGAACTAATGGTTTCAGGAATAGTAAGAGCAAAAACATTCTTCTTGTTTCCATCTTTAACGACCACGTTACAATGCATTTTTCCCTGGTCGGGCATTAATAGCAACTTTGATTTATTTTCATTTTCTTTATTGATAATACAACCTGTAATAATTATTGTCGATATGACTAAAAGTATTTTTCTCATATTTTTCATTTTATCCTATTGTCACTAACGGTCCGCATAAACGGCGTGCCGTCCCCTTGTGGGCGGCATGATCGTTTTATGCATTGTTGGGCGCTGTCTTCCTTCTTTCAGATCATCAATGGAACTAAGATGCCCCAATTTTCCTGATTGCTCCAACGGAACCCAACAATTTTAGGTCTTGTAAATATAACAATTTCCAATCAACCGTAGCAATTTGGGTGCTTTAATTTGCAAGGAGTTTTTTGGCAGTATCGAATCACTCGCTCAGCTTTCCGATTTCTGATTAATCGTTGAGACTCGCAGGCCTTTTCAATGTATTTTACTGTTTATACCCGCTTGCTAAATTAATGTAGATTTTAAAAACTATTAATTTATCAAGCGGTATATACCGATGCTGAATTTATTAAATTTCCAAAATCAAGAATAAATTCACCATCGTGTATATTAGTATTTTATGTATTTTGATAATTTAAATTTCAGATGTTTTTTAGGAGTTTTAGAGTTCTTGTAGCTCGTGACTGAATTGAAGTTTGGATAGAATTTAGAGGCTTTCAATAATTTTGATGATCTTACTACTTACTGATTAATCTTGATGAATTTCGGAATTTCACAGCCACTCTTATGCTCGGTCACTTTTTTGGTGTTTCAATTTTTTTTGCTGCTTACCACTTTCATCCATGATTAAAAAGGCCGTCAGCTTGCCGTGTAAAAAACTTCTCGATTTTACAAGCGGGTAGGGGAATACTTTTTAGATAATCTCGGAGCTGCAGTTCACCAATATCTTTCAAGTTGCTCTTGGTGCCAAATTCAAAATTGTGGGTCGGGAAATTCTATAGCGCCCAACGTTTCGTGTATGTGGCGTAGCTGCGTTTAGCAGCTATGAACATATACACATTGTTAGGCGTTTGTGTTCATTTTTTCTTCTTCGATTCTTTTGATGACTTTGCCTTTTCGTTGAATTTTAGGCAAATATTAACCCAATAGTCAAAATCTTTATCAGCCTGAAACCCTTCTGGTTCAACGTAACAATATCCTTTGTATTCTTTACCTTTCATTATCATTTTTCGATATCCAATCTTATTTGAAATATCTTCTTCCATTTTTGGGTCAAATCGACACATTAATCTATTCCCACTTATATTTATGCACATTTTATCATTTACCATAAATGCCAATCCACCAAACATTTTTTTCTCCTCAATATTTGAATTCTGCAAATCAACGAGATACTTTCGGACTTTATCAGCAAGTTTAATGTCGTAAGCCATATTTTTGATTTGATTATTTTGAATTATTTGCAAAGGTCAAGGTGTCGAAAAAGATAGTTAAAGATTGTAGTTTACCATTCTTTGCTGTCCATAATTCTGCTACATTACCACTTATTTCTTGCCCATTTGGGAAGCGATAATCGTAATTTCCTATTACACAAGCATTTTCTCCTTCAACTATGATTTCTTTCACCGTCATTGATTGGAAAAGACGAGAAAATCTATTTATAACTTCAATGTAAGCTTGTTTACCCACAATCGGTGTTTGGTTCATCATATCGCCACCAATAAATTGAAAATCATCAGCAATTACACTTTCCCAATTTGTCTTTTTCGCAAATCCTTTGTAATAAAATTCGAGCAAGTCTTTTGTCTTTGTCATTTTTTATGTTTTGATTTTTTTATTCATAACGCCTAACGGCTAGTGCATATGCAGTGGCCGACTGAAAGGAGGGCATTGACATATGCACATTGTTAGTGGTCGTATCTTTCCGGCGCCTCAGCGCCGGTTTTCCTTTCAGATGTTTTTGCCACCAAATTCTTCAATCAGTTCACTTGCTAAATATATGAATTTTTTTCAAGATGTGTATTCCTGGTGTTATTTTTTATGAGTCACCTCAGTTGTTTTGGAGTAATTTAGCTGAATAATTATTGATGCCTTTTTTGAGCCAGGCTTTCAGTTCTTGATTGTCAAAGAGCTTGATTAGGCCTGGTTGAATTGAAATTGTCTGCAAATTGTAGTTTTCAGGAATTTGAGTTGTTGTACTCAATTCAAGGAGTTTACCCATATTCGAGTTCAACTCAAAATCAAAAAGGCCGTCAGTTGTGCTGTTCAAGAATTATTGCTGGTATCAATTTATCAATTTTATAAATTTATAAAGCGGGCTGGCAAGCTTATCAGGATGTTATTTTCCTTTTCAGATATTCAATTTATCACGATGCTGTTTGAAAAATAGGAAAGCTGCGAGATGATTTTCCCTATGGCCACTAACGGTCTGCATACCCGCAGGCTGCCCGCATAGGGCAGCTTGACGGGTATGCTTTGTTCTCGGCTGGCTTCTCTTTTTCTTTATTTTATTTATCCGCCCACCAAAATCAAACCAATTATTATCCCAACTATCCAAGAAGCAAGTGCTTGTCCACCTTTTTTATTTTTTCCTTGTGCATAATAAACTATCATCATAATTATCCCAATTATTGGAAAGAGCCCGTATAAAATACACCATCCACCAATACCTTCTTTTTGCGGTTTTGGAAGATTCGTAACTCGTTTCTTGGGTGGAGATTGTCTTTGAGGAATTAGCTTTATTGGTTTATGCTGCGTTATTGGTTTATAAGTTAATTGTTTTTGCTTCAATTCTTTAAAAATTGTTTTCCCCCATTCTTTGGCTGTCGGTCTTACATCTGGCATTTGGTGTCCTGTATCAAAGGCACGCACAAAAAGCTGTTTAAGGTTATTGGGAATAATCCCGAAATTTTTATGAAGCGGCGGCAATACAGAAATGTGTTTTCTCTTTTTTCCGTGTACAAAAAGCCCACTTTTAATTTTTGAATCCAAAGTATCAGAATTTTGATACCTTCCTGAAAACGATGCGGCGTAAGGGTGTAGTCCAAAAATCACTTCATAAAACATTATCGCCATCGAAAACCTATCCCATGATTGTGGAACTACATTTTTTACAGGGTTGATATTTGCCCCTTCTGGTGGAACATATTCAGGCGTAGCAACCCTTGCTGGAAAAACGACCCTGCCGTTACTTGAAATTTGAATGGAATCGCAATCGATGATTGAAACTTTACCGCTATCTGTTACCAATACATTTTGAGGTTTCAAATCTACGAGCACATAATTTTTTAATGAATGTATACTGTGAATTGCCGCTGAAAGGTTTGTACATAACTTTAAGCGTGATTGAATCCCTTTATTTGTATTTCTATCAAATTTGCTTGACCAACTTACCCCAAGCTTCGTTCTCAATTTTGGAGTACACAATTCATATAATTGTATTGACCCATTAAAAGCTAATGGCATCATAAACCCGACAAATCTATTCCTATCAAATAACACTTCCTTAGCCCAACAAATAATATGGTTTTTGCTTATTAAGTTAGGAGGTGGATTTCTCACCATAAACTCAATCTTGTTTCTCCTTGATAAATTTCGTTCTTTTGGAAAATATAATTTCGCACATAGGTTAGAGTAATTTGATGGAGATAAAATTTTGTGAACAGCCCCCTCGCCTCCTTTCGCAAAAGGGGTATCTTCAACAACTATATTAATACCATTAGACATTCTTAAGCGCATAATAAAATTCAATTTGCAGGAATAAGACACCCTCCCCACATCCATCCTGTATCACTTACATTATTTGGGAAAATAATTTTAACATAGTACCAATAAGGTTCCCCCCTTCCGTCACAACCTTTAATAACTGTGTTTCTAATCCGTTCTCTCTTATACACAAACACCCGAATGTTTTTTATTGAGTAGCCCAAACCATTAACGTAATTATAAATATCTATTCCTCGCTTTTTTATGTTATGGTTATTTTGTTCAGGTTTTCTTCGCAAATGGGCATTATCTACCATCTTGAAATAACGATTTATTTCGACAAATTGAGAATTTGATGGTGGTTGAATTGAAGGTTTGACAGTAAGGGGGCGTCTTGATTTTTCATAAATCTCCACGATTTTATTGTTTCTGAGTTTTATATGAACACTACTAATAATTATCTCCGTATTTTGTGTTTTCTTTGACTTAAAAGTAAATTTAGTCTTTAGCAAAAATTCGTTTGCACTTTGCTCAATTATACTTTCAATTTCATTTGAGGAAAAAACAACTTTATTCCATGTAGCTAAATATCGTTTCCTAATATCATTTTTCGACGGATATTTCATGTCCCAATATCGGATAACGTTATTGTCATAGAATGGCATTATTTCATCAATTTTTTTTGAATCTTCCGCACGAATAAAGGCTCTTATGGTTTCTTTGAAGTTTATTTTGGCAGGAATAGTTGTCTGCTCTTGTGGAGTAG
Organism: Saprospiraceae bacterium; assembly: GCA_965222005.1. GTDB lineage: Bacteria > Bacteroidota > Bacteroidia > Chitinophagales > Saprospiraceae > CBDCTM01. The sequence goes on from OZ244935.1 coordinate 3,610,846, forward strand.
GTTTATATTCAGGAGGACTATTCAGATAAAAATATAACCCTGTTGAAATTGCTATGATTAGTAAAGTGAAAAATATAATCCATCCATCATTATTTGTTTTTTTATTTGGAGACGTACTTTTATGCTTAATGCCATTGGTAATTGGTTGTGAAGGCTGCCTTTTAACAGGCATACTAACCATTGGTTGTTGTTTAACCGTTCCCCTTTTTAGTTCCGTAAAAATTGTTTTACCCCATTCTTCGGCTGTCGGTCTTACATCAGGCATCTGATTTCCTGAATCAAAAGCCCGAGTAAAAAGTTGTTTTAGAGCATGGGGAATTATCCCAAAGTTTTTATGCAATGGAGGTAGTACTGATACGAAAGTTTTATTTTTTCCATGGACGAACAGACCGCTTTTTATTTTTGAATCAAGCGTGTCAGAATTTTGATACCTTCCAGAAAATGATGCAGCATAGGGGTGTAATCCAAACAACACCTCATAAAACATAATCGCCATTGAAAACCTGTCCCAAGAAGGAAGAACTACATCTTTTGACGGGTTAATATTAGCCCCCTCTGGTGGAACATATTCGGCTGTGGCAACCCTTGCAGGGAACAGGATTTGTCCATTATTGGATATTTGTATGGAATCACAGTCAATAACCGAAACCTTGCCATCATCGGTTACCAGTACATTTTGAGGTTTCAAATCTACCAAAACATATTTTTGAAGAGAATGAATGTTATGGATTGCCGCTGCTAAATTAGTGCATAGCTTGAGGCGTGATTGAATACCTTTATTACTATTTCTATCAAATTTATTTATCCACTTTTTCCCAAGTTTAGCCTTCAATTTTGGTGTGCATAATTCATAGAGTTGAATTGAACCATCAAACGCTAATGGCATTATAAATCCTACAAATTCTTTTCCTTGAAATAACGCCTCTTTTGCCCAACAAATAATATGATTTTTACTGGTTAGGTTGGGGGGAGGATTATGCACCATGTATTCGATTTTATCCTTTTTCCTTTTGCTTCTCTGCTTTGGAAAATACAATTTAGCACAAAGTCCCGTATAGTTTGCAGGGGATATAATTTTATGAACAGCACCTTCTCCTCCTTTGGCGAAAGGCTGTTTTTCAGTTTTAACTTTAATCCCCTTTGATGTGATTAATTTTATTGGCATGTCAATCCGTTATTACCCCCAATATTAATGTTTTATCATCAGGTTCATTTTTTAGTTTAGCTGTTCCTGAACGAACAAAATTTGACCATTTATCTAACATTTCCTGTTTGTTCATTCCTTCCTTTTTCATATTAATTACTGTATGTAAAAGAGGTTCAAAGAACTTAGGATATGGATTGTTCTGTTCAATAAATTTCTGTCTTTCCTTATCAAAATAACCTAATTCAAAAGAATGAGATTCGCACCCATCAGACATTAGAGTGAAAGCAGTTGGTGCATCATTGATTATATTACTTTCAGGTACTTTTACTCCAGACATAACAAAATCTCCTGAAAGCCAAGGGTTAGATGTCAAAAATATAGTTTGATTCGCTTCCTCTCCTTTATGTGGAGAAATTATTGCTTTCCAATTACCTTTTTTATCTCTATAGCCTGCCCGTCCATCACCAATGTGAGTTGTTAGGATACCAATTGGAGAATATATTACAACGATAATGGTACAAGCTAATTCGGTTGCGCTGAGGTTTTTAAATTTAGCATATTGTTCTAAATCGTATCTTAATTTTTTAAAAGCTTTTATTGACAGTTTATCCCAATCTTGATTACTTGGGAATCTCTGGTTTTCTATCCATTTATTATCAGCAATAATGGTATTAAACAATTTAACAGCTTCATCTGCAATGTACTTTGAGCCTTCATGTGATAGTTTTGCAGAACCTGCACCATCACATGAAACCGCTATTCCCCAACTATTTTCTAAGGATAAAACAGCATGATTGTCTTGACAAGGTATTGGGGGATTAGCAATTAAATGAGATTTACCTGTTTCAGAGGCATGGACAACCAACCACTCTCCATTTGGTTTACTAACTATACTTGGTCGTTCTTGACTCCCTGTGCTTACTGTAAATGGAATGTCTTTTGCCTTTGATGTGATTTTTATTTTTTGCTCTTTCGTAGGATTTGTTGTTGGGTTCAAATTATTTTCTGTTTTCAATACATTTATTGATTTTTTTCTGTTTTTTATCTTATTGAACAGAAAAGGAATGAGATAACTCAATAAGAATCCAATGAATACCCCTAATAGTAAAGGAATCCAACGTGGCGTTGCTGTTTTTTTTTCTGACAACTGTTTCTTTAAAGTTAATACTTCTTCATTTAAGGCTGTTTTTTCATCTATAAGTTTTTCTTTTTCCCTATTTAAAGAGGCAATTGTATTACTTAACCCGTCAATAGAGTTTTTTATCTGATTAACATTGTCTGTTGTTTCATCACTCTCCTGAACTACAGTTTTAGCTTCCGTTGTTCCCGAATTATTTGAAGTAAAAGCGTTGAAAATTATTTCATCAACCTTTTCTTTGTCATATTCGATTGTAGGCGCAACGTAATCTTTAATTAATTTCAATATGAATTCTTTTGGGTCTTTGCTTTCATTGTATTGTGTTTTGGCATGATGTAAATTTTCATATGCCCAACGTGGGTCTTTCTTCTTGTTTTTAGACTCGTACATTCTACTAAGGTAGTTTCCTAAGTCACCATGAGAATGAATATCATCAGGAAATTTTTTACCTCTTGATTCGACGAAGTTTTTAGTTAACTCTATATTAATTTTATCAATGGTTTGTTCAACCAATTGCTCGTTATTTTGTGCATGTATTAGGTATGGAAATACCATTAAAAGCACGAGGAAATACTTTTTCATAATTATTTTATTTTATGTGTAATTTTTCCCCTTTTTTCCAAAGCCTATATTTGAAACCCATCCATCCAATCTGAAGGGTCAGGTAGGTTTACTTTATCACCATCTTTTGAACCTGCGACAATGGACATACTTGCACTTACCCATTTAAAGAAATCTGCAAATTTTAATCCTTGCAACTTCATTGCTGACATCTGATTCCAATTCTTATTTGAATCTTGATTATAACCAGCTATTTGGTTCAATACTTTCATATCAGCACCTTGAACTCCAATCGGTAGAAAAACATATTTTTTGTTTTTCGTGCCATTTTCAATTTCAGAAGCTAATCCATTGACATCTTGGTCGCCATCAGGAGCACCGTCAGTAATCAAAATTATCCAAGGTCTTAGATAGGGTTGTCCTGTTTGTTTGTACCAATCTTTTCTGGATTGAACAAGTGAAATTGCCTCTCGAACTCCATCAACCATTTTAGTTGTTCCTTTCGTAGTCAGATTAGGCATCGAAAAGTTTTCTACCAATGAAGGAGGTACTATCGTATCTACAATATCACTAAATTCCACAACTGCAATTTCTAATCTATTTGCAGTCATAGAGTCATTAGTGATTTCAGAGTGAAACTCTTGTAACCCTTTGTTAAGTTCATTAATCGGTGAGCCACTCATTGAACCCGAAACATCAACTACAAAACAGCAAATGCTTTTCTGTTCGTAATTTTCAGGAGATTCTGCTGAGAAATCGTTGTAAGCCATAATTTAAGTTTTTTTATTGTTAAAAGTTAATTTTGTTTTAAATGTGGTTCTTGTCTTGTTTGCAGTCTAATCCAAATCTAATTGGTCAACAAACTCAATCAAAGAAGTTGCTATTTTGTTTCTTTCAATACTTGATTCTTCGTGAGAAGCAATTCCTTTCCCTATTTTATCCTTCAATGTATTAATTCGGTAATAAATAGCATATAAAAAATTGCTTTCGCCTTCTGTTAACTTGTCTCCATCCAAGAGGCTTTTTACAACCTCTGTAATTTTATTTGCAGCAATTTTTTCTTTCAACTCTTTTTTCCTCCAAACATCTTTAGGTGGATTATCTTTTTTCTTTTCTGATGAATCAGAATCCGCATTAAAATTAATACTACCTATTTTTACATCTGATGATTTATTGATATTAATATTTTGTTTGTTCTTCATGATTTCTGATTTTTAAATGAGGCATTCACACTTCCAATGCTTAATCCTTTAGAGTTATTGATGTTTACATTTTGTGAATTGTTAATATTTTGAGTGATAATATTTTGTACTTCTTCTGTTAGTATATTATTCCTTTTGGCATAATCCATAATGTTTGTTTGTATCAAAAAAGTTGCAGTCTTAAAAATTGAAACCAAGTCCAATGAATTGAAAGAACTGCGACTAAATCTGCTACTCAAAGCATTGATAATATTATATTCTCCTCTAAACCAAGGAATAATCCAAAACCAAATGCTTAATGGTGAAAAAAGTATGAATTTTAATACATCATACCAGTAATACATTCCCATAAGATAAACAAACTGGTGAATAATCACTTGGTTTCCCAATACTTGCAAATACACCATCGTATTGATTTTACTTTTTCTTGGTGTGGTGAAAGTAATCCTTAAAAAATCTCTCTTGTCTCGTGGCACTTTTTTGTCTTTAACCTGTATGTCCGCCATTTTGAAATAAGTCTTACTGGCAAATTGATTATTCAACTCGGCTTTCAGTTCATTCCTTAACTCGGATATTATTTGCGCTTTGGATTTTGATGTTTTGTTTTGGTCAATTTTCAATGGGATAATTGAAGAATATACTTCTGTTCCATACTTTGAAAACAGACCACCTCTTTTGAAGTCATCATTTATTGATGCCTCATTTGCCTTATCTCTAAGGTAAGCCAACAAAGCGATTACTATTAAAATAATTGGTAAGAATAAAATAAGTATTTCCATTTGTTATTCGTTTTTTTTTGATTTTTTTTTTGCTTGCCGAGAACGGCCCGGCTATGCGCCGTGTGGTGTCAGGATGCTGAAAGGAACAGAGGTGTAGTTTTTCGATAAGGTTAAATTTTCGAAGAAAATTTAACCACATGGTCGCATAGCCAGTGTTGGCTGCATTCTCTTCTGCGCGTTGGCCAAAGTTTCCATTACAGTGTTTTGGCTGCTACTCAACTTCTCTAATCTCAAAGTCCTTTTCAACAGAATTTTCAATACTACTAATTTTAGATACAAATTTCAGTTGCAATTTTCAACAGTCAATTTACCAAATTAGAAATCTAATCTCAAAAATTGTCAATCAAAATTTAACTGCTGATGAAATTCAAGATTTTCTTGCTGATGAATTGAGGCCAGTACAATTACCCGTAATCTATCAATTGTGATTAAAATTATACGTAATCGATTGAGAATTAGTAGTTTATCATAATTTTTCCAACTTCAAATTTTCACAACTATCAATTCTAGTTTCAATTCAGGATAAATTCTCAATCAAAATTTCATTGTCAAAGATTCTCTTTCAATTAGCTTTTTGGTACAGATGTTCATGCCATCCAATTCAAAAAAAGCGGGTCGGCCCAACCATTGCAGCCAACGGCCCGGCTATGCGCCGTGTGGTGTCAGGATGTTGAAAGGAACAAAGATGTAGTTTTTCGATAAGGTTAAATTTTCGAAGAAAATTTAACCACATGGTCGCATAGCCAGTGTTGGCTGCATTCTCTTCTGCGCGTTGGCCAAAGTTTCCATTACAGTGTTTTGGCTGCTACTCAACTTCTCTAATCTCAAAGCCCTTTTCAACAAAATTTTCAATGATACTAATTTTAGATACTAATTTTAGATACAAATTTCAGTTACAATTTTCAACAGTCAATTTACCAAATTTTACCAAATTAGAAATCTAATCTCAAAAATTGTCAATTAAAATTTAACTGCTGATGAAATTCATGATTTTCTTGCTGATGAATTGAAGCCAGTACAATTACCCGTAATCTATCAATTGTGATTAAAATCATACGTAATCGATTGAAAATTAGTAGTTTATCATAATTTCCCAACTTCAAATTTTCACAACTATCAATATTCTAGTTTCAATTCAGGATAAATTATCAATCAGAATTTGCTGTCAAAGATTCTCTTTCAATTACCTTTTTGGTACAGATGTTCATGCCATCCAATTCAAAAAAGCGGGTCGACCCAACCATTGCAGCCAACGGCCTGCGTAAACGCCGTGCGGTTTTCAAAGTGCTGAAAGGAACTGCAAAAATTCTTACCAAGTAACCAACATTTCGACCTCAAAGAAAGCCGCATGGTCGTTTTACGCTTTGTTGGTAGCCGTATTTTTCCGGCGCCTCAGCGCCGGTTTTCCTTTCAGGTAATTTCGGAGCCATATTAGTCCAAACTGTTAAGGAACCAATATATGAAATTTTGTCGAGATGTGTATTTTGAATGTTATTTTTCTTCTACAATTCTATTGCTGTGGGCGCACTATTTTTCATGCTGCTTCAATACCTTTTCGGAGTTGAGCTTACCGATTGTTGATTAACAATTAGCTGGATTAGGCCGAATTCATTATTTAACTCTATGATTTTCAATAATTTATGAATTGCAATAATTTTAAGTTATTAAACTTTATTGCAGATGTTGCGGAGTTTGTAATTTTTACAATCTACTTGTCTCAATTAGTTTTAGGATTTCAATTACTTTCAAAAGCTCTTTGTGAATTGTTGTGATTCTTTGTCAAAGTATTCAATTACAAAATTCAAAAGGCCGTAGTCCTGCCAATCGAAGAGGGATGATTGTATCAATTTCAAAGCGGGTTGGTAAGCCTTTCAGGATGTTGTTTTCCTTTTCCAGGTATTGAATTTACTACGATGCTGTTTGAAAAATAGGAAAGCTGTGGGTTTGATTTTCTATGGGGTGCAACAGACATCGTACACACAGTTCAATAGACATGGGTTACACTTTTTATTCATAAATATAATACTTTTCTTCCAGAGCAGCCCTGGCTGTGGAGCGTAGCGGAACAGCCAGGGCTGCTGCGATTTTAATTTACCCCCCCCGACGCCTTCCGTTCATATCTTTATCAGAATCTAATAAATGATATTTACCCTTTTGAACTTGTTCGCCTTCTTTAAAATATCCCAGAGGATAATTTCTATAGAATACTTGATAAATTCTATTCCCTAATTTTTTAATTCCGACATATTTACCGATGAGACATCTGCTAATATTCACCCATTCGTAAGCACCCCATCTGATGGCTCCACTTGCAGTAACTTTCTTGACCATCAAATCGGAATCGTATTCTATTGGAGCTATTTTATCAGACCATTCTCTATTGGATAACTGATGAACTTTACCGGGCGTTTTCATATCTAATTTTTCGTGAGGTCGTTCAAAATTATATTCCTTAACAAAGGCATTCATTCGTCTGTTCTGACTTCTGAGATTATGAGCAGGAGGTTTACAGCAACGAGCTTTAAGATCTTTATGCATACGCTCGTGACGTCCATTTTGGTCAGGTCTGCCTGGATCGGAAAACACAGGTTGGATGCCATGATCCAAAAGCCAGTAGGACAAATATCCGTATCCTGCAGGGCTTTGAATGGACGCAAAAGCACTCCCATTGTCCGTATGGAAGTATTTTGGTTTTCCATATTGCTTAAAAACTTTTTTGAGGACAGAGATTACATTTTTGGTATTTTCATTATACTGGCCTTGAATATCGAAAATAAATCGAGAACAGGAATCGCAAATAGTCAAAGGAAAGCATCGTTTTTTATTACCGAGTAAAAAGGAACCTTTATAATCAGCGGACCAAATTTCGTTACATTGCTGAGGATCGAAAACGGGGTAGGAGGGTTCGATTTTTCTTCTTCTCTTTTTGGGTGTAACTAAGCCTTGTCTGATTAAAATATTGTGAATAGTAGTTACACTGGGGACTAAATTTTCATCAAATTTTTCAATGACTTTAATTCTGATTTTTTTAGCACCCCAATTTTTTTTACCTCTCCAGAATTTTATTTCATCAATAATGTTTTGATCAGTTGAATCAGGACTATTTAAAGGTTTACGAGATCGATCAGCTAAATGGTGGATACCATTTTCTTTATATCTATTAATAATTTTATAGCCAGTTTTTCTACTGATGCAATAAGCTTCGCACAAGCTATTAAAATAAAATTGTCCGCTTTCCCATTCGCGAATAAAAGCAATTTTTTGATCCATAGGTGTGTTGTTTTTCCAAGGCATAGCATTTTATTATGCAATTTATGCCTTTTTAAAAGTGTCACCTATGTCTGTTGAACTCTGTCACCTATGTCTGTTGTTCGTACCTATGGCTACCCAACGGTCTGTGCAAACGCAGGTGGGGCGCATAGCCCCACTTGCCGTTTTGCACTTTGTTCTCTGCGGTTTTCTTCCAATCCTTCAGTTTGATTGTTAATGTTGCTTCATTTATGTTCTTTGTCTTATTTTTCCGAAATGAATTCCTGCTCCTATCGAAAAATAAGATTGAATAGTATTAATGTTTCCTTCAATTAACCAGAACGAACCACCGAATCTTGCCCAGTTCAATTCAATTTTTGATTTTAAATTCAATCCTACGCCTGATTCTTTATCAGGGTAATCAATCCGGTGGGAAGCAGAAGCTACAGTAATTGTTTGTGGCGGTTCTGTTTTAGTATAATTTGCCTCTGCATATTGAATCCAAGACAAACCTCCTTCAAAAGTAAATCTTAATAGTTTTGTTTTTGGATTTAGCATTTTTCCAAAACCAAAAGTCAGTACTTGTATTTTATCCTCAGATGCTACTCCAGTACTAAGCGGTTGAAACCCTCCACTAAAATTGCTTGGAAAGTTGTCAGATTTGAAAGTTCTGGATGATTTGAAACTCGCCGATATCAGGAATTCGTCATTGAAATACACACTTGTTCTAAGTCCGTGGAGTAGGGCTAGTTTATTGGAATGGTTTTTAGGTAATGCACCATTAAACTCATAGCCCACACTCCAATAACTAAATTTAAAGTTTGGTGAATCACCCTCTTGAGCATAAATATTCCCTGAACTAACTATTAATATGAAGTATAAATTAAATGTTAATTTCCTAACGAAAGAAGTTTGGACAAGGTTAGTTCGGTTTTTCATAATTTAATCATTTAGTTTGAAAATTTGCAATTATTATAAGATTGGTACCATTTTTATTTTTTATTCTGACTAACGTTCAGAGAATGTTGATTTATAGTGTTTAAGATATTAAATATTTTCTTAAACTTATCTATTAAGCTGCAATTTTAATCGTTAACTCCTTAAATTAATTCCAAATTTAATATTGGTATATCTTGAATCGCAGAGAACGGTCTGCGTAAACGCCGTGCGGCCTTCAAGGTGCTGAAAGGAACTACAAAATTCTTTATCAACCAAAAAGCATTTCATCTTCCAAGTAGCCGCATGGACGCTTTACGCTTTGTTACCTATCCGTATTTCGGCGCGCACAGCGCCGTTTCTGAGGATAGTTTGAAAGGAACTGTTGAGTCCTTTATTTATCGTATTCACCACTGGAACAAAAGAGTTCTTTAGGTGGTGGTATAAATATATAACATTTTTCCTTAATCCGTGAATTTGACTGTCAATTTGTAGTTGGGCCTCAGAGGAGAATTTGGGTCTAATTTATGGACTCATAGCTTTCGCTGGAAGATTTAACAATTTGGCTGACTCAGTGCCGATCAAAGACTTATTGTGTGAAGAATAATTTCCCGTGATTATTGCTTTTAATTATTGTTGATCCCAGGCCCTGGTTTTTGGTTTGTAAAAAGCTTATCGAAGAAATTTTTAAGCGGGTAGGGCGATCACTTTGGATGCTGTATCTTGACGAATTCATTCAATTTTTCCAGGCGTAATTTGGGACTAATTTAGAATCGAGGGATGGCCTTAAAATTCTATGGTAGGTAACGTCCAGCGTATGTGACGTGCCGCCGATTAGGCGGCATGTACATATACGCATTGTTCGCTACAGCTATTTTTTTTACATCTTAAAATAATAGATTCCTTCTCGTTTCTTAGCATCTTCAATCAAAGTTCTTATTTCCATTCTCAATTCTTTTTCTGATTTTCCTGATAAAATTATTGTATCATTATACATTGCAAACCATCTTTTTTTGATGCCTAATCCTCTCATTTCCTTTTTCTTCTTTCTTGAATTTATTCGTCCCCATTCTCTTATATAAATTGGTTCCAATTCTGGATGTTCTTCCAACAAATTTTCTATCTTATACCAATTATATTCTCTTGATGATTTCGTTTTCATCATTATTAGTAATTCCTTTTCTACACTTTTCTCTAAGTTATTTTTGTTTATTCTTTCAGGCAATTCTGTTATAATTCCATATTTACCTTCTGACAGCGTATAATCATTTTTAATCGAACTTCTTATCCCTTTTCCAAAATGAATTGGGTAGTTTGAGATTATTCCATCGTAAATAATTTTTCCTTTATATGGCAATAATACTGCTTGCACCATTATAGGTAAATTATTTCCCCAAAACGATTGAAATGGATCATTTAAAGCATGTACTCCATATACATATTTATCTCCTAAAAAATAGGCATATTTTTTCGTCAGTTTCACCACATAAAATGTTCCTTGTTTAAAGTATTTAAACCCTCGTATTATATCTTTATCTTCTTTGGACAACTCTTCTGATTTTTCTTTTATATAATCATTCAGCATGTGTATGTTTTCATACATCGCATTTCTAATCGGGTATTTATCTTCTACTGAATAATTCATGAATTTTTCTAATGTTGTCGATTTCGATATTAACCCCTTCTTTATTCCTACATAATAAATCAATTTTGGATGAATTTCTAAATACTTGTAATATTCCTCTTCATTTAATCTCATGGCTGTAATTGTTTTGTTTTTTTAGTTGTAGCGAACGGCTAGTGTACCTGCAGTGGCTGACGAATGGAAGCCATTGACAGGTACACATTGTTAGCAAGCGTTTTCTCTATTTAATTTACAATTTATCATCTTTCAATTTCATCTTCAATCTTAGGGATTGGATTAAGTCCCATTTTTTTCATTTCATATTCATTAGTCGGATCAACAGCTATGGCGTGGTCCGGTTTATCAGGACACTTTTTTAAGATAGAAATCAAAAATTATCTCTGTCGGTTGCGGTATAAAAAGTCCATCCAATATTGCTCTTCAAACTGACTCGGACTTAGATAGTCAAGAGAAGAATGTTTACGAATCGTGTTGTAGTATCCATCAATAAACTCAAAACATCTGAGTCGAGCATTTTCTAAGCCCCAAAAGATTCCCTCACTTAAAACCTCAGCTTTAAATCTGCTGAACAGCGATTCTGCAAAAGCATTATCGTAATGGTTATCCTTTCGGGTCATGCTTTGTCGAAATTGGTTCCTTCTTAGTAATTTTCTGAAGTTCTTCGAACCATATTGACCACCTCCATCCGAGTGAACGATCAGGCGTGCTTCCGGACTTCTATTATAGATCACTTTTTTCAAAGCCGTTAGGACCAGTAGATCCTCCATATGTTCATCTACATGCCAACCTACTATCTTTCTGGTGAACAGGTCCATCCAAATGGCTAGGTATAACCATTCGTCTATTCCTTCCGCTATACTGGGCAAATAGGTAATGTCACCTACCAGCACTTCGTCCGGAGCAGTGGGCAAATTATCTTCACTCAACAACATATTCGGACTCCTGCACAAAGACGGATCACTCTGTGTTGTCCTGGGAATGAAGCTTTTAGGCTGTATCGCAACCAGTTGTTGTGCTCTCATCAAACTTCTCACTTGATGCCTACCTACGTCATAACCTTTGTCTTGCAATTCTGAGTGTATCCTTCTGCTGCCATAACGCCGCTTATGAAAATCAAATATGGACTTCACTTCTTTTAGCAAAGTTGTTTTGTGATCGCTAGGTCGATAGGTCTGACCATTGTGATAAGCATAATAAGAACTTGTGCTTACCTGGAGCATCTTACAAAGCCTTCTTACTGGATATTCTTTTGACAACGCTTCAATCAGGTCATACCGCTTGGTCAAGTCTGACGGCTGAAAATGCCCAAGGCTTTTTTTAAGATGTCACGCTCCTGTTCGACTTCTTTTAGTCGTTTACGTAATCTCTTAATTTCATCCTCTTCTGTCTTATTTGAGGATGCCGCCCGTTTCTTTGCCTTGCTTTTCCATGTATAAAAAAGGCTTTCTTTTATCCCCAGAGCTTGGCAGATTGATGCTACACTCCTGCCATCTTGTTCCATTTCAAGGGCACTTTTTTTAAACTCTGCATCGTATCTACGACGCTTTCTGGTGGTGGGTTTCTCTTTCATTTGAACACAAATTTACTTTATTTTTGTGTCCTGATTTTTTAGACCATCTCACTATCCTCCATACTCTATCAAAATAATCTTGTAACTCAGCTATGAAAGTTTGTTCTATGCTGAAACGTACTTCTTTAGGAGTTTTGTTTTCTTTAATCGAAATCTCACCCCCTAACTCTTTATCAAGAATTAATATACTACTTACTTGTCTTGAAATACCTCGTATTTCCATATCCCTAAGTACACGTTCTTTTAAGGTTACTTTTGTGCCCTCAGGAACATTGCGATGATGTCTTTTAATTAGACTAGTTTGAGCTATGTAGTTGTTATAATTTGTGGAATCTTTAAAAATGAAAACCCTTCTTGCATCTACTCCTCTTTCACTAGCATTGCCAAATGATTTAAGATAATCATCTCCCGCTGTCGAATTCCAAACCTCGCTGATACTTTCCATAAAACTTACAGCATTTATGGATAGCACTGCCATATCGTTCCATTCTGTAGGAACTGGAAATGTTTCTTCTTGTTTTAGCTGAATGTTCCCCCCTTTTAATTGAGACAAATCTGCTAAAAATCCTTTCATTCTCCAGTTTTCAGTAAAATGAGTAAGGAATCTATTGTTGTGTCCATATATTTCTGCAATTGAATTTGACATTTCAGATGCAACAGACACTTTTTCCAACTTACTAAGTTTCTCCTTTGTACTATATTTAAATTCAATTAGTCCTGCAATAATTGATAAAACCAAAGCCAACATAATACCTCTCCATACACTTTTATATCTCTCCTTGTCTTTTGTTAATTTTTCAAGAAGTAGTAAAACTGCTGTTACAAGCAGAGAAAGAATTACGATAATTAAATCAAAAGGAAATGAGTTACTCATAATCAAATCTTAATTATGCTTTTGTAGCTTGTATTTGAAAAATTCTTGGAAGACTCATAATCGTGTCACTTCTTCTTCTAAACTCAATTAATTCCTTTAAAATTTCATCACTGTCTCGTTTAGAAATAATATTTTCCTCTAGCAGAGATTTTGTAATCCCCTCAAATGTTATTTCAGCCATTAATTTTCCCTCTCCTTTAGTATGAGCCGGTTGCGATATACAAAACTCTATATTTTTAAAGCCTGCTTGGTTTAATAAGGTGAATAATTTTTGCCCTAAATTAGCATTAGCACCTCTCTTATTTAACAATTCTTGATACAACGAAATGTATAAAGAGAAACCTTTCGAATATGGATAACTAAAATGCCCTGAAAAATCAGTATCTTCAATCAATATTTTCCCACCTTTTTTTATTGATGTTTTAATTTTTTCTAAAACTTTTGGCGGTTCTTTCAAGTGAGATAATAGAAACCGAGAATATACTAAATCATATTCCCTTTCTTCATCCAAATCATAAGCATCTTTTACTTCGAAACTTACATTATGAATATCTGAGTTATGTAATGATTTTTTAGCAAGTTCAATTTTTCGATTATCAATATCATATCCAACTACTTTTCCATTTTTGCCAATAAACTGTGACAGCAAGAAGGAAACATCTCCACCTCCACAACCTAAATCTAAGCACTTTATTCCTTGACTTATACCAACTGTTTTAATAAACTTTCTTGTTTCCATACCAATGGTACGGGCAAGAATTTCTAAACGTTTTTTTCCTTTATCTCCTCCATGAATTGTGTATTCAGCCATTTTAAAATATTTTTATTTACAAATCTTATTCCTAATGCTTGCTAACGGTCGGTGCATATGCAGTGGCCGACTGAAAGGAGGGCATTGACATATGCACATTGTTAGTGGTCGTATCTTTCCGGCGCCTCAGCGCCGGTTTTCCTTTCAGATGTTTTTGCTACCAAATTTTTCAATCAGTTGACTTGCTAAATATATGAAATTTTTTCAATATGTGTATTTCTGGTGTTATTTTTCATGAGTCACCTCAGTTGTTTTGGAGTAATTTAGCTGAATAATTATTGATGCCTTTTTTGAGCCAGGCTTTCAGTTCTTGATTGTCAAAGAGCTTGATTAGGCCTGGTTGAATTGTAATTGTCTGCAAATTGTAGTTTTCAGGAATTTGAGTTGTTGTACTCAATTCAAGGAGTTTACCCATAATCGAGTTCAACTCAAAATCAAAAGGCCGTCAGTTGTGCTGTTCAAGAATTATTGCTGGTATCAATTTATCAATTTTATAAATTTATAAAGCGGGCTGGCAAGCCTATCAGGATGTTGTTTTCCTTTTCCAGATATTCAATTTACCACGATACTGTTTGAAAAATAGGAAAGCTGCGAGATGATTTTCCCTATGGCCACTAACGGTCGGTGCATATGCAGTGGCCGACTGAAAGGAGGGCATTGACATATGCACATTGTTAGTGGTCGTATCTTTCCGGCGCCTCAGCGCCGGTTTTCCTTTCAGATGTTTTTGCTACCAAATTTTTCAATCAGTTCTCTTGCTAAATATATGAATTTTTTTCAAGATGTGTATTCCTGATGTTATTTTTTATGAGTCACCTCAGTTGTTTTGGAGTAATTTAGCAGAATAATTATTGATGCCTTTTTTGAGCCAGGCTTTCAGTTCTTGATTGTCAAAGAGCTTGATTAGGCCTGGTTGAATTGTAATTGTCTGTAAATTATAGTTTTCAGGAATTTCAGTTCTTGTAATCAATTCAAGGAGTTTACCCGTATTCGAGTTCAACTCAAAATCAAAAAGGCCGTCAGTCGTGCTGTTCAAGAATTATTGCTGGTATCAATTTATCAATTTTATAAATTTATAAAGCGGGCTGGCAAGCTTATCAGGATGTTATTTTCCTTTTCAGATATTCAATTTATCACGATGCTGTTTGAAAAATAGGTAAGCTGCGGGATGATTTTCTATGTCCACTAACGGTCTGCGTAAACGCCGTGCGGCCTTCAAGGTGCTGAAAGGAACTACAAAATTCTTTATCAGCCAAAAAGCATTTTATCTTCCAAGTAGCCGCATGGACGCTTTACGCTTTGTTACCTATCCGTATTTCGGCGCGCACAGCGCCGTTTCTGAGGATAGTTTGAAAGGAACTGTTGAGTCCTTTATTTATCGTATTCACCACTGGAACAAATAAGTTCTTTAGGTGGTGATATAAATATATAACATTTTTCCTTAATCCGTGAATTTGACTATCAATTTGTAGTTGGGCCCCAGAGGAGAATTTGGGTATAATTTATGGACTCATAGCTTTCGCTGGAAGATTTAACAATTTGGCTGACTCAGTGCCGATCAAAGAATTATTGTGTGAAGAATAATTTCCCGTGATTATTGCTTTTAATTATTGTTGATCCGAGGCCCTGGTTTTTGGTTTGTAAAAAGCTTATCGAAGAAATTTTTAAGCGGGTAGGGCGATCACTTTGGATGCTGTATCTTGACGAATTCATTCAATTTTTCCAGGCGTAATTTGGGACTAATTTAGAATCGAGGGATGGCCTTAAAATTCTATGGTAGGTAACGGCCCGGCTATGCGCCGTGTGGTGTCAGGATGTTGAAAGGAACAAAGATGTAGTTTTTCGACAAGGTTAAATTTTCTTCGAAAATTTAACCACATGGTCGCATAGCCAGTGTTGGCTGCATTCTCTTCTGCGCGTTGGCCAAAGTTTCCATTACAGTGTTTTGGTTGCTACTCAACTTCTCTAATCTCAAAGCCCTTTTCAACAGTCAATTTACCAAATTAGAAAACTAATCTCAAAAATTGTCAATCAAAATTTAACTGCTGATGAAATTCAAAATTTTCTTGCTGACGAATTGAGGTCAGTACAATTACCCGTAATCTATCAATTGTGATTAAAATTATACGTAATCGATTGAAAATTAATGATTTACGGTAAATTTTGTTCAATCTCAATTTTTTGTAATTATCAATACTAGTTTCAATTCAGGATAAATTATCAATCAGAATTTACTATCAAAGATTCTCTTTCAATTACCTTTTTGGTACAAATGTTCATGCCATCCAATTCAAAAAAAGCGGGTCGGCCCAACCATTGCAGCCAACGTCCCGTGCAGCCGCAGTTGCCAGCTTTTGCTGGCAATTGACGGCTGCACTTTGTTCATCGCAGCCTTCTTTCTATTTTAATTTTTCTTTTAATGCTATTCCAATTAACACTAAAGAAAAAATTACTAATCCAAAAACCAGAGGATTTGTACCGTCAAGTTGCTCCTCTAACTTTGGTTTTATTCCATTATGGAAAGTATAAATTTTTATTATCTCGTTAACCCAAACTCCAAGAGTAGTAACAACCAAAGTAATAATGATTTGAGTGCATGACAAATTAGGGGTTTTGTATTTAAGCAGCTAATCGGACTAAATTTACTTTTCGTTCCCTTAGTCTGACGAATTGTATAAAATCTTCGATGTCTCCGTTTTGTTTTACAGCTCTAAGGTCAAGCATGTTTTGCGCCCCCTTGGATGACCATCTCATACCGCTTTGCTCCATTCTATCTTTGACCAAATGCTTACAAGTAGACTCTGCCAGAGCTGAACTGATTGGATACCCCTTTTTCAAAAAATCAGCGTAATTCATTTTGTGTTTATGGTTAGTCAAATAGGTGATTGCCTTATTTAACTGCTTCTTTTTGTTTGTCGATAATTCTGTTTTGTCTCTATTCAACACAAGGTCTTTTATTACCTTTTCAGTTCCTCCTTCCAATATATCTTTTAACACCCCTCTGACCCAGCTTGTTCTCAACTTAGAACTTTCTCCAAATATGGCATTGGCACAATCCCAAACGTATTCGCTTACATGGACTATGTCTAAAATGATTCCATCAAATTGACCTTCCAGATTATTCTTCTTTATGCTTGCCAGTATTTTATCTTCCAAGCCTATTCCGGCATCTATGGGGATGACGAATCGACTTTGGGAGTTGGTCATTTTTGATTTTAAATCTTCTATCCCATAATCTATTGCCTTTTGCTGATTGGCTAAAAATGCTCTACGGTGAATTTTAGTGTGCATCTTATTTTCCGTTTTCTTTTGTTGTGTTGATGCTGGTTCGTCCTCTTGAGCAGCTTCTTTTTGCACTCCCATCAAGCCATCCAATATCTGGTCGGCAGTCCTTTGTTGAGGCGTAAAAACAGAGGTAACTGACACTGTCGCACTTTGTTTCTTACCCTTTTTCTCCCCTTTGCTTAGCCGCTTTTTGGGATTGGCCTCCTTTTGTTGTACTGCCTTTATCTTCGGCAATCCTTTACCATCAAAGGTAGTGCTAAAAAACAACGCTTCATCTTCTTGAGCTTCTTCTCGCTCCAACTCATAGTACTGATCAACGTACTCGCCCAAATGATTGACATTTCTCTCCGAAGATTTTCCACTCAGATTCAAACCTAATAATTTATTCACTATCACTACGCTTTCTTTGTAACTCCCCTGGGTAGCACTTCCCCCTACCAACTCTTGTAGATTGTACGACCAATAACAACCCTTGGGCAACTGCAAATAATCGTCTATTTTATAAAATTGACCGCGTTGAGTACTCAAATACGATGGACGATGGATTTGTATCAGACCAAACAAACTGAGGTAGTTCCGCTTCTTTGTCCCTTTACTCCTGTAGCTCTCTCCTGATTCCAAAATCGGGAGATATTCCTCAACCTTTTTTAACTTTTGCTTGATTATGTAGTTCAATAGCAACAGTCCCAGCTTCAGCAATTCACTTAGTAGGCTTAGTTCTATTTTATCAATCCCTACATCCTGCTCTACATATTCATCACTTAGGTCAACCAATCTTCCGATTTCTTCTTCTATTTTTTGTATTAGTACTTTTTTGTCCATACCTTGAATTAGAGTTTGAGGGTCAGTAAATCTATTTTCTAACTTAAATTTACTAAATTCCTTCAAACTCTTCTCATTTTAGGATTCCTCCAATTTGTCTCGCACTCTAATGATTTGTAAAATCCACGGTTTCTTATTTTCGTCTTTTGCCTTTCTCTCTGCAAATAATTCTGAAAGTTTTCTTTTCGAGACATTCACTTTTCCACCATTTGTTATTCTTGAACAAAATTGGTCAAACTCGCTCTTGAAAGCATAAATTAATTTTTGGGCATTAGCAAAGTAAACTACTTCTTGATGAGTTTGACCTAAATCATTTTTATCTTCCATTTTCTTTGCTCTCTTATATGTTTCTGTCAATAATTTTAGAAACGCAATCAATCCCGCTGAATAAGCAAAATACACAGCTGAATTGACATCCGTTTTAGAGAAGGAAAATATTATTGGTGAAATGACTGCAACAATAAACCAAAGATTTCCGACATAAAAAAGACTATCTGTAAATGAAGTAATTGTTTTTGACTGTAAATATTTGGGATTTTTTGCTATCCAAAGAACAAATCCACCATGTAAGGATTTAAGGATTTGATTTACTAAAAATGCTGCATTGAAAATTAGCAGCAAAGGATTCCCCGTTATAGCATAAAAATAGAATGTCATCAATAACGGAGTGATGTAAAGAACAGTTCTTCCTAAAAATTCTGCTTTTCCTCTTTTCTCTAACCATTTCTCATCTTTCGGTATCTTCTCATCGAAACATTCGACAGCTGTTTTATACCTATCTAATTGAAGAAAACATGATACAAATGATAAGGGCAAAATAAATGAAGCGATAAAAAAATCGGTTCCTAATTTATTGCCTTTATATGCTTCATAAAAAATCAATCCTAAATACATCACAATTGAGGCAATACCTAATAGTAGAGTAAACCAGTATCTAATTTTCGCAGAAGTCTTTCCCATGTGAAAATTATGATAAGTTTCTCTTCTTTTAGAGAGTAGGTCAAGGACTTTCCATTCGATAGAACTTGCCTTATATTCTTTTTTCGTTTTGTTTATTTCTTTTGTCATTGGTTTTTCTTCTTGGTTGCGATGAACGGCCTGCGTAAACGCCGTGCGGTTTTCAAAGTGCTGAAAGGAACTGCAAAAATTTTTACCAAGTAACCAACATTTCGACCTCAAAGAAAGCCGCATGGACGTTTTACGCTTTGTTGGTAGCCGTATTTTTCCGGCGCCTCAGCGCCGGTTTTCCTTTCAGGTAATTTCGGAGCCATATTAGTCCAAACTGTTGAGGAACCAATATATGAAATTTTGTCGAGATGTGTATTTTGAATGTTATTTTTCTTCTACAATTCTACTGCTGTGGGCGTACTATTTTTCATGCTGCTTCAATACCTTTTCGGAGTTGAGCTTACCGATTGTTGATTAACAATTAGCTGGATTAGGCCGAATTCATTATTTAACTCTATGATTTTCAATAATTTATGAATTGCAATAATTTTAAGTTATTAAACTTTATTGCAGATGTTGCGGAGTTTGTAATTTTTACAATCTACTTGTCTCAATTAGTTTTAGGATTTCAATTACTTTCAAAAGCTCTTTGTGAATTGTTGTGATTCTTTGTCAAAGTATTCAATTACAAAATTCAAAAGGCCGTAGTCCTGCCAATCGAAGAGGGATGATTGTATCAATTTCAAAGCGGGTTGGTAAGCCTTTCAGGATGTTGTTTTCCTTTTCCAGGTATTGAATTTGCTACGATGCTGTTTGAAAAATAGGAAAGCTGTGGGTTTGATTTTCTATGGCTACCCAACGGTCTAGCTAAATGCAGTAGCCGCGCATAGCGGCTATTGACATTTTAGCTTTTGTTCGGTGCCGTGTTTTATTTTTTCCGATTCGAATCAAGGAGTTTTAACGATGTCCTTTATTATAACAATCTATGCAGACTCTTGAACTGTAAACCCCTGTATGAAGTTCGCCACACACTTTGCATTTTAACTTTTTACTGGCAAAAATTATTACCTTGTAAAAAACACTATTTACTTTCTTCATAAGACTTGAATTTAATGCCTACTCTTTCAATATGCAGTTTTCGGCTTCCCTGTTTATTTCAAAAGAATATAAAATACAACAGTAATTGGGGCAGTTTTCTTTTTTAATCATCTTCAGAATGATAAGAAATTTTAGTTGCAGTGAAAAAACCTCCGGATACTTTTTTACGTACTTTGAAAGTTATCCGATAACTATTATTGCCAATTTTGTTACTGCTTCCTGCGTAAAATGTACCAATCACAAAATACAATTTAAAGACTCCACTCCCTTTAAGATGTAATTCTGTATATGGAATAAACTTCTCTATTTTAACTGGATTTGAATTTCCACCTTTTGATTTATATTTAGGGAAGCCAGCACATACTTGTTTGTCTTTTGTACTGTATTTACCATTCGTATCTTTGAGTTTGTTTCCGTTTTTATCATAAAACCATGCAACTGGCTTAAATTCGCCGAAGTAATAATTTACTCTTACTGTTGACAAAATTCTCATTCCTTTTGTTCCGTCTCCAACCTGAGTATTATGGATTATTTTTATTGAGTCAAAATTTACACTAACTCGAGGAGGTGAAGACTTTATTTTGTTTACCTGTCTTTTTGACTGACGAATTCTTCTCATTTCATCTTGCTCTCTATAATAATCACCTCGTTCATCGCCAGTCATTCCGACCCAACCTTCTATGAAGTATTTCTTTGTTCTACCATTGCAATGAGGACAGAAATTCATTTCTCTATTGTAATTGCATTCGTGGCAATAGTACTGACCACAAATGCCGCAAGAGTAAACATTGGTTGAGTCATCATTAGGAGTATTACAGCTATAGTGACAATTAGGACAACTTTGTAATTTAGGCAAACTCATATGATTGAAATTTTTATTTTCACTTAAACTATTTCCTTATTTTTTCCTTTCGTATACTGATTTTTCTTACCATCATGGCACCGAACGGTTTGTATATGCGGCGTAGCCAGCTTTTGCTGGCTATGAACGTCATATACTTTGTTGTGTACCGTTTTCTTTCTCTTTTTCTTTATTTTGTATTTCAAAGAAGCACATTACTGCTCCAATAATTCCAGATACTAATCCGATATTTGAGAAGTAATCTCCCGTCAAAAAATTTGCTGCTAAAAATGAAGCTCCGAACAGCATACTTAAAACTATCAAAAGTATCAATGCTGTTTCTCTTTTAAATTTCGGTGCAATCCAAGTTCCTGCGTAAATGAATGCAGCCGAAGAAAGAGCTGCACTCATTACTTCAACAAATATGATATTTAACCAGCTATCTGGCTCGATGTATCTTGATGCAGTTATTCCGTGCAATATTCGCCACAAAGCATTTGATAGAATTAGGGCTAATAAGGCAATAGGCAAGACACCAATCCATTTCAGAATATCTTTCATTCAGTTCGTTTTTCGTAAAAAATACTTCCAATCAAAAGGATTGCCCAAACAACATCTATAATATTCCATAATTCTCTGCCAAGTGCTATTTTAATTATTGGATTTATGAGTATTGCCGAGGCAGCCCATACAACTGTCAAAGTCTTATTTTCTCTCTGATTCGATTGATATGCTAAAATGGCGAAACCTACCATACCTAAAAAACGAACGATTTGAAAATATCCATATTCCCAATCAAATAAGCACCCTAAAAACAAAATTGATAGGACTATCTTGATGATGTTTTCGATATCGAGTTTAATATTCATCTTCTAAGGATGATGCTGCACCGTAGATTAGGGCAAATGTTAATTCAAGTATGAGGATTGTCATTACAATTGCTGCGAATATTACTTTCCCGCTGTAACTTATTGGCATTGTCCAAGAATTGTAGATTGCCCAAATTCCGTTTAACCCACTAAGCACCAATATTGTCCAGAAGCTAAAATTTTTGTTTGGTGAAATTTGAGAGGCTAAATTCATTAAGAGAGCTGAGAGTCCTTTAAATATTCCCCATATTGCTCCACCGAAGAATATCAAAATTACTATCATCCAGAATGTGCTCAGATTAATAAACCAGTTCATTAGGAATCCAAAGCCCCAGTAAACTAATCCCAATGCAAGAAAGCAAATTGGAATAAAAAAAATGTAACGGATTAACTTCATGTTTTTTCGATTTTTATTTTTTTCTAATGGTACCCAACGGCCCGGCTATGCGCCGTGTGGTGTCAGGATGTTGAAAGGAACAAAGATGTAGTTTTTCGATAAGGTTAAATTTTCGAAGAAAATTTAACCACATGGTCGCATAGCCAGTGTTGGCTGCATTCTCTTCTGCGCGTTGGCCAAAGTTTCCATTACAGTGTTTTGGCTGCTACTCAACTTCTCTAATCTCAAAGCCCTTTTCAACAAAATTTTCAATGATACTAATTTTAGATACTAATTTTAGATACAAATTTCAGTTACAATTTTCAACAGTCAATTTACCAAATTTTACCAAATTAGAAATCTAATCTCAAAAATTGTCAATTAAAATTTAACTGCTGATGAAATTCATGATTTTCTTGCTGATGAATTGAAGCCAGTACAATTACCCGTAATCTATCAATTGTGATTAAAATCATACGTAATCGATTGAAAATTAGTAGTTTATCATAATTTCCCAACTTCAAATTTTCACAACTATCAATATTCTAGTTTCAATTCAGGATAAATTATCAATCAGAATTTGCTGTCAAAGATTCTCTTTCAATTACCTTTTTGGTACAGATGTTCATGCCATCCAATTCAAAAAAGCGGGTCGACCCAACCATTGCAGCCAACGGCCTGCGTAAACGCCGTGCGGTTTTCAAAGTGCTGAAAGGAACTGCAAAAATTCTTACCAAGTAACCAACATTTCGACCTCAAAGAAAGCCGCATGGTCGTTTTACGCTTTGTTGGTAGCCGTATTTTTCCGGCGCCTCAGCGCCGGTTTTCCTTTCAGGTAATTTCGGAGCCATATTAGTCCAAACTGTTGAGGAGCCAATATATGAAATTTTGTCGAGATGTGTATTTTGAATGTTATTTTTCTTCTACAATTCTACTGCTGTGGGAGTACTATTTTTCATGCTGCTTCAATACCTTTTCGGAGTTGAGCTTACCGATTGTTGATTAACAATTAGCTGGATTAGGCCGAATTCATTATTTAACTCTATGATTTTCAACAATTTATGAATTGCAATAATTTTAAGTTATTAAACTTTATTGCAGATGTTGCGGAGTTTGTAATTTTTACAATCTACTTGTCTCAATTAGTTTTAGGATTTCAATTACTTTCAAAAGCTCTTTGTGAATTGTTGTGATTCTTTGTCAAAGTATTCAATTACTGTAAAATCCGGCCATACTGACCCACCCATTTCGGAGTTGTTGACCCACCCCCAATTAGGGCAAATGTTAGTAACATTTCGGTCATACTGACCCACCTAAGCTTGTTAGGAGGAGCCGTCATTCCGGCATATTGACCCCCTTGATTTGTTTTAGGCGACTGTCATTCCGGCGTACTGACCCGCCTTATATATAGTGGATACTTACGATTAAATAGCCATGTTCGCAGTTTTTTTCAAGCAAAAAAACGGTCAAGAACATGGGACAATTTAAACGTATGGATCAAGTAAGAACGATTATTAAAACCTATATCAGCACGAGTTCTCTTCGCGCCACAGCAAGTAGATTACAAGTTTCTAAAAACACAGTGAAGCATTATGTAAGACTTGGGAAAGCCTTTGATGAAGATCTTGCGCGAGTTCTTTCATTGGACGATTCCGCTTTCACTGCGGTGTTTTATCCCTCTAAAAATACAGTGGCTGAACAACGAAAAGAGGCTTTTAAAAGTAAGATTGATGATTGGATAAAAGAATTAAAACGAGTGGGTGTAACTCGCTATTTATTGTGGGAGGAGTACATCGAAGAACACCCAGATGGTTATAGTTACACTCAATTTTGTGAACACTTTAAACGCGAGATAGGACGACGAGATTTGACGATTAGCTTAGCGCACCAAGCAGGTAATGTCATGCAAGTAGACTTCGCTGGAAAGAAAATGCGATGGGTAGATTTAACTACTGGAGAAGTTCATGAATGCGAAGTTTTGGTAGCGGTGATGCCACATAGTCAATATACTTTTGCCATCGCACTTCCCTCTCAAAAGGTAGCTGACTTTATTTATGGATTAAATCAAGCGCTTCTTTTTTTCGGTAAACTACCTCAAGTTATTTTATCCGATAATCTAAAATCATATGTTAGTCGAGCTGATAAATACGAACCTACTTTTAATGAATTATGTGTACAATTAGCTGCACATTATCAGCTCGATTTAAGTGCCACTCGCGTTGGAAAACCCAAAGATAAAGCGAGTGTAGAAAACATGGTGAATACGGTTTACAGACGCATTTATGCTCCATTGAGAAACGAGACTTTTCATAGTATAGAGGAGTTAAATGCAGCAATCACAGAGCAGCTAAGCCAACATAATAATAAACCCTATCAACAAAAACAAGGTACACGCAAAAGTGTTTTTGAAGCTTTTGAATTGCCTGTAATGAGATCACTCCCTTGTGATCTGTTTGAACTTAAAAAGACCATCACACCTCAAGTTAGAAGGAACTATCATGTTTTTCTAGGAGAGGACAAAGCTTTTTACTCTGTCCCTTTTCAATATGCAAAACAACAAGCGACCGTCATTTACACCTCAAAAAATGTAGAGGTATATATTGATAATCAACGGGTTGCAACTCACAAGCGAGTTTACTACACCGGGTCACAACAGTACCAGACAAAAATGGAACATATGCCTCGGTCGCACAGGGAGTGGAAAAAAGCAAAAGGCTTTGATGCCGCTTATTTTCTTAGTCAGGCTGAGCAAATAGGTCCTGCTACTCGCTGGGCTATCCAGCATATTCTACTCTCCAGAATCCATGAAGCCCAATCTTATGGTAGCTGCCAAGGTATTTTAGGTTTTGCAAAAAAGTATAATTCTGAACGTTTGGAGCGAGCTGCTCTTCGTTGCCAAAAAGCAGATAAGGCAAGCTATTACATGATCAAAAATATCTTAGTTCGAAAACTCGACACCGTTGATGATCAACTTGAATTATTTGACTCACTCACAATAGGGGAACACGAAAATATAAGAGGCCCTGAGGCTTATCAATAGGTATCTATTGAACTCAATAACATTTATTTTTTAACTACTCCCTTAGATAATATAAAATTATAAAGGGATATAAAACAATCAATAATTATGAAAAACGGATCTCTGGAAATTATGAGAATGCTAAAATTAACAGGCATGGCGGATGCTTACGAGGCAGCTCTTGGATTACCAATCAACCAGCAAGCAGACGCACATGAAATGATTGCCAATCTGATTGATGCAGAAAAACAGCATCGTTGGCACAAGCGAATGAAAATGTTTTTAAGACTCTCCAAACTTCGTTATCAAGCCAACATTCAAGACATCGATTGTTCTAAAACAAGAAATCTCTCCAAGGAAAAATTAATGCTCCTTGCAGACTGTGCTTACCTCGACCGAGGAGAAAATGTTTTGATTACCGGCGCCACTGGTTGTGGTAAATCATACCTGGCTTGCGCTTTAGGAAATAACGCTTGTGTCAATGGATACCGAACACTTTACTTTAACATGAATCGATTCACCGAACAGATCGCTTTAGCCAAAACAGACGGCACCTTAATCAAGTGGATGGACAGATTAAAAAAAGCTAAACTCATCATCTTTGATGACTTTGGATTACAACCCATCACACATCAGGTAAAGTTAATCTTGTTACAGATTTTGGAAGACCGTTACGAAAACGCCGCTACTATTATTTGCTCTCAACTGCCAGTGAGTAAATGGCACCAATATTTTAATGAACCAACTTTGGCAGATGCCATCCTTGACCGGATCGTCCCCAAAGCACATCGAATAGAATTAAAAGGAAAAAGTTTAAGGAAACCTATAAATCAACTATCTTAGCATCATTGAAATCGTAAGTTATCCACATGGGTCAATGACTCCGAAATGGGTGGGTCAGCAACTCCGGAATTTGCACAATTACAAAATTCAAAAGGCCGTAGTCCTGCCAATCGAAGAGGGATGATTGTATCAATTTCAAAGCGGGTTGGTAAGCCTTTCAGGATGTTGTTTTCCTTTTCCAGGTATTGAATTTACTACGATGCTGTTTGAAAAATAGGAAAGCTGTGGGTTTGATTTTCTATGGCTACCCAACGGTCTGCGTAAACGCCGTGCGGCATTCAAGATGCTGAAAGGAACTACAAAATTCTTTATCAGCCAAAAAGCATTTCATCTTCCAAGTAGCCGCATGGACGCTTTACGCTTTGTTACCTATCCGTATTTCGGCGCGCACAGCGCCGTTTCTGAGGATAGTTTGAAAGGAACTGTTGAGTCCTTTATTTATCGTATTCACCACTGGAACAAATAAGTTCTTTAGGTGGTGGTATAAATATATAATATTTTTCCTTAATCCGTGAATTTGACTATCAATTTGTAGTTGGGCCCCAGAGGAGAATTTGGACATAATTTATCGACTCATAGCTTTCGCTGGAAGATTTAACAATTTGGCTGACTCAGTGCCGATCAAAGAATTATTGTGTGAAGAATAATTTCCCGTGATTATTGCTTTTAATTATTGTTGATCCCAGGCCCTGGTTCTTGGTTTGTAAAAAGCTTATCGAAGAAATTTTTAAGCGGGTAGGGCGATCATTTTGGATGCTGTATCTTGACGAATTCATTCAATTTTTCCAGGCGTAATTTGGGACTAATTTAGAATCGAGGGATGGCCTTAAAATTCTATGGTAGGTAACGGAAAGTGGAGACGATGTGCGGTTCACAAAAGCTGTTCGAGACTAAAATACTACTTTTTTGGCAAGGTTAGAATTTCGAAGAAATTTTAACCGCATATACGTACTCCGCATTGTTCACTGCATAATTTACTTGAAAATTATATAACAAATTAAACTTATTATTATGACTGCCATTAGTATTGTTGAGACCTTATATGAGATTCTAGACTTATTTACATTTTTCAAGTTTCCCTCATTCTGCTTATTTTGAAATTTATAGAAAGCTTCTCTATCCGCAAGTTTTTCAGTTAGCTTATTATTTAAATTGTCATATCTTTTTGCTAGTTCTTTTTTATGTCCTGAGACTGTAAAAAGTTTCCTTTTTAAAAGTGTATTCTCCTGATCTAACTTATGACATTCTGTTTGTAAATACTGTATATCTGCATTCTTTTCATTGATGTAGTGCAATAATTCTCTTTTCTCCTTTTTAATCTTTGCAATAAGTTCGTCCTTGCTAATAGTCGATTTCTTTAAAACTGGAATATCTATATTTTTCCATTGCCTGATTATATTGATTTCTCTTTTTAATTCTGCTACTACATCTGCTAAAATTTGATCTACAGGAATGTTGTGACTTCCTATAATAGGCTGACCATTTTTAGGAAGTACTTGAGTTCTTGAAAAATTTGTGTCTTGCCAATTACATGATGAAACTATAATGGGAATTACCTTCGCTATTATTTTTTTATTTTTGCCTAGTGATTTTTCTATTTCTGTATCATAACTGTTATCTGAATCGAGAAAATCAACACTAATTAGAGCTAAAATTAAATCAGAATTTTTTAATTGTTCAGATATTTTTTGTTCACGTTCTTCACCTGGCCGAATCATCTCTTCATGCCAAATATTGATTATATTATTTTTCTTCAGTATGGTTAAATGTTTTTCTAATCTCTCCCTAATTTCTTTGTCAGCACTAGAGAAGGCAAAAAATATATTGACAGATGATAATGGGTTCAATCTTTATCTATTTTATGTTCACTTGAAAGATATAAAATTATTTAAGTCTATAATTGAACTACAGTGCTTAATCATTAATTGCAGTGAACGGTCTGGCTATACTTGCTGTGGGGGCTGAAAAGTGCTTTTCGGAACCAAATTACTCATTTTTGGATCGGTTACAAATTTCGTAGAAAATTTAACCGCATAGTCGTATAGCCTATGTTAGGTGCTACTTTTATTGACTAAAAAACATGTTTTGAAATTTCATCGTCTGTAAAGTGAATTTCAAGAGATTTAAATCTTTCTCTTATGTATTCTTCACTTAAAAATATATTTGATTTAATTTGTATTATTTCCATGTTATCATAGCTTGTTAAAACAGTCTCTCCATTATAATCTATATAAAAATGAGTTAATTCATAAATGAATTTTTCTCTTTCTTTTTCTAGAATTGAAGTAAGAATATTTCTTAGCCTACTTTCTAATGGAATTATATATTTTATCGTTTTAATTCTATCTGAATTGCTTAATGTCGGAAATATTTTTTTAAAATTATCATAAGAAATAAATTCGGAATAGAATCCATTTACTTTTAGTATTGAAGATGTCGGGGCATCTTTAATTAATAATTTTAGTAATTCTATTTGGTCTATTTCGTTCATTTTTTACACGATTGCACCTAACGGGCAGTATATGCGTAGTGCGACCGTTTAGGGAGCATTATCGCATATACATTGTTCTATGCTAGCTTTATTTTTATTCAATCCCAATTATTAATAATGGCACAGGTGGACTTGTTCTTCCTTGTCTCATAACATTATAAACTTCTCCCTCATAGTAAGCTACTCCACTTGACATCTCAGATTGCATTTTTTTTGTTGGTAATATTTCGATTCCAACATTGATAACTCCACCTGAAAAGAAAAGCATATGTTTCACGAACAAATCATAGGCAACAAAAGAATATTTACCAAATTGGACTTCTACAGCAATTTTATTTTTCACAAAATCTGTTTGATTATAGCTGAAGATAGGTTCTTTTTCACCATTCTCGATTAAAAACTTCTTTTGATCTTTTGCAGGCATTGAAATACTCTTTTCCATTAAATCTCGGTTGAGAGTTATGTAGTATGAATACCTACTTTCTGACCAGCCAAGTTTTGAAAACTCTCTATCAAATGCTTTATTTAAATCGATCGGGCTGAAAAGCTTATTTCCCTTTTTTGTTTTTTCTTTACTGATCTTTGTTTTGTAGGCATCTGAATTTATGTTTGCGATTACAGATTGTATTTCATTATACAGATCATTGTGGTGAACAATTAAATATTCTTCGCCATTGAGGTGAGAGTACTTGCGTGCTATTTTCATCTCTTTCCAGTCTGTTGTTCAAATAAATTCCCATTTTTCCATTCTTTAGGAATTTGGGAAATTTTATCAGTTGGTTTAGGTTTATGTATCGGTTTATTTATTGGCCTTAATTTGAGATTCCCTAATTTTAAGTCTCTGATTCTTTGATTTGCAATTTCAACATATTTTTTTTCTTTATCTATCCCTATGACATTTCTATCATTTTTTATTCCTGCAATTAGAGTTGAACCTACTCCAGCAAAAGGATCTAATATCCAACTATCTTTATCAGTTAATGCTAATACACATCTTTCTACTAATTCAACTGGATATTGACATGGATGTTCGGACTTTTCAGGATGGTTTGATTTGACATTAGGAATGTTCCATAGTTCTTTTTCCCAATCTTTCAAGACGATTTCCCAAATATCAGACGGATTTTTTCCTCTTGGGTTACCTGATAATTGTCCTTTTTTGGGCCCCTTAAAATGTCTTTTTCCTGGGTATTTAGAAGGAATCCTCACATCATCTAGATTAAAAATATAATCGTCGTGTTTTGTAAACCATAGAATTGTTTCATATCTCCCAGAAAACCTATTTGAGGCATGTAGTCCATGTCCAAAATGCCATATTATTCGATTTCTTAATTTTAATCCCTTCTTCTTAAATATTTGATAGTAAAATACATCCAATGGAAATACCTCGCCTTTCTCAACATAATTTCCAACTTGCCAGCAAATACTCCCTCTATCCGAAAGAACTCGTACTAGTTCTTCAATAATCTTCTCTTGAGTTTTAAGATATGATTCAATTGATTCTTTTACCTCATATTCCTTCCCAATATTATAAGGAGGAGAAGAGATTATTAAATCAAATTTTTTATTCTCAAATTTTTTTATTGTCCTATATGTATCCCCTTTAATCATTTGATATTCAGATGGATATAAGGCATTAATAAATTCTTCAATAGGTTCTTTTAGTTCTTTCATCTTTTTAGTTATTCAATTCCCCCAAATATAATCAAAAAATGGACAAATTGTTTGCTTCCAGTCTTTTTGTTGTCTTTTTCTTGCTGGCATAGAACGGAAAGTGGAGACGACGTGCGGCTCACGGGAGTAGTTCGGGACTAAAGTACTGATTTTTTGATAAGGTTAAAATTTCATAGAAATTTTGGCCGCATGTGCGTACTCCGCATTGTTAGTCGTAGTTATTTCTCAAATGCCTGTACTCTGGATAAATTAAAACATTATATAATTTTTCTAAAGACTTTTCTTTCCATAATTTTACTGGATAAAATTCCTTCAATCGGTTTGGGATATTAACATCATCAATTAAAATAGGAATAATATATCTTGAATTTTCGGGCCTAAAAGATCGCTCACTTAACGCCAAATTAATTTCTTTATTAAAATATCCTCTTTCATTTATGCTTTTTTTAGATAAAAAAATTAGCACACAATCAGAGGTCTGAATTGAATTAATTATTTTATTCTCCCAGCTATCTCCTGGTTTTAATTCTTTTTGATCGTACCAAGTTAAAATACCATTGTCATTTAATTTTATTAGAGTTTCTTCTACTACTTTTTTATCAGTTTCTGAATAAGAAACATAAGCTAGTTTTAATGGAAGTGTAATATTTGAATTAATGATTCTTAAATCTCCTATAGTAAACCATTTTGGATTTCCATAAATTTGATATTTAACATTTACATGCCCAGGTTTACCTTCATTCAATACCGTTATAGTAAAAAAATCTGGAGGTTTTGCTCCGTTAGAAAGAGATATTGATTGAATTCTACTTTCAGGAATTTCATATTTTAAAATATCCTTTCTCGCAAAAAAATCCATAAGAAGGTCAAGTTCTTTATTATTAATATTGGATCTATTATATTCATGCATAAACTCTTCTTTTTTTGTATAATCAATAAATCCAATACTATCTTTTTCAAAGTTGAGATTATGTGTCTCTACAAGACTTCCAAATCTAGTTTTACCATCCTTGAATACTAATCCAATGGGATTGTCTCCTATTTTTTCTGTAGACAAATCCTGAATGTCATCAAAATAATCAATTGTTGAATCGGGAATTTTATTTTCAAATTCTCGATGAGTTATAGAAGCTTCAATCTGATCACTCTCTGTTAAAATTGAATGGGGATCATTAGCTTTAATATAAATCCATGCTAAATAGCAAATTAATAATAGTAATACAACGAAGATTAGCTTACCTAAACCTAAATTTATATTAGTGATTTTGCTCCCTGCGACAATATCACCTTCTCCAGTATGCTTTTGTTTCATGTTTATCTAATGATTTTATCCCCTGCAATATTATCTCCCTTGCCTTTGTGATTTTGGGTTA
The DNA here is from genome assembly GCA_965222005.1 of Saprospiraceae bacterium. Taxonomy (GTDB): domain Bacteria; phylum Bacteroidota; class Bacteroidia; order Chitinophagales; family Saprospiraceae; genus CBDCTM01. Next base: position 3,642,397 of record OZ244935.1, read on the forward strand.
TGTATCTATTTGATTTTTTCAATTTTCCGCCTTCATGAGCCTTCTCTTTACTGACATTCAAAAATAAATATCCTACAACAGTTAATATTGCAGTACCAATACCTACAATCGGCTCATTAACAATTTCATACCACCAAAGAATAGATAATACTAATACGATAATACTAATAGATAAAAGAATGGCCTTATTGTTCATCGTCAAATGAATTATATAGATGGCAGAATACACAAATTTAGTGAAATTTATTTTAGAGCAAAGCCCTGTATAGGAATGGAAGCTAAACCAAATATTTGATTTTTTTGATGATTTGGATTTGCTTTTGCTTTTCAGAAATGGTTCGAATAATATATAGAAGTTGTTTAAAAATGATTTGTTTTAAGTTTTACAACCGATTGGCATTCAACACGTTATATTCGACGGGATGCCTTATTTTTAGCACAAAATTATTCTGCTGATTTTTATGCTCTAAACTTTATATATTCTGTGGTTTGCACAAAATTTTAGATTTTATTTTTGAACAACTTCATAATTAAAATTATTGTATTGATATTAATGCTGTATAATTTTAACAAGTTTTAAGTCAGGTTTCAAATTACGACTAACGGAAAGTGGAGACGACGTGCGGTTCACAAAGTGTGTTCGGAACTAAAATACTACTTTTTGGTACGGTTAAAATTTCATGGAAATTTTGACCGCATGTGCGTGCTCCGCATTGTTGGTGGCTGTATTTTCATTTTATTTATAAATTTTTCTGTTAAGTTATTTAATTCCAAATTTCTAGAATAAATTGAAATGACTTCTATTTCTTTTAAGACCAATTCCAAATCCTTTCTCTTTGATATTTTAACAATCGATTTCATTAGATTTACTTCTTTAATCCAAATGGGCTTGTCTTTATCGTATTTCTCTAAATGAATTAATGCCAATTTTAATAACTGCTTATCATTGTTCTTTGCTATTGATTCAAGCAAAACACAATCACTATATTTAAAGTCTTCAATAGATAACAAAAGTTCTCTTATTTCTTTTTTTTGATTTCTAGTTAATCTTGCATGTTTTTCTTTTGTATATCTCTTTTTCTTTTTATCATACCTATAATAATAACCTATAAAATGAAATTCTTCTGAGGCAATATATCTCGTTTCCTCATTTTTAGCGCATTTAATTGCCCATTTAATTAATTCTTTAGTTCTTGGTTTTGCATTTGATTTTTTTTGAATCTCTACTAATTCAATGATTCTATTTTCATACAATTCCCTAACAGATTCTTTGTCAAAAGATTTTACCCCATGAAAATAACCATTTGTTATATAACCATCACCTTTTGAAATTTTATTTAAAAAGGTAATTACAGTATCTCCTTCTACATATTTTGCTGGTCCAGGGCAAGTTCTTGTTAAATCAATTTGAATCTCAATAGTTTTATTTTTATATTCTCCTTTTAACAAGGATTTTAATTCTAATAATGCAATTGCAGTTTCTGATCTTTCCCCATATTTATGGACTCTTAATACTTTTCCTTTGATGATTAGTTCAGAGCTTTGTGTTTTCCATTTGAAGCTTCCAGTAACATATGAACATGCATTCGATTTCAGTATTGAAAAAAATACAATTATTATAACCATCAAATTTTTCATATTTCTTTTTTTCTTATAGCCACCAACGGAAAGTGGAGACGATGTGCGGCTCACAAAAGCTGTTCGGGACTAAAATACTCATTTTTTGGTAAGGTTAAATTTCGTAGAAATTTAGACCGCATGTGCGTACTCCGCATTGTTAGGCGTATTTTAATAATTATAATAAAGTTATATTCGTAATGGGATAATTTAGCTAATTAAATTATAACCTTTCTGCAATTTTAGATTTACTAACTCAGACACCGATGATAATTTAAGGGCCTAATAATTCGATTTTGCTGATGGAGTCATTTATTTCAATTTTAATAAAATTTCTTAACTCCTTCTTAAAAATGGAAATAGTTTTCCATTTCTTTCCCAACTTAACTCCTTTAATATCAAAGCTGGAATCATCGTAATGCTCTCCTCTTCCAAAGGAAACGTCATTTTCAAGCATCCAATTAATAATTTTTCGAGATTTTAATTTTATTCCACTCTTCCTAGTTCCTTGAAAATCAAGACGCGTAATCTCAAAATTATAATTGGTTATGACGGATTCTTCAATCACACCTTGTAGAGAAATAACTTCAATTATTTTTTTAATCCCTTTCTTTTTCTCTTTTCCTAAATCTACCCATTGGATATCTCGTAATGTTTCTCCACCTCCTATTGAATAATTTGGAATATAGCAATTTGATAACAATACTGGTATAAACCAAATCCTATTTCTTTGATACTTTCTAATTTGTTCTATTGCTAGTGCTAATTCTTCATTCATATATGATTTATCCTTTTTTTCATACTCTTTTGAGAAGCATGCAATAAAAAATGAACCATTTTCAATTGCCTCTCTAATAACATCCTTCCATCTATGGCCTGGTTTAATCTGTTCTCTATCTAACCATATTGAAATCCCTGCTGCCTCAAGTTCATCACATAATAAATTAACTTCATCTTGATTTTCTCTTATATATGATATGAAGACGTGTTTTTGCATAATTCAATACTAAATTTATCATTTATTTCTATGTATATGTTTTATACTAAAATTCAGGAAGTCTATTCTTAGTTGCGCCTAACGGTCTGCGTAAACGCCGTGCGGCATTCAAGGTGCTGAAAGGAACTGCAAAATTCTTTATCAGCCAAAAAGCATTTTATCTTCCAAGTAGCCGCATGGACGCTTTACGCTTTGTTACCTATCCGTATTTCGGCGCGCACAGCGCCGTTTCTGAGGATAGTTTGAAAGGAACTGTTGAGCCCTTTATTTATCGCATTCACCACTGGAACAAAAGAGTTCTTTAGGTGGTGGTATAAATATATAACATTTTTCCTTAATCCGTGAATTTGACTGTCAATTTGTAGTTGGGCCCCAGAGGAGAATTTGGGTCTAATTTATGGACTCATAGCTTTCGCTGGAAGATTTAACAATTTGGCTGACTCAGTGCCGATCAAAGAATTATTGTGTGAAGAATAATTTCCCGTGATTATTGCTTTTAATTATTGTTGATCCCAGGCCCTGGTTCTTAGTTTGTAAAAAGCTTATCGAAGAAATTTTTAAGCGGGTAGGGCGATCACTTTGGATGCTGTATCTTGACGAATTCATTCAATTTTTCCAGGCGTAATTTGGGACTAATTTAGAATCGAGGGATGGCCTTAAAATTCTATGGTAGGTAACGGAAAGTGGAGACGACGTGCGGCTCACGGGAGCTGTTCGGAACTAAAATACTACATTTTTGGTAAGGTTAAAATTTCGTAGAAAGTTTAACCGCATGTGCGTGCTCCGCATTGTTAGTGGCTATCACTACTTTCTTTTAATATACTTTCGAATTTTATTAAAATGTGAATTAGTAATACCCTCTGATTCTAAAACTTCCAAATCAGATAAAATCACATTTTTAAAGCTATCACCATTTCGATGCTGTTGATTCAAAATTTGTTTATAAGTTTTTTTAGCTGATTTATATTTTCCTAAAAGTAAATATGAATGCCCTAGGTTGGCATTGATCCACACTTGAGCATTATCAAAGCTTAATCCTTTCTTTGCAGTAACATTTGCCTTTTTATATTGACCATCAAATAAGTAATACCAGGATAGATTTCCATTTTGTACAGCTAAAGATTTTTTACCTTCATTTGTATATTCATTCTTCTTCCGTACATCTAATGCCATATAGTGAGTTAATTCAACAAATTGTTCTTGATAAACAGATTTGCCTTTATTTGAAGAGATACTATCCATCTTTGTTTTAAGTTCATTGAATTTTAAGGCTATTGCTGTAAGGTTTTTAACTTGTACACCGTTATCTAAAATTTTAATATACTCATTGTTTTGACTTTTGAGCCCACTTATTAAAAAGATAGTAATGCCAAATATTAAATACTTTCTCATGTTTCAATCTTTTAATTGCCACTAACGTAAAGTGGAGACGATGTGCGGCTCACAGGAGCTGTTGGGACTAAAATGCTACTTTTTTGGTACGGTTAGAATTTCGTAGAAATTTTAACCGCATATACGTACTCCGCAATGTTGGGCGCAAAAATTTTAATTTTTTAAGACTCTTTCAATACTAATTGAGTCAATGGTTATAATTTTAATAAAATAAATGCCTTTTCCAAAATTTGAGAAATCAATTTCTTGGTTATTGCTTATTCCTTTTTTATATAAAAGCATATTTCCATTTATATCAAATACTTCAATTTTCTGAATACTGTCTACGGGGTCAATTTTTAAAAAATCTCGGAATGGGTTGGGATAAACATTAATTCTTTTTAATGGCTTATCCTCAACGTTAGAAGTCATAGTTATTTGACAATTTGGAGTATTATCATCTGGATAAACTTCAAACCAGTTATTACAATTTGCAAAAGTAAATAAGGAATCAACTGAACAATAATAATGTTCTCCTAAAACAGAAGGCATTCCCGTAACAACATAACTAAATTTAATTTCACTTGCTAAAAAAAAGTAGATGGGATGACTTAAGATCGTATCATTGAATAGCAATTCGTCACCAATATTTAAATATATTCCGTTAGATGTTCCTATTATACCTGAATCAGGAATGATATCATCAATTACAATCTTTACTTGTAACCCAGTTGCAAACGGAATGAGATTACTATTTATTTGCAGAGATATGTCTGGGTCAGGGTAACAATAATCTATAGTGCCATAATTATAGCTCATGATTGTATCGTTTACCTCTTGTCCCAAAGCATAATTTTGCCCTACTAATTTTATGGAGCTTGCTGACAGTAAAATTATCAAAATAAAGATAAATTTATTCATATTTATTTTTAATTGCGCCCAACGGTTTGGCTATGCGTAGTGCGACCGAGAGGGAGCATTATCGTATAGCTTTTGTTGGCGGTAGTTTTTTACTTTTCTTACTCCAATTATCAGAATTAATATTGCTGTTCCACTTAATAAATAAATCCACCACATTCCATTATTGTCGTTTTTATTAATGAGTGGAGTATTCCCTTTTTGGTACTTGTCGTAATTGAACAATTCGGTTTTATTTCCAGCTTCATCAATTTTGGTAATTCTTGGTCCTTCAACTCCATTATTTGTTTTGTATTCAAGAATGTAAGCATCCCCTGCAAAAAAATCAATTCCTGTAGGAAACCAATCTCCGTCCGATTTATAAAAAGTTTCTGATTTGATACTATCAAGAATCTTGATTATTCGTTGCCCTGCTGTTTCTGCAATGTAAATGTGTCCATCACAACCTTTTGTTATACCTAATAGTACATCGTTATGTGGGTCTTTAGGTCTATTTAATTCTGAAATTAAGTTACTTGCAATGATTTCAGCTTTTCCGTTTATGTCAAATTTGATTATGACCCCATTATCAATTCCTTTATCAGGAGCATAAACGTTTTCCAATTCATCTACAAAAAGCGTTTGTGTTTGATTAAGTTTATGGTCACTGTGTTTAGTTACATTACCATTAACGTCTCGTTTCCATAAATAACCTTTGTTGTTAAAATATACATTTCCGCTTAATGCTACATCACAGTTAACAAAAAATTCATCCCAATTTTCAGTTTGAATTAGTGTTTCGGTTTGTCCATTTGGGAAAATTCGGATAAGAAAAACTTCTTTGTCATTTTTACCAACGTATTCAGCTAATAAATTATGGTCTTTGTCAAGCACTACTTTATGACAGTGAAAGTCTTTGAATAAAGCAGTTAGTTTTCCATCTTTCGATAGTTTCCATAGTGTTCCATTACCGTTGTGAGCAAGGTCTGCAAAATAAATATTTTTGTATTTATCTACGACAATACTCCAAGAAGGGTGAGCTCTCAACTGAATGACAAAAATCAAACAGGTTACTATAGTTAATAAATATTTTTTCGTCATATTATTGTTCTTATTCAAATTACCGCCAACGGAAAGTGGAGACGATGTGCGGCTCATAAAAGCTGTTCGGAACTAAAATACAACTTTTTGGGAAAGGTTAGAATTTCGAAGAAATTTTAGCCGCATATGCGTACTCCGCATTGTTGCCAGCAGGTCTCTTTCTTCTAAAATCTTTCGTTTGAGTTACTCAAATTCCATATTTCATCTTCAAACGAAAATTCTTTAAATAATTGTTTTGCTTCTTCAATAGTCCATTTTTTCCAATCTTGATTTAAATGATTTCCATACCATTTCTTGGAGAATTCCCAAACCTTTTCAATAGGTTGTATATCACCTTTTTGAATGTTATGCTTTTTGCTCCACTCATTTACTTGTTGTTCGTTTTCAAAAACTAGCATATTGCTGCATGTGTAAATTACGTTGTCCCATGCCTTTTTCATTGGAATTGGGAAATGTATGAAGTACTCTTTTTGTTGTATATCCCCTTCAATGATATTGATCTGTATTTGTTTTGTCTCAGCTCCAATTAATGTAGAAATCTTTACATCATCATCTATTAATGCTGCAATACCTAATGAGCACCATGCACAATTTCCCCACCATTCTCCTTTAGTTGATTGTACATAAAAATTTGTTGGCGCTAATGAAAAGGGATGTATTACCCAAATCTTTGGTTCATTTGGATGAAGAACTACTCCATGATAATCTTGTAAATCAAGTAATCCTTTTACTATTTCTTCATTTTTAGCATTTAGAATTTCTCTAAGGTCTTCAACACTTGGTGCAAATCCATTATCAATTATTCTCTGGATTATTGTATAATGAAGAATTGAGTTTGATATCATTTTTAACGATTCTTATTTGAACTCAGGATCTTATTTTTTACTTGCTGGCAACGGCGCGGCTATGCGCCGTGTGGTGTCAGGATGTTGAAAGGAACAAAGATGTAGTTTTCGATAAGGTTAAATTTTCGAAGAAAATTTAACCACATGGTCGCATAGCCAGTGTTGGCTGCATTCTCTTCTGCGCGTTGGCCAAAGTTTCCATTACAGTGTTTTGGCTGCTACTCAATTTCTCTAATCTCAAAGCCCTTTTCAACAGAATTTTCAATGATACTAATTTTAGATACAAATTTCAGTTACAATTTTCAACAGTCAATTTACCAAATTTTACCAAATTAGAAATCTAATCTCAAAAATTGTCAATCAAAATTTAACTGCTGATGAAATTCATGATTTTCTTGATGGCGAATTGAAGTCAGTACAATTACCCGTAATCCATCAATTGTGATTAAAATTATACGTAATCGATTGAAAATTAGTAATTTATCATAATTTTTTCAACTTCAAATTTTCACAATTATCAATTCTAGTTTCAATTCAGGATAAATTATCAATCAGAATTTACTATCAAAGATTCTCTTTCAATTACCGTTTTGGTACAGATGTTCATGCCATCCAATTTAAAAAAAGCGGGTCGGCCCAACCATTGCAGCCAACGGTCTGCGTAAACGCCGTGCGGTTTTCAAAGTGCTGAAAGGAACTGCAAAAATTTTTGCCAAGTAACCAACATTTCGACCTCAAAGAAAGCCGCATGGTCGTTTTACGCTTTGTTGGGCGCTGTTCCTTCCTTTTACAAATTTTTCAAAGGAACTATGAGGCTCCAATTTTCCAGGTTGCTCCAAAGGAACCCAACAATTTTATCGGGTATAAATATAACAATTTCCAGTCAACCGTAGCAATTTTGGTGTTTTATTTTTCAAAGTACTCTTGGTAGAATGTAATCATTCACTCCGCTTACCACTTCCTGATTAATCATTGAGATTAGCTAGGCCTTTTCATTATATTTTGTTGATTATCAGTATTTTATGTATTTTTATGAAATGCAATTTAATATTTTTCAAGAGTTTAGCATTCTTGTTGCCCATGACTGAATTGGATTTTGGATTGAATTTCGACGAATCAACAATTTTAATGACCTTGTTACTTGTTGATTAGTCTTGGATTGGCCTTGATGAATTTAGGAGTTTCAATTGCTCACGTGCTAAATCAGTTTTGGAGTATTTCAATTTTCTGTTGCTGTTAATCATTTTGATTGATAATTAAAAAGGCCGTCAGCTTGCCCTGTAAATTACCTTTCAAATTTTTCAAGCGGGTAGGGGAGCCTCTTTTTTCGATAATCTGGGAGCTACGATTTTTCAATTTCACTAAGTTGCTCTTGGTGCCAAATTCAAAATTGTGGGTTGGGATTTTCCATAGCGCCCAACGGTCGGTGCATATGCAGTGGCCGACTGAAAGGAGGGCATTGACATATGCACTTTGTTAGTGGTCGTATCTTTCCGGCGCCTCAGCGCCGGTTTTCCTTTCAGATGTTTTTGCTACCAAATTTTTCAATCAGTTGACTTGCTAAATATATGAATTTTTTTCAAGATGTGTATTCCTGGTGTTATTTTTTATGAGTCACCTCAGTTGTTTTGGAGTAATTTAGCAGAATAATTATTGATGCCTTTTTTGAGCCAGGCTTTCAGTTCTTGATTGTCAAAGAGCTTGATTAGGCCTGGTTGAATTGTAATTGTCTGCAAATTGTAGTTTTCAGGAATTTGAGTTGTTGTACTCAATTCAAGGAGTTTACCCATAATCGAGTTCAACTCAAAATCAAAAAGGCCGTCAGTCGTGCTGTTCAAGAATTATTGCTGGTATCAATTTATCAATTTTATAAATTTATAAAGCGAGCTGGCAAGCCTATCAGGATGTTGTTTTCCTTTTCCAGATATTCAATTTACCACGATGCTGTTTGAAAAATAGGAAAGCTGCGGGATGATTTTCTATGTCCACTAACGGGAAGCATAGCTGCCGTGCGACCGTTTAGGGAGTATGGTCAGCTATGCATTGTTCCATGCAGGCTTTATTTTTTATTCAAATTCTGTCCATTTTAAAACTTTGTATTTGTCATCTTTAAACCCAATTACCAATTTTAAAATACTTCCTTCTTTATCTGCACTTAGAATTAATTCTGGATTTTTATCATTTATTATATCTCCAACGAAATCTATTCTAAATGGTAATCTTCCACATCCAAAATATGAATTTATATCTTTTATTATTCGACAATTTCTGAATATCTCATATTTCTCTTTTCGTGCTTTGTCTTCAATTTCGAAACTTAAAATTTCATCTTCGTCAATAATTTTTGATTTAGCTTGAAGTATAATGTTTTCGTTTATTTGGATTTCGTTTCCAATTTCTATTTGCTGAGCTTCTAACTTTTTATTTGTATTATTATTTAAATCTAATTTCTTATTCGAGTTGAAAATCAAAATTGACTCTTCATTTAAAGTCAAAATATTTCCTTCAAAATCATTCTCCTCATCTTTGACAAATTGTATTTTCGGATTGCACTTTTTTATTTCACTTTGGGAATTAATCAAAAACCAATTTCCCTTTTCATTGATAGATTCAACTTTTTCGCCTTCGAAGTAAAGCCTATTTGTTTGACTTTTACAGCTATTTGCAAAAAGTGAAATTATAAAAATTAGGATTTGATATTTAAGAGCACTCATTTTTCTTTTTTTCTGCTTGCATGGAACGGCCCGGCTATGCGCCGTGTGGTGTCAGGATGTTGAAAGGAACAAAGATGTAGTTTTTCGATAAGGTTAAATTTTCGAAGAAAATTTAACCACATGGTCGCATAGCCAGTGTTGGCTGCATTCTCTTCTGCGCGTTGGCCAAAGTTTCCATTACAGTGTTTTGGCTGCTACTCAACTTCTCTAATCTCAAAGCCCTTTTCAACAAAATTTTCAATGATACTAATTTTAGATACAAATTTCAGTTACAATTTTCAACAGTCAATTTACCAAATTTTACCAAATTAGAAATCTAATCTCAAAAATTGTCAATTAAAATTTAACTGCTGATGAAATTCATGATTTTCTTGCTGATGAATTGAAGCCAGTACAATTACCCGTAATCTATCAATTGTGATTAAAATCATACGTAATCGATTGAAAATTAGTAGTTTATCATAATTTCCCAACTTCAAATTTTCACAACTATCAATATTCTAGTTTCAATTCAGGATAAATTATCAATCAGAATTTGCTGTCAAAGATTCTCTTTCAATTACCTTTTTGGTACAGATGTTCATGCCATCCAATTCAAAAAAGCGGGTCGACCCAACCATTGCAGCCAACGGCCGGTGCATATGCAGTGGCCGACTGAAAGGAGGGCATTGACATATGCACATTGTTGGTAGCCGTATTTTTCCGGCGCCTCAGCGCCGGTTTTCCTTTCAGGTAATTTCGGAGCCATATTAGTCCAAACTGTTAAGGAACCAATATATGAAATTTTGTCGAGATGTGTATTTTGAATGTTATTTTTCTTCTACAATTCTACTGCTGTGAGAGTACTATTTTTCATGCTGCTTCAATACCTATTTAAAGCCGTGCTTACCAATTGTTGCCAATCAATTAGCCTGCTTAGGCCGAATTTTACACTCAACCTTATGATTTTCAATAACTTATGAATTGCAAATATTTATAACTGATTAGGCTTGTTTACTGCCTTTGAAGTGTTTACAACTTTCAGGATCTCGTTGTCCCACTCATTTTTAGAGATTCAATTACCTTTTGGTTACTCTCTATGGTCAGTTACAGTTCTATGTCAAAGTGTTCAATTACAAAATTCAAAAGGCCGTAGCCCTGCCAATCTAAGCGAGATGTTGGTATCAATTTTTCAGTGCGTTGGCCAAAATTATTTTGATGATCTTGACAGTATTGAGGTTCAATTTACCGAATTGTTGTTGATGTCAAATTCAACATGGGGGTCAGGAAATTCTATGGCTACCAACGGTCTGCGTAAACGCCGTGCGGCATTCAAAGTGCTGAAAGGAACTGCAAAAATTCTTTATCAACCAAAAGGCATTTCATCTTCCAAGTAGCCGCATGGACGCTTTACGCTTTGTTACCTATCCGTATTTCGGCGCGCACAGCGCCGTTTCTGAGGATAGTTTGAAAGGAACTGTTGAGTCCTTTATTTATCGCATTCACCACTGGAACAAAAGAGTTCTTTAGGTGGTGATATAAATATATAACATTTTTCCTTAATCCGTGAATTTGACTATCAATTTGTAGTTGGGCCCCAGAGGAGAATTTGGACATAATTTATCGACTCATAGCTTTCGCTGGAAGATTTAACAATTTGGCTGACTCAGTGCCGATCAAAGACTTATTGTGTGAAGAATAATTTCCCGTGATTATTGCTTTTAATTATTGTTGATCCCGGGCCCTGGTTCTTAGTTTGTAAAAAGCTTATCGAAGAAATTTTTAAGCGGGTAGGGCGATCACTTTGGATGCTGTATCTTGATCAATTCATTCAATTTTTCCAGGCGTAATTTGGGACTAATTTAGAATCGAGGGATGGCCTTAAAATTCTATGGTAGGTAACGGTCTGCGTAAACGCCGTGCGGTTTTCAAAGAGCTGAAAGGAACTGCAAAATTCTTTATCAACCAAAAAGCATTTCATCTTCCAAGTAGCCGCATGGTCGTTTTACGCTTTGTTGGGCGCTGTTCCTTCCTTTTACAAATTTTTCAAAGGAACTATGAGGCTCCAATTTTCCAGGTTGCTCCAAAGGAACCCAACAATTTTACCGGGTATAAATATAACAATTTCCAGTCAACCGTAGCAATTTTGGTGTTTTACTTTTCAAAGTACTCTTGGTAGAATCTAATCATTCACTCCGCTTACCACTTCCTGATTAATCATTGAGATTAGCTAGGTCTTTTCATTATATTTTGTTGATTATCAGTGTTTTATGTATTTGTATGAAATGCAATTTCATATTTTTCAGGAGTTTTAGCACCCTTGTTGCCCGTGACTGAATTGGATTTTGGATTGAATTTAGACGAATCAGCAATTTTAATGATCTTGTTATTTGTTGAGTAGTCTTGGAGTAGTCTTGATGAATGTAAGAGTTTCAATTGCTCACGTGCTAAATCAGTCAGTTTTGGAGTATTTCAATTTTCTGTTGCTGTTAATCATTTTGATTGATAATTAAAAAGGCCGTCAGCTTGCCCTGTAAATTATCTTTCAAATTTTTCAAGCGGGTAGGGGAGTCTCTTTTTTAGTAATCTCGGAGCTGCAATTCACCCATATTTTCAAGTTGCTCTTGGTGCCAAATTCAAGCTTGTGGGTTGGGATTTTCCATAGCGCCTAACGGTCGGTGCATATGCAGTGGCCGACTGAAAGGAGGGCATTGACATATGCACATTGTTAGTGGTCGTATCTTTCCGGCGCCTCAGCGCCGGTTTTCCTTTCAGATGTTTTTGCTACCAAATTTTTCAATCAGTTCTCTTGCTAAATATATGAATTTTTTTCAAGATGTGTATTCCTGATGTTATTTTTTATGAGTCACCTCAGTTGTTTTGGAGTAATTTAGCAGAATAATTATTGATGCCTTTTTTGAGCCAGGCTTTCAGTTCTTGATTGTCAAAGAGCTTGATTAGGCCTGGTTGAATTGTAATTGTCTGTAAATTATAGTTTTCAGGAATTTCAGTTCTTGTAATCAATTCAAGGAGTTTACCCGTATTCGAGTTCAACTCAAAATCAAAAAGGCCGTCAGTCGTGCTGTTCAAGAATTATTGCTGGTATCAATTTATCAATTTTATAAATTTATAAAGCGGGCTGGCAAGCTTATCAGGATGTTATTTTCCTTTTCAGATATTCAATTTATCACGATGCTGTTTGAAAAATAGGTAAGCTGCGGGATGATTTTCTATGTCCACTAACGGTCTGCGTAAACGCCGTGCGGCATTCAAGGTGCTGAAAGGAACTACAAAATTCTTTATCAGCCAAAAGGCATTTCGACCTCAAAGAAAGCCGCATGGACGCTTTACGCTTTGTTGGTAGCCGTATTTTTCCGGCGCCTCAGCGCCGGTTTTCCTTTCAGGTAATTTCGGAGCCATATTACTCCAAACTGTTAAGGAACCAATATATGAAATTTTGTCGAGATGTGTATTTTGAATGTTATTTTTCTTCTACAATTCTACTGCTGTGGGAGTACTATTTTTCATGCTGCTTCAATACCTTTTCGGAGTTGAGCTTACCGATTGTTGATTAACAATTAGCTGGATTAGGCCGAATTTGTTATTTAACTCTATGATTTTCAATAATTTATGAATTGCAATAATTTTAAGTTATTAAACTTTATTACAGATGTTGTGGAGTTTGTAATTTTTACAATCTACTTGTCTCAATTAGTTTTAGGATTTCAATTACTTTCAAAAGCTCTTTGTGAATTGTTGTGATTCTTTGTCAAAGTATTCAATTACAAAATTCAAAATGCCGTAGTCCTGCCAATCGAAGAGGGATGATTGTATCAATTTCAAAGCGGACTGGCAAGCCTATCAGGATGTTGTTTTCCTTTTCCAGGTATTGAATTTACTACGATGCTGTTTGAAAAATAGGAAAGCTGTGGGTTTGATTTTCTATGGCTACCCAACGGCGCGGCTATGCGCCGTGTGGTGTCAGGATGTTGAAAGGAACAGAAGTGTAGTTTTTCGGTAAAGTTAAATTTTCTTCGAAAATTTAACCACATGGTCGCATAGCCAGTGTTGGCTGCATTCTCTTCTGCGCGTTGGCCAAAGTTTCCATTACAGTGTTTTGGCTGCTACTCAACTTCTCTAATCTCAAAGCCCTTTTCAACAGAATTTTCAATGATACTAATTTTAGATACAAATTTAAGCTACAATTTTCAACAGTCAATTTACCAAATTAGAAATCTAATCTCAAAAATTGTCAATCAAAATTTAACTGCTGATGAAATTCATGATTTTCTTGCTGACGAATTGAAGTCAGTACAATTACCCGTAATCCATCAATTGTGATTAAAATTATACGTAATCGATTGAAAATTAATGATTTACGGTAAATTTTGTTCAATCTCAATTTTTTGTAATTATCAATTCTAGTTTCAATTCAGGATAAATTATCAATCAGAATTTACTGCCAAAGATTCTCTTTCAATTACCTTTTTGGTACAGATGTTCATGCCATCCAATTCAAAAAAAGCGGGTCGGCCCAACCATTGCAGCCAACGGCGCGGCTATGCGCCGTGTGGTGTCAGGATGTTGAAAGGAACAAAGATGTAGTTTTCGATAAGGTTAAATTTTCGAAGAAAATTTAACCACATGGTCGCATAGCCAGTGTTGGCTGCATTCTCTTCTGCGCGTTGGCCAAAGTTTCCATTACAGTGTTTTGGCTGCTACTCAATTTCTCTAATCTCAAAGCCCTTTTCAACAGAATTTTCAATGATACTAATTTTAGATACAAATTTCAGTTACAATTTTCAACAGTCAATTTACCAAATTTTACCAAATTAGAAATCTAATCTCAAAAATTGTCAATCAAAATTTAACTGCTGATGAAATTCATGATTTTCTTGATGGCGAATTGAAGTCAGTACAATTACCCGTAATCCATCAATTGTGATTAAAATTATACGTAATCGATTGAAAATTAGTAATTTATCATAATTTTTTCAACTTCAAATTTTCACAATTATCAATTCTAGTTTCAATTCAGGATAAATTATCAATCAGAATTTACTATCAAAGATTCTCTTTCAATTACCGTTTTGGTACAGATGTTCATGCCATCCAATTCAAAAAAAGCGGGTCGGCCCAACCATTGCAGCCAACGGCCAGTGCATATGCAGTGGCCGACTGAAAGGAGGGCATTGACATATGCACATTGTTAGTGGTCGTATCTTTCCGGCGCCTCAGCGCCGGTTTTCCTTTCAGATGTTTTTGCCACCAAATTTTTCAATCAGTTCACTTGCTAAATATATGAATTTTTTTCAAGATGTGTATTCCTGGTGTTATTTTTTATGAGTCACCTCAGTTGTTTTGGAGTAATTTAGCTGAATAATTATTGATGCCTTTTTTGAGCCAGGCTTTCAGTTCTTGATTGTCAAAGAGCTTGATTAGGCCTGGTTGAATTGAAATTGTCTGCAAATTGTAGTTTTCAGGAATTTGAGTTGTTGTACTCAATTCAAGGAGTTTACCCATATTCGAGTTCAACTCAAAATCAAAAAGGCCGTCAGTTGTGCTGTTCAAGAATTATTGCTGGTATCAATTCATCAATTTTATAAATTTATAAAGAAAGCGGGCTGGCAAGCTTATCAGGATGTTATTTTCCTTTTCCAGATATTCAATTTATCACGATGCTGTTTGAAAAATAAGCAAGCTGCGGGATGATTTTCCCCTATGTCCACTAACGGCCTGCGTAAACGCCGTGCGGTTTTCAAAGTGCTGAAAGGAACTGCAAAAATTTTTACCAAGTAACCAACATTTCGACCTCAAAGAAAGCCGCATGGTCGTTTTACGCTTTGTTGGTAGCCGTATTTTTCCGGCGCCTCAGCGCCGGTTTTCCTTTCAGGTAATTTCGGAGCCATATTAGTCCAAACTGTTGAGGAGCCAATATATGAAATTTTGTCGAGATGTGTATTTTGAATGTTATTTTTCTTCTACAATTCTACTGCTGTGGGAGTACTATTTTTCATGCTGCTTCAATACCTTTTCGGAGTTGAGCTTACCGATTGTTGATTAACAATTAGCTGGATTAGGCCGAATTCATTATTTAACTCTATGATTTTCAACAATTTATGAATTGCAATAATTTTAAGTTATTAAACTTTATTGCAGATGTTGCGGAGTTTGTAATTTTTACAATCTACTTGTCTCAATTAGTTTTAGGATTTCAATTACTTTCAAAAGCTCTTTGTGAATTGTTGTGATTCTTTGTCAAAGTATTCAATTACAAAATTCAAAAGGCCGTAGTCCTGCCAATCGAAGAGGGATGATTGTATCAATTTCAAAGCGGGTTGGTAAGCCTTTCAGGATGTTGTTTTCCTTTTCCAGGTATTGAATTTACTACGATGCTGTTTGAAAAATAGGAAAGCTGTGGGTTTGATTTTCTATGGCTACCCAACGGACAGCGCATACGACGTGACCAACCGTCAGGGAGGGCATGTACGATATGCGCAATGTTGTGCACAGTTATTTACAATATCTCAATAAAATCTCCATCTTCAAGAAATCTGAATTTCTTGGTGTTATTATTGTCCAACTCGATGAGCAAATCTTTATTGTCATCATAGGATACGCATTTTATATAGTTATTTGATTTTCCAATTATTTCTTTCCCTTTTCCATGATTTCTTAAAAATAGAATAACATAGTTTGTTGATGTAATTATTAGAACTGATTTAAACTATTGTATTGTTGTTGAGGCTTGGCCATTGTAGGTTCTGGCGATTTCTCTTTTTGAGTGCGTACCTGTATGGTACGGACGATAAAAGGAAAGAAGTCAGGTTCTATAAGGGCTGGAGCTGTAAACCATTAGAAAAGTTTAAATCAGTTCTTAAATTATTTCCAGTAGGCGTAAATTTTATATCAACAATTGTATCAATATTATCAAGAGTACTAATGCCTAATTTCTTTTCTAAATCATAAAAAGTGACAGTAGTATTAGAAGTAATTTTAGCCTTTATCTTTTCATCAGAAGAAATCACCTCAATATTTTGAATACAAAAATAATTTGGAGCTTTGGGAATTTTGGCAACTTTAGAATTATTAGAGTTTGGATTAATCAGAATTAAATCTCCTTCATCAGATACCATGTAGTTTATTCCAAATATTATCCCAATTCCTATAATCATCCAAAACAAGAAATATTTAAAGTTTCTTAAATTAAAAAGTATCAAAAGGGAGAAAATCAATATCAGTTTGTTTCCCCTTTTTCTTAAAATCAATTCTATTAGCCTTAACCTGTTTGAGACTCTGATTTTTTTCAATAAATTATTTTTTCTCGTTAGCTCTTTTGCTAAGATCAAGATCGCTTTAGCAATTTTTGCATTTTCAATTTGCGCTTCTTGAATCGAAAGCGTTCCATCAATTAGATTTTTTTTCAAAAAAGATAGTCTTGAATATTGCAACACAATTTGTTCGCTTTCAAACTTTTCAATTAAAACTAATAATGCTTTTTCAAGCTCAGATTTTGAGATTAATGCTTTTACTTTTTCATAAGTCTCTTCTATAGAAAGATCGGTTTCCTCCATTTAATGATATTAATTGATTAACCAACGCTTTTTATCCAAATTACTTATCAATGATGAATTAAACTAACCGAGTCAACATTAATACTAGAATGTGCATAAAATTTTAATTTTGAAAATGCACTGTTATGGAAATTTAATTCTTTGAAGATCAATTATTTATGCAGCTTTGAAAAGTTTTTGGGAAATTTACATTTTTAAAATTTTATGAGCGTTTGGAATATAGGTTTCAGTCACATTTCAGAATTAATAAGCATTTTATTTATATCAATCATCAATTGTGCACAACGGTCTGCGTAAACGCCGTGCGGTTTTCAAAGTGCTGAAAGGAACTGCAAAATTCTTTATCAACCAAAAAGCATTTTATCTTCCAAGTAGCCGCATGGACGCTTTACGCTTTGTTGGGCGCTGTTCCTTCCTTTTCCTTTTACAAATTTTTAAAAGGAACTATGAGGCTCCAATTTTCCAGGTTGCCCCAATGGAACCCAACAATTTTACCGGGTATAAATATAACAATTTCCAGTCAACCGTAGCAACTTTGGTGTTTTACTTTTCAAAGTACTCTTGGTAGAATCTAATCATTCACTCCGCTTACCACTTCCTGATTAATCATTGAGATTAGCTAGGCCTTTTCATTATATTTTGTTGATTATCAGTGTTTTATGTATTTGTATGAAATGCAATTTAATATTTTTCAGGAGTTTTAGCATTCTTGTTGCCCATGACTGAATTGGATTTTGGATTGAATTTCGACGAATCAGCAATTTTAATGATCTCGTTACTTGTTGAGTAGTCTTGGAGTAGTCTTGATGAATGTAAGAGTTTCAGTTGCTCACGTACTAAATCAGTTTTGGAGTATTTCAATTTTCTGTTGCTGTTAATCATTTTGATTGATAATTAAAAAGGCCGTCAGCTTGCCCTGTAAATTATCTTTCAAATTTTTCAAATTTTTCAAGCGGGTAGGGGAGTCTCTATTCAATAATTTGGGAGCTACAGTTTATCAATTTTGCCATTTTATTCATGGTGTTACTTTCAATTTGTGGGTCGGGAATTTCAGGGGTGCAACAGACATCGTACACACAGTTCAATAGACATGGGTTACACTTTTTATTCATAAATATAATACTTTTCTTCCAGAGCAGCCCTGGCTGTGGAGCGTAGCGGAACAGCCAGGGCTGCTGCGATTTTAATTTACCCCCCCCGACGCCTTCCGTTCATATCTTTATCAGAATCTAATAAATGATATTTACCCTTTTGAACTTGTTCGCCTTCTTTAAAATATCCCAGAGGATAATTTCTATAGAATACTTGATAAATTCTATTCCCTAATTTTTTAATTCCGACATATTTACCGATGAGACATCTGCTAATATTCACCCATTCGTAAGCACCCCATCTGATGGCTCCACTTGCAGTAACTTTCTTGACCATCAAATCGGAATCGTATTCTATTGGAGCTATTTTATCAGACCATTCTCTATTGGATAACTGATGAACTTTACCGGGCGTTTTCATATCTAATTTTTCGTGAGGTCGTTCAAAATTATATTCCTTAACAAAGGCATTCATTCGTCTGTTCTGACTTCTGAGATTATGAGCAGGAGGTTTACAGCAACGAGCTTTAAGATCTTTATGCATACGCTCGTGACGTCCATTTTGGTCAGGTCTGCCTGGATCGGAAAACACAGGTTGGATGCCATGATCCAAAAGCCAGTAGGACAAATATCCGTATCCTGCAGGGCTTTGAATGGACGCAAAAGCACTCCCATTGTCCGTATGGAAGTATTTTGGTTTTCCATATTGCTTAAAAACTTTTTTGAGGACAGAGATTACATTTTTGGTATTTTCATTATACTGGCCTTGAATATCGAAAATAAATCGAGAACAGGAATCGCAAATAGTCAAAGGAAAGCATCGTTTTTTATTACCGAGTAAAAAGGAACCTTTATAATCAGCGGACCAAATTTCGTTACATTGCTGAGGATCGAAAACGGGGTAGGAGGGTTCGATTTTTCTTCTTCTCTTTTTGGGTGTAACTAAGCCTTGTCTGATTAAAATATTGTGAATAGTAGTTACACTGGGGACTAAATTTTCATCAAATTTTTCAATGACTTTAATTCTGATTTTTTTAGCACCCCAATTTTTTTTACCTCTCCAGAATTTTATTTCATCAATAATGTTTTGATCAGTTGAATCAGGACTATTTAAAGGTTTACGAGATCGATCAGCTAAATGGTGGATACCATTTTCTTTATATCTATTAATAATTTTATAGCCAGTTTTTCTACTGATGCAATAAGCTTCGCACAAGCTATTAAAATAAAATTGTCCGCTTTCCCATTCGCGAATAAAAGCAATTTTTTGATCCATAGGTGTGTTGTTTTTCCAAGGCATAGCATTTTATTATGCAATTTATGCCTTTTTAAAAGTGTCACCTATGTCTGTTGAACTCTGTCACCTATGTCTGTTGTTCGTACCTGCTTGCCGCTAACGGTCTGTGCAAACGCAGGTGGGGCGCATAGCCCCACTTGCCGTTTTGCACTTTGTTAGCGGGCGTTTTCATTCTATCCTCTAAATGTTAATTCAAATTTCCCACATTCATTTCCTCCACAATTATGGTTTATGACAACCCTATATTGATATCTTTTGGTAAAAAAGAACCATCCACTTCTAAAAATGCCACTAAATGAAATTATACTACTTGTCCCTGAATTATATAGCTGTTCATTCCCGAACCTTAAATCTTTTCTGAATATCTCCCACATTATCGCACTTTGGTTATTTGTACAGCAATCTCCACCCACACATATACCCTTATAATGAATTTTAACCGAGGCATTCTTGCTATTGATTATTCTCGTTTGACCATCTGTCATAGTTGTGTTGACAAACCCACCAAAAGGAATTTTATTGATTGATACAGAAATGTTTGGGTTAACTATACATTCTGGTTCATAAAGCTTAGGAATTGGAGTTTCCCAAATTCCTCTTCCGAATGTCGCTGCTCTAAGCCTGTTGAGCTTATAATTAATTTCTAAGTCTGAAACTATGGTGTGTGGCAATTCACAACTAAATCTTTTCCATTCAGACATTCCACTTTTTATGTAATAAACCCCATCATCTGTTCCTGCAAATAATAAATCATTTGAGTTCTTTAGATATTCGATTGCATTTACTGGTATGTCTGGTAAGCCTTGACTAATATTAGTCCATATATTGGTATTACTATTGAATGAAAAAACTTTGTGTCCATCCCATAAATTACCAAATGTTGCCCAAACTTTATCTCCATCTGATGGTTCTACTGCCAAATCTGTAAGAGTCGCCCATTTGTAAGCATCTAAACCTGCTGTTATATCTGTAATTGTAGGGGTAGAGTTAAGATTTGTTATTTTGAATACCCTATTAGTTGGAGTGGCACCCCAGAAAATATCTGTATAACCTATATAGCCAATGTTTCCATCATCAGTTATTGCAATTGCTCGAATTTCTCTACCACCAGTATTAATATTGGTTATTTGTTGCCAAGAACTTCCATTTCTTCTCCATAAGTGTTTCGAGCCTACATAAAGATTATTATTATTGTCTACAAAAAGAGGTTTATTTTGGCAATTCTCGCCAGTAGGACAACCAAAATAACTCCACGAAGCCCCTCCATTACTTGTTTTTCTTATTGGTCCAAATCCAAATCCTCCACCGCTTGTGATATATCCAACTTCAGGGTTAGTGACATCAACAACAGCGTCATATGCATCTCCAACAGTATTAACATTAACCCTCCAATATGAACCGAAATTATCAAATGCTCCATTATCTTGTGCCCCACTATAAATAAGATTTGGCAATATCTCGCTATTCGAAATCCCATACAATTGGGTTAACTGCAAATTTT
The DNA here is from genome assembly GCA_965222005.1 of Saprospiraceae bacterium. Taxonomy (GTDB): domain Bacteria; phylum Bacteroidota; class Bacteroidia; order Chitinophagales; family Saprospiraceae; genus CBDCTM01. Next base: position 3,663,381 of record OZ244935.1, read on the forward strand.
CACCATTTAAATTAAGAGTTGTATTTGCTCCGTCAGAAGATTTACTTACACCTCCATCTGTACCAAAAAACAATACATCATTACCAGAAGAATTAGAGTTGTATATGTATAAACACCTTACATCAGGATGACTACCTGAAAAGGTGGATGGGTTATAAATCATGTCCCAATAATTCCATTTATTCTGAAACGAAGTTCCTCCATTCGTCGATTTCTTAATTATGTATCCACCCAAGTACATAATATTTTCGTTATTTGACGATACTTCAAATGGGAAAGTACCTGGATTAAATCCTGATAAATTTAAATTGCTTACAATATTCCACCCACTCCCTGAATTTTTTATAATTGTTATTCCATTCTCCCGCATACAAGCGATATTGACACTATTAGGAGTTATTGAAATGCTTGATAAACTTGTTGTAGAATGAAATCCAGAAATACTAAGACTTAAATCAATGAAATTAGAAGAATTTAATGTATTTAAATCTGATTCGAATTCCCAAACCTTTGCTGTATATCGAGTATCACAATAAGAGCCTACACATGTACAGTATAATTCATTTGTATTAGAGCAATTGTAGTCCTTGATTTTTGATTGACTTGATACATATATTTTATCTGTCAGTCCGTCAGACTTTATTTCTAAATCTTTTAAAGCTAATTCATATTGATTTTGTGCAGAGGTCATAATCTGTGTCCAAGTTGCCCCGCTATTAATTGACTTGTAAACCCCAGAACCAACAATTGAATATACATTATTGAAGTTTACTGGATGTATTAGGACTTTATGCGAAATGCTTTTTGAGATATGCAATGAAGGATTTATGTTGAGTTTTGACCAATTTAGTCCTCCGTCAGTAGTTTTGAATACTCCATATCCAAATTCATGGTCAGAAGATTGAACCCCGCCAGTTGTTATTCCTGTAGAAATATAAATTATATCATGATTGTTGGGTTGAACTTCAATATGATATATACCAATAGAAGGAAGGCAAAAGTCAGTTAAATTAATCCAATTACTGCCTCCATTAATGGTTTTCCACAACCCACCATCTGCCCCTGCTAAAATTTCATTAGAATTACTTGGATTAATCCATAAGCTATTTATTTTGCCCAGAGTTTGATTTGATAAATATTCAGGACCCAGAAATTTCCAGTCTGATTGAAAGCATGAAAATTCACAATCTGCACTACAATCGCCACTATTAGTTTTAAAGGTTGCATTTGTTTTATAATGCTTATCTATTTTTGTTGCATACTCTCTTAAATCGCCAGAAGCTGGCACTCTATCCATCCAAAAATATTCCCATCTTTTGTATTTGGTATAATCATCATCATGAAGACTATCTCTATCTGATTTCCTTGATATTTCATTAATCTTTAGTTCTTTCTGTTCATAGAAATTCCACTCAATAGGAGTAGTATCTCTTTTAGAGGGTTGTCCAAACAGATTAATAGTAGCTAAGGATAAAATTAGGAATGGAAGATTTTTCATTTTGATTTCTTTTTTGTTTTTTATTTAATGCCCGCTAACGGGAAGCATAAACGCAGGTGGGGTGTAAGCCCCACTTGCCGTTATATGCATTGTTATAGCCAGTACTTATTCTATTATTGGATCAAATATGAAATTGTTTGAGTATGGTTTATCAGAATGTTCAGCGATATCAGTCCCCTCGTTGAGAACTAAATTTTTCAATTTGATTTTCTTTTGAAAAGAGCAATCATAGAATGATAATTTCTTATCAAATTTAGATTCTATGATTTCAAAATCTCCAAGGAATAAGCAACAATCAAATTTCAACCCTTTCCGAAATTCGCAATTATATATTTGTATTTTTGAAAAATTGCAACTAAAAAACAAAACTTCTGCAAAGAACTTGCAATTCTTAATGTGAAGTAAATCTTCAAACTTTATAAAATTCCCACTAATCGAATAGAACCAACTTCCATTTAAAACAGTTTTATTTTCGATTATCTCATTTTTTGCAAATTTCATGAGATCATATGACTCACTATACATAGATTCTTTAATATTATTCATTGCTTTAATGTTTAGTTAAGCTGTTGGGACAAATACAGTCCCAATTCTAAATGTACCATTCGTTTTTATACCTCTAACTGTAACATTGTAACCTTGAATATTTAAGGTGAATTCAACCGGAACATTATCGGGAAAAGTTTGAAGCAGGCCTTGGTCATGTATTTTTTTGTAAATTTCAAAAATTAAGTTTTCCTTGCCGCCAACTTTTTTAGTAACTCCTCTGAGGTTATGCTTTTTAACAAAAATGTGTTTATCCATTTTATTTCTGTCTAATACTGTTTTTTTGAAACCGTCAGCTAATTCTGGACTTAGAGATTTGATTTTATCAAATAGTCTAAAAATTTTAAAGCCTTTTCTTCCAGATTTGAATACTTTTACAAAATCCTTACACTTGTCAGCAGGTGTTACAGTCAATAATGCTAATGCAAAATGTTGTGCTGATTGCCAGTAGCTCCCATTATCATAAGCTTCCATGGCACTTTTTAATTCAAGATAGGTGTCAACTCCAGGAATTAATTCTGGAACCACCTCTTTCAACATTTCATACATGATATCCCAGAAATCATCATCAAAAAAGTCAACTGAGCTGGGCCATGATTCATTTATTGATGCCAGTTCTGCTTCTATTTGAGTGGCTAGTAAATTTGCAAACTCAGTAGTGGTCATTGGATTGTCTCCGCAGCACATGTTTGACATATCCTCCAGAATTGCATCAGTTGCTATATTCGGATAACCATTGAGCTTTACATCCTCAACTTCTTCTAATAATTCTGGCTCATCACAACAAAACAAATTAGCATAGAACTCGTATTGTTCAGCATTGGTCATTGTTGAGGTCTGCCCGTCCATTTCAAGGCCAATAATTGTTTGAGAACTATATGACATACTACAATCTTCATTCTCGCATTCACCTAGACTTAATTCACTGCCAAGTTGATTATAAACATCCATCAAAACAGTATTGTTTGATGGTAATGATAGCCAATTGATCTCTTCTTCAGTTAAACCAATTGCTTCACCTAAATATCTTGCAACCAAGACATTCTTTTGATAATCGGAAAGGCCGGCATTAACATCCAGAAGGTAATCGACAATACATCTTGGATCAACACAGTCATACCTACAGGCTTCCAAATCGGAGCCACTAAAATTTGTTGGACAGGATGTTTCTGCCTCTTCAAAGGCATCTATGATAAAACCTCTGATATGGCTTTGGTCAACAGTTTCGTCAAAAAAAACAGTCAAAAAGGATTCTACATCAGAAGCTCTATAGTAGTCACAATACTTTACTTTGCCTGACACCACATCACCTCCAATTGAGTAGTCAAGGAATAAATTCCCGTTTTCATCCAGTGTTGCATTTATTGAAGAGTGACCAAGTATATCTTCATACACCTTTGTTTTATCCTCAATATCCCGGTAATTTACCTCTAGTAGTTTTGTGATTTGTTGTGGAACAGGCAGCTGTTCAATAAAATCATCAAAGGCCTCATACTCTGAATTGGTTACAAAGTATTGTTCAGTTCCGTCATCAATATATACAGCAATAGACCCATCGATAATTTTAACCGGCATTATTTTCAACGAAGAAACAGCACCATTCCCTCCCGTAAAACAGCCATCTGGACATGGTTCAATTGGTTCATCATAAGAAATTACTCGGAATTCCTTTTGCTCACAAAATTTATCAATAAATCCGCAGTCTTCCTGGTTGTATGATCTGAATTCAGTCTTGGTAAACTTTCGTGAACTATCGGTCTGAAGCGTAGATGTTAACTCATCCTTTTGACATGCGTTAAATAAAAATATTGCAAATAGGAAAATGATAAAATTTAGAGTTTTCATGTTTATCGATTTTTAAGATTAGAAAATTATGTTATATCATTATTCTAACGAGCAAACATAAAGTTAATTTTAAAATCGCGAAAATTTTTTCCGATTGGCTATAACGGTCTGGCTAAATGGCGTAGCGGCGCATAGCCGCTATGAACATTTTAGCCTTTGTTGGGTACAGTTTTCATTCCTGTTTTATTTGCAAAATAGTAACTTAAAGAAGCTAAAATAAAAGCTGGAATAGCAGGATTAAGCCCTAATATATTTATAGATAAATTATTCAGTATAACAAAAACAGAAATACCTGTAACCATACTAACCGTAGCTGAATGTTTCCAATTGTTTGTAATAAACAACCCCCCAATTACAGCAGGGACAAGTTGTAAAGTTCCTGCAAAACTTAAACTTGACAAACTTACAATCAGTTCAGAATTTGACACCCCTACTAACAGAGCTACAATTGCGATTATTAAAATGAATGTTTTTCCTGCCACTAATTCACTATTCTCGCTTGCATTTGGGGAAATCATTCCCTTATAAATATCTCTTGAAAAAATCTGACCTAAAGAGAAAAGAATAGAATCTGCCGTTGACATAGCTGCAGCTAAAACCCCAACAGTAAACAATCCACCAAACCAAGCAGGGAAATTATTAGAAAGAACTTTTCCTAATATAGAATCTCCGGCAGCAATTTCAGGATACATAGTAGTTCCTCCTAATCCAATAGGCAGTACTGCGAGACTGCAAAATGCTATGAGAAGCCCCATTCCAATTGCTATACTTCTTAAATACTTTACTGGCTCTTTATTGCTAATTAATAAGTACCGAGTTAGAAACTGAGGTTGACTTATTGGAATTGAAGCAAATAGAATGCAACCTGAAATAAGAGCACCAATACCAAAGACTCCTTTTCCTCCAGGAGCTGATAAGTATTTGGTTTCAACATTATTAACTAGGTCTATTGGCCCCGAAAATTCCCAAAAGGTAATATAAATTCCTACCGAGAATGCACAAATAAAAAGTATTAAGCCTTGAAAAAAATCTGAGAATGCAATTCCCCTAACACCTGCAATCAATGAGTAAATGTAAATAATAAGTAATCCTATCAAACTGGCGGTAAACATTGAAAACTTCCCTTCTGTTGCGGATTCTAATAATTTTCCGAATCCACTAATTTGTACTCCTAAATATGGCAATATGAAGATAGACGTAATTACAATGAAGATTATTTTTGATGTGTTATTGGGTAATATAACTTCCAATGGAGATAAGTCTGAACCAAATTCTCTTCTCCTTTCAATTATTTTCTTGCCAATGTAAAATAAACCGAGCATGCCAAGAACATCGCCGAAAATTATGTATGGCCATGCGACTAAACCATGTGTATAAATAAAACCTGGTAATCCTACCATGAAAAAAGCTGAAAATAAGGTAGCTGAGAAAGTGAAAATTAAAACTGGAATTCCAATTGGACTTTTTGCAGCTACATAAAAATCTTGAAGAGTAGTAAAGATTGTTTTTGACTTTGTCTCCTTTCTTTTTGCAATTATTGCTATTACAATTAAGGCGAATAGGTAAACAACGAGCCATACTAATCCGAATTTATCTAAAGTCATTTCGTTTCAATATTTTGGTTAATAATTAGGATAACTCCAATCAATACAATGAAGGGACTAAATATCCAGATTAAAGCATTAGACATATTGCTTAGGGAAGCAAGCGGCACGACCGCATAGGTTAGAATAAATGCTAATAGAATTAGAATTATCCCAATTGGTTTAAGATTTCTCATTTTGTTAAAATTTTAAATTTGCGTATCTCTGAAGTAATTTTCTTTCATCTGAGAATATTCCAAGATTTTCATCTTTAATCACTTTTTTTGCTTTCTCGAAAGTAATTGACACATTCATGGGTCTTGAATGTTCGAAGTGAGTGTCAATTATTTTTTGCAAAACAAGTAATTGGTTTTGTGTTCTTATCTTTCCTTCTGGTTCATCTATACCTTCTAAAAAAGGTAAAAATTGAGGAGTAATAATTTTCGAGTTATTAAAAGACGCATGACTTCCAGCTACTATTTTGGTGTCTCCGTTTATTTTGTCTATAGGTAGTTCCAAACTTGGTTTCCTTTCCCAGTCTAACCAAACAATTCTCTTTGCCTTATTTGTAAATATTTTATTCAAATCATTAGTTAGACCTGAAGTTGTAATTCTTTCTGTAGAATTTGGAATTATTTTTCTAAGAATTGTTTCTGCATATTCTCCAACTTTATCATCACTTCTATACAACTCAAATCTATCATTCGAGTTTGATAAATTAGATGCTATTGCAATAGTTTCATCCATTATTTGAGGTGAAATTGAAATTACATTAGGTAAGTTTGGATATTTTTTAAAATTACAAGGTTGTGTGAGAATATAAAGAGTTCGTGGGTTTAATAGATTAGAAATATCAGTTTCGTTAATGAAATCAAGTGGATTGTAGTAATCCAAAACAATTATATCATGATGCTTTGACTTGGCCTCTTTTAAGGCAGCTTTTAAAGCTTCTTTTGAAGTAATATTAGCAGGTGCGATAATTGGAACTGTGAGCCCATATTCTTTTCCAATGTTTGCTACAACACCTTTGAATAATTCTGAGTCAATAGTTCCTTTATCTTGAATAAGATGAATTGACGGACTCCCAAACCTTTTAGGAGTAAAAATGCTTGACAAAACAGAGAGGCCTAAAATAAATGTTCCAAGAATGAATAAAACAGTAATAACTATGCTCCTTAAAATTTTTCGTTTATCCTCTGGCCAAGCGGTTTTTAAAATATAAAATAGGAAGAACAGATTAGTACTTAATAATATCATTGAAAAACGATAGTTAATAAAATATTCATAAATACTATATATAAAAGAAAATATCTGATTCGGATAGGTTATGAAAAGTATTATTAATCCAATAACTGGAATTGTGAATGAGATTGTAATCCCTTCTTTTTTTCCAATCGGAATATTTACTTTTAAATCAGACATCTTATTTTTTATTTTGGTTCTTTTATTTTAATTGTACCCAACGTCCCGGCTATGCGCCGTGTGGTGTCAGGATGTTGAAAGGAACGAAGATGTAGTTTTTCGATAAGGTTAAATTTTCTTCGAAAATTTAACCACATGGTCGCATAGCCAGTGTTGGCTGCATTCTCTTCTGCGCGTTGGCCAAAGTTTCCATTACAGTGTTTTGGCTGCTACTCAATTTCTCTAATCTCAAAGCCCTTTTCAACAAAATTTTCAATGATACTAATTTTAGATACAAATTTCAGTTACAATTTTCAACAGTCAATTTACCAAATTAGAAATCTAATCTCAAAAATTGTCAATCAAAATTTAACTGCTGATGAAATTCATGATTTTCTTGCTGGCGAATTGAAGTCAGTACAATTACCCGTAATCCATCAATTGTGATTAAAATTATACGTAATCGATTGAAAATTAGTAATTTATCATAATTTTTTCAACTTCAAATTTTCACAATTATCAATTCTAGTTTCAATTCAGGATAAATTATCAATCAGAATTTACTATCAAAGATTGTCTTTCAATTACCGTTTTGGTACAGATGTTCATGCCATCCAATTCAAAAAAAGCGGGTCGGCCCAACCATTGCAGCCAACGGTCTGTGTAAATGCAGTGGCGGCGCTTAGCCGGCATTGACATTTTACACTTTGTTGGGTACAGTATTTTTAATTTTACTTGTTAACAGTTCTAAATCTCTTAGGTACTTAATTACTTTTTGCTCACTAATAGAGTTTGCACCTATATGATGAGCAACTGTATTTCGAACACTCAGGAATAAATTATATTTCTTTCTTTCGGGTACCTTATATCGGTTTAAAATACGTCCATTTGTCTTTATATATTTTCTTGCTTTAGCTCTAGTTGAATCATCGATAACTTTACTAGTATTGATTAGGTTCAAATACTCTTCTTTAAATTCATTCCATTTTTCTAAAAATTCGGCAATATAATCGTTTGAGTTTGAAGCGGCATTTTCAATTAATTCTTCTTTTTCTTCTTCCGGAACTTCTACCTTATCTAAACTCTTTAAAGCTGTTTCCAAAATACTACTTAATTCGCTTGTTAGTTCTTTTATTTCTTCATATTCATTAAAAGATAAAAAGCTGTTATGTGCCACAATGCATCTTAACTCATAAAGTCTTGTCCACTTCTTATTAAAGTAAGAATCTTCTGTTTCTAATATTTTCGAAAAATATCTTTCCCAATTAGATTTAGGAATATATTCGTCAATATTTATTTTAGAAATATCTTTCTCTTTCTTATAATTTTTAAACATTAATTCAATTGATTTATTTGAATATGGCTTAAATAAAAAATCGGCTAATTGAATAAAATCGGAATTGTGTAAAATATTTGAGTATCCTACTCTTTGTTTTTTACTTTTAGCTAAATCTGTTTTCAATACACTTGGCAAGTTTTCATCTATCCAATTCAATCCAACATTTAAAACCATAAATTTAGTAATCAATTTTCTTAGAAGATTTTCAACTTTATGGATAAGGGGATAAGATTCTTTTGAATATTTCATCGTTAAATCATCCCATAAAATATTTATTGATAAACTTGCTTTATTTAAGATTTCTCTTATAAGTTTTAGTAATTCAAGATAGTAAGTAACTGTTCAGAGATGTCCTGCCATAACAAGAGTATTAGCAACAGCATTATCAGTAAACAAACTCTTCAATGCATGAAAAACATTGACATTTTGTTTACGAGCAGTCATTATATATGACCTGGTTCTGGCAAAGAATTGGGCACCTTTTACAGATCTAAAACAACCGGATATTTTCTGCTTGACTTTCATCATTCGAATATCTCTTTCTGAAAAATTATTGTCAAACGGCACCTTAAAGTCGTAGAAAAATCTCAGTATATCTGTTTTGTAGTCTCTGAATCTTTCCAGTAAATTTCGAGGAGGTGATTTTTTCTTTTTTCCTCTTTTCTTTACAGGTGGTGGTTTGAATGGATTTTGTCTTAATCCTTTTCTGACAATTTTATCATATAGTGATTCGTACTTTTTGACAGTTGTATATGATATAGCTTGTTGGCCTCTTGCCAGTGCTTTATTTTTCAGATGTAGTAATCTCAGCAATAAGTCTATTAACTCTTCTGCCCATTTTTGTTCAAATCGTTCTTTTATGAAAACCAAATCTCTTAGCAAATGGGCATTACATAAACTGTGTTTGCAGTCATATTTGTAATAGCTTTTCCAAAAGTCATGCACTGCAATTCCTTCATATAAAGGCAATATTCCTATGTCCTCCATTGCTAGCTGACCTCTATTTGGATGAACTGCATAATAGGCATGCCGGTCGGTCGAACAGCTATGCAACCACCACCTTTTCTTATTGATTCTAAAACCCGTTTCATCAAAACCCAAAACTAAACATAAATCCAGTAGAGATTTTAACTTCTCTTCAAAGCTTTCTAGCTTATCAAATGCTTTTTGCCGAAAATTATACAACGACCCTTTACTTAACGAATGACCTAACAGATCATTTACTAACTCTTTTGTCCGCTCATATGGTAATAATTGATAGTCTTGCAAATACACCACCATACTTTTTATATTCGGGCCATATTGAACAGCATAATCTACTCCTTGCGGAAATGCTTTATTTACACAACCACAATCGCATTGCTTCACTTCTGAGTGATGCTCCGTTATTCCTATTTTTATCTCCGGAATATCATATACTTGCCTTTTCTCTGTATAATCTGCCTTTTGACCTCTTAAATTCTTTTTGCAATTTGTGCAAGTATCAACTTTATGCTTTTCCACTTTATCTGGTTGGGCACTTATTTTTAACGTTGTTCCCTCATGACCTTTTTGTCCGCCAGCTTTTTTATTGCTCTTTGGCTTTATGCTTTTTGGAACTTTTTTAAAGCCATCTGTAGATGGAGGTTTACTGCTATTATTACTATTCTTCGAAAGTTGATCCTCTAACTCTTTTATCCGTGCCTTTAATTGATTTATCTCCTCAGTAAACAATGAAATTACAAGCTCGAACAGAATCCGATATTCTTCTGGTATTTTATTTATCTGATCTTGTAATTCTTTCGGTAGCATCCCAAAAAATAATTTATTTCTCTCTATTATCGTAATTTTAACTCTGAATAATTACGATAGTAATTCAATTCTTCTTCTTCATTCAAATATACACTTACTTCAAATACATTTTGTTTTCTCTCTTCGAACTGGCTGAACTCTATTGAGTATGGGAAAAAAATATTCTTGTACTCGATTTTTTCATCGTGGATTGAAATTTTTGAATTAATATTCAATAAACTTCTAAATGACTCAACTGAATCACAAAGCCCATTTTTTGTATCTATAACTATTTGGTATTCTGTCCTCATTTATTTCATTTTATTGTACCCAACGGTCTGCGTAAACGCCGTGCGGCATTCAAGGTGCTGAAAGGAACTACAAAATTCTTTATCAGCCAAAAGGCATTTCGACCTCAAAGAAAGCCGCATGGACGCTTTACGCTTTGTTGGTAGCCGTATTTTTCCGGCGCCTCAGCGCCGGTTTTCCTTTCAGGTAATTTCGGAGCCATATTACTCCAAACTGTTAAGGAACCAATATATGAAATTTTGTCGAGATGTGTATTTTGAATGTTATTTTTCTTCTACAATTCTACTGCTGTGGGAGTACTATTTTTCATGCTGCTCCAATACCTTTTCGGAGTTGAGCTTACCGATTGTTGATTAACAATTAGCTGGATTAGGCCGAATTCATTATTTAACTCTATGATTTTCAACAATTTATGGATTGCAATAATTTTAAGTTATTAAACTTTATTGCAGATGTTGTGGAGTTTGTAATTTTTAAAATCTACTTGTCTCAATTAGTTTTAGGATTTCAATTACTTTTAAAAGCTCTTTGTGAATTGTTGTGATTCTTTGTCAAAGTATTCAATTACAAAATTCAAAATGCCGTAGTCCTGCCAATCGAAGAGGGATGATTGTATCAATTTCAAAGCGGGTTGGCAAGCCTTTCAGGATGTTGTTTTCCTTTTCCAGGTATTGAATTTACTACGATGCTGTTTGAAAAATAGGAAAGCTGTGGGTTTGATTTTCCTATGGCTACCCAACGGTCGGTGCATATGCAGTGGCCGACTGAAAGGAGGGCATTGACATATGCACATTGTTAGTGGTCGTATCTTTCCGGCGCCTCAGCGCCGGTTTTCCTTTCAGATGTTTTTGCTACCAAATTTTTCAATCAGTTCTCTTGCTAAATATATGAATTTTTTTCAAGATGTGTATTCCTGATGTTATTTTTTATGAGTCACCTCAGTTGTTTTGGAGTAATTTAGCAGAATAATTATTGATGCCTTTTTTGAGCCAGGCTTTCAGTTCTTGATTGTCAAAGAGCTTGATTAGGCCTGGTTGAATTGTAATTGTCTGTAAATTATAGTTTTCAGGAATTTCAGTTCTTGTAATCAATTCAAGGAGTTTACCCGTATTCGAGTTCAACTCAAAATCAAAAAGGCCGTCAGTCGTGCTGTTCAAGAATTATTGCTGGTATCAATTTATCAATTTTATAAATTTATAAAGCGGGCTGGCAAGCTTATCAGGATGTTATTTTCCTTTTCAGATATTCAATTTATCACGATGCTGTTTGAAAAATAGGTAAGCTGCGGGATGATTTTCTATGTCCACTAACGGCCCGGCTATGCGCCGTGTGGTGTCAGGATGTTGAAAGGAACAAAGATGTAGTTTTTCGATAAGGTTAAATTTTCGAAGAAAATTTAACCACATGGTCGCATAGCCAGTGTTGGCTGCATTCTCTTCTGCGCGTTGGCCAAAGTTTCCATTACAGTGTTTTGGCTGCTACTCAACTTCTCTAATCTCAAAGCCCTTTTCAACAAAATTTTCAATGATACTAATTTTAGATACTAATTTTAGATACAAATTTCAGTTACAATTTTCAACAGTCAATTTACCAAATTTTACCAAATTAGAAATCTAATCTCAAAAATTGTCAATTAAAATTTAACTGCTGATGAAATTCATGATTTTCTTGCTGATGAATTGAAGCCAGTACAATTACCCGTAATCTATCAATTGTGATTAAAATCATACGTAATCGATTGAAAATTAGTAGTTTATCATAATTTCCCAACTTCAAATTTTCACAACTATCAATATTCTAGTTTCAATTCAGGATAAATTATCAATCAGAATTTGCTGTCAAAGATTCTCTTTCAATTACCTTTTTGGTACAGATGTTCATGCCATCCAATTCAAAAAAGCGGGTCGACCCAACCATTGCAGCCAACGTCCAGCGTATGTGACGTGCCGCCGATTAGGCGGCATGTACATATACGCATTGTTCGCTACAGCTATTTTTTTTACATCTTAAAATAATAGATTCCTTCTCGTTTCTTAGCATCTTCAATCAAAGTTCTTATTTCCATTCTCAATTCTTTTTCTGATTTTCCTGATAAAATTATTGTATCATTATACATTGCAAACCATCTTTTTTTGATGCCTAATCCTCTCATTTCCTTTTTCTTCTTTCTTGAATTTATTCGTCCCCATTCTCTTATATAAATTGGTTCCAATTCTGGATGTTCTTCCAACAAATTTTCTATCTTATACCAATTATATTCTCTTGATGATTTCGTTTTCATCATTATTAGTAATTCCTTTTCTACACTTTTCTCTAAGTTATTTTTGTTTATTCTTTCAGGCAATTCTGTTATAATTCCATATTTACCTTCTGACAGCGTATAATCATTTTTAATCGAACTTCTTATCCCTTTTCCAAAATGAATTGGGTAGTTTGAGATTATTCCATCGTAAATAATTTTTCCTTTATATGGCAATAATACTGCTTGCACCATTATAGGTAAATTATTTCCCCAAAACGATTGAAATGGATCATTTAAAGCATGTACTCCATATACATATTTATCTCCTAAAAAATAGGCATATTTTTTCGTCAGTTTCACCACATAAAATGTTCCTTGTTTAAAGTATTTAAACCCTCGTATTATATCTTTATCTTCTTTGGACAACTCTTCTGATTTTTCTTTTATATAATCATTCAGCATGTGTATGTTTTCATACATCGCATTTCTAATCGGGTATTTATCTTCTACTGAATAATTCATGAATTTTTCTAATGTTGTCGATTTCGATATTAACCCCTTCTTTATTCCTACATAATAAATCAATTTTGGATGAATTTCTAAATACTTGTAATATTCCTCTTCATTTAATCTCATGGCTGTAATTGTTTTGTTTTTTTAGTTGTAGCGAACGGCCCGGCTATGCGCCGTGTGGTGTCAGGATGTTGAAAGGAACAAAGATGTAGTTTTTCGACAAGGTTAAATTTTCTTCGAAAATTTAACCACATGGTCGCATAGCCAGTGTTGGCTGCATTCTCTTCTGCGCGTTGGCCAAAGTTTCCATTACAGTGTTTTGGTTGCTACTCAACTTCTCTAATCTCAAAGCCCTTTTCAACAGTCAATTTACCAAATTAGAAAACTAATCTCAAAAATTGTCAATCAAAATTTAACTGCTGATGAAATTCAAAATTTTCTTGCTGACGAATTGAGGTCAGTACAATTACCCGTAATCTATCAATTGTGATTAAAATTATACGTAATCGATTGAAAATTAATGATTTACGGTAAATTTTGTTCAATCTCAATTTTTTGTAATTATCAATACTAGTTTCAATTCAGGATAAATTATCAATCAGAATTTACTATCAAAGATTCTCTTTCAATTACCTTTTTGGTACAAATGTTCATGCCATCCAATTCAAAAAAAGCGGGTCGGCCCAACCATTGCAGCCAACGGTCGGTGCATATGCAGTGGCCGACTGAAAGGAGGGCATTGACATATGCACATTGTTAGTGGTCGTATCTTTCCGGCGCCTCAGCGCCGGTTTTCCTTTCAGATGTTTTTGCTACCAAATTTTTCAATCAGTTGACTTGCTAAATATATGAAATTTTTTCAATATGTGTATTTCTGGTGTTATTTTTCATGAGTCACCTCAGTTGTTTTGGAGTAATTTAGCTGAATAATTATTGATGCCTTTTTTGAGCCAGGCTTTCAGTTCTTGATTGTCAAAGAGCTTGATTAGGCCTGGTTGAATTGTAATTGTCTGCAAATTGTAGTTTTCAGGAATTTGAGTTGTTGTACTCAATTCAAGGAGTTTACCCATAATCGAGTTCAACTCAAAATCAAAAGGCCGTCAGTTGTGCTGTTCAAGAATTATTGCTGGTATCAATTTATCAATTTTATAAATTTATAAAGCGGGCTGGCAAGCCTATCAGGATGTTGTTTTCCTTTTCCAGATATTCAATTTACCACGATACTGTTTGAAAAATAGGAAAGCTGCGAGATGATTTTCCCTATGGCCACTAACGGTCTGCGTAAACGCCGTGCGGCCTTCAAGGTGCTGAAAGGAACTACAAAATTCTTTATCAGCCAAAAAGCATTTTATCTTCCAAGTAGCCGCATGGACGCTTTACGCTTTGTTACCTATCCGTATTTCGGCGCGCACAGCGCCGTTTCTGAGGATAGTTTGAAAGGAACTGTTGAGTCCTTTATTTATCGTATTCACCACTGGAACAAATAAGTTCTTTAGGTGGTGATATAAATATATAACATTTTTCCTTAATCCGTGAATTTGACTATCAATTTGTAGTTGGGCCCCAGAGGAGAATTTGGGTATAATTTATGGACTCATAGCTTTCGCTGGAAGATTTAACAATTTGGCTGACTCAGTGCCGATCAAAGAATTATTGTGTGAAGAATAATTTCCCGTGATTATTGCTTTTAATTATTGTTGATCCGAGGCCCTGGTTTTTGGTTTGTAAAAAGCTTATCGAAGAAATTTTTAAGCGGGTAGGGCGATCACTTTGGATGCTGTATCTTGACGAATTCATTCAATTTTTCCAGGCGTAATTTGGGACTAATTTAGAATCGAGGGATGGCCTTAAAATTCTATGGTAGGTAACGGTCTGCGTAAACGCCGTGCGGCCTTCAAGGTGCTGAAAGGAACTACAAAATTCTTTATCAACCAAAAAGCATTTCATCTTCCAAGTAGCCGCATGGACGCTTTACGCTTTGTTACCTATCCGTATTTCGGCGCGCACAGCGCCGTTTCTGAGGATAGTTTGAAAGGAACTGTTGAGTCCTTTATTTATCGTATTCACCACTGGAACAAAAGAGTTCTTTAGGTGGTGGTATAAATATATAACATTTTTCCTTAATCCGTGAATTTGACTGTCAATTTGTAGTTGGGCCTCAGAGGAGAATTTGGGTCTAATTTATGGACTCATAGCTTTCGCTGGAAGATTTAACAATTTGGCTGACTCAGTGCCGATCAAAGACTTATTGTGTGAAGAATAATTTCCCGTGATTATTGCTTTTAATTATTGTTGATCCCAGGCCCTGGTTTTTGGTTTGTAAAAAGCTTATCGAAGAAATTTTTAAGCGGGTAGGGCGATCACTTTGGATGCTGTATCTTGACGAATTCATTCAATTTTTCCAGGCGTAATTTGGGACTAATTTAGAATCGAGGGATGGCCTTAAAATTCTATGGTAGGTAACGGTCCGCGTATATGACGTGCCGCCGATTAGGCGGTATGTACATATACGCTTTGTTAGGCACAGGCTTTTTTTTTATTTACATTTTATGAATTTTGCTTCATCGAAAATAGAATATTCTATTTCCCATAAATCTGTTGCATATTTTATATTGCTTTGTAATTCTTCACACAACTCATTAGTTTTTGCTGTTATAATACAGGATTGTTCTAACAATTTTCTTTCTATATTTCCTTTGTCTAATTCCGATTTGAAAATTTCTGTGTATTTCTTACTAAAGAATACTTCTGGATTTGATTGGGCAGTATGAATCATTGTCATTGAAACAGCCCAATATTTGCAAGAATCTCTTTGATAATTCTCAATACTTACAAATGGAAATCCATCCTGTCTTGTTTTATCCATTATTAAGTCGAAGTTCTTTTTAAATATTTTTCTTCTTTTTAACTTAGGGAAGGCGAAAAAAATAACCTACCCGTTAAAATGAGTAAAAATGTTATATATTTGGGAGAAAAAAACAAATGAAGATTTATTTAGCTCCCGAAGTTATATCAAGTTTTAATTCAGCTTTAATCAAGCTAAGGGGTTATGAACGCCGTCAATATGCTGCTGAATTATGTGAACAGTTCTTTGAAAATTCTCCTCGGATAATGGAACGTCGATTGAATGTGGGTCGTGAAATGGTTGAATTAGGGTTACATGAGCGTCGAACAGGCATTCGCTGTTTAGATGCCTATAATCAAAGAGGTGCGAAAAAAAAGAAGTAATCCATCCAGCACTTGAAAATGATGTTAAAGACATCGTTGATCAAGAGAGTCAAATTGATCCTCAATTCAAAACCCATCGTTGTTATGTAAAGGTTAGCGCTCCTTATATTCATAAAGAATTGGTACTACAAAAGTCTTACGAATTAGGAGATTTCACTCAACGTACTGTTAACAATGTACTCAACCGATTAGGGTATACTTTGAAAAAAGTTTTGAAAACTAAGCCTTTGAAAAAGATTCCACAAACAGATGCTATTTTTGACAATGTTAACAAGCAACATGCTTTAGCCAAAGATAACCCTCGTATTTTACGTATTTCTTGTGATGTAAAAGCGAAAGTAAAAATAGGCAACCTAAGCAGAAAGGGATATTCTCGTAATCTAAATGCACCTGTGGCAGACGACCATGATCAAAAATGGACAGACATTTTAGTCCCTTTTGGTTTATATGAAATCAACACAGATAACTGTTTTATGGTCTTTGGTAATTCTAAAGAAACATCAGATTTTATCGTGGACTCTTTAGAATGGTGGTGGTCACAAAGACAGTTTATGCAAGACCAATATGAACTGTTGATGATTGATTTAGATAACGGAAAATCAGTAGCAGGCAATACCAAACGTTTTATACAACGTATGGTCATGTTTGCTCAAAAAATTGGTATACCTATTCAATTGGTATACTATCCTCCTTATCATAGTAAGTACAATGCCATAGAAAGAGTCTGGGCAGCTTTAGAACAATATTGGAACCCTTTAATTTTAGATTCGATTGACCGAACCATTAAAATAGCTCAAAAAATGACTTGGAAAGGAATGAATCCTATTGTTCATTTTTTGGATAAGTTTTACCCAAAAGGCGTAAAAGTTGCTTCCGAAGAGTTCAAAGAACTAGATAAATTTATTATTCGAAATTCCATTTTACCAAAATGGGATATTCGTATTAATCCAAAATAATTAATGGGTAGATTATTTTTTTCCTACTCCCTTATCTGAATTAAATCTTTCTAAATCGGATTTATCTGTATTTACAAATGCTTGGTCATCAGCAATCATTTTGCAGTAATCTAATTTAATTGGCTCGCTTTTACATGATATTATCAGAATTGTAAATATTGCGATGATTGATATTCTCATTTTAATTACAAACTTGCTTTGATTGTTGTCGATTCTTGCTTGTGCCTAACGGTCTGCGTAAACGCCGTGCGGCATTCAAAGTGCTGAAAGGAACTGCAAAAATTCTTTATCAACCAAAAGGCATTTCATCTTCCAAGTAGCCGCATGGACGCTTTACGCTTTGTTACCTATCCGTATTTCGGCGCGCACAGCGCCGTTTCTGACGATGGTTTCAAAGGAACTGTTGAGTCCTTTATTTATCGTATTCACCACTGGAACAAAAGAGTTCTTTAGGTGGGGATATAAATATATAACATTTTTCCTTAATCCGTGAATTTGACTGTCAATTTGTAGTTGGGCCACAGAGGAGAATTTGGGTATAATTTATGGACTCATAGCTTTCGCTGGAAGATTTAACAATTTGGCTGACTCAGTGCCGATCAAAGACTTATTGTGTGAAGAATAATTTCCCGTGATTATTGCTTTTAATTATTGTTGATCCCAGGCCCTGGTTCTTAGTTTGTAAAAAGCTTATCGAAGAAATTTTTAAGCGGGTAGGGCGATCACTTTGGATGCTGTATCTTGATCAATTCATTCAATTTTTCCAGGCGTAATTTGGGACTAATTTAGAATCGAAGGATGGCCTTAAAATTCTATGGTAGGTAACGGCCTGGCTAAATGCAGTAGCCGACGAATGGAGGCTATTGACATTTTAGCCTTTGTTAGGTGCCGATTTCAAATTCCCATAGTCTTCTGAGTTCTTCACTAATAGACTCATCAATGGTTTCATCGAAATATACTTTTTCAAGTAATCCAACGAAGAATATCATAACCACATTCAGTAGATAATAATAATTGTCAAATACTTCTTTCTCATTTTTCGAGGCATACCTTGACTCAATATAGTGCAGTGTTAATTCTCCAAAGTGAGCAATCTTAGAAAACTCTGTGTACCATAGATATAGGACTCTCACATTTTCCTTATCATCCATTTTTGCTTTAGATTCGATATATTTTATTCTATCATATGTTGATGATAGCTTTTTCAAATGGCTTTTCAACTCGCCATCATTATCATTGTACCTTTCACCTAATTTATTAAATTCTTCTTGATGTTTTTCGTGGTCATCATAATTGCCAAATAGTATTCTTTCTGTTTTTTCCTGTTTCTTGGTAAAGCGGTAGTGTTCAGAGTAGATTTTTTCTAACTCCAAATTAATATTGGCAGATGAATCTTGCTCTTTGTAGCTAATATACTCCGCTAATATCAAATCAGATATCAAATCCCTCATTATAGAAACAAACGGAATTTGCAGAAGTGGCTTGTCTTTAAACTGACTCAACAAGAATATTGCTCCTTCGAAAGTATGTATATTGATAAATAATATTTCGTAATAAAATTTTTGGCAGTCATTTTTCTTTGACTTAATCTTTAGAGTTTCCTCCAAAATCTTCCTTAGTAATCGATTTATTATACTGAGAAATTCAACCATTTTTCTTGACTTTGACTATTCTACAACCTATCTGATAGAAAGGTTCCAGAGTCTTCTCTTTCTTTGATTTAAGTACTCTACATTTTCGATATTTTTTATTGGCACCTAACGGTCTGTGTATGCGTAGTGTGGGCGCATAGCCCACATTACCGCATACACATTGTTCGCTGCCGTTTTTATTTTGTTTCATAATTTTCACTAAAAAATGAAGCATAATCAGAAAATGATTTCTCCTTTGCAAGCAGTACCCTGTAATTGTGAATTGAAACTGGAAGTGCTAATTGACTTTTAGGAATTATTTTATTCGTCTCAATGTTTTTTTTATAGTCCCAACAATCAGCTAAATTTTGAAACTTCTTAATTAGTATAAATTGTTCTTGTACCTTCCCCGGAATTACAAAACTATTTATTCTTAATTTTATATTCTCAGCTCTGTTATGTTTTTCAATAAATTTAATTCGCTGTTTGTATTCGTTATTTTTACTCTTAAATATCAGATAGTAAGTTGAATTATCTTCCATTAAAAAATTATTTCTTTTAGTGGCTAGAGTTTCTTGCATTGACGTATCAGAAACACATCCTCCGACCAACGAAATAATTACTAGTGTTAAAAAATATTTATTCATCTTTTGATTTTTAAAATTGGTACGATAAAGCCAAAGAAAAACTAAAGGTCTTTCCTATTCTTATGTTTTTTTCATTATGGTCAGCGACAAATGAATTAATAATCATTTTTTCTTCGTTTAACAGACTTTGTGTATCTTTTGTAATACCTTTATTTCTATCAATGTAGAGGTAGTTATTTAACTCAATTCCTAACCCAAGTTTTTTCATAAAATAGTATATAAAACCAACCTCAAAACTTAAGCCTGCACGAAAAGAATTGGGATAATCTATAGTTCTCTCGAATCCAGACAAATATTCATCTTTTTGATCAAATAATTCAGAATAGTATGAGTTCTTGTTATTAAACTTATATTGGAGTAAGGCACTTAAAGATGCAATAGTTCTAAATTTATCGTTTTTAAAGTTAATAGCATGTGTTAAGCCTGCTCCTAATAAAATCGTTCTTCTTTTAAGCATATCTCTACTAATTGTGTAAGTCGTATCTCTCACTCTTTTAAGGCTTCCACTTTGATTAATCTGTGCATAACCAACCCGAATCAAGTAACCAAATTTTTCCTTATATCTTAAATAAGAAACATCTACTTCAAAATTAAATCCTCTATCTTTCTCTTCTGGTAAGGTGAATAATTCGATTTCTTCAGATTCCACTGATTCTTTCATATCAAAAAGTAACAATTGGTTAAATCGAAGTTTAATTTCGTTAGATTGATCTTGCGAATAACTTAAAGTTGAAAACAATACGACAATGGAAAATAATATTATTTTTTTCATTTATAATCAAATACATAAAGCCGGATAGAATCCATGAAATTCTATCCGGCTAAGGGTTAAACTAACTATTTTTTAAAGCCTTTCTTAACTATATCACCTGCATTCGTCTTGACAATAATGATTACATAACCAGTATCAAGAAAAGACAAATTCAGTTCTACTTGCGTATCATTTAAATCAGGATAAATTTGTAGATATTTGGCTTCTACTCCAATTACTCTTACCTCTTGAATTTTAACATCTTCTTGAGTTGAATTTATAAAAAGTACTTGTTCTATTATTGTTGGAAAAGCATTAATAGCAACATCTAAATTATTTTCTCTAATTCCAGTAGTTTCATCATCAAGAATTCTTACATCAAAAACATCGCTATTAAAGTCTTCCAAGGCCCCTACTGGGTTATTATCTTCATCTATCGAGAATAAAAATCCTGTTGACTCATCCCCTTCCATTTCAAAGTCATCAATTACCGTCATTAAATCAAATTCCATTTCATTAAATCCTGTGGGAAGTGTTATATTTTCGAAAGGATTTACTTCTGTAGAGAAATCTATAGTTATTGTTGCTCCAGGATCTGGAGGGGTGTATTCTGCGCCTACATTTGCCAGAAAAATTTGTGAACTAGCAGTAAATTCTTCACTACTTACAAGATTTGCAAATACAGGAGTTGCATCCCATTCCCATCTTTCTTCATCAGGTTGAAAGCTGATAATATTTGCCCAGGAAAGGATAGGTACTACACAAGCATTTATGTGATTACCTAAGTCACTAATTTCAAAATTTGGATATAACGCCCAATCTGTAAGAATATCTTCATTGTAAAAGTCAGGGTTTCCTTTTTTGATTATTCTTTTCCTTCTTATCAATAGATTCTCAATTGAACCTAAATTAATATCAAACGAATTCAAATAATTAGGATCAATAAGTAATGAATCGAAATTGATAGTTGTTGACGTTGCACTAACTCCTTTTCTTCCAATCTTATCAATTGTCTGTCCCTGTT
Organism: Saprospiraceae bacterium; assembly: GCA_965222005.1. Taxonomy (GTDB): domain Bacteria; phylum Bacteroidota; class Bacteroidia; order Chitinophagales; family Saprospiraceae; genus CBDCTM01. Next base: position 3,684,664 of record OZ244935.1, read on the forward strand.
TCAGTAATTCTATGGCAACAAAACCTTCAAAGAATAGTTGTTCAATTAATACATTTGAAAGTGAAGCTATCTCAAAACTAGCTGAATTATTAGAGATAACAAAGACATCTTTTTCTGGGACAATTCCATTTACACTAATCGTGGTTTTATCCCCATTTTCTGGAATTAAAGCAATTTCGTAATTTTGTAGGATGATAGGTGAATCAGTAGGGTTAAAAATCTCTATCGAGTGGTTAAATTGAGTGGCACCACTCGTGAGACTACCCCCTACTTTTCCAAATACAATTTCTGAAACGAATAAATCGTTGCAGTCTTGACCGATCGCAAAGCCTGTCAAAATCAGGCTCATTAAAAATACATTTAATTTTTTCATAATTATGAATTTTAAATGATTAGGAAATGTGGTTATTTTCTTGTTTTTAATGGCAGCGAACGGTCTGTGTATATGCAGTTGGGGCGTTTAGCCCCAATTGGCATATACACTTTGTTGGGCGTTCGTCATCTTTTTTTATCTACCAAACATGAAAAACAATGCAATTAAAATTACTATCCCAATTACAATCGTAACGGGAACAATTAATTTTGTATCACCTCCTTTTACTTCTATTTCAAACTTCCCTGAGCCCGTCTCTACAGTTTGTTTTGATTTTATGTACATCCCTTTTTTATTCAATGCTGTAAGTTCACCCATAATTGTAACTAAGTCATGTTGAGCTAACTGACTTTTAGTTAGTTTTTCAAGAGCTTGTTTTCTAAGTTCAACATCATCAGATGCCATTTTTTTTTGTAAATCTCTCCTGTCTTCATCTGTCAAATCAGGCATTGACTTGATTATTTCGAGAATCCGATTATTTTCAAATTTTGAAAGTTGATTATCCATAATTTTTTATTTCATTTTTGTGTCGAATGATACTTTCTATTTCTTCTTTTAAGAAGGTGTACATGAAAATCAATACTGGAAGGGTGATAAACCATAATCCAATTAATAACATCAAATTATTGTCATTTGCAAGCCATCCAATGATTCCACCTAATATAAGAATAGAAATTGAAATCTTATAAACTGATTTGAGAATAGCTAATTTTAAGAGTTTTATTGGGATAATATTAGCGTTTATTGTTAATTCTCCTGCTTCTCCTCTGAAAATTGAATCCATTTTTACTTCATTCTCTCCGTAAGTAAATTCTTCATATTGGTCAAAAAATATTTTCAAATCTACTTCATTAATTAAACCGTCAGATTTCGTAGTTAAACTTCTTTTATGTATTTCTAACATTTCATATGCTAAATATTTGTTTGCAAATGTGTCAAATCTACTTTTTGAATGCATTGCTCTAATTTCAAATTTTGGGAATTTTACAGATATGATTTTTGAGTTTCTGAAATTAAAATTTGCATTAAGTCCTCGTAAACGATAATTAACTAAAACTTTTCCCCTTGTCACTCTTCCCATAAATGGTAAAATAACATTCAAATCATTTTTCAACTGACTATAAACTGTCTGTAATTTGATGTTGAGAATATATTTCACAATATCTTTAGCTTCATTTTTTTCATCGTCGGATAAAAGTCCAAATCTTGGCTGCTGAATTATGATTTCGTTTATTTCTTTGACCTCATCTCTAAACATTTCAATTATTGACTTAATATCTGTTAAGTCCGAAAAGTTATATTTTCTTGATTTCTGTTTTCTCTCAAATGACTTAATGGTTCTTTTGATTAAGGAAAGAAAGTCATTAAGGCTAAGTTTTTCTTTTGCCTCATTAGTCAAAAATTTTGGCATTGTTTCCAAAATGCGAGATTCCATTAAATCTGTTAAATGATAATCACCATTCTTCCATTCATTGAACTTCCTTGCTAAGTATGATAATGAGCGATTACCATGTACGCTTCTATAATAAATACAAATTTTGCCCCATGTCTCAGCGTCAGCATTAAAAAATTCTTGTAATAAGAACTGATTATAATTAATGTACTCAGTACTAAAATCTATCTCTTTTTCAGAATAATATCTCATTCGCTCAGCATTACTTTAATTCCAACTCCAATTAGTACGACAATACCAATCATGAGCATAATAAGATTATTTGAAATAGAATATTTTTTATCAGATACTACTTCTTTTTCTGATTCTTGAGTTTTTTGAGTGTTTCCCCAAATTCCAAATCCTAATTTTTGTGAACTTAGTTGAGCATTTCGATATTCATTTTTTTTGCTAAATTTATACTTTAAATATGCAAAAGCATATCCATCACTTATCATCTTACGATTTATATCGACGGAATCTAAAACTACATATCGCAATAATCTACCATATCTGTCTCTATCTTTTCCAATTTTATCAGATTGCAATAAAACTTCTTTGTTCAGAATTAATCTTGAAAGGTAATTAGTCGCTTCAATTCCATATATGTCTGATTCTTCAGGTGCATTTATTCCAATCATCCTGACTTTCTCACCATTCAAAAGGACAAAAGTATCTCCATCCGTAATTTCAATAACTTTTTCTGCATGTCCCAAATTGGCACTTAGCAAGTAAATTATTATCAGCATTTTATTTGAATGGTTCATTTGTTTTTTTCTGATTCTGACTAACGGCCACCACCACCACTGATAATCAGTCAGTTGCAAAGCCTAAGTCTTCTGGTTTTAAATCAAATTTAGCGATTTTCTTTCGGATTCTTTTTACCAATCCCAACTTCCTTTTTTGGTCTAAAAATAAATATTCTTCAGGGGGATTATAGGCTTCTTTTTTAGTTACCATCTTCCATATTATTATTGCTAATTTTCTTGCTGTTGCTGTTATGGCTGATTGTCTTCCATACTTGAATGCTATCTTTTTAAAAAATCTTGCCAGGTAACCATCTTTCAAATTACCGATTGCATTGGCTGCATTTCTCAATGCAATTTTTAATTGATTACTTCCTTTCGGGGTTCTGTTGCTCAGTTTTCTACCCCCTGATATTTTATTATTGGGGGCTAATCTTAACCAGGATGCAAATTGCTTTGCTGTACTAAATTTCCTAATCCCTTCTGGTCCAATTTCACTCATCAAAGACAAAACTGTCGAATGACTGACTCCTTCTATAGCCATCAGATCCACCCCCTCAAAATATTGATAAGAGATGATATTCAAATCCATATTCTTTGGCGCATTCTTATTGTTTCTTTTATGTGGCTTCTCCACTGGAAGATCATCTATTGGATTTTCTAAGGACATGAAATAGTCTTCTATAAAGACTTTGATGGCCTGATCACATTCTGCTATTTTTTCTTTGTAAAAAAGGTAGGCCTCATAATCTTGTTTCAAGCCAAATAGATATTCTTCCCGATTATTCCCATGCAATGCCTTTGCTATTTCTTCTTCTGATTTTCTACAATTATAATGTCTCAATTTTGCCAATTCTTTTGGGGCTAAATTCCCATTCACTATTGCTTTAATTATTTTCAAGCCTGTCAATCCGCATACATCACTTACCACTACGTCCAATCTAAAATTTAATAGTTTTAGATATTTTTGCATTCTTGATGATGCTTGAGCAGACAGGCTTATCATCTTAGCTCTTTGTCTGCAATAGGCTCGCAATTTGCCTGTTGTATCATCTGGCAAAAAACTTCCACTTAGCAAGCCTAAGGTGTGTAGCTTTTGTATCCACATACAGTCTAATACATCTGTCTTTTTTCCTTTGATGTTTTTTGTGAATTTGCCATTACTCAACACTACTTCAATTCCATTACTTACCAACTCGATATACAAATTTTGCCAATAGTCTCCTGTGGATTCCATGGCTACAGTTCTCACTTCATTTTCTTGTAACCATTTTCTCAATTCAGTTAAGTCTTGTGCATATACACCAAATTCTTTTACATCCTTTTTCTTGCTTTGACCAATTGCAACAAAATGGGATTTACTTCCTACATCTATCCCTCCGGCATTGGCATGAATCACTTCCATTTTCTTTGTCTTTTTTCTTGCCATTTCTTTTTTGTTTTTGATTTGTAAAAAATGACGCTAAGAAAATGTAACTTTGATATTGATAATTATTCTGAACGGGGTCCTTGCGGCCACCAATTAAATTATCACCAGTCCTGAAATCATCCTTCAGGACTTTTTTACATTTCAAACCAGAATGACGCGCGGGCTTAATAATTATTCTCATAATTAAAATTGGCACCTCTTAAAAAAACGGCCTTACATAGCGCCAAGACAAAGATAGGATTTTGTTCTCGTTAGCTCCTTAAATTAATTCCAATTTTGTTGGTATATCTGGAATGACGCCCAACGGTCTGCGTAAACGCCGTGCGGCATTCAAGGTGCTGAAAGGAACTATAAAATTCTTTATCAGCCAAAAGGCATTTTATCTTCCAAGTAGCCGCATGGTCGTTTTACGCTTTGTTGGGCGCTGTTCCTTCCTTTTACAAATTTTTCAAAGGAACTATGAGGCTCCAATTTTCCAGGTTGCCCCAATGGAACCCAACAATTTTACCGGGTATAAATATAACAATTTCCAGTCAACCGTAGCAATTTTGGTGTTTTACTTTTCAAAGTACTCTTGGTAGAATCTAATCATTCACTCCGCTTACCACTTCCTGATTAATCATTGAGATTAGCTAGGCCTTTTCATTATATTTTGTTGATTATCAGTATTTTATGTATTTTTATGAAATGCAATTTAATATTTTTCAGGAGTTTTAGCACCCTTGTTGCCCATGACTGAATTGGATTTTGGATTGAATTTAGACGAATCAGCAATTTTAATGATCTCGTCACTTGTTGAGTAGTCTTGGAGTAGTCTTGATGAATGTAAGAGTTTCAGTTGCTCACGTACTAAATCAGTTTTGGAGTATTTCAATTTTCTGTTGCTGTTAATCATTTTCATTGATAATTAAAAAGGCCGTCAGCTTGCCCTGTAAATTATCTTTCAAATTTTTCAAGCGGGTAGGGGAGTCTGTATTCAATAATTTGGGAGCTACGATTTTTCAATTTCACTAAGTTGCTCTTGGTGCCAAATTCAAAATTGTGGGTTGGGATTTTCCATAGCGCCCAACGGTCTGCGTAAACGCCGTGCGGCATTCAAGGTGCTGAAAGGAACTGCAAAATTCTTTATCAACCAAAAGGCATTTTATCTTCCAAGTAGCCGCATGGACGCTTTACGCTTTGTTACCTATCCGTATTTCGGCGCGCACAGCGCCGTTTCTGAGGATAGTTTGAAAGGAACTGTTGAGTCCTTTATTTATCGTATTCACCACTGGAACAAAAGAGTTCTTTAGGTGGTGATATAAATATATAACATTTTTCCTTAATCCGTGAATTTGACTATCAATTTGTAGTTGGGCCCCAGAGGAGAATTTGGGTATAATTTATGGACTCATAGCTTTCGCTGGAAGATTTAACAATTTGGCTGACTCAGTGCCGATCAAAGAATTATTGTGTGAAGAATAATTTCCCGTGATTATTGCTTTTAATTATTGTTGATCCCAGGCTCTGGTTTTTGGTTTGTAAAAAGCTTATCGAAGAAATTTTTAAGCGGGTAGGGCGATCACTTTGGATGCTGTATCTTGACGAATTCATTCAATTTTTCCAGGCGTAATTTGGGACTAATTTAGAATCGAAGGATGGCCTTAAAATTCTATGGTAGGTAACGGCCTGCGTAAACGCCGTGCGGTTTTCAAAGTGCTGAAAGGAACTGCAAAAATTCTTACCAAGTAACCAACATTTCGACCTCAAAGAAAGCCGCATGGTCGTTTTACGCTTTGTTGGTAGCCGTATTTTTCCGGCGCCTCAGCGCCGGTTTTCCTTTCAGGTAATTTCGGAGCCATATTAGTCCAAACTGTTAAGGAACCAATATATGAAATTTTGTCGAGATGTGTATTTTGAATGTTATTTTTCTTCTACAATTCTATTGCTGTGGGCGCACTATTTTTCATGCTGCTTCAATACCTTTTCGGAGTTGAGCTTACCGATTGTTGATTAACAATTAGCTGGATTAGGCCGAATTCATTATTTAACTCTATGATTTTCAATAATTTATGAATTGCAATAATTTTAAGTTATTAAACTTTTTCACAGATGTTGTGGAGTTTGTAATTTTTACAATCTACTTGTCTCAATTAGTTTTAGGATTTCAATTACTTTCAAAAACTCTTTGTGAATTGTTGTGATTCTTTGTCAAAGTATTCAATTACAAAATTCAAAAGGCCGTAGCCCTGCCAATCGAAGAGGGGTGATTGTATCAATTTCAAAGCGGGTTGGCAAGCCTTTCAGGATGTTGTTTTCCTTTTCCAGATATTCAATTTACTACGCGATGCTGTTTGAAAAATAGGAAAGCTGTGGGTTTGATTTTCTATGGCTACCCAACGGTCTGCGTAAACGCCGTGCGGCATTCAAAGTGCTGAAAGGAACTGAAAAAATTCTTTATCAACCAAAAGGCATTTCATCTTCCAAGTAGCCGCATGGACGCTTTACGCTTTGTTACCTATCCGTATTTCGGCGCGCACAGCGCCGTTTCTGAGGATAGTTTGAAAGGAACTGTTGAGTCCTTTATTTATCGTATTCACCACTGGAACAAATAAGTTCTTTAGGTGGTGATATAAATATATAACATTTTTCCTTAATCCGTGAATTTGACTATCAATTTGTACTTGGGCCCCAGAGGAGAATTTGGGTATAATTTATGGACTCATAGCTTTCGCTGGAAGATTTAACAATTTGGTTGACTCAGTGCCGATCAAAGAATTATTGTGTGAAGAATAATTTCCGGTGATTATTGCTTTTAATTATTGTTGATCCGAGGCCCTGGTTTTTGGTTTGTAAAAAGCTTATCGAAGAAATTTTTAAGCGGGTAGGGCGATCACTTTGGATGCTGTATCTTGACGAATTCATTCAATTTTTCCAGGCGTAATTTGGGACTAATTTAGAATCGAGGGATGGCCTTAAAATTCTATGGTAGGTAACGGCGCGGCTATGCGCCGTGTGGTGTCAGGATGTTGAAAGGAACAAAGATGTAGTTTCTCGATAAGGTTAAATTTTCGAAGAAAATTTAACCACATGGTCGCATAGCTAGTGTTGGCTGCATTCTCTTCTGCGCGTTGGCCAAAGTTTCCATTACAGTGTTTTGGCTGCTACTCAATTTCTCTAATCTCAGAGTCCTTTTCAACAAAATTTTCAATGCTACTAATTTTAGATACAAATTTAAGCTACAATTTTCAACAGTCAATTTACCAAATTTTACCAAATTAGAAATCTAATCTCAAAAATTGTCAATTAAAATTTAACTGCTGATGAAATTCAAAATTTTCTTGCTGACGAATTGAAGCCAGTACAATTACCCGTAATCTATCAATTGTGATTAAAATTATACGTAATCAATTGAAGATTAATGATTTACGGTAAATTTTGTTCAATCTCAATTTTTTGTAATTATCAATTCTAGTTTCAATTCAGGATAAATTATCAATCAGAATTTACTATCAAAGATTCTCTTTCAATTAGCTTTTTGGTACAGATGTTCATGCCATCCAATTCAAAAAAAAGCGGGTCGGCCCAACCATTGCAGCCAACGGTCTGCGTAAACGCCGTGCGGCATTCAAAGTGCTGAAAGGAACTGCAAAAATTCTTTATCAACCAAAAGGCATTTCATCTTCCAAGTAGCCGCATGGACGCTTTACGCTTTGTTACCTATCCGTATTTCGGCGCGCACAGCGCCGTTTCTGACGATGGTTTCAAAGGAACTGTTGAGTCCTTTATTTATGGTATTCACCACTGGAACAAAAGAGTTCTTTGGGTGGTGGTATAAATATATAACATTTTTCCTTAATCCGTGAATTTGACTGTCAATTTGTAGTTGGGCCCCAGAGGAGAATTTGGGTATAATTTATGGACTCATAGCTTTCGCTGGAAGATTTAACAATTTGGCTGACTCAGTGCCGATCAAAGAATTATTGTGTGAAGAATAATTTCCGGTGATTATTGCTTTTAATTATTGTTGATCCCAGGCCCTGGTTCTTGGTTTGTAAAAAGCTTATCGAAGAAATTTTTAAGCAGGTAGGGCGATCACTTTGGATGCTGTATCTTGACGAATTCATTCAATTTTTCCAGGCGTAATTTGGGACTAATTTAGAATCGAGGGATGGCCTTAAAATTCTATGGTAGGTAACGGTCTGCGTAAACGCCGTGCGGTTTTCAAAGAGCTGAAAGGAACTGCAAAATTCTTTATCAACCAAAAAGCATTTCATCTTCCAAGTAGCCGCATGGTCGTTTTACGCTTTGTTGGGCGCTGTTCCTTCCTTTTACAAATTTTTCAAAGGAACTATGAGGCTCCAATTTTCCAGGTTGCTCCAAAGGAACCCAACAATTTTACCGGGTATAAATATAACAATTTCCAGTCAACCGTAGCAATTTTGGTGTTTTACTTTTCAAAGTACTCTTGGTAGAATCTAATCATTCACTCCGCTTACCACTTCCTGATTAATCATTGAGATTAGCTAGGTCTTTTCATTATATTTTGTTGATTATCAGTGTTTTATGTATTTGTATGAAATGCAATTTCATATTTTTCAGGAGTTTTAGCACCCTTGTTGCCCGTGACTGAATTGGATTTTGGATTGAATTTAGACGAATCAGCAATTTTAATGATCTTGTTATTTGTTGAGTAGTCTTGGAGTAGTCTTGATGAATGTAAGAGTTTCAATTGCTCACGTGCTAAATCAGTCAGTTTTGGAGTATTTCAATTTTCTGTTGCTGTTAATCATTTTGATTGATAATTAAAAAGGCCGTCAGCTTGCCCTGTAAATTATCTTTCAAATTTTTCAAGCGGGTAGGGGAGTCTCTTTTTTAGTAATCTCGGAGCTGCAATTCACCCATATTTTCAAGTTGCTCTTGGTGCCAAATTCAAGCTTGTGGGTTGGGATTTTCCATAGCGCCTAACGGTTCGTGCATATGCAGTGGCCGACTGAAAGGAGGGCATTGACATATGCACATTGTTAGTGGCATCTTTAATTTGTGAAAAAATATTCTTTGCCAGTTCTATTTATATATCCATATTTTCCTTGCTTATATTCAACCAATATTAATGGGTCAATGCTCCATTCACTATCATCGAATTTAATAGAATGATATTTCTCTTTTACAACTATTTCTCCATTGACATCAATTAAACCCCAACTGTTATTAAGTTTGAATTTATGTAAGTTGTCATTTTTGAAAGTTCTTTTTGTGACTATTATTTCATCTTTCCTAGAAAATATCTTAATATAAAATTCATCAGGTATCCAAATTCCAGTAGATGTAGAGTCCGTAACAATAAAAGAGTCTTCTCCAAAACTTTCAATTGATGAATAATGATAATCAGTAGTATCTTTTATAAACAATATTCTATTAGTACTATCAGTAGTCACTTTGTTGTAAATCAAAGCAATTTTATTGTCCTTTTTAATTGAATAACGCATGGGATCCAGATAAAGTGGTAATCCAGTCCCGCAAATACTAAAACAATAATGTCTTTTTATTTTATTGCCATTTTTATCAAAAATTAATGTTTTACTATTTCTCTTGACTCCGGTAATTGTTCTCAGCCCATTGTTTGAGTATATATTTTTATATTTTGGTTTAATAATAATTTTACCGGATTGATTAATTAATCCATATTTTCCTTTTAATTTAATAATAGCTCTATTTCCAATTAATATGCTCGTAGAGTCATAAATAGGGCTAATTTTAATAACCATATTTGTATCAACAAATCCCCATTTATTATCTTTCTGAAATGGCACCAAAGAATGATATTGAGCTTCTGAATTAAAACTTAATATTACAATCAATAATATAGTATATAATAATTTCATTTTCTTAAGTTGCCACTAACGGCCTGCGTAAACGCCGTGCGGCTTTCAAGGTGCTGAAAGGAACTGCAAAAATTCTTTATCAACCAAAAGGCATTTCATCTTCCAAGTAGCCGCATGGACGCTTTACGCTTTGTTGGTAGCCGTATTTTTCCGGCGCCTCAGCGCCGGTTTTCCTTTCAGGTAATTTCGGAGCCATATTAGTCCAAACTGTTAAGGAACCAATATATGAAATTTTGTCGAGATGTGTATTTTGAATGTTATTTTTCTTCTACAATTCTACTGCTGTGGGCGTACTATTTTTCATGCTGCTTCAATACCTTTTCGGAGTTGAGCTTACCGATTGTTGATTAACAATTAGCTGGATTAGGCCGAATTCATTATTTAACTCTATGATTTTCAATAATTTATGAATTGCAATAATTTTAAGTTATTAAACTTTATTGCAGATGTTGTGGAGTTTGTAATTTTTACAATCTACTTGTCTCAATTAGTTTTAGGATTTCAATTACTTTCAAAAGCTCTTTGTGAATTGTTGTGATTCTTTGTCAAAATATTCAATTACAAAATTCAAAAGGCCGTAGTCCTGCCAATCGAAGAGGGATGATTGTATCAATTTCAAAGCGGGTTGGCAAGCCTTTCAGGATGTTGTTTTCCTTTTTCAGGTATTCAATTTACTATGATGCTGTTTGAAAAATAGGAAAGCTGTGGGTTTGATTTTCCTATGGCTACCCAACGGTCTGCGTAAACGCCGTGCGGCATTCAAGATGCTGAAAGGAACTACAAAATTCTTTATCAGCCAAAAAGCATTTCATCTTCCAAGTAGCCGCATGGACGCTTTACGCTTTGTTACCTATCCGTATTTCGGCGCGCACAGCGCCGTTTCTGAGGATAGTTTGAAAGGAACTGTTGAGTTCTTTATTTATCGTATTCACCACTGGAACAAATAAGTTCTTTAGGTGGTGGTATAAATATATAATATTTTTCCTTAATCCGTGAATTTGACTATCAATTTGTAGTTGGGCCCCAGAGGAGAATTTGGACATAATTTATCGACTCATAGCTTTCGCTGGAAGATTTAACAATTTGGCTGACTCAGTGCCGATCAAAGAATTATTGTGTGAAGAATAATTTCCCGTGATTATTGCTTTTAATTATTGTTGATCCCAGGCCCTGGTTCTTGGTTTGTAAAAAGCTTATCGAAGAAATTTTTAAGCGGGTAGGGCGATCATTTTGGATGCTGTATCTTGACGAATTCATTCAATTTTTCCAGGCGTAATTTGGGACTAATTTAGAATCGAGGGATGGCCTTAAAATTCTATGGTAGGTAACGGTCTGCGTAAACGCCGTGCGGTTTTCAAAGTGCTGAAAGGAACTACAAAATTCTTTATCAACCAAAAAGCATTTTATCTTCCAAGTAGCCGCATGGACGCTTTACGCTTTGTTACCTATCCGTATTTCGGCGCGCACAGCGCCGTTTCTGAGGATAGTTTGAAAGGAACTGTTGAGTTCTTTATTTATCGTATTCACCACTGGAACAAAAGAGTTCTTTAGGTGGTGATATAAATATATAACATTTTTCCTTAATCCGTGAATTTGACTATCAATTTGTAGTTGGGCCCCAGAAGAGAATTTGGGTATAATTTATGGACTCATGGCTTTCGCTGAAAGATTTAACAATTTGGCTGACTCAGTGCCGATCAAAGACTTATTGTGTGAAGAATAATTTCCCGTGATTATTGCTTTTAATTATTGTTGATTCCAGGCCCTGGTTCTTGGTTTGTAAAAAGCTTGTCGAAGAAATTTTTAAGCGGGTAGGGCGATCATTTTGGATGCTGTATCTTGACGAATTCATTCAATTTTTCCAGGCGTAATTTGGGACTAATTTAGAATCGAGGGATGGCCTTAAAATTCTATGGTAGGTAACGGTCTGCGTAAACGCCGTGCGGTTTTCAAAGTGCTGAAAGGAACTACAAAATTCTTTATCAACCAAAAAGCATTTTATCTTCCAAGTAGCCGCATGGACGCTTTACGCTTTGTTACCTATCCGTATTTCGGCGCGCACAGCGCCGTTTCTGAGGATAGTTTGAAAGGAACTGTTGAGTCCTTTATTTATCGTATTCACCACTGGAACAAATAAGTTCTTTAGGTGGTGGTATAAATATATAACATTTTTCCTTAATCCGTGAATTTGACTGTCAATTTGTAGTTGGGCCCCAGAGGAGAATTTGGGTATAATTTATGGACTCATAGCTTTCGCTGGAAGATTTAACAATTTGGCTGACTCAGTGCCGATCAAAGAATTATTGTGTGAAGAATAATTTCCCGTGATTATTGCTTTTAATTATTGTTGATCCGAGGCCCTGGTTCTTGGTTTGTAAAAAGCTTATCGAAGAAATTTTTAAGCAGGTAGGGCGATCACTTTGGATGCTGTATCTTGACGAATTCATTCAATTTTTCCAGGCGTAATTTGGGACTAATTTAGAATCGAGGGATGGCCTTAAAATTCTATGGTAGGTAACGGGAAGTGCATACGCCGTGCGACCGAATGGGAGCATGGTCGTTATGCACATTGTTGGCAGCAGGCTTTTTTTTCTATCTAAATAATTGTTCTATTGTCTTCATAGGAAGAAACATTTTTTCACTATCCGGAAGTAAAATGAATCCAAAGCGATCATAAAATTTAACTGCATTTTCATCAATTGGATCTACTATTACAGCCATAGAACCTATTACTTTAGATACTTCAAAACTTCTTTTTAAAGCATCTATTAATAATAATTTCCCCAACCCTTGACCTTTATTTTTCTCACTAATTGCTAATCTCCCAAGCAGTGTTAAAGGTAAGGATTCATAGGCTCTTGGAAGTTTTTTGCTGATTTCTTCTGGTATTGCCTCTCTTGATATTCCAGCATTTGATAAAGTATAAAATCCCTTAATATTATTTTCTCCATCACTTAATACAAAACAAGCTGATAGTTTTCTCTTAACGTCTTGTTTTGCTTGTTTTTGAATGTAGTTATCCAAGTATGTATTTCCACAAGTAAATTCTGATTTCTTGTGTTTCGATTCAAGGGGAGCTGTTATATAATCTGCCATATTAAAGTAACTTTTTATATTCCTTTAAGGCAGATTTTAATTTTTTATTCGGTTTGACTCCTTTAAATGCGTAATCGAAGAAAATTTCCTGATCTTTTTTTGATGCAATTATTTTATTATGTTCTTCTACTATTTCTTCTGCTTTTGATTGAACAGCTTTTAGTATAAATTCAGTTAAACTCCTAAAACCACCTAATTTGGAAGCATATTCAAAGAATTCTTTTTGCTCTCTTGTTAATCTTGCATCAAATCTTGTCATTTCAATACTTTTCATATTAAGGTATTTTAATTTATCAACTCAATTTAATACAAATGTACGTTTTTTCTCCGTACAAGTCAAGTTTTGTGATTTTCTTTTTTCTGCTTGCAGCCAACGGTCGGTGCATATGCAGTGGCCGACTGAAAGGAGGGCATTGACATATGCACTTTGTTAGTGGTCGTATCTTTCCGGCGCCTCAGCGCCGGTTTTTCTTTCAGATGTTTTTGCCACCAAATTCTTCAATCAGTTCTCTTGTAAATATATGAATTTTTTTCAAGATGTGTATTTTTGGTGTTATTTTTTATGAGTCACCTCAGTTGTTTTGGAGTAATTTAGCTGAATAATTATTGATGCCTTTTTTGAGCCAGGCTTTCAGTTCTTGATTGTCAAAGAGCTTGATTAGGCCTGGTTGAATTGTAATTGTCTGCAAATTGTAGTTTTCAGGAATTTGAGTTGTTGTACTCAATTCAAGGAGTTTACCCATAATCGAGTTCAACTCAAAATCAAAAAGGCCGTCAGTTGTGCTGTTCAAGAATTATTGCTGGTATCAATTTATCAATTTTATAAATTTATAAAGCGGGCTGGCAAGCCTATCAGGATGTTGTTTTCCTTTTCCAGATATTCAATTTACCACGATACTGTTTGAAAAATAGGAAAGCTGCGAGATGATTTTCCCTATGGCCACTAACGGTCTGCGTAAACGCCGTGCGGCATTCAAGGTGCTGAAAGGAACTACAAAATTCTTTATCAGCCCAAAGGCATTTTATCTTCCAAGTAGCCGCATGGTCGTTTTACGCTTTGTTGGGCGCTGTTCCTTCCTTTTACAAATTTTTCAACGGAACTGCAATGTTCAAATTTACCAAATTCATCAATCCAGCTCAGTCCTTTTATCTTCATAAATATAACAATTTCCAGTCAACCGTAGCAATTTTGGTGTTTTACTTTTCAAAGTACTCTTGGTAGAATCTAATCATTCACTCCGCTTACCACTTCCTGATTAATCATTGAGATTAGCTAGGCCTTTTCAGTATATTTTGTTGATTATCAGTATTTTATGTATTTGTATGAAATGCAATTTAATGTTTTTCAGGAGTTTTAGCATTCTTGTTACCCATGACTGAATTGGATTTTGGATTGAATTTCGACGAATCAGCAATTTTAATGATCTCGTTACTTGTTGAGTAGTCTTGGAGTAGTCTTGATGAATGTAAGAGTTTCAGTTGCTCACGTACTAAATCAGTTTTGGAGTATTTCAATTTTCTGTTGCTGTTAATCATTTTGATTGATAATTAAAAAGGCCGTCAGCTTGCCCTGTAAATTATCTTTCAAATTTTTCAAATTTTTCAAGCGGGTAGGGGAGCCTCTTTTTTCGATAATCTGGGAGCTACGATTTTTCAATTTCACTAAGTTGCTCTTGGTGCCAAATTCAAAATTGTGGGTTGGGATTTTCCATAGCGCCCAACGTCGAGCGTATGTGGCGTAGCTGGCAGCGGGTTTGATTCGCGCATTAGCAAATAAATGCCAGCTATGTGCATATACGCATTGTTGTGTGTAGCATTTTTTTAACTATTAACTTTAATTGAAAATTGTAATTATACAATTATTCTCATTTGAAGAAATTGAATAAAATTCTCTTAATTGTTTAACATTATCCATTATATAATCTAACAAATCAGGATTTCCATCCCAAATATTGGGATAAACATTTTTCTGAGTCATTTTTTGTGTGTCAAATCTTTCTATAAGAGATTCATCTGATATATCAACTAATTTCTTGTTAAGTTCTTTCACTTCATTGGAATCTAAATACTGAACTGATCCATATCCTATTACCTGATTCTTATCTAATATTCTATTACCTAAAATTACTTTTGCAATTTCATTTTCAGTCTTCTCAAAATTTTCTCCTGTTAAAAGGTAAATTATTCCATCCCATGATTTATCAAGATAAATAAAACTTGATGGATCTTTGATACCTGGATTCTGAATTTCCTTCTCTAATCCTTTACTATCTTTTTTATATACTTCAAGTTTTTGAGGTGATATTCTATGTAATTCTACAACAATTCCCATTTCGTTTAATTTTTGTTTTTCACGGATTTAAACTTCTTTAATCGAATTTTTTTAAGGATACTCTCAATATTACACACAACGGTCTGCGTATGTGACGTGCCGCCGATTAGGCGGTATGTGCATATACGCTTTGTTAGCGGTTGGCTTTCCATTATTCTTTTTTAGTCTCTCTGATATAGTCTTTTATTTAAGGAAAAGACATAAAGTCCCATTGCTGTAAAGTATCCGACAGTTATAAAACTATACCAATACCTGTGAGGGAAAGCGTGAAGTACCCTTGTATTTTCTGTAAAAAGTATGTAACAATGAATTATTACTCCTCCGACTAGCTGAGAAATTAATAAACCATAAGCAAATTTATCCCAATTATTCATAAAAGAAATTTTATTAGCGAAAATTATAAGACCCGGGATAACATATAACCCTATGGCAATGACACTCCAACTAACTTGCTTTGGCATTAAATCATTATTAATGTCATAAATTAATCTGAGAATTTGAGAAATTGCTCCTACTATAAAGGGCAGCAAACAAACTCTTGCATAAGTTTTGAAATAAAAAGAATTCATTACATTGTTTATCATTTTGCTTTTTTCATTCCCCGCTTGCCGCTAACGGTCGGCATAGCTGACGTAGCGGCGTTTAGCCGCTATGGACAGCTATGCTTTGTTAGCCACAGTTTTTTCTTTTTTATTCTCTGATGTATTCACTAATCGTATCTTGCAATTGGTCATAATGTCCATATCCGTCAAATGCTGAATCGGCAATTTCTCTTAACCTTACTTTATATTCTGACTCATGCCCTTGATTGATTATTATCTTTATTACGTTCTCAAATAATGCCTCAAAGTAAATGAAAAAATCTTCTCCAAAATCACCTCCAAATTCATTGGCTATATTGGTACATTCTTCAATCGAAAACAAACTGGATTCGATATAATATTTGACAGTCGAATCACTATTCAAACCCTTTATGATATTATCTACTTTATCAATATCAAGTCCTCCCTCCATTCTTTCATTTGGATAAATCGCTTTCGTTATTTCGCCCTCATATTTTTTTAGCAGATTTTTATCTACTCCTCCATTTTTCTTTGTCTTAATATCAAAATAATTTCTAACCAATTCATAGCTTGAATACAGTTTTCGCAATTCATTTCTTAATTGCTCAATATTTCGTGAGTTTATATAATCTAAAAAGTCTTTCATTGATTCAGTATCTATTTCTGCTATTCCATACTTGAAGTGCTTCCATTGTTTCTTTATCTGCTTTTATACTTTTAAGTTCATTTAATCTCGCAGAGATAATTATTTCATCAAGTTCAATTTCCACATACCATTCCCCTCCTTCAAAACTTGATTCATTAGTTTCATTATTTATTACACGAACTTTTTTCCATTGATTTTCACCAGATTTCTTTTTTACTAAATATTCTGCTTCAAATGGAAAATCTAAATTTTCTTCCATATAAATTGCCCATCCCATATTTGCTTCTTCTTCTGTATAGCAATCTACAACTATTTCGTAATCTATAATTCTTTCAATTTCTGCTTTTGTTAATTTCATTTTTTGATAATTGTGGCTAACGGCCCGGCTATGCGCCGTGTGGTGTCAAGATGCTGAAAGGAACAAAGGTGTAGTTTTTCGATAAGGTTAAATTTTCGAAGAAAATTTAACCACATGGTCGCATAGCCAGTGTTGGCTGCATTCTCTTCTGCGCGTTGGCCAAAGTTTCCATTACAGTGTTTTGGCTGCTACTCAACTTCTCTAATCTCAAAGCCCTTTTCAACAAAATTTTCAATGATACTAATTTTAGATACAAATTTAAGCTACAATTTTCAACAGTCAATTTACCAAATTAGAGATCTAATCTCAAAAATTGTCAATTAAAATTTAACTGCTGATGAAATTCATGATTTTCTTGATGGCGAATTGAAGTCAGTACAATTACCCGTAATCTATTAATTGTGATTAAAATTATACGTAATCGATTGAAAATTAGTGGTTTATCATAATTTATTCCAACTTCAAATTTTCACAACTATCAATACTAGTTTCAATTCAGGATAAATTATCAATCAGAATTTACTATCAAAGATTTTCTTTCAATTACCTTTTTGGTACAGATGTTCATGCCATCCAATTCAAAAAAAGCGGGTCGGCCCAACCATTGCAGCCAACGGCCCGGCTATGCGCCGTGTGGTGTCAAGATGCTGAAAGGAACAAAGGTGTAGTTTTTCGATAAGGTTAAATTTTCGAAGAAAATTTAACCACATGGTCGCATAGCCAGTGTTGGCTGCATTCTCTTCTGCGCGTTGGCCAAAGTTTCCATTACAGTGTTTTGGCTGCTACTCAACTTCTCTAATCTCAAAGCCCTTTTCAACAAAATTTTCAATGATACTAATTTTAGATACAAATTTAAGCTACAATTTTCAACAGTCAATTTACCAAATTAGAGATCTAATCTCAAAAATTGTCAATTAAAATTTAACTGCTGATGAAATTCATGATTTTCTTGATGGCGAATTGAAGTCAGTACAATTACCCGTAATCTATTAATTGTGATTAAAATTATACGTAATCGATTGAAAATTAGTGGTTTATCATAATTTATTCCAACTTCAAATTTTCACAACTATCAATACTAGTTTCAATTCAGGATAAATTATCAATCAGAATTTACTATCAAAGATTTTCTTTCAATTACCTTTTTGGTACAGATGTTCATGCCATCCAATTCAAAAAAAGCGGGTCGGCCCAACCATTGCAGCCAACGGTCTGTGCATATGCAGTGGCCGACTGAAAGGAGGGCATTGACATATGCACATTGTTAGTGGTCGTATCTTTCCGGCGCCTCAGCGCCGGTTTTCCTTTCAGATGTTTTTGCTGCCAAATTCTTCAATCAGTTCTCTTGTAAATATATGAAATCTTTTCAAGATGTGTATTTTTGGTGTTATTTTTTATGAGTCACCTCAGTTTTTTTGGAGTAATTTAGCAGAATAATTATTGATGCCTTTTTTGAGCCAGGCTTTCAGTTCTTGATTATCAAAGAGCTTGATTAGGCCTGGTTGAATTGTAATTGTCTGCAAATTGTAGTTTTCAGGAATTTGAGTTGTTGTAATCAATTCAAGGAGTTTACCCATAATCGAGTTCAACTCAAAATCAAAAAGGCCGTCAGTCGTGTGTTCAAGAATTATTGGTGGTATCAATTCATCAATTTTATAAATTTATAAAGCGGGCTGGCAAGCCTATCAGGATGTTGTTTTCCTTTTCCAGATATTCAATTTACCACGATGCTGTTTGAAAAATAGGCAAGCTGCGGGATGATTTTCCCTATGGCCACTAACGGCTCGCATACACGACGGCCGACGTTTAGGAGGCTGGCCGATGTATGCTGTGTTAGCACCAGTTCTTCCCTTATTCTTTCTTGTTTGCTTTAATATAATAATTTACTCCTACTCCAAATGTAAAATACCCATCAAATCCAAATTCAGGTCTTATTGCCCATTCATTCAAATTACTACTCAAGCCCACTCCAAAATTTATCCCTGGCATAAACCCAATTCCATCTCCTATAAGAACATGTGCTTTGGGAATTAGATTAAATTCAAAAGTGTCATTATTTCTAAAGGTAAAAAAGAACCTGGGATCAAGACTAAATAACGATTCTCCTTCATATAGATAAATACTCAAAGGAATTGATAGTGCAAATTTATCTTTCTTTAAGCTGAATTTATTACTTAATTCAAAATAATTTAATCCACTAATGTCAATTTCCTCATCAAATATTTCGAATGAATATTTCGTATTTATTCGTTCGTATCTTAACTTCATATTAAATCGGTCAGAAATACCATATCCAACCCCAAATCCAAAATTATTATTAAGGTTTACATACCCATCTTCTAAAAAAGAGGTGCCATAATAAACTGAGTAATTCCCTTGCACTTCAATATCTCCTTTATCCAACAATTTTGCACTTTCAAATGTCGAATTGATAGGAGCGAAACATCCTGTCGACAAAATGATTAATATCAAATTTAAGGCAACTACAATAAAATTTAGTTTGGTATTCATTATGTTTTGTTTTTTAATACTGACTAACGTTTATAACTAACTGATTATCAATAGCTATTTTTGCCGTTTTTTGATCTAGGAACAATAACATCCAGCCTATATGACATACATATAACCCAGATAAAATATTAATAAAAAGCCAATTCAAATGATGTATGTTCCACGGAAATGTCTATTTATCTTATGATTCAAAATTATACTGATCGGGGTAGAATTTAATCTCCTCCAGTGAAATCAACTTGTAGTAGGATATTTCAATACTACATTCACATTTCTAACCAGAATTGGCGGCGGGCTTACTTCTCATTTTCACGATTAGCATTGGCACCTCTTAAAAAAACGGCCTTGTCAAGGAACATACATCAATCTAAAGATAGGATTTTGTTTTCGTTAGCTTCACAAATCAATAAAATTCTTTCTGATTTTTATACTCGAATTGGTGCTAACGGTCTGCGTAAACGCCGTGCGGTTTTCAAAGTGCTGAAAGGAACTGCAAAAATTTTCACCAAGTAACCAACATTTCGACCTCAAAGAAAGCCGCATGGTCGTTTTACGCTTTGTTGGTAGCCGTATTTTTCCGGCGCCTCAGCGCCGGTTTTCCTTTCACGTAATTTCGGAGCCATATTAGTCCAAACTGTTGAGGAACCAATATATGAAATTTTGTCGAGATGTGTATTTTGAATGTTATTTTTCTTCTACAATTCTACTGCTGTGGGAGTACTATTTTTCATGCTGCTTCAATACCTTTTCGGAGTTGAGCTTACCGATTGTTGATTAACAATTAGCTGGATTAGGCCGAATTCATTATTTAACTCTATGATTTTCAACAATTTATGAATTGCAATAATTTTAAGTTATTAAACTTTATTGCAGATGTTGCGGAGTTTGTAATTTTTACAATCTACTTGTCTCAATTAGTTTTAGGATTTCAATTACTTTCAAAAGCTCTTTGTGAATTGTTGTGATTCTTTGTCAAAGTATTCAATTACAAAATTCAAAATGCCGTAGTCCTGCCAATCGAAGAGGGATGATTGTATCAATTTCAAAGCGGGTTGGTAAGCCTTTCAGGATGTTGTTTTCCTTTTCCAGGTATTGAATTTACTACGATGCTGTTTGAAAAATAGGAAAGCTGTGGGTTTGATTTTCTATGGCTACCCAACGGTCTGCGTAAACGCCGTGCGGTTTTCAAAGTGCTGAAAGGAACTGCAAAATTCTTTATCAACCAAAAAGCATTTTATCTTCCAAGTAGCCGCATGGACGCTTTACGCTTTGTTGGGCGCTGTTCCTTCCTTTTCCTTTTACAAATTTTTAAAAGGAACTATGAGGCTCCAATTTTCCAGGTTGCCCCAATGGAACCCAACAATTTTACCGGGTATAAATATAACAATTTCCAGTCAACCGTAGCAACTTTGGTGTTTTACTTTTCAAAGTACTCTTGGTAGAATCTAATCATTCACTCCGCTTACCACTTCCTGATTAATCATTGAGATTAGCTAGGCCTTTTCATTATATTTTGTTGATTATCAGTGTTTTATGTATTTGTATGAAATGCAATTTAATATTTTTCAGGAGTTTTAGCATTCTTGTTGCCCATGACTGAATTGGATTTTGGATTGAATTTCGACGAATCAGCAATTTTAATGATCTCGTTACTTGTTGAGTAGTCTTGGAGTAGTCTTGATGAATGTAAGAGTTTCAGTTGCTCACGTACTAAATCAGTTTTGGAGTATTTCAATTTTCTGTTGCTGTTAATCATTTTGATTGATAATTAAAAAGGCCGTCAGCTTGCCCTGTAAATTATCTTTCAAATTTTTCAAATTTTTCAAGCGGGTAGGGGAGTCTCTATTCAATAATTTGGGAGCTACAGTTTATCAATTTTGCCATTTTATTCATGGTGTTACTTTCAATTTGTGGGTCGGGAATTTCATAGCGCCCAACGGTCTGCGTAAACGCCGTGCGGTTTTCAAAGTGCTGAAAGGAACTACAAAATTCTTTATCAACCAAAAAGCATTTTATCTTCCAAGTAGCCGCATGGACGCTTTACGCTTTGTTACCTATCCGTATTTCGGCGCGCACAGCGCCGTTTCTGAGGATAGTTTGAAAGGAACTGTTGAGTCCTTTATTTATCGTATTCACCACTGGAACAAATAAGTTCTTTAGGTGGTGGTATAAATATATAACATTTTTCCTTAATCCGTGAATTTGACTGTCAATTTGTAGTTGGGCCCCAGAGGAGAATTTGGGTATAATTTATGGACTCATAGCTTTCGCTGGAAGATTTAACAATTTGGCTGACTCAGTGCCGATCAAAGAATTATTGTGTGAAGAATAATTTCCCGTGATTATTGCTTTTAATTATTGTTGATCCGAGGCCCTGGTTCTTGGTTTGTAAAAAGCTTATCGAAGAAATTTTTAAGCAGGTAGGGCGATCACTTTGGATGCTGTATCTTGACGAATTCATTCAATTTTTCCAGGCGTAATTTGGGACTAATTTAGAATCGAGGGATGGCCTTAAAATTCTATGGTAGGTAACGGTCCGCGTATATGACGTGCCGCCGATTAGGCGGTATGTACATATACGCTTTGTTAGGCACAGGCTTTTTTTTTATTTACATTTTATGAATTTTGCTTCATCGAAAATAGAATATTCTATTTCCCATAAATCTGTTGCATATTTTATATTGCTTTGTAATTCTTCACACAACTCATTAGTTTTTGCTGTTATAATACAGGATTGTTCTAACAATTTTCTTTCTATATTTCCTTTGTCTAATTCCGATTTGAAAATTTCTGTGTATTTCTTACTAAAGAATACTTCTGGATTTGATTGGGCAGTATGAATCATTGTCATTGAAACAGCCCAATATTTGCAAGAATCTCTTTGATAATTCTCAATACTTACAAATGGAAATCCATCCTGTCTTGTTTTATCCATTATTAAGTCGAAGTTCTTTTTAAATATTTTTCTTCTTTTTAACTTATCTGAATTAAATCTTTCTAAATCGGATTTATCTGTATTTACAAATGCTTGGTCATCAGCAATCATTTTGCAGTAATCTAATTTAATTGGCTCGCTTTTACATGATATTATCAGAATTGTAAATATTGCGATGATTGATATTCTCATTTTAATTACAAACTTGCTTTGATTGTTGTCGATTCTTGCTTGTGCCTAACGGCCTGCGTAAACGCCGTGCGGTTTTCAAAGTGCTGAAAGGAACTGCAAAAATTTTTACCAAGTAACCAACATTTCGACCTCAAAGAAAGCCGCATGGTCGTTTTACGCTTTGTTGGTAGCCGTATTTTTCCGGCGCCTCAGCGCCGGTTTTCCTTTCAGGTAATTTCGGAGCCATATTAGTCCAAACTGTTGAGGAGCCAATATATGAAATTTTGTCGAGATGTGTATTTTGAATGTTATTTTTCTTCTACAATTCTACTGCTGTGGGAGTACTATTTTTCATGCTGCTTCAATACCTTTTCGGAGTTGAGCTTACCGATTGTTGATTAACAATTAGCTGGATTAGGCCGAATTCATTATTTAACTCTATGATTTTCAACAATTTATGAATTGCAATAATTTTAAGTTATTAAACTTTATTGCAGATGTTGCGGAGTTTGTAATTTTTACAATCTACTTGTCTCAATTAGTTTTAGGATTTCAATTACTTTCAAAAGCTCTTTGTGAATTGTTGTGATTCTTTGTCAAAGTATTCAATTACAAAATTCAAAAGGCCGTAGTCCTGCCAATCGAAGAGGGATGATTGTATCAATTTCAAAGCGGGTTGGTAAGCCTTTCAGGATGTTGTTTTCCTTTTCCAGGTATTGAATTTACTACGATGCTGTTTGAAAAATAGGAAAGCTGTGGGTTTGATTTTCTATGGCTACCCAACGGAAAGTGGAGACGACGTGCGGCTTAAAAAGTGTGTTCGGAACTAAAATACTGATTTTTGTGTACGGTTAAAATTTCGTAGAAATTTTGACCGCATGTACGTGCTCCGCATTGTTAGGCTCAGTATTCTTTAATTGGTCAATTTTAATCCAATTATAAAACCAAGGTTTATCAATATTGCGTTTCCTTTAACAGCATAGCTTATGTCTTGATTTAATAGATTGCTGTAAAACCGAAAACTTATATTGGATTTTATTGTGAAAAATTTCAATTCATCAAAACTAATTCCATAACCTACTCCCATTCCAAACCTTATTAAACTTTCCTTCCAATGTCTCTTGAAATTTTCTTTATGGCTTTTTTTAACGTAGTAAAACGTTTCGTAGCTAGCTGCTTGTTTTCCATGTTCACTATTGATTTTGTATTCTTGAACAGTAAATTTTGAATATATATCTGTTATAAATTCTCCTAATATAAACTGGTTAAAGTATTTAATCTTTTTGCCTAAAAAAAATCTTGTATCGATTGGAATCTGGTATGACTCTAGTATAAATGAATACATGAATTTATCTTCTATATTACTTGTAGATTGCCATTTCTTAGAACTTTGTCCTTTAATTTCATATGTTAATCCCGTTCCAATTTGAAATCTTTCTTTAACTGGAATATAGAATTTCAATCCAAATGATTTTCCAAAGAACAATTTTTTAGGAGCTTCTTTATTAATTAAAAAAAGTCCAAACCCAGTTGACGGTATTTTCTCCCTATCTAGATTGGTTTTTGAAATGTTAAAATTATAAACTGGTTCAATTGAAAAATAGTTTTTTAAGACTTGTGCATTAGTGAATTGTGCAAGCCCTATTAATGTTGTAATAAAGATAGTTTTCAATTTCATTATTATGTCTATCTTCTTATTGAGCCTAACGGCGCGGCTATGCGCCGTGTGGTGTCAGGATGTTGAAAGGAACAAAGATGTAGTTTTCGATAAGGTTAAATTTTCGAAGAAAATTTAACCACATGGTCGCATAGCCAGTGTTGGCTGCATTCTCTTCTGCGCGTTGGCCAAAGTTTCCATTACAGTGTTTTGGCTGCTACTCAATTTCTCTAATCTCAAAGCCCTTTTCAACAGAATTTTCAATGATACTAATTTTAGATACAAATTTCAGTTACAATTTTCAACAGTCAATTTACCAAATTTTACCAAATTAGAAATCTAATCTCAAAAATTGTCAATCAAAATTTAACTGCTGATGAAATTCATGATTTTCTTGATGGCGAATTGAAGTCAGTACAATTACCCGTAATCCATCAATTGTGATTAAAATTATACGTAATCGATTGAAAATTAGTAATTTATCATAATTTTTTCAACTTCAAATTTTCACAATTATCAATTCTAGTTTCAATTCAGGATAAATTATCAATCAGAATTTACTATCAAAGATTCTCTTTCAATTACCGTTTTGGTACAGATGTTCATGCCATCCAATTCAAAAAAAGCGGGTCGGCCCAACCATTGCAGCCAACGGCGCGGCTATGCGCCGTGTGGTGTCAGGATGCTGAAAGGAACAGAGGTGTAGTTTTTCGATAAGGGTAAATTTTCGAAGAAAATTTAACCACATGGTCGCATAGCCAGTGTTGGCTGCATTCTCTTCTGCGCGTTGGCCAAAGT
Organism: Saprospiraceae bacterium; assembly: GCA_965222005.1. Taxonomy (GTDB): domain Bacteria; phylum Bacteroidota; class Bacteroidia; order Chitinophagales; family Saprospiraceae; genus CBDCTM01. The sequence goes on from OZ244935.1 coordinate 3,709,575, forward strand.
TTCCATTACAGTGTTTTGGCTGCTACTCAACTTCTCTAATCTCAAAGTCCTTTTCAACAGTCAATTTACCAAATTAGAAAACTAATCTCAAAAATTGTCAATCAAAATTTAACGGCTGATGAAATTCAAAATTTTCTTGATGACGAATTGAAGTCAGTACAATTACCTGTAATCCATCAATTGTGATTAAAATTATGCGTAATCAATTGAAAATTAGTAGTTTATCATAATTTTTCCAACTTCAAATTTTCACAACTATCAATTCTAGTTTCAATTCAGGATAAATTCTCAATCAGAATTTACTATCAAAGATTCTCTTTCAATTACCTTTTTGGTACAGATGTTCATGCCATCCAATTCAAAAAAAGCGGGTCGGCCCAACCATTGCAGCCAACGTTCGGTGCTGACGCAGTAGTCGCCCGCAGGGCGCTATTGTCGTGCAGCACTATGTTGTGTGCATTTTAAGCGGGTTGGCCGATTTTTAGTCACTTTCTTCAAGCCGCCTCAGAATTTTACTGATTCGATTTTCTATAAATTTGAAATTCAATCAATATTTTCAGATGACAATTTACTCAAATCTTAGTAAGAATTACAATTTGGATTTCTCTTGAATTCAGATTCACTGCTGTTTCGTTTTACCATCACTACTTCAGTAACAATTTCACTCTTTAGTAATCTTGGGTTTCAATTATTCTTGCAGATAATTCAAAATGTTCTTGTCAATTTTGGTTGTTGAATTTTCTAAGCAAGCACTATTTTTCAACAAGAGTCTTTCAATCAGCCATTTACAAATTTTCCATTTAAACTTTCACTTCTAAAACCTGCTTTTTATCATTTTCCCTTTTTCACTACTATTCTTCAAGCCGCTAAATTCCCAAAGCGGGCTGGCTTCCAAAATCCTCTTGCACACAACGGCCCGGCTATGCGCCGTGTGGTGTCAGGCTGCTGAAAGGAACAGAGGTGTAGTTTTTCGGTAAAGTTAAATTTTCGAAGAAAATTTAACCACATGGTCGCATAGCCAGTGTTGGCTGCATTCTCTTCTGCGCGTTGGCCAAAGTTTCCATTACAGTGTTTTGGCTGCTACTCAATTTCTCTAATCTCAGAGTCCTTTTCAACAAAATTTTCAATGATACTAATTTTAGATACAAATTTAAGCTACAATTTTCAACAGTCAATTTACCAAATTTTACCAAATTAGAAATCTAATCTCAAAAATTGTCAATTAAAATTTAACTGCTGATGAAATTCAAGATTTTCTTGCTGATGAATTGAAGCCAGTACAATTACCCGTAATCTATCAATTGTGATTAAAATTATGCGTAATCGATTGAAAATTAGTAGTTTATCATAATTTTTTCCAACTTCAAATTTTCATAACTATCAATTCTAGTTTCAATTCAAGATAAATTTTCAATCAAAAATTTGCTGTCAAAGATTCTCTTTCAATTACCTTTTTGGTACAGATGTTCATGCCATCCAATTCAAAAAAAGCGGGTCGGCCCAACCATTGCAGCCAACGGTCGGTGCATATGCAGTGGCCGACTGAAAGGAGGGCATTGACATATGCACATTGTTAGTGGTCGTATCTTTCCGGTGCCTCAGCGCCAGTTTTCCTTTCAGATGTTTTTGCCACCAAATTTTTCAATCAGTTCTCTTGTAAATATATGAAATTTTTTCAAGATGTGTATTTCTGGTGTTATTTTTCATGAGTCACCTCAGTTGTTTTGGAGTAATTTAGCTGAATAATTATTGATGCCTTTTTTGAGCCAGGCTTTCAGTTCTTGATTGTCAAAGAGCTTGATTAGGCCTGGTTGAATTGTAATTGTCTGCAAATTGTAGTTTTCAGGAATTTGAGTTGTTGTAATCAATTCAAGGAGTTTACCCATAATCGAGTTCAACTCAAAATCAAAAAGGCCGTCAGTCGTGCTGTTCAAGAATTATTGCTGGTATCAATTTATCAATTTTATAAATTTATAAAGCGGGCTGGCAAGCCTATCAGGATGTTGTTTTCCTTTTCCAGATATTCAATTTACCACGATGCTGTTTGAAAAATAGGCAAGCTGCGGGATGATTTTCCCCTATGTCCACTAACGGTCTGTGCAAACGCAGTAGCGGCGCATAGCCGCTATTGTCGTTTTGCACTTTGTTCTGCGCATAATAATAAGTCAATTTATTATGATTTTGCCACATTCAAATAAATGCTCTCCACATGTAGCTGAATAAAAATAGACGCCTCGTGGAATTTGTTGAATATCTATATGATAATTAGAAGTTCGTCTTTGTATATCAGAAGAATATATTACTTGGTTACTTAAATTATAAATTACCAAATTGCAATCCCAATTACTTGAATTTTGTATGTTTAAGTAGTGTGAAGCTGGATTCGGATATATTAAGAAAAGTGAATGTTCATTTAATTCCGTTGAATTACTAACAATAGTGGTATCACATTCATCCTGACTAGCCTCTAACGCATAGTTGGGAATATTTGGAATGCCTAAGCGGTTTGGACCAAATAAGTCTATTTCATGTTGTAGTACTTTACAGTTGATACCAGGTTTATCAGGGAATTCAATTACATGTAAGTTGTATGTGGTAGGACTGCTCGAAACGTAAATTTTACCATCTGGTGCTAATTGAGCATAACTAAAATAAGTAGATTGAGGATTCTGAAAGCCATCATATTCTGCTACCAAAATTTGACTGCTTTGTATATTGCTGCTGTTAGTTAAATCGAATTGATAAACTTTAGTTTTATTAAAAGTATATAGGTATTGTGAATTAGGAGATATCGATGCACCTACAATTTTCCCAGTATCTTGTAAAAAAGATATTTCTTCTATAAAAGACAATAAACCGGTGCATCTATTGAATTTAAATATATTTAATCCACTTCTTGCATGAACTCTGACGAAGTATTCCCCATTGCTTGAAAAAGTAGCTTGTCCTCCAATGTCTACCCAGTTCCATGTATGGCCAGTGCATTGTTTCCCTTTATTCTGAATTCCTTGTGAAGTTATTAAGAGTTTGTAATAGCAATTTGATAAATATTCAGGAACTAATATCCACCAATCAAGTCCATTACTATGTTTTGTAGCTTGCAGATACTGCCCTGATAATGTATCCTGAAGAATAATTATATTTTTTTCTGCAACTGCCCCCAGTCCGTTATCTTCCTCCATATCAATGATTGAAAAAGTCAACTCAGTCGGTAGAATATTTACAAAGTTATTTCCAATAAATATTTCTTGATGATTATTATATTGGATTAAATAATAAGTTGTGCTATTATCAGGAGTTGGAATAATAATCTGGCTTTGAAGAAAAGGACTTCCGCCATTTTCACAGTAAAAATCTTGGACAATTCCGTACGAAATACTATCCCCATTTAGCATTTTGAGATTCTCTTTATTTGAAATGAAGCAGCCATTACTATAAAATAATAAGTTTCCATTGATATCACTAATACTTGCATTAGCTCCATACATATCCATATATTTTTCTATTTCATATAACTTTAGTGTATCGTTCGAGAAATTTAATACCGTTCCTTTATGATTTTGATCATTAACTCCAAGTACCCAGTTTGAACCTTGAATATTTTGTGAATTGATAATATTGTAGATAGAAATGATCGCAATAAAAAATAATATTGATTTTTTCATTTTTATTAGAAATTTGTATTAACGTTAGTGTTAATTTCAGCGAGTCTGCCTTTTTGAATTAATTCAAAAAGGCAGACTCGCTTTGAAATGACATAGTTTATTTAACAATAATTTTCTGGGATTGTATGACATTACCGTCTTTCATAAGAACGCAGAAATACACACCTCTTTCACGTAATTCTATTTTGATATTGTTTAACGGTACATCTGCTTGTAATTTCCTTTTTTGGATTGTTTGTCCGGATAGATCATATATAGTAATATAATCTCCTACATTGTTTGGCGGTAAAATGATTTCGAACTTTCCTGAATTTGGATTAGGGTGAATTTGGATAGAGGAATCATTGCTGAAGTTATCTTCTCTAAATTGAGGCTCTCCTTCTACAATTTCTTCACCAAATGAAGTTGGAAGGGGATAGCAATTGGGTGCATCATCATTATAGTGAGATTTGCTACAGTAGGACAAAAGACCCCGAGCATGGTATACGGCAAGTCCTCCAAGTTTGGGACATTGATTGGCGATTTCTATTAGATCATTTTGCTGTTGTTCAGTAAATATTCGATTTTGGTTTAATTCCGCTTGCAAATAAATTGAGTAAACTATTTTTTGATTCTTTTCCCAAATTGAATCTGGCATGATGCCCGAATTTAGTGAAAGTGCCTGGGTGAAATATGAGTTTTTCAGCTCATTGTATTGGGTTTGTAAACTTGTAATAAAAGAGTCGATTGAAATAATAGAATTTAATAAATTATATTTTGCTGTTTTTCCTTGATTATAAGTAATAGAGTCAGTCGTTGTATTTAATATTGAATCTATAATAATTAGGCTATCAGTATATATTTGATGGTTTTGTTGCTGTAAAATTAATTGTGCATTAATATTACTGTCAATTGACATTCCTTTTTTGATGAGTTCATTTACTTCATAAAAATTTTTAATATTACTATTACTGTGTGAATTCATGAAAGACTCATATTCCGAAATATCATTAACCCAATTTTGATTTCTAGCCAGCGTAGAGTATAAGAACCTTTCAGCTTCCCAAATTGTACTTGGTGTGGAAAGATAATTTTTTATCGATCCGTTAGCAATAGTTTTATAAATTTCATTTTCACTACCATTTTCTAATTGAACAATACAGCCAATTGATGGTGTAGTAGATAGATCGGAAGTAAACCATTCATCATTATCATCTGGATAAATACGTGAAGGATGATAATCTGAATGATAAGTATAAAATGGTGGAGGATTTGGGTTTTCAATAGATTGATCGGTGTTTACTACGAATACTGATAATGGAGCCAATTCTTTTGGGCTACATTGAGCGAACCGATTGGGAAATAAATTTTCAAATTTATTCAAGAATTTATTCCCCTTAGTAGTTGTATTAGATGGTGGATCAATATAGCTTTGTGAGCCAATAATACTATTGCTAAGCTCAAGTTGGATGGAGCCTCCAATAAAAGTATTACCAATTAAATCTGTTCCTAAATTTGATAAAGTACTTAAAAAGCTTATAGATGAATTGCCAATAGTATTTTCGCAGAAAATTGTATTTTGAAAATTAGTTACGTGTATACCAGCACGGAATTCTCTTGTGAAAAGAAAGTTGTAGTTTACGGGAAAATCATTTCCTGAAACATTGTTGTTTATTCCAGCACTTCCTACTAATCGAATTCCTCTTCCCTGACCATTACTTTCTATCCCTCTGAAAATATTTTCATAAATGGATAGGTTATTTTTATCACCACCACTGCACAATATAGCACTGGGCTCATCTCCAGTTAACGAAGATAAATCAGTAAATTCAAAGGTATTGTTGAAAATTTCAGTTGTACTTTCATCGTGAAACATCCCATCTAATAAAATGCAACTTGATCCGTGCATCCTAAATATAAATATATTGTCATATACGAATATTTTTGTTCCGCCTTCTACTGCACCTCCATAAAGCTGAATACCGTCGATTAAACGATTTTCCTGTTCAAAATTTACATGAAAGGTGTTTCCATAGATTTTAGTTCGACTATTTGGTAAAAAACTAGAAATAACTATTCCCTGATAATGGTTAGGTAATGTTCCGGAGTTCCAGCCTAAATCTTCATTGTATTCAAAATTGCAATCTGTAATATCCACAGTGTTTGCATTCTCCACATATATAGCTTTTCTTGCGCAGTTAGAGAAGTTACTTTCCTCTAGAGTTAAAGAACCAGTTTCGATGAAAATTCCGCTAAAACCAGCATTTTCAAATATGAAGTTTCTACCTATAACATGAGAAAAAGTACCTGTTGCACGTATTCCATAGTGTAAGTATTTTGTAAACACGTTAAACTCATTTGGATTTGCAGTAGCTATAGGATTCAAAGCTACAGGGACATTTATAGTTTCTAAACCAGCAAATGTGGTGTTTGATGTAGCTCCTTGATTGAGTGGAGCATTACAACTAAAAGTATTTCCCAAAAATGAGAATATTACAGGTGGGTGCGGTGAAAAGGGTGAAACTTCCAGTTTTATCCCAACATAATCTCGGTTAAAAGTAGTGTTCTCAACTTCCAATGTAGAATAAGCAGCATTTGAATATATCGCATTTACAGCATCTTCAATAACAGTGTTTTCTTCTGTTCTTATAGAAGAATAATTACCCATAATTATTCCTTGCCATAGACCGTCGCATGAAAATAGCTTTGAGTCACTTATTTCCAGATGGGTTTGAGGCTGCATAATAATTGATACTCCTGGATCAATCTTTACAGTTGCATAGTCAATTAAAAAATTGTCATCTATGACGAAATCACCAATGATATGAATCTGCTTGGAAGGCAAAGGATTTGAGTGCATGACAAATTAGGGGTTTTGCATTTAAGCAGCTAATCGGACTAAATTTACTTTTCGTTCCCTTAGTCTGACGAATTGTATAAAATCTTCGATGTCTCCGTTTTGTTTTACAGCTCTAAGGTCAAGCATGTTTTGCGCCCCCTTGGATGACCATCTCATACCGCTTTGCTCCATTCTATTTTTGACCAAATGCTTACAAGTAGACTCTGCCAGAGCTGAACTGATTGGATACCCCTTTTTCAAAAAATCAGCGTAATTCATTTTGTGTTTATGGTTAGTCAAATAGGTGATTGCCTTATTTAACTGCTTCTTTTTGTTTGTCGATAATTCTGTTTTGTCTCTATTCAACACAAGGTCTTTTATTACCTTTTCAGTTCCTCCTTCCAATATATCTTTTAACACCCCTCTGACCCAGCTTGTTCTCAACTTAGAACTTTCTCCAAATATGGCATTGGCACAATCCCAAACGTATTCGCTTACATGGACTATGTCTAAAATGATTCCATCAAATTGACCTTCCAGATTATTCTTCTTTATGCTTGCCAGTATTTTATCTTCCAAGCCTATTCCGGCATCTATGGGGATGACGAATCGACTTTGGGAGTTGGTCATTTTTGATTTTAAATCTTCTATCCCATAATCTATTGCCTTTTGCTGATTGGCTAAAAATGCTCTACGGTGAATTTTAGTGTGCATCTTATTTTCCGTTTTCTTTTGTTGTGTTGATGCTGGTTCGTCCTCTTGAGCAGCTTCTTTTTGCACTCCCATCAAGCCATCCAATATCTGGTCGGCAGTCCTTTGTTGAGGCGTAAAAACAGAGGTAACTGACACTGTCGCACTTTGTTTCTTACCCTTTTTCTCCCCTTTGCTTAGCCGCTTTTTGGGATTGGCCTCCTTTTGTTGTACTGCCTTTATCTTCGGCAATCCTTTACCATCAAAGGTAGTGCTAAAAAACAACGCTTCATCTTCTTGAGCTTCTTCTCGCTCCAACTCATAGTACTGATCAACGTACTCGCCCAAATGATTGACATTTCTCTCCGAAGATTTTCCACTCAGATTCAAACCTAATAATTTATTCACTATCACTACGCTTTCTTTGTAACTCCCCTGGGTAGCACTTCCCCCTACCAACTCTTGTAGATTGTACGACCAATAACAACCCTTGGGCAACTGCAAATAATCGTCTATTTTATAAAATTGACCGCGTTGAGTACTCAAATACGATGGACGATGGATTTGTATCAGACCAAACAAACTGAGGTAGTTCCGCTTCTTTGTCCCTTTACTCCTGTAGCTCTCTCCTGATTCCAAAATCGGGAGATATTCCTCAACCTTTTTTAACTTTTGCTTGATTATGTAGTTCAATAGCAACAGTCCCAGCTTCAGCAATTCACTTAGTAGGCTTAGTTCTATTTTATCAATCCCTACATCCTGCTCTACATATTCATCACTTAGGTCAACCAATCTTCCGATTTCTTCTTCTATTTTTTGTATTAGTACTTTTTTGTCCATACCTTGAATTAGAGTTTGAGGGTCAGTAAATCTATTTTCTAACTTAAATTTACTAAATTCCTTCAAACTCTTCTCATTTTAGGATTCCTCCAATTTGTCTCGCACTCAAAGGATTTATTTGCGAAGAGGAAGTTACAGGAGTTCCATCACCTATATATAAATCATATGTTATTTGACCCAGTTCTTCGCAAAGTGTTGATTGTGGGATGTCTTCAAATGTTAAGCTATCATCAATACAAAATTCGGTTTTAAATCCTTGGCCAAAACTAAGTTGGCAAGCATACAGTAGGAGTGAAATAATTGAAAAGGCAATTTGTGTGTTAAACAAGTTTTTCATGATGTGTTTTTTTGATAAAAATTGAGTAGTGAATATATTCTAATCGAGAAAAATATCATGATTTAATCGGAGAGTTTTAATATTAAAGCTAGGGTGCAAAATACAAATTTTTCATATTTACTAATTTTTTCTTTTTTTTCCGCAGAACGGTCTGTGCAAACGCAGTAGCGGCGCATAGCCGCTATTGTCGTTTTGCACTTTGTTCTGCGCATAATAATAAGTCAATTTATTATGATTTTGCCACATTCAAATAAATACTCTTCACATGTAACTGAATAAAAATAGACACCTCGTGGAATTCGTTGAATATCTATATGATAATTAGAAGTTTGTCTTTTTATATCAGCAGAATATATTACTTGATTGTTGAAATTATAAATTACCAAATTGCAATCCCAATTACTTGAATTTTGTATGTTTAAGTAGTGTGAAGCTGGATTTGGATATATTAAGAAAAATGGATGTTCATTTAGCTCTGTTGAATTACTAACGACAGTGGTGTCACATTCATTTTGACTAGCTTCTAACGCATAATTGGGAATGTTTGGAATACTTAGGTAGTTTGGAATAAATAAGTCCACTTCATGTTGTAATACATTGCAGTTGATACCAGGTTTATCAGGAAATTCAATTACATGCAAGTTATAAGTACTAGTACTGCTCGAAACGTAAATTTTACCATCTGGTGCTAATTGGGCATAACTAAAATAAGTAGATTGAGGATTCTGAAAACCATCATATTCTGCTACCAAAATTTGACTGCTTTGTATATTGTTGCTGTTAGTTAAATCAAATTGATAAACTTTAGTTTTATTAAAAGTATATAGATATTGTGAATTAGGAGATATCGATACACCTACAATTTTTCCAGTATCTTGCAAGAAAGGTATTTCTTCAATAAAAGACAATAAACCGGTGCATCTATTGAATTTAAATATATTTAATCCACTATGTGCATGAACTCTGACATAGTATTCCCCGTTGTTTGAAAAAGTAGCCTGCCCTGCAATGTCCAACCAGTTCCATATATGACCAGCACATTGTTTTCCTTTATTCTGAATTCCTTGTGAAGTTATTAAGAGTTTGTAATAGCAATTTGATAAATATTCAGGAACTAATATCCACCAATCAACTCCATTACTGTGTTTTGTAGCCTGCAGATACTGTCCTGATAATGTATCCTGAAGGATAATTGTACTTTTTTCCACAACTGCTCCCAGTCCATTATCTTCAGTCATATCAATGATTGAAAAAGTCAGCTCAGTTGGTAGAATATTTCCTAAAGTATTTGTAATATATATTCCTTGGTGGTTATTATACTGGATTAAATAATAAGTTTCGTTATTGCCAGGAGTTGGAATAATAATCTGGCTTTGGAGAAAAGGACTCCCTGAAAGACCATTTTCACAGTAAATATCTTGAACAACTCCATACAAGATGCTATCCCCATTTAACATTTTGAGATTCTCTATATTTGAGATGTAGCAGCCATTGCTATAAAATAGTAAGTTTCCATCGATATCACTAATACTTACATTAGCTCCAGGCATATCCATATATTTTTCTATTTCATATAACTTTAGTGTATCGTTCGAGAAATTTAATATCGTTCCTTTATGATTTTGATCATTAACTCCAAGTACCCAGTTTGAACCTTGAATATTTTGTGAATTGATAATATTGTAGATAGAAATGATCGCAATAAAAAATAATATTGATTTTTTCATTTTTATTAGAAATTTGTATTAGCGTTAGTGTTAATTTCAGCGAGTCCGCTTTCTTGAATTAATTCAAAAAGGCAGACTCGCTTTGAAATGACATAGTTTATTTAATAATAATTTTCTGAGATTGTATGACATTACCATCTTTTATGAGAACGCAGAAATACACACCTCTTTCACGTAATTCTATTTTGATTTCATTTGACGGTATATCTGTTTGTAATTTCCTTTTTTGGATTGTTTGTCCGGATAGATCATATATAGCAATATAATCTCCTTCATTGTTTGGCGGTAAAAGGATATCGAACTTTCCTGAATTTGGATTAGGGTGAATTTGGATAGAGGAATCATTGCTGAAGTTATCTTCTCTAAATTGAGGCTCTTCTTCTACAATTTCTTCACCAAATAAGGCTGGAAGGGGATAGCAACTAGGTGCATCATCATTATAGTGAGATTTGCTACAATAGGGCAAAAGACCCCGAGCATGGTATACGGCAAGTCCTCCAAGTTTGGGACATTGATTAGCGATTTCTATTAGATCATTTTGCTGTTGTTCAGTAAATATTCGATTTTGGTTTAATTCCGCTTGCAAATAAATTGAGTAAACTGTTTTTTGATTCTTTTCCCAAATTGAATCTGGCATGATGCCCGAATTTAGTGAAAGTGCCTGGGTGAAATATGAGTTTTTCAGCTCATTGTATTGGGTTTGTAAACTTGTAATAAAAGAGTCGATTGAAATAATAGAATTTAATAAATTATATTTTGCTGTTTTTCCTTGATTATAAGTAATAGAGTCAGTCGTTGTATTTAATATTGAATCGATAACAATTAGGCTATCAGTGCATATTTGAAGATTTTGTTGTTGTAATACTAATTGTGTATTAATGCTACTATCAATTGACATTCCTTTTTTAATAAATTCATTTACTTCATAGAAATTTTTGATATTACTATTGGTATGTGAATTCATGAAAACTTCATATTCCGGAATTTCATTTATCCAATTTTGATGTTTAGCCAGTGTAGAGTATAAGAATCTTTCAGCTTCCCAAATTGTACTTGGTGTGGAAAGATAATTTTTTATCGATCCATTAGCAATAGCCTTATAAGTTTTATTTTCGCTTCCATTTTCTAATTGAACAATACATCCAATTGATGGTGTAGCATTTAGATCGGGTATAATAAACCATTCATCATTATCATCTGGATAAATGCGAGAAGGATGAAAATCTGAATGATAAGTATAATATGGTGGAGGGGTTGGATTCTCAATAGATTGATTGGTGTGTGGCAGGAATTTTGATAATGGAGCCAATCCTTCTGTACATTGAGCGAAACGAGTGGGGAATAAAAATTCATATTTATTCAGAAATTTATTCCCTTTAGTAGTAGTGTTAAATGGAGGATCAATATAAGTTTGTGGTCCAATTATACTTTCGCTAAGTTGAAGTTGAATACCACCTCCGATGAAAGTATTCCCAATCAAATCAGTTCTTAAGTTTAAGCCAGTACTCAAAAAACCTAGTGATGAATTGCCAATCGTGTTTTCACAGAAAACAGTATTTTGAAAACTAATTATGTGTATGCCTGAATAAAATTCTTGTGAGAAGAGGAAGTTATAGTTTACAGGGAAGTGATTGTCCGAAACATTATTGTTTGTACCACTACTTCCTTCTAACCGAATTCCTCTTCCTTGAAGATTACTTTCAATTCCTCTAAATGTGTTTCCATAAATTGAAAAATTATTTTTGTCACCACCACTACATAGTAAAGCACTTGGTCCATTTCCAGTGAGAGGAGATAAATCAGTAAAGTTAAATTGATTATTAAATATTTCAGTTTTACTTCCATCATTGAACGTTCCATCTAGTAAAATACAACTAGAGCCGTACATTCTGAAATGGAAATTATTACCAAATACATAAATTTCAGTCCCATTTCCAACTGAACCTCCATCAAGTTGGATACCATCGATTAAACGATTTTCCTGTTCAAAATTTACATGAAAGTTGTTTTCAAAGGTTCTGATTCGACTATTTGGTGAAAAACTAGAAATAACTATTCCCTGATAATGGTTAGGTAATGTTCCGGAGTTCCACCCTAAATCTTCATTATATTCAAAATTGCAACTTGTAATATCAACAGTGTTTGCATTCTCTATATTTATTGCTTGTCTTGCGCAATTATCGAAGTTACTTTCTCTCAGGGTTAAAGAACCTGTTTCGATGAAAATTCCGTTAAACCCCATATCTTCAAAAGTGAAGTTTCTACCTATGACATGAGAAAAAGTACCTGTTGCACGTATTCCATAGTGTAAGTATTTTGTAAACACGTTAAACTCATTTGGATTTGAGGTAGCAATGGGATTTAGGGACACAGGAACATTTATAGTTTCTAGGCCAGCATATGTAGTATTTGAACTAGCTCCTTGATTAAGTGGAGCATCACAGCTAAAAGTATTTCCCAAAAATGAGAATATTACAGGTGGGTGCGGTGAAAAAGGAGAAACTTCTAGTTTTATTCCAATATAATCTCGGTTAAAAGTAGTGTTCTCAATTTCCAACGAAGAATAAGCAGCATTTGAATATATCGCATTTATAGCATCTTCAATAACGGTGTTTTCTTCTGTTCTTATAGAAGAATATTGGCCCATAATTATTCCTTGCCATAGACCGTCGCATGAAAATAGCTTTGAGTCACTTATTTCCAGATGGGTTTGAGGCTGCATAATAATTGATACCCCTGGATCAATCCTTACAGTTGCATAGTCAATTAAAAAATTATCATCTATGACGAAATCACCAATGATATGAATCTGCTTGGAAGGCAAAGGATTTATTTGCGAAGAGGAAGTTACAGGAGTTCCATCACCTATATATAAATCATATGTTATTTGACCCAGTTCTTCGCAAAGTGTTGATTGTGGGATGTCTTCAAATGTTAAGCTATCATCAATACAAAATTCGGTTTTAAATCCTTGGCCAAAACTAAGTTGGCAAGCATACAGTAGGAGTGAAATAATTGAAAAGGCAATTTGTGTGTTAAACAAGTTTTTCATGATGTGCTTTTTTGATAAAAATTGAGTAGTGAATATATTCTAATCGAGAAAATATCATGATTTAATCGGAGAGTTTTAATATTAAAGCTAGGGTGCAAAATACAAATTTTTCATAGTTACAAATTTTTTCTTTTTTGCGCAGAACGGTCTGGCTAAACGCAGTAGCTGCGCATAGCAGCTATTGACGTTTTAGCTTTTGTTAGTATCAGTTATTATTCTCAAAATCCAATTAATACATCTTTTAAATCTTTTTTAGCCTGGTTGTAAGAATTTAAACTCCCATTTATTGGAATTTTTAATTTTTTCCTTCCAAATAATCTACCAAAGACACCACCATATAGAATTCCGGTAAGAGGAAATACAATTTTAAAACTTACTCTTTCTTTATTAGATTCTGCAAACTCAGATGCCAATAGTCCTATCAAAAGTCCTGTTCCTGCTCCAATTAAAATACCATTTCTAACTTTTCTCTTTGCTTTTTTGTCATCCCATAAATGAATTACTCCTATATTATTGATTTCATATTCAGTTAATTCTTTTGTCCTTTTGTTCGCCGACAATGAAATAGTTGAATCATTTAATTCATACAAAAAACCACTTCCTGTCTTTAAGTTTATTAACGTTTTTGAATATAATACAGTTCTATACCTAAGTTTCATACTATCTTCTTGAGCATTCATATAATTAGGTGAGAATATTATACTAAAATGTGCTTTTAACAATGATTTAACTCTGGTTTAATTATCTCAAAATTCAGGTTCAACAGTGCCTTTAATTCTTTGTCGTAAATATCCAAGTTCTTGATAAATTCACTTATAGCAGCTACCAAGTCCTCAAATTTTTCATAGTACTTATTTTTGCAAACTCGTTGTTTTAAAAATTTCCAAAACCTTTCTATGATATTTAAATTTGGACTACTAACCGGTAAAAAATCTAGCTCAATTCCTATTTCATTCGCATGGTCTTGAGTATCATATGCTAAATTGTATTTTGCGTTATCCAACATTAGGTACAACTTCTTTCTAGACCAGCGATAAGTCTTCTTTACCTCATTTAAGAAATGACAAATCAAATCGCTATCACAGCTTTCTTCTGTTAACCATATTGTAAAACGCCTTAATTGAACATCAACACTACCCAGTATATTTATTCTCTTTCTTCCACTCGGTGACTTAATTATAATTGTATTGTCTTTTCCCTTTATTTGCCAGCACTTTTTCGGTTCAGTCCTATGTATAACATGGGCGATATCAAAGAAAATCACTAACGATTCTCCTCCTTCGACCCTAGATTTGATCTCAGATACTACTTGTTTCTGAGCTACCTCACTTGGTGGCTTATTTGGTATTAATCTTGGCTTTTTAAAAGAAAAATTGAGTTTTTTTTACACCATCTTCCCAGCCAACTTGTCTCAACTTCATGATCATACGTCTCTTTTATCCAGCCTGCTAACTCTGCCATTGTACTCACCAATTCGTTCTGTACATGGTCCTTTATTTCTGACTTTATCTCTTCTAACGAGGATACTCTTCTTGAAAAATCAAACTTTGATAACCTTTCTAGTCCCTCTTCCAGATATAGCTTCACCCAACCTGTTATTGTATTAGTATTTACACCTAGTACTTTGGCTATCTGGATATTCTGAATACCTTCATGGCTCATCATTATGCATTGATAACGTTTTAATATTCTACCATCTCTCTCCTTTTTTATTCTCGATTTCAAAGATTTTTCTTCTGTTTTGCTTAATTTTGCTTGGTACATAATTGTTTTTTATCCGCAATATACGTACTCTTTGTTAGAATAGCAAATTAGTATATCATTATTAAAATCATCACCGATACAATTGAATAGGGCATATATATATTATTTGACTTATATTTATTTGAGATTAAGAATTCTTTGTTCATTGTGTTTTGTTTTTATTAATTGATACTAACGGTCGGTGCATATGCAGTGGCCGACTGAAAGGAGGGCATTGACATATGCACATTGTTAGTGGTCGTATCTTTCCGGCGCCTCAGCGCCGGTTTTCCTTTCAGATGTTTTTGCTACCAAATTTTTCAATCAGTTGACTTGCTAAATATATGAATTTTTTTCAAGATGTGTATTCCTGGTGTTATTTTTTATGAGTCACCTCAGTTGTTTTGGAGTAATTTAGCAGAATAATTATTGATGCCTTTTTTGAGCCAGGCTTTCAGTTCTTGATTGTCAAAGAGCTTGATTAGGCCTGGTTGAATTGTAATTGTCTGCAAATTGTAGTTTTCAGGAATTTGAGTTGTTGTACTCAATTCAAGGAGTTTACCCATATTCGAGTTCAACTCAAAATCAAAAAGGCCGTCAGTTGTGCTGTTCAAGAATTATTGCTGGTATCAAGTTATCAATTTTATAAATTTATAAAGCGGGCTGGCAAACTTATCAGGATGTTGATTTCCTTTTCCAGTTTTTCAATTTGCCACGATGCTGTTTGAAAAATAGGCAAGCTGCGGGATGATTTTCTATGTCCACTAACGGTCTGCGTAAACGCCGTGCGGCCTTCAAGGTGCTGAAAGGAACTACAAAATTCTTTATCAACCAAAAAGCATTTCATCTTCCAAGTAGCCGCATGGATGCAAATTCCGGAGTTGCTGACCCACCCATTTCGGAGTCATTGACCCATGTGGATAACTTACGATTTCAATGATGCTAAGATAGTTGATTTATAGGTTTCCTTAAACTTTTTCCTTTTAATTCTATTCGATGTGCTTTGGGGACGATCCGGTCAAGGATGGCATCTGCCAAAGTTGGTTCATTAAAATATTGGTGCCATTTACTCACTGGCAGTTGAGAGCAAATAATAGTAGCGGCGTTTTCGTAACGGTCTTCCAAAATCTGTAACAAGATTAACTTTACCTGATGTGTGATGGGTTGTAATCCAAAGTCATCAAAGATGATGAGTTTAGCTTTTTTTAATCTGTCCATCCACTTGATTAAGGTGCCGTCTGTTTTGGCTAAAGCGATCTGTTCGGTGAATCGATTCATGTTAAAGTAAAGTGTTCGGTATCCATTGACACAAGCGTTATTTCCTAAAGCGCAAGCCAGGTATGATTTACCACAACCAGTGGCGCCGGTAATCAAAACATTTTCTCCTCGGTCGAGGTAAGCACAGTCTGCAAGGAGCATTAATTTTTCCTTGGAGAGATTTCTTGTTTTAGAACAATCGATGTCTTGAATGTTGGCTTGATAACGAAGTTTGGAGAGTCTTAAAAACATTTTCATTCGCTTGTGCCAACGATGCTGTTTTTCTGCATCAATCAGATTGGCAATCATTTCATGTGCGTCTGCTTGCTGGTTGATTGGTAATCCAAGAGCTGCCTCGTAAGCATCCGCCATGCCTGTTAATTTTAGCATTCTCATAATTTCCAGAGATCCGTTTTTCATAATTATTGATTGTTTTATATCCCTTTATAATTTTATATTATCTAAGGGAGTAGTTAAAAAATAAATGTTATTGAGTTCAATAGATACCTATTGATAAGCCTCAGGGCCTCTTATATTTTCGTGTTCCCCTATTGTGAGTGAGTCAAATAATTCAAGTTGATCATCAACGGTGTCGAGTTTTCGAACTAAGATATTTTTGATCATGTAATAGCTTGCCTTATCTGCTTTTTGGCAACGAAGAGCAGCTCGCTCCAAACGTTCAGAATTATACTTTTTTGCAAAACCTAAAATACCTTGGCAGCTACCATAAGATTGGGCTTCATGGATTCTGGAGAGTAGAATATGCTGGATAGCCCAGCGAGTAGCAGGACCTATTTGCTCAGCCTGACTAAGAAAATAAGCGGCATCAAAGCCTTTTGCTTTTTTCCACTCCCTGTGCGACCGAGGCATATGTTCCATTTTTGTCTGGTACTGTTGTGACCCGGTGTAGTAAACTCGCTTGTGAGTTGCAACCCGTTGATTATCAATATATACCTCTACATTTTTTGAGGTGTAAATGACGGTCGCTTGTTGTTTTGCATATTGAAAAGGGACAGAGTAAAAAGCTTTGTCCTCTCCTAGAAAAACATGATAGTTCCTTCTAACTTGAGGTGTGATGGTCTTTTTAAGTTCAAACAGATCACAAGGGAGTGATCTCATTACAGGCAATTCAAAAGCTTCAAAAACACTTTTGCGTGTACCTTGTTTTTGTTGATAGGGTTTATTATTATGTTGGCTTAGCTGCTCTGTGATTGCTGCATTTAACTCCTCTATACTATGAAAAGTCTCGTTTCTCAATGGAGCATAAATGCGTCTGTAAACCGTATTCACCATGTTTTCTACACTCGCTTTATCTTTGGGTTTTCCAACGCGAGTGGCACTTAAATCGAGCTGATAATGTGCAGCTAATTGTACACATAATTCATTAAAAGTAGGTTCGTATTTATCAGCTCGACTAACATATGATTTTAGATTATCGGATAAAATAACTTGAGGTAGTTTACCGAAAAAAAGAAGCGCTTGATTTAATCCATAAATAAAGTCAGCTACCTTTTGAGAGGGAAGTGCGATGGCAAAAGTATATTGACTATGTGGCATCACCGCTACCAAAACTTCGCATTCATGAACTTCTCCAGTAGTTAAATCTACCCATCGCATTTTCTTTCCAGCGAAGTCTACTTGCATGACATTACCTGCTTGGTGCGCTAAGCTAATCGTCAAATCTCGTCGTCCTATCTCGCGTTTAAAGTGTTCACAAAATTGAGTGTAACTATAACCATCTGGGTGTTCTTCGATGTACTCCTCCCACAATAAATAGCGAGTTACACCCACTCGTTTTAATTCTTTTATCCAATCATCAATCTTACTTTTAAAAGCCTCTTTTCGTTGTTCAGCCACTGTATTTTTAGAGGGATAAAACACCGCAGTGAAAGCGGAATCGTCCAATGAAAGAACTCGCGCAAGATCTTCATCAAAGGCTTTCCCAAGTCTTACATAATGCTTCACTGTGTTTTTAGAAACTTGTAATCTACTTGCTGTGGCGCGAAGAGAACTCGTGCTGATATAGGTTTTAATAATCGTTCTTACTTGATCCATACGTTTAAATTGTCCCATGTTCTTGACCGTTTTTTTGCTTGAAAAAAACTGCGAACATGGCTATTTAATCGTAAGTATCCACTATATATAAGGCGGGTCAGTACGCCGGAATGACAGTCGCCTAAAACAAATCAAGGGGGTCAATATGCCGGAATGACGGCTCCTCCTAACAAGCTTAGGTGGGTCAGTATGACCGAAATGTTACTAACATTTGCCCTAATTGGGGGTGGGTCAACAACTCCGAAATGGGTGGGTCAGTATGGCCGGATTTTACAGCATGGACGCTTTACGCTTTGTTACCTATCCGTATTTCGGCGCGCACAGCGCCGTTTCTGAGGATAGTTTGAAAGGAACTGTTGAGTCCTTTATTTATCGTATTCACCACTGGAACAAAAGAGTTCTTTAGGTGGTGGTATAAATATATAACATTTTTCCTTAATCCGTGAATTTGACTGTCAATTTGTAGTTGGGCCTCAGAGGAGAATTTGGGTCTAATTTATGGACTCATAGCTTTCGCTGGAAGATTTAACAATTTGGCTGACTCAGTGCCGATCAAAGACTTATTGTGTGAAGAATAATTTCCCGTGATTATTGCTTTTAATTATTGTTGATCCCAGGCCCTGGTTTTTGGTTTGTAAAAAGCTTATCGAAGAAATTTTTAAGCGGGTAGGGCGATCACTTTGGATGCTGTATCTTGACGAATTCATTCAATTTTTCCAGGCGTAATTTGGGACTAATTTAGAATCGAGGGATGGCCTTAAAATTCTATGGTAGGTAACGTCCAGCGTATGTGACGTGCCGCCGATTAGGCGGCATGTACATATACGCATTGTTCGCTACAGCTATTTTTTTTACATCTTAAAATAATAGATTCCTTCTCGTTTCTTAGCATCTTCAATCAAAGTTCTTATTTCCATTCTCAATTCTTTTTCTGATTTTCCTGATAAAATTATTGTATCATTATACATTGCAAACCATCTTTTTTTGATGCCTAATCCTCTCATTTCCTTTTTCTTCTTTCTTGAATTTATTCGTCCCCATTCTCTTATATAAATTGGTTCCAATTCTGGATGTTCTTCCAACAAATTTTCTATCTTATACCAATTATATTCTCTTGATGATTTCGTTTTCATCATTATTAGTAATTCCTTTTCTACACTTTTCTCTAAGTTATTTTTGTTTATTCTTTCAGGCAATTCTGTTATAATTCCATATTTACCTTCTGACAGCGTATAATCATTTTTAATCGAACTTCTTATCCCTTTTCCAAAATGAATTGGGTAGTTTGAGATTATTCCATCGTAAATAATTTTTCCTTTATATGGCAATAATACTGCTTGCACCATTATAGGTAAATTATTTCCCCAAAACGATTGAAATGGATCATTTAAAGCATGTACTCCATATACATATTTATCTCCTAAAAAATAGGCATATTTTTTCGTCAGTTTCACCACATAAAATGTTCCTTGTTTAAAGTATTTAAACCCTCGTATTATATCTTTAGAGTGCATGACAAATTAGGGGTTTTGTATTTAAGCAGCTAATCGGACTAAATTTACTTTTCGTTCCCTTAGTCTGACGAATTGTATAAAATCTTCGATGTCTCCGTTTTGTTTTACAGCTCTAAGGTCAAGCATGTTTTGCGCCCCCTTGGATGACCATCTCATACCGCTTTGCTCCATTCTATCTTTGACCAAATGCTTACAAGTAGACTCTGCCAGAGCTGAACTGATTGGATACCCCTTTTTCAAAAAATCAGCGTAATTCATTTTGTGTTTATGGTTAGTCAAATAGGTGATTGCCTTATTTAACTGCTTCTTTTTGTTTGTCGATAATTCTGTTTTGTCTCTATTCAACACAAGGTCTTTTATTACCTTTTCAGTTCCTCCTTCCAATATATCTTTTAACACCCCTCTGACCCAGCTTGTTCTCAACTTAGAACTTTCTCCAAATATGGCATTGGCACAATCCCAAACGTATTCGCTTACATGGACTATGTCTAAAATGATTCCATCAAATTGACCTTCCAGATTATTCTTCTTTATGCTTGCCAGTATTTTATCTTCCAAGCCTATTCCGGCATCTATGGGGATGACGAATCGACTTTGGGAGTTGGTCATTTTTGATTTTAAATCTTCTATCCCATAATCTATTGCCTTTTGCTGATTGGCTAAAAATGCTCTACGGTGAATTTTAGTGTGCATCTTATTTTCCGTTTTCTTTTGTTGTGTTGATGCTGGTTCGTCCTCTTGAGCAGCTTCTTTTTGCACTCCCATCAAGCCATCCAATATCTGGTCGGCAGTCCTTTGTTGAGGCGTAAAAACAGAGGTAACTGACACCGTCGCACTTTGTTTCTTACCCTTTTTCTCCCCTTTGCTTAGCCGCTTTTTGGGATTGGCCTCCTTTTGTTGTACTGCCTTTATCTTCGGCAATCCTTTACCATCAAAGGTAGTGCTAAAAAACAACGCTTCATCTTCTTGAGCTTCTTCTCGCTCCAACTCATAGTACTGATCAACGTACTCGCCCAAATGATTGACATTTCTCTCCGAAGATTTTCCACTCAGATTCAAACCTAATAATTTATTCACTATCACTACGCTTTCTTTGTAACTCCCCTGGGTAGCACTTCCCCCTACCAACTCTTGTAGATTGTACGACCAATAACAACCCTTGGGCAACTGCAAATAATCGTCTATTTTATAAAATTGACCGCGTTGAGTACTCAAATACGATGGACGATGGATTTGTATCAGACCAAACAAACTGAGGTAGTTCCGCTTCTTTGTCCCTTTACTCCTGTAGCTCTCTCCTGATTCCAAAATCGGGAGATATTCCTCAACCTTTTTTAACTTTTGCTTGATTATGTAGTTCAATAGCAACAGTCCCAGCTTCAGCAATTCACTTAGTAGGCTTAGTTCTATTTTATCAATCCCTACATCCTGCTCTACATATTCATCACTTAGGTCAACCAATCTTCCGATTTCTTCTTCTATTTTTTGTATTAGTACTTTTTTGTCCATACCTTGAATTAGAGTTTGAGGGTCAGTAAATCTATTTTCTAACTTAAATTTACTAAATTCCTTCAAACTCTTCTCATTTTAGGATTCCTCCAATTTGTCTCGCACTCATATCTTTATCTTCTTTGGACAACTCTTCTGATTTTTCTTTTATATAATCATTCAGCATGTGTATGTTTTCATACATCGCATTTCTAATCGGGTATTTATCTTCTACTGAATAATTCATGAATTTTTCTAATGTTGTCGATTTCGATATTAACCCCTTCTTTATTCCTACATAATAAATCAATTTTGGATGAATTTCTAAATACTTGTAATATTCCTCTTCATTTAATCTCATGGCTGTAATTGTTTTGTTTTTTTAGTTGTAGCGAACGGTCGTGTATATGAGGAGTGCGACCAATAGGGAGCATTACTTCATATACGATGTTATGTCCGGTTACTTCTCATTTCATAATTTAATTTATATTTGGATCATTTTCATCTTAACTACCCACCAAACACCATATAATCAACACGAAAAAAGCCAATCCAAACAGAAGGACCAGCACCCTAATCCGATTAGCAAACTTCGGAAACGTATTTACAGGGTTTTCTATTTCCTTTTCTTTCTCAATTCTCTTATCATCCAAATATCCTGACAACCATAATTCTCTCAGTTTCTCATTGCTCTTTAGAATGTGATTGGTTCTATTCCAAGCCGTACGTACATGATTTCCGTAGGAAGTGATCATCCACCAGGCATATAAACACAAGAGTAAACCAACTCCACATGCAACCATGACCAAGGGTTTTTGCGTAAAAATCAAATTTTGATCATTCAACAATTTTACAATGAAGCCCAACACTGATCCCAATAGGGCAAAAAGCCAAATAGAAACTGTCCATAGTTTCTCCTTTACTCTCTCGGCATCGTTGCTGAAGTGTTTCCAGAGGTCGTGTTGTTCGTGCTTTTCCAAACTAGCCATGTCTGACCTTCAGTAGTTAATATATTTCACAAAATTCTTTTTCGCCTCTGTTTTCAGTTTAGGAATATCAATTTCGTGAATTGCATAGGGAATTACTGGGAAATTTCGTTCTATTTTATCACTAAACCTAGGGTATCCCCAAGGATACCATAATTCATGATATACCTTGATAATTGAACCGTCATTATTTAAGAATGAAACAACTGAAATATTGTCCTTGCCAACTATTACTGGATGAAAGTTTTTTTCATTGAATAAGCTCTCTTTATAGCTCATTTTATTATCCGATAAGTATTTCTTTAGTTTATTCATGTATCGGCGAGCATTTCTTCTGCTTTTATCTTTAATGAACTTAATTGAATATTGTAAGTTATAATAATTATAATATTTTCTGAGTCTATACATCTCATTTATTATACTTGATGCAGGTTTTCCACCGATTGTTTCGATCTTCAAATCTGGAAGATTAATAACGTATTTACCCTCTTGCAACCACAAACAGTAATGATACCACCGCTTTTTAGGTTGAAATTGCACTGTCCATCCTAGGTCAATTACCGCTATTGTATGAGAGTTACTAGCAGGAGTATGTGTATCATTGTTTGAATTTTTTAGTGAACTACCAGTTAGTTGAATTAAGTTGGTTTCCGTATTACTAATGGCATTATTGAGCCTGGCATAGGCAGAGAAGGAATAATGAACATCACCCGAGAATACTATTACATTTTTGTATATAGACAGCTTTCTAAGCAGGTTATAAAATCCTGCTCCGCTCAATGACCATGCTTCAGCATCTTTTTCATACATTCCTTTCCAACTCTTTTTAAATGGCACTTCACCTCTACTAGCTTTTCTCTGTTGCGATTCGATTGCTACGTTTCCAATTACGGGTGCCGCCGATAATAGTAATAACAACTTTTTAGATTTATTTCTTTGCGGAATCTGGAGATCTAGGTTTGATACTAAATTTGGATATTGCAATTTCAACTTAGCAACAGACCTCATTTCATGTATAAAATAACCTCTATGGGTTCGGGTATCAAGTGCCAAGATGTCATAAGAATTATATGAAATTAAATAATGCCACTTCAAAGGACCATCAGAGAAATAGTAATCCCCAAAATTTTTATCTTTTTTTATTCCTAGTGGAGTTTTAGGAAGGATTTTATCTTCAAATTTTTTAGAGGGGATATGGCCATTTTTCAATAAATTAGTTTTCATGTAATAAATAATACTTTTCTTTGGCTCACTCTTATAATCTAAAGGCTGATTTCCATAGTCTTGAAATAGTGAATATGACAATAGGCCGTTTAAAATGAGTCTCCTAGAAAGCGAATTTGGCATCAAACTGATTTCGATCCATTCTTTGCTAAGAAACCAATCATCTGTGACATCATGGTCATCGAAAATCATTAATGAGGATATGTTAGCCAATGCTCTTGTAACAAGGGGAAGCGTTTTAACTACTGTTATGATCTTCTCTCTCTTGTTATAAAATTTCGTTCTATTCATTGTGATTTTCTTGATCACGTTTTCTGTAGGCCAAATCGAATGACTCCAACTAAAAATATAGAGCATAATATATTCTCCAAGCGTAATTACATGATTCTCTGCCGCTGAGGATGATAAATCGTCAGGTGAAATCCTGTTTTTTGTCGATGCAATTAATTTTGCTCTTTTTCCAGTACCCAAAAGAGGATTCACATTTCTAATATTGAGATGAGGCAGTCTTTCATTTGTTGGATTGAAGCTGCCTGGTTTTCCAGATGTGCCATATTTGTTTTTGCCTATTAAAAACTCTTCAGCATCTATTATCAATTCTAGTACAAGGTTTGACACTTCATCTGCATAAATTTGATCACCTGTTAAAAAAAGCAGATGAGGACGTTTATTATATTTTAATGAATTAATAGAAATGATGGCGTCAAGTGCATGTAACGCATCAGTTTGACCTCCATGAAGTTTTCTACATGATCCTTGGCAGATTTTCAAGTCATTTACATCATTCGGTGGAATTGTGAATGAAGGCTTTGAAAATGGTGGATAGATCATAGTTTTTATTCCACCTTTAAATACGCCTTCACTTCCAAAATTGTATTGGTTCTTTGGTTCATCTTTAACTGTAAATGATATATCATATTCATAGAATATACTCTCTTTAAAGGTTGCAGATTTACCTTCTGGGATTGCAGTTAAGTAGCATAGATGAATATGATCTCCGAGAGTGATAAGTTCAAATGATTGACTTCTACCAACTAATGTCTGTGGGCCATATTCAACATATTCATATATATCTAATGAAGCGTTTTTGATAGGACTCTTAAAAACCACCATTACCGTTACACTGCGGTAATGAACCTTTCTCAATATTGGACCACATATAATAAGAGGCAAAGATTCTATTCTATTTTGTATTGAATATCCTTTCATTTTAATATCACCAAACTAGTAGGCACCTCAACCAACCAAGGCTCGCCAACGAACTTTGCTCCCAGCCAGAAGCCTTCATTTTCTAAATTTTGTTCATCCGGATCCGTTTTATCACTTTTGTACTTTCTGTCAAGCGTAATCTTCTGTGGATCGTTGACATCTATATATCTAATGCGATAGGACTTTAAGTCGATGATAATCTCTCGATCAATATCATCTTTTTTTAGTTTCGTTCCATTCCCAACCGCGATCTTTGAATCATGTTCTATAGAAATAGTACCTTCAGGTTGATCACCGTAATCATGTCCGAACCCTTCTAGAATTTCATCAATCACCGCCAGATAATTATCACTTTCTTGATCTTCTGAAAGCACTTTAATATCTGTGCCATCAAGACCAATTTGAGGTATCTGGATTTTCTCAAAGACCTCTTTTTCAAATCCGGGTCGAATCGGAACTTCTACTTTGGCATAACCAGCTTTTAAGAATTGTTCGAACTGAAAATCAACATCTTTGATATGCTGTTGCTTCACCCAGTTTTCCTTTCGTCCCCAGAAATATGGATAGAAATTGTAGATCATATTGTGCCATTCAAAAGATTGTTCATATAACCGAACAAACCCTCCTTCCTCGGCGGATTCTTCAAGATTCAATTGTGGGTATCTATGTACTCCTTCTTTACTTTGATCTTCTTCCATGGCATTGAATCCTTCAAAATGCTGCCCACTCATTATCGATATCACTTGGCGCTTCAATTCCGTTTCTTCTGTCTTTCTGTTAATGAGTGGGTTCTGGCCTTGAATATTGACTTCCATATTAAAATCCTGCTGAGCAATATTTTCATCGTACTCCAATTTTAAGCCTTGGTAAGCTGTCATGATAGAGTTAAAAGTCTCTATTTGCCATTGAGTGTACCTATTTGCACTTCTATGCACAGTTATTACTGCATTCAAAATTACTGTAACTGAAATGTCAGAAGCTATTGAAATTGCGATAATAACAGAATCTTCTTCATTATTCAAAACAAGCTCTTTATTAATTTTTGAGTCAAAAGTTAAATCGTCTTCAAATGCATGTGGAGGTTGTGGAGCTATTGGAATCCCATTAGGTCCGATAGATCCATGATCGCTTTGATCTATAGAAAGTATTCTGTGATTGCCACAAGTTACTTTTATCGAAACATTTGCACTATTATTCTCCTCTGCTTTTCTATGCCCCCTTCCTGCAGTAAGAGTAAATTTCATACTCTGTGCGTTATACCCTTCAGGAATTGCAACGGGGACTTCCTTTGAGATTCCGTCTGGTTTTTTAGTGGGATTATTAAAGGACAAAGATGCATTACCAGAAACAACTCTATATTCCGGTGGAGGAGGACTTACGTCTGTTACGCTATATTTTCCCACCCAGTATAAGTAATTGCTTCTTTCAATATCAATTGGACGAAGTTTCTCACTTCGACCGTACATGCACATAGACGGTATTTCAGGAGGTTTTAAATTTTCATTGACGACATTGCTTTCTCGAGCATACTTATAAAAAGCAGCAGGCTCTGGAACCATAAAACTTAAAATCGCTCTCTCTCCGTAATTCACCAATTGAGCTTTGTAATATTTATTCATCCAGAAGTACTTTCCTGATATATGACCAGTGCCTTCTATATTATTGAGCTCGTGCTTATTAGTAATTTCTATCTCGTTGACCGTTGTCCTACTTCGTCTTTTAAGAATTCTTTCCTTTACTTTCTGTACACTTTTAGCTATGACTTCTTTTGAGAAAGTGGAGGCAGATTTATTGCTTTGATCTACCTTTTTGTCCGATTGGACAGAGGCATTTGCTTCCATATTGACACGGCCATAGTCAGCAGTTATATTTACGCCCGCTTCTTTGCTAGTGCTTTCTGAGATTGTTTGATTAGCTTCTCTTTGCAGTTCATATCTATCAGTAGTTTCCAGACTTTTCTCTGTTTCTTCTGTTCGCTCTGTTTCTTCGAAGATAGTTTCTTCAACTCTACTTAACTTTCTATGTTTTTTTGACTTCGATTCACCTTTTAATACATTTTCAACATGGGCGATTTCTCCAGGTCGATAATCATATAATTCTTGTTTAACCTTCTTCAAATCCAAAATTCCTACAAATTCCACCTTACCTCTTGTATTTTCAAAGTTATTACCAACCTTTTCTTCAGCTACCACGATGGTTCCACATGGTCCTGGTCTTGTTTTAGTGACATTCTTTATACCACCTTTGTCATTAATATCTCTATCATATATGGTTGGTAGTGATACTTTGTTATTATTCAATAAAATTTTCTCAATTCCTCCTGTAGTATCCGCAACATCGACATGATCTAATTCCTCTGAATCATCAAAATTGAGATTTTCCCTAATTATCTTTTTAGTTTTATCTGATAATTTATTTATGTAAGTTCGAGGCAACCTGGTCAGAGATTTATATTCAATAGTATCGTCATCTTTAACATCTCTCATAAACTTAGAATGTTGATTAGATACTTCTTCTATGGCAACATTCAACGCCTCCAATTCATCATTTTTATCCTTAATTATTCTTGAGATGTTATCCCGATGTTCTTTTGCTTTTTCTCTATTTTCTTTTGCTCGTTGTTCATTTTTATTAGGTAAAGGAAAGATTGCTTTTGGTAGAATAATAATTGAATTGATTAATTTATAAAGCTTAGTTGGGTCTTCAAAAATGGTTTTATCAGATTTTATTTGCTCAGCAATATGGTTTGCTCTGAGAACTTCTCTTGAAAGTTCATTCCATTCGTGATGATTGTATCTTCTAAATATGCCATAGACAATGGAATCTTCTATTTTTGATTTATCAGTTTTAGTTAATGTGGTCTTAAGCATAGAAGGCAATCCTTTGCTTAAGAATTGTTCCACAGAGGCTGTCTTTTGTAATTCAAGAGCAAGGTTTAATACCTTCTCATTTTTGGAATTAGACTCTACAAATTCCATTTCATTATTGAAAAGCAATGGCTTAACATCATTGTAGAAAGAATCTTCAGAAATAGAATTGATATCATCCAAGTTTGAATGAATGAGCTTCATTACTTTGTGAGGCTGAGACCTATGGTCAGGGTCAAAATCAATTTGTATAGACAATAACTCCTTTTGAGCCTTAGATAATTTTCGTGAATTACGAATGACGGCAAATCTGAATATTTCGGATTGCATATGATTAGATTTTAGAATTTACTAATATGAGTGCCCATATCATAATGAATAATACGGAAGTAAGTATAGGCAATTTAGTCACACTTAAGAACTGAATATATTTGTCTTGATGTCCTGCTTTGTTTGTACTAATAAATGGACTTTGTAATAACAGACTATCGTCTAATTCTTTCAATATGGATTTTATGCCATTTTTATACCTGACAACCAATTGTCTGTCCTGAAAACCAATAATGAGCCAGAGGATTGCGAAACCAATTCCAATATTGGATATCATTCCATCAAATTCCTTTATAGAGCCATCATAAGCGATAAGAGCCAGATTAATGAGGAGAAAAAAATGAAATCTTCTCCAAAGGCGATCATAGTGTTTATTTAGATGGTCAACACGAATTTTGTACTCCTCTATCAGAACTTGTTGATCTTCTCTCCTTGTTTTTCTTTCATTACTCATTTAGACGCCTTGTATTATATAGTGTTTTTTTGAGCCATTTCGTAACCTATTTCGTTTATCTAATCGGACATAACGGCCCGGCTATGCGCCGTGTGGTGTCAGGATGTTGAAAGGAACAAAGATGTAGTTTTTCGATAAGGTTAAATTTTCTTCGAAAATTTAACCACATGGTCGCATAGCCAGTGTTGGCTGCATTCTCTTCTGCGCGTTGGCCAAAGTTTCCATTACAGTGTTTTGGCTGCTACTCAATTTCTCTAATCTCAGAGTCCTTTTCAACAAAATTTTCAATGATACTAATTTTAGATACAAATTTAAGCTACAATTTTCAACAGTCAATTTACCAAATTAGAAATCTAATCCCAAAAATTGTCAATTAAAATTTAACTGCTGATGAAATTCAAAATTTTCTTGCTGACGAATTGAAGCCAGTACAATTACCTGTAATCCATCAATTGTGATTAAAATTATGCGTAATCAATTGAAAATTAATGATTTACGGTAAATTTTGTTCAATCTCAATTTTTTGTAATTATCAATACTAGTTTCAATTCAGGATAAATTATCAATCAGAATTTACTATCAAAGATTCTCTTTCAATTACCTTTTTGGTACAGATGTTCATGCCATCCAATTCAAAAAAAGCGGGTCGGCCGATCCATTGCAGCCAACGGTCGGTGCATATGCAGTGGCCGACTGAAAGGAGGGCATTGACATATGCACATTGTTAGTGGTCGTATCTTTCCGGCGCCTCAGCGCCGGTTTTCCTTTCAGATGTTTTTGCTACCAAATTTTTCAATCAGTTCTCTTGTAAATATATGAAATTTTTTCAAGATGTGTATTTTTGGTGTTATTTTTTATGAGTCACCTCAGTTGTTTCAGAGTAATTTAGCTGAATAATTATTGATATCTTTTTTGAGCCAGGCTTTCAGTTCTTGATTGTCAAAGAGCTTGATTAGGCCTGGTTGAATTGTAATTGTCTGCAAATTGTAGTTTTCAGGAATTTCAGTTGTTGTACTCAATCAAGGAGTTTGCCTATATTCGAGTTCAACTCAAAATCAAAAAGGCCGTCAGTTGTGCTGTTCAAGAATTATTGGTGGTATCAAGTTATCAATTTTATAAATTTATAAAGCGGGCTGGCAAGCCTATCAGGATGTTGTTTTCCTTTTCCAGATATTCAATTTACCACGATACTGTTTGAAAAATAGGCAAGCTGCGGGATGATTTTCTATGTCCACTAACGGCCCGGCTATGCGCCGTGTGGTGTCAGGATGTTGAAAGGAACAAAGATGTAGTTTTTCGACAAGGTTAAATTTTCTTCGAAAATTTAACCACATGGTCGCATAGCCAGTGTTGGCTGCATTCTCTTCTGCGCGTTGGCCAAAGTTTCCATTACAGTGTTTTGGTTGCTACTCAACTTCTCTAATCTCAAAGCCCTTTTCAACAGTCAATTTACCAAATTAGAAAACTAATCTCAAAAATTGTCAATCAAAATTTAACTGCTGATGAAATTCAAAATTTTCTTGCTGACGAATTGAGGTCAGTACAATTACCCGTAATCTATCAATTGTGATTAAAATTATACGTAATCGATTGAAAATTAATGATTTACGGTAAATTTTGTTCAATCTCAATTTTTTGTAATTATCAATACTAGTTTCAATTCAGGATAAATTATCAATCAGAATTTACTATCAAAGATTCTCTTTCAATTACCTTTTTGGTACAAATGTTCATGCCATCCAATTCAAAAAAAGCGGGTCGGCCCAACCATTGCAGCCAACGGTCTGCGTAAACGCCGTGCGGCATTCAAAGTGCTGAAAGGAACTGCAAAAATTCTTTATCAACCAAAAGGCATTTCATCTTCCAAGTAGCCGCATGGACGCTTTACGCTTTGTTACCTATCCGTATTTCGGCGCGCACAGCGCCGTTTCTGACGATGGTTTCAAAGGAACTGTTGAGTCCTTTATTTATCGTATTCACCACTGGAACAAAAGAGTTCTTTAGGTGGGGATATAAATATATAACATTTTTCCTTAATCCGTGAATTTGACTGTCAATTTGTAGTTGGGCCACAGAGGAGAATTTGGGTATAATTTATGGACTCATAGCTTTCGCTGGAAGATTTAACAATTTGGCTGACTCAGTGCCGATCAAAGACTTATTGTGTGAAGAATAATTTCCCGTGATTATTGCTTTTAATTATTGTTGATCCCAGGCCCTGGTTCTTAGTTTGTAAAAAGCTTATCGAAGAAATTTTTAAGCGGGTAGGGCGATCACTTTGGATGCTGTATCTTGATCAATTCATTCAATTTTTCCAGGCGTAATTTGGGACTAATTTAGAATCGAAGGATGGCCTTAAAATTCTATGGTAGGTAACGGTCGGTGCAAACGCAAGTAAGCCCGCATAGGGCTTATTGCCGTTTTGCACTTTGTTCTGCCTCGTATTTCTTCCTTAAAAATTTTTCTATTTCTTCGAGATGAGCTTTACTTTCTTTATTCTCAATTATAGATTTTCGGTAAGCATGGTACAATATCTTTATATTGTTTATCTCCTCTTTTGTTAATTGGGACAAATCCAACATAAGACCATTATTCAAATCATTTGGCTCGAACTTTTTTAATCCGTCACCATATTCTCTTCGATTATCACTAAATATTTCTTTTGCAATATCAGTTAGTAAGTAGGCAAAAAGTAAATCAACATCTATACTACTAAACAAATCTGATTTAAGATATATGCAATGAAAAGTAGTTAGATTGGAAATTTCAGCTTCGTTCCTTATGAACTTAACATTGTTTCTATTAAATACACTTACCCAAATTGGAGAAGGTGGTCTGTTTTCGTTAATAAACCACGGAGTTCTTCTTGATGTCAAGAACTTTTTATTCACTCCCTCATCCTCTCCTAATTTGATATAGTCCAATACTTTACTATCAGTCGGAGTTTTTCCTGCATTGAACAGATATATATTTGCATTATCACTTGCTAATTTTTCAAATCGTTCTGCCGTGAAAAATGGAGAATCTACGTCTTTTGATTTAGTTATGCATGGAAGTAGACTATTATTTTGGATACTGTGCTTTTCTGCCTTCTCTTTATTAAATGTAAAGTAATTATTCGCACCTGTTGCTATTCCCCTAACGACCTTCGCTACCTTTTTGAATGGTACAAGGTTTTTATATTTTTTACTTAATTGTTTTTGGTAGTATGCACGCCACTTAATATTTGGATCAAGGTCTTTGTTGTTTACCGTTTTTGAGAATAGTTCAATTTTGCCGCTTTTTATTTGATTTTTTATTTTCTCAAATTGTTGCCTATTCTCTATCGTCGTAAAGCTAACACTTGAAGAATTGTTATCCTTAGATAAAAAGAGGATTGCACTTGTAGTTAATGCGTCATCAAAAACATTTTCTTTGAAGTCAAAAATGATGATATGTTTTAAGGCATTGGATTGAATTAAATATCGTTTAATATAAACTCCATAGTCAGAATTTAAAAATTCCGAAGGTATAATATATGCTGCCTTTCCACCTTTATTTAACTGATAAATTGATTTAAGCAGAAAGAGCGTATAAATATTTGTAAACCCATTTAGATTTACTTGTAATCTTTTCTTTATTTCCTCTAAGGCTTTTTTATTCTCGTAGTCGTGAAATTTAAAATAAGGAGGGTTGCATAAAATCCCGTCATATTTATTATCCCAATCATTGAAAAGATAATCTTCCAAAATTAAATTTACATTATGAAACTCACGAAAAGAATTGTTTGCTTCTTCAAAAATTACTGGGTCGACATCAAAGCCTTTTATGTCTAAATTTGGATTTTGACTTAAAAGTAGTCGAGAGAAAACTCCAAGTCCAAAAGCTGGTTCAAGAATTTTATTTAGTGATTGGTTTTTCAATACCCAATCAGTCATCATTTCAGCAACTTCTTCAGGTGTGAAAAATTGGGCATATTTCTTTCTGTGAGATATACCAACTTTTTTTGAGTATGTTTTCTCTAATATCACTTTAAAGTGTTTTGTATGTTTAGTAATTGTTTGATGCTGTCAACATCCAAATAAGCTGTTCCTTTGCCAAAAGAAACGTAAAATAGTAACCGTCCTCTTCCCATTTCCTTACGAACACTCTTATGTTCTGGTTCATCAACTTTGTAAGCGACTTGATGCGTTTTTCTTGTATTTATTTTGATTGTTGTTTTGTTTTGGTTCTTGATATCCTTACTTATTTCGTAATATTCCCCTTCTTTTTCTGGGTCAATTATGAGTGATAATATTTCTTTGAAGGCGATACCGTAAGCTTTATCAAAAAATACTTGAAAATAGAAATGCGGAACATTGAATTTTTCAATCCATTTGTAAACAACCTTCAAATCTTCAACTTTGGGCGTTATGCTCAAATAATCTCGTTTTTGAGCAATAGAAATAGCTTCTTTTAATGTCTCAATCGGGGAAGGGGAGGAAATCCCTCGCCTTTAGGCGAAGACTTTAGTTAGATGCGTGTTGTTTATCTTTGTAAGATGCAACATTATCGAAAGACATCCCATTCCTTGTATGATATAAAATACCACTTAGTGTGGATTACAAAATATCGTAAACCCGTGATGAAAGGCGAAGTGGCCGGGCGAACACGAGAATTGATACGTCAAATATGCAAAGCAAACGAAGTAGAGATATTATCAGGTCATGTATCAAAGGACCATATCCACTTGTTTGTGTCTGTGCCTCCCTATTTAAGCGTCAGCAAGCTGATGCAATTGTTGAAAGGGAAGACCTCTCGCAAGCTATTGAGCGAGTTTAGGCCATTATCCCAAAAGTTTTGGGGTCGCCATTTGTGGGCGCGTGGGTATTTCGCGGCTTCATCCGGTAATGTGACAGATGAAGTGATAATGAAATATATTGAAACGCAAGACAAAGAACAAGACGATGACAACTTTGAAGTCGCGGAATAAGCGGGTGGATTGAGTGGGCTTACAGCCCACTCACCCAAATCTACCGGCTTCAAGCCGGTAGTAGTTTAATTCTTTGAATAGATTCGTCAATTCTGATAACCTATCGGTAGAATTCCAACTTGGTCTTCTGAATGAAACAGCAAGAATAGTTTCTTCATTGATGCTATTCAAAATATCAAGATACTTCTTTTTCTTCGGCTGATTTAAAATATCGCTGTATTCTTCAATAATTCTTGCTTTTACTTCAAAAGCTTTTTCCAAATTGGATTGAGTTCGATGTTGCATGAGGGCTTCATACTTGTCAATCAGAAATGCACTTGATCTGATTTCTAAACCTGCAACTGCCAATCTAATATAGTCTTCTATTGATGAATGCTCTAATTTACTCACATCATATCCAAGGTCTTTTCTAAAATCAGCTTCTTTGAAAACCAATAAATCTGGTCTTTTCCCAATTGTGTCTAATTCGTCTTGAAATTCGTTGTAAAACGTATCGAAACCCTTTTCCCCCGCAACCAAATCATCTGATTTCCCATAACGTACTGCTACAAATCCCTGGAAAGTTTCATTTATTGCCCTGAAAATCAACAACTCAGCCCAATCTCCTTGTTCCTTATTTGTTATAAAATTTGATGATGCTTGTGTCGGTGGTGAAATTCTTTTTCTTTGTATCGAAAAATCTATAATTGATGTCGGTATTGATTTCGTAATTTCTCTTATTGTTTCAAAGTAATTCATCCTTGATTTTGTAGTCGTTATTAAATCCCAAATTTACGAAATATTGCTCTTTCAGCATTTCTTTGGCTGTTTTGGTTTTCTTTTTTCTATATGAGGCAGAACGGTCGGTGCATATGCAGTGGCCGACTGAAAGGAGGGCATTGACATATGCACTTTGTTAGTGGTCGTATCTTTCCGGCGCCTCAGCGCCGGTTTTCCTTTCAGATGTTTTTGCCACCAAATTCTTCAATCAGTTCTCTTGTAAATATATGAAATTTTTTCAAGATGTGTATTTTTGGTGTTATTTTTTATGAGTCACCTCAGTTGTTTCAGAGTAATTTAGCTGAATAATTATTGATATCTTTTTTGAGCCAGGCTTTCAGTTCTTGATTGTCAAAGAGCTTGATTAGGTCTGGTTGAATTGTAATTGTCTGCAAATTGTAGTTTTCAGGAATTTGAGTTGTTGTACTCAATTCAAGGAGTTTACCCATATTCGAGTTCAACTCAAAATCAAAAAGGCCGTCAGTTGTGCTGTTCAAGAATTATTGCTGGTATCAAGTTATCAATTTTATAAATTTATAAAGCGGGCTGGCAAACTTATCAGGGTGTTGATTTCCTTTTCCAGTTTTTCAATTTGCCACGATGCTGTTTGAAAAATAGGCAAGCTGCGGGATGATTTTCTATGTCCACTAACGGTCTGTGTACCTGCAGTGGCTGACGAATGGAAGCCATTGACAGGTACACTTTGTTCGCAGCAGTTTTCTTTTTCATTTATACTCAATTTTGTATTCTGAAATTATAGTTTCATTAGTTGTAAAATCGAAGATATATTCTTTAAAAATGTTTTGGTTTTCATCTTCAAAAATTATTTTTTTCATTTTCCGATTAATTTCTCCGTTGATTCCGAAATGAGTTATTTCAATTTCATTATCATTCAGGTAAGCATAAGTTTTTTTGTCTAAATAATCTCCATTTTCATTAATGTTTTGAACGATTCTTTTTCTTTCAAATTCGTCATAAGTGAAAAAAGTTTTAAATGTAGTTTTATTATTCCTTGAATGGATTTTAAATACAAGTTGGTCATCATTATAAATTGACTTTATTTTAGTAACTACTTCTGACTCTGTTCTGTAGTTTGCCTCAAATATAATCCTGCCCTTGTGATCAATTTTTTTTAATGATGTTAACCGCCCTGCATTATCTATTTCTTTTAACTCATTTCCTTTTATAACGTATTTATAAACAATTGTTTTTAATATTTCTTTTCCTTTTTTGGTTTCAATAGTTTTGGTATTTAGGTTTTTTCTTTTATCATAACTATATGAAATCACATTCTCTATAGTATCACTTTTCAAATTAGAAATTATTTTTTCAATTAATCCATCTTGTCTAAAATAATATATTTGATTAGCCTCTCCCTCAAAACTCACATGACTATTTATATTTATAGTATCCAAAATAGAAAGTATTCGTTTGTATGTATATATTTTAACTACTTTTCCTTTAAAATCATATTCATCATAAATAGTATGCTTTATACTATATTTATGACAACCCATAGTCAAAATAAATATTGTCAGGATTAAAATTGATTTCATAACACACGAATTTTTTATTCTAATAAAACTGTAATTCCTAAAACTTAAATGATAGGACAAACGAGATATTAGATGAACTTTTACCTATGATTCTTTTATTCTCTGACTGATTTACAATTAATTGATCGCTAATATTATAATCTTCATCGTAGAATGTATGATTAATGTTAGTAACTCCATTCTGTATATCTATATAAAATAAATTACTTACTTCTGCCCCAATTCCAATTTTATTAAAAAAATAATAAAACGCTCCAATTTTAAAGTTTAATCCCGCCTGCCACGACTTTGGAAATTTATATATTACATTATATGCCATCATTAATTGATCTTGACTATTAAAGCTTTCTGATAAATACTCGATACGAGCATATTGATCAAATCTGAATTGTCCTAACACACTAATGTTGCTTATAAATTTCTTATTTTTCCAATTGCTTATTGGAGATTCTAATCCGCAACTGATGATATAAGAATTCTCTTTTTGTGAATTTTTCACCTTGCTATAGGAGTTGTCGCTTACTCTGACATCATCTCCTTTTTGATCGATTTTTCTTAAACCTAAAAACAGTAACCATTTTACTTTTTCTAATTTCCTAAGATATGTAAGGCCAACTTCATAATTAGAAACATTATCATTTTCTTCTGGCGTTTCAATTAATTCGAAACCCTCCAAATCAGAAAATTCATTTGAATTATAGAAAAACAAGTGGTTTAATTGAATCCTAATTTCATTTTTCTGTGCATTGATAATTGTTAGATTTGATATTAGCAAATACATTATCAGCAAAATCAATTTAATGCTTTTCATATCTGAGAATATAAAAAACAGGATAGTCATAATAATGACTATCCTGTTTGTGATAAAGACTTATTTAGTGAACTTTAATTATTTTCTTGGATATTAATCCCTCATTGGTATTTATATACAATACGTGATATCCGAAAGAACCCAAACCCGACAGATCCAATTCAACTTCCTTTTCTCCATCAAAATAAAAACCTTTAATTGATCTGCTATCTAAACCATAAACTCGAATGGCTTCAATTAATATGTTTGAATCAGAATTTGCAGATATAATTACATTGTTTTTGACGATGGTTGGAACAACATTTACTTCCCTCTTTAAATCAATTAACTTTGAGCTAGTTGTCTCATCATCAAAGATGATTATATCAAAGTGATTGTTATCAAAGTCTGTTTCTGCACCAGTGCTTCCTCCATTTACAACATTAAATGCAAAAGCTGTTCCTTCATCTCCTTCAATGAAAAAGTCGTCAATAACTGAAATTAAATCGTGATCCCATGTATTTCCAGGTGGTAAAGTTAATTCGATTGGATAATTTGCAACACCAGAAGCTGTATATAAGAAGTCTTCAAATGCAAATGCCTCAGTAGCTGGAGGAGCAATAAAATCGTGAAGTACATTTTCGACTATTAGCAGAATTTCTTCATTAAGATTTTCTGTGCATTTTAATGTGCCAACTACGGGAGTTGCATTAGCTTCTAGTCTTTCAGCGTCGGGCACTAGGTCTTGTACATTTTCCCAAAATACTAATGGGGTAACACAAGCATTAAAGTGATAACCAAGATTACTTATTTCAAAATTAGGATAAAACTTCCACTCGTTTAATATGTCTTCAGTTTCAAAATTAATATTTCCATTTTGAATTAAGCCTTTTCGTCTTACCAGTAAATTTCTAATTGAACCGAGATTGATTTCGATTCCCTCTATATAGCTAGGATTATTAAGTAACGAATCAATGTTTATTTCTTCTATATCTGCTTCAAAACCTTGTTGACCAATAATATCAATAGGTATATTATTTTTTGAGATTTGTAAAACTACTTTTTCCTCAAAATCCAAAAAGTTAGTCAAAGTATCTGATACACTTGATATTCCTGAAGTTGCATTTGAATTAGAGACCACATATGTTTCTTTGGAATCAATGATCCCAGAAAGCACCATTGTTGATTTGATACTATCAGTAGAAATTAATTCGATTTTGTAACTAGAGAGGTTAATTGGTAAGTCTGTTGGATTAAACAGTTCAACTGAATAATTTTTAAACGTTTGTTCAACATTATTTTCACCAAATGATGAACCCTGATTTCCAAATACAACTTCAGAAATGAATAGATCACTACACGGTTGACTGTTTACAACTCCAACAAACAAAAGACTTAGGATGATTGTGGTTAACTTTTTCATAATTGGAAAATTTAGATGAATAATAATTTTTGTCTTATTTATTTCTTTTGGTTTTTGTCTAATTGCTGCGAACGACGAGCGTATGTGGCGTAGCTGGCAGCGCGTTTGGTTTGCGAATTAGCAAAAAATGCCAGCTATGTACATATACGCATTGTTGTGTATAGTGTTATTTTTTCTTATAAATAATTCTCAATCCAATAAGTATAATCTTTTAATATCTTATTTTCTATTGTCTTTTTATTTACCGATTCAAATTCAAATAATTGAAGTGAAAAAATTCCTCCATCGTCACTCAATCTTTTTACTTTTACAAATAAATTTGAGCAATTACTTACATCTTCTTCAAACTCTATAATTTCAAACTTTTCATTTCCATTTGGTGTTTTATTCTTATAATCTGTGTAAGAAAAATAGCTATCTATTCCAGTGACTTTATATGGCAACTTTATATTTTCTGTCAAAAAATCTAGATAATTTTTCAATGTCTCTGGTTTTACAGACATGGCGTGGTCCGGTTTATCAGGACACTTTTTTAAGATAGAAATCAAAAATTATCTCTGTCGGTTGCGGTATAAAAAGTCCATCCAATATTGCTCTTCAAACTGACTCGGACTTAGATAGTCAAGAGAAGAATGTTTACGAATCGTGTTGTAGTATCCATCAATAAACTCAAAACATCTGAGTCGAGCATTTTCTAAGCCCCAAAAGATTCCCTCACTTAAAACCTCAGCTTTAAATCTGCTGAACAGCGATTCTGCAAAAGCATTATCGTAATGGTTATCCTTTCGGGTCATGCTTTGTCGAAATTGGTTCCTTCTTAGTAATTTTCTGAAGTTCTTCGAACCATATTGACCACCTCCATCCGAGTGAACGATCAGGCGTGCTTCCGGACTTCTATTATAGATCACTTTTTTCAAAGCCGTTAGGACCAGTAGATCCTCCATATGTTCATCTACATGCCAACCTACTATCTTTCTGGTGAACAGGTCCATCCAAATGGCTAGGTATAACCATTCGTCTATTCCTTCCGCTATACTGGGCAAATAGGTAATGTCACCTACCAGCACTTCGTCCGGAGCAGTGGGCAAATTATCTTCACTCAACAACATATTCGGACTCCTGCACAAAGACGGATCACTCTGTGTTGTCCTGGGAATGAAGCTTTTAGGCTGTATCGCAACCAGTTGTTGTGCTCTCATCAAACTTCTCACTTGATGCCTACCTACGTCATAACCTTTGTCTTGCAATTCTGAGTGTATCCTTCTGCTGCCATAACGCCGCTTATGAAAATCAAATATGGACTTCACTTCTTTTAGCAAAGTTGTTTTGTGATCGCTAGGTCGATAGGTCTGACCATTGTGATAAGCATAATAAGAACTTGTGCTTACCTGGAGCATCTTACAAAGCCTTCTTACTGGATATTCTTTTGACAACGCTTCAATCAGGTCATACCGCTTGGTCAAGTCTGACGGCTGAAAATGCCCAAGGCTTTTTTTAAGATGTCACGCTCCTGTTCGACTTCTTTTAGTCGTTTACGTAATCTCTTAATTTCATCCTCTTCTGTCTTATTTGAGGATGCCGCCCGTTTCTTTGCCTTGCTTTTCCATGTATAAAAAAGGCTTTCTTTTATCCCCAGAGCTTGGCAGATTGATGCTACACTCCTGCCATCTTGTTCCATTTCAAGGGCACTTTTTTTAAACTCTGCATCGTATCTACGACGCTTTCTGGTGGTGGGTTTCTCTTTCATTTGAACACAAATTTACTTTATTTTTGTGTCCTGATTTTTTAGACCATCTCAACATTCCTTTATCTTTTATTATTAATTCGATTCGTTTTTCTCTATTATTTATATTATATATATCTAAACTTTTTTTATAGTCTTTGGGCGCAACAGGGATTTGTCCCCCCCTATATAGAAAGGAAGAAAGCATTAACTTTGAGTTGAAACAA
The DNA here is from genome assembly GCA_965222005.1 of Saprospiraceae bacterium. Taxonomy (GTDB): domain Bacteria; phylum Bacteroidota; class Bacteroidia; order Chitinophagales; family Saprospiraceae; genus CBDCTM01. The sequence continues at coordinate 3,749,260 of OZ244935.1, forward strand.
AACCAAAAAAAATGCAAATCTCCCTTTCAGTAGTAAAATTACTAAAAAAAGAATTAGAAGAATTACTCTTATCAATAAACTGGTTAGAAATGTTGTTAACCGGAAATTTTTATAAGTTTGAGCGTCTGTTTTTTGAATGTTTTTTAGAGTTGTACGATATAGCAGTAAGGCAAATAATAGAAGGGTTGAGTAAAGCCGAAGAATTTCTAAATCGTCAAAAAGAGGTATCAAAAGAGAAAGGGCTGAAGAAGCTAGTCATACGGCCAGCGACGATACAACTACGCACCGGGAGTCGAATAAAATATGATTCTTATTATGCTAAAAAGGTTCCAAAAGATTATGAAGGACAACGGCATATGTCCCATATCTTATGGAATACAGAATCCAATGGTTCTCCCATGTTTGCGAGTTTAGTTACCTTGTCAAGTGTCCTATGTCCTTCATTTTTAGTAGCCAACAATGTGTTGTCTTATCAAGGTGTTGACACGAATCATGATCGAATCAGACAAGTATCTCTTTCATTGGGGGAAAGTTGTTTAGCTGATCGGTCCTCCATTCAACTGGACAAAGAGGAGAGCATGGCAGGCAAACGTGTGATAATAGGAATAGATGGAGGTCGTACCCGAACCAGGGTCTATGAACAGGAAACTAAAAAGGGTAATGAGAAGAAGAAATTTAGTACTCCTTGGAGAGAACCCAAAATGTTTGCTATTAGCACAATAGATAAAGAGGGAAAAACAAATAAAGAAACGATCCCAATATATGATGCAGGATTTGGAGATGTTGAAACTTTTGAATTATTGGAAGAATACTTGCTGAACTTAGAAATTAAAAAAGCAAAAAGCGTACAATTTGTAGGAGATGGGGCACCTTGGATATGGAATAAAGCCAAACCAATGTTATTGCGCCTTGGGGTTAAAGAAGATAAGATCATTGAGACGCTGGATTATTATCATGCCAGTGAACATTTACACAACTTGAAAGACTATATGGAAAAAGAAAAAAAGGAAGATAGTTTTGCCAAACTCAAGGATCAACTATGGCAAGGAAATGTTGTTCAGATGGCGGCAACACTTACAGAGGCAATTCCCGGAGTTGACCTTTCCTCTTTCACTCCATTTCAATACTTTGTAAACAACCAGTTTAGAATTGATTATCAATGGTTTACAAAAATGAAACTCGTATGTGGAAGTGGGCTGATTGAGTCTGGAATTAGGCGAATGATTAATTTAAGATTCAAATCTCCTTCATCTTTTTGGTATCCTGATAATGTCGAAAAATTGATCTTAATGCGTTGTATTGCTCTATCGGGCAGATGGGAAATTATGATGAAAAATCTGACAGAATGAAGAATTTAGAGGGGACAAATCCATTATGCACCCTAGTCTTTTTTGACAGCTTCAAATTTACTATCATCTCCTTCATGAAATCTAATTTCTCCAGTTAACCTACCTTGCCCTTCTCTTTTAATCCAACCAAATCCAAATGCTTCATCTGTTTCATCACTTCCTCCCCATGTAAATTCAAGTCTTTCTTCTTTATTTTCATGCTTATATATTCTACCATAAAAAGTACCCCTTACCAATCCAAATTGAAATTCTCCTTTATAATTTTTATCAAATTTAATAAAGGCTTGAGTTTCCATATTAAAATAATCTTTGTCCCATAATTCCATTTCTTCTATATTCCATATTCCTGCTATATCTCCAATTTTCATTTTAACTTCTTTATTTTATTAACAAATTTTTACGTTTTTTCATTATACACAACGACCGGTATATATGCAGTTTCGCCGTTTAGGCGAAATTGGCATATATACTTTGTTCGCAGCAGTTGTCATTTTTTAAGTTTTCCTCTATCTCCAAATTTATATTGGAACCCTATTGAAAACGTTGATATTTTTTGAATTTCAAATCTATCATCCTGTTTCTCATCCCATGATGTCTCAATTAATTCTCCTACAGAATCATACTGTCTAACTTCTTGTTTCGTGGTCTTACCTGGCTTTTGAAAACGAATTCCATTAATTAATTCCAACCCGATTCCAAATCTTCCAAAATTATGATAAATTCTTATTGGTAAATTGATATAAGCATAATAGGAGTTTGGATAATGAGTAATATATTCTACACTTCCTAATAAGATATTGGAACTATCAAGTATATTGCTACTAATTGTTCCTTTAAAATTTGGTCTAAATTCTACTGGAATTGCAATTCCATAATAAAAATCTAATTTATCAAAACTTAATATCCGTTCAAACCCAATACCTATCCTAAAAGTTTGAATAGTGCTAGTTCTTAATGTTATATCTTCGGTTCCTTCTCTTATTTCAGAGAGGTTCCTATTATCTTTGTCTTGAAAAAAATCAAAACGCAAAGAATACACAGATTTTTGTTTTCTATAACTTGCTATTAGCCCTACACCTTTACTATTGGCCTTAAATTCATCAACCGAAGAATAATTTAAATCTTCATTACTATATGTTTTTTCACTATTGATATGAAAAATATTATTGATTCTTAAGCCCAAAGTGGTTTGGGAAATTCCAAACTCCGGAATAATTATAAAAAAAATAATAGTTGTGAAAAGCTTCATGGTATTGCAAATTAGCAAAGTATCACATTCCAAATACTTGGGATGTGATACTTTAGTTAAGAAAAAATTAAAGCTTAATAAACCTCTTGGCTAGAACGCCTTTAGAAGAATAGATAATTACTGTATGATAGCCTCTGGAAAGATTAGACACATCAAAAGAAAATGTATTTAAATTATTTCCCCTGATATAAAATTCTTCTTGTCCGTTGGGCGAATACAAGTACAAACCATTAATCTTGAAACCATCAAGGCTTGATGATATTGTAATTGTATTCTGTGCAATTGTTGGAAATAAGGTTACTTGTTTTTGTAATCCAATATCGACAACTGCATTTGGTTCATCATCAAGTATTGACACCCAAAATAATTCAGGAAATCCAATAAATACTTCAAAATTCGGGTCATCAACTACTTCAAGTTTAAAAGTTGCCACTTCAGTTGGCTCTGATTCACTGTCGTCAAAAACTTCACACAAATCAACAAATATCCCTGATGGCGAACTCGGAGAAATAAGGAATTCATTATTTTGATTGCCAAACGGGTCAGGAACATCAAAGTCATCAAATTGACCTTGTGTAGCTTCTGCAAACCCTAAAGGTGGTTCTGACACAGGTCTGGCAGATGCAGTAATAGTTGCACTTGGGCTTCCTATATTATCCATCTCGCCTTGAATAGTCCCTGCAAAACTCAAATCAAGTTCTAATCCTTCCCTAACAGCTGTTCCATTCCCTGTGTTATCTCTCCAGCGAATTTCAATAGTATTTGGAGTACAGACATTAATATGCTGACCCAAATCATCAATAAAAAAGTGTGGATAGATTGCCCAATCCTGTAGTATTTCAGTTACTATAAATTCTTTTTTGCCTTCTTGAACTCCAGGTCTTCTTCGTACAGTAAGGTTTTCAACCGATCGTAAATCCAACCCCAAACTTTGCAAATAATCAGGGTCATTCAATAACGAATCAATATTGATATTTTCAATTTCATCTCCAATCCCCTGCTGTCCAATTACATCAATAGGGTCACCATTTTTGGTGAGTTGTAAAAGAACTTTGTCCTCAAAATCTAAAAAACTCGTTAACGTATCTGTTACACTTGCAACTGCAAAACTTGCATTTGGATTTGATAAGACAAAGGTTTCTTTACTTCCAATGGTTCCATATAGCGAAAATTCGGTTTCTACACTATCAGTAGCAATCAATTCAATTTTGTAATCAGAAAGGTCAATTAATGTATCAGTCGAGTTATATATCTCAACCGAGTAATTGTCAAAAGTCAGTTCTGGACTTCCTCCGTTTAAAGAAGAACCTTGTTTTCCGAAAATAATTTCGGATATTAGCAGGTCAGAACAAGGCTGTCCGTAAGCAATTCCTACTAATAGTAGGCTCCAAATGATTGTGTTTAACTTTTTCATAATCGAAAATTTTGGTGAAAAAATGTTGTTTATTTATTGTTTTTCTTTTTTTAATTGCTGCGAACGGTCTGTGTAAACGCCGTGCGGTTTACAAAGTGCTGAAAGGAACTACAAAATTCTTTATCAACCAAAAGGCATTTCATCTTCCAAGTAGCCGCATGGTCGTTTTACGCTTTGTTGGGCGCTGTTCCTTCCTTTTACAAATTTTTCAAAGGAACTATGAGGCTCCAATTTTCCAGGTTGTCCCAATGGAACCCAACAATTTTACCGAGTATAAAAATAACAATTTCCAGTCAACCGTAGCAATTTTGGTGTTTTACTTTTCAAAGTACTCTTGGTAGAATCTAATCATTCACTCCGCTTACCACTTCCTGATTAATCATTGAGATTCGCTAGGCCTTTTCAGTATATTTTGTTGATTATCAGTATTTTATGTATTTGTATGAAATGCAATTTAATATTTTTCAGGAGTTTTAGCACCCTTGTTGCCCATGACTGAATTGGATTTTGGATTGAATTTAGACGAATCAACAATTTTAATGATCTTGTTACTTGTTGATTAGTCTTGGATTGGCCTTGATGAATTTAGGAGTTTCAATTGCTCACGTGCTAAATCAGAGTTTTGGAGTATTTCAATTTTCTGTTGCTGTTAATCATTTTCATTGATAATTAAAAAGGCCGTCAGCTTGCCCTGTAAATTACCTTTCAAATTTTTCAAATTTTTCAAGCGGGTAGGGGAGTCTCTATTCAATAATTTGGGAGCCACGATTTTTCAAATTTACGATTTTGCTCATGGTGTTACTTTCAATTTGTGGGTCGGGAATTCCATAGCGCCCAACGGTCTGTGTAAACGCCGTGCGGTTTACAAAGTGCTGAAAGGAACTACAAAATTCTTTATCAACCAAAAGGCATTTCATCTTCCAAGTAGCCGCATGGTCGTTTTACGCTTTGTTGGGCGCTGTTCCTTCCTTTTACAAATTTTTCAAAGGAACTATGAGGCTCCAATTTTCCAGGTTGTCCCAATGGAACCCAACAATTTTACCGAGTATAAAAATAACAATTTCCAGTCAACCGTAGCAATTTTGGTGTTTTACTTTTCAAAGTACTCTTGGTAGAATCTAATCATTCACTCCGCTTACCACTTCCTGATTAATCATTGAGATTCGCTAGGCCTTTTCAGTATATTTTGTTGATTATCAGTATTTTATGTATTTGTATGAAATGCAATTTAATATTTTTCAGGAGTTTTAGCACCCTTGTTGCCCATGACTGAATTGGATTTTGGATTGAATTTAGACGAATCAACAATTTTAATGATCTTGTTACTTGTTGATTAGTCTTGGATTGGCCTTGATGAATTTAGGAGTTTCAATTGCTCACGTGCTAAATCAGAGTTTTGGAGTATTTCAATTTTCTGTTGCTGTTAATCATTTTCATTGATAATTAAAAAGGCCGTCAGCTTGCCCTGTAAATTACCTTTCAAATTTTTCAAATTTTTCAAGCGGGTAGGGGAGTCTCTATTCAATAATTTGGGAGCCACGATTTTTCAAATTTACGATTTTGCTCATGGTGTTACTTTCAATTTGTGGGTCGGGAATTCCATAGCGCCCAACGGTCTGCGTAAACGCCGTGCGGCATTCAAGGTGCTGAAAGGAACTACAAAATTCTTTATCAGCCCAAAGGCATTTTATCTTCCAAGTAGCCGCATGGTCGTTTTACGCTTTGTTGGGCGCTGTTCCTTCCTTTTACAAATTTTTCAACGGAACTGCAATGTTCAAATTTACCAAATTCATCAATCCAGCTCAGTCCTTTTATCTTCATAAATATAACAATTTCCAGTCAACCGTAGCAATTTTGGTGTTTTACTTTTCAAAGTACTCTTGGTAGAATCTAATCATTCACTCCGCTTACCACTTCCTGATTAATCATTGAGATTAGCTAGGCCTTTTCAGTATATTTTGTTGATTATCAGTATTTTATGTATTTGTATGAAATGCAATTTAATGTTTTTCAGGAGTTTTAGCATTCTTGTTACCCATGACTGAATTGGATTTTGGATTGAATTTCGACGAATCAGCAATTTTAATGATCTCGTTACTTGTTGAGTAGTCTTGGAGTAGTCTTGATGAATGTAAGAGTTTCAGTTGCTCACGTACTAAATCAGTTTTGGAGTATTTCAATTTTCTGTTGCTGTTAATCATTTTGATTGATAATTAAAAAGGCCGTCAGCTTGCCCTGTAAATTATCTTTCAAATTTTTCAAATTTTTCAAGCGGGTAGGGGAGCCTCTTTTTTCGATAATCTGGGAGCTACGATTTTTCAATTTCACTAAGTTGCTCTTGGTGCCAAATTCAAAATTGTGGGTTGGGATTTTCCATAGCGCCCAACGGCCTGCGTAAACGCCGTGCGGTTTTCAAAGTGCTGAAAGGAACTGCAAAAATTTTTACCAAGTAACCAACATTTCGACCTCAAAGAAAGCCGCATGGACGTTTTACGCTTTGTTGGTAGCCGTATTTTTCCGGCGCCTCAGCGCCGGTTTTCCTTTCAGGTAATTTCGGAGCCATATTAGTCCAAACTGTTGAGGAACCAATATATGAAATTTTGTCGAGATGTGTATTTTGAATGTTATTTTTCTTCTACAATTCTACTGCTGTGGGCGTACTATTTTTCATGCTGCTTCAATACCTTTTCGGAGTTGAGCTTACCGATTGTTGATTAACAATTAGCTGGATTAGGCCGAATTCATTATTTAACTCTATGATTTTCAATAATTTATGAATTGCAATAATTTTAAGTTATTAAACTTTATTGCAGATGTTGCGGAGTTTGTAATTTTTACAATCTACTTGTCTCAATTAGTTTTAGGATTTCAATTACTTTCAAAAGCTCTTTGTGAATTGTTGTGATTCTTTGTCAAAGTATTCAATTACAAAATTCAAAAGGCCGTAGTCCTGCCAATCGAAGAGGGATGATTGTATCAATTTCAAAGCGGGTTGGTAAGCCTTTCAGGATGTTGTTTTCCTTTTCCAGGTATTGAATTTGCTACGATGCTGTTTGAAAAATAGGAAAGCTGTGGGTTTGATTTTCTATGGCTACCCAACGGCGCGGCTATGCGCCGTGTGGTGTCAGGATGTTGAAAGGAACAGAAGTGTAGTTTTTCGGTAAAGTTAAATTTTCTTCGAAAATTTAACCACATGGTCGCATAGCCAGTGTTGGCTGCATTCTCTTCTGCGCGTTGGCCAAAGTTTCCATTACAGTGTTTTGGCTGCTACTCAACTTCTCTAATCTCAAAGCCCTTTTCAACAGAATTTTCAATGATACTAATTTTAGATACAAATTTAAGCTACAATTTTCAACAGTCAATTTACCAAATTAGAAATCTAATCTCAAAAATTGTCAATCAAAATTTAACTGCTGATGAAATTCATGATTTTCTTGCTGACGAATTGAAGTCAGTACAATTACCCGTAATCCATCAATTGTGATTAAAATTATACGTAATCGATTGAAAATTAATGATTTACGGTAAATTTTGTTCAATCTCAATTTTTTGTAATTATCAATTCTAGTTTCAATTCAGGATAAATTATCAATCAGAATTTACTGCCAAAGATTCTCTTTCAATTACCTTTTTGGTACAGATGTTCATGCCATCCAATTCAAAAAAAGCGGGTCGGCCCAACCATTGCAGCCAACGGTCTGCGTAAACGCCGTGCGGCATTCAAGGTGCTGAAAGGAACTGCAAAATTCTTTATCAGCCAAAAAGCATTTTATCTTCCAAGTAGCCGCATGGACGCTTTACGCTTTGTTACCTATCCGTATTTCGGCGCGCACAGCGCCGTTTCTGAGGATAGTTTGAAAGGAACTGTTGAGCCCTTTATTTATCGCATTCACCACTGGAACAAAAGAGTTCTTTAGGTGGTGGTATAAATATATAACATTTTTCCTTAATCCGTGAATTTGACTGTCAATTTGTAGTTGGGCCCCAGAGGAGAATTTGGGTCTAATTTATGGACTCATAGCTTTCGCTGGAAGATTTAACAATTTGGCTGACTCAGTGCCGATCAAAGAATTATTGTGTGAAGAATAATTTCCCGTGATTATTGCTTTTAATTATTGTTGATCCCAGGCCCTGGTTCTTAGTTTGTAAAAAGCTTATCGAAGAAATTTTTAAGCGGGTAGGGCGATCACTTTGGATGCTGTATCTTGACGAATTCATTCAATTTTTCCAGGCGTAATTTGGGACTAATTTAGAATCGAGGGATGGCCTTAAAATTCTATGGTAGGTAACGGTCGGTGCATATGCAGTGGCCGACTGAAAGGAGGGCATTGACATATGCACTTTGTTAGTGGTCGTATCTTTCCGGCGCCTCAGCGCCGGTTTTCCTTTCAGATGTTTTTGCTACCAAATTTTTCAATCAGTTGACTTGCTAAATATATGAATTTTTTTCAAGATGTGTATTCCTGGTGTTATTTTTTATGAGTCACCTCAGTTGTTTTGGAGTAATTTAGCAGAATAATTATTGATGCCTTTTTTGAGCCAGGCTTTCAGTTCTTGATTGTCAAAGAGCTTGATTAGGCCTGGTTGAATTGTAATTGTCTGCAAATTGTAGTTTTCAGGAATTTCAGTTGTTGTACTCAATCAAGGAGTTTACCCATAATCGAGTTCAACTCAAAATCAAAAAGGCCGTCAGTCGTGCTGTTCAAGAATTATTGCTGGTATCAATTTATCAATTTTATAAATTTATAAAGCGAGCTGGCAAGCCTATCAGGATGTTGTTTTCCTTTTCCAGATATTCAATTTACCACGATGCTGTTTGAAAAATAGGAAAGCTGCGGGATGATTTTCTATGTCCACTAACGGTTCGTGCAAACGCAGTAGCGACCGAGTGGGAGCTATTGCCGTTTTGCACTTTGTTGGGTGCTGTCTTTTTTTCTTTTTTCTTTTTTATATTTTTTAACGCTGTTTTTATCCAAAATTTCAATTCCCTTACTATGTAAAAATGCGAAACATTGATTTTCGTAATATCCTTGCTGATGTTTTTTCCACATAAAATATGAAGGAATCAGAAACATAATCAAAATTGGTAGAATAATTATTAACAAATTCACTTTCTTCAATATCAACAAAATTACAGTATGTGTAATTATTGCTAATAATAAATTTAATACCGTTCCTCTTGCAACTAATTGAGCAGTCAATCTCTCTTCCAATCTTTCATATACATCTTTACTAAGAGAAGCAGCTTTTATTAATAATGGAACTTGGTATAATCTTTCATCGCCTAAGTATTTCTGATATGTTTCCTTTTGGATTCTTCTTTTCTGTGAATTTAAAACAGCTCTTGCTAAATAGCTTATCAACATTCCAATTACATATATGAAAGGAATCAGAAATGCTAACAGCAATTCCTTATTTAATAAAATTTCTTCTTTAACCAGCCCTTCAAAATTTTCATAGAAAAGCCAAATTATTGGATAAATCCACAATATTGCCAATCCTCCATTTATAAAGTATGTAATCCTAATTCCTTGAAATTGCATGAGTCTTTTTTATGAATTAGTAATTTTCTATTTTTTCTGATAGCACCCAACGGTCTGCGTAAACGCCGTGCGGTTTTCAAAGTGCTGAAAGGAACTGCAAAAATTTTTGCCAAGTAACCAACATTTCGACCTCAAAGAAAGCCGCATGGTCGTTTTACGCTTTGTTGGGCGCTGTTCCTTCCTTTTACAAATTTTTCAAAGGAACTATGAGGCTCCAATTTTCCAGGTTGCTCCAAAGGAACCCAACAATTTTATCGGGTATAAATATAACAATTTCCAGTCAACCGTAGCAATTTTGGTGTTTTATTTTTCAAAGTACTCTTGGTAGAATGTAATCATTCACTCCGCTTACCACTTCCTGATTAATCATTGAGATTAGCTAGGCCTTTTCATTATATTTTGTTGATTATCAGTATTTTATGTATTTTTATGAAATGCAATTTAATATTTTTCAGGAGTTTAGCATTCTTGTTGCCCATGACTGAATTGGATTTTGGATTGAATTTCGACGAATCAACAATTTTAATGACCTTGTTACTTGTTGATTAGTCTTGGATTGGCCTTGATGAATTTAGGAGTTTCAATTGCTCACGTGCTAAATCAGTTTTGGAGTATTTCAATTTTCTGTTGCTGTTAATCATTTTGATTGATAATTAAAAAGGCCGTCAGCTTGCCCTGTAAATTACCTTTCAAATTTTTCAAGCGGGTAGGGGAGCCTCTTTTTTCGATAATCTGGGAGCTACGATTTTTCAATTTCACTAAGTTGCTCTTGGTGCCAAATTCAAAATTGTGGGTTGGGATTTTCCATAGCGCCCAACGGTCGGCATAAACGCAGTGGCGGCGTTTAGCCGACATTGACGTTTTATGCTTTGTTAGTGGCATTTCATTTCAGCGTTTTTATGAAATTTAAGTATAGAGGGTAATCAAAACAACCGATTTAATTTTCCCCGAAACAATAGTTGTCATCATTTTCAATAAATTTGGCTGAATACAGATTTCCAGTTTGCACAATATGATGCATAAATTGCAAGTAGAATTGAAATGTAGAAGAGAATCATCCAAAATTTTCTACTTCCATAATTATACATTCCTGTTAAAATTACTATTAAGAAACTTCCCAATGGGAAAAAAATTAAAATAAATAATAGGAACCCTATAATATGTACGTGATCAGAAAATCCTAATATTCCCCATCCAGAATATATCAGCAGGTAAATAAATGCAAACATTTCCCAACCAACATATTCATCTTTTTTCGAGCCAGGAATAATCGTTAGTCCCAATTCAGCTTTAATTCCTTTAGTGAAAATTGAATTAATCAATCTATCGTCTTTGTCCAAATCGATATAAGAATCTCCAATAACTCCTTTTCCTATTCTGGAACAATTACCAATGGTTCTATCTGATATATTAATAAATTCGAGTTCATATTTTTTTTCATTGAAGTTCACATCTATTTTCTTCTGGTTTTCTGAAAGACCTATTTCAATATTTGCATTAATATTTTGATTTAATAAATGGAATAAAACGTTATATGCCAATCCTGTCACAGTAATTTCTCCAATTCTTGATTCATAACGGGTGGGAAAATTTTGGTTGATTCCTCCTTTTATAGACGACAAAATAGAATTGAAAATATTAACTAGTCTAAACTCCTCGCTTATCATTGTGTTTGTTGATACATTTTTAAACATTTTTGTTGCCTTAGAAAACTCACCAGAATTATAGTGAAGAACTGCTTTATTATAATTAATGATTGGATTGGATTTGTATAAATCAAGATTAGGGTATTCTTTAATAAACAATTTATCTATATACGTCATATTGAAACATTTAATAATTAATATATATCATTTAATATCTAATTTAAATATTGAACATCCTTGTCAACATTAATTAGGCTTAACACACCCTAATTGCCACTAACGGCCCGGCTATGCGCCGTGTGGTGTCAGGCTGCTGAAAGGAACAGAGGTGTAGTTTTTCGGTAAAGTTAAATTTTCGAAGAAAATTTAACCACATGGTCGCATAGCCAGTGTTGGCTGCATTCTCTTCTGCGCGTTGGCCAAAGTTTCCATTACAGTGTTTTGGCTGCTACTCAATTTCTCTAATCTCAGAGTCCTTTTCAACAAAATTTTCAATGATACTAATTTTAGATACAAATTTAAGCTACAATTTTCAACAGTCAATTTACCAAATTTTACCAAATTAGAAATCTAATCTCAAAAATTGTCAATTAAAATTTAACTGCTGATGAAATTCAAGATTTTCTTGCTGATGAATTGAAGCCAGTACAATTACCCGTAATCTATCAATTGTGATTAAAATTATGCGTAATCGATTGAAAATTAGTAGTTTATCATAATTTTTTCCAACTTCAAATTTTCATAACTATCAATTCTAGTTTCAATTCAAGATAAATTTTCAATCAAAAATTTGCTGTCAAAGATTCTCTTTCAATTACCTTTTTGGTACAGATGTTCATGCCATCCAATTCAAAAAAAGCGGGTCGGCCCAACCATTGCAGCCAACGGTCTCGCATAAACGCAGTTGCCAGCTTTTGCTGGCAATTGCCGTTTTATGCATTGTTAGGTGGCGTTTTCTTTCCAATTTATTATTTTTCTTATTTCTTTAATGTCATTAAATAAATCAGCATCAGGGTCATAATGAGTTGTATCTAATGTAACTCCTGCTTTTCCTTCTTCTCCAATTTCATATCCTTGATTTACAAGATTGGAATGTAATTGTTCTGAACTAATTCCTGTTATTGGAATTATTGAACCAATCAAAGTTTCAGAATAATCTGTCTTTAAAGAAAAGATATTGAATATTGATTTTGCATTTTGGTTAAGCACATAATAAGTGCCGACTTTATCATTCGTAAATTGATTTTTGAGGAAGAAGAACTTTTCAAATTTACTATTAACATTCTTTATTTGGTCTCTTATCGTATCGTAATACTCATCAAGAATAAAAATGTAACCAAATTTTGAAAAGGTAATGATGTACGCTGTTTTTAGAAGCGCCCGTTCCACACAATCGTCTTTTACATTTTTATATCTTGGTTCTAAATTTAATAATTGACCGATTGATTTATTTTTTAATGCATAAATGAATTTGTCAAGTAGTTTTGGATTATTATTTTTTGGCTTGTGGACTATTTCAATTATTCCATTTCCCTTTGGTGTTAAAGTCCCACCAATTGATGAATTTTCAAATTTTACCCTTCTTTGTTGCTCAGTTGAATTTAGATAATATTTATCATCCAAATTTCTTAATCTATGGATAAGATGATTATCTATTTGATGACCTGCTTTTGAATTACATTCTTTACAAGTTAAGGCAATTCGTGAACCTCCTAATTTTGCTGGTGGAGCATCTTCTTCAGTTAAAAAATTTTTATTCGGACTTGAAACTAAATCGTTTTCTTCAAATTGATTTAGACAAATTGGGCAAATGTAGGTTCTTTCATATTTCAGCTCAATATCAATCAGTCCCTCATCTTTTAGCAAATGAAGTTGATTTGAAAATATATCAAATAGTCTTTTTCTACTATTGAGCTTTTTACTCATTGATTGGTTTTTCTTTTTTTAATGCCACCTAACGCTCAGTGCAAACGCAGTAGCTGGCGGAGCGCTGGGTTTGAGCATAGGTTGACTGCCAGCTATTGCCGTTTTGCACATTGTTACACCCAGTATTCTTTTCTTTCTATTTTTTTCCAGAATTGAATTTGACGAGTTTAAGCCAATCTATTTCGCCATTCTCTTTGCAAAAGTCATTAATAAAATCTCTTGTGAATTGGTTTATCATCCTTGTGTAGGATTCAATGAATTCATCGTTCTTTTCTTTTGCTTTGTGTCCTAAAGGTTCGATAATTTCAGTATACAGATTTTGGTCTCCAGAAATGAATTCCCAAAATTCTTGACCACAATATTTGAAATAATCTCCTTTATCTGGATTATTATCAATTCCATAGCAGCATCCATTTACAGAAATAACTAGGACTTTTGAGTTACTTGTCCTTAATGTCTTTTTAGCCGTTTTGAAGTCAGATTTCATTTTCTTTATCTGGCTACTATTGCCCCAATTTGGACCAGACTTAATATTGACAATGTATCTAACATTATCTTTATCGAATTCAAGATCAATATTTGGTATTCCTGACTTCCACCCTCCGTAAACTTTTTGGTTGATGAATATTGCAAGTCCTTCTAACCAATCTCCAAAAATGGTTTCTTCATTTGAGGATATAAAAGCATCTGCAATCCCTTTTACAATCTCACCTGCGGTTAAAAGGTGCTTTGCTTTGAAAAGGTAAGGATTTTTCTTTTTGAGAACTGTTTTAAGTTTTAGCTTATTTAGTCTTTCTATTCGTTTCTGATGAAAAACTCCAATATTATTTTCAACATATTTAGTGACGTCCGTTAAGTTTAGCTTTTTCATATTTTTCTTCGGGTTCAAGAAGTACTAATTTAATTGGTTCAATATTGTCCTTGACTATATTATAATAGTCTGGTAGGATTTCAATTCCAATAGAGTTTCTCATCATCCTTTGAGCAACTTGATTTGTAGTTCCTGAACCCATAAATGGATCTAAAACTGTATCGCCTGGCTTTGTGAACAATTTAATAAACCATTCAGGCAATCCTTCGGGAAAAGCAGCACTATGTTTCTTGTTGCTGCATTCAGTAGCTAAATGAAGCACATTAGTTGGATAAACTTTATCTCTTCCAATCCAATTAGAAATTTTCTTCCCAAATCCACTTCCCACTTTAGATTCATCCCTTTTCTTGTCAGTTTTACTAAGGTTTTTTAATCTTGCCTTTGCCCAATCACCAACTGGAACCATGACCTCTTCTTGATACATGTTAAATTTTTTCTCCTTGTTAAATTGAAGTAACCTTTCCCAAGAATCTCTAAACCTATTTGACCATTTACCTGGAAAACTGTTCTTTTTGTGCCAAATAAATTCTTCTGTCCATAGCCATCCTTGTCTTCTCATTTCTATAATCAATTCCATTACATAGGTGCTTCGTTCTCCTTTAACAACCTTCTCTTTAATATTGAGTACAAATGTCCCTTTCGGATTGAGAACTCTCAACAATTCCTTAGAAATTGGCAAAAACCAATCAACATATTTATTAGGATGGATCCCTCCATATGTGCTTTTTCTTTGGTCAGCATACGGGGGTGATGTGAATATCAAATCAACAGACCCTTCTGGAATTTTCTTCAGAACTTTCTTGCAATCACCGAGGAATAAATCAGTTTTTATCTCCATTTCACTATTTTGCTTATAAAATATTGCAAATTACAAATATTTAAATTGAATTTCTAATTGATTACCTTATTGGGTGTAACGGTCGGTGCATATGCAGTGGCCGACTGAAAGGAGGGCATTGACATATGCACATTGTTAGTGGTCGTATCTTTCCGGCGCCTCAGCGCCGGTTTTCCTTTCAGATGTTTTTGCTACCAAATTTTTCAATCAGTTGACTTGCTAAATATATGAATTTTTTTCAAGATGTGTATTCCTGGTGTTATTTTTTATGAGTCACCTCAGTTGTTTTGGAGTAATTTAGCAGAATAATTATTGATGCCTTTTTTGAGCCAGGCTTTCAGTTCTTGATTGTCAAAGAGCTTGATTAGGCCTGGTTGAATTGTAATTGTCTGCAAATTGTAGTTTTCAGGAATTTCAGTTGTTGTACTCAATCAAGGAGTTTACCCATATTCGAGTTCAACTCAAAATCAAAAAGGCCGTCAGTCGTGCTGTTCAAGAATTATTGTTGGTATCAATTTATCAATTTTATAAATTTATAAGGCGGGCTGGCAAGCATTTCAAGATGTTGATTTCCTTTTCCAGGTTTTCAGTTTACCCGGATGTTGTTTGAAAAATAGGCAAGCTGCGGGATGATTTTCCCCTATGTCCACTAACGGTCTGCGTAAACGCCGTGCGGTTTTCAAAGTGCTGAAAGGAACTGCAAAATTCTTTATCAACCAAAAAGCATTTTATCTTCCAAGTAGCCGCATGGACGCTTTACGCTTTGTTGGGCGCTGTTCCTTCCTTTTCCTTTTACAAATTTTTAAAAGGAACTATGAGGCTCCAATTTTCCAGGTTGCCCCAATGGAACCCAACAATTTTACCGGGTATAAATATAACAATTTCCAGTCAACCGTAGCAACTTTGGTGTTTTACTTTTCAAAGTACTCTTGGTAGAATCTAATCATTCACTCCGCTTACCACTTCCTGATTAATCATTGAGATTAGCTAGGCCTTTTCATTATATTTTGTTGATTATCAGTGTTTTATGTATTTGTATGAAATGCAATTTAATATTTTTCAGGAGTTTTAGCATTCTTGTTGCCCATGACTGAATTGGATTTTGGATTGAATTTCGACGAATCAGCAATTTTAATGATCTCGTTACTTGTTGAGTAGTCTTGGAGTAGTCTTGATGAATGTAAGAGTTTCAGTTGCTCACGTACTAAATCAGTTTTGGAGTATTTCAATTTTCTGTTGCTGTTAATCATTTTGATTGATAATTAAAAAGGCCGTCAGCTTGCCCTGTAAATTATCTTTCAAATTTTTCAAATTTTTCAAGCGGGTAGGGGAGTCTCTATTCAATAATTTGGGAGCTACAGTTTATCAATTTTGCCATTTTATTCATGGTGTTACTTTCAATTTGTGGGTCGGGAATTTCATAGCGCCCAACGGTCTGCGTAAACGCCGTGCGGTTTACAAAGTGCTGAAAGGAACTACAAAATTCTTTATCAACCAAAAGGCATTTCATCTTCCAAGTAGCCGCATGGACGCTTTACGCTTTGTTACCTACCCGTATTTCGGCGCGCACAGCGCCGTTTCTGAGGATAGTTTGAAAGGAACTGTTGAGTCCTTTATTTATCGTATTCACCACTGGAACAAAAGAGTTCTTTAGGTGGGTGCATAATGGATTTGTCCCCTCTAAATTCTTCATTCTGTCAGATTTTTCATCATAATTTCCCATCTGCCCGATAGAGCAATACAACGCATTAAGATCAATTTTTCGACATTATCAGGATACCAAAAAGATGAAGGAGATTTGAATCTTAAATTAATCATTCGCCTAATTCCAGACTCAATCAGCCCACTTCCACATACGAGTTTCATTTTTGTAAACCATTGATAATCAATTCTAAACTGGTTGTTTACAAAGTATTGAAATGGAGTGAAAGAGGAAAGGTCAACTCCGGGAATTGCCTCTGTAAGTGTTGCCGCCATCTGAACAACATTTCCTTGCCATAGTTGATCCTTGAGTTTGGCAAAACTATCTTCCTTTTTTTCTTTTTCCATATAGTCTTTCAAGTTGTGTAAATGTTCACTGGCATGATAATAATCCAGCGTCTCAATGATCTTATCTTCTTTAACCCCAAGGCGCAATAACATTGGTTTGGCTTTATTCCATATCCAAGGTGCCCCATCTCCTACAAATTGTACGCTTTTTGCTTTTTTAATGTCTCAATCGGGGAAGGGGAGGAAATCCCTCGCCTTTAGGCGAAGACTTTAGTTAGATGCGTGTTGTTTATCTTTGTAAGATGCAACATTATCGAAAGACATCCCATTCCTTGTATGATATAAAATACCACTTAGTGTGGATTACAAAATATCGTAAACCCGTGATGAAAGGCGAAGTGGCCGGGCGAACACGAGAATTGATACGTCAAATATGCAAAGCAAACGAAGTAGAGATATTATCAGGTCATGTATCAAAGGACCATATCCACTTGTTTGTGTCTGTGCCTCCCTATTTAAGCGTCAGCAAGCTGATGCAATTGTTGAAAGGGAAGACCTCTCGCAAGCTATTGAGCGAGTTTAGGCCATTATCCCAAAAGTTTTGGGGTCGCCATTTGTGGGCGCGTGGGTATTTCGCGGCTTCATCCGGTAATGTGACAGATGAAGTGATAATGAAATATATTGAAACGCAAGACAAAGAACAAGACGATGACAACTTTGAAGTCGCGGAATAAGCGGGTGGATTGAGTGGGCTTACAGCCCACTCACCCAAATCTACCGGCTTCAAGCCGGTAGTAGTTTAATTTCTAAGTTCAGCAAGTATTCTTCCAATAATTCAAAAGTTTCAACATCTCCAAATCCTGCATCATATATTGGGATCGTTTCTTTATTTGTTTTTCCCTCTTTATCTATTGTGCTAATAGCAAACATTTTGGGTTCTCTCCAAGGAGTACTAAATTTCTTCTTCTCATTACCCTTTTTAGTTTCCTGTTCATAGACCCTGGTTCGGGTACGACCTCCATCTATTCCTATTATCACACGTTTGCCTGCCATGCTCTCCTCTTTGTCCAGTTGAATGGAGGACCGATCAGCTAAACAACTTTCCCCCAATGAAAGAGATACTTGTCTGATTCGATCATGATTCGTGTCAACACCTTGATAAGACAACACATTGTTGGCTACTAAAAATGAAGGACATAGGACACTTGACAAGGTAACTAAACTCGCAAACATGGGAGAACCATTGGATTCTGTATTCCATAAGATATGGGACATATGCCGTTGTCCTTCATAATCTTTTGGAACCTTTTTAGCATAATAAGAATCATATTTTATTCGACTCCCGGTGCGTAGTTGTATCGTCGCTGGCCGTATGACTAGCTTCTTCAGCCCTTTCTCTTTTGATACCTCTTTTTGACGATTTAGAAATTCTTCGGCTTTACTCAACCCTTCTATTATTTGCCTTACTGCTATATCGTACAACTCTAAAAAACATTCAAAAAACAGACGCTCAAACTTATAAAAATTTCCGGTTAACAACATTTCTAACCA
This sequence comes from Saprospiraceae bacterium, assembly GCA_965222005.1. Taxonomy (GTDB): domain Bacteria; phylum Bacteroidota; class Bacteroidia; order Chitinophagales; family Saprospiraceae; genus CBDCTM01. The sequence goes on from OZ244935.1 coordinate 3,767,636, forward strand.
GTTTATTGATAAGAGTAATTCTTCTAATTCTTTTTTTAGTAATTTTACTACTGAAAGGGAGATTTGCATTTTTTTTGGTTTTGTTTCAACTCAAAGTTAATGCTTTCTTCCTTTCTATATAGGGGGGGACAAATCCCTGTTGCGCCCTCTTTAGGTGGTGGTATAAATATATAACATTTTTCCTTAATCCGTGAATTTGACTGTCAATTTGTAGTTGGGCCTCAGAGGAGAATTTGGGTCTAATTTATGGACTCATAGCTTTCGCTGGAAGATTTAACAATTTGGCTGACTCAGTGCCGATCAAAGACTTATTGTGTGAAGAATAATTTCCCGTGATTATTGCTTTTAATTATTGTTGATCCGAGGCCCTGGTTTTTGGTTTGTAAAAAGCTTATCGAAGAAATTTTTTAAGCGGGCAGGGCGATCACTTTGGATGCTGTATCTTGACGAATTCATTCAATTTTTCCAGGCGTAATTTGGGACTAATTTAGAATCGAGGGATGGCCTTAAAATTCTATGGTAGGTAACGGTCCGCGTATGTGGCGTGCCGCCGATTAGGCGGTATGTACATATACGCATTGTTGGCAGCAGGCTTCTTTTTCAATCTACCAATTTCAATCTACCAATGTTTCCTTGATTATTCTTTTTACTTCTGAAATTTCAGTATTTATCAATTTTCCGACCTTCTTGTACACACGTTTTTTATCTATTGTCCTAATTTGTTCAATGACTACCCAATTTTTTTTTCCTTTGACTTTAATCTCAACCCTTGTGGGATAATTTTTGGATTTTGAGGTAATTGGTGCAACTATTATCGTTCTCAAATTATCATTTATTTCATTTGGTGAAATAACTAAGCAAGGTCTTGTTTTTTTTATTTCACTGCCAATTGTTGGGTCTAAATTAACAATGACTATATCATATTGCGATATTTTCATAGCTCCCAGTTTTCATCTTCAAAAACATCATCAATTAATAATTCATCATCTCCTCTATCTGCCATTTTTTTGAACGCTTTATCCCATCCATCACGAACCTTTTTTACTGGTCTTAAAATTAAAAACCCTTCTTTGAAAATTAATTCAACCTTATCCGTGATGTCATATCTTTCCAAGATAGTTTTTGCAAGTCTAATTCCTTTTGAATTTCCGATTTGAATAATTGAAATTTCCATAAATCATAATTTAAGCGTAAATACTATGTAATTACAAAATTATCTTCTTTTTTATTCAAATCCAAGTTTTTTTCTTCTTTTTTCTCTTGCTTGCTGCCAACGCTCGGTATATATGCAGTTTCGCCGTTTAGGCGAAATTGGCATATATACTTTGTTCGCAGCAGTTGTCATTTTTTAAGTTTTTCTCTGTCTCCAAATTTGTATTGAAATCCAATTGAAAAAGTAGACATTTTTTGAATTTCAAATCTGTTATCTTGTTTCTCATCCCAAGAAGTTTCTATTAATTCTCCTGTAGCATCATATTGCCTAACTTCTTGCTTGGTTGTTTTTCCTGGTTTCTGGAAACGAAGTCCATTTATTAATTCCAACCCAATTCCGAATCTTCCAAAATTATGATAGATTCTCAATGGCAAATTAATACGTGCATAATAAGCCTGTGGATGATGAGTTATGTAATCAATTCGCCCAAGCAGTGTATTCGTGTTATCCACAATATCACTACCAATTATTCTTTTAAATGATGGTCTAAATTCAAACGGAACTAACCCTAAGCCATAATAAAAGTCTACCTTGTCAATATTGATGATTCGTTCAATACTCATAGCAATTGTATACAAATATAATGTATTAGATCTAACTGATATATCTTCTGTTCCTGCTCTCAATTCTGATAGAAGTCTTGTTTCCTTACTCCTTGAATACTCAAATCGACAAGAATAAATTGATTTATTAGAACGGAAACTTGTCAATATACCTGCACTAACACTATTTACTTTAAATTCGTCGTCAAAAACATATTCAAATTCTTCATTTTGACCTGTTTCTGTGCTGCTGATATGAAAAATATTATTGATTCTTAAGCCTAATGTGATTTGAGAAATTCCGAACTCTGGAATAGTAATAAAAAAAATAATTGTTATGAAAAGTCTCATAATATTGTAAATTAGTAAAGTATCACATCCCAAGTACTTAGGATGTGATACTTTAATTAAGAAAAATTATAGCTTAATAAACCTCTTGGCTAGAACGCCACTAGAAGAGTAAATAATTATCGTGTGATAGCCTCTGGAAAGATTAGACACATCAAAAGAAAATGTATCTAAATTATTTCCTTTAATATATGATTCTTCTTGCCCATTGGGTGAAAACAGATACAAACCATTAATTTTGAAACCATCAAGGCTGGATGTTATAGTAATTGTACTCTGGACAATCGTTGGAAACAATGATACCTGCTTTTGTAAAGCAATATCAACAACTGCGTTTGGTTCATCATCCAGAATTGAAACCCAAAACAATTCTGGAAATCCAATAAATACTTCAAAATTCGGATCATCAACTATTTCAAGTTTAAAAGTGGCAACTTCGGTTGGCTCTGATTCACTATCATCAAATACTTCACATAATTCAACTGACATATTAGATGGTGAATTAGACTGAATCGTAAACTCATTGTTTGGATTATTGAATGGGTCAGGAACATCAAAGTCATCAAATTGACCTTGTGTAGCTTCTGCAAACCCTAAAGGAGGTTCTGATACAGGTCTGGCGGATGCTTTGACATCAGTACTTGAATTTCCAATATTGTCCATCTCTCCCTCAATTGTACCTGCAAAACTAAGGTCTAATTCCATTCCTTCTCTAAGTGCTGCACCATTTCCTGTATTATCTTTCCACCTTATTTCTATTGTATTCGGAGTACAGACATTTATATGTTGCCCCAAATCATCAATGAAAAAGTGTGGATAGATCGCCCAATCCTGTAGTATTTCAGTTACTAAAAATTCTTTTTTACCTTCTTGAACTCCAGGTCTTCTTCGTACAGTAAGGTTTTCAACAGATCGTAAATCTAAACCCAAACTTTGTAAATAGTCAGGATCATTCAATAACGAATCAATATTGATACTTTCAATTTCATCTCCAATCCCCTGCTGCCCAATAACGTCAATAGGGTCACCATTTTTGGTGAGTTGTAAAAGAACTTTGTCCTCAAAATCTAAAAAACTCGTTAACGTATCTGTTACACTTGCAACTGCAAAACTTGCATTTGGATTTGATAAGACAAAGGTCTCTTTACTTCCAATGGTTCCATATAGCGAAAATTCGGTTTCCACACTATCTGTGGTAATCAATTCAATTTTGTAATCAGAAAGGTCAATCAATGTATCAGTTGAGTTATATATCTCAACCGAGTAATTGTCAAAAGTCAGTTCTGTGCTTCCTCCGTTTAAAGAAGAACCTTGTTTTCCAAAAATAATTTCGGATATTAGCAAATCAGAACAAGGCTGTCCGTAAGCAATTCCTACAATAAGTAGGCTCCAAATGATTGTGTTTAACTTTTTCATAATCGAAAACTTTGGTGAAAAAATGTTGTTTATATCTTGTTTTTCTTTTTTTAATTGCTGCGAACGGCCCGGCTATGCGCCGTGTGGTGTCAGGATGCTGAAAGGAACAGAGGTGTAGTTTTTCGGTAAAGTTAAATTTTCGAAGAAAATTTAACCACATGGTCGCATAGCCAGTGTTGGCTGCATTCTCTTCTGCGCGTTGGCCAAAGTTTCCATTACAGTGTTTTGGCTGCTACTCAATTTCTCTAATCTCAGAGTTCTTTTCAACAGAATTTTCAATGATACTAATTTTAGATACAAATTTCAGTTACAATTTTCAACAGTCAATTTACCAAATTAGAAATCTAATCTCAAAAATTGTCGATCAAAATTTAACTGCTGATGAAATTCAAGATTTTCTTGATGATGAATTGAAGCCAGTACAATTACCCGTAATCCATCAATTGTGATTAAAATCATACGTAATCGACTGGAAATTAGTAGTTTATCGTAAATTTTTCCAATCTTAAATATCTTGCAATTTTCAATTCTAGTTTCAATTCAGGATAAATTCTCAATCAAAATTTACTATCAAAGATTCTCTTTCAATTACCTTTTTGGGTACAGATGTTCATACAATCAAATTCAAAAAGGCGGGTCGGCCCAACCATTGCAGCCAACGGTCCGCGTATGTGACGTGCCGCCGATTAGGCGGTATGTACATATACGCATTGTTCTGCCTCGTTTTTTTTAATTCTTTTTCAACCATTGATCGAAGTATAAATTTTCGATGTTCTTTCTACCTATCGAATCAACAATTTCATTTAATTTCCATTCTTGATTTGCCAATTCAGCCTTATACCAAATTGATTCATCCTGTCGATTGAAAATTGAGTCTTGATTAATATCTCTCAAAGTTCTTATCAAGATTTGGTTCGACTTTGGAACTACTTCAAAGTATTGCAATTCTTCATCTTTAGGTGAAATTCTCTTCAAATTTGTTCCATTATTCTCTGAGGAAAATAAAAACTCAGGGTCTTTATTATTTAATTTTCCGTCTTTGTTGAAATCAGTGTCCCCAATTTCATATAACACTTTCTCCTTCAAGATTTTACTACCTTCATCGTATTCATTATCTTCATTTATATGGATTCTTGATATTCTGATTTTATCTTCTGTTAACAATCTTGTATCTCCTGTTTTCCGATTGTAAAATAATACGTTCCAATATCGCGGATAATCATCAGAATAATATCCGTCTTTACTATATTTTGTTCTTCTTTCAAGTAGCTCAGTCGAAATTGGTATTAATACTAGATTTGAACTGTCAATAATTATTGGTGATTCATAATCAAATTTGAATTCTGCTAAAATTGAATCAATTTGTTCGATACTTAAATCTTCATCTTCAATAGATTCAAGTCTCGGTTTGCTTTCTTTACAAGACATTAATCCAATTATTAGTAATATTCCGATTAATTGTTTCATTTATTTTTTCCTTAATGAGGCAGAACGGCCTGCGTAAACGCCGTGCGGCCTTCAAGGAGCTGAAAGGAACTGCATAATTCTTCATCAACCAAAAAGCATTTCATCATCCAGGTAGCCGCATGGTCGTTTTACGCTTTGTTGGGCGCTGTACCTTCCTTTTCCAAATTTTTCAAAGGAACTATAAGGCTCCAATTTTCCTGGTTGCCCCAAAGGAACTCAATAATTTTACCGGGTATAAATATAACAATTTCCAGTTAACCGTAGCAATTTTGGTGTTTAAATTCACAAGGAGTTCTTGACAATAACCAGTCATTCACTTAGCTTCCCGATTTCTGATTAGTCATTGAGATTTGCAGGCCTTTTCAATGTATTTTGTTGATTATCAGTGTTTTAGGTATTTTATGAATTGTAATTTTATATTTTTCTATTAGTACCCTAGTTGCCCGCAACTGAATTGGAGTTTGGATAGAATTTAGACGAATCAACAATTTTATTGATCTTGTTACTTGTTGAGTAGTCTTGGATTGGTACTAAATTGGTCTTGATGAATTTAGGAGTTTCAGTTGTCTTGGTGCTAAATCAGTTTTTGGATATTTCAATTTTTTTGCTGCCTACCATTTTCATCCATAGTTAAAAAGGCCGACAGCTTGCCCTGTAAATTACCTTTCAAATTTTTTCAAGCGGGTAGGGGCGTTTTTTTCGGTAATCTCGGAGCTGCAATTCACCAATATTTTCGAGTTGCTCTTGTTGCCAATTTCAAAATTGTGGGTTGGCCCCATAGCGCCTAACGGTCTGCGTAAACGCCGTGCGGCATTCAAGGTGCTGAAAGGAACTACAAAATTCTTTATCAGCCAAAAGGCATTTCATCTTCCAAGTAGCCGCATGGACGCTTTACGCTTTGTTACCTATCCGTATTTCGGCGCGCACAGCGCCGTTTCTGACGATAGTTTGAAAGGAACTGTTGAGTCCTTTATTTATCGTATTCACCACTGGAACAAAAGAGTTCTTTAGGTGGTGATATAAATATATAACATTTTTCCTTAATCCGTGAATTTGACTGTCAATTTGTAGTTGGGCCCCAGAGGAGAATTTGGGTATAATTTATCGACTCATAGCTTTCGCTGGAAGATTTAACAATTTGGCTGACTCAGTGCCGATCAAAGAATTATTGTGTGAAGAATAATTTCCGGTGATTACTGCTTTTAATTATTGTTGATCCCAGGCCCTGGTTCTTGGTTTGTAAAAAGCTTATCGAAGAAATTTTTAAGCGGGTAGGGCGATCACTTTGGATGCTGTATCTTGACGAATTCATTCAATTTTTCCAGGCGTAATTTGGGACTAATTTAGAATCGAGGGATGGCCTTAAAATTCTATGGTAGGTAACGGTCTGCGTAAACGCCGTGCGGCATTCAAGGTGCTGAAAGGAACTGCAAAATTCTTTATCAGCCCAAAGGCATTTTATCTTCCAAGTAGCCGCATGGTCGTTTTACGCTTTGTTGGGCGAACTCTCGTTTTTGGATCAACTTATTTAAAGGGATTGTTTTTGGGGTCTTGTCTGTCATCAAATATGTAAACTATTATTAGCTTTTTGCCATATTTGCGATAATATAGCTTTCTATATTTGTCTATTTTGTATTGCCTTACAGTTTTCTTTTTTTTTGTTCTTCTACCAATTTCTGGATACTTATTCAGTTTCTCAATTAGTTCATCAACTTTTAAGATGAATTTCATGGCAGTCTTCTCAGAATGGTTTTCAGCCAAAAAATGGCGTTGTTGCATAAAAGAATCTAACTAATGTATTTCCTGTAATTGCAAAATAATATTTAGTTTAAAATAATTTATATATACTATCAATCAAATTTACCACTGACTATCAGTTTGTTACGGAATTTATTTATACTAATTTAATGAGTGCGAAATATTATTCCGAATAAAATTGATTCATGCAACAACACCCCAAAAAATCAATAATTTCATCAAATTTTCTAACGGCACTTTTATTCCAGACTACTTGTCTAGCCATTTTCTATATTTTTTCATTACTTCTTCATGAGGAATATGATTTGATTCCTTATTACTTTCTTCTATGGCCTTTACTAGTTCTTCCTTTTCAGTATCGTTTAGTTCGTCCCAGTAATCAGTATCTTGTAAGTGGTTACCAATGAAACTTGTCATTAACTCCTTTAATTCAGTCAATGTCTTGTTGTCATTGATTTTAGCTATCATTTCAATAATTCCCCCTTTCAGCTCTAAGTTATTCATAATCAGTTATATATGTATGTAAAATAGGTTTGAATGATTACTCTAGTTATAATTTGACTGCCATTCAAATATAGTGATTCTTTAGGATTAATGAAATAGATTTTTTCTAAATTCTCTCTTGATTTCGCCCAACGGTCCGCGTAGACGCCGTGCGGCTCCAAGGTGTTTATCGGGACTGAATTAGTTGTTTATTCTAAAGTTACAGCAAACAACGAAAATTTGACCGCATGGACGCTCTACGCTTTGTTACCTATCCGTATTTCGGCGCGCACAGCGCCGTTTCTGACGATGGTTTCAAAGGAACTGTTGAGTCCTTTATTTATCGTATTCACCACTGGAACAAAAGAATTCTTTAGGTGGTGGTATAAATATATAACATTTTTCCTTAATCCGTGAATTTGACTGTCAATTTGTAGTTGGGCCACAGAGGAGAATTTGGGTATAATTTATCGACTCATAGCTTTCGCTGGAAGATTTAACAATTTGGCTGACTCAGTGGCGATCAAAGAATTATTGTGTGAAGAATAATTTCCCGTGATTATTGCTTTCAATTATTGTTGACTCCAGGCCCTGGTTCTGGTTTGTAAAAAGCTTATCGAAGAAATTTTTAAGCGGGTAGGGCGATCACTTTGGATGCTGTCTCTTGACAAATTCACTCAATTTTTCCAGGCGTAGTTTGGGACTAATTTAGAATCGAGGGATGGCCTTAAAATTCTATGGTAGGTAACGGTCTGCGTAAACGCCGTGCGGTTTTCAAAGTGCTGAAAGGAACTACAAAATTCTTTATCAGCCAAAAGGCATTTCATCTTCCAAGTAGCCGCATGGTCGTTTTACGCTTTGTTGGGCGCTGTTCCTTCCTTTTTCAAATTTTTCAAAGGAACTATGAGACTCCAATTTTCCAGGTTGCTCCAAAGGAACCCAACAATTTTACCGGGTATAAATATAACAATTTCCAGTCAACCGTAGCAATTTTGGTGTTTTACTTTTCAAAGTACTCTTGGTAGAATCTAATCATTCACTCCGCTTACCACTTCCTGATTAATCATTGAGATTAGCTAGGCCTTTTCAGTATATTTTGTTGATTATCAGTGTTTTATGCATTTTTATGAAATGCAATTTAATATTTTTCAGGAGTTTAGCATTCTTGTTGCCCATGACTGAATTGGATTTTGGATTGAATTTAGACGAATCAGCAATTTTAATGATCTTGTTACTTGTTGATTAGTCTTGGAGTAGTCTTGATGAATGTAAGAGTTTCAGTTGCTCACGTACTAAATCAGTTTTGGAGTATTTCAATTTTCTGTTGCTGTTAATCATTTTCATTGATAATTAAAAAGGCCGTCAGCTTGCCCTGTAAATTATCTTTCAAATTTTTCAAATTTTTCAAGCGGGTAGGGGAGTCTCTATTCAATAATTTGGGAGCCACGATTTTTCAAATTTACGATTTTGCTCATGGTGTTACTTTCAATTTGTGGGTCGGGAATTTCATAGCGCCCAACGGTCTGCATAGCTGCAGGTGGGGCGTTTAGCCCCACTTGACAGCTATGCTTTGTTGGCTGCCGTGTTCATTTTTATTATATATCTTCTTCCCGTGAAACAATCCATACATATTTCACCATGATTATCTAATGGGTTCGGAACCATTGGAATTCCTTCTTCTTGTGGTTTCGAGCATATATCGCAATAGTTCATATCTTCATCATCTATTGTTTCAAAATTGAATCTTGATATTGTCGCAAAATCCCATTCACTTCTTGTTTTGAGAATATACTCTTTAATTGCATTTTCTATCAATTGGTGAGAGTTAGTTTTTTGGTTCAGACTCCCTTTAAATGTTTCTATTACTCTGTATCCGCCATCAGTTCTTTCTTCTCGTAATTCTTTTCTGCAATTTAGACACTTAATTTTTTCGAAATCTGCAAATCCTCTGACTATTCTATTTTCATAGACATACGATTTGTTACATCTCTCGCAGTAAGCATCAAAATAATCTGTCTCAACAATCATAAATGGAAAATTTCCTAATTGCAATGAAGTCATAAATTTAGTAATAGCCATTTTGAATCTTCTGTCCCACTTTTCAAAGGAGTAAGTTGGCTTCTTGCACATCAGTTCTTTCTTGTCATCTTCATTTAATTTTAGTGTGAATTCCTTTTTGCCAAATTGTCCTTTTATATTTCCCTTACTTGTTAAATATTCCCAAAGTTTAAATGTCAAAAGGCAATCATTTTCATTATATTCGATAACCGTATCTTTTCTTCCACTTTTCCATAAATCGGCGACCGAGCCACCTGTAAATGTTTTCTTTAAATTCAAATTAAGTTTTGCCAAATTGTTTAATGACAAACCTCTAAGTCCAAGTTTGTTTCTTTCTGCAAGAATATGAAGTGTATCTGCGCTTTTTGGAATTATTTTTCTCAAATCAATTTTTGGTGCGAGAACTCGATAATCAAAATCAAATATGTTGTGCCCAATTATTATTCCATCGAAATCATTTAAAAATTGCTCAAGTTTCTGGTAATCTTCTTTCGTGTCAAAAAACGATTGATATCCTTTGTCTATAAATTCACCCTCTTTTTTTTCAAAAATCTTGATTCCAACAACAGCAATTTCACAATTTTCCTTAACTGCAAAATTGGTCTTCGATGTTTCTATATCCAACGAGCATATTTTCATTTTCTTTTTTTTATTCAGGGGTGCAACAGACATCGTACACACAGTTCAATAGACATGGGTTACACTTTTTATTCATAAATATAATACTTTTCTTCCAGAGCAGCCCTGGCTGTGGAGCGTAGCGGAACAGCCAGGGCTGCTGCGATTTTAATTTACCCCCCCCGACGCCTTCCGTTCATATCTTTATCAGAATCTAATAAATGATATTTACCCTTTTGAACTTGTTCGCCTTCTTTAAAATATCCCAGAGGATAATTTCTATAGAATACTTGATAAATTCTATTCCCTAATTTTTTAATTCCGACATATTTACCGATGAGACATCTGCTAATATTCACCCATTCGTAAGCACCCCATCTGATGGCTCCACTTGCAGTAACTTTCTTGACCATCAAATCGGAATCGTATTCTATTGGAGCTATTTTATCAGACCATTCTCTATTGGATAACTGATGAACTTTACCGGGCGTTTTCATATCTAATTTTTCGTGAGGTCGTTCAAAATTATATTCCTTAACAAAGGCATTCATTCGTCTGTTCTGACTTCTGAGATTATGAGCAGGAGGTTTACAGCAACGAGCTTTAAGATCTTTATGCATACGCTCGTGACGTCCATTTTGGTCAGGTCTGCCTGGATCGGAAAACACAGGTTGGATGCCATGATCCAAAAGCCAGTAGGACAAATATCCGTATCCTGCAGGGCTTTGAATGGACGCAAAAGCACTCCCATTGTCCGTATGGAAGTATTTTGGTTTTCCATATTGCTTAAAAACTTTTTTGAGGACAGAGATTACATTTTTGGTATTTTCATTATACTGGCCTTGAATATCGAAAATAAATCGAGAACAGGAATCGCAAATAGTCAAAGGAAAGCATCGTTTTTTATTACCGAGTAAAAAGGAACCTTTATAATCAGCGGACCAAATTTCGTTACATTGCTGAGGATCGAAAACGGGGTAGGAGGGTTCGATTTTTCTTCTTCTCTTTTTGGGTGTAACTAAGCCTTGTCTGATTAAAATATTGTGAATAGTAGTTACACTGGGGACTAAATTTTCATCAAATTTTTCAATGACTTTAATTCTGATTTTTTTAGCACCCCAATTTTTTTTACCTCTCCAGAATTTTATTTCATCAATAATGTTTTGATCAGTTGAATCAGGACTATTTAAAGGTTTACGAGATCGATCAGCTAAATGGTGGATACCATTTTCTTTATATCTATTAATAATTTTATAGCCAGTTTTTCTACTGATGCAATAAGCTTCGCACAAGCTATTAAAATAAAATTGTCCGCTTTCCCATTCGCGAATAAAAGCAATTTTTTGATCCATAGGTGTGTTGTTTTTCCAAGGCATAGCATTTTATTATGCAATTTATGCCTTTTTAAAAGTGTCACCTATGTCTGTTGAACTCTGTCACCTATGTCTGTTGTTCGTACCTCATGGCAGCCAACGGACAGCGCATACGACGTGACCAACCGTCAGGGAGGGCATGTACGATATGCGCAATGTTGTGCACAGTTATTTACAATATCTCAATAAAATCTCCATCTTCAAGAAATCTGAATTTCTTGGTGTTATTATTGTCCAACTCGATGAGCAAATCTTTATTGTCATCATAGGATACGCATTTTATATAGTTATTTGATTTTCCAATTATTTCTTTCCCTTTTCCATGATTTCTTAAAAATAGAATAACATAGTTTGTTGATGTAATTATTAAATTATTTCCAGTAGGCGTAAATTTTATATCAACAATTGTATCAATATTATCAAGAGTACTAATGCCTAATTTCTTTTCTAAATCATAAAAAGTGACAGTAGTATTAGAAGTAATTTTAGCCTTTATCTTTTCATCAGAAGAAATCACCTCAATATTTTGAATACAAAAATAATTTGGAGCTTTGGGAATTTTGGCAACTTTAGAATTATTAGAGTTTGGATTAATCAGAATTAAATCTCCTTCATCAGATACCATGTAGTTTATTCCAAATATTATCCCAATTCCTATAATCATCCAAAACAAGAAATATTTAAAGTTTCTTAAATTAAAAAGTATCAAAAGGGAGAAAATCAATATCAGTTTGTTTCCCCTTTTTCTTAAAATCAATTCTATTAGCCTTAACCTGTTTGAGACTCTGATTTTTTTCAATAAATTATTTTTTCTCGTTAGCTCTTTTGCTAAGATCAAGATCGCTTTAGCAATTTTTGCATTTTCAATTTGCGCTTCTTGAATCGAAAGCGTTCCATCAATTAGATTTTTTTTCAAAAAAGATAGTCTTGAATATTGCAACACAATTTGTTCGCTTTCAAACTTTTCAATTAAAACTAATAATGCTTTTTCAAGCTCAGATTTTGAGATTAATGCTTTTACTTTTTCATAAGTCTCTTCTATAGAAAGATCGGTTTCCTCCATTTAATGATATTAATTGATTAACCAACGCTTTTTATCCAAATTACTTATCAATGATGAATTAAACTAACCGAGTCAACATTAATACTAGAATGTGCATAAAATTTTAATTTTGAAAATGCACTGTTATGGAAATTTAATTCTTTGAAGATCAATTATTTATGCAGCTTTGAAAAGTTTTTGGGAAATTTACATTTTTAAAATTTTATGAGCGTTTGGAATATAGGTTTCAGTCACATTTCAGAATTAATAAGCATTTTATTTATATCAATCATCAATTGTGCACAACGGCCAGTGCATATGCAGTGGCCGACTGAAAGGAGGGCATTGACATATGCACATTGTTAGTGGTCGTATCTTTCCGGCGCCTCAGCGCCGGTTTTCCTTTCAGATGTTTTTGCCACCAAATTTTTCAATCAGTTCACTTGCTAAATATATGAATTTTTTTCAAGATGTGTATTCCTGGTGTTATTTTTTATGAGTCACCTCAGTTGTTTTGGAGTAATTTAGCTGAATAATTATTGATGCCTTTTTTGAGCCAGGCTTTCAGTTCTTGATTGTCAAAGAGCTTGATTAGGCCTGGTTGAATTGAAATTGTCTGCAAATTGTAGTTTTCAGGAATTTGAGTTGTTGTACTCAATTCAAGGAGTTTACCCATATTCGAGTTCAACTCAAAATCAAAAAGGCCGTCAGTTGTGCTGTTCAAGAATTATTGCTGGTATCAATTCATCAATTTTATAAATTTATAAAGAAAGCGGGCTGGCAAGCTTATCAGGATGTTATTTTCCTTTTCCAGATATTCAATTTATCACGATGCTGTTTGAAAAATAAGCAAGCTGCGGGATGATTTTCCCCTATGTCCACTAACGGTCGGTGCATATGCAGTGGCCGACTGAAAGGAGGGCATTGACATATGCACATTGTTATACCTCGTGTTCTTTTTTTAGTCATAAATTGTTATTTCGGTACTTCCCAATATTTTTTCATCTCCTTCTCCGTAAAAAGTTTCCTTAAAGACTATTCTGTTTTCAGAATCGTAATTGTATCTAATTGAAATTGTTTTGCCTATAAAATCTCCATTTTCATATCGCTCAATCTCAATTAAATCGCCGTTTTCATTATGAACATAGGTATTCATCACTTCGCTTAATTCCGGCTTAACAATTTGACTCTGTTTTCTAAATCTGGTTTCCCAGAATTCTCTTGATGTAAAACCATATTTTCCATTTATTATTTGGTCGATATAAACTGTATCATTCAAAGTTCGGTGAATTTCTTTAAAAGGATTTTCGCCTGTTACATATTTGGTTATTTCGGTCGTATTTAAATCAACTTTATTATAAACAGTAGAATCCTTCGTTGCGCTACGGTAGAAAAAAGTTTCTTTGATAGTTCTTTTCAATTCGTTATTTTTATCATATTCATAATTCTCTATTCTCTGGAATTGCCCATGATATTTCGGATATTCTCGAAACACAAGGTGATTGTTTTTAAAACTATCTCGCCACGTAAAATTCAATGTATCAATTTGAGAATTATATTTTTCAGCGAACGAATTTCCCAAGAAAAGATACGTTTTACTCGTATAGATATTTGACCCGTTATTATTGATTGAAATTTTATTGGATACACATCCGAATAGAAGAATTCCACCGAAAAAGGCAATCAATATTGATGTTTTTTCTTTTTTCATGAGGTATAACGGTCTGCGTAAACGCCGTGCGGTTTTCAAAATGCTGAAAGGAACTGTAAAAATTTTTACCAAGTGACCAACATTTCGACCTCAAAGAAAGCCGCATGGTCGTTTTACGCTTTGTTGGTAGCCGTATTTTTCCGGCGCCTCAGCGCCGGTTTTCCTTTCAGGTAATTTCGGAGCCATATTACTCCAAACTGTTAAGGAACCAATATATGAAATTTTGTCGAGATGTGTATTTTGAATGTTATTTTTCTTCTACAATTCTACTGCTGTGGGCGTACTATTTTTCATGCTGCTTCAATACCTTTTCGGACTTGAGCTTACCGATTGTTGATTAACAATTAGCTGGATTAGGCCGAATTCATTATTTAACTCTATGATTTTCAACAATTTATGAATTGCAATAATTTTAAGTTATTAAACTTTATTACCGATGTTGTGGAGTTTGTAATTTTTACAATCTACTTGTCTCAATTAGTTTTAGGATTTCAATTACTTTCAAAAGCTCTTTGTGAATTGTTGTGATTCTTTGTCAAAGTATTCAATTACAAAATTCAAAATGCCGTAGTCCTGCCAATCGAAGAGGGGTGATTGTATCAATTTCAAAGCGGGCTGGCAAGCCTTTCAGGATGTTGTTTTCCTTTTCCAGGTATTGAATTTACTACGATGCTGTTTGAAAAATAGGAAAGCTGTGGGTTTGATTTTCTATGGCTACCCAACGGCCTGCGTAAACGCCGTGCGGTTTTCAAAATGCTGAAAGGAACTGCAAAATTCTTTATCAACCAAAAGGCATTTCATCTTCCAAGTAGCCGCATGGACGCTTTACGCTTTGTTGGTAGCCGTATTTTTCCGGCGCCTCAGCGCCGGTTTTCCTTTCAGGTAATTTCGGAGCCATATTACTCCAAACTGTTAAGGAACCAATATATGAAATTTTGTCGAGATGTGTATTTTGAATGTTATTTTTCTTCTACAATTCTACTGCTGTGGGCGTAATATTTTTCATGCTGCTTCAATACCTTTTCGGAGTTGAGCTTACCGATTGTTGATTAACAATTAGCTGGATTAGGCCGAATTCATTATTTAACTCTATGATTTTCAATAATTTATGAATTGCAATAATTTTAAGTTATTAAACTTTATTGCAGATGTTGTGGAGTTTGTAATTTTTACAATCTACTTGTCTCAATTAGTTTTAGGATTTCAATTACTTTCAAAAGCTCTTTGTGAATTGTTGTGATTCTTTGTCAAAATATTCAATTACAAAATTCAAAAGGCCGTAGTCCTGCCAATCGAAGAGGGATGATTGTATCAATTTCAAAGCGGGTTGGCAAGCCTTTCAGGATGTTGTTTTCCTTTTTCAGGTATTCAATTTACTATGATGCTGTTTGAAAAATAGGAAAGCTGTGGGTTTGATTTTCCTATGGCTACCCAACGGTCGGTGCATATGCAGTGGCCGACTGAAAGGAGGGCATTGACATATGCACATTGTTAGTGGTCGTATCTTTCCGGCGCCTCAGCGCCGGTTTTCCTTTCAGATGTTTTTGCTACCAAATTTTTCAATCAGTTGACTTGCTAAATATATGAATTTTTTTCAAGATGTGTATTCCTGGTGTTATTTTTTATGAGTCACCTCAGTTGTTTTGGAGTAATTTAGCAGAATAATTATTGATGCCTTTTTTGAGCCAGGCTTTCAGTTCTTGATTGTCAAAGAGCTTGATTAGGCCTGGTTGAATTGTAATTGTCTGCAAATTGTAGTTTTCAGGAATTTGAGTTGTTGTACTCAATTCAAGGAGTTTACCCATATTCGAGTTCAACTCAAAATCAAAAAGGCCGTCAGTTGTGCTGTTCAAGAATTATTGCTGGTATCAAGTTATCAATTTTATAAATTTATAAAGCGGGCTGGCAAACTTATCAGGATGTTGATTTCCTTTTCCAGTTTTTCAATTTGCCACGATGCTGTTTGAAAAATAGGCAAGCTGCGGGATGATTTTCTATGTCCACTAACGGTCTGGCTATACTTGCTGTGCGGGTTGAAAGGTGCTTTACGGAACCAAAAGACTCATTTTTGAAACGGTTACAAATTTCGGAGAAATTTTAACCGCATAGTCGTATAGCCTATGTTGCACGAATTATTCAATTTCCTTCAAGTAGTTTTTGTAAATTATCTATTTGTTTCTCTTCAAGAATGCTAATGAATTTTAATTGATGAAAATTGAACTTTTTAATAAATTTTGGCTCTTTATTATTATCAAAAACTCCATTTTTATTTCTATCAATGCCAAATACACATATTAAATCTTTTGTTTCTTGGATGAAATTCAATTCAAGTATACTTTCGTTCTCATCTAAATTTATGTTTGTTAATTTTTCATTTTTTAAATCGTAGACGAACAACTTTTGTAAGTCTTTTGAATTGATATAGGTATCGTTATTACTATCGGCTATAGATACAATTATGAATAAATATTTGTTGTTATGTTTTGAAATTATTCTAAAGTCGTTAATTCCCAGTCTATCAGCAAATAGAATTTTACTTGAATTTGAAGATGAATTAAACAAAACAATATTATTGAAGTTACTTGACCTTCCATAAAATAACTTTTGGTCAGTTCTTCCATAAGAATTTATTAAACCAAGTGGCATGTTACTTGACTCTGCTGCATCTAAATTGGCTTGAGTAACTGGTACTATATAAATTTTACTTGTAGAATCTAATAAATGAATTTGTTTTAATGAGATAATTTGCTTCCTTAAAGTATCATTTGAAAGTTTGTTAGTTTCCTCTTGAGAAATTACATCTCTATTAATTTGTTTTCTACTACTTTGAAAAAAGTTATTAAGAAAAATAACAAGAAAAACGACTACTGTTAAAGTTAAAATTGTACCTCCTATTGCTAGGATAATTTGATTGTATTTTTTAATAGTCATACGTAATTTCAGGTTTTTTTACATTGATTTCGTGCAACGGTCGGTGCATATGCAGTGGCCGACTGAAAGGAGGGCATTGACATATGCACTTTGTTAGTGGTCGTATCTTTCCGGCGCCTCAGCGCCGGTTTTTCTTTCAGATGTTTTTGCCACCAAATTTTTCAATCAGTTCACTTGTAAATATATGAAATTTTTTCAAGATGTGTATTTTTGGTGTTATTTTTTATGAGTCACCTCAGTTGTTTCAGAGTAATTTAGCTGAATAATTATTGATATTTTTTTTGAGCCAGGCTTTCAGTTCTTGATTGTCAAAGAGCTTGATTAGGTCTGGTTGAATTGTAATTGTCTGCAAATTGTAGTTTTCAGGAATTTCTGTTGTTGTAATCAATTCAAGGAGTTTACCCATATTCGAGTTCAACTCAAAATCAAAAAGGCCGTCAGTCGTGCTGTTCAAGAATTATTGCTGGTATCAATTTATCAATTTTATAAATTTATAAAGCGGGCTGGCAAGCATTTCAAGATGTTGATTTCCTTTTCCAGGTTTTCAGTTTACCCGGATGTTGTTTGAAAAATAGGTAAGCTGTGAGTTTGATTTTCTATGTCCACTAACGGTCAGGCTAAATGCAGTAGCCGACGAATGGAGGCTATTGGCATTTTAGCTATTGTTCGCTGCAGTGTTATCTTTTACTCATTCTTAATCAGCATCTGATTTTTTGTTACGGGTTTGTACTTTGATATCTTGTTGACATAAGATTCGATAGTTGTAACTTCGCTTCTCTTGAATAATTCTTCAACGCTGTTTTCGTGAAGCAGTAATATCCTTCTCTCTAGTTCTTTTTTAAACGCTTCAGTATATATAAAATCTATTTGTGCAGAAAAGTGTAAACTATCTAAAGGAGCAATGAAAACTAGAGCATCATATGCATCATACATCGTTTGATTTTTAGCGACATTTAACATGTGATTACCTATATACCTTACTCTTCCAAATATGTTTTCCTTGAAGGGAATAGCAATTGGCTTATTATTGTTTCTTTCAAATACCCTATCCCATAATCCGTCTTCCATTTGTACCCAATTGTATTTATAACGTCCTAATCCTTCTGCACTTTTATCTATTATGTTATCTACTCTCTCCTCTATTGATAATTGAACATTGTGAATTCTTACAGAATATGATTTATTGGGATGCCATTGATTTAAGAAAGTTCCACAGTTCCAGTATAAATTTCCCTTTTGGTTCTTTACATTTTTGTATGCATGACGCGTATTTGTTAGAAATATTCCCTTTTTATCATCTTCAAACTCTTTCATGAACTCCATGATCACTTTGTACATGAAATAGTCTCTTCCTACTAACGATTTGAGGAAAACATCATAGTCCTCTCTAGTTTTGATACTTTCCCAATAGATAGGCTGATTTACTCCTACTACTTTTATTTTATCCTCTTGTTCAAGAGTGGAGTTTATATCCCATACTTTGGATAGCAATTCATAATAAGTTTCATATTTCCATCCATATCCACTCATGTCATTTTGAAATACTTTTAGTAATAGAGTACTATCTTTAATTTCACTTTCAAAATAGTTGTTAAGATGCGTTTGATGCTTAATGCTGAATACCTCGATGAAAACAAAGTCAATGTTTCCTTTCTTTTTTTCTAATAGTTGTTTGTAGAATTTAAAAGGCTCGTAGGCGGAGTGTAATCCATCATCAAATACTATTAAATCATATTCATCTAATCGTTCTTCAACGAAGCTTAGGGGTTCTTGTCCATATTTTCTTAATGCTTCGTAATATTCATCAATCCCTTGAGAACTCACATTAAATGTTAGTAAGAGAAGGAGATATATTAATATTCTATTCATTTCGAGGTCATATATTTTTTACTGGAATTTAGTATTCAGGTGCAAAGTGATTTCATTTGGTCATGTGTATTGAGATAGCTCTAAAACAGCAATTTTGGTCAATATATCGGCTTCGCCGTAATAGATTTTAACCAAATGAATCCATTTAGAACCAGTATTCATCTTTTTTACCCCCCATAGCAGCGAACGGTCTGCGTAAACGCCGTGCGGCATTCAAAGTGCTGAAAGGAACTGCAAAAATTCTTTATCAACCAAAAGGCATTTCATCTTCCAAGTAGCCGCATGGACGCTTTACGCTTTGTTACCTATCCGTATTTCGGCGCGCACAGCGCCGTTTCTGAGGATAGTTTGAAAGGAACTGTTGAGTCCTTTATTTATCGCATTCACCACTGGAACAAATAAGTTCTTTAGGTGGTGGTATAAATATATAACATTTTTCCTTAATCCGTGAATTTGACTGTCAATTTGTAGTTGGGCCCCAGAGGAGAATTTGGGTCTAATTTATGGACTCATAGCTTTCGCTAGAAGATTTAACAATTTGGCTGACTCAGTGCCGATCAAAGAATTATTGTGTGAAGAATAATTTCCGGTGATTATTGCTTTTAATTATTGTTGATCCCAGGCCCTGGTTCTTGGTTTGTAAAAAGCTTATCGAAGAAATTTTTAAGCAGGTAGGGCGATCACTTTGGATGCTGTATCTTGACGAATTCATTCAATTTTTCCAGGCGTAATTTGGGACTAATTTAGAATCGAGGGATGGCCTTAAAATTCTATGGTAGGTAACGGTCTGCGTAAACGCCGTGCGGCATTCAAGGTGCTGAAAGGAACTGCAAAATTCTTTATCAACCAAAAGGCATTTCATCTTCCAAGTAGCCGCATGGACGCTTTACGCTTTGTTACCTATCCGTATTTCGGCGCGCACAGCGCCGTTTCTGAGGATAATTTGAAAGGAACTGTTGAGTCCTTTATTTATCGTATTCACCACTGGAACAAAAGAGTTCTTTAGGTGGTGATATAAATATATAACATTTTTCCTTAATCCGTGAATTTGACTGTCAATTTGTAGTTGGACCACAGAGGAGAATTTGGGTATAATTTATCGATTCATAGCTTTCGCTGAAAGATTTAACAATTTGGCTGACTCAGTGCCGATCAAAGAATTATTGTGTGAAGAATAATTTTCCGTGATTATTGCTTTTAATTATTGTTGATCCGAGGCCCTGGTTTTTGGTTTGTAAAAAGCTTATCGAAGAAATTTTTAAGCGGGCAGGGCGATCACTTTGGATGCTGTATCTTGACGAATTCATTCAATTTTTCCAGGCGTAATTTGGGACTAATTTAGAATCGAGGGATGGCCTTAAAATTCTATGGTAGGTAACGGTCTGTGCTAGCGCAGTGCCGACGAACGGAGGTATTGTCGCTAGCACTATGTTGGCTGCAGACCATCTTAAAAATCCGGTTATCCTAATATCTTCAAAATCTTATCATCTACCAATCTTTGCAATCAAGTTAATCAAAGAATCTTAAATTGTCTAACCATTCTAGTTTATCTTAAAGATCAATTCTTTTTTCTGATCAGTTTTTTGGTTCAAGATTTACCGAAATGTTGTTGGTCACAATGTAATTCTATCAGAATTAGGGTGCTTGAAAGGGTTATTAAAAATTGAGAATTTTCATGTACTTTTTGAGTTCAATTCAACGGAAAAAATCCTATCGATCTCAAATTATGGCTCTTAAATTAATTAAACTACTACCGGCTTGAAGCCGGTAGATTTGGGTGAGTGGGCTGTAAGCCCACTCAATCCACCCGCTTATTCCGCGACTTCAAAGTTGTCATCGTCTTGTTCTTTGTCTTGCGTTTCAATATATTTCATTATCACTTCATCTGTCACATTACCGGATGAAGCCGCGAAATACCCACGCGCCCACAAATGGCGACCCCAAAAATGCTTCGACAATGGCTTGAACTCGCTTAGCATTTTTCTTGATGTTTTGCCTTTGAGCAACTGCATTAGCTTACTCACACTCAAGTATGGTGGCACCGAAACAAACATATGAATGTGATCCTTCGAAACATGGCCTCGAATTATTTCTACTTCATTTGTTTTGCATATTTCGCGAAGCAATGATCGGCATCTGTTTGCTATTTCGCCTCGTAGTATTGGTTTGCGATATTTCGTAATCCACACTAAATGGTATTTTATATCGTATAAAGAATGCGAAGTCTTTCTGTAATGTTGCATCTGGTAAATATAATACCTTCCCGCATCAAACTAAAGTCTTCGCCTGAAGGCGAGGGATTTCCTCCCCTTCCCCGAATGAGACATTAACAAGAGCCATAATCATCTCATCTATGGGATCAAGAAATCAGTAAATCTTAGCAAACAATAAAATCTTATAATCGAGAAGTTCCTAGCAATTATAGGAATCAATAAATCGGGAGTCTCCTGGCAATTCTAATTTCTTATTGATCCTGATAACCTTAAAAATCTGAGGCATTTTTCTTGATTGCAGCCAACGGCTCGTGTATATGACGTGGCGGCGTTTAGCCGGCATGGCCATATACACATTGTTACAGGCTGTTTTTTATTCTTTTAAAGTTTCGTATCCATGAATTATTTGGTATCAAATTCTCATTTTCTAACATCTTATCTACTTGTTCCAATTCAGTTCCGGTTTTCACTTTTTTCAATAATGTTACTAAAGTATTTATTGATGGAGAAATATTTCTTGACTTTATTTCAAAATAAATATTGACGGCATCTGTGTAGTTTATCGCCTGAGAAATTAGCGTATTATATGTAACTAAATTTCTCTGTATTTTCTTATTTTCCATATTCATCAATACTTCTTTGCTTTCATTTGCATTTTTTGATTTACTTAAAATCGTATTATAAGTTTGTGTATTTGGCTTCACTCTATATTTTTTCATACCTTTCATTATTTGCTTACTTTCTTCTACTGAATCACAAAATGATATTAGGCAATTTAAGGTATAAGTATTTGGCCAGATTCCACTATCTATCATTTCAGCAAAATACTGATTCCCTTCTTCAAAATTATTAGCTTTTGATATTATTATATTATAACTTGTTGTGTTCAACTTTATTACCTTACCTTTTTTATATTTCTTTATCGTATTCCGAATTTGGTCAACATTTTCACACATCTGAATATGAGCATTTAATATGTCTATCGTTGGTTCTATTCCATTTTTTTGATAGTCTGAAAATATCTTTTCAGCTAAAATTATTGCTCTATCCCATGAAATGGTTTTTTGTTTCGCACTATTTCTTAGATTGCGAATGTCATTCATCCACTGATATGAATATTTTTCTTGTCTGCTATCAATATGCTTCACTTACAGATTTATTTAGTAACACATTTACATTTTTCTTTAATAGCCTGTAACGGTCCGCGTAAACGCCGTGCGGCCTTCAAGGTGCTGAAAGGAACTACAAAATTCTTTATCAACCAAAAAGCATTTTATCTTCCAAGTAGCCGCATGGTCGTTTTACGCTTTGTTACCAGCAGTTTCAATTTCCTTTTTTTAACAAATCTTCAAGCCGATACTTTTTATATATAGCTTTTCTTTTTTTATCGATTTGGAGTAATTCATTCTTGCTTTGAATTAACAACCAATAATTGGGTTCAATTTTAAATAATTGACCTAGCTTAAAGGCTAAATCGGGATTAATTTTTCTTCTTCCTTTTAATATTGCACTTAAATTTGATTCTTCTATTTCTAAGTAATTTGCCAATTGTTTATTTCTTACTTTTAAAGCCGTCAAATGTTTTTTTAAAAATTCTCCTGCACTAATTAATTGATCTGGTTCTGATTCTGAAATGTAACTTTCAAGTTGTAGTTTCAAAGAAATCAATTCATATTTAATTCTTTCTTTAGGGTTTTGATTTTTTGAATGCTCTAAAATAGCTTTTTGCAAGCCTTTATAGTCTTTGCTATTTATATTTACAACTCCTTTTCCGGTCCCATTTATTCCACCAGGATTTATCAGCCTACTTCTTTTTGTACTCATAATTTTAATTTTAAATATTCTTCAATTAATTGGAGCCCTACTTTTGGTTCAATAAACATTCTTTGCCCCATAGCTAAAGTAGCTCCATATTTTTGTTGATATAGTGGGATCAATTTTGTTTTACTTTCAAATGTTGCATAGCCTTTGTAATCATTTTGGCCTAATTCAAAACTTTTCAAACATCCAAAGGCAATAAGACATGCAGCTACTTTATCAAACTTTCCTTTTGAACCAAAATTGTGAGGGGCAATTTCAATATTGTTCATATACAGCATTTCATCATTCATTAAACTGAACATTATCATTCCTTGAATTGTGTAGGGGTCTTCATCTGTTGTTAGTTTATAGAATTCAGCTCCTTCCGTTTTAAACAATGACTTCCAATTAAACTGCCAATCATCTTTTTTCATTGGCATATCCTTCATTACTGCCTTTTCAATTTTTGCCTTAACTTCTTTTTGGGTTTTGACTTCAATTATGTGTATCGTCATAGTGATTGTTTGTTATACAAAGATATGATTCTTTGATAACAATTACAAATTATTATCTATTTTGTTATTTTGTGATCTCTATTGCTGGTAACGGGAAGTGCATACGCCGTGCGACCGAATGGGAGCATGGTCGTTATGCACATTGTTGGCAGCAGGCTTTTTTTTCTATCTAAATAATTGTTCTATTGTCTTCATAGGAAGAAACATTTTTTCACTATCCGGAAGTAAAATGAATCCAAAGCGATCATAAAATTTAACTGCATTTTCATCAATTGGATCTACTATTACAGCCATAGAACCTATTACTTTAGATACTTCAAAACTTCTTTTTAAAGCATCTATTAATAATAATTTCCCCAACCCTTGACCTTTATTTTTCTCACTAATTGCTAATCTCCCAAGCAGTGTTAAAGGTAAGGATTCATAGGCTCTTGGAAGTTTTTTGCTGATTTCTTCTGGTATTGCCTCTCTTGATATTCCAGCATTTGATAAAGTATAAAATCCCTTAATATTATTTTCTCCATCACTTAATACAAAACAAGCTGATAGTTTTCTCTTAACGTCTTGTTTTGCTTGTTTTTGAATGTAGTTATCCAAGTATGTATTTCCACAAGTAAATTCTGATTTCTTGTGTTTCGATTCAAGGGGAGCTGTTATATAATCTGCCATATTAAAGTAACTTTTTATATTCCTTTAAGGCAGATTTTAATTTTTTATTCGGTTTGACTCCTTTAAATGCGTAATCGAAGAAAATTTCCTGATCTTTTTTTGATGCAATTATTTTATTATGTTCTTCTACTATTTCTTCTGCTTTTGATTGAACAGCTTTTAGTATAAATTCAGTTAAACTCCTAAAACCACCTAATTTGGAAGCATATTCAAAGAATTCTTTTTGCTCTCTTGTTAATCTTGCATCAAATCTTGTCATTTCAATACTTTTCATATTAAGGTATTTTAATTTATCAACTCAATTTAATACAAATGTACGTTTTTTCTCCGTACAAGTCAAGTTTTGTGATTTTCTTTTTTCTGCTTGCAGCCAACGGTCTGCGTAAACGCCGTGCGGCATTCAAGGTGCTGAAAGGAACTGCAAAATTCTTTATCAGCCCAAAGGCATTTTATCTTCCAAGTAGCCGCATGGTCGTTTTACGCTTTGTTGGGCGAACTCTCGTTTTTGGATCAACTTATTTAAAGGGATTGTTTTTGGGGTCTTGTCTGTCATCAAATATGTAAACTATTATTAGCTTTTTGCCATATTTGCGATAATATAGCTTTCTATATTTGTCTATTTTGTATTGCCTTACAGTTTTCTTTTTTTTTGTTCTTCTACCAATTTCTGGATACTTATTCAGTTTCTCAATTAGTTCATCAACTTTTAAGATGAATTTCATGGCAGTCTTCTCAGAATGGTTTTCAGCCAAAAAATGGCGTTGTTGCATAAAAGAATCTAACTAATGTATTTCCTGTAATTGCAAAATAATATTTAGTTTAAAATAATTTATATATACTATCAATCAAATTTACCACTGACTATCAGTTTGTTACGGAATTTATTTATACTAATTTAATGAGTGCGAAATATTATTCCGAATAAAATTGATTCATGCAACAACACCCCAAAAAATCAATAATTTCATCAAATTTTCTAACGGCACTTTTATTCCAGACTACTTGTCTAGCCATTTTCTATATTTTTTCATTACTTCTTCATGAGGAATATGATTTGATTCCTTATTACTTTCTTCTATGGCCTTTACTAGTTCTTCCTTTTCAGTATCGTTTAGTTCGTCCCAGTAATCAGTATCTTGTAAGTGGTTACCAATGAAACTTGTCATTAACTCCTTTAATTCAGTCAATGTCTTGTTGTCATTGATTTTAGCTATCATTTCAATAATTCCCCCTTTCAGCTCTAAGTTATTCATAATCAGTTATATATGTATGTAAAATAGGTTTGAATGATTACTCTAGTTATAATTTGACTGCCATTCAAATATAGTGATTCTTTAGGATTAATGAAATAGATTTTTTCTAAATTCTCTCTTGATTTCGCCCAACGGCCCGGCTATGCGCCGTGTGGTGTCAGGATGTTGAAAAGAACATAGGTGTAGTTTTTCGGTAAAGTTAAATTTTCGAAGAAAATTTAACCACATGGTCGCATAGCCAGTGTTGGCTGCATTCTCTTCTGCGCGTTGGCCAAAGTTTCTATTACAGTGTTTTGGCTGCTACTCAATTTCTCTAATCTCAAAGCCCTTTTCAACAGAATTTTCAATGCTACTAATTTTAGATACAAATTTCAGTTACAATTTTCAACAGTCAATTTACCAAATTAGAAATCTAATCTCAAAAATTGTCAATCAAAATTTAACTGCTGATGAAATTCATGATTTTCTTGATGGCGAATTGAAGTCAGTACAATTACCCGTAATCCATCAATTGTGATTAAAATTATACGTAATCAATTGAAAATTAGTAATTTATCATAATTTTTTCAACTTCAAATTTTCACAATTATCAATTCTAGTTTCAATTCAGGATAAATTATCAATCAGAATTTACTATCAAAGATTCTCTTTCAATTACCTTTTTGGTACAGATGTTCATGCCATCCAATTCAAAAAAAGCGGGTCGGCCCAACCATTGCAGCCAACGGTCTGCGTAAACGCCGTGCGGTTTTCAAAGTGCTGAAAGGAACTGCAAAATTCTTTATCAACCAAAAAGCATTTTATCTTCCAAGTAGCCGCATGGACGCTTTACGCTTTGTTGGGCGCTGTTCCTTCCTTTTCCTTTTACAAATTTTTAAAAGGAACTATGAGGCTCCAATTTTCCAGGTTGCCCCAATGGAACCCAACAATTTTACCGGGTATAAATATAACAATTTCCAGTCAACCGTAGCAACTTTGGTGTTTTACTTTTCAAAGTACTCTTGGTAGAATCTAATCATTCACTCCGCTTACCACTTCCTGATTAATCATTGAGATTAGCTAGGCCTTTTCATTATATTTTGTTGATTATCAGTGTTTTATGTATTTGTATGAAATGCAATTTAATATTTTTCAGGAGTTTTAGCATTCTTGTTGCCCATGACTGAATTGGATTTTGGATTGAATTTCGACGAATCAGCAATTTTAATGATCTTGTTATTTGTTGAGTAGTCTTGGAGTAGTCTTGATGAATGTAAGAGTTTCAATTGCTCACGTGCTAAATCAGTCAGTTTTGGAGTATTTCAATTTTCTGTTGCTGTTAATCATTTTGATTGATAATTAAAAAGGCCGTCAGCTTGCCCTGTAAATTATCTTTCAAATTTTTCAAGCGGGTAGGGGAGTCTCTTTTTTAGTAATCTCGGAGCTGCAATTCACCCATATTTTCAAGTTGCTCTTGGTGCCAAATTCAAGCTTGTGGGTTGGGATTTTCCATAGCGCCTAACGGTCGGTGCATATGCAGTGACCGACTGAAAGGAGGGCATTGACATATGCACTTTGTTAGTGGTCGTATCTTTCCGGCGCCTCAGCGCCGGTTTTCCTTTTAGATGTTTTTGCTGCCAAATTTTTCAATCAGTTCTCTTGTAAATATATGAAATTTTTTCAAGATGTGTATTTTTGGTGTTATTTTTCATGAGTCACCTCAGTTGTTTTGGAGTAATTTAGCTGAATAATTATTGATGCCTTTTTTGAGCCAGGCTTTCAGTTCTTGATTGTCAAAGAGCTTGATTAGGCCTGGTTGAATTGAAATTGTCTGCAAATTGTAGTTTTCAGGAATTTGAGTTGTTGTACTCAATTCAAGGAGTTTACCCATATTCGAGTTCAACTCAAAATCAAAAAGGCCGTCAGTTGTGCTGTTCAAGAATTATTGCTGGTATCAATTCATCAATTTTATAAATTTATAAAGAAAGCGGGCTGGCAAGCTTATTAGGATGTTATTTTCCTTTTCCAGATATTCAATTTATCACGATGCTGTTTGAAAAATAAGCAAGCTGCGGGATGATTTTCCCCTATGTCCACTAACGGTTTGTGTATGTGGCGTAGCTGCGTTTAGCAGCTATGAACACATACACATTGTTCTGTGGCGTATTTATTACATTTTTTTATATTTCTTACCGTTTCCTTGGAGATATTAATAATTTCAGAAGTTTTTTGGCACTCATTTTTTTTGATATTCAATGTTTTTCAATGATAAATTTTTCTTCTTCTTGTTTTTCATCTTGGCTTTCATTTGCTCTATAGATTCTCTATATGAAGTGAGGTATTCCCCAAAGTTAGGACAGCTTAAAATACATCAATTGTTTATTGACATTTAACGTTTGATAACAAATTCGAAATAATTTCACTCTCGCTGTTTGCAGAAAACCACCCTGAAGAATAGGTGCATGGATTATATTTACAATTCCGTGTAATTTCTCGACTGGTAAAAAATACATCATTGCAATATATACTAAGCGTTGCTGTAGAAACTCCATAAAGTTCATTATGATCCCATGTACTTGACATGCTATAGCTAATTGTTTCAGAATATTTGGTCAGAAATGGGTTTTTCCCTTCTTTTAGTTCTTGAATTCCTTCTTCGATAGATTCTTCAGCCTTTTCTACTATCCTGTCGAATTGAGTTTTATAGTTTCTAATAAAATCCCAACCATCTTCATTTGAATAATATTTATATTTTTTGATTGTGAATTTTGTGGGAAAAATAATAGACCAACTTCCTTCTTTGGAATGTTGGATAACCCAGATGTGGAGGTTGTTTCCAAGATTATTGAAATCATATATTTCAATTGCATAATAATCTGAATCATCTTTGAGAAGTGTATCATTGGGGTTAAAACTTATTCGATATGCCTGATATGAAAGTTCTGGAAACTTATTACTTAAAGTTATTAAAACTATCGAATCATTTGGTAGGTAAACAATTTCTGGGTCTTTATACTGTTCCTCTCTTATTAACATAAATGGTTCTGGAAAAGAATGCTTTGACAAAAATTCAATAGAACATTTTTCGAATGAAATAATCTCTTTTGTTCGATCAACCTCATTAGTTTTTAATGGGGAGTTTCCCTTTTTGACTGTCTCTTCATTAACATTTAGTTGCTGTTGGTCGACTTCCTCAATTTGATTATGAGATAAGTTTTTCTTTTTTATGTTGATAAAACCTGGCCTACATCCATCTGCTGTCCATTTTCCTTTTAAAACAGTCTCTTTTTTATTATTTGTTATCTGTAGTTTGCCTTCCTTAATACACCATCGACCTGATTTCCTTTTTTGTTTTAATATCTTTGTTTCTTCAAAAATTAAGGTATTCCCTCGGATTACTCCGGTCAATTTCATTTTACCATATTGATTATTTCTCTTTATAAAAGAAGTTCCTTTAAATTTTTTGTTACTATATATCTTATCAATAGATATTTCAAAATAATATTCTAAAGTTCCCTGACTTAAGGTTCCTTCCCAAGTTCCTTCAAAATTTTGCCCATAAGTAGAAATTGTACAGAAGCAAATTAAAAGGATTAGTTGAAATTTGTTTTTCATAATTTATTATTTTTATGTTAACTTATTGTTTTGTTCTATCCCCCAAGAAACAACAACATGACGTGTATCAAGTATACAAACCATTACTTTTTAAATTTCTTTTTTCAAAGATAGTCTCTTTTTACTTGTTTCCAATTTTTCTCTATGCCACAGAACGACCGGTGCAAACGGCGTAGCGGCGGATAGCCGCTATGAACGATTTGCACTTTGTTAGTGGCTCGGCTTTTTATAAATTATTTGAATTGCCTATTTCATATTTGAGTCTCACTATGCCATTCTCATATTGTTTTACATCAAGGAGTTTTAAATTACTCATTCTGGGAATAAATTCAAACAACTCAATTCCACCATCCAATATTATTGGAATTATAAAAAGAAACAATTCGTCAATAAGCTTTTCATTGTGAAGTGAAGTGTTAGTTTTCCCACCTCCAATTAACCAAATGTCTTTACCCTTTCCTTTCTTTAATTTTTCAATAAACTGAATTGGGTTATCTTTGACGAACTTTACATATTTAGTGTCTTTTAGTTCATATTTGCTTGACAACACAAAATTGTATTTATCTTTAGATGGTATTTCAATTCCTCTTTTTAAGGTTAACTCGTAGGTATTATATCCTTGAATTGTAGTATCAATTGAATCATAAAACTCCATAAATCCATAATCTAATTGATTTGGATTGGGAAAAGATTCTAACCAATTTATGCCGCCATCTTTTCTTGCTATTTTTCCATTTAAACTCATCGCTATGTAAAGTTTAATCTTTCTCATGTTCTAATCATTTGTTTTGATTTTTCTTCTTGGTGGCCACTAACGGTCTGCGTAAACGCCGTGCGGCATTCAAGGTGCTGAAAGGAACTACAAAATTCTTTATCAGCCCAAAGGCATTTTATCTTCCAAGTAGCCGCATGGTCGTTTTACGCTTTGTTGGGCGCTGTTCCTTCCTTTTACAAATTTTTCAACGGAACTGCAATGTTCAAATTTACCAAATTCATCAATCCAGCTCAGTGTATATTCCGGTAAACTTGTGCCACGGTTTCCGGAGCAAACTGTGCCACGGTTGTGAAGAGTCGATAATCTATTCTCAAAGTTAAAAAATATTAGCTGTTTACTCCTTTTGCCTTGCGCATAGACTCTCCCGAGAGAGTGATTCTATGTGAAGAATGCACCAATCTATCCAGGATAGCATCGGCAATAGTGCCCTCACCAATCAATTCATGCCATTTGCCCACAGGGATTTGAGAAGTGATGATAATGGATGATTGGTCGTACTTGTATTCGACAATATCCATGAGCGCCTGCCTGATGATATTATCTATTTCGCTGAGACCAAAATCATCGATAATGAGTAAAGCGGTTTGTTTGATCGTTTTGATTAGCCGTTGGTAGTTGCCTTCAATTTTGGCCAGTCTGACCTGATCGGATAAATTACTCATGGTGTAGTATTGGGTTTTGTGTAGTTGTATACAAGCCTGATGTCCGAGGGCTTGAGCCAGGTAGGTCTTGCCCGTTCCGGTGGGACCGATGATAATCAGATTTTGGTGTTTCTGAATAAAGTCCAAAGTGGCCAGTCGGTTGAAGTAATTTTTGTCCAGTCCGCGAGGAGTGGTAAAATCGACATTGGCAATGGCGGCACCGGAGCGGAAGTGAGCTCGTTTGATCAGATTCTCCATTTTCCGGTTTTGCCGGTATTCCCATTCCTGGTCAGCCAGCAGAGCAGTGTACTGATCCAGGGTATAGTCCTGGTAAAGGTTGTCTTGCATACTGAGGTGATGGATATGGGCCATGCCTTTGAGTCGCATTGTTTTTAGCTTTTCTACTGTGGTTTGTGTATTCATTGTTGTAAATTTTTAGAAAGGTTTAAGTGTAATATTGACTGCCTCGGATATTGTCATGTTCCGGGATGGTTGTTGTCTTGGTTGTGGCCTGGAACAGATCCTGCTCCAGGTCCATATTGTTTTTCAAAATATCCCTAACGGTACTATAACTGAAGTAGGGATATTGACGAGCGCGAATAACAGCACTTTGAAGCCGGTCGACAGGATAATCCTTGACCAATTGCAAAATGCCCATGCACTGCTTGTAAGCTACTTCGGGATAGGTCGCTTGTTGGATCAATCCTTTGATGTAATATTCTACATCCTCACCGTATTTGCGGGCCCATTTTTGAAAGAACTCCGGCGACCAGTCGTTGTAAAATCGATGGGTGCTTTTCATGTGTTTACTGATGGTGGTATAGCGCCCGGGGCGAGGGTCTCTTCTGTGAGTGGCGATACGTTCTTTAGCATAGAAGACCTCTACCGTTTTGGTGTTGTATTGCACCTCTACCTTTTTACCAATAAATCGATGGGGGACGCTGTAGTAGTGCCTGTCGGCGGATAAGTAGACATGTCCCATTTTTTGTACGGTTGCTATTTTATAGTACCTAAGTTCGTAAGGCTGGGCGGCAAGTGGTAAGAGCTCCTCTTTTTCAATATCATGAAACTGCTGACGGCGAGTCAGCTTTATCTGACTGAACATTCGGTCATTATAGTCTTCCAACAACTCAGCAATGGCTTTATTCAACTCTGTTAAAGAGAAAAAGATCTGTTTGGAGAGGGGATAAAAAATACGTTGGTATACCAGCTTGACGGCATTTTCTACCAATGCTTTGTCTTGTGGACAATACGTTCGAGTAGGATTAATCGAACAACCGTAATGCAGTGCAAAATCTGAAAATGTCTTGTTCAAAACCGGTTCATATTTACTGCCCTTGGTAACTGCCGATTTGAGATTATCCACCACAATACTCCTGGGGACACCTCCCATAAACTTCAGGCAGTTGTTCATCGAGTCAATAAAATCTTCCCCTTTCTGAGAAGGGGTCGCTTCCACATAAGTATACCCACTACAAGGCAAGGTGGCTACAAATACCTCCACCTCGATTTGTTCTCCAGTCTCCATATCTACGAAAAATAACTTCTTGCCGGTATAATCTACATATAGTTTATCTCCGGCTTTATGCACCAGTTTTCCTGAGCCGTCCACTTGTTGAAGCCAACGGTTCAAGTGTTCGTTAAACTGGGAAGAGCGATATCCGTCGGGGTGACGGCTTAGATACTCCCTCCATAAGGTAAGACGCGTACAACCTACCTTTTTGAGCTCTTTACGAAAATAAGGAAAGTAGCTACTCAAAGTCTGATAACGATCTTTATCCGTCGTGCTAACGCCCGGAAACAACTCTTCCAGTGATCGGTCATCTAACTGTCCAAGTACTTCATATGACCGGCCTGTGGCTTTTAACAGGCGTACGTATTCATTGATCGTATTGCGATGAATACGTAACAACCGGCTGATGCTCCGGTTGCTCTCGCCTCGAATTTTGAGTTGTAATAATTGTCTGATTTGCATGATCCCTATTCGTTGGTTCGCCATAGTGTTTTACTGTTTTATTTTTCAGTAAAACACCGAATAGAAATCGACTCTTTTAACTAAAGTGGCACATTTTGCTCCGGTCAGCTGGTTTTTTTGGCACAACTTGCTCCGGAATCAGTGGCACATTTTCACCGGTTTTGGTGGCACATTTTGCTCCGGTTTAGCCACTCAGTCCTTTTATCTTCATAAATATAACAATTTCCAGTCAACCGTAGCAATTTTGGTGTTTTACTTTTCAAAGTACTCTTGGTAGAATCTAATCATTCACTCCGCTTACCACTTCCTGATTAATCATTGAGATTAGCTAGGCCTTTTCAGTATATTTTGTTGATTATCAGTATTTTATGTATTTGTATGAAATGCAATTTAATGTTTTTCAGGAGTTTTAGCATTCTTGTTACCCATGACTGAATTGGATTTTGGATTGAATTTCGACGAATCAGCAATTTTAATGATCTCGTTACTTGTTGAGTAGTCTTGGAGTAGTCTTGATGAATGTAAGAGTTTCAGTTGCTCACGTACTAAATCAGTTTTGGAGTATTTCAATTTTCTGTTGCTGTTAATCATTTTGATTGATAATTAAAAAGGCCGTCAGCTTGCCCTGTAAATTATCTTTCAAATTTTTCAAATTTTTCAAGCGGGTAGGGGAGCCTCTTTTTTCGATAATCTGGGAGCTACGATTTTTCAATTTCACTAAGTTGCTCTTGGTGCCAAATTCAAAATTGTGGGTTGGGATTTTCCATAGCGCCCAACGGGAAGTGCATACGCCGTGCGACCGAATGGGAGCATGGTCGTTATGCACATTGTTGGCAGCAGGCTTTTTTTTCTATCTAAATAATTGTTCTATTGTCTTCATAGGAAGAAACATTTTTTCACTATCCGGAAGTAAAATGAATCCAAAGCGATCATAAAATTTAACTGCATTTTCATCAATTGGATCTACTATTACAGCCATAGAACCTATTACTTTAGATACTTCAAAACTTCTTTTTAAAGCATCTATTAATAATAATTTCCCCAACCCTTGACCTTTATTTTTCTCACTAATTGCTAATCTCCCAAGCAGTGTTAAAGGTAAGGATTCATAGGCTCTTGGAAGTTTTTTGCTGATTTCTTCTGGTATTGCCTCTCTTGATATTCCAGCATTTGATAAAGTATAAAATCCCTTAATATTATTTTCTCCATCACTTAATACAAAACAAGCTGATAGTTTTCTCTTAACGTCTTGTTTTGCTTGTTTTTGAATGTAGTTATCCAAGTATGTATTTCCACAAGTAAATTCTGATTTCTTGTGTTTCGATTCAAGGGGAGCTGTTATATAATCTGCCATATTAAAGTAACTTTTTATATTCCTTTAAGGCAGATTTTAATTTTTTATTCGGTTTGACTCCTTTAAATGCGTAATCGAAGAAAATTTCCTGATCTTTTTTTGATGCAATTATTTTATTATGTTCTTCTACTATTTCTTCTGCTTTTGATTGAACAGCTTTTAGTATAAATTCAGTTAAACTCCTAAAACCACCTAATTTGGAAGCATATTCAAAGAATTCTTTTTGCTCTCTTGTTAATCTTGCATCAAATCTTGTCATTTCAATACTTTTCATATTAAGGTATTTTAATTTATCAACTCAATTTAATACAAATGTACGTTTTTTCTCCGTACAAGTCAAGTTTTGTGATTTTCTTTTTTCTGCTTGCAGCCAACGGTCGGTGCATATGCAGTGGCCGACTGAAAGGAGGGCATTGACATATGCACTTTGTTAGTGGTCGTATCTTTCCGGCGCCTCAGCGCCGGTTTTTCTTTCAGATGTTTTTGCCACCAAATTCTTCAATCAGTTCTCTTGTAAATATATGAATTTTTTTCAAGATGTGTATTTTTGGTGTTATTTTTTATGAGTCACCTCAGTTGTTTTGGAGTAATTTAGCTGAATAATTATTGATGCCTTTTTTGAGCCAGGCTTTCAGTTCTTGATTGTCAAAGAGCTTGATTAGGCCTGGTTGAATTGTAATTGTCTGCAAATTGTAGTTTTCAGGAATTTGAGTTGTTGTACTCAATTCAAGGAGTTTACCCATAATCGAGTTCAACTCAAAATCAAAAAGGCCGTCAGTTGTGCTGTTCAAGAATTATTGCTGGTATCAATTTATCAATTTTATAAATTTATAAAGCGGGCTGGCAAGCCTATCAGGATGTTGTTTTCCTTTTCCAGATATTCAATTTACCACGATACTGTTTGAAAAATAGGAAAGCTGCGAGATGATTTTCCCTATGGCCACTAACGGTCTGCGTAAACGCCGTGCGGTTTTCAAAGTGCTGAAAGGAACTACAAAATTCTTTATCAACCAAAAAGCATTTTATCTTCCAAGTAGCCGCATGGACGCTTTACGCTTTGTTACCTATCCGTATTTCGGCGCGCACAGCGCCGTTTCTGAGGATAGTTTGAAAGGAACTGTTGAGTCCTTTATTTATCGTATTCACCACTGGAACAAATAAGTTCTTTAGGTGGTGGTATAAATATATAACATTTTTCCTTAATCCGTGAATTTGACTGTCAATTTGTAGTTGGGCCCCAGAGGAGAATTTGGGTATAATTTATGGACTCATAGCTTTCGCTGGAAGATTTAACAATTTGGCTGACTCAGTGCCGATCAAAGAATTATTGTGTGAAGAATAATTTCCCGTGATTATTGCTTTTAATTATTGTTGATCCGAGGCCCTGGTTCTTGGTTTGTAAAAAGCTTATCGAAGAAATTTTTAAGCAGGTAGGGCGATCACTTTGGATGCTGTATCTTGACGAATTCATTCAATTTTTCCAGGCGTAATTTGGGACTAATTTAGAATCGAGGGATGGCCTTAAAATTCTATGGTAGGTAACGTCCAGCGTATGTGACGTGCCGCCGATTAGGCGGCATGTACATATACGCATTGTTCGCTACAGCTATTTTTTTACATCTTAAAATAATAGATTCCTTCTCGTTTCTTAGCATCTTCAATCAAAGTTCTTATTTCCATTCTCAATTCTTTTTCTGATTTTCCTGATAAAATTATTGTATCATTATACATTGCAAACCATCTTTTTTTGATGCCTAATCCTCTCATTTCCTTTTTCTTCTTTCTTGAATTTATTCGTCCCCATTCTCTTATATAAATTGGTTCCAATTCTGGATGTTCTTCCAACAAATTTTCTATCTTATACCAATTATATTCTCTTGATGATTTCGTTTTCATCATTATTAGTAATTCTTTTTCTACACTTTTCTCTAAGTTATTTTTGTTTATTCTTTCAGGCAATTCTGTTATAATTCCATATTTACCTTCTGACAGCGTATAATCATTTTTAATCGAACTTCTTATCCCTTTTCCAAAATGAATTGGGTAGTTTGAGATTATTCCATCGTAAATAATTTTTCCTTTATATGGCAATAATACTGCTTGCACCATTATAGGTAAATTATTTCCCCAAAACGATTGAAATGGATCATTTAAAGCATGTACTCCATATACATATTTATCTCCTAAAAAATAGGCATATTTTTTCGTCAGTTTCACCACATAAAATGTTCCTTGTTTAAAGTATTTAAACCCTCGTATTATATCTTTATCTTCTTTGGACAACTCTTCTGATTTTTCTTTTATATAATCATTCATCATGTGTATGTTTTCATACATCGCATTTCTAATCGGGTATTTATCTTCTACTGAATAATTCATGAATTTTTCTAATGTTGTCGATTTCGATATTAACCCCTTCTTTATTCCTACATAATAAATCAATTTTGGATGAATTTCTAAATACTTGTAATATTCCTCTTCATTTAATCTCATGGCTGTAATTGTTTTGTTTTTTTAGTTGTAGCGAACGGTCTGCGTAGACGCCGTGCGGTTTTCAAAGTGCTGAAAGGAACTGCAAAAATTTTTACCAAGTAACCAACATTTCGTCCTCAAAGAAAGCCGCATGGACGCTCTACGCTTTGTTACCTATCCGTATTTCGGCGCGCACAGCGCCGTTTCTGACGATGGTTTCAAAGGAACTGTTGAGTCCTTTATTTATCGTATTCACCACTGGAACAAAAGAGTTCTTTAGGTGGTGGTATAAATATATAACATTTTTCCTTAATCCGTGAATTTGACTGCCAAATTGTAATTGGGCTACTGAAGAATTTGGGTGTAATTTATCGACTCATAGCTTTCGCTGGAAGATTTAACAATTTGGCTGACTCAGTGGCGATCAAAGAATTATTGTGTGAAGAATAATTTCCCGTGATTATTGCTTTTAATTATTGTTGACTCCAGGCCCTGGTTCTGGTTTGTAAAAAGCTTATCGAAGAAATTTTTAAGCGGGTAGGGTGATCAATTTGGATGCTGTATCTTGACAAATTCACTCAATTTTTCCAGGCGTAATTTGGGACTAATTTAGAATCGAGGGATGGCCTTAAAATTCTATGGTAGGTAACGGTTCGCGTAGACGCCGTGCGGCTTCAAGATGTTTATCGGGACTGAATTAGTTATACATTCTAAAGTTACAGCAAACAACGAAAATTTGACCGCATGGACGCTCTACGCTTTGTTACCTATCCGTATTTCGGCGCGCACAGCGCCGTTTCTGACGATGGTTTCAAAGGAACTGTTGAGTCCTTTATTTATCGTATTCACCAATGGAACAAATAAGTTCTTTAGGTGGTGGTATAAATATATAACATTTTTCCTTAATCCGTGAATTTGACTGTCAATTTGTAGTTGGGCCACAGAGGAGATTTTGAGTATAATTTATCGACTCATAACTTTCGCTGGAAGATTTAACAATTTGGCTGACTCAGTGGCGATCAAAGAATTATTGTGTGAAGAATAATTTCCCGTGATTATTGCTTTCAATTATTGTTGATTCCAGGCCCTGGTTTTTGGTTTGTAAAAAGCTTATCGAAGAAATTTTTAAGCGGGTAGGGCGATCACTTTGGATGTTGTATCTTGACGAATTCATTCAATTTTTCCAGGCGTAATTTGGGACTAATTTAGAATCGAGGGATGGTCTTAAAATTCTATGGTAGGTAACGGTCTGCATAGCCGCAGGCTGCCCGTTTGGGGCAGCTTGACGGCTATGCTTTGTTCGCTTCTCGCCTTCTTTTTTCTTTTTAAAATATTTGAAATTGAGTAGCATCCCATTCCCACACATATTTACCCATTTGAGCGTTGGTGAATAGGGCAAACTTTACTCCAAGATAAATATGAATTAGGTTTATAGCTAATCTTTGAAGTTGGTCAAATCCCCTTCCTTTTCTAACTCCTCTATCAATTCCGATTATAAAATCAAATGCTGTAAATATTAATGAAGTAATTGCACCTACAATAATTAAATTTATTATCGAGGTCAAAAAATATGACCAAGGCATTTTTCCCATAATTGAAATAATAATTGTAGTTATTATGCCTCCAATTAGAACGCAGATTAAATTTAGAATTGAAATCTGCTTAAATGCTTCTGCGGTTGAAATTTTATACTCCATTTAGATTGTTTTTATTTTCTAAAAAATTTGCCAGATGAATTTCACTCCATTTTCCATTGTAAGTTTAGCAAGTTGGTAGCCTCCATAAACAACTAACGCTAAAGTGATTAAGGTTGCCCTTCTTTGGAAAGTCGTTTTTTCGTAATAAGAAAAGATTAGCCCTAAAAAACTCCCAAAAGGAACTAATAATATTCCTATAATAACTCCCCCTATTAGACAATTTAGAATTGAAATCCCGAAACTACTTGTAGAAAACCCATTGCCGAAATTAAATATCGAAAATATTATCCCACCTACAATGCCATAAAATATTCCAGTTCGTATCATCCTTAAAACCTTATCCATAAAAGACATTGTTGATAGGGTAACATCTCTTTTTAATTTTAATTCCTTTTTTGATTGATATGGATTGATTGGGGTGTAATTTTTACCTTGAATAGCTTTGAGCATATTATAGGCATAGCTTCTGACTTCACTTTCTGTAAATGGACTTAATACTGGAGAAGCTAATTTCATCAAAGGTCTAACTGCTTCTTTATCTCCAATTTGCCCGAGAATCCAAATAAATTCGATTTTTTCAATCCATGTTCTTGATTTATTTAAAGCTTCAATTACTTTCGGAACTGCGTCTTTTCCACAAAAAGAAATTAATTCTGCAAAAGGTCTGCAAATGTTTATCCAGCCACTTGTTACCAATTTTTCTTTAAATGCTTCATTAATTATTTTTATTTCGGAGCCTGAAAATTGATAAGACGCAATTCCCAAAGATTCGCCAAATCCTAACCTTATCCCTTCACTTTGTAGCATCGTGGGAGCTTCTAATTGAATTTTGTAAATCAAAGCATCTAAAGCATTTATTCCTCTTGTCCTTAGTTCATTATAAATTTCTCGATTTACGACTTGATTTTCAACCCATTGAACTGACATTGTACCTTTATCTTTACCATTTGTTTCTATCAAATAGGTGCATAAAATTGTTGGACTTTCTTCTTTAAGATTGCTTTTCATTTTGTTTGTATTTTTTTCTTGGTGGAAGCGAACGGGAAGTGCAAACGCCGTGCGACCGGACGGGAGCATGGTCGTTTTGCACAATGTTATGTACATTTTAGCGCGTTGGCCGCAATTTTGATATTCTTCAATTTTTTCAAAAACTCTCTTTGATCTTGCTGTTTAATTAAACTGTTTTCTTTATTCAGTTTCAATTATCGTCTTCACTTAACCATTTTCAAAACATGTCAAAAAAGACAATCTCTTTTTAGGCTGAATTTAGCTCAATTTCCCTAGGTTTCAAAAGTATTTTTAATGAGTTTTAAGTTTTAGTCGATTTCAATATTCCAAAGCTGCTTTTTCTATTTCTTTTGTGAATTCAACTTATAATTATATTTAACCAAGTGATAATCAATTGTTTATATCAATTTTACTGATAAATTGCCTTTCTCTAATTTTGATTTTCTTCAGAATTATCTTGTAATAATTTCTTGTTTCAAGTTTTTTAAGGGTGTTGAATT
The DNA here is from genome assembly GCA_965222005.1 of Saprospiraceae bacterium. Lineage (GTDB taxonomy): Bacteria > Bacteroidota > Bacteroidia > Chitinophagales > Saprospiraceae > CBDCTM01. The sequence goes on from OZ244935.1 coordinate 3,806,931, forward strand.
TATTCAAATTAAAATGCGCGTTGGCCCAAAATTCTAGTTGTACATAACGGAAAGTGGAGACGACGTGCGGCTTAAAAAGTGTGTTCGGAACTAAAATACTGATTTTTGTGTACGGTTAAAATTTCGTAGAAATTTTGACCGCATGTACGTGCTCCGCATTGTTAGGCTCAGTATTCTTTAATTGGTCAATTTTAATCCAATTATAAAACCAAGGTTTATCAATATTGCGTTTCCTTTAACAGCATAGCTTATGTCTTGATTTAATAGATTGCTGTAAAACCGAAAACTTATATTGGATTTTATTGTGAAAAATTTCAATTCATCAAAACTAATTCCATAACCTACTCCCATTCCAAACCTTATTAAACTTTCCTTCCAATGTCTCTTGAAATTTTCTTTATGGCTTTTTTTAACGTAGTAAAACGTTTCGTAGCTAGCTGCTTGTTTTCCATGTTCACTATTGATTTTGTATTCTTGAACAGTAAATTTTGAATATATATCTGTTATAAATTCTCCTAATATAAACTGGTTAAAGTATTTAATCTTTTTGCCTAAAAAAAATCTTGTATCGATTGGAATCTGGTATGACTCTAGTATAAATGAATACATGAATTTATCTTCTATATTACTTGTAGATTGCCATTTCTTAGAACTTTGTCCTTTAATTTCATATGTTAATCCCGTTCCAATTTGAAATCTTTCTTTAACTGGAATATAGAATTTCAATCCAAATGATTTTCCAAAGAACAATTTTTTAGGAGCTTCTTTATTAATTAAAAAAAGTCCAAACCCAGTTGACGGTATTTTCTCCCTATCTAGATTGGTTTTTGAAATGTTAAAATTATAAACTGGTTCAATTGAAAAATAGTTTTTTAAGACTTGTGCATTAGTGAATTGTGCAAGCCCTATTAATGTTGTAATAAAGATAGTTTTCAATTTCATTATTATGTCTATCTTCTTATTGAGCCTAACGGTCCGCGTAAACGCCGTGCGGCCTTCAAGGTGCTGAAAGGAACTACAAAATTCTTTATCAACCAAAAAGCATTTTATCTTCCAAGTAGCCGCATGGTCGTTTTACGCTTTGTTACCAGCAGTTTCAATTTCCTTTTTTTAACAAATCTTCAAGCCGATACTTTTTATATATAGCTTTTCTTTTTTTATCGATTTGGAGTAATTCATTCTTGCTTTGAATTAACAACCAATAATTGGGTTCAATTTTAAATAATTGACCTAGCTTAAAGGCTAAATCGGGATTAATTTTTCTTCTTCCTTTTAATATTGCACTTAAATTTGATTCTTCTATTTCTAAGTAATTTGCCAATTGTTTATTTCTTACTTTTAAAGCCGTCAAATGTTTTTTTAAAAATTCTCCTGCACTAATTAATTGATCTGGTTCTGATTCTGAAATGTAACTTTCAAGTTGTAGTTTCAAAGAAATCAATTCATATTTAATTCTTTCTTTAGGGTTTTGATTTTTTGAATGCTCTAAAATAGCTTTTTGCAAGCCTTTATAGTCTTTGCTATTTATATTTACAACTCCTTTTCCGGTCCCATTTATTCCACCAGGATTTATCAGCCTACTTCTTTTTGTACTCATAATTTTAATTTTAAATATTCTTCAATTAATTGGAGCCCTACTTTTGGTTCAATAAACATTCTTTGCCCCATAGCTAAAGTAGCTCCATATTTTTGTTGATATAGTGGGATCAATTTTGTTTTACTTTCAAATGTTGCATAGCCTTTGTAATCATTTTGGCCTAATTCAAAACTTTTCAAACATCCAAAGGCAATAAGACATGCAGCTACTTTATCAAACTTTCCTTTTGAACCAAAATTGTGAGGGGCAATTTCAATATTGTTCATATACAGCATTTCATCATTCATTAAACTGAACATTATCATTCCTTGAATTGTGTAGGGGTCTTCATCTGTTGTTAGTTTATAGAATTCAGCTCCTTCCGTTTTAAACAATGACTTCCAATTAAACTGCCAATCATCTTTTTTCATTGGCATATCCTTCATTACTGCCTTTTCAATTTTTGCCTTAACTTCTTTTTGGGTTTTGACTTCAATTATGTGTATCGTCATAGTGATTGTTTGTTATACAAAGATATGATTCTTTGATAACAATTACAAATTATTATCTATTTTGTTATTTTGTGATCTCTATTGCTGGTAACGGTCTGCGTAAACGCCGTGCGGCATTCAAGATGCTGAAAGGAACTACAAAATTCTTTATCAGCCAAAAAGCATTTCATCTTCCAAGTAGCCGCATGGACGCTTTACGCTTTGTTACCTATCCGTATTTCGGCGCGCACAGCGCCGTTTCTGAGGATAGTTTGAAAGGAACTGTTGAGTCCTTTATTTATCGTATTCACCACTGGAACAAATAAGTTCTTTAGGTGGTGGTATAAATATATAATATTTTTCCTTAATCCGTGAATTTGACTATCAATTTGTAGTTGGGCCCCAGAGGAGAATTTGGACATAATTTATCGACTCATAGCTTTCGCTGGAAGATTTAACAATTTGGCTGACTCAGTGCCGATCAAAGAATTATTGTGTGAAGAATAATTTCCCGTGATTATTGCTTTTAATTATTGTTGATCCCAGGCCCTGGTTCTTGGTTTGTAAAAAGCTTATCGAAGAAATTTTTAAGCGGGTAGGGCGATCATTTTGGATGCTGTATCTTGACGAATTCATTCAATTTTTCCAGGCGTAATTTGGGACTAATTTAGAATCGAGGGATGGCCTTAAAATTCTATGGTAGGTAACGGTCTGCGTAAACGCCGTGCGGCCTTCAAGGTGCTGAAAGGAACTACAAAATTCTTTATCAACCAAAAAGCATTTCATCTTCCAAGTAGCCGCATGGACGCTTTACGCTTTGTTACCTATCCGTATTTCGGCGCGCACAGCGCCGTTTCTGAGGATAGTTTGAAAGGAACTGTTGAGTCCTTTATTTATCGTATTCACCACTGGAACAAAAGAGTTCTTTAGGTGGTGGTATAAATATATAACATTTTTCCTTAATCCGTGAATTTGACTGTCAATTTGTAGTTGGGCCTCAGAGGAGAATTTGGGTCTAATTTATGGACTCATAGCTTTCGCTGGAAGATTTAACAATTTGGCTGACTCAGTGCCGATCAAAGACTTATTGTGTGAAGAATAATTTCCCGTGATTATTGCTTTTAATTATTGTTGATCCCAGGCCCTGGTTTTTGGTTTGTAAAAAGCTTATCGAAGAAATTTTTAAGCGGGTAGGGCGATCACTTTGGATGCTGTATCTTGACGAATTCATTCAATTTTTCCAGGCGTAATTTGGGACTAATTTAGAATCGAGGGATGGCCTTAAAATTCTATGGTAGGTAACGATTTGTGCAAACGCAGGTGGGGCGCATAGCCCCACTTGCCGTTTTGCACATTGTTGGTGGCAGCAGTGTGACCTGAACCACCATTGTTATAAAGATAGCGAAAAGGTGGATGCTGATTTCAAGATGATGGAGGCGATTTAATTCTCGATTCAGGATTAAAGAGCTGGCCCATCGATAGGGACTGATTCAAGCAGACCTATCAAACGGATGAGTGGTGCTTACCTTTCACGGGTTGGTGCTGAGCGACTCATTGCAGTGAGATGCTAAGAGCTGAACGAAAGTGAACCGTTCGAAGAAGTGTCGAAAATAACCCATGGATAATTTCACTGGATTTTTTTTCAGGGAAATAGAAGTGGACAGATTCTGTCAAAAGGAGGGAGTGGCGCCTCCCGACGAAGAGTGTAGATACGAGTGCTTGAGCTTTATAGACTACACGGCAGGCGGCATTAAGACGGCAGGACTTAGCATTGGGCTTGAAATCGGAACAGGTGAAGCATCTCTGACTCAAAGGAGTGGAGGTGTGGCGGATATGTCCGTAGTAGTGTAAGAACCAGCAGGAAACTGGAGGCTAGCGAAGGGACATACAGGATTATTAGTTTACAGAATTTCACAACCTAGATTTATTAGGGAAGATGAATTTATTTGAGACGGAATTTTTACGAGGTAAGTCGCAGCCGATCACCCCTGAGATGGTGGAATTAGCATACCGTAAAGTAAAGTCCAATGGCGGTGCTGCTGGTGTGGACGGTAAAGATATGTCGTACATGGAGGCGCATAAGTCGGAAGAACTTTACAAGCTATGGAATCGGATGGCATCGGGGAGCTATTTTCCACTGGAGGTGCGAGCTGTAGACATACCAAAGGCAGATGGGAAATATCGCAGACTAGGCATACCGACCATACTAGATCGGGTTGCCCAGCAGGTGGTCTTATCGGTAATGGAACCGGTGATTGATCCGATATTTCACATAGACAGTTACGGGTACAGGCCCAATCGTTCGGCACATGAAGCCTTAGAAAGATGTCAACAGCGATGCCATGAGTATCGCTGGGTGATAGACATGGATATCAAAGGTTTCTTCGACAACATCGACCATGGATTAATGATGCAGGTGGTACGCCACTACTTCAGTGAGCCCTGGATATTGATGTATGTAGAGCGATGGTTAAAAGTAGCGATCCGTTTACCGGATGGGAGTGTATTGGAAAGGGACAAAGGGACACCACAAGGAGGTGTGATCAGTCCTTTGTTGGCAAATATGTTTCTACATGTAGTCTTTGACGCATGGATGGAGAAGCATTATGCCAACACCAAATATGGGACTATCCGTTGGGAGCGTTACGCGGATGACATCATCGTGCACTGCAAGAACGAAACAGAAGCCAGGTATATACGCAACCGGATACGGGAGCGTCTGGCTGACTGCAAATTGGAACTGCACCCGGATAAGACGAAAATTGTGTACTGCAAGCAATCAAATCGCAGAGGGAAATACGACAAGCATATCAGCTTTGATTTTCTGGGCTTCACCTTCAGACCGGATCGAGTATATCGCCGGGATGAAGAGGGCAAAGGGAGTCTATGGGTTGGTTACGCGGCAAGTATTAGCCGGAAAGCGAAGAAGCGGTTGGTACAGCAGATCATGAAGTGGAAAATCCACCGGGCTACTGGAGCCGAGCTGGAAGATATTGCTCTCCAGAAGGCCAGTATTATCCGAGGCTGGATCTACTACTACGGTCGTTTTCGTTTTTACTGTATGCGGTCGGTATTTCGTACTCTTAATGTCAGATTAATTCGCTGGGTGATGAATAAATACAAGCGATTTAGGCGCCGCTGGTCTCAAGCACGTGCCTACCTCCTTGATATTTACAAGTCCTATCCGAATTTATTTGAACATTGGAAGTACGGATTTACACCGTAAATATTCTAATCCTGAAGAGCGGTATGAATCGAGAGGTTCACGTACCGTTCTGTGAGAGGGTGGGGAAGTGACTATTTACTTCCCTGCTCTACTCGACTTTTTTTCCTCTTCCAAACAAATTTAGCATATCCTCCGGATAAGTAGGCAATATTCCACCAATAAGCGGATAAATATTTCCAGAGCATTTTCTTTCTCAAACGGTAAGTTTTATAGTGCTTCAGGATTCCTAAATACGAATTCATGCTACTTAGAAAATTATCCCGCTCTGCTATGGTAGGTTTATGCTTCCGGATGACTTCGTTCTGCTTTTGAATGGCTTGATAAAAGTTTCCTTTGGCTCGCTTAGCAATGTAGATTCTGTTGGGTTTTATGATGGTTCCTAAAAACTGGACGCCTTTGCTGTAATGTTGTATGTAGATCTTTTTTGGATGGAGCGTTAACTCCAACTTATTTGTCAGATATGCATTGATCAGTAGAATAAGGCTTTTTAAATATTCCTTATTCTGATGAACGATTAAAAAATCATCAACATATCTTCCATAGAATTGGATGCCTAAATCATGCTTTATATAATGGTCAAAGCTGTCCATATAAAAGTTGGCAAATATCTGACTGGTGAGGTTTCCAATTGGTAATCCAGAACCTACTGGACTATGAAACAGGCTTTTGTTTTTAGGAAGATTATTCCAATTGGAAGGCTTTCCTTTTATGATGCAATTATTCCTGCAGTCATTATAGATTACCTGTCGGCACAAACGAAGTAGGATCGTTTTATCTTCTTGCTGGTATTTCTCATGGATGAATCTTTCTAGACTTTCAACCAAAGTGTTTTTATTGATGTGCATAAAGAACCCTTGAATATCCAGCTTCAATACATAACAGTCTTTAGTGTAATTTTGTGAACATCGACGGATAAACTTTGCTGCTCGCTGTATCCCAAAATGGGTTCCTTTTCCCTCCCGACAAGCGTAGCTGTCATAGATAAATTGCTTTTCGAAAAGAGGATTTAGTTTGCCAATGATCAAATGATGGACGATACGGTCTCTAAAATCTGCTGCAAAGATTTCCCGTTCGACAGGATCACAAATCATAAAAGCGATGGAACGGGAGATCTTATAACTGCCATTATTTATCTCCTTGCACAGTTGGATGAGTTTGCTTTCATAATCCACTTCAAAGTCCAAAGCATTAGCTGTACTCCGCTTATTCTTTCTACAGGCAAAATAGGATTCAAATAATTCGTAAAGCTTTATTTGTGGTTCGACAGTTTTTTCAAATAGGGATATTTGCATGAAGATGGATTTAAAAAAGGCTGCCGGACGAATGCCCGACAGCGCTTTATTTTTGTTTCGCTTAAAAGCCCGAACGGCACGAACACGATTGTTGTTGTTCTTATTGTTGTTGTTCTGATTGCCATTGTTGAAGTTCTGTTTCCACGCATTGTTGTTGTCGTTCTCCGTAGAACTCCAGTACCAATCAGCCGCAAACCCGCCAGTATAAATAAAAGAGTTTTGATGTTTGCGAGGAATCTCACACGCATCTGACGATCTCACTAAAACAAAAATTGCTTTACCAAGACATCAATCAACTGCCCTGAAAATTATCAAAGCAGTCCTTTTATCGCTTTTAAACAAAACCTTGCTCGCTTACTGCCACCTTGACAACAGTAATTCCGGCTTTAAACACGCTGAGCATTACGCCAGCCTATTATCTGTTTGCCTATGCTTTCCATCATCTGGCTCAGTTCAGCCTGCTTCCTGACAGATAAGATTTTCATATCCACACATAGGCGTATTTCTAATTTGAGTACCTCGAAGTCATCTAAGAATTGTTCGAGGTATTCTTTCTTATTTTTTGACTTATTCGCTCTATAGATACTCCTCACCAATTGCATACCATCCCGCTTCATATCCTGCCCCAAAGTGTACTTATACTGTTTGGGAAAATCCTTTGTGTACTCAAATAACTTTAAGATCAATTGATACACTTCTTTAAAAACCGGTAGATCATAGTATAAAGCCATAGCAAAAAAAAATCGTCCCGCTAAGGCGGGATAAATGGTTAAATAGTTTAATTGTTAAAAAGCCCGAACGGCACGAACACGATTGCTGTCGACCTTATTGGTGCCGTTCTGATTGCCACCGCCGAAGTACTGTACCCACGCATCGAAGTTGCCGACCTCCGTAGAACTCCAGTACCAATCAGCCGCAAACCCGCTCCCGCCATTAGCTGTCGCTGTTGTATTTATAGCGTCTTTATTTTCATACATCAGGTTTAGTTCTCCTTTTGCAGGAAGGTACCAATCTCCATAATCTCCACCATCGTATTGGGCACAAAAAAATGCTGCATATGAACCACGGCCTTGTTCGTCCGTTATCCGTTCCGTATTGATGGCTCCTCCATATACACCTTCCCTCATCGCTTTAGTATCTAAAAAAGTCCCGTTGTACCATTGTATCCCGGTACTTTGATCTTCTATAGCACATACCAAACCATGCTGTCCGGTTTCATCTACCCAAAACACAACGCCTCCGTGGGCAAAATCGCCAACCGAATAAGTGGCGGAAACGACTCCATTATCAGTCCAGTTATAATTTCCTGATCCGTCTGTACTAAGTACCTGACCATCCGTTCCACCGGTGGGTAGCTCGATTTCATTCACGGGATCGGCATCTGCATCATCTACGTTTTCTGTTGTTTTTGCGTGTATGGCATAAGGTACACTCAATAATTGGGATGCCCCCATCAACTGATAGTTATTACCCCCGGTTTCATCCATCTCAATCTGAACAAAGTAAGAATCTGTTCCCCAATCTATATTTGAGAAGTTACCACTTACTACCACTCCATTGCCTATTCCCAGGTTGACCAGCCCAAAGGTGTTGGTGTTGGAAGCATGGGTTTCGGAATAAACACTTGTCCCTGAAGCATTGCCCTGCAAAATACTGATCCGAAAACTGACGGATTGATTGGCTAATATTTGGCCTCCGGCATCTCTGGCTACTGCCTGGTATTTGAATGCCTCCGGCGATTGTGCGCTAGTGGCAATAGCAAAAAGCATCAACGAAAGGATAAAAAGTAAAGTTCGTTTCATGATTATTTGATTTTAAGAATTTTAAATGTTTTGATCGTTTTCCCATCGGGATTGCTTAGGTGGAGCAAATAGCTGCCTGCGGCATAAGCAGTCAGATCAAGTGTATTCGTCATCGTTTGACCAAGTGTTTTTTGTCTCAATAGTTGCTTGCCGGTGGCGTCGCATAAGGTCAAGGTAAGTGGGTCGGTGATTTCCGACCATTCAATATTCAGTATGTCCGTAGCAGGGTTGGGAAAGGCATTGACATGAAAACTTTCCGCCAGGTCTTCCACGGTAGTGACCAGCAGGTTGGTCTGATGGAATCCCTGGGTGAGTTGGTTCGAGCCATTTTCAAAGGTCTCGATCATCGTTTCCCCAATCGTCCAGCTGAGCTGGGCATTGGTTCCGGTAAAGTGCTCTCCGGCAGATGCGGTTACTTCCGGTGATACCGATTGACTGTATCCTAAGCTGCAAAAAAGAAGGCCTAGGAAGAGGAGTAGTGGTTTTTTCATATTTGAATCGTTTTTAGTTTTTATCCTTGCATTTTTTTTTATTCTGTATGGAGCCCAACGGTCCGCGTAGACGCCGTGCGGCTCCAAGGTGTTTATCGGGACTGAATTAGTTGTTTATTCTAAAGTTACAGCAAACAACGAAAATTTGACCGCATGGACGCTCTACGCTTTGTTACCTATCCGTATTTCGGCGCGCACAGCGCCGTTTCTGACGATGGTTTCAAAGGAACTGTTGAGTCCTTTATTTATCGTATTCACCAATGGAACAAAAGAGTTCTTTAGGTGGTGGTATAAATATATAACATTTTTCCTTAATCCGTGAATTTGACTGCCAAATTGTAATTGGGCTACTGAAGAATTTGGGTGTAATTTATCGACTCATAGCTTTCGCTGGAAGATTTAACAATTTGGCTGACTCAGTGGCGATCAAAGAATTATTGTGTGAAGAATAATTTCCCGTGATTATTGCTTTCAATTATTGTTGACTCCAGGCCCTGGTTCTGGTTTGTAAAAAGCTTATCGAAGAAATTTTTAAGCGGGTAGGGCGATCACTTTGGATGCTGTCTCTTGACAAATTCACTCAATTTTTCCAGGCGTAGTTTGGGACTAATTTAGAATCGAGGGATGGCCTTAAAATTCTATGGTAGGTAACGGTCCGCGTAGACGCCGTGCGGCTTCAAGGTGTTTATGGGGACTGAATTAGTTATACATTCTAAAGTTACAGCAAACAACGAAAATTTGACCGCATGGACGCTCTACGCTTTGTTACCTATCCGTATTTCGGCGCGCACAGCGCCGTTTCTGACGATGGTTTCAAAGGAACTGTTGAGTCCTTTATTTATCGTATTCACCACTGGAACAAAAGAGTTCTTTAGGTGGTGGTATAAATATATAACATTTTTCCTTAATCCGTGAATTTGACTGTCAATTTGTAGTTGGGCCACAGAGGAGATTTTGAGTATAATTTATCGACTCATAGCTTTCGCTGGAAGATTTAACAATTTGGCTGACTCAGTGGCGATCAAAGAATTATTGTGTGAAGAATAATTTCCCGTGATTATTGCTTTCAATTATTGTTGACTCCAGGCCCTGGTTCTGGTTTGTAAAAAGCTTATCGAAGAAATTATTAAGCGGGCAGGGCGATCACTTTGGATGCTGTATCTTGACAAATTCACTCAATTTTTCCAGGCGTAATTTGGGACTAATTTAGAATCGAGGGATGGCCTTAAAATTCTATGGTAGGTAACGGTCTGCGTAAACGCCGTGCGGCCTTCAAGGTGCTGAAAGGAACTACAAAATTCTTTATCAGCCAAAAAGCATTTTATCTTCCAAGTAGCCGCATGGACGCTTTACGCTTTGTTACCTATCCGTATTTCGGCGCGCACAGCGCCGTTTCTGAGGATAGTTTGAAAGGAACTGTTGAGTCCTTTATTTATCGTATTCACCACTGGAACAAATAAGTTCTTTAGGTGGTGATATAAATATATAACATTTTTCCTTAATCCGTGAATTTGACTATCAATTTGTAGTTGGGCCCCAGAGGAGAATTTGGGTATAATTTATGGACTCATAGCTTTCGCTGGAAGATTTAACAATTTGGCTGACTCAGTGCCGATCAAAGAATTATTGTGTGAAGAATAATTTCCCGTGATTATTGCTTTTAATTATTGTTGATCCGAGGCCCTGGTTTTTGGTTTGTAAAAAGCTTATCGAAGAAATTTTTAAGCGGGTAGGGCGATCACTTTGGATGCTGTATCTTGACGAATTCATTCAATTTTTCCAGGCGTAATTTGGGACTAATTTAGAATCGAGGGATGGCCTTAAAATTCTATGGTAGGTAACGGCCTGCGTAAACGCCGTGCGGTTTTCAAAGTGCTGAAAGGAACTGCAAAAATTTTTACCAAGTAACCAACATTTCGACCTCAAAGAAAGCCGGATGGTCGTTTTACGCTTTGTTGGTAGCCGTATTTTCCGGCGCCTCAGCGCCGGTTTCCCTTTCAGGTAATTTCGGAGCCATATTACTCCAAACTGTTGAGGAACCAATATATGAAATTTTGTCGAGATGTGTATTTTGAATGTTATTTTTCTTCTACAATTCTACTGCTGTGGGAGTAATATTTTTCATACTGCTTCAATACCTTTTCGGAGTTGAGCTTACCGATTGTTGATTAACAATTAGCTGGATTAGGCCGAATTCATTATTTAACTCTATGATTTTCAATAATTTTAAGTTATTAAATTTTTTTACAGATCTTGTGGAGTTTGTAGTTTTTAAAATCTACTTGTCTCAATTAGTTTTAGAATTTCAATTACAAAATTCAAAAGGCCGTAGTCCTGCCAATCGAAGTGGGATAATTGTATCAATTTCAAAGCGGGTTGGCAAGCCTTTCAGGATGTTGTTTTCCTTTTCCAGGTATTCAATTTGCCACGATGCTGTTTGAAAAATAGGAAAGCTGTGGGTTTGATTTTCTATGGCTACCCAACGGTCTGCGTAAACGCCGTGCGGTTTACAAAGTGCTGAAAGGAACTACAAAATTCTTTATCAACCAAAAAGCATTTCGTCTTCCAAGTAGCCGCATGGACGCTTTACGCTTTGTTGGGCGCTGTTCCTTCCTTTTACAAATTTTTCAAAGGAACTATGAGGCTCCAATTTTCCAGGTTGCCCCAATGGAACCCAACAATTTTACCGGGTATAAATATAACAATTTCCAGTCAACCGTAGCAAATTTGGTGTTTTACTTTTCAAAGTACTCTTGGTAGAATCTAATCATTCATTCCGCTTACCACTTCCTGATTAATCATTGAGATTAGCTAGGCCTTTTCATTATATTTTGTTGATTATCAGTGTTTTATGTATTTTTATGAAATGCAATTTAATATTTTTCAGGAGTTTAGCATTCTTGTTGCCCATGACTGAATTGGATTTTGGATTGAATTTCGACGAATCAACAATTTTAATGATCTTGTTACTTGTTGAGTAGTCTTGGAGTAGTCTTGATGAATGTAAGAGCGTGTTTGGAAATTGCTTTTGGAAGCAGTAGTAGTAAAATTTAATTTTGGGCGAAGCCTTTTTTTGAGGCATAGCCAACGCTATGGCGATGAAAAATAATGAAGTACAGAATTAAATTTTGCACTAATGCGCCGAAGGGTAAATTCCAAACACGTTCTAAGAGTTTCAGTTGCTCACGTACTAAATCAGTTTTGGAGTATTTCAATTTTCTGTTGCTGTTAATCATTTTCATTGATAATTAAAAAGGCCGTCAGCTTACCCTGTAAATTATCTTTCAAATTTTTCAAATTTTTCAAGCGGGTAGGGGAGCCTCTTTTTTCGATAATCTGGGAGCTGCGATTTTTCAATTTCACTAAGTTGCTCTTGGTGCCAAATTCAAAATTGTGGGTTGGGATTTTCCATAGCGCCCAACGGTCTGCGTAAACGCCGTGCGGCTTTCAAGGTGCTGAAAGGAACTACAAAATTCTTTATCAACCAAAAGGCATTTTATCTTCCAAGTAGCCGCATGGTCGTTTTACGCATTGTTGGGCGCTGTTCCTTCCTTTTACAAATTTTTCAAAGGAACTATGAGGCTCCAATTTTCCAGGTTGCTTCAAAGGAACCCAACAATTTTACCGGGTATAAATATAACAATTTCCAGTCAACCGTAGCAACTTTGGTGTTTTACTTTTCAAAGTGCTCTTGGTAGAATCTAATCATTCACTCCGCTTACCACTTCCTGATTAATCATTGAGATTAGCTAGGCCTTTTCATTATATTTTGTTGATTATCAGTGTTTTATGTATTTTTATGAAATGCAATTTAATATTTTTCAGGAGTTTTAGCACCCTTGTTGCCCGTGACTGAATTGGATTTTGGATTGAATTTAGACGAATCAGCAATTTTAATGATCTTGTTATTTGTTGAGTAGTCTTGGAGTAGTCTTGATGAATGTAAGAGTTTCAATTGCTCACGTGCTAAATCAGTCAGTTTTGGAGTATTTCAATTTTCTGTTGCTGTTAATCATTTTCATTGATAATTAAAAAGGCCGTCAGCTTGCCCTGTAAATTATCTTTCAAATTTTTCAAGCGGGTGGGGGAGTCTCTTTTTTAGTAATCTCGGAGCTGCAATTCACCAATATTTTTAAATTGCTCTTAGTGCCAAATTCAAGCTTGTGGGCTGGGATTTTCCATAGCGCCCAACGGTCGGTGCATATGCAGTGGCCGACTGAAAGGAGGGCATTGACATATGCACATTGTTAGTGGTCGTATCTTTCCGGCGCCTCAGCGCCGGTTTTCCTTTCAGATGTTTTTGCTACCAAATTTTTCAATCAGTTCTCTTGCTAAATATATGAATTTTTTTCAAGATGTGTATTCCTGATGTTATTTTTTATGAGTCACCTCAGTTGTTTTGGAGTAATTTAGCAGAATAATTATTGATGCCTTTTTTGAGCCAGGCTTTCAGTTCTTGATTGTCAAAGAGCTTGATTAGGCCTGGTTGAATTGTAATTGTCTGTAAATTATAGTTTTCAGGAATTTCAGTTCTTGTAATCAATTCAAGGAGTTTACCCGTATTCGAGTTCAACTCAAAATCAAAAAGGCCGTCAGTCGTGCTGTTCAAGAATTATTGCTGGTATCAATTTATCAATTTTATAAATTTATAAAGCGGGCTGGCAAGCTTATCAGGATGTTATTTTCCTTTTCAGATATTCAATTTATCACGATGCTGTTTGAAAAATAGGTAAGCTGCGGGATGATTTTCTATGTCCACTAACTACTAATCCCCGTATTGCGTTTAAAAACTTCTCAACTCGAGTTTATCCAATGGACTCTCTATCTGCTCTATCCCCATATCCGTGATATGTGTATATACCTCCGTCGTCGATACTGACTCATGCCCCAGCAACTTTTGGATATACCTCAAATTTACACCTTTTTCCAACAAATGAGTAGCAAAACTATGCCGCAAAGTATGTACTGTAGCCCTTGGATTAACCCTCGATGCTTCCACCGCTCTCCTGAACAGTGCCTGTATACTTCTTACGCTATACCGCCCGCCCTGCTGCCCCTCAAATAGCCAGTAAGCAGGTGCATAGGTTTCATAATAGCGCTCCAAGTATTTCCTCACTTTTTGAGAAAGTAAGGTATAGCGATCTTTCTTGCCCTTTCCACCTTTTACAAAAATGAAATTCCGCTCCGGAAGTATATCCTTTTTCTGAAGATTGACCACCTCGCTAATCCGAAGCCCACCAGAATAAATGAGCAGCAATATACACTTGTGCTTTAGGTTTTGTACATGGTCCAGTAACCGACTCACTTCCCCTTCCGATAGCACCTGCGGCAGCTTTTTGGGCTTTTTGGGCCTGTCCAAATCGTATTTCATCCTTGACCGGCCTAGCACCTTTTCAAAGTAAAACTTTATTGCATTGATCATTTGATTTTGATAAGATTCTGAAATGTGATGCTCCCGGATTTGATACAACATAAAGCCTTTGACATGGTCTTCCGTTAGGTCTTGTGGGGCGAAATCCCTATTGGCTTCGTAAACCAAAAATTGCCGGAAACCGCTTTTGTAGCTCTTCACAGTCATCCAACTGTATCGCTTGAGCAAAAGCCGTTCTTCCAGCTGTACCATGGCTTCTTTTTGTACATCATTGAGGCGGAGGTGTAGTAGTTTGTTTTTCCTGACAACGCGCTTTGGCGAATCTTTGGAGTAATTGGGATGAATGTATCGCGCTGGAATATCAGTTCGGAGTTCAAATGGAATGCATAGCTTTTTACCAAAGAATTCCTGGAGCCTTTGAATGCTCTCCTGTACATAGGGTACACTCCAATATTTACCCTTCACCTGCCAGCGTCTTCCGCTGATTGATTTAATCGCCACTTGCCAGTCCCGCCTGAAATAAGGCACATCAATTTTTAGCCACTCTGGATTCAACAGCTCTAGCTTTACCAGGTCTTGAGAATTGATAGGTGTTTGTGCTTCAGGGACTTGGAAAATAAAGCCCCAATCCTGATCCGACTTTTTCACTTCAATATCAAAATGAGCAAAGAGCGCTTGATAGGCCTGCTTGGTGGCCGGTATATGCCAACATCGAAGACTTTGGCTCCAGGCCCGCCCCGGTATTTGCCTGACCACCCGAGTAGCCTGTGGGTCGTTGGGTACATCTACCCGAATTCTGCTTTGAGATTTGTGGTGGATCAGCTGAACATATGCGGTGGTTTTCATGATTGCATTTTTTGAAACAAAACTATAAATAGAGAGAATACTTGGCAAGCATAAACAACTGAAAATGTGTAGATTATGAATAATAATCGTATATTAACGAATAATAACCGTTGTTAACCGATAAATATCTTTTATACCTATGCACTGTGTCCAATGCAATCAATTCATAAGAGGCCGATCCGATAAAAAATTCTGCTCCATCCAATGCAAAAACCAATTCCATCGAAACCTGAAAACCCAAAACCAATCCACCATTCAACAAATCGACCAGATTCTCCACCGCAATCACGCCATCTGCAGTGAGCTGATGCGCAATGAAAAAGGCCAAAAACAAATGTTCCCCAAACTACTGCTCGAAAAGATGGGCTTCAACTTTAACTATTTTACAGGCTCCTATTTCAATACCCAAAAGAAAGTTTATCACTATATTTATGATTACTCCTGGATGGAATTTAGCAATCGGGATGTGCTGATCATCCGGCAGAGCAAAAGAAAAATTAAAGACATCCCTGATTTTCCGGACTAACGCCCATATTCAAAAACCTCTCAATGCAGCCGTATGAAATTACTCTCAATCTCCATTCTTAGCTTGTTTATCCTGTTTTTTTCCTGCGATGAAAAACAAAAAACACCAGATAACAAACCTGCCCTGCGCGATACCATCTCCCTACAATATGGCGAGTCTGTACAATTAGCCAACGAGCAACTCAGTATCCATTTTCAAGATATCAATGAGAGTCGTTGCCCTAAGAATGTGACCTGCATCAGAGCCGGTGAAGCAGTGGCGAGCCTCCAAATCAATCAAAAAGCAACTACCCAATCTGCTGAATTACAAGCCAAAGGGCTTTGCTTCGATACGGATGGCTCCTGCGGCGAAACCAAAGAAGTGCTAGGCTATAGAATCAAACTGCTCTCCATTTCGCCCTATCCGGGTACCACCTCCAACGGCAAAGCCAAAGAGCAATATACCATCCAACTGATAGTGGATAAATCGCAAAGCTGATCCAATAACTGATTAAATGGCAGAGTTATTAATTTGTCACCCCTATGTTACTCCTCGCTCCGACTTACGTCTAAAGAGCATCAGAACAAATTGAATGAATAAAACCAACTCATCATACCTCCACGCTTCTTTGCTGCTTCCAATACATGGTACCTCAAACAGATACCTACCTAATATTTTTTTTTTAACAAAACTGAACAAGAATGGCAATTAACCTCCTGGACCTCGTAAAAGGTCAACTAAGCGATAATCTTATCGGACAAGCCGCCAGCCTCATTGGCGAAAGTAAATCAGCTACCAGCTCTGCCCTGGGTAGCTTGCTTCCCACCATCCTGGGAAGTGTTATTAGTAAGGGCTCTACCCGAAGCGGTGCTTCCAGCATTCTGGATTTGATCAACACCGGCAAGCACGACGGAAGCGTTTTTGATGACCTTCCCAATATGTTAGGCTCCAGCTCGGCTTCAACAGGCTTGCTCAATACAGGAAAAGCACTACTGTCCACCTTTTTTGGCAACCGCCAAAATTCGATACTCGACAATTTGGTAAGCCTTACCGGCCTCAAACGCAACTCCACTTCTTCCTTCCTCAGCATGTTGGCACCTCTCGTACTGGGAATGATCGGCAAGCAAGTGCGCAAAAACAAACTGGATGCCGGTGGCTTGATGGATCTGTTGACCGGACAGCGGTCAATAGTCGAAAAAGCCCTGCCCGCTGGCATGGGCAGCTTGCTGGGCTTTGCCGATACCGGCAGCAGAACTACCACTTCCAATTATTCCTCCCACAGTAGCTCATCGGGCGGCGGCGGATGGCTAAAATGGGTGATTGGCTTGTTGGCACTGCTCCTTTTGGGGTACCTGCTGATGCGCGGCTGTGGCGGTGCCGACCGCACGGCTGACACTACCGAAATGCATGATGATGCCACCCAGGCTGTAAACCTAATGATTGACGCCTCTGGCAATCTGGTTGATGAAACAGGAAAGATCATAGCTCGTGCAGGCCAGTTTGCCAAAGATGCCGCCGGCAACATCGTTGATGCGTCAGGGAAAATACTGTACCAGGCCGCTGATGTGGCCAAGCTCAACCTCAAAGTTCCCTCCGTTTCCATGTCGGCAAGTGCTGACAACAACACCAACATATCTGCTTCTGTGGACACTGAAATGATCACTATCAATGCAAATGGTGATCTGGTGGACGCCAACGGTAAAATTTTGGCCAAAGCAGGGGAATTTTCCGAAAAGGACGGCTACTACGTGGATAAAAAAGGAAATCGCATTGGCAAAATTTTCAAAAAAATTGGTGAAGCCATTGGTGATGCTGCCGAAGCTACTGGCAAAGCTGTTGGTAAAGCAGCTCAGGAAACAGGAGAGTTCTTCAAGAAAACCTTCTCCGGGATATTTACCAAAAAAGATCGCAGAGGCTACAAATACACCCTCCGCGATATTACCTTCAACCCGGAAAACCACCGCATCGTCGATTTCTCCAAAGCGGAGGTTGAGGGCCTGGCTCAGGCACTTCAAACACACAAAGATGCCAAAATCCAGGTACAGGTACACACCAATGATGCTTCTGGCAAAGAGGCCGAAAAACTTTCTGAAACTCGTGCCAAAGTAGTTGAACAAATGCTGATTACCCTGGGTGTGGATAAAAAACAGATATCCGCCAAAGGAATGGGCGACGGCGATAGTGCTAAAGCAGCTGGTGATAAAGTGGAGATTATGGTACAGTAGGAAAAAGTCTATTGTAAAAATATTTCTAGCGCAACCCCGGACTTTTGATTGTCCGGGGTTTTTTATATTTGTGTGACAAATGTCTATCTCACACTCACTTGTTTAATCGCTCTGCTATGAAAAAAATCTCCGCCACTCTGTTTATACTTACCCTTACCATTACAATGGGATGGGCACAAACACCCCCCACCGTTTCTCCTTGCTCGGCCGATCAAATTTTGGCTCGCAACGCCGCCGGCCTGACAGAAGCCTTGCAGGAAGATCAACAAAACGAAGCCTTTATCCAGGCATTTATTGAATCGCTGCACAGCCCCGAAGGCCCCGCAACACCACAGCCCGCTACCTACACCATCCCCATCGTACTTCATGTTTTTCACCTCGGCGATGACGGGAAAATTGATATGGAGCAGGTACAATCAGGGCTCGAAATACTCAATGACGACTTCAATGGCCTCAACGATGGCTGGAATTCGATCGATCCCGATTTCGATGGCATTAAAGGTACCCTGGATATTGAATTCTGCCTGGCCAGCATCGACCCCGAAGGCAAGCCGACTACAGGGGTGTTGTATTATGAGGATGAAGAAGCTATCAATAATGAAGGAGATCTGTTTCAATATGCCTGGAACAATTACAAATACCTCAACATCTATTTACCTAAATATGTATTTGGCGGCCCTTCCAATTTCACTGCCTATGCTTACTATCCAAGTACTGCCAATTCCAATCAAAACCGCGACGGCATCTTTTACAGCTCCATCCGCTGGGGCTATGGCACTCACTCCGAGCTGAGCCCCGGGCAGGACTGGGCCTCCGTCATTTCACATGAAGCAGGCCATTGGCTCGACTTGCGTCATACCTTCGAAAATGGCTGCAGTAGTCCTGGCGATCTGGTAGATGATACCCCTTATACACTCGGCGGCAGCATCGAATTATCCGGCTGTGATAATAACGACATGAGTTGCGGCCAGTCCACCAATGGCGAAAATTTTATGGATTACAACCACGATTGTAAAAAAATGTTTACCCAGGGCCAGGTAGAACGAATGATTGCAGCTTTGAATTTACCATCAAGAGCCCCGCTTTGGTCCACCAGCAATTTGCAAGCCACGGGCTGTGCCCTGCCTACTCATACCACAGAATTGGGGCAAAGCCAGCCAACTCTGGTCTATCCCAATCCCGCCCAGGAATGGGTGAATTTTCAATTTGACCAGGCACCCGAAACCTTTTCCATCTATGATCTTCACGGTAAGCTGATGTACACCAGCACTCATCCGCAAGCCGTAATCACCCTCAACACTGGTCAAATACTACCGGGGATGTACTATTACACAGCAATCTTTGGCCAGGAAAAGCTGAACGGCAAATTTGTAGTGGAGTGAACGAGGGCTATTGCTCTTCTGCAGTTTTGGTCTGAGGCCCGGCAATCCCGCCGCTTACCTTTTCGCCCATATTGTATTCGTACTGCATTACAAGCTCCTCCTCATCGTTGAACTGCTTAAAAGTTCCGTGGATTTTACCATCCTTATAGGGAATCTCCTTCATTTTTTTACCGTTGTTGTGATATTCGCGGTAATAGCCATTCATCACACCCATCTCATACGTAGCCTCCTTTTCAATGCGGCTCCCAAAACGAAACTTGCGCCAATAGCCATGCAATTGGTCATCTTTGTAAAAAGTCTCCACTTCTACCTGCCCCCGGTTGTTGAGCTCCAAATGGATTCCGTTCTTGATGCCGTTGATATAATTCGTGATAGATTTCACGCGCCAGTCATCCTTGTAATATGTGAGCCAGGGGCCGTGCTTCTTGCCGTCCAACACAAAACCATCCTCCAGCAATGAGCCCAACTCATCCTTTTTGACGGCCTTTTGCATAGCGCTGCCAGGCACCGCCTCCATTACGAACCCAGTGAAATTTGCCGGAACTGCTTCAGCAGCCGAATCTGCGGGACTATCAGTACGGGTACTACAGGAAGTGAAAAAAAGGAAGGCAGCAAAGAAAAATAGTGGCTTCATTTTTTGTGATTTGATTAACGATTGACTGATAAATTTCGATCCTTGAGAATTGCCGCTAAATTAACGGATTTGGAAAGCATACGCAAAATTATCTGCACCAAAAACTCCCGTTCTGCGATCTGCAAATACAAATGCCCCACTATTTCCAAGTATTGTTCAAAACAATCAAATCCTCTTTTCAATTTTTGAATGTCCCAAATTTTCAATTTTTTTTATTTTTGCAACCTGTTTCAAATGCCAAGCCATATTGATTTAGTGTGATCAACTATTTGAGGTATAACTTCGCCCTCCCCCCCTCATTTATTCCACTCGATCAATAGTACATTTGTTTGAATTGAGAAAACCAGAAAAATGGATATTAAAGTACAACAACTCACTAAAAGTTACGGCCTCCAAAAAGCAGTCGATGCTATTTCTTTCGAAGTAAAAACCGGTGAAATTTTAGGCTTCCTCGGCCCGAATGGCGCCGGCAAATCGACCACTATGAAGATGATCACCAGCTACATCGATATGGATGCCGGTGATATTCTGATAGGCGGCCAGTCGATCAAATCAGCCAATTTAAAAAGGCGCATCGGATACCTGCCGGAAAACAATCCACTCTACCTCGATATGCCCGTCATGGATTTTCTGACATACACCGGAGCACTGCAAGGGATGCCAAACGATCAGATCACCAACCGGCTACATGAAATGATTCGCCTCTGCGGCTTGGATGAGGAAAAGCACAAAAATATCGGCGAGCTGTCCAAAGGCTATCGTCAGCGGGTAGGCTTGGCACAGGCTATGATCCACGATCCGGATATCCTCATCCTCGATGAGCCTACCACCGGCCTCGATCCCAACCAAATAGTCGAAATCCGTGAGCTGATCAAAAAACTGGGAAGGGAAAAAACTGTGATCCTCAGCACACACATCTTGCCGGAGGTGGAGGCAACCTGCGATCGGATCATGATCATCAACAAGGGAAAAATAGTGGCCGATGGCACAGCAAATACGCTGCGCAAGCAAGCGCAGGGATCGCAAGTGCTGCGCATCCGACTGGAAGATGCCGACACCAATAGCGCTTTTGAAGCCCTCCGGGCACTGCCTACGGTGGCTATGGTAGATATTGTGGACGCCACACAGCAGCGCTTCGAAATTCAAAGCGCTGCGGAGCAAAGTAGCTACCGCGAAGTATTTGGGCTGTGTGTACAAAAAGGCTGGATACTGGCAGAGATGATTCCCCTGGAAACCAAGCTGGAAGATATCTTCCGCGATCTGACGCTCAATTAAAAAAAACTATGTGACAAACTAAATAAAGACCACAATGAACCCGACTTGGATAATTGCCAAAAAAGAACTCAGCTCGTATTTCGATTCGCTAATCGCCTACATCCTGCTGATCGCATTTTTAGGCTTTAGCGGCTTTTTTACCTGGATGTCGAGCAACGCGGATGTGTTTTTTCGCAAACAGGCCGACCTGCAAGTGTTTTTCAACGTAGCCTTTTGGACCCTCTTTTTCTTTATCCCTGCTTTGACGATGCGCCAGCTGGCAGAAGAGAAAAAGAGCGGCACTATCGAAATGCTGCTGACCAAGGCGGTAAGCGACCGGCAGGTGGTAATCGGTAAGTTTTTGGCCTGTCTGCTGTTGGTCGCCATCGCCCTGTTGTTTACACTGCCCTATTATTATACCATCGCCAAAATTGGAGATGTGGATCATGGCGCTACCATCAGCGGTTATTTTGCACTGCTATTGATGAGTGCAGCCTACATTAGTATCGGCTTGTTTACCAGCAGCATTACCAACAACCAAATTGTAGCCTTCCTGCTGGCTCTGCTCATCGGTATCTTTTTTCACTTCCTCTTCGATGTAATCGCCGGAAATATGACGGGCACACTGGGCGAATTTTTTGATAATCTCAGCATGCGCAACCACTTTGGATCAATGCAGCGGGGTGTCATCGATAGCAAAGACCTGATCTACTTCGGGTCCATCATCTTGCTGGGAATCGTATTTTCCGAACTGGCCATTTCTAAAAGAACTTGAAGTAAGCTGTAAACCGCCTTTCATCAAAAAGTCTATGTGCACATGAAAAATATCACCACCTTACTGCTAATCGTTGCCATCGTATTGATGGCTAATGTGCTGGCAAAGCAATTCTTCTTTCGCTGGGACCTCACCCAGGATAAGCAATATACCTTGAGCAGTGCTACCAAAGATATTTTGAAAAACCTGGAAGAACCCGTCACCGTGACGGCTTACTTTACCGAAGGCCTTCCGCCTGAATATGCCAAGGTGCGTCGCGATTTTCAGGATCTGTTGGTCGAATACGCCAATGCAAGCAAAGGGTATGTCGATTACGAATTTATCAATCCCAATGACGATCCGGAGCTCGAACAACAGCTCATGCAAAAGCAAATCCCACCCATCCTTTTCAATGTGCGCGAAAAGGATCAACTGGTGCAAAAGAAAGGATACATGGCTTCTACCGTACAGCTCGGCGAAAGGGAGGAAGTGATGCCGATTGTGCAATCCAGCATCGGTATGGAGTATAATCTGACAACCAATATCAAAAAACTATCGAATGTGGAAAAACCCTCCATCGCATTGGTGCAGGGACATGGCGAGCCCGCTCCGCAAGACCTGGCAATGGTCTTTCAGAGCCTGGGCGTACTTTATAATGTAGAAACGCTTAATCTGGCCAACGAAGCCAGCATCCCCGCTCATTTGAGGGCTGTGGCGCTGGTGAGCCCCTCCGATAGCATTCCGCCGGCCGAGCTGGCCAAACTGGATGCCTACCTGGCGGGTGGCGGCGATCTGTTCATCGCAATCAACCGCGTGCAGGGCGACTTTTCCACAGCCCAGGGAACCGCCCTCAATACAGGGCTCGAAAGTTGGCTGGCTTCCAAAGGATTGATCGTAGATCCGGCTTTTGTGGTAGATGAAAGTTGCGGAACGGTGGGAATTCAGCAAAAAAGAGGATTTCTGACTTTTCAAACTCCTGTGCCTTTTCCTTATTTGCCCCTCATCAAAACATTTCCCGAGCATCCCATCACCAAAGGCATCGAGCAGGTGATGATGCCTTTCGCCAGCCCGATTCGCTTTTCCGGAGACAGCTCCGCCCGCTTCACCCCGATTGCCCAAACCGGAGGTAGTAGCGGCTCTGTCAATGCGCCCACCTTCTTTGATGTAACCAATAAACGCTGGACCAAATCCGACTTTCCAATGTCCAATCTGATAGTAGGAGCCATTCTCGAAGGGCGCTTCGGAGGGGATGCTACCTCTCGGATCATCTTGTTTAGCGATGGCGATTTTCCGGCTTCCGATGGCCAGCGCATCCCCGGCCAAACACCCGACAACGTAAGCTTGATGGTCAATAGCATTGACTGGCTATCGGATGATACGGGGCTCATAGCGCTGCGCACCAAAGGCGCCGCTTCCCGCCCCATTGACGATTTGGAGGAAGGGGAGCGCAGCTGGTATAAATACCTCAACTTTTTCTTGCCAATCCTGTTGGTGATCTTCTATGGTATCTACCGGATGCAGCGCCGCAAAGGCCAGCGGATGCGTCGAATGCAGCAGCGCTACACCTGAGGAAGAAGCAATTCTTATTCAACGTCAACCATTGAATCATTATGAACAATAAAAAACTATTGCTGATTTTGCTGGGCCTGGTAGGGCTTTATTTTGTTGCCCAGCTATTTGGAGGCCGCAAAGAGCGTACGTTTAAAACGGACATTGTGCAAGTAGATACGAGTATCGTTACGGCGATTGAGCTCTTGCCCAAATCGGCGCAGCAAGAGAAAGTCCGGCTCCAAAAACAAGCCGACGGAAGCTGGCAACTGACCCAAAGCAGCTTGCAGGCAGCAGCCGACCCACAGGCCATACAATCCCTGCTAGCATCTCTGGCTATGATGAAAGCGAAGCGCGTGGCAGCAAAAAAGGAGGAAAAATGGAAAGATTATGAAGTGGATGAAGCAGGCTCGAAAGTAAAGGCCTATGCAGGGGACAAATTGTTGACTGATTTTGTGGTTGGCCGCTTCAGCTTCGACCAGGCTACTCGCAGCGGGACCTCCTTTGTGCGGCTGGCCAATGAACCCGAAGTGTATGCTGTGGATGGTTTTCTGAGCCTCAGCTTCAATCAGGATGCGGCTGCCTATCGTATTAAAACTATAGTGGATACCCGGGGAGCCACGATCACCAGTGTGAGTTGGCAAAATGCCGATGAGCGCTTTGAGATGGCACGGACTCCGGAGGGACAATGGCTGGCAAATGGCGCTGAATTACTCGATTCTGCCAAAGTGGCGGCTTATATCAGTGGCCTGAGCAGCGTCAATGGCACCGAGTTTTATGACCAATTTGATGTGAGCAATGCTCCCCCGCCGCAGCAAATTGTACAGATCGGCGGAGACAATATGACACCTCTGAAAATTAATTGTTATTATTTGAATGGAGCCGAAAACCCCTTTATTATCAAGTCCAGTGCAAATGAGGCTTACTTCACCAGCGATAGTAGCGGCGTTTACGAACGAATTTTTAAATCAATTTCTGGCCTACAGATGTTAACTTATTGACAACTTTTTGTTACCTTTGCAAGGCTGCCGGTTTTATTAGCTTTCCAATCAACTGACATTGAGCAATTTGTAAGGAGTTCCATCTTTGCTCAAAAATCTCTCAACAAACCGATTAAGATCAATTCATTGTGCCCGGCAACAGTGCTTGGTGCCCGAATCTTCACACAATCAAACAATCAAAGAATTGATCAAAAACTGTCAGTACAACAACAAAACATAAATTTGTTCTTTTAATATGAATGGAGGTGCATGAATTGCCTGCCTGAAAAAAGAATTTAGTAGAATGTTGAAAAGCTCTATGGGATTAATCTTGCTTCTGGTATTGGTCGCAGGTGTTTTCGTACCTGTTGACCTGCCCTATGGCTTTGAAAGTACTGCCAAGGTGTATCCCCTCCAACGCTGGGAACTTCGGAAAAATACAGATGGTAGCCTCGTTAGTTCACTGCATAATTACCTCAGTGGCCAAATGAGCCAATATGCCAGCTATCAATTTGATAGAGGCGATGTGGTACACATCCGGTTTTTCCCCGAATCCGAAAGCCAGCATATGGTAGATAGTGGCCAAATGGTAGCGAGTATTCATTCAAATATGCTGGAGGAAAAGCTGGTTCAGCTGCAAAACCAACTGAAGGTGGAAAACGCCTTGTTGGCTACTGAAATTACCGGCGAAAAGATAGAAATTCTCAATAGCTTAAAGGAATTGCTGAGCTTGGCGAAGGAGGAACTGTCCTACCAAAAAACACAGCTCGACAGGGCCCAAAAGATGTTTGCCGACGGCTTGATTGCCGCCTCCGACCTGGAAACTATCCAGCAAGCCTACAATCAGGCTGAAATCAAGGTACAGCTGGCCAATGAGAATATATCGGTATCGGCAACCGGCGAAAAGCCTGAGCAGATCAACCTCATCCGCTCCCGCATACAATCGCTCGAAAATGAGATCGCATTTCAAAAAGCTACTTCCGAACGCTATGCCATCTATTCTCCCATCCACGGCCGGCTTAGCTTTCAGACCGGAATTGAAGGAGATCAGCTGTTCGTAGATGATATCGACCAACATGTATTATTTGTTCCCGTAAAACTGAAAGATCGGGACTTCATCAATCAGAATACTCGAATCGAATTGGACATCATGGGCGTCGATACGCTGGTAGAGGCCAGATTTGAAAAGCTAATGGATCAAGTACAGATATTCAACAACCAAGCAGTGGTGATAGCCAAAGCCAGTATCAACAGCTCTATTGCAGAGCTCGTCACCGGGATGCCCGTGAGGTGTAAGGTACATTGCGGAGACGTACAGCCGCTTGAGTATATGCGTCGATCTATCCAAACCAAATAGATAGATTTCGATTCACCACCCAACAATAAACCAATATTGCATGCTTCGGTACGAACATAAATATTATATCAGCGACGATCAGGTCGATAAGCTGCGCGAAATGGTAAGCTGCTTTACCAAGCTCGATAGCTATGCCGATAGCCTGCCAGGCAAGGAATATACCGTGCGAAGCATTTATTTCGATTCTCCGGATTTTGAGTGTTATACCACAAAAATTGACGGCATCAAGAATCGGAAAAAACTCAGATTGCGGGGCTATAATGAAGAGAGCGATGATTCGACCGTGTTTTTGGAGATCAAAAGAAAATATGAAGTGCCGCTGTTCAAACACCGGGCTCCGGTGCCTTTCAATGATGCCCTGAAACTTTTTAAAGGAGGACAGGCAGAAGAATTGGTAAGAAATACCAAAAAATTTAACCATGCGGTGGATGATACCAAGCGTTTCTTTTATCAGATGCATACCATGCACATGAAGCCCGTCATTACTGTGATATATGAGCGTGAGCCTTTCCTTTCCCGGATTGATGACCAGGATAATAACCTGCGCATTACCATTGATAAAAACCTCAGAAGTGTGGCCTATCCCGCATTGGATGAGTTGTACGACGAAAAACATATTCGCTACGCTATAAAAGGTTATACCATTTTGGAAGTAAAATTCAATAAATATTGCCCCAGCTGGGTAAAACCCATACTCGCCAACTTTCACCTACATCGAGAGTCCGCCTCCAAATACTGCCTCTGTATTGATAGCCAGCCAATGATCAATACCCACAATCGCTACGATACCCTGGCAAACAGCCGCTGGTTTGTAAAAGCAGGATAAACTACTAAGCACTTTAAAACACACTTTAAAACAATTGTGTAAATTTGATCCGCTCTTTCTTGATTCCACTAAAGGAAAGATTGTAGAAAGACGCTTACTCACTTGCTTTAAAAAGAGATTTTAAATACTTGAGAAAACAGAAGACCAATTACAATGGATGAATTTCAGCAGATAGAAATTTTTACGCCTTCTATTTTTGATATAGCCGGCAACCTCTTCGTCGCATTGATCTGCGGCATCATCATCGCCTTGGTATATCGCTATACCTACAAAGGCACCAGCTATTCCCCCACTTTTGTCAACTCTTTAATCCTGCTCAGTATGATCACCGCTGTAGTGATTTTGGTGATCGGCAACAACCTGGCAAGGGCCTTTGGGCTGGTAGGAGCCATGTCAATCATCCGCTTTCGTACTGCCGTACGCGATGTGCAGGATATCATCTTCATATTCTTTGCCCTTACCATCGGCATGGCTGCCGGGGTGGGCCTCGTACAAGTGGCTATCATCGCTACGCTCATCATTTGTAGCATCGTCATCCTATTAGTAGGCACCAATTTTGCCAAGCCCGGTCGCAAAAAGCATCTCCTCCAAATTGCCTATCAAGGCTCGGATGAGGCCGATTTCCAACTATCCACTCTTCTCAAACAGTACTGTCGCCGCTTAAAGCTGGTCAACCTCAAAAACCTTGGCTATCGCGATGAGCTGGAGGCTTTTTACCACGTTTCGCTGCGCAGCGCAAAGAAAAATGAAGAGTTTATGCGCAAGCTCAACGAATTGGATTTCGTGTCAACCGTCAATCTCTATTTCGACGAAAACGACCACCAGACGCCAGCGAATTATTAGAAGCTGTAGCCACAAGCTTTTTTGGAAATGTAATGAGTGTGTTTTGCACCTGGATGTGAAGCTGTTTAATCAGGTGAACAGTCTCGTGGAAAGCTGAATATTTCAACTATTTCAAAAATGTCGTGTATATTTCCTGAATGTTACTTAGTAATGGCCAATTAATAAGTTATTGATTTGGGATTGAGATTTTGTCGTCAGGCGAGGCATTTTTTGAGCGAATAGCGAGCTATTTAAGCAAAAAATAACGAAGTATGGCGGCAAAAGATCAGAGACAAATCGTGAAGTTATTATTTGATCATTACTTAACCAACCTCTGTAAGCATGAGCAATAAAGAAATTGCCAATACTTTCAATGAGCTGGCAAAGATCATGGAGCTGCATGGCGAAAACCCATTCAAGATTCGCTCTTATCAAAATGCGTATCTACAGCTTCGCAAACTGGAAAAGCCCCTGGCAGATATGTCGGACGAGGAGCTGGAGGCTATCAAGGGCGTAGGCAAGGCAATCAGCAGCAAGGTGCGGGAGCTGGAGTCCACCGGCCAGCTCGAAACCCTCAACAAATACCTCCACCAAACACCGCCAGGCATTCGCGAGATGCTGGGCATCAAAGGCTTTGGCCCTAAAAAAATAGCAGCTCTTTGGAAGCAGCTGGGTATTGAAAGTGTTGGTGAACTGCTCTATGCCTGCAACGAAAACCGATTGATCGAGCTAAAAGGTTTTGGCCAAAAAACGCAGGAGGATTTGCGCAAAAAGCTGGAATACTTCCAGCAGTCGAAAGGCAAGTATCATTATGCAGCCCTTGAAGGAGAGGCGGAACTACTGATTGGCCAACTTGAGCTGCGATTGCCGGGTGCACAGCTCAGCCTTTGCGGAGCCATCCGGCGGAGGGAAATCATTATCGATGGGATCGATATCCTGATTGCTTCGGCTGATTCCATTGAGCCGGCATTTGATAAAAATTTGTTGCAACTTATTGAAAAACAGGGAAATACATATCTGGCAAAGAGCGCAAATGATACCAGGGTGACGCTTTATCATTGTTCCCCAAGGGCCTTTGGCTCCAAGCTTTTCCGCTATACAGGAAGCCCTGCATTTTTGGAAGCATTTGTAAAACAATTTGTAAAACAAACGGCTGGAATCGACTTTAAAGGGCTGGCTGAGGAATCGCAGGTTTTTGATAAAGCAGGTATGCAAGCGATTCCTCCTGAGCTTAGGGAAGATGATCGTTGGCTTGCTCAGGCAGAAGCAGGTCAATTGCCTGAATTAATCACCAAAGAGGATATAAAAGGCGTTCTTCATGCCCATACAACGTATAGCGATGGCATCCACAGTTTGGAAGAAATGGCAAAGCAGGCCCACCGATTGGGCTATGAGTATATAGGGATCACCGATCATTCCAAATCGGCCTTTTATGCAAATGGATTGAAGGAGGACCGCCTGCTGCAACAAATGCAGGAAATAGATGCACTCAATGAGAAAATGACTCCCTTTCGGATCTTCAAAGGCATCGAATCCGATATCCTCTATGATGGCTCTCTTGATTATTCCGAGGAAGTACTGGCCCGCTTTGATTTTATTATCGCTTCGGTTCATTCCAATTTGAAGATGGATGAATCGAAAGCTACCGCTCGCTTGATTGCCGCCATCGAAAATCCTTACACAAGCATACTAGGCCATCCAACCGGCCGCCTGCTGCTCAGTCGCGAAGGCTATCCGATAGACCACAGCAAAGTGATCGATGCCTGTGCAGCCAATGGCGTAGCTATCGAACTGAATGCCAATCCCTATCGGCTCGATCTCGGCTGGCAATGGATTGGCTATGCGATGCAAAAGGGTGTGCGGATATCCATCAATCCCGATGCGCACAGCCGGGAGGGTATTCTCCATATACATTTCGGGCTGCTGGCCGCTCGTAAGGGAGGCCTGACGGCCGCTGCCTGCCTGAATAGTCTGAGCACGGAGGAGTTTGCCCAACATATTAAAAAAAAATAGGTACCCTATTTGCTTGTAGTGAGGCAATGCGGGTCGAAAGCTGTGGATGGTTTTGTCGATTAACAACTCATTAACAATTATTGGAGGATCATTAACACGACTGGCTGAAGGAGAGAAGTATCTTTGTAGTGGTGATTATGAATAATACTAAGGAGAACATTTTATAACAAAAAATAAATTGGATAATGGAAAAATCTAAGCAAATTCAGGTTGGTTTGCTGGGCCTCATAGCCCTGCTTTTGGTATTGAATCTATTCGGTGCATTTGATGGCCTTTTTGGTGGAGGTAGCGATGATGCAAAAGACAAAGCCCGTCAGTCATTGGTGACTGGCGATGCGTCCGTAACGCCTGGTAGTACAGACGGGGCTAACCTGACCACTCCCAGCGGGGCTGATGCGGTTGCTAATCCTGCCGAACCTGCTGCTCCTACGGGGCCTACTACTACTATGGAATTTGAAGAGTCAGAATTCGACTTTGGTGTAGTGGATGCTGGCGAAAAGGTAACGCATGTGTACAAATTTAGCAATTCCGGCAACGAGCCGCTTATCATTAGCAATGCCAAGGGTAGCTGCGGATGTACGGTCCCAAGCTGGCCAAAAGAGCCTATCCCTCCAGGTGGCAGCGGCGAAATCAAGGTACAGTTTGATAGTAAAAATAAGAAAGGCAAGCAGAGCAAGC
This sequence comes from Saprospiraceae bacterium, assembly GCA_965222005.1. Lineage (GTDB taxonomy): Bacteria > Bacteroidota > Bacteroidia > Chitinophagales > Saprospiraceae > CBDCTM01. The sequence goes on from OZ244935.1 coordinate 3,837,004, forward strand.
GGGTAACCATTACGGCTAATACCGATCCTGCTCAGACCTTCCTGACTATCAAAGGAGAGGTGACTCCTGACCCGAATGCTCCTCAGCCCACTGCCCAGCCTGCTCAACCAGCACAGCCTGTACAGAAATAGATATATAAATAATAATAGACTAAAGCTCTCAAATTGAGCTGATAAAAAGCCTGCACATTTTGCTTCAGAATGCTGCAGGCTTTTTATATGTAATGGTGAGATTTTAAAAATTTAATACATTTGGCATCGCTGTCTGACCGCCATGAGGCGTGTATATGTTGTGTATTCACAGAGCAATTGCATGAAGAATTATCTTTCACTTATAAAGTTTAGCCATACCATATTTGCTTTGCCCTTTGCAATGGTAGGTTTTTTCATCGCCTTTAGTCAATTGGCCCGCCCCCTTGATTGGCGCATCCTGCTGTTGATCCTGCTCTGCATGCTATTTGCCCGTAGCGCTGCTATGGCTTTTAACCGCTATCTGGACCGCGACATCGATCAGCAAAACCCGCGAACGGCTGGTCGAGAGATACCTGCGGGACGGATAAGCCCGCCCGCCGCACTGGCTTTTGTGGTAGCTAATTGCTTGCTCTTTGTTGCTACCACCTGGTTTATCAATCCGTTGTGCTTTTACCTCTCTCCGGTGGCTTTGCTTATCATTTTGGGCTATAGCTATACAAAGCGGTTTACCTTTCTTTGCCACTTTGTGTTGGGCTTAGGCCTGGCATTGGCACCGCTGGGAGCTTACCTGGCAGTGGGTGGAGGCTTTGATTTGCTGCCACTGCTCTATTCATTGGTGGTATTGTTGTGGGTTTCCGGCTTTGACATTATATATGCCCTGCAGGATGATGCATTTGATCAGAAATACAACCTACATTCCATACCGGCTAGCCTGGGTAGAATCAATGCGCTTCGACTCTCCGGTCTGTTGCACATAGGCTGTGGTATGGCTATTGTATTGGCCAGCTTTCTGCTGAGCCAATCATCGGCCAATTTTGGCTGGTTGCATTGGCTCGGTACGGCTATATTTGTGGGCTTACTGATCTATCAACACCGATTGGTCCGACCTAATGATTTAAGTAATGTAAATCTGGCTTTTTTTACTACCAATGGCATGGCCAGCCTGCTATTAGGTGGCTTGGTGATACTTGATTTTTTTGTGTAACTGCCAGTGGAGGTTTACCATTGCTCCTCTTCTTTGTTCAAAACCACTTTCCTTCCTTAGTCCCTTCATAGCTGAACATTTGCTGGATGAGTAAATCAGGATGTTGATCGACAAGGAGTGTATTTTTATGGGCTGTTTTGAGGAATTGAGACTTGCTGGCATGCTCCAAAAATTGAATCAACAGATCGTAAAAGCCACAAATATTGAGCAATCCAACGGGCTTTTGATGGTAATCCAGTTGAAGCCAGGTAAGTGCTTCGAAGAGCTCTTCAAAGGTGCCGATGCCGCCGGGTAAAGCGATAAAGCCATCACTCAGTTCAGCCATTAATGCTTTGCGCTCGTGCATGTCCTTGACCACGTGCATATTGCTCACATTGGGATGAGCCAGGTTAAGATCAGCTAGTTTTTGGGGGATCACGCCAATCACTTCTCCGCCATGAGAGAGCTGTGCATCCGCCAGCTTGCCCATCAAACCCACATTTCCGCCACCGAAAACCAGGCCGATGTCATGTCTCCGAAAGCTGTCGGCGAGCTGCCGGCAGGCATCGGAGTAGTCGGCTAAATCTCCTTGACTGGATCCGCAAAATACGCATATGCTCTTCATGAGACGGATTGGTTGATGAAGAGCGAATTTAGCGGATTTTCAGAGAAATGTAAGAATTGCATCATGTTGCAGTAAGAAATAAAAAAAAACAATGTGTTTTCAGATTGTTTTTTTCGGAGAGATAGCGGAGATGCAAGAGATGAGCTATTCTGAAGAAAAAAGAATTTTATAAAAAAATAATATGTGTAAATTTTTGACAAGGAATATATTATGGATATAATATTTTTTAATAAAAATAATTTTGTTTTGCAAGTAAAAATAGCCTCTAACAATTTCGGCCCTTTAGAGCAGGTATTGCTAAAAAATATAATGTATTTGGCACGGTTTTCGGTGTTTTCTCAGTGAGAATAGCCGGCATACATTCTACTGCACCAGAGCAACCCAGTTTTCAGCCACTTTTTCACATCACAAAGCTTCTTTTTAAAGAGCGCTTTCCTCGGTTTGGAAAGTAGTTTTATGTGTTTCCGGTACGTTCCGGATTTCGTCAGCTTTGCTTTGATGATGTGAAAATCAGGCTATCGCAAATCAAACACCATGATGAAAATTGTAGCGCTTTGTACTGCTTTTCTTTTCTGCAATTCTATCCTCCCTGCAATGAACCCTGCGGGGAGCGCCACTTCAATGCTCGGCCCCGGATCATTGGTATCACTTGCCGATACGGTCTATGTGCAGCTTTCTGGATGTAGCAACCGGGCCGAAGTTTGTATGGATATCAGCCTTAACGACATTGGCGACTTTCAGATTTTTGAAAATAGTCAGCCTTATTCATCCGGCATCGCTGGCTGCGATTTTGACACGGCCAGCCTCTATTCTTATTCCAATCTTTACGGACAGGGAGCCGGCGGGCCTTATATTCTCAATAACTGGAAGGTCAATAACTCCATTTTCTCCGCTCCTTTCAACACGATCGATGAGTTGGTCGATTCGATGAATGTGTGGGATCCGCTGGGCAATTGGGCCAATGACAGCTTCCTGAAAGGTGTTTTTGGCGGCAACCCGGCCAATACTTATGAAGATATGGTGATTTTTGTGGTGGCACAGGGCAGTCCTACTGTATTGCCATTGGATGATCTGATTGTGCCAAAGGGAACGGGGCTTAACTTTTCTACCGGCATCCATGAGATAGAGCTCATTGAGACGAGCAGCGGCATCCGCGATACCTTTGTGGTGTTTGCCAGCTGTATCACCAGTACTACCCTATATGATACCGTGATGGTGCAGGAGGCGGATACCATCTGCCTTGATTTTAGTGAATTGCCCGCTGATGTGGATGCCGTGTTCAATGCTTGTGGCTCTAATGGCTCGGTTGATTTTCAGTTGACCAATGGTGATAGTTGCCTGATTTTCAGTGGCTTACAACCCGGATCGGATACGGCCTGCCTGGTCGCTTGCGATCGGCTTGGTCTTTGTGATACTACCTTTTTTATGATTGAAGTGCCGGCGAGTACCGGCTACCATGAATATTACGATACTCTTTATGAGCACGAGCTGGACATGCTGTGCCTCAATACGCTGGTATTTACGGGGCAGGTGGACACCATTTTCAATAGTTGCGATGCAGTACCGCCCACCTTCGCCAAATTTGAAATAGACAGCCTCAACTATTGTATCAGCTACGGGGCTTTAATGGCCGGTGGTACCAGTGTTGGCTGCATAGTGATGTGTGATGATCTGGGGGATTGCGATACTACTATAATGCATATTACGGTTCGGCGTCAAGGGCCGATGTACGTGTACGACTCCCTGTTTGTAAATACAACGGCTACTTTTTGTGATTTGGACACCAGCAATTTGAACGGTACGCTTACTCAAATTCAGAATTTTTGCCCATCCAATTCAATGGACTTTGTCGATTTTCAGCTCGATACCATCAACTATTGCATCCATTATACCGGGAGTGCTCCGGGTACCGATACAGCGTGCATACTGCTACTGGATGATGCGGGCGGGATGGACACCACCTATTTGGTCGTGAGCGTATTGCTTCCCCAAACAGATTGGATATATGATACCCTCCGGCCTGGCCTGACTGCTGAATATTGCCTCGATACCACGGAACTGGGGGGACTGGTAGCAGATACTGCTTTCCTTTGCGAAGACTTTAGCGGGACTTCTATTAGCTGGGATAGATCGGATAGCGGGCTTTGCTTTGAAGTAAAAGCCGTATTGGAAGGGACGGATACTATTTGTTTGTATATTTGTGATGATGGGATGGTGTGTGATACCACCTATTTCGTCATTACAGTAGATTCGCTACCCCCCGGCGCACTTCCCCAGGCTAATAACGATGCCACCACTACCGATTTTAATACCCCCATTACCGTAGATGTACTGGCAAACGATACCATCCCGATAGGTGGCTTATCCAATTTTTTCATTTTGCCGGTAACCAACGGAGGAGCAGGGCCATTGCACGGTACGGCTGTAATGTTTTCAGATGAATCCATACAGTATATACCGGATACCGGCTTTTGTGGAGCAGCGGATGTGATCAGCTACGTGATCTGTAATGATCTGGGCTGTGATACAGCAGAGTTGAGCATTACAGTAAATTGCCTGCCTTCAGAACTGAGTTTTTTCAGTGGTTTTTCACCCAATGGAGATGGAGTGAACGACTCTTTTGTAATTGAAGGTATTGAAGCATATCCTGACCACATTCTTTATGTTTTCAACAGATGGGGAAATCTGGTACTCGAAACGGCCAACTACCGCAATGATTGGGAGGGCACGTGGGAAGGGAATGTATTACCGGAAGGTACCTACTTTTACTTACTGAAAATGGCAGATGGAACGAACCACCACGGCTATGTAATTATCCATCGATAATGTATAATATGTAAACAAATAGTGAAAATTAAAGGCGATAAAAAATATTTGTAATTGATTGACATTCAGTAACTTACAGTCTCGTTATAGGCTCGTACAGAAACTTAGCATAATTTTTGGATTCGACACATATACGTTTCCTACAGCTTACAAAATTTTGTAATATAACTACTAGCTCGAACCTGGAAAATTAAACGGATTAAATTTATGAGAAAAACTACAACTATTGTAACGACGCTATTGCTATTGGCTACATGTGCCTTTGCACAGCAAGACGCTATGTTTACCAAGTACATGTTCAACAGCTTGGCGTACAACCCTGCATATGCCGGCTCAAAGGAGCATTTAACGATTAATCTGCTGCACCGCACACAGTGGTGGGGCATCCCGGGTGGGCCGATGACACAGTCATTTACGATCCATACTCCTATGAAAAATGAAAAAGTAGGTATTGGGCTTTCGGCTATCAATGATGTGATCGGCCCAACGAAAACCTTGCAGGCCAATTTGAGCTACGCATATCGGCTGCCACTAGGGGAAGGCAAACTGGCTATCGGCATCCAGGGCGGCTTCATCAACTGGCGCGCCAACTGGAGCGATGTGGATATTCAAGACCCTGATGATGATGCCTTTTCTGAGACGGAGCCCAGCTTTTGGCTACCCAATTTTGGAGCGGGTATTTATTACTACACTGAAAGGTTTTATGCAGGCGTATCCAGTCCGCACCTCATTGAATACGATTTGCGGGAGGATAATATCAATACGCCGCAGTGGTCAAAAATGTACCGCCATTACTACTTTACAATGGGTACAGCTATCAATTTGAGGGGCGATGCATTGATATTTAAACCCTCACTACTAGTGAAGAATGTAGGCTTATTGAGTAGCCTGAATAAAGATGAAGCTTACCAAAATGTTGGTTCGCCTACCGAATTTGACATCGATCTTTCGTTGATGTTTTACAAGAGCTTTTGGATAGGTGCTTCTTTCCGTTCAGCCATCGAAGGGCTAACTGATAAGTCGAGCTCCTTTGATTCGGTGGACATCTGGGCGGCCTATTACCTGGTCAATGGCCTGCGGATTGGAGCGGCTTATGACTATACGCTCACAGAGCTTCAAACGATTGCAAAAGGCTCTTTTGAGGTGATGCTGGGCTACGAATTTGACTACCGCACCCGAGCTGTTGTGACACCACGCTATTTTTAATAAACAAATATCTGTGAAAGTAAACACTTTCCTTAATGTAAAAATTTTAGAAGTATGAAGATTTGGAAGTTGACCTTCTCCCTTCTGGCTGCCCTGATGATTGCAGGCGCGGCAAATGCACAGTCCGCAAAGCTGAAAAAAGCGAACAAATTGATGGAAAGCCTGGATTTTATGGGCGCTATCGAGTTGTATAATCAGATTCTTGAAAAGGACGATATCGCAGAGGCTAAAATCAATATTGCTGAATGCTACCGCAAAATTGGTGATGCTGAAAATGCCGAATATTGGTACGGGCAGGTAGTTCGTTTGCCGGAAGCACAGCCTATCCACAAGTTATATTATGGCCAGGCTTTGCAGCGAAACGGCAAATGTGACCTGGCTAAAGAATGGTTTTTGGCTTATACCGAAGCCGTGCCCGATGACCTGCGCGGGCAGGCACTCGTAAAGGCTTGCGACTACGAAGAAGAGCTGCGCACCAAACATGCCGGCATTTATGAAGTGACACATCTGGCCTTCAACTCTCCCTTCGATGATATGTCGCCTACGTACTACGATGGCAATATCGTATTCGCCTCCGAGCGCGACCAGGGAGTCGCTGTCAAGCGTAAGTCAACCTGGACAGGGAATCCGTTCCTTGAGCTTTATCAAATCGAAGCAAAAGAAATAGAAGGCGAGGAGTGTGGCAACTACGAGTATGGTACAACTGCTAAGAAATTCTCTCAGCACATCAATACAAAGTATCACGAGGCGGCAGTTTCATTCTCACGCGACGGGCAGACCATCTTCTTTACCCGCAACAATTTTCTCAAAGGAAAAACGGGCAAATCGGACGATGAGATCATCAAACTAAAGGTATTCACAGCTACCAAAACGGGTGACAACAGCTGGGACAACCAGGAAGGCCTGCCATTCAATAGCGATGAATACTCTGTAGCTCATCCTACACTTTCGCCAGATGGCAGCAAATTGTTCTTCTCTTCTGATATGCCGGGCGGCTTTGGAGGCATGGACCTGTATATTTCCGAACGAGAAGGCGGCCGCTGGGGTCCGCCACTCAACCTGGGGCCAAGCATCAACACGGAAGGCAATGAAGTATTTCCCTACTACCATGATGTAGGCCGGCTGTACTTTTCATCCGATGGGCAGGTTGGCCTCGGTGGGCTGGATATCTATTATATGGAAGATAAAGGCGAAGGTATCTGGGGCCCGATCGAAAATATGGGGTATCCGGTAAATACCATTGCGGATGATTTCGGGATCGTGTTCAATGAAGAGGGTACTTGTGGCCATTTCAGCTCCGACCGTGATGGCGGCGCGGGCCGTGACGATATATATGCCTTCAAAAAGATCGCATCACCTGTAGAAATATTTGTGTATGACGAAGAAACTAAGGAGCCAATCAGCGGTGCTTCCGTACTCGATGACTGCTCAGGAGTTACGCTCACCACAGGGGTAGATGGCAAGGCAAGCATCGACATGAAAATGAATCAGTGTTGCAATTTTACCGCCTCTATGGCAGAGTACCTCGATAATATGAAAGAAGGTTGTACCAAAGATATTGCAATTGGTGAGAAGGTGATTGTGGAAATACCGCTCAACAAAACGCTTACTTTCAAGCTCGAAGGCGTGGTGTTCGACAAGAGTACTCAAATGCCCTTGGAAGGTGCTACCGTAACCTTGACACCTGATTGCCCGGATAGCGAAGCATTGACGGCCGTAACTAAAGAAGATGGGCTGTTTGAGTTTGATTTGCAGGAAGATTGCTGCTATACCCTTACAGGTAAGGCGCCCGACTACCTGGCCGATAAGCTAATCGACCAGTGCACCAGAGGGCTTACAGAATCAACTACTTTGCAGGCAAACCTCAATTTGCAGCCTACTACTGTAACAGCAGCGATGCAAGAAAAATACAACGAAAATAATTCCGATCCCGAAACACAAAACCCTCCGAGTTATGAACTGACCTATGATGACACCAGCCAGAAATATGTGGATACAGAAACCGGAGAGCCCGCCACAGGAACGTATGGTACCATGAATCTTAAAGATGGTGAAGTAGTGGAAGGTCCTACAAATGGTAATGAATTGGAACCTGGAGGAAGTATGGAACATACCAGTGTGGGTGAGCCGGTACCCTACCTGCTGCATATTTACTACGATTTTGCGCAAGCTTATATCCGCGAAGAAGCGGAAGCAGAGCTGAGCAAATTGCATAGCATCCTGATTGATAATCCGGAGTATATTGTAGAAATCGGTTCTCATACCGATTCACGCGGAACCTATGCGTACAATCGCCGGCTGTCACAGCGCAGGGCGGAGTCAGTAGTGCGATGGCTGGTAGGCAAGGGAGTGGATCGCAATCGGCTGGTACCTGTGGGCTATGGGGAAACCCGCAACGTCAACAATTGCCGCAACAAAATACCTTGTAGCGAGCAAGAGCATCAGATGAATCGTCGTACTGAATTTCGCATACTTGGTACTGCCGAAACTTATGACATGATGACTTCCTCACAGCCCAATCCCAATGCCCGGGTGGATGCCTGTGAAGGTTGCCCCTTTTAAAAAGGAGGGTGTACAATAATAATAAGAAGGCGGAATCTAAGAATGTTGCTTAGGTTCCGCCTTTTTGCATAAAGTAGCTATCAGCTACATGGGCCGTCTTCCCATTTCGTCAGCCCGGCTTTCTCAGCCTCACAACTATTTGAATAGGTTTTGCCATCACAGCCACAGACGGGTTTGTAAATGCGCGGGCAGCCCTTATTGGGGTTGACCCTGTCGGGGTCGATGCATCCGGCTGTAGCACAAGGGCCCTCCGTCCAGTCGCGCAGGCCGGCGTTGGCCGCTTCGCAATCATTGCCATAGGTTTTGCCATCGCAGCCGCAGACGGGCTTATAAATTTCAGGGCAACCGTCTTTTCTAATCTTAGCCGGGTCAATGCACTCGTGGCATTTTCCTTTACTCCATTTCAATATACCCGCTCGACTGGCTTCACATTCGTTGCCATAAGTTTTGCCATCGCAGCCACAGACGGGATCGTAAAGCGTAGGGCAAAGGAGTTCGGGATTGGCTTTGCGTTGATCGATACATCCATCATTGCAAGGGCCTTCCGTCCACTTCAAAAGGCCTGTTTTTTCTGCTTCACAGGCATTGGAATAGGTTTTACCATCACAGCCACAAACGGGTTTGTATTCTTTGGTACAAACGGCATCCGGTTTTGCTTTTTCCGGATCTCGGCATGCATCGGCACAGGGGCCTTCTTTCCATTTCTTGATGCCTGATCTTTTGGCCACGCAGGCATTGCTGTACGTTTTGCCATCGCAGCCACAAACCGGGCGATATTCCTTGGTACAGGGCTGATCGGGATTGGCCATCGACAAATCAATGCAGTCATCCGACTGTGGGGGAGGTGTTTTTGGAGCGCAGGTACTGCTGCTGGTGAGTACTATCAGGGTACACATGCATACAAAGAGGTAAAAGATTCTCATGCTTTAGGGTTTTCCGGTGAAGAAAGAGAGTTGTTACAAATGTAACATTCTTTGAAGAATTACTTGCTTTTCATCCATTCCATTGCAAAACAATCCTTAGCCTGGATTTCCCGATTATTCCGTTTTTATCAATTTGTAGCTAATTTGCCGAGTAGCGGTCACCAATTGCAATAAATACACCCCAGCGCTCAATTGCTCTGCAGGCAGCTGGAGGTTGGTATCATGACCGGCGGCCAAGTGAATGCGGCGCTCCAAAATATGCTGCCCTTGCAAATTCAAGAGCCGTAACTGAAGGGCAGTAGCAGCGGTTGACTTTAATTGAATTTGAACGGAGTTGCTAAAAGGATTGGGATACACCTGATAGCTCAATGGATCAGCTTGTGGGGAGCCGCTTGCAGTAGGGCAAGCGGTATGGAACAGCAAGCTTTCGGAATAATCACTGGTTTGGTTGGCACAGACTGTCCGAATCTGCAGCTCGTAAGCGGTGCAAGCGGTCAGATTATCAAAAGTATAGCTAGTTTCAGAGGCCGTAACTTCCGTCCACTCGGTATCCGCAACCGCCTTGATGCGCAGATTGTAGCCAATCGAAACACCCGAGCCATTCCAAATGACGGAGGCGGTAGTCATGGTGGTATCTTCCAGTTGAAGGCTGGGAGTGAGGCAAGGCTCCATTCCCTGGACGATGGTTACACAATAGTCTTCCGATTCGCCAAATAAAAACTGCTCGCAGGGGCCAACGGCTTGTGTTTCGCTCATGCTGATCCTGAAGCGGGTACTACCTTCAGTTGCGTTGGCCGGAATAGTAATATTGGCAGAAATGGTAGAAGTGCCTGAGGTAGAAGTGAAAATATTTTCATCCGCATCTTCAAAATCGCCATCTTGGTTGTAATCGACCCACAGATTGAACACAACGTCAAAGGCGCCAAAACTGAATCCGGGCTCCAGTACCAGGGGGTAGGTAGTATTGGTGGATAAAAAGGTGGTGGCCAGGCTATTGGTAAAGTCTCCATACCCGCCATCATCTCCAGAGCTGTTGTTGATCTGGTTGAGTTGTACCAGAGCAATGTGCTCAAAGGCCGAAGAAAGACCGCTGGCAGGGCAGTAGGCTTTGTCGATACAAGCTCCGCAGCCTTCACTGGTGAATGCGATGATGTCACTCCAGGGGGAGCTTACGGTAGAGGAGCAATGGCTGCGCAATTGGATTTCGTAATCGGTGCAGCTGCTGAAAATGTTGGAGAAGGTATTAACACCCACTGACAGCACCTGCGCTGCTGACCAATTGGTGCCGCCGGCCTCCCGATAGCGCCATTCAAGCGTTTGGAAGGAAAAAGAAGGAGCTTCCGCAACAATTTCAACCGTTTGTTCATCGATTGTATTGACAGTTGCCTGCGGAGGCGGACAGCCACTTCCGCCACTGAGCAGTACACAATAGTCCTCTACTTCTCCAAAATCCGGGTTTTGGCAATTGATTGGCTCAGAGCTAAACTGCATGGCCACCCGCATGCGGGTAAAACCATCGCTCACCCATTCCGGGATAAGGAAGGTGCCACTGAGCGGAGCTTGGGAAGCAGCCGGCAGGAAGGCCAATTCGCCAAGATCGTCAAAGTCGCCATCCAAATTATAGTCGATCCAAATGACAAATTGCTCCAGAAAATTGCTGCCTGAAAATCCAGGGCTCAACTCTACCGGATAGGTAATGCCCGCTACCAATTCGGCAGATTGATCCGTATAATCTCCGTAGCCACCATCATTACCAGAGGTATTATCAATGGTATGTACTTTTACCCGCTCAATCCATTCTGAGCCTGACATAGTCCCTTCTGATGTGCAATAAACCGAGTCGGTACAAGCTCCACAGCCAAAAGTAGTGAAGAACAGACCAGGGCTAAATTGCGTACTGCCGGTATCGCAAACGGTTTGAATCTGCACTTCATATTCGGTGCATTCCATTAAACTACTAAAGGAATAGCTGTCGGAAAGCACATTGTAAGTTGTCCAGCTGGTACTGCTGCTTTCCCGAATTCGGATGTGGTAACTATGGGCAGCCAGCAAGTCGGTCCAATTGGCATCAGCACCAGAGTCGGTTAGATTGCTAATGGCCAGATCGTCCGGAGGCAGGCAGCAGCCATCGGTATCGAAGAAAAAACTGCTGGTATAGTCTCCAATAGTATCAGCGCAATTGGCCTGCAATTGCCATTCATAAGTAGAGCAGGCTGCTAAATTATTCAACAATAAAGGACTACTGACATCGATTTGCTCATTCCATTGAGCGCTTCCGGCGAGGCGCCAGCGCAAATTTACGCTGATGGTGGAATCGCCTGGCAGCCAATTGAGCATAGCAGAGGTATCGATTACATTGTCAGCCGTGATGGCAAGTGGGGGAGGGCAGGGGCCGCAATTGTCGAGGATGAGCTGTATGGAATGGAAGGCATTTGCCCGGCCACCCGTTGCTACCAGGTTTTCAAAACCATCGATTTTATCAACGCCCTCCAAGAGATATTGCCTTACCAGCAAGGCTGCAGCGGAGGGATCGGCTTTGGCCAGCTGGCTCAAATTGCTGCAGGGAGTCGAATACATCAGCCCGATCAGGCCAGCTACCAGCGGAGAGGAAAAGGAGGTACCCGTAGTAGGGCCGTAGCCACCGCCGGCGGTGGTAGTAAAAACATCGATACCCGGTGCGCCCAGGTCAATATGAATGGGGCCGAATCCGCCCCCCTGACCATCGGCCTGGTCGGTGCGGGTAACGGCAATCATGAAATCACTCGGGCAGGCGGTAGGCAGGTCTCCTTCTACATCAATATTGATAGATAAATTGGAAGTGGCGCCACAATTCAGTATGCCGGCAGTGCCTAGCGTATCGTAAAAGGCGCACCAAAGCGGAGCATCCTCCGGATCGCCAAAATCGATGCCCCAGGAAGCGTTGGTAGCTACTACATAGGCTCCTTGTATTCCATTTGTTTGATTATATAAACGCCTCATTGCCAAAGGGTAAGCATATGCTTCCAGGACACTTGCCTCATCGGTCAAAAAATCGTTTTTGATCATCATGATCTTTACATTCCAATTAATTCCGCTGACGCCAATAGTATTGTTGCCCACCGCGCCTATCATTCCCGAAACCTGAACTCCATGGCTTCCGCCTGCTACATTGTCATTATCGGCCAGGATGTTCCAGCCGTCGTAGTCGTCAATGTAGCCATTGCCATCATCATCCTGCCCATTGTCAGGAATCTCATTGACGTTGATCCAGTGATTGTCGATCAGGTCACTGTGATTGAGGTCGGTGCCATCGTCGAGTACAGCTACCACAATTTCATCGCCATCGGGTGTAAGGCCTCCGGTGGTAATATCCCAGGCGAGGCTGGCATCCACATCGGCACCGGCAAGGCCTCCCGTGCTTCCATCGTTCAGCCAATGCCATTGCTGGCCAAACTGGGGATCGTTGGGAGTGGTTTGGCGCATTTGGAGGAGGTGATTAAATTGGGCAGCTTGTACCGCAGATAGATGACGGATATGTGTGAGAAAACGGTTTTCATGAATGGCGGTGTGATCGAATTGGAGCAGCCAGATATTCAGTTGTGGCGCTAATCTGCGACCCAGGCGTAATCGGGTGGGCACATTGCCAAAATACTGGTTGTTGGCAATGATTTGGTACAATATTGTCTGGTTTTCGACTTTGACGAGTAGGTCGCCAAGGCTGTGATTTAATTGTTGTGTAAAAGAGGAGGTGAAAAAAAATAACAAATAAATACCACAGAGTATTGCTTTTTTCATCACAAATGAATAAATTAGGTAATATTAATATATGAAGAGTGAATATAGTGCTTTTTTGAGCTTACCACTTCAAGAGGATAGCAAATTGTAAGGGAATTAACAATTTTTTTCTCCTGCTAATCGTTTTAAAAGCCAACCACCTGGAATTTATTCTTCAAACTACTACACTTCTTCTACAGGCAAATAAATTTACACATTATCCTTCTTTATGTGATACGTTCTCTGAGAAAACAAACTTCAGGAGCTACTGATTTGAGTCAGCAATTGAATTCAGCAAGCAGTTTACTTTAAGATTCTGAAATCTTGAAAAGTACAATAATACTTGCTTGCTGTAACTTCCGGGCAGAAAATGCCGTAGTTTACTAAGTGAGTCGCTAGTTTGTTATCAATGCAAGCTCAGCAGTTCGAAAAGAGAGGTACACAAAATCCGATTTGTTAACCGCTAAAACACCTCTGCCATGAATACCCACGATTTCAACCGCTTGCTGGGCCTTCTCGCAAAGCTGGATGCTGCTACCAATAAAGCTACTGAGCTAGATGGCAGCTTTCGAAAATACCACACGAATTCAATCGAGATAATTAAGGAATTGCCTTTTCACTTAAAACGTATAGAGCAGGGCCTAATCACTGCAAAAATAATGAAGCAGTAGTACTGTCCTATTTCCTCTCCCAACTTTACCCTTCTCGTTAGCTGGTGTGAATAGCACAACCGGCAATGTCCATTGGATGTAATTTTTTCCAAAAAAACTGCACGACCTTTTGCGTTCAGAATCCAACTTCCTGGTGCTCCGAACGCAAGTCATTGAACAGTCGAAAGTGAAATACTGTTCAAATAATTCGAACTAGTCGCACAGCTACACACTATTTGTATTTAATGTAACTATATTTATAAACCATTAAAAATCAATGTGTTATGGTAAATGTTATTTTTAATGTAGGCTCTGTCCGTACCCGTCCATTCACTGTCAACCAAATGAAAAAGATTGAAGAAGGTATTGCTATTTTCAACCAAATAGTGAATAGCTCTACTTTCAGAAAACGAGTAACCAACTATTCGTGGAGAACAGATAACGGCACTACTTACAACCGCTTCCACATGTCAAATGGCATGTCCAACGATCAGGTGTGGGATTGCATCGAGCAAGGATTCAATCGCCCTGTACCTGCTACCAAGAAAAACAACACCTCCTGGGTGATGAACATCATGCCTTGCTTTTCTGTAAACGACATCATGTGGAACAGAGGCTGGGTAAATCCAACGGTTTGGATGGATGTCAACTGCATGGACCAGGAGTGGTACACACCCGTACATGTTGCCTGCTGCCTGGTGCACGAATGCTGCGTGAATATGGGCTTCTGTGCCGACTACAATGGCCAACGTGTAGAATACTGGCGTCATACAGTACCTTATGCCTGTGCTACCATTTGTTGTGACATTATCTGCGATATGGCAAAGTCAAATACCACTTGGAAAGCTTGGTGCAGCCACATTGACAGCGCTCAATTTGACTATTGCCCATGCAGTTACACCTACGCTGCTCAGGGAACCACCAGCTGGTGTATGTCCCCTTGTGCCCGCATTGATGAGGTCATTACCTGGCTCAATACCGAAGTGCAGTGGATCGAGGACTGCAATAAGCCAACAACGGATGAGGTGAACCGCATGACCACCCTGACCAACACGATCAATAGCCTGCGTGAGATGAAATCCAAACTCTTCGTTACCTCTCTGGATGGATGCGAAAGAGTGGGTATCCCGCATACAGAGATGACAACTGTTGTGACCCCATAAGGAAGATTGTAGGAGTTTATTACAGGGTTTTACCAGCCGAAGCGGGTCGATGTATTCGCTTCGGTTTTCATCTGCCGAATTGCCAGGCGGCAGCCAATGAGCCTGGCCAAGTGCTAATTACAGGCTTTTTAGATGGTCTGCCATATTGTCGAGGCGTTGCTCAATGCTTTGGTGCTGGGCATCCAAATGGCTTATCTGTGCCTTTTCCTGTTCCAGCATCTGGTCAAATTCGCCAAAGTTGGCATCGATCCGGCTTTTGATATGATTGACATAAGCCTTGAGTTTTTCCGAAACTTCCGACTGAATCTGATTGCGCCCCTTTTCGATCTCTGTCCGGTAGCCTTTCAGCACCTTTCGCTTTTGAATACCTGCCGAAAAGCCAGCAAACAATAGCCCGATGGTGGTCAATATTCCCCCCGTAATGTCGAAAACAGCTCCATTGGCTACAGCCGTGAGAATCACTCCCACAACAGCCAGCCCGCTGCCGGTAGCCAGATTGGGAGAGAGATTGTCCTTATCGGGGAAGAGCTCATCATCCGTAAAGCTCTCGCTGCGATTCATAAAGCGGGAGAAGGCTGCCTGCAGCTCGTGTAGTACATTGGAGCGGCGCTCGGCAATGTCGCTGAAGATGTCGTGATTGTTTTTGAGGATGGTTGAACTGCTCTGTATTTTTAGATGGATCAGCTTGGCCATCTGCTGGATGCTGTCGGCAATGTCCAATACACCTTCATTGAGTTTGTCTTTCAGCTCCCGGTTGAGGTCGCTTTCCAAATTGCCGGCCAGCTGATTGAGCCATTCTTTGGCAGAGGCTTTTTTGTTGAACATGGAAGTGAAGGAACGCTTCAAGAGGGAGAAGAAGGACAAGCCCGATTCCAATTCGCGCTCCGTTTTCATGGTACTTCGGTCATAAGAGGAGAGCAGATTGTCCACCAATGTGTCAATTTGCTGGGCGCTTTTAAGCTCCTGCTCATCAAGTGTATTGCGAATATCATCCCGAAAGGCTACATCCGCATCCCACTGCTGCTGCCGGATGTCGAGCCCTTCACGGATGCGGCCGCTGATGGTTTTGGATATGGAAATATTGTTGTGCAATTTCAATGCAGGCGCCTTGCCGCCCGTAATGTTGGCTGAAATATAGTCGCGGATGGCCACAAATCCGCTGCTCTCCTGCTGTCCCTCCTGCTCTTGTTTGGCAGATACGGCAAAGACATGTGGCTCCTGGATACCCTTTTTTTCAGCTTGCTCCCGAACGCCTCGAAGATTGACGGCCAGGTCTTCGGTGTTCATCAGATCTTTTTGCTGCAGCACGAAGATGATTTTTTTGTGCCATTCGGAATGGATAAAATCGAAAAACTGCCAGGCCGATTGGCGGTAGGGATTTTTGGCTTCAAAAACGAAGACGATCAAATCGGAGGCTGGGATAAAACGCTCGGTAATCTCTTGATGGTGATCGACGATGGTATTAGTACCCGGGGTATCCACAATAGCGATCTCTTTGAGGATATCAACGGGCTGCCGGATTTTTTTCAGGTGTGGACTGACGATGATAACTTCCTCCTGCTCTCCATACACGATTTGCTGCACGGTATCCGTCATAGGCGAAGGAGCGACTTTGCAAATATCTTTGCCGGTAGCCAGCAAGGCATTGATGAAGCTGCTTTTGCCTGCCTTGACCTCCCCGACGATGACAAACATAAACGGCTCGCGGATGCGGTTGCGCAGATCGCTGACTGTGCTTTCCAGTTCGCTGTGTTTGATCTCTACTGTTAGGTCGTGCAGTTCTTTTATGAGCTGGTCGATCTCATCACGGAACTGTTGTAATTGGTCATTGAGAATATTACTCATCTGTTTGCGTAGTTTTTGCTTGTAGCCGGCTGAGGTACAGGCTGGCTTCGGGGCCGGTGCAAAATAGCAAATCTATGATACTCAGTTGAGGAATAAAGCCGAATTTTTCCTGAAAGACTTGCGGGTAGCTTTCGGTAAGGGGCTTTTGAGTGAGCTGGTTGGGGGTTATTGTAGCTCTATAATCTGCAATTTTGGCCGGATGCGGGGCGAGATATTGGGCGGTAGCGGTGAGGGTAGCAGGCGGGTTTAGGAAGGCCAGCAAACTCAATAAAAGGGAATGATTGAAATCGAACAGGAAGCGGGCCGGCCTATGGTAATGCGGGTGGAGCAAGTCCTGAAGGTGTTCGAAATACGGAGCCCGTCCGTAGCAGGAGCGGATGCTTTGCCAATGCTGCCGTTGCCAGGGAAGCTCATTGGCGATTTGTACCTCGCGGACAGGCTGCTGTTGGTTTTTGCCTTTACGCAACGGGATCGACAGTTGGAGTGGGCCGTTTGCTCCCACGATGGAACAGCGGTTGCGGAAGCTGCCCTTTTGGTAATTTTCCATCTGTTCTATCATCACTGTTCCGCATTGATAAAAAAGGGCAAAAAAAGCCAGGCTCGGGAGGTAGTGCAGCTCAATCAAAGCGGTGGCGCTTGGCCTCATGATTCATCGATTTTGGTGCAAAGGTACGCTTTGGTATCAAATTTGCCTTTGCTAGATCGTGTTCATTTTCTCCCCTTATTATTCTACCCTCTGTTCATATTTCCAGGTTTCAGCTTTTTAAAGAAAACCTCTGTTTCCACCTATGCAATGCAAAGGCAGGTGAGCTGGTGAGTACACTTGTGCTCATTGGTAACGCCCCCTTCTTGGCGAGCTGTGAAGGCCCGCATGCGGAAGGACACAATGCTTTGCATAACCATGATTTTTTTTGATAACACACAATACTAACCAACATTAGTTTCGCTATTTAGCGATCACTTGTAACGCAATTGTAATAGGATTCATAATTGAAGGCTGTACGCAGAGTATGGTCTTTTTTTTTTGATAGGTTTTCTCTTGGCATTGTATTTGAATTTTATCAATTATCTCTCTCCGAACAATCTTCCGATTTCCTGTAGCTTACCCAAATATACACACATAAATATTTGTGGTTTACAAGCAACCTCCTGCATTGATAATTCTTTGACAAATTTCGTGTTTTAAGAGATCACAAGACTTAAACAAGGCGCTTTGCCGTCGTTTATGTTTGGTGTTTCACAAGTTTCATGGAATTTGAAAATGAAGAGCATTCATTAAGATATTATACAAGCAATTCGTTGGGAGCTATGCTTCTGGCATTAACAGCACAAGTCATGGAAAAGAAACTTTTTCTAAATCTTCTTTTTTGCTTCCTGATCCAATTTTCATTCGCCGCCACACTAACTTCCGTCCAATCCGGAGGATGGGCAAACAAAAATACCTGGGACCTAAAAGAAAGTCCGGAGCCAAATGATGAGATAATCATCAAGACTGGCCATACCGTTACCTTCAATGAATCTTCTTATACACATTACGGTAATATCACTGTTGAATCTGGAGGAAAGCTGGTATTGAAAAATGGTAATGCCCATTCCGGGTTTACTTTCGAAGATGGGGAGTTTCATGTCTTTGGAATTTTGGAAGTGATTAGAGATCTTGAAATTAGCGGCACGGCATTATTTTGGAGCCACGAAGGGTCGATAGTTACCATTAGCGATATTTTAAGTGTTACAGATAGTTCCCAGGTAATTGTTGAAAACATTTGCCTGGAAGTAGAAGATGACCTGTATTTGATCGGAACGGAAGCTACCTTGTGTGGAAATGGAGGAATAAGTATTGGCCCGGATAGCACCATCAATCAGTTTATCACTCAAAATGGTGCGGGCAACAATCAAATATGTTCATCTACCGGGATTTTCCATGGAGAAGCAGCAGATTGTGATATTTTGATTACGGAAGGATCAGGAAATAACTTGCCGATCGGTATTAACGACAGGGAGCAAACAAATATGAATGTGGCGAAAAGTATTACTGTGCTAAGTTTAGGCATTGCAGATAGCGATCCGGATCTCGACACTTTGAAAATCTTTTCAGCAGGAAACAACGGATTCGATTTCGCTACCGTTCAAGGAGGAACAGTAGCTTTGAATGACAATGGCTCGCCAGACAATCTCAGTGATGATTTTATTGATTACACCCCTCCGCCCTCATTTGTAGGAACCGATACCTTTTATTATGTCATCACCGACCAGCAGGGGGGCTATTCCCAGGCAATGGTGCTGATGGATGTACTCAACCCACTTCCCGTAGAATTGGTCAGCTTTGATGTGTATCAGTCGGGCTGTGCTATTGTGGTTCAGTGGACAACTGCCGAGGAAGAAAACAATGATTACTTTGAGGTAGAAAAAAGTACCAATGGCTATCATTTTACAACCGTCCAAAAAATAGCCGGTAAGGGAACATCCCGAAATACGAATGTGTACCAAATTACAGATGAGCATCCCGGGAAAATCAATTATTACCGCCTCAAACAGGTCGATTACGATGGTACAGCCACTACTTCATCCCTGGTAGTGATCAACAATCGTTGTGCAAATGAAATCGATGAACCCGAGCTGTTCTCCGTTTATCCCAATCCTCTCATGGGCGATCGTGTCAATATCAGAATACAAATGGTGGAAGCAACAACCCAAAAGATAATACTGTCTGATTGGACAGGCCAAATCCTGCAGGCGGTTACGCTCGACCTGGAAAAGGGGAGGAATTTTATCAAATTCGATATCGATGACCTGCCAGCCGGTACGTATATGATAATGGCTGACAACCAAAGCCGACGATTTGTGAAACTGCGCGATTAGCCAATATTTTATAGCTTTAATCCTCAATCAAGCTATCATGTATTGACGCCTTATCTGCAAAAACATAGTCTTTTCCCAAAACTGATTTCGATGCCACCATCAGCCAACCTTGCGCTGGTGGTGGTAATCCCGTCTTATGATGAACCCGAGCTGCTGGGCAGCCTCCAGGCATTGCTCGAATGCCGTGCTCCTCTTATAGATGTGGAAATAATTGTGGTGCTCAATGATGCCGAAAAAGATGATAAGTCGTTGAAAATCAGACACTTGGAGCAGCATGAAGCACTACGGTCTTTTAGCCGGTCACATAAGCGCCCCGACCTGCAAATCCATCCAATTTATCAGACAGGCCTTCCTTCCAGGCATGCCGGAGTAGGATTGGCCCGCAAAATCGGCATGGATGAGGCGGTGCGGCGGCTGGAGCAGGCAGGGCATCCGGAAGGGGTGATTGCCTGCTTCGATGCCGATAGCCGGTGCGATGCCAACTATCTGCAGGAAGTCTATCGCTTATTCGCGCGGCTGCCTGGCTGCCCGGCTTGCAGTATTTACTATGAGCATCCCATTGGCGGCAGTCAGTTTGATGAAAAGGTGTATGAAGCCATCGCTCTCTATGAATTGCACTTGCGCTATTATTTGCATGCGCAACGATTTGCCGGATTTCCCTTTGCCTTCGAAACGATTGGCTCCAGTATGGCCGTGCGGGCCAGTGCGTATCAGCAACAAGGGGGTATGAACCGCCGCAAAGCGGGCGAAGACTTTTATTTTTTGCACAAGTTCACTGCTCATCCAGACTTCTGCGAGCTGCGCAGCACTCGTGTGATCCCCTCCCCACGTACTTCTGATCGGGTACCCTTTGGTACCGGCAAGGCGATGTCGGCTATTCTTCAGGCCGGCGGCACTTGGTCAACCTATGCTCCGCAAAGCCTAGAGGACCTGAAAAAATTCTTTGCAAAACTACCCGATTTCTACACTTCCGATAATTTTGCGAATTTACCCCAAAGCATCCGGCAGTATCTGGAATCCATCGATTTTGGCAGAAAATTAAAGGAAATCCGACAGCATACAGCTTCCCGGCAATCTTTTGCACAGCGCTTTTTCAGGCAGTTTGATGCCTTTCAGATTATGAAGTACATGCACTTTGCAAGAGATGCTTTTTATCCAAATGTAGATGTAAGAGAAGCGGCTGCCTGGTTGGCCAATCGCTATTTCCAAAATCGGGATGCCCCAGATATGGCAGCTAAAGACCTGCTGTGCCACTACCGGCAAATGGACCGCCAGGGCTTTTGGCCGGCAAAGACTAATGCAAGGCAGCTCTGATCTCTAAGCTATCGATGATTTCCCCTTCTCTTTGCACCCACCAATCGAGGCGTTCATACACCTCCTGCTCATCGAAATAATTAAGCGCCATTTTTACGAAGATGTGGCCATGTTTGGCCTCAGATGCCCAAAGCAGCTTGTAAAAACGGTGCATTTCCGGCTCTTTTTGCGCTTCCGAAACCAGCCGAAAACGTTCGGCGCCCCTGGTTTCTACAACTGAGGCAATAAGCAGCCGATCGAGAAAACGCTTATCCCGGCCGTGGCGGGCCAATTTCATGAGCTGTGATATGTAAGGGTCGGGGCCCATGGAAGCGGGAAGTTCGATACCTCGCTTTTCCATCAGCTGGTACACCTGTTGAAAGTGCTCCAACTCTTCGATGGCCGTCTCGACCAACTCCGGGATGATGGCAGTGCGGTTGGGGTATTTGGCTACAAAACTCATAGCCATCGCCGAAGCTTTGCGTTCGCAATCGGCATGGTCAATCAAAAACTGGTCGAAGTCAGCCATCACGGCATTTAGCCATTCCTGCTTGCTGGCCACAGCGATATCCAAATTGAGTTTCATAATCAGAAGTGTGTAAAGTGAACTAGCTGGTCGCCAATATAAAATTTCATTTCCTTTTCGCGTTGTTTGCTGAGTTGATTGAAATAATCATTTTTCATTCTTTTGAGGTAGCGCTGGAGCATTTGGGGGCTGGGGCTGCTTTCGGTAGGCTGGCTAATAGCATCGGTTATGTAGCTGTAAATCAACGACTTATACTGCTTTCTAAATAAATCGGGCTGGCCAAATATATCTGTGCCGATTATTTTGTTCCCATTTATCGCTATGCAGCCGACCACATTTTTGCTCTGATCAAACTTTGGGAGGAAGAAGTCGAGATAGGCCTTTCGCTCGGCTGTGAATTCCGGTGCCTTTTCGAGCGCAGCGTAGGTGCCGGTAGTACTGGCTGCATTGTTTTTAGCCGTCAACTCGCTCACTTTTTTCCATACCTGCTCCTGATTTTGCTGTCGCTTTACCGTTTTGCGCAGCTCATTGGAAGCCAGGTGATAATAGCCTGTAAATGCCTGGCGAGAAGGGGCGGAGCTTACATCAAGCGGCTCATCAGCGGCAGGATGGTACTGCCAGCGGTTCTTTTCTACACAAAACACCGATACATCACTCAGGCTGCGGGGCATCACGAGCATGTCCTGTGCGATGATTCGATCTTGCTTGCCACCTTGCAGTATTTCGCCAGCCATGAGAAAAATGGTGTCATTGGTTTTGTTGTGAATACTGAGCAGGTTGATATCTCCATCGCTTTGCCGATTGCCGTACGGAATCTTTTCGGTAATCCGGAAACCTGCTGTCTGAAGGGCTTGCCGGGTAGTTTTGAGATGATTTAGTGCGGGCATTTTGAGCTCCTCATAGTCGGCCACAATAGGTAAAAGTTGCAAATCTCGGAATTGAAGATCTGCTGCATTGAGCTGGATTTCGATGGGTGGCAAGGCTGGTGACAAATTTGCAGTATATTCTTCCCGGCAGGAAACCAGTAGCAGAAAGAGGAAAAGGAGTAATTTGTTCATAAGCGATAGAGATTGAGACACAACCTGGCTACAAAAGTAGAGCTCCTGGCAATAAAATCGGCAACAGACAGCGGAAAGTTGACAGAATTTATACAATCTGCTTAAATATTGAAAAAGTAAGGATATTTTGCCGTAATTTCCGAGCTGCTTCATCATTGTTCACCAACACACAACTACTAATGAAATTGACTTTTTTGTACCCATTCTTTATAGCATTTCTGTTATTGGCCAGCTCTTCCAATGCCTGTGAACCCAATGAAATTAGCGTTTTTGTAAAAATTCATACCGACGATTTTGGGGGCGAAACTTCATGGGAAGTCAAAGACAATATGGGGGTGGTGTATTACCAATCGGGTTTCAATCAATATAACGACAATACCCTCTATGAAACAGAGGTATGTGTGCCCAATGATGTATGCCTTATTTTTGCCATATATGACAAGTTTATGGATGGTATCGAATGGCCCGGCTATTTTGAGGTGACTGTGGACGGGCAGATGTGGATCGACAATACGCCTTTTACTATTGATTATTTTGATGAGTACAATTGCCCGACAGGCTCCTCCTGCCAAAGCGCGATGGTGATTGATACAGGTAGCTATGTGGCTGATCTGGATACTTCCTGGTATCTCTTTATTCCGGATACTACCGGCCGATATAGGATTTCGACCTGTAATGTCAATACTTGCAACACCCGACTTTGGGTGTATGACCGTTGTATCGCCAATTTGGGTGAAAACAATGAAGGCACCATTTTCTTTGATGATGTTTCTGGCGGCTGTGCTCCCCAGGCTGAGATCAATGGAATGTTGAGAAAAGGAAAAACCTATTACATCCGGGTCGGAGATACGGGAAATGATTGTGGAAACAATTCCATTATGTGGAATTTGACCTACCTCGGCCCAATCAGCGGCTGTACCGATCCCAATTCCTGCAATTTCAATCCGTTGGCCGCTATCGATGATGGCTCCTGCATTCCTCAGGGCTCTGATGATTGCCCTGAAGGGCCGGATCTTGTGCTGGATGAGAACAAATTTGTGACCTCAATCTATCTTTCTACCATCAATACAACCGATGCTTGCTTGGTAGATGAAGGCTGCCTTACGGGCTATGGGCTGCGAGATATCATACGCTTTGATACAAAAATTGAAAATAATGGCGAGCTCGACTACTTCATCGGAGAGCCGATCGCCAATACCGAGCAGTTTACCTATCACAACTGTCACCAGCACTATCACTACGATGGGTATGCTGAATATCTGCTATTTGATGAGGATGCCAATGAGCTTCCGATTGGCTTTAAAAATGGCTTCTGTGTGATTGACCTGGGCTGCGAGCATGGCGGAACGGCTCAGTATAGCTGCGAATACATGGGGATATCGGCAGGCTGCTATGATGAATATTGGGCTGAACTGGAATGCCAATGGATTGATATTACCGATGTACCTGATGGCCGTTACATCTTTGTTACCCGCATCAATTGGGACAATGCTCCGGATGCACTGGGTCGTAAGGAGAAGAATATGGCTAACAATTGGGCGCAAGCCTGTTTAATCATCGACCGGACTAGTGGAAGCTTGGAAGTGGAGCTGGATGATGACTGCCCTCCCTACATCGATTGCAATGGGGATGTGCTTGGCAATGCACAGATCGATTGCACCGGGGAATGTGGCGGGGCTACTTTAATGGGCGACCTGGATGCCAATGGCGCACAGGAAATGACGGATGCACAGCTCTATGTTTCTCAAATGCTGGGCAACGATGTCCAAGCTACCACATGCAATGACCTCAATGCCGATGGCTTTATCACCGTTTATGATGCTGCCCTGCTCAGTAGCTGTATCAATTATGGTCTTTCTCATATCCATACCGGAGGCGGTGCGCACGATCACTGCAAATTTCCGGATGGCATTATCAATTTTAATAATAACGTCCGGTTGAGCATTCTGGACTTCAATCAGGCAGCTCAATATGTGGATATTGGTATGTTCAACAACACTACTGATGTAGTAGCCTATCAGTTTGAAATGAGCGGGATCACTATCCAAAATGTAGAAAATCTCGTGGACCCCGCCGTTTATCCGATTGTACCATTTTACAGCCTTGACGGTCAGGTGATAGGCATTTCCTTTGAGGATTCGCTCATCAATAAGACAGCTGAAGTGCAGCCACTGTGCCGCATTTACTATTCGGCGCTTACAGCCGATGAGATTTGTATCGATCATATTGTGGACATTGTAAATGGCTTCTACGAACAGACCTTGACCACCATTACCGATGGCTGCGTGCTGATTACCTCCACTGGCGAAGTGCTCAGAAAGCTGGATGTAAGGCTACAGCCAAACCCCTTCTCCCAGCAGGCATTACTGCAGTTTGACAATCCGGATGGTGAAATAGTGGAGTTGCAAATAACTGACATCAACGGCCGGCTAATACGCAGCATTGGCAATATCAGCGGAGAGCAGGTGTCGGTCCAGCGGGCTGATCTGTTGAGCGGCCTGTATTTCTATCGGTTGAAGAGTGATAGCTGGTTGGCGAGTGGCAAAATGGTGGTGCAATAGAACAACGATAGCCAAAGGCTTCAGCTCTTTTGGCAAAACCACCAATATTGTCTTTCTTCGTGGCAGGATACGCCATGAAATTTAGTACCCAACAACTCTTTTATATAATCATATCGGCAGCATTGGTAATAGCTAACTTATTGATAACCAATGCGGTGCTGCCGGTTTGGCTGAAGTATGAAGCCATTAGCCTGCTGAAAGTCCTGTCTGCTGACAGCCCGGCTCCTTCTCTGTTTTTTCCTGCCCGACTCTGGAGCTGGCTGTACGAAAGCCGGGGATTCGATGAATTTGCACTGCGTCTGCCCTCAGGCATCGTGCTGCTGGCAGGAGGGCTGGGCTTTTATTTTTTGAGCAGGAAAATATTCGGAACGAAGCTCACACTGGCTACGCTACTGGTGCTGGGGAGTTCCCTGCTAACTATTCATAGCAGCAAATTTGCCATGGCTGATCCCTTCCTGCTGAGTTTCCAGCTGGTCAGCCTGCCTCTAATTTTGCGGTATTTGAAGCAGGATAGAGCCCTATGGCAAGTTGGCTGGTGGCTTTGCCTGCTGCTGGGCAGCCTGCTTGATCCGCTTTCGATGATGCTCTGGGGCGCTGGCTGGTGGTTGTTTTTGAGGGCATTCCACCCACAAGGTCAGCAGCTAAGAGATTGGTATTTTCTGATCCTCTATATCGGGCTGGTATCCTTTGGTTGGATGCAGGGTCTGCTGGGGAGGCTGCCGGAGAGCTTCGTCCTGGCTCATGGGCAAGTCAGCATTTGGCAGTTTTTGGGTATCAGCTTACTGGGCATACTGCCCTGGCTGGGCTTTTTACCGGCCGCGCTGCGCGATCTGGTTTACAAATTGAAGCGGGGAGAGGAGTTGGCTCTTGTATCTGCCGGCTGGCTGCTGATGGCTCTGCTGAGTTTTAGTATGATCTTACAGTTTGTATTGGCTTTTCTGATAGCCCGGCAATTGTTGGTTTGCTTACAACAGCGCTATCCTTTTGGAGGATTGGTGAAGGTATTCAACTTATTAGTGCTGGTGCTTGTGTTTTGTGGCGCATTTGCTGCCATGCTGGGAGGTTTTACCAACTTTGGGCCGGATGGTTTTCGAGCGGTCATGGCCGTTTGCGCCTTATTTTGGGTAGGATGCTTTATAGGAGTGTTGGGCTTATTTTCTAAAAATGAGTGGATGTTGATTAGTGGATTTGGAGGGGCTGGCCTGCTAAGTGCGCTGGCATTTTGGGTATATTTAAGTCCATTTATTCAGCAAAATCTGTCCATCGGCGACCAGATGAGTAAGAAAGTGGAGGCTGTGAGCAGCCAATTGGTGGTGGTGGACAGTGTTTTGTGGCAACGGCCCGATTTTCAATTGTATGCGTGGCAACGGCTGGGAGACTGTAGATTTGAAAAGTGGTCGGATGATATGTTGGTGAGAAATGATAGCGCAGAGAAGACCTTCATCCTCAATGAGGAGCAGTGGCGTGCTTTAGAATTGGGTGATCAGGCGCTTGAAAATGCAGAAACATGGGCCTGCAAACGGATTGGTGCCGATTCTCTGCAATATTGGATATATCCACTAAATAGAGCTCTGATAAAGTAAAAACATCAATAACAACAATACGAGGGTGGCAATTGCCACTACGGTGAATATCTTGCGCGCCTCTTTTTTCTGCTGAATTTCCCTTCTTCGTTTGCTCTTCGATTTTGCCATAATATACTGATTTGGTGAAAATGCCTATCAATAAGTGGTAAAGTATTTGTACGGGCTAAAATAGGAAATTCAGGCGCTTTTTCCAACCCTTTGGGCAATGGAAAGCTCAAAGCCCGGCTGTTTTCTCACCCAATTATTCCAACGGCCGGATATCTGAAAGCCCGCTCAAATGACTACAAAATGGCAATTCTGCCAGCTTTTCCATGAAGATTCATGATAGCTTGGAATTCATATAAATTAATCATATGACTGAGAAAACACGTTTTTTCAACCTCAAACTGTTGCTCTCCGGCTTGTTGCTGGTACCATTTGCGGCGATGGCCAGCGGCTCCGATTGTAGCGATCCTGTGGTCATCCATTCCATCCCCTATCAGCAAATGGGAATGAATACAGCCGGCGCTGGTGATAACTATTCGGTCAGTCCCTGTGACGACAATTATATCGGTGGGGATGAGTATGTATTTACCTACACACCGCAGGCGAATGAATATCTCTCCATTCGGCTGGAAAATGTGGACATTTGGACCGGCCTGCATCTGCTGGATGCCTGTCCGGATGCAGCTACCACTTGCGTAGCCTCGGATTTGAGCTCGAATGCCGGCAGCCGGGCCATCGACGATATAGCCCTCACTGCGGGCACGACTTATTTTATCATCGTATCCACCTTTCCCACTCCCCAAAGCACCAATTTCGATATTTTTCTCAGCCAGGGCAATCCTCCTGCAGCAGGTACCGATTGTTCTAATCCGCTGATTATCAATGACTTGCCGTTTAATGATGTGGCTCAAAATACAGCCAATTTTGGCGACAATTACTCCGGTACCGGGCCTTGCGTCAATAATAATTACTTGAACGGCGATGATATTCTTTACCGCTATACGCCACCAGCCAATGAATCCGTAACGATCGAACTGTCCAATATTTCCGGATTTTTTGTAGCCGCCCAGCTCATGGATGGCTGCGTGAACGGCTCGCCCTCCTGCGTTGCCGGGGCCTACAATGAGGTAAGTACCGACCAATTGGAATTACAAAATATTTATCTGGAAGAGGGAAAGGACTACTATCTGGTGATCTCCACCTGGGAAAATCCCCAAAGCGTCAGCTACGATCTGACCATTACATCCAATCGACTTTGCGAAAAACCAACCAACTTAATCCTCAGCAATATCGATGTCAGTTCAGCTACGGCTAGCTGGCAGGGTAGCTCCGATGCCTACGATCTGGCCATTGTACCGGCCGGGGATCAGCCGGAATCAGCCTTTCAGGAGATCAGCGGTACCCAGTTCACGGCCTCCAATCTGATGGCTGGTCAGGCCTACGATGTGTATGTGCGTGGCAAATGTCCACCCGCTCCACTGATGATCACTGGCGTGTATGATGGCCCATTGTCGGGAGGTAATCCCAAAGGGGTAGAGCTTTACGCAGCCGGAGATATTGATGATCTGAGCGATTTTGGTATCGGTTCAGCCAACAATGGGGGCGGCACAGATGGTAAAGAATATGCTTTCCCGGCAGTATCGGTTGCGGCAGGTACATTCATTTACTGGGCCTCCGATGCCGATCTGTTTGCTGCTTTTTTTGGCTTTCAACCGGATTATACAGACAGCCACGCCCTCATCAATGGCAATGATGCCGTTGAGCTTTTTGAAGGGGATGTTGTGATCGATCAGTTTGGTTACCCCAATATCGATGGGATTGGTCAGCCGTGGGAGTACAAGGATGGCTGGGCGTACCGACAGTCCAGGCAGGAAAACAACCGCAGCGCTTTTGATGATAACAAATGGTATTACAGTGGCCTGGATAATCTGGAAGGCGGACCCACCAACAACAGTTGCGATGCACCCTTTCCGCTGGGCAGCTTTGAGCCTTTGCCCGTATTGAACTCTACATGGCAGGGGCCTGTGAGCTTTATTACAGCGCCTCCCCAGCCAGTTTGTGGAGGCCAATATTTTGACAACGGCGGTGTGAACGCCAACTACCGCCCCAATTCCAACGACACGATTACCATTTGTCCAAATAATGCCGGCTACAGGGTATCTGTGAAGTTTGATCTCTTCGACTTACAGGCAGCCGGAGAGCAGTGTATTGATGAGTTGTATGTTTTCAATGGAGACCATGTAAATGCCGAAATGATCAGCCCCTCCGGCAATACTTCCGACGGCTGGTGCTGGGACCTCAACAATAGTCCCGTTCAGGGTAGTGGCGATTTGAAAGACCAGGTGATTGAGTCCACACACAGCACGGGCTGCCTCACTTTTGTGTTTCGTTCAGATAGCGATACGGAGGGCGCAGGCTGGGCCGCTACGGTGAGCTGTATGCCGGTGGAAAACTGTGTGGAACCTGCCGATCTGGTGGTGAGCGATGTGAGCCAAACAAGTGCTAGGCTGAGCTGGGTTGAGGTGTCTGAAAATGCCCAAACGGCAGATGTTTCCTACGGCCCGGCAGGTATGAGCGGTCCGCAAGCAGGTACTCTGCTCGAAAATATCAGCGGGCCTTACGAGTTGAGTGGCCTTATGCCCAGCAGCGCCTACGATGTGTATGTGCGCCAGCAATGTGGGGTTTTTGGCACCAGTGAGTGGATCGGCCCGCAGCGATTTTTGACAGGCTGCTCCTCCGCTTATGGCGATGATATTATCAACCCGATCCAGATTTCGGCACTGCCGTATTCAGGGCTCGGTTCTACTAAAGATTGTTTTACCGACAATACCGGCAATTCCTCTGCCGATGCCTATTATAGCTTTACTACCGATGATTGTATCTACTCAGTACGCATCAGCACCTGCAACGAAATTTCCGATTTTGATACCTACCTCCGTCTGCTGGATAGCCTGGGCAACGAGATCAGCCTGGCAGATGACGCTACTACCGAGCAGTGTAGCAATAGCATTGACGGGTTGAATCGCCTTTCGGTGCTGGAAACAGTGGTACAGCCAAATACCAAATACTTTGTAGTGGTGGAGGGTTACGGGCCCAATGAGGGATTGTATCAACTGGATGTGGAAGAATGGAATCTGCCGTATATTCAAACCGAGTATGTGGTGAGAAATAACAACTGCTTTGGTGGCAAAGAAGGCGTCATTCTGGTAAAAGCGACTCAGGGAGCAGCTCCCTACACATACCACTGGAGCCACGGCCCTCAGACCAATAGCATCAGCGATTTGGCGGCTGGCACTTACGTAGTGACGATTACGGATGCCTGTGATTTTTCTTTGGTAGAAGAGGTAGTGCTGACTCAGCCGCAAGCCATTAGCATGACGAGCACTATTACGCCTGAATCGCAAAACGGACTGGCAAATGGAGCGGTTGAGCTGGTGGTAGAAGGCGGCACTACGCCTTACCAATTTAGCTGGGATAATGGAGAAAAAACAAAAAACCTGGCTGATCTAAGTCCTGGTACCTATTGTGTGACGATTACCGACCGGGCTGGATGTACCGCCAGTGAATGCTTTGAGGTAGGTGGCCAAACGGTAGGTGTGCAGCAAATCGATGAGCTGCTGAGCATAGAAGTTTTGCCCAATCCGAGTAGCCACGAAGCCTTTATTCATCTGCACTTCAGGGAAGCGGTAGATGTGGAGCTGACGATACTGAGCGCTACCGGTCAGTTGATGGATCGCTTTGCCGACCGGCAGCTGCGCAGCAAACGATACGAACTGGCGGTGGCCGATTATCCCGAAGGGGTATATTTTGTGCAGGTCAATTACCGCAACTACGTGTTCGCTTACAAGCTGGTGGTAAGCCGATAGTTTTGAGATGGCCAGACTGAAGACTTCCTACAGTCTGAAAATCTGCCAACCTGAAAACCTATCCCTTCACCGCTGTTGTTCGTAAAATTCCACGATCCGCTCGTCCACCAAAATATCTCTTGGGCGCACAGGCTGTTTGAGGACGATGCCCTCCAGCGTTCGGCAGCGGCTCAGCGCCACATAAGTCTGGCCATGCTCAAAAGCACCGCGGCCCAGGTCGATGATAACCTTGTCGAAGGTTTTGCCCTGGCTTTTGTGGATGGTGATGGCCCAGGCCAGCCTTAGCGGATACTGAGTGAAGCTGCCCACTATCTCCGTTTCGATGGCATTAGCATTTTCTTCGCTGAGCTTGTAACGCTCAATTTCCCACACCAGCCGTTCTACTTCTACCAGTTTACTTGTGCCATCCTGCTCTTCTACCTGCACAGCTATTTGATCGGGTTTGAGGCTGATGACCTTGCCGATGGTGCCATTGACAAAACGGCGCTGCGGATCGTTTTTGATGAACATCACCTGAGCGCCGACTTTTAGCTTTAAGGCAGGCTCGGTAGGAAACAAGCGGGCTGCGAAATTGCCCGATACACTGGCCAGGTAAGTATGCTCTTCGGTTTGGAGCAGGGAAAGCTCTCTGCTGTTGATGATGTCAACAATCTTGTTTCGGGTAGATAGTGTGATGTAGGGCTCGTCTGGTTGAAAGGCAGGGAGATACCGTTCATTGAGGTCTTCGAGATCATCGGTATCGGCCTGATTGAGGCGAACGGCATCCAGCAGCCGCAGAAAGTAACGCGACTCCTGACGATAGTTTTTACTCAACTCAATCATTTCCATTTGAAAACCCTCTTCAAATACTTTGGCAGAGAAAAAATAGGGACTGTCGTAATAAGTACTAAATAGGGTATGCTCCACGTCGCGGGCTACCACTGGCGGCAGTTGAAACAGGTCGCCAAAGCACACAAGTTGCACACCACCGAAAGGCAGAGGGCTTTCGCGATTGATGCGCAAAAAAACGTCGATGCTGTCAAACAAATCTGCCCGCACCATTGATATTTCGTCGATCACCAGCACTTCGATTTTCTGATAGAGTTTGCGTTGGCGCAATTTTTTGATCTCGCTGCGCGACAGCGGTTTGGCTGGAAAACGGAAAAAAGAGTGGATGGTTTGGCCCTTTACATTGAGGGCTGCTACGCCGGTTGGAGCCAGCACAATGGTTTTCTTTTTTGTGGTGTTGCGGAATACCTGCAGCAGAGTAGATTTGCCGGTACCAGCCCGCCCGGTGATGAAGAGAGAGCGGTCGGATTGTTCCAGGAGGTTGAGAATATCCTGAAATTCGGTATTGAGCTCAAGGGGTTGCTGGTGAATCATGAGCGGGGAAGATACGAAGATTGCTCCAGCAAGTTTACATCGCTTTGACCAGATACACGAATACCGGAAAATGATCGCTATATCCGCCGATGTATTCGCCCCCCGAAAAGGTGCGGAAAGGATAGCCTTTGAAGGTGCCTTTCTTTTGGATGAGGTACTTGGGATTGTGCACTTTGGCACGGTAAAACTGATAGCCTTCGGTATTCTTATCCAAATAGCCTGCGGATAGTATGATCTGGTCGAACAGGCTCCAGGCACCTCGCCAGGCAGTAGTTCCGAGTCCCTTTTTGTAAAAATTATACATCGGGTTGTAAAGGCCCGACTTAGCCGCCTTGTTCTTTTTAGCTTCCGCTTTCAACACCTCCCTACAACTCGGACTGTTGGGATCATCATTGAGGTCACCCATGATGATGACCTTGGCATTGGGATTTTCGTGCTGTAGCGAATCTACAATCCGCTTATTTTGGAAGGCCGCCATATTGCGGAAATGTTGTGTTTCCTGTTCGCCGCCCCGCCTCGATGGCCAGTGATTGACCAGCACATGCAGCTCTTCCCCATCGTATTGGCCGCCTACCAAAAGTACATCGCGGGTGAATAGCGTATCGCCATTTGGCTTTACGGTAGTCAGATCAATGGCTTTGCTGTAGGCTGGTTTGAAATATTTGGGTTGGTATAAAAGGCCTACATCAATGCCTCGGCGATCAGGCGAATTGAAGTGGATGATCTGATAATTGCGGCTTTTAAGTTTGGGATGTGCCACAAAATCCTCGAGCACACTGCGGTTTTCAATTTCGGCCACACCGAGTATGGCCAGCCCGTCGGGCGTGAGCTCATTGCCCAGCTCGGATACCACCTGAGCCAGATGATCGAGCTTTTCGCGATAGATGGTTTCGGTATAGCGTAGCTCGCCTTGAGGGGTGAAGTCATCGTCGCGGGTGAGGCTGTCATCCTCCAGGTCGAAGAGATTTTCGAGATTGTAAAAACCAATCGCTCCGATTTTGTATTGTTTTTCCTGGGCATCCAGCGTGAAAAAACCGATCAGGCTAAAGATCAACAGATAGTATTTGGTCATGAATTGTGATTTGATGAATGAAACACTGGGGCTTGATAGAATGTGGCGCAAAGATAGGCAGATCGCCGATATGTGTAGGTTTTGCTGCCATTTATGATGTTAACTATTGGTAAAATTTAACTGCATCTGATAGAAGGTTAGATAAATTGCCTTAATTTTGCACTACAAAAAACTAGTTCTTTTGGCTACTAAACCCTTACACATGGCGTACCGAGCTTTGCTACTACTTGCCACACTATGCCTTTTGGCATTTAACGCCTTCACCCAAAGCATCATTATTAAAGGAAATGTTAAAGCACTCACTCCTTCTGAACAGGTGGAAGGATTGCAAGTGCTGTTGGAGAAAAATCAGGCAACTGGTACTACGGATGCGAATGGAGGCTTTGAGATGGAAGTCCCAAATGCAGGCAGCGAAACGCTTATTATCAGCCGCGATGGCCGCGAATTGGGCCGCCACAGCTTCCAAATTCAAGCGCCCATCACTGATTTGGGGAGCATCGAGTTGAGTAATCCTGTCAATGATATCGTCGCCAATGACGCCATTCCTACCGTCACGCTTACGGATAATGATTTTGATGAGAATGAAGACGATTTCCAGTTTTCGTCCCTGCTCACCGCGAGCCGCGATGTGTTTTTGTCCACTGCGTCTTTCACCTTCGGTACGCGTCGCTTCCGAATTCGGGGCCTCAATGCCGATGATTATGAATACTATATCAATGGAATGCCAATCAATGAACTGGAGGCCGGAAGAGTGGCGTTCAATAGTTGGTCGGGCCTCAACGATGTAACCCGCAGAGGAGATGCCCATCTCGGACTAACGCCCGCCTACTACAGCTTCGGAGGGCTTGGTGGGTCGGTGCATATCAATATGCGGGCCTCCCAGCAACGGGCTCAAAAGCGTATCTCCTTTTCCCGCGCCAGTATATCTTACAAAAACCGTATTATGGCCACCTATAGCACCGGCTGGCTGAAAAATGATTGGGCCTTTTCCGTTTCCGGTTCCCATCGCTGGGCCGACGAGGGCTATATCGAAGGAGCATTCTATGATGCCTGGGCTTACTATGCCAGCGCTCAGAAAAAAATCAACGATAAGCATCTGCTCAATTTGTCGGTATTCGGTACCCCTACCGAGCGGGGCAGAGCAAGTGCTTCGGTACAGGAAATGTACGATCTGGCTGACGATAATTATTACAACCCCAACTGGGGTTACCAAAATGGTAAAAAGCGTAATGCTCGTATTGGCCGCTTCCACCAGCCAATGGCCATTCTGACCCACGATTGGGATATCGATGAGGGGAGCAGCCTGGTAACGGCAGTTGGCTTCCAGCAAGGGATCAACAGCAGCTCGGCGCTCGATTGGTACAATGCGACCGATCCCCGGCCTGACTATTACCGCAAGCTGCCCAGCTATATTGCGTCCCGTTCGTCGGCTGAAGTGGCTGGCCAGGTGGCCAATTTGCTGCGTAGCAATAAGGAATTGCGGCAGCTGAACTGGCATCGCTTTTACGATGTCAATCGCGATAGCCCTTTCACAGTCAAGGATGCCAATGGGGTGCAAGGCAATACGGTGAGCGGCAATCTGTCCCGCTACATTGTTGAGGATCGGCATTACGACAGCCAGAAGATCAATTTTTACAGCAATCTTCAAAAGACGCTGAGCGATCAGTTTACGCTGAATGGCGGATTGAGTTATCAATATTTCAAAGGAGAAAATTACAAAGAGCTGGAAGATTTGCTGGGTGGTGATTTTTATGTGGACTATGATGAATTTGCCGAACGCGACTTTCCTGATGATGATGGCTCACGGCAAAACGATCTCAATCATCCCAACCGGGTGTTGGCTGAAGGCGATCAATTTGGTTACAGCTACGACTCCGATATTCACAAAGCGGGTGCCTGGTTGCAGGGGCAGTGGGGTATTGGGCGCTGGGAACCCTTCCTGGCTGCCAATGTATCGAACACCCGTTTTTGGCGAACGGGCAACTTCCGCAATGGCAAATTTCCGGACAGCTCCTTTGGAGAAGGTGAAAAACAAAGTTTTACCAATTACGGAGTAAAAGGCGGACTTACCTATACCATTGATGGCCGCAATTATGTGTATGCCAATGCTACCTACCGGACCCGTGCCCCTTATTTTCGGCATGCTTATGTATCGCCGCGCACGCGCCATCAGGTAGTTCCCGATTTGAAGGAAGTGACCCAATGGGGTGGGGAGGCTGGCTATCAATTGCGCTCACCGGACGTGAAGGCCCGACTGACGGGCTATTATCTCAATATTGACAACGTGACCGAAACTTCCAGTTTTTACCATGACGAGGAGCGCACCTTTGTCAACTACATCATCAGCAATATCGATGCGCGTACTACTGGCATAGAACTGGGAATAGAAGCCAAGCTCGCTGCTGGGCTGTTGATTCATGGCGTGGCGGCAGTTGGCCAGCGTGTATTTACCTCCCGGCCCAGCGCTACCATCTCGCAAGACAATGATGCCAGCCTGCTGGTTGAAGCACAAACGATTTATGTAAAAAACTTCCATGTGGCCCGCGGGCCCCACCAAGCGTACAATGTGGGGCTGGAATACCGGCCGAGAGGCTACTGGAGCTTTTGGCTGGATGTGAGCTATTTCAACAAAAACTGGCTCAGCCTCAATCCGGTACGGCGAACCGAAGCAGCCATCTCGCTGGACGAAACGGGAACCGACAAGATCGAGCAGGGCTCTGAGCTTTGGAAAGACATCCTTTGGCAAACCGAAACGGATGGCGCCATGATGCTTGATCTGAGCGCCCGCAAGAGCTTTAAATGGGGCGATTATTATCTGGCTTTCAATCTGGGACTCAACAACCTGCTCAACCACCAGGATTTTATCACCGGAGGCTTTGAGCAGTACCGCTTCGATTTTGAAGACAAAGATGTAAGCCGCTTTCAGCCCAGGCTGTATTACGGCTATGGATTTACCTACTATTTTAATGTAAGTTTAAGCTTCTAATTTATTGACATTCAGTTGTTTAAGAAAATATAAAAACATGAAAATATAAAAACATGAAACTCCGATGACTAAAAGATATAGACAGACAAGGGAATGATTAAATTGGGAACCAAAAACATTAGATGAAAAAGCAACAAATAATATTCGAACAAATAGTTGAGCGAGGCTGTGGGATAGATATCCACAAGAAGATACTTGTAGCAACGATACGAGGAACTGGCCTAGAAGAAGAAACGCGTAGTTATGATGCGTACACTAGCTCGATTGAGGAATTGCGAAATTGGTTGAAGAGCAATAATATTACTCATGTAGCAATGGAAAGCACTGGTGTATATTGGAAGCCTGTGTACAATATATTAGAGGAAGAATTTGAGATACTGTTAGTTAATGCACGTCATATTAAGAATGTGCCAGGACAGAAAACGGACAAGAAAGATAGTAAGTGGATAACGAAGTTGTTACTTAGTGGATTGTTGAAAGGCAGCTTTGTGCCGCCGAAGGGGACACGCGAGTTACGAGATTTAACGCGTTATCGTCGTAAGATAGTTGGGACGATTTCCTCGGAAAAGAATCGAGTACAAAAAATATTAGAAGATGCCAATATTAAGCTATCCTGTGTGTTGAGTAATATGAGTGGAGCAGTAGCGACCAAAATAATTAAAGCGATGCTAGAAGGTCAAGAAGATATATCGGAGTTAGTGAATTTTCATCATGGCCGGATGAAAGCTAGTAAAGAAGAATTAGGATTAGCTCTGCAAGGCGCTTTAAGTGACCACCATCGTTTTATGCTGACAACAATACGAGATTCTATGGCAGAAAAAGAGGCATTATTAGAAAAGTTGGATGAACGAATCGAAGCCCAACTTAGAGCTAATGAAATGGAACTAGATGTTGAACTATTAGATAGTATACCGGGAGTAGGTAAGGATGGCGCAGCAGGAATAATAGCGGAGATAGGTAATAATATGGATCAATTTCCAACGGCTCAACATCTAGCTTCATGGGCAGGTATAAGCCCAGGAAGTAATGAAAGTGCAGGTAAAAAAAAAGTGGACGGATAACACATGGTAATAAATATTTGAGGACGCTACTGGTGCAATGTGCATGGGCAGCTACTCGAACCAAAGGTACTTATCTAAGAAGTAAATACGATAGTCTTGTAGGACGTAGAGGCAAGAAAAAGGCATTAATTGCAGTAGGACATAAGATCCTGATCGCCGCCTATTATATCATTCAAGACCAAGTAGCATACAAAGAATTAGGTAGTGATTATTTAGACAACAAACGAAAAAATAAACAGATTCAGCATCATCTTAAACGACTTAAAGAGCTAGGTTTAGATGCCGAACAAATAAATCAAATTCAACAATTAACAAAAGTTGCTTAAGGTCGTTTTTTACTGGAGGTTGAAATATCCTTATCAAATGAGGAAACCCCGTACATGAAACTGACTTTGAATGCTAAGCACACAAGAGTATCGCCAACCTTCGGGGGGAGCATGTAGATGAAATTTTAACTCTTAGTATTCGCAACTCTTTTTGCTTTTATTGAGCTAGATTCTAGCTCTTGTATAAAATTTTAAACAGATGAAAAATGCTATTCAATTACTTCCCGCCTTTTTGTTGAGCCTGTTGCTGGGCCTGAGTATGAACTCTTGTGTAGAGAAAGATTTTGACGAGCCGCCGGCCGATCCTAATTTGCCCAATATCACTGCCAATGCTACGCTTGCCGATTTGAAAGAAAAGCATGTACTTGGTGAGTTTGAAGAAATCGAAGAAGATATGGTCATTGAAGGTGTGGTGGTAGCTGATGATGAGTCGGGCAACTATTACCGCGCCCTGGTTATTCAGGATGGCAGTGGGGGTATCCTTATGTTGGTAAACTTCAATAATTTATATACTGATTATCCCATAGGGCGCAAGGTCTATATAAAAGCAAAGGGCCTTTGGCTGGGCGACTACAATGGGCTCGTCCAGCTCGGTGGCGGCACCTATGATGACGATGGCGAAGAGCGGCTGGGGGGTATTGAGGAAGCGTTGGTTGAAAATCACCTCATCAAAGGGCAAACAGGGCAGACCATTACACCTACTGTGGTGAGTATCAATGATTTGACTACCGATGTGCAAGACCCATATCTCAGTACCTTGGTGCAAATCGACGATATTCAATTTACCGATGCTATGGCGGGACTAACCTTTGCTACCTATGATGCGGTTTCCGATTTCAGGAGATCCGAAAATCGCGATTTGGTGGACTGTGACGGAAATGCGATTATTTTGCGTTCCAGTGGTTTTGCCGAATTTGTCAACGAGCTATTGCCGGAAGGCAAGGGGAGCATCATGGCTATTTACAGCGTTTTTGGGGATGATCGGCAGTTGGTGATCCGTGATACCAACGATGTACAAATGCAAGGCAATCGATGCGGCAGCGTAGGTTTTGGAGAAGAGATTAATGAAGGCTTCAACGGCAGCTCAAATAACGAAGACATTGCTACTCCGGATTGGAAAAATATTGCCGTAAAGGGTGGGAGATTATGGCGGGGCAAAGAGTTCGGTGGCAACCTCTACGCCCAGGCCACTGCATTTGGCGATTCGGCTCCGGAGATGGAAACCTGGCTCATCACGCCGCCTATCGATTTGAGCAAACTTAAGGTATTGCGTTTTGAAAGCGCTCAGGCCTTTTGGGTACACGATGGGCTCAGTATATGGATAGCTACTGATTTTAACGGGGCGGATGTTGCGGCGGCCAATTGGACCGAACTCAACGCCAGGTTGGCTACCAACACCGACGCCGAGCACGCCTGGGTCCCATCTGGCGATGTGGATCTGTCCGA
Source organism: Saprospiraceae bacterium (assembly GCA_965222005.1). Taxonomy (GTDB): domain Bacteria; phylum Bacteroidota; class Bacteroidia; order Chitinophagales; family Saprospiraceae; genus CBDCTM01. Next base: position 3,875,699 of record OZ244935.1, read on the forward strand.
CTTTTCAGGCACCGGCCATGTAGGCTTTAAATACGTAGGTGACGCCGCTACGAATACCTCTTCGTACCGCATCGACAATGTGATGATCTCGGAGGAGTAAAAAGGCTGGTTTTTGCCAAGAAGAGGTACAAAAGCAGCAAAATATTATTGGCATTTGTTTCGATTTTGGGTACTTTGATAAAATTAACAAAGGGATTTGATCGTTTTTTTTGTAATTTATTTTTTATGTCTTAATATTGCAAAAATTCAAAGGCTGTCAAAAAATTAGTTAAATGGCGGAAAACAAATTAGATAAAACAGACCTTCAAATTCTCAAAACGCTCCAGGAGAATAGCAAAATCACCAATCTGGATTTGTCGAAAACCATTGGGTTGTCTCCCGCACCTACGCTGGAGCGTGTCAAAAAACTGGAGCAGTCTGGTGTAGTGGAGAGCTATCATGCAGTGGTCAACGCCAATGCGATTGGGCTGAGTGTGAAGACCTTTGTACTGGTTTCGCTGGCCTGGCAGAAGGAAAATGCACTCAATCATTTCATGGAAAAGATCAAAAAAATTGACGAGATCGTAGAGTGCTATATTATCACTGGCGAGGCAGATTTTTTGATCAAAATTATCTGTAAAGATATTCCGTCGTATGAGCAGTTTCTTTTCAAAAGCCTGTCTCAGATTGAAGAAATTGAGCGCCTCAAAACCTTGATGACCCTCTCTACGGTCAAAGATTCCAAGCTGCTTCCTTTTCAATACGATGAGTAGGCCTCGCTGCCGGAACTTTGCCCGGCCAGCCCCTTCACATTTTAGCTTTTTGGTATGGCACGCAAGAATAGCCTTCTTTGGACCATCAGCGGAGAAGCCTTGCCGGCCACTTCCTACCTCTTTGGAACCATGCACGTCAAAGATCATCGCGCCTTTCGCTATGAGGCTTTAGTGAAGGCTGCCATCAGTCAGTGTGCTGCCTTTGCTACCGAGTTTAGCATTGATGAAATGCTTGCCCAGCCCCAATCTCAGGCTATGTTTCTGCCCGCCGATCAATCGCTAGACCAATTGCTTTCTGAAAAAAAATACAACAAGCTCAAAAAAGTTATTCAAAAGCGTACTGGTCTGGACGTCAGCATGTTCAATCATACAAAGCCTTTGCTGCTCATCAATTTGCTCAGCGAACAGCTGCTCTCAGCTGATAGAGGCGTGGCGCTCGATCAGTACCTTTGGCAGTTTGCCAGGCAGGAGGGCAAACTTCTTTTGGGCATCGAAACCTATGAGGAACAGCTCCTGATTTTGGAGAAAATATCCATTAGGCATCAGCTCAAGGCTTTGATGGAAATCGTCAAAAATTTTAAGCGCTTCCGCAAGCAATTGCTAAAAATGACCTGCATGTACGAGCAAGGAGATTTGCAGCGCTTGCACCAGGCAGCCCGAAACAGCATTGGTGGTATGCGGAAAGTGTTGCTCCACGATCGCAATTACCTCATGGCAAACCGTATTTACCGGCTGGCCAGTGAGCAGAGCCTTTGTGCAGCTATCGGGGCTGGTCATTTAGGCGGCGGAAAAGGAGTGCTGAGGTTGCTCAAAAAGAAGGGACTGACAGTAAAAGCGGTGCCCTTTGTTCCATCCCCGCCTCAGTAATAAACCTGGACCAAATTATTACATCTCAGGATGCCCATCTTCCAACCAGCATTGGATTAAATTGATCTGGCTGGCAGTAAGATTTTTCGGCTTCCCGTCTGGTACCTGGTCAGAAGGCGGCATTTCCATTTTGTCGATGACCCGATCCTCCAGCCGTCCGTTTTCAAGTACGATCAGCATCCCGTCATAGGTAGTATAATTGTGTGGCACATCGGGATTGCTGCTATCATGGCAGCCGCTGTAAGCACAACTGGCATCCACAATGGCCTTGATGTCCTGCTCATAGGTGACTACTTCATCGGGGCAAGTGATGGGAGTAGGCTCATCATCATCCTTGCAGGCGGTTTGCAGCAGGCAGATAATCAGTAGAAGAGCTAGCGGGTAGAATTGGGTTAGTTTCATAACTCTGAAATTGGTGAAACAATAGCGGCAAACAAGATAGCAAAATTTGGAGGGAATCCTTTTTTGGCTTGATCGATTTTATCAATAGGAGAATTAATGAATATGTAAACAGTTGATAATTAACAAGTTGTTAGTTAAAACAGCTTGCCTTGTTGAGGGCCATCCGGCGGAGCCGGTTCTAAGAGAGCTGCATCATTTTCCGTCACCTTGTTCACCCGCTTGGATACCGGATAGGCACGCAAGAGTGTTTCAGGAAGCGGATGGATGAGCTGGAGTGCCGCTTCCGCGCTCAGCGCCGGGTCGATCCAGAGGGCTTCCTGTTCGGGCAGCAAGATGGCGGGCATGCGGTTATGGATTGTAGCCATCAAATCATTGGGGGGCTGGGTGAGGAGGGTAAAGGAATGGATGATGGCCCCTTCCGGCGATTTCCAGCTTTCCCACAGCCCGGCAATGCAAAATATCCGTTCGCCCTGCCAGGTAATGCGGTAAGGCGTTTTGACCTTGCCCGCCCGTTTCCATTCATAAAACCCATCAAAAGGTACCAGGCAGCGCCGCTTGTGGAGGGCATTTTTGAAGGCCGGTTTTTGAGCCACAGTTTCACTGCGCGCATTGATCAGCCGGCTGCCAATGGAAACGTCCTTTGCCCAAAACGGGATGAGGCCCCACCGAAAATATTGCAAATGCCCGCGGTCATCGTGGGTAATGACCGGGTGGTAATGAGTAGGGGCGATGTTGTAATTTGGCAACACCTGATAGGCCTCCTGCTCCTCCGGGTAAAAGACAGCCTGGAATCGGGCTTCGAGTTCCTTTTCAATTTTGTTAAGAGAGGCGCGGCCGCACATAGGTCAAAGCGTTGGTAAGTGTACACAAAATAAAAAAAAAGCCGCATAATAAATATGCGGCTACGGATGTAGATATAACAGGTGTCCATAATAGGTTGCGGAAGGAATTATTCGTCTCTGTAATAGCGGATCATCGCTTTTATTTGTGGGTCGTTTTTCAAAAGTGGTAGCCATTTAAAGAGCAGTTCGTACTCATCAAAATAGTCAGTAAGGGCCTCGGTGAGAATTTCAAAGGCCTCTTTGTCTTTTCCCATTTTGAATAAACAAGCTGCTTTGGCATAGAGCAAATCGGCGCCGATCGTGTTCATCTCCGCCTCTTCAATAATATCCCAGGCCTGGTCTAGCTTGTCGGAGCGCAAATACAGGGCAGCATAATCTATCCAGTAGGCCATTTGTTCAGGCGCCAGCTCAATAGCTTTGCGGAATAAAGGAATGGCCTTAGCCGGCAAATCGAGCTCGATATGGACTAAAGCCAGCTCGGCAAAATAGTCTTCACGCTCATCATTGAGGCGAATGGCCTGCTTGAAAAAGTGAACGGCATTGCTCCACTGGCCTTTCACTGCATAGCATTGGCCGATGTGAAAATAGACCTCATCATTCCGCTGGTCGAGTGACAAATTTCTGAAAAAGTAAATTTTAGCTTTTTCTGTGTCACCTAATTTCAGATAGCACTGCCCGATTTTGGCAAGTGTATCACTATCGATTTCAAATCGGCTGATAGCCTCCAGAAAGGTATCGAGTGCCTGCTGATATTTGCCCGTTTCAAAGCACAAATCGGCATAATCGCGATAAGCCAGTTCAAAGCGATCGTTGATGATAAAGGCATATTCAAAGGCCTGGATGGCGTCGTCATAGTTATTTTGCGAATAGTGGGCGTGCCCCAGATTGAACCAGGCCAGGTACGAATACGGATTTTCATCAAGGATACGTTCATGCAATATGATACTTTCATCATGTTTGCGGCAAAGCTCTACCGCAATCCAAATGCGCTCAAGAGCTTGCTGATGATTGGGGTTTTCGAGTAGCGCTTCCTTGAAACTATAAAACATGCTTTCGAAATTCTCACACTTTTCAAAAATCCATCCTTGCAGAAATGAAAGCTCGCTCAACTCATCGGAATTCAAGTAGCAGAAGCGCCGCAAATCGTGGATCATGGCCATCGCCTCATCAAGCCTGCCCAAGAGTGCCCGGGCTTTGGCGCGCAGTATTTCCACGGCGTGAATATTTTGGCCAAACATTTCGGCTCGGTCCAAAGATTCTAGAGCAGCATCGGGTTCATTGTTCAAAAGTAATAAGCGGGCTTTGCGCATGTGCAAGCTGCCAGAGTACTTGTATTGAGCAATGGCCTGGTCAACAGTTTCCATGGCTTTGTCCAGAAATGGCTTGCTTTCGTAAAAATCCAAAATGCGCAAATATGCCGTTTCCTCAAGTTTAGATACCGTTCCCTTTTGTGACATCACCTCATACCGTAAAATGAGATCACGCAAGTCTTGCTGCCGGTTGTTGTAAGAGTGCTTCATAGAAAATAATTGTAGCTGTAGTGTCTAGGTTTTTGCGTTTGAGATTTTGAAATATAATGTGTGTGCATGCGGCAGTTTATTGAGTAGCACGCACAATATTAGTGCATAACTTAGTAATAATCAAAAAATTAGAAATAAAACTTAAAAATAATATCAAATCAAATTTCCGACCTGCTTTCCCTCAATTCTTCTCTGCCAGCTCGTAGCTATGATCCTTTGGAAAAGTCGGCCAATTCGATGGCAAAGAGCCTCTTTTTCGCACCATATTATACAGTACTAACTTTCAATTTGTGACATCAATTTTAAGACTTTTATTTAACGCCAGGCAGGAATAATGGTTGCAGCTTTTTGATGCAAATTAGACGAAAGCAACCCATATTTTAATAACAAATACTAATAATAAAAATTTGAAAAATATCTGAGCTGCTAATCCTCCGGATTGTCTCGCTTTCTCAAATCCCGGTTTACAGTAATGCTAGCATTTAGCTCAAAGCCAATGAGCAGCACAGCGGCATTGAGCTGTATCCATAGCATCACCACCATGATGGTACCTAACGAGCCGTACAATTCATTGTACGCGCCAAATCGGTTTACAAAAATGGTAAATACGACCGTAGAGAGGATGGATAGGAGCGTAGCTGCAGTAGCGCCGGTACTGAATAGGCGCCATTTGCGTCGGCTCGGTACCCCCAGCCGGTAGATCAGCGAGATGATAAAATAGAAAAGGCCGATCACCACCAACCATCGGAGCAATTGCAAGCCCAGTATAGCGATGGCATCGGTACGGAGAGAGGCAGCGAGCCAGTCGAGAAGACGGTTGCCTAGTACGATGAGCACTACACTGGCCAGGCTGAGTAGGAATATCAGGAAGGTGAGTTGAATGGCGATCCAGCGTTTGTTGAACACCGAACGGCTGATGAAAGCAGACTGATGCGATTTTTCAAAGCCGCGCATCAGGGTCAGTACTCCATTGGAGGCAAAGAAAATAGCCAGGATCAGTACAAAGGCTACTTTGCCGGCCTGCGTTTGTGTAGCCAGGCTTTGGAGGAAGCGGATGAGCCAGTCCTGCACATTGAGGGGCAGTATATTCACTGAGCTGATGAGGTCGTTGATGAGCTTGATGATGGTTTTGTTGAAGTCCACACTGCCGCTGACGGGGTCGTACACCACCTGCCCGGGTTCGAGGTTGGGGAGGATGATGAAGTCGAAATACGGTAATAGATAAGGGGTGATGGTAAAAATGAACAGGATGGAAGGGAAAATGGAGAGAAAAAAGCTGAAGGCAGCAGAATTGGCCCGTGTGGTGAGGCTGTCCCTTTGCAGCTCTGCCCACGAAAAATGGAGCACATCATAAATCGGGACGCCAAAAAAGCCCGGAAAACTGTGGGTTTTTGACCACTGGAGCACATTTTTGATCACTGGCAGCTCATTGATGCGCTTCATTATTTTATCGAAACTTGGGATTTTCACGACTTTTCAATTATTTAAAGAAAGGGCGCAGATGTGTCAATAAAAACTCAGGAGCGGCTATGCTATTGCGGGTGGCAGCATCCAAAAAGCAGAGCCTTACCGTGCCGCCATTGATCAACTTGCCCGCTTCATTGAACAGCTCCATATGAAAGGTAATAAATCGGTTGGGCAATTGCCGCAAGCAAGTTTGTATCCGTATGAGCTCATCATATCCGGCCGGCCGCACAAAGCGTATGTTCAATGACACTACCGGCATCCATACGCCAATCTCTTCTTCCATTTGCCGATAGGTAGCGCCCAGGGCCCGCAAAGCTTCTACCCGGCCGTGCTCATAATATTGAGCATAATGGCCGTGATAGAGATAGCCCATTTGGTCGGTTTCGGCATAGCGCACACGCAGGCTGCAGGTGTGAGTGTACATAGTAGGGTACTTTATTTTTTGTATTGCATCGGTCGGTCAAGATAGGAAAATTGAAGGAAGGAGAGGCTGATGAATCAGATTTCGTGTGGGCGCTGGTGAGCCAGTTGCCAGTCACACTATAACGCGATAGATGGTATCTGGCAAGCGGTATGCTCATTTCCTTCGTTCTATCGGGCAGGTCATACAATGCGAACCACCCCTGGCGCGCGACAGCTCATTGCTGGGCAGGGTGATGATGGTATTTTCGATTGCTTCGGGCTTCCTCTTGCCGCTTTCAAAGTCCTTGAGCAGATCGGTGGCATGTACCACATCATAGCCTTTGGAGCGGAAAGCATCTTCTGTTTTGGGATTGCGATCGTAGGTGAGAGCCAGCCCGGGCCGCAGAGCCACCAGGTTGCAGCCATCAGTCCATTGCTCGCGCTCCTGGTAAGGTGACCGGCCATTGCCGCTGAAGATAAAATCCATCTCTGCGCTGATCTCTCCGTGGAAAAAATCTTTGACGCTGGCGTATTCGGTGGAAGAGCCGTTGGCCCGGAATACCTGTACATTGGAGCCCTGGCCATCAAAAACAATGGGTTTGTAGGCCACTATATGATGGGTGTTGATGTGGGTGAAGAGGGTATCGATATGCATAAAGGAACGCTCGGAAGGGATATTTATCTGCACCACGTTTTTGATGATCCCTTTCTGAAAAAGCACCTCCCGCAGCGAATGCACGCCGTGCTCGGTGCTGCGTTCACTACGCCCGATGAGCAGGTAATCTTCATTGATCACCATCATATCGCCACCTTCTATACTTACGCGATCACCATATTTGGAAGGCGGAAACAAATCGATGGTATTGAGATTGATGATGCGCCCTTCGTCTCTCAGTTGGCGGAAAACGGGGTGTGCCCAAAAGATAAGACGAGTGATAAAATTTTCACGATGACGCGCCTCTTTGGCAGCCTTGGTGATGATTACGTGATCGTTGATGGTAACGGCAATGTCACGAGTGAAGATGAAATTGGGGATGGGATGGAAGAGGATGTGACCGGTAGCCGGAAGGTAGCCGGTAATCAACACTCCTGCCAGTTGGCGAGCGTCTAAATTTTCGAGCATTATCTTTGAACCCGTCGGCAGTTCTTCATAATCCACCACCAAATCGATGATCTCCTGGCGGGCTGCTTCATCCTTTTCCAAAGCCTCTTCCAAAAGATGTTCAATAAACAACACATTTCCCTCCCCGATAAAAGCTTTCAGAATAGCGGAAAATACATCATGCTCTTGCTGCATTTTGGGCAGGTGGACGATATCGTCGAACAGCAACTCCTCAGCCATTTTGGGTGAGATGCGGGCTATTCCCTGATCGGGCCGGTGGACGATGACACGTCGGAGAGGAGCAATTTCAGAAGAAACCTGGATTTTTTGCATGGATGGCTATTAATCAAAGTAAGAGCAAAGAAAGCAAATTCATTAGATTTACTAAAACAAACCGATGTAATAGACAGTGCAATTTTTAAGCCGGGCGCTCAGCTGGCGGCTTTGTTGTATTTGTTGTACATTTGGGCGAATTTTGCTTTCTTTGTAGAGTATTCGACCGGCTTGATCGGTTGATTTTGCATGCAATTCGGACTTTCTATATTCTTGTTACGCTGACAAAATTAACGGGCACTATAATATGCTGAAACGTCTTAAATCGCTCTTCTTAGTAGATGATGAAGAATTTGTAAAGCAGGCTGCCAAAGATTCCGCCAAGCCGAAAGAGCAGCGAAGTCCCAAAGCGCCACCAGCTACTTCATCCACCAGCAGACCGTCAGCTTCGGGCGGAAAGCCGAGTAGCAAGTTTACCAACGTATTGCTAGGTGCTATGGATAAAGCCAACCTCGATGGCTTCGACTATCTGGAATTCAAGCAAAGCCTCCAAAACCTCGGCAAGATGGCGATGGATGAAGCTACCCGCTACAAAAGTGCCTACGCGATGGCTAAAACCATGGGGGCTACCCCTCAAACCCTCATCGATACGGCCAAGCACTATATGAAGGTACTGCAGCAGGAAGAGCAAAAATTTCAGCAAGCCCTGGCCGGTCAGCGTACCAAAAAGATTAGCGATAAGGCAGAACAGCAGAAGAAGCTAGAGCAAGCTATCAAAGATAAATCGCAGCGTATCCTGCAGCTCAACAAGGAGATTGAGGCGCACCAAAAGAAAATGGAGAAACTGCAGCAGGAAATTGCCCAGGCATCTGTGAAGGTGGAATCTACAAAAAATGATTTTCAGGCTTCCTTCCGATTGATCCTGGGCCAAATAGAAAAGGATGTCGAGAATATGAAGCAGTTTTTAAAGTGAGCAAAGCAATGGAAAATGACAAACTGAAAATAGCTGTCGGCGCATTCGTTATATTGGGCGGCATCTGGCTAATCATCAAAGCATTGCCGATGCTTATTTCACTGACCGGCAATATCCTTTACCTCAGCCTGATGCTGTTGTTTATTGTAGCCATTGCATATGGCATATTTTATATATTAAAAAAATTTTAACTCTATCAGCAGATAGCTATCTACTTTTTTGAAATATGAGTCAATTTAAAGAATATAAGTCCAAATCGTTTTGGCAAAAGCCCGAAGGCATTACCGGGGCTCTTTTCCTGGGAGGACTGCTCATCGGGGGAGGGTTTTTATTGGTCAAAGCATTGCCGCTGATTATTGCAGCTACCGAAAGTATTCTTGCCCTCAGCGCCATGTTGCTGGTGCTGGCAGCCATTATATATATGGTGCTCGACCCCAAGATGCGCAATCTGGTGTGGTATATGTACAAAAGCGTGATGCGCTGGATCACCGGTATTTTTGTACAAATCGATCCCATTGGCATTCTCAAATCTTATGTCGAAGACCTCAAGGGCAATCTGCGCAAGATGAACAAGCAGATCAGCCAGCTGCGCGGTCAGATGCACAAGCTCAACGAGATTATCCACAACAATAAAAAGCAAATACAATCCAACCTCAGCCTGGCCAGCAAGGCAAAAGCTAAAAATAAACAGGCCCAGATGATCCTCAAGTCGCGTAAAGCCGGGCGGCTCAAAGAATCCAATATCCGGCTCGAAGACCTGTACCGGAAGATGGAGGTATTGTATCGGGTGCTTTCCAAAATGTATGAAAACTCAGAGATATTGATGGAGGATGTCAAAGATCAGGTGGAGGTGAAGGAGCAGGAGCGCAAAGCTATCCGTGCCTCCCACTCGGCGATGAAGTCGGCGATGAGTGTCATTTCCGGCGATCCTGACAAGCGCGCCATGTTCGACTCGGCTATGGAAGCCGTAGCTGATGATGTGAGCCAGAAAGTAGGGGAGATGGAGCGCTTCATGGAGATGTCGGCCAATTTTATGGATTCTGTCGATCTGCAAAACGGTGTGTTTGAGGAGGAGGGATTGCGCATGTTGGAAAAATGGGAGCGTGAAGGGGTTTCTTTGATATTGGGCGAAGAGAAGAGCAATTTGCTCGATCAGGCCAACAACGATGCCGATGTGCTGGACCTCAATCAGCCCGTAAAAAAAGCAGTGCGGCAAGAGAATCATTCCAATCAGTACGATAGCTTCTTTGAATAACGTTTGAAATAACCTTTTAATCATCACCTATAAACCTATCATGGCAAGACGACTCACCACATTCTCCAAATTTCTGATAACCCTGATCATTGTAGCTGCCATTTTCTTTCTGGGCCGCTATTTTCTCAACAATACTGAAATGGGCCGCGACCTGGTCAATCAGTCCGAATCGCCCGGCTCCGGGCCTACCTACTCTGGCAATAGCGGCAATGGCGATAGCGACGTCATCAAAGTAGGCGTGGTAACCTGGGGTGGATATGCCGGAGGGCAGTACTTCAACAAGGGCTTCAAGGCCAATACCCGATCCCGTTTTTACCAAGACTATGGCTTTCAGGTAGAATTTAAAGTACTCGATGACTTTGAGGCCTCCCGCAATGCCTTCCGCGCCGATGAAGTCAACCTTCTGTGGGCTACCATCGATGCCTTCCCCACAGAGGTCAACGGCCTCAAGGATTTTGACCCGGTAGTGGTTTGGCAGGCCGACTGGTCGCGCGGTGGCGACGCCATCGTAGCGCGCCGCGGCATCACTAAAGTAGCAGATTTGAAAGGCAAAAAAGTAGCAGTAGCAGAAATGACACCTTCACACAGCTTCCTCATCTGGCTGCTGGATGCCGGTGGACTAAGCGCCCGCGAGGTACAAATTGTGCCACAAGCCAGCGCTATCGACGCCGCCGAAGTCTTTAAAAGCGGGCGAGTGGATGCTGCCGTAGTTTGGAGTCCGGACGACATTCTTTGTGTGAAAGCCGTTCCGGGTTCGCGAATTCTGGAAAGTACCCGCTCTGCTACCAATATCATTGCCGATGTATTTGTGGCAAAACGGACCTGGGCCGACCGCAACCAAAAGCGGCTCCAGCAACTTTACGAAGGCTGGATGACCGGAGCAGCGGAAATCAATACCAACCCGCGCGTCCGGAGGGAAGCGGCTGAGATATTGGCCCGCGAATTTACAGCCACCGGAACAGCTCTGACCCCGGATGAGGCTGAGGAAATGATTGGCAATGTGCGCCTTACCACACATGGCGATAACAAGAACTTCTTTGGCCTTTCCAATCAGTACAAGGGCGTGACCGGCAACGATCTGTATGCCCGTATGTCGGATATTTACAGTGATCTGGGATACATCGAGGGCAGTGTGCCCAATTGGCGCCTTATAGCCTATCCGGGGCTGGTAAATAATACCTCGCTGACCAGTGAGATACACTTTCCGGAACAACAAAAAACCTTTTCCGCAGCTACCGAAGCGGATAAAACGAAGGAAGCGGTGGCTACCAAACGGGTGAGTATCAACTTCCGGACAGGCGAATATCAGCTCGATGAGAATGCCAAATACATCATCGATCGGGAATTTGTCAATATTGCCAAAGCTTTCGGAAGCACCCGCATCCGCATTGAAGGGAATACGGATAATACCGGCAGCAGAGCTACCAATAAGCGCCTCAGCGAGCAGCGCGCACAGGCTGTGGCCAATTATTTGGCCAATGAACATGCGATGCCCCGCAATCGGTTTATCGTAGTAGGCAATGGCCCGGATAAGCCCGTTGCCAGCAATGGCACCGCAGACGGTCGGGCGCAGAACCGAAGAACTGATTTTGAACTGGTTTCCGACTAAAAAGCATATACACAGGCAGCGCAAACAGGGAGAACTTTTGCGCTGCCTGTACCTTTCAAATTCCAAGCATTTTCCATGTCCTTACTCAGCCTCAGAGGGTCGCTCAGCAAATCGCAAAGCCTGCTATTAGGTATCGTGGGATTTGTTATTTTCGTTTTACTTTGGTGGGGCCTGGCTGAACTGTTTGCTATTGAGCGGCCGGTGGTCGAAGGCTTTGAGACGCGCCTGCCTTCATCTATTGACCAAGACGGAAGTAGCCATATCGACCTGGATTCGCTGGCACGGGCGGATAGCCTGCTGTTTGCCAATGCCACAGAATTTGAGAAGGTATATCCGCTGCTGCCAACGCCCTTGCAAACAGTACAATCCTATCCGACCCTGGTGCAGCACGAGCAGCTCATTCCCCATACCTTGCGATCGGTCTGGCTCAATCTGCAGGGCTACTTTTGGGCCGTGCTGGTTTCGGTTGTATTTGGCTTTACCATTGGCCTGGTGCCCTTGCTGCGCGGCCTGTTCAGCAAGCAGGTGGATGCGATGCGCTATCTGCCGCTTACCGCTTTCACAGGTTTGTTTATCATCTGGTTTGGTATTGAAGATCCTATGAAAATTGCCTTTCTGGCTTTTGGTATTATTGTATTCATGCTGCCGGTGGTAGTACAGCGGATCGATGAAGTGGAGGATGTGTACTTAAAAACGGTGTTTACGCTGGGGGCTACGGATTGGCAGACCATCAAATCGGTTTACTTTCCCTCTGTGATGTCCCGCCTGATCGACGATATTCGGGTACTGACGGCTATTAGCTGGACCTACATCATCATTGTGGAATACATCAACAAGCAAGGGGGCATTGGAGCACTCATATACTTCAAACAACGGCAGGGGCAGATCGAAAAGATGTTTGCCATTCTCATCATCATTATCCTCATCGGATTTATTCAGGACCGGCTGTTTGTGTTTATCGACAAGAGGCTGTTTCCGCACAAATATTATAAAACTACCTTGAACGGAATGAAGGAGAGCCAATATGGCATATTGACCATACTGATTGGAGTGATGCTGTTTTTGATGATCAAAATGTGGTTGCCGGCTATCAGTGGAATCATGGCCACTATCATCCCCCTGATTATAGTAGCCAGCCTTCTGATCATCGCTTATGGCGAATTCAAAATCTTTAAATCAGCAAAGCAAAATGGTTAACTTCCCCGATACGGAACTCGACAATATCATTGAGCTGCGCCATATCGAGCAAAGCTACGATGGCGGAGAGAGTTATATCATCAAGGGCTTGGACTTTTTGGTAGAAGACAAGCCGGCTCAGGGTCAGTTTGTAGCCATCCTGGGGATGTCGGGTAGTGGCAAGTCAACAATTTTGCGGTATATCGCAGGCCTCCAAAAGCCAACGGCAGGTACCGTTTTAGTAAATGGCAAGCCCGTAAGCAAGGACAATCGGGTGAGTATGGTGTTCCAAAAATATTCCTCTATGCCCTGGATGACGGTACTCGACAATGTGAGTTTGGCACTGCGCTACAAAGGGCTGAGCAAAAAGGAACGCGATGAAAAGGCGATGGGCATGATTAAGGAAATGGGACTGGAAGGGCATGAATACAAATTTGCGCAGTATCCGACCCTTTCCGGCGGGCAGCTGCAGCGGGTAGCCATTGCCCGTAGCCTCTTGGCCAATTCGGATGTGCTGCTGATGGACGAGCCCTTCGGTGCGCTGGACGTCAAAACCCGCCTGCAAATGCAAGAGTTGCTGCTGGAGCTATGGGAAAAATTTCATCCAACTATCGTATTTGTTACTCACGATATTTCTGAAGCGGTTTATCTGGCCGATGATATCTACATTCTCAAATCAGCCCCTTCTCATTTTGTCGAACACATTCATGTGGATCTGCCCTTCCATAGGACCCGCCAGGTGAAGCGCGATCCGCATTTTGTGGAATTGGTGCAAATGGTGGAGGATAGAATGGTGAAGGTGGCAGAGCTGTAGAGGAACCACTTCTTTACTCAAAAATTAAGTATATTTCATGGATCAGGACCAACAATTCAAGTTGCTTTCGAAGGTAGTCGATCACTATAAAGAGCTGAAATATAGCCTGCTGGCAGCTCAAACCTTCAATCCCGAGCACTACGGATTTCCCGCCATTTATTACAAAATCATGGAAACTGATAAAGTGCGGGTAGCCGCATTTAAAGATGCTTTTGAGCGCTTCGATAATTTTAAAGATGCGGTTGTATGTGAAGCCGGTGTGGGCACATTGGCGCTTACTCAACACTACCTGCCCCACGTGAAAAAAGCCTATTTGATTGAAAACAATCCCAGGCTGAAGGAATTTTTGACAAAAGAAATAGAGGCCAGAGGCTGGGCAGATCGAGTGGAGCTGATCTTTGGCGATGCGATGCAGGCAGAGCTGCCAGAGCCGGTTGATTTTGTGATCGGCGAGTTGATGAGTATTTACTGCGCTAACGAATACCAGGTACAGATATTCAAGCAGCTGCGGCAATTCCTGAAGCCTGGCGGCCGCCTCATCCCCGATCGGATCATCAATTTGGCGCAGCTGGGATATGCCCACTTTGAGGAAGGGCACAAGCACTATCCCATACTCTTTACACGCCACTGGCCCAGCCTGATTAGCAGCCAGGAGATTGTCAATACCATTGATCTGTACAAGGAAGAAACATTGGCGATAGAGCGGAACATACGATTGAAGGCATTGCTCAGCGGGCCGGTCAATTGTGTGCTGATGAGCTCGTGGGTGCAGTGCAGCGAAGGCATCAATTTTACCGGCACCGACAGCCTGATGCCACCAACTGTAGTGCGTTTGGCAGAAGAGCGATTGGTGGAAGCAGGCGAGGAGCTGAGCCTGCGTCTAAGCTTTACTTATGGCACCTCTCTTGATGAGGCTGCCTTTGAAGTGCGCTGAATTTTGTGTATTTTTACTGGAAGGTTTCTTACAAGAAAACAAATTATGAAATCTCTATCTCTTCACCCTCAGCCTGCTAGTGAAAGACTTGCCTGGTTGCTTTTTCCTATTTCTCTGCTTATCACCCTATTTCTTTTTTATATTGATGAGGGGCGTTACACCCTGGAAGGGTTATTTGAAGCCGGCAATTTGATCGCCATGGCTTTGTATTTTATCTTTATTTGTGCAACTTCGCTGGTGTTTTATCAATTATTTATAAAGATCCGATCTCAGGTGTTGCGAATCATTTTAGCTACTGTCTTTGGCTTACCTGTGGGCTTTGGACTTACCGTAGCTTTGATCTATTTTTTACGTGTACTTTAATACGTGTACTTTAAAAAATGAAAAAACCCCAGATTTTATTTCTCCTATCCATTGTATGTCTGTTCGTATCATGTGAAAAAAACAATGACATCGATAAGCTTTCTTATAAAAATGATAAGGAGCAAGTGACCATTTGCACTTGGGATGAATCCAAAGTGGCTGATGAAGCTGCTTGGGAAAAGTACATTGCCGAACCCATCGTGGAAGAGGAAAGCTGTGGCTGCATCGTTTCGGGTGTAGTCAAATACGTCAGTAAGAAAAGCCAAACCGTTTTGCTCGTATATTATGGCAAAGGGGAATGTGATAAGCTGGCTTATCTGGTGAGTTGTGAGGATGGCGATTGCAAAGGCAAGGAGACCAAAAAATGCCAATTTGAGCTGGACTGCGAGCCTGCCGGATAGGCTACTCTTCTTACTTACCTTTTTGCCCATTGTGCGGTATCCTCCGCCAGCCTTTCGATCATTTGATCTGCTGTGATGCCGCTGCTTTTGAGTAGCTTGAACGAGTGGTCGGCCCCTTCGTACAGGATGAGCTTTGCCTTTCGTTTGCGCTTACTTACCTGCTTGATGAGGTCTGCCCTGGCCAGCTTATCGCGGCTGCCCTGCAAAAAGAGCATCGGCAGCTTGACGGATTTTAGATGGGCGGCCCGCTCGATACCTTCCCTGCCGGGCGCATGGAGCGGGAAGCCAAAAAATACCAGCCCATTGATACCTTCCAGCAAGCCCTCCGCGGCAGCATGCGAACTCATGCGACCGCCATAGGATTTGCCACCCACTAACAGCGGAATACCTTTGGCTAAAAGTTTTGCCTTAGCAGTGGCTGCAGCTACCGTTTGGATGGCTTGTTTGGCCGATCCGGGAGCTTTGCGGCCTTGCTCCATATAAGGGAATTGGTAGCGGAGGCAACTGATGCCCCGTGCCGCCAGGGCTTTGGCCAAAGCATCCATGAAGGGATGTTGCATGCCGGCTCCGGCTCCGTGACCGAGTACGAGCAGGTGGCTGGGCGCTTTGGCGGTGTTGAGCAAGCCACTCACTTTTGTGTTGAGGGCTTTTACGGGGATGGTGATCTTTCTGGCCATAGATTAGGTCGTTTGACAATATGTGTTGATAATCCAACATGCTTTGGCGTACAATTTCAAGGGCTGTATGTCGAGCTCATATTTGGCGCAGGTATTTTTGGGAATTTCGATGATGCCGTTGACCACATCCGGAGCTTGCTTGCCAACGGATAGGCTGTGCAGGGGTTCATTTTTTTGAGGGATTTGTGGATAAAATGTTGATATCGAAGCCGATGATATCTCGCCAGCCTTCTCCTTGCCGGGGATTGGCCGGGTGAAAGGGGGTGACATGGTGCCAAAGATCGTTGCCATAAATTTTTTCCTCTCCCGTATCTGCCTGAAAAATGAACTCACCAGGGGCCAGCTCCCGCGTGAAAATTTTTTCCCGGCTACCATCTTCAAACTGCTCAATTATTTGACTCTCACCACCAATCAGGTTTTTGCGGTTTACAACCAAAGCAGAAACGATAAAGTCGGCGCCATCTTCATGGGCACCTTCCGGGCTGTTGTCACCGGGGCTTTGCTCAGTGGCCTTCACGCTCATAAAATGAGCCACCATTCGAATTTGCCGGATCACTGGCTGATAGCGGGCGACTAACTGAAAAGTAGCTTGTAAAAGTTGGCTAAACAACTGATTATCAATATGTTGTGTTGGTGTTTCCATGAATTTGCGTGGCCATGAGCGGAAGTCATCATCAGCCACGGCCTGTTCAAATTGCGGTACCGTTTCTCGTTGTACGCTGATTTCGTTATCCTGCCTGCTGAGCAAAAATTGCGCAATCGATCGCCTCCGCCACGGCTGGATAGTTTGGAATTGTTGAAGCGCAACGGACGACAAACTGCTCGTCCAGCTTTTTAAAGCTGATAGATCAATGTTCCCGATAAAGTAGTCTTTAAAGAGGTGATGAATGGCGGATGCTTCATTCGGAAATTGCGTTTTCAGAAACTCAATTTGAAGCCGCCGGGCGTCATAAGGGTCCCAGTCCAATTGTGCAAACAAGGGAGAGAAGAAAGACAAAAAAGTATCTGTTGGAATGCCCAAATCCTTCAAGTTTGAGATATACATGGGGGAATGGATAGCTCTGCCAAGATGGTTGGAAATATCTTTTTCTGAAACAGGTAAAGCTTGTAGTGTCATAACGGTGGCTGTCTATTGATTGGGTAGAGGCAAATGTAAGCAAATCGATTTGCCAATGCAATTGCCCTGGCAGGCCAATTATTCATTCCACGAGCCTGTCGAGTTGCTTAAACTGCCGCTTGTCGCGAAGAATCAGTTTGTAGGGGCCTTTCGGCAGGGCCAGTGCAATGTCCTGTCCGGCGCGGCTCATTTCAATGACATCCAGGGGTACGGCCGCATCCACTTCTTCGCCTTCCCGATAAGCCAGCACCAGGCAGGGGTAGCTCAGCCCGTGCTTATCCGGATTGCAACTCACTGCTTTGCGTTGCTTGCCATCCAGCAGCCAAAGAGGCCTGCCCCTGGTGCGGGCAAATTTGCGCGGAAAGAAAACCTGCACATCATAAAGAGCTTCCAAACCCTCTTCTGGAGCATTGTACACCAGCTTTTGGCGGATAAAAATGCTTGGCTCCTGTACATTGGCCAGGGCATAGAAAGAGTGGGGCTGCTGGCTGCAAAGGGGTTGCATACTGGTCTGATCAATGCACAATGGGTCGATGCCGGAGAAGCGCTTTAGCCATTGTGCCATAAACCTCAATTCGCCCTCGGCGGATTGCTGGCGAGCCTGCTCGGGGCTGGTGTAAAGCAATATTTTGGCATCCGGCTCGGCTTTCAGTATGCGGGTCACATTGAGGGCTTCTGCCCATTCGCGTACCCGGTGGTTGGTGTCCGGATCATCCAGGCTGGCAGAGGGGCCGATAATTTTTTGCTTTTGCATGACGCGATGCGCCTTGCGCATTTGCTCCTCGGTAGCGGCGTACGAAAACAGTTCGAAGCCGGTGGCTAGTGCCTGCCGGATGAGCTTGCCACCCGTTGGCTCTTGTGCCCAGCGCCCGCTGCTGAGTACGGGATAGCCGCGTTCGGCCAGCTCTTTGTCATCAGCAGAAAGTGCTTCCAAGCCAAGATATCGATAGCCCTGCTCAAACATTTTTTCCAGCAAATCGGCTGCAAATACCCGGTTGCGAGCGCTGTGGTCATGCCCGTTGAGGATGGTGATTTGAGCGGAAGGAGTTTGGGAAAGTATATATTGTTTGGCATTTCGCCTTTTGAAACTGGCAAAATTTGTTCGTTCGGCACTTTTGATTTCGGTATGGGAGGTGACAGGGGGGCAATCCGAATATCGACCAATATTATTGAGCAAATGATACTGTTGGGGGCCAATATCATTGGAAAAAGTATATACAAACTCCGGAGCAAGGGGCTGTCCGCCATGCTCAACATCGCCGCGAATCAGAAATTCGACCCGCCGGTTTTGCTGTCGGCCGGCAGCGGTAGTATTATCGGCTACCGGCTTTTCATAGCCATGCCCCTGCGTACTAAGCCGGTTGGAGGGGATGCCGCTGCTTTCCAAATACTCGCGTACCGTTTTTGCCCGCATGTTGGATAGCTCAATATTGTGCGCCAGCCCCCCTTCGCTATCGGTATGGCCATGAATTTCGATACGGATACCGGGATTCTTCTTGAGAATGCGTACCAGCTTGTCCAATTCCTGAAATGATTCGGGGAGGAGTTGATATTTATCCGTCTCAAAGTAAATATTTTCCATCAAAATAGAAGCCACAGAGCCGCTGATCTGATAATAGCGGCTGGGCTCAAAATCGATGGCATCGCTTTTAAAAGATTCCACAAACACATCGTCGATGAAGTAGTAGCCGGTGGCCAGCTCAGGTTTGACTTCCTTGTCCCAAAACTGGCCGAGGTAAAGGTATTCGTAAGGAGCATCGGGTACAAAAGTACCGGTAACTTTGGTCCATTGCACAGGTTCTACGAATACCTCCGCAGAAGCAGCCACCTGCGGCTTGCCTTCGATGATGCGCTTGTTGAACTGATATATTTTTTCATCGAAGCGGATGCCAAAGTAGTCATTGAGATAAGTAGGAACGGGCTTCTTTTTGGAGTAATGGCGGGGCCGCGATATCCAGTATTCGATGTAATAATGATCACCGGGTACCAGTGCTTTTTTGAGCTTGACGGCAAGGTATTCTGCCCAAAAATCTCCATTGATGACCATGCCGGCCATGTTTTTGCCAGAGCGGGGAGGGATAGCTTTGAGGTTGCTGGAGTTGAGGCGGGGGCTAACCAGATCAGTGGAGGCTTCGTTGGGTACAGTCCAATAGTGCACGGCCCGTTCAAAGTCAAGGCCGGTCTTGTTGAGGAGGGTAGGGAGGTGGTCATAGGCCTCAAAACCTGGATTGGGTACCAGGTTCTGGCAAAACAAATATGGGCCGAAAAAAGAAATTATAATGTATAAAACACATATAATTAGTGTTTTATAAAAATTCATATTTTGTATATGATTAATTATGTGAGTCAATAAGACATGTAAAATACCAAACTTGTCGAATTGTTGCAAATCACAATTCAGCGAAGTGGGTGAGCTATCAGGCTGCTAGTACTAAATCGAACGGAGCCGGCAAATTATTGTAAAATTAATAAAGAATGTGTAGAAGACCGCTAATCGGTCTATACATCTTCGGTCTTCCAGTTCAACACGGGTACATCTTTTACCACCATCTGCAAGGTATTGCGGATACGCTCTTCCATCATCACTACCTTGCCTTTGCGGAGGTTGTCGAGCATAGGCTGTTGATAATGCCGAACGGTGATGAGCTCCAGCTCGCGGTCGATGAGAACCTTGAATTGATCTTCGATTTGCCGGGCAAAGGAGCTGACTCTGTCATCGATATCATTGACACAGATGCTAAAACTGATGGCTGTATTCTGCATCATATTCACCTGCAGGCGATGGTCAGCGATCACCGAAAACAGATAACGCAGATGGTGCTCTGCCACAAAGGAGAAGTCGCGGGTACTGATGTGCAGGAGCGCCTGATTTTGCTCCACGGCTACCAGCGGCGGGTAGGTATCTTCCACTTCGTTGGAGATGTGGGTTCCGGTACCTTCCGGCTTAAGAAATGACTTTACGGCCAGCGGAATGCTCTTATTCTGAAGGGGTTTGATGGTTTTGGGATGAATGACTTTGGCCCCGTAGTAAGTCATTTCGATAGCTTCTTTGTAGGACAGCCGGTCGAGCTTGGTGACATGGTCAAAAATGCGCGGGTCGGCAGTCAGTACGCCGGGCACATCTTTCCAGATCGTCATTTTTTGTGCATCCAGGCAAAAGGAAAAGATGGCGGCGGTATAGTCCGAACCTTCGCGGCCCAGGGTAGTGGTGAAGTTTTCAGAGGAGCTGCCGATAAAACCTTGGGTGACTACGAAAGATGCTTTTTCGAGCAAATCGGTAGCGGTGACCTTGATCCGTTTTTCCGTTTCGGGCCAGTCCACCCAGGCTTCCCGGTACAGATTGTTGGTACGGATGACGTCACGGGCATCGAGCCAGCTATTGTGAAGGCTTTCATTTTTGATAAAAGCGCTGAAGATTTTGGAAGATGCCAGTTCGCCGATGGATACCACCTGGTCGTACATATAATCGAAATTGTCATGAGGAGCTTCTTCCAGCGCCCAATCGATCTCCACAAAGGTGTCATGAAGTTCGGAGAGCAGGTTTTGGTCTTCGCCCAGCAATTCGCGGGCTATGGAAAAGTGGCGCTCTTTGATATCGGCAAGCAGTTGATTTGCCTTTCCGTTTTGTGCGGCATGTGCCTCTACCACCTTTTCCAACGCATTAGTCATTTTGCCCAGGGCTGACACCACAATGATGAGCGGCTGCCCTTTGAATGATTGCAGGATACCGGCTACATGGCGCATGGAGGCAGCATCTTTGATGGAAGCACCACCGAATTTGAATACTTCGAGTTTGTTTTTCATAAGCCCTTCGGTAAGGGGAGCAAAGATATAAAGATGTGCTTTAGGTTTTCACAGAAATGGCTATTTTACAGCCAGCTTAGTTCAAGCAGGGAGTGAATGTTTTGGAATTAATGACTTTAGCGTATGTCTAATTTTAGTTTTTCTTTTAATATGAAATGGACTTCACAGCCAGGCGAAGCTCCTTTTGAGGGTCGTACCTAGACGGTGCGGGGCGAAAAATAGCTGAAGTATAGCGAAGAAAGCCTTTCATATTAGTGAAAATATTAATTTTAAACATACTCCTACTACCTGAAAAGTATATTCTTTTATACCGCGAACAAGACTTTTGCCTATTTACCATTCAAAATTTTATTAACATGAAACATCCAATTCATTCATTCTTTGTAGCCATGATGTGCGGAATAAGCTTGCTGATGAGCAGTTGCGCCACCATAGCTGGTTTTCATACTGGTAGGACCGTAGGAGAAGATGTGGGACAAATATCCACCACCTTCAACGTAACTCGAACAGCAGATTACGATTCGGATACATCCGGTGAAACGGATGTGGGGGCTAGCTTTTTAGAACTCGGAGGCCGCTATGGGGTTTCAGAGAAAGTAGATGTGGGCGTCCGGATGAATACTTTTCTCAATTTTTTGATCGATGGCAAGATTCAGCTTGTGGGGGATCAGCAATCGCCTTTTGCTCTGGCAGTGGGCGCTGGTTTTGGGGGTATTGGCTTATTTTCATCTGGTGTTGGGTTATTCAACTTTCAGCTTCCGGTATATGCCTCTTTCCACCCCAAAGAAAAGCTACATTTGTATGTTTCGCCGCGCTATATTATGCAGTTTAGCACTACCATCGACGATACCTCTACCGTGATTGACTATGGAGGCTTTAATATAGGAGCCTTGTTTGGATATAAAAATCAATTCGGGATAGATATCGGCGTTTATGGTTTATCTGCCAGAGATGCAGATTTTTCAGCTTCTCTTGTCAATATAGGATTTGGTATGTTATTTCACTTCAGCGGAAAGTATTCGCAAAACTAATTACCTGCTCAGGCGTTACTATTGTTTACAAATTATTACCAGATAATGGGCAACATTAATACGCTGGGCGCCTTAAAGGCCAGCGGATACCAACCCAAATCCATCAAGCGAGAGCTGCGCGATAATCTCATCGCCAAGTTGAAATCCGGGCAAACCGTATTTGAAGGCATCCTCGGCTTTGATGAAACAGTGCTCCCCGATATCGAACGGGCCATTCTTTCGCAGCACAACATCCTGCTGCTGGGGCTGCGTGGTCAGGCCAAAACACGGCTGGCCCGCCTGATGATCCACCTGCTCGATGAATACATCCCCGTAGTAGAAGGATCGGAGCTGAATGACGACCCTTTAATGCCCATCTCCCGTTATGCCCAGGACCTGATTGCCGAAAAGGCTGAGGATACACCTGTGGCCTGGCTGCACCGGGATGAGCGATATGTGGAAAAGCTGGCTACGCCTGATGTGAGTATCGCCGATTTGGTGGGGGATGTAGATCCGATAAAAGCGGCTACACTGAAATTGCCCTACAGCGATGAGCGAGTGATTCATTTCGGACTGATACCCCGCTCGCATCGCAGCATATTTGTGATCAACGAACTACCCGATTTGCAAGCGCGCATTCAGGTGTCTTTGTTCAACATTCTGCAAGAAGGGGATATGCAGATCCGCGGATTCAAGCTCCGCCTGCCCCTCGATATCCAGTTTGTTTTTACTGCCAATCCGGAAGATTATACCAACAGAGGGAGCATCATCACCCCGTTGAAAGATCGCATCGAATCGCAAATACTGACTCACTATCCGCAAAGCCTGGAAGTAGCTCGCCGAATCACAGAACAGGAGGCGGTACTGGCGGAAGAGCAAAAAACTAAAGTAGTGGTGCCGGATTTGCACAAAAATTTGCTGGAGCGCATTGCTATTGAGGCGAGGGAGAGTGAATATATCGATGAGAAGAGTGGTGTGTCGGCGCGACTCAGTATTTCCGGCTACGAGAATTTGGTGAGTACGGCCGAGCGCCGCTTGCTGCTCAACAAAGAAAAGCAAACCACTACCCGCATCACCGATCTTTGGGGAGTCATACCCGCTATTACCGGCAAGGTGGAATTGGTATATGAAGGAGAGCAGGAGGGCCCTTACAATGTAGCCATCGCATTGATGAATAAGGCTATTAAGAAAGAATTTCAGCAACATTTCCCGGATCCCGAGAAGCTACGTAAAGGGGAGCAGCGCGATCCTTTTGGTACCATAAGAGCCTGGTTTTCAGGAGGCAATGTATTAGAATTAATTAATGATAGTAAGGATAAAGATTTTGCAAAAAGCCTGCAAAAGGTGGCTGGCCTACACAAATTGGTGGAAAAGGCCGGCTTCAAAGGCAAGGACACGATTCCCTATATGGAGCTAGCCCTGCATGGCCTGGCCGAGTTTGAGGTAATCAACAAAGATATGATGGACTCGAGCTTTTCCTTTAGCGATTTGCTGGCCAATATGTTTGAGGATGATCTGTTTGATGGCTTTGAGGATAATTGAGGAAAAGCTTGATGATTTGACGATCTTGAGCTTAATTGATAATCTGGAATCCCAGCTTTTCCGCCAGCACAGCTGCCTGAGGCTGATAGGGATGAAGCTTGTCGGTCAAAAGTTTGTTTAGCTCCGCTTTGAAATCCTGCTCATCAGCTATCCTGGCCAATACTTTAAACCATTCTGCCTGTTTGCTAAAGCGGTCATCTTTCCAATCCACTACATTGGCAAAAATATCAACCGCCTGTCGGTACTGCTGCTGTTGAAAGTAGGCATGCCCCAGGTAATATTGAGCGATGACATAGTTAGGGTCGTAGTCGGGGATGCTTTTTAAAAGGTGGATAGCCTCTTTTTGTTTTTCTTGCTGTAGTGCCTGTATTCCCTTTTGAAAATCGGATTGCTGTGGTTTGGGTAATCGATTGATAGGTAGGATAGGGCTGTGATAAGCCTGAAGGGCCAGTTGTGGAGGATTGGGTTGTGATTGCAGCAGCCACCAGAAGAGGGGCAGTAAGAGGATGGCTGCGGCGGCAGCCCAGCGGAGCCAAAGCCGTCGGGGAGGTGTTTTTGGGGTTTGCAACTCCTGTTCCCAGCCCTGTACCTGTTTGTGAAATTCCTGCTGCTTAACGGCCCCAAATCCACCGAGCAATTGGCGGTACGCATGCACTTCGTTGTGCAAGGCCTGGTCTTGAGCTATTCTCTTTTCAAAGCGGGCCTTGTCTGCGTCGCTCATTTCATTAGAAAGATATTGTTCGATCTGTGCAATGTCGTTGGGTGTCAGTTCCATGTACTGTAATAAATTTAACGATATGTTTCCACTTGTTTAAAATTTTTCGTGGTATATGTAACCATTTCGCTCTCGCATGAGCTTATTCCTTGTGAAAGCTCTTAAATAAGAGCATGCCCGTTTCATGCATTTTCATCTGGTGTGTCACTTTGCAGTAATTTGCGAAGTTTTTTGAGACAGTCAAATTTGCGCTTGCGAACCGTTCCTGTATTATTCAGATTCATTTCCCTGGCTACTGCATCGAAGGCATATTCCTGGATGTAGATAAGGCTTAGCAACTTCCTGCAAGGTTCATCTATTCGGCCGAGGAGACGCCTCACCAACCTGGCTCGCTCCTTATTTTCGTACCACTGCTCAATATCAGCATTGACAGCCTCATCAAATCCTTCATCTTTCACAGAAAGCGGCTTTAGCTTTTTCATTTCTTTTCGGAATACGTTCTTGCCAATCGAAAACAGATACGTTCGTAGCGTGCTTTGTAATGGAGGCTTCAGCTTTTGGTTTTTAATGTTGAAATAAAAGATACTGAAACTCAATGGATAAACTTCCAAAGCATTTTGCCTGCCAACATTGTATTGCTTTTGCAAAAAACTGGCAAAGGCTTCCCGATGCACTTCATATACCTGGCGAACGACTTTTTGTTCTCCCTGACGAATTTTTAGCAAGAGCTGCTCGTCTTCCTGATACTTACTCATTAATAGGTGTGTAGTTCGTTTGCGTTACCAATTGACCCAAAAAAAATTTTAGCCCAATATAGGTTTTTTTAAAGATACCAGAGCGGTTTGTGGGTATAGTGAGTAAAAGAGGCTGAAAAAATAATCGGGATTGGTAACGGATGGGTTTGAGTAAGGATGAAAAGAGTAGATAACCCTAAAAAACCAAATTTTTTCTGGGGCCTTTTCAGAGGTTTCCGCGAAGCGAGGCAAAGTGCCAAGGCCAGAGGATGTATAAATTGATTAAACAAACCAAGTGAAAATTCACTACAATATAGCCCCATCTCAAATGAGAAACCTAGAAATATATCCTCCAAACCATTTACTCTATCTTCCTAGTTTGAAAAAACTCACTATAAATTTGGTGACAGGGGAACTCTCAGATGTGAAAACCTATACAACTCCATTTGTACGGCAATTAACCGCATTGCTTGAGGTAAGCTATGCAGATGAATCTTTTGATACTTCCGTAATGTGCCGAAAACTTTGTTTATGTAGAATGCAGGTGCACCGAAAAGTCAAAAAGAATATTGGGCTTATACCTGCCAAGTGCATACTCTATTTCCGTTTAGCAAAAGCCATGCTTTTACTTTCTAATTCTGTGCATACTATCGGTGAAATTGCATGTCAAACCGGCTTTGGTTCCCCTAATAACTTTTCTCGGGCTTTTCGTCGTGTATTTGGTATGACTCCTAGCCAATCAAGGCAACAGGTTATAAATAGGCTAAAAAAGGTTAATTCAGGGCTAGATAGATAATTCAGTTTAGCTTTAATTTGACAATGATATTTAGACTATTCGAGTCTCTCAATTTTTATTTTTTACAACCTTTAAAAATCAAAAATCATGAAATTAAAAACTGAATGGAAATGCACTTCACAAAATCCAGATGAAGAATATCTGCAAACACTTATTGAATCAGAAAAAAAAGATCTGGAGTTATCCTTTGCTTCTGAGAAAGAGGATTCAAAACGTAAAGAAGCCAGCCTTTCACCATTACTAAAGGCCAGCGGAATAAGAAAGCAGGATATCAATAAGCTACTCAAAGACGATGCCGCTAAAGCAAAAAAATTTATTGAAACAGCGACCAAACAAATTGCGAAACAACCGTATAATTTTGATAGATTGTATGAACAGGAGGCTCAACTAAAATTGAATAATGTAGATCAACTAGCAGCAGTCCACCCTATCCGAAGATGGCGCGGTTGTGTGTGGCATCCTCGCTATGGAGGTGCTTGGTACTCCTATAATGGAGAAAGAGAAGAACGCCCCAACGTTTCTTTCAACTTGGGTGCAAGCCGATTTGATCCCAGAGCACAGGCATTTGGGGAAGGATGGTTTGATGGTGACTATAGCTTAATCCACGGTTATCTGGCTTTTCAATTTAGGCCACCATCCTGGGGTCACCTTCATATTTATACCAATTCTTGGTTGCATGGTTACTATTGTCTGTATTCAGATGACAAATGGTACAACAGTGCTTATGCGCGAGCAGATGTTCATACATGGGTAGATGTTCATCAAAACTATTGGAGACCCCGACAATACAATAGGCGTTTTTCTCTTAGGGGAGGGGAAATTCATCCACGCAGATGCGGTAGAATAGATAGACAATATGGCCATACCTATACTACATTTGTAGGAGCAGGGGACGTTGTAACGGTCAGAGTTGGGGTGAGGCTATACTGCTATGCAAGAGCTTCTGGTTCGAGTTCCATTTTAAACTTTCAAGCTGGAGCAGGTAATTATGTATATGTTCCCAATATTTGCTGGTTCTTGCATCGTTAAAAAGTACAGTTGTTTTCTTCGCTTAGAACATGAACTGATTTAGAGCGTGTTTGGAAATTGCTTTTGGAAGCAGTAGTAGTAAAATTTAATTTTGGGCGAAGCCTTTTTTTGAGGCATAGCCAACGCTATGGCGATGAAAAATAATGAAGTACAGAATTAAATTTTGCACTAATGCGCCGAAGGGTAAATTCCAAACACGTTCTTAAACTTTTCTAATGGTTTAAATCAGTTCATGCTCTTATTTTGAAACCTAAAAAACTCAGATGACCTCGTATTGTTTCAACTTCATTCGTCTTAGAAATTTGACATATCAGTTCTCGGCCGGCACCGGTATCTTTGAGCTAGTTCTCCCTTAAGTATTGGTTTGCGATATTTCGTAGCCCACTCTAGGTGATATTTTATATCATGAACTGATTTAAACTATTGTATTGTTGTTGAGGCTTGGCCATTGTAGGTTCTGGCGATTTCTCTTTTTGAGTGCGTACCTGTATGGTACGGACGATAAAAGGAAAGAAGTCAGGTTCTATAAGGGCTGGAGCCGCAAACCATTAGAAAAGTTTAAATCAGTTCCATGCAGGGAATGAATGCGATGTCTTTCTGTAATGTCGTATTGGGTAAATTTAGAAAATCCACTAAGAAGTGAAAAAGAAAACACCATTATGAAATTCGTTAAAACTCTGCTTAAGATTTTTTTTGACGCCTTGAAGTTTATTCTTTATCGATGGATAATAGAACTAATTAATCTAATAAGGGATAGTAACATTTCCAAAAAAAGAGGGGAGTATTATAAGGATCTCAGAAAGAGGAGAAAGCGACCGTGTGCCCCAAAATGTGCAGTTATTGGGCCGGATGTATATAAAAGGGCAGACCCATTAACAATGGTTCATTAACTTTTTTGCAAAGATTTAGGAAAATAAAAAAGGAAGTACGAATTTGGTAGAATGCAACTTCAGACCAATCATACTTCCAGCGAGAGTAAGACTCTCACCGAAAAAATAGTAAATAAATTGCAATGCATCACAAAGCCGAGTAAGAAATTTTTCATTTCGACGATTATTTTGTTTTTATCGCTACGAGGTCGATATAATTTCAAAGGGATGAGCAGGTATAGTTCAAATTGTGAGATGACATTTCATAATCAATTTGAGAAAGAGTTTGATTTTCTGTCATTCAATATTGAATTGTGCAATGATCAATTTAGGGGTCGAACAATTTTAGCCTTTGATCCGTCCTATATTCCTAAAAGTGGGAAGCACACCCCCAATGTTGACTACTATTACAGTGGTTGTTTGGGTAGACCAGCCAAAGGGCTTGAAATAGGTGGATTAGCAGCAGTTAGCATAGATGACAATACTGCATTGCATTTGCAAGCAACCCAAACAATCAGTAGAGAAAAGCTCAATGAAAAAGAGATGACGCTGGTAGATTTTTATGCCCAAACCATAATTGATCTGGCCCCTCAGGTAAGTCATATCTCCAGTCATTTAGCTGTAGATGGTTACTTTGCTAAGCTCCGTTTTATAGACCCAATCAAGGCACAAACTGAATTAGACATCATTTGTAAATTGAGAAAAGACGCTAATCTGAAGTATTTGTACAAGGGGCCAAAAAGAAAAAGGGCGGGTAGGCCAAAAAAGTATGATGGCAAAATAAATGTCCAAAAAATTGACAAACGCCGATTTGATTTAGTTCATCAAGATGATGATGTAAAAATATATCAAATCGAATGCTGGTCAGTAAGATTAAAAAGAAAAATCAACCTGGCTTATGTGGAATTCCTAAAAGAAGGAAAACCTACTGACCGTTACGCCATGTATTTTTCAACGGACTTAGAATTAGACGCCTTTTCCATCTATTGCTTTTACAAAGCTCGTTTTCAGATTGAGTTTTTGTTCAGAGATGCAAAACAATATACCGGATTAACCAACTGCCAATCCAGAAATGAGAATAAGCTACACTATCACTTTAATATGTCACTTAGCAGTGTAAATGTAGCTAAAGCCGCCCATTATCTGTCAGTCAAAAAAGAAAACAGAACTAGCTTTTCTCTGGCTGATATTAAAACCTCGTATTTCAATGAACTCATGCTCAATTTCTTTTTATCAAACTTAGACATTGAGCCTGAGTTGATAAAAAATAAACCAGCTTTTAAAAAGCTATTAGGTTTCGGCAAAATTGCCGCTTAATTCTTTATGAACCATTGATTAATATATTCACAAAAATATTTGCGGGAACAAGGATTGGCTGTAACGTGGAATAATCCCGATATCCAACTTTACAGAAACGGAGTGCCAGTTTCATCAAATCAATTAGAAATTGACACAGATTATCAAATTGTAGCAACAATTTATAATAATTCAACTGAAGCTCCTGCTGTTGGAATGCCTGTAGAATTTTCCTATTTAGATTTTGGAATTGGTACTACAAAAATTGGCATAGGAGCAACCACTGTTAATCTTCCAGTCAAAGGTTCTCCCAATCATCCTGTCAAGGCTGCTATAGATTGGCGAACACCACATGAAGCTGGTCATTATTGTTTACAGGTTAACCTTGATTGGGATGACGATGCTAATCCAAAAAACAACTTAGGGCAAGAAAATACAAACGTAGGAACATTTTCTTCTCCCGCAGTTTTTGAGTTCTCTGTAAGAAACGATGATACAATAATCAAAAGGATACAATTAATTGCCGACTGTTACACTATTCCAGAGAAGAGAGATTGTAAGGAAAGGAAAAGGAAAGAATCAACAAAAGAAAAGTATCGCAAATTAAAGAGTCTAAAAAATGTTATTCCTTCATCAGAAGAGGATGCTGATTGGATGTATGCATTGAATAAGCATAATCCTGAAAACTTTTTAATACCGTCAGACTGGGATGTAAATATTGAACCAAGTCATTTATCCTTAAATGCTAATCATGAACAGATGGTTAAAGTGACAATTACTCCGCCAGAAGGGTTTAAAGGAGAAAAATCGTTTAATATAAATGGGTTTTATGGAAAAGAATTGATAGGAGGTGTAACATTAATAGCGAAATCAAAATAAATAATCATGGCTAAAAATTGTGGCAAACACTTCAAATGTGTTAGAAAAGAAGACTATCAACCTTTAAATGCTATATCATTAGGAATATTAGCGGCTGCTCTTTTAGGCGCTGGAATATTCGCGCCTGGCTTTGGTTATATAGGTGGTGCATTTTTAATTGCTGCCATCTGGGATATGTGTCGATTTTTGAGAGGTGGAAAATTAGTTTGTTTAGAGGATGATGTATGTGTTATTGGAAAAGTTATGGAATTAATTCCTGTTTGGTCTGATAAAGATTATTTTGAGAGAATGGATGATGATTTTACATTTAACATATTGCTTTCTCCTCATACTGGTGACCCTCATACTGAAGACCACAAAGATGAAACCACTCAAACAACAAAATACAATGATATACTAACTGGCGACCCAGTTCAAGGAAAATTCTTAATGGAGAGACACGACTTGATGCCAAACAATCTACCGTCATCCGTAACTTATCAACAAGAAAAACACTATGGCAACTTGCTTCATTGTGAGATTAAAGGATGTGGAGTTCACAATACATGTATAGCCCTAAAAATAATGGGAGTTGTGGGAGCTGGCGTAGGGGCATTCTGTGCGGTTGTTTCTGCTGGCGGTCCTTTGGGGTGGTTATTTTGTTTAGCTGCTCTATTGATTTGGGCTTTAATTACATTTATTACGTATGAAATAGCAACCAAAGCATCTCATCACGGTGACCAAAAAGATGTTTTATATGACCCCGCTTCAGGTGAAATGAGTTTAGGGGATGTAGTTTTAATAAAAGGAGATTGGGTAGTAGATACTGGTCATGAAGGTTGGAATGAAATCCAACCTGTAAGGTTTGTGCAAAAAATAACCACTATGGTTGATTCAAAATTTCATGGGTTAAATAGAGATGATTCAGGCAATTTGGTGAAAGCAGATATTAGTTTAATAGAGAAATTTAGGGCTGAAGTGCTATCAATTTGGTGTGAATTGGCTAAGGAAGCCGATAAAAATTCTGTGAGAGATGGACAAAAGGAGCCTGAGAATGATTGGCGGATTCACCCTTGTATTGATGGCTGCAAAAAAGAAGTTGTCATTAAATAGATTTTTTCCACACAAAAAAAATAATAAAATGAACAAATTATTCACAAATTTTTCGATTCAAGAAATTTTAATTGAAGTAATTCCTTCTTTTGGAATCTCTCTTTTGCTTGCTGAACTATATTTTAAGTTTGGTAGCTTTGCATTGGAATGCATAGCATTTTTGGGAACATGGTATTTTATTGGCAATTTAATTAGCAAAATAAAGCTGAATAAAAACCAGTGAAATAAACACGGTGCAGAATAAAATGCAAAACGGCAATAATATGCGACATTATTACGCTTGCATCGGCTATACCCCACAAATAATTTACTTACTTATCCTGAGATGCATAGTAATCGTGTATACTTGCGTGATGCAGTATAAATTAATTCACTACGCATACGCGAGCCGCTATACACAAGAAAATCCCTACAAGTAATAGAAAATGAAATACACCCCAATAAATTGCTGGATTGTAACTACAAAAATAATTGATAGCGAAATTGATTTAAATAGGAGCCCTGATTTTCAAATATTGAAAAAAAGTATATTGAAGAGAGGGTTTAGAGGGTATTTGACAAATACGAGGGAATTTGTTGAATCTCAAGACTGGTATAACCTATTCTTATTGGGAATTGACGTATGGACCTATATTGATGGAAGTGGTATATACCAAATAGTAAATATTGATTTATCTGAAAATGAAATATATTTCGAGAGGTTGAATATTCCCGTTGGATATAGACCCTGGATATTCTATAGTTGGCAAAGTGATTATCCCAAAGCAAGGAGTGAGATAGAAAATGTACTAATTGACGTGATAGAAGATATTAACAAAACAAGAAACCCAAGGCAACCACTCGAATTAAAAAATTCTATGAATATAAGAGGCGGATCAAATAACATCGTTGACAAATTAAAAGAAGAAATTGATAGATCATTAATTGTAATTGCTGATTTAACCAATGTGGCAATTGTTAAAGATGTTAATGGAAAAGAGAAGAAAAAATGGCACCCAAATTCAAATGTAGTATTTGAAATGAGCTATGCTTTTGTAAAAAAAACCAACAATCAAGTAATAATTATTAAAAAGAACAGAGCTTCAGAAGAAAACGTATCACCATTTGATTTTTATCAAAATCTAACAATGTATTACGATGATAGTCAGGATTTAAAAGATAAGCTAGTACAATCACTTTCATTATCTCTTGAAAAAATAGGGTATATAGTCAAATTGAATTAACCCTGTGCATGCAAAATGTAAAGCGTCAAGTGTAGCTATACGCCCATACTCCACATACATTGACCGATTAGCGGCAATTATAGCCCGGGTGCCTGATGAGCGATAGCGAATCCCAATCACCTGAGATTTATCACTGTTGAACCAAAGCATCCTATGAAATGCAATAACTGAAACGGCAATAATCCCAATCCCCCTCCACTCTCTCTTCATCCCGAACATGGCCTTCTCCATTTTCGGGATTTTTTTTTAACTTCAGGGAGCAAATCACATCGGCATATCGGTAACGTAAAGGCAGCCGTAGGGATAAAAAAGAAGAAGCATATATAATTTTTGTCCAAAACTACTTCCCGATGAAAAACAATCCATCTCGTCTGGCTGTCCTCCTGGCACTTTGCATAATGATGGGGATCAACGGCTACGCTCAGGGCTTAGATGCTGACGCCAGCCCTGCCAACTCCAACCAATTTGACTGGGAGTGGTCGTACACTGCACTTAGTCAGATCCCTGGTTCTTCCGTCGATCCCTATTATACCGGCTTTTGGATATTGGGTGATGGCACCTACAAAATAGAAACCATCCCCAATGCAACCTCCAGCGGCACCAGTACTTTTACCCATGCTTATGCGCAGGCAGCTGCGACATATAACGGGGTGATTTATCTGACCGAACGTTACAGCGATACTGAGCCACCTGCGCGTATGTACAATGACAATGCGGTTATTTCTCCCTCCTTTACCCCTCAAACACCTACCCAGCAAGGCAACTTTTTGGGCAGCGAATTTATTCGCATTGACACCAACCACCACATCATTGCCGATGAAGATAAATACAATCTGTTTGCAGTAGTATATCGGCCCGAAGAAAGTACCGTAGGCAAAGTCTATTTCTTTTACAACCACAAACTTGGCAGCGGGCCGGATGCCGGTCTGGATTATCAAAAAACCGAATTGCCGGATTATTCCAGCCCTGCCAATCTCGATGCAACTACCACCCCCTCCGGCTGGGATAGCAATTGGTCGAGCGGGAACACTGACTTTGGCGGGCGCTATGATGCTGCCCTGGCTTATATTTACGACGATTCTGAGCCCAGGTATAGTGGTTACAAAAAGGACTTGCGCCTCTTCCCCGTTATGCACCCGGCCGACACCCTCACCGTGAATGATCAGTACGAATGCCTGGCCTTGCTCACCGGGCCGCAAGGCTCCGAAGTCGATCCTTATCTTGAGAGCCGCCCCGGCTGGGATACACTGGTCAATCTGCTGGGCAATCTGGTGAAAAACAATTTGGTGAAGTTTCCCACAGGCGTAGAGGAACCTGAAGAATACTTGATCGATTTTGCCTTTACCACTCAAACGATCGTTCCGCCAACAGATCCCAATAGTATTTGCATAAAAGAAGTGTGCAGATGCAATAACGGAGTACAGGTAATCACTTACGAACTGGAATTCTGCAATGTCGGAGAAGGTCCGGCTCAGGATATTCAGATATTAGTCAAAGATATAAATGATTATCACGAGCCATGTATCCAAAGCACCGACCCCCAGGTACAATTTGTCAATATAAGCGGCGAAGAGTGGTTGATCAAATATCAGCACCAGGGAGGTACTACCAATGTGCCGGGCGGGGAGTGCAGGTCTTTTACCTTCTCACTTATCAATAATGCAGCCGGGCAGGCAACTAATGACATGGAACTGGCTTATTGTGTGGAATTCGTTGGCGTGGGGCAGCTTTGTGGCTTGCTAAGTGATGATCCTGCTTGTGTACCTATTGAAAGCAAATTGAGGCCATATATTGGGGCTTGCGCAAGCCACATTCAATGCACATGCGGTAGTTGTATTTTGTGTGAAAAATTTCCCTGGCTGTGCCATCCCATAGTCATTACCGGGCTTGTACTATTACTGATAGCCGGACTGTACCTGTTATTTAGAAAAAAAACCGGGTAGGTGGATGAATACAACATTTTGGGCAATAGTATATCAATCCTTTCTGATCGTCCTGGCTGTGTTGCGCTGGTCAGGACCACTGCCAGCCAACCCCGACTCGCTTGTAGCTTTTCAGGCCAAGGCTCAAAGCCTGGCTTTTCTGGAGGCAGGCCAGCGGGATAGTGCCGATTACTACTTTTACCGCTCGCTCAGTTTCTTTTCTCTCCAGGATAATCTCGTGGAAGCGCTTCGCTTGTATGCTGGTTTTGCCAAGGTGTTGCGTAATAAGTCAAATAATCCACAAGCATCGCTGGCCGTGCTTCGCGAAAGCTATGATGGCTTGTGGCGGGTACCAGCAACCGAAGCTGAAGGCGTCCGCCTGGCTTGGAATCATGCCAACGAAGGATACGGCTGTAAGCGTCTCGGTAATTTTAGTTGCGCACGCGATGCCTATGAAAAGGCAAGGGAAGTGTATCTGCAATTCAAAAAAGAAGATTTTGCCATTGCACATTACATCTATTCGGAACTAGGTAACCTTTATACCCGGCTTGGCGATTATGAACGGGCGCTGTATTACCTCGAAAGGACCTACCGGGCCAGAGCAAAGGAAAAGCAATACTCCAAAGCTGCAGAAACGCTTAACGACATCGGTATTATTTACCAGTCATTGGGAAGATTTAATAAAGCGGTAAATAGCTGTATGAAGGGCTTGCAGTTGCCAAAGGTAGAGCCGCTTTCCCAAAGTATGCTACAGGTAAACCTGGGCCTGGCTTATTTACATCAGGGCAAGCTGCAGGCTTGCCGAAAATATTCCAACGAAGCAATCCGCCAGTTGGAGCAATTGAAAAACGGAAGGCAGACTCGTCAGGCAATGTTATACAAAGCCTCGGCTCTGGAAAATTTGGCGCGAAGCTACGAAGGGAGCTTGCAGCCAGCTCAAGCACTTCGATATTATAAAAAATCTTTGCAAACGTTGGAGGAGGTATATGGTACTACACAACGCAGGGAGATAGCAAAGGTGTTGGTGCGTATTGCCAGGGTGCAATTAAGTCTGAAATGGACAGGTAAAGCCATGCAAAGTCTCCTATCGGCCACAAATGCACTACTACCCAATTGGCTCTTTGGGCAAAATGAGGCCTTACCCAGCCCGGATGAGCTGTATGCAGAAAATACCTTCCAGGCTATTTTTGAAGCTCAGGCGAATGCTTTCGAACAGAAATATCGGCAGAATGGCTCGTTGGATGATTTGGAAAAAGCGCTTCGGTGTTTTGAGCTAATGGATATAGTAGGGCAAATGCTGTGGAGCCATTATTGGTTCGAATCTGATAAGCGAATCCAATTGCATGGTACAGTACAAGGTTTGGAAAAAGCGATGCAATTGGGATTTGAATTGTATAGCAAAGCACCATCGAAACCATTAATGAGGCGCCTTTTTGCACTTTGTGAGCGGGGTAAAAACCGCTTGCTATTGGAAAGCTTGCTCGACCCTTTGAAGCCAGCTAACGCATCGCTATCAGACGGGCTTCAGCATGCGGTACGGCAGTTGGCGGATCAAATGGTGCTATTGGAAAAGCAACTCTTTGATTTGAAAGGCGAAAAGGATGACCTGCGCAAGGACTCTGTCAAAGCCTTGCTCTTTGAATTGAAAAAGGAGCAAATACTTTTGCGAAAAGAACTCGAAAGTGCTCATCCTCAGTTTGCCGATTGGCTTTTTCGCGATTCCACTACCGACTTATCTGTCTTGCAGCAACGCCTTCAAAGTGATGAGTGCTTACTGGATTATTTTCTGGGCGATAGCAGCCTGTTTGTGTTTGTAATTAAACCTAACTCCAGCCAACTTCACCGCTTACCTTTTGACGGCCAGATCAGGACACAGATAACTGCCATGAGAGCTGGTATATATGGGTACCAATTATCTGATCAGCAATCTGAGGCACTTTACAATTCTACTTCTAAGCAATACGCTCGCGCAGCTCACCAGCTTTACCAAATCCTGATTGAACCTTTAAAGAGTGATCTGTCAGAAAAGCTCATTATCATTCCTGACGGTGTGTTGGGCTATTTGCCCTTTGAAGCCTTACTTACAAAGCCGGCTGGCAGCCCGCCATTGCCTTTTAATGAATTATCCTATTTTATTCGACAAAAAACGATTAGCTATTCCTATTCTGCCAATCTGCTAATGCGTATGGAGCAATACCCTTTCCGTAGAAGTAGCAATAGACTGCTGGCCGTGGCACCTGTGTTTGAAACTGAGCAACAGATTGTGACAAGTGGGGCGCGAGATGATTTAGGCCCCTTGCATTTTAACATCCAAGAAGCAGAGTCTATAGTTGAGCTGATGGGGGGAGAATGTTTGTTGGGGGCTAAGGCTACCAAAGCCACTTTCCAGGCTATGGCTTCCGATTACAATATTCTTCACCTGGCTACTCATGGCAAAGCTAATGACATCAGAGGTGATTTTGCCTTTTTGGCTTTTACCAACTCGGGAAATGATAAAATGGACTACTTATTGTTCAACCGAGAACTTTATCAGATGAACCTACCTGCTGATATGGTCGTATTGTCAGCCTGCGAAACGGGTATTGGAGAATTGCAAAAAGGTGAGGGTATCGTAAGTATGACCAGCGGTTTTGTCAAAGCAGGAGTGAAAAGCATTATCACCAGCCTTTGGAGTGTAAACGACCAGGTAAGCGCTGATTTGATGCGTGGCTTTTATAAAAAATTGTTGGAAGGAAATAATAAAGCGGAAGCCATCCAACAAGCCAAACTATTCTATCTTAACCCGCCCAATCCAGCACTCGCTCATCCTTACTTCTGGGCCGGATTCGTTGCTATTGGTGATATGGAAGCCTTGCAATTTAAACCAAAAACATCAACATTCACCTGGCACTGGGTTGGACTGGCTGCTTTGCTCGTATTTGCATTCTTGTTCTTACGACAATTGCGCCAATAATCCCTACCTTAGCGCCACACCCCATGCCACATCTAGTCTTCTGCTAGGCAGGCTCAAACCCACTTAGATGCTCCTTTCTATCCACCCCGACAATCCCAACCCCCGCCACATCAAGCAGGTCGTTGAGGTATTGGTAGGTGGGGGCATCATCATCTATCCTACTGACACGGTATATGGCTTAGGGTGTGATATTTTTCAACCGAAAGCCGTAGAACGCATCGCCCGATTGCGCAGCTTAGATCCTACCAAAGCCAACCTCACCTTTATCTGCCAGGACATTAGCCAACTTTCCGGTTATTGCAAACAGTTGGACAACCAGGTCTTTAAAATGTTGAAGCGCAATGTGCCGGGGCCTTTCACCTTCCTGTTTAGAGCAAGCCAACAGTTGCCTAAGGTGCTGAAAAATCGACGCAAAACGATTGGCATTCGCATCCCTGATCATCCAATTGTGCAGCATATCGTAGCGGCGCTGGGGCATCCGATCCTATCAATTTCGCTGAAGTCGGATGATGCAATAATCGAATACCTGACTGATCCTTATGAAATCAATGAACAATTTGGCAGACAGGTCGATTTGGTAATCGACGGTGGAGTGGGGGGCAATCGGCCCAGTACAGTGGTGGATTGTACTGGCAGTGAAATTAATATTATTCGAGAAGGCTTGGCGGAGTTGCGCTAAATTGAATGTTCACTTTATTTAAACCATTGAATATCAGACCCTTTTGTATGAAGAAAAAATGAATTCAATGAATTGTAGGTGATCTGACAACAATCTTCAAGGGCATTCCGAATGGAGACCTTATATTTGT
The DNA here is from genome assembly GCA_965222005.1 of Saprospiraceae bacterium. Lineage (GTDB taxonomy): Bacteria > Bacteroidota > Bacteroidia > Chitinophagales > Saprospiraceae > CBDCTM01. Next base: position 3,913,318 of record OZ244935.1, read on the forward strand.
ACACTTTTTCCACTTACAATTGATTGATTGAATGAAGTATTTTAACTTTTGTGTATTGCTGATAGCCATTTTGGTGCCTTCTTTTTTAGTGGCACAGAACAACGGGATTGTGCGCGGCAACGTATTTGACAAAGAAAGTGGCGACCCCATCATTTATGGCACTGTTCGGCTGGGAGGTACTACTCTTGGCGCCAGTACCGACCTCGATGGTTTCTTTACCATCAATAATGTACCCCCCGGCAATTATAACCTGGTGGCCACCTATATTGGATACGACAGTACCAGCACCGCCATAGAAATGAAGGAGGGTACTATCATCTACCGTCGCATGTACCTCTCCGAAGGGGGCATTGATCTGGATGTGGTGCAGGTGTCGGCTGAAAAGGAAAAGCAGCGAAAAGAGGTGAAAGTATCGGCCGTAACGCTGACGCCCAAGCAAATCAGGGCTTTGCCTTCTACGGGGGGCGAGGCGGATATAGCGCAGTACCTGCCCGTGCTGCCGGGCGTTATTTTTACCGGCGATCAGGGTGGGCAACTCTATATCAGAGGCGGTTCTCCTATCCAAAACAAAATATTGCTGGATGGCCTTACCATATACAACCCCTTCCATTCGATCGGCTTCTTTTCCGTATTTGAAACGGAGGCCATCAAGAGCGTGGATGTACTCACCGGCGGATTTAATGCAGAATATGGCGGTCGGATTTCGGCAGTGGTGGACATTAAGACTCGCGAGGGCAATAAAAAGCGTTTTGGTGGAGTGGTATCTGCCAACCCTTTTCAATCTAAAGTATTGCTGGAAGGGCCCATCATCAAGCTAGAGGAGCAAGGAGGAGGAGCTACCTCTTTTTTGATCACTGCCAAACGGTCTTATATTGATGAGACCTCCAAGTCGATTTATGAATATGCCGGCGACAGCACCGGGCTGCCTTACAATTTTACCGATGTATATGGCAAGCTTTCTTTTATGGCGGGCAATGGAAGCAAGCTCGACTTGTTTGGTATGAATTTCAATGACAATGTAAGCTTTGCAGGTTTGGCCGATTTGAATTGGAAAACAACCGGCGGTGGCGCCAAATTTACACTCATACCGGCTACTTCCAATATGATCGTGGGTGGAAATGTGTCGTATTCCAACTACGATATCAGCCTCACCGAGTCGGATGGCAATCCCCGAAATAGCAGTATTGCAGGCTTTAGCACCGGGCTGGATTTCACTTTTTTCGGTAGTGCCGACAATGAATTTAAATACGGCTTTGAGGTAAATGGCTTTAATACCGACTTCAATTTCCGCAACTTTCTGGGCAATACCGTCGAACAGCGCAATTTCACTACCGAGCTGTCCGGCTTCTTTAAATACAAGCACAAAATGCAGGGCCTCATTCTGGAGCCGAGCCTGCGCCTGCAGTATTATGCCTCCTTGCCGGAGTTTTCGCTGGAGCCCCGCTTTGGTATGAAGTACAACGTAAACGATTGGCTCCGCTTCAAGATGGCCGGTGGTTTTTATAGCCAAAATCTGGTCAGCTCTGTCAATGAGCGGGACATTGTCAACTTGTTTGTAGGATTCCTCTCCGGGCCGGAAGAGACGATCTTCAAACCGGGCACCACTACGCCCACCGACCATCGTCTGCAAAAATCTATTCACGGGATATTTGGGGTAGAATACGATATTTTGAAAAACCTGGAGCTGAATGTAGAGCCCTATTACAAACGCTTTTCACAACTCATCAACCTCAACCGAAACAAATTGCAAGGTGCTGATCCCGATTTTGCTACCGAAACAGGGGATGCCTACGGTATTGATTTCTTGATGAAATACGAAACCCCGCGCATTTATCTCTGGCTCACCTACTCGCTGGGCTATGTTAATCGCGATGATGGCGAGCAGGAATATCCAACCATATTTGATCGCCGGCACAACGTAAATGTATTGGCTACCTACAGCTTGGGGGCTGCCAAAGAGTGGGAAATCAGTGCCCGCTGGAACATGGGTTCCGGCTTCCCTTTCACCCTTACCCAAGGCTTTTACCAGCTCCATAGCTTCATAAATGGATTGAGTACTGACGTGCTCACCGGCAATGGCGACCTGGGGATTATTTACTCGGATGATCGCAATTCGGGCCGCCTGCCCTATTACCACCGGCTGGATATGTCGATCAAGCGGAGGTTTGTCTTTAGTAAAAACACGAAGTTGGAGGTTGTAGGAAGTGTGACCAATGTGTATAACCGGGACAATATCTTTTTCTTCGACCGGATAGAATACGAGCGGGTCAATCAGTTGCCAATATTGCCGAGCTTAGGAGTGATTTTTGAATTTTGATCGAAACAATGTTTTGCCCATGCCAAAAATCAAATCCATCACCACCACTATCCACCACAATTTTACCCCCGAACAAGGGCTTCCTGCCTTTTACGAAGAGCGTGATGCACAGCAAAATGTCCTCCTTCAGCTACAGTATGATAGTACCGGAGAGCTGGAAAGCCGCGTAGTGCGAAGCTTCGATGAGCAGGGCAAATTGGTGGAAGAGCTGCAATATTCACAGAACGATGTGCCTGATCAGGTCATCAGTACCAGCTACGATGCTGCCGGCAGACCTGCCCAACAAAAGATTAAATACCTCGATGGCTCGTATAGTTTCCGGAATTATACCCGCGACGAAGCGGCCAATAGCGAAACCATCACCACAATAGATGAAGAGAATTTTGAAGAAGGCAAAGAGTTTCGGCGCTACGATAGCGAAGGCCGTACCCTGGAAGAGGTGATTGAAGAAGAAGGCGAGCCTATCCAGGAAATCGAGACGACTTACGACGATCACGGCCGGCCCCTCACCCAAAGTGGCTATTACAAAGACGATTACGAATTCGACCGCGTATATTCCTATCAGCTCGATGAGCAGGGCCGTATCGCTCAGGCAGAGGTACACAGCGAGGTTGGTGAATTGCTGCGCCGCGAAACTTACCGCTTTGATGAACGGGGCAATTTGTGCGAACAGCAGATTGAGAGCTTTGCCGATGGCGTAAACCTGACCAATAGCTGGGAGCATGATCTGGATAATCGAATGACCCTCCACCGGCGCACATTGCCGGGCGGCAACCTGCAGTCGGAAGTGCAGTACCGATATGATGAGCGGGGCTTGCTGGCAGAAGAGGAACGCCTCAGCCCGGAAGGGGTGTCACTGCTGGTGTATGCCTATGAGCTTTGGTGAGCAAGCTGACCCGACCCTTTTGATAGCCGTCTTCCTTGTGAAATAGTTCTTGTATCAAAACCCATTGCTTACGAAAGGTTCGTTATTGATTTGCAACAGCCAGCTGCTGTTCAAATTTTTCGAAGAGTGCTTTTTGCTTATAACTAAAGGCCATAGCTCTGGATTGGAAAATGAATAATTTGTTTTCCAGGGTACAGAAAAAGGGATGAGTGTTAAAAAAGACTTGGCCACCGATTTTTTCAATTTGCAGCAGGGCCCGCCTTGCTGCACTTGCTGAAGGGAACTCCCATTGCTCGATTACTCCGTCGGGTATCCAACCGCTGGCTCCTTTCTTTCGATAATAATAAGCCCAAATATTGTTGGCTCTTTTAAATGCTCCCAACTCAAATTGAGGCATTGGGCCTTCCCGGTATTCAGATTGACCGGGTTGGGCGATCCTGCTGTTTTTAAAATCAATGACATAAAAAGGTTTGCCTCTGAAGACTGTTTTGCTTTTCCGATCCAGTTCAGGGTAGATGTCCACTTTATCAAGCCGCCTGATGTCAGGCACCCAATTCATTGCTTCGAGTTCAAATACAAAGTCTATCAGTTCCGGACAGGGTTGATTGATAATGGGGGGTGTGTGAAGTGCAGGAGATTGGGGCGGCAAGTTCTGCCGGGTAGTTGCACGGTCCTCCTCAATTGCAGGACTTTCTTCAATTGCTGGGCTCTCTTCAATGGCTGGGCTGGATTGGCCAGCCTGCTTGCGGGAGTCTGGGTTGGAACAGCTACAAATCAAAAGCGCAATTAGTAGCAGGATGAGGGATTTTTTCAGTTTTAACACCAAATTACGGGATTGCCTGTAACAAATGAGGTTTTTGCTAATTAGCTTGCTTGCGTAGCAAAAAGCCACCCTGTGGGTGGCCTGCCTTGGTCTCTGCGGAGGAGGAGGGATTCGAACCCCCGGTACGGTCTCCCGTACGCCGGTTTTCAAGACCGGTGCATTCAACCAGCTCTGCCACTCCTCCGGCTCGGCTTGTTTGAAAGCTGTGCAAAGGTACATTATCATCCAGAAAAATGAAATAGACCCCGGCAGATTTTTTATGAAAAAATTGACTGGTAGCAGGAACTTATTTTATATTTGCAACGCTTTTGTAATATCCCTATCTGGTGGTTGTAGCTCAGTTGGTTAGAGCGCTGGATTGTGGTTCCAGAGGTCGCGGGTTCAAATCCCGTCTTCCACCCTAGCACACGAGGCTCCAAGATGGAGCCTTTCTTTTCTCACCCGCTAAAGCGCTCTTTATCAGGTACTTATCAATAATCCGTTTTTATACTATTATCAAAAGGGACTTTGAATTGATACCACACATCTTCGTCCAACTCATCACTCAGTACATCCAGGCCATAGCGGATCTTGCGGGGGTCGTCAGTTACCAGCGTGCCGAAAGCCCGGTCCCATAGGGAAAAGATATTGCCAAAGTTGGTGTCTGTCCAGGGGCGCTCGAAGTGATGGTGAAATTTGTGCATGTTGGGGGTGATAAAAACGAGACCGAGGCTGTGGTCCACCCAGCGGGGTACGGTGATGTTGGCGTGGGTGATGTAGGTGAAGAGCACACTGCTGATTCGATAAACCAGATAAAATGCCAGAGGCATGCCACTGATAAGAATGGCCAGGAGTGCAAATGTTTCGCGGATGATATAATCGCCGGGATGGTGGCGGGTGCCGGTGGTGGCGTCCACTTTGGTATCGCTGTGGTGCACCATGTGAAATTTCCACATCCATTTGATGCGATGCAGGAAGTAATGGGCTACGAATTGGGCAATCAAGTCGAGTAGCATAATGGACAACAACAATTCTACCCAAATCGGCCAATCCAACCAATACAAAAAGCCAATTTCGTTTTGCGCCGTCCACACAAAGAGGCCAACGGTCAGCAGGCCAAACAGGACGTTGATGAGGAGCGAAGTCCCCAAAAAAATCAGATTGACGCCCGCATGTCGCCATTTCCGGTATTTCAGATTGAATAGCGGTATGCTGCCTTCTAATATCCAGCAGACAAAGAGGCAGGCGAATACCCAGCCCAGCTTTTGGAGGCTCGTCAGGTTTTCAAAAAATGTCAGAAAGGAGTGCATAGCAGGTTTTATTGAACCGTAAAATACCACCTCCTTAGGTGGTGGGAATGTATATTTGGCTTTGCCAGCCCATCCCTTTAAGGTGGGAGGGGTAGGCGGCCCCCCTTTTTGGGGTGAGAGGAAAGCCTAAGAAGAATTGCAGCAAGGGAGCCGTTTTTAAACAAATCAAACTAAAGATGGTGAATTTCTTACATTTAAGCAATCTTATTGGACTGCAAAGCCTGCCCGAATGACCAAGCGACTCGCCGATATGGTACCTTCCGCCTACCGATGGCTCTACTGGCTGATGCTGGCCTGCCTACCCTTTTCGGTAGCCTATTCAACCGGCCAGCATCAGCTCAACCTGCCCGCCGAGCCCTTAATCTTGCTGCTGTCGGTGCTCCTGGGCATCTGCTTACAAAGCCACCGAAGCTACTTCGCCGCTATCTGGAAAGCTCCGATCACGCTCGTTTCCTTGCTCTACCTGGGATGGATGGCAGTTTGTATATTCTTTTCCAGCAACCTGCTGGTTTCCTTGAAATATTGGCTGGTTACAGTAGCGCATTGGTGGGTGTTTTATGTGGGCTCGCTGCTTATGATGCATCTTTGGCCAAAAGATATTGCGAAAAGTCTGCTTTGCTACCTGCTCCCCTTCCTGCTAATCATGCTGTATGCCTGGACGATCCATGCTCAGTACGGATTTCGGATGGATACGTCCGTGCTGGTGGCCCGTCCTTTTTACTTTGATCATGCCTTGTACAGTTGCTGTATGCTCCTGTTGATAGGCTTTTCGGTAGCTTGGCTGGCCTGCCAAACGGAAAGGCCGGGGAGGGGAGCTCGAAATGCCATCCTTCTGATCCTCTTGCTATTAATAGCGGGTGTGTTTCTGTCGTTTAGCCGGGCTGCCTGGCTGAGTGCCTTTGTTAGCGCGCTGTGGGTAGGTTCCATTGGGTGGCTGCGGCTGGAGTGGAAAGGCCTGCTTGTGTTGTTGCTCACACTGCTCTTGGGTGGATATTGGATGCTTAGTAGAACGGATATTGCGGATAAAGCTGAATCCAAAAATTATGGCATCGCCAATCAAATCCTTTCCATTGGCAACCTACGTACCGATGTATCTAACCTTGAACGGCTCAACCGCTACAGTTGTGCCTGGCGGATGTTTTTGGATCGGCCCATCACCGGCTACGGGCCAGGTACTTTCCAGATTGCCTATCTGCCCTACCAAAAGCCGGAAGAAATGACGCGTATCTCAGTGACCCATACCGGACCGCATCCGCCGGGCAGGGGAGGAGGGGCGCATTCAGAATATTTGCAGGCCCTGTCGGAGATGGGATTGCCGGGCTTTTTGCTGCTTGCGGGATTGTTGCTGATTGGTTTGCAAAGGGGACTTTGCCTGCTTCGCCATACGAAAGATCGAATAAGGCGCATGTGGGTGCTGGGAATATTATTTGCACTGCTGACCTTTTTTGTACACGGGCTGGTCAATAACTTTATGCACCATGACAAGGTGGCGGTGTTGGTGTGGTGGGGTATGGCCATGCTTACATACCTTCAAAAACCCTGACCGATCAATTATTTCACTTCCGGTTGCATCGCCTGACTAATTATCTGTATAAATTCTTCCTTTTTGGAAGGGTTGTTTTTTGTTTTGTTTACCCAATTGAGCGCCTTCTTGTAGCGGCCTATCTGATAGTAGGAGTAGGATAAATTGAACATGCCGTCCTCAAACATCGGATTGATTTCAAGGGCTTTTAGAAATAAATCAATGGAGGGCTCATATTGCCCCAGCATGACCATTGTGCTTGCATAATTGTTGATGACATGAAAATTGAAGGGATTGTATTCATAAGCTTGCGCAAAAAGGGGTAGAGATCGTTCATATTCTCCGCGCATGTAATGGCCCAATCCTTCATACCACACAAAGGGTACAACGGAGGGATCAGCCGAATGCCAATACTTGTTGGCTTTGTGTGATAATTCAATCAATTTGGGCCAATTTTGCTGGTTTTTGTTGGCATAAATCTCAACGCAAAGCCGGTTGTTCTCGATTCTTAACATTCCGATCGGCATGTGAGTGAGGAGCAAAAGAGTCAGTACGATCCCCCCGGTCAGTCGTTGCGGGGTGCTCAAAACCCGGTAAAAACCAGCCCCCTCAAACCAAGCCAGGCTGTGCCAGGCAATAGTTGCCAGAAGTACGGCCAGCATGACCAACAGCTCAATACGTTCTTTTGGAAAGTCGAAAAAGGAAAGGATACAATACCCCAACAAGGTACCCAACAAAACCATCCCTTTCCATTGTTGCTCTTCTTTTTTCTTTTTTTGCGTCCACCCAATGGCCCAAGATGCCAGCCCGAAAATGAGCAGATAGTTCAACAACCCAACAAGCCCCAATTCGGCCGCTACTTCCAAAAAATCATTGTGAGCACGGGTAAATACTACATCTTTTTGCTGCAAACGGTAGCCCCCTTGAATGCCTTTGCTAGGGAAAAATATCTTCCAGTTGCCTGCGCCATATCCCTGCCAGGGGCGATCCTTTATCAGTGCTGCCGTCTTTGACCACACAAAGAGCCGCTCTGCGCCACTGGCGCTGCCCAAATAGGTAGCAGGGTTGGTGTACTTGCGGTAATCCTTGCCGGCAGCTGTGAGGTTGATGAATGCAATACCCGCCATCGCTACAATGACAAAAGTGGGAAGGAGCCTTTTTAAGATCAGCCGGTGATGTTTGCTTTTCAACTGCACATATTGCCACAGGAGGCAAAGGCCCAGACCCAGACTTGCCAGGTAAGCAGCACGGCTGCGCAGCAGAAAAATAACCAGCAAATACCAGCCCGTCAGCCCCCAAAACCATCCGCTTGGCTGATCCGACCGGGTATAGAAAACATGTAGGCCAAGCAATAGAAAAAGGAGGCTGGCCAAGGCATTTTTGTGCCCCGAGTGGCCAATCACCTTATAAATGGCCTTGTCGGCAAGTCCCTCGCTCAAGCCAAATTTGATCAGCTGGTAGGAGGTGATCAGCAGCGCGAAAACGCCCACTGCGCTGATCGCCACCTGGATGGTCCGTTCGCTCGATTTTGTATGGCAGAGGATGGACCGAATGATAAAATATACAGTGAAAAGTACAAGTTGACGCTGCGTCGTGATCACCGCCTCGCTTACATTGTGTGCCCAAAGAATGCTGAACAGATGCAGGCCAAAGAAGAAAAAAAGCAGTGTATCGAGCAGATGGAAGTCGAGCTTTTTTAAATGGAGAAGTATGCTCCATATCCCAAACAGGCAAAAAAGCGAAACGGAAACAAAACGCACCGCATGAAATTCATCTATCAGGCCAGGCCACCTCAATACATAGGTAAGAACAATAGCACCAAAAAGAAATATTTTAAGTCGAATGGGTAGTGACATCTGGTTTATGCAGATACGATGATTGGCGATGTATCATACCGCTGGCGGATCGAGAGGGATATACACGCTCTAAGTACGCTGCCGAGTAGGTTGATTGCATCAAAATTTTCGACCTTTGATAATTCATTCATTATAAAATCGGATAATTACAAGGTTCATTTTTTTTGAAACGATTTGAGTGCATGACAAATTAGGGGTTTTGTATTTAAGCAGCTAATCGGACTAAATTTACTTTTCGTTCCCTTAGTCTGACGAATTGTATAAAATCTTCGATGTCTCCGTTTTGTTTTACAGCTCTAAGGTCAAGCATGTTTTGCGCCCCCTTGGATGACCATCTCATACCGCTTTGCTCCATTCTATCTTTGACCAAATGCTTACAAGTAGACTCTGCCAGAGCTGAACTGATTGGATACCCCTTTTTCAAAAAATCAGCGTAATTCATTTTGTGTTTATGGTTAGTCAAATAGGTGATTGCCTTATTTAACTGCTTCTTTTTGTTTGTCGATAATTCTGTTTTGTCTCTATTCAACACAAGGTCTTTTATTACCTTTTCAGTTCCTCCTTCCAATATATCTTTTAACACCCCTCTGACCCAGCTTGTTCTCAACTTAGAACTTTCTCCAAATATGGCATTGGCACAATCCCAAACGTATTCGCTTACATGGACTATGTCTAAAATGATTCCATCAAATTGACCTTCCAGATTATTCTTCTTTATGCTTGCCAGTATTTTATCTTCCAAGCCTATTCCGGCATCTATGGGGATGACGAATCGACTTTGGGAGTTGGTCATTTTTGATTTTAAATCTTCTATCCCATAATCTATTGCCTTTTGCTGATTGGCTAAAAATGCTCTACGGTGAATTTTAGTGTGCATCTTATTTTCCGTTTTCTTTTGTTGTGTTGATGCTGGTTCGTCCTCTTGAGCAGCTTCTTTTTGCACTCCCATCAAGCCATCCAATATCTGGTCGGCAGTCCTTTGTTGAGGCGTAAAAACAGAGGTAACTGACACTGTCGCACTTTGTTTCTTACCCTTTTTCTCCCCTTTGCTTAGCCGCTTTTTGGGATTGGCCTCCTTTTGTTGTACTGCCTTTATCTTCGGCAATCCTTTACCATCAAAGGTAGTGCTAAAAAACAACGCTTCATCTTCTTGAGCTTCTTCTCGCTCCAACTCATAGTACTGATCAACGTACTCGCCCAAATGATTGACATTTCTCTCCGAAGATTTTCCACTCAGATTCAAACCTAATAATTTATTCACTATCACTACGCTTTCTTTGTAACTCCCCTGGGTAGCACTTCCCCCTACCAACTCTTGTAGATTGTACGACCAATAACAACCCTTGGGCAACTGCAAATAATCGTCTATTTTATAAAATTGACCGCGTTGAGTACTCAAATACGATGGACGATGGATTTGTATCAGACCAAACAAACTGAGGTAGTTCCGCTTCTTTGTCCCTTTACTCCTGTAGCTCTCTCCTGATTCCAAAATCGGGAGATATTCCTCAACCTTTTTTAACTTTTGCTTGATTATGTAGTTCAATAGCAACAGTCCCAGCTTCAGCAATTCACTTAGTAGGCTTAGTTCTATTTTATCAATCCCTACATCCTGCTCTACATATTCATCACTTAGGTCAACCAATCTTCCGATTTCTTCTTCTATTTTTTGTATTAGTACTTTTTTGTCCATACCTTGAATTAGAGTTTGAGGGTCAGTAAATCTATTTTCTAACTTAAATTTACTAAACTCCTTCAAACTCTTCTCATTTTAGGATTCCTCCAATTTGTCTCGCACTCAAACGATTTTGATGCTTTAGCCTGGCTGCCGAGTCATTTTATCAAAATTAGCTAAAAAATGAATAGTTTTGTTCATAATATCTGTTGGAAGCCCCAATGAAATACAGATGATGCAATCTCCGGGTGAAGGCTATTCGCATATTTCTTCTGCTTCTCCACATTATCATGTGCTGTTGCCTTTGTTGTATTTCGAGATATTTCAATATCCCTTGCGGTTGGCAGAAATTCAGCAGTTTAGCCCTGTTCAACAATATCCCGAAACAGAGCTCCCATCTGTTTTGGCCGAGCTGGTGGAGTGGGGGTGGCTTTATCAGATCGATGGCTATTACCTCACCCGGCCCCGCCGCGACTGGGTGGATTTGCGGAAGGAAAACAACAAGCGCGCTGCCAGGTATTTGGGAAGAGCTCGCCTGATGACCCGCCTCATCCGCCGCTTTCCCTTCGTTCGGGCCGTGCTCATTTCGGGCTCACTTTCCAAAGGAGTGATGCCCAAAGACGGAGATATCGACTATTTTATTATCACCAAACCACAACGCCTTTGGATAGCGCGTACGGCGCTGGTATTGTTCAAAAAGCTGTTTTTATTCAATTCCCACAAATACTTCTGCGTCAATTACTTCATCGATGAGCATCATCTCGAGATCGAAGAGAAAAACATCTTTACCGCTACCGAAGTAGCTACCTTGCTACCCATTTACAGTGCCGAACTGTATCAAAGCTTCATCGAAGCCAATGGGTGGGTTCGGCAGTTTTATCCGCGATCTGGTTTGCAATCCCTCGATACCATCAGCCGGGCCAATGGCAGCCGCCTGCGAAACTTGGCCGAATGGCCATTCACAGGGCGCCTTGGCGATCAGCTCGACCGCTGGTGTATGCTCAAAACAATGGCCTACTGGAGGCGGAAGTTTACCAATATTCAGCCCGAGCAATTCGCCGTAGCACTCAAGTCGCGTACCTATGTATCCAAGCATCATCCTCAAAATTTTCAGAATAAAGTACTCCACGCCTTTGAAAGAGTTATAGAAGACTTTGAAGAAAGGAATCAATTGCGAATTGAAAAACCATTAATTTTGGTTTCATGAGCCAGCGAATTCTCTTTACCAACGCTTACTTCTACCGCTTCGACTCCAAACAATGGCAGGACAAACGCCCCTATCCGCCCTATGGCACGATCTACGCAGCGGCGCTGATGCGGCAGCAGGGCTATGAGGTAGCGCTGTTTGACACCAACCTGCGGGAGGATCCTGCCGAAATAAAGGAAGCACTCCACCCATCGTATGATTATCTGGTGATCTATGATGACGGCTTCAACTACCTCAGCAAAATGTGCCTCACCCGCATGCGCGATGCTACGCTGCAAATGATTCGTCTGGCCCGTCCCCTTGTAAAGCACATCATTGTTTGCAGTTCCGACTCTACAGACCACAGCCTGCTGTACCTCCAGCAAGGGGCAGATTATGTGCTATTGGGTGAAGGAGAGATCAGCTTGCAGGAGTTGGTAGCTAAACTTTCGGCAGGTATAGCAGATGTGACACACACCTTGGGGATCGCTTATCTGGAAGGGGATGAAGTAGTTAAGTCTCCCCGCCGACCTGTGCTGCGCGATCTTGACAGCCTGCCCGATCCGGCCTGGGACCTGGTGGATATGGAGCCATATCGGCGTATCTGGATGGCCCATCAAGGTTATTTTTCACTGAATATTGCTACTACCAGGGGCTGCCCGTACAAATGCAACTGGTGCGCCAAGCCCATTTACGGCAATCGCTACAACAGCCGTTCACCGCAGCGTGTAGCTGCTGAAATGGAAATGCTGATCAACACGTATGGTGTAGAACATTTTTGGATGGCCGATGATATTTTTGGCCTCAAACCCGGATGGGTGCAAGCTTTTCGCGATGAAGTGAAAGCAAAGAAGTTGAAAATGCAGTACAAAATCCAGTCGCGGGTCGATCTGTTGCTCAAAGAAGATACGATCGAAGCACTGGCCGAGTCGGGGTTGCGTACCGTATGGGTAGGAGCAGAATCGGGCTCCCAAAAAATATTGGATGCTATGGATAAGGGCACTTCGATTGAACAGATTTATGCCTGTACTCGCCTGCTGAAAAGCAAAGGCGTGGAGGTCTGCTTTTTTCTCCAGTTTGGTTATCTGGGCGAGCAAAAGGAGGACATCTGGAAGACGATAAGTATGCTGCTCGATCTGATGCCGGACGATATGGGTATATCCGTATCCTATCCTTTGCCGGGGACAAAATTCTTTGAAAAAGTGCAGGCCCAGCTCGGCGATAAGCAAAATTGGACCGATTCCGATGACCTGGCCATGATGTACCAGGCTACCTACAGCCCCGCCTTTTACCGGCGGCTGCATCGCTTTGTCCATAAGCTCTTTCGATTAAAGCAGGGTTGGCAGGCAGGCAAAGCCTTTTTGCGAGCGCCCTTTTCTTTTCACCTACATAGAGCCCGACCCGTACTAGCCATACTGTATTACCTGCCTGCCGCACTGCTGGATCGCATAAAATTGCAATTACTCGAATCTCAAAATGCCCGACCAAGCCTTTGACCACATTGCCGGACAATACGATGCTACCTTTACGGAAAGCCGCATCGGGCACTTGCAAAGGGAGCAGGTGTACAGCTGTCTTTCTCAGATACTAGCCAAAAATCAAATCCATGAGGTGCTGGAAATCAATTGTGGCACCGGCACCGATGCTTTATGGCTGGCCAGCCAGGGCTGCAGGGTGCTGGCTACCGATATTTCGGGAGCAATGCTGGGGGCTTGCCAAAAAAAAGTAAAGGAAAAGGGTTTTACCGAGCTGGTAGGTTGCCAACAACTGGCTATCGAACAATTAGATCAGCTACCCAATGATGCTGCCTATGATCTTATTTTTTCCAATTTTGGTGGCCTCAATTGCGTATCGCCCGGGCAGCTGGGAGAAATAGCCAGGCAAATGCACCGACTTCTTCGACCCGGTGGCCGTTTGGTAGCGGTAGTGATGGGGCGAAAGTGTTGGTGGGAACAGTTTTATTTTTTTATTAAGGGAAATTGGAAAGTTGCCCGAAGGCGGCGGCGCAAAGAAGCGGTACCCGCCCGATTGAGCGCAGAGGTGTCTGTGGATACCTGGTACTATACGCCCGCTGAATTGCTCCACTATCTGCAAGCCCACTTCAACGAGCGGCAGGCTCAGCCCATTGGCTTTTTTGTGCCGCCCTCCTATTTGGAGAGCCTGTTTGCAGACAGAGCAAAACATTTGGCCCGCCTGGCCCGATGGGATAGTCATTTGCCGGCTGGCAGGTGGTGGGGCAATCGGGCAGATCATTTTTTGATAGAGCTGGTCAGATCAAATGATCCTGATAGGGACGAGCCAACAGCTCATCTTTGAAAGCTACCGTATTAAAAGCAGTGGGATAGATAGCGTACTGATGCTGGCGAAGCAGCAGGATTGCCGCCTTTCGATCCGCTGTGGATAAATGGCAATGCTCATAAACGATCAATTCAGGCTGCCACCTTGCAAAATCGAAATGGCGTAAAATAATAAAATCATGGCCCTCTGTATCGATAAATAATGCATCGAGCTTTTTGACTTGATACTTGATTAGTAAACTACTGATTGTCAGGCAGTTAATGGCAATTTTTGTAAGTTTAGCTTTAGGGTATGTGTTTAGAATACTTTCAGGAACCCGGGCTTCCAGGCTACTGAGCTGATCGGCCCATTTTGGCGCATCGCCCGAATTTGGATCGATATAGTAAAAGGGCTTTTGCCCATCAACATCCGAAATGGCAACTTGTTCGAATATCAAGCCGCTGAGGTGTTTAAGGCTGTGCTGCAATGCGGCAAAAGCATCTGACTGCGGCTCTACTAGAATGCCGCACCAACCTTTTTGATGAATGTAGCGGTACAATAAATCAGAAGGCTCCATTTTGTTGGCGCCCAACAACACAAAGAAGGCTGATTCCCGATTTTGGGCATACAGCTCCAAAATATGTGGCAAAGAAGGAAATTTTGCTTTTCGGTACCAGCCATGATACCATCGAAGGTATAAGCTGGAATGAGGCGGTATAATGGCTTGTAAGACCTTCTTGAAAATTCGTTTCATCTCGGAAATACAAGATCGCAAAAAAGATGACGATGAGCCAGAATATCCTTGATTACTTTGCCAGGCGGCACAGCGGTTTTCTGCATGGCGCAGGCAGTCGGGGCACCGACCACCTCATCATTAAGGCGGGGCTGGAAGGGAACGAGAAGGTGCTGGAACTTGGATGCGGAACAGGTGCCAGCCTGGTTCGGCTCAAAAGCCTTTATCCCAAATTGCAACTCTTTGGGCTTGACCGATCGGAGGTGATATTGGCCAAATGTAATGAGCGGTTGCAATTTTGCGGTCTTGGGTCGGTGAGTATCCAAAAGGTAGAAGAAGGTACCAGGCTACCCTTCGTCGATGGCCAATTCGACCTGGTGTTTGTAGAATCAGTATTGGCTATCCAATCTTCGGCTCAACTTGATCTGATGCTGACCGAAATTTATCGCTTGCTCAAATCCGGCGGCCGACTGGCGATGAATGAAACTATCTGGCTGCCCGATATTCCACAAAAAGAAATCGAACGCATCAATGCCGCCTGCCTGAAATATATGGGTATTATTCAGTCAAACGGCTTGCTAAGCAATGCGGATGCCTGGCAGAACAAACTGCGGGACATGAGTTTTGAGGTCTTATATTGTGAAAGGGCTGCACGCGTCAAGACTGGCTTAGGCAGAGGCTGGCGTGATTTTACCTCCCGCCTCTTTAGCAGCTGGGGTAAGCTTTCAGCTATTTTCAACCCTCACCTTCGGAGCCAGCGTCGCAGCCTGAAAGCCTTTGAAAAAATGGTATTCCAATCCCCGCAACCTCACCTTGATAGTTACCTTTTTATTGCACAAAAGGGCTGAGGAATGCCTCAATCTTAACCTTCTCCCTACTACCTTTTCACAAACCGCAACTCAGGAGAATTAAACAGCTTGCCTTCCGACTGGATGGTGAAAAAGTACAGCCCATCAGCCAGATGGCCGAGCTCGAAGCGCAATAGTTCGGCAGCCAGGCGATCCACCGCCAATTGGCGTACCACCTGCCCCAGGTGGTTATGCAATCGTATAATGACAGATTGATCCTCAAGAGGTGGAGCACTCAGATAAACGCGGTTTTGAGCCGGATTTGGGAACAGGCGGATGTCTTCGGCTAGCAAGGTGTCATCGGTTCCGGATTGGCTTCTGCCATTGGCATTGCCCGGCTCTATCACGACGCTATAATCTTCGACTTCGCCAAATTCAAACACTTCACAAGGCTCGGCATAGCCTTCCTTTTTCATCGAAACCCGCATGCGCGTAGCACCGGCATGGGCGGATGACGGGATGCTGATTTCGCCTGTCAACGGAGCAGGCAGATCACCCGATGAGCCGCCATAAGTGATGCCTGAGAAGGCGAGTTCACCAGCATCGGCAAAGTCTCCATCCTGATTGTAATCGATCCAAACGCGGAAGTATTCGTCCCATTGGGTATAGCTGTACTTCACAAGCAGGCTGATGGCTTGGGAGGTGCCGGCAGTGACAACAGTACTCAAATCGGTAAAGTCGCCGTAGCCATCCTTGCCAGAGTCATTGTTGATACTGCCAAAGGTTACGTTGGTAATATGTTGCTGCCAGGGCTTTTCACCTTCCGAATCGCAATTGTCGGGATTGGGATCAATGGCTTCCCCGGCACAGCTACATCCATCTGACTGGATTTGGTCGTTGACGGTGAGCGGATTGTCGTCGTCGCACAGGCTGCCTGGGCTGGTCGGAAGGTTGGGATTGTTGTCATCACAATCTACACTTTTGCAAATTCCGTCGAGGTCGTCGTCGCCGTCGGGGCAGGCTTCACAGCCGTCGGGGATACCATTGCCATTGGTGTCGACGGAATCATCGAAGCCGGGGCATTGGTCATCAGAATTGCAAACACCGTCACTGTCATCGTCACCATCCAGGCAGTTTTCACAGCCATCGGGAAGCCCATTGCCGTTGGTATCGACGGAATCATCGAAGCCGGGGCATTGGTCATCGGAATTGCAAACACCATCATTATCATCATCGGCAAAGGTGCCTCTGCAAATGCAATTGTGGTCGTATTGATCATCGATAGTGCATTCGTCGCCATCATTGCAGGGAGTGCCTGGGGGCAGGAGGCTGCAATCGAGCACTTCAAAAATCGGTGTCAAAGTAGCATCATGACTGGCCACAAACTCAATAGTGGCAGAGGTTTCGCCCGTTTCGAGCCAATGGGAAAAACGGTAGCCGGATTTGGCAATGGCCGTCACGCGCAACGGAAGCTGGGTGTAATAGGTACCCGTGTAATGATACGGCACACTCATTTGATTCCAGTTGACAAATACATCACCGTTGGTCATTTCATCATAATTGAAGGACAGTTCGTAGGTGTCATCGAGGTCAAAATGCCTATCCAGCTGATCGAAAAAATAGGGAGGGCGTTCTTCAAAGAAGCGGCGGTATTTGACTACATTGCCTTCCCATTCTTCATAGGTCTCCCGGTAGGGATTATCAAATGCCCAATGTTCCACATGCCGCTCAATGTCATTGCCGATGGTGGCAACGGCCTCATCAATAAAGGTATTGGTACGGTCTTCATTGAAAACGAGCTCCATGAAGCTACAGGCGCGTTGTACAAATTCTGCCTGAAAGTCATCGTTTTCGAGCAACTTTCTTATAAATAAGGTCGATTGACTATCGCTGGGCCAGCCTTCCTGATCGGGGTCCAGCACCTCCTCCAGCCTGTCTGAACGATGGCCGCTGGCAGAATTGGTACCATAAATATTGGTGGTAGCATCAGTGTCGATATACATGTATCGCCATTTGCCTTCGGGATTTCGCGGCCGCCAAATTTGGATGTTGTTGGCCGGCCAGTCGGAGCTGCTCATGTAAATCATGGCAATCCAGTAATCGAGAAAATTTTCGATATCAAGCTGCGTCCTTACATACTGGTAGTGCTCAGCCTGGCTCATATCGTGCTGATCGACGTATTCATAAAGGTCTTGGTAATGCTGGTCATCTCCCTCCTTAATATCGTGCGATAGCCTGGGGCTTTTGATGAGATCAAGCTCCGTCTCTTTTACATCGAAAAAAGCATCGAAATATTCGCCACCATACAGATCGCGGAAGTTTTGAATGCCGTAGTACTCGCCATTGATATATACCAGCGTGGGGCGATAGCTTTGGTACTCCACATCGGTTATGTCGGCTAGAATGCGATGGTTGACTCCGTCGCGGAACATGGTGTTGCGATAATCCTGCCCGCTATTGCGTAAGCGGAGGCGCTTGTATTTTTTGTAATCCCGTCCCGGGAAAAGCTTGTAATCAATATTCTTATCGCCGTACTGATTGTTGCGCAGGTAAATATTAAGGCTCTTCAAGGCATATTTCCTCGAACAATTGCCCGAAATACGGATCCCTGCCTTTACCGCAAAGGCTTCCTGTCCATCAGGCTCGAAAAGCGTAAGCTTGGCCGGGCGCTCCCAATCCTGCCAATAATTGGCCGGCTGATAGTTGCTGCAAAAACCCACACTAATGCCATTGGTACCTACTGTATAAATACCGATTTCATCATCCCAAAGGTTGTCAGGATCGGTGGATATCATAAGTACCGGAAGATCGGCACTGGGATCGAATAAATAGCTGCGGGTTGTGATCTGGCTGTTGGCAAATCCAGCCCGGAAAGCGCGAGCTCTCACACTTGAGGTTTCGTCCACGTTGAAAGGGCCGGTATATTTTTTGGAATCGGCATCCGGATCGGAGCCATCTGTAGTGTAGCGGATAGTAACAGTAGGATCTACATGAGTGATGCTTACCAATTGAGGGCTGCTAAACACGCCATTGTCGAGATTGATGTCGGGCTTGGCCAGCCAGCCCGGCGCGTTGGCATTGGCTGCAAGTGGAGTGGGGGCACCGAATATTTGCCAGCTGTCGGCCAATTCGGTGGTACGGCCAAAGGAAGCTTTGAAAGGCACATCGCCGTAGGTGATCGAGTCGATGATGATAAGCTCGTTGTTGAGTGCCTGCACCAAAGCCACACTTTCACCTTCATCCTTCAAACTAAAATCAGCATGCCGACCGCTGCGGTAAGTAGCCTGATCGGCCCAGAAGGTAATAAAACCTTTGGCGGGTACGCTTTGTACTGAAGCGATTTGCCATTTGGTGAGGTCATCCAGATTATCCGTCAGGTACAGCCCGCCTAGTGAAACGTCAAAATCATTGTCGTTGTAAATTTCGATCCAATCTTCAAAATTATCAGTTTCATCGGGGTATTCGGTACCATTCGGGGCAATTTCATTGATGTACATTTTGGAGATGGGCGTTTGGGGAACAGGCGCTTCTGCCTGAATTTGGATGGAAGGCGGGAAGTGTGAAGTATAATTGTGTGCCGAGCGCTTGCCTTCTCCTGAAAGGACAATAGCGATGGCATTGCCAGCTTCCCAATTGCTTTGATCGATGACTTCCTGGAGAATGGCAGACAGGTCGGGTGTTTTTTGATCGAGCCCTGCAAATTCCTTTACCATCCACTCCTCCGGTTCCCAAACTACCCGGCCTGAAGTGAGCGGTCGATCGGTGATATTGAAGCTTTCGTCTTCAAAAGGCGCAGCATGAGCTGAGCGTTCACCTTTGATTTCGAGCCTTGAGTAGCCGGTACTTTTGCTGGGGTCTTTGGTAGTAAACTGAACATGAGCCTGCGTAATGGTTGAACCCGGAGGAAGGAGTACATCCTCAAAACGAAGCCCAATGGTTTGATTAGACCAGCTTTCTGTCATGACCATTCCATAGGCATCGAGTCGGACACCGCCACTGGAAATGCCGTATTCAATGGCATCATTATGGGTAGCATTGACGGTGCGTTGGATAGTTACATTAAAAGTGGGTACAGCCGGTATCGCCTCATTGGAAGCATTGGGAGAAGGGGAGGTGAAGAGCTGAAAATCGGGACCTCCATCGACAGATCGCCCGTAGGAGACATCTGTGTTTTGGGGTCCAAAGCTGAGCTGGTCTATGATCGTGCTGCCATCCGGGGCAATCAACAACAAGCTTTCGCCGCCTGAACCCAGTTTGAGATCGAGGTGTAGTTCGCCTTCTTCCGTATCCTTGTCGGCCCATAAAAGTAGAAAACCATTAGCGGGAACGGTGGTAAGAGAAGGGTTGGAAACTGGTATCTGCCAAAGGTTGAGTGTGGCTGGATCGTCAGAAACATAATAGCCCCCCAGATCAACGGGAAAGGAGCCGGCATTGTAAACTTCGATCCAGTCGTCATAAGCGCCACTGGCATCGGCGATGGTAGTGCTGTTGTCGGCCATCAATTCGTTGATGTGCAATTGGGCTGCCAGTGGGTGGGCCAGGAGCGCCAGGCAAAGCATCAGAAGCGTTGAAAATATTTTCATGGTTAG
This sequence comes from Saprospiraceae bacterium, assembly GCA_965222005.1. Taxonomy (GTDB): domain Bacteria; phylum Bacteroidota; class Bacteroidia; order Chitinophagales; family Saprospiraceae; genus CBDCTM01. Next base: position 3,933,259 of record OZ244935.1, read on the forward strand.
TCAGGTTTTTTAGCTATACATAAAAAGACTTCTACCGATCATTCGACCAGCAAATGGGTAATTACGTAAAAATCAATTTTTGGTATGGCTAAAGCTCAACTTTTCCCGGTGATGGCATCTGTTGAAACTAAGCTTTGAAGGCGAGACTACAAGTATCTTGTAAGTCAGAATGAAGTAAATGTAAAAAACAGATTTGATTTTTTTTATTATTTCTGGGGTCAAATTTCCAAATTCTTTAAATAGTATAGATTTGCAATATGATAAATGGTTATATTAAGTTTTTGTAAAAGCTGACTTATTAAAGAAGTTTTTGTAATTTTGATCCATCAAAATTGATCTATTATTTCCAGTCCCAACCGATCGCGGCAAAAATTATATCTTTTACAGCCGATTTATTACCTGCTAAACCTGATTTTCTCTCTGCATTCATTGCTTTTTGTATCACTTTGTGAGACGAGTTTGCGGATAAATAGGTAGCCAAAATACCTCTTCTTCCAAGGAATATGGGGTATTTTTGAATGGCAGATAATGAATAGCTATTCGCATTTTACCCCTTCCATCCCTAAAAGCCGACCTATTCCAAGTAAGCACACATCAAACGTACTTGAATTTAGAAAACCTTTAATATTTATTCGATGAACACCTCCTTTGCCAAAATCAGCCTTATCCTGGCGTTTTGTGGATTTTTTAATTTTTCCACCAATGCCCAGCTCTTTATCAACGAATTTTTGGCCTCCAATGCCAGCAGCATCACCGATGAGTCTGGTGCTTTTGAAGACTGGATCGAGCTATACAATGCCGGCCCTACCGATGTCAATCTGGCCGGATATTATATCTCAGACGATGCTACCAACCCGTTAATCTGGCAGATTTCTGCCGATAATGCCAGCCTCACTACCGTCCCGGCAGGAGGATATCTCATTCTTTGGGCCGATAAGGATACCGAAGAAGGCGCCAATCATGTGGACATCAAATTAGGCGCTGGAGGCGAAGACCTGGTGCTTACAGCGCCCGACGGCGTCACCACCATTGATCAGCTGACATTTGGCCCTCAAAGTGACGATATTTCCTATGGCCGCGAATTGGATGGAGCTGCCAATTTTCAATTTTTTACCTCACCCACACCTGCCGCAGCCAATATGAGTGGAGGAGGAACGCCCACCTATATGGTAACACTAAATTTGCCCATCCTGAGTGGCTTGGATGATGGAGAGGAATTTTCCGGCGGCGGAGTAACGCTGGTTAGCTCTGACATAGAGATGGTGCAAGACAATGGCAATACATTTACTTCCGCCTTCCGCTTTGCCAATATTTCTTTGCCAGCAAATGCTACGATCAACAGTGCTTACATTCAGTTTTATGCTGAAGAGGTGCAAACAGGCAGTTGCAATTTGACTATTGCTGCTGAAGATGCCGGCAATGCGGCTCCTTTTCAAAGCCTAAATAACAACTTCACCAACCGCAGCACTACCAATGCCAGCGTAGCCTGGACACCGCCGGCCTGGCCGATCATCGGTGCCAATGGTGCCGACCAGCAAACGCCAGACCTGACAAACCTTGTGCAGGAAGTACTGGCCCATCCGGCCTGGCAGGAAGGGAATGCGATGGCCTTTATATTTACAGGAAGTGGTACCCGGACTACCTACTCCTACGATCAAAACCCAGCCTTGGCCGCTCGTCTGATCATCGAAGCAGAGCTGCCATTGCCTACTACGCCCATTCCTCAGCTGTTTATCAACGAGGTAGTGGCCAGTGCCAGTACGCATCGCGATGCCAGTGGTAAGAGAGAAGACTGGATTGAGATTTACAACCCCAATGCGGAAGATGTGGACATTTCCGGCCTCTATTTGACCGATGATTATGGCAATTTGGATAAATGGCAAATCGGTCCGGGCACGGTAGTACCCACTGGTGGATTCCTGTTATTTTTTGCCGACAAGGATCCCGAGGAAGGGCCTTTGCATGCTGACTTTAGCTTGAAAGGCGGCGGCGAAGAAGTGGCGCTGGTTCAACTGCTGGCCGATGGTTTGACCATTATCGATTCAGTTTCCTATGTGGATATGCCCTTCCTGGCCAGTTATGGTCGGCAGACGGACGGGGGAAATAATTGGGTCTTTTTTGGGCAAGTCACTCCTGAAGCATCCAATAATGGCTCCGATTTATATTTGCCTTCTCCCATCTTTTCAGTGCCCAGCGGTTCCTATTCCGGTACCCAATCGGTGCAAATTAGTTCACCAACACCCGGAGCTACCATTTATTACACTACGGATGGTTCGCTGCCTAGCACGAGTTCTGCCGTTTATAGCGGAGCGATTAATGTGAGTAGTACCGGCAGTTTGCGTGCCATTGCTGTGCTGAGCGGACATACCAACAGCCAAGCTTCTGATGCAACCTATTTGATCAATGAAAACCATAATGTACCTATTGTGTATCTGACTACTGATCCGGATAACTTCTTTGATGATGAAATTGGGATTTATGTGGACGGTACGAATGGTGTAGTGGCCTATTGCTCCTCAGAGCCTGTCAATTGGGCGCAAGACTGGGAACGGCCTACGAATATGAAGATGTTTTTGCCCGATGGCCAGCTGGCTTTCGATGTGGATGCTGGTGTGGAAATAGCAGGTGCCTGCTCCCGAAACCATGAAATGAAAAGCCTGGCTATCAATCTGCGCGATAAGGAATTTGGCTATGATGCCATTGAGTATCCATTATTTCCGGAGCGGGAGCACGAATTTTATCAGCGGATCAAAATCCGAAACAGCGGGCAGGATTACATCCGCTTGGGCTTCCGGGATATGCTGAACCAATCTATGATTTTTGGTAAGCTCGACATCGATTTGCAAGCTGGTCGGCCCTGCTTGTTGTACATCAATGGGGAATTTTGGGGCACCTATAATATTCGCGAAAAATATGCAGGCGAATATTTTGAAGTGTTGTATGATGTGAATGAAAATGACCTCGATATCATCAAAAGCCCCGGCCTGTTTTACAGCGATGTCAAAAAAGGTAGTGAGGCTATTTACGATGCCTTGTACAGCGTAGTGGAAAGCAGCAATATGAGCAATAATTCCGATTGGGATTACTTCCAGTCGCAAGTAGATGTGAATGAAATGATGAATTATTGGATCACCATGACGTATATGGCGAATTACGATTGGCCTGCCAACAATCTAACGGTTTGGCGCGAACGTGCCCCGAATGCCAAATGGCGCTATGGTATGGCCGATACGGATGGTAGCACGGGAAACAACTTGACATCCATGGCCGATCCCGATTTCAACACCTTCGCTTCCATCAATGATGCCAACAGCCAGTCGTGGCCCAATCATTCCAATAGTACGCTTTTTATCAGAAAGGCACTGGATCGTCAGGAATTTCGGGAGGAGTTTCTCCAGCGTAGCTGCAGTGTGATGGAGCTGATATTCAGCGAGAGCAGAGCGCATTCCTTTGTGGATGATATGGTGGCTATTTACGAGCCCAATGTGCCTGCACAATTGGATCGCTGGGGCTATGATAATGCCATGGGGGGCAATATATACAGCTGGAATTATTGGATTGAATTGTACAAAGACTTCTGGACGCGCCGCCCCGGGTTTTTCCGCCAGCATCTTAATGATTTCTACAACCTCAATGGCTTTTATGATTTGACCATCAGCTTTGATGCAAACAGCGGCGGGGATGTTTTTGTCAATACCAATGAAATGGAAATCCCCTACGATTACACGGGCACCTATTTCCGCAATGTGCCGCTGAGACTTACGGCTGTGGCGCAGCCTGGATACACCTTTAGCCACTGGCTAGAAACAGGCCAAACCGATCCGGTAATCGAACTTACCGCTTCCTCCAATACTACCCGAACTCCAATATTTGAATTGTTGGATTGCACCCAGATTCCTGCCGGTACGCCTTGCAACGATGGAGATGCCTGTACTTCCAATGATGTGTATGATGCCAATTGCCACTGTGCCGGCACTATTATGGATACAGATAGCGATGGTGTATGTGACGCTGAAGACCAATGCCCAGGTTTCGACGATTCGATAGACCAAAACAACAACGGCATTCCGGATGGCTGTGATTGTACAGATAATGATGGTGATCTGGTATGTGCTGAAAATGATTGTGACGACAACAATCCTAATATTCCGGCAGCGGTTGGTTCGGCCTGTGATGATGGCAATGCCCAAACTTCCAACGATGTGATACAGGCGGATGGCTGTACTTGCCAAGGCACGGTAGATCCGCCGAGTGGAGAATATTGCGGCTCCAATGGTGATACTCCCTGGCATGAGTGGATAGCAGGCGTGCAATTGAATACTTTAAACAATACTTCCGGAAAAGGAATGTACAGCGACTTTACCAATCTTTTGACCAATCTTTCAACGGGCGCTTCGTACAGTCTTACACTTACTGCCGGATATAGCTACACTTCTTTCGATGAGTACTTTAGAGTGTGGATCGATTTCAATCAGAACGAGCTGTTTGAGTCAGGTGAAATTGTATTTGAAGGCGTGCTCAGCGGCATACCGGATGGTACGCTCAGTGGCGTATTGACGGGCACTGTGAATGTGCCGAGCGGAGCGCAAAATGGCCTGACCAGGATGCGTGTCAGCATGCAGCAAGGTGCTTATGCCGATCCTTGTGGCAATTTCCCCATCGGCGAAGTGGAAGATTACAGCATCTTCATTGAAGGTGGTGGTAATAACGGTATATTGACTTTGAACAATTGTCCGGACAACATCGTGCAGACCGCAGCAGTAGGTCAAACGGAGATGACGGTAAGTTGGACAGCCCCTACTGCTTCTACCACCTGTACCCCCAATACGGTCGTAGTGACCCAAACTGCGGGGCCGTCAAGTGGTAGTTCCTTTGTCGCCGGCACTACGACTACCATTACCTATACCGCCACGGATGAGTGCGGCAATCTGGAGGAATGCTCCTTTTTGGTGACTGTCAATGCTTCTACAGGCAGTGGCTATTGCGAATCGGAAAGCAGTTCGCCCTGGCACGATTGGATCAGTGGCGTAGAATTAAATACGATCAACAATCAATCTGGTAAAAGAAAGTATTCTGACTTTACCAATTTGAGTACTTCTTTGACACCCAATATGACTTACGATATCCATTTGACTACTGGATATAGTTACCTTACTTTTGACGAATACTGGAAGGTGTGGATTGACTATAACCAGAATCAGCTATTTGAGGAGCCTTCCGAACTTGTTTTCAGCGGGACCTTATCGGCTCCGCCTGTTGATACTCCAACGGGTTTATTGTCTGGTCAATTTACAGTTTTGCCACATCCCACACCTGGAAGCACACGGATGCGCGTAGCTATGAAGCGGGGTAGCGAACCAAACCCTTGCGAATTGTTTGCCGAGGGAGAAGTAGAAGATTATACGGTTATTATTTCCAGCAATTTCAACGGTAATGAACCGCAGGCTCGCAATAGTGCGTCCGGAGAATTTAGCGTCTTCCCCAATCCTGCCAGCTCGGAAGTGAGCGTACAGGTAAATGGTACGAAAGAAGTAGAACGATTGGAGATATATAACCTGGCTTCTCAACGGTTGCTGAACCTGGAGGCATTGACCAATCAACGTACGTTTTTGATTGAAGTGAGCAATTGGCAGCCGGGCTTATACTTTGTTCAGTTGCAGCTCAAAGACGGGCAGCGTCTGATGCAACGTTTTATCGTTCAGCATACTACTAGCTTAAAATCAAAGAACTAAATTTTTGCACATGCAACACTATGGCGTGTTTAAGAAGTGGTTTTATAAAGGCTTTCGGGTTTCTGTTGTTTTTGGCCTTTGCTGTCAATTGGCCTTTGGACAGCTGTATATCAATGAATTTATGGCTTCCAATTCTACCACGATCGCCGATGAAATGGGTGCTTTTAGTGATTGGATAGAAGTGTACAATGCCAGTGCAAATGATATAGATTTGGCGGGTTATTACTTTTCAGATGACCCGCTAAATCTTACCTTATGGCAAATTCCCTCCGGTAGTCCCTCCTCTGTCGTAGTGCCTGCCGGAGGTTTTTTGATTCTTTGGGCAGATGGACAACCAAATTTAGGATTCCATCACCTGGATTTTAAACTTTCGTCAGCCGGAGAGGACGTACTACTTATCGCGCCGGACGGCCTCACCATTTTAGATCAATACACTTTCGGCGATCAAATATCAGATGTTTCTTTTGGCCGGATACCTGACGGTGGCCCAAAATGGGATTTTTTCACTCAGCCGACACCGGGAGCCGCAAATTCCACTACACCTGGAGGCCCACAAGTGTGGATGCCAGTTGCCAATATACGTGGGGGACTTTATGCATCGGCTGTAGAAGTAAGCCTGAGCTGTGCAACCAATGGAGCGCGGATTTTTTATACCACCAACGGAAATCACCCGACCGAAAATTCTACTGAATATACGGCTCCTCTGAGCATCGACAAGCATACAACTTTGCGGGCAATGGCTTTTTTTGATACACTGTCGCCCAGCGATATCATGACGGAGACCTATCTGTTTGGCCTCAATCACACGGTTCCTGTGGTAGCCTATAGTGCTGATTCATTGGACCTTTATGATCCCGCAACGGGCATGTTTAGCAATTTCGATCAGGATATTTCGATCGTTGTAAACACGGAAATGTATGAGACCGATGGCTCTCTGGCTTTCAATCAACAACTTGAGTCGGAAATACAGGGAACAGGCTCCGCGATTTTTGCACAAAAGTCCCTGGCGCTGAAGGCCAAATCCAGCCTCGGCAGTTCTACAATTGACTATCAGGTGTTTCCCCTATCTGGTCGCGACCAATACCGCAGCCTTACTTTGAGAAATTCCGGAAATGACTGGAATGTGACGATGTTTCGCGATGCTATGGCTACCAGCCTTATTTGGGATCTGTCAGATATCAATGGTTTGCGCCATACCATTGAAGAGCCTGAAATATTTGGGCAAGCCTATCGGCCGGTGGTGGCCTACATCAATGGCGCCTACTGGGGGTTGTACAATTTGAGAGAGCGATCGGATTGGCGATACATAAAAACCCATTTTGGGTTGGACGAGCAAGAAATTGATTTATTGCGGGGCTTTGAAGAAGTTAAAGAAGGAGATTGGGTGGCATGGAGAGAATTGCAGCGGTTTTTGGGCAAAAATAGCCTGGAAACTTCTGATGATTTCCAGCATATTGCCGACCATGTGGACCTGGGGCATTACATGGATTATGTAATTTTCAATCTTTACATCGACAATGCGGACTGGCCAGGTAATAACGACCGGCGTTTTCGTAAAAAAGCAAAAGACGGCAAATGGCACTGGCTTACCTACGATCTCGATTTTAGCTTCGGCTTGTACGTAGAAGGCCAGGATTGGAATTCAGGTTACAACAACGCCAACTCCTTGCACCGCATGCTCTATCACAACGGATTTAACTGGCCCAATCCGGAGTATGCTACCCTGCTATTTAGGAGGCTGATGGGAAATAAAAAATGGCGGACCGATTTTGTCAATCGAACTGCTGACCAGCTCAATTTGCTCTTCGATGATGAACGAGTCATTGAGCGTATCGATGCGTTTGAACAAACATACGAACCGGAAATGCAAATGCATGCCGACCGTTGGGCGATGGGTTTTAATAACTTCGCCGCAAACATCCAAATTCTCAGAGATTTCACCACCGACCGGGCTGCCAATGTGCGAAATCATTTTATCTCCGAAATAGCAGATGTAACCGGCATCTCCGAAATTGAAATTCAAATCAATGTGCCTCAATACGGAGAAGTGGAACTGAGCACAATCACTGTACATGAAGGCAATGCCCCTTTCTCCGGCATTTATTTCGAAGGCGTTCATATCCCCCTTGCAGCCTATCCGGCCAAAGGCTATGTATTTGATAATTGGTCAGGAGCAATTGTTGGAATGCAGCCCGAGACAAGGATTAAAATAAATGACAACAGCTCGATCACGGCCAATTTTTCGCCTGGTTCTCAAGCCAATCACCCACTGGTGATCAATGAAATAAACTATCGCTCTTCCAGCTATTTTGATTCAGGAGATTGGGTAGAGCTATTCAACCCTAACGATTATTCTGTGGATATTTCCGGGTGGTATCTGGAGGATGAAAGCGGCCGCTTTTTTGGCTTAGCTGCCAATACCCTGATTCCCGCCAAAGGCTATCTGGTGCTGGTAGAACAAGCGTCAAAATTTTCTGCAACCTACCCAGATGTCACAAATTTTCTGGGAGATTTTGGTAAAGGCAAGAGAGGTTTTCGCCTGAACAAAGAGGGTGAAACCATCTCTCTGTACAATGCAGCTGGCCTGCTGATTGACGAAGTAATGTATGACGATAACAGCCCCTGGCCTGCTGCCGGAGAGCAGACGGGTTCTACGCTTCAATTGGCTCATGCCAATTTAGACAATAGCCTGGCCGCCAGCTGGAATGCATTGCCCCCTACTCCCGGCCAAATGAATCATATGCCGACTCCTTCCATCGATCTGGAATTGGTCAATGGCATGAGAGTATATCCCAATCCGGCTACTTCAGAGATTCAAATAGCCATCGAAAACTCTTTGCAGGCAAAAGCCATCGAAGTATATGGCTTGGGCACGCAAAAAATACTTAGGATGGATGCCAGTGGCAGAGCCACCAACTTTCAAATTGATGTGGCAGACTGGCATGATGGCTTGTATGCCATTGTGTTGAATTTACTCGATGGCAGGCGAATCGTAAAAAGGCTGGTCGTTCAACACATTCCCTAGCTTCTATTAAACAGCCCCGCGTCAAAAATTAGCTTATCGCCAGTGGCTTATCTTTGCTTTTTCCTTCTGCTATTCAATGGCATCAACTGGCCGTGCTTCATGATCCGTATCAACACATCTACCTGCTTTTGCTTGTTTACTTCCACTATCAGATAGTTGTCGTGATAATTGGTGCCCATGCCACTACTGTACATATGCACATTGTGGAGGGTATCTGCAGAATAATGTGTTCGGTCAAGGTGTGCGCCCACATCTCCTGCGAATAGATATACAGGCCGCTGGGTAGCTTGCAATAAAGGGAAGACTTCTGGCCAGAAATTGATGTGAGGAGTGCGGCCGTCTCTGGAGTTGTAGTGGATGTAGGAATAGGCATTGTCAGGCTCCACCCAAAGTAGTTGATGGAAGAAGATGAAAATATTGTGGTAGCGACTGGCTTCTGCCAAAACCTCTTTCAAAAAAGCCATTTGTTCCTTCCAGATATTCCAACCACCCAGCCCGGGGTTGAGGACAATACAAAGATCCCCTTCTTGCTCAAATTGATAGTAAGTGAGGCCGTATCGATCCTTATAAGGTGACTTGTGGCCTTCATCATGATTGCCGGTAGTAAAGTAAACGTTGATACCCAGCTGCTCTACTTCCCGATCCACCACATCCCAATATTCATCGCGGCTATAGTATACAATATCGCCGGTAAATATGCCAAAACGCATGTTGGGGTATTGGCGGATACTGTCGAACTCAGCTACAAAAGGCGGATGCAGCCCTGGCGCTTTCCGATAGCTTGATCCGTACACATGGCCAGCTACAAAAAAGCTATATGGCTTAGGTAGCGGAGCTTTACAACTTGTCAATAAGCTGAAAATGGGGAGGATGAATAAAAGACTGGGCTGCTTCAATTTTCTGAAAATTTTTCAAATTGCGGCCAATGGCTGTGTATGCACAAGACTTGTCAAAGCGCGGCGGTATAGATTTCGAAAAACGTAATTTAGCAAACGGTATGAATGCCTGACGGCAGTCATGTATCGATGCCGAAGTTATTAATTTTTTAAAATTATCAATAAATGCAACATCGCGTGTATATTGCAAAATATGAAGGTACAATATTTTCTCCTTGTGGTATTGCTGGTTTTGCTGGCAACTTGTACCCCTGACCGCCGCGCTGACCCGCGCCTCGCCCGGCTGCCACTTATCGAAATCGACATCGCTCCTGAGCACATGGTGGTGCTTAGGCGCAAGCGTGCGGAAGCTCTGCGCGAAGGCATGTTGGTAAGCAAGGCAAAAGATTACGTAGCTGCTCGACTGATATTCCAATCGGATACTATGCTGGCTCAGACTCGCCTCAAAGGTGACTGGCTCGACCATTTGAAGGGCGGCAAGTGGTCGATGCGCTTCAAACTGGCCGATCAGGATGCCTTGCTCGGTATGCGTCGCTTTTCCATTCAGCACCCGCGGACACGATCATTTTTGGATGAGTGGGTTTACCATCGCTTGCTGGAGCAGGAAGGCATTCTTGCCACCCAATATCATTTTGTGCAAGTAGTGCTCAACGGTCGCTACAAGGGATTGTATGCACTGGAAGAGCACTTTGATAAAACTTTGCTGGAGCGCCAGGGCAGGAGGGAGGCTCCCATTTTGAAATTCAATGAAGAGGGTTTTTGGGAGATACAAAAACACCACAAGCGAAGTGGCGATAATCTCAGCCCCTACTTACCCGACTTCGAAGCGGCAGACGTAGAAGCCTTTCAGAAAGGCAAAACCTTGCGCGATAGTTTTCTGCGATCGGCCTTTGTGGTAGGGCGCGAATTGCTGCAAGCCTATCGATTTGGCAAACGCCCCGCTGCCGAATGCTGGGATATGGATCAGATGGCCCGGCTGTATGCTCTGGCTGATATTGGCGCTGCCTATCACAGCCTGCGTTGGCACAATTTGCGGATGTATTTCAACCCCTTTACCGGCAGGCTCGAGCCAGTGATTTATGATGCCTACAGCTCAAACGGCCCTTACCGATGGTTTTCCAAAGCCTATCTCGGCTTCTATAATGAACGATACAGCAAAGTTTATTTTAAGGAGGAATATTTTGTGTTTCAGTTATTTAATGATTTGGAATTCAGAGATTTATATATTGAATATCTAAAAAAGTATAGCGAGGCTGAATTCATAAATAGCTTTTTTTCAAAAATCGGAGAGCGCCTTAATTTGCTCCAAGAGGCCCTGCAGTCCGAATATCCCGGCTACCAATATCAGGATAGCCTGCTGTTGGGCGGAGCACAAAAAATGCGGGACAGCCTGCGCAGCTATCGAAGGGATCACCCGCCTTTTGAATATGAAATTTTCGATGCATTGTATGACAGTTGCCGACTAGCCAACCCATTAGCCTCCACAGCGCTGAAGGCTGTACCAATCGGATCAGGTGGAAGAATTGCGTTGGCCAACTACTTTTGCCAGCCCATTGAAATTCAGGCACTTGGCCCCAAAAAATCAAAGCCGATTCACCCCCTCAGCCTGCCGAGGGAACTGTCTTCGTTTACTATTTATCAAGTGCCCCCCAAAACCTTGCAAATGAAAGCGGAGGGTTCAGATCGTTACGTTTTTTATACCGTGCCGGGCAATGAAAATTGGTTTAGCCAAAAGATTAGCGAATGGCCTGCCAGGAAGCGAATTCGATTTTTGGATGTTGACAGTTTGCAAATCGATCAGCTGAAAATACAACGAAGCGAGTCTTTGCTGCGTTTACAAGCGGGCCGGTATCAAATCAATCAGGCCATTGTGATCCCCCAAGATTATAGACTTATCATTGAAGCCGGTACGCAAATAGAGCTAAACCGGGGCGCTGCGATCTTCGTTTTTGGTGGTTTGGAAATAGCTGGCAGTTCAGTTCGGCCGGTGCGAATTAGCTCTTCCGATGGCAGTGGCAGGGGCTTGCATATCATCAATCCAATGGAGCCGGTGAAGTTGCAGCATGTCCGATTTGATAGTCTGCAAAGCTGGCAGGAGCAGGGGCTATTGTTGAGTGGCGCGGTCACTTTTTATGGCTGCCAGGGAAGGGTTGAGCATTGCCAATTTGAAAATAGCCCGACGGAGGATGCACTTAATATTGTCAACTCAGACAGCTTGCAACTGAAAAATATACACTTTGCCCACTGCCGTTCCGATGCCCTGGATATTGATTTTTCGATAGTACAAATCAGCGACTGCCAATTTGAAAGCATAGGCGGCGATGGCCTGGATTGCTCTGCCTCAGAGGTGAGGGGTGGTCAGCTCCGCTTTCACAAAATTGGAGACAAAGCCCTGTCGATAGGCGAAAACTCTGGAATAGTGTTAAAAGAACTGGCTATTCAAGAAGCTTCGATAGGCATTGCGGTGAAGGATGGCAGCCGGGCAATGGTTGCTTCTCCGAATTTGAAGAACTGCCGGCTCGGTATGGCGGTATATCAGAAAAAGGCTGAGTTTCCGTTGGCAAAGCTTGCTGCTCATACCGTCACAACGGAAGGGGCGGGTGAATTGTATTGGCTGGAAGAGGGGCATCAGTTGTTGTGGGAAGGAAAAGTCCTGGAGGCTACGCATGGGAGTGGGCAGTTGCGGGAGTTGTTGTATGAGTGAATGGGAAAGGGGTATTTCTTTGTAGGCTTTGTAGAGGGTTGAGGAGCATTCCCATTTCGCGTTTCTTCACTTGCTGCCTTGCCAGCTACACCTAACTTTCGTATCATTGCAGAGCAAAATCTAAACCTACTCTTTTGGATTACCAGCAACTCATTCAATCGCTCAAAAAAAAGGAATTTCAGCCACTCTATTTATTGGAAGGAAACGAGCCGTATCATATCGACCGCGTTGCCCGGTATTTTGAATCGAACACCCTGGCAGAGGCTGAACGGGCTTTCAATCAATTGGTTTTCTACGGAAAGGATACTGATCCCAAAACGCTCATCGATGCTGCCTGCCGTTATCCAATGATGGCGCCTTTTCAGCTCATCCTGCTCAAAGAAGCACAGGATATGAAACAGCTGGCGGAGTTGCAGCCTTATATTGAAAGGCCCGTGCCTACAACGATCCTGGTCATTTGCCACAAATATAAAAAGCTGGACAGCCGCACAAAATTTGGCAAGCTACTCAAGCAAAAGGCGGTGCATTATGAGTCCAAAAAATTATACGACAATCAGTTGCCCGACTGGATCAGCCGCTATTTGAAGGAGAAGCAATTGGAGATACAGCCCGCTGCTGCTGCGCTGATTGCCGAATACCTGGGCACGGAGTTATCGAAGGTGAGCAATGAGCTGGATAAGCTGGTGCTGAATGTGCCGGCCGGTAGTACGATTGGAGCGCAGCAGGTAATGGACAATATTGGCATTAGCAAAAATTACAATGTTTTTGAGCTTCAAAAGGCGCTCGGCCAGCGGGATGTGCTGAAGGCCAATCGCATCATCAACTACTTTATCGCCAATCCTAAAAAGAATCCGCTGGTGATGGTGATTGGGCTGCTCTACAACTATTTTAGCAAAGTGTATATGCTCCAATATTTGAGCAATACCCCTGACAATGAGTTGGCCGGTGCGCTGAATCTTCGCTCTTCCTATTTTTTAAAAGACTACAAGCTGGCTGCCCGTAACTATCCCCTGCCCAAAACGCAGCAAGTCATCCATTTACTCAGCTGCTACGACCTCAAATCAAAAGGGGTGGACAATCCCGGTACAGCAGATGGCGAATTGCTAAAAGAATTGGTGTACCGGATTCTTCACTGAAATAGATGAAAGCAAATTGTTGTTTTTCCTTGTGGGCCCTGAGCCTTTCGCCCCTGCTGAATTAGCCTGCGTCCAATGTAACCTCGATTAGTAAATGTGAGTTTAAATTAGTTCACCATCCGGCCTGCGCATGTCAGCCCATTTAGCCAGTATTATCAATAAAAAGTATCTGCTCGATCAATGTGTTGAGCGGCACTTGGCCGATACCTTTACTCCCATAAGTATATATCTGAGCCTGCGCGACCACTTTGCCTCGCTGGTATTATTGGAAAGCTCTGATTTTCGGAGCAAGCAAAACTGCTTTTCCTTCATTTGCGCAGAGCCTATTGCCAGCTTTGAAGCAACAAGAGGGATGCTTCGGCTTGGCTACCCGGATGGTGGGCAGCATGAAGAATCGCTAAGCGATTGGGGAGCCGTGCCGGGATTGTTGCAGGCCTTCGTCGGCCAGTTTGAGCCGACCACAACGGATTGTGTAGCGGTGAATGGGTTTTTTGGATACACCAGCTTCGATGCTTTTCAATATTTTGACAAGCTCCGCTTTGCTCCGGAAAAGCGCAAAACCGACTTGCCGGACCTTCAGTACAGCTTGTACCGATTTGTAATTGCGATCGATCATTTCAAAGACGAGATGTATCTGATCGAGAATCTGCCAGTTGGCGAACCATCCCAATTAAAAAAGATCCAAACCCTTATCAGGAGTCAGCACTTTGGCCAACATAGCTTTGAGCCAACCGGCGCCGAGCGGAGCAATCTGGATGATGAAGCATTTAAAGAATTGGTGCGCATCGGCAAAAAGCATTGTCAGTTAGGGGATGTTTTTCAGATTGTTTTTTCAAGACAATTTTCCCAGCAATTTAGAGGAGATGATTTTAATGTGTATAGAGTGTTGCGATGTGTAAATCCCTCACCCTATCTGTTCTATTTTGACTATGGAAATTACAAGCTCTTTGGCTCTTCACCGGAAGCTCAGATGGTGATCAAAGGAGGCCGGGCCAGCGTGAATCCGATAGCGGGTACCTATCAGCGTAGCGGCGAAGACGATGTGGATTTGCAGAGAGCAGAAGCGCTGACGGCAGATCCTAAGGAGAACGCAGAGCACATCATGCTAGTCGATTTGGCTCGCAATGACTTGGGCAGGCATTGCAATTCGGTGGCGGTAAAAGAGCTCAAAGATGTGCAATACTTCAGCCACGTCATACACCTGGTATCCAAGGTAGAGGGGCAGTTGGATAGTACCACTTCGCCGATTCGCGTATTTGCCGATACCTTTCCGGCAGGCACGCTCAGCGGTGCTCCCAAGTACAAAGCCCTTGAGCTGATCGATCGCTACGAAAATCAAAACCGCTCCTTTTATGGAGGCAGCATCGGCTATATTGGCTTCAATGGAGAGATGAACCAGGCGATCATGATTCGCACTTTTATGAGTGCCGGCAACACACTTTATTACCAGGCCGGAGCGGGAATCGTAGCCGCCAGCAATGAGGAAAGTGAGCTTGCAGAGGTAAACAACAAGCTGGCTGCTTTGAAAAAGGCAATTACGGAAGCGCAGCATTTATAAGCAATCCTATGAAAATATTGGTACTGGATAATTACGATTCTTTTACGTACAACCTGGTTCAATACCTGCGGGAAATCACCGGGCAAGGGCTGGATGTCTATCGAAATGATGCGATCAGGCTGGAAGAAGTGGAAAAATACGATCTGATTGTGCTCTCACCCGGCCCGGGCTTGCCAAAGGATGCGGGCATTATGCCTCACCTGATCCGGTGCTATGCTGCTACTAAATCGATTTTGGGTGTTTGTCTCGGCATGCAGGCTATTGGGGAGGCATTTGGGGCGCAGCTTGTCAATTTGAAGCAGGTATGTCATGGAATAGCAACAGAGGCGCAAGTAGTTGATAACCAGGAATTTATGTTTGATTCTCTGCCCAAAAGGCTGATGGTCGGACGCTATCATTCCTGGGTAGTGGCTGCATCCGATTTACCAGATTCGCTGGTCATAACAGCGGTCGATGAGTCAGCTAGGATTATGGCGCTGCGCCATATAGAGTATCATGTAAAGGGAGTTCAGTTTCATCCCGAATCAGTGATGACCGCACATGGCAAGCAAATGCTGACTAACTTTTTGGTAGAAGCTGAATTGCGAAGACATCAGCTGAAGCAGCGGGCTAAACGGCAGGCTCAACGGTAAGCGAGCTGGGCAGAGCAGCATGAGCCGATCGGCAGGCTTGAAGTAATAGATGTGGGTGGGATAAACATTATTTATTTTATAAAAAGCCCACCCTCCTTCACGCCTACCATTAGGTGTAAATCAAACAGCCCGAAGAACTGTCATCTTCCCGATCTCTGCTTTAAACACATCAGAGTTTCGCGGGTGCTGTGCGCACATATGTTGAATTCGCCTTAAAGATAACTAAATTATTTAAAATAAAAAATATAACTACAAATAGTTTTAAAAAATCTCAAACACGCTCGTAATCACGTAGCATTATTTAAAATTTCCCTAGCATTGGCTTTCTATGAAAAAAATACTCACAAGGCTCTTCAATCACGACTTACTCAGCAGAGAGGAGGCCCGTGAGATATTGGTCAACATCTCTAACAGTCAGTACAATGAAGCTCAGATGACTGCCTTTGTGACGGTCTATTTGATGCGCGCCATTTCGGTGGATGAGCTGCAGGGATTTAGAGATGCCCTGCTTGAGCTGTGCCTCCCTGTCGATTTGGAAGGTCGCAAAACGATTGACATTGTAGGCACAGGAGGAGATGGCAAAAACACCTTTAATATCTCCACTCTAAGCTCTTTCGTAGTAGCCGGAGCAGGTTATCCCGTGACTAAGCATGGCAACTATGGCGTGTCTTCGGCCTGCGGTTCTTCCAATGTGCTGGAGCATTTGGGTTATACTTTTACCAATGATGTTGGCACCCTCAAAGCGCAGCTTGACCGAAGCAATATTTGCTTTTTTCACGCACCTCTGTTTCATCCGGCTATGAAAGCGGTAGCGCCGATACGGAAGCAGTTGGGCGTAAAAACATTCTTCAATATGCTCGGCCCTTTGGTAAATCCTGCACAGCCGCAGTGCAATTTGCTGGGCGTTTTCAACCTCAATCTCAGTCGCCTCTACGAATACATTTTGCAGCAAAGCGGTCGCCAATTTACTATCGTGTACGCAATCGATGGCTACGATGAAATTTCGCTCACCGGCCCGTTTAAGCTGCGTACTAATTCCGGGGAAGCAGTGCTTCAACCATACGATTTAGGCAAAACGCCGCTACAAGCTGCCGATCTTTTTGGGGGCGATACAGTAGAGGCAGCGGCAGCTATTTTTATGGATGTGTTGAAGGCAGAAGCTACTCCGGCTCAGTTCAATGTAGTAGCAGCCAATGCCGGTATGGCTATCCATTGCCTCAAACCAGCCACCGATTTGGCAAGCTGCATAGCAGAAGCCGAGGAGAGTATGCTGAGTAAAAAGGCACTTTCCGCTTTTACCAAATTGATAAATTAATACCGTATGCAAAACCCAATGCCCGTCAATATATTGGATAAAATTATTGCTCTTAAAAGGCAGGAAGTACAAAAGCGAAAGGCTCTGTACCCTGTAGCTTTGCTGGAGGAGAGTATTTACTTCCAGGCACCTACCGTCTCCCTGAGCAAGTATTTGCAGCGCCTCGACAAGTCGGGCATTATTGCCGAATTTAAGCGCCGCTCACCTTCCAAAGGCAATATCAATCTGTATGCTTCCGTCGAAAAAGTATCTATCGGCTATATGCAAGCCGGTGCTTCTGCACTTTCGGTGCTGACGGATGAGCAGTTTTTTGGTGGCCAGAATGCCGATCTCAGCACAGCCCGAAAGTTCAATTTTTGCCCCATCCTGCGCAAGGATTTTGTTATCGATGAATATCAGATCATCGAAGCACGATCGATAGGCGCAGATGCCGTGTTGTTGATTGCCGAATGTCTTGACAAGCAAAAGCTGGCCGGACTGGCCCGGCTGGCCCGCCAACTGGGTATGGAAGTGCTCATGGAAGTACACTCCGCAGGGCAGTTGGATAAGCTTTCAGCTGATGTGAATCTGGTGGGGGTCAACAATCGGAACCTCAAAGATTTCTCAGTAAGCATGGATACGTCTCTCAAAATTGCCTCCTCCATACCTGCGGATGTGCTCAAAATTTCGGAAAGTGGTATCAACAACCCGCAGTCGATAGTCGAGCTAAAGCAAGCTGGATTTCAGGGCTTTCTGATTGGCGAGTACTTTATGAGCTCTGCAGATCCGGCGAGCAGCTGTGCGGAATTTGTGCAGGCCATCCAAAAACTGCAAGGAAAGCTATTGCCAAAAAACGAACAATAGGATGAGTGATCGGCATCAGGTAGTAAAAATTCAATCGGGCAAATATCTCCGCCTCAAAGTCTGTGGTATGCGGGAGCCGGAGAATATCCGGGAGTTGGTGAAATTGCCGATCGATTATATGGGCCTCATTTTCTACCCACACTCTCCGCGCTACCTGCCCGATGATGGGGCTGCCGTACAATTGATTCGCCATCTTTCGGTCAGAAAGGTTGGGGTTTTTGTGGATGAAGAAATGGACGAGGTGTTGAAAAAATGGGACCAATACAAGCTGGACTTTGTACAGTTGCACGGAAGCGAAAGCTTGTTTTATTGCCAACAATTAAAAAAGAAAGGACTGAAGATCATTAAAGCATTTGCTGTAGATGAGAACTTTCACTTTTCCAATACCGAAGCCTATGAATTCGATTGTCGTTACTTCCTCTTCGATACCAAAGGAGCCAGGCCGGGTGGAACCGGCAAACAATTCGATTGGTCGCTGCTCGAAAATTATACAGGCAAGCTCCCCTTTCTGCTCAGTGGTGGCATCCGCCCCGAAACGATTGGCAATATCCTGGCCCTGCGCCATCCCCGTTTGCATGGGATTGACGTGAACAGTGGATTTGAAGATGCACCTGGAGTTAAAAATATCGGAATGATCAAAAAAGTGATACAAGATATTGATAATAAAGAGTTTACACCTGATGATTACAATAATATGTCATGACGCATACCATTGACGCCAGCGGTTTTTACGGAGAATTTGGCGGAGCCTACATACCTGAAATGCTCTATCCAAATGTCAGGCAATTGCAAAAATGCTATCGCGAATTGATCGATGATGAAGGCTTTCAGAAAGAATTTCGCGACCTCCTCAAAGACTATGTCGGTCGCCCTTCTCCGCTGTATCTCGCAGAAAGGCTGTCCGCTCATTATCAAACCAATATCTACCTCAAACGAGAGGACCTTAATCATACGGGCGCCCATAAAATAAACAATACCATCGGCCAGATATTATTGGCCCGCCGGCTTGGAAAAAAGCGCATCATTGCCGAAACGGGAGCTGGCCAACATGGGGTAGCTACCGCTACCGTTTGCGCTTTGATGGGGGTGGAATGTGTGGTGTACATGGGAGCCATTGATATGGAACGGCAGGCCCCGAATGTAGCTCGTATGCGGATGCTGGGAGCCCGTGTAGTGGCTGCGCATTGCGGCAGCAAAACCCTCAAGGATGCTACCAATGAAGCTATCCGCGACTGGATCAACAACCCTGCAGATACCCACTATATCATCGGGTCAGTAGTCGGGCCGCATCCTTACCCGGATATGGTTGCTCGCTTTCAATCAGTGATCAGTGAAGAGCTGCAATGGCAACTGGAAGAGCACACCAATCGCCCCACTCCCGATCTCATCATCGCTTGTGTAGGAGGAGGCAGCAATGCCGCAGGAGCTTATTATCATTACCTCGATGAGCCATCTGTACGGCTGGTGGCCGTTGAGGCGGCAGGCTTGGGTATTGATAGCGGCGAGTCGGCGGCTACCTCAGTACTTGGCAGCAAGGGCATCATTCACGGCAGCCGCACCTTACTGATGCAAACGGAAGATGGGCAGATTATTGAACCATACTCCCTTTCAGCGGGGCTGGATTATCCGGGCATCGGGCCGCTTCACGCACACCTCATCGGCTGCGGTAGGGCGGAAGCTGTAAGCATTACGGATGAGGAGGCGCTGGATGCTGCCTTCTTTCTCGCTCATACAGAGGGCATCATACCGGCGCTTGAATCAGCTCATGCTTTTGCCGCTTTGGATAAAATTGAATATCGGAAAGAGGATGTGGTGGTAGTCAATTTGTCAGGAAGGGGAGATAAAGATTTGGCTACCTATGTAAGCAAAAGTAATGGGAGGTAGTGAGCCAAGCTCAGTATAGCGCAGACCACCCGCTGGGTGGGCCCTCCCTGTCCTCCGCCGCCGGCAAAGCCGCTTGTCAGAATAGTTTCTCCGGCTGATTCAAAGAGCGCAGTTGAAACAGTCGAGAAATAGTATATGGGTACGCATGCAATACACAATAAGGACGCGAAAAGCTCTGAAATTCCACACGAAATTTCGATATGTTAAAAAAATTTATTTTTTCGCCAAGTGTAAGTAATTGAAAATGAGTAGATTAAAAGCTTTGTTTGTTTCTAAAAAAAATGGCCTTCTCAATATCTATTTTACGGCCGGCTATCCAAAACTGGCTGATACGGCTCGTTTGCTCAAAACTTTAGACCGGGCTGGAGTGGATCTGGTGGAGGTGGGCATTCCCTATTCCGATCCTCTGGCAGATGGACCCACCATACAGGCGAGTGGCCAACAAGCTCTGCAAAACGGCATGACTTTGAAGCTGCTTTTTGAGCAGTTGGAAGCGGTGCGTCCGCAGCTCGGAATGCCCGTTTTGTTGATGGGCTACCTCAATCAGGTGATGCAGTATGGAGAGGAGGCCTTTTTGCAAAAATGCCAATCTACTGGAATTGATGGCTTGATCCTGCCCGATCTGCCACTGGAGGTGTATGAGCAGGAGTACAAGACATTATTTGAGCAATATGAACTTCCACTGATCTTTCTCATCACACCTCAAACAGAAGCAGAGCGCATCCGCAAGATCGATGCTATGAGCAATGGCTTTATATACATGGTATCCGATAGCTCCGTCACAGGTGCCCGACATCAGATAAGCGCTACACAAATCCAATATTTCAGCCGTATTCGCGGCATGAAACTTCAAAGTCCCTGCCTTATTGGTTTTGGTATAGCCAGTGCAGAAAGCTTTCAGCAAGCTTGCCAGTTTGCCAATGGCGCCATCATCGGCAGCGCTTTTATCAAAGCCATTGGTGAGGCCGAAGATGTAGAGGCCGCGGCTGCCCGATTTGTCCACTCCATTCGACCGGAAGCCATACGACAGGCAAGTAATTCTTTATAATCATTTGATAATCAATAGCTTACGTATAATGATCATTCAGATTGAACCGCAAATTACTCCCCAACAACTCAACCTCCTCAAGGCCCGGCTCGACGAAATCCGCTTCACGGCCACCGAAGTGCAGACCCAATTTGGCCGCTATATCATAGGCGTTGGTAAAACGGAATTTGATATTCGTTCCATTGGCAATATGCCGGGTATCCGCGACATTCATCGGGTGAGTGATGCCTACAAATTGGTAAGCCGAAAGTGGAAGGTACAAGATACTGTCATTAGGCTAAGCGATCAGGTACGAATCGGAACAGGACATTTTGAAATCATGGCTGGCCCCTGTTCTATTGAATCCGAAGCCCAAATCCAAACGACTGTTGAGCATCTCAAAACCAACCATGTGCGGATCATGCGGGGCGGAGTGTACAAGCCGCGCAGCTCACCTTACTCCTTTCGGGGGCTGGGTATTGAAGGGCTGCAGTTGTTTCACCGGCACTGCAAGGCCGCCGGGATCAAGATCGTTACGGAAGTGATGATGGTGGAGCAAATAGAAGCTATGATTGATTATGTAGATATTTTTCAGATAGGGGCCCGGAATTCTCAAAATTTCAACCTCCTCGATGCGCTTGGCGAAGTGGACAGGCCAGTGCTGTTGAAACGCGGCATAAGTGGTACAATCAGTGAGCTGCTGCAAGCCGCTGAGTATATTTTTAGCAATGGCAATGAGTGTATCATACTCTGCGAACGCGGCATCCGCAGCTATGAATCGGCTTACCGCAATACCCTCGACATCAATGCGATCCCCATCCTGAAAGCCAAAACTCACCTGCCGGTAATTGTCGATCCATCACACGGCATTGGCCTGCGGCGCTTTGTGGGGCCGGTTGCCCTGGCGGGGGTGATGGCTGGTGCAGATGGTGTGATCATGGAGGTGCACGAGTGCCCGGAAAAAGCTTTTTCAGACGGGCAGCAGACGCTGGATCACCAGCAAGCTGGACGCTTATACGCCAATTTGCGAAAAACTTTTGCACTGCGGGAGGAGATGAGAATGTAAGAAAATATATAGGGGAATGCAGAGGTAGTTTTACAGTAAATGACAAAAACAGGGTACTTTTGGGGTATTGTCGTTAAACCTCCAAGCCTATGAATTTTCCTCAACAAATCGCCAAACATTTACGGGAAGTTTATTTCGGTGGAAACTGGACTGCCTCCAACCTCAAAGATGCCTTGGCTAATGTCAGCTGGCAGCAGGCAACCACGCAAGTATATTCCTTCAACACCATTGCCACACTAGTGTTCCACTCTAATTATTACGTCAGCGCCGTGATTAAGGTTTTGGAAGGTGAGCCACTCAATGCGCGCGATCAGGACAGTTTTGACCATCCTCCCATCCATTCGCAGCAGGACTGGGAGAGCTTTTTGGATGGAGTATGGGAAGAGGCTGAAAATTTTGCCAGTCTGATTGAGCAGTTGCCGCAAAGCAAATTGAATGAAGATATAGCCGATCCGAAATACGGAAATTACTACCGCAATTTGCATGGTATCATCGAGCATCTGCATTATCATTTGGGACAAATTGTGCTTGTCAAAAAAATGCTATCTCCCAAACGTGATACATGATCTGGAAACACAGGGTACAAGTATCCAAAAACAATCCCCCAACAGCATTACGCCATCGGGGGATTTGATTTGTTTATTTTAATTTTAATACTTGCCTGTTAATCAATCCAGCAAGATCATCTTCTTGGTAGCACTGTTGTCGTCACTCTGCAAAGTGTAGTACAGTACGCCTACGCCTGCCAACTCGCTGCGGTTGATACTCACTTCGTTGTATCCTTTAGCGCATTCGCGTTTGTAAACTTTCAGTACTCTTCCTGATACATCGTAAACGGTCAGTGTAGCTGTGCTTGCCTGTGGCAATACAAATCCGATCGTGGTTTCATCCTTGAATGGATTTGGCTGGTTCTGCATCAGAGCAAACTCGTCGGCAGATACAGCGCCGGTGGTGTTGAACTCAAGCTCAACATTCATCAGGTCAAGTTCAGCATTGTATGCTTCTGCAGCTGTGTAGTCTGAGCTTACACTCAGTACTTCACTCAGCAGTACATCGCGCTTGGCACGCAAGGTCACTGAGAATACAACTGCATCGTCATCCAATTCTACGGTACTGCTATTAGCCCAGCTGGTGGTGATTACACCTTTGTCCAGCAAGCTCAATCCGAAGTTGGCCTTCGTCAGCTTGGTCAATTCACCTGCTTCAACTCCTGCGAATGCTGCTGCATTCTTATCGAAGTTCAATGTGAACTGATAACCGGCAGCGGCAAAGTCAGCAGCCTTGAAGTCAACAGTGTATTCTGTACCGGCTGTCAATTGCTTGTCATCCACACGGAATACCAGATCGCTTACAGCGTTGCGGCCATCACTACCGATGAGGTTGTTGGGGCGCGCACTACCGTTTACATCTCCAACTTTCACAGCTACGAAGTTCGCATCGTTGATGTGAGTATTGAGGCTGTTCACGTTCATTACTTCCGGGAAGGTCGTCTCGAACGGATTGGCAGGGTTGGGGAATGCAAAGTGTGCATCCACAAAACGCCAGCTCGTGTTGTTGGGGAAGTCCGTGTTGATGAACAGGATCAACTTACGCAACTCAACGATATCGAAAGTGGTGATCGTACCACTGTTGTTGATATCGGCAGCAATCATCTTGTAGGGCGAATCGAGGTCGTCCACACCAAGGATGTGCTTGCTGATGAGTACAAGGTCGAAAGTAGATACGCCATTCAACGGATTGATGTCCTTCTCAGGACGTACCGTGTAGTTTTGAAGTTCTGGCAGGAATTCAAAGCCAAACTGACCACTGGTTCCTGTCATCTCCATATCTGTCATGGATCCTTCCAGATGTACTTCTACCTGCTCAACATCCTCGCCATCCTCATTGGTGATATTACCAGAGATGTTGTACTGAGTCTGGTCATCGCAATCATTGAGCAACAAGCCTACTTCACAAGTAGAGTAGTTGCCTGCTTCATCCCATACATAGATGGTCAGTGATTCCGGCAAGCCGGTCACATCATCACACGTACGACGGATGGAGCGGTCGTTGATGTCATTAGAGAAGGAGAAGATCAGGTCTTCCTGTGCAGTACAGTTATCGTAGCTGTCCAGATCGAAGTCACTGGCCCAGATGTCGATGTAACCGCCAGCGGCTACAGGCATCGGAATAGTGGATACGCCTGGCAGGCAGTAAGCCGTTGGTGGCTTGCAATCTTCAATAGTCAGGATGTACTCACAGATATTGAAGTTGCCACAGCCATCTTCTGCAGCCCACAGGATACGGTGGGTACCTACCGGGTAGAAGCCGGTGATCGCATAGTCTTCTGCTGCAAAACGAGTTACAGGAAGACCATCCGGATTCGGGAACGGATAAACGTTTCCGTAGGTATCCGAGTAACCAAAGGCATCGTAATTGCCATCGTTGTCCAGGTCAAGTTTCCAGTCGATACGCAGCTCTTCGAGCTTCGTACAGTCATCCGAGATACCCGGATCAATCGTTACTTCACCCACACACTGTGGTGCATTGGGGTTGCCTGGGTTGCCATAGCCACATACCGTCTGTGAACAGTTGTCGAAGGTCGGTCCAACATTGTTCAGCAGCTTGATCACCTGTGTCCAGTGCCACTCCCATTCGCCAAAGTAAACTCCGTTTACAAAGTCTTCGTACAAGCACCAGTCAATCACTGTCCAGTCACGGAAGATCTTGATACAGGAGCTGTCAACGAATACAAATGAACGGTCAACGTAAGTAGAAGCCAACAAGCTACAATTGTCATCATCGAGGCGTGGGCGACGATCCTGATCGAAGAATACATCCAGGTTCTCTGGCTTGAATACTTCGTCGATCGGACCTTGGCAACGGTTCAACTCAATGTCACATGGCCATTCGATCAGCTTTCTGCGGTACTCGAGAGTTCCGCCAATGTTGACCAAATCACAGTCTCCAACATCCTTTGGAGTAAATCTCCAGCAGGAAGTTGGTACATACCACTCTTTACAGTCGATGATCGTAACCACCTGAGTAGCTATGTTGCTCCAGTTGCCGGCATCATCAGCTGCTCTCCAACGACGGATGATATCTCCTCTTCCGCAGTGCAGCGCAGGTATGATCGTTTGTTCAAGATCGATATTACAGTTGTCGATCACATAGCCATCATAGCCCCAGAAAATGTCATACTGATCGTCGTAGCAAGGATCGTCAAAGATACTTGGTGGAGCAAACTCAGCAAAACGTGGGTGGGCTGGACATACGCGATCGCGGGTAACGATAGAGTCTCTGTCGAGTGGATCAGCACTACCTTCTATCACTTTACCAAATACTTCATCCAGTGCATCTGTGTAGTCGCTTGGGTTGTCCGGATCGAATTCAAACCAGAAATCACAAGTAACCGTCAGGCTCGGAGGAGCTACTACTACCGGTGGCAACTTATCCTGTACGGTAACTTCTACCATACAGAGGCTGAAGTGGCCATCCAGAGGAGCACCTGGCTCCATAGCTTCAGGAAGTACACCATTGTAGTCGTCCGGATCTTCGTTTGCAGGTACCAGATTCGGGAACTGCTTACCAAATGTATAAGGCTCAGGATCTACATCAAATACAGCAAATACAACCATGATCGGGCCATCGGCGATGTCTGCGCAGCAGAACTTCACATAGTCGTCGAAGTAAGCTTGTACCAAATTGTAATTGGGATGCCATGGTGGAGAGCGACGCAGGTCGTCATCACCATTTACACCTTCACAATCGATAGCTTCCCAGTCACCTTGTGGTACGGTCTCTGGGGTTTTGCCATCTCCATCAGAATCGTACTCATCCATGCGGATTGCCTTGAACCATACCTGGTCAGAGCAGTTGTCGAATGAGCCATCATCGAAGGTCTCAGCAAAAATCTTAGAGATACCCAGGTTATCATTATTTATATTACCTGTTCGGGTAATGGATACTACCGTGTGCTGATCGCAAATAGCAACCGGTGGTACATCATCAATTACGCAGAGCTCAATTGTTTCCTCAGCTACATTACCGCAGCAATCACTAGCCGTGTAGGTTACATCGTAGCAGCCTGGCAACAGGCCACGGATGATCCAGCGACCACCAGTGAATTCAACAGTTCCTCCGGTAGAAGATACTGTGTAATCAAGGATTTCAGAACAGTTGTCATCAATCCAGGGCGTAGTAGCAATCCAGTCAGCCTCACATCTCCAAACGTCTGTGCTAATGGTCAGGTCTTCAAGATCTGAAAGCACAGGAGCCTCATCATCTTCCACTTTGATGGTCTGATTGTGGAACTGAACTTCACCTGTACACCAGTCGAGGATGGTCCACTTACGCAAAATCTTGTAGCAACCATCACTACTTCCAGTCTGACAGATGTTGATACGTGTATCTTCAAAAGTTGACTGAATGTCGCCACAGTTGGCGCCTCCAGGTACACCTGTACCAAAACACTTCACTACACCACATGGCCAGGTCTTGCCATCATAAGGGGATGGGTGACCAGCATAGGGGTGCGTAGATGGAAGTACATTCCAGTAGATATTGTCAGGACCACAAACAGCATTGTCAGCCAATTCTGCTTCACCACCACAGCGGTTTTCGCATTTCAGCGTGGGCTGATCGATACCATTGTAGTCTGGCGGAGGAATTACATCCGCGAGTGTAGCGCGAGTAAGAGTGATGGTTTGCAGGCAAGTTTTCATATTGCCAGAGCCATCCGTGACCTTCCACGTTCTCAGCAATGTGCCATCAGCACACTGGCGATCTATCCTGTTATCTGTATATTCTAAAAGCGCATCGCCACAGGCATCAAAGCCACTTACGGTGTAAGTGCCATCTGGGTTAGGCCCAGTAATTGTCCCTACTCCATCTGTAGGGAAGCTTATTACTTGTGTACCACTAAACAACAGGGTGATTTGGTCCAAAGTACCTCCTGAAACAAAGCCTACAGCATCTACCAATGTGACGGTCCAAGTACCATTTGGGTTTTCGCCATCAAAAGCGGATAGCGCTTGTAGAGGCTGGAACGTACCTGAGATAGCAGGGCTTGGGTTACAGGTATTATTGAAATCGACATGAGTCAAGGTTGCCTCATCATCAAAAGTTACATCCAGATCATTATTTGCACAATTTGGACGATCCAATAAAGTAACGGTAGTTCCAGAAGGAGAAGTCAATGAGAATGTCAGCTCATTGACGATATTGTATGTCATCAATAATGCTACATCCAAGTCTTGAATAAATGGAGCTGAAACATTGACATCAAAAGTACCAGTTGCAGTCTGTGCAGAAGCAACCGAAGCTACATCTGTTCCTATTGCAATTCCGCTCAGATCTACTGTTGCACCAGGTGTCAAATCAGCTGAACAGAGAACCGTCAAATCTTCGCATACCAAATCTGGTAATAATTTATCTTCTACACAGAAGCTTCCCCAGCAGCTATTGCTCGTTACCAAATCCATTACTTGTACATTATAGCAGGCGCCTATGTCGCTGGCATCCAGCGCATCGCCTTCCGCCGGATCATATACTCCGTCGCCATTGCGATCGATGATCACACCATAACGTGTATCATAACAACCGTAAGGTCCGCCTTCCAAAATATCATCCGCGCCTACTATGCCCTCACAGTTTTCATCCAGTGATATCTGTACATCGTCGTTGCAAGACAAAGAGGTCCTTGGATTTGGGTATTCATTAACTTGGATTGTTTTTTCACAAGTAGCTACATTGCCAAATCCATCAGTAGCCATAAACTCTAAGGTATAAGTTCCTATTTCCAAGCAGTCACCTGACATAATTCCTGTGTTATCAGTACGCACTACATCAATGTCTCTCAACTCCTGATAAACCAAAGTACCGTTCCAGATTCTGTTTGCGAAAATAGCACCGGCAAAAGGATTGCCAACGTTGACACCTCTACCAATACCAGCATCAATTTGCAACACACCATCGTCGATAGTCAAATTACCGTTGGTGTAGTCAATACTACTTGTATTATCCGATACAAATATCCCTTTTGTCTCACCTGGCTGCAGGATAAAGGTGTTACCTACATCATAAGGAGTAGGTGTGTTTTGGCCAAGAGAGATAACATTATTCGCCGTACCTACCAATGTCCAGGCCGCAGCATTATTCTCATTACCTACATAGGTATTAGCCGTAGTAGTAAAGTAAACAGAGATGTCTGGTGGCCCACCAAATGGCTCAATATTTCCTTCATAGGATAGGATTTCTACAGGGAAAGCGCTCAAGTTCGTAACGTCGAACATATTACCTGATGCACCATTACCATTATTGAATTGTGTAGATATAGAAGCTGGCATGCCTACACCGCCACAATTATCATCTGCGGTCACTGCTCCTAAATTAAGGACAAAACAGCAATCTCCCGGATCGAGGGTAGTGTTGATGTCGTCACAACCATTGATGGTTGGTGCTTCTGTATCATTAATCGTTACATCTAATGAGCATGTTATAGGATTGCCAAAAGCATCAGTAGTGGAGAATGTAACTGTAGTCGTACCTACTGGGAACACAGCACCTGTCGCTGTAGTACCTGTAAAGTCATTGATAACAGGATTATTACAACCTGAAGCGATCACTGGAATATCAACAAAGGCGCCACAAATACCTGGGCTATTACTTCTTGTAATATCTCCAGGGCACGTCAATTCACATACTTCCGCACATGCGAATAATTGAATGTGATCAATAGAGATATCACTTTCAAAAGTACTGATCGCACCATTGCCTTCACTCATACAAATCTGTACGGTTGGAGTCGTTCCAGCATAAGGAGTAAAGTCAATACTACCTTGCAACCAAGGCTGGCAGTTCGCCGTCTGCTGCTGTCCGCTAACAGAAAATTCGCTAATACCATTGACAAAAATCTCCAGCGTACCGATGTTATCCCCGAACATATGATACCAAAAAGACAATACATAAGGCGTATTCAAAGCCGGCGGATTTGGAGCTGGTACAGGGATCGGAGCAGACATACAGTGAGTTTCACCTGCCAATGTAAAGCTACCCTCTAAAAAGATAAATTCGCCATCATTAGATCCACCATTACAACCTGCAGTTGTTTCAGGACCAGTTCCGGATGATGGCGTGTCGCCTGCTATACTAATGGTAAGATCGTTAGCACCTACTGGTACAGGATCTTCTGTAAATACGCCGAAACCACCATCAAAGGTTTCGGTAAAAATAGCTGTTGCAGTTCTTCCCGCTCCGCAAGCAAAACCTGCCGGAGCATTGGGGAAGCCCGGAGTCGCCATACACTGATTAGGCGCTACACACGTCTGTCCTTCGGCATATTGCTGCCCAAACAAACAAGCCAGCATTACCATCAGCAGCACCGGGAGTTTATTTAAAGTAAAATTCTTTTTTTCCATGAGATAAGTAAGTTTTGATTTTTTAAATAACAATAGCTAAGTAGGCTATTGCCTTAAAAAGTTCACCAAATTATTGAATGCTGCGTCACCAAAATCTGGATTCGTTTCGCTACCGATATCGATAGTCAACAGCTCGTCCATATTCAGTTTATTACCATTAGCATCTACAGCAAATTCGCCATATGCCTGATTCAAAGCAGTAATAAGTGCTTCACCATATCCTAATAACTCCCAGGTATGGTTGTACAGATTTGCTTTTCGTTCCGCAAATATCTGCGCACTAGACCCAATAGGTAATGCATCAGAAGTAGCAATCAAACTCGGCACTTCACTTTCCAGCATTTCTTGTGCTGCTGCATTCGATACCAGAGGAGGATAGTATTGAGCAGAAGCCTCACTGCTAAAAAAGAAGCTGGCCAGAAAGAAGCACACAACAAGTCCATACTGCCATGGCATCCTTTTTACATTCTTTTTTTCCATGAGATTGAAAAATTTAATTACGTTAATAAATTGTTTTTATATAGGTAATAGTATTAATGCAAACTATGGCTGCAAGACTTTGCTCACTTCCATAGCGCTACAAATGAAGGATGTATTCGTAGCAAATGGCAGCCTTTTTAATAGCTGCCGTTAGCTTTGAAAAATTCGGGTTTTTTTGAGAAAAGTTGAAAAAGAGATTCTTCTCCTTTCAAAAATTTGGTACAGTATGATTTTGTCTGGCCACCTATGTTGATCTGATAATTCCAACTTGCACTAAACAGACCAAATGGATTCAAGTCAAGGAAATAACTTGATTTTGCAAATCATCGGTTAAATAAAGGGAGAAAATATTTGAGCTAAGAACTGTACATTCCTAATAGTTGCAAGGTATAAATAATTTTTGATTTTCGCCTACCCGATTTAGGGTATAAAGTGCAAGGAACGCTAAATTTTCGCCTTCCTCATTCCTCTTGTTTTTACTCATGCTACGAAGCTCCGCCCTGCCTTGTCTAAAATAATATTTGCCAACCGTCGTCTCAAAAACGATTTTTAAACATGAGCTAAACAACTACGTGCGACAGTTGTTGTTTGTTTCGAAATAACAATGTTGGGCAATTGCTTTAAATGCTGAAGCCGCATTGCCGTTTACACAATGAAGTTGTTTAGAAACTATTGGCCTGGCTGTAAATTGCTTAGGAAATACCCAAAAAATAGACGGTGCCAGCCAGCCGGTACGGCGTCATACCTTCCGGAATCTCCTCATCAACGGAGAATTTCTGGCGGATCAGCCGATACACACCGTAAACTACCTCGCCATTAACAATAAGCGAACCCTGCTGATCGCCGATTGCATCATTTACACAAAAGACCAGGATAAAGCCGGCCAACCCGTACTCGGGCCGTTCGATAAAAGCGCCAGCCTGGATGGCATCCGACATGCCCAAAGGCCGTATCAGGTCTCTGTATTTTACATTGGTGGGAGGCTGTAGGATGCTCTTTTTACCCGTTTGAGTCCCATCAGTAACGATAATGGTGAGACCTTTATCAGATGGAGTAAACTGAGCCAACAGTATGACAGGAAAGAGGAAAATAGATAGAAACAAAAGTAGTTCTCTCATGATTTTTCGTCAATTTAGTTAACAACTGAAGGTGCAATTTTTTAGCCGTTTTTTGATTAACGGAAACTTCGGAGGCCAGATTATCAGCAACATACACAATTCTTCATTTCTCCAAAAATTTATGGGTACTCTTTTCGGCTTTTCACTGTTTTGCCAGAGAAAAACCTAAAAATATATAAATTTGCACCAAATCCAGGCTCCGTAGTACAATGGATAGTATGTGGGTTTCCGGAGCCCAAGATACAGGTTCGATTCCTGTCGGAGCTACCAGGATTAAATAGCAAACGCCTAATTCATTGATTATCAATGGTTTAGGCGTTTTTTGCTATTCTTTTCAACTACGGTGGGCGGGAAACGGCACTATTGTATTTGCGTTTACAAAAAGAATCAAAAACCAAATGACATGTACTTCAAATTCTTATGTTTCCTCTGCCTGATTGGCATACTGCCACTGGCTTGTAAGACAAATACTTCAAACGGAAAGCGGCCAGCACCGGCCCACAAGCCATGCACCTGTACATCCACGCTACGGAAGCATCTTCTCATCCTGAAAAAGGCCTGCAAGCCGCGAACCGACTGCGTTTTCGGGTGCCGGGGAGTGGCCACCTGCTGCATATGCCTTCCCATTTGTATATCAATGTGGGCAAGTATCATGAAGGCTCAATGGCCAATGAGCGGGCCGTGAAGGAAGATAGTATGTATGTAGATGCCTGCCATGCTGCGGGGATCTGGACAAGCTCAAAGAGAATGGTTAGGCTCTTATCGGGCTATCCAGAAGCCTGGAAGCACAAGGCAAAATGGCCGAAGCTGCCAGGGCAAGGCTGCGTTTCAAAAAAGCCTGGCAATAGGCAGATACCGGCCTTAAGTCATCCGTTTTATGAAAAAAGAAATGGCAATGCTCTGATTTCCTTTGGCCCGCTAATACTGGCAATATTGTACCGAGTAGCACACATGGTAATTTTCTGTTTTTAAATGTGATTGCCCTGTACCCCTCTAATTCTATACCTGCCGTGTACAGAAAAATCCTTAATTTTGCCCACCTTTCAGTATGTTAGATTATTAACCAAATTACTTTACCAATGAAATTGTTAGCAAAATATACGCTCGTTGCGCTCATGTTGGCTGTGACCGTTAGCCTTTCCTTTGGCCAGCAAAAGGAAGCCAGTCCTTTTGACTTTGGCCGGATGTGGACCTTTGAGAATCCGCCGGTAGAATGGTTTCAGAAGGAATATGGCATCAAGGCTGATAAGGATTGGTTCAAGGACGTTCAAATGTCGTCGCTGCGCTTTGCCACCTGGTGCTCTGCCAGCTTTGTCTCGCCGGATGGCCTCATTATGACCAACCACCACTGTTCCAGAGATGTGGCCGTTTCGATCCAGAAGGAAGGAGAAAATTTTGACAAAAACGGCTTCTACGCCGCTACCAAAGCGGATGAACGCCGGGCTCCCGACCTCTTTGTGGAGCGCCTGGTCATGATAGCAGATATTACCGATGAGGTGAAAGCACAAACGACAAAAGCCGAAACCGATGCCGATGCCCTGGCCTTGAGGAGGGAAGCGCTCGAAAGCATTAAGGAGAAATACAGCGCTATGAACGGCTGGAAAGGCTTGCGCCTCCAAACAGTTACTTACTACTCTGGGGGCAAGTACTCCTTGTACGGGTATAAACGCTATGACGATATCCGGCTGGTGCTTATCCCCGAGTACAATCTGGGCTTCTTTGGTGGCGATCCGGATAATTTCACCTATCCGCGCTATAGCCTCGACTTTACCTTTTGGCGGGCATACGATGAAAACGGCCAACCATTGAATACCAAAAGGCATCACCTTGAGTTCAATCCCGATGGCATCGAAGAGGGTACGCCAGTATTTGTGGTGGGCAATCCCGGCAGCACAGAGCGTTATCGGACGGTTGCACAGTTGGAATATGACAGAGATTATCGCTACAAGTTTTTGCATCGTTGGCTCAGCGATCGCCGGGACCTCTTTCAGGAAGAGTACGATATGATGAAGAAAGATGAGTCAAAGAGCCAGGAAGCACAGGAGTTATTGGGTACCATCAACAATTTCTCTAATTCCATCAAAGCCATTGGCGGCATCATTGGCGGGCTACATGACAAAGAGCTGTTTGACCGCAAAAAGCAAATGGAGCGAAAGATTCGCGCCGCTTCGCCAGGTGTCAATCATTGGGATGTGTTGGACAGCGAATACAAAAAACTACTACCTCATGGTTGGGCCGTTTCATACCTGAGCCCTTCGCCCATAAATGGAAAGATATTTCAACTCATGCATCAGCTGTATGGCTATAAGCAGATGCTGGGCAGCGCAAGTGAAGAGGACAAGGACAAGGCCAAAGAAGACATCATCAATCTTTCTAAATCTGTGGAAAAGAAGGACTTTCAGCTCCTCAGCTTGGTGTTGAATGAAATAAGAGATCATGTATATCCGGGTGATAATACCGTGAAAAATTTGCTCGCTGGCAAATCCGTTGATGCCTTTGTGAAAATGTTGAAGCATGATTCCAAACTGCTCCAATCCGAAAAGGATGCTGCCAAATGTTTGGCCAAGGATAAAAACATTACCAAAAGCAAAGACCCGCTCATTAAAGCGGCCGACAACCTGATCCCTAAGTATATGGAAGCGGGCAATGCATTTCGTGGCTCTTCACCTAAGCGCAAGGCATTGGAAGCCAAAATTGCCAACCAGGTGTTCAATGTTTACGGAACATCCTTGCCACCCGATGCTACCTTTACCCTTCGCATTTCGGATGGTATAGTAAAAGGCTACGAATACAATGGTACCACAGCACCCATAAAAACGACCTTTTTTGGTTTGTACGACAGGTACTACTCGCACAACAAGACCTTCCCCTGGGACTTGCCCAAGCGTTGGCAAAACCCGCCAATGGGCTTACTAAAGTCTCCTTACAATTTTGTGTCAACCAACGACATCATCGGCGGAAATTCCGGCAGCCCGGTGATCAACCAGAAAGGAGAAGCGGTAGGCCTCATCTTCGATGGCAATATTGAATCGCTACCGGGTAATTTTATTTATGACGAAGAGTACAATCGTTCCGTATCCGTTCACGCCGGCGGTATTTACGCTGCTTTGAAGTACATATTCAAAGCAGACCGCTTGCTGAAGGAATTGGTCGATTAAACTGCTGATTATCAAAACTTTATATGGTGCCAGCGGTTTGACCATCCGGTCAAACCGCTGGCTTTTTAGCTTTTCTGCAATCCTTCCGATGTGCTAGTTGGTCTCCTTTGTCTAAATCTTTCTGCACCCAAACCCATAAAGTATTATTTTTGTAGTGCAGGTAGCTACCTGTTTTTTTGAATGTAAAGACTTGATTATGAGAAAATTAAACAGATTGACCCGAATGGCTCTGGTGCTGGGATTCATTGCACTGATCGGATTACTGCTTTCAGCATTCGCCCTGACAGACATCTATCGCCAAGCCGAGCCGGACCTGAGCATGGAATGGGCGGTGGTGAGGTTAAGCTTTCTATTTACCCTGATGTTCATTGCTATGGCTTGTATCACTTTGCTAAAGGTGCTGCGCATTTAGGAGTCAGGTCTTATTACTTTGATAGAGATTTTTGGTATCTTTCGCTGCTATTAGCTAGAACTATTTACTAACTAAAAGATAATCAATAACATGGGCTTATTTGATTTTATAAGAGGCGAATTTATTGAAGTGATCGATTGGGTGGAGCAGGGAAATGACATCGTATTGTGGAAATTTCCTGATAAGGACGCCAACATTAAGTATGGCGCCAATCTCACCGTGCGCGAGTCGCAAATGGCGCTCTTCCTAGATGAAGGCCGCATGGCAGATGTATTTGAACCAGGCCGCCACGAGCTGATAACCGACAATATACCGATACTCACCACATTGCGCAATTGGGACAAGGGCTTTCAATCGCCCTTCAAAGCGGATGTCTATTTTATCAGTACCCGGATATTCACCAACCTGAAGTGGGGTACCCAAAATCCCATCATCCTCCGCGATCCGGAATTCAAGCAGGTGCGGGTAAAGGCTTTTGGTGTGTACTTTGTGCGGGTCAGCAATGTGGAATTGTTCTTCAATGAATTTGCCGGAACCCACCAGGTTTTGCGCATCTCCGATGTAGAAGAGCGTTTGCGTGATATCGTCTCGCCCAAATTTGCCGAAGCGATTGCCGAAGCTCGCGTTTCGGTACTCGATATGGTAGCCAATTATACCGAGCTGGGCGAAAAGGTCACGCCGATCCTTCAAAATGAGCTGGATCCTTTTGGTATCGAATTGACAAAATTCCAGATCACGAGCACCTCGCTGCCTAAAGAAGTGGAAGCCTTTTACGACAAGATGACCAATATGAATATGGTAGATGATATGGGCAAATTCAGTCAATTTCAAACAGCACAGTCTATCGAAAAAGCAGCCGAAAATCCGGGCGGCGGGGCAGGAGAGGGGCTCGGCATGGGCATGGGTTTCGGAATGGCCAACCAGATGATGCAGCAG
Source organism: Saprospiraceae bacterium (assembly GCA_965222005.1). Classification (GTDB taxonomy): domain Bacteria; phylum Bacteroidota; class Bacteroidia; order Chitinophagales; family Saprospiraceae; genus CBDCTM01. The sequence continues at coordinate 3,968,578 of OZ244935.1, forward strand.
CAAATGCAACAAAACAAGCCAGCGCAGCAGGCCGATTCCAAAGCACAAACCCGCGAAGAAATCATGGACACGCTCAAAGAATTAGGCCAGCTCAAAGAATCAGGGGTTTTGACGGAGGAAGAGTTTGAAGCCAAGAAAAAGGAATTGCTGGGGCGATTGTAGGGCTTGGGGAAATAGACGGTCAGATGGTAAGACTGGCAGGCAATAGATTGTCAGACCTTCCACTATCTCACCATCTGACTTCTCAGCTCCCACCATCTCAAAAATGGAGAAATCACAGCATATTCAAAATGCCATCCACCTGCCATGCCCTTCCTGTGGTAGCCAACTCCGCTATTCTGCAAAGGCAAAAAAAATCAGTTGTGACTATTGTGGATATCTGGAGGATATTGATGATTCCACCGATAAGGTAGTTGAGCAATCCCTGAGCAATACCATGTCTTTGGTCAAAGATTATGTGCCGGAAGAGGTGGGCAAGAAGGTATTCGATTGTGGCAGCTGTGGTGCCAAGTTTATGGTAGAAAGTGACCGGCTAAAGGTGAGCTGCGGTTTTTGTGGCTCCACCAACGTCAATCTCGAAGCCTTTGATCATCAATGCATCCAGCCAGTAGGCATCATTCCCTTTTACATCAGTCGCGACGAAGCGACATCCTCTTTCAAAAAATGGATTCGGCGGGGCTGGTTTCATCCCAGCAAACTCAAAAGCCTGGCAGCTATGGAAGACCTGCATGGGGTATATATCCCGTTTTGGACCTATGACGCGAAGACGGAATCGGAATGGTCGGGACAGGCGGGCCATTATTATTACGAAACGGAGCAGGTACGCATAAAAGGCCGTATGCAGACTAAAAAAGTGCAGAAAGTCCGTTGGCATCAGCGCAGCGGCAGGCTCAGCCATTTCTTTGACGACATACTGGTAGCTGCCTCACGCGGCCTGGAGCAGCGGGTGGTAGAGCGCATTTTGCCCTTTCGCTTGGGGGAAGTCGTAAATTTTGATGCGCGGCTGATGGTGGGCTGGGAAGCCGAAATTTATCAGATCGAGGTGGATGAGGCTTACCATATCGCCGATCTAATCATGGACGACAAGATCAGGCATATGTGCTCTGCCCAGCTGGGAGGCGATACGCAGCGCAATTTGCACGTCAGCAGCAGCAAATCAGGCCAAACCTTCAAGCACATCATCCTGCCCATCTGGATCAGCTCCTATATGTACAACAACAAAATCTATCACTTTACCATTAATGGCCAAACGGGCAAAGTATATGGCAACAAACCCATTAGCTGGCTAAAAATTGCTATACTTGTATTGATTTTTGTCTTATTTATGGTGGGAGTCTGGTACCTGCGCCACAGCGGTTTGCTGCGCAATTGACCCTGCCTCAACTATGAGCAAAGCATGATTCAGGTTTTTGTTACCGGAGGTACCTTTGACAAGGAGTACAATTTTATCACCGGTGAGCTCTATTTCAAAGACACCCATCTCAAAGAAATGTTTGAGCGTGGCCGTTGTACACTGGATATTGACATCAAAACACTGATGATGATCGATAGCCTGGATATGCATGATGAAGAGCACGAGATTATTTTGTACAATTGCCGGAAAACACCCCACCACCAAATCATCATTACACATGGCACCGACCGTATGGTCGAAACCGCCGAGGTACTTGCCAAAGCAGGAATTGACAGCAAAACGATTGTGCTGACGGGCGCTATGGTGCCCTATGCCTTTGGTACTTCCAGCGATGGCTTTTTCAACCTCGGTAGTGCTTTGGCATTCGCCCAAACGCTCAAGCCGGGCGTGTATGTGGTGATGAACGGGCGTTATTTTGAATGGGACAATGTGAAGAAAAACCGGAAAACCGGCAATTTTGAAGAAATTAAACCCGCCGATCTGGCACAATAATTAATTCTTTTGGAGCTAATAGGACTGGTAATAGAACTCATTTTTTTGGCTCTGGCCGTGTATCTATATCTTTTTGCCAGAGGCCGTGTAAAGGCCAAAGATGCTGCCTTGCAAAAAAAAGCTGAGGCTTTTCGGCGTGATAATGCAGGTTGGTTGCGCATCCTGTCGCTCGCTCTGATGGCCATTATGGCGGTCAACATTGTTTTGCATATTATGCAGCTTTTGAGCAATAAATAGCCAACCGATAGCCTTTACCATTTGAGAAGTATTGTTAATCGCTAAAGCATGACACAAAAACGCTATTTTTTCCTCTTGTTTCTTTTTATTGGGCTGACCGGAAATGCACAGGATTTCTATAACCTGAACCGTGTACGTGATGTGAAATTGGAATTTGCGGAACAAAACTGGAGCCAAATCCTCGATTCCTTCAAGCTGGCTGGCGAAGATGAGCGCCTCATCGGAAAAGCCACCATCGACGGAATCTTGTACGACAGCGTAGGAGTGCGCTTTAAAGGCAACAGCTCCTACCACAATGTGCGCAAAACGGATTCCGGTAAATTGCCCTTTAATATCAAACTCAATACCGTCAAAAAGAAACAGCGCCTTCCTGGCGGCCAAAAAACACTCAAATTATCGAATGTTTTCAGGGATCCCAGCTTTATCCGGGAAGTACTTTCCTATGAAATTGCCGGTTGCTATATGCCAGCTCCCCGCGCCAATTTTGTCCGCCTTACCGTCAATGGCGTGCCATTGGGCTTGTACAATAATAGTGAGTCGATAGATAAGTTATTTCTGAAAAATCATTTCGGCTACAAGAAAGGCATCCTCTTCAAATGCGATCCCAGCTGGGCCGCAGCGCCCATAGAAGGCTGCCTGGCAGGAGATAAGGCCAGCCTGATGTACCAGGGAGAAGACAGCCTCTGTTATGAAAGCAATTACGAACTGAAAAGCGATCACGGCTGGAAAGCACTGATTGAGTTGTGTCATGCATTGGAAAATGGCAGGGAGCCCGACGAACTGATCAATGTGGATCGGACCTTGTGGATGCATGCTTTCAACAATGTGTTGGTAAATCTGGACAGCTATTCTGGCCGCCTTTGCCATAATTATTACCTGTACAAGGACAGTTTTGGCCGTTTCCAGCCCATCGTGTGGGATATGAATCTGTCATTTGGTGGCTTTCGCTTTGATGGTACGGATAGCAAGCCAATGACCGATGAGGAATTGCAGGAATTTAGCATGTTTGCCCATTACAAAAACCCTAACCGACCGCTGATCAGCAAGTTGCTCAATGTGCCCTTGTACCGAAAGGTATATCTAGCACATGTAAAAACGATCCTGGAGGAATTTTTTAGCAGTGGCAAATACACCGAGCGGGCCCGTACGATTCAGTCAGCCATTGATTTTTACGTTCAAAATGATCCCAACAAGCTCTATTCATACGAAGCCTTTAAAAATAATTTGCAGGCTACTGAATTGGCTGGCAAGTCGAAAATTATTGGCATTAAGGAGCTTATGGAAACCCGGATTACCTATCTCACCAACCACCCGCTATTGAAAAAAGCGCCACCCAAAATTGCCGGCCTTACCCATAGAGAGGAGGGAGACAGCTCGGTGCTAATTAGTTGCAATGCCAAAGATGCTGAAACGCTGTGGCTATGCTATCGCTACAAGCCGCATGCACCCTTTAAGCGTCTGGCTATGGAGACCGATGGCGGCGAAAGCTATCGTGCTGCCATCGATTATGGCGCCGACCTCCAATATTATATCATTGCCGAAGGTGCCAAGCGCGCCTCGCTATCGCCAGCCCGGGCGGCCTTTGAATATCATAGCTTGAAGCCAAGGATGTAGTGTGAAGATGGGGAAAATGCCTGGATTTTATTCAATGGATGAAGTTGCGAATTGGAAGAGTTTGGGACGATATTATTTGACACATAAACTTTAATATGTTTATATTTACGCGCTGAAAAGCTGAATGGCTATCAGCTCGCTTTCCAACATCGTTTTGCCGGCTGTTGCTATACTTGCCCAATACGGCGAAGCCTGCAAATTAGCTTTGATCTATAAGTATAACTATATGATCCTCAATTGTTTACAATTGTTGGTCTGATCTATGTGTGTTTTGAAGCTCCCACAGACTGGTAACGTTTTTGATATATCAGCAATGGGGTTTAGATCATGTTTAAAAATCGTTTTTGAGACGACGACTGGCAAATATTATTTGAGTGCATGACAAATTAGGGGTTTTGCATTTAAGCAGCTAATCGGACTAAATTTACTTTTCGTTCCCTTAGTCTGACGAATTGTATAAAATCTTCGATGTCTCCGTTTTGTTTTACAGCTCTAAGGTCAAGCATGTTTTGCGCCCCCTTGGATGACCATCTCATACCGCTTTGCTCCATTCTATTTTTGACCAAATGCTTACAAGTAGACTCTGCCAGAGCTGAACTGATTGGATACCCCTTTTTCAAAAAATCAGCGTAATTCATTTTGTGTTTATGGTTAGTCAAATAGGTGATTGCCTTATTTAACTGCTTCTTTTTGTTTGTCGATAATTCTGTTTTGTCTCTATTCAACACAAGGTCTTTTATTACCTTTTCAGTTCCTCCTTCCAATATATCTTTTAACACCCCTCTGACCCAGCTTGTTCTCAACTTAGAACTTTCTCCAAATATGGCATTGGCACAATCCCAAACGTATTCGCTTACATGGACTATGTCTAAAATGATTCCATCAAATTGACCTTCCAGATTATTCTTCTTTATGCTTGCCAGTATTTTATCTTCCAAGCCTATTCCGGCATCTATGGGGATGACGAATCGACTTTGGGAGTTGGTCATTTTTGATTTTAAATCTTCTATCCCATAATCTATTGCCTTTTGCTGATTGGCTAAAAATGCTCTACGGTGAATTTTAGTGTGCATCTTATTTTCCGTTTTCTTTTGTTGTGTTGATGCTGGTTCGTCCTCTTGAGCAGCTTCTTTTTGCACTCCCATCAAGCCATCCAATATCTGGTCGGCAGTCCTTTGTTGAGGCGTAAAAACAGAGGTAACTGACACTGTCGCACTTTGTTTCTTACCCTTTTTCTCCCCTTTGCTTAGCCGCTTTTTGGGATTGGCCTCCTTTTGTTGTACTGCCTTTATCTTCGGCAATCCTTTACCATCAAAGGTAGTGCTAAAAAACAACGCTTCATCTTCTTGAGCTTCTTCTCGCTCCAACTCATAGTACTGATCAACGTACTCGCCCAAATGATTGACATTTCTCTCCGAAGATTTTCCACTCAGATTCAAACCTAATAATTTATTCACTATCACTACGCTTTCTTTGTAACTCCCCTGGGTAGCACTTCCCCCTACCAACTCTTGTAGATTGTACGACCAATAACAACCCTTGGGCAACTGCAAATAATCGTCTATTTTATAAAATTGACCGCGTTGAGTACTCAAATACGATGGACGATGGATTTGTATCAGACCAAACAAACTGAGGTAGTTCCGCTTCTTTGTCCCTTTACTCCTGTAGCTCTCTCCTGATTCCAAAATCGGGAGATATTCCTCAACCTTTTTTAACTTTTGCTTGATTATGTAGTTCAATAGCAACAGTCCCAGCTTCAGCAATTCACTTAGTAGGCTTAGTTCTATTTTATCAATCCCTACATCCTGCTCTACATATTCATCACTTAGGTCAACCAATCTTCCGATTTCTTCTTCTATTTTTTGTATTAGTACTTTTTTGTCCATACCTTGAATTAGAGTTTGAGGGTCAGTAAATCTATTTTCTAACTTAAATTTACTAAATTCCTTCAAACTCTTCTCATTTTAGGATTCCTCCAATTTGTCTCGCACTCATATTATTTTAGACAAGGCAGGGCGGAGCCTCATAGCCTTAGCTACGAAGGCGAATACGTAACGCAGTATAAAACAATATTTGGTGTCGGTAGTCCAAAGGATGAAATGTAAACATGATCTTAGTAGTGTACAAAATATTTTGAACAGCAAAAAAGAAAATTCCAGGAACATGAAGTACGTGTTACTCCCTGCATTATTGGTATGCAGCATCTCCCTTTCAACGGTTTTTGGCCAAAACCCGACTCGGCCCAACTCCATCATCGCCAAAAAGCTTTGGCTCGATTACAATAGCCCGCAAGGCGGTACAATTACCGATTTTGGCCAATTTACCGATGGTTTCGAAATTGCCTATCTGCGTAATCTCAGTCCCTATATCAACGCCGTATTGCCTTTCAAAGTAGGCGTCATTGACCTGCCCGACGAGACCAACAACAGAACCCTTTTCGGTTTCGATGCCCTCCTCCAACTGCAACATTTCAAAGAAGATAAAACCGTAATTCCCTATGCACTTATTGGCCTCGGAACTTCCCTGGTAGAATCAGAAAATATGGATTTTCAGGTTCCGCTTGGTATCGGCATCAACTTCCGGCTTCGCAATTTTGGCTTTGTTAATATCCAAAGCGAATACCGCTTTTCTCTCAACAATGATCGCAACAACTTGCATCATGGGATTGGCTTGGGTTTTATGATCGGCAAAGAAGTCGAAGAGGCTGTCGATACCAGTGCGGTAATAGAATTTGCTCCAATGGATAAAGATCATGACGGCATCAGGGATGCAGAAGATGATTGCCCGGAGATGGCCGGCCTGGCTGCCTTGGGTGGCTGCCCGGATGGCGATGGCGATGGCATCAAAGATATGGAGGACATCTGCCCTGATGAGTATGGGCCCAAAGCTTCCGGAGGTTGCCCCGATAGTGATGGCGATGGCGTAGCAAACATGAATGATGACTGCCCGGACGTGGCGGGTAGCTTGAAGGGCTGCCCCGATTCGGATGGTGACGGCCTGGCAGATCGCGACGATCGATGCCCTGAGAAGGCCGGAAGCCCGGAAAACGGTGGCTGTCCGCAAATTGATTCCGATGGCGATGGTGTGGATGACAGCCTGGATGAGTGCCCCACCAAGGCGGGACAAATCAATGGCTGCCCCGATAGTGATAAAGACGGCATTGCGGATAAGGACGACAAATGCCCCTATGCAGCTGGTGAAGGCCGCTTCAGTGGTTGCCCGGATAGCGATGGCGATGGCATTGACGATTCAATGGACCAATGCCCCAATATGTCAGCACCGGCTTCACCAAATGGCTGTCCGGAGATTCGCGAAGAGGATCGGGAGGTGTTGGATTACGCAATCCAGGCGGTGCAGTTTGAATCGGGAAGTGCGCAGCTGAAATCTTCATCCTTTGCCGTACTGGAGCAGGTGAAGGATGTACTGAACAAATATCCCGATTATACGCTCCACATCATCGGGCATACGGATAATGTAGGCTCCGAGATCAACAATCAAAGCTTGTCGCAGCGGCGTGCCAAGTCGTGTTACGATTATTTAGCAAGTAAAGGGGTGCCGATCAGCCGCTTGAGTTATGGCGGGTTTGGCGAATCGCAGCCCATTGCTGACAATGATACTGAGGAGGGGAGAAGCTTAAACAGAAGGGTAGAGTTTGATTTAATCCTGAAGTAAACCATAAGGTTGGCTGTTGGCTTCCCGAGTTTTAGAGGAAGCCAACAGCCAGTTCCCAACTATTTCATAGAGGTATAATTCGGATCAGCCAGCGTAGCTAAAATGCCTTTGATTTCATCAGAGGAAGGGCGTGGTGCATTGGCATCTATAATCTTGCCAGCCTTGTCAATGAGCAAAAAGCGGGGGATGCCGTGAATGTTGTAATCTTTACAAATGCTGGAATCCCAATCTTTGTCAGCAATGATCTGAATTCCTTTCATCTCCTTCTCAGCAACCATTTTTTCCCAGGCTTCTTTGTTTTTATCCACACTGACACTTACAAAAGCCAAATGATCATTGCCGTGATACTTGGCCTCCAGCTTTTCCAGATGCGGCAATTCCCTTTTACAAGGACCGCACCAGGTAGCCCACACATCTACATACACATTTTTGCCTTTCAGGTCAGCCAGTGATATTTGCTCGCCTTTCAGATTGGTATAGGAAAAATTGGGTGCAGTTTTACCCGCTGCCAAATGTGCCCAACCTTTGTACGTATCTGCCAGCTCCCTTTTATGCTTTTCGTTGGTGCTCAATGAATGGTAATGAGCCATCATTTCTTCACTTACACTAGTGCCATCATAGCGCACCATATCCCGCATCTGCCCATAGAGTGCTTGATTGCGTACCTCCTCATTGGTAAACATTTCTGGGATGTGCTCGAATTTGCTTTGCAGAGCTTCCATTTTTCCGGGCTCTTTGCCGTCTTCCCTGTTTTCTTCCGCTTTCAAATCGACCAGATAATTGATGAATTGCTTGAATTTGCTGCTGGTCAGGAGGCTTGCATCGTCAATAGGGAGCTTATCGAGAAAGGCAAAATATCCTTCGGATGGTTTGAAATTCTCCTTTTTTGTGTAATACGCATGGATATCCGGATAGCGCATCCGATCAATGGCCTGATCGTAAGTTAGATTCGCGGCTTCCAGTTTTGCAAAGTTCTCATCAAGTTCCGCGGTCTTTTTGAAGCTTGCAAAATGATCAGAAAGCTGGCTCACATTGGATTCATAGGAAGTGAGAAAATCGGCCTCTTCTTTAGAGAAAAGCTCTTTTCTATCTTTATCAATCGACTCTTCGAGCAGGTATTTACTGACCAGATAATTATTGACATCTGCCCCCTTCCCTTCAAATTTCAAGCTTTCATCAAATTGCTCAGGATCCAATACCATCTTCACCTCATCGCCCGGATTGAAGTACAAATAAGTGTGCTCAGACCCATGGGTGAAGCGGAAATAACCACTTTCTTCGGCAGCTACTTCCAATCGAAACTGACCATTTTCTACTGTTGCGGTGTATTTATCATCTCCCTTTCGGACTACCACTTCATCATCTACAGGCTGGTCGATCAGGCCTTCCAGTGTAAAGGACGCTGGCTGCTCGACGGTAGCCTCTTTGTTAGCTTGTTGGCAGGCAATAAAGCTTATTGCAAACAGGAAGAAAAACAGATTTTTCATTGGGTAAAGTTTTATGAACGAATACTGATCACAGCTTAAAGTTAGGGAACATTCAAGAAATAAATCTGACATTTTTGAACAATACAAGGGATAAGTTTGACAAATTTTGTTAAGGAGGTGACATTTTGGTTCAGTAAAAGGATATTTTTTAATTTTACGGGCCTTTTGTAAGAAACTGTTTCTAAAACTATTAAATGCTCGAATATGCCAAGAACGATTGCTCTGAGAGACGCTCTGCTGGAAGCTATGTCTGAAGAAATGCGCCGCGATGAAACGGTCTTTTTGATGGGAGAAGAGGTAGCCGAATACAATGGAGCCTACAAGGTGAGCAAGGGGATGTTGGAAGAGTTTGGGCCCAAAAGGGTGATCGATACGCCTATCGCCGAGCTCGGTTTTGCCGGTATCGGCGTTGGTGCCGCTATGAACGGCTTGCGGCCTATTGTAGAGTTTATGACCTGGAATTTTGCCGTGCTGGCATTTGACCAGATCGTGAATAATGCCGCCAAAACGCTTTCTCAATCGGCAGGCCAATTCAATTGCCCCATTGTTTTTCGCGGGCCCAGTGGCTCGGCGGGCCAATTGGCACAGCAACATTCGCAGACCTTTGAAAGCTGGCTGGCCAATTGCCCCGGCCTCAAAGTTATCTCTTGTATTGATCCGGCAGATGCGAAGGGCCTGCTAAAATCTGCCATTCGCGATGATGATCCGGTTTGTGTGATGGAATCGGAAATCCTGTACGGCCATAAGGGTGAAGTACCGGAAGGGGAGTATGTGGTACCCATCGGGCAGGCAGCCCTGCGGCGGGAAGGAACGGACGTGACGCTGGTATCTTTCAACAAAATGGTGCTGGTAGCTATGCAAGCTGCTGAAGAACTGCAAAAAGAAGGCATTTCTGCTGAAGTGATCGACTTGCGCAGCATTCGCCCGCTCGATCACCAAACCATTGTTGAATCTGTCAAAAAAACGAATCGCCTGCTAGTGGTTGACGAGTCCTGGCCGTTTGCCGGAGTATCGGCTGAGGTGGCTTACGAAATCCAAAAATATGCCTTCGATTACCTCGATGCGCCCGTCACCCGCGTCAATTCCGCCGATACCTCACTTCCGTATGCCGCGCCTTTTGTAGAAGCCTGGCTGCCGAATGCCGAAAAAGTGATCAAGGCAGTAAAAGAGGTGATGTATATTGAGCGCTAGTCGAAGGAAATATTGGTGCTGGATGATAGATGGACAGATAGACCAATCTCTTCAGAGCCAAATTGCTACCCATACTTTTCAAGCTTGATACTTTTCAAATTGCTGATATTCAAATGGATACACAGATAATAAAGAATAATACAAAGTGCTTAAAATTTCAGGCATTCACCTTATTAAAATTTGAAAATATGAAATACCTCAATCTCCTTTTCCTGATCTGCCTGCTCGGCCTGAACTGCCAGGAACCTGTCAAGCAGGCCAATGATGGCCATGCTGCCACGGATACTGAGTCCGAAAGCTCGGCCTCTGATGACTTTGTTTGGAGCCCCGATAAGTTTGCCGATGTACGGATGATCCGCTACCAGATTCCGGGCTTTGACCGGCTGAGCCTCAATCAAAAAAAGCTGGTGTACTACCTGTCTGAAGCCGGGTTAGCTGGCCGTGACATTATGTACGATATGAACTATCGCTACAATCTGGCTATTCGCCATGCACTGGACAAGATTGTTAAAAACTATCAGGGCGATAAAAACTCGGAAGACTGGAAACAATTCATGCTGTACACCAAAAGGGTATGGTTTGCCAGTGGTATCCACCACCATTATTCCAATGACAAGTTCATCCCCGGATTTTCCAAAAGCTATTTTCAAAGCCTGCTGAAGGATACCGGTGCTCAACTCTCCGAGCAAGTGCTGGACGCTATGTTCAACCCTGCAAAAGATGCTAAAAAAGTGAATCGCGATGCAGAAAAAGACCTGGTGTTGGGCTCTGCAGTCAATTTTTACGACCCTGATATCACCAATGCGGAAGTCGATGCTTTTTATGAAAAAATAATCGATAAAAACGATCCCGAACCCATTAGTTACGGCCTCAATTCCAAGCTGGTACGTACGGCAGATGGAAGCCTCAAAGAGGAGGTCTGGAAGGCTGATGGTATGTATGGAGAATCGATCAGAGAGATTGTCAAGTGGCTGGAGAAGGCCGTCACAGTTGCCGAAAATAAACCTCAGGCAGATGCTCTCCGCCTACTCATCGAATATTACAATACCGGCGATTTAAAAAAATGGGACGAGTACAACATCGCCTGGGTTCAAGCTACAAAAGGCGATATCGACTACATCAACAGCTTCATTGAAGTGTATCAGGATCCCAAAGGCTACAAAGGTTCTTACGAATCTTTGATAGAAATCAAAGATTTTGATGCTTCCGAACGCATGGAAGTAGTTGCGAATAATGCCGAATATTTTGAGACCAACAGCTCGATCATGGATGCGCACAAAAAGGATAAGGTAACCGGCATTTCCTACAAAGTAGTTACAGTGGCGAATGGCTCGGGAGATGTTTCCCCTTCCTCTCCCATCGGTGTCAACTTGCCCAATGCCAATTGGATTCGCGCCAAGCACGGCTCCAAATCCGTTAGCCTGGGCAATATCATCGAAGCGTATAGCAAAAGCAGCGGCCCGGGCCTCACCAAAGAGTTTGCTCACGATGATGAGGAAATTGCCCGCTCAGAAGAGCATGGCAGTCTGGCCGGCAAAATTCACACCGCACTGCATGAAGTGATTGGCCACGCCTCCGGAAAGCTGGAACAAGGCGTTGGTACACCCAAAGAGACATTGAAAAACTATGCTTCCGCACTCGAAGAAGCTCGTGCCGATCTGGTTGCACTCTACTTCATCATGGATCCCAAGCTCATTGATATGGGTATACTGCCCAATATGGATGTGGCCAAAGCAGAATACGACAGCTACCTGCGGAATGGCCTGATGATGCAGCTGCGCCGCATTGAGCCGGGCAAAACGATCGAACAGTCGCACATGCGCAACCGCTCTATGGTGTCGCACTGGGTCTATGAAAAAGGCAAAGCCGATGGCGTGATCGAAAAGGTTACGCGCGATGGCAAGACCTATTTCGACATCAAAGATTACGAAAAACTGCGCAGTCTTTTTGGCGAATTGCTCAGAGAAGTACAGCGCGTCAAGTCGCAGGGCGACTTCAATGCAGGCCGCGATCTGATCGAGCGCTATGGTGTGCAGGTCGATCAGGCACTCCATCAGGAGGTATTGAGCCGAGCAGAGAAACTGGATATCCCACCCTATGGAGGTTTTATCAACCCCCGCCTGGTTGCCGTAGAAGATGATAATAGTGAAATATCGGATGTGAAAGTGGAATATCCTGATGATTTTGTCAAACAAATGTTGGAATATGCCGACAAATATTCTTTCCTGAAAACTTTTGAAAAGTAGTTGTTTGGCTACTTAGTACCGCTCAAAAAATAAATCCGACATTTTTGAAATAGGTGAAAACTGAACGACCGAAGGGCAGTGAAGTTGAATCTAATTCAAAAATTGAAAAGAGGATTTTATTTTTTGAATAACACTTAGGTGAAGGCTGGAACGAAGAATTGCAGTCTCTGCCTTCACCCTTTTTTCAAAAATAGCTGGCTTGTGAAAATACGCCTCTTTTGGCTACTGCTATTATCCCTTTCGAGCCATGCCGCTTTGCAGGCACAGATTTACGGGACGATCACCGATACCAATGGTGAACCATTGCCCTTTGCCAGTATTTATTTGCAGGGCAGCTCCACAGGCACCACCTCGAATGTGGATGGAGCCTACCAGTTTGATCCCGGTCAGGGAACGTTCAGCCTGGTGTACCGCTACATAGGTTATCGGCAAAAAATAGTGCAGGCAGATTTGGGCGATCAGCCAGTAGAGCTCAATGTAGTGCTGGAGCCCGAAGCGGTTGAGCTGTCAGAGGTGGTGGTGCGTGCCAATGCAGAAGACCCGGCCTATGCCATCATCCGAAAGGCGATAAAGAAGCGGGATTACTATCGAAATTTGGTGGAAGCCTACAGCTGCGATGTGTACATCAAAGGCATTCAAAAGCTGCTGGATGCCCCGGAAAAGCTGTTCGGACAGGAGCTGGGCGACCTTGGAGGCACGCTGGACAGCAACCGGCAAGGCATTATTTATCTGAGCGAATCGGTAGCGGAGCTACATTATCAGCGCCCCGATCAATTCAAAGAGCGAATGATCTCCTCCAAAGTGAGTGGCAACGACAATGGTTTCAGTTTCAATCGTGCCACACTGATGAATTTCAATTTTTATGACAATCACATTGAAATCGAACGGCAGCTCCTCTCTCCAATTGCTGATAATGCGCTGGCTTATTACCGCTACCAATTGGTGGGTAGTATGCCCGATAATGAGGGACGTTTGATTAATAAAATTCGGGTAATACCGAAGCGATCGGAGGACCCCGTATTCAGCGGGCACCTATACATTGTGGAGGATTTGTGGAACATCCACAGTACCGAGCTCATCCTAACCGGAGCGGCCATCAAACAGCCGGTGCTGGATACCTTGCTTATCAAACAGCTGCATCTGCCGGTGGCCGAGCCGGATGTGTGGTTGCAGTTTTCTCAAACCATCGACTTCCGCTTTGCCCTGCTTGGATTCAAGGCTCACGGCATTTTTACCGGCATCTTCAGTAGCTACGATATACAGAAAAATTTTGCGGAAAAATATTTCAACAACGAGCTGTTCAGGGTGGATGAGCAGGCCAATGAGCAGAGCCTGAGCTATTGGGACAGCATTCGGCCCGTTCCGCTCACCTTGGAGGAAGCACGCGATTATACCAAAAAGGACAGCCTGCAGGAGATATGGAAATCTAAGGACTTCATGGATTCACTGGATCGGAAAAACAATCGTTTCAAAATATGGGACCTGCTTTTTGGCTATCATTACAGCAATTCGTACGAAAAAAAATATTTTTCGCTCGGCTCGCCTCTTACGCGCATTCAATTTAATACCGTTCAGGGGTTTTATGGAGACCTGAACATCACCTACCGCAAGGAATTTGATGAGTACAACATGCGCTACCTTTCCCTCAATCCCCGCCTGCAATATGGCCTGGCGGACAAGCAGCTCCGCTACCGACTGGCATTGACCTACAACTTCAACCGCACCAACTACCGAAGGCTCCGCCTCAGTGGTGGGCGTACTACCTCGCAATTCAATGCTGCCGGGCCTATCAGCCCTACCCTTAATACGCTGTACAGCTTATTGGAAAGGAGAAATTATCTAAAAGTGTACGATAAGTATTTCGGCGAAGTTTACTGCCGGCAGGAACTTTGGAACGGTGGCTTGCTCGCTACAAGCGTGGAGTTGGCAGACCGTCGGTTGCTCGCCAATCAAAGCGATTATAGTTTTTACAAACAGGCTGATCGTGCCTATATTTCCAACGATCCCCTGGGGAATGAGCCGGGAGTCCCGCTCTTTGAGCCACATAAAGCATTGCTGCTCAATATTAGCCTGCGGCTGCGCATTGCTCAAAAATACATCAGCTATCCGGGGCGCAAGATCATTGAAGGCAGCCAATATCCGGATTTGGTGATCCGCTATCGCAGGGCTTTTGGCATCAACAACAGCTTCGTCGATTATGATCTGTTGCGTGTCAATGTGAGAGACCAACATACCCTTGGCCTGTTTGGCCGGAGCGAATGGGATGTGCAAGGGGGGCTATTTTTAACAAAAGGGCGGATTGAATTTCCCGATTTCCAGCACTTCAATGGCAATCAAACGCTTGTGAGCAATCCCGATAAGTACCTCAGCTCCTTTTTGCAGTTGCCTTATTACCAATACAGCACCACTAAAAAGTTTGTGCAAGCTCACTTTCAACATCATTTTGAAGGATTCTTGCTCGACAAGCTTCCGGCGCTCCGCAAGCTTGGACTGAAGTCGGTAGCGGGATTTTCACTGCTTGGCGTACAGGATGAGCAGCTGTATTACGAACTCTCTTTTGGGCTGGATAATATAGGCTTCAAAGTACTGCGGCTATTCCGATTGGACGTGGTGAGCTCGTTTAGAGGCGGCAATTATGACAAAACAGGCGTAGTAATAGGAGTGCGCTTGTAGGGGATAAACTAGCTGTCTGGCTCCCGCCAATTCCCTCTTGCCATGACCACTATTACAGCTCCCGTCATGATCATCAATAGCCGGATGACAAAGCCGAACAGCCGGCCCGGCCGGTCGATCCAAGTAAGAAAACTGAGCTGTACACTCACCAGACTAAGGATGAGAGCCGTGAAGCCAAGTGTAAAGAGTGTGAAGCCGATAAGTGTCCAAATGCCTTTGTTCATGATGTAGTACTTTGCGGTAAAGTTACAGCTTTGAGTGAAGCCAGACAATAGCGGGCTGGATGATAGAGAGGCAGATGGTGAGACAAGAGAATGTCTGCAAATCTATACTTCAAGCCGCCAAGTTTTGTGTGTATGCACAAGACTTAGCAAAGCGCGGTATAATCACCAAAAACCCTATCTTTAGGCTATGATAAAGCTGATAGAATGCCCGCGCGATGCCATGCAAGGTCTCAAGGAATTTGTGCCTACCGAAATGAAAGCGGCCTACATCAATCAATTACTGAAAGTAGGTTTTGATACCCTAGATTTTGGGAGCTTTGTATCGCCCAAAGCCATTCCACAAATGCGTGACACGGTAGAGGTGCTCGGCAGGCTGGATATCTCCGGCAGCCGCTCAAAGCTGCTGGCCATTGTAGCCAACCAGCGTGGCGCCAGGGATGCTGTCCAATTTGATCAAATCAGCTATCTGGGCTATCCTTTTTCTGTGTCGGAGACCTTTCAACTACGCAATACCAACGCAAGCATTGAAGAGTCGGTAGATCGCGTAAAAGCCATTCAGGAGCTGTGTGTAGCCCATAAAAAAGCACTGGTGGTATATATTTCGATGGGTTTTGGCAATCCCTACGGAGACGCCTGGAATGTAGAAATTGTGCAGAAGTGGGTGGATCAGCTGGCAGAGATGGGCATCAAAATTCTTTCGCTTTCTGATACCATTGGAGTATCCAACCCCCAGAGCATCAGCTACTTATTCAGCAACCTCATACCGCCCTATCCCGATGTGGAGTTTGGGGCGCATCTGCATACCCAGCCACACAATTGGGAGGAAAAGGTGCGGGCCGCTTTTGAGAATGGCTGCCGGCGATTCGACGGAGCTATCAAAGGCTATGGCGGCTGCCCGATGGCCAAAGACGAGCTTACCGGCAATATGCCCACAGAGAATATGCTATCCTTTTTTGATCAAGCTCATGAAGCCCTGGCGGTGGATAAGCAGGCTTTTGGCCGGGCAATGGATATGGCAATGGATATTTTCCCTCAGCAGAGAATAGTGATCTGAGTTGAAAGGTAAAAGGCGATAGTATTTTTCTTCAATGCCCTTACCTATTTCCGGGACTTGGGGCCCAATTTAATGGCTTCTTGCAGCGGAATGCCGATCATTTCCTCTACGGCAATTTTGCTGGTTTTAATCTCACTTTGGGCTTTTTTATGGTCTTCCTGGCTGCGGAAGTACGTTTCGGAAGCTTTGGTAAACTCCTCCAGCTCGGCCTTGCCTGATTTGAATTTTTCGGAAAGCAATTTATAAGTAGTGTAGGCATTATCCTCTGCCTGTACTTTTATTTTGACTACTTCCAGGCTCAACAGATATTTTTCATAGCGCTCCAACACCTCTCTGCGGATTTCAATTTTCCGGTTGTTCACCTCCTGCTCGGCGATCAGCTTTTCATATTGGGCGTTCTGCACTTCCGGTTTGCGGCGCACAAAGGTGCCCAGATTGATAGTGGCTGTGAAGTTGTAAATAGGATAGAATACCGGTAAATCCAGTCGATCACCGTACACGATATTACTGAGGCTGATCTCATTGATGTTGAAAGAAGCTCGAATATCGCGCGTCCATTCATTCTTCGTCAGCTTAATCTCATTATCGGCAATGGCCACCTCGGTGTTGAGGATTTTATTGTCGGGATTATTGTGCCAGGCCAGTTGCACTAAATATTCCTCCAGTGTTTTGGAGCGATAATCAATATCCGGCACCAGCCGCTCGAAATCGGTGGTTTGGGCCCAGGTAGCTAGCCCCAAAAGCAGTAGCACACCTAGGGTAAGTAGCCTTTTCAAAGGCTTCGTGATATATATAAATTGTTGAATCATAGTAGGGTAGATGTTAGTGAAATGTTCAATATCTATGCCGAAAGGCTAGCCTCGGCTTCTTGTTGTTCCAACTCCAAAACGGGCCAATCCTGGTCATCGCCTTCCGTTTTTTGAAAATTGGGATCAAAATCTTTTAGCCGCACAATCACACCGAGCAGGGTATAGAATACTATACTGGTAGGCAGGATCGGGATGGCTTCCTGCGGATAGCTGGCTAATGTGAGCTGAAATACTACTACCGTAAGGGCCAGGTAAAGGGTTTTGATCATCGGATCTCGAACTCTGAGGTAGTAGTAAGTTCCAATTCTGATGATAATAAATAAAAAGGCTCCAAAGATGATGAGCCCAAACCAGCCCAGCTCAACTGCGATGCGCACAAAAGCGCTGTCGTGCGGAAACTTGGCCAGAAACGAATTGGGCGTGAAGCGCTTGCCCCA
This sequence comes from Saprospiraceae bacterium, assembly GCA_965222005.1. GTDB lineage: Bacteria > Bacteroidota > Bacteroidia > Chitinophagales > Saprospiraceae > CBDCTM01. The sequence continues at coordinate 3,986,131 of OZ244935.1, forward strand.
AACTCCCGTAGAACCCAGCCCGGCTCCGAATGGATGCGAATAAATATAAGGCCGTATGAGCTTTTGATTGCGATAGCGCACCTGCATGGTATCATCACTACGGCTGGGGATGAAGGCCGATTGTAGCCGGTAAATTACCGCACTCCTGGTCGATTTGAGTACGAAGGCCGTGCCGACCAGAAAGACAAAGCCCATAGTCAGAAGAACCTCCTTTTTTAAAGTCATCAGCGTGTAAACCAACAGCCCGAACGGAACCAGCACAAAGGGAGTACGCGACCCCGCATATGCCATTGCCAGTATCATACTGCCCGCCGCTATGCCCAGCATAATCCGTTTAGCCCAGCTTATCGGCCCCGTCATCAGTACAATACAAAAGGTGCTCATATAGGCCATGAAAATACCAAAATTGGTAGGGTCGGAGAAAAAAGAAAATATCCGTACCCTCGACCATTGGACAAATAAAATGTATCGATCTTCATCCGAGGTGAGCCAAAGCATTTCTTGATCCGACAGGCCGAAAAACTCCTGCTTGAGGCCGTACAGGGCAGAAATAAAAGCCAGGAATATGATAAACTTGATGATAAATTTGATTTTTTTCAGGCTATCGAATGCCATGCAGGCCACAAAATAGAGGAGCACCAGCCCGGCCATACTGCGCACCGTATATACCCAGGCGAGTTGGCTGCCAGCCGCGGGATTGATTACCTGGATGAGGTTATAAAACACCCATATCAGAATAACTATGCTCAAAGGGCTACGCGCAAAACTCATGTCCCGTTCTTTTTCCATTCGCACCAAAACGCCAAAAAACATGAAAAATAGAAGACCGTCGAGCGCGATGCCAAAGGGTGCGTTGACAAATTTTACCAAAAACCCAATCAGTATGGCCACCACCAGGCTGATAGATATGCCGAAGATGGGATTGAATAGGCAAGCACTGATGATCGGCAAGCCGATCATGACGATTAGCAGGATCATCCCGGTTTGGAGGCCCATAGCAGCAATGACATAAGCCATCATCAGGGCAACAAAAGACAGAAAAATGTAGCCCAGAGGTGTATCCAGCTGATGGATCAGAAACTGCGTTCGTATCCAGTATTTTAGCGAATCAAGACTGCGGCTAATCATGCTAAAGGAATAAGATTTTTAGGTAGCTGAAAAGGATCATACCAATCGCCATACTCAGCATGAGAAATTCAATAAATTTTTCCTTTTGCGACAATTCTTTTGGTGGTTTCATGATATAAAATACTGATTTACAATTAATTACAAATATTGATCTACGATGTTCCAAAACTGCTCAATGCGGGCCGTCCAGGTGTTTTGGCGAGCTACCGCTACGCGCGCCGCTATTTTTTCGGGGCTGCTGTCATCCACCGCCAGATGGATCAACTCTGCAAATTCTTTACTGGAGCCTGCCAGGTAAATATGCTCGGAAAATGACCCGATATCGGCTGAAAAGTTGGTGGCTACCACCGGCTTACCGGCCGCCAGGTATTCATTGATTTTGAGCGGATAAATACTCCGCGTCAGGGTGTTGCAGGCAAACGGAATGATGCAGCAATCCATATATTTCAAGTAAGCAGGCAATGCTTCAATTGGCATCCCCCCGGTAAACAACACGTTCGGCAAGCGGTCGAGGCCTAATTTTTTGTATTGCTCATTATTGATGGGGCCTACCAGCACTAGGGTTTTATCAGTATGCGCAGTGGCTACATCATAGAGCAGTTGATAATCCACACGAACGGCATCGAGGTTGCCGATATAGCCGATAATTGGCTGCCTGGCTTGTTTTAATTTATCCGGTTTGGGGTAGTCTTTGGTCAAGGCCTGATGAAAATTATCAATATCCACCGCATTGTTGAGGACGTGGATTTGTTGGGTCAGCGGCGATTTCAAGCGAAACAGCTCCTGCGATGTCACCAGTGTAAGGTCGGCATGTCGGATAGCCTCCTCTTCGAGCCGCAGCCCGTGCTTTTCAGTATATACATCCTGCGAGATATCATCCACACATTGGTAGATGTTGAGCAATGGAGCAAAAGATTTGTCAAAAGGTACTGAATAAAAGGGATCAAAGCAATTGATAAAAATATAAGGCCCGATTTTGAAGTCGTGGATCAGCTGGCGCAAGGTTCGGCCGATTTGCTCGCTGTTGAATTTGGCCAGCCCGGCATACACCCCTCCGGCGGGCAGCCAATTGATGGGCAAGGTCATCGGTGGCGTCACAGAAAGAAACTTGCTGCCTGCCTTTTCATCCTTTTCGTAGCGCACCTCCCGCCGGCGCAGCGCCTTTCGTTTGGCTCGGTCCCTTTTGCTATCCAATTGCCTGAAGTAATCCCGCACGGAGTAAGGGTGGTTGATATAAAACAGGCGATTGTGGCGGGCAAATTCCTTAGCCATTGCTATGGAAATGGAGGAATAGGGACCATCCCAGCGGAAAAGCCCCAAAAGGATAATGTCGATATCCCGATGGTCGTAAGCCCTTTGGTGATCAGGCCGAGTGGTATGTTTACTTAACTTTTGCACTGAGCAATCCGTTTTTTACATAGCCCGCCGACCGATTCCCGATCTGCCGGTAAAACTGAAAGAGGTATTTAAAAACATTGGGAGCCCATACACCCAGCATTCTGAAAAGTACAATTTGGGTGGTAATAAAGAGAATGATGTAGGCTGTGAGGGTACCATAGGCAGCACCAATAACGCCAAACTGGCTAATGAAAAAATAGTTGGTGATTATATTGATTATTGTACCAATCAGGGTAAACATGAAATTGATCTGCGGCTTGCCGATCGAGTCCAGCACGGTACCAAATTGCACGGCAAATGGCATAAACAAGCCAAACCAGATAGTCACCTGTAGCACGGGTACTGTGGCCAGGTATTTATCAGTAGCGAGAAAAACGATGATCTGCTCAGCAAAAAAATACACAAAAAGGATAAAGGGGAGTATGATGGCCAATATCGCCCCTACCGATTTTTCGTAAAGCGCTTTTATGGCCGCACTACCCTCGCTTTGCATCTTTCTGGCACTTTGCGGAAACACCACAGAGGCTACTGAAAAGGTAGGCACTTCCACCAAATTAGTGATCTTGATGGCCCATTCATAGATACCCACCGCAACGGTACTAAGCATAGCAACCTTGCTGATAGGAGCCAGATAGCCGAGCATCAGCTTGTCGATCGTTTTGTAAATCATAGTGCTCAGGTTGGTACCAAATACGAAAAGACCAAATTTGAAAAGCCTCCCGAACCAACGCCTGCTGAACTGCCAGGCAAACTGCAAATATCGCCGTCCAAAGGCAAAAGAGACTACAGAAGCCAATACAGCAGTGAGAAGTTGAAATTTGGCTAAGGTAATTAGTTCAATAGGGATCTTAAGCAAAAACAGCGATAGCACGAATGCAAAAAAGAGCCCTTTCAGTGTAAAGTTGCTCCAAAAGATACCCCGAAAATCGAGATTGGCCTGCTGGATATAGTTGAATTGTTGCATAGGGATGAGCAAAATAGCGGTCATACAATATATATCGAGCAGGGGGGTCAAGGCCGGGGCACTAAAAAGCCGGGCGAGTAGAGGTGCCGATACCAGCAACAACACCACAAAACAGCCCGTGAGCAAGGCATTGAGAAGGAGCGAGTTGGTGGCGATGATCGGCTTGTCCTCCTCCCCCGAAGTGCTCAGGTATTTGACCAGCGCATTTTGCAGCAGACCTGCCCGGCTCACTTCCAAAAAAGAGGTGACCGTATAAAAAAGCACCCACACTCCAAACTCAGCAGTTGAAAAAGCACGTGTCAGTATATAAATGCTCCCAAAGCCAAACACAAATACAGAGCCCTTTTCGAGAATACTCAACGTGCCCGATTTGAGCCAATAAGATTTGTCTGATTGGGTCACCTGCTTGCTGTTATTTCAAATTTTTCAAATGCACCTTGTTCAAAATACAGCCCAAAAACTGGTTTTTCAGGCTCTTCAAAAAGGCCAGCGAATTTTCATCAGCCGATTTGATGGTCGTATCTGCGGATATGACACAGATCACCTTCTCCACAAAGTCCGTCAGCTCTTTGGTATCGGAATACAAATTGAGGGCAGCCGATTCCAAAAAGATGTAGTCGTAATTGTCGGCAATGCGGTCGATGAAGTTGTGGAAATCCTTGTCGGCAAATACTTCGGAAGGCGACTGGAAAGAACCTTTATTGCCGATGATGTCCACATTGTCGAACTTGAAACCAGTGTGTATCTTTTTAGTTTCAAACTCGTCATCCAGATTGGTTTCTCCCAACAAACGAGTGCTCAGTAAGTTGTCCTGCATACTTTCCTCCGACATCCGGGTGAGCGTATTATTCTTAAAATTAGTATCTACCAACAATATCTTCTTGCCTTTCAATGTAAGGGCATGCGCCAACGACACGATGACAAAGGTCTTGCCTTCCCCCCCGCGGGGACTGGTAAATAAAAAACGCTTGCTGCCGCTGTGCTCCAAAATATAGCGCAAATTGCGTATCGACTCCCTGAAGGCCAGTTCGTTTTTGTTGCTGGTTTTTGAGCTGAATAATTTATGCAAATCAACCTTGCTGGGATTAATGCGGTTGAGCGTGCCAAGCAGATGGGCTTTGGCAAATTTGCGAAACTTGTGCGGCGAGCTGACGCTATAATCGACAAAGGCCAGAAAAAACACCAGTACCGAGGCAAAGGTGCCGCCCACCACGCCGGCAAAACCAGCCAACAGTGCACGGCGTTTGGGAAGTGCCTTGTCGGGAACCTGAGCCGATTCGAATATTTGGATCGGCAGGGTGGAATTGTCCAGCTCCCGCTTTTCATTGCTAAAGTCGGAATACACGATCTCGTATTGATCTTCAGCGATCTTCAGCTCCTGCCGAAGTCGGCTGATGTAGTCTTCATTGCTGACAAAGCTGTTGGATTTGATGCGCAGATCAATCAGCGTCCGGTCCAGCGATTCGACAGCCGATTGTGCTTCGGCCAATTTGATCTCCAGGTCGATCCGTTCCTTGAGCAGCTTTTCTTCCCGCTCCTTGATGGTAGTATCGTCGTCCGTTTTTGTAGCTCTTGATAATTGTTCAAGTCGTTCGTCCCTGTTTTTTTTCGTCAACTCCAAACGGCGCCGGACCCGATCATCCGTATAATTGGATTCAATCCATGCATCCTCAAGTTCGGCAATCTGGTTTTGTAAATTGACGATCGCCGGATTGTTGACCAGCGCCACGGCCTTATCTTCCGTTTTTCGGCTATTATTCTCATCGAGGTAGCGATTCATGTCGGCGATGCTGGAGCGGTAGGAAGGAATCTTTTGCAAATAATCCTGCTTCCGGTTTTCCAGCTCCTTGATTTGAGCAATGACTGCTTCCCGCTGGGTGGAAAGATCAGCCAGGTTGCGGCTGTCCTGATAGTTGCGCAGCATGAGGCGAAGGCTATCCACTTTCTCCTTCTTCATTTTCACCTGATCTCCATAGAATAGTACCGAGTTGTGCTCTTCCTCCTGCTGGATCATTTGATAATTCTTCAAAAAATCTCTACAGAAATGATTGACAGCAAAGGCAGAGAGCTTGGGGTTTTCGGAAGTAAAGTTGATGTTCAGCAAATCAGTTTCGCCCTTTCGCTCTACCGTAATGTGGTATTTCATCAGGCTTTCATAATCGTAGTTATAGGCATTCGCCAGGTCTTTGAAAATGCGCTCCATCGGCGGATTGTTGAGCGTATATTTAAGAGAGTCCAGCTTGTTGCGGATGATTCTTTTAAGCGCATCGACCTGTGCTTGCGAGTAGGGCAGCTCATCCAATTGCTCAGCATCCAGTATTCTGAAAGGCGTTTCGGAATTGACCCCCTCTGGTCCCAGATCATGTAGGAGCAGGCGATAGGTGAGGAAGATGACATTGCGCTGAGAAGTGATCAGCTCAATGAGGTTGCCAAAGCCCATATCCACATAAAATTGCTGTATCCAGGGATTGTCCTTATTGAGGTCGAGGCCTGTGATGTCCACAATTCCGGTGGCCAATGATGCCCGGGCCTGGAACTTGTGATCCTGCCGGTCCACCAAAAAAAAGGTCGCCAATGCAGCTACTAATGCTACCGATAGGATGAGCCATTTTCTTCTCAGCAGTATGTTCAGGAAGTATTGTAAGTCCATAGTAAAATTTAATAATGTGCCAGTAGTGATACCGGTTTTGGAATAAAGCAACAAGCTTACTAAGGGAGAGGAGGATCAGTTTGAGGTTAGTGTGAGGCAATGGAAAGGGTACATCGCTTGATAGCCCCAATGCCGGTGGTTGTGTTTTTTACCCTTCTGATTTATTAAAACGCTTACAATTTTAGGACTATTTTGCCACAAATACAAATAAACAAACAATAGCCTGTAAGCACCTTATTTTATTGCAGAATGGCTACTACTTTCAAATTTTACACAAACCTAACCCAATGTATCTCCAAATCTCCGAAATTTGTGTGTTTCAGAGCCATATATAATCTTTTTTAATTATATCAATTATTGAACCAAAATGCGCTATCGGCTGCTAAAATCAAGTGTGCTGGGAGCTCCGCCTGATTTTTCCCAACCTTATACAGTCATTGGGGCAGGAATAGCGGGCCTGCTGATGGGCTTCCACCTCAAAAGGGCAGGTGCTAAAGTCACTATTTTGGAGCGAGCTGCCAGGGTAGGAGGCATGTTGGGGTCACATCACTTGAAGAATGGACTGGCAGAGCAGGCCGCCAATGGCTTCCTTTGGTGCCCCGAAATGCAGGCTCTGGCTGATGCATTGGGCTTGGAAATACTCGCCCCGAATGATGAACACAAAGCGCGTTACCTGCTGAGAGACAGGCAGTTACGTAAGTTTCCTTTAAGGGTTTTTGAAAGCCTTGAAATGATGGGGAGAATGCTCTTCCCTCATCGGCCTGCGCCCGCTACGCTCGGCGCATTTGGTCAGGCTTATGGTGGCTGGGCATTCAGCCGTCAGTTGTTGGCTCCCGCCTTCGCCGGTATTTATGGCGCCGATATCGAGCAGCTCAGCTTGCCAGGGGCGGGGGGCCTCATTGCCCAAATAATGAACCATTCATCCTGGCTCCCACTTGGCATATGGCGCTATCGAAAGGCCACCAAATCTGGTAGCAAAATGCGCCCTGGCACCCACAGCTTCAAGGGAGGAATGGGAGAATTGGTGGGTAAACTGTTTGATTATATAAAAGAAGATATAGTGCTGAATGTCAAAGAGTTAGAGGTTGATAAAATGGAAGGGCGTATCGTTTTTTCAACGCCAGCCTATGTAACTTCTGCTTTTTTCAAAAACGAACTGCACCAACGGCTGGCAGCAGTTACCTACCTGCCGCTGATAAGCCTCACGCTGATAGTTGAGCGGGCAGCCTTGCGCCGTTTCAAGCCCGGCTTCGGATGCCTCATTCCCCGCTCGGAAGGGCTATCGATACTGGGTGTTTTATTCAACCATTGCATTTTCGAGGAACGCGTCAAAGAGGAAGATTTAGTGAGCCTGACCTGCATTTTGCGGGATGATTCGGAAGCTTTGACATGGATCAACAGCCCGGATTGGTCCCTCCTTGAGCTGGTTTGCCGGGATTTGGATGAACTATTTGGCCTGGCAGCCCAACCATTGGAAAGTCGGATTTTCCGGTGGCCCAAAGCCCTTCCGCTGTATTCGCCAGCCCTGTACGAAAGTTGGTTCGAAATAGATAAATGGCTCAAAAAGGATCATCCGCATTGCAATCTGTTTGCCAATTATACCGGCCAAATCGCTATTCGCGGTATGTGCCAGGCGGCTGCAGCCTACACCGCGCCCACATAATTGTGCGGACTGATGCCTTTCAGCTCTTCCTTGATACTTTCGCTGATCTCCAGTTGATCAATCAAGCGATGAATATCCTCTTTGTGGATTTTGTTCTGGCCCCGGGTGAGTGCTTTGAGCGCCTCGTAAGGCTGATCGAATCCCTCCCTCCGCAGGATGTTTTGGATAGCCTCCGCCACTACCATCCAGTTGTTGTCCAGGTCTTCCCTGAGCTTTGGCTCATTGAGCAGGAGCTTGTCCAGCCCTTTCAGTATGGATTTGAAAGCAATGAGTGTGTGGGCTATCGGTACCCCCAGATTGCGGAGTACGGTGCTGTCAGTGAGATCGCGCTGGAGCCGGGAAATGGGGAGTTTATTAGCTAAGTGCGCAAAGATGGCATTGGCCATACCGAGATTGCCTTCGGCATTTTCAAAATCTATTGGATTGACTTTGTGCGGCATGGCTGATGAGCCGATCTCTCCTTTGACAACCTTTTGACGGAAGTAGTCGATAGAGATGTATGTCCAGATATCGCGGCACATATCAATAAGGATGGTATTGATGCGCATCATGCCTTGTAGCAGGGCAGCCAGATGGTCGTAATGCTCAATCTGAGTGGTGTATTGCAAGCGTTGAAGCCCTAAATATTCGCTGACAAAATGATCGCCAAACTCTTGCCAGTTGATAGATGGATAGGCTACATAATGTGCATTAAAATTGCCGGTAGCTCCGCCGAATTTTGCGGTATGCGGCACCTTTTGGAGCAGGTTCAGCTGATTGTCGAGCCGCTCAATAAACACCCGGAACTCCTTGCCCAGCAATGTTGGGGAGGCTGGCTGGCCGTGTGTACGGGCGAGCATCGGCACCGAGAGCCAATCATTGGCTAGTTCGTCAATGTGGTCGCGGAGGACCTGGTAAAGGGGGTAATAAACCTGGATCAAAGCCTGCATGAGTAACAGGGGCATGGCAGTGTTGTTGATATCCTGAGAGGTGAGGCCAAAGTGAATGAACTCTTTGTACGGGCCAATACCCAGCTCTTCAAATTTTTGTTTGAGGAAATATTCTACCGCTTTGACATCGTGATTGGTCGTCTTCTCGATATTTTTTATGCTGATGGCATCGGTGAGATTGAAGTTTTCAAAAATAGTATTGAGTTGCTCCACCTTATCGAGATCGAAGTGCTCCAACTGCGGCAGCGGGTGTTGGCAGAGGGCTATGAAATACTGGATTTCAACAAACACCCGATACTTGATGAGGGCATATTCGGAAAAGAATTCGGAAAGCGCCTTGGTTTTTTCCAGGTAGCGCCCGTCAATAGGAGAGATGGCAGTAAGCATATCGGCAGAGGTTTTTGAAGTAGCTGGAGCGTTTTCTCGACGGCAAAATTACTAATAAAATTAGGAGCAAAGCATAAGCAGTTGAATTTTATAGAAAAGCTTCTCACTACTAAAACCAGCTTTTCTTACCTTTCACTTTTTACTCACTTTACGATTTTTCATCAGTAGTGCATCGTCTTCGAAACCTCCTCCGGTCAATTGCCAAACCCTTCCTGTGGGCTGGCTATCGCTGGTATTTGTCGAAAGACAGATGGTACCACTATGCCGGCCTGCGGATTCGGGTAAAGAAAAGCGTTTTTCATCCCGGCCTGTTGTTTAGCTCCAATATCCTGCTGCGCTTTGCCCTCAGGCAGGAGCTGACTGGCCGCAGCTTGCTCGAATTAGGTGCCGGTAGTGGCATGCTCGCACTGGCTGCTGCCAGAGCAGGCGCTGAGGTAACAGCTACCGATATTAATAGGGCTGCTGTAGAATCTATACTTGAATCAATAGATGCTAACCAGTTGGAAATGAGCGTGTTAGAATCTGATGTTTTTGATAATATCCCGGCTACTCACTTTGATTACATTTTTATCAACCCACCCTATTATGCCCGGCCAGCGAAGAACAATAGAGAAATGGCATTTTTTTGTGGAGAGGATTTCGATTTCTTTAAAAAGTTGTTTGCACAGCTTCCGGATTATATCCACCAACGATCAAAAGTGTTTATGATATTGACGGATGATTGTGAGCTGTCAGTGATTAGCTCATTGGCAAAGCAGCAGCACTTTTCGATGGCAGTTGTAGAAGCGCAGAGCAAATGGGGAGAGCAAAACCTGATATTTCGGATCAGGCGGGCAGATGAATCAGGATAGCTGTTGGCGGGGCAGTAGCAGCTCTGCCAACAGCCGCTCAAAAGGCAGGCTGAAAAAGTGCCGGTCGCAGCGCTGGCCGGCCAGCCATTGAAGCGGAGCGATCAGCCAATTCTGTTTTTTACCAGCCAACTTATTGTAAAATTTGAAGTTTTCGATAAGCCCGTATTTCTCATCGCTCACCCAGGGGCCAGACGACCCGATGTAGTCAAAGTCTGCCCATTGTTCAATAGTTTTGGGTAGCTGATAACCTTGTGCAACCACATCTTGTGTGATCTTGGAGCCTGGATAGGGCTTGAAATAAAAGATGGGTGTAGTAAATCCCGGATGCATGGCATTCAATTGGCGAGCTACTTTTAGCGTTTCGAGGACGCTTTCCTCCGGCTCTCCGGGAAAGCCTACAATGAAAGGGAAGATAACATGAATGTCGCGTTGAGCACAGCGGCGGGCTGTCTCAAATACCTGCTCGATTTTAATGTCTTTCATCATCCAGTCCATCATCTCCTGCGAACCGGATTCTACCCCAACCAACACTCTGCGCAGCCCCGCCTGCTTACAAAGATCGAAATCCGCTTCCGTCATTCGGGCACCCTGATCCGCCCGCATCGTAGCTGCCCAACTGCTATTGATCCTCCGTTTTGTTACTTCTTTTGCTATTTCAATAACCCGCCGACGTTTTGTGAAAAAGGTTTCATCCTGAAAGTTGATATCAGTAAATTGATAGCGTTTGTACCAATATTCCAATTCTTCCCCCATACGCTCCGGGCTAATAGCCGTCCATTTGCGACCGAATACAAATGGGTCTGCACAAAAAGTGCAACGAAAACGGCAGCCCGCGGAAGAAATGTAGTCGAACTGTCGGCGCTTTTTAGCCTTAAAATAGGGCTCACAATCGATCAGCTCATAATTGACCCTCGGCAGCAGGTTCATGTCCGTCAAAGGTCTGGACGCATTTTGTACGATGTCTCCTCCAGCGGTCCGATAGCAAATCCCTTGCACAGCTGACAGATCGCTACCACTATCGATACAGGCAACCAACTCCCTGAAAGTAATCTCTCCCTGCGCCTGCACGGTAATGTCAATACAAGGCTCGTCCTCAAGTGTTTGCCGGGGAAACAGAGAGGCATGCCATCCACCCCAAATCACTGGCAAATTGGGCCGGCGGGCTTTGGCAGCACGGCTTACATCCAGCGCATCCCGCAAGGGCTTTCCAGTGAGCGATGTAATGCCCAGGCAAAGCGCATCATCTACTACCTCCAATACTTTTTGAAGGCCATCTTTGGCAATCCTGCCATCGATGATTACTACCTCATAATGTGCAGCATCAAGCATGGATCCTACAGTCAACAGCGCCAGCGGCAGATCAAAAAAGACCGCTTTGGGGTTGTATAAAATGACCTTCTTTCGCTTCACCTATGTTGATTTGTACTTAGAGCATCGTACATTGATGAAATAAACAAAAAAGTGAAAGAAATCAAATAAATTGAGTTACACAGTATGTCTAAAGCGATTAGAGCGTGGCACATGATGCCGTTAAACATGTTGCAGGCATACTGTACTCTTAACAAAGATCGGACAGTTCAATGAACCTGGTAAGTTTAATACTACCAAAAAGTTCGCGTAACGATGTAGATCCTAATTTAAAGACTCTTTTTATTTCAAAACACTTTCATTATGTCTTCTTTCACACACATTTATGGTATCGATGTAAGTAAAGATACTCTTGATATTTTAACTTTAAATTCGACTACGCTTTCAAAAGAGAAATCGCAGATTGAAAATCTACCAAATTCGATAGAGCCTTGGATAAAAACCTTAAAAGCTGATACTTCCCTTTGTGTAGTTGAGGCTACCGGGACTTATAGTACAACATTAGTATATTTGCTTAACCAGCATAATATTCCTGTTGCAGTAGTTAGTCCGTTTAAGAGTAAATCCTTTATGGAGGCAATGGGTGTTAGTAATAAGACGGATGACCAAGCAGCTTATTGTTTAGCGATGATGGGACTCCATCTTGATTTAAAATTATACCAAATGCCACCAGTTAATCGACAAAAAAGACGACAACTTCAAACGGCGCACAATGCGATGATGAAGCAGCGGCAAATGCTAAAAAACCAGTTGCATGCCATAGACCAACTACCCATCGTAGAGCAAATCGCACGTCAGGCCTACGAACAAACTTTGGAAATGGTGGACAACCAAATCCAAAAATTGGAGCAACAACTGGCGGATCTGGAGGAAGATGAAGATTATCACAACAGCAAAAAATTAGCTTGTTCCGTTGTTGGAATTGGAGCAACAACTGCTCATGCAATGTTGTTGACTGCCAATGGATTTGAACATTTCGAAACTGCTAATCAGCTTTCGAAATTCTTCGGCCTTACCCCTAACTCTCATTATTCCGGTTCTTCCGTTAGAAAAAAAGGAAGGATTACTAAAATGGGAGCACCTTATGTGCGTAGTCTACTCTACATGTGTGCCAGAAGTGCTATAAGGTTTAACCAGGCTTGTAAAGAACTTTATCAACGGCTTAGAAACAAAGGTAAATCACACAAAGTAGCTGCCGTTGCTGTTATGCATAAATTAGTCAAACAAGTTTTTGCTTGCGTTAAAAAGCAAAAACCATTTGATAATCTATATTATCTAAAATTTAAATCAACCTAATTTTTATCACTTTTTTGCTTGCTTTTTAACACAGTTCATGTATAAAATTAATCCTTTCACTAATATGAACGTCTTTCTTCGCTATCCTTCAGCTATTTTTCGCCCCGTACCTTCCAGGTACGCCGCTCAAAATCAGCTTTGCCTAGCTGTGAAATCCATTCCATATTAAAAGAAAAACTAAATTTAAACATACTCTAAAAATACGCCTATTGCCTCAAATGGTTGATCAAAAAACCACCTAATATTTTTTGCCCAAAAGGATTGAGGTGTGGATCATTGGCAAAATAAACGGGCTGTTGCTGCTCTGCTGCCCTCAACACGGGCAGCGCATTTAGCACCTTATCCACATCGCTCTTGACCATGATGGAATCCAAAAAAGGATAGTTCGTTTCGCGTAAAAGAATGTTGGCAGTAGAAGAAGCCCCGATTTGCTGAAGGCGCTGCTGGTAGCTCTTGCTAATTTGCATGCAATGGGGGACGACCAGCAAGTACATCTTACACCCTTCAGGAACAGCGTCGATAATTTGTGAAAGATAGCCCGAGTAGGACTGAAAATCCGCTGCTCGGCCATTCGTCAGATAAGCCGTATTCTCTACCAAATCTGGCTCGGCCAACAGCTGCAATTTAGTGCGGCGGGAATAGCGGGCGGCATCAAAATCGGCCTCTTTTTTTGCCTGGTAATCGTTTGGCAGATCATTCGTCAATGCCCGGCGGATGTGTGGCAAACGGCTGTTGATGTAGCCCAACACCCAAATTCTATCGGCCAGCCACCAATAGCTTTGACGGATCGGAGAAATGCCGCTAGCCATTTGCGGATGCCGAAATTCAAAAAGATCGTTGCCTACATAAATTTGATAAATCAAAATAGCAGGCTTCACTTGCCGAATCCGCTTATTCACCATCAGGGCAGCCTGTTTCACAGTGGTGCCCGGTACTCCGGCGTTGAAGATACGGTAGGCTGGCAGGCTATCGCGAAGGTGGCGGACGTAACTTTGTGGATCGGCTGTGAAGGAATCGCCCATCGCCAGGATGGCAGGCCGCTGGTCGTTGGGAGCAAATAGTGCGGGAGGATTGAGCAACCGGAAATTGTTTTTGTAAAAGTCAAAGAGGTAGTAACGGTAACAAAGCTCGAGCAGAAGCAAGGAAGCCATGCCGACTAAGGCCAAATATCCCACTCCTTTGGCCATTTTGGTGCCAAGTCGCTTTGTAGTCGAGCTACTCAAAATGCCATGCCAGTTACAAAGCTGAATCGAAATTCTTCTTCCACAAAAAAGCCTGAAAATCGCACGATCACCTTGTCCAGTGGGATGAAATAAATACCACCGCCGTAGCTGTGATGCCAGTTGTCGTCCAAATCTGACGCGCCCAGCCACACTCTGCCGTAATCAAAGGAAAGGTGCATCCCCATTTTGATGGGCATGAAGTTATTGGTGCTGTGAAAGAGAATAAATCGCAGATCCGTTTGCTGATAGAAAAGGGCATCGCCGCCATACCGATTGGTATAAAATCCCCGCAGGCTGGAGCGGCTACCCAAAAAAGCTGCATGGAACAATTCGTACTCTCCCAAATTCACAGCGGCGCCCAGGTGAGTAGCCAGCACAATTTTTTTGCTCGGCAACAATGGCTGAAAGCGGCTTAGTTCTGCATCGAACCGCAAGTGCTTTTTATCGCTGTCAGAGATGCTGTAATACGCGCTTGCATTGAGTTTCCAGCGCCAGCCGCGCCCCGGATGCAGCGACTTGTCGAGCCGCTCAAAGCGGTATTTAGCCAGTGCATTGATGTAGGGTTTTGCTTCAAAGATATTGGAAGGAGCATCGGATATAGAGTCTGTAATGAAGCGGCCTTCGGTGCGTTCGATATTGAAATACTGGAATTGAGGGCCGTATTCAAAGTAGTGCCCTTTTTTTAGAGTTTTGGAGGCCGTAGGAGTGATCTGAACCTTTGAACCCCGAAGGCGGTAAAACCCGAGCGGGGGATCACTCTCGATATCGAAATTATTGCCCAGGCCAAAATAGTTTTGCAAATAGATAGGGCCATCCCATTTGAAGCCAAAGCGAAAGTCCCAGCTTCCGAGCCGCTGCGGAAAATGCCCCCCGTAGCTCACGCCAATGGCTTTGGAGCCTGTAGCATAGCTGACGGAAAAGTTGTTTTGGCTGCCATAAGGAAACTTTTTGAATTTATACGTTTGGTTGGTAAAATTGAGGCTGAAGCGAAAGCCGTCGTCAGGAGTACGGCTGATGAGTGGGTAAACGAGGTGTTTATTGTGGGCAAAGGCGTAGCGTTGGTACTCATTGATGACCGAGTCGGTAGATGATATTTTATCTTTATACATCCCTTTAGGAAGATCGGCTTGTATGCCGCCCGGCTCATCGTAGAGCCTTAATTTTCGGCCTTTGCTTTTGTTTTTCATGAAAGCCTGGCCGACCACATCATCACCCGCTCCTCCCACGATGCGCACTTTTATGGCCGGTAGCTGCTCCCCGCTCACCACAAATGAATCGCGCTGCTGGAGGCCGTACAGGCATATTTCCTGGGTTTCTTCTTTATCAAAACTGCGCTCGTACATCTTTCCCTTTATCTTTCCCTTTTTGGTTAGCCGGTGCACACTAACCCGCGTGCCGCCCTCCTCCAGCTGATGGATGTCAAATAGTTCGCGATCTTCCGTGCCTACAATGTCCACACTCTTGGCCAAAAACCCGTAAAAATCTTGCGCATAGCTCACCAAATCTTGCCGGCGGGTTTTTAGTACGCTGGAAATCTGCGCTCCGCGTAAGACAAATATTTCTGGTGGCAATTGCCCGACAGCCTCGTCGATCAGTTCATCGGTCAATAGCTTTTGGAGCTCCCTGGCAATGTCGATAAATTCCTGCCGACTGAGCAGGTTGAGATTGGCCCGATCCAGGTGTTTTGAATTAAAATGCAGGCCCGGCAAATAATTGATTTTCTCATCAAAAGAGCGGAGCGTGGGAGAGAAATAGGGAATACTGGCCACCTTGCCCAGCAATCCGTCGGAGAGATAA
Organism: Saprospiraceae bacterium; assembly: GCA_965222005.1. GTDB lineage: Bacteria > Bacteroidota > Bacteroidia > Chitinophagales > Saprospiraceae > CBDCTM01. Next base: position 4,001,785 of record OZ244935.1, read on the forward strand.
AAGGCCTTGTCTCTATCGCGCGGGATTGGCCGATAGATGGTGAGCTCTCCTTCCTCAAAGGCAGCCCATCGCCAGTTGTCCTTGTGCCGATCCCAGTCACCAATCCAGATGTCAAAAAGGCGGGCGCGGAGCAGAGCATGTTGATCTACCCGATGCTGCCAGCTTTTCTCCAGCTTCTCAAATAGTTTGGCACTACCCACTATTTTTTCAGAATGACCAAAGCGGGGCAAGGGTACTTCTGTTTCATTGGGACGTAGTTCGAGCAGATAAAGCTGTTCGGCAAAATCGTCATTAAATGCTCCCAGCGCATCCTGGCGGGGTACATAAACAAGCTGCGGCTTTACATGATAGATACCGACTGCTTCAGCCAATTTGGGAATTACCAGCGCTCCGTAAGGATGGGCAGCACAGACAGCATCCTGCACAATATCCGCTACAAAAGAGTTTTGCAATTCCTTAGGCATTGTACGAGTGCCTACTTTATTGACCGAGCGCATAGCAAATTGGCGACCCGTTTTGTCCTCCAGGCGGAGCGAAGTGGTTTGCTTGCCTCCGCCGCGCTTTACGGGGGTGAGGCCGCCAAATAAGGTGTCCAGCAAAACCATCTTGATAGGGAAAGCGGTGGTCCATTCAGCCCGGTAGTTTTTACCCAATACCATCCTGAGCAAGCCTCCTACATCATATTGGCTGGAAGCGGCCGCCACTACGTATTCGGATGAAGAATTAGTACTTTGTCCAAATCCGGAGGTACAAAGGATGCTGAAAAAGCATACTACTGCAAGAGTTGAAAATTCAAATCGTTTCATTTTCGAGTTTTAGAGTTTGTAGTTGTTTAAGAATTGCGGCTTGTGGCGAAAAATAGCCATTTCAGGCCAGAATAAAAGCGTCTTTTGAGGCTTGCTGCCAGTAGCGCTTCCACGGTTTCGGCACACTACTTTCCTGCAGCAGGCAGCCCTTTGGTATATAAGGATATATCTGCTCGAAGCTTAGGGAATAAGTCATATTTACCCGTCGGTGTATATGATTTCTGCCGATTTTGGAAGGATGATCCATCCCTGAAGCAGCCAGCAATTCCACAAAACTTTGCACCGTTTCTTTGTGATAATTGGCTACCCGCACCTTTTTATCCGACACTTTCAAGCCTGCTACCAGTTCAGGGTCTTGTGTAGCTACGCCTGTGGGGCAGGTGTTTTGATTGCATTCGAGTGCCTGGATACAGCCCAGGGCCAGCATCATGGCGCGGGCGCTGTAGCAGGCATCTGCACCAAGTGCCATGGCCCGGAAAATGTGAAAGCCTGTGAATATTTTGCCACTGGTAAAGAGCTTGATATGTTGTTTGAGATCAAAACCAGTCAAGGTATCGTAGGCAAAGGCAATTCCTTCCTTGAAAGGCATACCTACCGAATTGGAGAACTCTAAAGGCGCGGCTCCTGTACCGCCTTCCCCACCATCCACTGAGATGAAATCGGGCAGGATAGCCGAATCAACCATAGCTTTGCAAATGGCCAAAAACTCGCTGCGATGGCCAATACACAGCTTAAACCCTACAGGCTTCCCGCCGGAAAGCTCACGCATACGGGCAATCTGTTCAAGCAGGCCAATGGGGCTGTCGAAGGCTTTGTGATAAGGAGGGGAGAGGACATCGACATGCGGCTCAATGCCTCGGATTTTGGCTATTTCGGGCGTATTTTTCTTAGCTGGCAGAATACCACCATGCCCGGGCTTAGCGCCTTGCGATAGCTTCAGTTCGATCATTTTGATAGAAGGGTGCTGGCTGAGCTCATGAAAGAGCCCGGCATCAAAGTTTCCATCTTTGCTGCGGCAGCCAAAGTAGCCGGTTCCTACCTGATAGATCAGATCGCCGCCTTGCTTTTTGTGATGCTCACTGACTCCGCCTTCCCCCGTGTTGTGGGCAAAATTGCCAATACGTGCGCCGCCATTGAGAGCTTCTACGGCAGCGGAGCTGAGCGAACCGTAGCTCATAGCAGAAACATTGAAAATGCTTGCGCTGTACCTCTTTTTGCAATCGGGCCCGCCAACTACTATTCTGGGATCTGGATCCAGCTGATGATGATCGAGTGCGGCAATACTGTGATGCATCCATTCATAGCCTTCCTCATACAGGTCGAGCTGGGTGCCGAAGGGCGTTGTGTCCAGCTCCTGTTTGGCTCTTTGATATACGATGGAGCGATGAATGCGGCTAATCGGCCGTCCACTGGTATCCGACTCGATGAAATATTGATACATTTTTGGGCGCAACTCCTCCATGATATACCGACCCCTGCCGAGTATCGGAAAATTGCGCATGATGGCATGCTTGGATTGTAGCATATCATACCAGCCGATGATCAGTAGCGGCAGGAGAAGAATCAGTGACCACCAGAATGGACTCCACAGATAGTGACTCACCGCAGCTACAATTGCCAGTGAGAGTATGGTGAAAACGATAAATTCGTTTCTCATAAGTTCGGGTTCAATATTATTTTCGAGTTTCGTCTGCCCATTCCTGTATCCGATGTATGCTCTAATATATTCAGACCTCCACAAAAATTAAGGGAATTTGATGATTTTATTGAATCCCTGTGCAATGATACTAAAGTAGGAATAGGGCAGGAAAGTGGAAATCGGTACTTTTTCAGGGTGTATCGAAAGCCGAAAAGCACTTACTTTGGAGCGTAGTTGGAATTTGTTTATACAAAAAAATGACACATGAAAAACACAGTATTGCGCTACGGAATTATCGGCGGCCTGATGATGGTGGTTCTGGGAATGATCAATTGGTACCTTTGTAAGCCCTTGGGCTACATGGCCTCTCAAATTGGGGGCTACGTGTTTATCATCCTTTCCCTCTCTACTATTTACTTCGGTATCCGCCATTACCGCGATGAGCTTCTCGGCGGCCGGATACGCTTCGGTCAGGCTTTTTCAACGGGTTTGCTCATCGCCCTGATCCCCTCCGTTTTTATGTTTTTTTATACGATGCTATTCTTTAAGATTTGGGGCGCAGAGTTTCAGCGCTGGGCAATGGATGAGTTTCAAAAGCAAATGAGCGCCAAAGAATTTGCATTGATGCAGCAGCAAATCGAAGCGAATAGGGCCTTGTACGAAAACCTGGCATTTCAAGGTTTTATCATGTTTGCTACCGTCCTGTTGATTGGAGTTGTCATTGCGCTGCTGAGTGCTATGCTGCTCAAGCGGGACAAGGCAGGAGTGGCCTGAGCCTGCATTCCCAAAAGCTTTACCATAGGTGGTGTGCCCCGTGGGGCCTTAAATAAAATTGCTCAAAAGCCAGCCGCATGATCGTCGTACCGCGGATCGGCTCCTCCTTCCAGCTGTCCATCTGACAAACTAAGTATGGCATTCACACTACCAATGGTACCCCGCTCTTTGAACTGATGGCCCATTGCCGACAGGCTATCCAGCAAGTCGGCAGGGAATGTTCCCTTTTCGTATTGCAGAGCATCAGGTAGCCATTGGTGGTGAAAGCGACGGGCAGCTACGGCATCGGCCATTCCCATCTTAAACTCAACCACATTGAGGATGGTCTGAAAGACAGAAGTGATGATAGTAGAGCCACCCGGTGTTCCCACTACCATAAAAAGCTGTCCATCTTTGGTAACAATGGTGGGAGTCATTGAACTGAGCATCCGTTTGCCCGGCTCGATGGCATTGGCCTCAGCCCCGATAAGGCCATAGAAGTTGGGAACTCCCGGCTTTGAGCTAAAGTCATCCATTTCATTATTCAACAAAAACCCGGCTCCGCTGACCACCGTCTTGCTACCAAAACCAGAATTGATCGTCGTGGTTAGGGACACTGCATTGCCCTGGCCGTCCACTATACTGAAATGGGTAGTTTCCTCACTTTCAGTAGGCGGAGCAAACACACCGGCTAAAATACTGTCGCTGTTACTCGCCTTGCTCATCGAAAAATTGGCCATCCGCATCTTCAGATAGCCCGCATTCATCAACGAATCGACAGGCACCGGGTAATAATCACTATCTCCCAGGTGCGTGGCACGATCGGCATATACACGTCGCTCGGCTTCTGCCATCAGATGGATGGCCCGGCGGCTATGGAACCCCCACTCAGCCAATGGATAAGGCTCTACCAGTTCCAGCAATTGGGCCAGTGCAAGGCCCCCACTGGAAGGAGGTGGCATGCAAAGGAGGCGGTAATCTTTATAGGTGGTTTCAATAGGACGGCGCCATTTAGCTTGATAGGCTGTAAGGTCTTGATGGGTGATCATGCCGCCACCTGCCTGCATTTCTGCCACTATCAAGTCAGCCGTTTGGCCCTCATAAAAACCAGCTGGGCCCTCTTTGGCGATGCGTTCTAAGGTGCGGGCAAGGTCTTTTTGAGCTAATAAATCACCGGTTTTCCACGGGCCGTTCTTCACAAAAACCGGTTTGCTTGTATTGTATTTGATGAACCTTTCGCGGAAATCGTTGAGCCGCTTGGCCTGGTGGGCTGTAATGGCAAAGCCTTTCTCTGCCAGCCGGATGCTGGGTGCCAGCAGGCGCGGCATGTCTTTGAGTTGGCTGTAGCGGTCAAATGCTTTGGCCATACCAGCCACCGTGCCCGGTACTCCTGCGGCCAGATGGCCATTGATGCTGAGTCCTTCGATCACATTGCCCAGACTATCGAGGTAAAGATCGCGGTGAGCGGCTGCCGGAGCCTTTTCGCGAAAATCGAGCGTGACGGCTTCGCCATCAGCCATCCGGACCACCATGAAGCCGCCACCACCAATATTACCAGCTACGGGAAAGGTGACTGCCAGGGCATATTGTACAGCAATAGCTGCATCAATGGCATTGCCACCCTCTCGCAACACCTGTACGCCCACTTCGGTAGCCAGTGGATGGGCACTCACTACCATTGCTTTTTTTCCAAATGCTTGCTTTTGAAGGGAGTAGGTATGATTGGGGCCGGTCTTGCAGGAATGGAGGGTGAAGATAGAGACAAGGAGCAGTAGTAAAACCGGTCGGGAGGGGATATTTGGCATGATCTTTATTTTAAATATAACAAAATGATAATTCTTTAAAAATTTTAATGTTTGTGGTATGGTGTTTGTTTATATGTGTTAATAGCTGATTAGCAGCAATTAAAACATTTATTTATTAATAAACAATCACTTTTGGTGAAGTCCTTGCTTTTGATTAAGCAGGAGGATTATTGAACTTTGAGCAATTTAACAAATCCTGAACTAAACTTAGCTATTGAATAAAAGCATATCCACATGAGCCTCCCAAGACCTGAAGTTCTTTACATAAAAATGTTGGTTGCTGCGGCCCTACTGCTTGGCTCCTCATGGCAGATGGAGGCATCCTGTATTTACTCCAAAGCCTTTGCAGTGCAGGAGCTGGAAATTGGCAATTTGCTGACCTGGAGCACACGGGCCGAGCGAAACAATCAAAGCTTTGTGATCCAAAAATCACTAGATGGTTTTGAATTCAAAAGTGAGGGAGTGATCCGTGGGGCGATGGATTGTGATGAAGAAAGACATTATCGCTTTCTTGATTTGACCATCGGCCAGCACAAAGTATTTTACCGGCTCATTGATTTGGACGTCAAAGGTAACTACAGCATCACGCACACGCTGGTGCTGGAGCGCGAAACCCAAAACGATCTACTCATTACTTCCATGAATGGTACATCCACTAAGAGATTTATTGAATTGACGCTGGATTCTGAAATTCAGGAGGCCGTCCGCTACCAGGTCACCAATTGGCACCAACAATTGGTAAAAGAAGGAGAGTTGGAATTGGTAAAAGGCACCAATGCGATGGTCTTTGATTTTGCGGAGCTGCCCAATGGCAAGTACCGGCTGAGTTTGGTGGCCAATGAAGAGCGCGAAGAGATACTATTCCGCAAGGACGAATCAGCTGACAAGCCCTCTAATTTTGCATTGAAAAACAAAGAATAAACTTCTTCTTAGGAATATCATCTTAGGAAGATAAAAAATATAGCGAGGCAGAAGGAATCCGATAGCTATCGGTAGAGGAGGAATTGAGAAGATTTGGTTATGTATTTTCATGGTTATGTTGTTGTGTCATCCCGAATTTTTCGAGATGGCACTTTTTTTTGGGGAAGCTGAGTACCTCTAAGCCGGCGGATTTGGTTTTATTTTTGCCACCCCTCCTTTGAAAATTTCATAAAACACCAAAATTTTAGCCACAATGAGGTATCTAAGTATGCTGACCTTCCTGCTGGTAGCCGGATTTTCCCAGGCCCAGGTTATCGTAAATAATGTGAATATCAATGACCGAAGTATTGAATATATTGAGGTTTGGGATAAGTTTGATGAAGCTAAACAGCGCTACTATGCCATGATCGATTACGGGCAGATGGATGATCGGAAAAATGATGAAAATGGTATTTTGCTGCGTATAACTAGTGAAGGTGGCCTAGCGCTGGAATTTAACAGTAGCACTCATATTCTCAACTTTTTGCACCGCAATGGCTGGGAGCTGATGCAGGTAAAAGAAATGAATGATTACGATTCCTACCTGATGCGCAGAAAGGGTAGCTTTGAAATCCCTATTAGCGGCTCTGATCACTAAATGGGCCAGTGACCGCGATCTTTCTAGCATTAATTTCGCGCTAATCGCCCCAAGCCCGGAAGGCAGGTTTTGGGGCGATCCACTTTCTACCATGAATCTGGTATTTTTGGAAAAGATACGATAAATGGTTTATTTATGTATATAAAATTATTATTTTTGTATGCATATCTACCATTGAACCCCTCCTTTTATTGAATTTCCCCCTTCATCATTAAGAGATGAGCATACAATCATCGTTTACCGATTTCATTGGCAACAGGGATTGAGGAATTGCTCATTGGATAGCACCTTTCTGTTACCTACATGTAGCTAGGGCAACTCTTTTGTTCAATACCTGCGCCCGAACTTTGGCGCAAACATGATCAGGCTATATTGTTTACGGATTTAATAGTTGAAGGAGCTGCTGGATAACGATCCGGCAGCTCAATTTTTAATCGGGTTTTATTAAAAAAGCTCTAAAAAGACAAGTTTAAACCTTTCATTATCAACCAGTTAGCACAACGAATGAGAAGATGAAGCAACAATTTCAGGCAATGATATACAGTCACCTTGCTCTCAGTCAGCATGAATGGAAATTCCTGGAAGCATGTCTTCAGCCTAAGTTATTGAAAAAGGGGCAGCTTTTGTTGAGTCGGGGGCAAACGGCAGATTGGGCCGTATTCGTGGGGAAGGGAATTATCAGAAATTTTCTGATTCACGATAAAAAAGAACTGACACTTTTTTTCGCCTTTGAGAACGAACTGGCAGCCCCGTATGAGTTTTATCAACAGCTTCCCATGCGTAGCGCTCTTCAAGCACTTACACAAACCAGTGTTTTGCTCATCCATTACCAGGATTTGCAGGATTTCTACGCCCTGTCTGCCAACACCCAAAAACTTGGCCGCCTGCTGATGGAGCATTTGTACTTGAAGGAATTAGAAAGAAGCAAGATCAAGCTGGCTTTGCGACCGCAAGATCACTACGCGTACATAGAAAAACAATATCCTCAGCTCATCCACAAGGTGCAATCACAGCATTTGGCCAGTTATATGGGAATTACCCGGGAGTCGTTGAGCCGTATCAAAAGACGCAGGAGCAGAGCTATTTAATTGTGGCCTGGTCAGGTTCTCTAAAAATGCATACGAATGATAAACCGGAAGCGGCATTCAGCCAAGCTGAATGCCGCTTCCGGTTTATTGAAAGTCCGTATAATGCCGACCAACTTAGCGCTTGACAATTTTTTTACTGGAAATGCCGGTTTCATTCTGAATACTCAATACATACATGCCTTTGGCGAATGGGCTAATATCCAGGCTGTGTTTGGCTTCTCCCTGCCAGGAAAAAGGCTGGCTGATGAGGGCTTTGCCAATCATATCTGTCAGCGTGATCTGCACCTCGCTTTGCCGGGCATTGTGCAATTCAAGGGTCAGCACATCCTCAGCCGGATTGGGAAAAACGGCCAGATAATCAATATCGAGTTTAGGGTGTTTGACGCCAGTAGTAGGCAGGTTGGCTTCAAATGAAAATAGCCCGTTATCCATATCGGAGGCGAAGATATTACCGGAGGGCAGGAACGGATATACTCCCCAGCATCCCGCATAGCCATTGTATTGTACGTTTTGAGGATAGGTGTCGATATAAGCGGCACGGGTGGGATTGGTTGGGTCGCTCACATCAAAAATTTGTACCCCATCTTCATAATAGGACACATAGGCATAATCGCCCAGAATATAGGGATTGTGCGGCGTGGCATCCAAATGATCGGGAGCCAGCAATGGGAATTTAAATTCTTTCATAATCTCTACTTCTCCGCTAGCTAAATTTGAAAGATCGATAGTAAGAAGCGGCAGGCCAAGCGCAATTTCTTCAGCAACTATCAAAAAAGACCCATCTTCCGACGGCCAGTTGCTGTGGTTGTAGCCGTTAGTTACTTGGCTGGCAACCAATAATGGATTATCCAGATTAGTGAAATCATAGATAAATAACCCATCGAATCCACTCGACAAAAAGCCGGCGTTGTTCTTTACGGTCAGGTCGTGCGGGCCTCCTCCGGCAGGCAGTGAAAGGCTGGCCAAGAGGGTAGGCTTATCGAGGTCCTGGGTGAGATCAAGTACCTGCATGGGATGATTGGAGGTGTACAGGCGGCCGGTAGATTGGTCGATAAAGATATTGTGTGAGTTTCCAAAGAATTCGTTGCTGTGATAGGTTTTGCTAACACTATTGGGCAAATCACTTAAATCGATGATGATGAGCCCTTCCAAAGTACCATCCGATACAGCATAGAGTCGATCCTGATAGGTCTTCATGTCCCGCCAAACCGTTTGATCTCCTCCGGGAATTTCGTCGATCAGCACAATATTGGAAGGGTCGGTCACATCAAAGATATGGATATAAGCAGCGCTGCCCATGAAAATGTATTCCCGTCCTTTGGCTGCATAGCCCCAAATGTCATTGAAAGTACCGAATGAATGAGTGGGCAGGGTATCGGTGTCCCAACTTCCGAATAGCGTCACATTCAACATCTCCTGAGCCGGTAGGGGGGTGAGGGAAAGGAGAAAGAAGGAGAACAAGAAGGGTAGCAATTTTTTCATGGCCAAAGTTTAAAAAGGTGAACAAAGATTTGTATAGCCCTGTAAAATTAAGCGCTTTTTTGGAAAATCGCTCATCAAGCTGCGATAGTGTAAAATTGCTGACTACTTTGCTAACACTATGAATTGGAGGCTTCGGTGGAAAGTCAGGCACTCCTGGCTCACTTTTGATAAGCTGGAAAGCTCTGAGGATCAGCCATTTGCATCACTTGGTATATATCTTGCATTTGTTGTGGCATGTGTACACACAAACATACTTTGAGCAAGCTGCTGGGGCTTTTGGCCTTACTATTTACCACTTTCGGTCCTTTATGCGCCCAAAAATACAGCAATGAATTTCTATCTATCGGAGTGGGTGCCCGTGCCCAGGGGCTGGGCAATGCGGTGGTAGCCAGCACCTCTGATGTAACTTCCAGCTTTTGGAACCCTGCTGCTTTGGGGCTTATCAACCTCAATTCCGGCATCCAGATTGGAGCTATGCATACCCAATGGTTTGCCGGAGTAGGTAAATATGACTACCTCGGGGTGGCCATGCCTATCCGCAAAGGCAAACGTACGCTGGGCCTGTCTGCCATCCGATTTGGTATCGATGACATTCCCAACACCCTCAGCCTTTTTGATGAGGATGGGGCCATCAATTATGACAATGTAACCCCCTTTTCGGCGGTTGACTATGGCTTTATGGGGAGCTATTCCCAGTATCTTTTCACACATCTTGGCAAACTATATCTCGGGGGAAATGTAAAAGTAGTGCATCGCACGATTGGCCGATTTGCCAAAGCCTGGGGCTTTGGGGTAGATCTGGCCCTTCAATGGCGCCTCGATCATTGGAATTTTGGCTTCATGGCAAAGGACATTTCCAACACCTTCAATAGCTGGACCTTCGATTTTAAGGAGAATGAAAAAGAAGTGCTGGAACTGACACAGAATATCGTTCCCGAAAGCTCGCTGGAAGTTACGCGCCCCACCTTTATATTGGGTACCAGCTATCACCGGCAGCTGGGCAAGCTGGGCTTTGAAGCCGAGCTGGACCTGGCTATTACTACAGATGGCCCGCGCAATACCCTGGTGAGTGGCGAATATTCGAGTATTGATCCATCTTTTGGTTTGGAGCTCAACTTCAACCGCTTCCTCTTTATTCGAGGGGGGATCAATAATTTGCAGCAAGAGCTAAATATGGAAGATGCATTGAAGTGGACCTGGCAGCCAAATCTGGGGGTTGGTTTCAAGATATACAAACTGCAAGTCGATTATGCTTTTACCGATCCGGGAGACAGGGAACACAACACCTTTTCACACATCATTTCCCTGGTGCTGGATCTGGATTTCAACTATCTCAAAAAGGCAATGAAAAATTCTGACTAGCTCTTGTCCTTCCTTTGGCAGGTAAAAATGTACAATGATTCAGCTTTTCTCCGTTATTATTGGGTACTTTTGTTGCACAATTATGACTTGACTGATACAAGCTAATTTATGAAATACCTATCCCCCCGACTTGCCAAAATAGTAGTCCTATTCCTGATTGTTTTGGGTACACTGAGCGCTCCTTCTTCAGCTCAAGTGAAATACAGCAACGAGTTTTTGTCGATTGGAGTAGGCGCGCGCGCTCACGGAATGGCTAATGCGGTAGCTGCCAATGTATCGGATGTGACCGCTACCTACTGGAATCCTGCCGGTTTAAGCCGCTTGAAAGCGCCTCTCCAGGTAGGAGCCATGCACGCCGAATGGTTTGCGGGGATCGCCCAATACGACTATCTGGCTTTTGCCAAACCCATGAACAAAGACAACAACGCTGCCTTTGGCTTATCTGTGATACGCCTGGGCATTGATCAAATCCCCAATACGCTCAATCTCATCGGCCCTGATAATTCCATCAATTATGACAATGTCACAGAGTTTTCGGCTGCCGATTATGCCCTGGGCTTTTCCTATGCACAAGACATTATCATCAAAGACCGCCGATTTGCCCTTGGAGGCTCAGCGAAAGTGATTCGCCGGGTCATCGGCACCTTTGGCAATGCCTGGGGCTTTGGCCTGGATGCCGGCCTACAGTATCACTCTCAAAAATGGCGATTTGCTTTGGTCGGGAGGGATCTTACAGGGACGTATAATGCCTGGTCTTTTTCGCTGACCGATCGCGAAAAGCAAGTATTTTTATCTACCAACAATGTAGTGCCTGAGAGTACAGTGGAGGTTACCCGGCCCCGCTTCATTCTGGGAGTAGCCCGTTATTGGCAGTTTAAAAACAAGCTCGACCTGCTGGCTGAGTTAGATTTGGACTTCACTACCGATGGTCAGCGCAACGTATTGGTCAGCTCCTCTTCCGTCAACATCGACCCGCACCTGGGCGTGGAGCTGGGCTACAATCGCTTCATTTTTATCAGGGGCGGGGTGAATAATTTTCAAGAAGCGCTGGACGATGTTTCGGGAACCAGTAAAAAATGGACTTTCCAACCAAATTTTGGGATGGGCCTGAAGCTCGGCCGTTTCCACATTGATTATACACTGACGGACATCGGAAACGTTTCGCAGGTGCTGTACTCTCATATCTTTTCCCTGGCTCTCGATTTTAAGACCCGCTCGGAGGTGGAAAACTAGTGCATGTCTAATCATGTCTAATCTAATCGGTCCAACTATTTTGGATCATTGCACGGTGATGTTGTTGAATGGCGGCTTTTATAGCCAACTCCAGCCTGGCTCGTTCGCCAGTAAGCTTGTGTAGCAAATTGGACTTCAGTTTTTTATCCTTTGAATACTGATACATAGCAATGGACTTTCTGCCATCAAAAAGCAAGAGGTACTCCCCATCCATAATTTGGAACAAACCTTCCGAATAGGTGTAGCTGTACTGAGGTGGCTGCAAAATATCAAACACACTACGACCAAAACTCTTCAAGCTACCTTCAAAGCCAATATAATCAAGGATGGATGGTAAAATATCCGTTTGTTGTAGAAGGCAATTTTGGGGCCCAACGATGAGTTGTGAGGGATCATACAACAGGATCGGAATCTGATAACGCTGATATCGGTTGAGCGGCTTTGCACCCGGCATCGGGCCGCTGTGATCCGCCGTGATAACCCACAAGGTATTGGCAAACCACTCTTTTTTCGCAGCTGCACTAAACAGTTGCCTCAGCGCCTCATCCGTGTACCGGAAGCTCCGCGAAACCGGCTCTGTAGCAGGCCATTGCTCCTCAAACCAGGACTCCACCCGATAGGGATGATGGGAGCTGAGCGAAAAAAGCATGGCAGCAAAAGGCTTGGAAAAGGTATCGACGCTTTCAACAAAATAATTGAAAAAGGGAACATCCCAAATACCCCAGTTGCCATCGTACAGCGATTGGTCGGGGAAGTGCGTGCGATCAAAATTGTACTCAAAGCCGGCCAAACGGGCAAAGCGGCCAAATTCCATAGAACCCGGATTGCTAGCGTGGAAAAAGGCCGTGCGGTAGCCCAGCTTGTTGAATAAATGGCCAAGACCGCGAATCCGGTTGCCCTGATAAGCTGAAAACATAAGAGGGTCGTCCATCAAAGCAGGAATGCCGCTTGCCAGTGCCACGATACCCTGGGTGGAGCGCAAGCCATTGGCAAAACTATTGGTACATTGGAAACACTGCCCGATCAAGGAGTCCAAAAAGGGCGTATTGGAAGCCTTGCCTGCATTTTGGTAATAGCCGATTTGGGCTTTGCCAAAGCTCTCCAAAACAATAACGATCACATTCTTTTTTGGGGCACTCCCCTTATTGGTGATGGAATAGCGGAGCGGAAAATGCTTCTCCAGTTCATCCCGCCGGAGATAGTCAACTGCCTCCAGTTGCCGCTGTTGCATGGAAAAGATTAGCCCCAGGCTGCTGTTTGCGATGAGCGGATTGAAGCGGCTGTCCTGTACATATTCAGTAGCGGTAATCGGCATAAGGGGCCTGAGCTGCCAGCCCCCACGTGCACTCGTCACAAAAAACAGAATGGCTAAAACGAATATAAACCATTGATACTGATAGTTTTGCGAAAGATTTTTGGTAATCACTTCTGTTTTTTTAAATACCCAAAGCAGGCTGGCTGCCAGCAAAAGCCATACGATTGCCAGATACCAATACTCGGCAGCATATTCCGGCAAAAGGTTGGCTGATTTTTCGAGCATCCAAAAATCACTGCTGATAGATCGGCGGAAGGCGTGCGGAAACCAGGCTATATCAGCCAGTTCCACTAAAAAAGCTACTCCATTGAAAAGTAGAAAAAGCCACCAAAGAAGTCGGCGGTAGAAAGATCGTAGGCGCCATGCGACCGGAAGTATGCTGGCCAGAATAAAAACAGCATTGATGTAGGTGATGGCTACCCAATCGAAGCGCAACCCGATGAGGGCGTAGCGCAGATATTGGCCGAAGGAAAGGCCAGGAAAAGCATCCAGGTTGTGGAAAAAGAAAATAAGCCGGATACAACTGAAGAGGGCCAGCACGGCCAGCAGCCGCAACAATAATTGGTAAACAAACCGACCCTCCCTGAGCAAATGGCGCTTCATTTGGCTACACATTGTGTCTGCAAATGTAATGGCTTTCCGGCTGATGTCAAAAGTAAACGCAAAGGTGACTATCTGGCTGATTAATAAAATTTACCACATTCAGTATCGTTGCAGGACGTTGATTAGCCTGTCACATTATTTTTGGAAATAATATTTGCTATATATAAAAATATATGTACCTTGTATGTGCACTGGCGGGGATGCCTGCCAGTCAAAAAACATCCACTCAAGTATCAAAACAAGCTTTGGCTCAACAGCTTTAAATTGAGGAAGTGACTCGGAATGTTAGTAGGGCGGGCCCCAACCGTTGACTTGTCCGGTTCCCGATTTTTCGGGACAAGGGGATTACCAAAAGCATGACGGCTGCCTCAACCATGATTTGCAGGGGTCCAAAAGCACCTCTGATACTTGGGTGGTTTTTTTTCTATCCTTTGCTTCCTCAAACCTTCGGAGGAATTACATTTTTAAAATGCCCGTTCATCTGTACGCGTACCCGCAGCCGCTCCATCTCCTTTACAATGGGGATAAGCTGAATGAGGTGGTCGAGCATGAATTGCTGGCGTTCCAGTTCGCTGCGGAGGCAAAGAAACTCATATTCCTGCTCAAGGGAGAAGCCGACATGATGAGCAATTTCGTAAGTAGAGTAGTCCTCCTTATTTTTGGGGATGTCCTTTTCAATCTTCAATACTATGAAAAGTTGCTGAAGGTGGGTGACGATCTGATTGGTAAGGTAAGCATCGCCCTGTTCATTGATGTTGAGGCGTTCAATATCGGCACCAGGGTATAACTTTTGAGGGGTGGTGCGGTAATATTCCTGAATACGGAATATACCAAAGCCAAGCGTCTTGATGTCCAGCTCGCCATTGTCGTAGCGCTTCTCCACACTGAGTAACTTAATCTCTGTACCAAAATCCATCACACGGTCGTTGATAAACGAAGGAATGCCAAAGGTGATCTGATTCTGCTCACATTCTCTGATGAGCTGCTTGTAGCGAGGCTCAAAAATGTGAAGATTGAGCTCTTCTCCGGGAAAAACAACTATCTTGAGGGGAAATAAAGGAAGGAAATCGTTCATGCAGAAACAGATTTATCACATCATTTGATAGACCACTTACCACGCTTACTTTCCAGATAGCTGCAAATATACATGGAATTGCCAATGCACTTAAATTAATTTTATCTTGCAATTGTTTAATGACAGCCAAATGCTTCGGTCAGCTTCTTAAAAACAAAGTCCTTACCAACTTGATTGTTCATTTGGTGTTCATTTGGAAAGAGTACCCATAAGGTCTTTCATTTAAAATCAATGAGTTATGTCTAGCAAATTCCCCATTCAACTAACTGCCTTTCTCTTCTTTTTTACGGCACTGTTCATTCTGTTCTTTTCGCAATGCAAAAACATACAACCTGCTAAACCCATTCCCGAAAATGCAGGTTCTTTCATATATGCCTACACATCGGGCTACATCTCCAAAAATACCCCCATTCGCGTTCGATTTGCCAATTCGGCAGTGCCCAATGAGCAAGTAGGGAGCGAGGTGAAAGTCAAGACCCTGAGCTTTCGGCCAGCCATCAAGGGGAGCGCCATTTGGGAAGATGACCGCACCATTCGCTTTCAGTCGGCCGAATTCCTGCCATCCAATACGCAGTATGTAGGTGTGGTGCAGCTAATGAATATCTTCGAGAATGTGCCTCCGGAATTAAAGGTCTTTGAGTTTGATTTTAAAGTAAAAGCCCAAAACATTGAGGTCGAACTTGGTGGATTGCAATCACAGGGAAATGACCCCGCCCGCCAAAGCTTTACCGGAGCTGTTTACACTTCCGACCTTGCTACTCCCGAAGAGCTCGAATCGATTGTCACCGCTACACAAAACGGCCAGTCGCTACCTGTGCGCTGGGAACATTCGGACGACCTCATCAATCACTCTTTTACGGTCGAATCGGTGGTTCGTGGGCAAGATGATGGCGAGCTAAACATTCAATGGAATGGCAAAACCCTGGGAGTTGATAAAAAAGACACTCGCCATATCATCATTCCTTCTCTCAATACATTTCAAGTGATGGATGCCCGCGTCGTTCAGGAAGATGACCAATATCTTGTCATACATTTTTCCGATCCGCTGGATCCTGCACAGGATTTTAAAGGCTTGGTGACTATAGAAGAATACACAGGAAAATTGCGCTTTAATGTGAATGGCAATCAATTATTCGTTTATCCCAAGGGGCGCCTCACCGGTAGCCGCAAACTGAGCCTGGTACAAGGTGTGCGGAGCAATCGGGCTATCAAATTGAAAGACCCGGCAGAGTGGGTACTGACCTTTGAGGAACTAAAACCCGCCGCTCGGCTGAGTGGGAAAGGGGTCATCATGCCTCATTCGGATGCTCTGCTCTTCCCCTTCGAGGCTGTCAACCTGAATGCAGTGGATGTGGAAATTTTTAAAATCTATAGCAACAATATCCTGCAGTTCTTACAAACCAACCAATTGGATGGCACCTATGATCTGGAAAGAGTCGGAAGGATCATCCACCAGCAAAGGGTGGAGCTCAAAGCCCTCAACCCTGCCTCCAATTCTTCCGGCTGGCTCGCATATGCGCTCGATTTGAGTGAAATGATTGCCGATGACCAAAACGCCATCTATCAGATTCGCCTGGGTTTCAAGCCGGCCTATTCCAACTTCTACTGCGGTCAAAAGAATGCAGAAGATAACTCCCTGGCGGTGGTGGAAGCGCCTTTCGATAAAGATGGGGAGATTAAAAGCATCCTCGATGTAGGTTACTACGGGCCGCAAGGGTATTACGATGGCTACCAATGGGAACATCGCGACAACCCCTGCTTTGCTGCTTATTTCAACAGCGACAGGATAGTGAGACGCAATGTGTTTGCCTCTAACATAGGCCTGATTGGCAAAATTGGAACAGATGGCAACCTCCTCATCGCAGCTACCGACATTCGCACCACCCAGCCCCTGAGCGGCCTCGAATTGCAGGTTTACGATTATCAACAACAATTGATGGGCACCTTCACCACAGACAATTACGGAATGGCGGCTGTTGAACTGAAACGCAAACCCTTTCTGGTGGTGGCCGACAAAGAGGGGCAGAGAGGCTTTCTGCGTTTGCTCGACCCCAATTCGCTCTCACTCAGCAAATTTGACGTGGCGGGGCAGCTAACTCAAAAGGGCATTAAAGGATTTATCTACGGGGAGCGCGGAGTGTGGCGCCCGGGCGATTCTTTGCACCTCAATTTTGTGCTCGAAGACAAGACTAATAAAATGCCCGACAACCATCCGATAAGCTTTGAGCTTTATGATGCACGCAACCAGTTGAAGCAAAAAATATCAACTTCCAAAAATGTAAATAATGTCTATCCTTTGCCTGTGGCCACATCGGCTGATGCGCCTACCGGCAAATGGCGGGCTGTGGTAAAGGCCGGCGGAGCCACCTTTAGCAAGCAGCTGATGATGGAAACCGTCAAACCCAATCGCCTGAAAATCAAGCTCGGCATCGATCAGCAGCGCCTCACGGGTAGCGATATGCCGCTGGATTTGCCCTTGCAGGTCAACTGGTTGCATGGAGCACCCGGCAAAAATTTGAAGGCAAAGATGGAAGTGCAGTTGCAAGCTCAGCATACCACATTTTCCAAGTATAAAAATTACGAATTCGACGATCCGGCCCGAAAATACAATGCGCGCGGGCAGCAAATTTTCGATGAAGCTGTGGACGAAAAGGGCAGGGCCATCGTAAAACTGGATATGAGTAAGAATAAGCAAAAGTTGCCCGGAAAGATGCGCATCGATTTTAGGACGAGAGCTTTTGAAAAAGGCGGAGATTTCAGTGAAGACAACTTCTCGATTCCCTATTTCCCTTTTGAAACCTACGCCGGTCTGTCTATCCCCAAAAACCGATACGGCAGCAAGCGTTTGTCGATCAATGAAGATGGCGAAATTGATTTTGTGCTGCTCGACAAAGACGGCAAACCCCTGGCCCGGCGCGAATTGAGTGTGGGCCTTTATCGGGTGCAATGGCGCTGGTGGTGGGAGCGCGACAATTCCAATATCCGCAATTTCAACAGCTCTACTCACTTCAACGCGCAGGATTCTACACGACTGCGCACCTCCGGCAATGGAGAAGCTAGTTGGACACTACGCATACCCACCTGGGGGCGCTATATGGTACGCGTTTGTGATGAGCAATCCGGCCATTGCGCTGGCGATTTTTTCTACGCCGGCTATCCCTGGTACAGCAGCAATAGTGATGATAAACAACGAGAGGCGGCTGCCATGCTCGTCTTTTCTGCCGACAAAGAAAAGTATGCCGTAGGGGAGAAAGTACAGTTGCGCATTCCAAGTAGTGAGGAAGGCCGCGCCCTTATTAGCATAGAGAATGGTAGCGAAATTCTACAAACATTTTGGAAAGACCTCGAAAAAGGCGAAACCAATTTTGAGTTTCACACTACCCCTCAAATGGCACCCACGGTATATGCCAACATTACCCTTTTGCAGCCTCATGCCCAGGTGAAGAATGATCTGCCAATCAGAATGTATGGCGTCATACCCATACATGTGGAAGACCCCGATACACGTTTGGAGCCAGCGCTGAAAATGCCCAAAGTGCTTGAGCCCAAGCAGCAGGTGGCTGTTGAGGTGAGTGAAAAAAACGGCAAAGCAATGGCTTATACCATAGCAATGGTGGATGAAGGATTGTTGGATCTTACCCGTTTTAAAACACCCAATCCCTGGGATGTTTTTTATGCCAGAGAAGCTTTGGGTGTGAAAACATGGGATGTTTTTGACCATGTGCTGGGCGCGCATGGTGCCGAAATGGGCCGGATTCTTAGTGTGGGCGGCGATGGCGACTTAAAGCGGCCAGAAAAAGGCAAGCAGGCCAACCGCTTTGAGCCGGTTGTAAGGCACTTAGGCCCCTTCTTCCTGGAAAAGGGAAAAAAGGCTACGCACCAAATTACGCTGCCCAATTACGTTGGCTCCGTCCGCACAATGGTCGTGGCTTCCAACAAGGGGGCTTATGGCAAAGCCGAAGCCACCACACCTGTCCGCAAACCACTTATGGTATTGGCTACGCTGCCGCGTGTGCTGGGTCCCGGCGAACAGCTAAAATTGCCGGTGGATGTATTTGCGATGGAATCGAAAGTGAAAAATGTCCAGCTTAGTTTGGAGGAAGAGAGTGGTTTGGTGGAAATAATTGGTCCGGCTACGCAAAATCTGCGCTTCGCCAACCCTGGCGACCAATTGGCTGAATTTGACATCAAAGTGCGGGAGCAGGTTGGAGTTGCCAAATTTATAGTGCGAGCCAGTGGCGCAGGCGAACAGTCCAGCCAGGAAATCGAAATCGATATCCGAAATCCCAATCCGTACATTACTGACATCATTGCAGGAACGGTGGCCGCTGGTGAAAACTGGAATCAGCCGATCACCGCTGTAGGTGTGAAAGGAACGAATACTGCCACACTCGAAGTATCTAATATGCCGCCGCTTAATCTCAAAGAGCGACTGCGATATCTGATACGCTACCCACACGGTTGCGTTGAGCAAACCACCTCGGCTGCTTTCCCTCAGCTGTATGTTAGCCACCTCAGCGATTTAGATGAAAAGCAAAAGAAAGCTACTGAAGCAAATATCATGGCCGCTATTAAGAAGTTGGGAAATTATCAAAATGCATCCGGTGGTTTTGGCTATTGGCCAGGATACAATCGGACAGATGATTGGAGTACCAGCTATGTTGGGCATTTTTTGCTGGAAGCTAAAAAGCTGGGCTACCTGGTGCCGGATGTACAGCTCAACCGTTGGAAAAAATATCAAAAAGACTTGGCCCGCCGCTGGACACCGTCTCAGGAAACTGGCAGGAGGAATTATTATAAGAATAATCTAATGCTCCAACAAGCCTATCGCCTCTATACGCTTGCACTAGCCAATGCTGCCGAACTGGGCGCTATGAATCGCTTGCGTGAGGAGCGTGGTTTGCCAGGTGTTGCAATGCATAAGCTGGCTGCTGCTTATGCATTAGCGGGCAAAAAGGAGGTAGCCGGACAAATTCTGGCCAAATCTTCCAATAAAGTGGAAGATTACAGGGAGCTATCCTACACCTACGGATCAGGATTGCGCGACCGGGCCATTATTTTGGAAACGCTAACTTTGATGAAAGATAATACAGCCGCCGCAGAAATGGTACGGGCTATTTCGGAGGAGTTGAGTACCCAGAGATGGTATGGCACTCATTCAACGTCCTATGCTTTGCTGGCAATAGGCAAATATGTGAGCACCACCAGATTGGATGAGCAACTCAAATTTGCCTATCAACTAGGCAATGGTCAACGAGTAAATGCCGGCTCCGACAAACCCATTATGCTCATTGATGTGCCGGTAGATCAACTTGCCGGGCAAAGCATACAGTTGTCAAATACCAGCAAAGGGCAGCTTTATGTCCGCCTGCTGTTGAATGGCCAACCCTTAGTAGGCGACCAAACAGTAGCCGAAAACCATCTCAAGATGAAAGTGGCTTACAAAACGCTGGATGGCAAAACGCTCGACCCATCAAGCATAGAACAGGGTACTGATTTCGTTGCTGAGGTAGCTGTTTACAATCCGGGCACCCGGGCCAATTGGTATGAAGAAATGGCCTTGTCGCATGTTTTTCCTTCAGGATGGGAGATTTTAAATACCCGCATGTCGAATGTAAAACAATTTACACCGGCTAATGAGCCGGAGTACCAGGACATTCGCGATGACAGGGTCTATTCCTATTTTGATATTGGTTATAAGAAGTGGTACACATTTCGGGTTCAGCTGAATGCTACTTATCAGGGGCGTTACTATATGCCAAGTATAAGTTGTGAAGCCATGTATGATGTCAGCATCGGTGCTCGGCAACCCGGGCAGTGGGTGCAAGTGGTAAAACCAGCAGAGCTTTAAAAAGTGGTAAACAAAATAGCTGTTCAAACCTTTTATAGAAGACTATTTTTTTTACTGACTATACCGCAGGCGGTTCGAGCGTGATAAATCACCCTCAATCCTTTTGCGGTATATAGCACAGGCGATTGGGATTCGCTATCACTCATCAGACGCCTGAGCTATAAAAACACATTTCACACATGAGCAAAAACATTCTTATTACGGGAGCTAGTAGTGGTATTGGGGAAGCCATAGCCAAAAGATTAGCTGGCGAAGGACATACAGTCGTATTAATGGCACGGCGGCAGGATCGGCTGGAAAGTTTGAAAAACGATATTACTTCAAATGGTGGCAAAGCACATATCCATGCTTGCGATGTAACCGATTTTGATGGTGTAAAACGAGAAGTTCAGGCTATTGTTGAACACCTTGGCAGCCTGGATGTAGTAGTGAACAATGCCGGATTAATGCCCCTTTCATTTCTTAAAAATGGCAAACATGAAGAAGGCAACAAGATGGTAGACGTGAATATTAAAGGAGTAATGAATTTGGTATATGCTGCACTGCCTTATATGATGGAAAGAAACAGCGGGCACTTTATCAATATTTCTTCCATTGCCGGAAAAATCGTTATGCCTGCTGGAGCTGTATATTCCGGCACCAAATTTTTTGTGCGGGCCTTCAGCGAAGGTTTGCGGCAGGAAATGGCCATGAATCAAAAAAATATTCGCGTTTCTGATGTGCAACCAGGTGCTGTAACGACGGAGTTGATGAATACCATTACTGATCCTGAGGTAATGGAAGTATTCAAAAGTTTAGCCAATTTCGAATTTCTACATGCTGATGATATCGCTCGTGGTGTAGCTTATGCTATTGCCCAGCCCGACAATGTCAACGTCAACGAAATTACCATCCGGCCCACAATGCAGCCAATGTAGGCATAGGGGATTGGATAGCCTCAATAAAAAGAGCCACATTTGATTAATCAGGTGTTGCTCTTTTTGTAATGCACAGCTTACGATCGCTCTTCCCAGATCCTGCAAAGGTGTTGTCCTCTTCCCAATAAGCGCCACCACTTAAAAGTAGAAAGTTAGACTATAATTTGTTAACTTTCAAAAAAGAAGTGAAATGCGAAAAAGCAGTTTTAGCGAATCACAACGTATGGCGATTTTAGCCAAACAAGATGCCGGACAAAGTGTAGAAGACATCTGCCGGGAACATCAAATCAGTCCTGCTACCTTTTACAAATGGAAAAAAGAATTGGCCATCTAGCAGGATGAAGACAAAAGGCGACTAAAACAACTGGAGTTGGAGAATGCCCGGTTGAAAAAAATGTACGCCAACCTGAGTTTGAATTATGAGATTGTGCAGGAAGGTTATGAGATGTTAAAAAAGTGGCAAGCCCAGGACGAAAAGAAGAAATGATAGATCAGGTGAAAGAACACAAACAGATTAGTGTACGTCGGTGCTGTTCGGTTCTGGGCTTTCGTCGCCAAACTTATTACAGTCGCAAAGCAGGTCTTCTTCATCAGATAAGCAAACGATTCGTTGCCTGGGACTTTTGGATGGTGTTTCACTATTTGCGTAACCAAGGCCATCCTTGGAATCACAAAAAGGTATACCGCATCTGGAAAGCAGAAGGCTTGCACTTGCGTTTGCCTCCTAAAAGGTCAAAGATAAAACGAGAATATTTGGACTTACTTGCTCCGGATCAAATCAACTTTGGTTGGGCTATGGATTTTTTGAGTGATTGGGTAGTAGGGCCTGGCCAGCAGAAGGTCCGGATAATAAACATTATGGATGAATGCTCGCGAAAGGCACTTTGGACCGAAGCCTATACCAGTATATCAGCCAAAACCTTGGTTGAGGTGTTGAACCAAGTCATTGAATGGCGAGGTAAACCATCTTATATCCGATGCGATAACGGACCGGAATTTATCTCCCAACGTTTGAAACAATGGGCAAAGGATCAAGAGATTGAACTTCGTTTTATTCAGCCAGGAAAGCCGAGCCAAAATGGCTTGATTGAACGACTCAATGGTACGTTAAGAAAGGAATGTCTTAACCTGGAATGGTTTGACAGTATTCCCAAATTGAATCAAAAAATACAGCAATGGTGGCATATCTATAATTCCATCAGACCCCATAGTTCAATTGGGCATAAAACGCCAGATCAAATGGAGAAATTAAATAAGAATCTCTACTTTAAGGCGGTTGCGGCTTAGGGGAAGAGGACATAGGGGAAGAGGACAACAAGCAATTGAATACCCTAATATGGCCTCTTAAAAAGCAAGAGAATTCTATCAAGCATTGGGCTACAATAATGAGTAGATAGACAAACGGTTACCGTCCATTTATATCAGTGGAAAGTTTAATGATGAATTGAAAGCATATAACCTAAAGAAATGACTCAGGCAACTATAATTTAATAAATTGAGACACATATTGGGGTTTTCCTTTACCTAATGCTTTTATAAAGTAGTGGCCCGAAGGAAGTTGGCTGCAATCTATCGTATCGGCATTTTCAGCTATTAGAACCCGTTTTCCAGTTGAATTGAACACTTCTATATTCTTGTAATGGTCGCTAGCAAAATATAGCTGATCATTTACAGGATTAGGATATAGTAAAAGCTCTCGATAAACCTGATCTGTAATTTCATCCACAGGAGTCGTACTATTCATTTTCAAAACAACCCCAAACGCACCAGCGGCATAGGCTAGATTATCATTTATAAAATCCAATGAAAACATACCTACGACATCGATCGTATCTAAATCAACCGTGTTCCAGTTAAGGCCTCCATCGATCGTATGTTTAATAAATCCTTCTCCACTATTTAATCCAACAAGATACCCTTCCTGCTCATTGATAAAATTAACATCATAATATTGCCCCCCCTCATAATCACAACTTAAAGCCTGCCAGTTTTCACCACCATCTGTAGTTTTTAGCACTGTCTCTTCCCAACCAACAATATAACCTACTAAAAGGGATGGGAAATGAATGGCTGTCAAAAATTTATACAATGCATCTGTTTCTACTTCTGTCCAGGTTGCTCCCCCATCTGTCGTTCGAAATATAGAGGTAGTATTTGCTTGTAACCCGCCAACTACTAAACCCTTGTTTTCATCAGAAAAATATAAGGCATTTAGAAATACATCGGTATTAATAGGTAATTTTTCCCAATGTTCTCCGCTATCGTAGGTTTTAAGCAAGGTTCCTCCATTGCCAGCAGCAAAACCTAAAGTATCATTAACAAAAACAATATCATTCAGCGCATCGACGGCCGAAGGTGGAACAAATACATCATACCAATTATTGCCACCATCCACCGATTTTATAATCATCGATTCGCCCCTAGTTGCATGCCTCCCTGCAACAAAAATAGTAGTATCATTCAAGGACGTAACATCCCGCAATCCTACATTAACTGTATCAGGAAATTGATAAACAATTTCCCAGTTTTCTCCGCTATCTTCTGTTCTAAATATTCGCTCGTCTCCTGAGAGGAAGCCTGTGTTACCGTTCACAAAATGAATAGACTCAAAAAAATCATCACTACCGAAACCGATGGATTGCCATTGTGCGGAAGCTGAATTAGAATAAGCCAGGACACTTAAGAAAATGATGCATTTGAAAATTGACTGCATTTCGATTTCAATTTACTGGGTTTTAATCATTTTCTTCAAGGTAACAAACCTCCCGTCTTTATCAAAAGCTTTTACAAAATAAAGTCCATCAGCTGCCATACCTAAATCCACTT
This sequence comes from Saprospiraceae bacterium, assembly GCA_965222005.1. Taxonomy (GTDB): domain Bacteria; phylum Bacteroidota; class Bacteroidia; order Chitinophagales; family Saprospiraceae; genus CBDCTM01. The sequence goes on from OZ244935.1 coordinate 4,026,098, forward strand.
GATAACGCCCTAATCCAGTAATCTCAGTAAGAGAAATTAACTGACCGATTGCATTACTGACCTCTACTCTTTTAATTGCATCACTCAATACATCAACATTAATCTGCTGCATAAACGGGTTAGGAGAAACTAAGATACTATTATCATCACTAATAGAGACATTAGCCGGAGGTATGTTTTCATTATTCTTGATAATATCTCTTTCAGTTACAGATGAAGAGTTAGTATCGTCGTCTAAAACATAAGATATATATGCACGTTGATCTAACGTAGTCAGATTAATAAAGTGATATCCGCCTATTGTCCTCTGTGTTTCTGCTCCAGAGAATTCACCACCAAAATATAGGACTCCACTATCATAAAAAAGGTGAGATACATTTTCTTCATCAGCTGTTCCGTAAGTTTTAGTCCATTGCAAGGTAGCTGAAGTATCTAATTTCATAAGAGCAATATCATGATTTCCGGTACTTACCAATGTATCTCCAAAAGCATCAATCGATCCAATATATGTAAGGCCCATCATTATATTTTCGTCTTTTGTAAATAACATATCAAATTTACTGCTATTGATATTGGTGCTCTCAAGAGCAGCGATGCCACGGAAAGTACCATCTTTATTTACAATGGCTGTTACAATATGTTTTTCATTATTTGAAAACACTTGAGTTCCATTGATTTCAATAATTCCTGAACCATAAAATGATAAAGCAAATCGAGATTGATCAATTGCCTGTGAAACATCAATCAACTCAAAAGTGTTTTCAGCGTAAATGTCACTTACAAAGTCCATTTGCCCATTTTCATCAATCGATAATACAAAATACCCTTCATCATCATTCATCGGAGTTATTACATCATTTAATTTCACCCAATTATCATGATGTTTACCAGTTATAATGACTTTACCAGCTCTATTTTCAGTGATTAAAACTTCATCGATATTTATGTTCTCTAAAATAATGGTATCGGTTAGATTCCCGTCAAATGATGTCTTTAAAAAGAACAAAGAAGGATTGATAGACGTGTGAATTAAGGTAGAATCATAGTTAAGTTCTTCATGAAAAACGCCTCCGATAAAGATTTCACTATTAGTTTTTGAGAGATATTTTACATTCAACAAAGTATCAGAACCTATATATGACACCCAAGTAGAAAGACTATCTTCATAAGATAAATTAAACTCTCTAAGCGAATCCACTATTTCTATATACATTAATTGCTGTGTATCCCAGTCGTCTATATTAAATAATATCTCTGAAGATTCCACTTTAAATAGCGAACTAGCAAAGTGATTATAGTTATATAAAAACATAGTAGAATCTGAATTAATTATCCCTTGAGGTATACAAACACCTTCATTTTTCAATATTGATAGATTTGATAAGATTTCACTATTGTATGTATCAGATATATATTTATTTTTAACTTCACTAATATGAGAAGGCTCCTTAAAAGGGAAGTTTGTAATACTATGATAAATATTATGAGGAGTTTGAGAATATGGATTCAGACAACCGGTGCAATCTGTAGGATAAGCACAATGAACAGTAGTAAAACCCGCTAGGGGGTATTCATCTATACTACAAGAATTTTCTATAAAATTTGGCATATTTGGGCAAATCACATCATCATAATTATTATAGACTACTTTAAAGTCAGAAGCACAAAATACTATCATTGCGCAGTGTAATTTTTCATCGGTATTCGCGGGGTTTGAATAATATTCTAATTCATCATATAATTCAGTGCCCGAAATAATGTTATCTAGTAAATTTAATCTATGCCAATAAACTAACTGATAAAGTGACCAAGATCGGGGGTTACATATTACCAAGTTGGGTGTTATTAAATCGTAAAAGTCACCGGGAATTTCTAAATCATCAAGACATACGGTATAATCTGGTCGATCTTTACAAACGACTCTCGTACAACCACTACCTGCAGGTGCAAATCCTCCTGATTCTTGGCTTATACCAATTGGATTGCCAAAATGCCACGCCCTTAAATTGGCAGGGCAATATCTGACCCTTTGGCAAATGTTTCTCCCACCATCTGTTTTGTCATTATAGAATCGAATGAGCCTACCAATATATTCTGCATCCCATCTTCCACTATTACTAGCTACATTCAGAATTGTAAAATACTCAAAAGCTTTAACCCATTTTTTTTTGTATTTCCGAGTCTCCATAACTTGTCCATTACATAAAATGGGAGCTTCACATTTTTGAAAGTTTCCTCCTGATCCATTTTGTACATCAATCACCATCGGATACTGAAATTCACCCAAAAACACCTCTCCACATTTCCGATCAGACGTGCAAACATTTCCATCCAATGTTGTGTTTTCCAAACTAGCAGAAATAGTTTCTATGGTAAAAGATTCGGATATTTGACAACCACCTATTGTTACTAATAAATCATGAGGTCCCTTTGCCAATCCACTAATAGGAACATTCAATGGGTTCTCCGTTTGTGAAACAGGAATATCAATACTATTATCTAGGAGAATTGTTATTGGCAAATTATTTGTAGCTTTAGTAATCGTAATGTCTTGAACACCGTTATCTAGCACATCACAAGCTGGTGAACTCTCCCCAAATTCGATTTCCCCTAATTGTACTTCAAAGCTCTCCGATTCAGTACAACCTTCAATATCAGTTACTACCAGCTCTATAGAGCCATTATTCAAATTGGTAGCATCTTCCGAAGTTTGGCCATTACTCCACTGATAGGTCAGTGGAGGACTGCCTCCGCTTACTGTCACATCAATTTCTCCTGTTTCAGGGCAACCTGAAATGGATTCGAGTGTAATCGTCATTGATGGAAACATACCTACATTATAGGATTGTGTCTCAATTCTTCCGCAATAATCAGTGGCAGTAATGATATAACTTCCACTACTTAATGTAGTAATCACAGCACCCGTCATGCCATTACTCCAAACTATCTCGTATGGTGGATTTCCTCCTGATACAGTAGTATTGATAGACCCTGTATTTTCATTGGGGCAGGTGTTAAAAGACTGGCCTATAATCGAAAATGGGCCTTCATCTGGCACTTCGCCAACATTAAACGTTTCTGTTATAGTGCACCCACCGTCTTGGTTAGTGATTGTTACAGTGTATAATCCTGTAGCAATATTCCCTATACTACTTAGCACATCACCTATAGTAGTATGCCCATTACTCCACGCGAAATCATATGGCCCACTATTATTAGGATTAACTCCTATTCCGATAAAACCATTGGCAACACCTTCGCAGGCTGGTTGAATGTCAGTCGCCTCTGCCAAGATTTCCGGGACATTAGGGCCTGGCATTTCAAAACTAAATTCAGCAGTACACCCTATATCATCTGTAACCGTTAGCAAATAGGTTCCTACCCCGAGCAATTCGATATCTAACGCAGTCGTTCCATTATCCCATAGATAACTATAATTTCCAGCACCGCCTGTTGGTCCATCAATAAAACGAAAACCACCATCTTCAGACCCACACGAAAGAGGTGGAGTAATCTTAGGATTTAGAGGATTTTCTTCAATAGTAATTATACCACATGCTTTTACTTCGGCTGGTAAGATAGTACTACATCCAAAAGCATTGGTTACTACAATACTATATGTTCCCGGACATAGAGGATTAGCAGTTAGATAAGTTCCATTGATATTACTTGTTGACTCAATGGGTGTGGAACTTCCATTATCTTCTATCTTTAAAACAGTAATTGAGAAAGGCCCGGCAGTACCTTCTGCAAGGATTTCAATTGCTCCTGTGCAACTTGTATTGGACGATTGAAATTCATTTAGTATTTCAATGTTGCCATAAGCATTGTTAATAAATAAAATGATTCCAATTATTAATGTGGACAAAAAGTTTTTCATGAGTTAAACTATTAAATAGTTAATATAATGAAATACAAGTTTTTGTGAGGCAACTATGCTTTTAAGTAAATTTTATTATCAATGGCCATACTCTTTTATTATTTAGTTCGCCCTGGAAAACTTAAGTATTTTTTGCTTTCGAGACCATAATCTATTGCACTTTGAGATCCAAGGGCATGATTACATCTGTTTTATTCGTTACTAGGCATCCTAATTCTTAGAACCTGTTTAAAATTTTATACTTGTTAATCGACGACAAAACTATAAGGTTTTGATAATCAACGATTTGAATCGATCCAGGATATTCAAAATGGTATCAAATTAAGTATTGTGATTTATTCGTATCACCAATTCTCAGATCAGCTCAAAATTCCATAACTAACTGATTATCAATAAGTAGATTTGTTTTAGAGAACGCATCGATAACTGATCCATTTAAATTTTTAAACAGGTTCTTAGTTTTTTTTAACAGCAAATACACATGTCCTTACCATTTTTTAATTAGGAATTTTTTATTTCAACTTATAGTCGAAAAAATTGCAAAACTCATTTGTATATATTTTCAAGAAATGTCAACTGTGACATACTCTACATCTAATTGCTTGGCCTTAGTTAACCAATTAAGCACTTCTTGTATATCTTCAATCAAAATATTTTTAGTGCAATTATAGTCCTTAGTACTAGTAAATTTAGATTTAGAAAAAGGCTTTTGCTCATCATTTCTTTCAGGCAAAAAATAATCCCGCCAATCGTGATTATATTTCATGAATTTATGATATTCAGGAGATGCTGTTATTTTTTCTTTAAATAGAGCCGTGATATTTATAAATTCTTCAATACCAGTCCACCCTTCATTATTTTCATTAAACTCTTTTCTCCATGCTATTTCAACAATTTCAATTTCTTTTAATAATTGTTCGACAGTTTCCGAAGCACCTTTTTGTTTAGCTAAATAAAGTTTATGATTTAAATCTTCAATTGGTGGATTAAGATTAGGAACACGCCTTAAAAAAAGCGCCAGATCAAGTTTTAGTATTTCCTCCAATTGCTTGATTTCAGGATTCTTGTACACATTTGGTCCAGATAAAAACCCACAAAACCTTCTACTAAAACACCCATAAATTGAGAAATCATAATTTATTCTTTTTGGCCGTAGCCAGACAGATAATCCCATAACAAATACAATTATTGACACTGACAATTTATTCTAGACAAATCTTCTTTTATTTTAATGTAGGCCCCTAATGCCCTCGAATATAGTTTTGATGATAAATAAAAATATCCCTGTTGTTGTTCTTCAGTATACATTGGGTATGGAAGTGAAATCCTCCAATCTTCTAGTTCACAAATCTTCGCTTCGATTGCTGGCCTATCAACCGAAGGCGCTTGTTCCCAACGTTCTTTTGGTATTACAACAAGTCCAATGGCTGGTAATACTGAGCTTGCGATTCCTTCACTGACTTGTCTAACAGCATCATCTATATTGGCTTTTGTTTGGTTATTGGAACTAAAAGCCTTTACTTCTATAATTGCTTCAAACCAAGCAATTTGAGCAATAGGTGAATTCGGAACTAGGCGAAATTCGTTTGATTCTCTTATACCAGAATATTTATTATTCGAAGGAATAGATATCCCATATGGTAAATCACCAAATGGGTTAAGAACCCAAGGAGGTCTTGTTAAAAGGAAATATGCTGCAATATCAATATGATCATTATTAGTATGCATTAAATCCCAACCCCCAGGTACCATACTTATTAATGTACCATCAAGAATACTAAAACCTCCGTTTAACTCCTCAGCTATCAGTCCTTCGCCTATTTTACCAATTGCACTATTTTTAAAGCCGCTATCGTTACCACTTTTTATAGCGTTATACCAATTACATATGGTAATATTGTTATTAGGTCTTCCTTTCCCATTAGCAAATGCTTTTCTGATCCATTCATTTTGGATTGTGTTCAATAATTGTTCTTCGCATGGATCATCAAATGGAACATCTGCAATCTCTAACTTATGGTTCCAATAAAGTGTAGCAGTCCCATCGTCATTCAAGCAAGCATGTACCCAAACGATAACTTGATCAGTAGTCTCTTCCCAAATGTTCTGCACTTGACGAAATGTACTTGTAGTATTACTCCCTATACACATATTCACTTCAGTATTGCTGGTAATATAAACATTCGTCTCAATTTCATCCATAGTGATCATCTGGCACATACTGCTAAATAAATCATAATCTGTCCCATTTATAGTTACATTCAAAAAAGCAAAATCATTAACTGGGCAGCTTGACCTGTTATTATCATTTTGAGGGTTTCCTTGAAGTCCAAGTTCTTCATAAGTGCTTACGAAAACTGAATTAAATCCATTTTGTACAAACCATTCACTTATTGCCTCACAGTCATCGGGTGAAAGAACATTGACATTATCGAACCCCGTACACCCTTGTACATCCGTCACTGTCACGTTATAATATCCTGTCTCCGATATCTCAACCACTTCTCCACTCCCAGAAAATGTACCTGCTAAATTTGACCAGGAGTATGTACTATAACCAGGAGTAGCGGTTAGTTCCAATGTACCAAGATCACAAAGAATGGCAGGATCAGGATTTATCTCCACTTCTAACTGAATAACTTCCACATCATATTGATATTCATCAATAATATTACCATCTGATCCAGTAATTGTCAGAGTGTATGTAGTTGACTCCTGTGGACATGCATCTGTTACACTTTGTGTTGGGTTAATTAACCCTTCAGTTGGTTCCCATTTAAAGCATTCAAAGGTTTGCTCTCCAATTTCAATACATTCTCCCTCGCATACTGTAAAATCATCTTGAATCCGAATAAAAACAGTTCTACTCTTGGAGCAATTTTTTGCATCAATGATAGTGATTGTGTAAGAGCCAGGCAACAAGTTGGCTAATTGATAATTTCCTGCATTGCTATATTGAGTGCTACCACTTGAAGGGCCAGACCAATTGACGGTATAGGGAGCTACGCCACCTCCAACTTCAATATCAATATTTCCAAAATCCTCTTCAGGAGCAATAAATATTTGTTCTTCGGTTTGTAAGTATAAGGCTGAACTGGATGTGCCGGAAGCTAATCCATTAATGAAATTGCCATTATTTAAGGAATTATAATGACCTGGTGTGGCAGTAGCTGATCGCTCGTAGGTAAGCTCATAATGATCGCACCACTCCTTTAAGATCACCGGCATTTCAGGATTACCCACATTTCCTGTAATACTCATACTTTGGGGAGCAGTATCATCACTAAAAGAAGCACCGCTCCAATTAACTGCAAATGATAAATTTCCCTGTGGGTCTCTAATTTGAACCACATCACCTGATTTATCAATAGGTATAATAGCATCCCAACTCGAAGCAGAAGAAGGAGTTGTACATTCAAATGAGGTTCCTTTTATACATTTAGAAAGACTGCTGCTACTGATTGGAATTTGATAAATACCGGAAGTATTAGGCAGCCCATCATCCGCCTGACTAATGTTAGGATTCGATTTTCCGTCATCATAGATGAGTATAACTGTACCGGGAAAAACTGATGAAAATGTAGCTCCCAGAACTAAAAATGTACTATCGCCATTTACGAATTTGGTATCATTATCAATAATCCAGCCTTCAAGATTGATCGGCGTTAAGCCTTGATTACTAATTGGCCCTACTACCAAAAGCTCTACATACTTGGAGGTTCCGTTTTGACCATAACCAATTTCGTTAACAATGACTGGCGCATATCCATTAGTTTGAGCTGTGATACTGATATTACTCCATAGACTGACTATGAAAACCACTAGGAACCAGATAGTTCTACTATTCATACAGATTGATTTTACGTATGCAATAATGATTCAGATAGAAAACAGAATCAATACTATTTTCTATTCTTAATTATACTTACAAACTTGTTAAACTGAAAAGAAGAAAGGAACGTTGGTCTTTTAAATAATTTTCGCTTTCATAGCTATTCAGTTTTTGGGCAGTAGGTTAAAGGTAACAAAATGTTTCGAATCGCAAAATATATCATAAATATTTAACACTTAAAATATGCCCTCCTGAATGTCCGTCAAGTTACAATGTTGCCAGGGCTATTGATAGTGCTAACAGAGCATTAGAAAGTGTCGCTGTTAATCTTTCAGAATTAGGAACTACAACAACACTTTATCATAACTATAACCTCTATAATGAAGACGGGATTCTTGAGCATAAAGAACAGTTGAAATTGCATATTGCCAGGCATTCTTCTATGCCTGCTAGCACAACTGAAGTATATTTGGTTAATAACCTTGGTGCAAGTCCGTCAGGAATTGGACAGACTGTAGGCAGAGCTACAACATCTCCGGTACCGGGAGGAACTGGTATAGTTGGACAGCATACTATGGCAATTGATGTGAACGAAGCCGGCCCTTTCGTTCTGCTACATGAATTAGGACATGCATTATGGAGCCTTGAACATCCAGGAGGTCCCAAAAGGATTTCACCAAGTGGCCAAATCTATAACGGTCAATTTGGTATTGATGATTTAAATAATTTTATGCACGGAATTGCTGATAAGATTATTAATCATAATATTCGAAGATACCAATTTCACTATATTCATTAAATAGTATAAACTTAAACCTAGAGGCATATGAAGGACTTGATTCAAATATTATTATTGGTGATCATTTTATTAATAATGATCCCTGGCCAAGGGGTTTCTCAGCAAATAGCTGATACTATGTTCATAAAATCATACACCCCTTTGATTGATTCTCTATATGACTATCAATCTAAATGGGCAAAAAACAATATACAATTTCAGAGTATTTCAAATATCTTTTGTTCATTAAATAAATTAGAACGGCAAGATGCAGAGGAGGTACTTACCTTGTGTTTGCAACCTTCATTTTTGAGAAAGAATGAAGTTCATAAATTTTTCTTGAAAAATCACAAATGCTTTGATAACGAACAAAAAAGAAAGGTAAAAGGCAACCTAAATCAAAATCTGTTGTACACTGATTTTGATTTTCATGAATTAGTGTCTTTATATCAATTACATTCTAAGTCTGAAATCATAAAGCTTCATACCCCTTCGAATAATTTATTAAAAGAAATAAAAAATCAAATGAAGTCTGCATCATTGGATGACTTAACAAAAAAGCAATTGAGGAATTTAGCTACTTTGGCAAACTTAGGATACAATAGCCTGGAAGATAGCTTATTAAGTTTAGTCAAAGAACTATATATAGAATTATCATTAGGTAAAGGAAATAGTGGAAGAAGATACCATGAAATTTTCTATAACTCTATACCTCTTTTAAATTCTAAGAATTCTATTCTTCAAACGCTATACATGCTCGATCTAGAAAGTTCAACACCTTATGACAATCAAGATGATTTAGCGATTATTCCACCTCCTTTGCAATACTTTTTTTCATGTATTCAGCCCAAACTGAATACAAAAAAACTGGAAAATTTGGCATGGATAGATTTTGAAAAGAATAGAGAAGAAATAAAAGAATATATACTTCATGATAACTCTATCTGGTTAGATCATATTAGACAGTAAATTTTACGATCGCTCTTCCCAGATACAACAGAGATGGACAATCATTTGAGCGGCTTTTTCCATATCCTGAACCGAAACCCATTCGTGCTTGGAATGAAAAGCGTGCTCGCCGGCAAAAATGTTGGGGCAGGGGAGGCCCATGTAGCTGAGGCGCGAACCGTCAGTGCCGCCACGAATTTTGGAAGGCTTTGGGGTGAGGCCGGTGCGGCGGATAGCTTCCTGGGCATATTCAACCACTTGGGGGTGCTGATCCAAAATGTTCTTCATATTCCGGTACTGCTCCTGCACCACAAACTCTGCCGAGCATCCGGGATAATTGCTAAGCACTTCATCTACAATGGATTGGAGTTCGGCTTCGTATTTCACCAATCCATCATCCTTAAAGTCGCGGATAATCAATACGATTTTGGCTTCCTCTACTGTCCCTCCAAAGCTGACAGGGTGGATGAAACCTTCATCGCCTGCTGTAGTTTCAGGTGAAAGGCGATCCTTAGGTAAGCGCGAGATGATATCACCTGCAATTTTGATAGCACTCTGCATTTTCCCTTTGGCATAACCCGGATGGGCACTGATTCCATGAATATTGATAGTGACGGCATCCGCTGAAAAAGTGCCGAACTCCAGACTGCCTCGCTCTTCCCCGTCAACGGTATAGCCAAAATCGGCGCCGAGTTTTTCCATATCTACCTTATCTACACCCCTGCCAATTTCTTCGTCAGGCGTAAACAATATTCTGATCTTGCCATGCTTCAATTCGGGATGTTGAACCAGATATTGGGCTGCGTCCATAATGGCGGCCAAGCCGGCTTTGTTGTCAGCACCGAGCAAAGTAGTGCCGCTGGCAGTGATTACATCATTGCCAATCTGATCGGCCAGGTGCGGATGGTCATTGACAGTAAGAACCTGCTTAGGGTCATCGGGCAGTACAATATCACTCCCGTTATAGTTAGTATGTATGATAGGTTTTACATCGGTTCCACTACAGTCAGGGCTGGTATCCATGTGTGAGCAAAAACAAATGACGGGTACCTGCTTGTCGGTATTGGCCGGAATGGTAGCATATACATAAGCATGCTCATCCATTTGCGCATCCGAGATACCCAACTCCAATAGCTCTTCCACCAATACCCTGGCCAGATTTTTTTGCTTTTCAGTAGATGGAAAGCTGGTAGAGTCAGGATCAGATTGGGTGTCAATTTTTACATAGCGAAGGAAGCGGTCTTTGACGCTATGCTGAAAGTCTGTAAGTTGCATGGAAATGTATTTTGTGCTAAAAACGGCTAAATTACAAGATGCAGTTGAAGAAATGAAATGCCATACCAGCAATGGCTTATCTGATTATCCAATAGCCAAAGATAATCGCTCCCTTCTTTTTTGGATCATTCGTCGAAAATAAAAACCAATTTGCAGCGCCAATCGTGGCCAAGTGACACTACCAGATGCGATGGCCAGGCCCCATTTTAATACTTTGAGCGCCAGTACAATACCAAATCGGCGGTTTCGGGCCTGCCGGATGGCCAGCGGATCAGCAGACTCGGCCAGCTCAGTATCTACAGAGACATCATTGCGATTGTTTCCAAAATTGAAGTAAGCGAGCAATCGATCTACCGTTTGTACATTGAGGCCGGTGACCTGGCCAGTAGCCAATAAATATACTATCCCGATCCCGTACTTTCGCAGCCCCTCTCGAATAGCACCATACATCAGCTTGATAGCATTCTTAAACAAATTTGCTATACAGCGTATCTGCTTTTTTACGAAAAAGACAATCTTGCCAATGACGCGCCCAATTGACCTGGCCAGGCTCCTTACACCCAGGTAGCAGAAGCGTTTCAATCCATCGAGTTTGAGACCCTGCTTGACCTCCCGGTTGAAGGATTTCAACGCCTTTTTCGTCGAATTGTTGAGCATTGCGGGATCGGCTTCATCGAAATGTTGTTGGTATTTTTGGATGAGCTGAGCAGTCGTTATGGAAGTACCATCATGGCGATAATAATAGGCAAAACGGCTAAAGAGGTATTCGGCATTCAAGAGCCAATAGCCATCGGTCGAATCACCTAGCTTGGTCAATACATATTTGAGCCGGAGATTGGGTAGGTCTTCCGTGAGATCAACCAACGCACCAAATGTTCGATTACCCACTTTGCTATCCAGTCGGCCGAAGTAATAACCATTCATCCATTGATGGATTTGGATAATGCGCAACAAAAGTTGATTCACCTCATCCCTTTCCAGCTTTTTGAGATAGGCTGGACTTTGTTTCTGAAACACTTCTTTTTTTAGGGAGGCATAGGTGCGGGAATCCAGGGAGCGCTTGAGTTTGGCTTTAAAGCGGAAGCGCAGCCCATTGACGCGGCTTTGCAATTTTTTTAAGCGCCCCTGCAAATGTCTGAGGCGCTTTTGCCGACCGCCTTGATAAGCTTTGCGTTCCTGCAACAGCTGCTTCAATTGGCCCTCCAATTGGCGCCTCCTGGCAGCTCGGCTTGCCTGCTGGATGGCCAAGCAGAAGGCTTGTTCCTTTTGCAGGCTTTGCTGGAGCTGTGCATTTTGCTCTGCAAGCAGTTGCTCCATCAAGCCTCTGATACGTTTGAGCCGGCTCTTTTTACTTTTGCTCCGCTGCGCATATTGATTGAGCAAAGCTGCTTCCCTGCCACTGATCTCCCTATCAATCTGCTGCAAGCTGTTTTGCAAAGAACGTTCTCTTTTGCTCATTTTGAGCTCCTCATCCTTTTCTCCATCTTCCTCCGCCAACTCTTCCCGGAGGTCTTCATCCAACTGCCGGTTTTGATAGGAAAAGCAAACGATCCGCCTTTTTAAAATGCCACTATTATGGATGGTTTTAATCAAAAGAGGTATATCACCTATCAGCCTGGCGGCTTGCAAATGAGAAGCCGGCAGGGCCAGCCAATGTTGCAGCTTTTCCAATGATTTGATGCTTTGCCGGCTCATCGGAGCACCAATTTCCCCTTTCCAAAGTCCTAGTAAATGGAGGCGGTAGTGGAGAATACGACTTGACAAAGTAGTGCTTTGCAGAAGAGGGAGGGCAGGAAATTGGAAATCTCCATCCAAGGATACGAGTCGGTGAAGCAACTCCAGTTCAAGCCCGTCGAGTTCATCAGGAGCGGTAACGAGGGGGTCGTGGGCAAAATCGGTGAGCAGTCCGGCAGCCCAGCAATCTGCCCGAAATTGGCCAATGGCCCTTTGCCGGGCTCGTTTGCCAGAAACGGCTAAATAGCCCAGTTGCATGAGCGGTTGCTCGATATCTTCTATGCGGCCTTGCTCGAATAGCGCTTGTGCACGCCCGGGGATGAGTTGCTGAAGGCTTTGTGCATTCATTGATTTGGGGTCAGGTGAAAAAAGTATTGGCAATTTAGTGAATTTTGTGCGGAACGGGCTGCAACTTCCAATTTCAGAATAAAGTCTAATGTAGAGAAGAATGCGGCCTGCATGAACACTTTTTTGTCCTCATTGTTTAGTGTATGTTAGGAAATTAGTAATCGGCCTGTTCGGAAAGCATTCGGAATCACTTTTTCGCTTACATGGCGTTGCAGAACCGGGCTTCGTCGTAGCTCGGCTACGATCCCGGGCATCCCGCCCGCTTCGCGGTTCACAAGCTTTCGCTTGTTCATCTAAGCAAAAAATTGACTGTTTTCGGCACAAAGACCAAAATCCTGACATGCTCTTAGCTTTACAGCCTTGTCCTTTCACAATGAATATCGAAAAGCAAATCAAGATCAATATTCCGGAGACCGGCCAGAAGCGCGTAGTCATCATTGGCGGAGGTTTTGGCGGGCTCAAGTTGGCTCGTAGCCTGAGCCGCAGTGATTTTCAGGTAGTATTGGTCGATAAAAACAACTACCACCAATTTCAGCCGCTTCTTTATCAGGTGGCGATGGCGGGCCTCGAACCTTCCTCTATCTCTTTCCCCCTGCGCAAGATGTTTCAAAGGCGAAAGAATGTGTACATCCGCGTCACCGAAGCGCAGCACATTGATACGGATCGCAAGCGGGTGAGCACACCACTTGGAGAAATGTGGTACGATTATCTGGTGATCGCAACAGGTGCCGATACGAACTATTTTGGCAACACCAGCCTTGCCCGCCAGGTGATCCCCATGAAGTCGGTCACGGAAGCTATGTATTTGCGGAATGCCATCTTTGGCGATTATGAAAAAGCAATCAGCACTATCAACTACGAGCAACGCCAGGGACTGATCGACATTGCGATTGTAGGGGGAGGGCCAACCGGCGTAGAGGTGGCTGGCGCATTGGCGGAGATGAAAAAGTACATTCTGCCCAAAGATTATCCGGAGCTCAATTGTGAGGAGATCGATATTTACCTGATACAAGGGGGTGATCGTCTGCTAAAGGGTATGTCGGAACAGGCAGCCAACGCAGCACACCGATTTCTGACAGAGCTGGGTGTAGAGGTACTGCTGAACCGCCGGGTGGTGGATTTTGACGGTTCTCAGGTGCATATGAAAAACGGAACTACTTTGCAAGCCAATAAGGTGATCTGGGCTGCAGGCATTAGAGGTAATCAATTGGAGGGGCTGCCCGAAGAGGTCTATGTTTGGGGTAGGCGAATAAAGGTGAATCCCTACAATCAGGTGATGGGATTTGATGCTGTTTTTGCCATCGGAGATATAGCTTATATGGAAACGCCTGCTTACCCGGAAGGGCATCCTCAGGTAGCGCAAACGGCCATCCAGCAGGGAAGGCAGCTGGCCCAAAATCTGCTGGCCATACAAAAGGGCAAGCCGCTGAAAGCCTTTGAATACAAGGATTTGGGGAGTATGGCTACTATTGGCCGCAACCGGGCAGTAGTGGATTTGCCCCGCTTTCGCTCTCAGGGATTTTTTGCCTGGCTGGTGTGGCTGCTGGTACATTTGTACGCCATCGTAGGGGTGAAAAACCGATTGTTTGTATTCATCAACTGGGTTTGGAATTATTTTACCTACGATCAATCCTTGCGATTGGTATTCAAAGTGAAGCCGCAGCCTGAGGAGGAGAAAAATGAAGAGCTACAAGAGCCGTAGTGAACAAAAACGTGGATCATTGCTATGCCCTTAATCACCCAAAAGGAGTATTCACACAATCTTTGAAGTGCCCCGGTAGTTTGTCATTGCCGGAGCGGAGAGCTTGGCCTATCTTGCGGTGTAATAAAAAATCGGGCAGTTTCCTGTCTTCCGCTACACCCAATAGCTGGCAGGCAGGTTTTTTATCTGATTAGAGTAGTGTTTCCTTTAAACAACTGCCTGAAACCATCCTCAAACTCGATTTCCACATACCAGATATATACATCAGAATCAACAGGCTCTCCGCGGAAGGTTCCATCCCAGCCAATATCAGCTGAGTTGATGTCATAGTTTTCAGCCTGATACAGCAACTCTCCCCAGCGGTTGTATATCCGGAATACCAGCACCCGGCTGTCGGGGCGGCCATGCACAAGCAGCAAATCGTTGTGGTCGTCATCATTGGGCGTAAAGCCCGTAGGCACATAGGCTGGCCGCTCTTTTTCAATGAAAATAGCAATTCGGTCAGTAGCGACACAGCCATTTTCATCAACAGCAGTAATTTGGTAGGAGCCGGCATTGTCGGTCAAGAGCCAGGGAGCATAACAATTGTAGCCTCCTTGCGGACATCGGACGGTACTGTCGGCTGGGAGCCAGGTGTAAAATAAATCGCCAACTCCATTATTGCGAATCGCAAAAATCCGGATACTGTCTCCTAATTGCAAACTGCGATCTTCACCAAGATCGATGCTAAAAACTGGACGATCGGCTACTTGTCCAATTACCTGAGTTTCACATCCATTGCTATCCCGGACTATGATATTATATGAACCGGGAGTCAGGCCAACAAAATTATTTTGCATGCTGAAAAAACCACTATCCAGGCTAAAGGTATAGCCTGCCTGTCCGCCACTTGCCATTACCAACAATTCACCATCACTATCTCCGGCACAGCTAACTGTATCCGGTTCCACCTCCAAAAGGAGCATAGAAGGCTCGTTGATTGAAACCGAATCAATGATCGAGCAACCATCAGAATCACTCACTGTCAATATATAAAGTCCTGCGGACAGGTTGTGGATAAAAGCCGAATCGGCTCCAGTTGACCAGCTGAATTGATAGGGAGGGCGGCCACCATTGAGGTTTGCCATAGCCGAACCATTGCTATCCCCAAAGCATTTAATCGGTTCTGTAGATAGCTGTATGCTAAGTGGTGTGCTTTGAATCACGTTGGCCGAATCAATAGCAGAGCAACCATTGGCATCCGTCACCGTCACAAAATAGATGCCGGGCAATAGGTTGGTCACGGTATCGTTGGTGGAAGCACCAGCCTGTGCATCCCATTGGTATTGATATGGAGGAAAACCTCCCTCCGCTGCAATTATGACAGTCCCTGAATTGCTACTCTGACATCCCAAAATAGCATCGGTAGTGCTTAATAGTAAGGCCGACGGACTTCCAATAGAAAAGTCGAGGATGGTATCGCAGCGGTTGCCATCCGAAATGGTGACGCTGTAATTTCCGGCAGCAAGGTCGGTGTGCAGGCTGTCGGTAGCTGAAGGGTTATCTGACCAAAAATAAGCATAAGGATAAGTGCCGCCATTGACTATAAGTGTAGCACTGCCATTGGAGGAATCAGCACAAAGAAGGTCAGAGCTTAATAGCTGAATTTGTATGGCTGGAGGTTCCAAAACTTCAATATCAGTAGTAGCAGTACAGCCATCTTCATCGGTCACTAAAAGCTGGTAGTTGCCAGATGAAAGATTGTTGGCTTGGACACCACTTTGCATTGCGGGATCATTCCACTGAAAAGTGAAGTTTCCGGCTCCGCCGCTGGCATCTGCGCTTGCCGAGCCGTCAGTTCCACCAAAGCAGCTTACATCACTCACAACAACTGTAGGCAAGATAGCAGCATTTTCAAGGATCAGCACTCTATCTGTTTGCTGACAGCCATTATCATCGGTTAAGGTCACCTGATAGCTACCTCCATTCAATCCATTGGCTAAGGGGCCCATCTGGTTTCCGGTATTGGCATCCCAGATAAAATTATAGGGTGGCGTACCTCCGTTCCCACTAGCCTCAGCGCTGCCATCCTGAGCGCCGTTGCAGCTAACAGCTGTTGGCAAAAAACTAAGCTCCAAGGAGTCAGGTTCTGCAATTGTCAAACTGTCAATCAACTGGCAACCTACGGCATCAGTGATGGTCACATAGTGGGTGTCAGCAGCCAGCCCGCTGGCCACCGAATCTGTTTGAAGATTGCTCCAGTTAAATAAGTAAGGCGCAGTTCCGTTGGCCAGGCTGAAGGTAGCCTGGCCGTTGCTTTGGCCTTTGCAAAGGGCATGATTGACAACAATCGGAAGCGCACTAATCCCGCTTGCTGTACCAATGTTAAAATTGAGCCGCGCCGGACAATTGAGCGCATTGAGTACTTCCAGCTGGTAGTTGCCTGGAGCCAAGTTGGTAAAATTGCCAGTCGTATTGCTTTGTCCTCCCGGGCTTATGGTAAAAACGAAGGGCGGACTGCTCCCTATCGCACTAAAGCTGGCAGTACCATTGTTGACGCCGATACAACTAGCCGCTGCTGTATTATTTACGAAAAGCATTGGTGGCATGCAGGGCGGTGTGTTACAGCTAAGTGTAGCGATTTGGCCTCCACAGGGGCCAATGCCCCGAACCTCTATCGTTGCTGTATCATTGAGTGTAAGGCCACTGACCAAATGGCTCAATTGGCCAGGATTTGCTACCATCCAACCCTGCCCATCTATGTTGACTTCATAACCATTTGCACCAGGTACAGCCTCCCAGCTAAATTCGATACTCGAATTAGTGATGTTTCCACACATCAAATTGAACGGTGCAGCCAATATGGAATCTACCATTATCGTCACCGAATCCTGTACAGAGCAACCATAGGAGTCAGTTGCAGTAAGTACATAAGTAGTGGTGGTGTCGGGGCTGGCAACCGGATTCGGACAGTCTGCACAACTCAGACCGGCTGCAGGAGCCCATTCATAGTTGAGGCGATAAACCGGATTGAAGCATATCGACCAACCGAGCAAGGTGCCGTCGAGGCCTGTTTGATCATCTTTGATTAACAACTGCCAGGTACCGTTGGTGGATACCTCAGTAGGCAAGTCGTACAAAAAAGACCACTGCCCTTCAGGATACCAGTCACCTGTAAAAGGAGCTTCCGTATTGGGAGCCTGCGAGCCAAAATCTATCGTGTCGGTGGCAAGCGGTGTAAAACAGGTGCTGGTGTAGTTTTGGCCGCTGCCGCCATTGTCGGTAGTCAATTCAATAAACTGGCCATCTGGCCCGAATAAAAAAACATCCACATCGGATATCCAGATATGCTCCACATCGATACATACGGCTTTAATCACTCCCTCCTGCAATTCCGGAGGCTGAACGCCCCCTACCAAAATATCAGAAACAGTGGGTTGCTGGCCAGGCATGGGCGGTTCATTATTGGATATGGTATTGATGGGCATATCGGTATCATTGGTAAAGATAGGTGGTGTAGGCAGGCTAATGGGCAAAGTGCCGTCGAGCTGAACGGATTGCCCCTGGCAAATGGAGGTGTCGGAGCGTACTTGCGGCGGTAGGATTTGTTGGTCGCTGATAAAAATGGTGAAGGTGTCTCGTTTGCAAATATCCCGCTGCACATCAATTGAAATGGATTCCAAAGGCTCACTAAGGCCATCCTCAAAGGCGATGATCGGCAGCGCAACGGATTGTTGGCCTGCTGGGATAAACGTATCGGTAGGGATGAAGGCGTAGTCCATCCCATTGGTAGCCGTCCCAAAAATGGTGTAATCCAGCAAATAATCACTTTCCGCGATGCCGGGCAGGCTAAAAATTACGCTACCCGCAGCACAGCCTTCCGCTACCGAATTATCAAGGCTTAGCGTAGCTGTTTGCACATCCAATGAGCCGGTACCAAAGCTTTTGGCTTCCAAAAAGACGGCCGTATCATAGTCGGGATCTCCCCGGTCGGCTATAGCCAGCTTGATGGTATAGGTTTCGCATGGCTGTACAATAGCCTGTGCTGTAAACACATCCAGAAAGCCATCAAAGGTGGGAGTGTTTCCTGCCGGGTTAGTATTGTAATAGGTGGAATAATCGTAAAAGCAGCCTCCAGCCGGATCAATACCCTGATCGTTTACATTGTTTATCGTAACGGGTAGGTTGGTAAATGTGAGCCCGCTGGGATCGGCTGGATCAGGTACCAGGGCTATATTGGCCGCATTGTTCGTATAAGGCCCGCTAATGCCGGGGCCGTAGATGAAAAAGCCAAAAATGTCATTAAAATTGCTGCAGGCCCACTCCGGGTATTCCTCAGAAGCGAAAACATATCGAAACCGAAGCGTATCGGCCGTGGGAACGAAGGTGATTTCATAAATAGCCACATCCTCCAGTTCATCATTGGCAATGGTGGCCAAATCGGGGTCTGTACTGGCAGCTCCGGGCGGGGAGCCGGTATTATCAGGAGTAGAATTTTTTTTGCCCGCGTCTTTGGCAAAGCCGGTGGACATCAGGATGCCGTTGTCGATGCCAATATCATTTTGGCCGTTGTTGAAAAGGCCGACTGCTCGCGGAGAGCCATTAAATTGGATATCGATTACCTCTACACCATCGCCGAGGAACACATTTGCAATCAAATCTTCGGGGCTGAACAGGATGGCTGGCTCCACAGAAATTTGGCCATATAGGGGTTCCCAACAGCCGGTGGTTACGGAGAGAAACGGGCACAATAGAGGCAACAGAAATTTAGTGCGAAAGGCTACCAGCATCAGATTTGGCGATTATCAACTATCAGATATTTTAGAGCTTGTTGGGGATTTGCTTTTGGAGCGAACGGGCAGGTTTGGCAAGAACAGCCCGAAGGGTAAAATCCAAACATGCTCTTTACATTTTGACGATCAAAATAACTAAAAATATCGCAAACTATATGCGATGGTGAATTTATTGAAGATTTCAAAAATTTAATAAATTCAGGGTCGGTATAATTGACGGGAAATGGGCGAATATGGATTACAGCGGTGGATAAATATCTATCAGATTCCGTTTTTCATCTAAAATTGGTATAGCTCTGTCAGGGGGAAGTGTATCTTTGCCGCAAATTTTCAATGAATTTGCTTGATGCAAGGGCTTACCCCAGCCCTATATTGTCTAACAAATAACCCAAATTTTTTGATGAAATTCTTAAAAACGATCCTTGCTTCCTGCTTCGGCGTTATTTTGGCCGCTGCCGTGATTATTGGCATCGGCAGTTTGGTGATCGGCCGAATGGTCGCCGGTATGAATCAGCCCAAAAGTGCTGGCCCCAATACTGTTTTACAAATAAATCTGGATAAGCCCATTCCCGAACGCACCAATAATGTAGAGGTCAATCCGTATGAATTTAGAACCGATAATATTCTGGGCCTTCAGACGATTGTGGATGCCATCGAGTATGCTGCCAGCGATAAAAACATCAAAGGGATTTTTCTGAATATCAATGACCGTACGGGAGGGCAAGCAACCTCTTCCGTCATCCGACAGGCGCTGGAAGAGTTCAAATCCTCTGGCAAATTTATCATTTCCTATTCCAACTGGTACAATCAGAGTGCCTACTATTTGGGCTCTGTGGCAGATAAGGTGTACGTCAATCCGCTGGGCGGGATTGATTTCAGAGGCTTTGGATACATGGCGCCCTTCTTCAAGGATATGCTCGACCGCTTGGGTATTAAAGCGCAGGTGTATTATGCGGGCAAGTTTAAAAGTGCCTCGGAGCCTTTTCGGCGCAATGATATGAGCGAAGAAAGCAAATTGCAAGTGCGCGAATATGTCCGGGAGATGTACAATATTTTTTTGCAGGATATTTCCGACAAGCGCGATGTGAGCGTAACAGAATTGAAGCGGCTGGCGGATGGCTATCTCATTCGCACTGCCGATGATGCAGTCAACTTCAAACTAGCCGACGGAGCTATGTATTTGGATCAGGTATTGGATGAATTGAAGGCAGAGATAGGATTGGAAGATCACGACAAATTGAATAGGATCGGGCTGTATGATTACGCAGAAGCCAATCCGGCGAAAAAGAATTTCAAGGCTAAAGACAAAATTGCCATTGTATATGCAGAAGGTACTATAGTGACCGGGAATGGAGAATCAGGAAATATCGGTGGAAAGAAATATGCCAAGCTTTTTCGGAAGCTGCGCGAGGATGATAAGGTGAAAGCCATTGTAGTACGTATTAATTCTGGTGGAGGGAGTGCGATGGCATCCGAAGTGATGTGGCGCGAGCTGGCCCTGGCCCGCGAAGAGGGCAAGACGGTGATCAGTAGTATGGGCGATGTGGCTGCCTCGGGTGGCTATTTTATGGCTTGTGCCTCCGACAGTATCTTTGCGGAGCCCAATACCGTTACCGGCTCCATTGGCGTGTTCAGCATGATTCCCAGTATGGAAAACATGTTTGAAGATAAAGCAGGTATTCACTGGGATAGTGTGAAAACGGCCCAATTTTCACTTGGCTATAACCCCTTCTTTACCATGAGCCCTGAGCATGCTTCCATCGTACAGGAATCGGTGGACAGGCTGTATGAAGCCTTCTTGCAGCGGGTAGCGATTGGTCGGAATATGAGCCGGGATGCGGTGCATGAAATTGCCCAGGGTAGGGTATGGACGGGCAAAAAAGCACTATCCATTGGGCTGGTGGATGAGCTGGGAGGGCTGGAGGATGCCGTACAAGCAGCTGCCAATAAGGCTGGCCTCGAAGCATACCGGCTGGTCGAATACCCGGTAGTGAAAGAGCCCATTCAACAGCTCCTCGAGGAGATTACCGGAAAAAAAGATGAAGCCTCTTATATGATGCGCCAGCAACTGGGAGAACTGTATCCGACTTTTGAGTATTTGAGAGAATTGAAGGAAATGCAAGGCGCTCAGGCGAGATTGCCATTTGCGGTGGATATGCATTGAGTGAGGGGAAAGTTGGGAGCTTGGTAAGATGTCAAAGAGTAGCCTGCCTGAAGGGCTAAAAAATTAAAATCGGTTTTGGGATGGAAACCGATTTAAGGATCCCGGATTTTGAGATCGCGGTTTCGAGAATCAACCTTATTGGTATAAACTGAACTGAAATGAGACGATTCGGGAGGATAATGAGTGTTCAAAAACATAGCCTGCAGATTTTCTTAGTTGAAAGAATAATGTTCTGTAATAATCTTCAAAAGTAAAATCTGACGATAGCTTTTGTTTTTGTTGTAAGAATATGTACTAATAAACTTGTCTCTTGCCAAATTATTGCGCTAGCCCCTGTTTTTTCCCAAATTGTTGCTCTTTGTCAATAAATTTGCCCCGGATATTTCTAATTTCAAGCAAAACACAGCAAGCTTATGTCAAAAGTCCTGATTATTGGTGCTGGCGGGGTAGGGCGCGTAACCACTTACAAATGTGCCCAGCATCCCGAAGTTTTCAGCGAGATTATGCTGGCCAGCCGTACGCTTTCCAAATGTGAAGCTATTACCAGAGACATCGCCAGGGATACAGGCTACACCCATATACGCACCGCTAAGGTGGATGCTGAAAATGTACCCCAGCTGGTTCAGCTGATCCGAAGCTTTGAACCTCGGCTGGTCATACACCTGGCTCTGCCGTATCAAGACCTTACCATCATGGATGCATGTCTTGAGACAGGTGTTCACTATATGGATACAGCCAATTATGAGCCCAAAGAGGAGGCAAAGTTTGAATACAGCTGGCAGTGGGCCTATCAGGATCGGTACCGGGAAAAAGGTATTTTGGCCCTGCTGGGTTGTGGCTTCGATCCAGGCGTTACGAGCATATTCACAGCTTATGCCGCCAAGCACCATTTTGATGAAATCCACTATCTCGACATCGTAGATTGCAATGGCGGTGACCACGGAAAGGCCTTTGCCACCAACTTCAATCCCGAGATCAACATTCGTGAAATCACTCAAAAGGGGCGCTATTACGAAAACGGACAGTGGATCGAAACCGAGCCGCATGCAATATGTAAACAACTTAGCTATCCCAACATTGGCACTCGCAACAGCTATCTCATCTATCACGAAGAGCTGGAGTCATTGGTCAAAAATTTTCCTACGATCAAACGCGCCCGCTTTTGGATGACTTTTGGAGATGAGTACCTTACCCATCTTCGCGTCATTCAAAATATTGGTATGGCTGGTATTGAGCCGGTGCAATATCAAGGGCAGGAAATCGTACCCCTCCAATTCTTGAAGGCCGTTTTGCCTGATCCGGGCGAGCTGGGAGAAAATTATTCAGGCGAAACGTCTATAGGATGTCGGATACGGGGAATTAAAGACGGGAGAGAACGTACCTACTACATTTGGAACAATTGCAGCCATCAGGCAGCCTTCGACGAAACGGGCACACAAGGTGTTTCTTATACTACGGGGGTACCGGCTATGGTTGGTGCTATGATGCTTCTCAAAGGAAAGTGGAGCGGGCCGGGAGTCTTTAATGTGGAGCAATTCGACCCGGATCCCTTCCTTGAGCAGTTAGCTAAAGACGGGTTGCCCTGGCATGAAGAATTGGACGTTGATCTGGAATTGTAAGCATGAATATCGATCAAATCCCTTCGCCCTGCTTTGTACTCGATGAACGTTTGTTGCGCAGCAATTTACAGCAGCTGCATCAAATTGCCCGGCAAGCTGGAGTCCGTATTATACTTGCGTTTAAGGGCTTCTCTATGTGGGGAGCCTTTCCCGTTGTGCGGGAATATTTGGAGGGTGCAACGGCTAGTTCGCTTTATGAAGCACAGCTTTGCATGGAAGAAATGGGATGCCAGGCTCATACCTATGCGCCTGCCTATTTGCCAGAGGAATTTGAGCAAATTTTGCAACTTAGCAGCCACCTCACCTTTAATTCGCTGAGTGAATATGAGCGGTACCGGCCTGCTGTTTTGCGGCATCGGCAAGCGATCAGTTGTGGCTTGCGCGTGAATCCTGAATATTCTACTGTTCGTACTCCTTTGTACGATCCCTGTGCGCCCGGCTCCCGTTTGGGCATATTGGCTGAACAGCTCGATGAACTGCCACAGGGTATTGAAGGCTTGCATTTTCACAATCTTTGTGAGTCGGATTCTAACCAATTGGAAAAAACTTTAGCGGCTTTTGAAAGGCGCTTTGGTCATTTGTTGCCCCAATTGAAATGGGTGAATCTGGGTGGCGGACATCTCATCACAGCCAGGGGCTACGATACAAATCATCTAATCCGCTTGCTGCGTGATTTTCGGACCCGGCATGAGGTGGAGCTTATTTTGGAGCCCGGATCAGCCATTGCCTGGCAGGCGGGCATCCTGTTGGCCAAGGTGCTCGATATTGTGCAGAACAAGAGCATCCGCACAGCCATTCTCGATGTGTCCTTCACCGCTCATATGCCCGATACGCTGGAGATGCCCTACAGGCCCCTTGTACGTGGAGCGGGCAACCCTGGCCCGGAAAGCTTCAATTATCGGTTAGGGGGAGTGAGTTGTCTGGCCGGTGATTTTATGGAGGAATATGGCTTTGCTAAACCTTTGGAAGTAGGACAAAAACTGATTTTTGAAGATATGATGCATTACACAATGGTGAAAACGACTATGTTTAATGGCGTCAAACATCCGGATATTGCTATTTGGACGGAAGCGGGGCAACTAAAAATGCTGCGCCAATTTGAGTACAGTGATTTCAAAAGAAGACTTTGTTGAGCATTCGTCAAAAATATCAGCAATTGGTAGAGCTATTGTTGCCTGTTTTTGGTTCGCGGGAAGCAGCCAGTCAGGCTCGCATTGTCTTTGAAGATGCCTTTGCCATTCACCTACTTCAAGACGAACGGCCCTTCCCGGAATCGCATGCCCGGGTTTTTGACGAAATCGCCGCAAGGCTGGTCAAGGGTGAGCCGGTACAGTACGTGCTGGGGCAATGTCGTTTTCTGGAATTGGACCTGATGATAAGCCCGGCAGTACTCATTCCGCGCCCTGAGACCGAAGAACTGGTACATTGGATGATCGAAGATTTGGAAGGCAGAGGGAGGCTGCAGTTGTTGGATATTGGCACGGGCAGCGGCTGCATTGCTCTTTCGTTGAAAAAACACTTGCCAGCTGTACAAGTTTCGGCCATTGACATCAGTATGGCGGCCCTGGCCATTGCCCGCCAAAATGCGCAGCGCCACCAATGTGAGGTGCAATTCCTTCAGCTGGATGTGTTGGATGAGACCAAATGGCCCGCTATTGCGGAGATGGATGTCATCGTCAGCAACCCACCTTACATTGCTCAAGCGGAACACGAGTTGCTGCCTGAACAAGTGCTGCGCTACGAACCGGCTGAAGCCCTTTTTGTGGAGCAGGATGATCCGCTTTTGTTTTACAAGCGCATTGCCGAGCTGGCCAGACGGAAGCTGGCAAGAGGAGGCGCATTGTATTTTGAAACGAGTGAATTCAACGCAAAACAAGTGGTTGCGCATTTGGAAGAGCAGAGATTTGAGCGCATCATGTTGAGAAAAGATATGCAGGGAAAAGACCGGATGATAAGAGCGAATCGGATTTAGCCGCCCGACTTTTTGGTTTGGCTGTAGCCAGCATCCAGCAATAGTTGAACCACCCTGTCGCGCTGATTGCCCTGGATAAGTATTTCCCCGTCCTTCACACTACCACCAACCCCGCATTTTGATTTGAGCATCTTGCCCAATTCTTTCAGCTCTTCTTCTGCTCCTTCAAAGCCTGTGACCAGAGTGACTTCCTTGCCTTTGCGCTTTTTGCGGTCGATAAGCACGCGGAGCTGTTGCAGGCCGGGAGCTAATGTCTCCTCACGATAAGGCGATTCATATTGATAGTCGTAATCCGGATTCGTGGAAAATACGACGCCATCTCTTCGCCTGTGGCCCTTGCCTTTTTTACCCATTGTGGATTACTTTGATTTGCTACAAATTTAGCGTTTTCATAGAAAAACCCTGTGCTACAGCGTTTTTGCTATGGCACAGGGTTTTGGTATTATCTGAAACAAATACTAGTAAACTGTTTCGAATGCAGTCACATCATCGTTATTGAAATTTCCATTGGATCCGGTGTGGAAGCAGGAATTCATAACTGAATTGGGACTATAGCTGGAAGTAGTACCGGGAATATGAACAGCACCAACTCCGTTATTTTGTTGACCTTCACTGCCGCCGCTTCCGCAGCTGTACGAGCGATCAAACCAATCTGCATGCCTCATACCGATACAGTGACCCAGCTCGTGGATCATCACATGAGTTACCACAGCCAAACCATAAGCTCCTGTACCTGTATATACAGTGACGCGGTTGTAGGGATCGCCACCACTTGTTGGGAAACCAGCTACACCACCTGCTGACCCTCTTCTGGTTTTTACTTCAATATCAAAATTGCGGGTTCTATCATCTCTCGTAAAAGTAAGATTCATATTCAGAGAATTATATTGAGCAATAGCTGCATCCAGGGCCTGGCTATATACACCGTTGAGGCGTTTGCCTTTTACTACAATCGTTCTGGGTGTGCCTGTCACCAAATTGAAGGTGTGATACTGCTCTCCATTAGGGCCTTCAATAGTAGTAGGCGGCTCCATTTCTTTTAAAGTTTCCGGAGTAATACGGATGCACTTCTCCACGATATAATCTTCTCCATCCATAGTGATGTCACTTACATCAAAACCAAGATCGGTAAGTCTGAGTAATACCTCAGTCGGAATGTCATCAGTAGTTTTTGCGTTAGTTGTGATATCGGCATCTTTATTACAAGACCATACAAGTACCATAGCGAGCAACAATGCGCCGAATTGGATAGTGAACTTTTTCATGTGTAAACTTAAATTAGTTGGTTAAAAAAATTAAATAATATAATTCAAAAAAAAATCGAACTTACAATAAGCAATTTGCACACGAGGGCTGTGTACAATAGCTGCAAGCATAAGATTCAATGTTCAAATGACAAATAAATGCCATGACGTAAAGCAAGAACTGAGGTAATGTAAATCGCTTTCTATTTGGTCTGTTGTGAGGGAAACAGTTACAAAGCTATAAAATTTTTTTAAACTTTGCACAATTAAAATTAAAAACTAAAAATAGCGGATGTTGCGAATTATTAATTTGACCCTTTCTATCGTGCTTTTGATGGCGAATAGCCAAGCCATCGATGCCCAGCAAGCCCGCGCTGGCTCTGCTTCTTTGCCTTATCTGGATGAGGAGCTGACCAAGCTTTCTCCTTCTCTGTATTCAAAATTAGCCGCCCGGTCTATTGAGCTGCCAGCTAATTTTACCCTGGCTCTGTCAGATACGGGTGGATTCAAAGCGGAGAATGCGGTTGGTAAAGGATCTGTAGAGGTGATAGATGAGTTTTCCCCGGCGGGTATTTGGGTTGTCAGCATTCGGCAAATAAATCAATTGGATGCTTTGATCCGGTCTCCTTTTGTAAAATTTATCCACCTTCCGGTAAGTACCCCCAAGGCAGAGAGCCGTGTGAAAAACAGGAACCTTACAAGCAATCAGATTAACTGGGTGCACAGCCATTTTCCGGCTGTAAATGGCGAAAACATTACCGTTTCGGTAAAGGAACCCCGTTACGACACCACCGATCTGGACATTATCAACCGCCATGTATATTCCCCTTTGGCAGCCTCTGAAAGCACTGCACATGCCACAGATATGGCAACTATCATTGCTGGCGGTGGCAATACATCAGTCAATGGCAGGGGAGTGGCCAATGCGGCTCTTCTCACCTCTTCTGATTTTAGTACGACCCTTCCCGACCAACTGGCGGATTACGAACTGCTGGGAGTGGCCCTGCAAAACCATTCCTATGGCACAGGTATAGAGAATTTTTATGGAGCTACCGCTCAAGCTTTTGATCTGTCAAGCTGGTTGAAGCCTGAATTGCTGCACATTTTTTCAGCCGGAAATATCGGCCAGGCCACTGACAGCCTGGGGCCATTCAGCATGGCTTCCGGCTTTGCCAATCTCACCGGAAATTTTAAGATGGCCAAAAATATTCTAACACTGGCTAGTATAGACGAAGTGGGCAATATTGACTCTCTTAGTTCAAAGGGACCTGCATATGATGGACGTATCAAACCTGAATTGGTAGCTTACAGTGTCAGTGGCTCCTCCAATGCAGCAGCACTCACTACAGGCGTGTGCGCATTGCTGAGTCAGTTTTATAAAGAATCGTATGTGAACGAGGCCCCTCCGGCGGCTTTGCTGAAAGCGATTCTAATCAATAGTGCAGAAGACATAGCCATGCCCGGGCCAGACTTTTTTTCGGGTTTTGGAAATTTGAATGCCTTTCGGGCCTTTGAACATTTGCTGAACGGCCAGTTTATTGAAGGAAGCATTGATGATGGGGGGCAGCTCGATTTTCAGATTGCTGTACCGGCTGATGTGGCTGAACTAAAGGTCAGTTGTGTTTGGTCTGATCCGGCTGCGGAGCCCAACGCAGCCTTTGCCCTTATCAACGATTTGGATCTGGTGCTGCAGCAGGTGGCTACTCAAACTCAATGGCTTCCCTGGGTATTAAATCCTTTTCCCCATCGCGATTCCCTCACATTACCTGCCAAAAGAGCTGTGGACAGGCTCAATAATGTGGAGCAAATCAGTATTGAGGAGCCGGAAGCCGGGAGCTATCGCATCCAAATCCGGGCGGCTGAAGTTGCTCAAGGACCGCAGGCTTTTTACATTGCGTACCAATGGAGGTTGAAAGATGAATTTAGCTGGATAGCACCACTGAAAGGGGACAATTTGCCGTATAATGATGAAAGCGACAGCTATTTTCGGTGGGAATCTACCTTCGACAACGCGCTTGGAAAGCTGGAATTGAGCACGGATTTGGGAGCCAGTTGGGAGCTGGTTGAAGATTCTGTGGACTTGTCGGCTGGCCAGCTGCAGTGGGAGGCACCCCGGATATGGAGCCCGGCAATAGCCAGAATGACGATTGGCGGGCAAGTCTTTGAAACGGATACCTTTAGCATTTCCCATCCGATCAAGCCGGAGATAGGGTTCAATTGTGGAGATTCCATTTTGCTCAGCTGGCCGTTTATCCCGACGATTGAATCGGTCAGTATTCACACCATTGGTAATCGGTATTTGCGCCCTGTCCAAAGTACTACCGATACCCTGATTATATTGGCTAAGAGCGAGCTGGCAGGGGCACAATATGCCCTGATTCCCAAGCTTTTAGCGGGTGTGGAAGGTATCCAAAGCACCACTTTTAGCTATGAAAATCAGAGCGAGGCATGTTACATTATCAACTTTATCGCCAACCCCTTCACAGCTCAATCGGTCGAATTGTCTCTCCAGCTGGGTACTACGTACCGGGTAGAGGAAGTGATTTATGAGAAAGAGAACAACGGTATTTTTAGTACTATTGCAACGAGTACCAACTTACAGAAAAACAACCGATATGTGGATTTGCAACCCCAGGAAGGAGCCAATGTGTACCGGGCGAGGGTCATTTTGGACGATCAAACTGAGCTGGTCAGCTTGCCGGATACCGCCTTGTTTTTAGATGAATTAGCTCTGCTGCTATTCCCCAATCCTGTAACTACCGGCCAATCCATTCAAATTTTGGTCAATAATCTGCTTGAATCGCCGATCGTTTTTCATTTGTTTCGTGCGAACGGGCAGTTGGTGCTGAGGGAAGAGTTGGATGTTTTTTTCAACGAACTCACCATACCTGCTCTTGTGCCGGGACTGTATTTGTACGAATTGGAAGCTGGTGAAAAGCATCAAGCCGGCAAGTTGCTCGTGCGCTGAGATGAAGGTACCCAAACCTTCAAAGAGGCTGGTAGGATGCTAAATTGTAGGTCTTGCTCTTCCCAAAAACCTTCGCCATCCACATGTACGGGGCTGGGTTTGGGCAAGCGAATTTGAATCACCCGGGCCTGCATATGCTCTGCCAATCTGCTCCGATGTAGGCTGCCATTTAGCGCCCGCCAGGCGGAAAAGCAGTATCGCCAGAGGGGCGCTTTGCGGAGGAGCATTACCTCCATCAAGCCGTCGTTGAGTTGGGCCAAAGGTGCAATTCGGAATTGATAGCCATACATGGGAGCGTTGGCAATGGCGATAATCATGCATTCCCGTTCCATTACTTTGCCGTCAATGTGGAGTTGATAATTGGCTGCCCGATAGGTAGTTGCCTCTGCCAAAGCGTATTTAAGATAAGGCCAAAATCCTCTGAAGCGGCTTTGTTTTGTGCGATAGGCCACCTGCGCATCAAAGCCAACCCCTGCCAAGTTGAAGAAGGGCCGGTCGTTGAGCCGGCAGGTGTCGATGGTTATTTCGTGTCCCTCATTTAGCGTTTTAATGGCTTTGTCAATATTTCTGCCGAGCCCAAGATGTGTGGCAAAGCCATTGCCGGAGCCAGCAGGCAGAATGCCAAGCACGGTCTCCGTTCCTACCAGGGCAGAGGCCACTTCATTGACGGAGCCATCGCCCCCCACCGCCACTATCATGTTGGCCCCGGCGGCTACAGCTTCAGCAGCCAGCAAGGTAGCATGCCCGGGGTATTCGGTAAATTGAATTGTAAAGGAATATTTTTCGTGATCGAGCAGACGGTGGAGGCGATTGGGCAATGCTCTTTTTTGGCCGAGCCCCGAAAAAGGATTGACGATAAATACCAGTTTTTTACTTGCGTTTTCTTTGTAAGTGGCGGATATAGCTTGCACCGTGTTTGGCAGATTTTTTCAAATGTAGTGAAAGAACGGGTTCAAACTCAGACAATCTCCCTTTTCAATTGTTATTATTGCTTACCTCTTTTTTCGCCAATTGTTGTTGAGCATACGCATAATGAGGAAGCCCAGCCCGCCCATGCCGTACTCCGAATTGGAGAGGATGACCACTCCGGTTCTGTTCTCTTTTACAAAGCCTACAAATGCCTGGGCACCACTGGTAGAACCGGAATGTACCACCAGGTCGTAATATTTTTTGTTTTTGATGACATGCCACCCGCTGGCGATAAAACTATATCGTGTCATTTTGGTAGGATGTAATGGTAGATGCATGGGTTGCAAAATTTCATTCCACTCCCTTCCATCCGGAAGCCCGATATTGGCATGTACAAAGCGTAGAAGATCGGAAAGGCTGGATTTCAGCCCTTCCGAAGCGGCAAAAGAGCTAAATTCCCAGGGGGCGGTAGGCTTGCCACCGATAGCGTAGCCTTGTGCCAGGTTGTTCCTTGCCACTTGGGTCAGTACCAGCTGCGTATTTACCAACCCCAGTGGAATCAATACCTTTTCTCTAAGCGCTTCTTCAAAAGGCAGTCCCGTAGCATTTTCAATAGCTAGCTCAAGCAAAGCATAGCCCAGATTGGAGTAGAGGTACTCCCGGCCAGGCGTGCTGCATGAATGGTGGAGATAAAAATTGTGAAGGTCCTGCTTGGTATAATTGGCATAGGGATTATTGGTTTCTTTTTCCCGGCTCCCAAATTCGAGTGGCATTTTGGGTAAGCCGGAGTAATGCGTTTGGAGGTGGCCAATCGTAATAGCCTGGCAATCCGGACTGCGTAGGGGGGGGGGCAAATATACATTGAGCGAAGAATCGGGATGCATCAAATGCTCATTTTCCAGCACTTTCAACAAAGTGGCGGTGAACACCTTGGTTACGTCCCCAATTTCAAAAAGGCTGTACGCATGTGGTGGTTGTATGGAATCCTTGGTGAGGCTGCCATAGCTGAAGGTAAAGGAGGTATCGCCCAAAATGACGCCAATGATATAGCCGGGATTCTTTTTTGGGGTAATTTCCGTATCGTAATAAACGATCTTCTCAATTTCTTCTTTGAGGTTTTCATACAACTGTGCGTAACTGTTGACGCTGAAGAGGAATAGGGTGAGTAAGGTGACAACAATTCGGAACTGCATTATTTTTTCTTCTTCTTTTTACCTTTTTTCTTTTGCCAAAATTTCCAGTTGATCTTTTTCTTTTTTCGCTTTACAAACACATAGCGAAGGGTGATAGCGGTCTGACTATCAAAAAAGCGTTCACCACCCCAAACATTGATAGCAGGTTTGTAGTCCCAGGAAATGATGAGGCGACTGGGGCTGAATTCGATCCCGGCAATTCCGGTGAAACCGGTTGCTCCTTCCTTGGTAGCGGTTTCGCCGTTCAAGGTGTACCAGCTTTTGTGTAGCCCGGCCCCTGTATAAAAATTGAGGCGGCGGGTGAGCAGATTGTGATGCTTTTCGAGCAGCACTGCTATGGAGAGTTCATCACTTTTTATCCTGCTCTGGATAATTCCCTCGAGGGTAGTCTTGTCAAATATTTTTTGCTGAATACTCAGCCCCATCCCAGTGCCTAGCCTAATGCCGGCAGCCATTCGGTAGGATTGCCCTGAAAGCAGCGCCGCGCCACTCATCAATAGCAGCAGGGTAATGAAACTTCTCATATTGGCCAAACGGATACGACCACACCGAAAGTGTTTGGAAGCCGGATATTGAGATTTAGCGAGCATGTATTAACGATTTTTTAATGAATGCAAATTAGTTGTTTGTGGAAACAAATCAGCAAAAGTGTGCCCTATATTCCTGTTTTATTGGACTTTTTATTGGCACCAAGTCACTATATTGCGCAAAATAGCCGCTGGCAATGCCCAATAGCTCCCTTCAGCTTAGTCTCCAATTTCTCCGTTTCTACCTTGCAGCTACTACGGTATATCGTGTACATTCTCCGTTTGTATATGCATTTTGTAAGGAAGTGCTGGAAGATCGCCGCTGGTTTTATGCTTTTTCGCATGTCGAACATCTTCGGCAGGTTTTGCTGAAAAATGAGGAAATCCTCGAAATGGAAGATTTTGGAGTCGGCTCATTTACAGGGGGCAAAAATCCCAGGCGCCGGGTGAAGGCTATTGCTCGCACAGCCCTGAGCCCTCCCTATCAATGCCGCATCCTTTTTCGAATCGTTCAGCATTTCAAACCCAAAAAAATGTTGGAATTGGGTACCTCTCTGGGCACCTCTACCCTCTATCAGGCACAGGCTGCGCGCAGGGCTCAATTTATTACATTGGAAGGCTCTTCGGCTGTAGCGGCTGTGGCTAAGCGATTGTTCCGGCGCATGCAAAACGAAAATATTGAGCTGGTCACGGGCCAATTTGAAGACAAGCTGCTGCCTGCCCTTGAAAAATTGGGCCGGTTGGATTATGCCTTTGTGGATGGAAACCACAAAGCGGAGGCTGTGCTGGGGTATTTTGAGCAGTGCCTCCCTTTTGTACACGAGGACAGTGTATTGATCTTTGATGACATTCGCTGGTCGGCAGATATGGAGGCTGCCTGGCGGGAACTGAAGGTACATCCGAAGGTAGGGCTGACGATTGACCTTTTCTTTTTTGGGCTCGTGTTTTTTCGGCCACAGCAGGAAGAGCCGGTGCATTACAAACTGGTGCCTGCCAGGTGGAAGCCCTGGATTATGGGATTTTTTAAATAAAAAGCCCCCTCAGTTTTGCTGAATAACAGAATCCCATCTATTACTTCCTGTAAGGCAATAGCAAACTGGAGGGGGGGCAATGTCTCTGCGGAGCCGGGGCACAAATGGCAAAGCTACCGTTGTACTGCATTTTCATGGTTTCGAATTTGAAAAGGCGAGCATTTGAACATTTAGCATGCCCGCGACTCCATAAGTTGCAGAGACTGTATTGGTCTTAAACCAATTCAGGTTTTGGGTACGGCCCATTGAAACTTTAGGTGTTGCGGAATTTGGAATAAAACAATGCGATAGGGAAAACAAAAGGTGTGTACCTGGTAAAGCGCAAAGACCTTGCCAAAAGTGGAAAAAATGGATAATTGCCAGGCAAAAAATGAATTTATGTGACAGGTAAAAAAGGGAGTCTGCTTTTTGCGACAACAGGTTTTCAGACTTTGAGACTTGCAGATTTGCATCTGATCATCTACCTCCTGTCCGGTGGCCAGACACAGCGAAGGACACTGCCCTTTTTTGGAAGCCGCAAATGGGGGATGGGATGATGTTAAAAAATATGGAAAAAAGGTTATCCGGAAAGCTGTTGCCAGCAGCCGGATAACCTTAACTACATTCTCAAGAGCCTATCTTTTAAGAGCTAGCCTAGCTCCTTTATTCTTGTATCTTCAACACACGCTGAGCCAGTCTCCGCTGCCCATCATAAGATAGGTGCAGATAATAAAACCCTGCGTGGTAATCACTCATATCAATGCGGTGGCTGTTGGTACCTGCCGGCAAAACGATTTGGTACATCACTTGACCAATGGCACTGACTACCTCCAGCGTAGCATCCTCCTGCAGTGGTTTTACCATCCGCATGATGGTTTGTGTTTCAGCCGGATTTGGGTACACAATAGCGTCGGGAAGGTCGTTCCCTTTGATGGTGACTGTGACTATTTCTGAGAATTCGAAACGGCCATTAAAATCAACTTGCTTGAGGCGGTAATAGTTGCGCCCGAAATGTGGTGCCTCGTCAAGGAATTGATAATTGCTGGTGGCGGTAGTGGTACCATTTCCTTCCACAGTTCCGATGACCTCAAAACGGTTGCCATCTTTTGAGCGCTCAATGACGAAGTGTTGGTTGTTTTCTTCTGAAGCAGTTACCCACTTGAGCAGCACTTCGTTGTTGTTGATTACTTCGCCGGTAAACCGAACCAATTCGACAGGTAGTATTTTTTGGTCAACAAGACCTACTCCAAAGCTGCAATCATCTTTTCCTGAAAGGATGATAATATTGGAAATTTCACCTTCCGAATTCACATCACTGTCAATATCGTCATTGGCATTGCCGTTGACATCCATAAGAGGTGTGAACAGGAATCCTGCAGGTAAGGTAGTTTCGTCAACATCTAACTTGTAGGTGCCAGGCTTGAGATCAGTAAAGGCGAATTGGCCATCACTATCAGTGGTACGAGAGTCCACATACTCATAGTCGCCAGTGGCCGGATTTAATTTCAACAGATCCACCACTACTTTGCCTGGATAATCGTCGCCCGCATTCTGTAGGCCATCATTGTTATGATCAATGAAAACGATGCCGCAAATTTTAACGGGAATGATCAACCCGGCATCGTAGGTTTGGTTGCTTTCTCCACTGATGAGGTTTTCAAAATCAGTCATTAATGTGGTAGGGTCAAGATCGCTATCGATGCTATCATCTGCTCCCTGATCTTTTAGAGTAGGTATATAGTCACCGCTTGGTACGAATGTCAATTTGTAATCGCCTGGAAGTAAGCCGTTGAAGAAATAGATGCCCACACCATTGGTGCTTGTGGTCTTGTTTACCACGTTGCCAAGTCCGTCAGTACCATTCAATTCAACGCTAATGTCGCTAATGCCTGGTTCATTCAGATCGCGCAGGCCATCGCCATTGAGATCGTGCCATACAAAATCACCAATTTCTGCTTTGCGGTAGTATCCGGCATCAATCGATAGGTCTTCTGCGCCATTTGGATAGCTCTTTGGCTCTGTGCTGCCATCCACCGGATCTACATCGCTATCGATGAAGTCATTGGGTCCCTGATTTTTTACAGTCGCAAAATAGCCGCCGGGCAGCTCACTGAAAATCACTTTGTAATCGCCTGGGTCCAGATCAGTAAATTTGTATTTTCCATCCATGTCGGTATAAAGAATCTGGTTGATAAAGACACCGTCAAGCGTAGTTCCAATCAATTGTACTTTT
Source organism: Saprospiraceae bacterium (assembly GCA_965222005.1). Taxonomy (GTDB): domain Bacteria; phylum Bacteroidota; class Bacteroidia; order Chitinophagales; family Saprospiraceae; genus CBDCTM01. The sequence continues at coordinate 4,061,206 of OZ244935.1, forward strand.
ACATCTTCGATGCCGGGCTCGCCATCATCCATTATTCCATTGGCGTTGAGGTCGTCCCAAACCATATCCCCAATGGTGACCTTCTTGGGAGTATTTGGATCGCAAGGTACTTCCATGATAAACTCAGTGCGGTAGCTGGCTTCCCGATCGCCCCAGGTGCCGGAGTTCTTGATGATGCGGGCAAAATCTTGATCTCCTCCAGAGTTATTGGGCTCACCATTTTTCCAATTGGTATAATTGAGCGGATCACCATTGACCCATTCAAAAGTACCCTCCGTCATTTCATCGCTCAGGCCAATCCAGCCGTCACCCTTTTTCAGCGCCTGCTTCACGAATTTGTTTTCCTCTTTGTCGTTGATCACCACCAGATATCCTCCGCTGTTTTGGGCTATTTCTTTGGCTTCCGTCCAGCTTACGTCTCCGATGTCTGAGTGGAAATACTTGCTGTTGTTGAACTCACCAATGTATGAAAAGCCTTGAATAGAGCTGGTCGTCAAGTCGCAGGGTTTTTCATGCTTAGGATTCAGCAAGAAATTGAAATTCCCCGTTTTGCCAACCAATTCTGGCCCTGAAGTAGGCTGTTGTTGAACAGCAATTTCGAAACCTCCACTAGCTCCAAAAGCTTCGTTGTGGATGACATTGGCGCCATCGCCCACCTGAAATGAGGGGCCTCTGCGAGCAATGGTCAATGCAGCTCCGTCAGTACTTCCGATTCCTGTAAAGGTGCCCTCAATAGTTTCGTAGAAAAACCACTGACTAGGGTTTGGATTGTAGCACTCATTGGCCACCGGACTTCCGGCAGGCGGGTTGGAGTTATAATCTTTAAACAGCGTATTCAATTTAAATTGAATAGTATTATCGGTTTGATTAGTAAGGATACCCGTGAGTATCGCAGTGCCATTATCATATTCTACAAATTCGGCATTTGTCAGAAAGTATTTGGCGTCCAGTCCGCTAAAATTCAGCAAGGCACCATATTGGCTGCCATTGTTGCAATGCAAAGAATTTTCAGTAGTGAATATATCTACCACAGATTGAGCTGAAGCCGGATGGCTGGTAAATAGGGCCAGGATAATAGCGAATGGAATGCAATAAGCAAAGGCCAGGCCTTTGGCACGTAAAATTCGTTTCATGATGCGTAAGTTTTGGTGCTTAAGAATGAAGTTTTAAAATGCTAGTTCAATAACTTTTGTTTGGGAGGAAAACTTTTGCAAGCAATAGAAAAGCTTGCGCAGGGAGGCAGCATAGTTGTTGTCAATTGGCTAATTGGTTAAAAACAGTATTCGGTCGTTTCTTTAAAATGTAACAGGGGGAAAAAATACTGGAGGGAAGAAATGTTGTGGATAAAGTTTTGGTAAGGCAAAGGTAAGCCCTTTTAAGTTTAGTAACAATATTTGCCAACGGTCCAAGAGGAAGAGCCATTCTATTGATATTACCTTGAAATAGAATGTTAGTTTTTAAAGTTCAGATTAATAAGTAGTTATGTATTGCAATTTTATTAAAATTAAAAATAAAATTATTTAAATAATTTTTATTTAATTACTGCTTCATGGCGGGGATTTGCAAAAGAGTACTTCAAAACTACCACAATCAGGGTATTTTATTAAGCAAGCAAATAAGGGGCTAGTATGTGACAGGCAAGAAAAAGACGAATGCCCATCGGGACATCCGTCTTTGATTTACCCATAGCTCTGTAAAGAGCCGTAAAAATTCTTCTTTCTAATCCATTTTCACCACCTTCACTACAGATACCTCTTTCGATCCGTCTTCCAGGATTCTGAGGTAGTATAGGCCTTTTGACAGATTGCTGAGATCGACTTCAAGCAGTTCAAATGGAGGACTAACTTTTTGGCTATATACTATTTTACCACTCGCATCGATTAGATCGACTGTGCCGGTATTACTCAATTTGCGTAAAGGCATGATAGTAAGGACATTCTGTACCGGATTAGGATACACATATATATCCTTCATATCTTTTTGGCCGATAAACACATCATCCACAGTAGAATACTGAGGGATTCCGCTGAGACCTACTCGTTTGATACGATAGTATATGCGTCCGCTCATTGGCGTTTCATCAATAAAGCTGTAAGCTTTGTCTTTGTCACTAATGCCAGCTCCACTGACCTTGCCGATAGATTCAAAGTCGGCTGCAGGACTGAGAGATCTTTCTACAAAATAATTGTAGATGTCCGATTCTGGTCCAACTGTCCAATCTAGTTGCACATCGTGGCCGTTATTGGTTACACTAGCTACCAATTCGCCCATACCTCCATTGAAACAATTGAATACCTCTACTATCAGAATGTTAGATTCTACATAGTCAGTACAGCATTCTCTTCTTGCACATCTGGCAAAGTAGGTTGTTTGCGTTAGCGGGCCAGACTGATACATGGAGCTGTTGGAATTAGGGATGGGTATCCAGGTAAGAGGATCGAATGGGCCGGGGGTTGTAGAATACATCCACAGATATTCAATGTTTCCATAACCACCCGTTGGATCCTGAACACTGATGAATTTTGTGGGTGTTTGGCCTGAGCAAATCACCTGACTCTCGGCGATTTCTCCTCCAACGGTCAAATTATCACACTTGAGATGAACACCTGCATCTATGGTGAGAATATCACCATCAGACGGCATAATCATAATCTCTATGGTTTTTCCTGTAGCAGGATCCGCATCACTATCAATGGCATCGTTTAATCCAAAATCCTGCTGGGTAAATACATAATCAGGATCTTTGATGTCAAAAAACACAGCATATTTACCAGGCCGTACACAGGTAAAGCAGTAAAGGCCATTGGCATCGGTTGTGTCTCTGTCAACAATGATGTCATCAGGAGTGCAGTACACACCATCAGGGCCCGCCATGAGGAGCGTAACGCATGCTCCCTCAAAACCATGCTCAAAACCATTTTGCACACCGTCTTGATTGCCATCAATCCAAACATAATCGCCGACCTTTCTCATGAATACTTCCACATCAGCACCTTCGGTGTCGAGATCGGCACAAATATTACCTCCTCCAGAAACCAACATGGCTTCCAGATCGCTGATTTGAGTGACACCCAAAGTGATAGCTGTGCTCAGGTCGAGTGTACTTGGTTTATATACCAGCGTATGTATCGTGTAATTTCCTACAGCGGTCACATCAAAAGTGGGTGCAGTGTTGGTAGCAATGATAACCCCTCCCTGCGACAGCAGGTAGATCGTTTCAAAGCCCATTGGCACATTGGCATCACCATTAGGAGTGGCAGATACGGTTGCCATTCCATTGTCCAGGCAAACGAGATCCTCGTCAATGGTGAGCGTTCCAGCCATTGGATCAACCACCTTCACTGAGGTGCTGGCTTCGTCAGTACAGCCATTGGCATCGGTGACGGTGACACTTATAGTGTAGGTGCCCGGCGTCATCATCATATATTGAGGTGTAGCACTGGTAGGATCGTCAAACATGCCCGCACTGGCTGACCAGCTATAGGAGTATGGAGCTGTTCCTCCGGTGACATTGGCTGTCAAATTTAACTTTTGCCCAACGCAAATCTCTGCATCTTCCGGTTCAATGCTCACATCCGGATTCTCATGAACGGTGACGGTCGTTTCATCCTCGCCAGTACACCCATTGGAATCAGTGACAGTGACATTGATGGTGTAAGTGCCCGGCATCATCATGGTCCAGGTAGGCGTAGCGCTGGTGGCATCATCAAAGGAGCCGCCACTCGCTGTCCAGTTGTACGTATAAGGAGGTGTACCTCCGGATGCATTGGCATTGAAGGTGACAGATTCGCCCTGGCAAATTTCTTCATCTCTGGGCGTAATGTTGACCGATGGGTTTTCATTGACGGTAACGGTCGTTTCATCCTCAGCGGTACAACCTTTAGAATCCGTAACGGTGACGCTAATGGTATAGGTGCCCGGCATCATCATGGTCCAGGTAGGCGTAGCGCTGGTGGCATCATCAAAGGAGCCGCCGCTTGCTGTCCAGTTGTACGTATAAGGAGGTGTGCCTCCGGATGCATTGGCATCGAAGGTAACGGATTCACCCTGGCAAATTTCTTCATCTCTGGGCGTAATGTTGACCGATGGGTTTTCATTAACCGTCACAAGGGTTTCATCGTCTGCCGTACAACCATTCGCATCTGTAACAATGAGGCTGATGGAATAAGTGCCTGGCATCATCATGGTCCAGGTGGGTGTTGCACTGGTTGGATCATCGAACGTACCGCCACTGGCCATCCAGTTGTATGTATAAGGAGGCGTACCGCCGGATGCATTGGCGTTGAAAGTGACAGATTCGCCCTGGCAAACCTCCTCGTCTTTTGGTGTGATGTCCACGCTTGGGCTAGGATAAACGGTGACTTCTACATCATCAGTAGCTTCACAATCTTCCTCATCAATAATAGAAACACTTATGGTGTAAGTACCTGGCATCATCATAGTCCAGGTGGGAGAAGCGCTGCTGGCATTGTCAAAACTTCCTCCAGTAGCCGTCCAGCTATAGCTAACGGAACCGGTAGTATTGGAGGTGTTGGCAGTAAAGGTGATAGAACCCCCGGGGCAAATAGCTCCGCCATCAGGATCGATGTCCACCTCACAATCGCATTCTTTTCTTTTTACCACACCCGATTCGGCATTAGTACACCCATTGGCATCTGTTACGGTAACGGTATAAGTGCCGGGAGCCAGTCCGGTGAGGTCAGGGCCGGTACCGCCATTGCTCCACTCATAGGTAAAGGGAGGTTGGCCCGTCATCACGCTGGCGTGAGCGGTGCCATCATTTTCATCACAATCTGCATCGGTGGTTGTTACCATTATCCAGACACCTTCGGGAGACATTTCTATCTCTTCACAAGTTTCTCCGGTACAACCGTTGGCATCCGTTACAGTAACACAATAGGTGCCTTGAGTAAGACCGGTGGCAATATCGGTGGTTTGGCCATCACTCCACAAATAGGTATAAGGACCCACTCCTCCAGACTGTACAACTACAGTAGCTTTTGCATCACCACTGCCAATGCAGGTTTCGTAGGTTGAAGTAGTGAAAAGAACAAGGCCTCCGCTATTTGATACGGTGGCAGTAGCTTCGGCAGTACAATCATGCGAATCTGTAACTGTTAGGGTATAATCGCCTGCAGAAAGTCCGGAAATATCCTCAGTGGTAGCTCCGTTGCTCCACGAATAGGTGTATGGGGGAGTGCCCTGAAAAACGATGGCATTAATGGAACCACCACTTCCCTGGCAGGCACCTGAAGGTTGTAAGATGATCCCCAATTCTGCGGGCTCATATACAGTAACTTCAAGAATAGTGTAACCGAGATCTATATCGGTAATTTTCACTTCATACTCACCGGCACACAATCCGGTGGCAGTTGGGCCGGTTTGGCCATCGCTCCATTCATAAGTATATGGTGCCCATCCACCAAATCCTTCAACGGTGATCAGCCCATCGCAGTCTCCATGGCAAGTGACATTGATGTGCTCAATTATCCCACCAGATACTTGGGCGTTGGACTGAAAGTTGGTCAGCATCAGCATACCAAACAGAGCTAAGGGGAATAATTTTAAAATGGAAATGCGCTGGAGATCACCAGCAAAATCTTTTTTGTGTTGGGTAAATCTAATTTTTCTCATGAAATCATAATTTTTGTTTATCAAAAAATAAGATTAATAGGTAAAAACAATAATTCTACTCAAAACAGTCTGCCCCTTCTGCCTAAAAAGCATAAACAGGCGCCCGTATAATTCAATCTTACTTTAAAATCGCTGGTTTGGGATGGAAAAACTCCTCAAATAGAAACCCTATTAGGAGTTAGCACTTTTGCTAAGTAAATATTTTGCTGTGCTACTGTGAAATTGTTGATTGGGTGATTATGGAGTAAAAGTAACAATTAAAAGTCAATAATTTATCTATTTGACATATTAACTATTTAAAAATCTAATCACTATTGATTGGCCCCTGGGAAGGATAATTCACCATAATTGGGAATGCTTTACAAAAATAAGTCTTTTCTTTTGCATTAACAAATTTTTATTTTGGCTGATGCCTACTCTTTGTGCGAGGTAAGAGAGAGCTCTACCAAGTGGGCATGCACCTTTCTGATTTGCGGAATCAATAGGGTGGAATTATTATTATATATAATATAGTCGGATAGTATAATCTTTTCATTATCAAGCATTTGCTGCTGCATGCGTGCCCTTACAGCCGCTTCCCTCAGGCCATCTCTTTTCATCACTCTTTGCAGCCGAAGGGCTTCAGGGGCGAAGATCATAATTATTTTATTCATATGTTTATATCCTCCACTTTCAAACAACAATGCGGCCTCTTTAAGGGTGTATGGAGTATGTTGTTGTGCAAGGTGCCAGGCTTCGGCATCTGCAATGACGGCTGGGTGGACAAGTGCATTCAAAAGAGCCAAGCGCGACTTATCCGAAAAGGCAATACTGGCGATGTGCTTACGATTCAGGCTTCCGTCCTTATAGTAAGCCTTTCGCCCCATAATCTTTTCTACTCCTTTTCGCAGTGTTTCGTCTTGCACCATTAATCTTTTTGCCTGCTCATCTGCATAATAAACTGGTACACCCAACAATTCGAAAATGCGGCATACTGTTGTTTTACCGCTGCCAATGCCACCCGTTATACCTACTTTTAAATTTGCCAAATTTGATGTTTAAGAGTGTGTTCCGAAAGTAGTAATTGGCCTGAGAAATTCAAAACAATCTTTGACGAAAAGAGGTCGGCCGCAAATAACAAATTAATTGCTGAGTTGCGACAGTTTTTTTGAATATATTTTATATACATTTGATCGATGTTTTCAAAATCATGTCAATATGCGATACAAGCCACACTATACATAGCGATGTACGGTGGCCAGGATAGGGCTGTCAAGCTATCGGAAATCTCAGGTTCCCAGGAGATACCGATACACTTTTTGGGCAAGATCATGCAAACCCTGGCCAAGAATAAGATCGTTCGGTCAGCAACCGGCCCGACCGGGGGGTTTTATTTGCAGAAATCACCGAGGAGCTTACGATTAGTGACTATAGTGAAGATTATAGATGGCCTTGAAGTTTTTGAAAAGTGCGGCATTGGCTTCAAGAAGTGCTCTGACCTTACACCCTGTCCACTTCACAATGAGTTTAAAAAGGTGAAAAAAGAATTAAAGAATTTACTCACAAATAAGTCTGTTTCTGAGCTTTGTAATGATGTACTGGAAGGCAATGCCTTTGTAAGCTTTAACTTGAACGACAAAGCTCAAACCTGATTTTTGCATCATTGCAGAATCCTCCTGAAATCCTTTCTCTTTTTCCTTGATGGGTCAAGCTCCGCCAAATCCTCTGGCAAGGCTGTTGAGAGGAGGAAAAGAGGCATTTGCCCATTGTGAAATTATTTTTTTTAGGGAGACGGTATTTTTTTTGGACTTCAAGACCTTAATATCCGCAAAATTATTAACTTCACGCTCATTATACAAATGCTTAGGTGCATCGCCTATATGGGTCGTGTCAATATTATTTCATTTAATGATAAAAAACATGAATTTTAAGTTTTGCTATTTTCCTTCCAAATTTATCGTTGGGTTGGCATTATTGTCTTTTTTCTATTTCATGACTGCTTGTTCTTCGGGTGGAGATGAGCCTGTAAAAACTACCAAAAGCACTACTCCGAAAACAGAAACTGAAGTCAAGTCGGAACCGAAAATGAGTAAAGGGATCGGGCCTATCAAAAGTATAAAATTTGATGACGAAATCAATCAGGCTATGGTGGCTGAGGGTAAGGTGATTTACGAGGAGAAGTGCGTGCTTTGTCATAATTTAAAAGAAGACATGATCGGGCCGTCACAGGCTGGCGTATTGAAAAGGAGGTCTCCTGAATGGATTATGAACCTGATGCTCAATCCCGAGGAGATGTTGAAAAAGGACCCTATCGCAAAGGAATTATTAGCCAAATTTAACAATGTGCCGATGACTGATCAGGGGTTGACGGAAGAAGACGCCCGGAAAATTCTGGAATTCTTTCGAACTATTTGAAGCTACCTCCATGATAGTTTTGAGTGGAAGAGACCAGGAGTATTTGCGTTTTTTTTAATATAAACTTCAAAACAAATGAAAGATATTTTTCCTGAGAATATCAGTACCTATGGCGCTGAAATTGACCAGTTGTTTTGGATCACGTTGATTCTGGTCACTATTGCCTTTATCATCAGCCTTTTCCTGCTCAATTACCCATTGTTTCGGTTTCGGTACCGTGCTGATCGCAAGGCGGCTTATGTCAAAGGAGTGAATTTTAAGCAACTTAAATGGATCGTTGTTGCGCTGATTGTTTTGTTCATATCAGATATGTACATTCTCGTTGCCGAACATTCGACCTGGCAAAAAATGGAAGAGCACATTCCGAAGGCAGATGTCCACATTGGCATTACCGCAAAACAGTGGAATTACATATTTATCTACCCTGGCCCCGATGGCAAATTGAATACTACGGATGATGTTGTTGTCAACAAACAAAATAGTGAGCTGCACGTTCCGGTCAACAAAAATATTGTGTTTGATTTGCGGGCGGTTGACGTCGTACACAGCTTTTTTGTGAGCAACCTTCGGCTCAAGCAAGATGCTATTCCGGGGCGGGTGATAACGCGATGGTTTAATGCGACCAAAGAAGGTACCTATGACTTGGTATGTGCTGAAATATGCGGAGTTCTCCATTCAAAAATGAGGAACTACTTAGTCGTTGAATCACAGGAAAAATATGATGCCTTCTTGGCAGAGCTTTATGCCCGTGAGTAATTTGGAAGGGGCAAGAATTATTACTCATTATAGTTAAAACAAACGAAAAATGGTGGCAACTCACGACCATGAATTGAGTTTTTGGAGAAAACATATTTTCTCTACGGACCATAAAACCATTGGTAAACAATATATCATTACGGGGCTGGTAATGGCTCTCATAGGTGGCTATCTGGCTTACGTGTTTAGGATGAATCTGGCCTACCCTGGTGAATCTATTCCCTTGTTTGGGAATATGAGCGGACAGCAGTACAATGCATTCGTTACCATGCACGGTATGATCATGTTTTTATGGGTGGCAATGCCTGTGCTTCTTGCCGGCTTTGGCAACCTTTTAATACCGCTGCAAATCGGTACGGATGATATGGCTTTCCCGACTCTGAATATGCTGTCCTTCTGGATATTTTTTATCAGCAGTCTGGTGTTGGTAGCTTCTTTCTTTGTGCCCGGCGGTGCTTTTGGCGGAGGCTGGACGTTGTACCCCCCGCTATCGGCCGATGGATACATTAACTCCTCGCCATCCTTTTTTAAGGCATTATTTAGTGGAGGCAGCTTGTTTATACTGGCAGTGGCACTTGAAATAGTGGCTATGTTGATGGGAGGTATTAATTTTTTAACTACTACCATTAATAAAAGGACAAAGGGCATGAAACCGATGGATATGCCCATATTTGTGTGGTTTGTCAACATTGCATCGCTGGACTTTATGTTTTCCGTAGGGCCACTGGTAGCCGGGGCGGTCATGCTGTTATTCGATAGGATCGTGGGAACTGGCTTTTATGACCCTGCAAGAGGAGGTGACCCGGTATTGTTCCAGCATTTATTCTGGTTTTTTGGCCACCCCGAAGTATATGTGATTCTTCTGCCCTCTCTGGGAATGGTAGGAGAAATACTGCCAACTTTTTCCCGCAAACCACTATTTGGATACAAAATGATGGTTTACCTGGCACTATTCTCTGCTGTGCTGGCTGTAGTAGTGTGGGCCCATCATCAGTTTATTTCAGGAATTGACCCGCGGATGGCTACCTTCTTTAGTATAGGAACCATCATAATATCTATTCCGTTTGCGGGTATCTTCCTTTCATATATGGCAACATTGTGGGGGGGTAACATCAAGCTGAAAGTACCCATGTTGTTTGCTCTTTCAATGATCGGTACATTCCTGATCGGTGGATTAACCGGACTATTTCTGGGCTCAGATACTTTTGATATTTACGCGCACGACACCTATTTTGTCGTTGCTCACTTCCACTACACTGTATTTCCGGTGGCTTTTCTCGGGGCTTTTGCAGGTATATATTATTGGTTCCCAAAATATACCGGGAAAGTGCTCAACGAAACACTGGGGAAAATCCATTTTTGGACAACTGCTATATTTTTCAATGTATTTGCATTCCCGCTATTCTTTTTGGGCTTGGCAGGACAGCACAGAAGGGTTAATGACTATTCCGCCTTCGAATCCCTATTGCAGGATCCATATCCGATGCTTCGTGAAATTGCAACTATAGGTGCTATTTTATTGATGATTTCGCAAATATTTTTCATCATTAACCTCATCGTTTCTCTGCGTGGAAAACGCAAAGCCGAAACTAATCCGTGGGAATCAACAACACTGGAATGGCAGGCTGCCTCACCTCCTCCGCATGGCAATTTTACGACCTACCCCATTGTGAAAAGAGGAGCATACGAGTATAGCGTTCCGGGGATGGAGGAAGATTATTACCCGCAAAATATGGAGTAATTTATTTTTAAAAGAAACAATACCTTGAAATGAATACAGCCACGATCAATTTTAATGATGTACCACAAGGTCGGTTGGGCATGTGGATACTGATAGCCGGAGAAATGGTCATATTTGGTGGCCTGATAGCTTGCTATTTGCTTTACCGCTTGCGCTTCCCCGAGTGGGGCGAACAGGCTGCTCACACTTCCACACCACTGGGTGCTATTAATACCCTAGTGTTATTAAGTAGCAGTTTCTTTATCGTGAAGGCTCACGCTGCAGCTCTGAAGCAGGAGTTGAACCAAATAAAAAAATGGATGTGGTTGACCCTGTTAATGGGTGTGGTATTTTTGGTGATAAAAGGCATTGAATACTCAACGGAAATTTCCCACGGCTTTACCCTGCCTGGCACTGCTATGGTAGCAGAGGGCAATGGCATCGGCGCTACTTTTTGGTCATTTTATTTCCTGATGACCGGGCTTCACGCCCTGCACGTTATTGCTGGTATGGTAGTGATTTTTGTGGTAATGCAGGCTGCTAAAAAGGGTAAAAACCTGCACCGCGTCGAGCTGGCCGGCATGTACTGGCATATGGTGGATTTGATATGGATTTTCCTTTTTCCTTTGTTATATATTGCACAGTGATTTATTCGTCAAACCAATAACACAATTATCATGGCTGGATATGGAGTAGAATTTCCAAAAGAAAATGATTACCACGGTCATCCAAACTACCTCCGGGTTTTTATCTATTTGCTGATACTACTGGCAGTAAGTTTAGTTGCCGGCTACTTTTTGTCACCCCTGGCTGCCATAATCGTCATATTCCTTACTGCTATCATAAAAGGTGGGCTTGTAATGGCGAATTTTATGCACCTTAAGTTTGAACCCACACTAATTTGGATCGTTGTGGCTGCCTTTCTTTTTATTGTACTTGCACTTTTTTGGGGCGTATTTCCTGATATCCCCATCATCGACCTCGAAGTAGCTCCAAAGTAATGACAGAATCACTTACCTATAACCAGCTGACAACCAAGAGAGGTGTTTCAAATGGCGTACTTGGAATGGTCTTCCTCTTGGTCACCGAGCTCATGTTTTTTTCCGGCCTTATCAGCGCCTTTATCGTCAATAAAGCCGGTTGGGATTGGGCCCCTCCCGGCCAACCTCGGCTACCGGTAGAAGTAACTGCCGTGAACACTTTGATACTATTGGGCAGTGCCGTCACTCTGTTTTTTGCAGTAAGATATTTGTATCGCTCAACGGGCGATGATAGTGGCAAGGTTAAAAAATACCTCTTGTGGACTATGGCGCTGGGGCTGATTTTTGTCATTATACAAGGTGTCGAATGGGTTCGTTTGTTGAGCTTCGGCCTAACGACCACCTCCAGCCTGTATGGCGCTTTTTTTTACACGATTATCGGAGCCCACGGGTTGCATGTTCTAGCAGGACTGGCCATTCTATGCTACTTGTGGATGTATTTAAAGAAATCGACAAAATCATTGACGGAAAAGAGGGAGACCATGAAAGCCTGTAGCATCTACTGGTACTTTGTGGTAGGCATCTGGCCGATTTTATATTTGTTAGTTTATCTTTCGTAATTTTGCATATTCGCAAGTGGTGACTCCCTTTAGTCGGCACAAATGGATAAATTAGATATGAAGAATATCATCAGAGTTTGCATCTTAGTGATCATCTCCATTGCTCCGTCCATCGGTCGAGCCTGTAGTGTCTGTGGCGGCGCATTAACCAAAGACAAAGAGGAGGCTTACCTTATTATTACTGCATTTCTGGCTTCCCTGCCAGTGATCATGTTCTGCATTCTGGGGATCTGGATTTACAGGAACTATAGGAATTCTGGTAAGAGGTTATACACCCCACTCAGCAAGTGACCATCCCATCCTTTTACAGATTTTTTCCAAAGGAGCTCTGAGCAAAGCTTACCATTTGTAGCCGATTGGTGAAATACTAACCGGGCTCTACTAAAATTAGACATACTCATAAGTTACACCTTATATAAACAATGATAAAAATCATCAAAGAAAATGCTTTTTATCACTGAAAAACTGGATGACATACCATAACATTGGGCGACTAAAATTGTATCCACACCATGCCAAGATATCACACCCTGGGTAGAATTCCGCATAAAAGACATACCACATTCCGTAAAAAAGACGGCTCACTTTATCAGGAAGAATTGTTCGGTACTGCCGGTTTTGCCGGAATGTCTTCACTACTCTACCATCATTACCCGCCTACCTGTGTAAAAGAATTTGGTGAACCAGTCAATGTCCGTCCCAAAATAGTACTGGAAGACAACATGAAAGCGCTTAGCTTCCAGGGGTTTGAATTACAAGCCGAAAAGGAATACCTGGAAAGCCGCAAGACACTATTTGTCAATAATGATCTGCACATCGGGCTGGCTGCCCCTCTCGGGTTTTCATCCGATTATTTTTTTAAAAATGCAGATGCGGATGAAATGATCTTTGTGCATAAGGGCTCTGGCAAACTAAGAACGATGTACGGCAGTATTGACTTCCAATATGGTGACTACCTGATCATTCCGAGGGGTACGATCTATCAGATTGATTTTGATGATACCGATAACCGTCTCTTATTTGTCGAAAGCTTCAGTCCTATCCTTACGCCTAAAAGATACCGGAATTATTTTGGGCAACTACTGGAACATGCTCCATTTTGCGAGCGGGACTTCAAGCTGCCTCAAAATTTGGAAACTTATGATGAGCTGGGGGAGTTCAAAATTTACATTAAGAAAAAAGGAATCAGATATTCCTATATTTATAAAAATCATCCGAGTGCGAGACAAATTGGAGGAATCCTAAAATGAGAAGAGTTTGAAGGAGTTTAGTAAATTTAAGTTAGAAAATAGATTTACTGACCCTCAAACTCTAATTCAAGGTATGGACAAAAAAGTACTAATACAAAAAATAGAAGAAGAAATCGGAAGATTGGTTGACCTAAGTGATGAATATGTAGAGCAGGATGTAGGGATTGATAAAATAGAACTAAGCCTACTAAGTGAATTGCTGAAGCTGGGACTGTTGCTATTGAACTACATAATCAAGCAAAAGTTAAAAAAGGTTGAGGAATATCTCCCGATTTTGGAATCAGGAGAGAGCTACAGGAGTAAAGGGACAAAGAAGCGGAACTACCTCAGTTTGTTTGGTCTGATACAAATCCATCGTCCATCGTATTTGAGTACTCAACGCGGTCAATTTTATAAAATAGACGATTATTTGCAGTTGCCCAAGGGTTGTTATTGGTCGTACAATCTACAAGAGTTGGTAGGGGGAAGTGCTACCCAGGGGAGTTACAAAGAAAGCGTAGTGATAGTGAATAAATTATTAGGTTTGAATCTGAGTGGAAAATCTTCGGAGAGAAATGTCAATCATTTGGGCGAGTACGTTGATCAGTACTATGAGTTGGAGCGAGAAGAAGCTCAAGAAGATGAAGCGTTGTTTTTTAGCACTACCTTTGATGGTAAAGGATTGCCGAAGATAAAGGCAGTACAACAAAAGGAGGCCAATCCCAAAAAGCGGCTAAGCAAAGGGGAGAAAAAGGGTAAGAAACAAAGTGCGACAGTGTCAGTTACCTCTGTTTTTACGCCTCAACAAAGGACTGCCGACCAGATATTGGATGGCTTGATGGGAGTGCAAAAAGAAGCTGCTCAAGAGGACGAACCAGCATCAACACAACAAAAGAAAACGGAAAATAAGATGCACACTAAAATTCACCGTAGAGCATTTTTAGCCAATCAGCAAAAGGCAATAGATTATGGGATAGAAGATTTAAAATCAAAAATGACCAACTCCCAAAGTCGATTCGTCATCCCCATAGATGCCGGAATAGGCTTGGAAGATAAAATACTGGCAAGCATAAAGAAGAATAATCTGGAAGGTCAATTTGATGGAATCATTTTAGACATAGTCCATGTAAGCGAATACGTTTGGGATTGTGCCAATGCCATATTTGGAGAAAGTTCTAAGTTGAGAACAAGCTGGGTCAGAGGGGTGTTAAAAGATATATTGGAAGGAGGAACTGAAAAGGTAATAAAAGACCTTGTGTTGAATAGAGACAAAACAGAATTATCGACAAACAAAAAGAAGCAGTTAAATAAGGCAATCACCTATTTGACTAACCATAAACACAAAATGAATTACGCTGATTTTTTGAAAAAGGGGTATCCAATCAGTTCAGCTCTGGCAGAGTCTACTTGTAAGCATTTGGTCAAAGATAGAATGGAGCAAAGCGGTATGAGATGGTCATCCAAGGGGGCGCAAAACATGCTTGACCTTAGAGCTGTAAAACAAAACGGAGACATCGAAGATTTTATACAATTCGTCAGACTAAGGGAACGAAAAGTAAATTTAGTCCGATTAGCTGCTTAAATACAAAACCCCTAATTTGTCATGCACTCAAATCATCCCTTTGATGTGGTGGGTTGGGATGGGTTTAATTACCCATACGCCATTTCCATTTTTGATTTTGAACCACTGACGGGGCGGATTCACATGCCTCCACCGATTCACCAGCAATTTGAAGGAAACAATTTTGTTATTTGTTCCTTTGTCCCTCGATTGTACGATTATCACCCCGAGGCCATTCCGGCACCTTATCACCACAGCAATGTGGATGCTGATGAATTGCTTTATTACGTAGATGGGGATTTTATGAGTCGCAACAATATTCAAAAAGGCCAAATCACCTTGCATCCCGGAGGAATTCCGCATGGCCCTCATCCCGGAGCTATTGAAAGAAGTATAGGCCAAAAAGAAACCAAAGAACTGGCCGTTATGATTGATCCTTTCAATCCTGTGTCAATAACGGAGGAAGCGATAAAAATCGAGGTGAGTGCTTACTACCAATCCTGGGGAGCTTATATTTAAAACTTCAACATTATGAATAACTTGAAAAGTGTAGAGAACTTCTCCTACAGTCTTGAAAAAATTTTCCCCGAGGCAAAAGACTTCCTACCGATCTTAGGCACCGACTATGTTGAATATTACGTGGGCAATGCAAAGCAGGCTGCCTATTTTTATAAAACAGCTTTGGGTTTTCAATCCCTGGCTTATGCTGGTTTGGAAACCGGAGTGAGAGACCGAACCTCTTATGTAGTAGTACAGGATAAGATCAAATTGGTTTTCACCACCCCCCTGCCTGGTTCCGAAAGCAACGAAATATTCCAACATCTTAAAAAGCATGGCGATGGTGTAAAAGTTATTGCTTTGTGGGTGGAGGATGCAGCAAAAGCCTGGAAGGAAACGACCAAGCGGGGAGCCATATCTTATTTTGAACCCCGATCAGGAAAAGATAAGAGCGGGCAGGTTGTTCAGTCAGCCATCCATACTTATGGCGATACCATACATATATTTGTGGAGCGAAAAAACTACCAGGGTGTCTTTTTGCCGGGTTTTGAAAAATGGGAGTCAACCTACAACCCCACTCCCTGCGGATTAAAATACATCGATCACATGGTCGGCAATGTAGATTGGGGGCAAATGAATACCTGGGCAAAATTTTATCGTGAAGTTATGGGATTTGCCAACCTCATCACCTTTGACGACAAAGATATTTCTACCAAATACACCGCACTTATGAGCAAGGTGATGACCAATGGAAATGGCCGCATTAAGTTTCCCATCAACGAACCTGCCAAGGGAATTAAGAAATCCCAAATTGAAGAATTTATTGACTTTTACGGCGGCTCCGGATGTCAACATATTGCTGTGGCAACGGATGACATTGTCTTTACCGTCAGTGAAATGAGAAAAAGAGGTGTCGAATTTCTCCATGTGCCAGGCACCTATTATGATACCGTGGCTGAACGGGTAGGAGAGATTGCTGAAGACCTGGAAGTGCTCAAACAAAACGGCATTATGGTTGACCGCGATGAGGAGGGATACCTCCTCCAGATTTTCACCAAACCAATGACCGACCGGCCCACGCTCTTTTTCGAAATCATTCAAAGAAAGGGAGCACAATCATTTGGCAAGGGAAATTTCCAGGCTTTATTTGAATCCATTGAAGCCGAGCAAGAAAGAAGAGGCACTTTGTAATAAGAGTATCGTTTGACTTAATAAACCTGACTTCTAAAAAAACGACCTATGACAAGCATTAATGAAGATCCTAAAAAGTTGGAAGCCTTTCAAAGCAGGATTGATGCGGAGGAAAAAATAGAACCTAAAGATTGGATGCCTGAAGCATACCGCCAACATCTGATCCGGCAAATTTCACAGCATGCCCATTCAGAAGTAATTGGCATGCAACCGGAAGGCAATTGGATCACCAGGGCACCCACACTGCGAAGTAAAAAAATATTGCTGGCCAAAATCCAGGATGAAGGCGGGCACGGATTGTATCTGTATTCGGCTGCCGAAACATTGGGGGTGAGCAGAGATCAGTTTTTGAAATGGCTCCATGAGGGAAAGGCTAAGTATTCCAACATATTCAACTACCCTGCTTTAACCTGGGCAGATATTGGCGCCATTGGTTGGCTGGTTGACGGCGCCGCCATCGTGAATCAGGTTTCATTGACCAGGACCTCCTATGGCCCCTATTCCAGGGCAATGATTCGAATTTGCAAGGAGGAGAGTTTTCACCAAAGGCAAGGCTATGAAATCATGTGCAGAATGATGAATGGTACGAAAGATCAGCAAACCATGGCGCAGGATGCAATTAACCGTTTTTGGTGGCCCGCGCTGATGATGTTTGGACCACACGACAATGATTCGCCCCGGTCGCGTCTGGCCCTTAAATGGAAAATCAAACGGGCTACCAACGATCATTTAAGACAAAAGTTCATCGACAAAACCATTCCGCAAGCCGAGTTTATCGGGTTGAAAGTTCCTGATCCGGAAGCTGAATTGCAATCCAATGGTAGCTACAAAACCGGCGCCATAAATTGGGACGAGTTTTATAATGTCATCCGGGGGAATGGCCCTTGCAACAAGCAGAGAATGAAACACCATATAGCTGCACATGAAGAAGGGGAATGGGTACGTGAAGCAGCAACAGCTTTTCAGCAGAACAAAATGAAAGAAGCATCACACGTTTAAAATCTTAAAAATGGAAAATAATAAAGACAACCAGGGAGCACTCTGGGAAGTGTTCATCCAATCTAAATCCGGCCAGCCTTTCAAGCATGCCGGAAGTGTTCATGCCTTTGATAAAAAATTGGCGCTCGAAAATGCCCGCGATCTTTATACCCGGCGCAGCGAAGGGATCGGCTTGTGGGTTGTAAAAAGCACGGATATCGTTTCTGCTCAGCCTGAAGAGGCCGCCTCCTTTTTTGACCCTGCCGATGATAAAATTTACAGGCATCCTACGTTTTACGAAGTACCCGAAGGGGTGAAGCACATGTAAATGTGTGTTGAAATGAATAGAAATTTTATGCTATCTTTTAAATATAATAACTATGCTAAGCTTAGTAAAATACTGCCTCCGACTTGGCGACAACAGCCTGATCTTAAGCCATCGGCTGGCCGAATATTCCAGCAGGGGGCCTTACCTGGAGGAAGACCTCGCCATTAGCAATATAGCGCTGGACCATCTAGGTCAGGCAGATTTATTTTTAAGCTATGCTGCTGCCGTTGAAAATGCCGGCAGATCTGCCGATGACCTGGCGTATCGACGTCCGGAAAGAAAATACTACAACTGCCAACTGGTAGAACAACCCAATCAGAATTTTGCCTTCATAATGGCCCGCCAACTGTTTATTGATGCTTACAATTTTTATCTTTATACTGCTTTAACCCAAAGTGCCGATTCCGATTTGTCTGCTATTGCAGAAAAAGCCATAAAGGAAGTTGCCTATCACCTGAGAAGAAGTAGCGAGTGGGTTATCCGTCTTGGAAGTGGAACGGAGAAAAGTCATCAAAAAATGCAGCAAGCCGTTGACGACCTTTGGATGTACACAGGTGAACTTTTCGAAATGGATGACACCGACCGGGAATTAATGCAAAAAAACATGGTGCCCGATTTAAACGCCATACGCAATCAGTGGGATAGCCGCATCAATGAAGTTTTTGAAGAAGCTACCATCAATCGCCCCGAAAATGGATATATGGCAAGGGGAAGCAGAGTAGGCATCCATACGGAACATTTGGGGCACCTGCTATCTGAAATGCAGTATTTACAACGGGCATATCCCGATGCAACATGGTAGAAGCTCATCCGGGTTTTGAAACAAAAAACAGGGAGCCTTGTAAAAATATGAGATAAATATATTCCAGTCAAATTCTTAAAAATTAACACCCAGCGTATGATCCCTCCTATTAATTTTAAAAAATGGATTGACGAAAACCGCGACAAGCTTAAACCTCCGGTTGGCAATCAGGTCGTCTATAAAGACACCGAGTTTATTATTATGGTTGTGGGTGGCCCGAATGCCCGCAAAGATTTTCACTACAATGAAGGGGAAGAATTTTTCTACCAACTAGAAGGTGATATGCAATTGCCCATTATTGAAAATGGCAAAGTACGGGTAATTGATATCAGAGAAGGAGAGATATTTTTACTTCCTCCAAAAGTACCACATTCTCCTCAACGTGGGCCCAATACCATTGGCCTGGTAGTGGAACGGATACGAAAAGAAGATGAAATGGACGCTTGTATGTGGTATTGTGAAAACTGCAACCACCAGTTGCACAGAGCTGAATTTCATTTGAATGACATCGTTGAGCAATTGCCCGAACTCTTGAATCAGTTCTACTCCAATGAGCAACTTCGAAGCTGCCCCGAATGTGGCACCACAATGAGCATCCCTGAATTGAAAAACGCCCAGCCTTTATGAAGACAGCAACCATCGTGGGTGCAGGTTTAGTGGGTTCTTTATGGGCAGTATTCCTGGCCAAAGCAGGGTATAAGGTCACTATTGCAGAAATGCGAAACGACTTGAGAAAAACCAATATTTCCGCCGGGAAATCCATCAATCTGGCATTTTCTGAAAGAGGATGGACCGCATTTAAAACCGTTGGTTTAGAAAAAGAAATCGAGGATATTGCCATTCCGATGGCCGGCAGAACCATGCACGACAAATCGGGCAACCTCAGCTATCAACCCTATGGGCAGGAAGGCCAGGCTATTTTTTCGGTATCAAGAGGTGGAATCAATTGCAAGTTGATGGATGTGGCTGAAAAATATGGTTCGACTACCATACTGTTTAATCAAAAATGTGTGGGAGCTGATTTGGAAAATGGAGTTGTATGGCTTAAAAATACCACAACTGGAGAGCGTTCCGAAATTAAATCAGATGTCGTCTTTGCAACCGATGGTGCTTTTTCTGCTGTACGTTACAATGCCATGCAAAAACTGGATCGCTTCAATTACAGCCAACAATATATTGAAGACGGTTACCGCGAGATTCTACTACCTGCCAATGAAGACGGTGGT
This sequence comes from Saprospiraceae bacterium, assembly GCA_965222005.1. Taxonomy (GTDB): domain Bacteria; phylum Bacteroidota; class Bacteroidia; order Chitinophagales; family Saprospiraceae; genus CBDCTM01. The sequence goes on from OZ244935.1 coordinate 4,081,123, forward strand.
TATAAATTAGAAAAAAATACCTTGCATATCTGGCCGAGAGGCCGTTTTATGCTCATCGCCCTGCCCAATGAAGATGGCTCCTTTACTTGTACATTGTTTATGCCGCATGACAATCACGAGTATGCTTTCAACAAGCTGAAAAATAAAAAACAGGTAGAAGATTTCTTTAAATCCACCTTCCCCGATTTTTTTACCCTCATGCCCAACATTGGAGAGGTCTGGGAAGACCACCCCTTGTCATCCCTGGCCATCATACGCTGCTATCCCTGGGCATACGGGAAAGTCGCATTGATGGGAGATGCAGCGCATGCCACGGTTCCTTTTTACGGGCAGGGCATGAATTGCGGTTTTGAAGATTGCTCCGTCATGTGGTCGCTCATGCAAAAATACCAGGAAGATTGGGCTACAATTTTCGAGAAGTACCAGACAATGAGAAAACCGGAAGGCGATGCGGTGCAGGATTTGTCACTGGACAATTACTTTGTCATGCGAGATTATGTGGCAGACCCCGCCTTTTTATTGCAAAAGAAATTTGAACGCCGGATCCAACTGCTATACCCCGAAAATTACACCCCTTTGTATGCACAGGTTTCCTTTACCAACATCCCCTATTCCGCAGCGTATAAAAACGGGAAAAGGCAAGATGCTTATATCAAGGACATTATGGGTCGTTACAATATAGAAGAACTATTTGAAAACGGACAGATAGACGCATTAATCCACTCCTTGTTTGGTAAAGAAATTTCCGTTTGATAAGCGCCCTTTGATTTAATTGAAAATATACATATCATGGATTTAGTCCAAGACAAAATATTTGAAGACCTAAAAGCAAAATACGATTCCATCGGGCAGGATGTCAACACCCACCTGCGTGGCTTACTGCATGCCAGACCGATCACTTATTGGGATTATATCCAGACCGATGTTTTGCTCAATCTTCAAATTCAGAGATCCAACCTGCCCGATGAGTTGGTGTTTATCATATATCACCAGATCAATGAGCTCATCTTCAAAATGGTACTTTCTGAAATTGAGCAAATTGCCTTTAATAAAAAACTGACCACCCGTTTTTTCGCCGAAAGGCTGTATCGGATAAGCCATTACTTTGATATGCTGTCTGCCTCTTTTAATATCATGGGAGACGGTATGGAAATAGAGCAATACATGAAATTTAGAGACACGCTCACCCCCGCCAGCGGCTTTCAAAGTGCCCAATACCGAATGATCGAATTCGGTTCAACAGAACTCATCAACCTGATCGACATTCGATTTCGGGCTACCATAAACCGGGATACTCCATTTTCTCATGCTTACGAGCATCTGTACTGGCAGGCTGCAGGAAAAGATCACAATACCGGTAAAAAATCTACCTTGCTTCAGTTGTTTGAAGACCGGTACATGGAAGACTTCATCGTGTTCATGAAAACATACAACACCCTCAACCTTTGGTCAAAATACAAATCGCTGCCCGAAGAAGAGAAAAATGATAAAAAGCTCGTCAATGCCATGAGGCACTACGACCATACAGTCAACATCCGGTGGGTCATGGCCCACTACGATGCAGCCGCCAAATATCTGGACAGCGGCCAAACGGAAGCCAAAGCTACAGGTGGAAGTGACTGGAAAAAATACATGCATCCTAAGCACCAGAAGAGAATCTTCTTCCCGGAACTGTGGTCCACGAAAGAATTGCAAAACTGGGGCATTAGCAATTTAGAGGACTACGCTAAATTGTAAGATACACCTGAAAAATCCATTCTCCTCATCGGTACGGCACTTCGTTGAAAAGGCCCATCTGGCCGGTTAGCCGGAAGAGAATCCTTCCACAGGGTATCCCACCAGCTTTGTAATACACTCACTCAGTATAACCTGCCCCGACGGACACCTTCGGGAATCCTTGTTTAACAAATTGCGAACCAGCTCTAAGCAAAAAGGAATGTTGCAAGCCAATCACAAATTTCCAATCCCGCCCTTATTTGCGTAAATTGGCAGTTCATCGTTTCTTCAATGCCATTTAAACCTGAACACTCGTTATGAATAATATTCTAATCCTGCTGTTCTTTATAGGCATTGGCTGCTTTTCCAGCCAAGCTCAGGATATCCACTTTTCCCAATATTACAACAGCCCTTTAAGTATCAACCCTGCTCTTACCGGAGTTTTTCAAGGGGATATGCGGTTTATCGCTAATTACCGAAGCCAATGGAGCTCTGTACCGGTGGGCTTTAATACGATTGCTGCCAGTTTTGATATGAAGTATTTTCATAAAAAACTGGACAATGGCTATCTCTCCGGCGGCTTGATGCTTTTTCACGATGAAGCCGGCGATTCTGAACTGAGCCTGACTCAATTCAACCTGAGTGGTAGTTACACTCAGATATTGAACGACAATTTGCTAATGACGGCAGGTTTTCAGGCTGGCCCCGGCCAGCGATCTTTCAAATTGGATGAACTTCGGTTTGGCAATCAATTCGATGGCGAGCAGTTTGATCGGAGCAGAGATATTAGGGAAGATTTTCGCGGTACTAATATTGGTTTTTTGGACCTCTCTGCCGGCATTAATTTTTTTATACGCAATAATGATGAAAATGCTTGGGCCAATATTGGCCTGTCGATGTACCACATCAACCAGCCTAGGGTCAATTTTACTAATGCTACTGATCAACACTTGCCTTCTCGTTTTAGCCTTTATTCTTTTGGCAATGTGGTATTGAATGATAAGATGCAGTGGATACTCCATGCGATGGGGCAAAAACACAATTCATACAATGAGCTGATTCTGGGATCGGGCATACACTATATGCTCAATGAAGAAAATGATCTGGCCATGCGTTTTTTAACGGCCTATCGGCTGGTCGGTCAAAATGATGCGATCATTCCCATGGTTGAATTTTATTACCAAAGCTGGCGCCTGGGCCTCAGCTATGATATAAATATTTCGGATTTTAAGGAAGCTACGGATGGTCGTGGTGGCCCCGAAATTTCATTGCAGTACTTAGTATTGAGGGTTCAACCCCCAAAAGAATTTAAAGTCTGTCCAATCTTTTAATTTTTAGTTAATTAATATATGAATAAGTTGCTGACCAATGTGTTGAACAAAGCATTGATTATTGTCATCATTGGTATTTTGAATGTACAGCTTGTTGATGCACAGTCCTTTAAAGCATATGTAAAGGCAGGTGATAAGGCGATGGCAATAGGGAGCTACAATACGGCACTGGCGCATTATAGTAAGGCCTTAGGTAAAAAACCTGATGATTTGGCGGTAAGCTTTAAATATGCAGAAGTGGCCCGAATGTTTTTTGCCTATGAGCTGGCAGAGACTTATTATAAAAGGGTAGCTGCCAATGATGAGAAAAGCAAATTCCCGCTGGCAATATATCAGTTGGCAGAGGTAAAGCGCCTACAAGGCAAATACGGGGAGGCGATTTCGATGTATGAGGATTTTTTGAAATCGAATCCGGTAGGGGAGCATACAAAAGAAGCCAAAGCACAGATCGCTATCTGCAAATGGGCTGAAGAGCAGGTGCAAAACCCGGTGCTGGCAAAAGTGGATCAGCTCAACAAGCGGGTGAATACTCCCTATAGTGAGTTTGCGCCCATGCTTGCGGGAGATACGCTCTATTATGCCTCTTTGCGCTACGACAATAAAAAAGACGAGCACGAGCCACCCCGCAAGGTGTCGAAAGTGCTGCACTCTATCAAAGGTAGAAGGGGGCGGCTAATGAGCAGGGGTTTTAACCTCAGCGAAAAGCACAATGCGCATGTGGTGTATGACAAAAGCGGGAAGCAAGTATATTATACCATTTGTGAATATGTAGGAGAAGTTAAGATCAATTGCGCCATTTACTACCGGGAAAAGGACAAGCGCCGCAGATGGAAAAAACCACAAAAACTGCCCGAACCGATCAACCTGCCAGGCTTTACGACTACCCAACCCAACATCGGCTATGATGAGCAGGGCCGGGAGTATCTGTTCTTTGCTTCCGACCGGCCCGGCGGGAAAGGGGGGCTCGACATTTGGTACAGCACTCGCAGTGGACTGGCTACCTTTTCGGCACCCCAAAACCTCAAAGCACTCAATACATCTGCCGATGATGCCACGCCCTTTTTCCACACCCCCAGCCAGAGTCTGTTTTTTAGCTCGCAGGGACATCGGGGTATGGGGGGCTATGATATATTCAGAAGCCGTAGGCTAGGGGAACAGTGGGGTGAGGTCGAGCACTTGGGTTACCCTTTGAATAGTAGTTATAATGATGTGTATTTTATTGTAAATCAGGACTCTACAGCTGCTTATCTTTCATCCAACCGACTCGGATCCTTTTATCTGGACAAGGAAAACAAAGCATGCTGCAACGATATTTACAAAGTGACCTTTTTGAGCGATACCAGCACGGTGCCACCATCACCGGATTCTCTGGTGGTGACGATTGAACCACCGGATACCTCTGTGCATGAGCAGCCCGAAATAGTGATCGAATTGCCGGAGCCGGAGCCCACTACACTGGAAGAATTTTTGCCGCTTGCCCTTTATTTCGACAATGATGAGCCAGATAAGAGAACCCGGAGAACGACCACTAAAAAATCGTATTCCGATACCTACCAAAGCTACTATGCCCGTAAGCCACAGTATCTGAGTGTATATACAGCACCACTCGAAGAAGAGCAAAAATGGGAGGCAGAAGAAGAGTTGGATGATTTTTTTGAAAATAAAGTGCGTCGTGGATACGAGCATCTCAATTTGTTTTCCAGTATTTTGCTCAAGCGGCTGAATCAGGGCGAAATCATCGAAATCTTTATCAAAGGCTTTACCAGCCCACGCGCCAAAAGCGACTACAACCTGAGGCTTGGTAAGCGAAGGGTGAGCAGCGTGCGCAATCACTTTGATCGCTATGCCGACAAGGTATTTGAGCCTTTTCTCCAATCCAAACAGCTTATCATCAGTGAGCGATCTTTTGGTGAAACTACGGCCTCTACCGGTATCAGCGATGATTTGCAGGATGAGCGAAACTCTATATATAGTGTAGCCGCTTCGGTAGAGAGACGTGTCGAAATTGTCGAGATAATGCGGAGCCGGTAAATTTGTTGCTTGGTAAAAAAAGTTAATATAATAACGGTTGTTTCAAAATAAATCCATATATTTATATTTACAAGGCTACATAGCTGTAAAATTGTATTCGTAAGCCCTCATCCCTCAAACCTGACCTGTAGCAAGTATAGTTCACACCTCTTTCCTGAAAAACTGACCACAAATAAGACACAAGGCAAGTTTTGTTCACTGCATAGTTGAATAAGGCTATAACCCGAATATTTGGAGATTATCCGGCTATTTGACTGATAGACATTTCGGCGAATAGATAGGAAAATACCCAGTGGAGATTGGAATGAATATTGGTAATTAATATATCCATTTAATATGTTTGGTGCACATTCATATCTCCGCTAAAAGCCAAAGCCAGATGTTTTGTTAATCTTTTGATTGTCAAAGAAATCTGATTAGTGTAGAAGGGTATGCCATTATTGAGAAAAACCAAAATGCTAAATTAGAGGAAATGCTACACCACACACAAGTCATTTTTTCCTTCAACCTTCTTCTATTTTGTGCCTCTCTCAATGCACAAGTCACTGCTGACTTCACCTTTAGTGCAACCACGGGATGTGGCTCCTTGCCCGTATCATTTTGTGATAATTCAGCTTCCTCTGCAGGTCAAATAGTCGGGTGGCAATGGGACTTGGGTGGTGTAAATGTTAATCTTCAATGTCCCAGCCGCATTTTTGGTATGCCCGGAACTTATACGATCTGCCTTACTGCGACGGACGATCAGGGGAATAGCGATACGGAATGTAAGACGGATCTAATTAGGGTTTTTAATTTGCCACAACCCGATTTTGAAGGGATTCCGCAGCAAGGATGTGTACCCCTTGAAGTTACTTTTTCTGATCAATCTGTTTCTGTCGACGGCACGATCACCAACTGGCTATTCGGCCTGGGCGGCTCCTGCGGTACGATCTCCGGAACGGGAGCAACGCCGGCGGCCGTTTGTACCTATGATGTGCCCGATTCTTACGATGTCAGTCTAACCGTTACAGACGATAATGGCTGCTCCAATACCATTACCAAAACGGATTATATTATCGTAGAACCTGCATTGGTATTGGATTTTACAGCAGATGCAACTTTCGGGTGCGATCCTCCCTTTACCGTTAATTTTACCAACAACAGCCCTCCGGCCAATACCACTTTTGCATGGGATTTTGGCAATGGCGATACGTTCAGTGGAACTTTTCCGCCTCCGGTATCCTACAATTCACATGGCGATTTTACTGTAAGCCTAATTGCTCACAACACTCTTACGGGCTGTCGCGATACTTTGGAACTGGTTGATTTCATTAGTGTAGGAAATACGGCAAGCATAGGTGCCTCAGGTGATGAAGCTTGCCAGGGAGAACTGATAAACTTCACTGATAATAGCTTTAGCAGTGCCGATAGCGTACTTTGGAACTTTGGCGATGGTAATAGTTCTGCCAATCCTGCTCCGGGACATCGCTATCAGGCACCGGGCTGCTATGTAGTCACACTCACCCGTTGGGTGAATGGCTGCTCCACTACCGGCACATACAGCAATTGCATCAATATATTTGCGCTCCCCGATGTGACTTACAATAACAATAACTCCATTGGTTGTAGCCTGCCACATGTTGTCAACTTTGCGGGCATTGCCCAGTCTCCCGACATTGTTAGCTGGCAATGGGATTTTGGGGACGGTAATTTTTCGAACCTTCAAAATCCTACCCACAGTTATACACAGTTTGGAGATTATCCGGTGGAGTTGACTGTTACGAATGGGAATGGCTGTACGTTTACTTTTTCCAACAACCCCATCACGGTGATGGAGTTGGTAGCTGATATTATTCCTTTGGATGTATCCGGCTGTGCTCCTCAAACCTTTACCATTCAGGACAATTCCTTTTCCATCGCTACCATAAGCGATTGGGAGTGGACGATCAATACAGGTATCGCTACCTATACCTCATCGGGTGAGCAGGCCAATTTTACCATTCCTGACACAGGTATATTCGATGTGATACTCATAGTAACCAATTCGCTGGGATGTAAGGACACCGCAACCTTTACAGAGGTTGTAGAGGTAGGGATGCCACCGATCATCAATTTTACTGCAAGTACCATCGAAGAATGTATCGAGGTGCCGATCGACTTTTTGGATATGTCGAGCAATTTTGCGGAGGATTGGAATTGGCAATTCGGCGATGGTGATGAAGCCTTTTCCCAAAACACATCTCATTCTTTTCAGGATACTGGTTTTTATGATATCACTTTGACAGCGACCCACAATGGCTGTTCCAATTCGCTAACCGTACCGGATATGATCCATATCAAGGAGCCCTTAGCTAAGTTTGATGTGTTGCAAAGCTGTGATGATCTGTTTCGGGTAGAATTTGTGGACAGGTCTGTTGGAGCACATACTGTAAATTGGGACTTTGGAGTCACAGGAGTGGATACAGATACTTCTAGTTTGCGAAATCCCGTGTTTGTATTTCCCACTACCGGCTCCTATACAGTCTCTCAGACGGCCTACAATTCATCCACTCGATGCTCGCACACCAGCTCCATCCTCGTCCACATTACGGTACCCGATGCACAGTTTAGCCCTTCCGTGCAACAAGGCTGTGTACCTTTGACGGTGAGCATGATCGATCAGTCTGCTTTTGCGTTTAGCTGGGAGTGGACAGCCCCCGGAGGTACTATTTCCAACTATCTGGCTCCTGCTCCCGACATTACCTACAGTGCTGCCGGGAAGTACACAGACATACAATTGATTATCACCGACATCAATGGTTGTAAAGATACTTTGGTGTTTACTGATACGATCTTCGTCAACGAAATAACACCTGCCTTCACGACAAATCCACTTACGGGTTGTTACCCGTTGACTGTCAGCTTGACCGATAATTCCACCAATTTATTTAGCAATAACAATCAATGGAACTGGTCGTTTGGGGCGGGCGAAGGTACGGCAGACGGAGCGAATACCAGCTATACCTTTATGGGCGTTGATACCTTTCCCGTTACACTTACTGTAAGGGATGAATGGGGCTGCGTGGGTACGCTGACCAGAGATGATTGGGTGATAGTAGCCAGGCCGGAGGCCAATTTCAGGGCAATAGATTCGTTGAGCTGTACAGATCATTGTGTGCGTTTTGAAAATTTGTCGAAAGGTGATGGCCTTACTTATTTGTGGGATTTTGGCGATGGCAACACTTCTACCGATGCTAATCCGAGCAACTGCTATAGTGCGGAAGGTAGTTATACAGTTTGCCTGACTGTAACCGATATTTTTGGTTGCGATAGCCTATTGTGTCTTCCAGATCATGTAGTTATTGCTGATCCGGTGGCTTCCTTTACTGCGGATGTACTCACGGGTTCCTGCCCGCCACTGGAAGTCAATTTCCAAAATACTTCTCAAAATGCCAGTTCCTATGTGTGGGATTTTGGAGGTGGAACGGGTAGTTCGAGCATGGAAAACCCCTCTCAGCTGTACACCATTCCTGGTGACTATACAGTGACTCTGATTGCCAGCAGTACACCAAATTGCCATGATACGTTGGTACTAGCGGACTTTATTACACTCAACGGACCAATTGGGAACATTACTTTTGCAATTGACTCGAGCTGCAACCCTCCAACGATCACCTATTTTGGGAGTGCTAATTCACCCTATTACTTTGTCTGGGACTTTGGTGACGGGCGGGTCGATACATCTGCCAGCCAACTGACGGCGGATACCATAGTGCATGTATATAATCAACCAGGGACTTATTTCCCAACCCTCAGCCTGGAAGATTTGCAGGGCTGTAGAAACAGCATGACTGTGCTGAGTGGAATATATATTTCAAAGCTTGAAATTAATTTTCAGGCAAGTGATACTCTTTTTTGCGGGAGCAATCCGCCGGTAGCATTCAGCAATTTGAGTTTTAGTAGTGATGTGCCGGTGAATTTTGAATGGCTCCTCGAAGGGGCTACACCAGCTATCAGTACGGATATTGATCCGGTTGTCAATTATGCCAATCCTGGTTCCTTTGATGTAGCTTTAGTGGCCACCAGTGACTACTGCCGGGATACATTGAGGAGACCTGATTATATCAACATCGGGCCAGTGCCAAATGCTGATTTTAGCAGTTCGGTAAACCAGGGATGTGAGCCCCTGGATGTGAATTTTACTGACAACTCCAGTGTGAGTTTTGGTTCAATTGATGAATGGAACTGGCAGTTTGGAGATGGAAGTAATTCTACAGACCAACATCCGGCTCATACCTTTACCGATGATGGTACCCTCCAGGTCACCCTGATTGCTACTTCTGATGTAGGCTGTGCAGATACGGTAAGCAGCAGTATTGAAGTATTTGCCCTAACTCCCGTTAGTGCGGGGCTCGACAGAGATATTTGTATCGGAGAATATACCTTATTGCAGCCTGCCATCAATGGGGATACCACCGGGTCGAGCTATTTTTGGTCACCTGGCAATACGCTGAGCTGCACCAATTGTCTGGAGCCTTTGGCCAATCCGATAGACACGACCACCTATACATTCACATTTATCAATGCAGAGGGTTGTGTAACTGAAAGTCCTGTAACCATAAACGTTCGACCCTTTCCGGCCCCGGTAATTGAGATCATCCAGGATACAATGATCTGTGCCCATGACGCGGCTCAGCTTTATGTTTCGGGAGGAAACAACGTGTTTGAGTATAGTTGGGATGAAAGCAGACCAGGTTTGACGTGCTATGAAAATTGCAACAATCCGATTGCCACTCCTGATAGTACTACCACCTATATAGTGACCGTAACCAATATGTACGGCTGCTCCAGCGTGGATTCAGTGGAGGTATCGGTGCTCGACGAATATATGCCTTTTGCTGGCGCAGACCGAACGATTTGTGAAGGCGATGTGGTAACGCTGGATGCCAGCTTCGGGAGTAATCCGGTTTGGCTCAACACAGAGGGGCTGAGCTGTTCTTTTTGTGAATTTCCTGAGGCAGCACCTGACTCTACCACTACTTACTTTGTGGAAGTGGTTACCGATATTGGCTGTACGGTTTTTGATTCAATTACTGTCAATATTGTACATCCCGATGAGGTGGATGCAGGGGAGGATATCACAATATGTACGGGTACTTCCGCTATTCTGCAAGGAGTAGGCGAAGGGCAGGTCAGTTGGAGCCCTGGTATTGGACTTGACGATACCAGTATTTTGAATCCCGAAGCGGGGCCAACATCAAGCACCCTTTACTACATGACTGTGCAGAATGGAGATTGTGTGTTTACTGATTCAGTGTGGGTGAGGGTAGGAGATAAAACAGATATTGATTTGAAGGACTTGACGGTTTGTGAAGGAGATACGATTGAGTTGGATGTGGCTGGTGTAGCCGACAGCTTTAATTGGATAGAGGGGCCTGGTATTGCTGATCCCAGCGAAGCAAGTCCGGTGTTTATCGCTTCTCAAACTGCCAATTATACCGTAGTGGCCACTTTGAGCAATTGTGCTGCCGATACTGCCAGTGCGACGATTACCGTAATACCTGCGCCGGAAAACAATCTGATTCCGGTTCGATATTTTACTCCCGGCCAAACGGTTCGACTAAATCTGGGCTATACACCTGGCGATAATGATTACGAATATTTGTGGACTCCTGGTCTGGGGCTTAGCTGTGAGAGCTGCCCCAATCCGGTAGTTACCCCCGATACCACGAGTACTTTTACGCTTACCGTAACGGACCCTGAGACCAATTGCAGCAACAAAGTTACTACCACGCTGAGCGTGCTGGAGTCTTGCCCTATTGAGCTCATCGGTGTACCAAACGTCTTTAGTCCCAACAATGACGGAAACAACGATGAATTGGAAATCGTCCTTTCTCCTGCAATCAAAGGTATTTTTAGCTTCCGAATATTCGACCGTTGGGGTAGCCTGGTCTTTGAAACGGCCGATCCTACTGAGGGCTGGGATGGCACATTCCGAGGCAAGGAAGTCAGAGAAGGTGTGTACATCTTTCTGGTGGAGGCGCCCTGCGAACTTACCGGCCAAACCATCCTGAAAACCGGAGATATAACGCTGATTCGATAGAGAAATAAAACACTTTTTTTGCCTGTCACCAGAATGGTGTTTTAGCTGTTGAATTACATCCTGTATGCATGTTTCACCTTATTGTGACGCAGCATGATAGAGTAATGATGCAGTGTTGGCATATATAACTAGCTGTATTACAGTGATTTGTGAATGATATTTGTACTTGAAAAGCTGGTAGTTAGCTTGCAGGCTACCCAATTAGCGGCATCATATTTGGATTTTAGAGATTTGAAAAATGGAACACTCAAATCCATCTTGAGACATGTCAAAACACTTACTCTTTATTCTCCTTGCAATCGGGCTGTTGCTGCTTTCCCATGAGACGAAAGCCCAGCTCACGGCTGATTTTAGTGCAAATGTTACTTCTGGTTGTGGTTCTCTTCAAGTTTCTTTTACAGATATATCTACCTCTTCTGCAGGCTCTATAACAAGCTGGTCGTGGGATTTAGGCGGCGTCAATTCTTCGAGCCAACATCCGGGGCGTATTTTCGGAACTTCCGGATTTTACACGATTTGTCTGACAGCAACCGATAGTCAGGGCAATACAGATACGGAATGCAAGCAAGATTTTATTCGGGTATTTAAATTGCCTGAGCCCGACTTCAGCGTTTCCGAGCAACAGGGATGTATCCCCATGCATGTGAGCTTTACCGACCTTACAGCTCCGGGCGACGCCGCCATCGACGAATGGATTTGGGGGCTGGGAGGCACCAGCGGGGTAGTAGTGGATGACGGGACCTTGCCGAGCATCCAGACTACCTATAATACTCCGGATCAGTATACCATTAGCCTAACCGTGATTGATGAAAACAATTGCAGCAATACCATTACCAAAACTGATTTTATAACCGTTGATGCTGAACCTGTAGTAGATGTATCGGCCCCCCAAACATTTAGCTGCGATCCGCCATTTGTAGTAGATTTTTCGAATGATGGTGATATTGCAGGGATGAATTTTAGCTGGGATTTTGGCAACGGAGCCGTTTACAATGGGGCTGACCCTTCGGCGGTAGTTTACAATACGCCCGGCCAATATACGATCACAGTAATTGGGATCGATCAAAATACCAACTGCTCCGATACTTTAGTGTTGACGGATTATGTACAGGTGGGCTATCCTGTCGAATTTTCGTATAGCGAACCCACACTGTGTACAGATGGCAGCGTCCAGTTTTTCGATGATTCTGCCCAGCCGGCGGATAGCCTTCTTTGGGATTTTGGGGATGGCTTGACGGATTCACAAACCAACCCCTGGCATGCCTATGCAAGTGCTGGCTGCTACACCGTTACATTGACCAGATATGTTGATGGCTGTGCTGCCACTAAGGTGATCGACAATTGTTTTGAGGTACATGACCTCCCAAGCATTGCTTACTCCAATAACAATGACAAAGGTTGCGATTTGCCGCACGGCGTATCCTTCACGGGCAATTCGGCCCAGGCTGTACAATGGCTCTGGGATTTTGGGGATGGCAATATCAGTACCCAGCAAAACCCCAATCACACCTATACAGAGTTTGGAGTGTTTCCGGTTTCACTGACCGTAACCGATGCCAATGGTTGTACTGCCTCTGTGAATACTGACACGGTTCAATTGGTAGAATTGGAAAGCAATCTTGTTTCAGGCCGCGAATTTGGATGCTCTCCACTTTCAGTTAGCCTGAAAGAGCAGAGCAATACAGTAGCGCCAATAGTCAGTTGGGAATGGCATGTGATCAATAATGCCAGTTCTCCGCCGGTGCAGATTACCTCCTTTGACCAGGAACCCAATCTAACTTTGACGGATACGGGCCGCTATGAAATAATGCTGATTGTGGAAAATGCCCTAGGTTGTGTAGATACTGCTGTCTTTCAAAACCGGATAGGAGTAGGGATACCTCCTGATATAGATTTTTCGGCCAATCCGGTGGTTTCCTGCGTGTCCTCTTCGATCACCTTTACCGATCAGTCCAGCAATTTTAGTGATGAGTGGATTTGGGACTTTGGAGATGGTGGCTTTTCGAATGAAGAAGATCCCATGTACACCTATAACGATACGGGCTTCTTTGATGTCACATTGAGCGCCTTTCATCTGGGCTGTGAAAATCGTATGACGATCGATAGTTTTATCCACATCACCCCGCCAAAAGCCAAATTTGAATATATTTTAGATTGCTCAAATCCCTATCATGTAGAGTTTATTGATCGATCAATTGGGGCCGATACGATGTTTTGGGATTTCGGCGTCTTTGCCATCAATACGGATACCTCGAGAGAGCGTTCGCCTTCTTATACCTATCCTGCTACCGGCTATTTTGAAGTGACGCAGGCGGTAGAAAATTTTACCACCGGCTGTACCGACACTACTAGGATCGGGTTTACAATCGCTGATCTCAACGTTGATTTTTCGATTGCAGATACGCGACATTGCCTTCCCGCTACTGTGGCCATTACAAACAATTCGCAAGATGCGGATTTGTACTCTTGGTCAGCACCCGCAGGGACTTTCTCTGATGTGGCTGCGGCTGAACCATCCTTACAAATCAATACGGCTGGTGCCTATTCGGATATACAGCTCGTAGCTGCCGACGTGAACGGCTGCCAGGATACGATGCTTTTTGTGGATACTATTTTTGTGAACAAAGTAACTGCTAACTATCAGGTGCAGCCATCGAATGGCTGTAAGCCTTTGTGGGTTGACTTTTCCGATCTATCTACAAGTACCTTTGGTACGATCAATAGCTGGGGCTGGGATTTTGGAGATAGTAACACTTCTACTCAGCAAAATCCGCAACACACCTATACGGATGCCAATTCATTTTCTGTGGGGCTCACGGTGAGGGATGATTGGGGCTGTGAAGGAAGTTTGGTAAATGCAGATGCTGTCGATGTTACCTTTCCGATTGCCAGCTTTGAGGCGGATACTTTTGGTTGCACTCAATACCACATCACTTTTATCAATCACAGTACAGGTAAGAGTTTGTCCTATTTCTGGGATTTTGGCGATGGCAATACTTCTACTGATGTGGCCCCCACGCACAATTACACCAGCGAAGGTATTTATTCGGTTTGCCTAACCGTCACCGATTTGTATGGCTGTGATAGTGTGCTTTGCCGAAACGATTACATTGAAATTGGCGACCCCCTGGCTGCTTTTACAGCGGATACAATTGCTGCTTCCTGCCCGCCGCTGCTGGTGAATTTTTTCAATAACTCAATAAATGCCAATTCCTATCAGTGGAACTTTGGCGATGAAAGTGGTTTTTCCAATCTTGAGAATCCGCCCCACGTATATACGATTCCCGGCTCTTATGATGTCACACTAGTAGCTATCGCTACCGAAAACTGCCGCGATACCCTGGTGCTCGAAGATTTAATACAGATCGACGGGCCGCTGGGCGATTTGTCCTTCGACACCGATAGTGCCTGCATACCCGCCGGAGTGACTTTTGCCGGTCAATCGGATGGTGACTACATGTATATTTGGGACTTTGGCAACGGAATTGTTGACACATCTGCCATTTCAGCCAGCAGGGATACAATAAGCTATACCTATATAGAAATCGGCAATTATGTTCCAAAGCTGATATTGGTCAACCAAATAGGTTGCGCGCGGGCCATTGAATCGCCCGATACCATTCATTTGGGAAGCATGGAAATCGATTTCCTGGCCACCGATACCGTTCTGTGCGATAATTCGTCCGCCACCTTTTTCAATATTACTTCCTCGTCTGCCCCAATTTTATATCAAGAATGGCTTTTTGAACAAGCCAATCCAGCTACCAGCAATGAATTTGAGCCAAGTATCCAATTCAATTCGGCAGGGCAACATGACGTGTCCTTAATAGTTGACAATGGCTTTTGCCGGGATACGACTACCAAAGCGGATTACATAAAGGTGGGTGCCACTCCGACGGCAAATTTTGAGCCTTCTGCCTATTCGGAATGTATTCATTCAAGTATCCAGTTTACAGACCAGTCGAGCGTTCAAAACAGCATGATTACAAATTGGGATTGGCTATTTGGCGATGGCAATCAATCTGCCAGCCAGCATCCGTCTAATCGTTTCAATAGTGATGGAGACTTTCCTGTACGATTATTGGTTACTTCCGAAATAGGCTGTCAGGATTCAATAGTCAAAACCGTAACAATTCATCCGAAGCCTGCTGCTGAAATTGCGCTGAGTCCGGAAATTTGTATCGGAGAAGTTTCTCAACTGCAGGCAACGATTTTGAGTGATCCCTCTACTACCACCTTCGCCTGGCTCAGCGATCCCTCTTTGAGCTGCACAGATTGCCTCGACCCTGTGATTACACCTTCGGATACCACTACTTATTACCTCGTCACTACCAACAATCTTGGTTGCCAGGACACCACGAGCACCACAGTCAATGTCAAACCCTATTATGCACCAACCATCACGATTTCGAATGACACACTGATTTGTGTAAACGATGTGGTACAGATTTTCGTGAATGGCGGTAGCGGTACCGATGTTTACTCCTATCAGTGGGACCCCGGGCGCCCCGGGCTTACTTGCTATGAAGATTGCTTCAACCCGATTGCTTCTCCTATGCAATTGACTACCTATCCGGTGACGGTTACCAATGAATGGGGCTGCTGGGCTGCTGATTCGGTGGTGGTGGATGTATTGGACGAATATATTCCATTTGCTGGAGATGATCGTACCATTTGTGAGGGGGATACGGTGCATCTGAGTGCTACTTACGGGAATTCACCCAGTTGGTTGGTTACCGAAGGACTGAGTTGTACCCACTGTCCAAATCCCGTTGCCAATCCGGCTCAAAGCACGACCTATTTAGTCAGTGTTACTACTGATGCCGGTTGTGAAGTGAAAGATACGGTCAGCGTCAATGTAATGCACCCGGAAGATGTAGATGCTGGAGATGATACGGCAGTATGTATAGGTTCTTCCACCACATTGAATGCCACATTGCCATCAGGTCAGGTGAGCTGGAGTCCGGCTGGTAGTTTGAGCGATCCTTTTGTTTCAAGTCCGGAGGCATCACCATCCCAGCCTACTATTTATTATCTGACTGTTACCAATGGTGACTGTATTATCGTTGATTCGGTAGCGGTGGATGTACTCGAAAGTACTGAAATTGATGCTGAAGATGTGGTGATATGTGAGGGAGAATCTGTTGAGCTGGAGGCCATTGGTAATGCCGACACCTATAGCTGGACGCCTTCTGAAGGGATGGCTGACCCTGATATTGCCAATCCGGTAGTGAGTCCGACTGAAACCACAACTTATACAGTGACCGGCCAACTTTCGAGCTGCGCAGCTGATGAAGCTGAGCTGACGGTGACGGTGATTCCTGCACCGGATGCTGGCATTTTGCCTGAGCGCTATTTCTTCCCCGGCCAATTGGTACAACTTAATCTGGACGATGAGTACAATCCGAATTATGAATACAATTGGTACCCCAGCCAGGGTCTTAGCTGCAGCCAGTGCCCCAATCCGGCTGTTACTCCTCAGTATTCCACCACGTATTATTTGGAAATTACCGACCTCGAAACCGGCTGCATCGACACGGTCAGCACGCAAGTCATTTTGCTGGAACATTGCCCGGAGGATTTGGTAAATGTGCCTAATATTTTTACCCCAAATGGCGATGGCCAAAACGATGTACTCCGCCTGCATGTATCACCTTCAATCAAAGAGATCAAGAGCTTTCAGATTTTTAATCGCTGGGGCGGGATGGTGTTTTCAACCAATGATATCAATGATTTTTGGGACGGGAGGGTAAAAGGCCAGCCGCTCGATTCAGGCGTTTATGTCTATTTGATTGAGGTGCCTTGTGAGATTAAAGGTAATATTTTAATGAAATCCGGTGACATCACTTTGCTTAGATAAATGAGGCGTATGGCCGCAGCTTGAAGTTCAACTGCAGCAAGTTACTACTCTTATTATAATTCCAATTTTACAAAAGTCTGGTATCCGAAAGCCAGCAAAGACAGGGGGCCATCCAAGCGCCGGATCGGCCCTCTTTTTTAGCGCGTGTAGAGGTGTTTTATCTGCAATCCGTCAATGCTTTCCAATCCTGCCGCTTCTTCGATTTGTATTTTGGCGATACTTGCCTTTAGTCGTGTTAACATGCTGACAACCAATGATTTGCGTATTGCTATTTCTAGATATGCTTGATGATCGAAAGCTTGATCTACGATTTGTAAATCCAACTTTTTTACCGTATTCATTAAATCGCCCATGATAGCATAATCGAAATTGAGGCGATATACTTCTTCCACATACTTTTTTTTCTTTTGTGCCCGGCACAATGCATCTTGCGCACTGTTTCGGTAAGCGGCTATCAATCCGCTGGTACCCAGCTTGGTACCTCCAAAATAACGGATCACTATCACGATGACATTGGTAAAGCCAAAACTATCGATCTGGCCAAGTATCGGTCGGCCAGCTGTACCAGAAGGCTCGCCATCGTCATTTGCTCTAAACAGGCTTCCGTCACTTTTCAAGCGATACGCATAGCAGAAATGCCTGGCTTTGGGGTGTAGCTTTTTGCAATGCAGCAAAAATGCCGAGCAGGCTTCCTCTGTATCTGCCGGAAAGACATAGGCCAAAAACTTACTCCCCCGATCGCGGAAGATACCTTCCGTTGCATTAGTTATGGTTGTATAGCTATCGGACATGTGTACAATGATAGTGGTATTATTGACAAGCTGTTAACAAAAGTTCGAAATTCATTAACAAAATGATCGCACCTTTTGTACGAAATTGGATATGAATAGTTGAGTACAAGTAGCGGGATGTACCCGCTCTTAATGAAATGGAAAATATATATATTTGCGGCAAATTGATAAAATTGGATAAAACGCTCAAACAGTACGATTCAGCTGCTAGTCGCTGCAAAGAAGTATTTGCCAAAAAAACGAAAGATTATGGCACTGCCTGGCGAATTTTGCGTAGTAGCTCTTTGACCGATCAGCTTTTTATCAAGGCCAGCCGGATACGCAGCATTGAGGAGCTGGGAGAACGCAAAGTGGCAGAAGGGGTAGTGCCAGAGTATATTGGTCTGGTCAATTACAGTATCATGGCATTGATACAGTTGGAATTGCCGGAAAAAACTACGTTTGATCTGGAGCCGGACAAGGCCAGCCGATTGTACGACGAGCAGATGAACCAAGCGCGCAACTTGATGCAAGCTAAAAATCACGATTATGGTGAAGTGTGGAGAGAGATGCGTATCAGCTCTCTTACAGATTTGATATTGATGAAATTGCTACGTATCAAACAAATTGAGGATAATGAGGGGCGCACCTTGATTTCAGAAGGATTGGATGCCAATTATCAAGACATTATCAACTACGCTATCTTTGCTTTGATCAGGCTGGAAGAGCTTGAAGCAATAGATTAGAAAAACTGTATAAAATATTGATTTTCAAAAGATTATAATAGTATGACTATTACTACGCTAGTTATTTATGTAGGCATTGCCGCGCTCATTTTGACGCTTCTGGTGGAATATGTTTTTAAAGCCAGGAAAAATTGGCTGATCTCCTATCTCCAGAATTTTGCTGGTGCGCTTTTCGTCTTTTCCGGCTGGGTGAAAGCTATTGATCCGCTGGGCACGGCCTACAAGCTGGAGCAATATTTTGCTGAGTTCGAATCCACATTCAGCGAAACCTGGATATCATTTATAGCGCCGGTATTTCCGTTTTTGTCCAATTTTTCGGTGAGCTTTTCTGTCTTTATGATCGTGTTCGAAATAGTGCTGGGCCTGATGCTAATCGTAGGGGCACGGCCAAAATTTACCAGCTGGGCCTTTTTGCTGCTCGTTGTCTTTTTTACCTTTCTCACTGGCTTTACCTTTCTTACGGGTTACGTGCCGCAGGATGTCAATTTCTTTCAGTTTGGCAAATGGGGGCCATACGTAGAGTCGAATATGAAGGTAACCGATTGTGGCTGTTTTGGTGATTTTATAAAACTCAAACCCCGTATATCGTTTTTCAAGGATATTGTGTTGTTAGTTCCGGCTATTTTGTTTGTACTACGCTGGAAAGATATGCACCAGTTGTTCAACAAGCGCAGCCGCAATTGGATAATAGGCTTGAGTACACTAGGCCTGACCCTGTATTGTATGAGCAACTATGTTTGGGATTTGCCGCACATAGATTTCCGCCCATTTAAGAAAAATGCAAATATTGCTGAAGCTAAAAAGAAAGAAGACGAAGCTTCTGCCAGTGTAAAGGTGATTGCCTATGACCTGGTCAATAAAGCCACCGGAGAGCAGAAACACTTGCCTTACGAAGCCTTCCTCAAAGAATATAAAAGCTACCCCAAAGAAGAATGGGAGTACAATCAGGTGCTTTCGAAACCTACGATGGAATTGACAAAAATCAGCGATTTCCACATCGAAGATGTTGAAGGCAATGATGTGACGGAGGAGCTATTGAACTATGAGGGCTACCATTTTATGGTAGTGTGCTATAAATTTCATTACGACATGGAACAGCAACAAGCTACCCGCTCCGATACCGTCTTTGTAGCTGACACCATTCGAACCGATGACACCATGTACGTAGAGCAAAAAATTGGTGGCATCAATAAACAAACGTATATGGATGATGTGTATGTATTTGAACCATCCTATCGAGCCAAATTTGAGCAAAAAGTAAATCCGCTGGCCGAGGCTGCCCAAGCTGCCGGTCATCAGGTGTATGGCGTAGTAGGTGGGGCTGGCCCGGAAATGATCGACGATTTCAGACATGCTGTACAGGCTGCTTACCCCTTCATGCAGGCCGATGACATCCTCCTGAAAACTATCGTTCGTTCCAATCCCGGGCTAGTGCTGTGGAAGGATGGCCAAATCCTGGACAAATGGCACATCAGCAAATTGCCCACTTTTGAAGAGATCGCTAATGAGCATATCAAATGATGAATCTTTGGCAGAATAAATACCAACAGGCAGGTAATGTAGCAGGGTTTAGTAGTATTTGGATATTTACTGTTGTAATGATGGTTTCTAACTTTTCTTGCCAGTACAATCGGGAAACAGCTCCGGCCAAAGCGGACAATCCGGCTGCCGTTGGCTTCAATCAGACTGCATCCGATGCCAAGGCCATTGCATTAGCCGATGAGGTGATGCAGGCAATGGGTGGCCGCAAGGCCTGGGATGAAACGCGTTTTATCAAATGGAATTTTTTTGGAAGGCGGAGCTTACAATGGGACAAGCTGACAGGTGACGTGCGAATCGATTCGCCATCTGATAGTATGGTTTTTCTGATCAATGTCTTTGACAAGACCGGCCGAGTTCAGAATAATGGACACGAAATAACGGATACAGACAGCTTAGCGCAGATGGTCAAAGCAGGACATGAAATATGGATCAATGATTCCTACTGGCTGGTGATGCCTTTCAAACTCAAAGATTCGGGCGTCACTTTGAAGTATAAGGGGCAGCATACAACCGAGGCTGGTGATCCGGCCGAAGTATTGGAGTTGACTTTCGATGGGGTAGGGGTAACGCCTCAAAATAAGTATCAGGTGTATGTTGACAAAGCAACTAAGCTGGTGAGCCAATGGGCCTTTTTTCAAAAAGCTACTGATAGCGAGCCGCGCTTCGTCACACCCTGGGCCGAATACAAAAAGTATGGCCATATACTATTGGCCTCCAATCGGGGTAAGTACGAATTGAACGAAATTGGGGTGTTTGAATTTTTGCCTGATTCGGTGTTTTCTGAGTTTTAACTACTGCCTTAATTCGGTGCGACTTCCAGTTTTTTAGCAATACACTTGCATATATAAAAATAAATTGTTATACTTGTGATGTATTAGTAACCGATAGTGTAGCGCGTGTTTTGATGTTTAACTCAATTCAAAGCAAACTATGACTCACCTCACCTCACCATTACTTGTACTTTTATGCATAGCTTGTTTTGTGCAACAGGCTATTAGCCAGATTGATCGCAATGCCAAAATTCAGGTTGAAGAAACGGGCATCAATTTTCCCTGCTGTAGTGAGACGCAAATGGATATTCATCCTAATTTGATGGATTTTTCTTCCAAGCCCGGGCGGGTAATGATTTCCACCTTGCACGATGATCTGTATTATACAGATTATCAGCAAGAAGACGGAAAAGTAATCATTGAGGTACACTTACCTGAAGAGCAAGCTGGCGAAATAGTGTATTTCAGAGTAACCGATCCCGATCCGGATGATCTGTCTTCTTATGAGACGAATAATGATTCAGGAGATAATGTGGGAGGCCCCGGCCAGTTAGATAAAACGATGGTAGAGGCCGAAGAGGAAGAAGTGGACGATGAAACAAAAGCAGTAGCACGTTGTACACTTACCATTACCAATCAGTATTCGGGGGATAATTATCAGGTCGAAGCAAGTTGTTCAGATGATTTTAGCACCTATGTGGCTACGCCAGTGCTGGTGGCGTGGAAGCGGGTGTATGTGGAATATGATGAAATGCTTAGAAAAGGAGCTAGTTTGATTGATATAACAACATATATTAATTTTAATGATAATTTTCCTGACATTTTGCCTGTTGATGATAATTCAGATTTTAGCATAGGTGATAAAATTATTGTGTTTTCTCCTGATGGAATTGAGTTTGAAGCAACGGTTGAAGATACACCTGGGTCAAATGCGATTACAGTAATTGGAACTGGGGGCCCTTTCAATCTATTAAAATTTTGGGGAGTTATGATAGATGGTGAAGATGAGACATTCTCAATACCACTTAATCTAATTGAAGGGGGGTTTGGAAAACTTACAGATGGTGGAGATGGTGGAGCTTTTGTAGAATTTATTCCAGTTCAAATTGGAAATGAAATAACTCCCAAATATACTCAATTTCCGAATGATCCTAGTGAAGTTTCTGGGTATGTTGGGACTTGGAGAACCAGCTCAAATATAGGTCCTCCTCATTATAATGACAACCGGTTTCATATTATAGCTAGTTCAGATATTGAGAACGCAGCTTCAAGAGGTGCAACAGTTGAACCATTAAATTATACTTTACTTTTTGAAGATAATTTTGTTAATCCTCAAGGCACTTTCCCCCAAGATAAAATTCCGCTTGCTATGGCAGAGACTTTAGTTCATGAATTAGGACACCAGTTCGATATCCTTGTTGGTACTTTTCCTCATGTGCATGAGTTCCCTCCTATGCCAGGAGACCCACCTCTGGATCCAGAATATAATAACCACGAAGGAACAGACAGGGGAGTAATGAGTTATGCAAGAGATTTTATTGATGGTATTGCAGAATTTTACCTTGGGTGTATCTATCATATTAGAAATCATGAAGATCCTGAAGACTAAGATTCAACCATAATGGGTATTGACAAATTTTAAAGATTATGAAGTATCTATATTTGTTTTTATTTCGCGGTTTATTTGTATTGTTATTGTGTTACAATCCAAACCTATTATTTTCTCAGAACCAGAAGAAAGCGTTTTTAAAAACGGCATTTGAAATAGAAATTGTAAATGTTTTTAAAGACACTGGCCTCCTTTTGCAATTGCATTTGGAGAATAGATCAGAGGAAGCTATTAACATTTACAATTTTGATACCCCATTAAATGGGATATGGGTGGAAACTCCATCACAAAAAAGATCATTTATTGGATTTATTTCTTGTACACCTTTAGGGGTAGAAACAATTAAAGTGCTTCCCAACGAAAATAAAATATGGGAAGTGGATTTACGTACTCGATATTTCGATCCTCCTATGGTTATTCGACCCAGGGAGAGGGGCGTGTATAGGATTTATTGGAAAGTCAATGGAGTGATCTCAGAGCCCTATTTATACGAATATACTGGAGAGTTTGATGATAAAAATGAATAATTGTAAACTCATAGATATGAAATTCCATCACACCATCCTTCTCGCCCTGACCCTATCTTTCCAGTCGCTCAGCACTACGTTTGCACAGGACGCCCTCACCGTCTCTGTCAATCACCTCATCGTTTACCTCAACGGAACCATATCGCCGGGAAGCATTACCGTTACGGCTAATAATTTGACTGCTGGAGATGATGTGTATGTTGAACTATTGACGAGTTGTTATGCGGGAAAGAACCGTCATTTAACTCCAGGAAGTAACTCCTACACCACCCCTCCTGCCTATCATTCTGGCTGTATTGGCCAGTATTGCTTTAGAGCGACCTATAATGGGGGGACTTTTGGAGATCCTTCTGATGACTGTGTCATAGAATTTTGCGAAACCATACAGTATTGTGAAGAGCGTATAAGTCCTGAAAATCCCTATTCCACTTATATCTACTGTTATGGCTTTGTGAGTGGTAATATTAAAGATGATCCGGGTGACCCATCCTTAAAAAGTCAACCGTTCGAAGACGATTTACAGATGGCAACAGCCAATATGTCTCTGCACTCGATTCGGCTAGTACCTAATCCGTTTGATGAGGAATTGACAATTGAATTGAAGGCGGCCCGGCCCGGAGAGCTGGAAGCCGTTTTACTCAATACTTTGGGGCAGCAGGTGATGAGGCAGAAGCTAAATATGCATACAGGTTTTAACGAGTTTAAATTGACTACGGGAGACGCGTTGCCCACCGGGAGCTATGTATTGATATTAAAAGACCGTAGTGGGATTTTAAGGGTGGTGCGTCTAATACGCCATTAGATAGATGAAGGAGGTCAGCATTTGTTTTTTATTATTGATCTTGTCTTTTTTTGCAAAGAGCAATGTGATAAAAGGCCCATTTGAAGGAGGTCTAAGCCTTATTCCCTATCCGGCGGGGACAGAAGCCTATTATCAGTGTCTGGGCGAAGGGGAAGAGCCCAACTCAAGGATATTTCAGGTATTCATGGTTGAATACCAATCAGACACCAACAGTATATATATAACTCCATCCAGACCGATCATTAAATTTACAGGAAGAAAGCCGTATCCGGTACATGCTTCGCATTTTATGCAATTACCATTAATTAGCAGTGAACTCATTCCCAACCCGGATCTGCCATGCTTGACCAGCCCTGAAGCTACTGTAATAAAATTGATCTACAGCGATACCTTTCACCTCTCGCTTATTGATTCTAGTTATTATTTCGTCAATGAAAGATGCTGTCGTTTTGGGCAAACCAATCTGATAGGCTTTCCATCCAATCTTCCACCCGGAATTGTAACGATGACCGAGATCACCCCACAGGCCCAGCAAAGCTGCAATAATGCACCGGTATTTGACCACCAACTGCCCACTATTATTTGTGTGGATGAGCTGTTTGAATTCAGCCATACTGCTACGGATGCAGATGGCGATCAGCTGGTGTATGAATTTTTCAACCCCTTTAATACCCCTGCTGATTTTAACACCAATGGCTGGATACCTCCACCTTTCGATCCAATACCCTTCAAGCTGCCCTTTTACAGCTTTCAAAAGCCTTTTGGCCAGTCGGCTTATACCCGGCTCGATGCGCTTAGCGGTAAGCTGGAGATTATGCCTGACTCTACGGGACTTTATCTGTTTGGCGTTCAGGTAAAAGAATACCGCAATGGTACACTGATGGGCCAAACTTACCACGATTTTCAGATTAACGTAGCGGGTTGTGAGCCCTGGGTTAAAGCAGCTATTGCCGGAGAGGATGTATTACCCGGTAGTGCCTATACCGTTAGTCTTTGTGAAGAAACTTCACTTGAGCTTACCAATCAAAGCACTCAGCGGGACTATATTGAGGAGTTTTTCTGGCAGTTTGATATAGAAGGCCAGCAGCTTGTATATGACAGCTGGGATCTCAGCCTTAGCTTTCCTGGTGCTGGAAGCTACCAGGGGCAACTGCTGCTCAATTCGGGCGGAGCATGTGCTGATACGGCTGATATTACAGTCAATGTGGTCACCGATATCAGGGCCGACTTTAGCTTCGGCTACGACACCTGCGTGGCCGGGCCAGTGGTGTTTACAGACCAGTCCTACTCGGAAGGTGCGCAGCAACTGCGCTGGCTTTGGCAGTTTGGCGATGGGGAGCAATCCACTGAAGCCAACCCGGCACATCTTTACCAGATACCATCCGATTACGATGTTCAGTTAAAAATAACAGACGAATTTGGCTGTAAGGATAGCCTGACTCAGAAGTTGGAATGGAAGCCGGCCCCTGCCATCATCATCCTTGCACCTGATCGATCAGAGGGCTGCGCACCCCTGGATGTGCTTTTCGAAAATCTCTCCACACCAATTGATTCAAGCTATGACATTTATTGGCAGTTTAGTGATGGCAAAGAGGCTTTTGAAATCAGCCCGCTCCACCGCTTTGAGCATCCCGGCACCTATAGTCTTTACATTTCCATTACCTCACCACTGGGTTGCAGTATTGATACGACCTTTAATAACTGGATAAACGCAAGCCCGCCTCCACTGGCTGATTTTTCATGGTTCCCACAGCAAGTTTTTTCTTCCAATCCAAAAGTGATCTTTGAAAACCGATCGGAAAATGCCTGGGAGTGGGAGTGGGTTTTGGGTGAGCACGCTAATCTGTTTGAACATTCACCCACCTACCACTTTCCTGACACGGGCCTGCAGTCAATCACCTTAGTTGTGAAAGATCAGTACGGGTGTACAGATTCTATTGCCAAAATGTTGGATGTGGTGCCACATTTCAGCTATTACCTGCCCAATGCCTTTACCCCAAACCAAGATGGAAAGAATGATGTATTTCGCGCAAAGGGAATTTGGCGAGGAGTCAAATCTTTTCAAATGACTATCTGGAACCGTTGGGGCGAAAAAGTTTTTGAGGCGTTTGATCCGCAGGCAAGCTGGGACGGCAGGGATACGAAAACCGACAAACCGCTTCCAACTGGTGTGTATTATTGTAGGGTAAATCTGACTGGCCCCAGAGGAAAAAAACATGAGATTACCCAGTCCGTACTTCTCATTAATTAAAAGAAGGTTAAGCCTTTCCTCCGCACCATACCAATTCCGCTTCCTTCCCAAGCCGGCCAAAAACGATAGCATGCTGACTAAACTGCCTGCCTAAATCGACAGCTTGTTCCAAAGTAATATCGAAGATGAAAATACTTTGCTCCCTGGGCCAATCATCGGCAGGGCTGCTGCTAAAAGCTTCCGTGAAGCGTAGCCCCATTTTCCGCACTACCGCTGTCAAAGCCTGCTGGCGCTGCGTATTTTCCTGCTCGTTTAGCAATTTTGATGCTGGATTGCAGGCAGTGACAAAAGCCCAGCTCCAGGCATTATTGTCAAGCAGCAACTCATCCAAATGAGCATTGGCCGTACCAATTTTAATGAGTACATTAGCAAGTGGCAGGTGGTACTCCGCTTGCCGGTAGGCTTGTTCCAATTGCTTATCCATAACTCAGCGCCGGCAATTTCTACTGCCGGATAATACAAAGAAAAGTGATTATGAGCAAAAAACAATCTTTTGCTGCCCTGTTGTTAGCTATATCCATTTACGCCTTGTCCTGTGCCAATTCTGGGGAATGCAATAACACGGCTGCGCCGCTCAACCCTAATGGCGATAGCGAACTGGCCCTGCTTATGCGCGCCATGTTTGACGATGCCATGTTGATGAAAGAACAGCTCAATCAAGGTAAAAAACCTAGCCCTTCTATTGATTTTCAAAAGATTTTTACAGCGCATGCCACCGAGCCTGAAAAGGCTGCGTCGGCTGAATATCAGGCCTTTGCGCGAACGTACGTTCAAGTCATGCAAGCCTTTGAAGCTGCTGACCATCAAAAAGCCACCAAGCTTTATGAAGCGATGGTGAACAACTGCACCAACTGTCATCAGGCGCTTTGCCCCGGGCCATTGGTGCGGATAGCTAAACTGCGCAACTGACATGAATCAGGATGTCCGCTTCTTCAAATTGGGCCTGCCAGCTGTCAATGTGTTGCTTGTCCTGCTCTGTTTATCCATTTACTGCTATGACCTGTTTTTCGGAGACGGCGATGGTGTGATTGCCCGGCTGAACCTCAATCCGCTAAAGGTCTTTGTCATCGGCCAGGTTTTGCTATTGCTGCTATATGGAATGCGCAGCCGAATCAATTGGCTTACTAATCTATGCCTGGTGATCTTATCAGTTTGGCTGGCTTTGTTTTTGGCAGAGTGGATACTGTCCGAACGGCCTGGAAACAGCTTGATAGTCACCGATGGAATTTGCTTTCCTTATGCTTCTTACGATACAGTTTTTTTTAAAAATTATCGGCCAGACTGTTCTTTTGAGTATCATGCCAAAAGAGAAGATGGAGGGCATGTGGTGAAAATAAATATCAATAGCCAGGCTATGCGTGGGGATGAGATCCATCCTAAAAGGCCGGGCCAAAAGCGTATTTTGCTGCTGGGCGATTCCTTTATTCAAGCTATGCAAGTGGTTGAGGAGCATACGGTTGGCAAAGTGATGGAGACTATGTTGGCGGACAGTATAGACGTGATCCAACATGGTTTTCCTTCCTGGTCGCCTTTGCTGGAATGGAACTGGTTACTTAAGCAAGGCCTGAGCTACGGGCCTGATGTAGTGATATTGTTTTTATATCCCAATGATTTCTATTCCGGAGGCAATGTAGGGGATGAAAGCTATACTTCCTTTGCCCGATTCGATGAGCGTGGCTGGCCAGTGGGATTTCAGTTTGACGAAGAAAACCCATATAAAAGGCGCAATCCCTGGCATTTGCTGAAGAATGACATAACAAGTTTAGCACTATTCAAATGGTGGTCATTGAACCGACGTCGGAAAGCGGCACTCTCCAGCTTGTCCGCCGATCAGGTAGGCTCACTTTTACAAATGGCACCCGAAGCTTTTAGCAAGCGCTATTCAGCTGGCGAAATAAGCGGTAATCTGCAAAATAGCTCTATGTGGGACCTCATTGCCTTGATGCGAAAGCGGGAAATTTGGGACAGCAGGGTGGACACACGCGTACAGCTCAGTTTGAAATATATGGAAAGGATGAATGAAATGCTTGTAGCGAGGGGCATTCATTTTTACATAGCACTTATACCCAATGCCTGGCAATTTGAGGAGGAATGCCTGGTGGGCAAAGTACAAGCGGGCTGGGCTGGTATAGTATTACCCGAAGGTGGTCTTCGTACTGCTTTGGAGGAGTTTTGCTGGCAGCATAGTATTACCTTTATTGATCTGTTTCAATCCATTATGGAGTACAAGCAGAATAACCCTGATAGCCTGCTCTATTTTCCTCTTAATGGGCATTGGAATGAGCTAGGGCACAGGACAGTAGCAGAAGAAATTGTTGAAACCTTGAAGCGATTTGAATAATTGCAGCCTATTTCAAAACACGACTTCGTATTGCTTATAGTAGTACTACTGGCACTGCGCTTCCTTCATTTCGGCCCGCTCATTGATGCCCCGCACGACTGGCGACAGTGTGATACGGCCCATTACATTACAGATTTTTATCAAAATGGAATCGACCTTTTCTATCCCAATGTTTGTTGGATGGGAGGGTATGGCACAGTGGTGTTGGAATGCCCATTGCCGGAAGCGCTAATAGCTCTGGTATTTGGTATATCGGGTGAATCGATTCCTTTGGCGCGGCTGATATTTCTGAGCCTTTTTGCAGGAGCGGTATATTTTTTCTACAAAATCGCAGTATTACTTTTTACTCCTTCAGTAGCTCGTTTGGCCACCCTTGTTTATTTGCTGATGCCCCTCAGCCTGTACTATTCAAGGGCTATTCATATCGACTTTAGTGTGGTAATGCTGGGGCATGCAATGTTTTATTATTTTTTGTTAGCCATTCAAAATCGGCAAACTCACTATTTAATACTTAGTGCCCTACTGGCTGTACCAGCTTTGCTTATTAAAGCGCCTTATATTTTTTATCTGGCTGTACCCATGTTGGCTTACAGCCTGAATCAAAAAGAATTCAGGTGGTTGCTGGGCCGAGCCTGGTTTTATTTGCCTGCCATTGTGCTATTTGTATTTTGGCAGCAACATGCTTATTCCGTCAATGGCGCTGCCCCGGATTGGGATTATATACTGCATTATCGCAAATTCAATCAGAGCTGGTATTGGTATTTTGGTACCTTGGAGCAGCGGTTGGCATTTGGCAGCTGGTGGCAGTTGGGAGATCGAGGAGTGATGGATGTGGCAGGACCAGGAGGCATTTTATTTTTTTTAGCGGGCTTGTTTGCTCTTGCGAAAGCTAGAAATATTTCGGTTTTGCTCGCTTGGCTAGCTGGAACAATACTGTATTTGTTGATATTTTTTAATCTAAATGTGGTTCATAACTACTATCAAATTCCTATGTTGGCTCCTGTAGCAGTGATAGTGGCTTTGGGCCTTCAATTTTTGACTCATCCCAAAAGTTGGGTGCTTCCTGCGTTATTGGGAGTAATGGCGATTTTGAATGTTGGCTATTCAGAAATAGCCTATTTTCAGATCAATAAAACTGAGCACCAAATTGGTCATTTGCTTGAATCAAATACAAAGCCGGATGATTTGATCATCATCACTTTTGATCGTTATGACTGCCGCAATCCGAAATTGCTGTATCGCGCCCGGCGGAAAGGCTGGTCGGTAGAGGAACTGGCGGTCAATGCTATCACGATCGGCAGGCTCTGGCGGGAAGAAGGTGCCAATTGCTGGGCTTACATTGGCCAAGCAGCCCCTCACGACAAGGTAGGCCTGTTAGTAAATGAAATCGATGAACCTTCAACATTTTTACTAAATGACAGCCTTCGGTTATTTTTATACCAACTACCCAATCGCTGACTTATGAAACATCTACTGCTATTGACGCCTGGCTTTGCCGCTGATGAAACGGATAGCCAGTGTATCCCGGCTCTCCAGGTATTTGTACGCAAACTGGCTGAATCCAAGCACATTCATATCAGTGTGGTAGCGGTGCATTATCCGCATCGTCACGATCGACAAAATTGGAATGGCATTCCGGTTTATTCCAGTTTTGGCGGGCGGTGGATGCGTCGCTTGAAAAGCTGGTGGAATGTCAGGAAGTGGATAAATTCTATCCACCAACGCCATCCCATCGATATCATCCACAGCTTTTGGCTAACGGATGCTGCCTGGCTGGGTCAACGTATGGCACGGCGAATGAAATTGCCTCATATCGTTACACTGATGGGGCAGGATGTATTGCCTTCCAATTGGTATATGCGGCTTCCTCAGTTTCGCAATACGCCAATGGTTACCTTATCTCCTTCTCACAGTAAGCATTTTGAAGCCAGCAGTGGCCGGACAACCGATGCGATCATTCCCTGGGGTATTGATGCGGAAGAACTGCCTAATCCAGCTACTGATCGGGCTATTGATATCTTGGGTGTGGGTAGTTTGATTGCTTTGAAGGATTATACGCTGTTTCTTCAATTGGTGGGCCAGTTAGTAGAAACAAAGCCCGATCTTAGTGTAGTGCTAATAGGGCAGGGGCCGGAGCGAGAGGGACTGGAGGCTTTAGCTGGAAAATTAGGTATAGAACAGCAGGTAACTTTTTTGGGAGCATTGCCCCGACATGAGGTATTGGAGTACATGTGTAGGAGTAAAATATTGCTGCACACATCAAAATTTGAGTCCTTTGGTTATGTGTTTTTAGAAGGCTTGGCTTGTGGTATGGGTATAGTTTCGACGCCGGTAGGCATAGCACAACCCTCGGCCCGCTGGAAGATTGGCGAAACGGAAGCAGCGCTTTTGGCCCATTTGAAAAGTAGTATGGGCAATTTTAAAAATCACTCCTCCCAAATTTTATATCCGATTTCGGATACCATAGAACAGTATCTGGCACTTTACAACAGCTTTTTGTAAACATCCATCATTTGCCTGGCTATTACCGGGTAGCTAAGAAATTGCTCAAAATGAGCCCTGCTGCGGGTTGATGCCTTTTCCCAGGGCTGCTGCAGGGCTTTTTGAATGGCATTATGTAGAGCAAAACTATCTCCAGATGGCCAGAGCTGGCCTATTTTGCCATTAGCCGTAATCATTTTATAAGAAGGGATGGCCGTAAGAATGGGTACACAACCACAAGCAATGGCCTCCAGTGCTGAATATCCCGAGCCCTCCAAATGGGAACCCAACAAGAAGTAGTGAGCACTGTTGAAATAGGCTGGCAGGCGCTCGCGTTTTTTACTGCCGAGCAGATGCACTCGCCCCTTTAAGCTGGGCTGGCTGGCTATATATGACCTGACCTCAGCTTCCAAGTCGTTGCTGCGATAGATCATAAACAGCTGAGTATCAGGTAGTTGTGTAAAAGTATCGGCAAGCCCTGCCAATACAGTAAGTGGATCTTTGTTGGAGTTCAAATTGCCCACCCAGAGAAAAATTGGTTGCCCTGCCAATCCCGTTTTTTGCTGGGATAGATGTCGGTCGGCCGGTTGAAAATAGTTGGAAGCCTCGAGGATGAAGCATACTTTTTGAGGGTCGATGAGCTTTTGTTGTGTCCAAATTTTTTCCTGGCCTTTGGCAGTAAAAATAAAAGCATTTACTTTTCGAAATGCCATACGTTGAAGTACCTTTTGCAACCAATATCGGGGCCTTTCTGCATGATTTTGCAATACGAAAGCCTGCCTGGAATTTAGTTGGTGCAGCAAATGAGCATGGGCGATCACCTTATTCATATTGTGGCTGTGCAAAATATGAGGAGCCAGTTGTTTGACTTTGCGGTGCACGTGTAAAGGAATTTGCCAAAAGCTTAGCCGAGGTCCGTGGGAATCCTTAATAAAGTGATAGTCCACACCTTTGATGTGGAGGAATATTGATTTTGGAAAACGGATAATTGCACTTATTTTACAATCATCGAGGCTGGTGAGCGCTTCACACCAATCAGTAAGGCTGAATAACTCTTTCAGCAAATCTTCCGGAACAGCGATGCCAGGGAGATATTCGTAAACGATAAAGCAAATGTGCAATGGCATGTGTGGGACTAAGCAATTTTTTTAAACAACCTCATGATCAGATTTCGCTTAAAGTTAGCCTATTTTGATGCAAAGTGCAGCATGCTTAGGTGGCAGCGCAAGTGGCAAAATCGTTTTTCCAGAGCAGTGACGCCTACTTTCCTTTTTATCCTGTGCCCGGCCTATTGTGGCTCGACCTTGCTACACGAAATATTGAGCAGCTCGCCTTCGGTGAGCCCCAACAACTTGTTCGGTACGCGAGAGGGGCAGAGTTTGCCTCAGGTTCGGCGCCTGATCGATTACCGGAAGCGCTGGGAGCTGAGCTATGTTTATCCCTGGGAGGCTATCAAGAAGGAGTGGATGGCCTATTGGGCGCACAGCAAACCGCTTCTGCTAGACAAAAGCCCGCCCAATTTGTTGCGGGCTTCAGCATTGCAACGCCATTTTCAGCCGGCTGTTTTTATCGCTATGCTTCGCAATCCGTATGTGCATTGCGAAGCTATGATGCGACGTGATGGCATGATTGCTTCGGATGCTGCAAAACGGGCTGTACTTTGCCTGGATCATCAGAAAAAAAATCTGGAAAGCATAGATCGGATCATTTTGGTCAAATATGAAGAGCTCGTTCGGCAGCCCGAATCAGTCAGGCAACGGATATTGACATTTCTACCTCTTTTACAAACTTTAAAAATGGAAAGGCGTTTCAAAGCACACAGTGCTTACAATAAACCAATGCCTATAGTTGATATGAACGCCGGGAAGTTGGAATGCTTGCTGCCTGAACAGTTAAAAGATATCAACCAGGTGTTCAAACCAAATAGTGATTTGTTGCAATGCTTTGGCTATCAATTAAATGACCAGGTAGTTTAAAATATAAACGGGCTATTGCTAACTTGAGCAACCAATGAAATCCAAAGGCAAAGTCATTCTGTTTAATCCCCGTTCGGCCGGCGCTAAGCATCGCATCCCCAACAGCATACTACAGGTGGGCGCATCCATACAGGGGCGCTACGATTATGTTTTTGTAGATGGCAATATGGAGGGTGATCCTGGCCGGAAGATCATGGAATATTTGAAAACAGGGCAATTTAAATATTTTGGCTCCACGGTGATGCCGGGCCCTCAGTTGAGTCAGGCGATACCGATTGCCAGGCAGGTCAAATCGGAATTTCCTCACCTCATCAATATCTGGGGCGGATACTTTCCCGCCAATCAATACAAAGTAACCATTGAATCCCCTTTTGTCGATTTTATTATCAATGGGCCAGGTGACCATGCCTTTCCTGCCCTGTTGGATGCTTTGGAAAATAGCCAGCCCTATGAATTTATTCCCAATCTGATTTATCAAACTGCTGATGGCGAGATTGTCAAAACCCAAAAGGAAGCCTTGCTCGATCAGGATACACTTCCGGACTTGCCATACGAACATCTCAATCGGTTTTATCCGGTAAAGAATTATCTGGCCAGTACTTTTCTGGGTAGCCGTACCCTGGCTTATCATTCGAGTGTAGGCTGTCCTTTCAAATGCTCTTTCTGTGCAGTTGTGCCAATTTATGAGGCACGCTGGAGAGGTAAATCTGCCGAAAATATTTTCAGGGATGTGCAAAGAATCCAGCAAGTTTACGGCGCTGATGCTGTTGAATTTCACGACAACAACTTCTTCGTTTCCGAAAAGCGGACTGCCGAATTTGCCCGTCTTATGCTGCACGAAGGGATGAACTGGTGGGGCGAGGGGCGCATTGATACTATTGACAGATACAAAGATGAGACGCTTGAGCTGATGCGCGAATCAGGCTGCCGGATGATCTTTTTTGGTGCCGAAAGCGGTAGTAATGAGTTATTGGAGCAGATGGACAAGGGCGGAAAGCAAACAGCTGAGCAGATCAAGCGCTTTGCTGCACGGATGAAGCAATTTGACATTATCCCGGAGTACTCTTTTGTGCTTGGATTTCCGGCCGAAACGCCCGAAAAGGTGATGGCTCAGATCGATGCGGATATTGAGTTCATCAAGCAAATCAAGCGCATCAATCCCGAAACAGAGATCATCATTTATGTGTATAGCCCGGTACCTACTGAAGGCTCCGAACTGTATCGGCGGATCATAGAGGCTGGTTTTCGCTTCCCCGATAAATTAGAAGACTGGATCAGCCCGCAGTGGGAAAAATTTGATCTGCGCAAAAATCCGCTTACGCCCTGGCTCAGTGCTAAAATGGTGGATAAAATCAGGGGCTTTGAAACGGTGCTTAATGCTTACCATCCAACGGCATCAGATGTTAAACTGACCTCATTTCAGCGTTTGGCCATTCGACGCTTGGCCAGCTTGCGCTATCGGAAGGGCTGGTATAAATATCCCTACGAGCTGAAAGTATTGCAGAAGTTTTGGTTGCGGTACAGACAGCCGGAGGTGGAGGGGTTTTGACCCGCAGAGAGGTGTAGTCCCGCTCACAGGCTAAATGAGTAAATCTCGCTATTTCAATGCTTCAATTTTTTCTCTGAGCCATTCTTCATTCATCACTCCGCTTGCCTGATTGATCTCTTTAGCGAGCTTGTCAATAGCGGATTGATCTCCCGGGATAATTTTAGTGAGCTTGCGCGTGAATTTGATCAAATTGAGATAGTTTTTGCGGCGATTGGCAGGTATGTCTTTGTGGCGGTTGAGATAGACGCGGAAGCTGTCGAGCAGCGAGTGAAGCGGCTCGATTTCGTCGGTTTCATAATAAGTAAGTAGAAGGATGCTTTTTGAGCCCAGATTGTAAGACACATCTTCATATTCAACCTCACGCAATAGTTCGATAACTTCATCGAATTGCCTTTGGTACCAGTATAGGCGGGCCATATTGTAGGAAAGGGCATTTTCGCGGAAGGCTTCTGGAAGGTCGTCTTTGTGTTTTGTAATGAAATCATTTGTCCATTCAAAGCGACCGGCGCGAAGCGCTGCTGTAACTATATTTTGAAATTTCCAGGGAGACAGCTCTCCGTCCGTCAAAGCACCTTTTTTAAGCAAATCCTCATTGATGTCCAAAAATTCTTCCAGAAACTCATTGACCCCCTGATTGATCTTTGCAATGCAGTAATTGATTGCATAAGTATAAATCTCTCTTGCTTCCTGGCTCGGAAATGCAGCTCCGAATCTGTCCAATATCTCTTTTAGTCGGTAATAATGATTTAAATTTTCAGTTTCCTTTTGAGTTAGATAAATTTGATGATATACAGCAATTGGAGGGATATGGCTTAGATCAATAAGCTCCAGTGTGTTTAATATTTCATCTGTAAGAAAGAGTTGGTATTCATGTGCGGTGATGTTCTGCCTGGCTACTATTGAGCAAAAGTATTTTAATTTTTCTGCGATATAAAAATGATCGAGATGGGTAAGGATAGATTCTACATTTGATTTGGTAGTGCGATCCAGGCCTAATCGAAGCGCTTCATAATAATTTCTTTCAATCAAGTATTGGTTGAAGTAATAAGCAGAGGATTGGTGAAATTGTTGTTGAGCCAGCCTGGAAGCCGTCTTTTTTACACCTTTCAGCAGCTTTTCCATTTGTTTTTTACCGGCTGCCTGGATGAGAAAAGCTGTTTGTTGCAAACTATGGCTCTCATATTCCTCCTGCGCCAAAAAGCGCTCCACAAGCTTGAGCAGGTCAGAGCACAGTTTTCTAAACCGTACATCATCATATTCCGTCTCCGGCCATAGTTTTTTCCATGCTTTTTCTTTGCTGATTGGCTGCCCGTTGGGGCTGTTAATCTGGTGGATCAACAGCTCAAAAAGACCGATCAGCGCCTCATTTTTGTTAAAATAGGGTGATATAATGTATTTTTTTAATCTGTTTTGCTCAACTTTGCTGAAATTTTGCAGTATGGAATATATTTTGATATTGTGCATTTTAAAATATTTTTAGTATTTTGCGCAGGTAAAATAGCCAATTAGGTTTCAATACTCGAACTAAGCCCCCAAATCTCACCACTGCTAGACGTGTTTTTTGGGGTGAAGCCCTTAAGCAAGAATACCCGGACAAATCAGATCGAATTTAGCAAAATTCACAATTTGATTCGTTTGTCAGCCCTGCAATCCCAAAAATAAGTACTTTCGCGCACTCGCTACAACAAATTAGGCTTTTTTTTATGTTACAGTAAAGGCATTTTGTCCTTGTGAAAGAAGATTATGAGAGCGAATTTTGTAACATGATCCATTGAACAAGTTATATTAAATCCGTGTACGATGAATGTATCCTTTTTTACAATGCGAAAGGTAGTATTATACCTGATTTTCTTCCTCGTTCCTTTGATATCGCATGGCCAGTTCTATAAGTTTTTTGAAGTACTGGTTGACGATACACTTTCCTATGAGTTTGAATCCGTTCAATACGACGGCTCGCTCACTACACCGCCCAATCACGGTACAGCTGAGGTGCTGCCTACTGCCAACGGCAATATATTTGAGTTAGTATATACACCTGCCAGCGGCTATATTGGTCGCGATACGCTTGTTATTACCTATTACATTTACCCCATCACTGCCCGCCAGCGTACGGTCGAAATCGAAGTACTGCCCTCTATCATCAAGGCATACAACGATTATGAGGCCACTACGGTCGATACGCCCGTCACGCTTACGGTTTTGGACAATGATGTGGGAAGCGACACCATCAGCATACACAATGTTTCCCTGACAAACAATGGGGCCGTAGTGATCAACACCGATCAGAGCATTACCTTCACGCCGGACAGTGGCTTCGTGGGAGATGCCTATTTCAACTACACTATTTGCCTGAGCAGCGGAAAATGCGATGTGGGAATAGCTACCGTATTTGTGGAAGAAAACATCTCCCTTGTCGATACAGTCTATCTGGCTACCAGGCGGGGCGTTGCCAAGGAGGTTACCTTGCCACTCGACAATGGCTATCAGCAATTGCAAAACTGTAGTAATGGTGTATTGACAGAGCATGCAGAAGGCTGGATATCCTATGGCCCGAATGCTTCCTTTTATGGGGCTCAGGATACCTTCAAATATACATACAATACCAACACCGTATCCTCTATACGGACGTTTATAATAGACGTATTAGATACACCACTTAGCAGTACACAGGGCATTGCATTTGATGATTATGCCTATGTAATCATTGATGGAGAAATAGATATCGATGTACTGGCGAATGACAACCAGCTACTCGATCCCTACATCTCGCTGATTGGGACCCAACCGCTTAATGGTATCGCTGCTATTTCAGGGGGAAAGATCAATTACATCCCCAATTCCGGATTTACCGGAGTGGATAAATTTTCGTACAAATCCTGTATTCTGCCGGCTGGTTGTGAAAACGCGGATGTGTATGTAATTGTTGATAATCAATTTCCTTCCTCTACATCCTATGATCTGACTACCATTGAGAACACACCTTTAGTCATCAACTATCAGATTCCCATTGAAGAATTTGACTTTGTAGTAACTTCCAACCTCAGCGATGAAGAGGGAACTGTAGATTACCATTCCGGCTACTTCAATGGTTTGGTACACGGCCAGCAGGTCGCCGGTTACAATCTGATTGTATATACTCCTCCGCTTGATTATACTGGTCTTGATCATTTTGAATTTGAATACTGTGTAGGCAGTGATTGTGAATTGGTCAAGATCGATATGGATGTCATCGGCATGTCCAATCCGCCTATTGACACCTTCTGTGTGGGTGAATGTGTATGGGCGGGTGATGCGAACTTCGACGGTACGGTCAATATCAATGACCTGCTGCCTGTGGGCTATTGCATCGGAGAGGTAGGCATTAGCCGTCAAAATGGCAGTATCGACTGGTATGCTCAATTTGGCGACAATTGGGATGGCCATATTTCCCAAACGGCAGTCAACATCAAACATGTGGACGGCGACGGCGACGGCTTTATTACTGCCGGGGATACAACTGCATTGAAGGAAAATTATGGCAAAACGCATAATCTGACGCCCGGCCCCGGCCCGGTTTCTTCCAGCCTGCCATTGTACTTTGTGCCCAGAACTCCCGGCCCTTACAATCCCGGGGATTTAGTGGTTACAGATATATTCCTGGGCAATTCCAGCGCACCGGCTATAGATATGTACGGGCTTACCTTTGCGATGAATTACAATCCCACAGTGGTAGATTCTGGTAGCTTCCAGGTGTCCTTCGACCAATCCAACTGGATGGCCTATAATTCGCCCATGCTCGATATGATCGAGGAACCTACTACCGGCAGGGTAGAGGTGGGCTATACCCGTACCAGCGGGGTAGCAGCCAGTGGCTATGGTAAAATTGGTTCTTTTAGCTTTATTGTAGTGGATGATATTATCGATGGCGTTAAGCGCGGCGATACACTTTCCACAAATATCTCAGGTACTGCTCCGGTTTATATGAATGCCTTAGGTATTTATCAACAAATGCCGGTATTTGATATTGAAATTGAGATAGCCTTTCCTGGCCAAAATCAGCAAGGCCTTAAAGACGATCAGGTGGTGGTATATCCCAATCCGACGCAAGACGCATTGCAGGTGCATGTGAATGGCAACAATGAAATCCGCGAGCTGTACATTTACAGCCTGACGGGCCAGCGCCTGTTTGCCAGTGGTAAAATACAAGAAAAAGCTACTTCTATTGATTTGAGCCGCTTTGAGAATGGCCTGTACATTCTCAATACCATCACCGAGAATGGTATCGTCTCCAGGAAAATAGAGGTGATAAGATAATATCCTTTTTCACGAAAGGATACATTCATAGGATTTATATAACTTGTTTGAAAAGCCGCAGGGATGCGGCTTTTTTTTTAATTTATTACACTAGTGATGTTCATAAATAAAAAATAATAAATCAATCTGGGTTGAGCTTGATATACAAGTTATGCAAGCCAGCACAGATTTCTATTGATAAATCATCAAAACCGCAACGGCGGTTTCGATAATCCTCTTTGAGGATTTTAAAGAATTTCATGGAGCCAATTGCATGCTCCACCAAAATTCTGGTTTGACCTACTGTTTTATTGTGTTGCTTTTGTTCCTCTGTCAATTGCGGATCAGGATTTTTAGCTGTTTTTCGTGGTTTACGAAAAGGCATATTGAGTTTTTCAATCAGAAATTCTTTGTCAATACCTTTATAGCCAAGGTCAACAAAGATTTCCAGTAACTCAAACCAATCACGCTGGCCTTCATACCAATGGAGTTCTTGTTTGAGCAATTCGTAATCATGCATGGAACCCTGTGTGGTTAAGCCCAGGAAAACAATCCACCGTTTGAGGGTAGTTAT
The DNA here is from genome assembly GCA_965222005.1 of Saprospiraceae bacterium. Lineage (GTDB taxonomy): Bacteria > Bacteroidota > Bacteroidia > Chitinophagales > Saprospiraceae > CBDCTM01. The sequence continues at coordinate 4,120,332 of OZ244935.1, forward strand.
TACGGTGTTTTTTACCGTAAATCGCTTTTTTTTCCGCTATACAAGGCATCCCTCTTCTCTCGATCTCGCAATCGGCGATGAGGACGTTCCGTAACATCGATAAGCAGTTGGTTGATATCGCCAAGTTCTTTGACATAACTTAAAAGTTCTTCGGGGCCGGCCAGTTTCCGTTTGGGTAAAACCTCTAATTTTTCCAAGCTCTGCTTGAGCAATCTGGAATAAAGGTGTACCAATCCGCAAGCACTTCCACGAGACATATCGAAGGTGCTTCCGATATTATCCATCGTTGGATAGGCCTTGTGGTAATGCAAGACAAAGGCCAGTTTGTCATCTATGCTTGGAAGCTTACTTTTCCTGCCACCTCCTGATTTACGCTTGCGCTTCTCAGGTGGTTTGCGCTGACTTTCATGGTATTCATTTACCACTTTTTCGAATACCTCACGTAGGAATAAGTAACGATTCCAATCCACTCCCGTAAAGCTTTTCAAAAATCTCTCATCTTTGATATCAACCGTTTTGAGTGATAACAACATGAGCTTCTCTTTTGAAGCTCTAAGCTACAATATTATTAAAAATTATTTTTGAACATCATTACTTTGTACAATAAATCCTAATATGAGTAGTTTTACTACTACCACCTGTTTACTACTACCACCTGTTTACTACTACCACCTGTTTACTACTACCACCTGTTTACTACTACCACCTGCTAATATGGGCAATTTATTATTTATTTAATCCATAAATCCAATTACCATGAAAAGCAGACACCGTTTTTTTTCTTTTGCGATCTTACTGGTGGTTGCCAGTATGTTTACAGCATTCAGCCCGAATGAGAAAGTAGTGGCTGATAACAATGAAACCCTTACTAATTGTAAGATTTACAAAGCGGACATTTCTACCTCTCTTTGGAATACACTATCTGAGGGAACAGCTTATACTACTTATGTAGTGGTGAACAAACTCGGGGATGTGCATACGATCCAAAGTACAGATTTCGTAGAGTACGAAGATTTTGAAGCCCTGGTTTCTTGCCTGGGAGCATCACTGGGGCCGGGTTTTATTGTAGTTGAGGATGTAATAGATGGCGTTTAAATCGAGGTAGTTATTGACAAAAAGCTGCCAGGGGGAGACTCCTGGCTTTTTAAGTTTGTTGATTTTTCCTGTTTTATATCTGATTTTTCCAATTGTAAAGCCTCATGCAAAACTGAAGAAGTCAGGATAGGGGTCTATCTTTTGCCTCTGTGATGACGCTTCTTACTTCCACCTCTCTTTCGAAAACCTCCTTTATTACCACCTCGGCCACGGCCTTTACCGCCTCTGCCTCTGTATTTCTCCGGCTCGTAAGCAGGGGCTTTGCCTAGAAACTCAGGCAGCGGGATTTTCCGCACCACTTGTTCGATGAGCCGTTCGATGCTGTGGAAGCGTCTTTGATCTTTGGGGGTGATAAATGTCAATGCCACGCCCGTGCTGTCTGCCCTCGCTGTTCGGCCGATGCGATGTACATAGTCCTCTGCATCCTGAGGTACATCATAGTTGATGACCAGGCTGATCTCTTTGATATCAATGCCGCGGGCCAGTATGTCCGTAGCTACAAGGATTTGGGTGTTGCGATTTTTAAATTTCAGCAAAGCAGCCTCTCTTTCGGGCTGCTCAAAGTCAGAGGATATGATGCCTGTACTGAATTTTTTCCGTTTCAGCATATCGCCGATCTGTTTGACCATCCGGCGGGTGGAGGCGAAGATCAATACGCTGGGGTAGTTCTTTTTTCCAGTCAGCAGATACTCGATCAGCGGGATCTTCTGCTCTTCAAAAGTAAGATATGCGCCCTGCAAAACTCCTTCTGCAGGCTTGGACATGGCGATGTTGATTTGCTCGGGATTGGTGAGAATGCTCCTGGCCAGGGTTCTGATCTTGGATGGCATGGTGGCAGAAAACAGGAGCGTTTGCCGCTTTTTGGGCACTCTTTTTACGATTGACATGATGTCTTCGTGGAAACCCATGTCCAGCATGCGGTCAGCTTCATCGAGGATGAGATGTTCGAGGTCGGAGAAGTCCACATAGCCCAGCTGGATATGGGCGATCAGGCGGCCCGGTGTGGCAATGATTAGGTCGGCCCCTTCGGAGAGGGCTATTTTTTGCTGGTCAAATGTACTGCCGCTGCCGCCGCCATAAACAGGGCAAGAGCTGATACCCAGAAAATAGGCAAAGCCTTCGACTTGCTGGTCGATTTGCTGGGCCAGCTCACGTGTAGGAGCGATGACCAGTGTATTGATCTTATTTGGCCTGTCTTTTTTGATAGCCAGCTTGTGGAGGATTGGGAGCAGGAAAGCTGCCGTTTTGCCGGTGCCTGTTTGGGCACAGGCGATGAGATCCTTTTGCTGAAGGATGAAAGGGATTGCTTGCTGCTGGATTGGTGTGGGTTCTACAAACCCCATAGCCTCCAATGCATCCTCTAAAGAGGGGTCAAAATTGAATTCTTTAAAAGTGGGCAAGGTAAGTTGGTCTTTTGATGCGCTAATCATTTGCAAAAATGGATAAAATTTTGATCTCCTTGTGCTTTTATCGCCTGTTTTTTAGTTCATTCTAAAAATGCCAGCAGGTGGCTCATGTTAAAATTGTCTTAATAAGACAGCATTTTTCCGGCTCAATCGTTTTTTATGCAAGTTATATTCGAAGAATTTTGAAGCGATTTAGATTGCCCGAAAGAGAAGTAAGAGCCTGTGACTTCGAATAGTAGCAAAAGAATTGGTTTTTAGTTGGTTTTGTTTGTTAGATATTTAAGGGTATAGCCACTGTGGTTATACCCTTTTTACGTATAGCGATTTAAAATAGATTCAAGCTGCCGGATATAACTACCTCCAAATAAATTGACATGAACCAGCAAGTAGTATAATTGATAAACGGGCAGCCTCTCTTCAAAGCCCGGAGCCAAGGGGTAAGCCTCCTCGTATGCTGCATAAAAGCGATGATCAAAGCCGCCAAACAGCCGGCTCATGGCCAAGTCCATCTCCCGATGTGCATAGGAAACGGCTGGATCGAATAATACGGGGCAGCTCTGCACATCGGCCATAAAATTACCACTCCACAGATCACCATGCGTCATAGCTGGTGGCTCAAGGGGGCACAACTGGCCAAGTAGCCCATACAGACTTTCAAACTGTCGATGGATATGAACGCCTAGCTTTTGGCTTTGTGTTGCCATCTCCAATTGGGGCCCCAGCCGTTGGTGGCGGAAAAAATCCGGCCAATCGAGGGCAGGCGTATTGTATTGTGGTAAGCTGCCAATGTAGTTGTGGCGCCCCCAGCCAAAATACTCGCCGGGCTGCCGGTGTAGTTGAGCAAGTGCATGACCAAAGGATTCCCAAAAGGCGTTGGTCTTTTGCCCGCTTTCGATAAATTCAAGCACCAAAACACTGCCCTTGGACAGCTGTTGGCAAGCAAGCACTTTTGGAGTGTGAATGCAGCCAGATGCAGCAAGGGCATTCAGTCCTTCCTGTTCAGCCTCAAACATTTGAAGCGATTGGGAGCTGCTGTTGAATTTGGCAAAAAAACGCCCGTCGGAGCAGTTCAGTAGGAACGTTTGGTTGATACTACCGCCACTTATGGGCTGGATACTCTCAACTGGGCGTACAAGAATGTTTTCAATCTGATGGGCTAAATCATTGATATTCAATAGCTTATAAATTAGAGTCTGTTTTTATTAACGATTTCCAACAGATGCTCGCGGTAATTTTTGCCAATAGGCAAATGCTTGGCTTGGTTTTTTTCCATCACTTCAATCATATTACCCACAACGGCATTGATGCGGTTGACATTGACGATATAAGAACGATGGATCCGCTGGAAGATGTGGTTTGGCAACTTTGATTCCAGGCTTTTCATAGTTTGCAAAGTGATCACACGTCCGTTATCCATCCGTATGATGACATAATCCTTGAGGCCTTCAATATAGATAATGTCTGAAAACTTTACCCGTACCAATTTTTTATCTGCTTTTACAAAAATAAAATCCGACTCTTCGGCCCCTGCCGGGCTACCGGCATCCTTGCGTTGCAGTTCAATCTGTTCGATGGCTTTATTAACGGCCTTCATGAAGCGCTCCAGCGAGATAGGCTTGAGCAGGTAATCGATGGCATTGAGCTCGAAGCCTTCGATGGCGTAGTTGGCATAGGCGGTGGTGAAGATAACGGCCGGCGGCTTGCTGAGGGTTTTGAGGAAATCGATGCCCGTGAGTTGGGGCATTTGGATATCGAGAAACATAAGATCAACCTCGTTGGCTTTGAGCGCCTCGTTGGCTTCCAGTGCATTGGTGCAGCGATGCACTAAATGCAAATCGGGTATTTTTTCAATATACGTTTCGAGCACATCAAGAGCGAGGGGCTCGTCGTCAACAATAATTGCATTGATCATAAGGATAGAATTTTGGTGGTTTACTAATTATTGATCCAGTTGAATGGTTAGATCTACCGAATAGGTTTGCGGATTGTCTTTGATGTTTAGCTGATGGGCATCTGGATAAATCAAATTGAGACGCCGCCGGACATTGACCAAGCCAATTCCACCCGAAGGCCGATGATGCTGGGTAGGGAGGCTTTCAGCTTTACTATTCTCAATGATCATGCGCACCTGCTGGCGCTCTACATGCAGCCTAATCATCACAAATCCCTTTGAAAGATGGTGGCTCAGCCCGTGCTTGAAACTGTTTTCCAAGAAGGGAATAAACATCAAAGGTGCAATTTTTTGATTTTTCACCTCTCCCATCACCTCAAAGTGAATATCTACATTCTTACCTTGCCGGAGCCCCTCCAAATCCAGATAATTGCGGATATAATTGACCTCTTTGCTCAGTAATACCCTGCGTTCATTGCATTCATAGAGCATATATCGCATCATTTCCGACAGCTTAATAACAATTTCCGGCGCCTTTTCCGATTGCTTCAGAGTGAGTGCATACAGGCTATTGAGGGTATTGAAAAGAAAGTGCGGATTGATTTGCGACTTCAAAAACTTTAATTCCGACTGCATAGTTTGGGTTTGCAGGCTTTGCCGGTCTCGCTGATAGCGTACCCAATCGCTAATGATTTTGAGAATGGTAGAGGAGCCAGCAATGAGGAAGGTCGAAAGAAAGTACCAATTTTGCAACTGAAGCAGTTTGACCCGTAGTTCGGGAAAGTACGAAAACCAAAAGTAAAAAATGAATATTTTGATCGGGGTGACGATGATTACTGACAAAAACAACAGTCCGCAATAGAGCAAGAATTTCTTTTTCGACAGATAATTGGGGATGAGGTAAAATAGGTTGAAATAGACTACAACCCCATAAAACAGTATATTTACCAGTTCAATTGAACTGGTTGAAAGTAAATTCTGATTGCTGCTGTTGAGAGAAATGAGTAGGATGAACAGAGCCAACCAAAACAGAGAGTGATACACCACCCGCTTTGTTACGAAGTCATAGGTCCTGGCACGGATGCTCTTGTTAACTGCTGTCTCCATGATAATTGGTACTGCAATAATACGAGCCTGCGGCTTTAAGTTAGCAACAAATTAGATGAAAAAACCACTTTTGCAGATGAATTGATTGCCTGGCAGGCTAATGGCGCCATCTGTCAAAATAGCAGCAGGAGAAGCGCCTCAATCCCAATTTCTTTGTAATTTTGCCTGATATTTTTTGGCGAAGTGGCCTGCAAAAGAACGTTGTTTAAACTTTTGCCTGCACAAAACATTTATTACATGGTATATCTGACTAGAAGGGAAAGATTCAATGCGGCCCATAAGTTGTGGGTAGAGGCTTGGAGTGAGGAGCGCAATCGGGAGGTATTTGGAAAGTGCTCCAACAAGAACTGGCACGGGCACAATTACGAAGTCTTCGTCACCGTCAAAGGAAGTCCCGATCCAGTTACCGGCTTTGTGATAGATGTCAAACAACTCAGCAAATTGGTCAAACAGTTCATCACTAACAAGCTCGATCACAGCAACCTCAATCTCGATATCGAATTTATTCCCAAAGGTACGATACCCACTACAGAGAATTTGGCCATACTGATCTGGCAGCAGTTGGAGCCACATCTTGAAGGCTGCCAGCTTCATTGTGTTAAATTGTGCGAAACAGAGAATATTTATGTAGAATATTTCGGTGAGTGATGGGGCATTGCCACTGTATAAAACATCTGGAGAAATGACGTATAAAAAAACGGAGAACTATGACGAAGCCGATACAGCACAACTCACCACAGACTATCTCGACATACTGGAGCGGGTAGGAGAGCAGCCAGATCGGGAAGGGCTCCTCAAAACGCCTGAGCGGGCCGCCAAAGCCATCCAGTTTCTGACGCAGGGCTATCAGCAGAATGCCGAAGAGGTTATGCGCTCTGCTATTTTTCATGAAAATTACAGCGAAATGGTGGTGGTGAAAGACATCGAAATCTATTCGCTTTGCGAGCACCACATGTTGCCATTCTACGGCAAGGCACATGTAGCCTACATTCCTGACGGCCGCATTGTCGGGCTCAGCAAACTGCCACGTGTGATTGATATTTTTTCCCGGCGGTTGCAGGTTCAGGAACGACTGACCGATCAAATCTTGCATTGTATTCAAAATACTCTCGACCCTCTGGGCGTAGCCGTTGTGATCGAAGCGCACCATCTTTGTATGATGATGCGGGGAGTGCAAAAACAAAACTCAGTGACCACTACCTCTGCATTTATAGGAGAATTTAAAAATGTAGAAACCCGCACCGAGTTTCTCAATCTTATCAGTTCACAATTACACTAATCACCCCCCCCATTTATGAAAGCATACGTTTTTCCTGGCCAGGGAGCCCAATTTGAGGGAATGGGCAAAGACCTGTACGAGCGTTCTTCACAAGCCCAAGCCCTCTTTGAGCAGGCCAATGAAGTCCTCGGTTTTCGCATTTCTGATATCATGTTCAGCGGTTCTGCCGATGAGCTCAAGCAAACCAAAATCACGCAACCTGCCATATTCCTGCATAGCACCATTAAAGCCAAATTGGAAGGGGATGCCTTTCAGCCCGATGTGGTGGCGGGCCATTCGCTGGGCGAATTTTCTGCCCTGGTAGCAGCCAATGCCATGTCTTTTGAAGACGGCTTGCACCTGGTTAGCCAGCGCGCAATGGCTATGCAAAAGGCCTGCGAAGCAGTTGCCAGCACCATGGCGGCAATCGTTGGGCTGGAAGATAAAATAGTTGAAAATATCTGCCAAGAGATTGATGGGGTAGTGCCGGCCAATTACAACAGTCCAGGCCAATTGGTGATCAGCGGAACGGTAGAAGCGGTGGAGCTTGCAGTGGCCCGCCTCCGGGAAGCAGGCGCCCGAAGAGCTATCTTACTGCCTGTGGGCGGGGCATTTCACTCGCCATTGATGGAGCCGGCCCGCGAAGAGCTGCAAAAGGCTATAGAAGCTACGGAGATGGCAGCCCCCAGCTGTCCGATTTATCAAAATGTCTCCGCTCTTCCGGAACGCGATGCGGACGTGATTCGTCAAAACCTGATGAAACAACTGACAGCCCCCGTTCGTTGGACACAAACTATGCAAAATATGCTGGCCAATGGGGTGAGTGCCGTGGTGGAAGTAGGAGGCAATGGCAAAGTGCTCAGAGGACTGTTTCGGAGAGTGAGCCGTGAATTGGAAACCGAGGCTATTTGATTTGTATAGCAAAAGCACTAATTTTACTTCTTTCCATATTTTACTGCAAACTGCAAATGTGATATGTCGCAACTGGATGTTAGAACCGGGAGAATATTATTGGCCGAACCCTTCATGCTGGACCCCAACTTCAAGCGATCAGTTGTGTTGGTTTGCGATCATGGAGTAGATGGAAGCGTTGGTTTTATCATCAACAAGATACTGGATATGCAGCTCAATGAATTGATCGATGACTTTCCAGATATTGACGCCCGCATTTATTTTGGAGGGCCCGTACAAACCAATACCATTCATTTTGTCCACTGCAAAGGAGATTTGCTGGAGGATTCGCGGCAGGTAACACACGGAATTTACTGGGGAGGGGATTTTGAAAAGCTCAAATTCTTGGTCGATTCAAAATTGATAAACCCCAGGGATATTCGGTTTTTCGTTGGCTACTCTGGCTGGTCAGAAGGGCAGCTCACCGAAGAGATGGATTCCGGCTCCTGGTTGGTGGGAGATATGGATTCCAACTACCTTTTTAAATCTCAACCCGGCAAGATATGGCAAAGGGCGATGCAAAATAAAGGCGATGCCTTCAGTGTGATTGCTCAAATGCCTGATGCCGCCAACTGGAATTGACATGCGCAAGCCTCTAGCATTACCTCCTCCTTTAGCTGATACGTTGGTATCCTTTCTCCCATGATTGCACTCTCCAATATATTGGTGAAATATGGCGACCGATTGCTGTTGAATGATGTCAATCTCGTCATCACAGCCCAAGACAAGATCGGGTTGGTAGGCCGAAACGGAGCAGGCAAATCAACCCTCCTCAAAATCATCGCCGGTCAGATTTCTGCGGATGTTGGCTCAGTGGCACGCCCCAAAGAATCGACGCTCGGCTTTCTGCATCAGGAAATGACCCTTCCCAAAGGTAAAAGCGTAATGGCCGAAACACTTACCGCTTTTGAGCATGTCATTGCCCTGGAAAAGCAAATCGGGAAAATTAATGCCCAATTGGCCGAACGTACCGATTATGAAAGCAAGGCGTACCAACAGCTTATCACCCGCCTCACCGAACTCAATGACCGCTTTCACCTGCTCGGCGGTCAGAGTATGGAAGGCCAGGCCGAAAGAGTGCTAAAGGGATTGGGCTTTTCAAACAAAGACATGCAACGGCTCACCGATGAGTTTTCGGGAGGCTGGCAAATGCGTATAGAATTGGCTAAAATGCTGCTTCGGCAGCCGGATTACCTTTTGCTCGATGAGCCGACCAATCATCTCGATATTGAATCCATCATTTGGCTGGAAGCTTTCCTCCGCGATTATGGCACCGCCGTGGTAGTCATTTCGCACGATAAGGAGTTTTTGGACCATGTCACAAAGCGTACCCTCGAAATTGAATTGGGCAAAATGTATGATTATAAAGCTTCGTACAGTAAGTATATTGAAATGCGTAAAGAGCGCAAACTCAAACAACAAGCGGCTTTCAGCAACCAGCAGCGGGTAATCGCTCAAAAGGAGCGTACCATCAATCGGTTTATGGCAAAAGCCAGTAAAACGAAAATGGCGCAAAGCATGAAAAAACAGCTCGACAAGATCGAGCGCATCGAGATCGATTCTGAGGATACGGCAGCTATGAATATCCAGTTTCCACCAGCACCGCGTTCGGGGCAGGTGGTAGTGGAGGCCAGCAAGTTGAGCAAGAGCTATGATCGCCTGCAAGTGCTCGATCAGGTAGCTCTAAAAATTGATCGGGGAGACCGCATCGCCTTTGTAGGTCAAAACGGACAGGGTAAAACCACGCTCGCCAAGCTGCTCATAGGCGAACTGACTCCCTCCGAAGGTACCGTAGAGCTGGGGCACAATGTGCAAATCGGCTACTACGCGCAAAACCAATCGGAAAGCCTGTATGCCGATCGCACCGTTCTCCAGACTATGGAAGCAGCCTCCCCGCCCCATATGCGAACCCGATTGCGTGGCATATTGGGGGCCTTTATGTTTTCGGGAGAGGATGTGGACAAAAAGGTGAGTGTGCTTTCGGGAGGAGAGAAGGCCCGCCTGGCTTTGGCCTGCCTGCTCCTAAAACCCTTTAATTTGCTGGTTTTGGATGAGCCGACCAATCATCTCGACATGCTTTCCAAAGAAGTGCTCAAAGAGGCCTTGATGCAATATGACGGCTCCCTGATAGTCGTTTCGCATGATCGGGATTTTTTAAAAACACTGACCAACCGAACGCTGGAGTTTCGCGATCGCCAGCTTTTCAATTACATCGGAGATGTCAATGCTTTCCTCGAAAAGCGCAAGCTGGAAACTATGCGGGAGGTGGAAATCAGCCAATCCAATACCCACGATCAAGCGGCTAAGAAAAACAACAGGAAATTGAGTCAGCAAGAGCGGCAAGAAAAAAAGCGACTTCAGCGCAGCATCCAATATGCCGAGCGAAAGATCGAAGAGCTGGAAGAAAAGATCGCGACGGCTGAAAAGCAAATGGCGGAGCCCGGGTTTTATGAATCGGCCAATGCGCAGGAAATCACCGAGCGGTACCAGCAGCAACAACAAGAATTGGAGAAGCAAATGATGGAGTGGGAAGTAGCGATGAAGGCCTTGGAAACCCTTTTGGATAAATGAGACTTTCCAGCTGAAGCACAAAGCTGCTCTTACTTTCCTTCCTCCCCGCGCTTAAATTTGCGCTCAAAAAATACAAAGCCATTCGCCCGGCCAATCTCACGAAGCTGCTCATTTTGTTCCAATTCAGCTGTCTTATGGATTTTGGTGATTACATACACCGGCTTATCCACATCGCCGCGCAACAACCAGTCGGCATCATAGCTCTTTGGATTGGCGGGGCGCTTTTTTTGAGCATACCACAGATGTCCGTAAGTCTTGTAAGCATAGGGCAGGATATAGCAATCTTCATCAGCTTTGCTCTTGAAAAAATCGATAGCAGCACGCTGGGAATAGCTTTCAATTTGATTGATATACAAGACAAGGCATAGATTTACGAAAACCGCTGTTCCTAAAAATAACGCAAAAAAAGCCCAAATTTGTTGACCTTTTCTTGCCAAAAAGAAAAAAAAGAGCAGTACGGTCAATAGCCATAGCCCCGGTATGCTGTGCCACCAATGCCAGCTCACCTCAGCCTCCATATTGGCCCTGGCAAAGGGATCAGCAAATAGTGAATGCAGTAGCTCAATGTGCTGCCCAATGAAGGGCAAGGCCAGGGTGGCCAACACAAATAGCCCCCCGATCAGGCAGAGCAAACCCTTTATCCAGCCTTTCAGATGATACCGCCCTTCAAGCCATCCGTTGATGAATACCGTAGCCAGAAAAGTGAGGGGCAAATAGCACATCGAGGAGTAGTGTACAATCTTTGAGCGCACGATGGTAAACAAAATCAGCACCACCCAAAAGAGGATCATCATCCAGCGGCGCATATCTGCCTGATGGCGGTGTGGAGCTTTTGGAAGCTTACCAAAGCTGCGCAGAAAAAACACGGAGGCCGGAAAGCAACCTATCAAAAGCACTACAAAGTGATAGCCGGGAAAGCCCCGGTGGCCCGCGTCGGGTGTGCTGAACAGCCGGTATTGGTATTTGTTAAATTCGCTGATGAACCAGGGGCCGTTTTTCCAGGTTTCCCAACCGTACCAACTAAGCGTGACCAAGGTAGCGGCCAGAGTGAACAGCAGAAAGTGAAGCGGATGGATGTACAATCTGAATTTTTGATGTACCCAATAAACAGCCATTGTCAGCACTACTATCAGATAAGCCACTGGTCCTTTTGTCAAAATCCCCATTCCAAGCACGAAGCCGGCCCAGAAAAGATAGGTCCATCGACTATGCTTTAGAGCCATTCCGGGATAATTCTCTTTTTTCCAATAAAAAAGAATAAATAAGTATAAACCACTGAAAATAAATAGGTTAAAGAACGGATCGATGATGCCGGAGCGAAAGTAAAGGTGTGGAAGTATCGTGCCCAGATAAACCACCGCCCAAAGCAACCCGAAACGATGGCTGTACAACTGCTTGCCCATCAGGTAGAGCAATGGCAGGGTGATGACGCCACACAGCGCATTGGGGAGGCGGGCAGCAAATTCGCTGAAGCCGGTTATTTGCATGGCGCTTGCCTGCAACCAAAAGAAAAAGGGCGGTTTTTCCCAAAAAGGAAGAAAGTTGACATAAATACGCGAGTATTCCCCCGTGATGACCATCTCGCGGCTGATCTCCGCGAAATTGATCTCATCCCAGTCAAAAAGATGGACACCGCCCAGAAAGGGAATGAAAAACAAGGCCCCCAGCAAAGCCAGACCAAGCACATATTTCCAGCTCACTGCACGCCTGGCCTTTCTCATTTCTTTCTGCGGTTTAGGAAGCGCAGTAAGCGGCTCACCAAATCATCGTTGATGCCCAGCCGACCTTTGAGCTTTGTATAAAGGGCAATGAGCTGCTTGTCCAGGTAGATCCAGAGGGCCTTGATACCATCGCCGGGGCGGGCCCGGTAATTAGTGGCCTGCATTCTGGGTGTTTGGCTCTCCTCCGTAAAATAATAAAGAGCCAGCGATTTGCGCGTCTCGCCCTCCGGGCATTGGATAGGCTCGGGCAGGCCGTGAAAGGAGTCTTTATCTGTGTTGAAAATGACACATCGGTTGAAGAGCGGAGCGATGCTTCGCTCTTGCTTTTTCATATCCTTCGACCAAAGTTCCAGCTCACCGCGATAGCTTTCCTGCCAATCTTTATTGAAATAAATGAGCAAGTTGACGCGCCTTCGCCAGCGCCGCCGGTGAGGATGTACTGTGAAGTCGGCATGTATGTTGAGAAAGCCGCCGCGCTCCATTTGGTGGAGTCCGCCCCCCTCCAGGCTGTCATCGGCGAGGAGGTTGGGGATGCCCGTAAGTGCGCTGAGCCAGTTTACAAAGGCGGGTGTATGCAATTGATGAATAATTTTTTGGAAATAAGCCGGCAGCAGCTCCATTTTATTGAGGCCGTGCTTCTTTTCATTGATGTGCATATAATGAATCCAGCCTCGATCTTTTATCGCCGGAAATGCGTGATGCGCCTTGTCGGCAGCTGTTGCTGTTAGAAAATTATCGAGTACAATATGGGGAAAGGGCCGTTGATGTTGATAATCAGGTATTAGATGCTTAAGCCGGGCATCCCAGCTACTTAAGTCTAGTATAACTTCCTCAATGTCAGCATTTTGTGTAGCTTGTATCATGTATTTGTTGACTATTCAGTTCTGCTAAAATGCTCAGCTGGCTTAAAGATAATGATTCTTCCGGCTTTGAGGCGGGAAGTAAGCGGGGATAGCCCGCTATGGCCCGCACCCCTTCGTTCAATACAGCTCAGTGCACCGCCCCCCACTTCCTCAATTGCTGCAGTACTGCCTTGAAGTCTTTTGGCAGTGGAGCTTCAAAGGAGAGTCGGCTGCCATTTGCCGGATGATCGACTAGCAGGCGGCGGGCATGTAGAGCCGTGCGGCTCATCAGGGGGCGCTCCGGCTGTGTTTTGGCGCTTCGGTAGCTGCGCCCTTTGATCTGGGAAAGTATAAAAGCGCTGCGCCGACCATAAACGGCATCCACAGCAGGCGGGTAGCCGATGGAATGAAAGTGTACCCGAATTTGATGCGTGCGCCCGGTTTTGATGTTGGCTTCAGCCAGTGTAAAGTGTTTGAAGGATTCGAGTACTTTGTAAGAGGTAACGGAAGGCTTTCCCTGCTGACTGATAAGCATTTTGCCGGGCTGTGCTTTATTGGGGGCGATGGGCTTGTCGATCACCCCTTCTTGCTGATGCAGCACCCCTTCCAACAATACCCAGTAATACTTTTCGACCCTGCGCTCCTGGAATTGCTCGTTGAGGTGCTTGTGGGCGGCAGCGGTGCGCGCAAAGCAAATGACCCCGCTGGTTTCCCGATCGAGGCGATGTACCACCAGTACCTGGCCGTATTGTTTTTTCAAAATGCTTTGCAAATTCGGTATTTCGGTCGCATAGCGATCGGGAATGCTTAAAAAGCAGGGCGGCTTGGCAACTACTATCATCTCCTCATCTTCAAACAATATCTCGATTTTGTTTCTCATGCTATAAGTAGTTGATAATCAAATAAGCTCTAATATGCTTTGCCTGTTTCAATGTTTAGTTAAAGCAGCTGTTTTTAATCCAGCTCACTGAATTTCTTATGCCCTTTGATAAAAAACTGCCAAACGATACTTCCCTGATACATGCCTTTAATACTGGGCTTGGGCACGATACTCGTTTTTTGGATCAGCTCATTGTACTGCTTTCGCTTTTGAAGATATTTGCCATAATTGCGGTAAAATTGGATATGTGCCTGGGCAATAGCCCCGATGTGTGCCCATTTCCCTTCCACCAAAAATAAAACAGCTGCTATGCCGTCCAATACCAATCTGAGGGGGATGAGCCAGCGAGCTTTGGGAGGCGGCATGTTCTTGAGGATTGTAAATAAGCTGTTCCGAAAGTTGAGCAGCGTCTTTTTGGGATCTCCGTATGGAAGCGTACCGCCGCCTTCGTGATACACCACCGAGAGCGGTTCGATCATCACCTTGAAGCCTGCCCGTTGCAAGCGCCAGCAAAGGTCTATTTCCTCAAGATGCGCAAAGTAATCAGCATCGAAGCCGCCAATCGACTTCCACAATTTGCTGCCGATAATCATGGCAGCGCCGGTGGTCCAAAAAATTTCCTCGGGGGTATCATATTGCCCAACGTCTTTTTCCGTTTTATCCATGATTCGGCCTCTGCAAAAAGGATAGCCCAACCGGTCGATATACCCCCCGGCCGCTCCTGCATGTTCAAAAAAGCTGCGATCCCGGGCGCTTCTGATCTTTGGCTGGCAACAGGCGATCCGCTCATCGCTTTCCATCCGCTCTACCAGGGGTTCCAGCCAGGCGGATTCCACTGCCACATCGGAGTTGAGCAGCACCAGATAGTCCGCTTCTATGGCAGCCAGGCCTTCGTTGTAGCCTCCTGCAAAGCCGTAATTTTTGTCCAGTTTATGCACGGTGATTTCGGGGAATTGCCTTTCGAGCAAGGCTACAGAATCATCGGTAGAGGCATTGTCTATCACATGAACAGTGGTATTGGGATAGGTGGAATGAAGGACGGTGGGCAAATACCTCTGGAGATATTGCTGGCCATTGTAGTTGAGGATAACTACCGCTACAGAGGGCCTATGTGGAGGATTGGCCGGAGCAGGATGGCTTTTGGAGTGGGTTTTTTTTTTAAAAATCTCTAAACAGCTCTGCTGGTCCAGCAGCAGTTGTTGCTTCAATGCTTCCAGCTTGTCGAACTGCATATCGGACCGGATGAAAGCTACAAAATCGATCAGCAGCCGGTCGCCGTAAATGCTTTTGTCAAAGTCGAATATATTAACCTCGATGGTCGTATTGTGATGCTCTTTGAGCACAGGGCGGTTGCCAATATAAAGCATACCCTCGTACCTTTTTTGCTGATGATGAACGAACACGGCGTACACTCCTTTGGGAGGAATAAGCTTATGATCTTTGCCAACAATGTCGAGGTTGGCCGTAGGAAAACCCAGGGTGCGGCCAATGTGTTGCCCGCTTACTACGGTGCCGGCCATTGAAAAATAATGATTGAGAAATCGGGTAGCTGTTTGGATGTCAGCCCTTTGCAATGCCTTGCGAATTTTTGTGGAGCTCACCGCGATGTCACGGACCTCCTCCTTTGCAATTTCTACCAGATCGAAACCATGCGTGGGCTGATATTTTTTCAAATAGTCAATATCTCCCTTCCGGTCTTTGCCAAAACGATGATCGTAACCAATGACAATGCAGCGGGGTTTGAATTTATCTATCAAAAACTGCTCAATATATTGCTCCGGACTTTGGCTGGCAAATGCTTTCGTAAAAGGAACTACCACTACATTGGCGATGCCGAAACGGTTAAAAAGACTGACTTTTTCATCAATGGTGCTTAACAGTTGCAGGGAATGGTCAGCCGGATGCAGCACCTTGCGCGGATGGGGGTGGAAGGTGATTACCACGCTTTCGCCATCGTACTTTTCGGCCAGCTTGCCCAGCTGTTCAAATAGCTTTTGATGCCCTTTATGAACGCCGTCAAAGGAGCCGATGGTGATTACGGCATTTTTAAATGCCGGCAGATTTGACAGTTGATTGAATACCTGCATAGCTTTGCAAAAGTAGCAATTTATAGTCCTCCAAACCGAAATTTGTGAGTCTTGACTTGCTCATTTCTCGCCTCGCTGCGTTGAAAAGCCTCACCGTAATCCGGTTATGCCTAGGTTTTTCGTCTTGTGAGTCGAAAAAGTAGCGTTGTCAACTTTTCCCTTCAATTCGTTACTTTTGCAGCTACAGCAATTGATGAATTATGCAATACGAGCAATCCAAAATAGTGGAGGCACTGACTAAGGTGAATGATCCGCAGGCCAATAAAAGCCTGATTTTGATGAATCGGGTAAGGGACCTGAAAATAGAAGGGGAGCAGATTAGCTTTAGTCTGGAAATGCCCGGAATGTCGGCAGAGATGAAATCCGCCCTCAATTTTGCTTGTATTTCGGCTGTTCAAAAGGTCTATCCCAATGCGGATGTCCATGTACACATGGTGCAATCTACAGAGCAGGCAAAGCAAAACAATAGCCCGCTTGCGCATATTAAGAACATCATTGCAGTGGCATCAGGCAAGGGGGGGGTTGGCAAATCAACCGTGGCCGTGAATTTGGCCCTGGAGCTCAAGCAGCAGGGCGCCCAAGTAGGCTTGATCGATGCCGATTTGTATGGGCCTTCCATTCCTACCATGCTGGGGCTACAAGGCCAGCGACCCAAGGTGCAGGAGTTTGACGGGAAGGCGAAAATGCTGCCGCTCAATGCGCATGGCTTGCCCGTAATGTCGATCGGGTTTATCATTGAGCCGGAGCAGGCTGTGGTGCTGCGCGGCCCCCGGCTAAGTGCCATCATCCGCCAGTTTTTCAATGATTGTGTATGGCCCCCGCTTGATTATATGATCGTCGATCTGCCACCAGGTACGGGAGATATACAGTTGACCTTGGTACAAACCGTTCCCGTCACCGGCGCTGTGATGGTGACTACTCCCCAGGAGGTGGCGGTGATAGATGCGGTGAAGGCAATGAATATGTTTTTGTTGCCATCAGTAGATGTGCCGATTTTGGGAGTAGTGGAAAACATGAGCTGGTTTACACCAAAGGAGTTGCCGGAAAACAAATATTTCCTCTTTGGGCAAGGCGGTGGCGATCAATTGGCTAAAAAGGCAGGCTCGGTATTGCTGGGCCAGATTCCGCTGGTGGAAGATATTCGGCAGGCAGGCGATGCAGGCCGACCGGCTGGGGATTTTAGCGATGATGCCATCACTCAAGAGGCTTTTAAGCAACTGGCTGAAAATGTGGCCCGGCAGGTGGCCCGGCGCAATGAGCAGCGGAATCCGACCCGCGTAGTGAACGTGGAGAAGGGGTGATTTGTTAAAAAACAAACGAATCTGGCAGTCAGGAAAAATGGAGCAATGAGGGCTGCAGACTCCCAGGCTTCCCTAAAATGTAAATTTTTTTCGCTACCTTATAGCTCAGGCGCCTGATGAATGATAACGAATCCCAATTGCCTGTGCGATATAGCCCGGAAGGATTGAGGGTGTAAGCCACTCTTAAATCATTGGAAGTATAAGTTTCTGATAATCAATAGTTTATAGAATGTCAATTAAAGAAAAAAAGGAATTGATGCAACGGATTGACAGTGCCCTGGAGGACATACGGCCCCATCTGGCAGTGGATGGAGGTAATGTGGAGCTCGTTGATGTGACCGATGAGATGAAAGTGCAAATTCGGTGGATGGGCAATTGCCAGTCCTGCGATATGTCGGAAATGACGCTGCGAGCCGGCTTGGAGCAAAGCATCAAAAGCAAAATACCGGCCATCACCGGCGTGGAGGCGGTGGATAGCCTTTGAAAACCAATGCCTTTTGATCGATGACCAAAGCTGAACTCTTCCAACAAATCCGGCAAAAGCAATCCTTCCTCTGCATCGGCCTTGATACCGACATCCAGCGCATCCCTAAGCACCTTCTGCAATTTGACGATCCCGTTTTTGAATTCAATCGCCGCATCATCGATGCTACCCATGACCTTTGTGTGGCCTACAAGCCCAACATCGCCTTTTACGAAGCCCGCGGCCCTGCCGGCTGGCAATCGCTCGAAAAGACATTGGCTCATATCCCCGATTCGATCTTCACCATTGCAGATGCCAAACGCGGAGATATTGGCAATACCAGCCGCCTCTATGCCCGTGCCTTTTTTGAAACGATGGATTTCGATGCCGTCACGGTTGCTCCCTACATGGGCATCGACTCTGTACGTCCTTTTCTGGAATTTGCCGGCAAGTGGGTTATTCTGCTGGCCCTTACCTCCAACCCTGGTAGCCAGGATTTTCAATTGACAAAGCAAGATGGCGGAATGCCTCTCTACGAAAAGGTGATGCGCACCGCTCAGGAGTGGGGTAGTCCCGGGCAGTTGATGTTTGTCACCGGCGCTACGCATCCCGAAAAGTTTGAGAGCCTGCGGGCTATCGCACCCGATCATTTTTTCCTGGTGCCTGGTATCGGTGCGCAGGGCGGCGATCTGGAAGCGGTGGCTCGCTATGCTAAAAATGAGCGCTGTGGTTTGCTGGTCAATTCTTCACGCGGAATTATCTATGCCAGCGAGGGGGAAGATTTTGCCGAAGCGGCGCGGGCTGCAGCAGCGGGCTTGCAGCAACAAATGCGGGCCTTGCTGGAGGTGGATTGAGAAGGAGGAGCAGGGTGAAAAGTGAAGAACGGGCCAGCTTAGGGATTCTCCGGTTCTTTTGTTCATTTCATCTGTCTATTTTTATTTCAAAATCTAGGGCAGAAAACTGCCCGGACTATTGCTCAAAAGAGAGGATCGATAAAATGTTGCAAAAGCAGTAAATTGTTGGTCATCACAACTAACAATAAAACGCCTCTGCAACATGTATGTAAAATTATCTAAAAAGCTCGGCTCATCCTCAAAATGAGGTGATGTAAAAAAAACGATCGTTGAAATAAAAAGCGATGTTAAATTTTCCTATCCAAGATCTGATGGATTATGAAAGCTCTTACCATTTTTTGCAAAAGCTTCTACATCCGCAAGGGTTAAAGTGTGTTTGCGGTGAGCCTCTGGCTGAAGGTCAATTTCCTCATAAGAAGCGAGCGAATAAGCTACCTTGCTTTAAGTGTAAAATTTAAGTGTAAAAACTGTGGTAAAGTGTTCAATCTATTTACGACAACTATTTTTAAAGGCATTCATTACAACTGCATCATTATTGTATTGATGCTCCGAGGATTTGCTCAAGGCAAAACTACTCAGCACTTAAGTAAAGAACTTTCAGTTAGCTATAATAGCCTGCTGGATTGGCGACACAAGTTACAACAATACGCCTTTGAAAACCGGGACGTAAGTACTTTAACAGATACAGAAATAGAATCTGATGAAGTCTTTCAAAATGCCGGACAAAAAGGAGAACCTCATATTGATCCAAATGATCCACCTCGAAAACGGGCAAATAAAAAAAGGGGATAGGGACCTATTCAAATGACCGTCCTCCAGTACAAGGTTTCTTTGGCAGACAATCTAAACAAATACGATTAGCTGTTTGTCTTGGTGCTCGGATTGACCAAATTCA
Organism: Saprospiraceae bacterium; assembly: GCA_965222005.1. GTDB lineage: Bacteria > Bacteroidota > Bacteroidia > Chitinophagales > Saprospiraceae > CBDCTM01. The sequence goes on from OZ244935.1 coordinate 4,139,654, forward strand.
GCCAAAAGTGGAAGATCAAACCAATGAAGGAATTCACCTGTTTACGGATGAATCTCATGCCTACAATCGGGTAGCAAGCTCTGCCAGAAACCATAGTACTGTATGTCAGTACTGTATGTCATTCGGCTAAAGAATATGCCAGAGATGATGATGGGGATGGTATCAACGAAGTTCACTGCAATTCCTGCGAGGGATTATGGACTGGACTTCGAAATTTCCTAAGACCTTTCAGAGGTGTCAACAAAAAATATTTAGCCCAATATGTCGCTAAATATGTCGCTAAATATGTCGCTAAATATGTCGCTATCTACGAAAACGCTTTTAATTTCAAAGAACATTTGGAAGATGTTATTAGGGCTATGATCGTCCCTGATTTCTTCCTTGATTATTATTGCTCACCCTAAATTGGGGATGAGCCAAAAGCTCATTACATTAAAATCACTGAATGTAGCACTAATTATTCACGGCATAAACGTCGTACGAAAAAATATTCCCGAGACTATTGTTTTCGATAACCACTTTCAACTGCTGTTCTTTTACACCAGATAAAATAAAGGTTTTCTTTTTGCCAATATTGTCATTGCCATTCGAAAAAGTATAGGACGAAAGTTTTCTTTTTGTCCCAGTAATATCATAGACTGAAACTTTTGTTTTAGCCTTCCCTCCCGTTTTCTTAATCACAATTTTAACTTCATCATTATTTGATATATCGGGTTTGAACGTACCTGCAGGCGTAGCGTAAACCACCCCACTTTTGGAGCCTAAATAGTCGTTACAGCCATTGCATGGATACTGTTTGGTTGAACTGGGAGTCGCACTCCAAACCGGCTTGGATTTCTTTGTTATTTGTCCATCACCTGAAATTATCATTTTAGATGATGCATTCATATTTTCTTTTCCGGATTTTCCATTGTCCCATTGATCAGTCTTGCCATCATAACGACAGCACAACCAGTTATTACAAAAGTATTTTTTGGAACAATCATTTTTGCCCAATACATTATCTGGACAACCGGATTTAAGGAGTCCCCAGGTGGCGATCAGTCCCTGCATAGTGGATCTTGAGGAAGTGGTATTGGAGTTTTTTACCGATGTTTTAAAGCTTTTGCCATTTTTCCATTCCCTCGCAAATTTATTGAATTGGTTTGGATAAAAATTGACGTATCTCGTTCCAACAACTGCTTTCGCTCCAATCTCAATAAATTCTTGATTTAAGGTGGCACCATAACAATTCATCTGATAAATCATTCTGATAGGGAACTTGCCCCCTTTGAAATGTTTATAATTTTTTAGTTCTTTTGTTATCCTGTCACTGTTAATATCCCCATCTTCCGTTGCAATTGTATTACAATTGCCATGCGTGAAAATATACACATCAATAAAGTAATCATTATCGGCGAGTTTTTTTAGTTGCGAAAAAAAGTTGGACACCAAACTATTTTTAATATGGACATCCGGTTTTATTTGATTTGTCCATTTACGCTTTAACAATACGGATTTGTCATAGCCTTTAAAACAATGGGTGTATTCGTTATGTGCGTTTTGAACTAAATCGGCAAATGGGTCAAGAAAACCGTCTTCTATAGAAACCAATGTCAGGGACGCCGATTTTTTTGGTTTTATCTTAGTAGAAACTGTTCCACTTACTGTTTGTGCGTTCAAATTAAAAGCAAAGAAAGAAAGCCCTATCAAGGCTACTGTTGAGATGATAATTTTTAAATTTTTCATTTTTAAAAAATTTTAATTAGGAATGAAGAAATAATTGATCGTTTTTTTTTGACTCACAAAGTTTTTTGCAGCTATGGATTGATCCCATCAAAATCTGATTTTAGATATCGGAAGCGGAAATTCGCTTCCGGTAAATTTTGCTGAAAAAGCGTTGGGTAAGAATGCAACTCGGTCCAGGACAGCGCAATTAGAACTTTGCCCAAAATGGTTGTAGTCGCTAAAACTTTAGATTTCATTTATTGCCCTCTGCGTCGAACCCTCTCCCTCCTTATGTCTATTGTCCGGACACATCTCACATAATTATGTACTCTCACCTCGTCCTCTTGGGGCCCAAAACCATCGGTCAGCCATTTCGTTTCCGTTACGGCTTTGCTTTTGGGGTCACTGCGTTGGGCACCTGCCCCATGCACATCTACACCATCTTTATTGGTTGCCTCACCGAAACAGACATACACTCCGAACGTGCCTTTTCCGTCTTTATCGTCCATATGCGTTGTGCTCGTCCAATACCAGGCAGACTCGTTGGGTGTAGAAAAGACTGGGTCAATGGCAGGGCCTCGTTTGGAAGGATTTGAATGTTGAGGAGAGCGGCTGTAATCAACAATACTTTGGAGTTCCTTGGCATTAGGCAATCTCCAATCGTTGTATCCGGCATACTCTAAATTCTCGGAGACCTTTAGTGCTTTTTCCCAGTCCATAGTGGCTTTGCCCGTTCCGAACATTTCCTTTTCGTTGCTGTCAAACTTAGTCCACATCAACCCCGTAGCCTTGTCTGTGATGGTATTATCACCATTGTCAACAAAGCGGTTATTGCCATACCGTGAGTTGCCGCGCACACAGCGCAGGAAGTGTTTGGCTTGTTCGCCACTGTGCCCTAAGGCTGTTGTGGGATAACCCTTGATTCTACCGTCAGCGAAGTTGACACCAAAAGCGGCCTCGAACCGTCCAAAAATCTTTCCCGTATATACTGTGCTAGACCAGCACTGTGCGTCGATGGCCCGATAGGGAGCCCCCGCCTCGGAAGGTTCATCTTTTCCATCGGCATCTGGGTCGCCATAAACGAATTCAAAATAGTCGGTGTCGATATAAGGTTGGGGAGTACGGGAAGAGCTGCTGCCATTGAACTCAATGAGTGAGTACAATTCCTTCACTGTGGGAAACCTCCAATCAGCATAGCCTCCGTATTTTTCCTTGTTGAGCTTATCGACGAGCTTTTTGGCCTGTGCAAAAGTAACACGCCTTGGATTGCCCCTGCCATCATGCACGAGGTCTGGCATCCACGTCAATCCAGTATTGTTATCAAGAACCAAAGGCTTATATTTGCTATCGATAGAAGTTAAAGCGGCTCTCAGCTTTTTAAAAGAAGGCTCGTTTCTGGTGTATTGTGCATCCTGACCATAAAAGCCTTTACCTGTTTTTGGGCATCGACTGCGGTCTTCGGAATATCTCCCTTCGTCATCGAAACAGATTCTTTGACCTGTATCAGTCACAGTATAAGTCTGACAAAAAGTAGTGGCAAAACTTGAAATGCTTAGGATGATAATGATACAAATTGATGGGTGCATAATGGATTTGTCCCCTCTAAATTCTTCATTCTGTCAGATTTTTCATCATAATTTCCCATCTGCCCGATAGAGCAATACAACGCATTAAGATCAATTTTTCGACATTATCAGGATACCAAAAAGATGAAGGAGATTTGAATCTTAAATTAATCATTCGCCTAATTCCAGACTCAATCAGCCCACTTCCACATACGAGTTTCATTTTTGTAAACCATTGATAATCAATTCTAAACTGGTTGTTTACAAAGTATTGAAATGGAGTGAAAGAGGAAAGGTCAACTCCGGGAATTGCCTCTGTAAGTGTTGCCGCCATCTGAACAACATTTCCTTGCCATAGTTGATCCTTGAGTTTGGCAAAACTATCTTCCTTTTTTTCTTTTTCCATATAGTCTTTCAAGTTGTGTAAATGTTCACTGGCATGATAATAATCCAGCGTCTCAATGATCTTATCTTCTTTAACCCCAAGGCGCAATAACATTGGTTTGGCTTTATTCCATATCCAAGGTGCCCCATCTCCTACAAATTGTACGCTTTTTGCTTTTTTAATTTCTAAGTTCAGCAAGTATTCTTCCAATAATTCAAAAGTTTCAACATCTCCAAATCCTGCATCATATATTGGGATCGTTTCTTTATTTGTTTTTCCCTCTTTATCTATTGTGCTAATAGCAAACATTTTGGGTTCTCTCCAAGGAGTACTAAATTTCTTCTTCTCATTACCCTTTTTAGTTTCCTGTTCATAGACCCTGGTTCGGGTACGACCTCCATCTATTCCTATTATCACACGTTTGCCTGCCATGCTCTCCTCTTTGTCCAGTTGAATGGAGGACCGATCAGCTAAACAACTTTCCCCCAATGAAAGAGATACTTGTCTGATTCGATCATGATTCGTGTCAACACCTTGATAAGACAACACATTGTTGGCTACTAAAAATGAAGGACATAGGACACTTGACAAGGTAACTAAACTCGCAAACATGGGAGAACCATTGGATTCTGTATTCCATAAGATATGGGACATATGCCGTTGTCCTTCATAATCTTTTGGAACCTTTTTAGCATAATAAGAATCATATTTTATTCGACTCCCGGTGCGTAGTTGTATCGTCGCTGGCCGTATGACTAGCTTCTTCAGCCCTTTCTCTTTTGATACCTCTTTTTGACGATTTAGAAATTCTTCGGCTTTACTCAACCCTTCTATTATTTGCCTTACTGCTATATCGTACAACTCTAAAAAACATTCAAAAAACAGACGCTCAAACTTATAAAAATTTCCGGTTAACAACATTTCTAACCAGTTTATTGATAAGAGTAATTCTTCTAATTCTTTTTTTAGTAATTTTACTACTGAAAGGGAGATTTGCATTTTTTTTGGTTTTGTTTCAACTCAAAGTTAATGCTTTCTTCCTTTCTATATAGGGGGGGACAAATCCCTGTTGCGCCCCAAATTGATTTCATGATATTTTTGGTTTAAGCAAATGGGAGCATCAGTTTCAATTTTGAGGCAAGACGACACTTGGCAGAAGCAGGGCTTCTTTGCTAATAGAAATTCAAACTAATCTGATCCCGTGGTTAATAATTAGTTAATTAATGCAGACTGGCTAGCGGTATAATTCGCGGATTAAAAGGTGCTCATTGTATGATAAAATCAGGATATTCAATAGAAGCACCTATTAGCCTGTATATCAATTCCCTAGCTGCGGAGGGTTGGTTCATTGATTGGCCAGCCAGCGCAAATATTTCCAGATAGGGATTGAAATAAATCGCCTCTGACACTTCACACCCAATGCACACGACCTGTTTTTGGGAAAGATCCTCTTCTTGCTTGTTTTTGCCCAAGTCCATTTTCAGGCCTTTAAAGCTCAGCCTTATCTTTCCTGCTTTCGTCTTTTGGATACCCAAGGCATTGTTGTCCCTGCCAAGGGTCATCAGCTCTACATCTTCCCCCCTCCTTATTTCCTCTCTTTTGGTATAGAATTTCAAACCATCAAAGGCTATTAATAGCATTTCTGAAAAATTGCTAACTTCTGACTCACTAGCCATTTGTAATACCAGGGCCAATTCGTTCAGAAAACCATTCGTCTGTTCATATTGGTTGATCAAGACTGGATCTGTGCAATATTGCTGAAGGTAATTATCCATTGTAATTCCAAAATTTTTTTCAAAATGCTTATGCATCAATTTACCGTATGCGTACAATTCGTATGAAAGTTTTGGTATGGTACCATAACGCAGCTGCTGAAATTTAATTCGCTCATTATTTCCCTGGAGTTTGTCCACAATGATGTCCCGTAGAGATTTACTTTGGCCATATTGGGAAAAATAGGCGAATGGTTTTACAAGGGTGGCAACCTTTTGCAGCTGCCGTAGCGAGTAACCATTTTGGCCCACAAGACTGAAACTGTTTTCCTTGTCCTGCGCCTGAACAAACGCAGTTGAAAAAATAGCTGCCAATAAAAGGCAATGGAGATTATTTAAAATTTTCATCGTTTGAATTTTTTAATGATCCGTTGTTTTGATGTTTACACCTCCAATATTTCATTCCCAAAAGAAAATGTGACTAAAAAAATTTATTTCTACCATTTATGTCACGTTTTCGTTTTTTATGCAATTACTACTTAGGTGGTGGTAGGGATATTCCCGATTTTAAAGTGATTAAATTTAACTTTCCGCCTTTTTCTTCCTCATAAGGTAAATTAGACAGACAAAGTGGAAGGAGGTACGACTGACCGGCGCCATACTAGAGGTAGCGGAGGAACCTGTTGGCGTGGATACGCGCGAGGGTCCTACCCAGGAGCGTGACAGCGCATCTTCCGCACCCAAGCATCACAAAGTTGATAGTTAATTATCTTGCGGGATGGACTCGCAAGAATACACAAGCAAAGCATTAGACCATCTAGGGTTGGTTGCGGGATGTGTCAGGAGATAGGTATTAGTCAGATGATAGACACCTGTTGTTCCTCTGATAGCCCGGATCAGATTGTCAGTACAGGCAAGGCTCTTGAAGCGATGATCCTCAATGGGTTGGAAATTGAGTTCACCAAAAGTATATCGTTTCTTTCTGCGCTCGTAATGCAATTCAATCGAATAAGCTTCACCGGAAGCGGTTTCATCCAGAAAGCGCCAGTCTATAGGTTGAAGTCTTTCAATTCCTTAGAGATGCTAAACAGTTTTGTGGCCTAACACATTGTCGGGCCCGTAGTAAGGAGGCCTTGCATTTCCATTTCAATATGTGTTTAGCCGCAGTAAACCTGGCGCAGGTCAAATGGCTTTTTTCGCAACTCAGCTCTGAGGCTGAGTTTGATTTAAATCGTCCCGAAATTCAAAAGGCTATTGCCTTGGGAGCCTCGAATTATTCATAAGGGCAGTTTTCTGCCCGCAGTATTGTTAATGAAAATTAAAAATTATAAATTCTGAGAAACATCAATTAAGGCTGTACCGCACTTTACCAAGTCTTGTGCCTGCACACAAAACCTGGCGGCTTGAAGTAGCAAAGAATTACAAAAACAATCAACTTATTCCACTATATTTGGTTTGTTTAATCAAAAAAATATAGTTGTAATGAGTGATTTAACACCACAAGCACCGAAAAACAGTACAGTCATGATTAGCATTGCGCTGGTTCTTTTCGGGTTGTTAGGAGCATTTGTAATTCCTGCGATCGCCGATAATGGCGACTGGCTGTTATTAGCCGGGTTTGTATTGCTTTTGTTGGGAGTTTATGTAAAGGGACTATAGATTGGTAGCCGTTCCCGGCACGCTTTACTATTAATCTGCAGCCAATTGTTCTGCTCATCTATTGACTTGACAAAAGATGAAGGGCTTGTACTACATGTAAGGCCGAATGTGAATCATGCCTCCGATCCTTCGCTGCGCACTTGTTGGAGGGCCACAGGCTTATGCAATCATAACATCAGATGGCAGACTGCCTGAACGTCTCAAAACCGAATAATTTCGAGGCGTTGCTCATTTCTGAGCAGGAAGTGGCGGATGATCCTCACCGTATCCGGATTGTGCTGAAAGGGTTGTATCGCATCGCGCAGCTCTTCCACCCCGCCACTCATACCTTCCTCATCCACATAGCCAAAGCCCTGATAGGCACCATTCTCTACCAGCACCACTGCTCGTTCCTGCGGATTGCGGCCCTTGTCGAGGATGAAAAAATTGTCATCAAACTCGGTACCCAGGCTAGCTACTGCTTCCATGATGCGCTCGTTGTACACCAGCGGGAGCTCCTCTCCGATACAGGCGCCGCGACATTTGTGTAGGTGGTAATAAAAGCAGGGCCTTCCGATGTGATCGACATTGCAATAGCTCTGGCATAGCTCAAAAGTTTCGATGATGCGGTTGAGTGCAGTTTTGGCTGAGAGGATGGTAGGGTACTCGCGCAGCACATTGAGCTTTTTCTTTTTCAGCTTGCCGGCCTTGGCAATGTCCAGGCAAAAGTAGCCTTGCTCATTGGCGTAGTAGTGGATGACGTACTGAAAGACGCGCTGCCGCTGGGCGCGGTTGATAGGCGGGTGGTATTGTTTGATCTCATGCGACTCCTGCAGCAGGGCTACCAATTCGCTGCCGGTGATTTCATAGCTAATGTCATGTACCTGCTGCTGCAGTTGATGCCCTTTCTTGTTTTTGTTGGCAAAATGTTGCATCACCCGTTTTTTGATATTGATGCTTTTGCCCACATACAAAAGCTTGTTGAACTGGTCGTGGAAGTAATATACACCACAGGCTTCCGGCAGTTGGTGCAGGCGCTCCAGGCTAATGTTTTCAGGCAGGTTGGTAGCCCGGATGCCCATATTGACCAGCTCGTTGACAGCCGAGTCGCTATTTTGTTTTTGCAATATTACTTTGAGCAATTCCACCGTAGCCAGGGTATCGTCGAGGGCGCGGTGCCGTCGATCCATCGCGATGCCAAAATACTGTGTGAGCTTACCGAGGCTGTAGGAGCGCAGGCCGGGGAAGGTCTTGCGGCACAGCCGCACGGTACACAATTGGCGCCTCGAATAGTTGTAGCCCAGCCTTTTGAACTCTTCCCGAATGAAGCTGTAATCGAAGCGGGCATTATGTGCTACAAATATTGCTCCCTCGGTCATTTCCACAATTTGCTTAGCTACTTCATAAAATTTGGGAGCCTCCTCAACCATCTCTTGGGTAATCCCGGTCAATTGAGTAATATTGTAAGGAATGACGCGCTCGGGATTAAGAAGGCTGGAAAAAGTGTCGAGGATCTTTTCTCCATCAAAAAGTACGATGGCGATTTCGGTGATTCGCTCACGGGCAGCCCGGCCACCGGTGGTCTCCACATCAATCACAGCGTATATTTTTTTTGTAGCCATTTTGGTCGAATTGCAGCAAATAAAAAACGCAGAACTTCGAGGCAACAAAGCTGATAAGTGTCAATAAGTTGCCTGGTTTCCTGCGTTTTTTAGATAAACAAATGTAAAAATATGTTGGCAAACTTTAAAATATTGGCTTTGCTTTTCTGCCTCTTACCCAGCCTGATTATTGATTGTAGAAGGGATAAGAACCAGGAAAAAATAGACGAAATACCTTCCTCAGAAGCAGTACAGGAGCCGCAAGATACACATGAAGATACACTTGCTGACAAGGCGAGTGAGCAGATATTATGTGGAGCTGACCAGGTGCATAGGTATCTTTCAGCCTTGCAAAACAAGCGAATCGGCCTGCTCGTCAACCAAACTTCCAGGGTGAATGGACGGCATTTGGTGGATACCCTGTTGGCCTTGAATGTAGAGGTGAAAAAAATATTTGCTCCGGAGCACGGCTTCCGTGGCGAGGCGGATGCCGGAGAACAATTGGCAGACGGCAAGGATCCGAAAACGGACCTGCCCTTGATCTCTTTGTACGGCAGGAAAAAGAAGCCCTCTGCAGAGGATTTGGCAGCCTTGGATATGCTCATCTTCGATATCCAGGATGTGGGAGCGCGTTTTTATACTTACATCTCCACCTTACACTATGTAATGGAAGCATGTGCTGAACATGGTGTCAAAATGCTGGTACTCGATCGGCCCAACCCTAACGGCCATTACCTGGACGGGCCGATCTTAAGGCCTGCCTATCAGTCTTTTGTGGGAATGCATCCGGTGCCGGTAGTGCATGGCATGACGGTAGGAGAGTATGCCCGTATGATCAATGGAGAGGGCTGGTTGAAGGATGGGCAGAAGTGTGCATTGCAGGTAATAAGCTGTATGAACTATGACCACCGTACCTTTTATAAATTGCCTGTCCGCCCATCGCCCAATCTGCCCAACATGCGTTCCATTTATCTGTACCCGTCGCTTTGCTTTTTTGAGGGAACAAAACTGAGCGTAGGGCGGGGTACCCCTGAGCAGTTCCAGGTAATTGGCCATCCGGAGGTTGAGATGGGCGATTATTATTTCACTCCCGAACCGATGCCGGGTGCCAAATATCCCAAGCATCAGGCTAAAAAGTGCCGGGGTATTGATTTGTCCGATTTGACTGTGGAAGAGCTGCAAAGCAGGCGATACATTGACTTGAGCTATCTTATTGATTTTTATCAGGCATTTCCGGATCAGGAGCAATTTTTTTTAAAAAATGGATTTTTTGACAAACTGGCCGGTAGCTCAGCACTGCAAAGGCAAATCAGGGAAAAGGTGCCAGCAGCAGAGATTAGGAATAGCTGGCAGGCAGGTTTGGATATCTTTCGCCAGATCAGGAGGAAGTATCTTTTGTATAAAGATTTTGAGTAACAGGACAGCAGGGCAATAAAAAAAACGTGTAATGTTTTAAGATTTGAAAATTTTTGTTTATCCTGCTTTGCCAAGTCTTGTGCATACACACAAAACCTGGCGGCTTGAAGTATATGTTTGTTTTGAATTCGAACTCCATTGCGCAATACATATAGAAGCGATTTGCTTCGAGCATTTCTTTCACCAAATGGTAGGCTGGAAGGCAGGGCGGGCTACGGTTTTGGCGAGTTTTGCAAATGCTGAAGCCTGGTATTAGTTTCCGAAACCCCAGTTGCCTAATGAACAATAGCTCCACCGCTTTGAGCTATACACCATGAGAGGTTTGAAGCTGATTTATAGCCATGGCATCAGTGGTAGGTTTTAACGCTAAAACCGTAGCCCGGCATGCAATCCCCAGAAGAAAGTTTTGTCTTTGTTTTCAAATTTTTGGAAAGAGGCTCTGGAGCCCAACACGATGAGCTGTGCAATATACACCTCGTATTCCAGCATCACTGAATAGCCAGGCGTGCTGTACTGCTCTTCGCTAAATTCTTTGCGGATGATTTCATCCTTTACGCGGACAATTTGACTGGTATATCGATAATTATTGAGTCGGTAAACAGCACCGCCACCCAATTTGAAGCTGTTGACCTGATTATTGATGGGCGTCAGAAAAAGAGTAGCCTCACCCTGAAAAGCTTTGTTCGATTGTTCAAATCCATCACTTTTTTGCTGAGCTGCCGAAATGTAGCCCACATTCAATCCCAGGCTCATCAGTCGGAACAGGCGCCGGTCGAATTGCAGGTGCCGTTGTTTGCCAAAGTAGTTTCCCTGATTGAGGTAGGCGGTGCCGAAGCCAAACTTTATGCTGTTTTTCAAGGGGGCTTTTGGTAGCTGGCCTGACTGGCCGAAGAGCGGCAGCAGCAGGGTAGTGAAGAGAAGTATAAAGAAATAGGGTTTCATGGCTTTTGAGTTTCGGCACAGCTTTGACTCCGAATGTAGCCGACAGTTAATTACCTGGCAAGCCCTTTCCGGGTATTTAACCCCTATTTAACTTCTGCGATGAATAGGAATAGCAGTTTGTTAAGTTTTTTAAGAATCGCAAGGAATTGCAAGCGCGAATTTGTCAAATAACCTGCTGCTTTCATTCCCTGATTTCTCCAGATTGATTTACGTATTCTCTGGATTTTATATAACTTTCCAGTCAATCCAGCAAGAGCATCTAAAACAAAAAAGCAATATGAAGCATCTTTTACACATCTTATTCTTTCTGCCCGTTTTATTTTATTTAAACTCATGCGCCAATTACCGGCTCAACTATGCGCCGGAAGCAGAGGCTTGGCAACAGCAAGCGCCTGAAAAAGACTTGAAGCTTAAGCATCGCATCTATTTGGTAGGAGATGCCGGCCTGTTGGGTAAGAAAGAAGATTCGCCCGTGTTGGATTATTTGTCAAAAAAACTGAAAAAGGAATCAAAAAAAAGTACGATCCTGTTTCTGGGCAACAACGTACCTTCCAAAGGGTATTCTGCTAAAAAGAACAAGCAGCGGGAGCATGCTCAAAAGGCACTGGACAAGCAAATGGATATCCTCAAGGACTTCAAAGGTACGCCTGTTTTTTTGCCGGGCGCTACGGATTGGGCAGGCGGGCTGAAGAGTTTGCGAAAGGAGGGAAAATATGTGGAAAAGCAACTGAATAAAGATAGCGAGGAAGGAGAGGAAAAAAATTATTTTCGGCCCGACCGGGGCTGTCCGGGCCCTGAGATTGTAGAAGTAAACGAGCAACTTAGCATTGTATTGATGGATTCCGAATGGTGGATGATAGATTGGGACAAGGAGCCGGAAATCCATGAAGGCTGTGAAGTGAAAAACAAATTCATGTTCAAATTTTTATTTGAAGATGAAGTACGTGGCAACAGAAGTAAAAATGTAGTGATCGCCATGCACCATCCCCTCTACACCAATGGCCCGCACAGTGGTAACTTCAGTGCCAAAACGCATCTTTTTCCGCTGACCGAGCTCAACAAAAATTTGTTCATTCCCCTGCCAATACTGGGAAGTATGTACGCATTTTTCAGAGGGCGAATCGGTACCAAACAAGATATTGCCCATCAGGAATACCGCAACCTTCGCGATGCCTTGCTCACAGGAGTTAAGAAAAACGGCAATTTTATCTTCGTTTCGGGCCACGAGCACAACTTGCAATATCTCGAAAACGAAGAGCAGCATTTTATCGTCAGTGGCTCGGCGGCTCGCAAAAGTCCTTCCACAATTGGCCGGGGCGCCCAATTTGCTTATGGCGCATATGGCTTTGCCACCCTCGATTTTTACAAAGACGGCTCGGCATGGGTGCATTATTGGGCCACCAATAAGGACGGGACCGATGCTGAAGAAGTCTTTAGAAAAAAAATAAAAGACAAGCTTTCCATCATTAAGGAAAATATTCCCACCGATTTTCCGGAGTACGATCAAAAATTGACTGCCATCAAACGTCTGCCCACACGCAACGAAATCAGCAAAGCCGGTGCCTTCCAACGCTGGCTACTCGGCGAGCACTACCGCAGCTTGTACCTCACCGAATTCGAATTTCCCGTCATCGATCTGGATACCTTCATGGGCGGGCTCACCCCCATCAAGCGGGGCGGCGGCAATCAGACCAATTCGCTGCGCCTCAAAGACAAAGAAGGCCACCAGTATGTGCTGCGCGATTTGACGAAAGACGTCACCCGCCTGCTTCCTTTTCCTTTCAACAAAATGCGCCTTGCCGAATTCATCGGCACCGACAATTTTCTCTCCACCCATCCCTTCGCGCCAGTCGTTATCCCCCCTATGGCCGAGGCCATTAATATCTATCACACCAATCCGCGCTTTGTGTATGTACCGAAGCAGCCAAGGCTGGGAGTCAACAACGATATTTTTGGAGGAAGCGTGTATTTGTTTGAAGAACGGCCAGGAGGGAGTTGGGAAGGCATGCAGCAGTTTGGCGGCTCCGATGCCCTCAAAAGCACCCCGGATGTAGCGGCCCGGCTAATCAATAACCACAAGCACCAAATTGATCAGGAATGGACCTTGCGAACCCGTTTGTTCGATTTTATCCTGGGCGATTGGGATCGGCATGATGACCAATGGCGCTGGGCTAGGTTTAAGCCGCAAAAAGGCAAAAACGTGTACCGTCCCGTGCCCCGTGACCGCGACCAGGCCTTTAGCAAATACGATGGCTTGCTCACCCGAATGGTTACCTTCACTATGCCCTTTTTGCATCAGCTGGCCGTTTATCAGCCCAAAATCAAACAAATAAAATGGGCTGCCTGGAGTCCACGCAGCTTCGATAATTCTTTTATCAATGAGCTGGATTGGTCTCAGTGGGAAGCACAAGTCAGCTATATTCAACAACATTTGACCGATGACATCGTGGACAAAGCCTTTGAAATTTGGCCGGATGCGGTGTATAACGATTCTGGCGATTACATCAAAAACACCTTGAAGCACAGGCGCGATGAATTGCCCAATATTGCCCGCCGCTATTACGAGTTTCTGTCCAAAGAGGTGGATGTGTATGGCACCGACAAGAAGGAATTGTTCGAAGTGGATCGCTTGAGTGATGAGCAAACCCGGGTGCGTATGTACGATACGAATAAGGAAGGGGAGCGGCAGCATTTGCTGTATGACCGAACCTTCGACAACAAAGTGACCAAAGAAATCCATCTCTACGGCATCGGCAATGACGATCATTTTTTGATTAAAGGGCAAACCAGAAAGGGGATCAAAATCAGATGTATTGGCGGGCAGGGCGACGATCAGTTTGTGGATCAGTCAAAGGTGGCTGGATTGTGTAAAAAAACAGTCATTTATGACGACAAGCGCAACAATAAGGTGCAAGGAGGCAGTGAAACGTCGGATCGGAGAAGCCATGAAGTGATCAAAAATATCTACGACCGCCGCGCCGCTCATTACGACTATGACTTTGTGCTGCCCTTCCCCATTCTCGGCTCCAATCCCGATGATGGCTTTGTAGTTGGCGCCAATCTGCTGTTTACCGATTACGAATTCAAAAAAGATCCCTACAATGCCACCCACAACGTCATAGCTACTTTTGCCAGCAGCACCAAAGCTTTTTCGCTGGAATATACCGGCGATTTTCTCAATGTGTTTGGCAAAACGGATTTTTACCTGCATTCCATTTTCAAAAACCCTTCCTATGCATTCAACTACTTTGGCTTTGGCAATGATAGCCAGAGGGGGGAAGAAGGCATTGAGTTTTTCAGAGCGCGGCAAGGCCTGGCGCATGTGAATCCGGCACTCAAATGGAGGCTGGCAGGAAATAATGGTTTTTTTAATATCGGCCCTGTCTTCGAGTTGAGTAAAATTGACCGCCTGGCCGATCGCTACCTCCTCAGCGACCGGGCCGATGTGCCACCCGATGTATTTGACACCAAGTATTTTGGCGGCCTGAAATTGGGCTTCAATTACTACAATGTCGATGATAAGGTGATCCCCCGCCGGGGTATTTCTTTTCTCACCGATGCCGGCTACCTGGCTAATCTGAAAGACAAGGGCAGCGATTTTGGCAGCTTGCGCAGCGAGCTGGCCGTTTATCAAAACATCGACCGCAAACAAAACCTCATACTCGCTACCCGCCTCGGATTTGGCTACAACAGTGGCAACCAATTCGAGTTTTGGCAGGCACCCAGCCTGGGTGGCAAAACCAGCCTGCGCGGCTACCGGGCGCAGCGCTTTTATGGCAAAACGGCCTTTTGGCAAAACATCGACCTCCGGCTGCGCCTCTTTAGCAGCTACAACCGCGCCCTGCCCTTCACCTTCGGCATCTATGCCGGGTACGACTACGGCCGCGTTTGGCTGGAACGCGACGACTCCGATACCTGGCACAGCAACTATGGCGGCGGTATCTGGCTGGCTCCACTCGATGCCGTCGTGTTGAGCTTTGGCCTGTTTATGCCCCACAACCCCCTTGATGAGGAGGAGGAGAAACAGCGATTTGCCTTTACGGCGGGGTTTAATTTTTAGACTATGAACTGATTTAAACTTTTCTAATGGTTTGCGGCTCCAGCCCTTATAGAACCTGACTTCTTTCCTTTTATCGTCCGTACCATACAGGTACGCACTCAAAAAGAGAAATCGCCAGAACCTACAATGGCCAAGCCTCAACAACAATACAATAGTTTAAATCAGTTCTATGTATTAACTTAACTATGTATTAATGGCTAGTTGAACAGTCCCTGGCTACATAAAAACAGAACATGAGCGCAATCCTCTCCGGACTTCCTTGTGAGATCATCGGATCTTTGATCGATCGCAGCATCGATTTTGTGGTGGGGCAGGCGGCACATTCTACAAGCTATAAGGAATGGAAAAAGAAACATCGCCTTGAGCTGACGAGCCAGGATTCGGCCTTTCTCGATGTGTATGTGGAAGCGGTAGTGACCTATTTTCAAACTGAAAAGCCTCCATGCCTGGAGCAATTTTTCCGCGAAAAAGCCATCCACCAAGCCTTGTACCGGCATTGGTACGGAAGCGACAGCGCTTCGCCCTTTTTTCCGGCATTGCAAAAATTAGCCAGCCATTTTGAATTGGAAAAACAGCTGGGTGCCGAAAAGCTGGAAGCCGAAATCGCACTCTTTGAGCAGGAATTTCGCTCTGCCGTCAATGTGAGCCGCCCCGCTTTTGAAAAAGCAGCGCATGATGATCGCCAACAAATAAAGCAAGGCATTGCCGACCTCCGCTCGGGGCTTGGCAGCCCCCTTCCCCGCGCCCTTACGCCAAACCCCTTCTCTCCGCCGGTTTTTATCGGCCGGGAGGAGAAGCTGGAAGAATTGCACCAAAAGCTCTTTTCAGGAAGCAACTTTCTGCTGTTGGTCAATGGCAAAGGCGGGATGGGTAAAACCTCCCTCGCTTCCCGCTACTATCATGAGTATATGGAGGCATACGAACATGTAGCCTGGGTGCTGGCGGAGCAAAACATCACTGAGGCACTTTTGTCGCTGGCCCGGCCCCTGCGGCTGGAGTTTGCGCCCGACATGCCGCCCCCCCAACGCCTGCGGCGGCTACTCCGGGAGCTGGCAAGCCTGAAAAAACCCAGCCTGCTGGTGATCGACAATGCCAATGATGCCGACGATATTAGAGACCACTTTCAGGCATTGCGCCAATGCAGCAACTTCCACCTCCTGCTCACCACCCGCATTAACGAGCTGGAGGGAGCCGACTATTTTCCCATAAAAGGATTGAGCGAGCCCTATGCCGCAGAGCTTTTTAAAAAATACTACAAAGGGCATCAGCCCGGCGAAGATGCCTTGCTCAAAGACATCATCGGCTGGGTGGACCACAATACCCTGATCATCGAATTGCTGGCTAAAAACCTCCAAAACATCAATCAATTTGAGCGCGAATACTCGCTCAGCCAGCTGTATGCCGACCTACAAAAGAGCCTCCTCGCACTGAGCCGTTCCGGGAGCATACACACGGCCTACCAGGCAAAAGGCACCGGCTTGCGCTACGAAAACCCCGAAGCCATCGTATTGGCCATGTACGATGTGCTGAGCCTGGCGGAAACCGAAAAACAACTGATCTCCCTCTTTGCCGTGCTGCCCAATGAGCCAATTGCCTTTCAAAAGCTCAAGCAGATGCTGCCTGAGGGGGAGGCTAAAGCAGCCTTGAGCGCACTTACTCAAAAAGGCTGGATAGACTACGAGGAGGCCGAAAAGACCTTTAAAACTAACCAGGTGGTCCAGGATGTGGTGAAGGTAAAACAAAAGGAGAGACTGCGTGCTGACTGCAGCCTGGCCATTGCGTATTTAACAGATAAACTTTCCGGGCAGGATTTGCTCCATACAGCGCAATACCTGGACGCACTGACAGTATTGAGCTATGCCGAATCCCTCATCAACAACCTCTCCTCAACGGATATTGACCTGGCCATTCTTTGCCAATATACCGGGAATTTTTACCGAAAAACAGGCGAATTGCATCCGGCTATGGAAGCCTACCAGCAGATGGCAGCTATTCTAATGGCCCTTTGTGATCAGGAGCCGGGCGATGTGTCGTATAAAAACGGTTTGGCGATATCGCATTCCAGGCTGGGGGACATATATAAATCGCAGGGCGACCTGGCCGATGCGCTGAAGCATTATAAGCTCTACAATGAACTGGAACAGGGGCTCCATGCGGAATATCCGGGCGATGTGTCGTATAAAAACGGTTTGGCGATATCGCATTCCAGGCTGGGGGACATATATAAATCGCAGGGCGACCTGGCCGATGCGCTGAAGCATTATGAGCTCTACAATGAACTGAAAAAGGGGCTCCATGCGGAATATCCGGGCGATGTGTCGTATAAAAACGGTTTGGCGATATCGCATTCCAATCTGGGGGACATATATAAGTCGCAGGGCGACCTGGCCAAGGCGCTGGAGCATTATAAGCTCTGCAATGAACTGGAACAGGGGCTCCATGCGGAATATCCGGGCGATGTGTCGTATAAAAACAACTTGGCGATATCGCATTCCAATCTGGGGGACATATATAAGTCGCAGGGCGACCTGGCCAAGGCGCTGGAGCATTATAAGCTCTGCAATGAACTGGAACAGGGGCTCCATGCGGAATATCCGGGCGATGTGTCGTATAAAAACAACTTGGCGATATCGCATTCCAATCTGGGGGACATATATAAATCGCAGGGCGACCTGGCCGATGCGCTGAAGCATTATAAGCTCTACAATGAACTGGAACAGGGGCTCCATGCGGAATATCCGGGCGATGTGTCGTATAAAAACGGTTTGGCGATATCGCATTCCAATCTGGGGGACATATATAAGTCGCAGGGCGACCTGGCCGATGCGCTGGAGCATTATAAGCTCTACAATGAACTGGAACAGGGGCTCCATGCGGAATATCCGGGCGATGTGTCGTATAAAAACAACTTGGCGATATCGCATTCCAGGCTGGGGGACATATATAAATCGCAGGGCGACCTGGCCGATGCGCTGAAGCATTATGAGCTCTGCAATGAACTGGAACAGGGGCTCCATGCGGAATATCCGGGCGATGTGTCGTATAAAAACAACTTGGCGATATCGCATTCCAGGCTGGGGGACATATATAAATCGCAGGGCGACCTGGCCGATGCGCTGGAGCATTATAAGCTCTACAATGAACTGGAACAGGGGCTCCATGCGGAATATCCGGGCGATGTGTCGTATAAAAACAACTTGGCGATATCGCATTCCAATCTGGGGGACATATATAAATCGCAGGGCGACCTGGCCGATGCGCTGAAGCATTATGAGCAGGCCCGCTCACATTGCGAGGAGCTGGTGGCAGCCGTCCCTCAGCATGCTGAGTTTCAAAGGAATTTGCGTATTATCACTGAACGAATAGAGGGCTTAGGCCGAGCCTGAGACGCCACAAAAGCAAGTAAGAGCATATGGATTTTAATAATTTGACTACAAATGATGAATGATCTGACCAATAAAACCGCCTTCATCACCGGCGGAAGCAAAGGTATAGGCTACGGCATTGCTGAGGTATTGCTGCGGGCAGGTATGCACGTAGCCATCACCAGCCGCAGCCAGCAGGCCGCTGATGAGGCAGTAGCCCGGCTCAGTCAGGCGGGTGCTGGCAAAGCGCTGGGCCTGGCTGCCGATGTGCGCAGCTACGAGGCGCAGCAGCAGGCCATCGATGCCGCCCGGCAGGCCTTTGGCAGCATCGATGCGGTGATCGCCAATGCGGGGCTGGGGCACTTCGGCAGCATCGAGGAGCTGAGCCCCCAGCAGTGGCAGGAAACCATCGACACCAATCTGACGGGTGTATTTTACACTGCCAAGGCAGCGATTGCTGCGCTCAAAGCATCGCAGGGCTACCTCATCACCATCGCCAGCCTGGCGGGCACCAATTTTTTTGCTGGCGGCTCTGCCTACAATGCCAGCAAATTCGGGCTGGTCGGATTTACCCAGGCTGTGATGCTCGATCTGCGCCACTTCGGCGTACGGGTCACCACCATAATGCCCGGTTCGGTGGCCACCTATTTCAACAATCATACACCCAATCCGGCTGATGAATGGAAGATTCAGCCGGAGGATATTGGCCAGCTGGTGTGGGATGTTTTGAAGATACCCGGCCGTACCTTGCCCAGCAAAATAGAGGTGCGACCTGCACAACCTCCCCAAAAGAAATAAGGTATGCTTTCCAAAAAACTTCAGGCCCTCTGCCGCCGCTTGGAAGGCGGAGCCCGCGAAATTCAGCCGGATCGACTGGCCTTATTGCAGGAAATGGCCGCAAAAATAGCCCTTTTACCAGAGCAATCGGGCGGCCTGGAGGTCATCGTGATCTGCACCCACAACTCTCGCCGAAGCCAGTTGGGGCAGCTGCTGTTGCAGTTGGCAGCCTTTCATTATGGCTTGCCGGAGATTCAGGTGTATTCGGGCGGGACGGCCGCTACGGGAGTGTATAAAAGCATCGTGGAAGCGCTTCGGCGAGTGGGTTTTGTGCTGGAAGCCCACAAAGAGAACGGCTACCGCCTGGAGCTGGAAGGCCGCTCACTAAATTTGTTTTCCAAGGTGTACGATCACCCCGCCAATCCGACCAGCCAATTTGTGGCGGTGATGGTTTGCAGCGATGCGGACGAAGGTTGCCCGGTGGTGCGTGGGGCCGCCTTGCGATTTTCGCTTCCCTACACCGATCCCAAGCTTTTTGACGGAAGCCCGGAAGAGCAAAGCGCCTATGATGCCAAGTTGGGAGAGATCGGTAGAGAGATGTTTTATCTGGCGGGTAAGATAAGGGCATACCTAAACTTCCGTTAGAGTATATTTAAAAATCGTTTTTGATGGCGAAAAACCTGAGCGCCTGCCCTGAGATTGGACCGCTGTGAATCTGAAGGTCTAAAGGCTCACCTTGGGCGGGATGACGAAGATCAGTCGCACAGCTAATCAAAATCATTTTTTGATGGAAATAGCAAGCTTATGTTTGGGAGATATTTCAGCACGAAATCTGTCAATTTATGAAGTTTGAATTCCTTAAAATCAGTGTAGGAACATTGATATTGCGGTACTATTTGATGATGCTCATTGTATTGATTGCCGGATTTATGGGGCAGTGGTGGCTGACGATATTTGCATTCCCCATATTCGCCAGTGCAATTTTGGGCATCAAACTTAAGCGTTAATTTGCCTTAATGCTGCCCGTTGGATAGTAGGGGATAGTGACGGTAAATTTACTTCCCGAGCTCTCATTGCTATGGAAGGAGATTTGCCCTTCCAGCATATCTACATAACCTTTGACGATGTGCAGCCCAAGGCCGGTGCCCTTAAAATTGGTGGCGTTACTGGCTCTGAAAAAGCGGGTGAACAGATATTGTTGCTCATGAATGGGAATACCGATTCCCTGGTCCGTAATCTGGATTTCGAATTGCTTATCTGCTTTGATCTGGTAGCTGCAAAGTATCCTGCTATCTTCTCCCGAATATTTGTACGCATTGGAAAGGAGGTTGAACAAAATGTTTTTTAGCAGATTGCGGTCGGAATAGATTGTAGGCAAAGTGTCTGTTCCGTTCACTTCAATTCGCTGCCCTTTTTTCAGCAAGCCTTCCATTTCATCCACTACTTCGCTGATCAGCCCTTCCAGCGAAAAGTAGTTGGGTCGAAGCTGAATTTTTCCTTCCTCAATTTTGCTCAACGACAGAAAATCATTCAGAATATTGGTCAAATTGTCCACAGCGGACTTGATTCGGTTCACATGTTTGATGCGCTGGTTTTGCTGGCCGGCTTCTGTGTATCGGCCTATTAAGGCAGCAGAAGACTGGATGGTGCTGAGCGGGGTGCGAAATTCATGGGAGGCCATTGAAACAAAGCGCGATTTCAGCTCGCTGAGTTCTTTTTCCTTTTCAAGGCTGTTGCGGATTTCCTGCTCCGACTGCCGCAATGCTTCCGCAATCCGTTTGCGTTCTTTGATCTGATGCTCCAGCTGATGATTGACTTCCAATAATTTGCTTACTGTTTGCGAAAGCTCTTCGGTGCGCTGCTCCACCATTGCTTCGAGGTCTTCATTGAGCTGGCGGATGGCATGTTCTGTCTTTTTTTGATCACTGAGATCATGGATGATACCTGTAAAGAGAATCTTTTCGTCCTGCCTGATCTCGCTTACGCTGAGCCGTATCGGAAACTCCCGGCCCTCTTTTTTACGCCCCAACACCTCGCGGCCAATACCGACGATTTTGGCATGCCCCGATTGCAGATAGGTGCGGATGTATTGATCGTGCTTTGCTTTGTGGGGATTGCCCATCAGAATGCTGATGTTTTGGCCAATCAGTTCCTCTTTGCTGTAGCCAAAAAGGCGGGCAATAGCCAGGTTGGTCATTTCGATAATCCCCTCTGCATTGATGATGATGATGCCGTCAACGGCTGTTTCAAAGACTGCTTTAAGTTTGCTTTGGCTGTCGGCAAGGGCGGATTCATGTTCTTTTATTTGCGTGTAATCCTGAATGTAACAAACATGTATTTGTTTATTTTCAAGATGTATTTTTCTGATAATCAATGAAATAGGAAAGTCCGATTCGTCTTTGCGTACCGCTCCCATCTCTTGTTCGAGCGAATTGATTTGATGGGGAGCGAAAGTTGGAATCAATGTTTGTATCCTTTCGCCTGTAAGTTCTTCAAGGGGAAAGCCAAACATTTTTGCGGCTGCCTGATTGGCCTGCGCAATGATTCCTTCTTCCCCGAGGATCAGAATTCCCTGCGGGCTGAGTGTAAAAATTTCCTTACTGTCCAAAAGGTTGGATGGTAGTTCGTTGTTCGGCATCGAAGCTGAAAATTAGATGAACGCGATCAATATTGGAGGCAATTTACTCAAAAACGCTCATCCCGATTGCTTTTGGGAACACTTATTCCCAGACTGTTGAAATGGAGGATTGATTTTTTGAGCGGTGCTTCACGACTTTGATTCCAGTGACCTTAATCATTTTTATATATGATCGGAATCATTGGTATTTAGGGGTATGTGAGTGACCTTGTGATGAGTATTTTTAATAATGAATTATTGATAATGGATGTTTCTTCTCCTCTCAGCACGATCATGAGCAAGCATGTCAGCATCGTTCAGCATGATGATCGCTTGGAATTAGTCAAACAATTGATGGAAGGCAAACAAATCCACCATGTGCCGGTTTGTGAGGGAGATAAGTTGGTTGGGATTATCAGCCACACGGATTTGAAACTATTTTTGAAAGGTAATGCTGCCAACGCTTATCAGGAGATGATGAATACTATCCGTTTGCGCAATTATACGGCCGCTGAAATTATGACTTCCGAGCTGGTTACCCTCAAACCTGATGATAGCATTCAAAAGGCCTTACAAATTTTTAAAAAGAATGAATTTAAAGCCATCCCAATAGTAGAACAGCAAAAGATCATCGGCTTATTGACTACTTATGATATTATCAAAGCTCTGTTGGCTTCTTTCCATTCAAAATCCTCGGTGCATGATTCTTAGGAAGAACATTTAGTCGCATGAAGAAAATTAAAATAGTCGGCGTACGAGACAGCAACTATAAGACCTTGTTGGAGAATCTGAGCTTGGCACTCAATGACATTCCGTATGGCTTCGAGCTTGAAGAAATCAATGAAATAGATACCATTCTCAAATATCACATCCATTCTATCCCTGCTTTGGTGTATGACGATGAAGTGATATTGCAGCAAAATAATCATGCCCCGGATGTAAAAGAGATCCGAAAATTGATACTTGAAAAAATGAACAAACCGATTGAAATCAAAAATATATTAGTGCCTGTTGATTTTTCAGAGGTTTCCCGAAACGCTTTTTTGTATGCTCTCGATTTGGCCGAATTCCTGAATGCCCAGTTGAAGGTCGTTCACTTTATACATCCGCAGATCGAAACTTCCGACCCGGCAGTGATCAATTCTATTGATACGATTGTGGAAGCGAGAAAAGCAACACTCGACGACTTTTGCGACGGCGCTGCCGCTACGGACATGAACCGGCTGGTAGCCAAAGAATTGATCGGGCGGGAAGTGCAGATAGGCTTTTCCTCCGATGGGCTGGTAAGCTGGTCGAAAAGAAAAAACGTTGACCTGATCGTAATGGGAACTACCGGTAAGGGCGATGCTATTAAGAGATTCTTTGGAGGGGTAGCAGTTTCGGTAGCTCAAAAAGCGCATTGCCCCGTGTGGCTCGTCCCGAATGCTTGCCAGTTTGATGGCTTGAAGAACATAGCCTATGCAAGCAATTACGAATCGGCGGATTATCGCATGCTTCATCAAATATTCGAACTTGCCAGTTGCTTTGAAGCCAAGGTTCAACTGGTGCATATTAATCGGGCGGGCCAAAAAAGCGACTCGGAATTGGAAGCATTGATACTGGATCGGATATTCCGGGCAAGGCTGGAAGATACAGGCCATCAGTTGAAAGTGGAAAATGTGGACAGCGAGCATGTATGGGAAGGCTTGTACCAATATGCCAACCAACACGCCTCAGACCTTTTGGTGATGGTGACAAAACATCGATCGTTTTTGGAAAATATTTGGCACAAAAGCCAGACAGCCAAGATGATACGACACAGCCCGACCCCTGTTCTTGTTTTTCATATAGATGACTAAACGATGTATATCTTATTGAAAATAAGTTGTTTATACTAGCCAATGGAAAAAATAATTGTACCCGTAGATTTTTCAGCTGCATCTGCAAACGCTTGTTTGTGGGCCCAAAAAATGGCAACCATACTGAATACTTCTGTAGAAGTACTGCATGTGTTTACTACTACTTTTTCGATCAACGAACCCCTGCTTGTCAATGCTGAAAGAAATCATCATCAGCTCGTTTTGCAACAGTTGAACGAATTTATTGATCAAGTTGCTTCATTGGATGCACACGAAGTGGCTACTAAGGTGAAAACTGAGCCAAAGCTCGTCGAAGGCTCTACCGTCAATAGCATCGTGGAGCTGTCAAAAGAGGCGAGTACCGTCATGATCGTGATGGGGACCACAGGCTCCCATGACAGGGTGGAATATTGGTTGGGCAGCATTTCTTCGGGAGTAGCCCAAAAAGCGCATTGCCCCGTTTTGCTCGTTCCAAAGGATCAGCCGTACCGTAGATTGGAAAATATCCTCTACACCAGCAATTTTGAATCGGCCGATGAAGTGGTAATCGATCAAATCCTCGAGTTTACACAGTTAATAGGTAGCAGAGTGCATTTTATTCATGTGAATGAAAAGGGAGATAAAGAGAATTATGCGGCCACCGAAAACCGGATATTCAATCAGCTTTTTGAGGATGGCGAACCTAAATTTGCCTTCAACTTGGCGACTATAGACAATGCTTCAGTGCTAGAGGGAATTGAGCAGTATGCCCAGGAAAATGATATTGACCTGGTGGTGCTTGTAAACCGTCAGCGCAGTTTTTTTGAAAATATCCTCCAACAAAGCCTTACCCAAAAGCTTGCGCTTCGCGGGGCTACTCCGCTACTCGTATTTCACATATAATATATTGATAATCAATTGTTTATATACACGCTCTAAATTAAAGTAGATTTTGAAAGCGCTTAATTTAGCAAGCGAAAGCTTGCGAACCGCACAAAGCGGATGGGATGCCGGGAGCATAGCCTTAGCTAGGCGCCGAAGAGGTAATTGTACCGAGGGATACAATTACACGATGTACAGGAAAAAAGCTGCCCGTTCGCTTGGCAGGCGGCTTTGGCAAGAACAGCCCGAAGGATAAAATCCAAACATGTGAAAACCTTCGCTTGGCTGGCTCTCCTCCTGAATATGCTATGATGCAGCTCAAACCCATGAGTGATACACATCATTTTCAGTACCGGAGATTTCAATGATATTGGATCAGGGTTACACTAATAAAAACTCGATATGTATGGATCCGAATAAGCCTATTTCCGCCATTATGACTACCCAGCTCATTACCCTTGATATCAACGATCCACTCCGGCGGGCCAAGGAAATATTTGAGCAAAATGATTTCCACCACATTCCCGTTCTCCAGAAAGGTGAATCCCTTGTCGGGATTATCAGCAGGGAAGATTGGCTGCGAAGGTTGAAAAGCAAGTCGGTAAATACTGAGGGCAAAACCTGGACGGAATTTGAATATGCCAGCCTCACTGCAGGCGACATTATGACGCCGCATCCTATGGCGCTGGACACAGAGGATACGATAGGCCTGGCAGCAGATATTTTTCTGGCCAACAAATTTCACGCCCTGCCTATCGTAGAGGATGGCCAATTGGTTGGGATGATTACTTCCCACGATTTGCTACAATACGCCTTCTCTCATATTTTAACCAGGTAATTGTATAAATTGCTGTAAACCAACTCATTATGCTAAATGCTAAATTGTCAACCATCATGTCGGATAATGTCATTACTGTTTCTCCCAAGGACAATATGGAGAAGGTAGATGACCTTTTTAGCAGCCACAATATTCATCATCTGCCCGTTGTAAACGATTTGGGTAAGGTAGTGGGGATGGTGAGCAAATCCGATTATTTATTGCTCTGCGACAGTATGACCAAATTCAGTAAGCAAGTCGGGCATGAGAAAAACAAGCGTTTGTTCAGCGCCATGCTTGTGGAGGATGTTATGACCAAACAGCTTGCTACCCTCAAAGCTTCCAACACGGTGGGCCTAGCTGTTGGCTTTTTTCGCGAGAACATTTTTCACGCCATTCCCATCCTCGATGAGGAGGATAAGCTGGTGGGGATAGTCACCACATTTGACATGCTCAATTTTGCTTTTCAGGAACCGAGCAGTTTGGAATAATGTGGCTCAGCAGTAGCAAGCAGTTATTCGCCGTGTTCATTTTGCATTGCCAGGGTCCAGTCATCCGTTTTGGTGGTTTGCAGCCAAAGCCTTCCGGAGCGGCGAAATACCTGAGCGTTTAAGCCAAATTGCTCACTAAGATGCTGCTCCAGTGTTTTTACCTGAATAGCTCCATCAATTTTAATGTCAGCCTGCTGCACAGCACCGCTGAGTTCACCAATCCGAATAGCAGAATCGAGCTGTTCTTTCGGGGGGGAGCCTTCGCCGGCTTTGTGGGGCGAATGGTAGAATTCGATTTTGAGGTAAGGAAATTTTGCCCGGAAAGCTTCCTGTATCTCAGCCAGGGTGTTGGAGGGTTTGATAATCATTTTTATCCGGATTTTAATTTTGTAAATTACAATTCCTATTCATCTGCCTTGTGTTCATTCCGTTTCATTTCACTAGCCAATGAGGCCACATCCACCAGGTAATAAAATAGGGCAATAATGAGAAAAATTGCCAGTGTATATGGGAGCCAAAAGGTAAAACTGTTGAAACGGAGGGGCTGGTATTGTTTCGTAATTTTTTCTTCCGGTCTTGGTATTTCGCCCGCCTTGCCATTCTTGGGGGCACTCGCCTGCACCAAATAGGCCAGTACCGCCTTGATTTCATCATCGCTAAACTTTTGCTCAGGCATGATGATCTGGTTGTATTCATTGAACAAGGCCACGGCATCCGCATCGCCTGCCTGTACCAATGCCTGCGAATTTTTTATGAATTTGAGCAGCCATGCCTCATCGCGCCGCTTGTGTATATCCTTAAGGGGAGGGCCCACCAGGCGCTGGTCGAGATGGTGGCAAGCGCGGCAGTTTTGATTGAAAATGGCTTCCCCGTTGATCTCTTCCGCTTGGGCATTGAAGCAAATCGCTCCGATGAACAGACAGGTGATTAGTAGTATATGTTTCATTAGAGTTCTTTTTTTAGTTTAATAATATCCAGAATCAATTGATTAACGGCTTCGGTATCCGTACCGTCATAATAACCTCTGATGCGGCGCTGCAGGTCAAGTAATACCAGCTTTTCACTGTGAATGAAATCATGCGGACCGCCATCCCCTTCCGTAGCAGACAGGAAAAATCCGTTGCGGGCCAACGCATAAAGTGCTTTCTTTTCGCCGGTGAGGAAGGTCCAGTCGGCATTGTATTTCTCGGCATATCGCCTTAGTCGGGCCGGCTGATCCCTGGCAGGGTCCACCGTAAGGCTGACCAGAGCAAGCGGGTCAGTTTTAAGAAAAGATTCCCGTACCCTTTGCATACTGCGCGTCATGGATGGGCAGATAGTAGGGCAGGAAGTGAAAAAGTAATTGACTACCATGAGTTGGTTATCAAAATCGGCAAGGCTGGTCAATACACTGTCTTGGTTCAAAAACTGGAAAGGCTGCACCGTATGCTCCACCGTTTCGCCACTGTCTGCTGTTTGCACAGGCCCGTAAACGGGCAGCTGGGCATGGTGCCCATCGAAATATTCGATGGTGTAAAAGGCCAAAAACGGTAAGGTTATGACGGCAAAAGTAAACAATAGCAGCTTTTTGTTTTCAAACATAGCTCAATCGATATTACTTAGGTTCTACCAATTCAGGTACCGGATTTTCCGGCCCAAAGGGTGGAGCATCGGCGCCCGTAAAGGTCTTTACATCCCGCAATGCCGGCCAATAGGCCAATAAGATCAACACCAGCATGATGGCCAGCCAGGGCCTGAAATTATTGAGCAGAGGAATGGGTTTTTCCTCATGCAACACTTCGTAGGCAGGAAGTTGAATGCCTTTCTCTTTGGTAGAGGCCGTGAAAATAGTCTTGAAAAATACCAATGCATAAATTATCATGGAGGCAAACATCAGCAAGCCACCTATCACAGCCATCGAAGTAGTGGGAATCCAGTCAGGCCGAAACAGCGGGCTTTCAGGATTGAGGTAGGTCATCCCCAAATTGGTGCGTCGCGGCTCACCAATCAATCCGCCCAACATCAGACCCGTAGAGAAGATAAACAATCCGATCATCCACAGGTAGGGCACAATGGTAGCCAGCTTTTTCCACTTGACGGGCCTTCCGCTAAGAGCGGAGTACATGTAAAGGCTCATACCAATGATGGCCAAAAATACGGGCCCGCCCACAGTCATGTGGAAGTGTCCGGGCATCCAGGCAGTATTGTGCACCATAGAGTTGAGCGTATAAGAAGCATTGACGATTCCCGTCAGTCCGCCAGCGATAAATATGATAAGCCCAACGATGAGATAAGCAAACAGGTAGCGTTCTTTGTCAAAGAATGGAAGGCGAACAATCCAATCGAACAAACGCCGGTAACCTCTTCGCCAGGCACCGTATTCCAGCGATGCAGCGATGGTGAAGGCAGTAAGAAAACTGGGTATAGCTACACCAAAAGTAAGCACGGCCTGGAAAAACTTAACACCCTTGGTGATGGAGGGCTCGCTAAACTGATGGTGTACCCCTACCGGAATTGAAAATATCAGGAATAGGAAAAACACTAATCGGCCTGCATTTTCGCTGTACAACTTGCCTCCGGCCAGGTTGGGAAGTATGGAATAATACATGATGTAAGAAGGCAAAAGCCAAAAATAAACCAGGGCATGGCCAAAAAACCAAAACAGGGTTCTTGACAGAGGGACGTTAATACCCGCCACCCATCCTGCCGACCAGGGCAGCAGCATAGCCAATAGCAAATAAGCTGCCGGCAATGTGCAAACGAGCCAGATGGTAAAATTGACCAAGGTGCCCAATACCGGCAAGGGCGTTTGGGTTTGCGGATGATCGCTTCGCCATTTTCGATACATTACTACCCAGCCAAAAAAGGCAATCCAGCTGCCCACAACCAGTAAAGCAACACCGACATAAAATACAGGATGTGCTTTGAGGGGAGGATAAAAAGTGTAGAGTACAGAAGCTTTACCGACCAACATAGCCCAGGCCGCCATCAGCGTTCCTACAAGCATAAAGACCAGCGAAGTGCCTGCCCATCCGGCATGGAGCTTTCTTTTCAAATAATAGGCCATGCATAAATGCCCAAAGGCAACCGCAAAGAAAGTGGTAAGCACAATCGCGTTGATGACACCGTGCAGGGTGAGTCCCTGATAAAAATCGAGGGCGGCAAAACTGCGTTGCGAAAGCATCCCCGACCGATACAGCGTTTGCAACAAGCCGTGATAAATGCCCAGTGATAGCAGGGCAATAGGAACAATTATTTCGATCAGCAAGATCAATCGGATCGGTTTGCTGAGCGTGTGAAAGTAGGTTTTCATTTTGTAATTATATTTTTCGATTCCCTTGATTCTCCAATACCACCAAAACAGTAGGTATGCAAAGCAGGCACCGTTATTTAATAGGGTGGTTTACAATTATTTCAGAGCGCATATGTTGGTGGCCAGAGCCACAATATTCATGGCACACCAGATCAAAAATGCCGGGCTCGTCAAATTGGACAGTTGTTTTGTTGATACTTCCGTAGATCGCCATCATGTTTACATTCTTGTCTGAGATATGGAAGCCATGCACTACGTCCTTAGAGGTTAGGTAGAAGTCCACCTCAGCGCCCACAGGCAGGAAGATCTCTTGCGGCTCGAAGTTCCACATCTGGGCTACCATATATACCTGGTAGGTATTGTCATCCAGTTTTACCACACGCGGCTTGGAATAAGCTTCACCATATGGGACGCAAGCAGGCAATTCCGTGTCGTATTTGTGGTTGGACCAAAGAATAAAGAAAATGAAAAAGGCGATGAGTACGCCCACACTCATGAAAATTCGTATTTCGTATTTGTCCATTGGTTACATTCTTGAAAGCATTAAGAAATAAATGGCAAACCATATGATCAGCAAAAGCAGGATCAGCCCTATGAAAAAGGCGATGCTCCCGCGAGGAGTAAACTTTTGTTCCATGTATATTGGTTTTTACTGTTTAGTGTTGTGTTTTTAGCTTTATCAATTGCCTGCGGAGCTTATCTGCAGCTAGGGTCACTGCTTTTTCAAAGCTTTCGGCCTGGTCCTGCGCAAACAGCTCTGCCCGCCTCGAAGAAAGGCGCAGCCTGATTTCGGCAATCTTGTCTTCCTTGCCCCGATGGTCGCCGGTTTTTAGAAAAACATCAGCCCTTTGCAATCTATCATGGAATGTCAGCAGTTTATTCACTTTTTGGTGGATGAGCTCGTCCAGGTAGTCATTCACTTCCCACGGGGCATGCAAGAAAATCTTCATAATGCAGCTACATTTTAAACTTTGCAATGATACATATTGCCGAATGATGGTAGTATGAGCAGTGTCATTTGAACAGGTGATTTGGCTCATACCAAAAGCCCCACTGCTGGCACATGGGTTTACCTGATGGTCAACAGCCGAAAGCACTGGGGATAAGATATCGTTTCTCATAATTTTTAAGGCGCGTCAATTTTAAGAAAAATTCCAAATCTTAAAGAAAAAATGAATGTGTTTTTTCTGGAAAGCTTCCAAACCAGCTGCCTAAAACTTAAATCGAAGCTGCGCCTTCACTTCCGTACGCTTCGGCTTGTTGATTTGCTCACCACCACTACCTACCACCTCCAGATTGGACCACCGACTTTGCGCAAAGCGCCCTTCGATCGTAAAATTTCGGCTGATCCGATAGCGCAGGTTGAGGTAGAAGCGGCTTCCTTTATTGTAGTAGGCAGGTATCGAAAAGCTGTAGATCAAATCGTTTTCATAGCTATAAAACCGCAAATCATAGCCTGGCGTGTCAAACAGCGCATAGCGGGCACTGAAAGAGAAGGGGAGGGAGCGGGGTTTATAGATGACGTCCTGGTACAACACAAAGCCCTGAAGCTTTTCGCCAGCTCCGTTTTTAAAAAAACCGACATCCAGCCTGCTTTTTAGCCGGATTGCTTTGCCAAAACGCTGCTCGATATGCACCCGGGCCTGGGTGAGGCGCTGCTCGGTGAGTATATCGGCTTTGGTCTCATTGGCAGGCCGGTTGCGCTGTTTGCGTTCATCGCGCAGCTCCACATAAATCTCCAGCTTTCGCTTTTGGTAATAGGTCAGCCGGGCCCGATAATCCACTCCCCGGCTGGGAGCATCCACCCCAAATCGGAGCCAGGGGTGGCGGTACAAATCGGCATAGCCGCTAAATGTCCAATACCGGTTGAGCTGATATTCCACGCCCATGTACAGGCCATTCTCATTGCGAGCACCGGTGCTTTCAGCAAAAGGATTGGGATTGATAGCCTGGTACGCTCTGTGGAAGTAGCGATGCAAAAAGGCAATGTTGATCCGTTTGTCCAGCCCAATCAGCAGGCCATTGGTGGTGGCCAGTTTGCCATTGTCGCTCATAGCCGTTTCGCCAAAGAAGTTGTAACTATTCCACAACAAAGAATAATCTATGCTGCCATTGAGGAGCTGATCGCCATTAAAGTAATAGCGATTGTAGGGATGAATAGTTCTGTCGAGTTTTTTGTCAAAGCAGTTGTACAGGGCATTCAGCGCCAGATGTCCCCGCCCGCCTTTGTACTTCAAACTTCCGCCAAAAGCCCACTGTTTCAATGCATCTTCATCGGCAATTTCGTTTTCGGTACGATGCAGCCCTGAGAGCTGTAAAGAGCTGAAGGTAGTAGCAAGCGGCTCATTGTCGAGGGTATCCGTAGGCAGCAAATTCGCATCCCGCGCATTGTAAGAGGCCAGTGCCGATACTTCCAGCCGTTTGCCAAGAGCAATAGTCCCGGCTACACCGCGCATGAATTTGTTCTCATCCACAGAAGCATACGGCAGTATGTGCCTTTGTCGGCGTTTGATGTTGAGCACCTGGCTGCTTTTGCCCCGCCCAAAACCCGAATAAAGGATCAGCCCCTGGCCAAAGCTTGCATTGAAATCGCCAATTGCCAGGCTTTTTAGCCATCGCTTGTAATTGCGCAGGTAGAAATGAGCCGAATAGTAATCGAAGCCCTGCTGATTGGATCGCCGGAAGAAAGTTTCGCCAGCATCCTTTTCGGCAGTAAAGCCGTAGCGCAGGCGGTTGGAGTAGGTATGGCGGTAGCGCAAGTACAACTTGTTGGGATCCCCTTCAAATCGGGAGCCCGGCGAGAGGTCCTCTGTATTGCCAAAACCGCGCTGCGCTTCCAGCACCCTGCTCCACCGCAAAAACAGCTCATTGCTCCCTTGCCGGACCATCCGACGGACGGGCAATTGGTAATCATCCAGGCCTGCGTTGACCGTCACAAAAGGCAGGAGCCGGTGAATCGTGCTGAGGTCAAAAGAAGGGATCGCCTGCAATTCATAGATGGCAATTAAATCGCCAAGCTGCTGCCGATAGGCCAGAAAATGGTTGATTTGCACATCGCTGAGCAGGAGCAAGCTTTCCAGCTCCTCCCGCTCTGCCTTGTTCAGGTCGAGCGGCCGAAGGCGGTAATATTCCAACTCTTCAAAGAGGGCGTTGAAATCAAATTCACTGTCCTGTTCAGCAGCTTGCAAAAAGTCTTCAAGCAGCCCGGGTTGGGCCACTTCCCCCTCATCGGCTGGTGGCAGGCTGTCCGTCTGGCCATAGAGTAGTGGGGCCAGAAAAAGCACGAAAAACAGCAGACATATCGGCCGATCAGCTCGCATGATCAATTTTTTGGCAAGTTACAACGCTTGTTTGGAAGCAAAAAATCAAATCACTTTCTTTTAAAAATATTTTACTCAGACGAAATTTTCTTTACAATTAGTTATTGCTAAAAATCATCGACTAACAATTTAGGAACTTGTTGCAAAAGATGAAGACATCATACCATTGTATTTCTAAAATTTTTATAATTTCGCTGCCCATCAAATTTGACGAAATGAAACGTACAAGCGTAATAGGAGCAGGCACTATGGGCAATGGCATCGCACATGTATTTGCCATGCACGGCCATCAGGTAAAGCTGGTGGACATTAATCAGGATGCCCTGGACCGGGCCATGGCCACTATTGATAAAAATCTGGGTCGGATGCTGGCAAAAGAGAAGATTTCGGCAGAGCAAAAAGCAGCTACATTAGCTAATTTGCAAACTAGTACCGATCTGCCATCAGCTGTTCAAGACGCCTCACTGGTAGTTGAAGCAGCTACCGAGCGACTCGATCTGAAGCTCAAAATCTTTGCGTCGATGGACAAGCATGCACCTGCCGATGCCATTTTGGCTACCAACACCTCCTCCATTTCCATCACCCGCATTGCAGCGGCTACCCAACGGCCCGGGCAGGTAATCGGTATGCACTTTATGAATCCGGTGCCGGTGATGAAGTTGGTGGAGGTAATCCGGGGCTATGCCACCTCTGATACGGTCACAGAGCAGACTATGCAGCTTAGCCGTGAGCTGGGCAAGGTGCCGGTAGAGGCCAATGATTTTCCGGGTTTTGTGAGCAACCGCATATTGGTACCCATGCTCAATGAAGCGATTTATACGCTGCACGAAGGTGTAGCCGGCGTGGAGGAAATCGATACCGTCATGAAGCTGGGAATGGCTCATCCGATGGGGCCTTTGCAATTGGCCGATTTTGTAGGCCTGGATGTATGCCTGGCCATTTGCCGGGTGTTGTACGAAGGCTTTGGCAATCCCAAATACGCGCCTTGCCCCTTGCTGGTGAATATGGTGACGGCAGGCAAATTGGGCCGCAAATCGGGTGAAGGCTTTTACGACTATTCCGGGGGAGGGAAGGAACTGGTAGTAGCTGCGGCGTTTAAATAGTTCGACTCTGGCCTGTTTGGCTAATCCTCTTCCTTGAAGCGATCAATCTCGCGCCTTTCCTTTTTGGTGGGCCTTCCGGCTCCCTTGCTGCGCTGCTCGGGCCGGGCCTTTCCAATGAACCAGTCTTTGTATTTGAGCAATTCCTCTTCAGGTGTGAGGTCTTCATAACAGGGCTGAGCCAGCGTAGCTGAGACGCGCTTGTCGAGCAAGTCCACTACTTTAAATACCAGATCGAAACCATTTTTGCGCACCTGCAGGATTTCTCCGCGCTGCAGGAGATAGGCAGGCTTTACACGGATGTCATCGATCTTCACCTTGCCCGATTTGCAGGCTTCGCTGGCGATCGATCTGCTTTTGAAGATGCGAACGCTCCACAACCATTTGTCCACTCTGACCTTTTTCAACATACGTAGCTTACGATTCCTTTTCCAGTGCGGGATATTCCAGGTTTAGTGCTTCCAAACCTTCCGTGATCGTTTTGGCCACCAGATAATTGCGATACCACCGCTGATCCACAGGTATGACCGTCCACGGGATCTTGCTCCAGTTGAGGATATCTTCATAGGCTTTCATATACGCATCCCAATGCTCGCGCTGCTCCCAATCGCCTTGGTTGTGTTTCCAGTTTTTGTTGCGCTCGCGGATGCGCTGTTCGAGTTCCAGCTTTTGCTGGCTTTTGGAGATGTGCAGAAAAAATTTGAAGATGAGCGTATTATTGTCGAAAGTCAGAAGCTGTTCGAAGCTGTTGATGGCCTCCATGCGCTGCCGGACGCGTTTCTCATCGATCCAGCCATGCACCCGTTGAATGAGAATATCTTCGTAATGAGAGCGATTGAATATCTGGATATTGCCTTTGGCGGGGCATTGCTTGTGTACACGCCACAGGAAATCATGCGCAAATTCCTCATCGGTGGGCTTTTTGAAGGAATACACCTGGATGTTGGTATGCGTACAGTTTTTAAACACATTCTTCACCGCGCCGTCCTTGCCGCTGGCATCCATGCCCTGGAAGATCACGAGTACGGAATGGCTTTTGGAAGCAATCAATCGGCGGTGCTGCCGCGCCAGCCGGGCACAATAATCTTTGGTTTGTTCGAGTAGTTGCGTCTTGTCAATACCTTCCGGTGGGGTAGTGGGAAGCTGCTTGATGTTTAGCATGATAGTGGATTGATTGAGCCGCTAAAATAGGTTTTTTTCCGGTTTTCCGGTGTACGGTAGTCGCGTTAGAACGAAACCGGACACCGAGCACCGGATACCGAAAAGCACGTTAGAAGGCCACCGGATACCGAAAATCACGTCCCCATGCGGCTTCGTTTTACGAGGTATGACTGCAAGATGGGTTTGAAGCCCTGATGGATATCCGCCTCAATAAAATCGATCTGGTATTGCAGGCATTTGATCTTTAGCTGTTCTTTGAAGGCCGCCATTTGCTTGATGTATTGATCTTTTACCTGATTGGACTGTAGCCGTACCCGCTCACCGCTTTCCATATCGATGAAGAGGTAGGGTCGGTTTTCAAATTCAAAATCGATTTCTTTCGATTTGTCCACGGTATGAAAAAGGATCACTTCATGCTTGTTGTGCTTGAGGTGTTGGAGTGCAGCAAAGAGCTGCTCGGTGGCTTCGGTTTGCTCAAACATATCGCTGAAAATAATCACCATGGAGCGTTTGTGAATGCTGTCGGCGATTTGGTGAAGCGATTGTGCAGCCGAGGTAGTGCGGTCGCGAGTGGGGTTGTTGATGAGCTGGTCGAGATAGGTGAGCATCAGTCGGTAGTGGGCCGTACTGGACTTGCAGCGGCTGTGGATTTTGACCGCATCATCAAAAATGCTCAAGCCAAAAGCATCGCGCTGCTTTTTGAGCAGGTGCATCAGCGCTGCTGCCGAGAGGGCCGAGAAGCGCAGCTTGTTGATGTGGGCTTCACTCTTTTTGCTCACTTCCGGAAAGTACATCGAGGAAGAAGCATCTACCACGATCTGACAGCGCAGGTTGGTTTCCTCCTCAAAACGCTTGCTAAACAGCTTGTCGGTGCGGGCATACACCTTCCAGTCGATATTTTTGGTGGATTCGCCCTGGTTGTACAGCCGATGCTCGGCAAATTCTACCGAGAAGCCGTGAAAGGGGCTCTTGTGCAGCCCGATGATAAAGCCTTCTACCACCTGCCGGGCCAACAGCTCCAGATTGCCGAGATCGCGTACATCAATATTGTCCAGTAAGCTCATGCGTTTGGTTTTGTTAAAGATATAACGCGCAGGAGAGTTGTCAGTTGCGTTGGGAAGAATAATGGATAAGAAAGTGCGAGAAACAAAACTTTAACATTAAAAAATTTGCACATGTGAAAATTATTGTTAACTTTGAATAACAGAAAGTGAATACTGCCCTTTAGTGAATACTGCCCTTTAGTGAATACTGCCCTTTAGTGAATACTGCCCTTTTTATACTTTTTCAGGAGATTGATAATTCTGCAAGCTAATACAAAATGCTGCTGTCTGCTTATTGGCAGATAGATAGCCAGGCATTGTCTTGCCCGCAGTAGCGGGAATTGGAAGACTAGGCCCGATAGTGCTGTCGGGTACAGACTTCAGGTGGTGGTGCTATGCCCGGCGGGGTAGCACAGCTACTGACCTTAAATCGATTTTTTAACCATCTAAACCTTAATTGCTATGAAAAATCAAATGCTTTTCTCATCGCTTTTTTTAGTTTGTTTTTTGGCTTGTGGACTGTTGCATGGTCAACCCATTGAGTTTTGTGGAACCATAGGACCTTTCCAGGCGCCAACCAATAATCCCGACTCTATAGAATACGACCGATTTGGGAATACGTACTTACGGAGTGAATATGCAGGCAATCCACCAGGGGCCTACCGAACACTGGATTGTATCGCCGGATATTTTGAACTACAAGTAGATGCAATCATACCGATGGATATCGAGGCAGTAATTTGCCAGGTTTTTACGAATGTTTCTTCCCTGATAATTCGCAGACAGCCAATCGATAATTGTGGCGACCCGGTGCAAATTCAGCCTGTGATCATTGATGTTCAACAGCAAATGGATCCAATTAATCCGGCAACTGGATTACCTGAAGAAGACGGCATACTGGGAGCAGCTGCTAGCCGTTATCGTTTTGTTAAACAACGTAATTGTCCAAATGGAAGCTTTGCCGTGCAGCAAAGTAATATTATGCGGAAATTGCACGGTGAGCCCTTAAATTCGGGGCTCGATGGTCTTTTATTAGTCGATATAGACCCTCCCGACCCTTATTACCTGGGGGCTGATCCTATGGGATTGTCAGATGACGAATTTGATCTCTATAGTGTAATATTTCACGAGGTCATGCACCTGCTTGGGTTTGCCTCGATAATAGACGCCAATGGCCAGCCCAATACTAACTTTGCCTTTAATTATTCTCCCTGGGACAGGCTATTGCACACTACTACCGAATATGACCCCAATGGTGGCAGTCAAAATGTCAACCCTTTGCTTACATCTGACTGTGTGCATAATTGTTATGAACTCAATCAAACCACATTCCCGACTATCCAGGATTTTCAGGATGCCGTTGTTTCCAATTGTACCGATCCGAATGTGGATATTATGGTAGGAGATATGGGCCTGGCGCCAATTGATGGAGGGTCAACTAGCTTTCCCAATAATCTGAGTCATTTGAACGAAGATTGCGGCGACCCTGATTTTGTCATGCAGTCAAGCATTGATGTAGGAGATGAAAGGCGTAGTTTGACTGCTGCAGAGGTTGATATACTCTGCGCTTTGGGCTATCAAACAGCTACTTGCGATGGGTGTTTTATGGCTATTTCGCATAATAATTTATTTAATTTTACCGCTCAAACCTACGGAAGTTGTTGTGATCTGCATTTTAGCACTTGTGTCAACCAGTCATTGTTAATTCCATTGGATGCTTTGCTATGCAATGATTTTACAAATGGAATGGCTTTAGAAATTACCGATGTATATCCGACATCTCTCAATATTCCTTACACAGTAAGTATTGTAGGAGATAATATCGAATTTATTAGTTCTGAGCAGGGATTTTATTACAATATTCCTTATACAGTAAGAGGCTGCGATTGTGAATTGATAACCAGAGAGTTTGGAGTTTACGTTGGACCTTGTACCATAAACTGTGATGTATCCGATCCTTGCCAGGAAATAGTATGTATTAACGGCTTTGAAGATTATACGCTCCCTGGTATTGGAGGATTAGATGTGATATTCCCTGGAGATCCTTTTTGGATAAATGGCCCAAATAATAGTTCGGACATTCGTTATTGTGATATTAGTGATAATACGTATGTCCATATTGGAGAATTTTTCCCTGACGGGACAGAAGGGGTTGCATTAGAACTTGAAAACCCCATTGAACCCAATTGCACTTTGTCACTTGCTTTAGATGTTGCAAGTGTTTCAGCAAACACAATTGGTGCGTTGGTGGTTAAAGGCAGTGACCAATATCCTTGTGGCATAGTAGGCTCTCAAATAGGTGCAGGGTGTAATAATTCTGATTGTGGGGGAACTACTCAAAATTATACTTGTATAACTACCTTTGAAGCTATAGATAATTTTTCGCCAAATTGTCCTATACCCTGGGACACTCGCTCAATTACATGGACTAATGACCAAAGTTATCCAATAGCAACGCTAATTTTTTACCCCGAGCCAGGAACAGGAGGTATTTATCTGGATAACATCACCGCCACCCTGTCTTGCACTCCCGATATCGTTGTAAGTCATAATATTACTCCTAGTACGGTCTGTAGTGGTCAGGAGCTAATGGTTACTCATACCATTTGTGCGCCTGTAATAAGAAATGCCAACTCGACAAATGTTGATTATTCTATTATTCTACCCAATAATACTACATTGGTTGATGGATCCTTAACCGGGAACGCAATTCTGCAAGAGGGGGACTGTGAAGATATTTTGATCACTATCTTAATAGATAGCTCAGTACCTGTAGGAGATATACTAGGTTTTATTATGGATTATTCAGCAAGTGGCGTATGTACCAACCTTAACAATTTTCTGATTATAACGGATTGCATTGATTCGTAAAACCACCACGAGAAGCGGAAATGAGTAAATTATGCAACCAGTCTTTGTGATAAACAAAACCATTTAGTCTGGCAGCCGGACTTTTAAGAACTTGGCTGTCATCCCATGCACTGGGACAAGACGGAACAAAATTATATAAAAGAGCAAAAGCTCGAAAGTTGTTTGACGTACTTTCAACAGAAGCATGAAACATCTGTGAATTAAAGGCATGTCGATTCATTGACCTCATTAATCTGTCCAGCATATTGGAGGTTTTGTGGGCAGTTGGAAAATCTAAATGGACCAACCATCTGTTTTTTTTCTGGCAAAGTTTGAGGATGTTATTTTTCATAGGGCAATCCGTTAAATTAGCCATTGTCCATTCTCTAAGCCTTCTGATTTGTTGTGCAAGTTGCCTTTTAGAATCAGCTCTGTAGCAATCCCATATTTTATCAGCTACCTGATCAAAATAAGTCTTGAGTTTTTTCGTAGCTCTGTCGCGAACTTTTAAAAAAGCATGAAGGAAGCACTCAATAATTACGACTTTGACAAATAAATTTTTCCAGGCATTTTGAGTGGCCCACCATCCATCTGTATTAAGGGTATGTGGCTGATAATCAGGGGATAAATCCAGTGCTTCGGTTTTAAAATCCTGATACCCAATCTGTAGCGATTCTGTATCAGCATGGGCACAGGCTGCCATTCCCAAAAAACAGTTTTGACCAATGGTGGTTGCGATATAAGCACGTTGACCACCGACTTTAACATGGTGTTCGTCTGCTAATAAATCCTTAGGTAAAAGCTCCGGATTTTTTATTGTAGTGCCAACGATGCTGTATTGATGTAAGCAATAATATAGTCGATACCACCACATGGCGTTTTTGCCAAACACAAATGCCAGTGCCCAAAATGGAACCCCAAATTTCAATAAGAATAAAGGACCGGAAACTTCATCGGTTTTACCCCTGAAGTAAGGTAAAATAAAACTTGGTCGTATTCGATAATTGATACCCGATATCTCTATCTTCCGTAGCTGAATATCCATCTTCTTGGACATCCGATCACGACCATTTAAACAATATCCATTTGCCATTTGTAAAGGGAAAAGTTCTGGATGTTGATCGTACAAAGATTGGATCACTTCATGCGCTATTGTATTATTCGTCAAAAAAATATCATATTCTGCCTCACTTATGGGCAGTACTATTGTCCGATTTTGCTTATCTTTAAGTGCCATTGATTTTGTTTCGTTTTATTAGTTACACTTAAAACATAAGCATTTTCAGTGGCTTTTTTTATTTATCAACGCAAAACGTTACAATCAGAAATATTCTGATTATAACGGATTGCATTGATTCCTAAAACCACCACGAGAAGCGGAAATGAGTAAATTATGCATCCAGTTTTTGTGATAAACAAAACCATTTAGTCTGGCAGCCGGACTTTTAAGAACTTGGCTGTCATCCCATGCACTGGGACAAGACGGAACAAAATTATATAAAAGAGCAAAAGCTCGAAAGTTGTTTGACGTACTTTCAACAGAAGCATGAAACATCTGTGAATTAAAAGCATGTCGATTCATTGACCTCATTAATCTGTCCAGCATATTGGAGGTTTTGTGGGCAGTTGGAAAATCTAAATGGACTAACCATCTGTTTTTTTTCTGGCAAAGTTTGAGGATGTTATTTTTCATAGGGCAATCCGTTAAATTAGCCATTGTCCATTCTCTAAGCCTTCTGATTTGTTGTGCAAGTTGCCTTTTAGAATCAGCTCTGTAGCAATCCCATATTTTATCAGCTACCTGATCAAAATAAGTCTTGAGTTTTTTCGTAGCTCTGTCGCGAACTTTTAAAAAAGCATGAAGGAAGCACTCAATAATTACGACTTTGACAAATAAATTTTTCCAGGCATTTTGAGTGGCCCACCATCCGTCTGTATTAAGGGTATGTGGCTGATAATCAGGGGATAAATCCAGTGCTTCGGTTTTAAAATCCTGATACCCAATCTGTAGCGATTCTGTATCAGCATGGGCACAGGCTGCCATTCCCAAAAAGCAGTTTTGACCAATGGTGGTTGCGATATAAGCACGTTGACCACCGACTTTAACATGGTGTTCGTCTGCTAATAAATCCTTAGGTAAAAGCTCCGGATTTTTTATTGTAGTGCCAACGATGCTGTATTGATGTAAGCAATAATATAGTCGATACCACAATGGAACCCCAAATTTCAATAAGAATAAAGGACCGGAAACTTCATCGGTTTTACCCCTGAAGTAAGGTAAAATAAAACTTGGTCGTATTCGATAATTGATACCCGATATCTCTATCTTCCGTAGCTGAATATCCATCTTCTTGGACATCCGATCACGACCATTTAAACAATATCCATTTGCCATTTGTAAAGGAAAAAGTTCTGGATGTTGATCGTACAAAGATTGGATCACTTCATGCGCTATTGTATTATTCGTCAAAAAAATATCATATTCTGCCTCACTTATGGGCAGTACTATTGTCCGATTTTGCTTATCTTTAAGTGCCATTGATTTTGTTTCGTTTTATTAGTTACACTTAAAACATAAGCATTTTCAGTGGCTTTTTTTATTTATCAACGCAAAACGTTACAATCAGACAATTTTCATACATTTGATGTGCTTATTGATGACGACTCTGCTGATGCTACATTCAGCTCAAATGTCGATTGCCTTGAAGTCACTTTCACCAGCAACAATACCGGCGATACCCATAGCTGGGATTTCGGCGATGGAAGCCCGCTAAGCTCCGACCCCAATCCACCGCCACATACCTATATGAGCCCGGGAACATATACCGTAAGCCATACCGTGACCGATGCTTGTGGGACTACCACGGAAACTCAAACAATTACCGTATCCTCCTGCTTCTCCTGCAACTGCCCCTATGCAACTGCTGTGGGAACTCCGGGAGAAGAAGTGCTATTCTCCGATTTGGAAGATGCAGGGATATTACAAAACGGAACAGTTGTAAACTTTTGTGTT
The DNA here is from genome assembly GCA_965222005.1 of Saprospiraceae bacterium. GTDB lineage: Bacteria > Bacteroidota > Bacteroidia > Chitinophagales > Saprospiraceae > CBDCTM01. The sequence goes on from OZ244935.1 coordinate 4,181,225, forward strand.
GCCGGAACATTGGTATTTGACGAAGCCGTAGTATTTTTCGCTGGCTCAAATATAGCAATGGATGAAGGAGCCGAATTGAGAGTTGAAAATAATAACATGCCAGGTACACCAGACCTCTGGCTAAACAACACCAATGTCTTTGGGGTTTGTAACCGTATGTGGAGAAGTATCACTGCCGAAGCTGGTAGTACTATACTGTTTCAAAACGGTACAACAATTTCAGACGCTCAATACGGTATAAATGCCACGACAAATGCCAATTTAAACATTTTGAACAGTACCTTTGACAACAACTACACTGGCATCCATGGCGCAGATGGTCAATTTAACATGACAATAGTAGGCAGCACCTTCGATTGTACCACCGGCCTCCTTCCAGCCTTCGATGGCCAGTCGCCCGCACCGGGCAATTGCGGCTATGCCGGCATCCACCTGAGTACCGATGGCTACTATACGATTGGTAATACAGCTACAGCGGCCAACCAATTCCAAAACATTGGCAATGGCATTATTACATCCGGCTGCGGCATGACCCTGCGCAACAGCAATTTTTCCAATATCCAGCGCACCGCCTCCGAGCCCTATCCTTTTACCGGCTATGGGGTGCATGCTACGGCAGGCAATGCCAGCCGCGGGCAAATACTGGATCAAATCGGCAATGGAGAGGATGGTGCAGCCTCCTTTAGCAACTGCCATACCGGCATCTTTGCCAGCGGCATGATCGTCAACCGCATTAACGAAAACAATATGGGCGGCATGCAGCTGGGCGTATCCATAGAGCATGCACCCTTTACAAGGGTGAATTACAACACCATAGGCGCTACTTCGAGAGGCGTGCAGGTTTATCAGGCCCATGCCGGCAGCATTGTACAAGTGGATCACAATACGATCAGCATCAGCGGCAACTTGAAAGGCAAGGGGATTGAGATCAACCAGACCGGCCTGGCTTCCGGAGACTTTAGGGTGGAATGGAACAGCATCACCATCGACGGCCAATTCACCAAAGGCATCCACCTGATCGCCAACGGTGGTACCCGCGTGACAGACAATGACGTATTGCTGAGCGGCGCTGTCAACCGAAGCGCAGGTATCGAAATGGCAGGCAACCCCAATGGTTTTGTGAGCTGCAATACAGTGACGGGTACCGGCAACTTTAGCAGCCAGGATGTAGGCATGAGCGTGTGGAATGCCTCCGGAACTGCCTACGGCTGCAACCAGCTAAGCAGCACCCATACCGGCGCCCGCTTTAGTATGGCCAGCAGCAGCCCGGAGCTTTTTGGTACTACTATTTTTGATACCCACGAGATTGGCCTGCACCTCACCGCCTCGGCTGTTTTGGGTCCTCAAAACGGCAAAGGCAACCTATGGGAAGGCAGCTATGCGGATTTTGGGGCTTTGCATGAGGGAACTTTTGATTTATCCTTATTTTTTGTTGAAGAATCTCCTCTCAGCGATTTTTGGCCCAATCCTTATTACCCACCTCTTTGGTTTCAAAACGGAGATAAAGAAGCGGAGCATTGTTTAATCCTGGCATGTGCTGAAGAAGAAATCCCGCCACCCGTTACGCACGAAATAGACGACAGCATTGCCCTGGGCGGGCTAAGCCTGACCCAATACCAGGAGGAGGTGAACTGGCTGGCCAAACAGTACCTCTACGCCAAGCTGCACGAAAACAGCCACCTGATGCCGGAGGGCTCTGCTATGGCTGCTTTTTATGCTGCAGAATCGGCCGGCACCCTGGGCGCACTGTATGCGATCCGGGAATCCGCCAGCGGTTTATTTGCATCGGATACCATTACCACTGCAGCCTTCCATGCACAGCAGGAACACATTGGCCTCAACATCAACAAACTGGTGGATATTGATAGTACGCTGGTGACGGCTTCCTCCCAGGATAGCGTGTTATTGCTGGCCGACAAAGTGGCAGTGTGGACGGAAACCGATTCGCTGATGGGCCTGCAAAAGCAACTACTCGATGGCCTGGCCATCGATCGCATAGCTGCGGCTCCGGTATTGATCGCCAACAATGCGGCTATCGGTGCGGCTACTTTGATGGAGCAAAATGAGCGGGATGTGAACGAGGTTTTGCTGAAAACGATGGTTTCCGGTATTTCCACCTTCGACAGTACCCAACTAGCTACGCTCAACCAGATCGCCAACCAATGCCCCATTAGCGGGGGCAGAGGGGTATTTATGGCCAGAGGATTGCTGGCCCCCTTCACCGATACGATCTATTACGATGATGAAACCGTACTCTGCCCGCCTCCTCAAAGCAGACTGAGTCATGCAGTGGAGACTGTGGAAGAAGAGCACAGATTTAAAGTGTATCCCAATCCTGCAGGATATGCGCTCAACATAGAGAGCCAGTTAACTTATTCCAATAATCTGGAAATTAATCTGGTCAGCTTGCTTGGACAAAACTTTGCATTGGAGAGATATCCAAGAGGGAATTCCAGCTATTCTTTCAATATTGCACAGATTCCCCGTGGTGTCTATTTATTGACGATACGGAATGGAGAAGAGATTATATTTAAGGAAAAAATTGTACTTTTAAGATAGCCTGACCAAGTAGCCCGGATCTTTTGGTTCGGGCTACTCTAAATCCTTTACATGCGAATTCTGATACTTCCTCTTTTGTTGTTAGTAGCTACTACAGGCTTTGGCCAAAAGCACGATTATGTTTGGATATTGGGTTATAGCACTACTGATCCAGACCATAGTGTAATGAACTTTGATTTTAATGTAAGCCCCCCCTTAGTAAGTAGAAGGGAAAATAGCTCGATGCATTTTACGTTTGCCAATGCCACTATTTGTGATAGAGAGGGCAATTTGCTGTTTTATTCCAATGGCTTTTCTATTGCCAATGCAGATGATGAGACGATTGAAAATGGAGATGGATTGAATTTAAGTAATTTAAATTCTCGAAGCCAGGGAATATTATTATTGCCCAGCGATATAGATTCAGTCTTTTATTATTTTAACGTAAATACCGTTGAAGATAATCACTATGGAGCATTGATCGATAAATTTTATTTTTCTGAAATACATCGTACAACAATGTACCCAGAAGGTGTAGTTATAGTAAAAAACCAGTTATTAATAGAAGATAGTCTTTCAGCGGGAGGGCTTACCTCTGTACGTCATGCCAATGGGCGGGACTGGTGGATTATGGTTCCCAAATTCATTTCCAATGGCTATTTTTCTTTCCTGCTTACTCCGAAGGGGATTGAGGAGCCTTTTTTTCAGCAAATAGGCAAAGTAATGAGTTGGCGGGATTATAGCGGCCAGGCGGTATTTTCTCCCGATGGCAGCAAATATATCCGCTATGATATCGACAATGACCTGAATATTTTTGATTTCGATCGCTGTAGTGGTGTGCTTTCCAACCCCATCCATATACCCATCCACGATTTGGCGGATACGATAAATGGAGGAGGAGGGGTAGCGGTATCCCCCAATTCGCGCTTTGTGTATGTTTCTTCTACCACCTTGGCCTATCGCTTCGATTTATGGGCCAGTGATATTGCAGCGTCCAAAAAGGTCATTGCCGAATATGATGGCTTTCAGTCGCCTTTTGCCAGTACTTTTTATCTGGCCCAGTTGGCACCTGATGGCAATATCTATCTCAGTTGCACGAATGGCGTAAACGTCCTGCACGTCATCACCAATTCGGACTTCGAGGGGCTTTCGCGTTTTCGGCAGCATGCGGTGCCCTTGCCTACCTACAATGCTTTCGGCCTGCCCAACCTGCCGCACTACCGCCTGGGCCCCATAGACGGCAGCGCCTGTGATACACTCGGCATCGACAACATCCCGCTGGCCCGCTTTCGGTATGATGTGATCGATTCGAGCGATCTGCTCACCCACTTTTTTACGGATCTGTCGGCCTATGAGCCTACCGCCTGGCATTGGGATTTTGGGGATGGCAGCACAAGCGATAGCCGCTATCCACTGCACAGCTTTCCGGGGCCGGGCAGCTACGAGGTCTGCCTGACGGTATCGAATGCCAATGGGGCGGATGAGTCCTGCCAAACGATAGACATCCTACTCACAGCTACGGATGAGCCTGCTGCATATTTGGAAAGGGGCATCCGGCTTTTTCCCAATCCGGCGAGGGAGGTGCTGCATTTGCAGCGGGCAGAGCTATCTGCGCCGCTGCGCATGGAGCTGGTGGATATCAGCGGACGGGTGCTACTGCAAAGAACGGTAGCTGCGGGTATGGCAGAGGCGACTGTTGAAGTAAGCCACTTGGTGCCGGGGCTATATTTTTGTCGGTTTTATGATCGGGGAGTTTTGATTATCCATTCCATTGCCCTTTTTTAACGCCAGCCCAGCTTATGGCGGGAGCTTGGCTATGCTGTATGGTGGCTGTCAGTTGAAATTAGTCAGCCGAGCCATTCCGCATTGCCGCATTTCCGTAAAGAAAACAGGGCGGTGGGAAGCCCCAAAGAGCAACCCACGAATAATCCGTCAAGCGAGGAAGTGGTGGAAAGTGGGCGGCTAAGCTGACCTGGTGGTGTATAAAACAGTGCTCACCTTTAAAGACGGATTATGGCTTGGGTTGTGAGCGGCTGTCAGCACTGTTTTTAGGAAATGAGGTACAGCGGCGGCGCTTTATGCCTGCCGGCCCAAAGGCGGGGTTACTTTTTGCCGCTGTAGGGAAAAAGTAACAGAAGGTTTTGGTGAAACCCAGACGCCAAATTTTTAGCCGGTGGCTAATTGAATTTAGCGGGCCAATCCATAGTATTGGAGGATTATCCAGGTACTACAACTCAATTTGTCCTGAATACGGCTAAAGTGCCAGATGGTGTCTATTTATTGACGATACGAGATGGAGAAGAGGTTTTATTTAAAGAAAAAATAGTACTTTTAAGATAGCCTGACCAAGTAGCCCGGATCTTTTGGTTCGGGCTACTCTAAATCCTTTACATGCGAATTCTGATACTTCCTCTTTTGTTGTTAGTAGCTACTACAGGCTTTGGCCAAAAGCACGATTATGTTTGGATATTAGGATATAATCCTGGTAACATTGGCCCAAATCTAGGGGTAATGAGCTTCGATTTTAATGTAAGCCCCCCCTTAGTGAGTAGAAGGGATAATAGCTCGATGCATTTTTCGTTTGTTAATGCTTGTATTGGAGATAAACAAGGCAGTTTGCTTTTTTATTCCAATGGCCTTTATATTGCCAATGAGAATGATAAAACTATTGAAAATGGTAATGCAATGAATCCTGGAGAAGTGAATCCCAGAGTTCAAGGTATTCAATTTTTGCCTTCTGCTCTAGATTCAATTACCTATTTTTTTAATCTTAGTAGTATCCTGGATAATCAATATGGTACATTGGTCAACCATCTTTATTATTCAGAAATACATCTGACGGATTCGTTTCCTGGCGGAATTGTTGTTTTAAAAAATCAATTACTGTTGGAGGATACGCTCGCAAAAGGAAAGCTAACATCCACAAAACATGCTAACGGCCGGGATTGGTGGATTATGATTCCCAAATTCATTTCCAATGGCTATTTTTCTTTCCTGCTTACTCCGAAGGGGATTGAGGGCCCCTTTTTTCAGCAAGTAGGCAAAGTAATGAGCTGGCGCGATTATAGCGGCCAGGCGGTATTTTCTCCCGATGGCAGCAAATATATCCGCTATGATATCGACAATGACCTGAATATTTTTGATTTCGATCGCTGTAGTGGTGTGCTTTCCAATCCCATCCATATACCCATCCACGATTTGGCCGATACGGTAAATGGAGCAGGAGGGGTGGCGGTATCCCCCAATTCGCGCTTTGTGTATGTGTCTTCCTACACAAAAGCTTATCGCTTTGATCTGTGGGCCAACAATATTGCAGCGTCCAAAAAGGTCATTGCCGAATACGATGGCTTTCAATCACCCTTCAGTACGCGGTTTTATCTGGCCCAGTTGGCACCTGATGGCAATATCTATCTCAGTTGTACGAATGGTGTAAACGTCCTGCACATTATCACCAATCCAGACTTCGAGGGGCTTTCGAGCTTTCGGCAGCATGCGGTGCCCTTGCCTACCTACAATGCTTTTGGTCTGCCCAACCTGCCGCACTACCGCCTGGGGCCCATAGATGGCAGTGCCTGTGATACACTCGGCATCGACAACATCCCGCTGGCCCGCTTTCGGCATGATGTGATCGATTCGAGCGATCTGCTCACCCGCTTTTTTACAGATCTGTCGGCCTATGAGCCTACCGCCTGGCATTGGGATTTTGGGGATGGCAGCACAAGCGATAGCCGTTATCCACTGCACAGCTTTCCGGGGCCGGGCAGCTACGAGGTCTGCCTGACGGTATCGAATGCCAATGGGGCGGATGAGTCCTGCCAAACGATAGACATCCTACTCACAGCTACGGATGAGCCTGCTGCATATTGGGAAAGGGGCATCCGCCTTTTTCCCAATCCGGCGAGGGAGGTGCTGCATTTGCAGCGGGCAGAGCTATCTGCGCCGCTGCGCATGGAGGTGGTGGATATCAGCGGACGGGTGCTACTGCAAAGAACGGTAGCTGCGGGTATGGCAGAGGCGACTGTTGAAGTAAGCCACTTGGTGCCGGGGCTATATTTTTGTCGGTTTTATGATCGGGGCGTTTTGTTGGGGGTGGAGAAGGTGGTAATTATTTGAATAAAGATGCCTCTACCTGACCAGTTAGATAGGTCCGGCGGGGTACTTTTGCACAATCGCCCCAAAGTACCCAAAAGGCATGGCAATGCCCTTTTAAACGCATGCTCAGCATACAGTACAGAAATTTCGGCCTTATAGGTTTTACCGTTAAAAAATTCAAATAGCGAAAGCCAAATAGAGCGATCCGCGAGTGAAGCCGGCATCGAAAAGCCACCGCTTTCAAACCCCGAACTACCAAGAGGCTGAACGGCTCGGATCGTGAGCGTGGGGATTTGGATTTTAGGTAAAAGATATAAAGCCTTGATTTTTTTGGTACTTTTTTGATCAAGCAAAAAAGTACAAAGGGCCGTCCCCTGCCCGCCTCCCCAAAACAGATTGAACCATGTAGTGGAAACAGTGCAAAAAAACATACTCTAAAGATGCTCTACCTGACCAGTTAGACAGGTCCGGCGGGGTACTTTTGCAATCGCCCAAAAGTACCCAAAACGCTTGGCAAAAAAAACTCCCTCCGGTCAAACAGTTTTTGGCCGGGCCATCCCGCCCCTCGGACGCAAGTTCTGCTTCAATGTTTATCTTATGGCGGGAGCTTGGCGATGCTGTGTGATGGCTGTCAGTTGAAATTAGTCAGCCGAGCCATTCCGCATTACCGCATTTCCGTAAAGAAAACAGGGCGGTGGGAAGCCCCAAAGAGCAACCCACGAATAATCCGTCAAGCGAGGAAGTGGTGGAAAGTGGGCGGCTAAGGTGACCTGGTGGTGTATAAAACAGTGCTCACCTTTAAAGACGGATTATGGCTTGGGTTGTGAGCGGCTGGCAGCACTGTTTTTAGGAAATGAGGTACAGCGGCGGCGCTTTTTGGTTACTTTTTGCCGCTGTAGGGAAAAAGTAACAGAAGGTTTTAGTAAAACTCTAGCGCCAAATTTATTCCGCAGCGATGCCAGACGGTACATACACAATCCAAAAAGTACAATGGACCGTACGCTGCCCGCCTCCTCAAAGCAGACTGAGCCAAACTGTGGAAACAGTAGAAAAAAACATACTCTAAAGATGCTCTACCTGACCAGTTAGACAGGTCCGGCGGGGTACTTTTGCAATCGCCCCAAAGTACCCAAAACGCTTGGCCAATCATATGCTCTTCACCATGCAGGCACCCGCTCCCACGAGATTGGCCGGGCCACCCCGCCCCTCGACCGCAAGTTCTGCTTCAATGTTTATCTTATGGCGGGAGCTTGGCTATGCTGTGTGATGGCTGCCAGTTGAAATTAGTCAGCCGAGCCATTCCGCATTACCGCATTTCCGTAAAGAAAACAGGGCGGTGGGAGGCCCCAAAGAGCAACCCACGAATAATCCGTCAAGCGAGGAAGTGGTGGAAAGTGGGCGGCTAAGCTGACCTGGTGGTGTATAAAACAGTGCTCACCTTTAAAGACGGATTATGGCTTGGGTTGTGAGCGGCTGGCAGCACTGTTTTTAGGAAATGAGGTACAGCGGCGGCGCTTTTTGGTTACTTTTTGCCGCTGTAGGGAAAAAGTAACAGAAGGTTTTAGTAAAACTCTAGCGCCAAATTTATTCCGCAGCGATGCCAGACGGTACATACACAATCCAAAAAGTACAATGGACCGTACGCTGCCCGCCTCCTCAAAGCAGACTGAGCCAAACTGTGGAAACAGTAGAAAAAAACATACTCTAAAGATGCTCTACCTGACCAGTTAGACAGGTCCGGCGGGGTACTTTTGCAATCGCCCAAAAGTACCCAAAACGCTTGGCCAAATAAACTCGCTCCGCTCAAACAGTATTTGCCACTGCATGGCAATGCCCTTTTAAACGCATGCTCAGCATACAGTACAGAAATTTCGGCCTTATAGGTTTTACCGTTAAAAAATTCAAATAGCGAAAGCCAAATAGAGCGATCCGCGAGTGAAGCCGGCATCGAAAAGCCACCGCTTTCAAACCCCGAACTACCAAGAGGCTGAACGGCTCGGATCGTGAGCGTGGGGATTTGGATTTTAGGTAAAAGATATAAAGCCTTGATTTTTTTGGTACTTTTTTGATCAAGCAAAAAAGTACAAAGGACCGTCCCCTGCCCGCCTCCCCAAAGCAGATTGAACCAAACTGTGGAAACAGCATTGGTATTGAGGTTGGTTTGGAGTTAGTGTATAGTACTACTTAGAGCGGGGCCAGATGATTGGCAATTGGAACAGTAGGGGGGAAATTTGTGTCGCCCGATTTTCATTTCCTGATAACTTTACTAAAAATAAGAAGGGAGTCGGCAAGGCGTCACCCTATTCTAGTGGCAATTCCCTAATTTGATCCTTGTTCACTAAAATTAGACAAGGATATGCAACTTACAATTTACTTAAATGCCCAATTGACACACTCTCTGTTTTGCTGCCTGCTAATGCTGAATGGTCTTGGTAGTATTGCACAACCAGATTTTTATGTCGCTAATAGAGATGGAAATAACATCCTTCGATACGATATGGATGGCAATTTCAAAGGTGAATTTGTTAAAACCGGCCTGGGAGGTTTGTCACGACCACAAGAAGTATTGTTCCATCCCCATGATGGAAGCTTGCTAGTGACCGGATTTCAAAATGCACAAATCAAGCAGTATGATGGTACAACCGGCGCGTTTTTGGGCGACTTCAGTTCCGGTTTTGCATTGACCAATCCAACCAAGATGATCATCGGTCCGGATAGTATGTTGTATGTGAGTCAATGGGGTGGGCAAACAAAGATCATCCGCTTTGACCTACAGGGAAATTTCATAGATGAGTTTTCGGATATTAGTGTCCCGGAAGGCTGTGGAATGGCCTGGGATAAAGAGAGTAATCTATATGTAACGACCTGGAGCAATGGGGGAAATAATGGAACAGCAGGCTTTGTCCGTAAATTCAATGCGCAGGGAGAAGACTTGGGTATTGCTCTTTCGACAGTGAACTTACAAGGGCCGGTCGGAATATGGATAGGGGAGGACGACGACCTCTTTGTAGTGGACTGGACCCTGGGCCAGGTAAGGCGATTTGATGAAGTGACGGGTGATATGAAAGGGGTATTTATAAGTGGAATGACGCGTACGGAAGGAAATGTACAAGGACCGGATGGCAAATATTACCTCTGCGACTGGCAAGACAACAAAGTAAACCGATATAATGCCGACGGCAGCTTTGATAGCACATTGGCTAGTGGTGGTGCACTAAGTGTACCAAACAGCATAACCTTTGGGCCAGATGTAAGTACTTCCACAAAAACACCCAGTCAAGATTTAGAGCTGTTGGTATTTCCAAACCCGTCGGCCAACAGTGTTCAATTCCGTTTGCCTCATCTGGGAGCTACTAGTGCACACTTAATGATCTATGAAAGCAGTGGTCGGCTTGTCTATGAAAAACAGTATGCCAGCATATCTGGCGGAGCGCAGCCGATCAACTGGATTTCAGAAGGTTATGCAGCGGGAATTTATTTTTATGAATTAAAAACTCCTGCCGCTAGCTTTTCGGGCGAATTGGTGGTGCAACCTGGTAATTGATTGTTGACTTAGCTATAGTGATTTTTTGGTATTTTTTGATCAAGCGTATGAAGGCCAATCAATGCCCCATAGCAGGTAGTAGGAGAGTGTTATAAGCTCTGACTCTACGAATTTTTCAGCTATTGCCTCACTCCACCCAATCTGCAATAAACAAATTGGTATCTCTGTTGCCACCGTTATTTCGATTGCTGGCAAATACCAGTTTTTTGCCGTCATAGGAAAACATTGGGAAGGCATCAAAGGTATCGTCAAAGGTTATTTGCTCCAGGCCGGTGCCATCTTCATTGATCATATAAAGGTTAAACTGGCGACCCGTTTTGCTGGCATGATTGCTTGAGAAAATAATTTTTTCGCCCGATGGGTGGTAAAATGGAGCCCAATTGGCTCTTCCCAAATTGGTGACTTGCTTCATATTGCTCCCATCTACATTGCATACATATATTTCCATATTGGTAGGCTGCACCATACCCTGGCTGAGCAACTCTTTGTAGGTTTTTACATCTTCTTCGCTGGTAGGCCGACTGGCACGGAAAACCAGCTTTTTGCTATCGGGTGAAAAGAAAGCGCCACCGTCATAGCCCAGTTGATCCGTAATCTGCTTTACATGGCTGCCATCCGTATGCATGGTGTAGAGCTCTAAATCGCCGGAGCGGGTGGAGGTAAAAACGATCATTTTGCCATCAGGCGAGAGGGTAGCTTCGGCGTCGTAGCCAGGATCATTGGTGAGCTGTTGGACTATATTGCCCTGCAAGTCGGATACAAAAATATCGAAAGAAGCATATACCGGCCATACGTACTTGCCGCCAATCGTCCGTGGACTTTCCGGGCAGTCCTCTGATTCGAGATGCGTAGAGGCGTATAAAATCTGTTGGTTGCCAGGCATAAAAAAGGAGCAGGTAGTCCGTCCCTTGCCAGTGCTTAGCAGGGGCGGCTGCTTGCCCTGTGTACCACTTAGGGGCATGTGATATATCTGGTCACATTCGACGCCCCAGCTTTTGTTGGTGGCCTGGAAAACGAGCTGCTCGTCGTCGAAGCTAAAGTAAGCTTCGGCATTGTCGCCGCCAAAAGTGAGCTGGCGCAAATTGGCCAAATGCTTTTCCTGTGGATAGCGCAGCGTATCCGTTGGCTCCGCTTTGGTTTCCGCTGCATCGGTGGCTTGTTCAGCAGAGGGGGCAGGGGAGCACGAAAAGGCGAATCCACTTATCAATAAGACTAAAAATATGTAGTATTGCATAGGTTAAATTTTGCGCAAAGATAGTATTTGTGTGTATAGTTGGGATACTTGCTGCGTAATGATAGTGTCAAAATTGCCTTGCTGAAAAATTGCTCGTATGCGTTGTATTTTCCGGATGCTGATCTTCATGCTGTTTTTTGCCCATTGCAAAGAACGAAGCAATGTAGGTGCTGAAGCGCCCAAGCATGTCTTTCATTACAATCAGATCAACAATGTCACTTCGCTCGACCCGGCCTTTGCCCGCAGCCAGACCAACATCTGGGCGGTGAGCCATCTCTTCAACGGTCTTGTACAATTGGACGAACAGCTCAATATCCGGCCCTGCATTGCTAAATCCTGGGAGGTATCAGGGGATGGCATTACTTATACTTTTTATTTAAGAGACGATGTGTATTTCCATGATAATGAGGTATTTATAAATTTCAATGGAAAGGGAAGAAGGGTAGTGGCGGCAGATGTGGTTTACAGTTTTGAGCGGATCGTGGATACCTTGCTCAATTCGCCGGGTAGTTGGATATTTGCCGGGCGTATAGCTGGCCAAAAGCCTTTCCAGGCACCAGATGATACTACTTTTGTCTTGCGTCTGGCGAAGCCTTTCCGGCCTATGATGGGCATTCTTACTATGGAATATTGTAGCATTGTACCCAAAGAGGCTGTGCAAAAGTACGGCAAGGATTTTCGGAGCCGGCCGGTGGGTACCGGGCCTTTTCGCTTCAAAAAGTGGCTGGAAGGCCAGGCCTTGTTTTTGTTGAAAAACGAACACTATTTTGAAAAGCGCAACGCACAACAACTTCCATATCTCGATGGGGTCCGGGTCAGTTTCATTCCAGATCGAAAGACGGCCTATCTGGAGTTGATCAATAAACGGCTCGACTTTATGTCCGGCCTCGAGTCATCCATCGTCAATGAGTTGCTTACCCCTGAAGGCCAGCTTCAACCCAAGCAGCGCGACCAGCTTCAGTTTATCAAATCCCCTTTTCTCAATACCGAATATCTCGGTATCCATATGAATTTGGAGCAGGGGCATCCGCTGGGCGATAAGCGGGTGCGTCAGGCTCTCAACTACGGCATCGACCGACCGCAAATGCTGCGCAGCCTGCGTAATGGCGTAGGCCAACCGGCCAATTCCGGTTTTACACCAGCCGGCCTGCCAAGCTTCGATCCGCAGGCCGTACCGGGCTACAGCTACCAGCCCGACAGGGCGCGGCAACTGCTGGCTGAGGCGGGCTATTTGAATGGGCAGGGCCTGCCGACCATCCAATTGATGACCAACAATGATTACCTCGATCTTTGCACTTTCATTTCCCGCCAGTGGGAAGATTTGGGGGTAAAAGTGGAAATTGAGTTGTTGGAATCAGCTACTTTGCGGCAGATGATGCGCAAAGGCCAGGCGCCCTTTTTCAGAGCCAGCTGGATTGCTGATTATCCGGATGCAGAGAGTTTTTTAAGCATGTTTTATAGCCCCAATCCGGCACCGCCCAATTACACCCGCTTTGCCAACGAGCAGTTTGACAGGCTCTATGAAGCTGCACTGAACGAGAATAACGACTCTACCAGATATGCTTTGTACCAACAGATGGAGCGCATTTTGGTGGAAGAGGCTCCGGTGATCTTCTTGTTTTACGATGAAACCGCGCTTTTTGCCAGCAAGCATGTTGAGAATATCAGCCGCAATGCCATCAATCTGCTGATGTTGGCAGAGGTGAAGGAGTGAACATGTTTAAATATACCCTTTCATCCAATACACCAAATACCCCACCCATTCCTTTATGAGCAGGCTCCAGCGGTAAAGTGTATTGTTGTTGGGGAGGAGCAATGAGCCGGGAACAAATCGGGTGCTTTCACTCAAATAATCCACACAGTAAGGTTGAAAGGAAACACCGGCTTTCGCAAAGCAGCCCATTGCCCGGGGCATATGCCAGGCTGAAGTGATCAACAGGCAGCTGGCATCGGGAAAGCCCTGGGCGAGGATGCGCTGGCTGAACACTGCATTTTCATAGGTATTGCGCGCATCAGGCTCCAGTATGATGGCAGAGTCGGGCACTCCCATCAGCAATAAGAAGGGCTTCACCCTGAGTGCCTCGCTGGGCTTGTCTTCCAACAAACTGCCCGAACCACCCGTGAGCAACAGCTTTTTGATTTTACCTTTCTTGTAGAGTTCGAGAGCTTGAGTGAAGCGGTTGGCCCGCTCGCTAAATGTATGGCGATCGGCCGAGCGAATGATGTCATGATTGGAATAGCCGCCAAGCAATATACCAATATCATAGCGTTGCTTCAGTTCTGTGCTGAGGGCGGTAGTGGGTTCCCAAAGGCGTACAATTTGGTTGAACAGGAAATGGTTGGTAAAAAACAAAAGCAGCAAAGTGGCTATCCAAAGGCTAGTTTTTCGGCGCTTTTGATGTTTGGTGAACAACGAATAAAAAAGCAAGCCTACTATCCAATTGAGCGGTTGAATGAGAAAGAGCAACAGTTTGGATAATATGAAAAACATAGCATTACATAAAATTGGGCGCAGTGGGGCCCGCCAGCAATCGTTCCATAATTATCGACAGCACATCCGAGCGCTGTAGCACGATAAGCCCCAGCGTAAGGGCAAAACCATAGATAGCACCCCAAAAGTGTGCATCATGCCCGATATTGTCGCCACCCCTTTTGCCCATATAAGAGGAATACCACAGGTAGCCTATGCCAAAGAGCAGAGCCGGCAGAGGAGGGAATACAAACCATTGCCAGGGATCAAAAAGTATGAAGGCAAATACAATGGCTGAGGTACCGCCAGAGGCACCCAGGGCTGCGTAGTAGCTATTGTCCTGATGCTTGATGTATGCCGGAATGGCACCGGCAATGATAGCTCCGAGATATACCAATAGATAAAAGACAGGACCCATAGCGCTGCCAAATAATGTAGAAAAAACATATTCGATAACTTGCCCAAATTGGTACAGTACAAACATGTTGATCAACAAATGGCCCCAGTCGGCATGCACAAAACCGTGGGTGAGGAAACGGTATTTTTCACCACTATGCTTTACTGTGTACGGATGAAAAAGTAGCTTTTGGCGCATCGCCGGATTGTTGAAAGCCTGAAAGGAAATGATGCCAGTCATGACTACCAATATCAGGGTAAGACTAAGATTCATAGTATTGTTTTAATAGTATTGTTTTATTGATGGTGATAAGGCTCATTGCGCAAGATAGTCATTGCCCGGTACAATTGTTCTACAAAAAACAAACGAACCATTTGGTGAGAAAAGGTCATGGCCGAAAGAGACAAGATGCTCTGCGCCCGTTCGTACAGCTCGGGAGCAAAACCGTAGGCCCCGCCCACCACAAAAAGGAGTTTCTTTTCGGCAGTATTCATCTTATGCTCAATGAAACGGGCAAATGCCTGGCTGCTCATTTGCTTGCCCCCCTCGTCGAGCAGCACCACATGTGCCCTGGCAGGCAACTGGGCGAGCAGGGCCTTAGCTTGCTGCTCCTTGATTTGGGCCACAGTCAGCTTTTTAAGCTGCTTCAAATCGGGAATCTCGTGGATGTGGAAAGAGGTGTAATGCCGGAGTCGTTTGCTATAAAGCTCTATTCCTTCCTTCAAATAAGCAAAGCGCGTTTTGCCAATTACCCAAAGTTCAATTTTCATGAGTTGCCATACTGATACAATCGAAGCAATAATAGGGCAAATTGAGCTGGATTGCAACTTGAGTTCAATATTCAGCAAGTTCCTCCATCAGTGACCGCCGGTCGGCATAATTTTGCCTAAGCTGGCTCACCAACTGCTCGGCCCACTGGGTATAGCCGCTTTTCAATAGGTGCGCGATCATTCCCCGCGTCTGAACAGCCGCCAGCCTGCCCACATGCCCCTCCAGATAATCGCCCAGCAGACGCTCGTACAGCCGAAAGGTGGCCGCCGCATCCTGCTCTTCCAAATCTTCATCGTATTCCATCAACAACTCAAAAGACCCGCTGGCAAGGATATGCGCTTCAAGATCACTCCACCGGCCTTCTGCCTGATAAATTTTTGCCAGCAAATGATCCCTCCCGGCACTGCCTGCTTGCTGCTGGATAAGGCGCAGTAAGCTGGCCAGTTGGCTTTGCCACCCCTTTTTATAACTTTTCTTTAGCATCCCAAAAGCTTCAAAATCATGAGCCTCTAAAATCAGCTCTTTGGCCAGTTTTCTACAGGCATCCGGCTGCTGGCTGTGCAAAGTCGCTTGCAAAAGAGCCTTCTTAAATAGGATGCCCATTCTGGTATTGTTGTACTGCCGCAAGCCAAAATTTGCCAAAACTTTGACTAAGGGCCAGCGGGATGCCTCCACCAACCGATTGAGGGCTTGCAAAGTGGTAGAGCTTTGCAAAGCCAATGTGGCCAGCGCCTGCTCGATGGCTTGCCTGGAGCTGTTGAGCTGCAAAAGGAGCTCAAGCAGTGCAAAGAGCAGAAGCATGAAGGCGTCACTAAATTGATCGGTTTGGAGCAAAGTGGCCTTTAGTTTTTCCAGCAATTGCAGGCGTTTGGCGGGATCCGTTTGCTGATCCATCAATAGCTGAAGACCTATCTGGCTCAGGCCATGTTGTAGCAGAGATCTGCTGTCAAAGTATTCGTAGTGAAAGTGTAAAATGGCTGTGGCCAATTGGGGGGCAGGGGATTGTGAGAGAATATCTTCCGTGAGCTGAAGGCAGTTGGTCAGGGCTTTTACCAGTTTAGTGGGCAGCTCCGGGGAATGGGACAATACCGGCAAAAGCTGTTCGAAGGCAGCTTGAATAATGATAAAAGACGTATGCCAGTTGTGCTCAAGGAAGGCAAATTCCGACTGGCGGTACAGCTCATCCATCAATTGGCTCAGCTGGCTGAAAGCGCCTCTGCTCAATTTTTTTCCGGGCCGTTTGTGCAGAGCCAATATGCTGGAGATTAGCTGCCCATACTTTTGCTGCGGGTCGGGATGAGGCACTCGGTCGGCAAAACGAATTTTCAGACTCAGTGCAAAAGCCCGGTTGCTTTTGGCATATTCCCGAATAAAGTTTTTTAGAGCGTGTTCATCTACATCCCGGAGTATAGCTGCTGTAGTCAGTTTGCTGTTTTTTGGAGTACTCCACCGCTTTTGTTCCTTTTGCTCCTCCTGTTGGTTTTTCAAATGCCGGCACTCAAGCAATGCAGCGGTGATATGTTGGCAGATATCTTCCTGCTGAAATTCCTGGCAATCGCAGCTTACCCCTTTGACGTACTTTCTGCCCAGCTGAATCTCCGCTTCGATTAGCGGCTGCGTATCAAAGCGAGCTACCCAAAGGAATGGCTGGACCTGCTCAAGCCGGATGCCCTGCTGCCGGCTCACCAGCTGCTCGGCCCGTTCGATGAGCCCATCATCAATATGCAATTCGAGGTCTTGTAGCGGAAAGTTCTTCATGCTGTGCAATAATACATTACGAATAAGCTGTGTACTTGTTTTGATAGATAGAATAACCGGCAAAGGTACAAAGATTCTTCCAGGTCTTGGCAGGGTAGTAGCCTCCGGCTCAGATACTTGATAGGTGTTTTTTATTCGTAAAGTTCTGATAATCAGTATGTTGGATTGTTAAAAAATAGCTGGATTCAATCGCAAAAATGAATTATCTTGCAGGCATATCGCCTCAATTATCAGTTTAATGAAAGCGAAGCGGTTACATTTGTGCAGAAAATTTTCAAACAGATGAAAAGCATGTATTTTGTACGCCACGCCAAATCCAGCTGGACCAATCCGTCTTTGGATGACATCGACCGGCCGCTCAATGAGCGCGGCTTGCGGGATGCACCCTTCATGGCCCAGCTGCTGGGGGGCAAAGGCCTAAAAGCAGATCGGATCATCAGCAGCCCCGCCAACAGGGCTCTCACTACGGCTTCCTATTTTGCAGACGCACTGGGAATTGATCGGAGCGAAATAGAAGTGAATCCGCGCATTTACGAAGCCTGGTCAGAAGATGTGTTGGAGCTGGTTCGCAGGCTGCCCAATTCCTTGAATGTGGTGTGTATATTTGGCCACAACCCAACCTTTACCAGTATTGCCAATATGTTTTCTGACAGCTATTTGCCGAATTTGCCCACTTGTGGTGTATTTAGGTTGGATTCGGAGATCACAGCGTGGGATCAGTTGAGCGATGCCAATACCCGGCTAGTCGAATTGATCTATCCCAAGCAATATTTTTCCTGATGAGCTGGCGACGATGTGTAGCAGCAAGTCGAATTGCTAGCTTTGTAGCCCTTCTTTTCGTGAGCTCCTGCCGGGAAAAGGTGCAGACAAGCCTTCCGCAGGACCAACTGATCGACATTCTGGTGGATGTACACATTGCCGAAGCAGCCTTGCAGGGGCTCAGGCAAGAGACCCGCGATAGCCTGGCACAGCTATATTACGGGCAAATCTATGCAATCCATCAAATTGAGCATTCTCAGTTGGAGCAAGACATGCGTTTGCTGCGCGAACATCCCAAGTTGGCGATGAATATTTATGAAAAAGTGTTGTCAGGATTGAGTAAAAAGGAGATAAATCCAGACAAAAAAGGGAAAGATAAAAAGGGCAAAAACCGTAGAAATTAGAGGGGCAGATGATCGGCAAGAGATCCTCTGAAACCTGCAAATCTGAGAGAAACTTAACAATTTATTAATATCCCTTCCAGGTGTCGGATGAGAGCAATGCCTACATTTGTGGACAATTTCCTGCTTATGGCCAATAGTGATTATAAAATATTAATAGTGGATGATGAGCCCGATATCATTGAGTTTATTACCTACAATCTGGAGAAAGAAGATTTTAAAGTAGTGAGTGCCAGTGACGGATTGGCAGCCATTGAACGAGCAGAAGAGGAGCAGCCCGATCTTATTTTGCTCGATATCATGATGCCGGAATTGGATGGGGTGGAGGTGTGCCGAAAACTGCGTACCAAACCAGAGATGGATGAAAGTATTATTGCCTTTCTGACAGCCCGGAATGAAGATTTTACCCTCATCAGTGCCCTGGAGGCCGGTGGCGATGATTTTATTACCAAACCGATACGCCCTCGAGTGCTTATCAGCAGGGTGAGAGCTTTGTTGAGGCGAAAAGATCGGCTACAGCAGGGCACAGCAGATCAATTGGTGTTCGGGCATTTGACGATCGACAAGGAAAAGGTACAGATTACGGTGGATGGGAGGGAAGTGGATTTGGCCCGTAAAGAATTTGAATTACTTTTGCTATTGGTTTCCAAACCTGGAAAAGTGTTTACCAGAGATGAGATATTCCGCAGGGTTTGGGGCCGCGATGTGATAGTGGGCAATCGCACCATCGATGTGCATATCCGTAAGCTGCG
The DNA here is from genome assembly GCA_965222005.1 of Saprospiraceae bacterium. Classification (GTDB taxonomy): domain Bacteria; phylum Bacteroidota; class Bacteroidia; order Chitinophagales; family Saprospiraceae; genus CBDCTM01. Next base: position 4,199,941 of record OZ244935.1, read on the forward strand.
CGAAAAGATTGGCGATGCCTTTATCAAAACCATCAAAGGCATTGGCTACAAATTTGAATTCTGACATGATCAAAAATGCAACGCCACAGCAGCTTGCCATTTACTCAGTCCTTTCATTTACAGGTATTTTAGCCCTTCTGTTGATTGCCATGAGGCTGGCCGGCTGGATTCAAATGAGCTTTCCTATCCTCTTACTGGTACTGTTTATTAGTTTCCTTAGTTCCTATCTTATAATGGTGTATGCGCTGCGCAAATACATCTACCGAAAGGTCAAGCTCATTTACAAAAGCATCCACCGATTCAAAGTTTCCACCCGCGAAAAGTCAAAAGATGTAGATATGAACAGCGATATTATTGGTGAAGTTGAGCAGGAAGTTGCCCGCTGGATCAAAGATCAGCGCAACGAAATAGAGAGCCTCAAGTCGCTGGAAGTCTATCGCCGCAACTTTCTGGGCGATATATCTCATGAACTCAAAACGCCTATCTTTAACATACAGGGATATGTACACACCTTGCTGGATGGTGGTTTGTATGATGAAAAGATAAACCGGCCCTACCTCGAAAAAGCAGCCAAAAATGTAGAAAGACTGCAAACCATCATCAGCGATTTAGAGTCTATTGCGCGGCTCGAATCGGGAGAGCTGATGCTGGATATGCAAAGCTTTGATATCAAAGAACTCACCTCCGAGGTATATGATGACCTGGAAATAGTAGCAAAGAGCAAATCTATTGAGTTGCTGTTTAAAGAAGGCGCTGACCAGCCTTATCAAGTAAAGGCCGATCGTGAAAACATCCGCCAGGTATTAACCAACCTCGTCACCAACAGCATTAAATATGGCCGACAAAGGGGTATCACCAAAATCGGCTTCTACGATATGGATAAATACATTTTGGTGGAAGTGGGCGACAATGGCCTCGGCATCGCTGAATCGCAGCTCAACAGGGTTTTTGAGCGCTTTTACCGGGTGGACAAAAGCCGGTCGCGTGAGCAAGGCGGATCGGGGCTTGGCCTGTCAATCGTCAAGCACATCATCGAAGCGCACAAGCAAACCGTCAATGTACGAAGTACCCTGGGCCTGGGCTCCACCTTCGGATTTACCCTGGCAAAAGCTAATTAGCAGCCACGGGCCGGGGTAGGGGAATGGCCTCCAGCTCTGCTTTATACCGATCTTTTACCAGGTTGAAGCTGGGAATATCTTCATCAGGCATTGGGTCGGGGGGAGGTAAGTTTTCTCTCAGATGGTTGACCTGCCGGCCATTTTTCCAAAAGCGGAAGCATACATGGGGCCCGCTGGCCAGGCCGGTTGAACCTACATATCCGATCACCTCTCCCTGCTTTACATGTACCCCCGGCCGGATTCCCTTTGCAAAGCGGCGCATGTGCAGGTATTGGGTTTGATAGGTCTTATCGTGCTTGATTTTTACAAAATTTCCATTGCCACGTGTGCGGCTGGCTTTGGTCACCACGCCGTCTGCCACCGCATAAATGGGGGTGCCATAAGGCGCTGCATAGTCGGTGCCGAGATGGGGCCGCCGCCGTTTGAGCACGGGATGAAAGCGCCGCAAATTGTAGCGCGACGAGATTCGGGAATATTTGACTGGTGCTTTGAGAAAGGCTTTTTTCATGGGACGGGCCTGCAAGTCGTAAAATCCGTTGTGTTTTTCGTTTTCAAAATAGATGGCGTGGTACTCTTTGTCAAAATTCTTAAAATAGGCCGCCAGTATTTTTCCAACCCCTACTTCCTTACCATCAATTAGCTTTTGCTCATATACCAGCTTGAATTGGTCGTTGAGTTGTATGTGGTGGAAATCGATTGACCAGGCAAAAGCATCTTCCATTTTGACTGCAATTTCATAGCTCAGTCCCTGGTCGGTCATTGTATTCCACAGGCTGCTGGTGATGGTGCCGGATGCCGAATGCACTTGCGTTTCTACAGGCCGTTCCATTACCTCTGCACGGGCATTTTCGATGTCGAAAACCACATATTTATACACATCCGGCTCATAAACAAAATACTTGGCAGATGGCTTATCCTCCAATGAAAGCAGCATATAGGGCTTATCCACCCGAAGGTTGCGTACATCAAAAACCTTCCGGGTGGCCAGCGCCAATTTGTCAATGCTTGGATAATCAACTTGATGGCGGGTGAGGATGTCCGATAAAAATTCATTGGGCTGGATAGTGGCTTCCACCACGTCAAAAGTATCTAATACAAAACCGTATTTGATAGTTGGCTTAATAATGGGAAAGGCACCCAGCTCAATTTCTTTCTCTTTGTTGATGTATGTGCCGAGCTGCGGTTCTTCATCTGCATGAAATAAAAAGGCCAGCAAAACACCAAAACCAACAGTAAAAAGCAGGAAAGTGATCGGTGAAAAGTCAGTTTTTTTATTTGATTTGGGATGGGCAAAAGGATACATAAGGCAAAAATGCGTTTGTACTGACTACGGTGGTCAGGTTTCTGTTTTGTGTTGTAATTTGAAATTGAATTCGGAAAATGTTGTACTGGGTCGGTGTGTTTCGGTGCCAATATAAAAGACAAAATTAAACTGACCAAGTTTCGGTAGCCATTTAACGCAAAATAGAGTTGTTAGGCTGAATTAGGGGACAAAGCCGAGCTTATTTTCGCAAAATTACATCCACCCGCCGGGCTTTGCGCGCATCCGTCTTTCCCTCGCCCTTCTGTATTTTACCCCGTCCTTCATTGCGGATCACCTGCTCAATATCGATTCCTTCCTCACTCAAAAAATCGACGATGGCGGCAGCTCTTCTCTGCGACAAAGCCATGTTGTAGGCATGATCGCCCTTTGAATCGGTATAACCAACAACTTCCACCCGCCAGTCGGGTTCTTTATGGAGAATGCCCGTCAGTTTCTTCAAATCTTTTCGGGTGCTGGCTGTCAGCTGATGAGAATCAAAATCGAAAAAAAACTGTACACGGCGTTCCGAAATCGTAACTCCTTTTGATACAAAGGTAGCTTTGGGAGCTTCTTTAGGGTGGAGAGCGGCTGTATAACAAACCGGTGAAGCGTTATCCTGTGGCTTGAAAAACTTTGTATCCATAAATAGCTCATAATCAGGATGCTCTACCTGTATAAAATAACTTTTATTTCCTGGAAAACAGGTAAAGAAGAATCCTTGCTCATCTGTCTGCAATTCCTGTCGAATACCTTCTCCGGTAATCTCTACGGTAGCAGAAAGGGGTAGCTCAGTATTTGCATTTCGAACCAGCCCTTCCAGGTGTACCATCGGATTAGGCCGCAAACTTTCGGCCAGCTCAATCTGGTAAATATCAAGGCCTCCCTGCCCCCCTTTCCTCGCTGATGAAAAGTAGGCCGTTTTACCGTCTCCTTGTACATAAAAGCCCAACTCTTTGGCTGGTGAATTAAAGGGAAGGCCCATATTGGTTGCCTTTGGCCAGGTCCCATTGGCATAGCGGGATATAAAAAGATCTCCCTCTCCCTGGCCCGGGCGACCGGAAGAAGTGAAGTAAAGTGTTAGTCCATCACTGGAAATAAAAGGTGCTTCTTCATCCCCCTCAGTGTTGATGGCCGGGCCCGCATTTATTGGCAAGCCCCATTGGCCGTTGCTTTGAAGTTGGCTATACCAAATGTCCGCGCCGCCAAAACCGCCATTCCGATTGCTGGTGAAAAACATTTTATTCCCGTCGCAGGTAATGCTGGGTTGGGAATCCCAATATTCTGAATTTAGCAAGCCTTCCAGTTTCTTTACTTCTTTCACATCATCTTGCTCCAGAATGGCTTGGTAGATATCACACCCACCTTTGGTATCGGAGCGCATACAACCTGAGAAATAGAAAGCCCGCCCATGGGTTTCAAACTTGGCCATGCCTTCATTTTGCCGGGTATTGATGGCTTTGCCAAAAGCCCTGCTTTTCTTCCAACCATCGTTTTTATACTCACAGGTCACAACGTCTTCGTCTCCATGTTTGCCCTGCCGCGTAAATACGAGCTGGTTTCCGTCACTGGTGATAGTGGGCAGGTAATCATCGTAGGCTGAATTGATGATAGAACCCATATTTGCAGGTGGCGAAGCAGCTGGACTTCTGTCCATAGCTGCCTGATAGGCCAGATTTTTCTGGCGTGTAGCCAGCAGCCTATCGTAGCCCAGTTCCATTCCCGCCTCTTTCGATTTGTTGAGGTAGCGGCTGTACTTCATTTCCTGGTATTTTTGATAATAATAGGCTGCTTTTTCAGGTGATTCGTTAATAAAATGTGCTTCTGCACACTCAAAATAAGCCGCTCTGGACAGCTTCCCATCCAGTTGGAAGGAACGTTCCAGCGATTCAATGGACTTTTCGTATTGTCCCATTTCAAGATACACACGCCCCAGCTCACGATGAGCAACCGCAAAGTCGGGCTTGATCTTTACGACCTGCCGGAGCTTGGCAGCAGCTTCTTCAAAGCGATTTTGATTGATATAGGCCTGGGCAGTTATCAAGGTCTGACGAGCACGGGTGGTTTTAGCAGTAGCTTTGCCACCTTGAGCCATCGCCAGGCAAGGAATGGATAGACATAGCAAGAGTGTAAAAGTTCGCATAGGTTCATGGTTAAAGTGATTGCAAAGGGAGTAGAGAACAAGAATGGAAGTAAGGGGGCAGCTAAATCATGCCTTTTTGCGCATCAAAACAAACAGCTCGTTTCCGGATCGGGGCTGTATAGAATTGTAACAAGGCTCAAGATGCAATAGGTCGAAAAAAGGAGCAAACAATTCTCTATATTCAGTTGCTGTACCGCCAAAGGGAGGGCCTTGCTGTTCAAATTCGCTGGCGAATAAAACGCCGGCCAGCTTAGCATTTGGCTGCAATAATGCTGCCGTTTTTTGCGCATATTCCTGCCGTCGGGAGCGGGGAAGGGCACAAAAGAAGGTCTGCTCGAGGATGAGATCTACTTTCAGCTCCAGCTCAAAGAAATCGCAGCAAATCAGATTTTCCGGCGGCAGATCGGGAAGCCGGGTAGCCAATTCGGCCAGTGGCCTGGCAGCCCAATCGCAGAGGTAGAGATTGCGAAAGCCCTTTTGGTACAGATAAACGGCCTCGTGCCCATTGCCAGCACCTGGTAACAGAATGTGAGCTTGTGAATCGGTCAACTGATCAATGTAGGCCCTAAGCGGAGGAGTGATGGCACCGGCATCCCAGGGGGTGTTGCCGGCCTCATAGCGTTGATTCCAGTATTGATTGTCCATAGTTGGTGTGTTGTTGTACTAACGGTTTGGCTATGCGACGTGCGACGTTAGGGAGGAGAGGATGGCGGCCGATTTGGCGTTGTGTGGATATTGGTGGAATATTCCATTCAGTCTGTGACAAATGCTTCCAGCTGGCTCTTGGCATTCTTGTTCCAGTACTACTCTGATTCGCTAATTGTGTAAATCTTTCAGAAGCAATTAAATAAAATAGATACGTGGGATCTACAATATCTTTGTTTTTAATAACCAAAATATCTGTAGAACAAATTCCTTCAAATTTTGGATGATAAACTTTCCTAAAATATGGTCTGAGCTTTCCATACAATGTGTCGTATGGATGAAATCTATATTTATTACTCGTAACATCGTCTGAGCTACCTATGCCTGCCAATCTCAGACTTTGTTGCTCAATATGCTCCAACCCAATGTATAAGAATTGTTCTCCATTAGGGATCATTTGCTCTTTTCGGAGCTGTGCAAAGTCTTTAAGTTTATATTCTATCCACTCACTCATATCAATTCAGTTTCAAAGTTAGTTTCCAAAATGTCCCTTGTGACTTCATCAGCAAGAGTGGTAGTGGTATCTATCTCAATTCTCTTCATAGTAATAGGAATAATCAATGCCTTTCATGTACATTTCTCTGCTGTGGATTTCATCTGTCAGAGCCTCTTTGAGCAACGCATTCAGCATGCTGCTCTCCACCGGGCTTTTTGTCATGGCATTCATGTAATCGGTTTTGCTTATTTTGCTCCAATCCACACATTGTTGCAGGTGTTTTTTTAGTATCAAATCCAGCCATATACGCGTCGTCCTGCCATTGCCTTCCATAAAAGGATGTGCAATATTCATTTCTACGTATTTGTCCACTATTTCATCAAAGGTGTTTTCCGGCATTTGGTCTATCCGTTTCAATGTGGTCAAGAGGTACTCGGCCATGGCAAACCGGAAACTACCTTTGGAGATGTTTTTGTTCCTGATCTGCCCTGCAAAATTGTATAGTCCGCCAAATAAATGGGCGTGAATTTGTTGCAGACCGTTGGTAGTGCCTACTTCAATACTATCAATAAATGAACTTTCAAATAAGGCATACGCCTTGGTTTTGCTCTTGCCATCGATGGATTCGTCATTAAAAGTAAACCACTCGATGAACCGGTTGGCTTTTTTGCTTGGAAATTCTTTTCCCAAAGCAATGATACCTTCGTAATCGAGCACATCTGATCGACGTCTTTTCCCGTCAGGGGCGAGTAATTTCAACTGGGTAGTGGCACTAACCACTTCGCTGTTTTCTTTTTTTAGCTTGGCTTTGAGGTACTTCCAATAGTTACGGGTTTTGGTATAATCATCCTGATCGGTTAGGACAGCCACAATATCCAATACCGAAAACCACCATTTGGCATTTTCCTCATCCCAAATGGCACGTACTTCGCGATCGTCAAAGAAGCGTATGGATATTTTTGACTTAGAGTTCAAAGCCGATTTTTTTCAAATTCTGTTTGATTGCCTCATCCAGTTCCCTGGATTTCTCCATTTGATCCGCTAATTGAGCCGTAAGCGATGGCATCCATCGCATCGTCAATGTCTTTTCCAATAGAAGGTTTTTTTGCTCTCCCTTGTAGCCAAGACCATCTCGCGGAAGGTGGGACGTAGAAAATCCGATCCGCCGTGTATTCGTCTTTATCTTCAGGATTTGCTCCCGTTTCAGGCTCTTCTGCTTTCAGTTTGGCGTAGTGCTCCTCGAAAGCATCGGATATGTATTTCAGAAAGATTAGACCTAATACAAGATGCTTGTATTCGGCAGCATCCATATTGCTTCGCAGTTTATCTGCTGCTGCCCATAAGGTCTTTTCTAATTCTAAGTTTGTCGTCATTTCAATTCCTTATCTAACTTCATTTCCACAAGTAGTTCTTTAGCTTCTACTTGAAGAATTCTCGCTATTTCAAATAAAATCTCAATACTTGGCTGCCTTCTATTTTTAGCATAAGAATTTACCATATTGTAACTCTTACCCAACTTTTTAGCTAACCAAATTTGAGTCAGTCCCTTTTCTTCCAAAACCTCTTTAATTCTATTCATTTTGAATTATTGGTTATGATTTCTAAAGGTAGCCATTAAATTTCACTATCTCATAATATGAGCATATTTATTAGCCCTGGGTGGTAGGTGGGTTTTGTGCGGGCTGGCTAAAAGAGCAATGTGTGCGATAGCACTCTTTGTTCTTGTGAGTTGGCTTTTTCTTTTTATGCTTGCAGAGAACAAGCAATCAATGCAGTTTACAAGTTAGTTTTGATAAACTGGGCAGTTCTAAAGGTACTTCGTTGTTCAATAATAAGTAAATACACAGACAATCGCTGGCACCGCCTCCCCCTCCTGAAAAGCTGGAAATATTGGTAAATTCTGCTGTGTGATAGGAACCACTGGTGTAATGCCAATCCGTGCCCTCACCGGAAAAAAGGCTCATTCCAAATTGCCCGTTTCAATGTTGGCCGCTTCCTCTAAAGGCTGAGAATAGGTGTCGGGCTTTTGATCGGGGATGGACTTAAAGCGTACCTTTAACTTGTAGCGGGGATTGAGGCCCGCCACTACTGGCTTGAACAGCAGATTCATCAATTCTACTGCCTGCTCCTGAGAACGCTCAAAAACCTTACTATCCATTGCATCCCGCCTAAATTCAGCACGCAGCATATTGAAATTTTTATTCAGGTCCAGCTCTCCTACTTCCCGTAGCCAGCCGATATCCAGCTTGTCGATTTTTGGATATACCTCGTGACTGAGAATACTGGGGTTGGGGAGGGTAATAGTGACCAATTTGCTTTTGGGAGAGAGATGGATGTCGAAGTAGCTATCGAGTTTGAAGCCGACTTTGAGCAGGCTGATTGCCGATACTTCAATATCGGTAGAAGAGACGGAATAGCCCCATATTTTGGTTTGTAATTGCTTGCTGATGGCTTTTTTATCCCGTACTTCCATCGTGGCCAGTTCGGCGATGATCTTTTCCACTTTCTCCTCGATCAGGCCCTTGGAACGACTGAAATCGTCAATGGCGGCTCGCTCCTGCAAACGCTTTATCATTGGCCTCAGCCCCTCTGTCATAGCTATACCGCAAGGGGTATCTACCTTTTTGCCTTTCACAATGAGTTTGCCACCATCGGCCTGGAGTAAGGTAGTAATGACATGATTGACCAGAAAGCAGGTATATTTGGAAGCTACCTCATTGAGCACTTCTACTGCTCCCGTTCCGTTGTTATCATACCAGGCTTCGTACAGATTGGCCGAAGTGTCGCGGATGCTAACAAAATCCTTAAAATACAAGCCCTTTAAATAGTCATGGTGCTTGTCATATTCCGTATTTAACTGCATCTTCAAACTGTCGGGCAGTGCCATCCGGTTGGCAACGTGGTACAAAAGCGAGAGATTGAAGTCATATACCAGCTGATCAAATTCGCGGCGATAGCGGTGTGGGTTGGAAAGTATAGCCAGGGCATTTTCCTCCTCCAGCTGATAATCAAATTCTGCTGGAATATAGTTGATCTGCATCTCCTTCGGCACAGAGGTGAAATCGCTGTAATTATTTTGGTAGTATTTATACAGCAAGATAGCTAATAGGCTGAGTACCGCGATGAAAAGCAGGGTTCTTCCAATCCCCATACAATATCAGTTTAGTTTACTAATTGGACGGATAGCAGCGGCACCGTCACTCAAATGCTCAAATTTTATTCGAAGCTCCCGCATTTTGCTGCTCTACCCTTAAAGGTATCAAATATCAAGCGAATATTTATGGAGCTTCCCTGTAAATGCAGACGGCTGGGAAGTACCTGTTTTTGAAGCAGTTTTCCTTACTTTAGCACAATGCTTCACCTACAGACTACCCTCAACTGCCGTGGCCAATTGATTGATCTCAGCACCCCAAAAGTGATGGGCATCCTGAATCTAACTCCGGATTCTTTCTATGATGGGAGCAACTACCTGGAGGAAGCAGCCATGATGCAACAGGTAGCCCGCATGCTGGAAGAAGGGGCTACCTTCATTGACATCGGTGGAATGTCTTCGAGGCCGGGAGCAGAGCTGATTGATGTGCAGGAAGAGATGAGCCGGGTACTGCCCGCCCTCAAAATGATTCGAAAAAGCTTTCCCGAAGCACTGATATCTATTGATACGATGAGCGCTCAGGTAGCCCGCAGCTGCCTGGAAGAAGGGGCACATTTGGTTAATGACATTTCTGCGGGGCAGCTGGATTCGGCCATTTGGGAAGTTGTGGCGGATTATCAGGTGCCCTACGTGATGATGCATATGAAGGGGCTGCCGGGTAGCATGCAACACGATCCGACCTACGAGCAAGTAGTGCTGGAAATACTCGATTTTTTCATTCCCAGAGTTCGCCAACTAGTAGAAAAAGGCTTGCATGACATAATTATCGATGTAGGCTTTGGATTCGGCAAAACGGTAGAGCACAACTATGAATTGCTCAATAAATTGCATACCTTTCAGATATTGGAGAAGCCACTGCTGGTAGGCATATCCAGAAAATCGATGATTTGTAAAGTGCTGAATATCAGTCCAAAAGAAGCACTCAACGGAACTACTGCTTTACATATGGCAGCTCTTCAGCAAGGAGCCTCTATACTCAGAGTACATGATGTGAAAGAGGCTGTTGAGTGCATTGAGCTGTGGCAAAAGATGAAATCTGTCCGGCATTAAATCCCTGTAATAATTTGTTCGCTTTTATTTTATTCTCTCCGCCGATGCTGCTAACTTGCAAGCTATACCAATCACCTTGCTTGTGCTACCACTAAGCGAAGATAAAATCAAGCAGGCGGCCATCCGGTTTTTGAAAACCTATTACAAATTCAGGCCGCGTACCAGTAAGACCGAAGCCCGCATTGATATGCACACCGCTGACGGAATTATTGCGGACGGCATGCTGCTGTTTGATGATGAAGAGGAACAAGCCTTTATGGCTACTGTGGAGTGTACTTCTTCTGAGAGCCGGGGAGAAGTGATGTATCGCCTGCAAAAGCGGGTGCTGATTTGGGATAGCCTGGCTTTTGGGAGCATAGCTGCTGCTTTTTTGTTTAGCTATGGTTATGCTTACAATCACTTCACCGTCGAGCAAATTGGCTTGGCAGGAAGCTTGGCTGTGTTGATTAGCTTTTTAGTACTCACCTTTTCAATCTATTATTTTCTTTTTCGCAGCCGCCATAAGTACCGATATATCTATGCAATTGAACAATTCAAACGCTACCATGCTGACGAACAGTGGATCGCCCTTGCAAAAGATGTGTTTTTCCCCGATTCACCTGCTGAAGAGGCGAGCAATATAAAACCCAAAGAGTTGCATTTTTTGGACGAACTGAAGGCGCAGTGCATTTCCAATGGCTTTGGCCTTATTGAGGTGGACCATCAGCTCGACGCCCGCCCGCTGATCACGCCCGCCCGGGTGGAAACTTTCGGCTCAAAGCGGAATATGCTGCAGTTTTTTGGTGACTCCGGCAATCCAACAGATGCCCCCACAGAGCGTTTGCGGAGCCTTTGGGACAAAACCGGAATCCATACCGCCTTGCAAACAGATGCGGCGAAATCCTTGTTGCGGTACCAAAAATCCCATTTCCACCAAATGGTCATGGTGGCACTGGCTATCACCATCATTGGGATTATTTATTACAAAGAAATGCAAAATGCCCAAATTGTGTACGTCGATCAGGAGCAACACCTTAAACAAATGAACGAACTCAAAGCCCATCCGGGCCGCGAATCGGAACTGCTGGTGGTAGATACCCCCTATCTGGCCCGGCAGGTAGAAAGCATGCAAAAATACCCAAAAGAAGAGCAGGAAGAAGCCCTTCTGGACACGCGCGATGTGTCAGATGCCGATGCAGACCTGCTGGGTATATTGCCCCAATACGATGATCGTACCCAAATTTTTGTGCACAACAACCCGCTGGAGGGTACAGCCTATGATTGCGAACGATTTTACAATATCCGGCAGACTGTATTTGTGGTGCAGGACAGTAAGCATGAAAGTATTGAAACTGCGCGCCAGCGCCTGCTCGAATTGCGTAGAAAGAGCATTTCAGCAAGCATATTATGGCTTGGCTGCTTCAGCAAAAGTAAGCTATACATTGTCTATTTTGACCAAATGTACACACATCGCAGCGAAGCAAAAACGCTGGCTTCCCGTTTTGCTCAACTGCTGAAAGAAAAAAGAGCGGGCCGCTCCGATTTGCACATCCGCTCCATTTCCAGGGTGCATTAATCTTCCCTCACCTTGCCCGATATACAGCGCCTCCACCGAATCGAACAACTTATTGCCAGCTGTTTTGGCATACAGCTGTTGATCAGCTGGAAGCTGTGGACCAGTATTGGACGGGCATTTCCCAAGGCTGGCCTGCTTCCTTTTTGGCAGTTCGACTGGCCCTTCGCAATGAGTGGCCTGCTCTATGGCGGCATGCTCCTGAGTTTGTTGGCAATAGTACTGCAGAAGTTCAAACAACTGGCTTTTTGGAGCCTGTTGTTGTGTTTTTTCCTGGTCTTACTGGAGGATGCTACCCGAATTCAGGTGTGGGTATATCTGTGGCTGTTGATGCTCTTTGCGACAAACAGCTTGGCCAAACGACCCGAATTCGGTATCCAAATGTTGCTCCTCATAGTGGCCGCACTCTATAGCTGGGGCGGCTTACACAAGTTCAATGTTTACTTTCAGGAAGATATCTTCCCCTGGATGGTCGAACCCTTTTTGCAAGCCTTGCCAGCCTGGGCTGGGCTGGCAGTAGCCACATTTGAGCTGCTTATCGGTATTTGGTTATTGATAGGCAGGCGGAGGAGATTACTTTGCTTTACCCTCTTTTTCTTTCATCTCGGCATACTAATTTGCCTGGGGCCATTTGGCCATAATTGGAATCCGGTGGTGTGGCCTTGGAATATTGCTATGCCAATTTTTGCATATCTGTTACTATATGATAATCAGCTACTTATAAGAGTTGAGTTATATAAAAAGATGAAGATTAATCCATCGGCCGGTTTGCTCTTTTTGCTAATCCTGCCGGCGCCGGCGCTCAATTATATTGGCTGGTGGCCCGAACCGCTCGCCTTCAAAATGTATGCTGGCACCAATCCGGAAGGAGTGCTTTTTTATTCCGAAGCAGATAGAGCCTGTATTCCGGCAGCAGTGCATGATGAAGTGCTGGAAAGCCGGCCATTCCAATCCGACCGGTCGGAAAGGCTGGTTTTGGATAGCTGGTGCATGAAGGAGCTGGGTGTACCGCCGCTAGCTACCGATCGGCACATGCAACTAATGACCACAAAGCTTTGCCATTGTTGGCAGAATCCCGAAATTGCCGGACTTGAGATTTTGAAAGTGAATCCTTTCGACAAAAAAGATGATCAGCTTTTGCGTATTTCTTGTGAATCATTAATTCATGCCAATGCAAATTAAATTCCTTTTCAACTATCTTTTGGTCAGCATCTGCATCAACAATGCCTTCGGGCAGTTCACCTATCTGCACTGTGGCAGTCTCATCGACGGTAATGGCAAGCCTGCCAAAACGGAGCAAACCGTAATTATTGAAACCAGCTCAATATGCTCGCGTCACACTGCTGGCCGGCTTCATTACGATCCGCGATTTGGGTGGCAGCGGAGTAAATGTGTCCCTCCGCAGCGCTATCATGGCGTCCGATATTAGCCTATTGACCAATATTCAGTGTGTGATGAAACAGGGTAAAGTGTATAAAGGCGAATAATGGAAGGATAAGGAGTCCGGATAGAACCTGCGGCTTAAAAAATCGTTAAATTGAGGTTGGCGGACACATAATGTACGCTGCATTGGTTAATATCGTAAAAAACATTGCAAAGGGGATCACAAAGAGATGAAGGACAGGCAGCCTTTTTTAGAAGATTTTTTCTCCCGCTTGAGAAGACGACGTTGGGCCAAGCGATTGGGGCGCTTCGCCATATGGCTAGCCTTTTTCTTGCTATTGCTGGTAATTGGCCTGTGGCTCCTTTTGCAAAATGAGCGCTTTCAAAACTGGGCGCTCTACAAGACTTCTACCTATCTCTCTGAGCAGCTCAATACTACCGTTAGCATCGATCATTTCGAATTTGAGCTCTTCGATAAGCTCGTCATGGATGGCATTTTTGTTGCCGACCAACAGGGGGATACGCTCCTTTACAGCAAAAGTATGAGGGCTAGCATGAGCATCAATCTGCTTAACCTGCTTCAGAAAAATATTGATATCGATGATCTCTACATTGAAGATGCTCAATTTCACATCAAAAGAGACAGTGGTGAGATCAGTGATAATTTGCAATTCATCATCGACTATTTGAGCAGCGATGAAAAAAAGGAGGCAAACAAGAGCAGCAAATCCCAAAAGAGTAGCCTAAATCCTATGTTTTTTGACATTGACTACATCTATCTCAAAAATGTAGAATTTATTAAGGATGATGTAGTGAAGGGCAAAAAGCTGCTCGTCAACCTGCCTTCCGCTATGATAGAGGTGGAGCAAATCAACCTCCAACAGATGGATATAGACCTGGGCTTGGTCAATATTGTGAGTCCGTATGTAGAGCTAAATGAGCAGCCCGCCCGGCCGTTGGCACCTGAACAAGAGCGAAAAAAGGAATCATCTAATAGCTTGGGCGGGGATATGGAGCTGAGTGTCAGAAGGCTTAGTTTGGATGACGGTGGCTTTCGCCTGGCCAATACTCGCAAGGCTCCCGTTCGCATGTCGCCTAGCGATGAGCTCGATTTCAAACACCTTAGCGTGTATGATGTAAGTATCATCATGGATCGCCTGAGCTGGGACGCAGAAACGCTTCGCGCTGCTATCGACAAGATATCGCTGGAAGAGGAGAGTGGCTTTGAAATAAAAAAGCTGGCTGCCCGGCAGGCTGAGCTGTCTTCAAAAAAACTGGCTTTATACGGCCTCGACCTAATCACACCGGACAGCCATGTCAAGGACAGTGTAGTGATGAAGTTTAAGGACTTTAAGGCATTCAAAAATTTTGAGGATGAGGTGACTATGGATGTCGTTTTCAACAACTCCCGTGTAGCCGTAAAAGACGTTATTGCCTTTGTGCCGAAGCTAAAAAACAACGCCTTTTTTAAGAAAAACCTGGAAACGGTTCTCGATATCGACGGGCGGGTGAAGGGTAAAGTCAATCTTCTGCGGGGCCGCGATCTACGTATGCAACTGGGCAGGGGCACCTTTTTTAAAGGCGATTTCAACTCCCGCAATTTGGCAGTTCGGCAGGAAGAATCGCTCAACCTCAAACTCGAGCGCTTGCAAACCGACATCCACACCCTTCGGCTATTGTTGCCCAACTTCAACCCTCCAGCCAACTTCAACAAGCTTGGCAATATTGACTTTAGTGGCCGTTTTGATGGCTTTTTTATTGATTTTGTGGCTTTTGGAGAGCTGCATACCGAGTTGGGCAGTGCCCGGCTCGACATGCGGATGGACCTCCGTGATGGCCGCGATCAGGCTAAATATACAGGCAGCCTCGACCTCCAAAATTTTGACCTTCGCACCTGGTCGGACAATGACGACCTCGGCATCATTACCGTTACTTCAAAGGTGACGGAAGGTCAGGGCCTTTCGCTGGCTACCGTCAATACCAAACTGGAAGCCAATATTGAGACCTTTTCTTTCAGGGATTATATATATGAAAATGTGGCCCTCAACGGGGAATTGAACCGGCATTTGTTTGACGGGCGTATGAAAATTGATGATGAAAATGTGCGACTTGATTTTAATGGCTCCATCAACTTTGCAGACAGCATACCCGTAATTAATTTCGTGGCCAAGGTGGCCAAGGTGGATTTGCACGCCATCAATCTCAGTAAGCGTAAGCTCGAATTTGCCGGGCAAATAGAAGTGGGGCTCAGAAACATCAAGCTTTCAGAAATACAGGGTAAGGCACAATTTGCCAATCTGCGGATGGTCGAAAACGGAACAGAAGTGTATGAAATTGACAAATTGAGCATCGTGAGCCGCCTGACGCAGGGAAACCGGAGAATCTTCCAACTCAATTCGGAAGTTGTGGAAGCTGAGTTGGAAGGCCGCTTCGACATTCAGCAAATTCCGAAAGCCTTTGCCGGCTTTTTGGAGCGCAACCATGCCGAATTTGCCGAAAGGCTAAACATAAAAAGTAAAAACGGGCCCTTAAAGCCGAGTGATTTTAACTTTTTTGTAAAAATCAAAGACAGCAAAAACTTTTTGAAACTGGTACATCCTAAGCTGGATACAGTACAAAGGGTGGTGTTGGAGGGCTATTTCAACAGCCTTCGCGATTCGCTCAATTTCGATCTCAATGTTCCCCGGCTATCCTATGACAAAGCAGTTTTCAATGATGTCACCATTTTGCTCAATGGCAATGAGCGGCAGATGCATTTAGATTTGGGCGTTTTCAAAACCCTCCTTAATGCCGATCAAAGCTTTGAACCAATTTCCCTCCAAGGAGATATTGAGCGAGACACGTTTGACTTCGAGCTCAATGCCACCAACTTCAGTAAGTTGCTCGATAACTTGAACCTTCGCGGGCAGTTTTTCCTGGCGGGAGAGCATTTCCAGGTGCGATTCCTACCTTCAAAATTTATCATTTTCAATGAACCCTGGAGCATTGATGCAAGCAATTATGTGCGATTTGGGAAAGAGTTTATTGAAACAAAGAAC
This sequence comes from Saprospiraceae bacterium, assembly GCA_965222005.1. GTDB lineage: Bacteria > Bacteroidota > Bacteroidia > Chitinophagales > Saprospiraceae > CBDCTM01. The sequence continues at coordinate 4,215,817 of OZ244935.1, forward strand.
TTCGAATTGCGGCGTGGCAATGAGCTGATCCGCCTCCAAAGCATTTCTGACAAAGGGCTCAATGTTTCAGTGGAAGGCTTTGACCTTTCGCTCATCGATGAATTTTGGTCGTACAAACAGCTGGACTTTGACGGGCGCTTTAAAGTAGAGGCTGACATTCAGGATGTCTTTAAATTGAAGGAAGTAAAACTTGCCGTGCTGGCAGATACCTTTTTGGTAAATGGGGACGATTGGGGTGCCCTCCGGCTCGACGCCCATATGGCAGACAGGCAAGCCCCTTTAACGGCCTACATGAGTATCACCAAGCCCAGTCAGCAACTAACCGCCGAGGGATACTTCGTTCCACCTAATGCCAAGCGCAAGAAGTGGATGACCCACAAGTACGAGCTTACCACCAATATCAACAATTACCCCATGTACATTGCCGAATATTGGATAGGGAATGGGGTAACCAATACGCAGGGCAACTTTGACGGGCAGTTTAAAATTTATGGCGAATCGAAACCGCACATCGAAGGAGAACTAAACGTGCGGAACCTGGCCATCACCATCAACTACCTCCAAACCCGCTACTTTGCCGAATCCGGTACCATGAAGGTCAATGATCAGTACTTTCTGGATGTCAGCGGAAATACTATTACTGACAGATATGGGAATGAGGCCTATTTGCAAGGAGGCATTACGCATCAATATCTCAAAAACCTGGGGCTCAATGCTACGATTAGCTCCCCCTACTTTCTGGCTCTGGATACCGAAAAAGAAGACAATGATTTGTACTACGGCCATGCATTTTTAAGCGGCGAGGTGCGATTCAGCGGTAGTTTTCAGCGGACCAATATTTCAATCGATGCCCGATCTGGCGTGAACAGCGAACTGTTTATCCCCCTCACCGATGAGCGGGACGCATCAGAGGTGAGCTTTATTCGATTTATCGACAAGAATGCCAAGAAAAAAGAAAAAGCCAAAAGTTCGGGTGAAGAGCTTAAAGGAATAGCCTTGGATATGAACCTGTCAGTCACTAAAGATGGCAAAATCTCACTGATTTTTGATGAAAGGGCCGGGGATGTGATAGAGGGCCGGGGAGATGGTTACATTCAGATGTTTATCACCCGCTCCGGCGAATTTACGATGTATGGCAATTATGCGGTGGAGGAAGGGCAATACCTGTTTACCTGGTACAATCTCGTCAATAAACCTTTTGCAGTTCGGCAAGGGGGGACGATCAACTGGACGGGCGATCCTTATAATGCGCAGATCGATCTGGTGGCCGAGTACAGCGGCCTCAGTACCTCGCTATACAATTTTCTGATCGAATACCTCAACGATGATAACCTCAAAGCCGAAGCGCGTAATTCCACCAATGTGGATCTCACCATGCTGCTTACAGGCCCACTGCAGCATCCCGACATCCAGTTCGACATAGATTTTCCGAACCTAACAGGCGAGATGAAAAACTATACGGAAAGCAAAATGCGTATTATTCGCGGTGATCAGAACGAGCTCAACCGACAGGTATTCGGACTGCTGGTGGTGGGCAGCTTTCTGCCATCCAGCGAGACGGCGCTGGCAGGCTCGGAGGGGCTGATCGGTATCAATACGCTCAGTGAAATGGTATCGAGCCAGTTGTCCATTTATCTGACCGAACTGCTGTCGGAAGTATTTACGGACGTTGGCTTTATCAGCGGTGTTGATTTTAATATCAATTACAATCGCTATCAGGCAGACGAGCTCAATTTGGAAGGCGATCGGGTGACGGGCAATCAACTCGAGCTAGATTTCAAATACAAATTTTGGGACGACCGCCTGGCGCTCAACCTCGGTGGTGACATTGATTGGGCAGGTGGGCAAGTGGCTAGTGAAAATGGAGCCTTTCTGGCAGGAGAGTTTGTGGTAGAATATGCGTTGAGTAAGGACCGTCGCTTCAAAGTTCGTTTTTATCAGCGCACCGACGAGAGCCTGGCAACTGGCAGGCGCAATAAAACGGGGCTCGGCCTTAGCTTCCGACGTGAATTCGAATCCTTCTCCGAATTTTTCAAAGGAATGAAAAAATCAGCCAAAAAGCTTACTCAGTAGAAGGCAGCCAGCCTGTGTTTTTTCTTCAATATCTCCAAATTTCAGCCCGCACCGGCAAGTGGTCGCTGTAGCCGCCGTAATAGTTGGGCCCGCCATAGGTACGGCTGGGCGAATAGCCGAAGCGGTCGTGTTTGAACATCATCCAGGCTTGTAAGAAAACCTCCGCTTTGCTAATACGCAGCATGCCCTCTTCCGCCAGTAATGAACCCGATACGATGATCTGATCGAGCATGTTCCAATTGCCGCGATAATTATAAGTGCCCTGTCCGCTGGCATCCATCAGCGCCATCAAATTGTACAAATTGCCAAGCCTTGCCGGGCCGTTAGGCATGCGGGCCCCCAATACCTCTTGCACGCTGATGTTGTCCGGCTCATCGTTGAAATCTCCCATTAGAATGATCTTGGCATCGGGGCGGATATGCAATATTTTATCCACGGCTGCCCGTGCATATTTGGCAACATGCAGGCGTTTTGGCTGACTCTTCTCAACGCCTCCATAGCGCGATGGCCAATGATTGACGAATACATCCAACGTATCCCGCTTCATGAAAAGGAGGCGTGCATGCAAAATCTCCCGGCTCGTGTAATCCGGTTCATCCGGCACAATTTCGATAGGGAAATCGATCCGGATAAAATGGGTGTCCAGCAAGCGGCAAATTGTGTTGTTGTAAAGCAAAGCCACATCGATTCCTCGTTTGTCCGGCGAGTCGCGCTGCACAAAGTCATAGGTTCGTTCCATCATTCCATTCTTCCGAACCAGATCATGCAGCACTTTATCATTCTCTACTTCGCAAAGCCCCATGATGTCGGGATACCCCAATGCTGCGATAACCGTATCGATCCGGGCCAGTTTCTTTTGATAGCGCTGCTCGGTCCACTTTTGGCGACCAAGCGGCGTGAAATCTTCATCAATAAAATTGGGGTGATCTTCCAGGTCAAAGAGGTTTTCTACATTGTAAAACCCAATCCGGTGTACTGGCTCTTTGGAGTTTTGAGCAAGTAGCAGGCAAGGTAATATCCAGGCAATTAGTGAAATCGAACGGGAAAACAAGGTCATATTTTTAATATTAAATTTTACTCATTTGAAATTTTCTTTATTGTATATTTTTATCAAAAAACTACAACTTACTTACCTTCTGCCGCAACCAATGATCCGCCACCACCAATGCGGCCATTGCTTCTACTATGGGCACTGCTCGTGGCACCACACAAGGGTCGTGACGCCCTTTTCCCTTTACTTCCACTGATTCACCGGCATCATTTACCGATTTTTGGCTTGCCACAATAGTAGCCACCGGCTTGAACGCAAGGCGGAAATATACATCCATGCCGTTGGAAATGCCGCCCTGAATACCACCACTCCGATTGGTGACCGTACGAATCACCCCGTCCTCATTCACAAAAGCGTCATTATGCTCAGAGCCCCGCATCTCGACGCCCAAAAAGCCCGAGCCATAATCAAATCCCTTGCAGGCATTTATACTCAGCATTGCTTTAGCCAAATCGGCATGCAGCTTGTCGAATACGGGTTCACCCAGCCCCGCTGGCAGGCCAACAATTACAGCCGAAACGATACCGCCAATAGTGTCACCCTGCTTTCGCACCGCTTTGATCAATTCGATCATTTGTTCAGCAGTCTGCAAATCCGGGCAGCGAACCGGCGTAGCTTCCGTTTGCGCCAAATCAAGCTCATGATAGGCTAGGGGAGTGGCTACTCCTCCCACCTGGCTCACATATGCTCGAATCTGGATTCCTTCTCTGGCCAGCAGCATTTTGGCAAAGGCTCCGCCAGCAACCCGTGCCGCTGTTTCTCTGGCTGACGAGCGCCCCCCGCCCCGGTAATCGCGATGGCCATACTTGGCCTGATAAGCAAAATCGGCATGCGACGGCCTGAATTTATCAGCAATGTGGCTATAATCTTTGGAGCGGGCATCTTCATTGCGGATTAACAAACTAATCGGGGTGCCGGTAGTTTTTCCTTCAAAAATTCCACTCAGCACTTCCAGCTGATCGGATTCCTTGCGCTGGGTGACAATACTCGATTGGCCGGGCTTACGGCGGGTCAGCTCCTTTTGAATAAATGGCAGATCAACAGCGAGGCCGGCCGGGCAGCCATCGATCACAAGGCCAATTGCCGGGCCATGCGATTCGCCAAAAGTGGTGAGGCGGAAGTGGGTACCAAAACTATTGCCGGGCATATCAAAAAGTACTTTGCTAGGCGAATGTAAGAATAAGCAGCAAGTGTAGGAACTCCAGGGCCGCGCAATTGTTTCTTTTAGTGAAAATTCGCAACTTGCGGCCACATCAACGAGCTCCCTGCAATGCAGATACAACCAAAAGATGTATATGAAAAACTCGAGTTTGACAAAATACTCGATCTGCTCGCCAGAGAGTGTCTGGGTGCAGCAGGGAGGGAGCTGATCCAAAATTTAAAACCTGAAGTTGTACTTTCAATAATTAAGCATAACTTGCTGCAAGTCAATGAATTAAAAAAATCAATTGAACAAAACGAACCTTTCCCGATTGCAGCCTATCCGGCTATTGCAGCCGACCTGAAAATTTTGCAAATTGAGGGCTCGGTGCTAACAGTAGAAAGCCTTCAACGGATCAGCCGGCTCTTTCGACTCCTTGCCGCCATCTTGCATTACTTTGAAGAAGAGCGCAAAGAGTCGTATCCATCCTTGTATGCACCTTTTCAAAATTTGGAATATGACCCTTCCTTGATTCAGGCTATGGATCAGGTAATCGACGAAGAGGGACAAATCAGGCCGGATGCTTCGCCTGAGCTACTCAAAGTGTCCAGGGCCATCGCAGTTCGGCAAAATGAGCTCGACAAGCAATTCAGGCTTCTCATCAATGGCTTTCGCAAAAAAGGCTGGCTAACCGATAATGTAGAATCCTTTCGCAATGGCCGCCGCGTGTTGAGCGTACCCTCAGAGCATAAAAGGAAGATACGCGGTATAATCCATGACGAATCGACTACCGGAAAGACGGCTTTCATTGAACCTGAAACCATCATTGATATCAACAATGACATCTTTGATCTGGAGACTGAAAAGCGCCGCGAAATATATCGCCTGCTCAAGAGCCTGAGCGATCAGCTCCGGCCGCTTAGCGGGCTTTTGAAGGCTTATAGCGATTTGCTGGCACAGTTCGACAGCATACAGGCCAGAGCCCGACTTGCTATCCGACTCGATGCGCATTTGCCAAAATTAAAAGCAGAAAAAGTAATCGATATCCGAAACGGATACCATCCATTGCTGCTATTAAAAAATCAGGAGAGAGGCACAGCCACTATACCTTTTACTTTGCAGCTGCATCCCAAAAGCCGAATACTCATGTTGAGCGGGCCCAATGCGGGAGGGAAAAGTATTTTGATGAAATCGGTTGGTTTGCTTCAATTGATGCTGCAAGCCGGCATGCTCGTTCCCCTGAGCCCCGATTCGGAGATGAGCATTTTTTCAAAAGTATTTGCCGATATTGGCGACCAGCAATCGCTGGAAGATGACCTCAGTACTTACAGCTCAAGGCTACGCAATATGCGCCTTTTTCTGCAACAGGCCGATGCCTCCACTTTGCTGCTCATCGATGAGTTTGGCTCCGGTACCGATCCAAAAATCGGCGGAGCGATTGCCGAAGCCATTCTCAAGAAGCTCAATGCCCGCAAGCTATTTGGCGTGATCACTACGCATTACAGCAATCTTAAAGTATTCGCCTTCAAAACTCACGGCATCATCAATGGTGCTATGACCTTCAACAATGAGAACCTCTCTCCAACTTACCAGCTAAAAGTAGGTAGGCCAGGCAGTTCCTTCGCTTATGAAATTGCCGAAAAGAGCGGGCTGGACAAAAAAGTACTCAGCTACGCCAAGTTCAAAACGGGAGCTTCTGAAAAAGCAGTGGACGAGCTATTGATCGATTTGCAGCGGGATAAAAAAGCACTCGATGAGCAGTTGCAGCGCTTGACTGAGCGCGAAAAAAAACTCGATCGGCTCATAAAAAGCTATGATCGGATGAATCAGGAGCTGGAAGTAAAGCGCAAAAAGTTAAAACTGGAAAGCAAAGAACAAAACCTGCAAGGCACGGCGCGGCAAAACCGCGAATTGACAAAATTGATCCGCGAGTTGAGAGAAGAAAAGAAGCTGGAGGAGGCGAAAGAATTGGCCTCCAAGCTGCGGGAAGAGAAAAAGCAACTTGCTGAGGATGTTGGCCAACTGCGGGAAGATGTGTACCAAAGCCTTGAAAAGAAGGGCGCCTCCAATAAACCCATTGAAGTGGGCGATTTTGTGCGGCTCCGTAGTGGAGGAGCTACGGGCAAAGTAGAATCCATCTCGAAAAGCAAGGCCATCGTGCTGATGGGGACTATGAAGATGACAGCCGCCCTCCGCGATTTGCAGCAGGCCAATGAGCCCTTAGATGTTCGCTCGAGCAAAGCGGTACAAACGGATACCTCCGTCAGTTCCGCCACCTTTGAGTCAAAGGTGGATCTGCGTGGTTTGCGTAAGGAAGAGGCTTTGAAAATACTGGAAAATTTTGTGGACAAAGCTCTGATGAACAATGCCACCCACCTCAATATTTTGCACGGAAAGGGAAATGGCGTACTCCGGCAGGCTGTGCGCCAAAAGCTTAGAGAATATAGTGCTATTAAGAAAATCTGGCATCCCGAGCAGCAGCAGGGAGGCGACGGCGTGACCCTGGTAAGCTTATGAATCCCCTTGCCCAGGCCAGCCAAATAAAAAACGGGCCCGGCCGTAGCCGAGCTCGTCATTTCAAGAGATTATAATTTGTTTGTATCCTTTAAAGATACTAAAACATTTCCGTTTTTGCAAAGTGAAAACTGCCTTCAATTATTGCATTCCCATCAGAATCGGCACCGTGTACGGCATTTTCACCAATGCTTTTAGCAAAACGCGCACGGATTGTGCCTGGCGCTGCATCGGCAGGATTAGTGGCACCAATCAGCTTGCGGAATTCCTCCACTGCATTGTCTTTTTCCAGTATTGCTGCTACTATTGGGCCGCTTGACATAAATTCGACCAGCTCTCCATAGAAGGGCCGCTCTTTGTGTACGGCATAAAATTCGCCCGCCTTTTCGGCACTCAGTTTGGTCAATTTCATGGATACAATTCGGAAGCCCGCCTCTGTAATTTGAGCTAGAATTGGCCCGATGTGATTCGCCCGGACGGCATCCGGCTTAATCATTGTAAAAGTTCTATTACCTGCCATAGTGTATTGCTATTTATACAGGCTTGCTAAATTAAAGTAGATTTTGAAAACTCTTAATTTGGCAAGCGGATATACCGATGCTGAAGTTATTAAATTTTTAAAATCATCAATAAATTCACCATCGCGTATATTTGAATTTGATAAAATTTTATATGTAGGAATCAATGAAGCAGCAAAAGTAAGCAAGCCTGTGTGAATATGCAAATAGCCCAAAATTAAGTATTTGTAAAATTGATATTTTTTAGAGAAATTCGCGCCATAGTTTAGTGACCAATGGAACATATTCAAGAGCTGAAGGCACTACTCAATGTGCCCAAAAATATTGTCATCACAACCCACCGCAATCCCGATGGAGATGCCATCGGCTCTTGTTTGGCCCTTTACCACCTGCTCAATCAGTATGGTCATACGGTGCGCATCGTTTCGCCTTCCGAATATCCCGATATATTTGCCTGGATGCCGGAAATTGAAAAAATCGTCATATTTGATATTGATCAGCAGGAGTCAACAGAGCTGCTAAAACGGGCCGACATTCTCTTTTGCCTCGATTTTAATTCCCTCGATCGCATCGATAAGCTGGGTGAAACTATTGCCGAATTGGATAAAAAGACAGTGCTAATCGATCATCACCTGTATCCTGAATTGCAGGCCGACTTTGTACTATCCGAGCCTTCTGCAAGCTCCACCTGCGAATTGGTTTATGATTTTATAGGCTTGTTGGATGCCAGGCAAAAACTCAATATTACGATCGGCGAAGCAATCCTTACAGGCATCCTTACCGATACCGGCAGCTTCAAATATAGTACCTCTGCGCGCCTGTACCGGATTGTAGCTGATTTGCTTGAGCTGGGTGTGGACGATTACGAATTGCAGGATCGCATTTTCAATAGCCTCCATGTCAAGCATTTGAGGCTGCTCGGCCATTGCCTCAACAACCGCATGGAGATATTGCCCGAATATGAGGCCGGTATCATTACCCTCACACGCAAAGATTATGAGGTCTTCGATATCCAGCGAGGAGATACAGAGGGTATTGTCAACTATCTTTTGAAGATAAAAAATGTAAAAATTGCTGCCTTTATCACAGAGCAGCCTACGGTGGTTAAAATTTCCCTTCGCTCAAAAGGGGACATTAGCGTGCAGGAAATAGCGCGCAAATATTTTAAAGGCGGTGGCCATCGCAACGCCGCAGGAGGCTTTTCGTATAAAGGGTTAAGAACTACCGTGCAAACCTTCAAAGATGCCTTGCCTGAATTTATGACGCATCAAGCTCAATAATTCTGTAAATAATTGTAAATCAATATTTTATGTATTCTGACTTTAAGAATAACTTGCTGTGTATTGCACTGCTGTCAGCTTTCTTTGGCTTGTTGGCCTGCTCCGAGCAGATGAATGCCAACAGCCAGGATAAAGAAATCAGAGGCCTTACCAAATCGGGCTATCCATACATTCACCACATCAAGAATAAAGGAAAACGGGCAAAGGTGGGAGACGAAATTGCCTATCACCAGATAGTAGCCAAAAACGATACCCTGCTGCAATCTACCCACTTTTACGGCCCGCCCCGAAAAACCGTGATGCCTCCCCGTGACTCAATAGCCTCCCCGCCGCCGCCGCATTACGACGCCCTCTTTCTCATGGCTCCGGGTGATAGCCTTACCGTTTTTCAGTTGCTCACCAATTTCAAAGCTTCCGAGTTGCCACCAGGCGTTACTAATCATGACACCTTTATTTACCACCTTACCGTGTATGCTATCAAAGATGCGGCGGAAGTTGCCAAAGAAAAAGCGGCCATTGCCCGTCGGGCGGTGGATATAGTGGACTCCATGCAAACAACGGTTAAAGCCTATCTGGCTGGCCAACTCGACAATCAGATCACCACCTCTGAATCGGGCCTGAAGTACATCATCCACAACGAAGGCAGCGGCAAATCTGCCGAGCCGGGCAAGTTTATCGATGTCCATTATGCAGGCTTCCTTCAGGATGGTAGCAACTTTGACAATAGCTGGAAAAAAGGACAGCCTTACACCTTTCGGGTGGGAAGGGGCTTGGTGATAAAAGGTTGGGATGAGGCGCTGCCGATGTTGAAGGAGGGAGGAAAGGCTACTCTTTTCATTCCTCATACGCTCGCCTATGGGGTGGCAGGACAGCCTCCGACGATACCCGAGCGAGCAGAGCTGATCTTTTATGTAGAACTCGAAGCGGTGCGCTTTTAAGATGGGGCTGTTTAAGAGCGTGTTTGGAAATTGCTTTTGCACTAATACACCACCAATTTTTTGCTGACGCGCTGTTCGTCCAGCTGAATGACCGCCAAATAGGTTCCTGCTACAAGGGGCCGGTCGAACTGAATCTGCAATGGATCTGAAACAGGTTTTGGAAGCTGCTGCTGCCGTATTAATTTCCCAGACACATCATATATTTTTATCCCCAAACGCTTGTTGATAGCAGGAATATTGGCAATAACTAAATAGTTATGAAAAGGATTGGGGTAAAAGTACAACTGAGGGACAACCCTTCTGCTTTCCTTACCCGTCAGGCATTCCGTCTCTACCTGCCAGCTCTGTTGATAGCTGCCCGGCCCCGCATCACAAATTGCCCGCAGCTGGATTTCATACTCCTGGCAAGCCTCAAGGCCACCTAGATAGCAGCTACCAAACGCCATTTGCAGTTCGGTCCAGGCTCTTGGAAATTGATGGGATGGAGCGTAGCGAAGGCTGTAAGCAACCGGTGGGGGAGAAGCTTGCCAATCAAAAACGAGGCTGGTGCTGCCAGCCTGCCATTGCAATGCAAAATCGGCTGCACATCTTTCACTGGTGCTATCATCAGAAAGGTGAACACAATGATCCTCAATTTCTCCAAAATATCCCTGATCGCAAGAGCTGGCTGGTGATAATGCCTGCTTCATAGCGATTCGCAATAGGCTGGAACCTGAATGGGCATTGGCCGGGATGAAAATTTTGCCGCTGACAGCCAGCTCATCCGTTGCCTTTTGCGAATCAAAAACTCTTTCTTCCGGGTCCTCCAACAGACCATCCTGATTGAAGTCGAGCCAGGCTACGTAATAGGCTTCGGAGCTGGTATTGGCCCAATTGGGTACAATTTCAAATGGATAGCATTCATTTTTTTGCAAATGAAAAACCTTCTCAGTCTGCTTTAAATAGCCCTTATCGTTGCCACTTTCGTACATCTCACCAGCCAGGCTTATACGATTGATCCATTCAAATGTGCTGTTCGCTTTCGCCGCGCAGTATTGAAAATCAATGCAACTGCCACAACCCGAGGTGGTAAAATAACCGACCGCGCTGACTGCACTCTCCTCTCCCTGGCAGATTGACTGAACCGCATACTCGTAGTCCGTACAATCATTAAGCATACTGATTTCCAAAAAAGGAAAGGAAGTATCCAGATAGCTCCATTGCGAGTTAGCTACTGCTTTGTAGCGAAGTCTATACGCATCCGCTTGCAGATGCCTTTGCCAACTAAACTGAACTGTATTGCCAAGTACAATTCTGTGGATGGCTTGCGGCGGCACACAGGCTGCCTCATCTACCATGTCGATGCAGTAGTCTTCTACCTCACCCAATATCCCTGAAGTACCGCAGGGCGAATAGCTTGCATCGCGTGCCGAAACGCGCAGACGGGTGGAGCCAAGAGGAACATCAGGCGGCAAAAGGAGTGCTCCGGCAGCCTTACTGGTATCTGCCACCTGGGTAAAAACCAGTTCATTGGGATCGTCAAAATCGCTGTCCTGGTTGTAGTCGATCCAGACGGTAAATATTGGATAAACAAAGCCGCCTTGGGTGTTGGTATGAATCTGTATTGGGTAGTTGAGCCCACGCACAAGTGTAGCACTGTGGCTGGTAAAATCGCTGTAGCCATTGTAATCATTGGCAGAGCTATGATCGATCTCTGCCAACTGAAAGCGGCTTATCCAGCTGGAATTATTAGTGGTCGGGCCGCTCGCCTGACAATAATCCAGCTCGAGGCAATTACTGCAACCATAAGTAGCAAATTGGCCGATAGCACCAAAGTGTGCAGCGGTATCCCCCAGGCAGCTAACGCCCAGCTGGTACTCATATTCGCTGCATGTACTCAATCCCTCAACAAATATGTTGGTGGTTGTGGTGCTCTCTTGCTGCCAGCCGGTCATTCCAACAAGCCGATACCGAAAATGATAGCCGTTTGCCACGGCTACTTTTGGCCAGGAGACGTAGATCGCATCCTCTGTAATCAGTTGAAATTGGAGCGGAGATGCCGCCTCACAGCAGCCTTCAGTACGAATTACAAAGCTTCTGGTCCAGGCATTGTTGAGTGTATCGCAGATGCTTTGCAGCTGAATTTCATACTCCTGACAGGCTGAAAGACCAAGAAGTTGGTAAGGATTGGCAATTTGTTTTCGCAGCTCCCAATTTGTTTGGCCCAGGGGCCGGAAGCGCAAATTGGTCGTGGTACCTGACAAGCCGATATCCCAACTAATGTCTATTTGATTCATCTCAATACCATGAAACTGAATATTGAAGGGGTCCAGGCAATCGGAATAATTGCAACTATCCAGCAAAGCCCTCATACTTTTGAAAATGTTCAAACGGCGGTTTTCGGCTACCATATTCTGCAAGTCGGGAATGGCATCTGAACCATTGAGAATATACTGGCGGCAATTTTGGGCTGCCGACACAGGATCGCTCCTGGCTTGCCTCAATAGGGAAGGGCAAGGGGCAGAATACAGTAAAGCGATGCTTCCGGAAACGTACGGCGCAGCTAAGGAAGTACCACTCAAAAAGCCATACTGCTGCTGTTCGAGGGTGCTGAAAACCTCACGCCCCGGAGCGCCGATATCGATATGCGTTGTGCCAAAAGCGGCTGAAGAGGACTTGCTATCATGCTGGTCGGTGGCTGTCACGCTGATTAGAAACTCGCTGGGGCAGCTGGTCGGTAAGTCTCCTGCCTGATCGACATCGATATCCAGATTGGCGGTAGCGGCGACATTGAGAATGCCTGCCTGGCCAAGCGAATCAAAGATGGCGCACCAGAGCGGCGCATCAGTAGGTTGGCCATAGTTGATCCCCCAACTGGCGTTGGTAACCACTACAAGACTACCCTGCTGCCCGGCACTTGTATTATACAATTTGCGCATCTTATACGGATACGCATAGGCTTGCACCACCTCTGCGATGCTATTGCCGTGGATCACCGGCATTACTTTAAGCTGCCAGTTTACGCCTGCCATTCCAATACCGTTATTTCCTGCCGCGGCTGCTACCCCCATTACAGGCGTACCATGCCAGGCATCGGGGCCGATATTTTGAATATCATCAGATTGATCGATCACATTCCAGCCATTGAAGTCATCGGTGTAGCCGTTGCCATCGTCATCAAGGCCATTGTTGGGAATTTCATTGAAATTGTGCCAAAAGTTGGGTCGCAAATCCGGATGGAAGGGATCAAAGCCCGAATCGATGATGCATAGCACGATTGTATCGCCCTGCATGCTAAGCCCGCCAGTACCTATATCCCAGGCCAGGTCGGCATCGGTATCGGCATCGGGGAGGCCATTCATCTGCCCGATGTTGAGTAAAGGCCATTGCTGGCTGAAAAAAGGATCGTTCGGTACATTGCGGCCCATAAGAAAATAGTTGAATTGAGCCGCCTGCACGGCTGGCAATGCCTTGACCGCTCTTAGCAGCTCTACTTCGTGGATGTGGCCCGGATCGAAGCGGAGCGTATAGATGGAAAATTCAGGGCTCAGCGCAGCAATCTCTAAAGAATTTAAATGCTCTGTAAGTGACTGAAAGTGAGCAAGTTGTGGTGTTTGATTAGAGTGAAAAAGTATCTCCCCCCATCGATGGGTCCGTGCCTGGCCCGCAGCGGCAAAGACATTGAGTAGCAGCAAGCATGTGAGGAGTACTGCTGCAGTTTTCCCAGAACTTTTTACATACATGGTCTGTTGTACCATTTTCAATTCCTGCAAGTTACAAGCTAAGTTACAAGCTTTGGAGGATCATTCGCAGCCTTGCAATTGACAAATTGCCAGATTGTTGCTATCAGCCAGGAGTTTTTGTCTCAATTTTTTAAATTTGCGCCATGACAATAGAACAATTGAAAAATCTTGAAGACCGACTGGGGTTGCTAAGGAGGTATCTTTGACGTTGATAAGCGGCTCATACAAATAGAAGAAAAAAAGCAACTCACCCTCGATCCGAATTTCTGGGGAGATAATGAGCGGGCCAAAAGTGTCCTCAAATCGTTAAAAATTCACGAATCCTGGGTCGATCAGTATCAGCAGGTGAAGGCACAAATTGATGACCTGAGCGTGCTATTTGAATTTTTGAAAGAAGGGGAGGGTAGTGAAGAGGAAGTAGATCAAAAATACAACAGCTGCCTTGAGGCCATCGAACTGCTCGAGTTCAAATCCACGCTCAATCAGCCAGAAGATGAGATGAGCGCCATTGTGGAGATCAATGCCGGAGCTGGTGGAACGGAAAGCTGCGATTGGTCGCAGATGCTGTACCGCATGTATTTGATGTGGGGTGAAAAAAACGGGCACAAAGTGAGTGAGCTCAATCGGGTGGATGGCGATGTAGCTGGCATAAAATCCGTTTCCCTGGAAATTGATGGCGATTTTGTTTTTGGCTATCTGAAAGGAGAAAATGGTGTGCACCGCCTGGTTCGGATTAGTCCTTTCAATGCACAAGGCAAGCGTCAAACTTCCTTTGCCTCTGTGTTTGTACACCCTATGGTAGATGATTCCATCGAAGTGGACGTCAAGCCTGCCGACATTGAGTGGGATACCTTTCGGGCCAGCGGCGCGGGTGGCCAGCACGTCAACAAGACAGAATCGGCAGTTCGATTGCGGCATTTGCCTTCCGGCATTGTCGTTGAGTGCCAGGAAGAGCGCTCCCAGCATTTAAACCGCGAAAAGGCCATGAAGATGCTGCGCTCCCGCTTGTATGAGCAGGAGCTTGAACGGCAGCGGGCCGAAAAGAATAAGATAGAGGCAGGCAAAAACAAGATCGAGTGGGGCTCGCAAATACGCAGCTACGTGCTTGATGACCGGCGGGTGAAGGATCATCGCACCAACCACCAAACCAGCAATACAGATGCTGTGCTCGATGGAGAGCTCGATGGTTTCCTCAAGGCCTATTTGATGTGGAAGAAGGGCGATTGATCAGAATTCAGGAGCTAAGCCTTCTCTACCGAATCGCGAATCCATTGCTCATATGCCTCATTGGCCTCTACTTCGTACTTCACAATACATGGCACTTCATAGGGGTGAATTTCGATAACTTTACTTTTCACCTTTTCCCATAGTTCGCTGGTAGTTTTCACCAGGCTCACCCACTCCTTGTCGTGCCGGACAGCTGCATTCCACCAATAGGCACTTTCGATGGGAAAAATATTGGCACAGGCCACCAGCTTTTGATCCAGTAGATAATTGGCCACTTTTTTGGCTGTTCGGTCGGTGGCGTGGGTAATATATATTGCGATGAAGCCCATAATTTGACAAGTTGGTTTAGGCGAATATTTGAAGAAGTCGTTTAATCGCAGCAATTCTTACACAAATCAATATATTGCCATTCGATATGGCGAAAGTAGCTAATATATCAGACAAGGCAAATCGGCGCATCCTGTTGATAGTCCAGCTTGCAGCTATAGGTGTGTTGGCAGGGCGTGCCTGGCAGCATTTGTGGTGGGATGCACCATTTCGGAGCCTGCTGTGGGATGAGGGATGGATGCGGCCTATTGTGGAGAATTGGTTCCGCATACCCTGGCAATCGTACATCACCAGCGAGCAAACGGATGCCTTTATCGACGGGCTGGTTGGAGGCTTTGGCTGGTTTTATTTGCTTTGTGCGTTGGTAGCCGCATTTGCCCGCCAGCTGCCCCGCCCATTTTGGTATCTGTTGCCTGCCAGCTCCGCTGCGCTGCTATTTTTAGCCCTGCTATATTGCAAGGAGCGCTTTTTCAGTATTGGGCAATTTTTTGAATACACTTTGCAGTTTCTTGCTCCTTACTTTTTATTTGTCATGCTTCGGCAGCGGGGCATACGGGTTCGTCTTGTCTGGTGTATGCGCCTGGCAATTGCCCTTACCTTCACTTGTCATGGCCTGTATGCTGTGGGCTACTACCCGCGCCCGGGTTCATTTGTGGATATGACATTGAGCATTCTGCCTATTAGTGAGGAAGGTGCCCATTTATTTTTGTGGTGGGCGGGTATCCTGGATTTTGTAATGAGTGGATTTATTATACTGGCTCCTGCAAAGTGGATAAAGTCGTTTTTGATTTATGCAGTTCTTTGGGGTTTCGCTACTACCGTGGCCAGAATATGGGCTCATTTTTATTGGGAATTTGCTACTGAAAGCCTTTTGCAATGGACTTTTGAAGCCGTATATAGGCTCCCACACTTCCTGATACCGCTGGCTGTTTTATATTATGTGGCAGCCCTGGATAAAGATCCAAGCTAAGTCGCAAAAGGAAGTCCGGCTCCCGATTTTCAAGCAAAAAGAGTAAATTTGCTTTACATCCTGTTTCAACTAAATCATTTAGAATGAAAAGAACTAGCCCAATTTATAGATTGCTGATAATAGCTATGCTGTTTACCCACCAGCTTTCGGCCCAAAATGATCTGACCATCAATGAATTTTTGGCAGATAATGTTGACGACACACCCGACCCTGAAGGGGAGTTTGATGATTGGATCGAGATGTACAATAAATCATCCGAGCCTTTGGATCTGACTAATTTTTTCCTGACGGATGACATTGAAGACCTGGAAAAATGGCCCTTTCCGGCAGGTACTATGATTGAGGGTAATGGCTATCTTATCGTTTGGGCCGATGGTCAGACATTTCAAATGGAGGGCCTTCACGCTAATTTTAGCCTGGACAAAGCGGGTGAATCGCTTTTGCTGGTTGATTTTCTATTTCGTGTAGTGGAACGGATTGATTTTGGACCGCAGCAGACAGATATGAGCTATTCCCGTATTCCCAACGGTACTGGTGATTTTGTAATTAAGGAGCCAACCTTTGAGGCCAATAATGAAGGGCCCAGTAACACAAAGGAGATTAAGAAGGGTATGCGGTTTTCTGTTCAACCCAATCCTGCCGCGGCACGATTGTTTCTCCAATCCGATCAGCTCGTACCGAAGGAGGCGGTTTCTGTTTACAATTTGTTGGGCTGCCCAATTTATCAGGAGAGCTGGGCTGATTCCCGGGAGATTGATATCAGCCAATGGCCCGCAGGTATGTACATAGTGAGGGTAGGGGAACAGGTCGAACTATTTCAAAAGCTCTAGAAGGCCTATCGCCCTTTGAGCAGATTGATACTGACCGTAGCCAGCTCAGAGTGGGGGAATTTACTAAAGTACTGCTCATCGGGGTACAAGCCGGCTTCAGCAGCTATCTGATTGAAAATATCTATTTCCAGAATGTATTGATCCGAAAAGCCGTGGGTAGCATCGTAAGCAGTTGCAGCTGTTTTGCCCAGATTTTGGGCTGCCAATTGAGGGGGCAGGGTGTGTAATTCGATCACCAGCAGTCCGAATTTTTGCACATAAGGTGCCCATCTGCTGAGATGAATCCGCAAATTTTCTTCCACCAGATTGTTGGACAACCGCCTGCCTCGAAAGGCATAGGCGCCGCTTGACGTGCTTTGCCTTTCGGTAGTCTGGTCGGGCTCTTCCCAAATTCTATTGTGATCCAAAAAGGTGCGTACATTAAGCAGATCGTGCAATTCGATGCCGTAATCTTCCTTTAAATCTCTGGCCAGCAAATCGGGCCGACCAATGTCACCCCAGATCACCTTTGCCCATATGTCAGCTTTGATAAGGTTGGCTTTGCTCACCCGCAAGGCGGCCTCATTGAAGTCGGCGCCTACCAAAAACAAGGGATGCTCCTCCAGCATTTCTCCCCGAAGTGTTCGCTGTTCGATCACTTCAAAAATGTGCTGCAAAAATGCGCCATTGCCACAGCCCATATCCACCACACCTTTTGGCTGTTCATGAATAGGTTTATTAAATAAAGACAGAATTACTTCATCAATTTTTTTGAAGTAGGAAGAATGTGCCCCGCCGCTGCCCCACACATTCATTTCGCGGTCCACATGCTTTTCCGGCGCTCCTTTCGGTATTTCCCACAGCGCATTGGGGTTGCCAAATATCAGCTCGTCCAGATGCCGAAAAGTGGGGATGTAGGATACGGTAACCCCATAAGCACTGGCTCTTTTGGCATAAAAGAGCCCCTTTTCAGTAAATCGGTAGGTATTGTTTTTCTTTTCATACCAGCCCAGGAAGGCGAAAAAATCGAGAAGTTTATTGAAGCTTTCGGCATCTTCATGAAATTCTTCTGCCTTGAAGGAAGCTTCCATAAAGTATTTGTGAAACATGCCTCCCATACCCAGTGCCACCACAGAGGGGCCGATGAGTATGCCTTCTATATGCTTGAGTATTTGTAGCTGAATGATACGCTGGCGGGCACTATCAGCAAGCTCCAGATCGTATTGGCGAATGAATTTTTTGAAAATGGATTCCAACATCCGGAAGGGCTCCTTTTCAAATTTGCGGGGATGAAATTTGCCGGAAAATTTTAGTAATTCTACTACATCCCTGTACAAATAGCAGTGCCCAAAAGCGATGCTACTATTTTCATTGGTAGCGTACTGTACCGAATCATTTTCATTGTCCGGCTTGCAGTCCAGCCAGCCTTGCGAGCAAAGGATGCGCAGTGCTACATTGAGGTAGCCTTCATTGGCCCGGAAGTGCTCGGTCAGCTCGGCAAGATTTACCGATTGCTGCTTTTCCAAATATTCCAGCACACCCTTCTCATGCAGGGCAAAGGCTGTGGGTGCGGTAACAATTCCGTCCAAATGGCGAAATAAATCGGAGCGAAGTTCCCTTTTCTGATCTTTTGTGAGCATATGAGTTCAAACTTATGAACTAATATTGATTTTTTATTAATTTGATATACGCTATTTTTGCTTGCCGTTAATTATCCTTTTTCTTCTCTGCTAAATCAAGCGCTACATCGATGATCATATCCTCCTGTCCTCCCACCATGCGGCGTTTGCCAAGCTCTTCCAAAATTTGGCGGGTATCGAGTCCGTACCGTTTGGCGGCGCGCTCCGAGTGAAGTAAAAAACTTGAATACACACCTGCATAGCCCAGCGATAGCGTCTCCCGGTCAACTCGTACCGGACGCTCTTGGAGCGGGCGTATCAAGTCATCAGCTGCATCCATCAATTGATACAGCTCAGCATTGTGTGGTACCTTCATTTTGTTGAGCACTGCTACCAATACTTCAAGCGGTGCGTTGCCGGCGCCGGCTCCCATACCAGCCAGTGATGCGTCGAGGCGGGTAGCACCGTGCTGCATAGCTACTATTGTGTTGGCAACACCTAGCGACAAGTTGTGATGGCAATGAATGCCGATTTCCGTTTTTGCATTTAACACATCTTTGAAGGCCTTGATTCTGTCAGCGGTGTCATCCATGAGCAAGGCACCGGCTGAATCGGTGACGTACACACAATCAGCACCATAGCTTTCCATCAGCTTGGCCTGTTGAGCCAATTGAGCGGGCTTGTTCATGTGTGCCATCATTAGAAAGCCGCCTACGTCCATGCCCATATTTTTGGCTGCCTCAATATGCTGAGCAGAAATATCAGCCTCGGTACAATGGGTAGCAATTCTTACGGATTGCACACCAAGCTCATTGGCTTTTTTCAAATCATCAATAGTACCAATACCCGGAAGCAGAAGGGTTGTAAGACGGGCATGTGAAAGCTGCTCTGCCAGACCAGCCAGCCAATCCCAGTCAGTGTGGGCACCAAAGCCATAATTGAAACTTCCGCCAACCAATCCATCCCCGTGCGCTATTTCAATGGCATCTACTTTGGCCCGATCCAATGCCAATGCGATTTCCGTGATTTGTGCTTTGCTGTATTGATGCCGGATGGCATGCATACCATCACGAAGGGTCACGTCCTGAATATAAATTTTCATTTTGAATGAATTTTGAAATTATGTTGGCAAAAGATCATGGACTCTGCAATTGCAGCTGCACAATTTTTTCAGCTGTTGCCAAAGCTGCTGACGTCATGATATCTAAATTGCCAGCGTACTTTGGCAAATAGTGGCCTGCGCCTTGCACTTGAAGTAGCACAGTGGTTTTGAGGCCATGCCGCCGGCCGAGACCTTCAATAAATACCGGATCAGATTCTGGAATGTCTTCAAACTGCACTTCCTGATGTAAGCTGTAGCCTGGCACATATTGCTGAACTTTGGCAATCATCTGGTGGATACTTTGACGCACGGCTTCCCGATCGGCCATTTCGCTAAGCGTAAAGATCGTATCGCGCATTACCAAAGGCGGCTCAGCCGGATTGAGGATGATGATAGCCTTACCTTTCGCAGCTCCGCCTACTTTTTCAATAGCATGAGCGGTGGTTTCGGTAAATTCATCGATGTTGGCACGGGTGCCCGGTCCAGCTGATTTGCTTGCAATGGAAGCTACAATTTCGCCATAATGGACTTTTGCCACTTGTGATACGGCTGCTACGATGGGAATAGTGGCTTGCCCGCCGCAGGTAACCATATTGATGTTGGCGGCATCCATATTGACATCGAGGTTGACGGGAGGAACTACAAAAGGACCTATCGCAGCCGGGGTAAGGTCGATCACGCGCTTATCCTCAAATGGTCGTATGCGGTCGAAGTTGTAAATATGTGCCTTGGCAGAAGTTGCATCAAAAACAATTTTGATTTCCGGCCAAATCGGCATTTCGATCAAGCCATCTATACCTTTACAGGTGGTAGCTACACCCATCCGCGCAGCTCGGGCCAATCCGTCGGATTCAGGATCGATGCCTACCAGGGCTGCTACCTCCAGCAATTTTGAAGTCCGTAATATTTTGATCATCAAGTCGGTGCCAATATTTCCCGAGCCGATGATTGATATTTTGGTTTTATTCATATATGTAGTTGATTAAAAAACAAGCAAATAGGGTAGGGGAGCGCAATTTATGAGTCTATTTTGACGGAGGCACTTCCTAAACCTTCAAACGTAAGTTCGATGTGATCGCCTGCCTGCAAATCCGTCATAGGCCCCAGCGCACCAGACAATACGATTTCCCCGGCGCGAAGTGGCTGACCGAGTTGTGCCATCAATTTGGCCAGCCAGAGGGTAGCACTAATTGGTGAGCCGAGGCAATCAGCACCTTTTCCTTCCGACACTTTTTCACCATTTTTGAACATTCGCATATCGCATTGTAATACATCGACCTGATGCAGTTTTTTTACTTGGTGTCCTAATATAAAATGGCTGGCTGAAGCATTATCAGCAATGGTGTCTGTGATTTTGATATCCCAGCCTTTGATACGGCTACCGGGAATTTCGATGGCGGGAATAACCCAATCAATAGCCCGAATAACATCGGCAGCAATCATCAGTGGATTGTCCAAATCTTTTCCCAGTAAGAAGGCCAGTTCGCCTTCCGCCTTGGGCTGCATGAGCTCTTTCATTGAAATTTCACCGCCGCTGGGAATGTCCATATCATGATACAACATGCCATAGTCGGGCTGATTGACGCCAAGCTGTAGCTGCACCAGGGGAGAGGTGAGCCCAATTTTGCGACCCACCAGCCGCGCCCCTTTTTGGATTCGGTATTGGTGATTGATTTCCTGCACTGCATAAGCATCTTGTATTGCATCAGCTCCAATCAGCGTGCGTACAGGTTCGCAGTAAGCGTTGTTTTCGGCCGCTGTTCTCAAAAGCTGCGCAGCTGCTTCTATGGCTTGCTGATTTGACATTTTGCAGGACAGATTGTTTTGGCAATGATAATACAATCTGTTGAATAGTAGCCTATCGCAGGTAAGAAGGGCGCAGCCCAAAATGTCGTTTTTTGTAAATTAGCGTATTGTACACACTAAAAATACGAAAAATGACAGAAGAAGACTTTATGTTCCTAGCGCGTAAAAACTGGGAAAGTTTGAAGAAATTGGAAGCAGAGAAGAGTTTTTATGAGTATGAGAAGCAATTTGATGAATTATGGGTGTCGTTTGGCAAGGAGACCTTAGAGAAAATGATAAGTAGCCCTGGTAATGACCGTCGCAAAAAAAAAAGTTGAGACACGATATGGGAGAATAGAAGTAGAGAAGGTTCACCCTTGGAGTAATGGGGTAAATGGATTTCAAATCAGCCCCTATTATCAAGAGTTGCAGGCTTATGCGGGTCAAGATGATAATTTTCAAGAGGCCTCACAACGTTTGGATAAATACCTTCGCATCAGTAGTAGTTCTTCACAGATAGACCGGGTAGTAAAACAATATGGCGGTCAATTGGAACAGGAAAGTGAGACATTAGATGAAACAGCTTACCAAAGCCTGAGGACAAAAGTGTCGCAAGTTCCGGCTGATAGTGAGGTTTATGTGATGATGGATGGCTGTATGTTATTGACCAGACAAAAGAGTGAGTGGAAAGAAATAAAATTAGGGCGTATTTTTCACTCTGCGGACCATTATGAGTTAAGCGATAAACGAAGTTGGATAAGGGATTCTGTCTATACAGCCCACTTTGGGAACCATGAAGACTTTTTAGGAAAATTAGAGCCATTAGTGGATGAATACGAAGGATTAAAGAACCGGTTAGTTTTTGTAAATGATGGAGCTAAATGGATTTGGAATTGGGTAGATGAATCTTATCCGCAGAGCACTCAAATATTAGACTTCTATCATGTAGCAGAATATCTGGGAGACTTTGCCAAGGTATTCTTTACCGACAAAGAGAAAAGGTCTGAGTGGATAAGTCAACAAAAACTATTGCTTTTAAATGATCAGGTTGACAAAGTGATTAAAAGGGTAAAGGCCTTGGATGGTAAGACACAAACCAAAAAAGAAGCTAAAAAAAAGTTGTTGACTTACTATGGAAATAACACAAAGAGAATGAAATACAAGACCTACAAGGATCAAGGGTTACTCATCGGTTCAGGCCCAATAGAATCTGCACACAGAACCGTTATTCAAAAACGGCTCAAACAATCGGGACAACGATGGACTATTAAAGGGGCTCAATTTGTGGCTAACCTGCGAGTAGCCAACATGAGTCAGATGTGGGAAAAAGTAATCAAGCTAATAAAAAATGCTGCCTAGCGACATTTTGGGCTGCGCCCGGTAAGAAAGAGTAGGTATTATTGCTTAAAATCACGAAATTGAAAGTATCGCTAAGGTTATAAACTAGCAAATTATGTATTTAACATAACAAAATTATAGGGTCATGTGTATTGTCCTGAAATAGGTTGACACTAAGTTTATAACTGTATGAAACCCAGTAAGAAACAACCTATTACGAAAAATACTAAATTATCAAGACATCAGGTGTGGTTCAAAAAGAAAGTTGTCCAGTTGTGTCTATCCGGTTTGATGGATGCTCACCAAACCTGGAACAAGTATCATATTTCAAAAAAAGGTTATACTTACACAAACGGGAGAAATTGCCCATGCCTTTTTGTGTAACGCATTGATAGATAAAGGATAGTGAAATTTTGGTGTTCCCAAAATTAACTATTGATTTAGGCTTGTGTTTTGGGAACGCCGATGATGGCTTAAACGTCCGTTTTCTACATAGGTATTATGACTATTAAAAACACCCTTTAGTTTGCTCATTTTCTAATAAAAATAAACCTAGAAAGGGTTTTATCTAATTTTGAGATGTATGGTGTCCATTAGAACATTACTTTGTTTTGGTGGGCAAATTATCCCGTTTGTGTAGGAAGACCCTAAAACCGAAAATCCATAAAAAGGGATTAATCAACGCAAACCAAAAACCCCGGCCAACGACCCTAATACTGTCGCTGCCATCACCAGAAATTTCCCAATGGTTCAGTCGTAAACTTCCCGTATTTGTACGGACAGCGGATATAAACTTGTCTGTGTCAATAGATAGCGGAAGAACCCTTGAAAGTGAAATAATATTGGCACTTCTGATAATGGCTTGGTCAAGTATGGCAAATGACATAGTTGGGGAAGTTTGTTCAGACACAATTGTCTATTGAAAATAAACAATCCACTGGATTACTGAACAACTTTTTCATCAAATATTCCTGATTATAACGGATTGCATTGATTCGTAAAACCACCACGAGAAGCGGAAATGAGTAAATTATGCAACCAGTCTTTGTGATAAACAAAACCATTTAGTCTGGCAGCCGGACTTTTAAGAACTTGGCTGTCATCCCATGCACTGGGACAAGACGGAACAAAATTATATAAAAGAGCAAAAGCTCGAAAGTTGTTTGACGTACTTTCAACAGAAGCATGAAACATCTGTGAATTAAAGGCATGTCGATTCATTGACCTCATTAATCTGTCCAGCATATTGGAGGTTTTGTGGGCAGTTGGAAAATCTAAATGGACCAACCATCTGTTTTTTTTCTGGCAAAGTTTGAGGATGTTATTTTTCATAGGGCAATCCGTTAAATTAGCCATTGTCCATTCTCTAAGCCTTCTGATTTGTTGTGCAAGTTGCCTTTTAGAATCAGCTCTGTAGCAATCCCATATTTTATCAGCTACCTGATCAAAATAAGTCTTGAGTTTTTTCGTAGCTCTGTCGCGAACTTTTAAAAAAGCATGAAGGAAGCACTCAATAATTACGACTTTGACAAATAAATTTTTCCAGGCATTTTGAGTGGCCCACCATCCATCTGTATTAAGGGTATGTGGCTGATAATCAGGGGATAAATCCAGTGCTTCGGTTTTAAAATCCTGATACCCAATCTGTAGCGATTCTGTATCAGCATGGGCACAGGCTGCCATTCCCAAAAAACAGTTTTGACCAATGGTGGTTGCGATATAAGCACGTTGACCACCGACTTTAACATGGTGTTCGTCTGCTAATAAATCCTTAGGTAAAAGCTCCGGATTTTTTATTGTAGTGCCAACGATGCTGTATTGATGTAAGCAATAATATAGTCGATACCACCACATGGCGTTTTTGCCAAACACAAATGCCAGTGCCCAAAATGGAACCCCAAATTTCAATAAGAATAAAGGACCGGAAACTTCATCGGTTTTACCCCTGAAGTAAGGTAAAATAAAACTTGGTCGTATTCGATAATTGATACCCGATATCTCTATCTTCCGTAGCTGAATATCCATCTTCTTGGACATCCGATCACGACCATTTAAACAATATCCATTTGCCATTTGTAAAGGGAAAAGTTCTGGATGTTGATCGTACAAAGATTGGATCACTTCATGCGCTATTGTATTATTCGTCAAAAAAATATCATATTCTGCCTCACTTATGGGCAGTACTATTGTCCGATTTTGCTTATCTTTAAGTGCCATTGATTTTGTTTCGTTTTATTAGTTACACTTAAAACATAAGCATTTTCAGTGGCTTTTTTTATTTATCAACGCAAAACGTTACAATCAGAAATATTCAAATGCACTGATAATAAAAATGCGATTGTGAATACTATTCTATACTATGGAACTTAAGGTTCTTCATCAAAACTGTATTTTACGCTCAATTCTTTTGGACACAAGGAAGAGAAAGGTCCAAATAAAATAGTTCTTTAAAAGAAAAATGTACGATACTCCTATTATTCTAAATGTTAAATATCAGTAACTGTTCAGAGATGTCCTGCCATAACAAGAGTATTAGCAACAGCATTATCAGTAAACAAACTCTTCAATGCATGAAAAACATTGACATTTTGTTTACGAGCAGTCATTATATATGACCTGGTTCTGGCAAAGAATTGGGCACCTTTTACAGATCTAAAACAACCGGATATTTTCTGCTTGACTTTCATCATTCGAATATCTCTTTCTGAAAAATTATTGTCAAACGGCACCTTAAAGTCGTAGAAAAATCTCAGTATATCTGTTTTGTAGTCTCTGAATCTTTCCAGTAAATTTCGAGGAGGTGATTTTTTCTTTTTTCCTCTTTTCTTTACAGGTGGTGGTTTGAATGGATTTTGTCTTAAACCTTTTCTGACAATTTTATCATATAGTGATTCGTACTTTTTGACAGTTGTATATGATATAGCTTGTTGGCCTCTTGCCAGTGCTTTATTTTTCAGATGTAGTAATCTCAGCA
Organism: Saprospiraceae bacterium; assembly: GCA_965222005.1. Classification (GTDB taxonomy): domain Bacteria; phylum Bacteroidota; class Bacteroidia; order Chitinophagales; family Saprospiraceae; genus CBDCTM01. Next base: position 4,241,205 of record OZ244935.1, read on the forward strand.
ATAAGTCTATTAACTCTTCTGCCCATTTTTGTTCAAATCGTTCTTTTATGAAAACCAAATCTCTTAGCAAATGGGCATTACATAAACTGTGTTTGCAGTCATATTTGTAATAGCTTTTCCAAAAGTCATGCACTGCAATTCCTTCATATAAAGGCAATATTCCTATGTCCTCCATTGCTAGCTGACCTCTATTTGGATGAACTGCATAATAGGCATGCCGGTCGGTCGAACAGCTATGCAACCACCACCTTTTCTTATTGATTCTAAAACCCGTTTCATCAAAACCCAAAACTAAACATAAATCCAGTAGAGATTTTAACTTCTCTTCAAAGCTTTCTAGCTTATCAAATGCTTTTTGCCGAAAATTATACAACGACCCTTTACTTAACGAATGGCCTAACAGATCATTTACTAGTTCTTTTGTCCGCTCATATGGTAATAATTGATAGTCTTGCAAATACACCACCATACTTTTTATATTCGGGCCATATTGAACAGCATAATCTACTCCTTGCGGAAATGCTTTATTTACACAACCACAATCGCATTGCTTCACTTCTGAGTGATGCTCCGTTATTCCTATTTTTATCTCCGGAATATCATATACTTGCCTTTTCTCTGTATAATCTGCCTTTTGACCTCTTAAATTCTTTTTGCAATTTGTGCAAGTATCAACTTTATGCTTTTCCACTTTATCTGGTTGGGCACTTATTTTTAACGTTGTTCCCTCATGACCTTTTTGTCCGCCAGCTTTTTTATTGCTCTTTGGCTTTATGCTTTTTGGAACTTTTTTAAAGCCATCTGTAGATGGAGGTTTACTGCTATTATTACTATTCTTCGAAAGTTGATCCTCTAACTCTTTTATCCGTGCCTTTAATTGATTTATCTCCTCAGTAAACAATGAAATTACAAGCTCGAACAGAATCCGATATTCTTCTGGCATTTTATTTATCCGATCTTGTAATTCTTTCGGTAGCATCCCAAAAAATAATTTATTTCTCTCTATTATCGTAATTTTAACTCTGAATAATTACAAAGATTATTTAAAATAACGTAACTTTAGGGGGAAATTATCGGTTGTGCTAAACAATGTATGATGGCTGTTGATTAAGCCAATGGGCAAAAATTAGAAACAGCCGCCATTGAAAAAATAGTTTCTTTGAAAACTTGGTAGAACGTCGTTGAAATCTAGCAATTCTAGCACGAATACAGGTGTTACGACCTTCGATGGCTTTAGTATACTCTTTACCGATGAGATGTTTATGTCTAAAAAGAGTAGTTTTAAATCCTTCAAAGGCATCAGTACACCAATAGTTAATCGTGATTTTGAGGTGCTTGATTTTTAACAGTAGGTATCTAACCTGACGAATGGTTCTTTTGCCCATTGTAAAAGCCAAAATTTCTCGGGTATCTGGTGCATATGCATAAAATACCCAGACCTTTTTGCCTTTATTTTGAACAAAGGAGTAGAATTCGTCTAGCAAAATCCTGTGATAATGCCTCCTTTGAGGAATAATCCGAAGATTTTGAGAATGACTGATAATCAATTGTAATACGCATCGCTGTGATACATTAAAAACACTTGAACAGTCTCGAATACCTCCACCATGAATCAAAGAACTAAGAATTTGTTTTTTCACTCGTGGGTTTGCTCCACGATACTGATAAGCAAATTGAAATTGCTTGCGACAGTCCTTACATAAAAAATTCTGCTTGCCAGTGTTTTTTATGCCGTTTTTAACGACATTAGGACTTTCGCAGTGAGGACACTGGACTTTGATTTCGATTTTGCACATACATCAAAGTTCGTCCTCATTGTGCTTTTTTCAGCATCATACTTTTTAAAGCACTACCAAATTATCTTCATGGATAAATAAATTTAAATGTCTTGGAAAACAACAGCTTATGATGGAACAAAAAAATTCACATGTCCTGTTTGTATGGAGCAAATTGATAATATAAAAGTTCCTGATTATAACGGATTGCATTGATTCCTAAAACCACCACGAGAAGCGGAAATGAGTAAATTATGCATCCAGTTTTTGTGATAAACAAAACCATTTAGTCTGGCAGCCGGACTTTTAAGAACTTGGCTGTCATCCCATGCACTGGGACAAGACGGAACAAAATTATATAAAAGAGCAAAAGCTCGAAAGTTGTTTGACGTACTTTCAACAGAAGCATGAAACATCTGTGAATTAAAAGCATGTCGATTCATTGACCTCATTAATCTGTCCAGCATATTGGAGGTTTTGTGGGCAGTTGGAAAATCTAAATGGACTAACCATCTGTTTTTTTTCTGGCAAAGTTTGAGGATGTTATTTTTCATAGGGCAATCCGTTAAATTAGCCATTGTCCATTCTCTAAGCCTTCTGATTTGTTGTGCAAGTTGCCTTTTAGAATCAGCTCTGTAGCAATCCCATATTTTATCAGCTACCTGATCAAAATAAGTCTTGAGTTTTTTCGTAGCTCTGTCGCGAACTTTTAAAAAAGCATGAAGGAAGCACTCAATAATTACGACTTTGACAAATAAATTTTTCCAGGCATTTTGAGTGGCCCACCATCCGTCTGTATTAAGGGTATGTGGCTGATAATCAGGGGATAAATCCAGTGCTTCGGTTTTAAAATCCTGATACCCAATCTGTAGCGATTCTGTATCAGCATGGGCACAGGCTGCCATTCCCAAAAAGCAGTTTTGACCAATGGTGGTTGCGATATAAGCACGTTGACCACCGACTTTAACATGGTGTTCGTCTGCTAATAAATCCTTAGGTAAAAGCTCCGGATTTTTTATTGTAGTGCCAACGATGCTGTATTGATGTAAGCAATAATATAGTCGATACCACAATGGAACCCCAAATTTCAATAAGAATAAAGGACCGGAAACTTCATCGGTTTTACCCCTGAAGTAAGGTAAAATAAAACTTGGTCGTATTCGATAATTGATACCCGATATCTCTATCTTCCGTAGCTGAATATCCATCTTCTTGGACATCCGATCACGACCATTTAAACAATATCCATTTGCCATTTGTAAAGGAAAAAGTTCTGGATGTTGATCGTACAAAGATTGGATCACTTCATGCGCTATTGTATTATTCGTCAAAAAAATATCATATTCTGCCTCACTTATGGGCAGTACTATTGTCCGATTTTGCTTATCTTTAAGTGCCATTGATTTTGTTTCGTTTTATTAGTTACACTTAAAACATAAGCATTTTCAGTGGCTTTTTTTATTTATCAACGCAAAACGTTACAATCAGAAAAGTTCTTTCTACGGATACAATACAAACACATTTTATAGACCTCGATGATTCGCTTTGGTCGGGAACAATGGATTCCGGGGATTGCCCTCTATGCTCTGCCAATTTATATTCTACTCTTATTAGTATTACTCCCAGTCCATCAAGGTGTATGCATGATGGTCATCCTTTAGGAACAGGAAATAAGAATTCAGAGTTTTGGATTGAATGGGAAAATATTAGATGGAAAAATTATCCAAGTAATCTTAAGTTTAAATGGAAAGTTCAGCATCATAAAGAATTTAATGCTGTTCCTTTTTATGCTGAATCTTTAGGAATAAAAAAAGGGGAAAATGAAAAATTAGAATGGGTTGATTTTCATCATTTACCATTATTTTCATTTAACTCTGATATGCCACCTTGGGAATTTGTAACTTGGAATATTTGCCGTGGATTTCTTCCTAGTTTATTGAAGATTGGGCATAAAACATTCCCAGACTTTCTCTATTTAAGAAAAATATACCTTATGGTAAGCCAAGGTTGTGCTTTGGCTTGTCGGTCGTATCAATTTTGATTAAATCACCAAATTCTATATGCTTATGAAAAAAATACTCATTTTGGCTTTATTCATTCTATCAATCACATTCGTTTTTTCCCAAGGAACATATAGAAGCAATAAAGGAACAATTGGGCTAGACAGAATGGAATTGCCCCCAGAGACTTGGAATACCAGTTCATATTGTCAAAGCATGAAAGATGATATATCTGGAGTTAATGCAAATTCGCTTTTGTATTGGTTTAATACTTACGATTATTTTACGTATATTATGATAGATGGTGGCTCTTTTTGTGAAGGTCATTGCTTAGATTCAGAACATGGAAACCCATTTATTTCCGGAGAAGCTACATTAGGGGATTGCCTGTCTCAACCATTTGGAACAAGTTCTGCAGTAGTTAGTACCTCTTCATCCAATAAAATAGAGTGCATAGAAATCAATGTAGATGAAGATGATCCATACACAGTTATTTTTCAAATATGTAGTGACTGTAATGACTGCATAGATGATGTTCCAAATTCTATTTTCTGGTGGGAAGGTGAGAAAGACTATGAGGCTGGCCAAATACCGACTGCACAAGACCCAAGTGAGTTTTACTACGCTTTTTACATTGATTATTTTGTTTGCACTGAGACTCTCAACTGTGGAAATTGGCCAGGTGAATAATTTTTTTAACTTAAAATCTAATTAATTATTATGAATAATTTTCCTAATTTCAGATGTTCAGACATATGCTTTTTAATGCCAGTTTTATTCTGTTCCGTATTCTTATTTTCGTCATGTAATAATCCAAAAGATGATACTATTGCTTCAGAGGATTATATCGAGTTACATGAGTCAGTATATAACGATTTTGAAAACCTGACAGAAGGAACTTTATTTTGTAAGGTTCAGGGCATGAGAAAATCTAGAAAATCGTATTTTGAAGCAAGTGGATATTTTCTTTCACCAGATAAATCTCAAAGATTAGACATCGGACGAGTGCAACTAAATCAGCATGTATTAATTGCTAACCCTGATGAACATTATCAATATTTTCTTGAGGACAGAAATAGCCTTGATCTCGCCGGGCATGATATTTTTGGGAGTATCGTAACATTTAAAAGTGAGAAGTCCGAAATAGCCATAAATGAAAAACTAGTCTCAGGATTTTCTAGAGAAATGTATATTCCCACGATAATTCGTCTAAATGATGATGTAAACTTTGCTCAATCAGCTAACAGCAATATCAAACGATTTAGCAGAACTGAGGGCCTTCTAGTTGAATGGAATATTGACGCAAAAAATGAAAATGGTGTTTTAGTTAATGTTTTCTGGGACGGTAAAATTTTTGACGAGGAACATAAAAGAACGGTATTAGATAGAAATTTTAACAAATCGATTGTAGTTCCAGATAAGGGACAATTTTTTATTGACAATAACTTTTTAGCCGATATTCCAGCTAATGCTTTTGTTAGAATAAAAGTAAAAAGAGGCAACTTAAAGAAACAAAAAATTGATAACTATGGGGATATTAGATTCTATGGTTACTCCTCTGATCTTGAATACTATATTATTGAATAGGGAGTAAAAACGAAGTCTTTGCTGTTCTGTTTCTAGATCAGCCTGTAATTCGCTCAAATAAAGCTGTTCACTGGTTTTATACTTTTTCTGGCGATTTGCTTTGTCTTTAGGTGAAGCAAGAGACTTGGGCATGATAGGGGTATTTAAGAATTTTGAGGGTCTTAAATTACCATATTTTCTAAGCCAGTCGGTTACGGTGTTGCTACCAAGTATACCATGAATTTCAGATAATTCTTCTAAAGAAGCAGAAGAGTAAAAGTATTCTTCAATGACTCGTCTTTTGGTGCGCAGACCATAAAATGGTTTTTTTCTTTTTGATTCTTTCGATTGATCGGACATAAAAAAACACGGTTAGTAGCCCGGTTTATTTATGATAATGTAAAATCCGGCCATACTGACCCACCCATTTCGGAGTTGTTGACCCACCCCCAATTAGGGCAAATGTTAGTAACATTTCGGTCATACTGACCCACCTAAGCTTGTTAGGAGGAGCCGTCATTCCGGCATATTGACCCCCTTGATTTGTTTTAGGCGACTGTCATTCCGGCGTACTGACCCGCCTTATATATAGTGGATACTTACGATTAAATAGCCATGTTCGCAGTTTTTTTCAAGCAAAAAAACGGTCAAGAACATGGGACAATTTAAACGTATGGATCAAGTAAGAACGATTATTAAAACCTATATCAGCACGAGTTCTCTTCGCGCCACAGCAAGTAGATTACAAGTTTCTAAAAACACAGTGAAGCATTATGTAAGACTTGGGAAAGCCTTTGATGAAGATCTTGCGCGAGTTCTTTCATTGGACGATTCCGCTTTCACTGCGGTGTTTTATCCCTCTAAAAATACAGTGGCTGAACAACGAAAAGAGGCTTTTAAAAGTAAGATTGATGATTGGATAAAAGAATTAAAACGAGTGGGTGTAACTCGCTATTTATTGTGGGAGGAGTACATCGAAGAACACCCAGATGGTTATAGTTACACTCAATTTTGTGAACACTTTAAACGCGAGATAGGACGACGAGATTTGACGATTAGCTTAGCGCACCAAGCAGGTAATGTCATGCAAGTAGACTTCGCTGGAAAGAAAATGCGATGGGTAGATTTAACTACTGGAGAAGTTCATGAATGCGAAGTTTTGGTAGCGGTGATGCCACATAGTCAATATACTTTTGCCATCGCACTTCCCTCTCAAAAGGTAGCTGACTTTATTTATGGATTAAATCAAGCGCTTCTTTTTTTCGGTAAACTACCTCAAGTTATTTTATCCGATAATCTAAAATCATATGTTAGTCGAGCTGATAAATACGAACCTACTTTTAATGAATTATGTGTACAATTAGCTGCACATTATCAGCTCGATTTAAGTGCCACTCGCGTTGGAAAACCCAAAGATAAAGCGAGTGTAGAAAACATGGTGAATACGGTTTACAGACGCATTTATGCTCCATTGAGAAACGAGACTTTTCATAGTATAGAGGAGTTAAATGCAGCAATCACAGAGCAGCTAAGCCAACATAATAATAAACCCTATCAACAAAAACAAGGTACACGCAAAAGTGTTTTTGAAGCTTTTGAATTGCCTGTAATGAGATCACTCCCTTGTGATCTGTTTGAACTTAAAAAGACCATCACACCTCAAGTTAGAAGGAACTATCATGTTTTTCTAGGAGAGGACAAAGCTTTTTACTCTGTCCCTTTTCAATATGCAAAACAACAAGCGACCGTCATTTACACCTCAAAAAATGTAGAGGTATATATTGATAATCAACGGGTTGCAACTCACAAGCGAGTTTACTACACCGGGTCACAACAGTACCAGACAAAAATGGAACATATGCCTCGGTCGCACAGGGAGTGGAAAAAAGCAAAAGGCTTTGATGCCGCTTATTTTCTTAGTCAGGCTGAGCAAATAGGTCCTGCTACTCGCTGGGCTATCCAGCATATTCTACTCTCCAGAATCCATGAAGCCCAATCTTATGGTAGCTGCCAAGGTATTTTAGGTTTTGCAAAAAAGTATAATTCTGAACGTTTGGAGCGAGCTGCTCTTCGTTGCCAAAAAGCAGATAAGGCAAGCTATTACATGATCAAAAATATCTTAGTTCGAAAACTCGACACCGTTGATGATCAACTTGAATTATTTGACTCACTCACAATAGGGGAACACGAAAATATAAGAGGCCCTGAGGCTTATCAATAGGTATCTATTGAACTCAATAACATTTATTTTTTAACTACTCCCTTAGATAATATAAAATTATAAAGGGATATAAAACAATCAATAATTATGAAAAACGGATCTCTGGAAATTATGAGAATGCTAAAATTAACAGGCATGGCGGATGCTTACGAGGCAGCTCTTGGATTACCAATCAACCAGCAAGCAGACGCACATGAAATGATTGCCAATCTGATTGATGCAGAAAAACAGCATCGTTGGCACAAGCGAATGAAAATGTTTTGAGTGCATGACAAATTAGGGGTTTTGTATTTAAGCAGCTAATCGGACTAAATTTACTTTTCGTTCCCTTAGTCTGACGAATTGTATAAAATCTTCGATGTCTCCGTTTTGTTTTACAGCTCTAAGGTCAAGCATGTTTTGCGCCCCCTTGGATGACCATCTCATACCGCTTTGCTCCATTCTATCTTTGACCAAATGCTTACAAGTAGACTCTGCCAGAGCTGAACTGATTGGATACCCCTTTTTCAAAAAATCAGCGTAATTCATTTTGTGTTTATGGTTAGTCAAATAGGTGATTGCCTTATTTAACTGCTTCTTTTTGTTTGTCGATAATTCTGTTTTGTCTCTATTCAACACAAGGTCTTTTATTACCTTTTCAGTTCCTCCTTCCAATATATCTTTTAACACCCCTCTGACCCAGCTTGTTCTCAACTTAGAACTTTCTCCAAATATGGCATTGGCACAATCCCAAACGTATTCGCTTACATGGACTATGTCTAAAATGATTCCATCAAATTGACCTTCCAGATTATTCTTCTTTATGCTTGCCAGTATTTTATCTTCCAAGCCTATTCCGGCATCTATGGGGATGACGAATCGACTTTGGGAGTTGGTCATTTTTGATTTTAAATCTTCTATCCCATAATCTATTGCCTTTTGCTGATTGGCTAAAAATGCTCTACGGTGAATTTTAGTGTGCATCTTATTTTCCGTTTTCTTTTGTTGTGTTGATGCTGGTTCGTCCTCTTGAGCAGCTTCTTTTTGCACTCCCATCAAGCCATCCAATATCTGGTCGGCAGTCCTTTGTTGAGGCGTAAAAACAGAGGTAACTGACACTGTCGCACTTTGTTTCTTACCCTTTTTCTCCCCTTTGCTTAGCCGCTTTTTGGGATTGGCCTCCTTTTGTTGTACTGCCTTTATCTTCGGCAATCCTTTACCATCAAAGGTAGTGCTAAAAAACAACGCTTCATCTTCTTGAGCTTCTTCTCGCTCCAACTCATAGTACTGATCAACGTACTCGCCCAAATGATTGACATTTCTCTCCGAAGATTTTCCACTCAGATTCAAACCTAATAATTTATTCACTATCACTACGCTTTCTTTGTAACTCCCCTGGGTAGCACTTCCCCCTACCAACTCTTGTAGATTGTACGACCAATAACAACCCTTGGGCAACTGCAAATAATCGTCTATTTTATAAAATTGACCGCGTTGAGTACTCAAATACGATGGACGATGGATTTGTATCAGACCAAACAAACTGAGGTAGTTCCGCTTCTTTGTCCCTTTACTCCTGTAGCTCTCTCCTGATTCCAAAATCGGGAGATATTCCTCAACCTTTTTTAACTTTTGCTTGATTATGTAGTTCAATAGCAACAGTCCCAGCTTCAGCAATTCACTTAGTAGGCTTAGTTCTATTTTATCAATCCCTACATCCTGCTCTACATATTCATCACTTAGGTCAACCAATCTTCCGATTTCTTCTTCTATTTTTTGTATTAGTACTTTTTTGTCCATACCTTGAATTAGAGTTTGAGGGTCAGTAAATCTATTTTCTAACTTAAATTTACTAAACTCCTTCAAACTCTTCTCATTTTAGGATTCCTCCAATTTGTCTCGCACTCAAATGTTTTTAAGACTCTCCAAACTTCGTTATCAAGCCAACATTCAAGACATCGATTGTTCTAAAACAAGAAATCTCTCCAAGGAAAAATTAATGCTCCTTGCAGACTGTGCTTACCTCGACCGAGGAGAAAATGTTTTGATTACCGGCGCCACTGGTTGTGGTAAATCATACCTGGCTTGCGCTTTAGGAAATAACGCTTGTGTCAATGGATACCGAACACTTTACTTTAACATGAATCGATTCACCGAACAGATCGCTTTAGCCAAAACAGACGGCACCTTAATCAAGTGGATGGACAGATTAAAAAAAGCTAAACTCATCATCTTTGATGACTTTGGATTACAACCCATCACACATCAGGTAAAGTTAATCTTGTTACAGATTTTGGAAGACCGTTACGAAAACGCCGCTACTATTATTTGCTCTCAACTGCCAGTGAGTAAATGGCACCAATATTTTAATGAACCAACTTTGGCAGATGCCATCCTTGACCGGATCGTCCCCAAAGCACATCGAATAGAATTAAAAGGAAAAAGTTTAAGGAAACCTATAAATCAACTATCTTAGCATCATTGAAATCGTAAGTTATCCACATGGGTCAATGACTCCGAAATGGGTGGGTCAGCAACTCCGGAATTTGCAGTAATGGTGAGATTTTTTCAAATACCAGTGACTTAATGACCTGTATATACAATCTTGCAGAAGGAAGCTATACTTTGACTGTTACTGATCAATGTCAATCACAAAATACATATTCGTATTTTGTAAATGCAATTAGTGTGTTAGAGGAACCTGTATCGGATGCATCACAAAACTTGTGTGGGTATAATCTGTATTGTAGGGATTTCTTATCCTCACCAGTGGGTTTTAGAGATGCAAATGTTATGAGTGCATGACAAATTAGGGGTTTTGCATTTAAGCAGCTAATCGGACTAAATTTACTTTTCGTTCCCTTAGTCTGACGAATTGTATAAAATCTTCGATGTCTCCGTTTTGTTTTACAGCTCTAAGGTCAAGCATGTTTTGCGCCCCCTTGGATGACCATCTCATACCGCTTTGCTCCATTCTATTTTTGACCAAATGCTTACAAGTAGACTCTGCCAGAGCTGAACTGATTGGATACCCCTTTTTCAAAAAATCAGCGTAATTCATTTTGTGTTTATGGTTAGTCAAATAGGTGATTGCCTTATTTAACTGCTTCTTTTTGTTTGTCGATAATTCTGTTTTGTCTCTATTCAACACAAGGTCTTTTATTACCTTTTCAGTTCCTCCTTCCAATATATCTTTTAACACCCCTCTGACCCAGCTTGTTCTCAACTTAGAACTTTCTCCAAATATGGCATTGGCACAATCCCAAACGTATTCGCTTACATGGACTATGTCTAAAATGATTCCATCAAATTGACCTTCCAGATTATTCTTCTTTATGCTTGCCAGTATTTTATCTTCCAAGCCTATTCCGGCATCTATGGGGATGACGAATCGACTTTGGGAGTTGGTCATTTTTGATTTTAAATCTTCTATCCCATAATCTATTGCCTTTTGCTGATTGGCTAAAAATGCTCTACGGTGAATTTTAGTGTGCATCTTATTTTCCGTTTTCTTTTGTTGTGTTGATGCTGGTTCGTCCTCTTGAGCAGCTTCTTTTTGCACTCCCATCAAGCCATCCAATATCTGGTCGGCAGTCCTTTGTTGAGGCGTAAAAACAGAGGTAACTGACACTGTCGCACTTTGTTTCTTACCCTTTTTCTCCCCTTTGCTTAGCCGCTTTTTGGGATTGGCCTCCTTTTGTTGTACTGCCTTTATCTTCGGCAATCCTTTACCATCAAAGGTAGTGCTAAAAAACAACGCTTCATCTTCTTGAGCTTCTTCTCGCTCCAACTCATAGTACTGATCAACGTACTCGCCCAAATGATTGACATTTCTCTCCGAAGATTTTCCACTCAGATTCAAACCTAATAATTTATTCACTATCACTACGCTTTCTTTGTAACTCCCCTGGGTAGCACTTCCCCCTACCAACTCTTGTAGATTGTACGACCAATAACAACCCTTGGGCAACTGCAAATAATCGTCTATTTTATAAAATTGACCGCGTTGAGTACTCAAATACGATGGACGATGGATTTGTATCAGACCAAACAAACTGAGGTAGTTCCGCTTCTTTGTCCCTTTACTCCTGTAGCTCTCTCCTGATTCCAAAATCGGGAGATATTCCTCAACCTTTTTTAACTTTTGCTTGATTATGTAGTTCAATAGCAACAGTCCCAGCTTCAGCAATTCACTTAGTAGGCTTAGTTCTATTTTATCAATCCCTACATCCTGCTCTACATATTCATCACTTAGGTCAACCAATCTTCCGATTTCTTCTTCTATTTTTTGTATTAGTACTTTTTTGTCCATACCTTGAATTAGAGTTTGAGGGTCAGTAAATCTATTTTCTAACTTAAATTTACTAAATTCCTTCAAACTCTTCTCATTTTAGGATTCCTCCAATTTGTCTCGCACTCAAATGTTATCCCCGATTATGAAAACTTATCCTACACAGAAGACTGTGAAACATGCCCGTGTGAGTTAGATGAGATATGCACGTCGACTGGTGAAGTTATGAATACTCTAATTGGTACTTATAGTATAGAATATACTAGCCACCAAGATTCTCAATATGATTGTGTTGAAAGGTGTCATGAAGGTAGATATTGCAAGAAAACTCATAAATGTACTTTCCCTGGCTTGCCTGTTCAGATTGTAAAAGAAGAAGCGGAAACAATCGTATCCTCAATAAATGTAGAGTGTGATGGTAGTAATACTTGTACTGTGAGATATTCTTGTGGAGATATTGGTAGTATATTCCACGAATTTTGCATAGATAACTGTGACTTATTTTTGGACCCAACTGATCCTAGTCATCCTTATTATAATTGTTATTCATTTGATCTAAACGATCCGTGCCCTCAAATTCCACCAATGGTTATTCCTGATCCTATTTCAAGCTCAATAAGCGGCGATACTACATTTAAACAATACAAGTTATTATATTTAAATGAAAATGAATTACACCTATCTTCAGTATACCCCAATCCATTTAAGGATCAGATTGATATAACATTTTTTGCATATTATACTGGTAGATTAAACGTGTATTTATTCAATGCTTTTGGGAGAAAAGTAAAAGAACATCACATTATTACAAATGAAGGTAAGAATTTAATTTCTATAAATGTTCAGAATTTTTTACCTAGTGGATTATATTATTTAATTATAACAGATGAATTTAATAATAGGCATAGTCAAAAATTAATGCATATAAATCAATGAAAAAACGAATAATTTATTTATTATATCCAGTAATTTTTATCTTAGCTATTTCATGTTTTTTGCCTTCTTGCTCAAAAGATAATAATTCAATTTCTCTAAATCAAGTTGGAGATTGGCACGTATTACAAGTACTAGAGCAAAGAAGAGATAACCAAATATCATTACAGGATTCAGCTAAATTTGAACTTACTCTCAATGAAAATGAAGAGGGTATTATTTTATTAGATAATGACCAAGAACAAATCGAATGGGATTTATTTAATAATGGCCAAATGATAAACATTATTCATACAAAAGTGGCTTCACCAGATGCAAATCCTTATACGCTATTTGATTCTTTTGTCATTACAGAAGACGAAAAAGATTTTCAAGAGTGGTTTAATGAAAGTACAACAATTACGTTCCATCCTGATACAGTGACGGTATTGCAAAGAGAGACATGGTATCTTAGTAGAATAAAGTGATAGGCTAATTGTATAGAATTACTCTACCCGATGGTTATGAGTAATTTTTGATAAAAGCGAGGAAAAGTAGATTTTGTGGTTTACCACAACTACAAAACACTTTTCCTCATGGATATACATCCACTAGCAAAGCTAACACAAGCTGTTCGTAATTTCAGCATAATCAAGCATTTGAAACGTCAGATGTTTTTAACCGAAGTGGTTGGGGCGATGATTAAAGCTCGCAGTATCATCTTTAGTGAATTGGCAGACAAGATAGATAGAGATGCTCTTCCCAGCTCAATTGAACGTAGAATTCAAGATTTTTTCCAGAAAGTAGACTTTGACTATGAGCAATTATTAGTCTTGTTGATATGCTTTGTTCCACATGACAAGATGGTTCTTAGCATTGATCGTACCGAATGGGACCGTGGCACCAAGCAGTATAATATCTTATGTGTAATAGCAAGCGTGGGAAAGATGGGTGTTCCGCTTTACTTTGAGATGCTTGATAATAAAAGTGGCAACTCCAATAGTGAAGATCGTATTCGAGTCCTACAGCGTATAGTCAAAATTTTAGGCCAAGATCGTATCGCCTATTTGGTGATGGATCGAGAATTTATTGGTCATAAGTGGCTCCGATGGCTTAAGCAACAAGGTATCCAGTTCTGTGTAAGAGTACCTAAACACCATTCTATTTTGTTTGCTGATGGACAACGTACTACCGCTAATGAATTACTTGATCATGAAGGGATTACGCATGCTGAAAATGTCATTGTAGACCAAGTAGTAGTGAACTTGTACCTAGGAACAGATAAGAATACAGAGTTGTTTTACTTAATTGGAAATCTACCTGCTACACAATTAAAAGCTGCTTATCGCAAACGATGGAATATTGAGGTGTTTTTTCAAGCTCTAAAAGGAAGAGGCTTTCATTTAGAAAAATCTGGATTGCGCAGCTTGTCAAAAATGAGAAAATTATTTGCTATTGCCTGCATTGCTTACGTGATTTGTTGGGCAGCCGCAATCGAGGATGCTAAGGTCAATCCGGTTAAACGCAAAAAACATGGCTATCCACAATATAGTGTATTCCGACGAGGCTTAAATTTGATACGCCTAGCGTTCAAAAAAACTATAGTCGATTTTATAACAGCCCTTTGGGAACGGCTCGAAACTCAGTTTGAAAGCATTCAGCTAAAAACCATCGGGTAGAGTAGTATAGATTATAATTCCTAGTAAAAAAATAAATAGAACAATTGAGAGAGCTGCTACAAGTGATTGTAGCAGCTTTTTTAGGACATGACAAGGTCAAAATTCCTTCTACTTAACATAATATCAATTATAGGCAATTTATATACTGTCAAAATAATCTCAACTGTGGAGATTTATGCTGCTCGTGGAGTCCTGTGTTGAGCGGGGCGATTGAAACTGTCTTAAAGAACTGTTGCTTGGCGAGCTTAAACTGCTGCTGAATCATATTGGCAATGCTACCTGCTCCAAGCATTCGCAGTTTGGCTCGGCTGTCATTGAGCTGGCCGCCGTGACAGCTCTTAATTTTATTCAAAACTTTCTCGGCCCGATCGGGAAAATTTTTCTGTAGCCAGTCGGTGAATATTTCAGCAACATCGCCGTTGAGGCGGACCAACGTATAGTGAGCATTGAGTGCCCCGGCTTCGGCTGCTGCCTTTAGTACGTCAAATATTTCGTGCTCGTTGAGGCCAGGAATGACAGGTGCCATCATGGTTGTAACTGGAATGTTGTGCGTTGACAAAATTTTGATTGTCTTCAGGCGACTGTTCGCTGTAGCGGTGCGTGGTTCCATAAACTGCCTAAGGGGCTCTTGCAAAGTGGTTATAGAAATTGCTACCCTCACCAAATTATATTTGCCCAATTGCTCCAAAATGTCCAGATCGCGGAGTATCAGATTATTTTTGGTAATTAGACTCACCGGATGTCGGTATTTTAGCAATACCTCCAAAATTGAGCGGGTGATCTTAAGTTTTCGCTCGATAGGCTGATAGCAATCTGTGTTCCCACTCAGCATAATAGGTGCGGCTTGCCATCGCTTTGATTTTATCTTTTGCTCAAGCAATGTGGCTGCCTTCTTTTTCACCAGTATTTTTTGTTCAAATTCTAGTCCGGCGCTATATCCCCAATATGGGTGTGTATTGCGGGCATAGCAATAAATGCAGCCATGTTCGCAGCCTTGATATGGGTTGAGCGAATAGGAAAAAGGAATATCGGGGCTATCGACTTTATTGAGAATACTTTTGGGATGGACCTCAATGATCTTGGTGCGAATTTGATCATTTGGCTGTTCTGAAAAAATGGTCGGATCGGGGTCGCAGATATATTTTTCAAAACGGCTGGCAGGGTTGATTTGCGCTCCCCTACCCTTCAGATACTGCTTATTTTCTGACATGCACAGAATGTTTTATGAATGTCAAATATAAAACTATTTGTGTATAATTGCAAGGTGCTACAAAAAAAGGCAGCTGAATTTCAGCTGCCTTCCAAGCCATCATAAACCGGCTAATGTTTTGTTTTATTCGTTCGTGGCAAAGTAGGATTCTACCTTACCGCCATCCTGGATCGTTTGCAATCGCTTTTTAAATTCATTCGACATATCCAGTTGATCTTTTCTGGCATATATTTCCTTGAGTGCGTTGATGGTTCCTACATCATTGGGGTCAATCTTTTCAGCTTTGATAAAAAAGGGCAATGCATCGTCAAAGGCGGCAAAAACTTCCTTCTTTTTCTCATCATACTTTTGTATGCCTTTTTTTGAATAATCTCCCTCCAAATCCACCAAATCCTTAGTCATCATAGCGGCTTTATTGTAGTACAGTGCCCCCACGCTGTACAGGGCAGCCTGGCTAGCTGGCTCCTTTTTAAGAGCTTGGTTATAATAATCCATCGCATTGTCAAAGTTTTCCTTTGATTTAGCTGCATTACCAGCTTCTTCTTCTCTTTGGAAAAGATTGTCATATACATATCCAAGGGTAAGGTACAGCGAAGTATTATCAGGCGTTTGTTCGATAGCGGATTTGAGCTTGCCAACCAGCTCGTCAAGTTTTTCCAACTTCAGGTAGTGGTTGATCTCTTTGACCCTGAGGCCTTCGTCATCTGGATATTTGGCACGGCCTTCCTCAAGCACTGACAATGCATTTTCATCTCCATTTTTATCGTAAATTGAAAAGAGCATCTCATAAATTGCCGGCTCCTTGTAATCTGTCATTTTCAGTTTTTCGCAAATCTTGAGCGCTTCGTCGGTTGAGCCCGCCTGATAGGCACTGAGGCCTGTCATGAACTGGTGCTCATGTAACTCTTCATCAGTGGCTAAAATGTCGTCATTTTTATTTGCTTTGGCAATTTCGCGGGCTTCGAGCACGGCACTAAATGCTTGGAAGGCATCTGAATAATTAGCCGAGCCATAGGCCCAGCGGCCCATATTTGATAAGTTAGAAGTTGCAGCTACGATTCCTTCAATTGCTTCACCTTTTTGATATTTCTTCTGTGCTACATCCATCAGCATTTTGTAAGCTTGATATGCATGCATGGCTGCTGCAGGCACTTTCATTTCAAAGGCTGGGTCGAGGATTTTGTTTCTTGCATCATTGAGGGCGAGCTCATTGTATATTTGCCCTTTCATGCTCCACACTTTGGGCAATTCTTTGGCCTCGAAAGCTGAAATGCCCTCTATCGCCGCATCTATTTTTTCTTTTGCTTCCATCAGTATGTCATCCTTTCCGTCCGTTGCCACGACGTATTTATTCCATGTTTTTTTGGCAGTTTTAAAGGCTTTATCAGCATCCTGAGCCTGGGTAGTGCTCAAGGCGAGCAGAAGGGTAAATAAACTAAAAAGTACTTTTTTCATTTTAATAGAATTTTATGACCAATAGGTATTGACTTCAAATGTTTGCTTTGCAAACCCAAATATAGAGACGTAGAAAGGGTATAGCAGGTGTACTTTAGGGGTGTTAAAGGTAGTAAACGGATCGTTAAAAATTGTTAAAAAAAAGCAGTAGATTCTCCTCTCGCAGCCTTGCTGCTACTCCTCGTTTGCCTCTTCCCCGACTTCCACAACCGTTACATCGGCAATATTGTCGTCCTCATCCAGGCGGATCACCCGAACTCCTTGTGTGGCTCTTCCCATCACCCGGATATCGGATACCGGCATACGAATAATAATTCCCGAGCGATTAGTAATCATTAAATCATCCTCTTCTTTTACCGTTTTTATAGCGATGAGCGGCCCTGTTTTGCCAGTGATCTTCATGGTTTTGACCCCCTTACCGCCACGGTTGGTGATGCGATAATCTTCCAAAACGGTGCGTTTGCCATTGCCTTTTTCGGACACCACTAAAATGGTGGTTTCCTCATCCGCAGGATCCGCGCAAACCATTCCGACCACCTGATCGTGTTCAATTTTTTCTGACAATTTTATGCCCCTAACGCCTGCAGCTGTACGGCCCATTGGACGGACCTTTGTCTCCGGAAAACGAATAGCGTGGCCGCTCCGATTGGCGATAAGGATTTCGTTGTTGCCATTGGTGAGCCGCGCTTCCAGTAATTGATCTCCTTCATTGATGGTAATGGCGTTGATTCCGTTTACGCGGGGTCGTGAAAAGGCTTCCACTACCGTCTTTTTGATCAGCCCTCGCCGGGTACAAAAAACGATGTAATTGTTATTAATAAACTCCTCGTCGTTCAAATCCTTAATGATGATATAGGCCTTCACCTTATCCTCCTTAGGCAGATTGATGATGTTTTGGATCACCCTGCCACTGGAAGTTTTAGCTGCCTCAGGAATTTCATATACCCGCAGCCAGTGGCAGCGCCCTTGCTCTGTAAATAGCAAAAGGTAATTGTGGGTAGTAGCAACGAACATATGCTCCACAAAGTCGGCATCTCTGGTTTTGGCACCGCGGGAACCACGGCCTCCCCTGCTCTGCAGCCGGTATTCTGATACTTTGGTACGTTTGATATAGCCAAGATGCGAAATGGTAATAACTACCTCCTCATCGGGGATCATATCCTCAATGCTGATATCCCCGTCGGCATAGCTAATCTCCGTTCTTCGCTCATCGCCAAATCTCTCTTTGATCTCTCTCAATTCCTCTTTGATGATATCGCGCTGCATTTGTTCACTGTCCAAAATGGCTTTGAAGTGTGCAATCTTTTTTTGCAATTCATCATACTCTTCCCGAACTTTCTCGCGCTCTAGGCCGGTAAGCTTTTGGAGGCGCATTTCCAAAATAGCCTTTGCCTGAATTTCGCTAAGCTCAAACTGCTTCATCAGCCCATTTTTGGCCTCTTCTACTGTTTTGGAAGCCCTTATCAGGCTAATCACCTCATCCAGATGGTCCAATGCAATGAGCAAGCCTTCAAGGATGTGGGCTCTTTGTTCGGCTTTATTGAGGTCATATTTGGTGCGGTGTACAACTACGATGAGCCGGAAGGCGACAAATTCCTCAATAATGTCTTTGAGGTTAAGCAACATGGGCCTGCCCTTCACCAAAGCTACATTGTTGACACCATAGGAAGTTTGCAGAGGTGTGTATTTGTACATTTTGCTCAGTACCACATTGGCGATGGCATCTCTTTTCACTTCCACCACAATGCGCAGCCCGTTTCGGTCCGACTCATCGCGAATATCGCTAATGCCTTCAATTTTTTTGCTATTGGCCAGCTCCGCCATCTTGATAATCATCTGAGCTTTATTGACCTGATAGGGAATTTCAGAGATAATGATCGTTTCCCTTTCCTTTGAATCAGTGATGATCTCGGCTCTGCCTCGCACCACTACCCTGCCCCTTCCGGTCTCGAAGCCTTCTTTGACCCCCTGATAGCCGTAAATGATGCCACCGGTAGGAAAATCGGGGGCTTTAATGTACTTGGTAAGTTCCTCAATGGTGATAGCGGGCTGATCGATGGTGGCAGTGATTCCGTCCACCACCTCACTCAAATTATGCGGCAGCATATTGGTGGCCATCCCAACAGCAATACCGGAAGCGCCATTCACCAGCAGGTTGGGCAATTTGGTGGGCAGCACGGTAGGCTCGCGCAAAGAATCGTCAAAATTGAGCTCAAAATCAACGGTATCCTTATTGATATCAGCCAAAATCTCGTCGCTGATCCGCTCCAGCCTGGCCTCTGTATAGCGCATAGCGGCCGGACTATCGCCATCCATCGAGCCAAAATTGCCCTGCCCGTCAACGAGGGGGTACCTCAATGACCAATCTTGCGCCATACGAACCATGGAATCATAGACGGACTGATCGCCGTGGGGATGGTATTTGCCCAGCACTTCACCTACAATACGGGCTGATTTTTTGTGAGCTTTCCCCGCTGTAAGTCCCAGCTCATGCATGCCAAACAGCACCCTGCGGTGTACGGGCTTGAGCCCATCTCTTACATCCGGCAGGGCACGCGAAACAATCACCGACATCGAGTAATCGATATAGGCTGATTTCATTTCATCCTCAATGTTGATAGGGATAATCCTTTGATCTGAAGCCATAGAATTTGTAAACTTTGCAACCTTGTTATAAAAGCGATGCAAAGGTACAAATTCCTAGTTGGAATTAGTAATAAAATAGCATTATATTAAGAAAAAAGCTAAACTGAAAGGGGATGCGATCTGCTCCCTTAATTGGCCAAAAAAAAAATCGCGGTAATATCTCTCCTGTTGATATTACCGCAATGGCCGGATTTTTCAATCAATGAATACCGGGATGTTAATTAACTTTCTGCTAATTTTCTTTTAAGGCAACTCTATATTCGTTTTTGTCGTGGCGGTTTACTGTCCAGAAATTGTAATCTCTGACCATGCGTTCGAGATTGCGGTAATTAAACTGCTTTTGTCCGATTCGAGTGGACAGAGCCGAGTATTTTTTGAATATACCTTTAGCTTCTTTATAAAATTTTTCTCGTGTCAGCTTGTGGGTTTTACCTGCTTCATCCTTTATATAATATTCATAGCGATAAGGCTGCTTGGGATTGTTTCTTACTTCGATGTAGTAGCAAAAAAGGGTAAGTTCTCCCTGCTCTTCTCGCTCCATAAAGACGGTTTTCGGGCCAAATGGCTTCGGCGGATAGTCCACTTTCTGGCGCTCAAAGTGTATCCATCTTTTTTGCTTCGTTCCCACATCATTGACCTCAATGGCTTCGTAGCCGTATGCTTTTATGTCATTTGGCTTATATATGATTTTCTTTGATTGTCCTTTTTTGTAAAAGACAACTTTGACTTCGTTGTCAGTAATGGACCCAATCATTATTTTTCCTTCTATCCGTGTGTCGTCGTTTTTGATGATATACCCATCAACTTTATCTCCTTTCTTGGCATGCAGTGTAAATGAAATCAGGAAGGCGAACAATAGTGTAGTCAAAAAATGGTTAATTTTTCTCATAGTATAGGTTGAATTCTTTAATTGGTTTTTTCTAAAAACGGGCGGGGTGGCTGTTCAAGGTGGGGAGGTAGGCGAATGAAGCTGACCTGCCAGATTCATCTTTTTCGTCATAGTCATTTGTTCTTGTTTTTGCCTCCAAGAGACTCTGACAGGTCAAGTGCTTCTACCGGTTAATATGAGATGACCTCAGTCGCTTGCCTGCAAGGTATTATAGGGCCCGTGATTCTTTTCCTGTTTATTTCATTATTTGTGACAGGATTAATTGCTATATTTACGTGTGCCCAGTTTTCAAACTGATTAAGGGTAATATTAAAATGCTTGACTCATCAGGTTGCTAAAACATCAATAATGTGACATCATTGTGGAAGGTATTGTAAGTATAGATTTTTTAATAATATTGCAACTTTTTTTTGAAAAGCCTCCGATCCATTGAATTCAGCAGATTAGTTTTACTTTTGCAGCAATTGTAAACTATTCTGAACGCTGTAAGTTGTCTGCATCCGTAAAGCCATATCAAAAAGAGGAAGACGGCAAAAAGAACCAGGTGTCGCGTATGTTCAACCGCATTGCGCCCCATTACGATCTGCTCAACCGCCTATTGTCATTGGGGATCGACCAGCAGTGGCGCCGCAAAGCTGTAAAACTACTGGACACCAACAAGGCAAAGCATGTGCTTGATATTGCTACCGGCACAGCCGATGTGGCTATTCAAATTGCCAAATGTCTAAAGCCCGAAAAGGTGGTAGGCGTGGATATCTCTACAGAAATGCTGGAAATCGGTCGCCGCAAAGTGGCCAAACAGCAGCTCGGCTCCCTTATTGAACTTCAGGAGGCAGATTCAGAGAATCTACCCTTTGGAAGCAATACCTTTGATGCGATAACCGTTGCCTTTGGTGTACGCAATTTTGAAAATTTGGACAAAGGTTTGCTTGAGATGAACAGGGTACTGAAGGAAGGCGGCAAAATAGTCATCCTCGAATTTTCAAAGCCCTCAATATTTCCTTTTAAACAGATCTTCAACGGGTATTTTAAGTACATTCTGCCATTGATCGGCCGGATGACTTCAAAAGACCCCAAAGCTTATAGGTATTTATATGAATCGGTACAGGCCTTCCCGGAAGGTAGCCGGTTTATTGAAAAATTAAAGCAAACAGATTATAACTCCATCCAATGCAAAAGACTAAGCTTAGGCATTTGTTCCATCTACACCGCTGTCAAATAGGCATTGTTATTTGCCTGTTGTGTATCGCCTTTTCCGCCAACGGCCAGAAACTAAAAGGGAATTACAATTTTTTGGATTTCCAACAAAAACCTTACTACTTTGGAATTACCCTGGCCTACAATAATTCCGATTTTCGGATTTTCCACTCCAAGCAATTCATCCTCAACGATAGTATCCGTACCGCCGAATCCGTCACGGGTCCCGGCTTCAATCTCGGCATTGTAAGTAACCTCAAAATTGGCCAATATTTTGATTTTCGCTTCCTCCCTACCCTCTCCTTTGCCGAGCGCAATATCAGCTATTCTCCAACATCGGAAGACCGAAGGGCTTACAATCGCAAAATTGAATCGGTCTTTGTAGAATTGCCTTTTCACATCCGCTACAAATCCGCGCCTTACAACGATTTGCGCGTTTTTGTGATCGGCGGCATTAAATATTCCTTCGATGTGGCCAGCGACAGCCGAACGCGCCAGGCAGGTGAGCTGGTCAAAATTTCGCCCACCGATTTTGCCCTCGAATATGGAGCCGGGGTGCAGTTCTTCTTTCCCTATTTTATCTTTTCGCCCGAATTCAAAATCTCTCACGGCATTGGCAATATCCTGATCTTCAACCAGGATTTGGAGCAGTCGAATGTGATAGAGAAAATATTGTCCCGTTCTTTCACGCTGTCGCTACATTTTGAAGGATAAAACCGCCTAGCAGCTGCATTGCTCATCTACAAAAGCAATGGCTTGAGGAAAAAAGGCATGGAATTCTGCTTCAAAGGATGGGAGATGATCCATCAAGATTTGGGTAGCCTTGGAAAAATCGACAGGAAATTGGGCCCTTTCGCCTAATTTGCGGAAGGCAAAATTCAGGCCGCTGGCTGTTTGGTAGCTTTTTAGCCAATCTCCTTGTATCATTGCGGGCAATCGTTTCCGGAGCTTTACAGGCAGCTCTGCCATTCGCTTTTCCAGTATCGCATACACCTCTTGTCTGAAATTATCAAAGGCAGTGGCGCTGTAGCGCTGCCAACTATTGGCCAGGATATAATCATAATAAATGTCAATCACTACGGGGGCATATTTGCGGAAGTTTGGCTGGAGGCGTTGGGTGCCCTTGCGCACCTGCGGATGCTGATCGGTGTAGCTGTCAATACTGCGATGCAAGCGGATGCCGCGTTGCACACTTTCAGGATAGCCCGGAATCTCGCGGTTTTTGATAAAATCGCCCATCATATTGCCGATCAATAAGTCTTCATCATTGCAGGATAGAAACAAGTGCGCCAGGAAATTCATCTGAATTGAATGGGTTTGGGAAATGGGCTATATTTGCAGCTTAAAAATGTAAAAATATGAGTTTGAAATGTGGCATCGTTGGCCTGCCGAATGTGGGCAAATCTACGCTTTTTAATGCACTCACCTCTGCCAAGGCGCTGGCCGCCAATTATCCCTTTGCTACAAAAGATCCCAACGTAGGTATCATTACGGTGCCCGATGAGCGGCTGGATCAACTCTCCACACTTGTGAAGCCGCAAAAAACATTGCCTACCACTATCGAAATAGTGGATATTGCCGGCCTGATCAAAGGAGCCAGTAAAGGGGAAGGATTGGGCAACCAGTTTTTGGCTAATATCCGCGAAGTGGATGCCATTGTGCATGTAGTTCGCTGTTTTTCCGATGGCAATGTGGTGCATGTAGATGGCGATGTAAATCCGGTGAGGGATAAGGAAACCATTGATATGGAATTGCTTTTCAAGGATATGGAAACCGTTGAGCGGAGGCTCGAAAAGCTGAGGAAGCAGGCAAAAAGTGGCCAAAAAGAAGATCAGAAAATGGTAGAAGAAGGAGAAAATATTCTGGTGCAGCTCGAAGCAGGCAAGCCCGCCCGCAGCCTGAGCATCGAAGCCGAAGCAGGTAAGCAACTCCTCGCTGATATGCAGTTACTCACCGATAAGCCTATTCTTTACGTGTGCAATGTGGATGAAGATTCGGTGAACAAAGGCAACAGCTATACCCAGGTATTTAAAGAAGCGGTGGCGACTGAAAAGGCCGAAGTACTTTTGATAAGCGCAGCAATTGAAGCAGATATTGCTGAACTGGACAGCCAGAAAGAGCGGCAGGAATTTTTAGTGGAGATGGGCCTTAAAGAGCCTGGTGTACATCGCGTCATCCGGGCTTGCTACAAATTGCTCAATCTCATCACCTATTTCACGGCTGGCGAAAAGGAAGTGCGTGCCTGGACGGTTCCACTGGGCACCAAAGCTCCGCAAGCTGCCGGTACAATCCACACTGATTTTGAGAAGGGCTTCATCAGAGCGGAGGTGATCAAGTACGCCGATTACCTCCGGTTTGGCTCCGAGCAAGCTGTCAAAGAGGCAGGTAAGATGGGGGTGGAAGGCAAGGACTATGTGGTGCTGGACGGCGATGTGATGCATTTTCGGTTTAATGTGTAAGTTCTAATATTTTTTATATGCCCCGTTATTTTGTTCTATACAAGCCCTTTGGTGTACTCAGCCAATTTACCAGAGAAGCTCCCGACCATCAAACACTAGCTGATGTGTATGATTTTCCTGAGAAGGTATATCCGGTAGGTCGCCTGGACAAGGATAGTGAAGGTTTACTTTTACTCACTGATGATAAATCACTGAATTTCAGTATTTTACATCCTTCCAAAAAACATGAGAAATGTTATCTGGTTCAGGTGGAAGGGGTGCCCGATCTAGCGGCTGTTGAGCATTTGCGGGCAGGGGTGGCTATTCGCATTCATAAGAAATGGCACCAAACGCTCCCTGCACAGGTTGAGCTGCTCAATGAACCTCCAGATCTGCCTGAGCGCATCCCTGCTGTCCGCTTTCGCAAAAAGATTCCAACAGCCTGGCTGAAAATCAGTGTCATAGAAGGCAAAAACAGGCAGCTGAGAAGAATGTGTGCAACAGTCGGCTACCCTACCCTACGCCTGGTGCGTTGGTCCGTAGGCACAATTAGCATAGAGGGATTTGCAAGTGGAGAGGTAAAAGAAGTGAGTAAGGAGAAGGTGTATGGTTTTGTGTTTAAAAATAAACTGTGAAGAAAATTTTAAATGAGTAAAAATATATTTTGACAAACCAGTGTTTTGTATTTTTATTTGTAGTGCTGCTGAGTGTTCAAATCCACGCTCAAACAGACACCTTGAGTAGCCAGCCTTATGCTTTCGGCGACTTTGGCGGAATCGTTTACCTGGACAGTGTGACCGTCACGGCCAGTGGGCAGAGCTTTGATGTGGATGTCTTCATAGAGCTGGTGCAGGAGGATAACAGTTTCTATCAAGCTTTCCGAAACTTGCGAAAGACCAGTTATTGGTCCGACAATGCTATTCACTTTTTTGACAAAAATGAGGAGCAAAAAGCCCACTACTTTGCCACGATCGAGCAGTTATTTGATGGCGAATGCCGAAGCATGAAAAAGATTGAAGAGAGAACGGGTGGCAATTTTTATAAAAAGAAAGAGAAGCCCCGTTACTATACCGCCCGTATGCATCAGCACCTTTTTTATACACAAGGGAGGGTTTGCACAGAGGAGGATGTACCCGCCAATCCACAAGGAATGGATAAGCATGTAGCCGAATTAAAAAAGCTCATTTTCAAACCGGGCAGCCATGCAGAAGTACCTATTATTGGAAAGCGCACCGCCATCTTCAGCCCCAAAATAATCCGACATTACGACTTCCACATCCGCTCAAAAATGTACAATGACCACACGGATTGTTATATCTTTTCTGCCACTGCAAAGCAATCGGCGCAAGCAGGCAAGACCGTCATTAAAAAGCTGGAAACCTACTTTGAAAAAGAACAACTCTACATTGTAGCCCGCCATCTTCATCTCCAATACAAGGGCCCCTGGTTTAGCTTTGATGTGAAAATGCAGATCGAACTAAAGTTGGTGGACGAGCAATATCTTCCATCCGGCATCCAATACCAGGGCTGGTGGAATATCCCCTTCCGAAAGCCCGAAATTGCTCAGTTTGTGCTGAGTTTTTACAATTTCCAGCACTTACAGGAGGGCGAACAAGCCAAATAGCCACTGGAGATTTCAGCCCAGAGCCTTACATTTACTGAATGATAGCCATTGTTGATTGCGGTTCTACCAAAGGGGATTGGCGCTTTTTGCCAGCCGAAGGCCACCTATTGCCCTACTCTACCCCGGGCTTCAATCCCTTTATCCAAAGTGCGGATGAAATACACGATATATTGCATTCCAGTTTTCAAGATCAAAAGAATATCGCTCCACTACGCCAGCTTTATTTTTATGGTGCCGGCTGCGCCGATGCAAAGCGCTCTGAAATCGTGGCTGCTGCGCTGCGCAGGCAGTTTCCGGAAGCTACCATCCGGGTAGCTGGCGATTTGCTGGGTGCAGCACGTGCCTGCTGTGGCAAGGCGGCCGGTATAGCCTGCGTATTGGGCACGGGCTCCAGTTCCTGCCTGTACGATGGCGAGCAAATTGTGGATCAAATTGCCAGCCTCGGCCACCTTCTGGGCGATGAAGGGAGTGGCTATCATTTGGGCAAAAAACTTATCCAGGCTTATGTGTACAGAGACTTGCCGGCTACGCTCCGATTGGCTTTTGAGCAGCGCTATCCGGGCGGCGAGCGGGCTTTGATTGATTTAGTTTATAAAGAAGATACAAAAGCGACTGTTGCGTCGTTTGCCAAATTTGTGTACGAAAATCAACAACATCCCTACATGCAATCCCTTGCAAATAGTGCCTTTTCAACATTCTTAGAACGGCAGCTCATCAAATATCCCGACCACCAAAAGCTTCCTGTTTCGTTTTGTGGATCGATCGCTTATCATTTTCGGGACCTGCTGAAAAGGCAATTGGCCAAGCACCACTTGCTGGCCGGTTCTATTATTAAAAAGCCCATTGATGGCCTGGTCGCCTTTCACGCTGGTGACCAGGCAGGGCAGTAAATGTTCCAATCAATACTGCCATTCATCCCAGTACAAATTGAATAACTGCATCAGGTTTTCGGCATCATCGATCCCCCGATGCGGATTGCCATTGAATTCCATCCCTTCCCGATGTAGTGCCTTTCGCAAGCCGCAGGGGCGGTTGAGCCGTTTCAAGTACTGGTATTGGCTCTTCAGATTGATGTGCTTTTCACACCAGTCGTATTCCAGGCGGTGGAGCTTGCAATCGTTGATAAATTGCTTTCGGTCAAAGCTTCCCCAAGAGCAGAGGAGGTACTCTTCTTCGTACAAACCAATCCAGTCTTTAAACTCTTCAATTACCTTTGGAAATGTGCGGGCCCGGTTGATCACTTCCTGCTCAATATTGGTAAGTTGCTTGCAAAAGGGAGAAAGAAAGGGATGCAGGATCGGTTTGACAAAGCGGTTGTAGGTTCCTGTAAGCTCGCCATATGGATTGAGCCGGAAGGCCCCAATTTCAATAGTCTCCTGTATCAAATCGGTAGAACTGCGGTGCCAGCAGGTCGCCTCAAGATCAAAAATGATGAAGTTCACGGGCTGATACTTTTTGTAATGAGCACTTATCTTTTTTCAACAAACTGTTCCTTGATGAGTTTCGATAATTCAGAGATTTGTCCTTCCAATTGATCAATTTTACTTTCCAACTCCCGATTGTTGTCACTCATCATTTCATCTACAAAAATGGCATTGGCCAATGACATGCCGAAAATCCCGCCAACGAGTACCAGGAAAATAAAATAAAAGCGCGTCAGCCCTGCAAACATCATAGCGTTGGGCAAGCCGTGGGCGTTGGCAGCGTCCGTCACTGCTTGCGGAATTTCATTCCAGCCTTCCAGCGTAAACAGTTGAAATATATAATAGCTGGAAATTAAAGGGTCGCCAAAATACTCGGGCAGCAGGCGGCCAAAAAAGTGGCAAGTGAATAGTGAGAACAGAAAATTGATGAATATCAAAGCTAAAATAACAAAAATGGAGGCTTTCAATGCCCTAAGCAGCCCTTCCAGCATGGATGTGACATTGGGAACAAAGCGTATAAACTTGATGAGCCGAACCATGCGAAGCAGCCGGAGAACTTTTACGAAGGAGGTATTGATGAGCCCCAGCCCTGGCAAAAAATGAAACAGGGATGGCAGGCTGGCTACCACGATCAGAAAATCAAAAACGTTCCAGCCATTGCCAAAATAGGTCTTAGGCTTGAGCACATTCAGCTTCACTGCTGCTTCTGCTACAAACAGCAGAATGAAGGCAATGTCTAACCATTCCAAGAAATTATAAAAAGCAGGCGCACTATGGTGCAACTGTGGGAAATACAACAAATAAATGATCAGTGCATTCACCACAATGGCGATCATCATATTTTTTTCGGAAAGAAAAAACTTGCGCAACATGATGTGTAATTACATTTATTCAACCTCCGCCATCTCAAACTGTCCCCAGGCTATCGCTTTCTCCAGCTGGTAATTGTCAAGGCGGTTGTGATAATAAAATAACAATTTAAAATCCTGGCTTACTAAATCGCCACGCGTATTGAATCGCAGAGGCTTTTCTGCATGGAAGCTCCCCAGGTTTTTCACTCCATCGGCTATCAGCTTATCCGTTTCCCAGCCAATCTCCGGAGATAGCTTGATCCGTTCGTCTCTTTCCATCCCCTGCAAATGTTCTTTTAGCTCCGTCACAGCATTTCGCACCGTTTCTATAGGAAAGATGTATTCATCGGCAGGCAAGCGCAGCAAGCCATACAAATCGAGCCTCGGGTTTTGGTATTGCAACACATTGAATACTGCACAGGCCAGCAGGTGGCTACTCAGCACTATATTTTCGCGGTGATATCGTTCTACGATCCGCTCGGCAAGCAATTTGGTGTATTCCCCTTCCCTTTGCAGGTCTTCGGTAAGCGCTCCGTTGCTCACAAAATAATCCCTGATGTTTATCAATTGGCCATGCCGGTCAAAGCTGTTACCGTCCATATCCACAAAATTGCCCAGCACATCCATCGGCTTGCCAAAGGATAAGGTTATATCGGAGCTTTGGGAAAATATTTTCCACACAAATTTCAATATTTTTCTTCTACTATACGAAGCGTCAATGTAAAACTCCTTGCCCGTCCGCTTCAGATACTGTTCAATCAGATCTTTGGCTTCCAATACTACATGGTAGCTCAGGATGAGCGGAACGACAAATATTTTGCGCCCCCCTTGCTGGCAGTTGGCCCGCTGCGCCTCCACGGCAGTGCCCAGAAGCCCCAACTTCAGCCGGGTTTCCAAAGCACCGGAGCGCGAGCGGGTGCCTCCCGGAAAAAAGAGCGAATTGGTGCCGCGCCGAAGCGATAAGTTGGACATGGCTTTGAGTGTTTCCAGATAAATCGGATTCTTTTTTCTACGATCTACCCGATAGGCGCCCAGTCGATTCATATAGTAGGCAGTGTATCCTGTATTGTACAAATTGAGCCCCGCACCATAGCTAAAGGAAGGCAAGCCCAGCATGGCATCCATAGCAAATCCAATGACGATGGAATCAAGGTTGCTGGAATGGGTCGGCACCACCACTACGGTCCCTTTGTGGATCAAGCTGCGGATGGCATCCAGTTCTCCACACACATTCAGCCGTTCGTACACCTGATGCTGGCGCCCCCATATTCGCTTGAAATTTCGGCTTGCCGCTGTATTGAGAAGCCGGTTGAAGAATATCGTCAAAAAACGCCGGGCAAATAAAAAGGTGCTGATTTTAAAGGTACCCACGATTTCTTCAGAATAACGGCTCACAATTTTGTGCAATATCTGCCGCGTACTGGCCTGTGCTTGTTCATCATCTCTGTCGAGCGAATGCCTTACCAGCTCTTTGCGAATGCGTTTCCAAAATAAGCCCTCATTGGGCGGGTCCACCTTCCAGGGTTCCTCTTTGATACGAATTCGCTCTAAATAAATCGTTTTGGCGATCAGGTCATTTAGCTGTTCGGGCGAGCTATTCATCAGCCGCTGAAGTGTAAAGCGGTTGATTTCATCCACAAAAGCTTCCCGGTCTTCACTGAGCTTGTAAATTGGCCAGTCAGTGATATGCGGAACCACAGCTGGATAGCGCTTGTATGGAGCTGCCTGATCACTCATGTTTCCTTCATTTGTTGCTCTTGTATCGATTGATTGAGCTTTTCGATAAACGCCAAAACTTCATCCCTCCCCTGCTTTTTCACCGATGAAGTTACAAACTCCCTGGGCACTTCATTCCAACTTTGCAGGAGGGCTTGTCGAAATCTGGTAATGTTTTCTTCCAGCTCCACAGGCTTCAAGCGGTCTGTTTTGGTATAAATGATCACAAAGGGCACCTGTACCAGTCCCATCCAATTGACAAACTCCAGATCAATGATTTGTGGCGGTATGTTCGCATCGATCAGCACGAAGGCACAAGCCAGCGAGTTTCTGTTTTTCAAATAGCCCTGGATCATTTTCTCCCACTTGCGCCGGGTACTCTTTGAGCGGTGAGCGTAGCCGTAGCCCGGCAAATCCACCAAATGCCAGGCCTTGTCGATTAAAAAGAAGTTGAGCAGTTGGGTTTTACCTGGCTTTTTGGATACCCTGGCCAGGGCCTTACGGCCCGTCAGCAGGTTTATCAGGCTGGATTTGCCCACATTGGAGCGGCCAATAAAGGCATACTCAGGAATCCGACTCTTTGGACACTTTGATTCCGAAGGGTAACTGCCTATATATTCAGAATGATGAATTTCCATGCTATTTGCTAAAGCCATGCAAATGTAGTGAAATTGCTGCTTTCTATTGAATAATGAGCCACTCTTCCCCACTTGATATTAGCGGGGTTAAAGATATGTTAATCAACAAGCGGTACTTATGGTAAGCTGACAAGCTGCTCGTTGTATAGTCAATCAAAATGATAAGTTTATGAAAAAGCTACTGATATGTATGATCCTTTTGAGCAGCTTCAGCCAACTTGCCTTAGCGCAATTCAAGATCGGGCTGAAAGGCGGCATCAACACCAGCGACCTCAAGCCCAGCCAGTTGGCCATCCACAATGTACAATCGCTCAATGATTTTACGCTGGCTGTGAAGGATGCGAATTACGGGCTTCATTTCGGCTTGCTCATGCAGGCACAAATTGGTAATTTCTTCATTCAGCCTGAGCTGCTATTCAACTCCAATAGCGTCGATTTTTCAGTGCGCGACATTGGCGATGGCGTCACTGAGAAGATTTTTAATGAAAAATATCAATACCTGGACATCCCGCTGCTGATGGGCTTCAAGTTTGGTCCGCTGCGCCTGGGTGGAGGCCCTGTGGGGCGCGTGTTCCTCCACAGCAAGTCGGAATTATTTGATATTAAAGGCTACAGCCAAAAATTTGATGATATGACCTATGCCTGGCAAGCAGGTATGGGGCTCGACCTAGGCCGGCTGATGCTCGATATGAGGTATCAGGGTAGCTTTCAGAATTTTGGAGAGCACATCGTTTTTGGCAATCAGCAGTTCAATTTCGATGATCGGCCTGGTGGCTTCATCGCCTCGCTCGGCTTCACTTTTTAGTGCAAATACATGGGCAATGGCTGAACAAAATGGCCATTGCCCGTGTTTCTATTATTAACATCAGCCTCACTTAGCGGTTTTATACCTTCCGATTTCAACATTCCCACTTACCGGCTATTTCAGGTCATCCCTAAACTTAGTTCGGAGCAGGCCATCCCTCAAGCCAATCTTACCCGTGGGTCCATCAGGGCGTACAATATGTCCACCAGAATATTAATCAGCACGAATAAGGCAGCCGTAAACAGCACCGCTCCCAATACAAGGGGTATATCGAAATTGAGCAAGGCATGCACAGTCAGCGAGCCCAGCCCTTTATAACTAAACACCATTTCAACAAAATAAGCACCAGCCAACAAGGCGGCAAACCAGCCCGAAAGGGCCGTCACCACTGGGTTTAGCGCATTTCGAAGCGCATGTTTAAATACCACCTTTACATAGGGAAGCCCCTTTGCCCTGGCCGTGCGAATGAAGTCCTGGGCAAATACATCCAGCATAGCGGAGCGAGTGAGCTGGGTCACAATTGCTATGGGTCGGATACCCAAAGCGATGGCTGGCAAAAGCAAGTTTCGCCACACAATTTGCTCGTCGCCAAAATCATCCAGCACCACCAGGCTACCCTGAATATTGAGTCCCGTATATACATGCAGAAAGTAACCGAACAGCAATGCAAGGATCATAGCTGACACATAGCTAGGTAGGGAAATACCCATTACTGAAATGACTACCGCAGCATTGTCAAACCAGGAGTGCTGCTTCAAGGCCGCCAAAACACCCAGCGGTATGCCTATCAGGATGGCAAGTGAAATTGCAGCTACCGCCAGCAGCAGCGTCAAAGGCACCGCCTCAAAAATCATATCTGCTACCGGCCGTCCCGTTTGAAACGAGTTGCGGAGATAGGGCCATTTCAATAGCAGTACCCGCTCTCCTGCTTTGAACAAAGGGAGGTAGTTGTATTTAGCTAAGTTAGAAGGATCATTGGAAAGCACGGCAATGGGCGAGATATCTCGTAAATAGTATCCGAGCTGCATATATAAAGGCTGGTCGAGGCCCAATTCTTTTTGTTTGGCTTCCACGGTAGCAGCATCGGCACGTTGGCCAAAGGTGAGTCTGCCGGGGTCAACAGGCGCCAGATAAATGACGGAGGAAATAATCAAGGTTACCAGCAGCAGTACTGCCAATCCGTAAGCCAGCCTTCGTAGGATGTATGCAAGCATTACTCTCCGATTAGCTGAATTAAGGTATCGCTAGCTTCCGTGATATAGCCAAAAGGCTGAAGGGGCAAATTATGCCTGTTGACCAGCTCTTCAAATGTTTCTGCATGATCCGATGCAACCGCTACCAGCAAACCCCCGCTGGTCTGCGGATCGCAAAGTATGGCTTTTTGATAATCCGTGATGGGGCTGATCTTGTGACCATAACTGTCCCAGTTTCTTTGGGTTCCGCCTGGCACACAGCCTTGCGAAATATACCCATCCAGCGCCCTTTTGTCCAGCAAAGGTACCTTGCCCAATTCTATCACAGCGCCGCAGTCACTCGCTTCACACATTTCGCAAAGATGCCCCAGCAAACCAAAGCCAGTCACATCCGTCATGGCTT
Organism: Saprospiraceae bacterium; assembly: GCA_965222005.1. Taxonomy (GTDB): domain Bacteria; phylum Bacteroidota; class Bacteroidia; order Chitinophagales; family Saprospiraceae; genus CBDCTM01. Next base: position 4,274,117 of record OZ244935.1, read on the forward strand.
CAATATAATCCTGTTGGCCAAACAATTCCCCAATTTTATTGAGCTGTAGCATACTTTGCTTCGCCAATTCCAAATGCTCTTCCTGCAAAAGATTTTTCTTGCTGGCGGTGGTCAAAATACCCACACCTAAAGGTTTGCTTAGGTATAACTTGCTGCCGGGCCTTGCCCCTCCATTGCGTTTGAGATGATCGATTTTTACGCGGCCTGTGACGGCCAAACCGAAAATTGGCTCCGGGCTATCTATACTGTGGCCACCAGCCAACGCAATACCTGCCTCGGCGCAGGCCTCCCGCGCACCCTGAATCACATCGCCCGCCAGCTCTGCAGGCAATTCATTGACCGGCCAGCCCAAAATAGCAACCGCCATCAGTGGAGTGCCTCCCATGGCATACACATCGCTGATGGCATTTACAGAGGCAATTCGGCCAAAATCGGCGGCATCATCCACAATGGGCATAAAAAAATCGGTAGTGCTTATGATGCCAGTATCGCTGTCTAGTTTGATTACTGCAGCATCGTCACGATCTGAATTACCCACCAGCAGGGTATGGCTTCCCAATGGATAGCTAGGATTTCGGAGTATTTTATCCAGTACCTTGGGAGCTATCTTGCAGCCACAGCCGGCGCCATGACTGTACTGGGTGAGCTTGTAGGTTTGCAAATTGTCTGCTGGATCGTGCATACTAAATATTTATCCCGTTGTTTGAAATCCCTCGCTTTGTCTGAATTCGATCAACTGCCTGGCGGATTCATCCGGAGAGGCTGTTGACAATTGAATCGTGTGAATGGCCGGTGCAGCATTGTTTGCAAGCAAAAATTGATACGACTTGTCATAATATTGAAGCGCGATAGCGGCAGCTGCACTAAAGTCCTGTTCTTTTAAAGCCTGGATGGCAGCCTTGAAATGCTGCGGGCCGAGGCGCTTGCGGATTTTAAAAAATGAGGCCGCCAGCTCTTCCTCAGGATAGTCAGCATAGGTAGCCACCAAATTGGTTAGGCGCTGCTCAAACGGCAGCTCGATATTGATAAGCGGTGCAGCTTTCATCCGGGCCCAAAAGCCTTCCTGAATATATATTTTTCCGATCTTTCTACTTTCATTTTCTACCCAAATTTCTCTGTTCAAATCCAACTTCCGGACTTGGTGGAAAAGCTGATTTTCAAAGGCTTCGACACTGGGCTGGGCCGCTTCACCTAGAGCACCGAATGCAGATCCTCTGTGATGGGCAAGGCCTTCCAAATCGATCACCTGCTCGCCTTGAGCTCTTATCGCGTGCAGTATTTCGGTTTTTCCACAGCCTGTCCGGCCACCCAGTACGATCAGTCGATAGGGCAAAGTTTCCAATTGCTGGCGCACATATTTGCGGTATGCTTTGTAACCTCCCAGGATCAGCTGCACTTCAAAACCAGCCTGCTCCAGCAGCCAGGCCATACTGCTACTGCGCTTTCCGCCCCGCCAGCAATATAATACCAATTTGCCGGAAGGCGCCAATTCATTAGCTTTTTGAACAAAATCAGCCATTTTAGGCCCGGCAAATTCGAGGCCTTTGAGCATCGCCTGGTAGGGAGACTGCTGTTTGTAGGTTGTACCCACTACTGCCCTCTCTTCATTGTCGAACAAAGGGAAGTTCAAGGCTCCTTCCATATGCCCCTTTTCCCATTCGGCCGGTGTCCGCACATCCATTAGCTGCCAGCCATCCGATAATTTCCAAAATTGCGATATGTCGATAACTTTCCCCAACACTTAAGATTTTTCCCAGTTCATAGTTCTTTTCACAGCTTTTTTCCAACCCCTGTACAGCCTGTTTCGGGTTTTGTTTTCCATATCCGGCTGAAATTGCCGGTCGGACTGCCATTGCTTTTTGATATCCGTCATAGTCCAGAAGCCACTTGCCAGGCCGGCCAGGTAGGCCACACCCAGTGCCGTAGTCTCAATAATTTTTGGCCTTTCCACTGTGGTGTCCAAAATATCAGCCTGAAACTGCATGAGCAGGTCATTGGCACTGGCTCCTCCATCGACCCGTAATTTGGCCAGCGAAATTTTACTGTCCTTTGCCATAGCCTCCAACACATCTCTTGTTTGATAGGCCAGCGATTCCAGCGTGGCGCGTATAAAGTGGGCCTTTGAGGTAGCGCGTGTTAGGCCAAAGATAGCTCCCCGGGCATACATGTCCCAATAAGGAGCGCCCAAACCCGCAAAGGCAGGCACCACATACACCCCACCGGTATGGCTAACCTGTCTGGCAAAATATTCTGAGTCGGTAGAAGCATCAATGATTTTCAGGCCATCGCGGAGCCATTGTACCGCTGCACCGGCAATGAACACACTTCCTTCCAACGCATAATACACCTTGCCGTTGAGCCCCCAGGCAATGGTAGTGAGCAGTCCTGCCTTTGATCGCACCGCCCTGGTGCCGGTATTCATTAGCATGAAGCAACCGGTGCCGTAGGTGTTTTTTGCCATACCCGCCCGAAAGCAAGTCTGACCAAACAAAGCCGCTTGTTGGTCACCTGCCATCCCGCCGATGGGTATGGAAGCTCCAAAAAGACTGGGAGCAGTGCTGCCGTAGAGCTTGCTGGAAGGCACCACCTTAGGTAACATGGCCTTCGGGATGCCTGCCAGTTTGAGAAGTTTATGATCCCATTCAAGTTTGTGAATATTGAACAACATCGTACGGGAAGCATTCGAATAATCAGTTAGATGTAGCTTTCCGCCGGAAAGCTTCCAAAGCAGCCAGCTGTCCACCGTACCGAATAGTAGCTCGCCCTGTTCCGCTTTTTTACGTGCGCCCTTGTGATGATCCAGTATCCACTTAATTTTGGTAGCCGAAAAATAAGAATCGACGACCAGGCCAGTTGCCTTGCGAATATAGGAATGATGGCCGGCCCGGGTCAGTTGCCTGCAGATGGATGCGGTGCGTTTGTCCTGCCAAACGATGGCGTTACAGAGGGGCCGGCCGGTATTTTTGTCCCAAACAATACTCGTTTCGCGCTGGTTCGCGATCCCGATTGCAGCAATTTCTGCGGCTTTAGCCCGGTGCTCTTTGAGTACTCGTTGTGCCACTCGAAGCTGGCTTTCCCAAATTTCTCCGGGATTGTGTTCGACCCAGCCCGGCTTAGGATAAATTTGTGTAAATTCCTCTTGTGCTATTGCTTTTACGGCTCCCCTGGCATCGAACAATATGGCCCTTGAGCTTGTTGTTCCCTGGTCGAGAGCAAGGATGAATTTTTTCATGGGTGAGCAATTGAAGGTGGTCAAATATAGAGAAAAGACAGTACATTGGGAAAAACAGCTCGCCCCTATGCATAGGCTAAGGAACCTTCAAAAAATACTAAACTGCAATCATGAAACGAGCATGAGCTTATTTAGTAATGATCAAATAATAACTTCACGATTTGTCTCTGATCTTTTGCCGCCATACTTCGTTATTTTTTGCTTAAATAGCTCGCTATTCGCTCAAAAAATGCCTCGCCTGACGACAAAATCTCAATCCCAAATCAATAACTTATTAATTGGCCATTACTTAATCATAAGCTCACACAAGGAAATGATTCAAAAAGCTTTTGTGAGAGCACAGCGGTTACACCCCGCAGAAAATTTTTAAACACATGAAACTCCGATGACTAAAAGATATAGACAGACAAGGGAATGATTAAATTGGGAACCAAAAACATTAGATGAAAAAGCAACAAATAATATTCGAACAAATAGTTGAGCGAGGCTGTGGGATAGATATCCACAAGAAGATACTTGTAGCAACGATACGAGGAACTGGCCTAGAAGAAGAAACGCGTAGTTATGATGCGTACACTAGCTCGATTGAGGAATTGCGAAATTGGTTGAAGAGCAATAATATTACTCATGTAGCAATGGAAAGCACTGGTGTATATTGGAAGCCTGTGTACAATATATTAGAGGAAGAATTTGAGATACTGTTAGTTAATGCACGTCATATTAAGAATGTGCCAGGACAGAAAACGGACAAGAAAGATAGTAAGTGGATAACGAAGTTGTTACTTAGTGGATTGTTGAAAGGCAGCTTTGTGCCGCCGAAGGGGACACGCGAGTTACGAGATTTAACGCGTTATCGTCGTAAGATAGTTGGGACGATTTCCTCGGAAAAGAATCGAGTACAAAAAATATTAGAAGATGCCAATATTAAGCTATCCTGTGTGTTGAGTAATATGAGTGGAGCAGTAGCGACCAAAATAATTAAAGCGATGCTAGAAGGTCAAGAAGATATATCGGAGTTAGTGAATTTTCATCATGGCCGGATGAAAGCTAGTAAAGAAGAATTAGGATTAGCTCTGCAAGGCGCTTTAAGTGACCACCATCGTTTTATGCTGACAACAATACGAGATTCTATGGCAGAAAAAGAGGCATTATTAGAAAAGTTGGATGAACGAATCGAAGCCCAACTTAGAGCTAATGAAATGGAACTAGATGTTGAACTATTAGATAGTATACCGGGAGTAGGTAAGGATGGCGCAGCAGGAATAATAGCGGAGATAGGTAACAATATGGATCAATTTCCAACGGCTCAACATCTAGCTTCATGGGCAGGTATAAGCCCAGGAAGTAATGAAAGTGCAGGTAAAAAAAAGTGGACGGATAACACATGGTAATAAATATTTGAGGACGCTACTGGTGCAATGTGCATGGGCAGCTACTCGAACCAAAGGTACTTATCTAAGAAGTAAATACGATAGTCTTGTAGGACGTAGAGGCAAGAAAAAGGCATTAATTGCAGTAGGACATAAGATCCTGATCGCCGCCTATTATATCATTCAAGACCAAGTAGCATACAAAGAATTAGGTAGTGATTATTTAGACAACAAACGAAAAAATAAACAGATTCAGCATCATCTTAAACGACTTAAAGAGCTAGGTTTAGATGCCGAACAAATAAATCAAATTCAACAATTAACAAAAGTTGCTTAAGGTCGTTTTTTACTGGAGGTTGAAATATCCTTATCAAATGAGGAAACCCCGTACATGAAACTGACTTTGAATGCTAAGCACACAAGAGTATCGCCAACCTTCGGGGGGAGCATGTAGATGAAATTTTAACTCTTAGTATTCGCAACTCTTTTTGCTTTTATTGAGCTAGATTCTAGCTCTTGTATAAAATTTTAAACAGATGAAAATACACAGGCTTCCCTTTTCACAAATTCCACAGCTCTCAAAACGCGATCGGGCTTACAATAATGGCTCCTCAACATTGAAGGATTTTTATGCCTACGAAGTAACTGAAGAGGCTTTTGGAGAGATCCTCTCAGCACGGAAAAATTACCTTGCCAACCGCAAGCTGTTGGTTGAAGTATTGGAAAGTCAATATGGAGATTGGGAGAAGAGCCCGGTACTAGTTCGCAATTTGGAGGCCCTAAACAATGAGGATTGCTTCACCGTAATCACCGCCCATCAACCCAGCTTATTTACCGGCCCGCTCTACTTTATCTACAAGATTATTTCCACTATCCAGCTAGCCAAGCGACTCAATGCTAGCTATCCGAGCTATCAAATTGTTCCCGTTTTTGTATTGGGCGGAGAAGATCACGACTTTAAGGAGATCAACCATATGCACCTGTTTGGCAAACGACTTGCGTGGCAAAATGAGGAAAGTGGAGCCGTTGGGATGATGAAGACAGAAAGCCTGAAAGCAGTTTTGGGTGAATTGGAAAACATCCTGGGAGAGGGTGAAAATGCCCGGGCTATCTTCCAACTCATTCATCAATCTCATAGCGAACAGGCTCTTTATGGAGCGGCAGTAAGACGGCTGGTCCACCTGCTTTTTCACGAGCAGGGCCTGGTAGTGGTGAGCATGAACGATGCTCGCTTAAAAAAGCAATTTGCGCCGCTCATGAAATCGGAGCTGCTGGAACGCCCCTCTCAGGAGCTGATCGGTCAGGCTGCCGTACAGCTCTCAACGATTGGCTTCAAGCAGCAGGCAATAGCCAGGGAGATCAATTTGTTTTACCTAAAAGACCAGCTACGCGAGCGGATTGTGTTGCAGGGAGATCACTATAAGGTGCTCAACTCGTCCTATCAATTCACAGAAGCTGAGCTCCTCAAGGAATTGTCGGACCATCCGGAGCGCTTCAGTCCCAATGTAGTGATGAGGCCGCTTTATCAGGAATTTATTTTTCCAAACCTTGCCTACATCGGAGGGGGTGGTGAATTGGCCTATTGGATGGAGCGCAAAGCTCAATTCGAGCATTTCGGGATACATTTTCCTATGCTGGTGAGGCGTAATTCAGTGCTTTGGCTGGACAGGGGTATGTACAAAAAGATCCAAAAGTTGGGACTACAGGCGGATCAGTTGTTTCAAAATACCGATCATCTGATCAAAGAGTATGTGCAAAGCAAGGCCAGCATAGAGGTGAGTTTTGATGATGAAAAGGAGCAACTTCAGGTAGTTTTTGAAGCATTAAGCCAAAAGGCGGGGCTAATAGATACTACATTGGTCAAGGCCGTGCGCGCGGAGCAAAGCAAGCAGTTGAAAGCTGTGGAGCAGTTGGAAGCAAGGCTATTGCGCGCCGAAAAGAAAAAGCATGAAATTGCCATCAATCAAATACGGGGTTTAAAAGACAAGCTCTTCCCCGATAATGGACTTCAGGAGCGGCACGACAACTTTTTGAATTTCTATCTAAAATATGGCGACCGCTTTTTCAAAATACTCCACCAAGCCCTTGACCCACTTGAAAAGGGTTTTGTGATAATTGAAGATGATGGGTCAAAAGAAGGACATCAGGTCTGACAACCGTTCTTTCAAATCTTTGCGATCCACGATGAAATCCAGAAAGCCGTGATCCAACAAAAACTCAGAGGTTTGAAAGCCTTCAGGCAAGTCCTGCTTAATAGTTTCCTTAATCACGCGCGGCCCTGCAAAGCCGATGAGCGCTTTGGGCTCTGCAAAATTGATATCGCCGAGCATGGCATAGGAGGCCGTTACCCCTCCGGTGGTGGGATCGGTGAGCAGAGAGAAATAAGGGATGCCTTTTTTGGAGAGCATCGACAGTTTGGCGGAAGTTTTGGCCATTTGCATCAATGAAAAAGCCGATTCCATCATTCTTGCCCCACCCGATTTGGATATGATAAGCAAGGGTATTTCATTTTTCAGGCAATGATCGATGGCCCGGCTGATCTTTTCACCTACTACAGAGCCCATTGACCCTCCAATGAAGGAAAAATCCATCGCAGCTATCAGCAAGGTTTTTTTATTGACTTTGCCAATGGCTACCGAAATAGCATCATCCAAATCAGTGCGCTTGCGCGCAGCCTCCAATCGCTCATTGTAAGGTTTTAAGTCGGTGAAATGGAGAAAATCTTCGGAAAGCACATCGTCGAGTAAAATTTCATACGCGCCGTCAAAAAGCATATCGAAATAGTCGTACGATCCAATACGGACGTGGTAGTTACATTTTGGGCATTTATAAAAATTTTCTTTCATCTCCTTTTTCGTGCTCGCCTCTTTACAATCCGGGCATTTATACCAAAGGCCGTCAGGAGCTTCCTTTTTGTCTTTGGTAGATGTAATGATCCCGTCTTTCAGTCGTTTAAACCACCCCATAGATTCGCAAAATTTATATTATGCCCTTCTCACAATCAAATTTAGTAATTGCTGTCAAATAAACCAGCTCTTTTGCATATTAATAGCGATACCGCTTTACTGCCTCTACAAATGCTCTGACCCCGTCTAAAGGAGTATCGGGATAAACGCCATGTCCCAAATTGACAATATGGCGGCCCCCAAACTGCCGGATCATCTGCTCTGTAGCCTGCCTGATGGCAGCTTGATCGGCATAGAGCTGGCAGGGATCAAGATTGCCCTGCAATAGTTTATCGCTTCCAAGCTGCTTACGGGCCCATTGGGGCGATGTATTCCAATCGAGGCCCAACACCTGGCAATCCAGAGAAGCCAGTTCTGGCAGGGCAAACCAAGCTCCTTTGGCAAACACTATGGCAGGCGCTGTTTGTATTGCATTACAAATTTGCTTGAGATAAGGAAGCGCAAAACGCTGATAATGAGCAGGTGATAACATACCAGCCCAAGAATCAAATAATTGTACTAGCTGCACACCAGCCCCAATTTTTTGCTGAAGGTAGGCTATTACACTTTCGGTAATTTTTTGCAGGAGTAAATGGGAGCTTTCTGGATGCTGATACAAAAAGCGCTTTGCTTTTGAAAAAGTTTTACTTCCTCCACCCTCCAGCATATAGGCAAAAAGCGTCCAGGGGGCACCGGCAAAACCAATCAGCGGAACACGTCCTTCCAATTTTTGCTTGGTCAAGTGAATGGCCTCGTACACATAGTCCAGCTTTGCCGCTGCTTCATTGCCGGCAATCAACTCTTCTACATTTCGTTTTTCAGTGATGCATGTGGGAAAGACCGGCCCTACTTTTTCTACCAACTCATAGTCCAGCCCCATCGCTTCGGGGATAACCAGAATATCTGAAAAAAGGATGGCTGCATCGACTCCCAGCTCATCGACAGGCTGAATAGTAGCTTCAGCAGCGAGCCGGGGCTGCTTGACAAAAGCTTTGAAGTTGCTGGCTTTTTGACGGATAGCTCTGTATTGAGGCAAGATACGCCCGGCTTGCCGCATTAGCCAAACAGGTGGCCGCTCCACCTCTTCTCCTCGGATGGTACGCAGCAACAGATCATTTTGCAATTCCATGCTGCAATGATACTAGCTTGCCAGTAAATGAGCTACTAAAAATGGGGGGATTTGTTCTTTTTTACAGAAAACTGATAGAGGTTAGCTCTATCTGCAAGATTTGCAAAGTCCTATCCCCCTTTGAGCATTACTTAGCTACTTACTCTACTTCTTTATCACATTGATTTTTCCATCCTCACCGTACAGTTCCTTTGACTTTTTATTGTAAGCCATAGCAGCTTCCTCAGCAGTGGAAAACATGCCAATGTGTACGGATTTTCGGTTGATAGAAATCACAGCGCGATAGCGTTTGCCCTCCTTGTACACACCAGTGTAACCAGCTTTGCTACTGGTTTTGCGCTGCCTGCTGGCAACTGAACGGGAACGATACAACAGGTTTTCAAGGCGGCAGTCGAGCTTATTGCCATTTCTCGCACCGACCAGGTTTTTCTTACCTACCTTTTGGTCAGACAAGAACTTTTCGGCGATGAGCTTGTGCAAATAGATGGTCTCCGTTTTGTACCCTCCCCCAGCCTTGGACCAGGTTTTTTGAAAAACGGCGCAACCACTGGAATGTCTCCTGAGATTGTTGATAAAATCTACCTTTACCAGATAGGGGTCGCTTGTCAGATATTCATACACCTTATCATCCAACAGCACCACGTCATCGGCATTTTTGAGTTTTACTTTGTATAACACGCTCTCTCTGTTTAAAATGTTAATAAATAAAATATGAAATAAATTAATCTTTAAAATCTAGGAAATTTGCTCCTCCTCAATCTCCTCCAGTCAGCAAGGCACGCAGCAAACTTAAAAATCACTTAATAAGGATATAATGTAAAAATGTTATGGGATGGAGCTTGGAACAGTATGGCCAGGGCAAATATAACAATTTATTTTATTCACAAAAGCCGAATCAAATATTGAAAATTGGTGGCAAACAAAATAATGTTACCCCAAATATTACAACAACAAAGCTACGATTTTTTTTATACAAATCCTCATTTTTTAAAATATTTTGCCAAATTCGTCGTGGCTATGATACTTTTGCGCCTAGGCGTTTCACAATATTCCTTATGCTGAATAGACCATCAAATGCTCAATTTATGCGGCGCTGCTTTGACCTCGCCCGCTTAGGTGCCGGTCGGGTTTCTCCCAATCCAATGGTTGGAGCAGTAGTCGTAAAGGATACCAAAATTATCGGTGAAGGTTATCACCAGCAATATGGCCAGGCACATGCCGAAGTAAATGCGCTAAACAGTGTGCAAGCTTCTCACCTCAAGCAACTACACAAATCCAAAATTTTTGTATCTCTTGAGCCTTGCAATTTTCACGGCAACACGCCTGCCTGCACCCAATTGCTACTCTATTCGGGCATCTCCAACATCCTTATTGCTGCTATCGACCATACGCCTGCGGTGAATGGAGCAGGCATGCAAGTACTGAAATCCAATGGCTGCAAGGTTAGCAGGCTCCTGCAGGAGCAGGGGGAACGACTCTGTGCCATCAGAAATACATTCGTAAGTTTACAACGGCCTTACATTGTACTAAAATTTGCCCAATCCGCCAACGGCTTCATCGGCCAGCCGGACCGACCCGTTCCGATATCCAATTCGTTTAGCCAGCGGCTGGTACACAAATGGCGCAGCCAGCTGGATGCCATTCTGATAGGTACCAATACGGCTGCCATTGACAATGCTCAGCTCAACACCCGATTTGGCTGGGGGGCTTCTCCCCTTCGTTTGGTAATCGATCGACACCTCAGGCTGCCCAAAAGCCTCTATATTTTTGATGACCGGCAAGCTACCCGCATTATCACCCATCAGAGCCCCCCAAAGTCTTCTTATAAGCATACCGAATATTGGCAATTTGAACAAGGCAGTGAATTATTGGATCAATTGATGCACAGATTGTACAAGAAAAACATCAGCTCCCTGCTGGTGGAAGGGGGCACGAGTTTGTTGCAAAGCTTTATCGACAAGGGCTTGTGGGACGAGGCCAGGGTGTTCACCAGCCAAAAGCTCCTGCCAGCGGGCTTGCCAGCCCCAAAACTGCGAAAAGCCCGAGAAGCCGGCAAATTCAAGATTTTGGATGACTTGCTGAAAGTATATTACCGCCAAGAAGATTAGAAATTAGAGGCCCTTTTTGTTAATCTTTGGCAAATGGAGACCTCCTGGCGTTAATCTTTTATTAAAATAAAATCAATGCACGATAGGTCTCTTGCGAAAGTTGTTTAATTGTTATTAAATTTGTTTCGTACTTCAACTCCTTGCAGTGATTGTGTTCAAGAATATTAAAATGAATCATTCCCTATCCAAATATGTAATGGCTGGTATAGTAGCATTGTGTATGCTAAGTGCCCGGCAAGGGCTAGCCCAGCCAAAGCAAACAGTCAATTGGATAAGCTGGGAAGAGGCGCTGGAGCTTTCTAAAGTGGAAAAAAAGAAAATTTTGCTGAACGTGTACAGCAAGGAATGTAGCAGTTGCCGGCGGATGGAACAGATTACCTATACCCATCCCGCTATTGTCGAATATCTCAACGAGCACTTTTATGCGGTCAAATTCAACTCAGAGTCTAAGCAGGTGATCCGCATCGAAAACAAATCGTTTAAATACACCCGCAAGTCTGGCAATACGTTTCATGAGTTTACAGCCTTTGTTACTAATGGCGGGATGAGCACTCCTACCAGTGCATTTTTTAGTGAGGATCATGATTTGCTACAACCCATTCCCGGTTACAAGAATCCGACAAGCTTTGAAATTATTCTTACCTATTACGGAGGCGATCACTACAAACGCACCCCCTGGAGCATGTATGTGGAAAGCTATGTGCCGATCACCAAAAAGCAATAGGGGCGTGGCAATTGAGGGCACTTACTGCTCAAAACCATTTACTCTTTTTACTTCTCCTGCTAGTGGTACGCAAGCCAAAAGCGCCTAAAATGCCACGCGTAACCTCCCTGACGATCGTCCGCCCGGCCGAGCTGTTCAATATCCGCTCAGCGGTACTCTTCTGCCGCCGGCTGCTTCGGCGCCCCTTTTCTCTCTGTTTCCTCAACTCCTCCTGATGGCTTTCTTGAATGGCTATTTCAATTTTTTCCGACAATATTTCATAGGCGCTGTCCCTGTCCACCAGCTCATTGTATTTGCCAATAAGCTGCGACTGCCGCACAATGGCCTCGATTTCCCGGTTGGTCAGTACATCCATCCGGCTTTGCGGAGCCCGCAGCATGGTATGTGCAAGGGGCGTGGGAATGCCCTTTTCATTGAGTGAGGTAATCAATGCCTCCCCGATACCGAGCTGTGTGAGCAATTCATCCGTTTGGTAAAAATCTGTTAGCGGATAGTTTTGGGCCACCAACCGAATCGCTTTCCGATCCTTGGCGGTGAAGGCCCGCAAGGCATGCTGGATTTTCAGACCGAGCTGGCTGAGTACTTCGTTGGGGATGTCGGTGGGGTTTTGCGTAACAAAGAACACCCCAATCCCTTTGGAGCGAATGAGCTTGACAATAACTTCGATCTGGTCGAGCAAAGCGTCGGATGCTTTGTCAAATATCAAATGGGCTTCATCAATAAAAATAACCAGCTTGGGTGCCTCCAAATCGCCTTCTTCCGGAAAGGAGGCATATACCTCAGCGAGCAATTGGAGCATGAAGGTGGAAAACAGCTTGGGCCGATCCTGAATATCCGTCAGGCGGAGAATAGAAACCATTCCCTTGCCCGATTCGTCGAGCCGGCAAAGATCATCGACATCAAAGGAGCGCTCCCCAAAAAAGATATCAGCTCCCTGCTGTTCCAGCTCTACGATCTTTCGCATGATAGATCCAACACTGACTGTGCTGATGCGGCCATACTCCTTCTCAAAATCCTTTTTCCCTTCTCCCGTGGCCCACTGCATGGTTTTCTTAAAGTCCTTCAAATCCAGCAATGGCAGCTTATTGTCATCACAATATTTAAACAATACAGCTACAATGCCCGACTGGGTATCGTTGAGCCCTAATATTTTGGAAAAAAGAACGGGCCCAAATTCAGTAACCGTAGCCCGCAGCCTGGCTCCTTTTTCATCAGAAAGGGTAAGAAATTCCACCGGGCTGCTACCGGCTTCAAAGGCTAAGCCAATTTTTTGATGCCGCTCATCAATTTTCGGATGACCAGCACTGGCCTGGGCAATACCGCTAAGGTCACCTTTTACATCCATCAGCAGTACGGGCACCGAGCGGGAGGACAGCTGCTCGGCCAAAATTTGCAAGGTTTTGGTCTTGCCCGTGCCAGTAGCTCCGGCTATCAGGCCGTGCCGGTTGAGCATTTTCAGAGGTACACGAACAAGCGAGTTGGTCATCACTTCTCCATCCAGCATCGCAGCGCCCAGATTAATGAACTTCCCTTTGAAAGTATAGCCCTTCTCTATGCTTTGGATAAATGTATCTTTCTTATTCATAATTGTAAATATAATTCATTTGTAATCATCCTTATACTAATTGTAAACTTCAAGCCGCCAAGTTTTGTGCATACGCACAAAACTTGGCAAAGCGCGGTATATCTCCTATTCGGAAGGAGCTATTATTAGAGCGTGTTCGGAATTTGCTTTTGGAACGAACGCGGCCAAATTTTATTCTGAACGAAGCATGAGCAAGCGAAAGCTTGTGAACCGCACAAAGCTCTTAATTTGTCACTCACTTCTTGCGATTCCACTCATCGATCCGTTCGTGGTAACGCGACTCTTTGACGGGCCACAGGCTCATGTCTTTCTCCCCTTCAATGACGGCTTCTTCTCTTTCAGAAAACATTTGCGGGAAAAAGTCAATACCCGTTATTTCCTCAATGTAATCAATGCGTACAGCGTACTCTTTAAGCGGCTCATAGCTCACTTCATTGGGTATCAAAAAAGCAATACCCTTTAATTCCGGCTCCGTAAAATCTACTACAACTTTATAAAATTCATCCGGAACCGCTACCGAATTATTGCCAATCCGCTCCCTGATATTGCGCGTCAGTACCGGCCCGGTGATAATGTAAAGGTGCTTAAACTTTCGGGCCCAATCCCGTACATTTTCCTCCAACTCCCGCCAAATACCGGAATTGAAATTCCGGATTTGCGGACTGACATTGCTCATATAAAACGACTCCGACATGGCCCGCTCATCGAAAGCCATATCAGCTGCCGGAATCAGATGCCCTTTGTCGTAGCCTGTAGCCCGATAATCCCGATGGGAAGCACTCGCCTTGCGCACTTTGGGATCGGGCCGAAAGTCGTTGGAACGGACAGCATAAGGCGGTGCCAACCTTTCGCGGCTCAATTCATAGGCAACCCATTCGGCTTGCTCATACTCTTCGGAATAGGACAGCGCATAGTATTCATGTTTGACAATCTGGCCGGTGGTAGAGCTGGGAAAAAAGTAGTCGGAAATTTCAGTTGCCTGTGGGGCAGCCGGCTTTACATCTTTGGGATCTACCAGCACTTCGGGCTCCTCTACGGCCGATTCGCTATTGCCCGAAAATAGACTGAAGAGCCAAAATGCTGCTCCCATCAATATCCCAAAAATGCCTACTTTCAATATCGTAGCACTTCCTTTTTTGGAATCAGTACTGTGATTGGTTCTGAATTTGGCCATCCCTAGGGTATTGCATTATATCTTGAAAGTGTCCCAAAAATAGCAAATTTGGATCAATGCTCGTCTATCCGGCTCACCTCATCAAAGGCACTGGGCTCATCAAGAAGCTCCCTGCTCTCACTTCCATTCAGATTCCTTAAAAACTACTACATTTAGGGCATGAAATGCACTCGGCTGGCTTACCTTCTATATGCTGTAACTATTGGGCTGCTTTGCTGTGGCAGTCTTCCACTTGCGGCTCAGTATCCACTTAGCAGTACGGCCAAAGGACAGGGCCTGGGCAGCACAGGGGTAAGCTTTTCGGATGCCAATAGCTTGTTTTACAATCAGGCGGGCCTGGTTCATTTGCCACAACCAGCAGCTATTCTGTCGGCCCGTCAGCCCTTTTCACTAGCCAATTTGAAAACGGTGGCAGCTGGTTTTGCCTATCCTACCCATTCCGGCGTTTTTGGCCTTTCAGCGCTCTATTATGGCTTCGAGGATTTCAATCAACAGCAATTTAGCATTGCCTATGCCCGCCGTTTATTCAAACAACTCAGCCTGGGGGGTCAGGTTAATGTACTCAACACCCGTATTCCTGAATATGGCAGTCACAGTATTCTGACTTTTGAACTGGGTTTTCATACGCAACTGCTGGATGGATTATTTTTAGGCGGACACTTATACAATCCCATGCAGACGGACATTAACGAAGTGGAGCAGCTACCTGCCTTGATGCGGCTGGGGCTGAGTTACATAGCCACCCGGCAGGTCAGATTTTATGCGGAAGCTGAAAAGGATATCGACTATTCCGCTACGGCCATTTTTGGGATAGAATATACCCTCATCGAACCCTTACAACTAAGGGCTGGCATCCGAAACAAGCCATCTACCTTCCACTTTGGGCTCGGCTTTCGATGGCACAATGCCTGGCTGATCGATTTGGCCAGCAGCTATCACCAAACGCTGGGCTTCTCTCCATCCTTAAGCATCCAATACTTACTTGCTCCCAAAGAAGCGGCACAATGAGGATATTGCTTGTCAGCGCTACGGCCTTTGAAATTGCTCCTTTCTTGGAAGCCATTGGCAAAAAGTGGCAATTGACGGAGGAACTGTACGAAAGGAAGGGCTTACGGCTACAAGCCCTGATCACCGGCGTAGGGATGGCGCACACAGCTATGCAAACCGCCCGCTATTTGCAGGCAAATAAAGTTGATCTGGCTATCAATGCAGGAATTGCGGGAGCTTTTGACCTTTCCATAGAACTGGGAAAAGTGGTCAATGTGGTGAGTGATCAGTTTGGGGATATGGGTGTAGAGGAAGCGGATGGCAGCTTTACAGATGTCTTTGAAATGGGGCTCATTGAGGCCGATCAATTCCCTTTCTCGAAAGGCGTACTGCAAAATCCTGCTGCTGCGAGCATGCACTTTCTGCCATTGGTCAAAGGAATCACGGTAAATAGAGTACATGGAAATGAGGAATCAATTGCTGCATTTCGTAAGCAATATGCAGCAGATGTAGAAAGTATGGAAGGCGCCGCCTTTGCGCTGACTTGCCTGACTGCCGAAGTGCCTTACTTACAAATCCGAGCCATTTCAAATTATGTCGAAAGCCGCAATCGGGCCAATTGGCAGATTGAGCGGGCAATTGAAAATTTGTGCAACGTATTGCAGCAAATCATGGAAGGCCTGGATGAGAGTTAGAGCCCTTCCTGGTGAAGCCGCCAGGCGCGTGCCAGCATGATGATCCGGCTGTAATTTTTCATCCCTTCCTCAATGCCCTGGGCCTTTAGGTAAGTATCATAAGCCAAATCTCTAAATCGCGGAAAAACATCGGGATAGCGCTGCATTTGCTGATTGATCGCATCCAGATCGGCGAGGATCCCTTTGGGTAATTGTATCCGAAATGTCTGGTAAGCTTCAGGTTCTGCCCGTCGATAGCTCCCCGCCAAATAGCGCCAATAATTCAATGCACCGGCATACCGGATGAAAGGATCGTCCGCTGCCTGGCAACTTATGTAGGCCAAAAAATTGCAGCTTCCTTCATCCGTAAAACCGTGTGCGTGAAACAATTCGTGCGCCATCACAAAAGGCTTTTGCAAAGGATGCAGGCCACTATCTACATTACATTCTCCAGTAAAAGGAAGGTAAAAGCCTGCAGTGCTGATGCGCAGCAATAGACCGGGGGGCCAGAGCTGGCGAATTCGAGGCGAGCCGAAGGGAGGATAGTTGAGTTGCTCCAGCCTTTTGAGCACCAAATGCTGCATATCCGCCTCCGTTATGTGAACAAGGGCTGTTTCAGTAAAAGCGTTATCGGATGCAGAGGGAATGCTTGTTCTCAGCTGCTTGATCGCCTCTGTTTGCAACTTCAATTCTTCCTCTAACTCAGCTTGTGTAAGAGGTTGAGGATCAATAGATAAATGTTGCTCCAATGGCAAACGTGCATAGTTGAATCCCCAAAGCAGTAGAAAGTAAACTAACAAGGCAGCCAACCAGTTGAGCAGCACCTTGGCAGCACCTAGCAGGCCCGACAGGCTGCTGCCTCTCCAGCGCCAGGCTTGCCTGCAACCTTTGATGAGCCAAGCCAAAGCCAGTGGAAAAAATAGATAAAGCAAGGGGAATGGAAGTAGCCCAAAAGTGTAGTCCAGCAGCAAGCGAATGTAGCTGAAGATGCCAAGGCTGTACCACTTCTCTACCCATTGCTCACTTGCTGTGAGAGCTGCCCGTACCCCTACAAGCAAAAGTGTCATCAGCAGCCAGGTCCAACGATGTAGCGAAAACAGCTTCATGGAGATAATATTGGTCTCAAGCCGACAAGATGCGAATCGATGTGGACATAAACAAGCAGCCAATAATATTTGGATAGCTACAGGTTATTGGCTCGTAAAATTGCTTAGATTTGGAAAAGGAGCTAATAGACAAAATTTATTTCGGCATCAATAAAATTGATGAACAAAGCTACTATTTTGTCCGGGCTTCGACACGGGCCAAAAACTTTATATTTATATTTGCAACTTATTAATGCCGGGAGGTGTTAATACAATCGCAAGCAAATTATCTTACTTAAAAATTTTTTTACATCATGGCATTCGAATTCACAGATACTAACTTCCAGGAAAAAGCCTTGGATACTGAGGGCGTAGCTGTTGTTGACTTTTGGGCCGAATGGTGCGGCCCCTGCCGCATGATCGGCCCGATCATCGAGGAGCTGGCTCAAGAGTACGACGGCAAAGCTTTGATCGGTAAAGTCAACGTTGACAGCAACCCGGAAGTACCGATGAAATATGGCGTTCGCAGTATTCCCACCATTTTGATTCTTAAAAATGGAGAGGTAGTCGATAAACATATCGGGGTGACAACTAAAAAGGTGCTCTCCGATAAAATCGAAGCGATACTGTAGCACAGCCAGTATTAAAATTCTGAAAAGCCCTTCTTCCACATTCGGAAAGAGGGCTTTGTAGTTTGGAAAAAAGACTACGGCTCGCTGCGCTTGCCTTGCTTTTCAACAACGGGATCCTCCTATCCAATGTACCCCCGCCAGGACTCGAACCTGGATCTAGAGTTTAGGAAACTCCTATTCTATCCCTTGAACTACGGGGGCAATACACTGTCAAAAGTAAATGCTTCGCCAAAACTATAAAAATGATTCTTCCAAAAACTATCTTTAGCGTAGAAATTAAAGGCCAGCGTATGCATATTGAAGCCTTCCGTGATTATTGCCTTGCTAAAAAAGGCGTGACAGAAGAATTTCCCTTTGATGAGGTAACACTCACATTCAAAGTGATGGGTAAAATATTTGCTATTACGGGTCTGAATCATGAGGAGTTCAAAGTCAATCTGAAGTGCGAACCCCACTATGCCATTGAGCTACGGGAAGAATATGGTGAGGATATTGTACCTGGATGGCATATGAATAATAAGCACTGGAATACGGTGCATTTTGAAAATGAACTGGAAGATACTTTCCTATACCATTTGATCGACCACAGCTACGATCGAGTGGTGAAAGGCTTGCGGAAGGCCGACCGGGAATTGTTGGAAAATATGTAGAAGCATTGCAATGACTGATTATCTCATCGTTGGGCAAGGCCTGGCCGGCAGTCTGCTGGCTCATCAACTTTTGCAAAACGGCCAAAAGGTATTGCTCATTGACGGACATCACCAAGGCGCAGCTTCTGCAGTGGCCGCCGGCATCATCAATCCGGTCACTGGCCGCCGCTTCGTAAAAAGTTGGATGGTTGACCAATTACTACCCCAAGCCAAAGCGATGTACCGCGAGCTGGAAAGGCTGCTGAATGTCCCTCTTCTTTACGAACGGCCCATCCTGCGGGCGCTATTTACCACACAAGAAGAAAATAATTGGCTTAGCCGAAGCAGCCAGCTGAATTTTGCGCCCTACATAGCTTCTCCTCCACAAACTAAAGAAATACCTGCCTGGCTAAAACCAACCTATAGCTGGTGCCGGATAAATGCTGGCTTACAAGTCGATCTGCCTCGTCTGATTCTGAGCTATCGCAGTTATTTGCAAGCAAACAACTGTTTGCTAAATGAAACATTTGAGTATGCACAGCTTAAGATTTGTGCCCATCACATAAGCTACCATAATATAAAAGCCCGGCGTATTGTATTCTGCGAAGGAGCCAGGGCTGTCCAAAATCCCTTCTTTGAGTGGCTGCCTTTTGTGCTGGCAAAGGGAGAAGTGCTAATCATCAAAATTCCCGGAGCAAGAACCCGCCAGCTTGTCAAATACGGCCTGTTTGTAGCTCCTGTGGAGGACGGGCTCTACTGGGTTGGCTCCAATTATGAGTGGGACCCAAAGGACGAGCTGCCCAGCACACAAGGGAAGGAAGAATTATTGGAAAAACTAGAAGGCATTCTCTCCTGCCCATTCGAACGGGTCGATCACCGCGCTGCCATCCGCCCCACTACCAAAGATCGCCGCCCCTTCCTGGGCCGTCACCCAGCTCACTCTAACTTACTCATTTTCAATGGGTTAGGCACAAAAGGAGCCTCCCTCGGCCCGTATTGGGCCAAACATTTACAAGCCCACCTTACTGACGGAAAGTTGCTTTCAAAAGAAGTTGATATCCAACGATTTGACTTGGCAGAACGCCAATGACCGAGGCACTTACTTTTTGCGGATGGCCTGGCTGGAAGGTGCATCATCCAGCCCAACCACTTTTTCAGTTGTCGAAGGCTGTGTAGAAACGTCTTTGCGAGGATGGTAGCTGGTAAAAATAAACCAAAAGACCAGTATTCCCGCTACAATGAACAGCATTTGCTTCTGCTGGCTGCCAGCAAAAAATTGTTGCCCTATTGTACTGATAGACAGCGTATTGGAGTTCGATTTGTTAGCGGGCCTGAGTAAGTGAATCACTGATTTTTGATGATAACAGCAGGACTTGCTGCGGCACCAATACTCCACCTGGCTGCTATGGGAAGAAGTGACACGCTCCCGGGAGATGATCATGTCATCACATTCGATATTCGGGCAGGTGAGCCGCCGGTATTCTA
Organism: Saprospiraceae bacterium; assembly: GCA_965222005.1. Taxonomy (GTDB): domain Bacteria; phylum Bacteroidota; class Bacteroidia; order Chitinophagales; family Saprospiraceae; genus CBDCTM01. Next base: position 4,293,876 of record OZ244935.1, read on the forward strand.
ATACAGCCTCTTCAAGCTTCTGCTTGCTTATGTTATTTTCAGGCATGGTAGTGTAGGTTCCTCGGTTTTGTATGTTGTTTTGGTTGTGCTAAACAATGTATGATGGCTGTTGATTAAGCCAATGGGCAAAAATTAGAAACAGCCGCCATTGAAAAAATAGTTTCTTTGAAAACTTGGTAGAACGTCGTTGAAATCTAGCAATTCTGGCACGAATACAGGTATTACGACCTTCGATGGCTTTAGTATACTCTTTGCCGATGAGATGTTTATGTCTAAAAAGAGTAGCCTTAAATCCTTCAAAGGCATCAGTACACCAATAGCTAATCGTGATTTTGAGCTGCTTGATTTTTAACAGTAGGTATCTAACCTGACGAATGGTTCTTTTGCCCATTGTAAAAGCCAGGATTTCTTGGGTATCTGGTGCATACGCATAGAATACCCAGACCTTTTTGCCTTTATTTTGAACAAAAGAGTAGAATTCGTCTAGCAAAATCCTGTGATAATGCCTCCTTTGAGGAATAATCCGAAGATTTTGAGAATGACTGATAATCAATTGTAATACGCATCGCTGTGATACATTAAATACACTTGAACAGTCTCGAATACCTCCACCATGAATCAAAGAACTAAGAATTTGTTTTTTCACTCGTGGGTTTGCTCCACGATACTGATAAGCAAATTGAAATTGCTTGCGACAGTCCTTACATAAAAAATTCTGCTTGCCAGTGTTTTTTATACCGTTTTTAACGACATTAGGACTTTCGCAGTGAGGACACTGGACTTTGATTTCGATTTTGCACATACATCAAAGTTCGTCCTCATTGTGCTTTTTTCAGCATCATACTTTTTAAAGCACTACCGTTGTTTTCAGGTGAAATATACAGGTTTTTCAGTTAATAATCTGTTAAAACCGGATGAAATTAAACCAAAATATTGGCCACACACATCTGCCCTGTGAACCAACAAATGTTATACAAATGATATTTAATAACTATCTTGCCCTTCAAACTCAATTCCTTCAAAACCAATTTGCAAATGCCATGAAAAAATCACTTCTGCCTATTTTCTCATTTGCGGTGCTGGTTTTCTTCACAGGATTTTGTTGCCAGTCACAAAAAAAATCACCGCTTAGCCTTATGCAAAATTCTCCGCCGACCTCCCACGAGTCAGAATGGCGAGTCATCGACAGCCTCGAAAGAATGGGCCTGCCCAAATCTGCACTCGAAAAAGTAGATGCACTGTTTGAAAAAGTAGAAAAAGAAAAGAATGCCGCACAGATCGTGAAATGCCTTATCTACAAAGGCAAATTCCAAAATGAGCTGGAAGAAGACGGGCTCGTAAAAGCCATTCACCAAATAAAACGATATACTGACAAGTCAGCTTTTCCTGCCAAAGCGGTGCTAGAATCGATGCTTGCCGAAATGTATTTCCGCTATCTATACAACAACCGCTGGAAATTTGAAGACCGCACTACTTTAGTAGAGCAAAAAAGCGATGACATCAGTACCTGGTCTATTGAAGACCTCACCCGAACTGCCAATTCTCTCTATCTGGCAAGCCTCCAATATCCCGAAAGCAAAAGCTATCCGGTTGAAAATTTCAAAGACATCCTCCTCAAAGGAGAACTGGTGGATGGCCTCCGCCCAAGCCTCTACGACTTTTTGGCGCACCGCGCCATTGACCATTTCATGAATGAGCGAAGCTTGCTCAACGAACCCGCCTATGCCTTCGTCATTACGCAAGCCCAAACACTTGGCAGCACCCGCCAGTTTGTCGATTTCAAATTGGAAACAAAGGATACCGCCTCTTTCAAGTATCAAACCTTATTGCTTTTTCAAAACCTTCTCGATTTTCGCATGCAAGCCTCCTCCCCCGCTGCTCTGCTGGATGCCGATCTCAAGCGACTCAAATACGTCTATCAGCATATCGTAAACGGTGAAAAAGATCAGCTTTATCTGGATGCACTGAATAAGTTAGAAAAGCAATATGGCGACAACCCGGAGGCCGCCCAAATCTGGTGGCACAAAGGGCAGTATTATCAACAAAAAGGAGCTCACTTTGCACCTTCCAGCTCCGATGCCGGGCGCTGGGAGCTGAAACGTGCCTACGAAATTTATGAGCAGGCCATCCGCAAATATCCCAAGAGTGCAGCCACTCAAAATTGCCGAAGTGGCCAAAGCCATATTTTGCAAAAGCAACTCCGCCTTTCGATGGAGAAAGTCAGCTTGCCCGGCCAGCCCATGCTTGCCCAATTTACATTTCGCAACATTCGCAAAGCGCATTTCCGGATAGTAAAGAGCAACCTCCAGCTACGTATGCAAATCGAAAATATGAGACAAAAAGAAAGGCCTAAACTTTTAAATTCCCTCTCATCGATACGTTCCTGGTCAGCTGATTTGCCTGCCACAGATGACTTTCAGCCCCATATTACGGAGTTGAAAGTAGATGCACTACCCCTTGGTGAATACTTGATCCTTGCATCAGACAATGAAGAATTTCTGGCCCAAAACCATGCATTGGCTTACACCTTTATTTATGTATCCGAGCTGGGCTATTGGTCGAAACAGGCGAGGACGGAAGAGGATTTGCTCGTGGTTCACCATCGTGCAAGTGGGGAGCCCTTAGCAGACGTAAAGGCCGAAATATACCGACAGCAATACAACAGCCAACTTAGGAAGCATGAATACCAGCGGCTCAAAACAGTTCACTCAGACAAAGATGGTTTTGTAAAAACAGGCCTTAAAGACCACACCCGCTATTTTGTAAAACTTACAAAAGGAGAGGATGTATTGGACCTGCGCGAAGGTTTCTATTCCTATCGCCATCAAAATAACAACAGAAGCCAGGCCTTCACCCATTTCTTTTTGGACAGAGCCATCTACCGCCCCGGCCAAACGGTGTACTTCAAAGCTTTGCTGTATAAAAAAGACAAGGAACGCATTCCACACATCCTACCCAATACCAAAGCGACTATTACCTTTTATGACGTCAACCGCCAAAAAATCGCTGAACAGAGCCTCAAATCCAATGAGTATGGCACTCTTTCTGGTACGTTCACGGCTCCCCGCGGCGGCCTGCTCGGCCGTATGAGCCTGGCTTCCAGTCACGGCAATTCCCGTCACTCATTCAGAGTAGAGGAATATAAAAGACCCAAATTTGAGGTAAAATTTAATCCTGTAGAAAATAGCTACCGACTGGATGATGAAGTGACCCTCAGTGGTAAGGCAGTGGCTTTTGCCGGCAACGTTATTGACGGTGCGCAAGTGAAGTATCGAGTGGTACGAGAGGTTCGCTATCCCTGGCTCCCCTGGTGGTATCGCAGGAGCTTTGTATCGCACAGCAGTATGGAAATAGCGAATGGAACGACGACTACTGAGGCCGATGGTAGCTTCAAAGTATCCTTCCCAGCCATCCCCGATCGTGCTCAGGATCCTAAAAACAAACCCGAATTTTACTATTCGGTTACTGCGGACGTGACAGACATTAGCGGAGAAACGCGCTCTGCTCAATATTCCGTAGCAGTTGGCTACGTAGCCCTTCGTGCGGATGTCGGTATCTCAAAGCGGGTCAACCGCGATAGTCTTAAAGAAGTAGCTATTCAAACCAGCAACCTCAACGGCCAGTTTGAGGGAGCTAGCGGAAAGCTGCGCATTGACCGTCTCAAAACGCCTGCAATGGTGTATCGCCACCGGTTTTGGACAAAGCCCGATACACAATCCATGAGCAAAGCAAGCTTTAGCCGTCACTTCCCGGATATTGCCTATTCAGATGAAGATGAAATGCACCAATGGCCCGTAGAAAGGGAGGTGTTGAACACTGCTTTTAATACTTCCGACAGCAAGGCTGTGCCCGTCAATGCCCGCCAATTGCCGCCAGGGGCGTATATGCTTACCCTGGAAACGAAGGACAAATATGGAACGAAGGTAGAACTGAAAAAGGATTTTGTAGTGTATGATCTGGATGAAAAATCAGTTCCCGCCAATTTAATCAACTTCCACATTCGCGAACAAACGATTTTTCAGCCAGGTGGGACGGCCCATGTATTTTTCGGCTCGGCCAGTCAGCCAGTCAATATATTGTATGAAGTAGCTCATAAAAATAAGATCGTCCACAAAGAATGGCTGAAGATCCGTTCGCTCAAAGAGCTGAAGCTGCCTGTTTTGGAGAAACATCGTGGCAATTTCCAGTACTCTGTAAGCTTTGCAAAGGACAATCGTTTTTACGCAAATCAGGCAAACATCTTAGTCCCCTGGGACAATAAAGTACTCAATTTTGAGTATGCCACCTTCCGCGATAAGCTTTACCCAGGGCAGGAAGAACAGTGGAAAATTAAGATTAGCGGAATGGGTAAGGATCGCCTGGCGGCCGAAATGGTTGCCACCTTGTACGATGCCTCATTGGACAAATTTGCCGGGCACAGCTGGTTGGGTAGCTTTTATCCCACTTTTGGAGGCATCCCCAGCTGGCGGGCCAATAGCTTTCAAGCCACCACTACCCGCTTATTGTCTTTCGACTGGAATGCTCATACTAGCGGCAGCAGGCGCCATTATGACAGGCTCAACTGGTTCAACTGGCGCATGCAATCCAGATTCAGACGACTAATGGACATGGAAGTGTCCGTATTGGCAGCGACGGCAGAGCCGGAAGGTGTGATGGCGGAAGGTGTGATGGCGGATAGTGAAGAAGAAAAAAGCTATGTAGCCGGGAATCTCCAGGGAGACGTACAAAAAGACTCGGCAAAGAAGGCCAATGGCCGGGCAAGGGATGCCGATGACAAGGAATCGGATGAAGAGCCGCAAGCGAATACGGACGACATTCAGGTGCGATCAAACCTGAAGGAGACGGTCTTCTTTTTCCCACACCTCACCACAGATGAGCAGGGCAATGTGATCCTCAATTTTACTATGAATGAGGCCCTTACCCGCTGGAAATTCCTGGCAATGGCCCATACCAAGGATATGGAGTATGGCTTTACTGACAATGCTGTAGTCACTCAAAAAGACTTGATGGTAATGCCCAATGCTCCCCGATTTTTGAGAGAAGGAGATGAAATTGAATTTACTGCCAAGGTGAGCAATCTGACGGAAACCGATATGAGCGGCACCGCTAGCCTGCTCCTCTTCGATGCTACTACCATGAAACCAGTGGATGAGCTGCTGGCCAACCAGCAAGCTACCGTTTCCTTTTCTGCCAAAGCCGGCCAATCGGATCGCCTGGCGTGGAAACTCAAGGTACCTGTAGGCAAAGTGCCGGCACTAGTGCATCGTGTGATAGCCAAGGCGGGCAGCTTTTCGGATGGCGAGGAAAGCGCCTTGCCTATCCTCAGCAACCGCATGCTGGTAACCGAAACCCAGCCCCTGCCTGTGAAGAGCCGCGAAAATAAGACGTTTGTGTTCCAAAGTATGCAGGACGCCTCCGGAAGTAATACCCTTCAACACCATCGCCTCACTTTGGAATTCACTTCCAATCCGGCCTGGTATGCGGTGCAGGCGCTGCCCTATCTGATGGAGTACCCCTACGAATGCACTGAGCAAATTTTTTCCAGATACTATGCCAATAGCCTGGCTACATCGGTTGCTAATTCGCATCCGCGCATCCGCCGAGTATTTGAACAATGGCGCGATATTGATACGGAAGCGCTGCAAAGCAATCTGTCAAAAAATCAGGAGCTCAAATCAGCGCTGCTGGAGGAAACTCCCTGGGTACTGAATGCCCAAAGTGAAGAGCAACAAAAGAAAAACATTGCCCTACTCTTTGACCTCAACCGGATGAGCGACGAGCTGGACCGGGCCATGCGCAAAATGAGCGAACGGCAGCTGGGCAATGGTGGCTTTGCCTGGTTTCCGGGTGGCCGCGACAATTGGTACATCACCCAGTATATAGTGGAAGGACTAGGGCATTTGGACAAACTGGGCGTAGCTTCTGTCAAGCAGGATGAGCGTGTCTCGACACTGGTCAGCAATGCCGTGCGTTATACCGATGCCAGAATTTTAGAGCAATATGAAGAATTAAAACGGCTTGTAAAGGAAGGCAAGGCCAGCATGGATGCAGATAATCTCAACTACATTGCTATCCATTATCTGTATGCTCGCAGCTTTTTCAAGAACCTAGACCAATCGCAACAGCTAAAAGAAGCAGCCGACTACTATCTATCCCAAGCCAAACAATATTGGACGAAACGCTCTTACTACATGCAGGGCATGATGGGTTTGGCGCTTCATCGGTCAGGGGATACGGAGACGGCTGGCATGATAGTGAAGTCGTTGAAAGAGCGTGCCATCGTACATGATGAACTGGGCATGTACTGGAAATACGGCAACGGCTACTATTGGTACCAATTACCTATTGAATCGCATGCCTTGATGATCGAGCTGTTTGATGAAGTGACAGGCGACCAATCTGCCGTGGAAGATATGAAAGTGTGGCTGCTTAAAACCAAACAAACCACTCATTGGAAAACCACTAAAGCCACCGCCTCTGCTGTTTACGCCCTGCTTATGAGCGGCGACAACTGGCTGCTCGAAGATCAGCCCGTACAGATCAGCCTCGGCAGCACGGCTATCGACATGTCGCAGGTGAATCGAGAAGCAGGTACCGGCTACTTCAAAAAGGCCTGGACAGGTTCTGACATCAGCAGTGATATGGCTACCATAAAAGTGCAAAATCCCAATAATGTGATTGCTTGGGGAGCTTTGTACTGGCAATATTTTGAGCAGTTGGACAAGATCAAAACTTTTGAGGATACGCCTCTCCAGCTAAAGAAACAGTTGTTTATAGAGCGGCCATCAGATACCGGCCCAAAACTGGAAGAGCTGCTGGCCTCCAGTCAGCTCCGGCCAGGTGATAAGATCAAAGTACGCATCGAGCTACGGGTTGATCGGCCAATGGAGTATGTTCACATGAAGGATATGCGGGCCAGCGGTTTTGAACCCATCAATGTATTGAGCGAATATAAATGGCAGGGAGGATTGGGCTATTATGAAAGCACCAGAGATGCTTCTACCAATTTCTTTTTCGGTTACTTGCCACGCGGAACCTATGTATTTGAATACCCATTGCGGGCCACCCACAAGGGAGATTTTTCCAACGGCATTACCAGCATACAGTGTATGTACGCGCCCGAATTTTCCAGCCATTCAGAAGGTGTACGCGTGGAGATCGATTAAGGAGATTGGTCGTACAAAAGAACGGAATGGTCGAGAAAAGTGGAGCAATTATGGGCACTCCACGTAATTGAAGACTCATTGAAATCTGCTAGCAGGATGAAAAAAAGGAAAATTGCCAAAACAATCATTAAAACTGTAAAAAAGACAATTATGACAAATCAATCGAATAGCGAGCGGAGCCAACATGCCGATACCATCATCCGCAACCATGTGGTTTGGTCGATGGGGGCCGGTCTCATACCCGTTCTTATTGCAGATATATTTGCGGTAAGCGCCTTGCAGCTCGACATGATACGCCAACTTTGCCGGGTGTACAATGTAAGCTTTCAGGAAACGCAGGGCAAAGCCATCGTTACGGCCCTCACCAGTAGCACGCTGGCCCGGCTGGGTGCCGGCAGCCTCGTAAAAATCATTCCGGTGGTGGGCTCCTACCTCGGTGGAGTTACCGTTTCCATATTTGCCGGCGCCTCTACCTATGCGCTGGGCGAAGTGTTTAAAAAGCATTTCGACTCGGGTGGAACCATCCTCGATTTCGATCCCGATCGCCTGCGTAAGTATTACAAAGAAAAATTTGAAAAGGGCAAAAAAGTAGCTAAAGACATCAAAAAGGAAGAAGAAGTAAAAGGCAAGGCCGCATCGGAAGATAACTTCACGGTACCCAGCACTACCAGCGAGGCACCTGCCGAAACAGAAACAGAAGCCGTTGCCGAGGATGATATACTCTCTAAACTCAAAGACCTGGCGGCCTTAAAATCAGAAGGCATTATCACGGAGGAGGAATTTGATAAAATGAAGAAAAAGCTGATCGATGAGTTTTAAAAATCCCGAATAACAAAGAGCCGTCACAGCCTGAAGGGGTTTTGGATTAGCAGAATTCAAAACCCCTTCTTATTTTTACACCATACAGATTGTGCAATGTACCAAATACTCGAAGTGGATTTTGCCAGCCCGGCTTACGATGAATGTGTTCGCCTGCGCGACCAAATACTCCGTCAGCCACTCGGCCTCCAATTTACCTCCCAACAATTGCAGGCAGAATATCAATCCATTCATTTGGCCTGCTACGATCAAGAGGCACGTTTACAAGGCTGCCTGGTGCTGGTTCCGCTGGACAAAGGGCGCATCAAGATGAGGCAGGTGGCCGTGGATGAGGCTCACCAAAAAAAGGGTATCGGCACCGCATTGGTAAAGGCCAGTGAGGCTTGGGCGCAGCGCCACGGGTACAAAATCATGGAGTTGCACGCCCGAAAGACCGCCATCCCTTTTTACGACCGGCTAGGTTACAGCAAGGTGGGCAAAGCATTTGTGGAAGTAACATTGCCTCACCGAAAAATGGAAAAAAATATGAATACAAACCTCCATAAATAGATGAAAATCAATACATTGCAATTGATTAGACATGATTCATAAAGCGCTCTTGTCTTTTTTATTTTTCTGCCTGCTGGCCTGCCAACCCGGCTCACCTTCCGATATCTTTTCAGAAATCGATGCGCTGGATACCGATGCCAAAAAGCAAGCTTATCTGAAGCAGCTTTTCGAAGCCGACCAACACATGCGCCGTGGTATGGACCAAGAAATTCTGGCAAAATTTGGCAAAGACTCGGAAGAGCACCGCCAGTTTTTGGCAGACTATCGAGCCAATGACGAGCTCAACATGCGAAAAGTAGCTTACTATCTAAGCAGACATGGCTATCCAAAAGCTGCGCTGGGCGAGCTGGCTGTTTCGGCTCCCTGGGCGGTGATCCACCATGAAAGCAGCGACTCCTCAGTGGAAGTACGTCGAAAGTATTGGCCGTATATTGACCAGGCCCATCAAAATGGTGATTTGGATGACGGCGCCGTTTCATTTTATCTCAACCGCATGTACCGCATCCAATTTGGCGAAAGCCACGACATGCAGGGCAGCTTCACCATTGATGAAGAGAGGAATCTGCTACTCCAGAAAATGGGAATGCGTGAGTGATCAGTTAATACATACATATAACATATGAAACCTATCCTTCCATTACTCGCTTTGCTCCTCGCTTGCCACCTGCCAGGGCATTCGCAAGCACAGCTCCGCAAAGGGTTTAGAGCCTATCTGGAGCCAGTTTATTCACATATCATGGGACGCACTTCTATTCTCTCTTCTGAAAATCCCTATGATTTCAGAATAGCGGGTTCTGCAGCTGCTTTGTACTACAGGCAATTCGACGAAAAACTTTATCTCGGAATCGGCCTCAAATACCTCCACAAAAGCTATCGACACGAAAACTCAAACCTCCGTTTTGGCAACCAATTTGATCCCGTCACAGGAACTTTTGATCCTTCAATTCCCAGCGGAGAAGACTTCAATGGCATTGAATTTCGCTATCTACGGCATTTTATCGGCTTCCCTATCGAACTAGCTTATCACTTTCAGTTGAAGCCCAATACCTTTTACCTGATTGCTGGCTCCACCCCTATTTATATGGCCAATGCTACCAATGTGGCTATTACGTTTCAGGATGGGGATGAAGTAGATCGCAACAAAAATAAGGACCGTAGCACTGACTTTCACAAACTGAATGCGGAGCTTTCTATGGGGCTCGGCAGGAGCATTCTGCTTTCTGAATCCGTCACCCTCTTCATTGAAAGCCGATTTAGCATTTTTGCTCTTAGCCCAACGACTCACAAAATGGACAAAGCCAGATTGTATGCTATTGGGCTGGCAGCAGGGGTGAATATTTGGTAGTGTGAGGGTGTCAACTACGATTTCCATTTCTACACCCTCGGCAATCAATCTATACGTGCGGTTTTATAGCATCCTATCTGACAATATGCAAGAGGCTGGCCGCCGTTCTTTCCGCACTTTGCAAGCGCACCAAATACTGCCCCGCAGCTATTGACGGCCGCACTTCAAAGGCTATTTGATGATTACCCTCCGCCAGATTGCCACTAAAAATAGCCTGCACCCGACGGCCTTGCTGATCAATCAATGCCAAATCAACACCCTCCACAGCTTTATCAAGCCTAAGCTCAATTGTTGCCTGTGATAGAACGGGGTTGGGATAAATAGTTAGCTTAAGAGCTTCAGAAGGCAACTCTTTGGCAGCCACTATTTCGCCCAGCTCATAGCTAAACATGGACCGACCAAAGGTAGCCGCAATCAATGTGCGTGTTTCCCGATTCATCACCAGGTCATTCACAATCGTGCTGGGTAAATTGTTGCCGAGCAGCTCCCATTGCTGTCCGCTGTGGTAACTCACCCAGACTCCCATATCATTGCCCACATATAGCCGCTCTTGATCATCGTAATCAATAAGCACAGCATTAACCGGGACTTCCGGCAGATTGGCTGAAATATCTATCCAATTGGTTCCGCCATCTTCGCTGAGCAAGACGTGGGGCTGATAATCGATATAGCGATAGCCTGACAGCGTCACGATCACCTTATTGGCATCATCGGGGAAAACGGCCAGCCGGGTCACGTAGCGATCGGGCAATCCGGCGCTGACGTTGAGCCAGTTGGCTCCGCCATCTGTGGTCATTTGGACATTGCCATCATCGGTACCAACGTAAATGACCTGCCCGTCGGAGGGTGCCACAGCAATGGTGCTGATTGTACCAAAAGCCAGGCTACCACTGGGATGCAGCCCGTCTGTCAGATCTTCGCTAATGGCAGTCCAGTTAGCAGCCCGGTCATCCGAGCGATATAGTTTATTGGAGCCATAATAAAGCACGGAAGGATCGTTGGGGTCAAAAACAACAGGGGTATTCCAGTTCGTACGATCCGTATCATCCACGCCATTGAGGGCATACATGAAATTTTCGCCGCCATCTACGGAGCGCCTTAGATTGCCCCATTGATACTCAGCATACACATAATTATTGTCTGTAGGATCGATAAGTACATAAAAACCATCCCCTCCCAATATCCGCTCCCAGTCATCATGCCCTCCCGTCAATGTGCGGATTGTGCCATTATCCTGAGTACCGCCATACAGCCGCTCAGGATAGCTGGGATCAAAGGCGCAGGTATAAAACTGAGTGATGGGCAGTGTGTTTTTATGCTCCCAACTCAGCCCCCCGTCATTGGAAATATATATGCCGCCATCATTGCCTGCCACTAAGTTGCTGGTATTGAATGGATTTATTTCGAGCCCGTGTTGATCGACGTGCATATCTTCGGTGATCCACTGCCAGCTATCTCCGCCATCCGTTGTTTTGAATAGCTGTACGCCCATCACATACACCACATCGGGATCGAGGGGATCTACTCTCAGGTTGCCAAAAAACCAACCGAAAGAGGCATATACATCCACCAAATCACTGTCATGGGTTTGCACCCAACTATCCCCGCCATCCGTTGTTTTGTAAATTCCTCTGAAGTAGTTGCGGATACGATCATGGGTGTAGGATGCATACAGCACATTGGGATTGGAGGCTGAAATAGCAATACCGATGCGGCCGGTTTGCTCGTCACTGATAGGCAATCCATTGGTGAGCTGAGTCCAGCTATCGCCCCCATCCGTTGAGCGGTGGATACCTGAAGTAGGCCCGCCATAAGAACGCTGCCAGGGCTTCCGAAGACGCTCCCAGGTAGTTGCATATACGATATCGGAATTTTGCGGATTTACCAGTACATCAATACAGCTGGTAGAATCGGAGACAAAAAGTATCTGCTCCCAGCTACTTCCGCCATCCGTAGTGCGATACAAGCCACGTTGGCTGTCCTTGCCATAAAGCTTTCCGGTAGTAGCTACGAACACCCGATCAGCATTGAGCGGATCAATGGCTATGCGGCCGATATGCTGACTCTCCGCCAAGCCCATCCATTGCCAGTTTTGTCCGTCATCGGTACTCTTATACAAGCCATTACCGAAAAAAGCCCCGGAGGTAGCCGAGCCATTGGCTTCCCCTGTGCCGGCATATAAAACACTGGGATTGGAAGGAGCGATGGCTATATTCCCGATAGAGAGGAAGCCCGCTTCGTCAAAAATAGGTGACCAGGATTGCCCGCCATCGATGGTTTTAAAAATACCCCCCACCGAAGTAGCCGCATAGATGACCAGGGGGTTGATAGGATGCAACGCCACATCTGTGACACGTCCTCCCACATTGGTAGTGCCCAGGGATTGCCAGTCGCTGGCGCCTCTTGAACTGGCAGACTCCCTGGCGCGCATGGTCTGTTGCACCCCGGCGCGATAAGCTTGTATGTCAATTTGGTTATGAGGATAGGCTCTTTGCCTGTAAAGGTAATCATCGGGCCCCTTTTGAGATGCTTCGCCCATTTGAATCGCGATGGGTACTTGGCTAGCATACCAGATGACACCAAACAGTACCAGGCTGGAAACAATAATAGCCGCAATGGAAAAGGACGGATTTTTCATAAAAATTTATTGATTTTGAAAGCAGTTCAATTATAGGTGCTGGCGATTTTCCCAAGGCCCTTGAATGGCTAAGGTTAGCCCCGCATGCTGAATATTGACAAAAAAGGTTTTACCACTTGGAGAAAACACTCCCCCTGCAAATTCTGATTCAAACCCCACATTTTCTGCCAGCCTGTAGTAATGCCCTTTGGCATCTACCCCCACTATAAACGGATGATCATTGTCTTCGCAAAGCACCACATCGCCCCAAGGTGCTACCGTGAGGTTATCACATTTTTTAAGTAGGGCTGTATCGTTTGGTTCCAGGTACAATTCCAGTTTTCCCGGCTCTGCCTTTTCACCCGCCTGCCCCTCCTGCGGGCTGGGCTGGTAGCGAAATACCTGGCCTTTGCGGTTGGCTCCTCCGTTGGTGCAGGCGAAATACACTTCCTCATTGCCAAACCACATTCCTTCCGCCCTGGCAAATCGCGCCGCTCCCCTGTCATAGCCGCGATGCCGGAGATCATCATCCGGCGATTCGATCTGGTCCATATCTATCCAATATACTTCCAGTGGCTCATTGAGTGGCATTTTCTGGCTTTTCCAGTTGCGGGTATCCGAATACGATTTTTCCTGGAAGGCCAGAGCCTGCAAGCGACCACCTGCCATCAAATTGCCCGGCTGATGGGGCAGGTAGCGATAAATCAAACCATCTTCCCGATCCTCGGTTTGGTACACAATTCCAGTAGAGGGATCCACACAAACTGCTTCGTGGTTGAAGCGGCCCATAGCGCGGATCGGAATGGCTTGATGGAGTTGCATTTGTTCGGTGGCAGGCACTTCAAAATTGTACCCGTGATTTTTTTGCAAGCCGCGTTGTCCCTTCACCATTACCGATTCCTCACAAGTGATCCAACTGTTCCAGGGAGTGGGGCCACCCGCACAGTTGCGAACCGTACCGCAGAGGCTGAGGAATGATTTTTTCACCCTCATTTCCTGTTCATCGAATAGCAGTGTAGTGGTACCTCCGATGCAGCGACTTCCTTTTTGGGCCTCGTCATACAGTAAGGGCAAATGCTCCTTTTGCAGCAATGCCTGCGACTTGCCAAAGGGGCCATCCTGCCAGGGAAGCAATTCGTGGTTCCGAATCAGGATCACTTGCTCTGAGCTACCCGCAAAGGTAGCCATGCCATCGGGTAAGTGCGGATGCACATACCCATCGCTCATCGGCTGACCGGCAGTAGCAATGATTTGGTAATGGAAGCCATTGGGTAAATTGAGCAAGCCATTGGGATCGGGAAGAAGGGGGCCATAACCGGGACTGGCCAGCTTTTCTGGTAAAATCCGGGGGTCCCGGTTTTTACAAGCCGTGAGTGTCAGGAAGGATTGCAAGCCGAGAAAGCCAAGACTGACGGCTCCTGCCTGCCGGATAAAGGTACGCCTGCTATTTTGGTGGATAGTCATATCGCAAGGTAAGTATTCTTGTCCCTTAAGCCAAGAAGTGATTTGTCAGGAAGGCGCAAGAACTCAGATTTTTAGCAAAATTGGTGTGGTATCCGGCATGCTATTGTTTTGAACAAATACCGTAACCCGCAAATCTTTTGACAGTTTGTCAATATTGGTAGCCATTTGCTCGTAACGGCCTTGCTGTAGTTGTGGCAAACCAAGGAATACAATATCGGCATTGCTGCTGTGCCGATATACCAAATTACCGAATGTATCCTGGCTATGCAAAACTTCCACTTTAGCTTTGATACGGGTTTTAGGTAAAGCTTGCAGGATTCCTTGCTTGAGGCGGTCGCTTTCCTCTGCACTTTGTACTACCGAGCGGATAGTAATCTCGGCCTGCTCCCATTGGCGATTGAGCTGCAGCAGATAGGCCAGCAGCAACATAAGATCGCCATTATTTTCACGGCCTCCCCACCAAATATCAATGCGCTTGCAGCTTTCGGGGAGTTGATCGGTAAAACGCACCAGCAATAGATTTTTGCCATTTTCAGCAATGTCTTTGCAGATTTCCAATTGACGGAGCTGCCCGGCCTGGCCTTCTGACCAGCCAAACACAATCGTATTGGTACGCAGCCCCGCCAATCCGTGCGCTTTGCTCACATCATGGATGCCATCGGCCAGCTCATCTACCGCATGCACTTCGCAAAATGCCTCGAGTCCGTTGCGCTTCAGGCTTTCTGCCATTTCCATCTCTAGATTTTTTCTCTTTTCGGCCGATAGCTTTTCTTCCTTCGTAAATAAAAGTTTGGCAATAGTGAGAATGCCGTGATTCTGCCCTAAAGCCTCCGCCAAGCGCACCAGAGGCATCCTCTTTTCAATATCCTGAACAAAGAGCAACATCAAAGGGCGCCAGTTGCGCGGATGTATTTTTCGCTTGGCCAGCTGAAGCATTGAGTAGCGTGAAAAATTGAGCCAAAGGCCAGCCCCTACATCGCCCCATTGTTGCTCCAGTGAACGCGAGCGGAGCCACAAATAGAGTGAAAATTCCAGCACCAGCGCGATCAGACAGGCCCAGGGGTTGATCAAATACATGACGCCAATTGCTCCAAGGGCTCCTAATATGGACACATACCAGGGCACCTTGATTTGCGGACGGTAGGAGGGTTCGGCCACCAACTGCTCCACCGCAGCGCTCAGATTGATGGCTACGTACAGAGTAAGAAAGAGCACCGAAACAAATTGGGCTATGGTATTGAGCTCTCCGAGGCTGACAGCGAGTAGAGCAATAATGCCGCTGGTCCAGGTAGCTACCGTTGGCTGGCCCGATATGGACAGCTTGGAGAAAAGTTTTGGTGCCAAACCATCCATCGACAGCGCCTGTAATACACGAGGTCCGCCCAATATACTGCCAAAAGCAGAGGAAAGAATCGCTCCCCAAACAGCTGGTATCACCAGCCAGGCTCCCAATATGGCAACCTCCGTCCAGGTGCTTAGACCCTTTTGGGGATCAGCCAATTGCTCCAAACTCAGCGCAGCAGTGATGGAGAGGAATACTGGTATGATGAGATAAATAATCAAGCCCGTTAGCACAGCTCCTAATGTGCCGGTGGGAATGGATTTGCGGGGATCTTTCAGATCTCCACTCATACCAATACCTGCTGTAAAGCCTGTGACGGCTGGAAAAAATACGGCAAAGACATACCAAAAACCTTCTGGTGCAGTATGATAAGATGGCGTCCAGACGGGTGCATGCAGGTCATTCATGAGTACCCCAATGACCAATGCCAGCAGGGATAATCCAACCAATACCATCAAGGGAAGTTGTGCCTTTAGTGCCAGCGACGCGCTGCGCCCTGCCAAAAGGGTGACCACAATAATGAGACCGGCGGCCAGTAGTTGGATGGCATAGCTGGGCAGCATGCCCCACTCGGCTGGCCAAAGCACCAGGATCGCCTCTGCCAGGCCAAAGCAATAGAACGTGACGCTCAAAGTTCGGCAGAGGTAGAGTGGAATGCCGATTGCTCCGCCGGGCTCAATCCCCAGGCTTCTGGATACCAGGTAATACTCTCCTCCCACTCCCACCTGAATGTTGGTAGCTATGGCGGAAGCACTCAGCCCGGTAATGAAGGTGATGGAACTGGCTAAAACCACAATCAGCAGGGTGAGTCCGAGGCCGACATTGCCTACCACCCAACCAAAACGGAGGTACATGATAAGTCCCAAAATGGTGAGAATACTGGGCGTATATACCCCCAGGAAGGTACCGAATTTTTGGGCAGTTGGTTTTGATTGTTTCATAGTTTTCAACAAGCTGTAAGGGATCGCCCGATGTTGGGTTGATTAAATTTTAAAATCACCAATAAATTCTCCATCGCGTATAATAGCTTAAAGAAAAACAATTCCCAGGAAATAAAGTAATTTTCACAGAGGCTCAAAATAGTTTGCTATTTTTGAATTCCTCTTTTTATTACTATTTTTAGCCAATCCAAGCAGCATATTATTGAATTTGTTAGCAAACTATGTCTCATCTCATTCCTGAAGATGGCTGGAAAGGTTTTGGAAAGTATTGGCGCAATGACCTTATTGCAGCTTTCAGTGTATCCTTTGTAGCCTTACCGCTTTGCCTCGGCATTGCTTTGGCTGCGGGCCTGCCGCCTATGTCGGGGGTGATCTCGGCGGTGGTCGGTAGTTTTGTGACAACCTTTGTTCGCGGAAGCCACGTTTCCATCAATGGGCCCGGGGCCGGGCTGATAGCAGTAGTGCTGGCAGCAGTAGCAGGGCTTGAGGATGGCAGCGGTCGAACCTTACACTTTGTCCTGGCCGCCTTTGTAGTATCCGGTGCCATTCAAGTACTGCTGGGCCTTTTCAAATTGGGCAAATTTGCAGATTTGTTTCCCAGCTCGGTGATCCACGGAATATTAGCCGCCATCGGCCTCATCATCATTGCCAAGCAAATTCATGTGGCACTCGGCACCAGCTCGGATGCCGACAACACCATCGGTATCATCATGGATGCTTTCCGAAATTTTTCTCAAATCAACCCCTTCATTGCACTCATCTCTGTAGTGGGTATCCTGCTTTTGGTTTTTCATGCCCGAATCAGCTACAAGCTCTTTCACTTTATCCCTGCTCCGATGTGGGTGTTGGTCATTGCGGTAATATTAGTTTATGTATTCAACTTCCTCGAACCGCATTCCATAAGCTTGTGGGGCAATAGCTATCCAGTAGGCCCGCAATACCTGATCAGCATTCCCGACAATCCGCTGGATGCTTTGTTTTTTCCGGATTTTTCAAAAACCGGGAGCCTGAAATTCTGGCTGGCCGTAGTTTCGATTACCCTAATTTCCAGCGTAGAAACCCTTGCAAGCGCCAAAGCCGTGGACAAGCTCGACCCTTACAAACGCAAAACCAATCTCAACAAGGAACTCGTTGGCGTCGGTCTGGGCACTATGGCTTCCGGAGCGCTGGGCGGCCTCCCTGTGCTGACCGTCATTGTCCGCTCAACCGTCAATTTGCACAACAATGCCAGCACCCGATGGTCCAATCTTTATCACGGTCTGTTGATACTGATCTTTGTGCTATTGCTGGCACCCGTTATTCAAAAAGTGCCGCTGGCGGCACTGGCGGCTATTCTGGTTTACACCGGCTTCAAACTCGTGTCGCCAAGAAATTTTGCTATGGCCTACAAAC
Organism: Saprospiraceae bacterium; assembly: GCA_965222005.1. Lineage (GTDB taxonomy): Bacteria > Bacteroidota > Bacteroidia > Chitinophagales > Saprospiraceae > CBDCTM01. The sequence goes on from OZ244935.1 coordinate 4,311,511, forward strand.
AAGGAATGGAGCAGCTTTTATTTCTCGTAGGCACTATGGTAATCACTCTATACACCAATTTATTATGGGGGATTGTAGGCGGCACCCTGCTAACCTTGCTGGTGCATATCCTGCTAGCCAGAGTTCCGATTCAGGATTTTTTTCACATGATCCGGCTACCGGATTCTGGCCTTGGCCAGCGGGTGGATGGCAAGTACGAACTTAAGCTCAAAGGAGTGGTCAATTTTCTATCCTTGCTGAAAATAAACAAGATGCTGGCCTCTTTGCCAGCTGGCTCTGATGTGGAAGTCGATCTGTCAGCAAGCAGATTGGTGGATTTGACAGTCTTGGAAAATCTGGACGACTTCCAAAGAGCCCACGAAAATACAGGGGGCAGCGTATCTGTAGGAGGGACCGACCGGCATGTGGCCTCTGCCGATCACCGGCTGGCGCTGAAGAGCCATCACCATTCGCCCGCTCCCGTTCATTTAAGCAAGCGCGAACTTAAAATGCAGCTGTTGAGCATCGAAAATGATTGGGAATTTCAGCATAAGGCTGACCTGGATCACCGCCATTTGAAAAGTTTCCACTTCTTCGAGTTGCGGCCGATAGAGAAAGAAGATAATATCATAAAAGGCAAATTCTCTAATTTAGCTATCGGCTGGCAGCTCAGTGACATCACCTTCGATGAAGGGGCATTCACTGCTACAGAGGTCTATCATACTACTATTCAGGTTATCCGATTGCCTAAAAAAATTCCGGCTTTTGTCATTGAACAGGAAGGGTTTTTCGACAAGCTATTTGACCGGGTGATGGCTTTTACGGGGCAAATGGATATCGACTTTCAGCTTTTTCCCGATTTTTCCAGCAAATTTTTGCTAAAGGGGGATGACGAAGCAGCCATCCGAACTTTTTTTACTCCGGAGCTGATTCGTTTTCTGGAAGTTCAAAATATTCATCATATTGAAAGCAATGGAGAGGCGCTACTTATTTTCAGGTATCTCCGGCTTGCCCGCACCGGGGAGATCGTAAATATGCTCGAATTTTCAGAGCGGCTGGTCAAGAAAATAATGGCCTACTGATCGAGTCCCAGCTTGTCTCTCCATTCACTGTCGGCTACCGAATTCTTATTCCAATAATCAACCAGTAAACGCTTTTTCTGGGTAGCACGGGTAGTCAGCTCGCGGGCATCAGCACCAAAACCACTGACATATCGCTCCTCCCAGCCAGTGATTTTGTAAGGGAAAGATTTCTGAAAATGGATGACCAAAGAGCGTTTCGGCTCGCTATAATCTAAGCGATACGTCATCCAGGCACTATTTTCGGTATTGGGTTTCAAGGTCGCCTCGGCAATGGATTTTTGAAAGGGGGTATGCCTCAATCGGCTAAAAATCATTCCGGGTAGCACTTCCACCCTACCCTGCGGCAAACTCTGCGGATCGAGCCGCAGGCGCGTCCAGATTTCATCCTCCAACAGCACCGCTGGTACACTAAAGTGCTTGTCGCCTTCCGATTCAAAGTAGCTGTTCTGCTGCACCTTAAATTCATTGCCCATCCAATTGGCCTGCATAAAGGTGTGACCACACCATTCCTGCGATGAAGCTGTAACCTTCAGGCTGTGGCTATGCTTTTTGAATTCAACGGGGGTAAAGGTTGATTGAAAGAGGGAGTACGGATAAAGGCCCGTATTGAAGTACTTGGCAAAGTTTAGTTTCAACACTTTTACAGCATCTTTGCGGTGTTGCTCGGGCCGGTCCAACTTCACCTGCTTTGATTTCGACAAGTCTTCCGTCACAAAAATGAGTACTGCTTCCCCTTGGTGCAGCTCCCCATAACGGGCCTGCTCCAACGAATAACTGGTCAGCTCTGCTTTTCCCTGATACCAATACTTATCAAAGGAGGCTTGCGGATTGGCCACCGATAGAGCGCTGCCTTTTTCCAGCGCCTCCTGCCCGGAGTCAGGCTGTTGGCAAGCAGCCAGTAATATTGTGAATAGGCCTGCTAAGATGTATTTAGTACTCATTATCTTCAATAGTTTTGATACAGGATTGTACGGAAAAACCTTGATAGTAGTACAAATGAATCGAAAAATAGTTGAAGAACTTTTCGTCAGGGTATCAAGAGTGGATGCAAAGGAGGAGACGAAATTGGCTTAAAGCGAACATTGAGCGACAAAGCCGGCAGGGGTCGATATATACTTCCCTGAAGGCCCGGCTGAATGTGCATGCTCAAGTCATCTGACACATCAAAGGTGAGCAGGTGGGCCGTCACAAAAGCCTCTACGGCCTGCAAGGTATAGATTGCAAAGAAACCGATGTAACTCAACTCCATGTTCTTGCGGGCCTTATCGCGCAGCCTTTTCAAATCATTGGCGGAATAAAAATCAAACTCGTCATTAGTAGCTGGATCACCATCCACCCGGTAGAGGTAAGCCTGGCGAAGTGTTCGGTATTGATCGGTATTGTGATAGATGAGGTAGCCCATAAATCCCAAGCTCCCGTAAATGACGGGGAGCCTTACGTACAGCAGTTTTTTATTATAAATTTGCCCCGCTCCCGGAAGGATCAATGAAAGCAGTACAGCCTTTTTGGGATTGGGGTAATCCGATTTAAAGAAGCGCCGGAGCAAGCCTGTTTTTGCTCTTTCCGGCTTCGGAAGGGAGTCTGTATCGACAGCAGCAGGGCCCTCTTCAAGCAGCTCAAGGCTATCCGTTTGCAGACTGTCCACCGGCTGTTGGGCAGCACAGCCCACACCCATGCTGGCAAAAAATAGCAACAGAATTGAAATCTTCATCGATTGTTGAACGACGTAGAATGGTTTATATTTCGACAGAAAACGGCTCAATCCTCGATAATATCCAGCAAACGATTGAGCTCCTTGTCATTTTCAAAGTTGATGATGATCTGGCCCTTCCCCGAGCTGCTGCGCTTCATTTCAATACGTGTCTCCAACCTTTCTGACAGATTGCGCCGAACAGCTTCATAGGCTTCGGGCAACCGACTTGCGGCTTTGTTTTTGGCGGAATTGCCAGCCTCCATTGCTTTAATAGTACGTTCCAGGGCTCGCACGGAGAGTGACTCTGTCAGGCACCGGCGAAGGAGCATTAGCTGAACAGCCGTATCCTCCACCCCTGCCAATGCACGGGCATGGCCCATTGATAATCTTTTGGTTTTAACTGCCTTTTGGGCATCAGGCGGCAACTTCAGCAGGCGTAGGTAATTGGTCACCGAGCTACGATTTTTGCCCACTCGCTGGCTCAACTCATCATGGGTAAGGCTGCACTCATCAATGAGTCGTTGATAGGTGATGGCCACTTCCATTGCGTTGAGATCCTGGCGCTGAATATTTTCGATGAGTGCCATTTCCAGCATTTCCTGATCGTTGGCACTGCGAATGTAGGCGGGCAATTCAGTGAGTTGGGCGAGCTGGGCAGCGCGCCAGCGGCGCTCTCCACTGATCAGCTGGTATTGGCGCTCACCGAGCTTACGGAGCGTAACGGGCTGTATGAGGCCGTGCACTTTGAGAGATTCTGCCAGTTCCTGCAAGGCCGCCTCACCAAACTCTTTGCGAGGCTGGTAGGGGTTGGCTTTGATCCAGGCTATCGGAATGTTTGATACTGCATCGGAGGGTTCTTTGACCAATTCCTGAGAAGTGCTTTCGGACTTTTGATCCATATTTGACAACAAAGCCCGAATCCCCAGGCCCAGTTCCTTCTTTTTTATCTTTTTTGACATACTTGATGCTTGATGATGTTGAAATCAGCTAACTTTTTTTTTCACGGGAGGGTCCACGTCCTCTTTTTTTTCGGGAAACAGCGTATCGTTGTTTTTGCGCAAAAACTCCTGGGCCAGTGTAAGGAAATTGACGGCTCCTTTGCTGGCAGCGTCATAAAGAGCTACTGGCATTTGTAAATTGGGCGCTTCGCTGATTTTTGAATTGCGGTGGATGACGGTATCAAAAACGATTTCTTTGAAATATTCGCGCACCTCTTTGACAACGGCATTTGCCAGCCTCAGTCGGCGGTCGTACATGCTCAACAGGATGCCCTCCACCTCCAGTTCGGGGTTGAGCTGCTTGTTTACCAGGCCAATCGTATTCATCAATTTCCCCAAACCTTCCAGGGCAAAAAACTCGCATTGCACGGGTATGAGCACACTATCAGCTGCGGTAAGTGCATTGATGGTCACCAGCCCCAAAGAGGGCAGACAGTCGATAAAAATATAATCGTACTCCTCTTTTATTTTTTCAATACACTCCTTAATCACATACTCTCTTCGCCAACGATTGACCAGCTCGACCTCTGCCCCCACCAAATCGATATGGGAGGGAATCAGGGAAAGGTTGGGGGTTTGGGTTTCGATGATTGCCTCAGCGGGATCGGCATCATTTACCATGCAGTCGTATATGGTAATGGCATCTTCATCTGCTTGTACACCTACTCCGGTAGAAGAATTGGCCTGCGGATCGGCATCGATGAGCAGCACCTTTTTTTCAAGTATAGCCAGACTGGCGGCCAGGTTGATAGCAGTGGTCGTTTTTCCAACTCCACCCTTTTGATTAGCGATCGCAACGACTTTTCCCATAGATTTTACAATTTTACACGATCCCCAATAGCGGGGATAATCAGTTCTTTTCCCTTTTCGGCAAAGGCTGCACGAGCCGCCTGCTGATCAATAGTGATGTAACCGAAGGTATCAAAGTGGCAGCCAACTACCTTATTACAATCCACAAAATCGCTGGCCAGCACTGCATCATTGTAGCCCATCGTGAAGTTGTCTCCAATCGGCAGGATGGCAAAATCCAGTTTGGGGCAAGTCATCGGGATGAGCTTCATATCGAGGGTGAGGGCTGTATCGCCGGCGTGATAGAAGCAGTGGTCGTCATTCCAAATCACAAAGCCACCAGGATTGCCGCCATTGCTGCCATCGGGTAGCATACTGGAATGGATGGCAGTGACGTATTTGACGGTACCAAAATCGAATTGGCAGCTGCCACCGTGATTCAACGGATGCCCTGTAAGTTCCTTTTGCTGATACCAGCTCACTACTTCATAGCCGCTAATGATCTTTGCGCCTGTACGCCGGGCAATGGATTCTGCATCCGCCACATGGTCGAGGTGACCATGCGTGAGGAGGATATAATCTGCTTCTATGCTGTCCACATCGATGTGAGACGCTTTTTCGTTGGCACTGATAAAGGGGTCGAATAATAGCTTTTTACCGCCAAATTCGGCTAAAAAACAGGCATGCCCGTAGTAGGTTAGCTGCATCATTACACAAAATTTTCACTGAGAATTTGGAATACCAAAGATACTAGCTTTTGGCCAATTCCCCCCAATGGCATTTGTTTTTTATTGCTTATTGCCCAAAGAAGGGGCGCCCAATATTCTGAGCACGCCTTCATTTGGCAGGGCTGCTGTGGTTTTGTGCTGTGTCAGCGCTGGTAGCTATCAGGATACCATTGGAGAGCTACTAAATCTGCCTGTCTAAATTCATCACTTTTGTCCAAGCAGCTATGAAATCCTTTACGAACTTTTCCCCAGCATCAAACGAAGCGTAAACCTCCGATAAGGCACGTAATTCTGAATTTGAACCAAAGATTAAGTCAGCACGGGTAGCTGTCCATTTTTTATTTCCGGTAGCACGGTCGGAACCTTCAAATATTTCCCCTTTTTCATCTACTGCTTTCCAGCTTGTTCCCAAATCCAGCAGATTAACAAAGAAGTCGTTGGTTAATACTTCAGGTGCATGAGTGAATACCCCGTGTTTGGAGCCATCAAAGTTCGTGTTGAGTACACGCATACCGCCTACAAGAACGGTCATTTCAGGAGCTGTCAAAGTTAGCAATTGAGCTTTATCTACGAGCATTTGTTCGGTAATGGCGGCACAATTTTCCTTCTTATAATTTCGAAAACCATCTACCATTGGCTCAAGTACTTCAAAAGATTCCAAGTCCGTTTGCTCCAACGTAGCGTCACCCCGAGCCGGAGTAAACGAAACCTTATGAGCCCAACCCCCCTTTTTAGCTGCATGTTCAATAGCTGCTGCACCACCAAGTACAATTAAATCTGCCATCGAAATGGCTTTGCCAGATTGATTGCCATTAAATTCTTGCTCAATAGCTTGTAATTGGGCCAAAACCTTCTTCAATTGTATCGGATTATTCACTTCCCAATTGTTTTGGGGAGCAAAGCGAATACGAGCTCCATTGGCACCTCCACGTTTATCAGAGCCACGGAAAGTAGAGGCAGAAGCCCAAGCCGTTGCGACTAATTCTGCAACGCTTAATCCTGATGCCAGGATTTTATTTTTTAAATCGGCGATGTCCTCATCATTGACCAGCCCATAGGTAATTGGAGGAATAGGATCTTGCCAAATCAATACTTCGGCAGGAACGTCCTTGCCAAGATAGCAGGCTCGTGGCCCCATATCGCGGTGGGTTAACTTAAACCATGCTCTTGCAAAAGTATCAGCAAACTCATCAGGGTTTTCATAAAAACGTCTTGAAATAGGCGCATAAATCGGATCCAACCTTAGTGCCATATCAGCGGTAGTCATTATGGGAGCATGGCGCTTGGAGGGGTCATGTGCATCCGGGACGGAAGCATCGGCATGCTCACCTACAGCCTCCCACTGCCAGGCACCAGCAGGGCTTTTCACCAAATTCCATTCATAAGCAAACAAGGTTTCAAAATAACTATTGTCCCATTGGATTGGAGTAGGCGTCCAGGCACCTTCAATGCCACTGGTGATAGTATCACTGCCTTTACCCGTACCAAAACTGTTTTTCCACCCTTTGCCTTGTTCTTCAATGCCAGCGGCTTCTGGTTCCAGGCCCACATATGCTGGGTCACCTGCACCGTGACACTTCCCAAAGGTATGGCCTCCGGCAATTAAGGCCACGGTTTCTTCATCATTCATAGCCATACGGGCAAATGTTTCACGAATGTCTTTGCCAGAAGCTATAATATTAGGCTCTCCATTGGGCCCTTCCGGATTCACATAAATTAAACCCATTTGCACCGCAGCTAAGGGATTTTCCAGATTGCGGTCGCCTGTGTACCGTTTATCACCCAGCCATTCTGTCTCTGCTCCCCAATAAATATCTTCTTCCGGATGCCAAATATCTTCACGGCCACCTGCAAAACCAAAAGTTTCAAAACCCATCGACTCTAAAGCACAGTTGCCTGCCAAAATCATTAAATCTGCCCAAGAAATGCTTTTGCCATACTTCTGCTTTACCGGCCAAAGTAGCATACGAGCCTTATCAAGGTTGCCATTATCTGGCCAACTGTTTACAGGAGCAAATCGTTGATTGCCGGTATTGGCACCCCCACGGCCGTCAGCAATCCGATAAGTTCCTGCACTATGCCATGCCATACGGATAAATAGAGGACCGTAATGCCCGTAATCGGCAGGCCACCAGTCTTGTGAGTTGGTCATTAACTCATGAATGTCCTTTTTTATAGCATCCAAATTTAATTTTTTAAATGCTTCAGCATAGTCAAAATCTTCATCCATTGGGTTGGATAAAGAGGAATGCTGACGAAGAATGTTGAGGTTCAATCGATTGGGCCACCAATCTTTGTTAGTTGTGCCACCGCCGGTTTTTTGCGTTCCTTGCCCGTTGTGAAATGGGCATTTGCTTTCATTGGAATTGCTATTATCCATATTGTATTCTTTTGTGTGGTTAACAATGAGTGTGGTCGCAAAAATAGTTGGTATATTTGATTGACAAAAACGATATTTTCAATAGAAATATTGACACAGTAAATGAACTTACAACAAATAAAATACATACTTGCCGTAAAGGAATTGGAGACTTTTGGTTTGGCTGCCCACAAATGCTTTGTTACCCAATCCACTTTAAGCACGATGATAGGAAGGTTTGAAGAGGAAATAGGGATAAAAATTTTTGACCGCAAGACCAAACCGGTTTCGGTTACCAAAGAAGGGGAAAGGCTTATTCAGCAATTGAGATTAATTTCAAAAGAAGTGAAGACTCTGTACGAACTGGTGCAATTGCTTAAAGGAGAATTATCGGGCTCCTTACACATAGGAATCATACCCACGGTTGCTCCTTATATATTACCGGAATTCCTAAATGATTTTGCCGAAAAGTTGCCAAACATTTTATTTACAGTAAGCGAAATGACTACCCGCACCATAATAGATTTATTGCGAAAAAGAGAGTTGGACATTGGCATTTTGGCTATTCCTCTCAGTCGGTCAGAATTGGTAGAAATACCCTTGTACAATGAGTCATTTGTTCTATATGATTGCACGGATGAAAACACAAAGGATTATTCCAATCTAGAGAATATAGATTTCAATAAATTTTGGCTTCTGGAAGAAGGGCATTGCCTGAGTAACCAGATAAAAAGCATTTGCGATTTTGATAATTGCAAAGACAAGGCAGATATCAATTTCAATTTTAGAGCCGGCTCTATAGATAGTTTAATTCGCTTTGTCAAAATCAACAGAGGAATTACGATGTTGCCCTATTTGGCTTCTTTAGATCTCACCCCAAAAGAACGTAAAAAAGTTAAGTATTTTAATCCCCCTGTACCGACAAGAAGTATAGGGCTGGTGGTCCACAAGCATTTTGTCAAAAAGCAGCTCCTAAATTTACTACAAACAGAAATCCAGCATAAAATTTCACCCAGGCTGCATGCCAATTTTAAAGAGTTTGTGGTTTCTCCTTTATGAATTGCCACAAATTGTGGGCTATAAAAGCTCATTCCCGGCAAGTTCAGGTAGCAGAGAACCTACCAATTTTGTAAATTTGACGACTTCCAATTCCTAATGAAAAATTAAATTCACAAATATGCTAGTGAGTGTTTGGGATACCTATGTGAGAAAGAAGGATGGTGCTGTCATGCATTTTGATATCATCGTAGCTGATGACCTACAGGATGCAGATACTATTTATACATTTGGCAAAACGTACCTGGCTTCCAAGGGGGAAGAGGGCCAATTGGCCAGCCAACAATGCCAGTTTTGCCACATCGAATCGCCCTCTGCCGAGGTGATCTCAGCCATCAACAGGCAGGGCTACTACATTTTGGAGATGGATGACATCCCCGCTGAGCTGCCTCAAAACCCTAGCCGCCGCGATCTCATCCTCCACCTCCGGGCACATTCAGCCACTCATCGCTTTGCCAATTTTAGAGCTACTTCCTCTGACCGATTGCTGGAAATGGTACATGAGCTCACAAAATAATACAATCAAAAAGCCAGTCAGAATTTTAGGCTATTTGCTTATCGGCAGCCTGTTGCTGCTGCTATTTGCTCTAATCGGCGAAATCATTGCCCGACAAGATTCGCGCTATGCCCGCCCCGCTTATGAATACGACCCGCAGCTCATCTGGCGCCTCAAACGAAATCACTGCAGTCCTGCTCTGTATGCAATGGGCAAGATAGAGCCGGTGCGGAAATTTGAGTTGAGATTCAATAAAAGCGGCTTCAGAGGTCCCAATTTTTCCGACCCTTCTGATAAAACGAGAATTGTAATTCTGGGCGATTCTTATACGGCCGGACTTGATTATCCGGAAGAAGACTTATTTACCTCTCTTTTGGAAAACCAGTTAAATAAAGGAAGTTCCCAATTCGAAGTCCTCAATGTCAGCTGTCCTGCCTGGGGAACTGATCAGCAGTACATATATTGGATCAATGAGGGCTTGCAACTGCAGGCTGATTACTTGATACTGATGATGTCGCCCAATGATATACGGGAAACGTACAACAAAAGGCTTTGCACAATTGAAGACGATGGCCAACTGAAAATCACCAAGGCCCATATTCCCTTTGTGGACCGGTGGGGGTGGAAATTAGCCAATTGGTCAAGCTTGTATCAGTTCATGCAACACAAGTGGTTTTACACCCGGTATGGCAATTTTATGCGGATGTACCAGTATTTTCCAGTACATTATGGGCAGGGAGATTCCCTCAGTTGGGACATGCCGCTTTTTGCAAAGGATACCCCCCAAGAGGTAGAGGCCTCTTACCAATTGATTGAACAATTGCTGATCCGTTTTCAAAAAAGCTGTGCAACATCGGGAACCGTCTTGCTCATTGGCTTGCTTCCCGCCAAGATCGAATTCGATGGCCGACTCAACAATACCAGCGGTTACGAGGCAGGCAGTGTGGCCAGCAGATTAACACACATCACTCAAAAGCATGCGTTGCATTTTTCCAATTTATATCAAAAAGCCCTCACGCTACCAAATGATCCAGCAGAGTTGTACATCAGTTGGGAGTTTCATTTCAATAAAGAAGGGCATATTTTTGTAGCCAGGGAATTGGCCAAATTGCTAAAAGCAGAGCTGAGGCAGCAATAAGGCTGCTACATCCTGGGTTCTTTTTTTTACAATCAAAATCCATCGCCATGCAATTTATGCACTTCTCCATTATCTACTTTTTTGCTAGCGTCAGCCTCGCTGCGCAATCCGATAGTCTGCAAACTGCCATCAACCAGCAGGTATGGATTCCCTTTATCAACAGTTATCAAAAACTGGATGTTCAGGGGTTTATGGATGTACACACGGATGATGTGGTACGGATAAGCCGTAGTGGCAACTCCATTCGACTGGGTGATGAGTACGATCAAAGTCAGCGAGCCAGTGCCATGCGCAATGCCGAGCGAAAGGCTAAAAGGAGCATTGAGTTGCGCTTTTTGGAGCGCATCGCCAGGGAGGAGGTAGCCTTTGAAGTGGGCTACTATAAGGTATTGTACCAACTGCCGGACAAGCCGACATCTACTTTTTACGGCAAGTTTCATGTGCTGCTCAAGCAAATCGATGGGCGCTGGAAAATTTATATGGATTCCGATATAAATTTGCCTAAAGATTTTAGCGAAGAGCAGTTTCAGGCTGCCCGGGCTCTTCTGATGGCAGAGTAAAAAATAACGGCTATTAGGAACGATTCCCCAATAGCCGTTTACTATAACACTGCTAATCTTTAATTATCCCTCAAGGCTTAGTACTTATCTTCGCTGAATCACAAAGGATTCGGTCTGACTGTTCTTCTCATTGGCTGCATTCCACTTTATGAAATACACCCCTTCTGCCAGAGATTTCACATCAATGCTCAATGCCTGGGTAGAGGCTTCATCAATGTAACGCTCAAAGACTAACTGGCCCAGGCTGTTGAAGGCCTGCAATTGTCCTTCTTCGCCAGCAAAGGCTGCCAGGTTTACCATGAGCTCATCATCTGTCGGGTTGGGATATACTTTTATTTCCTTTCCTGCAGGGGGAGCTAAACTGGTATTGGCAGTACCTGGAGTAAAGGGCAACTGGCCAATAATAGTGAGGCCAGTAGGCATATCCGGTGCAGGGCCTGCCAGGCTCTCCATTGCTTCCTCCAAATCCTCTGCCTCCCAGTGAGGAGCCGTAGTGACTACATCCTGACCTCCGCCGGGGACTATATTCCAATCATTCACCCAAAGTGAATAATCCTCTACTTCTCCATAACCAAAGGTAACACAAGGACCAGAGCAATACCCGCCATAAGACATGGAAATACGCATCCTCGTTTTTCCGGTTTTAGCAATGGATGGAACAGCGAAAGACCCTTGAATTGCATAAGTATTTGTCGCATATCCTACATACTCGTAAGAATCGTAAAAATCCCCATCATGATTCCAGTCGGCCCAGATTTTCCAGTACACGGGGTATGGTGACAAATAGCCTGGATATAAGGAAATAAAATATGACTGCCCTTTCGTTACGTTTGCACTCAGATGGCTATAATTTCCATACCCGCCATCATTGCCAGAATTGTTGTCAATATTCGGTAACTTGATGCGCTGTATCCAGGTGTAATAGGAGCTGGAACTGCCCGAATCACAGTAATCGTCATTATTATTGCTACAATTGACGGTAACCGTAAAACTACAGGTGTCGCTATTGCCGCTGCCGTCCAGCCCTACATAGGTAATAGTATGAGTACCTTCATCAAACCAACTACCTGAAGGAGGACCCGCAATTTGTTTGATGCGTGTACAAGGCATTTCCATAATGAATTCGCGCTTTTCGTGACCATACTGATCATTCCATTGGCCGGTATTAAGCAATTCGCCATAATCCTGATTGCCGTTGTAATTGTTGGGCTGGCCTGGATACCAATTGGTATAGGTAACGGGATCTCCATTTACCCAATTCCAGGTACCCTCTGAAGCTTCGTCCGTCAAGCCAATCCATGCGGAGGAGCCTAACATCGGGGCCAGCAGGTTGCTTTCATTCACTGAATTGAGGACAGCCAAATAGCCGCCATTACTTAGGGAGGCTGCCTGTGCATCTGCCCAATTGGCCGGGTAAGTAGAGCAGTAGTAATGGTGATTATTATACTGCCCCATGTACACGAAGTTGGGGATGTAGCTACCTCCGGCACAACTGGAGCCACAGTACTTGATTTTTGGTGCCTGCCAGCTAACATTTGCTCCATTGTATCCATTGTAGCAATTTACCACGATGTCATCCGGACAGTAGATTGTCAGGGAATTAACCGTTACATTGAAGCAGCAAATAGCTGTGTTGCCCATGCCATCTGAGCCCTCATAACACACTTCGGTTGTGCCGGGTGGAAAGAGGCCACCACGGGGCGGGCCTGATATCTGGCGAATGTTTCCGCAAGGCACTTCCATGATAAACTCTAGTTTACAAGTTGCATATTGGTCATTCCACTGGCCATTGCTGAGCATTTCAACATAGTCCTGGGCGCCATTGTAGTTGTTGGGCTGCCCCGGATACCAATTGGTATAGGTAACGGGATCTCCATTTACCCATTCAAAATTGCCTTCTGAAGCAGCATCACTCATTCCTATAAAAGCAGCAGGTGCTTGCAGCAAGTTGGCCAAAAATTGATTCTCCTGTGCATCATTGATTACCGCAAGATGGCCACCTGAGTTTTCTGCATAGGCTTTGGCCGCTGACCAGGAGGATGGAAATGTGGAGCAGTAGTAATAGTGACCGTTTAGCTCTCCCATATATACAAAGCCAGAGATGTAGCCCGGGTTGGTACAAGTATTTCCACATCCTCCACTAAGATAGGGCAAGTCCCACTTGACTTTTCTACCGTAAGCACTTGAGCAGGTAGTGTTGATATCATCGGGGCAGTGGATTTGAAAATCATCGCCATTCACGGTTACTTTAAAGGTGCAAACAGCCGTATTACCACAATTATCAGTGGCGGTGTATGTCACTACCGTCATACCAACCGGGAATGAATCGCCAGGGTCGTGAGAAGAGACAACGGAAGGCGTACCACAATTATCAGTAGCCGTAGGGGGTGTCCAACTCACATTCTTATAGCAATCCGGATCGGCATCCACTACAATATCGGCCGGGCAATCCCAAAACTCAGGGGGAGTGCCATCATGATTAAAGATAACCATCTGGACAGCCGTGGTGGTGTTGCCACAATCGTCAGTTGCTTTCCAGGTTCTCATTATCTTCTCGCCATTGATACAATCATTCCAAATTGTCTGATCAGAATGGGTGATAGTCACATTGCTACAATTATCAGTCGCTGTAGCTGTGCCAGGAGGTGGAGGGCTGCCGCAAACATCTACATCAGCCGGTACAGAAGTAAATGTAGGGCCTTCATTATCCTCAACGGAGATTAGCTGAGAAGTAGATACTGAGTTATTACAATCATCTGTATAGGTCCAGGTTCTGGTCACTGAATATTCTACCGGGCAGCTACCAGGAGTAGAACTGCTTGTAGGTGAAACCGTTTCTGTATTTCCACAGGCATCTGTGACCACCAAATCTACCGCCGGCGGCAAAGGCTGATCACATGAAACCGTCACATCGCCCGGAGCAGGCTGAATAGTTGGCGGGCTGGTGTTGTCGATAGTGAATACCTGCTGGCAGGTGGCGGTGCGGCCACAATCATCTGTTACCTTATAGGTATAGGTTCTGGTACCATTACAGCTTGTCCCCGTAATATCGGGGCCGGTGACACTAACATTATACCCCAAAGTACAACTCGTACTCGGATTGGCATTGGATGGATGTACATTGATTTCTGACACGCAGCTCACCGTCATATCTCCCGGGCAGGTAATACTTGGTCCGGAATTGCTGATGGTGAATACCTGCTGGCAGGTAGCGGTACGATTACAGTCATCTGTTACTTTATAGGTGTAGGTGTAGGTCGTTCCATTGCAATCGGGATCGCCATTGACCACAGGGCCGGTCACTATCGCATTGGCACCCAAACCGCAACTGGTCGTATAGCCCACATTATTCGCATCCACCCCAATTGCAGAGGCACAGCTCACTGTGGCATCCCCTGGGCAATACGTGATCGTTGGACCGGAATTGCTGATGGTGAATACCTGCTGGCAGGTAGCGGTACGATTACAGTCATCCGTTACTTTATAGGTGTAGGTGTAGGTCGTTCCATTGCAATCGGGATCGCCATTGACCACAGGGCCGGTCACTATCGCATTGGCACCCAAACCGCAACTGGTCGTATAGCCCACATTATTCGCATCCACGCTAATTGCAGAGGCGCAGCTCACTGTGGCATCCCCCGGGCAATACGTGATCGTTGGACCGGAATTGCTGATGGTGAATACCTGCTGGCAGGTAGCGGTACGATTACAGTCATCCGTTACTTTATAGGTATAGGTGTAGGTCGTCCCATTGCAATCGGGATCGCCATTGACCACAGGGCCGGTCACTATCGCATTGGCACCCAAACCGCAACTGGTCGTATAGCCCACATTATTCGCATCCACGCTAATTGCAGAGGCGCAGCTCACTGTGGCATCCCCCGGGCAATACGTGATCGTTGGACCGTCAGCTTCCAGCGTAATTATCTGAACACATTCACTATACAAATTGGGATCATCCGGGTCTTCTGCTCTCCAGGTTCGCTCAATGATAATTTCTCCATTACAGGGTCCAGATGAAATGGTCTCGTCTGAACTCGTAATGACAGGCGCTCCGCAGGAAGCGCCATTAGTAGCAGTAGCTGAACCAGTGTTGGAAGGAGAGGTATCATCACCCGGACAGCCGTCATAATCAGCCGGACAAGTAATTTGTGGATTCGTTGTACAACACCCCCCCACCTGCACCACTACTGAATCGATTGCCGGGCAGCCATCGGCTCCGGTAGCGAAGACATAGTATTTGGTAGTTTGTGTGGGGCTGACAGTTGGATTAGCAATGTTAGGGTCATTGATACTTCCATCATCTGGCGACCAAAGATAAGTATAAGACCCGCCTCCACCGCCACTGGCAGCAGCCAATAACTGGGTACTACTTCCAGCTACTATGCAGGCTTCGCCACTTACATCCAGAGCTATATCAGAATCTATACATGATTCGCCGCAAGCTTTTCTGATCTTGATATTAACAGTTAAATCATCGTCTGGTTGAGTGCTATAGAGCGCAAGATAGATTCGCGTAGGGCGGTAAGGTGCCGGGGATGCGATCAATTCCCAGGAAGTGAAATCATCGCCACAGGTATAGTAGCTAAGATTCATACAAGCGTTGGGATCATCAGCAGGGAGGGTGGAATAATAAAACTCATAATACACATCATCACCCCCTGTTTCAATAATTTGCCATTCAAAAGAGGAGCCGGGAACCACGAAGGTGTACCAGGCTACATAATCATAGGGAGCGGGCTGTAAAGCACTACCACAATTGCCTCCAGGAAAAGTCAGTGGAAAACTGGTAGTGCCTGCTGCATCTACATCAATATCGGGTGATGTATTCGCACCATTATTATCACAAGGCACCCAGTCGGTACCAGCAGGACAATTTTGGCTGATGCTGCAATTATTCGGATCGCAACTAAAATCATAGCAATAGGCATCGCAGGGGTCATTAGCCCAAGCGGGCTGTGTAGAAAAAGTCAGAAGAAATACGAGTAGGGTACATACAATTTTGAAAGGTGTACGGTTTACGGGATTCATAATTGCGGTTTTAGGATGAAGAAATAGGAGAAGTATTCTCCTTTAATTTGTTGTAAATCAAAAACTTATAGGTGCAAATAGTGGGGTGCCAAAAGGCGATAACAGCCTGCAATTGGTTCAAAGGAGGATGCATTCAATTTCTTCCAGGGAATAATTGAACACGAAATGAATAAATTGTAATTTCGAGGCTAAATTAAAGCTGCAATGCTCGAATAGATGTGTTTAAAATTGAATAGATCAGTTGTAAGAATGCTTAATTCTAATGTGTTGTAGATTGCCTCAAGTGATGGGCGTCCCTTGTTCAACAAACTGCAGCTAAGGCCAAAGCTAGACAAATTTAACTTAAATCAAAAAATAATTTTATGCGTTCCTTCAAATTTTAACAAATAAAAAAAAAATGAAAATGTATTCAAATCGCTTCTCAGCCAACAGCGTCAGCCACTTTTATTGCTGATAAATACCCACCAGCGAAGCCCAGCCAGCATCTTCAGGCGGATCAGCACTGATCACTATCGGCTCCCTTTTTACCGGATGCTCAAACGACAGGCTGTGGCAATGCAAATAAATCCCGGTATCGGGATGTTTGCTCTTGCTTCCATACTTCAGGTCGCCACTTATCGGACAGTCAATACTAGCCAGTTGCACCCGAATTTGGTGGGGGCGGCCTGTGAGGGGCGCGACCCGAAGCAAATATTTGTTGTTCAATGAGCCTACCAGCGAATAGCTCAATTGCCCCGGCTTGGCGCCAGCATGGCGCTTGCCCGGCTGGATGAGCGCCTTGCTCCGGTTTTTACTTTTATCTTTCCAAATGAAGTGGCTAAGCGTGCCCTCCAGCGGATCGGGCCGGCTATCTACAATCGCCAGATAGGTCTTGCTCACCTTGCGCTCCTGAAAAAGTTTGTTCATTCTACTCAGCGCTTTGCTGGTGCGGGCAAATACCAGAGCCCCGCTCACCGGCCGGTCCAGTCGGTGGATGAGCCCTAAAAAGACGGCGCCCGGCTTTTGGTAGCGCAGCCGGATGTATTCTTTTACCATATCCATCAACGTCAAATCGCCCGTACGATCTCCCTGCACCAGCCAACCTACCGGTTTGTTGACTGCAATGAGATGATTATCTTCGTAGATGACCTGCAAGCCGCTAATGTCCATTATTCCAATTTTATACACGCAAATATAGCGCATCCTATTTTAAATCGACCTGATGAAACTGAGCCTCGGTTTTTCTCCCTGTCCCAATGATACCTTCATCTTCGATGCCCTGGTACACCATAAAGTAGATACCGAAGGCCTTCAGTTTGAAGTAGCTATGGAGGACGTGGAAGCCCTCAATCTCAAGGCTTTTCAGGCTAAGCTGGACATCACCAAACTGAGCTACCACGCCTTTGGCCACCTTTGCAGAGACTATGTTTTGCTCAACAGTGGCAGCGCATTGGGCGACAATTGCGGCCCCCTGCTCATTGCCAAAAAGCCAATGAGCAAATCACAGATCGAAGCGACCAGCATTGCCATTCCCGGCAAACATACTACCGCCAATCTCCTGTTGAGCCTGGCCTACCCTGCTGCCCGCCAAAAGCGGGAAATGTTGTTTTCCGACATCGAGCAGGCGGTGCTCGACGGGCGAGCCGGAGCCGGCCTCATCATCCACGAAAATCGCTTTACCTACGCTGAGAAGGGTTTGGTAAAATTGATTGATCTGGGTGAGTTTTGGGAGTCAACTACCCATAAGCCCATCCCCCTGGGCGGTATAGCTATCAAACGCAGCCTCCCTCCAAGCCTTCAGCAAACGGTAGATCGGGTGCTGCGCCGAAGCGTGGAGTATGCGCTCAAGCATCCCAAAGCCTCTGCCGACTTCGTTCGCCAATACGCCCAGGAGATGGATGAGGCAGTGATCGGGCAACACATCCGGCTGTACGTCAACTCGTTTACCGTTGATCTTGGCGAGGCAGGCAGAAATGCAGTGAGGCTATTATTTGAAAAGGCTGTGGAGCAGGGTGTTTTAGCAGAGGTTGAAGAACCACTATTTGTAGAAGCTTAGCCAGAACTGTCTTTGTAAGGTGGCGCCAAAGCCCGCGTTTAACTCTTGCTGCCTTTGATGAGCAAATATCTGACTAACAGCAAACTTAGCAATGCACCGATTAATATAAAACGCACTATCCCGTCAGAATCGAGGCTGGACTCTACATTCAATAAGGGGCCGAGTACGGAGAGTAAAATCACAAAACCTAATAGCAAAACACATTGGATATAAAGCGCTTTTGCCATACCCTTTGTATTCTTTTTCAAATATATACTTTGGATTATGCCAATAATAGCAGGAGTTGCAAAACTCATTCAAGTGATTTAAAGCTTTGTCAAATAATCGATCCACTGTTTGACACAAAATAAATGATGCCAAGCCACCCAACTGCCAAGAGAAGTATCTTGTCTCACGAGTAAAGTTCGATAACTGTCCATCCAAGCATTGGTTCTTTCTACGACATATCGTTGGTCATACATGAGTTCATCAAAGTAAGTGTCATCATCAGCTAAGTGTTTGGTTCTGCGCCGATTACGAGGTGCATTTAGGATAATTCCAACTCGCTCACAAGCTAGTCTAAAGGCTTCACTATCAAATCCTGCATCTGCATTTACAAACAATCCGTCAACACTTATTTTGCTTTTTTTAAGCTGTTGCACCAAATAATTTAAGCGTTTTTCACAATCAAAAATATCATTGTGATTGCCAGCCAAAGGAAGGGTAAAACCCACCGCTAGTCCTTGTGTATCTGTTAACCATAAAGTATTGGTGGTTTTGCTTTTCTTTCGACTTTGATAAGCAACCTGATCTCCACCTCGTTTTGCAGGGCTATGGGTACCATCAAATTGTCCAATACTCAAGTCTAAAATATGCTTATACTCTTCAATTATACCATTTTGAGCAGCTTGCCAAGATCCATCTTTAACCCATTTTCGAAAGTGGTGATATACCGCACCAAACTTTATTTTCGCTTTGTAAATCAAGGACTTAACAGGAAGTAAATGCCACTGAACTCCTGTTTTGAATTTATATAATATGGCGTTTACGATCTCCCACAAATTTGTATTTGTTCCCCCTCTTTCGGGTAAACTTAAATGAGGTAAAATATATTTAACAATGCTATCTTTGTCTAAGATTCGAATCATGGCTACGGATATTTTGTAGGGTGTGGTAATTCTACAAGTTCCGTAGTCTTTTCCGATTTTTCATGAAAACTTTAAATCACTTCATTATGTATAAAGCACGTTCCACACCACCCAAGCCCCTCATCATATCTTGGATTACCAAAAAACAAAAAAATAAAAGCACCACATAAGTCAGCCATTTCAAAATGGCGGCAATTTTTGATAAAGCTGAGGAGCCTGCGGCACTTAACACATGGGGCACACCCTTTTGTGTATCCGTATTACTTGAAGCAATCCGGGATGGTATCTTGACCTGCTCTAATTCATCGATCAGCTTTTGTACATCCCGGTCCCAGTTTTCATGTCTTAAACTAATCCCGTTTTGAAATGCCAGCCGGTCAATATTTTTTGGCAACTGGCTGGACTGTGGCATTTGGGCCTTGTCCACCAATACAGGTATTACAATTTTGCCTTCTTCAAAGGCAGTCGCAATCTCAATATTCACAAAATCATCCGGGTCAAAAATTCGAGCCTGCTGCTTCTCTCCCGGCACGGACAAATAGGCCCTTCCAATTACGGCGAATACAATATCGCTTTCGCGAATCTTTTCTGTGATGACCTCCCGAAAATTGGACCCTAGCGGAATAGAATCCACATCTTTAAAAACATTGGCGTGGCCAAATTTTCGAACCAGTTTATCAAACAGCCTGCCGGCGCTTCCAGCCGAATCGTCTCTACGATAGCTGATAAAATATTTGGGGGTTTCACGCATTCTGCAAATTACAAATTTGTCTTCTTACTCAAAAACTATTTCCTCAAATGGAATCACAAAATTTGCGCTATATTTGCCTAAATTTTGACAAACATACTTCAAAACACTCAAATCAAATAGCATGATAGTAGGTGTACCCACTGAAATAAAATCCAACGAAAACCGGGTCGCTCTCACCCCTGCCGGAGCCCTTGAGCTGGTAAAACGAGGGCACACTGTATATGTACAAAAAGGAGCAGGCGATGGTAGCGGCTTTACGGAGGCCGAATACAGATCTGCCGGAGCTAAAATATCCAAAGACATCGAGAGTACCTATAAAAAGGCTGAAATGATCATCAAGGTCAAAGAGCCTGTCAGAAAGGAATACAATCTCATAAAAAAAGACCAGCTCGTTTTCACCTACTTTCACTTTGCCAGCTACCGGCCACTTACTATGGCCATGATAAAGAGCAAGGCAGTATGCCTGGCCTACGAAACGGTAGAGCTGCCCTCAGGGGCCTTGCCTTTGCTTGTACCTATGTCGGAGGTAGCCGGCCGAATGGCCATCCAGGAAGGAGCCAAATTTTTAGAAAAACCCGTCAAAGGCAGAGGCGTACTGCTGGGCGGAGTGCCTGGCGTACCTCCTGGCAAAGTACTCATACTGGGGGGAGGAGTGGTAGGTACGCAAGCCGCTAAAATAGCCGCCGGCCTTGGAGCGCAGGTTACCATTATGGATATTAATTTGCAGCGCCTTCGCTACCTCAATGACGTGATGCCCGCCAATGTAATCACCATGTTTAGCAATGAATACAACATTCGGAAGCTCATCACCGACCACGACCTCATTGTAGGAGCTGTGCTCATCCCGGGAGCAAAAGCCCCCAACCTCATTACGCGCGATATGCTCAAACTAATGCGGCCAGGCACTGTGCTGGTCGATGTAGCTGTCGATCAGGGAGGATGTATCGAGACTTGCAAACCCACTACACATTCCAAACCCACCTTCATCATCGATGATGTGGTACATTATTGTGTAGCCAATATGCCAGGCGCTGTGCCTTATACATCTACTACCGCGCTCACCAACGCTACCCTGCCCTATGCATTGATGCTGGCTGATCTGGGCTGGAAAGAAGCTTGCCGCCGCCGTGAAGATTTGCGCCTCGGTCTGAACATTGTCAACGGCCAGGTCGTATATAAAGGGGTGGCGGATGCCTTCAAACTCAAGCTGAGTGATGTCGAACAATTTTTGTAAACTTTAAATATCCCACACATGTTGCAACCCATTACCCGCTCGTCTGAGGAGCTGATGAAATTAGAGGACCGCTATGGTGCTCACAATTACCACCCGCTGCCGGTGGTACTTTCCAGAGGTGAGGGAGTACACGTTTGGGATGCAGAAGGGAAAAAATATTATGATTTTTTATCTGCATATTCTGCTGTAAATCAGGGACATTGCCACCCCCGCATCCTTAATGCACTAGTGGAGCAAGCCCAAAGCCTGACACTCACCTCCCGCGCCTTTTACAACGACATGCTCGGCCCTTACGAACGCTACATCACCAAATACTTTGGGTATGATAAGGTGCTCCCCATCAATTCAGGTGTCGAAGCAGTTGAAACGGCTATCAAATTGTGCCGCAAGTGGGCCTACGAAGTGAAGGGCACCCCCATCAACGAAGCCAAAATAATTTTTGCCACCGGCAACTTTCACGGCCGCACCTTGGGAGTGATTTCCGCTTCTGTTGATCCCGACAGCACAAAGGGCTTTGGCCCCTATATGCCGGGCTACATCATCGTACCCTACAATGACATCGATGCGTTGAAAGAAGTGGTCGAACAGGAGGAGCATGTGGCCGGCTTTGTAGTAGAACCCATTCAGGGCGAAGCAGGCGTTGTGGTACCGGATGAAGACTACCTGAGCCGCGCCAAGCAAATTTGTGACGCCAATAATATGCTGCTTATTGCCGATGAAGTGCAAACCGGAATTGCCCGGACGGGCAAGCTGCTGGCGAGCTGTGGCAATTGCAATTGCCAGCAAGGCTGCGAAAACAACTATGAGGTGCGCCCCGATATTTTGGTGCTGGGTAAGGCGCTTTCGGGCGGCGTACTGCCCGTATCGGCTGTGCTGGCAGATGATGAGATCATGCTGGCCATCAAGCCGGGTGAACATGGCTCTACCTTTGGCGGCAATCCCCTTGCCTGTGCAGTAGCCACAGAAGCGCTGGAAGTGGTACGGGATGAAAAGCTAGCCGAAAATGCGGAGAACCTGGGTAAAATATTTCGCCAAAAGATGCAGGAATTGGTCGAGCAAAGCGATTGGGTAATGCTGGTACGGGGCAAAGGTTTGCTCAATGCCATTGTGATCAATGATACCGAAGATAGCAAGACGGCCTGGAACATTTGCCTCAAGCTGGCCGAAAACGGATTGTTGGCAAAGCCTACCCATGGCAATATCATCCGTTTTGCCCCACCCCTGGTCATGACAGAAGCCCAGCTGCTGGAATGCTGCGAAATTATCAAAAAAACGATTTTGGCGTTTGCCGGCTGACATAGCGGGAATCGCCAATTTCATCGAATCGAGCAGTTTTCAAACAAATCCAGCCCCTCCCTCTGGCAGGCTCAATACTTGTGTTAATTTTTTCATAAATTCGTCGCTGAAATACCAAGCAGCCGTAGTGATGAAGTTAAATGTAATATCTTTTCGGAAATACCAATTATTATCACTTATGTCAGCCAAAAGATTCCTTTTCTCTTTTGCCCTTCTGGCCCTATACACCCTTGCCCCAGCCCAGCAAACCACGGTATATACCGACGCCCAGCTCTCCTATAAAAAAGGCCTCGAATTTTACAATAGCGGCATTTACGGGCTTGCTCAGCAAGAATTTCAACAATTGCTTGACATGCTGGAGCCCTTCAATGAGCCGGAGCTAAAATTTATCCGCACCCGAGCAGAGCTTTACTATGCCAAAAGCGCCGTGCGAATGAATTTGCCCGATGGCGAAAAGCTGATCCTCGATTTTGCACGTACCCATGATCCCAACCCGATGGCCAACCAGGCAATCGTGGAAATGGCTAATTTTTACTACAATGACCGCAAGTACGACAAAGCCATCCAGCTCCTGTCATCTATCGACGGAGCAGATCTGACGAAGAGTGAGCGGGCAGAGGTCAAGTTTAAGCTGGGCTATTCGCAATTTGTAAAAAAGCGTTTCAAAGAGGCCCGCGGCAGTTTTAATCAAATTAAGAACATCGAAAACGATTATTACTACCCTACGCATTATTATCTGGGACTCACCGAATTTTTTGAAGACAATTACGATGCTGCTGTCAAGAGTTTTAAAATAGCGGGCAAATCAAAGCGCTATCGGCCCCGCATCCCTTACTACATTGCTCAAATTTACTTTGCTCAAGGCGATTATGACAAGGTAATCGAATATGCCAAGCCCAAGCTAAAAGACCGCAGCCTCAAAAACCTGGCAGAGATCAGCCAACTGGTCGGGCAGGCCTATTTTGAAAAGGGAGATTTTGACAAAGCTTTACCTTATCTCGAAGCCTATGCCGAGCGTACCAGTCGCCTGCGCAAGGAAGACCTGTACCAGATTGGCTTTGTACAATACAAAGCCGGCAAGTACAAGGAGGCCATCAAAAACCTCAGCGAATTATCGGGCATCAACAGTGACATGGGGCAAAATGCCATGTACCTGCTGGCAGATGCGCATTTGAAGGTCGGAGATAAATCAGCCGCCCGCAATGCATTCAAATCGGCCAGTCGGCTTGATTTTGACCCCGCCATCAAGCAGGAATCGCAATGGAATTTTGCCAAACTCAGCTACGAGCTCAACTTCGATCGGGAAGCCATTGCAGCTTTGCAGCAAATTCCGCCTACTTCTCCAAATTATGCCGAAGCACAGACCATCCTCAGTTCCATTTTTCTCGATTCGCGGGATTATGAGAACGCAATGAAAATACTGGAAGAGCTTCCTGAAAAAACACCTCAGCTTAAAGAAACCTACCAAAAGGTGGCCTATTTTCGGGGCTTGCAGCTCCACCAGGAGCAAAAGCATGCTGAAGCCAAAGCTGCCTTCAGCAAGTCACTCAGCTTGCCGGTGGATGCCAAAACCCGCGCCTTGGCAGTGTATTGGCTGGGCGATATTGCACATCATGAAAAGCAATATGACACAAGCATCCGGGAGCTCAACAAATACCTTTCGCTCACCAAAACCTTGAGCCATCTGCCCGATGAAGCCTCCGTTTATACTGCCAATTATACACAGGGATACAATTATCTGAAAAAGAAAAATTATGGTACCGCTCAAAATTATTTTCAGGATGCGATAGCTGGAATCAAGCAAAACAGCATGTTTATCCGCAATCCTTTCATCAGTGAGAATGTATTGGGGGATGCCACCCTGCGGGCAGGCGATTGCCTCTTTAAACGAAACCAGTACAATCAGGCCATCCGCTTTTATGATGAAGCGGTGAATAATAAATACGCCGGCTTTGTGTATGCCCTATACCAAAAGGCAATCATCGAAGGGTTGCGCGGCAATACTACCGAAAAGATCATTGCCCTGGAAAACATCACCGAGGAGTATCCCAACTCTCCCTTTGCCGACAACGCATTGCTCCAATTGGGCATTACGTATCAGGATATTGGCAAGTTTGACAGAGCTGCCGAGCCGCTGCGCCAGTTGATCGACCAGTATCAGGGAAAATCGGAGCTTATCAATCAAGCACTGCTCAAGTTGGGCCTCATCTCCTACAATCAAGGCAGTTTGCAAACAGCCATCAGCTATTACAAACGCATATTCCAAAACAATCCCGAACCTAAAGAGGCCCAGGCCGCCCTCACCGCTTTGGAAGAAATATATGTGGACGACCTCAACCAGCCTGAACAATATTTTGCTTTCCTCGAAACTATTCCAGGCTACAATGTAGGCTCTGCAGAAAAAGAAAGTATTAGCTTCAAAGCTGCGGAGACACAATTTGAAAATTCGCAATACGAAAAGGCCATCGAAGGCTATACCAAGTATTTGCGGCAGTATTCAAATGGCCGCTATGCTCTGGCCTCCCTTTATCATCGTGGCGAATCGTATAGTGTACTCAAGCGATACAGCCATGCACTCAAAGATTATGAGACGATCGTAAACAAAGGACAGAGCAAGTACTACCAAAAGGCATTGCGCAAAGCAGCGCTCATCGCATACAATCATGAAAAAGATTTTGAGAAGGCGTATGGTTTTTACAATAAACTGGAGACCGCTGCTACGGATGAGGATATGCGCTATGAAGCGCAGCTCGGTGCTATGCGTTCTGCTTATCGGATCAATAATACCGAGGCTCTCCTGGCTACCGCCAATAAGGTAAAGAACAATCCGCGAGCTACGCCGGAACAAAAATCGGCTGCTTATTTTTACCTTGGCAAACACGCCTTTGATACCAAAAATTATGACCAGGCACTGGAATCTTTCAACCAGGTTGCTAAGATGAGCAACAACGAGCAGACTGCTGAAGCTCGTTATCTGATTGCCTACATTTACTATGCACGTCGTGAGTTGGAAGTAGCACAGCAGCTTACGCTGAATGCCAATAAAGAAAGTGCCAACTATCCCTATTGGGTGGCGAAAAGTGTGATCCTGCTGGCCGATATTTTAGCCGAAAAGGGAGACTATTTCAATGCTCAGGCTGCTTTGGAAGGCCTGATCGAAAATTATACGGAAGACCAGGAGTTGGTCAATATTGCCAAAGCGAAATTGGAAAAACTAAAGTCTCAGCAAGCGGCCTCCAGCCGCCTGCGGGCCGATCCCGATGATGACTCAACGCTGGAATTGCTGGATGAAGAGCAGTGATCGCAGTATGTAGTTTAGAGTATTTTTAAAATTAAAATTAATGTTTTCACTAAAATTAGACATACACCTAGACAAATGTAAAAACCCACATTCATAATGAGTAGCATGTTAAAATATCTTCCTCTTTTCTGTTTGTTTTTGGCAAGCACAACCTCCCTTTTTGCCCAACCGGATGATCTGCCCTCCGAAGAGGTCGAAGTTATCAAAGATTTTGAGGCACAATTGGAAGAATCGGAGCGCCTGGAAATCGAGCCCGCATTGCCGACTGCCGATACCGCTGCCCGCTCGTTGGATTACAGCGTACCGGCCAAAAGCTTTAGCGTAGAATATTTGCCCGCCAAGATCCGGCCCATCGCCATGAGCCGCGATAAGGTGCCGCCCGGCTATCGGGGCTTCCTCAAGCTCGGCTATGGCATCCCCTCGTCGCCCTATGCGGAGCTGGCTTACCGCTTTACCGATCCTAAAAAGTACAACTTTGCAGGGCATTTGCGCCACCATTCTGCCCATTACAAAGAGCTTGAAAACCAACGATTTAGCGAAACGGATATGGACGTGGATGGCACCTATTACTTCGACCAGGGCTTCGCTGTAGAAGGAAAGGTAGGAGTGCTCAATGACCAGGTGTACTTTTATGGCTACGATCACGAAGTGGATGATTACCCCAGCGAAGATATTCACCAGATATTCAATACGGTGGATGTGGGCGTCCGGCTTTTCAATGGTGAACCTACAGCCGGTGATATCAACTATGATGTTTCGACCGATTTTTATCGCCTTTCGGATAATTTCTCCTCCCGAGAAACGGGCTTCGACTTTGGGCTGGATGTAACCAAGTGGTTCAATGAAAAGCATCCGCTCCAATTCAAACTCGGAACAGATTTCACCAAATTTGTGGACACCGCCACCCAAAACCTCAACAATTTTAATTTCAACCCCACATTCACTTATCACGCCGACCGCTTCAATTTGAAACTGGGCGGCAACCTCACTTCTCATGAAGACAACTTTCGGCTGTTCCCCGATGTGGAGGCTTCGGTAAACATTGCAGGCAGCCAACTGGCAGTTTTTGCAGGCGTGACGGGTGGATTGCAAAAAAACAATTTTCGCCATCTCAGCGATTACAACCCCTTCATACTGAGTCGGTTTGAACTGCGCAATACCCAGTTCCTCAACATTTACGGCGGGCTGCGGGGCAATGTACAATTTGTCAGCTATCAGGTACAGGCCGGCCTAAAAAGAGCCGATGATCTGGCACTCTTTCTCAACAGCTTTACCGATACCATCCGCTTCGAGGTGTTGTATGATACCGTTGACATTTTCAATATACAGGGTACGGTAAACCTAAAGCCCGTCAGCGGCCTGGAGATATTGCTGAGTCTGGGTCAAAATTTCTATTCGCTTGAGCGCGAACTGGAAGCCTGGCATTTGCCGGCGCTCGATTTCAACGCCAGCCTCTTTTACACGACCTTGGAGGAAAAGTTGAAGTTGAAAGCGGAATTGTTTGTCGAAAACGGAGTGCCGATCATTGATTTGCAAGGCAAACAGGATCGGCTCAATGGCTTGTTCGACCTGAGCCTGGGAGCCCATTATCAGATCAGCAAGAACTTTGGCGCCTTCCTCGACCTCAACAACCTGCTATCCAATAATCGGCAGCGCTGGTATCGGTATCCGACCTACGGGATCAATGTGATGGGCGGGATTACGGCAAGGTTCTAAGCAAATGCAAAAAGAATCCTTAAAAAGACCAATCACTTAAGCGCTTATAAAGCAATAGTAATCAGTATTTATATATTTGAGATATCAATAGACGATTGTTTCAATGTACCGACTAGCCGCCATCTTCCTCCTTTCGCTCTTTACCTATGCACTCGTCGGGCAGGCTGTTTCTGACCTTACCCGGCTCCAGAATGCGCATCATTTGCTCTACGAATGCCGCACCAGCTACAACCTCAATCCTGTATATATTAAGGATTGCCTGAGCCGTGCCGACCAAATCGAAGCTACCATAAAAAGCGGCTCAAACCTACTTAGACAGGACCCCGTAGGTGTATTTACATACAACGCTGAGTACGGGTATTTGAATTACATCAATGCCGAAATCAATAAAACTACAGGGGCCGATTCTACCATCCATTATTTGCGGCTTACTTTTAAATATATAGAGAAGGCACGGGAAGAATATGCCGCCAGGGGCATAGAGTACACCCATCCGTTTATCAACAGGGAGGACGTGCAGGTATTGTATGATGAGGTATATGGCTATGTGAAAAAATACGGAATGCAGCATATTGCCAAAGAAAATGAGGCTTTCGATTGGATGCCCAGCTTCAAGCCGTATCGCTATTCTGCAAAGGCCACCATGCCTGAAGATTTACTGAATACTGAAAAATACCAAGCGTTGGGAGATGTAGATGCCCTTTTGAAAAAAGTACTCGACCATTGTGGCTATGACGAACACAGCTATTTCTACTATCCCAATGGCTTTGTGTTGGTCACTCAAATGGAGCAGATCAACGAAGATGGCTCTTCGAAAGATACACCCTCCCGCTGGTCCAATACAGTGGATGCTGAGGAATGGTCGCTTTGGAATTATTTAAAAGCACTCTTTACAGCTCATCCTTCCTATTATCGGGTATTCGCTTTTGTGGTTACCGATCAGCCTATCAAAATAGAGGAATCCGTAAATAGAAACCAGTTTGTGACGAATACCCTCATCAACAAATTGCCTAAAGAACTCAA
Source organism: Saprospiraceae bacterium (assembly GCA_965222005.1). Lineage (GTDB taxonomy): Bacteria > Bacteroidota > Bacteroidia > Chitinophagales > Saprospiraceae > CBDCTM01. Next base: position 4,339,903 of record OZ244935.1, read on the forward strand.
GGAGTTGCCATTAACCCCCGATCACAGCGTCACAGTGCTGGTGTACGAATTTCAGCGACTTTCGTCTCAAGAAGGGGTTAGCCTCAACAGCCGCAGTAAGCTCACCGGTAAGATGCATTTGCGAAGCTCCAAAATCATGGACTACTGGCATTGATTTTATTATTTGAATGTGTTTGTCCCCTCCTTATTCGGATTATTCTTTTGGAGTTTGGGAGAATACTTACTGCATCGGTTTGTTTTTTCACTTTATCAATGAATCGAAGCTATAGTACAAAAATTTCATTTTGCCATACATGGTATCCATCACAATACCCCAATGACAAAGAACGGATTTTTATGCCGCCGGTACCCGGATTGATTATTGTCACGATTTTGTTTTTTATATTTTATTTTTTCCTGGGGAGTTTTTGCTTTGCCTTTTTGGCAGGATTTGTCAATGGCTATTTGTTTTATTCTTTTATTCACTATGGTTTGTTCACTATGGCACACACAACGTTCGGAGTTTCTTCTCAACTTTGGGATTACGTCTTTGGTACGATGCCTGTTAAAGAAGAGCGCTATGGCGCTCGTACCAAAGATTAAATGTCGGATTTATTTTTTGAAGGTTCCTTACTCCTTTCAATCATCTCTTCCACAATTCGTTTCAGTTCTTTGATATAGGCCTCCTGCTTGCCTTTGGGCAAGTCAACGAGCGGCTCGTCAGGTGGATTGAGTGGCTCGAACTCCAATAGTTCGCTGTCATCAGGGATGTGGCAATGGTTGGCAAATACGGGTATCACAACCGTTGACTCTTCCGCTTTGGCTTTCTTCAACAGGCGCCGCATTTGCGCATAATTGGCATCATCACTCATAAAATCAGCACTGATCAACACAATGGCAATGTTGGCTTCTTTCAGGGCATTTTCCAAGGCCACATTGCGTTCTGTGCCTCCTGCAATATCTCCGTGGGCCCAAATATCGAGCATTCCTTTCCGCAACAGCGGCTTAAAGTGCGTTTTTATTCGATCCAGCCAATGCTCATCATCCTGCGAATAGCTGATAAAAACCTGATGATAGCTTGCCGATTGGTTGCGGTAGCTATATCGATCGTTGACTTTCTTGAAAAATTCTCCCACATTCTGAGACGCACTTTTCTCCAATAGGATAAAGTTGCGAAGTAAAATGAAGAGCAAAAGTTGAAAGGGCAACAAGCCGATGGCAGCCCGCTGCATCAATCGTACCGGGGTATGCAGTGCAATCAATGGCCGTAGCAAAATAACGAGCAAGGCCGCAAGGAGGTAGAGAATGCACAATACAAAAATGAGTCGGTAAACCGTTGGATTGCCCGCCACTAGTTCTTTCAAGCGATAGCGGTTGATTAGCAAAATGGCAATGGGTAAAAGGACGATGGCAAACCAGATCCAGGCTCCCAAAAGGTGTTGACCATATACGCCGCCCAGCGTTTGCACCAACATCAAGGCAAATAGTAACCCGGTGCCGCTGAGCCAAAGTACGTACAGGCTTTTTAGTTGATTCATTTTGTCATTGATACGATAACCAGCTGGTGCAAGTACCATAAGCTGTATTTTGCCAATATACATAAAGTACAGCACCATCCAACACCTCAATGTCAGCCGTTAACGGAGATATTGTGCACATGCCCGACAATGAGCAGCTTACTGTGCCGCTAATCTCGTAAGTCGAAAAGCCAAGCGGTATATCGGTGACACTGAATGATGAGCCACTTGGATAAAACTCCCGATCTCCGATGCGGATTTTCAAATTCAACGCACAACCATAATTATCGCCCCGATACACAACCGTCACAGTGCCTCTTTGTTTTTTTGGTGGCGGGGGTGGAACATGACCTTTCCCAGGTGGAATATAATCCTGATCAAATGATTGATTCGACCAGATATTCTCCTGCTTGGCCAGCTTTTCTTTAATTTCTTCAATTCGATTGCCCACATAGGTATCTGAGCTTTTCAAAGTTTTGGCCCGCTCATAACGGCGCAAAGCAGCCTCATAATCTCCATCGTCGTAATTGCGGTCGGCCTCATCAACCAGCTCGTGAAATTTTTTCTCATGCTCCGACATGCCAGCCGGCTGCCGAGGTTGCTGCTTTTCTGCTCTTTTCCAGCCCTTTTCCACCGCTTTCAGCCTACGGCTGCGCGAAGGGTGGGTGGCAGATCCTGCTTCTTTTTTGCAAAGCTTCCGGATGGATGTCTGGGCCTGGCTAAGGCTGGCGCCAAGCTTGTTTAGAATAAATCCGCAAAAATCATCTGCCTCCAATTCTTCGATATGCCGATCGTTTCTCCCATCCAGGTGAAAGTTGATGTGATGACCAATTTCGTGCGCAAATACTCCGTAAATAGTCCAATCATTAGTAGTAGAGGAAGCGTTTGCCACAAATTCCGGATTGTATTGAATAAATCGCTTCTTTTTGACAATCACTGCTGTAGCATTAGGAATAGTACGATTGGCCCGCAATTCAAAAATGCTCACATTGCCACTTGCTTCAAGTATTTTTTTAATAATCGTGCTGACCTTTACCAGCTTGCGGTCATCCTCGGTGGCAGAAAAATCGATTTCCTCATCAGCAGCCGTGATGAAGTGGCAAAACTTTATTTCAGCATTGCCAATTTGCCCCAGAGTATTCAAAATTTGTTTCCTCTGGCTATCGTATTCAGCCTTTGTGATGAGCTGCTGATCGTACAATCTTTTAAGCTGTTTGAGTTGTTGCTCAATATCGGTTTGGCCAGCAAGGCTCAACCAACAGGCCAGGCACAGCAGACAAGTGAACAAAGTTTTCAAGGATTTCATAAGCGAGTGATTTTTATTCAAAAATACCAATAACCAAGCAGTATTCCAATAATTTAAATCTACTCATATGTATAAAAAACTGAAAATCAATTATAATAGCTATATTGGTAATCTACGATTGCAAAGAGCTGGTCGCCCAAATAAGAGCGATGGCGGATGAGACGGCCATTCACAAAGATGCTCACCACCTTCTTATATTGTGCATCATCGATGATTTGCCAAATCTTCCCATTCTTGTATTTATACTCGATCAACCGCTGGCTGCCATCCTCCTGAAAGGAGTGCAGGAGCTGGCTTAATCTGCCTCTGGCGTCATAAGCCATCAGGCTTTCAATGCGCAGGCGGCCATCGAAATCGTACTCCAGCGTTTTGCTGCGCAGTTTGCTTTTCGGATCATAAAAATGTAGCACCTTTCGCTTTTGCGGTTTCGCCTTACCCCGCACCGGATAGGCATAATGCGTTTCGCCAGCCAGGCTATCCATCTTATTATAGTTGTACATTACCCGCGCTTTCAACAGATAACGGTTGCCCAGCTCAACGCCTTTTGCATAACTTTTTTCTTCCACCTTTTTGCCGCCCCTAAAAAACTGCACAGTTCTGTGCACCTTGCCCCGAAATCGCTGCTCTTTAACAATTTTACCTTTCGAATACCAAAGCACTGTAACGATCGAATCCTGCTCGCTTCCCTCAATCATCCGTTTCAATCTGCCCTGTCCGTCATAATAATAGCGCTGCTCATTGTAATCATCCTTGGCTGGCTTATAATGAATCAAATGCCCGGCTCGATTGAATCGGCTTTGGCCGCCCCGCTGGCCCTTCGCCTCTACATCCGTGCGATACCACTCGGTGATCGTCCTGACTTTTCGAGGCAATTCAGGCGCCTGGGTCATGGGTTGTGCTAAAACCGTACTGCCAAAAAAAATGCAAAAAGCGAAAATACAGCCTTTGAAATTATTCATGATTTGCTAAAATTCGACTCTACAGTGCCAAAGTTTATGAAAAATAGTAACCTTTCAAACGATACCCCCAAAAATGTTATTTGGCATTTTTTTCATATTTTGGAATTGTTCCCTATTCGTATTGCCTTCAAAATGCCTTCAAAATGCCTTCCAAATGACCAGACCTTATCTATCTTTGCGCCGCTTCCAAACTATTTCACTAGCCTACATCCTGCTCACCCTTTTGGCCTGCGACCCGGCAAAAAGAGTGACAAGCCAGGACTCGAATGATGGAAAAATTGATTTCATCCTGCTGCAAATCAATGATGTGTACGAAATTGCACCCCTCGAAGGGGGAAAAGTAGGGGGTATGGCGCGCCTTGCTACCCTGTACCGGCAACTCAAAAAATCCAATCCCAATACCCTCTTCGTACATGCCGGCGACTTCCTCTACCCTTCTCTCATCGGCACCATGAAATACGAAGGCAGCCGCATCAAAGGTCGGCAGATGGTGGAAATGATGAATCGCATCGGAGTCGATTTGGTAGTATTTGGCAATCACGAATTTGATCTGGACGCCGATGAATTGCAGCAACGCCTCAATGAATCAAGCTTTGAATGGCTCGGCACCAACGTCCGCCAGGTCAATGAGCAGGGCCACTCCAGCCGATTTGCCAAAATCGTGAACAAGGAGCGGGTGCCGGTGCACGATTCATTCCTGTGGCAAATTAAAGACGAAGACGGCACCGCTTTGAGCATCAGCTTTTTTGGTGCCACCATCAATTCCAATCCTAAGGATTATGTGAAATATCTGAATTTTCACAAAACGAGCCGCATGGAGGTGGACAGAATGCAAAAAGCAGCCGATTTGGTGCTTGGCCTCACACATCTTTCACTGGAACAAGACAAGGAACTGGCCGCCAAAATCACCAATGTGCCGCTCATCATGGGAGGTCATGAGCATCACAATATGCTTCACAAGGTCGGCAACACCCAAATTGCTAAGGCAGATGCCAATGCTAAAACGGCCTATATACACTATATTTCTTACGATAAAAACACAAAAAAAGCTAACATTGATAGTCGCCTGATACCTGTGGATGAATCAATAGCTATAGATAAGGAAGTGGCCAAAGGAGTTGAAAAGTGGATGAATATCGCTTACGAAAGCTTCCGTAAGAATGGCTTCGACCCCGATGAGATCATTACAAAGGCCAGTGTTCCACTCGATGGCCGGGAGACGACCAATCGCTATGGCCAGACCAACCTTGGAGCCCTCCTCACAAAATCCATGATGCAGAGCAGCCGCCACAATGCCGAAGCAGCTATTGTCAATTCCGGCTCCATTCGTCTCGATGATCAGCTCTATGGCAATATTACCCAGTTCGACATCATTCGTACCATCCCTTATGGAGGCCCGGTGCATGATGTCGAAATGACCGGCAGCCTGCTGAAGGCTGTGCTAGACGAAGGAGAAAGCAAAAAAGGAGAGGGTGCTTATCTGCAAAGGGCCTATATCAAGCTGGATCCCACCCGAAAAAATTGGCTCATCAATGGCCAGCCCATTGAGCAGGAGCGCGTCTATCGGATAATTATTGGTGACTATTTGCTGCTGGGGTATGATATTAAAGTGCTCAAGGAAGGAGTTGAAGGGCTCAACAAGGTCAATAAACCGAATAAAAATGATAAATCGGATAGGCGAAATGATATTCGCCAGGCGGTCATTCATTATCTAAAAACCCATCACTGATGGAATTTATCAATAACAACGGATTGCTACAAGTGAGGGATTTGCCACTGTTTAAAGCGGATCACCGCTTGCTGCGCTACGGGGACGGGCTCTTCGAAAGCATCCGCATGTTTGAAGGGCAATTGCCTTTTTTAGAGGCCCATGTCCAGCGATTGCTAAAGGGTATGCAACTATTGGGTTTCCATATTCCCGATACTTACAATAGCACTTTTTTTCTCTTTGAAATCCGTAAGCTTGTTGGTTTTTCAGCCAATGCGCGCATCCGTTTGCAGGTGTATCGAAACACAGAAGGCTATTATTTGCCCGATACGGACGAGCCAGCCTTCTTCATCAGCAGCGACCCCCTGGAAAGTGGCCAATTCAAGCTGCCTCGCAAAGGATTGACGATTGGCGTGTTTCCCGATTGGAAAATGGCTACTCATTCACTATCCAATTTGAAAACCTGCAATTCGCTGCTATTTGTACTAGCGGCCAAATTTGCGAAAGCTCAGGAGTTGGATGAGGCCCTGTTACTCAACCACAAGGGCAATATCGCCGAGGCCGGCAATGCCAATATTTTTATCTGCAAAAACAATCAACTAATCACGCCTGCCCTCACCGAAGGTTGTGTAGCGGGTGTGCTCCGTGCCGAAATCATTCGGCTGGCACCTATTTTGGGTCTCTTCGTCACAACCAGCCGCATACGCCCCGCCGACCTTAGCACGGCAGATGAAGTATGGCTCACCAATAGTGTTCAGGGCATCCGGTGGGTAAAAAATCATAAAAGTACTACCTTTGGCTCCACCCTGGCTAAAAAAATGACCGTCTTGCTCAATCAATCTGTTTATGAATAAGATCCTTATTGCCAATCGGGGTGAAATAGCCCTACGCGTAATGCGCACCGCCCGGCACATGGGCATCAAAGTAGTAGCTATTTACTCAGAAGCCGACCGCAACGCTCCTCATGTTCGTTATGCCGATGAGGCCATCTGCATTGGCCCGGCTCCTTCCAAAGACTCTTACCTGCAAGCCGATCGCATCATCCACTTGGCTAAACAACAAAATGTGGACGCCATCCATCCCGGCTACGGTTTTCTAAGTGAAAATGCCGATTTTGCTAAAGCGGTAGAGGAAGATGGTATAACCTTCATAGGCCCCTCTCCACACAGTATAGCGATCATGGGTAGCAAGCTGGCAGCCAAAGAGGCCGTCAAAAAGTACCAAATCCCGATGGTGCCAGGGATTGATAAAGCCGTTACGGATGTCCAAATTGCCAAACAAACTGCCGATGCTATTGGCTATCCTGTGCTGATAAAAGCTTCGGCGGGCGGTGGTGGCAAAGGCATGCGGATAGTGGAAAAAGCAGCCGAACTCGAAGCTCAGATGGACCGAGCCATCAGTGAAGCTAGTTCTTCCTTTGGCGACGGAGCCGTATTTGTGGAAAAGTACATCGCCTCGCCCAGGCATATCGAAATCCAGGTGCTGGCGGATGGATACGGCAATACAGTTCATTTGTTTGAAAGGGAATGCAGTATTCAGCGACGCCACCAAAAAGTCATCGAGGAGGCGCCATCTGCCATTCTTACGCCCGAGTTGCGCGCCGCCATGGGAGCCGATGCGGTGAAGGTAGCCAAAGCCTGTGCGTACAAAGGCGCAGGAACGGTTGAATTTTTGGTGGACGACCAGCTCAACTATTATTTTTTGGAAATGAACACCCGCCTGCAGGTGGAGCATCCCGTCACTGAACTGATCACCGGTATTGATCTGGTGGAGCAGCAAATCCGAGTAGCCCGCGGAGAGGCACTAAAATTCGGCCAGGAGGACCTCAACATCAAGGGGCATGCTATCGAGCTACGGGTATATGCGGAAGATGCGGCCAACAATTTCATGCCCAGCGTAGGTACCTTGGATACCTACATTCCTCCCAAAGGCAGCGGCATCCGGCTGGATGATGGCTACTCGCAGGGCATGGAAATCCCGATTTATTATGATCCTATGATCGCCAAGCTCATAGCCTATGGCGAAAACAGAAACCAGGCCATTGCCCGGATTCGCAAAGCTATTGCCAACTTCCGGATCGAAGGGGTAGCCACTACCCTCCCCTTTGGGCATTTTGTGTTCAATCATCCTGCCTTTTTAAGCGGCCGCTTTGACACACACTTTGTAAAACAGTATTTTAGTCCTGAAGCTTTAGGTAGCGGCAATAAACAAGAGGCCGAAATGGCAGCTTTGCTGGCATTGGATCTTTGGTTACGAAACAAAGAATTGCTTAAAGTGCCTGTGCAAAAGAACACTACATGGCGAGAGAATAGGCTGTAAAACACAATATTGTGTTCAAAAAATCCTACTCCCAATTTTTGAAGATTCCTTAGGGCGAAAGGGTATGAAAAGAAAGTACCCGCACCGCTTTTCCCCACATAAATATCGACATTTCCTCTTTCACTTCTCTCACAATGAGGTGTACCCGAGCCCCTTCATGTTTGAGTTGCTCAGGCATATTGACGGGGCGGTATTGTTGGCCATTGGTGGCTTCAATCCCCCAAAAGCCGGTACCCAGATTTTGGTAAACGATTTTTCCGTTGATTGTTTCAGTCATAAGTTGATTGCTAATTTATAGGTGCTTGCCTGATGGTAGTCAGGTACCGATGCTGAACTTATTAAATTTTTGAAATCATCAATAACTTCACCATCGCGGTATAGCTCCAAAATACTGGCAAATCACTGCTTTTGGCTGCCTTATTCTATCAACAGGCTGATAAATTTGACGAAAACTCAAGAAGATCGATTCGATGGCCGCCCGATTCCTTCTTCGCTTACGAATTCCCGATTACACCTGCCTGCTTACCGTCGATGAGCCTGTCCACCGTTTGGCCGAGTGCTTCGATCATCCGCGATTGGCGGGCGATCGTTTTTTGTAGTTGCCGCACCTCTTCGTGGAGGTTGTTTTGTACATTTTGCGGTGAAGGCAGAAAGGGACTAATCTTAGCCCGTACATACCATATTTCCCGCACATCGCCCAGACCTACCGGGTAAGGGTCATAAAAGGAGTTGTCCGATTGCAATTCAAGGTGTTTGCCTTCTTTGATATTATTAATAACCCGCTTCACCACTACATCTCCACGTGTAACGATCACATACACATAATTGTCCTTCAGGCTGTTCTCCCAAAGAGTGGGTTCCAGATAACTACATATCACCTTATCGCCTTCAAACAGAGTAGGTTCCATACTATCGCCAGCTACATCAAAAGAGCGGTGGGTACCCACTTTGTATTTGTAATCCGGAAGCGTGAAAGTGGGCAAATCCTGGATAAAGGTAGGATCGGACATCTCGCCAGCGTAGCCTGCCTGCGCAGGTACGGGGACATGCACGATGCGCTCATCATCCTGCACATCCGTCACAATGGTGAGTACTCTAAAACTTTTGTGATCTTCCTCACTCATAAACATCGGCCCTTCTCCTGTATATACGTACACCGGATTGATCTTATACTTTTCAACGGCTTTCCTGAGCAACTCAATGGTCACATCCCGGCGGCCCTTCAGTATTTCGCTGAGGCTTTGGGGAAGATAGTCCAATGAGATGGCAAATTGGCGGCTGGAGCGCACTTGGTTATTCTCCCGCAATTTGTTGTGGCACTTGATAAATCGCTGCGTTACTATGCTGTTTGTCATGTGTTTATGTAATCTAGTGTGTATTTAAATAATGGTAGTGCTTTAAAAAGTATGATGCTGAAAAAAGCACAATGAGGACGAACTTTGATGTATGTGCAAAATCGAAATCAAAGTCCAGTGTCCTCACTGCGAAAGTCCTAATGTCGTTAAAAACGGCATAAAAAACACTGGCAAGCAGAATTTTTTATGTAAGGACTGTCGCAAGCAATTTCAATTTGCTTATCAGTATCGTGGAGCAAACCCACGAGTGAAAAAACAAATTCTTAGTTCTTTGATTCATGGTGGAGGTATTCGAGACTGTTCAAGTGTTTTTAATGTATCACAGCGATGCGTATTACAATTGATTATCAGTCATTCTCAAAATCTTCGGATTATTCCTCAAAGGAGGCATTATCACAGGATTTTGCTAGACGAATTCTACTCCTTTGTTCAAAATAAAGGCAAAAAGGTCTGGGTATTTTATGCATATGCACCAGATACCCGAGAAATTTTGGCTTTTACAATGGGCAAAAGAACCATTCGTCAGGTTAAATACCTACTGTTAAAAATCAAGCACCTCAAAATCACGATTAACTATTGGTGTACTGATGCCTTTGAAGGATTTAAAGCTACTCTTTTTAGACATAAACATCTCATCGGTAAAGAGTATACTAAAGCCATCGAAGGTCGTAACACCTGTATTCGTGCTAGAATTGCTAGATTTCAACGACGTTCTACCAAGTTTTCAAAGAAACTATTTTTTCAATGGCGGCTGTTTCTAATTTTTGCCCATTGGCTTAATCAACAGCCATCATACATTGTTTAGCACAACCTAAATAATTCGCGCAATATAATGTTTTTGTTTACAAAAAGCGAAATTATTTACTTAAAATTACTAAATAAGTTACACATTATATCACTTTATTGACGACACGCATGGGCGATTTGTATAAAGTCTGGAGCTTTGAGAGAGGCGCCTCCTACCAGTCCACCATCCACATCGGGCTGGCTGAACAGGGTGGCTGCATTGGCAGCTTTGACGCTGCCGCCGTATAGAATGGGTAGCTGCGCAGCCAGTGAATCGCCATATTGAGTGCGCAGCAGCTGGCGAATTTCGGCATGCATTTGCTGTGCTTGTTCCGGGCTAGCCGTTACTCCCGTACCGATGGCCCAGATGGGTTCGTAAGCAAGAATTACTTTGGAAATAGCCTCCTTGCTCAAATTGAAAAGGCTGTTGCGCAGCTGACGAGCCACATGCGCCACATGTTCGCCCCGCTCCCGGATGTCCAGCGATTCGCCGCAGCAGAAGATGGGGCGCAACCCGCTATCCAGCACCCGCCTAACCTTCAGGGCGAGCAATTCATCCGTTTCGCCAAAATACTGGCGCCGCTCCGAATGGCCGAGTATCACATATTCTACGCCCACCGACAGCAGCATCCGCACCGATACCTCGCCGGTAAATGCTCCCTTTTCTTCCTGATGGCAATTTTGAGCGGCCAGTCCAATGTGCGGGCTATCGGCAAGCAGTGCAGCCAGCGAAGGCAGGTGAATGTAGGGCGCCGCTATGATGACGAGCGCTCCATTTTGCGGGGCTCCCTCTTTAATTGCACGAGCCAACTGTAAACCTTTCTCCAAATCCATATTCATTTTCCAGTTTCCCGCAGTGATCATGGTACGTTCCATATTTTTAAATTTTGTTTCTACCCTATCGTCAGCAAATCAATCAATCTCTATATCAATCTTGTCTCCCAGATATTTGGGTTGCTTGTTCAAAATATACAAATCGAGCACCGCCTTACAACGCGCCAGGTATTCGCGCAGCAGTGTTTTGCTGTCTTTATGGCTGGCGGGCTCTGTTGCATCGAAAGCCACCGCATCCAGATCGTAAGCTTTGGCGATGAATAGCGCCCGGAAGTTGTGAAAGCGCTGTGAAACAATGGTAAATTTGTGCTGTTGGAAAATTTCGCGGCAACGAACCACCGAGTCGAGCGTCCGAAAACCGGCATAATCCAGGGTGATGGCATCTCTGGGCACGCCTTTTTTGATCAGGGCTTTTTGCATGGCCACGGGCTCGTTGTAATTGAGTTGGCTATTATCACCGCTGAGAATAAGGTGCTTTACTTTTCCCTTCATGTACAAGGTATGGGCCGCATTGATGCGATAATCAAAGTACAAATTGTGGATATTTTTGGAAAGCCGGGGCGTAGTGCCTAATACCAGCGCCACATCATTTTGCGGCAAATCTTCAAGGCTGCTGTACATCCGATCCTTCACCGAATCCTTTACCCAATAGTTGCAAAAAAGGAGAAACGCAAAGCCCAGTACCAAAGTAGCCAAAGCAATCAATAGTATTCGTTTTACTACCCGTACCGATGCCGTTGTATGCCCCATCCTGGCTTCTTCTGTTAACATCGCGCTAAAGATATTAAGCCTCTTGTTATTTTTGGTTATCATGGCCAAAATGTTGGTAAATTTGACAAAAATGCCACACTTCTTACTTTAATCCAGAAAGCGCTCCTTATCAATCGCTTTTTTCTTCGCTACTCGCCTGAAATCGGGGATTAATTTTTTGAATAGTACTAAATTGGAAATTTTAGCGAGAAGTCATTTCTTTGCGTCAAAGACAAAAAATAATGTCCGAACCTAAAAATCCCTTTATTCATAGAGATGTAAGTTGGCTCTCCTTCAACCATCGGGTGTTGCAAGAAGCCAAAGATCCGGCACTGCCACTACTGGAGCGGGTAAAGTTTTTAGCAATCTACTCTTCCAATCTGGATGAATTTTTCAGAGTACGCATCGCACAGTTGCGCAATTTGGTGCGGATTGGTAAGAAGACAAAACGAAAGCTGGATTTTGAACCCAAGCAGGTATTGAGGCACATTTTGAAGCTCGTCAATGAGCAGCAGGAGGAATACAGCCGGATTTTTGAAAAAGAGATCATCCCGGAGCTGAAGGCGCACCACATCAATCTGCTTCGCCGAAAGCAACTCAATGAAGAGCAAAAGGAGTTTATCGAAGCTTATTTTCAGGATCACATGCTGCCCTTTGTGCAGCCCGTACTACTGGTGAAAGGCAAAATACGGCCCTTCCTCAACAATGCAGCTCTTTATCTCTCGGTATGGCTGCGCGAAAAGGACGGCGATTCGGAGGACAATCACTACGCCATCATAAAAATCCCCTCCGATCACCTGCCTCGTTTTTTGCAACTCCCCAGCCATCATGGCCAATTTGATGTAATCATGCTCGATGATATTGTACGCCACAGTGCCCGATGGCTATTTCCCGGCTACGACATTATCGACTCTTTTTCCATCAAGCTCACCCGCGATGCAGAATTGTACATCGATGATGAATTTTCCGGCGATCTAATCGAGAAGATTAAAAAGAGCCTCAACAAAAGGAACGTAGGCCCTGCCTCCCGCCTGGTATATGACTGGGAAATGCCGCCCCACTTCCTCGATTTTTTAACGGAGACCTTTGACCTCGAGGAGTTTGACTTGCTCCCCGAAGGCCGTTATCACAATAATTCCGACTTTTTCGCCTTCCCTGATTTTGGGCTCGATCATTTAAAAAACACCTCCCTTCACCCTCTGCCCTACCTTCCTCTGGAAAAGGCAAAAAATATTTTCGTAAAGATGAAGCGCAAGGATCATCTCATCCATGTGCCTTATCATTCCTACGAATCCGTTTGCCGCTTTTTTGAAACGGCTGCCCGCGATCCTAAAGTGACGCACATCAAAATCGTTCAGTATCGCGTGGCGCGCAAGTCGCGTATCATGAATGCGCTGATCGAATCCGTGCGTGCAGGCAAGCAGGTGAGCGTTTTTATCGAAGTCAAGGCCCGCTTTGATGAGGAGGCCAATTTGGCGTGGGGCGAAAAGCTGGAAAAGGCTGGTGTAACGGTTCACTACAGCTTTCCGGGGGTGAAAGTACATTCCAAACTGGCATTGGTGATCCGGCAGGAACAGGGCAAAAGTAGTTTTTACACCTACCTAAGCACTGGCAATTTTCATGAAGATACTGCCAAAATATACAGTGATTTTGGGCTTTTTACCGCTGACAAGCGCATCACCAAGGAGGCAGCGCGGGTGTTTTCGTTTTTGGAAACCGTAAAGGTGCCGCGCTACAATTTCAAGCATTTGCTGGTAGGCCAATTCAACTTGCGCGAAAAGCTGGTCGAATTTATCGACAAGGAGATCAAACATGCTAAAGCGGGCAAAGCATCTGGTATTTTTCTTAAAATGAATAGCATCCAGGACAAGGAAATGATTCGCAAACTTTACGAAGCCAGCCAGGCGGGTGTGCCGATAAAAATGATCGTTAGAGGGCTTTGCTCGCTCGTCCCCGGACAGCCCGGCTTTAGTGAAAATATAGAAGTAATCAGTATCGTGGATCGTTTTTTAGAGCATGCGCGTGTATTCATTTTCCACAACCTCGGCAAAGAGCGGATGTATCTGAGTTCGGCAGACTGGATGGTGCGCAACCTTAGCTACCGGATCGAAACGGCCTTCCCCATTTACGACGAGCAGATCAAAAAGGAGATCAAAGACATGATGGCCTTGCAACTGGCCGACAATGTGAAGGCTCGCTACATCGATGCCGAGCTGTCCAACAATTACCGAAGAAATGCTTCCGATCTGGCAATCCGTTCACAGATGGAGACTTATTTCTATTTTAAGAGGAAGCAGGAGGAAAAGAGTTGAAAAGAAAAAAAATCAGGGCATTGCATAATCAAAGGCACCTTCCCGGCTTTCGATCCTGAGCCTGCGGCCTGCGGCCGCTTCCACATGGCCAATGATCCGGGCAGCAATGCCAAAATGACCGGCCGCTTCGATGACGGCTGTAGCATCCTTCCGATCCAGATAAACTTCCAGCCGATGCCCCATATTGAACACCTGATACATCTCCTTCCAGCCTGTAGCGGACTGCTCCTGAATGAGTTGAAAAAGATAGGGCGTATCAAACAAGTTATCCTTTACGATCCTTACATTCTCTACAAAGTTCAGCACCTTCGTTTGCCCGCCACCTGTACAGTGAATAAGGCCGTGGATAGCAGCGCGATGGGTGCCCAACAGCCGCTTGAGCACGGGCATATAGGTACGGGTCGGAGATAACAACAAGCGCCCCACATCCAGCTGATGACCGTCCACTTCCAGCGCATCCGTCAGCTTTTTCAAACCTATAAATGTCACCTCTTGCGGCATATTCGGATCGTAGCTTTCCGGGTACTTTTTGGCATATTCAAAGTTGAGAACATCGTGCCGGGCTGAAGTCAGGCCATTGCTTCCCATTCCGCCATTGTAGGCCGATTCATAGCTCGCCTGCCCATCGGAAGCCAAGCCTACGATTACATCGCCCGGCTGAATGTGGTTGACGATCACCTCTGCTCGCTTCATCCTGGCAAAAGCCGTGTAGCCTACATCGATGGTTCTTACAATATCGCCTACATCGGCCGTTTCGCCACCAGCCAGATGAACGTGTATGCCAAAGGAGCGTAGGCTTTCGAGGAAGTCATTGGCAGCATTGATGATGGTACTGATAACTTCTCCGCTGATCAAATGCTTGTTGCGGCCAATCGTACTGGACAACACAATATTATCCAGGCAACCTACACAGGCCATATCGTCCAGATTCATCACAATTGCATCCTGCACTATGCCCTTCCAGACATCCAGCTTGCCCGTTTCCTTCCAATATAAATATGCCAGGCTGGTTTTTGTGCCCGCAGTATCGGCATGCATCAAATTGCACCAGTCTTCCTCTCCCCCGACAATATCGGGCAGTACTTTGCAAAAGGCTTTAGGATACAGGCCTTTATCCAGGTGCTTAATAGCGGCATGCACTTCTTCTTTGGTAGCGGAAACGCCTCTCAGCTTGTATTTGAAGTCTTTTGGCATGTATGCTTGGTATTTGGGAAGCAAAGGTACCATCTTTGGGCAAAAGATTTTAGGTTTTTCAGATTCTCAGACTTCCGGACTATCAGACTATCTTACCATCTGCTTATCTAAACTAATTCTAAATAATTTTGTGATAATAATGATCAGCAACTATCTTCGCGTTATCATTAAGGAAGTGCTAATACATTATGGGACCTATTTCTATTATCATCGCCGATTCCCAGTATCTTATCCGCCTCGGATTGAGGAAGCTTTTAGCGCAAGAAGCGGAGTTCAGGATACTTGCGGAAGTAACCAATGAGCGCCAGCTTGAGGAGCAGCTACTGCAGCAGCAGGCCGATCTGATCATTCTGGACTACCAGCAGCCTGGCGCATTTTCAACTCAAAGCGTACGGAAAATCCGCCATTTGGCTCCAAAATCCAATATTTTGATAATCAGTGCAGATAGTGATAAGAACGGGGTATTGCAAGTATTGGAACAGGGGGTCAACAGTTTTTTAACCAAACAATGTGAGCAGGAAGAGATCATCAATGCGGTAAAGGCCTCGGCCAAAGGGGAAAAGTTTTTTTGCAATAAAGTGCTCAACTACCTTCTGGAGCGCTCTTTCCCACAGGATCAGGAACAAGATTGCCGCCCTACCCCTCTGTCGGTACGCGAAATTGAAATAGTGCGCCTGGTTGCCAGCGGAAAAATAGCGAAGGAAATTGCCGATGAGCTGCATCTCAGTACACACACCGTTTATACGCATCGCAAAAACATCATGAAAAAGCTGCAGCTCAACTCTGCCAGCGAATTGGTTTTGTATGCCGTATCTCAGGGGATCGTATGATCCGGAACCAGGCTTTTTCAAATCTACAGCAATATTCTAACAAGAATTCGGGGAAAAGAGGAAGATTGCGGAAGTGCTTTTTTTTTGGAAGGGTTTTGGATAGATTTCTGTCACAAATACTTGCAAATGCGCTATAATTGACCTACTTTGGCGCATCTCACCACCTTAAAAGCAGTCATAACTGTCTAGTAATCAGTGATTTTTACATTATCGAAACACAAAATGATTTAAAATGAAAGCGTCAAAAATCATTCTCCCCTTATTGGGCCTTTTCATGAGTGCTCTTACTTACGGGAAAACCATTTTCATCGAATATGACAAACATTGCATGGACCGCTACGAATACCGCTATAATGGTGCGGGCCTCAGTCATATTGCCTACCACATTCTGCTCAACGATCGCGAAAAGATCATTTTGGAAGTGGGTATTGAAAACAAGATCGTTCGGCCCGACCGGCCGACTAATCTGCGCAATTGCAAAGACGTAGCCTTGAATGAAAAAATGGTGCGCCAGATAAACGATGGCGATTTGCAGGTATTTATCGTCAGAAAGCACGGAAACGGCTTCAACGTCTCCCCTGTGGGTATTGCTACCTACAACCAATTGTCAGCTACCTTTATGGGGTTCACTTCGGTTGACTACAAATATGTGTTTAAATTCAACCACTTGTCCGCCGATAAAAACCTCGCCCTCGATGGCTCTGAATCGAGCGTCAATTACAAAGCCATGCTCAGCCAGGGCTGCCCACGCAAATACCAGTTTATGCGCCAAAAACAGCGCGCCGGCCGCAGCTATGCCGAGATGCTGGTAATCCCTGAAATTGGTGTGCTGGAAGAAAGAACCGGCTTCAACGAAACGGATGCCCAAAATAATCGACTCGTCTTGATCGCGGTCAACAATACTCCTATTCAGCAATATATCAACGATTTTTGCTCTGACCAAGGCATCAATGCCGCTTACGACGGTAGCTTTTTTAGTAAAGGGCGCCGCTATCTGGCTTCCACCAATACAACTACCTCCGGCAATATCTACGACCTTGAAACCGGTACCTATAAACCAGGCTCGGGCTCTGATGCTACCAATACCACTACCACTACAACTACCTCCACTAATCCGGGATACGTCACAGAGGACGGTACCGTGTGGGTCTGCCCGATTTACAAAGACATCGACCGCAATCTGTATATCAACCGCAATACCGGCCAGCCAGCAGAGGGTGAATGTGGGGGCAATACGTACCGAAATGGTAAGATGCTCGGCAAAACCGATGTAATCTATACTACTGCTGAGCCGACCACAACTGCCCCTGCCACCAGCACAGCTCCGGCTACCACCACCACTACGGTAGCAGGTGTATATGGCAAAGCGCGTTGTCAGGATTATTCCAGAGATGGCTACCACATCGTGCAGCCCAATGAAACACTCTACGGTATCGCCCGCTTGTACAGTGTACGGGTTGAGAATATCAAAAAGTGGAATGCTTTGCGTTCAAACCTCATCACTCCCTGTATGAAGCTCTATGTACATCCTCTGGGCAGTGTGCGCACTCCAAGCAAAAGTTTTGATAGCAGAGATGAGGTACTTACCAGCAAAGGGGAAGTACATGTAGTGCAGCCCAACGAAACCATATACCAACTGGCCAAGCGATATGGTTACACCACCGATCGATTCCGCGAGATGAACCGTTTGGGGCCGAATGAGCGGATTTACATCGGCCAGAAACTGAAAACCTCTGACTGCAACTGCCCGGCTCCTGCCACTGCAACTACCGACATTCCTCAACCGGCAGAACACCTGCCAGCTGTAGCTATGCATGACAAAGGAGATGCGGTCCCTGCTTCCTACGATTATGTAGGGGCCAAGCGGGAAGTACATATCGTGAAAGACAATGAAACAATTTTCAGCATTGCCCAGAGGTACAATATTTCCGTGCAAAGATTGCGGGCCCTCAATCAGCTGGAAGAAAACGAGATCATCATTCCGTATCAGCGGCTTTATGTAAATTGATCGGTTTGCGAATATAAAAAAGAGGATCATCCTAAGGCAGGGTGATCCTTTTTACATTTGCACCTATTCTTCATTACGATCGTTAAAAAAGTACTAGGGGACATGATATACACTATATTTGTCCTCACAAAATTACGATATCTGTGTACACTCTACTGATAGTTTTTTTCCTGCTGTCCATTGTATTCTCCTTTCTGTGCTCTGTTTGGGAAGCCGTATTGCTCAGTATTCCACCCTCTTTTGTAGAGATAAAACACCAGCAAAGCTCATTGCTGGGCCAGCGGCTCAAAAAATTCAAAGACAACATCGACCAGCCACTTTCGGCTATTCTTACGCTCAATACCATTGCCCATACCGTAGGGGCTATCGGTGTAGGTGTGCAAGCAGGAAAAATTTGGGGTGAAAGCTTTATGGCCAGTGTGGTTACCCCCGTGGCGATGACCCTGGCTATATTGATACTGTCGGAAATCATCCCGAAAACCATCGGCGCCACCTACTGGAAAAAACTGGTTCCTTTCACCACCACTTCTTTACACTACATCATTTTGCTGCTCTACCCGCTTGTTTGGTTTAGCCAGCTCATTACCAAATGGCTCAAGAAGGGCACTACGGAAGCGGTGCTTAGCCGGGCCGATTTTAACGCCATGGCTACGCTGGGAGCCAAAAAGGGTATTATCCAAAAGGGAGAATCCAAGATCATCCAAAATTTGCTGCGATTTAATACCATCCGCGCCGCTGACATTATGACACCCCGCACCGTGGTGGTCGCGGCTAGTGAAAAACAAAACATTCGTGAATTTTATGAAAAAAATAAAAATCTGCGCTTTTCCCGGATCCCCATTTATAGCGAATCCAAAGACCATATTACTGGTTTTGTGCTCAAAGATGAGTTATTGAGCAAGTTGCTGAATGATGAACACCAGCTGACCATGAAGGATATTAAGCGTCCCATCAGTATTATACAGGAAGATTTAGCTCTGCCAGAGCTATTCAATCAACTGATGGAAAGGCGGGAGCATATCAGTCTCGTGATGGACAAATATGGCGGCATGGCCGGCATAGTGACCATGGAAGATGTCATTGAAACGCTGCTGGGTATGGAAATTATTGATGAGCTGGACAATATAGCGGATATGCAGCTTTTGGCCCGCCGAAATTGGGAAAAACGGGCCCGCCAGATGGGGCTCATCACCGATCCCCCTGCTCAAAACAGCATATGAGCCTGCGTCCGGAAATGGACAATGGGTTTGTAAATACCTTCTTCTACTAACCCAACAACTTTTTAAACTACTTAAATCACCAAATTATGATCAAAATGACAAAATTTTTGTTTGTTTTTTCTCTGCTTTTTCTGCTGGGCTCTTGTGGCAATGATGACGAAGCAGATCCCACCACCAATTCGTTGTTAGGCGCATGGACCGCGGTTGCCTTTACCGCAGATGTCGAATCCACTTCTACATTTAACGGATCTACTACCACCAGCCACTCCTCTATCGAGGGTTCAAACCTCAACTACGATCTGACTTTTACAAACACGGATTTTGCCACTAACGGTAGTTATGATGTAGCCGCCGTTACCTCGGTAGATGGAAGTGTAGTTTCTTCAACAAATGAATCTTATACCAATGTGTCTGGTACCGGCCCTTATTCTACTAGTGGCAATGTAATCACCATTTCTGAGTCGTTTTTCACGGTATCCGTCAATGGAATGCCAGCCGCAGGTTCGGGACAAGAACAACACGCCAATTATGAAATCAATTCGGATGGCGAACTTGTCTTTTCACAAAATGAGGAAATGACAACCACCGATTCCGGAGTAATGGTAACTACCACCAGCATTTCCAATTCCACCTGGAAACGGAAATAGTGCCTGTGCACTGAAGCGAATCGGGCTATCAAACTTGATTCGCTTCATCTTTCTACTAATAACTTATAAAGCTACTATTGCATGAAATCCCCTGCCTTCTACATTATCATTTTGTTGTTTAGTTGGTTGTGTCTTGCCAACAGCTCCGGCCTGCCGCTAAAAGGTGTAATCGATCTGAACAATCTGGAGAATTATGCCAATCAGCCCATCCCCGATTACATTGCCAAAGACAATACGCCGGCCCACAATCCTGTCAGCAATGCCGGGGCTACACTGGGGCGGGTACTCTTTTACGACAAACAACTCTCTGTAGATAATTCCACAGCCTGTGCGAGCTGCCACATCCAACAATTTGCCTTTAGCGACACTGCCCAGCTCAGCTTAGGGCGCACCGGCGGGCGTACCGGCCGGCATTCGATGCGCTTGATCAATGCCCGTTTTGCAGATGAAGAACGCTTCTTTTGGGACGAGCGGGCATCGTCAGTAGAAGACCAAGCCTCCAAGCCCATTCAGGATCATGTAGAGATGGGCTTCAGCGGTGCCAATGGTGACCCCGGCCTGGACTCTCTTTTCAATAAAATGGAAGGGCTGGCGTACTATCAAAAGCTATTTACCTTTGTTTATGGCGATACGGAAGTGAGCGAAGAGCGAATCCAACTGGCCATTGCCCAATTTGTGCGAAGCATTCAGTCTTTTGATTCTAAATTTGATGAAGGCCGCAGCCAAGTGGCTAATGACGGCACGCCTTTCCCCAATTTCACTACGCAGGAAAATCAGGGAAAAAGGTTGTTTTTGCAGCCACCCCAGTTTGATTTGAGCGGCAGCAGAACCGGTGGCGGCCTGGGGTGCAATGGCTGCCATCGGGCACCGGAATTCGACATTGATCCAAACAGCCGAAACAACAACGTCATCGCTGTAGCAGCTGATCCTGGCTCTACAGACCTTACCAACACCCGCTCTCCCAGCCTCCGGGATCTATTCAACCCCGCCGGAATTCTCAATGGGCCGCTCATGCACAATGGCACGTTTACTGATTTTTCAGAAGTTCTCGACCATTACAATCACATCGAACTAGTGGCCAACAACAACCTCGATCACCGGCTCATAGCCAATGGCCAGGGACAAATGCTCAATATCACACAAGAGGAACGTAATGCCATTACCGCGTTCATGCAAACACTGAGCGGACAGCAGGTGTATGCAAACCCAATATGGTCGAATCCGTTTGATGAGAATAATAGCATCACAATAATTGGTGCCACCGCCGTGAAGGAGCAAAAGGCAGAGCGGATAACCTCTGTGTCTCCAAATCCCACTCATGCCCTCCTATCAGTAAGCTGCAGATGTAATGGCACTCATTCCTTTCAAATCTTTGATCTGTCGGGAAAAATTTGCCGGGCCGGGTCACTCGAATTCATCAACGGAAGGGCACAACTTAGTACCCTGCCTTTGGCTAACGGAACCTATTTGTTGACCATTCAAGATAAAAACGGGCAATTTATTGGCTCTCATTATCTCATACGACACAATCCATAAGACCTCATTACCGGCCAATTAACCAGCTTCATTATGAACCAGCTCTCCTCCCTGCAACGCCACCAAACTATTCAATTGCTTGAGCAAAAAGCATTTGACCTGGCCATCATCGGAGGAGGTATTACCGGAGCAGGCATAGCCCTTGATGCAGCCAGCCGCGGCCTCAAAGTAGTGCTGGTAGAAAAAAATGACTTTGCTTCCGGTACCAGCAGCCGTTCCACCAAGCTCATCCACGGCGGGCTCAGATACCTCAAGCAATTGGAGATCGGGCTGGTACGGAAGATAGGCAGCGAGCGGGCCATTGTCCACCAACTGGCACCTCACCTGGTACAGGCCGAAAAGATGCTCCTCCCCCTGGTGGAAGGCGGGACCTATGGCAAATTGGCAACTTCTTTTGGCTTGAAATTGTACGACTTTTTAGCAGGTGTAGAGGGTGACGACCGCCGCAAAATGTTGAGCAAGGAAGAAATCCTCGCATTGGAGCCTTTGCTCCGATCAGACATTGTGGAGGGAGGAGGGTTGTATGCCGAATATCGTGCAGATGACTCCCGCCTCACCCTTGAGATCATAAAAACTGCGTCCAAATATGGTGCTTTGAGCCTCAATTACGTCCAGGCAACTGACTTTTTGTATGGAGAAGAAGGGCTCATCAATGGCTTGCAATGTGTTGATGCCAACAGCGACCATACCTTTAAGCTCAAAGCTAAGTACGTGGTAAGTGCTGCAGGCCCCTGGGTGGATCAGCTCCGCCAAAAGAACCACTCCCTTAACCGAAAGCATCTCTTCCTAACCAAAGGGGTTCATCTGGTAGTCGCGCATCATCGCCTCCCGCTTCGGCAAGCCGTTTATTTTGATGTGGATGACGGCCGCATGATATTTGCCATCCCTCGCTATCGTGTCACTTACATAGGCACTACCGACACTCCTTATAAGGGAGATATCAACCACGTATTGACTCAGCAGTCGGATGTTGATTACCTGCTCAATGCCACCAATAGCATGTTCCCCACTGTGCAGCTTACTACTGCCGATGTAGAGTCGAGCTGGGCGGGACTGCGCCCACTGATCTATGAGGAGGGCAAATCGGCTTCTGAGCTTTCTCGCAAAGATGAAATTTTTCAATCGGACAGTGGGCTCATTTCTATTGCCGGTGGTAAGCTAACGGGCTACCGGAAAATGGCTAAGAGGGTGACAGATTTAGTGGTGGAAAAAATAGAGCATCTGGAAGGTCGCACTTTCAAGGATTGCCAAAGCGGGCAAATAGCTCTTACGGGCGGCCCCTTTGAAAGTGCTGAATCAGTAGAGTTTTACATCAAGCAACTTGCAGAAATCGCTGAAAACCAGAAACTTAGCAGCGACCACCTTCATTACCTAGTGGCTAATTATGGCAGACAGGCAGAGTCTATTTTACAATTGATGGCAGCCTTGGCCGATGAGCCAGAGGTGGCTTTGGCACGTGCCGAGTTGCAGTTTTGTATCGAGCATGAGCTATGTCTCCGCCCGCTCGATTTTTTTAGCCGCCGCAGCGGCCGCTTGTATTTCAATCTGCCTTCCATACAGCCAGTCATGGAGCCGCTGCTGATGGATTTTGCCGCTTGCTTTGGCTGGTCGGAAACCGAAAAAGTAAAAGAGCGAGCCAGGTTGGAGCGAGCCATTTATGAAGCTACCCATTTCGATTCTTCTCCCTCCAATGCATCCCAATGACTACTAAAAAGACAAAAAACTCCTTGCCGGACACCTCTGCACCGATTGCTAAAAAAACTAAAGAAAAGCTCACAATCGAGGAAGTGCATATCGATGAGACAGAAGGAATGGATCGCTATCCGGATGTGTTTAGCGAGCACCGGCCAGGTACTATACGCAAGCATAACTCTGACGAACGGACTGCCCGATTTGCATGCGATCAAAATATTACATTGCAAATTGAAATCCTCACTCCCACTATTTTTCATATCCGATACTCTGTCAAGGCATTGGAAGAACCTCACTTTTCTTACGCCATTGATCCCGATTTTGAAGCTGAATATCCATCTTTTGAGCTGAAAAAGAAAGCGGACGCATTTGTAGTACAAACGGACAAATTGCGTTGCCGAATTAGCAAACAAGGCATGCAGCTTCGTTTTTCAGACAAACAGGGCCAACTCATTTCGCAAGAGGAAGAGGGCTTTTATGCTAAATCTACCCTGCTCAGAGGCATAAACAGGGTCAGGGTGAGGCGGAAGGCATTGGAGGGAGAAGCCTTTTTCGGGCTTGGCGACAAGGCTGGCTCGCTCAATCTGCGTGGCCAAAAGCATAGCAATTTTACTACCGACTCCTTTGGCTTTGGGCCTAAAACAAAAGAGCTTTATCGAGCTATTCCTTTCTTTTATGGCCTGTATGAGGGAAGGGCCTATGGAATATTTTTGGACAATACCTATCGCAGTCATTTCGATTTTGACTCTGCCAGCCAGGGCATCAGCAGCTTTGGTGCTGATGGCGGGTGTATCGATTACTACTTCATCTACGGCCCTGAGTTGACTGCCGTGGCCAGCCAATATGCCCTGCTCACTGGCCGACCTGAATTGCCTCCCCTCTGGGCCCTGGGCTACCACCAATGCCGGTGGAGCTATTTTCCGGAAAATCGGGTGCTGGAAGTCGCAGAAGAATTTCGGAAGCGCAAAATCCCCTGCGATGCCATTTATCTCGATATTGATTATATGGATGGCTATCGCTGCTTTAGCTGGAACAAGGAGTACTTTCCCGATCCTGCCGCCATGATCGAACTTCTGAAAAATAAGGGCTTCCAAACCGTTGTGATGATCGATCCGGGCATCAAAGTGGATGAGAAGTACCTTGTTTTTAAAGAAGGCATGCGTGAAAATGTCTTTTGCCGCCGCCCCGATGGCGCATTGATGATCGGCCCGGTTTGGCCCTCCCAATGCGTATGGCCGGATTTCACTAATCCGAAAGTTCGCGCATGGTGGGGCAAGCTTTACCACTCATTGTATAACCAGCAAAATGTCAGTGGTTTTTGGAACGACATGAATGAGCCGGCAGTATTCAAACTGCATAGCCACACCTTTCCCGAGGATGTACGCCACCACCTGGATGGCCACCCCTGCAGCCACCGCAAAGCGCATAATGTGTATGGCCTTTGCATGTCGCGCGCTACCTTTGAGGGGCTCAAAGAGCTGAAGCCCAACAAGCGCCCCTTTGTGCTGACCCGTGCCAGTTTTGCTGGTGGCCAACGCTTTGCCAGCAGTTGGACGGGCGATAATATAGCGAGCTGGAAGCACTTGCGCATTGCCAACCGGCAGTGTCAGCGGATGAGCATCAGCGGCTTTTCCTTCATTGGCTCGGATATCGGCGGTTTTGCCGAACGGCCGGACGGCGAGTTGTTTGTGCGCTGGTTGCAGCTAGGAGTTTTCCATCCTTTTTTCCGGGTTCATTCTATGGGCAATCACATGGACGGGGCAGCAGAAGTGGATAAGGAGGCCGTCAAAAAAAGTGAAGCAGAGCGCAGGCTCGATCAGGAGCCCTGGTCGTTTGGTGATGAATTCACCATCCATGCCAAAGCCGCTATTGAGCTACGCTATCAGCTATTGCCATACATTTATACCAGCTTTTGGAAGTATGTGACCACCGGCCGGCCGATGATCCAGTCGCTGGCCTTTTACGATCAGCAGGATTCCAAGTGCGTGGCCCGGCAAAGGGAGTTTCTCTTTGGTGAACACATTCTGGTGAGCCCTGTACAGCAAGCCGGGCAGCGTAAGCAATACACTTATTTGCCCAAAGGCAAATGGTATAATTACTGGACCGGGAAGGCTTTTACCGGCAGGCAAAAGGTACAAACCGCCGCCTCTATCGGTCAGATTCCGTTTTTCATCAAAGCCGGTGCTGTGATTCCAAAATATCCTGTCATTCAACACACAGGGGCTATGTTCAGCAGTGAACTAAATTTACACATATTTTGCCATAACAAACTAATAATCAGCCAATTATACGAAGACAAAGGAGAAGGATATGGCTATCAGAAAGGAAAGTATTGTTTGCGTACTTTCAGCAGCCAAACAATCCAAAAGTCCTTTAGTCTGAAGCAAAAAGTAGCTGGAAAATTTAAGCTGCGCTATCCTTCCATCCGACTGCATATAAATGGTCTGCCCTTTAAGCCTGGCAGCTGTGCGGTAGATGGAAAGGCTACCAAATTTCAACTTATCGAGATTGGAGGTATCCAGTCCTATGCCCTGACTGTGCCCGTTGATTTTGCAGAGGTGGCAATCAAGGAGTAGCCCTAAAGCAAATAAGGGATGAGCATAGGTGTTCGTTTTTTATATTCGGCATAGGCCTCACCGAACTCCTTGAGTAGCTTTTGCTCTTCATAAAAAATCCCGATAGGAATGTAGGCACTGCTTATCACAGCTATTGCCAGCACGGCACTCAGGGGCATCGCCAAAAACCAGCCCCACAGTACCAGCAGGACGGAAAAATATAAGGGGTGTCGGACCCACGCATTCAGCCCCTTAGTTTGCAACTCATTCTTGGCAGGCTGCTCCACGGAAAGCACGTAGCGTATGCCAAAAAACTCTTTGAGATCGTAGTTCAGCAAAGTCTGGCTACCTAAAATAATACCAGCGATAAGTAGCAGCCAGCCGATAATGGCTGTGAATGGGGATTCCTCCAGCAGTACCTCGCTCTCTGTGTGAACGTACAGATAGGCAATCAGGGCGAGCAGCCCGATAGCCAGCAGGTTGTAGCAAATGCGATAATAGCTGGGAGGAATGAATGGCCGGAGGCTTTGCTTGACCCATTTCGAGGCTAAGACGCTGTGGATGGCGTAATAAATGCTCAGGCAAAATGCAAAGTAGAAAATTGACATGCTTGTACGTATTTTTATACCCTTGCTAAATTAAAGTAGATTTTGAAATATTGCATACTTTAGAGGCCGCTCTCCGTATATCAAATTGAATGTACATGAATAAAATAAAGTGGATAAGAAGAATCAAATATTACTTTTACAAATATGGCATTCATCACATCCTTCCCAAAAGCAAACTAAGCTTTTTGAGCTACCTGGCTTATGTATCTGAATGGATTTCGGAGCAAAAGAACTTGAAATTCTCCAGCTTTCCCAGCAAAAATTTTGATTATTCTAAAAGATATGATTTGTATCAATATGTGATTGATCGCGAATTGGACAGCCAGGACATTGACTACCTGGAGTTTGGTGTTTCCAAAGGCCAATCTTTTAGGTGGTGGTTGAAACACATTGATCACCCAAATGCAGCGTTTTACGGCTTCGATACATTCACGGGATTGCCAGAGGATTGGGGGCCCTTCAAGAAGGGAGATATGTCAAGCGGCAATGAGCCACCTCAAATTGACGACACCCGGCACAGCTTTTATCAGGGGCTGTTTCAGCATACTTTGGCTGATTTTTTAAAAACGTACGAGGTCAGTAGGCAGAAAGTGGTTCATCTGGATGCTGATTTGTACTCGGCTACTTTGTTTGTACTCACTACCTTATCCCCTTACTTGAGGAAGGGAGATATCCTCTTGTTTGACGAGTTTAATGTTCCCCTGCATGAATTTAAAGCTTTCAAAGAATGGGCGGAGTCCTTTTACATTGAGTATTCCGTTGTAGGCGAAGTCAACAACTATTTTCAGGTTGCTATCAAGCTGGAGTGATGCCGCCGGCTGTTGGAATATTTTTCACTTTACGCTTCAATTTCCTTACTTTATATTGATTAACACATGCTAAAATCACTTTTACTCCACTCGATAATCTTACTGGCTTTCAACTGCCAGGCTCAACAATGGACCCTCAGCCCGCTACGGCCCATGCCCCAGCGCGTGAGTAATAATGCCGTTTGTGAAGGGTTTATCAATGGCCAGCCCTATGTATATTCCTTTGCAGGAATCGACTCTACTAAAACGCTGCAGGGAATCCATCTGAACAGCTGGCGCTACGATCTGCTGGCTGATGAATGGCAAAGCCTCCCTACCCTGCCCGATACCATGGGCAAAATTGCCGCTGCAGCCAGTCGTGTACACAATGTAATATACATCATTGGCGGCTATCACGTCGCTTCCAACCAGGATGAAATATCCTCCGATAAGGTGCATCGCTTTGAGGTAACGACCAATCAATTTCTGCCTGATGGCCAGCCCGTCCCTGTGCCTATCGACGATCAGGTGCAGGCCGTGTGGCGGGATAGCCTCATCTATGTTATTAGCGGCTGGAGCAATGGTTCCAATGTATCTGATGTACAAATTTACCACCCCGCCCAGGACATTTGGATAGCCGGCACTCCTCTGCCTGCCAATGAATCTTACCGCTCTTTTGGCTCTTCGGGTACTATTATCGGAGATACCATTTTTTACTTTGGCGGGGCTCGCTTTGGCTTCAATTTTCCGGCTCAAGCCAATTTTCGCAAAGGAGTCATCGACCCGAATGATCCTACTCAGATTAGCTGGAGCGTATCGGTGCCCAATGCCAATCGAAAAGGCTACCGAATGGCTGCCGCACAGATCGGCCACAAGGCTTTGTGGATTGGCGGTTCTGAACTAACCTATAATTTTGACGGGCTGGCGTACAGCAATGGCGCCGGTGTGCCCCCGGCTCATCGGGTTGTAGAGTATGACACAGAAACAGGGGTGTGGAGTGAAACAAATCCTCAGCCCTTGCCAATGGATTTGCGCGGTATCGCTGACTTGGGCAACGGCACTTTCGTTTTGCTGGGTGGTATGCTGGATATGCAAACGGTAAGCAATCAAGCTGGAATACAAAGACACTACTACAGCAATCGAAGCACTATCCACAGCAGCCCAAAAGCTGTTGCTTTTTCCCAATCCGGCTGGTGATAAGCTTTTCATCGAGTTTGGCAATATCGACAAGCCCGGCCAGGCTGAATTTGTACTTAGCGATTTGGCTGGCAAAGAATGGATGCGCATGCCAGTGGTTCAAAAGGAAGTAGCTATTGACGTTAACCACTTACCTCCGGGGGTTTATGTTTTACAGCTGCTCCAATTCGGGCAAATTTGGCAGTCATCCAGGTTTGTGAAATGGTGAGGAGGCAGTGCATTGAGCCCCTGCCCTGAGATGGGATCGCTGGGGCAAGGTAGATAGTCAGACAATAGAAAGTCTGTAAATATTAAGAGCGTGTTATACCGCGTAAGGATCGAATGTGTACATCACTCTCAAACCGCCAGCGGTAGGATACACCCTTTGTGAAGGTTGTAAGATGCCAGTTTTTTAAAGGGAACACCTTGTAAAGAAAATTATAAATGAGTAAAATATTGTATCAAAAAAACAATATTTCTATTTGCTGATTTTCCAGGAAAAGGTCAATAATGTTTACTAATGTGAAGGCAAAACCTCTTGCCAGTCCTGTTCTAAAAACAGCTGTTCAAGAAAGTTTTCAAAAGCGCGGAGGGATTTGGGACCGCCAAAATTGTTGCGGATCACCTTTATGCGCTGCTCATCCAACACCAGATAGGTCAGGGTGCTGGGCAAATCGGGCAAAAAATGCCCATCTTCCGGATAATGATCGGCCAGCTGATAAAACTGGATGGAATCGGCAAAATGTATGATTTTTGGAAGCAAGCTGGAGTCAGCAAGACATTCGTGGCGCCCCAATAGCTTTAGGTATTGTTTGCCCCACCAGCTCAACCTGCCATCTGACATCAAGCGGGCTTCATAGGCAGGGCATTGGCCATAGCAGCCCGTTTTTTCCAAACTGACCACAATTGAAGGGCCTGCTTTAGGGAATTTTTCAGTTTCGGCAACATCTTTCTCAATCACTTCGGCTTCCTCTACCTGCAAGCTGTCAGAGGCAATTGTAGCATTTTGGAATACCTCTGCAACCTCTTCCCCGCTCAAAACCAAGGTATCCGTTTCCATCCGCACGGGTTCCTGCAACACTACCACCGACTTGCGCTGGCAGGTAGCGGCACTCAGGAGAATCAGAATGATTAAAACACCCAGCCGGCTACTACGCATTATTTCTTTTTTTGCTTTTTGCCCTTCGATTTGCCATTCTGTTTGGCAGCTTGCTGCTTCTGCTGATCCCGCAGCGCGGCTTCCAAGCGCTCCTGAAAGCCGCCTTTCTTTTTGGGCTTTTTTCGATAGGCCTCCATCTCTCGTTTAATCTTCTCCTGATCGATGATATAATTTTTGGTAATCAGCGTTTGGCCAATGTTCATCACGTTGCTAAAAAGCAGATAGCAGGTCAGTCCTGCCGCAAAATTATTGAAAAAGAAGAGGAAAAAGACGGGCATCAGATACTGCATATACTTCATTGCCGGATTCATCGACATATCCATATGCTTGGTATTGTAAAAGGTGTAGATCACCGTAGTACCTGCCCAGAGCAGGGTAAAGAGGCTGATGTGCTCTCCATAAAAGGGTATATTGCTAGGTAACCAGGCAAATACATCGTAGGAGGACAGATCGGTAGCCCAAAGGAAAGAAGCCTGCCGAAACTCGATGGAGGCCGGGAAGAAACGATACAGCGCAAACCAGATAGGCATCTGCAGGGCAATGGGCAGGCAACCACCCAGCGGATTGACCCCAAACTCTCGGTACATCTTCATCGTTTCCATCTGCTGAGTCTGCTGATCGCCTTTGTGTTTTTCCTTTACAGAAGCCATCTGAGGCTTCAGCGCAGCCATCTTCGACTGAGAGTACAGCATTTTGTAGGTAAGCGGATACAGCAGCAGCTTCACAATCAGAGTCAGAACTAGTATTACGATTCCCTTGCTGCCTATGAAGCTTGACAAAAAGCCAAAAATAGGTCGGATTACCCACCGATTGATGGTTCCAAAAATGCTGCTGCCATAAGGAATAATGTCTTCCAGTTCCGCATCATACGCCTGAAGTAGGGTAAACTCGTTCGGACCCACGAAAAAATCCATCGCAAAGCGGTCGGCAGTGCCGCCATCAAAAGGCAACACAAGCTCTGAGCTGATCCGCTTCAGATCTTCGCTGTCCTCTTCCTCCATCTGAATCTTTATAGCAGCCGATTTAAAACTTCCCTCTTTGGCCATCAAAGAGCTATTGAAAAACTGGTTGCTACACGAAACCCATTTTACAGCTTTGCTAATGGTTTCCTCATCATCAGAGGTGCAGGAGCAATGACCAGGGCTGTCATCAGCAATTTTGTAGTAGGCACTACTATAGTTTTTCTCGTAAGCGTAGTTGATCTCAAGCCGATCCAGGTAATTGTCCCAAAAGAGTTTGATGGGCTGCGAAGTGGTAGCAAGGGTATTGTTGAGGTCATTTAGCCGAACTTCATAATTGATGTTGTAGCTGCCAGGGGCGAGGCTGTAAATTTGCTCAAAGGATCGGCCGGCACCGGCGCTGGCCTTGAAGCTAATGCTGCTGTCATTGGCAGCAGCCTGAAAATATAAATCGCTCGTTTTTACTCCTCCGCTTGGCAGGCCGGCCATCGGCAGGAAGTATTCAAATTTATTTTTTTCATCCTCCAGCAAATAAAGCGGAATCTTTTGTTCTACTTTATTACTATCAATTATCAACTTGTAGTAGTTTTTAAGCAATACCTTTTTGATACGCCCGCCTTTGCTTGTAAAGGTTATCTTAACCAGCTCATTTTCAAGGATTTGCTCCTTCTCAATTCCTGCAGCACTCGAAGCGAATGGCCCAAAGGTACTTGCCAGCCTGGACTGGCGCATCGAGTCATTCTCCATCGGCTGCTCGGCGGCAGGAGGGGCCGCCTGAGGCGCCTGCGCAGGCAGCTCAGCCAGCTTTTCCTCAGCAACCTGTGCCTGCTGGATCGAATCCTGAACTCGCTGCTGCTCGGCTAGCTGCTCCGGCGTAGGCGAGTTGATCCTGGCCCAGATAAAGAAGAGAATAAAGATGAGCGTTATACCAATTATATTGTTCTTATCCATCAGCTATTTTAGTATGTTTATAACCCGCGAAATCGAATACTCATAAAAACACTACTTTCTCAAAAAGCTCCGCAAAGGTACAATTTTGTTTGCAACCTGCTTAAAATATTCCCGCCTGGGCTGGAGTTTTCTACAAATCGGCAAAAGCTATCTACCAAAGCCAACAGCCACCAATTGAGGCAAGGGTGAAAGTTGGTCAGCTCATTGTGAACGATCCGACCTATCGCCCCCTTTTTTCCACACTTTTCTTCCTTTCTCCTTCCCTTCATGAATAGCCACAAATCGCTGAAAAAGGGCCTTTCTCTTCGTTTCGGCAGCCTGCAGAGCATCCCTGTAATATCCCTTCTCAGCCCGCTGCCGATAGGCTTCATACAAACTCACCGCACAGGCCACTGAGATATTGAGGCTCTGGACCATCCCCATCTGAGGGATGATGAAATTGCCATCGCTGAAGGCCAGTGATTCCTGGCTTACACCATCATGCTCATTACCAAACAGCAAAGCTACCGGCTCGCTGAGATTCAACTCATACAGATCGGTGGCATCTTCAGAAAGGTGAGTAGATAAGATTTTGCCAAACTGCTTCTTGACATGTGCAAAGCAGGCTTCCCGTTCATGGTAGTAATGAACTTCAATCCAGCGGCGCGCCCCGGAGCTGGTCCGCTTGCCCAGAGTCAGATAGTGTTGTTGGAGGTGCGGCTCCGTAGTGAGTATAAATACCTCATTGATGCCTACCGAATCGCAAGTTCTGAGCACCGCGCCAATATTGTGCGTATCATGCACATTTTCTAAGATCACGGTCAAATCAAATTGACGGCGCTCGGCAACTTGCTGAAATCGTTCTCTTCTATTGGGCGTCATGTAGTTTCTATTTCAACAGACAAAATCGACTCCTATCAAATAATCACCTCACTATTCATCTAAACCGCTTTAGATCAACTGCTTTAAACGTCCACTCTGGCGTATTCAAAATTTCTCCAAAACTCACTGAATACCAGGGACTTATCGATTCATTCATGAAGTTTTTCAGCACATGAACATCCTGCGCAGGCATATAACCTTGCCCCAATAAAAACACTTTATTACCTGCTGCGTCACTAGCCATGTCGAGCACGATGACAGCATGCCCCGGAAAGCCTCCCTCAATAAATACATCACCGATTTGCAAATCGGTAAGCGGCACGGTTTGCAGCTCTTTGCTGAGTGAGGCAGTACCGGCATAGGTAAAAATGGATCGAAGATAGGCTTTGAAGTTGGAGTACGAAGTATCCTGAGTGCTGCCCGGCTGCGAAAAGCTAACCTCATTGGCCTGGATGACCGGCTTGCGTCCGCGGCTCCAATCGGCGAAAGAAACTTTGTGGCCGCTGGTAAAATTGAAATGGATTTCGTCCACGGCCTTTTGGCTGTAAAAATATTCGGCGCGCAGGCGCATCACAGCATCTGCGCATTGTTGCAAATCGCTCTTGCCGGCATCAATGTCTATCACCGCTGCATGCAATTCCTGATTGCCCTTCAAATTGCCATTGTACAGCTTGACGGCCGTACCGGATGGCTTAAGTGGCAAATATCTTAGCCATTCGCCAAAGCTGCCGGGCTTCAGTGGAAGCCGCTTAAAGCCAATTGGAGTGTTAATTTGGGCGGCTAAAGAATTTTGAATATTGTAATTGTGTAACCAACTGTAAACCAATCGATTAACACTATCTAATTCAAATTTTGAAACTGGATTCTGTGAAATGGGCAATAGCTCAACACCCTGCAAGTCGCTTGCCTTTTGGGCGGGTTGAGAGGCGGGCTGGCAGGCAAAAAATGCAGCGAAAAGCAGAAGCGCATATATTTTACAAGGCTGCACAAAAGTTCAATCAGCAGGTTGGAAATGGTAATCTCTAAACTTCAATATGTGTACAAACTTATTCTCCAGCCGGTCGATGAGCACCTCCTTCCCTTCTGGCTGCGCACCGTCGGGTGCCACCCGCTCAATGTGGAAGCTGGCATGCATCGCCTCTTCAGGATATTGGTCGATCACATCCTGGAAGCGGGTGCCATGCTGGCTGATCATTTCTCCAAAATAGTGGGTTGTGGCAAAGCCAATATATGCCTCTTCTTCCGGTGGCATAGCATAGCGGCTGAAGAAACGCTGCCTGAAAGCAATGGCCTCCGGGCTATTCCGGTCAATATAGCTGGCACTACTGACGTGTACATTTAGCCGTTCATAATAATCGAAACTGATGCGTTCGTACTCCTGCCATTGCGGCATACCATAGATCACCACCTCATTGTCGCCCCGCACCAAATCCACATGCCGCATGAATGAATAGATGAAGGATTCATTGGACCAGCTGGGGAGTATAAACACGGTGGTTTCCCCGTCTTTGAGGAAAGGCAGCACATCCAGTGAGGCAAAATCGGCAGATTGATCCTGGATTACGTATTCTTTGAATCGCTCTGCCAGTGAGGAGCCTTCGATAGCGAAATTGGCATTTTGGAAGTAGCGCAGTCGAGCTACTTCTGCTTTTTTATTTCTGCATACCAGTACGATCTGGTCGGTATTGTACCTTTCTTTTGCATGTTTTGTAATCGCTTCGCAATGTACTTTGAGCGAAGGGCTGAGTTGAATGTAATTGGAATTGTTTCGTGTTACACTTGAACTTGGACTGAGCGGCGAGACTAGTGCTTTGCCGTTTTTCTTGGCAAAATCGGCCACCTTTATCAGATTGGTCTTCTTCACCGGGCCAATGATCATGTGAGCTCTCTGGAGGGTGCCTTGACGAAGCAATTCCTCCGTCCGAGATTCGGAAGCGTAGGTATCCATGACATGTACATTGAGCCGAATACCTTTTTGCGAAAGATCTTCCAGGCCCAGTTTGGCACCGCTATAGAATTGGAGCGCCATATGGGACCTACTGTCGATAGAGGAACTGAGGGTATTAAATTTATTGGTCAAAAATGGCAAGAGAATAGCCAAATTGTATTCCGATAGCTTCTCTCCTTCCGGAGTGGCAATCGGAACGTCGGGCAAATCGCCAGGAGTGGAGGTAGTAGTAGAGGAGGTGATGGGGGGATACTCATCATCCTTCACCACTGTCCATTTTACCGTATCCGGCACGACGGTCACATCGGTGACGTACTCATATTTGCCGGTTTTGGGGTTATACTTCTTTTGCCCCTGAATTTCGCCCAATTCGGTTTCATCCTTAGGAGGAGGCTCATCATCATCCGGTCGTTGGGCTTTTTTCAGCGCATCGCAGGAGCTGAGGCTGACCAAAAGCACCAGCAAGCCGATCTTTACCGTTTCCGGAAGGAAGCTATTCCCACTCAATGGTCGAAGGAGGTTTTGTACTAATATCATAAACTACTCTATTTATGCCTTTTACATTATTAATGATCGCGCTGGAAGTTTCGGCCAAAAAGTCATACGGCAGCCGGCACCATTCAGCAGTCATGCCATCCAAGGAGGTAACAGCCCGCAGAGCGATAGTTTTTTCATAGGTGCGCTCATCCCCCATTACGCCTACCGACTTTGTTGGAAGCAAGATGGTAGCAGCTTGCCACACCTGCTGATACAGGTCGTGCTTTTTCAAATTATCAATAAAAATGGCATCGGCTTCTTGTAGCATAGCCACTTTTTCAGCACTAATATCTCCCAAAATCCGGATACCCAAACCCGGCCCCGGAAAGGGATGCCGCCCCAGTATTTGCCACGGAATGCCCAGCTCCTGCCCTACTTTTCGTACCTCATCTTTAAACAGCATCCGCAAAGGCTCCACAATCTTTAGCTTTAGCTTTTCGGGCAAACCACCCACATTGTGGTGCGATTTGATGGTAACTGACGGCCCGTGGACAGATACCGACTCGATCACATCCGGATAAATCGTGCCTTGTCCCAACCAGGCTATGCCCTCCAATTTGCTCGCTTCTTCCTCAAATACCTCAATAAACATGCGGCCGATCACTTTGCGCTTTTGCTCAGGCTCCTTCACTCCCTTCAAAACTTCATAAAATCGATTTTTAGCATCCACCCCAACGATATTGAGGCCCATGCCTTCATAAGAACGAAGCACTTCCGCAAATTCGTTTTTGCGTAGCAAACCATTGTCAATAAAAAAGCAATGGAGCTGATCTCCAATTGCTCTTTGCAAAAGGCAGGCTCCCACGGTAGAGTCCACACCGCCTGAAAGGCCCATCAATACGTGCTCCTGGCCAATCAAACCGCTCAACTCCTGTACGGTATGTTCTACAAAGGACGCCGGCGTCCAATTGGCCCGGCAAGCGGCAATCTCTATCAGAAAATTGCGCAGTAGCGTAGCTCCGTGCAGCGAATGCGTGACCTCCAGGTGAAATTGTATGCAATAGACAGGAGCTTTGAATTGGCCATTATCCGACCGGAAGGCAGCCACGCCAATACTGTCTGTAGCTGCCAGACGCTTGAATTTAGGCGGTATTTGCTGGATGGTATCGCCGTGCGACATCCACACCTGCGACTCATCGGGCACATTGGAGAGGAATGGGTCCGTTTCGGTAATTTTGAGTTTGGCTTTGCCATATTCTCTTTTTGAGGAAGCGGCTACAATCCCGCCATATTGCTGAGCGATGTATTGAGCACCGTAGCAAATAGCCAACAAAGGTTTGCGACCGATGAAAGGAGAAAGATCGACCTTGAGCGCTTTTTCATCGACCACCGAAAAGGGGCTCCCCGAAAGGATGACTGCCTGGACATCGGAATCCTGCGAAGGGTATTTATTGTAGGGAACTATTTCGCAATAAATGTTCAACTCACGTACCCGCCGGGCAATAAGCTGGGTGTATTGTGAACCAAAATCGAGGATCAATACTTTTTCGTTCATGCCAGCAAAGATAATATACTCCTCGTAAGTGGCTGCATTTGGCAAGCAAAGCTTACTAACAATTCATGGTCACTCTGAAAACAACATTATAGGTAGTGCCCGATTGGTGGGGGCATATGGGGCCCTAAAAGCTATATTCAAAATAAAAGCTTGCTTAAAATTCCATCAATCGGCTACAAATAGTTTGGGAATCCCGAAATCGTTGGGGAGCATTGATTTTGAGGCTATGCCGATAAAGAAAGTGATTATGTTTTCCCAAACCACATTCATATTCGGTTTAACAATTCCAGGCTTTGAAATATAATCTATGCAAATCGGCACAACTCCAAACAGATTTCTTTCAGCCAAAATAGCCTAAAACATGCTGTTTTTTTTCTATATTCACCCTGTTAATCAGTTCATTATTTCTTCACAAAACGAAAAACAACAACTATGAGTAGCAGAACTCTTTCACTTCTGGTTGGCTTACTATCGTTGTTATGGTTTTGGTTTTGTTGGCATTGGCACTGCTGCTGGATACGCGGCGTTTGTTGCCAAAATGTAGCTGCGGCAGTCGCACCTACTGATGATAAAGCTGACATGATCGGAGACAGAGGGCCATTAGTTTTCAAGTGGTCAAATCCCGAAGCCTTCACCAATGACAAGTATGAAGCCTATAAATCCTCCTTCCTCAAAGACAATTCCGGTGACAACATCCTGATAATTACCGGCCAATACTACAAAGATGAACCCAACCCGACTTCTTATGAAAACCTGGGATTGGCCAGGGCTGCAGCAGTCCGCGATTTGCTCAAAGGCGATATCCCGCCCGAGCGCATCCGGCTGGCCAGCCAGCTGATGGGAGAATTTTCCGGCGACAAGTCCGCTTACTTCCCCAGCGTCCGATTTGGGTGGGCTGAAGCCGAAGTTGAAAAATCAGAGGTGGTCGAACTGGCTGACCGGGCCATCATATTGTTCCCATACAATTCTGTACAAAAGGATGCAGATCCAGCCATAGATAACTACCTGAATGATTTGGCCAAACGCTTACAAACTACCAACGAAACGGTCACTTTGACTGGCCACACAGATAGCGACGGTACCGAAACTTACAACTTCAACCTGGGCCAGCAACGCGCACAGGTGATCCGGGATATACTGATCCGCAAGGGAGTCAAAAGGGCTCAAATAAAGGTGCTTTCTAAAGGAGAAACGCAACCGGTGGCTTCCAACGAAACGGAGGCTGGCAAGCATCAAAACCGCCGCGTGGAAGTGGAATTGCAGAAAAACTAATTTCATTTAAAAATCAAAAAACTTACATATTATGATACTTTTAGATATTTGCACAGACTGTACCTGGCAAATTATTCCGATGCTCCTCGGTGCATGGCTACTGGGGTGGCTCTTTTGGTGGCTTTTCAATCGATCAACCTACCAAAATCGAATCGCTGAACTGGAAAAAGATCTGAAACTTTGGCAGGATAAAGCCACCGATCTGGAAGCAGAGCTCAGTAAACTGCGCTACGATTATGAAAAATCTGCCGCCAGCCTAGCCTCCCTCAAAGGCAAATATGCCGATCTGGAAGTGGCTCTGGCAGCATGTGAGGAAGAAAAGAACAATATGGGCGATACCGTGGTAAAGGCAGGTAGTGACCCGGCAGTGACGGGTTTTGTAGCAGCGGATGGAGGCAGAGGCCTCGATTATGGTGCAGCTTTCCAAAATGACAACCTACAGCTAGTAGAAGGTATTGGCCCTAAGATTGAAGAATTGCTGAAAAACAACGGCATTGGCAATTGGGCTACCCTGGCAGCTACAGATCCTGACCGCCTCAAATCCATCTTGGAGGGCGAAGGTGCTCGCTACCGCATGCACGATCCATCTACCTGGCCCCGCCAGGCCCAGCTCGCCAATGAGGGCAAATGGAAGGAGCTTGAAGAATACCAACTATTCCTGGGCGGTGGAAAGGACACGGGTGTGACCGGTGGTGGAGAAGCTAAGATCAATAAAATGGCTGCCAAAATACTGGGCATCACGCTCTATCAGCCTAATGATCTGAAACTCGTTGAGGGTATTGGTCCTAAAATTGAAGAGGTGCTGAAAAATGCAGGCGTCAAAAACTGGGCTGAGCTGGCCGGCACTTCAGTAGATCGTTTGCAGCAAATTTTGGATAGCGCCGGCGATCGGTTCCGCTTGGCCGATCCAGGTTCCTGGCCACGCCAGGCACAACTGGCCGTTGAAGGCAAATGGGATGAATTGCAAGAATATCAAGACTTTCTGATAGGTGGCAAGTAAGCCTGATTGCATGTAAAAAAGGAGGGTTGGATGTGAAATCACATCCAACCCTCTTTGCTTGTAAAAGGTTATTACTTAGTAATGATCAAATAATAACTTCACGATTTGTCTCTGATCTTTTGCCGCCATACTTCGTTATTTTTTGCTTAAATAGCTCGCTATTCGCTCAAAAAATGCCTCGCCTGACGACAAAATCTCAATCCCAAATCAATAACTTATTAATTGGCCATTACTTAGTTATTTTAACTCCAGGTTGAATTCAACTCTTCTGTTTCTTTGTCTTCCATCCTTGTATTTATTGTCGGCAATCGGCCTGTTTTCACCATAGCCAGTATGGCTGAGACGGGTCGGGCTGATACCTTTGCTTACAAAGTAATCATAACATGCTTTGGCACGGCGCTCTGATAGTATCTGGTTGGATTCTGCACTACCAATATTATCGGTATGCCCTTCAATGCGCATATGATAATTGGGGTATTTTTTCAAAATAGCCACTATATCATCAAGCACAGTTCTGGAGGAGGAGCGCAGGGTGGCTCGAGCCGTTTCAAACTCTACTGCATTCTGAGCCAATGTAAGTGTTGTTTCTTCCTCTTTGGTTATTTCCGGACAGCCTTTATTAGAAGCAGGGCCTGCAGTATCAGGGCAGGTATCGTTTTTATCGATCACGCCATCACCATCGCGATCAGGGCAGCCTCTATTAGCCGCACTTCCCACTTGATTGGGGCAGTCATCCATATTGTTGACAATACCGTCACCATCGTTGTCAGGGCAACCATTTAGGTTGGCTGGGCCAGCCTCATCGGGGCAATCGTCCTGATCATTAGGAATGCCATCACTATCGTTATCCATTTTTGGACAGCCATTGTTTTCAGCCGGACCTGCTTGTTGCGGGCAGTCATCTTTGATGTCGGGTAGTCCATCGCCGTCAGTATCCGGGCAACCATTATGTTCCGCAAGACCTGCAGTTTCAGGGCAGGTATCATTGCCATCAGCTACACCATCGCCATCTTTATCCGGGCAGCCACTGAGCGCAACCAGGCCTGCTTCATCCGGGCACGCATCATTATTATCCGTTACGCCATCGCCGTCGCGATCGGCAGGCATTTCAATTTTTGGCTCTTCAGCCGCCCCTTTACCCAGCAACCATTGGAAACCAATGCCATGCTGAATATTGTTGCGATCGTCCTTAACGGCAAAGCGATAGGTGGATTGCAACTGTACGTAGCTTTGCGTAGCCAGCTTGATGTTCAAACCAATACCAACAGGAAACTCTGCGGTAATATCTTCGTCACCCAACTTCACTGCAGCCCCTCCTGCCGTCAGGTAAGGAGAAAGCCACCAGTTCTCGCGAAAGGCTTTAATTTGCAAATTGGCACCCAGGCTGGTATAGAGTTTACTCTGGGAAAAATTTCTGGTTGCCGGATTCGGCGTTCTGATAGCCCCCATGATAAACGGGATGTTCAGGTTCAGAAAATCATTGAGGTGACGGACATAACCGATTTCAGCTCCGTCCGTATAATCTTCCGAAAATTCAGCGAGTTCATCAATAAAGGGAGTGTAATGATCGATCCACAATTTTTTTGCGGTCACGGCGTGTTTAAAGTTTGCATTCTGAGCAACAAGGCTCGCAGAAAACAGACAAAGCGTAAAAATGAATGGAATGTAAAATTTAAATTTTTTCATTAGCGTAAAGTTTAATTTTGAGTTATCGATTAGGTAGTTTCTCCAAAAAATCGATATGTTCAACACCGCCTATTGCATTACTTTCAAGATTGAAGGTAATAAAGGGTGCTTAAAGAATTAAAAATCCGGGATTTTTTTTTGATGTGCAACGGTAAATACAAAGGATTGGAAATTGCCAATCAGCCTACCAAGCCGCGGCCTTCTTTTTTGATCTTGCCTTCTTTGTGAAGCTTTTTCATTAGCCTGTCCAGGATACCGTTGATGAAGTCTTTGCTTTTATCAGTACTGTACAATTTGGCAATCTCTACAAATTCATTGAGCGTAACCTTCGTAGGAATCGTAGCAAAGGTAATCAGCTCTGTAAGGGCCATTTTGAGCAGGATCATATCCAGCACGGCCACCCGATCGGCATCCCAGTTTTTCAAGGTTGGCTCAATGAGATTCAGCAATTCTTCATCTGTCTGATGGACTGTTTTTAGTAACAGTTCACCAAAATCCACTGTAGTTTCATCAGTTGGCAAATAAGCTTTGAAAAAATCTGCCGCTGCGGGCAACTGCTTGATGGTCTTTTTTACGGTACCCACTACCAATGATTTATCATCCACCCATACCGGGACTTGATCTTCGATCAGCTCATTAAACAAATCGCTATTAAGGCAGGATTTATACAATTTGAGCATAATATCTCTATGGTCTGCAATTTGTGAATCTGTGCTGTGGATATAAGCTTTGTAGTCATCTGTTTTGGCAAACTGCTTATAGAGGCTGCGCGTATTGTCGGAGTCGATGCTAGCCTCAAAACCGTATTGCTCAATGAATTTACCCAATTCCGAATTGTCGTGGAGCGATTGAATGAGCGGATTGGTGAAAAGCTTGTCAGTAAAAAGTTTGTCTTCAGCGGTAGGAAGATGCTTGGCAGATCGCCTTTCTGCGTCTTCTTTAGCCTGCTCAGCCACTTTGATGAGGAAGGTAAGATTGAAAAGATATAGCTCAAAGGAGCTTTGAATCGCCTGATGATAGCCTTTTAAGGCCTCTTCAAATGTCAGCTCTTTATCTCTGCTCATTGTATAGAGCATCTGCATGACTTTTATGCGGATATTTCTCCTGCTAAGCATACTGGGAAAAACGAAATAATCTGATGTCAAATATAATCATCGCAAAGAAAATTAAATTTTTCCTAATCTAACCCATTTTACCCGGTAAAAAAACCAATTCTTGCCTCAAACGGCCAGCAAAATGCCTGTCCGGTAGTATTGTGGCGTGCTTGGGTAGCCATTTGACTTATCTAACAAAATGTAGAACACTCTTTAGGTGAAGCCTTTCCCACACAGCTTACAGCCTGATTTCTTAAAGCTTTTACCAAAAATAGTATCTTTGCTCCCACCATATTTTATAAGAAATTTAGAAGCTAACATGTTCGAAAGTTTAAACGAAAGATTAGAGGGTGCCTTTAAAACGCTAAAAGGCGAAAGCAAACTTACTGAAATCAATATTGCCCAGTCGGTCAAAGAAATTCGCCGGGCATTGGTGGCCGCAGATGTCAACTATAAGATCGCCAAAGAGTTTACAGATAAAGTCAAAGACGAAGCGCTTGGCTCTCAAAATGTGCTCAAATCCGTTAAGCCCGGCGAGCTGATGGTCAAAATCGTACTCGATGAGCTGGTCGAACTGATGGGTGGCCAATCGGCTGGTATCAACCTCAAGGGCGAGCCGGGCATCGTGCTGATCGCCGGCCTGCAAGGTAGCGGTAAGACCACCTTCTCCGCCAAACTGGCCAATTTCCTCAAAACCAAGAAAAACAAAAAGCCGCTAATGGTAGCTTGCGATGTGTACCGCCCTGCCGCCATCGACCAGCTCGGCGTGTTGGGTGAGCAAATCAAAGTGCCGGTGTATAAAGAGCCAGAGAATAAAAACCCGGTACAGATTGCTCAAAACGCTATCATACATGCCCAACAGCATGGCTTCGATGTACTCATCGTGGATACGGCAGGCCGACAGGCCGTTGATGAGGCCATGATGAATGAGATCGAGGCGATCAAAGAGGGAACCATCCCCTCCGAGACGCTTTTTGTAGTCGATTCCATGACGGGTCAGGATGCCGTCAATACGGCCAAAGCATTCAACGAACGCATCAATTACGATGGCGTGGTGCTTACCAAATTGGATGGCGATACGCGCGGCGGTGCCGCTTTATCCATCAAATATACCGTTGGCAAGCCCATCAAATTTGTAAGTACCGGCGAAAAAATGGATACCATCGATGTATTCTATCCCGATCGGATGGCACAGCGCATTTTGGGTATGGGCGATATCGTTTCCTTTGTGGAAAAAGCGCAGGAGCAGTTTGATGAGAAAGAAGCCAAAAGGCTGGAACGAAAGATCAAGAAAAATAAATTTGACTTCAACGACTTTCTCAGTCAGCTCAATCAGATCCGAAAAATGGGCGATCTGAAAAGCCTGATGAATATGATCCCCGGCATGAGCAAAATGACCAAAAACCTGGATATTGATGACAGCGCCTTCTCAAAAGTAGAATCCATCATATTTTCAATGACTCCCCAGGAAAGGGCTCATCCGGAGCTGCTCAACATGAGCCGCAAACGCCGCATCGCCAATGGCTGTGGCCGCAATATCCACGAGATCAACCAGTTTATTAAGCAGTTTGATCAAATGCGCAAAATGATGCACAAGATGAGTTCTTCCAAAGGAATGGCAAATTTGATGAAGGGAATGCCCAAAAATATGAGGCCACCCATGTAGGAGCAAGTTTGACTTTAGGGAGCTGGCAAAGCGTGGTATAGTTCTTCCTTGCCATCACATCCGATATCTCCCTGCTGCAAGCATTTTCTAGTGGTTTGTCAACGTGTACCATAAAACCGTCAAGGCCCTACTCTTTTACTCTTGCTCCAGCATCTTTTTCAGCTCATTCAACTTCATCATACATTCAATCGGCGTCATGGAGTTGATCTGTACATCTTCCAGTACTGCTTTGATTTTGCCCGCCACAGGGTCCACCGTTTCGAATATGCTGAGTTGCAAGGCATCAGATGACAATTGCTGAAGCTTGGCACCCAAATCCTCTTGTTGCTTCTCGTCCAACTGCTGATTGTCAATCGATTTCTGCTCCAGCTGGGACAGGATGTGCGTGGCTCGCTCTACGATACTGCGCGGCATACCTGCCATTTTGGCTACATAAATACCAAAACTATGGCTGCTGCCTCCGGGCACCAATTTGCGTAGGAAAACTACTTTATTACCTACTTCCCGGGTAGCAATATTGAAATTTTTGATTCGCTCAAATTTGTTGGCCAGCTCGTTGAGTTCGTGATAATGGGTAGCAAAGAGAGTTTTGGGGCAGGCTAGTGGGTTGTTGTGTAAATACTCCGCAATCGACCAGGCGATAGAGATGCCGTCGTAAGTGCTGGTGCCTCTGCCAATTTCATCCAGCAAAATCAGGCTGCGGTCCGATATATTATTCATTATACTGGCCGTTTCGTTCATCTCAACCATAAAGGTGGACTCCCCTGAAGATATATTGTCGCTGGCCCCTACCCGGGTAAACACCTTATCGATCATGCCAATACGTGCAGCACTGGCAGGCACAAAGCAGCCCATCTGAGCCATCAGGCAGATGAGAGCCGTCTGGCGCAGCATAGCCGACTTGCCAGCCATATTTGGTCCGGTGATCATCAATATTTGTTGGCTTTCATTGTCCAGATATACATCATTGGGTACATAGGCTTCCCCCAGATCGAGGTGCTGCTCAATCACCGGATGGCGACCGTCTTTGATATCGATCACAAAGCTATCGTCCATCTCCGGCCGGCAATACGTATTGCGAACCGATACCCTGGCAAAAGCGAGCAAACAATCGAGCCGGGCAATAAGCATGGCATTGAACTGTACAGGCTGGATGTAATCAGCAATACTCAATACCAAAGCCTCAAAAATCGAAGCCTCCAATTGCAGAATCTTTTCCTCAGCCCCCAAAATTTTAGCTTCCAGCTTTTTGAGTTCATCGGTGATGTAGCGCTCGGCAGAAGTAAGTGTTTGCTTTCGCGTCCATTCCGGCGGCACCTGGTTTTTGTACTTATTGGTTAC
Organism: Saprospiraceae bacterium; assembly: GCA_965222005.1. Taxonomy (GTDB): domain Bacteria; phylum Bacteroidota; class Bacteroidia; order Chitinophagales; family Saprospiraceae; genus CBDCTM01. The sequence goes on from OZ244935.1 coordinate 4,383,951, forward strand.
CTCCAGATAGTAACCAAACACATTGTTGAAGCCTATTTTCAAACTGGCAATGCCCGTCCGTTGCGCTTCCGATTGCTGAATTTCCAAGAGCAGTTCCTTGCTGTTGCTTACAATATCCCTCAATTCGTCCAGCTCTTCTGAGCACTGCTCACGGATCACTCCCCCCTTCGCCAGATTGACCGGTGGCTCCTCAATCACTTGTTTCCCAATTTGCTCTACCATCAATTGGCAAGGATTGAGCCCTTCAGCAATTTGTTGCAAATCTGCCCGTTCACTTTCCTCCAAGCGGCTCTTTACGGGGCTGATCGCCTCTAAAGATCGTTTGAGTTGCACCACTTCCCGCGGATTGATTTTACCCATTGGCACCCTAGATATAAGCCGTTCGAGATCGCCGATTTGACGGATTTGCTGCTCGATAAACTGGCTGAAATCGGATTGCCCGATGAAGTATTCGACCATATTGTGCCGCGCCTCCACTTCCGGCCTTTTCTTCAGAGGGAGCAGCACCCATTTTTTCATTAGGCGGGCACCCATTGGAGAGATCGTATGATCGAGGATTTGGAACAATGGAATGCCGGTTTCGTGTACCGAATTGATCAATTCCAGATTGCCGATGGTAAAGCGATCTAGCCAAACGTAGCGATCGGGCTGTATGCGGCTCAGCTTGTTGATGTGTTGAAGGTTGGTATTTTCAGTGGTAGCCAAATAGTGCAGGGTGGCTCCGGCCGCAATTTGTGCCAAATCCAACTGCTCAATACCAAAGCCTTTCAAGTTTTGCACCTCAAAGTGGGAAGTCAATTTTTCTCTTCCATAATCGATTGTATAAACCCATTCATCCAGCTGGTAGGTGTAGAATTTGCTGCCAAATTGCTTTTCAAAAGCGGCACTTTTGTCTTTACTAAAGATCACCTCAGAGGGTTGGAAGGACTGCAGCAGCTTGTCGGTGGTAGCCTGGTCGCCTTCGCTAAGGAGGAATTCTCCGGTGGAAATATCGAGAAAAGCCGCCCCAAATTGCTCTTTTCGGCCAAAGGCGATCGAGGCCAGAAAATTGTTGGATTTATGATCCAGCAGCTGCTCGCTGGTAGTGATTCCAGGGGTGATTAGCTCGGTGACGCCCCGCTTGACGATCTTTTTTTCTTTGCTCGGCTTTTCGAGTTGCTCACAAATAGCTACCCGAAAACCCGCCCGCACCAGCCGTGGCAGGTAGAGGTCGAGCGAATGGTAGGGAAAGCCGGCCAATTCAATATCACTGCCTCCATTATTGCGCTTGGTGAGGACGATTCCCAGCACCTTTGAAACGGTAATGGCATCTTCGCCAAAGGTCTCATAAAAATCGCCTACCCGAAATAGCAGGATTGCATTTGGGTATTTGGATTTGACCTTAAAATATTGCGACATCAATGGCGTCAGCTTCTTAGCGCGCGCTTTGGTTTTCCCTTTTTTGTGCAAAGCCGGAGACAGGATTGGTGTTCAAACAAAGATACTTTTAATATCGTAAAAATTGAATATTTCCGATTATCTTTGGCGCGATTTTCAATCATATTAAAAGAAATTAATTCTATGATGTTACCTTTTAAAGGTCTCACCGAATCAGAAGTGAAGGCATTGCAGGAAGCAATTCCACTCATCACTGTTTTAATAGCTGGAGCAGATGGACAAATCGACCCGCAAGAGATCAGCTGGTCAAAAAAAGTCACGGAGATTAGAGCCTATGCTTCGCCGTTCGAATCGCTCAAAGAGATGTACAAAGACGTAGGCCGTACCTTTGAAGACGACCTGGCCCACCTCATTCAATCCCTTCCCAATGACGTGGGAAGGCGGCAGGCAGTCATTACAGATCGACTCAGTGGAGTCAATGAAGTGCTATCAAAATTGCAAGACCCCTTTCTTTCATACCAAGTTTATAAAGACTTTACCAGCTTTGCGCGGCATGTAGCCAAAGCTTCTGGCGGCTTCCTCGGCATTGGCAGCATCAGCAGAGCAGAGGCTCGTTTGATCGATCTGCCGATGGTCAATCCGATCGCAAAGCCGGAAGAGGAAGAAGAATAAACCAACGGTTGAAGGTCGAGATTAGAGCAGAAGTGGAAGGTTTATTTTTTTTTCATAAACCTTCCACTCCATTTTTTCAGGGGCACACTACCACTCTGCATGCACCGCTTCCGGTAGTTATAATCTTTAGCACCCCATCGCAAGTAGTTCCACTGACTGGCTGATTCATTGTGTCGAGATCGATTCCAAAGTCAATCGTTTGATTGAGCGTGCCTTCAAACAGGAGCTTGCCATCCTGAAACCACCGGCAGGGCGGGTCATACACCACCGGATCTCCAAATATTTTTTTAGCTACAAATACATCTAAGGTGCCATCCGTACGAAAAGTGCTGACCTGCACATCGCTCATTTCAATTTCATAATGTGCATCAATGAAATCATTCCAATCGAGATCGAGCGGCGGGTCATTATCCACAATGGTTACTTTGGTAAAAGGAGTGGGCGTGTAGGTAGGTACCATAGTGGTGACATCGCCGTTTGGTGCTTCTACGATGAAAGAGGTCAAATCCGTCACACGGCCTTCAAAGAGGAAATTGTAAGGCGGCATATTGCTCGGCGTAACATTATTAAATCTGAGGCCAGATGAATTGACGCCAAAGTTGTGAATGATTCTATAGCCATTGATGGTCACGGTATCAAACCAAATAAACTGGTTGAAATTAGTGTTGAGCGCTCCATAACTAATGAGCAATATCTTACCAGCCGCCGTAGGGCCATTGCCACCACCATTCTGCATGGTGCAGCCCGCACCAAAATCAATCACCAGCGTGTCGCCATTCCCTTGATCGGGCAAAAGCATCGTTTCCGGGCAGGCCGATCGGCTGCTGGCTACTGTTTCGCCCTGTAAGCCAAAAAGCTCAGGATGAAGAATGGCTTGATTGAAAGTTGTAAATATGATTTCGTTCAAAAGTGTATAGGCGATGGAAAAATCCTCCGCTACATCCTGTTCTTTTACCACAGCTTCCAAAGGAGTATCCATTTCTTCATCAATATCGGGATTGCCAACATCCACAATATGCTGAGGCAACAATCCGGTATCGCCGCCCTCCTTGGTGCAGCTAAGAAAAACAAACAGGCCACATGCGATGGCTACAAGGTACAATGACAATCTTTTCATGCTAGTAGGTTTTACGTAATGTTATCAGGTTTACAATACCCGTTGTTTCATACAGCCAATGGATATTAAAAAATAGTGAAGGTGTAAATTCAGCACTAAAGATTAGTATCTTTAGCTGGTAATTTGTTCTAGTGCCCCGACCGCCAGGCCATCGAACAGCTTGTACCGCTGACGGTTCGAGAGTGATAAATATCTCTCAATCCTTTCGTGCTATATAGCACAGGCGATTGGGATTAACTATCACTTATCAGGCGCCTGAGCTATAATTGCTACAATTACTGTACGACCAGGCTTGGAATACTATTCGAATTAGTGTCCTAGTTTCTGGAAATCAGCGATGGGAAGGAAATGGTTTGCGGTTGAAGGGAAGCATAAAAATAGTCCTTTTTATAAAAGCCTGCAAGAAAATCATACAATCATTTAAATATGAAAAAAATAATTATCTACACATTCCTGGTAGTATCCTACGGCCTGAGCCTCTCAACTTTGATTGCTCAGCCAGAAAATTATGGCTGTCACTATCATAACAATCTGGTCCCTGTCCATCCGCTAAGTGCTGAAGAAAAGCAGCAATTAGCCCTCGACAACAGCCGCAGCGATACCATTGACATTCTCAATTACGGCATCACCCTCCAGGTTATCAATTATGCAGACAAGCTCATCCACGGCTTTTGTGAAGTCACCTTCACCCCAAAAGTTGATGGGGTGGATCACATTTTGCTCGATCTGCTCGAATTTGAGATTGACAGTATCACCATCGGCCAGCAGTCCCTTAGCTACAGCTATGATGGCTTGCAAATAGACATTGATTTCCCGCAGGCCTACAATATGGATGATACGGCGGCTCTCACCGTTTTTTATCACGGCACCCCCATCATTGACCCCACTGGCTTTGGCGGCTTCGACTTTAGTGGCAGCTACGCCTACAATCTCGGCATCGGGTTGGGCTCCAATCCTTACAATTATGGCCGGGGTTGGTATCCCTGCTTTGATACCTTCAAAGAAAGGGCAACCTTTGATTTCAACATCATCACAGCCAATGGAAGACGTGCTTTTTGTGTAGGCCATTTTATCAACCAACAAACTTTGCAGGGCGACACCATTGTGCGGCGCTATCGGATGGATAACCCGATTGCTACTTATCAGGCAGGCGTGGCGGTGTCCAACTATGTGCCCGTCAATGGCATGCATCAGGGAGCTTTTGGCCCCATCCCTACTCAGCTCCTCGCCAAACCTACCGACACCACCGCCATGAAAAGCACTTTCTCCGATCTGGCAGATGCTATCGATGCCCTGGAGTTTTGGTATGGCCCGTATGTTTGGAATCGCGTTGGCTACGTAATCACTACGCGGGGTGCGATGGAGCATGCCAGCAATATCGCTTATCCGGAATTTGTGGGGCTGGGAGGGAATGATTTTGGTCAAAACCGCCTGATGGCACACGAGCTTTGCCACCATTGGTGGGGTAATATTACCAACGGTAGTACCGCAGCAGATATGTGGCTCAAGGAAGGAAATGCCGAGTACGGCGCTCATTTGTTTACCGAATGGCATGAGGGCCACGAAGCCTTCATCAAGCAGGTCAAAGACAACCATAACCGTGTGCTCCGCGAAGCGCATGTGGATGACGACCTTTACTTACCACTTTCGGGCATTCCTTACGAATATACGTACGGCACTCATACCTATTACAAAGGGGCTAGTATGCTGCACAATATGCGTGGCTACCTGGGAGATTCGCTCTTCCGTATTGGGCAGCAGGCCGTGCTGAACGATTACCGGTTCAGTCCCGCCAATGCCCAGCAATACCGGGATGCGCTTACCAATGCGACCGGTGTAGATATGGCTTCGTTTTTTGACGATTGGATTTACAGCTCCGGATGGGCAGCTTATGAGATAGATTCGGTAAAAGTGATTCCGGACGGCAATCAATTTGATGTACGCGTTTTTGTGGAGCAAAAATTAAGGCATGCCCCTCATTTTCATACCAATGCACCCATTGAGATCACTTTTATCCGGCCCGACTGGAGCAAAGAAGTACGGCGGGTAATGGTTTCCGGCCAACAGTCTGAAGTGCAACTGCAACTCGATTTTCAGCCAAAAACCCAGTTTATCAATGAGGCTCACAGGCTCAATCTCGCTCAATGGACCAACAATAAGGTAGTAACGACAACGGGCAATGTCGGGCTGGATCGCACCGAATTTCAGATCAATGTGCTCAATTTGCCGGATTCAGCGCTCCTTTTTGCCACTCATTATTGGGTAGCCGCTGATCCTTTTGCCGACAACAGCTTCGGAGCACGCGTCTCTCCAAACCACTACTGGCGAGTCGGTGGTGTGCTTCCTGACGGGTTCAAGGCAAGAGCCAATGTAAATTGGAACAAATTTCACGATGAAAGCCTGGTTTCGGTTACCGAAGACAGCCTCATTTTGGTCTATCGCCCCGATCCCAGCTTCGATTGGCGGGAATATCCCCATTATGCAAAAATTAACTTGATACCGACCGATATGGCTGGCTTTTTCCGAATCGACTCCCTTTTACCTGGTGACTATGCCTTTGCTAATGGCGATATTCCGCTCGTCAGTAGTAAAGAACCCAAGCAACTATTGGACGTTCAGCTCTTTCCAAACCCCGCTCAGGAGCAGCTGCATATCTCAGCCCAACTGGATCAAGCCGCCCACTGGCAGCTTAGTCTATACGATATTCACGGCAAGCAGATTGACCAGTATGCCGGAGGCTTTGGCAAGGAGCGGATTGAGGCCACCATCGATGTCCACCACATACCTCAAGGCATTTATTTTATAGAAATATCGGATATTGAAGGCAACTTATTAGGTTCTTCTCATAAATTGGAAATCATTCGATAAAATCTAATATCTATGGCAGACAAAGAAAGACTTTATGAAGCATTTGGCGAAATTATTTACGCCGTAGCCATGGCAGACGGGCTGGTGATGGAATCGGAGCTGCAAGCTTTGTACCGCCTGCTAAAAGGCCATCCGTGGGCCAGCCAGATTCAGTGGTCGTTTGACTATGAGGAAAAGAAACACAACAGCCTCAAAGATACATTTAGCAAGGCTCTACAAACTTTTAAGGAATATGGCCCTTGCAAAGATTATGAATATCTATATGAGCTATTGGAAGAAATCGCCAAGGCAGACAATCACTACGAACGAAAGGAAGGCCAGCTCATTACCAACTTCAAAAAAACCTTACAGGCTCATTTTGCCAATGCGGATACCGACACTACAGATTAGCTATTTCTACAATTGATAAGCAGCTGGCAATCAATGACTTGATGTCCGCTCAGTGAAACCATTGCGCAAAAAAGGCCGAAAGTGCATTTCACTTCCGGCCTTTTTTATTCAGGCTGCAAAGCTAGCTTACTGCTTCACCACCCGGAGGCTCTCTATATATCCTTCACTCTCCAGCCGGAGCAGGTAAAGGCCGCTAGCCAAGTCGCTCAAATCCAACTCCACTAAATTGCTACCCACCGCCAGGCCTTTGGCCCGCTCTGCCAGTTTTCGGCCCGCTATATCTACCAATACGACTTGCAAATTCCTCACTTCCGGGCTACTGATCTCCAGACTTATTGGCCCAGCCGTCGGATTGGGAAAAAGTTGTATAGTCATTCCCAAATCCGCCAAAGTGTGGCTACTCACAGTACAATCGTAGGTCGGATCAATTATCACATCAGTAGCATATTCGTTGGTGCAGCCGGTTGCCTGATCGGTAATTACGAGGGTATATTCCCCCGTTTCGGTAGCGCAAAGCTCTGCGTCCGTAGCACCTGGTACTTCATCGCCATTGAAATACCATTGCAAGCTCAGATCCGCGTTGAGTGGAAAATCTTCTGGCAGATGGAGCAAATTGTTGGTGTTGGCAAAAGCAGGCACCTCCGGCAGTTCAAAAGTGATCACCTCCAGCTCATCCGACTCACTGGTACAACCTTCAGCGCTGGTGTATTGCACGCTGTACAGGCCGGCTAGCAGTGCAGTAAAATTGGGCTCAGTAGCTCCATTAATCATTTCACCATCCATAAACCATTGATTGCCAGAGGAATAGGAAGATTGCAACACCGCCGAATCGCCTTCGCAAAAGCTGGTTTCCGAAGCGCTTTCTATAACCGGAGCTTCCGGAATTTCGTACACATACACCGTATCTGTGGCCTCGATGGTGTCGGTAGGATGAATGATGGTGAGTACCAAACTGTAGCTATCGCCATCGAGCTGGCCATTGGAAAGCTGATTGAAATGAGTGATGGCGCAATCATCATCGCCAAACTCCAGTCCGCTATCCGCATCGATGGCTTCGAGCAGATAATTGCCATCTTCGAGTTTCAAATTAAGGCTCATCTCAATGGGCACATCTGTATTCGTAAATTCTCCGGAATGATAAACTTCTTCTCCGGCCGGGTCTTCAATTCGCACAAAAATATCGGGCGCAGAAATCAAATCCGTACAGGCCACCTCCTCCAGCCGGATGCCGGTAAGGATGTAGCCAACAGTATCCACTACAGCTTGATATTTCACTACATAAGTACCTGGTGTACTGTAAGTTATATCTGCCGGATGCTCGTCGATGGACGTCTGGCCATTTCCAAAATCCCAGGAATAATGAAAGCCAGGCTGGCCGCTACTGAGCACGTTGTTTTGGAAGCTAACGGTAGTTTCTCCACAGCCAATATTATTGGTCATCGAGAAACCATCATTGCTGCTGAGGGATGGCTCGATCAGCATTTCGAGGTCAAAGGTCACTTCCTGTGAAAGGAAAGCGATGCGGGCCGTCACACTCACCTCGATCACAAAAAGGCCGGACTGCAAAGGAGTGCCACAAAATTTGATACAGCCATCCGTTTGCGATGCAGGGTCGTAGCTGGTCTGATCCACCTCCCAAGAAAGGCCGGGGGGCACATTGGTCAGGCCATTGATGGCGATTTCGTCAATCGTCAGGCCGGCCGGTATGCCGGGATCATTAGCCGCAACAGGATTGGTGGTTTTGGGCATTCGGAAGCTGAGGTCGTTATCGTAATAATCGCCCTTTGTGCCGGGTACAATATTGCTCAGGTAAATAGTGTCTTCTGCCAAGGTCCCAGGCACATCAATCACACAGCCGGGACAGCCCGCCTGAGCAATCGCAGAGTTGGGCAGGCAAAAGCAACCCATAAGTAGTAAAAAGCTGGTGTAAGTCAGGAATTTATTCATAATCAGTTATTTAGTAAAGCACAAAAATTGCTTCGCCGATACATTCAGGGCGAGGCAGATACAAAAGCTGGGTTTTCGTAAGTGCTGGTAAAAGGGTGATTGGCAGATGTGTGAAAGCTGCCATCCTGTGACTCCCGGCCACAGAATGGCAGCTATTGTATCCTTATCGCTGAACGACTATTCTTTGGCTGATCGCTCCGTTTTCGTTGCTCAGGGAATAGAGGTAAAGGCCATTTTCCAATTGACTGCCGTCAAAAGGGATACTGTTTTTCCCCTCAAAGAGCTGTACGGATTGCTGGTGCAGCTGGCGGCCCATCATGTCAAACACTTTGAAGTCAAAGCGCTCCTTATAGTCGGCAATCACTGTGATGTTGGTGTAGTAACTAAAGGGATTGGGTTCACTGGCAAGGCGAAAATGAGCCTTCCAGGGCTCATCAGCTCCTACTATAAAGCAATTGGTAGAGTTTTCATCTTCCAGCACCAGGGTATAATCACCATCCGCTCCCGAAATAATTGTGTTGGGGAAGGTAAGCTGTAAAAAAGGTTGAAAGACGTTGTTATAAATTTTGGTGGTAATAGTAAGCGGATAATCGCCCGTCGGGTTGTTGCTGGACGGTACACCATAGATCAATGCGCAGCCCAACGAATCGATAAAAGGATCAAATACACAATCGCCCGGATTGCACGACCAGTCCATACCCTCAGGCAAGCCTACGATGGTAGTGGGCTCATCTTTTTCAAGCACGATCGAATCGATAGTTACGATCACGCCATTCACATCCAGCATACGGGGTACCTTGAAAGTAAAGGTAAACTCATAAGGTTTATTGATACAAGCACTTTCGTTGATACCGCCATCCGGATTATTGGCATTTCTGGGAGGCGGATACACCCCAACGGCTGAATCTCTATAGGTTTCATCCGGGGTACAGATTTGGCTTTGGAGCTGAGTTTGGCTAAAGCAGGCAGAAATAAAAATGAGGAGTAAGAGTTGTTTCATAATTGATTGTTTAATGGTCAGTAAAATCAAATATAGCAATAGAGTGTATCAAAATAGTCAATAAAGGTAATGGGTATGCTAAGGAATTGCGCCTTTCTGGATTAGAAAATGGTGTGTGGAAGGTACAAAATATCCGGCGCTAATATAGGTATTTCTGGCGTTTTACGTTCAAAAATTCCTTTTTCGGTCATCTTGCCAGCCTCAGAAATCCGCTTCTGAACAAGCACCGCTCACCCAAAACGCCTTGCATATTCCACTTATTATGTATATTTGCAGTCATTCCACACCCTGAATATCTTTCCCATTATTTATCCACATCGCTACTTTTACCGCTCAAATTTTGGGCTGCTAAGTAAATTTTGCCCACATTAAAGTATATTTCGTTTCTATTGCTGCATCAGCTACCAGTTCATTTGGAAACTGCTAAAAACTGAATCGACATGAATCTCTCCCCACTCAAACTATTGGTTGTCAGTATTTTATACTTTAGCTTCATTACTATCTGTATTGCACAGAACGCCCGCCTCTCTGGTCAGATCACCGACCAAAGCAATGGCGAGCCGCTCATCAATGCCACTATCCAGCACAAAAATGGAGGAACCATTACCGATCTCGACGGGCATTGGCAACTTGAGCTGCCAGCAGGTACTCATTATCTGGAAGTCAACTATCTGGGCTTTCAAAGCCTTTATGAAACCGTCGAACTGGCTGCCGGAGAGGAAAAAGTATTCCATTTTCAAATGGAGGCCTCCCCCACCATTCTGCAAACCGCTACTGTGACCAGTGGCCGTTACGAAAAGCCCATCGGCGAGGTTACTGTGTCAATGGAAGTACTCAAACCTGCACTCATCAAAGCTGTCAATGCCACCTCCATCGATGAAATCCTGGACAAAATGCCCGGCGTCAACATGATCGACGGGCAGGCCAACATCCGGGGCGGCTCAGGCTGGTCGTATGGTGCCGGCTCGCGGGTACTGCTGCTCATCGACGATATCCCTGCTCTGCAGCCCGATGCCGGCTTCCCCAATTGGGATGATGTACCCATCGAAACGGCCGAGCAGGTAGAGATAGTGAAAGGGGCTGCCTCTGCCCTGTACGGCTCCTCTGCCCTCAATGGCATCATCAATTTCAGGACCGCCTATGCCAAATCAAAACCCGAAACGACTGTTGCTGCCTTCTATGGTCCCTACCTGGCACCAAAAGACAAGGCCAAGAAGAGCTGGACAGGCCACAAATTCCAAACGGGGCTCAATGTGTTGCACAAGCAAAAGATCAATAAACTCGACCTGGTGCTCAGTGGTTTTGGGCTGTGGCGCGAAAGTGTCAAGGAGTTTAATTTCAGTCGCTACGCCCGTCTTACCATAGGTAGCCGCTATCGGATCACTGACAAGCTGTCGGTGGGCTTCAACAGCAACTTCAATCGCGGCAAAAGTGCCAGCTTCTTTTATTGGCGCGATTCAGAGGAAGGGATTTATCTGGCCGATACCACTTCCATTTCCAATTCCAAAAAGAATCGCTTCACCATTGATCCCTTTGTCACTTATTTTGATAATGATGGCAACCGGCACAAATTGATCAGCCGCTTTTACAAAATCATCAATGACAATGACGGCAACCAGTCCAATGGCTCCAAGCTGTTTTATGGAGAGTATCAATTTCAGCGAAAATGGGAAGACATTGAGCTGGTAACTACGGCTGGCCTGGTAAGCAATACTACACAGGTAGCGGCGGAACTGTATGGGGACACCACTTATCACACCAACAATTATGCAGGCTATATTCAGCTGGATAAAAAACTATTTGGCAAGCTGAATGTCAACGCTGGCATGCGCTACGAAAGCTACACCCAAAATAGCCCGGAATCAGTAGTGTTGGGACGTGATACTGTATTTATAGAGGATGGAAAAAGCCGGGAATCAAAGCCCGTTTTCCGTTTTGGGATCAATTTGCAAGCCACCAAAGAGACCTTTTTCCGGGCCTCCTGGGGGCAGGGCTACCGCTTTCCGACTATCGCCGAAAAGTTCATCTCTACCAATGCCGGTGGCGTGATCGTACTCCCCAATCCCGATCTCACTTCGGAGACCGGCTGGAGCGCAGAGTTTGGCCTGAAGCAAGGCTATCAGATATCAAAATGGCAGGGATACCTTGATATTGCCGCCTTCTGGTCAGAATACCAGGACATGATGGAATTTTCTTTCGACCCCACACTCTTCGGCTTTCAATCGCGCAATGTAGGCAGCACCATCATCAAAGGAATGGAAGTAAGCGTAGTTGGCCAGGGCCTCTTCCTCGGCCTACCCTCTACCCTACTCACCGGATACACCTTCATCAATCCCAAATTCAAGCAGTGGGACGCACGGCCTATTGAGCCGGGGCAGGTTCCAACGGAAGGGCAAATCAACTATCAGAACTCTTCTTCAGAAAATAACATCCTCAAATACCGCCATCAGCATACATTCAAATTTGATATGGAAAGCAACTACCGCAGCTTCAGCCTGGGGCTCGCCGCCATTTACAACAGCCACATGGAAGCTATCGACAAAGTGCTGGCTGCCTTTATCCCCGGCCTCGCAACCTATCGGGAAAACAATACCGATGGCAGCTTGCGGATAGATGGCCGAATGGCTTATCGCTTTGCTCAGGGAACCAAAGCATCCTTTCTGATAAACAATATCTTCAACCAGGAAATTCTGACCCGCCCCGGGCAGGTACAGTCACCCCGCCACATCCAACTCAAGGTAGAGCATGTTTTTTAGCCGACTAATGCATTGTAGGGCTCTCCGGCCCTCACTCCACTATATCCACCTCAAAATACCCATCCTCAAACTTCACCCGATCCGGATTGGCAGGATTGCGCTTGCCTCCACGCGTAGCAATCTTGAAATGCACCTTGAAGCGCCCTTTTATCTCACCCGCCAACGTATCGAAACGCAGAATGTGGAAAAAATTGCTCTTGCCCTCGTCCAGGTCATAGGTGTCTTCAAAAACATGGCCATCGTCCGTACCCAGGCTGTAGGAGCATTTAATGCTGTCACCCTGGAGGTTTCTACTGTCTCGCCTATCTGTCAGTGGATAGAGACCTTCTGTGGGCAACATTCTGCCAAAGCCTAATATTTCTCTCAAATAGCCCTTATCCGTTTGTGTTAAGAATGAAATTCCGTAAAACCCGGGCTTATCATTATGCTCCTTTGCTATGGCCGAAGCCAGAAAATCGGTCCCGTTCTTTTGGGCCTGGCCGTAGCCGTGGGCCATATCACCCGGGAGAAATACCCGTACCGAGCCGTAGTGTTCTTCTTTGTAGCAGGCAGAGGCAAGGAGCGCCACGGTAAAAAAGGCAGCTATTAGTTTGTGCATGGCTCAGGGTTTTTGAAGGGTGAAGCGAATGGCTTTCTTTTCCTTACCAACATCCCAAACCAACCAGTACAAGCCATTGGGAAGGGAGTTAAGGATTATTGTTCGTTTATGCAGCCCCTTATCCAGCAGACCAAGGTCACTTGCTAAAACCTCCTTGCCGCTGATATCTACTACTTTGATGTAGGTTCTTTGCTTTGCTTCCAATTGCAAAGCAATATCCATCCGGCCATCATTGGGGTTGGGAAAGACGGTCAGATCGCCGTTCAAATCCAAGTCCTTGGGCTTGCCCGGCATAATCAGTCTGCTACTACCTCCTCCCGGGCTGGTAACACAACCCGTTGTGATAATCTTTTTGATCACCGTTTTGCTATACCCATCGGATGAGTTTACCGTTAGCCGGACAAAGAAAAAGGGTGTGGCTAATTTACTAATCACAATGTATGTACCCTGCCCCAATGGATTGCCGGGGATAATGTTGAACACGCTTTGCGACCAGGCCCATTCATAGGTAAAAGGCGCAAAGCCAAAACCATCGGATGAACCGGCCACTACGCGGGCATCCAGTCGAATGGTGGAGAGGGGGTCACCATCGTCATCGCAAAAATCGCCAGGGCCGGTAATGCCCACGCTCCAATTTATGCGAGGTACAAATCCCGCTACAATACAGCCCGAATTCCGAATAGCTCTGGAATTGTCACTTACAGCCGTACCCGTGGCGAAGGTGGAACCGCTGGCAGCATCGGAATAAGATATCTGTGGATTGGAATAATGCAGAATTGTAGCATCCACATTAGGTGGCGAGGTGTGTACAACAGTCCCATACTCAATACCGGAGGTAATAAAAGAATGTGCATGGGTATCTGTATTGGCACAGCGTTGTACCTGAGAGCCCCCCGGATGTGTACCCGATTCGTGCAAGGCACCAAAGGCGTGCCCTATTTCATGGGCAAAAGTATAAGTGGGTGTCAGCAGCTCAAATACCTCCAACAGAATATAGGCATTTTCCGCTACCACAAATTCGTTGTTTAGTGACTGACCCGTAGCACCCGAATAACCCTGATTGGTCAGCATAACTACTATATCGGCTCTGTATTCTTCCCGATAATTCTGTAAGGTTTCATCTACTGCTGCATCTTGGGCGTCACTAAAGATATCTTGTCCATCTAAATAATCCGGATCATAAGTAATGCCTTTAACTATTTTGACTGACTTGTTGGGGATATCGCTATTGGCAAAGGCCGTATTGACGGAAGCTTCTGCAAAGGCAATGGCAAAAGATGCGATAAAAATATTGGAATACCCGGGATAATTGAGCGCCTGGGGCGTCCAGATGAGAAGGATATCAATCTCCGCAGGACAGGTATTAAACTCTTCCGAGCACCAGTCTGGCTCTGGTGGCGAAGCCGAGCCCCCTGTTTCGCCGCCGCAGAAGTCGGGTTGGGTGGTTTTGTGATGCCTAACTAGTACACTGAGCGTATCATTAACCGGCTGAATGCTAAAAAAGCTGGTGTCAATTTGAATGGTTCCGGCTTTTCCTTCCGGCTTGACAATGATAATTGCTGTTCCGTTGGCATTTGTAAAATTACCGGCCCAGGTATAGTCCTGGCTGGAGCGATAATCAAAGGTCTGTGTTTCAATTTTAAATGTGTCTGGAGCATAGCCTGGAATCACCATCTCAAAATTCCCTAAATATTCCAATTCTGATAGTTCATTAACGGTAACTAAGCGGATTTGCTGAGTGTATTTGGCTTGTTTAATAGAGTCTAATCCTTCTTGCTGTGCAGGTGTAAAAGAGAACTGGCTTTCTGCATACTCGGTAAAGAAACCGGCCGTTTGGGCGTTAATGACAGGCATGGTGGTCACGAGGCATAAAGTTACCATACCATAAGGTACACGAATGTTGTGCTGAAAATCTCATAATGGAGGGTTTTTGGTGAAGAAATTGGATTGTAATGTAATAATTTTGTTACATATTGTCAATTTTTTTAACATTTAGTTTTCAAAAGCTATGGCCCGCTCACCGAAAACCTGCCAATTTGGCACATTTCTCCCCGATTTCTTCTATCTTTGCAGCCTGAAATTGAAGGATCAGCTATGTATAATGACAACCCGACATTAAAAGGTATCACCAAAACAATGGACGAGCAAAAGCAGGGAGAGGTGTTTTTCCAGCCAGTAGCTGGGGAGTCTGCTACTTCCCGCAAGTTTTATATCGAGAGTTACGGCTGCCAGATGAACTTCAGCGATAGCGAGATCGTAGCTTCCATCCTTGCTAAAATGGGATATCAGCCTACCCGCGAGTTGGAGGCTTCCGACCTTATCCTCATCAATACCTGCTCGATCCGGGAAAAGGCAGAAGAGACCGTCCGCAAGCGGCTCCGCATCTTTGATAAAGTGAAAAGCCAACGGCCCGGCACGCTGGTGGGTGTACTCGGCTGTATGGCCGAACGGCTCAAAACAAAGCTGCTGGAGGAAGAAAAGCTGGTCGATCTGGTAGTCGGTCCGGATGCTTACCGCGATCTGCCAAAGCTGGTCAGCACCGCCGAAGAGGGCGACAAGGGCATCAATGTGTTCCTCTCCCGCGAAGAGACCTATGCCGACATCAGCCCGCTGCGGCTCGGTAGCAATGGCGTCACAGCATTTATCAGCATCATGCGTGGCTGCGATAATATGTGCTCCTTTTGTGTGGTGCCATTCACCAGAGGCCGCGAGCGCAGCAGGAATGCCTTCAGCATAGTGGCCGAAGCTGCTGATCTGTATCAAAAAGGGTATCGGGAAGTGACTTTGCTGGGCCAAAATGTGGATTCGTATCATTGGGAAAATCCTGAAACCAATGCTTCGGTCAATTTCGCTCAACTGCTGGACAGGGTAGCCGATATCCGGCCCGATCTGCGCATCCGCTTTTCTACCTCCCATCCAAAAGACATCACCGATGAGGTGCTGCATACAATGGCCCGGCACGAAAATATTTGCAAGTACATCCACCTGCCTGTACAATCCGGCAATAGTAGGGTGCTGGAGATGATGAACCGGACCTATGACCGGGACTGGTATATTGAAAAAATCAACACGATTTACCGCATCCTGCCGGACTGCGCCATCTCCTCCGACATCATCGCCGGCTTTTGCAGCGAAACGGAAGCCGAGCATCAGGATACCCTCAGCATCATAGAGCTGGCCAATTACAGCATGTCCTACATGTTTGTCTATTCCGAGCGACCTGGCACTTTGGCGGCCCGCAAATACACGGATGATGTGCCTATGGAGATTAAAAAACGGCGACTCAGTGAGATCATCGCCTTGCAAAACGAGGTGTCTCTCAAACACAACCGAAACGATATTGGGAAAATATTTAATGTATTGATAGAAGGAGATTCAAAAAAATCGGAGCAGGATTTCAAAGGGCGCAACAGCCAAAACAAGATGATCGTATTCCCCAAAAAAAAGGGGCTGAAAGCGGGTGATTATGTGAAGGTAAAAGTCCATGACGCTACCAGCGCTACCCTGCTAGGCAATATTGCTGACAGCTAACATTAGTAGAAGAAGCCCTTCTCTTCAGCTTTAAAGTCACCCTTCTTAAAAAAACTACACGTGAGCAAATTACAATCTATAAAACAACGCTTTGGCATCATTGGTGGCTCGGCAGCCCTTGACCAGGCACTGGGCAAAGCCGTGCGGGTAGCCAATACCGATCTGACGGTTTTGATAATAGGCGAAAGCGGTGTGGGCAAAGAGGTATTTTCCACCATTATCCACAATCTCAGTGCCCGCAAGCACAGCAAATTTATCGCTATCAACTGCGGCGCCATCCCCGAAGGCACTATCAATTCGGAGTTGTTTGGCCATGAGAAAGGCGCCTTCACAGGAGCCACCAGCGAACGCAAGGGCTACTTTGAAACGGTAGATGGGGGCACTATTTTTCTGGATGAAATTGGTGAAATGCCGCTCGACACGCAGGCCTTCTTATTGAGGGTACTGGAAAGTGGCGAGTTTATCCGGGTAGGCTCGTCCAAGATGGTGAAAACAGACGTGCGCATCATTACTGCTACCCATTCCAATTTGCAGGAGCGGGTGAAAAATGGCAAATTTCGTCAGGATTTATACTATCGCCTCAGCACCGTTCCCATCCAGGTACCCTCCCTAAAAGAGCGGAGGGAGGACATTTTTCTGCTGTTCCGAAAATTTTCCGTTGATTTTTCCGAAAAATATCGCATGCCTGTGGTGCAGCTCGATGCCAGTGCGCGTGATTTGCTGGAGCGCTACAGCTGGCCCGGCAACATTCGCGAGCTAAAGAACGTGGCCGAGCAAATATCCGTACTGTCTGAAGATCGGCTCATTTCCGCCGAAGAGCTGTCGCAATTTCTACCAAAACTGGGGCAGCGCAATTTGCCAGCACTGACCGATTCAGGCTCTTCTGACGGCACCACCATGCATGAGCGGGAGATTCTATACAAACTCCTTTTTGAAATGAAGAGCGACCTCAATGACCTGAAATCGCTGGTGTTTGAACTCATCAATCACAACAATCTGCAAGTTTCCGATATAAAAAGCCTCCATCAGTTTAGTAAGTCGGAGGATACCTTCCGGCGGCGCAGCCTGGAGGAGCGCGCCCATTCGACCTTTAATCCTTCGGATGAGGCGGCCCATATAGATGCCGAAGCGCCTATTATCATCAAAAACCCGCCAGGGCAGTCTTTTCAAAATTCAGAGGTGGTGGAGGAAAATCTGTCATTGGAAGAAATGGAGCGCGATTTGATCAAACGGGCCCTGCACAAGCACAAAGGCAGGCGGAAGGATGCTGC
The DNA here is from genome assembly GCA_965222005.1 of Saprospiraceae bacterium. Taxonomy (GTDB): domain Bacteria; phylum Bacteroidota; class Bacteroidia; order Chitinophagales; family Saprospiraceae; genus CBDCTM01. The sequence continues at coordinate 4,401,478 of OZ244935.1, forward strand.
CACCGAGCTGGGCATTTCGGAAAGAACCCTCTACCGAAAGATCAAATTTTATGATTTATAAGAAACTGTTTTGAAATTTGTGGTGAAATTTTTTATAGCGTATTTTTTTTTCTCAGAGGAGGCTTTTTTTGAGGTGAATAGCTGAGCTATTTGCCGATAAAAAAGTGAAGTACGAGGAAAAAAGACGCATAAAAAAACTCAATAAGCGTAAGTGCTTCAGCACGAGCACTATAAACCCTTCATCCTCAGCCCCAAATTCCGGATGTTAAGAGCCTCCGACAGCAGACCAAATAACAATGCCCGGCGTTTTCAGTAAATATTCTTTATCAATGGCTACAACCACCGACACTCAGTTTTTCAAGCAACGGCACTACCTGTGGGTTCTGTTATTGGTCGTAGTATGTGCATGCAAGTACAGCTTCAGAGGCATCAATATCCCCACTAATGTAAACACCTTCTACGTCAATCCATTCGAATTGGAGGCGGTCAATGCACCGCCCTCACTGGATCAAACCTTTTCCGAGCAGCTAAAAGACAAAATCCGCTCTGAGTCGCGCTTACGCTACCATGACAGTGAGCCGGACATTGAATTTCGGGGAATTATCCGTACGTACGATGTCAGTTCAGTGGCGCCGCAGCCTGGTGAAACTACTGCCTTTAGTCGCCTCGAGATCGTAGTATTGGTAGATTATATCAACAACAAGGACGAAGAGCAAGGCTGGGCAGGCCGTAGTTTTCGCTATTTCAACGATTTTGCCAGCGACCAAAACCTGCTGTCCATTCAGGATCAGTTGATTGACGACATCAATGAGCAATTGGTGGAGGACATTTTCAATGCGGCATTTTCCAATTGGTAAATCGAAGAGAGTATTGTATCTTTCGACACCAAAAAACTACACAACTTCCGGAGGTGTAACCTGTGCAAGGTTGAACCTATATTTCACCCTCGCATCATCGCACAAATTACATGAATGCCCAAAACTTTTCCAATTTCCTGCAGCAAGCTGCGCATCTTTACCAAATTACTTATCCCGAACTCCGGAGTCTTGCGCTTCAGTATCCTTATTGCCAGAACATTCATTTATTACTGCTGCAAAAAAGTTGGTTTGAAAAGCACCGCCACTACGAGCACTATCTGAAAAAAGCCGCACTGTATGTCAGAGACAGGCAGCGGCTTTCCAAGCAATTTCATGACGCGCCTCTGGCAAAGGAGCAGTCTGAAAACTTTGTGATGAGTGCCGATTATCTGGAGTTGATTGATCTCACCGGGCATGGTACCTCCGATGCTACCTTTGCCGATAAGAGGCAGTCAAGTGTCTCATTTGAAGATTTTGAAACCACCAATCTCAAAAGCATGGAACATCAAGATCCTAAAAAGAATAAAAGCTCCCAGCCGGTTGATTTATCGAAAGATCGCATCCTTTTTATTGAAGATCTGATGGCTGATGAAAGCACTAAAAAGCCCGCTCCACCTGCTAAAAAGAAGGCAGCGACCTATCAGGAACCGGAGCCAGAGGAGCAGGTAGAAGAGCTGGAAGACCTTCCAACCAACCCGGGCCTTATTCCCTTTGAAATCACTAATGATGCGGAGCTGCTAAAGCCCGTGCCCAAAAATAGCTTTAGCAGCTGGCTGAAGCGATATCCCTCACCGAGAGAGAGTATTCAGTATGATTTAAAACAAAGTGGTCGGATGTACGTAGAAGAGGTTCGGGCCAAAATTGGGCAGGAAGATGTAGAAAAGCCCGTGCCGGCCAAAAAGAAAAAAGCAAAACACAAAAAGAGCGAAGCCTCCCATAGCAAGCCCGGCGATACTTTGGGCAAGGATGAGGCGGCCTCCGAAACCCTGGCAGCTATCCTTGCTGAACAGGGCAACCACGATAAGGCCATTGAAATGTACAATCGGCTGAGTTTGATTTTTCCTGAAAAAAGTACGTTCTTTGCACTTCAAATTCAAAAAATTAAAAATTCTTAGATATGCTTACTGGAATGACTGTTTTGATCGCCTTGATCTGTGTGCTACTCATGGGAGTTATCCTTATACAAAACCCTAAAGGAGGAGGGGTAGATGCCACTTTTGGCGGAAATGCTACCAACCAAATGTTCGGCGCTGCCAAATCTACTGATTTCATCGAAAAGCTGACCTGGTACCTGGCTGCCGCTCTTTTTATTCTTTGCATAATCACCAGCTTGATCGTTGGCAGTACGGGCACCGAGATTCAGCTGACCCAATAGCTACATTCAACCGCATAGTTCGCTAGAAACGAAAAGTCAGAAAAAGCGGGACACAACTCTTAAAAGAGTTGTGTCCCGCTTTTTCTATACCGAATTTTCCGGACTGACAAAGCCTGCCTAAAGTTGCCATTTTGGCAAGCCAGGACGAGCAAATGGGCAGCGTTTGTTCCTAAAAACGGCAATTATGGCATATTTCTGCCCTTGGCACGGGAAATGATGAACAGAGGATGTACATACTTTTTATTCATCTTTTAAAAAACTAAAAACAAAATTGTCTATGAAGCCGATCAACGACAGAGTAGTAGTAAAACCAGCTCCGGCCGACGAAAAAACCAAAGGAGGAATCATTATTCCGGACACTGCTAAGGAGAAGCCTCAGCGAGGCGAGATCGTAGCAGTTGGGCCCGGTAAAGAGGGCAATGACATGACCGTTAAAGTGGGCGATACGGTTCTTTATGGTAAGTACGCCGGCACTGAATTGCACTACGATGGAAAAGACCTGCTCATTATGAGAGAAGATGACATTTTAGTCATTCTTTAACACTATGCCTTAGGAATCCGGCTTTCGCCTGTTCCTTTTTTTATTATTTTACATTTCTTAAAAAACAAAAACGATCTAGATATGGCTAAAGAAATTAGCTTTGATTCCAATGCAAGAGAAAAACTAAAGAGTGGTATTGATGCTCTTGCCAATGCAGTAAAAGTAACCCTCGGCCCCAAAGGCCGCAATGTAGTGCTGCAAAAAAGCTTTGGCGCTCCATCCATCACCAAAGATGGTGTAACCGTAGCTAAAGACATTGAGCTGGAAGACCCCGTTGAAAATATGGGCGCCCAGATGGTCAAAGAAGTGGCCTCTAAAACGGCCGATATTGCTGGTGACGGAACCACTACCGCTACCGTTTTGGCACAAGCCATGATTGCCGCCGGCATGAAAAATGTAGCTGCCGGTGCCAACCCGATGGATCTTAAGAGAGGGATTGAAAAAGCCGTCAAATCCGTAATCAATAATTTACAGAGCCAAACCGAAGTGATTGGCAATGATTTCCAAAAAATTGAGCAGGTGGGTTCTATTTCTGCCAATAATGACAGCGAAATCGGCAAACTAATTGCCAATGCGATGGAGCGCGTTTCTACAGATGGCGTCATCACGGTGGAAGAAGCCAAAGGAACCGACACCTACGTGGATGAGGTGATTGGTATGCAGTTCGACCGTGGGTACCTCTCTCCTTACTTTGTGACTAACGCCGACAACATGACCACCGAGTACGAAAACCCACTCGTACTGATCCATGACAAGAAGGTTTCCAATATGCAGGACATCGTGCCGATTTTGGAAAAAGCCGTCGGAGCTGGTCGGCCTTTGCTCATCATTGCAGAGGATATCGAAAGCCAGGCACTGGGTGTACTGGTGGTGAACCGCCTGCGCGCTCAGCTCAAAGTGGTAGCCGTAAAAGCTCCCGGCTTTGGCGACCGCCGCAAAGCGATGCTCGAAGATATTGCCATCCTCACTGGAGGAGCGGTCATTTCGGAAGAAAAAGGCTACAAATTGGAAAATACGGAACTGGAGCACCTCGGTACCGCAGAGAAAATTGTTATCGATAAGGACAATACGACCATCGTCAATGGCAAAGGCTCACAGGAAGCCATCAACGCCCGAATCAATCAGATCAAACAGCAAATCGAGACCAGTACTTCCGATTACGATAAAGAAAAACTACAGGAGCGCCTGGCCAAATTGGCAGGCGGTGTAGCTGTTCTTTATGTAGGTGCCGCTACAGAGGTAGAAATGAAGGAAAAGAAAGATCGCGTGGATGATGCCCTGCACGCCACCCGCGCTGCCATCGAAGAAGGCATCGTGGTAGGTGGAGGCGTAGCATTGGTGCGCGCTATTGATTCGCTCGACAAATTGAAGGGTGAAAACGAAGACCAGACCATAGGTATCAACATCGTTCGCAAGTCATTGGAAGCCCCGCTGCGCATTATCGCTGAGAATGCCGGTGTTGAGGGCTCTGTGGTATTGATGAATGTACTTAATAGCAAAGGTGCCCACGGGTTCAACGCCAGAACGGAGACCTATGAAGACCTCAAGAAAGCAGGCGTGATTGATCCTACCAAGGTGACGCGCATCGCTCTTGAAAATGCAGCTTCTATCTCCGGAATGGTACTGACTACCGAATGCGTAGTAAATGATAAGCCTGAAGAGTCAAATGGTGCAGCTGCTATGGCTCACGGCCATGGAATGCCTGGAGGGATGATGTAAAAGATTGGCTTTAAAGAATTGCAAAGCGGGATTAAATCCCGCTTTTTTTTTGGCCGAAAAGCTTCCGCCAAAATTGAACGAAACCCTTTATTCCTTGCTGCCTAAGTTTTCAGTCTCCTTCTCTTTCATTTCAATCAATTTGTCTATTACTTCTGGCAGCTGTTCAGCCCCGATACGCTTAGATAATATCTCCTTGTTTTCATCCAGCACAAAGATGCGCGGAGTGGAACGAATATCGTAAATCTGCTTGTAACGACTGCGCAAAAAAGGATCAGCCACATTGATCCAGTCAATCATATTGTGCTCTTTGATATGCTTCCAGCAGTCGGGTACACCATCTGTCACTTTGGTACAAACAGCGAAAACTTCAACGCCCTTGTTTTTGTACTTTTTATAAAACTCCAGCATTTCCGGCATTGATTTTTTACAGTGCGAACATTCAGGGTCCCAGAAAAACAGTACCGTGAAATCAGAATTCACCTGGTGCAGACTGATTTTTTCCTTGCTTTCTTTCTCCATTAAGATATTGGGCGCAATCTTACCGATCAAGATGGGTTTGAGGGTTTTGGCGTTTTTCACAATTTTTCCAAGCTGCTCCTCTTCCGTCCACGGAGCCAATCCTTTGCTGTAATAGTTTTCCACGATGTGTACATATACGGCATCCATACCCACAATCTTGGATTGGGCATAGGTGTTCAAAAAATGAATCAGATAATACTTAAATGTCTCCTCGCTGGGCCGCACCAAAGCCAGTACCTGATCAATCGCCAGATTAATCGAATCGGGATGCTGGACGATGAGCTTATTGATATAATGATCGATTTTTTGAAAAAGAACGGGGCTGCGAAGCATTCGGGGGTCATCCATTGCGATGTGATCAAACCAATGCTTTTTGTACCACTGCCATCGTTGAAACTGTGCATCTTTCTCTGTACCCCCAAAATCAGGTAATTCCAACTCCTGACTGGCCCTTACAATAGCGGCAGTCAATGTTTTGGAGTGTTTCGTCACCAAATCCCGCTGATAATTTTTCACTGCCTCATTGAGTTGCTCCAGCTCTTTCTCTATTTTCCGGGTCGGCTTTTTAGCTGCTTCGGCTTCTGTTAAAGCTTTTTTGAGCTGCTCGGCTTGTGGGCGCTTGGAAGACAGATACTGCAGGTATTGATAAAAAAGCTGATTGTCCGGTGAATTAGCAAAACGGGCCGTCTCGGCAGGTTTATCAAATTGAAATTGGACCGAAAAGTGCTGCTCATCTTCATTTATCAAAAGTTGGAAAAACTGATTGTCCGGCGGCATTACTACTAAATACACACCGCCTTTGAGTGGCTCTTCTCCTTCAAACACAAAAGAGCCATCCTGGCTAATTTGTACCGTATCGGAGAGGTATTGCTTATCCCCGTAGTGGTATCCCAAATAAGCTTCCTTACCCTGATAACCATCAATGTTGACTTTGATTTGATAGCCTGTGCCTGACTGTCCGTTAAGGCAAATTGATGCAAACAGCCAAATCGCCAAAACTGCTTTTTGTAGTATCATCATTATTTCAGTAATATTCTAAGCTAATCATTACAAAAACAAATATCTCTCCTATCCTGTATATGCCAACAATTAGAAGAGCAGATTAAACAATTTTTAACGTATAGCTTTACGAAAATCCCCCTGAAGAAACACATAGTACCTCAGGGGGACCCTTCCTTTAAAAGCGTAAAAACAGGCCTACTTATTATCCTGATGGGCCGTATTTTCGCGTTTTTTGATTTCGTTTTCCAGGCGCTTGAGCTTCGTTTCTGCCTCTTTTATACGCTGTTCCAATTCAGCAGTTTTGCTACGTGCTTCATCCTGACGTTTGCGCTCCTCAGCAATTAGCCTGGCGGTATCTTCTTTGACTTTGTTTACCTGCTGGGTAGCTTGCTGGCGAGCCTCATAGATGGCATCTGAACTGGCTTTCTGTGCTGCACTGACTTCTTCCTGGGAAGCGCGCCTGGCATCTTCGGCTTCTTTTCGATATTGCTCCTTTTTGCCAGCCGTTTCTTTTTGAATGTTGCTGATTTCCTGGCTGGATGAAGTACGTGCCACCAAAATTTCTTCTTTAGCTTTGGCTTCGGCCTCATCGACTTGTCTTTGAAAATCGGCTACTTTTTCTTCCCTATCTTTTTTGGCTTGCGCAATAGCTTCGGCAGCTTGTTGTTTTATCATCTTCACTTCATTGGCGGAAGATTCCTGAATTTGGGCAATTTCTTCAGCAGACTCTTCCTTTGCTTTCAATACACTAAGTGCGCTGGTTTCTTTCTCTTTGGTGGCATGCTCACGGGCGGTCTGAATTTCACTCGCCACTTGTTGCTGGATCGAGGCCAGTTCTTTGGCAGCGGCTTCCTTAGCAGCTGATAATTGGTTGGCAATTCCCTGACGCTCATTGGCTGCGTCTTCCTTAGCCATTCGGACGGATTCAGCCTCTTCAGCCTTTATTTTAGCGATGTTTTCAGCCGCCTGACGCTGTGCTTCCGCGATTTGGGTACTCGCCTCCTGCTTGGCCAACGCTTCCTGCTCTTTAACGGTGGCGATCTCCCGAGCGGCTGTTTCTTTTATCTTTGCAATCTCCGAAGCCGCTTCTTCTTTTGCTTTTACCACATCCGAAGCCGATTGGTTTTTGGCTTCGCTTTCTTTCTGCTTGGCCTTTTCAATCTTTTGGGCTACTTCTGCCTGGATCTCCTGGATGCGCTTTTGGGCCGTTTCCTGGGCTTTGGCTACTTGTGCGGCATACTTCATTTTGGCTTCATCGGAATTTTGATTGGCCAATTTCACCTTTTCGGCAGCCTCCGTATTTGCATGCTGTATCTCAGTACCTGCCCGTTCTTTGGCGGATGCGACTTCCTTGGCTGATTGCTGCTTGATGTCTGATTCTTTGGATTTGGCCAACTCAATCGCTTTTTTCACTTCCTCCTGAATTTTGCTGATTTCTTTGGCAGCTCGCTCCTTGGCAGCGGCCACTTCTCCGGCTATTTTTTGCTTTTCATCAGCAGCGCGTTGTTTTGCTTCAGCCACCTTTGCGGCCGCTTCCTGATTGATTTGCTGAACCGTTTGCGCGGCCCGCTCTTTGGCAGCGGCCACTTCCGCTGCTGAACTTTGTTTGGTGGCAGCGATCTCCTCGGATGACTTTTGCTTGGTTGCCACTACTTCTGCCTGTGCTTTGTTAATTTCTTCACTGGCTTTCTGCCTCGCATTGGCAACCTCCAAAGCGTAGGTTTCTTTTTGCTTGGCAGCGTTTTCTTTGATCTCGGCTACTTGAGAAGCATTCTGTTCTTGCAACAGGGCCTTCTGCTCGGCAGCTTTGCGTCGGGATTCAGCTACCTCAAAGGCCTGCTTTTCTTTTTCCAACACAGCATTTTCACGAATGCGTGCAATTTCTTCAGCTGATTTTTCCTTGATATCGAGGATTTGCTGGGCTGCCGTTTTCTTGGAATTTACTACATCTTCCGTCGATTTTTCCCGTTCTTCCTTAGCCCTTTTGCGCGCTTCTTCAATTATTTCGGCTGTTTCGGCTCTAATTTTTTGCAGTTCACTTTTTGAATTTTCGCGCGCCGAAGCGATTTCATTGGCATATTCGGATTTAGCGAGCGTCAATTTTTCCTGGATCGCCTTTATTTCGGCTGCTGCTTTTTCCCTTGCGGCAACCACTTCCTGGGCAGAGGTCACTTTGGCTTTGTTCACTTCTTCGGCAGCACGTCGGCGAGCCTCTTCTACATCTGCCTGTATTTTGGAAACAGCCGTAGAAGCATTGTCGCGGGCAGCAGTCACGGATTCGACTGCTTCTTGTTGCGTTTTTTGAATCTCAGTTTGCGAATGTTGACGGGCTTCCAACACTTCCTGGGCATATTTTGCTTTTTGGGTCGCAGCTTGCTCACGTGCTGCAGCTACCTCATTCTGAAGGCTGTTTTTGATCTGATCCGCTTTTTGGCGTTCTGCGTCAATTTCTTGGCGGAGGCGCTGTTTGGTATCTCTCAATTCTTTTTTCAAAGCTGCCAATTCTTGATCATTGAGCAGGCTAATATCGGCTACCCTGCGCACACCGGAAGAGGTGGAGCTGATAGGCCGCCCTGAAGAGTTGGAACCGGTAGGACTAAGATCGTTATTAACCAATTTGACATCTTTGACCTTAGTTCTGTCAAGGCTTTGGTCAAAGCATTTGGCCAGGTTTTGAAACTCTGCCTGCCGGTTGCCATTAACCGTAAACTTGTGCATCCGGTTGCTGATGTTATTTTTGATGTAAATGGTATGGATGAGGTTGGAGGTAAACCAATTGATGGCATTCAGGTCCAACTGAAGTATATTGTGATGAACGGGTGTCCCTCCCTCGGTCAACATCTCTCCCATCTCGATGAAACGATAGCTCTTGCGGGTATTTTGTTTATCGGTAAAAATAATCTCATCATCCTGATTAAACTCCACACCACTCTTTGAAAACACTTTGGCGGTTACCCCCTTTTCATCATTATTCAGCTCAAAACTATAGGAGTAATTCCCGCGGACCACCAGCGTTTGATTTTTTGATTTCAGGATTTGAGTCCCGCCAATATTTTGGTTTTGGATAATAATTCCGCTGCAGCTTTGAGCGAAGCTATTTGTATTTAGTAAAAGGCAAAGGCTTGCCAGGCAAATCACATATTTCATCGGGTTCAATTTATTCGCAAGATAACAATTAAAGAACAGTCGGAAACTACCTCCCCTATTTATCTCAGATGACAAAAAGCGCTCATTCGTTGCCTGAAAAACGTAAAATTTAACGTTTTGTGGTTTTTTATTTTGAGCCTTTACAAAAACATCTTGGCCACTCTCAGGCACATGGCTTAAAGTGTTGGTTCTATTGCTTATATATAAACCTTTGATTATCAGCGAACTGAAGCCAGCAAATACAAAACTGCCATTCGAATAGCCACTCCATTTTCAACTTGTTGCAAAATAATGGCCTGATCCGAGTCAGCCACATCACTCGACAGCTCCACCCCTCGGTTGATTGGTCCGGGATGCATGATGACCACCTCGCTATTCAGACTATTGAGCAAGGCTTTATTAATGCCAAAATATTGAGCATATTCCCTTAAGGATGGCAAATATTTAATATCCTGGCGCTCCAACTGTATCCGCAGCACATTGGCCACATCGCACCATTCAAGTGACTGCCGAATATTGTAAGATACTTCTACACCCAACTTGTGTATAAACTTGGGGATCAGTGTTGGCGGGCCACAGACCCGGACTTTGGCACCCAGTTTTTGGAGGCAAAAGATATTGCTCAGGGCCACCCGGCTGTGCAGGATGTCCCCTACTATGACCACTTTTTTATGCTTCAAATTTCCCAATTCCTCCCGGATGGAGTAGGCATCGAGCAAGGCCTGGGTAGGATGTTCATGAGTGCCATCGCCTGCATTGATGATATTGGCTGAAACGTGGCGGGACAAAAAGGCAGGCGCCCCGGGAGCGGGATGGCGCATCACAATCATATCCACCTTCATCGAGAGGATGTTGTTGACTGTATCGAGCAGCGTTTCGCCTTTTTTTACCGATGAGGAAGAAGCAGAAAAATTGACGACATCGGCAGAAAGCCGCTTTTCAGCCAGCTCAAAGGAGATACGGGTGCGGGTGGAGTTTTCAAAAAACAAATTGGCTACCGTCACATCTCTCAACGAGGGAACCTTTTTGATGGGCCGATTGATGACCTCCTTAAAATTGTCGGCAGTGTGGAAGATGAGCTGAATATCTGCAGCTTGGAGGTATTTGATCCCCAGCAGATGCTTGGCAGAAAGATACGATTGTGTTGAAGTCATTTATGACAAAAAACTACTTAATCAATTGACTATCAATTATTTACAAGCATACAACAGCACTCTGTCTTTTCCGTCCAGCTCCTTCCATTCCACCTTCACATAGGCTTCATCCAGCGCATCCACCGTATAGCCCACGTAATCGGCCTGAATCGGTAGGTGACGATTGAAGCGGCGATCGATAAGCGCTAGCAGCTCTACCTTGCGGGGCCGCCCATAGTGCTGCATGGCAGCTAGTGCGGCCTGCACGGTACGGCCTGTGTAGAGCACATCATCCACCAGAATGACGCGTTTATCCTCCACCAAAAAATCAATTTCCATAGTACTCGCCTTGAGTGGTTTTTCGCGCGTACGAAAATCATCACGATGAAAAGTGATGTCCAGCTTTCCATAGGCAAGCTGTTTGATTTTAAGTATAGAACAGAGCTTTTCGTGAATTCGGTCGGCTAGCAACACGCCGCGAGGCTGGATACCGATCAGGCAGGCGTCTTCGAAGCTGGAATAGGTTTCGATGAGCTGATGACAAAGCCGTTCAATAGTGAGTTGAAACCGGTGGTTGGTCAATATGGTTCTTCCCTTTTGCATGCTCAAGGAGCAAAGATAGTATATTTCAAGCAGGTTGAAAATAGTATGTATTCCGCAGCAATATCTTGCCTGGGCATTATTTTGCAGGCAATGAAGTGACGAGATTCGGGCTCGTTGGAAGCGCTGTGGGGCAGATGAATTCCCTCAACAACAAAAGAAAGCTGCTTGCCTTGTTTGATCTCTACCCTATTGGCGTATGGCCACCATTTTCTCTATTTCTTCTGCATCCTTGCCCAACTATCTCTCAGGCCAACCGTCCGGTTGAATAGCAGTGCACCTGGTTTCGAATCCTTGTCGGCAGCAAAATAGCCTTTTCGCAAAAACTGGAATCGATCGCCGGGCTGAGCATTTGCCAGGCTCGCTTCGACATAAGCTTTTTCAATGTGCTGCAGCGAATTGGGATTTAACAATTCGATGAAATCCTTTTCAGGATCACTGGCAGGTGCTTCCACGCTAAAGAGGCGATCATACAAATTAATACGCGCCTCCACAGCATGCGGCACGGATACCCAATGCAAGGTTCCTTTGGCTTTGATACCTGATGTATCGGAGCCGCTACGGCTGTCGGGATAGTAGCTACAATGCAATTCGGTGATCTCTCCACTTTGCTCATCTTTCACAAAACTATCGCAATGGATAATATAGGCATTCTTGAGGCGCACATTGCGGCCCGGCCCCAATCGGAAGAACTTTTTGGGTGGGTCTTCCATGAAATCCTCCCGCTCGATGTACAGCTCCCGGCTAAAGCTAAGTAGGCGACTCCCCATACTCTCATCTTCCGGATTGTTGACTGTTTCCATCTGCTCTACCTGCCCTTCCGGATAATTAGTAATGATTACCTTCAAAGGATTCAAGACCGCCATGACCCGTGCCGAGCTGCGATTGAGCTCATCGCGTACGCAGGATTCGAGTAGGGCTATTTCGATGATATTGTCGCGTTTGGCCACTCCCGCTTTGTCGCAAAAGGTACGGATAGCCTGTGGCGGATAGCCCAGCCGACGCATACCAGAAATGGTGGGCATACGAGGATCATCCCAGCCATTGACATAGCCGCCTTCTACCAATTTGAGCAATCGGCGCTTGCTGGTAATCATGTAGCTGACATTCATCCGGGCAAATTCGATCTGCCGCGAAGGGAAAATTTCCAGCTTTTCGATCAGCCAGTTGTAGAGTGGGCGGTGGTGCCGAAATTCCAGGGAGCAAAGCGAATGGGTGATCTCTTCAATCGAATCCGACTGCCCGTGAGCAAAATCGTACATCGGATAGATGCACCACTCATCGCCCGTTCGGTGGTGGGCAAGGTGTTTGATTCGATACAAAATCGGGTCGCGCATGTGCATATTGGGCGAAGTCATATCAATTTTGGCCCGTAGTACTCGGCTCCCATCTTCAAACTCGCCCTTTTTCATCCGTTCAAAAAGATCGAGGTTTTCTTCTACGCTTCGATTCCGGTAGGGACTTTCCTTGCCAGGTACCGTGGGGCTACCTTTTTGCTCGGCAACTTGCTCGGCGGTAGAGTCATCCACATAGGCCAGCCCTTTTTTGATGAGCTGAATGGCAAACTGGTAGAGCTGCGGGAAGTAGTCGGAAGCAAAATATTCGCGCTCCTCCCAGTCGAAACCGAGCCACCGAATATCTCTCTTTATAGCCTCTACATATTGCATCTCCTCTGTGGCGGGATTGGTATCATCAAAGCGTAGGTTGTATTTGCCGCCGTATTTTTCAGCCAGGCCATAGTTGATGCAAATGGCTTTGGTATGGCCGATATGCAGATAGCCATTCGGTTCGGGAGGGAAGCGGGTGTGAATGCGACCCTGATGCTTTCCGCTGGCCAGGTCTTCTTCTATAATTTGCTCGATAAAATTGAGGCTCTCTACCTTTTCAGTGTTCATTTTTAGAGTATTTGATTAATTGATTCAGCCTTCTTGCAATCTGACTGGCTTATTCCGTCACATCCTTTCCGGCATTTCGATACCCAGCAAATCCGTAGCACCAGCCAGCATTCGGCCCACTATTTGGCTAAGGCGCAAGCGGAAGTTCCGCTGCACCTCCGATTCAGCATTCAGCATCGGAAGATCATGCCAGAGCTTATGATAGGCTTTTGCCAAATTGTAGCAATACTGGGCTACGTGCGATGGATCCAGCTCTTTGGCCGCTTGTTGCAGGCAAGCAGGAAAATCGTACAATTGCCGGATCAGCTCCTTTTCCTGTGGTTGTAGCATCGCCGGGTTTTCGCTCATCTCCCAATCGAATCCTTCCTGAGCAGCTTTCCTCAATAAGCCCTGTATCCTGACGTAGGAATACTGGATGTAAGGCCCGGTCTGGCCCTGAAGGTCAACAGACTCTTTGGGGTCGAAGACCATTCGTTTGCGGGGATTGACCTTGATGATGAAATATTTTAAAGCTGCCAAGCCTATTTTACGGAGATTGTCTTCCTGGTCATCTGCATCGCCGATCTCACCGCGCTCTACAGCACTATTGCGAGCCTCGGCGATCACATCGGCGATCAAATCATCAGCATCCACCACGGTACCTTCCCGCGATTTCATCCGGCCGCTCGGCAAATCCACCATACCATACGAAAGATGGTACAAGCCGTTGGCATAGGGCACGCCAAAGCGTTTCATGATCTCGAAAAGCACCTGGAAATGATAGTTTTGCTCATCCGCAACCACGTAAATCATTTTATCGAGCTGGTGATCTTCGTAGCGTAGCTGGGCCGTACCGATGTCCTGGGTCATGTACAGAGAAGTGCCATCGCTACGCAGCACAATTTTTTGGTCGAGCCCGGCTGACTCCAGATCGACCCAAACGGAGCCATCCTCCTTTTGGTAAAAGGCACCCTCTTCCAGCCCTTTCTCTATCCATTGCTTTCCCAACAAATACGTTTCTGACTCGTAGTACAACTGATCGAATTGAACGCCAAGCTTTTGGTAGGTTTCTTCAAAACCCTGATACACCCAGCTGTTCATCATATTCCAAAGCTGACGGGTAGCCGGATCATTGGCCTCCCATTTCAGCAGCATGTCTTTTGCCTCATTGCCTAGCTCACTGAAGTCGTTGAAGTAGTGATTTTTGTATGATTTGAAGAATGCTTCCTCGCTTTGATCCTCTTTTTTTTGCGAATGGCAGACATTCTGCCCAGCCTTACCGGCTTGCCACTTTTTGTACTCTTGCTGAAATGTCTGTTCAAAGGCCACATAGTACTTGCCTACTAAATGATCGCCTTTAATCCCAGTGTTTTCGGGCGTTTCGCCCTTCCCAAACCGCTGCCAGGCTACCATGCTTTTACAAATAGCGATACCCCGATCATTGACAATCTGCGTACGAACTACCTCATCGCCAGCTGCTTTCAAAATGTTGGCACAAGACCAGCCCAGCAAGATGTTACGAATATGACCGAGGTGCAGAGGCTTGTTGGTATTGGGTGATGAGAACTCCACCAACACCTTCTGCCCGCTCGGTGGCAGCTGGATGAGGTTTTCCTTAGCCAACAGTCCTTTGAGATAGCCGAACCAATACGCATCTGTAAGGCGGAGGTTTAGAAATCCTTTGATCACGTTAAAGCTGTGTACCTGTTCGACCTTGTCCACCATCCATTGGCCAAGCTCTTCGCCAATCTGCTCCGGCCTTTTGCGGGCAGCTTTCGCAAACGGGAACACTACCACCGTGAAGTCCCCTTCAAACTCTTTGCGGGTAGCATTCCAGACGATAGAATCTTTCTCTATATCGGTATGGTACAAAGCCTTAATCGCCTGTACACATTGTGTCTTTATTTGGTCAATGATATGGCTCATCGATGTACTTTTTTAATGCTTCGGCAGATCAGCCGATCCGATCGGCGCAAAGGTATGAACAAAAAGGGGGAAAAGAAACAAGGAAGCAATCAGGCTCGCGGCACTTTCCTTTTGAGGAAGACTTTGCCCGGCACACAGCTGCCGAATGACACGGCGCCTTGCCAAAAGCCCTCCAGGCGTTGAATCTCGCCGGACTGCTTGAAGATGAGTTGATATTGCTTGAGGCACCACTCCATACCAGCTATTTTGCTAAACTCAACTATCTCGGTATCGTGCATTTGAAGGAAGATACCGCTGTGAACATCGCCAGAAATTTTCATCTCAGCAAAAATATCATCCACCGATACGATGGAGCGGCCACTAATTTTGTTGTTTTTCTGCAACAAATACACCTCAATTTGGTAATCAGTGCGATAGCCGCCTTCATCCTGCGTAATCGTACCTTCCCAAGTGCCTGAAAGATTTTGGGCAGGCAGGCAGAGACTAAGAGCCGACAGTAGTACAATCAGGCAGATTTTCACTTTGCGCCGTTTAGAAAAGTTTTGAAAATTAGCTTCCCTCATTTCATTGAGATACTCTTTGAGCAATAATTCTATAACAAGCTCCCCATATTTTAGTTCCGGTTTCTACGAGGGGGCATTTCAAAAATACTAAAAATGGTGCCTCCGTAGTGCCGCTCCTCTAAAAAACAGGGATGATTTCGGAAACTATGATTGGCATTGTGCTCCAATACATGCCAGCCGGACGGGCGGAGCAAGTCCTGCTTAAAGACCAGTGCGGGGATCGTGTCCAGCGCAGGTAAGGCATAGGGCGGCCCGGCAAAAACATAGTGGAATGTCTCTGTAGTGCGGGCAAGAAACTTAAACACATCAGCACGGTGAATCTGTAATCGATCCTCAATATCCAGCAGTTTTGCCGTTTGCTTCACAAAGGCTACGCAGCCGCCATACTGATCAACATAGGTCACATCCCTGCAGCCACGCGATATAATTTCGTAGCTGTGGCTACCGGTTCCGCCAAAAAGGTCCAGCACTTTGATGCTTTCAAAGTCGAATTGGTTATTGAGAATATTGAACAAGCCTTCCTTGGCAAAATCGGTGGTAGGCCGGGTGGGCCAATTATTGGCAGGCGGGCGGAAGCGGCGCCCCTTGAATTGTCCTCCAATTATTCGCATAACAAAATGCTGTACAGGTCAAAATGAAAATGCCGGGCTGTGCTGGCAAACTGCTTCCCAAACTGCAAGTACTCGGGAGGCCGTATTTTGTATAAATGCCGGATGTATCGGTACAATAGGTGGTAAATGCGTGAATCCTCTACGATTTGGCCAGCCAGACCGGCTGCTACCTCCTCCGGGTCCAACCTCAATTGGTCATACACCATCATCACATAGTAGATAAAATCATTGGGATGGCGAAAGCGAAAACTATTGCAAAGGAGGAGTTTATCGCCTTCAAAAGCTAGTATTTGGAGGTTTCTATGCTGTACGTTTAGAAATACCGTGCTATTTTTTTGCTTTGCCGCCAAACTATGAAAGCCCAGTATCAGGGCGCTATGGCAATGGTGCAAACCAGCATTGGGAAAATGCTGTAAGAGTGTATTCTCTACCGACGGCTTAATCCCAAATACATTTTGAATCTCCAGGGTTTCGATGGAATCGCTGAACAATTGCATATTTTCTGCACCGGCAGTAAGGTTTTTGAGATACAAAGCTTTTTGGGTAGGATCGTAGAGTCGTTTGGGGATGAGGGAAAAGGCCGGGTAGGAAAGGGCAATTCGCACCTTTCCATAGGGCAGGCCCAGCAGTTCATCCTGTCCGAAAATCGGTTTGAGCAGATCAGGCAGAGCTATTGCGGGCTCCTGCTGTGGATAGGCATAGCGGCGCAACACCAACAACCCATGGGCTTTTGTAGTAATCATATACGACAACCTGTCCTCACTGATCAGTAAGGACAGGTTGTAGGAAGGGCTGGAATTCTTGGCGAACGTATCTTCTAAGATTTCAAAATCTAGCGTTCCCAATTTCCTGCTAAGTTAGGAGCTGACAGATTCCCAAACTTCATAAAAGCATTGGGATCGTAAGAGTTATCGTAGCGGGCATAGCGGGGATCACCGTATTTGCCCATAAAATTTTTGATCACCGTGCCTACCTCTACCACATCCACCAAAGTGCTTTGGTAAATAATGGTATCGGCCTTGATTTCAAAGGTTTTGCCCCCACTATAAGGCACATACGGAAGACTATCCAGATGGAAGCCGGCCTCCTTCACCTTCACCATAGCCGCTTCGTAGGTAGTATCGTAGCGAATAGCATCTGTGTTGGTTGGATCATCCGGATCACCGAATACAGAGATATTCATGATTTTTCCGTTTTGCAAACCCTCCTTCAGGCTGGCGAAGCTGCCGGCGAAATCGCCGGTCATTTCATGATAAATCTTCTGCGCCTCACGTACATCCATTAGCCGGTCAATGACGGCTTCCTTTCGCTTTTCCATTTCTGCCTTAAAGGCAATCGGCTCGCTAATGCTGCTGTAAAGCACCCATATCAGTATAGCTATGAGGGCGATTAAAACAAGGTTGATGATTAGTCTCATATTTTGTTAAAGTTTCAATTTTCAAATCTGTCAAATACCCAAAGGTCATTGTTTTCATCCCGGAAGGCGACTACCCTTTGGGTAGCATTGACATAGATTTCGGTATAAATATCGTATTGCTCAGATTTTGAAAAGAAAACATTTTCAAATGTTCTTCTATGCAATGTCAGGCTCTCGTGAAATCTATCAGGGCTTAGTACTACTGGTATTCCATTCTCAAAATGGAGGATAAGCCAAGTACAACCACTATCATCTAAAGGCATTAAAGCAGCTCCATACACTTTCACTATTGTACCATCCTGGTACATAATTAGTGCTGCCTGAAAGAAGAATTTGAAAAAAGCCATCTTCTTTACTGGACATAACTGCAGCAAACGAATCTGAAGTGTAGGTTTGTCCATTCCAGTTCCGATTGTCCATATCTTCCCTATATGTTACGTCCAACTGCTCTTCTTGTCCATTCTCATCTTTAAATATCAGTACATATTAACCATTTTTATACTCTTCAGGGAGAAATAATTTAATTTCTTCTAAGGTCAAATGGTTGTCTTCTACATTGATTTGCTTTTCAGATACTTCTTCATTTTTAGTTTGGCAAGAAACGATTAAAGCACAAAGAAGGCTTAATGTTGTAATATTTTTCATGTAAATTCATTAAACCCCGACATGCACTTTTCACCGCAAAAGACACTACAGCAGGCAAAAAGCATCCCGCCGCATGTGCTCACTTTCCATGCAATTATAACACTTTTTATTAAAAAAATTAACAAGCGGAAAAAATTGATGGGGCTGGAACTGCCATAAAATCCAGGCCAGAGGCTTTGCGCTCCTCTCTATACGCCATAGCCAAAACCGGCTTACTTAAAATGCTGCTCACCGATGAGGCATTCGCCATTGTAGGAAGCACCCTCGTCCACTACCAGCTTTTTGGCTTTGATCTTGCCCGATACAAAGGCCGAGCTGCTCAGGTGCAAGGTACCGTTGACGCTGAGCTCGCCTTCTATTTTGCCGTTGATGCTGGAGCCGGAACAGCCTGCGGTGCCTTCTATCTGGCCAGAGTGGCCCATCACCAGGCGCTTTTCGCTTACCACATCCCCGATCACCTTCCCATCCATCCGGATGTCTTCGGAGCTATAGATTTTACCCTCGATGGTGGTGCCTTCAGAGATGATGTTGGAATTGGCAGCCGTTTCGGTTACATCCGTGCTTTGGATTACCCCTTTTTCGTTTTTTGATTTTACATTTGCATTAAACATGCTTGAATTTTAAATTTGAAAAAAGAAGTGAACCCGATCCAATGGTTTAAAGATATTAAATACATCTTACTTTTTTACATAGAAAATTGATTTCTATCAAAATTTAAAGAATAAGTAATACACGATAGTGATTTCAGATAGTTAATATTTTTAGCAAGGGTGCATAAAATTATATGACCTGATGAGCATTTTGATACTGGCCATTGAATCTTCCTGCGATGACACTTCTGCTGCCGTTTTGCAGGATGGTCGGGTGCTAAGTAATGTAGTGGCCAGCCAGCAAATCCACAAGCTCTATGGCGGTGTGGTACCGGAAGTGGCATCAAGGGCACATCAGGAGCACATCATCCCGGTGGTACGATTGGCCATCGAAGAGGCGGGTATCCGCAAAACCAACCTCAAGGCCATTGCCTTCACACGCGGTCCCGGCCTCATCGGCTCGCTCATCGTGGGGGTCACCTTTGCCAAAGCCCTAGCTCTCAGTCTTGACATCCCCATGATCGAGGTCAACCACATGCAGGCGCATGTGCTGGCGCATTTTGCCGAAGCCCCCTACCCCGTCTTTCCCTTTCTGTGCCTCACCGTATCGGGCGGCCACACGCAAATTGTGTTGGTCAAAGATCACCTGGATATGGAGGTGGTGGGCAGTACGCTGGACGATGCCGCCGGCGAAGCATTTGACAAAACCGGTAAACTGTTGGGGCTCGATTATCCAGCCGGGCCACTGATCGATAAGCTGGCCCAAACAGGTAGCGCTGTCTTTGAATTTCCGGAACCCAGGATCGATGGCCTGGACTTTAGCTTTTCCGGCCTCAAAACATCGATTCTTTATTTCCTCAAAAGGAATTTGAAAGAAAATCCTGAATTCATTCAGCAAAATCTGGAGGACATCTGCGCCTCGGTGCAGCAACGCATTGTGAGCATATTGATGAACAAGCTCCACAAAGCAGCACAGCAGTTTGGTATCCGTGAGATTGCCATTGCCGGGGGGGTATCGGCCAACTCGGCGCTGCGCAGAGCCTTGCAGGAGCAGGGCAAAATCCAGGCTTGGAATACGTATATTCCCCGCTTTGAATACTGCACCGATAATGCCGCAATGATTGCAGTTACAGCCTTTTACAAATACAAAAAAGAAATATTTGCCGGACATGATATTGCTCCCACTGCCCGCTACGTGTTGTAGGGTAGTAGGCGGTTGTCTGGTACTCGGTAGCCGGTTGCCCTGTGACGGGTAAAAACCGTACAGCGGAAAACCGGAAACCTTAAAACCCTCTACCCCCCAACACTCCATCTCTCTTCAGCAAATCCAAATATTGGCGGGCGCCTTTTTTATTGAGATGTTGATAATCGCTGAAGGCATCGGAAGTGGTTACAGCCTGTGTGTAAAGGCGGATTTTTTTGCCGGTGATCTGCTCCAGGCGAGCAATCCATTGTGCAAAGTTTTTGAAGCGCTTGGCAAAGGGCGGATAGTAGGGACTGACCACCAGCTCGACCTTGGTGCCTTTTGATTCAGCCAACTCGATCAGCTCTTTCAGCAGCACAAAATTGCGCTCCAGCACTACAAAATTCAGCGAATCCGCTTTGCTTGCGCCCGCTATCAGGGGTTGGTTCATCTGGCGGTCGGTAAGCCAGTGTTTGTCATCTGATTGAAGATAGTAAAGACTTCGCAAAAAGACCTCGCTGTTGTAGCGGTACAAATGACTGAGCCTGGCTGCGCCGGCATTGGTTGGCAGGCTATCAGCGATCAACTGCTGCAAGCCCTTCGAGTACGGGGCATAACTGCTAAAGCCACTGCTGAGCTGATTGTTGAGGCGATCGCACATACTGACCTCTATCAGAAGCAGGTCTGGTGCAGCATACCGATTGTAATAGTCTTTAACCAGCTGCGCAGCCAGATCGACAGGCATGCCGTTGTAGCTGAGGTTGAAGCTGCGCTTTTCCGTAATTTGCTCGATATAAGGCTGATAAAAGATCAGCCCACGGCTGTTGCCCAGCAGCAGAATATCGCTCTCGGCCCGGTCATCATACAGGCGCGAGTAGCGAAACTGACTCTTTGAGCAAAGCTGCTTCAATAAATAGCCCCCGATTCTGTCTCCGATGAAGAACAGAACCAGCAAGGCAAATATCCAAAGTAGCTTTTTCAAATTTCTTTTTTAAAATTGAAAATAGATAAAGGCATTGGAGCCAAAGGTGCCAAAAAAAGCGATCAACCAAAGCAGTACAGCAAAGGAAACCACTCTAAAAGCAGGCTGTCGGATGACCTGCTGCCAAAGAGGTGTTCGTTCGTCAATCAGCTCAACCAGAAGTAAAGCGGCGATGAGCATCATACCCTTTATTACTACAAATTTGTTGACCACCGTTCCAAAATTAAAGCCTTCCAGCGAGGCGATATTGTCAATTACCACGGTGGCAATGTTGAAATCTGGTGCCCGAAAATAGATCCAGGCCAGGCAGGTCAGGAAATATACCAGCGCAATGGCAAAAGCATTTTGTATAAAATTGGGCACCCTCAGCTTGTCCAGCAGGCCGTTCCAAATCGGCCCCAACACCCGCTGCCCGATTAAGTAGGCCCCGTGTAGAAAGCCCCAAAACACAAAGGCCCAGCTCGCTCCGTGCCAAAGGCCACCCAAAAGCATGGTGATCATCAGGTTCATATAGGTAAACACCTCCGAAGCACTTTTTTCCGACTGCTTTACATACCACATGGCCAGGGGAATGCCTATCAAGTACAAGCCAATGAGCCACCACCAACCAGTAAATACAATGGAAATGATGAGAAACAAGCCGGTAAAAAACAAAGACCCAAAGCTACCGCCTCTATTACCACCAAGCGGAATATATAGATAATCACGCAACCAGCTTGACAATGAAATGTGCCAGCGCGTCCAAAACTCACTAAAGTTTTTCGAAAAATAGGGCTTTTTGAAGTTATCGGGAAAGTCGAAGCCAAGCACCCGTGCCAGGCCGATAGCGATGTCGGAATAGCCTGAAAAGTCGCAATATATTTGAAAGCTGTAGAAGATCACGCCAATCGTGAGGTGCATGCTGGAAAAGCCCTCCGGCGCCGCAAAACACTGATCGACAAAGGGCGCCAGGCTATCCGCTACCGCTACTTTTTTGAAAAAGCCCCACAAGATCTGGCCCGTACCGGCGATGATGCGATCCCAATTGAAGGAGCGGTCCTTCTGAAACTGAGGCAAAAAATCACTGGCCCGCACGATGGGACCTGCTACCAGCTGAGGGAAAAAGGAAATGAAAGTGGCAAAGCGGATGAAATCTCTTTCCACAGGAATCTTTCTTTTATACACATCAATGGTATAGCTCATCGACTGAAAAGTATAAAAGGAAATCCCCACCGGGAGGATGATATTGAGCGACTCCATATTGGTATCAAAACCCGATGAAATGAGCAGGTTTTTAAAAGAGCCGATAAAAAAGTTGAAATATTTGAAGATCGCCAAAAAGCCGAGGTTGACCACCATACTGAGCACCAGCAGGCGTTTGCGAAGATTGGGAGGCTCCGTATTTTCCAATTTTAGCCCCACAAAATAGTCGATCAGCGTAGAAGTAACGATGAGGCTTAAAAAGCGCCAATCCCACCAACCATAGAAAAAGTAGCTCGCAATCAGGCACAGCCACAGCCGCATTCGTCCCCTGAGGCTAAAATAAAGCGGCAGGAAGATGCCAATAAAAACCAAAAAGGCCAGGCTGTTGAAAATCATTCCTTAATCATCAAGGTATTTGAGAAGGGCATCGCGCCAGATCAGATAAGCATCCCCGTTGATGTGAATACCATCACTGGTAAATGTGGCTTTCAGCTTACCCTGTGCATCCTGCAGCAATGCATTGAGATCGACAAAGGTCAGATCATTTTGTTGGGCCAGCTTCCTCAACGATTCGTTTATCCGGCGCACCGATTCGTTGCTAATTCCGGATTGGCGCACCTCATTGTTTACCGGCAAAATGCTTTGAATATAGACGGAAGTTGCAGGAGATTGTTGCCGAATCAGGTCGATAATTTCTTTATAATTGCCCACAACTTCCTCCTCCGAATGGTTAATCAGATCATTGATCCCGATCATGACAAACAGCTTGGCAGGTTCAGCGGCCAGCACACCAGGCAAACGCTCAAGCAAGCCCCTCGTCATATCCCCTTCAATGCCCCGGTTGTACACATCCGCGCGGCCCAACAGCTCCCGCCAGGGTCCCTGCGCAGTGATGCTGTTGCCAATAAATACAATTCCACCCCTTTCGATAGTCAATTTCTTTTGGATATCTTTTTTGTGCATATACACTCCGCTGATCCCATCGTGCTTCCATTTAAACCAAACATAATTCAAGCCGCCCAGCTTTTGGATGAGCAGAACAAATCCCGCCAGCGCAAGTACATTAAGCAGCACAGAGGCTATGAGCCATTTTTTATACATCCCTCCAATTGAAGTGGTGAAGCTAATGATTTTTTCCAAAAACTGAGTCGATCAGGGATTGCCAGCCCGGCTGTCGGCACCCGCTTTTTGCTTCAATATCTCATCGATACTGAAGTTGCGGTTGTGCTCCGTATGCTTGAAGTTTTTGTTGGGATTGCCCATTTTGAACAGCGCTGTGACCTGCTGAAGTACAAAGAGCGGAAGCCCCCACAGGGTCTTCCAAATTTGAGATGGTACCTTGGACAGATAGAGCGTCCAGAGGATGGTGAGCGCAAATAGCAGCAAACCCGCTGCCAATAAGGCCGACATCATCGGTGCCACCCAAATACCGACAACAGCCCAGAGAAGTGCCGCAAACAAGAGGATAAATAAGGGCGGTGCGATGGTGATAAGCCCAAAATAGAGCTGATTGAAGCTGAAATTGGTCAAGCCCCGCCGGATAATTCCAATAGAATTGGGGAGGTTTTGGAAATAGGAGAAGAGCCATCGGCTTCGCTGCGTCTCTACCTGCTCAGCACAAGTCACCTTCTCATCGTACACAATGGCATCCCAAGCGTAACTAATGTATTCGTTTTGGCGAAGCAGGAAATTTTGCAAAATCTTGTCTTCCTGCAGCATTTTTTTCCACATTTCCTTACCTGCTTTGATCTCAGGACTGGCCAGATAGTCTTTATACAAATTGGCTTCTACGGCCATTCCCGAGCCGGAAATAACGGAAGATGAGCCCAGCAGATAGGTAACGTAGCGCTCAATATAGTTTTTATAAAACTCTCCGGTGGCATCTGCGCAGGCATAGGTCGTATCCAGATTTTTGGCAGTACGCTGCCCCTGAATGCTGCGGTGTCCATTGTTGGCATACTGGTTCATTTCCTCCAAAAAGCGGGGGTGTGCTACATTATCGGCATCAAATACCGCAATATAATCATGCGACCGGACAAATTGTTCGATCGCATGGATAATGGATTTCGCTTTGAGGCGGAGCGGTGGGTCGGGGCGCAGTACTTTCAATTGTTCATGCTGTACATCCCAGCTGGAGATGTCGCATT
Source organism: Saprospiraceae bacterium (assembly GCA_965222005.1). Classification (GTDB taxonomy): domain Bacteria; phylum Bacteroidota; class Bacteroidia; order Chitinophagales; family Saprospiraceae; genus CBDCTM01. Next base: position 4,425,491 of record OZ244935.1, read on the forward strand.
CATCGGCTACCAGATAGATCATATGGTTTTGGTAGCTCTGCCGAATTAGCGATTCAATGAGGGGCTTGGCAATAGCCGCATTCTTGTAGGCGGTGATAATGCAGCCAAAGTCAAAAGCCTTAAAATCAGGGCTCGCCGAGTCGATTCGTGTGATATTTTCACGCACCAACAAAGAGAACAATACGCTCACAAAAGGTTTTGCCAGAAAAAAGAAGAGTATGCTTCCAATGATAAGATACAAGTAGCTTAGGATTTCCATTACACAGGTTTTGAATGGGAAGTTGCATAAATACTGCCAGCTACTATTCGCTGAGCTCCCCAGTGAGTTTTGCTACCAAAAAGTATGGAATAAACGGCCTTCCAAAAGGCTTTCAACTGAGGCCATTCCCCCTTCAACAGGTGGAGCAGGCTTGCTTTTGGAGCGGTGAATAGCAAGAAAAACAAAAGAAACAGCAAAAATTGTAGCCCCGTCCTGTTGCGACGCATAAATAGAAGCCTGCTGCGGGTCAGATAAAAAGTTTTGAGGGCCGATACTTTTTGTACCGCTAAGGATTCTTTATGATAAATCAGGGCACGAGGTTCTACCATCACCTCAAATCCTGCTCTTTTGATTTGTTCACACCAATCCAGCTCTTCGTAATACAGGAAGAAGGCTTCTGGCAATGGCCCTACCATTTGTATAACTTGTCGGGGCACCATCATAGCTGCTCCGTGGGCATAGGCCGTATGCTTCAAGTCTGCAAACTGGCCTTTGTCCCGCTGGCCAGCGCCAAATGTCTGATTGCGGGCTGTGAAAACGCTCACCGGACTTGTTCCGGCATATTGTATGATTTGTTGCCCGCCCTGATCGGCCGGATCATAGCAAATCTTAGGGCTTACGATTCCGCAGGAAGGATTTTGTTCAAATACATCCAGCAATTGCTCAACCAAGCCGGCTGTGGGAATTGTATCATTATTGATAAAAAACAGAAAATCGCCCCGACACTGTTGCACAGCGATATTGTTGCCACCGGCAAAACCGAGGTTTTCATCAGAACGAATACAAAAAATTTCAGAAAATTGGCTGCTCAGAGCCGGATATGCATTTTCAGGAGAGCCATTGTCCACCACAAAAATTTCGAAATTCAGCTTGCCGTTCAGCTCGCTGCCAGGCCAGTAGGCGAGTTGCTTCAAGCTTTGCAGCAATTCGGCAGTTACGGCCAGCTCATTATAGTTGACGGTGATAATAGATATCAATGTTTGACGCTCTGGCATCATGCCGGTTATTGGTTTTAAAATCTATTTTTGGGCAGATAAACTAAGGCAGTGAATTTCGTGCCACTGCCTTAGCCTATCCAGTAGTATCAGTAATTTGCTGGTAAAATCAGCTTTTTTGTATCATTGCGGGGAGCGTGCGGGACAGTATTTTGGTGTCAAGCAGAAAAGAAAAGCTTTCCGCATATTGAATATCGAGCTTTACCCTTTCTTCCACGCTCATGTTATCCTTTCCTTTACCGCTCGTCTGCCACAGTCCTGTGATGCCGGCCGGTGCCCAAAAGCGCTTGGCAGAGGCATCTTTGGTGAGCAATTCAGCTTCATAAAGCGGTAGTGGCCGATTGCCTACGATACTCATTTCTCCTCTGAGTACATTGAATAGTTGTGGCAGCTCATCGAGGCTCGTTTTGCGAATAATCCGGCCCACTCGTGTCACTCTGGGATCGTTCTGAATTTTTATGAAGGTACCATCTCCATTGGATCCGCAGTAATGATTGAGGTGTTTGACCTTATTCAACTGATTATCAGCATCTTGGCACATAGAGCGGAATTTGATAAAATTGAAAACGCGGTAGCCCGTACCCACTCTTTTTGAAAAATAAAGCACGGGGCCTTTGGATTCCAGTTTTACCAATAAAGCTATAAGCAACATCAAAGGGCCAGCCAGCAGAAGAGCTACCGAAGCAAAGACGATATCAAACACCCGCTTGTCCATTTGCATAGCAGGCAAGCGTTGGTCTTCACCGTCTTCAGGAAGTTTCAAGCCATGCAGCTCCGCCTTATATTTTCTTAGAAATTTAATTCGGGTGTGTACATCTTTCCAGCTAACCTTCCCCACATACCAGTCATCGATCCCGTGGTTAAGAGCTTCTGTGATATTTAGCGGCCTATCTCCGGCTCCCCAAACGATAAAAGGAACATGCTGCAGATGCGGGTTGGAATGAAACAGATGTGCCACTTCAAATCCGCTTTTGCTGATTAATCTCTCGTTGCAGATGATGGCATAAGGTGTCTTTTGCCTGTTAGGTGTGGAGGCATCAAAGCCAGTGGTCCATGCCTTTAGCCGATCAACATTGTTGAAACGATTAAAGAAAAAGAAGCGCGGTTCGCTATCAGGTGGTGGAGCCAGGAAATCAAAAATCTCCGTCTCAAACCCCAATAATACCACCTCCAGCGTTTCCGCCTTTTGAAAGGTAAAAGTTTTGTTCATAGTTTAGTGTGTTGTGTAAAAGGTCAAACAGTTACTGTACTATTTTTGGGACGGAGGGTGTTTTCAATGATTTTATCCAGTTCGAGTGGATTAAAGGGTTTAAATAAATAGGCTTCAATTCCTAATATTTTACATTGATTGACGGTTTCCTGGCATTCTTCGCCGGAAATGACAATCGCGGGGATGTCTCTGTAAAAACCACTACATCGGATTTGGGAAAGAAATTCTATGCCGTTGATCTGAGGAATGGACATATCCAGAACGATCAAATCCGGCAAATTGCCAAGGCTCAGCCATTTGAGTGCTTTGAGAGCATCTTCAAATGAATTGACATTATAGCTTCGGCCAAGATAACTGCTCAAAAGCTTTCGAAGACCATGATGGTCTTCGATCAACAGAATACGTTTTCGGTCCATAGTTCTTATCCTTTTTTCCATTAAAAAAGGGAGTAAGTGTGTCAATCCCATGAATTACTGTAGTAGTACAGGATTTCATGCAAAATCGGCGTCCACAGTATTCTGAAAAACAGAAAACGATAAACTAGGCTTTGGGCAAATAAATCGGTTAGCTACTATTCCTGTTTTCTAACCACAGGAAGACTTCTAAGAGGAATTTGAAGCAGGGTTACAACTTCCAGTTAGCAAGCAGCTTTTAATAAATTGGGAGGTTTAAGGGATGGAATTTGGGACAATATGAATAAACTGGTACTAATGCCAGTTTAACTCATGGGATTTTCTTTTAGCTTATAATTCGATTTTGGGTAATAGAAATAAGCTTTTTGCGGATATTCTACCAGCAAATTTATACTATTTACTGTAAATATCTCAATAATTTCTATTTTTTCGTCATATGTTTGTAAGTCCTATAATAAATTTTAACATATTGGACTTGTATTAAATCAATTCAGGTACCGAAGCTAAGCAATTTGACACATATTTTTAGACTTAACATTATATTTCAAGTCACTACAGCTCCTAAATTCATTCAAGCAAGAGGATTAGCCAAACACACTTCAACATACCTTGTTAAATTTTTTAAAAACAATCGGAACAATCCCATTTCATTATCGAATAATAATAGGGAAATAGTTGGAATGGTCTTTCTATGTAGTCAGGGGAAACCAAAATAATTGAACGGGGGGAGGAATAAAGTGGGTTTGTACTACAAAAATAGCCCATTTAAATACTCGCTGCATACCCAAAAACTGGTAATTATTGCATAATGTATATTCAAGATGGATACTTCTAAAATTAATGCTAATTTTATTTCTCCAAATCTGGTGCTTCACCCCTTTTCAAATTCGACAACAAATTTCAACGCCTGAAGTAGTATAATTATCTACTATGGAACTAACCTTCTGGAGCTGTATTTTCATTGTGTTTTATGCTTATCTGGGCTATGGATTAGTGCTATATCTATTGCTCAGCCTCAAACGGCTCTTCGGTAAAAAGCCTGCTGAAGCACTTAGCCAGCCAAAGGAAGAGCTGCCCGAAGTTACTTTTGTGGTAGCAGCTTATAATGAGGCCGATTGGATGAAGGAAAAAATTGAGAATTGCCTGGCCTTCGATTATCCTAAAGACAAGCTACAACACCTGTTTGTGACAGATGGCTCAGATGACGATACCCCCGCCATCATCGACACCTATCCCTACCCTGCCGGTACCCGGATACAGCTATTCCACCAGCCAGGCAGAAATGGCAAAATCGCTGCTGTGGAGCGCATCATGGTGTATGTAAACACCCCTATTGTCATTTATACTGATGCCAATACGCTGGTCAATGAAGCTGCCATCAAAAACATAGTGCGCCATTATCAGGACGAACAAGTGGGCGCCGTGTCCGGCGAAAAGCGAATTGCTATGAGCCAAAAAGATGCGGCCAATGCTGCCGGAGAAGGGTTTTATTGGAAATACGAGTCCAAACTAAAACAGTGGGATTCTGAGCTTTACTCGGTAGTAGGAGCTGCAGGCGAATTGTTTTCCATCCGCACCTCGCTCTTTCAGCCTGTACCTCAGGATACCATCATTGAAGATTTTTACATGACCCTGCGTATAGCCCAGCAAGGCTATCGGGTAGTCTATGAGCCCAATGCCTACGCTGTGGAAAACAGCTCGGCCTCGGTGGCTGAAGAGCTGAAGCGAAAAATCCGTATCGCTGCCGGAGGCTTACAAGCTATCAATCGGCTGCGCCCGCTGCTCAATCCAATGAAGTACGGCCTACTCAGCTTTCAATATGTGTCACATCGCGTACTCCGGTGGACATTGGCCCCGCTGGCTTTGCCCATTTTGCTGCTGCTCAACATCCTGCTGGCCTTTCAGGGCCAGCCGATATACCAATATTTACTGATTGCGCAACTGCTCTTTTATGCAGCCGCCGGTATTGGCTATTTACTGGAACAACGAAAGCTAAAATACAAAGCTTTCTTCATCCCCTATTACTTTCTCATGATGAACTATGCCGTGTATCGAGGCTTTATCCGCTTCGTCAAGGGCAGCCAATCGGTAGTTTGGGAAAGAGCCAAACGAGCGACCAGCAGTAATTAAGCTACCAACCATCGAGAAAAAGCACGGATTTATCCAAAGCCGACCGAATTTCGTACGGAAAGGCTTATCATTGTTCTGAAAATTGCTTAGCTGGTTAAGTGGTTTCCAAGATGACCTAATCACAAGTTCCAAAGCACATCCAGTATGTTCCACATCCGCCATTTGTTATTTGCTCTGCTGCTTTTTTTGGCAATGAGCTGCCAAAAGGAAAGCTTTTTGAGCGATCCTCTCTGCCGATTTTTGCCAGATGAGGCCAGCTTAGTGACGGCCTTTTCCGCCAAACAACTATTAGATGATGCCAACTATGAGGAGATCAAGGAAATGGATTTTTTCAGGGATTTTATCCAATCGATGGATAATGACTTCCTCTCGAAGCTATTTGAAAATCTGGAAGAAAGCGGACTCGCTTTCGACCAAACCCTTTATCTGGCAATCAAGATGGAAAAGGGCAATCGGGTAGATCCCAGACGATCGCGCATGCTGGCTCCGCTCAAAGATGCCCAGGCCTTTAGCCAAATGATAGCCCGGCTATCGGGGGAGGCTATTCAAACGGGCAAGCAACACCAATATATTCAGTCATCCGGCCAAAGCTTCGTAGCCTGGAACGAAGAGGCGGCCATCATAGGCAACAAGGCCAGCCAGTCGGGCCAAGACTTGGATGAGCTATTCCAGGGAACTACCTCCTCCCAATTGGCCGGCAATCAAAATCTGGCCAACTGTCTAAGCGAGGTGGCTGATATTAACATTTGGATGAATTTCGATCATCTGGCGGAGGACGATGACTTACTCAACACCCTGGCTTTATCTGGCATTGGAGCGAATGATTTGCGTGGCAATTTTCTCCACTTCTTCATCAATTTCGAGCCAGGACTTATCGATGCAGACTTTGAGCTTTTTTTGACAAGCAAACTCAAGCGTGACCTGAGATTGTTTACACATCCTAAACTTTCTATTGACCCTTCTCCTTATTTACTGCCTAAGGAGCCAGGCATTTATTTTTCGGCAGCATTGGATATTCCCGGCATTCGCCAGATTTTGAAGGAAAAGGGCGTACCAATGAGTTTGCTCAACAAAAATTACAGCTATCTAGGCTTCAGTGCAGAAGATTTATTGCAGGCATTGGACGGCAATTTAATGCTTTGCTGGTATCCCAAAGGTTATGGCTTTGTAGTAGCTAAAATCAGGAAGAGGGCTGCTTTCGATAAACTGCTTGAAAGCGGCTTGCAATCGGGATTGATCGAAAAAAAGGCAGCAGATGATTACACCCTCTTTATGCCTATTTCAGGCCGTATTGCGGGTATCCCGGGGAGAATCAACGATCAAAATACGCTGCTCATCAAACAGGATGTGCTGTACCTCACGGGCGAGCCGGAGATAGCCGAGCGCTTGCGGGCCGGGCCTTCCAACGCACTGCCAAAGATTTCGGAAGAAGATTATGAAAAGCTCAACAGCCATCCGCTCAATCTCTTTCTTGATCAGGCCTCGCTGGGCAATTACCTGACCAAGGATACTTTAAACGTATTTCAATCAGTTCAGCTGAACTCCAGCCTGACTGGCGGACACCTTCACCTTAAGCTGGACCAGCCCAATACGAATGGCTTGTACCGATTAATCCAGCTGTTGGAAGCCCGTTTCCGGAGCGAGCGGAAAGCGCCAGAACAAAGGATTTGACCCATCCCGGGATTTGGCAAGCAAATTTGTCAAAAAGATTCTTGACATATTTGCTTCAATTAGTTTATATTTGCATCGCATTTTCGGAGGGGTTGGAAGAGAAAGTTAAAAGTGTAGAAGCAACCCGAATAGCTTAGCTTCCCGCTTCAGAGAAGCGGGATAGAGCACGAACTTGCCAAGGTCGGTAGTTTGTCTTGCGAAAGTAGCTTCCCGATTCAGAGAAGCGGGATAGAGCACGAACTTGCCAAGGTCAGTAGTTTGTCTTGCGAAAGTAGCTTCCCGCTTCAGAGAAGCGGGATAGAGCACGAACTTGCCAAGGTCGGTAGTTTGTCTTGCGAAAGTAGCTTCCCGATTCAGAGAAGCGGGATAGAGCACGAACTTGCCAAGGTCAGTAGTTTGTCTTGCGAAAGTAGCTTCCCGCTTCAGAGAAGCGGGATAGAGCACGAACTTGCCAAGGTCGGTAGTTTGTCTTGCGAAAGTAGCTTCCCGATTCAGAGAAGCGGGATAGAGCACGAACTTGCCAAGGTCAGTAGTTTGTCTTGCGAAAGTAGCTCAGCTGGTAGAGCACGACCTTGCCAAGGTCGGGGTCGCGGGTTCGAATCCCGTCTTTCGCTCAAAAGAGCCTTCCTTGTGAAGGCTTTTTTTAAACAGGTAGGATTGCCCGGGTGGTGGAATTGGTAGACACGCCGGACTTAAAATCCTGTGGGCTTCGGCCCGTGCGGGTTCAAGTCCCGCTCCGGGTACTGCAAATGGTCGTAATGAGTTGATTATCAGCTTTTTACGGCCATTTTTTGTAAAACAGGTACAACAATGGTACATCCTCCAACCAAAAACATCTCAGCCGAAAACAAGTCTGGCGAAAAATCAAAAAGCTATCCAACGGACAGGTCTATCCCCACATGCTACGGCATACATTCGCCACCCGAGTTGTAAATAACGTAATGAACTTCGGATTGCAAAACTCACGTCTCCGCAGAACAAATCAAAACTGCCATTGCTTCCATTGATAAAGAAAGCTGGATAGCTAAAATTTCCAGAAAACTATTTCCAAGAAATCCCATTCACGTCTTGCCTCTCGACAATGGCCCTCTCCTTTTCATCATCGAGATGATCGAGCGGTACAGGAAAGAGCCATTTATTTCTTTGTTCTGAAATACATAACCACTTGCTCTGTACGTACTTGGAGCCGGTCTTTATCAAAATGCAATGCACGGATAATCCGGGACATAAATGATAGCCGCCAAAGATAATTGTGGGGCTAGCCATTAAAATGGCTAGCCTTCTTTGTTTTTATACACAATCGTCCGATGTGGAAACGGAATTTCAATACCTTCTCTATCAAACCGTTTTTTGATACTTTCGTACAAATCGCAGCTCATCACAAAGGCATCGGGAGAGTCCTTCGCCCAGGCCCACGCGCGCAGGTTGACGGAGGATTCTCCCAACGACAATACCCGGACCGGCACTTCAGGCTCGCCATTTTTCAGCTGTTCCTCATTACGCGGATCAATGTGAAGCGGATGCTCTAACACTTCTTCTTCCATTATTTTTTTGGCCCGGTCAATGTCGCTGTCATAGCTGATACCTACCTCAATCCACTTGCAAATTTTATCATTTACAAAATCGGCATTGATGATAATTTCATCGCTGATTACCGCATTAGGAATGAGAATACGCTTGTATTGAAAATCCCGAATCACGGTATGCCGCAAAGTAATGTCTTCTACAATACCGCTAAAGTGCCGGATGTTGAGCTGGTCATTTACCCGAAAGGGTTTGAACAAAACGATGAACATACCGCTAATGATGTTGCTCAAGGCATGTTGAGATGCAAAGCCAACAGCCACTGCTAAAATACCAGCTCCGGCCAGCATCGAACCAGCCAATGCTCGCAATTGAGGCATCATATAAATGGCAGCCCCAATTCCAATGAGGTAGATGAGCGCGCTGATGGCATGACGCAGGAAAACATAATTGGTAGGATCGTTACGCATGTCTTCCGCCGACCTTCGAATCAGCCGCTTAAAAAAACGGTTGACCAGCCAGGCAACGAGCAAGGTAGCAATCAAAATGCCTAAAAAAAGGCCTGTCTGCAGGATAGTATTGTTCATTTTCTTGGTTGAATGTATTTCATAATAATACCCGATCAAAGGGTACTTTTGCCATCCTTGGGGACGGATAAAGCGGCCAATTCAGTACCTCCCAAATGAAGAGTGCGAATAGGGAATGGAATAACGATGCCTTCTTGCTCAAACCGCTTGTGCAACCTTTTTATGAATTCATGCTTTAGTGCAAACTGATTTTCATAGGTATCGGTTGACAACCAAACCCGCATACTTATACTGCTGTCTGAAAAATCGAAAAATCGTACCCTGGGCTTTAAAGACTTTGGCATCATCTCGGAATCCGACATCAAACTCTCCGCCACTTCCATCGTCACCCTTTCCACCTGTTCCAGGTCGCTATTGTAATGCACTCCAACGATCACATGAAAGTAGAGTCTTTGCTGCAGCGTATAGTAGTTGGTGGTGATAGAGGATGAAATTCTGGAGTTGGGGATAATTACAAAATTACCCAACAAGGTTTTTATCTCTGTGTTCCGCCAATTGATGTCCAATACATAGCCTTCTTCTCCCGAATCGAGGCGAATATAGTCGCCGGGTTTGACCTGCCTGGAACCTAAAATCTGGATGCCCGCAAAAAGATTCGTCAAGGTATCCTGCAAAGCCAATGCGATAGCCAAACCACCTACCCCCAGTGCGGTCAATATCGGAGTAATCTGGATACCGAATGCCTTTAGCAAGGCAAAAACGCCAAACGAATACGTCAACAATCGAATTACAATATGGAAGATGGAAGTGACCTGCTTTGACTTTGTAGTCAAATACAAATCATACACATAGAGCAATACTTCACATACAATATAGGTAAGCCCCAATATGGTAATCGTATGTACCGCTTTGTTCGACCATTCTGCATCGAGATGAAAAAAGGGAATAGATGCTATTATATTTAAAAGCAGAATAATACCCAGCGGTATGCTGGAGTTGGCCAGCTTTTCCAATAACACACCCAGTTTCTTATTCCTTTTTTTCACCGGCCTACTGACAAACAAAAAAACAGGGCGCAAAAAAATATAACCTAAAACCACCCCAGCAAGTAAAGTAACCACAAATACGTTTACTCTGTTTTCAAAAAATTGCTCCATGCTATTGTTGTTTCATGTTTTGGTTTTATACACTGATTTAAGCCTCGGACATCGAGTGGTTGTATGCCTTCATTTGAAGGCCAGGGGGAAGGTATGAAACAAATCCTTAACCGTCAAAGAAAAAGAATAATCAAGCAGGAGAGAAGTGCCGGATGCAATGCGCCGCTGAAAAATCCATCTTAGCGATCCACCGCCACTAAACCCAACACCCGCTCTATAAACTCAACACTCGCTTGCCGAACAGCAGCTACATTTTTCGACTGGCAGTCATTGATAATTACGTGCGTATCAACATCCGGGAAGGCCAGCAATTGTCTGTTTGCCGGCAGAGTAGCGGTTTGTTTATTGAACTCCTTAATGGCATCTACAGAAATCACATCATCTTTGGCCTCCTCATTTTTGTAGTAATAGCCTATAAAATAAGGTTGCCGGATCTTCTCAAAAATAGAAGGCTTCATCGTTTCGTTCAACAAACTTTTCAGGCAGATCAGGCCCTCCAGCCGATAGCGCATTGTCCAATAAGGCCGGCAAGGCGCAGGTAAGCTAAAGCTATGATAGTTGCCGCCTGTAACCCAACGGGCGAGCTGTAAGCCCCAGGGGAGGGTCAGCAAATCAGCTGTTTGGTCTTCAATATCAATATTGGGGGAATACATGAGCTGGGCAAATATAGCCTCCGGATGGCTGGCAGACAAATAAATTGACAAGGTGCTTCCGGTAGAGCAAGACATCAGTATGACCTGCTCGCCAATGGCCCGGCCGATGGCCAAAGCCTCTTTGGCAGATCCGACCAGTGCAGCCGGCGTCAGCTTTGCGAATGCTTCCGCATCCTCAACCCCATGCCCGGGCAGCCTGGCCAAATACAAATTGCAGCCATAGCGATTGGCCAAATCAAACACCAGGGGCTTTCCCTCCATCGGGCTGGCAGAGAAGCCATGCAAATACACGATGCTAAAAGGCGTTTTGCGCATGCTGTCTGCCCAAATAATTCGAGCTTCATTATCCGGCTTCAAACTGGAAACATTTTGCTCACGCTGGCGAATCATGCTGTCCAGCTCGCTCAGTGGCAAGGCAATCTCCTCAATGTCTGCATCAAAGGCCGGATAATCGGGCTGCGGACCAAAGTAAAGCACTCCTCCCAGCAGACAAAGTAGCAAAATACCGATTTTTAAACATGATCTCATCCGTTCGCTAATTAATAGTTTTCAAAATCTTCTTTAATTTAGCAAGTGTGTATAGGACGCAAATTAGTACTTTTGAGTCCAACTGCTACCCGCCAAAACGCTTTTCCCTATGGCCAAGCAAGAATTTCGACAGATCGGGGTTTGCCTCTTTGCTGATATGCAGGGATATTCTGCCATGATGCGGCGCGATGAAGCTGCTGCATTGGACAGTCTGAACAAATTTAAACAAGAGCTGGAAAAGCTCGTCTCCAAACATCAGGGAAAGATCATTTCCTTTTATGGCGATGGCTGTCTGGCTCTGTTTCATAGTGCCCGCACCAGCCTGCAATGTGCTACTGACCTACAACTTCAGTTTCAACGGCTCGGCATAGACATCCGGCTGGGCTTACATATGGGCGAAGTAATTCACAAAGAAAACAACATTTTTGGCGACAGCGTAAATATAAGCTCCCGCATCGAATCGATGGGGCAGCCGGGCGTTGTATTATTTTCCAAAGCACTTCATGATCAGGTCAGAAACAATCCGGATTTTCCCTCTGTTTCGATGGGTACATTCCTTTTCAAAAATATCGACGAAGCCATTGAGGTGTTTGCCTTAAAAGCCGAAGGGCTCAAAATCCCCATGCCAGATGAGCTGCAAGGCAAATTCGAAACGACCGCCCAATCGCCTTCCATACAGAAGAGAAAAAACCTTCTTATTCCAATAGCAGGCCTACTACTTTTGCTGGCTTTGTTTTTCTTTTACAATCGTACCGATTCTGCATCCCCCCTTGTAGCACTGGAAAAATCCATTGCTATCCTTCCATTTGACAATCTCAGCAACGATCAGGAGCAGGCCATCTACAGCATGGGGATCGCAGAGGATATTTTGACCCAGCTTTCCAATAGTTCCGATCTGAGAGTAATCTCCCACAACTCCAGCAAACGATACTTCAACTCTACAAAATCCAACCCCCAAATCGCCGATGAGCTCAAAACTAAGCATCTGCTCCGGGGCAGCATTCGCAGGGTCGGCCAACAATTCCGGGTCAATGTCCAGTTGATTGACGCCTCGAAGGATCGCAATATTTGGGGCAAGCAGTTCAACAAAAGGCCTGATGATCTGTTCGATATTCAATCGGAAATTGCCCTTAAGGTTATCCATTCACTCAATGCCCGCATGTTGCCCGATGCGAAAGCCCGTATCCATAAAAAGCCGACCACCAATCTTGAAGCTTACGAACATTATTACAAAGCCACGTTCATCTGGAATGATCGTACCAAAGAAAATTTGGAAAAGGCGATCCAACATTTTCAAACCTCCATTGCACTGGATTCCTCTTTTGCTCTGGGTTTTGCAGGGCTTTCTCAAGCCTATTACTTGTATGCCAGCCATCACAGCAATAGCAAGGATTGGAAGGGTTCTATTGAAAAAATAAAAACGGCAGCAGAGCAGGCCATCCACCTTGACCCCCAATTGGCTGAATCTTACGTAGGATTGGCAAAATATTATGAAAACCATCCCGGTGAATTGGATCGGAAAAAGGCTATCGAATTATACCAAAGAGCTGTCTCTCTGCGCCCCAGTTACGCCCTGGCTCACCACTGGCTGGGCTTTCTGTACAACGATGTTGGCTGGACTGCTGAAGCTTACAAAGCTATCAAACTGGCTCATGAGCTCGACCCCTACTCTACCTCTTTGAGGGCCATGCTTGCCGAAACTTCATCAAAAATAGGTGACACCACTACTGCTGTACAGCTCTTCCGTGAGGAGCTGTCCCAAAATCCGGGCAATGTTTTGTTCACCAGTCTTTTTCTCGAACATTACATCGCTCATCAGCAGTATGCCGAAGCCTTCGCTATCGCCCAGCTGCTACCTACCGAGTTGGGTGTTAAGACCAATCAGATAAAAATATGGGCGCTTAGTGGCAAGATAAATGAGGCCAAAAGTTTGATGGCCAGCCTGGATTCTTCCGTTTACAACGAACAGACCTCCTTCAAACCCTGGGAAATCAGACCGCTGAAACTGCACACCCATCTGCTGGATGCTGAAGGTCGTTTAGATGAGCTTTTTGACATTTTGCAGAGCACCGCCAAACGGAGGCTTGGCTGGATGCAGATCATCGTCAGGTTCCCCTACAGCCAGGCGGTGCGGGCAGATGCACGATATGAAGAGGTGTTGAAAGCCGCCAGGCTTTGGGTGGAAAAAGAACCGGCCGCATTTTGAGACCCATAGCTTGAAGTTTCGATAAATATTTCAGAGCTTGCCTAAAACCTTGCAATCGCAATGAACCTCAATCCTGTCATACTTGCCATTCCCATGTATTTCACATTGATGGCCGTTGAGCTGGTGGTAGAGGGGATTACCCGCCACAAAACTTATCGCCTCAATGATGCAGTGACCAATATCAGCACGGGTACTTTGCAGCAGGTTACGGGCACATTTTTCAGGATCATCCAGGTAGGGATTTACGTATTTATCTATGAACAACTGGCCTTGCTGCATATTGAGGCCAATGGGTTGAGCTTTGCGGCGCTTTTCATTTTGTGGGACTTTTGCTACTATTGGGAGCATCGCGCAGCACATAGCATCAATCTGTTTTGGGGCGGCCATGTGGTGCATCATCAGAGTGAAGATTACAACCTGTCTGTAGCGCTGCGGCAAAGCTCCACTGCTTTTATCTGGGGCTTCCCGTTTTATTTACCACTGGCATTCATGGGTTTTGATCCCGTGCATTTTGTGCTGGTCGGAGGTTTCAATCTACTGTACCAATTCTGGATACATACCGAGCACATCGGCAAATTACCCGGCTGGATAGAAGCAGTGTTCAATACGCCTTCGCATCACAGAGTACATCACGGCCGCGATCCAAAGTATATTGATAAGAACTATGCCGGTGTATTTATCATTTGGGATCGGCTATTTGGCACCTTTCAGGCAGAAGAAGAACGGCCCCATTACGGGATCACCAAGCCCCTCAGAAGCTGGAATCCGGTGTATGCTAATTTTGCTCATTACATCGACTTATGGGGCTGGCTCAGGCAGGTGCACAGTGTAAAAGATGCCATCCAATTGCTGGTTCGCAAGCCCGGCTGGCTACCCGACTACATGGGTGGCTATCAGGCTCCGCAGGCCGTGCCGCCAGCCTACCAAAAGTACACCACCTCGATTCCCCTCTCGCTCAATCTCTACATTTTGATTCAATTCATTGCGGCACTGCTGATCAATACACTCTTCTTTTTCAAGAATACGGATTTTGCCTTTTCTGTCAAGGCGGGCTTTGCAGGCTGGATCGTACTGACTACTCTGCTCTTTGGATTTATGTTTGAAAAGCGAAGCCGCTGGGTAGCCGCACTCGAAATTCTTCGTTTGCTTTGCATCCCACTTGGCCTCCTGGTTTTAGCGGGTGCAGGAATTGCGCTTCCTGGCCTGGCGATAGGGGCAGCCTGGATGTTTTGCCTCATCAGCCTCTTTGCATTGGCAAAGCTTTATAAAGCGCCTGGCAAGCAGCCCGGCCCTTTGTAATCTTCTAGTCTTATAAGGTAACTCCAGCGCACTACATGTGCCCTTGTTTTTTGAGCCATTTCAAGCCTTCGCGGTGGGAAAGTGGCGCCAGATCGTGTGAGCTGATAAAGGAAAGCACCAGCTCAGGCTCTGTTTTGCTATGCTGCCGCAGGGACCAGCCGATCGCCTTTTGGATGAAAAATTCTGAAGAATCTTTGAGCCGCAGGATGCATTCGAAGAGCAGGCCGGTGTCGGTATCGGCCTTGTAAAAGAGCTGGAAGATCAGACAGCAGCGCTGAAGCCATATATTATCAGAATCCATCCAGGCCAGCGTTTGCGGGCGGATGAGACGGGGATAGCGTTTAAAATGTATGCCGATCAGTTTTGCAATCCAGTCCACCGTATCCCACCAGGATTTGTGAAGCACCATCCATTCCAGCCTCGCAATGAAAGCTTCGCCCTGCTTTTTCAGTGTACGCTGCACCATTTCGGTAGCCAGATATTGCAACTCCCGATGCTCCTCTTCATAGCATTTCTGTACAAACTCATGTAAGGCTTTGCCACTCAAATAGCCATGCGTTTTAAATAAATTTTTGCTCAAACCCAGCCATACCGGGGCTTTCAGGCCATAAAACTCAAACTGATTGCGCATGTATTTCATTTGCCCTTCTGCCACTTCGGGGCGGCCATGCTCGGCAAAGAGCGATTGAGCAAGGGCTAGATATTCGGTAGCAGTGGGCATGTGGTTCAGTATTTTCGCTGAATGAGGTTGGTTTTAATGTAATTGTTGATAAAGTGCTCGCGGTACGTTTTGCCGAGCGGGATTTCCTCCTTGCCCAGGTGAATGAAGTCCTGATCTACTGAATCGATATAGTTGATATTGACGATATAAGATTTGCTGATACGCACAAATATGCTGTCCGGCAATTGGGAATTGATGGTTTTGATATTCATGGCCGTCATGATTTTGTCATCCCCGGCATAAAGCATTACGTAATCCTTTAGCCCCTTGATATAGCGAATATCTTTGAAAAAGATGCGAATGTACTTGCGGTCGGATTTGATATAAATAAAATCATTAGCAATGGATTCCACCGTATTTTGCGGATTTCTCGTGTGCTGAAGGTCATACAATTCCTTAGCTTTATTGACTGCTTTGATGAATCGGCTTAAGCGGATCGGCTTCACCAGATAGTCGATCACATCCAGCTCAAATCCTTCCAAAGCATACTCCGGATAGGCCGTAGTAAGGATCACTAGGGGCGGGTTTTGCAATGACCGGATAAATTCCAGGCCGGTCAGGCCGGGCATTTGCACATCCAGGAACATCAGGTCCACAGATGCTTTGTTTAAAAAATCATTGGCCGAGATGGCATTGTCAAACTGCCCAACCAGCTCAAGGAATTTGACCTCCTGAATGTTCAGTTCGATACCTTCTCTGGCGAGTGGCTCATCATCTACAATAATACATTTCATATAAAATCAGTTTTTTCAGAGACTGTTTGGGAATGTGTGCAAGAATTTTTATAGAGTATCTTTTTGCCAGATAACTGGTTTTTTGAGGGGAATAGCCATAGCTATTGCCCGATAAAAAACTGAAATATGACGAAAAAGACACATAAAAAAATTAGTGATATATTTCAAAACAGTCTCTTAGATTAAGCTAAAATTCAATTTCGATCCCCCTTTCAGCCTCTTCAACCGCCTCAGCCCGCTATCAGCTCCAGCTCCACCTTGAACAGATCCGCCTCATTGGTAATCTTTAGCCGGTGCCGGTCGGGGTACAGCAAATCGAGCCGCCGTTTGACATTAGCCAGCCCGATGCCGCCTTTTATATTGGGATAGGCTTTGGCGGGTTTGGAGTTTTCGATGTAAAAATGCACCTCCCGGGGCTGAATATCGAATTTGATGCGAATAAACGACTCGTTTTCAAGGCTGATGCCATGTTTGACGGCATTTTCTACAAAAGGTACAAAGAGAAAGGGCGCCACCAGCTGGCCATCGGTATAGCCAATGACCTCAAAATCGACCTTCGTTTTGCTCTTCCTCAGCTTATCGAGCTGCATATAGTTTTTCAAATATTCAATCTCCTCTTTCAAAAACACCTTGTCTTTGGCGCAATCGTACAACTGATAGCGCAGCAGATCAGACAGCAGCAGGATGGATTCGGAGGCTTGCCTGGGGGCCTTTTTATTGAGTACATAGATATTATTGAGGCTATTGAATAAAAAATGCGGGTTGATTTGGTGCTTTAAAAAGGCCAGCTCCGATTTCAGGCTGGTAGTTTCGAGCTCCTGAATTTTGGCCCGATTCCGCAGAAAACGACGCGCAATATGAACTCCCACTGCCATGCCAAGCACCAGCGCGGTATGTACAAAATCCTGCACCAAAATAGTCACAGGTGAGGAGAGCGGCTCCTCCGGGCAGGAGGGGCAGAAGGTCGGGAAGGCTAGTGTGAGCCCCAATTCCATGCTGATGATGATGCTGATGAGGGTAAAAAATATGTAGTACCAAATCCGATTGGTGAGCAAAAAGCGAGGAATGAGCAGGTACAAATTGGTATAAACCAGCGTCACATCTATGAGAAAGGAAATGAATACGTATCCGGCATTGAAGCTCAGATCATCCGTTACGCCGAGTATGGAAAGCACCTCGTCGGAATAGACAAACAGCCAGAAGAGCCCATGAAACAACAGCCGATACCGATCGCTCAATACCCACTCCAAAATTTGCCCGCTCCGTTCGTTTTGCGCTGCCATTTACCAAAGGTATGTAAAGAAACGCTTGCCCGCTACCACAGAAGTATAACAAAAACTACCAAAAGTATAAGCAATAGATAGCTAAGTATAAGTTTCCTGCAAGCATTCCTGATTTCTTTTACATTTGACATTGTAAAAGGGATTCATAGTTCGAGTAAAGAAACGAAGTGAAAGCTTCGTTATGTAAACAAAGATTCCAGAAGTGGGATGATATCATACGGCACATAGTTTTTCCTCCTCTTCTATGTTGTACCTAAAGTTCCATCTTATTCATGTGTCGTTGAGCATCCGCTTCTGGAAGTCTTTTTTGAGCTGCATCCCCAGAACAGATTACAATCCCTCCCATGATTTAAATATTGAAAGTCTGGTTTCAAGACCAAAAAGAGCCGCCGCATTTTCAACAGGTGGGATAAATGCGCGGCTTTTTTAAAGAGTTTCCAGCCCGGAGGGCTTGCAAGATATATTTATGAAAGCACCCCCACAACTGCTTAAAGAATGTAGAAAGGGTGTGTACTATACACAATTTTAATTATCACTTATGAGGGAACGCAAAAAGCTCTGCAAATGCGCAGGGCTTTTGCCTTTTTTGGGCCAGTCTCAGGAGACATGCGCTACCTGCCACAAAGGTTTCGGGTACTTGCCCGCAGCAGCCATTGCAGCCAGCGCCCGCTGTACCGTCTCTTTATCTTCTTTATAGGTTACCCCGTACCACCGCTCATCGCTGTTGAGTACCCGCACCTTCGCCTTTTCACTTTTCATCAGCTCATTTACCATCAAGGGAATGTAAAACTCCGCCTTTGGCCTTTGCTCATTTTCTTTTACAAATTGCACAAATCGGGAGCGAATATCTTTAAAGATAACGGGGTGAAAGCCCCAAAAATTCATGGAAACCAATGAATCGGCTGGCAAGGGGTAGCGCTGTTCTTCTTCTTGATAATAAATGCGGCTTTCGCTGCGCTCAATTTTCGTACGCTCCACCACGCTTTGCAGATACTGCTGTTCATCCATCGTGCAGATTCCCCTGGATACTGAGCCATTATCCGACAAGGTTTTGCCCAACCTAAAGCCGACCATTGCAAAATGATCGGGCGCAACATGGGTGGACAGAAAGCCCGCCATCTTGTCGAAGGCATCCCGACCATAATAATCATCCGCATTGATAGCCGCAAACGGTTCATCAATGACGTTGGCAGCCATTAGCACGGCATGCGCTGTGCCCCAGGGCTTTTGGCGCTCTGGCAAACGGCTAATGCCTTCTACAGGCGTATCAACCTCTTGGAATACAAAGCGCACTTCAATTTTGTCGGCAAATTGCTGCGTAATCCTGCTTTCAAATTCTTTGGCAAAATGCTCACGTATCACAAATACGACCCTGCCAAAGCCAGCTCGGATCGCGTCATATACCGAGTAGTCGATGATTGTTTCATTGGATGGCCCCAGCCCGTCGAGCTGTTTGAGACTGCCATAGCGGCTCCCCATTCCGGCAGCCAGTATTAAGAGGGTTGGTTTCATGTTTCCCATTGATTTGCAGATAAAAGACGCGGCAAATTTAAAAAATATTTGTAATTTGTAACTACTTGCTTTTCAGGGATTTGGATACTTCCTTACCGATATTCAACGGTTTTCCAACCGCCAAACCAACTTCAGCCCCGACCACTGCTCATCTACCGCGCAGACCTTCACATCTACCAAGCCCAGGCTAATAGCCGTTTGCCGAATAATGTCTTCGCTCATATCCGTGGGTATTTTTGAACTCTTTTTGTACCAACTCACCCAAATCATTCCGTCTTTTTTGATCTGATCCTTCAAGAGCTGCAAGTCCTGTTCAAAGCTGGCGACCTCTTTTGAAAACAAGTGTACAAAATCGGCCGATTCCGAAAAAGAAGTAATCAGGCGTACATCGGTGGGCAAATTGCCCAGCAAGGCTTGATAATTGGGTGGCGCATGCACAAACCGAAGCACCTGGCCTGGCTTGATGCCCAGCTTTTTGATTAAAGGCGTTTTGGAATAACCGCTGCTCATACAAGGCTGAATTTTAGTACATGCAAATAAAGCTGCAAGATATCAATTGCTGCCGCTGCCCTGGGCAAAAAGCTTGATTTTTCGCCGCCATAGCATTACTTTTGCACTTCTTTGCTGCACAACAGCTAAAGATCTGATAAAAAAATCATCCTTCTATGGCTATCATGATCACGGACGAATGTATCAACTGTGGAGCCTGCGAACCGGAATGCCCCAACAACGCCATCTATGAGGGCGGCGTACAATGGGCCATTGCTGACGGAACGGGCGTAGTGGGCAATTATAGATTGGAAAGCGGCGATACGGTCGCAGCCGATCTTCAGCAAAAACCCGTTGAGGATGATTATTATTTCATCGTACCTGATAAATGCACCGAATGTGTTGGGTTTCATGAGGAACCGCAATGCGCCGCCGTTTGTCCGGTTGACTGCTGCGTACCCGATCCCGAGCGGGTAGAGTCGGAAGACTATCTGCTGCAGCGCAAAGAGAAACTCCACCTCTAGCTCTCGAGCTCCGATTGCGTCCATAATTTTGCAAGCTGCCCCATTTTAAGCATTGTTCAAAATAATATCTTCTTTTCAATTTTTGAAGGTTCCAAAACTAAAAATCAGTTTCACGTCCTTTTTTTTCAAACCGCTTTTAGTATCTTCACCGCCTAATTTTAAAACAAACATACCTTCATGCCTACCGACATCCAGATCGCCCAAAAGGTTGAGTTACGACCTGTCACAGAAATTGCTGCGCAGCTCAACATCCCCCAAGATGATCTCCAGCTTTATGGAAAATATAAAGCCAAGATTCCGCTTACCTACATCGACCCCGATCGCATGGCCCAAAGCACCCTGATCCTGGTAACGGCCATTTCACCCACACCAGCCGGAGAAGGAAAAACAACCATGTCAATCGGTTTGACACAGGGCATGAACCGCATCGGCAAGCAGACTACCGTTGTACTGCGGGAGCCCAGCCTCGGGCCGGTATTCGGCATCAAAGGGGGTGCCACAGGGGGAGGGCATTCACAGGTACTCCCTATGGAGGATATTAATCTCCACTTCACCGGTGATTTTGCTGCTATTGAAAAAGCCCATAATCTGCTGGCCGCTCTCATCGACAACAATCTCCAAAACAAACACCACTCGCTAGGTATCGACCCGCGTACGGTACTTTGGAAGCGCGTGATTGACATGAATGACAGAGCTTTGCGCGATGTGGTGATCGGCCTGGGAGGAACCGGCTCAGGGGTTCCCAGGGAGACTGGTTTCGACATTACCGCCGCTTCCGAGATCATGGCAATTCTTTGTTTGTCCAACGACCTGAATGATCTAAAAAAACGGCTCGGCAATATCTTCGTCGGTTTCACCTTCGATAAAAAACCCATTTTTGCGCGTGATTTGCAAGCCAACGGAGCTATGACTGCCCTGCTCAAAGATGCCATCAAACCCAATTTGGTGCAAACCATTGAAGGAACTCCGGCTATCATTCATGGCGGACCTTTTGCCAATATTGCACAAGGTACCAATACAGTGATCGCTACCCGTATGGGGCTTTCCTTGTCCGATTACGTGGTCACGGAGGCTGGATTTGGAGCCGATTTGGGAGCGGAAAAATTCCTGGACATCAAGTGCCAGAGTGCTCAACTCTCTCCCAAAGTAGTCGTATTGGTGGCTACGGTAAGAGCCTTAAAATATCACGGCGGTGCTGATTTAAAGACTTTGCAGGAGCCAAACCCCAAAGCAGTGGCCGAGGGAATTGTCAATATGGAAAAGCATTTGGAAAATATTCAGCAGTTCAATATCAAGCCGGTTGTCGCTATCAATGTATTTGCTTCCGACACGAACGAAGAAATCAACATCATCCGAGACAGGTGTGCCGAACTGGGCATCCAGGCCATTTCTTCCAATGTGTGGAGAGATGGCGGCGCAGGGGCCGAAGAGCTGGCCAGAGCGGTTGTGGAAGAGGCTGCCAATGCACAGGGTCAGTTTAGTCCTATGTACGATTGGAGCTGGGGAGTGGAGCAAAAAATTGAAACGGTTGCTACCAAAGTGTATGGAGCCAAAGCAGTGGAATATAGCCCCAGAGCAAAGGCAGATCTGCGCCGAATCGGCAGGTTGGAGTTGGAACATTTGCCCGTTTGCATTGCCAAAACTCAAAAATCTTTATCCGATAATGCTAAACTGATCGGCCGTCCTAAAGATTTCACGGTCAATGTTAGAGAAATCGAAATTGCCGCAGGAGCAGGTTTTCTGGTTCCGATCACCGGCAGCATCATGCGTATGCCGGGGCTACCGTCAGAGCCAGCGGCCAATCATATCGATATTGACGAAAACGGCACTATTACCGGCTTATTCTAAAGAAAAGGAAAATCCCCCTATTCTGGTTTAATGCTGCGCTTAACGAGGGACATTGCTTCTTCTAAGCTGAGGAGCAAATCGTCGGAGCTTGCCTCATTTCCCACAAGTTTGACCTCCGGAATGGCTTCCCATAGGCAAAGCTTCTTGTCTTTGTAGTTGAGCGAGAAAACGGCTTGCTTCAAAAAGGGATAGCCCAATATTCCGTCTAGCTGAAGCCCAGAACTATAGTTGAGGTAGGAAATATCGGCAAAAACTATTTCCAACTCATTGAAAGAATGCCTTTTTAGACGAACGTTCCTGAGGTGTGTGGAGAAAGCTTTGCATTTGCCTCTGTCCAGCCCCTGGAGGTATTTCGCCTCTTTGGTTTGCAGGCAGTGTTTTTTGAGCTTTTTATACAATTTGGCGTTTATCACATTCACTTCGGCGCCGGTATCTACCCCAAAAAGATAGCTCTTTCGGCCAATTTTCACCTTTATTACGGGCAAATGGCCTCTTATTTTCATCTTGTGCTCCTCCACGGGTATCAGATTTCCTACCATACGCCTGTCATTTTGCTTTAAAAAGGTCAGTGTTTTTTGTTGGTAATCAATCAACACCTCATGATCTTTCAAGGCTTCGTAGCCCACCAGCCCAGCAATTCGGCGGCTTTTCAGTGTCTCCAAATGACTAATATCGGTTGCAAGCGCATGGATCTTCTTTTTATAGATATTATCCATCACAAAACGGTCGAGCCGAACGCTGCGCACACTTAGCGTACCTGACAGGCCGACGGCAGTTTCCTGACGAGGATTGTACAAATTGCTTTTTGAATTG
Source organism: Saprospiraceae bacterium (assembly GCA_965222005.1). Classification (GTDB taxonomy): domain Bacteria; phylum Bacteroidota; class Bacteroidia; order Chitinophagales; family Saprospiraceae; genus CBDCTM01. The sequence goes on from OZ244935.1 coordinate 4,447,987, forward strand.
ATCACCACCGTTGGGGCACCCGTATCTAAAATGAAGCTATCTTTGCCCTGGCTAAGTTGGGCTTCCACGAATATTAAACCACCACTCAGATCAAAGCCGAAAGCTGTCTTAGAAGGAGTTTCCGATATGGCCAGAACGACTTGATTGAAATCCGGAGCAGGTAAAGGTAAAGCTGTTTGCGACTGTCCCCTTCCCGGCAGTAGGTTTAGCGCCACCAGGCACACCACTAGCAGTGTTCTCATAATTGGTTGGTTGTTAGATTTGTAGCCTGCTCAAGTATGGCCTGGCAGTCACAAAGGTTTCTGACTCAACTTATTTAGCGGAAACAGGTAAGACGAGACTAGAGAATGCAGTAACTATTGTTGGAAAACAAAATGAAGGCTGAATGTATAATATAAATATATTATTATTATTTGATAAAATCAAATTTAAATTTATTCCAATTTCCCAAAATGTTATTTGGCAACGATACTATTAGTACGAACTTGTCTTGCTAAAACGGGCTTTTTAAGAAGCAAAACTCTATTAAAATTTAATATAATATCATGCCGAAATTGATAAAAACAACTGGCCGAATCGTACTTTTTCTATTTGCCTTAATCATTCTCTACCTCCTGGCGGTACTGGTACACGGCACTCTCAGTGACTATCAGCCACAAGCGGTACAAGCTTTGAAAGTGGAAGAGCAGGAAGCCAAATCCATAATTCAGGATAGCACCTTTAGTTTGCTCAGCTGGAATTTGGGCTATGCAGGCCTGGGTGCTAAGTCCGATTTTTTTTATCACGGCAGCGGCTTTTTTCTCTCTACAGGTCGCATGATCCACTCTCCTCAAAAGCTGGTAGATACTTACTTTCAGGGCATTTCCAGATTACTGAAGGACCATGCCTCCGATTTTTATCTGCTTCAGGAAATCGATCGCAATAGCAGCCGTAGTTATTTTGTCGATCAATACGCCAGCCTACGGGCTGAGTTGCCAATTGGCGCTTCCGTCTATGCCAGCAATTTTAAAGTGCCACGGGTGCCCATCCCCGTTTTGGAGCCCTGGCGGGCCTACGGAAAAGCCGAAAGCGGGCTGGCCTTATTCAGCCAATTTGCTCCCCACTCAGCAGAGCGGCACCAACTGCCCGGCAATTATAGCTGGCCCAAGCGCATCTTTCAGCTTGATCGCTGTTTGCAAATCGCCAGATTCGCCATCGCGAACAAGGAGCAGCAACTTGTGGTCATTAATCTGCACAACTCCGCTCACGATAAAGAAGGCAATTTGAAAAAACAGCAAATGGCCTACCTCAGAGATTTGGTACTAAAGGAGTATGAAGCAGGCAATTATGTGATCGCCGGTGGAGATTGGAACCAGTTTCCTCCTTATCTAAAGCCGGAAGTTTTTGGCCATCAACGGGATGAGCTAAAAGAGGGAATCAACATTGCAGCTGACTTTTTACCGCCCGATTGGCAGTGGATTTATGATGCAACCGTGGCCACTATCCGAAGCACAGAGGAGGTTTATCAGGCTGGTCAAACAAGCATCGGGCTAATCGATTTCTTTCTGATCTCGCCCAACATCAAAGCTTTGCAGGTAAAGGGTATCGACCACCAATTTGCATTCAGCGATCATCAGCCGGTTTGGATGAACGTTCAGTTGAAAGGTCTTTAAAAAAGGAAGCTGAAGTTGAAACCGGAATCCCGGTTTCAACTTCGACTCAACTTTTCTCATACTACGTCTTATATACTGAAAGGCAGGCACTTATCTTCTCCAACAGATCATCAGGGCCGAATGGCTTGCCTACGTGGTCGTTCATACCAAACAGCTTTGCCTTTTCCTTTTCGGTAAGGAAGGCTGAGGCCGTCAGCGCAACGATTGGCACATCGCGCTTACGCGGGTCAGTGGACTTACGAATCTCTGCAGTAGCCCGATAGCCATCCATGCCTGGCATTTGAATATCCATCAGCACGAGGTCAAAATAGCTGTCCTCAAAGGCATCGAGGGCTTCAAATCCGTTTTCGGCAGTCACTACCTCCATTCCCAGCTTTCGCAACATCTTGGCTACTACCAGCTGGTTGATTTTATTATCCTCTACCAACAAAATTTTGTTGCCCGACAGGTGTTCATACGACTTCTGCTTAGGCATTTTTACATCCTCCTTCATTTCTTCTTCGGGCAATTTGAAAGGAAGAATCAGCTTGAAACGCGTTCCTTCCCCCTGTTTGCTATCCACCTCAATATTGCCATTTTGCAAATCTACCAGCCGCTTGGTGATCACCAGCCCCAAGCCGGTGCTTTCATATCCTTCAAAGATATCTTTGTTGGTTTTTGCAATATCCCGGTACATTTCAGCCAGTTTTTCTTCCGGAATGCCGTTGCCGGTATCGTTGATCTCTATTTGTAATACCGCTTCTTTTTTGCTCAATTCTTTCAATTTTACCGCCATACCCACTGTGCCCTGCTCGGTATATTGCACCGCATTGGTGAGCAAATTGGTGACTATCTGATTCAAGCGAGTGGGATCGCCGATGATTTTTTCCGGAATTTTCCTGTCAACGGAATAGTCAAATTGCAGGCTTTTCTCGCTGGCCGGCAATTTAAAGCGGCGGCGAATTTCATCAAAGGTGGCTACCGGATCGAAAATGCGATTTTCCAGGTTCAACTTGCCAGCCTCAATTTTAGAGAAATCCAGCACATCATTGATGAAAACCACCAAATTGTTGGCTGAAAACTGCAGCGTTCTAAGATGCTCTGCCTGATCGGAGCGCGGATTTTCCTCCAGCAACAGATGTGTCAGCCCGATGATGATATTCATCGGAGTACGCATCTCGTGACTCATCGTAGCCAGGAAGCGATCTCGGGCAAAGCTGGATTTTTCGATGGTTTCACGTTCCGCCATCTCTTGTACCAGCTTTTGGTTGAGCAAATCAAGGCTGGCGTTTTTCTCCTCGAGTTCCATGTTTTTGGTATCGATTTCTTCTTTCTGCCGGTTTATTTCAGTATTTTTAGCAACCAGCAGCTGATTGTCGCGCTGCTTGCGTTGATAGCTGCGATACATTTGCAGAAACAGCAACATACCCAGGCCAATCAGGGCATAGAGGAAATAGCGCATCCGCGCATTATAAACTTTATCCTTTTCGAGGGTTTCGATCCGTTGCTTCTGCTTCTCCGTTTCAAATTCCGACTGGTATTTGGTAGTAAGTTCCACCAGCGCCCTTGATTTTTCCTCGTTGAAAATGTACTCGCGGCTTCTGGAGTAGGCCACCTGATATTCATAGGCTTTGGAATAATTTTTCATCCCAACAAAAGCTTCAGCAATGTTCCTGAAAATTCCCTGAGCGCCCGGCCTGAAACCGGCCTTTCGCAATTGTTCGGCACTCCTTTCGAGATAATCAGTCGCCTTGCGCTCCTTGCCCAATGCGGCATAGATCTTTCCGTAGATCATGTTATTTTCTGCCTGCCCGTAAATATTGTTATTCTTTTGGCGAATGCTGTAGGCAATTCCATTGATCTCCAAAGCTTCTTCAAAGCTCTCCTGCGCCAGGTTGGTCAAAGCGATGTTTGTATAATCTTCCGCAATTTTTGCCTCATCACCAATGGAGCTATTCAGGTCGAGTGACATATTGTAGTAAACCAGGGCCCCTTCATTATCGCCCAGATCATTCACAATTTGGCCTAAAAAGCTGGCAATCCCCGCTGCGCCCTGCAGGTCGTTGAGCGCTATTTTTATTTCCATTGCCTGCCGGTAGTGCTCTTTTGCTTTGCCATACAATTTTTTAAACAGGTACACATCTGCCAGATTCTTGTGGGTTTCGGCAGAGCCTTCCATGTCGCCGAGCTGCTTGCGGGCATCCAAAGCTGCAGTCAGATTATCAATTGCACTTTTAATATTTTCCTGCAGAAAAAACACTTTACCAATATTGTTTTTGGAGGTGGCAATTCCCTTCTGATCATTTACCTGATTGCGCAGCTTAAGTGCATCTACGAAGCGCTTCATGGCATTGGTATAGTCAAATTTGGCCTGATACACAAAGCCCTCATTATCGGTGGCATCCGCCTGCCCTCCTGTCAAATTGATGCTTTTGGCCAACTCGTAGGCCTCGCGGGCCGATTCATTTGCCTCCACCAAGCGGTCATTTTGTATAAGCTGAAGAGCGATCCGGTTTAGGGTATGCACCCGGTCCTCCCCGCTTTGCTTATCCAGCATTTGCATAAGGCTATCCAGCTTGTAGGCTTTGCCAAACAAAGGACCGCAAGCTATGAGTGGAAGGAAAAGCGCAATTATTAATTTTTTCATGATTGATTTGGTGATCTGGAAGTGAGAAATGTGTGGTTAATTTCAATCTTATCGCATGAAGATCAACATACTTATATATTAAAAGCAAATATAATGCCATCACACTCTGCCCTTCAGCACCCCCTGAATCTTTGCTATCCTCAGCTCTATCCAACCAAAATCGCTATACACATGCAATACAAATGCCTCGGCAAATCCGACTTACAAATATTCGAATGTCGGCTCCACAATCTAGACGATTGCAAAGAGGAAGATCTTAAAGAAGCACTTGACGTTTGTGGAATTATTCCGCTGATATACAATGAGATAGAAGGTATACTTCAAGCCGCCAAATTTTGTGCATTTCAATGGCAATTGAACCAGTAAGAACCACCTCTACACCTTGGGTAAAACCTACAGGCTTGAAGTTTATCCCGCTTTGCCTGGTTTTGTGTGTATGCATAAGACTTGGCAAAGCGCGGCATAGAATTGAAGAAATGTTGGACAAGAATCCGTCGCCGCCTCTTTTTTGGCATTTGCTCTACAAAGAAGCCGGAAGCGGGAAATTAAATTCCTGCTTCCGGCTTCTACATTCGGGTCAATAGTTTTATCAGTGTTCCATCGGAACTCCGCGCATCACGGGTACTATCCAACCTCTGTTGTCTTTGATGGTTCCAGCTCTCAGGCTATTAATCTCCTGCTTTACCATAGAGCCGATATGCCCTTCGGCCTGGGGAGGCAATTCCATCAGCTTGCCGCGGAATGTAATGTCTGATACATAGGCCACTACTGCGGCCGTACCCGAGCCGAATACTTCCTGCAGGCTTCCTTTCTGGTGAGCAGCCACCACTTCATCGATGCTTACCGGCCTTTCTTCCACTTCAATTCCTTTATCTCTAAGGATACTCATGATGGAATCGCGGGTGATGCCCTTGAGAATGGCCCCATCTGTAGCTGGGGTGACGACTTTGCCGTCGATTACAAAAAAGAGGTTCATGGTACCCACTTCCTGCACATATTTATGCTCTTTGGCATCAAGCCATAAAACCTGGTCGTAGCCGGCCTCTTTGGCTTTTTTGGCTGGAAGCATGGCCGCTGCGTAATTGCCGGCCGCCTTGGCTTCGCCTACTCCGCCTACAACGGCCCGAACATAGTGCTCTTCCACTACGAGGCGAACCGGTCTTGGATAGTAAGGCCCTACCGGACCGGTAAAAATGATGAGTTTGTAATTATCGGAAGCATGTACGCCAATAAACTCGCCAACTGCAAACATGAGCGGGCGAATGTACAGGGCGCTGCCCATTTTGGGGGGAATCCAGCCACTATCGATTGCTACCAATTGGTGAAGCGCCTGCAAAAACCACTCTTCGGGAAATTCCGGCATACAAAGCCGTGCAGCAGATGCATTGAGGCGGCGGGCATGCAATTCGGGCCGGAAAAATAGTGGCTTTCCATTTACGTCTTTGGAAGCTTTCATACCTTCAAAAATGGATTGGCCGTAGTGGAGGGCAAGATTGGCCGGATGGATTTCGAAGGTGCCAAAAGGAACAATTCTGAGATCGTGCCACTGGCCATTGGTATAATCGGCCACAAACATGTGATCGGAGAAAGTTTTGCCAAAGGGAATCTTCTCAAAATCAATTTGGGGCAGGCGAGACTGTTGTACCTTGCTAATACTAATATTGCTTTTCATGTTTTGGAGCTTTTGTTCAAAATTACTTACTTTTAGCCAAATATTCTAATTTTGTAGAAAAAAATCACCAAATTTTAATGATAATTTTGTGAATCGCATGATTAAAAAAATAAAATTTTGAAATCCTTCTTTAGCAAAACCCGAATTTACCAGGTTCCAGAATCAGAAGCCGCTTATCATTTGCTTCGGCAAAGCAACCACAAGCATTGCCTCATCGTCTTGCAAAAGGATGGAAATAAGGACGAGCAGGCTTTCTTGAGCAAAGTGCTGAATGCGGCGCAAATTGATATGGAAAGGGATATCCTCCTTATTGAAGCAACGCCTGAGAGCAGAATTAGTTTTGCCCAGCTGCAAAGGAAGTACCGCATTGAAAGCTGCCTATTGTTTGGAATGGCTCCGCGGCAAATGGGGCTGCTGTTTCAGCTTGAAAAATATGAACTGCACAACCACCAGGGTGTTCAGTTTTTGTATGCGGATAGCCCCGCTTCCATCCAGGATAATGTGTCCCTGAAATCGGCGCTTTGGAGTTCTTTGAAAAGTATGTTTTCTGTTTAAGAAACTGTTTTGAAACATGTCATTGATTTTTTATGCGTCTTTTTTCCTCATACTTCACTTTTTTATCGGCGAATAGCTTAGGCTATTCTCCTCAAAAAAAGCCTCCTCTGAGAAAAAAATACTAATATCGCACTGCCAGTGGTTTGTCAACGTTTAAATGACGAGTTGAATTTGAGTGTAGTTTGTGCATGGACAAGGCGCAGGTTCGGTCTGATAGCCGTAGCTATCAAGGCCGGTTCTGTAACGCAGTACATGTGCAAAATACGCCAAAGACAGCCGGCAATTTAATCTTGACAGACCACTAGTTATGAACTCATTCGTTTTTGCTACGGCAAATGTCAACAAACTCAGGGAGGTAAATGCTTTTCTTGGCAAGGCTGCTTTGGTACAGGGCCTGGCGGATATCGGATGCCATGAGGAAATTGCCGAAACGGCCGACAGCCTGGAGGGGAATGCCGAATTGAAGGCCCGCTATGTATATGAGCGTTATGGATTGGATTGCTTTTCGGAAGATACCGGGCTTGAAATTGACTACCTCGGCGGGGCTCCCGGTGTACACACTGCCCGTTTTGCCGGGCCGGAGAAAAGCGCCAGCGCCAATATGGCCAAAGTGCTCAAATTGATGGTCGGTCAGCAAAATCGGCAAGCACAGTTTCGGGCGGTATTTGCACTCATCAAAGGTGGGGAATTGCACCTTTTTGAAGGGATCACAAGGGGAACAATTGCCCATAAAGCAGTCGGTAACAAGGGCTTTGGCTACGATCCGATTTTCATACCGCAGGGCTATAAACGCAGCTTTGGGGAGATGGAGCCTCAGGAAAAGTACCCGATCAGCCATCGGACCATTGCCTTAAAAAAAATGATGCGCTTCTTGGAGTCTTTAAAAAATTCATAAATCAACATCTTTATAATTCGCTGATTATCAGTTGATTACGATGGATAACTTACAATTTTTCTAAAAAAATTATTCTGACAACTATAGAAATATCCATTCTCTGACGGAGCACTGTTGGTAAATTGTTGGATAGATTTTTTGATAAGCTTCTTGAATGGCGTATTTTCAGGGAGCGATAAGTCGTAAAAGCCGATAAAGAGTATTGACCAAAACCGTATATTCAAAAAAAATGATAAGCACTAATCATACGCTTAGTAGCACACTGGTGCAGCAGTTGATTAAAGATTGCATCGCCGGTGAACGTTCCCAGCAAGAGCACTTGTACAAGTATTTTGCTCCCCGCATGTTTGGCATTTGCCTACGCTATGCCAAAGACTATCCTCAGGCAGAAGACATACTTCAGGAAGGATTCATCAAAGTATTCAACAACCTCAACCGCTTTAGGGCAGAAGGATCCTTTGAAGGATGGATGAAGCGTATTTTTATCAACACGGCCATCGAGTACTATAGAAAATCCAGCCAGCGAATCGTGATTTATGAATCGGACTCATTACCCGAGCTGGCTTTGGACAGCCAGATCATCAGCAAGCTGGCTATGGATGAGCTGCTACAATTGATACAGCAACTGCCCTTTGGCTACCGGACTGTATTCAATTTATTTGTCATTGAAGGATACTCGCACAAGGAAATAGCCGCTATGCTTAATATATCGGAAGGCACTTCAAAGTCTCAATTGGCAAGAGCCAGAAACAATTTACAGCAATCAATTAATGCATTGACCTAGTGGAAAAGGAGAATCAGTACTACAAAACAGAAAAGGAATACGAGAATACCCAGCAGGGCGCCAAAGAGGCTGATTCCTTTGATCAGCCCTTCAAGAGGGCTTTTGATAAATTTCAAAAGGCCCCTGCACCGGAAGTTTGGGAGAGCATGCGCAGCCGCTTGCCGCTCCATCTCAGGCTGCGCAGCCATCTGTTGGTGTTAAGTCGATTGGCAGCAGTGCTCATCGGCTTTATGTGCCTCACTCTTATGCTCAATCGCTCTACCTCAAGCAAGGGCTTGCATTCCGATCAGGCAGCCCATTCTGCTGTACTGTCGAAAGAACAGGGCTCCTACCCTGCCAAGCATTTCGTAAATGATCTGGCAGATCCCAATCTCGCGGCAAAAACTACAGCATTGGCGAAGGCTAAAAAAAACCGGAAGACAGGTGATGAAGACTTATTGCTGGAGCTAATCCTGGCAGAGGATGAATTTGATGAGCTTGCCACCACTCCGGCCATGCAGGAGGCACTCCTTCCCTCAAAGCCATTGCCCGTTGGTACTGCAAGGGTGCAATTCTCCGGGCCTGCTATGCACGAATTCACCGGGCCCCAGCAAGGGGAGGAGTTGAGGATCATGATCCCCTTGAGGGTCGTTGAAAAGGAAGAAGTGGATCACCTCATTGAGTTATATCAGCAATCCAAGCAATAAACTATTTTCCAACTTCCCTTGATCGGACAAAATCCATCCTTTATCAGATTTTATTTGCCTCCCTCATTGGCTTGGTTATCTTCGTTGCCGAAAAACTTTTGAACGAAGAGCCAATGTCAGTACTACAAATTAACCAGCTCACCAAAAAATATGGCCGGCTGACGGCTGTCAACGGGCTTTCTCTTCGGGTGGAACAAGGCAATGTGTATGGAATACTGGGCCCCAACGGTAGTGGCAAAACAACCACCCTGGGCTGTATTTTGGGCATTATTAAAGCAAATTCCGGAGACTTTGAGTGGTTCGGAGGGCGCTATGGGGCCAATCCACGGCGGCATATAGGCGCTTTGCTCGAAACGCCCAACTTCTATCCTTATCTCAATGCGGTGGACAATCTGGCCATTACGGCACACATCAAAAAGGTGAAATCTCCCAACATTGATGAAGTACTCCACCTGGTCAAATTGCATCACCGGCGCTTATCGAAATTCAAAACCTATTCTTTTGGCATGAAGCAGCGCCTGGCCATTGCTGCAGCTATGATTGGCGATCCGCATGTGCTGATCTTTGATGAGCCTACCAACGGGCTCGATCCTTTAGGTATAGCGGAGGTGCGGCAAACTATCAACGAAATTGCCGGGCGTGGTAAGACTATCATCATGGCCAGCCACATTTTGGATGAGGTGGAAAAGGTGTGCTCGCATGTAGCGATCATTAAAAATGGCCAATTGCTCACCACCGGTACCGTGGGAGCGATTATCAATCAGAACAAGTCCATAGAATTGAAAGCCGATGAAGTTCGTAGCTTAATACCCAGGCTCCAACAAATTCCGGGCATTCTCAAGGTGGATCAGAAAGACCATTTGCTATTGCTGGAGGTGGATCAGTCTGTTGCGGCAGCGGATATCAATCGGCTGGCTTTCGAATCGGGCATCAGCCTTTCGCACTTGCTGACCCGGCAGAAAAGCCTGGAATCTGAATTTCTGGAAATCACAAAAGACCAATAAATGGGGCATCTACTTCACCTGGAATGGAAAAAGGCCAAGAAGTCCATTATTTTCAGAGTGCTCATTATACTGTACCTGATTGCCTTGCCTTCCCTTTTGCTGATCGGCAAAGTGCTCGATTGGACTAAGGATGGTATGGTGTATAAGGAGATGTTGTATATGTTTCCAAGCGTTTGGCAATATCTGGGTTATGTAGGCAACTGGCTGTGTTTTTTCTTTTTCGGCTTCCTGGCCGTTTATACCATCACCAGTGAGTTTGCCAACCGGACGCTTCGCCAAAACATTATTACAGGCCTGAGCCGACGGGATTTTTTTGTAGCCAAATTTTCTTTCCTCACCGCTGTTAGTTTATTTGCCACGCTCTACTTTGCACTTTGCGGTTTGCTCATTGGGCTTACCAATACCGAAACCATTTATATGTCAAAGGTATTACAGGAAGCGGGCACCATTCCCCGCTATTTTCTGATGTGCATGGGCTACATGATCTTCGGAATGATGACTGGCCTGCTGATCCGCCGTACGGGTATTGCCTTGTTTTTGTACCTCAGCTATGTGATGTTCATTGAAAGCATTCTTCGCTATGCACTGCATTACCGGTATATCAAAAATAAAAGCATTCATTTTTATCCGATGAATGCGGTGGAAGATTTGGTGCCAGTCAATTTTCCTTTCAATGAGGCCGCTGAGCAATTTTTAAAAAGCAATAACTTCAGCCTCTTTCTCAGCCCGGCAGAAGCGATCATAACCACGCTCATTTATTCTTCCATCTTTTCAGGAATATGCTGTTGGATTTTAAAAAATCGTGATCTGTAAATAACTGATTATGAGCGAAATACATTCAAAACACCCAAAACCCAGGAAGCATTTTCTATTCCTTAGCCTGCTTTTTGTACTCAGCAAATACCTTTGGGAAAATCTGGGAATCTATCCCAATGATTTTCTGGATCCGGATCAATGGCTTTTCTTTGTGTTTGACTTTGTCGGCTTTTATCTGGCCATCGCTTTTATGTGGTTTTTGATGAAACGATTAGCCTGGCCATTCAAAGCCAGGATCGCGCTGGCCGCTCTACTGGCCATTCCATTGAGCCTGGTGTTTATCATCATTATTTGGGCCATCTACACGGCCATCACCAATATTGCCTTGCTCTAGCTCACCATTAAATTGCAACCTCGCAGCTCACTGTGATCCAGGCGCCCCAGCACTTCAAAACTGCCATCGGCCTGCACGCGCCCCAGATCATCGGTAGCTATGAAAGCACAGCTATCCAGATTAGCCAAATCAATGACGTTAAGTGTCCCGATACGACCCTTTGCTGCTTCTGCAAACGGGTCGCTAATATCCCGCGCAATAACTTTCATGGCAGGTGCAGCTACAAATCGGCCTGCCCGGCTGGCATATGCCTGCGACAAGAGTTCCGTCATCCCGTATTCCGAGTGAACATGCTCCAGGTTGAACGCAGCCTTGAGTTGGCTGTGCAAATCGCCTCGGGTCATTTCCTCCCTCCTTCCTTTCATCCCCCCGGTCTCCATGACGATGATCCCCGCCAAATCCACCGGGTTTGTCTCAGCCAGCTCCAGCAATGCGAAACTAACTCCCAGCAGGATAGTCGGAATCCGTAGCCTTTTACAGGAGTGCAGCTTCTCGAGCAACCTTTGGCGGTGGTGAAGAAAAAAGCCGCTTTCGGCATATTTAGAACGATCGATAAATTGCTTTGCCATAAATACCAAAGAAGCATCGCTGCGTTCCAGATAGGAAGGCAGGAGGGCCAAGAAGCAGTAGTTTTCCACCGGTCCATAGAGTTTTTCAAAGGCTCGGCGGCTGTTTTGGCTGTACCAATCGGCAGAGCGAATGTGATGGCTGCTGGACTGCTGGCCCGTAGTGCCACTGCTTTTGAATACCACCTGGTCGGGCCAATGGCCGGTTTTTATAGTGTATTGCTTGAACAAAGAAACGGGCAGAAAGGGAATTTGCGTAAGCGCACGGATTTGGCGGGCTTTGCATGACAACAAAGTGAGAAAGTGCGCGTACACTGGATTGTAGCGGGCCTGATAGCGAAAAAGGCGGAGTGCCAGCGTTTCAAAGGATTTTGGATCAACATTCGCCACTGCCTTTAGCAAAGCAGCCCGTTCGGAGGAGAGGTCATCGATGTGGGAGGCGAATTTCATTTTCAAATAAATTATCAAAATTCCCGTTAAAATAAAAGATATTTTCTCTCCATGAAAATCTTTCAAAATTTGCTGGTTAGCCTCTCTATCATCTGTTTGGTGGCAGCCTGTACCAACCCTCCGGACTACCCCAAAGAGCCAAGCCTCACCTACAAGTCGGCAAGCCGCACTACCCTTGTACAGGGCACTGTTGACGACTCGCTAATGCTTTTGATAGAGTTTACAGATGGAGACGGAGACATCATCGCTGATGATACCATTCCCAGCATTTACTTTACCGATAAGCGGGATGGGACACAATTCAAAACCTTTGCTGTGCCGCAAATACCACAGCCGGGTATTAACAATGGCATTTCCGGGGAAATCACCTTGCGTATCTTTGAAAAGCTTGGCTTTTGTTGTATCTATAGCCATGGCTTACCGCCCTGCTTTCCCTCTGAAGAGTTTCCTGTGGATACGCTCATCTATCAAATACAAATGGAAGATCAGAATGGCAACTTGAGCAATATTATTGAAACTGATCCTATCTTTATCCTTTGTCAATAATGAAAAACAGCATGCGAGCTACTACCCTATTCTGGCCCCTCATTTTTAGTTTTGGTTGGCTGCTGGTATTTTCCAGCTGTACACAAAAGCCCGACTTCCCTAGTGAGCCCGTCATCACCTTTGTGAGCTGGGACCGGACATCGGTTGTACAAGGCACTACCAATGATCAAGTGCGGCTGACCATTGAATTTACCGATGGCGACGGCGACCTCATCACCGAGGATACTATCCATTCCATCTTTTTCATGGACTTGCGTGACAGCACTACCTTTACCCGGTTCGCTCTTCCACAAATACCTGAAAACGGTTTGAAAAATGGCATTTCCGGAGAAATAGAGATGAGCCTGTTCCAATCGCTGGGCTTTTGCTGTATCTACCCAAATGGCGCCCCTCCCTGCCATCCAGCGGCGGGCTTTCCAACGGATAGCCTGGTATATGAAATATTTATAGAAGACCGGGCCGGCCATCGCAGCAATCTCATTCAAACAGATCCACTCATCATTCAGTGCGATTGAGCAGAATGGAAAATAAGTCCTATAACTTATTGAAGATCAATAGCTTATCCATTCAATTTTTTTCCTTAAAAGTTCAAGAGTGAACGCTTCACGGCTGCCTGGCTCCACCTCTTGCTGATACGCCCAACTTGCCAGAGGAGGCAGGCTCATCAAAATGGATTCGGTACGCCCGTCGGTGTCCAGGCCAAATTTGGTGCCTTTATCCCAGATGAGATTGAACTCCACATAGCGTCCGCGGCGGCTCCGCTGCCAGGCCAATTCCCGCTCGCCATAGCCTTCGTCTTTGTACCGCTCCAGAAGGGGGAGCCAGGCCGGACAAAAGCTATTGCCAACTTCCTGCACAAAAGCAAAAAGGCCTGCCTTGTCGAGTGCTTCTCGCCCATCGAGCCGATCGAAAAACAGCCCACCCACTCCTCTACGCTCCTTGCGGTGAAGTAGATAAAAATACTCATCTGCCCATTGGCTGAACCGTGCATAATAATGGGGATCGAAAGTATCGCAAAGGCTTTTCAATTGCTGGTGAAAAGCTTTGGCATCGGCTGGCACGATGTAGTGAGGAGTCAGATCAATACCGCCGCCAAACCACCAGATGCCGCCATCTAATTCAAAATACCGCACATTCATATGCACGATCGGCACCAGCGGATTGCGTGGATGCAATACGATGGAAACGCCGCTGGCAAAGAAACTACTGGCCTGTAGGTCCAATGCTTTTGCAATTTTCTTTGGAAGGATGCCATGCACTGCAGAAAAATTGACACCGCCTTTTTCGATATGCCGACCATGAATGACCCGCGTCCGGCCACCACCGCCGCCGGGCCGTTGCCACGGGTCTTCCTGAAAGCGGCCTGTGCCATCCGCCGCTTCAAGCTGTGAGCAAATGTCGTCCTGCAATTGCTGAAACCATGTGGCAATAGTCGTTTTGTCTGTTTTTTGATCAATCATACAGCTTGGCTTTAGCGGCAGCCACGGTACTTTTGGCGTTGCCTACAAAAATTTCTTTATCAATAAGAATGACGGGCCTCTTGAGGAAAGTGTATTCTTCAAGTATGAGCCGACGATAGTCCTTTTCGGTCAGTTTTTTTTCGTGCAATCCCAATGCCCGATACTTCATAGCTCTCCGACTGAAGAGGCTTTCATAAGAACCGGTCTTTTTTTTCAGCTCGTCCAACTGACTAGCTGAGATGGGAACTTCTTTTATGTTTTGCAATTCAAAACCTTCTGCTCCACCCAGCTCTCTGATGATACGCTGGCAGGTGGTACAATTGGCGAGGTGATATATTTTTCTCATCGTTTTTATTTTTGTAAAGGTCGAAAAAGTGGGGCAACAACTAAAATCAGCTGTTTCCTTTTTGTGTCAAAATTGACATTTGCAACAAGAGGCTTATCTCCTTAAAATCAATACCTTTACTAAAACTCAAAATATGACCTATTTTCCTCCTTCCGAGCTTATCATCAATCCTGACGGGAGCATTTACCACCTCCACCTGAGACCCGAACAATTAGCCCCTTTGGTGATAACGGTGGGCGATCCGGACCGGGTACCTATGGTAAGTAAGTACTTTGACCGAATTGATGAGCAGGTACAAAAGCGGGAATTCATTACACATACCGGCTGGCTCGGCCAACGTCGGATCAGTGTCATTTCAACTGGCATTGGTACCGATAATATCGACATTGTACTAACGGAGCTGGATGCCCTGATGAACATTGATTTTGCCACTCGCCAACAAAAAAAAACGTTTAGTCCGCTGCAGATCATCCGGATTGGCACATCAGGAGCTTTGCAGGCCGATACGGAATTGGATAGTTTGCTGCTCTCCAATTTTGGCATCGGCCTTGATGGTCTGCTGTTGTATTATCAGGCCAGCCCTTCGGATGCTGAAAGAGAGCTGGAAAGGGCTTTTCAAGACCAGCTCGGCAAGCGGTTTCAATCGCCGATCCAGCCTTATTTCGCCCAGGCCGACTCCGATTTGGTCGCCACATTCAAAGATCATATGCAGCAAGGTATTACAGTTACCTGCCCGGGTTTCTATGGTCCGCAGGGCCGGGAATTGCGTACGCCTATGAAAATGGAGGTTCCGTTGAACCAAATGAGAAATTTTCAGCATCAAGGAATGCGGATCACCAATTTTGAAATGGAGACGGCTGCTATCTACGGGATGGCCAATTTACTGGGGCATAAGGCCTTGTCCTGCAATGCTCTGATCGCCAATCGTACAACGAATGTGTTCAGTAAAAATTCGAAAGCCCCTATAGATCGATTGATCCGTTTGGTATTGGAAAAGGTAGGACAATTCTAAAAACTGCAGAAACTGCAAAACAATAATGTAAACTAATTGTTTCTCATTTGTTGTTTTAATAGTTTATGTATCGAAATTTGACGACTTTTGAAAAGTCGTCAAATTTACAACCCATGCACCATGGCTAAAACCGAACATTATTACGTAAAATTTGAACCGAATCTATTTTATCATGTGTACAACCGGGCAGTAGATAAAAAGCCATTATTCAGAAGTGATGAAAATCGCAGATTTTTTCTGAAACGATTTGAAAAATACCTATCCCCTGTACTCATCACCTATTCCTATGCCTTGTGTGGCAACCATTTTCATTTTGGAGTAAAAATCCGATCTGCAGCAGAGCTGGAAAATTTTCGGAAGGCCGCTAATTTAAGCAGGCGTTTTTTATCTCCGCATGAGCTGGTCAGCCATCAGTTTCGACGGTTTTTCCAATCGTATGCGATGGCTTTCAACAAACAGCATGGCCGCTATGGTACATTATTTCAGACGCCCTTCAAGCGTTGCCTCGTCGATACCGAACGCAAATTGATTCGAATGATCTTTTACCATCATGCAAATCCGCAACTTCATGGACTCTGCAATGATTTTCAAAAATTTCGCTGGACTTCATATATAGAATACACCATGCATACTGCTAGCAAGTTGCCCAAAACAGATGTGTTCAATCTCTTTGGTGGCAAAATGCAATTCATTGCGCAGCACCGCCTGATGAAAACCGAAATTTACAGCAATACGAATGAATTGGTGGCGCAAGTCTAAACTTCCTATCTTTGCGCTATGGATCAATTTGATAGCCTTTCGCCGGAATCCCGAGTTTGGATTTACCAAAGCTCGCGGCCCTTTACAGATGCTCAACTGGCCCGGCTGCGGCCAATGGTCAGCCAGTTTGCAGCCCAGTGGGTTAGCCACAACCAGCAGCTGCGCGCCTTTGGAGATGTATTTCACCAACGATTTATCGTACTGATGGTGGATGAAAGCCAAGCTCCTGCCAGCGGCTGCTCCATTGACACTTCAGTACACTTCATCAAAACAGTAGAACAGCAATTTGGTACGGAGCTTTTTGATCGAATGAGGTTTGCCTATCAGCAGGATAGTAAGGTACAGATTGCCAATCGCAACGAATTTAGACGTTTGTACGCTTCCGGAAGTATCGACGACGAGACACTGGTTTTTGATAATCTAGTCAACAACAAGCAAGATTTTCAACACAGATGGCTGGTGCCTTTGAAGGATAGTTGGCACAAAAAGATGATCTAATTTCTGGAAAGCCTGCTTGGATCAATGGGTACCGATAGCCATTTCTCCAATGCAGCCACAAGTTGTGAGAATTCTCTCTCCGTCATATTGCGTATTCTCGCGTTTCCATGATGCTTCCCCGCCATAAAAAACCACAGGGCATCTACCTCTTCCGAAGGGGGAACAGCCGAGGCAGACCAGGTGTCCAAAGCGCCATTGATATAAATGAATTGATTGGCATGCTTTGGCAGCCAGGCATTTATTTTCTCCAACAATGCCCCATCATAAGAGACGGGCACCTTACCGGGCACAAAGGCCGCATGCGGATGAGGCTGCATCGGCAGGGCCTTTAATAGCCCATCAAAATTTCCCGTTTCATAACCATAATACCCCATCTCTTTAGCTGATTGATAATAATGAGAAGCGTATCTTTCCATACTTTGATCGCTGAAAAAACCTATATCCGACACATCGATTATATACTCGACTGCCTCATACAAGCTGGAGCTGACGGAAGGAATTGCATCGCAGCTATGGCCATACTGCCAAAAGGAAAAGGGATACTCTAAAATGGTAAACTCAAAGGCTTCCTCCAAACTAAGATAGGTGTACTTATGTTTTGCTCCTTTGCTGTAAAAAGCCAATAGTGGCAATACTTCTTCACGTTTTTGAAGCAAGCGCCGCTGGAGAGATTCAATGCGCTGACGGCATCCTGCAGTACCGATTGTATCCAAAAAATCATAGATGCGCGGCTCCTCAAATGCCCGGTTGATGGGGGCAACATACGGGATACTGACCGCTACGTCATTGGGAAAAAAATATCGGTAAAAAATGGTAGTAGCACCTCCCTTGCTAATGCCCGTACTGATCCATTTGCCTGTATAAATTTTAGCAAACAACTGCCGGATATGGTGCAAATCGGCGGTGGCTTGTTCGAGCTTGAGGTACTGATAATCAATAGAATCGGGCAGGCTTTCGCCAAAAAATCGATGTTCTACCTGAATTTGGTTAGCATCCAACAAGCTGGCCACTTCACTGATCCGGTTTCGGCGGCAATTATACCCCTCCGTTACGATCACCACAGGCCGCTGAATATTTCGATGCGACAAATAGGCTTTCTGATAAAAATGGCCTTTCGACGGGTGATGATGATCCAATGGCTGGCGAATGTATAATTGGTAGGTTTGGCGGGCATCTTCTCCCTCTGCTTCTAAGGCTTCAAAGATCACATCAGGCAATTCAAACAGCTGATACTCAACAGGTTGGGCATATAACCCACCGCTAATATAAAAGAATACAGCACCGAACAGGCAGTGGAGTTTTGAGAATATCCTCATCAGCTTATCCTTTTTTGCGGCAGGAATATTTCAGCCATCATACAACGGGCACTCCCTCCCCCATAGCGTTCAATGGTGGAAATGTCGCTATGTACCAGGGTGGAATATTTTTCAAGCAAACTAATTTGCCCTGGATTTAGTGACTCATAAGCCTGGGTGGACATAACCAACAAAGGTTCGCCATCGGTGTTTTGGACTTGAAGCATGTTGCCGGCATAGGCTTCCATTTGTTCATGACTAATGCTGAGGATAGCTTTGTTAGTAGCTTCAAAGCTGCGCCGCAAGCGCATTACTTCTTCCTGATCACGTACGCTATCCAGACAAATAACTACAAACTGATCCCCCATAGCCATCATCACATTGGTATGATAAATTTCCTTCCTTTTCCGGTCGGTAGCTTCAAAGCAAATCTTCCGATAGCCGGCCAGTTTGCAAAATTTATCGAGCAGATCGTTATCTGTACGGGGGCTGAGGCAGGCATACACGATTTGGTGAACCCGGTCGAGGACCATGCTGCCAGTGCCTTCCAAAAACTGCTCCTGTAGCTCGTATTCTTCCAAATTGAAGACAGCCTGAAACTCAAATTTGCGCTCTATCATGTCCAGAATCGAGTATTGCCGCTCAAGCCTTCTGTTGGGCGACTGCATGGGGTAGGTAATCACAAAACCATTGCGATGAAAGGTAACCCAGTTGTTGGGAAATATAGCGTCCGGCTTGCGAGGGTCGTCCGTATCATTGGCCACCAGCACATTTACACCATTGGCTCGAAGTACGCCCACAAATGCATCAAATTCCTTTTTTGCCCGTTCCTGAACAGTAGAAGACAGGTATTGATTGTCTTTCATTTGAAAGGCATTGCTATCCGCCGTTTGCTCATTGAAGCCAAAGTGAGCAGGTCGGACCATCAAAATATGAGGAGTGGTCTGTACTAATTTTTCCGCCAATAATGTCATGCGCCCTGTTGAAGTTTTGTAAAACAGTCGGAAGGTCAAATATAGTTTATTTTCATTTTATTGGCTCAAGGACTCGTAAAAAAGAAACGTACCACATATTACATATTGGAATAATATTTGCAGTCTCTTCAATACACTCAGCAGAAATTATACAGACAGTCTATTGATCCAACGAGGCTCCAATCGCAGGCTAAACAAATTGAGCCGGCATCCGTATAACAGTGTTTACTTCTCGAAAGCTGCACCTTCAAAATACCCGCCGAGACAGGCGTTTTGGCGATTTGTTTCTTTGAATCAGCTTGTATGGCGCTTCCATACGGCATATTAAATTTTTGACCATGAATAATGACATTATTAAGCAACCCGAAAAGAAAAAATGGTACAAAAGAGTGCCCTCCCGCCTGGTGAAGGTGACGGCTTTTGTATGTAGCGCCGGAATATTACTAGGCGTTTGCACCTTTGGTCTGCACCAATTGGGCTTGCTCGACGATCAGGGCGTGATGCTGTACCACAAGCAAAGGAGGATCAACGAACTGAGTGTATTGCTGGATGCGGAGAAGAGCCAAAAGAAAATCGTGCTAGCCAAAAACAAGAGCTTGCAGTTGCAGTTGGATTTGCTACGCGATAGCCTCAAATTGGTTTCAGCTGAAGTCAGACAACTCAGAAAAAAGCGGCTTGCTCAGGCCACAACAACACGAAATGTCCAAAAACGCCTGAAAAACCTGATCAAGGACTATACCGCACTAAAGCAGGAAATCGATTCGCTAAAAAGGCAAAGACTCGCCGATCAGGCCCAGCTGGCCTCTTTAACTGAGCAGAAAGTTCAATTGCAGCAACAAATTGAAGGCCTCAATGAAACCCAAGCCACCCAGCTGATTGGCCAACAAGAGACGGAAAGGGAACTGATGGAAAGGACGGTGCGAAGGGCCCGCATGTTGAGGATCAGCCAAATTGTTAGCCAGACTAAGGTGGTATATCAAAAGATATTGCTACGTAAAAATAAGGAAGGCAAGCCCCTGACCAAAATTGGTAAAGGAAAAAATGAGTGGCGATTTACAGAGGTTAGCTTCTTTCTTGAAAATGAAAACCAATTGGCTTTGCTCGATGAAAAATTTATGGTGAAGATTGTGAATAGCGACACGCATGAGGTATTGTCATACATCGAATCCAACCCCAATTTTCCAGATAGTGACATTGATACAAAAGGCTTGAAATTCAGTTTTGAAGGCCAATTAATCGAGATCAGCTATTTCAATAACCAAAAGAAAGCAGGAAGTAATTTTCAGATTCAATTGTACTATATAGCTGATGACAGGCAGGAATATCTGCTCACCGAGGGCACCCGCCAATTGGTAAGTGGAAAGCGAGTAGTCCATATATAAAAGAGCATCCCACTCACTATACTACTGATTTTTCAATCCCGATTAAATGGACATATGAACCGAGAAGCGAGGCAATTCCCCAGGGAATTGCCTTTCTTTTTGGGCACTGTGCTACTTGCCAGATAATCAGACTGGCAAATCAGCTAAAAGTCTGCAAACCTTGAGCGCCTGCCTTGAGATTGGATCGCTAGACGAAGGAAGTGCGAAGAGAAGTGATCCATCGCTGTGTATGGCCCGGCTCTTTTCCAAGCAATGGCCGGGAAAAGCAGCCTCTTAATTTTCAATAAAAGCAAAGACCAAATCTGTTTTTATCATTTCTTCCTCCTACCTTTATGGCATGCTAGAATGTCAAAAACACCTCTTCAAGCTTCCTTCCGGCCAAAGCTACCTCAACTGCGCCTACAAAGCGCCACTCAGCAAAGCAATGATGGCCGCCGCCATGGAAGCTCTGACTATCTCTGAAAACCCGGCAAACTACCAGCCCAAAGATTTTTTTGACCCACTCACACAGATCAAAGCAGCTTTTGCTGATATCATCCATGCCCCGCGCGATAGGATCGCTCTGATACCCAGCGTTTCTTATGGTATGGCCAATGTGGCCAACAACGTCCAGTTGAAAGCCAATCAACACATCCTACTTGCCGGGCTGCAGTTTCCTAGCAACTACTACCCCTGGCAGCAACTGGCCCGTAAATACGGTGCGCAGCTAAGAATCATTGATCCGCCAAACTCCCACAGCAGCAAGGCTCAAAGCTGGAATGAGCAACTACTGGCCGCTATGGACAGCTCGACGGCCATGGTGGCCATTAGTCAGGTTCATTGGGCAGATGGCAGTCGCTTTGACTTACATGCGCTGCGCAGGCGTAGCCGGGAGGTGGGCGCTTTGCTCATCGTTGACGGGACTCAATCGGTGGGTGCTATGCCTTTTGATGTCGAGGAAATTCAGCCTGATGCCCTTATCTGTGCCGGCTATAAATGGCTCTTTGGTCCCTTTGGATTGGGCCTGGCCTATTACGGTCCCCCATTCGACAATGGAGTCCCCATAGAAGAGAGCTGGATGAATCGGCTGAATCGTGAAGATTTTACCACTCTGGTCAATTACCAAGATCAATACAAACCGCTGGCAGCCCGCTATAATGTAGGCGAACAGAGCCATTTTGTGTTGCTTCCGATCCTTCAAACGGCCCTTCAACATCTGATAGAATGGCAGGTCGAGCGCATACAACAATACTGCGCCCGGCTTACAGAACCGGCTATTGAAGCCTTCAGGACAATGGGCTGTGTGGTGGAAGATGCACATTGGCGGGGCGCACACCTTTTCGGAATCCGCCTGCCAAAAAGCCTGGATATAAGCCGGCTGCAAGATGAGCTGCGAGCTGCCCGAGTCATCGTTTCGGTGCGTGGTGATGCGCTAAGAGTTTCTCCCAATGTGTATAATGACCAAGAAGATATAGACCAATTGGTGAGCTGTGTGGCAAAATCTTTGACTGCTGTTAATTTATAATAACTTTTTCTATCTAACGCCTAACTTCTTATGAAATATCCTCTATTCAACCTCTTGCTAATCTTTTTGGTGGCAGCTTGTAATTCAAATTCAGAGAAAACAGACAATGCAAATACACCAACAAGCCATGAACAAACTGCTCCAAGCCTCCAAAATGAGGCTCATGCAGATGCTATGGATGATGACCCTCATCTGGCAAAAATCAAAGAAATCATTCTTCTCAATATTGGAAGCAACCTCCTCAATAGCGTTGAGCTTAACGAAGGCGTAGCCTCTATTTCTTATTTGAGCATGCCCTCCGGCGGCAAGGAGGATTCCAAACAAAGTGCAAGCAACTATTGGGAAAGTGCCAAGCGCATGGAAAAACTGATGTGTGATCTTCCGCTGCGGATCATGCTCAAAACAGGCTTTGTGAATCGCGTAAAACTGTCTATTCCTAGTGGCGGGAGTACTTACCGCCAGGATGTTAGCAAGGATCAGCTCGCAGAATTCACGGGTAACTCATTGGAGGAGCTAGCAAATGATTATCAGGATAGTTATCTCAACAAATATGTCAGGAAACCTGAAGGAAGGGCGGCTTACATAAAGCAGTTTGTAAAAAAGGAATAGCCCGACATGGCTACTTTATGCCTATACCAAAGCACTTCATAATTGTACTCATGGGGCTGTTACTGCTCCCGTCCTGTCGCCGGCAGCCCTCTAAGGCCGCTCCCCAAAGGAGCAAAACGCCCCTCAGTACAGCTCAACTGAGCTATTCCCTGGCTTTTCAGCCCATGGTCAGCGGGCATCGCGGCGCCCGATACCACAAAGATTATCCTGAAAATTGCCTTGAAACTTTTCAATATCTCGCCAGCAAGGAGTACCTCGTGATTGAATGTGATGTATCTATGAGTAAAGACGGTCAGCTCTATCTGATGCATGACAACAGCCTCGACCGTACCACCACTGGCACGGGCAAAGTAGCAGACAAAGACTGGGCATATATCTCCAGCCTGCAGTTACTCACTGCCAATGGAGAGCCAACTGATTTCCGCGTCCCGCTACTTTCGGATGTACTGAATTGGGCAAGTGGCAAGGCAATTCTGAGTTTGGATGTGAAGCGAGGCGTACCCTATGAAAAGGTGTTGAAGATGGTGCAGCAATATAAAGCAACGCCTTATGTCATCATTATCACCTACAATATTAGCGCTGCTAAAGAGGTTCATAAATTCAACCCAGCTGTACTCATTTCCGTCACAGCCCGAAATGATAAGGAATTGGACCGCTTGCTGGACAGCGGAATAGCCACCGATAAGATGATCGCATTTACAGGTACCGTCCGTTCACCGGAAAGCCTTTACAAGCGCCTGCATGAGCTAAATATTCTCAGTATTTTCGGCACTTTTGGGAATATTGATCGACAAGCGGAAAGCCGGGGAGCCCGCATTTATCACGAGCTGCTCAACAGCGGGGTGGATATCATTGCTACCGATTATCCGCTGCGAGTTATCGCAGCCATCAGGCAGTATAAAAAAAAGTAGCGGCGCGTCAACTATGAGCGCCTGCCCTGAGATCGGATCGTTAGGCGAACGAAGCGTGAAGAGCAATGCGCCAATCGCTGTATATAGCCCGGCTCTTCCTGCAGCGATTCGATCTTCGCAACGCCCGTCTGCCTATCCAGCACCAGATAAAGCCACCGGATCGTATCTCGGCTTACGCGCAGTGAAGGTCCGAAAGTTTGACAAAAAAACGCTAGTCCATCTTCTTCAGCTTCTCAGAAAACTCCTTTTTAAACTTCTCTACTTTCGGCTTGATAATATAGGTACAATAGGGATTGCGCTCCCCTACCCTCTGATAATATTCCTGGTGAGGCTCCTCTGCCGGGTAAAAATTGTTGTGCGGGCTGATCTCCGTCACAATCGGATCAGGCCAGAGGCCGGAAGCATCCGTTTTGGAAAATGATTGCTCCGCGATACGCTTTTGCTCATCATCATGGTAAAAAATGACAGAGCGATACTGTGGGCCCACATCATTGCCTTGGCGGTTCAAGGTAGTCGGATCGTGTGTACGCCAAAATACCTCAAGCAACTCTGCAAAGCTGATGACATCGGCATCAAAGGTAATTTGTACTACCTCCGCATGGCCGCTCGTCTTCGAACAAATCTGCTCGTAAGTCGGGTTTTCGATATGCCCGCCGGAATAGCCGGACACTACTTTTTGCACCCCTTTGAGCTTTTCAAAGATGGCTTCGGTACACCAAAAGCAACCAGTACCGAGTGTGGCAGTTTTTATAGCATCTACTGAATTCATAGGCTCACTTTGTGCTTGTTCAGATTGAGGGGTGGCCGAAAATGGGAGCGTCACCAGGAAACAATAGAGAAGAGTGGATACTTTCATGCCATAACAAACACCTCAGGCTGAAAATGGTTGCAATTGGGGCGAAACATGGCTAAATACTGATCTTTATAGGCAATTTCTCAATATCTACAAATTTCCACTTCAACTGCCGGCTGCTCGGCAAGTATTCAAATAGCAGCGCCCTGTTTGCAGGCTGCTTGGCCTCCAGGCCACTTGCCAAATATACGATTCCCTCCTCGGTATGGTATTCAAAAGCAGCCGTCTTCACGCCAATATCGCCACCCAGGCAAATCACCTGAATGCCCCTGCGCTGCACATTCACCAGCCCGGGGTACACCACATCGTAGAAATTATTGGGATTTAAGCACACATCCGTTTCACACAGCGGAGCATTGGAAATAGAATCAATTCTGGAATGCAACTGCGGATGGTTGTACATCCAAAATAGCTTGTGATGCAGCACTATCAGATGGCTACTCTCCGCAATCGTATCCATCACCTCTTCCAGCATATAAAGCTGCTCTCCCCGAAATTGCCCCCCTTCCTGCTGATTATCCAACACCACGAAAGTCACCCCCGATTGGTAGTAGGTGTAAAAACTGGGGCGACGGCTGATGAGTGAGATGCTTGCGGGGCGCTGGTAGTCATGATCGCCCAGCGCCCAGAGTGTATTGGGCTGACGGATATACAGCAGGCTGTCAAGATACCGCAGCTGCTTGATGCTCTGGCTACTGCCGCAGCTCAGGTCTCCCGTCAGCAAAAGCAGATCGTATCTATTGAAATTGATCCTTTCAAAACGCGCAGGCATACCTGCCTCTCCTTCTTCACAACTGCGCATATGGCCAATCGCCAACCACTGCTCCGCCCTATGGTTGTGGACCTGTTCGTCCATCGGCTTACACGTCCATAAAACACTGATAATCAACAACTTAACAACGACCAGGCTATACTTCATACTCTTCCCTTTTTTGATATACCTCTAATCCATAGGCATCCTTTGCCTATTGCAGCAAAAGGCGTAAACATATCACTTTGAAAAAAAGAGGGAATACTTCAACTCATCAAAAGACAAGCCATACGAAAACGGGATTTTGTACACCCTGTGCGGCAAGCTTCAAACTATTCTCCCAGCACAAGCCGGTCATCGAGCCACAATTTGCAGCCCGGGGCAATCGTGTACAAGTATTTAACGTCGGTAGCTTGATACTTATTGACACGAATGCTGGCTTTTCCAAATTCAGGCTTTTTTTGGTAAGCCGCAAAGCCCTGGTTGCAGTCATTCAGCCGGATATTATCTACCACCAACTCGGATAAATCCTTGCTGGCTGCACCGATTATTGCGCCATCGACCACCATATCACTTGCCTGCACTTTTGAATTTTCACCCACGCTGATGCCTTTATCTCCATTATTTTCCATCCGCAAACCACTCACTTTCATCTGGCTACCGCTCAGGTCGAGACCGTCATTGCCTGTATCCACAAAGCTGCTGTTGCGAATGTATCCGGTACAAAAATCCGTATCGAGGCCGTCTGAAAAGCTGCCGCTCACCAAAACGTGATCAAGTGCTACATCTGCCCGGATAATGTTGAGCCCGTCTTCACACAACGCATTCACAAATTGGCAATGATCCATCTGCACATCACATTCATAGAAAGTAACCGCCCCGGTAAGCGTCCAGCCTTTGATGTTGAGGGTATTGAAATCGTGAAAAGAGGTGTAGCTTAAAGAGGAAGGGCCATCGGCCTGCAACACCGTAAAGCCCTTAGCGGAATAATCGCTCGATCGAATAACTATCGGTTGCTCTGCGGTGCCATGCATTTGAACGGGCGAAGCCGACAAAAAGAAGCTGCTGCCCGTAAAATCTAATTCAGCACCTGCTTCAAAGACTACCTGGTAGCCTTTGGGGATGGTAATTGGTGTACTAACTTTCTGTCCTCCTTTGGCAAATCGAATGGTGTTGCCTTCTTTTATGAAATAGGGCGAACCCCGCAATTGGCCTTTGTACAAAAGCTCTTGAGCCGGCACATATTCATCCACCCCTTTCCAGTCGGAAACTTTACCGACAAAGAGGGAATCGAGGCCAAAAACCTTGAAATAGAGGTAGCTTGTGTTGGGAGAAGGTTCGTACATTTTGAAGAGCGAATCGAGGCCACGCGGGCTGGGTAATAGCAATTGGGGGGGCGACAGGGGCTGATCGATGATTTGGTGGTGCGTGCCGAAGCCCAGCAGTTGGATGGGAAATTCATGCAGATTCCGCACTTTCAGTATTTGCCGGTTTCCTTGCTCTACCCACTTGCTTTTGACTGAGTAATCGGGATAAGGCATGATGGCCAGCTTAATGCGATTGTGCCTTTTGAGTATCTCTTCTTCCCGAAACTTAAACTTTGGGAACTCCTGCTGTATCAATTGCAGCCTTGCCTTATAATCTGCTCTGATTTCATCGAAAAATGCTTCCAGGTAGGGGCGAGCTGAGTACTTCAACAAATACTTTAAATAAAGCGACACAAATTCCTCATTTTGAAAAAGATAATAATTTGAATTCATGCTATTACCCCTGGCTACTCTGGCTGTAGTTCTTCCATAAAACTGAGGGCTTTGGGGTGGGCCGCCATAGGCATCGTACCCGATAGGCTCCAGCTTACTGATGACGGGATTGTAATAGTACCGCTGATTGTGCCAGATCATGCCGTGCCAAGCCCCCATAAAATCGCTGATGGCATAAAAGCGCGCCAGCCGGTCGAGGTCAAAAATCTGATCTACAGGCACTGCGCCCCGCTGAAATTGGTAGAGCAAATGCTGGCCAATCTCAAACTGCTGTGTGAGCGTTTCGGAAGAGCGAATACGGTTCTCCTTAAAAGCATCGACCTGGGCATTCTGTGCATAGGTCACGCCCTGCTCCATTTGGCCAAAGCCTTTGAATGCTCCGGTTGCTTTTCGGTAGCGGGCCCGCATCGTCCAAATCGCATCCTCCGACATTTTGATGATCGGCCCCTCACGGCGCGCCTTCGACTCTACCAACTGCTTGTCAAAATGCTCTTCGTAGGCATACAGCCCCAGAGCCTTGCCATTGAGCGATAGCTTTACAAAATCATAGCGGGGTGCCAGCACATCTTCGCGCTCCCACAGCTTGTGTATCAGCCATTCCCACAAATAATAGCGAGCCTTCGGTGTATGCAAAGAAAAGGTTTTCAAGCCCTGCCAACTAAAAGGGTCTTTGACCTTGATGCGAAACGACCATTTGTCGCCCTGCAAATGATCCAGCCAATCCCCCTTGAGGCGCAGCCGAACCGGCATCTCCTCCCCATCATCTATCAAGATCGCCTTCGCCCAGCTATCCTCCTCGGTGATGATAATACCATGCTGGAAGGCTCTGGAACGAGCAAGCCTCAGCTTTTTCATTTGCTTATCGCTCAACTTTAAATCAATTGACTTAAATTGTTGATTGTCAGCTATTTGCAATAAATAATCTTTTTCGATTTTTTCGATCTCCAGGTCATCTACAAAGACGGCTTCCGAACCATCGCTGTAGGTATATACCTCCAGTTCTTTGTGGGTATAAGTGGCAGGCAGCACAAAATTCAGCTCCAGCTGCTCCCAGCCCTTCTTTGCAAATTCAACCGCTTGGTTCGTCTCCTGGTAAAAGGCCTTTTGCTCGGGGGCACTGGCTACCAAAGAGACCCGTGCATTTTTATTGCCCTTGTTTATCCACAGGCTGATCCGATAGGCCTGCCCTGGCTCAACACCTGCTAAGGCAATGCCCGGCCCGTAAAAGCTGCCTTCGTTTTTGCGTAGCTTGCTGGAATATTTTCCACTATGTGCCTTATCGCTGCTGCGTGTGCGACCATTGGAAAACCAATGCCCATCCGCCACAAAAGACCCATTCCAGTAGCGCTCCATATCACACCGGATCACATTCCCCTGGCCCGTTTTGCTGTCCCACACCAGATAGGCCGGCCACAGCAAGTAGTAAGCAATCGCCGTCAGCAAAAGGAGTGCGATCAAATACTGCAGGCTTCGCTTCCAACTAAACGTGGCCGATTTTCTATTGGTTATTAACATCTTCTCTATTAAAAAACTGAAGAAATCCTACATTTCTTCTATTACTTTGCCTTTGAGCTGCAGTACGCAGTCTTTGCGAATATTGTGCAGCCGCTTCACATTTTTTGCTTTATAATTTTGCACTACAATCGTAGCGCCTCCATATTCCGGCTTTTTTTGGTAGGCCGTAAAGCCCTGCTGGCAGTCTTCCATTTCTATATGCTCAATTACCAACACCGACAGATCTTTAGAAGCCACTGCAATCGGGCAATTTTGGATAGTCATTTTAAACACGGTCGCATCGCTTTCCTCCCCTACACTCAACCCCTTGTCGCCACAGTGTCTGGCCAGGCTGTGATTGATCAACAGATTGCTGCCGGAAATATCCAGCCCGTCATTGCCGGTGTACTGGAAGGTGCTATGGTCAATGTATGCTTTACAAAAATCCGCATCCAGGCCATCTGCAAAGGTATCGGAGATCAGTGAATTGTTGAAGCTAAATTTGGAACGGATGATGTTCAGCGCATCTTCGCAGTGATTTTTTCGGAATACGCAATGATCAATCGTTACATCTGATTCATAAAAAGTAACCGCCCCAGTCAGTTGCCAACTTTTGTACGACATCGTATTCAACTCTTCAAAAACGGCATACCGCAGCTCCGACTCTTGCTTTGCCTCCAAAACCGTAAAGGCGCGCGCCGATTGATCGCTGGAATAGATTTTGACCGGCTCCGCTTCGCTGCCATGCATAAAGACCGGCGAGCGGGACAGGAAAAAGGCACCCTTGATAAAATCAAGCTGAGCACCGGCTTCAAAGATCACCCGCAGCCCGGCTGGAAGGATGATCGGCTTTTGGATGAGATGCTTGCCGGCAGGAAAAAATACCATCCCCTCACTCAGCCGATAATAAGGCTGTGGCAGGAGTTTGACATGGCTAAAAAGCTCTTGAATAGGCACGTTGTCCGTTGGCATAGGCCAATATGCGATGCGGCTGCTGAACACACTATCGATGCCCAGGGTTTGGTAAAATATATATTCTGTACTGCTTTCTAGTGACAAATCCTGATAGCTCACAACTTCCTGCTCCCGCCAGGCCTTCCAGGCCATTGCACCCGTAAAAGTATCGAGCACCACACCGGGTTTGAGCTTTTGCTCGATCCGGCCTTTGGTCAATCGAGGTGTGAAAGCCTCCAAAAGCAGGGGGATGGCAAGTGTATCGCTCATCACATCTGCCGTGCGGCCATAGCCAATGAGCTCAACGGGCAAGCTGTGCATATTGGCAACTTTCACCTTTTTCCGGAAACCGGTACGCTGTTGGGTGTAAGCGCGCAGGCTCTGATTACCGTATGGCAATACCAGCAACTGAGCACGCTGGGCATTGTGAATGAAATCGCTGATATTGAATTGGTACTTCTCAAATTCGCTCTGCAGCAAAAGCTCCCGCTCCCGTAAGGCTTCCTGTATGCTGGCCAAAAAGTCTTCAATATAAGCCCGGGAGCTGTACTGATATACATAGGAAATATACTTTTCCGTAAAGGCCCGATCCAAAAACAATTTGTTGTCGATTTGCTCGTCATTCACCCGCCGATGATTGAAGGCGCCTTGCCCCATCAAAAAAGTACGCTTTTTGGTATGCGCGCCAAAACCATCAAAGCCGATAGGTTCCAGGCGTTGAGTGAGCGGGTTGAAATAAAACCGCTGATTGTGCCAGGCAATACCGTGATACGCGCCCGTCACATCGCAGATGGCATAGTAGCGGGCCAGCTTGTCGATATCAAAAATTTCTTCCGCCGCTTTCAGCCCGTTTCGATACTGATACATCAGATTTTGAGCCGTTTCGTACTGACTGGCCAGCTCTGGGGAGGCAAGCAGTTTGCCTTCTTTGAAAGGCTCAATAGGAGCAGTTTCCATCATCTTAACGGGCTGCTGAATGTCGTGATCGAGGCCATTGATTTTTTCAAGCTGCCGTTTTACACCTGCCCAAAATCCATCCTCCGAAAACTTGACGATGGGGCCTTCCCTCCGCTTTTGATGCTCCACCAATACTTTGTCGAAGTGTTCTTCATAAGCGTATATGCCAAGTAGCTTTTTGTTCAGCTCAAGGCTCACAAAGTCGTAGCGGGTGGTGAGCACATCCTCCCGCTCAAAGAATTTGTGGAGGACCCATTCGTGCAGATAACTTCTGGCTTTGGGCGTGTGGAGAGAGAAGTAGCGCATCCGATTCCAACTGTCATTGGCGCGGGTTTTTACCCGAAAGGACCATTTATCGTCCTGCAAATGATCCAGCCAGTCCCCTTTCAGCCTCAGTTTTACTTTGAGCTGCTTTTCTCCCGAGCCTAGCCACCCAGCCACCCAATCCGTATCCTCCGATTCCAGAATGCCCGCCCGCAATGCCTGCGCGCGCTTTGCTTTCAACTGATCCATTGCTTCACTATTGAGTAGCAATTTTATATTGGCAGGCAAGGTGTGCAGGCTGTCCTTTAGATTACCAATTTTTTCAATTTTCAAATCATCAAAAAAGGTAGTCATATTGCCTTCGGTGTACACATATACTTTGGCCCCGCGGGCTTCTTTTTGATAGGGAATGCTAAAAGAAAGCTGTAGCTTTTCCCACTCACCACGAGTTTCGGCAGGCATGTTGGTGGAACGATAAAACTGCCCTTCGCCTTCGGCACTGGCTACCAAAAAGCCATCGCGGCCTCCATCCGGTCGGTGTTTCCAAACGGTAGCCCGAAACATATCGCCAGGCTGGGCCTGGGCCAGTTCATAGCCAAAGCCGAACTGCAAGCCGTCTCCTGTTTTGATCTTGCACGAATGCGAGCCGCTGAAGGAAACTTCGTTGCTTTGCAATTCGCCGTGATTGAACTGATGGCCTCCATTCACAAACAAGGCTCCCTGCCGTTGCTCCGCATCACAAAAAACAAAATCGTACTGTTGGGCAATAGGAGCATGCGCCCGCCACTGCTGCCAGCACATCCAAAGTGCCAGAGCAATCAACAAGCCCGTCAAAGCAATTACCAGCTTCCGCAAAAAGGGTACGTAGCTGGCGGAAGCACCCGAAATTATCATATTATCAAATCTGGTTGATCTACAATAGATAGTTTGGTGGCTGAAGAAAGTTGAGTTATTTCGTTTTTCGCTTTGGCCAGCTGCTCAATGGAATCGGCCTTGCAAATGAAAGAGAGGTCGAGGCCCTTTTCCAGGGTATCCATTCGTTTGAGCTCTACGTAGGGAAAAAGCCCGGTAAGCAGATGGACGATCCTCTGTAGGTCCTCCACATCGGTATGGATGTTGACAAATAATTTGTCTTCCTTTTTGAACACCATCTTCCCTGTAAAGAGCTTGTGTACGTACAAAAGCAGCATGATCACGGCAAAAGCGATCACGGCCAGTACGGGTTGGTTGGCGCCACCTGCCAGGCCCAGGCCAATGGCTATAAAGAGGTACGTAAGCTCTTCGGGGTCTTTAATAGCAGCACGAAAGCGGACAATTGACAAGGCCCCGACAAGCCCCAGGGACAGGGCGATAGAGGATTTGACGATCATGATGATGAGCAGGGTACCCAACGACAGGGGCAGAAAATTGTTGGCAAATTTAGTGCGGTTAGAGATCGCGTTGCCAAATCGGATGTAGTACAGGCGCAGCAATGATACTAGCAAGGCTACGACCAATATATTGAGGAGAAATTCATCGAAGGGTATGTTATTTGTAAATTCTTCGATATATTTTTCCTGTATTTTCTGCAGTATGTTCATCTAGTGTTAATATTGGTGCGGAAGAAATTGTGCAAAAATACGTTTTATCAGTTGAATCAGAAGCATCGTACAGCTATTAAAAAAAGGTACTTCCCGTACGAGAAATACCTAATTAACTATAAACAAACAAAAAACCGCTTATCTGAGCGATAAGCATTTTACCTTATCGTTTGACCAAAAACTAAGGAAAAACAAGAAAGCAACAATTCTGGTAAAGGCAACAATGGAATCAGCAGAATTACCTATTTTGCCTCGCAGCTGTCAATTTATTTGTCAATTGATACCCAAAATGGAGGAACACAACCCAAATAGCCCTGAGGAGCAGCTATCATCCAATATGGTGGTTCTTATGTTTTTAGGAGGGCTTGGCTTATTACTATTCCTGATGCGCATCAATCGCATCGCCTTTTTCATCGCACTTGCCTTGTTGCTGATAGGCAGCCTGGTGGTTTATCTGATCCGCCGCATCCGCCAAAGGAAACAGCAGGTCGAATTTGCCCGCAGCTCGGAAGGCGTGATCCACACACAGATCATGGCTTGTGAGGAGCACATCAACAAATTGGGCCTCGAGATGAATGATATCCGGCAAAACCTCAAAGAGCTCAAGGACGAGCTGGGCCAGTCAGCCAGCCTCCATGCCAAGGCCCGGGAAGAAAGTGAGAAATTGATCGGCGCTTTCAACAATGAGCTCAAGCTTCGGAAAGTGAAGCTGGAATTTTATGAAAACTGTAAACAAAAACTCCAAACCCTCCTCAGCAACCATCACCTGCTACAGTCTCTTGAAAACAAACAGCAAAAGCTCAAACGTTTGCAGGAATCGCGCTACGAACAGCTGGCCGATATGGAATCCCTCAAATCCAATCTCGAATATGAGCAGCGCTATCTGGAAACCATCGAAAGCCTCTCCCTCCGCATGCTCGACAGCCAGTCCACCGATACGGCTCAAGCCCTCCAGCTCGAACTCAGCCAGTTGACCCGGGAGCTACGCAAATTGTAATATGAAACGAGCATGAGCTTATTTAACCATAAACTCACCCAAGGAAATGATTAGATAAACTCTTGCGAGAGCGAAGCGGTTACACCGCAGAAAATTTTCAAACAAATGAAAAAGCCCCTATCCATTTTGCCACTTCTTTTGTTGGCTCTGCTACTAGTTGGCTGCCAATCGGCTCCGTCAAACCTAAAACAATATCTCTTTTTGGGCCATTGCTACCAATGGGGCGCACCAGGCAAAGATCGGATAGATTACAGGCTGGGCAATATTGAGTTCAGCGCTTTTGATATGATTTGGCTGGGAGGAGATTTATGCTCCCGAACCAGTGAAGAGATTGCTACGCTCCATTATCTAGACAGCCTGTTGTATATCAGCCAACCGACCACCCACTGGGCTATCGGCAATCACGACATCGTCGAGGGCCCTTTGAGCCGGATCGAAGCGGCCACCGGCCGGCCAAGCTTTTACAGTAGCTGGGCCAACGGCTTGGTAGTAATGGTATTGAATACTACCTTCAACCATCCACAGCTAGAGGCAAGGGGCCAATGTGCCCAGATGGATGCCCAGATGGCCATGATCCGAGCTGTAACCGATACCATTCGCGCCGCTTCTCACCTCGTACTGTTGCACCATCACGCCTTGCTCACCAATGAGCTGGCTGGAGGTGAGCTGGATATGGACACCCTTTGGCATTACTACCGGCCCCGCCTGCCGATGAGCTGTCAGCCGTCCGGCTCATTTCAGGAATTGATCTATCCTTTGCTGGAAAAAGTGCACAAAAGAGGCGTACAAGTAGTTTTGGTAGGTGGAGATGTAGGCCAGCGGTGTAAATCATTTGAATTCCGGACAAAGGAAGGTATCTGGTTTTTGGGCTCCGGCATCAACAATTCGATGGGCAGAAAGTATATCCCCCCCTGGGTAACCAATCTGGAGCCCGACCAGATATTGATTTTTGAGCACGATTTGAAAAAAAAGGAATTGACGTGGCGCTTTGAGCTACTGGGAAAAACGGGTGGCTAATGTGGAAGCTATCGCCCCTCTCGCTGAAACTCTTTGAAGGATTTGCTTTTGTAAGCATTGGTGGCTACAAATTCCAATTCTTCCATAAAATCCTTGGCATCTTTGAAGCCTTTTGAGATCATAATGCGTTTGACGTCTTGGTCCATAAAAACAATGGAAGGATACGACATTTGGCCATCCAGCAAGGAGTAAGCCAGGGCATGCACTCCCCGGCCACGCTGGCCTTTCATATATTCAAACGTATGACTGTCGTATTTGATGGCCTGCCGCTGCTCGGCGTCCAATTTGACGGGATAAAAATGCTTATTGAGATAGGCGGCTACCTTGCCGTTGTTGAATGTTTTTTTATCCATCACCTTACACCAACCGCACCAGCCGGTATATATATCGATCATTATCTGCCGCTTTTCCTTTTTATTCGCTTCGATGGCTTCTTCCCAACTATACCACTTCACTTCTTCTTTCGTTTCAACCGTATCCGGCGTCCACACAAAGGCTGTGAAACAGCCAAAAAGTAGTAAGAGCAAGCTAATTTTCGTCAATGAATTCATTATTCTTATTTTGTTGGATAAATGTGGAAACATGTGCAAAAGTACGCTATTCTGAAATCAAGCACCATTCCACAATGCCGGCTTTAACGGCTTGCTAACACATTAGACAGCGAAATCCGGCCTCATATTGCATCAAATGTCAAAGAAATTGAAATTAGTAGTAGCCGTCGGCGGATCGAGCGGTGCCATTTATGCCAAAGTGCTGCTGGACAAGCTACAGATGTTGCGCAACCAACTCGATGCCGTAGGTGTGGTGCTGTCAGATAATGCCAAATACAATTGGCAACTCGAGCTGGGCAATGCGGATTACCAACAGTACGGTTTCGATTTCTATGAGAAGATGGACTTTCGGGCGCCCTTCGCTTCCGGCTCGGCCCGATACGGCGTGATGATCGTTTGCCCCTGCTCAATGGGACTGATGGGACGCATCGCCAGCGGCATAGCTAACGACCTCACCACCCGCGCCGCCGATGTGATGCTCAAGGAGCGCCGCCGCCTCATCCTCGTCCCCCGCGACACGCCCTACAGCCTCATCCACATCAACAATATGAAAACCATCACCGAAGCCGGGGGCATCATTTGCCCGGCCAGTCCGTCTTTTTACAGCCAGCCTAAAACGATGGAGGCGCTTGCTGCTACTGTGGTGGACCGGGTACTGGATTTGGCAGGGCTGGAAGTGGATAGCTTTAGGTGGGGAGAGGAATAGCGTAGCTTCTTAAGTTGTTTTGTTTTCTTGAGGACTTCCTGGGTGTCAGGCTATATATTACTCCTTTGATTCTTGGCAATATCATCTTCCTTAGCGAAGTAGTCTAAGAACTGATTTAAACTTTTCTAATGGTTTGCGGCTCCAGCCCTTATAGAACCTGACTTCTTTCCTTTTATCGTTCGTACCATACAGGTACGCACTCAAAAAGAGAAATCGCCAGAACCTACAATCGTCAAGCAATACAATAGTTTAAATCAGTTCTTAGTATATGCTTAAAAGCTGCCGTTGCAAAAATAGTCCAAATAGCGGTTAAGTGTACTGCTAATGCCGAGCAGCGCCAGGCTGACCAGCAGAAGTAGTGCCAACAGGGGTATGGGGAAGGGCTTCATAATTTGACACATATTCCTCAACGTCCAGGTCCTATGCCATCACCGGCAGCATAAGAGTTTGTTTGGATTTTACCCTTTGGGCTGTTCTTGCCAAATTTTCTCCTGTACGTCGTTGTTCTTCGGTCGCGTAGCTAAGGCTATGCTCCTGGCATCCCATGTCCGCCAAGGTCAAAAATATCATCTCAGCCGCTGTCTGAAAGATCAGTTCGCAATACACACCACACAAAGTTTCATATAGGAAAAGTGCTTACAATAGGTTATATTTGTATATAACCATCAGAACTCATATGAATACGCTTATCAAAAGAATTACAATTATAGATGATGTTTGTAATGGAAAACCTTCTATAAGGGGTTATAGGTTGAGTGTACAAACGATATTAGAATTTATTTTCGCTGGAACATCGGAAGATGAATTACTAAAACAATATCCGTTTTTAGAAAAAGAAGATATCGAGGCGTGCAAAGAATTTGCCTTATTAATGTTAGATAAAAAGTACACTATAAAAGGAATAGCTGCCTGATGCCAAAATATCTTATTGATGTAAATCTTCCATACTACTTTCAGCTTTGGAGTTCAGAAGAATACATCCATCAGAATGATATTGACCCAAAAGCAAAAGATGAAAATATTTGGGAATATGCAAGAGTGAATAATCTAACCATAGTCACAAAAGACAGCGATTTCTCATCTCGAATATTAATAGCCAACCCACCGCCAAGAATAATTCACATCAAGTTTGGAAACATGAAAATGGGAGACTTCCATGATTTCATAATCAGAAATTGGGAAGAAATTCTCAAAATGAGTAGCGCGAACAAATTAGTGAATGTCTATAAAGATAAAATAGAAGGAGTGAATTAAAGACGCTATTTCACAATGAGTATTTGCCAAACTCTTCTAGTGCTTTGTAAACAAAGTAACCATTGATAATTCTGGCTGCTTTATTTGATATACCTTTTTCAGCGCCAGGCTGACCAGCACAAGGAGTGCCAACAGGGAGGATAGCAATGATCTCATGTGCTTCTACTATTTAAACAACACTACGTCCCCATAAAAATATGAAACAGACTTCCATCTTCTTTATGGAAAGAAATAGTAATAACCAGGCATTGCAGAAAATGGTTGCTGTTGCAGAAATAATTCAAAGGGTGGTTAAAAACGCTAGCTATATCCGGGCAGGGCCCGGTGCGAAATTTGTTTTTTACATAAAAAATTAGAGGCTCTAGTTTATGATAGATGGTAGAAAGAGAAACTACTCAGCTAAAGTAAATCAATACCAAAGATTATTATTGGCTATTAAACGCCATAAACTTATTGCTTATATTCGTGCTTAAAACTATAGGATATCGTTGATTCAAAATTTGGGTTTAGCTGAATTCAATATATATAGTCGAACTTGAATGAAAACGTGCTAGTATAAATATTGGCCTATAGGGACTGTTGTTCTGTTTCATTAATTTATAAGGCTTTTTCCATTTCTATTATGCTTCCCTCGGTAAAAAACAAAAAACAATATTGGCTCTCTTTGTTCTTTTGTACAATTTGTATTTGCATTCCTGCATTTATTAATAATTTTCCTTTCATATATTCAGATACTGGCACTTACCTTGGAATTGGCTTCACGGATGACATATCCTACCTCAGGCCATTGGCTTATGGTATTTTTCTACGACATGTTAGCTTACACGAGAGCTTGTGGATTGTGATATTGGTACAAGCCTTTATTGTTTCCTGGTTTATTCACTTGTTTGTGAATACCTTTTTTAAGCATAATTCTCCATTTAATGTTCTTCTTATAGTTTCCATATTGACTGCCACTACTAGCGTTGGAGTAACCACAAGTATGTTGATGCCCGATTTTACAACACCAATATTATTCTTGGCTACTTCTATTATTTTGTTTTCAAAAACAAAAAATAAGTGGGTTTTGGCTTTCTGTTTTTTGGGTCTATGGTTTACCATAGCCAGCCATCATTCGCATGCTTACATCTTGTGTCTGACATTATTTGGGATGGTCTTGAAAAAAATATTTTTTTGGCGTTCTTTTATTTCTTACGGATACAAACGATTTATATTAATCTTATTTATATTGGCCGTTGGCTATTATACAATCCCTACTCTCCATTATTTACGCATTGGCAAGTTTGTAAGTAGCAAATCATCAAATGTGTTTTTAATGGGACGTTTTAATCAAATGGGGTTGTTGAAACCATTCCTAGATGAATATTGTCCTAATAACAACTACTCTATTTGTAAATATAAAGATACAATTCCAGAGTCATTTTTATGGAGCAAAAAAAGCCCGGTTAGATTAGAAGGAACATGGAGTTCTAATAATGAATTATACAAAGAAGTAGTTCATGATTTCCTATGGGATTCTTATTATTTGAAAAAATTCGTAATAAAATCCTTAGAAACCTGGATACAGCAAATTTTTTATTTTGATACCGTAAAGCTAATTCCGATAAAAAAAGGGAAATGGCCTCATTTTGTATTTGTCCAACATATGCCTGACATTGTTCCAGCATTGATGAATTCAGCACAAACCAAGCGTATTTGGAGTAGTTCCTATTTAGATTTCATACAAAAGGTCATTGTATTCTCCAGTGGGCTAATATTGATTTATCTATTTTTTTTTCAAAACAGTTACATAATTCCTATCATTTATCGAGATATAGCTTTTCTTATTTTGCTTGGCTTATTGAGTAATGCATTTATTTGTGGAGGAATATCAATGATTTCATCTCGATTTCAATCAAGAATTATCTGGTTATTACCATTTTTTACTTTTTTTCTCTGCCACTATTTATGGGTCTCAACATTAAATAATCAAAATCCCGCGTAGTGAAACTGATTACCAACCACAAGCCACCATCTTTTCCTTGCACTTACAATGGCTGACCACCAGCGCCAGGCTGACCAGCACAAGGAGTGCCAGCAGGGAGGATAGCAATGATCTCATGTGCTTCTACTATTTAAACAACACTACGACCCCATAAAAATATGAAACAGACTTCCATCTTCTTTATGGAAAGAAATAGTAATAACCAGGCATTGCAGAAAATGGTTGCTGTTGCAGAAATAATTCAAAGGGTGGTTAAAAACGCTAGCTATATCAGGGCAGGGCCCGGTGCGAAATCTGTATTTTACGTAATAAAAATAATTGACCCAGTTATCAACTTTATTCTCCCCCCGGCAGCTGGGTGGTCCCCAGGTCTGAAGGATCAGGTTGGAATCAATCTGCCCCACGCAATTGGTAAACTGGTATTCGGGGGGATAGATCCGCAAATTTTCCAACGTGAATTTTTCAAAGAAATGAAATAAAGGATTAAATGGCATAGTAGCTTGCCAGGCTAAATCCCTGGGCAAGGTATCTCCTACATACGCCAGCATATCGTAATAATAAAAGGTATCCACCACTATGGGGTACAATTGCTTAATATACTCAAACAATATGCTTTCGCACTCATTCAGTGAATCAGGCTCCAGGGTCCACCAGGGTTCCGGGGGCGGAGGGGGCACATCTGCGCGATCAGTGGGGTATTTGGTATAAATCTCCGGATCGGGAACCACTATTTCGGGTTCGGCTACCATCTTTTCCTTGCACTTGCAATGGCTGCCGAGCAGCGCCAGGCTGACCAGCAGAAGAAGCGCCAGC
This sequence comes from Saprospiraceae bacterium, assembly GCA_965222005.1. Classification (GTDB taxonomy): domain Bacteria; phylum Bacteroidota; class Bacteroidia; order Chitinophagales; family Saprospiraceae; genus CBDCTM01. The sequence goes on from OZ244935.1 coordinate 4,487,258, forward strand.
AGGGGTATGGGGAAGGGCTTCATAATTTGATATACATTTTCAGCGCCCAGGCCCCATGAAAATATGAAACAGACTACCATCTTCTTTGGAAAACCTCACCGTAATAACCAGGCATTGCAAAAAATGGTTGCTGTTGCAGAAATAATTCAAAGGGTGGTTAAAAACGCTAGCTATATCAGGGCAGGGCCCGGTGCGAAATTTGTTTTTTACATAGTATGTATAATTAACTTGCCTTTTTCTTTTATTCTCCCCCCGGCAGCTGGGCGGGCCCCAGGTCTGGAGGATCAGGTTGGAATCAATCTGCCCCACACAATTAGTAAACGAGTATTGGGGAGGATAGATCCGCAAATTTTCCAGCGTGAATTTTTCAAAGAAAAGCAACAAAGGATTAAATGGCATAGTATTCTGCCAGGCCTGATCCGATGGCAGTGTATCGCCCGTAAAGGCCAGCATATTGTAGTAATAAAAGGTATCCACGACTATGGGATACAACTGCTTAATATATTCAAACAATATACTCTCGCATTCATTCAATGAATCGGGCTCCAGCGTCCACCAGGGCTCCGGGGGCGGGGGTGGTACATCTGCACGATCGGTGGGGTATTTGGTATAAATCTCCGGGTCGGGAACCACTACTTCGGGTTCGGCTACCATCTTTTCCTTGCACTTGCAATGGCTGCCGAGCAGCGCCAGGCTGACCAGCAGAAGTAGTGCCAACAGGGGTATGGGGAAGGGCTTCATAATTTGATGATTTTAGCTTTTCCAGTCACGACCTGCTCTATCCAGTCCTTGTTTGTTCACCCTGCACCAAACCTATCAATATAAATTAAACGACCCGTATCATCGGAAAAACTCATTTTCATCAAGGAGCAATAGTCAAAATGCATCGAAAAACAATACTGTTGATAAGGATTACCTGCATCATAAATATAAGGACAAGGTCCCCTGCGCCACCTTAGCTTGAAGCAATAAAAATAGTTGGTTTGTTTTATAGAACGATTATAAGTTTTACAAGTTGGTTGTCCCAGCGCCTGCAGAAAAAAAGTACTATCTACATTTTGGCAGGGACGAGAAGTATCCTGCATCAAGCCAGCATACATCGTATCTATAAAAAACTTGGTATATCTCCAGCTAAAAGCTCTGTTTGCCAATTGGTCGGCAGGCTCTCCCATAATGCCATATATATTGTAGTCCCAATAGTTTTCTTCTTTTACAGGATACATCGTTTTCAGATATTCCCAAAGCCTCTGCTGACAATAATCCAGATTGGTGGTATCCAATGTACTCCAGCTTGAATCCGGAGGCGGTGGCACATCATTTCTATCTGTGCGATTGTAAGAAACTGGATCTTCTTCAGGCTCATCAACAACATCTGGAATCTTCTTTTTATGACAGGTCATAGAAAGCGTTAGAAAGCCGACTAATGTAAAAAGTACAATTTTCTTTATCATAATTTCACAATTTTAAAATACCCCATACCATTTTCACTCGCAATGCTAAGATAATAGATGCCGGAAGGATAATGAGAGAGGTCTAAATTCTGATTATCCGATATAATAATTCCTATTCCCATTACTTTTCCATTTGAATCACTCAATTGATACTGCAACTTGGCAGCCTTATTAGCGGCTTTTACACGAATACTTTCGTACGTTGGATTTGGAATAACTTGAACTTGTATTTCATTCGTTTCCAACTCATTAGCAGATACAACAATACCACAGTTTCCGGTTTTGATCGCTACAGGAAAAATTGCCACATTATCCTGCACACAACCATTGTTGATAATGGTTTCGCTATCGACAAATATCTCATTACCCCCTGCTATATCTACGTCCTTTGTTCCGGTAGTCGCTTGTGGGTGCATTAAGGGGCCTCCACATAAGAATCCGAAACATCGGGCATGATTGAGCATGTGAGCATGGCCCAATTCATGAGTAAATACTCTTTCTGCCCTCGCTTGATCATTACCTGATGCAAAATTGTTATCTACAACAAAATCCAAATCAGTTAAAATATATCCACCATCTTCGTTCTCTATATCTGATCCCCCACAATCAATGCTAAAGTAAAATTGGCTTACAATTAGCGCTGCCTGAGCATCAGGGTTCCCAAGGCTACCCACAACAATAATGTTTTTGCCATCTCTAGCGTCTGCTAAAGTCCCAACAGGCGCCTCATCAGCCTTTTTCTTGAATCTGATATTAGTTGCATCACACCATACCGACAAGCCTTCATCAAATGCATCTTTAATATCTATATTAAACACATTCACGTTGGGGTGAAATTCAAATTCATAGCCATCCTGTTCTCCACTTGAACCATTGTCATTTCGCAGTCCCAGTCGTTTCGCAACACTTTCATCCCCTAACCTGAAATTTAAAAGTGCATAAGGGATTTTCAAATTGCTGCCCGATTGATCTTCTTTATTACAAGCATTTCTTACGATAAATTTGCCTGTTGAAGCAGGTCCTTTTACTCCCATAAAGTAGTCTGTTGATGGCACTTTCACTTGAATTTTGGTATCTGTCCATTCTAATACTCCAGCGATCATGAAGTCTTCCTGGGCAGCAGCAATAAACTCTTTCGCAGCTGGCGCATTTGATGCATAATCTCCATTGTAAAATAAAACAGATGATTTATCACCATCATCTTCGGGATCGCCCTTTTCAAAAACGCCAAAATGCTCGCCCTGTATGGTCAGCACCTGGTCATCTCCGGCTACTATTTCATCGGGGGTAAAGGACATGATATCGGGTTTTTCACAGCCGCAGATCGGATACAGTACCTGATCGAAGGCAACTACGGGATCGTAAGCTATCCGGTTCATAAAGGTCATCATATCCAGATAAAAGCTATTGGTCTGCATCTTGGGTTCATCGAAGGAGAGGTTCATATTTTCTGTACAATCGTCCACTTTAAAGCGCACTTCGCAAAGTTTGGTTTGCTGGTCCCCCCTGATGTCCGCCAAACCGGTGGGATTAATAGTAGCACCGGGTGCATCTATGATGATATCTACCGTATTGGCATCCTCATCGAAAATAAAGCCGCTGTACGGACCCGCTGATCCGCCGGGCAGCTCGGTGATAGTGGCTCCTTCCATTACCTGATTCGGGAGGAAGGCCAGCGTGCTGAAATCGATATATATTTTGCCATATACAAATTTTGTAACCACATTCTCTTCATCGCTGGTGGCAAAGATAGAAAAGCGCAGCTCATCCTGCCAGCGGTAAATCTCACCAAAAGAATATACAATGCCTGTGGCCAGCTCTCCAATGTCCAGGCCGATCTCGCGTGGGTGGAAGATGATTTGAGAAAAAGGCTTCACCTGCCCTCCACATACATAAGCCGCTTCCACGCTATCTATTTGCAGAGGAGCATCCAGGTAATTGTCCGTGATATTGACCAGGAGCGTAGTAGGAAAGATTATTCTTAATGCTGATCTGAACAGGGTATCTACCACAATGCCGCTTCCGAAGATATTATTTTTAATCAACTCAAGCCTGGCGGCATAATTAGTGAGCTTTTCTTTTTTTACCTGATAGGCTGCATTGGCACTCTCGGGTATCAGGCTCAATGTGGTTTGTTCATTCAACAAAATCGCATCAATGATGGATGAGGAATCACTCGAAATGCTGGCTTTAAAGGAATACAGCGTTTTGGGAAAGGTATCGGTTTTAAATTGCAGATCAATGTAGGCCGTATCCAGATCATCGTTCATATAAATATTGGAGAACTGATAGCTCAGCAAAGCATCATTATCCTTCTGGCCTGCTTGCCCGGTAAATGTAAAATTGCAGTTTTCCATACCAGCCATTTCCGGATGGGTATGCTCCAACAAATACTGCTTTTCGCCGGCATATATTTTTTTCGCAAACGCTCCGACCGCCTGCCCGGGCAGGTAGGCATTGCCCGAAATGCACGTATTGCAATACCCCAGTGCCAGCAGGTAATCGTAACCCTTATCGAGCTGTAAAGCGTGTGATACGACCATAAGCCCGTCATCTGTCGCTCCTCCTTTGGTCAAAACGGGAATCAATTGCTGATCCAGCTTGCCTTTAAACAAGATTTTTGGCTTTACCCAATTAATCGTATAAACCATCCTCTGGTCAGCCGACCATTGGACTTCTTTTCTGACTACTTCTCCTTCGATGATCAAAGGAGCATCAGCAATGTGCTTCTTAAAAAACTGCGCTTGCGCACTCTGAAGGCACATTAAAAACAATATAAATACAAAGAGGGGGGGAGGGAGGTGACCGGACGAAGCTTTAAAATCGTTTTCATAATGAGAAAGTTTTAAAAGTGAATAAATCTATACAAGCTATTTCAGCCTGTCTTTGCAGGCAAAATCTGCATACGTTTGGCCCTTTTTCACTCTCTCTGACATTTTACAAAACGGGTAGTATCGCTAAAACCTGTTCTGCAAATCAAATTTAACAATAATTTTTACATTTCCCAATTTTATAATGCGAAAAATTTGGAAATGCCTCCGACAGCACATCAGCCCTCCTTTCAAATCACCTCTGCCACTACGAAGGTACTCCCCCCCACAAAGATTAAATCAGCCTCCGCGGCTCTGCGTTTGGCAGCCCTGAGCGCATTGCGCACCGAGCTGTACGTTTTGCCATGCAGGCCAAATGCAGCAGCTTGCTCCTTCAAAAGCACAGCATCCAGCCCTCTGGGAATAGCTGGCCGGGCAAAGTAGTAGCGTGCATCTTGGGGTAGCAAATCCAGCAGCGGGCCTATGTCCTTGTCATTCACCATACCGATCACCAGATGTAGCTGCTTACAGGGCAATTGGGTCAGGGCCTGCATGACTGTCTTCAGGCCCGCTTCGTTGTGGGCACTGTCGCAGAGTACGGGTGGCTGCCGGGAAGTCCATTGCCAACGACCCTGGTAGCGCACCAGGCCTTGCAGGTCGGACAGGCCTTGTTGGATGCAGTATTGGCTCAAGGGGCGAGCCAGTATGCCATTGTTCAACACTTCAACGCCTTGTAGCACAGTAGCCAGGTTGTGGTGCTGGAAAGGGCCGCGGGTCGAAAGCTGCAAATTGGTATATACTTTTTGCTCATCCCGATATACATCATAAAAGGCAGCATCGGTTGTTTGCCCAATTTCGAGGAGTCGGTAGTGGTCATTAGCGAAAGTGAGTGGAGCTTGTTGGTGGTGAGCGGTCGCTTCAAAAATAGGCGCCACTTCCGGCTGCCGCTGCCCGATGACCACCGGCACACCCGCTTTGATGATCCCTGCCTTTTCGCCAGCGATCTCAGTGAGGGTATCGCCCAACATTTTTTGGTGGTCGAAGCTGATGTTGGTAATGATGCTGAGCAATGGAGTGATGATATTGGTAGAATCGAGCCGTCCGCCCAGGCCGGTTTCGATGATGGCCATATCCGCCTGCTGGCGGGCAAAATGATGAAAAGCCATCGCTACCGTGATTTCAAAAAAGCTGGGTTTTATGGCTTCCAGCAGCTTTCGGTTTTGATCCACAAATTCCACTACCTCCCGTTTTTTGATGTATTGCCCGTTTAGCTTGATGCGCTCCCTGAAGTCTTTGTAATGTGGCGAAGTGTAAAGGCCGGTTTTGTATCCGCAGCTTTGAAAAATGGCAGCCAGCATGTGTGCAGTAGAGCCCTTGCCATTGGTGCCAGCAATGTGAATGGCGGGAAATTGGTGGTGTGGTTCGTCTAAAGCTTTACATAGTGCACGGATATTGCCGAGGTCTTTTTTGAAAGCAGCAGGGCCAATGCGCTGATACATCGGCAATTGGCGGTAGAGGTATTGGAGGGTATCTTTATACCTTGAGCTGATCTGCTTTTTTTCCATGGCATTGGCAAATATAGCACTGGCAGTGCAAAATGGGATACTTTGCCCTTTGTCTTCTCGTACTATAATTTGGAATTACCAATAGAATTGAAACATTAAACGCGGATCAATTCATCCTGAACTGATCCGCGTCCTGCTTTTATATGCTAACCTATTACTCTACTTCACTTTAAAGTCATAGGTAATCGTACCACACTGCTTTTCTACATCGGCTGATTTGAATTTGTATCGCTTGGCATTAGCCTCAGCCAGCCGGATAAGCCGTGAGCTGGAGGTGGTGGAGCCGCGCTGTGTAAATTTGGCGCTGACTACGCGTCCTCTGTTATCCACACAAACCTTGACAACCACACGTCCGGTTTCCTGGGAAGTATCCGTCAGCGGAGGGCCACTGCCACCTCGGTTGCCCAGCCCGCCACCAATGCGGCCGGAGCCGGTGCTGATACCTTCGAGTACGTTGCTGTTAGGGTCGCCATTGGGATCACCCTGATTGCCGGGCGTGCCAGTGTTGCCTTGCGAGCCGCCAAACAGATCACCGATCTGCCCTTTGAGCTTTTCGGCTTCCGCTTTCTTCTTAGCCTCCGCGGCTTTACGGGCCGCTTCGGCCTCTGCCTTTTTGCGTGCTATTTCTGCATTGCGCTTGCGCTCTGCATCGGCCTTTTTTTGAGCCTCTTCCCGCTGTTTTCGGCGTTCGAGCTCCTCCTGGCGTTTCTTTTCAGCTTCCTTTTTGCGCCTCAGCTCCAGCTCTTTAGAATTTTTATCTACATTCACTTTCTTGCTTTCCTGAGGCTTTTTCACAGGCTTAGGCTCTTCCTTCACCTCCGGTTCAGGTTTTTCCTCTACCGGCTCGGGCTCCTCTTCCACTTCCGGCTCATCGGCAGGCGGGGGCGGCTGGGCAGCAGCAGGGCGTTCGTTGCCTTGTCCGATATCAGGCTCGCCCAATGCAACCAAAATGCCCTCCTGGCCTGGTGGTGGGTCGGGAAAAGTTAAAAAGGACAAAAACAGAGCTACAATCAACGCAGCATGTATCAAAAAGCTGGTGACGGCTCCAATTCTTTTATTCTTTTCTTCCTGTTGACTAATGATAGCACTCATGGTCGAAGGATTTTGGTTAAGGGTAGAACGCTATAATAGATGCGATCATTCCGGTTTTTGGCGTATTTACATTTCTTTAACTTTCTGGTTTTCGGGTACACGGTGTCTGGCTGCCGTGTACCGGATATCGGGCACCGAAAACTTTGCATCATACCTATTCCTTATCTGTGGCCAGGATTGCATTGATTTTCAGGCGCATCGCCATATCCATAACAGCTACCACATGCTCAACCGGCGTATTCTTTTCAGGCGAGATGGTAATATCCAGTTTTTTGCGCCCCGCACTTTTGGCCAGCCTTCCCAGTGCCTGATCCAGCTTTCCCTTGCTAATCCTGCGGCCATCCAGCAGATAGGTCCCGTTTCTTTTGATGGTAATATCATTTGGATTTTCCTGGCTAGCGCTGGGAGGTGATGAAGATCCGGGCAATTTGAGGTTCAGCGCATTGGGAGATACCAATGTGGAAGTAAGCATAAAGAAAATAAGCAGCAGGAAGATGATATCCGTCAAGCTGGACATACTGAACTGCGCACTTACTTTGGCTCTTTTCTTTAGTCCCATCGTTGAATGTTTTATTCGTTATTGCCTGGGCTGGGTGGCCAAAATGGCTTTCATCCGAAGCCTGGAGGCGATATTCATCAGACTGACGACATAATTGAAGGAAGTACCTTTTTCGGCAGCGATGGTCAATGTAGTACTCTTTTGATTTTCAGCTTTGCGCATCTCCCGCTTTACCGCTGCTTCAATAGCTCTTAAAGGCATTTCCTGACCGTTGAGTTTAAATTTGCCTTTCTTAGTCACGGATACGGCAATGGAAGTAGATGCCACTGTTTTAGAATCCGAATCCGGTAGTTCAAAAGGATCGATCTTTACAAAGTTGGCGGTGAGCATAAAAAAGATGAGCAACAGAAAGATGATATCTGTCAGACTCGACATGCTAAACTCTGCGCTAATTTTATTTCGCTTTCCTAATGCCATGCTTTTCTGGATTTTAGATTTTCAACTCCATCTTCCCTTCTACCTTCACGAAGGCTCTTGTAAGAGGTCCATAAAATCTACAGTGTTTTTCTCCATTTCGTACACTACTTTTTCGATACTGGCCACCAGATAGTTGTAACCGACGAAAGCGAAAATGCCGATAGCCAGGCCAAAAGCGGTAGTAATCAGCGCTTGGTAGATACCACCTGCCAACTCGGCCGGCCCTACACTTTGAGCCGTAGCCATCTGGTAAAAGGCCAGGATCATACCTGTAACCGTTCCGAAAAAGCCGATCATCGGTGCCGCTCCGGCGATACTGGCCAGCCTTGACAGGTTTTTTTCCAATTTGAAAATTTCGAGATTACCCACGTTTTCGATAGCCGCATCTATATCGCGTAGGGGTTTGCCAATGCGCATAAGGCCTTTTTCAACCATACGTGCCACAGGCGAATCGGTAGTGCGGCAAAGTGCTTTGGCAGCTTCAATATTGCCGGCGGCCATGTTGGCGCGGATATTATTCATAAAATGCTGATCGATTTTGGCAGCCCGCTTGATGGTCAGCAGCCTTTCAACAAAGATGAACAGAGCAATGAATGAAAGCACCAAAAGGATACCGACGATGACAATACCGAGCATACCACCGGAGGTGATCAGCTCGATAAGACTTTGCTTGCCAACGCCCTCTTCAGTGCCGGCATTTTGAAAGAGCAGGAGTGTTTTCAAAAACATAAGAAATTGATTTAGTTTTTCAGTTCTGTTTAATAGTGGTGGCTTATCTTAGAGAGTTAGAAACGAATACCGCAGCCCCAAATTATCACTTGAAGGAATAAAATTAAAGTTTTTTGTCAATTATACAGCCTATATTCTGATTTCCTTCACATTTCAGGGATACTCCTTAACGAGGCCTTAAGTTTCGGATTCGTCAGACTATTTGGATTGGGCATCGCAAATGCAACAATTCGCTCCACAACCCATATATATTTAGTGAACAATGGGCCAGGGCAAAGCCTTTAAATAAGTAGCGAGCCAATAGCCCGGAATTTGTACCTTTACCTTGCGCGAATATTCGCTGACCACAAATAGACACTTCAAATAATCTATAACCGTCTCAAAATGATGAATTTATCACCCGACTCCGATACCGCCACCAAAGAGGCTCCTGCTAAAAATACAGCCAGCAATCGCAAAATCCGCAAAGTCGCTGTACTTGGCTCCGGGGTGATGGGCTCCGGCATTGCAGCTCATTTTGCCAATGTTGGCCTCGAAGTAGTCATGCTCGACATTGTGCCCTTCGACCTCAAAGAAGAGGAAAAAAACAACCCTGCTGCCCGCAACCGCATCGTCAATTCAGCACTGAAAGCTGCGCTCAAATCGAAGCCGGCAGCTTTCTACAACACTGATTTTGTCAGCCGCATCACTACGGGCAACTTTGATGATGACCTCGCTCTGATCGCTGACTGCGATTGGGTAATCGAGGTGGTGGTAGAGCGGCTGGATATCAAAAAGCAGGTGTTTGACAAAGTAGAGCAGCATCGCCGCAAAGGGAGCCTCATCACCTCCAATACCTCCGGCATTCCTATCCACCTGATGCTGGAAGGCCGTAGTGATGACTTTAAAAAACACTTTTGCGGTACCCACTTTTTCAATCCGCCACGCTATATGCGCCTCTTCGAGGTCATCCCCAGCCCGGAAACAGACCCGGAGGTTATCCGCTTTTTGATGCACTACGGGGATGTTATTTTAGGCAAACAAACAGTACTTTGTAAAGACACACCCGCCTTCATCGCCAACCGGGTAGGTGTGTATGCACTGGCCAAAATATTCCAGCTTACAGAGGAATTGGGCTTGCGTATCGAAGAGGTGGACAAGCTCACCGGCCCGGCCATTGGTCGGCCAAAGACCGGCACCTTCCGCCTCGGCGACCTCATCGGGCACGACACTGCCGCCAAGGTCATACAAGGTATTCGTCAAAACTGCCCCGATGATGAGCAGGCTGCCGCATTTAGCATTCCCAAATATTTCCAGTTTTTGCTCGATAATAACTTTCTGGGAAATAAAACCAAAAAGGGGTTTTATGAAAAAACCGGCGAGCGCGACGAGAAAGGCCGACCCAAAATATTGGCCCTCAACCTCCAAAGCCTGGAGTACGAGCCATCGCAGCGCCCCAATCTGCCGAGCCTGGCTGCCACCAAACAGATCGATAGCCTCCCCAAGCGCCTCGAAGCCTTTTTTAAAGCTGATGACAAAGGTGGAGAGCTGGTTCGCCGAAGTTTGCTGGGGCTTTTCGCCTATGTCTCCAATCGCATTCCTGAAATTTCTGATACATTGTATGCTATTGATGATGCCCTGCGGGCAGGTTTTGCCTGGGAGATAGGCCCTTTCCAATACTGGGATATGATCGGTTTGGAAAAAGGCGTAAAAATGGCCGAAGAGCAAGGTGAGCAAGTAGCTGATTGGGTGAAAGAGATGTTGGCAGCCGGAAACACTAGTTTTTACAAAGTGGAGAATGGACAAAAGCTATATTATGATAGTACCTCCAAATCTTACAAAAGTATTCCGGGCACAGAGCACTTTATCGTTTTAGATAATTACCGTTCCCGCGAGCCTGTTTTTAAAAACAGCGAAGTCATCCTGCATGATATTGGCGATGGGGTGCTATGCCTCGAATTTACCAGCAAGATGAACGCCATCGGCGAAGGCATTCTCAGAGGCCTCAACGAATCTATCCGCATTGCCGAAGAAGAAGGCTGGAAAGGCCTCGTGATTGGCAACAATGCTCAAAATTTCACCGTAGGAGCCAACCTGATGATGATTGGCATGTTTGCATTCCAACAGGAATGGGATGAACTCAACATGGCTGTAAAACTTTTCCAGCAAACTACTATGCGCTGCCGTTACAGCAGTATTCCAGTAGTGGCCGCTACGCAAGGCTATGTGTTTGGTGGAGGCTGCGAAACGATCATGCATTGCGATGCAGCCATGTGTGCAGCAGAAAGTTATATCGGCCTGGTGGAGGTTGGCGTAGGATTGATCCCAGGCGGTGGTGGCACCAAAGAATTTGCCCTTCGCACCTCTGATAGCTTTTACCAGGGCGATGTACAGATACCGCGCCTGATTGAAAGTTTCAAAACAATAGCTATGGCGCAGGTAGCCACCTCCGCTCATCAAGCCTTTCAATATCAATACTTGTTGCCTACTAAAGATCATGTAGTGATGAATGTTCAGCGCAATATCGCCGAGGCAAAAGCTAAAGTATTGGAACTGGCCAACAATTACGTTCAGCCCATCCAGCGCACCGATATCACTGTGCTGGGCCGTACGGGGCTGGGCGCTTTATACACTGCTGCCAATGAGCTGCGCCTGGGCAATTATGCCTCCGAGCATGACATTAAAATCGCTCATAAGGTAGCCTGGGTGCTATGCGGCGGCGATCTGACCAGCCAGCAAAAAGTGTCAGAGCAATATTTACTTGATATCGAGCGGGAAGCCTTTCTCAGCCTTTGTGGTGAACAAAAAACATTGGAACGGATCCAATATATGTTGCAAAATAACAAGCCGCTGAGAAATTGACGGAATTGGGTGTGAGAACCGCGTTTAAATAATTTAAAAATTGTAAAAAATGGAAGCATATATCGTAAAAGCATATCGTTCAGCAGTCGGAAAAGCCAAGCGAGGCGGATTTCGCAATTTTCGCTCCGACGATCTGGCTGTGCGAATCGTCAAACATCTAATCGAGCAGGTACCCAATCTCGATCCTGCTCTCGTTGATGATGTAATTGTGGGTTGCGCCAATCCCGAAGGAGAACAGGGCTTTCAGATTGGGCGCCAAATTTCAATGCGCGCACTGGGCAAAGAAGTACCCGGTATGACCGTCAATCGCTACTGCGCCTCCGGATTGGAGACTATTTCCATCGCCGTAGCTAAAATACGGGCGGGCATGGGCGAATGTTTTATCGCTGGCGGCACCGAGAGCATGAGCATGATCCCGATGACGGGCTACAAACTGGCTCCGAGTTATGAAGTAGCCAGCAGCACTCCCAATTACCTGAGCAGCATGGGCGCTACTGCCGAAGCCGTTGCTCAAAAATATGGTATTGACCGGGAAGCAGCTGACCAATTTGCACTGCGTTCCCACCAGCGTGCCGCTGCTGCAATTGATGAAGGTAAATTCAATGACGAGATTGTGCCTGTCAGGGTAAAGGAAGTTTTTGTCAAAGAAAACAAACGGCAGGAAAGCGAGCATACTGTAGCTATGGATGAGGGTGTTCGCCGCGATACCTCTTTGGAAGCGCTGGGCCGGCTGCGCCCGGCATTCAAAAAAAATGGCGTAGTAACGGCCGGCAACTCTTCCCAAACCTCTGATGGCGCTGCTTTTGTGCTGGTACTTAGCGAACGGCTGGTCAAAGAGCTGGGGCTTCAACCCATCGCTCGGCTGGCAAGCTGTTCGGTGGCTGGTGTGGAGCCCTTGTACATGGGTATCGGACCTTGCGCTGCCATCCCCAAAGCATTGAAGCAGGCAGACCTCCAGCTCAATGATGTAGGCCTGATCGAACTCAATGAAGCCTTCGCTACCCAATCATTGGCGGTGATTCAGGAGGCAGGACTCAATCCGGAATTTGTGAATGTAAATGGCGGGGCTATCGCTTTGGGCCACCCGCTCGGCTGTACTGGTGCTAAGCTCTCTACTCAGCTATTCAATGAGATGCGCCGCCGCAATGAAAAATACGGCATGGTAACCGCCTGTGTAGGGGGTGGGCAAGGAATTGCAGGGATTTACGAGCTGCTGAATTGAGTTTGCGGAAAGGCATAAAATATAACCAAGTAGCCCTTTTGAGAATTCTCAAAAGGGCTACTTGGTTTTAGAACTATTGATTAGGTGAAATTTAACTTTCACCTAATATGACAACCAGCGTATAGATTACTCCTGGCAACCAAAACAATATGGTCAGTAGCAGTGAAATCCAAAATCGATTGGTGATAGCATTCTCCCAAATATACATTCCTAGCGGCGGAATGAGGATTGCAAAAATAATAGCCAAAACCAAATTATCACTGGATGCTGATTCTTTCTTGCCTTTGCGGGCATCCTTCAGGGCTGATTTTAGTTGCTTACGCAGTTTCCGTTTAAGCTGGCGCTTTTCTTTACGGCTCAAATCCTTAACAAGGCTTTCGTGCGCAGCGCTGATCGGGACAGCATTGTCGGTTTTGAGCTGGGTAGAAGTATTTTGAGCTGGCGGCACTATGGCGGTAGCTGCATTGGATATGGTACAAACACACAACAACAGCAGGGCAGATAATAGTTGGGCTAATTTCATTAGTGTGACTTTGAGTGAACAAATGAATTTTTTCGATGGCAATATAGTAAAAAATATTGCCATATAAATGCTGAAGTTTCGATTACTTCACCAAAGTCACATCCCCTTTAAAGATTTGTACTATTCCATCTTTAAATTCAATCTCAGCCATGTACACATATACACCCAACGGAGCAAACTCATCGCCGAAAGTTTTGCCCGTCCAGCCGAATTGGCGGTTGTTGGGCTGAAATCCACCTGCCTCAAATATCAGCTCACCCCAGCGGTCGAAAATGCGGAAAGCTTTGACTTCCTGAACGCTTTGATCGGCATAAATCATAAACAAGTCATTGATGCCATCATTATTGGGGGAAAAGGCATTGGGAATAAATACATCCCGCTCTTTGGACACCATTACCAAAACTTCATCGCTGCTGGTACAGCCAGATATTGGGTCAGTTACGGTGACCGAATAGATGGTATTGTGGAAGGGGTTTACTTCAATCTGAGGGCAGTTGCAAGCCAGGCTGTCTGTTGACCAGCTATAGCTGACATTCGGATTGTTGGTATTGGCCGTCAGCAGCACTGATTCGCCCAACTTGACGCTGCGCTCATTGCCCAGTTCGACGATCAGCAAATCCGGGTCTTCGATCTGTATTACCTCCATCACTTCACAGCCACTAGCATCCTCTACAATCACCTCGTACAGGCCGGCGGAAAGTTGACCAAATGTATTGTTGGCAGAGAATGCTCCTCCATCGAGGCTATAGAGATAAGGCCCTACCCCACCCATCACAGAAGGTATGGAAATCCAGCCGCTGTGATCACCTTCCAGGCAGTTGACGTCGGCTTTGTCGAAAGTGGCTTGCAAGGGATCCGGCGCATCCAGACTCACCATTCCAATAGCTTCGCAACCATTGCCATCTGTCACGGTTACCGAATAGCTGCCGGCAGCTAAATTATCGATAGTGCTTTCGGTAGCGCCATTGCTCCAAAGAAAGCTCAAATTCGTACCACCCACCGCGCTTACCGATAAAGCGCCATCTTCCATATCATGGCAGCTGATGAATGATTCGATAAGTACAGTTGCAGAAAGCGCTTCAGCAGGCGCATTGATAAAAACCTGAGTGATTGCTTCACAATCGTCGCTATTGGTAACGGTAATACTGTGCATACCCGCATCCAACTGTGTAGCAGTAACAGTCGTTTCGCCATTATCCCACAAATAGGCTATCGGATTGCCATTCGTGGTTACACTGCCTTGGCCATTGGACTCGCCAAAACAGCGAACAGGTTCTATTTCTGTAGCTGTAGCTATAAATTCTTCCGGTCCATCAATATTTTCAATCACATCAATGGTACATCCATTGGCATCCATAAAGCCAAAGCTCAAGGGCAGTTCGGCACAAAGCTGGTCGATCGTTACCAGGTTTCCGTTCAAGGGAGTTCCATCGGCCACGAAATAGGGTGGCGTGCCTCCCATGATCTGCAACTCAATGCTACCGTCGCAACTGCCAAAGCAACTGGGTGCATTTGCTGCCAAAGTTAAAGTGGTCAATGGCTCAGGCTCAACGATATTTACAGAAAAAGTACCAAGCCCCCATTGGTCAGCAATCGTAATCATATAATTGCCGGCAGGCAGGGTATTGATAAAGGCCATCCCCCCCTCTGTGCTGATCTGTCCACTCCCCTGCAGGCTATTGTCTGCGTTTTGCCAAAGGTAGTTGTAAGGTGCCTGGCCATTGAAGGCGTTAAAGCGGATGGTTCCGTCCTGGTCGCCATAACAATCCAGTGTATCCGCAGTGATGGTTGATAAAATATTGACTGGAAAGAGAATCAATTCACACACTTCAGCACTACAATCGTGATCATCTGTGACGGTCACGCAATACTGTGTACCGCCCACCAAAGCCGTTGCCTGGCTGCTGGTTTGGCCATTCGACCATTGGTAGGTGTACAAGCCGCTTCCCCCGCTGGCCAATACTTCTGCAAGCCCGTCAGCCGCATTCAATCCACTAGCTTCATTGATCACATTGATAGTTAGCACAAGCTGGTCATACACCGTAAATTGAGTATTTACAATACTGTCACAACCATCAGCAGCTGTGAAGTTGTCGGTGTAATTTCCGGATTGATAATAAATGGATGAGCCAATAATAATCTGGCCTCCAAAGCAAACAGCGGTATCCAGATTGGTAACTACGGGAGGAATTACCGTCAACCTCCCCGACACCAGACTGTCACAGCCATTGGCTGCTGTGAGCAATTCATAAATAGGTCCGTTTTGCGTGTATGGAGTACTGCCGACCATCAAAACCTCGCCTTCACAAATCCGTTCCTGCAATACCGTCTCAATGGGCGGAAGCACCACTAAATTGCCCACAATGGTGCTGTCACAGCCTTTGTGAGATATCAACACTTCATTGATCGTGCCGCTACTCGAATAGGTGGTATTGCCGACCTGTAAACTTGCTCCAAAGCAAATGCTGGTATCAATAGTGGTGACAATAGGCTCAGGGTTCATTACCTGGCCGATGGCCGATGAAAAACCAAAACCGTCAGAAATGGTAAAGCTATAAATCCCGGCCGGCAGATTAGTGATGGCACTGCTGCCTCCCTCCGTATCTACCGTTCCCGAACCGTTGAGGCTGCCGTCAGCGTTTTCCCACTGATAGTTGTAAGGCCAGGCGCCATTGCTAATGCTGATGATTAACTCGCCATCCGTATCTCCGATGCAGTCGAGCGTATCGGAAATTACAGATGAAAGGATGTTGCTGGGGAAAAAGATGAGCACACAATCTTCAGCCGTACAGCCGATGTCATCCGTTACCGTCACGCAGTAGGTCAGCCCACCTTGCAAATTATTGGCAGTCGTGCCGATCTGCCCGTCCGACCAGGTATATACATAATTGCCACTCCCGCCATTGGCTTGAGCAGAGGCGCTGCCGTCAGCAGTCAGATAGCCACTAGCCTGTTGGGTCATCGTAGCGGAAACGCTTAGCGGAGAAAGTACCGTCAAACTCGTAAACACCGTGCTATCACAACCATTATTGGCCATAAGTACATCAGTATAATTTCCGGAAAGGGTATAAATGCTGCTACCTACTTGTATTGAAGCATTGCTACAAACAGTAGTATCAATGGTAGTGGTAATGGCAGACAAAACGATCAGCGAGCCCGTTACCAATGAGTCACAGCCATCAGCAGCAGTAATTAATTCGTTGATAATGCCCGACTCCGTGTAGGTCGAATCTCCAACAGTCAGGCTCTCTCCAAAACAAAGCGTTTCATCAATATTGACAGTGTAATGTGGAGGCAACGGGCCTGCATCAGAGATGGCGATATCAAAAATGCCGGTAGTATTGTTTCCTGCGCCGTCAATCATGATCCAGTACTTTTCCATTGGGTCTAAGCATTCCAATTGGACCACCTCATCATAGGCTCCATTGCTAAACTGGCTGGTTATCTCCACCCAATTGCCGCTACAACTGCCATCGTGAGTGGTAAATACCGCAATTTGCAAATTAATCGGATCAATACCTGCGGGTGGAAACAAATCGCTAATGGTTTCAATGAAAACATGCCCGGAAGATGGAGGTGTAAAACAATACCAGACCGTTCGTTGGCCTACAAAGCCACTCGGATCGGCTTCTCCTATATCCGTAGCGCACACATTGGATTGGCTTGTGGCGGAAACATTACCTCCTTCTGCAATTTGGCCGAAATCAATGGCATCGCATATAAAATCTTCTCCTTCAGTAGAAGCCGCATCCTGCAACTCGAGGCCAAACAATCCCTCGCTGCCCAAGGGCGCTGACCAAGCTCCATCTACCATCAAAAAGTAAGTCGTATTAGGTTGCAGGCATTCCATGCGCAGCTGTTCGTCCCACATGCCTGTCCGGTTTCTAAACGTCACCAAATTAAACGTCCCTGTACAACTACCATCGCTCGACTCATATAAAGCCAGTTCGATATTGATATCATCGCCCAATCCTTCCGGATCGGAGGTGGCAAATGCCTGGATCAGAGAGCCGGGATTGGCCGAGGTGGTAAATTGAAACCATACGCCCTGATCATTATAAAATGCGCCATCGTTTAGTGGCTGAGGCTCGTTGGCATTGGTAGAACAGAGGTTATTATAATTACTCAGGGAGTTGTCTCCAATAGTCTGGCCGGGCTGAATAATGCCCAAATCCACTGCACTGCAGGGCAAATCGTTAAAGCCTCCCGGATAGCCGCCTTGCACGCTGATGATGAAATCGACCGAGCCTCCAGAGGACAGATTAGCAGGCAGCGCTAATTGATGTGGATAGACACCTGCTACCACCGGGACGGGAAAATCCTGGCAAATTTCTTCATAACAGCTGGGATTGATATTGCAAAAATTACCATCATCTTCAAAAGCGGCAAAACACACCTGCACCGTAGCCGGAGCATTGTAGGGACAGTTGAATTGCTGATTGTACTGCAGCATAGGCGGATTGTTGAAGCAAAAGGTAGTAGCCGGATATACCTCCCAATTGCCATTATCCACCTGAACCCGCCAGCGCGGGTCGGGATTGCCGATACCATCGGTGCAGGTAGTAGTAGCTGTACCGCTAAGGACAGTTACCGCAACAGTGGCCTGTGAAAATGTTAGAAGAGGAAACAAGATCAGAGCGAGCGCAAAAAGAGACTTTAGATAGTGGTGGTTTTGGAACTTCATCGTGTACTGGGGTAATGCAGCGGATGAAGGTGTGTAGCCCTCCATCAATAGCGTTGCTTCGTTTTGTGAAAAAAAACTTTTGCTATTTGCATACCACGCATTTTGTCCAATATTCTGACTGGACTTCTCTTAAAATGTCACATTTTAAGGAATATTGCTCAAAACGCGAAGCCAGGCGTTAAAAATTAGTTAATACTCTGCTAATGAATTGGCAGGTTTCGGGTGTAGGCAAGGTGTGTATGAATGAAACGATTGGCAACGAATAATGCTGTGTACTGTTTTATAATTCGCTGACTATCAAGTATTTATAAATTCTTCACTTCAGCTACCAATTTCTGAATACTGTCTTTGGCATCTCCGAATAGCATTTTGGTTTTCTCATGGAAAAACAGCGGGTTCTGGATGCCTGCGTAGCCGGGGCGCATGCTCCTTTTCAGTACAATGATGTGTTTGGCGTTCCATACATTTAGTACTGGCATCCCGTATATAGGGCTGGACGGATCGTCATTGGCAGCCGGGTTGACCACATCATTGGCTCCCACTACTACCACAATATCCGTATCATTGAGTGCAGCATTGGCATCTTCCAAATCCAACAATTTAGGATAAGGCACATCTGCTTCGGCGAGTAGTACATTCATGTGGCCCGGCATTCGGCCTGCTACCGGATGGATGGCGTATTTTACATCCACGCCATTGGCCTCGAGTTGGTCATCCAACTCTTTACAAACTTTTTGGGCCTGCGCAACTGCCAAACCATAACCCGGTACAAACACAACTGATTGGCTGTAAAACAGCTGGATTGCAGCATCAGTAGTGCTTACCTCTTTGGCAACCTGCTCTCCGGCAGTTTTAGCACCACCGGCCGCCGAGCTGCCAAACCCACCTATAAGCACATTAAGCAGCGAGCGATTCATGGCTTCGCACATCAATACCGTGAGGATGGTTCCACTTGCCCCCACCAATATACCTCCCACCAGCATGATCTGGTTGTTGTATATCAATCCGGCAGCGGCGGCAGAAAGACCGGTAAAAGAATTGAGCAGCGAAATCACCACAGGCATGTCCGCACCACCAATGGGCGCCACAAAGGATAAACCATAAATCAGGGCCAGCACTCCTACTATAATCGCTAACAGCAATCCGGCACTTGCTCCGGAACTATATAGCCAGGCACTTGCGCCCAGCGTGACGAGCAGCAAGATGATATTGATAATGTTGTGCATAGGCAAGGTCACCTTCCGGTCATCCACCAAGCCCTCCAATTTCCCAAAGGCCAACATACTACCGGTAAAAGAGATGGCTCCTACCAGCAAGGCAAATAGGATGATGAGCAATTGGCCACCACTCAGCATGGCAGTCCCATCGTAATAATGGAGCAGCTCTACAAATGCCAGCACCATCGCACAAGCGCCTCCCAAGCCATTGAAGATGGATACCATCTGCGGCATGGCCGTCATCTGGATGCGCTTGGCAGCGATCATACCGATGAATCCGCCGGCGATCATACCAGCTATTATCCAGCCGTAGTTATTCGCTGCACCGATCATAGGCTGAAACAAAGTTGCCACAATTGCCAGCCCCATACCGATGGCTGCCAGGGTGTTTCCCCTGCGTGCAGAATCCGGTGAGCTGAGCAGCCGAAGCCCCCACACAAAAGCCACTGCGCCTAGTAAATAGCAAAGATGGATTAGTGATTGTGTCATCATGACTTCGACTTTTTCTTTTTAAACATTTCGAGCATCCGGTCCGTAACGGCAAAGCCGCCGACCACATTTATCATCCCCAACAATACGCCCAGCAGGCCCAAAAAGAGGGTTAGATAATCATCGGGAGCGGCCTGCCGGATCAGTAGAATTGCTCCGATAATGACCACTCCGCTAATGGCATTGGCTCCCGACATCAGCGGGGTATGCAGTACCGTCGGCACCTTCGAGATCACTTCAAAGCCGAGGATAATGGTAAAGATCAAAAGGTAAATCATCAGCAAATGCTGATTAAAAAACTGAACAGCAGTTTCCATCTATTTGTAGTTTGTCATGAAGTACTTGATGCATCCTTTTTTATTGCCGTAATCAACGAAGCCTCTACTATATCATCTGACATATCAATATGCAAAGCGCCATCCTTGATGATAAGCTTCAGGAAATTGAGGACATTATTGCTGAACTGGCGGCTGGCATCCTGCGGCATATCGGCTGCCAGAGCGGAGTTTCCAATAATCAGAACACCCTTGTGGATATAATTTTCATTGTCGCGCGTGAGCTCACAATTGCCGCCTGTGGAGGCTGCCAGATCGACTACCACAGAGCCGGGCTGCATGAGGCTGACCGTATCAGCGGTAAGCAAAACCGGCGCTTTGCGGCCTCTCACCTGCGCCGTGGTAATTACGGCATCCGATTTGGTGGCTCTCGCCTGCACCTCTTCCCGCTGGCGGCGCAAAAAGTCTTCGCTTTGCTGCACGGCATATCCGCCAGCCGATGTATCGTCCTTGGCCCCTTCCACTTCTACAAATTTAGCTCCCAGGCTTTCCACCTCTTCTTTGGCAGCAGCACGCACATCGAAAGCTTCAACCATTGCCCCCAGTCTTTTGGCAGTAGCAATAGCCTGCAGACCCGCCACTCCGGCACCGAGCACCAACACCTTTGCAGGTCGGATGCTACCGGCAGCAGTAATCATCATAGGGAAATAGCGAGGAAGGTGGTTGGCGGCCAACAATACAGCCCGATAGCCGGCCAGCGACGCCATTGATGACAATACATCCATCGATTGTGCGCGGCTGGTTCGAGGGATCATATCCATACTGAAAGCATTGAGTCCGTACTTTTGGAGCTTCGACACGATTTGGTCGTCGGCATAGGGCTGAAACATGGAGAGGAGGTGTGTATCCTTTGGCATCGAAGCCAAAGCTTCTTCTCCCAAAGGCTGCACGCTCACCAGCAGCTCGGCATCATTGAGCAGCGTTTTTCTGTCAACGAGGGTGGCGTGCTCTTCAAAAGAAGCATCCGGGAAGTAGGCATTATCCCCTGCTCCTTTTTCGATGAGCACCTCTACGCCCAGCTGTTTGATCTTGGCAATTGTTTCGGGCACGAGGGCTACCCGTTTATCGAATTGCTCTTTCGGAACACCGATTTTCATGTTAAAGCGTTTGGTTTAGCGGGCTGAATATAGCTAAATCTGAATAATTACCGATGCCTGCCGGAAATTAATTTTAAAAGCATCCTTCTTATTCTAATTTTCCAACTTCCTTCTCTTCATCTCCTGGCGGATCAATTGGTATTCCCTGCTCATATCGCCAGTGACGGCTGTATTTTCCTGTGCCCGCCTGACCAGATAGGGGACCACTTCGTTGACCTGCCCGTAAGGCAGGTATTTGGCTACATTATATCCGGCGTCAGAAAGATTAAAGGTAATATGGTCGCTCATGCCATACAATTGGCAAAAGTTGAGATGTGGATGAGCTCTGGGGAGGTTGCGTTCAGCGATGATGTGCGCCTGGAGCAGGCAACTCTCCATATTGTGCGTAGCATTGCAGGACGCGATCTGGTCATAATTGTCGATACAAAAACGGATTGCCACATTATAGGCATCGTCGGTAGCTTTTTTGGTAGGATGGATGGGCGAAGGATAGCCCATCTCCTCAGCCCGCTCCCGCTCCTTTTCCATATAAGCCCCTCTCACCAGCTTGGCTCCCAACAAATAGCCTTCTTCACGAGCCTCCGAGAATGAATCCATCAGAAACTGCAGCCGATCGCGCCGATACATTTGAAAGGTGTTATACACCACCACCCTGCTTTGGTTGTATCGCTTCATCATCAGCTTTACCAAATGATCGATCGCATCTTGTATCCAGCTCTCCTCAGCATCGAAAAACACACCCACATGACGTTCGGCTGCCAGGCTACAGATAGCATCCAGGCGTTTGAGTACATTCCGATACTCCTTGCGTTCGGCAGCATCCAGGCTTGTTTCATTTTGTATGTTTTCCAACAGACCAAAGCGCGCCAGGCCGGTAATTTTGGTGCTAACCACCGGTACGCTGGTATTTGTGGCTGCAAACTCAACGGCCCGGATACACTCATTCATGGTGCGATTGAAATCTCGTTCCCTGGTTTTGGCTTCAGCGCCGTAATCCAGAATGGTGGACACATCCTGATCGAAGAGTTTGTTGATAGTAGGTTGGCATTCCCGCAGGGTGGTGCCTCCCACGAATTGCTCAAAAATAGTGGCTTTGATAATCGATTTCACAAACGGCAGCTTCATTTTCAAGGCCAGCAGGCCCATTTTGGAGCCCGCATTAACCAGCCAGCTTTTGTTCATCATTTTGAAGAGCCAGGCAGCTTTTTTGAGCTCTTCATCGGATTTATTGGAAAAGGCAATCTCTGTATTGCTAAAGTCAAGGCCATAATCTTTTAACCTCATGGGCTCCTTTTTGGCAGGTTGTATCATCCTTGTTAATTTGTATGGGTAAAAAAGGCTCACTGTCATCGGTTCCATATCTCCCAGGCTCGCTCGGCTTGCAAATGCAACATCTCCAAACCGTTTTTCACCTGACAGCCTCTTTTCATCCCTTTGGTCAAAAATACTGTTTTTTCAGGATTATAGACCAAATCGTACAGGAAATGTTGTGGCCCTAGTTGATCAAAATCAATATCAGGGCAAGTCTGTACATTGGGGGCCATTCCGAGTGGCGTTGTATTGATGATGAGGCAATGAGTTTGATACAAGGCCGGGCTTAATTCGCCATATGCCAAATCCCCCTTTTGGCGGCTCCGGGAAACTACCCGATAGTCTATGCCCAGCCCCTTCAATACACAGCTCACTGCTCTGGCGGCTCCGCCACTGCCCAGTATCAAGGCTTTCGCAGGCAATGCCGTGAGCCAGCTGTGTAGCGATTGCTCAAAACCATAGACATCCGTATTGTAGCCAATCATTTTTCCTCCCCGAAAGTCAATACAATTGACCGCCCCTGCCTTTTCAGCAGATTGGTCGAGCTCATCAAGCAAGGGGATCACCTCCAGCTTATAGGGTATCGTAACATTCAAACCCCTCAGTGCGGGGCGGGCTTCCAGCAGCTGCGCAAAGGCAGATATGGCTGGCAAGGGGAATAGTTCATAGCCTGCATCCAAAATTCCTTCCTTTTCAAATTTTTGGAAAAAATGAGCTCTACTAAAGGAGTGAGAAAGTGGATAGCCGATCAGGCCAAACAGGCGCTTGGGAGCAATCGTGTGGTCATATTTTGGATGCTCTGCCATCTTCTAATGCTTCTCCCCTCCCAGTCGTTCCAACAAAAAAACCGACACAAAACCCAGCACAAACAGTAGCACGGCTGCCCAAACGTAAGGCTCTCCCTCATATTTTCCGGGCCATACATTGGCTTCCACCAGTACTTTTTTGGGAGTAATCCCATCCTTGTCCAGGATAATGTTTCCGGCGCTGTCTTCCAGCCATCTGACCGGATTGCGCCACGGCCATATCTTCCACAGCGAGCCCAAAATGAAACCTGTCAGGGTTGCTAGTGTGAGGCTACGGTATTGGCGGAACAGCCAGCTCAGTAGCCGCGACAAGGTAGCCAGGCTACTAAGGCAACCCAAAGCAAATACAGCCAAAATGAGCAATTTATCGCTTGCAAAGCTGCTTAGTGCAGGCTTCAGGGTATCGCTGATGATGAAGGTGTACATGCCCAGGAGGAGGAGCATAAAGCTTCCACTTATGCCGGGCAAGATCAGGGCCGAGATGGCGATAAAGCCGGACAGAAAAACGTAGGGCAAAGCTTCCGAACCGCCAGCCGGTGTAATAGTGGTAATGCCATAGGCAACCAATGTGCCCGCTATCAGGGCCAGCCATTCGCCGGTGCGCCATTCACCAATTTGCTGGGCAATGTAAATGGCTGAAGCGATGATCAGCCCAAAGAAAAAGGCCCAGATCATTGGAGGGTAGTGCTCTAATAAATGAGATACGCCAAATACTCCGATCACTACACCGGCCAACATGCCCAGCAGCAGAGTGGCCAAAAAGGGGCCATCCAAACTGCGCCAAGCTCCGCTCAGGCCATCCTTCCGAAAGGCACTGACCAACTCAGGCCCCAATGCTTTGATCGTATTGATCAGCTTTTCGTAAATGCCGGTAATAAAGGCAATGGTACCTCCTGATACGCCTGGTATGACCTCCGCTATTCCCATCGCTGCACCCTTAAGGATATTGCTAAAATACTGCTTACTTGAATCCATGCTGCAAATATAGATTTAAAGTCTTAGAGAGCATTTTTAGATTTTATCCTTCGGGCTGCTCTTGCCAAATTTCACCTTCCATTGTGCTCGCGCAACCGACCAATGTTATTGCCAATAGAATCAGGCGATGGAGGTAGTTCTTCTACCTCAATATCGGGCGAAGAGCCCTCCAGACGACCTGCCAAATCGGGCTGCCCGGCATCCACCCAGGCCGTGTACCAAAGGCTGCCGACCGCATGAATGGCCCGTCGCATCCTCGATTCTACCATGCCTTGCATAGCTTCGGCGTAGGCTTTGGCATAGGCAGGGCATTGCGTACGTATGGTCACACCCAGCCGTTCGTCGAAGCAATATTGCTTGTCGGCGGGAAAGCTGCGACTCAGCCGACGCTCAATTTGCAGCACACTATCTACTAGTAAGTGACTCTCCAAAATGATGTCCCAAAAATAGGATCGGGTGTCTTCCAAATATTCGGCCTTCCCAACGAAATAATCAAATTCCTCGTCGGCCATCAGCTCGGGTATCCGGCTTTCCCAAAAGGCATGAATACCCTCCTGCCCGCTCAACTGCCCGTTGTAATTTTCAGTAGTATGCAGCGGCACACAGCCATCTGAAATATAGTGGCCCAATTCGGCAGAGAGCCGCAAAATCCGATCGGCATCCCGATTGCTGAACGCCTTAGTGAGCAGGCGCTGCATGCTTTGCAAATGATAAGGCAGAATACCATATTCGGAAAAGCGATCAACCGCAAAGGCCGATTGGCAATCCAAATCATCGATTCGGCCCCTCAGCAGCCATCGCAGGCTGTCGCAGCTCAGGGACCAGTGATCTTCATAGTAGTTGGGCAGAATGTTGGAACGGAAAAACTGGAAATATTTTTCATCAAATTCACCCTCCGCAGCATGGGTTCGCTTTGCAGGATATACTGAATAGTCTTCTGGTAAATTCAAGAACTGATGCAAGGGAAGCTCAGTCGTATCTCCCTCTATATCAATGCTATACACATTCGAATATTCTATCAATGCAGCTGTCCAGCTTCGCGGCACTTTCGGAAATGGATAGGCTCCCCAGTGGTCGATGTCGATGTAATGCCGTACCGCTTCATGGCGGGTAGCATACCTTCGCTTGTCGGGATCAACGGCATGCTCGGTGATGTATTCAATATGCTTTTTGAAAAAAACAGCCATCTCGGGCGGCAAAATAAATACGGCCAGCCGGTTAATGCGGCGGTGCCCAAAGAACCCCCAATCCTCCCGAATGTCCACCAAGCTGCTCAATAACAGCAGGCCGACAAAAAGGAGGATGCCTTTCACCAAGTATGTCACTGTTTTATTCATTCAAAGAAGGCATCATAAGGCCAAAATACTTGCTGAAATACACGCTGCTGCACCAGCATAAAATCTTCTCCGTCATTCCTATCCACAAAATACCGCTCGATGGCCGTATTGGAGCCCAGCACCTGGTCATCGGTAAGCAGGGCACCATCGGCCATGCGCTGCATAATGGGGTAAAAGCTGGCTTTGGTTTGCTTCCCCTTGATGTCCTGCAAGCTAATAGTACAAAAGGGTATGAACAACTTTACCGAATCGCGGCGGGGGTTCCCATTTTCAAAGGCTTCGGCTTTCAGGCTTTTAAATCCCACCAAATATGCCTCAATACGGCCCTGCTGTGGGAGGCTGCTTCGGGTGGGAGTAATGTCGTAATAGGGGCTCACTGCAAATTGGTCATCTTGCCGCTCCAGGCGGAATGATTTGTTTTTTTGCTTTGGATATTCCACACTCAATGACTGAATAGCATCCACATCGGCAGAGAAAACGGACTTATCGCGCCACTGAAGGCCCTTGAGCTGAAAGCGTGCCCGCAAGCCCCCCTCCCAGCTCGGAATATGCGTGACGTAAGGTTGTTCAGCTCCTTCCATAATCATGTAAGTGCCTAGTTCATCATTGGTCATCCCGCCTACATAAAAGGCTTTGATCAGCTGATCCTGCTTATCGTACAGCTCCACTTTGATGCCATTGCTGGCCAAATCCCGGACGATGTTGGGAACAGCAGCTTTAGCAGGGATGTAGTTGACCTCTACCCTGCGGATCGCGTCGAGCAGGTTTTCCATCGCATTCGGATTGGCCCGATGCTTTCCCCGATAGAGCCAATACTCAGCCGAGCGGGTCAGGGTAGTCGTTTCCCCGGAGCGATCCGCAATAAAAATTTTGTGGATATTGGCTGGCTCTTCTGCAAATTTTCGGTCGCTGGTATCGTAGGAGCTCTTGCTATCCGTTTGATTAAAATACCACCAACTGCCTCCTCCCAGCAATAAAAACAACAGCAATAAAAGGATTGTATTTCTCATTTACATACACATTTATGAAGCATACTTCCGCTTCCTCCAATAATGATAAATAATACCAAAAAACAACAAAAACACCAGAGGAAGGGCAATGTTGATAAGTTGCCATTTGGTGCGTTCTTTTTTGGCTTTGACGGTATTGAGAAGCCGAAGCTTTACCTCTTTGGCCCTGGCCTCGGCTACCCCTTTATCATCCAGCAGATATTCGATGGCATTTACAATAAAGTCCTTATTGGCTCCAAAGGTGCGTCGCTCGAAGGGGTTGAAGCCCAGCGGGCTGATTTTGTTGTTTTCAGGATTGTACAGGTTTTTGATCAAATCTCCATCCGAAACTACCAACATCCGGGAGGGAACACTCTGCTGCTTAAACTCATTGCCAATTTCCTCTAAAGTTTGCCGCATAGCTTCCGACACGCGGTTCTCATAAAGCGACGGGAACTGCCCTTCCAGCAATACGGCCAATGGCTGTGGCGGCTTATTGAAGCGTTCGGCCTCGGCTTCGTAGCGCAGCACTTCAAAGTTGAGCCGAACAGGGGTAAATTGTACTCGGGTGCGGGCGGAAGAAGTCAGTAAAACCGTTTTTTTGACGGGCGTTTTGGTGCGGACCGTGTCAATGGTGTTGGGAAAGCGAAGGTTTACCCGATCCAGGCTTTTGACGATGGGATGCTTACTAACTGGCGCTACCAACGGGTGGTAATAGTATGGAAACAGGTCGTATTGATTGCCTGAACCCAGCTGCCCGGTGACCAGGGGAATGCGCGTGCATTCCATATCCAACACCAGATTGGGCTGGAGCCGAACGCCATATTTGAACAGCTGATCATCGAGATTCAGCTCGTAGGGCAAGGGGATAAAATCCTTGCGCCCCCGCAGGCTGTCCAGGGTAATGCCCAACTTGTCGATGAGCCAAAGCACTTTGCCACCATTCATAATGTATTGATCGAGGATGAATTTGTTGCGCTCTGAAAACTCGAAACGTGGCCGGGCTACGATCACCACATCTATTTTAGGATTGATCTGATAGGTGCTGTCCAGATGTAGGGGGCCTACATCATAGAAGGAAACCAGGCTTTGCACCAAATCGGCCGTTTGTATGGCTTCCAGTTCGCCATGCCCTTTGGTAAATACGATGGCAGGCTTGCGGGTGATTTGCAGCTTTTGGATGGCATTGGCCAGCTTGTATTCCAGCAGGCTGACGGAATTGTTGAGTACTACCTCGTTGGGCACACCCATGATCTCACTTTCCAGCAAATTGACAGTGGTATAACGACCTTTGTAATAAAGCACCGCCCAGGGATAAATGATCAGCTCTTGTGTTTCATCTACATCCTTTACGCGCAGCACCGTAGGGGTAATACCATCTTTGCTGAGTTCTTCGCGGCGGGCATTGATTTCGGTAGTGGTTCCGTCTCCTGGGTTTTCAAACTCATACTCTATATAGCCGGTGACATCTCTGAAGTCTTCCAGCGTTTCGCGGATGGCGTTTTGCAATCGTTTAAAGCCGGCTGGAAATTTGCCATCGAGCAGTACTTTGACAAAAACGATCTCGTCCAGCTCTTCCAGCATAGTTACGGTCGGTGGGGTGAGTGTAAAACGTTTGTCATCAGTAAGGTCGAGCTGGCCATAAAAGGCGCTGCCAAGGATATTGACAAAAATGAGGATGCCCAGCAGCAGGGCTAGTTGAATCAAGGATTGTATTTTTTTTGCTCGAGCCATATCGTTAACAATAATCAGCTAATAATCAATTATTTTCACATAAACAGTTCACCAATTTCTTTTGCCCAAAGCCAGCTGCGTGGCAAAAAGAAAAAAGCCAATGAAGCTGAAAAAATAGATCAGATCCCGGCTGTCTATCACTCCCCGGCTAATCGAATTGTAGTGGTAATCAATGCCAATCATCTGCACAACATCATCCACCTTGCCCACAAAAACCGGCAACTTGCTGAGAAAGAAAAAGCCCCAGTAAAAGAAAAAACAGAGGAAGGTTGCCAGGATAAAAGCGACGATCTGATTGTTGGTCAAGGAGGAGGCAAACAGGCCAATGGCCACAAATGCGCCCCCCAAAAAGACGAGCCCCAGGTAAGAGCCCATAATGGCGCCCGAATCCAAATTGCCTTTGGGAGAGCCCAGCTGATACACGCTATAATAGTAAAGCAAGGTAGGCAAAAGGGCAAAAATCACCAGCGCCAGACAAGCCAAATACTTACCCAAAACGATCTGCCCGTCGCGCAGTGGGCGGGTTGCCAGCAGCTCAATGGTGCCGCTGTGCTGCTCTTCGGCAAAGGAGCGCATCGTGATAGCGGGGATCAAAAAGGTGAAGATAATGGGTGCCATACTGAAGAGCTGATCCAGTGTAGCAAAGTTGTAACTCAGAATCGAGTAATCGGGGAATACCCACATCATCAAACCCATAATCACCAAAAACACCCCGACTACAATATAGCCGATGAGTGAGCTGAAAAACGTGTTGATCTCTTTTTTGAATATGCTATACATACAGTTGCTTTCTTTTAATAGGGCACCTTTACAATATGCCGATCGTCGTAGATGAGCAGACATTTGAACAGCTTTCGCCTGGCCTCCGTTTCGTCCAGCTCTTCGATGCTTTTCAATAATTTGGGATCATCCTGTATCCAGCTTATAAAATTGTTGAGTGTAAAATCGGCCTGCTCACCACTTTCAAAATCCATCATTTTTTCCACCAGTACCCGTTCCTCCCGCTCTACATGAGCCATTCGGAAGGGATGGCCGGTCAACGGATTGTACACAGGCATCGGCACCTGGCGCTTTTGCGTTTGCTCATAAGCCACATAGCAAATTCGGCCGCGAACCCGCAAGCCGGCAAAGGCTGTAAGCTCATTATCCGAATGCGCCTGCTCCAGCCGGATATACGGCAACCCACCCAGGCAAAAGCCCCAAAGTGCCTGCAAATCAAGGATTTTCGGCTCCTCAGTTTCCTTCAGCTTGATCTCAGCCACCTGTGCCAGAAAGGTTTGTGGATTGCTAAATAGCCTCGCGTCAAGTTGATCCCAACTGTAGCGAGGTGCATTATTTTTGAATTCTTCCACAGAAAAGTAAAGACCATCCCTGAATTTAAAATTCTTGCTCACTACCACCATACTATCCGCTTGTGCTATGCAGTGCAGAGGAATCAGCAAGAAAAGCAACGGACAAAAAGCCTTCACGATATTGTTGTTATTTTGAAGCAGTAAGTGACTGAAATACATCTTCTACAGAGGTCATTTCCCTTTTCATTTCAAGCAAAGTAAGCTGATTGGCAACGGCAAAGCGAAAAACCTCCGCCCGGATATCCACCCCCTTAGGAGTCATCAGCTGCCAGCAATGTGGCCCCTCAGCCCGTACACGCTGTATGTTTGGCAAGCCTTTCAGTTGGCCGGCCGTCACCTTTTCTTTAAACTCTACTGACAATACCGTCTCTCCACTGAGCCGCTGCTGCAGTTGCTCAATAGGATCATCCGCTACCAGTTTACCTTTGTTGATGATGAGCACCCGATCGCAGATGGCTTGCACTTCCTGCATGATATGGGTAGAGAAGATGACCGTTTTTTCGCGCCCCAACTGCTTGATCAGCTGCCGAATATCCACTAGCTGGTTGGGGTCAAGGCCGCTGGTAGGCTCATCCAGAATCAGCACTTCCGGGTCATGCAGCATGGCCTGCGCAAGCCCTACCCGCTGCCGAAAGCCTTTGGAGAGCGCACCGATGAGCTTGTGCTGCTCACGCTCCAGGCCCGTTCGCTCAATCATTTCGTTTACCCGCTCCCGCTTATTGGCTATATAGTGCAGGCCTGCGATGAACGACAGATATTCTTTGACATACATATCCTTGTAAAGCGGATTGTGCTCCGGCAAATATCCGATACGCCTCCGCACCTCCATAGAGTCGGTGGCTGTGTCGAAGCCGCAAACACTGGCTGAGCCGGAAGTGGCTGACAGGAAGCAGGTGATGATCTTCATACAAGTCGTCTTACCGGCACCATTGGGGCCCAAAAAGCCAAGTACTTCGCCACTTTTGGCCTCAAATGAAACCTCATCCACCGCCTTCTGAGCGCCGTACATTTTAGTAAGCTTGCTAACTATTACTGACATCCTGCTGGTTGACAATTGATTAAAATAAAAATGGACTTGATCAAAGCTACTTAAAATCCACCGCCGGGCAAAGGCAACAACCTGACCTCCTGCCGCGCAAAATTAACGAAATTTCAAACGTGTTCCGTTTACTCATTCAAAAAAGGAATTCAGCTTCCCCAGGGGGCTATTCACGTGCCACCAGAAGAGCTGGTAAAAATTTGTTAAAATTGTCTCGCTGGCAACACAAAGCGGCATTTCCGACAACAAGGAACGGTATTCGCGGGTTTGTAAAGCAGAATGTTTACTTTTAACACAGTCAAACAAATTGCATGAAAACCAATCATTACCTTTTTCTATCAGCCTTGCTTCTCTTCAGCCTGTCCTGCAGCCAGCCCGGGCCAGCTAATGACCAGGCAGCTCAAGCTCAACCGGCCAACCCCGCTGAAAAATCCAGCGGAGCAGAAAAACCGATATTGGTAGCTTCCGGAGCAGCCGCCAAGCCTTCCAATGAAAGCATTCAGACTGCTGCCTCCCCTCCAACATCTGAAAGGCAAGTCACTGAAGCAATTGAAAACCAGGAGAGCCCACAAACTGAATCGTCAAAACCAACAGCGCAGGCAGCCCCCAAAGGCAAAGAGAACGACAGCGCAGGCAATGAATCGAAGCAGTTAATAGCGTCTGAAAAACCTCCTGCCAACAAGTCGGCGGTGCCATCGAAGGCATCGATTCCTACAGCTTATGAGCAGGCAGTGGATCTTCCAAAACCGAAAGTGGTGGAAAAAAAGCTAGGCCACGAGCTTTGGGATCAGCTGCTCCGCCAACATGTCTCTGCCAGCGGGCGGGTTGATTACAGAGGCTTCAAAGCTGACCAGGCAAAGCTTCAGCAATATCTCGATTTCCTGTCAGCCAATCCGCCAAAAAGCAGCGCTCCGCGTGCCGAACGGCTTGCCTTCTGGATCAATGTGTACAACGCTTTTACAGTCCAACTCATCACCGATCACTATCCCGTCAGCAGCATCACCAAGCTGCACGGCGGCAAGCCCTGGGACGTAAAATGGATAAAAATCGGTGGAAGTACCTATTCGCTCGACCAGGTGGAAAATGAAATCATCCGGCCCCGCTTTAAGGAAGCGCGCATCCATTTTGCTGTAAACTGTGCTGCCAAATCCTGCCCGCCCCTGCTCAACCGAGCCTGGACAGCCAGCAAGCTGGAGCGTATGCTTGATAAGCAGAGTCGTGCTTTTATCAACAACTCCAGCTTCAACACCCTTGGAGCCAAGTCGGTAAAACTTTCCAAAATTTTTGAATGGTACAGAGAAGACTTTGGCGATTTGATCGCCTTTCTGAATCGCTATGCGGAGGTGGAAATACAGAGCCGGGCCAAAATCTCTTTTGTGGAGTACAACTGGGCACTCAACGAGTAACAGGCTGGGCAAATAACAGAAAATCGATACCTTTGGAGTGCTCAGCCAATCGCTTCACATGTTCAAAAAGCCTTGCCTGCCAGTTGCTCTTCTTCCGATCCTCAGCCTATTAATGGCCGCTTGTGGGGATGCCCCCCTGGCGGAAAAGACGGCAGCCAAGCCTTCTCTGCAGCTTCGGCCGGAAGGCAACATAATTTTGCTTTTTGCCAAAGAGCAGCAGCTGGAATTTTGGCAGAACGGGCAGCTCATTGCCTCTTCGGTACCCTTTCAATCTTCCGCCCCCCTACCAATAGGCGTTTACAGAGCTGATCGGCAAAGCCAGGCTGAAGGCAGCCTGACAGTCCTTTTTCCAACTACCTATTATCGGCAAAAAACGGCTAATCTCAAGCAAACACTTCATACCTTTCCCCCTGAATCAACTACTTTCGAAATCCGATATTCTGCCGAAACGCTCCCCTCTCCCCTCTCTGCCGAATCGACTAGCTGGACCTTATTGGCGATGCCCAACGATGCGCGCCTCAGTGGAACCTTCGATGCCTGCATCCGCTGCCCGCATTGGATGGCAGAATTGTACAGCTATCTGAAAGCAGAATTGGAGCTATGTACGCTACCCACGGAAAACACTGCCTTGCAATGAAAATTGTATTTCTCGACAGCCACACCCTCAATCCCGGTGACCTGGACTGGGGGCCACTTCAGGCGCTTGGCCAATTGGAGCTTTACGAGCGAACGGCTCCGGACGAAATAGTTGCCCGGGCCAAAGAAGCAAGCATCCTTATTGCCAACAAAGCCTCCTTAACTGCGGACAGCTTGCGGCGGCTTCCCCAGCTCCGATGCATTTGCGTGGCAGCAACAGGTTACAACAATATTGATATACAAACCGCTCACAATCAGGGAGTTGTAGTCTGTAATGCGGTGGGATATAGCTCTGCCAGTGTAGCCCAGCATGTGTTCGCCCTGCTCCTCGAATTGAGCAACCAGGTGGGTAGGCATAGCGATGATGTAGCTGCCGGCGGATGGGCAAAATCGAAGGATTGGAGCTATCACCTGGCGCCTATACATGAGTTGGCCGGCCAAAAGATGGGCATTTTTGGATTGGGTAAGATAGGGCAACAGGTGGCTCAAATTGCATTGGCTTTTGGTATGCAGGTGCTGGCCGCTCACAAATACCCTGAGCGGGATGCCATGCCGGGAGTGAAATTTGTAACAGCTACCCAGCTGTTTAGCGAAAGTGATGTGATCAGTCTCCATGTGCCTTTGACAGAGCAAACCCGCTTTTTGGTAAACGCTGAGACGCTGGCTATGATGAAACCAACTGCCCGGCTGATCAATACCGGCAGAGGGGACCTCATTGATGAGGCAGCGCTACGGGAAGCGCTCTTGAACGGCCAGCTGGCAGCTGCCGGTCTGGATGTCCTGTCTCAGGAGCCAGCAGCAGCAGATCATCCCTTAATCGGGCTGGCCAATTGCCTGCTTACGCCTCATCAGGCTTGGGCGAGCCGGGCATCGCGGCAGCGATTGCTGGATACATTAGTACTAAATATCAAAGCTTTTCAGAATGGAGAGCCGGTGAATGTGGTAACAAAATAAGGGCGAAGACTGGACTGATTCCCTTCTTCGCCCTTAAAGCAGGTCTTGCCTGCAATAGATTTTAGTTATCTTCCATCGGAGGAATACGTAGCATCTGACCTGGATAGATTTTATCCGGATCGGAGAGCATAGGTTTGTTAGCTTCAAAGATCATAGGATACTTCATGGCGTTGCCATAGTATTTTTTAGCGATCTTGGAAAGCGAATCTCCACTTTGTACTTGGTAAAACTGGGCTTCAGGAGCTGGATTGACCACTTGCATGCGATCATCTACTGCTGCAATTCCTTCTACATTGCCCACTGCAAGTACAATTTTCTCCTTATTGGCTTGTGATTCAGTCTGTCCATAAATAGTTACGGTATCGTCATGCAGACTAATATCGAGGTTCTCAACTTCCAGTCCCAGGCTTTCAACGATGCTTTTAAGCCTCATCTCTTTTTGCTTAGTAATCATTTTAAGCTCCTCTTCTGTAGGAGCAGTAGCGACTGCGGGTGCATCTTTTTTTCCAAACAACTTGGCACCGGCATTTTTTAAAAAAGAAAATAATCCCATTTAAATTGAATTTATTGGTTAACGATTAGGAATACGCAAGGTTTGGCCGGGGTATATCTTGTTTGGGTCTTTCAGCATTGGCTGATTGGCTTTAAAAATCTTCATGTATTTCATCGGATCGCCAAAGTAGCGCTTGGCAATTTTGGATAAGGTATCTCCTTTTTTTACGGTGTAAAAGCGGGATTCCTGAGCAGGTTTGTCCACCGAGAGCCGGTCATCAACAGCTTTTATGCCCGCCACATTGCCCAAAGCCAGAATGGCTTTCTCCTTTTCGGCCTGCGAACGGGTTTGGCCATATACCGTGACTACATCACCATGCAGGTCCAATTCCATATTGCGCACTTTGATGCCAAGGCTGTCAACAACCCCCTTGAGCACTATGAGTTTCTGCCTTTTGGCAATTTCGGCTTCCAGCCTTTTGGTTTCGGCATCCGATACCCGATTTGTTTTTTCTCTGGTCAGGATTTTTGCTCCTGATTTTTTAAGAAATGAAAATAGTCCCATTAAGAATAAATTTAATTTAAACATCTAAAAAATGGCAAAGTAGTATAGTTTTTGCAAAATTACAAATCACATGCATTTGTTTATGAAAAGACGTATATTTGCGCTGTTTTTTCTAACACATTCTAAAATTTTTTAAAATCTTTTAAATCATGCAAGGAAAAGGCATTATCAAGTTTTTTCTTGTGGTGATGACGGTAGTTTGTCTGCTGCAATACCTCTACATACTCCCTACGAGGAAGGTGGAGAAAAAAGCAGATGAATACGCCATGTCGGCTGTGCAAAACCTGCAAGACGGCCCGGACAAGCGTACTGCCGAAAAAGCCGCAAGAACCGCCTACCTGGATTCTATGTCCAGTGAAGTAATCTGGAGCATCCCCCTCCTGAAGAATTTTACCTATGAAGAACTAAAAGCCAGACAATTGGCCCTCGGGCTCGACCTCAAAGGAGGTATGAGCGTTGTACTTCAGGTAGATCTCCGCGACCTTATCCGATCACTTGCCAATGATAGTAAAGACCCCACTTTTCAGAATGCGTTAGAAACTGCTGCCCAAAAACTCAAAAACGCCCAATCCGATTACGTTACCCTCTTTGCCGACACCTACAGAGAGCTGGCGGGTAGTGAAAAGAAAATGGCTCCCCTCTTTGCCAGCAATGCCAGCCTGCGTGAGGAGATCAACTTCGAAACCAGCAATTCGGATGTGGTGCGCATACTGCGCGAAAAGGCTGATGAAACGGTCGATTTGACCTACAAGCGCCTCAAAGAGCGTATCGATGAGCTGGGCGTGGTACAGCCTAATGTATCGCTGGATGCTTCGCGCGATCTGATCATCGTCGAATTGCCGGGCATCAGCAATCCCGAACGGGCCCGCAAATTCCTCCAATCTACTGCCAAACTGGAGTTTTGGAATGTCTATCGCGTAGGCGATGCCGGGATTGTGGATAATTTGCTGAAAGCCGATGAGAAGCTCAAAAAATCAGTGGCTAGCGATACCAGCAGCCTGGTCGATGAGCCCAGCTTCCGCATCGACACGACCTATGAATATGTGTACGATACGCTTGGAAATATTACGGATTCTACCCTCGTCACCAATCAGATAGAAGAAACTGCCGATCCCCTGGCTGACCGGGGGCCACTACTCAGCCTACTCGATCTCAATGTGGCCGGCACCATGCCGCGCTCGGTGATCGGGGTGGCCGAAAAGAATAAAATTGATGCGATCAACAGAATGCTGAAACGAAAGGATATTCAGTCGCTTTTCCCAAAGGATATGGTCTTTCTTTGGGGGCAAAAGCCTCGAAAAGACTACTCGGACGGCTCTGCCGTGTTGACCAATCAACACGAACTCTACGGCATCAAAAAGCAGAAGGGCAAGGAGGTAGCGCCCCTCGAAGGCGACCGCGTGACTGATGCCAGCTCGGCTCCCGACCCGCAAACCGGCAATGTGGAGGTTATGCTCCGCATGGACAGCAGAGGGGCTAAGATATGGGGCGATTTGACCAGCCGGGCCGCACAGGATCAAAACCGTGAGATTGCAATCGTACTGGATGATAAGGTAGTTTCGGCTCCTTCCGTTCAGAATCCGATCCTCAACGGCAGCTCGTCTATCACAGGTGACTTTAGCTTGCAGGAAGCCGATGACCTGGCCAAAATTCTGCAAATTGGTAAGCTGCCAGCCAAAACCAAGATCATCCAGGAAGCTCTCGTTGGGCCTTCTCTGGGGCAGGAGAACATTGATCGGAGTATCAACTCACTGCTGATTGGATTTGCGTTGGTACTTGTATTTATGATCCTCTACTACGGTGGTGCCGGTATTGTATCGATCATCGCGCTATTTATGAACTTGTTCTTCATATTTGGTGCCCTGGCCTCTTATGGTACGGTGCTTACGCTCCCCGGTATTGCGGGAATTGTGCTTACGATAGGTATGGCGGTGGATGCCAATGTGATTATCTTTGAGCGGGTGCGAGAGGAGCTGCGCGCGGGCAAATCGCTGCTCAGCGCCATATCTGATGGCTTTCAGCACTCCTACTCCGCTATCATTGATGCCAACGTAACCACTATTCTTACGGCCTTCGTATTGGCCTATTTTGGGCTTGGTCCCATCAAAGGCTTCGCAGTGGTTTTGATTATCGGTGTGTTGTCTTCCCTCTTTACAGCTGTATTGCTGGGACGAATGATGATCGACTGGTGGACCACCGGAAAGGACAATAACCTGACCTTTTGGACGGGCTGGTCGAAAAATGCCTTTGCCAACCTCAATATTGACTGGCTGGGCAAACGGCGCTTTGCCTATGTTTTGTCTGCAATCATCATACTGGCTGGTATTGGTTCCATGTTTACCAGAGGTTTTGAGCTGGGCGTAGATTTCAAAGGAGGCTACAGCTACAATATCCAGTTTGATCAGGCTGCCCAGGTAAATGCGCAAACCATTCGCACGGCATTGACTGAAGCCTTTGACGGTGCGCCGGTAGTAAAGGCGGTAAGCACCGAAAACACCTTCAATGTCACGACCAGTTATTTGATCAACGATGATAGAGATGAAGCATCCAGCCTGGTGATGGCCAAGCTCTATGAGGGTATCAACAATGTAGCTGGCGGCAATTTGAATGTTGACAATTTCAAAGACCCCGATGGCACCGGTACTCATGTAACCAGCTCCAGTAAAGTCGGGCCAACCATTGCAGATGATATCAAATCAAGTGCCTTTTACGCTACTATTTTTGCTCTTTTATTGATCTTCCTCTACATCTTCATACGCTTCAGCAAATGGCAGTACAGCCTCGGTGCTGTAGCTGCTTTGTTCCACGATACACTCGTGGTGCTGGGTATTTTCTCGCTTTTCCACGGAATTTTACCTTTCTCTTTGGAGATTGACCAAGCCTTCATTGCTGCCATTCTTACCGTGATCGGTTATTCGATCAACGATACGGTGGTGGTATTTGACCGGATTAGAGAATTTCTGGGCGCTTATACCAAAAAGAACAAGGAAGAGGTGATCAATATGGCAATCAACAGTACTTTTAGCCGTACCATCATCACCTCGCTCACTACCCTCTTTGTAGTGGCGATACTGCTATTCTTCGGTGGTACCAGCATCAGAGGTTTTGCATTTGCATTGTTTATAGGTATCGTTGTGGGTACTTACTCCTCTATCTTTGTAGCTACTCCGATCATGTCCGATTTAACCGGCGAGATCAAAGCCAAGGAAAGCAAGCGCAAGAGCTTCTCAAAGGCAGCGGCTAAATAATTGCTCCTTGCCAGCACTTGTGCACAGCGTCCCGTTCATCTGGTATGGACGGGGCGTTGTTATTCTGAGAAGGATAGCACTTGGGCCCTGCCAGCATTTTTTGTCTTGAGCAGGTCATCAAATTTTCATAATTCATATTTGTTAAATTTTCAGAAAAATTGCTTTCCTCAATCTGCTGGCATCAAATTTGTCTTAAATAGAAATGTAAGTTTTGGTTAAAAAATTGTAAGATTCGTTTCCTAAGCCCGTGTACCACACAGGGCTTATTTTTTTGTCCCCTCCCGATCTACCGATTGCAGCAGTTTGGCGATTGCAACATAAAATAAGGCTGAAGCGTTACATTTTATACTGCCTGATGCATTAGATAAATAGTTAATCTTTGTCGCCAAACGAATGTCATAATGAGTGCAAACTTACTTTTTTACCCTAGCCTGCTCCTTCTTTTTTTCATTTCCTGCACCTACACACAAAAGATCCGAGATGGCCATATGGCTTATGATCGGATGCAGTACTCTGTAGCTGCTGATATGTTGGGCAAGGAGTATAAAAAAACCAAAAGTCGCATCGAAAAAGGGAAAATAGCTTTCAAACTTGGTGAATCCTATCGCCGGATGAATCAAATCGAAAAGGCGACCAACTGGTATTTAGCCGCTTATGACAGTGGGTATGGCGTGGATGCGCTCAAGGCCTATGCCTTTGCGCTCAAAAGATCGGAGCAATATGAGGAGGCGCAGGAAGCCTTTAAGAATCTGGGCATTGAGATAGGCAGTCCTTATGAATACCGACGCGAGATCACTGCCTGCAAGCAGGCGGCGGATTGGCAGAAGGAGGCCGAAAATAGTGGGTTTGAAGTTAGCCTGGCAGATTTCAACAGCCCCGATGCCGATTACGCTCCAACTCTCTACCGCGATGGTCAGCTGCTATTCACTTCCGATCGCTCCACTGCCAGTGGCGACGAGCTTTACAATTGGACCGGCCAGCATTTTTCTGATCTCTTCCTGGTCAACGAACAAGAACAAAGCGTTAGCCCTTTCGATGCCGTCATCAATACGCCCAATAATGAGGGCACCGCTACCTTCAATCAGGATTTTACCGAAATGTATTTCACTCGCTGTTTTAATGATGAAAAACTAGCTGACAAATACTGCAAGCTTATGCAAAGCAGCTATACAGATGGTGCCTGGAGCGAAGCGGAGGTGCTCAATTTTGTAGAGGAAAAGGTCAACTATGGCCATCCAAGCCTCTCCAAAGATGGCAGCACTCTCTACTTTTCTGCCGAGCATCCCGATGGCTGGGGGGGCTATGATATTTATAGCACTGAGCGTAGCCCGGATGGCTGGGATCCGCCACGCCTGTTGAGCAGGAGTATCAATAGCCTTGGCCATGAGAAATTTCCGTATATCGACGCCGACACGCTCTACTTTGCCTCCGATCACCACACAGGCATGGGTGGGTTGGACATCTTCCGCAGTTTCAAAATGGGAAATGGCAAGTGGAGCCCGGCGCACAATCTCAAACCGCCCATCAATAGCGGTGGCGATGATTTTGGCTTTGTCATTGAGCAGCGCAATATCGACCAAGAGCTTTTGCAAAGCGGCTATTTTAGCTCCACCCGCCTCAATGGCAAAGGAAATGATGACATCTATCGCTACCAAAAGCGCAAGCCGCCTCCAATGCCTGACACGGTGGAGCCCGACCCTGAGCCGATCGTCTATAAGCTTCTGCTGGATGGCTATGTACTGGAAAAAATTTATCAAGACCCGGGCAATCCCAATAGCAAGGTGCTGGGTCGCAAACCCCTTGCCAGCTCAAAGGTGGCTATCAGCTTTGGTGAAAAAAAAAGGGAGGTAACGGTAGGGGATGATGGCCTTTTCAGCCTGGAGCTGGAGGAACAGACCGACTACGCTTTTCTTGCTTCACATCCCGGATACCTCAACAATAGCGCTACTTTTTCGAGCAAAGGCATTGGAAAAGATCCCAACAATCCAGTGATGACCTATGAGGTGGAAATTGTGCTCGACAAGATTTTTGTGGATAAGGAAATTACGCTCGACAATATTTACTACGATTTCGATAAATGGGATATCCGCACCGATGCCCAGCCCACCTTAAACCAACTCGCCACCACCCTGAAGCAAAACCCGGAGATTCGCATTCAACTGGCTTCCCATACCGACTGCCGGGGCAATGCCCGCTACAACGAAACGCTCTCCCAACGAAGGGCCCAGTCTGTCGTTGATTATCTGATTGCCAATGGAATTGCTGCCGACCGGCTGGTTGCCAAAGGCTTTGGCAAAGGCGCTCCGGCTGTCCATTGCGCTTGCAGCCGCTGTTCGGAAGAAGAGCATCAGGCCAATCGGCGCACCACTTTCAAAATATTGCAATGAACGAAAAGCTTGTCAGTATTGAATCAGCAAGCGGCCGCTAGCTGAGTGCTGCCCACTTATCAATTGCCAGATATACACCCCTTGCGGAAGCTCCGGCAGCCGGATATGCCACAGGGAAGGCTGCTCCTGATCGACAGCAATTGGTATTTGGCGGCCTTGCAGGTCGTACAAATGCCATTGCACAGCTTGGGTCATCACCGGCGTCTTAATAAATACTTCATCCTTGCTTGGGTTGGGAAATACTTGAATCTCACTTGCTGCAAATACCTCTTCATTGCTTACCAGTTGCTCCACAACCGCCGAATCCACTAAGGTACAATCATCTGCATCTGTAAGAGTCACATAATAGGTTCCTACCTGAAGGGAGGTCGCTACCGAGTCGGTTTGGCTACCGGTTTGATCATCCCACTGGAAACTGTAGGGCCATGCACCACCGCTCACCTCAACGGTGGCAGTGCCATCGGCATTTTGACCAGAGGCTGGTGTAGAAGAAGTCTGACTCAGCATGGCATCAGTAGCAGTGACCTCGATCATGGCCGATTCCAGAAAACATTGATTCGCATCGGTGATGAAGCAAATATATAGCCCCGGTATTAGTGCGTCAATGAAAGCAGTGGTATCGCCATTGTTCCACAAATATTGATAAGGCGGCGTACCCCCCACAACTTGCAAGGATATAGAGCCGTCATTTCCCCGGCAATAGGATGCCGTTTCTACAGTGGAAGCGAAAGCATCAACAGCCAGGTTTTCCTCAGGGCCATCCACCATCAAGGGGCCGGTTTCAAACTGACAACCATTGGCATCCGTGATGGTACACTGGTAATGTCCGGAAGAGATGGAAGGAAGGAAAGGAGTAGTTGCTCCTGTATTCCAAAGGTATTGATAGGGAAGGCTCCCGCCAATGATATGGATGAACAGGCTGCCGTTGGCGGCGCCAAAACAAAGCTCGGCATTGGTTTGGAAAGAGCTCATACTTAGCGGCGCATCTGGCCCGGGAATTGTGATTGGCTGAGGGATCGTAAAGGTACAGCCATTCGCATCTGTAATACTGAGCGTATAGCTCCCGGCCGCTAATCCGGCAGGATCTTCACCTGTGAAACTATTGCTCCACAAATAATTATAAGGAGGCGCTCCACCACTGATCGTTATATCAATCGCACCATCAGCACTGCCAAAGCAACTTTCTTGGGCAATTTGGTCCACCAGATAGTTGATGGGCACAGCCGGGCTAATGGTCAACGGCTCTGAAACGCCTACACAACCCCCGGCATCCGTGATAGTGAGATCATAGGTGCCGGGAGGCAGGCCGTGGTTAATACTATCAAGGTTGCCATTGCTCCAATTGAATTGGTAAGGCCCTTGCCCACCGAGATTTCCGGGAATTATCAGG
This sequence comes from Saprospiraceae bacterium, assembly GCA_965222005.1. Classification (GTDB taxonomy): domain Bacteria; phylum Bacteroidota; class Bacteroidia; order Chitinophagales; family Saprospiraceae; genus CBDCTM01. The sequence continues at coordinate 4,528,910 of OZ244935.1, forward strand.
CCATCCACTTCACCGGCGCAGGACTCATCGGCCATACCTACAAATTGGACGGCAATGGAGTCTCTGATTTGCAATACTTCAAAATCAAGCCCTTCAAAGGCACAGCCATTGGCATCCACAATGGAAACATCGTAAAGGCCGGCATTGAGCTTTTGTAAATCCTCTGTAGTATCGCCATTGCTCCACAAAATCTGGTACGGCTGCACGCCTCCGCTAATGGTGACATCAATGCTGCCGTCATCACTGCCGGTACAACCTACATGCGTAATATTGTCAATACTTACGTTCAAATCCGACAGTTCATTTACCTGCACTTCCACGCTATTGGCTACACAACCATTGGCGTCAATGACGGTCAATACATACAGGCCCGCACTCGCATTGGACAAATCTTCCATCTGGCTGCCATCATTCCAATTAAAAATATAAGGTGGCGTCCCTCCTGATACGGAAGCATCAATACTACCATCAATGGCCGCACGACAGGTAACATCTTCAACGGCAATGATATGGACAATCAACATAGGCGGTTCGCTGATAAGGATGGTATCTGTGATGTATTGGCATCCGCTTTGATCGGTGATCGTAGCCTGATAGGATCCAGCTGACAAGCCACTGAGGTCATCAGAGGTAGCGCCATTATTCCAAACATACTGGAAAGGAGGCGCCCCTGAAGGAGGCGAAGTGAAGATTCGCCCATCATTGGCACCAAAGCAGCTGATGTCAAAAATACCGTCGATGCGGCCTTGCAGTGCCGTCAATACATCAATCTCGAAAGCTGGTGTAATCATGCGACAGCCATTGGCATCCGTAATGGTGAGGGTGTACAGGCCTGCTGAAAGACCAAAGATATCCTCTGTCATCATTCCGTTGTCCCACAGATATTGATAAGGCATCGTACCGCCACTGAGGCTCACATCCAAAAAGCCATCGTCAATGCCCAGGCAAGTGGCATGCTGTGTAAATACCCCGTCCAGGGTCAACACTTCCGGCGCCAAAATCGTGTAGCCGGGAGATACTTTCCGGCAACCCATTGCATCCTCCACGGTGAGCTGATAAATGCCGGGGGCGAGGTTCCCAAAGCTGGCCGTGCTTGCCCCATTGCTCCATTGGTAGCTATAGGCTCCATTCCCTCCGGTCACTTCCACGGACAAACTGCCATTATCAATGCCTTCACAACTGGCATCCTCCAGACTGAGCAATTGGATTTGTAATTCGGCAGGCTCGCTTACTTGGATCGGGCCTGACTGGAGCTGGCAAGCCTTCGCATCTTCCACAATCAACTGATAGGTACCTGAACCAATGTTGACCAGGTCTTTTTGATTAGTTCCATTGCTCCAATGATAGGTATAAGGAGGGGTACCTCCGCTGATCTGGACATTTATGCTGCCATCCTGCTGGTCAAAACAACTGGGGTTTGTTACCTCCAGCAGAGCAAATTCGAGTGCTTCCGGCTCATCAAGCGCTATATCGGCAAGTACTTTTTGGCAATTTTGAGCATCGGTCACAGTTACACTATACTGGCCAGCCGGGACATCGAGCAAATCTTCTTGAGTAGAATTGTCACTCCATTCAAATTGGTAAGGCGCCGTGCCTCCTTGCACCGAAAGGTTGATACTGCCATCGGCATTCCCCTGGCAAATTGGCGACTGAGTTTCAAAAAGGCTGATGACCAAAGAATCTGGCTGTGAAACCTGAATGCCATCCACAATTTGGCTGCATACACCATCCGATACGGTCACCGCATAGCTTCCGGCCGCTACACCGATAAGGTCTTCGGTAGTGGCTCCATTGCTCCACATAAACATGCTGGCATTGCTGCTGGTGCTAATATCGACACTGCCATTGGCCAGGCCATAGCAGCTGACATCGGTAATTACAATATTCTGATCGATCTCTATGGAAGGGCCGTTGATATTGATAATAGGAATCACCAGTTCGCAATTTAGCGGATTGCTGTCCGTGATACTGATGCGGTATGCACCTTGCAGCAGATTGTCAATCAAATAGGTTCCGCTAAGGTTATCGGCACTGCCGTTGCTTGGTCCGCTCCAGTGATAGCTGTAAGGAGACACCCCATCGAGCGGGCTGAGCTGAATTTGGCCATCATTGCCATTGCAGCTACTTACGTTTTCGATATTGTCAATGGAGACAGAGGTGATGCTAGAGCTGGTAAAAACCTCGGTGCTGGCAGTGCTTTGGCAACCATTGGCATCGGTAAGGCTAAAGCTGTAGGTAGCAGAAGTGCCAGGCTGTTGGGCAAGAGCTAAAATGCGATTGTTGATGCTGCCTGTGCTCCACTGATAGTGGTAGGGAGGGCTTCCCGCTCCGGCATCGTAAGCTTCGAGAATAATGGAGCCATTGCTGCAAACGGCAGCTGTGCCAAAAGGGCTAATCGCTGCGCTTGGAGTCTGATGAACTACAAGCTCTATGCTAGCCTCATCTGTACAGCCCGAATTGGTAGTGGATAAAATATAGTAAAAGGCAGAAGCAGATGGCATCACAACTGACGAGGGCAATTTATTGGCCGGGGAAGCCGGACTGGCTGAATGAAAGCTGATTGATCCGCCTGTCAAATGAGTATCTTCAATGTTTAAATTGGCTAAATCGTAGCTAGCTCCCGCACAAATCGCCGGGCTCTCCTGCACGCTGATTTCCGGCACCGGCAGTATGTTCACTGACACCTCTGCCGTATCGCTGAAACAACTTGCCGACAAGCTGTCCAACACTACCAAATGGTAAGCGTTTTGTACATTGGCCAAATGCAAGGTATCACCTATCCACAGCAGCTGGTGCGGATCAGTGCGGTACCAATACAGGTTGCCGGCAATCGGCAATGAGCTGTACAATACAGCTTGGCCAGCTCTGCAAATGGACACATTCTCCACCGCCGGCGCAGCCACCAGGTACTCATCCGACATGCCATTACAATTTTCATCAATGCCATTGCAAGCCTGTTCTGCAGCTCCCGGATTCACAGCGAATATCGCGTCATCGCAATCCGTGCTATCCGCTACATAGCCAGGCGGTGGTTGGGCTGTACAGCTTATCAAAGGGGCCGCCGCATCGCCAAAACCATCTCCATCTACATCGGCAAAGAAAAACTGAATGCTGCCCCCTACTTCCTGTGAGCCAAAAAATTCTAGCTGGTCAATAGCTATATCGCCCCGAAAACCATTGCCTTTGGTTGCTACAAAACGAAACTGGGCAATCTGCCCGTGGTAACTGCCCAGATCGATAAACTGACGGAACCAGCTATCACCCTGCTCTCCGTTAGCGGTCCACAGATTTTGCCAATTGCTGCCTCCGTCCAGGGTGATGTCAAATGAGAGGCTGCCTGTAGAGTTGCCCAGCATGTGGTAATAAAAGGAGAAATGGCATTGGCCGGATGCTGCCACCACATCAATGCAGGTGGAGTGAAGCACCGCCCGATAGCCTTGCTGACAGGCAGCTCCGGAGGTTTCGAGGTAGATATAATTTCCTCCCTCTGTGATGTCATCAGAAGGGCCGGTATTGGACGAACTGGTGCCCTCCTTGTCGATCAGCCAGTCCATTTCATCATCCAAACTATTGCTCCAGGTGCCACTAATTGTACAGCTTTTATCACAGCCTTTTTCACATTCAGCCTGGCTATCAAAATCTTCCAGCAGGCTCAGTGCAGCAGTATTGCAAGCCGTAGTAAAATCCAACACGCAGGAATTGCCAGAAAATCCGCCACCACTACAGGCCTCCCGAATGTAGAGCTCATAGTCAGTCAGCTCGGTCAGCCCTGTGAGCAGATAAGGCTGGGGGGTATTACAGGCAATTGGCAGGACGGTACCGCCGCCGGCCGCGGCATCTGTGCCGGGTGTGAAGCCGGGTGGGCCATATTCGATGAAAGTATTGGAGCATGACATATTATTGGCATCCCAGCTCAAGGACACATCCTGGCTGCCGATGGCCTCAATGTTGAGGCTGCTTGGAGCCTGGCAAATACTGGATGAGAAGACCAATTCTACAAAATGGAGGCTGCCAAAATCATCCAGTGCATCATCGCAAATTTGAAAAGTCCAGCTACCATTGGGATTGGAGCCATCGTGAAAATCATTGAAATTACCTTCTGGCAGATAACTGCCAATGAAGGGAGGCAGACCTTCCGTAATGGAATGGCAGGCACTCATGCTAAAACTGGTGAATGCCGCACAGCTAGTATCCGAAGGATCGCCATAGTGATCGGCACCACCGCCGTTATCGGAGGAGAGTTCTACTTTTTTGCCAGCCGGGGAACTCAGAAAAATATCGAGGTCGGCATCCCAAGGATGGCTGATAATAAGGCGCACTTCTTCCAGTACTATATCTATTCCCAGTTGCGTCCCTGGTGCAGTGACTACAAAAGGATAGTTGCTGGCAGCTGTACAGCTATTGTCAGGGATGAGAAAATTGATGCCACAATTGGCCGAAAAGTGATTGTGCGGGTTGCCATAGGCAAACATTTTGGGGAAAGAGGCTTCAAGATTCGGCTTTTGAGCGATGATGGTTTTCTCAGCAATGACCCAAACCAGCAGGAAAAAAAGCACTTTTCCCAACTTGACCATACAATTGATTAATTTCTGATTTTAGGATGCTATTCTCTACAGGGCTTGATCTATTCCTGCTTCAACTATGAATGTAGCAATTTTCTAGAGACTGTCCGAATATGCGACTGCCTTTTTTGGTCATATCACATGTTTTCGTCATTTGTAAGGCAAATGAACAGCATTTGGGAGGCAATTTATAGTTCGATTTTTTATTTTTGCAGCATTGCGGAGCCATTAAAATTGTCTGTAGATTTTTTTTTTGCGGACCCCCACCCAACTGGCTCACATTTTCGGGGTGTAGCGCAGCCCGGTAGCGCGCTGCGTTCGGGACGCAGAGGTCGTAGGTTCAAATCCTATCACCCCGACCTGGCTCATAAACAACTGACTATCAGTAGCTTATGAGCCTTTTTAGTACTTGGCTACAAGAGAGCAGAGACAAGAGCTTGTTTGGAAATTAGGGATTGCCTGTGGCCGGGCCATACACAGCGATAGGATTACATTCCTTCACGCTTCCTCTGGCCAGCGATCCAATCTCAGGGCTGGCGCTCAAGATTTACAGATTTGAAGACAACAGGTGATCTAGCCATCTAACAAGTAGCGCAGTGAAGGATCAGATGCAGGATGCATGTTGGGCCTTACATTTAGTACACTACCACAACTTTTAGTGACAGCCACACGTCATTTGGTATAACTTTTAACAATACTATCACAGCATAGTGGTAACTTCATATTGCTATTCCTGCTCATCATGGCACTTTTCAGTTTACCAAAATTCACTATACTAAAACCAATACCATGAAATCAAAAGTTACTTCGCTGCTATTGTCCTTTTTCTTTTCATGCCTGTTTGCAGGCATTTCAGCACAATCAACTGTAAGAATCTCTGCTCCCCGCCTGTGGTGGGGCAGCCAGCCCGGGCTTATTACGGAAGCCGTATTTAGTGTGGAACCACAAGGTATTTACACGGAGATTGGTGTCTATTTGACATTTTCAGCCAGCAATACTTCATATTCACCATCCGATTCTCTTGAAGTGGAGTACAAATTTCAGCTGCCGCCACAGGCTCATGTCCACGATTCCTGGCTGTGGATTGACGATATAATTGTACGGGCCGATATCTGGGATGTTTGGAAGGCCACACAAGTGTATGAAGACATTGTGGACAGGCGGCAGGACCCTTCCCTATTGCGCAAATTGGAAAATGGACACTATGAGCTACGTATCTTTCCCATATTAAAGAATGAAGATCGCAAGGTCAAGATATCCATACTAATGCCCACCCAGTGGTCGGCAGAGCAGGTTATTACTAAATTGCCTTTTGAGATGCTGACTGGTTCTGCATTGCCGGTGAAAGATGCCCGCATCGTTACCTGGGATGATTCGCAGTGGCCGGCGCCGAGCATTCTTGAATATCCCAACCAGGTTTTTTCGCCTGCCTATGACGATGATTTGGGCAACGTCAAGCAAATCGTTCTTCCACAAGCTCCTCCCTATGCACTTTCATTTGGCATGCAGGCGCCCTTGCAGGACGGCATGTTTCTGAGCCGCCACGCTGTTGGGGACGATCAATATTTCCAACTTGCCCTATTGCCCGACCAGATCACAGACATTCAGCACTCCAACAAAACGGTGGTCCTTTTTGACCGGGAGCAAAACACCCATTCGACCTCCATTGAAGATATATTTTTCCACATCAAAAATCAGTTAAAATTTCAGCTTTCCGAATCTGACAGCTTCAACCTCATCCTGTCACAAGACGATATCTTCCGACTCAGTGAACATTGGTTGCCGGCAGATTCAACCACACTGGAAAATGCTTTTGCCTCACTCAATAGCAGCCATCTTTCCCAAACTTCCCATCTGCCAGAATTGCTGCACAATGCCATTGACTTTGTGCAGTCAGAGGGGCAAACGGGTCAGATACTCCTTATTGCCAGTTCCAATATACTTGGCGACAATGAAGAGGCCAATGAAGCGATCGACGATTTGATGACCAGTATGAGCAATGAGATCATTCCGATCCATATTGTTAATTTTCAAGACCAGAATTTTGATTATTACTGGATCGGCAATATTAAATATGCGGGCAGCGGTTATTTTTTCCAAAACATCACCCGCCAGACCGCTGGCAACTATTATGATGTGCTCACCCAAGGGCTTCTACCCAGCGCTGCCATTGCGGAAGCCGTTTCGGATGTAACGGCCCTTCCCGCCTCCTTTGACATTCATACCGATCTGCAAAATGGTTTTTGTTTTGATCGTTATTCTGTGTTCTACGGAGGGCAGTCACAAAACTTGAACAAACCATTCTTACAAGTGGGTAAAATGACTGGAGATTTTCCCTTCGAAATAGAAGTTTCGGGGATTTATCAAGGAAATATCTTTTCAGAGACTATAGTACGGGAAGAAGTGGACGTACAAGTAGCTGATACATTGGCCGAAGAAAGTTGGATAGGCAATCACATTCTCCACCTCGAACAAAACCAACAGTCCAATAGTGCCATTGCAAATATCGTTGACATCAGCATCGATCATCGGGTGCTATCCCTTTATACGGCCTTCATTGCGCTCGAACCCCTACAGGGCGGCAGTATTTGTGCATCCTGCCTCAACAATACCGATGATGAAGTATTGGTATCAACTAAGAGTGCCTTTGATCAAGCTATAAAAATTGATGTTTTTCCAAATCCATTTAAGAATTCGGTAAATATTCAACTACTGCTAAACCAGCAATTTGCTTCTGAGATTCAGTATATCAGTGTTTTCGATGCACGGGGGACTTTGATCCGCAAGCTGAAAGGAAAAACTGCTCCCAATCAGATGACTCTGATATGGGATGGCTTGGATCAAAATGGCCAGTCTGTGCCACCAGGCATTTATTTTTTGATTATTCAAACTGACCGTGGCACTTATTCGACAAAGCTGATGTGCGCAGGTCGCTAGCTGCAAACCAATCTGCGGCAGCAAATTATGATCAAACAACCGCTTGGTTTTTGGGGTTTTGCCTGATTTGGTTAATTTTAGAGGTCAATAGTCACCTAAGGGCATGTCTAAACTTCCATCCATAAGTATTATTCAAAAAAATAAACCTTCTTTTCAATTTTTGAATTAGGCTCCACTTCACTACCCTTTGGTCGTTCAGTTATCGCCGATTTCAAAAATGCCGGATTTATTTTTTAACTGGTACTAAAACACATTCACCATGAAAAATGCATCCCCTATTCTGATCTGCTTACTAATTGCCTCCTTCATCGCACCCAATAAGCTTGGCGCCCAAAATACCTTTGAAAGGATACTTTCCGGTGTAGGGCATATCCAAAATCAGGGAATTACCGCTACCTCCGATGGCGGCAACAGCATTTGTGGTATTATGGACAACGGCAGTGCAAGCCGTATATTTATCAGCAAGCTGGATTGCAAGGGAGAGGTGGAATGGACCAATTTGTATCAAAATTCATCCACCATCAATAATATCAGCCAGCGTGTAGTGGAACTACCCAATGAGGGCTATGTGCTGGCTACCAATATGGGAACTTACCAAAATTACAATATGTTGGTGATCCGCCTGGATGCGGACGGCAATACGCTTTGGCAAAAAGGCATGCTTGGCAACAGGGATGATGTGCTCAACGATGCTGTGCGCAGCCCCGACGGCGGAATTGTGATATCCGGCGCTACGAATACCTATGGCCAAGATAAAAACACCTCCAGCCTGACGTTCAAGGATGTGTATATCACCAAACTCGATAGTGATGGCAATCTGCTGTGGTCCAAGACATTTGGCACCGCTTCTACAGTCGATGAAGGCACCACCATTATCAATACACAGGACGGTGGGTATGCGCTCACCGGCCGCTACATCGATCGAGGAGCTTTCCAAATATTGCTGCTCAAACTGGATGGAGAGGGTGAACTGGATTTTATCCGTACCTATGGCGACACTTTGCAGCGCAACTATGCCTATGGTATTTTACAAAATGCGGAAGGCGAATTTCTGATCTCCGGAAGTACCACGCTACACAAAGGCCATTTCAATGATCCACCCGACCCCTGTTTGCTGAAAATAAGCGCAGAGGGAGACCTCATTTGGGCACGTACCTACATCCCACAGTCCAATGACCACTCAGATTCCGGTTCTGCTGTTTTGGAAACCGATGACGGGTATGTAATTTCGATGCCCACCATTTCCTTTCAATCTCCCGGCTCCATTGTGCCCAACAAGTTTGCCCTCATCCATACTGACAAAGACGGTCACATGACAGCGACAGAGACTTACACCAATGGCTACTCTCATTATCCCGAAATTGCAAAAATCCCGGATGGTTCCGGCTATTACCTGGCCGGCTTTGGTACTGAGATCACTACCACTTTCAGCCCGCACATTATCCGGCTGGACAATACTTTTGGAGGGGCCTGCAACAAGGTAGATCGAAGTACTGCTATCGTGGAAGCAGAATCGGATTTCATCGAAAAAACGCCGGAAACAGTAGAAGGAACAGGCGCCAATTGGGTCAACATCAATGGAATAGTGGATACCTATACGTTCGAGTCTCATACGCTCTGTGAATCCATAGTAGAGGAATGTGAACTGCCCAGCGCTTTGATGGAGGTGGACAAAATGCAGCTGCTGGCCTTGTACCCCAATCCTGTTGAGCGCGAACTAGGCTTTTCGATACCTCAAGGGAGCGCCCGCCTTTTTCAGGTTCAAATCATCCATACCGATGGCCGGCTCATTCGCAGTGAGCGGCTAAATACAGCCAATCCGGAGCAGCACCTGGATGTAAGCGATCTGCCTAAAGGGGTGTATGTGCTGCGCCTTTGGAATGAGGAGCAGTGGTATGGTGGGCAATTTGTGAAGATGTAGGTCCACTCCCGGACGGGATCAGCGGTTTATTCTAAAGAGATCCCTTGACGGGATGATAATGAGGGCGGGCATCAAGCATGGCGCAACACCAAATCCTTTACCGTCGCTATCCAATCCGGCTCGGCATTGAGGCTGGGCACCAAATCGAGCTGCGCCCCTCCTTTCTCCAAAAACAACTCCCGATATTCATGGCCAATCTCAATGGTGGTCTCCAGGCAATCGGCTACAAAGGCCGGGCAAAACACCAGCAACTTCCGGTTTCCCTTTGCCGCCTGCTCTTCAATTAGCTCACTGGTGTAGGGCCGCGTCCATGCATCCGGCCCCAGACGCGACTGGAAGCAGATACTGTATTGCTCCCTCTTAAGGCCCAGCTTTTCAGCAATGGCAAAGCTGGTGGCATAACACTGGGCAGCATAGCAATATTGATTGTGAGCTGTTATTTGATGACAGCAATCGGCCCTTTGCAAGCAGTGGCGGGCTGTATCGGCCTTCAGCAGTTGTCGTTGTGGCAAGCCATGATAACTGAATAGTACATGATCGTAAGCCCGCAAATCGAAGGCTTGGCTGTTTTTTACAAACACATCGATCATGCCTTCCTCCTCATAAAAAGAATGGATGAGCTGTACAGGAGGAATTACCTCCAGTCGGCACAGCACCCGCATCACCTCATCGAGTACCGAGCCGGTGGTGGCAGAGGCATATTGTGGGAACAGTGGCAATACGATCAGACGGGCAGGCGGCACACTCAGCAGTTGCTGGATCGCCGACTCGATGGAGGGCTGCTGATAGCGCATTGCCAACGCTACCCTATACGCATCGCCCAGCAAATCCTGCAAACCGGCGGCGAGTTGCTCGCCATAGATTTTGAGCGGAGAGCCTTGCGGAGTCCAGAGCTGGCGGTACAATTTGGCTGAGCTACCGCTACGAAAGGGAGCAATGATACCGCGTACCAGCAGCTGACGGGCCAGCCAGGGGTAGTCGATTACACGGCGGTCGAGCAGGAATTGTTTGAGGTATCGGTAAACCGCTCCGCGCGTAGGCTCATCCGGAGTGCCCAGATTGACCAGCAGCACGGCAGTTTTGGCTTTTGTCATAGGCCAAAACTACAAAGGATCAACAAAGGTATTGTTATATGCCTGTCAAAAAAAAAAGAAGCCCCGAAAGTTTATTTCAATTTAATAGACGACCTAGCCACAAAGCTTTTGAAAATTGGTAGTTTTGGGCTTTTCAATAGTATAGCCGGATTGCTTATGAAACGTCCCCTCATACTCGCTACCAATGACGATGGCATGTTTGCTCCGGGACTTCGGGCACTGGTGACAATTGCCAAAGAAATGGGAGAAGTGGTAGTAGTAGCCCCCGATTCCCCACAGTCGGGAAAGGGGCATGCCATTACCATCGAAGAGCCACTAAGACTCCACAAAGTTCAGCTGATGGATGGCATTGAGGCTTTCGAATGTACCGGCACTCCGGTGGATTGTGTGAAACTGGCTCACAATATTGTCCTCAAAGATCGCAAGCCGGATCTGTGCATATCGGGCATCAATCACGGTTCCAATGCCTCGATCAACATTTTATACTCAGGCACGATGTCGGCAGCTATGGAGGCTTCGCTGGAGGGGATCCAATCGATCGGTTTTTCTCTGCTCGATTATTCCTTCAACGCCAATTTTGAGGCGGCTAAAGGGTATGTAAGACAGATTATCCGGGGGGTGTTGGACAAAGGAATGAGTGATTGCCAATTGCTCAATGTCAATATTCCCAATTTGCCGAAAGGAGACATCAAAGGTGTCCGGATTTGCCGCCAGGCTGAAGCGCGCTGGATCGAAGAGTTCGCAGAGGCAAAAGACCCGCGAGGCCAAACCTACTACTGGCTTACCGGCCGTTTTGTCAACGACGATCCACGTGCCGACACCGATGCCCGCGCATTGGAGGAAGGCTATATTTCGGTAGTGCCTTGTGGCCATGACCTGACCCGGCCCAGTGCGTTGAAAGGATTGGCACATTTGGCACAATAGGGCAAGCACCTAGGGGTAAAGCAGGATACAGTCCATCTAAATGGTAAATTGCTCTTCATCATGCCACGTCTTCTTCTCCTTCTGGTACTCCTGTTTTGTCAGGCCAATAATTGGGCACAGACGCAGAACATTAAAGGAAAAATAACAGATGCTGATTCTAAAGCCCCTCTTACTGGCGCCTCCATTTCACTGTCCGGTGCGGATACATTGAGGGGCACCTCTACCGACCACAACGGAAATTTTATTCTCAAGCAAGTAGCTGTTGGTCGTCACACGCTCACTATCCAATTTTTAGGTTACGAAACAGTTGTTTTGAAAGAGCTGCTGCTGCTGTCTGATAAGGAATTGTACCTCGAAGTGGGCTTACAAGAATCGGTATCGACCCTAAGTACGGTAGAAATAATAGCCAGCAACCGCAATAATCAGCCGCTCAATGAGATGGCGATGCTCAGTGCAAGGTCCATGTCAATGGAAGAGCTCAACAGGCATGCTGCTAGTTTTTATGATCCGGCTCGAATGGCCCTCAGTTTTGCCGGGGTAGCGCAGGCTGGCGACGATGTGCTAAACGAAATATCGGTGCGGGGCAATTCTCCTCGCGGTATTCTCTGGAGGCTGGAAGGTATCGAAATCCCCAATCCTAATCACTTTCCCGAACGGGGCAGCTCGGGAGGCGGCATTTCGATGCTGAGCACCAATGCGATGGCTACTTCCGATTTTTTTAACGGAGCTTTTCCGGCGGAGTATGGCAATGCCCTTTCCGGGGTATTCGATATCAAAATGCGCAAAGGGAATTTCTCAAAACGGGAAACGGCTATTCAGTTGGGCGCTTTGGGCTTCGAGGCTGCTACCGAAGGGCCTTTTAGTGCCAGTTACGAAGGCTCTTATTTACTCAATTACAGATATTCCACTTTAGGCATTGTGGAGCAACTCGGTATTATCGAAGAAGGGGAAGGCACCCCCGACTTCCAGGACGCCTCCTTCAAATTGCATCTGCCAACAAAAAAAGCCGGAAACTTCAACCTCTTCGGTCTGGGGGGTACTTTTGTGACCAATGAAGACTACGACATCAACTCATCTCAAAAGGGGAAAGAACAGAACTATGGCAAAACCGGCATTGTGGGTCTGTCAAATATTTCCTTTTTATCAAATAAATCCTGGTTGAAGGTCATTGCTGCAGCTTCCCTATCCAAGCTGTATTTTGAAGATGGCTCCTATGCCGACTCTCTTGGGAATGGCTACCAAAAGCATTACGATGAGCAGTTCGAAGACCTCACCCAGCGGCTGTCAGTCAGCTTCAACCACAAATTCAACAATCGGCTGGTGATGCGGCTGGGAGGGGTTATCAGCCGCCTGGCATACCGATATCATCTTGAAGAAGAGCAATATACTTCACAATTCATTGATAATGAGGAGCTTATAGAATGGCAGGGAATCTGGGACCGGGTGCTTGACAAAGAAGACGACACCTACACTTTACAGCTTTTTGGTCAGTGCAAACACCACCTCTCACCCAAAGTCACACTCCACACTGGCTTACATTTTTTTCGTTTCGGACTCAACAATGAGCTGTCAGTGGAACCTCGGCTGGCCATGAAATGGCAGCTAAATCAAGGGCAATCTATTTCCGCAGGAGTAGGTCTGCATAGCAAATTGGAAAGCCTGCCGGCTTATTTTGTCGAACGTATCAACAGCAGCGGCAACCTGGTACAGCCCAACAGAGAGCTGCCCCTACAAGGCTCATGGCATCTGGTGAGCGGTTACCAAAACCAATTGACTAGCAGCCTGTGGCTGAATGTGGAAGCCTACTATCAGTCGATCAACAACTTGCCCATTGATGCCTCACCAGGTAGTACCGCAGCTATTGTAAACGTTGGGCTTGACGATGTTCTATTCGAATTTGAAGCACTCTCGGGAGCAGGAAAAGGGAGAAATTACGGACTGGATATTAGCCTTGCACAGCAATTTACCAGGCAATATTATTTTCAATTGACCGGCTCATTGTTTAAATCCGAGTTCCAAACCACAACAAATCAATGGTATCCGACCCGCTTCAGCAGCAACTACAATCTGGTAGCTGTTGGAGGAAAGGAGTTTTTAGTGAGCTCGAAAAAAAATAAGAAAAAAATAGTGGGCCTCAATGGTCGCTTCCTGCTCAACGGAGGGCTACGCTACACAGCTGTTGATGAAGCAGCCTCCCTTGCGCAGCAGCGCTTAGTCTATCACAACACACCCTTTTCAGAGCATTTGCCCGCCTATTATCGTTTCGATCTGGGAATTTATTTGCACATATCCTCCCGACGAATGGGGCAGCGAATTCTGCTGCAGATTCAAAACCTGAGCAACCGGTTCAATCTTTACAGCCAGCAGGCCAGCTATGATCCACAACATATGAAAGTGGTGCATACCCAAATCGAACAACTCGGCATTCTCCCAATCTTGAGCTACCGCATCGCATTCTGATGCCGACCCAACCTTTTTAGAGCATTTGACGTCTATCCTATTAGTAATACTGCCTATTTGCCGGAGATTGAGTGATTGCTTTTATATTTGTAGTGCTTAATAGATGTTCATGGCCTAGCCAAAAATTCACCATCGGTTCCTGGCTTTTGTCAGGCATTTATACTGAGTAGTTGTTAAACAACTTCTCATTGTATTTTTTCACTATTGAATCCTTTGAAGTTATGAAACGTAAAATGCTGATCCTTTTTCTTGTTCTTTTTGGCCTTCAATCCGCGATGGCTCAACAAGACGAGGAGGCTCCTTCTGCCAGTTTTCAGCTAGGCCTGAATGCCACGCAGTTTGTCAACACCTTTTTCAGTTTTAATGAAAATCAAGGCAACCCGGGCTCTTATCTGCTGCATTTCAAAAGTATTAAAAACCAGCAAGCCTTCCGGCTCGGGCTCGGCTTTGCCCTTTCCAAAACCACTACGGATGTAGATGTCAATCAGGGCGAACGGGTTAATAAAAACAATTTCATCAATCTTCGGATCGGCTACGAATGGCATGTGCCGCTGACCCGGCGGTGGCTCACCTACTTCGGTTTTGATGCCTTGGTGGGATTCAGCAATTTTAAATCGGAATTCGATCCAGGTTTTGGTAGAATCACTACTGAAAGTGAGAACCTCAACCTCGGCGGCGGCGGTGTGGCTGGGGTACAGTTTAACATCAACGAACGTATTAGCCTGGCTACAGAGAGTACTCTATACTTTGTACATCGCAACAGTACAACGGAACAGCGCTTCCCCGATCAGCCGGGCAGTGAGGACAAAAAGCAACCACTGACCAAATCACCATTGGATTGCCAACTGCGCTGTTCTTTCAAATCAGCTTCTAAAAAGCTGTTTCTAAAGACTGCAAAAGACTTGTATTTGCTGGATATTTGGCCTAATTTTGAATATTACAAAAAAATCTAATCCGCTATGAAAAGAAATTTCTTTCTCCCCTGCATCTTGATACTGGCTGCACTGAGCCTCTTTGTGAGCTGTTCGAAGGATGCTGCCCATGTAAAGCCCATCCCCTCTGAACTCAATCTGCGGGATGTTCCATACGATTATGTCGATCAGGACTTTGTGAACGTGGCCAACAGCTTCAATTCCAACATCCCCTTTGACAACCAGATGGATAATGATAAGGTGACGCTCGGTAGAGTACTCTTTTACGATACACGCCTTTCCCTCAACAATTCTGTATCCTGCGCCAGCTGCCACCATCAAAGAAGAGCCTTTGCTGCCGATAGGCCCTTCAGTACCGGCTTTGAAGGTCGTACCACTACGCGCAACTCTCCACCTGTGATGAATATGGTACTGAGCAGCAATTTCTTTTGGGATGCCAGCCAGCAGAAGCTCGAAGATATGGTGCTTATGCCAATCAGAAATCATTTGGAAATGGGCATTGCGGATGTAAAAGATTTAGAGCTGAAGCTCAAAGAGGTCGATTATTATCCCTCGCTCTTTGAAAAAGCTTTTGGTACCGAGACCGTCAGTGCCAACCGCATTTCGAAAGCCCTGGCTCAATTTGTCCGCTCTTTGATCTCTACCAATTCCAAATTCGATAAAGGCCAGGTAAATGGTTTTGCCAATTTCTCTCCTTTAGAAAAAATGGGCTTCGATTTGTTCAACAGCGCTCGCCTAAGCTGCGGCGCCTGCCACGGCGGCTTCAACTTTTCCGGCTGGAATTCGGATGCTGCCAATATTGGACTTGATATAGACTACGAAGACAACGGCATTGCCAATGGCATGTTCAAAGTGCCCAGCTTGCGCAATGTGGCACTCACGGCACCCTATATGCACGACGGCCGTTTTGCCACGCTCGAAGAGGTGGTTGATCACTACGATCAGGGTATTCAGGCCCATCCGAATCTCGATTTCAGATTGAGGGAAGGCTATCCCAATGTCTTTGCCTTTGAGCCTAATATTCCTGTATTTACAGACCCCTTCACCAATACTATCTTCATCGACGGGGTACCCTTTGACTTTAATCAATTTACCACGAATATTCCACCAAAGCGGCTCAATTTGACCGATGTGGAAAAGCAAGCCTTGGTTGCTTTCCTCAAAACCTTATCGGATGAGCAGTTTGTGAAAGACGAAAAATTTTCCAATCCTTTTGTCCAATAAGGTTTTGATTGACAAAAGAAAAACTTCGGAATTCATGCTGAGTCCCGAAGTTTTTTTTGTTTGTACCTTGTTTGTACCTTTGCCGTGTCACCAAGACACCAACTATGCTCAAAAGAAATTCGATTCTGCTTGGAATTGTTGTCGGCACACTCCTTCCTTTTGTTGGTTACGCCCTTTTGCTCGAAGTTTACGACCAATTGGATGCCTATGGCTACATCAGTGATTATGGTATGTCTGAGAACTTTCGGAATCGCACGACAGCCCTTTTGGCCATTTGCCTCAACTTAATTCCTTTTCTCATCTTCAATCGGATGTGGCATATCAAAAGTATGCGGGGCATGATCTTCCCCACCGTGCTCTACGCATTCGCATGGGTATTGACCTATGGCGTAAAGCTACTGTAAGCACCTGAATATCAGCTAGTTATGAAATATTTTATCCTTGCTGGCGAAGCTTCAGGAGACTTGCACGGGGCAGGGCTTGTAAAAGCACTGGCACAGCTCGACCCGCAGGCAGAGTTGCTTGGCTGGGGGGGCCAAAAGATGGAGCAGGCCGGAGCACTTCTGCTCAAGCACTATCGCGAGCTGGCATTTATGGGCTTTTGGGAGGTAGTCAAAAACTGGCAGGTCATTCGTCAGAATTTTAAGCAATGTAAAGCCCAAATCTCCTCCTCAAAACCCGATGTGCTTATTCTGATTGACTATCCCGGCTTCAATTTGCGAATGGCAAAGTGGGCTAAAAACAGGGGGCTGCGTGTCTTTTACTACATTTCTCCACAGCTTTGGGCCTGGCACAGCAGCCGGGTAAAAACGATAAAAGCTTACGTGGATCGTATGTTTGTCATTCTGCCATTCGAGCTGGAATTCTATGCCCGCTACGGTATTGAGGTCGATTTTGTAGGTCATCCCCTTTTGGATGTGATTGCCGGCCATCCCAAAAATGAGCTTTTCAGAAGCCAGCATCAGTTGGAGGGAAAACCCATCATCGCCTTGCTGCCGGGAAGCCGGAGGCAGGAGATCAAGCGAATGCTGCCAAAAATGTTGCAGCTCATCGATTCATTCCCCCGGCATCAGTTTCTCATCGCTACAGCTCCCGGTATTCAAGCGTCCTTTTATCAAAACCTGCTGAGCGGTTTTGGCATTTCCGGCAAGCAAGTGAAAATGCTTATCGGCCAGACGTATGACTTGTTGCAACATGCCGAAGCAGCCATTGTGACCAGTGGGACAGCCACCCTGGAAACGGCCTTGCTAAAAGTACCTCAGCTCGTGGTGTACAGGGGCAATTCATGGTCCTACGCTCTGGCGAAATGGCTCACCCATGTAAAGTACATTTCGCTGGTTAATCTCATCCTCGACCGGCCTTTGGTGACGGAGCTGATCCAGGAGGCGTACCATTATGACAATTTGCGGAAGGAATTGAAGGCTTTGCTGAGGGCAGAGAAGAGAGAGGAATTGTTGGAGGGCTATGAGGAATTAGAGCGCAAGCTGAGCAAGCGGGCAGCGGCCGAGCGGGCAGCCAATTTGATGATCGCTTACCTGAATGAGGCACATCGGGCTGGTTGATGGCTCGAGCTTTTATTTACACATTTAACGACCACCATTTTTTGGATCGCAAGTACATGATGGTCAGCAATATCATGGCTATCCAGTAAAAAATTTCTGCCGACCAGGCCCATACCAATCCTGCCGAAGTAAATTCTACCACCACATAGATAAACACCAAATAGCCCACCGCACAAAGGCTTTGGATTTTTAATCCATAATACGTGGCCCCCGTTCCGGCCAACCCATTGAAGTACACGCCGCCGATGGAAAAAAGAGCCAGAATGCCCAGTAATACATAGAAAATCGGTTGAGCATCCACGATCAACGACATATCCTCTGAGCCTAGCAGGGGGTATAGAATATCGGTGGGATATAGGATTACCGGCAAGGACAGCAACATGGTAGTAGCCAGGCAAAGTTTGGCCGTCTTTTCAATGATCGGCAGCACGGCCTGCCGTTTCTGCTGACCGATAAAGTTGCTGACCAGCGTATTGATGCCGGAGGCAAAGCCCCAGCAAGGTATCGACAGGCAGAGATAGACCATTCGGGCAAGGTTGGTGATGGCAAGCTGGCGTTCGCCCAGATTTTCCACAATTCCGAAAAATACAAACCAGGAGCCCAGCCCCACCACTGCCTGCGCTACTACCGGAGCGCCAATGCGCAGCTGGGTTTTGATGAGCGCCACATCAATCCTGGGTAGCTTGAAAAGCCGGTATTTTACTGCTTCTTTATCAAATAATATATAAACCAGAAAAACCACAAAGGCCACCCCTTCAGCTATGGTGCTGGCCAATCCGGCTCCGGCAATTCCCATAGCAGGCAAGCCAAAATGCCCAAAGATCAGCCCATAATTGAGCACAATGTTGACAATAGCCAGAATAATCGTATCCACCACTATAAACATGGGCCGCGCCGCGCCCGTATATAAAGCAATAATCGCTACCCCGGCATAGCTAAAGAACACCCCATAAGCTCTGCAGCCAATATATTCCAGGCTTTTGGCATATACGATATCTGAATTGACAAAGAGAGCGAAAAAGAGAGGTGTGCCAAATAACATGAACAAAAAGAGTACAATGGCCAGCCCCAACTCAAAGTAGAGCATAGCATAAAAAGTGCGGCCAATCTCCTGTGGCTGCTCCTCTCCTGCCCTGCGGGCGATCATGATCTGCCCGCCTTTGGAAAAGCCAAAGCCAATAGCTGCAATGATCAGATAAAAAACGCTGACGAAGCCGATGGCCGCAAAATCCACCTCACTGAGGTGATACAGGAAGACGCTATCGCTCAGAGCAATGATATTTTGCACGGCGCTGCCCAGCATGATCGGAGCTGAGATGGCCCAAATTTGCCGATATGTAGTGTTGAGACGCATGACGGGTATGCAATTATAGGGCATTTGGCCTAAACAAGGAAGGGGCAATCCCTTTTTCAGAATTTGATTCGATCTACGATCCCTTTACAATCAAGAAAAGCCAGACAATATGCCAGCGATGAAAATGTAGTATCTTGCCAATCCTTACATTCTATTCATTAAAATAGCTCTTGTATATGGTTCCGTTTACCGATTTATTCGATAACCTTTATCTGCCTCTGTTCGTAATACTATTGGCAATCCCTGCTTGCAAGCAAGAAATTACCGATTCACCTTCCAATTCTGATAGCACAATGACCCACTTAATGACCCTACCAGCCACAGCACCAAGCGCAAAAAAACTAGCCAAAAAACTAAGCATTCATGGCGACACCCGTATCGATCCTTACTACTGGATGAATCAACGGGAAGATCCAGAGGTGATCAGCTTTCTGAACGCTGAAAATGATTATACCAAGGCTACTATGCAGCATTTGCAAGGCTTTCAGGATAGCCTGTACCATGAGCTCATTGGCCGTATCAAACAGGATGATACCTCAGTGCCCTACAAAGACAAGGGCTATTTTTACATCACCCGCTATGAAGAAGGCAAAGAGTATCCCATCCACTCCAGAAAAAAAGAAAATCTGGAAGCCCGGGAGGAAATTATGCTCGATGTAAATGAGCTGGCCAAAGCCTATGAATTTTATAGTGTTGGTGGTCGCACCGTCAGCCCCAACAACCAGCTCCTGGCCTATGGGGAAGACACCCTCAGTCGCCGCATTTACACCATCCGCTTTAAAAATCTCCAAACAGGCGAACTGCTTGCCGACCAAATCCCCAACACTACGGGAAGAGCCATTTGGGCCAATGACAATAAAACCCTTTTTTATACTGTAAAAGATGAAGCCCTTCGCTCCTACAAAATATTTAAACACCAGTTGGGGACGGCTGTTTCGCAGGATGAGGAAGTGTATCACGAAGCCGATGAAACCTTTTCAACCTTTGTGTACAAAAGCAAGTCTGACAAATACATCATTATCGGCTCTTACCAAACCCTTTCTACAGAATATCGAATCCTGGAAGCCGATCAGCCAAATGGCAAGTTTCGCATTTTTCAGCCGCGCCAACGCAAGCTCGAGTACAGCATCGCACATTTTGGCGACAAGTTTTACATTCGCACCAACCTCGATGCGCAGAATTTCCGCCTGATGGAAACCTCCGAATCCGCTACCGGCAAGCAGCACTGGAAAGAGGTGATTCCTCATCGCCCAGACGTTTTGCTGGAGGGAATGGACCTTTTTAAAGACTTTTTAGTGCTTTCCGAACGAAAGGCCGGCATCACACAAATTCGTATCCGCCCCTGGCAGGGCGATGAACATTATGTCGATTTTGGCGAAGATGCTTACCTGGCCTACACTTCTATCAATCCTGAGTTCGATACGGAGGTGTTGCGGCTGGGCTACCAAAGTATGACTACTCCCAATTCAATCTACGATTACCATATGAATAGCCGGGATATGAAGCTGCTAAAACGTACAGAGGTTGTGGGGGATTTTGATCCGGCCAATTATCAATCCGAGCGGCTCTTCGCCACTGCCCGCGACGGCGAGCAGGTGCCCATATCCATCGTTTACCGGAAGGGCTTCAACCGCAATGGCCAGCAACCGCTCCTTCTTTATGGATACGGCAGCTATGGTGCCAGCATGAATCCCTACTTCAGCAGCAACCGGCTGAGCCTGCTTGATCGTGGCTTTGCCTTTGCGATCGCTCACATTCGCGGCGGTGAAGAGATGGGCCGCCAGTGGTATGAAAATGGCAAATTGCTGAAAAAGAAAAATACGTTTACCGACTTCATCGATTGTGCTGAACACCTGCTAAAAAATAATTATACCCAAAAAGAAAAGCTCTTTGCAATGGGCGGCAGCGCGGGCGGTTTGTTGATGGGTGCCGTAGTCAATATGCGGCCTGATCTGTTCAAAGGTGTGATCGCTGCGGTACCCTTTGTGGATGTGGTCACCACTATGCTCGACGAAAGCATTCCACTCACTACGGGCGAGTTTGATGAATGGGGCAACCCCAAGGAAAAAGAATATTACGAGTACATCAAGTCCTACTCTCCGTATGATAATGTGGACGCGAAAGCCTATCCCAATATGCTTGTAACGACCGGCCTGCACGACAGCCAGGTACAGTATTGGGAGCCCGCCAAATGGGTTGCCAAGCTCCGCGATATGAAAACGGATAACAACATTCTGCTGCTCCACACCAATATGGATGCCGGGCATGGTGGTGCTTCCGGCCGATTTCGGCGCCACAAAGAAACAGCTATGGAATATGCCTTTTTGCTGGACCTGGCAGGCTTGGCGGATGCGATGATGGATTGATGCTGCCTAGAGACTGTTTTGTCCCTGAAAAAACAGGGAATATTTTGCCAACTGCATCAACAGCAATAAAGTCAAAGCCAATAGTCCGAAACGCAAGGCGATAGCTTTCATGGCAACACAATTTATTGCTTCAAATTGGGATCAAGAGCAGCGGCGCGCTGGAGGTAGGGCGCAGCTTTTTGCGCTTCGCCCTTATCGCGATAAGCCGTGCCGATGTAGTAAATCAGGGTAGCATTGTTGGGAGCATATTTCAAACCCTCTTCCCACTGTTGAATGGCCTTATCATATTGTTTCATCCCTGCATACACCGCTCCCAGATTGCGGCGGGCATCCACAAAACGAGGATCCAGTTCGACTGCCTTTTCGTACACTTCCCTAGCTTTCGGCAAATTGTTTTTTTGAAAATAGATAATGCCCATATTGCTATACACCTTAGCATTGTTGGGCTTTAGCTCCAAAGACTTTTGGTAGTCGGCCAAAGCTTTATCAGGCTGATTGAGACGAAAATAAGCCAAACCCCGTTGGGCATACACATCATGGTAGTTGGGGTAAATTTGCAGGGCTTTTTCAAAGGCGGTGATCGCATCCCCAATTTGTTGCCTCTTTTGTGCATCCGGCAGATTGAGCGCCTCTTTCATCGTTTCCAGCCCGTAGTGATAGTTCAATTTAGCACTGTTTGGAGCAGTCAGCACATCGGTAGCATAGAGACTGTAGCTATTGTACCAAGCCGGATTTCGACTGACGGTTTTGGCTGCATACAAGGCAATCAGAAGGCCCGCTACTGCCAAAAGAGCTGGTTTTATTTTCAGTAAAGCTGACCAATCGGGCAAGCTAACCTTAGCCATCGGCATGTCAAAAATTTTCATCAACACTACTGCCAGCATCAGGCTGAAGCCCAGACTCGGAATGTACAGAAAGCGCTCCCCGAACGATGAGCCAATCATTACCAGCACATTGCTAAAAATGGAAAAGGTGATGAAATACAGCAAAATGCCCAGCGAAAGGAGTCGCTTAGCTTTGAATTGCCGCAGCGCCACCACCAGCAAGCCACCATGTACCAGCAGGGAAAGAATCACCTTCCAATCAGCCCAATTGGTGAGCGGGATTTGATTGTAGCCAAAATCGGAGCCCAGCGGATGAGGAAACAGCAGGCTGAGCAAATATTTACCCATCAGCAGAAAAGCCGTCGCTTTTTGAACTATCCAGTATTCCGATCCCCTCAGTACATTATCCAGCACCGATGCTTCGCCAGTGCCCGCCGACATATCGCCCAACACACTAGCCCGAATCACAAAATAAAGCACCGCAGGAATTGCAAAAAGGGCCACTGTCTTTAAATTTTCAGCCCACGATTTTTTGGTAAAAAAGTAGATCAGCAGTGGGAATACGGCCAAAAAAGTGATCACACTTTCTTTTGAAAACAGCGCCAAAGCATACATCCCCAGCGCTGCCACAATAGCACCTAACTTATTGGTTTTCAAATAGTTCCACAAAAAATGAATGGCCCCAAGGCAAAACAAAAAGGCCAATATTTCATCGCGGCTCTTGATGTTGGCCACCACCTCGGTATGCACAGGATGGGCCATAAAAAACAGCGAGGTGAGCAGCGGGATCAGCACATGCCAGCCACTCATTATTCTGGAAAGCAACATAAACAGCACAAAGCCCGTGAGGGCGTAAAGCAGCACATTGACCAAGTGATACAGCGTAGGATTGTCTGGCGAAAGCTGCCACTCCGCGGCATAGAGGATGAGCGGAATGGGGCGGTAGAGAGCTCCTTTGCTATTCCAATAGCCATAGCGATAGTTGGTGGTGAGAATTGTGGGCACGTTCTTGAGCCCGCCTTTAATAATGTAGTTTTCTTTGATGACGGAATGATCGTCCAGAGCGTATTGGTGACCCAGCGTATTGGCATAGATCAGGAAGCCCAGAACGGCTACCATCAGGCCGAGTAGCCTGCGCAGCTTGACAGGCACTGCCGGGCGACGCCTTACTTTTTTGCTTTGCGCAGGCTTTGTACCAGCCTTGGAGGTTCTCTTTTTTTGTTTGCTCATTGCGATGTGCCGTAAGTTGGAAATGTCTTGAAAGGTATAAAAACATTTGATATTCCTGAAATCTAAGGCTTACCCGCGCTTGCTCAAACCCAGGTAAGCCGCTTGGCCAGGGGCACTGAATACAGCAAGGGTAAGGTCATAAAAAATGGCAGCAAAAACAAATAGCTAAAGGGGACATAGAAAAAGCCGTAAAAAAGCAGCAGGTAACATTTGAGGCCGATCAGCAAATAGAGTCGCACATTGAGCCCCCGCTTTCGGAATAAAAAATACCCCACCAGCAAAAGCAGTGCGGCCATTGCACTGATGAGCAAATGCGCTTTTCGGTTGAATGCCAAGCGATCCATCAGCGTATAGCGGTGGTAACTGTGGAAGTAGATGGCAAAGCCCAAACCCCGGCTCAAGTGGTAAGGTGGCTTACCTTCCTCTTGCCAGGACTGCCGTACCCACTGCGTTTCCGCAGTTTTTTGATAATAAGCAAGCCCTTTTGAAAGAATACTCCAGTCTTTTGACAAAAAGGGAATAACATACAACAACAGCACACCTACCGCTACAGCCATGCTCACACCGACACCCGTTTTCAGCCCCCGCTCCAAACAAATAATCAGCAGATAAACTGGCAGCCAAAAGGTAAAAGCATAGCGCGACAGCAAACATAGCAATATCCCCAGTGCCATTAACCAGGGCTTGCGATGCAAAATTGTAATGGCAAGAATCAGATAAAATCCGACAGGCAATAGCTCGACAGCCAGGCCAAACATTTTTTCGTTATGCGTCAAAAAAACATGCAAAAACACGAAAGGTAATAATGCTTTGAATATCACCTCCCAAAGCGGAATATCCTGTCGGATAAGCCGCCACTGCCAGCAAGCCAGGCCTAACAGAAACACCGCATAAGCCGTCCAGCGATAATCGATTTGGAGCAATTCCGAAAAAGCATAAGGCATCCAAAGCAACGGCATATAGGTCGGATCTACCACCCATCGGCCAAATTCGAGTGGTGCATACACCTGCTCTCCACTTAACCAGCGGCGCACATAAAGCTGCAGAGAAGGCACAATGTCGGATGATTTGGGATCAATTGGAAAGGCTGCAAAAATTTCTGACAACCAGCTTCCGATATACCAGGCACCTAAAGCAAAGCAAACAAACATTAGCATTCCTCTAATCCATAAACGATTGCTTATCAGCGGAATAGATCGCTTGAATCCAGCCAGATGGAACGCCGCTGCACAACTCAGCAAACCACCCAACAGCCAAAGGACAGGGCTAATGTACATAGCCCGGGCATTGAGCCAGTAGGTTTGGTAGCCCAGCTCCAGTATCAGCCCGCCTGCTAGCAAAGTCAGGGCGATTAGACGAAGCCACCAGCCGGACAGGTTAGGAAGTTGCATTGGCAATAAGTTTTGAAAGTGAGTAAAGCTAAATATTTGTCAACCAAAAAAGAAGCAGTTTTAGTTTTGGCAGCTTCACGACAATCCTAAAAGTGTTTTTTCTATAAATTAATGCTACATACGCTTGAGATGAAAAACAACATTTCAGTAAGCCTCACCTTCTACTTTCTTCTCTTTGTCGGATTTGTACTAATACTACCCACTACCTACCACGGCGATCAGGGCTTCTGGAAGCACTGGGCTATCCAAATCCTGGAAAATGGTATTAGCCAAATTTATCATTTCAAATTATTCGGCAGGCATCCGGTCAATTACCATCCGGTATGGCTATACCTGCTTGCAGTTTTTGGAAAGATACAGGGTAGCCCTGAAGCCATTATTGCCAATCTGAACAGCGTGAAGGCCATTCCGCTGGCCTTCGATTTCATTGCTGCCACATCGCTCATATATCTGTTTAAAAATACCGCAAGGTCCTACCTGCTTCCACTGGGTTTGCTGCTGAACATTGCGTTCCTGTACAATTCCATCATATGGGGACAGATTGATACGATCTATACTACCTTCACACTTTTGGCTTTCATTTTTGCCTTTCACCATCGGCAGCTACCAGCTATGCTTTGCTTCCTGCTGGCACTCAATACCAAGTTGCAGGCCATTGTATTTGCACCGATCTTGTTCATCGTTCTGGCACCCGGCCTGTCCAAAGATAAAAAGCGAGGTGCCAGAGATATTGTGATCACACTGTCGGTTCAGCTCTTAATTTTGCTGCCGTTTTGGTGGGGCGGGACGCTGGGAAAATTGGGTGAGGTATTATTTGGAGCCATGGACTTTTATCCCTTCCTTTCGCTCAATGCTTTCAATATCTGGCATTTGCTCTTTGGTCACGAAGCCCGAAAAATGAGTGATGCAGTCCTCTTCAGTGGCCTGAGTTATAAACAGTGGGGCCTAATAGGGTTTGCGATTGTCTATGCCATCAGTTGTGCTCCATTATGCATAAAGACTTTCTTTTCGTCCACTCCATCTTCCCATACGAAGGGGTATCAAAAGCTGGTCATGCTCACGCTAAGCCTGTGTGCTCTCGCTTTCTTTTTCTTCAATACCCAGATGCATGAGCGCTATTCGCATCCCTGCATATTACTTTCTTTTGTTTATGGCTGCTACCGCAAGAACTGGACACTTTACCTGATCTGCTCACTTGCCTATTTCCTCAACTTAGAGCGGGCTATGAAAGCCTTCAAGTTAGGGTATTATGATAGCTTGTTGTTCGATTCCCGCTTTGTAGCAAGCCTCTTTGGAGTGGCTATTCTCTATGGTATATATGAATTGTACCGGCTCACCTTCCGCCGGTTCCAGCGGCCCTATTAGTTCATTAGAGTAAAAGCACTCTGTAGGAATTTGCATCTCTTTGCAAGGAAAAACAAAGAAAAGCAAGGATAATTTTTTAGAAAATTTTATTTCGCAATACACTGACTATCAATACGTTATGAGTAACAAATAAATAAATATTTCTAAAGGTCCAAAAACGTTTATGGAATTTTATCCCCTTTTGCGTCCTTATACTGACTTGCAGGTAACATCTAAGCTTTTTTCACCAAGCGGTTCCAATATCATCCACTGGAACCGCAAGGGTGAGCTATTTCTCGAATGCGGCTATGCCGGCGGAGGTGGCAGGGTGAGCCCACCCAGCGGGTGGTATGCCAAGTTGATTTGCCATTTGCAATAAATAGCTCAAGTGAAACAGCGCTACCTATACAAGTTTCTGAATCTCTTTCCATCGCAGGCAACTTTTTGCTCCCTTCATGCACCTGTTAAAAAAGTCTTAATTTTCATTAAACCTATTTGCAATAGGTATAGTCCAACTCGCATCCATCTTTCTGAACTGAACCATCACTTGAAAAACTATTATCAATGAACCGACGATCTACCTTCGCAGTACTCAGCGGAAAGCGAAAAAGACGCAAAGCCAAAACCGCCACTACGCTGCGCAGCTCCCTCACTCCTTATACCGGCCCCTGGAATTTCGAGCAGGCCGCTCACTTATTGCGCCGCTGTACCTTTGGCCCTTCTAAGGCCAGAATCAACCAATCTGTAGCGGAGGGTATGCCAACTACTATCGATCAGCTCTTTGCCGATCAGCCGCTACCTGATCCGCCAATCCACTACAATTTCCAAAACGATCCCGATGCTGCCGTCGGTGAAAGCTGGGTGGACGGTGCCCCCTACCCCAACATTCCCGGACTCAATGGCGCGCGCTATGCTTCGCTCAATAGCTGGTCATTTGGCTTGATGCAGGAAGAGGGAATATCTATCAAAGAAAAGATGACCCTGTTTTGGCACAATCACTTTGTAGTAGCAGATATCAATGATCCGCGCTACACTTACAAATACATCACCACTCTTCGCAACTCAGCTCTGGGCAATTTTAAAGCTCTAACCAAACAGATCACCATTGATCCGGCTATGCTCATTTATCTCAACGGCACGCAAAACTCCGCAGTCGCGCCCAACGAAAACTATGCCCGCGAGCTGCTCGAATTGTTCACCATAGGAAAGGGTGAGCTGGCCGGGCCGGGCGATTACACCACCTTCACTGAGGACGATGTAGTGCAAATGGCCCGTGTGCTCACCGGCTGGGTTGCGCGAAGCGACAACCCCAACCTTGTGCAATCGCGCTTCATCCCGGCACGCCACGATGCCGAAGCCAAGCAGCTTTCCCACCGATTCGACAATACGGTAATTACTAATGCCGGTGATCAGGAATACAGCCAGTTGGTTGACATTATATTCCAAAAAGAGGAAGTAGCCCGCTTTATAAGCCGCAAGTTATATCGCTGGTTTGTGCATTATCAAATTGGGGCAAGCATCGAAAGTGAGATCATCGAGCCAATGGCGCAACTCATCATTGACAATGATTACGAGATTGCACCTGCCCTGCAAGCCTTATTGAGCAGCGAACACTTCTTCAATGCTGACAACTTTGGCTGTGCAATCAAACATCCTCTTGATTTTTTGTTCAGCCTCATCAACACCTTTGAGGTACCCATGCCCAACCTCATCAACCAGCAGTATTTTGTGCGTACTCAGTTATATCGTGCCTCCATTCCGCTAGAGATGGTAATTTTCAATCATCCTTCCGTTGCGGGCTGGAAGGCCTTCTATCAAGAGCCGCTATACTACCGGATCTGGATCAACTCCGCCTCGCTGCCTGTACGTATGCAGATCGGCACCTTGCTGGCCCGGCGGCAACTAGCTATTGGCGACAATCAGTTTGGCATTGATGTATTGGACTTTGTCAGCAAACTCGACAACCCCTTTGACGTCAATGAAATGATCGACGAGTTCAGCCGTATTGTATTTGCTCGTGAGCTGACGCAAAATCAGAAGGATTACCTCAAAGAGGTGCTCATACCGGGCCTGCCTGATTTTGAGTGGAACGTGGAATACAGCGAATATGCCGCCGATCCCGGCAACGAAAACCTGGCGAGGGCTGTGGAAGCCAAATTGCAAAACATGCTGCAAGCCATGATCGGCATGGCAGAATTTCAACTCAACTAACACCTCCTAAAATTCAAAATAATGAAACGCAGATCTTTTATACAAACCAGCTCAGCCTTTTCCATCCCCGTTTTAATCGGTGGTTTTCAGGTCTCTTCGATTGGCAAAAACAGTATGTTCAATCTCATCGGAGCTGACAATGACAAGGTGCTGGTATTGGTTCAGCTTATCGGTGGCAATGACGGCCTCAACACCCTCATCCCGCTCGATCAATACGATGCGCTGGCCAATGTTCGCAGCAACCTGATCACTCCTCAAAGCAACTTGCTCTCCCTAACGCCAACCAATAGCCTACACCCCGCCATGACGGGCATGAAGGCTGTATTTGATGATGGCAAGCTGGGTATCGTCCAAAGTGTGGGTTACCCCAATCAAAACCGCTCACATTTCCGCTCCACGGACATCTGGAACACAGCCAGTGCAGCCGATGAATTTCTGTCCACCGGCTGGCTCGGCCGCTACTTTGACACCCAATATCCGAATTATCCGGAAGGCTATCCTAATGCCCAATACCCCGATCCCTTTGCCATTACGATGGGCTCGCAGGTATCGGAGACCTGCCAGGGGCTTAGCACAAATTTCAGCCTTGCCCTGGTTGACCCCTCCAGCCTTGGCACCCTCAACACAGGCGGAATCGATACCTTGCCGGACGGATGTTATGGAGAGGAGTTGGGATTTGTAAGAGAAGTCATCCAGCAGACCAACGCCTATGCAGAACGGCTAGTCGAAACTTTTGAGAATGGCAATAGCCTTTCGGCAAAATACCCAGACAATAACCGCCTGGCACAACAGCTGAAAACCGTTGCCACGCTAATCAGTGGAGGTTCCAATACCAAAGTATTTGTAGTCAGTCTGGGCGGATTCGACACACATGCCAATCAGGTGGTGGATGGCGAGCCCGCCAATGGCAATCATGCAGAACTATTGCAAACCCTGGCCGATGCCGTCTGCGCCTTTCAGGATGATCTCAAATTGCTGGGCCTTGAAGAGCGCGTTTTAAGTATGACCTTCTCAGAATTTGGCCGCCGAATTCGCTCCAATAACAGCTTCGGTACCGATCACGGGGATGCAGCTCCCATGCTATTGTTTGGCTCATGCGTCAATGCCGGTATCATCGGCGACAATCCCGAAATATCTGAAGATGTAAGTGTACAAGAGGCCGTTCCAATGCAGTATGACTTTCGCTCGATGTATGGATCTGTGCTGATGGATTGGTTTGGCGTAGAGGAAGCGCTTGTCAAAAATTTGCTTTTTGATGATTTCCAACGCATTCCAATTATCAACGACTGTGCTCCCACTCCTACCAATGAGATAGCCATTGAGCAGGTGGAAGCGCATGCCTGGCCAAATCCTTTCAGCCAATGGTCGAAAATTAAATTTAATTCAGAAAATGAGCACGTAAAGATCAGCCTTATCAACAGCATAGGCCACGAGGTTCGCCTGCTGACTGATCAGCAATTTACTGCCGGCACCCACCAGATAGCCATTGATGGGCAGGGATTAGCGGCGGGTACTTACTTTTATCGCATCCAGACGGAGGGCGGACAAAAGACCAAAAGGCTGGTGAAGATGTAGATAAAATTTTGCTAAAGTTCAGCTCTACCTATTTTAGATGTATGACCTCTCATCTGATATCTGAAAGCGTAACAGCTCAATTTGCTGAACGGTCAGATTCAACATACCCCTTTTTATACTTCAAGCCGCCAGGTTTTGTGCATTTCAATAGCGATTTATCCAGTAAGAACAACCCCTGCATCTTGGGTAAAACCTACAGGCTTGAAGTTTATCCCGCTTTGCCAAGTTTTGTGCGTACGCACAAAACTTGGCAAAGCGCGGTATAGTATTGAGTGCTTGTTAAAAACCTGACAAAGCATAGCTAACTTTTCGGTTCTATTAGTAATTTTGCGCTTGTTTTATACAAAGTCTAAGTTTACATTACTAATGGCCAGAATCCCCATTAACATAAAAGAAGGAAAGGTAGAGCAGCAAGCAGATGCTATTATTGGCATCGATCTGGGTACCACGAACAGTCTTGTAGCAATCATTCGAGACGGTGAAGCGGTGACGGTGAAGGATGAAAAAGGAGCTAACAGCCTCCTCCCCTCCATTGTACACTTTGGAGAGGAAGGCCAGATCATTGTTGGAGAAAAGGCCAAAGACTTGCTCATTCGCAAGCCCGACCGAACCATCTACTCTGTAAAGCGGCTTATGGGCAAGTCGTATGATGATATCGCTCCTTACGAACACTATTTTAGCTACAAAATCATTGATCAAGACAAGGACAGCATGGTCAAAGTTCAACTCGGCCAGCGTTTTTACACACCTATCGAGCTGTCTGCCCATATCCTGCGGGCACTAAAGCAACGAGTCGAAAGCAGGCTCCAAAGTACCGTGAGCAAGGCAGTGGTCACCGTCCCCGCCTATTTCAATGATGCTCAAAGACAGGCAACCAGAGATGCCGGTAAGCTCGCCGGCCTCGATGTGCTGCGCATCATAAACGAGCCTACGGCTGCCAGCCTGGCCTATGGAATTGGCAAGGATCAGAGCGAACCCCAAACCATTGCTGTGTACGATCTGGGAGGCGGCACCTTTGATCTATCAATATTGCAAATACACGAAGGTATTTTTGAAGTGCTCTCTACTCAGGGCGACACATTCCTGGGGGGAGATGACTTCGATCAAATGCTTGTACAATACTGGACAGAAATCAACAATTTGGGTACCTTGGATTGGGCAGCCAACAAAGCGCTAAATCAGCAGCTTCGCCTCACCGCCGAAGAGGCTAAAATACAGCTCGGCAAAGCAAACTCTTTCAAAAAAACCATTAATAATACGATCAATTGCCAGATTTCTATTGAAAAATTTAATGCGCTGATCACTCCCCTTATTGAGAAAACACTGCAATGCTGCAAAGCTGCCCTACAGGATGCCCAACTCACCACCCAACATATCGATCATGTAGTAATGGTTGGCGGCTCCACAAAGGTGCCGCTCGTCAAAAAGCGGGTCGCCGATTTTTTTGGCAGGGCAGTTCACGACAAGCTTCACCCCGAGGAGGTTGTTGCACTGGGAGCGGCAATTCAGGCTGATGTACTGGCCGGCAATCAAAAGAGCGTCCTCTTACTCGATGTAACGCCCCTCTCCCTTGGCATCGAAACTATGGGAGGCCTGATGGATGTCATCATTCCCCGAAACAGTAAGGTGCCCGTGAAGGCTGCCCGGCAATATACCACCGCCGTGGATGGACAAAAAAACTTACAAGTTTCCGTTTTTCAGGGTGAGCGGGACCTGGTCGAACACAATCGGAAGCTGGGGGCCTTCGTGCTGAGCGATTTGCCTGCTATGCCGGCCGGCCTGCCCAAAATTGAAGTCAATTTTGTAATAGATGCCGATGGAATTTTGCAGGTACAAGCCAAAGAGCTTAGATCGGGCACCGCACAGCAAATCGAAATTCGCTCGCAGTACGGCATTGATAATGAAGAGATGGCACGCATGCTGTTGGAATCCATTGAACATGCCCCGCAGGATATGGAACAGCGGGCGCTGCTGGAAGCCCGCAATGAAGCTAACAATATTTTGTTGGCAGCAGAAAAATTTATTGAGCAAAATAAATCCTGGCTCAGCGATCAGGAGCAGCAACAAATCCGGCTGATGAGTGAAGGCTTGCGACAGGCGACAGAATCTTCTGACAAAGACCTGGTCAACCAACGCATTGAAGAACTCAACGAATTCACCAGGCCGCTGGCTCACAAAGCGCTTGAAATCAATGTTTCACAGGCTATGAAGGGCAAGTCGCTTGACGAAGAATAACAAGGAATTTGTTCAAAATCCCAATACATCTTTCATGGAAAATACTCCTTTCCTGCCCACCAACCACTCTGCTGCCAACAGTGCGCCACTAGCAAAACCCTGCCGGGAGTGCGCGGAGTGAATGATTTCTATGCTGTCCGTTTCCGACTCCCAATATACATGATGCGTTCCCGGCACGTCCCCGATGCGCTGGGAGCGAATGGGTACCGTACCGGCAGCTCCTTCGCGCTTTTGCCAGTTTTTTAGGCGTTCCAAGTTGCCGATCAATTGCTCTGCCAGGCTGATGGCTGTGCCGCTGGGAGCATCCAGCTTCTGGATATGATGAATCTCCTCGATAAGGGGGGCATATTGAGGTTGGCTATTCATAAGCTTGGCCAAATAGCCATTCAGTGCAAAAAACAGATTCACTCCGATACTAAAATTGGACGCATACAGAAAAGCCCCTTCATTTTTAATAGTCAGTTCTTCAATCTCCCCCTTCCGATCCAGCCATCCGGTAGTGCCACTCACCACCGGGCAGCCAGCCTCTATACAGTTTTTAATGTGGGTAAAAGCAGTATCGGGCCGACTAAATTCGATAGCTACATCAGCTTCTGACAATGACTTGGGCGTAAACGTATTACTATTGCTGCTGTTTAACCTCAGCACCAGCTGATGCTCCTTTGCCACGGCCAGCTTTTCAATTGCTTTGCCCATCTTTCCGTAGCCAAGTATGGCAATTTTCATAAATATTATTTTTTTTTGTGACCCAAAACTAAGGCAAGCGTCTTAATAGTACAAAAACGAAGACACCTATTGACCTATAGATTCATCTGAATCGCAAATAAACACAAAAAGCCTTCAAACAGGATTGTTTGAAGGCTTTTGATTTTTAGAGCTTTACTAAGTGGCCTTAGCTCATCACCCCTTTAGCGGGAATAATGGCTTTTAGTTTTTCAATCAGCTTGTCCACTTCTTCGATGGTATTTTGATGAGAGAAAGAAAAGCGAATGGCTTTTCGTTCAGCGGGATGTTGGATCGCCTTCAACACATGCGATCCTGCCTCGGCGCCCGAGCTACAAGCGCTGCCTCCGGAAGCGCTGATACCGGCAATATCCAGGTTGAATAGCAGCAGCTCCGATTTGGGCGAAGGTGGAAAAGACACATTGAGTACCTTATAGTGGTATCTCCCTTTGTAATCGCCATTGAAGTGAATGTCTTCAAACTCTGCCAGCAATCTGCCGATCAGGTGATTTCGCAAATGCTCAATGTGGGCGCGGGTTTGAGCCATGTTCTCTATCGACAGGCTGAGCGCTTTGGCCAAGCCGACAATGCCATAAATGTTCTCTGTTCCACCCCTCATATTGCGCTCTTGCGAGCCGCCATCTATAAAGGGGCGAATAGGATGCTGACTGTTGATGTAGATAAAGCCCACCCCTTTGGGGCCATGAAATTTGTGAGCTGATCCGCTCAAAAACTGGATATTGAGCTTACTGACATCTATTGGAAAGTAGCCAATCGTTTGTACCGTATCGGTGAGTAGCAGGACATCATATGTTTGGCAAAGCGCGCCGATCGCTTCCAGATCGATCATGGTGCCGATCTCATTGTTGGAATGCATCAGGCTCAGCAGGAGTTTTTCATTGGCATACTCCTTAAACAGCTTTTCAAGCTCATTCATACGCAGCCGGCCCCTTTTATCCACATTCAGATAATTAACAGAAATAGAGCTTTCGGTCTCCAAACAATCGAGCGTGTTTGTGATGCAATGGTGTTCGGTAGGCGAGCTGATGATGCGCTGGACGCCCAGATCGCGCACCGCACATTTGAGGGCCATATTATTCGATTCGGTGCCCCCGGAAGTGAAGAATATTTCGCCGATAGAGGCGCCAATTGCCTTGGCTATCGTTTTGCGCGCCTTTTCAATGAGGGAACGCGATTGGCGACCCTCTGAATGTATGGACGAGGGATTGCCAAAATGATCTCGCATTACGCGGGCCATTTCATCGACTACTTCGCTGCGCATTGCAGTGGTGGCGGCATTATCCAGATAAATTCTTTTCACAATCGTAGTTTTAGCATGTTTGTTTGATAAAGCATGGTAAAGGTAGCAATTATCAGTTTAAATGAAACCGAAAATGCTGCAATTGTGAACAAATCAACAGGGCTGTAAAGGAAGGACGCTGGTTGGTCAAAAATGCTACAACCGACTGATAATCAACCAATTATAATCAACCAATTATAATCAAGCCGGTACACGTTTGAGTTCTTTCAAAATTTCGTTAATATCCGAAATGATCTTGGAGGCCAAATTGTCGGCAATGACTTCGGATGTGCTTTCCGTATAAATGCGGATGATGGGTTCGGTATTGGATTTGCGCAGGTGAATCCAGTCTTTGTCAAACGAAATTTTCAGCCCGTCGATGGTATTGACTTCCTGCTTGGCATATTTTTGCTTCAGCCTTTCGAGCAGCAAATCCAGCTCAATATCAGCTGTCAGCTGGATTTTATTTTTCGAAATTGTATAATTGGGATAGGTCTTACGAAGGAAGGAAACAGGTTTGCCGAAGGCTGTCAGCTTACTTAAAAACAGCGCTATTCCGACCAACGCATCGCGGCCATAGTGCAATTCGGGGTAAATAATGCCGCCATTTCCTTCCCCCCCAATCACTGCATTCACCGCTTTCATCTTTTCCACTACATTGACTTCACCCACTGCCGAGGCAAAATATTGGCAGCCGTGCTGTTCGGTGACATCGCGCAGCGCCCGGGTCGATGACAGATTGCTTACAGTAGCTCCTTTGCGGTGGCTCAAAATGTAATCTGCCACCGCTACCAGTGTATATTCTTCCCCAAACATTTCACCATCCTCACTTACCAGCGCCAGCCGATCCACGTCCGGATCAACGGCAATGCCCAGATCAGCGCGCTGCGCCTGTACAGCTCCGGCCAGCTTGCTAAGGTTTTCGGGTAAGGGCTCCGGATTGTGGGCAAATTGGCCGTTGAGCTCGCCATTGAGCACCACCACTTCACAGCCCAGCTCTTCCAATAGCGGGAGCACGGAAATGGCCCCGGTCGAGTTGACGGCATCCACCACTACTTTATACCCTTTGGCTCGAATGGCTTGGGCGTCAACCAGCTCCAAGGAAAGTATCTGGCGAATATGCTGCTCGATATAATCCGTTCTCTGTTCATAGGTACCCAGTTGATCGATTGGCGCATATTCAATTTCTCCTTCATCAATGATAGCCAGCACTTCCCGTCCGGCCTGTGCAGAAATAAATTCTCCCTTATTATTGAGCAATTTGAGTGCATTCCATTGCTTGGGATTGTGGCTGGCAGTAAGAATAATGCCTCCACCTGCTTTTTCGGCCACTACGGCCAATTCAACCGTTGGAGTGGTTGAAAGGCCCAGATCAATGACGGAAATGCCCATAGCCCGCAAGGTGCTGACCACCAATTGGCTGACCAACTCACCTGAAATCCGGGCATCGCGCCCTATGGCGATACGGGCACTGGAGCTGTTTTGCATCACCCACTGACCAAAAGCAGCTGTACATTCAACAATATCCTGAGGAGTGAGATTGCTACCTGCTTTACCGCCGATCGTGCCGCGGATACCGGAAATGGATTTTATCAGTGCCATAGTGGATTGGAGTTAGATGCGATCATATTTTCAATACAAAAAGACTCTCTTCTTCAACGTACTATAAAGTAGAAAGATGCTGTTTTCGGAGAACGAGATACAGAATATTTTGGAAAATTGGGCAAAAACAGGCTTTTTACCAGCCAAAAATAAAGCTGGCTGTGCAAAAATAGGAAAAACACTTGCATTGGCTGCCGGGCGAGTAAACTTTTTGGCAGTGAATTGCTTTTGAAGGTTTTAACTCCTTGACTATCAGCCAGATAAAGGCTAAAAATCATCTGCTGCTTTTTTATTCAAACGCAACTTCTTTTCTGCTGCCAAAAGAAAGCCGTACATTTCGGCCATCATCAAGCTCTAATAAAGTGGCGCAAAAGCAACTGGATCATACTAGTAAGGAAACACAGGGGGAATGGTTTGAATCGTGGTTCAATTCTCCGTATTATCACTTATTGTATCGGCATCGCGATGAGGCGGAGGCTCGCAAATTTATCGACACCCTGCTGACACATCTACGGCCCCGGCCCCAGGCTGCTATGCTGGATGTGGCCTGCGGCAAAGGCCGGCATTCCCGCTATCTGGCCGAGCAGGGCTATTATGTGACGGGCATTGATCTGTCAATCGAAAACATCAACTTTGCCCGGCGTTTTGAAAGCGAGCGGCTTTCCTTCTACACGCATGATATGCGGCTCATTTTTCGGATCAACTATTTTGATTTTGTTTTCAATTTTTTCACCAGCTTTGGGTACTTCCGAAGCGATAAAGATCATCTGAACACACTCAAGAACTTGTATTTGGGCCTCAAGCCGGGCGGCTGTTTGGTGCTGGATTTTCTGAATGCCGAGCTGGCTGTTCATAATCTATTAGCTGAAAAAAAAGTAGAGATCGAAGGGATACAGTTTTTGATCACTTCTTCTTATCAATCAGGCTATCTGCACAAACGGATTTGTGTGACGGATCGGGAGCAGCACTTGCATTTTGAGGAGCAGGTTCGTGCTTTTCAACTTGCTGACTTTGAGCGCTTGTTTGAAAAAGCGGGGCTACAAATTGAACACCTCTTTGGCAATTATCAGCTCGATCCTTTTGATGTTCAAAGCTCTGACCGCCTCATTTTATTTGCTAAGAAAAATCCGGCCTGATGGAAGAAGCCCTCCTCCATTTCGACCAGCAACTCTTTCAGTTGATCAATGGCCAGTGGCACTTTGACTGGCTGGATGCACTCATGCCTTATTGGCGAAGCAAATATTTCTGGCTGCCGCTGTATCTGTTTTTGTTCAGCTTTTTGTACTCCAACTTCGGGCAGCGCAGTCATTATTTTTTACTCAGCATGCTGCTAATGTTGTTACTCAGTGATGGCCTGAGCAGCCAGTTAATTAAAAAAAGCGTTGCCCGGCAGAGGCCTTGCCATGAGCCTGCTTTACAGGCTGAGCTGCATTTGCTGGTTCCCTGTGGAGGGGGATATAGTTTTACCTCATCCCACGCAACCAACCATTTTGCCATTGCATTTTTCCTGGCACTCACATTGGGCCGACGCTTCCATTGGATATGGCCGTCCGGGCTGCTGTGGGCCTCCAGCATCGCATACGGTCAGGTGTATGTAGGGGTCCATTATCCGTTGGATGTACTGGGAGGGGCGCTCTTAGGAGGCACCATCGGAATTGGATGTGCTATGGCATATCACAGATTTGTGCCAAAAACTATACATTTCAGGCAAGTGTAATTTTACCAATCGTAGATGTCAGCAATTGAATACATACTACTCTTCGGCACCGTAATTATTGGCGGCGGGATCGCTTTCTATGTGGACAGGCAATACCGCACAACACTTCAATGGATTCTTTCATTCAGCGGCTCTTATATACTGGGTATCAGCGTTTTACACCTGATGCCTGTGGCGTTCAAAAGTGAGCTTATGCAGCCAGGCCTTTGGATATTGGCCGGCTTTTTTATTCAATTGCTCCTTGAACAATTATCGCAGGGCGTTGAACATGGCCATATTCATGCACCGCATCATCCGCACAACAGTTTCGCCCTTCAGCTTATGATTGGTTTGTGTGTACATGCTTTCATTGAGGGGATGCCCTTGAGTAGTTATAGCAGCTTCCATGCACATACGCACGAAGACGGCGAGGCTTTTGGCAGCATGCATCTGCTGCTGGGCATTATGCTCCACAAAGCTCCGGCGGCCTTTGCTCTGGTGAGCCTGCTGTTGCTTGCCAAATTCAGGCGGATAGCAGTGCTGCTATGCTTGATCGTTTTTGCGCTGATGTCGCCATTGGGAGCCGGTTTGGCAGAATGGCTGGAGGTTTTAGGCATGCTGGATGAAAAAGCTTTGAGTGGGTTGATCGCCTTGGTGGTCGGCTCCTTTCTGCATATTGCCACTACCATCATTTTTGAAATGGATAGTAGCAGCCATCATCACCGAATATCCTGGCAAAAACTGCTGGCCATCATAGCGGGGCTGGGAATGGCTCTGGCCACGATGCACTGAAAACACCAAGCCAGGGCCGGTTCAATTTGACTTCCAAAAATATGGTGTGAAAATAATCAAGACGGTAAACAATTCGAGGCGCCCAATAATCATCAGCGCACAGAGCAGGTTCTTTCCAACTTGCGGAATATGGGCAAAATTATCCACCGGACCTACCTTGCCGATTCCCGGCCCAACATTGCCCAGGCAGGTAGCTACCGCTCCAAATGCTGTAAGCAGTGGCTTTTGGTAGCCGGACAACACCAGGCTCACCAGTATGCTCCCGACAAAGAACAGAAAAAGATAGACCAACAAAAAAACCAGAATATGTGTGATGGTTTTGCTGGCAACGAGCTTTCTATCGATTTTTATTCTGATGATAGCACGCGGATGCAGCAATCTTTTGAATTCCAGCAGCGTGTTTTTAAAAAAAACCAAATGGCGGATCACCTTTATGCCACCGCTCGTTGAACCAGCACATGCTCCGGTAAACAATATGAAAAAGAAAAACATGGTAGTGCCATTGTTCCATGCAGTATAATCGGCAGATACATATCCGGTAGTGGTTACCAAGGAAATGATTTGAAAAGCAGCATCCCGAAAGGATTTTTCCAGGGTGCTGTCGGTACTGAGGAAGACGGATGCGGTGCAGGCTGCCACCATCGCCAATATGGCAAAAAGGTAGGTTTTGAATTCGTCGCTGCCCCATACTTTGCTCAGTTTGCCTCGCAAGCCAAAATAGATGATGGTGTAGTTCATGCCAGCTAAAAACATAAACACCATAATCGGATACTGGTATATGGGCTGGTCAAAATGGGCGATGCTGGCATTTTTTGTGGAAAAGCCGCCAGTGGACAGCGTAGTCAGCGCATGGTTGAGCGCATCAAAGAAGCTCATTTTGCTAATAAAATACAGAATAAAGCCCAGTAAGATCGTCAGCCCAAAGTAGATAAGCCACAGCCTTTTGGCAGTTTCCTTGATGCGGGGATGGATCTTTTCCGATTTTGGGCCGGGAGCCTCTGCTACAAAAAGCTCAATTCCGCTCACACCAAGTAAGGGAAGGATAGCTACCGTAAGCACGATAATGCCCATCCCTCCTATCCATTGGGTGAGGCTTCGCCACAGCAGGATACTCTGCGGCAAGGCTTCAATGTCCTGGAATATGCTGGCCCCGGTGGTGGTGAGCCCGGAGGTGGATTCAAAAAAAGCATCTGAAAAACCACTGACAGTATGGGAAAACAGGTAGGGCAGCATTCCGCTCAAACACAACACCAGCCAACCCAACGTAACAATTAGATAGCCTTCCCGCTTTCCAATTTTGTCCCGATCCGATTTAAAAAAGCTAAGTCCGCCTCCTGCCAGCAAGATGCACAGTATGGAGTAAATAAAAGGGGTCGCTTCCTCTTGCCCATGAGCAAGCGCCCACAACAAAGGCAGCGCCATAAAGCCGCTAAACACAATCAATATCACCCCCAAAACCCCTATTACGACTTTGAAGTTTATCATGCTATCTAAAAATACTTTCTACTTTTTTAATAGCTTCCGGCAAGGCAAAAACGACAACTTTGTCGCCGATTTGCAGCTGAAAATCCTCTCCGGGAAGGATGCCCCGATCATTCCGGATAACGCCTACAATTTTTGCCAACTTTGGAGGCAGGTGCAGTTTGCTGATCGCAACATGGGTCACTCGATTGTTTTTATGCACTACAAATTCAATAATCTCGGCATTCACCCCGTGCATCGATGCAATCGCCTCAACTTTGCCTTTTCGTACATATCTGAAAATGTTGTTGGCAGCAATGATTTTTTTGTTGATAAGCGTATCCACACCAATGTTTTGTGAAATATGGGTATAGGCTGAGTTATCGACCAGGGCGATGGTTTTGTAAACCCCCGTTTGCTCTGCCGTAATGCAGGTGATGATGTTCGTTTCTGAATTATTGGTCAGGGCGATAAATGCATCCATCCGTTCCAGGCCTTCTTCTTTCAGCAGCTCCAAATTCCCCCAATCACCATTGATTACCAGCACATTATTCAAAACGGCAAGCAATTCCTTACATCGGTCTTCATCCTCCACTATCATAGTGATGGAAAACTTGTTCTCCAGTACCTGAGCTGTTTTCAATGCCAGGGAGGTACCTCCAATGATCATGATCCGCTTTATTTCTCTAAGGCTCTTGCCGATAAAATTATTCAGCTCGTTGAAATCCTGGTGATTGGTAACCAGATAAACATGGTCACTTCGCTCAATTTTCATCGTACGATCAGGGATGATGGTGCGTCCGTTTCTCAATAAGCAAAGTGTTTTGATGACAAAATGAGGCGTCTGAGCATCCAATTCTTCAAAACTTCTTTGTACCAGGCTCGAGCTATTATCAACCGTAAAGCCAATAATAGAAATTTGCCCTTTCTCAAATTCAAAAATGTCGGTAACAGAGCTTCGGTGTATCAGCCGCTCAATTTCCTGGGCAGCGAGTATGCGAGGAGAGATGAGGTTGTCGATTCCCATATCGAGGAACATCACTTTGGAAGCTTCTTTGAGGTATTCTCCCTCGCTCACCCTGGCTATCGTTTTTTTGGCACCCAATCGCTTGGCGAGAATGGCAGACAGCAGGTTGGTGGTTTCTTTAGTGGTAGCAGCAATAAATAGCTGGGCATCCTCTACATTGGCTTCTTTGAGCGTATTGATGGAAGAAGCATTCCCTTTTATCACCATCACATCCAGGTGATTGGAGGCATAGTCAAGGAGTTTTTCATCCAGGTCGATCAAAGTGATATTCTGGTTTTCGATAGCAAGCAATTCTGCCAGATGGAAACCCACATCTCCCGCCCCGGCAATGACAATGTTCATATTATGTAAAGTTCAACTATTTCATCTTTCCAGCGCCTTGTCCCAGGCACAAAATGATGCCAGGCATTGTACTGCAATATTACAATACTTTTCAGTTTATATTCGTATCAAATTGGAAAACTAACTAGCGGCAGACAGGTGCTTGAAAAAGCTACAATACTACCTCACCAAGCCCTGGAGCAGCCATTTAGCTAAAGCCTCGCGATTGCTTTCGCGAATAAAGCGCTGCTGGTCATGGCGATTACGGATATTGCCCAACTCTATGAATACCGAAGAGGTTTTGGGCTCGCGCAGCATGTGAAGGTCACGGGAAGTGATGGTGCCATGATATTGGCCATTGCTACGATATTTGCGATACTTGCTTTTGAAAGTCTGATGCAGCTTTTGAGCAATTTTGCGGCTCTTTTGGCTGCCGGGATAGTAGTAAAAGAAGACGTCTGTATTGACACTGGTATTGCGGGAATCTATGTGGATGACGATGGTAGTTTGCTTTTTGATGCCTTGCTTTTGGTGCTTTTCATACAGTTTGTTGATAGCATCGGAGCGTTGGTAAAGTCGGCTTTTCTGGCTGCGTGGAATGATATAATCGCCCCAGCAATACTCATCGTAATCGCATTTCAGATAATCCTCCGAGCGGATACCATCATCCGCATCGCGGGTAATCATGTATGCGATCGCACCATGCTCAATGAGTTTTCTTACCAATCGCAAGGACACATCGTAGGCATATTCGTCTTCACAAAGCTGATGTTTCCCAGCTTTGCCTACAGCCCCTACATCGGGCCCGCCGTGGCCACTGACTACATAAAAAACCTGCCCCCTCAGCTTGTTATCTCTGATAGTGACGTGCTCGTATTTCTTGCCAAAAATCGGAAATTTGCCCAGCCCGCTTGACTTTTTAAAATGAGCCAGCACCTTGGAATCGATTTTCTGATACTCCCTCCTTTCCTTGTCAGAGGGCTTGAGGTTGGTGCTTGTGGACGCTTTGGCATCCGCCAGCGGCTCTGCCTTCTTTCCACTGCACCCCAGCTCATGGTAGGGCACCCAGATGAGGCTGCTCCGCACCAAGGTGCTTTGCCGCAGCTTATGCCGGTATAGCCTTTCGTTGTATTGCTTGATGCGGTAAGCTTTTTCCCACCCTTCCAGATCCAGCGAGGTTTTAATGCTTCTGCCATTATACCGATGAATGCTTACCGGCAGGTAATACTTTCGGCCTTCGAACAGATCGGAAGTAGAATTGAGCTTATTGAGCTGGTAGAATTTATCGAAATTGCAATCGTAGCCGGCCAGAAAATAGCGTTTTAACAGGCGGCGAATATTGTCGCCTTTGCGGGCAGTAGTGCGGTAATATTGGTTTTCCTCTTCGTGTGCCTGGAGTGTTGTACTGCCAAAGAGGATCAATAGCAGGAGAATAGTGTTTCGTAGCATCGCAGTAATTTCGCCAATTTGATTTACAGGATTCAACAGGCGAAAGGTAGCAATTAACGCCCAAATATTCAAATTAGCAGGCCTCATGCAAAAGGGGTATAGTTTCAATAATTAATTTGATAAACTTGCATCAATCATGCCAACGAAACTGGTCAACACCTTGCTGGGCTACCATTTCCAAGGCATTTCATGCTGCTTTGCGTCACGGCATTTACAACTGCCAATGAGTCTTTGATATTGTGAAGGGGCATTTTTAAGACAGAAACTACCAAAAATAAGCCTTACAGAACTACCTTTGCAGGCATGGAGATTTTCGCACAAATCCAAGCATTATTCTCCAAAGAGTTACTTTTGGAATGGCGCATGAAATATGCCATCAGCGGTATTATTTTGTACGTATTATCTACCATATTTATCGTGTACACCAGCTTCATTCAGCTACAGCCAAAAGTCTGGAATACTCTTTTTTGGATCATCGTCTTGTTTGCTTCAGTAAATGCCATCACGAAGAGCTTTTTGCAGGAAGCTGGTGATCGCAAACTGTACTATTACTCGCTGGCCAACCCTTCAGCCATTATTTTATCAAAAATACTATACAACAGCCTCTTGCTTTTACTGCTTACGCTCCTTTCTTTTGCAGCCTTTAGCCTGGTGGCCGGTAACCCCGTACGCGATCATGCCCAGTTTTTTGCGGCCATTCTGCTGGGCAGTATCGGGCTATCCATTACCTTCACCTTTATCTCCGCCATTGCTTCACAGGCCCACAACAGCTCTACCCTCATGGCTATACTGGGCTTTCCAATCGTGATCCCCATATTGATGACGCTGGTGAAGTTGAGCGCCAATGCACTGGGCCTGTTGCAGGATACTGCCGTTTGGAAAGATATGCTCATTTTGATTGCAATCGATCTGATCCTGATTTCTTTAAGCTTTGTTTTATTTCCATATTTGTGGAAAGATTGATAAGCAATAAACCAGGCGGATGAAAGGTTCACCCGCTCGTACACACAAAAGCAATTCAATGGGAAAGCATTGGTGGAAAATAGCAGCTGTACTGATCTTACTCTATTCGCTCGTTGCCGGCCTATTAGTACCACTCCGGCCGGGTATTGTAAAAGTGAGCCCTTCCCGGGCAGAAGTAGGTCAGGCCGTGCAGCTAAATGTGGAAGGCTACAATACCCTTTTTAGCCGGGCTGACGGCCATGTCCGGGCCTGGCTGAAGTTGGATGAAGCTCATGCCCTGGCCGCCACCTCCGTAGATGTGCAAAGCGATCAGCGGCTTGTTGTCAGCTTTCAATTGCCACCACAGCTACCGGGTACTGCCAAAGTGAAGGACGCCAGCCTGATACTAGACGACCCCGCCAATGGCGCCTCTGTGATGCCCAGCGCCTTGTTCATCTCTCAGCCGCAAGCCAGGCCCAATGCCCCGGCCGATCTGTGGAATGCTGGCATCGAGAACCTTCACCAGCTGGAGGGCATCAACTTTCCCTTTCGCAATATCCTGTCAGAAACTATTCGCAATACTTACTATCATGTACCACTGTGGTTTGGGATGATTATCATCTTTCTGGTCTCCATGATCTACAGCTGGCGCTACCTGCAGCACGGCCGGAGATCGGATGATCGGTATGCTGTGGCGCTCACGCAGGTAGGCATCTTGTTTGGTCTGCTGGGGCTGGTTACCGGAGCGCTGTGGGCCCGCTGGACCTGGGGCCAATTTTGGAGTTGGGATGTGAAGCAAAATATGGCTGCCATTGCCATGCTCATTTATATGGCGTACTTCGTGCTGCGCCACTCGTTCGACGACTTTGAGAAGCAAGCAAGGCTGGGTGCCGTTTACAATATTTTTGCCTTTGCGGCACTGATTCCTCTGCTCTTTGTGATCCCTCGTATGACGGACAGCCTGCATCCCGGCAATGGTGGCAACCCCGGTTTGGGGGGGGAAGATCTCGATAATACGATGCGGATGGTCTTTTATCCGGCCATCATTGGCTGGACGCTGCTGGGCTTTTGGATGGCTCAACTGGCTTGGCGCCTGGAAGAGCTAAAGGACCGGCTCTACAGCCGTTAAGCGCCTGGACCGTGAGCCATTTTTATATAGCGAAATAGTTTGCTGACAGCAAAGAAAAAGTCAGCTTCCGATTTGTAGATTTTGAAAAATAAAGCGAGTTTTGACACTTCGTATTGTTCAAAAAATTATACCGCTGGCGGTTCGAGAGTGATAAATCATCCTCAATCCTTTCGCGGTATATAGAACAGGTGATGGGGATTCGCCATCGCTCATCAGGCGCCTGAGCTATAAATCCTCTTTTCAATTTTTGAATGTTCCTTAAAGTTAATAGTATGAAACAACGCCTCACAGCCATCTTTCTTTGTCTGTTTTTTGCATGTTTGAAATACGGATTTGCCCAATCTGCCGATGCAGATTTTATGCGCAGCATTGGCAAAATGTATG
Organism: Saprospiraceae bacterium; assembly: GCA_965222005.1. Classification (GTDB taxonomy): domain Bacteria; phylum Bacteroidota; class Bacteroidia; order Chitinophagales; family Saprospiraceae; genus CBDCTM01. Next base: position 4,573,882 of record OZ244935.1, read on the forward strand.
TGGTAGTAGCCGTTTTGGTTGCCATTTTCATTGGTATCATTGCTTTCCTGCTATTGCTTGAAAAAAAACTAACCAAATTAGAGAATCAAATCAATAATAATGAGTAAAACCAAATCCGCCAATAGCCACGGCAGCTTCCTGGATAGTGTAAATCGCAATTTCGATCGGGCCGCCAAACATACCGGGCTGCCAAAAGGTTTGCTGGAACAAATAAAAGTTTGTAATGCGGTCTATCAGATCCGCTTCCCTGTTAAAATCGGTAGCGAATACAAAGTGATCGAGGCCTACAGAGCTCAACACAGCCACCACCGCATGCCTACCAAAGGGGGAATCCGGTACAGCCAAAAGGTAAACCAGCAAGAGGTAATGGCGCTGGCAGCACTGATGACTTACAAATGCGCCATCGTGGATGTACCCTTCGGAGGAGCAAAAGGTGGCGTGCGTATATCGCCTCGCAACTACACCACCGCCCAGCTGCAAAAGATTACCCGCCGCTACACCACCGAGCTGATCCGCAAAAACTTTATCGGCCCAAGTGTGGATGTGCCTGCCCCCGACTACGGAACCAGTGGCCGGGAAATGGCATGGATACTCGACACCTACCTGACCTTCAAGGGCGGAGAAATTGACGCGGCTGGTTGTGTAACAGGTAAACCCATCAATCAAAGTGGTATTCGTGGCCGCACTGAAGCTACCGGCCGTGGGGTATATTATGCGCTTAAAGAAGCCGTCAGCTACAAGGATGATATGGCCAAGTTAGGCCTTAAGCCCGGACTGGAAGGTAAAACAATGGCCATACAAGGGCTGGGCAATGTAGGCTATCATACAGGTACTATCTGCCAGGATGAAGGCGGTGCAAAGATCGTCTGTGTGGCCGAATACGAAGGTGCTGTGTATAGTAAAAAGGGAATTGACATTCATGCCTTGGTGAAGCATCGCAAGGAAACAGGCTCCATACTCGATTTTCCGGGTGCACGCAATATGCGGCAGCGCAAAAGGGTACTCGAGGTAGAATGTGATATATTGGTACCAGCGGCCCTCGAAAATCAGATCATCCTTCAAAATGCCCATAAGGTAAAGGCAAAAATAATTGCCGAAGCGGCCAATGGTCCTATCACTGCCGATGCGGATGAGGTACTCCGCAAAAAAGGCATCATGGTTATTCCGGATATGTATTGCAATGCCGGCGGGGTGACGGTTTCCTATTTTGAATGGCTCAAGAATCTGTCGCACGTCCGCTTTGGCCGAATGGAAAAGCAATTCAATCACAATGCCTTCATGAATCTGGTGGCTATGGTAGAACGATTGACCGGCCAGTCGGTAGGCAAAAAAGAACGGAGTTTACTCACCAAAGGCGCCGATGAAGTCGATCTGGTACGCAGCGGCCTTGAAGAAACCATGATTAATGCTTATCAGCAGATCAGGGGGGTATATAAACGTAAAAAGGGAATCGACGATCTGCGCACGGCTGCCTTTGTAGCTTCACTCAAAAAGATCAGCAGCGACTATTTGGCCCTCGGCATATTTCCTTAATTCGGGATGACTCACGTTTAACTCATTCTCTAACTACTCTACCCTCTCGGCTTCCACGCAATCTCTCCTACTCCCAACTGCCAGCCAATATGCCGTGCCATTACGAAAAGCAGGTCCGATAAGCGGTTGAGGTATTGAATCAGCATGCCATCCACCGCTTCGGAGAGGCTCAAAGCCACTACCAGCCGTTCAGCACGCCGGCACACACAACGAGTGATATGGCAATGCGATACAGCTGGATGGCCTCCCGGCAGAATAAAATTTTTCAGAGGTGGCAAGTCCTGCTCCATTTCATCGATAGAATGCTCCATAGATTCTATATCCGACGGCAATATGTCAGGTACGGACAGCTCTTTTTCCGGATCGCTGGCCAGATTGCTGCCAATTGTAAAGAGCCGGGTTTGAATGGCCTGAAGCTGCGCCTTCTTGCCTTCATCCGCCAGCAGATCGACAAGCAGACCGATCCACGAGTTGAGTTCATCCACCGTCCCGTATGCATCGATGCGGATATGGCTTTTCGGCAGCCGCCGACCGCCAAAGAGTCCGGTTTCTCCCTGATCGCCGGTTTTGGTATAAATTTTAAATGCCATCAGCCTTCAAAATTGATCGAGCGGTGTGAGCCATCGCAATAGGGTTTGTTGGTAGAAGCGCCGCAGCGACAGAAGGCAGATTTGCTTTTCCGGATTTCCTCCTTGCCAGCCGCATCCTTGACCTTTACCGTACAATGCACCATCAGCGGGCCATTTGGAATCACTTCCACATTCACCACCTCTTGCTCATCGGTATTCGCCTCTTCCTTAGCTTCGGCAGCTACCTCGTTTACAAAATAGGACAGCGCTCCCGATGGGCATTCCCGTACCTGCTGTACGATCCGGTCGGTAGTAGCTCCTTCCATGTTGACCCACGGCCGGGCTCGTGGATTGAATACCTCGGCCAGGCCTTTGGCACAAATTCCGGAATGCACGCAAATGTCTGGTTTCCAAACAATGGTAATTTCTTCGTTTGTGTACTGCTTTTCTATTGGTTTGCTCATAATGTAACAGGTTTATCTTAAAAATTAATCAGCTTGTGTGCCCTGCGATTCCTGACGATCAAGTGTACGGATCACCTGATCATTCACTTTATCAAATTCGACCAGCCCATCGCGCAGGCGCACGATTCGATGAGCATGCTGAGCAATATCCGGTTCATGCGTAACCAGCACAATTGTATTGCCAGCCTTGTGAATTTCTTCAAAAATGCCCATGATCTCCATAGAGGTCTTGGTATCGAGGTTGCCGGTCGGTTCATCAGCCAGGATGAGGGCCGGGTCGTTGACAATGGCTCGTGCTATGGCTACCCGCTGCCGCTGTCCGCCCGATAGCTCGTTCGGCTTATGATCCATCCGGTCGCTCAAACCCACTGCTTGCAAGGCCTTAGCCGCTTTTTGCTCACGCTCGGCTTTACCGATTCCGGCATACACCAGGGGCAGCGCTACATTGTTGAGTGCAGAGAGGCGAGGCAGCAGGTTGAAGGTTTGAAATACAAATCCGATCAGCTTATTGCGCACTTCGGCCAATTCGCCGTCATCCATAACGCTCACATCCTTGTCGTTGAGCAGGTATTCGCCGGAGGTAGGTGTATCGAGGCAGCCCAACAGATTCATTAGCGTAGATTTGCCGGAACCCGAAGAGCCCATCAATGCAATGTATTCGTTGCGGTGTATGTCCAGGCTAACGGATTGGAGGGCATGCACTTTTTCCGTTCCCATCACGTAGGTCTTCTTCAATTTTCTGACTGAGATCAATTTATCCATCATGCAATTGACTGAGTAGTGAGGCAATACCAGACTATTTTCCTTACTATTTTTTTGAGCGGTGCTTAGGATCGTGAAAAGAATAACTTAAAACATTTGGAACCTTAAAAAAAGAGCCATCTGTCATTGGGGCATTGCGTAATGCCGCCGCCGCATAGAAGTCAGCTATTTCATCGGGCCGGAATATATTTTCCTCTTCGGTCATAAACACGAGTGGTTCCACCTCTTCTGTGTCGAGGCTTTTGAGCTGATCGATCATGGCTAGAATTTCATTCAGATCGGCTACAAAACCTTCCCGCTCAGCAGGGTCTAGCTGCAAACGTGCCAGCAGCTCCAGCTTTGAAATTAACTCTTTATCAATAGCCATTTGCGTTTTTTTAGATCAACGGCCCCTTCTTTTTGCCCAAATCGCTGAAAGGCCTGCAAGCAGTACCTCACGGCAATCGGAATTTTGGATAAAACTAATCTTTATCTCCTAATTTTATCAAAAATTGTGGACTTATTGTATTTTCGCTCACTCCGCAGAAAAGATTTTGCATTCAAGATGAATCCCGACGCTTCCAAAAGAGATATCAAGCATATAGCAATCGCCGGCAATATTGGTGCTGGCAAGACTACGCTGTGCGAACAATTAGCCAAACATTTTGGCTGGGATGTTCACTACGAATCCACTGACAATAATCCCTATCTCAGTGATTTTTATGTAGATATGCAGCGTTGGTCTTTCAATCTGCAAATTTATTTTCTCAACAATCGCTACCGCCAAATCCTCAAAATCCTCAATGGAGATGCCACGGTCATTCAGGATCGCACCATCTATGAAGATGCGTATATCTTTGCTCCCAACCTCCACGATATGGGATTGATGACTACCCGCGATTTCAATAATTATGCGGAATTATTTGAGTTGATGACTTCGCAGATCCGCTCGCCCGACCTGTTGATCTATCTGAAAGCCAGCATTTCCACGCTCGTCTCGCACATCCAATCGCGGGGCCGCGATTACGAAGGAAGCATGAGCCTGGATTATCTAAAACGGCTTAACCAGCGCTATGAGGAGTGGATAGAAGGCTACAAGAAAGGGCCGCTGCTCATCATTAACGTCGATGAGGTTGATTTTAAAAATAACCCGGAAGATTTGGGAAAGATCGTCAATCTGGTGTCTGCCGAATTGCATGGCTTGTTTTAACCCAAGCCTCTCTCAAACCTGCTCTCTGGTATCAGCTGCCCGATACACATTTGTGGTGGAATGGCCGGGCTTGCGCAAGTTTTCATCGATGCACTTCTTAAATGTATCGGCAATAATTCGGTTGGTACGGCCTTTTAAATGCAACTCATCAAACCAATCCTCCGGTTTTGCCAAGCCTCTGCAATCGATGTGGTACACGTTTTTGAATTCGTCATAATTGGCCAGTTGGCAAAGCATTTCATTAAATTCGGTAATCATGGCGTACATCACCGCTTTTTGCTGATCGGGCTGGGTGATGCCTTTGATACTCAGGGGGGCGTGTAGCCTTTCACCGTTTTTCATAAACTTGTTGAGAATCCATTGCTTCAGACCACGGCGTCCGGCAGGTTTGCCGGGCCGAATAAAGTCATAGCCTTGTGTAATGATGAGCATTTTTTCATAGCGCCTACTGTGTACAAGGTTGTAGAAGAACAGAAAGTATTGAGTCATCGCCAGATTTAAGAAATCAAAAAACTCATCAGAAAGGAGTTTCAATCCAATTTTGTAATGCTCAAATCTGAGGCCCTTCATAGCTTTTCTCTTTGCCAGCAACTCTTGAAATTTTGGAGATTCCAGCCTTCTTGGGCCTTCCAGCAGCGGATTGCGGACCATAGTAGAAAGCCGCATGTCGCCCACCAAATCATTGCCACCGCCACTGATGAGCAGTACATCGGGCCCGATACGTGGAAGGGCTTCGATGTATTCGCCGGTATATAAAATATTGCTGAGCCAATCCCCTCCGGAAGCCAGGCTAAACACGGCCATCCGCTCGTCATCCATCAACCAGTCGATCACATCTTTCACCGGATCATAGCCTAAAAAGAGCGAGGGAAACTGAAACCAGCTGTCTCCTTCTGCCACAATGGTGATGTTGTCAGGGTTTTGCCTGAAACTTTCTTTCATCATTTTTCGGTAAAAAACTTTGTTTCGGCGGCGGTTGTCTTTGGTATTGAACAGACCGAGCCGACCTTCGTGAGCTTTAGAGCGGTTGGGGATTTCGTTGAGATCATATATCCGGCGGGCCACTTCTTTGAGTATGGCAGGCCGCTCACGGGTAAAGCAAAGCAGCGATCGCAGCACGTCGCGCATCGAAGCTTCCTCATCACCTGTGTATCGGTACGAATCAAGGTCGGCTTCAATTTCTTTGAGAAAATTTATCGAGTGAGTCATACTGAGCAGATCTTCTGCTTCGCCTGTTTTTCCGGGAAGAGCCGCCCGCTGCATCCCTCCCCCCCTGTTGGCGGGTTCGAGTAAGGTTTCGTTGAGATTAATATTGAAATAGTACCACTCAAGCCCGTCCACTTTATTGAGAAAGATAGCCTTGATTTTATCAACCGATTTGGAATCCATGATTTCTTTAGTTTTTTGGTAATAGTGAAGATAGGAAAGCGAATCGAGAAAAACAAGGATTAGCCACAGGCTACCTTGTCCAGCTTATACATTCATGAATAAGCTCAACAGGATCGCGATGAAGATCATAAGGCGGGCCAACAGATTGCGATAAAAGATCGCTGCCCGTTCATTGGAAAGATTGAAAAGAAACAGTCCGCAGCTCAATGCGCATAGCACCAAGCCGCCATTCAGGCCCGCCTCCAGCAGCCAGTCGCTGCCCGGCCAGGATTTCATGCGTGCCAGCAAACCGGCAATGCCCATCGCAAACACCAACCCACTGACTACGGACAATACCACCTCCCAGATTTTGTACTCTTCGATGCTGAACAAATACCACGAGAACAGCAAGTAGAGCACCGCGGCCAACAATCCCCCACCCAGCAAGACCTCCAGCCAGTATTCGCTCCCCAGATAGCGCAGCAGCAGGGCAGCGGTGATCAATGCCAGGGGAACGATTTCCAAATAGGTGCCTGCTTTTTTATTGGCTGCGCGCCCCGACTTTTCCAGGGCTTCCGACTGCTCTTCCATATCGAGGGAGCGGCGGTTGCTGTGATCCATAATTGTAGCATTTAGTAATGCGTAATATTAAACATGACTTGCTATTCACTTCTCAGTAAAGCACAGATGATGCCGGTTGCAACAGCCACATTCAATGAATCGGCCTTGCTGTGCCGATGATTTGGAATTTGCCAGTTGTGGTCAAGCTGTTTTGTAATAGTTGCTGAAATTCCTTTGCTTTCATTGCCAATCACAAGCAGGCCCTTTTCCGGGCGCCGGGTTTCAAACAAATTTTCTCCCTCCAAGCTAGTACCACAAAGCGGCAGGCCCTTCATCCGGCTACAGCTTTGCTCAAAGGATTCATAGAGGATGCGCACCCGCAAAAAGGCTCCCATACTTGCCTGGATGACTTTGGGATTGTACAATTCAACACAGTGGGCAGAGCAAAAGACGTAGGGAATGCCAAACCAGTCGGCAATGCGAAGGATAGTACCGAAATTGCCGGGATCCTGTATATGCTCAAGGTATAGAGCCCAGTCATTAGCCGGAGCGGGCTGGCTGATCGGGTATGCGATCTGGCGGGCTATCACAAGCACCTGATTGGGGGCTCGCAGTCCGGAGATACGGCCTAATTCTTTGGGAGAGAGCGATGTGCTTACTACAGCACTGCTTTTGAGCAAGGCATGGTTTTGCTCCAGCCATCCTTGCAGCGCATACAGGCCCTCGACCTCGATTTGAGGATCGAGCAGCATTTCCTTGGCAATTTTATCCCCTTCGGCAATGAAATTGTTATATTTTTGCCGGAACTTCTTTTGCTGTAAAGAGCGAATATATTTTATATCATTTGCCGAAAGCATAGCGTTTTATTTACCAATTCCCTACTAACAATGATAGATAAGATAATTGTAAAGAGAAAGTAAATGTTCAATCATTGTGCTACAAACAGGCTCCATAGATGCTGGCCCGTCCCCCTTTTGCTGCTACTTTTGGCAGCTTCGGGTTGTGGAACTAAAAAGTACCTGAATCCCGGAGAAACCTATTTGACTAAGAACAAAATAGTATTTGCAGCGGGTAGTAAAGTCAAAAACAAGAGTGACCTGCGCTACCAGCTTTCCACTATTTATAAGCAACGGCCCAACGAAAAGTTTTTGCGGCTTTTCCGTACCAGGCTTTGGTTTCATCACAAAACCTCTGACCCTGGCGATACCACCAAGTTTGATCGTTGGGTGAAGCGCGTAATCGCCGAACCGCCTGCCATTTTTGATGAAACCATTGCCAACAGCACTGCCAAAAGCATGCAGTATTACCTGCAAAATAAAGGCTATTACGATGCCCAGGTGAGCTACGATGCCCAACACCGACGCCACTCCACTACCGTTACGTACACCATCAAGCCCTATACTCTTTATCAAATTGACAGTGTATTTTTGCAGAGCGAAGACCCGCAGATTCTTAGCATTTTGAGAGAAATCCAGGAGGAGAGCCATCTACGTCCGGGCGCAGCTTTGAGCAAATCGGTCTTTGACAAGGAAAACCAGCGTGTGATCACCATCCTCAAAAACAGAGGCTATGCCTTTTTCGATGATCATTTTATCGATCCTGTCGGCGACACCACTGACTTTAAGGGAAAGGTGTATTACAACATCCTGCCGCCAAAGGGGAAGAAGGCCCATCAGGTATATACCATTGGCCGGGTAAATGTAAATCCGCAATATAGGCCGGGCAGCGGTACGCAGCTGCTTGATACGTTGATCGACGAGGTACAATTTTCGATGGAGAAGGGGCAATCCTTTATCAAACCCGGCACCCTGCTAAAAGCCATTTTCCTGCGCCCTGATACCCTTTATCAAGAGGAACAGTTTAAGAAAACCTATGAACAACTCAGCAAACTGGATATTTATCGCTTCATTGCTCTCAACCCGTCCATTGATAGCTTAGATGCATCCAAATTAAATTTCAATATTTTCCTTACTCCCAAGCCACGTATGGTTGCCGGCTTTGACTGGGAAATAAACACATCCAACTTCAATACTACCGAAAATCAGGTTTCTCTCTACGGCACCGCAGCCAGCATCAGCTATAAAAACCGAAACCTGTTTAAGAATGCTACGGCTCTTACTACCGAACTATATACAGGCTTTGAGTTCGATTTTGGCCGAAGCACCGGCAAGCTGGTTTTTTCCAGAGACATTAATGCCAGCGTAGGTTTTGAAATACCCAAATTCAATGACCTAAACGGAGCCTGGTCTTTGATGAACCGCTTACACATCATCCGACCTCGCTTTTATCAAAAGCTGCGCGAAAAAGCCCGTACACGCCTCTCATTGAACTACGACAATCTGTCTATTTTCAACTTTTATTCCTATCACTCCTTTAATACCAGCCTTGGGTATGAACTCCAAATAAATAGCGCTAACCGACTGAGAGTCAATACATTAGGTGTCAACTTTTTACTGCCTACATTTGAAGAAAATTTTGAAACCATCCGGCAGAACAATCCTTTTTTGGAACGCAGCTTCGATAAGCAGTTGTTTACAGGCTTTCTGTTTCGGGATGTCAATTTTGTGCATACCGGCAAAGCCAACCGCAGTGGCCAGTCGTGGTATTTTAGTGCCAATTTTGAGCAATCAGGCGCCGAAGTACTGGCCGCCAAGGGCCTGTACAACGACCTCAGTAGTAGCAGCGGGCCGCTCACCATCAGCCAAGCCGACTTTGAGCAGTACTTGCGCCTGGAGGCGGATGTGCGCACCTATTTTAAATTTGCTACGCGCCTTCCGCTGGCCCTTCGTTTCAATAGTGGTGTGGCCGTACCATTTGGGCCATACACCCGCCAGGTACCCTATGTGAAGCAGTTTGCAGTGGGTGGGCCGTACAGCATCCGAGCCTGGAAAATCCGAGAGCTGGGCCCCGGCTCTTACATCGATCCAATTCAAAGTGATAGCGTGCCTTTCTTTCAGGCCGGCGACTTTAAAATGGAATTCAATGCCGAGTATCGCTTTGATATTTTCAGCCCTTTTGAAGGAGCTTTGTTCATTGATGGGGGAAATATTTGGACGCTGAAGACCGACCCCGATCGGCCTGGAAGCAAATTGAGCCGAAATTTTTACAAGGAAATAGCTCTCGGCACGGGTTTCGGCCTGCGGCTCGACTTCAAATACTTCATCATCCGCTTTGATATGGGGGTCAAAATGCGCAAACCCTATATCGACCCGGAAGATCCCGATGACAGCTATTGGCTTTTTAAAGATTGGCGGAAATACCAATGGAAGGATATAAATTTCAATTTGGCCATTGGCCAACCATTTTGAGCTACCTGTGAATCACCTTACCCATACCTTTCTAATCGTTCTTGCTTGCTTCGGGCTGTATTCCTCCGATTGCAGCTACCAATAAGGCTGCACGGGCTGTCAGCCAGCCCATCACAAATATGTAGCTATATTGCACATTTATCCAAGACAGTATCCCCAGTAAGTTTCGTTGGTATAGCCGGAAATAGCGTTTCAAAAAACAGATTTCAGGCAAGCTGAGTTTACGATCACCTATTCTGCCGAAGACTTTTGACGCCACCTGAACATTGGGTACCCTGTCAAAACATGGCCCGCCGCCCCCATTCTTTACATATCGGACATTCCATCGGCTTATGCCCCCGTGCCGGGCAATACTCCCTACCAAAATAAATGATTTGCAGATGCAACTTATTCCACAGCTCCTGGGGAAACAATCGCTTGAGGTCTTTTTCTGTCTGCACCACATTTTTGCCGCTGCTCAATCCCCAGCGCCAGGCTAACCGATGGATGTGCGTATCCACTGGAAATGCGGGGTAGCCAAAGGCCTGCGACATCACCACCGAAGCCGTTTTGTGGCCTACCCCCGGCAGTGCTTCCAGCGCTTCGTAGGATTGCGGCACCTTACCTCCGTGCTGGTCAACTAACATCCTGGACAGCTCGCTGATCGCCTTCGATTTGCGCGGCGATAGGCCACAAGGCCGAATGATGGCCTTGATGGCTTCTACTTCCTGTCGGGCCATATCATAGGGATTGTCAGCCAATGCGAAAAGCTCTGGCGTCACCTGATTGACCCGCTCATCTGTACACTGAGCGCTCAATAGCACCGCTACCAGCAGGCTGTAGGGATCGCTGTGCTTCAGGGGGATCGGCACCTCTGGATACAGCGTTTCCAGTTTTTGGGCAATCAAAAGCGCTTTCTTCTGTTTAGAAATTCGGGGCATATATAAATGATTGTTAATCAGCAAGTTGTGTTAAAAATTGCAAGGTGTCAACCCCATCGGCATAGTCGTGCAGCTTAGGTTGCTGTGCTTCGCCAAAAGCTTTGACGGCCAGCTTGCCAATCGGCCTGCCAGCTATCACGCATTGAATATTTGCCTCATCTCGCTTCAGTTTGGCTACCAAATCCAGCTCATCCTCATAATACTCAAAATGCAAACTCGCAATACGCGAAGCCAGCTGTTCATCTTCTACCAGTAGAATACAGCCGTTGGAAAGATGGGCAACTTTATTTAAAATATAAAGGGTGTAGTTGTAATCAAAATTGTTTTTGTATTTATCATGTAATACCACCTCTTTGAAGGCGTAGGTGGCTTCCAGGAAAAGGGTAAAATCATAATCTTGCGGTACATATAACTTGGACACATTCCGACAGCCCAGGCCAAAGTAGCGAAAGATATCAATCCCCAGCGTCTCCAAATCAGCGGCTTGTTCTTCCCCTGTTAGTACGGCAACCCCATTTCGGTTGCGGCGGATGATGTGCGGATGCTTACCAAAATACTGTTTGAAATAGCGAGCTGAGTTGTTGCTACCTGTAGCGATTACTGCATCGTAATCGGCTAAACGATCAAGCTGTTGGAAATAGGCTTTGGCCCGGCCGTCCAATTCGCATAGCCGCCCGATGAGGAATGGCAACAGATGCTTGTCTTTTTCCGAAAGTTTAATTACTGATACTAACCCTGTCGCAAAGACGCAAAGCAAATCGTGAAAGCCTACCAAGGGGATGTTGCCCGCCATGACCAATCCCACCCGCAGCGGGCTGGGCTGATCTTGCACAGGATAGTCGGCCAGCCAGCTTTCGAGCTTCTCAGCTTGTAAATAGGCATCGCAGATAGCCTGGATAGCCAAGCGGCTATTATCGGGTGTAAACCAGCGATTGTGTAGATAGGATTGCTGAATGCAGGTGCTAAGTGCCTCGCCTTCCGATTTCAGCTCATCACCTAATTTAGCCAGCAAGGCTATTCTTTCTGCTTTGGTTAAGGGCATAGTAGCTTGTTTGAGATTCAGCTTTTGTGCTGACGACTAGACACATATTTTCGCCATCTTTCCAGCACTGCCTCGAAATATTCGGGCAATTCTGCTTCAAAAAACATCTCTTCACCCGTTGCCGGATGCACAAAGCCGAGGCTACGGGCATGTAGTGCTTGGTGCGGTAGTTGCGCAAAACAATTTTCTACAAAACGCTTGTATTTTGAAAAAACAGTTCCTTTCAATATTCGGTTGCCACCGTACTTTTCATCATTAAAAACAGGGTGCCCAAAATGTTTTAGATGCACCCGGATCTGGTGGGTACGGCCTGTCTCCAGGCGGCAGCGCAGCAAACTCACATAATATAAAGCTTCTTCCACCTGATAATGCGTAACGGCATGTTTACCCACTTCTTCATCCTCAAACACCATCATTTGGGTGGGCTGCCTGGGATTTCGGCCAATGTGCCCGCTGATGGTCCCTTCGCTGTTCTCCGGCTCGCCCCATACCAGAGCCAGGTATTCTCGCCGTATGCTTCTGTCAAAAAATTGCCGGGCCAGATGGCTGATGGCTTGCTCCGTTTTGGCCACCACCATCAGGCCGGTAGTATCCTTATCGAGGCGGTGTACCAGGCCCGGGCGGTCATCCAGATTGTCCGGCAACACAGGCATTTGCAGGTTTTTCAGGTGATGAGCCAGCGCATTCACTAAGGTTCCGCTATGATTGCCAATACCCGGATGAACCGCCATTCCGGCTGCTTTAAACAGTACGATCAGTTCATCGTCTTCATAACGAATATTGAGAGGAATGTCTTCCGGAAGTACGCCATTGGTATGCTTGGCAGGCCGCGGCAGGGTCACTTTGATGACGTTGGCGGGTTGTATTTTAAAACTGGGCTTTACCAGCTGACCATCCACCGTCACAGAACCGGATTTGATAGCCATTTGAATTTTATTGCGTGTGACATTGGCCAGCCGGTCCATCAAAAACTTATCAATACGCATGGGAGCTTGCTTGGGATCACAAACAATTTCCAGGCTTTCGTACAAGGCATCCGAATCGGAACGCTCGGTAGTAGGTTTTTCCATGGCAAGCTGGTAATGAAGTAAAGGAACCTTCAAAAAATAAATCCGCCATTTTTGAAAAGAGGATTTATTTTTTTGACTGATCTAAGGTGCAAAACTACAAAATTTAGTCGCTTCCTATTCCAAATCCTTCTCTGCTTCTTTCCTCAGCTTTCCTAAGATAAACTGCACGCCAATTTGAGGGTAGAGCATATCGGTATGGGAGTTTTTTTCTTCAAAAGCGTCAATTGGTTCGGTATAACTCTGGCCGGCATTATCTGTACGGCGCACAAAATAGTCGGCGGCAGCACCCTTGATATAGCTGCATTTGACATCCAGCTTGAAGCCAACGTACTCGTAGAGCGGGATCGGTATGGCCAGGCCCAGGCTGCCGCCATAGTTCAATGCCCAGTCGCCCGCTTCGATATTGCGGTCGATGCTTTCTTCAAAACCACTATCCAGCTCAATTAGCTCAGTTTGAGTGAAGAGGTTTTTTACTCCAAACACTCCTTGAAAGTAAGGCTGTACGGGCCAATAGGGCCAGGGAGCGATCTGCAATATGCCATTTCCCGCCAAAATATTGGTTTTGGTTTCCAATTCTACATTGGTCCAAAAGCCATCCAGGAGCAGGGAAAACCGATCGCTGAGCCGGTCGTATGTGACGCCGTTCATTTCAAATCCCACATAAATAGGGATGTCTGCATTTTTCAACAAAAAAAGCAAGGCTCCACCTCCCCCAAATCCAATGGCGTTGATATTATCTTTAAAATGGCTTAGTGGCAGGCCGAGGGTAAAATTGGCATTAATCAGCAAGTTTTCCTCCTCTTGCCAAAAAGGAACCTCCTCTTGTGCAGGCATTGATCCCCAGGAAAATACCAAAACCAGACAGATGAAATAAGATTTCATGGCAACGTATTCAAAATTTCATTTTTTTAGCTTATTGCTAATACCCTTCCACTTTCTTTTTATGGTGTATCCGCTCTTTTACAATATATAATGGCCGGCCTTTCACCTGAAAAAAAATGCGTAGCACATATTCTCCGATTAGCCCCAGAGCAATGAGCTGTACTCCGCCAAACATGATAATGGCCATCAGCAGGGCGGTAAACCCTTCCGGTGTAGTGCCGAAAACGAAGCGCTTGACCAGGGTATGGCCAAAGTAAAGCAAGGATATGGAGAGCACGATCAAGCCCAGGTTGGTCACAAATTTTATTGGGTATTCACTAAAATTAAAAATGCCATTGAAGGCCAACTGAATGAGCTTTTTGAGCGAATACTTTGATTCGCCCTGCTCACGTTCAGAGCGTTCATATTCCACACCAATCTGCCGATAGCCCACCCAACTTCGCATACCTCTGAGGAAGCGGCTGGATTCGGGCATCCGGTTCAATTGATCCACCACTCGCCGGCTAATCATACAAAAATCGCCCGAATCGAGGGGAATGTCGATATAGGCTATCTTTTTAAGAAAGGAGTAAAAAAGCTTGTAAGCGGATCGCTTCCAGGCACTTTCTTTGCGCTTTTTGCGTATGGCGTACACCACATCATAGCCATCAGAGAGGTATTGATAAAATTGATCGATCAACTCGGGTGGGTCTTGCAAGTCGCCATCAAGTACCATGACGGCATCGGAAGCATTGACGTACTGTAGCCCGGCACTGAGTGCCATTTGATGTCCAAAGTTACGGGAAAGGAAAATGGCGTGAAAGCGGGCATTCTGCATCGCCAGTTGTTGCATCAGCATGGGCGTTTGATCGCTGCTGCCATCGTCCACCAGGATCACTTCGATCTGTTGGCTGCTCTGCTCTACTACCGCTTCCAGGCGCGCAATGAGATTGCTGAAAACAGCATGCTCATTATAAAGCGGGATAACCAAATTGATTTGGGGTACCGAACTCATAGTAAGCTTTTATATACAGGATAAGCCTTCGAAAAGTAGCAAACACTAAAGATACTCACTTTTTTTTGGATAATAATTTCGACCTTTGCTTTCCGTTTCATCCCTTAATGCCTCTCTAACATGAAAAATCAAGCGCTGAGCTTTGGCTCCCTTTGCGTACAGGAATGCCCTGACCCCACTACTACCAAGCCACATATTCTTCCCATTTATGCTACCTCGTCCTTTGAATTTGACAATATCGATCAGGGGATCCGCATCTTTAAAGGCGACCAAAAAGGGCATGTTTACACCCGCTATGGCAATCCTACTATCGAGGCAGTAGCACAAAAAATTGCCCGGCTCGAATGCTTCGGCCTGGAGATGGACGCTGCCTGCCTGATGTGCAGCTCCGGCATGTCGGCCATTACTACTTTGCTGATGGCTTGCCTCAAATCGGGCGATAAAGTGCTGACTCAAGGCAATGTGTACGGCGGCACCACTGAGCTGCTTACCAAGGTGATGTCGAAATTGGGAATTGAAACTGTGCTGATTAATTTGCAGGATCTGGACGCTGTGACGAATGCTATCGAAAATGATCCGGCTATCCGCATGCTCTATTTTGAATCACCGGCCAACCCGACGCTGGCCTGTGTGGATCTGGCTGCTCTGGCAAATATGGCCAACACACATGGGCTATTCAGTGCTATCGACAATTCATTCTGCACGCCCTATTTACAGCAACCCTTCTCCTATAGCATCGATTATATTATCCACTCCACCACCAAATACCTCAATGGGCATGGCAATTCTACTGCCGGTGCACTACTATGCCAATCAGCTGAAATTTTGCAGAACCAGATTTGGCCAGTCATGAAACTGGCTGGCACCAACTGCAATCCATTCGATGCCTGGCTAACGCACAACGGGCTCAAAACGCTGGAACTGCGCATGGATCGTCATTGCAGCAATGCGATGGTGGTAGCCAAATACCTGGAAGCCCATCCGGCCGTCGAGCGGGTCAACTATCCGGGCCTTCCCTCCCACCCCGACCATGAGTTGGCCAAGCAGCAGATGCGGCAGTTTGGGGCCATGCTCAGCTTTGAATTGAAAGGGGGGCTGGAAAGGGGGATTGGCTTTATGAATCGCATCCGGCTTTGCCGCCTCGCCCCCACCCTCGGCGATGTGGATACACTCATCTTGCACCCGGCAAGCATGTCGCATGTAAATTTGTCGCGCGAGCTGCGCTATCAAAACGGCATCACTGACGGCATGATCCGCCTGTCGGTGGGTATCGAAAATGTGGAAGATATAGTAGCTGATTTGGAGCAGGCATTGGGGTAATGTACGCGCTCAATCCTTACGCGGTATATCGCATAGGCGATTGAGATTCGCTATGACTCATCAGGTGCCTGAGCTATAAAGGTAAGGCCGCTCTCTTTTTGAGACGACAGAACTCAGTTTGTGAGATTTCCAGACAGTCCGGCCATCCAACAAGTAGCGGAGCGAACGATCGGAGGGATAATTCATCTTCAGCCTTACATTTAGTGTACCTAGTTAGTGTACTTAGTACACTGCCTTATTTTTTTGCTGCCAACTCTGTGCTGATCAATTCTACATTAGCCCTATGAAAACCTGCCATCACTTTGGGAAATTGATAGCTTTGCCACAGTTGTTGCTCATCGAATATTTGACCCTTCTGCAATGCCATTCGCAATTCACGAATATAGGCCAAGCTTTCTTTTTTGCGATTCAAAATTTCTTGCTCACTCTTTGCCACATCGCCGTGGCCAGGCACGAGATATTGAATGTTAAATTGCTTAAGGATGCCATCGACTTTTTCCAGACTATCTTCATAAGCCCGACTACTGTGGTAAATGTAAGGAAATTCAATATTGCTGAGGTAATCGCCGGCCAGGCAGGTATCGGCCTCTTCCACGATTGTAAACATACCATCGGCATTGTGTCCTGGAGCCAGGAAAAAACACAAATGTGTGTTCCCAAATTTTAAGGACTGGCCATCTGTTTCAATGATTATATCTACTTCAGGATAGGTGACCGGGTAATCTCTGGTGATATAGTAGGCATCATCAAAGTCCAAAATTTGCTGAATGACAGCTTCTTTTGCCGTATTCTGCTGGAAAGCGCGGGTGGCGATTACCGGCAGATCAGCAAAAGCGTTGCGAGCGATGATGTGATCGTAATCGGAATGGGTAAACAGCAGGCAGGCTGTCCGGCCAGGGCGCAACTGGTCGAATTGGTGGCGAATTGCTTTGAGTTCGCCAGGCAGCCAGTTGGGGTCCACCACGAGCAGGAGGTCATCTGTATAAACAAGAGAAGTGGTAGTACGAAACAGCTCGCTTTCAAAAACGAGTAGTTTTGGAGATTTGAATTGAATCATTAGTGGTTGGTTTCATTTGACAGAAAAAAATAATATCTCTTGCTAAATCAAGCTCTTTTGTCTACTTTTAGAACGTATAAAACAAGCTCTATCAGTCCTTAACTTGCTTTCAATTTACTACGCATAATTCCAAAAAAGATGAAAAATCTTACAGTTGTTCCCCTTTTCATGCTGCACCGCATCCGGCTTAGCCTCGTGATGTTCTTTTTGTTTGCTTCCAGCATCAGTTTCCAAAGTTGTACACCTTCCATGTTTTTTGATGCCACGGCTTATGAAGCTGCACAAGCTTTAAAAACCCAGGCGCTCAACGTAATGGGCCTGGCCGTCAATCCTTTTTCCGATCATCAGGCAGCTGTAGAAGGCCTGACCGATAAGATCGATTCACACATCGACTATGAAATGAACAGAGGTGAAAAGAATGGCAAATTAGTAGATATGTGGAATGTGATGATGAGCCCCAGCAACAACCTGCTGGGAGGCTTTTTGCAACGTTGGGAAACCCGTGGCCAGCTATCTCAGAACTTTGTTGATGAAGCAAAAAGTATTGTTTCCAGCAATTTTGATAAAATCCTGAATGTTGAAAACGGCCGAAAAAGAAGTAGCCTGGGCAATTAGCCTATTCCATCCATCACCAAATACTTTTGCCAGCTTTAAGCAAACCAAAACCAAAAAATAAGCAAATCATGCCAGGACACAACTTTAATGCTATTGTAAAAGATCTTCGCAGTCAGGTCAATGATCTGGCTTCCCTCACGGTACGCAAATACCGCCGCCAGGCTGCCCGTGATGCGCGGAAAATGATCACTGCCATGAAAAAAGATCTCCGCCGTTGGAGCAATTTGCTCGATCAGGGTCTGCTCACTACCGAGGACTTTGAGTGGCTTGTAGTCAGCCAGTCTTCCTCTCTCAAGATGACTGCCCTGGAAAAGGCCGGCCTGGCTCAAATCCGCATCGACCACTTCAAATCGTCTGTTTTCAATCTGGTGATCGATGGCGTTTTTGAGGCGGTACTCGGGCCGGAACCTGCCTGACAAGCCTTATATTTACTGGGCTGCGGCCATTCTCAAAGCTGTGGAAAGAGACTTGCCGAGGTATCGATCGATCAGAGCATGGGCTATATACAAGGCTGGTATGAGTAAAATAGCCATAGCTACTTTGTATGCATAATTGACCGTGCCTATAGCCAAAAACTGGCTCATTTCCCACTTTTGCGGGCCCAGTACGAAAGCGATGTATAGTACGATATAACTGTCAATACATTGGCTGACGATGGTGCTGAGCGTAGCGCGCAACCAAATGCGCCTTTCCCCCGTCCAGCTTCTCACCTTTTGAAAAACAAAGGCATCGAGCAATTGCCCTACCAGAAAAGCAACGAGCGATCCAACGATGATCCAGTTGCTCTGACCAAAAATATTGGCAAACGCGATTTGCATATCCGGCACCCCTTTATCACTATTGATGCCTACCCAAAAACCCGCCGGCGCCAGTTGTATAGCCCAAAAAACCATCACGAAGGCATAGATAATCAAAGCCACGGCGGTGTACGATAGCAACTTTACCCCCTTTTTGCCATAGTACTCATTGATGATATCCGTCATGATGAAGACGAGCGGCCAAAGCAGAACACCTGCAGTAAACATAAGCGAGCCTTTCTGGCCAAAAAGATTCCAGTTGAGTGGCGCCATGCCAAGCGTATCCTCAAGGGCAAAGATCTTCACGCCCACAAACTCGGCTACCAGCGCATTGGTCACAAAAAAACCACCGAGAAAAATGAAGAGGCGGCTAGCCCGATTGGATAAAACCTGGGTACTCATTCGGCTGGTATTTAATATCAGATACTCCCTCAAAGAGACCTGCTAAAATAAATAATTTGTCAAATTACTGTACTATTGAAAGCGCGCTCAAATTTTGGAGCGACCAATGATAAGTAATGATCAAATAATAACTTCACGATTTGTCTCTGATCTTTTGCCGCCATACTTCGTTATTTTTTGCTTAAATAGCTCGCTATTCGCTCAAAAAATGCCTTGCCTGACGACAAAATCTCAATCCCAAATCAATAACTTATTAATTGGCCATTACTAATTCCCGCAAGCTGAAAGTTGCAAGCCTGGGTGGGAAATTGAGATTGGGCTTTGGCAGGGTGAGTCCCACCCATCCACCTCCGCCGGCCGAAGCCGCAATATGTGCTGGACTTATACACCCGACTGCCCTGTATCAGTCGGTATAGATAAGGAATATTCACAAACAAGCTTGTTGGTATAAGGACGAAAATACACCTAAAATTCCATACGGATTTTGGTGTTTTTTTAAAATTTATTTTTTCATAATTTTTAATTCATTATTTTACAGCGATTTACAATCATTGTTTTATCATAATTTATTATTTTGCAAATGTTTTATTTTTGACATTATTCTACTCACAAAAAGTGAATTCCTATCTTTATCTTGCGCCTATCGATCTGTCAAAATAACAAATGCCCTCTCCTCGCTTGCTCACCTTTGCTAAAGACCTGCAGTACTATAAATTTTGCCTTTATGGCTTTTTAAAAAATCTGCGCTTTTTTGAGCCATTTTTGATTTTGTTTTTGCTGGAAAAAGGACTTAGCTACGTTCAAATTGGGAGTCTATATGCCTTGCGCGAACTGAGCACCAATCTGTTCGAGATTCCCTCCGGCTTTTGGGCCGATGTGATAGGCAGACGGCGCACAATGATCACTTGCTTCGCCTTTTACATCCTTTCATTCCTTCTATTTTACAACTTTGCCAGCTACCTGATGTTTTGCCTGGCGATGGTCTTCTTTGCTATAGGTGAGGCTTTCCGCTCCGGCACCCACAAAGCCATGATTTTCACCTATTTGCAGCTTAACGGCTGGGAAAACCAAAAGGTTCATTACTACGGCCATACGCGCTCGTGGTCGCAAATGGGATCTGCCCTATCAGCTATTTTTGCAGCACTGATCGTGTTGTATAGCGGAGCATACCGATACATTTTTCTTTGTTCTACCATCCCCTATATTTTGGACATGCTTTTGATATGGTCGTATCCCAAAGCATTGGACGGCCTCGGAAAGGGAGACAAGGAAGAAAAAATATGGGCTGTGTTCAAAAATCTGTTTTGGGAATTTTGGCGAAGTTTTCGGCGGGCCGAAGTTTTCAAAGCCATCAATAATCTGTCGATCTATACCGGTTTTTATAAAGCCATCAAGGATTATTTGCAACCCGTACTCAAAAGCCTTGCTATATCGCTATCCCTTTTCAGTTACCTGGAGCAGCAGCAGCGAACTGCCATACTCATCGGGTTGGTGTACTTTGTCATCCATTTTTTGTCCTCCGCTTTGTCGAGGGCAAGCGGCCGGATTGCGGCCCGCTTTTCCAATTTGCAAAGCGCCATGAACAGCACCTTGTTCGGCGGAGCTATCACCGGGCTGCTTTGCGGCTGGATGTTTCATCAGGGATGGCTTCTGCTGGCAGTGATGGCGTTTGTAATTTTCTTCCTCGTTGAAAATATCCGCAAACCAATCGGTATATCCTATATCGCTGATGCCATTGACAGTCGCATTCTGGCCAGTGCCCTCTCTTCTCAATCCCAGATAAAAACGATCTGGGCAGCCATTTTTGCGCTCTTGCTGGGCTTTTTGGTGGACTCCATCGGCATTGGGCCGGCGCTGATGGCCGTATCCGGAATCCTCCTCCTACTTGCTCCAATACTTAGGCTGCGCTAAGCCTTATATCCCACCAGAAAGCCCTACCTTTGTTCTATGCCTTTGGAAATCAGCAAGGATAAAAAAACAGCTATACTGCTGGGCGCTTCCGGCCTGGTGGGCAGCCACTGCCTGGATCTTTTGCTGGCCTCGCCGATCTATGATCGGGTGTTGAGCATTGGCAGAAGAGAACTGGAAATCAGTAATGAAAAGCTGGTGCAACATGTTATTGATTTTGACAAAGTTGATCAGTATGCCGGGCTCTTTAGAGGTGATGACCTGTTCTGCTGCCTGGGTACCACCATGCGGAAAGCCGGTAGTAAAGAAGCCTTTCAAAAAGTGGATTATCACTACATTTATGATACGGCCCGACAAGCTGCCAAAACTGGTGTAAACCAGTTTCTACTCGTTTCATCCGTTGGTGCCAGCGCCGATTCCCTATTTTTTTACAGCAGAGTGAAGGGAAAAACCGAACAGGCTATCAGAGAGCTACCTTTTTGGGCGGTACATATTTTCAGGCCTTCCCTGCTGCTGGGCGAACGCAATGAGAACCGCTGGGGGGAAGAAATTGCTGAAAAAATTGGTAAAGGACTCGATCTTATCACGGGTGGCTTGCTCACCAAATACAAGCCCGTGGAAGCGGAGGTGGTTGCCAAAGCGATGGTACAAGCGGCTCAAGGACTACAGCAAGGCATTCACTTCTACCCCTCTCACTTGCTCCAACAGCTGGCTGCAAAAGAGGATCGTGCATTGAAAAACATATGAGAAATGATGGATAAAAAAATTGCTGACTCAAGTAGCATCCAACTTCGCATAGGGCTGAATGCGGCCAAGCAACCTGCAAAGATTGAATGGCAAGCCGATGGCCATACAGGGGGAAATGGCTTTGATGAATGTAAGGCCATGCTGCTTTCCTTGTTTGACAAAAAAAGTAAGGAAACCCTTAAAATCGATCTTTGGACCATCGATATGGAAGTGGGCGAGATGGATCGATTCATTTTCCAAAGCTTGCGGGCTATAGCCGATACCTACTACCATGCCACCCAAAACAAAGAACTCGCTGCGGATATGCAGCGCTTTGTTCACTATTTTGGAGAGCAGACTCAACTGATTCCCAGGAGTGAAGATAACTGACAGGCATTGCCATGAGCGAAGTAGAAGACCTCTTCAAAATTTTGCAGGAATTAGGAAAATTCGATTAAATTTGCAGCTGGTGAGGGTCACACGACCAGCTCCCTCTGAAATCCCCCAGGGCAGAAATGCAGCAAGGGTAGGAGGTTGTAGCGGTGCGATATGATTCCTCACCTTCTTTTTATACCAAAACTCCTCTTTCATGAAATTTTTCATCGATACAGCCAGCATCGAACAGATCAAAGAAGCCCGCGATTTGGGAATACTTGATGGTGTTACAACCAATCCATCCCTCATGGCCAAAGAGGGCATTAGCGGCGCTGCCAATATCATGAATCACTACAAAAAAATTGCTGATCTGGTGGATGGCGATGTAAGCGCTGAGGTGATTGCCACCGATTTTGACGGGATCGTTGAGGAAGGCAAGCGACTGGCAGAGATTGCCCCCAATATAGTGGTAAAGGTACCGATGATCAAAGAAGGAGTGAAAGCCATCCGCTGGTTTGCCAACAACGGCATACGTACCAACTGCACACTCGTTTTTTCTGCGGGCCAGGCTATTCTTGCCGCCAAAGCGGGGGCCAGTTACCTCTCCCCTTTTATTGGCCGAATTGATGATACCAACTGGGAAGGCATGGCGCTGATCGGCCAGATTGCTGAAATCTACGCCATTCAAGGTTACGAAACTGAAATTCTGGCCGCTTCCATCCGCAGCAGCAAACATATTGTAGAAGCTGCATTAGCCGGCGCCGACATTGTTACCTGTCCCCTAGCCTCCATTATGGGATTGCTCAAACACCCACTGACCGATATTGGTTTAGAAAAATTTCTGGCCGATTATCGAAAGGCCAATGCGGAAAAGGTAGGGTAAAAGGAAGTAAAAGGGATGGAAAATCCAGTTTTTCAAGCCCCTGAGTTGGGGTAAGCCGGTCTGGCAGCACCAAATCTTATTACTATACAATTGGGTGGGATAACTATTTATTTATAAATACGGCCCGCCCTCCTTGATCGGCTGGCCTCTCACCTGCCAATCATCCAGCACTCCAAAAGTTAGTGAATGATCTGCAATGTGCTTTTGCGCAAAAAAATATGACATCACAAATATAAACAATTAATTTCAATAAACAAAATTTAACACGTATTTTTTATTTTTGCTGCTTCTCTCTACACACCTTTAAAATTTTGGACAATTCACTTTGATCCGGCTTTCTGAAGGATGGGTATAGATCAATGACATCTCAAAGGCACCGCGGGCATTAGTAGCCTTTTTTAGCGTAGAGACATTGATATCGTAGCTAACCCCCAGATTCCAGCGCTCCACCTCCAGGATAGCTGCAAAAGTCAGCGCATCCGAAGCTATTCCGCTATCCAGCTTTCTACCAGTGTGCCACCAGGCCCCTGCCCGAATAGCCAATTCATACCAATCGTGATTGCTATATCGAATGTTGGCTCCAAAGGTCGTCGAATTGGATGGCCCCTGCCGCATAACAACTACTGCCGGTAATAAGCTCAGCTCAGTGGTAAACGGAATTTCTCCTCCCGCATGCAACAACCACCGGGCATACAATGTCTCATCAGCTACTCCAAAAAAACTAATGTTCGGAGCATTGATATGATTGAGCGCACCACCTGCATAAAGGCTGGTATTGCCATCAAAAAGTGCATACCACATCAGGCCGGCATTGACATCCAGAAACAGATCGGTAGTGGCAGAAGCTCCATTAAGGGCCGCTTCGCCATTGTCGGCCCCAAAGTCCGGCCTGCTAACGGATTCATCGAATTGCTCGCTAAACCACAGCCGCCCCCAGTCCAAACTGTACTGTCCTAATCCTCCCTGAGCCCCAGCTATCAGGTACTGGTCAATGGTACTGTAGCCGTTGCCGCTCAGTTTTTTTAGATACGAAATCCCAAGGTGGCCCATTGTTTGGGTAAAGCGGGATTCACCGGCAGCATCATCGCGCATAGCCTTTATACCGAATCCTACAAAATCATCGCTTACTATATTGTAGCGCATATCAAAAGCAGCAGATACCGTGCGAAAGGGATGTTTGTCCAGGATACTCGACCATTGGTCCCGGTAATTGATATTCGCCCTGAAGCGCCCTTCAAACACCCCCGTCATGGCCGGATTGAGGTGGGTAGGTGCCGCATAAAACTGGACCAAGCGCGGATCTTGAGCGTGGCAATTATTTACCTGAATAGTGCTGAACTGCAGCAGAGCAAACAGCAAAAGTGTATATTTTATCTGCATCGTTATGGATTATTCCTACCTATTATCGAATCAAACTGGTATTGCCTTTCAATACTTCCGAATAGCCATCAAGATACTCAATTTCTAGTACCCAGATGTACAACCCGGGCATAGCAGGCTTAGCACGGAAAGTGCCATCCCAACCAACATCCGGATTGTTAAATTCAAAGTCGGAAGCCTCATACAGTAGCTCTCCCCAACGGTCGAAAAGTTGAAAAAGCTTAATCTTTGTGCCTTCCTGATTTTTTCCATGTACCAAAAGCCGGTCATTGACACCATCGCCATTCGGTGTAAAGCCTGTCGGCACAAAAGCGGGCCGGTCCTTTTCCACCCGCACCCGCACCATCCCATTCGCCTGGCAGCCCCGCTCATCGATAGCCTGCACATAAAAAATCCCGGAATGCAGAGCATAGAACCAGGGCGCCTGGCAATTCAGACCTCCGCCCGGGCAATGCAATGAACTATCCGTAGGAGCCGACCAAACATAGCTAATCCAGCCAATTCCATTCACAGGGCTAACCCAAAGGCGGGTGCTATCGCCTAGTCGGACAAGCCGCTCATCTCCCGTATCCAGCTCAAAGGGAGGTGGCTCTATCAAGTCCGCATTGCTCTGCCAGAGACAGCCATTGGCATCTTGCACAAAAGCATCATATTTCCCCGGGCCAATTCCCAATAGCGCATTCATCTCATTAAAATCCTCTCCATTGAAACTGTATTGATAAGGAGGGCTCCCGCCCTGCGGATCGATGAAAATAGCGCCATTGCGCTCACCGGCACAACGAATCGAATCTACTGACAGGCGGGCGGTAAGCGGCGGCGGACTGCTCACCCAAACGGAGTCAGTACCTTGGCAGCCTTGTGCATCTACTACCGTGAGCTGATACCAGTCGCTGGCCAGCTGATCGATCTTTTTGCCCGGTTGTCCATCCGCCCAAATGTATTGATAAGCAGGCACTCCCCCTGCTGCGGTTACCTCAATACTGCCGCGCTCTTCATCTGCGCAGCGGTTGTCCTCAACCACAAAGCTAAGCTCAATGGGGCTAGCCTGTCCAATAAGTACCGTGGTATCCATGCTGCATCCGTTGACATCGGTAACGGTGAGTGAATAGCTGCCGGCAGCCAGGCTGTCCAGTTGATGGCCGGTTTGGAAATTTGCAGTAGCACCCCATTGAAAATTGTAGTCTGCCAGTGGGCCCACAAGAGGCGTTACAGAAACGGCGCCATCATTAAAGCCAAAACACTTTGCATCTAATACACTGATAATCAACTCAATAGGACTTGGTTCTTCCAAATATACTTCAAATGAATTGGTACAGCCATTACCATCCGTAACGGTCAATTGATAATTTTGATCTCCGGGCAAAGTACTGATCTCGCTACTTTGTGAAGCATTGTAATTCCAGCGAAATTGGTAGTCTCCATTGCCACCCTTCACACTGTCAACACGGACAAATCCATCATTCGACTGATAGCAAGCAGGCGGTTGCCAGCTGGTATAAATGGCAATCGAATCGTGCTGCACAATGAAAATGCTATCCACAAGGCTACAGCCATTGGCATCTGTAATGCTTAGGCTGTGCATACCAGCCGCCAACGAATAGGCAGCCGAAGTGGTACTCCCGTTGTCCCATAAAATCTGGAACGGTGGCATCCCGCCACTGATAGCTACAACAGCAGCGTTTTGATTTTCTCCGAAACAGGCCGTATCAATTTGTTGCAAATCGGCAAAAAGGTCACCAAACACCGGCAATTGATAATTGCCAACCGCCGTACAGCCCTTAGCATCCGTAACCGTAGCTTCATAGTAGCCCCCAGCAATGTTGTCGTGTAGCGGCCCGTCGAAGCCATCACTCCATTGATAGGAATAAGGAGCCACACCTCCATTCGCAAGAATACTCAATGATCCACTACTACTGCTTCCGCACGCTGGAGATTGAGCTAAAAAACTCATTATCAAAGGGTTAGGCTCAGTCAGCTCGATAATAATAGTAGTATCACAATCCTTTGCATCCACAAGGCGCAGGGAGTAGCTTCCTGCCGTCAGATTGCCAATTGAATTGGTCGTTTGGGCATTGCTCCATTCGTATCGATAGGGCGGTGAGCCACCCGTCGGTAACACAGAGATAGTCCCGTCCGCATCACCGGCACAATCAATAGAATCAATCGCAATAGCAAACGAAATGGGCTGCGGTGCCGCTGGCATATTGATATTCATAACTGCCCGGCAACCCCAATCATCCACTACCTCCAGGCTATGATTCCCAGGCAGGACGTTGTCAATAGTAGGTCCAAAAGGGCCAGTAGTATCTAAATAATACACCACATTGCCCTCAGCATTTGAGCTGGTCAGTACTATCCGTCCAAATGGATCATCCCAACAAACAGGAGGTCCCATAGCAAGCGTATCGATGGTAAGCAAACAGCCCCCAAAGGTACACTGAATGCTTCCGTAGGGAGCTGTACAAAGCGCAGCGGGATTGGTGGCTCTCACCCAAAAATCGATGACGGTACCTGCCGTAAGGCCCGATAGCAGGTGAGATAGATTGCCGTTGGCGGGTAGCCAATTTGCTCCGCTATCAATGCTGATCTCATAATCCACAGCTCCACTGACAGGAGGCCAGCTAAAGCTCATCGCATCAGCAGCAGTAGCCTGGCAAGCAGGAAGCGGTGCCATCAGACCGGCCTCAACGCTCACATTCACCGTATCCTGAATGATACAATTGTAATTGTCCGCAACGGTAAGAAGATATTGGGTACTGACGGAGGGACTAATCACAGGATCCGGGCAGTCTGTACAGGAAATGCCTGCGGGCGGCGACCAGCTAAAGTTTTGCACATATTCATTGACAAAGGTGATCGACCAGCTCAGAAGCCGCCCCCTGCTATTGTTTGGGAAATTGTCAGCAATGAGCAATTGCCAATCGCCATTGAGCGGACTGCCATTGAGGCTGGCCCAACTCCCTTGGGGCTGGTAGTCGCCGCTGAAAGGTGCTGTGCCAGTAGTAATGGCGCTGGCAGCTGTAGAGCTGAAACAAGTTTGGCTGAAGGCGGTTCCAGCACCCCCATTGCCCGTACTTAGGGCCATTCCTTGCCCGCCGGGGGCTTGTAAATAAATATCCAATTCGCCTATTTGGCCATGCGTTAGCTCAATACAAACTGAGCTGATCTGAGAGGCAGCATCGCTAAGCTGAGCAGGCTGGAGGCTGTTTACTGCCAGGTTGTTTGTCAACTCAGCACCCGGAAAATGTAACGAGTCCACAATGTCAACATAGGCTTTAGACTCAAACATAACTTCCTCAATATCAAGAGATTCAGGGATAGCATTTACGGTAAAACTTTCACCATCACAAAGCGCCGTATCTCTCAAGCCTTCCAAATCGGAAGGGCAATTCAAACAGTCGGGATGCATAGACGGCAGCACAGGTAAGCCCACAGCATTTTGGTGCACACAACCAAATTCGTCGGTCACTTCAAAAATATAGCCAGCCGTACCAGCAGTGGAAGGACTGACAGAGATCATGTCTGGAGAATTTTGAATAATATCAGAATCATCCAGCCAGCGATAATCAGTGATGGCCGGAATAAAGGTTTCCTGCACGGGATACAAATCCGGATTGAGATTGAGGTTCCAGGAAAATATCCAGCCATTGTCACGGGTCCACAGATCAGTCACCGTGATCGTCCATTCGCCATTAAGTGGGCAGCCTAATAGATCGGTTAGCGGGCCGTAGCTGCTGTAATCACCGGCTGGCAGGGTATCGGGATTGTAGGCCCAAACGTAGGTAGTCCAGGTACCATTGGGCGCATTGGGCGTCCAGCAATAATCCCAGCCAACGCCCGGGGCAGGCGGATCGGGGGTATTGATATCATCGAGCTGATAGGGAGCGCCAATATAGGTTTCGTTGATCGTTTGATTTTGCTGAACGAGTGTCACGCTGCTTCCATTAGGACAACTAATTGTGATTTGCAAATCGAACATGTAGGAATGTTCCATATTCACACAAATACCCAACAAGTCATCAATATCGGTAAGCACCTGGCCTGGTGAAAAACCCGCCACATGAATACTGGTTTCATAAGAAGCGCCATCGCCATCGGGCAGGGGGATCGAATCGGATCGAATGGTACTAGCGCGAAAATTGCTCTCCACGGGCGCTACCGACACCGAGTAGGTGGTGTCGATGCTGCCTACCAGAGCATTGAGCTGGATGGTATCTCCCACACAAACCGGCGGCAATTCGGGAGCCAGGACAATTTGAGGCGGCGCAGCCACCCGCACCCGCTGGCTGATGGAATTGGCATTGATACATCCAAACTGATCGCGAATCAGCAATTCCACCAAATAACCACCCGGCTCTTCAAAAATATGGCTCACACTAGTTCCCGTCGCCAGATTGCCGTCTCCAAAATTCCAGATAAACTCGCATGTTTGATCAGAGTGATTGTACAAAATGCCATCCTGCGGATACTGCCCACTGCCGGAAAATTGCACTTCCTCGCCCGGGCAAATGTCAATCCACCCGGTATCGGCAGGCACGGCAGGCGGATCGCTCACCAGCAGCTGCGCAAGGATGGGTTGGCATGCGGCTACGCAGCGGATAAAGGCACTCCAGCCAGCAGCTTCTTCACTACCATCCGACTGAAATGAGACGGTGATACAGCCGGAGCTGTTGGCAGCCGTAGCCTGGATCAGCACAGCGTTGAGCGGATTGAGAGGGCTGATGCAATCGAGTAAAGGAGAAAAGGTATCGGGGCCGTCGTAAAAGCAAAGCTCATCACCGGAACCAATGCTAATATTGGAAAGATGTAACCGGATGTGGGTGCCGCTGCTTAGGTCGGGACAAATTTGGGTAGTAAAATTTTCATTGGCGCCATAATTGGCCGCATCGCCGCCAGAGTCGTGAAAAGTCCCTTCGCAGTCCAATATGGAGGAGCCATCCATGATGTATTGAGCAGTGAGCGTGGTACATAGATAGCCAAACAGAAAGAGGGTAAGTAGTTGTTTCATATACCAAAAAACAGTTTTGAGATGCTTTAGGATCGTGAAAAGAATAACTTATAACATTTGGCTGCTTCCCTGCCTTTGCCGGCAGGCAGGTTTTGCACCTACTCTTCGTTGGCGAAATCCTCATTGCCCTTAGGGGTAAGTCTGGTTTCACCGCCTTTAATAGACACAAAATAACCTACCCAAACCTTTATAACTTATTTATTTTCATCATCCTTAGCAGGGCTTTGGGTCACATAACCAAAGACCATCAGATAGTGCAACTTGCACCAGCGCTGTAACAAAAAAGGGTAATCTGAAAGGTGTGTACTGGCTGGAAAAGACGGCACGCCTGCATGCAGGTGCTTTTGTATTAACCGGCCTTTGGGCATTTTTATTGAAGCCTTGTGGTTACAAATTTATTTTTTTTTTGGAATATTCCACTATTCTCCGTTGATTATTTGCTCCCAAAGGCAGAGCTTTGCGCTACACTTGCTTTTAGCAAATAAACTCAAAACCGACGTGTACAAATTACTTTTTAGTCTGTTGGCAATATATTTAGCCATTATATTGGTGCTGTATATCGTCCAAAAGCGCTTCATCTTCTACCCTACCTTGCTGGATGACGATTATGTTTTTTCCGAATTTGAAAATTTTGAAGAGCATTATTATAAACTCAAATTAGGGGTTCGGCTGCATGCTTTGCATTTTAAAGTGCCCAAATCCAGGGGGCTTGTGCTCTACTTTCACGGCAATGCACGTGCCTTGGATAGCTGGGGACATGAGGCTGAAACCTTCCGGCAGCTCGGCTATGAGGTGTTCATGCCCGACTATCGCGGCTACGGAAAAAGCAAGGGCCCGATCACCGAAATGGGCTTACACAATGATGCGATGTACCTGTACAAAAAAATGCGGGAGCACTATCCTGCCGATAAAATTGTGCTGTATGGCAGGTCCCTGGGTTCTGGGGTCGCCTGCCGGCTGGCTACGAAAGTGGCGGCCAAATTGCTGGTGCTGGAGACCCCTTACACCAGCATCCTCGATATGTCGAAGCTGAAAGTTTCCTTTGTTCCTGCAAGCTGGTTGCTCCGCTTCCGCTTTCGGAATGATAAAAAAATCAAGCGAGTTCAATGC
Organism: Saprospiraceae bacterium; assembly: GCA_965222005.1. Taxonomy (GTDB): domain Bacteria; phylum Bacteroidota; class Bacteroidia; order Chitinophagales; family Saprospiraceae; genus CBDCTM01. The sequence goes on from OZ244935.1 coordinate 4,604,125, forward strand.
CCGGTGCATATATTTCATGGCACCAGGGACGAATTGATCCCTTATCGCCAAGCGGTTCAATTGGCCGAACTGTACGGCGATCCGGATATTTTGACTACCATTGAAGGAGCCGGGCATAATGATGTGACGAGTTTTGAGAAGTATCGGAAGAAGTTGAATGAATTGTTGGATTAATTTTTAGTCTCTTAGTTTTAAATTTCACAAAATTTAATTCTTTCACCTAACTGATATTGAATTTAACAGCTTTATGACTGCCGATAAGATTTTGGAGAAACACCATAAGCCTCTGTAAAAGATCGTGTAAAATAATTAGCGCTGCTGAATCCAACTTCAAACGCTATTTCAGAAATTGTTTTATCCGAAGATTCCAATAATGCTTTGGCTTTAGCCAGCCGAAAAGAACGAATAAAATGGGTAGTGGATTTTCCTGTAACCGCTTTCAGTTTCCGAAATAACTGGGATCGACTCATCCCGGATTGTTTACATAATTCCGGCAATCCAAAATTTTCATTTGTATAGTGTTCTTCAACTATCTGAAGGAGTTTTTGAAGGAATAAATCTTCCCGGCTTAATTTTTTCTTTTGGGCAAGTTTGAATAATGTTTCTGACTTTTCATAACGTAGCTGTAACTGCTTTCGAGAAGCTATTAATTGCTCTATTCTAATGAGCAGCTCTTCTTGATGAAATGGTTTTATCAGATAGGCATCAGCTCCATATGTTAGCCCTTCAATTTTTGATTTTTGATCCGATTTGGCTGTCAACAGTATAATCGGAATATGGCTCGTATGCTCCTCTGTCTTCAAAGTAGTACATACTTCAAAGCCATCCTTCTCAGGCATCATCACATCGCTTACTATCAGGTCGGGGATTAGGTCAAGAGCTTTCTCAATTCCTTCCTGTCCATTGCTGGCAGTTTCAATGGTATATTCAAGAGAGAGAAAAGAACTGAGGTACGTAATGACATCTTTATTATCTTCGATGAGCAGGACAACTGGAGTGTCTTTTTTATCTACAACCGTGTTAATTTCATAATCGCTGCTTTCTATTACTAGCGTTTGAGACAGCTTAGCAGTAGCATCCTCCATTGAAGCAGCTGATTGCTTAGGTGCATTTTGAGTAATGGGCAGGGTGATAGAAAATTTAGTTCCAACGCCGGGTTCACTTACTACCTGTATTGTGCCGTTCATCAAGTCTACTAATTCCTTTACCAATGCTAAACCGATCCCCGTTCCTTCACGACGCCTGGTATTACTAGCATCAACCTGATAGAATCGATCAAAAATATGAGGCAAATCCAGTTTTGCTATTCCCATACCATTATCTCTCACATGAATGATTATGTTTTGTTGGCTTTCTCCAGCTGTTCTAATGTCAACATATATATCTCCACCCGAAGATGTGAATTTGATAGCATTGGATAGTAAGTTGGAGAGCACATGCTGTATTTTTTCTGGATCATAATCCATCTCCAATTGTTCAAAATCACTAGAAAAATGTAAGCGGATATCTCTACTATCTGCATAAGAATGAAAGGATTCGGTAATATAGTGTAAGAATGGAATCAGGTCCGCATTCACTATATTAAGCGGCATGCTCTTCGATTCTAGTTTTGATAAATCCAGTAGCTGCGTGATTAAGCCGAGTAGATGATCCCCATTGCGTTCAATGAGCTGTAATCCTTCATTGAACCAATTCTTGGGATCGCTTTTAATTTGCCGGGCCATCCCCTTGATGATGGTAAGCGGTGTACGCAGCTCGTGGGTGATGTTGGTGTAAAGTCGCGATTTAACTTGATCAAGTTCTTTCAGTCTTAGCATTTCATTTTTGGCTAGCCTTCGATTTAATTCATATCGACCTATACTCAAAATACTAGCAATCCCGATCAGTAAATAGCAAATATATGCCCACCAACTTTGCCACCAGGGTGGATAGATTGTAAAATTGTAGGTAAATGGATCGCTCCAAATTTGAGCAATACCAATTGCTTTTGCTTTGAAAATATAGCTTCCACTTGTGAGGTTGCGATAATCTACTTTTGGCTCTGATTGCGGTATACTCCATTCCTTATCTAATCCTTCCAACATGTAACTGTACTGTAGTTTATGAGGTGCGCACCAATCAATAGCAGAAAAATGAAAGGTAAGGTGGTTTAGGTCGTGAGGTAAATTTAATACTTGTGGGTAGTTGAAAAATGGTACGATTGAATCTATAGATTGGCTTAATTTTTCACCAAAAGACAAGGAGCTTTGATGGGAAGTATCTTTCAAACTTCTATAGTCTATAAACTGCTGATTAATAGCTATATGGCCCAAGTATATATGTGGAGGGAGGTCAGGGATTTTAAAATCATTTAAGTCTAACATAGACATACCCGCATCCCCTCCAGCCCAAATCTTATTATCTGTATCCCGGATTATTGAACTAAATTGTTTACCAACCAACCCGTCTCTTTGATCAAAATTGATGACCTTGAAGTCGCTAATATGCTTTGATGAACTAATTGAATCTTCATGAGTTTGTAACAAATCTGCTGAAGGGACTATTACACTAATACCATCAAAGGTTCCTATCCATATATTGTCTTCCTTATCAATAAGGAGCGAATAAATTGTATTACTTTTTAAGCCCTCATTTTCTGAAAGAACATTGAATTCGTATCCGTCAAAATAATTTACTCCGCCGCCATAAGTACCAATCCACATATTTCCATATTTATCCGCTACTATTGAGGATATTTCATCATGACTTAAACCCTCTTGCTTTGTAAATTGTACAAATGTATCTCCATCATATTTGATAATACCATCCCCATCAGTACCCAACCAAAAATCACCTAAATGATTCTCCGCCATTCTATTAACTTGTGATGTTTTTAATTTTTCAAGCTCACTGTATCGGAGAACACTTTTACTACTTTTTCGAATTAATCCGTTCCGGCTTCTAAACCATAAATCATTATGGCTATCTATCAGTAAAGGAACGCTTAGAAATTTGGTATTTTGCTTATCTGTATAATGCAGGAAATTTACTCCATCAAACTGGCTTACACCAAGAGCGCCAAAATCAAACCACAGATTCTTTCCATCATCCTCAATAATATTATTGACAATATCGTACACTAAGCCTTCTTTTTGAGTAAAATACGTAAAGCTATCTCTGTCATATTTTATCAATCCTCCAACCCAGGTTCCCAACCATAAATTATGCGCTGAATCTTCATATATGGAACCGACTCTTTGTTCATGAACTAAGCCGTTTTGTTCGTTAAAGTGTACAAAACCATTTGGATTATACCTGGTAGCTCCTTTGGCCGTCGCAAACCAAATATTACCACTGCTATCTTCCATGATTGACCAAACGTTATTGTAGCTTAACCCTTCTTTAAGCGAGTAATTACTAAAGGTATAACCATCATAACGGATCACCCCACCTAAAGAACGTTTTCCTTTATGTTTGTTTGAAAACCAAATATTGCCTTTTTTATCTTCCGCTATAGATAAAATACTTTTATCATTCAAGCCCTCTTGTTTTGTATAGTGGGTAATTTCATTGCCGGTAATACAACTTACCCCTCCATTTATTGTCCCTACCCAAACTCTACCTCTACTGTCTTCTAGCAAAGTATGCATACTATTACTACTCAATCCTGCCTCTTTGGTATAATGAATAAAATTAGTCCCATCAAAACAAATCGCTCCGCTACTAATCGTACCAAACCAAATGTTACCCTGCTTATCTTCTATAATTGCTTTTATTAGCTTATTGGTCAATCCTTCGCGCTCAGTAAAATGAAGTATGTTTTTTCCGTCATAACATATTGCCCCTTCCGCTGTCCCAAACCAGATATAGCCTCTACGATCTTCTACCATACAACTTATTGCATTAGAGCCGGCTCCCAAATCAAAATTGAAATATTGAATATCGGCAATAGCCATATCCCTCATTTGGAATGCCGGAGCAGGAATAGGCTGAGGGAATTGCGCGGGAATAATCTTTCCCTTTGCTTTCACACTTTTTGGTAGCGGAATACTATCTTTTCCTGGAGTAATAATTGTTAAACTATTAGAAAGTGGAACTACTACTGGCGTTCCCACTATACGAACATTGGGATGTGCATTTTTTTTCTCAGGCGTTCTTTTAAGCGGCGTTTCTATAATTTTGAGAATGGTATCGAGATCAATTTGTTCTCCTCTACCTGAAATCGACTTGGCGGGGATTATATTAGTTTTAGTTGGTATAGCAATTGAGGACTTATCTAATTTATTTTGACAACATAAACAAAGCAGAAGAAGTATTGTATAAAAATGAGTACGTCTAATTAATTTAATGTAGTTACTCATCATATGCCTTTAAATGGGTTCCGCTTGATTTTACCAAATCGTCATTCTCTAAGCTACCTAAATATAAAGATTACGCCCAAAAAAAGTAAAAGTCCCAACAATTACTTGCCGGAACTAAGGATGAAACTCCGTTTTTACTGGTTTTTTGAAGGGTTAGTGTTTTAGGAATTTCCCGGTATATACTTGTTCGCCAGCTATTAGTTTTACTAAATGGATACCTGGCTCAAATTCCTGTAGATTGATTTTTTGATTTCCTGTAATAGACTGTTCATAGATAAATCGACCATGTGCATCATAGATATTGACATTTGCGAATCCTTGAATACTTGCAGGTAATTGTATGTTGATATAATTGGTTGTAGGATTAGGGGAGATATCTAATATCCCACTAATTACTTCTTTTACGGAAACAATTTTTTCCGGTTCTATTTCTATTGCGCCACTGTTAATACCTCCAACTACTCGTTCATTGCCACAAATATCATAATCCGGTGGATTGTTTACAGGAGTCCCCGCATCAATGGCAGGACTGCCTTCGGGTAGCTCATATTGTTCACAAAGATCACCTGTGCCCACAAATTCAGGATTGGCATCCTTAAAATCGCTGACATGCAGACCATCTAATGTGTTGTCACTCAGCAAATTGCCACCGTGAGATACCAAGGAAAAGTTATTGGATATCGTTGCAAATTCCACATAGCCTGGGTTGTAGAGAATATTATTTTGGAGTGTCAATCCGCTTTGGTCATGAAGTAGTAAAGTCGTATCCGTATTATCTGCTATCGTATTGTTGATCAAATTTATTGTACTAAAATCAGTAGCTGAGATAGCATTTCCTGTATTGCTACTAAGGATACAATTATCCATAGTAAGAGAAGCTGTTTTGGCAACCCCAGGGATAAATAAAAAAGTAGGATTACAAGTTAATACTGACCCGGAAGGACTTTCATTCTCTAAGAATGTGCAATACCTGAAATGCCCGTCAAAACCATCGCTTGCAATATTGCCCCAAATGGCCCCTCCTTCAACATCTACTTTATTTTTTTCAAAATGACAATTCTCAATATAAAACTTACCTTCCGTACCTTCCTCACACCAAAGTCCTAGAGCACCACCACTTACCCCCGCAGTGTTTTCCATAAAGGTGCAATTGGTAATCGTATATTCCGAGGGGGCAGTTCCCGGCCCTTGTCCAATATCCATTGCTCCACTATATACCGAAGAGGTATTGCCTTCAAATAAACAATTATCTACCAGCGCTTTTCCATAGGCTCCATCCGTTTGATGAGAGATAATTACTGTACCTAAGCTGGTTTGGTTAGCGGTAAAAGCCGAATTGGTAAGCTTTACATCCGAATCTTTTCCAAATGATTGGGTATATAGTGCTGATGCACTGGACATATTAGTTAATGCTACATTTTCATTAAATGTACAGCTATCTACAGTTAAGGAAAATCCTATTCCGTCAAAATCAATCCAATAGAACATACCACAGCCTCCCCCCATACATGTATTATCATTAAATGTACATCTTTTAATTTGGCAGTTTGAGTTGCGGGTATATATTCCTCCTCCAGCCTCTTCAAATGGTTGGCCTACAGTAGCTATAGCATGATTATTGGAAAAATGACAATCTGTAAAAATAGCGTCACTAAAAAGCATATAGGCACCTCCTCCTCTATTACTTAAATTCCAATCAAATGTGCAATTTTCAAATATTGCCGTCCCTTCAGAGTTTGGAATACAAGCTACTCCTCCTCCCAAATTAACTGCAAAATTTTGTGTAAATATGCAATTTTTAATCACCGGATATCCTCTACTTCTCATACCACCTCCATTAGCTAGTAAACCATTCCCTCCTGTTCCATCTGCATGTCCATTACTTATTGTAAAGCCATCGATTATTGAAACGTCAGTAATATTGGTTGTAATGGTTACTACAGTTAACACATTATCGCTCCTGTTTACTACAAAATCATTCACTACATCATCTCCATTCAAATCACCGGACACAACAGTTACATTTATAGCTGGATCGCGTTGACTAGCATTTGTTTCTGTGCCCACAAATCCACCGAGGAGTAAGATGTCTTTATCTATTAAAAAAGTAGCTGTTGTATCACCATTTGGAACATCTGGGGTATATGTTCCTTTTGCAACCCATACTGTATCTCCTGCTATAGCTGTAGCCAAGGCATCTTCTAATTCCACAAAAGCATCAGCCCAGGAAGTACCATCATTATTCCCTGTCGCAGCTTTATTGACATAAATAATGGATGGAACTGTAACTATTATTTTATCCATTTTATATATTCCTCCAGAATCGGAACTTATTATTTCTGCACCGCCAAATCCTATTTCTTCTGATAAAACCTCCAAACAAATAAGGTTAAAATTATTATCAAATACTTCCCATGTATTTCCACTATCTGTCGTTACCATCATTTTGTTATTCCTTTTAAAAGTAAAAGCACTGTGGATCATATAAGTACCCGGCGTACCTGGAACATACTCAATCTGACCTGCATTAGTCTCGTCTAAGATGGTAATTGGAGTCCATGTCTCACCACCATCGCTGGTTCTAGCAGCAACATTGTAATCATAATTAGGGTCTGAACCTACAAGGATGCCATTGAATGCATCCTTAAAAGCTAGTGATTGGGCGTATTCATTCGGAAATAATTGATCAGAAACGGTCCAACTAAGACCTCTATCTATGGATTTAAAGACTCGATTAAATGAACTAACAAACCAAATAGTATCCCCTATCACATCATAAATACCATTCCCCGACACCAAGCAAATGCCTTCACCAGGTAATTGTGCAGGCATATTACTACCGGAAACTTTTGTCCATTCATCACCTCCATCAATTGTAGTATAAATTGCAATTTGATCAGTGTTGTTTGTTGCACAAGTTGCCCCAAATGACATTCCTTCATTGGCATTCCAAAAGTGTATGCCAGCTGGCGTTTCATTAAAACCCGTAAAGCCAGAACTTTGCTTCACCCAGGTGTTTCCTCCATCTATGGTTCTATATACTTTTCCAGAGATTGGGTCTAATTCATCAGCTGCCGTAATCCATGCAATTTGATCATCCAAAGCAAATATATCAAAATGAGAAAACTGAGGCTCAATATCTAATAACCCAGGTTGCCATGTCGCTCCTCCATCAATGGTTCTAGTAAATTCAAAAACCGGTTCCAGGTTGGTATTATTAAAAGCAGTAATTGCCCAGATAATGTTTTCATCAACAGCATGTATACCCCAAATTTGCCTAGGAGTTTCAGAAATTCCAGATCCAAGATTGATCCATTCATACGTATAAGTGGTAGGCTGAGCAAATGATAGTTTAGTGAAGTAAAAATTGACAAATACGAATAAAATAAGGGTAAAATTTTTCATTGTTGATAGTTTTAGGAAGGTTATTTTTTTAATACAGTTTGTTCATTCAATGCTTAATTGAATTACAGATAAGTAAAAGTAATCTGTTGCCTAGTAGTGATCTTACTGATCGATCATATAGCTATTAATGAGTAAAAAGAGTGGTAAATACTGTTCTCATGGCTAGAGGGGTTTAATGAAACAAATAAATAAAAATCAGTCATAAAACTCACCATTTATTGCCTCATTGGCTTGCACAAATGGTGTAAATCCATGTACAAATGGCTCGCTATTCAATTAATGCTCGCTATTTTTGTCGTTCAGCATACATATTATTGAGTCTTGACTATTCAGACCGCACCAGTTTTAGTCTTTACAAAATTTCTCAAAACACTTGCAAGTACGATAACTATCGTATATATTTGTGTACGATAATCGTCGTACGTTTTATTTAGTATAAAATAACTCCTCAATTATGACTAAAAAACCTACCGATGCCGAACTGGAAGTACTCCGTGTCCTTTGGGAGCATGGCCCCTCCAGTGTGCGCTTCGTCAATGAAGAGCTGAGCAAAAATCGCGAAGTTGTCTATACCACTACACTCAAGATGATGCAGGTAATGACTGATAAAGGCATGCTCCGTCGTGATACGTCCAGCCGCACACATGTTTACAAGACTGCTGTTTCTCAAGCAGCGATTCAAAACACAATGCTCGACAAACTGGTCACAACTGCTTTCAATGGCTCTTCGCTTCAGCTGGTCATCAAGGCACTGGGTCATAAAAAGACGAGCAAGCAAGATTTGGAGAAAATCAAGAAACTTATTCAGGAACTTGAAAACAAAAAATCATGAATTATCTCTCTTCCTATTTAAATAACGACTGGGCTAACGCTCTGGGCTGGACCCTACTTAATTCTCTGTGGCAAGGATTGCTAATTGTGTTTCTATTAATGATCACGCTCTTTTTTCTGCGCAAGCAAAAGGCCGCAATGCGCTACCGAATTGGTGTAAGCGCCTTGGCTCTGCTGCTAATGGTCAATATATTTACATTCGTCAGCTATTCCTCGCAAACTACTTATCGCCATACCAAAGCTACCAGCAGCTTGGAAATATTAACACCTGCCTCTCACCATTTTACTGCGAATGATTGGCTCATTGAACCAAGCGGGCAAAGTTGGCAGACCAACACATTTGCCTTTTTTGACCACTACATGCCCCTACTTGTACTGCTATGGTTGGTGGGGATGTCCTTGCTTTCGCTGCGGTTCATAGGTGAGCTCACAGTTATTCAATATCTCCGCCATCGACAGGTATTGAAGGCAGAAGCTCATTGGCAGCAACAGCTCGAAGTATTCTCCAAACGACTACGGCTTCATAAAAAAGTGGCTTTACTACAAAGCTTGCGCATTGCCTCACCGATAGTGGTGGGTATTTTGGAGCCCGTCATTTTAGTGCCGCTGGGCATGCTGAATAATTTGCCGCCCAAGCAGATAAAAGGCATTTTAGCCCATGAGCTGGCACATATAAAACGCCATGATTATCTTGTCAATTTACTGCAATCTTTAGCGGAGGTGCTATACTTTTTCAATCCTGCTGTATGGTGGCTTTCTTCTTACATCCGCACGGAAAGGGAGCATTGCTGTGATGATCTGGCTATTGAGCTGACCGGCGATGAGATCAACTTTGTCAAATCACTGGCGCAGCTGGAAATGCAACGTGCCAACTACAGCTCCCTGGCTATGGCTTGGCTGGGGAATAGCCCTGGCAGCGTACTCAGTCGTATCCAACGAGTGCTGAATCAAAACAGACAGTGGCAACTTCCGTATCGTGCCTTTAGCTGTGTTGGCATACTTTGCCTATTTGTTTTGTGCCTGGCATTTGTGCAACCACAGTCGGCACTCTACAGTGAAGAACCCACAGAGCTTGAACCTCCATTAGCTGAAGAAGAAGCAGCTTTTCCGGCAAGTAATTTTGACAGCCCTGAGGATACAAAAGCTGAACCCGCCCCTTCTCCAATCCATGAGCCGGTGGCAATGACAGCCGAACAGCCTGCCGTGGCTACGCCCTCCGGTGAGCAACCTACAATTCAAATCGCAGATCATTTGGCAGTACCTGACAGCGTACCTGCAAAGGCTCGTGCATTGCAAAAGGAAATGCGAGCGCTTCAAATTTTGTATCGCCAAAAAATGAGTGCTCTTCAGGGCAAGGCCCTGGCAATGCAAAAAAGACAGCATTCGCATGAGCAGCAGGTCAAAGAGCTGGAAATGGCTTATCGCAAAAAAGAAATGGAGTTGCACAAAAAGGCTCGTGCGTTGCATCAGCAACAAAGACGTCAACAACATACATTGCAAAAACAGGAACTAGAGCAGCGAGAGAAAATGATTGAGTTGCAACAAAAAGCCAATGAAATTCGGAGAAAACAGCAACAACTGCAGGTACAGGAAGACCACAACTCACAAATTGAATCGCAAATTAAAGAACTCGAAAAGGCGGCCCAGCTATTAGAAAAACAGGTAGCGACAGTTGAGATAGATCATGAAAAGCAAGAATTGGCCTATCAAAAAAAATCGCTGGAGTTTGATCGACTCACTCAGGAATTGGAACTGCAAAAGCATGTATTACAACAAGAACTCGAAGAAAAAATTTACCACAAAGAATTAGAAGAGCTGGAGTTTGAAAAGAGCAAACAAGAGTTAGAATTTGAGCAACAGAAAATGGAGGCTGAGTGGCAGCAAAAAATGGAAAAGCTGACTATCGAACTGGAAAAAGCAGCGCAGGAGATGGAGCAGCATTAACCAAAGGGATGCCAGCATAGGGCTCACTTCAAAGCCCCCCGCTTTCCCAACTCTATTACTTCCAAATCCTGTACTTTGCCTGCTTCCAGACCAAAGCGCACGATTGTTTTTACTTTGTGAAATCCGTAAATCCCGCAAGCACCCGGATTGATGTGCAGCAAGCCAAACTGATGATCGCGCACGACTTTGAGGATGTGAGAATGACCACTAATGAACAGGGCAGGCGGATTTTGAGACATCAAAGCTTTGACTCGGGCAGCATAGCGGCCGGGATATCCGCCGATGTGAGTCATCCAAACATCGACGCCTTCACATTCGAATCTTTGATCGAGAGGAAAGCGCTGACGAAGCTTGCCACCATCGATATTTCCATACACAGCACGTAATGGCTTAAAAGCCTCTAGTGTGTCGGTTACTGCAAGGCTGCCAATATCTCCGGCATGCCAAATCTCGTCGCAGTCATTGAAATAGCGGAAAACGGAATCTTCCAGGTAGCCGTGGGTATCGGAAAGCAAGCCTACTCTAGTCATTTTTTGGGTACATATTTACTTGAGCAAAGGCCGGAGCAGATCGTACTCTTGCCCCGGCCTCTACCATTCGAAATAGCCCACTTGGTCAGCGGCGATTATTAATTATTGTAGGTCTTCAAGATTTCTTCCGTACCCTTTACCACCTCTTCCTGCGTCTTTATCTCTACTTCTTTTTCGCCTTGCTTTTTGATATTCTCCTCAATCTTTTGCTTGGCTTCTTCGATTTTCTTCTCGTAGTTTTTGATATCGTCTTCTAGTTTGCTTTTGTCCTTTTTCATTCCATCAAGATCTTTGTTCAATTCTTTCAGATCTTTTTTCTGGATTTTAAGTAGCTCTTCAATTTGCGTTTTCATCACACTGCGGGCAAATCGGTTAATCATGGTCTCTGCCGCTACAATTCTGTCCGGATGCTGCGCAGATGACAGATAGGCGCCGCCCAGATCGTACCAAATGCTTAACTCCGAATCCCTTTCGCCTACCTTTTGTACGTAGGCATAGACATCAACCGTATTATCGCTCATGCCTTTGATCTTGGCATTATCGCTAAAAACCTCACGCTGTTTCCTTTTTTTCTTTCCTTTTGCATCGTAATTCTTCATAAACTTGGCCCAACGCTCTTCGATGTCTCCTACTTTTGTGTTTTGAAGCAAAACAGTAAAAGCGTTCTCTGTGCCTTTCTTCATTACTTTGGCACCTTCGATGATTTCAATTTTGCCTTGCGCTGTCAAAGCTGCAGAGGCCGTAAACAAGAGGGCTAATGTGAAAATCAGAGATTTCATTTTTTCAGTTTTGGTGAAACAATAATGTAGAAGTTGTTTAAGAATTGCTGCTTGTGGCGACAAATAGCCATTTCGGGCCAGATTGAATCTCTTTTTCGAGTGCATAGCCAAGCTACGGACGACAAACCTGTCTGTCTGCCAGGCAGGAAAGATGACCGAACGCAAGTGAGGGAACCTCAAAGCGGACGGAATGCCAGCTCGAAAGAGCATTTTGTAGCCAAGTGAGTTTTGTTAAACAACTTCATAGCGTGATCACAACAATCACCTTGTTTAGACTCCAAATTGCCGGCCAGTCACCTTCTGACTGGACATCTTAGTTTCTTCTTAGTAATGGCCAATTAATAAGTTATTGATTTGGGATTGAGATTTTGTCGTCAGGCGAGGCATTTTTTGAGCGAATAGCGAGCTATTTAAGCAAAAAATAACGAAGTATGGCGGCAAAAGATCAGAGACAAATCGTGAAGTTATTATTTGATCATTACTTAACAATCAGCAAATATCTGTCAATTATATACCCCTCACAATCAGTTACTTAGCATCAAAGAGGGATGTTGCCGTGCTTTTTTCGGGGGCGCTGCTCTACTTTGTTTTCCAGCAGGGCAAAGGCTTTTATGAGCTTTCGGCGTGTAGTAGCCGGCTCGATCACCTCATCCACGAAGCCCCGCTCGGTAGCGCTGTAAGGGTTGGCAAATTTTTCGGCATATTCGGCTTCCTTCTCTGCCAGTTTGCCTGCAGGATCGGCGGCAGCTTTGATTTCTTTCCGAAAAATAATTTCGCTGGCTCCCTTGGCCCCCATCACAGCAATCTCGGCACTTGGCCAGGCAAAGTTCAAATCGGCACCAATATGCTTGGAGTTCATCACATCATAGGCACCACCATACGCTTTGCGGGTGATTAGGGTGACGCGCGGCACGGTGGCTTCACTAAAGGCGAACAGCAGCTTGGCGCCATTAACGATGATTCCGTTCCACTCCTGATCGGTACCCGGCAAAAAGCCCGGCACATCTACCAGCACCAACATGGGAATGTTGAAACAATCGCAAAAGCGAACAAAACGGGCCGCTTTTTTGGAGCTGTTCACGTCCAGGCAGCCGGCCAGATAGATAGGCTGATTGGCAATAATGCCCAGGCTGCGTCCGGCCAGGCGTGCAAAACCGACTACTATGTTTTCCGCAAAATTAGCATGAATTTCAAAAAAAGTATCTGCATCCATCATCCCGCTAATCACTTCCCGCATATCATAGGGCTGGTTGACGTTTTTGGGCAAAATCTCTTCCAACTCAGGCCGATATTCTTCGCCTATAGCATAGCTTTCGGAGGGTGCCTTTTCCTCACAATTTTGAGGCAGATAGCTCAACAGCCGTTTGATCTTTTCAATGCAGTCCATATCATTGAGAGCCGTGAGATGGGTAACGCCCGACTTGGTACTGTGCGCATGTGCTCCCCCCAGCTCCTCGCTGGTGACGGTCTCATTGGTGACGGTCTTCACCACATTGGGGCCGGTGACGAACATATAGCTGGTACCTTCCACCATCACTGTGAAATCCGTCATGGCGGGTGAATATACGGCCCCACCAGCGCAGGGGCCCATGATGGCAGAGATTTGCGGGATGACGCCGGAGGAGATTACGTTTCGGTAAAAAATATCGGCATATCCACCCAATGACTTGACCCCTTCCTGAATACGCGCACCGCCTGAGTCATTGAGCCCTATCAGAGGAGCACCCGTTTTTAGGGCCAGGTCCATCACTTTGCAAATCTTTTCGGCATGCGTTTCGGAGAGCGAGCCGCCAAAAACGGTAAAATCCTGGGCAAATATATAGACTGGCCGGCCATTCACTGTTCCGTAGCCGGTGATGACTCCATCGCCATAAAACTGTTGTTTCTCCATCCCGAAATCGGTACTTCGATGAGTCACCAGCATTCCTATCTCTTCAAAAGAACCATCGTCCAGCAGAAAGTGGATTCGCTCGCGGGCCGTGAGCTTGCCCTTTTGGTGCTGCGTATCAATGCGTTCGGATCCGCCACCCAACAAGGCCGCTTCCTTCTTTTGCTGTAAGCTTTCGCGTTTTTCTTTCATCAATCATGGTTGAGCCCAAAAATAATTTATTTCGATTTCTTTTGATTGGCTATAGCCTCTTTGAATGCTTTGTCCAGTTTGACGGCCGGCTCATAATCGCGGTCGTAACTGAGTGCCTGCTGCAGTTGCTTCATTGATTCTTGATAGTTGCCCTGTACATAGCTCAACTTGGCGCTATAGTACAGCTCTCTGGTTTTATCGCCTTTTTGTTTGGCAAGCTGGATACCCATTTGATAGGCCTGCGCTACATTCCCTCCTTCCCGATCGTACAAATCCATATATTTCAAGGCATCACCAAAACGATTTTCCTGTGCAGCTATGGAAGTCAGGTAATAATAGGCCGAGCTATATTTGTAATTCAAATCTACTACCCGCTCAAAGGTTTGACGGGCCTTATCTTGTTGCTGGGTTTGGACATAATAAACTCCTTGAGCAAATAAGCCATTATTGTAAGTCGGAGACAGTTTGAAGAGCTTATCCAGGGTAGCCTGCGCCTGTGGATATTGTTGCGTGGCAATGTATGAATTGGCCAGCGCAAGGGTAGCCGCCTCATTTTTAGGATGTCGATTAATTTCCTGCTCGTAAAGGCGAATGGCACTGTCGAAGTCTTTGCTTTTCTCCGCTTCATAAGCCTGCGCATCCAGGTTTTGCGGGTTTTTGCTGATCGCAGCCAGCGTGATATCGCCTGCCTTGGCTTCGTAAACCGTCTCTGCCGGCGGCCAGGCATCATTGAGCAACAGGTCTTTGTTGACAAAGCGGCTGTAGAACATGTAATAATCGGCTTTGTGCTGGTGGCGATTGCGGTATCGGGTATATTTAACCTTCACATTGGGGGCCAGTTGCCCCAGATAGTACTTGAGCGGTACGGAGCAATTGGTATATACTTTTACTTCTTTGCCACTTTTTACATCCTCTGCATTGCCGGCCAGCCATTCACAAAGCTCCTTCATCGAGTTCATCCAGTAGTCCGTTTCATACCGGCCATAGGCTGCCTTGGTTCCTCCAGCCAGCTTATTGAAATAGGTATATTGGTAAGGATGGTTGCGCAGCATCCATCCAGTAGGCAAAGCCATTAATACAGCTAGTACAATGGTCAGCCCCCAGCGCACAGCTTTTTGCTCAAAGCGGGAAGATAGCGTATGCCAACCCCAGGCTGCCAAAATGGCCACGATGGGATAAATAAAAAGGAAGTGACGCATGCCATCATACAGGCTTGAGCCTTTGAATATCGCGTAGGCCATTGGAAATATGCCGGTAAAGGTTACAAAAAGCCAGGGCCATACATTGATTTTTTTGAATCGAAGAACAAAGAAAGTGACAAACAACCCCAAGCCGGCCAGGATAAATAGCGGTGCCGAAATCAGTATCCATTTAGGAATATAATACCAGGGCAGCTCATCCGACCACAAATGATCCCCTTCAAAGAGCATGCGGATGCCGATAGAAAAATTGGACATTTCACTCAATGCCTTGAAAGGATTACTCAGCGGTGCCTGCTGTGCGTAGGGCCAGTAGAGCATCCCCGCAAAATAGCCACCCACCGCTACAAATAGCCCAATGCCCAATATTTTCAACAAGGATTTTGGCTGTGCGAGCTGCTTTCTCAAATCCGACCTCCACAAATAGCTGATGCCGGTAAAGAGACCAAAGTAGGCAATAAGCAGTATTCCACCCACCCGCACATTGATGGCTGCGGCAATGCCAATCGTTAAAAGAATCACTGTTTTAGTAGCCGGTCGGGGAAGCTGTTTGATAAACCGGACAAGATAAAGCAGGCTGAACACATAAGCCGCAGCAAAGGGAATATCCTTGGGGTTGTTCATAGCATGGCCAAAAATACGGGGCGAAAGGGCCATAAACAGCAGGGCCAAAAAGCCCAATTTCCAGCTTCCGCTCAGCTCACGGGCCAGCTTGCCGGTGAAGAAAATCATGAAAAATCCGGTGAGCGCATTAAGGACATGGCGCAGTTCATACTCTCCCCACCAACCAATGTATTTGTTGCACCAGGCAGCGATATAATCAAACAAACCACCGTAGAAATACAAGTTCTTATAGTTGAGCGCCGAGTCATCTTCGCCATTGCTTTCAAAATAACTCAGGATTTTTTCACCGTACACCTTCTGTACTTCCTCATCACCCGTCACACCAAAGTCGAAACTCAGCATAGGCATCCCAATCAACAACAGCAGACTGAGCACCACAAATAGCAATCTGAAATAGGACGGTTCGGTTCCGGCTTCCGTTTTTTTACTGAGCTGAGCTATCGGCTCACTGATGAAGTGGCGCCACTTGAGGCGAATAGAGATCAGAAGGCTTTGCCAAAACATCTTAATACTATCCGACAGCAGAGATATTTTAGAATCATCCTGATGTTTCCAGCGAATCGGCATGCTTTGAATACCGATATTATCAAGTTCCGCCTGATACAATAGCTCCACATCGTGCGCCCAGCCATTGGTACCTAGTTCGCCAAACAGCTTTTTGGCCACAGCCTGAGGGTACAACTTAAAGCCACATTGGGTATCCTGAAGATTGAGGTTGGTAAAAAGCTGGATGATAAAGTTGAAGGTAAGCCCTGCTACTCGTCGAACGGCCTGACCTTCGACTTCCGATTCGCTATGCTCCCGCGAACCGATCAGTATCTGGTTTTGCTTAAAAGTTTTGCCCGGCAACTGTCTGAGCCAGCGCAGCAGCTCATGCGGCTGGGTGGCACAATCGGCATCCATGGTAAGCACAAAGTCGCCATCGGCCCGAGCCACACCCGCTTTGAGAGCCCCTCCCTTCCCTTGATTTTCGGAAAGGTGCACTACTTCAAAACTTGTATTGTCCGAAAACGCATCTTTTCCGGCTTTTTCGAGTGCGGCTCCTGTTTGGTCACTACTGCCATCATCGACGGCAATGATCTGAAGGGGGCGTTTCCATTTTTGGTGAAAATCCCGAAGCACCCGAATCAGCTTGGTAGCTCGCTTTTGTTCGTTGTAGCAAGGAATAACAATGCTGAGCTTGCCCTTAAAGTTGTTGGCAATAGCTTTGGTGGATGTTACAACTTTTCGCTTTTTTTTACTCATGAAAGAAGCTGAATTTCTTCATTGTTTATTACATAAGAGCAAAACAGGTAGCACAAATATTAAAAAATATGAGCAATTATCCCTGCGGAGCGTTTCAAAAACCGTTACTTTTGTGGCCCGTAATTGTTAGAATCTAAAACCCACGATATATGCCTGTTACTACCAGCCATCCACTTTCCGACCGCATCCTCAACATGACCGAATCGGCTACCTTGAAAATGGCCCAAATGGCGCGCGATTTGGCTGCTCAAGGTCACGATGTCATCAGTCTGAGCATTGGTGAGCCTGATTTCGATACGCCGGAGCATATCAAAAAGGCCGCTATTGATGCACTAAACGCAGGCATGACTAAATATACTCCCGTGCCCGGTTTGGCTGCCCTGCGCGAAGCGATTCGCATAAAATTCAAGCGCGACAACGATCTCGATTTCGAACTCAATCAAATCGTTGTATCCAATGGCGCGAAGCAATCAATTGCCAATCTCAGTCTGGCACTGCTCAATGAAGGAGATGAGGCGATCATTCTGGCGCCCTATTGGGTGTCGTATTACGAAATCGTGAAACTGGGTGGTGGAGTCCCCGTAGTGTTGAAAGCAGGTATTGAGCAGGATTATAAAGTAACGGCCGACCAACTGGAGGCGGCTATTACAGCACGTACCAAGTTTATCATTTTTTCTTCGCCCTGCAATCCTACCGGCTCGGTGTATTCACGGGATGAGCTAAAAGCCATAGCCGATGTAGTGGCCAGGCACGAAGGTGTGTATATCATAAGTGATGAAATTTACGAGTACATCAATTTTACCGACCGGCACATCAGCATCGGTTCTTTCGATAATGTGAAAGAGCGTACCATCACGGTAAATGGCTTTTCCAAAGGCTTTGCGATGACGGGCTGGAGGCTGGGCTACATCGGTGCACCCCAATGGCTGGCTGCTGCCTGTGCCAAGATGCAGGGTCAGTTTACTTCCGGCGCTACAGCTTTTGGGCAAAAAGCGGCCGCACATGCTTTGCTGGCAGATATGACCCCCACCCGCCAGATGTGCGAAGCATTTCGCAAGCGCAGGGATATGGTGATTGAGCTGCTACAAAATATCCCCGGCATCAAAGTCAATCAGCCGCAGGGAGCCTTTTACATTTTCCCCGACATCAGCGACTATTTTGGCAAAAGTGATGGCGAGCATACGATCCACAATGCGAATGATTTTTGCGATTATTTGCTGCGTATCGGGCATGTTGCTGTGGTGAGTGGCTCTGCTTTCGGGGCCGATGATTGCTTCCGGTTTTCGTATGCAGCATCGGAAGCACAGCTGCGGGAGGCGGTGAAAAGGATGGAGCGGGTGCTGGGCAAGCTGGTTTGATAGCAGGTCTTTTTGCTTGCCAACAACGAATACTCGTTCTGTAGAGGGCTAATGCACCCCCATTTTTTTCGATCATTTGGGTGAATGTGTATATGGAGCAGCCAAAATTGATTACCTTAGGTAGTAGAAAAGCCAAAGGAAAATCATATTTATGAGAAAATTCTGGATTATTGCAATCCCTCTCCTCCTAGCTGTCCCGCTCGTCCCATTTGCTGTTTTTGGAGAGTTTGATGGATTAGGCATTCTCGATCATCCCAGCCCTTACTACCTGTTTTTTATTGGCATTCTGCTGTTGGCCAGCGACATCATCGCTCCACTACCATCCAGCCTGGTTGCTGTATTCCTCGGCACCAAACTTGGCTTGTTTTATGGCACCGTTTCCATATTTTCGGGCTTGATGATAGGCTCACTAATAGGTTTTGGCTTGGGCTGGTATCCCGGTAATGTTCTTGCCAAAAGCCTATTACCCTCTGATCAAAAGACTTCCATTGACATATTTGAACATCGTATCAGTTACTGGGTCCTCGTGCTTTGCCGCTCCATTCCCATTCTTGCCGAATCCTCTGTAATTGCTGCTGGAACTGCCCGACTACGGCCAACTAATACCTTTGCTGTGCTTGCTCTATCCAATTTATTGCTAGCCGTGGTGTATGCATTTTTTGGCGTTTGGGGGGGAGCCAATGGAAGCCCCGCGTTTTTGTTTTGCGGAGGGATACTGGTTCCGGCGATAGGAATACTTCTGCTTTTTTTGTTTGTAAGGCCCTCCTTTCTTCATCAGTCTGTAATACATCCGAATCATGACAAAAATAACCACGCGTGAAGAGCTTATCCAGCTTTTGAACGAAGCTGCAGAACTCGAGCATTTACTGGCAGTGCAATATTTATATGCCGCCTTTTCTACCAAACGCCTACCCGAAGAAGGGCTGACACCCAGCCAGCAAAATGCGGTGGACGACTGGACCCAAACGATATTGGTGGTAGCCCGGCAGGAGATGGAACATCTCGCGCTGGCCAACAACTTGCTTACTTCCATTGGAGGTATGCCCCATTTTGGCCGACCCAATTTTCCGCAAACCGGGCAATATTTTATAGCCCCAATGAATTTGGAACGACTAAATGACCGAACTGCCAAGCGCTTTACCTGTTTTGAACGGCCAGGACATATAAGCAGAAAAGATGCATTTTGCAAAGCCTATGAATATGGGCGAATCATTCCGCTCGACCCCCGCGATCCATTGTTTTACAACGACGTAGGAGAATTGTATGCAAAAATTGAAGACGGTATCAATCATATCGACATGACCGATGAAGAGTTGTTTATTGGGCCACCAAATGCTCAATTGGGTGGCCAAGAGCTCAATCTCAACTTTAATCGGGTTGGTGCATCGGGTGGTGTGTTCGATATGACTTTGCTCCCTGTGACCGATCGCGTTACTGCCATTAGGGCCATTCAATTGATCCGCGAGCAGGGAGAAGGGGCGCCCGGTCCGTTCGATACAGAACCTTCTCATTACGAGCGTTTCCTTGAAATAGTTGAGCAATTAGCGAAAATGCAAAAAGAAGATCCTTCTTTTGATCCGGCCAGAGATGTGATACTCAATCCCGCTCTTTGGCAGAAAAGATATCGAACAGGATACAATATCGTTACCCATCCCCTTACAAGGCAAGTTCTGGAACTGTTCAACAACTCTTACATGCTAATGATGAATATGCTGATCCGTTTTTTTGCTCATACCGACGAAACACAGCAGGAGTTGAATGCTTTGAAATATGCAGCCTTTTTCCCTTTCATGACTATTGTGATCCGTCCGGTTGGAGAATTATTGACCCTGATGCCCGCTTTTGAAAATCAGGAAAACGGCCCCAGAGCCGGGGCTAGTTTCGAAATCAATACTGTGCTGGAGTTCCTCCCCCACAAAGCTGCCGCTTGGAAAATGATCTACGAACGATTGGTCTTTTTGTCCCAACAAATGGTTTCGCTTAGTAAAAAGAAGGGTGTCCCCGATCGCCTGGCTTATGTGGGAGAAAGTATCGGGTTGATCTCGGAAAAAGTTAAACAACAGCTCTTTGGAATGGGTGTGGAAAGCATCTAATTTATCAAAACCAACGATTCTTGCTATGCTAAACATACAATTTGAAGGTTACTTTCAATGTCGCTTTGCTACCGATCCCGATCCTACTGATGATCCCAGGGGGATAAGCGGACCCACTTTCGCCGGGCCTGGCGAGCCAAACTTCGATCGGATCATCCGGCTAAATGATTTCCAGCACATTCGCTATCCTCGAAAGCAAGAAGATGGAGTAAAAGTTAACCAGGTGCTGGTCAATCAGACAGCTGTACCCGACCACCCGCTAATTGGCGGTGCAGTGAATTTGCTTGGATATCCTCAATTTCATCAGCGAAATTTAATCATCAACGAAGTGCCATTGGAAACCTTAATCGATCCCTTTCATTTGCAGATCAGTGGTAATGATATTACTATTGACAGGGTGGACTTGTTGGACGTGACACATCCTGAATACAACTATTCCAACATTTTTCTGGACCCGACACTACTCAAAAGGCGCTTGAATACTTTCGTTATCCAATCCCCTATCGTAGCCGAAGCTACCGGTATTATGAATTACGAAGCATATCGAAAGCAAAGGGCAGTTGAACTCCAACACCTATTGGAGAAAACCACCGATCCAACCGAGCGTGCATCACTCGAAAAAAGGATCAATTTTATTCATAAAGATGCCACACATACCGGTTTGATGATTGCCTCCACCCAATTTCTCGGCTTGATGGGTGAATACACCTTTGCCATGAACGGCCCGGCTACCGTCAGCGACCCCTGCAATGAGCTCGGTGGAGAGGTAGGGTTTTCACAGCCCTGGCCCCTCAATTTCTGGATGGGCGGCTATGATGTGGATACTATGTTTGGATACATGAAAGGGACTTTGAGTATCCCGTTTCATCCAACTTCTGAATCCGGGAAATAGCTTATCTTCTTTTTCTGCGGCTACCCTGAATTTGTTCAATAGGCTTGTAAGCACCCCCATAACCGATACCGACCAGGCTTTTTTGGAAGGCTTCGATGAGGGATGCTGAGCGTAGGTAGCGCGTACATTTTGATCCAATGATAGCTACTTCTTTTCCTTTGGCCGTAGATAGCTCCGCATTGGAGAAGGTCAGGCCGTCGGTGGTCAGGTAAGAGATCAAATCGGGTGCTATGGCCTGAGGTTCGGCAGCATCGCTTCTCCAGGCAATGAGGTTTTCGTTTTGGTTGTAAATAGTCATTATCACCCCGGCTTTGTTTTGCAGGCTTATCGTTCCGAAGTCGAAGCCCCCCTGGGTATGATCGGTAGAGTCAATAATTTTTCCGACAAATAAAATGTAGCCCTTCAAAAAATTGCGCACCGCCTGCACCGGGTCCTGCTTTTTTTTCAGCGCATTGCGCAAGGCCTTCCCCAGCCGAAGAGCATAGCTCATTGTACGGGGTACGGCATGCTTGCGCAAAGCCGTGCCGTTCATAGGCCAGAGGGCCAAACCGGCATCTTCTGTAAAGCTACCGCTCGTAATGATCCCTCTAATAGTAGGTTCGGCAACAGCTACCGTTTTGGTATCGAAATCAACTTCTGTTGTTTTATTTGCCAACACCACCGGGCTCACGGACTGTTTGGCATACGTACATTGGGTAAGAGAAGGAACTGCTCTTCGGGCGCCGGATACATCCAGGACGGGCAGCCCGGTTTGTGATGCTACGCCTAAAGGCACAAAACTGTTTCCAGCTCCTACTTCTATTGGCATTACATAGGAGATTGATTTTTTCTTTTTGGCTTTTACCAAGGCATTTATTTTCTTAAAAGCCACCAGGGGTACATCAATCGAAAAGCCGGAAGATGCATCCGGAGAGCCTACTCCAGCCACCACGGCAGCTATCTGGCTGGCTTTGATGTCCTTACTTGGACTGGCCAGCATGACGGGTGGTCGTTTTGAGAGGAATTTCAAATATTCTTCAGCTACTGCTTTGGGGCCGCCGCCGCCAGCTCCCAGTATGGTGGCTCCATTTAATATACAGTTAAGGTCAGCCAAGCTTAATTTTCTCATGACATTATTTTTTTTTGGTGGATAAATAGGCAAGGAGTTCTTTCAATTTTGTTTGATAAGGCGTAGTTTTTTGAACATCGTAAACTGTATGTAATAACTCGTGCGCTTCGATGTATTGTTCATCTCGAATTTTCATCTCTGCCAGGCGGGCAGCCGCTCTGCTTGTTGCCAGATAATTATCGTATTTTCCGGCTAGTTCCATACTTTTGACGTACCAACCTTTTGCCAAGTACTCCTCTCCCGTTTTTTCCAAAAATTTGCCCTTCAAAAAGTAGAGGGCAGGCAAAAAGACCTGTGATTCGGTGTTTGAGAACATGGCGTCCCATTCGGCAAATACATGTAAACCTTCCTCCCACTTTTGAGAAGCGTCATAAGCTTCCATCAGCAATTTAACAAATAAACTGTTAGCCACAATTGCTTTTACCTTTAGCCAAAAATCCATTCCGGTTCTGATCAGTGCAATGCCCTCTTCACTCTTTTCCATCAACGCCTTAGCCCATCCCGTTACGATCTGACCCATTGAAATGAACATTGGGAAACCCTCTTTTTCAGAAATATTAGTGAGCAACTCGCCATATTTCAGCGCTTTCTCAGGCTCCAAAAGCAACTGGTACATATAGGCTTTGGTCTGATAAACCAGGGTAAGAGAGTACGCATGATCCATTTCGAGGGCCAGGTTCATCACCTCCTCACTCAAGGCATGCGCTTGGTCGGGATAACCGAGCAAACATTTTGCCCATACATTGTCAATAGCAGAAGTAATCTTTGGGTTTTGAGCAAAATGAGACAAGTGGCGCCTGAAATCATCGTGCCGGTAAAGAGACCACACACAATCGACGTGATACTGTTCGAGGGCAAATTCCGATTTCCAAAAGGAGGAATTGGCCAACATCAAATGTGCCTGTATCTGGGATTGCTCGTCCTCCATACGCTGAGCTATGGCCAATGCTTTTTGGGCAAATTTTTGCGTACTCAAAAGTGATCCGCTGAAGAGGTGATAGGCACTGAGGCCAAAATATACTACCGCTTTTTGCGGCAAGTCTTCTTCTATGGCTTCCGAAATCTGTTGGGCCTCGAGATACACATCCCGCACCGTATCTGCCGTTTGACCATGCGTAGCGAGGCGCACAGAACCGAGTAATATAAGCAACTCCAGTTTTTTCTTTAATGAAGTCTGCGACGCTGGCAGCTTGTCAAGCAATTTGATGGCATGCAGCAGGTTTTTTTCTGCTTCGGCATAAGCTCCGAAGCGGGAAGCATTTTCTCCTAGTTTGCCCCAAAAAAATACAGCATTTTGATAATCCTCAGCAGCTTCGGTATGATGAGCAAGGCTCGGATAATAGGGAGCTAAATTAGATGCATACTTTTGTTGCATCCATTCTACCAATGCCAGGTGCAATTGGCGGCGCAATTCGAAGGGTACCAAATCATATACTACTTGCTGCGCAAGTTGGTGTTCGAAAGTATAGTGTAGGCCTTCTTCAGAGTGATCTTTTTTTATAAACCGGAGTTGCTCCAGCTCATCAAGGATTTGGGTTAACATCAGCTTATCATCCTCAACGGGATGAATGGCTTGCAGATACAATGCAGGAAAAGAAGCCCCCAAAACACTGGCCACTTTAATTACCAATTGCTGTCGGGCAGAAAGTCGGTCGAACTGATTGATAAACACCCCTTGCAAACTGTCGGGAAGGATTAGGGATTGCAGGTCAGTCTCTGAGTGTTTAATATCCAGTACCTTTTCTTTTATTTCCAATTTTTCCTCCTCCAGCAATGCGTTGAAAATGGCCAAAGCGAATTGCGGATTTCCGCCTGTTTTACCAAAAACCAAATCGAAAACTCCGGAGTTGATTCGGGTGCAAGAATGCGTTCGGACAATCACCTGATAAATTTCTTCTTTCAACAATGGCTCCATCTGGATGTTTGTAGCCCAAGGGTGGGCTTTCAATTTTTGATAGTTGGGAGGCGTAGAATGATCATCGCTGCGTACCATCATCAACAGAAAAAACGGTGGCAATTCGTTGATCAATTCTTCTATCAATTTGCAGGTACTCTCATCCATCCACTGAGCATTTTCCAACACTAAAGCAATCTTCTCCTTTTCACAAACATGCTTAAAAATGTATTTGAAAAGCCAGATAAATTTTTGCCCCCTTTCTGCACCATCCAACAAGCGTGTTACTTCTGTTTCTTCCCATTCAATCTGCAATACCGTACCGAGCAGAGGAGCCCACTTCAGCAAATCGGCATCAATTTGCAAAAGCCGGCTATTGATTCGTTCCTTAAGCAAAAACTCCGATTCGTTCGACAAATCAATTTCAAAGAGTTGTACTAATACCGCTAACAAAGAATGGTAGGGAACATTTTGGTCAATCGCTGAAGATTTACTTTTGAGAATAGTAAATCCTTGTTTTTTAGCTTGTTCTTCAAACCAATACGAAAAATTTGTTTTACCCAAACCTGTTTTACTCTCCAGAAGTAACTTTCTCGATTCCCTTTGCTCTACCAATTCCTTGAGCAATATAATTTGACGCTTTTCTTTTTCTCTATTGAAAGTAAAGTGGCTTGCTACGGTAATTACTTCCTTGTTGATTGGCATTTTTTTCTCTAAAACAAATACGGGAATCGGTTTCACAAATCCTTTAAGCGTCAATGAGCCAAGCAAATTAAACTCAAATCGGTCAGAGGCAACTTGCTGTACACTCTGGCTTACCAATATTTGATCGGATGTGGCAAGACCTACCATTCGCGCAGCCAAATTGGTATGCTCTCCCAAAAAAGTGTAGGTATTCCTGTTTTTTCCACCATAATAGCCTGTTCGTAGCTGTCCCTGGGAAATCCCAAACATAAGCTCTTTGATTTGGGAAAATGATCTGGACAATTTGCGAATCTCCAGTGCCATATTTAATGCCCTGTCTACATCATCTTCATGAGAAATTGGTGCACCAAAACCCAGGAAAATAATGTTTCCTTTGTCGCCAAAGGTCAATTGCAGTACATTTCCACCATAGCTTTGAGCAATGTGCTGAATTTGGCAAATAAATGCATCCAGTTCGTCTAAAGGCAATTCATTTTTATACGTGTGCAAGGAATATTTAATAAAGCACGCCACTCCTCGTCTCAACTCCGTCAGAAATGCTCCCTGGCCGGTATTCAAACGCTCGAATATAGAAGGTAAAAGCCATGCTCGACACTGTTCTTTGGATAGCGTCGAAAGCTTGGGCCAAGGCTGCGGCGTCATTTGCTTCGTAAACCGCCTAAGCACAGCATAGCTTTCACTTGAATCGCCATAGCGCCATTCTTTCAACTCAACAAGCGTTTTACAATTGTGATAAACCGCTTTACCCAACAAAATCTCTCCACGTTCAGCCAACAACTCAGCTTCAGCTAATCGGTCAACGGCCGCACCAACCATCACTTCAAAACGGGTAATGTCGGGATCGCCTAGCAAATAACGATTTATCCTCCCCCATGTTATAGATATTTTCAATTGGATGGCAACCTTATAGCCGGAAGATATTTGCATGGAGGAAAATGGAGCAACCGCAGCCTGTATGCTTTGGCTGGCTGCCAATGCCCGACGGCCATCATCTTCTTTGAACCAACAGGTGATGGCATCACCACTAAAGCTGATCACACTTCCTTGAAAGTTATATAGATGCTTGATAATAGTATCGAAAAAGAGATCCAAATGAAGGGAAAGCTCTTCCGTACCTCGTTGTCTGCCCAGCTTTTGGATATACGTGCCCATCAAAAGGGTGAAGCGGGAAATGTCGGCAAATAAAAGGGTACCTTCCAATTGTGCCGGTATCGTCTCTCCAGAGGCAAGGGCCTGGCGGCGGTCCATTGGTAGAAAAGCTTCAAATATTTTCATATTGCCTCTTAAAGAGCGCTAAAATGGTATCACAAATAAGGGAAGCTAAATCTACTAAAAAATTTTGTTAACTTTAAAGCTGCGAGCCTTAGGTACAAGCTCCTGATCTAACCCATTATCACAAAACATTTTACAAAGCATTTTACAAAACAAGCCTTCGACAACATGAAAGCAATCACTTTACTGCTGCTTGGCAGCCTTCTGTATGTGTCAGCATCCGGACAAAATTTGATTTTAGGACAAGTAACTAACCATGACAAGGACCCTTTGGTGGGTGTCAATATTTTGATAAAAGGCAGCTCGGCCGGAACGGTTACCGATGCCAACGGAGCATTTGAACTATACAGCGAAACCGACTCTCCGGTTTTAGTCTGTTCTTATGTTGGCTATCAAACTAAGGAGTTTCAAACTTCTTCCCAGAGCAATTTCATTATTTTAGAAGAGGATGAGGCTTTGCTGGAAACAGTGCTCGTCACTGGCTTTGTCGGAACGGTGGGTCAGGCGCGGCGGAGGGCTGCCTCCGTGCAGCAAATACCTGAATCGGTGGTCACATACACCAGCGAGCATATAGAGCGCAGCGGCATCTCTACCATAGGAGATTTTGCGCAGCAGGTACCCAACCTCTCCTTCAGTACCTCTCAAAATATTGGCGTCAATTTTTTGAGTATCCGCGGTATTCCTCAGATCAGAAATGGCGAATCGCCGGTAGCCTTTTTGATAGACGGCGTTACCATCCAGGATCCGAACCTAATCAATCAGGAGCTATATGACCTGGCGATGGTCGAAGTGGTAAAAGGCCCGCAGGGTACGCTTTACGGCAAAAATGCCATCGGTGGTGCCATCAATATTCTTACGGCCAGCCCTACCAACCACTTCAAGCACAAGCTGAAAGCGGGCTACGGCAATGGCAAGGCAATCAAAACCTTTGTCAGCTCATCGGGGCCGATTTTGAAAAACAAACTGTACTACCGCCTGGCTGGCTCCTCCCATAATAAAGACGGATTGATCCACAATGATTTCCTGGATAAAAAAGTAGATTTTTATAAGGATTTAAGCCTCAGAGGGCAACTAAAATTTGATCTCAATTCAGTATTTACCGCCACCCTTAGCGGGCAGTATTCCGATACCGAAGGCGGGGCTACCTACTATGGCCATGCGCCCCAAGGCACGCAGCTGGATGCAAATGACTTTGACTATTTGCTCGATTCCAATGTGCTGGGAAAATCCTGGCTTGAAAGCACCTTTGGCAGCCTGAGCATGCGCTATTTTCTGGGAAAGGTGAAATTGCAGTCGATCACTTCCTACACCAAAGCGGATCGACTACACCGGGGCGATCTAGATTCCACCCCTGCAGATGTGCTCCGACAAGAGCAATTTAGCAATTCAAAAACATTCAATCAGGAAATTCGCTTAAGTTCTGTCAACCACAACAACAAGCTATCCTGGGATTTGGGAGCCTTCTATCAACAGTCCGACAAAGATCTGATCACCAATATTATGGCTGATCCCGGCTTTTTTGCCAATCCACCTATGCCGACTGGCCAGCTTGTGCTGTTTAACTTTGTAGGCAACGCACCCCTCTCTGATTTCACCAATAAATTTACCACCCTGGCCTTCTTTTCATTTTTCGATTACCAACTTACGGAGCAATTAACCCTGGCTTTGGGCTTCAGATATGACTACGACCAGATCGAGCAGGATAACAGAAATGAGAATACAAAACCGAAAAAGACAGAAAATGTATTTCAACCCAAAGTTTCCGTTTCCTACCAACCCAATCAGACGATCCTACTGTACGCCAACTATGGCCGGGGGTACCGCAGTGCCGGATTCAATGCCCTGGCCACTCCATTGTTTGATGCGGAATACAAAGCGGAGATCAGCAACAATTTTGAGCTGGGACTAAAAACATCGCATCTTGACAACCGACTCATCGCCAACCTTGCCGGTTTTTACGGAGCGTTCAACAATCAGCAGCAATTCGCTGTGGCACTGGGCTTGAACGGTCTGACCCTGGGCAATTACAACTTCCCCAAAAGCAGGGTATATGGCATGGAGGTAGATGTAAAATATCGCGTACTGAAACAACTCGACCTTTTTGCTGCCTATGGCATCAACAAGTCGAAAATCACGGAAGGCGGGATGTCCGGTACCACCGACCGTACTGCATTAAAAGACAACAACACCCCCTTTGTACCCCAAACTACCTTTAATGTGGGGCTTCAATCCTCCTTCCCGATCAACGCTCAACTGGAGTTCACCGGCTATCTCAATTTAAGCAATAAAGGGAAAATCTATTGGCATGATGACAACAACGATTTTTCTGACCCCTACACTTTACTCAACGGAAAGCTGGGATTGGTACTCGACAACAACTACGAGTTATCTATTTGGGGCAGCAACATCACCGACACTCCCTACTACCTGGAGTACGGAGCCGGGGAAGTCAACGGCAATGCTGCCGGTGACGGCGTTTGGCCCGGCCAGCCGGCCACTTATGGCGTAGAGTTGGCTGTGAAGTTTTAGATTTGTTAGCTGATTTCAACTACCCGAACAAGTTTGAATACTACTGCTTAATAAATCGGACTTTGAAAACGCAATCCTGGATTTTGTAGAAGACTTATAGCGTGTTTGGAATTTACCCTTCGGTGTATTAGTGCAAAATTTAATTCTGAACGAGGCCTGAGCAAGCGAAAGCTTGCGAACCGCACAAAGCGGATGGGATGCCTGGAGCATAGCCTTAGCTACGCGACCGAAGAGGTAATTGTACCGACGGATACAATTACACGATGTACAGGAGAAAATCTGCCCGTTCGCTTGGCAGGCGGGTTTGGCAAGAACAGCCCGAAGAGTAAAATCCAAACATGAACTTATCCGCTGCCTAAACCCTATATCTTCATCCTCAATAACAAATCACCCTGCAAACGGCTTTGGCACCTGAATCGGTCGTAGCCTGCAGCACATAAACACCAGGCTTGGGAACCGCAAAATCTTGTAATCGCCTCACCGTCCTGCCTGCAACCAAATCAATATGCGTCACATCTGCCAGGTGGCCATTGAAGCTAAATAACTCCAGTCTTATACGATCTGCTTCTTTGGCTTCAAGTACAACAGAAAGCTGTGATCCTGCTGGCAGCGGGTTGCTCAGTGGGTGTATTTTGAAATTTGGATCAAGTTCATTTTCTGTGTCAAATTGCAAATCAATTCGAGACACTGTCCCTGCCTTGTCATACGCCAGGTTCGGCGTCAGGGCAGCGTTGATTGTTAAAAAATTACTCAAAGCACCTTTTTCTAAAGCCCTGAATTTCAAAGTGTAAAGAATGTCATTTATTTCAAAGGCATTGCGTATTGGGTTGGTCCACACAAAAGTAATCAAGCCTTGCTCTAAGTAGTTCAAACCAAAATTGGCTTTACCAACATTTGGTAAAATACCAGGCTTTAGGCCCTCAAATTGTAGCACCTCTGGGTCAAACTGCAGGGTAAACTGACAGGCCGGTTTCCCACTCATAGCAGCCGAACGGAAACGCAGTGCTACTTCATCACCCGGCTCAAAATGTTGCTCATTCACCTGCCAGCGGATCGCTGACCGGCCCTCTGAGGCAGGCGCCTCTACCAAGGCCGCGGGGTCGGCGCTGAGGTTGACATCCCCCATTTTAACAGCCACAAAATCGACGCCCTGCTGATTGGCCGACTGGCCGGCGCAATCGTATTGCTCAGGAAAGGGCTGCGCAAAGGGGTTGTTGGGGTCAGCAAAGATAAAATCGGCCTTGACAAATCGCCAGCTTTCACTCTGGGTAAATGCTGTATCGATGACAAGCAGCAACTTTCGAATCAAGACAATATCAAAAGTGGTAATGGTACCGGATTGGTTGACATCGGCAGCTATTCGTTTGTAAGGAGAGTCCAAAGACTGAATGCCCAAAATGTGCTTTTGCATAGTCACAATATCAAATGCCGATAGGCCATTCCGATGGTTGTAATTTTTGGATGGGCGCAAGTTGCATACCGGATTGGCGGTATTATTTACAGAATAACTACCATTGCTATCCGTAATACTTTCCTCCTCCCCTCCTCCACTGCTCAGCTGCATCGTCACATTGGGCACCGGCACACCATCTTCGCGACGCACCTGTCCACTGATGCTGAACATAGCAGGACCGCTCCCCACCGAATCAAGTGGAAAGCTCAGGATAGAACGCGCAAAGGTACCGGCCACCAACTCGTTGCGCATTTCATTCAAGGCCATGTCATATACCGGAATGACGGGCATATTGTGGCCCACGCGGCTCCACTGCCCGCCCCCATCCAAAGAGCCATACACCCCGCCATCGGTAGCTACAAACAGCCACTGCCCTGCTCTGTCGGGCAAAACGAGCAGCTCGTTGATAGCCAGGTTGGGGAGGTTGCCATTGATTGCCTGCCAGCTATCACCCCGATTAGTAGATTTAAAAATATGGGGGCTAAAGTCATTGTATTTGTAGCCTGAAAAAGTAACATACACCTGATTGGCAGAGTCGGGATGTGCTTTGATATCCGTGACGTAGCGATTGGGTAGCCCCTGCTGGATCATCTCCCAATTAGCACCCAGGTTGGTGCTGCGCCACACATTTCCATCCGAAGTGCCTACATACAGCAAATTGCTATCCACCGGCGATTGATCGAGGGTGCTGATGGTATGAAAACTGGCGGGCGAACTGCTCTGCTGGGCTTTAGTCAAGTCGGAGCTGATGGGCTGCCAGGGCGAGTTGTAGGAAGGGCTCTGCGCCCGATACACTCTGAATGTGCCGGCAAACAAATTATCGGGCCGATGCGGGCTCATAAAATAGGGCATATCCCAATTGCGCTGGTCGTTGGCATGGATACCGGCCGTGGCACTAAAAAAGTTTTGCCCGCCATTGGTGGTCACCGAAATGCCCCCCAATTGGCTTTCCATATAAAACTTGAGGCTATCGGAAGGATGAAAGACCGGCTGAAAACCATCGCCTCCAGCCAAGCGCTCCCACCCATCAATACTGGCTGCATTGCCTGCCAGGCTGCCATTGTCCTGCGCACCGCCATAGTACAGCTCAGGTCGATGAGGGTTGTAGCCCACCCGATAAAACTGATTGGTGGGAATGTTTTCGATATCCTGCCAGGCTGTGGAGCCGGGAGGCAGTTTGTACAGCCCGCCATCGGTGCCCAGGTAAGTATTGCCCGAAGTGGCCATGACGAGGTCGTGGTTATCCACATGCACCGGATCGCCGGTATGGGTACGACGAATCCACAAAGCGCCACCGTTGAAGGTTTCCCAAAGCTGGACTCCCAGCAAAAATAAATGATCGTCATTGGCGGGATCGACCCGAATCTGGCCAAAATACCAGCCAAAGCCGCCCATTGAGTTGCCGGTCAGGCCATTTTCGCCGCCCATAGTAAGGGTGGACCAGCTTTGGCCCCCATTCGTTGTTTTGTAAATACCATGCAGTTGGGAGGAGCTGTTGACGTAGGAGGCGAATAGCGTTTGCGAATTTTGCCCTGACATAGCCAGCCCGATCCGCCCCAGCGTACCGGAAGGCAGCCCATTGCTGAGGGGGGTCCAGTTTTGACCACCATCCGTGGTTTTATAGATTTTGGCATCCGGCCCCGCAACCATGGATTGGGAATTGTTGCGGATGCGATTCCAGGCGGCTGCGTAAACTACCTGGGGATTAATCGGGTCGATGAGTAAGTCAATGATGCCGGTACTATCGTTGACATAGAGTACCTGGCTCCAATTGGCTCCATCGTCGGTGCTTTTATAAAGGCCTCGATGGCTGTTGGGCTCAAAAGGCAACCCCATGCAAGCAGCATAGAGGGTACCTGCCTGGCCCGGATCCAGTGCAATGCGCGACACGATCCGTTGGTCTGCAAGCCCTAAATGGATCCAGTTTTGACCGCCATCCGAGCTTTTATACACTCCATCGCCGATAAAAGGATAGCCGGAAATATTGGGATCGCCAGTACCTACATAAACCATTTCGGGATTGGTGGGATCGAGGCTGATGTCGCCTATCGAAAGGTAGGGTTGGTCGTCAAAAACAGGGGACCAGTTTTGGCCGCCATCTGTTGTTTTGAATAAGCCCCCGGTGGAAAAGCCGGCGTAGATAATCTGCTCATTGGTGGGATGCACGGCGATGGCGTTGACGCGGGCGCCAATGTTGCCAGGCCCCTGCTGTACCCAGGCATGATCAAATGGGCCGCTGCGCTGAAGCTGTTGGTTGCGCACCGATTGCAGGGCTGTTTCGTAGGCTTTAATATCAAAGCTGGCATCCGGATAAGCCCGCTGGAGGAAGAAATGATCGGCAGGTGCCTGTTTAAAGTCAAGCAGGCTGCGATGATCAGCAAACGGCTTGTTGGGTTCCTGTTGGCAGGCCAATAGGGAACAAAAGATCGAAATGACAAAAATCAGGTAAGCCGGTTTGCTCATGGGATGTCTGTATTGTTGCTTCCCAAAATTATTAAAAATGTACTCCAATATCAACGCGCCTTGCGAAATATCATCCGGATATTGAAGAAAAAGAGCAACACAACAACGATTAGCCAAACGTACATCCAGATTTGAGCGGGTATGAGTACGAATAGCTGGGCATATTGTTCAAGGTCTGAACGCGGGCCTACATTAAAGTCCTGAATGATATATAAAATAGTGGCCAGCCCCAAAAACATGATGATTTCGCGGTCAAAGGCGGTATAACGGGCCAGTAGGAAGAAGGCTACTGCAAAGACGAGCAGTACACCCAGCGTAAACATAGAGTCGGGCTTTAAAAGGCCTACCGCAGCCATGAGCAGCGCCAGCCCCATCAACGTCCATTGGGCAAGTTTTTCTTTTCTGACGCCGATGTAAAATAGCAGATTGCCCAAAATAGCACTGCCGATGTAGCCACCCATGAGGATGATGGCTTTCGAGCCGCCCCGAGTCACGGTAAAGCCACTCCCATCCTGACTGATATTGATCCGGTCCACCTCACCGCCGGTGATCAGTGCACCGAGGGCATGGCCAAATTCGTGCAAAAAGGTGACCAGCAAGGTGATCGGATAGAGGATCATGCGCCCGTAGTGGCCACCAAAGTACTTGAGCCCCAGGTAAATGAGCAAAACGACTACTATACGAATGAGGGTATTATTTTTCATCTGCTTAAAAATTTTCTGCGGCTAATCCCGAACGCTTTCGGGACTGCACAAATGTAACCGCTTCGCTCTTGCAAGAGTTTATGATTACATAAGTCATGCTTGTTTCATAAGATAAACTACTGATAATCAGGTGTTTATCTATCCGTAAACAAAGTCTTAATTTCATTGGCATCTTCGGGCTTCATTCGGCCGCTGAGGATGAGCCGGAGCTGGCGGCGGCGCAGTGCACCATCGTACAGCTTTTGCTCTTCGCGGGTAAGCGGCAACACGGGCACTATCTTTCGGGGTTTTTTCTGCTCATCATCCAGTGCTACAAAGGTGAAGTAAGCATGATTGCTGCGAAAGAAATTCTTTCCTTTGATATTGGCTACAAACACCTCCACGTATATTTCAACGGAAGTGTTGAAAGCCCTTGTCACCGAAGCTTCCAAGGTGATAACATCTCCCACTTTGATAGGTTTTTGAAAGGATACGTGGTCAACAGAAGCTGTTACCACATGTGCCTCCGAATGCTTGCCCGCACAGATGCTGGCTACTATATCCATCCACCGCATGAGATTGCCGCCCATGAGATTGCCGAGAGGGTTGGCATCATTGGGCATAATCATCTCGGTCATGGTAGTTCTTGAATAGCTTACTTTTTTGGGTTCCATTTCAGATTTTAGATGTTCAGTAACAATTAAAGAATAACTTCATCATTTCCCCGATACCCGGCATCGTCTGAGTTTTTCGCCTCGCCTTGGCACAAAATCTCTATCTCCAAATGGCGAACTTATTTTTTAAACGTTACTCAGATTCAAGAAAGCCATTTTCCTGTGCAAAGGTAGCTGATGCTATTGAGCCAAGCGAAATAATTTGGCTATTTTTACTGATCTTATAGGCAAACAGGCATTGGCAGTTATGGCATTTGGCAAATTCAACAGGGAGTCAAGAAAGCGGAGAGCGGCTCAGCTCAAAAAGGTGGCTTTCGAACTGGGTATGGAATATGAGCCGGTTGAATCGTATGGCATGCAGAGGCTGCTGAGCGACTTTCATCTTTGCAAACATGGCATGAAAAAGCGCATCCTGAACTTAATGCAAATGCGCGACGGCTGGCAAAAAACAGATGCCCGGGTGTTTGATTATTATTACACAGTCAACACCGGCAACTCCTCTGCAACCTTTAAAACTACTGTATTTTTTGTGCAATCCAAGTCATTGGGCCTGCCTCAGTTTTTGATGAAGCCGGAAAATTTCTTCCACCATATTGCCAGTTTTCTGGGCTTTGAAGATATTGACTTTGAGGAGCACGAGCAGTTTTCCGAGCAGTATTATCTGAAAGGGCCCGATGAGTCCCTCATCCGACATACCTTTAGCAAGGACGTATGCAGGTTTTTCACTGTCCACAAGGATTGGTCTCTTGAGGGAATCGGCTATTATCTGATTTTCTATAAAAAACACAAGCTCCTAGATCCCGGCCAAATCAAGAGTTTTTACCGAAAAGGCATGCACCTGCTGGATTTATTGGAGAAGACGACTAAACCGCTGTAGCTACTTCCTGAGCTCTCAGGTATCTTTTTATACCATAAAACCCCAGGGTAGCGATCACGCAAAGCCCTCCTACGGCATACCACATTACCTCAAAACTATATGCTTCAGCGATTTTGGTGCCCATCAAAGGAGCCAGGATCAGGGCCGCTGAAAAAGCCATCGCATACAAGCCCATAAACTGTCCGCGTCGCCCGCGGGTAGATCGCCCCAGGGCAAAGGAGTTGGAAAAGGGGAAGTTGATGATTTCGCCGATGGTAATGATCAGCATGGAAAATATCAACACGCCGGTCAAGCCGGGAAACCAGACAAATAGCAGATAGGACAGGGCGATCAGCCCGGCGCCGAGCACAATCATATCCAGCTTTTCATACCGCCGCTCCAGCAAATAGATAATAGGCATTTCAAATACGCCAATCAGCAATCCGTTCAGGGCTAGTAGCAGGCCGATTTGACTTTCGTTGAGCAGATAGACTTCTTTGTAAAACACCGGCAAAGTGGTGAATAGCTGCATGAAGCAAACCATTTCTAAAAATAAAAATATACAAAACACCAAATACAGCCTATCCTTGTAAGCACTACCCCCTATCGACGCACCTTCTTCATCGGCTTCCGTAGCATAGTCTTCCGGTTCCTCTTTGGCCTGCAATACCCTCCGCATAAACAGGGCTGCCACAATGCAGGTAGCTCCGTCCAAAATGAACAGCCAATCATACCCCAGCGAGATAGCTACCATCCCCCCTGCTGCCGGTCCGATAGCGATCCCCATATTGATAGCCAATCGGATAAGGCTGAGCGACCGGGTGTGGTTCTCATGGGTACCATAGGCAGTGAGAGAGGCCATGATAGCCGGCCGAAAAGCATCTCCTATCAGGCTGATCAAAAATACGATGATACAAAACTCCCAGAAAGAGTGGGCCCACAGCATAAACATGAACATCACTCCATTGAAGAATAAAGACCAAAACATGGTTGGATAAAAGCCGAAGCGATCTGTGAGCCAGCCACCGGCATAGGTGCCCAGTAGGGAGCCCACACCAAAGGCGCTCATTACCAGGCCAGCCTGCACCAGGGTGAAGCCGAGTTGGGTAGTGAGGTAAATCATCAGAAAGGGGATCACCATTGTACCGCTGCGGTTGATGAGTGTAATCAGAGAAAGCATCCACACATCGCGGCTAAGACCGCTAAACGATTTCCGGTAAAGACTGACTGTTCGGCTCCACATGAAGGAATGTAATTTGGTCGTTAGGTAATGTGTGTAAAGTGGTAGCAACGCTCTGGCAAAAGGATAAGTTCCTACTATGGATACCGTGACCGATCTTTTATAGAAAACACTTGGAAAGAGAATAGGTTGCTAATGCTACTTACCGATGTCAGCGGATCATCACGCCCTGCCTGTCAATGAATGGTATGCGTGTGAAGTTGATCTCATCGATACTGCCCTTCACAAACACATATTTTTTGTCATACATATACCCGTCGTACTGAAAGCTCACCCAGTACTCATTGGTCAGCTTGAACAGCTCCGGCTGGATAGGCTCTATCTTTTCAACTTGCAGAGGGCCAATATGCTCAAAGAAGTGACGTAAGGTGCTGGTTTTTATTCGTTCGCCATCCACCTCGCCATAGCCGGAGGATTTGATAAAAACTGATTTGATAGGCTCCTCTTTCAGGTTGATCACATAGGAGTCCCACATATCATCTTTGCCGGGAACGATGGCAATAGCCAGGTCTTCAACTTTATATTGCGGGATGTCTTTTTTCATAAAAAACAAGGCTGTATCAATCGATTAACACCTTAGTATTGTTCAAAAATGTCGGATTTATTTTTTTGAATGTCCCTTATGCTGTACGATCTCAAATTCAAATAGTTCGGCAAAATGCCGGATGATTTTGGTCTTCACAGCCTCCATATCCACCGCTTTTCCGAGCTCCAGGGCCATTGATGTGACTGCCTTATCATGTGTGCGGATGCCGCAGGGAATGATAAAATTGAAATACTTCAAATCGGTATTGACGTTGAGCGCAAAGCCATGCATGGTCACCCAGCGGCTCAGGTGTACACCGATGGCACAGATCTTCCGTTTTGGTAGTACCTCATCTGCCTCCAGCCACACGCCTGTGAAGCCTTTCTCCCGCTTTCCCCGAATGCCATATTCAGCCAGTGTACGGATGATGGCTTCCTCGATATACCGGACATATTGGTGTACATCGGTAAAAAACTCATCCAAATCCAGTATCGGATAGCCCACTACCTGGCCGGGGCCGTGGTAGGTAATATCGCCACCACGATTGATCTTGTAAAACTGTACACCCTTCTCTGCCAGGCCCTGCTCGTTGAGCAGCAGATGATCCAGCTTGCCGCTTTTGCCAAGCGTATAGACAGGCTCGTGCTCACAAAACAGAAAATGGTGGGCAGCCATTTGTCGTTCAGCTCGATCTAACTCCCTGTTGGCCAGCTTATTATCAATGATTTGTTTTTGCAATACGTGCTGGTAGTCCCAGGCTTTCTGATAATCAATTCGGCCAAGATCAGCCACACATACTTTGGGCAAAGACTTACTCATGGTCCTCAAATGTACTTTTTCATTCATATTATGCAAAACCAATTGGCAAACATATCTGACACTTCTAAAGTTTACAAAAGGTCGCAAATATGCCTAAAAGCTCAAAAATAGTGGTTTTTATCCCGCTTCTTTGGTAACTTTATATGTACAAAACAAATTATCATGACCATGAAAAAAAGCTACACGACCCTTCTCGGCTGTCTGCTCTTTGCTTTAAGCTCCTTTGCCCAGCCTGCTCCCGATTTTACCATTACCGGCACCGATGGCCAGCAGCATCAGCTCTATGCCGACTATCTCAACCAGGGCATGACCGTAGTGCTCAAGGTCATGTTTGTAGCCTGCCCGTCCTGCAATGACATCGCTCCCAGCACGGAGGTGCTGTATCAGGATTGGGGCGGCGGCAATAATGATGTGGAATTTTTTAGCCTCAGCGATAAGTCCTACGATTCCAATGCCGATGTGCTGGGCTACGAACAAATGCACGGCCTAACCTATCCCGGTGCAGGTGCCGATGGTGGTAGCCTGACGGCCGTTGCGCCTTACAAGAATGGCACCTATGGGCCCTTCTTCGGTACGCCTACCTTTGTGGTCATCGCCCCCGATGGCACCGTCAACTTCGACGTGGTGGGTGCCGGCATCCCGGGTACTATCAACGCATTGGATGCCGCTATTGAGGCTACTGGTGCTGTGCGGCCCGGTTCGCAGGTCTTTTACAGTGTGAGTGGGCGCGTGCACAATGAAAACGACCAGAACATTAGCAATGTGGAAGTGGCGCTCAATGATATGAGTACCCCGGTGGTTACCGGTACTGATGGTGAATTCAGCTTTGGCGATGTAGCAGCCAGCACCCTGGTCAATCTGGAGCCTGCCAAAAACATCAACCCGCTCAATGGAATTACTGCTTTTGATTTGGTGACGATGCAAAAGCATATCCTTCGCATTCAATCAATCCCGTCGCCCTACAGGATCATAGCTGCCGATGTCAACAAATCAAAGACCATCTCTTCCTTTGACATCGTGCTGCTACGCAAGCTCATACTTTATATCGACACCGAGTTTTCTGGCAATACCTCCTGGCGTTTCATTCCCGATAGCTTCACATTCCCGAATCCGCAAAATCCTTTTCAGACCAATTTTCCTGAATCGATCGACATCGGGCCACTCGGACAGAACATCAGCGGCGCCAATTTTACCGGCCTCAAAGTGGGCGATGTTAGTGGTAACGCCAATCCCAACATGCTACTCCAATCAGAAGGCAGATCGCTGGGTGAGCTAACATTTGCTGTGGAAGACCAGCAGTTTAAAAGGGATGAGCTAATTGAAGTGCCCTTTATGGCCAAAGACTTCCACGATGTCATTGCCTTTCAGTTTACACTCGACTTTGATACCGATTTGCTCAATTTCGCGGGAATTCAAGCCCATCAAGCTACTTCCAAAATCCAAATGGATGAAGGGCATTTTGGCCTGAGCCATCTCTCCGAAGGCATGCTTACCGCCTGCTGGAATGATATCGAGGGTATCAGCCTGACTAATGATGAGGTGTTATTCACCCTTCGCTTTCGCGCCAAGCAGACCAGCCAGCTGGCGGAGGCACTAAGCATCCAGTCCAGCCTGACAGCTGCCGAGGCTTTTGACCCACAAGGCAACAGCTATCAGCTACAGCTTGCCTTTCGACCAACCAACATAAAGGTTTTCTCTGTTTTACAATTATCGCCCAACCTGATAAGCCAGGAGGCTATTCTTAGCTTCGAGCTAAAAAATGAGGGCCCATTACAGATCGATATCCTTACCACTGATGGCCAGCTGATCGATTCGCAAACCAGCACCCGGTTAGCAGTGGGCCTGCATCAAAAAATATTGAATATGGAGCATCTGGCTAATGGTGCCTACCTGCTTCGTGTACGGCAGGGCAATGAACCCGTCAGGCTACTGCGCTTTGTGGTGGCGAGATAGCTGTTAAGCGGAGGTAAAGGCTAAGAGCGGGTTTGGAATTTACCCTTCGGTGCATTAGTGCAAAATTTAATTCTGTACTTCATTATTTTTCATCGCCATAGCGTTGGCTATGCCTCAAAAAAGGCTTCGCCCAAAATCAAATTTTACTACTACTGCTTCCAAAAGCAATTTCCAAAGTATAGGTGCTTTATCAAGGCCTTTCGGATGTATGCACAAGTGATTCAATATATTTGATCCAGCATTGATTGTGTGCAATAACTTGGCAAAGCGGGATAAACTTCAAGCCTGTAGGTTTTAACCGAGGAGTAGAGGTGGTTCTTACTGGTTCAACCGCTTTGGAAATGCACAAAACTTGCAGCTTGAAGGATAAAAAGAATTTGGAGGATTCCCTAAAAACAATGGATATTTGCATAGCAGAGCTTCTTTCACCAAAAGTGCAGCAATGAGCTACGAAAAATACCGGTCAAGGTATTTCAATCAATACCCGGCCATTGAGGACCTGGCACACAAAGCAAAAAAGCGGATCCCGCACATTGCATGGGAATATCTGGAATCCGGCACAGGAATAGAAAGCCTGATTGATAAAAACAAAGCTGCCTTTCAAAAAATCACCTTTTCGCCCCGGGTTTGCAAGGGCATTTTGAAACCGCAACTTGAAACCCGGCTGTTCGGGCAAAAATATGCTGCGCCTTTTGGTATAGCACCTGTAGGCCTGACGGGATTGATGTGGCCCAACACAGAACAATATCTGGCAGCTACCGCCAGGCGATACCAAATACCTTTCACGCTCAGCACTGTAGCTACTGAAACGCCCGAATCAGTGGGTCCCACAGCAGGTAATATGGGATGGTTTCAGTTGTATCCGCCAAAGGAGAAGACATTGCTCAAAGCATTGCTCGACAGAGCCAGGCAATCGGGCTTTCATACACTTTTGGTCACTGCTGATGTGCCTATGCCTGCTCGCAGAGAACGCACCAAAAGAGCGGGAATGCAAATGCCGCCGAAAATCACACCTGCCATGATTTGGCAATCTTTGACACATCCCGCCTGGACTATCCAAACCTTACAACACGGTTTGCCCAAACTCAGAACCATTGCAGCTTATGCCGAACAGAAAGACATGAAATTTGTGAGCGGATTTGTCGGCAACCGACTGGGAGGCACCCTGTCATGGGATTACTGCAAAGCGATACGGGAACAGTGGGTCGGCCCTGTGGTGTTGAAGGGCGTTTTACATCCTTCGGATGCTGAAAAAGCGGTAGCCATCGGCTTGGACGGCGTGGTAGTGTCCAATCACGGGGGGCGTCAGTTTGATGGGGCACCTGCTGCGATTGATGCCTTGCCGGCTATTGTTCAGTCTGTCGGTACAAAAACGAACATCCTGTTTGACAGTGGTGTGCGTACGGGATTGGACATTATGCGGGCCTTGTCGTTGGGGGCCGATTTTGTGCTGCTGGGCAGGGCTTTTGTATATGGGGTTGCGGCACTTGGCCGGTATGGAGGTGACCACGTAGTGGAAATATTGATGGATGATTTGCAAAACAATATGGTGCAATTGGGTGTGGAAAAGCTCAATAGTTTAGTACGTGCATCAACAAAGATTCCTCGTAATTTCCCCCATGAAGATCGACCAGTAGCCCCCTGAGCGTAATACTGAGGCTTTGTCCAGGCTAACGATACGATCTTTTATTTTTTGTCCTTTAAAAAATTGGCTTAGAGTTATCATAATGATCGGTTTTTGTTATTTATTCTAGGCTGCTCTTTAAAAATTTGCTAATAAAATATCGACCAGTAACATCTATTATATTAACTAAATATATCCCTTCATTTAAAGACGATATATCTAAATAATTTTCATTCCCTTGAAAGACCAACACACATTGCCCAAATGTAGAATAAACCATTATTTCTTTGATTTCGATATCTTTGGGGATGGTTATCTTGATGAAATCAAAAGTGGGGTTGGGGGATATGTGAAAAATATTGT
Source organism: Saprospiraceae bacterium (assembly GCA_965222005.1). Classification (GTDB taxonomy): domain Bacteria; phylum Bacteroidota; class Bacteroidia; order Chitinophagales; family Saprospiraceae; genus CBDCTM01. Next base: position 4,645,607 of record OZ244935.1, read on the forward strand.
CTCCTTCAGGCAAAAAATAACTACTACTAATATCTCCAACTAACTCCAAATCATCAACCCATAAAATCCCATCTCCTACACAACCATTTTGAGAAAATTGAGCTCCTGCTGAAAATGAGATGCCAACCGTATCTACATTGTGTTTGTCAATGGGAATTTCAAAGAAAGTATAGTTTGGTATTTCATTGATCTCTGTCCATATTGTACCCTCTTCCCACACACCATTTGTTATATTGTTAATACCTACTTCGCATTGACCTGTAGGTACTGGTTTTAAAAATTTTAGCCAAACTTTTAAGCTTTTCAGATACTCAAATTTTTGAACATCTATTGTGATACCTATGAAACCAGGACAATTTCCGCCCTCTATTGGCGGTATAACAAAAGGGCTGTTGGTTATTTTAATTGCGTATTTTCCTTTATATGCTGCAACCGAATCTTTCGTTACACTAATCATTTGCGTACCGTCAAGCGTATTAATATAATTAGTGGTACTCCACCCCACTGGCTCCTCTATACCATCCCGGATCTCCCAGGCTTCAAAGCCGGCATTGGGAATCTGTAACTGCCCAGCCATTTCAATTGCATTGAAAAAAAGGAAGCATCCAAACAGTAGAAGCGATCTGCGAATATTTGGCATCTGTCCTGAATTTTAGTTTTAAAACTTTATTATTTTCTCAAATGTAATGAACATTTTCAATATTTGCACGTTTCGAAAAACTGCTCCAGATAAAAAAATACGTTGGGCATTGAATAACAACACAAAGTTGGTATTTGTCTAAGCATCTGGTTATCAGCACATTGTTGTATGCTGTTTGGTTATTGAATCGGGAAAAAACGGCTTTTGGATCTTATATAAGTGGCCGAGCAGAAATGACGCCTGGCTGACAAAAAAATAGCAGCGGCTAATTCTTACTTTAACAAAGGCATGGCTGGCACCTCATTGCCATTGGTAGCAACAGTGCGGTTGTAATTAATTTCTTTTAGCAGATTTGTGGGTAGCGACTTCGGTGTTTCTAATCCGGTATTTCGATTGCTTTTTCAAAAACCACAAAGCACCATGCCTAGGATTTGGCGCTTTGTGCGCGTTCCGAAACCTTCGTTTCGGCCCTCTAAAAAAGCATTCTCAAAAAATAATTACAGTAGTAAAAAATCCTTTCTGTACTTGTATCCGATGACCGACTACATTGCATCGGTCAAGCGTTTCATTACGGGTAGCTTAGTAGTCTTCAATCGGTGGGGGGCAGGAATTGCCGCCCTTCACATTTTTCAGTTTGAGCTGCTTGACGAGCTTTTCTTTGGAAAGCTTCTGCTCAGTCTGTTTCAAATTACGCTTTGCATTTTTCATGACGTAAGTTTTGAAGGTTAAAAAAATGCTTTGCTTGTATTCAATAGTTACAATGTTCAATAGTCTTCAATAGGCGGAGGACAGGAATTGCCACCTTTGATATTCTTCATTTTCAATTGATTGATCAATTGAGCTTTGGTTAGTTTTTTGGAAGCTTGACGAAGGGTTTTAATGGTTTTCATCTCAAATTAAGTTTAGATGTGATGATGAATAAATGACTATTTCTAGCCTGATTACCTCCCAAAGGTAGGGGCCGGAAAAGTGATTTGCAATTACAGTTTACAAGAATTTTGGATATATATATTTGTTAATACTCAATTGAATTTAATACGTAATTAATTGATTATCATGTAATTACAGTTTTAAAATTACATTTTTTTTGGACATAAAGCATACCTCTCCTGCTTCTTCTACCTTACATTTTTTTGCTACCCCTTTGCGCTCACATTGGCCGGAGCAGCGATTTTTCCAAAAGTCGCTATATTTGAGAGACAGAAATTTCACCAGTACATACTAATCGGAGCCATTCCAACGAACGCACCCCATGGTTAAGACTATACCCGCATTAATCACTGAATTGAAAGCTACCCTTACCGATGGTCTCGATGCTTGTTTTGATAAGCTGGAACAATACCTATCGCCCCAAGCCAATGCCTACAATGACTTTTTGCATCTCAAAGCCATGTTTAAAAAAGCTCAAAAGGATAAATTACTCGGCCTCGATGACGATGCCGATACCGACATCACCTTCAACCGGGTCCGCTCGGCGCTACTCAATCTCATCGATGAGCTGAAGGAGGAAGACATTGCCGCCAAAGAAATCATCAAAAAAGGACAGCTCCTCTACCATATCCCCGCCGAGATGATGGTCAAGCAGGCTACCAAATGCCTGGTACGCCTGGCCGTGACAAAAGAATTGCTACTGCAGGATTTACAGCTCGACGATCAGCCTGCCATCGAAGATATCCGCATCTCGAAGGTGATGAGCGTCGATTTGATCGATGTGTCCAACAATCAGTTCTTCAAGATCACCGCCATCAACTCTTCCGAGCAATATATTGAGGAAGAGGAATTTACCGAATGGAATTTTTACGTCACGCCGCTCCAAACGGGCAATTACCCCCTTTTGCTCAAAGTGACTACCGTACAGATCATCAACCAGCGTGAAAGGAAAAAGGAGATCGTGCTTGAAAAGATGGTCAACATCCTCACTCAAGTCGTCTCCAATCCCGATGAAATACCCCAAAATCTGGAAAAATATGAATCAGCTCTGACGCTCACCGATTCTGCCGCAAAGCCTGCCGAAGCCGGCACACGACCAACAAACCCGAAATCTGCCACCAATACCGGTACGTACACCAGCGCACCATCTGCCCCCTCTTTGCCGGATTCCGGCAGCGCACCTCGGAAGCTCCAAAGAAGTAAAGGCATCCTCCTTGTAATTGTTGCTTTTTTCCAAATACAGTGGGAAAAATTCCTGAAACGGATGCAACGACGCCTCAACCGCTTCATCACCTACATTATTGTTGTGATTGTGTTTGTCAAATATGGTTTGAAAAAGGATTTAACCGAAATGCTGGGCAAGGCGTGGGATTGGTTGATGGAGCTCCTCGGAATTTTGTAAGCCTGGCCCTTTGATCTGCTGCCAAAGAAATATCCCGCCCTGCCAAAATTTGGATTTTTCATCAATGTGTAGGCTGGTTGACTGATTTTTTGCCGTACCACCCTATTGCTTGCTTCAATTTTAGTAAATTACCATTCTAATAGCCTTTGATCACTCAAGCCACCATTATGATCAACCACCTTTGTATTACCTCAAGTCTTGTCTTCAGCCTTTTATTGAGCAGCTTTAGCAGCCAGGCTTTTGAAGTTTCCAACGTTTTTCCCAAAAACCTTTCCGTCTCCAACCCCACCAATGTTACCATCCGTGTCACGTTCGATGAGGCCATCAATCCTGCCACGCTGGACTATAGCCACTTCAAAGTATTCGGCCGTTGGTCAGGGCCTGCCGAAGTGGCCTTCACCATTTCCAGCGATGGGAAATCCATCGAATTGGTCCCTTTCAAACACTACTTTGCAGGTGAATGGGTTGCCGTAAACATTGTACGCTCCACACAATCCTCCGGCGGCCAAAGCCTGGCTAAAGCCTATGCCTGGAACTTTTGGATCGCTACTTCTCCCGGCAGCCTGCTACAGCAAGAACTCAAAACAATTCCCCTTCGGAATCCCGGTGAGGGCCTTTTGCAAACCTATGGTGCTTATGCAGGTGATCTCAATAACGATGGCTTTTCCGACCTCACCGTCATCAACGAAACTTCAGACGATCTGAGGATTCTACTCAACGATGGCGCAGGCGACTATCAGGATTTCATTCTTCACTCTATGGGAAGCAGCACTCCCAGCCCCAATGAAGGGGCTGATTTTGATGGCGATGGAGAAATCGATCTGGCCGTTTGCACGGCTCACGATAATGAATTGCGCATCCTCTTTGGGGATGGTAGCGGCCACTTTGAATCAATGGACGTATATGAAACGGGAGCATTTGCCCGCGGGCTAGGCGTACTGGATGCCAATGGGGATGGCCATGATGACGTAATCATTGCCAATCGCAGCAGCAGCAATATGTACCTCTATATCAATGATGGCACCGGCCATTTTAATGCAACAATCTTCAACCCGGATGGAACGGGAGAGTCGGGCCTGGCAGTGGCCGATGCCAACAATGACGGGATCATGGATTTGTTTGTAGGCTATTATACCAGTCGCGAAATTGGTATCCTGCTAGGCGATGGAGAAGGAGGTTTTACACAGACTAGCAAGCAAACGGTGAGTGGCCAACCCTGGATGATGGCCGCAGCCGACATCAATGGCGATGGCTTTGCCGATGTGGTATCGGCCAATTCCAGCGGCAATATTACCGTCACCTTATTGGGAGACGGACAAGGCGGATTGAGCCTTCCGGCCAATTACCCCATTACCGGCACGGCCTTCCAACTGGCTATTGATCTGGGCGACCTGGATGGAGATGGGGATTTGGATATGGTCACCAGCAACTATGGCAGCGTCAACTATACTGTTTTTGAAAATGATGGAAACGGCCATTTTGATGTGGCCACACTACTGCCGGGGGCCAATCTGGCCAGCTGCGCCATCCTTCACGATCGCGACAATGACGGCGACCTGGATATTAGCGGTACCGATGAAGGAGATGATGTGGTGATTCTTTTTGAAAATTCGGGGCCGAGTATAGTGGTCGATCCAAAAGCTCAGTTTCAGCTAAACGTATATCCCAACCCTACTGCCTCCAAGCTCCACATCAGCTACGAACTGAAAACCGCTGCGCAGGTAGAGTTGGCCCTTTACGATTTGCATGGCAGGCTCGTAAGCCAGATTTTTTCAGAGCCCAAAGCCAGTGGCTTGCATTTCGACGGCTGGCAGCCACCAGGCAGCCTGGCTGAGAGCATGGCCAAAGGCCAATACGTTTTAATAATGAAAGTGGATGAATATACCCTCGCTCAAAAGATCACTTGGGCGAAGTAGTCATGTATAATCATTTGATTGTCAATACAATACATTATGAAAATCCTCCTGCATATTCTGTCATTCCTGCTTTGCTTGCCAAGCCTGCTGCCCGGGCAGCACTGGGTACAAAGTATCACACCTGCGCAAAATGCCATCGCCCTGCAAGATAATACCAGCTTCATCATAGAGTTCTCCGAAGTTATTGATAATAGTAGCCTTTCAGCCACTTCCATCAAAATAATTGGAGAGCACAATGGTTATTACAATTTTGTAAAAGCCTTCCAGTCGCCCTCCTCACTCACCTTGACACCTACTGAGAACTTTCGCCCGGGCGAGCAAATCACGCTGATATTGACCCGCAGCATCCAAAACAATAGCGGCACCAGCATGCCTTCGGCTTTTATCGCCACTTACCAGATAGCGAGTTGGGGCCTGTTTGGCGATTTCAGCGCCATCGAGCTAGCTACAGCTACTGAACCTTATGCACTTGCCGCAGCTGATTTTGATTCCGATGGCGATGTGGATCTTGTCACGGCTAATCGTGGCTCACATAACATTAGCTTTCTAAGAAACGATGGCAATACCACCTTTTCGCCTACATTATACCCTGTTGGGCTCAATCCCGAAGATATAGCAACAGGGGATTTTGATGCCGATGGCCACATTGATCTGGCCGTTGCCTGTGCAGGAGGCGATGAAATTTATTTGCTGGAAAATACGGGCCTGTCGGGGCTCAGGTTTCAAACATCACAAATGCTGGATATTGGCGAGCCGCCACATGGCATTGCTTCCAATGACCTGGATGGCGACGGCGATCTTGACCTGCTTGTATCCACCTTCAGTAGCGGAAAAGTCATTAGCCTGATGAATAATGGCAGTGGTGCTTTTTCCAATTCCGCAACCAATTTTACCGGATCGCTATTGGAGAAAGCCATCCTCAAAGATGTCAACAATGACGGTGATCTCGATGCCGCCATCTGCAGCTTTGGCTTTGGCAAATTATTTATTTTGGAAAACAACGGCAGCGGAGAGCTGGACGAATTGAACGATATTACCCTAGGCAGCCAGCCACACATTCCTGCTTCTGCCGATCTCAATGCCGATGGGTTTGAAGACATCATCGTGCCCAACTCATCTCCCAACAATTTGCATATCCTGCTCAACAACGGCACCGCTTCCTTCAATCTGGCACCGATTTTTTCGGTCTCAGCTACTCCCTGGGCCGTTACAACTTTTGATATGGAGGCTGATGGAGATATGGATGTGGCTGTGACTGCCAGAGGCTCGGAGCAAGTCGTGGTTTTAGCCAATGATGGGCAAGGCAATTTGGCTTTCCACCAGGGCTTGCCAACTGGCAGCCTTCCCGGTATGCTCATCGCAGCCGATTTTGACGGAAATGAGACAGAAGACCTGGCCGTTTGCAATGAGCAAAGCAACACTGTATCGATATTTTTTAACGAGATACTTGGAGCTGCGGAGGAAGCCGATCCGTTGGCCGTTACACTTAGGCTGGGGCCCAACCCGGCAAGAAACACACTACTGGTGGAATTGGAAGTCCGGCAAAGCTGTCATCACCATTCTGTGGCTGTATGTTCTCTTGATGGTCGGATAGTCCGACTGCTTAGTGAGGGGCAACTGAAAGCCGGGCGGCACCAATGGCAATGGTCGGGCCAGGCGGATAGTGGAGCTGCCCTATCAGCGGGCATGTACTATTTGCAGCTGAAAACAGCACAATCGGTTAAGAGTTTTCCAATTGTTTGGATGCCCTTTCGTTAGTTGGGCAGCATGGTTTTTGGCTTCACCAATAAGTTGGACTGCAGTTCTGCAAGATTCAAAGGAATGCGAAAGAAGAAGGTACTACCACTCCCCTTTGTGGATTCCAGCCAGATTTCGCCATGATGTTTTTCTACAATTTTTTTGCAGGTTGACAAACCGATCCCACTACCCTCAAATTCATCCTGCGTGTGGAGGCGGCGGAACATTTCGAATATCTTACCCTGATCCTCCTCTGCTATCCCGATACCATTGTCTTTTACAAAATACAGATGCCCTTCATCCGTTTTGCGATACCCAACCGCTAGCTGGGGTTGCTGCTCATTCGTAAATTTGATTGCGTTGCTGATCAGGTTTTGAAACAGCTGCATCATCTGTGAGCGGCTGGCCTGGATTTTTGGAAATTCGCTGTAATCAATGAGGAGCTTGACATTTTTCTCTCTGATTTTAAAGTGCAAAGTAGAAACGACAATTTCGATCAGCCGGGCACTGTCGATCAGCTCGAAGACCTGTTGTTGAGTGTTCACACGGCTGTAGGAGAGCAAATCGGAAAGCAAGGTTTCCATTCGGCCTACCGCATCAATAATGAAGCCCATAAACTCAGCAGCGTTTTCATCAAACATTCCAGAGTAGCGCTTTTTGAGCAGCGTGGTGTAGGAGCTGATCATTCGGAGCGGCTCTTTGAGGTCGTGAGAAGCTACGTAAGCAAATTGTTTTAAATCCTCGTTGGATGTTTCCAGCTTTGAATTTTGAAGGCGAATCTGCTCGTTTTTTTCTTCCAGCAAACTATTCTGTGATTCGAGCAAAGCATTGGCTTCCTTTCGTTTGGCATTGGCCAATTCCAGCTGATCGTTTTGCTGCTTTATTTTGCTGTTCTTCTCTTCCAGCAAAGCATTCGACTGGCGTTGAAGCTTATACCTGCTATATAATAGCCTGATAATCAGCAAGAAAAACAATGCAGACCCAAATAATATGTATTTATACAATTTGTTGATCTGGTTCTCCTTTTGGTATAGCTCCTGCTGTTTTTTCAGCAAATTGATCTCTGCTTCCCGTTTTTGAATTTCGTACAACGACTTCTTCTCACCCATCTGCTTGAGGGTAGCTTCACTGAGTACAGAGTCCTTCACAGCCACATATTTTATCAAATACTCGTATGCTTCCTCATGCTGATTGAGTCTTTTGTAGGCATCGGCATAGGATTTATAAATTTCTGATATGCGGGATTTGGTATCAATCTGCTTGGCCAGTTCCAGGGCTTTGCCAAGGTAGTCTTTGGCATACTCAATCTTACCCGACCGAATGTGTACCAGCGCGATGGATCGATAGGTACCGATGAGGCCCCATTTGTCTTTGAGATCCAGCTTTAGCTGCATGCTCTTCACCAAATACCCCAATGCCCGGTCATAGTTTTCTTTCAGCGTATAGTTGGAGCCAATGTTGTGCGCAGCATAAGCAATGCCTGTTTTGTATTCAATCTTCTCTGCCAACTTCAGCGATTGCACGTTATAATCGAGCGCAAGTTCAATTTGTCCAAGTCGCTCATAAGCGCTGCCTATAGCAGCCAGGCAGGCGTACATAGAGGTTGGGTTGGAGTCATTGCCAAAGGTATGGCGCGCCTTTTGGTAATGCTCCAATGCTTGTTGATAGCGCTCCTGATAGAAAAAAATTGTACCCAACTCATAGTAGGATGTGGCAATACTCGCCGAATCGGCAATGGCTTCACTGAGCTGTAGGGCCTGCAATTGATAATCGTAGGAGGTCTCAAATTCGCCTATCGATTGATACACAGAGGCGATCCGGCGGACGGTTTTAGCTTTGAGCTGCTTGTCCTTTTCAATATAATGGGACTCCAGCGCAATGAAATAGCACTCCAGCGCCTGCTGATAAACACTCAGCTTGTTGAATAAATGACCGAGATGGAAATTCAGTTCCGTGATAGATTGCTGATCAGAGTTTTTTTGGGCAAGCTGCAGCGCCAGTTGATATTGGATAATCGCTTTTTCAAAATATTCGTTCGCCTCATAGCGCCGCGCAGTCTCCATATATAACATTTTCCAGCTATACTCACCCGATTCTTTGGCAATGTACGTGACCTCATTATCGGCCAATGATTGCTTTGGCAGTACCCCCAAACAAAGGAGCATGCAAAAATAAACAATATGTATTCGGGCAGATTTCATATGTGCGCAAAAAGGACAGTTCTTGCAATATAGACCACAACAACCTGTTTACTTCTTCTTTTTCGTTTTTCCAAAAAGAATTGTCCCCTTTGGACGTATGACTGAAAACATGAGAGATGAGGCAAGGGGCAAAAAAACTGAAAAAAACAGCATTCAATTCCTTGCCCATAAAGATCAAAGACCATACCGAAGCAGGCACCCAAATGCTTGTTTTCAGCAGTTTCAGAAACCCCTTATATGGATGAAAAAAGGCAAAACCAGATGCATATGGTATGGGAGAAAACCTAAAAAGCGAGGGAAAATTTCATAAGCCTTCCTATCGTTGTGGAAGGGCGCATATTACTTGAATACAAACCACCGGTGGAGGGTATAGCTGAAGCCAATACCCACAAAGACGGAGGCTACTATTTTGGATAGAATATAATTCAATCCTCCATATTCGGTAATCAGATAGAGAAGCAAGGTATTGAGCAACATACTTCCGGCAGCCACCATCACATACTTCGCAGCCTGCCACCACATCTGCTTGTGGGTAGCTACAAAGGCCCAGTATCTGCCCAGACTAAAGCTGGTAATTGCTCCACACAGGGTGCCGGCTATATTGGAAAGCACGTACCAGATGCCGAAAAGCTCGGTGAGGCTGATTACGACCAGAAAATCAACTGCGGTAGCAGTCAAGGCTGAGATCTGCGCTCTGAAAAAGCTTACAAAGGCCTTCGGACGCTGGCCGTCGGACGCCTTGTGCAGCTTGGCCCTATGAGAAAGTTGATTGCTCATTTATAGAAAAAATATACACCTATTTGAAGTATAAGATTGGTATAAACTCCTGCCAGTACATCATCCATCATCACCCCCCACCCTCCTGGCAATCGCTCTAAATCTCTGATAAACAATGGCTTAAATATATCAAAAACGCGGAATAATAAAAAGGCTGCGATCCATATTGGCCAGGAAGGAACCACCCACAGCATGGCAATCCACATACCCACCATCTCATCGATCACTACCCTGGAAGGGTCTTTACCCCATTCTCCTTCCAACTGATTGGCCGACCAAACTCCAATGATGAAAAATACTACTACCCCTGCCAGCAGCCATAGCTGCCCTTTTCCATCAAGCTGCCAGAGGCCCGCTTCCGGATAGCCCGTCGGTATCAACAAAAGAGCAGCCAGCAAGCTGCCCGCCGTACCCGGCGCCACCGGCGAATAGCCCGATCCAAACCCAGATGCAAACAATTTGCAAATGCTCCCCTTCATAATATCCAGCATATTTGTTCCACAGAATTGCCCTTCGCCCCTGCTTCGCCTGGTTCCCCGAACGCCAAGTACTTGAACAGGCCCATTGCTACAATTACTGTGTGATTAAGCTTGAAATACTGTTCAAACAATTCGAAGCAGTCGCACTAGTAGTAATAATCGAGGCCCAAATGTGTAATCAGCTCTTCCCCACCCAGATGCCGCAAGGTGTTTTTCAACTTCATCAACTGCTTAAACAAGTCGTGCATCGGGCGGAGTCCTTTGGCAGATTGTGGTGACTTAAAGTAAAAGGATAGCCACTCCTGGATGCCATCCATTCCGCTGCGCTTGGCCAGATCGAGGAATAGCGCCAAATCCAGCACGATCGGTGCGGCTAAAATGGAATCGCGGCAGAGGAAATCGATTTTGATCTGCATGGGGTAGTTCAACCAACCGCGGATGTCCAGATTATCCCAGCCTTCCTTATTGTCGCCGCGCGGAGGATAGTAGTTGATGCGCACTTTGTGATAGAGCTCACCATAGAGTTCCTTATGCAAGTCCGGCTCGAAGATGTTTTCCAACACGCCCAACTTTGATACCTCTTTTGTTTTAAAACTTTCGGGATCATCCAATACTTCACCATCCCGATTGCCCAAAATATTGGTAGAAAACCAACCGTTTACGCCCAGCGAACGAGCTTTGAGGCCGGGAGCAATGATGGTTTTTATCAATGTTTGGCCGGTCTTGAAATCCTTGCCGGCGATCGGAGTATTGGTTTGGCGGGCCAGTTCTACTAGTGCCGGCACATCACCCGACAAATTGGGCGCACCATTGGCATAGGGCACTCCCGATTTGATAGCAGCATATGCATAGATCATGCTGGGCGGGATTTTAGGATCGTTATTTTTCAATCCCTCTTCCAATGCTTTGAGGCTTCGGTGTACTTTGGATTCTTTCATATATACCTCCGTAGAACCGCACCAGATCATCACCAGACGATCGCATTTGTTGGTCTTTTTGAAGTCTTCAATGTCGCGCATCAGCGCTTTGGCCATCGCCATTTTGGTTTTATTTCTCTTGACATACTTGCCGTCCAGTTTTTTTACATAGCGGGAGTCAAAGACTGCTTTCATGGGTTTGATCCGCCTCAAATCCGTCTTCACCTGATCGAGTAGCGTTTTATCCAGTACCTGTGCATGCAGAGCCGATTCGTACACATTGTCTTCAAAAATATCCCAGCCACCAAAGACGATGTCTTTCATGCTGGCAAGCGGTACAAAGTCTTTTATTTTCGGATTTCTGTTTTCCGTTCTTTTGCCCAGTCGGATGGAGTCCATTTGAGTTAATGAACCAATCGGCAAGGCCAGGCCCTTATTGACGGCCACCACGCCTGCAATCACTGTGGTGGCTACGGCCCCCAAACCGGGCAGCAGAACTCCGAGTTTTCCTTTGGGTTTAGCTATGGATGTTTTCTCTTTCATAATGTATGTTGTTTAGAGTGTGTTCGGAATTTTGTTCTTTTCTTTGATGAAATGAAGCTAAAAATTGGGAACGTCGCCGCGGGCTGCGAAGCCTCTATTTTAGGAGCAGCATCAAAAAAGGGATATTTGCAGCCCAATTAATACCGCCCAAACAAGTTCTTATAACCATTTATTCTTCAAATACCAGTCAATCGTTTCTTTGATTCCGTCGGGAAGCAAATATTGCGGCTCAAAGCCAATATCATTTTGCAGTGGGCGAATATCGCACTTCCAGTTCAGACTTCCCAACTCTTTGACTTTTTCCACATTAAAAATCGGTTGCCTACCCCGCAAAGCAGCCAGGTTTTGGCTGACAAATGCTGCGCCCTTCACCAAAGCCAGCGGCACTTTGAATTTCAGACTGTGGCGCCTCTGCAAACAATCTTTAGCATAGCTGCCCAACTCATCAGCCGCATAGCTTTGGCCATCCGTCACAAAATAGGCTTTGCGGCTGTGCACTGAATCGATCAAATCTCCCACTACCCCAGCCAGGTCCTTTACGAAGATAAAACTCAGCTGCTGTCTTTTCCTGCCAATGTATGGCTCAATGCCCTTGTTAAGCAGCTTGAAGAATTGGAAAATGTCGCCTTCTCTGGGCCCGTACACAGCCGTTGGCCGAAGGATAATATATGGCAGCTCTGGCTGAGATTGAATGTATTGTTCGGCGGCCAGTTTGCTGCGACCATAGGCAGTGAGCGGCCGGGGAGTGCTGTGCGCTGAAATACAATCGGCCTCCGTTTGATCTGCCGGGCCGTAAGCTGCCAGGCTGCTGATAAAAACAAATTTGGCAGACTTGTGGTCCGCTGCGTCCATAGCTTCTACCAAATGCCGGGTATAGCTCGTATTGACTTCAAAATATTCCTGCTCCCGCTCTGCCTTCACGATGCCGGCACAATGCACGACTGCATCGAAAGAATGCTTTTTGAAAAGCCGGGCCAGCGCATGGGTATCGGTAAAATCAATTATCTGAAACTGAATTTCGGGCTGCTGGAGGTATTGCCGACTACTCGTTTTGCGGATCGCTGCATGTACCGTCCAGCCTCTTGTCAGACAGGCTTGTGTTATAAAGCTGCCTACAAATCCGCTAGCTCCGGTAATTAATATTTGCTTCATCAGAATGGGTGCTGCAGGCAAGGTGATGCAATCTGTACTAATAATTCACAAAATCGCCCACAACTACTTTCCAATCTCCAGTTCATACATACGGTATCTTTTATAGGGCTCGGCGTTCATATTGAGCAGGCCCTGGTTCATCATAACATTGTTTTCCAAAATCCAGGAAGCCTCCGCTTCCTCTATATCCCGTTCAAGGCCGGCTTTAATGATACTGGCATAAAAAATGCCTTCGATGCCCATTTTCCGGTAATTTTCCAACACGCCTAAAGTGATAATGCGCAAGCGTTTGGTTCTGCTTTTACCCCACAGCAGTTTGAAAATACCAAAAGGTAACAACCTCCCCTTCGGGATATTGATGAGAATCTCATTGATATCGGGGATGGCTAAGGCGAAGCCTACCGCTTTGCCGGCATCTTCTGCTACAAAGGCAAAGGCAGGATTGAGCACCATCTTCAGGCCCTCCGCCAAATGCATGAACTCCTCGTCGGTGGCGGGCACAAAACCCCAATTTTTATCCCAGGCAGCATTATACACTTTTTTGATGTGCATCACCTCCTCCTTGAAGCGGCTCATCGCGACGTTGCGAATCTGTATCCCTTTGCGCTTGAGCCGCTCCTTGAGGCGGTCGGCCAGTGCCACCGATTTTTTATTGATTCGCTTACTCGTAACCAAATAGGCCAGCAGGTCCATCTTCTTACCAAAGCCAAAGCGTTCGAGATAGTCCACATAGTAGGGTTTGTTATACACCATCATCACTACGGGCGGGCGGTCAAAGCCTTTCACCAATAGGCCGGCCGTGTCGTTGGTAGAAAAATTGGCCGGGCCAAGCAGGGCGTGTAAGCCTTCATTTTGTATCCATTGCAGAGCTTTATTGAGCAAAGCTTCTGCCACAGCATAGTCGTCTATGGTATCAAAAAAACCAAAAAATCCTTCTTGCTTACCCGTATAATCGATGTGATTGTTGTTGCGAATAGCGGCGATACGGCCTACGATTGTACCTTCTTTGACGGCCAGGTAAAGCTGTACTTTGGAATGCTGAAAAAAAGGATTTTTACGCGGGTCCAGCAATTCCTTTTGAGCGATAAATAGCTCGGGCACATAATTGGGATCACCAGCGTAAAGAGTATGCGGAAAGTCAATAAACTGTTTTTTTTGCTTCCAGCTATTCGCTTCAACGATGGTCATTCGATGGATGCTTTTTGGTGTTTTGGCACATCCAGGATTTTACTGACTTTTTCAATTTTCTCTAATGCCCTGTCAATTTGTTCATGCGAATGGGTAGCCATCAGGGAAAAGCGAATCAGGGAAGAGGTGGGCTTGACGGCAGGAGAAATGACCGGATTGACAAAGATCCCTTCCTCCAGCAGTAATTTGGTTAGCTTGAACGTTTTGAAATCATCACGTATATAGATGGGAATAATAGGCGTTTCGGTTTCGCCTACATCAAAACCCAGCTCCTTCAGAGCCTTTATAGTGTAATGTGTATTGTCCCACAGTTTACTGATGCGTTCTGGTTCATTGTTGATCAATTCCAAAGCGGCGATCACACTAGCTGCATTGCCCGGCGCTATGCTGGCACTAAAGATGAGCGAGCGGGCGTGATGCTTCAAAAAATTGATAGTGGCATGATCTGAGGCAATAAATCCGCCAATGCTGGCCAAAGACTTACTGAAAGTACCCATAATGAGATCGACCTCATTGGTGAGGCCAAAGAGGGAAGCTGTGCCTCTTCCGTTTTTGCCTACCACACCCAGGCCGTGGGCATCGTCCACCATAATATTGGCTTTGTACTTTTGGGCCAATTCCACCATTTTGTCCAACTTGCAAATATCTCCTTCCATGCTGAACACGCCATCTACGGCAATTAGTTTGAGGCGATCCGGCTCTATTTTTTTTAAAGCCTTTTCCAGGCTTTGCATATCATTGTGGCGATATTTGATCGTTTTGGCGAAGGAGAGCCGCGCTCCGTCGATGAGGCATGCGTGGTCCAGCTCATCCAGCAAAATGTAATCCTGCCGGTTGGTCACAGAGGAAAGCACGCCCAGATTTACCTGATAGCCAGTGCTGAAGACCAGCGCTTCATCTTTGCCAACAAATTCGGCCAGCTTGGCTTCCAGCTCAAGGTGAAGATCGAGGGTGCCGTTGAGGAAGCGGGAGCCTGCGCAGCCGGAACCATATTTGTCGATCGCTTTTTTACTTGCTTCTTTCAGTTTGGGATGATTGGTAAGACCTAAGTAGCTGTTGGAACCAAACATCAACACCTTCTTGCCGTTGATAATCACTTCCGTATCCTGCTCCGATTCAATCGTTCGGAAGTAAGGATACACCCCCATACTCCTGGCTTGCTGGGGCGCCGTGTACTGCGCCATTCGTTCAACTAACTTATTCATTAAATATCAATTTCAGTCGTTCATAATTCTAACCCATCAGCTTCAGATACTGATTTTGCCACTTTCTAAAAATGCGAATCCGGAGCAATCCTTCAAATAGCAAAATGGCAAAAACGGCACAAGCTCCACCGAGTAAAACATCAATAATGTAGTGATGCTGGGTATAAACAGCTGCAAACCATATCCCTACTAAGATAATTAAAAAGAGTAAAGATGCATATTTTAACTTCTTTTTTACACTGTAGTAAAGCATGATTGCAGGAAAGGCGGCATGCAGAGAAGGAATAGCAGCAAATACGTTGGCATTCTTTTCATACATCCCGCTAAAGAGCGTCACGCCCATTATTTCATCGAAACGAAGCAGCCCGGCAGCTGAACCCGACGTATGGTGCAATAGCTTAAAGCCATGCTCTTCTACATACCAGGGGGGCGCAGCGGGATACAGATAATAAACAGCCATTCCAATGATATTGGCGAGCAAAAATGTAATGGTAAATTCGGATAGCATCGCCTTGTCATTAAAAAACAGCCATACCGCAAACATGAGCGGCACCGGCACCCAACACAGATAAAAAAGGGCACTCAGCACATCCAGCCAGGGGGCATTGTAAACCTTGAAATATTCGTTGGGCGTAATAAGCCCGGCGGCTGTTTCGATCCCAAACCAGGCCTTTTCTATCTCGTAAGGCTGGGCAATGTGTACTTCATTGAACAAATAATTGGGGAATACCCGCATCGAATCGTACAATACCCAGTACACTAAAATAAATACAAAGCCCCAAAATAGCTTGCGGCTGGTAGGGCTCCCAAAATAGCTCAAAGTGCAAAGCGACAGCAAAAACAAATGATCGCCCCGCCAACCTACCGCCCATACCCCCCAGCTTACAAAGAGCATAATCACCAGCAGGCTGATCAGTACATTGCGGCTACTAAAACGCTGAAAAGCTTTCCCCGCTTCAGGCTGCACCTGATTTTGTGGAAACGGAGGTCTTGCGCGTACTGTTTTTCTCATTCGCTTTGCTAAAATTTGATCCTATCAATATATCCCAAAAAGGACTGCTAACACCGAAGCCTTTGTTCGGGTCTTTAAAGTGATGCTTGAGATGATGCGTTTTCAAAGCATTCCACCAACTGCCTTGTATGCGGGCATGATGGATAGCATAATGGAGCATATCATATACCAAATAGCCACTTACCAAACCGGAAAAGAAAGGAAACAGCCAATCGCCGGGAAGCACCAAACCAAAGCTGTAGTAGAATAAGAAGGCCAGCGGAATGCTCACTGCCGGAGGCATTACCAGCCGCTTGGAGTCATTCGGGTAATCGTGATGAACACCATGAAAAAGAAAGTGGATTTGTTCACCAAGCTTTGATTTTGGCTCAAAATGAAAAATAAAGCGGTGCAGCGCATATTCCACAAGCGTCCACACAACTAGTCCAAGCACATACATTACCCCTATGCTCCACCAGCTCAACTCAGCACTCATCGTACTTAAGTACAAAAACCAACCAATTACAGGGATAAAAATAATGAGTGGAACACTGTAATGCACTTTGGAGAAAAACTCCATCCAGTTATACTTGAATAAGCGTACGGACTCATCCTTATTAGATACATATAGCTTTCTCATCTTTGGGTGTTTCTTATCAAAATTCGACAATATGCCACTATCCAGCCTTCGGCGAACTTTCCATCCGGGTAGATTTGGCAGCTCCTTCAGCTTTTACGCGCCTGACCCTGGAATACAGCGAATATTCAGGCTTTGAAATAAAATCCACTAACAATTTTGACCAGCTGGGATGAAACTTCAGCGTATCGTAATATTCAGGAGCCAAGCGTTTTACCTGGGGCAGCCTGTTCCAGGGGATGGCTGGAAAATCATGATGCTCATTGTGATAGCCCATGTTGAGGGCCAGCACATTGAGCGGGCCGTAATAACTGTAGGTTTCCTGCTCAGGATCAAGCGTATAATGCTCCTGGATCCATCGCGCACCCAGAGGATGCAAGCCCAGCGCAAATAGCATCGAGAAAAACATATAAAACAGGGCACCTCCTCCAACAGCCCAGTAAAGCAGTGCATCTATAGCCAATACGACCACAATATTGATGTACATCCACTTCGTCCAGGTATTGACATGTTGGAGGCGGAAGGTGCGAAAAATCTGAAAAATGGGAAACAAAGCCAGCCAAAAGGCCTTGCGCCAGCTCGAATTGCCTACCAGTCGTGCCTCCCAATGGGTTGCGAGGTCTGTATCATTGTCGTAATCGCCTAAATGGGCATGATGGCGCAAATGGTAGGTATGAAAACCCATCGCTCCCGGCATCACATTGGGGAGATCAGCAATAACGGCAGCCCAGCGGTTGAGCGTCCTGCTTTTGAATATCAGATTGTGGGTAGCTTCGTGGATAATCACATAGAGGCTATGGTTGGCAAATGCGCCTACGCAGTAGGCGATGATCAAAGCCAGCCACCAATACTGCATGCCCAGGCTGCCCATCCAGATGGCAATGCCAAACTGCAGGCCAACGAGCCCGGCAAGTATCAGCCCGGTGACCGGATTGCGGCCAATGAGCTCCGCAATCTCAGGATGTTTCTTCATGATCTCCCGGCAGCGCACTGCATGCGGCTGAGCCTTGGAAGAAGCTAAAAAATCGCTTTGAGTGGTAGTTTTCATACGTATGGTTTTATACTCGCCCTGTCAATATCCCCTTTGAGGATATAAACAACTATCGAATCTGCAAAAGTAGGCAGTTTTGCCGATGCAGCCTACAAACAGCCCGCTTTTAATCGTGGCTAAACTTTTTTAACAACTGCTCCCGGCTATAGTTCAATCGGCGCATAGCTGTAATATTCGACCAAACGGCTAAAATGGTGATAGGTATAGTGAATATTGAGATTGTTTCAAAGATGCTGTAGGGAAAAATATCAATGGCAATTTTAAAATCCCCACTAAAAAAGTATGAAAAAAGGCCGCAAAATAAAGCCGACAGGCCAATTAGCAAGATGCGCTCCGGCCTTTGCATAAGCCCAATCGCACATTCTACACCAAGCCCTTCTGCCCGGGCGCGGGTGTAGCTCACCATCAGGGAGCCGATCATGGCAATAAAGGCAAAAAGGGAGCTTAGGAAGTAATCATGCGAAATGAGATAGTAACAAATGCCCAAAAACATGAACAGCTCACTATACCGGTCGATCACTGAATCGAATAATGCGCCTGCTGGATGAGCCATATTGCCCAGCCGCGCCAGCCGCCCGTCAATCATATCGAAGAGGCCCGCAAAAAGGATCACAGCTCCTGCCCAGCCTACATAGGTATGGTCGGAGCGGTCGCCCAGCTCTGCACCAATAATAAATATTACAGCGGCCAGCAAATTGAACAGAAAGCCTACAAGAGTGATGGCATTAGGACTCACCTTGAGTTTGATCAAGAGCTTGATCAAAGGATGGATAGCATCATAGATCAGTGTTTGTCCGTATTTCTTTAACATTTTCTCCAGTATCCTTGTCTAATCCGCAAAATTAGGTTTTTTTGACGATTTGCCCCGTTTCTCTTTTTGCAACCAGGCTAAACGCATCAAAATCGTTTCAAAAAAAATGAACCTTGTAATTATCCGATTTTATAATGAATGAATTATCAAAGGTCGAAAATTTTGATGCAATCAACCTATTTTGCCACGCTAATAGTACTCTAAAACTCCAGCACTGCCCTGGCTCGCAAGCCCAGCCCATCGACTCCCCACAGCTGTGGCGTATCCGGCAAGTCGAGATAGGTAAGCCGTTTGACCAGATCTACTCTTAAGACTTTAAATATGTTGGAAACCCCTACGCTGGCTTCCATATAGGGCTTGTCTTCAAGGGTAAAGGTGAGCGGTTGACCGTTTTCATCCTGCGAAAACTGTATCAACCCGGGGTGAATTTGTGGGTTATTGGCATCCGTGAGTCCGCCCCACAGCCCTTTGAAGGTGGCGACCTCTCTGAGCTTAAGCTTTCGCAAAAGCGGAATTTTATTGAAAAAGAAGCCATTGAAATAATGCCGAACATTGATGCTTACAAATTCATCGCTAACAAATTCCAGGAAGTTCATCATATTGTAGGCCCGATGCTGGTAGGAGAAGGTTTGGTTGGCTCGCGGTATAAACAGCAGGATATACGGAATCCCCTCGCCGAAGGTCTTACCCACTTCAAATTCCATATTCGAATAGCCCAACACTGAAAGGTAAAAGCGCTTGAAAATGTGCAATTTCAGCTGGTGGTAGTTATAATCGCCGCCCAGCTTATCACTCCCAAGGGTATAATCCAGCTTGAATACGGGGTGCTTATTGGGGATGGGGTAGCGGAAGTTTTTGGTATTAAAGTACTGGGCATTGGGAGCAAAAGAGAGCTTAACCCGCGCGGTGGCTGTATTGATTTCCTCCAGCAGCTGGGGGCCATCGCCATCGGTATAATTAAAAAGCAGCGTACCCAGCGGTTCGTGCTTGCGATGCTCTAAATTGAGGTGATAACTAAAATTGTTGGGCAATTCCTGGAAAAACTCTCCCTTCATACTGGTAAAAAACATCATCCGCTCCGTACTTCCCCGCTTGAAGGAAAGCAGGAAGTTGTCTTCCGTAATATATTCCAGCACCTGCCCCGGAAATTTGGTCTCATGCATGTAGCTGAAGCGCAGAAAGTGCTGCGGATGCATTTTGAAATTTTCATTGAAGGAATAGGTAAACTGCCCAAAATATTTAAACTCCTTATCCTTAAAGCCATAAGCTCCGTAGCCCTCCAGTCTCAATTTTTCATGGAACTTCAAATTGGTGCGCCCACCAAAGCGAAGGCGGAAGCCCTCGATGGTATTAAAGCTGTAAAAGGCATTCACCGGACCGATATCCACTGGACCCACATCGGTGTAGCCGGTAAACAAAAAGCTGAGAATATTGAGTGTTCGGCGAAAAGCCGGGACCTTTTGCAGGGTATCCATCATCACATACACTCCCTTTTCCGTATCCGTCAATTTTTCGGGCCGCGCTTCAGACCAATAGCTTTCGCCTTTCTCATACGCATCCTCAGCGATGATCGTCTTTTCGAGCCCTTCGTAAAGGGAATCTTTTCTTGCCTGATTGAATGCAAAGTTGTTGTACAGCACCGTCCGGTTGCCAAAAATCCCCATCCCCTTCTTAGTGAGATTGTAATCAATCACCACATGATCGCGTGAAAGCACCCAACGATCCTCGATTTGGGTGTACTCCTGCTCGATTTTTACATCGCGCACAAAATTGAGGTTGATATCCTTCAATACCCCCATCTCTACTTTGATCACCCGGTATTCATCATCATTGGTGATGTACAAATTGCCACTGAAACCCAGGTCGAGCTTATTGCGCGGCAAAAAGGCCAGATCGATCACTTCCTTGCCTTTGTAATCAATGGTATCGATGATATAAAACTTGTAAAAATCAGGCGCGAGGTTGGAAACAGGACTGACAAATTGGTAGGTCAAAAAATCAATATTATTGTCATAAATATCAA
This sequence comes from Saprospiraceae bacterium, assembly GCA_965222005.1. Classification (GTDB taxonomy): domain Bacteria; phylum Bacteroidota; class Bacteroidia; order Chitinophagales; family Saprospiraceae; genus CBDCTM01. The sequence goes on from OZ244935.1 coordinate 4,666,207, forward strand.
TATCATTGTACAACTTATCCATCACAGCGGTGAGCGATCCTTCATCCAGATAGCCGTCCAAGCCGGTGATTTTAATGGCTTCCTTGTATTCTTTGAGACTGGCAGGATCCTTCCGGTAAAAAACCTTGCTGCCGGTTTCCTGCATAAAAATGGGCAAATAAGGCTTACCGTTGATCTCGGAGGTATCTACATAATCAAAGATAAATTTGAATTTCTTGAAAGCCCTCCGCTTCCTGAACTTTTCAGTGATATTGTTTAAATCCAGTTCTATCTTTTCGTACTTATCATACTCGTAATAGGATAAGTTTTCCAGCTTGTTTTGCTTTTTATTTTTGATCACCTTGCGGATCAGCTCCACTGCCGGATTGCCCTTCTTTCGGTACTTGCCCCGCTTGGCTGATACCGTCACCTCGGTCAAATTGAGACTGATGGATTCCAGCGCAAAATCTACCTTTTGCTTTTGCTCCAGCTTTATCTGAACGGTATCCGATCGGTAGCCCAGGTAGGAGGCTACCAACTGAGGGCTACCATGCTGGGTCTCAACAGAATAGATCCCGTCAAAATCAGTAACCGTACCTACGGTGGTACCGACAAAGGTGATGTTGACAAAAGGAAGCGGTTCCTTGGTTTCGGCATCTATCACCACTCCCTCTACTTTGGTCAGCTTTTGGGCAAAGGCTTGGGTAGCAAATTGGAAAAGGGCCAGGCTTAGGAGCAGGCGAAGAAAAGGTTTTATCTTCAAGAGCATTCTTTAGTTGCGTTAGATCGTTGCAATCCACCTAAAATCTCGAATCTACAACGCTGGTTTAGCACGCTAGTTTACACCAAAGGGTTAAAATAAAGATGGCAGCCTCGGCAGCGAAGCAATATCATCTTTCATAACCAGCTGACTACCAGCACCTTACATGTATTTTGACTAAATACTTACACAGCAAAAATATGACACAAAACGTTAATACAATAATTTTCTTCTCAGGATATTACAGCAAATCAAATTCCTCCGCTCCATTTCTTTTGGAGCGCTGATTTGTTTGTGAATGCTGCCAATTTATTTATCTTCCAGCTTTTATTAACCAAAATACCCCACAATTCACCGTGTCCCGTCTCCTTACTGTCTTGCTATTTTGCCTGTTGTCATACGATGTTAGCACGGCTCAGTCAAAGGCGCACCACCTTTATCTGCTAGGCAACTCTTACCAATTATCCACCCCCGGCCCTACCCTTTCTGCTATCGACAGCCTCATCCGCCAGCAGGGTATTCAAAGCCACATTTTATACCTCGGCGACCTGGTTGGAGAGGTCGGCATCGACAAACAAGCCTCCGAGCAGCACATCCGTCAGTTGGATAATATGACTACTAAATTCCGAGCTCACCCCTACGCCGAGCTGCTGTTTTTTGGCGGCGATCGCGATTGGGACGGCAGCGGCAAGAAGGGGGATAAAAAGATAAAATGGTTGGAGGATTACATCGAGAAGGAATTAAATTTTAAAAAATCCTTCAACCCATCCAATGGCTGCCCGGGCCCTAAGTCACTGAAAATCAATGCCTTCACTACACTTATCGCCATCAATTCTCAATGGCTGCTCCATCCACACGACCGGCCCGCAGCCCCTGATACGGATTGCAAAATCATCACGGAAGCCGATTTCTGGGAAGAGCTGGAAGAGGCAGTCGAAGAGGCAGAAGGCCAAAATATTATCATCGCTGCCCATCATCCTGTGGCCTCTAATGGACGCTATGCCGGCAAAAAAATGTATCGCTATCACTTCATTCCGATTTACGGCACCCTCTACTCCAGCTACCACCGCCAAATCGGCAGTCCGGCAGATATGGCCTATGAAAAATATCAGCATTACAGCCATCGCATGCGCTCCCTTTTGCACGACCACAGCTCTATCCTCTTCATTTCCGGCCATGAGCACGACCTCCAAATATTGAAAGAAGGGAGAAACTATTTTGTCAATAGTGGCTCACTTTCCCATCCCAAACCCGTAGCCCGTGGCACCAACACCGTATTCCGGCGCTCATCCAGAGGATTCATTCGCCTGGATTATCAGGATGATGGAAGAGTGGATGCCCGGGTTTTTAAATTAAGTGGGAGCCGACTGAAACTCTATAAATCCATTCCTTTGCTTAGCTCGGCTTGTGAATCTAAGCCGCAGGAGGCACCCTCAAACACCGCTTATAATCCCTGCGCCCGGCAAGGTAAGCAGCTCAGCCAGATGAATCCGGCATTCCGCGATAGCTCTGCTACGGCTATTGCAGGAGCGGAGTATGTCAACACGCCCTTCCGCCGATGGGCTATGGGTACCCACTATCGGAAAGAGTGGCTCACCCCAATCGCAACGCCTTTTCTCGATCTCGACCAGCAGTTTGGTGGCTTACGACCCTTTGCCAAAGGAGGAGGCCTGCAAACGCATTCTTTAAAATTTAAAGCTGCCGATGGAAACGAATATGCTTTTCGATCTATCAATAAAGACCCCGTCAAAGCACTCGATGAACTTTCCAGGCAAACCATCTACCGGCATATTGTCAAAGACCTCATCACCACCCAGCATCCGTATGGCGGACTGGTAGCAGCCCGTTTGATGGATGAAACAGATATTTTGCATGCCGATCCACTCCTGTACATCATGCCTGATGATGCCAAATTGGGTATCTATCAAAAAGAATTTGCCAACAAACTCGGTACGCTGGAGCTGCGACCTAAAAAGCCCAAAAAAGGAAAGTCGGCTCTTGGCGGAGCTACGGGCATCACTTCCAGCAACAAGATGTTCCGCGCTTTTTACAAAAACAACTTCCACCGCATCGATGCACAAAATTATGCCCGCGCAAGGGTGTTCGATATGCTGCTGGGCGATTGGGACCGGCACGAAGACAACTGGAAGTGGGCCGCTTTCAAGGAGGGCAAACATACCAGCTACCGTCCTATCCCCCGTGACCGCGATCACGTGTTTTCGCAATGGGAGGGGCTTATCCCTTCTCTTGCCGACAAGGTAGTGCCGAATGCCGAACATTTCGGTCGGAAGTTTGACAATATCCAACACCTCAACTTCAAAGCTCGCCATCTCGATCGGCAATTGGGCAGCGAATTAAGCAAAGAAGATTGGCTGGAAGCCACCCGCTATATCCAGCAGCGCATGACGGATGGGTTGATTGCACAAGCAATTGCCACACTCCCCGATGAAGTGGAACTCATTTCGGGCCCCGAAATTCAAGCTAAGCTCATCAGCAGGCGGTTAGAGTTGGAACAAGCAGCAACCAGTCTGTACGAACTGCTGGCAAAGGAGGTAGATGTGGTAGGCTCGAACAAACGGGAAGTTTTTGAAGTGGAACGAAGATCCGGTGGACAAATGATGGTGCGCATGTATGACAGAGATAAAGACACCGGCGAGCCAGGCCAACTCCTGTATGAGCGCCTTTTTAATGAGGCCGAAACCAACGAAGTGCGTCTTTTTGGTCTGGGCGGCAAGGATGATTTCAAAGTTTCGGGTAAGACGGAGGAGGCAGGCATTCTATTGAGAATCATTGGTGGAAGCGGTGCCGACAGTATCGAAGATGGTAGCTCCGCAAAGGGCAGCCGCCGCCTGACACAGGTGTACGACAGCAGGCGCAAGGACCACATACAGGCCGGAGCGGAGACTAAAATCCTACGCCCGGCCCGCCAGGCTCACTACAACAATAAGGCCTTTGAATACAGCTTCTTTTCGCCGCTGCCCAAGTTTCGGATCAGTAGCGGCAACGGCTTTGGGCTGGAAGTGCTGGGCACCTACTATAAGCGGGGCTTCAACAAGCCCGATTTTGCCCGTAAGCATCAGCTCAAACTGATCTATTATCCCGGCCTCAAGGCAAACCGGGCTGATTGGAAAAGCCGCTTTACGGAAGTAGTAGGCTGGTCGGATTTGGAATTGCACCTCCGCTATTCGAATTTGTACGACAAGTTTCCCTTCTTCTATGGTTTGGGAAATAAGACCGTCCGCGATGAGCAACTGGTAGATGAGGACTATTACCGTACTGACTTCCGCATCGTTCAACTGAATGTGATGCTTGATCGAAAATTTTGGCAAAAAAGCCACTATTCATACGGCCTGCGCTTTGAATACTCGGACGTATCCGCTTTCAAAGAAGACTTTAGCATTTTTGATCAACATGCCTACAGTCGGCTCAACGGCCTGGGCAAGAAATTCCTGGCAGGCATCCATCAGCAGCTGGATTTTGATTTTCGGGATCATCCACAGTTTTCAACTCAGGGTTCGCAATTGCTGTTTGATCACACGCTACTCAGTGATTTTGATAATGATAATGCTCTGTTGGGAAAAGTGGAAGCCTTCCTGGCTCATTATGAAACTGCGAAAATCGGTGTGCCACTTACCTTGGCTCTGCGTGCCGGCGGCTCGGCAACCTATGGTCATTTACCCTTTTATTACCTGAGCGCTCTGGGTAGCAATGCCTATTTACGAGCCCACGTGCGCAATCGTTTTTTGGGAGAGCATGCGGTATTTTTCAATACAGAGCTGCGTGTGCATGTCGGCAACATACGTACCCCGCTCTTTCCCATCAAGTGGGGCATGCTGGGCTTTTGGGATGCCGGGAGGGTGTGGCTGGAAGATGAGCAAAACGCGGGTGGCTTACACTATGGCTATGGAGGCGGATTGTATGCAGCCCCTTTTAATAAAAATTTTAATCTCATTTTCATCCTTGGCGAAAGCCTCGACAAAAACCTGTACTTTACAGTAAGTACAGGTTTTGATTTGCAGTAAACAACCACCTTCAAAGAAGGTAGCCAGTTTGATTGGGCAAGAATTCGTCAATAAATACCTACTCTATGCCTATGCGCTCCATTTTGGCAGTATTGCTAGCCATTTGCCTTCAAGCGGGCTTCACCCAACAAAATTCACCCTATATTTTGAAGTGGCAAAAAGAGTTGCCTCTGCTCGGTACGGGTCTGATATTGATGGGTACCGGCTCATGGGCTGTCCAGCAACTGGACCCTTTATCGGTTGAAGATATCGGCCAGTTGGATGCCAGTGATATTAATGGGTTTGATCGAAATGCAATTGAAAATTTCTCTACCCAAGCCAATGATATCAGCGATCTTTTTTTGTATGGCAGCATTGCGCCGCCCCTCAGCCTGCTGATTGACAAGCAAATCCGCTCAGACTTTGCAAAGGTAAGTATCCTGTTTCTGGAGACCGTGCTCATCTCTCAGGGGTTGACTACGCTGACCAAGGGACTGGCTAAAAGAACGCGCCCCTTTGCGTACAATCCGGAGGTAGAGATGGATAAAAAACTGGAAAGAACGGCCCGCACTTCTTTTTATTCAGGGCACACAGGTACGGTTTCTGCCTTTTGCTTTTTCAGTGCCAAAGTTTTTTCCGACTACCATCCCGATTCCAAATGGAAGCCCGTCGTTTGGGGCGCAGCGGGAGCTTTGCCGGCCATTACCGGCTACCTGAGAGTGAAAGCGGGTAAGCATTTTCCGACCGATGTGATGACCGGCTATGTGGTATGTGGAGCAATTGGCTATTTCATTCCCCATATACACCGTAGCGACGGGGAAGAACAAATGAGCTTGCAGTTTCAGCCGGGCTTGCAGGGGCCGGGTTTCACCTTCCGCTATCGCTGGTGAGGTACATCCGTTTCCATTCGACGACCGATGACCGGGTATTTCTTCCCATCGACACTTGCAATTCCGGTGAATACATCCTTGTCAAATTGGCCGGACAGGATCACAAAAAAGCCCATTGACTGAAAGTGGCAGCGCAGGCTGTTTCCTTTGATGGACAAATTCATCATACTGCATCTCTCAGAGGCATTGATCATTTCGCCTTCGTAGCCATCGTCCAGCTTTCGCAAAATCATCGTGCTGTTGACATCTCCTTCCGGCCTGTCGTTTACGTTCAAATCCCAGCTGCCGCCGGGTGAGTAGCTAAGATTTTTGCTGGTTGAACAGGCACCGAAAAGCAAAATGACGGCAAAGCTGAAGAGTGCAATGGTGGTTTGTTTCATACTTTTTTGATTGATGGGGTGGTGAATTGGGTAAGTAATTTAACGCTATTTTGGTAAGTAAGGAAACGCCGACCCGATTTTCAGGCCAGCCAGCTGAAGTCTGTCGTCTGCAAGTCTGAACCTTTACTGTCTAAAAAGTGATCACCCTTTTAGCCAGCTTCCCATTTTTTCGATACCCTCCAACATATGCCCCGCGATTTGACTTAGGCCTTCTGCTTCCAGGCTTTCAGGGGATATGCCCAGGGCCTGCTGACCATCAAAATCGACATACGACAGCCTGGCCAGCAGTTGGTCAGCCGGCATACCGAAGGCGGTGCCGGGCAAGAGCGCCACACCCGTTTGCTCCAATAGTTGGGCACACAATTGCTCACTACTCACTACTCCCCTCGCTGCCAATTGCTTCCGATAGTGTTCAAAATCTGGCAGCATATAAAACCCGCCTCCCGCTAGGGGGTGACTGATATTCGATTGTTCCAGCTGACTGGAAACCGCTTTTGCCACAGCTTTCAACACTTTTCGGCAGCGATCCAGATAATCATTCATTTCCTCATGCCCCTGGAAAGCTTCAATGGCTGCATACTGCACCGGAGCGCAAACGGCTGAAAAAGTTTCACTGGCAGCAACCTTCATCGCCTTTAGCAATGCCTGAAAATTAGTGGGGAAAATAAAATACCCGAGCCGCCAGCCTCCCGCTCCGCACCACTTGCTTAGTCCATTGCTTATAATCGTCCCTTCGGGATAAAAATGGGCGATCGACTGATGGGGGTGGTCGAAGTACAGTTCGCCATAGATTTCATCTGACAAAACAATGACCTTATGTTGGCGGGCTACTTCGGCCAAGGCTTGCAAGCCAGCCTCCTCAAAGCTAGCTCCTGTTGGGTTGGAGGGATAGTTGAGGATCAGCAATTTGGGAGTAGCCGGGTTGGCCTGGCAGTATGCAGAAAGGCTTTCGGGAGCCAGCATCCAGTTTCGTTGCCGGCAGGTAGGCAGCCAGGCTAGCTGCTTATGGAGCATCTTTGCCTGCGGCGCATAGGAGACCCAACTCGGTGCCGGCAGCAACACTTGGCAATTCAGCACCACTTGCAGCAGGTATTGCAATTGTTTTGAGCCAGGGCCAATCAGTACCCTATCGCTATGGCATGCCAGCCTCTGCCCTCTATAATAGGCAGCGACTACTTCTCTGAGAGCAGGCAGCCCCTGCACCGGCAGGTAGTCTTTTTGATCGGCATTGGCCTGCAATGCCCGCACCAGCAGGTCTGGTACGGGGAAAGGGGATTGGCCAAAACCGAAGCGATACACTTTTCGGCCGGCAGCCAGCAAAGCAATACTTTTTTCATTGATGGCCAGAGTCGGGGAAAGCTGATTTTGGGTGAAATAAGGCAGGAGATTGGGCGTCATTGTCGAAAAAATTGGTAAAAAGCCTGGCAGCAAAGTTCCAGATAAAAGCTCTTTTTATCTAATATTTTCGTAATATATTTTGGAATTTTGTTGCAATTTAAAAATATCTCACTACATTAGTGGTTCCTTGCCAAATAAAACCAACAGCATTCTCTCAAACTTCCCGTGATCATACTATTCTTGGTTTTACAGCCAGATCTTAAATTTTATTTCTTAACTATTGCCTGAAGAGGTATTTCTATGATGCCCGGCAAGTAATTAAAACAGAATAGGTATGATGAAAAAGCTACACAAATTAATCGTTTTGCTATTAGCTGTAGCCGTCACTTCAATAAGCCTGACGGCTCAAACTGGCACCGTTTCAGGTATCATCTCGGATGCCGAAGGGCCACTCATTGGTGCCAATGTGCTGGTAAAAGGAACTTTGAAGGGTGTAATTACGGATTTTGATGGTAATTACAGCCTCAAACTTGCACCGGGTACCTACACCATCACAACAAGCTACATTGGCTATTCCGGTCAGGAGGCTGAAGTGACTGTGGAAGACGGCCAAAATACCAAGCTGGATTTCCTACTCAGTGAAGGTGTTACCTTCGACGAGGTGGTGGTAATCGGCTCGCGCGCAACCAATCGCACCAATACGGATGCGCCTGTACCCATTGATGTGATCAACATCGAAAAGCTTACCAGCGCCGCTCCACAGGTAAGCCTCAACCAGATCATGCACTACAGTGCGCCATCTTTTTCCTCCAATACACAAACTATTTCAGATGGTACAGATCACATCGATCCCGCTTCACTACGCGGGCTGGGCCCCGATCAGGTGCTTGTGCTGATGAATGGCAAACGGAGGCATACCACCTCCCTGGTCAACGTAAATGGCACGTTCGGCCGTGGCAATGTAGGTACCGACCTCAACGCCATCCCCGCCGCCGCTATCGAAACCATCGAAGTGCTTAGAGATGGAGCCGCCGCCCAATACGGATCGGATGCGATCGCCGGAGTGATCAATCTCAAGCTCAAAGATGACGTCAATAAACTTTCCGTAAGCCTAACCACGGGTGCCAACTTCACCAGCGAAATTGGCCCTTTTGAAGGGGAAAAGAAGGATATTGACGGAGAAGTGGTGAATCTGGGCCTCAACTATGGCCTGCCGCTGGGTACCGAAGGTGGCTACATCAACTTTACCGGCGAGGTGGGCTACCGGGGTGCTACCAATCGCATGCTGGAATACAGCGGACAGATATTTGCCGGCTACAATGCGATAGAGCGTTTGGCAGCTGCCGACGGCCTGGATGTGACCAAGCTTTCGATGAATCAGGTACAGGATTATGCACAGCAGGTGAATTACTTTGATGGCAACCTTAAGTCGCTCATCAGCGGAGCGCCCAGTTCCGATTCTTTAGCCACCCTTCTCAACTTCAACACTACTGATGAGGAGTTGGCAGCTCGCGGCCAGCAGCGCAGCGACTACAACATGCGGGTCGGGCAATCCCGGCTCCGGGGTGGAAAATTCTTCGCCAATTTGGCCATTCCCTTGGGAGAAAATATGGAAATATACAGCTTTGGAGGTATTGGTTATCGCGATGGTCAGTCAGGCTGTTTCTACCGCCTGCCTTTCCAGTCTCGTACCACCACTTCGATATATCCTAATGGTACAGTGCCTAAGATCAATTCCAACATTACCGACAAATCCTTCGCCGCAGGTATCCGTGGTATGATCGGCGACTGGGCGATTGATTTTAGCAATGTCTTTGGCAACAATAAGTTCATCTTCCTGATGACCGATACACACAATGCCACACTCGGTACTTCTTCGCCCACCATTTTCAATGCGGGCGGACATGGCTTCACTCAAAACACCGGGAACATGGACATTTCGCAGTATTTCGATGATGTTGGCGGCCTCGCTGGTATCAATGTAGCCTTTGGCGCCGAATATCGCTTCGAAAACTATGAGGTCATCCCAGGTACTGAGCAGTCTTACGGCAATTACGACGTCAATGGCAATTTGGTGACTCCTACTACATCAGATGATGTGAAGACCATCGATTTCTACGGCGCCCCTCGTCCTTCGGGCGCTCAGTGTTTTGCCGGTTTTCTGCCTACCAATGAGATCGATGCCAACCGCTCCAGCGTAGCTGGTTATCTGGATACCGAATTTGACATTACCGATGCCTTTTTACTGGGAGGTGCTGTGCGCTTTGAGAATTATTCCGATTTTGGTTCCACATTCAACTACAAAATCGCTGCGCGATACAAGGTAAATGACAACATCGCCTTGAGAGCAGCTACCAGCAGTGGGTTCAGGGCTCCTTCCCTGCATCAGATCTATTTTAGCCGGACCTCTACCATCTTCACCCTGGATGCCAATGGCAATTCAGTGCCGCAAGAGGTAGGCATTTTCAACAACATCTCCAGAGCAGCCAAATTGCTCGGCATTCCCGAATTGAAGGAAGAAATTTCGCAAAACTTCAGTGCAGGCCTGACCGCCAAAATACCGGAAGCCGGATTGCGTATCACACTCGATGCCTATCAAGTCAACATCGACGACCGGGTAGTGCTTACCGGCCAGTTTGGCCCTGAAAATCAGGAGTTGGCCAACATTCTGGAGCAGGCAGGAGCTACGCGAGCTGCCTTTTTTGCCAATGCCATCGACACGAAGTCGCAAGGGTTGGATGCCGTTATTTCCCACAGCATGAACTTCGGCACACAGGGCCATGTATTGAGAAATGACCTGGCAGCTACCTTCTCCAAAACCACCCGTGAAGGCGACATCAAAGCTTCGGACGTGCTGGAAAGAGGTGGATTGGTAGGCACTTATTTTGATCAGACTGCCCGTATTTATCTTGAGCAGGCAGTTCCCCGCACTAAGATTACATTGAGCCATTCGCTGGATTTGGGTATCGTAAATTTCTATCTGCGTAATACCTATTTTGGCGAAACTACGGAAGCTACCAATGCAGGTATCTTCGACAATGACCTCAAGCTGATAGACAACTCGGTCGATCCTTACAATGATGCCAAGATCATCACGGACCTCAGCATTGGTTTTGATGCTACTGATAATTTGTCCATTACGGTAGGTGCTAACAATCTTTTGGATGTATATCCAGATGAGGCTGATCCGACCTTCCAATCGAGTGGACGCTTCGTGTACTCCCGCCGCTCACCACAGTTTAGCTATGGAGGGCGTCATATCTTTGCAAGACTAGCTTTTAGCTTGAAATAAATTAGATCTCACTAAAACGGTTTTTAGAAAGGAGAGTGAACGGAAGTTCGCTCTTCTTTTTTTGTCAAATTTGTCCAATCGGATCGGGAGATTTAGCGAAAAAACAGGCTAGCAGCAGCTGCCGGCAGGCGCTTGTTGATCATCTGTACTAAACGGCATAGCACCTCCACAGCCTTCAAAGATGCCGTAGTGCGTGTCGAAGTTGCCAAAAAACTCAAAATGCGGGGCAAAGCGGGTCTGCTGAAGCATAAGAAAGGTATTGCCGCAAACGGGCATTATTTTTCCTGCGGGAAAATTGTGATGGTCGTCCAGGGTAAAGCTGGCGCTTTGTTCGCCAATGCTGCCGAGGTAGCGAACAGCCTGGCCATAATCTTCACAATCCTGCTCCAATTCGGCAATTTTGAAGAGGCGGTAGGTGACTGAAAAGAACTGGATGTCTCCCAATTTTTCTGCTACCTTTTCATTTTCAACCACTATGGCCTTGCTGCTAACCGAGCGGGGATCCGTAAAACCAGCTTGGCGGGCAATGCGGAGGAAATCATTCCAGTACAATGCACCACTCAGGCATTCGCCCCAAAGTTCGGCATCTCTTTGCAGTGATTTTGAAATGCGCCGGTCGCTGTACACATCGCTGAAGTACAGCTCACCACCTGGTTTTAGCAGGCGGCAGGCATCTTTGAATACTTTGGCTTTATCCGTAGCGAGATTGATAACGCAATTGGAAACGATGAGATCAAAGCTTTGGGGAGTCAGCTCAAGCTGATCGAGCTGTTCGATATTGCCTTTCAAAAATTTGACATTGGCATATGAATAACCAAATTGCCGGGTGTGATAATCAATGAATTTATTGGCCACCGCCAACTGCTCTTCCGTCATATCCACTCCTACTACCATTCCTTTTTGCCCTACCAATTTGGAAGCGATAAAACAATCCCGGCCGCTTCCACTACCCAGATCGAGAATGCGCACCCCCTCTATTTCTGAAGGAATAGTAAGGCCGCAGCCATAGTATTTGTCCTTCACTTCATTGTGTATCAGGGGAAGTATTTCTGCAATATGCTTAGGCGGAGGAGCAATCTCACAACAGGCATTGGTCTTCAAATCTGCCGTTTTGGTGATCTTTTTGCCATAGTATTGCTGAACGGCTTGGTGTTTATTATTCATTGAGTTTGTGTTTTGTGAAGTACCTGCACAAAGGTAGCTACAAAGCCAGCGGTCAGATGTCTGGATCGCTACATTTCCAAAAATCAGCCTTTCGGTGCGCTACTATCCTCCTCTTGGCGGTTCATCACTTCCTGCTGATGATTGATCGATTCCTGATGAATAGCTTTGAGCAATTGGTCGATGAATTCATCACTCAATGCCAGGCCGGGGCCTTTGGCAAAGGCGAGTTGGCGGATTTGGGTCCAGCGTTCGGGTTGGTAAATAGAAATATTATTTTGCTTTTTATACTGGCCAATGGAATCTGCCAGCTGCATTCTGCTGCCCAATAGGTTGAGCAACTCCTCATCCAATTGGTCGATCCGATCGCGCAGATGCTCCAGGCTTTTCAAAAATTGCGCATCAGTGCTGCTGCTTTTCCGAAAAACAAGCCGCCCGATTAGCTCTTTGTAATCAAGGGGAGCGATCTGCTGGCGGGCATCGCTCCAGGCCGCATCGGGTTGTGGATGTATTTCTGTCATCAGGCCATCAAATTGCAAATCCATTGCTATTTGTGCCACTCCTTGCAGCATATCTCTTCGTCCGCAAATGTGGCTGTGATCACAAATGAGCAGGAGCTCAGGAAAGTGCCGTTTGAGCTCAATGGGGATTTGCCAGCGAGGTGGATTTCGATATTTGGCATTGCCAAAAGAGCTGAAGCCCCGGTGGATGGCCGCCAGTTGCCCGATACCTGCTTTGTGTATTCTTTCGATAGCTCCAATCCAGAGGCTGAGATCCGGGTTGACAGGATTCTTCACCATTACCGGCACCTCCACACCTTGCAAGGCATCCGCAATTTCTTGCACCGAAAAAGGATTGGCGGTAGTCCGTGCTCCTATCCAAAGCACATCTACCTTGTGCCGCAGCGCTTCCTCTACATGATAGCTGTTGGCTACCTCTACCGCCACCTTCATATCCAATTCCCGTTGTACCTGGCCAAGCCATTTCAGCCCTATTGCACCTACTCCCTCAAAAGAATCGGGTCGGGTGCGTGGCTTCCAGATGCCAGCCCGAAACAAATTGATGGGCTGAGTGGCTAGTGCCCTGGCAGTTTCCATCACCTGCTGTTTCGACTCTGCACTGCAGGGCCCGGCTATCAGAAAGGGGCGTTTGACATCTCCTTTCACCAATGGCTTAAATTGCATCCTTATTTCAGGTTTTCAGCTTGCAGATTCCAGCAGTCTGACTGCGCAACAATCCACAAGGCTGTCCTTTTATTCAATTACAAATTTACTATCGGGAATCCCTTCATTTACCTTGACAGAACTCGCAGTCATTTTGATGGTCATTGGCATACCTCCTCCCGAAATGGCCATACTGTGCGGCAACTTCACACCTTTCACGGCTTTGTAATCTGTCCATTCAATGACTTGCTTTACAGGCTGGCCACTGCTATTGTCAATGATCTCCGAACGCAGCTTGAGGCCATTATCAACTGAAAAATAATCGACGATCATATTTCCGCCTCCGCTGGGCAAACCCAACTCTACTTTGTAAGCATTTTGACCGTTTATGCTCTCGATTCCTTTCAGCACCGCTTTCATGCCCAGCTCATTGATATACATCTCTTTGAACAAACGCGCGTTTACCTTCATATTATCCAATTCAGCGCCCTCCAACATACGGTCGCCCCCCATTCCTGAGTCTTTGCCTTTGGTACCGTCAAAAACCCGGCTCATCATTACCGTGCCATTCACCGAATTGTTCATTGCAAATTTATTGGGAGCTTTGATAAAAATATCATTGTTGATCATCATGCCTTGTACTTCTCCAATAAAGGTTTGGCGAATGTCAGTAACTTTCTTCAACTGCTCCCTTCCTCCAATGGCATGGATATAATTTTCGATGACTGATTGAGCCGTTACATCTCCGGAAAGATCCAGCTCCTGCATTTCGATCGGGTTGCCATAGTGGTCGTAATAATTGACTTTGTTGTTGCTGGCAGCAAAACGGCCCAGTTTGTCCACCACCTCGTCTTTATTGCCCACCACAATGATATGGGCACGATCGGGGCGGATATACTTGCGAGCCATTGCCAACACATCGTCAGCAGTTACGCTACTCAACCGCTTAAGATAGCTTACATAGTAGTCTTTGGGTAAATTATACCGAAAGGTATTCAGCGCAAAGCGGGCAATAGTTTGCGGCCGTTCGAGCGAACGGGCAAAGCTGCCTGCCATCACATTTTTCACTAAATCAAGGTCCGACTGGCTCAGTTTTTTGGAGCGGATCGCATTGAGTTCTTTCATGATCTGTACGATCGAGCTGTCGGTCACTTCATTGCGCACCGCAGCCCCCGCATTGAAGGAACCTACCAGCTCATCCGATGATAAGCTCGAGCGGGCTCCATAGGTGAAGCCGTGCGTTTCGCGCAGGTTCTGCATCAGCCGACTGTTGAAGAAGCCGCCAAGCATGGTATTCATCACCCTGGCCGGGATGACATCCGCCGAGCCGGGCTTGAGGTTGATCGGATAGGTGACATTGATGACGGATTGCACCGCATCGCTTTTGCTGACAAAATCGACCTGCGTTTGATCGGGTGGCAATGGCATGGTGTGGCTCTTCTTTGAAATATTGGCCGACTTAGCCCATTTTCCAAAATGCTTATGTACTCTGGGCTTGATATCATCGAGCGACACATCTCCTACCACCACCAGATAGGAAATATTGGGCTTGAAGTAGGTCTCATAATATTTTTTGCAACGTGCCAGATCAATCCGGTCTATCGATTCTTCGGTAGATATTTCTCCGTAGGGATGGCTACTACCATAGCGAAGCACCTGAGCCACATTGCTGGCAATGGCGTTGGGGTCTTCTTTGGCCTGGGCCAGAGCCGACAGGTTTTGCTTTTTGATTTTGTCAAACTCAGCCTGCGGGAAGGAAGGGTTGTAAAGGATATCTGTCATGATCTCCAGCAAAGGATCAAGGTGCTTGGTGAGGCTGGAGGCATAGATGCCGTTGGGGCTGGTGGACAAGCTGGCGCCCAAAAAGTCAACGGCCTCATCGATTTCCGCTTTGCTCCGATTTTTGGTGCCTTTGTTCAACATTTCGCCCGCTATGCCAATATACCCTGCATACTCTCTCTCATTGACAACGGGCACATCTACAAACAACTGAAGGCTAACCCTGGGCAATTTGCTATTTTCTACCATTATTACCTTCAGGCCATTGGGCAGCGTAAAGTGTTCGTAGCTGCCCAGCTGAATCTGCGGAGCCGGCCCCGCAGCCGGTGCCCTGCTTCTAAAATCATTGGCTTTGTCCACTACCTGTTCCTTGTCGGGCTGCTGATCCGATTGGGGTGCTTTGGCTATTTTGGGTGTGCACTGACTAAATAGCAGCAAAGTAAAGAGACTAAAAATTATTTTTATATACTTCATTTTTTTTATTTATTAATAATTGAAAATGAATGCTTTAGGGTTGAGTTTGTTTGGGCAGGTAGTAAAGCACGACCCGATTGTTTTTGTTGAAATATTTGTTGGCCACCCGGCGAATATCTTCACGAGTGACTTTGAGATAGCGATCGATTTCGGTGTTGATCAAATTGGCATCGCCAAAGTACATGTGGTAATTGGCCAGGCTTTCGGCAATTCCGACGATGGTGCCATTGGCGCTCACAAAGTCATTTTCAGTTTGATTGCGTAGCTTCTGAAACTCCCGCTCAGAAATCAGCTCCTTTTGCACCTTTTCAATTTCAGCATCCATAGCTGCTTCCAAATCTGCCGGATTCACCCCCATATTGGCAATACCAAACGCGATGGATACGCCGGGATCTTCTGTGGGAATGGGAAAATTACCCACAAACAGCCCCTTTTGCTGCTCATCCACCAATGCCTTGTACAAACGGGAGCTTTCACCCTGCGATAGCAAGGTGCCCAGCATACTCACCGCATAGAAATCATCCGTG
This sequence comes from Saprospiraceae bacterium, assembly GCA_965222005.1. Taxonomy (GTDB): domain Bacteria; phylum Bacteroidota; class Bacteroidia; order Chitinophagales; family Saprospiraceae; genus CBDCTM01. Next base: position 4,681,951 of record OZ244935.1, read on the forward strand.
CCTTGCTCAGGAATGCGGTAGGTTTGGATAACCGCCGGCAATTGAATATTATCAAAAACCGTATCGCGCACTTCCTTCTTCAAGGGCGGCTCTACAATATCGGGCCGATAAACCTCGCCCTTGCCACGAGGAATGCCACTGAAATATTTGTCGATCAGCTGCTTGGTTGCTGCCACATCAATATCCCCTGCAATGGAGAGTACGGCATTATTAGGCACGTAAAAATTATTGTAAAAATTGACATAATCTGCTTCCTGCGCAGCATCCAGATGATCCATCGAACCGATCACCGGCCAGCGGTAGGGATGCTTGGTGTAGGCGCGCTTCATGGCTTCCTCCAGCACCGTCCCATAGGGGCGGTTGTCCACCCGCATACGGCGCTCCTCCTTGACTACCTGCCGCTGGGTTTCGATCCCCACTTTCTCGACTTTGGCGTGCAGCATGCGCTCCGATTCGAGCCAAAGACCGGTAGCCAATTGGTTGGAAGGCAGTATTTCGTGATAAAAGGTCCGGTCAAAGGTGGTGTTGGCATTGTTGGTGCCGCCAGCACGGGAGATGTAATCGTCAAACTCGCCACGGCCGATGTTTTCAGAACCCTCGAACAGCAGATGTTCGAAAAAATGGGCAAAGCCGGTGCGGTCGGGCTGCTCGTTCTTTGAACCCACGTGATACATCACCGTTACGGCCACTATCGGTGTAGTATTATCTTGATGCAAAATGACATGCAAGCCATTGGCAAGGTCGTATTCTTCGTAGGCAATCTTGTTCATTTGAGCCAAGCTCACAGTAGCCAGGCCCAGCAAAAAGAACAGACTGGTCCATAATTTTAAGTGCATAGATTTACAATTTTGGTAATATAAAGCGCAAAAGATAAGCAATGATGCGGACAAATAAAGCGCAAAGAAAGGCTTATTCGATAAGATGTGACTTCTGATTGACGAATAGACTACTTGTGTACTTTACAAATATCGAACTGATTTAAACTATTGTATTGTTGTTGAGGCTTGGCCATTGTAGGTTCTGGCGATTTCTCTTTTTGAGTGCGTACCTGTATGGTACGGACGATAAAAGGAAAGAAGTCAGGTTCTATAAGGGCTGGAGCCGCAAACCATTAGAAAAGTTTAAATCAGTTCATCTACTTTAACAACTCTTTTTCTTGACTCTTATATTTTTTTGTAACATGTTGCCGTGATTTAAATTCAATTGGCATGTTTATCCTAATGCTCCAACATAAGATTTTGCGTGTAAACCACTGGTTGAGTATAGCAGTAATAACTTTTATCTTTACTAATCTACTTACGAATAAATTAGATTGCCAAAATAATGAATTTAGTTTCACCTTAAGTGGTATTAACAGTATCAACAGCTACAATCAAGCAAGCAGCAGACATGAATCCTTTAGTAAATTCTGGGCGCCTACCTATACTGGTGGGATAGAATATGTTAGCAAACTCCACGATAAAAACTTATTGCTATATACCTCATTGCAGATTATAGGTAATGCCACAAATGTCAAACAAATTTCATACCCCAGCTGTCCCAGTTGTCAAGGTGCTGCAGATTGTCCATCTTGCAAAAAGATTAATGTTAATTCTTTTTCAGGAAATGATGATATCGGCTTTTTACTGGGTGCGGGATCTGTATTATTCCCTAAAAAAAAGTTATCAATCAATGCGATAGGTGGCGTTATGGTCCGTTATCTATTCGATTATGATAGCGCCCCCTCAGGCGGTGCTAAAAATTGCACAGCTTTAGGGTGTTATCAAGCAATTGCAGTATATGAAAAGTTGGCTGAAAACGATCTCCACTGGAGTTTATTCACAAGAATATCCTGGGCATATTATCGCACCAAAAACAACAAATTTCTTTTTCGACTCAATCTGGTGGGCAATTTAGGATTACATTCAATCTACCAAACCACCAGTATCATTGAAGATTTTACTGACGGCAAGTCGTATAACCTCGTTTTGGATAATTACGGCAGCTTTTTGGGTATTGGTATCTCAATTGGATGGGAGAGATAAAGGGGTCATTAAATATATTGTCCCATCACACCACTTTGTCTGCACAGCTGGAGCTGGCAAATGCATCGGGCTTGGCTTTAAACACAAAACCCATACCCAGGATGTAGCCCATAGCTTCTTTGAGGGCGGTGTTGGATTGGAAGTGCGGGTCGGTGTTGATATCGGCATGTACTTCGAGGGCTACGTTGTACTGATCGAGCAGATCGCAGAGGCTGTAGGCCACCTCCACGCTTCGGCCTACTTCGGCGATCATGCGCTCGCGCAGGCCCATTTTTTTGGTCATCCGGCTGTTGGAGATAAACATGAATCCGCCTTTTTTCTCTCTGAGGAAGACGATTACGGTAGCAAATTCGATCACCTCGCCGCGCACCTGCGAATCGGTGCCGATGCATACTTTGAGCTGGTGGCCAGCCGCGCGTTCTTTGAGAATGGTTTGCTCTACCGCCTTTTTTACAGGCGCTTCGATTCGTTGTCCGTTGAGTCTTCGCCAGTTCATCTGCTAAGTGTTTGTTTGGGTTGAAAGTAATTATTTTACGCCTCTTTTTCCTAAGCCATTTGAAAAATCAATCATTTGTTCACACCCATTTTACAAGTTCTTCAACAAGTTCTTCAACAAGCCAGGTGGGTTATTAAGTTCCTCACCCACCTACCGAAATCTTATCTATCTTTGCCAGCAAAAGCAGATCAGGCAGCCTTTTTGCCGATCATTCTGTCGAACCTCATTTTTGTACCTCAACACATTTCAAATGCGCCATATTTTTAACCTCTTGATAATCAGCCTTTTACTCACTACCTCTTGTTTTATGGCCTGCAAGTCACCCAACAACCACATCCAACAAAACGGGAAGCACCAAAACCACCTCGCCAACGAGAGCAGTCCCTATCTGCTGCAACATGCCAACAACCCCGTCGATTGGCACCCCTGGGGCGATGAGGCCCTGGCCAAAGCCAAAGCAGAAAACAAGTTAATCATCGTCAGTGTGGGCTATGCGGCCTGCCATTGGTGCCACGTAATGGAGCACGAAAGCTTTGAAGATACGCTCGTGAGCAAAATTATGAACGAGCATTTTATCAGTATCAAAGTAGATCGGGAAGAGCGGCCGGATATCGATGATGTGTATATGACTGCCTGCCACATGGCATCGGGCCGAAGCTGCGGCTGGCCCCTCAATGCTTTTGCCCTGCCCGATGGGCGCCCCTTTTGGGCGGGCACCTATTTTCCTAAAAAAGAATGGATCAAGGTAATGGAACACTTTCTGGATATGCGCCAAAAAGAGCCGAATAAACTGGAAGAGTATGCCAAAAATCTCACTGCCGGCATCCAGCAAAGCGACGATATTCAGCCCGTAACAGGCAATGCCAATTTTTCCAAATCGGACATGCAGGCCATCGCCGGGCGCTTTCTCGATCATGTGGATTTCAAAGAAGGAGGCCGAAAGGGTGCCCCCAAATTTCCGATGCCCAACAACTACGACTGGCTTCTCAAATACTACTACCTTTTTAAGGATGCCAAGGCGCTCGAAGCGGCTACCACTACCCTCGACAAAATGGCGCTGGGCGGTATTTACGATCAGCTCGGAGGTGGTTTTGCCCGCTATTCGGTAGATGGCGAGTGGCTGGTGCCGCATTTTGAAAAGATGCTCTACGACAATGCCCAACTCGTAAGCTTATATGCGGATGCCTTCAAACTCACTAAAAATCCGCTTTACAAAAGAGTGGTGGAAGAATCTCTGGAGTTTATAAAACACGAACTTACCGATACCCATGGCGGCTTTTATTCTTCACTTGATGCGGATAGCGAAGGGGAAGAGGGCAAATTTTATGTGTGGACCAAAGAAGAAATTGAAGCTGCCCTGCTTGATGAGCAGCAACGAAAATTGTTCAATGACTACTTTGAGATCAAAGGAGGTAGTGGCAATTGGGAGCATGGCAAAAATATCCTGCACCGAAAAAAGGATGATGCAACCATCGCCAAAAAGCATAAAATCAGTGCCGAAGAGCTGGGCGCCAGTATCGCCGATGCCCGCAAAAAGCTCTTTGAGCTGCGCAGCCAGCGCGTACGTCCCGGCCTCGACGACAAAGTCCTCACCTCCTGGAATGCCCTGATGCTCAAAGGCTATGCAGATGCGTACAATGCGCTGGAAGACGAAAAGTATAGAGCTGCTGCACTCAAAAACGGCGAATTCATCCGCTCCAGGATAATGCAAAAGGACGGCCGCCTCTACCGCAACTTCAAAGACGGCAAATCCAGCATCAATGCCTTTTTGGATGATTATGCGCTTAGCATTCAGGCCTTCACCAGCCTCTACCAAATCACCTTCGATGAGCAATGGCTGTTCCATGCCGAAAGCCTGGCAAATTATGCCATCCAGCATTTCTTCGACACCCAATCCGGCATGTTCCATTATACCTCCGACATTGATCCGCCGCTCATAGCCCGTAAGATGGAGCTGGCCGACAATGTCATTCCCGGCTCCAATAGCGCGATGGCCCGGGCGCTTTTCCAACTTGGCACTTATCTTTACAAGCCCGATTTCATTGACCGAGCCACCAAGATGATGCAGAACATGCAAGCCTCACTTACCGAAGCGGAGCAGCCAGGCTTTTACAGCAATTGGGCCATCCTGTACCTCGATTTGCTACAGCCGCCTTACGAAGTGGCCATTGTAGGCAATGACTATGCAGCTATTCGCGCTGAGTTGATGAAGCACTATTTGCCACACGCCCTGTTTTTGGGAGGCAGTGATGAAGGGAACCTGGAATTGCTCAAAGATAAACTGATAGAGGATGAGACGAGAATCTATGTGTGCCAAAATAAGGTGTGCAAGCTACCGGTAACAGAGGCAGCAAAAGCCTTGCCCTTGATGGAATGAGTAAATTTGGTCGTTCGTAAAAATTGCAAAGGCCTTCAAGAATCCTCCCCAATCAAATCACTCAGCTGCTCGTAAAGGCTGCGCAGCTCCGGAAAAGCTTCCAGATAAGCCAGATGCCGTTCAATCGTAGCGCGGTCGCCACGCCGCGCCGGGCCCGTTTGCATGGCCCGCGGACTAGCCTGCTCAATTTTTGCGGCTGTTTCGCGGATCAGCGGCTTTAGCAAGTCGAAGTTGAGCCCTTCGGCAACTAGTATCTGTTGGGCAGCGCTGTAGAGGTAGTTGGTAAAGTTGTTGGCAAACACCGCCGCCACATGTAGCCGGGCCCGCTGCACATCATCCAGCTCCACTACCTTTTGGCTCAATAATCCGCCCAACCTCAAAAGTCGCTGCCGGTCGGCCTTGCGGTTGGCAAATATACAAACGGGCACATCTGAAAAGGCTGCTTCCCGATTCAATGAAAAGGTCTGCAAGGGATAAAATATGCCAAATCGCTTGCAAAACGGCTTCAATACTGTAGAGGGCGTAGCCCCCGATGTATGCACCACCAAAGGCGCCCCTTCGATCTGCTCAGCCAGCGCCGCCGCTACCGGGCCGATGGCATCATCGCTCACGGCCAGCAGGTACAAACTGGCCCGCGGGTTGATGGCAGCCAGATCGGTGGTATAGCTACTGCCTGTGAGCTTGGCCAGCCGCTGGGCTTTGCGCTTTTTGCGGCTGAACACCTGGCACAGCGGCTGGTTGGCGGTATGGAGCTGCCTACCGAGATGGTAGCCTACATTGCCTGCTCCGATGAGTACGATGCTTTTGAAAATGGATGGTGTCATGATAAACAGGGGCAGCGAAGATGGATTCTATCTCAACTTCGTTTTATCCTTCTAAACATACTGATACCCAGCCCCAGCATCATCAGCACGGAGCCAAGCCAAAATAAATTGATGCCGGGAAATACAATGGCTTCCAGCACTATATAATCCGAGCGCAGTGAATTTTCAGCAATTTCAACGCTGACGGTCTCTGCTTTGGGTTCTGTGAGCGCCACTTTTATAGTCACTTCCTCCGTTTTGGGGTCAATCTCGGTGAAGCGAAAATGGAGGCCTTCTTTGCTCAAATAATCTTTGATATTATAGGGGCGGCTGTCGCGAATGAAGTAAAGGGGCTGTGCCAGCAAACTTTCTCCCGAAGGTGTACGGACAGCCAGCTGGGCACTTACCGGCAGATCGCCTTCCTCAAAAGTATAATTGGGGTGGCGGGGCTGCGTATTGAAGCCCTCGAAAGTGATCTGATAGCCATTTAGCTTGAAGGCTTCTCCTTGCTTCAGCATGTAATTCCGGTATGTAAGCGACTGCTCGGGTGTAAATATCTCACTAAAAATAACTTCCGGCAATCGCACCCGCATGTTGAGCTCGTTGATTTGGGCAGGATAGGAATACAGCAGGTTTTCGCGCAAGGCCAGCATAGGCTCAGCTACATGATAGGCTTCTTGCTCCGGCCCGGTGATCCGCAGCTTTAAGCCAATCCGCAAATCGCTCTTTTCCGGCTGATAATCGGGATGTACAGGCTTGTAATTGATTGCCTCCACGATGGCGGTATAATTCTCTGCAACAATCGAATCGCCTACCCCTAGCTCATGCAACACATAATCCAGGCTGTCTTCCATTTGCTTGGCGTATTCAGGATCGGTATCCACCAGGGGTAGGGAGGCAATGTGCGTGAAAATGTCTTTATCCAGATAGCGTTTGGTAGAAGGATTTGAGGCAGCAATCTTGCTGAAGTCTTTGTCGTACAACACATTTGGGCGCAAAGCGAATTGCTCCAATACGTCCCCCTCGGTGCCTTTTTTCTTATAACTCACTTCAAAACTTCGGGTAAATCCGTCGATAGTATCCCCTTCGTAGGTCACCTCATAACCGCTCATCAGCATGGGCACTCCTTTGAGCAAGATGACATTCTTTTTGTAATCTTCTTCTGTAAATCCTTCTATAATTCCCCGCTGTGCAAAGGCATTGGTAGAGATGTGATGTTTGTTGAGCCCCGAAGCCATGATGCCTACAATCATCAACCCGAAACCGATATGCGCTATGGCCGAGCCTGCCGTTTTGAGGTTGCCCTTCAAAAAGCGAATCAAATAATCGAGATTGGCGACGACGGCAAAAAGTGCTGAAAACAATAGCAACAGGTATTGCCAGGCCCGCGCTTCGATCCACAGCGAAGCCAGCCAGGTCAGCAGCGCAGCTATTGCCGATACTGCTAAAAATGAACGGCTAAAACGACGGATAGCGCGATTCCAGTCCTCCTCCCGATAGCGCATGTATTGAGCTGCTCCCGAAAAAAATCCGACAAAGAGGGCAATCCAAAGCTGGTATTTATTGTAATGCTCAACTGGATCCTGAATGACTCCTCCCAAGTAGCCGGGATCGAAATATTGGTAGATTTTATTGTAAACCGGCAAGGAGGTAGAAGCGGTGATCAATGCGGCCGAAAACAACAGCACCAAGCTCCCAATAAACATCCAAAACTCTTTGGAGCCAACGGATTCTTCTTTTTCAGGTGATGGAATCGATTTGAAATTTTTGAAAAATAAAATCAACGAGAGGCCCAAAAAAGTAAAAATAAAAGCTACCAACTGCCACTCCAATCCCATTTCGGTGAAGGCATGCACGGAGGTATCCCCCAACACACCACTACGTGTGAGAAAAGTGGAATAAACAATCAGCACGAAGGTGAGCAAATAAAACAAAAAGCTGCTTTTGATGGAGTGCCCTGTACTTTTACCTATCAAATTGGTGTGTATTCCTGCCAGTAATACCAGCCAGGGTACGAGCGACATATTTTCCACCGGATCCCAGGCCCAATAGCCTCCAAAGCTCAGCGCTTCGTAGGCCCAAGCCCCTCCCATCAGTATGCCTATGCCCAAAGTGGCTCCGCTAAACAGTGCCCACGGAAGTACAGGTTTGAGCCATGCGCGATACCTGCCCGTCCACAGCCCGGCAATTGCGTAGCAAAAAGGCACTACGGTAGAGGCAAAACCCAAAAAGAGCACCGGCGGATGAATCGTCATCCAATAATTTTGAAGCAGCGGGTTGAGGCCCTGCCCTTTGATGAGGCTTACATAATCGGCAGTGGCAAAAATAGGCGCATCCATCACGTCGCGCAGCAGTAAAAACGGGCTGCCCCCCAGCCGAAAAGTGCTTTCACCAAAATTAAAATGGATACCGACAATCATGGAAATGATAAACAACTGCACCAACGAGAGTACCGCTATTACCGGCGCCTCCCACTCACCAGCCTTTTTCATTAATACCCACCCGAGTATTACATGCCAAAACATCCAAAGCAAAAAACTCCCTTCCTGCCCTTCCCAAAAGGCGGAAAATATATACCTAAAAGGCAATTCTTCACTCACATGGGCCCACACATACTGATACTCATAGTATTGCTTCAGCATGATGTAAAAAATAACACCAATAGCTCCCAGTATGCCCAGGCCGTGCAGGCTGAAGGCTATTCGGCCAATGCGCCGCCAGCCCACTGCCTCATCAAGCGCATGGCGCTGTGTAGCAAAATAATAGGCCAGACCGGCCAGCAGACTGCTGGTGAAGGCCAGCACGATGAGCAGGTGTCCAATCTTTCCGGGGAGTAAATGTTCTCCGATGTATTCCATGTATGAAGGTTAGGCGGGCTGGAATGACAAGCCGATTCCTTTAAAGCGTACTTTCTTTGGTTTTAATATAGATTTCTTCGTCCTTATATTTGGAGGGGCATTTCATCAGCATTTCAGTAGCCACGAAAGCATCTTCTTTCATCTGCCCGGTAAGTACAATCTGTTCGGAAAGCTCAAAATCCTGTGGCTTTTCCGACAATAGTACCACTTTTCGTTCATCACCTTCTGTATCTTTTATATAAAAACTAAAATAATTGGGATCCTCTTCCGGATTGTAATACATCTCTTTATCTTTTGATAGTACTCCGGCGATTTTGACCCGCTCGCCACTCTGCTCAGCAGTTTTGAAAGTGGCATAGGTTCCCACATCCCCACTTAGAGAAATGAGCAGTCCAATCGCAATGGCAATGACGGCGATAGCAATGAGATGCGCTTTTTTCATATTGCAGATATTTTCTTTATTGAACGCATAAAATTACATTTTTTTGATAGCTCAGGCGAATCTGTCCAAAATCCAAAATGAAAATAAGCATGGTAAAAGTCTGCTTTTTATTAATTTTGACATTCTGCTGACCCTCTTATGACCAAGTACAAAATTGTTTTACTCAAGGATGCCTTTATTTATCAGCGCGAGCACCTCATACTGGAGGAGGTTGGCATTGAACTTGGTAAAGGCGAGTTTGTCTATCTAATCGGCAAAACGGGCAGCGGTAAAAGCAGCCTGCTCAAAACCTTATATGCTGCACTTCCTTTACAAAAAGGTAGCGGCATGGTAGCTGGCTTTAACCTCCTCAAGCTCAATCGCTCCAATATTCCATTGCTACGCCGCAAGCTGGGCATCATCTTTCAGGAATTCAACCTGTTGGCCGACCGAAGCGTCAACGAAAATATGCTCTTTGTGCTACGAGCAACTGGCTGGCGTGATCGCAATTTGATGGACAAACGCATCAGCCAGGTATTGGAGGAAGTGGGGCTTCCTGATAGTCGGTCGCGCATGCCCCATGAGCTTTCGGGAGGCGAGCAGCAACGCATAGTAATTGCAAGAGCATTACTCAATCAGCCCGAACTGATCATTGCCGATGAGCCCACCGGCAACCTTGACCCAGACACATCCGACGAGCTGATGCAATTGCTGCGCCGCCTCAATCAGGAGCGCAATACTGCTGTTTTGTTCGCTACGCATGATTATCGCATCATCGAGCAATTTCCGGCGCGCATACTGCGCTGCCATAGCGGGAAGGTATTTGATGAAGAGCGATTTGTAATTTAGGGCGAATAGGTGGGTATAATCCAAGTTACACATTGCCATAAACATTGACCTTACTATGAGTTATAAAAGTTTAAAATCGTGTGTACAGGATTTAGAAAAAAATGGCAAGCTACTGCGCATTCCATTCGAAGTTGATCCGGAGCTGGAAATGGCAGAGATTCATCGTCGGATTTTTGATGCTGGCGGGCCTGCCATTCTTTTCGAGCGCGTAAAAGGCAGCCCCTTCCCTGCCCTGTCCAATTTGTACGGCACCTTTGAACGAACAGCCTTCTTGTTTCGACATACCGTTGAAAAGGTACAGCGCGTCATTGAATTAAAAGCCGACCCTTCCAACTTTTTCAAACGGCCTCTGCGTTACCTCTCGGCCCCTTTCACCGCTCTTTCCGCCCTGCCTATGCGTAGCCTGGGCAAGCCAAAAGTTACATGGGCAGAGACCAGTATCAACCAACTGCCGCAAATCAAAGCCTGGCCTGACGATGGGGGTGCATTCATCACGCTGCCCCAAGTACTCAGCCTACCTCCCGGCAGCCAAAGCATCATGCAATCCAACCTGGGCATGTATCGCATTCAGCTGTCAGGTAATGAATATTTACAGGATGTAGAGGTAGGGATGCACTATCAAATTCATCGCGGGATAGGGGTTCATCATACTCTGTACAACAAAAGTGATGAAGAATTTAAGGTTTCCATTTTTGTAGGCGGGCCGCCCGCACATGCCTTTTCGGCCATCATGCCCTTGCCGGAAGGGCTTTCGGAATTGACTTTTGCCGGATTGCTGGGAGGCCGACGCTTTCGCTATGCCCGCCGAAATAGGTATTTCCTCAGCAGCGATGCTGATTTTTGCATCACCGGTACCATCCTAAAGAATCGCAAGCTCCCGGAAGGCCCATTTGGCGACCACCTGGGATATTACAGCCTAGAGCATCCCTTTCCGGTGATGAAAGTGGATAGCGTGTACCACCGTAAAGATGCGATTTGGCACTTTACCGTAGTTGGTCGACCACCACAGGAAGACAGCAGCTTTGGTCATTTGATTCACCAACTGGTCAAATTGCTGACACCACAGGAATTTCCCGGCATCAAAGAGATCAACGCGGTGGATGCAGCAGGTGTACATCCACTATTGCTGGCCATTGGCAGCGAACGCTACATGCCATTCCGCGAGCGGCGCCCTGAAGAGATTCTCACTCAAGCCAACCATATACTTGGAAGCGGCCAAACTTCACTTGCCAAATTCCTGATCATTGCTGCAGCTGATGATGAGCCTACACTTGACACGCATGACATCAGCGCCTTTTTCCAACATGTATTAAAGAGAGTAGATTGGCGTCGCGACCTGCATTTTCAAACCAAAACGACTATAGATACGCTCGATTATTCCGGATCTGGCTGGAATGCCGGTTCCAAAGTGGTGATTGCTTGCTGCGGGGAGCCCTTACGCAGCCTCGCATCCGAGCTGCCGTCAAATTTCAGCCTGCCTCCTGGCTTTAGCGAGCCAGGCATAGTGATGCCGGGCATTTTGGCAATTCGGGCACCAGCCTATCAGTCAGATGCCAAAACGGCCACGGACATACAACTTTTGGAAACCCGCTTGAAGGGCCACGATCTATCTGAAATACCATTGATCGTACTGGCTGATGATAGCCGTTTTCTGGCCGAAACCCTCAACAACTTTCTCTGGGCTACCTTTACCAGAGCCAATCCTAGCCATGATATACACGGCCTGGAGGCCTTTGTAGAGCACAAGCACTGGGGCTGCCGGGGGCCGTTGATCATCGATGCGCGCAGCAAAGTACATCATGCACCGCCATTGGTGCCAGACGCCAGGGTGGCAGCTAAAGTGGACAGTTATTTCGCCAAAGGCGGGGCATTGGAGAGAGTGATCTGATAGTCTGGCATTATTTTTTAATATTTACGCAAAAATCTGATAATGAAGCAATTGCACATCTTTCTATTTTTATTTGCAGCTATATCACTGCTATTCACTGATTGCAGGAATGAGCCAAGCTCTTCTACTAATAATCCGGCACAAAGAGCCACCAATAGTACAGCACCTGCCCACCAGGCAGCTTCTGCGGAAGGCTCGCCGGAGGATCTGGCCGCTCGCTCCTGTGCATGCTATAAAGACCTCACCGATCTGCGCCTGCAAGCTCGCAAGGAATATGAAGCCGGTGACACGCTGGCTTACCAGCGGTCGGATTTTGACTTGCTGGAAGAGCGCAAAAAGGCCAAAGCCTGTGTAAAGGCAATTATGGAATCCATTAAATCGGACCCGCCTGTAAAAGATGCTTTCCAGGAGGCTTTGCTTACAAAATGCCCCAAGTATGCTACCTCTATCCTGCTGATGAACAAGGTCAACTGGAAGGCTACCGAGTGAGTAAGCTTGTCTATTCTTGTAAGAATTGTAAGACCGCTTCGGCCACCAGCTGGTGACCAGCCTCGTTCCAGTGATAGCCATCATGCGAATGGAGGCTCTTTTCCTTTTTGAGCTGATCGAACTGCACCTTGGGAAAATCGATCAGAGGAATATTGAGCTTTTGACAAATGCCTTTTAGCTGTTCGCGATGTGGCTGGAAAGGGTCGGCCAGCAAAATGGCCAGCTTTCTCTCAGGTCCTACCCGCTCTTTGATCCTCCGCAACAAGCGGAGTGTTTTATCCACCGCGCTTTGATACCACTTGTATTGCAAGCCATGCTGTGCAATTTGGCTCTCTGCCGATTCGTCCGCCTTATCGGCATGTCGCGCTTGTAGCTTTCGCCAGATTTGTTTGACCTTGCGTAGGAGGCATGAATGATCGGTAAGGCAATCCCAGCGACTGAGTGGGCTGGCGTATAGCATGCTGCCATCCGACTGGAGGTAGGGCCTCCGCTGGCCTACGAAATAGTTGGCCTGGCGTTCCAGTTCCAGCTCATTATCGATAAAATCATTGGAGCAAAATTGCAGCAACACTATTTCGGGATCAATAGTATCGAGGTATTTATCGAGTACCAGATATTCCTGCAGCGTACCGTAGCCTGCCATTCCGTAGGCGAATACCGGCAGTTCCAGCTCTTGTTCGAGCACGGCATAAAACGTCTTGTCATCCGATACTTCTACAGCCTGGGTAAAGGAATCGCCAATGAGCAAAAGTCGCTTTGAGCTTTCATTGATTGTCAGCGGATAGCGGCGAAAGCCATTAGTTTGTGTGGTAAAGTGAACTGGATAAGATGCGCCATCATCACCTTGCATTTGACCTTCGTACACATAGTTGCCTTTGGGTTTCCAGCCCAGCAAGTTATCGGGCTCAGCGGTATCGTAAGGAGGCTGTTGGCTGACAAGGTGAGGAAAAATTTTGCACGCCAATTCTCCCAGCAGTAAAACAACCAAGAAGTTGATAGTTACTACTTGAATTACCATCCTGAGCTTTGGCCAATTCACTTATTCTCGGAATATTTCCGAAAACTGAATCGTTTTCGGTTCGTCATCAACGTTCATTGGCGTAGTGGTAACCACTGCATCTATCTCCCATTCGCTATTGGATAGTTTTCTCCCTTCAATGGTGCCTTTTTTTATCTGATAAGGACTAAATGGCACCCAAGCTCCAAAAAGTTCATAGACACATTTTAAATTCAGAATTTCCTCATCGACAGCGGAAAAATCTGCAGTTTGTTCATCCAACTCAAAATATAATCTTTCCCCCCCTTCATCATCAGAGACATCATCACATTGAGCATCAATGCGATTGTATTCAAACAAGCGGTTTTCTCCATCTACGATACGAAAGAAATCTCGCTGCAAAATCGTATCATACTCACTGGTGATTTCCTTTCCCAATGTCCAGGTAGAATGGATTTTTTCCGGTGTACAATTGTCATCTTTGTCGCAGGAAACAAGACCGACAATAGCCAGCAGTGAGCCAATAAAAAGAATCTGTTTCATAATCATTACAGTTTTGTTGATAACATTGTATAGCTTTTCAAAAGCAATAGGCATTAGCGTCAAGCATCCGGCTGGCGATACGGCGGCGGGCAGCTTTGGTATTGATTGCCTGATGATAGGTAAACTGCTCGATACTGGCCAGCAATTGATCTTTTTGCGCCTTCTGGGCCCAGTTTTGTACCACCCTTTTGGCATTAAGGCGAAGGCGTTCTACCGCTTCTGTAACGAACACCTGAGCCATATCAATTAAAATTGCTGAATCTTCAGCTGACTTGATATGGCTAGTTTTCTGGCAGCGCAAAAGGATGGATTCCGTTAGGTAGATTTCAGCCAGCATATCAGAAAATTGCATCAATATTTCCTGTTCATATTGCATTTTTTTGCCAAAATGCTCAAGGGTAGCCATCAGCAAACTCAAAAAACATCGCTTCCATTGCGCCACCTCTGCTAGTTCTGTGGCTAAGAGTATTGCCGAGTCTTCTCCGGCTCCGTTTGTAGTTTGGTCAGCATTGTTTCTTTTATTCGCCAATGTATTTTTCCAATCCAATTGTCCGCTCATAGCTCTTTTGAGTAGCATATCCATTGCGAGCAATCGGTTGATTTCATTGGTACCTTCAAAGATGCGATTGATGCGGGCATCGCGATATGCAGCAGCCATAGGTGCTTCTTCCGAATATCCCATACCTCCATAGATTTGCACACCTTCGTCAGCCACATAATCCAATGTTTCAGTAGCTTGTACTTTGAGCAGTGCGCACTCGATGGCAAATTCTTCTGCTGCTCCGAGATGTGCCTGGCCTTCACTCAGGCCTTCGGCTTTGAGTACCATCTCTTGTTGGCGGATAGCATCGGCAGCGCGATAGCTAGCCGATTCGCTGGCAAAGGTACGGATAGCCATTTCTGCCAGTTTGTGCTGTATAGCGCCAAATTGGCCAATGGATTGCCCAAATTGCTGTCGCTCATTGGCATAGCGGGTAGCGGCTGTACAAATTTTTTTAGCCCCACCGAAGGCCGATGCAGCCAGTTTAATCCGTCCAATATTGAGTATATTAAAAGCAATTTTATGGCCTTTGCCAGGTTCGCCCAACACATTTTCTATTGGAACTTTGACGTTTTCAAAAAACACTTGACAGGTCGAAGAGCCTTTGATGCCCATTTTGTCTTCTTCTGCTCCCAGGCTTACGCCATCCCAGCTACGCTCCACTATAAATGCTGTAAAATGCTGGCCGTTAATTTTGGCAAATACCGTAAAAATATCGGCAAAGCCACCATTTGTAATCCACATTTTCTGGCCATTGAGGAGGTAGTATGTTCCATCATCGGAAAGCACTGCTGTGGATTTGGCAGCCAAAGCATCGGAGCCAGAACCAGGCTCGGTGAGGCAATAGGCCGATTTGAGCGTGCCGGCTACTAATCGAGGCAGGTATTTTGACTTTTGATCTTCATTGCCAAAATACAATAAGGGCAACATGCCGATTCCGGTGTGGGCTCCGAAGGAAAGTGAAAAGGAGCGGGCAGCGGCAAATTGCTCGGAGAGGATCATACTGCTGAGGAAGTCCATTTCCGAACCGCCATAAGCCTCGGGAAATGTTGCACCCAGCAGTCCCAGCTCACCACAGTTCTCGATCAGCTGTTTGGTAAGTGGCAGGTCGAGTTTTTCGAGTGTATCGAAATGAGGTGCGACTTTGGAATTAATAAAATCTTTTACTGTACTGATTAGGAGCAATTGCTCTTCCGAAAAGTCTTCGGGGCAAAAAAGTTGATGGGCGGGTGTGGCTTTGAGGATAAATGCACCGCCTTTGATGGTTTCTTGTTCGATTTTGGCATCCATATAATGAGTGGGTTTGACGGGTGATCAATTCATATGGCGATGTAATATTACTGATTTATTAACGAAAATATCGAACATTAGTTTGCCCAGATTTTAGAGTGTTCTTTTGGGTAATTTAAAATAAGTGGATACCTTCATGGGCGTTTTGCCAGAAAAAAATGGCGAAAGTCGAGTTTAATAAATTCAAGCATTACCATCTATGAAAAACAAGATTACATTTTTATTACTTGCTTTATGCTCCCCTTTTTTGTTGCTTGCTCAGGAAGTAGAACGCGGACTTGATGAGCGGATTGATGAAGCTTTCGCCCCAATAGCAGATACCTGGGAATATTTGGTATTTTATCCTTTTCCAGGTACTTCTATTCCCGTTGTTGTGATCCTTTTGGTGCTGGGAGCTTTATGGTTTACCATTTATTTTGGATTTATTAATATCCTCAAATTTCCCCTGGCTATTAGTGTAGTTCGCGGTAAATATGATGAATTGGAAGAGCATGGAGTGTTGGAACAGGCAGATGTAAATATTGTAGAAGGCGATATTGTAGATACTATTCGTGATGAAGGAGAAGATGGTGAAGTGAGTCACTTTCAGGCTTTGGCAACGGCTGTGTCGGGTACGGTAGGTCTGGGTAATATTGCCGGTGTAGCCTTAGCCATTGCAATTGGCGGGCCAGGGGCAACTTTTTGGATGATTATATGCGGTTTGCTGGGAATGTCCACTAAGTTTGTGGAATGTACGTTGGGTGTGAAGTATCGGGATATTGGCCCCGACGGCACGGTGTATGGTGGGCCGATGTATTATCTGACAAAGGGCTTAAAAGAGAAAGGATATACTGGTTTGGGCAAGGCCCTGGCGGTAATATTTGCAGTAATTTGTATCGGCGCTTCGCTGGGCGGAGGAAATGCCGTGCAGTCCAATCAGGCTGCCCAACAAATTGCCAGCCAGTTTGGCCTGACGGGGGGTGCTACGGGTACAATCATCGGGCTAGTTATTGCTTTTTTTGTAGGTATCGTCATCATCGGTGGGATTAAAAGAATAGCCTCGGTTACAGAGAAGGTGGTCCCTTTTATGGCCATTATCTACGTTCTGGCCTGCCTGATTGTAATATTTGCCAATTTTAGTTTTATTGATGACGCTTTAGGCATGATCTTTACGCAAGCTTTCAATCCGCAGGCAGGCCTTGGGGGTTTGTTTGGTGTGCTGATCACTGGTTTCCGAAGAGCCGTATTTTCCAATGAGGCGGGAGCCGGCTCGGCTTCTATTGCTCACTCTGCAGTAAAAACCAGATACCCTGCTTCAGAAGGTTTAGTAGCGCTGTTGGAGCCATTTATTGATACTGTAGTAATTTGTACTATGACGGCTTTGGTAATCATTATGTACAACAGTGGTGGTGTATTTGAATATGGCGGCGACGGTGCCGGAAATGTAGTCATTGCGGGTCAGTCCATAGGTGGAGTGGATCTTACGTCTCAGGCTTTCGCCGATGTAATCCCCTGGTTTCCGTATGTGCTTACTATAGCAATTGTGCTATTTGCGGTGAGTACAATGATTTCCTGGTCTTACTATGGCTTGCAAAGCTGGAAATACATTTTCGGGAGAGGTAAAATAGCTGATCTGGCATTTAAAATACTGTTCATTCTTTTCATTATCATTGGTGCTGCATCGTCCATGGAGGCGGTATTCCGCTTTTCGGATGCTATGATATTGGCCTTGGTATTTCCGAATATGATCGGGCTATTGTTGCTATTCCCCAAAGTGCGTGAAGAAGTAAATAAATACCTGGCGGCAATAAAAGCGTACAAGGGTAAGGCTTAAGATGTAAATATCGGATAGGGCAAACTTAAACTTAGGGAGCGTTATTGCTTAGCCTAATTTGTTGGCCGAAGCTAGGCCACAGACTATCCCCTTTGCAATGCTCCTCTAAATGGCATAGCCAAAATCGCGCGCGCAGCTATTGCCAGCCAGATCAGATTGACGATCACCGAAGGCGTAGCGCCATAATAGAAACTATTGGCCAGCAGACCGATCGCTCCCAGTATGTTGAGGCTTTGGTATTTCAATTTTCCCGATGGGCTTTCCAGTTCTTCCCGATGGGCTTCCGATGATGACCAATGATAGGCCACTAATATTCCGATGGCACCACTCCAGCCCATCAAATCGATTGCAAATTGTATCATAGTCATTTGGTAGCTTGTTTATTGTGCAAGTAAAGGAGATTTTATTCGCAATTGCAAAAAAAAACAGCTTTCCTGCAACCAAACTCAAGTCATCCCGTTAATTTAGCTACTTACTCTTTTGAGAATTCCACACCTTTTATCATTTCCCATCAACCGACCAAACCCTTTATAACTACTTCCTACCCTTACGGCAAGCTTGAAGTTGCCGCAAAATTACTTTTACCCTTTAGGAAAAACCTTAGCAAGGTTTGGCTATTAAACCAAGCCAGCTGATGGTGTCCCACTAACCGAACCCATTTTTCCCATCAACCGAGCCGGTGAGATGGGCCTTACTTTGCTAAGGCCATCTTACTTAATTTAGCATTAATTATCTGCCTATCAACGTCTTACACATATCGTTGACAGTCATTGATTCGCTGATGGTTTCCTAAAACTTGCTACACAAGCGGCAATCGCCCTTTGGGTGCCGGGTATGACTACCCGTACGCCTTGGCTATTCTATGGCTCTATTTATTCATTTTATAACAATCTCATAACATGAAAAACATGGAAAAATTTACTTCAACCCGATTTCTTAAACCACCTATATTCAATGGGAAAAGGCTAAGGAAAATCTGGTGGCAGCCCGGCCTGCTGGCGCTACTGCTGCTGTGCCTGCTGGCTCAACCAGCACAGGCTACACATATTGCAGGTGCACGAATTACCTATACCTGCGCAGATGCCGCTACGCAAACCTACAACCTGAAGCTTGAGTTGTATCGGGACTGTGAGGGAATCACTTTTGGAAATACAGTGGATATTACCATCAGCTCTGTTTCCTGTGGTAATTCTTTTGTCGTCCAACTATCTAATCCGACAATTGTAGAGGTATCCCAACTGTGTCCAACAGCTACCAGCAGCTGTGCTAATCCCCCGGGCCCGAATGAAGGCTTCGAAAGGGTAACCTTTGAGGGATCTGTTGTACTGCCCATGCAATGCTCTGATTGGGTATTCAGCTGGGAGAGTGGTGATAGAAACAATGCTATTACAACATTGGTCAACCCAGGTTCTACTACTGCTTATATTGAAGCTACACTTGACAATATACTTGGCTGCAACAGTTCAGTACAGTTTTCACAAGATCCCGTATTCTTTGTATGTAATGGTATCCCATCCAGCACCAACCTGGGTGCTGTAGATCCTGATGGAGATGTGCTGCGCTACAGCTTAGTAGATGCACGGGCCAACGCAACTACCACAGTAACTTATGCACCAGGCTTCAGCGGCACTAACCCAATAGCTACTACTGGTGGTTACAATATCAATACCGTTACTGGTACCCAAACCTACACCCCTACGCCAGGCGCACTGGAGCAAGGACCAGTCAGTATTCTGATAGAAGAGCTGAGAGGTGGAGAAGTGATTGGTTCCACTATTGCGGAGGCCAATTTGGTGGTGTTGGATTGTGATAATGTGGCTCCTGTTTTCGACGAGCCTACCAACCTGACCAATGTGACTTACGACCCTGTCAACTGCGTGTTTACCACCGGTTGTCCAAATGAAGATTTTGTATTTACTATCCCGGTTTCCGATGCGAATCTGGGTGATGTGGTTGATTTATCAGCAATCTCCGAATTGATTCCTGATGCCTTGCTGACTCTAGACCTAATTAGTGGTAATCCAGCAATGCTTGTGGCTGAGGTTTTAAATCCATCTTTGCTAAGCAAAGGATCGTACATCCTAACTATTTCGGCCAATGACAATGCTTGCCCCATTCCGGCGATAAGTATGAAGAACTATACGCTGGTGATTGATGATATAGTACCTCCTGTATATTCAGCTTGTCCTGTCGATGCTACCGTAACACTAGATCCGGGGGCTTGTGATCTCATCTATAATTACAATGTAACTGTTGGAGATAACTGCGGCACGATTGCCAGTTTGTTGCCAGCTCCGGGTACTTTACCTACCGGATCCACACTTGAACCGGGCAATTACTTCTTCAGCTATACTGCCACTGATCCCTGTGGAAATTTCGCTATTTGCTCCTGGTCATTGACTATCAACGAATTTCCCAATCCTACCCATTCCCTGGCTTGCAATGATAATGTACAGATTTCGCTCGATGAAAATTGCGAAGCCGTCGTGGGAGCCGATGACGTATTGGAGGGCGGGCCGTATGGCTGTTATGATGATTATATCGTGGATTTGTTTTACGATCCCGATCTCACCCAACCCGTACCTACCAGCCCCATGCTCACCGAAAACGAGGTGGGTATGATGATCTGGTTTATGGTAACAGAACCTGAAATCGGTAACACCTGTTGGGGTAAGCTTACTGTAGAGGATAAGCTCATCCCCGAATTGAACTGCAGTACCTATCAATTGCCTTGCAGCTTTGGTATTCGGCCGATCTTTACAGACCTTCCCTTTTTGCCGTCTCCTCCTCGATTCCCATTCTCAATACCCCATCCTAGTGGCCTCCAGCTCACTCCGGATCCCAACGCCCCTGGCGCCGATCTTGACTATACCGGCCCCTGGACAGTGGAAGGCTTTGACCCTTGTGGATCAGCTACCCTGTACTACAATGATATTGATTTGCTAAACGATCCTTGCGGCACCGAATATAACCGCATCGTGAAGCGTACCTGGGTCATCACCGATCAGTCGGGCAACTCTAGCAGTTGCATGGACACTATCTATCTGTTGCCGCCCGAGCAGCTCAATATTGTATGCCCTCCCGACTGGACCGGCCTGGATGGTGCAAATCCCACACTCAAATGTGAAGATCGTAAAGACCCCAACAATACTGACATCTGCGGACCTTCCCCACTCGGATGGAATACACTTCCACCTGGCCATCCCTATGCCGGACATCCCTCACCCTATGATGAATACTATAGCGGTTGTACCAATAAAGTAAAATGGCACGGCACTGGCACGCCAAGCATCAATGCCTGCTCCGGGGTAAATATGACATTTTCCGATACCCGCATCAACATTTGCCCCACAGGGCCCAGCGATGGCTGCTATAAGATAATCCGTGATTGGGTGATTCTGGATTGGTGTACCGGCGCAATTATGGAATGCCGCCAGATTATCAAAGTAGAGGATGATGAAGCGCCAGAGATCAGCCACATTGAAGACGAAACCATCTCCACAGATGTATGGCGCTGCGAGGCCGACTGGATACTGCCTGTTCCCTGGCTGGACGACAATTGTGATTCCGAGCCGCTCAGCTACACGGTGAGCTCCACGGGTGGCCTACTGCAATACATCAATGGCCATTGGGTACTGCGCGACCTGGTACCGGGCATGTACGATGTGACCTACACTGCTTCCGATTGCTGTGGCAATACCCGCGATAGTACCATCAAACTGACTGTGATTGATGGTGTGCCGCCGGTAGCCGTTTGCGATCAGCATACTGTAGTTTCACTGACCAGCAGCAATAATCCCAACGATCCGAATCTGGGCTTGTCAAAGGTCTTTGCCAGCTCACTGGATGACGGCTCTTTCGACAGCTGTAAAGATCAGGTATGGTTTAAGGTGATCCGAATGGATGAGTTTGACTCCAATGGCAATGGCCATGGTGGAGAGCCTGTAAAGGAAGGAGATCATAGCTCCATAGCTTGTGATGAAGCCAACGGTGATGATGACCTTAGAACATTTCCTCTCTGGTATCGCGGGTCTCAAAGCTATTTTGATGATTATGTCAAAGTATGCTGCGACGACATTGACAATGGCCCGGTGATGGTTATTTTCAGAGTGTTTGACATCAATCCGGAGCCATATACATTTGGCAAGAAGTATCCGGGCTTGGTTCCTGTGGGTGAAAATCCGGACAACTACAATGGGGTACTTCCCGAATTTATGGCACCAGGCGGAGCGCTCTATGGCCACTATTCTGATTGCATGGTGGAAATAATAGTTCAGGATAAGATTCCGCCTACTATCGTACCTCCTCCGCATATTACTGTGACTTGCGACTTTTGGTTCCCGTTTGACCCGGATAACCCAGAGGACAATAAGGAAGAGCTGGATGAAATATTTGGCAAGGTAGTACCTGGGCCAGTCGATCCTGACACTTTGCGCAAAATTATCATCCGCGATCGGGTTTGCCCAAGCCATCCGCGCTTTGCGGAATTCGCTCCTCCAGGCATTTTTGGCGATCCTTGCTACGATGATCTCTACGATATTCCCTGGGGCAGAGATGGCTATGCCAATGACAACTGCGATGTTCGGATCGAATGTGAGGTCATCCCAAATCTCCACTGTGGAAAAGGTACCATCCAACGCCGCTGGACCGCCCACGACAATGCGGGCAACTGGTCGAATACAGTCATTCAAACCATCACTATTATTAATTGCAAAGAGTGGTATGTGCCGAAGGTCTGCTGGCGTTTTACACCAAAGGATGTTGGCAGCTGTGATCTAGTTGGAGTTGGAGATGACGATTTAGGTATTTGCAACAATATTTTCGATCCTGCCAGAGTGGGGATCCTTTACCTACGCAAGCTCATCGAATGGCCTTGCGATGTGGAGCTCACCCAGTGCGATGCACCTCCCGGCCAAGCCTTTGAGCCTGACAACCTGCTGGTAGATCATGAGGAAGACCGCAGGCCGCGTTTCGATGCCGACAACTGCAGCTTGATGGCAGCCAGCTATATGGATGATGTTTACAACTTTGTGGACAACAGCTGCATCAAAATCTTCCGCCATTGGACGGTGATCGACTGGTGCTTGTATGAAGATTATCAGTCAGGAACCTATTTTGGTGAATGGCAGTGGGAATGGACACAGGTTATCAAGCTCATCAACTCCAATTCGCCTACTTTCGATGATTGTAACGATAAAATGGTGGACGGCTTTGGCAATCCCGGTGATCCATCAGCAGAGCAGTGCGTAGGCGAGTACGATATGGATCCAGGCTACGGCGACGATTGTACCGATGATGAAGATCTACGTGTTGATTACAAGTTGGATATTGACAATGACGGGCACTACGAATTTTTGGGCTACAGCTCCAATTACGGTAGTTATCCTTTCCCCAACCCCTTGGGCTTGCCGGTAGAAGAATTTGAGGCAGAGGACGGGCCCGATGGCAGGTTCCTTCCTGTAGGCACGCATCGTATTTTGTGGAATGTAATCGATGGTTGCAACAATGCTAGTTCTTGTGAACAACTCATCACCGTAAAAGACGCCAAACCTCCAACTCCCAGTTGTGTTGGTGTTAGTACTATCCCGATGTCAGTAGCAGCTGGAGGATTTGTGGATGTTCCGGCTTCCCATTTCAATCACTTAAGCAGCGATAATTGCACTGCCGATGAAAACCTCCGCTTTTCATTTAGTGAAACTGATGTTAACGATGATACCATTCGCTACACCTGTGCAGATGTAGCTAACGCTCCATTCGATTTGCAGGTTTGGGTATGGGATGAAGCCGGCAATAATGCTGCTTGCGACGTAAAACTGGGCCTTACTGACTGTAGCAACCAGAGTATGGCCTCCATTGCCGGATCAATCGAAAATGAAGAAGGGGAGATGGTACAGGATGTTAACGTCAAGCTGTCTGGATACATGAATGCTGACCAAATCACTTCCAACAACGGAAGCTATCAATTCAGCAATTTGCCGACTGCTCAAAACTACGCCGTTTCTCCGGAGAAGGACATCAACCCGCTCAATGGCGTTTCTACTTTCGACCTGGTGCTCATCAGCAAGCACATCCTGGGTGTGGAGTCACTAAATTCACCCTACAAGATGATTGCAGCTGACATCAACCGCAGTGGCTCCATCACTACTTTTGACATTGTGGAATTGCGCAAATTGATCCTGTTTATCAATACTGATTTTACGAACAATACTTCCTGGCGTTTTGTGGATGCCAACTTCCTGTTCCCGCAATCCTCCAATCCATTTGCTTCCACCTTCCCCGAAAGCTTCAATGTGAATGGCTTGAATGCGGACGAATCAGCCAATTTCATTGCTGTAAAAATAGGTGATGTCAATTGTAGCGCACAGTCCAGCAACTTCAATGGCAGCGATGGCCGAAGCATCAATGGCCGGGTAGAACTGGCCCTCGACGAGCAAGACTTGCAAGCTGGTCAAAACTACCGCCTGGCCGTTCGGGCCAAAGATTTTGACGCCCTGCTCGGCTTCCAATTCACTTTGAATTTTGATAAGCAGGCGCTTCGCTTTGAGCAAATTGAGCCGGCTGCCCTCCGCAATCTCAGCGCTGCCAACTTCGGAACACAAAGAGCAAATGAAGGCATCCTCACTGCCAGTTGGCACAGCAAGCAAGCCACTCAGATTGCAGACAACGAACCTTTATTTTACCTGCACTTCACCGCTACAAGAGCCGGTAGTCTATCAGATTTGCTTCGCATTAGCCATGATTTGACTGCTGCGGAGGCTTACCAACTGACGGATGGGCAATTGCAGCTACGGGATGTATCGCTGGTATTTGAACATGGTTCAAACCCTGCACAGGCGGTAGCTTTCCAGCTCTACCAAAATGTACCGAATCCTTTCAAAGATATGACCACTATCAGCTTCACCCTACCTGCAGCAGATCATATTCAATTGAACATCTATGATATAGCTGGTCGTAAGGTGTACAGCCATGAAGGTGCCTTTGAACAGGGCTACAACGAGATCACCATCAACCGGGCTGAGCTGGCTGCAGAGGGCATTTTGCACTACCAGCTGCAAAGCTCGTTTGGCAAAGCCAGCAAGCGTATGCTGTTGCTGAGATAGAAAGAGTTTTTTTCCATTGAGATAAGTATATTGAACGCTCCCTTGTACGAGGGAGCGTTTTTTTGTTATTTTACCCTTCAAACCATTCCTTACCGTTATGAAAAATAGTACGCTACTGGCCCTTCTTGTTTTCTGCTCCGTTTCAGTTTGGTCTCAAAATGAAAAGCCGCAAATCCAAAATTTGCAGGCCATCGTGGAGCAGGCAGACCAAGTGCGCATCTCCTATGATCTGACGGATGCCGAGGGCGATCCAATCGACGTTTCCTTGCATATTTCTGATAATGAAGGACGAACCTATTCTATCAACAGCGCCAGCGCCAGCGGAGACCTGGGCTTTCCGATTGCTGCCGGTACCGACAAAGAAATTGTGTGGCCGTTTGACGGGGCGATCAATCTGCCAGGAGTTTACCGTCTCATGTTGATAGCTGATGATCAGCAGCCACTTGATATTGCACAGATCGTTGCACAGGTGGACACCAATCGGCTCCGCCAAAACCTCATTATGGTCAATGGTATTCGCCACCGCACAGCCAATCCGGCCCAACTGGCAAGGGTGAAGGAGAATATTGAAGTTCGTTTTTCGCTGGCTTGTGACTGGTCGGGCAGCCATACGTTCAACTATTCCGGCTATCAGGCAGATAATATCCTGGGCAAATTGAGCGGTCGAGACCTGACCGACAGCCTCTATATCATTGATGCGCACTATGATACGGTTGACAATTCGCCCGGAGCTGATGACAATGGCAGCGGAGTGGCTGGCTTTTTGGAAGCCATGCGTGTGCTGTCGGATTGTGTTTTTGAACACGACATCCAATTTATTGGTTTTGATTTGGAAGAGGCTGGTTTGGTAGGATCCAACAATTACCTAAATTCCGGAGGGCTCTTGCCAGAGGAAAAGCTGGCTGGAGTGTTCAATTTTGAGATGATCGGCTATTTTGATGATACGCCCAATTCCCAAACATTGCCTACGGGCTTTGAAACATTATATCCCGATGCCTATGCAGCTGTGGAAAGCCAGCAATTTCGGGGCAACTTCATTACCAATGTCGGCAATGTACACTCCTCAGTCCTGGTTACTGCTTTTGATAGTGCGGCTGTCAAATATGTGCCCGGGCTAAGGGTAATCAGCCTGCTGGCCGATGCTTCGGGCCTCACACCGCCCGATTTGCTACGCAGCGATCATGCCCCCTTTTGGTTTGGGGGCAAACGGGCGGTAATGCTCACCGATGGGGCCGAATTTCGAAATCCCTATTATCACAGCCCTGAGGATCAGATGGATAAGCTTGATTTGAAATTCATGCGACAGGTGGTCCAGGCTACTGTGGCGGCAGTGGCTGAATTGGCTAAACCGATCCACGCCAGCCAGGCTTTTGCCGACTTTGAAATCCTCACTAATGCCTCTGAGCCGGACTGTATGCCCACTGCCGCCTGGTCTTCTGCGCAGCAAAGGCTTTTGCTATCTAATACCCAATGTTTGCAAGAACCTCTGAGTTGGCGGCTATTTGCCATCAATGGTCAACTGCTGGAGAGTGGAATTTGGCGGCGAGCCAACGGGCAGCACAGCTTTGCCATTCGCCAAGCTGTGCCCGGCATTTATTTGTTGGAATTGCAATTTGGCAGAGAAAAGCTAGTTCAAAAGCTGGTCTTGTGGTAGGTGGCAATTTTATTGATTTAAATTTTTTACTTATATAAAAAATACCAATAATTAGGTAAGACTTTCATATCTGAATCGCTTACCTTTGTATCTCTGTAGTTCCTCCCCAGCATAGCTCCCCGAGTTTTTTACACATTATCACCAAAGCTTACACCATGTCAACTATCCGAATTGCATGCCTTGCATTTGTCTGCCTCATCACCACTCTTGTAACAGCTCAAACCCGAATTTATGTAGATGCCGACGCCACTGGCGCTAATGATGGGAGCAGCTGGACTGATGCTTTTGAAGACCTACAAGATGCCCTTGCCGCGGCAAGTACTGGCGATTCGCTATGGATTGCAGCTGGAAGTTATTTTCCTACCCAGGGCAGTAACCGGGACAGCTCTTTCGAAATTGTCAGTGGAATTGCTTTGTATGGCGGCTTCAACGGGACTGAAAACAGCCTTGATGCCAGGAATATCACCACCAACCAAACCATTCTCAGCGGCGATCTCAATGAAGATGATGGCTCCAATTTTGCCAATACTGCTGACAATTCGTACAGCGTGGTGTATGGCGACATGCTGAGTAGCAGCACTCGTTTGGACGGTTTGTACATAGAGGGAGGCAACGCGGATGACAATACATCCGGCACCGATCAGAGCCGCCGGAGAAGCGGTGGGGGTTTTTACAATGATGGCGAGGCGGGCAGCTCTTTGCCGAGCATCACCAATTGCATATTCCGCTCCAATCAGGCACAAGCCTTTGGGGCAGCCATCTACAATAACGGCTCTTTTGGCGGCAATACAGATATTGAAATTACACATACTCAATTCATTGATAATCACTGCGTTATATCTGGCGGAGCGCTTCATAATGATGGACGGATGAGCGGCCAAAGTAATCCATACCTATACAAATGCATTTTCGAAAACAACTTTGCTGACAATTCCGGCGGAGCTATTTACAATATGGGGCAAGGAGGTGATAGTAGTCCGGAAATCGTCTCTTGCGTGTTTTCATCCAATGAAACGCTGACCAATACAGTAAGCTACGCAGGAGCCATCTACAATCTCGGCATCAACGGCGGAAACAGCAGCCCCCTTATTGTCAACTGCCTGTTCAATGCCAATCACTCTTTTTCCGGCGGAGCAATTTACAATTTGGGCTTACAGGGGCATACCGACCCTCAGATTACCAATTGTACTTTTTATGAAAACAGTGCTGTCACCAGCGCAGGAACCATCTATGCCAATGCAGGTAGCGGCACGCCTCAAGATACCGGCACTGCCAATGTGGTGGTCGCCAATTCCATATTTCGCAACAATACAGCAGCGCCATTCAACGGCTTGATATTTAGAAATAATTATGGCAATATCACAATTAGCCATTCTAACGTTGATGTAGCCACATGTGCTGATCTGAATTCCGGGCCGGGCAATCCGGTAGTGTGCGGCAATGGGATGCAGTACAATGTAGATCCTGTATTTGTTGATCCACTTGCTGCCAATTTTCAGCTGCAGGGCAACAGTCCCTGCCTCAACCAGGGTGACGATTCAGCCATCAGTGCTTACCCCCTGGATTTGTTGGAAAATACTCGCTTGTATTCAACAGTTGACTTTGGTCCGTTCGAATATCAAAGTGCGCCACTACCCATTGAATTGCTTTCATTTTCAGCTCGCCTGGCCGGTCATAAAGTGGAGCTTAACTGGGCAACTGCGTCGGAGACCAACAATGCCTATTTTACAATCGAAAGATCGGCAGATGGGAGGCAGTTTGAAGTTGTCGAAAAAATTGCCGGAGCAGGCACGGCTTCTACTGTTCACCAATATGCTAGCACCGATCCTTTTCCATTTAACGGAAAAACATACTATCGCCTGAAGCAAACCGATTTTGATGGCCAGTATTCATACAGCCATATCGAAGTGGTATATCAACAAATTAGCCCGTCCACAGCTTTTCCTAATCCGGTACAGGATGAGGCGTTTGTAGCACTTCAAAACTTTGATGCCGGGCAATACCTCTACAAAGTCATTGATACCAATGGGAGGCTAAAGCTGGAAGGGCAGCTGGAAGTAGGCATGGCCAATCAGCTAGTTGTCATCAAAGGCTTTGAGCAGTTGCAGGCTGGAAGCTATTTTATTCAGATCGGCAATGAGCAGTTAATAAGTACGACTATTCGCATTGTAAAGGCTGGTGACCAGTGACAGTGTACCTGCATTTTAGAAAGGGTATGGAATTTACTCTTCGGTGCATTATTAATGGCATTTTACAGAAGAAATACAGGTAAACACTCTCGGGCAGTATCACGGTAAATAATTCCAACTGCCTCAGGTTGAGATCATCCAAAAAAGATTTCACGGATAACCGCTATTCAGGTAATGTAATTTTAAAAAATGCATTGATCCCATTTAAAATAAATTTTCTCTACTCCATTTTGTTTAATCACACCAATATAACAATCCCTCACAATCTCAGGTTTGACATTGTTGGGAAGTGTTCGAATAGAGCTTAGTGTTATTTTATTGGCATTAGCCAGTTGATTGCGTAAAGATGTATTGGTTCTGGTCAAACTGTTGATCTTGTCATTTAGCCTTTTGATCTCCGCATCTTTAGCACTGATCAGTTCCTTGTATCTGTCCCTGGCTTTTTCACAGCTGCTTAACGAGCGCTTTAACTCTGCAACTTTGGCCCTTAGCTCCCTGATCTGATTTTCGTAATTCCTGATTTTATTCTCTAGCTCAGCAATTTCACTTTTGCACTTCTCCAGGGCTTCTCTTATTTCTTTCAATTCATTTTGGCAGACTTTCAGGCGTTCTTCGAGTTCGGCGACCTTTTTCAACAGTTGTTCTTTTTCGTCCAGGAGTTGCTTGTAAGACTCTCTAAGTTTTTCGAACTGCTCTTCACAATTCGATAATTTCTCTTCCGTACCCTTTAGTGTTTCATCTAACTTTGCAATATTGCTTTTGGCCTCATCAATGTTTTCTTCCAGTGTTTTTTTTGTTGCTTCCAGATTTTCCTTTGCACTACTGATTGCATCTTTATCATCTAATAATTTGGTCATATCCGATTTACTCAGATCCAACTGATTTCCCAATTCAGTAAGCTTGTCCAGCTGGCTTTTTCGTATTGCTTCGAGTACTTGCACAGAGTCTTTCCATACAATTTTTTCATGGTGAATCTCTTCGCATTTGGTAATTACGCGCTCTCTGCTGTAGGAAGAACCAATAAGCATAAGCGGTACTAAAACGTATAGTGAGTTAAGCGCTATGGCTTTTTTACGACGCCTAACTTTATGTTTCTTGGCCAGGTACTTTAAAAATTCCATTATTATTTTCTTTTAAGGATTTTTTGGTAAAAATTCAGACTGGTTTGGTTGAACAAAGTGCCTTTTATGATGAGTGACAAAGCATACAGCGCAAGAATGCCAATGGCCACATATAGAAATATATTTGTAGATAATAAGGCAATCACTTCTATCTCTTCACTGAGAAACTGGAAATGGCGCAAAATGACAACTACTGAAAAAACAACAGCAATTAAAAATAGCAAGCCGACCGCCACCCTGAAAGTCTTGTATTCTTTGATGGTACTTTCGGTATGCTCCAACTGGTTGGTCAATAGTTCGTCAACTGGACCAGGGTTTTCCTCTTCATCCTTTTGAAGAAAGTCAGTGGCTGCACCAGAATCGCCTTTGGCCAAACTGTCGAGAAAGGAGATCAGGGAATTGTTGATATTAGTTTCTTCGACCCGGAAGTCAGCCATGCTGACTGTACCAGCATTTTTCATTTTGACATTTGACTTCCACCTGCTTTGGATCAAGATCAGGTCTTTTTGATACTCGGGTGCCTGAATGATCAGATGGTCAATCACCTTGGCGGCTTTTCCACCAGCGATCATTTCGTAAAATTCGGTGTAATTGAGGTTTTGCATATGGCAGTGGTTATAAAGAAGAAATTGTTACTAAATATCGTTGATATTAGTTCAGCTGAAGGGCTCAATCAAATAGAGGCATAGGCGTAGTTTTTAGGGTTTATTAAATCAATCGTGGCCATCCGGAGCGAATGGAGTGCTTGAAAAGAAGGGAAATCCCTTGAAAAGATAGGGAAAAATTTAAATATAAGGTAAAAAAGAGCAAGAGCTTGTTCTTTTTTACACACAATGATAGTAAAGCTACTTGAACAGCTTTCAAACAGCTATGCTATCAGTCGTTCAAAAAATTGACTACTTGCCCAATTACTTTTTCTGATTTGAGCAGCTTATAATGGCCAAAGCCTTCGGTAAGCAGGAGGTGAGCATGGTCAACGGCTTCGGCTATAGCATAGCCTTCCTCAACCGGCACAGAATCATCCGTTTTATCATGCACTACTAATATTTGTCCGATTGCGGCAAAAGGGATAGCTCGCTCCACATTGGCTTCATCAGGCGGCATCTTTAGTATTCGTTCTATCAACTTGAAAAAGGCATTTTGAACAGACCGGGGCGCACAAATCGTTTGAAAAAAGGACTGCATCACATACCGCATTTTAGAGGGTACACCGATCAGCACCAGCCTTTCAATAGCTAGTTGCTTATCCAGTTTCGACAAGGCAAAGACCGCTGAAACACCGCCAAAGGAATGGCAAAGGATGCTATGCACACCACCCAGGTGGTTGACAATGGCTCGTACCGCTCCACCAAAATGAGGCAGATTAGTGCGCTTGCCTTCCGAATTGCCATGAGCGGGGGCATCGAATGCCACTACCCGGAAGCCTTCGGCAAGCAGAGCAGGTACAAAGGATCGCAGAGCCGTACCACGCGATTCCCAGCCATGCACCAGCAGCGCAATTTTATCGCCACTCCCCCATTCATATCCTTTTAGTATGCGATTGGCGTACAATACTTCAAAAATTTTAGCCTTCTCCAATATAGAATCGCTCTGCCTATGAAGGGCACGTCGGCGGGGACGGGTGAATAGCCGGAAGGCTATTTTGGCTGCAAGCCGGGGCATCAAAGGACCAACATTCGCAAAAGCAAACTGAATAAGTCGCAAACCAAAAGGCGTTGGCTTTGGCTCAGGCCTTGGCTGAGCAGCCTCCATATTTTTAATAGTGCCTAAGTCGTACTTTTCCTTTACAATCATAATTCATTTTTTATACCGATTGGTTTGTAAATGCTATGCCCGAATTCCTTCAATCATATCTATTAACTGTGCCGCCATTACATTGAATGGCTCAACACTGTTGTATATCCTCGACATCATAATGCCTCCTTCAATCATCCCTACAAAGGTGAGGGCAAATTGAGCCGGATCAGCTGCTTGAATGATCAATCCTGCTTCTTGTCCTTTCTCAATCGTAAATACAATTCGCGCCTTCCAATAGTCGAGCGCCTTAAGTACATACCAACGCATACCAGGCATATTATCATCGGCTTCAATGGAGGTGTTGAGGATTGGACAACCTCCTTCAACAGGCGGATTTAGTATTCTTTCTTTATAAAAATAGACTACGGCTTTAAGCTTGTCGATTGGATTATCGATTACTTTTGTCCGCTTACGCACTTCCTTATTGACTACCTGAACTGCATACTCAAAGGCGGCAATGGCAATTTCTTCCTTTACACCCTGCTTGCTGGCATCTCCTTTTTTGAAGTTGCCATAAATGCCTCCTTTTGTGAGGCCCGTAGCTGCCATGATGTCCTGCATAGAGGTACCTGAATACCCTTTTTGGTTAAACAGAGCAGCTGCCTTAGAGATAATAAGTTGCTTGGTTTTTTCCGATTTTTTCATGCACTTCAAAATAGAGTAGCAAATAGATTTACAAAAATAAACCAATTGGTCTTATTTTACAAATTATTGAAGCACAAATGTTTATGGAGTTCGCTGACAAGTTGCTGGAAAATAATTTCGCCGCTGTGCTGTTTATTCCTCCTCCCTCCCTACATTTGCTACTATGCCAACCGAGCAAGGGATTTTTCTACACCTTGGCAGCAATATGGGCAACCGCCTGGCCAATTTGAAGCAAGCTGGCGAATTGATTGCGAAGCGGGTGGGAGCTATTGCCCGGGCATCAGCTATTTACGAAACCGAAGCCTGGGGGGAAAGGGCGCAGGATGATTTTCTCAATCAGGCTATTGAAATCCACAGCTCGTTGGCGCCTGCTGACTTGGTGGTTACGCTATTGGATATTGAGCAGACGATGGGCCGCCAGCGCAGCCGGAAATGGAGCCCTCGCAGTATTGATATTGACATTCTTTTTTATGGTATGCAGATCGTGCAGCAACCAAACTTGCAAATTCCCCATCCCCGAATTGCCGAGCGCAACTTTGTGTTGATTCCCTTGATGGAGATAGCAGCCAATTTTGAACATCCGGTCTTGCATAGCACCATAGAGCAACTATACATACAATCAACCGACGATCTGGACGTCCGACTTTACAACACACATGCACTTTCCCCATAAATTCATAGCCATCGAAGGCAACATAGGAGCGGGCAAAACCACGCTTTGCAAAATGCTGATGCAGGATTTTAACTGCCAACTGGTACTGGAGCAATTTGCCGACAATCCCTTTCTCCCCTACTTCTATGAGAATCAGGAGCGTTACGCCTTTCCGGTGGAGCTGTTTTTTATGACGGAGCGGCACAAACAGCTGCAAGAAAAACTCGGCCAACAGGATTTGTTTTACGATTTCATTGTGGCTGACTATTTTTTCATCAAAACCCTGCTTTTTGCCAAAAACAATCTCGGTGCCGAAGAATATCGCCTCTTCCAGAGGCTTTTCAATGTGCTCAACTCTACCTTTCCCAAACCCGATCTGCTGGTGTATTTGCACCGCTCGGTGGATGATTTGCTGCAAAACATCCGGCAGCGTGGCCGATCCTATGAGCAGGACATTAGTCCGGGATATTTGCAAAGCATCCAGGACGTGTATTTTGAATACTTTCGCACGGAGTTCACTATTCCCATTTTGGTGATCGATGTAGAGCAAATAGATTTCATAAAAAGCAAGGAACACTACCGGATGATATTGGAAGCCATGCAAAAGACCTACACAGCCGGGATACATCATTTGAGTTTTGTGAATTGAAAAAGTGCTTTGAGTTTGGTTATTGCAGCCGCATCATCTTATCCAAAAAAGCCTTGATCATTCCTTCCATATCTCCGCTGTCTTTCAGCTCGCCCATCATACCGTACATAGCTGCCGAGCGTTTGCCATCCACCTTGCTGTGCCGCGCAGCCAGCTGCTGCAAATGACCGATCCACCGATCCGGAAGGAGCAACTGCAAGCATTTCACGGCGCCCAGTTGCAGCTTTCTACCGGTTTTGCCCAAGCCAGGCCGGGCTGCTTTTTGCACAGCTTTTCTCAGGTCTTCTAAAAATGCACCAACCACCTCAACGTGGGCCGGCGAAATGGTCAGATGCAGGCTGGGGGGTGATTGCTGCCGATCGATGGACCAACCCAACAGCCCCATCTCATCGCCCAGCTCATAGATGTCAAATTGGTCGGAAGCCAATGCCATCAAGCTCATATCCGGCTGCCCCAATACCTTCAAGCCCTCCATTTGCCCGATCGCTTCCCGAATTTGCTTCGCTGTATTCATACACTGCTCTGTTTTTTGCACATATCCGCTTCGGCCAATGAAATTCAGGGCTGCCCAGGCTGCCGCAATTGCCCCGCCAGGCCGTGTACCCGCCATGCTTGGCGAAGCGTATATCCCCCCCGACCAGGGTGTATATACATAAAACTGATGCTTGCGCAAATCCGGAGCCCGGTACAAAACCACCGAAGCGCCTTTGGCTGCGTAGCCGTACTTGTGCAGGTCAGCAGAAATGGACGTCACTCCGGGCAG
Organism: Saprospiraceae bacterium; assembly: GCA_965222005.1. Lineage (GTDB taxonomy): Bacteria > Bacteroidota > Bacteroidia > Chitinophagales > Saprospiraceae > CBDCTM01. The sequence continues at coordinate 4,715,910 of OZ244935.1, forward strand.
GGTGAAATCAAAGGCTGGGCAGGGGTAGCCGGCCTCCTTTAAAAACGGTAGCATCATTCCGCCTACGCAGGCATCCACATGGCAAAGCAAGTTTCGCTTTGCAGCAATTTCAGCAATTTCGGCAATCGGATCTACCACCCCTTGCGGATAGGAGGGCGCCGAGCCCACCAACATGGCTGCCCGATCGGTAATAGCAGCTGACATAGCAACCGGAAGTGCCCGAAAGTCTTTGCCAACAGGCACTACCACTGCTTTGAGGCCAAAATAATGGCAGGCCTTGTGAAAGGCCGGATGGGCCGTAGCGGGCACTATTATCTCTGGCATTTTCACCTCAGGCTGCCGGTGGCGCATCCATTCGCGAGCTGTTTTTACCGCCATCAGGATACTCTCCGTGCCACCGCTGGTCATACTGCCAACAACCAAGCCATCGCCGTGAAACAGATCAGCCATCATACTCACCACTTCATTTTCCATGCGCCGCAGGCTCCGAAAGGCCGTTGGATTGAGGGCATTTTCAGAAAAAAAGGACAGATAAGCTGCTTTTACAGTTTCCAGAATTTCATCGCCGGCAAAATATACATAACTAAAGGTACGGCCGGTCTTCCAATTCGCATCATTGCTTTTCATCTTCTCCATTTCTTCGAGCAGTGCCTGGCGGGAGGTTGAATGGGTCGGAAAGGAGATTACAGGTTTGGATGATCGGGACATATTGGGCATTGTGTTGATTGTAAAAACTATTTTTTGAATTGCTCTTTGGAGCTTAGGCTGCCGTCAACCACCTCAAAAGTTGAGCTACCCCAAAGCCTAGAAAATTGCCGATGGCATAGCCTACCAATCCCGTAGCGATGCCGCCGAATATCAGCCGCCTGTTTTGAATAGCACTCGCCACCTGACCAATAAACACGGGGCCATAAATAGCGGCCGTTGCCGTAATGAGGGCGCTATCGCGGTCAATGCGAAACAAAAAGCAGCCCGCCAAGTGGAGCAGCACGGTAGCCGTTAATACTGCGGCGGTGTACAAAATAATAGCTCCCCCTTCTGCCCAAAGGCGACCAAAATCTGATAGCATCCCCACTGCTACACAAAATAGCAAAAGCATATATTCCCCCATTTCATAAGCTCCGTTCAGAGCCCTCACTTCCGGTTTCAATGAGGCCAGCACACTCAGGCCAGTGAGCAGCAGTAGTAAGAACGCCAACTGCTCCAGATGGCCAAACACAAGATAGGTCGCTCCGGCAGATAGCACAATAATACCAATGGTAAGGATTACAATCCGCCAGGCGTGACTCCATTTTATAGCGCCGCTTTCAGGCTGGATTATCTCCTCCCCATTTCCCCTCTGCTGAAAGGAGGGTAAAAAGAGACCTAAAAACGGATGAGCCACTGAAGTTAAAAACAACAGAAAAAAACCTCCGCAAAATATATCAGCCGCATTCACCAACACGTACATTTCATCTTCCACCCCCAGCGCCATACCAATAGCTTGCATGTTGGGAGTGCCGCCAGTATAAACGCCTACCAGCATACCCGATAGTTGCCAGGCTTTTGGAAAGGCATCACTCAGCAGCCAGCCGATCAGCAAGGAGCTTAACAATCCACTCATCACACATAAAACAAAGGACAAAATAATCGGGCGAGCCTGCTTTAGCCAGGCCTTCAAATCGGTGTTGTAGAGCAGCATGGGGATGGCCAACACTACACTTGCCTGGCTCAACGTATGACTCACAGATGAGTCAATGGGAAGCAAGCGGAGATTGGCAAGCAGTATCCCCAGCAGATAGGCCAGCACTACCGGGCTGAGCCATTGGAGGGGGTAGCGTTTGAGTAAACGCACACACACGAGCGGTCCCAGGCAAATGATCAATATTTGAAGCAGTTGTGGGATAAACATTGTCTTCATCTAGCTAATTCAAGCCGTTCTTTTCACAATAAGGCCATCACTATAGTCGAGCAGTATGTGCTCATTCGCTACCGTTCTGTGATCGAGCAGCCAAATGGCCAGCGGGTTGATAAGGCGTTGGTCGATCGCGCGTTGCAAGGGTCTGGCGCCGTATTTTTCATCAAAACCGACTTCGCAGAGGTAGTCAATCAGCGCTTCGGAGTATTCCAGCTGAAGTTGCTTTTTCACAATTCCTTCGCGGCTGCGCAGGTCATTTAGCTCTTTTTTGCAAATTCTGCGGATGTCTTCTTTAGAAAGTGGCTCAAAGAATACGATATGATCGATCCGATTGACAAACTCCGGCCGGAAAAAGGAACCGATGGCTGATTGATAGCGGGCTTCATCATAGCCTTCCTCTTTGAAGCCTATCGAGTTTCGATTCGAAGCTCCCAAATTGCTGGTCATAATGATGATGGTATTTTTGAAACTCGTCAAGCGGCCAAAGGCATCCACTAAGAGGCCTTCGTCCAATACCGTCAGCAGCGCGTCAAAGATATTCGGGGCTGCCTTTTCCACCTCATCCAGCAGCAGCACAGCAAAGGGGCGCTCCCGCACTTCCTGCACCAGCTTGCCCACCTCGCGCCCCGCCCCAATGAATCGGCTGATCTGCCCCGGATATTGGAATTCGCTCATATCAATCCGAATGAGGGGAGCTGTTTTTTGTCCTTTGCCAAAAAAATAGTCGGCCAATACTTTGGCGCTGGCAGTTTTCCCAACGCCGGTAGGACCGGCAAACAGCATGGTAGCTAGTGGCTTTTCGGGATTGTTGAGCCCGGCTTTATATATTTTAATTACTTCCATGAGCTTGCCTACGGCAGCAGATTGGCCAATGATCTTTTCCTCAAAAAATTCCCTCAACTGCTGCTGATTCAGCAAAAGATCGTCTTTCAAAAAGAGCTCCGGCAAACCCGTTTGCTTCAAAAAATTGTGAATTACTTCCTGCTTGCCAATTGCATTTTGCTCATTGAGTTGTACCTCGCTGATGCACTGACTTAAAAATTTAACCGCTTTACCAGGGAAGCTTTCGTAGGGATAATAGCGCAACAGCAGCCGGTAGGCCGTATCCAGTCCCTGCGGGCTGATCGCGATTTTCAAATTCTTCAGGGAATAGTCTGCCAGGCGTTGCAAAATGCTTTGAATCTGATGCGCCGGCAACTCCTCAAGCACCACAATTTTAAATTGCTCTACAAGGGGTGCAACAGACATCGTACACACAGTTCAATAGACATGGGTTACACTTTTTATTCATAAATATAATACTTTTCTTCCAGAGCAGCCCTGGCTGTGGAGCGTAGCGGAACAGCCAGGGCTGCTGCGATTTTAATTTACCCCCCCCGACGCCTTCCGTTCATATCTTTATCAGAATCTAATAAATGATATTTACCCTTTTGAACTTGTTCGCCTTCTTTAAAATATCCCAGAGGATAATTTCTATAGAATACTTGATAAATTCTATTCCCTAATTTTTTAATTCCGACATATTTACCGATGAGACATCTGCTAATATTCACCCATTCGTAAGCACCCCATCTGATGGCTCCACTTGCAGTAACTTTCTTGACCATCAAATCGGAATCGTATTCTATTGGAGCTATTTTATCAGACCATTCTCTATTGGATAACTGATGAACTTTACCGGGCGTTTTCATATCTAATTTTTCGTGAGGTCGTTCAAAATTATATTCCTTAACAAAGGCATTCATTCGTCTGTTCTGACTTCTGAGATTATGAGCAGGAGGTTTACAGCAACGAGCTTTAAGATCTTTATGCATACGCTCGTGACGTCCATTTTGGTCAGGTCTGCCTGGATCGGAAAACACAGGTTGGATGCCATGATCCAAAAGCCAGTAGGACAAATATCCGTATCCTGCAGGGCTTTGAATGGACGCAAAAGCACTCCCATTGTCCGTATGGAAGTATTTTGGTTTTCCATATTGCTTAAAAACTTTTTTGAGGACAGAGATTACATTTTTGGTATTTTCATTATACTGGCCTTGAATATCGAAAATAAATCGAGAACAGGAATCGCAAATAGTCAAAGGAAAGCATCGTTTTTTATTACCGAGTAAAAAGGAACCTTTATAATCAGCGGACCAAATTTCGTTACATTGCTGAGGATCGAAAACGGGGTAGGAGGGTTCGATTTTTCTTCTTCTCTTTTTGGGTGTAACTAAGCCTTGTCTGATTAAAATATTGTGAATAGTAGTTACACTGGGGACTAAATTTTCATCAAATTTTTCAATGACTTTAATTCTGATTTTTTTAGCACCCCAATTTTTTTTACCTCTCCAGAATTTTATTTCATCAATAATGTTTTGATCAGTTGAATCAGGACTATTTAAAGGTTTACGAGATCGATCAGCTAAATGGTGGATACCATTTTCTTTATATCTATTAATAATTTTATAGCCAGTTTTTCTACTGATGCAATAAGCTTCGCACAAGCTATTAAAATAAAATTGTCCGCTTTCCCATTCGCGAATAAAAGCAATTTTTTGATCCATAGGTGTGTTGTTTTTCCAAGGCATAGCATTTTATTATGCAATTTATGCCTTTTTAAAAGTGTCACCTATGTCTGTTGAACTCTGTCACCTATGTCTGTTGTTCGTACCCAAAACCGGGCAACAACCTGCGCATACTTTCCAATTGTGCCGGCGTAGCTTCCCCCAGCATTTGCAGCTTTCCCTGCTGCAGAAAGCCGCTGAAAAAGGCAGCCACGCTATCCTCCGGCCCGCTGCCTCCAGATTCGATCAGGCGCACCATATCCACTACCCACAGAATGCCTTGTACGGCGGCCAACTCGCTCACCAAAGTTTCGCAGCTTTGCTCCCATTCGCCCAAATACTTGGCGCTGGCGGCAATGCGCTGCGACATAAGCTGCCAAAAAGTAAGTGCCGCTCCTCCTCTCCGGGATTGCTGGGCGATCTTTTTTATTGCCTGCTTGAGCACAGCGCTCTTGCCTACTCCCTGCCGCCCCACCAACAATACATTGGCCCGTTGGATGGTAATCAATTCGATTAGTTCCGCAATGTACTTTTCCATCTCCCAAGCAGCTTCCGGCAGGTTCTTCCTCACTCTTTTGACCGATTTGGTGTCCGGGAAAGGTACGGTAAGCTTGTCGAGCTGGCGATGTTTGCGGGTGGTACCAAATTGCCAGTTGCGCTGCTTCCGATCCTCTTTGATTCGCAAAGAAATAGTATCCAGCTGCGGTTCCGACAATAACATCAGCCGGTGCAATTGGCTGGGTGGCATGCGGTTGAGGATGTTGGTGGCTGTATATTGGACCAAAGAGCGGAATTGCCGCGGATCATTGTAAAATATAGTTTCTCCCAACAACGGCAAATAGGCCTCGTAGCTCCCCTCCTCCGTCTGCCCAAACACTACCGGAACAGGGATTTTAACATCTTCCGCTACGGGGTAAGCACTGCCATTTTTCCGATAGGTCGGTCGGATTTTGACATCCAGTATTTTAAGGCGGGGAGCTTCCATATCCATGTACCAGTAATCTCCATACTTTTTGTATTGCTTTTGCAAATAGCTCGTGAGCTCTTTTTTCAACCATTTCAGATCATTGCCCACCAATTTATAATCCGTTCCCACAAGGATGCCCAGCAAGGCCGAAGGACTGAGTTGGTAATATAACAATGGATAATGAATGGATTTCATGGCAGCCAAAGATAGGAGATTGTAACAGAATATTTAGCCATTTTTACAAAACACCAGCAAGCCCGACACACCTCATTTTCAATAAAATACCGGCTCATTCCAACCTGCATCGCCAAAAAATCGGAGTCGCCGGATTTGCTGGCCTTCTTCAAACAAATAAGGTTTTCCTGTTTCATTCAGCATCGGCAAATGGGGGTTTTCAATACCATTGATGCGCTCCGCCAAGGTAAAGCCATCGTGTATCAAGCGATTCTGTAAGACATGCCGCACTTGCTCGGCATCCACCCCCAGCCGTGCCCGCAATTGTTGAGACCAGCCCAACTGACGTCCCATCTCCATCGCAAGTATTCCATGACTCAATCGGCCAAAGGGCGCTTCTGACAAATCCTTATACCCGTACCGACAGGGGTAATTTCCACCATCTTTTACATGTCGAGCAGATGATACATGCGGGTCGCCCGTCCAAAGTATGCTACTCATTGCAAAACGATAGTTTTCATAGTGCCAGGCAACTTGCAGGGCTCCTGTGCGAAAGCGATCTTTTCCCCGCCACGCGAAGGCATCGTTTTCGGAAAGAAGTTCAATTTGTTGAATCCGTACGGCAAGGGTGGCGGTAGCTTGGGGGCAGCTTCGCTCAAGGTAAAGGTTGTAGGCATAGCCCAAGCTGTAGGCATACAGGCTTTGGTGACTTAGCAGGTGCCAAAAGGCAGGTGGCTGGGAAAGGCTAGCACCAAAGGCTCCACTCAGCGCAGCACTTAACTGGTATTCCGGCCGCCGGACGGAGGGGCCGTAGCTATCAAAATTGTAAAAGGCTCGCAACGCCACTGCCGTCTGCCAGTTTTTGTAAAGGTAATAAGTACTGAACGTAGCACCAATGCGTTTTACCTTGGTACCCACCGTCACACTCAGTCCGACTTGGAGCCCCAGGTGTTCATTCACCACTACCTGCGCGGACACCGCAGCGCCCAGCAGTACAGCTGCTGCTATTAGCAAAGTTCGTTTTATCAATTGCTCCGCCCGATAAGATGGGTTCATTTCCGGTGCTGTTTTTAGGATACCAACTTTCCGCTGCCCATAAAATTGCGTTAACGAAATGTTAATATCAAAGTAGATTCCACCAAGCCGACACACAACCGCATCCTTCAGATTGAAAATAATTTACCAACACCTCTAAACCTTGAAGTTATGTCAAAACGAACTGCTCTTCTGTTAGGCGTCGCATTGATGGCCCTTTCCACCCTTTTCCAACATCCTTTTCAAATAAAAAACTGGCTGACGGGGCTAATACATGCAGCACCACAAAATGAAGCACATCCTGAAAAATCAAAAATACAAGTAGCCCTGCTGCTGGATACCAGCAATAGCATGGACGGCCTCATCGAGCAAGCTAAATCGCAGCTTTGGAAGATGGTCAACGAGCTGGCCGCTACCCGCAAAGATGGCGAAACACCCGATATTGAAATCGCACTGTATGAATATGGAAACAGCCGCCTTTCGGCTACCAATGGCTATATCCGGCAGATTACACCTTTCACAACCGATATGGATGCCCTCTCTCAAAAGCTCTTCGAACTGACAACCAGCGGCGGAGAGGAATATTGTGGCTGGGTGATGAGCAATTCGATCGATGAACTGCGGTGGTCTAGCCACCAGCACAATTTCAAAGTAATTTTCATTGCTGGCAATGAGCCTTTCAATCAGGGTTCAGTCAATTACAAAAACGTGTGCCGCACTGCCAGGGCCCGGGGCATTACAATCAACACTATATTCTGTGGCGATTATCAGGAAGGTGTACGCACCTTCTGGAAAGATGGTGCCGAATGTAGCCAGGGCCAATACATGACCATCAACAAAGACGATCAAGTCACCCATATTCCTACCCCTTACGATGACAAAATCTACGATCTCAACATCCGGCTCAACAAAACCTACATTTATTACGGACATCAGGGCCGCCAAAAAGCGACAAATCAGGCTACCCAAGACGCCAATGCTATGAGCTATGGCTCAGCCAATGTGCGTGAACGAGCTTTTTTCAAATCTCAATCGGCTTACAACAATGCCAGCTGGGATCTGGTGGATGCCAGCAAAGATGATGAGCGTGTGGTGGAAGAGCTGGAAGAAGATGAACTACCCGCAGAGCTGAAGCCGCTGAACAAGAAGGAGCGCAAAGAGTATATCCAACAAAAAGCAAAGGAGCGGGCAGCGATCCAGAAGGAAATCCAAGACCTGAAGAAGAAAGCAGAGCAACATGTGGCCAAAGTACGCAGGGAGCAGGCCGGTGCCGAGTCTGAAACGCTGGACAATGTAATGATCGAAACGGTGCGCAGCCAAGTGAAAGCGAAAGGCTATAAGACGGGTAACTAGCGCTTAGTCAGTTAGACATTGTGCAGCCATACCGCTTTTTTGCAAAAGCGGTATGGCTGCACGTTTTTTGGGTCAAAAGCCAGCCCGCTCAGGCTCTGGGTTTTGCCTTTACCTCGGGCTGATCCTGCTCCTCCATATCCAACCATTCTTTTAGCTGGTCGGGTAAGTGATCTTTCCAATGACCTTCAGCTGAGGAGGCGATTAGCACAGCACCAAATATGAGCAAGTGTACAAAAAAGGCAAACCAGAAAGCGCGGCGGCGGTTGATTTGTTCGGTCTTTTTGAAATGGTAGTTTTCCATGTCTGGCGAAATTAGTACTCCTTCCAAACGTCTGATAAAAAGGGAAATTCTGGCATCCTTTGTTAAAAAAGCATTAAGATCATCGTATATTGCGATGACCTAAACAGCCTGGCCCGATATCGAAAATTCTGCAAGCATTTTCTATACTTCAAGCCGCCAGGTTTTGTGTGTATGCACAAGACTTGGCAAAGCGCGGTATGGTGCCCTGACAGGTGGTGGAGGGTACAGAGTAAACGCTAAGGGTACGCGGTTTTCCGCAAAACCGAAAACCGTTTTCCTGCCAGTCTGGCTATCTGATGTTTGGTCATCTAAGCCTCTGGCTCTCTGACAAGTAGGGCAACTGCCTTGCCTAAAATTGTGGCGGACTGTTATCTTTGTGTACAATGAGCATTAAGAAACCGACATCGCTGCGCGGACTGGCTGGTTTGGCCAATTACCTGATCGTTCTGGTAGTCATTGTGTTTATCAGTCTGCTGTGCCCCAATAATGCCAAATTCAAGTATGAATTTGAACGCGGCCAGACCTGGCGGCATGAAGACCTGGTAGCCCCTTTCGATTTTGCCATCCTCAAGCCAGATGAGGAGGTTCGCAAAGAGATCGAAGCGCTGGAAGCTGGCATTTCTCCACACTACGAGCTACAGCCACAAATTTCAACAGATGCCCGACAGCAGCTACGTCAGGCATTTCAAAAGCAGCTGGATGCGGTGAAGGAAGGCAATCAGTTCGTGGATGTCAGTCGCCGACCGGAGGCCTACCTGAAGTGGGCAGAGGGATTTGTAGAAAGAAAGTACAGCCGGGGCATTGTACAACTGGCACAGAGCCATCAAAAAAAAGAGAAGGACTTTGTCATCAATATCCACAAAGGCAATACCACCAGCCCGCATACCCTGCAGAGCCTGCTGACTAAACCCAAGTTGGATGAGCGCATGCCGGATTCACTCTTCAAGAGCGGCTTGCGGGAGGCAGAGTTTTTGATCCCGTTGCTCAAAGATGCCTTCCAGCCCAATGTATTCTACAATGATACGCTCACCCAAAAATTTAAAAACGACCTCATTGCCACCGTTGCAGGCACACGCGGCATGATCCGCAAAGGCGAGCTTATCATTCCGAATGGTGGCATTATCACCCCCGAAATTTATCAAAACCTGCTGTCCTTTGAAGCCCAATACGAGCGTCAGGTAAGTACCAGCAAATCGTATTTCGGCATTTTTGGGGGTTATTTTTTACTCACCAGCCTGATCATTGGCGTATTCATTCTGTATTTACAGTTTAATGAAAAAAGAATTTTCTTGAGTTTTAACAAGCTGATTTTCATGCTTTTATGGCTCGTTGTTTATAGTTATCTTGTATATACTGTGGAGAGCAATCATATCCTTAGTGCTTACCTCATCCCGTTTTGTATCGCTCCCATTGTGATCAAGGTATTTTACAATGAGCGCCTCGCTCTATTCACCCACATAGCCATTGTACTTATTGCCAGTTTTCTCTCTTCGCTTGGCTACGAGTTTACCTTTTTGCAAATACTGGCCGGTATCGTGGCGGTGCTTACTTACATTGAGTTGCGCAATATGTCACACTTTTTTCATTCCATTTTATACATTTTCTTAGCCTATGGCATCGGCTACCTCGGCCTCTCGCTCATCCGCGACGGCTCGTTGCTCAATATCGATTGGTCGGTATATCCCTGGTTTTTTCTCAATGTATTCCTCACGCTGCTGGCCTATCCTATGATTCCTCTGCTGGAGCGCCTTTTCGGATTTATCTCCCCCATCACACTGGTAGAATTATCAGATATGAACCGGCCTCTGCTCAAGGATTTGTCTCTCAAAGCGCCCGGCACCTTGCAACACAGCCTGCAGGTAGCCAATCTGTCAGAAGCCGCCGCTTCACAAATTAAAGAAGCCGACCCCCTGCTGGTGAAAGTAGCTGCCTTGTATCACGATATTGGCAAAATGAAGAATCCCCAATATTTTATTGAAAACCAAAGCGGCAACAATCCACACGTGGACATTAACAACCTGGAGAGTGCTAAAATTATCATTGAGCATGTGGCCGAAGGAGTGCGCCTGGCGCGAAAAGCGAAGCTGCCGGAAGTCCTGATTCAGTTCATCAAGAGCCATCACGGTAGCACACGGGTGGAATATTTTTATCGAAATTATCTGCACACACACCCCTCTGAAGAGATCAAAGAACAGGATTTCCGCTATCCGGGGCCCCGGCCGCGCAGCAAGGAAGAGAGCATACTGATGATGGCTGATTCGATTGAGGCGGCAGCCAAAAGCCTGAGCAATCCCACCGAAAAAGATGTGGCGGAATTGGTAGATAAGATCATTGCCGGTAAGCTGGCACATGAACAGCTCGTCCACTCGGAATTAAGCTTTGAAGAGCTGGAGATTTGCAAGCAGGTATTTAAAAAATTGCTAAGAAGTATCTACCATGTGCGGATCGAGTACCCGGAAGAGTCTTCATAAATCAAAAACATTCACTTCAAGTATCACCGCAACAGTTCTATATAATTTATTTCTATATAATTTATTGATTTTCAGCTACTTATCGGACTGAACCTGGCGTCGCCAGCCAATTGGGCTGCCAATGTCGAACGGCTTCAAAACTACCAAAAAGCACAGCAGTATAAAAAAGATCGCCCGCCAGGGTATTCCAAAAATAAGGTATGCCGGCAGTATAAGCAGCCAGCAAACCAGCGGCATTTTTGGGATAAAGCGGATCGATCAGCCAGGAGCCGGCATTGGTGACTAAAAAGAAGAGCAAGGAAGCCGTCAGGCTCACGACCAGCAGCCTGCCCGGATTCACCTTTTTCAAAGCTATCCAACCCAGGAGGATGACCAATCCAAAGGCCAGATAAATCCATAAGCTAAAGGCACTGAACCATACAAAGCCTTCATAAAATTCGGGATATTGGTGGGCATACACAGCATTGTCCAGAATCAAATTGCTGATCCATAAGGCCGCAAAGGGAATGAGCAGCGCCATCCATTTGCGTGAAAAATAAGCAGCGCCGAAAAGGCCCATAGCAGCCAGTGGCGTGAAGTTGGGCCAATGCGGCACCAATCGCCATAGTGCAGCGACAAAGACGATCAATACCAATAGGCTCGTGCGAATGTTCAGCGTTTTATTATTTTCCATGCCAACATATACTTTTGATGAACGATCATACAAAGGTAAATCAAAAATCGGTTTTGATGGGCTAAGTTTGCAATTTTGGGCCTGGCTTTTCGGTAATTTAGCAACTTGCCGATGGCCAAAAACCCCTTTGAAGGCGGGCCAAATAAGGTCCCGATCACCAACATGAGCCGGGGAATAGAAATCGACCTTTGCCAACTCATTGATGATACAGACATCGCCGAGCCATACAGTTGGAATAACCATATTATACCGCGCTTTGCCAAGTTTTGTGCGTATGCACAAGACTTGGCAAAGCGGGATAAACTTCAAGCCTGTTGGTTTTAACCAAGGTGTGGAAGTGGTTCTTACTGGTTCAATCGCTATGGAAATGCACAAAACTTGGCGGCTTGAAGTATATCATATAGTCGTAAAATTGCCGTTTCTTTCTTCCGAATTCTTTTGGCCACCAGCCAAATCACTTACATTTGCATGCATAAAAATAATCTGAGATGAACGCAAACATTTTTTCCAAAAACCTGTGGCTAATCAGCCTATTCCTTTTTGTCGGGTTTGGCTGTAGCCATGACAAACCGCCTGCCCAATCGGATGAGTCGGAGCAAACAGAAAGTACAGGCCCAACTGTCAATTATCGAGATTATGGCACACAGGTCAATGTATATACCCACCGCCATTACGATTCGGACAAGCAACTCTTCAAGCTGTTTGAAGATACGTATCAGGTAAACGTCAATGTGGTGAAAGCCAGCGCCGATGAGCTAATCAATCGCATGCAGGAAGAAGGTCCTGACTGCCCGGCCGATGTGCTCATTACCGTAGATGCCGGGCGGCTATTCCGGGCCAAAATGTTGGGCATCATCAAGCCACTCATGTCACAAGCCATAAAAGCTTCCATTCCCGAGCAGTACCGCGATCACCAAAACCACTGGGTAGCTCTCACCAAACGCGCCCGCGTGATTGCCTATTCCAAAGAACGCGTTAAGCCATCGGAACTAAGTACCTACGCAGCTTTGACCGATACAAAATGGAAGGGCCGCATCCTTGTACGCTCTTCTGACAATATCTACAATCAATCGCTGCTGGCCTCTTTTATCACGCATGACGGAGAGAAAAAAGCCCGTGAATGGGCTGCCGGTATAGTCGCCAATATGGCCCGGCCACCCAAAGGCAATGATCGGGATCAGGTGAAGGCCATTGCTCAGGGCATAGGGGATGTAGCGCTCATCAATACCTATTATTACGCCAAACTGCTCAACAGCGATAATCCCGAAGAACGCAAAGCAGCGGAGGCTGTGGCGCTTTTTTTTCCAAAAAATAGCAAGGGAAAAACGCATGTCAACATCAGCGGAATTGGCCTGGCACAGCATGCACCCAACGTAGGAAATGCCGTGCGGCTAATGGAGTTCTTGGTTGGGCCGCAAGCTCAAAAGCTGTTTGCAGAGGGCAATTACGAGTACCCCGTTCTTCCATCGGTACAGCCTTCCGCCTTACTCAATTCGTGGGGCAGCTTTGTGGAAGATGATGTGTATTTTGAAAAGCTGGGCGAACACAGTCGCAAAGCGGTGATGATCTTCGACGAAGTAGGTTGGAAATAATGGGTCAATAATTCGGCAATATGAATAGAACCTGGGGGCTTAGTGCAGCTGCTATAGCGGCCATGTTGGCGCTTCCGCTTCTTATCATCCTCTTACAATTATTTGGTGGCCATTCCGACACATGGGATCATCTGCGGCGCACCGTTCTGAGCGATTATATCCTAAACACCTTCCTCCTGGTACTTGGTGTTGGAGGCCTCAGTTTGTTGCTTGGCATCAGCACGGCATGGCTCGTCAGCACTTGTGAATTTCGGGGCCGCGCGCTGCTTGAGTGGGGCCTGGTGCTTCCTTTGGCTATTCCATCCTACATTGCCGCCTTCGCCTATGCAGGCCTGCTGGATTATACGGGCATCGTACAACGAATGACCCGCAATCTGCTTGGTTGGCATTCCTCTGCGCTTATTCCTTTTGAAATCATGTCGCTGGGCGGCGTTTCTGTTGTACTGGCCCTGGTACTCTACCCCTATATCTATCTCATTGCCCGGGCTAGCTTTCGGCAACAATCGCGCAGTCTTTTGGAAGCCAGTTGGACTTTGGGGAAAGGCCCCTGGCAAACATTTGTCAAAGTGGCTTTACCCGCTATTCGCCCCGCACTCATTGGTGGGCTCAGCCTGGTGATCATGGAGGTGTTGAATGATTATGGAGCAGTGAAATACTATGGAGTGAGCACTTTCACTACCGGCATATTCAGAGCCTGGTTTTCGCTCGGCGATCTGATGGCAGCGGTACGGCTGGCAGCAATGCTGCTGGTGATTGTGCTGGTATTGCTGATGTTGGAAAAGATGAGCCGCCAAAGCCAGCGATACAATGGCCCCGACCGATCACGCCCCTTACTACGCCAAGGGCTAAAAGGCTGGAATCAGCTGGCAGCTGCCAGTTGGTGTTGGTTGGTATTTGCTCTGGGCTTTGCCATTCCACTGATGCAGCTGCTGAGCTGGACCTGGACCGGGTTCCGAAAATTAGACAGCCTCACCTTTCGGTATAGCTGTCTCAATACTTTTAGTGTAGCCTTTTTGGTAGCTTTACTCACTATCAGCATTGCGCTGCTTATAGCATTTGTGAATCACCTGAGGCGTTCGGCATGGCTGGAGAGCCTCAGCAGGCTGGCTACTGTGGGTTATGCAGTGCCGGGTGCTGTGATCGCTATCGGGGTGATGGTAAGTTTTCGCTATGGCCGTTCCTTGGGGATTGATTGGCTCAAGGCAGGCACTCTCCTGGCATTGGTGTATGCTTGTACAATTCGCTTTATGGCGGTTGCGTACAATAGTGTGGATGCGGGCCTGAGCAAGATCGGCCGGCAAATGGTGGATGCTTCCAGCCTGCTGGGCGCATCGGCAAGTCGTAGCCTGCGAAGGATTGTATTGCCCCTGCTCCGCGGCAGCTTGATGGCCGCAGCGATGCTGGTGTTTGTGGATGTGCTCAAAGAATTGCCACTCACTCTCATCCTTCGCCCTTTTGATTTCGACACTCTTGCTACCCGCACCTTTGAACTGGCCAGTGATGAAGAGCTGGAGCAATCGGCCATTTATGCGCTAAGTATTATAGCTATCAGCCTCCTTCCTTTGATGCTGCTCAACAAATATTTCGATCGGCAAAGAACCTGAAGGTTTTGTGAAGCGTTGGATTGATTTTTACAATTTGGCTAAATTCGCGCATGTTTTTACAAAAAGTGCATTCCGGCAAAAATGACTTTTGGCGTTACGTAATAAGCATTCTGATAGTGATGGCGGGCTTTGTCATTGGCCAGTTGCCCTTGATGCTGGTGGTATGGGAAGCCGTAGCCGGCCTGCCAAATGGCACTGAACTGATGCTGCAATTTTCCAAAGACCTGGATTTCCGGCCGCTGGGAATCAGTGCCAATACCGGCTTCCTGCTAATTTTGCTCAGCTTTGTAGCCGCTATGCTGGCCTTGTGGCTTTGCGTTACTCAAATTCACCTGCGGCCGTTTAGAAGCCTGATTTCTGCTGTCAACAAAGTGCGCTGGGGGCGAGTTGGCTTTGCCTTTGGACTTTGGATGCTTTTCACTATTCTGCTGGAAGGACTCAACTACTGGCTGGCACCCCATACGTATGTCTGGCAATTTGAGCTTCGTTCTTTTCTGCCACTCCTTGTAATTTCGCTACTCATTTTACCCATTCAAACCTCCTTTGAGGAGCTATTTTTCAGAGGCTACCTGCTGCAAGCACTAAGCTTGGTGAGCCAGTGGAGATGCATTCCGCTGCTCGTCACATCGGCTCTTTTTGCGTTTATGCATAGCATGAATCCGGAACTCGAACATTTTGGTAGCGGCTTGATGTTGGCTTATTATGCAGGTTTTGGGCTGTTCGCGGCTATCCTCACCCTGCTCGATGACGGACTTGAGCTGGCAATGGGAGTTCATGCTGCCACTAATATTTTTGGAGCCACAATGGTCACTTTTGATGGCTCCGCCCTGCAAACGTCCAGCTTACTGCGGGCAGAAGTGGTTAATGTGCCGTTAATACTCGCCGGTTTTGTTGTATTGGCGGGCATATTTATTTTTCTTTGTATCAAATGGTATCGATTGGCGAGCTGGACCAAAGTAATTGGCCCTGTAGCTATTGCGCCTTCTGCCGATTCGTTTCACGTTTAGTTTAAAAAAATCTTACTTGCATGACTTCATTTAGTCAACCACCACCTTCTTTGAAGGTGGCTTACACATGCCAAACCCTAAAAAGGGTACCCCTCCAATCCTCCCACCTCATAAAAGGGCGGGATGGCCAGCCAAATCATTGTTTGACGGAGGAGTTTGATTTGGCGAGATTTTTTTGCTTCGTTTTTTCATCGATTGGAAAAAATGAAGGCGCCGCAGGCAATGCCAAAAGCAAAAAAGTAAAACGGCAAAGCCAAGCGAACTTAACCACCACCAAAGGAGGTGGATTTCTATATCACATTAAAAACATCTTCATTTGCTTGTTGGTAACGAGTGCATGCTCAATCCATGCACAACCAGATCGTTGGCAGCAAGCGGCGGACTACAAAATGGATATTGATTTTGATGAACAAAAGCATCAATTCAAGGGCACTCAGCGGCTGGTTTACACCAACAACTCGCCGGATGAATTGCACCAGGTATTTTACCATCTCTACTTCAATGCTTTCCAGCCAAACAGCATGATGGACGTGCGTTCGCGCAATATCTCAGATCCCGATCCCAGAGTGGGTGACAGGATTTCGAAGCTAAAAGAAAACGAAATGGGGTACCACCATATTCGCTCCCTCAAGTATAATGGCCAGGACGTCAAGCATAAAGTAGAGGGCACCGTGCTGGAGGTACTCCTTCCGGAGCCTATTCCCCCCTTTGGAAAGGCAACTTTTGATATGGTTTTCGAATCGCAGGTACCGGTCCAAATCCGACGCTCTGGACGCAACAATAAAGAAGGCATCGCCTATTCGATGTCGCAATGGTTCCCCAAAATGGCTGAATACGACTACCAGGGCTGGCATGCTCATCCCTATGTGGGGCGTGAGTTTCATGGCGTTTGGGGCAATTTCGATGTTACGATCCGTATAGATCGTGACTATATAGTAGCAGCTACGGGTGTATTGCAGAATCCCAATGAGATCGGTTATGGTTATCAACAAGAAGGTGCATCGGTGCAAAGGCCGTCGGGCGAAAAGCTGGCCTGGCACTTTGTAGCAGAGCAGGTTCATGATTTTGCCTGGGCAGCAGACAAAGATTATACGCACACCCGGCGCAGAGCTGCTGACGGAACCCTTCTGCATTTCTTTTATCAAAAAAACGAACGAACTACGGATGTTTGGGAGCGCCTGCCTGCCATCATGGATGAGGCGCTTAGCTTTATCAATTCCAAATTCGGCAAATATCCCTATCCCGTATATTCCTTTATACAAGGAGGCGATGGCGGTATGGAATATCCGATGCTCACGCTCATCACCGGCGAACGCAACCTGCGCAGCCTGGTGGGAGTGTCGGTTCACGAGCTTATGCATAGCTGGTTTCAGCTGGTATTGGGCACCAATGAAAGCCTCTACCCCTGGATGGATGAAGGGTTTACCAGCTATGCCGACAATGTGGTGGTGAACCATCTTAAAGCAAAAGGCCTGCTCCCCGGCAGCACAGCAGAGGAAAATCCTCATGCCTCCAATTATGTGGGACATGCCAATTTTGTAAAGGCTGGCAAAGAGGAACCTTTGAGCACCCATGCTGATCACTACGTGACCAATTCGGCCTATGCGGTTGCCTCCTATGTCAAAGGCGCTATCTTTTTGAATCAGTTGGAATATATCATTGGCAAGGAAGCTTTTGACAAAGGCATGCTGCGCTACTTTGAGGTTTGGAAATTCAAACACCCCAACCCCAATGACTTTATCCGAATCATGGAAAAGGTGTCGGGGCTGGAGTTGGACTGGTATAAAGAATATTGGATCAACACCACTCACTCTATTGATTATCGTATCACAAGCGTTGACAAATACAACCGACGCAACACAAAAATATCGCTCGAAAGGGTCGGCCTGATGCCTATGCCGTTGGATGTAGTCATTACCAAGAAAGGGGGTAAGCAGCTTGTTTATCATATCCCGCTGCGAATAATGCGGGGTGAGAAAACACAGGAAAATACCAACATTCCCTATAAAATTGGCCCCGACTGGCCCTGGACGCATCCGACTTATGAATTGTTTGTGCCTATCAAATCAAAGGACATTGAAAAGGTGGAAATCGATCCCTCCGGCCGCATGGCAGATATCAACAAGGACAACAATGTTTGGAAAAAGTAAGGCGATATCACTATCTTCATCCTCATCTTTGAGAGATCGAAAATGCGGTTGCCTTTGGCTCGAAGACTCAAAACCATCTGAGAAACCAACTACTTTATGAATCACAAAGAATACATCCAACGGCTGCTGCAAGATGGCAATCTTAAAAAAGCTATTGAAGAGTTGCTTCGAGGCACAGCCAACGATAATGATTTGAATGGCGATATCGTACTACTTTCCTCTCGTTTCAACAGCAATGAGCGCGAAAGGCGCATGGGCACTGCAAGCAATGAAGATTACAAACGCGAAAGCGCCCGCATCACTTATGCGCTCACCAGTTACCTTGAGGACTACCGCCCGCCTCAAGGCATTGAATTTGATGCAAGCAAGTACACAAATAACGATGATAATAATGGAATAACACCCGATGACAATCGCCCCAAGTTATTCATCTCTTATCGTCATGCCGATAAAACGGACGCTCAAAGAGTTAAAAAATTTTTAGAAGACAATGGCATAGCTGTTATCATCGACAGTACCCACCTCAAAGCCGGAGGCAATATCCGAGAATTTATTATCAAAAGTATCAAAGAATCGGATGCCACACTTTCGCTGGTATCCAAACGCAGCTTAAGTTCTCCCTGGGTGAGTATGGAAAGTGAATTGACGCTCAACCACGAAATGTGGTCAGAAGGTTCCAAATTTATTGCCTGCTCACTGGATGCCGAATTTTTCCAGACGGGCTTTGTCAACGATCAGCTAAAAAGCATTATTGAAAAGATTAAATCATTTGAATCGGAAAAAACGGAGCGGAAAAGCATCAGTGATATGCTTGACACCAGTGACCTGGACGGCGAAATCAAGCGCCATAAAGCTTTCATGCAGGACTTACCCAAAATCATCACACGCCTCAAAGAGCATCTCACTGTAGATATCAGCGGGGATCAGTTTAAAACGGGCATGCAATTAGTGGTTAATACGCTAAAAAAATCCTGAGCAGATAATCGGATCACTTGCTAATTCGTTATTAAAACATAATCGATTCAATTTTATGACAATAACCAAAAACATCCTCTTCCTTTGCGGGACGCTATGCTTATTTTTATGCTTTAGCTGTGATGATGACGAATCCTCACCAACCACCCAAACCGACTATACAGCTCTGGATATAGTCACAGGCATTGATTTATTTGATAACAACGGTCAACCCGTTGGAAGATGGAAGAGCCCGAATCACAATCCTGGACTTGCAGCTATTTTTCCCATCCCCAATATCGGTGTCGTATCCTTATTCAGCACAGAAAAAGTGGATCGGATATGGCTCATTCCCGCCAGCTGCGCGCTTGATTTGGTGACTGCCAATATCCCACAGCTGTCATTGAACTTGATGTATGAGGTGAGCGAATTGGAGGCTGCCCAGCTTAAGGACATTCCACTTGCCAACTTTAGCGGCCAGACTCAATTTGACTTTACAGATGTTGCGAAAGGCTTTTATAAATTCTTCTACCAAATAGAATCGGGTGAGTTGTTTTGGCAAAACATGTACATCGATCCAACAGTGTCGAACATTCCGGATGTCAGTTTTTTAGATAGCGAGTGTAATTGAGCCAAGGAATTATACCCGCTTGTTGCATTTATTGATTTATGAAATCATAGCCGCCTATCGGTAGGCTACGCTTCATATACTAATCGTTCTCTGCAAGCTAAGCCAACCCGCAAAAGCAAAGAGTGCTATCGCACACATTGCTTTTTAGACAACCAAATGAAAAACAGAAATAATAAAATTTTAAGCTGAACGTTTCAGTTAGTATCTTGTGTAAACAATGACAAGAAGTCTTTCACATAGAATTGCCACTATATCAATGGCTTTGTTGATGCTGCTATCGTCAACAGGATTCTCTATGGATGTACACTATTGTCAAGATCAGATTAAAAGTATAAGTCTATTTGGAAAAGCTAAATCCTGTCACGAAAAACAAGTAACTCCACCTTGCCATCAAGCAAAAAAAATTTGCCACCACAAGGAAGATGGCCTAAACGAGGGAGATAAAGACAACTGTTGTCATAACGAAGCTGTTGTCATTGAAAAATCTGATTTAGATGCCACAACCACTCAAGTAGCAACCGTTCAGGATTTACAGTTAGAATTTGTAGCTACTTTTATAGCGGTATATGTCTTTAACTATAGTGTACAAACTGACTACCAGCCCTATAAACAGTACAAACCACCCTTGCCCGGTAGAGACATTCAGGTACTCTATCAGACCTTCCTCATTTGATTCATTCATTTTCATTGATACCTCATACCCAAAAATGGCAGTATGAGCCTATTCCTGTTTGTGAAATTCTAAGAATGAAAATGAATAATGCTAAATCAAATAATCAAATTTTTTATAGACAATAAACTTGTCGCTTGGCTACTATTGCTACTATTTATTGGATGGGGCCTTGTCACTGCACCTTTTGACCTCGGTGTCAATAGCTTGCCTCGAGATCCGGTTGCAGTTGATGCCATACCCAATATTGGAGAGAACCAACAAATCGTTTTTACCAAATGGATGGGAAGGTCGCCACAAGATGTGGAAGACCAAATCACTTACCCTCTAACTACTTCTTTATTAGGTATTTCGGGAGTAAAGAGCATTCGAAGTAATTCAATGTTTGGCTTTTCGAGTATCTATGTCATTTTCGATGAAGGTGTAGAATTTTATTGGAGCAGAAGTAGAATACTTGAAAAACTTAACTCACTACCTGCCAATCTACTGCCTAACGGTGTTCAACCCACTTTAGGTCCTGATGCAACCGCTTTAGGACAAATATATTGGTACACCTTAGAAGGTAGAGATGAGCAAGGTAATCCTACCGGGGGCTGGGATTTACACGAACTGCGTTCTATTCAAGATTTCTATGTACGGTACGGTTTGTCTTCTGCTTCAGGTATTTCAGAAGTAGCTTCCATAGGTGGCTTTGTTCAGGAATATCAAGTAGATGTCATTCCGGACAAAATGAGAGTATATGGCATTACTCTTAATCAGGTAATGAAGGCCATTAAGGAAAGCAATTTAGACATAGGTGCTCAAACATTGGAAATCAATCTTGCCGAATACTTCGTAAGGGGTTTAGGTTATGTGAAATCCATAGAAGATATTGAAAATGCAGTTGTCAAAGTCACCGACAATGTACCCATTCGCATTAAGGATATTGCCGTGGCAAATATTGGTCCTGCTACCCGCAGGGGAGTTTTAGACAAATCAGGTGCAGAAGCAGTGGGAGGTGTGGTAGTGGCAAGATATGGTGCCAATCCATTAGAAGTAATTAACAATGTTAAGGCGAAAATCGATGAAATAGCTCCTGGTTTACCTACCAAAACATTAGCCGATGGAACAGTTTCAAAGGTGACAGTTGTCCCATTCTATGACAGAACAGATTTAATCAATGAGACCTTAGGTACTTTAGAAGAAGCATTAGGCTTAGAGATTCTTATTACCATAATTGTGGTGATTTTAATGCTGCTGAATTTAAGGTCGTCATTATTGGTGGCGGGGTCACTACCAGTTGCTGTTTTGATGTGTTTTATCGCAATGCGTTATTTTAGTGTCGATGCCAATATCGTGGCCTTATCAGGAATTGCTATTGCAGTAGGAACGATGGTAGATATGGGAATTGTCCTAACGGAAAGTATGGTCACACATATCAAAAAAGCCCCTCCGGAGCAATCCATTTCAATTACGATTTATAATGCCACCACAGAAGTTGCCTCAGCAGTAATAACTGCTGTAGCCACAACTGTTGTAAGTTTCTTGCCAGTATTCACAATGGTGGCGGCAGAAGGAAAGCTGTTTAGACCATTGGCATTTACAAAAACATTTGCTCTGATTGCTTCCATTGTTGTAGCCATTACCATTGTACCGCCATTGGCAACGCAGTTGTTTGGAGTTAAGACAAAGTCAAAATGGATGTCTATTGGTTATAATGTTGCATTGATAGCATTAAGCATTTTTCTATTATTTGGTCAGTTTTATTATTTAGGATTAATTGGACTTGTAGTCGGCATAACTGGAATGATCAGTTACTGGCTAAAGTCATTGCAGAATGGAAAATTCCATTCCTATTTTGAAATAGCAAGAAACATTGTCTATGCTCTTTTGGTTGCCTGGCTTCTCGCCAGAATATGGATGCCATTGGGTGTTACCAAAACCGTGTTCACCAACTTTTTTTTTGTTTCTTTTATTTCAGGTGTATTAATTGGAAGCTTTTATATAGTTATTCACTTCTACGAAAGAATCTTACGCTTTTTGCTAAAAGTAAAATTGTTATTCCTGTTGCTCGTTGGCAGCCTAATATTCTTTGGAATTCAAATCGCAAAAAATACGGGTCAGGAATTTATGCCTGCCTTAGATGAAGGGTCATTTTTACTAATGCCTACTTCGATGCCACATTCTGGAATGCAAATGAATGTAGCCAATTTGCGGGCATTAGATATGGCTGTTACGGCTATACCTGAAGTGGAAACAGTAGTTGGTAAAGCAGGCCGGGTAGAAAGTGCATTAGATCCTGCTCCAATGTCAATGTATGAAAATGTAATACTCTATAAGTCGGAATATATGACCGATGAAGATGGTCATCGTATACGATTTAGGCGAGACAACAACGGAAAATTCATACTGGCAAAAGGGGGAGCAATAGAATATGAAAAAGCATTATCGAGTGGTGTTCAAATTAGCGATTTAGTACAGGATGAAAAAGGTTCGTACTTCCGACAATGGAGAGAGCATATCCATTCTCCAGATGATATTTGGAACGAAATTGTAAAAGTCACTAATCTTCCGGGTGTTACTTCAGCTCCCAAATTACAACCCATTGAAACCCGATTAGTAATGCTACAAACGGGAATGAGAGCACCGATGGGAATAAAGGTAAAGGGTTCAGATTTAGAGACTATTGAAGCATTCGGTCTGGAATTAGAAAAGCATTTGAAGAAAGTAGGTGGTGTAAAAGCGCCAGCCGTATTTGCAGAGCGAATAGTGGGCAAGCCTTATATGTTGTTCGACATTGACCGCGAAAAAATAAGCCGATTTGGCCTATCAATAGTAGATGTACAAAAACAGCTACAAGCTGCGGTTGGTGGTATGGTAATGACTTCTACCGTTGAAGGCAGAGAGCGATACAGCATTCGATTACGCTATCCAAGAGAGTTACGAGACAACCCGAGTAGTCTTGGCAACATTTTAGTTGCTTCATCAAACGGGCTACAAATCCCACTCGGAAATTTAGTTGAAATAAAGTATGAGCAAGGACCTCAAGCTATAAAAAGCGAAGATGGGTTTTTAGTGGGATATGTACTGTTTGATAAGGAAGCAGGTTTTGCAGAAGTAGAAGTAGTCAACAATGCACAAAACTATTTACAAGATAAAATTGAAAATGGCGAGTTGACATTGCCCGCAGGAATAAATTACAAATTCGCAGGAAATTATGAGCAACAAGTACGGGCAAACAAACGACTTTCCATTGTTATCCCTATTGCACTGGCTCTAATTTTTCTAATTCTTTATTTCCAATTCAGTTCTGTCACTACTTCTATGATGGTATTCTCCGGTGTGTTTGTAGCCTTCTCCGGGGGCTTTATAATGATATGGTTATATGGACAACCCTGGTTTATGGATTTTGATGTATTAGGCACCAATATGCGAGACCTGTTTCAAATGAAATCCATTAACCTCAGCGTAGCTGTATGGGTCGGCTTTTTAGCCTTGTTTGGTATTGCTACGGACGATGGGGTTTTAGTCGCCACATTCTTAAAAGATAGTTTCAAACGGAATACACCCGCTACAACTCCACAGATAAGGGATGCAGTAGTAGAAGGTGGCATACGCAGGGTAAAACCAGCAATGATGACCACTGCTACGACCATTTTAGCTCTACTACCGGTGCTTACCTCTACAGGTCGTGGAGCAGATATAATGTTGCCAATGGCCATTCCTTCTTTTGGTGGAATGACTTTGCAAGTGATTACAATGTTCACCGTACCCGTGTTGTATTCATTGTGGAAAGAGATTCAGTTAGCAATTAACAATCGACAATTATCAGTTAACAATTAAAACAACCTTAAAAAATAGATATGAAAGAAAATATAGTTCAAGAAAAGAGTTTCGCCTTTGCAGTTAGAATTGTAAAGCTGTACAAATATTTAGTTGAAGAGAAAAAAGAATATACTCTTTCTAAACAAATTTTGCGATCTGGCACTTCAGTCGGGGCAAATATTGAAGAAGCCTTGGGTGGATATACTACTAAAGACTTTAGACATAAACTTTCTATTTCCTATAAAGAAGTTCGTGAAATCAAATATTGGCTTAGACTAATAAATGAGACTGACTACATTGATAAGGAACTATTTAAATCGCTTTTTAGTGATGCTGATGAGCTCGGTAAACTTCTGTATACTATTATCCAAAACACGAAAATCAAATAGTATGTATTTTTCTGTTTTTCTATTTATCAGTAGGCTATTAACAATTAGTCAATTAAATTCCGCAAGATTGTCCATTGTAGGATTGCTAATTGCAGGATTGTTCATTGATAATTGTCAAGCACAATCTTTAGATAGCTTATTAAGTAAAGCATACAACAACAATCCTGAGCTAAAAGCTTTACAATTAGAATACGAAGCGGCTTTACAAAAAGGGCCACAAGTAAACCAATTGCCTGACCCAACTGTGGGTTTCGGTATTCCCGTTCTACGTCCAGAAACTCGATTAGGTGGTCAAGTATTCAGTGTATCAGCGAGTCAGATGTTTCCTTGGTTTGGCACACTAAAGGCCAAAGAAGATGTGGTGCTAACAATGGCAAAATCGAAGTACGAACGAGTAGCAGCAGAAAGGTTGAACATAGATTATCAAATCAAAACAGCCTATTATAATCTGTATCTATTACAAGCAAAGCAAAGTATTCTTCGTAAGAATATACGCATTTTCTCTACCCTTGAAAAAGTGGCATTGGCAAAAGTAGAAAGTGGAAAATCCATTGCTTCTGATGTTCTCACCGTTCGGATCAAAATAGAAGAACTTAACCGACAAATCCAAATATTTGAAGAACAAAAAAAGGGTTATACAGCAACAATAAATGAAGCTATAAATAATCCGAACAACTCTGCTATTCAAATTGATACAACACAAATTACGATAGCAGCAATAAAATATAACATAGAACAATTCAGGAAAAATATTCAAACCAATCACCCACTTATAAAACAAATCGATTGGAATATAAAAACTTCCAACAAAACACTTGCATTAAATGCTTTGGATGGTAAGCCCTCATTTGGCGTAGGCTTAGATTATAGTCTGGTTAGTGGCAGAACAGATGCTTTTCCTGTTAACAACGGCAGGGATATTCTTATACCAAAAGTAATGGTATCCATTCCAATATACCGCAAAAAATACTCAGCCAAGAAAGAAGAAGAAAGCATCAAACAACAGGCATTTGAACTTCAAAAGGAAAGTTTGACCAATAGAATGATCAGCAGTATTCAAGGTTATAGATCTGAATATGAGAGTGCAAAATTGATGTTTGAGTTAGCCAATAAACAAATTGAAATCTCAAATAGTGCTTACGATATTTTGCTAGCCGATTATAGCAGTAAAGGGATGCGTTTTGACGAACTGATGAAGTTACAAAGTGATATAAATAAGTATGAAATAGAAATAATAAACGCGATTGTACAAACCCATTTAACCAAGTTCAGAATTGAACGAATAACGGATTTTTAAAAATATTGAAAATGAAACATACCTATCACATACATGGAATGACTTGTAACAGTTGTCGCAGTCATGTAGAGGAAACGCTTTTAAAAGTGAAAGGTGTTTCTACAGTATCTATCAATTTAGAGAAGGCAGAAGCCACCATCGAAATGGAATCACATATTCCTTTAAAAGTATTTCAAGAAGCGTTGAAAAACGATGGTGATAGATACAGCATTCTTAATAAAGAGGAGCATCATCCTATAGAAACAAAACAGAAAAAACAACCAAAAGGAAAAGGCTCAGGTACATTTTATTGTCCTATGCATTGCGAAGGCGATAGAACCTATGACAGGCCGGGTGATTGTCCAGTTTGCGGAATGGATTTGGTGGAAGAACAAAATTTATCAACAGCTTCAACTGAACAATGGATCTGTCCTATGCATCCAGAAATCGTAAAAGGCGAAGCAGGTTCGTGTCCAATTTGTGGGATGGATTTAGTGCCGATGGAACCAGGCCTTTCCGCAGAAGAAAAAACCTATAAAAAGCTGTTGAAGAAATTTTGGGTAGCGACCGCATTCACTTTGCCAATTTTCCTAATTGCAATGAGCGAAATGCTTACCAACAATCCATTATATGACCTAATCGAACAAAAATATTGGAATTGGATTCAATTTGCACTTTCAATCCCAGTTGTGTTTTATGCTACTTGGATGTTTTTTGAGCGTGCCTACAAAAGTATAAAAACGTGGAATCTCAATATGTTTACACTTATTGGAATAGGCGCAGGAGTAGCCTGGCTCTTTAGCGTTGCGGGTATGCTTTTTCCAGACGTTTTTCCAGGTCAGTTCAAAACCGAATCTGGTGCCGTACACGTGTATTTTGAAGCAGCAACCGTAATCCTAACCCTTGTATTGTTGGGACAGCTTTTAGAAGCCCGTGCACACAGCAAAACCAATTCCGCAGTAAAAGAATTATTGAAATTAGCCCCCAACAAAGCAATAAAGGTTGTGGATGGAGAAGAAGTTGAAGTCAGTATTGATAAGATAAAACTAAACGATATTCTAAAAGTAAAGCCTGGTGACAAAATTCCTGTGGATGGTGTGATCATCAAAGGCGAAACTACCATTGATGAATCTATGATTACAGGCGAACCTATTCCAGTAAACAAATCACAACACGATAAAGTAAGTAGTGGCACTATCAATGGGAATCAATCATTTTTAATGAAAGCCGAAAAGGTAGGAAGCGATACGTTACTATCACAAATCATACATATGGTGAATGATGCCAGTAGAAGTCGAGCACCTATTCAAAATTTAGCCGATAAAGTGTCTGGCTACTTTGTGCCTGCCGTGGTCATAATTTCTTTACTAACTTTTGGAGTTTGGGCTATTTGGGGTCCGGAACCTGTGTACGTCTTTGCGTTTGTGAATGCCATTGCTGTTTTAATCATTGCATGTCCGTGTGCATTAGGGTTAGCTACGCCTATGTCTGTGATGGTTGGCGTTGGTAAAGGTGCTCAAAATGGTGTATTGATTAAAAATGCAGAAGCTCTCGAAAAAATGGATAAGGTTGACACTTTAATTATTGACAAAACAGGAACGATTACAGAAGGAAAGCCAGCTGTAGAAAAGATTGGGACGTTTAACAACGCTCTAAGTGAAAATGAAATACTTCAATACATTGTCTCAGTAAACACCAATAGCGAACATCCTTTGGCAGAAGCAACCGTTAAATATGGAAAAGAACGCAATACTGAAATATTAAAATCGGACAATTTTAATGCGGTTACAGGAAAAGGTGTTGAAGCTAAAATAAATGGAAAAAAAGTAGCATTGGGTAATCCTAAAATGATGGAGTATACAAATGCAGGTATTACATCTAAAATGAAGGATGAAGCCCAAAGCTATCAAAAACAAGGGAAAACAGTTTCATATTTGGCAATAGAAAACACCGTTGTTGGGTATGTGGTTATTGGCGATAGAATAAAGGAAACAAGTGCCAAGGCAATTATAGCACTTCAAGATAAAGGCATTGATGTAATAATGCTCACTGGTGATAATCACGATACGGCACAAGCAGTAGCATCAGAATTGAAATTAGCAAATTTTAAAGCCAGTATGCTGCCAGAAGACAAGCTCAAAGAAGTAGAGAAAATACAACAAAACGGAAAGGTAGTTGCTATGGCAGGTGATGGCATTAACGATGCACCAGCATTGGCCAAAAGTGATGTAGGGATTGCTATGGGAACAGGAACAGATGTAGCGATTGAAAGTGCAATGGTAGCCTTGGTAAAAGGCGATTTACACGGTATTGTCAAGGCCAAAAATTTGAGTGCTGCTGTAATGAAAAACATCAAGCAAAACCTGTTTTTTGCACTCGCCTATAACACATTAGGCGTACCCATTGCAGCAGGTGTTTTATTTCCGTTCTTCGGGATATTGTTATCACCAATGATAGCAGCATTGGCCATGAGTTTTAGTTCGGTTTCGGTAATAGCCAATGCATTAAGATTGAAAAATATTAAAATATAAAAAATGAAAAAGTACAAAACATATATCGTTGCCTTTTTCGCTTTAGCTATAGGATTATTACTTGGTTGGTTATTGTTTAAGAATAGCACCCAGCCCGTCCAAGAGCTCAGCGAACTCAGTTCAAATCAAGCAGAATCCGAAATATGGACTTGTTCTATGCACCCACAAATACGTCAAAATGAACCAGGAGATTGTCCCATATGTGGAATGGATTTAATTCCGGCAAGTCAGGCAAATAGCGATAATGAAATAGGCTTTCAAATGACAGCGGATGCAATCAAGTTGGCGAATATTCAAACGACTACCATTGGGAATACTGATGCAACTGAAGGAGCTACCTTAAAACTCAATGGTAAAATTCAAGCCAATGAAACGAAATCCGCCAGTCTCGTTACACATATTCCGGGAAGGATAGAGAAATTGTATGTGAGCTACACAGGAGAGCAAGTCAATAAAGGACAAAAGATTGCGACCATCTATTCACCCGAATTAATTACCGCTCAAAAGGAACTATTAGAAGCACAAAAAATACAGGATATAAGCCCGGGGCTTTTAACAGCAGCCAGGAACAAGTTGAAGTACTGGAAAGTAGGAGACCAGGTAATACAGGACATTTTGACTTCGGGTACTATACGGGAGAACTTCATTATTTATGCAGACCATCCAGGAGTAGTAGAACAAAAGAGAGTTTCTGTTGGTGATTATCTAACAACTGGTGAAGTCCTGTTTGATGTTCAGAATTTATACAGTCTTTGGGCTTTATTCGATGTGTATGAAAATGATTTACCACAAGTCAAGGTTGGCCGTACCATACATTTTACCACTCCGTCAGCTCCCAATAAAAGGTTTAAGGCAAAGATCACTTTCTTAAATCCGGTGATTGACCCAAGCACCCGGGCAGCAACCATTAGGGCAGAAGTAAGTAATACTACGGGAAAATTGAAGCCTGAAATGTTCATTACTGGTGAGCTTCAAACTTCTAAAAAGTCAGATAACGTTACCATTCCCAAATCAGCAGTATTATGGACGGGACAACGGTCGGTTGTTTATGTAAAAGTTCCAGATACGAGCATTCCATCCTTTGAGTATAGAGAAATTGAAATTGCAGATGCCACGGCTTCTGGATATGCTGTTGTAAGTGGTTTAGAATATGGTGAAGAAGTGGTGACCAATGGAGCATTTGTCATTGATGCTTCCGCTCAGTTAAACAATCAAGTCAGTATGATGAATAAGAATGTGATGGCAAAAAATGCTATTCATTCAGACCATTTACCTGATCACACAAATACAACTCCACAAAAATTCAAGGAGCAACTAACAGCAATGGCAGATTCTTATCTTTTATTGAAAGATGCTCTCGTTGCAAGCGATAAGCAAAAAGCAGCAGAAAGTGCCTTTGATATTTTAAGTAAAGAGAAACAAGTAGATATGTCTATGGTCAAGGATAAGGCACATATCTATTGGATGGAGCAAATACAGGCTATTCAATCCCACGCTAAGAAAATCACTGAAACAGAAGACATAGAAGAACAGCGTAAACAGTTCGATTTTCTATCACAAGCATTGATTAAATCGCTAAAGGTTTTTGGTGTAGCAGGTGACACTTTTTATGTGCAGCACTGCCCGATGGCAAATGACAATGACGGTGCCGCCTGGTTAAGTAAACAAGAAAAAATACTCAATCCATATTTCGGAAAGAAAATGCTCACCTGCGGAACAGTACAGGATACCATAGATATAAACTTCAAAAATCCGCCAATGCAAGAGCAATCGAATGTTCAAGTCAATTTACATAATCACTAATCATTATTGAGCGGTACGCTATTTGTAGTAAGCCGCAAGTTTACAAATTACGTTAGAATCAAAAGGTTTACAGATAAAGTTCTGTAAACGTCGAATCCAATGACATCCAATTTTCCAAAAAGATTGGAGAGAAGATGTTAAGGCTTCGATCCATAAGTCAGGAGAATGTCCAAAATGTGTAGGTATTTGTTCAATATCGTTAACATTTTGGATAGCCAAATGAGTTTTTGCCGCCTGACTATGAGTTGAAATAATAGTAGCAACTTGCTTTAATCGCATTTGCAAAATGGTTGTAATCATCAGGATGTAGAACTGGATATTGACTCCATTTGGAGTATTATTGAATAGATGAATGCCCTTTAAACTGCGTTTGATGAATTTGAATAACAGTTCAATTTGCCATCGAAAAGCATAGAGGATAATGATCTGGACAGTGGTTAAATCCAATCTGTTGGTGCAGATGGAAAACTGAGAGTGCAACACTTCAAATTGAATGAGCCAATAGACTTTTTCCAAATCATCAGATTCAAAACGGACTAAACGATCCGTAAGGTTTTTGAAGCAAAGTGGAATAGTTTGTCCTGTTGCACAGCTTAATTGAAGTTTGGTGTATTGAGCCACTTTGATATTGTTTTTGATACGGAGGATAAAAAAGGCTTTGGCTGCTTCAATTTTTGCAGCTACAGCAAAGCTGAAATATCCTCTGTCCGCAATATAAGTTACCCCTGTTTGAAGGATACTTAAAAGGAATTTTCTTTCAGAAGAATTCGCTTTTAAACCGATAAACTCCACAGGCAACATCCGGTTGAGTTCAAATGACAAATGTAAGCGAATCGCTTTTTTTGTCTTTCGATAAGCAGCCCAATCCATTGAACGGAGGGTAGGAAAAATACTACCATCCACCAGTTGGAAGATGCCCAATTCGTCAAATGCTTCTATCCGTAGCCAGTCGCAATTGCGCAAAACATGTTGATACAATTTTTCAAAGAACTCCGAGTCAAATCGGGTGAATCCGTCTTTCATCGTTGAAAACGGCGTGTGTTTTAATCCTAATGATTCACTAACCTGACTTGTTTGCAAATCGGTGATGAGTTGTCGTAAAGTCGGTATGCCCATCACAAAAGCATAAATTAATTTGAGTGTGAAATCGGCAAAGAATAATTTTCTCGAACCGGTTTGTTTGTCAATTTGTGTACCTTGCTCCTCAAGATATTTTTTCAGAGGTGCAAGTAATTCCTCAAAGGTTGTGTGCATAATAGAGTGTTTTTTTCCTTACTCTATATTAGCACTTTTTGGGGAATGCACCTCTTTTCAATTATCGTACCGCTCAATAATGGTATTCAATCAAATCAAAAAAATGATTAAAAATATCCTTTCACTGTGCAGTGCTTTTTGTCTATTTCTATTCTTTTGTTGCAACGATGACGAATCCTCACCAACCACCCAAACCGACTATACAGCTCTGGATATAGTCACAGGCCTTGATTTATTTGATGACAACGGTCAACCCGTCGGAAGGTGGAAGAGTCCGAATCACAATCCTGGACTTGCAGCTATTTATCCCATCCCCAACATCGGTATCGTATCTGTATTCAGCACAGAAAAAATGGAGCGAATCTGGCTGATACCGGCTAAATGTGCACTCGATTCCGTGACTGCCAATATTCCGCAGTTATCAACAAGTTTGATATATGAGGTAAGTGAACTGGAGGCTGCCCAGCTTAAGGATATCCCGCTTGCCAACTTTAACGGCCAAGCTCAATTTAACTTTACAGACGTTGCGAAGGGCTTTTACAAATTCTTCTACCAAATAGAATCAGGTGAGTTGTTTTGGCAAAACATGTACATCGATCCAACTGTCTCAAACATTCCGGATTTCTCAATATTGGATGACAATTGCAATTAGTGAAATTTGACATCTGGCAGGCTCATTGGCCCCTAAAAGAAGAGTTAGATGCATGCCCAAGCCATTGGCTTTCAACAAATTCTAGTCTCTTACAGAGACGCGGTTATAGAATCCAAAAATCAGGATCAACACCAAGCTTCCTAACATGGGTCGTTATTTCCTTCGCATAAGTCGGATTTGTGATAATGATAAGATCAGGTTGATACTCAGCAACAAACTCCGGGCTGACAATAGCCTGACCACTACCCGGAAGATACTTGCCTTGCCGTTTTATATTTATATCAACAATAAAAGGTACTACTTTCTTAAGATCAAAAAGGTTAAAGTGCAAATTCCGGAGTTGCTGACCCACCCATTTCGGAGTCATTGACCCATGTGGATAACTTACGATTTCAATGATGCTAAGATAGTTGATTTATAGGTTTCCTTAAACTTTTTCCTTTTAATTCTATTCGATGTGCTTTGGGGACGATCCGGTCAAGGATGGCATCTGCCAAAGTTGGTTCATTAAAATATTGGTGCCATTTACTCACTGGCAGTTGAGAGCAAATAATAGTAGCGGCGTTTTCGTAACGGTCTTCCAAAATCTGTAACAAGATTAACTTTACCTGATGTGTGATGGGTTGTAATCCAAAGTCATCAAAGATGATGAGTTTAGCTTTTTTTAATCTGTCCATCCACTTGATTAAGGTGCCGTCTGTTTTGGCTAAAGCGATCTGTTCGGTGAATCGATTCATGTTAAAGTAAAGTGTTCGGTATCCATTGACACAAGCGTTATTTCCTAAAGCGCAAGCCAGGTATGATTTACCACAACCAGTGGCGCCGGTAATCAAAACATTTTCTCCTCGGTCGAGGTAAGCACAGTCTGCAAGGAGCATTAATTTTTCCTTGGAGAGATTTCTTGTTTTAGAACAATCGATGTCTTGAATGTTGGCTTGATAACGAAGTTTGGAGAGTCTTAAAAACATTTTCATTCGCTTGTGCCAACGATGCTGTTTTTCTGCATCAATCAGATTGGCAATCATTTCATGTGCGTCTGCTTGCTGGTTGATTGGTAATCCAAGAGCTGCCTCGTAAGCATCCGCCATGCCTGTTAATTTTAGCATTCTCATAATTTCCAGAGATCCGTTTTTCATAATTATTGATTGTTTTATATCCCTTTATAATTTTATATTATCTAAGAACGTGTTTGGGAATTTTATTCTGTAAATGATTGAAATTTTGCCAAGATCATTGATGTATTTGCCAAATAAAGGAATGATACAGAACTTTCTATGGTATGCTCGTGGTCAATCAGTATTCTTCGGTAAAAATTAAACCAGGCAATCGTTCTTTCAACTACCCATCGTTTAGCCTGAACAACAAACCCCTTTTTCCCTTCAGGTCTTATTGGAACTTCAAATTCGATATTCAATTCCTCACAGGCCTGTGCAAAAGTTCCTTTATAAGCTTTGTCACCAATTATTTTTATCAGGCGGCCCATTTGATGTTGATCCATCTTCAAAAGATGAACACCAGCCGGACTGTCATGCTCATTAGCTGGATGTACCCAAGCTTGCCAAATACGACCCAAGGTGTCTGTGAGAATTTGACGTTTGCGGCCATTAATCTTTTTATTGCCGTCAATGCCCCGAAACTCATAAATCATGGGAGCCAACTTAACACTCTGAGAATCAACGATCCCCAAGCTTGGGCTTGACTGCCGATCAAGTTTGTCCCGTTCATATTCATTGAGTGCCAGATTGATTGATTTGATAATTCCTTTTTTTGTCCAGTTATAAAAGTAATAGTAAACTGCAGACCAGGGGGGAAAAGAACTATCAAGATTTCGCCATTGGGCTCCAGTTCTTGTTATCCAAAGTATGGCATTGAAAATATCACGCAAATCAAGTGTGCGTTTTCGTTTGATAGGAAGAAATTCTTTTATAACTTCCCACTGGCCGTCGGTCAGCCGTTCAAATTGGGCGAGCATCTTTGTAAGTTTTAGTTTACCTACAAGATACTACCGACGGCTATTTATTTCAAAATAAATTCCCAAACAACCTCTAAGGGAGTAGTTAAAAAATAAATGTTATTGAGTTCAATAGATACCTATTGATAAGCCTCAGGGCCTCTTATATTTTCGTGTTCCCCTATTGTGAGTGAGTCAAATAATTCAAGTTGATCATCAACGGTGTCGAGTTTTCGAACTAAGATATTTTTGATCATGTAATAGCTTGCCTTATCTGCTTTTTGGCAACGAAGAGCAGCTCGCTCCAAACGTTCAGAATTATACTTTTTTGCAAAACCTAAAATACCTTGGCAGCTACCATAAGATTGGGCTTCATGGATTCTGGAGAGTAGAATATGCTGGATAGCCCAGCGAGTAGCAGGACCTATTTGCTCAGCCTGACTAAGAAAATAAGCGGCATCAAAGCCTTTTGCTTTTTTCCACTCCCTGTGCGACCGAGGCATATGTTCCATTTTTGTCTGGTACTGTTGTGACCCGGTGTAGTAAACTCGCTTGTGAGTTGCAACCCGTTGATTATCAATATATACCTCTACATTTTTTGAGGTGTAAATGACGGTCGCTTGTTGTTTTGCATATTGAAAAGGGACAGAGTAAAAAGCTTTGTCCTCTCCTAGAAAAACATGATAGTTCCTTCTAACTTGAGGTGTGATGGTCTTTTTAAGTTCAAACAGATCACAAGGGAGTGATCTCATTACAGGCAATTCAAAAGCTTCAAAAACACTTTTGCGTGTACCTTGTTTTTGTTGATAGGGTTTATTATTATGTTGGCTTAGCTGCTCTGTGATTGCTGCATTTAACTCCTCTATACTATGAAAAGTCTCGTTTCTCAATGGAGCATAAATGCGTCTGTAAACCGTATTCACCATGTTTTCTACACTCGCTTTATCTTTGGGTTTTCCAACGCGAGTGGCACTTAAATCGAGCTGATAATGTGCAGCTAATTGTACACATAATTCATTAAAAGTAGGTTCGTATTTATCAGCTCGACTAACATATGATTTTAGATTATCGGATAAAATAACTTGAGGTAGTTTACCGAAAAAAAGAAGCGCTTGATTTAATCCATAAATAAAGTCAGCTACC
The DNA here is from genome assembly GCA_965222005.1 of Saprospiraceae bacterium. Taxonomy (GTDB): domain Bacteria; phylum Bacteroidota; class Bacteroidia; order Chitinophagales; family Saprospiraceae; genus CBDCTM01. The sequence goes on from OZ244935.1 coordinate 4,750,738, forward strand.
TTTTGAGAGGGAAGTGCGATGGCAAAAGTATATTGACTATGTGGCATCACCGCTACCAAAACTTCGCATTCATGAACTTCTCCAGTAGTTAAATCTACCCATCGCATTTTCTTTCCAGCGAAGTCTACTTGCATGACATTACCTGCTTGGTGCGCTAAGCTAATCGTCAAATCTCGTCGTCCTATCTCGCGTTTAAAGTGTTCACAAAATTGAGTGTAACTATAACCATCTGGGTGTTCTTCGATGTACTCCTCCCACAATAAATAGCGAGTTACACCCACTCGTTTTAATTCTTTTATCCAATCATCAATCTTACTTTTAAAAGCCTCTTTTCGTTGTTCAGCCACTGTATTTTTAGAGGGATAAAACACCGCAGTGAAAGCGGAATCGTCCAATGAAAGAACTCGCGCAAGATCTTCATCAAAGGCTTTCCCAAGTCTTACATAATGCTTCACTGTGTTTTTAGAAACTTGTAATCTACTTGCTGTGGCGCGAAGAGAACTCGTGCTGATATAGGTTTTAATAATCGTTCTTACTTGATCCATACGTTTAAATTGTCCCATGTTCTTGACCGTTTTTTTGCTTGAAAAAAACTGCGAACATGGCTATTTAATCGTAAGTATCCACTATATATAAGGCGGGTCAGTACGCCGGAATGACAGTCGCCTAAAACAAATCAAGGGGGTCAATATGCCGGAATGACGGCTCCTCCTAACAAGCTTAGGTGGGTCAGTATGACCGAAATGTTACTAACATTTGCCCTAATTGGGGGTGGGTCAACAACTCCGAAATGGGTGGGTCAGTATGGCCGGATTTTACAGTTAAAGAAAGATACGCCTCTGGCACCAGCCCCCCAAGCTATTACACGCTTATTTTTTGCGCTTATTTGTTCAATTTTACGTTCGTTATTCGCCATTATTTCTTTAAATGAAGAGCTAAAGCTTTCAATAATAGTTTCCAGCTTTTCTACCTCAATAGCAGATGCAGATGCAGGGCTATATTTCGGATCAGGCCTTGCCTCAACATATATATATTCATCATTCCATGATAATCCAATATCCAGGACTTCAAATCCACACTGCTCCATCAAAAAACGAAGAGAAGCTTTGCTAAACCAGCTCCGGTGCTCATATACAACATTCCAAATTACTCGCTCACCAAACGTATAATCTGCATAAGGAAAATCAAAATAAAAAATTGTATCTGTTTGATCTCCAAAGTTTTTTCTGATAAGAGAAATAAAAGACTTTGGGTCATTTAAAACGGAAATGACAAGCAAACTGGTCACTAAATCAGCTTTCAACGCAGCGTGTTTCTCCGAATAGTATTCTCTATAAAACGTCAGGTCTATTCCATTCTTTTTAAAACTAGAATGATCAAAGCCCGGATCTATTCCTATGCCATTGTTTTCTCCTTTTTTGCAAATAGCTTTCAGAAAATATCCATCGCCGCATCCTATATCAAGGATAGTTTTTTTCTGTAGATCATAATTATCAATTAATCGTTCACATAAATCACTGATATTCTGAGCAAAAGTAGGCGAATGAACATTGGAAAAATCGTACTCATTAAAGCTAATTTTCTCAGCAACATGGCCCTCATTTCCAATATATCCACAGTGCTTACAAAAACGTAATGAAATCTGTCCTTTAGTTACTGCCAAAGCCTCCTCTTTAGTTTTACACATGACTCCATCCATTGTAGGTATCGGAGGCAACTCAAAAAAATCTTTAGTATTTGAGCTGCCACATAGGTAACAGTTTGATAAATTATTGGTCTGACTGTCCATAATTACAGATTAGCTTATAGTTGAATATTTCTTGAAAAATAACCTAAAAGCAAAATTTAAAGGCGTGCTCGTATTTGCCGATTGGTAAAGTTTTGAGAGTAACATTGAAGGCAGTAATGAAATAAAACATGAAATCGCTTTGTTCTTTAATGGAGGGACTGAGCTGTATAACATGGACTTGTATCTATTAAAGCCCATTTTATCTCCTACAATTTTCATAAAAAACATGCCTCTCAGGCAACGAGCTTGAAATCGTTTTCTATTATACTTTTTAACAATTTCCCAATATTCTTCTTCTTTCAATAGTTCCTTATACCGCTTAACCCTGATCCCAACGTCTTCTGTATTTTTCAATCGAGATGTTTCCGTATTTCCTTGCCGATCATTATATACCATTAATGCTTTATGGATATAGTACCGCTTGGCTTTTACATCTATTTTATACCAAAGTGTATTCGCATCGCCGATCAATTTTTCATTTAGGCGAAAGCCCCCTAATAGCTCTGTTTTTGTAAGACCAAAAAAATCTCCAGAAGTTTTTTGAATAATCGTTTCAATGGGAAGGTACTGGTCTTTATCCAATCCCTTTCCTGCAAATTTGCCAGTAGCGGTTGACAAACCATTACAAGTAACTGCATTAATAGAGGGATCAATTTCATCTACTACTCTCATCATTTCCTCAAAAGCATTTTCCATTAGCAGATCATCATCTCCCAAAACGCCAAACCACTCTCCATTTATTTGGTCAAATGCATAATTTATTCCACCAACACTCCCAAGATTATCTTTAAGATGAATGATTCTTACATTGTCATACTTTCTATATCTTTCAAGAACTTCAGCAGAATTATCTGTACTCCCATTGTTTATAAGTACTAATTCAAAATTCCGGCAAGTCTGATTCAAAACACTTTCTATCGCATTCACCACTATATTTGCTCTGTTGTAAGTATATATTAGCAAACAAATCCTAGGTGTCATTTTATTCATTCTAACGAGCCTTGAAATTCAATCAAATAGTAGAACAAGAGATAAATTGTCAAATTTCATTCCAAACACCTAGTTGAAATTATATTGTTGATCGCTAATCTTCTAAGCTAGCCTTGTAAGATAATAGGGTGAATTTTAGAGACTGTTTTGAAATATGTCGCTAATTTTTTTTATGCTTCTTATTTCCTCCATGCTAAGGCTTTTGATAAAGTACTATTTGTATCGCTCCGCTATGCCAACTTTTCGCTTCAATCCACTGCTTAACCAACTGTTGCTGTTCATTCTCAAAAACATCGTTGAATACATTGCTGAACAAAAACCAATCTTGTACATCCAATTTCTTGAGGGCAAAACCCGATTCTGCATCATTCAGATCAATGTACTTGAGCGGACCAATATTGGGAAAGGCCGTTCCTACTTGGCTCAAAGGAATATTTTGCTGACGAAGATAGCTGATAGCTTGTTTGCGCAGCTCAAAATAAGGCCGGTGGGCTAAACTGGCATCCCATCCCTGAGCAATATGATCCGGATAAATCCAGCAATGTCCACTTAGGTGAACTGCAATTAGTAATATAAAAATTGCCTGCTTTTTAACTTGAGACCAGTTATATTCAGCAAGTAATCTTGCTACCAGAAGCGAAACAACTAAAAAAGCCGGTAGCAAATAACGATGCCCTATGGGGTTGTTCCCCAACACGAGCAAAGGAGCATATACCAAAAAAAAGCAAGCTAAAAAAACCAACAATGTGCGGCTGCCCGAATCCGGCATACGTCGGTGGTGTAATAAATGAAACCCCAGCCACAACAGCGCCAGCCACTCCCCCAGCCTACCGAAATCAATCATACGCCAAGCCAGCACCGCTGTGTTTTTGCCGATCGCGGCCAGGCCGGCCCACTCCCGATGCGCACTCCAGCCAGGATTGGGGCTACTCAGCCACCAGCCACTCGCCTGATAGTGAGCTATATACCAGCACGCCAGCACGAACAGGGCAGGAAGCAATGACCACATATTTTCAACTAATCTATTGCCTTTCAGCTTATTATACATTATGAAAAATAATGCAATCGCTGATATCGAAAAAATAGCTCGCAGACTGCACATCGCCATGCAGCAGGTCGCCAGCACCAATAGCCAATACTTTTGACGAAGGATACCATTGACGGCCATCAAGGTAAATAAGCACATCAGTACATCAGCGGACACCATACTGCACTGAGCAAGCAAGGTAGCATCAGTGAGCAAAAGGGTAAGTACCCAAAAGCGCCACCTGGGAGCAATAAAAAATTCGGTGAGACGGGCGGCCTGCCAGACCACCCCGATCACGAAAGGCCACATCAACCAATGGCTCACTGCCAGCGTTTTGCCAAACAGTTTCCAGGCTACAGCCAAAAGCATCGCCAAACCAGGAGGATGGCCGGCATCTAATTCAGCTGGCAAAAAAAGATGGCTAAAATCGTTTTCAAAATACCAATGCGCCCATTTGGAAGCTTGCATCACCGTATCCCAAAAGAATGGCTGATGCCGCGAAAATGCTATAAGCAAAGTATAAGCAATGAAAAAAGGCAGGCACAGTAAAAACGTCCGCTTTTGCATCCGGTGAAGATAGCGCCTTTTAGATTTATAGACTATCCTCAATATGTAGCCACAGAGCTGTCAATCTCCTTTGACCAAGCCAGGATGCCACCTGTAAGGTTATACAAATTGTCAAATGCGTGAAGGCTTTGCAATTTTCGGATCGCATCGGCGCTACGCTTTCCGCTACGACAGTGGATGATTACTTTGCGGTGATGATCAATGTAGCTGGCCGATTCAGCGATTTTGCCGAGCGGAATCAATTCACCCTGCAAATTGGCAATGTCATACTCATAGGGCTCGCGCACATCCACGAGTTGGAAGTCTTCTCCCGCATCGCGCATGGATTTCAATTGCTGGACGCTCAGCTCTTTGACCTCTGTTTGATCCTCTTTACCGGGCAGGCCGCAAAACTGCTCGTAATCGATCAGCTCGGTGATGTGGGTAGCCGGATTTTTTTTGATATTGAGTATCCTCGTTGTAAAACTGGCAGCATCAAACAAAAATAAGCGGCCGCTCAGTGGCTCCCCCACTCCGCTCACTACTTTGATGACCTCGCTGGCTTGCAAGCTCCCGATTATGCCAGGCAGCACCCCCAACACGCCTCCTTCTGCACAGCTAGGCACCAAACCCGGAGGTGGTGGTTCGGGAAAAAGATCGCGGTAGTTGGGTCCCCTGCTACCATCAGCGCCAGGAAGGTTGAAAACCGAAACCTGGCCCTCAAATCGAAAAATGGAAGCATACACATTTATTTTGTCTGCCAGCACACAGGCATCATTGACCAGATAGCGGGTGGGGAAATTGTCGGTTCCATCAGCTACCACATCATAATCTTTGATAATTTCAAGGGCATTGTCTTTGGTAAACATAGTATCGTAAACGGTGATGTCAATGTGCGGATTGAGCGCCAGCAAACGCTTTTTGGCCGTCTCGGCCTTGCTTCTGCCCACATCTTCAACCGCAAAGAGAATCTGTCTTTGCAAATTGCTTTCATCTACTACATCGAAATCGACGATGCCAATATGCCCCACTCCTGCCGCTGCTAGATACAGTAGCACAGGACTTCCCAGCCCGCCAGATCCAATCACCAGCACACGAGCTGCTTTTAGCCGCTTTTGCCCTTCGATATTGAACTCCGGGATGGCAATATGCCGGGCATAACGGGCCATTTCCTGCTGGCTGAGAGAGGTTTCGTTCGTATTCATTCTATTACTTTTTTGATCTTGTAAAAATCCCGCCCGCTATAGCCGGCACAATGCTGATGGTGGTGTCTGCCGTAATTGGTGTAGCTTCCTTTTCCAGGCTATTGATATCGTCATTTCCGATAAAAATACGGATAAAAGAACGGATGTTGTTGTCTTTATCAAGCAAGTACTTGCCTAATTCGCTGTATTGCCCGATCAAATCGAGTATGGCCTCCTTCACAGTTTGCCCCTCTGCTCTGAAGGTGGATTGATTGTTGGTAAATTTGCGTAGGGGTGTGGGAATAATAATTTTAGCCATTGTCAAATCATTTTAAAGGTTTACAATATTATGCGGGTTGCTGCAATAAGACCAGCTCCTCTCCAAATTTTCTTTCATTTTCATTAAGCTTCCACGATTTAAAATCTATTGCTTTGCCATCAACTACCGAAACGATGGGATAACTAAAAAAGGGCATGGCTCGCTTCAGATCATGTTCCGATGCAATAGCAGGATGATCAGGATGAGAGTGATAAATACCCAGTAATTGCAAATTGTTTTCGGCAGCAAACTGCTCTGCTCGAATATATTCAGCCGGATCAATTTCAAAGCGCCTCCGCTGGTCTCCGGCTTTGCTATTGACAGCAGGCTTTGCAAAAAGAATGAAGCGAAGCCCTTCATCTATACCAAATAAAAAACCGCAACACTCCAAAGGATAGGTGCTTTCCGCATGTTTGAAAACACCTTGCCGGACTGTTGTGCTAATAACGATTTGTGAGTTCATTTTTTATAATTTTATTTTTCAACTTGTTTCTCAATCTTCATACTTGGAGGCATCATCGGCGAAGGTAGTCACGATTACTCCCTGGTCGATTCGCCTTGCCAGCCGGATAACCCCTACCAAATTTGCTGCTGCCGACGGGCTGATGAGCAGGCCTTCTTTCAAAGCCACCTCCTTCACCATCTGGTGTGCCTCCAAAGTATCTATCGCTTCCACCTGATCAGCCAGTCCGGGATCATAGATTTTTGGAACGACAGCCGTTTCCAGATGTTTCCAACCTTCCAGTGCATGTAAAAGATTGTCAGGTTGTAAAGCCACCAACTTAACGCCAGGGGTTAATTCTTTGAGGCGCCTGCCAGTACCCACAAAAGTGCCACTGGTACCCAGCCCTGCTACGAAGTGGGTGATGCGTCCTGCCGTTTGTTGCCAGATTTCGTTGGCGGTGGTAAGATAATGTGCCTGCCAGTTGAGTTCGTTGGCATATTGGTTGGCATAAAAATATCGGTCGGGATAGGCCTCGTCCATTGCTTTGGCTTTGAGCTGAGCACCATCGGTACCTTCCAGTGGGGAGGTGAAAACAATTTCCACACCCAGAGCTTGCAATATTTTGATTCGGCGGGCCGAAGCATTTTCAGGAAGGCAAAGGGTGACGGGTACACCAAGCGCAGCGCCAATGGATCCGTAAGCTATTCCGGTGTTGCCACTGGTAGCATCGAGCAGACGGCGGCCGTTGGCGAGCTGGTCATTCAATAGCCCACTCTTTATGATCTGAAATGCCGGGCGTGCTTTTACGCTGCCGCCGAGCTGCTGCCATTCTAGCTTGGCAAAGAGCTGCACTCCGGGTTTTTGGAAGATGTTTTGAAGCTGATACAAGGGCGTATGGCCAATCAGCTGTTCCAGCCTGCGGATGTCTGTTAGCTGAGACAAGAACCGCCTTTTGAGTAGTAGCGTCATAAGATTTGTTTTTGCAACCAATAAAAAAAGCCTTTTCCTCCCGGCGTAGGAAAAGGCTTTTTTATTTGATATTTGTTACCGTTACGGCACATAGCACACTTCCTTCCGGCGAGCGGATGACCAACAACAGCAACAACAGTTTTGTAAGTAGTTCATTTTGCTTCAGTAAGGCGTAAAAAAAAACCTTTCCGCTATGGAAAGGTTATGAATTATAATTTGTTGTGTGCAATATCATACCCTTTCCATCAGGATGGATTGGTACAACAGCAACAAGGAAATGTATAATTCATGGAGTTCATATTTCAAAATTAAGCTCATTCCTACATACATGCAAGTCAAGCATGCACAAAGCACACCTGGCCACGTGAAAATACCATAAAGAGGGTATGAAAGAAGGCTAAAAGATCAGTCATCTTAACCAGGGATATGATGACCGATCCACGCACCCTTATACCGCTGACGGTTCATGAGTGATAAATCAATCTCGAATCGCTCTCGGTATAGCTGTAATCGGATTATTGTTTTACTAAGATAGCGAAACTTCAGGTGTTGGTGCCTCTTTTTCCTTTATGCATCCAGATGTATAGTTAAAAAAAAAAATATTCCTCCCGCCATTTATTGACGAGAGGAATATCCAGCTATCTTTTTTTCTCCTTTCCTTCGTACAAGCGGGTGGGTGATATCAGACAAGGGCAATAAGTTGGTTCATTTGTACATGTTTTTGTGTGTAGGCCGCTATACAAAAGGGATTTGTTAGTGCAATTTCACAAATTTGAGCAATCGGGTATTTTTTGCTTCTTGCACCTGCAAATAATATCCACCTGGCGGCAGTGCCTCAATAGATACCTGCCTGCTGGTTTCATTCCACCAATCCGCCTGCCACACATTTTGGCCCTGCGCATTATATAAAGCGCTGATTTTCAACTCACTGCAATGATTGGTGCGTAGGTACAGCACCGGGCCCGCCGGTACGGGATACACTTCAATCCGGCAATTGTCAGTTGGCCAATGATCCGTTCCTACTGTAGTTATCATAATGTTGATGGTCACCACACTATCGCAACCCGCCTGGCTTTCCAGCTCTTTGATGATCGTTGTATCGCTGAAAATGGCCAGCCCGTCATACGAATCGCCCATCATCAATGTAGTGTCTATTTGGATATCGTAATGCGGGGCAACTTTAATATTGGTAACAAATACACTATCGCAGCCCTCGGTAGTGAGCAGGCTGTCCACCAATACCGTATCAATAAAGTAGATTTGCCCCTGAAAGCTGTCGCCTTCGCAGAGGTGGACCTTTAGCAAGGAGTAAAATCCGGGATGAATCACGGGGTTATAAATAATAGTAGAGTCACAACCGAATTGGTTGCTAAGCACCTCAATGGTATCCGTGATGCCAGGATCACCCTCACAAAAAACCGGTCCGCTGGAAATGATGGTAAGTGAGGTGTCATGCACAATTGTAGTGAGGTGGATGGTACTATCACAACCTTCATTGGTGATCCAGGGAATGTCCATCTCGCAGATGGGCTGGCCGCAGGGGCTATTTTCGAGACCGCAAATGTAGGTAGTGTCGTAGCCTTCGGGATGGGGGACGGTAAGGCAAATCTCTGGAGAAAACTGAGTACTTCCGCATTCATTCCCTGCTTCTACCCTTACGCATCCACCTGTAGCTCCCCAAATCACTGCTACCGAGTCGCATCGTGGAGGTGAGCCAATGAGTGTTACACCTTGCGGAAATTCCCAGTTATAAAAAGTTGCATTAGAAACTAATGGCAGTGTGAATGTAACTATGGTACCAGGGCAAGGTGTAGTGTCACTGCAAATCGGTTGTTCAATATCTCCCAGAGGCAGCATAAAATTTGGCGAAACCACAATCTCAAAATCACAAACATCCGCTGCACAGCCATCAACCATAAGAAGATATGTGCCAGCACTTACATTTGGCAGTTCAAATAGTATGGAATCATTAGTACATGCGCATTGTGCTGCTAATGCAGTATAGCTGGTGTCAGGAATGCTGCTGGTATCGCACTCTGCATATAACGCCGCTTGCATACCCAAACCTCCACCCGCTCCACTGCCCTCGCATTCAACGGGATTAACCAAAATTGATATGGCGCCATCCACAGCTACTTCAAAACTGAACCAATAGGGGTTGTCAATTGACCAGCCCGGACAGCCTGGATAGTAAAATCCAATTGGTGACTCATCTACCAAACTATAAGTTACCGAAGAACAAGCCATGGGAATGGCAGTTGCGCAATCATTGACGTCAAGGCTGCACTGTCCGCTTAATGTGCTGTGGAATACCAGAAAAGTGAGGGGAAGGAGTAATCTTCTTCCAAAATAGCTCAGAATGAATTGTAACTGTCTCATATTCAAAATTTTATCAACCGATATGTAAACAGTTGCCCCCTAATCTCCATCTGCAGCAAATACACCCCGGCCGGTCTGCTGCGCATATCCAACTGCTCATGGCTTTCACCAGCTACCAGCCAATGCCCGGTAGCCAGCTCCTTGCCGATAGTGCTGTAAAGCCGCCAGCGAAGCGGGGCTGTAGTTGGGCTGCGCAAATGGACATTAAACAAGCCAGGTGAAGGATTTGGGGTGATTTGGGCATTGAATAGCTGTGCCGGTGATGTTGCCAGATTTGTAGTCATCACATCTATTATCACTGTGATTGTACTATCACAATCTTCAACCGTCTGAAGGTCTTTCACAAAGGTAGTATCGCTAAAATAGGCCATACCTTCATAAGTATCGCCTGGCTGAAGGCTGACTTCCTCCGTGAGTTCGTAGGTTGGGTGTACGATCACCTCCAGATGTACCGTGCTGTCGCAGTCGTACTGGTTGGTGTACACAGTGGTGTAAGTGCCTGGCTCTACGGGGTTTTCGCCTTCACAGTATTCTTCTGAAAGAAATACTTCATCGCTGTGGAAGATGAAGATGTCGGCAATGACGATGCTGTCGTAAAAAATCAAATCGAAGGTATCGACCACCGAGGTACTCTGGGTATAAAGCTGGCCATTGTATTCGTACTCATCGCAGGCTACAATCGTTACCGCCAGGGCAATATCTTCTCCAAACACTGTGTTCTGTACCCTATTGGTAATGACCGGCGCATTGAAATCAAAATAAATGGCAGCCGTGTTGGTGATCTCCGTGCCGACAGGCAAATCGCGGTCGAGCGCTACATCAAAAAAGACGAAGCCGTGGCTGAGCGGCTCATTGGTCGTGCTATCCGGCAGATAAATATTTTCAAAGCGAAACTCCAAAACCTTACCATCCAACACCTCCAGGTCATATGGGTGGCTGCCGGGCCCGGGCACCACATTGCGAATATCCAGATCACTGTCCAAGGTATCGCGCACCACTACCGTATAGGCTGTATCGGTACCGGTATTTTGGAAGCGAATGTGATAGCTGAGCATCGTATCAGCCAAGTCGGGGCGGATACCGCCGAGTGGCCCCTCACCTACCGGAAGTACCTGCTTGTCATTGGGATCGTAGCCATTGACAACTTGGCAACTCCTCGTAATCTCATTATTTGAAAGATCGCTATCCGGAAAGTCTGTTTCCAGCAGGAAGTAAAAGTCCAGATCTGTCCCTATCGGTATGTTAGCCGGGGTAAATAGAAAAACTCGATAGACTACTATCACCCCTGGCAAATGGTTGGCAAAATTCCAAACCAGTGTTTGGTTTGACTGGTCAAAGCTGTCAGGAGCAATATTAGCATCGTCGTAGAGCTGTAAGTCATCAAATCGGAAAGTAAGCGTACCACTCATCGGGCTATCACCATAATTCATCACGCAAATGCGCACTGAGCGACTGAAACCCGGGCGGGGGTTCAGTTTGCTTACCTTGAGGCCCATATCTACCTCCGCTATGATTTCGAGGAAAAACTCATTGCCACCATAAGTTGTACCAGGAGTAAATGCATCAACTACTATGGGTTGTGTACAGAGTGAGGAATAACGGGCAGTATCCCATTCAATACTCAGCTCGTAAGTGCCAGGTAGTACGCTAAACTCAAAATTTCCCTGCGAGTCGGTAAAATCAAATTCGCCATTACCCAGCGAAACCATAATATTGGGCAAAGCATAGGACGTAGGATCCACCACACAATCCTTGTTGATCTTATCATCAAACACACTACCTGAGATTATCACATAGCAACTACTATCCAAATCAATTTCAAAATTTTGGTGGCTACGGCAGCCGGTAAGCCCATTGTCCACCGTCACGGAATACTCTCCAATAGCCAAATCACTTTGCATGGGACCGCTACCTCCGTTACTCCAGCTATATATGGCACCCGTAGTATCGGCAGCCAGCACTACATAAGCAGAGCCGCTGATGCTGTCACAATCTGAATGGTCAACTATGATATCAGCAATCTCTTTGTTCTCATCTTCAAGAATTGAAACATACAAGACGCTGTCACAGCCATCTATTCCTGCTCCGGGAAAAATAAATTGGGTGTCAATGGCCTCGGAAAAGATAAGCCCACCGATTTCCGATGACTGCCCTCCTGTACAGATTATTTCAGTAAGGCTATCCTCCACCACATTATTGACTATGATAAGATGTATAGTACTATCGCAGCCTTCGTTGGTAATCCAGGGGATGTCGATGTTGGTTGGGTAAAAAGTTTGCGTGCCCGGATGGTACCATCCGGGTTCGCTGGGGAAGCAATAGTATCCATAATCAAAACCCTCCGGATGAGGCACTTCAATGCACAATTCAGGAGAGGATTGAGGTGCACTGCACTTATTCTCTACCACAACTTCTACGCACCCGCCACTAGACCCCCATATCACCGACACAGTATTGCAAGTTGGTGCCCCTACAGGGGTTACACCAGGAGGAAATGACCAGTTGTAAGACTCGGCATTTGGAACGGGCGGAACCGAAAATTCTACTATTGTACCAGGGCAGGGAGTAGTATCGCTTGCCATTGGCTGATCGGGTATCCCTACTGGCAAGTTAGCTTGATCTGGTGTAATGTTGATTTCAAAATCGCACACATCAGCGGCACAGCCGTCAACCACCAGATAATACACCCCTGCTGTCACATTGGGTACTGAAAATACTATCCCTCCTGTGGTACAGGGACATTGCAACGCAAGGCTCTCCGAATTGGGATCGCAATCCCGGTAAATGCCAGCCTGAAATCCCAGGCCACCCCCCGAACCCGACCCCTGGCAGTCGGAGGGCAATATATCTACCAGCATATCACCATCAACCGGCATTACAAAGGTAAACCATATGGGATTGTCTAATGACCATCCATCGCAGCCCGGGAATATCCCTCCCATTGCAGGTACATCCTCCAGCGTACCACTAAAGTCTGAACAAGCGATCGGAATGGCATCTACGCATGGCGTAACGGGTGTACTACATTGAGCCGTAATTTCTTTTGGCCAAAAGCAGATACAAACTATTCCAATGGCCAATACAGCTTTAATAAATCCTGAGTGTGTGGTAAAATTATACATAGCTAATGTTTTACTAACCGATAGGTAAGCACCTGCCCCGCCATCTCCATCTGCAGCAAATACACCCCGGCCGGTCTGCTGCGCATATCCAACTGCTCGTGGCTTTCACCAGCTACCAGCCAATGCCCGATAGCCAGCTCCTTGCCGATGGTGCTGTACAGACGCCAGCGTAGCGGTGCTGTAGTTGGGCTGCGCAAATGGACATTAAACAAGCCGGGTGAAGGATTTGGGGAGATCATTGCTTCGAAGCCATCGTAGGGCAGCAACCCCAACCCGGTAGTCCTAACCTCAATATCCACCAGCACGGTACTGTCGCAGCCATAAATACTCTTCAACGGTTTTACAAAGGATGTATCTGCAAAATAAGGGATTCCTTCATAAATCTCACCATATTCCAGCATTAAATTTACATTTATCATAAAAGTATCGTGCACGATCACCTCCAGATGTACCGTGCTGTCGCAATCGTACTGGTTGGTGTGCACAGTGGTGTAAGTGCCTGGCTCTACGGGGTTTTCGCCTTCACAGTATTCTTCTGAAAGAAATACTTCATCGCTGTGGAAGATGAAGATGTCGGCAATGACGATGCTGTCGTAAAAAACCAGATCGAAAGTATCAGCCACCGAAGTGCTTTGGGTATAAATCTGTCCATTGTATTCGTATTCATCGCAAGCTACGATGGTCAGGGCTATGGCTATATCTTTTCCAAACACCGTGTTTTGCACCGTATTGGTGATGATAGGCACATTGAAATCAAAATAGATGGCCGCCGTATTGGTTATTTCTGTGCCAACAGCCAAATTGCGGTCGAGCGCTACATCAAAAAAGACGAAGCCGTGGCTGAGCGGTTCGTTGGTAGTACTGTCCACCAGGTTGATATCGTTGAAGGTAAACTCAAGCACATTGCCATTAGCCACCGTCAGCTCGTAGGGGTGGCTTGAGGGGCCAGGCACTACATCCCGGATGTCCAGATCACTATCGAGTGTGTCGCGTACTACAACTGTAAAAGCCGTGTCGGTACCCGTGTTTTGAAAACGAATATGATAGTTGAGTGTAGTATCGCTCAAGTCGGGACGGATACCGCCGAGCGGCCCCTCTCCCACCGGAAGTACTTGCTTATCATTGGGATCGTAGGAATTGGTAACGGTACATACGCGCGTGATTTCATTATCTGAGGGATTGAAGTCGCCGGTAATGGGCTCTACTTTGAAGTAAAAATCGAGATCGGTGCCGGGTGGCACGTTGGTTGGCGTGCGCATATATACGGTATAAACCCTGATAAAACCCGGAGGGTGATTGGTAAAATTCCAGGTAAAGGTTTGCGTAGCAGCATCATAGCTATCTGGTTGGATGGTAGCCCATTCGAAGGTCTGCAAGGGATCATGCACAAAGGTTAATGTACCATCCATCGGAGCAGCGCCATAGTTCATCACACAGATTCGCACAGAGCGGGTAAATCCGGGGCGAGGATTGAGCTTGCTTACCTTGAGACCCAAGTCGCGAATGCTGGAGTAATCGAGATAAAAATTCTTATCGATATAGCTATTTCCGGCTGTGGTAGCCGCTACATCTATTGGATTAGCGCAAAGCGGTACATACAAAGCTGGATCAAAAGCAATACTAATCTCGTAAGTGCCGGGCACCGTTTCAAACTCGTAATAGCCTTGATTATTGGTAAAGGTTTGCATGCCGTTGCTGAGGCTTACCAGAATATTACTCAATGCCGATGTACCCCCGTCAAACACACAGTCAGGCACAGCATTATCTGCATACACATAGCCGGAGATGGTAACAAAACAGGCTGGATCTACCTCTATCTCCAGGTTTTTGTGGGTGCGGCAGCCGGTGTCGTTATCCGTCACGGTGACAGAATAGCCGCCCGGTGCCAGATTGCTCTGCGTTGGGCCGCTACCATTGTTGCTCCAGGCAAAAACGGGATTGGCAATATTGCTGCCGAGCACTACGGTAGCCGAGCCGCCCGTGCTGTCGCAGTCGGTAGGCGATACTTCTATATCGAAAGAAAAATCAGCCGGCACTTCCAGGCTTACAAATTCCTGACATCCCTCAGCATCGGTTATTCGCACCAAATAGGTTCCCGCTACCAAGTTATCGATATCTTCCAGGCCATCATAATTGTCATCACTCCAATCATAATCGTAAGGAGGCGTACCTCCCGATACGGTTAGGTCAATGGCGCCATCATCCTGACAAGCCGGGCTGATCTGTGCATCCACTATGATCGGATCGCTCAAATTTACTAGCACCTCCAGGCTTTCCGTACAGCCATTATTATCAGTTACAGTAACTGAATATGTGCCGGCGGGAAGGTTATCAATGTCCTCTGTAGTGGTGCCATTACTCCACAAATAAGAATAAGGCGGTGTACCACCGCTTACAGTCAGGTCAATCGCTCCTGTACAAAACGAATCCACTACAGTGGCAGAGAGTTCGATGGCCGTAGGCTCATTGATGGTTACACTTACCAATGCCGTACATCCATCGTCATCAGTAACTGTCAAAATATAATTCCCTGCTACAAGGCCGCTTAAGTCTTCCGTAGTAGTTGAAGCAGGATCGTCCCAGAGATAAGAATAAGGAGGGGTACCGCCTGCCATTGTGACATCAATCCACCCATCTGCATTTCCGTTACATAGCACATCCCCAACATCTACTCCAATCGGTTGCAGCGCATTCGGTTCTGCTACATTGAAATCCATTGCTAATGTACACCCCTGCTCATCAACTACTGTTACAGTATAAATATCAGGAGTCAAACCGGTAATATCTTCTGTAGTATTGCCATTGCTCCAGTCGAAACTATAAGGAGGCATCCCTCCGCTCACACTGATATCAATACTACCATCGGCCATACCACAGCTAGCCTGAACCAGATTTTCGAGGGTTATACTCAAAGGAGGTGGTTCATCAACTATAGCCTCCCATACGGCACTGCAGCCATTATCATCTATAACAGTAACTACGTAAAGGCCCGAAAATAATCCACTAAGGTCTTCCGTAATATTACCATTTGACCATGCATACGAATAAGGAGCGGTACCCCCACTCACCGTCAAATCGATAGCGCCATCAGCCGTATTATTGGCACAGGAGGGCATGGAAACGATTCCAGAAATTATCAATTCTGATGGCTCATCAAATACCAGCATTTCTTCCGTTGTCAGCCCCATTGCATCGGTCACTGTCAGCAAATAGGTTCCTGCACAAAAGCCGTCAAAGGCCTCATCTGCATTGTCGCTGTTAATATCAAAGGCGGGATCGCTCCAGCTATAATCATAAGGCGGGGTACCGCAAAATACCTCAATCTGGGCAGTACCATCACAATTGCCATTGCAAAAAACGTCCGTTTTATCAATCAGCAAGGCCAGCTCTCCCGACTGGACACTCGGTATGCTTACATCCAGGAAGGTAATGCAATTATTAGCATCAGTAACCACCACCCGGTAGTCGCCTCCACAAAGCCCGGACACCTGGCTGGTCAGCGTTCCGGCCGGATCGTTCCACGCGTACATATAAGGTTGGGTACCGCCAGTAACCACCACTTCAGCTCCCCCCGAACAGCCACCATCACATGCCGGGCTAAGGCTTTGCAATGCGGCCACCAGTCTCTCAGGCTCATCAACGATGACAGTAAGAGAGGTTGTGCAGCCATTATCATCGGTAATGACTACAATGTAAGTACCAGCAGGCATATTTACACGGATTGTACTATTTATGCCCGAATCGGTAAAGCCATCTGACCAGTCAAATGTATAAAATGGCCCTATACCTCCACTCACCTGCACGGTGATCTCGCCATCCGCCATTCCAAAGCAACTCACATCTGTTACATTGGCGAAAGCTGCCAGAGCTGGTGGTTCATCAATAGTGACAGCTTCCACAGCGCTGCATCCGAAATCGTCAATTACAGTGACTTCATAGATGCCTGCACACAGATTAGCAGCTATTTCCCCCGTTTGACCAGTGGGCCAAATATAAGAATAAGGTGGCGTGCCTCCTATTGCGTTGGCTACCACTGAGCCATCACAGCCACCGTTGCAAGAAACAACAGTAGTGGATAGTGAAATCGAAATAGCCGGAGGTTCCGTAATTTCAAAAACACTGGTTTCGGTACAGCCCTGACCATCACTTACTTCCAAAGTATAAGTACCTGCCGACAGGTCGGGGATAGTAAAGAAAAGCGTATTGGAGGAGCCGTTTAATGTAACCGGGCCGATTAGTCCGTAGCTCAATGGAAGTTGGGCATTGGTTGTTTCCACTTCTACGCTACCCGTAGCCTCCCCTTCACATAAAGCGGGGTTGGTGCTTGTATTGAGCAACATATTACATTGCGCAGCTAATCGAAAACTGAGCGATTGAAGGGCGATTGCTAAACAAAGCGGGAAGTAAATTTTGTAGTTCATGATTTCAGGTTTATTTTTTGAAACGATCTTATTTATTATAAACAGCTGATTATCAATTAATTAAGTACTAATATTTTAACCAACACAACACCACTGTTTGTTTCCAACACCATCAAATACACACCGGCTGCCAAACTACCTCTCTCAATTAAAAGCCCATGCTGCCCGGCGGTCCATTTCCGCCAGCCCGATAATTGGCGCACCAGCTTGCCTTGTACATCCAGCAATTGCAGCCGTATCTGTTCCTTTTGCTGCAGATCGAAGCTAAGCAATGCCTCATCAGCAACCGGATTGGGCTGGATGTTCCACCAGATATGCGAAGGACCGGGATCAGGGATGTTGAGCGGTGGTTGCAATACTTCGATCGTCAATTCGATAGTACAACTCAAGCTGTCTTCGATGACCACCTGATACTCCCCCGCTGCCAGGCCCGTTTCGTAATTGGTGCCCGGGCCAAAGTTCCACCAGTAGTTATAGGGTGGATTGCCACTAAGCATCTCCACGCGGATGCTCCCGTCGGCACAGCCATGGCAACTGGTATTTTGCACTACTACATCAGCCGACAGGCTATCGGGTACCTTCACGGATTCATCAAAAGTATAATAGCAGCCATTGGCATCCGTGATTTGAACTGAAAGCGTTTCAAGTTCCGCCCGGCAAAGTTTTTCCAAAACCTCCGTAGTGGCGCCATTATTCCACAAAACACCGTATGGGGGCGTTCCTCCCTCGATGCGAACGTCCAAATCATACGCACAATCCACATTGCAATCAGCTACGATCAACTCGGTCATTATACTTATCACTTCGGGTTCAGATACAGTAATCAGAGCCATCTCAATACATCCATCATCGTCCGTGACGGTGACGGAATAGTCGCCTGCCAGCAAATTGCTCAGGTTAGGGCTGGTGGCGCCATTACTCCACTGGTAGCTGTACGGGGCCGAACCGCCACTAACATATATACTGATATAGCCATCGCTCCCTCCCTTACAGAGCACATCCCCTACATCAATACTGGCAAAGCTCAGCCAAGTGGGTTCTGTTATCGTATATTCCACAGCTTCCGTCACACAGCCATTGGCATCCGTGACGGTGACGGGGTATAGCGCACAAGCGCCATGCAACTGAGCGGAAGTATCGCCCGTGTTCCACAAAAAAGCATAGGGAGGCGTGCCTCCGCTGGCAGAAGCATTGAGCAATAGGCTGCAACTATCACCGGCACAGCCCTCAAAACCCGCCCCAATATGGCCCTTCAGGCGGTCCGGCTCTTTGATCTCGAATCCCCGTCCGGCCTCACAGGAAGCGGCATCGGTCACGCTGAGATAATACACCCCGGCCAATAGGCCTCCAAGACTAAAGACGGAATCGTTGGTTGTGCCACTTTTGAAAACCGGCCCACTCAGCAGATAATCGGCGGGCAGTTCAGCACCGTTCAGCTCAATTGCCAGTGGCCCGGCCACAGCATTGTAGCAGGGTGCATCATTGATAGTCAGGCTAATGTCAAACGGACACTGGGCAACTAAAGAAGTGCCATACAGGGCAAACAGCAGCAATATTGTATAAATTGATCGCATTATAACTGTCTGATAATCAACTTTTTAGATACAACTGTTTAAGGGAAAAGTTTGCCACTACTCTATCTTCAACTGAGCTGCCAACGGCACAGCCCAATGTCTTAGAGTGGGAAAAATAGCTGGAAAACCAGTACGGCCAATCAGGCCCAGGATGGTGCTGAGGGACGGTCTTTCGCATGGCGTTTTAGTTTTTGATAGCTCCACTGAAACTGCAATTGCTGATAAAACGGTAAGAATGCTTCAGTGTGTAGGACGGAGATTAATCAAATTCTGCATACAAGTTACAAAAAAGAAATATACCAAAGGTGGTTTTAGCAACAATTTATTTTCAGGTCAGGTATTTTTCAAAGCACAGGCTGTTGTCTATGCCCTTATACTGCCCATAGTTTGGAATGGGCTGGTAGCCCCGATTCCGGTAAAGTGCGATAGCCTCGGGCTGCCCTTTACCCGTTTCGAGCACACATCTGTTACAATTCAACTCCGCAGCCCAATGCTCCAACGCAGCCAGCATTTGTGTAGCAATACCCCTGCCCCTGTATTCGGGCAATACATACATCCGCTTTACTTCCATACAATCATTGCCAAAAGCTTTTATGGCCCCGCACCCTACAGCCATTTGCCTATGTTCTGGCTCTGTAGCTGAATGAACATCTATTGCATAAGCAACTACAGCCTGTTTGATTTGATCGATTTTATTGTATTGATCGTAAAAGGCGTTGAGGTCGCCATCTCTTTCGGCCAGTTCTTTGTCGAGCAGGCCAACTAGCCGCACAAAATCCGGATGGCCGCTATCGGTTCTGAGAATTGTAAGCATCTATGTGGCGTGTTAAGGGTGAAGCTATAAACTGGGTTGCAGCGAACTACGCTCTACCTCTTTGAGGAACATAGTCAAGGCCTCTTTTTTAGCTGCATCCAGCTCATAACTGATATGATGCGTAAAATAATAAGACAAATCAAAACTGGCCACAGGAGCAGGTATCAGATATACCAGTTTGGGTATTTGCTCAATCCCAAAGCGCAGCGCTTCGTTAAATCGCTTCACAAAATCTTCCGGCAGAGGCTGGCTACTTACCCAAGCGGCAAATACAAAAGGCAGGCTGCTGAATTGTTGCCAGGCTGTGCCCAGGTCATAGGTAAAGTCGAAGCGCTCTTCGAGGCCGATGCTGCGGTCACCAATCACCAGGCCGCCCGTTTTTCCGCCAATTTGGTCGATATAGCCGTTTTGCCCTGCAATCAATTCGGGTGCTAGTCGCCAGTGGTCGCGCAATAGCCACCTGCTCAATATTACAGAGGTACGCGAGTGGTGATCGAGATAAATGCGCTTCATCTCTTCAATGGGACAGTTGCCGTAGATGGCTACCGTTTTCACAGCCCCTACTGCCCCGATACAAAAGTCGGAAATGATATGGGGGTTGCCCAACCCCGGAATGGCAGCTACCGGTATCAGACCCAGATCAGCCTCGCCGCTTTGCAGCTTGTCGGCACAAAGGGCGGGTATATCGAGGCTCAATTCAATTTCCCGCTCCAACCCACTGTTGAGCAGGCCATAGAGCAGAGGCTTGGTGTTGAGATAGCTTACGGCGGTGACTTTAATTTTGGTCATAATAGATTCAGTTTACCACCGGCAATGCAGTGTATCCCCGGTAATGCTCATCCTCCTCAAAGGTGTGATCGGTAAAATCTTTAACTGTACTATAAAGTGTGTCCCGCTCAATAGCCTGGCGGCCCACTGCCCGGATCAGGTGAACCAACTCGCGGGTGCTCATGCTGGGGCTTTGCTCCTCGCTGCCTGCCATCGAATAAATCTTGGTCGTATCGTCGATCGTACCGTCGATGTCATTGACGCCAAAAGCCAATGAAAGTTGAGCGCTATGCCGCCCGATCATCGGCCAATAGGCTTTGATGTGCTCAAAATTGTCGAGATAGATACGGCTGATGGCGTAGTTGCGCAAATCCTCCACGATCGATACTTCCGGCAGATGAGACAACTGGTTGTCTTTGTTTCTGAATTTTAAAGGAATAAAGGTCTGGAAGCCGCCGGTCTTGTCCTGCAATTGGCGCAGTTGCTCCAAATGATGCACACGATGCTCATAGTGCTCGATGTGGCCGTAGAGCATGGTAGCGTTGGACCGGCAGCCCATTTGGTGCCAAATTTCGTGGATGCGCAGCCACTGCCCGGCATCACATTTACCTCCGGCGATCTGCTTGCGGATCTCGGGGTGGAAAATTTCGGCACCGCCGCCCGGCATCGAGTCAAGCCCAGCGGCCTTCATGCGCTCCATCCCCTCTTCGTAGCTGATCTTTGCCTTTTTGAACATGTAGTGGTATTCCACCGGCGTAAGGGCTTTGATGTGCAGTCCGGGGCGGTGTGCCTTGATTTTTTGAAACAGCTCTTCATAAAAAGGCACATCGTATTGCGGAAGCACTCCGCCAACGATATGCACCTCGGTGACTGGCTGCTCATCGTACTGCTTCACCCTATCCATGATCTCGTCCATACTGTATTCCCAGCCCTCTTCCCGCTTTTTGATGAGGCGCGAGTAGGAGCAAAAAGTGCAGGTGTACAAACAGATATTGGTGGGCTCGATATGAAAATTGCGGTTGAAGTAAGTTCGGTCGCCATGCTTCCGTTCGCGGATGAGGTTGGCAAGAGCTCCCACAAAGCCGGGCTCGCCTTTTTCAAATAGTTGCAGGCAGTGCTGCTCATCAATGCGCTGGCCGGCCGCCACCTGCTCTGCAATCCGTTTTAAACCGGGCGCCAATTTCGGATCACCCATTATACCGTTCAAAGTATGTTCTGCGTCCATAGTCCTTAGTATTGTTCAAGAAATTATACCGCCAATCCTCTTTTCAATTTTTGAAGGTTTCTTAGTATGTATAACAATCAAAAAAACAATCAGTTTTGGCTGTTGCCGTCAGGGTGTTCAAAATCTCAGAAGAGTCCTTTGTGTGCATAAATGTAGTAGTATTTGGGCTTTTGCCGGGCTTTGAGGAAAGAAATATTTGGAATGCCGTGCCAATAGGGCGACCTGGTCTAATAGGCTGCCTTAAACACATTTCAATTTTTTGGCATATTTCCTGCATTCGGTTATTCAAACAATGCATGCTCTATGAAAGACCTCTCCTTCCGTGAATACGACCATCACCCAAAATCTTCCTTCAAAGCTATTGTGGCCCATTTGCTGCTGGCTATCTCAGCTGCTGCGCTGGGTATTTTTCTGTACGGACGGGGCATTGGCTTTTCGGTCAACTTTGAGATCCTGCTGGCTGCTGCTTTTATCCTCAGCTTGCTGGCTTACCCCTCTGAAGCCAGGCCGGCCCATGTAATCGGTTATACTCCCGAGAGGAAGAAAGTCTTTGATTTCCTGCTTTTTGCCCTGGGGTTTTTGCTCATCATGACGGTCAGCAACCGCCTTGCTCACCATCTGCTTCAGTCGGAGGAAACGGCCTGGCATGCCACTTTTACCTTTATTTTTCCGCTAACAAATTTCTGAGTCTCGCTGCCGTTTCAAAGAGGAAGGATACTTACCTTCGTAGCAAAGAAGGATCATGTTGTCCATCCTCATAGCCATTTACAACCTTGATGTACGCGAATTGGTCACCAACCTCGACCAGCAGTGCAGGGCAAGCGGCATCAAGTATGAATTGCTTTGTTTTGATGACCACTCGCGCTCCTCTTTTCATCACCTCAATGCTTCGCTCCATCAGCTTCGATCGGTACGTTACAAGCGTTTTGCGGCCAATCAAGGTCGGGCACAATTGCGCAATGCCCTGGGCAGGGATGCCGCTTTTCCCTATCTGCTGTTCATCGATGGTGACAGCCGGGTGGTGGCTGATGATTATATTTCCAATTATCTGAGCCACCTGGATGAGCAATTGGTTTTGGTGGGCAAAACGGTGTACCAGAGGCAGCCTCCGGAAGAGCCGGATTGGCAGCTGCGCTGGCTTTATGGCCGAAGGAGGGAGCAGACTGCTGCTGCAGAGCGCCAAAAGGCTCCTTACCAAAGCTTTAAAACCCACCACTTTGTCATACCAAAATCAATATTCTTGCGTATTGAGTTTGACGGCAGTTTGGAAAGATATGGACATGAAGACACCCTCTTTGGGCTTCAGCTACAATCCCGACAAATTGCTATCAAACATCTCGACAACCCTCTCGAACACACTGGCCTGGACAGCACCCGCGATTTTCTGAACAAATCAAAAGCTGCTGTCAAAAACCTCTATCGCTTATCAAAATCGAAGGAGCATTTTAGTAGCCGCTTGTTGCAAAAGCACAAACAATTGAAGTCTTTACGGCTTTCCGGAGCGGTGGGCAATCTGTATCCGATACTTGCCAAGCCACTGGAAGCCCATCTCCAATCGAGGCATCCGATGATCGGGCTGTTTGATTTGTACAAGCTCACTTATTTGTGCTGGCTGGCGAAAAAAAATCCTGCCGGCCCTTAGCCCTGCTGGCTTCACGGCAGGCAAGAAAACTGCTGAAATAGTAAGGTATTCTCCTTTTTACCGTTAAATTTGGCCCATTAGCAGCTGCCTGATAGTTTGTTTTGCCCGCTGAGCACTTTGAAAATAATATTATAATTATATTGCAGATGACCAAAATTTGCTATTTTGGTTAATTAATAGGCTCAAAAACTACTCGGCTACCCATTATAGTCCCCTCAAAACGCCACTGCCCGACAGCTGGTATTTGCAAACCTAGACACATAACTATATGAAATTGCACAAACACCTATCCCACGCCTTCACCATCTTGCTCACTTGCATTTGTGGCTGCTGCTGTTTAGCTCAGTCCGTGATAAGCGGCGAAGTAGAGGATGTAGATACCGGCGACCCACTGATCGGAGCCAATGTAATCGTCAAAGGTACTACCATCGGTACGGTCACTGATTTTGATGGCCTGTTCGAGCTGAAAGTAAAGGACGACCTGCCTACTACCTTGGTCATCAGTTATCTCGGCTATACGGATGCGGAGCTCGAAGTAAGTTCGGCGGACGAACGCTTGATGGTAAAGATGAAGGAAAATGTGATCGTCACGGATGTAGTGGAAGTGAAGGGGCAGCGCATTTCCGACAAGCAAAAAGCAGCCCCTCTCACTGTTGAATCAATGGATTTATTGAGTATTAAATCCACCCCTTCCGACAATTTTTATGATGGACTCGGCTCCATGAAAGGCGTTGACCTGACGGCTGCCAGCCTCGGATTCAAGGTGATCAATACTCGTGGCTTCAACAGTACCAGTCCGGTGCGTTCGCTGCAGATCATCGACGGAGTGGACAACCAATCGCCGGGCCTCAATTTTTCATTGGGCAACTTTTTAGGCTCTTCTGAGCTGGATGTGTTGAAAGTGGATATCATCCAGGGAGCCGCCTCTGCTTACTATGGTCCCAATGCTTTCAATGGTGTGATTGCTATGGAAACAAAAAATCCGTTTCTGCAAAAGGGCCTTAGTGCCATCGTCAAGGCGGGTGAAAGGAACCTTCTCAACACAGAAGTTCGCTGGGCAGATGCAATAAAAAACAAAGAGGGAAACGACTTTTTTGCCTACAAGCTCAATTTTTCATACCTGCGCGCCGATGACTGGGAGGCTACCAACGACCTGCCGGTGGATGGCACGGATGCGCCATTCGGAAATCCCGGTGGTTGGGATAAAGTGAATACCTATGGCGATGAATATTTTTCTTTGAATGATCGTACTGCCGATGCCAATCTTTCCAGTAGTGCTGCCGGATTGGGGCTGTTTCACCGAACGGGCTATAAAGAAAGTGATCTGGTGGATTATGACACCCGAAACCTCAAGGCCAATATAGCCCTGCATTTCAGAACAAACCCCGCCGCTACTTATGATTCGCCCGAATTTATTATCAGTTCCAGCTTTGGCAACGGAACCACCGTATATCAGGGCGACAACCGCTTTAGCTTAAAAAATATTTTATTTTTCCAGAATCGTCTGGAGCTGCGGAAGAAAGGGAAATGGTTTGTGCGCGCTTATGCGACCAATGAAGATGCCGGCGATTCCTTCGATCCCTACTTCACGGCACTGCGCTTGCAGGAGCAGGCAAAGTCAAATGAAGACTGGAGCAATGATTATGTAGATTTTTGGCTAACCGAAGGGATCGTCAGTCAAATGAATGAACTGGGGTACCCTAAGCCTTCGGTAGATCCGATGACGGGGCAGCTCGTTTTTGATATTGACGCTGCCAAACAATGGCTTGCCAATAATCCCGACTTGCTCAGCCAATGGCACAGCATGGCCGCTGCTTTTGCCAACACCAAATCTCCCCTACTACCCGAAAGCCAGGATTTTTTGATGCCTGGCACGGATCGATTCCGTACGGCTTTCAATGAGATTAGCAGCACTAAAAACACGGAAGGAGGAACATTGTTTTTCGATCAATCGGCCTTATACCACGCCCATGCCGAGTACAATTGGGAAGCGCCATTTCCCTTTTTGGATGAAATAAAGCTGGGCGCTAATTACCGCCTGTACCAACCAAAATCGGAGGGCACGGTATTTAAAGATACAGCAGATGTGAGCATCAGCAATTCCGAATTTGGTATTTACACGGGATTTCAAAAGAAATTTACCCGCAAATGGATACTAACCGGAACGGTGCGGATGGATAAAAATGAAAATTTCGATTACATCTTTACACCGGCTGCTTCGCTGGTTTATTCTCCGGATGCGTACAATTATCTGCGGCTGTCTTTTTCCAGTGGTGTCCGCAACCCCACCCTTTCCGACCAATACCTCAACCTCAATGTTGGCCCGGCTACGCTGGTTGGCAACCTCGATGGCTATTATAACCTGGTAGCGTTGGAGTCCTTTCTCGATTATCTGGGTAGTGGCCGTTTGTCTCCGTTGGATACTTTATCGATTGATCCTATTCAGCCTGAACGAGTCAAGACTTTTGAGGTAGGTTATCGGACTACTCTGCTGGAAAAAATATACCTGGATGCCTCCTATTACTTCAATATTTATAATGATTTCATAGGTTACAACCTGGGGGTTAATGCAGATATAGACCCCTTGACAGGCTTGCCGAGTGACGTCAGTGTATTTAGGGTGGCTGCCAATTCGGTCAATGAAGTTCGGACGCAGGGTTTTGCCATTGGAGCCTTCTACTATTTTAATAAGTACTACAAATTTTCGGGCAATTATTCCTTCAACAAGCTCGTCAAAGCCAACGAAGATGATCCCATCATCCCTGCTTTTAATACCCCAGAGCACAAGTACAACCTGGGCATTTCGGGCAGAGATATACCGATAAATATTGGAAATTTTGTCAAAGGCTTTGGCTTCAACATCAATTACAAATGGGTAAAGGGCTTTTTATTTGAAGGCTCGCCTCAGTTTACAGGTTTTGTGGAAGACTATGGTTTGCTGGATGGTCAGGTGAGCTTCGATTTGGACAGGATCAATACCGTTTTGAAAATCGGAGCATCCAATATACTGGACAATAAAACGAATCAAACCTACGGGGGCCCCGAAATCGGGCGCCTGGCTTATGTATCTCTTTTGTATGAATTTAAAAAGAAGTAAGACGTAAGAAGTAAGATCAAGCGCACAGTCTAATCCATTGAAAACCAGCTACTTACAACTAAAATAACATTCAATAATTAAACACTAACATTTATGAAAAAAATTATTCTACTCACCGCCACTCTCCTATTGAGTATGCAATTAGTACAAGCACAAAGATATGTGAGTGAAATTTTTAGCAACGTAACCGTTACTCAAGACGTATTTTACGGTGTGAATGCAACCGTACTTGCGGTAGGGATGGCAGGGGAAGCTATTCCACAACCTTTGGTTATGGATGTATATGAACCCGAAGGCGATACCGAGACAGCCCGCCCGGTAGTCATTATTTTACATACCGGCAACTTTGTTCCTCCTGCTTTCAATGGCGGATGTACTGGTACACACAAAGACGCTGATGTAATCGAGCTGGCTAATCGGCTGGCTCGCATGGGCTATGTAGCCTGTGCTGCTGATTACCGCCTGGGGTGGGATCCTACCAATACGGATCAAAACGTTCGGGTTTTCACACTCATCAATGCAGCATATCGCGGTGTACAAGATGCTAGAACAGCGATCAAGTACATGAAAAAAATCGCTGGCGAGGCAGGAAATCCCTACAAGATAGATGTGGATAAAATTGCTCTGTGGGGCTTTGGCACCGGAGCCTATATTTCTTATGCAGCTGCCACGCTGGATACGATCACCGATACCTGGATTCCCAAATTTGTAACGCCCCTAGGTCCTATGATCGTTGAACAAATCAATGGAGACCTCAATGTCGACAAAGTGGGTATTGTACCTCCGGGCTATCCAGGCTTCCCCGAAGGGGATACGCTATGCTATCCCAATCATGTCGGCTACGATGGTTCCTTCCAATTGGCCGTACAGCTAGGTGGTGCCCTTGGTGATACCTCCTGGATTACGCCCAACGATGTTCCGATGATTTCCGCACACGTTCTTACCGATCCTTTTGCTCCCTGTGAAATTGGGATCGTAAACGTTCCTCCGCCAATCAATCTGCCAGTAGTAGAGGTGATGGGGCCTTGTACCAGTATTCCCATCGCAGTGCGGAAAGGGGTCAATGACGTCTTTAATGTCTCTTACATTGATGATATTTCAGATTATGTGAGCGGCATAAATGGTGATATCCAGGGTTTCTTCCCCTTTACCAACAGTGATCCAAGTACGGGTGACAACTGGTCCTTCTCCTATTCTCTGGAGCCTTACGGCGTATCCGGTTCCAACTGCGATACCACCCAAACGGCTTCGCTTATAGTGATGGACTCGATCGTGCAATATTTTGCACCCCGTGCCTGCCTGGCCTTAAACCTGGGCTGTGATTTGGAGATTTTGTTGGCACCAACGACCAATTGGAAGCAGCCGAGCTTGGACTCGAAATTGCTCCCAACCCTGCGCAGAGCTTTATACAGTTCAAAACCACCAGCAAGCCTATCGAGCATTTGCACTTGTTTGATATGACAGGAAAGCTGGTAAGTGTACACAACAGCATCCACAGCAATAACTTTACCTTGCACAAAGGCGCACTGCCACAAGGTATGTATATGGCCTTGCTCAATTTTGAAGAAGGCTATATTGCACAGAAGATTGTCTTTACTCAATAGCAATTAGCTCCAATGTACTCAGGCAACTTGTTCAGCAGGCTGTCTGAGTACATTTCTTTATCATGGAAAAGCAAATTCAACCCGATACTCCCTCCCCGAATAATTTTTTTTTTCATCCTTACAACATCCTCCTGCACCTTGTATTGTTTAGCCTTGCTGCGCTTTTCCTGGCCTTTTCAGTAGCTTATGTGTACTCGCGGATTCAGGGAAACATCCCTCCTGTCAAACTGCCTACCCTCTTTTACATCAATACTGTTTTGCTATTGGCTAGCAGTGCTACCATCAACCGGGCCAAGAGATGCTATGAGCACGATAATACCGAAGCTTACCAAAAAGCACTGCTGTGGACCATCCTCCTGTCCATTGTCTTTTTAATCAGCCAGGTATTTGCCTGGCAAAGCCTGTTTCAGCAAAATATCTTTTTGACTCACAGCAACACCGCTTCCTACGTTTACCTGATCTCTGGGCTACACTTTTTGCACATCCTCGTAGGGCTCCCCTTTCTGATTCTCTTCCTGCGCACGGCCCAACTAAACATGAAGGAACCAGCCAGTGTACTGGTTTACTTTTCCGATCCCGAAAAGCAGCTCAAACTCCGCTTGCTTGCTATATACTGGCACTTTTTGGATGGCTTGTGGATCTATCTCGTCCTCTTTTTCGGCATCAATTACCTCCTGCAGTAGATATTGGCTCTCATTTCTTGTTTATTCAATGAAAAATGTGTTGGCTTCATTCCTCAGCCAAACTTCAACCTTTGATTCCGTATATTTCTGACTTTCTATATCTTTGTGCTTTATTTTATTCGCAATGGTGAATTTATTGATGCCTTTAAAAATTTAATAAATTTAGCAAGCGTGTATAACAACAGGAAAACGCACCACCTCCATGCAAATAACCGAACCGGCTGTAAATAGTGAGATAGCTAAAAGTCTGGGCCTCACAGAGGAAGAGTTTGAACAAATTGTAGCCATCATGGGCCGCACTCCCAATTTCACTGAACTTAGCATATTCTCGGTGATGTGGTCGGAGCATTGTTCCTATAAAAATTCTATCAAATACCTCAAAACCCTGCCCCGCGAAGGCAACCGGCTACTGGTGGAAGCCGGTGAAGAGAATGCCGGGCTGGTGGATATAGGTGAAGGTCTGGCCTGTGCTTTCAAAATCGAATCGCACAACCACCCCTCCGCTATCGAGCCCCATCAGGGAGCAGCTACCGGCGTGGGGGGTATCCATAGAGATATATTCACGATGGGTGCTCGCCCCATTGCAGCGCTCAATTCGCTGCGCTTTGGCAATATACACTCCGGCCATACCCGCCATCTGGTGAAGGGGGTGGTGAAAGGCATTGGCGACTACGGCAATTGCTTCGGCGTACCAACGGTTGGCGGCGAAGTGTATTTTAATGAGTGTTACAACCAAAACATTTTGGTAAATGCCATGTCGGCAGGCATCGTGCGGGTAGGCGAAACGGTTTCGGCTTCCGCCGACGGGCCTGGCAATCCTATCTTTATCGTTGGCTCGGCTACCGGAAAGGATGGCATCCACGGAGCTACCTTTGCCAGTGCCGACCTCACGGAAGATTCGGCCGATGACCTGCCTGCCGTACAGGTAGGTGACCCTTTTCAGGAAAAACTTTTGCTCGAAGCCTCTCTCGAAGCCATCAAAACCGGCGCTGTAGTAGGCATGCAGGATATGGGAGCGGCCGGCATTACCTGCTCCACCTCCGAGATGAGCGCCAAAAGCGGTACAGGCATGTATATCCAGCTCGATAAGGTGCCTACCCGCCAAAGCAATATGAAGCCCTTTGAAATTTTGCTCAGCGAAAGCCAGGAACGCATGTTGATTGTTGGCAAAAAAGGAGAAGAGCATCTTTTGCAGCAAGTTTTTGAAAAGTGGGACCTGGAGTGCGAAGAAATTGGCTGGGTGACCGATACGGGGCGCGTCGAATTTTATATGCACGGCGAATTAGTGGCCGATGTGCCGGCAAACGAGCTGGTTTTGGGAGGCGGCGCTCCCGTTTATCAAAGGGACTACAGCCGCCCGGCTTATTATGATGCTATTGAAAGTTTTAATATCGACAGCATCCCTGCCCCCGACGATCTGGTCGCCACTGCCCGATCACTGGCCTTATCGCCCAACCTGATATCCCGCCGATGGGTCTATGAGCAATACGATTCGATGGTGCGCACCAATAGTATGAGTACCAACCGCCCGTCGGATGCTGCTTTGGTACGGGTAAAAGGCACTCAAAAGGCATTGGCACTCACCACTGATTGCAACTCCGCTTATGTGTATGCCGACCCCTACAAGGGAGCCATGATAGCCGTAGCAGAAGCAGCTCGCAATATTGTTTGCTCAGGCGGAGAACCGGTGGCCATCACCAATTGCCTCAATTTTGGCAACCCTTACAATCCGGAGGTTTATTGGCAATTTGTGCATGTGATCAAAGGGATGGGTGAAGCTTGTCGCAAATTTGACACCCCCGTAACCGGCGGTAATGTGAGCTTTTATAATCAATCCGTTTTCAAGGATCGCACTGAACCGGTCTATCCGACTCCTGTCATCGGCATGTTAGGCATCTTGGACGATGCCGACCGCCAAATGACTTTGGACTTCAAAAAGGAAGGCGACCAACTGTTTTTGATTGGCCAAATGCGGGATGATTTGGGCTGTTCGGAATATTTACAGCATTTTCATGGGGTCCGACATTCTGCTACTCCTCACTTTGACCTGGAGGAGGAATATTGCCTCCAGCAATTGGTAAAGGCATTGATCGGTGAAAGATGGGTGGAATCTGTACATGACATTTCGGAAGGAGGTTTGTTTTTCAATTTGCTCGAAAGTGCCATGCCCCGTATGCTCGGTGTCCGCATCAAGGCAGCCTTTTCGGGAAGGGAGGATGCTTTTTTGTTTGGCGAAAGCCAAAGCCGGGTGGTAGTTTCTGTAAAGCCTGAGCAAACTGAAGCGCTTATTGAACACCTAAGAAAACAGCCCCTTCCCTTCACGCATCTTGGAGAAGTTTTTGGTAATGAGATACTAATAAATGATAAAAATTTTGGAAGTGTTGATCAATATAAGACCATTTACGATCAGCAACTTGGCAAAATAATGGACCAATAATATTTTGTAAATTAAATGATAGTGAACATGAAACAGAACATATCCTTTTCATTTCAAAGCCTCGTTTTTTTGCTTTGCCTGCTGGTAGTAAACAGCTGCGGCGAACGTGCAGCCACCAGCGACAACGTTCAGGGCACAGTGATTGAAGGGAGCCTTACCAATACCAACCCGGGGCTCCAGGCTTTTTTAGATAAGGTTTCCCTGAACAATACTACCGAAGCCTTGGCAAAATCAGAAATTGATGAAAGTGGCAACTTCAGCATGGAGTTTCCTGACGGCCTTGATGCCGGCATTTATCGCTTTCGGGTGGGTGCAAAGCGGGTTATGTTTCCGCTCAATGGCGATGAAGGATTGATCAGATTAAAAGGCGATTTGACCAATCTGCAATTGTATGACCTCAGCTTGGAAGGGGTTAAGGGTAGTGAGGAATACCTCGGCATAATGAACAAGTATTACAATAAAAAAAGTACGAAAGAGGAGGTCAAGGATTTTGTGACCAACACCCAATATCCCTTAGCGGGGGTACTGGCAGCACTGCGCGGGCTCGCCGGAGATGGCAAATACCTCGATACGCACAAGGCTACCGTTGATCGGATGAAAAAGGAAATGCCCAATAATGAATACACCACCCAGTATGCCAATTTTGTAGCTCAACTTGAGCAATCCATCAATGCCCGCATGGCCAATGAGCGCATTAAGGTAGGCCAGCCAGCCCCCGACATCAACCTGCCTTCGCCGAAAGGCAAATCCTATGCTCTGTCAAATCTAAAAGGTAAAGTGGTGCTGCTCGATTTTTGGGCAAGCTGGTGCGGGCCATGCCGCAGAGCAAACCCGCATGTGGTAGAGGCTTACAAAAAATACAATAAGCAAGGCTTTGAAGTGTTTAGCGTTTCTCTTGATGGCCTGGACAGCCGGACCAAAGCACGCTTCAATACCGAATCGCAAGTAAAGCAGCAGTTGGAACGTAGTAAAGATCGCTGGGTGAAGGCTATTGAAAAGGATGGCTTGCGGTGGGATTATCACGTAAGTGATCTGAAAAAATGGGAGTCAGCCCCGGCCAGGCTTTACGGCGTCAGCAGCATTCCGCGTACCTTCCTCATCGATCGGGAAGGCAAAATCGCCGTCGTCAATCCCAGTCATTATGAACTGGGTGAGTATTTGAAAGATCTCTTGTAAGGCATACGGTACAGAGTGTAAGAGTGTAGAGGCTTGATAAACTGGAACGGTATATCCTCCGCCCCTACACCCTGCCCCAATTGTCATTAATGTACCCGATCGCCTCTCAGCTCAAGCTTCTTCATAACTTCCGCTTCATAATTTAAATATTCCTGCCACCGCTGGCGTACGAGCTCTTCACCACCATACTTTTTGGCAAGATCGATAAACAAGCGATAGTGCCCCGCTTCAGCCACCATAAATTTGTGGTAAAACTGCTTTAGTGTTTCGTCCGAAATATGCAGAGAAAGGAGGCGGAAGCGTTCGCAGCTACGAGCTTCAATCAGCGCACATACCAGCAGGCGCTCCACCAGGCGGTCGTTTCGACTGCCGCCTTTGCGCATAAAATCCATTAAGCTGTTGACATATTCATCTTTTCGCTGCCGGCCGAGCTGGAGTTGGCGTTTGTCCAGCTCAGCCAATACGAGCCGAAAGTGTCCCCACTCCTCGGTGACGATGGGGGCCAGCTCATGCACGATATCACTATGTTCGGGATATTGCTGGATGAGCGAAATGCAGGAAGTGGCTGCTTTTTGCTCACAATAGGCATGATCGGTGAGAATTTCCTGGAGGTCTTTTTCTGCTAGATTCACCCAGCGCGGGTCGGTAGGAAGTTGGAGGCCCAGCATATTTTATCTTGTTAAAGGGTTAGTGATAAATTTTAGCAAATGTACAGGCAACTGCTTTATCATTTAATATTGAGACAGCGCAATTGGTCGGAGAAAAAATCCAGCTCGTACACTTCATAATCTTCATAGCCTGTTCCCCATTGCATCCGGATTTTGTCCACTTCCTTTTTACGCAGCTGTTTTTCAGCACCAGATGTGATGGTATATGTGGTGGTATATTGTGTAAGCCTGTCCACGGGATTTACGATACCAATTTCTGTGACATTTGTATAAAGCCTTGTAGTGGAACCATCCAAAAAGCGAATGGTAATGGGAGCGCCTTTTTCGAGCACGCCAAACTCGCGCTGGGCCAGCTCGGAGGCAATTGTGATTTGGAGAGTAAGGTACCGAAAACCACCTGAAGAGGAGGAAATAAACCCTTCGCAGCTTATATAATTCCGCTCCTTCATATATGGAGCCAATTGCTCACTGGTGTGGGTAAACAATAGCTGGGGAGCCATATCGCGGCGGCGCTTCCCACTAAATTCATCTACCCCTTCAAAGGCAATATCGCAATCGGGGCGGGGAGGATCAGTCATCACATTGCGATAGCTGGCTGATTTTTTGGAATTGCCAGAAAGGCCGCTTTCCTCGCTCCTTTCACTTTGGCTCAAAGAAAGGGTACCCATATCTGAAGTATTGGTAGCATCCAGTTTTGCAAGCAGTTTGTCCCGCTTTTTCTTGGGCATATCGATCATTTTTTGACAAAGGCGCGTATATTTTTCGGCTGCCTTTTTTCGGGATTTAGCCGCTTCTTCCAGCACTTTAGCTTCTGCCAATGCTTTTTCCAGCTTTTCGACTTCTTCCAGTCCGGTCTCCACATCTTCATTGGCCAGCCGCAGCTCTTCCTGTTTCACTATTCGGTTGATGCGAGCTTCCTTTAAAGCATCATTGGCCTTTAGCTCAGCAACCGCCGCCTCTTCGGCGCGTTCCACAGCCTGCTGCTGTGCCAGCTGCTCTTCGTAAGGAAGCTCCACGCCGTAGCGGTGTGATGACTTGCGCTGCTTGGTCTTCTTCTTTTTCCGTTTAGTTTCTTTCCTGTCTCGCTCTTTTTGCTTTATAGGATCTGGTGAAGGCTCCTCATTTTTAGGTTCCGCAGGTATTTGATCCTTTGACTCGTCATAATATCGCCAGGAACCATCCGGAAAGATGATAATTTTTTCATTGCTATCATTGACGATGACCTTCTGTGCACTCAACTCTGTACCTGCTAATAAACACAACAGCAGGCAGCTGCCGAAAAACATGCAGTTTTTTATACTAGTCATGGTATTCATCGTTTGCAGTTTTAGGATGAGAGGGGACACAAAAGTAGGCAAATTCAAGCTTTTGGACACAACAAATGAAAGATCGATTGCTCCTCCTGGCGCTTTCCGACCATTTTCAAACGCATCGAAAAGCCATAAGATTGCAGTATAAGTCCAAATCCAATCATCCAAAAGGGGATAATTGAATTAGGCTCCACTGGCCTACCTTTTGGCCGTTCAGCTATCGCCTATTTCAAAAATGTCGGATTTATCTTTTGAAGGTTCTTATGTTTTCCCTTTCCAAAAAAAGCCTTTATTTTACAGCAACGCGAATAGCTACCCTATGTTATGCAAACCGATGATACTGCTGTTTGAGATTGGATTTTTACCGATCAGGATATGGGATATTCTGGATATCCTGATCGTTGGCTATCTCATATACCAGCTGTATAAGTTGCTGCGCGGAACGGTAGCCTTTAATATCTTCATCGGTTTTATTTTCCTGTTTATACTGTATTGGGTGGTAGAACAGCTGAAAATGGACTTGCTCAGTTCCTTTCTCAGCCAGTTTGTAAGTGTGGGGGTGCTGATGCTGCTCATTGTCTTCCAGCCAGAGGTAAGGCGTTTCCTCCTTTTGCTGGGCAACAGTACCCTGCGTCAGCGATCCAACTTCCTTAGCCGCCTGCTGGATCGCAACCTCGCTCCCCGCAAGGTAAGGCTTGACCAGGTGCGGGCGGTAAAAAAGGCTGTTTTGCGGATGAGCCGGGTACGTACCGGAGCGCTTATCGTTTTTGCCAACAATAAAAGCCGGGAACTGTTTTCCGATAGTGGCGTGGTCATCAATGCGGATATAAGCCAGCAATTGATAGAAAGTATTTTTAACAAGGAAAGCCCGATACATGACGGCGCTACGATCATTGCGGACGGAAAAATTATTGCGGCCAGTTGTATCTTGCCTATTTCGGCTAATAGCTCCATTCCCAAGCATCTGGGCCTGCGGCACCGTGCCGGCATCGGGGTAACAGAAAACACCAACTGTGGGGCTTTGATAGTAAGCGAAGAGAACGGAGAGGTGGCTTATGCCGAGCGTGGCCAACTGGAACAGCATATTGACGAAAATCGGCTGACAGCTATTTTACGACAACAATTAACCGGATGATCATCACACGCATCGAGGAGTTTCAAATCATTGAGGCCGTGCAGCAAGCTATCAGCCAATTGCTGGCCACAGCCTTTTCTACCTATCCGCCAGGGCGTACTTACTACAAGCAAAAACCCAGCTTTCGCTACTTAGCCTGGGAGGATGACAAGCTCATCGGCCATCTGGCCGTGGAGCACCGGATGATTAGCATCGGCGGCAGAGAAACACCCATCTTTGGAATCGCCGACCTTTGCATTTCGCCCAACCATCAGCAAAAACAAATTGCTTCCGAACTCCTCCAGCAGCTGGAACAACTGGGCAAATCACATGGCATCCAATTTCTACTATTAGTTGCCCAGGAGCATGGGGTTTATCTGAAAAATGGCTTCCGGCTGGTCCATAACCCCTGCAAATGGCTAATTATTCAGGAGCATCAATCGCTTGGATTAGGGCATCGCAAGCTCAAAGACTGCCTGATGGTAAAGGCTTTGGGGCCCTTAAAATGGTCGGATGGCCTGGTCGATTTTATGGGGCATATTTTTTAAACGAAGGCGGGCAAAAGATAAATCAAAATTGGCTGCTATACTTCCCACTATTCCTTTATATTTGCGCCCAGCTAACATTCTCAATTCTATACAATCCTCTTTATTATGAAAGTTTTGCAAAAATACCATAGGGAAAACAAGCAGCGCTATTTAGACGAATTGCTCGAATTGCTTCGCATCCCATCCATAAGCGCTGATTCGCGTTACAAAAAGGACGTTGCCAAAGCGGCCAATTATATAAAAGACAAGCTTAAATCTGCCGGTGCCAACAAGGTGAGTGTCAACAAAACCCAAGGCCACCCCATCGTTTACGGAGAAAAGATCATCGACAAAAAAAAGCCCACCGTTTTGGTATATGGCCACTACGATGTGCAACCACCTGATCCGCTCGACTTATGGAAATCTGAACCCTTCAATCCTGTCATCAAAAAAACCAAGATCCATCCGCAGGGCGCAATTTTTGCACGCGGCTCCTGCGATGACAAAGGCCAGCTCTACATGCACATCAAAGCCTTTGAAGCCATGCTGGCGAATGACTGCCTGCCATGCAACCTAAAATTCATGATCGAAGGAGAAGAGGAAGTGGGGTCAAATAATCTGGAGAAATTTTGCCGCGATAATGTAAAAAAGCTGGCCTGCGACATGGTGCTCATCTCCGATACCTCCATCATTGCGAATAAAACGCCCAGCATTACCACGGGTTTGCGCGGCCTGAGCTATGTGGAAGTCATGGTCACCGGCCCCAATCGCGATCTGCATTCCGGCGTATATGGCGGTGCGGTTGCCAATCCCATCAATGTACTCTCCAAAATGATCGCTTCGCTCCATGATAAGCGCAACCGGATCACCATCCCCGGTTTTTATGATGATGTGCAAAGGGTGAACAAAAAGGAGCGCGAAGAGATGAATAAAGCTCCCTTTAGTGTAACAGCTTACAAAAGGGATTTGCAAATCCGCGATCTGCATGGCGAAGATAAGTACACTACACTGGAGCGTACCTCCATCCGCCCGACATTGGACGTCAACGGCATTTGGGGCGGCTACACTGGTGAGGGTGCCAAAACGGTGCTCCCATCAAAGGCTTATGCCAAGATCAGCATGCGGCTGGTGCCCAATCAAGACCCCGATAAAATCACCAAGCTCTTTGCCAAGCATTTCAAGAGTATTGCTCCGAAGGGCGTAAGAGTAGAAGTGCATGCCCATCACGGGGGTTTTCCGGCCGTTACGCCTACCGATTCGCTTGAGTATCAGGCAGCGCATCTGGCGCTAAAGAAGACCTTCGGCAAGGCGCCCATTCCGCAGCGCAGCGGTGGCAGCATTCCGATAGTGGCTTTGTTTGAAAAGGTGCTGGGAGTCAAAACGATTTTGATGGGCTTTGGCCTGGATAGCGACGACATCCATTCGCCCAACGAGCATTACGGCCTGTTCAATTATTATAAAGGCATCGAAACGATTCCATACTTTTTGCAATATTATGCAGAATTGAAAAATGGCAAGAACTAACGAAGATCTAGCTAATCCTTGCTTCTTGAAAATGTATTCTTTAAACAAAATTCATGGATAAATTCAGTTACAGCGTAGGCATCTTTGTTGCGCAAAACTTAAAAAAACAAGGGATTGGTCAAATCAATGCCGAAGACCTGGTAAAAGGAATCGTCGATGTCATAAATGATCAGCCTTACCAAATTCAGCTTGAAGAAGCCAACCAGATACTTCAGCAGGGTTTGCGGGAGCAGGCGGGTAAGCAATTTGCCGACAACCTCAATAGCGGCAAGCTTTTCCTTGAAGACAATGCCGCCAAGGAGGGAGTCATCTCTCTGCCAAGTGGCTTACAATACAAGGTGCTGAAAGAGGGCCAGGGCGATTCTCCGAAAGCTACTGATAAGGTGACCACTCATTATCACGGCACCCTTATCGATGGGCAGGTATTTGATAGCTCAATGGAGCGTGGCCAGCCCGCTACCTTTCCCGTGAATGGAGTGATAAAGGGCTGGATAGAAGCCTTGCAACTGATGAAAGTAGGCTCAAAATGGCGCCTTTTTGTACCCCACTTCCTGGCTTATGGAGAGCAGGGAGCAGGGGAAGCCATCCAACCCTTTTCAACCCTTATTTTTGATGTAGAATTATTGAAAATCAACTGATTATACATTGAACTGATTTAAACTATTGTATTGTTGTTGAGGCTTGGCCATTGTAGGTTCTGGCGATTTCTCTTTTTGAGTGCGTACCTGTATGGTACGGACGATAAAAGGAAAGAAGTCAGGTTCTATAAGGGCTGGAGCTGCAAACCATTAGAAAAGTTTAAATCAGTCCATTATTAACGTATTCACTATACTTTTTACTCACTAAAAAACTAAGTACTATGAAGTGTTTTAAAGTTTTTATGATTCTGGCTGCCCTAGGCATTAGCCAGCTTTCTATTGCGCAGAGTGCCTTCGGTGTTCGCCTGGCGGCCAATATTGCTACAGTAGAAATTAAAGACGATGACAGTGGCGTCTCTGTGGAGCCTGACAGTCGCGTTGGACTTAATTTCGGGCTTTTGTTAAATTCGCCAATTACCGAGAACTTCTTTCTCCAGCCAGAGCTCAATTTTATCCAGAAAGGATATAAGTTATCTATTTTGAACTCCGATGTAGAGGCTATTATGAATTATGTCGAAATACCAGTATTGGGCAAATATGCCTTTGGTTCTGAAAACATTGGCGCATTCATTCTTTTTGGACCCGCTATCGGCTTTGCCATTAACGGTAAAGTCAAAGAGGGGAGCAACGAAGAAGATATTGATTTTGACCGTGATATGATAAAACGCCTCGATCTTGGTTTACATTTTGGTGCTGGCATCACCATTCCGGTGGGCCCTCTTGATGTATTTATCGATGCCCGTTACCTGCTTGGTATTGCAGATATTAATGACGACAGCGATGACAGCAGCTCTACCAAACACAAAGGCTTCAACATCGGTGCCGGTATCCTGATACCAATGGGTGAATAGGTTCTTACCGATTCTGAGTAAACTGAAAAGCGGATCAATTCAAATGAATTGATCCGCTTCTTTGTCAGTGAAAACTGGTTTAATGATTCCACTCCTACTCACTCATTCAATGACACTCATTCAATGACCTCAATATACGCCCCATACACCCACTCTCTCCGACCGATACGGTACCATTTTCCTTTCTCTTCGCGGATTTTCACCAAGGTATCCAGCTGTATCTGCCGGACACGCGGAAAGTTGGTGCCGGGACCGGAGCGGACATTCAAAAAGCTGGCAAACTGCACGCGCCCTGTTTTCACCTCCACGATGCGAACCAAGCGGTGATACACCCATTTGCCACTTCCTATTTTGTACCAATTACCCTTTTGATCGATAATCTCAACGGAGCTGCCATCTTTCAGCACTTCTACTACGGGATGCCGGGTGCCGGGGCCGCTGCGCACATTGAGACCGGTGGGGTCTTCCACCACGCCATCCTTTTTGGCAAAGGTAATGACTACATAATGCTTATGTACCCAACGGTTATCGCCAATTCGGTACCAGTTGCCCAATTGCTCAAAAACCTCCAGTTCATCATTTTGATGCAATTGGTCGATCACCGGATACTGTACCCCATTACCTGTTCTTACATTTAGCTCCGCAGTGTTTACAAAGCCTCTTTTCATGGGATTCTCCATTTTGAAAGCCAGGCCCTTGTTGACCTTGTTTCTAAACGCCTGCCAGTCAGCCTCATTAATCATCATCCTGGGGCAAAGCTTGCCGGTAATGTCATAGTGACGGTACATTTCATTGATCGTAAAATTGTATTTATTGAGCAGGTGGCGGGCTAGATCGACCGAGTGGCGATAGGTCTTATTCCAATCTCCATCAGAATTTACACACATCTCCAGACCTATTAGAAAGTAATTAGGCGTAAGCCCATCTTCCCGGATACTCTCGCCAATAGGCCGGTATCTCCTCCCTCCCACATGATAGGCCACCTCATGATCGGGCAGGCATTGGATAATGGAATGATCATCCACAATGTAATGGGCCGAGGCATATACCGAAGTGGTATTGAAATAATTGCGGTTGCGGATGGCATTAGCTCCTCTATGGAGGTTGGCTGTCCAATGGATCACGAGCCCTTTTAGCTTTCGGATGGTGTACCAACTGCGGTTGCGAAGGGCTGGACGTGTTTTGCGGTTGGTGATAAATTTTTGGGTAATCGGAAGCATAGGTGGTCTTTTGCAGGTGGTTCAATACCAAATGTAGATAAAGAAATACAATTTATAAAAAATTATAATCTTTAAATGTAGGCAATTTTGCCGAAATTAAAAAAGCTGTATTTGCTATTTGTTGGCTTTATCCTAATTTTGATACATGTTGCATATTGACATTATCAGCCTTTTACCTGAATTGCTCCAAAGCCCCTTCCAGCATTCGATACTCAAACGGGCTGCCGAAAAAAACCTTTTGCATATCAGCTTGCACGACCTTCGGGAGTTTGGGATCGGAAAACACCGACAGGTGGATGACTACCAATATGGCGGTGGTGCCGGTATGGTAATGATGCCCCAACCCCTGGCCAGCTGCCTCGACAAACTGCTGGCCGAACGTACCTACCACGAGATCATCTTTATGACGCCCGATGGCGAGCGGCTTAGTCAAACCACAGCCAATGCATTGTCTCTAACCAACAACCTCATAATCATTTGCGGACACTATAAAGGCATCGACGAGCGAATTCGCAAACACTATGTAACCAAAGAAATCAGTATCGGCGATTTTGTCCTTTCAGGCGGCGAGTTGGCTGCAGCAGTGCTGGTGGATGCCATCGGACGGCTCATCCCCGGTGTACTGAATGATGAAACCTCTGCCCTATCTGATTCTTTTCAAGACAATTTGCTCGCCCCGCCCGTGTACACCCGACCTGCAGAATTTAATGGCTGGAAGGTGCCCGATGTACTCCTTTCGGGCAACGATAAGGCTATCGACGAGTGGCGCTATCAGCAGGCTGTGGATCGTACCCGACAACGTCGGCCGGATCTACTGGAAGAGGAAGAAGACTTTGACTAGCATAAAAGTCAACTACCACCTTCCAAGAAGGTGGTTTGTATGCCCACCCCTAAAAGGGGTGCCATAGCCCGCCCAATCAGTGTTTGACATGAGGAAATATATTTGAGTGCGAGACAAATTGGAGGAATCCTAAAATGAGAAGAGTTTGAAGGAATTTAGTAAATTTAAGTTAGAAAATAGATTTACTGACCCTCAAACTCTAATTCAAGGTATGGACAAAAAAGTACTAATACAAAAAATAGAAGAAGAAATCGGAAGATTGGTTGACCTAAGTGATGAATATGTAGAGCAGGATGTAGGGATTGATAAAATAGAACTAAGCCTACTAAGTGAATTGCTGAAGCTGGGACTGTTGCTATTGAACTACATAATCAAGCAAAAGTTAAAAAAGGTTGAG
This sequence comes from Saprospiraceae bacterium, assembly GCA_965222005.1. GTDB lineage: Bacteria > Bacteroidota > Bacteroidia > Chitinophagales > Saprospiraceae > CBDCTM01. The sequence goes on from OZ244935.1 coordinate 4,792,039, forward strand.
GAATATCTCCCGATTTTGGAATCAGGAGAGAGCTACAGGAGTAAAGGGACAAAGAAGCGGAACTACCTCAGTTTGTTTGGTCTGATACAAATCCATCGTCCATCGTATTTGAGTACTCAACGCGGTCAATTTTATAAAATAGACGATTATTTGCAGTTGCCCAAGGGTTGTTATTGGTCGTACAATCTACAAGAGTTGGTAGGGGGAAGTGCTACCCAGGGGAGTTACAAAGAAAGCGTAGTGATAGTGAATAAATTATTAGGTTTGAATCTGAGTGGAAAATCTTCGGAGAGAAATGTCAATCATTTGGGCGAGTACGTTGATCAGTACTATGAGTTGGAGCGAGAAGAAGCTCAAGAAGATGAAGCGTTGTTTTTTAGCACTACCTTTGATGGTAAAGGATTGCCGAAGATAAAGGCAGTACAACAAAAGGAGGCCAATCCCAAAAAGCGGCTAAGCAAAGGGGAGAAAAAGGGTAAGAAACAAAGTGCGACAGTGTCAGTTACCTCTGTTTTTACGCCTCAACAAAGGACTGCCGACCAGATATTGGATGGCTTGATGGGAGTGCAAAAAGAAGCTGCTCAAGAGGACGAACCAGCATCAACACAACAAAAGAAAACGGAAAATAAGATGCACACTAAAATTCACCGTAGAGCATTTTTAGCCAATCAGCAAAAGGCAATAGATTATGGGATAGAAGATTTAAAATCAAAAATGACCAACTCCCAAAGTCGATTCGTCATCCCCATAGATGCCGGAATAGGCTTGGAAGATAAAATACTGGCAAGCATAAAGAAGAATAATCTGGAAGGTCAATTTGATGGAATCATTTTAGACATAGTCCATGTAAGCGAATACGTTTGGGATTGTGCCAATGCCATATTTGGAGAAAGTTCTAAGTTGAGAACAAGCTGGGTCAGAGGGGTGTTAAAAGATATATTGGAAGGAGGAACTGAAAAGGTAATAAAAGACCTTGTGTTGAATAGAGACAAAACAGAATTATCGACAAACAAAAAGAAGCAGTTAAATAAGGCAATCACCTATTTGACTAACCATAAACACAAAATGAATTACGCTGATTTTTTGAAAAAGGGGTATCCAATCAGTTCAGCTCTGGCAGAGTCTACTTGTAAGCATTTGGTCAAAGATAGAATGGAGCAAAGCGGTATGAGATGGTCATCCAAGGGGGCGCAAAACATGCTTGACCTTAGAGCTGTAAAACAAAACGGAGACATCGAAGATTTTATACAATTCGTCAGACTAAGGGAACGAAAAGTAAATTTAGTCCGATTAGCTGCTTAAATACAAAACCCCTAATTTGTCATGCACTCAATATATTTCCTCACCCGAAGGGATGGGTAGCCAGTTTGATTGGGCAAGCCTTTTGCCTGCTTTTTGGCGATTGAAAAAGTAGGCCGCCGGATCTGTCTAACTGGCGTTGCCAGGTAGAGGCAATCACAATTGCTTCTGGCATAGCCAAGCATACATTACCACCACCTAAGCTGGTGGTTTTTTATACTTCACTAAAATATATCCCACCCACAATATATACTTCAAGCCGCCAAGTTTTGTGCATTTCCATAGCGATTGAACCAGTAAGAACCACTTCCACACCTTAGGTTAAAACCAACAGGCTTGAAGTTTATCCCGCTTTGCCAAGTCTTGTGCATACGCACAAAACTTGGCAAAGCGCGGTATAATATAGTAATCTAATAGCCGCAGCGGTTTGGAATTTGCTACCACTGGTGCTTATTTCCTTTTTCTACTCAATTTGTCAGCTTACATGGCTGCTTACTCCTAAAGGAGGCAATCTGAGCATATTTTCGAGTAATTTTTATTGAAAAGAAAATTTTGGGAAGGTAAAATATTATTTAGAAATAGCGTCTGCTTTCGCCACTTTGCTTTGCCTATTAGCTTACTACAAATGCAAAAAAAATGAATGGATAACAGGCAGTGAATAGGTGCAGCAATTGGCCAGACGATCAGAGGGCCAGATAGCCAGACAGTCTAAATCTGAAAGTCTCAAAAGAAAAAAGCCTCGCTTTTCGTACCCCCCAAAAGGTAGGTATTATTGAAAAATCAGCTGCCCTCGGGCCAGTACATTTTGCTCAATGTCCAGCATAAAAATGCGGTAGCTTCCGGCAGGCAGCTCTTCCCGATGTAATGTGAAATGAGATTGGCCGCGGATGGGGTATTTTGCCAGCTTACGCCCACTTGGATCGTACAAGCTGAGCGTATGTGCCTCAGGAATCGCTTGCAGTTCGATTAAAGCCAATCCCTTAGCTGGATTGGGGAAGATACGCAGGGCGGGGAGTGGATGCTCATCTGCCACCCCATCCACGATGGGCTTGAGTAAAATTTCCAGCCACAAGGAATCTCCCTCATTGAGCGAAAAGGCAAGCTCTCTGGCTTCATAACCAGCTGCGGATACTTCCACACTATAGCTGCCGGCCAATGCGCCCGCCTTAAATTCACCTTGCAGATCGATGCTCAACTGCTCGCCGGATGGTTGAAAAATTACTTCAGGATCATTAATCAGTTCTCCACTGATCTCATCTTTCACCACGCCATATACCCGGCCGGCACGAGTGCCATCAAAGATCCAGATATACAAGCCGTCATGCCTATTGCCTCCAATGATCTTTCCCGATGGAAAAAACGGGCAAGCCGACCACAAGCCCTTAAATCCCCCACTCTGCCCTGGCCAGGTATCGTAATAGCCTACCTCCACAGGCAGCTCAGGGTCAGCAATATCCACCACCCGCAAGCCCTCTGTATTGTGCGAATAATAGCAAATATCCCCTTTGATGTAAGGGTTGTGCACAAGAGCAGAGTCATTGGCCGTAAAGGTGGCTACCTCGGTGATATCATCCAAATTGCTGACATCAAATATCCTTGAGGGCAAACCGTCCTTCTCCAAGCACACCACCAAATAGCGCTTGTCTTCCGTAAGCCAGGAGCTATGCACCGAGCCACCCGGCACCTCGAAACGAGTAAGCAGCACAGGCTGCCGCTTGTTAGAAATATCGACCACATCAATGGTTCCTTCATAAAAAGCAGCACCAAATAGCCAATCACCGTTCACATGACAATCGTGAATATAGTAGCCAGGCTGATAAAGGCCCACTTCTACCGGCTGCATCGGATCGCTTACATCCAGAATATGCACACCCTCGGTAGTACTGGTGCCATTGACATACACATAGGCTGAGTCGGAATAAATATCTCTTTGGATAATATGCCCCTTGGTAAAAGTAGCATCGTAGCTGGCGATCAGCGATACACTATCGGGCAAATAGCTCAGATCGATTACCTGCATGCTGTGCGGATCGTCCATCACATCCGTTACCACAAAAGCATGGTGGCCAATAGTAGTGATCTCCCGCCAGCGGGTGGAAGGGCCGGAAACAAAGCCTACTTCCTGAATATTTTGCGCCTCATCAATCTGGTAAACTGCCGTACCGCTCATAGCCCCGATCAGTGCATATTCACTGCCATCAGCAGCAATATAAGACCAGCTGCCGGAGTAGCGGTCATCCATCCGCTTGACTTGTCCAAACAGCTCAACATTGAGACTGGTTTGGGCTACCGCACTACAACAAAAAAGCAAGCAAAAGAATGGAAATAAGACATTTTTCATTGGAAAATCATTTTGCTCAAATGTAATAAACCAGCATTTCTCCACAAACCTTGATGGCGTGGAAAAGGCTTTCTGTCGGCTACCATCTTCATATTTGAGAGAGGAAGGAATTAAAGTCCGTTATTATTGACGATCAGCTCTGCCAGATCGTACACCATCACCTGCTCCTGAGCGTCTTTGGCGGTGATGCCATCCTGCAGCATCGTGGTGCAGAACGGGCAGTTGGCCGCTACTATGGATACTCCGCTTTTCAGTGCCTCATCCACACGCTCTGCATTGATCCGCTTATCACCGGGCTCATCTTCTTTGAACATCTGCGCTCCGCCTGCTCCGCAGCAAAGGCCCCGTTCGCGGCTGCGCTCCAGCTCTACCAGCTCATTGTCCAGCTGTGCCAGTACTGTGCGAGGCGCTTCGTACACATCATTGGCCCGGCCCAGGTAGCAGCTATCATGATAGGTAATCTTTTGGCCTTCAAAAGCTCCACCTCCCTTTAGTGCCAAGCGGCCCTCTTCAATAAGCTGCTGGATATATTGGGTATGGTGCAGCACTTCATAGTCACCGCCCAGGGCAGGATATTCATTCTTCAAAATGTTGAAGCAATGCGGACAAATAGTCACAATTTTTTCGACCTTGTACATGTTGAGCGTCTCTATATTTTGTAAGGCGCTCATCTGAAATACAAACTCATTGCCTGCGCGACGGGCCGGATCGCCGGTGCAGCTTTCTTCTTTTCCAAGAATCGCAAAATCGATATTGGCTTCATTGAGAATCTTGCAAAAGGCAAGCGTCACCTTTTGTGCACGAGCATCAAAACTACCTGCACAGCCTACCCAAAAAAGCACTTCCGGGTTCCTGCCTTCCGCGGCCAAATCGGCCATTTGAGGAATATTCAATTTATTGGACATCTATAAAGTATTAGCACAAGCATTCAAGCACAATCAACTCATTTTCAGTAAATTACAAACCTGCCAACGTTCAGCACATCTCCAGCATTTGTAAACAGTTGATAGAAATAAGCCCCTTTTGACAAGTTCGTATCAAGTTCTATTTCAGAGCGACTATGAAGCAATGGCCTTTCCATCACCACCACTCCCCTGCTATCCATCAGGCGCAGCTTTAGCCCGGGCTGCCAAAGGGATTCTGAGCAGCTCAAAACGAGCCGGTCTCTAGCCGGATTGGGGAATAGGGTTACCTGTCTTGCGATTTCTTTTTCATCAACATCCAAAATTATTTGGGCATCAAAGAGAGCTTGCAGAGAATCGATCGGATCTACGCCGGCATCAGTAGAACGAACGATCAGGTCGATAAAAAAGTCACCTTCCGGATCGGCGGGCCGGGCAACGCGCAAATAGCTCGATTTGGAGGAAATGCCATCGGACAGGCAGCGCGAATCGGCACCTGGAATGTTGGCGCCCTGCAGTGCAAACATCAGCTTTTCCGCCAGGCTGCCTGTAGCCCTGACAAAGCGAGCCTCCATACTATCCAATACATGCGTATTGATAAGAATATTGCCTTGAATTGAATAGTTGTCGCCACTCAAATGCCCCGACTCTGCCAGTGTATTACTCCCTGTGAAGCCCAGCGCTTCAGCCCCTCCACTGCCATCCAGCCGGGCAATGCCGTACTGCCGATCGGTAGTGTTTCCAAAGCCACAAGCATCATTGGCCAGCAAAAAATCTACTATCTCCTGAGCAGTATCTCCCTGTTTCATTCGGTTGATAGCTACATTGAGGTTGGCGTTGGGAATGCAAACAGTAGCTTGAGAGTTGACTGCGCCCACCCCCGGCACCAATCCGCTGATAATCACTGCTCCGCCACAGCCGCCACAATCGGCGCTGGTCAGGCAGGTAGCACCTGCTGACCCCACCTCTCCGGTAGCCGGGTCAACTGCAGCAATGGAAAAGGTATGCTGGGATAAAAGACTGATTGCCAGCAAGTTACAAATAAAAAAAGTACAAGCGTATCTCATTGTTTAGCTATTTATTCATCAGAGGGTACATCAGCAGCCAGTGCATCGGTAGCCCACTTATCGCGCTCATCAGGGATTTGCCAGGGCGAGCCGCTATTCTCCAGGCTGGTGAACATGGGCACCCAGTCGGAGGGGCCGGCACTGAGGGTCAGTATTTCGTAGCGGCGCATCTGAAGGATGGCATCCAGCGGATTAATCAGCACCGGGCAGGCCTCCACACAGGCATTGCAGGTAGTGCAGGCATGTAGCTCTTCCGGAGAAATAAAATCGAAAAGGCTTCTGCCGTCATCAAAATTATCTTTGGTGAGGCGATTGGCGCTAGCCCGCTGGTCTTCTGCAATCCATTTAGGATGACCGCTATCCAGCTTGCGCCCCACTTCTTCAGCCCGGTCGCGGATATCCATCATGATTTTGCGCGGCGATAGTTTTTTGCCAGTCAGATTGGCCGGACAAACGGAAGTACAGCGGCCGCATTCGGTACAGGTGTATGCCTCCATAATATTCTTCCAGCTCAGGCTAAATACATCATTGGCTCCAAATTCGGGAATATCTTCCTCCATCGGCACTTCACTTCCTCCTTCTTCCGACAGCCCCATCATCGATTTCACTTCCTTCATAATCTCTGGCATATTTTGCATCTCTCCTTTTGGGCTGAGGCGGGCATACCAGACATTGGGGAAGGCCAGAAAGATGTGAAAGTGCTTGGAAAATGGCAAATAATTCAGAAAGGCCAATACGACCAGAAAGTGGAGCCACCAGCCAAAGCGCTCGACCAGCCACAAAGCTCCTTCACTCCACCCTCCGAAAAGGGCCGGGCCAAGGATACTGCTGATAGCCAGCCTGCCGGTATCCGGGTAATGGGCAGGGTCGAGTTGCTGAAGCAGCACATCTGCGCCATTCATGCTAAATATTCCGAACAGCAGTGCCAGCTCGCCAATCAAAATGAGATTGGCGTCCAGCTTTGGCCAGAGCGTCATCTCAGCTTTATGAAAACGGGGAATTTTGAGCAAGTTGCGGCGAGCCAGAAAAATGATCGTGCCAAAGAAAGCCAGCACCGAGAGTATTTCGATGAAATTGATAACCAGGGTGTACAAGCCTCCAAGATAGGGAGCAAAGAAGCGGTGTACCCCGAAGAAGCCATCGACAAAAATCTCGATCAGCTCAATCTGAGTCAGCAGGAAGGCCACATAAATAAATAGATGGAGGACAGCCGGAACCCATCGCTTAAACATTTTCCTTTGCCCCAAAGCAACCAGCAAAACATTCTTCCATCGCCTTCCCTCCCGGCCTCCGATTTGCTCGGCCTTGCCTAGCAGAATATTGCGCCGCACCTTGAGGAAGTTGCGGACCGCCACATAAATGCCGACAATGGCAACGAGGGCAAAAAGTAATACTTGAATCATAAACGATTGTAAATCAGTTCTTTACAAGGTTACAATTATTACAATACGTACAAGTAGCCGATAAATTTACAATCTAATTGCAGGAACTGAAAACAAAGCCTGCTGAATTTTTCAATTTTAGGCAAAATTGAGAAAAGGCTCGTCCAAAAGTTTGGCAACTTTCAGACGAGCCTTTTTACTTTAGCAAATTGTCTTTATTGGCGACGTATTACTTGAAGATATACCGTAAGCCAACCTGCATCTGCCATCTCGAGCTGGAGATGCCGCTATCATCGAAAAATCCTGAAGACGGATCGTTGTCATCCACACCGTCAAAGGTGAAAGTGGGGATATTGGTACCATCCTGGAAGCCTTCAAAATTGAGCAATTCAAACTGCGAAAGCACAAAATGGCGGCGGCCCCAATCCTTATTGATGAGGTTGGTAAAGTTGAAAATATCAAAGGATACCTGGAATGTATGGCGTTTGCCACCGGCCAACAGGCTAAAGTCCTGCATGAGTTTCAAATCCATCACATTGCTCCAGGGAGCACGGCTGGCATTGCGCTCAGTATATTTGCCTCTTCTGTCCTTCAGATAGTCATCCGCATTGATGAAAGCATCAAGGGCGGCCCACTGCTCGGCAGCTGTACCTGCCCCTCCGATGTCATCCACCAGAACTATATCATTCTCATTATTCGGCACATATATTAAAGAACGCTCTCTTGAATCTTCACTGGTCAGATTGCCACTATCGTAAATGTAGGTATAGGGATTTCCCTGAAGGCTCTCCCAGAACAAAGAGATGGTAGTACCTGCATTTTTACCTTCGTTCCAGTCATGGCGGTAGCTAAAAGCACCGATTACTCTATGGCCTGCAGCAAAATCCGAAACCGTGAGTGGCTGGTCGATGTTGCGGCCACGTACTGTATTCAAGCCTCTCCATTGAGAAGAGTTTTGAGAGGAAGTACCATCAAAGATGGATTTGGCCATTCCATAAGAGTAGGAGAACATACCGGTAAAGCCATTGTCAAAAGGCTTGGTCAAGGTTGCAGAGATGTTGTAAGTAAAGCCTTCATCGGTATTATCGGCCCAAATAATGCGACCATATGTATCATCAATCTCATCGCGGCGATTGTAAATTGGGCGGGTGTCGCCTGTTCCTTCCAAATTCTCGGTGGAAGGACGCAGATTTACATTTTTGTACAATACATTATTCAAGGTCTTGTTGTACAAAAAGTCCACATTTCCAATCATGCCCCAGGGCAGCTTGTGGTCAAGTGCCAGGTTGAATTTGAGCACCTGCGGCAATTTGAAATCTTCGGCAAACAAATCCACATCACCTGATGGCTCAGCCGTATCGGGATTGATGTCGCCCGGAGGCTGATTGTCCCACTGAGGATTGAAAGAATCGGTAAAGAATATCGTTCCTCGGTTGAGGCCGTTGTTGTTGTAGGCTCCTCCCGGCCATACCAAAGGTACGCGGCTGGTGAAGATACCCACACCCCCGCGAAGCTGTGTCTTTTGCTCGCCGGTCAGGTCCCAGTTGAAACCAACACGGGGAGAAATCAAAAACTGAGTTTTGATAAACTCTCCGGTTTTAGCACCTTTCAGGTCATAGAATTGTTCAATCTTGGCAATGGTAGAATCATTGAACTCCTGGTTCAAAGGCGTTTCATCAAAGGTAGGAACATCCACACGGATACCTCCTGTCAATTTGAAATCATTGGTCACCTGGAATTCGTCCTGTACGTACAAGCCAAACTGTGCTGCCTTGAATTCAACACCTGCCCTGGAACCGTCTCCGGTCACATTGTCACGCAATGAAAAACTGCGGATATAACCATCCGGAGTAACATCATTAAGGAAATCATCCACCGACAAGTATTCATAAGAACCGAAGTTGAACGGTATAAAAAGGTTATAGACCTTGTAGAATTCATTGTGCGTACCTACCGTAATGGTGTGCTTGCCTTTGTAAAATTCCAAGTTGTCAGAGATCGTAAAAATATCCTGATCCAATGCATTGGCAGTAGAGAATTGCTCAGAGCCAAAGAAAATGGTACCCGGCCCGTCGCTGATCTCAACAAAGGGGAATGGGTCTCCGAAAGGATCGCGATCATCGCGCACAGCGGTGTAACCGATGGTCAGGCTGTTGGCGATAGTTGGACTGATCAGAGAGTTCAGTTCCAGAGAAGTGGTGTTGGTTTTTGTATCGAAGAATTCTGATGCGTTGAGGAAGTTGATTGTCCGGTTATTGGACTGCACCGCTTCCAGGTTTTCACCATGTACATAGGAATGGCGGAGCGTCAACTTGTGATCCTGATTGATGTTCCAGTCCAGTTTGGCAGTTATTTTCTCTGAATCCAAAAAGGCTTTGGAATTATCATAAGGACCTGGATCGTAGCCAAACCCATTGAGTTTACTGACCAAATTAGCCAAAGCAGCCTCATCTGAATCGCCATCATAATCATTAAAATCGAAAGGCAGTGGAGTTTCTTCACGCTGAATTTCAGCATTCACAAAGAAGAACAGCTTGTCCTTCATGATCGGGCCACCGAGGCTGGCACCATACACTTTGGCATCAAAGGCTCCAATATCCGCATCCTCAAGGGTTTCTCTTACCATCCCATCATTGCGAAACAGATAGTAGGCCGTTCCTTCCAAATTATTAGATCCCGACTTGGTGATAGCATTGATGGCGCCACCAGCAAAACCACCCACACGGACATCGAAAGGAGCTACAGAAATCTGGAATTCCTCAATGGCATCCAATGAGAAAGGCGATACGCCGGTTTGGCCACCATTGGTACCGGAGCGGGAAAGGCCAAATACATCATTATTCACCGCACCATCGATATAGATGGCGTTGTAACGATTGTTCATACCATTGATGGAAATAGAATACCCATCAGAGGATTCAGATACAGATGCCTGTGGCGTCAATCTGGCAAAATCGCCAATTGCCCTGCTAAGTGTTGGCAAGGTATTGATCTGTTCGCTGGTTACAGTAGTTTCGGCACCGGTACGGTTGCCGTCGAAAATATCGTTGCGCAAGGCCAACACTACCACATCATCCAGTGTGTAGGCACTTTCCTGGAGTTGGGTATCGAACTTAAACGACTGGCCGAGGCGCAGATACACATTTTCTTTTACAAAGTCTTCGTAGCCTGTGTAGCTCACGGTAAGTTTGTATGGCCCGCCAACGCGCATATTGGCTATGCGGTACAGCCCGTCCAGGTTAGTGCTATTGCCATAAGCGGCACCTGAGGGAATGTGTACGGCCAATATATTCGCGCCTATCAGCGCTTCGCCATTTTGATCGGTTATCTTTCCATTCATCGAAGAGGTGGTTACCCCCTGCCCAAATGAAAGATAGCACATCATTGTCAGCAACAATGACAATAAAGCATGTTTGGTCAAACTGAATTTCATAGAGAAATGTTTTTGATTAAAAAATAGGTATTCACCTAAAGCAAAAGTGAACGCATAGGCAATGATAGCCTATTTGTGTAAGCAAATATTTAATTCTGGGTTAAATGATCAGCAATGAGATATGTGGGACTATATTTGGTGACTCCGGCAGACTCGCCGGTGCTGATAGTGTTTCGTTGAAGTTAAGAATGCTTGTTTGATTATGTAAAGGTACACAATTAGGAGACGAAATTGCCTACTTTTCCCTCAATATTAGTAGCCGCAGGATAATTTTTATCCACATTTTGTGGATAAAATTAATTGCAATACTAATACGTACTACTTTTTATAAAATAATTGAACAACATCCTGCCGATTTTTTGTAATTTTCCCTGTATTTTAAGCAAATTCAGGCTTATCTGCGCAAAACCCTTAGAAACTGTGGTGAAATTTTTTGTAGCGTATTTTTTCTCAGAGGACGCTATTTTTAAGCAGAAAAGCCACATAAAAAAATCAGTGACATGTTTCAAAACAGTTTCTTAGATCCCCACTTTTTCAAACATCTTTATCCAATAGTCCTATCAGCGATGAAAAAATCACTACTCTCTCTGGCTTTTTGCTTTGCGGCTTTTCTTTTGCCGGCCCAAAGTTCCAATATTGTCATTTCCGAAATCATGTACAACAATCCCGGTGTGGATTCCATGGAATACCTGGAAATTTACAACAAAGGCGCAACTGCCGTTAATTTGGATGGTTGGCACTTCAGTAGAGGTATCAATTTTCTCTTTCCTGCTGTCAGTATTGACCCCGGCCAGTTTATGGTGGTCGCAGTCGATTCGGCTGCCTTCCGCAATGTCTTTGGCTTTGGTGCAATGCAATGGCTGAGTGGCTCGCTAAGCAACAATGGCGAATTGGTCGAACTGCTAGACCACCTCACCAATTTTGTAGATTCCGTCCGGTATGATGACATCGATCCCTGGCCTACTAATGCCGATGGCCCCGGAAGTTCGCTGGTGCTATGCGACTATGATTCTGACAATGCCGATCCTGCCAATTGGCAAGCCGCCAATACCGATAATGGCATCTCTATTGCCGGCAATCCGCTCTTTGCCAACCCAGGGGCCGATTCCGATTGCGCCACCGGCCCCATCGTTGGCTTTCTCAACCCCACCTTTACCCGCCTTGAAAATAGCGGCGTCTTAAGCATCGGACTTACACTTTCCAATGGAAATACTAACCAGACACAAGTCCAGGTGATGATCAACACCTTCAACTCAACGGCCACTCAAGGCACTGATTTCACCCTCACAAACAATTCCGCCATCTTTGTAGCGGGTATGGAAAAGGATACCCAATTCATCGACTTTTCGATAATTGATGATACCGAGCAGGAAGCTGTTGAGATGGCTGAGTTAGCTATCACCAGCGTGGATAATGGTGGCACGCTCGATCCACTGGCCAATAGCGTCATCGTCAACATTATTGATAACGATACTCCGCTTTCCCGCCATTTGATTATTTCCGGCGTTTACGATGCACAGCCGGCAGCCTCTGGTGCAAAAGGAGTAGAATTTTATGCGCTAGATAATATTGCCGATCTCAGCATCTACGGTTTCGGATCTGCCAACAACGGCAATGGCTCTGATGGGCAGGAGTTTTCTTTTCCGACAATGACTGTTGACAGCGGAAGTTGTCTGTATGTAGCTGCGGATTCGATGCTGTTTGCGGAATTCTTTGGTTTCAATGCAGACTTTGTATCCGGTGCTTCCAATATCAACGGGGATGATGCCATTGAGCTGTTTGAAAATGGCATTGTCATAGATGTGTTTGGAGATATTGATATGGACGGCTCCGGAACCAGTTGGGAATATACCGATGGTTTTGTGTACCGTAGAGACGGAAGCGGCCCGGATGGTAGTGCTTTTGTGGAAAGCAACTGGATTTATAGTGGGATCGATGCCCTGCAGAATGTACCCAATAATGCAGCCGCTACTACTCCTTTTCCCGTTTGCAGCTATTCTTTTTTGCCTAATACGGAAATAGATGCCGTGAATGATGTAGTTACTACAGCCATTAATACCGCTGTAACCATTGATTTTTTAGCAAATGATGACCAACCCAATGGCCTTCAATCTCTCGATCTGTTAAGCACTGGAACCCTTGGCACAGCGATGCTCGATGGAGCCAACCAAATGATAGAATATACGCCCAATACCGACATCTGTGGGACAGATATGTTTCTGTATGAAATTTGTGACGCGTTTAGCTGTGACACAGCTCAGGTAACCGTCCATATTGAGTGCCCTACTGTGTATCCGCTAACGGATATCGGGGTACTTATCGCCGATTCGGATGGCAATGGCATTGCCGATTCCATCGATCAGACTGCGGAGATTCGCGGGGTAGTCTATGGGATCGATTTGCGGGGAGGGGACGGCGTTCAGTTTACCCTGATTGACAATACCGGGGGCATTGCAGTCTTTGATTTCGATATCAATTACTACAATGTTCAGGAAGGCGATGGATTGGCTGTACAGGGAAAGGTGAATCAGTTTAACGGCCTCACTCAGTTTAGGCCCGACACTATTATCACCATCAACACAGGCAATATGCTGGTTGCGCCCACCATAGTTACTGCCTTTGACGAAAGCATCGAATCGCAGCTGATAAAGCTGGAGGCCGTTAGGCTTATCGATGCTGCTGAATGGACCAACTCCGGTTCAGGCTTTAACGTTCGCCTCACCAACGGAACCGACACATTTACCATGCGCATTGATAATGATGTCGATATTTTTGGCATGGCGCCCATTACTGGTTTGATGGATGTAACCGGTATTGGCAGTCAGTTTGACTCTTCACAGCCTTATGATGATGGCTATCAGATCATGCCCCGCTATCTACCCGATCTCGATATTATTGAATCGTTGCCAGAGCCCGTATTGCCGTCTTTTATCAATTTTTTCCCAAATCCTGCTGAAAATCTGCTCCATATCAAAAGCTCTAAAGCACTGGACGAAATAGCCATCAGCAATATGCTGGGCCAAGTCATCACCACCACCATCGAGCAACCCCCCGGCAGTCTGTACATTGACTTGTCAGGATTTCAAAGCGGCCTGTACATCATTAGCTTTCGGCAAGGGCAGCAGGTATGGACCAGCAAGTTGGTAAAGCAATAGACTGCACAAGAACCAGCAAAACACGATCTCACGGATGAACTGTAGAATTTATCTCCTCGCAATAATTATGATAATGTTTTTCGCGCGGTGCAACAATGCCTTTTACCCTCCGTCAGGCACCCATGCCTATCCCACACGCCTCAACGATAAACCGCCCGCAGAACCCGGCAAGTGTTACCAAAAATGCCTGATATCGGAAAAGCTTGAGCAGGAAACCTATCAATTAGCTATTTACACCGGCAATACTCCGGAAGAAGACCAAGCTTTTCTGGCTACTAAAACCATTACCATCCGGCCGGCTTCCACAAAATGGGTCAAAAAAAGGGCAGATCGAAACTGCCGTTCCTCCAACCCGGATGACTGCCTCGTTTGGTGTTTGGTAGAAACGCCAGCCCAAACCAGGGAGCTAAGGTATGTAACCGACACTTTGCAGCTGACATCCTTCAAACTGGAGGACATCACGGTCAACCATATTGTGAAAAGAGGCGGTTTCAGGGAATGGGTGGAAGTAGTTTGCCACAACAAAATTGATCAGCGGCTGCTCAATTCCGTTTGCCAGCAATTATATATTGCCGGAGCTATCACCACCTGCGATGTTACAGGAGTCAATGATCCAACATTGCAGGCTGCCCTGTCTGCCTACCAAAGGACAAATCAGCTGCCTGTGGGCTCTTTCAATATCCCTACCCTACAGCATATGGGCCTTCAATACTAATGCAAAAAAACAGCAGCTTCTTTGGCTTTCAGTATCTGTACATCGATGTTTTCCTGGATAGTGGTGGCCAGCGACATGCCCACATAATCTACTTTGATGGGAAATGATTTGTGCTTTCGATCCACCAGCACGGCCACTTCCACCTTTTTGGGTAACACCTCGAGCAGAGGTTTGCAGGCATAAAAAATGGTGCGACCGGTATTGGCTACATCATCTACCACAATCACTACTTTGCCTTGCAAATCTTCCTTTGGTATTCCCAGTACGATCTCCTTTTCAAGCGGATTGGCCGGGCTGAGCCGGATACGTGTCAGTACAATTGGCATATCTGTAAGGCTTTGGAGCTTGCGGTGCAGCAGCTTGGCAAAACCCATCCCGTTGTTGTTGATGCCGGCTAATATGAGCCCCTTTTCTTCATAGTTTTGTTCCAAAATTTCGTAGGCCAGCCGTTCAATCTTCTGCCTGATCTGGGTATGGTCAAGTAATTTCATGGCAGCAAAATAAAGAATTTTACGGCACTTTCATCGTATTGCATACAGCCAGGCTTTCCATAGTCCTTTGTCCCCTTTCGTCTTTGGGGAGGCTGGCTTAATCCAATAATATTGCGTTTCCGAACACTTGAACGTATCTTTAGCCTACCAAAATCAATTTGTTAAGCACCGTTCAAAACTAATTATGCTTGGAAAAGTAAAACGCTGGCTAGGTATAGAAGGAGTCAAATTGGAACTCCTGCTGCCGGAAGCACTGGAGGCAGAAGCTGGTGAGCTGCCGGGCAAAATCCGCTTTTTGTCGATGAACGAACAGCGCATCCGATCGATAGAAGTTAAAATGGTGGAGCGCTATACGCGTGGACGAGGCAAAAACAGATCGACCGACGAATATGAGCTGGGCAGCATTCGGCTCGAAAGGTCCATTCCAATTCCTGCCAATGAGGTGGTAGAGGTCGATTTTAAATTACCTTTTGAGCTTACCAAATCCGAAATGGATGAGTTGGGCGATCAAAACATCCTGTTCGGCGGGTTGGTGAATGCGGCAAAATGGGTGGGCGGTGTACATTCTCAATACACGATAATTGCTGAAGCCGATGTGGAAGGCACGGCACTCAATCCCTTTGACAAGCAGCGTATATCAATCAAGTAAATTTAGCGGTATATAGTACAAGCAATTGGGATTGGCTACCACTCATCAGGCGCCTGAGCTATAAATATCCGGTGGCCATACACAGCGATTGGATCACTTCCTTTCACACTCACTTCCTCCCCCTAGCGGTTATTCTTTCTTTTGGGTTTCAAAACTTTTGATAATTTCATCATCTGATTTGCCTAAATTGTCCAGCAAAAAGCGGGTATCATCGGCAAAGTCATCATTGGGGTATTTGGCGAGAAAGCTTTCGTAAATAGCTTTGGCTTCCTGCGTTTTTTTCAAGTCATTATCAAGGGTAAAGGCCTTTAAAAATAAGGCTTGAGGTGCTTTTTCATGATTGGGAAATTTGTTGTAAATCCAATCATAAAACTCTAAAGCTTCGTTATATTTTTGAATGGAACGAGCCGTTTCACCGGCTTTGAAGAGCAAATCGGCGCTCTGGCTATTCTCCGGATTCGCTTTGGCGAAGGCAGCGCAAGCCTCTACATATTGGGCAGCCACAGCCTTGTCGAGCACATTGGTTTGCTCGTTGTACATTTTGCCGCGTAAGGCATCAATGTCCGAAATCGTCAGATTGGACGTGGCCGCATTTTGGGAGCTATCGTTTTGGCAGGCTGCAAAAATCAGGCAGGCAAAGAGTATCGAAGTGAGTACTTTCATAATATAAATTAACAATTTGTTTTTGATAAAATTGATTCTCCGGCGTTTAATAATCAAAATTAATTTCTTTTTTTGTTTTAGCAAAATACCTTCATCCTATGCTACGCTTTCTGATGGGTCTGACTCTACTGCTTTGCCTGACCAGCTGCCAAAAAAAATACCAACGCTCCTTTCTAAAGGAGCTAAACCCGGCCTCTTCTCCACTGCCTGGCGCCTATCAAACCAGCCAGCCCTGCCGCGACAAGCTGAACTACAGACCCGACCCGGCTCATATCGAGCACAGCCCCGTAAAGTACTTGCGAGTGAATTTCCATATCATGCGCAAAGGGGACGGCAGCGGCAATTTCGACGAAAAAACGGGGCGCATTTTCATCAATCAGGTGATGGATGCTGCCAATGACAAGCTGAGGCGCAATAAGAAGATGAATTTGCCACTAGGCAATAACACCCCCGTATTGCCCATGCGCTACCAATATGTGCTCACCCCCCAGCCGAATGTTCCCGATGACGATGGCATCTATTTTCACTATGATGACGACCTCTACTATATGATTGCCGGCGGCAAAGATCAAAATAATTTCAGCCATTCGGTTTACAAAAAATACGGTATTCAAAAAGATACCGTGCTCAATGTCTTTGTAATGGGCATTCATGTGGACAGCCTCCGATCGAAGACCTACCGGCCGGGCGACCGAGGGGTGGGATTTGGAGCCTGGTGCAAAGTTACCGGCTGGCATTACGGCGTACAGGATACCGTTTTGCGAAAGGGCAAACCCCAGCCCCGCAAGGGAAAGTGGTATGCTCAAAAATTGCTGAACCACGAAATTGGCCATTGCCTCGGAATGCGCCATACCTGGCGCGGCAATGATGGCTGCGACGATACGCCCAACCATCCCAATTGCTGGAATAAATCCAAAACCAGTCCCTGCGATTCCCTTTGGAGCAACAACTTCATGGATTATAATACGCATGCCAGTGCCTGGTCGCCCTGCCAGATAGCTATCATCCAACACAACTTCATCCATCGCCGCAGGCTGCGCCGCCTGCTTGAGCCGCGGTGGTGCCATTTGGATGAAAGCAAAACGATACGGATTGCGCAGCAGATTCATTGGCCGGCGGCAAAAGACCTGGAAGGGAATCTGGTGATCGAAGAGGGTGGCGAATTGCACCTATATTGTCAGCTCTCGATGCCGAAGGGAGCAAAGATCACTGTGTTTCCCAATGCCCGACTGCTGCTGCATGGGGCTACCATCTTTAATGATTGCGGAGAAAAATGGCAAGGCATCGAAGTGCTAAAGCGAGGCAACAAAGCGGGGCAGGTAATAGTAGATGGCCAGTCCTCTATTGCGGATGTAGTCCATGAGATAGCTATTGAATCGAAAGAGAAGGGAAGCCCATAGGCAGCAAGGAGCTATGATTTTTCGCCACCTGCTTTTTTGCGGAATCCAATTGTTTTTTTGTTGAAAATAAAGCCATCCTTGTTGAGCTGGAAGCCTTTCACATCCTCCAGTGTAAGCAAATTGACATCTTCAGCCAGGCGCTTATCTTTGGGCAGGGCAGCCAGGCGAAGGTTTTGAGCCTTGATCGCATTGCTGACAACATTGCGAATAGTACGGGCATTGCCAAAGTACTTGTCTCTAAATTCATGGATAAATTCAAAGTAATTCCTGAGGTGCGCCCTGGCTCCATCAGAAACGGTCACTTCTTTTTCTTCAAACATCAGCAAGGCGATTTCCAACAACTGCTGGGGAGAATAGTCTTCAAACTTCAGAATCTTATCGAAGCGGCTGTTGAGCCCGGGATTAGCTTTAAGAAAAGCCTCCATATTGTCCGGATAGCCGGCTACAAATACAAAAAACTCACCCCGATGGTCTTCCATTCGCTTTAGCAAGGTCTGAATAGCTTCATTGCCAAAATCACCTCCACCGGCTCCGGGGCTGCCTCCCTGAGTGAGCGCGTAGGCTTCATCGATAAAGAGCACGCCCCCCATTGATTCTTCGATCTTTTCAGCTGTTTTAATGGCAGTCTGGCCCACGTAGCCGGCCACCAGCCCCTGGCGGTCTGTCTCCACCATGTGACCACGCTCGAGGATGCCCAGCGCTTTGTATATTTTGGTCAAAATACGCGCCACCGTAGTTTTGCCCGTACCGGGATTGCCAATGAACACGGTATGCAAAAAGAAACTATTGAGCACATCTTTGCCGGTATCCCGGTAATAACGTACCAGGCTCACCATCTCGTGTATCTTAATCTTGATCTGCTCCATACCAATGAGCCTGTCCAGCTCTTCGATGGCTGATTGGAGCAGCTCCGAATCAATAGGGATGAGCGGCAATTCGCGTGTCGGTTGTATCTTGATCTTCTCCACATCTTCCAGCTGGATAACAGAAAGCTCGGAAGAATCGAGCACTCTGGGGTTTTCATTAGCCATCACGCGCAGCCCCAGATTCACTTTAGCTTGCTCGATAATGTCGTACACAAAACGGGCATTGCCAAAGGATCGGTCGCGCGATCGATAGGCATTGACAATGAGCTCGTCAATTTTGGAAGATGCTTCTACGGTCAGCTCCACCAGCTTTTCCTTGCAGGCATACTCCCCGATTTGAGATAATTCCTGCGGCAGGTAGTCGGCAAATTCAAAGTACAGCTTGAAGCGGGATTTGAGGCCGGGGTTTGAATCGAGGAAATGCTTCATTTCTTTTGGATATCCGGCTACGATCACAGCCAGATCACCTGGGCCGTTCGACATTTCTTTGACCAGTATTTCGATCACTTCCCGGCCAAAATCTTTGCTGTCATCATTGGATCGGGCCAGCGCATAGGCTTCATCAATGAACAGCACCCCTCCCCTTGCCTTTTCAATAGCCTCTTTGACTTTGGGGGCCGTTTGGCCAATATATTCTCCAACCAAATCCACCCGATCGACTTCATGGACATGCCCTTTCGACAAAAGGCCCATCTTTTTGTACAGCAGGCCCATCATCCCGGCCACGGTGGTTTTACCCGTACCAGGATTGCCAATGAATACGGAGTGTACATTGATCTCTTCCTTCTCATCGAAGCCTTTTTCCTTGCGCAACTGCAGGAATTGGATGTATTGCGCATGCTCGCGGACGCGCGTCTTGATGTCGGTCAGGCCGATGAGAGCATCGAGCTTAACCATGACTTCTTCAAAGGTTTGGGCATTATCGAGTTCGGGGCTTAGCACAATCGGGCTATGGCGATTGGGCAGCAATACTCCTGAGATGCCTTCTTCAAACTCTTCGGTAACTTCAAAAGGAATGACTGCGAGGAGCCGGTCCATGAAAATGAGTTCGGCATTGTAGCGGTCTTTACGCCATGAGCCTTTCACATTGGAGCCCCAGCCCGCGGTGATTTTGATGAGCTCGTCTTTTTTTTCTACCCGCTGAAGGCGCACCACCTGGCCCTTCAATTCACGCGCATCGTTATAAAACTTGGCAAACAACTCACATTGCCAATTTTTGGCGTCATTGAGATTTTTAAGGATAATTTCTGCGTAGATGTATCGGGTTTCCTCGCTCGAAAATTTCTTGAAATACCTGCGATCATCTTCGGTCACATCATCATAAGGCCCCTCGTATAGCTTGAGCGATTGGACTTCCAGATAGGGGTTATCACCGGCATCGATCTGTGCTCCGGCATCTTCGACATAAAAATATTTGGTAGCTACTTTTTCTCCTTCTACCCAGGCTTCCCAATAATAGGTTCCTTTTTTCCAAAACTGGCCTTCCGTTTTGTTGCCCCAGCCTTCCCGGACAAATACTACATTATCGTACTTGCTCACCTTGCGGTTGTCAAATTTGAGGGTGCAGATTTCTTTGCGGCCTTTTTTCAGGGAGTAGCATCTAAGCTCTACATCGAGCTCCCAATCTTCCTCATCGAACAATTTGTTGTAAAACGACAACTCTGCATAAATATAGGTAGTTTCATAGCGATCAAACACCTGCCGGTACTTCTTCTTATTGTCCGCCAGCCATTCAGTAGAAGCGTAAACCTTCAGTTCTCGAAACTTATATTTTTTATAATCAGGATATTTATAGCTCTCAGCCACAGTCATTTATCGTTTTAGTACTCAGAAAACAATAATACTCACAAAATGTTTTGCAAAAGTTTTAGTTGCCGAAATCGGATATGAAAGTGAAATGGAGGATTGAGCCAGCCTTATAAATGATAGAGTAAACTTATCATTTTTTGAGCAGCAAAACAATTTTTACGCCTCCAATTTTTATATACCTCAGCCAATTTTCTCTCCAATTGTCTTCTTCACAGTGAATGTACAACCAAATTATAATTTTCGGTAATATTTTCCCGTCTATCGCAAATTATTTAACTTCCTGCCTTTTTATCGCCCTATACACGCTGATGGGATTTACTAAACTTAAATTCCCCGTAATTGTAAGCACCATTCGTATCGAAGAGCAGCTCAACTACAAAATCCGCCCGCTCTTTGTCCCCTACCCCTATGCCTATCACCGCCGCTACGAAATGGCGCTCAATCTCTTTCGCAAAGAGCTGAAGCAGCAGTTTCAGGCCTTCGAAATTTCCAGACAGCAGCTCGATCAACTGCTGTGGTACAAATTTGACCCAAAGGTTGAATTTAAATTGTTACATCTCCAGTTTCAGCTGGGCAACCAGCTTGTGAAGGGAAACTTCTCTATAGGCAGTTTTCAGCTAAAAGGCCACACTTTTGTATGCCTGCCAGCCTTCGACCACTATCTGTTTTTAGCCAAAAAAGACGCCAAAGGCAAGGTCAACATCGACCTCCAGGCTCAATATACCGTCAAACTGTTGCTACGCAAATTCAAGAACGAGCAGCCTCAAACCTTTGAATTGGCTCAATTTTACGCTCCCAGAGGTACTTTCGTCAAGTCTGTTGAGCTGTCGGTATCCCTGAACTATTCTCATTTCCAATTCGATCCGCCTGATCTCGATCAATGGATGGCGCACCTGTGGGAGCAGGAAGATTTTCGCGGCCACATTGAAATTGAAAAAGTAGGTTACGACCTCAATGCCCGCTACCCCGCTGAACTAAACCGATCCTTTTTCCGCTCAAAATTGCTGGACAGGCTCTATCCGCTGATTTATGGCCAGCAGGAGGTGTCTTTAGTACTTGTGGGCCCGGAGGGAGTTGGCAGGCACAGCATCCTCCATGAGCTGGTGCGCAGGCACGTGGAGGCTAATAAAGACAAAGAAGAGTCGCATCTCGCCAAGATATGGCATATCGACCCCACCCGCGTGATCTCCGGCATGTTGTATGTGGGCTGGTGGCAAAAGCGCTTTGAGGCCATCCTTCACTATGTGATGACTCGACATAAGGACTTGCCCGTCTCTACAGATCAAAAGGACAAATTGCTGATCGACAATGCCGTGGCGCTGCTACGTATCGGGCAGTCCTCCCAAAATAAAATGACGTTGAGTGATGTGCTGCGGCCCTATCTGGAAAAGCGGAAGTTGCAACTTTTTTTAATTGCTACCGCCGAAGAATGGAAATTGATACAGCAAAAGGATCGCCGTTTCAGCGATTTGTTTCAAGTCATCCGCGTAGCAGAGCCCGATCCAACCACCTCAGTAGGTATGATTCTGGAGCAGCGCAAAATACTGGAAATGGAGCATGGTTGCGAATTTACCATCATGTCGATCAACCAATTGCTGGGCATACAGCGCAACTTCCTGAAGCATAAAGCCCTGCCAGGTGGGGTGGTAAGCCTGATGAACCAGTTGGCCGTGAAGCACAAATTCGGGCAGGTGGATGCTTCGGTAGTGCGCAGCGATTTTGAGCACAGAAGTGGCCTCGAAGAAAAAATATTTGACAATTCGCTACGACTAAAAAATGATGAAGTCCACGATTTCATAGCCAAGCGCCTCATTGGCCAGCCCGAAGCCGTCACCGCGCTCACCCATCTTATTCATCTAATCAAAGCGCGGCTCAACAATCCCGAACGGCCTCAGGGTGCTTTTCTCTTTACCGGCCCTACCGGTGTGGGCAAAACCGAAGCCGCTAAAGTCCTGTCTGCCTTTTTGCTGGGCAATCGAAGCAAGCTGCTCCGCTTCGACATGAACGAGTACATCGATGCGGGGGCCATCCACCGCCTGATAGGTGATGCCCAGATGCCGGAAGGGCAGCTCACTTCGCGGGTACGCTATCAGCCATTTGCAGTGGTTTTGCTGGACGAAATAGAGAAGGCCCATCCCAGTGTCCATGATATGTTGTTGCAAGTATTGGATGACGGGCGCCTCACCGACAGCCAGGGACGAGTGGTAAGCTTTGCCAATACTACAATCATTATGACTTCCAATCTGGGGGCTAAAGAGGTTTCTATAAAACTTGGTTTTGACACCTCTGCCAACACCGATTCCGACATCTACCGCAAAGCTATAGAGAAACATTTTCGGCCCGAGTTTATCAACCGAATCGATCAAGTAGTCATTTTTCATCCTTTGCAACAAGAGCACATTTTGGAGATTGCGCGCCTTCAAATCCGCCAATTGCTCAAAAGGGACGGCTTTGTACGGCGGACTACCATCCTCAACATTTCCCCCGAAGCGCTGGATTGGGTAGCTGCCCGTGGCTTTGACGCCAAAATGGGGGGCCGCGCACTGAAGCGGCAAATCGAGAAGGATCTTACTACCCTCTCCGCTGAGCAACTGGTAGCCACTACTTCTGAAACGCCTATCATTTTTGAGATTGCGCTAAAGGATAAAAAGCTTTTTCCTACTATCAGCATCCTCCATTTTGCCAAAACCGTGCAAGACAATTGGCTGCCCAAATTGCCTGAAGTTACCAAAGGAAAAGGTTTTTACCTCCTCCTGCTTCGCCAAATTGAGCAGATCGAATATGAGGTGCGCAAAAAGGAAGAAGCCGAACAAATTGAGCCCTCTACAGTAATCAGCACCAGCCATGATCCCCAATCGCTCAACTGGCATTACTACAATCTCAAAGACCGCATCAGCATGACCAAACAGCGGATCACCAATCTATCGCTCGGCTTCCGGGATCGCCACTTCCGGGAAGGGCCGGCCATTCCGCTACGCCTGAAAAGCAGCTCCCTGACGCCCCGCCGGATCAGCAAGGGCACGCGCGAAAATCAGAAAGACCGCTGGTTTCAGGAGGAGGCTCTTAAAGAGATCAGCGAGCAGTATGAACAAAATGCCGCACAATTCGATCGGCACGAAACCGAATTTTTAAGTGCTTTTCTGGATGTTGCTTTTCTCGAGCTATTCACCAAAGGCTTTGTAGAAGGCGGTGTGGATCATTTGAAACTCCGCTTCCGTTCATTGATAAATGAGCAGGGATTTATTGACATCGTAGGGCTAATGCTTCAATATGAGACCCTTCTGGAAGCCCTGGACATCAGCTTTCAAAGCCGCCCTGATGACAACGAAATTCATGTGGAAGGCTATGCCCTTGCTCAACTTTTGGGCCCCGAAGCTGGCATCCATCTTTTTTATAAAGGGCATCAAAATCCTTTACCGATCCATCTGAGCGTTGTCAATAAGAAAGAAAAAAAAGCGGCAGATATTCAAAACGCTGTCTTGCGGATCTATCATCCCAATGCCACACTCACCGATCTGCGCACAGGATATTCCAATGCCACCAATATGACTACCGAAGAACTCAGGCTATTCCTCTATGCAGGCTTGCCAGCTACTATCCGCCAACAAATCAAGCCCCTCTAGCTCCCTCTAATGATCGCCAAGTCATCCATCCTTCCTTTACTTTTGCTGCTGGCTCTGATGTTTGGCGGCATCCGGATTTTCTTTCCCTCCCTGCTGCACTCGCCCGCCACTACCCTGGCTAGCTCATCCGGCGACGGGCTGAAAAACTACGCCACTGCCATATATCACATTCGCTATGATAGCTGTGCTCATCACTTTCAGGGCATGCTCTACCCCTATGGCGACCATGTCGTATTCTCCGACAATCAACCCATTCTCTCCAATACACTTCGGTGGCTGGAAGATCGGGGATTTGCTGTAGCTGATCGTACCATCGGCATCTTCAACCTTGCCATGCTGCTCTCTTTGCTGCTCAGCGCTCTTCTCCTGTTTGGCATTTGGCGCAGGCTGGAAGTGCCCCCCTGGATAGCAGCGGTAGCTGCGGCAGGTGTCAGTTTTTTATCGCCCCAATTGCTGCGTTTTGAAGGACATTATGGTTTGGCTCATTCCTTTGTGTTGCCTGCTTTACTGTATCTAATGCTGCAATACGAAGAGCGGCCCGGCTTGATGACCAGCCTGAAAATAGCTGCCATTGTACTGATTTCCAGCCAATTACACTTTTATTTTTTTGGCATAACTTCGTTTTTGCTACTTGCCTGGTTTTTGGTGAGAACTATTCGGAAGCCCAGTCGCAAACGGCTATTCTTCGACTTACGGCACCTGCTAATACAGTGGATACTGCCACTTGGCTTTCTAATGTTTTGGCTATATGGGCATGGCCAATGGCCAGAGCGGCCGGCCAATCCGTACGGCTTTTTGGAATATCGAGCCCATTGGGAGGGCCTTTTGCTTCCTTATGATCTGCCGCTGGGCGAGTGGATCAGCGAAAACTGGATTTCGGTAAGGCAGGTAGGAATTGAAGGCTATGCCTACATCGGATGGTTGGCTATTTTGGGTTTGGTTGGAATAGGAATTGGCAAACTGTTCAAACTCCGGTTCAGCTCTTCTGCCAATAGAGTACATTGCCGTTTTTTATTTCATTCGGGCTGTGCGGCTTTTTTGTTGTTGCTTCTATCACTGGGCCTGCCCTTTATCATCCCCCCATTGGAAAATTTGCTGCCCTACACCGGGCCGCTGCGGCAATTTCGCGGGATCGGCCGTTTTGCCTGGCCATTTTTCTATGTGGTCAATATTTGCTCGGTTTATTTTTGGTATCAATTAGCCCGAAGCAGGCCTTCCAGGCTTTTTGGAATAGTAGCGGTACTGCTGCTCACTGGCATTTTGGCAAGCGACGTATGGCAAGTACGGATGGCCCATCCATTGCACAGCCGATCTCTGCAGAACCTTAAACAGCAATTGGGTCTTCAGGAGGCCGCCTGGCTCAAATACATCAACCCCTCGGACTATCAGGCGATACTACCCATTCCCTTTTTTCACATCGGCTCAGAGAACTTTTGGATCGAACCGAAAGGCCAGATTTTGGAAAAAACGCTGATCGCCTCCCTACAAAGTGGCTTGCCAACCCTAGCCGCCCTGATGACGCGCAGCCCCCTCGACCGTAGCCGCAAAGCCCTGCAATTGGCCTTGCCACATGAGACCATGCCATCCATTTTGAATGACTTGCCTTCCTCAAAGCCCTTATTACTATTAGTGGATAAAAGCCTGCCGAGTCAGCAGCAGGCGGCCCATTTGCTGGAAAATGCCCGGTTTTTGTACGAAAATGAAGCCGTGCAATTCTTTAGCTTTGCACTGGATGACATTCCAAAGGGCCTGGCTAAAAGGGAACAGCAAGTCCGCGCCCTGGCCCACAAAAGGGCTGTGTACCCAAAGCAACTATTTTATTCAACGGACAGTGCCGCGTCTTTGATGATGGGTGGATTTGTACACTTGCAAAAGGGAGACCGCCCTATCAGCTCACCCCTCAGCGCTTCTGCTGGCGACACCCTCAGCTTGTTTCGCGGCCCGTTTGACGGTCTCTCAGCTAGCCCTCAGTTGCTTAGCTTTTGGTACCGAATCAGGCATGATCTGAGCCCATTGGCACAACTGCAAGTGGAGCTGGGCGGGCAGCAGCAGCGCTATGCCATTCAAAACTATATCAAACGTATCGATCACGACTGGTGCCTGGTGGAAGTGCCATTACAGTTGGATACTGCAGAGGGCAAGCTGCATATTTATTTGACGAGCCATCCCTTTGCCCGCTTTGATATGACAGTTGGGGAGCGATTGATCCGGATTACTACTGACAGCCTTTTTGCCGATTTTGGCAATGCCTATTTTTTCAACAATCGCTGGTTTGGCCGAAAGCATACTGTTGAGTAGTTGGCGAACTTCTGCTGTGCGTTTTTGTTTAGCTATTCAATAAGAACTACATTTGCGAAAATCGAAGATAAAGGCATTACTTTATGGCAAAACTGATATTCACCTTTGAGGATAAGGACATTGAGCCGCTAGTGGTGGAAAATGTGGAAGAAGGCTACTCGATACTGGAAGTTGCCGAGGATAATGGCGTACACCTCAATCACAACTGCGGCGGAGTATGTGCTTGCAGTACTTGCCATGTGTACATCGAGTCGGGAGAGGAATATTTGGAGGAAATTTCAGATAAGGAGGAGGACTTTATCGACCGGGCGATCAACCCACGGCTGGAGTCGCGGCTGGGCTGCCAATGTGTCATTTTGGAAGCTGGTGCCGAAGTGGAGGTACAAATTCCCGATCAAAAACAAATTATCGGACATGAGCATTAAACGTTGACTATCAAGCATTTACAAATATGGGATTTCAAGAATTAGATGATTTACCAATATATTGGAACGATCATGAAGATATTGCCATGAAGCTGTACGACCGCTTTGGGGATGCCTTTACCGAAAGCCAAATCTACCGCATTCGCTTTACCGATTTGATAGAGTGGGTACTCGAAATTGCTTCTTTTGAAGATAAAAGGGAAAACTGCAACGAAGGGCATCTCGAACAAATCCAGGCTAAGTGGGTGTATGAATGGCGGGACAATAACCGCTAAGGATCGTGAAAAGATTTTTGAACTATACTAAGCATTTATGAATTATCTGGCCAGATTTAAATCCATCACCACCTTCATCCTCGATGTGGATGGGGTGTTGACCAATAGTGAGTTGATCGTGCTGGAAAACGGAAAAATGCTGCGCAAGATGAATACGCGTGACGGATACGCCATCAAACGGGCATTGAATGAAGGCTTTCGGGTGGCCGTCATCACCGGGGGCAGTTCCCGTGGGGTAACTCAACGCCTCAAAAGGCTGGGCATGGAGGATATTTATAGTGGTGTAACTGATAAACTGGAGGTCTTCAACAATTTTGTGGACAAGTACCAACTCAAACCCGACCACATCCTTTACATGGGAGATGATTTGCCGGACTATCTGCCGATGCGCAAAGTGGGCCTGTCGGCCTGCCCGCGGGATGCCGCCCACGAGATCATCGAGCTGAGCCGTTATATATCACCGATGAAAGGTGGCAAGGGATGTGTGCGGGATGTGATTGAAAAAACGATGCGCATCCAAAATAAATGGTTCAAAAGCATGCCCGATATCCAGCTCGGAGAAACCCTCGACATTACCAAACTTTGACCCCCAACGTGCTTGCCCTCTTTCGATTTCCCAACCTGCTTATTGTCCTCCTTACTCAATATATCCTCCAATACCTGGTAATCATACCGGCATTGGCAGACGGGCAAGTAGCTCCTCAGCTCAACCCGCTTCACTTCTTTTTGCTAAGTCTTACCACCGTGCTCATCGCCGCCGGAGGCTATGTAATCAACGACCTGCTGGACTATCCGATCGATCTTATCAACAAACCCCGGCAACTCATCATCGGCCGGAAACTGAGTGTTTTGGCTGCTCGCCAATGGTATTGGGGCATCCATATAGCGGGCTTAGGTTTGGCAATTTACCTGGCATTCCACGTAAACGCTCCGGGCCTGGCACTTATCTATCCTGCGGCGGCTGGCTTGTTGTATCTCTATTCCAAATACTTCAAAAAGCAGGTGCTCATCGGCAATCTGGTGATCGCCTTGTTCTGCTCATTTGTGGCGGGGATCGTATGGTTTGCCGAACGGGAGAGCTATACGAGCCTACAGCAAAGCGCTCCGGAGGCCGCCCGCCAGATGGCTCATCTGATGATTGCCTACATGAGTTTCGCCTTTATCAGCACATTGTTCAGAGAAATCATCAAGGATATGGAGGATATGGAGGGCGATGCGGCTTACGCTTGCCGTACTTTGCCAATCGTGGGAGGTATTCGTCTCTCCAGTTGGTTGGTCACTTTGCTGGGTATATTGCTTGCTGCTGCTTTGCTTTTTTGGGCTTTTGGGGTAGTACCACACATTGGCCCGCTGAGTCTTGGCTTCCTGATGCTGGCCATAGTAGCCCCGCTTTTGTGGACGGCCCGGCAAATCTGGCTAGCCCGCCAAAAGTCTGATTTTAGTAAGCTGAGCCGACGTGCCAAGTTCATAATGGCTGCCGGATTGTTACTTTTGTGCATCTTTTGTTTAGAATAATACCCAATCACATGAAGCCCGATTTTAGACCTGCATTTGACAAAAAAATCATCCTCGCCAGTCAGTCGCCACGCCGCAGCCAACTTCTGAAAGAAGCAGGATTCGACTTTGAAATAAAAGTAAAAGAAATAGCAGAGGACTACCCTGATGACCTCCCTGCGGATGAAGTGGCAGAGTATCTGGCCAACAAAAAAGGGGAGGCGGCCCGCTCCTTTCTGAATAGCGATGAGGCAATTATCATAGCCGCCGATACCGTAGTGATACTGGGCGAGCAGCTATTCGGCAAACCTCAGAATACAGAAGAAGCCGTTCAGCTTTTGCGCCAACTCTCCAATAACACTCACAAAGTAGTTACAGGGATATGCCTTCTATCCAACCATAAGAAGCATAGCTTTTCAAGCATTTCCAAGGTAACTTTCAATGAGATCACAGAGTCGGAGATACACTACTACATCGATCGGTTCCAACCTTTCGACAAAGCCGGAGGCTATGCCATCCAGGAATGGATCGGGCTGTGCAAAATTGCAAAAATAGAAGGCTTGTACTCCAACATTATGGGCTTGCCGGTAGCCCGGTTGTATGAAGAGCTGCACAGTTTTTATTGCTCAAACGCCTGATGAGTGATAGCCAATCCCAATCGCCTGTGGTATAATTCCGATTAACCAGCAGACCACCAATAGCTTATCAGCAAAAGCAGGGAATAGCCCAAAAAAAGCGGCCAATCTATGTACTCCCTGCTTTTGATACCGAAGCGCGTTTGCAGCCAAGCCATGAGCGCCAATTTTTCAAACAGAAAGGCCAAGACCGTTGCCATCGCCACCCCTACGATCCCGAAATAGTGAACCATCACCACACTCAGCACCATGTTGAGCAGCAGCTCGACCAGAGAAATACCCAGCATGCTGCGCGTCTGTTGGAGGCCCATCATAATAGCCGACGGTAGTAGCACCCGGCTGATCACTACCAACAGATACACATTAAAAACCGCTGAACTGGCAGCAAAATCAGGATTAAACACAAGAGGATACCAATATGCACTGGTCAGCATCAATACGATGGCCACCGGAAATACCCAATGGAAAATGCGGCGGCCTTTTATCTTCATGCGCTTCAAAGCAGCTTGCAGATCGCTGGCTACTTCGGGCACCAAAGCAGCATACAAGCCTCCCGCCAAAGCCGTTGCCAGCGGCAACTCGCGGGCACCATACCTGAATATGGCAAAGACTTCTTCCGATTGAAAATACCAGTTCACCAGCCAATTATCGAATACCTGAGCAAAGCCCCCCACAAAGGTGTATGCGATCAATGGAAGTGCCACTATCAGATAAGGCCGCAACAGACTAAGCTGCCAGAAAATAGCCTCCGGTCGCATAACCAATATAACAAGCCATGCATATTTGATGGCCGCCAACACGGCAATGCACCAGATACTGACAGCCAGGCTGTAGCCCAGCCAAAGCGGTAGCATGACTGCCAGCACATAACTGCCAAACATCAGTGCAGCATAGATGACAATATGCCTTGGCTGCTTTCGCAAAAGATAGATGTATTCGGTCAGATTGGAAGGCAGGTTGAACAGCAAAAAGAAGCAAAAAGCATTGAAATAGGGCAGCTCTGGCAGCTCCGTCAGCCAGGGAACAATCCAACTGTGCGCTCCTTGCAAGAGTATAAAAATGGCCAGGCTGATGCCACTAAACAGCCCAAACACATTGAATAGCAAGCGTTTTTGCGCCCTTTCGGAAAGGCCTGGATACTGAGCCAGCAAGGCTTCCAGCAGGGCATTGACCCAAAAAAAACTGACGGTGGTGCCTAAGTAGAGCAGATATTCGTAATGCGCTATGCCGAGCGTTGATAAGCTACTTTTGGCTAGCAGTATGCTCACCAATAGGGCTGAGCCAAAGCGAAAGAGCTTCAGGAGTTGGAAGGCCAGGATATTGTTGAGGCGAAGCGCTCGAATCGACATGGCGCAGTTTGATTTGGCGGCAAATTTAGAGCTTCAACACCTAATTTTCCTAAAAAGACACCCATTCGGCCAATCAAATGACTAGATTTGACGTATGTATACTCAAAATAAAATGGTTTGGGAATTTGTGCTATTACAAACCATTGATTTTGAGAGTATGCCGATAAAGAAAGTGATTATATTTTCCCAAATCACTTTTGTATCGGTATATCACTTCAAAATAAGCGTACTGACTGATGAAATCAAAAGTTCTGACAACAACTATTGAAGTGTATGAGCGGCCAGATTTGTTGCACCAACCGGACCAGCAATTGTTGGCTCAGGCAGTGCAGGCTTTAGAGGCTTCTTACTCTCCCTACTCGCAATTTCAGGTAGGCGCGGCTCTGCTCCTCAAAGAGGGTCAAATAGTGGCTGGCAGCAATCAGGAAAACGCTTCTTATCCGCTATGCCTCTGCGCCGAGCGCGTTGCCCTTGCCGCTGCTGCTGCCCAACATCCGGGCCAGCCAATAGTAGCAATGGCTATCACTGCCCACAATCCCAAACACTCCATTGAGCGGCCCGTAGCACCTTGCGGAGCCTGTCGGCAGGTGCTACTCGAAACTGAGCAAAGGCATCGGCATCCCATCCGCCTGATCCTTCGCGGCGATTCGGGAAGTATCTATGTGGTCGAGTCTGCCAAAGCGCTACTACCTTTATCCTTTGATGCCTCTTTTTTGTAATTCAAACTTTGCCATCCAGCCAAGCCTCCAGACGCTGAATGTCCTCGGGTACATCCACACCAAAGCTATCGTACTCCGTAATACCTACTGCAATCTCAAAACCCCGCTCCAGCCAGCGCAATTGCTCTAATCGTTCAGCTGTTTCCAATGGCGTCGGAGCCAGTTCGGCCAACCGAATCAAGCCTTCCCTCCGATAGGCGTATAGACCAATATGCTTGAAATAAACGTGACTGACCAGCCATTCACCAACAGGCAAATCGCGCTGGAAGGGGATCGGCTGGCGGCTAAAGTACAAGGCTCTTCGGATTTTTGACAATACAACTTTTACTACATTGATGTTGGCCAAATCAGATGGATCACTGATCATTTTGGCCAGTGTGGCAACCGCCGCCGCAGGTTCGGCAAGCAAAACATCCACCAGCTCATCAATCTGCTCCGGCGCCAGATAGGGCTCATCCCCCTGTATGTTCACGATGATATCGGCCCGCTTGAGCTGCAGGGCCACCTCAGCGCAACGCTCGGTACCCGATTGGTGGGTGGTAGCCGTTATCCGTGCTTTTCCACCAAAAGCCTCCACTTCGGCCATGATGCGCTCATCATCAGTGGCTACGATAACTTCCCTGAAGCGCTCCACCTGTACAGCCTGCTCATACACCCGCCGGATCATCGTTTTGCCTTGAATAGTGGCCAGTGCTTTGCCGGGAAAGCGCGTGGAGCCGTAGCGGGCGGGTATGATGCCGTAAACAATCATAGCAAGATTAAAGCTTAGATTTGGAAGCAAGTTCCGAAAAGTAGCACAGATTTCCGGAAATCACCCTTTTGACTGGATACAAATCGCGGAGATTGTTAATTTTGTGTATCAAAACTATGAAACTATGAGATACTTTTTAGTTGCAATCTGGCTACTTATAATGTGCCAGTGGTCTTTTAGCAATACTGGCGACAGCTTACAATACCTTAGCCGGGAGGATACGATTTATCTTAAGCTGGGCCAATACCAGGAGAAGATTCTCGAACATTCCATTGAAGCGGGACAGACACTGTTCTCCCTGGCCAAATTTTACGGACTCAGCATTGATGAGCTGTTTTGGTACAATCCGCAGCTCAAAAACAAAACTGTTTCACCGGGTCAGCGGGTAAAAATTCCGGTTCCCAACGGAGCTATTGTGCGCTACAAACCTGCTCAATTTCAGCCGGAGCAATATATCCCGGTTTATTATGTGGTACAAGCCGGAGAGAGCCTGTACGGCATTTGCCATCGCCTGTTCAAAATGCCGATGGACACCATGATGCAGCGCAACAATATGGACAGCCATATCCTCAAGATCAACCAAAAACTGTGGGTTGGCTGGATGAGTATCCAGGGCATTTCTGCTGAACTTCGAAAGTATAAAATCAGCCCTCAATGGAAGAAAAGTGAGCATTTCCGGGGCTTGTATGTGAAAGGGCTGGCTTACAAAAGCGAGTACGATGAGCAAGGAGTCGCTTTTTGGCAAAAGGAATCAACGGCTCGCACCGACCTGTATGCACTGCACCGAAAGGCGCCGATCAATTCTGTCATTGCCATCACCAACCCCATGACCAATCGTACCGTCTATGCCAAGGTGATCGGTAAAATTCCGACTTCTGTGTATCGCAATGACGTACGGGTGGTCGTTTCGTCGAGGGTAGCACAATTGCTGGGTGCCCGTGATCCTCGTTTTTTTGTGAAAATCCGCTTTACAAAATAAACTGCCCGGACATTTCATCGTATATTCAACAGCCCTTTGAGCTACACATTTAATCCAGAAAACTATTCAACTTGAAATACTACGAAAATATCCTCGAAACCATCGGGAACACCCCTTTGGTGAAAATCAATAAAGTAATCGACGACATCCCTGCTTTGGTGCTGTGTAAGGTGGAGACCTTCAATCCCGGCCACTCTATCAAAGACCGAATGGCACTGAAGATGCTGCAAGACGCCGAAAAGCGGGGTGATATTGAGCCCGGCGGAACCATTATAGAATGTACATCGGGCAATACCGGCATGGGGCTGGCCATTGCCGCCTCGGTAAAAGGCTACAAATGTATTTTCACCACCAGTGATAAGCAATCGAAAGAAAAATTTGATATGCTCAAAGCTTTTGGTGCCGAGGTCATCGTTTGCCCAACCAATGTAGAGCCCGACGATCCGCGATCCTATTACTCAGTGGCCGAAAAGCTGAGTAAGGAAATCCCCAACTCCTATTGGTGCAATCAGTATGACAACCTCTCCAACCGACTGGCCCACTACGAATCTACCGGCCCCGAGATATGGGAACAAACGGACGGCAAGGTTACTCACTTGGTGGTAGGTGTGGGTACCGGAGGTACAGTGAGTGGGACGGGACGCTACCTGAAAGAGAAAAATCCGGATATCAAAATCTGGGGGATTGACACCTACGGTTCTGTGTTTAAAAAATACCATGAGACCGGTGAATTTGACACCAAAGAGATATATCCCTATATCACAGAAGGCATTGGGGAAGACATTATTCCCAAAAATGTCGATTTCGATATTATCGATCATTTTGAGAAAGTGGGCGATAAGGAAGGAGCAGTAATGGCCCGCCGGCTGGCCCGCGAGGAGGGTATTTTGCTTGGTTACAGCGCCGGCTCTGCCTTTGCCGGTCTGCTACAGCTCAAAGAACACTTCACTAAAGATGATGTCGTGGTAGTAGTCATACACGACCATGGCAGCCGCTATGTAGGAAAAATATTCAATGACGACTGGATGCGGGAACGCGGCTTCCTCAACCGGGAAATCAGTGTTGGAGATGTCATTCAGCGAAAGACGGATAAGCGATTTATCTCGGTGAGCGGAGAGGATAAGCTGCGCAGCGTATTTAATTTGATGAAGGAAAACGATATTTCCCAACTGCCGGTGATGAGCAATGGCGATATCATCGGTTCTGTAACCGAAAGCATGGTGCTGACACATCTTCTGG
This sequence comes from Saprospiraceae bacterium, assembly GCA_965222005.1. Taxonomy (GTDB): domain Bacteria; phylum Bacteroidota; class Bacteroidia; order Chitinophagales; family Saprospiraceae; genus CBDCTM01. The sequence continues at coordinate 4,825,998 of OZ244935.1, forward strand.
AAAATCCAATCGAAAATACAGAAAAACAAGTATCGACTATCATGGGTAAAGCCCTGCCAGTGGTGGAAATCGACCTGCCATGCCGCCAATTGTCGGGCTACTTCAGTAAAGATATTCCGGCTGTAATTGCCCGCGATAAGGCTGGTCAGCTGCATATACTTACCAAATATGACATTATTCAGTGCGGAATGATCGGTAGCAATTGATCTGCAATCAGAAGAGTTTTACTTGATTTTTCAGCGCTTCGGCTTCCAGATCGGTAGCCTGTATAGAAAGCGGCTCATCGGGCAAAAATCGCTTCACCACCCTTAGGCGGTGCGTATATTTCTGCTTTTCTTCATTGAAGATGCCGTAGTGGTCGATGCGGTCAATACGCACCTGACCCGAAGCGTGGATGATCTGGTTTTCCGGCATGATGATGCCAACATGCGTGATGTGTTCCTTTTTATTTTCAAAAAAGGCCAGATCGCCGGGTAGGCTTTGAGCGATAAAATCGATCAGTTCGCCTTTCTCTACCTGCTGACCGGCATCTCTCGGCAAGCCAATTCCCACCATTTTAAAGATTATCTGTGTGAAGCCCGAACAGTCGATGCCCATAGGTGATCGCCCTCCCCAAAGATAAGGCGCATAGAGATACCGGCGGGCTATTTTGAGGATCAGCTCGGCATTTGGATTGACATCGATCGGCGAAATAGCTTGGCCGCTAAAGGTATAGGCACTGCCGTTGATATGAAACTTGATGCCATCAAAATTGGGCAACGTGGCGCCCATTGTCAAGGGGAGATAAAAGTTTTCGGCAACGGCGGGCTGCAAAAGCTCCAGGCTATAGGCATATTGGCTGCTGTACAACTCAAATTCGCGGTGGCTGATAGGCTTGAGCTGCTTGCCATCGGCCCAGCCGATGTAATTGTCCCACAGGCAGCGCACCCGTGCCCAGTTGCCTTTGTGCTCCAGCATTTCCACCATTTCGCCAAACAGCAGCTGCGATACCATTTCGCTTTTGTCGGAGGCACTGCTCCGGATAGGTACTACGCTTAAGGGACAGATTCCAAATTCCATGTATTAGTGTTATTCAAAAAATAAAATCCTCTTTTCAATTTTTGAATTAGATTCAACTTCACTGCCCTTCGGTCGTTCAGTTTTCGCCTATTTCAAAAATGTCGGATTTATTTTTTGAACGGTCCTTAGTGGAATAGCTTTTGAAATAGTTTTCAGAAAGGCTCAGCAAGCCGGCAATGCTGGTACGTTCAAGACTCAGGCCAAATTTGGCATTGCTGTTTCAAAAATACTAAATAATGTTAAAAGCCCGTTGAGGAAATGCAATTTTATTCGGTAATTCAATACGCTTCTGTTAACTTTGCTAAACTTATACTCAACGAACATATCCCGGAATCATTATGAAGCAATCACTACTCCTGCTTTTCTCTTTTTTGCTACTCCAAACGAGCTTTGCTCAGGATAAGCACTTTACCCAGTTTTATGCCTCTCCCCTTACACTCAACCCCGCCCTCACCGGCGCTTATGATGGGCGCTTCCGCGTGTATGGCATCTACCGCGATCAGTGGCGTGGCGCACTCGAAAGCCCTTATGTCACCTTCGCCGGCGGTGTGGATGTGCGTTGGGACGTAGAGCTCGATTCCCGCTACAAGGACGCCTTCGCTGTAGGGCTGTTGTTTTTTAATGACAAAGTAGGTGGAATAGACTTCAACACCAACCAGATAGCACTATCTGCAGCTTTTCACAAGGGATTGGATTTCGACAAAAAGCAGTTTCTTTCGCTGGGTGTACAGGCGGGGCTGGCACAGCGCAATATCAACTACGAAGAGCTAACCTTCGATGACCAATTCAATGATCTCAATGCTTACAATTTGCCCACATTTGAGAGCCTGCCCGAAAACAACTTCTCCTTTTCCGACTTCAATGTAGGGCTCAACTATATCTTCAGGCCCAGGCGGGGCATGGCCGTTTTTGCAGGCGGATCGCTACACCACTTTTTACAACCCCAACTTAGCTTCTATCCTGAGGAAGAAGGTGGCGACAGCAAATTGTATATGAAAATCAATGGCCAGTTAAGTGTTCAATTGCCCATAAATGACCGGATTTCCCTGATTCCCAGAGCGCTTTTTGCCAAGCAGGGCCCTCACCTCGAGGTCAATGCCGGCTCAAATCTGCGCTACAAGCTCAATAACTACAACAGCAACGCCATTCAATTTGGCAGCTGGGCACGGCTCGTATCCAATGAAGATGACAGCATCGGGCTGGATGCAGTGATTTTGATGGTAGGCTTTGAAGTGGGCAGCGTTTTGTTCGGTTTAAGCTACGACCTCAACCTCGATGACCTGGCCAATTACCAAAAAGGCCAAAATGCTTTTGAGTTTTCCGTCACCTACCAGGGCAGCTTCGATGATGACTCTATACTTTGCCCGAAGTTTTAAAGCTTTATGGTAATTTTCATGCTAACCCTCTTTTACTTTTTCCCTGCCGTAGAGCTCTACTGACTGATTGCAGCTGGCTGCTCTCACACAGCAGTGCCAAGCTTCCGGAACACCTGGACACGTGACTGATTATGATGGAGATGATTTAAGTGAAATTTTTGAAAATGGTACAAGTTTTACTAACCCTAATGACCGATTTAGTGCATGGCCTGGAATGGAAAGTGATGATGAAGTTTATGCTGGAGGCCACGTTGAAGAAGCAGGAATTAATGCAGCAGATATCACTAAAGATTGGGCCGCACCAGGTTCACAGTGGTAAAACATGATTTCAATAACAGTTTATAAACGAAAAAGAATGAATAATAAATATATTTTCTCTCAACTACTATTCTTTTGGGCTTTTAATGTTTTTTGTCAGCATGGAGAGTTTATATCAATGGAAGAGGTGACATTAGAAGATAATTTATTTCAGATTCAGTGGATGAATGAAATAAATAATGCCGAAAAAGAAATAATTAGGCTTGGCTTGGCTTCTCAAAATACAGATGTTCAAATAGAAGCTATTAAAGCACTTAGCATTCATCATTTAGAGGAATTTAATTCAGAACTATCTAAATTTGAGCGGCATGCTATATCATCTATCTCCTCTAAAATTAGTTCTATAATTTTAGAAGGTTTTCAACAAGATCAAGATGGTTTCTATCAATATTTGATAAGTAGAGCGGTGGAAGCTGATTTAACTCTTTCAAAAAGAAAGATAAGTCATGGGGGTACTTCTGCTAGTGATGTTTTAGTATCAATATTGACAATTGTAAAATGTAAAAATATAAGATTGAACAAGGAGACTTCCTTTTACTTACCTGAATCGTGGCTTTCTGAATACCAAAAGCTTGTATTGAGTTTTAGTGAACTTTCTGAAGAAGATGCAATCGATCAAATTTTTTCCAAAGTTTTAAATACCAATAAAGCATTTGTATTTGAATATGATCTTTTGAAAGTTTTAAATTCTTATGGGCTTTCTGCAACGAGTAAAACAGTTAATAACATTACTAATAAAGATTCTTTAAAACAAAGTTCACCATATGGAAGAATAATTCTTTTAAATAATCTCAAGCAAAATGTAAGACTGTTATCAGCAGAGGATAAGCAAAGAATAAGAAATCTACTAGATGACAAAAATACTAGAGCTAAATATTTTGAAATTCCTTCCTCTTTAAAAGTTTTATCAATAATACTTGAGGAACATATCCAACCAGAGATTAATTATGATAATATTCAATCAAGATTGAAAGTTTTAGGAGATCCACAGAAAAAAGAAGAAATGCTAAAATCTTTGATGAAAAAAATTAAAAAGAATAGAGGTGTCAAAGAATCAGATAGTATTCCACAAGAATCAAGAGCACCTTCTTTTTCTCGCCCAGAAGAACGCGGTGAAGATTTCTCCTTCAAAGAAAATCAAGAACTTGTTAAATACCTCGATGTCTCAAATGATAAAATTGAACAAAGGAAAGCGGCGTATGAGTTAGGAAATAGATATATTCAAGATAACTATCAACCAACTGATGTAGATAAACAAATTATTAAAAAAGCAATAGATAGTTATTTTGATATGGCTAAATCTTCAGATTCCAATGTGAGAGAAGAAGGGCGATTTCAAATTCATCGATTATGGCATTTGGCAGTTCCAACGCTATTAGATTATTTAAAAGACGATGATCTAACTAAAATGGAATTAGCAGCAAAATCTTTGATTTTAATGCGAAATGAAGAAATCATTTGAGTGCATGACAAATTAGGGGTTTTGTATTTAAGCAGCTAATCGGACTAAATTTACTTTTCGTTCCCTTAGTCTGACGAATTGTATAAAATCTTCGATGTCTCCGTTTTGTTTTACAGCTCTAAGGTCAAGCATGTTTTGCGCCCCCTTGGATGACCATCTCATACCGCTTTGCTCCATTCTATCTTTGACCAAATGCTTACAAGTAGACTCTGCCAGAGCTGAACTGATTGGATACCCCTTTTTCAAAAAATCAGCGTAATTCATTTTGTGTTTATGGTTAGTCAAATAGGTGATTGCCTTATTTAACTGCTTCTTTTTGTTTGTCGATAATTCTGTTTTGTCTCTATTCAACACAAGGTCTTTTATTACCTTTTCAGTTCCTCCTTCCAATATATCTTTTAACACCCCTCTGACCCAGCTTGTTCTCAACTTAGAACTTTCTCCAAATATGGCATTGGCACAATCCCAAACGTATTCGCTTACATGGACTATGTCTAAAATGATTCCATCAAATTGACCTTCCAGATTATTCTTCTTTATGCTTGCCAGTATTTTATCTTCCAAGCCTATTCCGGCATCTATGGGGATGACGAATCGACTTTGGGAGTTGGTCATTTTTGATTTTAAATCTTCTATCCCATAATCTATTGCCTTTTGCTGATTGGCTAAAAATGCTCTACGGTGAATTTTAGTGTGCATCTTATTTTCCGTTTTCTTTTGTTGTGTTGATGCTGGTTCGTCCTCTTGAGCAGCTTCTTTTTGCACTCCCATCAAGCCATCCAATATCTGGTCGGCAGTCCTTTGTTGAGGCGTAAAAACAGAGGTAACTGACACTGTCGCACTTTGTTTCTTACCCTTTTTCTCCCCTTTGCTTAGCCGCTTTTTGGGATTGGCCTCCTTTTGTTGTACTGCCTTTATCTTCGGCAATCCTTTACCATCAAAGGTAGTGCTAAAAAACAACGCTTCATCTTCTTGAGCTTCTTCTCGCTCCAACTCATAGTACTGATCAACGTACTCGCCCAAATGATTGACATTTCTCTCCGAAGATTTTCCACTCAGATTCAAACCTAATAATTTATTCACTATCACTACGCTTTCTTTGTAACTCCCCTGGGTAGCACTTCCCCCTACCAACTCTTGTAGATTGTACGACCAATAACAACCCTTGGGCAACTGCAAATAATCGTCTATTTTATAAAATTGACCGCGTTGAGTACTCAAATACGATGGACGATGGATTTGTATCAGACCAAACAAACTGAGGTAGTTCCGCTTCTTTGTCCCTTTACTCCTGTAGCTCTCTCCTGATTCCAAAATCGGGAGATATTCCTCAACCTTTTTTAACTTTTGCTTGATTATGTAGTTCAATAGCAACAGTCCCAGCTTCAGCAATTCACTTAGTAGGCTTAGTTCTATTTTATCAATCCCTACATCCTGCTCTACATATTCATCACTTAGGTCAACCAATCTTCCGATTTCTTCTTCTATTTTTTGTATTAGTACTTTTTTGTCCATACCTTGAATTAGAGTTTGAGGGTCAGTAAATCTATTTTCTAACTTAAATTTACTAAATTCCTTCAAACTCTTCTCATTTTAGGATTCCTCCAATTTGTCTCGCACTCCAATCATTTTATCAATCATAAAAATTACAGAACAAACTAGACAACCCAAAAAAAAGCAATTACTCCAATTTGTTTTGACAAGAATGGAAGAGCAACGGGCTACTATTGTTCCCAACCGTCATTGTCTTGATGAGGTAAACTCAAAAAAATTATATAACAAAATAGTTTCACCTGCATTACAGCGAATGGAATGAAGCTCTGAAGAGGACAGAAGATTATTGTTACATATTTGCGGACTCCACTTACAAACTTTATTTTCTTATGCAAACTTTATCATTTCATTCCATATATAACTATATTTTTACATTTTTTTTCTTGATTATATCTAATGTCTCTTATTCTGAAATAGAGATAGAGGTCACAAATACTTTAGAAGGTTGCTGTAAAGGTACAATTTCAATCACTGTAGAAGGGACTGCAGGACCTTTTATCATTCAACTTTTTAAGGAGACTGGTACGCCACCAGGTGATTTCGTTGATGAAGTTTCTGGAATAAATGGTACACACATTTTTACAGATTTATGTGAGGCGGATTATTTGATTAGTATTACTAATTTAATTGGATGTGAAACATCATTGAGTACATCAGTGGGAGTTTACGCTATTGTTATAGAAGAATCCATCTCCTGCATCTGTACCCCCGACGGCTATGGTAGCATCGATTTAGAAGTAACAGGAAATACTGATCCCTATACTTTTAATTGGACAGGTCCTAATGGCTTTTCTTCTACGGATCAGGATCTTGATCGTTTGGAGAATAATGGCTCTTATTATGTAACGGTTACCGATAACAATGGATGTACTGCAAGTAGAAATTTTGACGTGAATTATTGCAATTTCGACTTCCCTGCCTTTACAGAGGAGCTGGGCAATGACTGCGATGGTCAGGCTACCGGTTTTATTGAAGTGAGCGTTCCTGTCAATAACCTGCTGGTGGAAACACCCCTGGCCTTTGTGTGGTTCCGCACCGACGGGCCACAACCCGTTCCGGGGCAGATCACCTCTGATCCACTGGCGGCTTCCTCGAGGCTGGAGCAGGTGGAAGGTGGCAACTACTGCCTCACCGTACTATCAAACAACGGCTGCCAGGCGCATCAATGCTGGACCATCGAATCCTATGATTGTCCCACCATCACCTATGATATTACGCCCGTTGTCAATGGAAGTGATGGAATTATCTCACTCAACGTCCAGGGCAATTCAGGGCCTTATACCTATGATTGGGGTTTGAAAGGCATTACCGGGCCTACCCGCAGCGGGCTTTCTCCGGGCACCTATGGCGTGGTGGTTGCTTATGGCGATGCTGCACGACCCTGCACCAAATCGCTCAGCTTTGAGGTGATGGATTGCCAGGAACTGGAAAATAACCTGTCGCTCAGCACCGAAGTAACGCCCATGCAAACGGCCAGCTCCAATGACGGGAAAATTGACCTGACCGTGACCAATGGGGCGGGTTATAACTTATCTTATGCCTGGCAGGAGACCAACAGCGGGCAAAGCTGGAATACGGAAGACCTGGCGGGCCTGGCAGCCGGGGAGTATTGCGTGACCGTGACGGAGGCCAATTGCTCTAATGTTTCGCTGAGTACTTGTGTGGAAATATGCTCCTTCGGGCTCAGAATAGCCGAAGGGGAGTTGAGTTGTACGGGCGCACTATTGTCGGCCAATATCAGCGGTGGCTCCGGGCCTTTTACCTACAACTGGAGCAATGGCGGCAGCACCTCATCTATCAACGGACTATTGGGCGCTACGTATTCGTTGACCGTTACCGGTGGAAGCCGCTGTACAGCAACGGCAGAAAAGACCATTTCCTTTCCGCCTATGAGCGCACAGATCACTACCACCAATGCTACTATGGGTCAGTCGAATGGCTCTGCTACGGTGACGGCTGGTGGTGGATTGGCACCCTACACCTATAGCTGGAGTAATGGCATGAGCGGAGCCACTATCACCAATATCCCTTCCGGCGAATACTGTGTGACGGTTACGGATGTATGTGGCCTTAGCAGTGAAGCCTGCGGGTATGTGGAATGCGAGTTGCCGCCCAGTGACGTTGTGATCCAAGCCACCGATGTGGATTGTGGCGGTAATAGTATGGGAAACATTACTATCACACTGAATTATCCCGATCCCAATAACACCTTTCTGTGGTCAACAGGAGCTACTACTCAAAACCTCAGCAACCTCCCCGCCGGAGAATACTGTGTGACCATCGTAAACGTGACGACCAATTGCTCGTTGAGTGAGTGTGTAGAAATAGCTTCAACGGGAGAAGGTGATCTGGATGTGGCTTTCGACCGGACGGTAGGTTGTTTCGGAGGTAGCAATGGCGAGTTGGTGGCGCTGCCCAGTGGCGGTACTACCCCCTATACCTATCTGTGGCAAAACTACTGGCAGGGGCTGACCTTCACCACCCAAACGATTTCAAACATCCCTGCCGGATGGTATGCCCTTACGGTAACAGATGCCATAGGCTGTACCGTCTCAGATTTTACCTTTTTGTCGGCTATAGTAACCGTTTCAGCTACCGTAGATGTAGATCCGCCTGCTGTATGCGAAGGAGAATCAGCAACGGTGACAATGGAAGGTTCGGGCGGAGATGCCCCTTATACTTATTATTGGCGAGCCAGCTCCAGCCAAACGGTTAATACGGCAGGGCCTGCAACGGGGCCCGTTTCGGTGACGCTCTCTACGCCTGCCAATTACTTCCTGACGGTTGAGGATAGCGAAGGCTGTGAGAAGCAGACCTGGTTTAAGATGGAGGAATCCCCGGAGATGAGTGTTACGGCTGAAGTACAGGATGAATGTGATGGCGGAGCCAATGGAAGTATATCCCTTCTAGCAAGTGGTAGTAGGCCGCCATATAATTATATCTGGAGTAATGGGTCTAGCACGGCAACTGTAAATAATTTAAGAGCAGACAATTATTCCGTAACCGTGACCGATGGCAACGGATGTACGAGTGTACAAACATATACAATTGATAATAACACTGGTCCAAATGTCACTTTTAACAATTGTGGAACTTATATCGGAGCTATTGTAATTGGTTCTTCTCCTTTCACGTACTTGTGGAGTACAGGAGAATCAACTACTGTTGCTAATAACTTGACAGCGGGTTTATATTCAATTACTGTTACAGATAGTAATGGCTGTTTTGCAATTCGACAGCAGATTGTTTCACAGGAAGATATTATTGAAATCTCTATTCTTACAATCAGAGGTGCTACATTGGAACCGCCAGATATATGCGGAATCTTTTAACGATGGACATATTGACATTGATGTTTCCGGGGGTGTACCTCCCTACACCTATCAATGGAGCAATGGAGCCACTACTGAAGATTTAAATAACATTTATACAGGAACTTACTCGGTGACCGTAACTGACACAAGAGGATGCACTGCTACCGCCCTATCACTTGAAGTGCCGGAATGTTACCCACATGCTCCTCCTATACTTTCGATTTTGCCTACAAATATAACACCTTGTACTGACCGAGGAACAAATGATGGAGCCATTACCGCAACTTTATATTACTCAAATTCTCCTATTGAGATAAACTGGACAGGACCTAATGGCTTTACAGCTAATGGCTCCTTAGATATAGACGGCCTAACACATGGAACATATACAATAACCATCATTGATAATTGTAGTAGCCCTATAAGTAGAGATGTTAGTTTACGATGTATTTCGGAATGTGGTGAATCAAACTTAGATGATGTGCCTTATTACCTTACCACTTTTGTATTTAAGACAGAAAATGCATGTTTAGAACCAGGAGGAGGGGCTTCAAAAATAAAATTTGATGGTTTACAAAATTTAAGACAATATTATTATGATGCTAGCCCATGGACTATAGTTTGGCCTGATGGACAAATGACAAATATCAACATCATTGACAATGGTGGAAATAATTATAGTTATACTATATATTCAGGCCCTACGGAAGTTGATGTAACTCAAGATGTGCCTAATAATTTTAAAGTAAAAATTCTAAGTTACTATACACTTTTGAATCCCATTTTCCAATACCCTGACTTCCAGATTGGGATTTCAGGCAGATAATATGTTACAAATTCGACTAAATCTTGAACAGTATGGACTGTGTTTTTCAAATTATCATAACCCAATCTGAACAACGAGATTGATTTTGACTTTTTACCGTTGTAAGATTTTAGTTTTATTTTTTCTGATTTTCGACATTCTATGCCTTTTAAAATCGACAATACATAACAAAACGCAGTCACTGCCATCATTAATTGAGCTTTTAACTTGTCGACCAAATTAAGGTCTTCTAAATTAAATCCATTTGATTTGTTATGATAAAAGAACACTTCAATACTCCATCTTTTTGGAAAACTAGTTCTAATCCATTCAACATCTGGTTGGTCGGAAATCAAGACCATCCAATTATCATTTTTTCGTTTGCGCTTTGCGGTATTTACAAATACAGTATAAAACAATAATTCTCCGTTTATAAATACTGCTTCTTGAAAATAGCCCTTTTTATTGATCGAACTGATTATATGATCTTCTAAATAAGGAATTAATACTCCTGTTGATATAGATAATTCTTTCCAGTAATCCTGCCACCTAGCCCTAATTACAAAGGAAAAACCTACTCTTGTCAAAAAACTAAACCATTTTTCTCCAATAAATTCTCTGTCTCCTAACAAGGTAATTTTAATATCTTGATGAAATTGCCAAACTTTAAAAAATCGTTCGATTAACTCAATTCTTTCTTCCTCAGAAGTGTTACCTCGTTTGTTATATAATTGCCATAATATTGGAATGAATATACCATTTGGAAGTATTAGGCCGATATAGCAAACATTAATATTTATAACACCAATTTTCCAATTAGTCCGATCTATTGACATGAAAACTTCACCTTGAAAATCTATGAGGTAAATAATTAATCTTGATATGCCAACACAAAATGCATCAATGTTTTTTATTTTGAAAAATCTGATTAACCTAGTATAGGTTGAATTTATATTTAAATCTTTGCGGCCCAGTATTGATCCAAATTCAGACCTACATTTATATAAACAAACTGTTCTGCATCTAATTATGCATTGACACAGTAATATAAATACTTTTACTACGCAGATTCGGTGTACTGGAAAAAATCGTTTAATTTCACCAACTGGAGGGAGTTGAGTAATCATAGTATGTATGGGTTTTCGTCGATTCAAACATACAAGATTATTTTACAACTCTCTCTATTTCAATGAACTATAAAAAAGTGTATAGTAACTTATAAAAATTCATAATAGTTTTGGTTGTTCATATGAAAGAAATTTTTCTTTTGCCAGCGAAACAGAAATTTGTGTTTTTGACAAAATGCTTAATAGTTCATTTTTTAAAATTATAACATATATCCCTAATTATCCTTACATTAAGGAAGTAATTACCGGTTGTCAACTTCAAAAATTTTGTGGCCCTTATCATCCAGGTAAAGTTGTTGCCACCACAGATTTTCAATTTCAATACACCAAAGATGAAGATCCTTGTGGTTCAGGAAATCTGATTTTTTGTGAGGGTGTTGGCATGTGTAATAATCAATATCAAATTGTTGATGTAGGTATTGATCTATGCGCAGATGATATCATCGCAGATGATGATGGATGTTATGTGGACTGCGGCTGCCTTTTCCCTGTAGGTTCAGTTGTCAATAGTTCTGGACATGTAATCAATCATCCAATATACGTGAGTGCACGTAAGAAAATAGGAGATTGCACTGATCCACCACCTGACTGCTCCATGAACTTCAGGGTTAATCAGGAACTTTGCATTTTAGAATGGTACTGCGAGGAAGACCCTGATGAAATAATTGATTTATCAGAGCCAGGTACTGATCAATGCAAATTGGAAAGACCTGACGGAAAATACTGGTTGGTAGAGTATTGTTCGTTTAGTGGATGTGAAAGCATCTTAGTGTTGGACTTGGATTACTCGTCAGAAGATCCAGGATTTGACGACACTCCTGAATGTACCTTTAGCAGCAGCATAACTTTCCTAGAAGATGGAACCGTGGTGTGCCCTGAAATCCCCGAAGAATGTACACATGCCTTTGGAGAGGATGAAGACTTATGTATAACTTATGTTTATTGCGAAGAAGCACCAGATATAATTATATATGAAACGGATTATTTTCACGAATGCTGGTATGAGTTTGAAGACGGAGCTGCCTGGAGAATTGGTTATTGCCGACGCAGCTGCAGTCAGTTAGAAATATATGACGAAAATTTTGATCCATCGGCCCCGGGGAATGAAGATATACCTGAGTGCATGGGCATAGAGATATTGCCTGGTAACATTCTATCTTGCAACCAGGTGCTTATTGGCGATGCGCCTCCTGATAATAGAATTACTTCGGGGAACAGCGATCAGAAAGGTAATAAGTATTCCCTTGAGCAACATATTATTATCTATCCCAATCCCTTCACCAACAAACTGACCGTCCAATTTCCGGACAAGGCTTCCTATCAATCTGGTGAAATATTACTTACTGACGTATTCGGGAAAATAATTACTACAGAAGCTGTTAAATTAGTTGGTAGTGACAACACGCATGAAATGACGATCGACACGTCTCTACCTTCAGGTTTACCTTCAGGTATTTATCTGCTCATTATCAGCGACGGCAAAGGAAACAGGCAGAGCTTTAAGGTAGCACATATTAATTCATCAACACCCGGCAAACAATAAGGAAATAATCAACAACACTTTATCAAGGGAAGCGCTAAACCGTCAGTGAGACTCCCTTCACATATTTGGAGCTTTTGGTTTGGCGAAATGGCAGATACTGCCGAATGCGATCTGAGCTGCTTTCCTCTTTTTCATCATACTTCAATTCGAGGATTACAGCCGGATCAGAAGCCTGAAAACCTCTGAACAGGAAGGAATTGAGCAAGGAGCAATATTGCAGTTCTGAGTCAACGGTAATTCTGAATTTACCATCGGAGGTTCCGTAATAGGAGCGCCGGTAGGCATTGAGCAGTACAGGCTGAAGTGCCGCCATCCACGGCAGTTCGCTTTTCAGCATGTTCAAATAGGCCGCCCTGTCGTTCACATCAAAGGCATGCAGTCGGCTTACTTGTTTGCTTCCCAGTTCATTTTTTTTGATCTTAATTTCAAGTCGCGGCGTCTGGACTTCGGCCGTATTTTCGCCATACCAACGTATCCGGATTTTCTTGCGCTCGGGGCTTCCAAGCACATTTTCGCGGTAAGCCGTAAATGAAGGTGTGTCAAAATAGATATTATTGACCTTTCGATCGGGAAAGATTTTTCGAAAAGAAGCAGGATGCTGCCGAATGGCTTCATGAGCCAGATCGAGGCTAAAATCACCTACAAAATATTTTCTTTCAAAACGCATAGTCTCCTCTTTTATCAGGCCCCGGCTTAGAGCTTGTATAAGTTTTCATGATTGAGTGAAAGTGAGGAAATTTTATTTTGAACGAGGCAAAAAACACAGGCATACCTATAAGGTACGGCGAGTATTTTTAACGAAGTGCAGAATAAAATTTGCCACTTGTAGCCGATTAATGAGAATTTAAACATGAACTGTGTTAAAAAGCAAGCAAAAAAGTGATAAAAATTAGGTTGATTTAAATTTTAGATAATATAGATTATCAAATGGTTTTTGCTTTTTAACGCAAGCAAAAACTTGTTTGACTAATTTATGCATAACAGCAACGGCAGCTACTTTGTGTGATTTACCTTTGTTTCTAAGCCGTTGATAAAGTTCTTTACAAGCCTGGTTAAACCTTATAGCACTTCTGGCACACATGTAGAGTAGACTACGCACATAAGGTGCTCCCATTTTAGTAATCCTTCCTTTTTTTCTAACGGAAGAACCGGAATAATGAGAGTTAGGGGTAAGGCCGAAGAATTTCGAAAGCTGATTAGCAGTTTCGAAATGTTCAAATCCATTGGCAGTCAACAACATTGCATGAGCAGTTGTTGCTCCAATTCCAACAACGGAACAAGCTAATTTTTTGCTGTTGTGATAATCTTCATCTTCCTCCAGATCCGCCAGTTGTTGCTCCAATTTTTGGATTTGGTTGTCCACCATTTCCAAAGTTTGTTCGTAGGCCTGACGTGCGATTTGCTCTACGATGGGTAGTTGGTCTATGGCATGCAACTGGTTTTTTAGCATTTGCCGCTGCTTCATCATCGCATTGTGCGCCGTTTGAAGTTGTCGTCTTTTTTGTCGATTAACTGGTGGCATTTGGTATAATTTTAAATCAAGATGGAGTCCCATCATCGCTAAACAATAAGCTGCTTGGTCATCCGTCTTATTACTAACACCCATTGCCTCCATAAAGGATTTACTCTTAAACGGACTAACTACTGCAACAGGAATATTATGCTGGTTAAGCAAATATACTAATGTTGTACTATAAGTCCCGGTAGCCTCAACTACACAAAGGGAAGTATCAGCTTTTAAGGTTTTTATCCAAGGCTCTATCGAATTTGGTAGATTTTCAATCTGCGATTTCTCTTTTGAAAGCGTAGTCGAATTTAAAGTTAAAATATCAAGAGTATCTTTACTTACATCGATACCATAAATGTGTGTGAAAGAAGACATAATGAAAGTGTTTTGAAATAAAAAGAGTCTTTAAATTAGGATCTACATCGTTACGCGAACTTTTTGGTAGTATTAAACTTACCAGGTTCATTGAACTGTCCGATCTTTGTTAAGAGTACAGTATGCCTGCAACATGTTTAACGGCATCATGTGCCACGCTCTAATCGCTTTAGACATACTGTGTAACTCAATTTATTTGATTTCTTTCACTTTTTTGTTTATTTCATCAATGTACGATGCTCTTACTGCAAATCTACATTCTCAACGATCTCCAAACCATAGCCGACCAGCCCAATGCGGCGGCGCGGATGATTGGTCAGCAAGCGTAAGCGAGACACGCCCAAATCGCGCAGTATCTGGGCACCCACACCAAAGTCGCGCTGTTCGGCAGCAACGGGTCCAGCTGCATGTGGATTCGAACGATCTTTGTATAAATTGAGTTTTTGCAGAATGGCATTTCCCTTTTCGCCGTGGCGCATGCACAGCAAAAGGCCTTTTCCCTCCTGTGCGATTATCTTCAGGCATTGCTCCAGTTGGTTGGCATGTCCTTCAAACAAAACCCCCAGAATATCGCCGGTTTGGCTGGTGGAATGAACCCTTACCAGTATAGCCTCATCGGGTTCCCACTCCCCCATTTTGATCGCCAAATGGGTATCGCCGGTCGTGCTTTGGGTGTACGCAATCACCTCAAATCTGCCATAGAGCGTATCCATTTCTACTGAAATTTCCCGCTTTACAATGCGCTCAGTGCGCATGCGATAGGCCACCAAGTCGTCAATGGAGATAATCTTCAAATCGTGCTGTCGGGCAATTTCTTTGAGCTGCGGCAGGCGGGCCATGGTACCATCTTCATTGAGAATTTCTACCAAAACCCCGGCTGGATAATAGCCGGCCAGGCGAGCCAGATCAATTGTAGCTTCGGTATGGCCGGTACGACGGAGTACGCCACCCGTTTTGGCGCGTAGGGGGAAAATATGGCCGGGCCTGGCAAAATCGGAAGGCTTGGTATTGGGATCGATCAGGGCACGGATACCTTTGGCGCGATCGTGTGCCGAGATGCCTGTGGTGCAGCCCTGCCCGATGAGATCGACAGAAACTGTAAAGGCAGTTTCATGCAAAGCGGTATTGTCGGGTACCATCATGTGAAGCCCCAGCTCATCGGCCCGTTTCTCATCAATGGGAGCGCAAATCAAACCTCTACCATGAGTAGCCATAAAGTTGATAATTTCGGGAGTGATACACTCGGCAGCGCAGATAAAGTCGCCCTCATTTTCGCGATCTTCATCATCCACCACAATCACCACCTTCCCCGCTTTGATATCCTCAATGGCTTCTTCGATAGAATTGAGCTGTATCATCTCACTGACGCTTTGGGGGTTGCCATACATTTGTTTTGATTCCTTTTAAATAGTTAAAAAATCCTTCCAGCAATGCTGCATTCATAGCAAAAAAGTAGGTAATATTCCGCAGTATAAGCAGATGTATATTCAATTTTTTCAAGCCATAATCGAGTAGCGGAACGCCCACCAATATGGCCAGCTGCAAATACAACAAGTAGTGATACCAAAGGTTGCCCTGCCAGGCTAGAGCAGCACTACTGACCAACGCAAATATAATAAAAAAAGGACCCAGCCATCGAAGGACTTTGTGCGAAAGGAAGGCAAAGCCCAAGGGTTTGAAAGGTTTTTTGAGTAGGTGTTTGAAGGTGGCCAGGTTTTGAAAATTGCCAGCCGAAATGCGTGCCTTACGTCGATATTCCTCCCAGATATCATGCGGCACAGCCTCATAACAAATTGCCTCCAAGTCATTGATAGCACGCCCCCCCTGCTCAAAGGCCCTCATAGCGATATAAAAATCATCCACTAAAAAATTGGGAGGCACCGGCTCAAAATAGTTGGATCGCAACGCATAACAGCCGCCAAAAGGGCCCAGCATGGTCCCCCACAGCTGCCCTTCCAAATGCTTGATCCTGACCTCCGTTTGCACATATTTGCTCTCCGAGCGAGCGATGCCCCCATCACTTAGTCCCGTATTGACCATATTCGCGTCCACCATAAACATATCCTTCGCTTCGAAGTGACGGACCAGCTTTCGCAAAGCCTGAGGAGTGAGCATCACACTGGCATCGGTTAGCAAGTAAATATGCTGCGGGTCGGGTGGGCGTTGCTGCCGGAGAAGCTCAACCAGCTTATTGATCACTCCCGGCTTGCCCCGGCGCACTTCAAATGGAAAAAAGTGAATATTGGTGTGCTGCTTCGAATAGCTGGCCAAAATAGAGTTGGTTTGGTCGGAGGAGCAATCCGAACCGATATAGATATCTAGCAATTCGTTGGGATAATCCAGGGCGAGGAGGCTTTGGAGTTTTTCTTCCATCACAGCCTCCTCATTGTACACGGCCATAACCGCACTGACATGAGGCCATCGGGAAGGCTCGCCAGGTGGTGCAGCGGCCGATTTGCCCAAAGCAGCCAGGATTCTTAGAATGCCTGGATAAATGAGGTAGGAATGCAGCAAGCATACAACACAAAGCCAGAATATTATTTGCAAAAACAGGCTCACCAGGCAGTAAAATGGTTTTGGGCAAAGGTAGGTTTTTCTCCGGGCATGTTTAGGTTAATATTGACTAGCCTGTAGGCAGGAGGGCGGAATAAGCATCAACCAGCCTGCGGGCCAGCTTCAAATGGTCATAGTGAGTACGGACAAAGCGGCGGGCGTTTTCGCCGATGGTCTTCAACTGACCATTGCTGCTAAAACAGTAGTCGATGCATTGTACAAACTCATCAACCGTATCTGCTATCAGTACTTCCTTTTTATTTTCAGCATCAATGCCTTCCAGCCCCAGGCTCGTTGTCAGCACTACTTTACCCAGGGCCATGCCTTCCAATATCTTAGCCCGCATCCCACTCCCCGACAGCAAAGGAACTACCATGATCGAGTGGTCATTAATAAACTGGATGGCATCGGGTATCTCGCCATACACTTTGATATTTGGCTGGTCGATTTTATAAACCCAGTCGGGCGTATTTCTCCCTGCAATATGCAAGCTGAGCGCTGGAAAGCGCAGCAGCAGCTTGCCCCAAACCTGGTCCAAAAACCATCGCAAGCCTTCCTGATTGGGCATCCAGTCGAGGGAACCGATAAACGATAAGGAGGGATATTTTTGATAGGAACGGCCATCCGACGGGTAGGCGGCACGATCAATACCGATAGGCACCACGATACTATTGCTTTTAAAACCAAAGGTTTTAAATTTTTGTTCATCGCGCCTGGTAATGGGGATCAGTAAGTCGTAACTATTGAGCTGCTTTATTTCAAAGGCTCTGAGCTTTTTGGTAAGATAACGGAGGTACATTTTTCGCCAAAGCGAGGCTTCATTTTGGCTTATCCTGTCCCAAATTTCATGCTCTATGTTGTGTGCCCGCATCGCCACTATCGCCTTTGAATGCTGACGGATAAGGGGAATATAGGGCGCCAGGTAGAGGGTTTCAAGCTGCACTACATTGAAAGCTTCCTTTTTCAGCAACCGCAGCAGCGCTTCCTGAAAGCGGGTTGATTCAAAGCGAGCGATGTGATAGGATTTTGGGCTAAAAAGATTGAAAAGGGCATCTTTCCATTTTACCTCCGTGTCCACACTCACCTTATCAATGGAGGTATAATGCTGCAACTGGGGCGGATAATCCACGCCTTCAAAGAAGTGCTTTTGGGTGTTCATACTCAGCAGATGGATACTACAGCCCAGCTGCCGAAGCGCCCGACTAAGGCTCATCATCGCGATGGCTTCTCCATCTTTTACTGGAAAGGGAAATTTTTTGCAGACTTGCAGAATCTTCATACCAAGTATTGTTCAAAACATTTAGAGCTTCCTACATTGCGATGCAATGTAGGAAGCTCTAAATCCTCTTTTCTTTGTGTGGATCATAAGGGCATAGGCATTCGTAAAAACATTCGTAAAAAATGGGTAGGTTTTTTTAATCGATACCAGCGGATTTAGTGGATTTGCAAAACAGTTGCTCTAAACAAGTGGAGTACAAATATAGCCAAAAATCAGGCATTCCAGTGGCAGGTTTCACAAAATTCGCTCCCCAGCAGCAGTCCAGGCCGGCTCTACAATACACAGAAAAACCAGCTCTTCGGAGCCTTCATTGATCAAATGCTGCTTTGCGCCTGCTGCTACATAGGCTACATCGCCTTGCTCCAGGCGCTGCCGGGCACCATCTACTACCAAGCTGCCGCGGCCCTTAAGCAGGACATACACCTCGGAGGCATCCAGCTGGTGAGGCAGCGACGCTTGTCCGACCGGCAAACTGGCATATGCCAGGCTGTATTTGATGGGGATCGGATCATTGGCAGGATGCAATATTTCCTTGAGGTGGGTGAGATCACCGGCTACAAAAGAGGTCGTTTTATGGATATTTTTGACAAGCATTTTGCGGCAAAGATATAGATTAGCCAAATATCAATGCGGTGCCGATTATCATTTTCTACTGCGAATAGCTATTTTTGGGGCCACAATTACCAACCCGATGATAAAAGGCTACGATATTCACAAATCCTACGGCAAGCTGCATGTATTGAAGGGCGTTGATCTGGAGATTCAAAAAGGTGAAATCGTAAGTATTGTAGGTAAATCAGGCGCCGGCAAAAGTACGCTGTTGCACATCCTGGGTACACTCGACAAGGCGGATACCGGCCAGTTAGAAGTGAATGGTCAGGATATTAGCAGCCTGAGCAAACGCCAATTGTCGGCATTCCGCAATTCCAACATCGGTTTCATTTTTCAATTTCATCATCTGCTACCCGAATTCTCAGCCCTTGAAAACGTCTGCATTCCGGCATTTATCGGCAACAAAAGCGAAGACTGGGCCATACAGCGGGCTACCGAATTACTCAGCTACCTGGGGCTGGCAGAGCGGCTCGACCACAAGCCCGGGCAGCTTTCCGGGGGGGAACAACAGCGGGTGGCCGTAGCCCGGGCGCTCATCAATGAGCCGGCTATTGTGTTTGCCGATGAGCCCAGCGGCAATCTCGACTCGGCCTCCAGCCAGGAGTTGCATCAAATGCTCTTCAAGCTGCGCGATGATTTCCAACAGACCTTTATCATTGTTACCCACAATGAAGAACTGGCAGCGATGAGCGACCGGAAATTGGTGATGGAAGATGGATTGTTGAGCAATGGCATAGCAGTAGGGCAATAATTGATTTCGTTATCATATTTTCAATAGCATATGGCTGACTTCCCCACTCCTAATGGCGATCCGAAAGCTCAAATGAAGGACGGCCTGTCCGGTTTTTTTGCAGGCGTCCGCCGCTTTTTTTACACCCTTACTGATCTGAAAGACGGAATGGATCGGGAAGGGACCATTACCAATATTAAAAGCAACAAGCGCATGCGCGGCGCCAATGCCTGGCTGCTGATGTGCTCCATCATGATTGCCTCGCTTGGCCTCGATCTCAATTCACCTGCTATCATCATTGGCGCCATGCTAATCTCACCGCTCATGGCACCGATCCTCGGAATCGGGCTGGGGGTAGGAATCAATGACCGAAATACACTCATTATCTCGCTTCAGCACTTCGGTATGGCCATTGCCATCGCCCTGATCACCAGCACCATTTACTTCCTCTTTACTCCCTTCGGAGAAATCACCCCGGAGATCAGCAGCCGTACCGCCCCTACCCTGCTCGATGCCTTTGTGGCTTTCTTTGGCGGTATTGCAGGGATCATTTCGGGCAGCCGAAAGGACAAGACCAACGCCATTCCGGGTGTCGCCATCGCCACCGCATTGATGCCGCCACTTTGTGTAACGGGCTTTGGCATCGCCAGTTTGATCCGGTCGGGAACGAACCGGGAGATGGCCAGCGCATTGACCAATCTCAACAACTTTGAGGTCATGGTCAATTCTTTTTATTTGTTTTTCCTCAACGCAGTACTCGTTGCGCTGGCCACCTTTCTGATTGTTCGATTTCTCCGATTTCCGGTCAAAAAGTATGAAGATGCCAAAGAAAAGCGACGTACTATGCTCATCGTATTTGGTGTGTCCGTTTTATTATTGATCCCCAGCGTAACCTTGCTTACAAAAGTATTGGAGGGTATTCGGGAAAATCAAGCAATACGAACGGCCCTTCAACAGTGTTTTGGCAACGAAATGAAATATGTGGATGGCTGGAAAAAGATCAAAACAGACAGCCTGACCAATTTGCTGGTCAAAGTATATGGGCCATCCATGTCGCAGGAGATTGGTACATACCGCAATAGACTTCAGCAGCACTTGCCCTCCATAAATTCGGAGGTGATCCCCACTGCCGAAGTCAATTTAGCCAAATTCAAAACCATTCAAAGTCAGATGGACAGCCTGGTCAATCGAATTGTGGTACAGCCACGCAGCCAGCAGGATAGGCGAGTTGAGCAGCTGGAGAAAGAGCTGCAATTCCTGAAAAGTGACTCCTTGCTGGAAGCTTCTATCAAGTCGGAAGTACTCGGCATGTATGACAAATATCTGGATCAGGTGCAGTGCTTTTTGCCTAGAGTAAAAGGGGACCCGCTTATGCTCAGCCTGAGTTGGAGCAAGCAGCGCAACATTCCAAAAGCTATGATTGAGCGGAGCTTGAAGGGCTACTTGCAGCAACGCAGCCACCGCGATTCAGTAGTGATTAGCTTTATTTCGCACTAAAAAGCTTATTTTGTAAGCACTACCCTTTGTACGCCCAGCACATGACCATTTCGGCTGGCAGTCAACAGATAAATACCGCCAGCCAGGTCACCAACGTCCCATTGGCAAGCCTCTCCACTCCTCCGCTTGTCTAGCCTTTTGCTCTTTACAAGGCGGCCAAAGCAATCCACCAACGAGAGCTGTACGGGCTCTGTATGGTGAAGGCTAAGATTAAGACGCTCAACAGCGGGGTTTGGAAAAACAATGAACGCTTTTTCTACTTCGGTCTGTTCATTAGTCGCTACTAAAGAGCAGTCATCTATACTTGTGCTGGTAAAAGAGCAGCTCGTTTCTTCCGCTACGTAGTCAAACGTTTCCTGGCCGGGGTTTCCGCAAAGGATCTGGTTTTTCATCCATTCCCGCATGATAATCAGCGCATTGTTATTCACATCATCCGGCCATTCGTGCCCCAGCCCTGCCACGCTGTGCAAGCTGTAAGGGTGGCCAAGTTCATGGGCCCGGCAAGCGATTTCATAGCTGCCGTGAATGGTCTTGACCTGTGGGCAATTCAGAAAAGTACCAGCCTTGTATGGAACGATTGTATCACAAATTCCGTGTGCCAAAAAGAGAGGCACCTCATCGGTTTCATCCAACAAACTCAAATCGTACAAAGCTCCAGCAGTAGCTAATATGCCCGCTATTTTATGGCGCGGCGCCCAGCCACCCAAAGAATCGATCAAGAAGGCATAATCCGGCATCGTTCTTTCTATCCACTCGCTCTCATCGGTAGCCAAAATGCCGTTCATCACCACCGTAGCTCCCTGGCTATTGCCTGTAAGAAAGAAGAAAGTGGTATCGATCCCATATTGTTGAGGATCTTGAAACAACAGATGGATAGCTTTGCGCAGATCCTGGATGGCCCGATAGTGCGTTTTGATCACCTCGATCGGCGGGGTATTGCAGATCGGCACCGTCAGGCCAAAGATATCCTGCCGATACTGCAAAGCGGAGGCCGAATAGCCAAAAGAAGTAAAGTGCTGGCGCATATAAGCGGCCGCAAAAATCGATAGCGGGTCTGCCAAGCCGCTATTTGGCGCCAGGCCGTGTAGATACATTATGTGTGGCCGAAGCGGTACGGCCTGATTGAGCGCATCAATAGGCCGGTACAGCAAAATGTTGTAATTGCCGGGGATACCCTCCTCATCCAGGCAGTTGGTACAATAGCGAATGGATTCGGCAAAGAGGGTGCTGGTGCTGCTGGAATCAATGAAGTAGCCCGCTTCATCGCAGTAGGACTGGGCCTTGGCTGACAGGAATAGCAGCAGCGCTGTAACGATCAATAGTAGTTTGTTCATAACGTCAGGATTTGAAGGATATACTACCATTACCCAAAATAGAGCTCCTCCCCCTAAGCCCACCTGCCGGTATCGATCATGGCGCGAGGGTAGTCGGCTCCAATACGCAGCTGGCTGGCCCTTTGCTCCTCTTCCGACATGCGGTCAGGCAGGTGAATATTGTCAGCCGACACTTTTTTCAGTTCCGGCAGCCACAGCTTCACGTAGTCTCCCTCCGGATCAAAACGCCGTGCCTGATTGAGAATGTTTACACTTCTGTTGGCCCGGGTATCAGCACCTACACCGGCAATGTCGTTCCAGTTGCCCCAGTTGCTACAGGGGTCATAATCAATCAATTGCGACTCGAAATACTCTGCACCCATTTGCCAATTGACATGCAGCTGGTGCACCAGAAAGCTGGCCACATTCTGGCGGCCCCGCTTCGACATGTAGCCTGTTTGAGCCAATTCCCTCATGTTGGCGTCAATAAAAGGAAGGCCCGTTCGCCCTTCGATCCAAAGCTTCAACAACTGTTCGTCGTTTTTCCAGCTCGGCTGCACATGCCCCTTGACACCTCCTTTGACAAATATTTTGTGCTGATGTTTTTTGCCCATCAAGCGGTAAAAATCGCGATTTATCAATTCTACAAACAGCTGATGAGTCGCTTCATCATTTCCTCTTTCTTTTTCAAATTTGAGCAATTCGCTATAGATCATTTTCGGCGACAGGCAGCCCTGCGCCAGCCAGGGCGATAGCTTGGAAGAATAGCCCCGCCCGATAAGCCCTTCGGCACTTTGGCCAAAGGCCCGTACTTCTTCTGCCTTCCATAGGTAGTCGTGCAAGCGCTTCAGCCCGGCACTTTCTCCACCTTTGAAATCCAGCACGGCTCTGCCTTCCCTCTTCACTTGGGGTAGGCCGAAGTCAGACAGGGTGGGAATTTCGCCACGCTCCAATGTAAATTTAAAGGCTTTGACAGGCTCGGTGATCGTTGGCAGAGGCTCCCTTACAGGTACCAATCGTTCCACCTCCTTTCTGAATGCATTGAATTGGTCGGGGCAATGTGTAACGGGAAAAGGCAGATCCTGTGTATAATACAACATCTTGCCACGCGAATAAATGATCTCCTGCCCAATTGCCCAGAGATTTTGCTCCAGCGCATCCTGAACGGCTACTTCCTCCGCAGTGCGCTCCCTATTGCAAAACACCCAACTCGACCGGACTTGTCGCGCAATGCCTGCAATCACCTCTTCAGTTTTGCCGACCCGTACGATCAGCTCACTCCCCAAAGACCGCAGAGACTGTCTAATATCCTCTACACTTTCGATAATGAATTGAGCCCGAATACTCCCGGTTTTAGGAAAGCCAAAGCGCGTTTTCCCTTGAAAGACCCGCTCATCAAACACGTAAATCGGAATCACTTCATCCGCACTTTTCAAGGCATCGGTGAGGGCTTCATTGTCGTGCAAGCGAAGGTCCTGCCGAAACCACACTATGACCCGATCACGTTTCATGATTCGCTTTTTTGAGTATTTTTGGAGATCATTTACTGAACAAGTATTGGTGGCATTAGTGGTAAGATACAAGAATTTGCGGGGCTTGAAAAGTGGCACCCGTTTAAACTGCCGAGGATCACATAAAAATTCCCTTATCCTGCGATCAGGAGTTGATTATTCTCTCCAAAAAATTACCGCTCTTGCTACCTAGCTACTACCTTTGTCATACAATTTTTACTAGTATGCAACAATTACTTCTATTCTCCGCGCTCCTGCTACTGGCACTTCAAAGCTGTCAACAAGCCCCCTCTTCACAAAGCATCCCGTATGATGAACCCGATAGTCTGGCAATGCCTGAGGACAATGGCAAGCAGAAAATGGTGATAGCCATCACCGAAGACCCGCGCCATGACCGGGCCAAGCTCCATAGCGAAGTGATGAAGCTGCACGATACCACTATGCCAAAAATGCCTGCCGTTAACCGGATGATCCGCCGATTGAAGGCTTTGGGAGCGGATGAGCAATCGGGCATCACGGCAAGTCAGCACGAACACATACTGCGCTTTCAAAAAGACCTGGAAGGGACGGAGGATGGTATGTTCGACTGGATGGCCAACTTTCGGGAGCCAGCAATCAACGTTCCGCATGAGGAAGCGATGGCCTATTTGAATGACCAAAAAAATCAGATGGCACAGATCGACAGTATGATCGACGCTACGCTCAAAGCTGCTGAAGAATGGCTGGCAAGTATTTCTAATTAACCGGTTTGATGGTTTGATGGTTTGATGGTTTGATGGTTTGAAAATAGTTAGTTTGAACTTTATGAAGTATAACTTATTGATAATCAGCGTATTATTTGCTATTTACTCATGTAAAAATATAAACAGTACTGGCCAAGCATCTACCCAGCTGCCCTATTATGGCAATCACCAAATCGCTGGTGGAGACACGAGCCGGTACCGGATTCCGGCTTTCGAAATGGTGGATCAGGATAGCCAGCTCATCACCAATGCGAGCTTTAAAGGCAAAATCTATATCACCGATTTTTTCTTCACCTCCTGCCAGACCATCTGCCCGAAAGTGAAAAAACAAATGCTGCGCATCTATGAGCGCTATGCGGACGAGGAGCGCCTGGCACTGCTCTCACACAGTATCGACACGAAACGCGATACGGTGCCGAAGCTAAAAAAATATGCGGCCCAATTGGAGGTAGAGTCTGGCAGGTGGCATTTCGTAACGGGTAAGCGCGATCACATCTATGAGATGGCGGATGCTTACTTCATCACCGCCCAGGAAGATCCCTCTGCTCCGGGAGGGTTCGACCATAGTGGCAAAATCATCCTCGTGGATGGAGACGGCCACGTTCGCGGCCACGCCGACGGAACGGATGAAGCCAGCGTTACAAAGTTTTTCAAAACCATCGATCAACTGTTAGATGAACAAAATTAGCCTGATCATATTTATAGCATTTGGGCTACTAGCCTGCCAGGGCAACCCATACAAGCAGGGAGAAATTTTGTATCTCAACTTTTGTTCCAGCTGCCATATGGAAGATGGGCGGGGACTTAAAAGCCTGATCCCTCCGCTCGCCAAAGCCGACTACCTGGCCAAGCAGCCACAGCGCATTGCCTGCATCATTCGCTACGGCATATATGAGCCCATCGAAGTGAATGGTAAAAAATACGACCAGCCAATGGATGGCATTAAGGTGCTCAATGCCGTGGAGATCACCAATATCATCAACTATGTCCACCATGCCTGGGGTAATAATTTGGGAGATGTCCGCCTGCCGGATGTGGAGGCAGCTTTGGAGCGAAAGTGCCTGTAAGCACCGTTTATACCGCGCTTTGCCAAGTTTTGTGCGTATGCACAAGACTTGGCAAAGCGGGATAAACTTCAAGCCTGTTGGTTTTAACCAAGGTGTGGAAGTGGTTCTTACTGGTTCAATCGCTATGGAAATGCACAAAACTTGGCGGCTTGAAGTATAAAAAAATAAATCTGACATTTTTGAAATAGGTGAAAACTGAACGACCGAAGGGTAGTAAAGTGAAGCCTAATTCAAAAATTGAAAAGAGGAATGATTTTTTTGAATAATGCTAAATTGCAGCTTTCAGGAGATTAGCACAGGGATAATGATCCCGAAAGTAAAATTTCGTTACATTGTTTTACAAATTGCCCCCTCTAGGCCCATGCTGGAACAACTCAACCACATCAACGAGCTGATCATAGAAGGAGAACTGCAGGAAGCAGCTATCAGCTTGCGCAACATTTTTTCTCTGTCGGGTTCCGATTATGCGCAGGATGTGATTATACTGCTGTCTCAGTTCAAAAAACTGCAATCCGAAAAACGCAGAGGCATCATTTCCTATGAGCAGCAAAACCTGACACACAACCAGATCGTGGACGGATTGCTCTCTTTGGTGAAGGAAATACAGTTGAACGAAACCGATTATCAGTCCTTCCAGCAGGTAGAGCAAAACATTGTGGCCGCTTCGCAAAAATTCAATATCGAGCTGCCGTTCGCCTTCCGTCAATCGCTCATCAACCGACTTGGCCGCATAAAAGCATTGGATATTGACTACACCCTTCTTTGGATTGATGACAACCCCCACTACAATCAACAAGAGCAGCAGATCATTGAAGCCATTGGCGCGAAGGTGCTGATAGCTACTTCGTCACAGCAAGCCCTGCAGATGTTGCAATCGCCGCACAATATCGAGCTAATCTTGTCTGATATTGGTCGTGATAATAATAAAAAGGAAGGCTTAGATTTTGTAAAAAGGCTTTTTGCCAGCAGCATCGAATTGCCAACTATATTTTATACTTTGTACCGAGATCGGAAAAAAGGGCTGCCGGCCTACACCTTTGGCCTGGCTACCCGTCCCGATGAGCTGCTACACCTGGTAATGGATGTTATCGAGCGAAAATATTAACTAGTGGTGTTTTTTTATAAGTAGTAAAGTCCGGATTAACATTTGCTCGACCCGACTATTGGCTTTCTCTCTCGATTCTGCTATCTTACCAGCCTGTTTTCACTAATGGCATTCCGCAACCTATGAAAATTCGGCTCCTCTTATTCCCCAAACTCAATCACGCTCTCCTTCTCCTTAGCCTACTGGTAGCCTCTTCTGCCCTCCTGGCCCAACCTGCCAACGACGATTGCCCTCCGCTCAATCTCGGCACCGCTCCCATTTGTATGCCAGGCGCTGTATTTTATGACAATCTGGCCGCTACTACCTCTGATATAGGTACAGACAATATGCCGCCTTGCTGGACTGGCAGCGAACCGCAAGGGGATGTGTTTTTCGTATTTACCGCCAGCGATACCATTACCGACTATACAATCACCGTCACGGGCCTGCCTGGCACTCAGCCTATGATCCGTCCGCAGATTGCTATCTATCGGGGTATTTGCGGGATGAATACCATGGCGCTGCTCAAATGCGATGCTGCCGAAGCGGGAGATATAGTTTTGGAAACCGATTTGCTGGACCTCGATCCTGGCGAGCAATATATCATTCGGATCAACGATGCCGAACAAGCCGGCCAATTTGAGCTGTGCATCGAACAGATCAAACCTATCCACATCATCGACGAACAAGGATCGACAGCCTGCAGTGGTCAGCTATTCGATACGGGCGGCGCCACCGGAGATTATGGCGATGATGAGAATCACATCTACACCATTTGTCCGCCCTTCCCCGACAATCAGTGTATTACGTTCAGTTTGCAGTACTACAACATTGAAACTTTTGATGCTCTGGTCTTTTATGACGGATCGGATACCAGCGGAGAAGTGCTTGGCCAGATTTCAGGTGGTGGCCTGGCAAGCGGAGGAGGTGTTTGTTATACGGTGCAAGCCAGTTCCGGATGCCTGACGGTCCAATTTCTCTCCGATAGCAACATAGCTTTTGAAGGATTTGCGGGCGAATGGAAATGCTCATCCAGCCCCTGTGATCCGATTTTGCCATTTGGTGTGGACGACCAGGTCGGAGAAGAGCAGATAGTCGATTTTATCTCTACTCCCCAAACAACAGTCACTGTTGACAAAATCATTTGCCCGGAAGGGGCATACGGCACCTTTGAGGCGGGGGATGATTCCGATCTCGGCCTGAGCAAAGGTCTGTTGCTCACCACCGGAGATGTATTCAACGCGCTGGGCCCCAATTCCAATGATGGAATCACCACTGAGCAATTTGCCCCTGGCGACAGTGATCTCGATTATTTGTCCAATTTGTTTGGGGATAGCATTGCTTCGGAAGATGCCTGCATTGTAGAGTTGAGCGTATTTGCAGCTACCAATGAGCTGACCTTTGAGTATGTTTTTGGATCGGAGGAATACCCTGAGTGGGTCAATCAGGGTTTCAACGATATTTTTGCCTTTTTGATTTCAGGGCCGGGTATCGCAGGAGATGCCAATATTGGCAACCAACTCAATATCGCTACCTTGCCGGCCATTGGTACGCCCATTCAGATCAATAGTGTTAATAATAACGACAATTGGCAATTTTACAGAGATAATCAAGAGGGCCAGAGCGTTGAATACGATGGCCTCACTTCCGACTATCTGGGCATCAAAAAGAGTCTCACTGCACAGGTCAATGTAGATCCCTGCAATACCTACAAGCTCAAGCTCGCCATTGCCGACAGGGGTGACGCCCAGTGGGATAGCGGAGTGTTCATCTCTGAGCTCAAAGGAGGCGCGCCCAGCCTGGCTGTAGATTTCGCTTCCGGAATCGATTATTTTGTGGAAGCCTGTTCCGGCACCAATGATGTGCTGGTCATCACAATCAATAGCCCGCTGGATGAAGCCTTGTCCTACGTAATCAGAATTAGTGGAACAGCTACGCAGGGAGTAGATTATCTGCTCAACATTCCCGATACGATTGTCTTTCAGCCTGGCGAAACGAGCCTTTCCTTCCCGATCATTCCCCTTACCGATACGATCAATGAAGTTTCTGAAACCATTATCA
The DNA here is from genome assembly GCA_965222005.1 of Saprospiraceae bacterium. Lineage (GTDB taxonomy): Bacteria > Bacteroidota > Bacteroidia > Chitinophagales > Saprospiraceae > CBDCTM01. The sequence continues at coordinate 4,854,888 of OZ244935.1, forward strand.
TTGCCCTGACCAACGATTTTGGCTGCGGCGAGGTGGTGTACGATAGTTTGGAAATAGAGATTCGGGATGAGCCTTTGGTAGAGATACAGGGCGGAGCAGACACCGTTTTTGTCTGTCAGGATAGCTGCGTTCAGCTCATGGCCAGCGGAGCAGTTGACTATTTTTGGAATCCCATCAACATCCTTGACACGGCTACGATTGCCCACCCCATAGCTTGCCCTACTAGCAGCCAGTGGGTGGAAGTAACCGGATCCATCGAGGTATGTAGCGATAAAGACAGCGTTTTCCTTCAGTTTGTAGAGCCTGAAGTAACTGTTGCCGCATTGGACTCAAGCCGAATATGTGCAGGCCAGTCGGTGCCTTTGCTAGCTGCCAATAATGTGCAGGGAGCGGGCCTTAGCTGGTCGCCGATAGCCGGGCTGGATGACCCGCTGAGTGAAATGCCCGTTGCCAGCCCTTTGGTCACCACACAATATGTAGCTACCATCCACATTACGGGTTGCGAAGTAAGCGATGCGGTCACCATTTTCGTAGATCCTTTTGAGTTTCCTTCACTTACCACTACCGATACGACCCTTTGTGAAGGGAGTTCCTTACAATTGGCCGAACCCATCAGCGGTAGCACCAACTACCTTTGGTCACCTCCCGATCAGCTGGATGATCCTACGCTTGCCGGGCCGACCCTTACAGCCAGCTCCAGCATGAGCTACACCCTGGTGGCTACCAGTGCCAACGGCCATTGCGCCGATAGTGCAATGGTAAACATCAGCGTAATCCCTGCCGATATTCAGATCGACCAGGGAGCGACTGATACCATTTGTCTGGGCGAAAGTATTGAGCTGAGCGCCAATAGCGCTGTTGGTGGCACGTTTAGCTGGGGCCCGGATGATGGCACTTTGAGCAATTTGGATGGTGCTTCCACTACCGCTACACCTGGCCAGGCTGGTTGGTACTTTGTGGAAATCCAAACCGCTCAGTGTATTAATCGCGATTCGATATGGATACAGCTGGATTCTCTGCCTGAGCTTTCACTTAGCAGCGTTCCGATGGCTGAAGAATACTGCCCCGGCGATATCATTACGTTACTTTCCGAAACGCCCGGTCAAACCTTTTTTCCAAATATGGAATTTGAATGGCTTCCGGCAAGCGGTTATTTATCAGCCGTTGACAATCAGAACATGCTCATTGAGTTGAATTCTTCTTTTACTTTTGCTCGCCTCAATCGAAATGGTCAATGTGTGGATACTTCTTTTATTGATGTGCAGGTCAACACACTGCCTTCAGCGATTAGCATTGCTCCGGTTGAGCCGATTTGCTCCGGTGAAGAGATTACTTTGCAGGCCAGCGCCAATCAGGAGGGCAGCTTCTTTTGGCAGCCCGGCAATCAGGAGGGCCCGCAAATTAGTGTTTCGCCTGCCGAATCGATCATTTACGAAGTGCAATTTACCGGACCTTGCGATGAAGTCTTTGAGATGGTAGAGGTGATGGTAACCGACAGCATTCCCGCTGGCATAGCCGTAAACGGAATGGCAGGTATTGATACTATTTACAGAGGAGAAGAATTGATTTTGAGTGCCGTTATTGACTCTGCTTTATTGATACCTGGCTTGCTCTACGAATGGTTTGCGGATGGAGAAAAGATCGGTGAAGGGAGCAGTATTTCCGTACTTGCCAGTGATCAAGTTGAGCAGTACCAATTGGTCATCACCACTCCAACAGCTTGCAGCAGTAGTACTTTTATCCGTCTTATCGTGGAAGAACCGGTACTCGTTGTGCCGGATGTTTTCAGCCCCAATGCAGATGGAGTAAATGATTTTTTTTATCCGGTGATACGCGGAACAGCCTCCCTTTTAGAATTTAAAATATGGAATCGCTACGGACATTTAGTATATGATAACGAAGCACCAGGGCGCGGGTGGAGCGGCCATTACAAAGGCGAGCTTTCCCCATCAGATGTGTACGTTTATTGGCTTCGCTACCGAATAGGCAACAGCCCGGAAGAGACAGTACAGGGTGATGTGACCTTAATTAGATGATGGCTATACCGCGCAGAAGAAGGCATATTTCTTTCCATTTTTATACGATCCAATCTGAATGATGGAAAAGGCTTTTTTATTTTCAAGCTGGATAATGGCTACCTCTGTCGGCTGGGCTTTGGGGATTCTGCTCGTGCTTCTATTTGCCAGTTTTTTTGACGCTATCGGCATTGAGGGCAGGCAGTTTTTTATCGGTACAGGAATGGGGGCGGGAGTTGGTTTTATGCAATGGCGGGTATTAAAAAAGCTATTTGCATTGGGAAGCAACTGGATATGGTTCAGTATATTGGGCCTTACTTTGCCTTTTATCATCCTTCATTTGCTCAATTTTTTCCCTCACCTGAATTTCAACAATTATCACCTGCCCACCAGCATTCTTTTGGGTGGAATAATCATTGGGAGCCTGCAAGAACGCCTGTTGAAGCAATATGCCCCTAATGCCAGGGGCTGGACATTAGCTAGCTTTTTAGGCTGGGCGGCAGCAGGAGCATGTGTTTTGGCTATCGATTACACCCGCTTTCTAAGTGATAATAATTGGGTATTGTTTTCGCTCAACTTACTGTTGATGCTTGCCGGAGGTCCGTTGCTCGGCCTTATCACTGGAGCGTTTTTGAAGAAATTAGCATCTACTCCCTGAATCTTCGGCGCAGGGAAAATACTCCCTAAGTACAGATGGCCCTGCCGGCAAAATAACCTCTTGCACAAGAGGGCTCACATTTTAGTCACCTTTCTCACTTGCTGCTCCTCTCCTGCTTGTACTACCAAATAGTACAGGCCGGGAGCCAGGCTACTCAAGCTCAATTGGTGGCTATGCTGGCCAGCCGCCTTCTCCCCTCCCGCTGCCGGAAATTCAACCAACTGCCGACCCACTACCGAAAACAAGCTCACCTTTACATGCCGTCCACGATCGAGCACGTACGTTACAGTGAGCCATTCATCGGCAGGAGAAGGATACACGGTGAGCGCAAAACTTTGGTGGGGCTCCTTGATCGATGTTAGCTGTTCGAAAACGGCAATCAGTGTATCGGGCTCGTTGAGGACGATAGTGGCTTTCCGGCTACTGACATCGGGCAGGATGGCGTGGCCGGCTCTGCTTTCCCAACGCAGAAAGCGGTGCGTATTTTCATTAAAAGCCCTGGCTTTGATCTTATTGTCCATATTGCCAAAGTAGTTGCCCGACCATGGAAATTGCTCAATGTCCAGTGTGTTGAGGTCAATTTCTCCAGCACCACCAGGCTCTACCAAAAGAGTCAGATTATAGGGGCCGGTCAGGCCAAAGCAGTCAGTCATCCCGTCATCCAGCAATGTACAGCGTTCCTCGATGAAGCTGCGCAACTGAGCTACATTTTGCTGCCATTCCTGCATACTGCCACCCCAGCGATCGATCTGTCGGGGCATCTCCGGTTCGATCACATCGAGCATCCGGTCGAGTGTGGCCGTCATATTTTCGCAGGAATATACCGTATTCATCAAATCCGCTTGCCGGGAATAATAGAGCTGCCTGAATTCTTCGCTTTCCTCCTGTAGTTTAAGAAAAATCTTTTCGTGCTTTCCCACATTGTTTGTAAAGTAGTTGTCATCACCACCAAGGGCTACAATCTCATCATATTGTGCCTGGCAAATCTCATCCCAATCCACATAACAGCAGTAACCGCTTTGCTCCAGTACTTGTACAAAAACACTATCATCAGGCGGATAAGGATTCGTGCCGTTCTGTACGATCAGGCATTCGCTGGCATCAAAGGAGCTACTGTCGGGGAGGAAAAAATCGTCCATGAAATTCGAAATGGCATTGATATCACAGGGCTTGGCATCGGGGTCGGTATTGGGTACGCCGCTATAATTGATGTAGTAATCGAAGGTAGCATCATTATCCCAAAGAATGTAGCCCCATTTTTTATGGTCGCCATTCGGGTTGAGGCCCCGCCACCATCCTGTGTTGTAGTTGAGCCAATCAGAAGCCACAGAATTGAGGTTGGCGATCATGTAGTCGATGAGGCTGAGCACTTGCATATTATCTTTCACCACCTGGTAATTGTTGGCATCGCTCATGTCATTATTCATAATAAAATCGCGCAAGGTTTGCCAATCCACAAAAGCCTGCATACCCCCATACTCCGCCCAGGTGCCTCCCCAGGTCAGCAGATATTGAATTTGGAATTTATCCTGATCGTAATAATAGCTGGTGTAATCATGGTCCACAGGCCGCTCGCGCAAGCCATATACTCCCCAATACCGGCCGTTGAGAAAAACAATTGCACGTTCTACAGCCCGAACATCCAACTTCATACCTCCTTCCAATGCCAAAGTATGAACGTATTCATCGCGAATGTGCGCACTGCCATCATGCTCAGGGGCGTCTGTGGCCGGGTAGTTGTCATCGCCGGAAGCCCGAAACATCAAGCGCTGGTGTTCATTGCGATCGGAGTAGGAAAATAATTTATCGAATATGGCCTTGGAGTAGCCCATCTCATCTCTTGATACCCAGTCCAGACTTCTGTGGTCATTCACCCACGAATCCTGCCCGTGCCGATTCAGCTCGCCATAAGAAGTGGATACCCGCTCCTTGTTGGCATTGAAATATTCCAAAGAGCCAATTGGCCGCAAGTCACCATCGCCATTGGCCAAGTCGATGACGGTTTCCGCTGCTACCGAAAATACCGGCAGTGTAAAGGTTTCGTCAATGAAATAGGTGTTGAAGGCTATTTTCCCAGGCAAAATGGCAGGATCGTTGCTGAAGACACGGGCTTTGACTACCTGCGTTGCGGATACTTGGATCGGGCCTGTATATTCAAAGGAAGTGGGAGTAGGTTTATGGCCGTTGGTCGTGTAGCGCAACACCGAATTGGGCTCGTTATTGGTGATACTAAGCATTTGCGGGCCACTGTAAAAGCCCCCTTCCAGGCTCATCGAAGGTTGCCGGGTATAGCCGGCATACTGGTTTATCAAATCATTGGAAGCTGCCAGCGAAGGGTTGATACCGATTACCCAATCGCCGGTGCCATCGGTGCTGCGGCATCGGGAATGGCCCAGAAGGGTTAGTTCCAGCGGGGTAGATTCGGCAATGCTTTTATCGGGCCGGGCCAGCACCACAAACTCGCCATCCTTGGTTTGGGTAAGTTTAAAATTGGTGTGATAGTGATCTCCGGCAATAGTATCGCGGCCCGAACACCAAAAGCGTAAAAAGCCGTTGGCTGGAATGCTGATGCCGGCAGGTATTCGCCACTTATCGGGTTTCGATGTTTTGTCCGACAGATACCAGCCTTGCAAATCTACTGCCGCTGAAGAGCTGTTGTACAATTCGACCCAGTCTTCTGTTTTCTGAAAATTATCGAGGAAAGAGTTGAGATTTGAAGCGGAATATTCGTTGAGGTGAATTTGTGCGAGAAGCAAATTCATTGAGCTGATGCCTATTATAACAGCAAAAAGAAGTCGATACAAATGCATAGGAGAAATATTGAGGAGTTCAAAAACAGTTGTTCGGGACGCAAATTAGTTAATATTGACACAATCCCTTTGGGTTATTCTGATAATCCAGCCGAAAAATAAACTCTTGCCCTATACATGACAATCCAGCTGCCAGCAGCGGACAAATTGCCTAACCACCAGACTTTTTTCTAATAAACCAGACTCACTTCTCCCGCTTTCTGCTCCACTGTACCATCTACAAATTCCAAAACCGCCCTCCATACATACACTCCCTGAGGCATCCGCTTGTCTCCCGAACGGCCATCCCAGCTAAAGCGGCTGTCATTGCTCCGCCCCTCGCTCAGTTCAAAAACTAAGCCTCCCCAGCGATCAAAAATTTGTAGCTTCCGGATGATGAATGCCCGCTTACTGTAAATAAAAAATTGGTCATTGATGCCATCCCCGTCCGGCGTAAACACATTGGGGATATAGATTGGGCGCGTTTTATCAACTTTCACCAACAGCGTGTCCGAAACGCTACAAGACTCTTCATCCACGGCCATCACAATGAACTGCTCATCCTCCAGAGGCTGCACTATCGGTGAGGAGCAAGCTTGGCAGCTAAGCGCTGTACCATTGACCGATTGCCATTGCCAACGCACCTGCCCGGCTGCGGTATGTCGGGCATTCAACTCCAATTCCTCCCCTTGTTCAATCGTTATATCCGGGCCGGCAGTAAGCAACCAGTTTTTGAACTTCACCTCAATGGTATCATAAAAAATGAAGCATTCGCTATGAGCCTCCAATGTAAACAAACCCTCTTCACCCACTTCGATACTGTTTTGCGTGGCTCCTGTATTCCATATCAACTTGTCGATTGCAGCTGGATAATTTTGAGCAGAAAGAACAAGCGTTCCATTCCTGCAGAGCGTGTTAATTCGATTGGGCAGATCGATCGGCTGCTGAGCAAAACGCACAAAAAAGCTGTCTCTCGCCAATCCGCAATCGTACTCAAGCTCCAACACATAAATTCCGGGCTCATCCACCAGCAGGCTGCTTCCTGAGCTGCCATCGCTCCAGGAATAGGCGTGGATGGGAAAGCCATAATCCTGTGCCGCTTCCAACTCAAGGGATGCTCCCCGACAAAGGTTGAAACTGTCCCGCTTCGGCAGATTAATGCTGCGGTATTCTACCACCGCAGTATCTCTGCTAAAGCTGCAACCTGCCGATATTTCGACTATATAGGTGCCGGGCTGAGTAACCAACAAAGAAGGTTCGGTGGATCCATCCTGCCAAAGGTAGTCGGCATCAGGATCGCCATTGGGATTGAGGAGGAGGCTGCCATTAGGGCAGAGGCCCAGGGTATCGGAATCAAAAGAAAAGATGGCATCCACTACGTATAGGCGAGTGGAATCATGGTAAGCCAGCAGTGTAGTGGGATCATCGGAAAGAACCTCGTTGTTGACGGCTTGTGGCAGCGTGAGATTGGTCAGCCTTGCCTGATTACTGAGCTGCCCGCCTGCCTGTTCGTTGACGTACACCTTGATTACAATACTATCCACCACATCCACAGGTAATTCGATATTTTCAATTTTCAAAAAATCGCTTCCCACACCGCTTGCTAGCGTACTGCTTGTGAAAGGATTGTACACAATTTCTATGATCTCCATACCCTCCGGCAACTGATCCTCCAGTACAGCTGCTTGTTGGTGCCAGCCACTCAAATTAGCGATTCTAAAAGTATAGGCCACTTCCTGACAGGAAAAGCTGCGACGTGGCCAAACGTCCTTCTCCAATTTCAAAAAATAGGGACAGGAACAGCCGTCCTTACTTCCGGTTTGTTCATCAATGGTTTCCAACTGCTTGGCCATACCTGTCTGAGTGTCAATCTGATATATATTTTTTACAGCCTCATCTACTCCAAAGAGTCGTCCAAAAGTATCGAAAAACAGGGCAGGCAGCAATCCTGGTGTCTGTGGGCCGGGAAAGCTGGAATTGTTCAACTGGCCAGTTTGGATGTCGATATAAAACAGCTTTCTGCCATGGCCATCGTAGCCATAGAGGAGGCCGTCATATGGATGGAAAGCTACGTCGGTACAAAACAGCTGGGGATCAGGCTCGGTCATGCTGAGGTTTATATAGGTCAGTGGATAGGCCGGGTCTTGAAGGTTTATCAGCGCAGCGTACTGAGCATGTACTTCCACCAATACCAAATAGCGACCGTCTTGGGTCACATCGCCTGAAACGTAGGTATCACCGGGAAGTTGAGCTAGCACTGTGAGCCCGCCAAACCGATTGATTCGGTACAGCTCATTATTATCCGTGTTGGTGCCGTAGATGTAGTGATCGACAGGATTGAAGCCCATCGCATTGACGGGATAACGAGTGAGATGGCTGATCTGGCTAAGTTGATTGAGGCCATTGGTGCCTGTATTGAGCCGATAGAGCCTGGAGCGTTGCTCAGAGAGCTGGTTAAGCACTATATAAAATTGGCCATCACAGTCGAAAGGATTTTGCGAAGTCAGGCAGTTCGACAGCATTAAAACACAAACACCGATGGCAATGCGCAGGCTCATAGCTGCAAAAGTAGTGCATTTTGCACGATACTTTTGCTGCCAGGCTGCCAAACAGGCTTATTTCTTACACAGTGTACTATAGGCAAGGCTGAGAATCATACCTCCGATCATTTGCTGCGCACAGGTCAGACGGGCAAATGGTGTCAGACAAGAGAACAGCCTTTTGGGTACACCTTTGGTACACCGCTATTTCTTATACTGTGCCTCGTACATAGCGATCCAGTCTTGTACCGAAATTTTTTGCATCAGCTGGCCGATCAGATCATAAGGAATATCCTCCTTTTTTTTAAAGCGAACACAGCTTTTGCCCATATCCAGCTTGTATTTGCAATGCTTTGGATACTCTGCAACAAACCAATCCAACAGCTCCTTGTTGGCATAAAGCCCCATATGGTAAAAGCCGATGAAGTGTTTTTGTGAAGCAATACTGGCAAAGGGCAAAGGTTCTTCAGGCTTGCAATGATAACCCTCCGGATAAAGGCTGTGGGGAACCATATAGCCGATCATGCCATATTGGATTCCCTCTTTAAAACCCTTTGGCAGGTTTTTGAGGATCACTTTACGAAGCTTATTGAAATAGGGCTGACGCTCCTCAGGGATGGCTTGAAGGTATTCGGTGACCGAAGAAACTTTGTATTGCATAAAAAATCTTCATTGATTTGAGGTAAAACGATCCAGGCAGCAGCCGGTTCATCAAAGTTTATGATTTCTCATTCCAAAAAGTCCACCCTCCCTGAATCCAGATTGTAGTAAGCCGGCACGATGGTCAGCCCTCCGGATGCTACGGCCTGCCGTAAGATGGCCGACCGGCTTTGGAGCTCTGCTGCCGTCAGGCGGGCATTCGTTTTCACCACCTCATTCACGGCTGCACCTGCTTCCGAGGCTGCCAGCGCCGGGGCAATGTGGGAAAGTAAATGATTGAGATTGTAGCCATTATCGCCTCCTTTGACGGCAGCCGTTACTGCGCCGCAGCTCTGGTGGCCCAGCACTACGATCACCTGAGAGCCACAATGCGCCACCGCATATTCGATGCTCGCCAGGGAAGAGGTATTGGCAATGTTGCCTGCTACCCGCACTACAAACAGCTCTCCCAAACCTGTATCGAAAGCCAGCTCAGGTACCACCCGGCTATCTGCACAGCTCAGGACGATGGCAAAGGGCTGTTGCCCACTCACCAATGCTTCTCTCCTAGTGCTGTTCTGCAATTTGCCATCCAGCTTGTCTGCTACATATCGGGCATTGCCGTCTTTGAGTCTTTGTATTACCGTACTTTGTTCTTTTCTCATTTCTACTGCAATTTAGGTGTTTGCGCAAATTTAATCTTTATTAACCATTATTTGTACGTCGATAAAGTGTTGAATGAGAAGAGATGAGTATATCCGGATGCGGCAAAGAATACCCTTGCAGGTCGGTCAATGAGTGAATCGCAACAAACACATCGATGCGCACTTCCGCTATTTGATCCAAATACATAATACAACCATTTCTGACGGCTGTGGTGAGTGGCCCGTGCTGCCAAACGGCTTCTTATCGTAGCAATAAAAAACTTCAACGTCCCTCTCCAAAGCCTTGTAAAAAGCTTGTAGAAAGGCTGTTGATAAATTAGTGCAGGCTACATTTCTTTTTTATACATGAAAAGATCTGGTTTCAAAATAAAGGAAAGCCAAAACCACTGGTTGCCTTCATCTTTTGACCCGGACTTTAGCACCTCCATTGTCTCGGTAGCAAACATTTTGGAATAACCTGCTTTTATGGAAACACTTTTTGACATCTTGTACCCAAGAGTAAGATCAACTTCAGAGCCCAGTTCACTATCCAGTTCTTCGCCAGCCTCATTTACTACCACTCCGGGTGATAAAAAGAAATGGGGCATAATACCGACAGACCAAGCATTTTTTGCGTAGTTGAGGCTGGCAAAAATATCCGTCAGCCCAACAGAAAATGTATGATTGCCTACATAAAAGTAATCCATAAAGCCATTAAATTTATGGTTGGTGCCATAAAAAGGAGTGAAAGATTTTAATTCGGAATCCGTCTCATTCATATCCGTACCAGAGAGGTACTCCATACCCAGCCTGGCGGCAAATTCAGGGGTGAATTTGTATTTCACGCTACCCCCCAGATACATGGCGGAGAGATCGGTAGTCGCTATTTCCCCGGTTTGATAATAAAAAGCAACATCAGCAGCTATTTTCTCTTTTGAAAAGGTTAGCCGCGGCCCCAGGGTCTGGGAAAAAGCAGTTTTCTGTTCTTCGTTGGCATTTTCATATGGAAGGCCGTTGTTCAAAAACAGCAAGCTAACTCCCATATTCTCATTGGCTTTTATATTGTACCAGAGGTACTGAAGAGATTTATAGTTATTGACGGCATACGGGACTTTAAAAAGAGTTTCACCATTGGCATTGAGTGCCAAACCTATATCCAGCTGGTGCTTGCCATCTCTGAATTTTGCAATCAGTGCATCATGACTTCTGGCTTGCTGGGCCCAACCGACTGAACCAAAGATACGGTGATCATCATAGATAATCTCCTGCCGTCCTGCTTTCAACGAAAGCTTATCGTTGAGCAAAATCTCGGCCCAGGCCTGGTGTAAGGCCGTTCCGTTGACGTCTGTAGGAGAAAGGGTATTTATATCTCCCCAGACCCGAACGTTTTGGAGATTTAGTCCAAATTTTATTTTTTCCTGTTTGTTTTTAAAGGCAAAATTCAGGCGCGACCGTTGGGAGATAAAAGCAGCCGCATCAAGGTTTTTGCTACTTAAGGTTTTGTAGCCGTCTCGAATCTCCAAACGAGGACGTATTTCAGCAGAAATCTTCAGCTCTTGTGAATAAGAAAAACTCAAAGACAAGAAGCAAATAATTGTCGTAATCAATATTCTCATTATTCTGTATTTTAAATTTATTAATCATGCCTTTCTTTGCCCGGCAACTTACCTGGGGGGGTAAATAGCTGCATATCATCAATTTGAGCGAACCTTTAATGGACAAACTGATGTTGTGAGAGCGCTCTACCTTCAACGATTCATTTCTCATTATTTAAAAAGCACCAATGCTTGTCATGCTAGGGATCAACATAGATGCGGTATTATCAGCCGTCATGCTTCTAAACAATAAAGGATGATTTTATCCTTTACTGCCAGGGTGCAATGAAAGTAATATTAACCAACTATATGATGATACCCATCATCTTTTAGAGTGATCTGTAATAGTATTGATAGCTCCTGTCAAATGGGAGTTTCAAAGCAAAAGCAAGGGAGGTTTTGATAAAACAACCAGATAATTGCAGCAGCATCTTCTCAATTCTCAATTTAGTAATGGCCAATTAATAAGTTATTGATTTGGGATTGAGATTTTGTCGTCAGGCGAGGCATTTTTTGAGCGAATAGCGAGCTATTTAAGCAAAAAATAACGAAGTATGGCGGCAAAAGATCAGAGACAAATCGTGAAGTTATTATTTGATCATTACTTAGCAGCCCTTGCTGGCTTCATTTTTGAAATGAGCTAATGAGTTGATTAACAGGACAAGGTTCACCCAGGCAAAATACCAGCTAACATCCTGACAATTAATGACTTATGAGACTACTGCTTCATCTTTTACTAATTCTTTGTTATTCGACTCCCAACGCCCAAATTTTTCAAGATACCCTCCACGGCCCCAACCTGATTACGAATCCGGGCTTTGAGCAGCTCCGCAGGCCTTTGGTGAAAAATGACCTCGACGGATCCGTGAGTTTCCGAAATTGCCTGGCGGGCTGGATGAGTCCGACTCAAACCACACCCGATTTGCTTTTTGCTGCTAATGACTACAGCTCCGACCAGCCACATAGCGGCAAAGCCACGGCTGCTATCCTCACCCACAACCCTCAGTCGAAACGCTCCAACTTTTGGCGCGAATACATCCAGACAAAGCTGGCTCAACCCCTACAAGCCGGGCACGAATATGAGCTGGCTTTTTGGGTACGCCGTCACAGCCTCAGCGCCATGGCCTCCAATAACATCGGTGCTTTTTTGGGAAATGCACCTCTCGTAAATCCCAATTTCAATCCCTTGTTCGATCTGCAACCCATTTTCAACGAAACGGCTGTCATCAATCCTGAGCAAAATGAATGGGTACAGCTGACTACAAAATTTACAGCCAGCGGCAAGGAAGCTTTTTTAGTCATTGGCAATTTTTTCAATAATAAGCAAACTACTTTTGTGGATGTGAAAATTGATGGGGCTGATGCGTTTCAAAATGCTTACTATCTGGTGGATGATGTACGCTTAAACCAAATTTTGCCCAAAGTCCAGCCTGAACCTGTTGTGGCACAAGCTCCCGTGCTTTCGAAGATGGAACCGAAGGTCGGGCAGGTCATTCGCCTGGATCGAATTTACTTTGCTTTTGATAAGTGGGACCTGCTCCCCGAATCATTCACACAACTTGATGAATTGAAGAGGCTTATGGATAAGTACCCCGAAATGACCATTTTTATAACAGGTCATACAGATAGCCGGGGCTCTGACAGTTACAACTTTCTGCTATCCAAAAGGCGCAGCAATGCCGTTTTCGAGCATATGGTAAGTCAGGGCATTGATGAAAGCAGGATAGAGTACAAAGGCTTTGGCGAAACCAGCCCGGTAGCTGACAATGCCACCGATGCCGGCCGTCAAAGCAACCGCCGTGTCGAATTCGAAGTACTTTCAATGGGTGATGAAAACGTTCAGGTCGAGCAAATGACCATTAGCGAACAGTAAAAGACGAAGTGGTAAGGCCCAAAAACCACAAGGCTGATCGGGCATATATTCAGCCCGTCAGCCTTGCAACAAGCTTATTTTAGTCAATTGATTTTAGTCTCTGGCCCAAACCTATTTTTTTGATTTTGAAGCTTTCGTTTTTTTCTTATCCTTCTTTTTGGCATCCATCTTTTCGTCTTTTTCAGCCAATTTCAAAGGCTTTCGCGGTAGTTGCTCATCGCGCTGAGCAGTGTGCATCACAAAAGAGGCGATGACTGTGGCAGCCTGCATCAGATCCTCCCCTACCAGATGATCCCAATTGTCCATATTCGAATGGTGAGTACGAGCCCAGTAAGCAATTGGATCCTGAATAAACTGAAAGCCGGGAATGCCCACCGCGTCGAAGGCACGATGATCGGTACCACCTGTATTTGAAAGGGTTAGCGTAGTGGCCTCCTCTTCACTGAACGGATCGAGCCAGGCGCGGAAGATGGGCGCCACATCCGGATTTCCCTGCAAATACACCCCTCGTATTTTACCCGTACCATTATCCAGGTTGTAATAAGCAGATACCTTTTCCTGATCTTTTTTCACACTAAGTACATTGCCCATTTTATCGGTTTCGGCAAAATGCTTTTTGACATAAGCCCGCGAACCCAGCAGCCCCTGCTCCTCCCCCGTCCAAAGTGCCAGGCGGAGTGTGCGGCGCGGCCGAATGCCCGTCTCCTTGATGGTCTTTTGCAGGATACGGGCCACCTCCATCATCACAGCCGAACCAGCCGCATTGTCGGTAGCACCTGTAGCCGCATGCCAGCTGTCGAAATGCGCTCCAAACATAACAATCTCATCCTTCAGATCAGTCCCCGGGATTTCGGCGATGATGTTGTGTTCCATTTCATCGGGGTTGGTGTATTTGGCCCTGAGATCGAAGCTGAGGGTGACGGGAATACCTTTTTGCAACAGGCGGAAAATACGATTGTAATACTCTACTCCCATAGTAATTTGCGGGATCACCTCCGCATCCTTGTCCCGCGCCCGCCCTTCTTTTGCCCGGGCACCTGAAAGGAATACCGTTCCCAGGTCGCCCTTATAACTCCGGTCGATTACGGCCAGGGGCTGTTCCTTGTAAATGAAGGCAGTGATCTTTTTGATAAAGTTGTAACCGCTGGGACGGTAATTGCGGAATACACGGGGAGTGGGCGGGCCGGCATTGGCCATATCGAGCAATTTCTCTGCATCAAAACGGGAGGCCGGCGGGTCAAACCATTCCTTGAGCTCACGCAAAGTATCGATCAGTACGATTTTGCCACTCAGCTTGCCCTCATAAGTCGCCAGCTCTTCCTCATCGGCAGCATCCAGGTAGATCACTTCACCGCTTACCAAGCCCTTTGAAGATGGCGACCAGGCTTTTGGATAGGCAATGATGGGGAAATAGCTGGGGGAAGTAGCGTGCATTTCGAAATGCTGCAATTCCCAACCACGCCCGAAGGGGCCCCACTCTTCGGTATGCACATTTTTCATGCCCCAGTCTTTGAGCTGTTTGACAGCCCATTGGGTAGCCCGATCCAGCTGAGGGGAGCCGGTGAGGCGCGGACCATGCACATCAGTCAGCCAGCTGGCAATTTCCATCACTTCGCTTTGCTCCAGGCCATACTTGCGGATCGCTTCATTCAAATCGGCATCGACTTTTTCCTGTGCAAAACCAACAAGGCAGCCGCACAGCAATGCTATGAGTATCAAAACTTTGTTTTTCATCGGTAACATTTTTTAAGATTATGAATTGGATAGTAAATGTAAGAAATTGCCAATGAAACCCTGTTAAAACCAACCCTTATGCCTATAATTGATGTCTATAAGTATGAAAACCGGTTCGACGAATGAATCGAATCCGAGCATTTTATATCTTCACTTCGACAAAACAACAGGTATGAAAAAATCAATTTTTTACTTTCCCGCATTTGCCGGCCTTCTCTTTTTATTGCTGTCAAGCTGTTCACCTGAGAATCTTGAAGACCCGGAAGGGCAGTTCAATGCAAACGAGGACTCATTAATATCCAACCTATCCGGAATCACCAATCATTCGGGAGAAGGATACAACACCTATGAAGAAAACCCATTCATCCTGACTACGGAGGAGCCGGTTTCTACTTTTTCGATTGATGCCGATGGCGGATCGTATGCCAATGTGCGGCGATTCCTGGAAGATGGCAGATTGCCCATAAAAGATGCTGTGAGGACAGAGGAACTCATCAATTATTTCCAATATGAGTATGCAGAGCCTCAGGGAAGTCATCCGATTTCTTTGGCTGGAGAAATAGCCGACTGCCCCTGGACGACAGGCAACAAATTATTGCGCCTAAGCCTAAAAGGCAAGCATCTTTCCAGGGAAGAAATGCCACTTGCCAATCTCGTTTTCCTGATTGATGTGTCTGGCTCGATGAACAGTCCTGACAAGCTCGAACTGCTAAAAGAAGGCTTTAAGTTGTACGCAGATTTCATGCGCCCTCAGGATAGAATAGCCATTGTCACCTATGCCGGTAGTGCAGGAGTAGTGCTTCCTTCCACCCCTGGCTCAGATAAAATCACCATCAAAACGGCTATTGACAAACTGGTTGCAGGGGGAAGTACCAATGGAGCAGGAGGTATCATAAAAGCCTATCAAATAGCCAATGCCAACTTTATAGAAGGCGGAAACAACAGAGTGGTGTTGGGAACAGATGGTGCATTTAATGTCGGGATCAGCAGTGAAGAAGAATTGATTCAGTTGATCGAGGAAAAAAGAGAATCGGGTGTTTTCCTAAGCGTCTTGGGAGTCGGAACAGGCAATTACCAGGATGGCAAAATGGAACAATTGGCTAATCACGGCAACGGAACCTATGAGTATATTGATGATTTGGAGCAAGCTCAAAAGGTATTTGTCGATGAATTCGGAAAGTTCTACACTGTGGCAAAAGATGTAAAAATACAGGTCCGCTTTGATCCCCAGCTAGTGTATCAGTATCGGCTGATCGGCTATGAAAACAGGTTATTGGAAAACGAGGATTTTGAAGACGACACAAAAGATGCCGGCGAAATTGGAGCCGACCAAAGCATTACGGCACTGTATGAAATCACCAAAACACCTGCCCAAACGCTCACTGCTGCTGCGCTTCAGATTGATTTCAGATACAAACTGCCCGATTCAAATAGCAGCCAACTGCTCAACTTAGATGTTTTCGACGAGAATACATCCTTCCCCGCAGCCTCAGAGAATATGCGGTTTGCAGCAGCAGCAGCGGGATTTGGTTTAATGCTGCGGGATAGCGAATTTAAAGGTGAGCTTTCCTGGGATGATTTGCTCGAATGGGCAGAAAATGCCAGAGAATTTGATCCCAATGGCTATCGGACCGAATTCTTACACTGGATTCAAATAGCCAAAGAGTTGTAAGATCACGGGCTGCTCTATTGTCAAACCATACACAACACATGAATGCGAAACTATTTTTTGGCTGCCTTTTTATTGGTGCTGCTCTTTACCTGCCAGGCCAAAACCCAAATTACCGGCATCAAATTGGCTTTGATGCCGGTAATTTTATTGGCCGATTCTTCAATTTTTCAGGTAGCGGAAACCCTTCGGACCTCTACCAACTTGCCTACCGAAGGTATGGAGAGGGAAAAAACACCCGACTCGGCCTTGCACTGAATTTGGCAGTAGAAACTGGCGATACAGGAGGAACCAATACCCACAACTCCCTCAATTTCCGGGCGGGCAGGGAGCGTACGATTGCATTTGGAAAGCCTTTGAAGGAATATCCATCTATAAAGCATTGGCGGGCATTCTACGGCCTTGACGGTCTGCTCCAGCTGAGCCAAAGTGCTTTTGAACAACCCGATAGCGATCATTTTCTGATTACCCTCGGCCCTACTCCTTTCTTTGGACTTTTGTTCCAAATCAACAATCGGCTTTCCGTTTCTACTGAATTATCTTACCGCCTTTTGCTTTCCGTGCGAGATTCAAACGGTGCTACCCGCTGGGGCCTGGCTACTTCATTCAGCCCGCCAACAGCCATTTACGCCGGCTTTGATTTTTGATCACATGGCATAGTATCATAAACGGCCAATCATTATTTTCCGGCTCACAAGGCGGTCAGCCAATTCCACCTGCAAATAATACAGCCCCGGCGGAAAGCCCGACAAATCGAGCTGCACTGAGGTATGGTTAACAACAGTCCAGCCCTGCTCTTGAATATCTCCGGTAGCGATCAACCGATAAGCGCGGGCCATATTGACAGCACAGAAGTTGAGGTACAGCAAGTCGCTGGCAGGGTTAGGAAAGGCTAAAAAATTTACATCCGGCGCGCCTTTCGCCGGAGGAAAGTTGTGGGGGCATTGCATAGGACAATCGCCTAAGTGCCGCTGTTGCATTTTCCTTTCCAATACATCTTTCAAATCCGAATAGCGATACCATTGAAAACCGCCGATTTCAATATGCGCTTTCCATGTACCCGGCTCTTGCTCAAAACCTGCCTCACCATACAAAAAGGAATCAAATGCCTGGTCCATGTCGTGCTCCAAAAGCCAGGAACCCATATGACTTTCGCGGGCAGAAAAAATTGGCAGCACTTGCAATGTTCCTACTCTGGGGGCCAGCTCCTGCAGACGATTGGCTTTATAATTATAAATACTTCGCCCGTCTTTATACACATCTGATTGCCGATAATAATGCACCAGCACCCGATCACAGATACTGCCGATGACCGCATTTTGAGCAGCGGTAGTGTTGCCAATGTAGGTTTCAGCCAGCAGGCCGTTTTGCTGGCAAATTTGGCGGAGGCCAAGTAGCTGCTCGTGATAAAACTCAAAAGCACCGGCCATATCGCAAGCCAGGCCCGCTTTTTTCAGATAATCAGCACAGTAGTATTTTTCGATTGCATGGTGATTCCAGAATTCAAATTCCAGATGCAGTACATCCACTTGCTCATCAGGCCGAGCAGCATGCTGCTGATTATAGCGGATCAGCTTGTGGAATGTGGCCAACCGCTCCCCTACTACGCCAATCTGCCGGATGCCAAACTTCGTTTTGGCACGCCGGATAAACCGGGCAAGTGGCTTGGCTTTGCGCTCATCAGTCAGACTAAATTGCTCTCGGTGGATGGCTCCCAAATTGTATAGCAGCAGGTAGTTGAAGCCGTGTTGCTGTGCAAAACGGAGTAATTCATTCTCCCTGGCAGCATGGCCGATGATATTTTTGAAATCATTTACATGCAGCCCGGCAGTGGTAGAAGCCTGTGCCTTGGTGCTGCAATATTGACTGCCTATGGCGAGCAAAACGAGTAAACTCAGTTGGGCCAAGGTCCATTTCATCTGTCTGGTTTTTGTAAGCTTGAACAAACAATAGGGAGGTTCTTTTACCGTATTTTCAACTGCTCGTCGCTTTAGGAGGAGAGAGAGGAATGGAGGTGGGTGTTTGCGTGGGCAGTTTTGAGAGGTCAATATCCGTTCAGTCAGTATGAGAATAAACCAGCCTGCAGTCAAATTTGTGACAAACTCAAATAACATATTACCAATATGGCTAAAATAAATGGAAGTTGAAAGTGAAGAGGAAGGCGGCTCCCTGTTTTTCGCACTGGTTTTTAATATTTATTGCCCATCAAAAGCCTCGCCGTAACTCCCTGGTGCCATCCCATCCGCTTTGCGGTTCCCTCATCTGCGGTCGGTCATGTTTTTCGCCTTGCGAGTCGAAAAAATAGCGTTGTCAACTTTTCACATAGGGAATCTTAACATTTTGTACTCGAGCATGTTCAGCCGTCTTACCGGAAAGTATATACCGACCATTGGGCTTCTTTTCCGCCGCCTGTTTTACTCCCCTACCACCCGGCCTAACAGGGCTTTCACCGGATGGTGATGCTTCACCACTATCACCGTTTTGGACGTATTGCGGGCAATATCTTCGGGAATATTTCCAAATAAAATCTGCGGATAAATGCTTTGGCTCGCTGCTCCCACCATCACCGCATCATAATCTTCCGCAGCTTCCACGATGCCCTGGCTTACTGAATCGTGGGAGATGATTTTGCGCGCAATGCGAATAGTATCGGAGGCTGGCAAGCGTTGACTTGCCTCTTGAAGCTGTATTTTGCTCTTTTCAATATCTGCCTCGGAGGTCGCCTCAGGCACTACATGGCAGAGCGTCAGCTCGCCGCCAAAGGCCTCTACTAGCGGAACTGCATAGCTTTCGGCACATTGAGCATGCTCACCACCTGCCGATGGCAGCAATAATTTCTTCAGCCGTACTTCACCATCTGCTGCAAACTTCACCAGCAATAAATCCTGCCGGGCATGATCGACAATGGCATCGATAACCGAGCCTAATATTTTTTCCTTATTGGTAGAAAAACCCTTCCAGCCCAATACAATCAGATTGCAATGCCGCTCACTGGCTGTTTCCAGAATAGCGCGAGCTACATGATGAGCAACCCGCACCAATGCATGCGCAGCAATCTGCTGCTCTTCTACATATCGGCGGGCCTCATTGAGCATCTTCTGATCGCGCTCAATCACTCCTTCATCAAATCTGGTGACAGGAAGCTGATCGGGCACACTCACCACCCGCAGCAGCAGAATTTCTCCCCCCTGCCGTTTGGCAATAGCAATGGCGATATCCAGCAGGCCGTTCACATTGGCCGGATTGGCGATTGGCACCAGCAGGCGAAAGCGGTTTTTATCAACCGTTCCCCTGCCCTGGCTATGAGCAATATGCGAAGCATGGCCAGGTATGGCCTCTTCGGCAGGCAAAGAGCTCTTCCAGATCACAAAGGCCAGCATACCCAAAAGCAGACTGCCGAGAGCCAGCAGGAGGGGCAGCGGATGTGAAAATATCTGAACGATGAGGTATAAATTCGCCAGAATGCCCAAAATTGGCAGCAAGGGAACCAGTGGAACTTTGAAGGGGCGTTCGATATCCGGATACTTGCGGCGATGGCTAATCAGGGCAGCATTGACCAATATCAAAACCAGTAGCAAGACGGTGTTTGCATAGTAGCTGAGATCCTCCAGCGGTAATAGCAGTGCAAATAGCATAATGGCGCCGCCTATGATGAGCACCGCCACCGCCGGAGTGCGCGTAGCTTTGTTGATCAATCCTACTTTTTTGGGCATATGCCCCAGATGGCTCATCGAAAGCAGTACTCTCGAGCCGGCCATGATGGAGGCATTGGAAGCTGAAACCATAGAAAATATGGCGCCTGCTATGATTACATAGCCACCAATAGCACCCAGGAATTTTTTGGCCGCCTCCCCCATCGACGCTTCGTTGTATTCTGTAATATCGGCAAACAGAACCACCAGCACTACTAATGTATAGAGCAAGGTCACCACGCCCATCGAAATAAAAATAGCTTTTGGAATATTTTTTACGGGATTTTTCACCTCGCCTGCCGATGCTGCGATTGCCGAAAATCCGAAAAAGGTGATGAACACCATTGCGGCTGTAGTCCCGATTTGCAATACATCTGTACTAAACCGGTTAATAACTTCATCTATTTCTATATACTTTAAACCACCGATGATAAACCAGATCAGCAGCAAAACCTTGGCTGCCGTTACCACTACCTGAAATTTGCCGCTCTCCTTTGTCCCTTTTATGTTGAGCCAAATCAGCGCTACCAACATCAACAGGCCAAATAGCGCCTCTACGGGGCTGTGCCAGATGAATTCGTTGAAATAACTGGACAAACTGGCAATATAAAAGGCGCAAGAGGAGGCGTAACCTAAAAACAGCGCCCAGCCTACAAAATAGGCCACCGGCGCCGGATAGGTCTTGCGGGCATACAAATATCCTTCTCCTGTGCGCGGGTAAATAGATACAAATTCGCAATAAGTAAGGGCAGTAAATATGGCAACCAGGGCAGCCAGCAGGAAGGAAAGAATGGCTGCAGAGCCTACATTGCGGATGGCCAGGCCGGAGAGGGTGAAAATACCGGCAGCTATCATGGTGCCTATCCCAATGGCCAGAGCCGAGGTAAGGCCTAAATCCCGGCTCAATTGGGTTTCTACCTGAGCCCTTTGCCCTTCATCGTGTTGCATTAGCTGTGCTATTGCTTAGTCAAAAGTATTGCGCTGCCTCATGTCTCATACATTTCGCAGCGCTGTATGAATAACAAAAGGGCAATTTAGGTAAAATTAGAAGAGAAGTTTTAGTGTATCACCAATTTTTTGATCAGCTTTCCGAATCGCAGCCAATAGATGCCTCTCGGCCAATCACTTACCGATAAGATCATCCAACTCTCCCTGTCCATGACACTGCTCCCGTTCTGATAAACTTCCACACCCTGAATGTTGAAAATCTGCAATTCCAGGGCACGAGGGGTTTCCTGCTGCCAGCTAATCCACACCTGATCCTGTGCTGGATTTGGAAAAAGCACTACTTTCAGCCCACCTGCTGTCTCATCCAGGCCTGTGGAGGTATTCACTACTGCCTCCACAAGAATGCGGCGACTTGCACAGCTGATGCCGTTTGCCGTAATGACGTTTTCAACAAAAAAGTGAGTAGTGGTAGTAATGAAGGGCTTGTAAATAGTACCTACGAACAGCAAAGTCCCTTCTATGTCGTACCAATGTGGAGCCGGACCACTAGCCATCAAACTCACCTGACCGGGGCCGGCAATGGTATCTGTCACGACCTCCGGCACGGGCGGCCGATTCGTTACAAGCACTGTCAGAGGGGCAGAGCTAAAGGATTCGCAAAGGCCTACCGTGGTTACCTGATAGGTACCTGCATTGTGTACGATGATGGATTGATTGGTACTTCCGTTCGACCATTCGTAGCCCAGGGCATCGGAAGCGGTAAGCTGAATGAGCTCGCCCTGGCAGATAGCAAGGGTATCGTATTGCTGGCCCGCAACGGTGATGACTGGCTTCTCCTGCGGATCCACCACCACTTCAATGGGATAGCTCTCCGTCTGGCAGCCAAACTGGTTGGTGACAGTTACCTGATAACTACCGCTGGCACCCACCACAATAGAAGGAGTAGTGGCTCCATCCGACCAAAGGTAGCCCACAGCCGCAGGAGCATTCAATTTGACTTGTTGGCCACTACACAAAACCAGTTCGCCACTGGGTCGAATGTGGGCATCAGAATAGAGGCAGTCTCCTTTTATCACTTTTACAAATTGGTCGGGCCGCAGATCCGTATAGGTTTCGACCAGGGCATTGGGGCCCGGCCAACGGATAACCAGCTTATCGATATATCCGGCTTTCCCCAATCCAAAATACTGGGTAAAGCTGTTGCTAATTCCGTAGCCTTCGCCGGAGCGAACTTCCCGGATTTGAACCCCCCAGGCTCCATGGATCTCCACTCGCGCACCGATGGCGTTTCGGTTGGTCAATGGGGCATCAAGGCTTACGGCAAAAAAGTGATTTTCATCTTCTTCATTCATCCATAACACATCCATATCGGTACCGGAAGAACTGGCAGAATATATATCGAGCCGCCCGTCGTGATTGACGTCTCCACAAGCGAAGGTGGAAAGATGGTAGTCGCCGAAGGGATTGTCCAGCCGCTTGAAGGTTTTGTCGCCATTGTTGCTAAAAAATTCGTACCCCTGCTGACCACTCAGCAGCAAATCCACAAAACCATCATTATCAAAATCGCGGAAAAACCCCTGCAAATGCCCGTCCAGCAAGGTCACAATATGGCTGCCGGCAGTAATATCCGTAAAAAGGCCATTGCCAAGATTCTCCATTAGCAAGCCTTGAGCATGATGGTTGACGATAAAGCAATCCATGTCGCCATCATTGTCAATATCCTGAAAATCAGTAGTCCAACTCTGCTCATTCCTCGCCAATCCGGCCGATAGGCCCTGCTCGCTAAATTGTCCGTTTCCATCATTGACAAAAAGCTGATTGATGCGACGCGGATCGTCCACTGAAGTGGCGCGGGCATAACATTTCGAGATATAAAGATCGAGATCACCATCATTGTCCATGTCGGTCCAGATGCTGGAATAGTTGCCCCCGTTGAGTGAGTCGGGGCTGTAGATGTTCATAGGCAACAGATTGGTGACCGGCAGGAAGTTGCCCAGCCCGTCATGGAGCCATGTTCGGGAGGTGGCCGTATCATTGCACACAAAGACATCGAGAAAACCATCGTTATTGATATCCACAAAATTGGAACCCTGAGTGTAGAGGATAGAATTGGGCAGCACCTCTGATTCGAAAGCCAGCCCGTTGGCGGAAGCGCGCAACAAGTGCAGCCCGTCACCGGCACCACCGAGTAGCAAGTCATTGAAACCATTGCCATCCACATCCGCTATTGCCAAGCTAAACTGTTTGCGATCCGATACCTCTCCAAATGAATAGCTGGTAAAGGATTGGTGGTTGTGTTGAATTTGAATATCAAGCGAAACACCTTGCCTGAGCCGAATGATGTCATCCAGGCCATCAGCATTGACATCGGCAATGCCCATTACTACATCGCTGCGGAAGGTAGAGCCTGCCAACAGGTAATTTTGGTTGGAAAAGGCAAAGTCTTCGGTATTCAATTGCTGGGCAAAAAGGATCGCCGGACAGAGGATAGCACTCAAAAATAGGCCCCAAAATGGATCGCTTGTTTTCACGGGTAATTACATGATTTGAACACCTAAATATACTAAATTGCCGCCAATATTGTCAAATCAAATGAGATCTTTGATAATATGAATAAATTTACCACTGTCGGCTAATTATCTTAATTTTAGGCTTCCAAAGATAATCTACTATGAAAAGAGTTTTAGTTTGCCTGGTAATCTGTACCAGCTGTTTGTCCGGCTACACCCAAATCGAATCGGATGATCTGCTGATAGGCGGCAATATATCCCTGAGTCAAACCAATCGGGAAAGCACCAAGTTTTTTGGATTCTCATTCAATCCCTACATAGCCTATTTTGTACTTGACAAGCTTGCCATTGGCAGCGGAATGGGGATCAATTATTATAAAAATAAGTATAAGCCCACTCAAGCCCCTGAAAGCACCTCCAGCAATATTCAACTGAGCATCAATCCCGGCTTGCGCTTTTATCCGGGCCAATACGGTGCATTAGCCCCATTTGTAGAGTTTTATACGAAATTTTCATCTTCTGTTAATAAAAGCACTTCTTTTCTCGGCCCCGATCAAAGCCGAACCAGCCAAGACCTGCGCTTAGGTCTCGGTGGAGGGCTTGCTTACTTTTTAACCTCCTCAGTGGCTATTGATAGTCGCCTGGTAGTAGAGCGGCACAGCTCAAAAGATTTCAAAAGCTATTATTCCACGCTTTTTACAATGGGTTTGCAAGTTCATTTGTCTGGAAATAGTAGAAGCGTAACTAACAAAGAGATAGAATAAATTGTGATTGAACAGTTAGCTTGGCCCGAAAATAGTTCGTTTACCAGCCAGCAGCCATTGCTATGTAGCATTTTCACCGATCAAAACATTTATTTATTTTCACCATTACCAATCCGTCTAGAATGAAAATAAAGCCTCTCTGCTTTCTTGTATGTTGTCTATTGTTTTCCTGTCAGCAATCCTCTACCGACTCCGAAGATGCTTCAGGCTCAAACAGTAAAACCAGCTTGCATGCCAATGGCAATTCAGCTGTCGCAGGCATCCAGCTTGCCTGCCTTCCGCCACCTAAAAAGCTAAGTAGCCTCACGAATTTCCTCCATGTGGTAGTTGGAAAAAACAAATACCCCGTAGCGCAGGTAGCGACCTGCATCAATATACTGAGCAACCAATATGCTACCTATCAAATACCGGCCTCGGCAATACAGGCTATGCTGGGCCGTACTACTGAGGGGGACTATTGCTTCTTCCTCCAGCCTGGACCCGATGGAGGCTATCAATTGCTTCAGGGCAGCAAGCCAAGCACTTCCACCCATTTTGAGTATAAAATCGTGGCCAGCATCAATCGGGAGGCTGAATACATTCCGGCCTTCGGCCTTACGGAAACGGAAGGCGTCTATTTGCTCAATGAAGGAGATAAGCTCCTATTATTTGTGATCTTCAAAAATGCCGGTACTATTAAGGCCATTCTGTATGAATTGGAAGATGAAGTTACCAAAAACACGAACCTCAAGGCAGTATTCAGTAGCGCAAAGACTACGATACTGAAACATTTTTTAATCAGCCCTTATGACCATTCCTTCACCTCTGAACTAGGCAAAGGGCAGATAAGCGGGCAGGCCGGAAGCTATCAACTCACCTTCTTTGATTTAGCTACAAAGCCGCTAAGCTTCCACTTTCATCCTCAGTATTCCGCCGAACTCAAAGCCATGGAAAACAGAAAATGACAGGCTACAACCAAAAAAGCACAGTCCTGGCAGAACCATGCTTTTGAAGAAGGAAAATATGATAGTATCGACGCGTGTTATCGTTTAAGAACCTTTTCAGTCAGCGTATTTTTATCATTTCGAAAGGCTACAAAGTAGGTGCCCAGGGGATAGCCCGCTAATGACAGACGTGCTTCCACCACTCCGTTGCTGGAGCTCACCTTTTGCACCTCGAGCAGTTGGCCGGCAGCATCAAACAATTGCATTTCCAGGCTTTCTTGAGGAGGTCCTACCAAATTGACGTTGACCCGATCAACAGACGGATTGGGAAACAAACGGATCTGAACGAGTTGTTCCAACTGCTGTATGCCCAGGGGTTGGCCATAAGCTTCCTCAAAGCGCACACTACAATCGTCCATCACTTTGAAACGCCAAAAGTGATCGTTTCGGCAATCAGTCTCACAATCCAGCCAGCTGTAGCGATAGATGAGCTCCACATACCCATCGGCTGGCTGGTAGCTAATGTCTTTGGTCGATTCGCCAAGCAGGCTATCCGCCAGCCAGCCGTTCACCCCTTCGATCTCGGCAAACAGATTGCCGAGCGCAGCCATATTCAAATCGAGCGGGCTGCGCAGCCGAATCAACAGTTCGCCAGTGGCTTGGAGGCTGGCCTCCTGTTTGTACAAATCGTATTTGCGCAGCAATTTGTCAAAAGCTGCCAGGCCGCTCTGATCATTCAACTGAAGAGCCTCCGCCCATTGGAAAGAGGTATCCAGTAAAAGCAGCAAACTATTTAAATTGGGTTCTGCCAGTGCATGTACTTCATACAACTCGACAACCTCCTTGCGGGCTCCCAATTCCTTGGCATTATGAACGGCCAACAAGGCCTGCAAAGCACTGTCCACATATATCTGAGGGATAATTACCTGGCAGGAATCCGGGCTCTGGATTTGATATAAACGCCTGATGGCCAGCTTTTTAGCATCCTTTTCCCAAAGCTGAAAAACCTCCTGATCTGCCGCCTCACAAGAGGAATTGACCGTCTGTGCCTCTAAAAGTGCCGTGGCCAAACAAAGTAGCAGAGCAGCTACAAAAATTTTATCCATGCTATTCATAAGAAATATTTCAACTGCAAGCTCACAAACTCATGTGCATCCACCTGCCGGATGCCGAAGGCATCGTCTTTGGTAAAATCGTGCAGACCGTGATAGTAATGAACACCGATCTCCAGCCCCTTGCACAACACGGCCGACAGCCCTGCCGAGGCCGACACATTAAGGCGGCGGATACCGCCTCGCACCTTATCAGGCACATCCGTTTGGTTGTTGAAGGCTATTAAACTAGGATCGTATGCCCCTTCATTATTCTCGTATTTCAAAGCGGTATGCAGCAGCCAGCTCAACTCCATGCCGCTGCTAATGCGCAGCCAATGGTTGATTCTATACACCATTTGCACAGGCACATTCAGATAGGCCATACGGGCAATAGGCAAACTGCCTACCTTCCTTTCCAGACCGTATATATCCTTTATAGAATTCATAGAAGGATCGAGAATCAGGGTATCCACAATAGGATCAGGCCCGAGGATCACTTGATCGCGCAGAGGATCGTCTATATAATTGGCCTGGATGGATTTGTTGATTTGGCGATAGCCCAAGCCTGCCTGAACAGCAAAACGCGAATCCAGCTTCCGCTCTGCCAATAGGCCCAACTCCCAGCCATCGGAGGAGGTTAAACCACCTGCCAACAGCCCTGCATTGACTCCAAAGCGCCAAACCGGCTTTGGCTTGAGCCGGATTTTAGTAAGTGGATTTCGGTTGTTCTTGCTCACCTCCGGCACCAGAGTCGGCAGCAAGGAGGCAACCTCCACAGGGGGTTGTGCTGCCTTCTCAGCGGTAGCCAAAGTGGAAGAAAGCGCATCCAAGGCGCTGATTTCCAATGCTTTAGCTGTTGATTCAACGGATTGGGGTATTTGATTGGGTTTAGTAAAGCTTAGATCATATTCTTTGTTTTGTTGAAAAATACTGGCTGCTGTTTCATTGGGTGGTGCGATTACCTGACCGGGCGGCCCCAGCCCTTCGCCAATGCCCGCTTTGAGCAAAGGCTCATGGAGTATGGCAGCCATATGATCCGTATCCGGAAGATTGGGCAGCGGCTTGGCTTTGGCGATTGGCAGCTCCTTCTCAACTGTTTTTACAGGAGCAGATGCATCAGGTTGTTCTGCCGCCCACCACCATACCAGCCCTGCTCCTGCTGTAAAAGCGATCAGCAAAAGCAGGAGCAATAGCAGATAGCGCGATTGGCCATTTGGGCGTCGGGCAGGGGTTGCGGGCATTTCCCGATCCAGCAACTGCTGCATCTTTGCCCAGCCCTGGTCAGCCCATTGGCTGTCTGATTGGTTGGAATGCTTGTTTTTAGCCTGCATAAAGCCTGTAATTATTATTTTTTTTTATCAAATGTTGCAACTGCTTACGTGCGTTCGACAAGTGCCATTTGGAAGTACCTACACTGATGTTGTTTTTTTTCGCAATTTCAACATGCGTAAAACCTTCAATAGCATACAACCGGAAGACTCGCCGGGTAGCGGGTGGCAGTTGGTCCACCATTTTCAATATATCTTCCATATACATCTGCTGCAAAGCCTCTTCTTTTTGGGGTTCATCACGCTCTTCCAAAACCAGGAATTGCAGATATTTCGAGTGCTTTTTGAAGTAATCTGAAAGGCTGTGATACACCAGCTTGCGTATCCAGCCTTCCAGTGAACCTTTGAAAGCAAACGTATCTAACTTCTTAAATACTCGCAAAAATCCGTTGTTGACAATTTCCATAGCCTTATCCCGGTCATCCGTATAGCGCAGGCACATGTGCATCATGGTATTGAAATACTTCCGATACAGCAGTTCCTGAAAGAAGCGGTCATTGCGAATACAACCAGCTACCAACTCCTTTTCGGTATATTGGCGGGAACGAGGCATGTAAAAATCGCTAAAGCAGTGTGTTTACTAATTATCACTTGTACCAGTATAACGTATCAATCCCTCGATTCGTCAGTCTCATAAATGGTTTTCATTTGTATAAAATTTTCCGCAGGTAAAAATTATGCAGAATCCCGAAAGCTTTCAGTACCGCACAAATGTAACCGCTTCACTCTCGCATGAGCTTTTTTAATCATATACTTGGGTGAATGTATGATTAAAAAAGCTCATGCTCGTTTCATAGCTTTATCTTTCGTCTGGTGTTCAAGGTGTGTCAGACCTTTCGATGAGAAAGACAGAACAGTATGGGAAAATGGTTGGGCACACTGAACGATTTTCTTATGACCAAAAATAAGCGGGATAATGGAACAACGCACCCGGCTTTGGGGATATCTATAGAGAAGATCACCAAAATGGGATGTTGATAGAATACAGAAGTGAATCCAAAAAGCACTATGCCTCCGAATCCACTTCCTGTAGCTTAGCCGCAACGATCGAATGGCTGCGCATTCAATACCCCGTCATTGATCGCTCTTTACGCACTCCCACCGCTTTCGCGCCTGCCTGTCACTTTTTCCCTACAGCAGCAAAAAGAACAAAGAAAGTATTTGTCAAAACAGGTTTATTCTACTTTTAGCTTCCTGCCCGTCCGGTTTACCTGCCGCAGGCACGGTTTACCTGCCGCAGGCACGGCAGGCGAGGCTCCAAAAGTAGCAAAAGAGCAAACCTTTAGCTGTTAGCTTCCCAATGCCGCATCTGAAAACGCGATAAAGGGAAGCTAACAGCCAACAGCTGAAGAATTTGGCAAAGTACTAACTACCGCACCACAAACCTGCCCTGCTGCACTTCAAAACTGCTCAAATCGGTAAGCTGCACCATATAAACACCTGATAGCCAGCTTGTTACATTCAACTTGCTATTGCCATCCATCCGGCGGCTATGCTTCAGGCGGCCCAGCAAATCATACACCCGCAGCTCGTATCGGCCCCGGCCAGCAGTTACCGTCAGCTCTTCCCTGACCGGATTGGGGTAGAGGAGCATCCGGCTGGACGCAGGCCTTGCTTTCCCATACTGCCTGCTTTCCAGCTTTCGCAGCACTCCGGGCTCCCAGTCCAGCGCAGCCAGACTGGCTGCATCATCGATATCGATTTCGGTAGCCGGTGGCGCACTGGCATCCACGATGGCGCGGGCAATATCGATGTAGCGGCGGCAAGTGTATGTAGCCGTATCGCGGATGGTATTGGAAATACCGGCAATCGGGACAAAGCCGTCGGGATTGCCGAGCGTGTCGCGGAATACTTCATAAGCCTGATTGTACTGATCGTGTAGCAGTACCTGCTCACTACCATCATCCACAAAACACTGATCTTTTGGAATGGTGGGATTTTCCGGATTCTCGGGGTTTTCCGGATCCTCCGGATCGGGGGCGTAGCTACAGCCGGTGGGCATATTGGGTACGCTGAAGCTGTAATCGAGCAGCAGCAGCGGACCACAATCCGGATCCATTTGGGTAGTATCCGGTATAAATGATTCACGGATGTAGTAGTTGCCATGTGGAGCACCTGCCGCCGGGATGGCAGCCCAGTAATTGCCTTTGGCGGGAATGAAGCCATCGTCATCCCGCTCCCTGTAGCAGATGTCAAAATAGAGCGATCCGCCATAGGGCCTGAATACATTGGGCCGGATGTTGGAGCAGGTGGGATCCCCAGAATTAATACAGGCATCGATCTGCAATTCCACATCCACCCCCTCAATGGCTACATCGAAATTTTCCCACATCACGGCACAATCCATCAGCACCAGGCCCCGGTCGAAGCCCCCATTGGGCATAGAGATGCCGATCTGGTTGTGGCGGAAGGTGGCCTGCTGGTAGAGGAATACGTTGGATTCGTTGGGGTCTCCACTGCCTGCAGGAGCCAACAGGCCCAGCTGGTTGTCGGCTACCTCTCCGCCAAACATGCGGAAGCGCTTGGTGTTGACCAGGCGGATGGCTCCGCTGGTGTAGGGGAAATGATGCACATCGGTATTGACCAGCGACATATCGCCCACATCAAAGAGGTCGAGGCCGGCAATGCCGGTAGCACCCGCATCGATGTCGCATTCGGTGAGGGTGATGCGGTCCACGTTTTCAGCCGCAATGCCTCCGAGGTTGTTGGTAAAATTGCTGTACTGCACCGAGGCGGTCTGGCCGGGCCCCATATTGCGCAATTGCAAACCCCGATCGAGATCGTAAAAAGTACACTGGAACACAAATACCTGCTCGGCATCATCGGTTTCGAGGGCGATGGAATTGTCCTGGCCGAGGCCCTTGAAGTCGGTATGCACAAAGCGGGCCATGCCACCAGGCCCTTGCAGGATGCGGCTATAGTCCTCATAGTCCACGCGACCGTCTTCGAGGAAGATGCCGTGATGGTCGATGTGGAGAGTAGCGTTTTTGTTGAGGCGGATAAAGCGGGTGCCCTTATTCATGCCATTGAGGATGAAGGGGCTGTGGAGGGTGAGGATGTTATCCTCATCAAACTGGAAAAAGCCGCTGCCAGTAAAATCAAATCCTCCATTAATTTCTAATTCTCCTTCTTTTTTTATATGAATATTAGAATTATTCCACCAAAGGTCAATTAGTGCGTCTTGGTCAATTGACAACTTTCCACCTGTTTCAACAATTATTTGAGCCCCTTTAATAAGCCGTAAATGACCGCCAGCTTCGATTTTCAACTCGCCGCCTTTTTCTATAACGATTTTAGACTCTTTATCCAAAAAAATATATCCACCATCTAATACTTCTAATAGTGATTCACCAACATACAGAATCCCTTTATTTTCCCCATTAGTGAAGTCACCAATACTAAGTTCTCCCCCATTATCAATAGTTAGAGTTGGTTTATCTCCACATCCTTTTATTAAGTTTACAACAAAAGTAGAACCATATGTACTAGTAGGATTAGATTGGATATCCGTAAATGAAATTTTTTCTAGTTGATTAATATTCAATTTGCCACCTGCTAATACTGAAACATCATGATCTATATCATTAGGTGTTTTACGGATAGGTGAGGTGCAAGCTACTTGATCAACAGGCTCGTCCGACTTTCCAAAATTATATATCCGATTGGTTAATTCCTCGCTAAGATGTTGGCCGAAATCTGGAGCAACATAAGCTATAAAAAAAACGGAATTTTTATCCGTTACTGTAGGATGTTGCTGGTTAAAACGAGGTCCACCTGAGAAAGGAAATTGACTACTCCCAGGTGGCGGCCAAGAATTGTCAGATGATCCGGTATAATTTATCGGTCTAACTGTGCCTGTGTTTACTGTATTTTCAATGTCAGATAAATCTCTTATTAACAGCGCAATATTATTATCAGTTACATCAACCGTACTTACCATTGGGGTAATACAAAATGGTCCAATACCTAAAGGAACTGAACTTATAGGAACTGTTGCTCCAAGTATATTTGAAATCCCTCCAAATGCGATATTCCCATTAGCCATCCCTGTGCCTGGGCTACTTATTGTACCAGAGGAGCCAAACCCTGAACCACCTGGAGTCCCCATATAGCCTCCCGGAGCTGTATCTAAAGGCAAGTTTCCACTAATCCTTACTGTCATTTTATCTGTATGAATAGGTATTCCAGCAATTTTAAAAACCATTTTACCTTTAAATATCTGAGTAAAATTTGTTGGAGCATTTGGAAGTAAATTCACTTCAGCTTCATATTTAAAAAGGCCAAAAATTTTAAAAGTAATATTTAATAGTTCATCTCCGGGACTAAAAGTAACTCCAGGTGATTTTTCTTGGAGAGTACCTAAAAGTGATCCATTACAAATTGTCAAATATTGACATTCGGAAAGAGTGCCATCACCATTTTGTCCCATTGTAACAATATTATTAAAATAAGCATGATGAGCAGGGTTTGCTATATCTACCCAAGCAGAATAACGAATTAAGTCAGTTAAAGCACGAGCTTTAAAAACATCTTCTAGTAAGTCAAGATATGGAATTCTATCTTTAATAGCTTTACCATTTGGCGAAACATTTAATGCATGTTTAATCATATATTGAAGACCTAAAGGTAAATTTGCGCCAAGTATCCCTTCATCAAAATTGATAAATGCTTCAGTTTGGTGGTCAATTCCTTTTTGCTCCATATCTAATAGTGCAAACTTGCCTGTAACTCCTCCATGACTTACCCCGATAACGATATTTGGTATGTGACTGCCTGAGCTATTCTTTTCTTCATTAAGTTTAATTAACGCATCTTCAATTGCATACCCTAATCTATCAAGAGCTTCGCCTCCATTAATCCAAGTAATCCAAACTAAGTCAAAATTCTGCTGCTCAAAAATATCTTCTAATTGAGTACTTGGATTTAAAGTCGGGCAAGGAACAAATTGCATAAATTGAAACATTAAATCTGATGTTCTATTACCTAGTCCAGGAATAGCTGCTTTCTCAGGTGGATCATATCCGTTAATTACAACGAGTGGTTTACGAAGTTTTTGATCAGGACAACTGTAAAATATATCAATTGTTGCACCATCGTGTAAATTAGTGCCTGGCACAACTATTCTGGCTGTATTATTCCTGTCATAATCTCTTGCATTTATAATTTGTACTGCTATATTAATTTTTGAGTGTGATTGAATTACCTGACCAGAAGATAAGGTGATTTCAAATTTGATCGTTTTATCTCCTTCAGCAGGATAAGATATTGTTATAACTTGATTTAATAAGTATGTATTAAATCCATTATTATCATCAAAATCAATCCGAATGTTTTGTATAATAGAATCTAAATTCGAAAAAAATAAAGAATCAGGAATTGAAAAGGTAATATTAATGTCATTAAAATTTGTACGAAATGGCGTTGCGGCAAAAGCTGTATCGACAACATATGGAGAATATGGCCTATTTGGCACATCAACAAATTTGTTACCTTGAAATTGAATTAAATTATTGATTAAGGCATCGTCACGGATTCTGTCATAATTGTATAAAGAGAAGCTAATTGGTATTGTATCATCTGATAATAATGATTTTGGAATGTCAGAGAAGTTTTCTTTTGCAATATTAAGATAAGCATTGCTGTCAACTACAGCATCATATATCATGTTATAAAGCCCACCATAATTAACTGGATTTACAAAATTACTATCATGCAGTTCTGTGCCTTTAAACTGACTTATTTCAACAATAGGAAATGCAGATTCAACTAATATACCAGTTTCTAGTTCATTCAAATCTAAACTTCCCAGAATGGAGTCAATTACTACATCAAATTTATCATCTTCTGTGATTTCTAAATTGACTTGTGCGAAAATTGTTTGGATCAAACAAAATAATACTAAACCGATTAATGGAATTAATTTTTTCATTGGATTTGGTTTTTTTTAACAAATAAGTGCTTGAACAGTATTGATCGATATTATAATTAATGGAATTCCTCCAATTTTCCGACTAAACAATTGTAGGTTCATGGAACAAAACCATTGGATATAATTTCACGGACGCGCATTTACATCAAATCGTCCACTTGTGATTTTTAAAGTGTCGTTTTCTGTTTTACCTACTAGTGTAAATTCAAAAGTTCCAGAGATAATGAAATTAATCGTATCAAGCTTGCTGATTTTCACTACGTGACTGACGGTGGTATCCAAGGAATAGGTATAATGATAATTATTTATCCATTGGCTAAATACATTCTCTCTAAAGTCAATTTTATTTTCACCGAGCTTAATGTTGTGTAAGTCAATATAAAATTGTTGATCGATTGTGTCACACTTATTTTCTATATATCTGGAAGCATTCAATAAAAGATAATAAGTGGGATGGCCAAAATACTTAGCTTTTAATGGTCCTTCCAGGAAAGAAAAACCCCATCTAACACCAAAAGGGGTCCAATTATTTTCATTGATCTTACACCCAAATGTATTGGCACCATTTGAAGACTTTAAAGGAAGAATTGATGGCGGTTCAATACAGTCTAAACCATTTCTGGTTTTATTACATGTAGATACTAACATTATTATGAAAAAAGAGATTGTAGCACATAGCATTGTATATCGTTTCATATTCTAAATAATTTGTAATACCCAATGAAGATATTTAATGGTTGTAGCCCTTGATTTTATTTAGTAAAAACAAGTCGAAAATTTGTCATACATTATAGGATTTACCGAGACATCATGTTAAAGATAGTAATAATCAATAGTTCGTGCCAAAAAAAACATAGCCTTTTATTTTGATAAGTCAGGATTCATTTTATGGTAGCGTTGCAAAGTATATTTTGAAGCGATTGTAGTATTAATAGAGTGCATCCTGCTCGATGGTGAGGCGGCCGCCGTCCTTGACGATGAGCTCGCCCCTGATGATGCGCAGATGGCCGGCCGAATCGACATGCAGATGGCCGCCCCGCCTGACGATGATCTGCGAATACTTGTCGGCCTGCAGCAGGCCGCCGTCATGCAGGTAGAGGGTGGAAGAATCACCGATATTCAGCGTAGCTGTGTTTTCCACACCATTGTCGTACTCGCCTACCAGAAAGCGGCCCGTGCCGAGTACCTCCACGCGGGTGGAGTCTTCGCAGCTTTGGAGGATGTGAGCATCGAAGTGGGAGGAATTTGCATTGGGGTAGTTATTTGGATCATGGGTGAAGGCGATGCGGTCATCGCGATTGACCCAGAGCTCGCCGTTATTGTAAATGCTTAAATCTTTTTTGATCTCATGTGTGGT
The DNA here is from genome assembly GCA_965222005.1 of Saprospiraceae bacterium. Taxonomy (GTDB): domain Bacteria; phylum Bacteroidota; class Bacteroidia; order Chitinophagales; family Saprospiraceae; genus CBDCTM01. Next base: position 4,889,589 of record OZ244935.1, read on the forward strand.
GGCTGTAAACTGCAAGCTTTGTCCCGGAGGAGGAAATTCAAAATCCAGCTCACTGTCTCCCATATTGTATATGTCGTTCTCCAACTCGGAGAGGAAGGCCAAACCGTTTTCGCCAAGCAACTCATTCAACAAAAAGCCACTATTCCTGTAATTGAGCGATACGTGTTCCTGGTTGTGCTGATTGATCCCATAGGTTTGTACCGACGAATCGGCAGAGGCTGCATAGCGATCCAGGGCGCTTAATGCGGAAGTGACATGCTCGTTGTCCGACACATCCAGATACAGGTTGGTGGTTTCAATGTCCAATGAGCTAACTGTAGGAATGAAGCAGAAAGACGAATCCCGCAACATTTCCTGCAATATGTCACTTCCGGTACTGTTAAATCCACGCATACCGCCAGGGGCACTATCATAGGGATAAACCCCCGCTACTTTCACCACGGTAGGTTCGTGCATAGATATTACGGAAAATAGTGTGTACCCTATCTGTGAAGAATAAATAGTCTTGAAGCTGGTAGAGTAATCCGGTAAGGCCCACATTTTTATGTCAACCTCTATCGTTGTTCCAAGCAGTACCCAGGCGCCCACGCCAGCTACCGTTGACCAAAAACCATTTGCCCCCAGCATTTCAAAGACATCCTTCATCCATAAATCCTCGTCTAGTACCACCTCATGCGCTGTTAACAGTTGCCCTGCTCCGATCTTGGAGCCATTGGAGATGGCAATGTAGTCAATATCCTGCAGCTCTCCCATTCCGTTGAGTGTATTGTAGAATGCCTGGTGGGAGGTTCTGGCCGCATAAAAATCATAGGCGTGATACACCAGCATCTGGCGTGCTGCCGGGCTGTTGAGACCGGCTTCGATCTCTGCTAATTTTTTTACGATGTCTTTTAGATCAACCCAGGGGACAACCTTAAAGTTGGCGACGCTCTTTATCAAATACTGAAAAGCCAGAGCTATATTGGCGCCCTGCAAAGGCGAATCATAGGTGATAAATTTTTCTGTATCGGAGTCTTCTCCTTTGATTTGCATATCCAATAAGGCATATTTACCCAGCACCCCGCCCATGCTGGCACCGATCACCACATTTTTAAAGTGGGTACCACTAAATCCTTTCTCATAATTTATCCTATTTATGGCTCCTCTAACTACATCAGCATTAGCTGTCAGATCAGCCCCGCCGTCTTCAAAGTCGAGATAAATGAGATCGTAACCAGATTCATGAAGTTTATCCAAAATTGATTCTCCCAATGGGTTATTAGGATCATCTAAGAGATCAATCATCAATTCATAAGTTAAATCATCAAACTCCTTAGGATTAAAGCCTTCTATCATGAGCAGGGGTTTTTGCAGGCCCTTTTCCGGGCAAGCCAAAAAGACATCGAGTTTTCCAGTTTTTTGCAAGGCGTTTATGATATGAAAAGTAGTATCCGGTGTTTGGCTATACATCCTAAAATTGCTGCCCGGATATGGGGCCGCGATGTGGATGCGAAACTGGCCGATCCGGACTTCGCCATTGCCAAAGGTATATTTGAGGCGTATTTTTTTGACGCCCGCGCTGGCATAGCTGATGGAGATCGCCAGGTTGGCCGATATGGCCGTATAGCCGTTGCCGTCATCGAAATCGGCCTCCAGCGCGCTCGTTGTTGGATTGAGATTGCCAAATAGCATTTCGGGCCTGATGATAAAGACTACGTTTGGGCCTTCAAAAATATTAAACAGGCTCGAGGTCAGCAGGGTGGTATCCCGAAGGTAAGGGCTTTCCAGCCTGCCGGGCACATCCTGCAATTGCCCGTTCGATACGGTCAGCAGATTGGCGGATACGGCATCTTCCCTGAAGCGCTCGTACTGGTGCAGCACCAGGGCAATGGGGATGGTGTCGGTGCTTTCGAGGCTGTCGGCCACCGAGCGGTATAGCTGGGGTGCGGGCAGGGTATCGGTGCTAAGGGCCATATCGCACAGCATGTGGTAAAAGAGGTCGAAGCTGCTGTAGTCCAGCAGGGTCGTATCGTGTAGTTCCGTACCGTCGAAGCGATGGAGGGGGAATACGGGCACGGTATGCTCGTAGAGATACTGCGTGCTCAGCTGAGTGAGATCGAGTGGAGCGAGTACGTAGTCGATCTGCTCGCGAAAGCTGCTGTCGCTCTGGATGATCTGTACATCCTGTGCGCTAAGGTAGCTGCATAGGTATAGCAGCATTAATGGGTGCATTAATGATTTCATGGTAAAATATTTAGGTGATTAAAAAGGCGTAGCTAGCGGGAATGGGATACCCGACCCGATAGCATGCTATAATAAATGAATAAGCTTATTCTCTGTAAAAATCGTCGAAACGGCCTTCGGTGATGCGAAGGGTGTCGCAGTCATTAAATATGGTGAATTCAAAAGTACCAGATATAATTTTAGTCTTTATATCTAATTTAATAATTCTAAGAAAATTACTCCTCATAGTATCCAAATCATAGCCTATACAATCCACGATCTCATGGTTCCAATTTCTCAATATATTTGTCCTGTCAAAATCTAATATATACTTTCCTGTATCCGATACAACTTCATGGATAGTAAGGGTTTGGTTTACGTTATCATCTTTTCTTTTGGCTTGAATTCTTAAAATATTAGTGGGCCCATATGAAGTATCCAAATTCGGAAATCCATTCCAGGGGTTTCGGCCTTTCCACTTCCACACTTCGCCATTTATCAGACAGGCAAAGGTGCCTTTGCCCTCTGTGGTGATGGGGGGGAGCTGGTCGATGGGATTCGTATCATCGTCCTTCTTGCAGTTGGCGGCAGTGAGGAAGAGGAGTATTGCCAGTAGTGCGATGTAGGGGGTGTAATAGGTTGTAATTTGCATGACGTGGATGTTGAGGGTTGATAAATAGGTGATGTTACGGGGGCAAGTTATGGCTTACAGCAAAGTGGTTTGTAGTAAATATCGATAAAAACATATTTTTATTTAGCCACATTTAAGTATTAACATTTCGTAACACGTTGGCATACAGCTATGTAATTGTTTTTTGTAATATGTTGATGTGAGTCCTTTTTTGAGGCTTCGCTCGGGGATCGTTCTTTTGGGCTCTTTGAATTTTTTAACGGTAAAACCCGCCAACGTTGGCCCTGCATTAAAACGATGGCCCTGCCGGAGGCTGTACCCCGGTGCTTTGCACAGGCTTTTACTTTTCTTTGTATCGCCAAAGAAAAGTAACAAAAGAAAGCTCCCGGCTGTTGATGCCCAGCTAAAAAGCAGGATGCTTACCCGCTCAAAAAGCAAGCGCTTCGCTCGTGCTTTTCTCCTTACACTTCCCGCTATCCTGCTTTTTTTAACGCTGAGCCTCAAAGGCCGGAGGCGGGCTGGTCTGCTCATTGGCTCAGACAACATGAACCACTCGTTTTTGTCTGTTCTAATTGTATTAAGCGTTGGTAGTGCAATGTAGGGGGTGTGGTTGCTTATGGTTTGCATGGTGTGGTGTTTCTATGGTGAATTGTCATTTTAGGTATTTGTGTGCTTATTCTCTGTAAAAATCGTCGAAACGTCCTTCAGTGATGCGAAGGGTATCACATTCGTTGATCGCTGTGAATTCAAAAGTACCTGAGACAATTCTATTTACTTTATCCAATTTTAGTATTTCTAGTTTATGTGTTTGTAATGTATCAAGCTCATAAGCTTTACAGTCCACATTTATTTGTGAATAATCAACAAATATACCCTGATTAAACTGTAAAGTATAAATGCCTATAGTGTCAGGGTTGGAACTTAGAGTCATTGATTGTATTTTTATTTCACCGGCAACATTGATTTCTTTAGCCGCTTTGATTAAAAAAATATTCAATGGATCCCAGTATGAAGTATCTAAATTCGGAAATCCATTCCAAGGGTTGCGGCCTTTCCACTTCCACACTTCGCCATTGATGAGGCAGGCGAAAGTGCCTTTTCCTTTCATGGTGATGGGGGGTAGTTGGTCGGCGGGGCTAGTGTCGTCCTCTTTATTGCAGGCGGCGGCGGTGAGGAAGAGGAGTATGGCCAGTGTTGAGCCTGTTTTAAAATGATGGCCGTGTCGAATGCTGTTCCCGGGGGCTTTGCACAGGCTTTTACTTTTCTTTGTACCGCCAAAGAAAAGTAACAAAAGAAAGCTCCCGGCTGTTGATGCGCAGCTAAAAAGCAGGATGCTTACCCGCTCTAAAAGCAAGCGCTTCGCTCGTGCTTTTCTCCTTACACTTCCCGCTATCCTGCTTTTTTTAACGCTGAGCCTCAAAGGCCGGAGGCTGGCTGGTCTGCTCATTGGCTCAGACAACATGAACCACTCGTTTTTGTCTGTTCTAATTTTATTAAGCGTTGGTGGTGCAATGTAGGGGGTGTGGTTGCTTATGGTTTGCATGGTGTGGTGTTTCTATGGTGATAGAATGTGGAGTGGCTGTTTTATGCTACTCCCTGTAAAAGTCATCGAAACGGCCTTCAGTGATACGAAGGGTGTCGCATTCATTTGCTACAGTAAATTCAAATGTGCCGGCAGCAATTTTATTTTCAGTATCTATCTTTAGGATGTTGATGTAATGCGATTTAAGCGTATCTAAATAAAAGGATATGCACTCTGGCACTTCATTATCCCAATCTCTAAAAATTTTCCCTTGGTCCGAATCTAATTTATACAGGCCGGAGTCTTTCACTACCTGGTGTATTATAAATGTCTGTCTTAACGTATCCTCGTCATTTTGAATATCTTTAACTGCTTGTATTCTAAGAATATTATTAGGACTCCCATAGCTGGTATCCAAATTCGGAAATCCATTCCAGGGGTTTCGGCCTTTCCACTTCCACACTTCGCCATTGATGAGGCAGGCGAAAGTGCCTTTTCCTTCCATGGTGATGGGGGGTAGTTGGTCGGCGGGCTTAGTGTCGTCGTCTTTATTGCAGGCAGCAGCAGTGAGGAAGAGGAGTATGGCTAATGTTGAGCCTGTTTTAAAATGATGGCCGTGTCGAATGCTGTTCCCGGGGGCTTTGCACAGGCTTTTACTTTTCTTTGTACCGCCAAAGAAAAGTAACAAAAGAAAGCTCCCGGCTGTTGATGCGCAGCTAAAAAGCAGGATGCTTACCCGCTCGAAAAGCAAGCGCTTCGCTCGTGCTTTTCTCCTTACACTTCCCGCTATCCTGCTTTTTTTAACGCTGAGCCTCAAAGGCCGGAGACTGGCCGGTCTGCCCATTGGCTCAGACAAAAGGAAGCACTCATTTTTGTCTGTTCTATTTTTATGAAGCCTTGGCAGTGCGATGTGGGGGGTGAAATAGTTTGCGCTTTGCATGATGATGGATTTATATGGGGATAGAAAAGTGGAGTGTTGTTTTAAGCTTATTCTCTGTAAAAATCGTCGAAACGGCCTTCGGTGATATGCAGGGTGTCACAGTTATTGAAAACAGTGAATTCAAAGGTGCCGGATATTATTTTACTTGCTGTATCCAATTTTATAATTCTAATATAATTTTCTTGTTTAGTGTCAACATTATAGGCTATACAATCTTCTTTTGCATGATTCCAATCTCTATAAATGCTGGTTGTATCAAAAACTAAGATGTACTTTCCTGTATCCGAAATTATTTCATGAATAATAAAGGTTTGGTCTATATTATTATCTATTCTGTCAGCTTGAATCCTTAAAATATTAGTGGGCCCATATGAAGTATCCAAATTCGGAAATCCATTCCAGGGGTTGCGGCCTTTCCACTTCCACACTTCGCCATTGATGAGGCAGGCGAAGGTGCCTTTTCCTTCCATGGTGATGGGGGGGAGCTGGTCAGCGGGGCTAGTGTCGTCGTCTTTGTTGCAGGCGGCGGCAGTGAGGAAGAGGAGTATGGCCAATGTTGAGCCTGTTTTAAAATGATGGCCGTGTCGAATGCTGTTCCCGGGGGCTTTGTACAGGCTTTTACTTTTCTTTGTACCGCCAAAGAAAAGTAACAAAAGAAAGCTCCCGGCTGTTGATGCGCAGCTAAAAAGCAGGATGCTTACCCGCTCTAAAAGCAAGCGCTTCGCTCGTGCTTTTCTCCTTACACTTCCCGCTATCCTGCTTTTTTTAACGCTGAGCCTCAAAGGCCGGAGGCTGGCTGGTCTGCTCATTGGCTCAGACAACATGAACCACTCGTTTTTGTCTGTTCTAATTTTATTAAGCCTTGGTAGTGCAATGTGGGGGAGGCTACAGGGAAAACATTTTTGCATGGAACGGGTGTTGAGGGTTGATAAATAGGTGATGTTACGGGGGCAAGTTATGGCTTACAGCAAAGTGGTTTGTAGTAAATATCGATAAAAACATATTTTTATTTAGCCACATTTAAGTATTAACATTTTGTAATGCGCTGATATACAGCTATGTAATTATTTGTTATAATATGTTAGTGCAAGTCCTGTTTTGAGGCTTCACTCGCGGATCGTTCTTTTGGGCTCTTTGAATTTTTTAACGGTAAAACCCGCCAACGTTGGCCCTGCATTAAAACGATGGCCCTGCCGGAGGCTGTACCCCGGTGCTTTGCACAGGCTTTTACTTTTCTTTGTATCGCCAAAGAAAAGTAACAAAAGAAAGCTCCCGGCTGTTGATGCGCAGCTAAAAAGCAGGATGCTTACCCGCTCTAAAAGCAAGCGCTTCGCTCGTGCTTTTCTCCTTACACTTCCCGCTATCCTGCTTTTTTTAACGCTGAGCCTCAAAGGCCGGAGGCTGGCTGGTCTGCTCATTGGCTCAGACAACATGAACCACTCGTTTTTGTCTGTTCTAATTTTATTAAGCGTTGGTGGTGCAATGTAGGGGGTGTGGTTGCTTATGGTTTGCATGGTGTGGTGTTTCTATGGTGATAGAATGTGGAGTGGCTGTTTTATGCTACTCCCTGTAAAAGTCATCGAAACGGCCTTCAGTGATACGAAGGGTGTCGCATTCATTTGCTACAGTAAATTCAAATGTGCCGGCAGCAATTTTATTTTCAGTATCTATCTTTAGGATGTTGATGTAATGCGATTTAAGCGTATCTAAATAAAAGGATATGCACTCTGGCACTTCATTATCCCAATCTCTAAAAATTTTCCCTTGGTCCGAATCTAATTTATACAGGCCGGAGTCTTTCACTACCTGGTGTATTATAAATGTCTGTCTTAACGTATCCTCGTCATTTTGAATATCTTTAACTGCTTGTATTCTAAGAATATTATTAGGACTCCCATAGCTGGTATCCAAATTCGGAAATCCATTCCAGGGGTTTCGGCCTTTCCACTTCCACACTTCGCCATTGATGAGGCAGGCGAAAGTGCCTTTTCCTTCCATGGTGATGGGGGGTAGTTGGTCGGCGGGCTTAGTGTCGTCGTCTTTATTGCAGGCAGCAGCAGTGAGGAAGAGGAGTATGGCTAATGTTGAGCCTGTTTTAAAATGATGGCCGTGTCGAATGCTGTTCCCGGGGGCTTTGCACAGGCTTTTACTTTTCTTTGTACCGCCAAAGAAAAGTAACAAAAGAAAGCTCCCGGCTGTTGATGCGCAGCTAAAAAGCAGGATGCTTACCCGCTCGAAAAGCAAGCGCTTCGCTCGTGCTTTTCTCCTTACACTTCCCGCTATCCTGCTTTTTTTAACGCTGAGCCTCAAAGGCCGGAGACTGGCCGGTCTGCTCATTGGCTCAGACAACATGAACCACTCGTTTTTGTCTGTTCTGTTTTTATTAAGCCTTGGCAGTGCGATGTGCGGGGTGAAATAGTTTGCGCTTTGCATGATGATGGATTTATATGGGGATAGAAAAGTGGAGTGTTGTTTTATGCTTATTCTCTGTAAAAATCGTCGAAACGGCCTTCGGTGATGCGAAGGGTGTCGCAGTCGTTGATCGCTGTGAATTCGAAGGTGCCTGAGATGATCTTACTTATCTTATCCAGTTTGAGGATATTTATAGATTTAGTACTTAGAGAATCCAATTCATAATCTATGCACTTTTCATTAACTTGTGTATAATCGATATAAATAGTTTTTCGATAGTCCATAAAACTAGTGCCTGTACTTTCAATAATATTGCTAATTGTCATTACTTGTAAATCCCTCTGACCAGAATCGATGATTTCTTTCGTAGCTTGAATAAACAATCGTTTTGTTAAAGTATCATAAAGTACATCCAAATTCGGAAAACCATTCCAGGGGTTTCGGCCTTTCCACTTCCACACTTCGCCATTGATGAGGCAGGCGAAAGTGCCTTTACCTTCCATGGTGATGGGGGGGAGTTGGTCGGCAGGGCTAGTGTCGTCCTCTTTATTGCAGGCAGCAGCAGTGAGGAAGAGGAGTATGGCCAATGTTGAGCCTGTTTTAAAATGATGGCCGTGTCGAATGCTGTTCCCGGGGGCTTTGCACAGGCTTTTACTTTTCTTTGTACCGCCAAAGAAAAGTAACAAAAGAAAGCTCCCGGCTGTTGATGCGCAGCTAAAAAGCAGGATGCTTACCCGCTCTAAAAGCAAGCGCTTCGCTCGTGCTTTTCTCCTTACACTTCCCGCTATCCTGTTTTTTTTAACGCTGAGCCTCAAAGGCCGGAGGCGGGCTGGTCTGCTCATTGGCTCAGACAACATGAACCAGTTGCTTTTGTCTGTTCTAATTTTATTAAGCCTTGGTAGTGCAATGTAGGGGAGGCTACAGGGAAAACATTTTTGCATGGAACGGGTGTTGAGGGTTGATGAATAGGTGATGTTACGGGGGCAAGTTATGGCTTACAGCAAAGTGGTTTGTAGCAAATATCGATAAAAACATATTTTTATTTAGCCACATTTAAGTATTAACATTTCGTAATACGTTGATATACAGCTATGTAATTGTTTTTTATAATATATTGATGTGAGTCCTGTTTTGAGGCTTCAGTCGCGGATCGCTCTTTAAGCCGGCACAGGTATAGCCTTGAATTTTCCTTCTTTGTATCCCCGCCTGCGGCAGCTAAACCGGACGGGCAGGCGGGGATACAAAATTAGCAGAAGAGCAAGGCTGTATAGCTGTTTTTACTGAAGAGTATGAACTGATTTATCCCGCTTTGCCTGGCAAAACTTTGTGGTTTGAAGTATAAGAGCGTGTTTGGAATTTACCCTTCGGTGCATTAGAGCAAAATTTAATTTTACTACTACTGCTGCTGCCAAAAGCAATTTCCAAACATGATCTCTAAATCAGTTCAGCATCTACAGATTTGATATTGGCTGTAGCCCCAGCCGCTCCTTTAGCTCTGCTGGAGATTTTATTATTCCGCCATCTTGCATACCAAACACATGGCCCGGTTGCTCCATTCGCCGGATTTTCTCAAAATCGAGCTGTTGATATTGTTCTTTGGAAAAGACGACCAATTGCTGGTCGGGCAGCAGGCAAAAGAAGCGCCCCCGATCATTGGGCAGCAAGTTGACCGCACTCCACACGGCTTTTGGAAATTTGATCACCGAGCGATTATTTTCAGTAATATATACCACCTCAGGCTCCGTCAGTTTTTCGTTTAGTTGAATCGGAAACCGAAAGTTGGCCTCCAGCTGAATGCTCTCCTCCATTTTGAGCAGTTTATCCCAATTGTAAATACCCAGTCGGTCGATCTCAAATTCCCGATAAACAGCCGCCATCAGCTTGAGGCGCTCCTCTTCCTCCTTTATTTTAAGCATCGTAGCCTTGTAATTTCGTTTCCAGTCTTTCGGCGAAAAAGCAAAGAGGTCTTTGAGTGGCATCACCAAAGCGAGCTCTGTTTGAAATGCCTGGCTACTGTCTTTTGACACGATATCGAGCTGATAGCGCCTGCCTTTCAGCTCAGTCAGCACAGCCCGATAGCCCTCCGTCCAGCTGGGGAAGGGCTTCCGCTTTATCATCTTCCAAACCATCAAAGCCGCCGGCATTTTCTTTCCTTTCCAGTCCACAAACTGCCTGTTTTCCACATCCGTCCAGCCGATACCATAAGCAGCCATTCGGTTTTTGGTGTCTGTTTTATCATCCGCAGAAGGAATCTTGTCGCCCAGATACACATCGAGCAGGGCATCGAAGCTAAAACCGATGTACTTTCTGTTGAGCGGAAAAGGCATAGCGGGCTGCATTCGCCTGATTTTGCGGCGCTGTCGGTTTACTTCTTCATTTAGCATTGGCTGATTAGTCCCTAATTTGTCCCAACCTCTGGCCTCCTCATCGAGATAGAAAAAGTCGTAGTCGTCGCCAGGGGTTTGGGATGCCAGGCGGACCTGTAGCTGTTTATCCGTAGCCAATTGCACTGCCTGGCCTGATTGTGAGGCCCGCAATTCGAAGGAGCCGGCCGTTTCGAGCTGGCCATTGCCATAGTGCATCGGGATGCCGGCCAGGAAGATGTCATCGGCGGTTTGAAATTCGCGGTATTGGCAAACCACCCTGCCGCTCACCGCCTGGCTATCGGCGGTGAGGAAAGCATTTGCGGGAATGCGGATGGTAGTGCCGGAGGGATGTTGGTAGGTAAAATCCTGATCCGGATCAAAGCTAAAGCTGCTAAATGCAGGATCGAATTGAGGTACAGGCGGTTGTACAAAGGGAGCTAATTGGGCAACTGGCTCGTGCTGTTGGCAGGCAGCAAATGTCATACATGCTACTGCCGCCATGCAGCAACACAGGTTTGCAACTGTTTTCATCAAAGTAGAGTTTAGGATGTGAACAATGGTAAACAGTGCTGCGAATAAGGATTATTTTAAAAGAATGAATGGATAGATTTTTTCAAAAAAGTGCTTGCTCAAACTAGCATAATTGTATTGCTCATTGCCAAATTGGTGGCCATACGGAAAGCTTCGCTTGTCGATCCACGATTCAATGTACTCGACGCCCTGCTGAATACCACAATTGTAAGCGGTAGCGAAAAAAGCCAGTTCGTCAAGCTCATCGCTGAAGTTCCCCTCTCCAAAGCAATGCTCCACCACCGCATCAAAAAGGCAGGCATACAGCACTTGCCAGTTGAATTGTTTGAGGCGCCGGAGCCGCTCTGTACGTAGCTCGACAGCGGTTTGCTGTGGGTACCGGACGTAAGGAGCGTAACAACTGAGCAGCTCGGGGCTTTGCCGGATTTGATGCTCCAGCTCTTCCACAAAACTGGGTTTCATCTGAAACGGGCCAATGGAAAAATCGGCAGCCCGGCTGCCGTAGCGGCTGTACAATTGCTCCACTGCCACCGTTTCCAGCAGGTTGCGCAACAAATTGAAGCGAAGCAATTCCGGATACACAATGGCCAGCACACGTCCTTGCGGGCGCTCCAGTTTTTGAGTAATTGAATCGATAATCGGGAGGTGGGATTGAAGGAATCGGCTGGCTTGTTCAGATTCTTGCCTAAAGGCAGCAGGCTGTGCAAATGACGCACACAACAGGCTGAAAATCAGCAACTTAAAGTACATTCCCATGAAATCATCACTTTATCAAGGTTCGGTGTAAAACCAATTTCGAGAAAGAGATATTGTGTTTTGTGCGGCTAATTTTTCAACTTCGGGCCGATTAAAGCCATCAAGCATGCATCTCAGCGATATCCTGACTCATTTGGGTGAAAACCGCCAGCAATATTTTCGGGCCATTGCACCGCCCGTCATTCAGTCCAGCAATTTTGCGTTTGATGATCTCCAGCACTTTCGTCAAAGCTTTTCAGATGAACTGGAAAATCATGTGTACAGCCGTGGGAACAATCCCACCGTAGCCATCCTTCGCCAAAAACTGGCTGCCCTGGAGGCTACCGAAGATGCGCTGGTATTGAGCAGCGGCAGTGCAGCCGTAGCAGCCGCCGTGATCGCCAATGTGCAGGCTGGTGATCATGTCGTTTGTGTAGAAGCGCCCTATAGCTGGACGCACTTCCTGCTCGTCAATTTCCTGTCGCGCTTCGGGGTGAGCCATACATTTGTAGATGGCTGCGATCTTCAGGAAATCGAGTCAGCCATTCAGCCCAATACCCGGATACTTTATCTGGAAAGCCCCAACTCTATCACTTTTGAATTGCAGGATCTGGAAGCCTGCGGCCGACTGGCCCGGCAGCATGGCCTGGTTTCCATCATCGACAATAGCTACTGCTCTCCTATTTTTCAGCAGCCTGCCCTCTATGGAATCGATATCGTTGTACATAGTGGCTCCAAATATCTGAATGGGCATAGTGATGTGGTAGTGGGGGCCATTTGCGGTTCCAAAGAAATGATCCGTAAAATCTTTCAATCGGAGCTGATGACGCTGGGCGCTATTATCGGGCCGCACGATGCAGCTTTGGTGATCCGTGGCTTGCGTACCCTGGAGCTGAGGCTTCAGCGCAGCTTTGAAAGTGTACAAAAGATCACCAAATGGCTGGCTGGGCACCCAAAAGTTGAGCAGGTTTTCTATCCCTTTGCTCCCGATTTTCCGCAGCTCAAGCTGGCCAAACGGCAGATGAAGGGCACAGGCGGGCTCTTTTCAGTTTTGCTAAAAGCGGAGCGGATGGAGCAGGTGGAGGCCTTCGTTCATCAGTTGCGCTACTTTTTGATGGCCGTCTCCTGGGGCGGGCACGAATCGTTGATTTTGCCATTTTGTGGCTTTTACCATATCAAAGGCCGGGAGGATAGCAGCCGTTCTTGGCGCCTGGTCCGCTTCTACATTGGCCTGGAGGAAGCTGAATGGCTGCTAGCTGATTTGAAGCAGGCTTTGGAGGTTCTTTAGATGCATTAACTTTCAGCTGACAAAGGCTTTCATCTCCTCATTAGTAAATACCCTTGACGGGCTCTGTGCTGCCAGGCCAACGTTTACCATTGCTTTTGCCAAATCCGTATCCGTGATTCCCATTTTCGGGAAAAACCTGAACATAAGCGCTCCGAGGGGTATGGCAAAATAGGTATATACCCACCCTGAAGGCTTTCTATGGCCAGTAGGGTGAATATAGCCGGGGCGGAAAATGTATTTCCGTGGAAAAGGAGTGGCATGGAGTAAATTCTCCGCCATTCCCTTGTATCTGACAAAGGCAACTCGACTACGCTCCGTGGTATCTGCCCCTTGTGCCCCGAAAAGGCAAAAGCTAAGATCGGGGCTGGTTTCGGCCAGGGTATCCGTTAAAGCTTTTTGGTAATTGCAGGTGATCTCAAAAAACTGCTTTTTTGATACTTGGTTTTGGTACACGCCCAGGCAGTAAATGCAGACATCGATATGGACCAGTATGTCTTTGATAGGGGTAAAATCCAAGAAATTGCTATGGATGATCTCTTTCAGCTTTTCGTGCTTCAGGCCTGTTGTTCTCCGACCAATGGAAATGACTTTGCCTACACGCTTATCTGCCAACAAATGACGAAGAGCAAACCCGCCTACCATCCCGGTGGCGCCTGTAATAAGGGTTGTTTTAGACATAGAACTGATTTAAACTTTTCTAATGGTTTACAGCTCCAGCCCTTATAGAACCTGACTTCTTTCCTTTTATCGTCCGTACCATACAGGTACGCACTCAAAAAGAGAAATCGCCAGAACCTACAATGGCCAAGCCTCAACAACAATACAATAGTTTAAATCAGTTCATAGGGTTATTCTTATTTTATATAATTTTTTTCCACTATTTTACCTTTCGATAAATTTAAGAAGCTCGAACTTTCGCAATTGCTTATTGAAAATTCATTACATTACAGCAGAAAACGAAGCTCCTATCCTATTTACTTGCAATAGAAAAACTCCCAATATATGTTACGCAAAATACTTTTTTTGCTGATCGCCGTACTGCTGAACGGCTCACTTTGGGCTCAGAACACGGAGGAAGTGCTGGTGGCAAAAGATATTTCCGCCTATTCCAAATCTGCCAAAAATAAGGATTATCAGGCCGTCCACAACGCAATCCTCGACTATGTAGAGGGGCTTTATCTGGCCGACTCTACCCGTATTGAGCGCAGCGTACACCCTGATTTACACAAGCGCGGTTTTTGGTTTTCGCCAGAGGACAAGGTATATAAAGACAATCTGGACATGACCTATGAGCAATTGGTGAACCTGGCGGCAAGGTGGAACAAAAGTGGAAAGCGGGCCAATGAGCAGAGCCCCAAGTTGATTGAAATTTTTGAGGTAACGGACAAAACAGCCTCTGCAAAGCTAACTGCCGAATGGGGGATGGATTATTTCCACCTCGCCAAAATTGAGGGCCGATGGTATATCATGAATGTGCTTTGGCAATCGATCGTTGCGCCGCGCCTCGATTAAATCAGGCTACAAAGCCTTCCTCTCTGCTCTGCGCAATTTTGAAGCGCATCAACTGCTTCATCAGCTGCACACGCCGCTTGGCATCTTCTGCCACAGGCCCTTTGAACAGCTCATCTACGGTGGTGTTGAACAGGTATTGCCATCGTTCGAAATGCTCCTTTTTCAGCGCATACTTCGTATCCAGATCGATATGAACTTGCATCACATTCCCCTGATAGCGCCCCTTGTGAAGCAATACTGCCGACCAAAAGGTATAGAGCTTCGGCAAATGAGAGGACAGGTCAATTTTGGCCACCTCTGTAAAGAGGAAGCCAATCTGCTCATCTGTCAGCGCTTTTTCATAAAAGGTCCGAATCAGCTTTTCAATGTCGGCCTCTGTGCGAATATCCGTTTCCATAGGTGGTATATTTTCAGACAATTGATCCATCAAATTTGCTGGAGAAGCCGTTATTAGCCCTCCTGAAAATTACAAAAAATCAACATCTACTGCATAAGGGTAATTCATCAAATAGTTCAAAGCTTTTGAAATATTGAAGCCTTCAAATACCACACTGTACAGCATTTCAATGATTGGGCTGTGCAATTTGTAGTGCTTGGCCAGTTGCCGCATGATCTGGATGGTTCGCACCCCTTCGGCCAGTTCAGGCATCAGATTATTAATCTCTTCCAGGCTTTTTCCCTCCGCCAACAAGCTGCCAAAAGTAAAGTTGCGACTCTTGGTACTGGTGGCTGTTGCGATCAAATCCCCAATTCCGGCAGTGCCAATAAAAGCTTTGCTGGTAGAACCCATCGCCTTCCCCAAATTGACCATCTCCACCAAGCCACGAGTGATGAGCAGTGCCTGAATATTTTTACCCATGCCCAGCCCGGCTAATATGCCCGAACCAATGGCCACTGCGTTTTTCATAGCACCCGCCAATTCGGCGCCCAGCAATTCAAAGGAACCAAAAACGTGAAACTTTTTACTGTCCAGCACTTTTCTTCCGGCCTTAATCACCTCTTTGAATCGGCTGCCAATGACGGTAGCTGCCGGTTGGCCAGCCAGAATTTCCGCTGAAAGATTGGGGCCACTAAGGCACCCCACCCGCTCCACTACGCTCTCCTGACGGATCACTTCACTCATGGTGTGTACATCACTACGGTCGATGTTACGCTCAGTCAGTGGGCCCATATCCGTACTGCCGCTTATGTCAAATCCTTTGGTGCCGTGAATCAGTATATGATAGGGGCGCAAAAAAGGAGACAGGCTTTGCATCATTGCCCTAAAATTCACCGAGGGGACAATGGGAAAGATCAGATTGCACGCACTGGCAACCTCTTCCAGAGAATCGGTAGCCCGTATTTTGGTGGACAACTTTACCTCCCGAAGGCTGTGTTCGTGGTTGACAGCAGCTACCAATTGGGCATTCCGGCTGTACAAAAGTACAGCTGTATTATAAGCCAAGAGATTGGAAATGGCTGTTCCAAAGCTGCCGGCTCCGATGACCCCTACGGGAAATTGCGATGTACTGCTGCTCAACTCCAAATGGGTTTATAATAGTAATGGCCGCAATTTTACTACTTTTCCCCTGAACTATTGTGCATATCAAAGGGAATTATGTGCCAGGGGACCAGAAAAATTTAAGGCAGTGCGTTAAAGATAAGGCTGCGCTACTTGTCAAATGGCCAGACTGTCTGAAAGTTAAAAGTTTCAACATCTGAGTTCTGCCGTCTCAAAAAAGAAAGCCTTACATTTATAGCTCAGGCGCCTGATGAGTGATAGCGAATCCCAATTGCCTGTGCTATATAGCGCGAAAGGATTGAGTGTGATTTATCACTCCCGAACCGCCAGCAGTATGATGCACCATCAAATTTTAGTCTCTTTGTTTACCAGCATGACGATAAAATCCATCATTTCATCGTTATGAATTCTAAACGATCAAAATACAGGATGCTCTCTTTTGTTTGGATAATTTTGATGCTGCTCAATAGTTGGCAAAACGAGGTACAAGCTCCCCCACAAGCTGCCGAAGGGCCCGGAGGGGCTAATTATTTGCATGCAGCCGTTACTTTCCACGATTTTGCCGATCAAGCGGATGGATTCTGGCTGTTCGAACCCGCCGCCCCGCGCCCCGACTCTGCCGGGCTGGTCGTATTTGTTCACGGCTACGGCGCCATCAACCCCATGATATACGGTGCATGGATACGCCATATAGTGCGCAAAGGCAATGTGGTGATCTTTCCTCGTTACCAAAAAAACCTCTTCAATCCCTCTGCCCACCATTTTGTACCCAATGTAGCCAGGGCCGTCAAAGATGCCATTACCACTATTGACACAAGCAACCTGGTAAAAAGCCGAACGGATCAGATGGTATGGGTCGGCCACTCTTATGGAGGTGCTATTTCGGCCAATGTGGCAGCACGCGCCGATAGCCTGGGCCTTCCAAACCCCGTGGCTATGCTCCTTTGCTCACCAGGTACGGGCCCCTTTAAAGGAGGCCTGTTGGATAGCTACGAAGACATTTCGGATGATCTGAAATTGTTAATCATGGTAAGTGAGCATGATCGAACAGTAGGCGATAAGCTGGGAACGAAAATATTTGAAACGGCTATAAACAGCCCACAACGCAATCTGATTCGCCAGCGGGCCGACGGGCATGGCAAACCGCCAATGACAGCTGGGCACAATGAATGTTACAGCCTCGACAAAGCCTTTGACAGCGGGCTGGATAATATCTCTACGCGCAGAGCACTGCGCATCGGGCAGCAGGATATTGTGGATCACTTTGGCTATTGGAAACTGCTGGATGCTTTAATCAACTGTAGCCGCCAGGGCAGCCAGTGCGCCTATGCTTTTGGCAACACAGATGAACAACGTTCGATGGGCTATTGGAGCGATGGGCAAGCGGTAAAGGAGCTGGATGTCATCGTGGCAAAGGAGCCGATGCAAGGGGGGAAATAATATTGGTCTCCTTTCCACCCTTCACAAAATTTTATTCTAAACCGCTTGCAAAACAGTCAATTTTATTTACATTTGCTTTTAGACATACGTGAGAAAACGCAAATTCTAAGGAAATACTACACATTTATTTGCGTTTATCATGGCCAATATAAAACCCCTAGCGGCTAAACCAAATATTTTATCTGCCCCAATTCGGAGTTTCTTCCGAATTACTTTCCGCCTGTTAGTTTATCTATTTGTTATCAGCTATTTCCTGATTGCTTTGGTGTATTTGCATCCCAATAAAGAACAAGTAGTAGGTGGAAAGCACCTGAAGCTGTTTTCGCAGCTAATCGAGTCTGTTCCAACGGAAATGTTCAGCAAAGCATTTATGGCAGCCCGGCTGGTGCCGGCTCATAGGACTGTCGGCTTAAGGCTGCCCCATCCTGTGCCGAAGCAAAAAATCTTACCTCCTGAAATTAAAAGCAATCTTGTTGATACTACTTTGAACCTTGATCCAATCAATCGGCAAGCGAGCCCGGAGCGCCCTGCATCAGCGCAAGCTAGCAAAGCGCCCGGGCTTGATGCCATTGATACACTGCCTGAACAACAACTGGCAAAAATCCAGGCCGTGCACATCCTCCCTGCATTCAAACAGTTGGAAGTTCTCAAGGAGGAAGTGGCACAAAACCGGGAGTTGGCGGCCATGAGGGAGGCAGAGGCGATCTTGGCTGAGCTGCCTTCTCTGCTGGCGGATTTGGAATTGGCTAAGAACCGGGCTCTTTTGGAAAACAAACATTATATCCTGCAATTTGGCGCTGAGTGGTGCTTGCCTTGCCGACAGATGGAAAAGGGAACCTTTAGAAATCCAGCTGTGGTCGATGCTTTGAAAAAAGACTATTTGCTATTGCATATAGACATTGAAAAATTCGATGGATACAACCTCAAGAACACCTACCAGGTAAGTCAAATTCCCAGCACATTAATTTTTGATAAGGAAGGCCGCCTGCTAAGTCGCAAAACGGGGATGTTAAGCGCAGCTGCCATGCTACAGTTTTTGAAAGCTAGAAAGCCTCCCAATCAGAGTTGATCGCAATAAGGAATGAAAAATCAATAGAGTAAAAATATTATACGTAAGTCATTGACCAACAATCATTCACCCATTTTTCACTTATTCGCTCACCGATAAATTTTCAACCAAATCCTCCAACTGCCAGGCATCTTCCAGCTTAAATTCGCCGATTTCCGTTCTGCAAAGCCTGC
Organism: Saprospiraceae bacterium; assembly: GCA_965222005.1. Lineage (GTDB taxonomy): Bacteria > Bacteroidota > Bacteroidia > Chitinophagales > Saprospiraceae > CBDCTM01. The sequence continues at coordinate 4,907,911 of OZ244935.1, forward strand.
TTAAGTAGGCCCCCGACCGAAGCGCCTTGCCAAAGTCATGCGCCAATGAGCGGATGTAGGTACCTTTGCTACAGTGTACCAAAAAATCAACCTCCGGCATCCTCACCTCCGTAATATTGAATCGGCGGATATCCACCCGCCTCGGTTCGATAGCCACTTTGATACCTTTTCGAGCCTTTTTGTACAATGGCTGCCCATCCACCTTGATCGCTGAAAACATAGGCGGCACCTGGTCGATGACGCCTATAAACTGTTGCCGAATCCGCTCAATATCCTCTTCGGTAATGTGCTCGGTAGGGAAATGAGCATCCGCCTCACTCTCTGCATCGTAGGAGGGAGTAGTTGCTCCGAGCGTTAATGTGCCGATATAGGTTTTTGACAGGCCCTGATAGGTATGAAGTTTTTTGGTAAAGCGGCCGGTACAGACGATGAGCAGCCCTGTAGCCATCGGGTCGAGCGTACCGGAATGGCCAACTTTAATCTTTTTCACACCCAAAAGCTGCCGCAATTGTGAGCGTATTTTATTCACCACATCAAAGGAAGTCCAGCCCTTGGGCTTATCAATGAGCAAGGTGGCACCTTTTTGAAAGTCGTATTGTTTTTTCGGATCACTTCCGGAAAGCTTTGTCATTTGTATTCGGATTTAACCAGACCTGCGTTACAGCCAGCCCTTTGCCGCAGCGATTGCAACGGCTCCTACTATAAAACAATAGATGGCGAAATACGAGAGTTTGCTGTTTTTCACCAGTTTAATCATCCACAGGCAGGCCAGCCATCCTGTCAGCAAGGCAGCTAAAAAGCCAGCTACAATCGGGAAAAGCTGTTCGCCGGAAAAGCTCATCTCTCCGCTGAACATGTCCTTGGCCATTTTGCCTAAAATAAGGGGAATCACGATGAGGAAAGAAAAGCGGGCAGCACGCTCGCGATCTACGCCCAGCAATACGGAAGTGCTGATGGTGGCCCCCGAACGGGAGATGCCCGGGAGTATGGCAATTGCTTGTGAAATGCCTATCAACAGGGCATTCCAGTAGCTCACCTGCTTGTCGGTGCGGCGGGCCCGGTCGGCCAGAAAAAGCAATATTCCCGTCACCAGTAGCATCAAGCCTACAAGCAATATCTGGCGGTCGAAGAGCCGCTCCAGCTCTTCTTCAAACAGCAGGCCTACAAGCACCGCCGGTATCATGGAGAGGATGATCTTGAGGGAATAGCGGGTCGATTCATTCCACTGAAATTGAAAAAGCCCGCCAAAAATCTGAGCAATGTCCTTCCGGAAAACGATGATGGTGCTAAAAGCAGTAGCAGCATGGAGCATCACCGTCATCAACAAACTCTGCTCGGCTACACTCGTATCGCCGAGTATGTATTTGGCCAGCTCAAGGTGACCGCTGCTCGATACCGGCAAAAATTCCGTCAATCCCTGGACGATCCCCAGAATGATGGATCGAATGATTTCTTCCATAGTATTAATTGAAAAAAAGATGGCAAGAATGTAAAAAATTCGGCATCGGCACCTACCTGACTGTCGTCAGGTAAGTTATGCCGCTTGCTAAAATCAGCGTTTAAAAATGGCGTATATTTCTATTACCAGGCCCGCCAGAATCAGGATCGGAGCCAGGCCCGTGCGGCGGAAGCTGTATATGAGATCAGCATCCCAGGTGTTGGGGTCGGGCATTGACCCGCCCAGCATAAGTAGCAAACCGAGCACAATAAGCAGTACGCCAATTCCCATCCAGAGATAGTTTTGCCGATCATAGATCAAGCTTCGACCTGACCGCGGCTGCGGGACAGTGGTACGGGATTTGGAAACCGTCGGGGGGATCTTTGCGGAGGCGGTTTTTTTGGTGGTCGTAACCACTACTTTTTTCTTTTTGGTTGTTTTTTTTGACATGCTAATTGGTTTAAAAAACGCACAAAACTAAACTTTCTCTTAGTACAAGTCATCCACTCTCATCTGCAAATACCGATTCACCACAAAGAAGGTACTGCTAAAGGTAATGATAATTCCAATGAGCAGCAGGCCAAAAAACAGACCGCTCAGGCTTCTCCAATCTGTCAGATTGGCCAGCTCCGGCAAATCGCGATGTGCCAGCAGCAGCAGGGTATAAAGCCCGCCAATGGCGCAAAGACTGCTGATCAGCGCATTGCGCAAACTGAACCACAAATAGGGCCGGCTGATAAAGCCCCAGGATGCCCCTACCAATTGCATATTTTTGATGAGAAAACGATTGGCATAAAGGGCCAGCCGAATGGTATTGTGAATCAATGTAATGGCCACGATCATGAAAAGCAGTGCAATGATAAGGCTGATGAAGCCTAGTTTTTCCACGTTGCGGGATAGTCCTTCGACCAGCCCTTCCTCATAATATACGTCACTAACAGCAGGATGTTGTGCGATGCGTTGTTTGATGTTCGCCAAACTGTCGGCCTGCATAAAGTCCGACCGAATATTGAAGCTCAACATATCATAGAGCGGATTTTGAAAACCCAGCAGCTCAATATCCTCTCCCAAATCTTCTTTCAAAAGGCTGGCAGCCGTTTCTTTGCTGGTAAAAACTACGCTGCCCGGTTTTACATAGTTTTGGGCCGCCAATTTTTCCTGAAAAAGCTGGATGCTTTGCTCTTGGCTATTGGTTTTCAACTCCACCAACACATTTACATTCTCCTTGAATACCTTCACCAATTGGTGGCCATGCAGCAGGATCATCCCAAACAGGCCGATTAAAAACAGCACCAGCGCCACACTGATAATCGAGTAAAAATAATTGGGCTTTTTTCTCACCGGGCTGGTGCCTGCTGTGTTGAGTTCTGCAATACGCCCAGATTTTGACATAACTTTGCTGCTTTCAAATGACCAACAAATGTAATAAATATTGGCGCAACCCACTAAATCAGGCTATTCTTAAGCAAGGGGTGGAAATAGTGTCGGCACAAATTTCGTTATTTGACGTATATTCGTTCCATCTGCAAAAATCCAAATCCCAAGCCTGTGTCGATTCGATTTTTAGTAAAGGTAGCTCCGTTTCTTTTGGCCTTCCAGATAGCTTCTGCGCAAATCCCTCTGGAAAATGCCAGTTTTGAGGGCGATCCTCAGGATGCTACGGTACCCCTTGGTTGGCATCCCTGCGAGCTGGGTACTACGCCCGATATATTACCCGGGCCCTGGGGAGTATATACCATGCCCTTCGACGGGGCTACTTTCATGGGACTTATCACGCGGGAGGATGGCTCGTGGGAGAGCGTTGGCCAACGATTGGCCGAACCTTTGCAACCTAAAGAATGCTATGGATTTGGCTTGCAACTGGCACATTCGGCAAGTTATTCGGGCTACAACTTCCCATTGAAGCTACGCATATGGGGCGCCAATCGCCGCTGTGAGAAGACACAATTGCTGGCCGAAACGGGGCCTATAGCTCATACCAACTGGCAGCTTTATCAGTTCTTGTTTTACCCTAAAACCTCCGTCCACTACATCGTTTTGGAGGCCACTTATATTGACGGGGTGTTCTTTCATTACAAAGGCAACATCCTCATTGACAACTGCTCGCCTATAAAGCCTTGCCGACGTGCCTCACTTTATTGATTTTCCATATCTTTTGCCAATTCCTCCGTTTGCTTGATCAGCTCTTCCATCTCCTCTTTCAGTTCTTTTTGCTCCGATGCTGAAGGCCCTTCATCCCCATTGGTTTCCAGTTTTTTACGTATATTTTCCTTCCTCAACTCCAAATTGCGCAGCCGGTCCATCCATTCACTGGAAGATTTGGCCTTCGATTTAAGGCTTTCAAACAAATTGCCAATCTTATCGAGGGCATTGTCGTATTTCCCTTTATCAAATTTTTCCCGCTCATTTTTTATCAACTGCCCGATGGATTTGCCAACATCTTTGATCTCGCTAAATATTTTGGCAGAGGTTTCTTTCTCTTCCGGAGTACCCAAAAAGTAGTTGTATATTAAAATACCGACTACCAGAAAAAGCCCAAGTTTGATTATTGTTTTTATCATCGTGTAAGAATTAAGTGTACAATTGGTAAAGCAAAAATAGCGAATTTTTTAATGCAGGCTTTTTTATTTGGCCCCTACTCAATCCCTTTCCTGAATTTATGACGTCGTTTAAGAATTGCTGCTTGTGGCGACAAGGGTGCTCCTGAAGCATTTGGTATGAGCAAGGTACATGTCGTAGCCAGGCAGGAAAGATGACCGAACGCAAATGAGGGAGCCGCAAAGCGGGCGGGATACCAGCTGAAAAGAGTACTTTGTAGCCAAGTGAATAGCTTTTAAACAACTTCTCTGATACAAATTCCATATTTTTGCGGCGCTCACTACAATCCCTGGCATATCTAGTAGGCAAAGAAACTTTTTATTCTTTTTCAAAGTTATTGTACACCAAAGCATCAAACAGGCAATGCATTACAACCCGCGAGAAATAGAACAAAAATGGAGGCAATACTGGGTAAACAACGGTATTTACACCATTAGCAACCAGTCCGATCGACCCAAATATTATGTACTCGACATGTTCCCCTACCCTTCTGGTTCCGGGCTGCATGTAGGCCATCCGCTGGGTTACATCGCCTCCGATATCTTTGCCCGCTACAAACGGCTGAAGGGCTTCAATGTATTGCATCCTATGGGCTACGATGCATTTGGCCTCCCAGCTGAACAATACGCCATACAATCCGGCGTACATCCTGCCGTATCTACCAGCGATAACATCCGGCGCTATCGGGCCCAGTTGGAAAACATCGGATTCAGCTTTGACTGGAGCCGCGAGCTTACCACTTCCGACCCTGATTATTATAAATGGACACAATGGATTTTCCTCCAATTGTATCAGCATTGGTATGATAATACTTCTCAAAAAGCGCGACCGGTAGAAGAGCTGATTACCGCTTTTGAAAGTGATGGAAGCACAGCGATAGATGCTCCCAACAGCCTGGAAAAGCCTTTCGCCGCTGCCGATTGGCAGAGCATGACCGACAAAGAAAAGGACAACATCTTGATGTGCTACCGGCTGGCTTACCGAAAAGTCACCTTCGTCAACTGGTGTGAAGCCCTGGGCACTGTGCTGGCCAATGACGAAGTAAAGGACGGCCTGTCGGAGCGCGGCGGGCATCCCGTTGAGCAACGGCCCATGTTGCAATGGTCTCTGCGTATCACAGCTTATGCCGAGCGTTTGCTCAATGACCTGGATGATTTGGAATGGTCGGATGCGATGAAAAAAATGCAGCGCAACTGGATAGGCCGCAGTGAAGGAGCACAGCTATTCTTCGACATTGTAGGGAGGGAGGAAAAAATTGAAGTGTTCACCACCCGCCCCGATACCATCTTTGGCGCTACTTATATGGTACTGGCTCCCGAACATGAACTGGTACCCCGGCTAACTACCGCAGCACAGGAAGCCGAAATCGGCGATTATCTGAACTATGTAAAATCGAGAAGTGAGCGAGATCGGATGGCCGATGTAAAAGCTATTACTGGTGCATTTACCGGTTCTTTTGCCAAAAAGCCCTTTACCAATGAGCCTATTCCGATCTGGATCGGCGAATATGTGCTCAAAGAATACGGCACCGGTGCCATCATGGCGGTCCCTGCTGATGATGAGCGAGATCGCCGTTTTGCCGAAAAATTTGAACTCCCCATTGTCGAGATTATTGATAAAAGCATGCATCCGGGTGCTGATATTGAAGATAAAGTTGGCCAAATGATCAATTCCGACTTTCTCGATGGTATGGAGGTCAAAGAGGCTATTGCCACTATTTTGGAGCGGATTGAAAGTGCAGGAATCGGTAACAGGAAAGTGAATTTCAGGCTTCGGGATGCCATCTACAGCCGACAACGTTACTGGGGCGAGCCATTCCCTATGCTGTACGACAGTGAAGGTGTTTCGCATGCTATGCCGGCCAATGAGCTACCGCTGACACTGCCTGAGCTGGAGGACTTCAAACCCGCTTCCGGTGGTCAGTCTCCCTTGGCCCGCGCCACAGATTGGGTCAAGCTGCCCGATGGCTATACGCGCGAAACGGATACCATGCCCGGCTTTGCAGGCTCGAGCTGGTATTTTCTTCGATACATGGATCCCGGAAATGAAAAAGAATTTGCTTCTACCCAGGCCATCAACTATTGGCGCGATGTCGATCTGTATGTAGGCGGTACTGAACATGCAGTGGGCCACCTGATGTATTCGCGCTTTTGGCACAAATTCCTCTACGACAAAGGATTGGTGCCCACCAAAGAACCTTTCCGCAAGCTCATCAACCAGGGGATGATACAGGGGGTGATCGAATATATTTTTCTGATCAAAGAGGAAAAAGATGGTTACAAGCACTTCATTTGCTCCAAATTGGCCGGCATGCGCGGCATAGAGGATGTGGTAAAAATACCGGTACATGTGGAGTTTGTACAGGCCTATGGCAGCGAAAGCTCCTTTTTGAATATAGATAGCATCAAAAAATTCATCGACTGGCGCCCCGAATATGCCGATGCGATCTTTGAATGCTCCAAAGGAATCTATCACAAGGGAGTCTTTACCCCCAATGCAGGAGAAAGTGATAGCGAATTGCATACCTATTCGGAGGTGGGCAAAATGTCGAAGCGCTATTTTAATGTCGTTAATCCGGATGAAGTGGTCGAAGCCTATGGCGCCGATACTTTCCGCATGTACGAGATGTTTTTGGGTCCCATCGAGCAGTCCAAGCCCTGGGATACGCAAGGCATCGACGGGGTAGCAAAATTTTTGCGTAAGCTGTGGAGTTTATTTTTTGATGTACAGGGCGAGTGGGCAGTCGAGGAGGCGGATGCCAGTAAAGAGGAAATGAAGGTACTGCACACAGCGATCAAAAAGGTGAATGAAGATATCGAGCGCTTTTCTTTCAATACCTGTGTGGCAGCTTTCATGGTAGCTACCAATGAGCTTAAGCGATTGGATTGCCACAAAAGGAAAGTCCTCGAGCCTTTAATGGTTTTGCTGGCCCCATTTGCCCCGCATTTCAGCGAAGAGATGTGGACCCGCCTGGGCAATGAGCCCAGCGTCCACCTGGCCCGATACCCCGAAGTAGATGAAACCTATTTGAAAGAAGCAGCCTTCAATTATCCTGTGCAAATCAATGGCAAAGTGCGCGTAAACGCAGAGTTGCCCACCGATGCCAGCAAGGAAGAGCTGGAAACGGCTGCCCTTGCTTTGGAGGCTGTGCAAAAATGGACAAGCGGCAAAACGGTTCGCAAAGTAATCGTAGTGCCAAAACGGATTATCAACATTGTGGTGGCCTAGCAGCTTCGAAGTTGTAAAGAGAAGTTGTAAAGAATTGCTGCTGGTGTGGCATGAAATAGTGATTTTCAGCAAAGTGAGTAGTTTTTAAACTAGTTCTTCATACCGCCTTAAAAAAAACACAAACCAAAACGCAGATAATTGGCACATCCAAATTTATTAAGTATTATAATTCACTGAAAATCAATCTTTTATCGATACTGATCTATCCTAATACTTAAATTACCGATTTTTGGGTATGCACGCTTAGAGCAATGTACCTACCTTTGTGATTACAATTTTTGACCTTTTAGCCTATCGGGGCAAAACAGGAAACGAATCACTTACATTTTTTACCAAAACTATGAACCTTCTCAGGGCCAAAACCCTAAATTAGCAAACACTTTTCAGCCCGCTTTTAGCGGGCACCCACTCCCCACACTTTTCCTCCCAACAATTGGCAGAACGTCCAAAACACTACTACTACTTGGAGTGTACAAGGCTTTCTCTTTGAAAAAACGAATAAAAAAATGCCCAGGCAGCTGGTACACCTGCCTTATGGGCAACAACTTGGGAAACGAATCTTAAATCAACAAACACACTTGCCAGATGAACAAATCGCAGGAAAATGACCAAAACACCAACACTTCTCTTATATGGGTGGTCATCCTGCTCTTGCTAATGTTTCAGTTACCATTTGCTTTTTCTCAAGTTCACAAAACTACGCTAGCTGCTACAGCAAACGATCAACTACCTCCGATCGCCCGCTGTATCAATGGCACAGGATTGGCCATCCCGGCTACCGATCATTCGGCTACCCTTTGGGCGGCTGATGTCAACCAATTTAGTATCGATAACGAATCGGTAGCTGATATGCGACTCGGCCTGGCGGGAATACATAGCGATGAGGCTCCCTTGTCCAACTATGTCGCATTCACCGAGCAGGAAACGGGAAAACATGCACTAGAGCTTTGGGTGAGTGATCCGGCAGGCAATTGGGGAGTTTGTACCACCTATGTGTATGTGTACAAAGAGGCTGAAAAGCCTAATACCAAAGGTATCGCAGTGGATGTAGTGGCCGATGACCATAACAGCAGGCAGCGCGACGAGCTTTATCAAAACAGCCCCAACCCTTACAAAGCGCATACAAAAATCAGCTTCTTCCTTGCCGATACCAAAAGGGCAGTACTGCGGGTACTGGACAGCAATGGCAGGATTATCAAAAAATATCAAGGGCCTTTTAACAAAGGCTTCAACGAAATCATACTATCTGAAAACCTACTCAGCGGCCACCAAATGATGTACTACCAGCTGGAAACGGCAAGTGGCATCCAGAGCCGCAAAATGATCCCGGCACAGATCGGGGGATAGTGAAGAATTAGGTGATTGTGTGTTAAATCAAAAACTGTTTAAAGCAATTTAAAATCAGTTTTTGGGACGGCCTCTCATCGCTCCGGCGGTGGGGGGCTTTTTTGTGTTTGAATAATTCCTGCCGAACTGCTAATTTCGTCCAAAATTCAGAGCCTGACTTTATGAATAAGCATGATGTTTCACAGCAGCAAACCAGCAAGGTGCCTACTGAGCTTTCTGCTACCAAAATTGGTATCCTCGGCGCAGGCCAGCTCGGCAAGATGCTGGCTCAGGCAGCCAGCCAATGGCAGCTCCCTCTTTACATGCTCGACCGATCTGATGATTTTCCCGCCGCACAGCTTTGCCACCAATTCGTACAGGGCGACTTTGCCAACTATGACGATGTGTATGCCTTTGGCCAAATGGCCGACCTGATTACCGTTGAGATCGAGCACGTAAATACCGATGCCTTGCTTCAGTTGGAAAAAGAAGGCAAAGTAGTGCATCCATCACCAAATGTCCTTAACATCATCAAGGACAAAGGCCTGCAAAAGCAATTTTATAGCTCTCAAAAGCTGCCATCTGCTCCCTTTCAACTTTTCGCCAACAAGGCTACCGTATTACAAGCCATTGATAATCAGCAACTTAGCCTTCCTTTTGTGCAGAAAACACGTACCGCAGGCTATGATGGCCGAGGTGTGCAGGTCATCCGCACTGATGAGCAACTCGACCAGATTATGGATGCCCCTTCGGTCATAGAGCCGCTGGTGAATATTAAAAAAGAAATAGCCGTGCAAGTCGCCCGCAATGCCAAAGGAGAGGTAACAGCCTTTCCGGCAGTAGATATGGAATTTCACCCTACGGCCAATCTCGTGGAATTCCTCAGCTGCCCGGCCAATATCTCACAGGAGCTGGCATCCAGCGCCAGGCAGCTCGCCATTCGCACCATTGAGGCTTATCAGCTCTGCGGTTTGCTATCGGTTGAGTTGTTCCTCACTCAGGAGGACGGCTGGCTCATCAATGAAGTAGCGCCACGCCCCCACAACAGCGGTCATCATACAATCGAAAGCTTATACACTTCCCAATTTCAGCAACACCTTCGAGCTATTCTCAACTGGCCGCTCGGCAGCGTGGCAATGAAAAGCCCGGCCGTCATGGTCAATCTGCTGGGTAGCCCGGGTTGTAGCGGCCCGGCACGCTATGAAGGGCTGGAAGCCTGCCTGGAAGTGGAGGGTGCAGCCATTCATATTTATGGAAAAGCCCTCACCAAGCCCTATCGAAAGATGGGCCATGCTACAGTATTGGCAGCCCGTTTGGAGGAGGCCCGTACAAAAGCCCGATTCATCCAAGAAACGCTTAAAATTATTGCCTGATGGAGAATATCAAAGTGAGCATAATCATGGGTTCCGATTCCGACCTGCCCGTCATGCGGCAGGCCGCCGACCTGCTGAAAAGCCTGGACGTGGCTTTCGAGCTAACCATTGTATCGGCTCATCGCACTCCTCAACGAATGTTCGATTTTGCTAAAAAAGCCCACCAACGTGGCATCAGCGTTATCATTGCCGGAGCAGGCGGCGCGGCACATTTGCCGGGTATGGTAGCCTCCCTATCTCCTCTGCCGGTCATTGGAGTACCTATCCAATCCAGCAATTCCATCGATGGCTGGGATAGCTTGCTTTCCATTCTCCAAATGCCCAATGGCGTACCCGTGGCCACCGTAGCCTTGAATGCCGCCAAAAATGCCGGTATTCTGGCAGCACAGATATTGGCTGTCAGTGATCCGGCCTTACAGGCAAAACTCTTAGATTACAAAGATGAATTGGCTGCCGGGGTAGCCCGCAAGTACAAAAAATTGGATGAAAGCGGCTACGAAAACTATGAAAGCTAAGCTTTTTGGGCCAGCGCCCTTAAATCCAGCCCGCCAAAGGTACCCGAGCTCATCAGCAACAAATTGCAATCTTCTCGTCGCTTGCTATCAATAAATGCCTCTACTTCAACCCGCTCCGTAAACACTTGCAAGGCCGGATGGTCAAAGGCTGACTTTATTTCCTGCTTGGACAAAGGTGGGAGCCGCTTCATGCGCAGTGTATGTTCGCTGAAGTAAACCAGCGCTGCATCCGCAGCATCCAAACTGTGCCGATATTCGTTGAGAAAGTGGCTACTGAGGCTACTAAAGGTGTGCAACTCCAGGCAAGCCACGAGTTGCCGATCGGGGTATTGCTGCCGAAGGGCTTCCACTGTGGCCTTTACTTTGGAAGGGGCATGGGCAAAATCCTGATAAACGGCCGAGCTGCTTGTTTTGTGTAGCAATTGCAAGCGTTTCGCCGCGCCCTGAAAGCTTGGAATGGCTTGGAAAAATGCCTCCTTTGTAATGCCAACCGCCTGACAAGCGAGGTAAGCCGCCTTCAGATTTTCCAGATTATGTTTGCCAAAAACCTGCAAAGGAATGGCATCTCCGGCATCGTCAAACAAGAGGCATTGGCCCTCCACCACTTCAAAGTGGAAGGCTTCGTAGGCCTGTGTTTGTATCGCTTTGTCAAGGTCCTTCAGGATTTCAACAATATGGGGATCATGCTGATAGTAGATCAAGAGGGCTCCGTGGGGCAGGCTCTTTATGAAGGCACTGAACTGCTCTTTGTATTCTTCAAAGGTGGGGAATACATTGATGTGATCCCAGGCAATGCCTGTAAGGATGGCTATTTGAGGCCGATAATGGAGAAATTTGGGCCGCCTGTCGATAGCAGAGGACAGGTACTCGTCTCCTTCAATAACCATCAGGGGAGCATCGGAAAATTGCACCATATGATCGAATCCATCCAATTGAGCCCCCACCAAATAGTCAAAAGGGTGTCTGCAGTGCTTCAAAACGTGCAAAATCATAGAGGTGGTAGTGGTTTTTCCGTGGCTGCCCGCCACTACCAGGCGCCTCTTGCTTTGAGCCTGCTGATACACAAATGCCGGGTACGATAGGATGCGCAGCCCCAATTTGCGGGCTTTTTGGAGCTCCGGATTATCAGCCCGGGCGTGCATACCGAGAATGATGATGTCGATATCAGGCGTAATGCTGTCCGGAAACCAGCCCATTTCTGCAGGCAGCAGCCCGAAACGAGCCAGGCGGTCGCGGGCCGGATTGTATATTTCATCATCGGAACCTGAAACGGTATGATGATTGATTTGCAAACTAATGGCGATGTTGTGCATCGCAGCTCCGCCAATGGCTATCAGATGAATGCGCATATCTTAAAACATTCTTAAGGATTGATGATACAGGCCAAATATAGAGCAAAGCACCCACAGAGTTGAACATTTGCAAAATATGCCGCTAAATATGGGCGTTATTGCAAAATATTAATGAATTTCTCTCTATAAGTATTAACTTTGTGTATTAAAACAAACCACTGATAATGAAAGTCTCAGTATTAAAAAAAGTAATCCCATTTGTGATCTTCCTTGCTGTATTGGCTTCTTTTAGTTCTTGTAATCGGGGAGTCGGCTGTCCCACCTTTTCTGCCGGCGATGTGGTAAGTCAATGCGTCGAAATGACTGCAGATATGCTGATCCGCCCCTAAAGTTGTCTATTTAGGAAAAGGCCGTGAGGCTAGTTGTTATAAAATAAGACCGATGGCTGTGCTAACTTTTGATGTTGTGCACGGCCTTGCTATTTGAGGGCTCTCAGTATTTCCAGCATGACGAATGACCAGCTCTTTACCACTGCCGATGGCTCTCACAGCCTCCTCTCGGGGCAATATGATGTGAGCTTTCATTCTCGCTTCGGAGCCATCGGGGAAACCCGCCACGTTTTCATCCAGGCCGCCCTGCTTCACAAAGCGCTGCACCAATCACAACTGGCCGTACTCGGAATGGGTTTTGGTACCGGCCTCAATGCGTACATGAGCCTGCTGGCCGCAGTACAGCAGCATCTGCAAATCGACTATCACGCCATTGAAGCTTTCCCTATCGATCCGCTGCAGGCTCGCCAACTCAACTATCCCCGCCTGTTGGAGGCAGATCCTTTGGGCAGCTATTTTTACCAACTGCACGATTGCCCCTGGGATATCCCCCAACCTATCAGTCCGAATTTTACATTTACCAAAAGGAAAATGCACTTTGAAAACATCCCTTTCGACCAATCCTTCGACATCATTTACTACGATGCCTTTGCTCCCGATGCGCAGCCGGAACTTTGGACAGAAAGCATGCTGGCTCGCTGTTTCAAGGCGTTGTTGCCTGGAGGGGTGTTGACAACCTATTGTGCCAAAGGAGCTGTAAAACGGGCCTTGAAAGCCGTAGGTTTTGAATTGGAATCGCTCGCCGGGCCGCCCGGCAAAAGGGAAATGACCCGTGCTACCAAACCTTGAGCAATGCCATTGAAAGCTGGCATTTGCCCGGCAATTGGCATTTTTTTTCCTAATTTGGCAAAAAATCAGCGCGAATGAAAAAGCTTGAACTGCATTGGCAAATATTGATTGGCATGGTAGCGGGTGTCCTTTTCGGCTATCTGGTGGCCGGCTTTGAGTGGGGGCCTGAATTTGTAAAAAACTGGATCAAGCCCATTGGTACTATCTTCGTAAACCTCCTCAAGCTCATTGCCATCCCTTTAATCATAGCTTCTTTAGTAAAAGGAATCGCGGATTTGCAGGACATCAAAAAGTTTTCGAAAATTGGAGGACGTACCATCCTTTTTTACATTCTCAGTACCGTCACAGCCATTACGATTGGCCTACTCCTGGTCAATATCATCCAGCCTGGTGAAAGTGTGAGCGACGCTACCATCGCACAGCTGACACAGGAGTACGCTTCTGCGGCAACTACTAAGGTGGAGGCTGCTCAAAACCAACAAAACCAGGGGCCGCTCCAGTTTTTGGTGGACATGATCCCCAATAATATTTTCAAAGCAGCCAGTGATAATGGCAGTATGTTGCAGGTTATCTTCTTTGTCATATTTTTCGGAATCAGCCTGCTGCTCATCAAACCCGAACGAGCCGCTCCGATCAAAGCCATTTTTGACGGGCTCAATGATGTAGTGCTTAAAATGGTGGACATCATCATGCTCATCGCGCCCTATGCTGTATTCGCTCTATTGGCCTCCCTGATCGTGGAGACCCAAAACCCCGACCTCTTTGTAGCGCTGGGCAAATATGCCCTCACGGTTGTTTGCGGCCTGCTGCTCATGGTAGGCATTTACATACTATTGGTATATACCTTCACCGGCAAATCACCCCGCTTTTTCCTCAATGGCATCAGCCCGGCTCAATTACTTGCTTTTTCTACCAGCAGCAGTGCGGCTACCCTTCCGGTGACGATGGAACGGGTGGAGGAGCATCTGGGTGTTGAGAAAGAAGTGAGCAGTTTTGTTCTGCCGGTAGGCGCCACCATCAATATGGATGGCACCAGCCTCTATCAGGCTGTGGCAGCGGTATTTATTGCTCAAGCCCTGCAATTTGACCTAACACTAAGCGGCCAATTGACCATTGTACTTACCGCTACGCTGGCCAGCATCGGCTCGGCAGCTGTGCCTGGAGCTGGTATGGTGATGTTGGTGATTGTGCTGGAAGCGATCGGCTTGCCAGCCGAAAAGCTGGCTATTGGCCTGGCATTGATATTTGCAGTGGACAGGCCGCTGGATATGTGCCGCACCGTCATCAACATCACCGGCGATGCTACCGTATCGATGCTGGTAGCCAAGAGTGTAGGTAAATTGGGGGAACCGCATGTAGCAGATTGGGATGATTATTATCCTCCTGAAAAACAGCCTGTTGGCTAGCATTCTCCTGGATAAAATTGTTACTTTTACCTAATCTCCACTAAAGTAGAGCTTATGAAAACTAATCTACTATCCATTCTTATCGCCAGCATACTCGTTGCTGTTGCCCTCTATTTTGGCAAACAGGCTCGCTCTACTTCCTTGCTACCCCCCAGCCCGACCAATGGCAAGACGATCGTAAAAACCGATGCCGAAGAGGCTGACAATCAAGACCGCCGGGAGGCTTGGTTTGAGCTTATGCATCAGGCAGCGCCCGGCACTAATTGGCGCCAGCTGGAATACCAAACGGCCATGCAACGGCATAAATTAAGAGTGCTGAAACACAGTTCCACGCACAGCCGAGCTGGCGGAGAAGAGCTGGCAGGAGGCAATTTATATGGAGAGTGGAAGGAGCGCGGCAGCCGAAATATGTCGGGGAGCGTGTTTGTCACGGAATACGATCCGCAGTTCGACAAGATATACCTTATCTCTGCTGGCCACACCCTTTGGCGAGGCTCGCGGGATGGCTTTGAATGGGAGCCGGTAAATGAAGACCTCCGATTTTATGAACGTTTTCTGAAAATTATTCCGACTGATTCGGGTACACGTATGCTGGCCATCATGGAGACGGGGATGCCCCACTATTCCGATGATTATGGCGAAACCTGGCAGCCAGCAAGCGGAATAGAATTGAATGATTCCAATGCTCGTACCTGCAATGCCATTGTGCTCAATGATGCCCAGCGATCTATCTTCATGCTGTCCAAGCCCTCTTATTGGGCACCTTTCAAATGGTATCGATCAACAGATTATGGGGAAACGTATCAGGAAATACATGCTTTTGAGGACCATGATTCCGATCATTTTTATTCCATCAACCCGCACAGCACCAATGACATCTATCTGGCTCAAAAAATCAATGGCAACATTACTCATTTTTATAAATACAATACGACTACCGAGTCACTAGAGCTGTATCTGGAGAACGAAGACTTCGGATTTATTACCGCCAGAGCCAATCTCAAAGCCATTCAAATGGATACCGTTCGTCGCTTTTGGTCCTTCAATGGCGATAAAGAGCTGTTCATTTCAGATGATGAGTGTGCCAGCTGGACAAAAGTCGGCGAATTGCCCGAACTGCCCTGGCGTATAGGCATTTTCATTCCGCCCAGCAATCCCGAAATGGTAATGATGGGAGCCGTAGAGTGTTTCAAAAGTCTGGATGGCGGTCTCCACTGGCTCAAGCAAAACGGCTGGGGCCAATACTACAATGATATGGAAACAAAGCTCCATGCAGATATCATGTGGTTCGATGAATTTGAAACCTCTGCCGGACAAAAATTTATCCTTATCAGCAATCATGGAGGCTTGAGCATCAGCTACGACCAGATGGAGACCACACCCAATATTGGTCTTTTGGGCCTCAATGTGAGCCAGTATTACGACGTTCGTACCGATCCTGAAAACAGCATTTTCGTGTATGCCGGTTCTCAGGATCAGGGCTTTCAGCGTGGCTTCGGCTTTACCAATGATGTGATCCTTTCAATGGAACAAGCCATCTCCGGCGACTATGGCCACATGGCTTTTACCGGCAATGGACAGCATTTGTGGATGGTATATCCGGGAGGCTGGGTGAGTTATTGGGACAATCCGAAAAGTGGCGGCATCGCAGATTCATGGACTGTGGAGTCAGAAGATGAGAGTGTTTGGATTCCCCCGCTCATCCCCCACCCCCAGGCAGAGCGCGATGCGGTATTGCTCGCAGGAGGTAGTAAAAATGGCGGCGACGGATCGTATATTATCCAACTGGAATATATCAACAACGGCTTGGAGGTCAGCCAGCTGCCCTTCAACTTCCTTGATGAAGCAGAGGCTGCCGTATCGGCATTGGGCTATTCGCCACTCAACGATCAAAAGTGGTATGCCGCTACTTCCAATGGTCGCTTTTTCTATTCTCATGACGCCGGTATGACCTGGGAGCAGACGCTCGACTTCATTCCCACTGGCAATTACCTCTACGGAGCCACTATTTATAGTTCCAAGATCGACGAAAACACGGTCTATTTCGGAGGTAGCGGATACTCCAATCCGGCTGTGCATAAATCTACGGATGGCGGACAAAACTTTTTCGCAATGAATCAGGGCTTGCCGCCCACCCTGGTGTTCGAACTTACTGCCAATGCGGACGAATCCCTGATTTTTGCCGCTACAGAAAGCGGGCCTTTTGTGTATGTGGTGGAGGAAGCAAAATGGTACGACATGTCAGGAATGGGTGCACCAGCCCAAACATATTGGTCGGTAGAATACCTGGAAGAGGACGAAATTGTCCGTTTTGGTACCTACGGCCGTGGCATCTGGGACTTTCAAATACAAGATCCCGTGTCGAACCAAAATCCGCTGGGCAATCAGGATGATCTCAAGCTATTCCCCAATCCTGTACAGGACTATGTACACTTACAGATACCTGTGAAACAAAAAATGGCTGTCCGCATTGCTATTTACGATCTGCGGGGGCGCTTGTTAAGCCAGCAAACTCTCACCCTTGAGAAGGGCAAGTTGGATGAGCGAATCGACAGTGCTGCCCTGCCTTCGGGCTCCTACATTCTGCAAATACAGAGTGAAGCCTTCCAATTGAGTAAAAAATTTGTACGCCTTTAGCCTATCATGTGGCATCCCTATCAAGGTCTCTCTCCTCCATTGCGAAAACGCCTGCTGATCGGGTTCGCCCTTCTCAGCCTCCTCTGCATGCTGGCCCTGCAACGCATAAACGAATCGATCCGCATAGTCGATTTTGAGCTGGCCGGCAGCTTGGCCCGGGCTAATGAGATTATGCACTCCTGGCCCGAAGGAGGGGCGGTTGATGCAGCGATGGGCATTGGGTTGGATTATCTATTTTTGCTAGCCTACCCCATCGCACTGGGACTGGCCACCGTGCAGGTGGCTCATTCGATGCGATTCGGCCGCTGGCGAAATCTGGGTTATTTGTTGGCCAGCCTGCTATTGGCGGCCGGTTTGCTGGATGCTGTCGAAAACTTTGCTCTGTACCAAATCGTCATGGGCCAAGGGACAGAATATTTAGCTAAAATTGCCCGTTTTTGTGCTATTCCCAAGTTTTTGATCGTTATACTAAGCGTGCTGTATCTGGCAGCCGGATTGCTGAACATATTCACCAAGAGGATCCAATAGTTATGAGCTCGGTACTACAATTAGTCTTGTTTTCGATTGTCTTTGCATTGAACAGCTGCGCCAGCCAGGCTCAGGTAGCTGCTCTGGGCCAGGCATCGGAAGAAATGCTGGAACTGGAGGAGATCGAACTTCCCAATGGGGATATCGACTTTTACGCCCGAAACAAAGGAGTCATTCCCATTACCTTGATGATTGATTTTGAAAACATTTCCAATATGAAGCCCTCCGTCAAAATGCCATTCCACATAGTGCTTCTCCCTGATGAAGCGGCTCAGTTTTTATTTAAAATGAAGCGATTGAGTAAACATAAAGATGCCAACTACGGCTTCCTATATGGCTTTTCGCTGGGCAATGCGCTTAAGGCCAATCACGATGAAGAAGCGGTTTATTTGTTGCCGTTCCAGCCAGGCAAGAAGCAACTTGTTGGCCAGGGCAACAATGGTCGCTTTTCCCACAGAGGAATCAATGCCATCGATTTCAATATGGAAACGGGCACTAAAGTTTGTGCTGCCCGCGGAGGCATCGTAGCGGCCATTAAAGAGGACTCGAAGCAGGGCTGCAAATCTTCCAAATGCAAAAACCTGGGCAATTTCATCCTCATTTATCAGCCCGACGGCAGCTTCGCTCATTACGGCCACCTCCAGTTCGATGGAGCATTCGTGGCCCTCGGAGATACGGTGCAGGCCGGGCAGGTGATCGGTTTGAGCGGCAATACCGGATGGTCCAGCGGGCCGCATCTGCATTTTGAAGTGTACACCAAAAAGAACCAGCAGGTGGCTACCTTTCCCGTCAAGTTCAGGCTGGCCCGCCAGGGTGCTGCCTATTTGGAAGAGGGGAAAGTTTATCAGTCAGTCCATTGATGGCGATATTCCTTCCGCCAAGCCGTTATTTTTGAGCTCGTCTGAAAACTATACACGCATATTCATATTTGTTATCATATTTAATCTTACTATATTTAGCCTTTCTTTTGACTTCAACTTGTACAAGCATGAGTGAAACAACTGTTTCGACACTGGGCATCGGCTCACGAGTACGGCATCCGGCTTATGGGGATGGTGTGGTGATTCGCTTGCACCCGGCGGCTTACGAACTTAGTTTTATGCTCTATGGCATCAAAAGTGTAGGTAGGCAGTATGATAAATGGGAAATCATAGAGGCCGTAGAGCCGGAAGATGAGGTATCTTTTAGCCAAGCCGAAGAGTCGCTGATGAAAATTCTTCGCTACTGGTCGGATGTGACCGAAACGGTGGAACTGGGCGACCGCTGGGATAAGGGCATCCTGATCCTTAAGCCTGCGGACGAAAGCCTCCAAGCCAAGGAGATTCCGATTGCTACTTTTTTCCATAAAATTGTGATGGTTCGCGACCGGCTGCGCGTTTTGGAACAACGGATAAACAGCTCTAAGCTATCGGACGAAGAGAAAGTCAATCTCCAGCAATACATTACCCGTATTTACGGAAGCCTGACCACCTTCAATGTCCTCTTCAAGTACAAGGAAGATCAGTTTATCGGAGAACGTTCAAAACCTTGAGCGATTCATGGGAGCACTTTTTCCAAACATAAAATACTTTCAATCAGCTGATTACATAGCAGTAATATTACTATCTATAATTCTAGCCGGGCTTTCTTCCTGCATCACCATCGAAAATCAATACGCTACTGTAGCACCCGGGCTTTGGCGGGCCTCCCTCCAACTGGTACCTAAAGAGATACTGCTCGACAAGGAGGGGAAGCCAAGCCCGAAGATGGTAAACAAGCAGTTTGATGAGGTCGCCGACGGAGAGCTTCCGTTTATGTTTGAAGTCATTTATACAAACGATCAAAGCTTTTATGTAGAGCTGATCAATGGTGCCGAACGTTTTCGCCTGGATAATGTGCTGGTGGGGCGCAATCGTGCTACGGGTGATGATACCATCCGTATTGATATTCCCATTTACGAATCCTACCTCACTGCCAAATACGAAGAAGGTGTGATGGAGGGCTATTGGGTAGCTTTGGCTCGCAAAAATTATCGCATCCCCTTCACAGCCCACTATGGCAAAAACTTTCGATTCACCAATCTCAAAAAGGCACCCATAGTGGACATCAGCGGCCGCTGGGAAGTTACGTTTGGCAATGAAGAGGAAACGCCCTACAAAGCCATTGGCGAGTTTGAACAATCGGGCAATCACTTGCTCGGCACCTTCCTCACCGAAACCGGAGACTACCGCTACCTGGAAGGTACGGTTCAGGCTGACAAGGTGTATTTGTCCACCTTCGATGGCGCGCATGCCTTCTTGTTTGAAGCCAAGATCAGAGCCGATAGCAGCCTCATCGGCAGCTTCCGGTCGGGCAAGCACTACAAAACAGTTTGGGAAGCACGCCGCAATCCGGCTTTCGAACTTACTCATCCCGATTCGCTCACCTACCTCAAGGAAGGCTATGACCAGCTGAGCTTCAGTTTCGAAAATCCTTCCGGCCAAACGGTGAGCCTTGAAAATCCTGAATACCAGGGGAAAATAAAAATTGTGCAAATATTCGGAACCTGGTGCCCTAATTGCCGCGATGAAACGATTTTTTTAAAGGAATATCTGAAAACGCACCCCAAGCATGACATTGAGGTAATCGCCCTTGCTTTTGAAAAGCACCGCGACCGCCAGCGGGCCAATGAAGTGATCCAGACTTACAAAGAAAAATTTAAGATCCCGTATGAAATGGTAGTGGCAGGCTATTACAATAAGAAGGAGGCAGCACAAGCCTTACCGATGCTCAATCACATACTTTCATACCCAACTATGATTTTTGTTGATCATCGCAACAAAGTTCGCCGCATTCACACCGGATTTTACGGACCGGCCACCAGCCGATTCCAGCCGTTTTTAAAAGATTTTGAAAAATTTGTGAAGCAACTGCTCCAGGAAGCGGCTGCTGACAGCTAAACCCTATTTTCCTATGCCCACGATCCAGCTCATCTATTCTGCTGAAAATTCCAATGTGGCCTCTCAAATTGACGCGCAACTGAGCCAGGCCAGTTTCCGATTTGTTCACCTCCAATGCCGGGATGCTGATTTGTCTCCTGCCTTGTATGACAAGCTCAGGCAAAGCGAGGAGAAAGTCTTGCTGCTGATAAGTGACAATTTTCTTAAATCCAGCCAATGTATGTACACAGCCCTGCCAATGCTTACCGAACTCAAGCAGTCGGACAGGCTTATCCCGGTCATCATTGATGGTATGGCCATCGATGAGCAAACGGGCAACATTGTGAAAACTCCTACTAAATTTGAGCGTGTAGGGGATGTAATCCAGTACATGAATTACTGGCAGGAGCAGTACCTCGATATGCGCAAAAAAAAGCGCAGCCTGCATCCCGATCAGGAGGAGCGTTTTAACGAACAGCTCAAAGTGGTGCGCACTATCTCTACCCAGGTGGGCGAGTTTTTAAGGCAACTGCGCGGTATCGAATACATCTCCTTTGAAGAGCTATCGGCCAATCATTTTGAAGCATTTTTTACACTCAGCGGCTATGGTTCCATGCATGCTGACTTCGCACGCAATGCCCCTTCGACACCGCCGACTGAAGAACGACATAAGCCGGAATCAGGCATTACTCCTCCTGTGACCGAAAGCAAGCCAAACGCAGAAGCCATCTCGGATTCCAATGTGGAATTGGAGGAGACGGAGACAGCCCCCGAAGCGAATGTAGTTGAGAACCTTGAAGGTTTGGAAAGCAGGCCGCTACAGGCAAATCCCAAGGACATCATTGATGAGATATTGAACGATGAGCAATCCGGTGCCGATAGTGGACAGGAAGGCAAAAAGCGGGACTATTCCTATCAGGCGCTCGATGATTTATTCGAAGAAGAAGGCGATGGCACTGATGGGTTGATAGAGGATATAGAGGTGATCCCGAAAACAGAATTCGATGAAATGGAAATTGAGGAGTTGGATATCGAAATCGAGTTAAGCGAACCGCTCCTCACCAAATCACAGCGCCTCGAACAAATTAAGCAACAGATTGATGCCGGGCAATTGGATGCTGCGCGCCCCGAATTTGAAAAGCTGGTAGCTGATTTTGCTGATGACCCCTTATTGCGCTACCAGTTTGCCGACTATTTGTACCACAAAAAGCAAGATATTCCGGCTGCAAAGCTCCAATACGAAGCCATCATCGGGCAAGACAGAAAACACCTGGCAGCCTACCATTGCCTGGCCGAAATAGCCGAATTGCAAAATGATTTCCTGCTCGCCAAAAGTTATTATGAAAAAATTTACTCGCTCGATAAAAACACCAAAGATATCGCCTTCAAACTCGGCTTCATCAATCAACATTACCTCAGCGACAAGGCCGATATTGCAGAAGATTATTATAAAAAAGCCATCCGGCAAAATCCCGATCATGCCGAAAGCCACTACCAGATGGCTATTATCCTCAACGAACATCAAAACAAGCCGGATAAAGCCATCAAACATTTCCGTAAAACGCTAAAACTGCAACCCAACCACCCTTTTGCCAACTACGACCTCGCCATTTTGTACCATCGCCTCGGTGAAATGAAGACAGCTGCCGATTTTTATAAAAAAGCATACACCATCAATCCCGAATTAAAAACCCCTGAAAATGATCGCGCCTTTACCATTCTGGTAAATCCACCAAAAAGGAAGGGCCAAAAACAAAAAGGGAAAACAAATACCAATGGAAAAACAAAGGCTTCGGAGGGTGTGGCAGCTGTAGATGTACTCGTAAAGGAAGATGAACCTGCCGCCAAGCCAGCTACCGAAACGGAAAAAACTCCTAAACCGAAATCCACGCCTCCGGCCAGCCAGAAAACAGTGATGATCACCGGAGCCACCTCCGGCATCGGCCTGGCCACCGCCGAACTGTTTGCCCAAAACGGCTACCGCATCATCCTCACTGGCCGCAGAAAGTCCCGCCTCCAGTCAATTGTAAAAAGGTTAAAAAAAGAAACAGAAAGTACGCAATTTAAGAGCCTTTGCTTTGATGTACGCGATTCCAAGGCCATTCAATCCGCCATAAAAAAACTACCGAAGGCATGGCGCGAAGTGGATATATTGATCAACAATGCCGGCTTGGCCAAAGGCTACGGGCCCATTCATGAAGGCAAGCAGGAAGATTGGGAAGCCATGATAGATACCAATATCAAAGGATTGCTGTATATGAGCCGCCTCGTCAGTCCGCAGATGGTGGAACGGGGCAAAGGGCACATCATCAATATCTGCTCAACGGCCGGTCGGGAGGTGTATCCCAACGGCAATGTGTATTGCGCTACCAAATTCGCCGTAGAAGGCCTCACCCGCTCTATGCGCCTCGATCTGTACAAGCACGGCATCCGCGTCAGCCAGGTGAGCCCCGGGCATGTGGAAGAAACGGAATTTGCCGAAGTTCGCTTCGATGGCGATAAAGAACGAGCCAAAATTTATGAGGATTTTCAGCCGCTCAAAGCCAAAGATGTGGCCGAGGCTATCTACTTCATAGCTACACGCCCTGCTTACGTCAATGTCCAGGATATTCTGATGACGAGTAGCCAGCAGGCAGGCAATAACCACATCGACCGCAGCGGGCGGAAGGATGGGTAGGCCGGAGGTTCTCTCAGTCTAAACCTCTTTTCATTCAACTTTTTGCGCTCCGGTCAAACCAGCGCATGTGTTGCCATTATTGTATTCCTTTTTGCCATAAATGTTGCCAGCTTCTTCCCTTGCGACAATACCACCAACCTTTGCAACATGACGAATAACAGATTTTAAGACATCGCTTCACCTTTATAGCGACAATCATTTTTTAGTCACAAAATCAAACGTCATGAAAAGAACAATCTACATCATTTTTTTAGGAGGGTTATTGGGAACCAGTCTTTCCTTTGGGCAAAATATCAATCCCGTAGCTTTCGACCTTGCCAGCCCTATTGATGTAAACCTCGACAGCGAGGGCACGGCCTGGGTTACTCAATCGGGTAGTGGAATGAACGATGGCCTCGTCCAGAAAGTCTTTCCGGATGGTTCAAAAGAAACCATAATAGAGGGTCTGCCTTCTTTTTTCGATACCATGAGCAATGAACTACAAGGAGCCTTAAGCACACTGATATTGGATGATGGCCGCATCTTTGTTTGCCAGGGCGGTGGCCCCGATCCTTTGTCGGCCAGTATTCTCGAATTTCATTGGGATGATTATGTAGCTAAGAACGCACCGCTGGTACCGGCTGACCGCCAATCGGCTATCCTCGTGGGTGAGTGGGCTTTGGCCAATGGGTTTATGGAAAGCAATCCGTACTCTTTTGTATTGAATGCCGATGGTCACTTCATTATTTCCGACGCTGCCGCTAATACCATTTTCAAATACATCCCCGGCACCGGAACATTTGAAGTAGTGACGACCTTTCCTCCATTTGACAATCCGACTCCGGTAGGCCCGCCGGTGGTGGAAGTGGTGCCTACCAAAATACTGGCTCACCCCTCCGGTGGCTGGCTGGTATCTGCGCTCACGGGCTTTCCCTTTCTGGATGAAGCAGCCAGCATTTTTCACGTCCAACCCGATGGCAGCATGACTACTTACGCTTCCGGGTTGACGCTGCTCACCGATATGGCTTTTGATCCCAACGATGGGGATTTGGTGGCCCTGCAGTTCGGCAGGGTGGATGGCACCTTCAACTTCCAGTTTGGTTCTGCCCAACTCATCAAGATACAGGATACGGGCACCCTGGATACCCTGGCAAGTGATTTTGGGCCCAGCCCCGGCATGGCCATTGCCGATGACGGAAGCGTTTATATGACTCACTTATTCCTGGGGCAATTGTTGCTGTTGGATCCGATTTCATCCGGGGTAAATGAATATGAAAACGGCAAAGCACAATCACTGTCCGTTTATCCCAACCCAGGTAGCGGGCAGCTTCATTCAACCACTAATTTTCAAGAGCCTGGAATGACAGCTTATTACCTCACTGATTGTTTGGGCCGCATAATAGAAGGTGGCACGTTAGGTCATATGCCGAAAGGAGAAAACCGCTTGTACTTTGATTTTGCAAAAGCAGGAGTTGTGGCAGGATGGTATCATCTAACTATTTACACAGACCAGGAAATAGCAGTAGCTAAAATAGTTATCCGTTAGGAGTGGTTGTTTTAGTAATGGCCAATTAATAAGTTATTGATTTGGGATTGAGATTTTGTCGTCAGGCGAGGCATTTTTTGAGCGAATAGCGAGCTATTTAAGCAAAAAATAACGAAGTATGGCGGCAAAAGATCAGAGACAAATCGTGAAGTTATTATTTGATCATTACTTAGAACGTCGTACATTTAAGGTGTACTTGAAAATATAAACAAAAAAGTGAAAGAAAAATAAGAAATTCAGTTTCGTAGTATGCCAAAGGCGATTAGAGCATGGCACATGATGCCGCCAAACATGTTGCCGGTATACTACACCTGCAAAAAGATCGGACAGTTCAATGAACCAGTCGAAAGACAAGAGTTCGCGTCACGATGTAGATCTATTATGCAGTATTTTAAAACTCAATTTTATCATTATGCTTTCTTTTACTCAGTATTATGGCGTTGATGTTAGTAAAGATATTTTAGATATACTTGAGCTTACATCACAAGGACAAACCCAAGATAAAAAGCAGCTTGACAATAAATACGATCCAGTTGAATGCTGGGTCAAAACCTTGTCAAAGGAGTCCGCTTTTTGCGTTTTGGAAGCCACCGGAACTTACAGTTCAAAATTGATATATTTGCTTGACAAATATCAACTTAAGTTTGCTGTGGTCAGCCCATACAAGAGCAAAGCATTTATGGAAGCCTTGGGGGTATCCAATAAAACGGACGAACAAGCTGCCTACTGCTTGGCAATGATGGGCAAAAGTCTTGACCTTAAGCCATACAAAATGCCATCTATGGATCGACAAAAGCGGAAACAATTACAAACTGCTCATAATGCGATGCTTAAGCAGAGGAGGATGTTGAAAAATCAACTTCATGCACTTGATCAACTTCCTTTTGTAGAGCAAGTTGCTCGCAAAGCTTATGAGCAAACCCTTCAAACAGTTGAAGGGCAAATCCAACAAATTGAACAACACTTAGCTTCACTTGAAGAAGATGAAGAATATCAGGCTATTAAGACCCTGGCCTGTTCAGTTGTTGGTATTGGGGATGCCACCGCTCAAGCAATGATGCTTGCTGCCAACTGTTTTGAACATTTTCATACAGTTGAGGAATTGGCAAAATATTTTGGACTAACACCTAACACGCATTACTCTGGTTCATCTGTTCGTAAAAAAGGTAAAATCTCCAAAATTGGTGCTCCTTATGTTCGTAGCCTTTTATACATCTGTACCAGAAGCGCCATTAGGTATAACAAGGCTTGCAGAGAACTTTATCAGCGACTAAGACAAAAAGGTAAACCTCATAAAGTGGCTGCTGTCGCTGTTATGCATAAATTAGAACGTGTTTGGGAATTTTATTCTGTAAATGATTGAAATTTTGCCAAGATCATTGATGTATTTGCCAAATAAAGGAATGATACAGAACTTTCTATGGTATGCTCGTGGTCAATCAGTATTCTTCGGTAAAAATTAAACCAGGCAATCGTTCTTTCAACTACCCATCGTTTAGCCTGAACAACAAACCCCTTTTTCCCTTCAGGTCTTATTGGAACTTCAAATTCGATATTCAATTCCTCACAGGCCTGTGCAAAAGTTCCTTTATAAGCGTTGTCACCAATTATTTTTATCAGGCGGCCCATTTGATGTTGATCCATCTTCAAAAGATGAACACCAGCCGGACTGTCATGCTCATTAGCTGGATGTACCCAAGCTTGCCAAATACGACCCAAGGTGTCTGTGAGAATTTGACGTTTGCGGCCATTAATCTTTTTATTGCCGTCAATGCCCCGAAACTCATAAATCATGGGAGCCAACTTAACACTCTGAGAATCAACGATCCCCAAGCTTGGGCTTGACTGCCGATCAAGTTTGTCCCGTTCATATTTATTGAGTGCCAGATTGATTGATTTGATAATTCCTTTTTTTGTCCAGTTATAAAAGTAATAGTAAACTGCAGACCAGGGGGGAAAAGAACTATCAAGATTTCGCCATTGGGCTCCAGTTCTTGTTATCCAAAGTATGGCATTGAAAATATCACGCAAATCAAGTGTGCGTTTTCGTTTGATAGGAAGAAATTCTTTTATAACTTCCCACTGGCCGTCGGTCAGTCGTTCAAATTGGGCGAGCATCTTTGTAAGTTTTGGTTTACCTACAAGATACTACCGACGGCTATTTATTTCAAAATAAATTCCCAAACAACCTCTTAGCTTTAAAAAACCATTTATCTGGCCTCACAAAAAACAAATATTATGAAAAGGCTATTAAAAATAACAGGCATTCTGCTCGGCACCATTCTCTTGCTCTTGCTCCTGGGTGCGGCATACATCCACTTCAAAGGCATTCCTCGATACGAAAACAAAGCTCCTGACCTGGCCGTCCGTGTCGATAGTGCCGGTATTGCAGAAGGGGCACGCATGGCAACTATGATGTGCGCACAATGCCACCGGTCAAAAGACCGAAAACTCGGTGGTGCTCATATGGCCGACACAGAAGTTTTTGGAGATATCTATGCTCCCAATATTACCCAGCATCCGCAATACGGTATTGCGCACTATACGGATGGGGAGTTAGCCTATTTGCTTCGCACCGGCATCCGAAAAGATGGCCAATACACCCCACCCTGGATGACCAAATTTCCACATCTTTCGGACGACGACCTGTACAATATCATCGCTTTCCTTCGCTCGAATCACCCCATGGTGCAACCCTCTGAAGAAAATCAGCCAGCATGCGAACCTTCCTTTTTTGCAAAATTTCTGTGCAATGTGGCCTTTAAACCGCTGCCCTATCCCGACCAGCCCATCCCGCCGCCGCCAGGCGACAAGGTTGCATTGGGTAAATACATTGCTACGGCTAAATTTGAATGTTTCTCCTGTCACAGTGCCAGTTTTGAAAAAATAAACCTGATAGAACCGGAACGCTCGGCAGGATTTATGGGAGGTGGCAATCCACTGAAAGATAAGGAGGGGCATCCCAATCCTTCATCCAACCTGACGATGGACAAAGAAACGGGCTTGGGCAATTGGACGGAAGCAGAATTTATCCGGGCCGTAAAAACGGGTATCCGGCCGAGTGGTCCGGCCACTGCCTATCCGATGGCTCCGTACACCCAGATGACGGACGAAGAAGCCTCCGCCATTTGGGCTTACCTGCAAACGGTGCCGGTGATTCATAATCCGAATGATGAGTGAGTGGATAGGGTACAACCCCTACTACACCTTACTGGGCAATACTCCAAACAGTTCTTTAAAGCTCTTGGAAAAATGTGACAAATTGGAATAGCCCACAGCGTAAGCGATTTCGGAAACGGTACCTGTTTTCTTTTCCAACATGAGTTTTGCATGGTTGAGGCGCACTTCGATGATCAGTTGAACCGCCGATTTGCCGATGAGGGCTTTGAGTTTGCGGTGGAGTTGTGAGCGACTGAATCCTGCTTCGCGGGCGAGCTCCTGCACGGAAAAAGCTTCGTTGCCGATGTTTTGTTTGATGGTTTTGCTGACCTGCTGCAGGAACTGGTCATCAATGGATTGGATATCCAAATCGGGTAACATGCCCAGGTCGGAGGCTTTAAATTGCTCCCATATTTTTTGCCGGGCAGCGATGAGGTTTTTTATTCGGATCAGCAATTCCTTTTCATCAAAAGGCTTGGTAAGGTAAGCATCTGCGCCCTGTGTCAAACCAGCCAGCTTGTTGGCCTGACCGGCTTTGGCAGTGAGCAAAATTATGGGAATATGGCTTGTCTTTTTATTAGTTTTCAGGTGGTGGCACAATTCGTAACCGTCCTGTTTGGGCATCATCACATCACTGATGACGACGTCGGGGATGTACTCAAAAGCCATGCGTTCCCCTTGATGACCATCGGCAGCTTTCAGTACTTGGTAGGAGTCCTTCAAAACGTCAGAGATAAACTCCCGCAGATCGGTATTGTCTTCCACCACTAAGACCACGGGAAGTTCGGAAACGGCATCTGCCTTTTGATTAAGCGTTGCTGAGGCGGGCATTTCCAAATGGGTTTGCTCCTCGATTATAGCATCTGGTTTGACTGTCAAGATTGATTCCGGCAAGTTTTTTCTCCGGTAAGGCAATCGAACCTTAAAGGTAGTGCCTTTACCTACGGTGCTGTCGATATTGATTTGTCCGTTGTGCAATTCGACGAGTTCTTTGGTAAGCGCCAGACCGATGCCGGAGCCTTTCTCCTCGGTGCCTTCCACGCGGTAAAACCGCTCGAATACTTTTTCTACTTCCTCTTTATTCATGCCCTTTCCGGTGTCGGAAACTTCAAAAGTGAGGTGAGCGCCATCGGTCTGAAGCACTACGGTGATTTCTTCTCCTTCTGGCGTGTATTTGAAGGCATTGGACAACAGGTTGTTGATAATTTTTTCAAGTTTGTCTTTGTCGTAAACTGCTCCTTCTACCTCAGGCGGAAAGTAAGTGCGGAAGTGAATGTTTTTGCGCTCGGCCAGGCTTTCAAAAGAAAACACTGCCGAACGTATGAATTGGACGAGTCCACCTTCTGTTATATTCAAAAGGACGTGCCCGCTTTCGAGTTTGGACAGTTCGAGTAGTTGACCGACCAGATTTTGCAAGCGCTCTGCATTTCTTTTGATGATCTGGTAGGATTTTTCGCTTAAGGTGATCGGCCCATTGGTGTTGTCAGAACGATTGGTAAAATTGCTGTTTCGGGATTGATTTAGTGGCCCCATGATGAGCGATAAAGGCGTACGGAATTCATGACTGATGTTGGCGAAAAATTTGGTTTTGAGTTCGTCGAGGTCTTTAACGCGCTGCATTTCTATTTTGGTTTTTTCTGCTTCCAGCAAATCATCTTGTGCCTGCCTGAAGGCGATGTCCCGTTTGCGCTGCCGATAGACCAGTCCAAAAGAATAAGCGACGATTTGAAGAAATATCCCCCAGACGAACGGGTCGAATGGCAGCTCGATGAGGCCCTGAGTCCAAAGTCCACCTATCATAGGTGCCAGGGTGGCAAAGATAGCCCCAACTCCGAAATACCTGGCCAACAGATCTTTTTTGAAGGCCAGCGTCACAGCGATCCCCATCCCGAAGAGGGTAAATAAACTCAGAAACATATAATGGCTGGCTAAAGATCCACCACTAGACATTCCAATACTGCCTCTGGCCAATAAAAACAGGCTGATCAGCAATTCTGAAAAGAGCAAAAAACACAACAACAAAATAGCTTTGTCCAAGCGGGGATACTTGCTTTTTATCCCGACAAAAGAACGTCCGAAAAACCAAAAAGTAATCCAAACCGAATTGGCTGCGAACAACCAAAGGGGTAATCGTATTCCGGGATAATTGCCCAAAATGGTTTCACTCAGCAACCCGACATCTATGACCATAGATGCGGCGATCAACGTAAAAAACAACCAGACTGAAAACCAGATAAATACCTTTTGCCGCAAATAAAAAAACAAAAGTAAGTGGTACAGGAAACTTATAAATGCGACCCCAAACAGGAATTTGTTGAAAAACGTGTATCCGGAAAATAAGGGGTGATATTGCTGATGGTCCGGATGGCACAAGGTCATGTTGAAATAAGGTGGCATACCAAAACTGTTTCCCTCTACTTTGAGGATAATCGAAATTATATTGTTTGAAAGTAAAGACAGCGGCACGCGATTCAGGTTCCACCGGGTCTTGATCTCTTTTTCCTCCTTGGGATAATCAGAGCCGGTTTTTTTGTGAAAGATCAGCTCCCCATCCTGGTAGCCATAGACGTCTATTTTTCCATTGCCGCGCCCCCAGCCCGATTCGATGTGCAGCCAGTGTTCCCATTGTAAAATCCAGTCTTTCATTTCCTGGAGAGATCGCAGTTGCAGCTTCGCCCAGTAAACGGTTCGGGTTTGTAAGGGTTGTTTGAATTCCCGGAAAGGGCGGAAGGGAAGCGTTGTATCTTGCCGGATTTGTTCAATGGAATAATTTTGAGTGGAATCGGGGAGTACGATTAGGTAATCGTCTAACAGATGTACCGGATATCGGGTGTTGAGCACATAGGTTGGCTGTGCCTCTAAGGCCAGGATAAACAGGAGGAAAAATGGGGTTAACGCTATTTTCATAATGGAAAAATGATACCCGACATTATACTAAAATACGAAATGCTTGTCAAAAAATTATTCACCGGATCATTGACCCGATGAATAAACTTTGAACTGTATGTCTAATTACTTTGAAAAAAATCTGCGGAATACCAGCTTTTAAACATTACTTCCGGCGGTATGGGTGCATTGGCCCGCGACACGGCATGGTCCAGAATCTCTATATCGGCATTGTGAAAGGAGACGATTTTCCAGGCTCCGTCTTTTTTCAACAACGTGGCGGACCAAAGCACCTGGGGATGCTCCGGCACCGGAGCCAATTTGGGCACCACTGCCGACATCACCAGAATGACGACCACCTCCTCCGTTACAAATCGGATTTTATCCAACACGGCGTAGTGTTTGGTGTCTTTGTAGTGGTTGTCAAAAATTTGTTGGTGCGATTCAGCATTGCGCTCTTTGGTCAAGCCGGAGAAGTACATGCCATTCCATACAAAAAAATCGTGTTCGCTGGCAAAATGTGTGGCGAATCCCTCGCCGTCGCCGTTGGTCCAGGCATTGGCCATATCCTTGACGATGTTGCTCAGTGCTTGCTCATCGGTAGCCGTTTGGCCAAAAAGGAAAAGGTGAGTCGTCATGATTAAAGCGAATAAGATGGTCTTTTTCATTGCGGTGCATTTTTATTAATTTTTTGAAAAATGATTACACTGCAAAGATGGGAGAAGAACAGAGGATGAGGCTTGTCTTTTTGTTGCGTTATCTGATACAATTGTCCCATTGGCCTAGTTTTGCAACAATACCATCAAAAGGTGCAACGACTTCTCTTGCGTTGTGTTGAATTCCTATCTGTATTTTGCTGTACCGCACTTTGCCACGTCTTGTACATACACACAAAACTCGGCAAAGCGGGATAAACTTCAAGCTTGCAGGTTTTAACCAAGGTGTAGAGGGGGTTCTTACTGGTTCAATCGCTTTGGAAATGCACAAAACTTGGCGGCTTGAACTATACATCTGGTGGAATTAATACTAATACGTCAATAATCCCAGCACAAGAATTGCCGCCACAAAGATCCGTATTTTCAACTGGAGGTGTGTAACCAGCAAGGTAAGATCAAGTACAGTGCTGCCATTTATACCGCAGGCGGTTCGAGCGTGATAAATCACCCTCAATCCTTTTGCGGTATATAGCACAGGCGATTGGGATTCGCTATCACTCATCAGACGCCTGAGCTATAAAGAGGCACTCAAATCGCCGAACAGGACATACTCCATTTGCTTAGTGGTGTTGTCATTGGAAAATAAAATTCGAGCTACCTTTGTCGGCAAAAATCACAATGACCAATCCCTGGATAGAAGTTACCCATCGTGAAGTCATCAATCCATCCGGCAATCCGGGCATTTATGGCCTGGTGCATTTCAAAAATCTGGCTATCGGCATTGTACCATTCGACGCGCAGCTCAACACCTGGCTGGTGGGGCAGTATCGATATACGCTGAATGGATATAGCTGGGAAATTCCCGAAGGTGGCGGGCCATTGGGCAGCGACCCGCTGGAATCGGCCAAGCGGGAGTTGCTGGAAGAAACGGGCATCCGGGCTGAGCGCTGGACGAAAATCCTGGATTTGCATACGTCCAATTCGGTGACGGATGAGGCGGGGCTTGCCTATGCGGCGCAGGGGCTGAGCTTTGGGGAGGCGCAGCCGGAGGATAGCGAGGAGCTGCGCATTCGCAAGTCAAACCCCTTCTGACCGCAGGCCCACATCAGGAATTGCTCAATCTAGCTCATTTGCCCAATGGCACTTATTTGCTGTGCTTGCAGCGAAGCGGGATGGTGGAGTTGCTGTGCTTTGTAGTGGCGAGATAGTGATTAGTGGAGGCTAAGGGAGTCCACTCTATTCACCATAGTCATAGCACCTGCCGACAGTCTGAATACGAATATCCTTACCTCTTATTCTTATTTATGATAAGCGGAGTTATGAACCAAGGTACCACCACAAGTGCCACAAGGGCCTGCAGTTCCGGCTCCCCCGGCACAACCATTTCCACAGATGTAATGCCATACTCCGGCTGCATTTTGAGCAGGTTCAGGAGTAGGAGGTGTAGCAGAAGGAGTTGAAGGAGTTATTGGCGTGGTAGTCTGTGTACTATTGGCATTGGCATGATAAGCCGAATTATGTGCTAAAGGAGCGCCACAAGTGGCACAATTACCAGCCGTTCCTGCACCTCCAGCGCAACCTTTGTTACAGATATAGTGCCACACGCCTTCTGCATTTTGAGCAGGCTCAGGGGTAGGCGGATTTGGAGTCGTAGCAGTTGGTGGAGCCGGCGAAGCTGAAACGTCCAGCGATTCTTTGGCTTCTTGTTTACGGGTATCAGCATTGTCATTACAGGAAAAGAAAGAAACCGCTAAACTGACTACAAGTATTGTAAAGATTTTAATATATCTCATGTTCGTATTTTTTGAAAATCTGTGCCATTAAAAGCAGGCTAATTTATTCCATGCTGTAAAATTACGTTAAATTCTCTACTCTTCGTCTTTGATGCTTGGCTTTATTGGACTTTATTCTGACTAATTGAGCAAAAAAAAGTCCGACAACCTCTAAAAGAACAAGCTGCCGGACACTCTTTTATTCTACTACTTGCACTTCAAAGGTACCATTCAAAAACTCAAGCGTGTCGGGATAGTTGTAATCCTCCGGGCTGGTATGTACCTTCTGCACAAGCTTTATTTCAAATGCTCGCAAAAAAAGCCCGACGGCTCGTAAAAGGATAGACTGCCAGACGCCATTTTATTCTACTATTTGCGTTTCAACTCACTGGTAAAAGCCCACCTCAAACTCACCATCTTTAATCTCTATCCGCTTGGGATAGGAAGAGTCGCTATAGCTATCATCTCTGACATAAAACAACTCAAATTCACCACTTATAGTGATCATACCTCCTATTGTATCCACCGACTCGATTTGGATAAAACCGTCCTTGTCATTGTTGACATTGTAGAAGGCCTTGAGTACATCTCCATCAGAACCCCACATCCCTGCACTTCCGCCCACATAGCCATCCCCCAAATCGCGAATACCATATTTTACTTCATAATGGCCAGGCTTAAGCAATAATTCATTAGTTCCTAAATCTTCTCTCAAAGCCCCCCATGCAGTAAACGTTCGAAATGTTAACCCAATAAACAAAGAATCATTTTGGTGATATTGCGCAAAGCCCGACGCCTCCCATTCCTGCCCGCCTTTGGTCCCTTTGGCCCAGCCAAATTGCTGATCGCCTGCTTCGTAAATGATTACGGGTTCGTCTTTTTTACACGAAAAAAAGAGCAGTACCAGCGATAAGAAGGCGAAAATGGAAATTTGTAGTAACGGTTTCATGGCTTTATTATTTCTATTGATCGTTTTAGCAAAAAAAGCCCGACGGCTCGTAAAAGGACAGACTGCCCGACGCTTTTGTTCAACTATTTGCACTTCAACTCACTGATAAAAGCCCACTTCAAACTCGCCTCCCTTTATCTCTATCCGCTTGGGATAGGAAGAGTCGCTATAGCTATCATCTCTGAGATAAAACAACTCAAATTCACCACTTATCGTGATCATACCTCCTATTGTATCCACCGACTCGATCGAGATGAACCCGTCTTTATCGTTGTTTACATTGTAGCTTGCCTTGAGCACATCCCCATCGGATCCCCATATCCCCGCACCTCCCCCTACATAGCCATCTCCCAGATCGCGAATACCGTATTTTACTTCATAATATCCTGGACTTAGCGGAATTTCATTTGCGTTTAGATCTTCTCTCATAAAGCCTTCCCTTGTAAAGGTTCGAAAAAATAATAAAAGTTTAGAAGAATCCTCTAAATGGTATTGGAGATAACCCGATGCCTCCCATTCCTGCCCACCTTTGGTGCCTCTGGCCCAGCCAAACTCCTGATCCCCTGCTTCGTAGATGATTACGGGCTCGTCTTTTTTGCACGAAAAAAAGAGCAGTACCAGCAATAAGAAGGCGAAAATGGAAATTTGTAGTAACGGTTTCATGGCTTTATTATTTCTATTGATCGTTTTAGCAAAAAAAGCCCGACGGCTCGTAAAAGGATAGACTGCCAGACGCTTTTGTTCAACTATTTGCGTTTCAACTCACTGGTAAAAGCCCACCTCAAACTCACCATCTTTAATCTCTATCCGCTTGGGATAGGAAGAGTCGCTATAGCTATCATCTCTGACATAAAACAACTCAAATTCACCACTTATCGTGATCATACCTCCTATTGTATCCACCGACTCGATTTGGATAAAGCCGTCTTTATCGTTGTTTACATTGTAGAAGGCCTTGAGCACGTCCCCGTCGGATCCCCATATCCCTGCACCTCCTCCTACATACCCATCTCCCAACTCGTAAGCGCTGTATTTTACTTTATAATTTCCAGGTGTTAGTGAAATTTCATTTGCATTTAGGCTCTCTCTTATAAAGCCTTCTGTACTATAAGTCCTTAAAATTAATGCAAATAATAAAGAATCTTCCAAATGATATTGAGCAAAGCCTGATGCCTCCCAAGCCTGGCCGCCTTTGGTGCCTCTGGCCCAGCCAAACTCCTGATCCCCTGCTTCGTAGATGATTACCGGCTCGTCTTTTTTGCACGAAAAAAAGAGCAGTACCAGCAATAAGAAGGCGAAAATGGTTTTTGATTTCATTGGTACACTGGATTTTTAATTTTTAACAATTTTTCTGACCGTCATTTCATTCGCATCTTCCAGCCGGATAAAATATACACCGGATGGCAGAGTTGTTAAATCAATTTCGAGGCTTTCTGCATAACGGGCTTTTCCTGTATGCATTAGTGTTCCTCTAATATCGTAAATCGAAAATTGGAACACTTGTTCATAGCTTTCAGGCAGGCTCAGGTTCACAAAATTGTCAACTACCGGATTAGGGTGTACTACTACATCTCCCAAATTTCCTGCAATTTCCTGATTTGAATTGCCATAAGCTGATCTGCTTTGAGCAGGCGCCTTTTTACTTCGGAAGCAAGGTGGTGATAATATATTTACCATCCTGGACTCCGTAAAAGTTGCTCCATCTCCGGCAGTCATCGTTACTGAAACAGTTACAAAACATGCAGGAGCACAGTTAAACGAAATATAAGCATTCGGGCCATTAGCTGATACAGAGGTATTGGTAGCACTCCACGAATAGGTATAAGGCGGAGGATGATTGGAATAAGCCGGAGCCGCCAGCCGAATACTCGCACTTGCTGTAAAATCCCCATCTTCTGAACATACCTGAGATGGCGCACTTATTTCTACTCCAAAAAAAGGATCTATATGATAAGCAATGACTTCACAGGCTTTTTCTGCCACAGCCTGTGCATTGTCATCTTCAGAAGTACCCGTAGCAAATCCGTTGAAAGTCACATCGGGATTGGAAAAGTGTAATGCCCGTGAAGATACAGGGATAGAAGTGGCATACAAGATCGACATAATTGTTCGATCCTGCCCCCCCGTTGTAAACCGCCAGCCATGCCGACAGTCATCCTGATCATCGCCACAATTTGGATCGTTTGAAGGGCAGGGAACATTGGCACTTCGGTTGTGCTCAGCACCAAATTGATGTGCCAATTCATGCGCCAGCGTCCAGGTAGGTGCAAAATTGCTCTGTACCTCTGATATAAGATAAATACCATCCTTGGAAGCTGCTCCCCGAATGCCCACATAATTCATAGAAGTCAGCATCACTACCAGATCAGCTCTGTAAGCATCGCGCAGACCGCTTGCCGTGGTCGCTAATGAACTGAGATCGGTTTGTATAGCCAAAGAATAAGCAAAACTAAAAGCTGAATAATGAAACCGCATACTGATACCATCCACGCCACTATTACCCAAAGCTGTTTCAAAAGCAGCCATACTACCGTAGAAATGAACCAGTGCTGCCCAGAAGTTTTGTGTGCCGTACCAGGCAGTTACATCCGGCGGTATTAATACTAACACATCTATAATTCCAGCACAAAAATTGCCACCACAAAGATCCGTATTTTCAACTGGTGGTGTGTAACCAGGTATGGATGTAGTACCACAAACCTCATTTTGGAATTCCGAAATTTTCAGCTCTCTTATTATCGAAACCGTTGAATCAAAAGGAATGATTTCCCAAAAGCTGGTATCGGTTTGAACATATCCGGTGAGCATTCCGTATGCTTTCAGCAGGCCCACATAGCCCGCTTCTCCGTCGAGCTTGCCTGCCCAACTGTATGCCCCATCTGCTTTAGGCTCGTAATTTATTTCATTGCATGTAAATGATTGTCCATATCCAGGTAAGGTAAGATCAAGTACTGCGCTACCATTTAATGAGGCACTCAAATCGCCAAATAAGACATACTCCATTTGTTTGGTAGCATTGTCATTTGCCAGGTTTTGAATATACAGCATGCGTTCTGGGCTAAGGCCTTCGGGAAGCGTGGTAGAAGTAAAAAAATCAGGTGTTTGCGCCAATAGCGAATCAAAAGAAAACAGGCTAAAAATCAGAAGAATCGTTGTGAGACTGCGTTTTCATAGTCATTGTTTTTAGGTGATTGGAAATATTGCAATATAACAAATTATCAACATATAATGCAAGTAAATTGTTGATTTTAACAAATTTTATTTTATCTGATTTATACCACATCGCAGGGAGTGGGTGGAAGGATGGAGGGTTGGTGAAGGGAGCGGGTTCCCTTAACCTTCTCCTGCCAAACAAAAAACAAAATTCCACCTACCTTTGTCATCAAAAATCACAATGACCAATCCCTGGCAAACGCTGAGCACACAGACCGTATATGACAATCCCTGGATAGAAGTTACCCATCGTGAAGTCATCAATCCATCCGGCAATCCGGGCATTTATGGCCTGGTGCATTTCAAAAATCTGGCTATCGGTATTGTACCGCTCGACGAGCAGCTCAATACCTGGCTGGTGGGGCAGTATCGCTACACGCTGAATGAATATAGCTGGGAAATTCCCGAGGGTGGCGGACCATTGGGTAGCGACCCGCTGAAGTCGGCCAAGCGGGAGTTGCTGGAAGAAACGGGCATCCGGGCGGAGCGCTGGACGAAAATTCTGGACTTGCATACTTCCAATTCGGTGACCGATGAAGCGGGGCTGGCCTATGTGGCGCAGGGGCTGAGCTTTGGGGAGGCGCAGCCGGAGGATAGCGAGGAGCTGCGCATCAGAAAGCTACCGCTGGCCGAGGCCGTGGAGATGGTGATGCACGGTGAGATCACGGATGCGCTGGCAATGGTATCGCTGCTGAAGGTTTGGATGCTGGTGAAAAGAGGGGGTTTGTTGGTGGGCTGATCGGGAAATACTACAGTTTTTCGATCACGCGCTGGAAGGTAACTAGCTGACGTCGGGAAATTTCGAGCTCTTCGCCGTTTTGCATGCTTACCAATCGATTTCGGGCATCAAATTTTTGAATTCGCTGAAGGTTAACAACGGTAGATTTGTGAATTTGAAGGAAGTCTTTGTGGCTGGAAAGTAGCTTGCTGTAATATCCCAGGTTTTTGGTAGATTTTAATGTGGAGCCATCTTTTAGGTATATGGTCGATATTGTATCAAAAGCAGAGAAGTAGAGGATATTTTTGCAATCGACAAATCGGATCATCCCTTTTGAAAGTACGATACCAATCCTTTCGGGTGAGTGAACATCCGATTTGAGTATATCAAGCAGCACTTCTATTTGATTGGTTTGAGACTGATAGGTGGTAGCTATGAGCTGATCCAGTGTTTTTTTCAACTCTTCAAAATCAATAGGCTTGGTGATAAAGTTGAGGCAGGAATAGCGGATGGCTTTAAGGGCATTTTCAAAAGTACCATGTGCTGTCACAAAAATCAGAGCTTTGTTGAGATGGCTATAGTCGACACTATTGAGCACATCAAAGATCGTTTCATCTCCCAGATCGATATCAAGCAGGGCGACATCAATATCTGTTTGAGCAAGAATTTGCCGGGCTGCTTGGCCATCTGTGCCGATATACTTCAGCTCGGCCGGATTGGCATAATTGGAGAAGAAAAACCGGAGGATATCGATATTCTCCTGTTGATCCTCAATGATGGCTACCGTGATCTTTTGCTTATTCATGTCTGAAAATTATAGTGACCCGGGTTCCATTTTCATCCGACTGCTGTTCCATATCAATCTCATGCCCCAGTGTTTTTAATACCTCGATCCGCTCTGCAATGATCTTAGTGCCCAGTGATTTTTCTGCGCCCAAGCGGTTTTGCTTTCTCCGCGTCGCCTCTGCTATTCCAATGCCATTGTCCCTGACGGTAATATGAAGTTGGTCTTCCACTATGCCCACCACAATATCGATCTTACCCTTCCGATTTTTCAATGGGGTAATGCCGTGCTTAATCGAATTTTCTATCAATGGTTGAATCAGCATGGGCGGAATAAACAGATTCTCGATACTGATCTCCTCTTCAATATGGAAGGTATAATCAAAGCTTTTCTGTCGCTTTTCCTGCTCAAAGGCCAAATAATAGCCTATCAAGCTAAGTTCTTCGCTCAAGGGCACCAGTATGTTCTCCTGATCGGCCGCAAAGTTGCCCCGATAACTACTATTGAGCAGAGCCCGCATGAGTTTAGATAGCCGCACCACCTGATTGCTGGCCTTGAGTTTGTTATCATTGAGAATATTAGATTGTATGGAAGAGAGAGCATTAAAGATAAAATGGGGATTGAGCTCGGAAAGTAATATCTGATTCTTCAGATACTGATTCTCTTTAATTTTTTCCTGATAGAGTCTTTGGCGACGACGGACGGTGTAATATTTTATCAAATAGTAAATCAAGGTGCCTAAAATGAGTGTGACAAATAAAGCCTGCACCCAACTTCTCTGGTAAAAGGGTATATTCACAGCAAAGCTCAACTGATCTGTCGGCCAATACTTCGGAGGTAGGTCAGTTGGGCCGGCTCGAAGTCGTACACTATGGCCACCATGAGGCAAGTCATCGAGCAAAAGCTTGGTATCGGCTGTCCATGCCGACCAGGCTCCACCATCCAGTTGATATTGAAACTGTACCGTTTTGGGCCGCATCATGCCGCAAGCCTCATATACCAGCTCCACATCATTGACACCTTTCGGAATAGTATAGGTACGGTCGGAATGCTTAAAATGAACCGATTCGTTATTGATGCGAATAAAATTGGGATTCAACGGAGGGCGTTGCAAAATGTCGTCATTAGGTTTCAGTATAGAAAGGTGGCTGGCAGAAGTAATCCAAATTCTGTCTTCAGAATCTCTGTAAAAGCAATCGAAACCGGGTTCGATGCCGGTATAACCATAGGTTTCATTGATGGGCCAGATGTCGATTTCCCCTCTTTTTAAATATCTTTTCTTATCAAAGAAATAGAGTCCATCTTTCGCGCCGATCAGAAGTATAGAATCATTATAGTCAATAATATCCTTAACCATTAATTGAAGAACGACACTTTCAATTTTTTGGAATTGCATGGTATGTACGTTGATTTTGGCTAAGCCTTCATTTAACCCCAGCCAAAGCAAGCTATCATCCTGGTGCATGCCGAAAGTGCCTTGGTTAACTAACTCGTTGTAATCATCACCATAATCAATGGCTTCCTCCGTATCGGGATTATAAACCCCTAGTCCACCATAGCTCGTCATCCAGTATCTGTTGTAAATATCCTGGCTTATAGATTCAAAACTCTGGCCTGCGTCTATTCCAATTCCAGTCATGTCAACATAACTCATTTCATTATCTTTTGTAATCGAAATTCGATCATTCATACTTCCAATGATTTGATCTCTATACCCGTCATAGTGAACAGAAAAATGTGCATTTGATGCTTTTTTAGCTTTTAACATCAAATCAAGCATTGGTTCCAATTTAGGAGTCATTTTTAGCAAGCCTCCGTGGGGAATATAAATAGTACCCGAAGAATCCTTAGCACTTCGTACCCCATAGTGACTTCTAAGAGCAAAAGGATATTCTTCGGGCCCTTCAACTATCAATTGGTCAACCTGAAATGATGTGTCTATCGTGTATAGTCCATGGGAATAAGAATGGCCTACGAAAACACCTTTATCGGCTTCTATGACAGACCATACATAGGCGGGTTTATCAGAATTGAAATGATAGAACCATTGAGGTGTCAACACATAGATACCTGACTCAGAGCCAATAAATATTGTACCATTTGAACTTTCTTTTATATCATTTACAGGTGTAGTGCCTTTTAAAGACCAGGGGTATCCCTTTTGAGAAATTCCAACGATATGTGAAAGGGAAAGCCTTACTGCAGCTCCTGAAGGAATAGTGAGGCTATAGTAAGGATAATAAGGATTCTGCCAGCCATCAACATTTATCGTCACACTATCATAATTAGATATCTCGTATTTAGCACAAATAGATTTGTCTTTTTCATCTCTGAATTCATATAAAGTTTCACTCCTGGAGTTAATGAAGGTGGAGGAATTTATTGTAACTGGGCGATCTATAAATGAATACCCCTTTCTGGAAGAATCTTGAGCGACCCACAATGGATGCGGTATCTCTTCACTTGTAATGGAGTAATCGGAGAAATCAAACGTGTAAACAGATGGATACCTGACAAATATGGCCCTACTGTAATCATTTTTCAACATCCAAGCATAATATCCTTCTTGAAGATCCAATCGGATATTTTTAAAGTCAGCACCATCAAATATGCTGATCCCTTTCTCTGTAATAAAAATCAGATTGCCTTTATCGTCCTCTGTTATTTCCATAATGCGATTGCCAATCAGCCCATTTGCTGTACTATAATTGCTAAAAGTCTCTCCATTGAATTTTGACAGGCCATTTCTCGTCCCTATCCAGATATTGCCCAAACGATCTTCGTACAGGCAGTGTATCTTCATCTGCGCCAGTCCATGCCGCATGTCGAAGTGGCGATAGTTGGTTTGTGGAGGTTGAGCAAGGCAGTCACAGCAAATGATAAATCCCATGACCCAGCTTAACCAAAAATAGTCTGCCCGTTTGATCATACCGAAAGTAAAGATACTCGCTCCTCTGATTTTCTCTAAAT
This sequence comes from Saprospiraceae bacterium, assembly GCA_965222005.1. Taxonomy (GTDB): domain Bacteria; phylum Bacteroidota; class Bacteroidia; order Chitinophagales; family Saprospiraceae; genus CBDCTM01. Next base: position 4,949,636 of record OZ244935.1, read on the forward strand.
TGCTATACTACTAAAAGTGCTTTCCTCCGGCATACCCCACAGGCCTATTGGCTGGCCGCATCACCACCACCAAACTTATAGCCCGCCGAAAGGCCAAACACGCGGTTTCTTCGTACATGGCCATCAGAGGTATCGGGTGTATTATTGGCCAGGCCCCAGCTGTAAAACAAGCCTACTTCAACGGCATTGATCAAAAGGCCCAGGCCGCCGTTGAGCCCAAAGTCGAGTCGTTTGTAATCATCCTCATCGGCATCGGAGCCCCAACTGATATCTTCTTCGTAGGATTCCTTGACCCCACCGATGGTGGAATCGCCTTTTCCTTTGCCGGTTAGCCCTATGCCTACATAAGGCCCCAGCAGGGCAAACAGCCGGTTGTTGCCCATGGGAAAGGATGTTTTGGCTGTGAGGGGTATATCCAGATACAGTAGTCTGAGGTTGCCTTCCACATCAATTTTGCCATTCAAAAAATCCTCCGTATGCAAATCTACTTTAATACCCCGCCCCATGAGTATTAGGCCAGTTTCGAATGAAAAGGATTCGTTGATTGGAAATTCGGCAGTGGGTCCAACATGAAATCCGGGAAGGAGCTTCCAGTTGTCATCGTAGGTTTCAAAATCATCTTTGCCCATCATAGTGGACATGTTGGCACCGAGCTTGATGCCAAAGGTCTGAGCAAAGGTGGTGTTTGGCAATGTGTAAGCTAAAAAGATAAGGAATAAACTGATGATGTTTTTCATATTATTTGAATTTTTAGGTGCAAAATGAATTTATTTGATCGTTAATTTTGAGGATTTGGGGAATCGAAGAGTTGACTATTATCGAATCTTCAAATCCCCAACTCGCCAAATGAAATCACTTCGGTCCGGTTTTTAATCATGTGAACGCTTGCCCATACTTCTTCCGATAGTATTGGAAAAATACATTGTAGAAAACCAGAAATACAATAAAGATGAGCGACGAAACCAGGAAAATAGCCCATCCGTAAACCAGTAAAAAAAGTAATATCCAGATAGCTGCACTTATGTACAGCGCATGCACCAATGCTTTCAACCGAAAGGTGTTATACATTTCCGTTTCGTGTTTTTGCTTTGAAAAAGAGAAAAGGGTGAGACCGCCAATGAAAAGTATAGCTGCCAACTCGTCCAGCATATTAGTTTGTACTATTGTCAGATAACGCGATTCGAGATACGCGCTGACTATTGCAAACACTTTGGTATTAAAAGCTTCCGGTCGGCCACCCCAAAAGTATAGGTAGCCAAAAATCAGTGCAGCCAGGATCAGTATCAGCCCATAATACTTCGCCCTTTGAGGAAACAGAAATACGTTGCTGCTTGCCATATTAAGCGGACTTGGTATTGCAATATGATTTGCTAATTCTTATCACTCACTATATAGACTTCTTCCGACGAGCCGTCTTCAAATTGGACATCCGCGTACACAATGCCGAATTTGTGATTAAATGCCATCTCCAGCGCCGCCAGCCCCGGAATGTTTCTTCCCGTTTCCCTTACTTTGATAACTTTAATGAGCAAACCATTCCACAGAAAGTCATCCTCAGTGGACTTGGCAGTCACTTCCCTTCGGATGGTGCGCATACCGCGCTTCAGAGTATAGACATCTCCCACATTCGCATCATATTTAACCAGAGTGAGGTCTCCATCGGCATACACACTTTGCATACCTTTGGAACTGATCCGGTATTGCCGCTCACTTTGTACTGTATTACCTGAAGAGCTAACCCCGTCCACTTCATCTACCATATGTAAAGCCATTGTATCACTCAATTCAGCAGAAAAGGTAATAGTGGATATTCCATCCTCCCTGCCGCTTACAGTAGCCGACACATTTGACAAGGCAGGATTGGATGAAATGGTAAAAAAGTTGCCCGGCTCACCAATGACCGACTCGCTGCCGCCAATACCGTCCACTTCGTCTTTGGAGCAGGCAGTCAATACAAGGCAAATAAGGATAAGGGATGTTAAGTTTTTCATGCCTAAAGGCTGGTTGATGTGAAAAATTGAGTAAACACATCACAATTGTACCATCTTTACTCAACAGCTTTTGGCCAGGTACAGCCTTCGGTAAATATCTCTTGGTAAACGGTATGCATGTTATTGTGAACGGCTGAAACGATCACCCATTACGGACTCCTCCGATAATCCTAATATGCTCAACGTTCCACATGCACATACGCCTGTGTACGCATCCCGAAAATCCCCAGGCCGTTTTCCACATTGGTATTGATACTGACCGGTTCGGAAAAAGCGCCAAAATCTTCGGCATTGTACTGCTGGGTGAGTGATTTGGTATATAAGTATAACTCTTTGCTCAGTGTGCGAAATTCAATGTAATGGTTTGGTGTAATACAGCAATAAAGCAGGGCCAATTCGTACGTTTTGCCATCAAAAGTTTTATCATCCAGCAGATAAGAGCCGCCTCGGAAGGTTTCAAATGCAGTAGGATCATTGACAGAGGCATACTCCCGGCTGATATACACATCACCTCCAGAAGTATCCAACTGTAGTAATGCGACCTCATAAAAATTTTCCTCTCCGGGTGGGTCATCAAAAATAATTTCAACGCCATCTTCTCTCTCTCCATATTCATCTATACCCAGATTCTCTTCAAATTTGGCACTTTTTAGCAATACTTTTCGAGGCATTTGCTGGCGCGCTTCAATATTGGGATAAGTGCCATGGGTTATTTTAATCTCAAATTCCGAATTGCTATTGCCGACCTTGCCTTCCAACTCTACTCCATAGTTGAAAGGGCGAAAATTTGAGGGCAACAGCTCCAGTGTTTTCCATAAATTACCATCTTTATACAGCTCTACCACCGCATCGTTCACATAATCATCATCCAGTACATCATCCAGCAGGCCAAAACTTTTCGTCAGGCTCAACCCTACCAGCGAGTCGCTGTCGGAAATGTAGCTATGCAGCACCAGTTGGTCTTCATGCGGCGGCGGATCGACTTTGAGGGTGCTGGTAAAAAAATCTTCACAGCCGGCAAAAAGCAGCGCAAAGCTGAACACAAAAATACATCTTATACATTTCATAACTCTCTGATTATCAATTACTTAAAACTCAAAGCGATAGCTCACCGAGGGGATTACCGGAAATAAGCTGGCCTGCTTGAGGTTGCGGTCAACACGTAGTAGGTTGCCATTATTATCATACACATAGTCCTGATCGTCAAAAATGAAGAAAGGGTTTTTCCGATTGTATGTATTGTAGGCCCCAATGGTCCAGGTGCGCTTGTAGTTTTTCTTTTGCTTACTGAATTCAATCCCTACATCCATCCGGTGGTAGGCCCGCATCCTGAAATTGTTGCGATCTCTGAAGTAGCGCGCCTCATTGCGGAAGGCATAGGAAAAGTCCTCCAGTGAGCTGTAGTAAAAACTGTGGTAAAGCGAATTGGCTACTGTGATGGCATTGCCTGTACCATAAACCCAGGTAGCACTCAGGTGTACCCGATCGCTGAGCTTGTAAGAGGCCACCACCGAAATATCATGCCGCCGATCATATTTGAAGGGGTAGGTCTTGCCAAAGTTTAGTTCGTCAAATTGCCGCTTGCTCCAGCTCAGCGTATAGCCCACCCAGCCCGTGAGCCGGCCTTTCTTTTTTTGAGCAAACAGCTCCACACCATAGGATTCGCCATCGCCCTGCGTCACGCGCTCCTGCCAATCATCCACCTGAAATAAACTTGCGCCCTCTTTATAGCTTAGTAAGGTGCTCATACTTTTGTAATAGGCTTCCATACTCACCTCATACTTTTTGCGGAAGGTTTTGGCCACGCCCAGCGCCGCCTGCCAGCTATCCTGTGGTTTCACACGCCGCGTAGTAGGGAGCCAAAGATCGGTGGGCAGGCCAATGCTCTCATTGGTGAGCAGCTGGACGTACTGCCGCATGGTAGCAAAGGAACCTTTCAGCGCCACATTGCCATCCAGTAGATAGCGCATTCCAAGCCTCGGCTGGAGCGAATAATAAAACTGCCCCGGCACATTGAAGCCCGACAAATGCAAGCCGACATTGGCTTTCAGCCGGTCGCCGATATGCATATCATCCTCTATATAAAGTGCCAGCTCCTGTGCATTAATATTATCCTGATTAAGTAAGGTGTCGAGTTCAAACTGATCATTTTCATCCCCCGATATCACATCAATATTGAAGGCACCGGGCTTGAAGCGATGTTGGATGACGCTCGCCCCGAATCGAATATAGTGGTTGGGGTTGGGTACATAATCGAAATCGATTTTACCAGCTACATCATCAATACCGGATAAGTATTGGAGGCTGAAAAAATCTCTGGTTTGCTCACCATTTTCATTATAGCGGCTCTCTTCCGAGCCATCGGTATCGAATTCGTAGCGGCTGAAGGTGAGCGTGGCGTTGCTAAACAGCTTATTTGTCCAGAGGTGATTCCACCTAAGCGCCGCCGTCAAATTCCCCCACCCCAGCCCGAAGCGGGTTTCGTAAAAATCATCCTGCTCCTCATCCGTTTCACGGAAATAAAATTTGTCCTTGCCAGTATAAACACTAAAATACAGGCGGTCTTTTTCGTTAAATTTATGGTTGATCTTGGCATTGATATCGTGGAAGAAATAGCCGGTATTTCCATCCGTACCATTGTCGCGGAAGCCCTGCTTAATAAATGGGCGAGCCAGCAAATCTATATAAGTCCGACGCCCCGATACGATCAGCGAAGTCTTATCTTTTTTGATCGGCCCTTCCAGGGTGAGCTTCGACGCCACTACACCTATAGTGCCGGTACCGTGCCAGTCATTCATATCGCCCTCCTTCATATTTATCTCGATTACAGAGGAAAGTCTCCCGCCATATCGCGCCGGAAAGCCTCCTTTGGTGAGGGTCACATCTTTGATGGCATCAGCATTAAATACACTAAAAAAGCCAAATAGATGATTGGCGTTATACACCGGTACGCCATCCAAAAGGATCAGGTTCTGATCGGGGCTGCCACCGCGCACATAAAGGCCACTCTGCCCTTCGCCACCCGACTGAACGCCGGGCAGCAGTTGGAGCGCTTTGAGTACATCCACCTCGCCGAGCAAGGCCGGGATGCGCTTGATTTGCTCGATAGGTACATCCACCGTGCTCATCTGCGTAGTTTTTTCAATTTGCTCATACTCTTCAGCCACTACTTCTACTGTTTCCAGCTCTATGCTGGGTTGGAGCTTTACGTTGAGCGTAATGTGCTCATTCAACAACAAATTGAAAAACTGGGTTTGATAGCCCACGTAGCTCACAGAGAGCACTACGGAATCGGGCGGCAGTGTGAGGCTGTAAAATCCATACGTATTGGATACGGCTCCGGACTGTGAGCGGAGGTCGAAGAGATTAACGGCAACCAGCTTTTCGCCCGATTCGGCATCCTCCACATAGCCATTGATAGTAAATTTTTGGGCATGGAGGCTGGCACATAGTAATATAGGCAAAAAAAGAACAGTTAAAATTTTCATAGTCTATACTTTCGTATTGAAGTTGTTCAAAAAGTACTCGCTTGACTGTAAAATGCGCTTTTGAGCTGGCATCCCGTCCGCATTGCGGTTCTCTCACTGGCGTTCGGTCATCTTTCCTGCCTGGCGCACAGACAGGTTTCTCGTCCGTCGCTTGCTTATTCCATGTTTTTTCGCTTTCTACTCTCCTTCTCCGTACACTTTCAGTCCCGTAGAATCAATCACTATATGTACAAGGCCTTTACTCTTTGGGGCTTTAATGTCCACGGGCAGCCTTCTGCTCTCCTGGATATTTGGCTATATCTCGGTACTTCAACTTCATACCCCGTCAGACCAATAAGCGACTCGGCGAATCCTTGGGTTTGCCGATAGCCAAGGCTAAATACCGCTTTCAATCCCAATAGGCAAGTAATACATTCGTCTGAGTAATAAAATTGGGCGCCTCTTTGCGCTGGGCCATCATCATACCAGGCCTGGATAACCTCATCCTCTATCCAAAATGTAAAGACCCCTCTTCTTATCAAGCTTTGGTTGTAGGCTCCCCAATTAATGATTTTGTATTTGGCTTTATCTTTTTTCTCCGGATTTGATTGTATTTTTGGCATGGGTCGATTCGTTTATAAGACTTTGTGGAAAAAATCTAATTTACGAATTTCGGCCCTTTTTTCTGCATCGATTCATGCAACAACGCCTATTAGAATTGAATTGTCCAAGTTCAGATATTTCAATTTATTCACTTACATTTTCACCACACTAATGCTTCCAGCAATAAAAGTAGGATCTGTAGTTCCGGCAATCTCTTCAAATACCGGTTCAATTATATCGCCGGAAGTTGCCGTGTAGATATAAGTAAATCCGCCTGTTTCAACATCACTTCCAGACATAGATTGTTCCATACCAACATTTGAAACCACCACACCATTTTTAAGAAGTTTAATTCGATAACCACTGCCATTTCCGGCGGAGAATGAAAAATTGACATTTACTTCCACATCACAATTACAGTTGATAGTAATGACGTCACCTGACGCCGCAATCTCCCCAGAAAAAGTATTTGAGAAAAGATTGCCAGTCGCGTTAGTGATGGGATCGTAGTTTCCAGAGCCAGAGGCTATTATAGTGTGGGAGTTGTTCGCAAAGGTCATGTATCCAAAACTCGGGGTTGAAACGGTAGCCAAAGCATCCCTAAGGTCAGTCAAGCTACCTTCTTCAAGATCGCCGGAGCTATTTGTTGATAGAAAATTAGCATTCTGCAGAGGGGATATTCGAAAATCGCCGGTATTTACTACGGCTCCATTTTCAACTTGGAGATTGAAACTACCTAAAGAAGTTGTCCGGCCGATCATGAGTTTTCCGGCACCTGTTAATCGCATTGTTTCTGAGTGACTGGTAAACCATTGATGATGGTCGCCTGATTCTGAGTCAGATGCAAACGCCCCAGCTATATAACGAATGTCTTCCATATCAGTTTGCCCTATTACAATATCATTATTTGAATCCGTAGCAATCATATTTAGTGACTTATTCTCACCCGCTTTAAAGCCGCTCAACCCAAAACTATTTGCTGTTTTGTATCCGATAGAAGAGTATGTTTGACCTGCCACCTGAAGCTGATAAAAGCCAAAATCCGCACCGCCGATTAGAACTTTCCCCAAATCAGAATATTGTAGATTGTAACTATTTAGATCATAAACTCTGTTACCGGTATAACTATAGTTTAATCCAAGTTCTCCATCAATGTAAGTCAAGTCATCGGTTGTATTTAGATCGAATGACGTTCCTTGGCCAAAATAATTTTTACATTTACTAGTAATTCCTGTAGTATTGCAAATCATCACTAATTTTGAGGTATCTGTAATTCCCTTTAAGTCATTTACCAGGTGAGAACCATTTCGCTCTATATTTCCACTCCACTTTATTCCTCCAGTATTAGATGTTGTTTGTAAAGTCTGAAGACCATTCAAAAACTGTGTATTTTCAACTACTAATTTCCCAACTCGATCCACATTGATCATAGGAGTAAGGTCTACCATTCCTGTAACCTGTATTTGTGAATTTGATATAACTATTCTAGGAGCAATAGCACCAGTTGGCATTTTCAGTCCCGCCTGTATTACTGAAGATGATGTGTTATATGAACAGTTTTCACAATAAATATGATCGGCAATAATATTTCCATTCTCGCTGATGATAGCTGAACTGTCTAATTTTTCAAGAATAATATCTTCAACTGCTACTTCCGCAGAAGCAGAGTCGGCAAAAATCCCAATCCTGGATAACTTAAACCATCCACCTTTTATGTCAGTCGTAGTGCCTCCAAAATTCCCCAACTTATAATAAACACATGCTTGATCAATATTACTTATTGTCAAATCTCTGTATTCCTGATCTATTGAAGACTCCGTAATCAACCCATATTTAAAAGATCTTGAAATACCGCCATTTATGTTTAACTTTTCAATCAGATTTAAGGCGGGACGAATTGCATGTACTGCGCATAGGGCCGGACTCTTTGCAATTATACTAACGTTCCGAATCCCAGTGTCTGTAGTATAACTTGGTACAGCATCGGTAACAAAAACAGGTTCATTGACATCATTTAAATCTGCAATGACAAGTGTTCCATTTGATCCATTCAGATGACCTGAATTGGCGGATGTACCATCAAATACTACTCCTGCACGCATTAAGACTGATTCAGTCAAATAAACGGTGTCTTGATCCATTAGTACAAAACCCGAATTTCCATTTTTTGTGCAATAGATAGCTGCTTTATCCAATTTCTCATTATCCGAGCCTGAGAACCAAGACATCCGTATGAAATCATGCTCCGGCTGTAAAACAGCAAAACCATAAGGCGTACATCGTACTTCTTCTCCGCCAACAGCGATACCTACAACAGGATCAGTCCGAATTTTATACACGGCGCCTGAACTTTCCAAAGTAATGAGTGAGTTAATCGGTGCATCCAATATGTCAAATTGTTCAAGCGTTTTAATATACCTTCTATCCTGTATTATCATCGTATCTACTTTTAACGGGTCGCTGACCGTCCCATCTCCAATAATCGTATGATTATCGGTCGTGACTTGTCCATTTGAGTAATTCAAACCAAACAGGAAAAACGACAGAAAAAATAATGCTCTTAATGCCTTAGTTTTTTGATTCTGGGCGTTTGAAGATTTCATAATGCTTTTGATTTTGTTTTTGGAATTAGTTATTTAAAAATGGGTTGGTGGACTTCCTCAAAAAAGTAGACATTAAGTTAGGTTAAAAAATCGTATAATTAACCATTAAACAACTTATTATGTCAAGACCAAGAAAGAAGTACACAAAAGAAGAGAAGCTAGAGATTGTAAAATTGAGTTTGGAAGAAGATGAAATGGTCAGCGATTTGGCTATCCGATTTGGGGTAAGTGAGAATACAATTTACAATTGGCGAAAATCCTATTTAAAGCACGAAGAAAATGCATTGTAACTGTTCAGAGATGTCCTGCCATAACAAGAGTATTAGCAACAGCATTATCAGTAAACAAACTCTTCAATGCATGAAAAACATTGACATTTTGTTTACGAGCAGTCATTATATATGACCTGGTTCTGGCAAAGAATTGGGCACCTTTTACAGATCTAAAACAACCGGATATTTTCTGCTTGACTTTCATCATTCGAATATCTCTTTCTGAAAAATTATTGTCAAACGGCACCTTAAAGTCGTAGAAAAATCTCAGTATATCTGTTTTGTAGTCTCTGAATCTTTCCAGTAAATTTCGAGGAGGTGATTTTTTCTTTTTTCCTCTTTTCTTTACAGGTGGTGGTTTGAATGGATTTTGTCTTAATCCTTTTCTGACAATTTTATCATATAGTGATTCGTACTTTTTGACAGTTGTATATGATATAGCTTGTTGGCCTCTTGCCAGTGCTTTATTTTTCAGATGTAGTAATCTCAGCAATAAGTCTATTAACTCTTCTGCCCATTTTTGTTCAAATCGTTCTTTTATGAAAACCAAATCTCTTAGCAAATGGGCATTACATAAACTGTGTTTGCAGTCATATTTGTAATAGCTTTTCCAAAAGTCATGCACTGCAATTCCTTCATATAAAGGCAATATTCCTATGTCCTCCATTGCTAGCTGACCTCTATTTGGATGAACTGCATAATAGGCATGCCGGTCGGTCGAACAGCTATGCAACCACCACCTTTTCTTATTGATTCTAAAACCCGTTTCATCAAAACCCAAAACTAAACATAAATCCAGTAGAGATTTTAACTTCTCTTCAAAGCTTTCTAGCTTATCAAATGCTTTTTGCCGAAAATTATACAACGACCCTTTACTTAACGAATGACCTAACAGATCATTTACTAACTCTTTTGTCCGCTCATATGGTAATAATTGATAGTCTTGCAAATACACCACCATACTTTTTATATTCGGGCCATATTGAACAGCATAATCTACTCCTTGCGGAAATGCTTTATTTACACAACCACAATCGCATTGCTTCACTTCTGAGTGATGCTCCGTTATTCCTATTTTTATCTCCGGAATATCATATACTTGCCTTTTCTCTGTATAATCTGCCTTTTGACCTCTTAAATTCTTTTTGCAATTTGTGCAAGTATCAACTTTATGCTTTTCCACTTTATCTGGTTGGGCACTTATTTTTAACGTTGTTCCCTCATGACCTTTTTGTCCGCCAGCTTTTTTATTGCTCTTTGGCTTTATGCTTTTTGGAACTTTTTTAAAGCCATCTGTAGATGGAGGTTTACTACTATTATTACTATTCTTCGAAAGTTGATCCTCTAACTCTTTTATCCGTGCCTTTAATTGATTTATCTCCTCAGTAAACAATGAAATTACAAGCTCGAACAGAATCCGATATTCTTCTGGTATTTTATTTATCTGATCTTGTAATTCTTTCGGTAGCATCCCAAAAAATAATTTATTTCTCTCTATTATCGTAATTTTAACTCTGAATAATTACAATGCATTTCCTGGAAAAGGGAAACAAGTATTGAGCGAAGAAGAGCGCTGGATAAAAGAACTAGAGCGAGAAAATCGGGAGTTGAAATTAGAACGCGACATCTTATAAAAAGCAGTGGGCATCTTTTCAAAAAACGACAGGAAATTTTCGAATTTATGAAGTCTCATGCTAACGAATTTCCGATCAAAAAGATGTCCGAAGTGTTTGGAGTTAGCAGGAGCGGTTACTACAAGTGGAAAAAGGAGCTTCCTAAACGTACAGCCCCAAAGGCCAGATTAGACGACCAAATAAAAGAAGAATTTGATTCGTCAAGATCGACCTATGGGAGTCCTCGGGTGTATGAGGTGTATGAAGCGTTAAGAAAAAAGTCGATAACGACCTCGAAGAGTACAGTGGCCAGACGTATGAAAGCGCTGAAAATCACGCCTAAGAAGAAGAAAAAGTTTAAACACACAACTGATTCAAAGCATGGTAAAGCCATTTCACCCAACCTGTTGGATCAATGTTTTGAGGCTTCAGAACTGGGAAGAATCTGGGTGAGTGATTTTACGTACATAGCTTTACAACGAGGATTTGTCTACTTGACCAGTATAATAGATTTAGCGGATCGGATGGTGGTTGGCTGGAGTTTAAGTGGCAACATGACTGATGCACATACGACGATTGCAGCCTTTAAAAAAGCGGTAAAAAACAGGCCGATAAAAGAAGGATTGATTTTTCACTCAGATCGAGGTAGTCAATATGCGAGTGATGATTTTAGACAACAGTGTGGCTAAACCGGAGCAAAATGTGCCACCAAAACCGGTGAAAATGTGCCACTGATTCCGGAGCAAGTTGTGCCAAAAAAACCAGCTGACCGGAGCAAAATGTGCCACTTTAGTTAAAAGAGTCGATTTCTATTCGGTGTTTTACTGAAAAATAAAACAGTAAAACACTATGGCGAACCAACGAATAGGGATCATGCAAATCAGACAATTATTACAACTCAAAATTCGAGGCGAGAGCAACCGGAGCATCAGCCGGTTGTTAGGTATTCATCGCAATACGATCAATGAATACGTACGCCTGTTAAAAGCCACAGGCCGGTCATATGAAGTACTTGGACAGTTAGATGACCGATCACTGGAAGAGTTGTTTCCGGGCGTTAGCACGACGGATAAAGATCGTTATCAGACTTTGAGTAGCTACTTTCCTTATTTTCGTAAAGAGCTCAAAAAGGTAGGTTGTACGCGTCTTACCTTATGGAGGGAGTATCTAAGCCGTCACCCCGACGGATATCGCTCTTCCCAGTTTAACGAACACTTGAACCGTTGGCTTCAACAAGTGGACGGCTCAGGAAAACTGGTGCATAAAGCCGGAGATAAACTATATGTAGATTATACCGGCAAGAAGTTATTTTTCGTAGATATGGAGACTGGAGAACAAATCGAGGTGGAGGTATTTGTAGCCACCTTGCCTTGTAGTGGGTATACTTATGTGGAAGCGACCCCTTCTCAGAAAGGGGAAGATTTTATTGACTCGATGAACAACTGCCTGAAGTTTATGGGAGGTGTCCCCAGGAGTATTGTGGTGGATAATCTCAAATCGGCAGTTACCAAGGGCAGTAAATATGAACCGGTTTTGAACAAGACATTTTCAGATTTTGCACTGCATTACGGTTGTTCGATTAATCCTACTCGAACGTATTGTCCACAAGACAAAGCATTGGTAGAAAATGCCGTCAAGCTGGTATACCAACGTATTTTTTATCCCCTCTCCAAACAGATCTTTTTCTCTTTAACAGAGTTGAATAAAGCCATTGCTGAGTTGTTGGAAGACTATAATGACCGAATGTTCAGTCAGATAAAGCTGACTCGCCGTCAGCAGTTTCATGATATTGAAAAAGAGGAGCTCTTACCACTTGCCGCCCAGCCTTACGAACTTAGGTACTATAAAATAGCAACCGTACAAAAAATGGGACATGTCTACTTATCCGCCGACAGGCACTACTACAGCGTCCCCCATCGATTTATTGGTAAAAAGGTAGAGGTGCAATACAACACCAAAACGGTAGAGGTCTTCTATGCTAAAGAACGTATCGCCACTCACAGAAGAGACCCTCGCCCCGGGCGCTATACCACCATCAGTAAACACATGAAAAGCACCCATCGATTTTACAACGACTGGTCGCCGGAGTTCTTTCAAAAATGGGCCCGCAAATACGGTGAGGATGTAGAATATTACATCAAAGGATTGATCCAACAAGCGACCTATCCCGAAGTAGCTTACAAGCAGTGCATGGGCATTTTGCAATTGGTCAAGGATTATCCTGTCGACCGGCTTCAAAGTGCTGTTATTCGCGCTCGTCAATATCCCTACTTCAGTTATAGTACCGTTAGGGATATTTTGAAAAACAATATGGACCTGGAGCAGGATCTGTTCCAGGCCACAACCAAGACAACAACCATCCCGGAACATGACAATATCCGAGGCAGTCAATATTACACTTAAACCTTTCTAAAAATTTACAACAATGAATACACAAACCACAGTAGAAAAGCTAAAAACAATGCGACTCAAAGGCATGGCCCATATCCATCACCTCAGTATGCAAGACAACCTTTACCAGGACTATACCCTGGATCAGTACACTGCTCTGCTGGCTGACCAGGAATGGGAATACCGGCAAAACCGGAAAATGGAGAATCTGATCAAACGAGCTCACTTCCGCTCCGGTGCCGCCATTGCCAATGTCGATTTTACCACTCCTCGCGGACTGGACAAAAATTACTTCAACCGACTGGCCACTTTGGACTTTATTCAGAAACACCAAAATCTGATTATCATCGGTCCCACCGGAACGGGCAAGACCTACCTGGCTCAAGCCCTCGGACATCAGGCTTGTATACAACTACACAAAACCCAATACTACACCATGAGTAATTTATCCGATCAGGTCAGACTGGCCAAAATTGAAGGCAACTACCAACGGCTAATCAAAACGATCAAACAAACCGCTTTACTCATTATCGATGATTTTGGTCTCAGCGAAATAGATAATATCATCAGGCAGGCGCTCATGGATATTGTCGAATACAAGTACGACCAATCATCCATTATCATCACTTCTCAAATCCCTGTGGGCAAATGGCATGAATTGATTGGTGAGGGCACTATTGCCGATGCTATCCTGGATAGATTGGTGCATTCTTCACATAGAATCACTCTCTCGGGAGAGTCTATGCGCAAGGCAAAAGGAGTAAACAGCTAATATTTTTTAACTTTGAGAATAGATTATCGACTCTTCACAACCGTGGCACAGTTTGCTCCGGAAACCGTGGCACAAGTTTACCGGAATATACAAACAGTGTGTTTAAATTTAGTTTTTCTTCTAATATGAAATAGATTTCACAGCAAGACGAAACTCATTTTGAGCGGCGTACCTGGAAGGTACGGGGCAAAAAATAGATAAAGTATTGCGAAGAAAGACTTTCATATTAGTGAAAGGATTAATTTTAAACATACTCCTAAGCAGCAATTATTGAACAACTTCATTTAGTAATGTTTAAAAAATAACTTCACGATTTAATGCTACCTTTGAAAAAAGATTCAAAGGATGGAAATTGAAAATTTGCTGATTGTAACGTTTTGCGTTGATAAATAAAAAAAGCCACTGAAAATGCTTATGTTTTAAGTGCTAACCATAAAACGAAACAAAATCAATGGCACTTAAAGATAAGCAAAATCGGACAATAGTACTGCCCATAAGTGAGGCAGAATATGATATTTTTTTGACGAATAATACAATAGCACATGAAATGATCCAATCTTTGTACGATCAACATCCAGAACTTTTTCCTGCCCAAATGGTTGACGGATACTGTTTAAATGGCCGCGATCGAATGTCCAAAAAGATGAATATTCAGCTACGAAAGATAGAGATATCGGGTATCAATTATCGAATACGACCAAGTTTTATTTTACCTTACTTCAGGGGTAAAACCGATGAAGTTTCCGGTCCTTTATTCTTATTGAAATTTGGGGTTCCATTTTGGGCACTGGCATTTGTGTTTGGCAAAAACGCCATGTGGTGGTATCGACTATATTATTGCTTACATCAATACAGCATCGTTGGCACTACAATAAAAAATCCGGAGCTTTTACCTAAGGATTTATTAGCAGACGAACACCATGTTAAAGTCGGTGGTCAACGCGCTTATATCGCAACCACCATTGGTCAAAACTGCTTTTTGGGAATGGCAGCCTGTGCCCATGCTGATACAGAATCGCTACAGATTGGGTATCAGGATTTTAAAACCGAAGCACTGGATTTATCCCCTGATTATCAGCCACATACCCTTAATGCAGATGGATGGTGGGCCACTCAAAATGCCTGGAAAAATTTATTTGTCAAAGTCGTAATTATTGAGTGCTTCCTTCATGCTTTTTTAAAAGTTCGCGACAGAGCTACTAAAAAACTCAAAACTTATTTTGATCAGGTAGCTGATAAAATATGGGATTGCTATAGAGCCGATTCCAAAAGACAACTTGCACAACAAATCAGAAGACTTAGAGAATGGACAATAACTAATTTAACGGATTGCCCTATGAAAAACAACATCCTCAAACTTTGCCAGAAAAAAAGCAGATGGTTAGTCCATTTAGATTTTCCAACTGCCCACAAAACCTCCAATATGCTGGACAGATTAATGAGGTCAATGAATCGACATGCTTTTAATTCACAGATGTTTCATGCTTCTATTGAAAGTACGTCAAACAACTTTCGAGCTTTTGCTCTTTTATATAATTTTGCTCCATCTTGCCCTGCAGTATGGGAGGACAATCAAATCCTTAAAAGTCCCGCTGCCACAATAAATGGTTTGAGTGCGAGACAAATTGGAGGAATCCTAAAATGAGAAGAGTTTGAAGGAGTTTAGTAAATTTAAGTTAGAAAATAGATTTACTGACCCTCAAACTCTAATTCAAGGTATGGACAAAAAAGTACTAATACAAAAAATAGAAGAAGAAATAGCAAAGGCATTGCATGGGAATAATCGGGAAGAATATCTATTTGGCTTGAAACAAGATTATGAGGCCTACCTTTTTTACAAAGAAAAAATAGCAGAATGTGATCAGGCCATCAAAGTCTTTATAGAAGACTATTTCATGTCCTTAGAAAATCCAATAGATGATCTTCCAGTGGAGAAGCCACATAAAAGAAACAATAAGAATGCGCCAAAGAATATGGATTTGAATATCATCTCTTATCAATATTTTGAGGGGGTGGATCTGATGGCTATAGAAGGAGTCAGTCATTCGACAGTTTTGTCTTTGATGAGTGAAATTGGACCAGAAGGGATTAGGAAATTTAGTACAGCAAAGCAATTTGCATCCTGGTTAAGATTAGCCCCCAATAATAAAATATCAGGGGGTAGAAAACTGAGCAACAGAACCCCGAAAGGAAGTAATCAATTAAAAATTGCATTGAGAAATGCAGCCAATGCAATCGGTAATTTGAAAGATGGTTACCTGGCAAGATTTTTTAAAAAGATAGCATTCAAGTATGGAAGACAATCAGCCATAACAGCAACAGCAAGAAAATTAGCAATAATAATATGGAAGATGGTAACTAAAAAAGAAGCCTATAATCCCCCTGAAGAATATTTATTTTTAGACCAAAAAAGGAAGTTGGGATTGGTAAAAAGAATCCGAAAGAAAATCGCTAAATTTGATTTAAAACCAGAAGACTTAGGCTTTGCAACTGACTGATTATCAGTGGTGGTGGTGGCCGTTAGTCAGAATGAAGAAAAAAGGAGATATCGAAGAAAATCCGTATCTTTACGGGTAAAGGAGATTACAATAAATGAAGTCAAAATTAACCATAACAAAACTAAAAAAAGCAGCAAAAGAGTTCTGCAAATCTGAATCCAGACATAGGAATAAAGATTTATTTGGAGTAACTGACGGCAAAGCAGTAGGAACGTATATCGAACATAAATTTCAGGCTTACCTTGAAGAGCATTATATCTACGGGAAAGGCTCATCTGCTAAAGGGATTGATTTACCCGATAGTCATATCAATACAGACATAAAAGTAACCTCCATTAAACAGCCACAGTCGTCTTGTCCATTCAAGGATGCAAAACAGAAAATATTTGGTTTAGGATATAATTTGCTTGTGTTCGTTTACGACAAAAAGGATGATAATTCAACCAAAGAAGCAATTTTAGATTTTGTGAGTTGCTCGTTTTTAGAGAAAGAAAGAACTGCCGACTATACTACGACTTACAGAATTAGAGAGATGATTAAAGATGGTGCAAACAAGGAAGATATTATAGCTTATCTGAACGATAAAAATATTCCCGCCGATGATATAACACTCAACTTGATTGCTGATAGGATTCTTCAAAATTTACCAAAACAAGGTTATTTAACAATTTCTAATGCACTTCAATGGAGGTTGCAATATGGTCGAATTGTCAAATTAACAGAGAACGTTGAAGGTATTTCAAAACTAATAGACAAAGTGACCAAATGACCATATTTGAAGCAAATATATCACCTTTTTTAGTTGATTTTTTCAAGGTAAATTTGAGAAAAATGAACTTCTTCGATACCGCAAATACCTTTATAGAAGAAGTATGTGGTATCCAATCGTTTTTTTGTAATGCTGAAGAATTGGCTGAATTTAAAAATAAAATTGAGGAAGACATATCTTTAGTTGAAGAACTTAATAGACGAGCTTATGGAGATTTTCAAACAAATGAATGTTTGACAGATAATGTGGTAAAATATTTAATTGAAAGAGGAAAATCGCCAGAACTTTTAATTGAACCGACTTGTGGAAAAGGTAGATTTATAATTTCTTCGCTTAAATATTTCCAAAATCTAAAAAAGATAATAGGAATCGAGATTTATTATCCTTATGTATGGGAAACAAAATTCAGCATACTCGAATTCTATTTAAAGAATGAATCTCT
This sequence comes from Saprospiraceae bacterium, assembly GCA_965222005.1. GTDB lineage: Bacteria > Bacteroidota > Bacteroidia > Chitinophagales > Saprospiraceae > CBDCTM01. Next base: position 4,967,057 of record OZ244935.1, read on the forward strand.
ACAAAAACCACAGATAAAGATAATTCACGAAGACATTTTTAACTTCAATTTCGCACCAATAATAAAAGAAAGCAATGATTTAAACCTATTAATTATTGGAAACCCGCCCTGGGTTACAAATTCGGAATTGGGAGTACTCAATTCCAAAAATCTACCTAAAAAATCAAACTTTAAAAAACATAAGGGAATTGATGCAATAACAGGAAAGGGAAATTTTGATATAGCCGAATATATCACGTTACAAATACTAAGTCACTTTGAGAAACAAGCGGGTACGTTTGCGTTTTTAGTCAAAAATTCAGTTGTAAAAAATATTCTATTTGACCAAAAGAAGTCAAAACATCAAATTGGAAATATCCAAAAACTGAATATTGATGCCAAAAAGGAATTTAATGTTTCCGTTGATGCTTGCCTTTTTCTTACGGACTTTAATTCAACACCTGGATTTACATGTAAAGAAATCGACTTTTATTCAAAAGAATTTCAAACTGAATTTGGTTGGTATAAAGATAAGTTTGTCCATTCAATTACTAATTACAAAAAAGTAGCAAGCTTAGATGGAAAATGCTCTTTCATTTGGAGACAAGGAATGAAGCACGATTGTTCAAAGATAATGGAGTTAGAACGATTTGATGGTCACTACATAAACGGATTAAAGCAAGAAGTAAATCCTGAAAAAAACTTACTATTTGGTATATTAAAGAGTTCAGATTTAAAAAATAAAGTCGTTGATAAATATCGAAAAACAACGATTGTTACACAAAGAAAGATAGGTCAAGATACCAATTATATCAAAAGAGAATTGCCAAAAACTTATGCCTACTTAAATTCAAATAGAGAATATTTCAACAAAAGAAAATCCTCCATCTACAAAGGGAAGCCTCCTTTTTCAATTTTTGGAATTGGAGACTATTCATTTTTAAAATATAAGGTTGCCATTTCGGGAATGTACAAACGGACAACATTTTCCTTAGTCATGCCCGAAAATGATAAACCATTAATGCTCGATGATACTTGCTATTTCATTGGGTTTGATAGTTTAGAGAAAGCACAAATTGTTCAAAAGATATTGAATAGCGACATTGTCCAAAATTTTCTCAAAGCGATTATTTTCCCCGATGCAAAAAGACCAATCACAAAAGATATTTTGATGAGGATTGATTTAAGGAAAGCATATAACTATGTCAAACCAAAAGAAGGGAAATCTGAAGAATGGGAATTATTGGGTGACACACTTAATGGTCAAAATAGAATATCAAATCAGATGACATTATTCTGAATAAAAAACACGAGGCAGAACAATGTGTATATGCCAATTTGGGCTAAACGCCCAAACTGCATATACACCGACCGTTAGTGGACATAGAAAATCATCCCGCAGCTTGCCTATTTTTCAAACAGTATCGTGGTAAATTGAATATCTGGAAAAGGAAAACAACATCCTGATAGGCTTGCCAGCCCGCTTTATAAATTTATAAAATTGATAACTTGATACCACCAATAATTCTTGAACAGCACAACTGACGGCCTTTTTGATTTTGAGTTGAACTCGAATATAGGCAAACTCCTTGATTGAGTACAACAACTGAAATTCCTGAAAACTACAATTTGCAGACAATTACAATTCAACCAGGCCTAATCAAGCTCTTTGACAATCAAGAACTGAAAGCCTGGCTCAAAAAAGATATCAATAATTATTCAGCTAAATTACTCTGAAACAACTGAGGTGACTCATAAAAAATAACACCAAAAATACACATCTTGAAAAAATTTCATATATTTACAAGAGAACTGATTGAAAAATTTGGTAGCAAAAACATCTGAAAGGAAAACCGGCGCTGAGGCGCCGGAAAGATACGACCACTAACAATGTGCATATGTCAATGCCCTCCTTTCAGTCGGCCACTGCATATGCACCGACCGTTCTGTCCAATTCGAGTATAAAAATCAGAAAGAATTTTATTGATTTGTGAAGCTAACGAAAACAAAATCCTATCTTTAGATTGATGTATGTTCCTTGACAAGGCCGTTTTTTTAAGAGGTGCCAATGCTAATCGTGAAAATGAGAAGTAAGCCCGCCGCCAATTCTGGTTAGAAATGTGAATGTAGTATTGAAATATCCTACTACAAGTTGATTTCACTGGAGGAGATTAAATTCTACCCCGATCAGTATAATTTTGAATCATAAGATAAATAGACATTTCCGTGGAACATACATCATTTGAATTGGCTTTTTATTAATATTTTATCTGGGTTATATGTATGTCATATAGGCTGGATGTTATTGTTCCTAGATCAAAAAACGGCAAAAATAGCTATTGATAATCAGTTAGTTATAAACGTTAGTCAGTATTAGAAAAAAACAAAATAAACCATCAATCAAGAAGAAACCTTTGTATCTTGCCAAAATGAGTAAAACAAAAGAAAAATTCCTAAAACAGCTCAAAGAATTTGCTAAATCTCTTACAGATTATGTCTCGACAAATAGCGGAGAATGGTCAATCAAAGGATTTATTGATGTTGAAAAGAATATTTACACAATATCTTCCGATTCCAAGATAATTTCAAAAATTCTTGAAATCCAATTGTTTCCGAAGTTCAAAGAGTTTGCAGAAAAACATGGTTACAAAATAGTTTTAGCAGAAAAGCAAAATTGGTATCCCGACTTGTCCTTTGTAAATGAAAAGAATCCCAAAATCAAGTTTGCTGTTGATATCAAAACAACATACCGATTAAAAGAATATACTGGATTTTGCAATGGTTTCACACTTGGTTCACACGGAGAATATTTTAGAAATCGAACCAGTACAAAAAACATTCAATTCCCTTATTCAGAATACGAAGCACATCTTACTTTGGGAATCCTATATACAAGAGCCCTTTCCACAGATATCGATGAGACTGAAATCCTCAAACTTTCCGAATTAAGCAAAGTCACCTCCGTAATAAAAGATTTGGTGTTTTTTGCCAAAGAAAAATGGAAAATTTCCAGCGACAAAGGAGGTAGTGGAAATACTGCAAATATTGGCAGTATCAATTTCATTGAAGACATTCTCAATGGGAATGGCGTATTTGCTAATCTCGGAGAAGAAATATTTGACGAATACTGGATAAACCAGAATGTGCTTCAAGTTCCCGATTCCAAAAAGAAAGGAAGTTTCAAAAAACTTACGAAACTATCTGAGTTCCTTGAATTCAAGGGAATGGATGTATCATTAATCAATTCGCCTAAACCGAAAAGAAAAAACAGGAAATAATGCCAATAGTACCACCAATAAAATCGCAAGGGATAAAAACCAAATTAGTAGAATGGATAGCTTCTAACATTGAAGGTGTTGAGTTTGAAAGGTGGGTTGAACCATTTATGGGAACAGGGGTAGTCGGATTTAATATCCGACCGAAAAAGGCTTTAATGTGCGATAGTAATCCCCATTTAATCAAGTTTTACAACGGAATTAAGAGCAAGGAAATCACAAGCGCAAAGGTCAAAAGATTTTTGACCGAAGAAGGGGCAAAATTACTTAAATCAGAAGGCGAATATTATTATGAAGTAAGAAACAGATTTAATGAGAAAGGTAGTTCTTTCGATTTCTTATTTTTAAGTCGGTCATGTTTTAATGGCATGATGAGATTTAACAAGAAAGGAGGTTTTAATGTTCCATTTTGCAAGAAGCCAAATAGATTTGCACAAGCATTAGTAACTAAAATATCCAACCAAGTCAAAAACGTTTCGCAAGTTATTGAATTAGGGGATTTCACATTTAAACATCAAGATTTTAAAACGACATTGAGTGAAATTAGTGAATCCGATTTAATCTACTCTGACCCTCCGTATATTGGTAGGCATGTTGATTATTTCGATTCATGGTCAGAAGAAGAAGAAATTGCTTTACATAAAGGAATAGTCAATTCAAATGCAAAATATATTTTATCAACTTGGCTAAGTAATAAGTACCGAACGAATGATTATATATTTTCCATTTGGGGCGATTCATTTATTGCAACCAAAGAACATTTTTATCATGTTGGAGGAAAAGAATCAAATCGAAATTCAGTAAATGAAGCACTCGTTTCAAATGTCAACTTAAAGAATTGTATCCCTACCGAAGAAATGGAAAAAAAGATAAAAAATGGAGATTCTCAATTGACAACGACAAAAGTAAAATATGAGGTTCCTACTCAATTACTCCTGAAATTAGAAGAAGAAAAACTAGACAGAACAAAGTATATACGCCAATAGGGGCTATGCGCCCCTACTGCGCATATACGAGACCGTTAGGTGCAACTACGGCCAACCCTCCAAAAACTTAGAGTCATTTACGAAAATATCTAATTTGATAAGAACCAAATTTCATGAAATTTTGTAAATTGGAATATCTAATTGAATTTAACTAATAACAATGGGCATCCAAGATATTAGAATAGAAATTGATAAAATCCTCAACTCTTTACCTGAAGAAGAGTTAAAAAGTGTACTTGACTACTTAAAAGAAGTTAACAAACTGACAATCAAAGAGTTAAGTTTAACTCATAATCTTGGCAAAATACTAAAAGAAGACACTAACCTTTTGAAAAGATTAGCTGAATGATTGATATTAAGAAGGTTATCATCATTCATAAAATACTAATTGATAGGTATGGAGGATTGCAAGGAACTAGAGATTTGGCTTTACTAGAATCTGCAATTCATAGGCCCTACTCCACTTTTGATAATCAAGAACTATATCCTTTATCCGAAGAAAAAGCTAGTGCAATCATAGAAAGTATCCTTATCAATCATCCTTTCTATGATGGAAATAAGAGAATAGGCTATGTTATGATGAGATTGCTTTTACTTGAAGATGGGAAAGATATCTTAGCTTCTGAGGAAGAAAAATATCAATTTGTAACTAACATCGCCTCAGGAAAGCTAAAGTATGACCAAATTTTAGTTTGGGTTAAAAGCAAAATTATTAATATTAAAAGTTGAGTGGCTTCCCCGCAAAAAAATGCACCTAACAATGCGGAGTACGCACATGCGGTCAAAATTTCTGCAAAATTTTAACATTACCAAAAATGTAGTATTTTAGTTCCAAACTACTCTCGTAAGCCGCACGTCGTCTCCACTTTCCGTTGGGTAGCCATAGAAAATCAAACCCACAGCTTTCCTATTTTTCAAACAGCATCGTAGTAAATTCAATACCTGGAAAAGGAAAACAACATCCTGAAAGGCTTGCCAGTCCGCTTTGAAATTGATACAATCACCCCTCTTCGATTGGCAGGACTACGGCATTTTGAATTTTGTAATTGAATACTTTGACAAAGAATCACAACAATTCACAAAGAGCTTTTGAAAGTAATTGAAATCCTAAAACTAATTGAGACAAGTAGATTGTAAAAATTACAAACTCCACAACATCTGTGAAAAAGTTTAATAACTTAAAATTATTGCAATTTGTAAAATCCGGCCATACTGACCCACCCATTTCGGAGTTGTTGACCCACCCCCAATTAGGGCAAATGTTAGTAACATTTCGGTCATACTGACCCACCTAAGCTTGTTAGGAGGAGCCGTCATTCCGGCATATTGACCCCCTTGATTTGTTTTAGGCGACTGTCATTCCGGCGTACTGACCCGCCTTATATATAGTGGATACTTACGATTAAATAGCCATGTTCGCAGTTTTTTTCAAGCAAAAAAACGGTCAAGAACATGGGACAATTTAAACGTATGGATCAAGTAAGAACGATTATTAAAACCTATATCAGCACGAGTTCTCTTCGCGCCACAGCAAGTAGATTACAAGTTTCTAAAAACACAGTGAAGCATTATGTAAGACTTGGGAAAGCCTTTGATGAAGATCTTGCGCGAGTTCTTTCATTGGACGATTCCGCTTTCACTGCGGTGTTTTATCCCTCTAAAAATACAGTGGCTGAACAACGAAAAGAGGCTTTTAAAAGTAAGATTGATGATTGGATAAAAGAATTAAAACGAGTGGGTGTAACTCGCTATTTATTGTGGGAGGAGTACATCGAAGAACACCCAGATGGTTATAGTTACACTCAATTTTGTGAACACTTTAAACGCGAGATAGGACGACGAGATTTGACGATTAGCTTAGCGCACCAAGCAGGTAATGTCATGCAAGTAGACTTCGCTGGAAAGAAAATGCGATGGGTAGATTTAACTACTGGAGAAGTTCATGAATGCGAAGTTTTGGTAGCGGTGATGCCACATAGTCAATATACTTTTGCCATCGCACTTCCCTCTCAAAAGGTAGCTGACTTTATTTATGGATTAAATCAAGCGCTTCTTTTTTTCGGTAAACTACCTCAAGTTATTTTATCCGATAATCTAAAATCATATGTTAGTCGAGCTGATAAATACGAACCTACTTTTAATGAATTATGTGTACAATTAGCTGCACATTATCAGCTCGATTTAAGTGCCACTCGCGTTGGAAAACCCAAAGATAAAGCGAGTGTAGAAAACATGGTGAATACGGTTTACAGACGCATTTATGCTCCATTGAGAAACGAGACTTTTCATAGTATAGAGGAGTTAAATGCAGCAATCACAGAGCAGCTAAGCCAACATAATAATAAACCCTATCAACAAAAACAAGGTACACGCAAAAGTGTTTTTGAAGCTTTTGAATTGCCTGTAATGAGATCACTCCCTTGTGATCTGTTTGAACTTAAAAAGACCATCACACCTCAAGTTAGAAGGAACTATCATGTTTTTCTAGGAGAGGACAAAGCTTTTTACTCTGTCCCTTTTCAATATGCAAAACAACAAGCGACCGTCATTTACACCTCAAAAAATGTAGAGGTATATATTGATAATCAACGGGTAATTATTCAGAGTTAAAATTACGATAATAGAGAGAAATAAATTATTTTTTGGGATGCTACCGAAAGAATTACAAGATCAGATAAATAAAATACCAGAAGAATATCGGATTCTGTTCGAGCTTGTAATTTCATTGTTTACTGAGGAGATAAATCAATTAAAGGCACGGATAAAAGAGTTAGAGGATCAACTTTCGAAGAATAGTAATAATAGCAGTAAACCTCCATCTACAGATGGCTTTAAAAAAGTTCCAAAAAGCATAAAGCCAAAGAGCAATAAAAAAGCTGGCGGACAAAAAGGTCATGAGGGAACAACGTTAAAAATAAGTGCCCAACCAGATAAAGTGGAAAAGCATAAAGTTGATACTTGCACAAATTGCAAAAAGAATTTAAGAGGTCAAAAGGCAGATTATACAGAGAAAAGGCAAGTATATGATATTCCGGAGATAAAAATAGGAATAACGGAGCATCACTCAGAAGTGAAGCAATGCGATTGTGGTTGTGTAAATAAAGCATTTCCGCAAGGAGTAGATTATGCTGTTCAATATGGCCCGAATATAAAAAGTATGGTGGTGTATTTGCAAGACTATCAATTATTACCATATGAGCGGACAAAAGAACTAGTAAATGATCTGTTAGGTCATTCGTTAAGTAAAGGGTCGTTGTATAATTTTCGGCAAAAAGCATTTGATAAGCTAGAAAGCTTTGAAGAGAAGTTAAAATCTCTACTGGATTTATGTTTAGTTTTGGGTTTTGATGAAACGGGTTTTAGAATCAATAAGAAAAGGTGGTGGTTGCATAGCTGTTCGACCGACCGGCATGCCTATTATGCAGTTCATCCAAATAGAGGTCAGCTAGCAATGGAGGACATAGGAATATTGCCTTTATATGAAGGAATTGCAGTGCATGACTTTTGGAAAAGCTATTACAAATATGACTGCAAACACAGTTTATGTAATGCCCATTTGCTAAGAGATTTGGTTTTCATAAAAGAACGATTTGAACAAAAATGGGCAGAAGAGTTAATAGACTTATTGCTGAGATTACTACATCTGAAAAATAAAGCACTGGCAAGAGGCCAACAAGCTATATCATATACAACTGTCAAAAAGTACGAATCACTATATGATAAAATTGTCAGAAAAGGATTAAGACAAAATCCATTCAAACCACCACCTGTAAAGAAAAGAGGAAAAAAGAAAAAATCACCTCCTCGAAATTTACTGGAAAGATTCAGAGACTACAAAACAGATATACTGAGATTTTTCTACGACTTTAAGGTGCCGTTTGACAATAATTTTTCAGAAAGAGATATTCGAATGATGAAAGTCAAGCAGAAAATATCCGGTTGTTTTAGATCTGTAAAAGGTGCCCAATTCTTTGCCAGAACCAGGTCATATATAATGACTGCTCGTAAACAAAATGTCAATGTTTTTCATGCATTGAAGAGTTTGTTTACTGATAATGCTGTTGCTAATACTCTTGTTATGGCAGGACATCTCTGAACAGTTACATCAACGGGTTGCAACTCACAAGCGAGTTTACTACACCGGGTCACAACAGTACCAGACAAAAATGGAACATATGCCTCGGTCGCACAGGGAGTGGAAAAAAGCAAAAGGCTTTGATGCCGCTTATTTTCTTAGTCAGGCTGAGCAAATAGGTCCTGCTACTCGCTGGGCTATCCAGCATATTCTACTCTCCAGAATCCATGAAGCCCAATCTTATGGTAGCTGCCAAGGTATTTTAGGTTTTGCAAAAAAGTATAATTCTGAACGTTTGGAGCGAGCTGCTCTTCGTTGCCAAAAAGCAGATAAGGCAAGCTATTACATGATCAAAAATATCTTAGTTCGAAAACTCGACACCGTTGATGATCAACTTGAATTATTTGACTCACTCACAATAGGGGAACACGAAAATATAAGAGGCCCTGAGGCTTATCAATAGGTATCTATTGAACTCAATAACATTTATTTTTTAACTACTCCCTTAGATAATATAAAATTATAAAGGGATATAAAACAATCAATAATTATGAAAAACGGATCTCTGGAAATTATGAGAATGCTAAAATTAACAGGCATGGCGGATGCTTACGAGGCAGCTCTTGGATTACCAATCAACCAGCAAGCAGACGCACATGAAATGATTGCCAATCTGATTGATGCAGAAAAACAGCATCGTTGGCACAAGCGAATGAAAATGTTTTTAAGACTCTCCAAACTTCGTTATCAAGCCAACATTCAAGACATCGATTGTTCTAAAACAAGAAATCTCTCCAAGGAAAAATTAATGCTCCTTGCAGACTGTGCTTACCTCGACCGAGGAGAAAATGTTTTGATTACCGGCGCCACTGGTTGTGGTAAATCATACCTGGCTTGCGCTTTAGGAAATAACGCTTGTGTCAATGGATACCGAACACTTTACTTTAACATGAATCGATTCACCGAACAGATCGCTTTAGCCAAAACAGACGGCACCTTAATCAAGTGGATGGACAGATTAAAAAAAGCTAAACTCATCATCTTTGATGACTTTGGATTACAACCCATCACACATCAGGTAAAGTTAATCTTGTTACAGATTTTGGAAGACCGTTACGAAAACGCCGCTACTATTATTTGCTCTCAACTGCCAGTGAGTAAATGGCACCAATATTTTAATGAACCAACTTTGGCAGATGCCATCCTTGACCGGATCGTCCCCAAAGCACATCGAATAGAATTAAAAGGAAAAAGTTTAAGGAAACCTATAAATCAACTATCTTAGCATCATTGAAATCGTAAGTTATCCACATGGGTCAATGACTCCGAAATGGGTGGGTCAGCAACTCCGGAATTTGCAGCAATTCATAAATTATTGAAAATCATAGAGTTAAATAATGAATTCGGCCTAATCCAGCTAATTGTTAATCAACAATCGGTAAGCTCAACTCCGAAAAGGTATTGAAGCAGCATGAAAAATAGTACTCCCACAGCAGTAGAATTGTAGAAGAAAAATAACATTCAAAATACACATCTCGACAAAATTTCATATATTGGTTCCTCAACAGTTTGGACTAATATGGCTCCGAAATTACCTGAAAGGAAAACCGGCGCTGAGGCGCCGGAAAAATACGGCTACCAACAAAGCGTAAAACGACCATGCGGCTTTCTTTGAGGTCGAAATGTTGGTTACTTGGTAAAAATTTTTGCAGTTCCTTTCAGCACTTTGAAAACCGCACGGCGTTTACGCAGACCGTTAGCACCAATTCGAGTATAAAAATCAGAAAGAATTTTATTGATTTGTGAAGCTAACGAAAACAAAATCCTATCTTTAGATTGATGTATGTTCCTTGACAAGGCCGTTTTTTTAAGAGGTGCCAATGCTAATCGTGAAAATGAGAAGTAAGCCCGCCGCCAATTCTGGTTAGAAATGTGAATGTAGTATTGAAATATCCTACTACAAGTTGATTTCACTGGAGGAGATTAAATTCTACCCCGATCAGTATAATTTTGAATCATAAGATAAATAGACATTTCCGTGGAACATACATCATTTGAATTGGCTTTTTATTAATATTTTATCTGGGTTATATGTATGTCATATAGGCTGGATGTTATTGTTCCTAGATCAAAAAACGGCAAAAATAGCTATTGATAATCAGTTAGTTATAAACGTTAGTCAGTATTAAGGGAAAAAAAACACAAAATAACTTGAATATATTGAATTATTTTACGATTTTTGTAAAATAATTTTTCCATTTATGAAACTACTATACCGGAAAACAAAAGAAGAATTTGAGGCTGAAATACTAGAGTTGGAGGAAGATGACTACAAAAAAATTAAGAAATCAAAACAATTTGAATTTGATTGGGCAAAAGAAAAAGAAAACCATGTTTTTAAAATTGTAAAATTAGAGGAAGAGGATGGTGAAATATTAGGCTTATTATCAGTAATCAATATACCAGATGAGTTGAGGATTCATGTGAATTTGATTGAGAACTCTAATGATAATAAAGGTAAAACTAAAAAAGTAGATAGAGTAGCAGGTTGTTTATTAGCATTTGCAGTTCAGATGTCCTTTGAAAAAGGATATTTAGGATTTACATCGCTAATACCAAAAACGGAATTAATAGGATTGTATGTCAATAAATATGGTTTTAGTCAATATGGAAGGCAATTAGCAATAGAACAGCAAGATGCGATTAAACTAATTCAAAAATACTTATAATATGAAATACGAGAAGATCTATAAAAAACTTAAAAAGAAGTATACTGACAAAGAGATAGTAGAGTCAATGTTAATTCCTCAAGATTTGACTGAAAAAGAAAAAGAAGAATTAGCAAAAGAGATGAAAGAAATACGAATGCAAAAATTGAGAGAAACAACAGAAGAAGACATGATATTATCGGATGTAATGAGGTTACGATTTCAAATTGAGAATTATATAAAGAAGGAAGCATTTTCATTTGAAAAGACATTTGGAAAATATTTAGAAGAATATCTGAGAATAATCAGAAAAACAAGAAGAGAAATATCGGAAGACTTATCGGTTCATTACACGAAGTTAAGTCGAATAATAAATGATAAAGAAGAACCCAATATAGAGTTGAGCTATAGATTAGAAAAGCATTCTGGAGAACTAATAAAAGCTGAATTATGGTGGAAACTGATGATAAAAAAGCATGAATTTATAATTTCACGAGATAAAGAGACAAGAATTAAAGAACAAAAGAAAGTGAAAAACCCATTGAGGGCTTAAAGAAAAAAAAACTGGTACTAACAATGCGTATGCGTCAAGTGCCTCCATTCGTCGGCACCTGCGCATACGCTGGCCGTTAGTGGACATAGGGGAAAATCATCCCACAGCTTACCTATTTTTCAAACAACATCCGGGTAAACTGAAAACCTGGAAAAGGAAATCAACATCTTGATAAGCTTGCCAGCCCGCTTTCTTTATAAATTTATAAAATTGATGAATTGATACCAGCAATAATTCTTGAACAGCACAACTGACGGCCTTTTTGATTTTGAGTTGAACTCGAATATGGGTAAACTCCTTGAATTGAGTACAACAACTCAAATTCCTGAAAACTACAATTTGCAGACAATTTCAATTCAACCAGGCCTAATCAAGCTCTTTGACAATCAAGAACTGAAAGCCTGGCTCAAAAAAGGCATCAATAATTATTCAGCTAAATTACTCCAAAACAACTGAGGTGACTCATGAAAAATAACACCAAAAATACACATCTTGAAAAAATTTCATATATTTACAAGAGAACTGATTGAAAAATTTGGCAGCAAAAACATCTAAAAGGAAAACCGGCGCTGAGGCGCCGGAAAGATACGACCACTAACAAAGTGCATATGTCAATGCCCTCCTTTCAGTCGGTCACTGCATATGCACCGACCGTTGGGTAGCCATAGGAAAATCAAACCCACAGCTTTCCTATTTTTCAAACAGCATCGTAGTAAATTCAATACCTGGAAAAGGAAAACAACATCCTGAAAGGCTTGCCAACCCGCTTTGAAATTGATACAATCACCCCTCTTCGATTGGCAGGACTACGGCCTTTTGAATTTTGTAATTGAATACTTTGACAAAGAATCACAACAATTCACAAAGAGCTTTTGAAAGTAATTGAAATCCTAAAACTAATTGAGACAAATAGATTGTAAAAATTACAAACTCCACAACATCTGTGAAAAAGTTTAATAACTTAAAATGGCTTTGTTGCATGAATCAAAAGATAAAGCTGTCGCTGGTTTTTCATTAAATTAAGCAACTTTTATAGGTTTCGAAATAGGCATACCTTGGGCTGTCATAATATTGAGCGTTTTGATTTTGATACTATTTTCAATTTCCTGCCTGTTAAATATTCGAGAATAAAGCTTGTTTCCATGAATGGTTTTATAACGGAACATTGCCGTTTCAGATAAGCTTCGTCGGTGATACCCTACCTCCTTTTTCCATTCTTTTTTGCCAATTTGATCAATTCGGGTTATTGCAGCATTTCGCGGATATTCCGGAAAGTCTCCTAACTCTTCAAGGTACCATTCCACAGCATTTTCTCTGGGCGGTATAATAGGATTGATCTTTCTTCCGATCAAATCATCCCAACAATCTTCATGATCGTAAGCACCATCCAGACAAGCATCAGTAACCTCAGTTTCCACTTGGTCGAGCAGATCTTCTAATTGTGAACCATCATCTACATCGTTTAAAGTCAGGGTATGGCAATGAATGAAACCCGTTTTTGAATCCACTCCAAGATGAAGTTTACGCCAGGTTCTGCGTTTTGAATATCCATGTTTTCTCACTTTCCATTCTCCTTCACCATAGATTTTGAGTCCCGTTGAATCAATAGCAATAACTATAGAACCGTTTTGAGGAATCTGATAGGGGACCACTTCTAAAGTTGCTGCCCGGCGGCAAAGTTGGGTATAACTGGGAACATTCAGATCTGATAAATCCATCAGTCTGAGTAAGCTGTTGGCAAAACCTTGCGTCTGCCGATAGGCAAGTTTAAATACAACTTTAATCATCCAATGGTTCATTAACTTTTTTGCAAAGATTTAGGAAAATAAAAAAGGAAGTACGAATTTGGTAGAATGCAACTTCAGACCAATCATACTTCCAGCGAGAGTAAGACTCTCACCGAAAAAATAGTAAATAAATTGCAATGCATCACAAAGCCGAGTAAGAAATTTTTCATTTCGACGATTATTTTGTTTTTATCGCTACGAGGTCGATATAATTTCAAAGGGATGAGCAGGTATAGTTCAAATTGTGAGATGACATTTCATAATCAATTTGAGAAAGAGTTTGATTTTCTGTCATTCAATATTGAATTGTGCAATGATCAATTTAGGGGTCGAACAATTTTAGCCTTTGATCCGTCCTATATTCCTAAAAGTGGGAAGCACACCCCCAATGTTGACTACTATTACAGTGGTTGTTTGGGTAGACCAGCCAAAGGGCTTGAAATAGGTGGATTAGCAGCAGTTAGCATAGATGACAATACTGCATTGCATTTGCAAGCAACCCAAACAATCAGTAGAGAAAAGCTCAATGAAAAAGAGATGACGCTGGTAGATTTTTATGCCCAAACCATAATTGATCTGGCCCCTCAGGTAAGTCATATCTCCAGTCATTTAGCTGTAGATGGTTACTTTGCTAAGCTCCGTTTTATAGACCCAATCAAGGCACAAACTGAATTAGACATCATTTGTAAATTGAGAAAAGACGCTAATCTGAAGTATTTGTACAAGGGGCCAAAAAGAAAAAGGGCGGGTAGGCCAAAAAAGTATGATGGCAAAATAAATGTCCAAAAAATTGACAAACGCCGATTTGATTTAGTTCATCAAGATGATGATGTAAAAATATATCAAATCGAATGCTGGTCAGTAAGATTAAAAAGAAAAATCAACCTGGCTTATGTGGAATTCCTAAAAGAAGGAAAACCTACTGACCGTTACGCCATGTATTTTTCAACGGACTTAGAATTAGACGCCTTTTCCATCTATTGCTTTTACAAAGCTCGTTTTCAGATTGAGTTTTTGTTCAGAGATGCAAAACAATATACCGGATTAACCAACTGCCAATCCAGAAATGAGAATAAGCTACACTATCACTTTAATATGTCACTTAGCAGTGTAAATGTAGCTAAAGCCGCCCATTATCTGTCAGTCAAAAAAGAAAACAGAACTAGCTTTTCTCTGGCTGATATTAAAACCTCGTATTTCAATGAACTCATGCTCAATTTCTTTTTATCAAACTTAGACATTGAGCCTGAGTTGATAAAAAATAAACCAGCTTTTAAAAAGCTATTAGGTTTCGGCAAAATTGCCGCTTAATTCTTTATGAACCATTGATCATCAATAGGGTTTCTATACATAAATCGCTGTAAACCGGTTGTGCACCCCGTTGAGCGGGCAAGTCACTATACCATTGATCAAGTACCTCGTCGCTAAAATAAATCGTGATATCTCCGCGCCTCACTAGGGCTTCATTATAACTTGACCAGTTTAACACTTGGTATTTAACCTTCGACTTATCGCTACTTTGTGTATCCTTTTTTATCTTTGACATGGGCTGGTAGTTTGTAGATTTAGTTCTGGAAAACCAAATATACAAATCCAGCCCACCTTTAGTTTAACATCTATTCATGCAACAATGCCACTTAAAATTATTTTAGACTTTGGACAGAAAGCTGTCCATTATAGAAAAAGGCAGAATCGATTTAAATTTATTTGCATGAATTAAAATTTAAAAGCAACCGATTCTGCCATGAAATATTGACATCAAAGATACGTCGTTGTCGATCAACGGCCAACTTAATCATGGCATTAGCTTCCTATGAAGAAGCGCGTAGTCCGACTGCATTGAGTTTATCGCCTCTTTTTCACTATCAGTACGGTAGTATCAGCAAAGCGGTGAGCGATTTGGCCAGGAACTCATTTGAAAGAACCAAAGTTCAAAAAGTGTTTCAGGCCTTGTGTTATGCTCATTATTCACCGCCGGATGGATCGGCTGAGCGTTTGGTTTTTCAAACGGATACTACGCCGATGGGCAAGGCCCACTCACCGACATTGCCTAACCGGACTTATATCGCTGTGCCGAATAATGTGATCCGGGGTAATAAGCCACTGGACATTGGCTATGAAGTATCCTTCATCAATTTGTCAGAGCCCTTGACCAGGTGGAGTTTGCCGTTGAGTGTTGAGCGGGTTGGGCCAGACCAGACAGCATCGGAAAAAGCCTTGGAGCAATTGGGGCAGTTATTGGCTCATCCCGAACTGGGTTTGTCAGATCGGTTGTGTATCAATACCCTGGATAGCAAATACGGCAATTTAGTCAACCTGGTACGTTTTCGCACAGGGATGAAAGTCTGGAGGCCAGCCCAGGATAAGCCTTCCGGCCAGGGGGCACCAAAGGTGTTTGATGAAAAATTCTACCTCATTAGCGAAAGTAGAACCAAAACCTATAAAAAGCATCCCAAAACCGGGCTTGCTTATCAGGTTTACCAACGCTCTGTATTTGAAAAGCAGGAGGATGAATACCTTAAGTTGGACACACGAATGGCCACAGGCCGAAAGGTCTTTATCGAAATATGGCGTTGGAATGAGTTGTTGATCCGTTCTAAAAACGGCAACAACATGAAAAACAAGCCATTTGACCTGCTCGCTATTAAGGTTCGGGATGCCCAAAGTGGTAAACCCGTTTTTGACCGGGATATGTTTGTAGCTATTAATGGCCGGCGAAAAGATGAAGTGACTTCCCGCCAAGGTCATCAAATTTATCGACGGCGCTACGACATCGAACCGGCTTTGCGATTTGCCAAACAACGCTTGCTTTTGGATAAACTCCAAACGCCCGATGTGGAACACTTTGACAATTGGCTTTTAGTCCATCAAATGACAGTCTGGTTACTTTATACGGCTAGTGATGAAGCAGACTTTCGCCCTCGTAAATGGAGAAAGTACCTGGTTCAAAATAAAGAGCTTGATAAACAACACAGATTGTCCATCGCCCAAACCCGACATGCCGCT
Source organism: Saprospiraceae bacterium (assembly GCA_965222005.1). Taxonomy (GTDB): domain Bacteria; phylum Bacteroidota; class Bacteroidia; order Chitinophagales; family Saprospiraceae; genus CBDCTM01. The sequence goes on from OZ244935.1 coordinate 4,983,426, forward strand.
CAAAACCTTTTTTTGACTTTTAACCCCGAACCTTTCAAACCGCTAAAGTCCAAAAAAGGCAGACCTCGGCAAAAAGGTGAAACGCAAATTCAAAGAACTCGATATAAGGTCGTTAAAAAGACCTCTGGAAAAACGAACTTGACTGCCAAAAGGCAGGTAATCAAATTAAAAACCGAAAAAATTGAATAACAGCAAAGGACTAATTGGAATCCTTTTTAATCCCTAAATATTTGGGAAGGCTTCTGTATTTGTCCAAAGTCTAAAGTAACATTAAGGATCGTAAAAAGAATAACCTATCCAAACCTTTATAACTTATTTATTTCATGATCCTAACAAAAAGGGGCTGGCCCTATTTGACCTATCAGCACCGGCAATGTCTATAAGATAGGATACTGATTTCCCAATACCTTCCCCTATTCAACATCAAAGTTTTCAGCATTTTGTTCGCCAATTGTAAAAAATATGACAAACAAAGTGTATTGGAGAATTACCCCATGAAAGGATAGCGATAATCTTTGGGAGGCACAAAGTTTTCTTTGATCGTCCGTGGCGAGACCCATCGATACAGATTGAGCACTGAGCCCGCCTTATCGTTGGTACCCGAACCCCGTGCGCCGCCGAACGGCTGCTGGCCTACTACCGCACCGGTGGGCTTATCGTTGATATAAAAATTGCCGGCCGAATGCCTCAGCTTCTGGCTTGCCAAATGGATAGCCGCCCGATCTTTGGCAAATACGGCTCCCGTCAGCGCATAAGGAGAGGTGCGATCCACCAATTCCAGTGTTTTTTCAAAATCCTCGTCGGCATACACATAAATGGTGAGCACCGGCCCAAAAATCTCCTCACACATGCTTGTGTATTTGGGGTCAGTGGTTAACAAAACGGTAGGCTCTATGAAATAGCCTTTGCTTTTATCATAATTGCCTCCAGCTATTACCTCCACGGACTTGTCCTTTTTGGCATTGGCGATATAATTGGAGATACTATCAAAGGCGCGCTCATCGATGACAGCATTTATGAAATTGCCAAAATCTTCCGGACTGCCCATTTTCATATCCTCCAGATCGTTCAGCATATATTTTTTTACATTTTCCCACAAGCTCTTGGGGAGGTAAGCCCGCGAAGCGGCCGAACATTTTTGGCCCTGAAATTCAAAAGCTCCGCGAAGGAGAGCCGTAGCCAGCGTTTTGGCATCCGCGCTGGGATGGGCAACCACAAAGTCTTTACCCCCCGTTTCGCCGACGATGCGCGGATAGGAGCGATAATTGGCGATGTTGTTGGCAATGATTTGCCATAGCGTCCGAAACACTTTGGTGGAGCCGGTAAAGTGCAGCCCGGCAAATTCGGGATGCTTGAAAATCACATCCCCGGCAACGGGGCCATCTACATACACCAAATTGATCACCCCGTCTGGCAAGCCGGCTTCTTCAAAAATTTCCATAATCACCTGAGCCGAATAGATTTGCGTTTCGGCGGGCTTCCACACTACGGTATTGCCCATCAGGGCTGGCGAAGCAGGCAGGTTGCCGGCGATGGAGGTAAAGTTGAAAGGCGTGAGTGCAAAAACGAAACCCTCCAGGGCCCGGTATTCCATCCTGTTCCAAACGCCGGGTGCACTTTCGGGCTGCTCGGCATATATCTGTGTCATGTATTGTACGTTGAAGCGGAAAAAGTCACAAAGCTCGGCTACACAATCGATCTCGGCCTGGAAGGCATTCTTTGACTGGCCCAGCATGGTAGCTGCGTTCATCTTGGCGCGATAGGGCCCGCTGAGCAGATCGGCGGCTTTGAGAAAAATAGCTGCACGCTCCTGCCAGGGCATATTTTCCCAGGCCAGCTTGGCCTTGAGTGCAGCATCTATTGCACTTTCCACATGGCTGGTATCTCCTTTGTAATAATAGCCCAATTCATGACTCAACTCATGAGGCGGATGAATGCTGATCTTTTCCCCAGATTTCACCGCTTTGCCGCCGATATGCATACAGATTTCGGCTTTCTGCGATTTGAGTGCCTGGAGAGTGGCGAGCAATTCCTTCCGCTCGGCCGAGCCGGGTTCATAGTTCAGCACGGGCTCATTGACCGCTAAGGGTATCTCAAAATATGCGTTTGACATATACTTATTAACTTGGTGAAAAGGTTTGTTTTTACAATTCGTGCAAATGTAGCACTTTGGGTGAGAAAGGTGAAATACCGTACCGCTTTATTCACTTCTGCAAAAAAGGAAACAAGTGATGAAAGAGACTGTTTATGGCTCAATCTTTATCTCCTCCGGCAAAAAGGGCGAGGCATCTCCCCTCCCCTTGATGATCTCCCGAACGATGGTGGAGCTAATATGCGAATATTGCGGCTGGCTAATCAAAAAGATAGTTTCAATGCCATGCCCAATGATGGTGTTGAGCTGAGAAATGGTTTTTTCATAGTCAAAATCAGACGCATTGCGCAATCCGCGCAGTAGATACCGAGCCGCTACCTGCCTGCAAAAATGCGCCGTGAGTCCTTCAAATGATCCTACGCTCACTTTGTCATCATCGGCAAATACTTCTTCCAGCCATTCCAGCCGCTGCTCCAGCGAGTACAAAGTCTTCTTCTGCGAGTTGACGCCCACCGCCACGATCACTTTGTCGAATAGAGGCAAAGCGCGGCGCACCAAATCCACATGGCCAATCGTGATGGGATCAAAAGAGCCCGGAAATACTGCTATTTTCATAGTTTTATTAATCGAGTAACGAACAGTAAAGTTGGTGATTTTCTTCATCAAAGCAAACAAAGCTCACCTCTTTTATTATGTCTCCTCCCTCTTCAAATGCCCGCACAGTATCTAGAGCGATTTGCGCTGCGCGCTCCTTTGGAAAGCCATATACACCTGTGCTGATATTGGGAAAAGCGATGCACTTTAGCCCATACTCGACAGCCAATCGCAGGCTATTGGCATAACAGCCAGCCAGCAGCTTGTCTTCGTCTCCCTCTCCGCGCCAGATCGGCCCAACAGCGTGGATCACATAGCGACAAGGCAGCCATCCGGCCGGGGTAATCACCGCCTGACCAGTGGGGCAGCCGCCCTGCTGTTTGCGAATCTTTGCGCATGCCTCCGCGATGGCCGGCCCGCCCACCCGATGTATAGCGCCATCCACCCCTCCGCCACCCGCCAGCAGAGTATTGGCCGCATTGACAATGGCATCCACCGCCAGGGTGGTGATATCGCCTTTGAGGACACGCAACTTCATCTGCCAAAATTTTTTGAAGTCAATTTATTCGATCAGCCGAAAGGAATCCAGAAATTTATCAGCCGCCGTATTGAGGCTTTTCTCTTTAACAGTGATCGCCTGAACGGAATAAAACCGGCGACCAGCAAGATAGGCTTTGGTTTTGATAATCGCCTGGCCCTGGTTGTAATCAATTCGCCATATTCGCCCCGGATAGTCTTTCAATTGAATATCGGAGCTGTAACGGAGACTGCCTTGCACACTCTCCACAGCCGATTCGATGGTTGCATCAAAAAAATCTTTCAACAGGGCCAGTGAATCAGAATGAATGCTATCCTCCGGATAATCACAAAAACTTACCATATATACCACATTATCCGCATCCCGATCGGTGCACTGGTATAAAAGGCTGTGATAGTCGATGGCCCCCATCTCCGTTTCCACCGTTTTCAGATGCCTGACCATATCTCCGGGCACCAGCACGCTAAAGCGGCCCTCAAAAGAGGTATGGGTATGCCAGTCGGTATTTTGCCAGCTCACGCAAACGGCAGCAAGAAGCAGCAGGCAAACAGGGACAAGGAAAGGAGGTGGTTTCAAAAGAAACAAATTCGATCCGGGTTTTTGATTCTAAAATAAGCCAGTTCGGGCAATGGTGCAGGTACATCCTCAACGTTGGCAATCAGCACCGTATTGTTGAACTTCAACTTCAGCTCATAGCCTGCTCCCAAATAAAGACAGCCCAGCAATGTGGTCTTTTGCAGCCCTGCACCGGGCTCAAACTGTACCAGCAAATTGTCAGGGCGAATGCCCATCAGTCCCGTAGTATGCGCTGGCTGAACCAGCCCGGCGGCCATTTCTGATGGCTTTACAATATTTATTTTACCAAAAATGCCTGCTACATATTCGTTGGCAGGGCGATGATAAATTTGTTCCAAAGACTCCAACTGCTGCAACTCTCCTGCTTTGAGTACGGCAACCCGGTCGGATAGCAAGAGCACATCACGCATATCGTGTGTCACCAAAATGGCCGTGATTCCGGCAGCCTTCAGAATATCAAAGCTCTGCTGCCGGACGCTTTCTTTCAAGGCCTCATCCAAATTGCTAAAGGGCTCGTCGAGCAACAACAACTTTGGCTCGGGGGCCAGGGCACGAGCCAGGGCAAGGCGTTGCTGCTCACCACCGGACAGCTCAAAAGGGTACTTGTCGGTAAAGGTTTCCAGACCCACCTGCTCAAGAGATCGCTTCAATACAGCCTTCTGATCAGCTTTGGAAGGCAGACCGTATAAAACATTTTGGGCAACGGTCAGATGAGGAAAAAGAGCAAAATCCTGAAAGACCATACCTACGCCCCGTTTTTGCGGCGGAACATGGCGTGCTGCCGATGACACCTCCTTGCCGAAAAGAAAAATGCGGCCTTCTGCAATGCGCTCCAATCCCGCCAATACCCGCAGCAGGCTTGATTTGCCACTACCGCTCTCTCCTACCAGGCCCAGAATTTCTCCTGATTTCATGCTCAGGCTAATGTTTTTCAAAGCCATGCCTTTGGCTCTTCGATACCGAAGCGACAATTGCTTTATCAATACGGCCCGATCACTGAACTGCTGCTGCATGGCGCCAAAATTAGTCAAATTCTGTGGTCGATTGTATATTTGGCTTGGCAATGAAAATCATTTTGAATGAACTGCAAGCATCTCTGCCTACTGACCCTCTGCCTGCTCATAGCTTTCGGTTGTACCGATACCGAAGAGCCTGGGCCCGGCGATGCCAGCACACCTCTTACCTCAAGTGAGCTGCCGCCACCCGAAGCTGATTATGCAACTTCCCGCCACAAATGGGGCTATATCAATAAGGAGGGCGAGCTGGCCATAGCGCCCCAATTTGATGACGCCCGCCACTTTGCCGAAGGACTGGCAGTAGTTAGGATCAAAGGCAGATGGGGCTATTGCAACCGCTCTGGCCAATTGGCTATCGAGCCTGGCTTCAAAGCCGCATGGTCCTTTCACAATGGGCTGGCCCGAGTACAGGATTTCCAAAACCGGATGGGCTTTATTGATAGAAATGGGAAGGCGGTAATTCCCCTTCAACTAGCAGAAGTCCAGAACTTCAGTAATGGGCTGGCTCGCTTTCAGGAGGGAAGCCATTTTGGTTACATTGATCGATCCGGCCAAAAGGTCATTGCAGCCCGTTTTCAGAATGCCTGGCCCTTTGAAGGTCCGTATGCCCGGGTGAAGGTCAATAATGCCTACGGGCTTATCGATACAACAGGATCGTATGTATTACCGCCTGATTATCAAATGATTGGGCCGGTAAGTGACGAGCTGGTGCTGGTCCGGCAGGATGGGCGCTATGGGTTTGTAAATCTTCAAAACGCGATGGTGATCCCCTCCGAATACGAACAGGCGACCCCCTTTTCGGAAGGATTGGCGGTGGTAGGCAAAGGCGGTCTGCTGGGGCTGATCGATCGCAACGGCAATCCCCAAACACCCTTTCAATACACCTCTCTCTGGCCAGCAGGGCACGGGCTTTTTGGAGCAGGCCTGAATGGCAAAATGGGGCTGATCGACGCAGCAGGAGAACAGGTAGCGCCTTTTGAATATGAATATTTGTACAAATTTTCTGAAGGTCTGGCCGCTTATAATAAAGGGCAGCTTTGGGGTTATATCAATCCGCAGGGCCAGGAGATGTGCCCGCCACAATTTGGCCTGGCGTGGAATTTTCAGGAAGGCCTGGCACGGGTAGCCTTTTATGAAGGGATTGGCTTTATTGATAAAAACATCCAATTGCGGATCGCTCCTGACTATCTGGATGTCCGCGATTTTTCAGAAGGCCTGGCCAGGGTACAGCGATAGTCGTTAAAAACTTCAACATCAACCTACTCAAAAAAGATGAAAGCCTTATTGCTCATCGATCTTCAAGTGGACTATTGCTTTGGCGGAGCATTGGGCCATCAAGGCAGCGCTGCTGTGATCGGGCAGGCCAATGAGTTGATGCAGCAATTCGACTGTGTGCTGGCCAGCAGAGACTGGCTGCCGGCCGATCACCAATGCTTTGCGGCCAACCATCCCTGGCGCCGCCCGGGTGATTCCATCCTCCTTGATGGGCACAAGCTGAGACTTTGGCCGATGCATTGTGTGCAGGAAAGCTTTGGGGCCTCATTTGCGCCACAGCTGGACAGCCATCAATTCGAGTTTGTAGCCAGCAAGGGCCTTCTCAAAAATACCAACAGCCACAGCGCCTTCTTTGATGAGAACCGAAAACGGGATACCGGCTTGCATCAATTTCTTCAACAAAAAGGGATAAATAGCTTGCATTTGCTAGGTCTGGGAAAAGAAAGTGCCATTGAAAATACTGCTAAAGATGCCCTGGCGTTTGGATATGATATATACATAGATGCGTCTCATACCTCTACTTCATCATTTTAACGTAAGGGCAACATGATCCACAGCCTTCTGCAAAAAGCCATTCTCTTTTGGACCACCCTGCTGGTCAGCTGCGCGGGCGGCGGAAGCTCCGATTGCCGGTTTGGACAACCAAAGCCGATATTTTCGGATCAGCTAAGTGGTATCACAGAGCACCGTTTTGAAGCCAAAGGGCAGCAAGCCCAGGAGCGGCTCCGCTTTTCCAATGGCCTGGCGTTGGAGCTTTTGCAAAGTGGCTGCAACTCAATTCAGCAGGAGTTCAGGTTTTTGCTGCTGCCCAGTGAAGAGCCGGTTGCCGAATCGGTCGATTGGCTGGGCAAATCAGCCGAGCTGCTGCAATATCTGAGCAGCCTTTCGGAGGAGCATATGGGCTTCGCCCAATGGGCGCAGATCATCGAATCGCAAAAGTCGCAGCTGAAGCTGGGCCAACAGGTGGAAGTGCAGCCTCATATTTTCGTAATGGTGGATCGAATAAAGATGGGAAACGAAAATTTGTTGATTGTGGAATTATCGCAGCAAGGCCCTGATAATTAAGCACTTAGCGCCTCAATTGCTTCCGTTTGTCACTATATGTGAAAAAAAAACAGGCAACCTCTTTTGTAAAGCTTAACCAATTAGCTATATTTACAGTCCCATCGAACTTTTCCTCTCTCCCTTAGAGCATATTCCGCAATATCCCATTTCACATCCCTGAACTCGATTTGTTCAACTCCAAACCTGTTGCCATGTGGAAACAAGCCGTTGTTGTATGTAGTATGCTTTCGATGTTCATACTCACTAATTTGATGACCACACAAATAAATCCCAGAATTAGTGCCTCTTTTATTCCATTAAAAGGCGCTGCTCCTGCGAATGACCTGGCGGATGCTGCTAAGCTGCTGCCCAAGCTGAATGTGTATTTTATGAAAGGGGATGCCAAGCTACGCCCCAGCCTGCAGTTGGCTCGATACATATCCAATTTGTCAGATTTTTTGACTCGCTATCCCAACAAGACGATTTTCCTGACCGGCTATGCTGGTACTAATGAATACAACAAAGATCCCTTGCAATTATCTGAAAACCGGGCCCGGGCAGTGAAAAAATATTTGGTGAAGAAGGGGTTTTCCACCAATCATATAATCGTAAAAGCTAAGGGTGCGCCCTCCGTTTCGTCATTGAAAACCACTGCCGGTGCTGGCCAGAAAAATCAAAAAGTAGAGGTACGCATTTATTGATCTGCCTCCCGGTAATTAGTGAATTTTATATACTATTAGAAAACGTCTCAACCGATCATGGGCATTATTCTTTTCGGATGGCCTGCTTTAGCTGCTTTTATTTCCGGATGTATCCTGTCTTTTCTATTGATTTTTTGGTTGCACATTTCGCGCAGCCATACAGATGATACGGACTTGGATAATTGGAAGGCCAATTTTCAACGCCTCCATACATCTTACGCCAAAATGGCGACCCATGCAAACCAGCTACAGGAAGAATTGAAAGGATTGAAAAAGAGCTTCAAAGCTTCCCGCCTCGAAACGCAGGCGCTCAAAGAGCAGCTTTACAAAAAAGAGCAGCAGGCCGCCGGAAATGCCCACCAAATTGCTTCCCACCAGCAGCGCGATACAAGCCGCAAACGCTGGCAACATCTCCATAATAAAGCCAACCAGCTGGCCGAAGATAAGGATCGGGCTGAACAAATGGCCAGGCGGCTACATCATACAGTCAGCTTGCTGCAAAAAAAATTGCAAGCCAAAAAGCCGCTCCTCGACCTTTCCTCTGCCAATCAGAACATCCCTGAGTCCAATACGATCGACAACCTTAGCAGCCTGATGAACTTCAGGAAGCGTGGCAAATCATCTTCCGATAATAAAGATGACCTCAGGCAAATTCACGGCATCAACAAATTCATCGAAAAGCGGCTCAACGAGCTGGGCATTTCCCGCTTCGACCAAATTGCCAGTTTTGGCCAAAAAGATATTGACGAGCTCACCACAGCCATCCCCCTTGAATCCAATCAGATCGGGCAAGAGCGATGGATTGAGCAAGCCAAAAAATTCAAGTAGAAGTAGTATCAGTAATGTCGATAACCCCGCTTGCACAATAAAGGGCGGGGTTATTTTTTTATCTTTGCGCCACTTCAAATAGTATTCTTCAAATCCACTAAAACCATCTTACATGAAGTACGATATGATCGTCATAGGCAGCGGCCCCGGCGGCTATGTGGCAGCCATCCGCGCCAGCCAGCTGGGCCTGAAGGTAGGAGTAGTCGAACGAGAGTCGCTGGGCGGTATCTGCCTCAACTGGGGCTGTATTCCCACCAAAGCATTGCTCAAAAGTGCGCAGGTGTTTCAGTATATACAGCACGCCGACAATTACGGCATCACTGTAAAAGATGCAAAAGCAGATTTTGGCAACATCATCAACAGAAGCCGGGAAGTAGCCAAGGGCATGAGCAAGGGCATCCAGTTTTTGTTCCGAAAAAATAAAATCGAAGTCATCAGCGGCACCGGCAGGCTGGCCCGCGCCAAGCAGGTGGAAGTCACCGATGCAGCTGGCAAAACGAAAAATTACAGCGCCGACCATATCATCCTCGCCACCGGCGGCAGAGCCCGCACATTGCCCAATCTGGCCATCGATGGCAAAAAGATTATCGGCTACCGCGAGGCCATGAGCCTGAAAAAACAGCCCAAAAAGATGGTGGTGGTAGGAGCCGGTGCCATCGGTGTCGAGTTTGCCTATTTCTATAAGGCTCTCGGCACCGAAGTGACGATCGTCGAATTTATGGAACAAGGCCTGGTGCCAAGGGAGGATCCCGACATTTCCAAAGAATTGGCCAGATCATTCAAAAAGGCAGGCATCAAAGTAATGGCCAACAGCGCAGTGGAAAGCGTGGACACGAAAGGGCGCGGCTGTTCGGTATTAGTTAAAAGCCGAAAGGATGAAAAAACGGAGACCATCAAATGTGATGTCGTGCTATCTGCAGTTGGCGTGTCACCCAATACTGAAGACATCGGCCTGGAAGCTCTCGGCATCGAGACGGATCGCGGCATGGTAAAGGTGGACCAATACTACCGTACTAATGTGCCTGGCATTTACGCCATCGGTGATATTGTTGCCGGCCCGGCCCTGGCGCATGTAGCCAGCGCAGAAGGTATCATTTGCGTAGAGAAAATTGCCGGTCAACATGTAGAACCGCTTGATTACAACAATATCCCCGGCTGTACCTACTGTAGCCCCGAAATTGCCTCAGTGGGCTACACCGAGCAAGCTGCCAAAGAGGCTGGCTTTGAAATAAAAGTGGGTAAATTCCCTTTCTCGGCCTCCGGTAAGGCCAGTGCCGCAGGTGCCAAAGAAGGTTTTGTCAAAGTAATCTTCGATGCGAAATATGGTGAGCTTTTGGGCGCTCACATGATTGGCTCCAACGTCACCGAGATGATTGCCGAAGTAGTGGCTGCCCGAAAATTGGAGACTACCGGCCACGAGATCATCAAATCGGTACATCCTCATCCCACAATGAGCGAAGCAGTGATGGAAGCCGCCGCTGCCGCTTATGGAGAAGTGATTCATTTGTAGGTTTTTCGGTTAATCGGTTGTCCGGTTTCCGGTTGTTCAGGTTTCCGGCAATTGCGTTATTGCAAAACCGGCCACCGAGTACTGGACAACCGATTAACAGTTTTATTGTTTGACAAATTTCGCCCGATAATCTGCCTCTTTTGTAACCACTTTTACCACATACACACCTTTCGGAATGCTCCCCAACTCCAGACGGACAGCAGCTGAGGGCATATCGGCTGATAAAATTTGCCGACCGCTTAGATCGTACAATTGCACCATAGCTTTTCCCCGAGATGGCCGGAGCAGGTTGAGCTCAATATAATCGTTGGCTGGATTGGGAAAAAGCTGTAGCACAGCTGCCTCCGGCTCCGGCCATTTGATAAGCGTCACAGGGTTTTCGCAATCCACCAAGCAGCCCGTGCTGTCCAGCTTAACCAGCCAGATGTTGGGGTTGTTATAAGTAGGATCGTGATCGGGGAAAGTATCTTGCACCAGGCCAGAGATGATGAAACCACCATCGGGCGTTTGGGCCAGGCTGTGAAATTCGGCCTGCTCGATCGGTGAGTCGTAATAGGGGAAGCTGTGCTGCCAGAGCGTATCACCCGTTTCAGTCATACGGAATATCCAGCCGCCAGTGCCGTCGTAATCGCCAAACTTGCGATCCAGGCCCACTCCTACTATGTCGCCGTTTTGGGCAGTGATGATGTTGCTCAAAGCCTTGTAAGTACGGCTTTCGAGGATGGTTTCCCAGATAAAATTGCCCTCCAGATCGAGGCCATACACCACCGGTGGCTCACGGGTGAGGTAGTGCGGATAGTTGAAGTCGTCCAAAAAGTTTTTGTTGAATGAGAATGCCAAAGTTTGGTTATACAGCTCCGTGACCCAGGGAAGGCTGATGGCATGGCGGGAGGGCTCAAAGGTTCTGACCCACTCCAGCTCGCCTTCCGGGTCGAGCACAAGTAGCCCCGCGCCTACATGTGGTAGGCTCATCTGGCTGATGGCATGCGTAAAAGCAATAGCAATACGACCATCCTCCAGCTCGATCATTTGATAAGGGGTAGGGTAAAAATAGCCGTATTGGTAGTGACGCTCCCACAGCAATTTGCCCTGCCCATTGAGTTTCATTACAAAGGTATGGCTCATCGTCATGGCCGCATTATTCCAACGATAACCACTAAGTAAAAAACCACCATCCCGGGTTTTGATTAATACCTCTGTTCCTTTACTTACTGTATCAGGATAAGTCTGGGTCCACAATTCATTACCACTAAAATCCAATTGCTTTAAAAAAAGCTCACGGCCTGTACCCTCTCCGGTAAACCCGGCTACCATAATTTTATCTTTCACCACTTCAAGCGTCTGGCGGCCAAACCTAAGGCTATTTGGATAAATATCGAATTGTTGATTCCAAATTACACTTCCCCCAATGTCGGTTCTTACCAAGCCTCCACATCCAAGCGTATTATCGAAGCATTTTAAACTTGCGATAATTAAATATCCATCCTCTAAACTAATTACTTCATGTCCGTTGTCTGCATCCAATTTAACATCAATGCTGGTAGCAAAGGTGTTTTGAGCAGATAAAATGACCGGAACAGCCAGCCAGGCCAGCACAAAAGCAAACAGATAAAGAAGTGGTTTATTTTGCATCTGTGGTTATTTATTTGTGTACTACAAATTTTCGAATAACCCGGCTGTCCATTGCGGCCCCTTCAATATGCAAATAGTAGATGCCGTTGGGCAAATCAGCGATATTCAGACGTAGCTGTGCTGTGCCTGCCGGTAGGCGCAGACTTCGCACAATTTTGCCGTTCCAGTCAAAGACGCACAATTGTTGGTCTTCTGCCGGGCTTTCCTGCCATACAATATAGATTTCGTCTTTGGCGGGATTGGGCATGATCTTCACCTTGCTGTCCATTTGCTGCAACATATCTTCCGGCTGTTGCTCAGCAGTTTGTCCTCCTCCCTGACCTGGTGAATCATCATCTTCGATGCGTTCTCCTTTCAATAAAGCTAATAAGGCACGAGCGTAAGCACGATTATAAGAATCACTTTCGGCTACCTCATACAACAAGGCTTCCTGCAAACTATCAAGTACAAAGGTATCCTGCTGAAGTCGGATGATATTGATGTTTTGAATATCCCTGTACCAGATTTCATCCTGCGTAACAGATGGAAAACTATTCACCAAAGCCTGGGCCCCTGCAAAATCAGCCGTTTCGTACTTGAGACCCAGCAATTTTTTATCGGCCTGGAGGGTGCTGTCTTCTATCAACAAATTGGTGGCTGTGGCAATATCATTGCTGTCTATCGCTTCAGAAACCAACAAATTCAGCAGAAAATCCTTGGTAGCCAGCAAATCGGTATGCAAACGCAACAGGCTGTCATTGCCGGGATCGCCTAATAAATTGGCCATTGAAATAGCCAACTGACTCCTTACACAATGCAGATCTTCCTCTTCAAAGGGCTCCACAATATTCGGGCAACCGGGTATATCTATATGCTCCCGTTGAAAACCACAAATTATAGGTTCAGGGATACTTGGGTCAATATCTACAATTATCAAAAAATAATTATTACTTCCTCCATCACTCAGGTTATCAACGGGTATGTACTTGCAGGCAGAGGTATTGCTGAGCGGCACATAATAAGTAAATGGTTTTGTATTCTCCTCTGTGATAATATCTGCACTGGATGTGCCAAAACAGTTGCCGGCAACAGATCCAAATAAGCCCGCCTGCGTTTCGTTGATGGCCCCTGTTTCATTCGTTCTGGGATGGCTACGCAGATGCACATCCGTATTGGTATTCAAAAAATCATTGCACGACAGTAGAAGCAGTGGATTATCACCGGTTACATATATCCCTCTATTCATACCATCGAAATTATTATTGTAGATGTAGTTGGTATAATCTCCTGTTGATCGGCAATCCACACCATCATTTTGGTTGGTGAAGGAATTCCCTTCTATAAAGAAAAGACATGGCCCCACCAGGCGAATGCCGGTATTGATAGCTGATCCGAAGGTGTTGTTGAGAATACCTATGCCATCATATTGTGAGGTAGCAAGACCCCATATATGCATATTGTTTCCTGAAAATTGGTTGCTGGAAATTGAAGTCTCAGCGGTAAAGGGGTGCGTAGCAAAGCTCTCTATAGCCCTGAAGCTTCCTGAAAACTGATTGTTGCTGATACCGGCCCCCGCATCAATCAGGGTAACGGATGCTTTTACAACCGACTGAAAAGAACAGTTATGAATGCCAACACCATCCGTTTCGCTGATAGAAATACCCCAACTACCGTTGATGAAGTCGCAGGATAGGAATCTACTTCGATTGGTGAAATTGTACCTGCCAATATCCACTGACCGGATGTTGTTTAAGAAATTACTGTTTTGGGCATTTATGACGCCGCCGTTGAAATCATTGCTAAAATTAGCAGAAATACCCGTTTCCGCCCATTCAAGAGTGGCATTGTTTGTGAGCACTACAGCACCCGCCTCATCAGGCGGAATACTACCGAAGGGATCGGGCTGCAGCTTGTCAGCATGGCCCTGTACGATGACACCCGACCAGTAGTCGGAAAAACAATTGCGGGTGAGCGTGCCGCCATCCACTACCAGGCGGGCACCTCGCTCCACCACTATAGCACCAAAGTAAGGCATTTTGACGGTGCCGGTGACGGTAAGCGTAGCACCCGACTTTATAATGATAGAACGCTGCAATTCATATACATCCGGCCAGGTTTCGTCATCGGTGATAAGGAGGGGTTCGTGGAGGGATTTGAGTACGGGGGATTCAGCTATAATATATCGGGCCCGAAGGCCCTGACCCTCGGTGAGGTGATTGCGACATTCTATATCAGTATAGGACATAATATTTTCAACATCCGGACTTAGACCGAAACCAGTGAAGGTGCAGTTTTCTACAAAGACAGATAAGTTACATGTCATCTGTCCTCCCGGACAATTTTGCTGATGATCATCATCACATTGAACAAAATCTCGGGGTGTATCATCTACATAATCTCCACTAAAACAATCTCCGGAAGCCGGAATCTCCGGAAAGCTTTGAATAACTGAAGAATTACCCTGGCAATCTTCATTTATAAAACCATCCTCACATTCGTGGTGGGTATGATACAGGCCGAGGCAATGTCCCATTTCATGAGAAAAGGTCCCCGTTGCTGCTTCTTGCCCACCAATAATATAAGCCAGAGAGGGAGTGTCTTCAGCTGCGCCGCCTCCCAAAGTCGGTCGGGCATAGTAGATGTCAATTCCGTCGGAATGTGCATTGATACCAAAAACCTGACACTGGCTATTCAAATCAGTAGTGGTGGCAGATTCATAAAGGGTAGTATTTGGAATGGAATCAATTTCTTCGCAAGCCCTGTAAAAAAATATATTGTGGGGACCAAAATCTTCTTCCAGAATTTGGAGCGACTGATTGATTGCATTCAGTGTAACGCCCCCACTATAATCATCTTTGAGCAGGACGTGAAGGTAAACCTTGAGGTGATAAGGGCCGGGTTGATCCGGATAACATAAGCTACCGCTGTAATTGGACGGCGGAAGGATTAGTTTAGCCGGATCACCCAATGTGCCGCAGCTTTGACCAGCAACATGTTGGTAAAAAAACAATAGCAATGCTAAAAAAAGAAATGAGTTACTTATTCCAAAGGCAATTCTCATGATTTCGGTTTTTAGGTATTTAACAATTTTATTGCTTAACTACTTTCTTCACCACCCTACCTTGCTCAAATAGTAGTTCCAGTAGATACACCCCAGGCGGCAGACTTGTTGTTTCAAGGCTTATATCTGTAATATTTTTTGTAGCCGGGCACTGTATAGGCACACCCAAATAATTCAGCAACCTGACTGAATGGTACGGTTGGGAAGAAGTTATATTGATCTGATGATCAAATGGATTAGGGTAAATATGTATGCTTTGCCCGAGCTGTTCTTGAGTACTTACAGGGGCATAGTCAAATGAAAGCGCATCAATGGTAAATATCGAGTTACCTCTGGAGCCTAATGGGCCAGCATATGATCCCCCGATTAACCTAATCCATAAAGTATCATAGTGGGTATCTAAAAGAGGGATATGAATCAATTGATATTTATCAATATTGGTAGTGGCTTCCCAAAAGGAAAAGTCAACTTGAGTATGGCATCTGCCATCCGATTTATAATCACAATAATTTATTTTTACTTCACATCTACCTAAAAAAACATTATCTACCATACGATTGCATTTTACCCAGGCATTTAATGCTATCGGTTTTTGTAAGAGATCAGAAGAGTCAACAAAAATACTGGATACAGAAGTTTGGAGTCCTTCAGGGCCTGGAATAGCTGAGCTTAATTGTAAGGCATATTCTCCACGAAAAGCATCATCGGTCTTTCTAAAGTCTGTATATAAAGAATCTTGATAAAAACTATAGCTCGTCCCCCACGGCAACGGCATCTCCAAACTATGCACACTATCTATCATCACTTCTGTCCACTCCTCAAAACTGCCATTGGGAATGGGCTGGGCTTTCAATATGGCGCTGTGGGTAACGATAAAGAGGCTAATAGCTGTGAGGAGCAAGAGGCGGGGCGTATTTTGCATGGCTTGGGAGGTTTTGTTATTGCAATATAACCTTATTCCCTAATACAAATGCTCTAATCTATATGAAATGTAGGCTGGGCGGCAGAAATTGGTTTCGGTTTTTCGGTTTTCGGTAAACGCGTTAGAAGAAAAAAAAACCTACTTCCATTGCAAAACACACTCCATCACAAGGCGTTGATTATCAAAAGAATAGAGCGATTTTGGAGCTGGCAGCATCTCTTCAATTTTCATGTATGAGGGTACCTTGGTAATCAAATGTATCCAGAGCTTAGTCATCGCCGGACTACTAAAATCAATGTATTGTGGTTTATAGTCATCAGATGGCGGAGGCGGAGCATTTTGGAAGTCTTTAGCATCCTCCCTGTTGATATTTGGCGGATTGACCGTAACAAATACTTGATCGGACAAATTCAGATCGCGGCGCCACTGTTGGAGCCTGATATAAAAGCCAGCCTCTGATTCACCGGGTTGGGGGACTGGCAATTGATCCAGTGGCACATACCAGCTTTGCCTTTGTAAGATTAAATGTTGATCCAATACAATTCGGGGCTGATAAATAATGCCCTCCTCCTGCCGGCCAAACTTTCGGCTGAGCAAGCTTGATATGGCATGCAATTGGGTGAATGGCAATCCAAAAGCCATCAGCAGTCGGTACATTGGGCTTCTTCCTAAAGTACCTTCCAAACCCAAATCAAAGACGCGTATTTGCATTTCACTTTTTTTATCTACCAACAGCAGCCTGTTTGTCTTTCTATCGGGCCGGACAACCAACTGGCCAATGGGAAGGCGTTGCTCAAGTGACAAATCGTGCTGGCCACCGGGAATGCCAATCTCATAATCCATCAAAGCCGGGTGTATGTTGGCATTGAAAAAAGAAGCATCCCGATTTTCTGCCCAAAGCAGCTGTCGGCCAGGTGGCTGGTTCCACTGGCGCTGCGCCTGTGTAATTTGATCGGGAAAAAGTGGGAAGAAGCGACTCCACATCCGACCATACCCCTGAAAACAGGCGTCCAGGTAAGCCCGCATTTGACCTTCCGCCATAAAGGGTTGAAGCAAGCAGGCCATTGCACCGGGTTTTTCCGCCGATCCGGCAGCAGCAAAACTCAGCGCAGCATATGCCTGCTCCAAATCGCTGACTTTCAAATAAACGGAAGTATCATCTGCATCAACTCTCGAAGCCATGAAATCCAGCCAGTTTAGTTGCAAACGTTCCAGTGCTTCATCTTTTTCGCTCTCCCTTTCATGTGTCCATTGGTAATACTGCTCATAAAATTCCAATAATGGCACCTCTTCGCGCTTAGCGAATTGGAGCGCATAAAAGCCGGACAGCTGCCTCATGAGGGATGTACCGTAAAGCGGAACTACCAATGGCAGAGCCTTTTGGATACTTTCCAGCAAGGGTTGCAGCTGGTCAATTGTAAATGGCTGGTGGAGGCTTGTGGTACAATCTTCAAAGACCAATTGCTCTGTTCTCAATTGAAAAGGCTGTGGCTGAAATTTTTTGAAGGCACCATCATTCGAATGGCGGCCTTGATCGATTTCGGCAAGCTGTGATAAAAATTGCCTGGAAAAATGATGCAGCTGATTTGCCATCTCGTCCAGCATAGCTTTCCGCTCGATCAGGCCTTTTGTAGGATACAAGGCAGCCATTTCCTCCAATCGATCAGCCAAGCCTAGCAGATCATCCAACAAATCATCGCGCTCCATTGATTTAAGCATGTTCTGAAAAGCGTGTATCCATGAAGCATCGGAGCCGGAAACAGGCCACTGCCATTGCAAAAACCCGTATCCAATCAACTGCCTGACGAATGCCTCCAGATCTTCAGCGGTAGTATCAATTGCCTGTAACGCAGCATCGATCAATTCTTTAAAAACAAAACTGGACTGCTGCATTAGCCTATACAAACAGGCTACAACTTCATCCGCCTTGATTCGCTGAACCGATTCTATATTTCGGGAATTGACAAGAAAAACAAACTCGTCGTTACTTCGATAGATGCTGGGGTTAAGCTCAATGGCAAACTGCTGAAAAAATGGCGGATAGGCAGCCACCAGTTCCATCCAATGCGCCAGTATATGGTTGTTGAGCCAAATTCGGCTTAGCGGCAACTCTCTGCTTTCGGAAGGCCAGCTCCCCAGCAACCCAAAGCTGCTAAACGGCGAGCATTTGGCAGCCGCACGACTCAGGTATTGCAGTAAGCTGCGTTCCGTCTGCCTTTCTTTTTTCCTAAACGATTCGGGGCTTTTTGTCAAATAAGCCTGTAAACGCTGCAAAAAAGACCGGCTCGACAGCAGTATTCCTTGCTGAAATGCAGGCTGCGCAGCGAGCTGCTGTAGTTGCCTTCGCTCCAAAAGTTTTGTCCGGTCATAAGCTGAGGCCCAACGATCTTCCAAATCGGTAACTTTTTCGAGTAGTACGCGGTAAGCATTTATTACATCCAGTGTGTCTTGTACTTCGGGATAGGCGAGATATTTTTGGAGTGAGCGAGCAGAAAAATTGCGATCATTAAAAATATCCCTTCGAAGGTGAATGACAAGCTGCTTGAGTGTATAATCATGCTGCTGGCGGGCAAAGTCGGTAAGTTGCTGGTTGAGGCGGGTTTTGTGTGCTTTGAGTTGGTTTTGAAGCATCAAAATTTCGGCGAGCAGCACGGGGTCGGGCGCGGTAAGCTCAGCCAGCTGGTCATAAGCCAGACCGCCAATTCGGTAGAGTATGTAGGGAAAGATTTGCATGGCCAAACTATGGCCAAGTTAGGGAAATTTTGGCAGTGAAGCTTTAGCTTCGATTGATCGGCTACCATCGGTACGCGAGGATATTCCGCTATGGGGCTCCCGTGAAATTTCTCCACATAATCTCCACTAATTTCTCACAATTTTTTCACTGAATAGCTGCTGACCAGTCTGGACTTTGACAATGTACATTCCAGGTGTAAGATCCAAATTGAGTAGATTTGATTTTTGAGATGTTGTGAGTTGGTACACACAGCGCCCACAGCTATCATACAAAACGATGACAACCTCCTCAGCATCGACATTTTCTGGCAATTCAACTACAATTTGATTTCGAAAAGGATTGGGATACACCAAAATTTCAGGTCGGTTTGCAGAGATTTGCGTACCCAATCCCTGCCAATAGTTCCTTTCCATTGGCTCGGGAAGCAAAGCAATCTCTAGATCGAGGGTATCGCCGATTGCGGTCAACGTAAAGTATGAAGCATTATCACAGTCAACCGGCATATAGTTGTTCAGTTCCACCTCATAAGTGCCGGGAATAGGAGAAAACTCAAACCGGCCAAACTCATCCGTTCTAAGCCTGTACCTGAAGTACCAACCGGGATGGCGAATTACCGGATCCCTGAAGTTAAAAGCCCGATTGGCCACAACGGCCTCTCCTATGTCATAGGTGCAATTGGCGTTGTTGTCGATAAAAAGCCTGCCTCTGACCCGCGTAGGGGTAAAAAAGCCGTCGCAGTCGGTTTTGGTTAACCTCAAGTACCCGTTTACTGATTCACCAATCAATACACCATCATCAGTACCAAGCATCCAGTCGCCTTGACTATGTCCGGAGGAATTCAACAAGGTAGTATTGAGGAGATTCCCATTGTGAACATCCCTTTTGACAATGTAATTAAAAGATCGTTCGTGATTTTCTATCGTCATCAACTGATTGTGGCAGGCTATTTCCACGCTCCTGCCATAGGCTTTTGGAGCATTCTGAAAGCCATTGTGTGCCTGGAATCCTCGCTGCCAATACTCCGTAAAACCAGATAGGGCATTGCCGTATTTACTCAGCCTCAACGAGCCTTGAGCGCCTGTATACCCTCCAAAGCCATGTGAACTTAAATAATACATATTGCTCTTCTTATCAAAATGTACATCTGCAAAGTACTCACGGTTGGCAACTACACCACTTGTAGGCCCAAGTATTGGATAGTTGTACATCCTAAACATCTCTCCTTTGCTGTTATAAACTATATGTTGAACATGTGTAAAATCTGGATCATTATAATTATTATTATCATTAGTCCTTTGATTATACACATGTATATTCCCCTCGTGGTCAGTTAATATCTTTTGTAAGCGCTCTCCTTCCCAGTATGTATCACTGAGAGAAGCAGAGCTGCTACGCCATTCAATACTTCCCCCTGCATCCAGTTTAAAAAGTACAATCTTGTTTTCCGGAACTTCAAGATAACCTAGCGCACTTGGAAATGGCGGTACCAAACGGTGTGTTCGACCTGCCAAAAAAATCTCCTTGTTTTTCATAATACCCAAAATACCCTGTATGAAAGAGAGCGAATCAGAGTGATATAAATGCTGTTCCCAAACCACCTCGCCATCGTCTTTAATATATCTCAACCTCAGTCCATATACTATATCGGTTTGCGAAAATATGCGATCCAATGCAAGGATTCCGTCCTCTCCAAAGTTCTGAGCATCATCAAAATGATAGTCATCGAAAGAAATGTGCCGTTGCAACTGCCCATTAAAGTCAATAACTGACTTTGAATATACATGTTGAGGGGTTTTGGAGATGAGAATAATGGAATCCTGTTTTCGCGACAAATGTGCCGGGTATCCATTTATATCGTAGGTGTATTGCCAAGTTTGAGCCAACAGGAAAGTCGGAATACAACTGAGGAGGAGAAATAGCCACTTCATGGGTATAATATTGTGAGTATAATATTGTTGAAGCAGAATTAACTCGCATCCAAAAATAACAATATATTTTAAAATCTCAAAAATTATTTGATGCCAAAGGCGGCCGATAGTCACAATTGACTCGATTCCATGCTACTATATAAAAAGCGAGGCATTTATCACTGAGTCGGGAAGGGTCAATAATCCTCAAACACTGCTAAAAACTTGTCAAACACCCGCTCGATAAAGCGGCGATCTTCTGTGATGATTTCTGCCTGGCCCTGCATTTCTTGTGTAAAAGGGAGGCTTTTCTTGTGGCTGGTCATCAATTTGCTGTTCTCCAACTGGTCCAATTCTACTTCCAGCATATACTTTTCATCCTTTGGCAGCAGTGATTTTTTCTTCACTTTCCCTACTATCACCCCATACTCCTGGTAGGGATAACTATCAAATTTGACAATCACCTTGTGGCCCGGCTCCACCTTGCCGCTGCCACGAATCGGCAATTCCACCTTGCCAACTATGCTGTCGGCCTCCTCCGGCACAATTGCCAGCACTTCGTCTCCCGTTTTGACAAATTGGTTTTTGCGGCCAAATTCGGCATAATTTACCTTGCCCGCTATGGGGGCGCGGATCAGGTAGGTTTGCTTCCAGCGGTCGATGCTACTCTTGAGGCGATTAACACTCTCCTTGAGGCGTACAAACTGGTTGGCAAGTGTGCTGCTGGCATTTTGACGCACATCGAGGATTTGCTCTTCGATACGATCCAACTCAAGCTGGTAAGTGGCCATCGCCGTTTCATACGTCTTGACATCGCGCTTTTTTTTGACAACCTCAGCCCGCGCATCATCCAACTCCTGGAGGGTAGTAACTTTGGGATACAATTTTTGCTTGCGCAAAAAAGTGCTTTCTTCCAATCGCAATTCCTCGATAGCATCTTCATATTTGGCCTTTTCAAAACGAATGCTTTGCTGCACTCTCCGCTTTTGTGATTGTAGCTGCCGGATGGTATTTTTGTCAAAGCCGGACTCTTTGTTGAACAAAAATTGCTCAAAGTCCTGAATGAAATTGGAATAATCTACCTGTAGTTGGCCCAACATCAACCCGCGTTTGGGGGCGTAGCGTAGGATTTCCTGCTCATCCATTTCCTGCAAAGCAAATACCTCCTGATCCAGCAATTCGACATCCTGATAGTCTGCTGCACTCTGCATGATGGCCAGCAACTGCCCCTGCTCCACCTCCTCCCGATCGGCTACCAAAAGCTCTTCGAGCTGCGCATCAGCACGGGCAATCACACTCTCGGGAGGTACCGCTGTAGTGATCTTTATACTTGCAGGAATCACCTCCGGGTATTTGATAAAGTAGCTGATAAGCACCAATAGCAGTAAGCCGATCAAGGC
The DNA here is from genome assembly GCA_965222005.1 of Saprospiraceae bacterium. GTDB lineage: Bacteria > Bacteroidota > Bacteroidia > Chitinophagales > Saprospiraceae > CBDCTM01. The sequence goes on from OZ244935.1 coordinate 5,005,235, forward strand.
TACCGTACTACCCCAACGGACGATCCAGCCGGGTGGTGTACCCATAATTTCCTGGATCTCTTCGCTTCGCAATTGTATTTGTTCGTACTCTTCCATATGAATAGGTTTGGACAATCAACACATCAACAAATCAATTCCCCAACTCCAACTGATTCTTCACCAAATGATAATAAGCTCCCCGCTTGGCCGTCAGCTCTTCATGTGTACCCTGCTCGATGATCTCTCCGGCCTCCAGAACTACGATCCTGTCAGCATTCTTCACCGTACTGAGGCGATGTGCCACTATCACCACCGTTTTGTGGCGGAAAAACTCCTCCAGATTGTCCATGATAATCATCTCGTTGTAAGCATCCAGTGAATTGGTGGCTTCATCGAAAAAGATGTAATCGGGGTCTTTATACACAGCTCGGGCAATGAGCAGACGCTGCTTTTGGCCCTGGCTCAAGCCGATGCCATCCTCCCCGATCTTCGTATTATAACCCAGCGGCAGTGACTCCACAAAAGCCTGAATATTAGCTACTTTTACAGCTTTCAGTAGCTTTTTCTTATCGATGATCTCATCCCCCAGCGCTATGTTTTTGGCAATGGTTTCTGAAAAAATATAGCCATCCTGCATCACCACCCCCACTTTTGAGCGCCAAAGCTTGTTTTGGAAATTCGCCAGGCTCAAATCCCCCAGCAAGATGCGCCCCTCGGTAGGCTGGTAGAAATTGAGCAGCAGCTTGAGCAGGCTCGTCTTGCCACTTCCACTGGTGCCTACCACTGCAATGGTTTTCCCTTCGGGTATATACAAATTGATGTTTTTCAGCACCATTGGCGAATGCGGCCCGCTATACTGAAAGGACACATCCTCGATGCGCAGATCACCGCCCTCCGGCAATATGCTGATCTTCTCTTCCGGGTTTTCCTCATTTTCGCGGCTGTGGATTTCGCTCATCCGCTCCAGGCTGATCTTGGCATCCTGCGCTGATCGTATGAAGCCCACCAACTGCTCAATGGGGCCGTTGAGCTGCCCGATGATGTATTGCACCGCCAGCATCATACCCAGCGTCATGCTACCCTCGATCACCGCTTTGGCAGCAATGAAAGAGATCAGAATGTTTTTGGATTCATTGATAAAAGAAGCGCCAGAGCGCTGCCACTGATCCACCGCCAGGTAGTCCATGCTCACCCGAAAGAGGCGCGCCTGAATGCGCTCCCACTGCCAACGCTTTTGCTTTTCGGCATTGTGGAGCTTGATCTCTTTCATGCCTCCGATTAGCTGGATGAGGTTGCTCTGGTTTTCGGCCATCTGGTCGAAGCGGCGATAATCGAGTGCCTTTCGGCGGCGGAGAAAAAAGACGATCCAGGCAATGTATAAAAGGGTTGCCCCCAAAAAGATGAGAAAGATACTGATGTCGTAATAGGCTAGCACCGCACCGAATATCACAAAGTTGATCAGCGAAAAGAGAGTGATGAGCGAAGCAGAGGTGAGAAATTGTTCGACCCGTTGGTTGTCGTAAATGCGTTGTAAGAGGTCGCCCGTCATTTTGGTATCGAAAAACCGGACAGGCAGCTTCATCATTTTTATCAAAAAATCGGAGATCAGGCTTACGTTTACCCGCACCCCGATGTGCAGCAATATCCATCCTCTGATAAACTCTACAGCCGTTTGGCTTACAAAAAGTACAAGCTGTGCCATTAGCACCAACACAATGAAATTGATGTCCTGATTGATGATGCCAATATCGACAATGGCCTGCATGAGGAAAGGAAAAATCAATTGTATGATACTCCCCAGCAGGAGGCCAACAAACAGCTGCAGCAACAGTTTTTTGTACTTGACGATGTATGACAAAAGAAAGCGGAAGCCCCGCCGGTCTATCTTTTGATCCTCCCGGGCAAAAAACTCAGGTGTGGTTTCCACCAAAAGCAAGACGCCCACATCCTGGCCATTGTCCGTATCGCTGATCCAGCCGTTGAGAAACTCCTGGCGGGTCAGCCTGAATTTGCCAGCAGCAGGATCGGCCACCCACACATGCTTTGGGTCTATCTTGTAAACGACGATGAAATGGTTTTGGCGCCAGTGTGCCACACAAGGCAGTGGGATGTCTTCAGCCAATCTGTCATACCCGATTTTGACGGCCAGGGTATGCATACCGATAGCCTCGGCAGCATCACTAATGCCCAGCAAAGAGACGCCTTCGCGGTCGAGGTAGGTCAGCTCGCGCAGGTAATCCAGCGAGTAGTACCGACCGTAGTGGCGGGCAATCATGCGCAGGCAGGTAGCCCCGCAATCCATAGCGTCCAATTGTTTGTAAAACGGAAAAGTTTTGGGCATGCTTAGCTATTACTCCTTATAAAACGTAGAAAATTCCCGGAGGTTCCCTTACCGGAAATATTGGAGTGTTCAAAACCGCGGTGTGTAGTGTATTTAATTGCTACACCAAAAATTGTACCGCCAAACACAAGCTTCGAGCAAGCGGTAGGTATTTGATCGAGAACGGTAGAAAGCATTTACCTACAGTATATATTGTGTTATTTTCTATATTTTACAATGTCTTGCATCCAAATTGTTATTTTGCTTTGCCTGTCAATTTTTCTTTTCTATGGGCAAGCTGCCTTTTGATCCACTCCAGGGCTGCATCAAAAACCTGCTGCCTTTGTGGCTCATGGTGAATTTCGTGAAACATTCCTTTCCAAATAGATAACTCCACCGGCCCCCGCAACTGAGCCTTCATCAAAGTACTGCCCTCCACTGATACGATGGGATCAGCCCCTCCGTGCATAATCAGAATTGGCAGAGGCGCTTCCCGCTCGGTATTTTGCAGCTTTTCTGCTGTAGCCACCATAGCCAAGGCGGTAGCAGCACTGATCCGGTCATGTACCAGGGGATCCTCTACATACTTTTTCACTTCTTCAGGATCGGTACATATGTGTTGGGGATCAAGGCTGTTGCCTTGTGTATAGGCGGGAAACATTTTGTGAATCCACCTTACAGCAGCCATCAATACTTTAGGAGGTTCATTCACCAGTTTGATCCAGGGTGCGCTGGCGATTAGGCCCTGCAATCCAGCCGACCGTTCCAGGCCATAGGTGAGCACCAGATTGCCCCCCATACTGTGCCCATACAGAAAAATCGGCAAGTCGGGATACCATTGTCTGGCATGTTGCAGCAAGGAATCAATTTCATTCAAAAAAGCTTTCAATCCGGTGGTATGCCCCCGCTTCCCCTCCGACCGGCCATGCCCTCTTCGATCGGAACCGACCACAGCTATGTGTTGTGTATTGAAATGAGCTGCCATAGGATCGTACCGGGCACAATGCTCGCCCAGCCCATGTACCAAAGCTACTACGGCCACCGCGTCTTCAGCAGGCCAGTGCCGGCCATACAAGCGCAATTGATCCTCTGTTTGCCACCAAAATTCTTGCATTTTCCAGGCTTTTCGCTTTCCGGTATCAGGCTACCCAAGAGCATGTATGGATTTTACCCTTCGGCTCAATACGTCAATCGCTTGCCCTTCTTGTAACGAATGATCCGGGCATTGGGATATTTGGAAAGCATGATACTATTGAGAAATTTATTGGCATCGCGCCAGTCGCCAAAGTCACCGAGCAGATAGGCATATTTGCCCTGCGTCGTTTGCTCCAGCGTGATACTTCCGTGATTGGCAAAAATAGGGTGATCGGCCGGCAGTTTGCGGTTTGAAGTAAAAAATTCGATCATGTAGCCTTCAAAGTCAGAAGGCAGAGATTTGGTGTTGCCTGCTGCGAGTGGCTGAATGGCGATTTCTGTTTCTTTTACTATCAGCGACATACTTTCCTGCTCACCAATGGGCTTGTCAAATTCTTCAGATGCATCGTCCACTGCTTCTATCTTTTCTTCCACTTTCGTAGCAGGAACCAATTCGCCAGCATTCCCAGCATCGGTAGGTGGATGCTTCATTTTTTCCGGTTTTGTTTTTTCCTCCGATCCTTCGATTTGCTTTTTGATCTCATCGGGCAGTTCGTCCCCGGGCTTAACCTTTATAACTTCCTGATTTCCAAGCGCTTTGATCAATTCCTCCATTTGCTCCTCCTCCTTGATTTGGGCCAGGCTCTTTTGATCCAGCGGGTCCACAGAGGTGATGCCAATGATTTTGATCTCGGTGCGGCGATTTTCCTGATGTTTTCTTTCAGAGCACTCCACACCATCGGCACAGCCATTGACGAGCTGCGATTCTCCATACCCCTGATGGGCAATTTGCTTGCGATCAATTCCTCCCACTGCCACGATATAATCGACCGCCGATTTGGCCCTTTTGTTTGACAGCTCCTGGTTGTATGCCGTTTTTCCACGCGAATCGGTATGAGAGCCCAATTCCACTACCAGCGCCGGATTGTCTTTGAGCAACAGAACCACTTTATCGAGTTCAATCGCTGCCTTTTCCGTTATATTCCACTTATTGTATTCGTAATAAATGTTTTTGAGCTCAAAGGTTTTTTCAATTTCCACCGGCTCCAATTCCACATTTGCCAGCAGCGTCCCCATAGTATGGCCGGCGGTGAGTACATCTGACACGCCGGGCTCCACCTTGCCCACCCCTTCAAAGCAGAGAATACAGCCTTCCACATTCACATAAGCCTCCATCCTTCTATTCAGATAGCCCTTCTTTCGGATCATGATGGTGTAATGGTGGCCCTGCTCAAAAGTGGCCTTAAAGTAGGGAAAGGGGTGGTTTTTCAGATTGAGCACCTCCTCTTTAGTCGTGTTGTTGTAAATTTCAATCCAGGCTCCTTCAATAGCCTCCACCGGATCATCAGGGCTCTCTCTTTTTGGGGCAATCGTTACATCGAAAATATAGCCAGGCTTGCGCTCCATCTCGATCTTGTGATACACTTTTTCCTGATCTGCCTTATCAGCAGTAGCTACAAGGGTCTCCTTGTCATGAAAAAGATCTTTCCTGGTTTTGATCTTATAAGTGGGCCCCACAGGCAGCTGAATACTGAATTTGCCCTCCTCATCAGAGGTGATGGTCGCCAGCACAGCATTGTTGGAATTGTTGTACGCCGTAACCTCCACCATGCTGATATAGCCCCGATTATCGGTTTCAAAAATGTAGCCCTGCAAAATGATGTTTTTTTGTGCATGGGCCAGCGTTGCCGCAAATAAGCTACAAAGGATAATACCAATTATATTTTTCATACCTTTCTTTTATCGAATTTTTGATTTGATTGCTAAGGAATGAAAAATCAATAACTTAGCCCAGTAGTCGTTATCTTTTTTCACCATACTTCTCCATTTTCTCCTTAAATAGCGCTGCTATTCTCGTCAAAAATGGCTCGTCTGGCAAAAAAATATTTAGGCTACCGGACCAGATTATTAATTTACCATTCCTAAGGTAATAGTTCTAACTGAATAATAGTATGCGTATTGTATTTATGGGTACTCCTGAATTTGCGGTACCTTCTCTGAAAATATTACTCCACAAGGGCTATCAGGTGGTGGCGGTAATTACAGCAACCGATAAATGGGGCGGCCGCGGAAAAAAGCAATTGATCGAATCAGCCGTCAAGCAATTTGCCAAAAGCCGGGAAATTCCTGTTTTGCAGCCTAAAAACCTCAAAGCTCCCGATTTTCTGGCCAAGCTGGCCGACTACCGCGCCGATCTGCAGGTAGTCGTGGCCTTTCGCATGCTGCCCGTCGCTGTGTGGGATATGCCTTCCATCGGCACCATCAACCTGCACGGCTCACTGCTACCCAAATACAGGGGTGCGGCCCCCATCAACTGGGCCATTATAAATGGTGAAACGGAAACAGGAGTCACCACATTTTTCCTGCGCCATGAAATCGATACTGGCGATATGCTCTTGCAGGAAAAAATGTATATCGGCCCGGATGAAACTGCCGGCGATGTACATGACCGAATGATGGTATTGGGTGCTGCAACGGTACTGAAAAGTGTCCAACTTATCGAAAGCGGGGATTACAGGCTGCTCCCGCAGGCAGACAAACTCGCCACAAAAGCGCCTAAAATTTTTCACGCAGACTGCCACATCAACTTCGACCAGCCGGCACCTGTGGTGTACAATTTCATCAGAGGTCTCAGCCCCTACCCCGCCGCCTGGACGCGCATCGACGGGCAAGAGGTGAAGATCATCCGCTGCAGCGCCGATTATGACCAGCATACCTACGAGCCCGGCACCTTGCTTTCGGATCAAAAGAAATACCTTAAAATAGCCACCCGCGATGGTTTTATCGAGATCCATGATCTCAAAATGGCCGGCAAGCGCCGTATGCGGGTGCCTGATTTATTAAACGGTTACAAGATTGAAGCAAGGGCCGTGGGTTAATATCGCTTCGCAAACGAAGTACACAGCAGCATGCAAATTCATACCATCGACTTACTTTTTCAAAACATTCCAAATACCATTGCCTGCTTTGCAATTGACAGCACCGCCGGCTTAATTTTGGTAGAAAGCGGACCGCACAGCACCTTGCCACAGCTCCGGAGCAGCCTCGGCAGCCTGGGGTATCAGCTAGCGGATGTACGGCACGTCCTGCTTACCCACATTCACCTTGATCATGCAGGGGCGGCCTGGGCCTTGGCCCAGCAGGGAGCCAGGGTGTATGTGCATCCCGCAGGGCGGAGGCATTTGCTGCATCCGGAACGCCTGATGGCTTCGGCCAGGCAAATTTACAAAGACCAGATGGACGGCCTGTGGGGCGAAATGCGGCCCATAGCCGGGCAGCAACTTGAAGCCATCCCGCACGGAGCGCGCGTGGCAATCGGGGAGCATAGCTTTAGAGCCTGGCATACGCCCGGCCACGCCAGCCACCACATTGCCTGGCAATTGGGAGATGTGCTTTTCTCCGGAGATGTAGGGGGCATCCGCATCGGAAGCGGGCCGGTGATGCCGCCCTGCCCGCCACCCGACATTCATATTGAACACTGGATGGCATCTATTTCACTCATTAAATCATTGAATAGGAGTAATTTATACCTTACTCATTTTGGCCATGTCCGTTCAGTAGCTCCGCATTTGGAAGCATTGAAAACTACATTAAATGAGTGGTCGGAATGGATGCGGCCGTTTTACGAAAGGGGAAAGACGGAAAAGGAAATCGTACCTGCCTTCAAAAAACATGTGAACGATCAGCTAATGGCAGCAGGGCTAAACGAGCTCCAATCAAAGCAATATGAAGCCGCCAATCCGGCCTGGATGAGTGTATATGGATTGATGCGGTATTGGAGGAAGCGGCGAGGGTGACTAAAAGGCATGTTGGGGGGTTGGAGCTTCAAATTTTCAAATCCCCAACCACCTCACGAAGCAGGCAGTAATTGCCTCCCCTTTTCCAGTATCATTTTCACCAGCTTTACTTCAGGGGCGATGGTTCTTTTTTCCAGCTGTTCTTTTTCATCTACTTTGCAGCAATTTTGCTCGGGCTTATTTAAGGCCACAGTATTGAGGAAGGTATATGCTGCCCCGCTTGCTACGATAAGCAGTATGAGTAATGTTTTTTTGATTTGAGGATTTTTCATTGGTAGATTGCTTCAAGGGGTAATGTAATAGACAAAACGGAACTCAATGCAAATTTTTCGATTATTGTTGGCTTTTTATCGACCTGTTCATGCAGTCGTATTACAGCGCAATATATACCCACCAAATAACAATAGATAGCTTTTAACATATTTTAACGATGCTTTTGCCCACAAACTACCCCTATGGGTAGTCTCACAATGCTCATAAATACCAAAAAATGTTGATCAAATGCCTCCCATTTGTCATTTCTACTTATTATTATTGCATATAATAGCTCAAAAAACTTAAAGACACTCATTTGTTCACCTAAAATCGAGGATTATGAAAAGACTTTACACTTACCCTCTGCCAGCCATAGTGTTGGCGCTCATTTTTTCCTGTTTTTCACAAAATCTTTTAGCCCAAAATGATGAGAATATTATTATTATTGGAAAGCTAAAGATTACTACCTCCAATAACATTGATTGGGAAATTGACGCTATCGGTGCTAATCATGGTAAAAGAGATTATTACAACTTTGCAGGCAATTTGGTTTGGGTTGACGACGGAATTTCGGAACCCGCTGATAATGACCCCATCACCCCCATTGGACGTGTAGGATGCGATTCTTTGATTAATCCCGACGACATCAATGATAATGTAGCTTTCATCAGTCGTGGTAGCTGCGAGTTTAGTGATAAACTATTCGAAGCCCAAAAAGCTGGGGCTTTAGCTGGTATTATTTGCAATGCCGAGCCAATTGAATTAGATGTCGGGCCTGACACCTACAATCCGGGATTGCTCATTATGGCTGGAGGTGTTCAAGCTGATTCAGTAGAAATTCCTGGCATATTTATTTCATGGGAAGATCGACAGTTTGTTACAGAACTTTTGGAACAAGGGCCTGTTAGTGTTTCCTTTACTAAATCCTACTTACAGGATGCGGCCGTTTCTTACAGCTACAGTACGCCAATTAGTCAAGTGAGACCACTTGAGGACATACAAGTAATTGCCTGCAACTGGGATTCGCTCGATTTGTTTGATGTAGAATTTACAGCTACTATTACTGATCCTTTAGGTGGTGAAACTACTTTGACTCAACTAGTAGATACATTGTTTTCAGTTGATACGATTCGTGCTTATTCTGCAGCTGCCAATACCTCTCCGGAAATACAGGTTTATTTTGATGAATCTTACACCCCTACTGAAGTAGGCGAATACTCAGTAGTTTTTTCCGCTGCTACTAAGGATGGCAACCATTTAATGGATTCGGAAAGCCTGGTACAAACCTTTGAAGTCTCTGACTATACTTTTTCACATGGAAAAAGTGAAATAGTACAACCGCAAGGTGTTACACTCCTATTTGATGGATATGTCAATTCTAACGGTATTTGGAATATGGGCTCCTACTTCAGAACCGGCCCAAATCAGGGCATTGCTACGCACGGATCCTTTGCCCTTTCTAATCCCGAAGAAATGGAGCCGGGCCATGAATTCAACGTCATCCTCTACAATGCTGATTCTGATGACGATGGCACCCTCAACAATGGTGGTGCAGATGGAGTGGATGAAGATCGCTCTGATATTACCGCTGCTGACATAGTAGCCCTCGGCGTTCACGTAATTGATGGTTCGGAAGTAGCCAATGAAATGATTGCTGTAGAATTTGAAAGCCCGGCTCTTCTAGATCCAAATGGAATTTATCTGTTGATGGTGGAAAGCTCCGGATTCCAGTACAATAGCTTTGAACCCCCAGCCTACACAGCTACGGCTGGAGGCAATATAGTTGACTATGCAACGGCATATGAGTTTATCAGAAGAGATGCCGGCACTGGCGAATCTGTAAATGTTTTTAACGCAGATGGTTTTGAATACTGGAATGATGGGAGTGAAAATTTTCTACCAAGTTTTCCTCATGGCGGGCGCATGCCACTGATTCGCTTACACACAGATGGCTTCACCCCTCCCGTCAGCACCAAAGACCTGCTCATCCTCGACGAAAGCAAGTTCGAGCTCTTCCCTACCCTGACGGGCAATGAGGTGAATCTGCGCTTCGATCTGGATAAAGTATCCGACATCGTGAAGCTGCGCATCACTGACGTGAATGGTCGCCTGCTGCATGCTGCCGTTGAGCAAAATGTGCAAAACCAGACCTTTAGCTTTGATGTACACCATTACTCAGCAGGTACCTACTTCCTGAGTTTTGAAACCCGCGAAGGTGTGCGGACCAAGAAATTTGTAGTAAGGTAGGAGGCTGTTGGTTGAAGCTAAACTAAGGCTAAGGCGGGTTGTAAGAAACTTCCGCCTTAGCCTTAGCCTTAGCTTTTAGTTTATCTACCCTTCGGAATGGCTTCAATCAGCTGCCGCGTATAATCGCTTTTGGGCTGTTCATACACCTGGTCGGCATCGCCCATTTCCACTATTTTTCCATCCTTCATCACCATCATCCGGTCGCTCATGAATTTGACTACAGAAAGGTCATGTGAAATGAAAATGTAAGTCAGACCGAAGCGCTCGCGCAGCTCCATCAGCAGGTTGAGCACCTGCGCCTGCACCGATACATCCAGCGCACTCACCGACTCATCGCACACGATAAAGCGCGGCTCCAGCGCCAGGGCGCGTGCTATACAAATGCGCTGCCGCTGCCCGCCGGAAAACTCATGCGGATAGCGATTGAAATGCTCGCTGTCCAGGCTCACCGTCTCCAACAAATCCATGACTTTCTCTTTTCTGGCCTTGTCATTGGCATGCAGCCGATGTACCTGCATAGGCTCCATGATTGCGGCGCCCACCGTCATACGGGGGTTGAGGGAGGAATAGGGATCCTGAAAAATGATCTGCATTTGCGGGCGCAGCGCCTTCATTTCGGAGGCCGATAGCCCTATCAAATCGGTACCATCATACCACACGCGGCCAGACTGCACAGGCGTAAGCCGGACAATGGAGCGGCCCAGGGTCGTTTTGCCGCAGCCCGATTCCCCCACCAGGCCCAGCGTTTCGCCGGGATACACCTCAAAGCTCACATTATTCACCGCTTTGATATAACTAAGCGGTTTTCCAAAGAAGTTTTTCTTTTCAGGAAACCAACAGTTTAGCTCCTCCACTTTCAGCAGGGGACTTTGAGCCTGCAATTTCGCCTGGCGAGCTTGCTGGGCCGCTGGAAGTACTTTTTGCTCCTCAATTACCGAAGCAACCGATTGCTGTTTTTCACTCAGCTGCCAGGCACCGTCTGCCGACTGGCGAGCCTCCATAAAATCGGCCACTACGGGCAGCCTTTTCAGGCGGTAGCCGAGCGGCGGGCGGCAGGCGAGCAGGCCCTTGGTATAGGGATGCTGCGGCGACTGGAAAAGCTGTGCCACCGGCCCTTCTTCTACTATCTTGCCTTTGTACATAACGGCCACCCGATCGGCAATTTCAGCGATCACGCCCAGGTCGTGGGTGATGAAGATAACAGAAGCGCCGATTGCTGCTTTCAGCTCATTCATGAGGCCCAGTATGCGCTTTTGCACCGTCACATCAAGGGCAGTGGTAGGCTCATCGGCAATGAGCAGGCGCGGCGAATTGGCCAGCGCCATAGCGATCATCACGCGCTGCTTCTGGCCGCCGGATATTTGATGCGGATAGGCTTGAAAGATACGCTCCGGGTCGGGAAGTTGTACCTGTTCAAACAAATTGAGGGCTTGCTGTTTGGCGACCGTCTTACTGACTTTTTGATGAATTAAAATAGCCTCTACCACTTGATGGCCGCAGCGAAATACAGGATTGAGTGAAGTCATGGGCTCCTGAAAGATCATGGCGATTTCATTGCCGCGATACCGGCGCATTTCTTCATCAGGCAGCTCCAGCAAATTGGCCGCCTGGCCATCGGCTCTGCTAAACCAGATTTCCCCACCCGCAATGTAGCCGGGTGGCTGGGGAACCAGCCGCATGATGGAGAGCGAGCTGACCGACTTGCCCGAGCCCGACTCACCGACTATGCCCAATGTTTCGCCCGCTTTCACGCTAAAGCTAATGCCATCCACCGCTTTTACCAACTGCTCCTCGCTACGAAAGTAGGTTTGGAGCTGATTCACTTGCAGAAGATCGCTTCGATTCATAATGGACACCTGGTTGGTAAGTTGGATACTTTTGACTCAATTGGCTGAAATAAGCTAAATAAATTCAATATTTCACAAAAATTGGAAAGTTAATTGCCGTAATTTGTGTTAGAACTGATTTGCACTTTTCTAATGGTTTAAATCAGTTTCCGGTACTTTGGCATCTTGAGTTAATTTTTCACACCAAATCCAGCATGTTTACTTTCAATCGAAGCACCGAGGCAATATTCCAAACCTCATAGTCAAACTATAATCCAATGAAAAAGCTTTTTACCCTTTTATTGATTTTCCCATTTTTAACGATCCAAGCCCAGGATCCGGCCCTCGATATGAGCCTGCTCGACAATTGGGCGGTTGATACGCTCCCTGCATCCGGAAGTATAAAATACAATGAAGTTTGGGGTTATACCGACTGTCAAGGCAGAGAGTTTGCCATAGTGGGCTCCGCCGCTTATGTACATTTCCTTGATGTGTCTGATCCTCAGCAAGTCAAGGAACTGGCCAGTTTTGAAGGAGGGCAGGTCACTGTTTGGCGGGATATGAAAACCTATCGGGATCGCGCGTATGCCGTGTCCGACAATACTTCGGAAGGTTTGATGGTATTCGACATGAGCCAGCTACCCGATACGGTCATCAAAACCTATCATTCCAACGAATTTTTCAATAAATCTCACAATATTTTCATCGATGAGCTCAACGGTCGGCTATATGCAGCCGGTACCAATACCGCCAATATGGTAGTACTGGACATTGCCACCAATCCTGATCAGCCCACTTTGCTGGCCAGTGTAAGCCTGCCTGGCGGCGAATATGTACATGATGTGTATGTAAGAGATCATATCGCCTATTGTTCTCATGGATACAATGGATTTTACGTTTGGGATTTTGCCAATCCCACTGCTCCGGTACGAAAGGCACATGTCATAACAGGAGGCTACAACCACAGCAGTTGGGTGACCGACAACGGCCAATATGCCATTTATGCGGAAGAAGTTCCCATTGGTATGCCGCTGGGCATGATCGATTTGAGCGATGTGGCAAATGGCGAAATCGAGATTGTCAACACCTTTAAATTCCCCTTGCTCGCTCCGGCTGATGAGAACAACCGCCCTCACAATCCCTTCATCAGAGGCCGGTACGCCATCGTTTCCTATTATCACGACGGCCTTCAAATTATCGATATCAACGACCCGCTCGATCCTACCCTGAAGGCTTATTATGATACCCATGACAATACTGCGTACAGTGGTTACGCGGGAGCCTGGGGTACGTATCCATTCTTAGGATCCGGCAATTTGCTGGTATCAGATATGGCCAGAGGGCTGTTCGTTCTTCGGGCCGATAGCTTAAGCCTGGCTCCCGTAGAGGTGGATAGCGATCCGGATGTAAGCATCGAGCTGCTTGGCTTGAATCCGTTTTGCGAAGGCAGTAGCACGACCCTGGCCATAGCGGATGGTGCCAAAGCCTATCAATGGTACAAAGATGGGCAGGCCATCAGCGGAGCTACGGGAAATGAGCTGGAAGTCAATGAAATTGGGCAATATTGGGTGGTGGCAAGCAATGGCCGCTGTGAAAACACCTCAGAGATGATGGATATTTCCTCTACCCCTCTACCCGATCTGTCCCAGCTACCTACTGGCAATTTCGACCTTTGTGATGGCCTTGAAATGCTCATTGAGGCACCTGACACCTTTGATTTTTATATTTGGAAAAAGGATGGGACTGTGCTGCCGGAGGATGGTAACAGCCTGGTTATTGGCGAATCGGGCCTCTATACCTTGACCGCCTTTTTGAATGGCTGCTCCTCGGTTTCAGATGATATCATCATTACTGTGAATGAGCTGCCGGATGTTTCCTTCAGCCTTTCGGACACCGTTTTTTGCCAGGGAACTCCCGTTGTTTTGGAGGTACCTCAGGGAGCAGATAGCTACGAGTGGTTTAGGGATGGTGCCAGCCTGAACCAGTTTGGCCATTCTATTGAAACAGATGTGAGTGGTCTGTATCACGTAATTGCCACCAGCCAAAACTGTGAAAATCAGTCTTCCGAAATGGAGTTGACATTCAATGAGCCAGTGGTCCCGGTAATTTCAGCGAATGGCAATGAGTTGAGCAGCACAGCTGCCCTTAGCTACCAATGGTACCTGGCCGGAACGCTAATACCCGGCGCGGTGCAGCCAAGCTATCAGGCTACCGAGAGCGGGCTGTATCAGGTCACCACGATCGATGACAACGGATGTCAGGCCAGCTCCGAGGAGTTTGAGCTCATCATCACGGGGGCTGAAAGTATTGAAAACACAGGTGTTTGGAGCATCTCCCCCAATCCGGCAAAAGATGAGTTGCAATTCAGTATTGAGCTGGAGCGGCCAGCCAGCCTGGAGCTACACTTACTGGATGTGAGCGGCAGGGAAGTATTGACATGGCCTGCACTGACCGCCCGGCAAGTTGAGCAGCGCTTGCCTATTTCGGGCTTGAGCAGCGGCCTATATTTTGTCAAACTGAAGGTCGATGAGAAGGTCGTAATCACCAAATTGGTAAAGGAATAGCACAAACCATAGTAGATTTTTTTTAAAAAAATCTCTTCACCAGATTGAGCAAAACACTCAGCACTATGCTGATGACGATCATGGTGGTAATGGGGAAGTAAAAATGGCTGTTTTCGCCCTCCATTTTGATGTCGCCGGGCAAATTGCCGAACCATTGCAGTTTGTCGCTAAACAAATAGTACAGCACCCCTGCCACGATCAACAGCAGTCCGCCTATTATCAGATACTTTGCCACCGAATTGTCCATAATTCCTATAATTTTACATTTTCTATCTTTACGAAGATAACAACTCTCTTCACAATGCGCCGCATCATGCGAATACTGACTCTATTTTTCTGTTTTTCCACTTTCCTCAACCTCAGCCCTATGCAAGCTCAAAAGCCTTATGGCGATCAGCCGCTGGCCCACACCTACTCCATCGTCGCTTTCGATTCTCTCACAGGCGATATGGGCGTGGCGGTCCAATCGCACTGGTTTTCAGTAGGGCCGCTGGTGGCTTGGGGAGAGGCAGGTGTAGGGGTAGTGGCTACGCAGTCGTTTGTCAATCCCGATTTTGGTCCGGAGGGGCTGGCCTTACTCAAAGCAGGCCACAGCCCGCAGGAAGCCATCGAGCTGTTGCTCGGCAAGGATGAGAGCCGGGCGGTACGCCAATTGGCCATTCTCAATGCCAAAGGCGTGGCGGCAGCGCATACGGGCAGCAAGTGCATCCCGATGGCAGGCCATCATGTGGGCGATGATTTTTCGGTGCAGGCCAATCTGATGCTTACCGACAAGGTGTGGGGAGCAATGGCTGCCATTTTCCGCCAAACGCGCGGCCTGCCCCTTGCCGAGCGCATGGTGGCTGCGCTGGAGGCTGCAGAAGCCGTAGGGGGCGATATTCGAGGCAAGCAATCAGCCGCGCTACTCGTGGTGAGCGGACAGCCCACAGGCAAAGTTTGGAAAGACCGAAAGGTGGATTTGCGGGTCGAAGATCATCAACAGCCTGTACAAGAGATCAAGCGCTTGTTGCGCGTTCACAGGGCATATGAGTTTATGAATGAAGGAGATATACATATGGAAAAAGGGAATATAGACGAGGCAATGAAAGCATACCATACCGCCAGCCACCATTTCCCCGATAATCAGGAGATGAAGTTTTGGACTGCTGTGAGCCTGGTCAATAGCGGCCAAATCGATAAAGCATTGCCCATATTTGAGCGGGTTTTCAATGCCGATCATCACTGGCGTATGTTAGTACCCCGCCTCAAGGAAGTGGATTTGCTGGAAGTGAGCGATGAGGTGCTGGAACGGATATTGCGATAACCCGCAACCCACTCACCCCAACCGAAATACAAATTCATCGTCTTGCATTTCAATCTCCAACCGATCCCGATTTTTTAGCCAGTTAATCATTTTCGCACCTAAAAACTCCTTGCGCCAGCCCTTTTCCAGCTGTACGTCAAAATAGTCCAAATCTGCCTTCATCTTTTTGAACTCCGAACGATTGATCACCAAATCCGGCGACATTTTGCTTTGCTGACATTTGTATCGAAGCAGCAGATTCAGCAGCTCCATGATCGTATCCTGCTGCTGGTTTTCGCGTTCTTTCACAGGAATTCTTGCCAACACTTTACGCTCAGGCACTGTAATGGGACGCTCAAAGAGTTGGTTGAAGGTATCCCAGTAATTGCGAATGACGTGATCCGGTATGCGGCGATGGTTTTTTAGCGCCCCTCTGCCCGAACCAATATGTCGAACAATAGGAGCTACCAGTTTATTTTGCAACACCATCTCCTTGGAATAATTTTTTCGCTCCGCTTCACTGCGCCGCCATTCATAGAGGCGGATCAGAAAAACCTGCTCTTTGGGAGATAAGTTGCTGATAAGGTGGGTAGAAAGGGCCTCCCGATGAGGATCCGTGATATAAAAAGCCTCCTTTTCAAAAATTTTGCATTCTTCATATACCCACTCCAGGCGGTTCATTTCGCGGAGCTTTTTGCTCAAAGACTGCCAGATATCGTGCAGAAAAAGAACATCATCCAGCGCATATTTAACCTGCCTATTATTGATGGGGCGGCTCTCCCAGTCGGATACCGTATAGCCCTTACGAAGGCGCACGCCTACTTCTTTTTCAACAATCTTTTGGAACGAAATCGGGTATTTGTATCCTACAAAGCCGGCTGCAATCTGCACGTCGAACAGATTCTTCGGCAACACGCCAAACTGGCTGTTGAGCAACCGATAATCATTGGCGCCGGCATGGGTGATTTTCGTCAACTTTGGTTTTTCCAGGAGCCGGAGAAAGGGATCGAGCTGCTTGAGCTTCAGACTGTCCAGCAAATAAAATCCATTTTCGGTGGCAACCTGTATCAGGCACAAAAGAGTCGTATAGCGCTTCTCTCCTACAAATTCTGTATCAAAGCCCATCCAGCTAATCTGATCATTTTCAGCCGCAAACTGCTCCAAAGCACCCTCCTGTTCAATAAGAATGTATTGCCGGTTGTTAAAGCTCATATTAAAAATTTCGCTAAAGTAACGCTGTGCAAAATAACAGCTTTTTTAGCAATACTTTAACTGTCTCTGTGACTTTTTCATGCAACAAGGGTCATTATCAAAGCATCTTACCAGTACATTGGAGCAGCTCGAAGTACTGACTTTTGGCTGTTTTAAGGATGTATTCATAAACTTTTAGCGACTTTTGTTGCTCAAAACAATATAAACAGGCCCAACACCGGCGTTTTAATACCGTATATATCAAAAATCCATTTCAAGCATGAAAGCAGGAAAATTTATCAAGCGTTTTTTTCTATTCTTTTTTGTACTCCTTCTTCTCCTTGTCGGCGCAGCTATTGCCATCCCCTACTTTTTCAAAGATGAGCTGCTCCAAAGAGTGAAGGCCGACATCAATAAGGCTGTGGATGCAAAAGTTGATTTCAGCGATGTTCACCTGTCGCTGCTACGCAGCTTTCCTGACTTCAACTTCCAGCTCGATGATTTTTCGCTCACGGGCATCAATGAGTTTGAAGGAATTCCATTGGCATCTGTTAAACAGTTGGACTTTTCACTCGATATAAAATCCGTAATCAATAAAGAAAGTGCGGTGGAGATACATTCCATACATCTCGAAAAGCCCAGCATACAGCTGATCACGCTCAAAAACGGCCAGGCCAATTACCAAATTGCCAAAGGAGGATCGGAGGAAAGTGCAGAGCTACAGGAGCCGTACAACTTTCTGGTACAGCTTGAAGAATACGGGATTTCGGACGGGCATTTCATCTATGATGACCGATTGGGCAATCTGTATATCGAGCTCGAAGGGCTCAACCACAATGGCTCCGGTGACTTCACCCAGGATGTGTTCGACCTGGTGACTACCACCAACATTGCAGCCATGACCACCCGCTTTGATGGTATCCGTTATCTGAAAAAGGCAAAAGGCGATTTTGATATTACATTTAATGCCGATGTAAAAAACAACCAATATACGCTCAAAGACAATGAGATTCGTCTGAATGATTTTTTGCTCAAGGCCGATGGCCATTTTACAGTTGGTTGGGATGAGATCGATATGGACCTCCAGTTCAATGCGCCCCAAAACAGTTTCAAAAGCCTGCTTTCTCTCATACCCAGCGCTTATACCTCCAATTTTAAAGATGTTCAGGCCGATGGCTCTTTCCTCTTCAATGGCTTTGCAAAGGGGGCATACAGCCTCAGCGAAGCTGCTTATCCGGCCTTCCAGCTCAACTTGAAAGTGGACAAAGCAGATTTCAAATATCCCGACCTCCCCATCGGTATAAAAGATATTGCTACAGCTGCCAAGCTTAGCTTTCCCGGTGGTCGCAGTTTTGACAAAATGGTGGTAGATGTGCGCGGTTTCAAAATGCTGCTCGGCGAAAATCCCTTCCGCGCTGATCTACTGCTCAAAACGCCCGTTTCTGATCCCAATATCAAGACCACTATCAATGGTACCATCGATCTGGCCGATCTGTCGAGAGCCATGCCGATGGAAGGCGTCAAGGAGCTCAATGGCCGTATCGTAGCGGATGTGGATGCCAATACCCGCATGTCCTTTATCGACAAAAAAGAATACGAAAAAGTAGATATGCGGGGCCAGATGATCGTTTCTGATCTCAAATATACGGTCGAGGATATTCCGCCGGTCAACATCCGAAAAATGGATCTCAACTTCACTCCCCAAAATGTGAAAGTCAATGAATTTGATGCCAAGTTGGGTAGCAGCGATATCAATGCCAGCGGCACAGTGGACAATATCCTGGCCTATTTTTCTCCAGAAAAAACGATGACCGGGCAGCTAACAGTGCACTCCAGCTACTTCAATACCAATGAATGGATTCCTGAACCCGATCCCAATGCAGTGATCGATACCACTAGCGCCGCTGTTGAGATTTTTGATCGTTTTAATTTTGATGTAAACGGCAAAATTGGCAAGCTCGACTATACCATTTATACCCTCGAGCAGACATCCGTGGTGGGTAGTATGGGAGCACAAACTGTGGTTATCAAAGACTTCCGCACCAAAATTGGTCATTCGGATATTGCCGGAAAAGGAAAGCTGACCAACTTCTTCAGCTATATTTTCGAAAATGGAACGCTGGGGGGCCAGCTAGCGATTAATTCCAACTTTTTGGATGCCAATCAATTTATGGTAGCGGTAGATGCCGATGGCCAGCCCAAGGCTACGCCTACCAGTGGCGAGCAGGAGCTGCAACCTTTTCTGGTGCCCGACAAGGTGGATGTGAGCGTAGATGCCAATATCGGCAGCTTGCAATATACCAATATCGAGCTAAAAAATGTGACCGGTCGGCTGCATGTGAAAGACCAAATCATGCGCATCACCAAAGCCAAAGCCAATACAATGGGTGGCCAAGTCAATATTGCAGGCGGCTATGATACCCGCCAGCCGGACAAACCCAAGTTCGATCTTACCTTTGATGTGGCATCCATGCAGTTTCAGGAAGCTTTTGAAAAACTAAACAGCTTTCAACTACTCGCTCCCATCGGACGCTTCATTAAAGGCCAGTTTAATACTTCCATGTCGTTCAATGGAGACCTGACCAAAGACCTCATGCCCGATCTCAACAGCCTCACCGCCGATGGCATGCTTCACACTATCAACGCAGTGGTTACCAATTTTAAACCTTTACAGGAAGTAGGCAATATGCTTAATGTGAGTGCATTCAAAAATTTGGAGCTGAAAAATACTAAAAACTGGTTCGACATCAAGGACGGGCGGGTCATCCTAAAGGATTTTAAGCATTCCTTCAATGGCATCGACATGACAGTCGGCGGCTCTCATGGTATAAATACAGAGATGGATTACCAAATGCTGGCAAAAATTCCCCGGAAGCTGCTTGAGAAAAATTCAGTTGGCCAATCTGTCAATCGCGGATTGGATCTGCTCACCAAAGAGGCTTCGAAAATTGGGCTCAACATCAACAACGCCGAATTTATCAACGTAAAGATGAACATCGGTGGTAGTATCAAAAACCCCAAGATCAGCATCAAGCCTGTCGGCACAGATGGGCAAAGCATCAAAGATGAGCTCGTCAATACAGCTAAAGACCTCAAGGATCAGGCCGTCAATCAGGCCAAAGGTCGCCTAGAGCAGGAAAAAGAAAAAGTACAAGAGCAGGTGGATGTGGCCAAGCAAAAGGCAAAAGACAAGGGCCGCGAAGCCCTCGATACTATACTGACCGATCCCGGCAATGCCAAAGACAAACTCAAAGACGTGTTCAGCGGCTCCGGCAAGGACATCCTCAATCGCGACTCGCTCAACAAGCAGGGCAAGGATGTGAAAAAGGATGTCAAGGAAGGGGTTAATAAATTGAAAAAGCTGTTTGGTAAAAAGAAAAAGAATTAGCAGCAGCCTGAAAATCTGATATCACGCCATCTCCAGCAAGTTCGGATGCTCCAGCTCGCGGAAATCAACCGCGCTGACGTTCGACACGCCCTGCTCCTGCATATACACACCGTAAATGACATCCACCGCAGCCATAGTGGCCTTGTTGTGCGTGACGATGATGAATTGCGAATCCTTTGAAAACTTGCGGACAATGCGATTGAATTTCTCAATATTGGCATCATCCAGCGGGGCATCCACTTCATCGAACACACAAAAGGGTGCAGGTTTGAGCAGATACAGAGCAAAGAGCAATGCGGTAGCGGTGAGTGTCTTTTCGCCCCCTGATAGCTGGCTGATAGATAGCGGGCGCTTACCCTTTGGCTTGGCGATGATCTCGATACACGAGTCGAGTGGATTTTCGGGTTCGAGCAAAATAAGATCACATGTATCATCCTCCGAAAACAGGCTCCGAAATACATCGATGAAGTATTCGCGCACCTTGTTAAAGGCTTCCATGAACTGAGCGGTGGCCGTATCTTCGATTTCTTTGATGGTTTCGAGCAATGATTGTTTGGCAGCTATGATATCATCCCGCTGAGCGGCAATCGTATCGTAGCGAATCTTCATCTCATCGTAGGCTTCGACCGCCAGGGGGTTGATCTCACCATAATTATCGAGCCGCCTTTTGAGTTTGTCAACCTTTTCCTGCAGCTCCTCGGGTGCCAGCTCGTTGCTGGGCTCACGTTTGATGATATCGTCAATAGAAACGTCAAACTCGATTTTCATCCGCTCACCGATGGAGGTAAATTCCAGTTTCAAATTGTTGAAACGATCTTTAAGCGTATTGATCAACGTCATGCTCTCCTGCCGCTTGCGATTGTGCGAACGCAGGGATTCCTCGGTTTCATTGATGCCGCCGCGTGCCTGAAAGTAGGTTTGCTCGGCCGTGCTTAAGGCTGCTTCCTTTTCCTGGCGCACATCGTATAAGCTGTGCAGCACCACCTCCAGGGCTTCGCTTTCGCTTTGCAACTGCTGCAACTCCAGCTCATCGGCTTGCAGCGCCTGCTGATTTTTCCGGAGGCTGTCCTGTGTTTCTGCTTGTTGTTTTTCACCAAAGCTCAGTTGCTGCTGGATAGAGGTGACTTTATTTTGCTGATGGATAAATTCGATATGCTTTTCGTTGAAATCGGCAGAAGCCTGACTGAGCTGCTCCGCCACTTTTCGGAATGCCTCATCCGTATCGCCGATCTTTGCTTTGGCAGCGGCCAGGGTATCGTTGCGGGCCTTCAAATCTTTTTCTATCTGCGTATTGGCAGTACTCAAGCTTTTGATGAGCTGACCGGCGGAAAGCGTTTTTTCATTGGTATCGCGCAGAAAATTTTCAAAATTTTCGAGGCGCGTCATTAAAGAAACCTTTTGCTGGGCGATTTGGCTCAACTCCTCCCGGGCAGAGGTGATGGCCTCTGTTTTGATCCCTGCCTTCAATTTATCCAGCTGCGTACGCAGATTGTAAAAAGCGGTGGAGAGATTTGTTTCTTCCTTCTCGAGCTTTTTGATAGTTTGCTCCAGTACTTCCAGATTCTTCTTGCGGCCAATTTTCTTTCCTTCAAACAAACCTACCGAACCTCCCGAAATGCTGAAGCGCCGTTTGACAAACCGGCCACTTTGAGAGAGTAGCACAACTCCTTCCCGATCTAGCTGCGCGAACAGGTCTTCATTATCCGTCACCAGCACATTTTCCAGCAGGTGACTGAACAACTTGCGGTAAGGGGCATCTACTTCAATCAGGTCAATAGCCCGCTGGGTTTCGGGTAGCATGGCGATGGGCGGTTCGTAGTCGGCAAATGCACTGAGGACGAAGAAATTAGCCTTCCCTTTTTGGGTCTTACCCAACAGCTGGATAGCCTCATAAGCTGCCTGATAATCTTTGACCACATAATAGTTGAGGTAGGGCTCCAGATAGTTTTCGATAGCCACCCGATAGCCTTTCTTCACATAAATGAGGTCTGACAGAAGCGGCGCCTCATTAGCCCATTGCTTGCTTTTGCTCAAAAATTTAATGGACTCGGGAAAGCCCTCCAAATTGTCCACCATGCTCTTAGTGAGCTTGTATTCGTTGCGGCTAGCGTCCAGCTTTCGGTTGACGTCTGCTATTTTTTTGCGAGCTTCCTCAATTTGCTGCTCTGTCTGGAGGACTTCTTTCTGGCGGCGGCTTTCCTCTTTTTCCATCTCTTCGAGCAGCTTTGCTTTGGCGGCCTGATGGCCTTCCAACTCATTGAGCTGTCCTTCCAATTGGCTCACCTCCTTTCGGCGCGCATCCATACCCGCAGTATTCACTTCGACCTCTCTCTCCAGGTTTTCGATTCGGTTGAAATGGATAGCCTTCTGTTTTTCCAATTCAAAGAGCGCCCGCTCCAGCGATTGCTGCTCCTGCATGAATTCGTCCAGCTCAGCCTGCATACTGCCGTGATTGGCTTTAATCTCTTTGAGATGCGCCTCAGCAAGTGCTACTTTCTCTTCCAGCGATGCTTCTGTGACTTTCTCTTCATTGAGCCTGCTACGGTTTTCATTGATGCCTGCCACCAATTGTTCGCTGCGCCCTTTGGCAGCTTTGATCTGTTCAGCCAATTTGACCTGATTTTGCTGCAAAAAGGTCATTTTCTGGCTCATCATGCTTTTCTCACTTTCCTTGTTGCGCAGCTCCCCTATGAGATCGTTGAGGTCGCGCTGGCGCTCTGACAGCAGCTTCTCTTTATCAAGATTGGTTTTTTTCTCATTTTCGAGCTGGGCTTCAAATTGTCTGATGGTGACTTCCAGCTTTCGGTATTTGTCTTCCTCTTCCTTAAGCTTATTGGTAATCTCGTCGTGCGCACTTTTGTAATTGACTAACTTAAATACTGCCAGCTCGATACTCAATTCTTTGTACTGGCCTTTCAATTCGTAAAAGCGCTTGGTGCGTTTGGCTTGCTTTTCAAGCTGTTTGAGGTTGTGTTCAATTTCAAAGAGGAGGTCTTCGATCCGATCGAGGTCATCCGAAGTGCTTTTGAGTTTATTGAGGGTTTCCTTTTTTCTCGTTTTGTATTTGGAAATACCGGCAGCCTGCTCAAACATGCGGCGGCGTGAGTTGGCCTTGTCATTGAGCAAATCGTCCACCATGCCCAGCGCGATGATGGCGTATGAGTTGGATCCAACCCCTGTATCGAGGAAGAGGGAGGTGATGTCTTTGAGGCGGCAGCTAACCCCATTGAGGCGGTATTCGCTCTCGCCGGTACGGTACAGCACCCGGCTGATAGTGACCGTATGATAGTCGGTGGGTAGTAGGTTTTTGGTATTCTCAAAGGTGAGAGATACCTGCGCCAGGCCGCTTTGCTTTCGTTTTTTGGTACCATTAAAAATGATGTTGCTCATTTTCTCGAGCCGGAGCTCTTTACTCTTCTGCTCGCCCAACACCCAGCGGACGGCATCCACAATATTCGACTTGCCAGCACCATTTGGCCCTACAATCCCTATTACATCCTCATTGAAATTGATGACCGTTTCGTTCGCAAAGCTCTTAAAACCCTTGATCTCTAATGACTTTAAACGCATAGCCGGCAAAATTACCAATTTTTGAATATATATCAGCCAATTTTCAAGCCCTTCGTCCTGCCTTTTTCACTAAGTATTGATAATCAGTTAGTTGCAAAGCCCCAATATGCAGGATGTGGAAAACTTTCTCATGCAACAATATGTTGTCGCTATCTCTTTTGAACAATCACCCAGGGAAAGGGCGAATCTTTGATAAATAGCCGCTGCCGGATGCGTGTCAGAAATTGCTGTGGATTGTAAGGAGTGTGGTACTTAAACCGGCCCAACTCTGCCCAAGAGTGATGAAAGTAATGCGCTGCCATTTCGGGGAAGCCCAGGTTTTTGTAATAGGTTTTGGTCCGCTGCTGTGCTGCCACTTCTTCCCCCCTGGCATACATCGGACTATCTAAAATATGTACACTTCCATCGTCTTTGATCAGCTCCAGCAGCCGATCCAGCAGCTTTGACAATGAGGGAAAATACTGGATACAGCTGTTCAGCACGATTGCATCGAAGCTTGCGGCGGGCAATTCTGCTTCAAAAATATTGGCATACGCAAATTGGCAGGCGGGCGAACTAAAAAGCCGGGCCGCCTGTT
This sequence comes from Saprospiraceae bacterium, assembly GCA_965222005.1. Classification (GTDB taxonomy): domain Bacteria; phylum Bacteroidota; class Bacteroidia; order Chitinophagales; family Saprospiraceae; genus CBDCTM01. The sequence continues at coordinate 5,029,365 of OZ244935.1, forward strand.
CGAGTTCCGTCTTGTTGAGGTCGATGCCCAGCACTTTGGCAGCCGGTAAATCTGCCATCCGATGGCTCAACCAGCCATTCCCGCAGCCCAGGTCGAGCAGGCGGGCAGGCCGGCGGGAGGAGAGGTGGCGGAGCAGGCGCAGCGTGGAGGGTTTGCGCATCCGCCACTCCTGATAATGGCGGTGGCGGCGTGGCAGCTTTGGCAATTGACCTACCAGCTGGTCCTCATACAATCTGCCTTCTGCCGACCGCACGGCCAGATACTTCTCCTCAAAAGCAGCTGCTTCAGCTGTCAGATAATACACCTTTTGGTGCAGCGGATATTGGGTTAGAAATTTCAATTGCTTTTTGTTTTTTTCCAAAATTGCGGTACCACCACATTCCCAATGCAGCAAGTTTCATTTTCATCCAGTATATGCTACTTGCCGCAGATGGCCGGGTTTGAGTCGATCGGAGTTTGTGCCAATGTAGCCCATTTACGACCCAGCGAACGGCCAGGTCGTAATAAGGCCGGGCATAGGTACGCACAAAATCAATATCCCGATCGGTAGTCCTTTGCCAATCCAACTCTTTGAGCCGTTGGCCAAACACCTCCTCGTACAGGCCGGTCCCTTTGATGGGATACGCTATCGTAATGGTAAACCAATCGGGATTTGCCCTTTGCAGATGATAAAGAGTTTGCCGGATATCCGCCTCCGTTTCTCCGGGATAGCCCAGCATAACAAAGGTTCCGGTTTCAATACCCTGCTCCCTGCAATGGACAATCATTTGCTGCACCTTTTGGGTTTCCACCCGCCGGTCCATAGCATCCAAAATGCGCTGCGACCCGCTCTCCGCACCAATCCAGACCCGGAAGCAGCCTGCTGATTTGAGCATGGCTATCACTTCTTCATTCATGCGGTCCGCGCGGGTGATGCACTCAAAAGGAATGCGGACTCCCTCCTTTTGGAGAGCCTGTACAAAGCCGGCCAACCATTTGTGACTTACGGTAAACACATCATCGACAAACCAGATTTGGTCGGGTTGATATTGCTGCTGTATCCATTTCAGCTCTGCGACTACACTGCCGGGGCTGCGCCGCCGATAGCTCTGCCCATAAACGGCTGTGCTGCACCATCTGCAGGTATAAGGACACCCGCGCTGTGTACTCACAGAGACGGAGGAACGACCGTGGTGATGCTTCCACAGGTCAAGATATTGCTGCAAATTGATCTTGTGCCGGTTGGGAAAAGGCAGTTCATCCACCTTTTTGAGGTGCTGACGTTTGGCGGTACAAATAGTTCGGCCTTCTGCATCGCGATAGGCTAAGCCTTCGATGTGGCCAAATTGGGGTCGCAAGCCCTCTTCACAGGCTTTGACTATTTCCAATAGGGTTTGCTCCCCTTCCCCAATCACCAACACATCAGCTCCCAGCTTCAGGTATTGGTCGATGTTGTAGGTAATGTCTGGGCCTCCTACAACGATGAGGCACTGCCGAAGGCTTTCCTCCTGGCGAATAAACTGAAGCAGTTTGACCACATGGAGCTTGGTCATCAGATTGGTGTAAACGGCAAGAATGTCGGGGCGTTGATGGAGAAGCTGTTGTTGTTGGGCCAGCGGCGTAGCAAAGGTAGTGTCAAAGACAGAATTGGGATAGCCATGCTGATCGAGCCAGGCGCTTAGATAGAGGATGCCCAGCGGCGGGTAGGGCTTGTTGATAGCCTGCTCTTTGGGATCTTCACTGAGAAAGTAGGCATGGGTAAACAGTATCTTCATTTGTTTACTGGGCCATAGAAATTAACAATCCTTCCTTTTGTATTCACTTACTTTAGTGCTGCATACTTCCCTTTGCTTTTCCGAATCCTCACAGAAACGACTTTGTATTCCGGGCATTTAGCTTCGGAGTCGTACACATCGGAGGTGATGTTGTTGACCATGATTTCGGGAAAGTGGAAAGTAGTGCTGACCACACCGGGCTTTACCTCATCGGTGAGGCGGGCTTTAATATCCACTTTGCCTCGTGCCGACTCCACGCACACCATATCCCCTTCGCCAATGCCCATGCTGGCGGCATCGGTTGGGTGGATCATCAGCAAATCTTCGGTTAATATTTCCACATTGCCGGTACGGCGGGTCATGGTTCCACAATTGTAGTGCTCCAGTTCCCTGTTGGTAGTAAGTATGTAAGGATAGTCTTTTTGGTAGGTTTTCACTTCATCTGACTCTCTGAAATCATGGTATTGGAAGAAGCCTTTGCCGCGCTTGAACTCTTTAACATGAATGACTTGTGAATCCGTACCATCCTCCGCAACCGGCCATTGTTTGCCGTTTTCTCCCAGCTCTTCCCATTTGATACCCGCAAAGAAAGGCACAATTTGACTAATTTCTTCCAGCATACCATCGGGCGTATAATCCGGCTGGGCGTAGCCCATCCGGTTCATGATTTCCACGATGATCTGCCCATCCGGCTTGGTACCGGGCAGCGGCGGGATCACTGCATTGACCCGCTGCACTCTACGCTCGCCATTGGTGAAGGTGCCGCTCTTTTCGAGGAAGGAGGAGGCCGGCAGAATGACATCGGCATATTTGGCCGTTTCGGTCATAAAGATTTCCTGCACAATCACCAAATCAATATTCTTGAGAGCCTTGATCACCTTTTGTGTATTGGGATCCGTTTGCACCACATCCTCTCCGATGATCCAGATGGCTTTTAGCTTATCCTCCAAAGCGGCATCAAACATTTCCGGAATCTTGTAGCCAACTTGCTGGGGCAAATCAACTCCATAAAACTGCTCGTACTTTTGCTTTATATCGGGCTTGGTCACATCAAGATAGCCAGCGCCCTGATGGGGCTGAACACCCATATCTGCCGAGCCCTGCACATTGTTTTGGCCACGCAAAGGATTGACCCCCACGCCCGGCCGGCCGATATTGCCGGTGAGCATGGCCAGCTCGGCAATTTGCATCACTGTAAAGGTACCCTGCGAGTGTTCAGTCACGCCGAGTCCGTGGAAAGACATGGCATTTTGAGCACTGGCATATGCCACTGCTGCCGCCTTTGCTTGTTCTCTTGGCACACCAGAGACCGCCTCCATTTCATCCATATCCAGTTCCAGCAGATGCTTTTTGAAATCCTGGTATCCTTCAGTTCGATTGGTAATAAAGGCTTCATCCACCAGATTTTCTTTTACAATATAGTACATCATCATGTTCAGCACGGCTACATTGGTACCGGGGCGCAAAGCCAGGTGGTGCTGTGCATAGCGAGCCAACTCCGTACGGCGCGGATCGATAACTATGAGCGTGGTGCCCTTCATGGCCTGCTGCTTTAGGCGGGCACCGGTCACCGGATGCGCAGCGGTCGGATTGGCCCCAATGATCATCAGGCAATCGGCAATCTCTATATCTTTCACCGAATTGGTAGCGGCGCCGGTACCGAAGGTGCGCTGCATACCGAGGGCTGTGGGTGAATGGCACACACGGGCGCAGCCATCAATATTGTTGGTACCTACAACAGCCCGGATAAATTTCTGCATCAAATAATTCTCCTCATTGGTACAGCGCGAGGAGGAGATGCCTGCTATATAATCAGCCCCAAAGTCTTGCTTATATTGGATCAATTTTTCAGCAATGAAATGATACGCTTCTTCCCAGCTCACAGCTTCCAGCTCGCCATTCCTGCGGATCATCGGGCTGCGAAGGCGGTCGGGGTGATTGTAAAACTGAAAAGCATAACGGCCCTTCAGGCAGGTATGGCCATGATTGACTTCTGCATCATAAGGAGCCCGAATCGATAGTATCTCGCTATCATTGGTGGCCACTTCCAAATTGCAGCCAACCCCGCAGTAGGTACAGACGGTACGCGTCTTTTCGGTAGCCATGATGGCTTTGCTTTGGAAAACATCGGAAATCGCAGAGGTAGGGCAGGCTTGTGCGCAAGCACCACAGCTCACACAGTCCGACTCGAAAAAGCTTTGGTTGGCACCTTTGATAATGTGCGCATCGAAACCGCGCCCAGCCATGCTCAACACCATTTCCCCCTGCACCTCATCACAAGCCCGCACACAGCGATAGCAGTTGATACATTTGCTCAAATCGGATACCATATAGGGATGACTAATATCTTTCTCGCGATTGAGGTGATGCTCCCCTTCGGGATAGCGAACCTCCCGAATACCTACCCTCGCAGCTACTGTTTGCAGCTCACAATTGCCATTTACTTCGCAGGTCAGGCAGTCGAGTGGATGGTCGGTAAGTACCAATTCCAGAATATTTTTGCGGAGCCGCTGCACATTTTTGGAATCCGGATAAATGTGCATATCCGGGCTGATAGGCGTATGGCAGGAAGCAAGCGTTTTGACGCCAGCCCCATTGCCCATACTTACATCCACGCTACACACCCGGCATGAGCCAAAGGGGTCGAGATTGGGAGCATCGCAAAGTGTAGGCACGGCATCGGGCCCTTTTACCCGGCGCAGGAAGCTGAGGATGGTTTCGCCTTCCTGGATCGGAAAAGCCTGATCGCCTACAAAAGCCATCGGTCGGGTCGCTTGCTGAGATAATTTTTTTTCAACATCCGTTGTCATATCATGAAAATTTTGCAAGTGTCAAGAAAAGAAGGTTCTGAGTTCCTCATCAAAATATTGAAGGGCATTGCGAACGGGAAGCGGAATACCGCCGCCGTGTGCGCAAAGAGAACCCGTTTCCAATGTGTGCAGCAAGTCATCGATCAGATTGCCGTCAATCTTGAAGGAGCTGTCTTGCTGTGCCTTTCTAAATAGTTCTTCTGCCCGTTTGGTACCCAGCCGACAAGGGAAACATTTGCCGCAGCTTTCATGCGCAGCAAAGGCAAAGAGATGTTCCAGGTATGCTACCAATGGCATCGTTTCGGGTATGCAGACTATAGAAGCGTGCCCCAAGAGGAAGCCATTTTTGGCAAAGGATTCAAAATCGACGGTCAAATCTCCGATCTTTTGCACAGGCACCAGGCCACCCAGCGGACCGCCAATATGCATGGCTTTCACCGGCTTTCTGAATCCGCCGCCTAATTCCTCCACTACACTCGACAAGGGCGTACCCATTTCTACCTCCACAATGCCTGGCCGATTGAAATGGCTGTCGAGGCTAAGCAGCTTAGTGCCGCTTGATTGGTCAGTTCCCAGCCCGGCGTATGCTTCGCCACCTTGTTCCATGATGTAATACAAAGCTGCCAGCGTTTCTACATTATTGACCACCGTAGGCTTGTTGAACAAACCGCTAACGGCTGGATAAGGAGGCCGCACACGCACTTCGGGCCGCTGGCCTTCTATCGAATTGATGAGCGCAGTCTCTTCCCCACAGATGTAGGAGCCCTGTGCTTTAATCACCTTCCATTGAAAATCGAAAAGCTGATTGATGCCGCTTTGTTCAAATTCCTGCACTGCTTTTTCTATCGCTTCCACCGATTCAGGATACTCGCCCCGGATATACAGCACACCCCATTTGGCACCGATCACAAAGCCGGCCACCAGCATCCCGAAAAGCACCAACTGCGGCCGTTCCTCCAGCAAATACCGGTCAGAAAAAGCCCCGGGATCACCCTCATCGGCATTGCAGATGATAAATTTGACATCGCCGGGGGCGGCCTTGGCAAAGGCCAGTTTGCGAGCCATCGGGAAGCCGGCACCGCCGCGCCCTCTGATGCCTGAAGCATCGATTTGAGCAAGTGCCGAGTCGGGCGCATCACCGGCAATGCTTTGCAGGCGCTCCTTAAGGCTTTCGAGATCGGGGGCTGGAGCGGTGAGTACAGCTTTTCCTTTTTGGCTCACTTGGTATCGGTCTGGCCGGACAGTTTTCTTTTCCAGAACTTCGGCAATCTGACCAGCATTGAGGCCGGAATAATTATTCCCTTGATATTGGAAGGCAGCATTTTCGTGGCACCGGCCGAGGCAGCACATTTCACCGATTTCTTCCTCCTTAAAATGGCTGGATAGGGTTTTGTGAAGAGCATCCTGTGTACCGGCACAGAGGCAGACTGATCCATTGCAGAGATACACTTTTTTTCCTTTGTTTTCAGGTCGCAGGAAATCGTAAAAGGTGGTGGCGCCATAGGTGTTGGCCGTGCCGATGAGAAATTCGTCGGCCAATTTTTCCAGCTCTTCCACAGAGGGAGTCTCTGTGTCAATGGCTAGCTGGCCCATTTTGTCGAAGAGATTGTGTTGCAGGCCTTTGCGGCCGGAGAGTTCGCTAAGGTTTTTTGACATACTTTTTCAATTAGGCCTAAAGCGGCACAGGTTTACTCAAACATGCCCTAAATTAGGGAAAATGCCTGAGTACTGCAACGAATTGAGAAGCTAACTGGCTAAAGTGGCACAGCGAAGTCAGCAAGCAATGAAAACGCCACAGTTTTGGTCTGGCAAAACTGTGGCGGCAAAAAGACTGAAATGTATGTAGCTATTAATCGCCTTTGACGACATCGCCGGAGCCTAGTACTTTTTTGCGAACGGCTGCTCCGCCGGTATATTTTACATCTCCGCTGCCAACGATCTTCACATCAAGCTGCTTATCCGCATGTACGGCACAATCGCCGGAGCCAGTGATTTTCACGCTGCAATTGGTTGCTTTCAAATCGGAGGCATTGATATCACCAGAGCCGCTGATCTGAATATCCAGATGGCCAGCACTGCCCTTTAGGGTAACGTCGCCGGAGCCGGAGACGCGGCTGCTGATCGCTTTTGCTTTGATCTGTAGCTTCAACTCACCAGAGCCGCTAACTGCCGCATCAAAGGTGCCGGCGGTGCTAAATTGGTTGGTCGTGCTCACATCGCCTGAACCGCTGATTTTCATCGATTTCAGCTCTGGAAGGGTGATATAAAAAGTCAGGCCTTTGTGTTTGCGGATATTTTCCGTGGTACGGATCCGCCATGCTTTGTCCTCAACCTCTGTATCAATTAGGGCAATGATGTTTTCCTGGCCCTTCACCTTGACGCTTTGCGTACTTCCTTGGGTGAGTTTGACATCCGCCGAAATGCTAAGCTTGATTGCATTGAAGGCATTAAGCTGAAGCGTTTTTTCGATCACCGGCCCTTTTCCCTCCACATTGGCACGGGAATAATTTGACTGGGCAAGAGCGGGCAAGCTAAAAAAGGTTATTAAAATAAAGATTGAAATGTTTTTCATTAATACACTCATAATCAATGGTTTATAGTTATTAAACTTAGTTGGAAATAAGAAGTAAAGGTACTGATAAATGTAGAAGACTATAAATTATAGACAAAGCATACAATTAAAAGTTGCAGCCCCGAAAGTTTTCTTCCTCAATGTTCCATAAAATTCTTTTTGTCTAATTTTGCCGCCAATGAAAACGATCGAACCTATGCCCAATCTCAAGGAAATTGAAAAAAAACTGGAAGCTACCTATGGAGAAGCCAGTCGGCTGCATGTAGTCCCTGCTCAACGATCTGAGTGGTTGAAAGCAGTGGAGAACTACACTTCCGAGTTTTTGGATGGCATGCACCGCCTGCCTACCTACTGCGAAACGGAGGATAAGGGAGCGGGGCTGCTGGACTATCCGATCGGCGAAGAGGGAAGGGCGATGGACCAATTGCTCGGCATCATCAAAGAAAATATTGACAGGCCCGGGCTCAATCCCGCTTCTGCCGGGCACCTTGCCTACATCCCGGGCGGCGGGCTTTATCCCACCGCGCTGGGTGATTTTCTGGCCGATATTTCCAATCGCTATGCGGGTGTCTTTTTTGGCGGGCCGGGAGCCGTCCGCATGGAAAACATGCTCATTCGCTGGATGTGCCAAATTATTGGCTACCCTTCCACCTCGCTCGGCAATTTGACCTCTGGCGGCTCCATTGCCAATCTGATTGCTATAGCCACTGCCAGGGATTTTAAGAAAATAAAATCTGCCGATGTCAGCCGCACCGTTATTTACCTCACCAAACAGGTTCATCATTCCGTTCAAAAGGCAATACGGATCGCAGGGCTACGGGAGGCCGTCATTCGCGAAATCGAAGTCGATGAGTATTTCAGAATGGATGTAGCCCATCTGGAGCAGCAAATCCGGCAGGACGAGGCCGCCCGGCTCACTCCTTTTTTGATTGTCAGCTCGGCCGGCACGACCGATACAGGGGCCATTGATCCGCTCGACTCAATAGCGGATATTGCTAAAAAGTACGGACTTTGGAATCATATCGATGCTGCTTATGGTGGTTTTTTCATCCTCACAGAGGAAGTGAAGGATCGCTTCAAAGGCATGGAAAGGTCGGATTCTTTGACCATCGACCCGCACAAAGGCCTGTTTCTTTCCTATGGAACGGGAGCCGTGCTGATCAAAAATGTGGAAGCCTTGAAAAATACCCATTACTACCTGGCCAACTATATGCAGGATACCGTCAGCTCGCTCGAAGAGCTTTCTCCTGCTGACCTTAGCCCTGAGCTCACCAAGCACTTTCGTGGTATGCGCATGTGGATGCCCTTGCAGCTGTTTGGCCTGAAGGTCTTTCGCGCTGCCTTGAGCGAGAAGCTCTGGCTGTGCCGCTATTTTTATGAGCGCATCGGCGAGCTGGGATTTGAGCGGGGGCCGGAGCCTGATCTGTCGGTGATGATTTACCGCTATGTGCCGGCCCGAGGCGATGCCAATACCTTCAATGCGCAATTGGTGGAAGCTGTGCGGCGAGATGGACGAGTGTTCTTGTCGTCCACTACTATCAATGGCGTGTTTTGGCTGCGCTTGGCGGTGTTGTGCTTCCGGACGCACAAAGATACTATTGATATTTGTCTGGAGGTGTTGAGGGAGAAGGTTGATGAGTTGGCGGGATGATGGGCAATTTCACTTTCGCAGGCCCCATATCCAGTTCCCTTCACTGTCGAAGTAGCCGATTTTGTCGCCCTGCTCGACGCGGAAAAGTCCTTCTCCGGCATAGCTGATGTATTCGTAGGTAGGCTGAACGATCAGTTCACCGCGCAGGTTAGTGAGGCCACTGAAGCCTTTGATGCGTACTTTGGCGTAGCCATCTTTGAAGTTTTCGATTTTATCGTATTTGGGAGGGATGATCTCGATTCCCTTTTGATTGATAATGCCCCAGCGGCCATTTGACTGCACTACCGCTACACCATTTTGAAATTCGCTGGCTCGCTCAAAATAGCCTTCGTGTATTTTGGCTTCTTCTGTGATGTAGTAGAACCGATATTTGTTGTCGCGCACCAAGCCCCGTCCTTCGCTGAAATTGAGCAGACGATCAATGCTGGGCTCGATGACTATGTTTCCTTCTTTATCAATGATACCTCCCTGCCGATAGCCTTTGTACACAACGGCTTTGCCTTCAATGAAGTCGAGGCATTTTGAATATTCCAGTTCGATCACCTCATTTCCGTGCGCATCGATGTATCCGCAAAGGCCATCGCGCTGTACAGCTGCACGACCTTCCGAAAAGTCGGATACTTTGGAATAGTGGGCCTCGATCACCAGCTCCCCATTGAGGTCGATAAAGCCAAAGCCATCCTTGAGCTTAACGGCAGCCAGGCCTTCCTTGAAAGGGCGGATATTTTTGAAGGATTGCTTGCATACCAGGCTTCCTTCCAAATTGATGAGCCCGTAGCGGATGCGTCTTTTGCCATAGCGAACAATTGCCAGCCCGTTGGGGTCAAACTCGCTAATGTGGTTGAATCTGGGTCGCAGTACATAGTCTCCTGATTTATTGATTAGGCCATACTTCCCCTTGTGCTGCACCCGGGCTACCTGGCGCTCAAAGTCGAATGCCTTGGTAAAGGAAGCCTGAAAGACTTGCTCGCCCTGCTTATTGATGTATTTAAAACCTTTGTCAGAAGCCACACGAATCAATCCCTGGCGGCAGTTTCCCATCCGGCGGTATTGAAAATCAAGCACCACATCGCCCTGCTTATCAATTAGGCCCCAGTTGTTTTTGATCTGTACGGCAGCAACTCCTTCATTGAAATTGCGCACTTTCCTAAAACGGCAGGGAATGATTTCGATGCCATTGTAATTGACAAAGCCCCAAAGGCCGTTTCGCTTCACCGCCAGCCTTCCTTCCCGAAATGCGCCAATCTCATCGTATTGCAAGTCCACCCGAACATGGCCCAGGGTATCGATGAGCCCGTATTTTTGATCGTTTTTATAAATTCGCAGAATCTTATTGTCAGTATTTTCCAAAAAGTGCAGTTGGTCATAGCGGCAGGGAATGAGTACGTTTCCAAGGCGGTCCACCATTCCCCAATGGCCATCATATTCGACGATGCCGACCTCATTGACTACATCTTCTGCAAAGGTATATTGAGGCACAACGATTATGGAAGCAGCGGTATCGATATATCCCCACTCGCAGTCTTTGCAGGTGAGCACCGCTCCTTCCCGAAATTCCTGATCGTACAAGGTGTAATCGACCATAAGGTTGGGGGCCAGAAGGGAGCTGAGGTACTGCTGAAGGGAGCCCAGGCCTTTGTCTTTTTTTTTGGAGCTGCCTGAAAGCCGACCCTTGCTGCTCATCCGCGCCACGCCGTCTTTGAATTCGCCGATAAAGGCATAATCTCTTTTCAATATCTTGCCATTTTGGCCAATCAGCCCGTGGCGCCCATTGGCAAACACGCAGCGGGCGGAGGGATGCCCGGCATAAAAATCATCCAGCCGCACATCCCATAGCTCGACCTTGGTGACGAGCAGCCCCATCTCATTGTTCACCAGGCCATAGATCATCTCAAAGCGGTATTTGGTCCATTCAAAGTCGTAATAATCCATGTTTTCAATACCTACCAATGTGAAGCCCAGCTGCCGTTCAATACGAATCCAGTCGAAGGTCGGTTCAATCTGGATTTCGCCATTGTCCAGCCTACGGAGGCCCCATTTATCCTTTTGGGATGAGTAAAACCATTCAAAATTTTCGAGCAGATAGTTGTTGTCTTCCAATTCAAAGAGATTGCTTCGGCGCAGCCTCCTGTTTCTCCCGCCGATATTGATGGTAAAATGATTGCTGAAGTCATTCTGCCCCAGCAGCTGTCCCATCTCATCGAAATTAAAAAGGCTCAGGGCTTCCCCTTTCCAGGCTTTGGCCTGCTGGTCGGATAGCTCAATCCGGTCGAACTGAATCGGCACCACCCGTTCGCCACTAGTATTGACGGCCCCATAGAGCTGATCTTTTTTCACCACACAAACGTGCGATTTGCTGGGCATTATGTAGTTGTATTCAAAAGGAATAATGACCTCATCGGCCACGCCTACCAGCCCCCAAAGGTCGTGATAACGGGCCCGGTAGCAGCTGTCGCTAAATAGCTGAATTTCGTTGTACTGATCTTCGAGAATCATATTGCCCTGCCAGTCCATGAGCCCCAGCAGCCGATTTTTTTTGCACAGCACTTTGTCCCGGGCAAAGGAGTAATAATCGGAAAAATAGCCATCGGAGATCACCTTGCCGGCCTTCACGGAATACAGCGCCACCTGTTTGCCATTGATGAGTTTGATAAATTGGTCGGAAACAGGTCGAAAGCTTTGAAAACTGGAGGCGATGCATTCTTCCCCACTTTGGGTAATGCCTCCCCACAGATTGCCTACCTTGTAGAGGATAAGGTCTTTGTTGAATGGCTCAATCTCAAAACATTTGGGCGGCAACAGTTCCCGGCCGCTCATGTCCAGCAGGCCATACCGATCGGCGATGCGTGTTTGAAAGTAGTGAGGCTCCCGGATTTTGATTTCGTCAAACTGTGGCGGGCTGATTTTGCGGCCGGTTCGATCGGCAATGCCCCATTTGCCTTCTTGCCGATAACCAAGAAACTGATCGTTCCACACCACCACTTGTTGGTAGCCCTTTTCAAGGATGATTTGGCCTTCCAAATTAACCACCTGCCACTCTCCCTTATCCTTCACAGCAACGAGAAGGGAATCCAGTACTTTCATGTCCTCATAACGGGGCGCTACAATCTCTTTTCCCTTCAAATTCAACAGGCCTACGCCCCCGTCGCGCTGCATGATGGCGTAACCGAATTGCTTAAACTCGCCGATGGCGTCGTAGCGAGGCTGCAAAAACAGCTGCCCATCTGCATCGATGAGCCCCCACTTCTTATTCATTTTGATTGGGAAATACTGCTGTGCTGTAGCGATTGCACTACAAAACAGCATACACATCACAAGCAGGTTCCAACGCATATTTAGCAAAATGGTGATTAGTATATTTCCGGGATAAAGAGGACTTGGCAGAGTTGTTTTACTCGCTTAAATCACTGTGTACCTAAACGTACTGACAATAAAGTTAAGTATTTCAAATTTGACTTGGGCTGTCTGCCAGCACATTTTCATGTTTCTTGCCCAAAAATTTAACATTCAGTGCTGCTTTGGTACTTTGCGAAGTGCTTTTTTAATCTGCTTTTCATGACGATCGAAGTGCTGTGCGAAGAAGCCCAGCATACCGGCAGCGGAGAGCCTGCCGCCCATAGGGTGCTTATAAATTTCGCGGCGCAGCGTGTCATCCGGCAGTGACAGTAGGTAGGTTTTCAAATCCGATCGCTGGTCTTTCCATCGTTTTGCCAGCTCCCAAAAGGGCACATTACTTTCCAGCTGTTCCGTGCTTACCACTTTGGGAGCTTTGAATGAAAAGGGTAATTTGAGGTAGGCATGTACTGCTGAGGCCCGTAAGCCTGCCATCAGGCCGGCTTTCCTAAGTGTGGGGTTAAAGCTCAACTTCTTTTTGAGGTAGGCATGGCCGTAATGCTCTGACAGCATGAGGTGCTGCATCACCTGAACGGGCGACCATTTGCCGGGGCGGGGTGGGCGATTGAGCTGCTCGTCATTGTAGCCCTTGAGGTCTTCGAGCAGCTGCAAAAGCCGCACGTCAAGTTGCTTAAATCGTTTTTCGAGTTTGCGTTTCATTTCCTAAAGATAGAAAGCCTGGTGGATTATTGGATGAATCTTACAATTCCAGCAAGCCATCAGGTAGCTCTACGGTGATGCGCTGCTGCTGTTCATCGACTTGCAAAATGAATTTATCGTTCAGGGGAATCAATATCTCCTTGCCCTTCCGCTCTACGATGGCCATCACCTGCTGAGGAAACTGCTCTATTGCTTTGATAGGGCCAATTGCCTGTTCGTTGGAGCCGATCAGGCTATAGCCGAGGTAGGTGTGGTAGCTGGTGGGCGCTGAAGCTGGAGCCCTCAAATTGCTTGAAATTTCGGAGCGGCGCAACGATATTTCCGTGCCGCTAAGAGCCTTGGCAGCTTCGGGGTTGTCCACATCTTCAAGTTTTAACAACAGCGCCCCTTTATAGTCTATGTCTTCGATAAAGAATGGTATGGGGCGACCATCGATGCGCAGGAAAACCACTGAGCAATCGGCCAAATCATCCAGAAAATGCGCTTCAATGGCCACTTTCAGAGCTCCATTGAGGCCGTGTGTTTTTTTGGTAAAACCGATGGGTATGTAATCTTCCATACAGCAGGAGGCTATTGAAAAATGGTGGAACGAGCAAGCCTTAGTTATACTCGATCAGTTGTTGGGTGAGGATAAAGCCTTTTTGAGCCTTCTCCTCCCAGGGCTCGGATTCAGTAATGTTTTGGGTGTCCAAAATTTGCAATTCCCGATAAATGAGGCCAATATCGCGGCCATATTTTTCTTTGGCATATCGCAGTTCAATCAGGTTTTCGCTGTCTGCCTGTAGTACGGTAGCTACATTTTCAAAAGACTGCCCGCCAATATTTTCGGTGAGCCCCAGGCTCTGCAATTCATAGGACCAGTTTTTAAACATCTCAATGGATTCGCCGGCCACTATTACCTGAGTCGTTTCATCAATAAACAAATTGCCATTCCAGGTAGTACCCTGAATAAGGGGAAACACCAATTTGACAAAGCGGAGATTCTCCTCCACCCGCTCTGCCTGATCATCCGAACGTACTGCCATCCAAACATCTTTCACGCGCCAGGCTTCGGTGTCTGCATATCTGATGGAGCGTTCAATCCGGAAGGCAGGCCGGCCACTATTGTCCACAAAACTATCTACGATTTCCTCGCGGACAAAGAGGCGGGCCGTATCTCTTTCTACGCGATTTCCGGTGGTATCATACACGATAGAATCGACCTGGTACACCCAATACTTACCCAGGCCAAGCGGGAAATACTCGTATCCCTGGTCAATGTTTACATCAATTTTATTGGTATTTTCATTGCAGGCCAGGCAAAACAGGCCAAAAAAAGTGAGTGCTGTGAGGTATTTGAAGAGCTGCATTGTGTTTGTATTGGAATGTTTGATATTGTGCTAAATGGCAAAGAATACGCCAATCGTATTAGTATTTTTGTTTAGATTAGGCTTTTAAGTCCATACTCCGGTAGATAATCCCTCCTCCTATTACATCTTCTCCTTCATAAAATACAGCTGACTGACCCGGGGCTACGCCCTTCACATGGGCCAAAAAGCTGACGGCAATGCGCCCATCTTGATGAGTCAGGCGGCTCAAAGCTCCCGGATCGTTGTAGCGGATTTGGGTCACTACCTCTATATTATCAGGGATTTGCTCGTATTTCATACTATTCAGCTTGTACACTTCCATCCCATTGCGTAGCAAATCCTTCACCTGCCCCAGCACCACCGTATTGGTTTCGGGCTTTATCTCGGTGACGTACATCGGTTCGCCCATCGCTATGCCCAGCCCTTTACGCTGACCGATGGTATAAAAGGGATAGCCTTCATGAGCCCCCAACACCTCCCCGTTGACGCCTACAAATTGGCCTCCCCGGACTTGCTCCTCCAATCCATCTACTCTACGCTTCAGAAAGCCGCGATAATCATTGTCGGGCACAAAGCAAATTTCATAACTCTCTGCCTTTTTGGCCAACTCTTCGTATCCCCAATTGTGCGCCATTTGCCTGATTTCGGGCTTGGTGAAATCACCCAGCGGAAAATAGCTGCGCTGCAGACATTCCTGGCTCAAGCCCCATAAAACATAGGATTGATCTTTGCGGTCGTCTTTCCCTTTGGTAATAAACCGCCTGCCGTCCAGCTCTCCGATCTTAGCGTAGTGGCCGGTAGCAATGAATTCGCAATCCATCGAATCGGCCCTTTTGAGCAGGGCACTCCATTTGATGTGGGTGTTGCAAAGCACACAGGGATTGGGAGTGCGGCCAGCCAGGTATTCCTCCACAAAATTGTCGATCACATAATCCCCGAATTCCTCTCTGATATCGATGATAAAATGGTGAAAGCCCATGTTAACGGCTACCTGACGGGCATCATTGATGGAATCGAGGCTACAGCAGCCGGTTTCTTTTTTGGAGCCGCCCGAGTTGGCATAATCCCAGGTTTTCATGGTAATGCCTACCACTTCGTAGCCCTGCTCATGCAACAGCATGGCAGATACCGTACTATCGATACCACCACTCATGGCTACCAATACCCTTCCGTGCTTGCTCATGAAATACTGGTTTAGAATTTGGAAGTTGTCTAACAACTACATGGTTAAAAACAACAAAAGTACAAATTTTGAGGCCCCGAAGTTCATTCGATCAGCCTGTAAGAAATTGTTTTGAAAAGTTATCATATTGAATTTGACCGTAATATTCGATACTTTTGACCTTATATTATTGGTTATTACCCTGAACTTTTCATTCACAATATGAATCACTAAATCGCTTAAATATGAGAAATCTATTGTCCTCCCTATCGCTTATTATACTAGCTACATTGGGTATTTCGGCCCAGGAAGTCGGTATTGCTTCTTATTACGACGACTCCTTTCACGGCCGGAAAACAGCCAGTGGCGAGTTGTACAGCAAAGATAAGCTCACCGCTGCTCACCGCACACTCCCTTATGGTACCATCCTCAAAGTCACCCGGCTTGACAACAACAAGAGCGTTCGGGTACGCATCAACGACCGGGGCCCCTACCTCAAAGGCCGCATTGTTGACCTTTCGCGCAAAGCTGCAGAACGGCTCGATATTATCCACAGTGGCCACGCCAAGGTGCAGATTGATGTAGTAGGTAAGGGCGTTGTGGACGAACAGGAATCGCCGAGTGTTCGTACTGAAAAGCCACCTTCTCCACCTGCTGAATCGCCGGCCAGCCAGCCTAAGGTGGAAGACTATGCGGAAGACCAAATCGGTATTCCCAAGCAGCCTGATGTGGTAGTGAGCTCAGATAAAAAGGAAGCAAGCAGCCCACCCCCCTCTGCCGAATCAGCTGCCCGCAACAGGCCTCCTGCCTCTACTTCCAGCCCAACTGTGGTGCATTCTGCGCCTCCACCACCTGCACCTGCCAGGGCAGGCATCAAGATGAGGCCGGTAACGGATAAAAATTATAGTGCCTTCGATTTGTACAAAATCCAACTGATGCGCCCCGAAAAGACTGGCTTTGGGGTACAAATTGCCTCTATTACCAATTATGAAAATGTGCTCAAACGCATCGCCGAGCTACAGGGCAAGTGGTTCAACAATATCCTCCTCAACATAGAGCGAGGGGCAAATGGGATGCCCGTTTACAAGCTCATTCTAGGCCCTTTTGCCGATCGGGCCACTGCTGAGAGCTATAAGCAACGATTGAAAAAGAAAAAGAAAATCAGTGGCTTTGTAGTGGATTTAGCTGAATAATAGAAGCCGGTTAATCGGGCTGATGCTTGCTCAGTTCGGGCATCAGCTCCACCAATTCGCGGGCAATGTCTGCATCGCTGTGCTGAAAATAAAGCACGGCAGCCTGCTGATAAAAGGGCCTCCGCTCTTCCAGCGTTTGCTCAATGAAGCGCTGCAAGCCTTCTTCAGTAAGCCCTGCAATGAGTGGTCGATGCTCCTGCCCCTTTGCCAGGCGATTGTACAGCAGTTTCGGGGAAGCGTCCAAAAAAATGGTGAGCCCATGTTCATTCATCCATTTCATATTGTCAAAAAAGCAGGGCGTGCCCCCTCCAGTGGCCACCACCAAATCGGTAGGCCGCGCCAGCGATTGCAGGCACTGCCGCTCCATCTTTCGAAAAGCTGCCTCCCCAAAGCGATCAAATAGCTCGGCAATCGTCTGCCCGAATTGTTGTTCCATATACTGGTCCAAATCCACCACCGGCCAGCCCAGCAGTTTTCCCAGCTGCCTGGCAGTATAGCTTTTGCCCGACCCCATAAAACCTGTCAGAAAAATGATCATCGCTGGAAAAGTCTTCAATTCGGCTTCAAAATAGACAGTTTTTGGAACAATTGTCAATAATCTCATGCATGATCCCACTCGCTGCGAATCAGCAATTCGGTAAAATAACCTACATTTGCAGCATTCATTTAGACTCCTAGGACAAAACAGGATTGATGAAAAAGGTAAAGAATTTGTTTGGATTTTGGGTGATTGCACTGCTTGCTCTACTGATAAATGCCTGCCAGCCGGATAGTCCGGGATCGGCAGCTGATGAAAAGCAGGTGGAGGAAATACGGCCGGAAGGAGGATTGAAAAATTCGGAGATTATCCGGAGCCCGGTAAGCGCCAATGAGCCGGAAGATACCGTAAATGTAGCCAAGCTAAGTTTCGAAGAGCCGGTTTTTGAGTTTGGCCGCGTTCCGGAAGGCCAGATGGTGGAGCATTCCTTTCCTTTTACCAATACCGGCCGCATCCCGCTTATCATCACCCATGCCCGCTCGACCTGTGGCTGCACGGTTCCCAGATGGCCCAAAGAGGCCATAGCACCTGGTGAAGGCGGAGAGATCATGGTGCGTTTCAATACGCTGGGCAAAAAGAATCAGCAATCGAAGCCCGTAACTATCACAGCCAATACCTACCCCAAGGAGACAGTGATACACGTAAAGGGGCATGTAATTCCCAACACGGCCAATGGACTCAGCGCAAATAAGCAAAAGAAATAGTAAATCAAGCAACTATGACAAACATGATTATCTTACAAGGTAGCGGAATGGGCAGTTTATTCGCCCAAATGTGGCCGCTCATTCTCATCATAATTGTATTTTACTTTTTTATCATGCGGCCGCAGGCCAAGCGACAAAAGGAGCAGCAACGCTTTTTGGCCGAGCTCGAAAAAGGCGATGAAGTGGTCACGGCCAGTGGTATTTATGGCCGTATCAATAAAATAGATGGCAACATCGTGACCCTTCAGGTGGATCCAAAAACCTTCATTCGTGTGGCAAAAAGTGCCGTTTCCAAAGAAATGACTGATAGTTCCACCAGCTCTGATGAAAAGGCCTGACCATAGTGGCGGCATCGGTCAGTTTTTGCAATCGGACCGGGCTATTCTGGTTATATCTATTGGCGTAGCGCTGATTTTCTGGCTGCTGCTAAAACTTTCTCACAGCTACAAAACCACCAAAGACTTTCCCATTATATTCGACCTGCCGGAGGGAAAGTCGCTTGTACAATCTCCCCCCCATAAGGTGAGCCTGGGTTTGGAAGGGCGGGGCTTCGATTTGATCTACTTTTCATTATTTCACGAAATCCCGGCGATCCGCTACCTGCTGGCCGACCAGGCAACCCAGTCCATTTCAGCTTCACAGATCATGAACAAGGCGCGCGGCAAGCTGTCCAACTTAAATGTGATTGAAGTGGATCAAGACTATATTATGCTCCATCTTGATGATGCTTTTGAGAAAAAGGTGCCGGTAAAACTGGTCAGCAAGATTGTTTTTGAAAACGGCTTTCAGCTAAAAGACTCGATCCGCCTACAGCCCGACAGTGTTCGCCTCAGCGGCCCCTACACCATCGTTGATGGCTACACGGAATGGGAAACAGTGCCGCTGGAATTGGAAAACGTACGGGCCGGTTTTGAGGAAGAGCTATCTCTTGTACCGCCTTTCGATAAGGTGGTGCAGCTCGGCCCGGCCTTTGTGCAAGTGCAGGTGGACGTGGAGCAGTTTACAGAAAAATCGTTCTTCGTCCCTTTGATTGTCAAAAATGCGCCCGATAGTATCAAGATATTCCCCGATAAGATCAAGGTGAGCGGAACGGTAGGATTGAGCCATTACAATGCCTTGGAAGAGGCTGACTTTGGCCTGGAGGTGGATTTGAAAGGCATCCCTTTGCAGACTGAAAACAATACCTTACCCGTCAGCATTGTTAAAACGCCCTCCAGCATGCGCAATATTCAGATCAACCCAAAGTCGGTGGAATTTTTCTTTGTATCCTCTGATTCAATACCTCCTCAGTGAGAACAAGGTTTCCCTTTCACAATCTTCCAGAATGATTAGCGCAGCAGCGTAATATTGCCCTTTTTGAAGTACTCTTCACCGCCAATGCACTTCACCCTCAGATAATACCCAAACACATCGCTGTTGAGCTGTTTTCCTTCAAAAGTACCGTCCCAGCCAATGAGTTGGTCATCCGTCTCAAATACTTTTTGGCCCCATCGATTGTAAATGGCCAGATACATCTCATCTACCAGGCTCCCATAGAGGAGCAGTTCGTCGTTTTCACCATCGGCATTGGGCGTGAAGGCATTGGGTAAAAACACAAAGGGTTCAATACATTCCAAATCAAGCACTACAATGATAACTCTGGCCTCGGTGGGGCAATTATTGCCATCGGACACCTCCAAGGTATAGGTAGTGGTAGTGGTAGGTGAAGCCAACGGATTGTGGATATTGGGATTGCTGAGCGTGGCGGGAGGCGACCAGTTGTAAATATAGGTCGGATCGAAAGTAGCCGTGAGCTGAATGCTGCTCCCGTTGACAATGGTATCCACAGGCGGGGTGATAAAGATACCGCTCAATTGCTCATTGACTTCCACAAAAACGCTTTCCTCAGCCGAGCAGCCAAACTCATTGGTCACCGTGACAGTATAAACCACATCGCCAAGCGGGCTAATGAGCGGCATGGCCGTATTGGCTCCACTGATGATCTGCTCTACGGGGCTCCAGGAATAGCTGTTCATATCCTCCGGATGAAGGTTGATTACTTCCATACCGAGGGTATCTCCTTCACAAATCGAATAATTATTGGGCTGCAATTCTACCCTGCCACTAAAAACAATCACCTCTTCAAAGCGCTGACAGCCAAAGGTGTCGGTCACACGCACATAAAAATTGCCCGGCCGACCCGCAGTAGCCAGCAGCAGGCTATCTGTACCGAGGATGTTGCCAAAGTTGGGCTGGTCGGACCATTCATAAGAATTAGCCTGATCGCTATGGGCCCAAAGCTCGATTTGTGAGCCACAGATCATGGTGTCGTTGCTGGCCTGCAATTCGATAGGTGGCGGTACGAATACATAAACCGACTGTAAAATACTGCACGTATCGGCGCCATTAAAGTTGGTAATAGCTACTTCATAAAGCGTTGATTCTGAGGGGCTTGCGATCGGATTAACAGCATTCGGATCGCTCAAGCCTGTGGCGGGCGACCACTCATATTGATAGCTCGTGTTGCCATTTGGGTTCAGAGGGCTGGCCGTACCCGGGCAAATCTGGAGGCTGTCAGCCAAATTCACTTCGATCAGCTCCACCAGCAAATCCTGGCTCAAGGTATCTTCACAACCATCATCCGAAATTAGTTGTAGTGTAGCGGTAAGCAGCTGGCTCGTATTGATCGTTACCAAAGGGTTTTGCAACTGGCTCGTATCTCCATTGCTAAAGATCCACAACCAGGACGTAAAATTGCTCTGCCCATTGGTGGACAAATCCTGAAAGGCGATCACAATACTATCGCCACAATTTTCATAGGCCCAGTCAAAATCCAGATTGATTTGCGGTTCCGCTACGGTAATTGTTTTCACAATGCTGTCCGCACATTCTGCCCAGGGAACCAAACTCACAGTATAGCTGCCAGGCCCCGGGTAAATGTATTCAGGATTGGCTTCGTCAGAGGAGGCTGAAGGATTGGAAGGATCACCAAAATGCCAGGTATAATAGCCTGCATTGATGCTGGTATTGGTAAATTGGATGCTGTAACCACTACATTGCTGCTCCGCTACAAAATCGGCTTGGGATGTAGTATCCAGCACTGCTACCACCGCCGAATCCAATGTAGTACAGCCCAACTGGTTGGCAGCATCTACATAAAAAACCCAGGTACCGGGGCCAGGGGGTTGCACCACGGGCGCATCCGTATTGATTCCTGACAAAATATACGTATCCGGACTCCAGATAAAGCTCAAGGTATCTGTAGCATCCTCATTGGCCAAACTCAATTGCACCTGATCTCCATCACAAATCACACTCAGCCCTGAAGTGGTGATATCTACTGCATTACCTGCCAGCGTTACATCTTCCAGCTTGCTGCAACCGACCGCATCCGTCACCACCAAAAAATAGGTTTGCGCACCCATCGGACTCACCAGAATACTCGCCTCGTTGCCTATCAGATTGTTCAATAAAGCATCGTCAAACCACTCGTATGTACCTGCCTGATCGCTATGCGCTTCCAACAAAAACTCCTGGCTGCAAATGGTCGTATCCGGCGGCATGTCGATCGCTATCTGATCCGGCACAACTACGGTGATTTGGCGCTGCACCATGCAAAAATCCACCTGATCTGAAATGGTTACCGAATAAGTAGTCGTGCTCGTCGGGAAGGCCAACGGATTGGGGCTTGTCGCATCGTCGAGGCTACCAGCAGGACCCCAATTGTATTCGTAACTGGTATCCGAGTCGGGATTGAGCGACACGCTGTCGCCCGGGCAAATAAACAAGCTATCGGCAGGCAGCTCCACTTCTATGAGGTTGATCGTGAAGGTTCTGTCAATTGTTTGCACACAGCCATTGGCCGCTGTAACAGTAAGTGTGAGGGTCACAGTCTGGCTACTATGCACCACAAAGACCGGGTTTACCTCATTGGATGAAGCAATAAGTGTCCCCCCTTTGTTCATTTCCCATTCATGGCTAATGATCTGGGAGATGCTATCGGTTGCCAGGCTTGTTACAGCAATCACCATGCTATCGGAACATTCCACCAGCTGTAAGTCATAATCCACCGTAAGGGAAGGATATTGGAGGTAAATTTCCCGGTAGGCCGTATCCACACATTGATTTCCCGGCTCGGCGATCAGCATGATGGTGTAATGGCCGGTATCGGAAAAGGTAAATGTCGGATCGGCATCGGTGGAGGTAGCCCCCGGATTACCCGGATCATTAAAATACCAGAGATACTCATCTGCATTGGCGCTTTGGTTTTCAAAATCAACCTCCAGGCCTGTGCACTGAATTTGGGGAGCAAAGAAAGCTGAAACCGTAGCTCCGCAAACGCCCACATTGTACTGAAAATCGCGGCGAGTGGTGGATATTAGCTGCCCGTTTCGGTACTCCTCCAGGCAAATACCTACCACAAACTGGCCCACCGTATTGGGAATGCCTGTCAAAAAACCCGTTTCCGGATCGATGCGCAACGGAACGCCCGGTGTGCCATTGAGCATATTGTCCAGATTGTAGGGCGGATCGATCCAAACCACTTCCTGATAAGGAGGATTGTTGGGTGGCTGCGGCATAGGCACCGCCTGATCGGCCCCTTGTAGTGGGGTACACAATCGATACACGATGGAGTCGCCATCTGTATCGATAGCAGACTGGTCAAAATCAATCGGTTCGTTGGCACATATATATATCGGGGGCCAATTGACAAACTTGGCGCTGCTGTTGCATTCCTCCAAAGCCTGCTCGGTGATGAGCACACTATAGGTAGCTCCCGTAGCCAGCGGATCCACGATATTTAGCAAAGTCTGATTGCGGCAACAGCGCTGATAGGCAAGCAGGTAGCCCCCTGCCCTCCAGGGCAGTTCCAGCGTATCGCGGTAGGTAGTGGTGTGTACACAGACATCGGGCGGCACAACCAGGCAAGGGTTGGATAGCACCGGATCAAGGGTATCGTCCATCACCAGGTCCATGAGCAGCTGACCGTTGAACCCCAGGGCGGTGATGAGGTTGTTGTCTTC
Organism: Saprospiraceae bacterium; assembly: GCA_965222005.1. GTDB lineage: Bacteria > Bacteroidota > Bacteroidia > Chitinophagales > Saprospiraceae > CBDCTM01. The sequence goes on from OZ244935.1 coordinate 5,052,154, forward strand.
ATCAAAAATGCCAATGGAGGCAGGATCGTCGAAATAAGCATTGGGATTTCCGTTGATACAATCGCGAAAAATGGTGAGCCGGATTTCGAAGCGAGAATTGCCGTTCGGCAGTTGGCCCAGGCAGGTGTAAGTCACCTCTCCTCCAACGATATGCGTAGCTTCAACATTCATCGGTATGGAAAACAGGAAAAGCAGGGGCAATAGCCAAGGCCAATGATTCAGCCATAGAGGGCCCTTGCGATTGCCAGGGAAGACGGTCCTTTCTCTCAAAATGGTAGAAGTACAGTGAATAATGGGCTAATTTAGTAAAATACCCCTCAATTATCAACCAGCTTCCTTAAATTTTGGGCCTTTGGTCAGATAGCAGGTATATTTGGGTAAAGGTGATGACCTTATAATACTAAATTTGTACTATGAAAATATTGAACGCTGAGCAGATTCGCCAGTGGGACCAATACACCATCGCCCATGAGCCGATCGCTTCGATCGAATTGATGGAGCGGGCCAGTAGCTGCTTTGTAGAGTGGTTTGAGCAGCAGTATCCCAATGATGAGCGTACGGTCCACATATTTTGCGGCATCGGCAACAATGGCGGCGACGGTCTGGCAATTGCCCGCCTACTCAGTCAGCGTTTTCGCAAAGTAATGGTTTATATCTGCTCCATCGCTCCTCAGCGGTCTGATGATTTCGCCACCAACCTTGAAAGGCTTCCTGGCCGCCAGGAGATAGCTGTACAGCAGATTGAAAACGGCGATCCCCTACCCATTTGGAACCAGCGGGACTTGATCGTAGATGCCATTTTTGGCTCAGGACTCAACCGCCCGGTGGAGGGATATTGGGCTTCGCTGATCGATCATATCAGCCAGTCCGGCAATGAAATTGTGGCCGTTGACATTCCCTCCGGCCTCTTTGCCGACCAGCATTCTGCCGGCGGGGGTATCCACGCCAATCATACCTTGAGCTTCCAACTACCCAAACTGGCTTTCTTTTTTTCCGAAAATTTCCAATATGTGGGGCAATGGCATATTGTGGATATCGGGCTATTGGACACCTATTACCAGAAGCTTGACAGCCCGTACCACTTTATAGATAAAGCATTGGCTATCAGCCATTTACGCATACGTTCCAAATTTGATCACAAAGGTACCTTTGGCCACGCGTTGCTGATGGCGGGAAGCTACGGAAAAGTCGGTGCCGCTGTGCTGGCTGGTCATGCCTGCCTACGCAGCGGCACCGGTTTGCTTAGCATAGCCAGTCCCCGCTGCGCCTATGAAATTTTGCAGATCAGTTGCCCTGAAGCAATGGTAATGACAGATGAACACTCCCAGCAGCTCGGCCAGCTCCCCGAACACTTAGCCAACTATCGGGGCATCGGCATCGGGCCGGGCATCGGGCAGGCTCAGGTAACTGCTGCGCTTTTAAAGCAATTGCTCGAATCAGCCGGACAGCCATTGGTCATTGATGCAGATGCGCTGAATTTGCTCTCCCGGCATCGTGCCTGGCTTTCAAAATTACCTCGCCATAGCATCCTCACTCCCCATCCCAAAGAATTTGAACGCCTTTTTGGTACTACTGCCAATGATTTCGAACGCTTTGAATTACTGCAACAAAAGGCTAAAGAATTGGGTGTTTACATCATCCTGAAAGGAGCGCACAGCTGTATTGCCAGTCCGGATGGCTGCTGTTTCTTCAACAGTACCGGCAACCCTGGCATGGCTACTGCTGGTAGCGGCGATGTGCTCACCGGCTTGCTCACGGGCTTGCTGGCACAGCACCATGCCCCTTTAGCAGCTTGTGTGCTAGGCGTATATATACACGGCCTGGCGGGCGATCTGGCCTTGAAGAAGGCGGGTAGTGAAGAGGCTCTGCTGGCAGGTGATTTGGTGGATTTTTTTGGAATGGCGTATGCCGAATTACGTACCAATTAAAGAATACTTGTAATATGAAAAAATTAATTGTGCTGACCGGAGCTGGTATAAGTGCTGAAAGTGGTTTGAAAACCTTCCGTGATGCAGGTGGCCTTTGGGAAGGGCATGATGTGATGAAAGTTGCCTCCCCAGAGGGCTGGCAGCGCAACCAGGAGCTGGTGCTTGACTTTTACAACCAGCGCCGCCGCCAGCTACTCGAAGTAGAGCCCAATGCGGCGCACCTTGCGCTGGTAGAGCTGGAAAAGGCTTATGATGTGCACATTATCACTCAAAATGTGGATGATTTGCATGAACGAGCCGGAAGCAAGCAGGTGCTACACCTTCATGGCGAATTGCTCAAATCCCGTAGCATCCAGGATGAGCGACTGGTGTATGATTGCCGGGGTGATATCCAGCCCGGCGATTGCTGTGAGCTGGGTTCACAGTTGCGGCCGCATATTGTGTGGTTTGGTGAGATGGTACCGATGCTCCAAGTTGCTGCGCAGCACACTTCAGAGGCTGAGATTGCCATCATCGTTGGGACTTCCATGCAGGTATATCCGGCTGCCGGGCTGATTGGTTATGCGATGCCGGGGATACCTATCTACTATGTTGATCCCAATCCGGCTATCAGTTATGAGCTATCGTTGAGTAAGAACCTGAAGGTAATTTCGGAAAAGGCGACCGTTGGTGTTCGTGAGGTGGTTGATGGGTTGATGGGCTGATGGGGTGGTGGTTATTTGGGCTTTTGCCAGCTGCTTAGGTGTTTGCTAAAATCGTTTAGTCTTTGTTTTACAAGCTCGGGGATGTCTTTTTTTTGTTCATCCACCCAGCCATGGACGATGCCGAGATAGTGCATGCCCAAATAGTTGGCCGATTCGATGAAGGGCATTTCGAAGCCTTCCTTCAACTCATCTTCCGAAGCACAACTCACCACGGCCATAGCCTTGCCGCGCAGCTGGCGGCCGGTGGGTTTTTCGTAGCGCAGCAAATCTGAAAAGCGATCAAAAAAGGTTTTTAACTGAGCACTCATATTGTACCAATATACAGGCGTGGCAAACACAAGCAAGTCATAATCTGAAGCAATTTGCCGCATCAAAGGTAAAAAGTCATCACCACTGTTTTTGAATTCATAATCGAAATAACCAATCTGTTTGGTAGTAAGATCAACCATATCGTAGCCCCCTTTTTGCTGAAGGTAATAAGCCATCCGCCAAGTATCGCCTTTGGGGCGGGAGCTGGCCAAAATGATAAGCGTTCGATGTGCTGGAATCATAAATCCTCAGATATTTTGATGGCTTGATAAGGTTTTCGGTTGGGAATCCATCGAGGTACGTTTTGACAGTAATGCTCATACGAGCTGCCAAATCTTTTGCGCAGGCCTGGTTCCTCACTGAGCAGGAAGTATAGTGTATTTATGCAGAAAAACAAAGCCGCCCAGCACAAGATCGCCCCTACTCCCAGTAACAATCCCTCTCCGAGCAATATTCCCAATACGCCGCTGATCATGGGGTTGCGTACATATCGATAAGGCCCGGCCACTACCAGTTGCCTGGGGGGATTCCAAGGGGCCAGTGTACCTTGGCCCTTCGTGCGAAAGTAGTGGATAGTAAGTATCAGCAGGTAGAGCCCGGCCACCAACAGCAAGGCACCTGCCACCTCCACCAGCCAATGATCGGGCAGAAGCTGCCATCGGGACGCATAGCGCATTAGCAAAAAAGGAATGACAATAGTGACGGTAAAGGGAAGCAACAGGATGCCTTTGAAGTGTTCGAGCCAACTGTTATTGGGATGCTTATTCATTGACAAGTCGTTTTCTCCAGTGAGCCAGATCATCGGATAGTATGAGCTGCATCATGCAAAGGTGTGTTTTTTTCTCCTAATTTCGGTAAAATGAAAACCTCTCCGTATGAAGAACGTGACTTTAAAAGAAATCATGAGCGCCAACCCCACTACCCTCCACCAAAATGACACTTTCGATCGGGTAGTAAAAATCTTTGAAGAAGAACCCATCCATCATATTCCCATCATCGATGACCAACGCGGCCTTGCAGGCATCGTTAGCTATACCGACTATGAGCGCGCCAGACACGGTGTTACGCTCTTCCGCAATACCAATCTTGACGATTACAATATCTCGCTCTTCCGCTCTTTGCGAATTTCAGACGTGATGACCAAGGATGTGATGGAATTGCAGCCCGATGATAGTATTGAGCTGGCTTATGAGGTGTTTTCCAAAAACCGATTTCATTCCATTCCTATAGTAGAGAAAGGCAAACTGGTAGGCATCATCACCCCCATAGATCTCCTCCATTATTTTTTCAAAACCCAATCGACATGGGAGACTTCAGAGCAAGAAAAATAAAGGATCCGCTGGATCGCAGGAAAATGGCTGTACATGCCTTGGATGATATAGCTGCTTTTGAAAAAATGCTTGCCGATCACCTTTTTGATGAAGGCCCTCCCAAAATAGGCGCAGAGCAGGAGCTTTGTATCATCAATTCGCTGGCCGAACCAGCCAAAACTGCCTTGGAATTGCTGAAAGATATTTCGGATAGGCATTATACCAACGAACTGGCGCTTTTCAATTTGGAAATCAACCTTGACCCGGTAGAGCTGAAAGACGCCTGCTTTCAGCAGGTGGAAAATGATCTCCTTGAGCTACTTTCCAAAGGGCGGCAGCATGGCGCCAGGCATCAATCGGATATACTGATGTGTGGGATACTCCCAACACTGGGCTACTGCCATCTTCAATTTGAATACATGACACCAATGCAGCGCTACAAAACCATTAGCAAAGCGCTCAGCGAGATCCGGGGCAGCCAGTTTGAAATTCATTTGCAAGGGCGTGATGAGCTCATCATGTCATTGGACACTGTGCTATTCGAAGCTTGCAACACCAGTTTCCAGCTCCATCTTCAAATTCATCCCGACGAATTTGTCGATCAGCACAATTGGGCGCAGATGATCGCCGGCCCTGTCCTGTCGGCTTGCGTCAATTCTCCTCTGCTCTTTGGTCGTGAACTTTGGGCAGAAACGCGGATCGCACTTTTCAAGCAAAGCCTGGATACGCGCAGCTCGCAAAATCATCTTTATCGCAAGATGTCCCGGGTATTTTTTGGCAATCGCTGGCTCAAAGAATCGCCCGCCGAATTGTGGAAGGATACCCTCATGCGCTTCCCCATGCTAGTCACTTCTGATAGTTTTCAAAATGCCAGTGAAGAGCTGGCCAAGGGCAATATCCCCGACTTGCGAGCCATCCGCCTGCACAATGGAACCACCTATACCTGGAACCGGCTTTGCTACGGTCATTCAGCCGGCAAGCCCCATCTGCGCATCGAAAACCGCTATTTGCCCTCCGGCCCCAGCGCCATCGACGAAATTGCCAACTTCGCATTTTGGATCGGCCTGATGAACGGACAACCCCAGGAAATGAAGTCATTTTGGAAAAAAACAGACTTTAGCATTGCAAAAAATAATTTTATCAAAGCCGCCCGATCCGGCTTGCAATCTGTATTCAATTGGTTTGGCAAAAGCTATGCTGCCACCGAGCTGATTTTGGAGCTTCTGCTCCCGCTGTCGGCAAAGGGGCTGGCAGCACGAAAGGTGGCTCAGCCAGATATTGACAAATACCTGTCGGTCATCGAAAGGAGGGTCCGCAAGGAACAGACAGGGGCCGATTGGCTGGTGCGCAACCATCGCAGGCTTCGAAAAAGCTATGGCCGCCGCATTGCCCAACAAGAGCTGACCCAACAGATGGTTCAGTATCAAAAGGAAAACATTGCTGTGGCAGAATGGGACAATATGGTGGATTCAAAGCTGAATTTTTATTTTCTCAACAGTTCACTCGAAGAGATCACGGTGGGGCAAATGATGTCAACCGGCATTCTTGCCATAAAAGACAAGGACAGCATCGAACTAGCTGAAAAGATGATGCAATGGCGAAATATTCACCATCTACCAGTGGAAAATAAGCGGGGGGAATTGGTTGGCCTGCTCACCGACGGCCTGCTCAACCGTATCGGGAGCGATCGGACTGACAAATGCCTGGTGGAAGATCATATGCTCAAAGATATTCTTACGATCAAATCAGATGAAAGCCTGAAAAATGCTGCTAAATTGATGGATGAGCATGGACTGAGCGGGCTTCCTGTCACCTTTCAAAAACGCATGGTGGGTATCCTCACCCGCAATGATCTGGCTAAAGTGCCGTTGCGCAAAAAAACAAGACCCCGTTCGGCTGAATTGGAGTCGTAAAAAACAGCCTTTACCTTTGCTGCCAATGTTCGATCACCCCCTGCTCCCCGCCCGATGGTCCATAAAACAGCACCCAGGTACAAAAGTCTTCACTAAAATTGACAAAGCGATGAGCTACTCCTGCTGGAGCAAACAGGAAGTCTCCTGCTCGGAAATTCACCTCAGTATCAGCGCATTGATAGCACCCCTCTCCAGCGGCTACGATATACACTTCATCGCGTTCATGTGGTTGCTGGTGATCAATTTTGTGAGGCTGGTAGAGTTCCACTTCCAAGGATCCATGACCAAAATATTGAATAAACTTTTGGTCACAAGATTGGAGGTGTTGCCGACAATCCCCTACTGACAAAAGAGTCAGGTTAAAAGGTTAAATAACAGTATTTTGCGTTTCGTCTCCGAAGCCCAAGACCGTTTTTCTTACTGACACGTAAAAAGTTCGTGCTGCAATCATGGTCAGAAAGGTACAAGAAGACCGGTTTGGTTTTCGTTTGCGCTAAAAAGAATGGTGAAGCTTCCAAATTATGTAATAGCTATCCCGTATAAAATCATAGTAAGCCCAAGTCGCCTTTCCTTCGGAGTTAAATTTTGATCATTCAAAAGCTAAAAAAATGGGACGCAAAAGTAAGTTTGACAAAATGCCAATCGTAAACCCGAATGCAGCGGGAATAGATATTGGCAGTAAATTTCATATGGTTGCCATAGGACAGACAAAAGAGTTTGTCCGGGAGTTTGGGGTGTATACCGAAGACCTGCACGAACTGGCAAATTGGTTGATTGACAATGGGATTGAAACGGTAGCCATGGAAAGCACAGGCTCTTATTGGAAAGGGCTATTTGTGATATTACAGGATTATGGTCTGAACCCAATTTTGGTCAATGCCCATCAGGTCAAAAATGTCAAAGGGCGAAAAAGTGACGTCATTGACTGCCAATGGATTCAACGACTGCATAGTCTGGGTTTATTATCAGGAAGTTTTTTACCTGATAATTTGACAGATAGCTTAAAGCAATATAGCCGTCATAGACAAAAACTACAGGACAATGGGGCGGATTACATCAAGAAAATGCAAAAAGCCATGCGGTTAATGAATATCCGTCTGGACAATGTATTGAGTGATGTAGTTGGTAAAAGTGGTAGAGCGATTATCGAAGCGATTATTTCGGGAGAAAGAGATGCGGAAAAATTAGCTAATAAGATCGATTATCGGGTTAGAAAAACCCGAGCCGAAGTCATTAAAGCATTGACAGGTGATTGGCGAGATAGCTATGTTTTTGAACTCAAACAAAGTTATGAGCTATATCTGTTTTTTCACCAGCAAATAGCTGATTGCGACCGTCAGATGGAATTAGTACTGGAGAAGATGGTTACATTCCTACCAACTAACCGGCAAGCAGAAGTGAAAATATTTGAGCCGCAAAAAAAAACGCATCAATAAGAATGCACCCAAGTTCAACATTGAAAAATTGGCCTATGCTGTATTTGGGGTGGATTTGAGTGAAATCGATGGGGTCGGACGGAGTACTTTGCTCACATTAGTGGCAGAATTAGGGGATAATTTTGACCAATTTAAATCTTCAGCTGCTTTTGCTTCATGGACAGCTTTAGCACCCAATAATAAAGTAAGTGGAGGCAAAGTCATCAGTCGCTATACCCCAAAGCAAAGTAACCCTGTTGCAAATGCATTGAAAAAGGCAGCCAATGTAATTGGGAATTTGAAAAGTGGGGCACTCAACCAGTTCTTTAAACGAATAGCTTATAAAAAAGGAAGGGTGCATGCCATCACTGCAACTGCCAGGAAATTGGCGGTTATTATTTGGAATATGGTGACCAAAAAAGAGGCTTTCAATTATTTACCTGACCAAATCTATTCGGAAAAAATCAGGGCACATAAAGTCAAACATATTCGAAGACAATTAAAGCTGCACAACATCGCCATAGAAGAATTGACAGATTTGTAAAGCATTGAAAAAGAGGTAGTTGTGGGCTGTTATATAAAAGCAAGAAAAATCAATATATTTGTTAAAATTTTAAATTGATGGATGAATTAAAAGTAAATAGAATTTGGAAACATATTGAGTTTGAAGACTCTTGGAAAGAATTAGATACTTCAATTCTTGATGATATTAAAGATTCTTGGTTTGAAAGAAGAGAAGTTCTTCAAAATAATTCTGTAGAATATGAAGAATTTCTAACTCGACTAAAGAGAGAACATGCTATCGAAACAGGAATTGTTGAAAGAATGTATGATTTAAGAAAAGGAATTACTGAAACTCTAATAAAAGAAGGGTTCGTTAAATCATATTTAAGTCATGGCGACACAAATATTCCTGAAGATGATTTGATGGCACATCTCAATGATCATTTGGAGGCTGTTGACTTCATTTTTGATGTTGTAAAAAACAACCGAGAATTAACAACAGGGGTTATAAATGAATTACATCACCTTGTAACCAACAATCAAAATTATGCGGAAGGTAGAGATCAATTTGGAAACAGAACTCAAATTCCACTAATAAAAGGAAGTAACTGTTCAGAGATGTCCTGCCATAACAAGAGTATTAGCAACAGCATTATCAGTAAACAAACTCTTCAATGCATGAAAAACATTGACATTTTGTTTACGAGCAGTCATTATATATGACCTGGTTCTGGCAAAGAATTGGGCACCTTTTACAGATCTAAAACAACCGGATATTTTCTGCTTGACTTTCATCATTCGAATATCTCTTTCTGAAAAATTATTGTCAAACGGCACCTTAAAGTCGTAGAAAAATCTCAGTATATCTGTTTTGTAGTCTCTGAATCTTTCCAGTAAATTTCGAGGAGGTGATTTTTTCTTTTTTCCTCTTTTCTTTACAGGTGGTGGTTTGAATGGATTTTGTCTTAATCCTTTTCTGACAATTTTATCATATAGTGATTCGTACTTTTTGACAGTTGTATATGATATAGCTTGTTGGCCTCTTGCCAGTGCTTTATTTTTCAGATGTAGTAATCTCAGCAATAAGTCTATTAACTCTTCTGCCCATTTTTGTTCAAATCGTTCTTTTATGAAAACCAAATCTCTTAGCAAATGGGCATTACATAAACTGTGTTTGCAGTCATATTTGTAATAGCTTTTCCAAAAGTCATGCACTGCAATTCCTTCATATAAAGGCAATATTCCTATGTCCTCCATTGCTAGCTGACCTCTATTTGGATGAACTGCATAATAGGCATGCCGGTCGGTCGAACAGCTATGCAACCACCACCTTTTCTTATTGATTCTAAAACCCGTTTCATCAAAACCCAAAACTAAACATAAATCCAGTAGAGATTTTAACTTCTCTTCAAAGCTTTCTAGCTTATCAAATGCTTTTTGCCGAAAATTATACAACGACCCTTTACTTAACGAATGACCTAACAGATCATTTACTAACTCTTTTGTCCGCTCATATGGTAATAATTGATAGTCTTGCAAATACACCACCATACTTTTTATATTCGGGCCATATTGAACAGCATAATCTACTCCTTGCGGAAATGCTTTATTTACACAACCACAATCGCATTGCTTCACTTCTGAGTGATGCTCCGTTATTCCTATTTTTATCTCCGGAATATCATATACTTGCCTTTTCTCTGTATAATCTGCCTTTTGACCTCTTAAATTCTTTTTGCAATTTGTGCAAGTATCAACTTTATGCTTTTCCACTTTATCTGGTTGGGCACTTATTTTTAACGTTGTTCCCTCATGACCTTTTTGTCCGCCAGCTTTTTTATTGCTCTTTGGCTTTATGCTTTTTGGAACTTTTTTAAAGCCATCTGTAGATGGAGGTTTACTGCTATTATTACTATTCTTCGAAAGTTGATCCTCTAACTCTTTTATCCGTGCCTTTAATTGATTTATCTCCTCAGTAAACAATGAAATTACAAGCTCGAACAGAATCCGATATTCTTCTGGTATTTTATTTATCTGATCTTGTAATTCTTTCGGTAGCATCCCAAAAAATAATTTATTTCTCTCTATTATCGTAATTTTAACTCTGAATAATTACAAAAGGAAAATATAAAGAAAGGGAAAATAATCCAACAAGAGAAGATGGGACAAAGGTTCTTTATTGCCCCCCCGAACATGTATCATCGGAAATGGACAATTTAGTTTCAATTTATAATGAACTTGAATCTAATGATGTTCATCCTCTAATTATCGCAACTTGGTTTCATCATGCTTTTACAACAATTCATCCTTATCAAGATGGAAACGGAAGAGTTGCAAGATTAATCACAAGTTTAATTTTCATAAAACACGGTTATTTCCCTTTTACAGTTTTAAGAGAAGAAGCAAAAGTAAAATATATTAATGCACTAGAGGAAGCTGATAACGGAAAACCTCAAAACCTTGTGACTTACTTTGCCGAAGTTCAAAAACGAAACATTCAAAAAGCACTAAATCTAAAAGAAGTAGCAAGCAAATCCCTTGAAGAGGCACAAAGAATATTAGTACAAAAAATAGAGAACTGGAAAATTGAAACCAAACTTGAGAGAGAACAAAGAATTAAGGACAGTCGGGATAAAGTATTTGAATATTGTAATGAAGTGCTTAATGAATTAGGTCAAAAATTAAGATCTGATTTTAATGGAAATGCAAATGTAGTTATAAAAAGTTGTTCATTTAATAACGAAAGAGTCCATAGAGGAGGTACAAGATTACAAGATTTTTTCTATAAGCAAATTGTAAGTTATGCAAAAAAGCATGACTATTATTTCAATAGAAGTTTGCCAAAAGCTTGGTTTACATTTAGAATTGAATTATCGACAAACAAAGTTTATCAATTAGGAATAACTATTCATCATTATGGTTTTGATGATTCTACAATAGCAATAGGTTCTTACTTGGAATTTAAGGGTTCAAGAGCTGATGAAATTGAAGATACCACCCTGCCATTAGAAATCCCTCCACACGTCATTTCTGTAGTTAATAATAACATTGAATCTAAAAAGAAAAATATAAGATCATATTTGGAAGGAGCACTTACACTTGCAATGGCTCAAATTGCTTCTGAAATGTAAAAAGAAGACTGTGCTGAACAAAGGCTAAAATGTCAATAGCCTCCATTCGTCGGCTACTGCATTTAGCCAGACCGTTGGCTGCAATGGGGTACGAACAACAGACATAGGTGACAGAGTTCAACAGACATAGGTGACACTTTTAAAAAGGCATAAATTGCATAATAAAATGCTATGCCTTGGAAAAACAACACACCTATGGATCAAAAAATTGCTTTTATTCGCGAATGGGAAAGCGGACAATTTTATTTTAATAGCTTGTGCGAAGCTTATTGCATCAGTAGAAAAACTGGCTATAAAATTATTAATAGATATAAAGAAAATGGTATCCACCATTTAGCTGATCGATCTCGTAAACCTTTAAATAGTCCTGATTCAACTGATCAAAACATTATTGATGAAATAAAATTCTGGAGAGGTAAAAAAAATTGGGGTGCTAAAAAAATCAGAATTAAAGTCATTGAAAAATTTGATGAAAATTTAGTCCCCAGTGTAACTACTATTCACAATATTTTAATCAGACAAGGCTTAGTTACACCCAAAAAGAGAAGAAGAAAAATCGAACCCTCCTACCCCGTTTTCGATCCTCAGCAATGTAACGAAATTTGGTCCGCTGATTATAAAGGTTCCTTTTTACTCGGTAATAAAAAACGATGCTTTCCTTTGACTATTTGCGATTCCTGTTCTCGATTTATTTTCGATATTCAAGGCCAGTATAATGAAAATACCAAAAATGTAATCTCTGTCCTCAAAAAAGTTTTTAAGCAATATGGAAAACCAAAATACTTCCATACAGACAATGGGAGTGCTTTTGCGTCCATTCAAAGCCCTGCAGGATATGGATATTTGTCCTACTGGCTTTTGGATCATGGCATCCAACCTGTGTTTTCCGATCCAGGCAGACCTGACCAAAATGGACGTCACGAGCGTATGCATAAAGATCTTAAAGCTCGTTGTTGTAAACCTCCTGCTCATAATCTCAGAAGTCAGAACAGACGAATGAATGCCTTTGTTAAGGAATATAATTTTGAACGACCTCACCAAAAATTAGATATGAAAACGCCCGGTAAAGTTCATCAGTTATCCAATAGAGAATGGTCTGATAAAATAGATCCAATAGAATACGATTCCGATTTGATGGTCAAGAAAGTTACTGCAAGTGGAGCCATCAGATGGGGTGCTTACGAATGGGTGAATATTAGCAGATGTCTCATCGGTAAATATGTCGGAATTAAAAAATTAGGGAATAGAATTTATCAAGTATTCTATAGAAATTATCCTTTGGGATATTTTAAAGAAGGCCAACAAGTTCAAAAGGGTAAATATCATTTATTAGATTCTGATAAAGATATGAACGGAAGGCGTCGGGGGGGTAAATTAAAATCGCAGCAGCCCTGGCTGTTCCGCTACGCTCCACAGCCAGGGCTGCTCTGGAAGAAAAGTATTATATTTATAAATAAAAAGTGTAACCCATGTCTATTGAACTGTGTGTACGATGTCTGTTGCACCCCTTATTACCAATATATAAACACTTGATAATCAACAAGATAAGCAAGGTCTGAATTTTCATATTCAAGTATTCGTTTTATATCGTATATTGTATCACTTAAATAAGATTGAACATGACAGTAAGAGCTAAAATTATAAATGAAATTATCAGTAGGATTGATAAAATTCCAGAAAGCAAATTGGAAGATTTATTGAAATATATAGATCAGCTAGAAAATTTGACTGAAAAAAAAGAATCAATATTATCATTTGCAGGTAAATGGAAAAAACTTGATGAAGACTTCTTCATGGATTTGACTGATAAATTACATGCTAATAGAAAATCCGATTCTCGCAAGATTAATTAATGTCAATGAACCCATCATTAATTGATACAGATATTTTGTCATACTATTTAAGAGGCGATGAATCTGTTGTCAAGAATGTCATAAAATATCTTAATAAGTACCCTACCCTTAATATTTCTTCTATAACTTATTTTGAAATTCTAGGTGGGCTTGAATACAAGAAGGCTTCAAGACAAATTAAAGAATTTGAAAATTTCGTTTCAGATTGCAATATTTGGAATATTGAAGAGGATTCAATAAAAATTTCATCTAAAGAATACGGAAGATTAAGAAGAAACGGTGTTACAATAGGAAATTCTGATTTATTGATTGCTGGAATCGCAATAAAGAATAAACTTACCCTAATTACGAACAATACAAATCATTTTAAGGTTATCAAAGGTTTGAATCTGAACAATTGGAAGAATACCTAAATTTGAACTGCCTGCAACAAAGTGCTGTACGGCAATAGCGCCCTGCGGGCGACTACTGCGTCAGCACAGACCGTTGGCTACAACTAAAAAACAAAACAATTGCAACTATGAGATTAAATCAAAAAGAATATTACAAGTATTTAGAGATTCATCCAAAAATGATCTATTATGTGGGAAAGAGGAAGAAATTAATTCCAAAATCGACAACGTTAGAAGATTTCATGAATTATTCGGTGGAAGATAAATACCCAATTAGAAATGCAATGTATGAGAATACACACATGTTGAATGATTATATAAAGGAAAATTCGGAAGAATTATCAGAAGAAGATAAAGACATTATTCGGGGATTTAAATACTTTAAACAAGGAACGTTTTATGTGGTAAAACTTACGAAAAAATATGCCTACTTTTTAGGAGATAAATATGTGTATGGTAAGTTACTATACACTTTTTTATAGTTCATTGAAATAGAGAGAGTTGTAAAATAATCTTGTATGTTTGAATCGACGAAAACCCATACATACTATGATTACTCAACTCCCTCCAGTTGGTGAAATTAAACGATTTTTTCCAGTACACCGAATCTGCGTAGTAAAAGTATTTATATTACTGTGTCAATGCATAATTAGATGCAGAACAGTTTGTTTATATAAATGTAGGTCTGAATTTGGATCAATACTGGGCCGCAAAGATTTAAATATAAATTCAACCTATACTAGGTTAATCAGATTTTTCAAAATAAAAAACATTGATGCATTTTGTGTTGGCATATCAAGATTAATTATTTACCTCATAGATTTTCAAGGTGAAGTTTTCATGTCAATAGATCGGACTAATTGGAAAATTGGTGTTATAAATATTAATGTTTGCTATATCGGCCTAATACTTCCAAATGGTATATTCATTCCAATATTATGGCAATTATATAACAAACGAGGTAACACTTCTGAGGAAGAAAGAATTGAGTTAATCGAACGATTTTTTAAAGTTTGGCAATTTCATCAAGATATTAAAATTACCTTGTTAGGAGACAGAGAATTTATTGGAGAAAAATGGTTTAGTTTTTTGACAAGAGTAGGTTTTTCCTTTGTAATTAGGGCTAGGTGGCAGGATTACTGGAAAGAATTATCTATATCAACAGGAGTATTAATTCCTTATTTAGAAGATCATATAATCAGTTCGATCAATAAAAAGGGCTATTTTCAAGAAGCAGTATTTATAAACGGAGAATTATTGTTTTATACTGTATTTGTAAATACCGCAAAGCGCAAACGAAAAAATGATAATTGGATGGTCTTGATTTCCGACCAACCAGATGTTGAATGGATTAGAACTAGTTTTCCAAAAAGATGGAGTATTGAAGTGTTCTTTTATCATAACAAATCAAATGGATTTAATTTAGAAGACCTTAATTTGGTCGACAAGTTAAAAGCTCAATTAATGATGGCAGTGACTGCGTTTTGTTATGTATTGTCGATTTTAAAAGGCATAGAATGTCGAAAATCAGAAAAAATAAAACTAAAATCTTACAACGGTAAAAAGTCAAAATCAATCTCGTTGTTCAGATTGGGTTATGATAATTTGAAAAACACAGTCCATACTGTTCAAGATTTAGTCGAATTTGTAACATATTATCTGCCTGAAATCCCAATCTGGAAGTCAGGGTATTGGAAAATGGGATTCAAAAGTGTATAGTAACTTAATGATATCCAATCACTAAATTCTTTATTAATATATTCATCTCTCTTATTTGTAAGATTCAATATTGTACTAACGCCTCCAAGAATTTTTTTGCTAGCTTCTATTTCTAATTCTTGAGTGAAAGCATCATTTAAGACAGGACACTTGAAAATAATATTAATGACTTGATTTTTCTTTTCAAGTTTGGATGAACTTACTCCTCCAAAAAAAGGAATATTTGAATTGCTTTGTCTATCATATTTAAACTCTATTTTATAAACATGAGTTTGACCACATTCAGGGCAAATTTCTATCGTTTTATTCATTTTAGTATCTAGTTTTTATCTTATGCGCTATAACGGGAAGTGCATATGCAGTGACCGACTGAAAAGAGGACATTGACATATGCACATTGTTACAGGCATACTTTATTTTTACCGATCAAATAATCTTTTATCAAATTCAAATAATTCGACGCTCTTAATTCTAACTTTTTTAAAATCTTTGTGATTCGGGTTTATTAAGAAATTGTATTCGCCTTGAATTACAGCTGAAGGGACTTTCAATACTAAAAAATCATTCTGTTTTATGAAATCATTTCCTATTTTCTTTGTACTCGGAATATGAGTGTAAAATCCGGCCATACTGACCCACCCATTTCGGAGTTGTTGACCCACCCCCAATTAGGGCAAATGTTAGTAACATTTCGGTCATACTGACCCACCTAAGCTTGTTAGGAGGAGCCGTCATTCCGGCATATTGACCCCCTTGATTTGTTTTAGGCGACTGTCATTCCGGCGTACTGACCCGCCTTATATATAGTGGATACTTACGATTAAATAGCCATGTTCGCAGTTTTTTTCAAGCAAAAAAACGGTCAAGAACATGGGACAATTTAAACGTATGGATCAAGTAAGAACGATTATTAAAACCTATATCAGCACGAGTTCTCTTCGCGCCACAGCAAGTAGATTACAAGTTTCTAAAAACACAGTGAAGCATTATGTAAGACTTGGGAAAGCCTTTGATGAAGATCTTGCGCAAGTTCTTTCATTGGACGATTCCGCTTTCACTGCGGTGTTTTATCCCTCTAAAAATACAGTGGCTGAACAACGAAAAGAGGCTTTTAAAAGTAAGATTGATGATTGGATAAAAGAATTAAAACGAGTGGGTGTAACTCGCTATTTATTGTGGGAGGAGTACATCGAAGAACACCCAGATGGTTATAGTTACACTCAATTTTGTGAACACTTTAAACGCGAGATAGGACGACGAGATTTGACGATTAGCTTAGCGCACCAAGCAGGTAATGTCATGCAAGTAGACTTCGCTGGAAAGAAAATGCGATGGGTAGATTTAACTACTGGAGAAGTTCATGAATGCGAAGTTTTGGTAGCGGTGATGCCACATAGTCAATATACTTTTGCCATCGCACTTCCCTCTCAAAAGGTAGCTGACTTTATTTATGGATTAAATCAAGCGCTTCTTTTTTTCGGTAAACTACCTCAAGTTATTTTATCCGATAATCTAAAATCATATGTTAGTCGAGCTGATAAATACGAACCTACTTTTAATGAATTATGTGTACAATTAGCTGCACATTATCAGCTCGATTTAAGTGCCACTCGCGTTGGAAAACCCAAAGATAAAGCGAGTGTAGAAAACATGGTGAATACGGTTTACAGACGCATTTATGCTCCATTGAGAAACGAGACTTTTCATAGTATAGAGGAGTTAAATGCAGCAATCACAGAGCAGCTAAGCCAACATAATAATAAACCCTATCAACAAAAACAAGGTACACGCAAAAGTGTTTTTGAAGCTTTTGAATTGCCTGTAATGAGATCACTCCCTTGTGATCTGTTTGAACTTAAAAAGACCATCACACCTCAAGTTAGAAGGAACTATCATGTTTTTCTAGGAGAGGACAAAGCTTTTTACTCTGTCCCTTTTCAATATGCAAAACAACAAGCGACCGTCATTTACACCTCAAAAAATGTAGAGGTATATATTGATAATCAACGGGTTGCAACTCACAAGCGAGTTTACTACACCGGGTCACAACAGTACCAGACAAAAATGGAACATATGCCTCGGTCGCACAGGGAGTGGAAAAAAGCAAAAGGCTTTGATGCCGCTTATTTTCTTAGTCAGGCTGAGCAAATAGGTCCTGCTACTCGCTGGGCTATCCAGCATATTCTACTCTCCAGAATCCATGAAGCCCAATCTTATGGTAGCTGCCAAGGTATTTTAGGTTTTGCAAAAAAGTATAATTCTGAACGTTTGGAGCGAGCTGCTCTTCGTTGCCAAAAAGCAGATAAGGCAAGCTATTACATGATCAAAAATATCTTAGTTCGAAAACTCGACACCGTTGATGATCAACTTGAATTATTTGACTCACTCACAATAGGGGAACACGAAAATATAAGAGGCCCTGAGGCTTATCAATAGGTATCTATTGAACTCAATAACATTTATTTTTTAACTACTCCCTTAGATAATATAAAATTATAAAGGGATATAAAACAATCAATAATTATGAAAAACGGATCTCTGGAAATTATGAGAATGCTAAAATTAACAGGCATGGCGGATGCTTACGAGGCAGCTCTTGGATTACCAATCAACCAGCAAGCAGACGCACATGAAATGATTGCCAATCTGATTGATGCAGAAAAACAGCATCGTTGGCACAAGCGAATGAAAATGTTTTTAAGACTCTCCAAACTTCGTTATCAAGCCAACATTCAAGACATCGATTGTTCTAAAACAAGAAATCTCTCCAAGGAAAAATTAATGCTCCTTGCAGACTGTGCTTACCTCGACCGAGGAGAAAATGTTTTGATTACCGGCGCCACTGGTTGTGGTAAATCATACCTGGCTTGCGCTTTAGGAAATAACGCTTGTGTCAATGGATACCGAACACTTTACTTTAACATGAATCGATTCACCGAACAGATCGCTTTAGCCAAAACAGACGGCACCTTAATCAAGTGGATGGACAGATTAAAAAAAGCTAAACTCATCATCTTTGATGACTTTGGATTACAACCCATCACACATCAGGTAAAGTTAATCTTGTTACAGATTTTGGAAGACCGTTACGAAAACGCCGCTACTATTATTTGCTCTCAACTGCCAGTGAGTAAATGGCACCAATATTTTAATGAACCAACTTTGGCAGATGCCATCCTTGACCGGATCGTCCCCAAAGCACATCGAATAGAATTAAAAGGAAAAAGTTTAAGGAAACCTATAAATCAACTATCTTAGCATCATTGAAATCGTAAGTTATCCACATGGGTCAATGACTCCGAAATGGGTGGGTCAGCAACTCCGGAATTTGCAGTTAGTCAAATAGGTGATTGCCTTATTTAACTGCTTCTTTTTGTTTGTCGATAATTCTGTTTTGTCTCTATTCAACACAAGGTCTTTTATTACCTTTTCAGTTCCTCCTTCCAATATATCTTTTAACACCCCTCTGACCCAGCTTGTTCTCAACTTAGAACTTTCTCCAAATATGGCATTGGCACAATCCCAAACGTATTCGCTTACATGGACTATGTCTAAAATGATTCCATCAAATTGACCTTCCAGATTATTCTTCTTTATGCTTGCCAGTATTTTATCTTCCAAGCCTATTCCGGCATCTATGGGGATGACGAATCGACTTTGGGAGTTGGTCATTTTTGATTTTAAATCTTCTATCCCATAATCTATTGCCTTTTGCTGATTGGCTAAAAATGCTCTACGGTGAATTTTAGTGTGCATCTTATTTTCCGTTTTCTTTTGTTGTGTTGATGCTGGTTCGTCCTCTTGAGCAGCTTCTTTTTGCACTCCCATCAAGCCATCCAATATCTGGTCGGCAGTCCTTTGTTGAGGCGTAAAAACAGAGGTAACTGACACCGTCGCACTTTGTTTCTTACCCTTTTTCTCCCCTTTGCTTAGCCGCTTTTTGGGATTGGCCTCCTTTTGTTGTACTGCCTTTATCTTCGGCAATCCTTTACCATCAAAGGTAGTGCTAAAAAACAACGCTTCATCTTCTTGAGCTTCTTCTCGCTCCAACTCATAGTACTGATCAACGTACTCGCCCAAATGATTGACATTTCTCTCCGAAGATTTTCCACTCAGATTCAAACCTAATAATTTATTCACTATCACTACGCTTTCTTTGTAACTCCCCTGGGTAGCACTTCCCCCTACCAACTCTTGTAGATTGTACGACCAATAACAACCCTTGGGCAACTGCAAATAATCGTCTATTTTATAAAATTGACCGCGTTGAGTACTCAAATACGATGGACGATGGATTTGTATCAGACCAAACAAACTGAGGTAGTTCCGCTTCTTTGTCCCTTTACTCCTGTAGCTCTCTCCTGATTCCAAAATCGGGAGATATTCCTCAACCTTTTTTAACTTTTGCTTGATTATGTAGTTCAATAGCAACAGTCCCAGCTTCAGCAATTCACTTAGTAGGCTTAGTTCTATTTTATCAATCCCTACATCCTGCTCTACATATTCATCACTTAGGTCAACCAATCTTCCGATTTCTTCTTCTATTTTTTGTATTAGTACTTTTTTGTCCATACCTTGAATTAGAGTTTGAGGGTCAGTAAATCTATTTTCTAACTTAAATTTACTAAACTCCTTCAAACTCTTCTCATTTTAGGATTCCTCCAATTTGTCTCGCACTCAAATAGGCGATACGTCACCTAACAAAGCGTATATGACCATGTGGGCTAATCGCCCACACGGCACATACGCCGACCGTTAGTGGACATAGGGGAAAATCATCCCGCAGCTTGCCTATTTTTCAAACAGCATCGTGATAAATTGAATATCTGAAAAGGAAAATAACATCCTGATAAGCTTGCCAGCCCGCTTTATAAATTTATAAAATTGATAACTTGATACCAGCAATAATTCTTGAACAGCACGACTGACGGCCTTTTTGATTTTGAGTTGAACTCGAATATGGGTAAACTCCTTGAATTGAGTACAACAACTCAAATTCCTGAAAACTACAATTTGCAGACAATTACAATTCAACCAGACCTAATCAAGCTCTTTGACAATCAAGAACTGAAAGCCTGGCTCAAAAAAGATATCAATAATTATTCAGCTAAATTACTCTGAAACAACTGAGGTGACTCATAAAAAATAACACCAAAAATACACATCTTGAAAAAATTTCATATATTTACAAGAGAACTGATTGAAGAATTTGGTGGCAAAAACATCTGAAAGGAAAACCGGCGCTGAGGCGCCGGAAAGATACGGCCACTAACAAAGTGCATATGTCAATGCCCTCCTTTCAGTCGGCCACTGCATATGCACCGACCGTTAGCCACCACCCAAAAAAAGAAAATCAAAAAACATGAATGAATTGAAAGAAAAAATTAGGGCTTTGATTGCAAAAGGTAATCTTGATGATGCTTTTGCCCTTATCAATTCAAGCATAACAGATAAAGGATTAAGAGACGAACTAACCTTACTCGAATCAAGGTATAATAGAATAAAAACATACAATCTTAGAGGAACATTAACCAGAGATGAAGAATTAATCACTTTAAATCGAATCAATGCTTCTTTGTTAAGTATAATTAGTTCTATCGAAGAGGAAGAAGATACGTCTGACAAAAAAGAGAAAGAGCCAGAAGACAGGAAATTAAAATTGTTTGTTTCGTACTCCCATAGAGATGAAGAATACAGACAGCAATTAGAAACCTCATTGGCACTTTTAAAAAGACAAGAAATAATCGAAACTTGGTCTGATAGAAAGATAATGCCAGGTCAGAATTGGAGAGATGAAATATCCAATAATCTTGAAGATGCCGACATCATTTTATTCTTAATTAGTCCTGATTTTATTGCTTCTGATTATAGCTATGAAATTGAACTTCAAAGAGCGATAGAAAAACATGATAAACAAGAGTCAGTACTAATTCCGATAATTATTCGACATTCTTCGTGGCTAAATAGTCCAGTCGGAAATTTTCAAGCATTACCGAGAGAAGGTAAACCAGTATCTTCTTGGAGTGATAAAGACGAGGCATGGTTGAATGTTTATGAAGGAATAAGAAATATCTGCCTTGACTTTAAAGGAAAATTGAAACCCAAAAAAGAGGGAATCGAATCTCTAAAAACGCTTAAAAAATTTCAAGTTGGAGTTTTTGGAGAAACAGGAACAGGGAAATCAACTCTTTGCAATGCTATTCTTGGAGAAGATAGAATGCGGGTAAGTGATATAGTTCCAGTAACAAGAGGAATTGAATCTGCAACATTGATTGCTAACTCGAAATTGGCAATTGAGATTTTGGATTACCCCGGAATTGGAGAATCAATAGAGGGCGATAAAAGATACGAGGAATTATACAAAAATGGTTTTGAAGATTTAGATATGATAATTTGGGTTCTTCGTAGTGATGTCAGGAATTACAGTTTAAGCCAAACTTATTTAGATAAGATAATGAACCTCAACATAAATAAAAAGAAAGAATTTATCATTGCATTGAGTATGATAGACAGAATGGACATAAGTGGAATTTGGGATGAAGTAAATAATAGTCCAAGCAGAGGACTTTTGAGCATGATTGAGAGAAAAACAATGTATGTATCGGGAATATTGAAAATTCCACCCGAAAAAATTATTCCCGTATCAGGATTGAAGGGTTATAATATTGAGAATTTAAAACTAACAATGGTAGAATATTTTGAAAAGAAAGAAGGCGGTGGCTAACAAAGGCTAAAATGGCAATATGGGCTATGCGCCCATACTGCATTTAGCCAGACCGTTAGTATCAATTAATAAAAACAAAACACAATGAACAAAGAATTCTTAATCTCAAATAAATATAAGTCAAATAATATATATATGCCCTATTCAATTGTATCGGTGATGATTTTAATAATGATAATATTCTCACCTAATTATATGAATGCTCAAGAAGATAGTATGAAACTTAGGTATAGAACTGTATTATATTCAAAAACGTTAATAAACTTAAAGACAGGAAGTGGTTTTTTGTATGAATTAAATGATTCAACTATTTCATTGTCGGCGAACAAAAGGACAAAAGAATTAACTGAATATGAAATCAATAATATAGGAGTAATTCATTTATGGGATGACAAAAAAGCAAAGAGAAAAGTTAGAAATGGTATTTTAATTGGAGCAGGAACAGGACTTTTGATAGGACTATTGGCATCTGAGTTTGCAGAATCTAATAAAGAAAGAGTAAGTTTTAAAATTGTATTTCCTCTTACCGGAATTCTATATGGTGGTGTCTTTGGTAGATTATTTGGAAGGAAAAAATTAAAAATTCCAATAAATGGGAGTTTAAATTCTTACAACCAGGCTAAAAAAGATTTAAAAGATGTATTAATTGGATTTTGAGAATAATAACTGATACTAACAAAAGCTAAAACGTCAATAGCTGCTATGCGCAGCTACTGCGTTTAGCCAGACCGTTGGCTACAACCAGGTACGAACAACAGACATAGGTGACAGAGTTCAACAGACATAGGTGACACTTTTAAAAAGGCATAAATTGCATAATAAAATGCTATGCCTTGGAAAAACAACACACCTATGGATCAAAAAATTGCTTTTATTCGCGAATGGGAAAGCGGACAATTTTATTTTAATAGCTTGTGCGAAGCTTATTGCATCAGTAGAAAAACTGGCTATAAAATTATTAATAGATATAAAGAAAATGGTATCCACCATTTAGCTGATCGATCTCGTAAACCTTTAAATAGTCCTGATTCAACTGATCAAAACATTATTGATGAAATAAAATTCTGGAGAGGTAAAAAAAATTGGGGTGCTAAAAAAATCAGAATTAAAGTCATTGAAAAATTTGATGAAAATTTAGTCCCCAGTGTAACTACTATTCACAATATTTTAATCAGACAAGGCTTAGTTACACCCAAAAAGAGAAGAAGAAAAATCGAACCCTCCTACCCCGTTTTCGATCCTCAGCAATGTAACGAAATTTGGTCCGCTGATTATAAAGGTTCCTTTTTACTCGGTAATAAAAAACGATGCTTTCCTTTGACTATTTGCGATTCCTGTTCTCGATTTATTTTCGATATTCAAGGCCAGTATAATGAAAATACCAAAAATGTAATCTCTGTCCTCAAAAAAGTTTTTAAGCAATATGGAAAACCAAAATACTTCCATACGGACAATGGGAGTGCTTTTGCGTCCATTCAAAGCCCTGCAGGATACGGATATTTGTCCTACTGGCTTTTGGATCATGGCATCCAACCTGTGTTTTCCGATCCAGGCAGACCTGACCAAAATGGACGTCACGAGCGTATGCATAAAGATCTTAAAGCTCGTTGCTGTAAACCTCCTGCTCATAATCTCAGAAGTCAGAACAGACGAATGAATGCCTTTGTTAAGGAATATAATTTTGAACGACCTCACGAAAAATTAGATATGAAAACGCCCGGTAAAGTTCATCAGTTATCCAATAGAGAATGGTCTGATAAAATAGCTCCAATAGAATACGATTCCGATTTGATGGTCAAGAAAGTTACTGCAAGTGGAGCCATCAGATGGGGTGCTTACGAATGGGTGAATATTAGCAGATGTCTCATCGGTAAATATGTCGGAATTAAAAAATTAGGGAATAGAATTTATCAAGTATTCTATAGAAATTATCCTCTGGGATATTTTAAAGAAGGCGAACAAGTTCAAAAGGGTAAATATCATTTATTAGATTCTGATAAAGATATGAACGGAAGGCGTCGGGGGGGGTAAATTAAAATCGCAGCAGCCCTGGCTGTTCCGCTACGCTCCACAGCCAGGGCTGCTCTGGAAGAAAAGTATTATATTTATGAATAAAAAGTGTAACCCATGTCTATTGAACTGTGTGTACGATGTCTGTTGCACCCCCCAGAGAAAAAATAATGTAAAAGAACCAATATTCAATTAGAATCGTTAAATTAGCAAAGATAACGAGATAGAAGAAAAAAAGTTTGCGAATTATACTGTAACTAAATGAAACTGAGCGACAAAAACATATTAAAAATCAATAATTACTTTAAAGACAAACCTGTTTTAAAAGCATACTTATTCGGGTCTCAGGTAACAGGAAAAGCTAATAGGGAAAGTGATATTGATATTTTAGTTGAATTGGATTATAGCCAAAGCATAGGTCTTTTATTTATACAAATGCAAATTGAACTAGAAGATATGTTGAAAAAGAAGGTAGACCTAGTATCATCGAGAGGCATATCAAAATTCATAAGACCGATTGTAGACAACGAAAAAAAATTAATCTATGCCAGATAAATTGGGAGATAGGGCAAGATTAATGCACATTATAGACTCGATTGAAAAAATTGAGAGCTATGTTGAAGATTCAGAATATGAAGACTTTGAAGATAATTCAATGATGAAAGATGCCTGTATAAGACAATTAGGAATAATCGGAGAGGCAAGTAATAGAATATCTGATGAGATCAAGAATGTTAATCAAGAAATTGAATGGAGACAAATAATTGGATTGAGAAACATTGTAATTCATCAATACTTTGGAGTAGATAATCAAGTGATATGGGATATAATCCAATATAACCTACCAAACCTAAAATCAAATACAATAAGGATTCTCAATAGCATAAGAGAAGATTAAGAACGTGTTTGGGAATTTTATTCTGTAAATGATTGAAATTTTGCCAAGATCATTGATGTATTTGCCAAATAAAGGAATGATACAGAACTTTCTATGGTATGCTCGTGGTCAATCAGTATTCTTCGGTAAAAATTAAACCAGGCAATCGTTCTTTCAACTACCCATCGTTTAGCCTGAACAACAAACCCCTTTTTCCCTTCAGGTCTTATTGGAACTTCAAATTCGATATTCAATTCCTCACAGGCCTGTGCAAAAGTTCCTTTATAAGCGTTGTCACCAATTATTTTTATCAGGCGGCCCATTTGATGTTGATCCATCTTCAAAAGATGAACACCAGCCGGACTGTCATGCTCATTAGCTGGATGTACCCAAGCTTGCCAAATACGACCCAAGGTGTCTGTGAGAATTTGACGTTTGCGGCCATTAATCTTTTTATTGCCGTCAATGCCCCGAAACTCATAAATCATGGGAGCCAACTTAACACTCTGAGAATCAACGATCCCCAAGCTTGGGCTTGACTGCCGATCAAGTTTGTCCCGTTCATATTCATTGAGTGCCAGATTGATTGATTTGATAATTCCTTTTTTTGTCCAGTTATAAAAGTAATAGTAAACTGCAGACCAGGGGGGAAAAGAACTATCAAGATTTCGCCATTGGGCTCCAGTTCTTGTTATCCAAAGTATGGCATTGAAAATATCACGCAAATCAAGTGTGCGTTTTCGTTTGATAGGAAGAAATTCTTTTATAACTTCCCACTGGCCGTCGGTCAGCCGTTCAAATTGGGCGAGCATCTTTGTAAGTTTTAGTTTAACTACAAGATACTACCGACGGCTATTTATTTCAAAATAAATTCCCAAACAACCTCTAAAAAAGAAGGCTGTAGCCAACATTGTGTAAAACGTATAGCCGGTTAGAATTTCTACGAAATTTATAACCTACAAAAAAAAGTTCTTTGTGCTTCGTTTTGGCATCCTTCAACCCGTCCATCGTTTACACTTTCCGTTGCCAGCAATTGTCATAAACCCACAAATAACATCAAGACTACTTAATATATGAATCTAAAAAAAATGATTAGCAATGGAATAAAAATACTATCAATAATTATAATAGTAGTTGCCTTTAGTACTCCATTTCTATCAGCACAAAACTATCAAAACCAGTTGATTCCTTATGAATATAAAGGGCTGTGGGGATATATGAATAAAGAAAAAAAAGTAATAATTAATCCAACCTATGAAATTGCCGGACTCTTTAATTTGCTCTTAGGAAAAAACAGCTATCCTTATGCCATAGTAGGAAATAACTCTAAATTTGGAGTTATTAATCAATCTGGCAATCTTATTATCCCTATGAAATTTGATTCTATAGCCAATTATTCAATTCTTACAAATAAAGGCAGATTCGGTATTTTATACAAAAAAAATAAGAAATCCTATTTTTCGTCAAAAGGCAAGATTTCTACAAAATTAAAAGGAAAGCGACAGTTCTTTTGCATCGTTGGCCTTGGTAGTCATTGTTTAAATGTTTCGCATATAGAAAAATTTGAAAATTCTGATTCCAGAACTGAAGATTATTACAAGTTAATCGTTTTAAATAAGAAAGGAAACTCTAAAGAAAATGAAAACCTAAATAGTGAAGTCAATATAAAAATTGATTCGGTTTTACATTTTTCCCTCAACGAAGGTATGATTCTCTTTAGATCAGATGGAAAAATTGCAATCTGTAAAACCATTATGAAAAAAAATAAATTTTATAATATATCAACAGGTTTTGCCTTTGATGACATTCAATTATATAAATGCAAAAATGCCTTAACTAAACAAAGCTATGAGCATGTTATTAAAACAAAGAAAAATGGACTTTGGGGATTAACTGATTTCTCATACATCGATTATTCTAATGAACTTAGTGTCTCAATTGTACAAGAGATTGTTAAACCGATGTATCTCCGCATTTACGATAAAGAAGATGATCTATATTTAGTCGAATATGAAATAGATAAATTGGGGTATATACAACGAAAAAAATTTGGGAAATTAGTTGAATTTTGGTAGCATTTCATACTGCTGGCAACAATGTGCATATGTCCATGCCTCCCTTCGGTCAGCACGGCACATGCACTAACCGTTAGGCGCTATTCAAGATATACCAATATTAAATTTGGAATTAATTTAAGGAGTTAACGATTAAAATTGCAGCTTAATAGATAAGTTTAAGAAAATATTTAATATCTTAAACGTAATTATTCAGAGTTAAAATTACGATAATAGAGAGAAATAAATTATTTTTTGGGATGCTACCGAAAGAATTACAAGATCAGATAAATAAAATACCAGAAGAATATCGGATTCTGTTCGAGCTTGTAATTTCATTGTTTACTGAGGAGATAAATCAATTAAAGGCACGGATAAAAGAGTTAGAGGATCAACTTTCGAAGAATAGTAATAATAGTAGTAAACCTCCATCTACAGATGGCTTTAAAAAAGTTCCAAAAAGCATAAAGCCAAAGAGCAATAAAAAAGCTGGCGGACAAAAAGGTCATGAGGGAACAACGTTAAAAATAAGTGCCCAACCAGATAAAGTGGAAAAGCATAAAGTTGATACTTGCACAAATTGCAAAAAGAATTTAAGAGGTCAAAAGGCAGATTATACAGAGAAAAGGCAAGTATATGATATTCCGGAGATAAAAATAGGAATAACGGAGCATCACTCAGAAGTGAAGCAATGCGATTGTGGTTGTGTAAATAAAGCATTTCCGCAAGGAGTAGATTATGCTGTTCAATATGGCCCGAATATAAAAAGTATGGTGGTGTATTTGCAAGACTATCAATTATTACCATATGAGCGGACAAAAGAACTAGTAAATGATCTGTTAGGTCATTCGTTAAGTAAAGGGTCGTTGTATAATTTTCGGCAAAAAGCATTTGATAAGCTAGAAAGCTTTGAAGAGAAGTTAAAATCTCTACTGGATTTATGTTTAGTTTTGGGTTTTGATGAAACGGGTTTTAGAATCAATAAGAAAAGGTGGTGGTTGCATAGCTGTTCGACCGACCGGCATGCCTATTATGCAGTTCATCCAAATAGAGGTCAGCTAGCAATGGAGGACATAGGAATATTGCCTTTATATGAAGGAATTGCAGTGCATGACTTTTGGAAAAGCTATTACAAATATGACTGCAAACACAGTTTATGTAATGCCCATTTGCTAAGAGATTTGGTTTTCATAAAAGAACGATTTGAACAAAAATGGGCAGAAGAGTTAATAGACTTATTGCTGAGATTACTACATCTGAAAAATAAAGCACTGGCAAGAGGCCAACAAGCTATATCATATACAACTGTCAAAAAGTACGAATCACTATATGATAAAATTGTCAGAAAAGGATTAAGACAAAATCCATTCAAACCACCACCTGTAAAGAAAAGAGGAAAAAAGAAAAAATCACCTCCTCGAAATTTACTGGAAAGATTCAGAGACTACAAAACAGATATACTGAGATTTTTCTACGACTTTAAGGTGCCGTTTGACAATAATTTTTCAGAAAGAGATATTCGAATGATGAAAGTCAAGCAGAAAATATCCGGTTGTTTTAGATCTGTAAAAGGTGCCCAATTCTTTGCCAGAACCAGGTCATATATAATGACTGCTCGTAAACAAAATGTCAATGTTTTTCATGCATTGAAGAGTTTGTTTACTGATAATGCTGTTGCTAATACTCTTGTTATGGCAGGACATCTCTGAACAGTTACCAATATATTTATATTGATTTCGCTAATGATTCTCAGTTTGGTTCAAGTTATAGTAGTTTGGTCAGAGAAATATATAAAGAACCAGAAATAAAAATTCCTGAATTAGGTGAGAAACCAATTTTTGATAAAACAGATGAGAACCCTGAACCCATTGACAGTTTATCGCAAATAAAAACTCTTGCGGAAGAACTCCAAAATGGAACCAAAGACGAACGAAAAAAAGTGGCTTCGGAAATATTTGTTTTAAGCTCGAAGAAATCGTTGAATGATTTTCTGAATTTAGCAGATGATAGAAATCTAAACTATAAAATAGCTGCTGCAATTGGATTAAAATCAATGATAGAAAATTTCTGATTGTAACGTTTTGCGTTGATAAATAAAAAAAGCCACTGAAAATGCTTATGTTTTAAGTGTAACTAATAAAACGAAACAAAATCAATGGCACTTAAAGATAAGCAAAATCGGACAATAGTACTGCCCATAAGTGAGGCAGAATATGATATTTTTTTGACGAATAATACAATAGCGCATGAAGTGATCCAATCTTTGTACGATCAACATCCAGAACTTTTCCCTTTACAAATGGCAAATGGATATTGTTTAAATGGTCGTGATCGGATGTCCAAGAAGATGGATATTCAGCTACGGAAGATAGAGATATCGGGTATCAATTATCGAATACGACCAAGTTTTATTTTACCTTACTTCAGGGGTAAAACCGATGAAGTTTCCGGTCCTTTATTCTTATTGAAATTTGGGGTTCCATTTTGGGCACTGGCATTTGTGTTTGGCAAAAACGCCATGTGGTGGTATCGACTATATTATTGCTTACATCAATACAGCATCGTTGGCACTACAATAAAAAATCCGGAGCTTTTACCTAAGGATTTATTAGCAGACGAACACCATGTTAAAGTCGGTGGTCAACGTGCTTATATCGCAACCACCATTGGTCAAAACTGCTTTTTGGGAATGGCAGCCTGTGCCCATGCTGATACAGAATCGCTACAGATTGGGTATCAGGATTTTAAAACCGAAGCACTGGATTTATCCCCTGATTATCAGCCACATACCCTTAATACAGATGGATGGTGGGCCACTCAAAATGCCTGGAAAAATTTATTTGTCAAAGTCGTAATTATTGAGTGCTTCCTTCATGCTTTTTTAAAAGTTCGCGACAGAGCTACGAAAAAACTCAAGACTTATTTTGATCAGGTAGCTGATAAAATATGGGATTGCTACAGAGCTGATTCTAAAAGGCAACTTGCACAACAAATCAGAAGGCTTAGAGAATGGACAATGGCTAATTTAACGGATTGCCCTATGAAAAATAACATCCTCAAACTTTGCCAGAAAAAAAACAGATGGTTGGTCCATTTAGATTTTCCAACTGCCCACAAAACCTCCAATATGCTGGACAGATTAATGAGGTCAATGAATCGACATGCCTTTAATTCACAGATGTTTCATGCTTCTGTTGAAAGTACGTCAAACAACTTTCGAGCTTTTGCTCTTTTATATAATTTTGTTCCGTCTTGTCCCAGTGCATGGGATGACAGCCAAGTTCTTAAAAGTCCGGCTGCCAGACTAAATGGTTTTGTTTATCACAAAGACTGGTTGCATAATTTACTCATTTCCGCTTCTCGTGGTGGTTTTACGAATCAATGCAATCCGTTATAATCAGGAAAATTTACAAATAGACATAGGAAGCAATCCAAATGTTAGAAGATTTGTGACTTATGGAATTAACCATGAATCGTCCTTTTTGAGATATCGAATTATGGACTTAATTTCTTCGAGCGAAATTCTCAAAACAGAGTTCTCAAATGAAATTGAAATAATAAGACTTCAAGAAGATAATAAAGCAGTAAATCGAAAAATTGATACAATAATTGAATCCCCTATCAATAAAAATGATGCAAGAGAGGTAGAAGTTAAAAATCTAAAAATCTTGATAAGTCAAGGAAAGATAGAAAGAGTCTTTAACGAACTTGAAAAATTAGCGATAATTGAGCCATCAATTCAGAACGAAGTGATTCTGCTTAAATCAAGATATAACAAACTTGAACACGACAGGAGATTAGGTTTGATTTCTTTAGATGAGGTAACGAGATATTCAAACCAAATAACTTATAGCTTATTAACATTAATTGATGGAATATAGAAAGAATACGGTATGCAACAAAGCATCTATGTCCATTGCCAGCAAAAGCTGGCAACGTCATAGATGCAGACCGTTACCTACCATTCCAGATATACCAACAAAATTGGAATTAATTTAAGGAGCTAACGAGAACAAAATCCTATCTTTGTCTTGGCGCTATGTAAGGCCGTTTTTTTAAGAGGTGCCAATTTTAATTATGAGAATAATTATTAAGCCCGCGCGTCATTCTGGTTTGAAATGTAAAAAAGTCCTGAAGGATGATTTCAGGACTGGTGATAATTTAATTGGTGGCCGCAAGGACCCCGTTCAGAATAATTATCAATATCAAAGTTACATTTTCTTAGCGTCATTTTTTACAAATCAAAAACAAAAAAGAAATGGCAAGAAAAAAGACAAAGAAAATGGAAGTGATTCATGCCAATGCCGGAGGGATAGATGTAGGAAGTAAATCCCATTTTGTTGCAATTGGTCAAAGCAAGAAAAAGGATGTAAAAGAATTTGGTGTATATGCACAAGACTTAACTGAATTGAGAAAATGGTTACAAGAAAATGAAGTGAGAACTGTAGCCATGGAATCCACAGGAGACTATTGGCAAAATTTGTATATCGAGTTGGTAAGTAATGGAATTGAAGTAGTGTTGAGTAATGGCAAATTCACAAAAAACATCAAAGGAAAAAAGACAGATGTATTAGACTGTATGTGGATACAAAAGCTACACACCTTAGGCTTGCTAAGTGGAAGTTTTTTGCCAGATGATACAACAGGCAAATTGCGAGCCTATTGCAGACAAAGAGCTAAGATGATAAGCCTGTCTGCTCAAGCATCATCAAGAATGCAAAAATATCTAAAACTATTAAATTTTAGATTGGACGTAGTGGTAAGTGATGTATGCGGATTGACAGGCTTGAAAATAATTAAAGCAATAGTGAATGGGAATTTAGCCCCAAAAGAATTGGCAAAATTGAGACATTATAATTGTAGAAAATCAGAAGAAGAAATAGCAAAGGCATTGCATGGGAATAATCGGGAAGAATATCTATTTGGCTTGAAACAAGATTATGAGGCCTACCTTTTTTACAAAGAAAAAATAGCAGAATGTGATCAGGCCATCAAAGTCTTTATAGAAGACTATTTCATGTCCTTAGAAAATCCAATAGATGATCTTCCAGTGGAGAAGCCACATAAAAGAAACAATAAGAATGCGCCAAAGAATATGGATTTGAATATCATCTCTTATCAATATTTTGAGGGGGTGGATCTGATGGCTATAGAAGGAGTCAGTCATTCGACAGTTTTGTCTTTGATGAGTGAAATTGGACCAGAAGGGATTAGGAAATTTAGTACAGCAAAGCAATTTGCATCCTGGTTAAGATTAGCCCCCAATAATAAAATATCAGGGGGTAGAAAACTGAGCAACAGAACCCCGAAAGGAAGTAATCAATTAAAAATTGCATTGAGAAATGCAGCCAATGCAATCGGTAATTTGAAAGATGGTTACCTGGCAAGATTTTTTAAAAAGATAGCATTCAAGTATGGAAGACAATCAGCCATAACAGCAACAGCAAGAAAATTAGCAATAATAATATGGAAGATGGTAACTAAAAAAGAAGCCTATAATCCCCCTGAAGAATATTTATTTTTAGACCAAAAAAGGAAGTTGGGATTGGTAAAAAGAATCCGAAAGAAAATCGCTAAATTTGATTTAAAACCAGAAGACTTAGGCTTTGCAACTGACTGATTATCAGTGGTGGTGGTGGCCGTTAGTCAGAATTAAAATAAACAAAATCAACAACATTTATTGATTTAGTAAATATTATTTGTTATATTTGTAAACAAGGATATAGCTGAAAATACTATGAAATTAATTGAAACAAAAACAGGAGAAGGGATAGAAGCAATTATTGAGAGATTGTCGAAAGAAGAAATAAGGAAATTAAAGGGTAAAAAAGAGTTCACGTTTGATTGGAGTTTAGAAATTGAGAACGATGTATATAAAATACGCCTTATTGAGAAAAAAGAGGTACTAGGATTAATGTCTCTTATAGACTATGCTGAAGAATTTCGAATACACATTAATCTAATTGAATCATCAAAAAACTATAGAGGAAAAAATAAACTGCTAAAAAATATACCAGGCTGTTTCATAGCATTTGCTTGCCAGTTGTCCTTTAAAAAAGGATATGAAGGATTTGTTTCATTAGTACCAAAAACGGAATTAGTAAAATACTATAAAAACACCTATGGGTTTGAGCAAATGGGAACTCAAATGGCAGTATATTATGAAGTATCAAATTCGCTAATTGAAAAATATTTAGAAGATGAAGAAATATGAAAAAATTTATAAGGAACTAAGGAAAAAGTATAGTGATGAAGAAATAGCAACATCAATGTTAATACCTCAAGACTTATCGGAGGAAGAAAGAAAAAAGTCAGAAGAAGAAATAAGGGCGTTCCGATTTAAACTGTTAAGAGAAAGGACAAAAGAACAAAGAGTATATTCTGAACTATTGCGGTTCAAATATTTGATGGAAGACTATTTACGAAAAGAACCATATACAGAAGAAAAGAGCTTTGGAAAGCATGTAGAAGAATATATAAGGATTCTAAATAGAACTAAAAAACGGTTATCAGAAGATTTAGATGTACATTATACAAGGTTAAGTCGATTAATAAATGATAAGGAAGAACCAAATGTGGAGATAATGTATAGGTTAGAAAAGCATTCGGGGAACATCATACCAGCAATATATTGGTGGAAATTAGTGACAAAGAAACAAGAGTTTATAATAAAGAAAGATTTGAAAACAAGAAAGAAAGAAGGAGCCAAAGTGAAAAATGCTGTTAGAAATAGAGCATAATAAAAAAGAAAAAACGGTAGGTAACAAAGCGTATATGCACATACCGCCTAATCGGCGGTACGTCACATACGCGGACCGTTGTGTGTAATATTGAGAGTATCCTTAAAAAAATTCGATTAAAGAAGTTTAAATCCGTGAAAAACAAAAATTAAACGAAATGGGAATTGTTGTAGAATTACATAGAATATCACCTCAAAAACTTGAAGTATATAAAAAAGATAGTAAAGGATTAGAGAAGGAAATTCAGAATCCAGGTATCAAAGATCCATCAAGTTTTATTTATCTTGATAAATCATGGGATGGAATAATTTACCTTTTAACAGGAGAAAATTTTGAGAAGACTGAAAATGAAATTGCAAAAGTAATTTTAGGTAATAGAATATTAGATAAGAATCAGGTAATAGGATATGGATCAGTTCAGTATTTAGATTCCAATGAAGTGAAAGAACTTAACAAGAAATTAGTTGATATATCAGATGAATCTCTTATAGAAAGATTTGACACACAAAAAATGACTCAGAAAAATGTTTATCCCAATATTTGGGATGGAAATCCTGATTTGTTAGATTATATAATGGATAATGTTAAACAATTAAGAGAATTTTATTCAATTTCTTCAAATGAGAATAATTGTATAATTACAATTTTCAATTAAAGTTAATAGTTAAAAAAATGCTACACACAACAATGCGTATATGCACATAGCTGGCATTTATTTGCTAATGCGCGAATCAAACCCGCTGCCAGCTACGCCACATACGCTCGACGTTGGGCGCTATGGAAAATCCCAACCCACAATTTTGAATTTGGCACCAAGAGCAACTTAGTGAAATTGAAAAATCGTAGCTCCCAGATTATCGAAAAAAGAGGCTCCCCTACCCGCTTGAAAAATTTGAAAAATTTGAAAGATAATTTACAGGGCAAGCTGACGGCCTTTTTAATTATCAATCAAAATGATTAACAGCAACAGAAAATTGAAATACTCCAAAACTGATTTAGTACGTGAGCAACTGAAACTCTTACATTCATCAAGACTACTCCAAGACTACTCAACAAGTAACGAGATCATTAAAATTGCTGATTCGTCGAAATTCAATCCAAAATCCAATTCAGTCATGGGTAACAAGAATGCTAAAACTCCTGAAAAACATTAAATTGCATTTCATACAAATACATAAAATACTGATAATCAACAAAATATACTGAAAAGGCCTAGCTAATCTCAATGATTAATCAGGAAGTGGTAAGCGGAGTGAATGATTAGATTCTACCAAGAGTACTTTGAAAAGTAAAACACCAAAATTGCTACGGTTGACTGGAAATTGTTATATTTATGAAGATAAAAGGACTGAGTGGCTAAACCGGAGCAAAATGTGCCACCAAAACCGGTGAAAATGTGCCACTGATTCCGGAGCAAGTTGTGCCAAAAAAACCAGCTGACCGGAGCAAAATGTGCCACTTTAGTTAAAAGAGTCGATTTCTATTCGGTGTTTTACTGAAAAATAAAACAGTAAAACACTATGGCGAACCAACGAATAGGGATCATGCAAATCAGACAATTATTACAACTCAAAATTCGAGGCGAGAGCAACCGGAGCATCAGCCGGTTGTTAGGTATTCATCGCAATACGATCAATGAATACGTACGCCTGTTAAAAGCCACAGGCCGGTCATATGAAGTACTTGGACAGTTAGATGACCGATCACTGGAAGAGTTGTTTCCGGGCGTTAGCACGACGGATAAAGATCGTTATCAGACTTTGAGTAGCTACTTTCCTTATTTTCGTAAAGAGCTCAAAAAGGTAGGTTGTACGCGTCTTACCTTATGGAGGGAGTATCTAAGCCGTCACCCCGACGGATATCGCTCTTCCCAGTTTAACGAACACTTGAACCGTTGGCTTCAACAAGTGGACGGCTCAGGAAAACTGGTGCATAAAGCCGGAGATAAACTATATGTAGATTATACCGGCAAGAAGTTATTTTTCGTAGATATGGAGACTGGAGAACAAATCGAGGTGGAGGTATTTGTAGCCACCTTGCCTTGTAGTGGGTATACTTATGTGGAAGCGACCCCTTCTCAGAAAGGGGAAGATTTTATTGACTCGATGAACAACTGCCTGAAGTTTATGGGAGGTGTCCCCAGGAGTATTGTGGTGGATAATCTCAAATCGGCAGTTACCAAGGGCAGTAAATATGAACCGGTTTTGAACAAGACATTTTCAGATTTTGCACTGCATTACGGTTGTTCGATTAATCCTACTCGAACGTATTGTCCACAAGACAAAGCATTGGTAGAAAATGCCGTCAAGCTGGTATACCAACGTATTTTTTATCCCCTCTCCAAACAGATCTTTTTCTCTTTAACAGAGTTGAATAAAGCCATTGCTGAGTTGTTGGAAGACTATAATGACCGAATGTTCAGTCAGATAAAGCTGACTCGCCGTCAGCAGTTTCATGATATTGAAAAAGAGGAGCTCTTACCACTTGCCGCCCAGCCTTACGAACTTAGGTACTATAAAATAGCAACCGTACAAAAAATGGGACATGTCTACTTATCCGCCGACAGGCACTACTACAGCGTCCCCCATCGATTTATTGGTAAAAAGGTAGAGGTGCAATACAACACCAAAACGGTAGAGGTCTTCTATGCTAAAGAACGTATCGCCACTCACAGAAGAGACCCTCGCCCCGGGCGCTATACCACCATCAGTAAACACATGAAAAGCACCCATCGATTTTACAACGACTGGTCGCCGGAGTTCTTTCAAAAATGGGCCCGCAAATACGGTGAGGATGTAGAATATTACATCAAAGGATTGATCCAACAAGCGACCTATCCCGAAGTAGCTTACAAGCAGTGCATGGGCATTTTGCAATTGGTCAAGGATTATCCTGTCGACCGGCTTCAAAGTGCTGTTATTCGCGCTCGTCAATATCCCTACTTCAGTTATAGTACCGTTAGGGATATTTTGAAAAACAATATGGACCTGGAGCAGGATCTGTTCCAGGCCACAACCAAGACAACAACCATCCCGGAACATGACAATATCCGAGGCAGTCAATATTACACTTAAACCTTTCTAAAAATTTACAACAATGAATACACAAACCACAGTAGAAAAGCTAAAAACAATGCGACTCAAAGGCATGGCCCATATCCATCACCTCAGTATGCAAGACAACCTTTACCAGGACTATACCCTGGATCAGTACACTGCTCTGCTGGCTGACCAGGAATGGGAATACCGGCAAAACCGGAAAATGGAGAATCTGATCAAACGAGCTCACTTCCGCTCCGGTGCCGCCATTGCCAATGTCGATTTTACCACTCCTCGCGGACTGGACAAAAATTACTTCAACCGACTGGCCACTTTGGACTTTATTCAGAAACACCAAAATCTGATTATCATCGGTCCCACCGGAACGGGCAAGACCTACCTGGCTCAAGCCCTCGGACATCAGGCTTGTATACAACTACACAAAACCCAATACTACACCATGAGTAATTTATCCGATCAGGTCAGACTGGCCAAAATTGAAGGCAACTACCAACGGCTAATCAAAACGATCAAACAAACCGCTTTACTCATTATCGATGATTTTGGTCTCAGCGAAATAGATAATATCATCAGGCAGGCGCTCATGGATATTGTCGAATACAAGTACGACCAATCATCCATTATCATCACTTCTCAAATCCCTGTGGGCAAATGGCATGAATTGATTGGTGAGGGCACTATTGCCGATGCTATCCTGGATAGATTGGTGCATTCTTCACATAGAATCACTCTCTCGGGAGAGTCTATGCGCAAGGCAAAAGGAGTAAACAGCTAATATTTTTTAACTTTGAGAATAGATTATCGACTCTTCACAACCGTGGCACAGTTTGCTCCGGAAACCGTGGCACAAGTTTACCGGAATATACACTGAGCTGGATTGATGAATTTGGTAAATTTGAACATTGCAGTTCCGTTGAAAAATTTGTAAAAGGAAGGAACAGCGCCCAACAAAGCGTAAAACGACCATGCGGCTACTTGGAAGATAAAATGCCTTTGGGCTGATAAAGAATTTTGTAGTTCCTTTCAGCACCTTGAATGCCGCACGGCGTTTACGCAGACCGTTAGTGGCCACCAAGAAGAAAAATCAAAACAAATGATTAGAACATGAGAAAGATTAAACTTTACATAGCGATGAGTTTAAATGGAAAAATAGCAAGAAAAGATGGCGGCATAAATTGGTTAGAATCTTTTCCCAATCCAAATCAATTAGATTATGGATTTATGGAGTTTTATGATTCAATTGATACTACAATTCAAGGATATAATACCTACGAGTTAACCTTAAAAAGAGGAATTGAAATACCATCTAAAGATAAATACAATTTTGTGTTGTCAAGCAAATATGAACTAAAAGACACTAAATATGTAAAGTTCGTCAAAGATAACCCAATTCAGTTTATTGAAAAATTAAAGAAAGGAAAGGGTAAAGACATTTGGTTAATTGGAGGTGGGAAAACTAACACTTCACTTCACAATGAAAAGCTTATTGACGAATTGTTTCTTTTTATAATTCCAATAATATTGGATGGTGGAATTGAGTTGTTTGAATTTATTCCCAGAATGAGTAATTTAAAACTCCTTGATGTAAAACAATATGAGAATGGCATAGTGAGACTCAAATATGAAATAGGCAATTCAAATAATTTATAAAAAGCCGAGCCACTAACAAAGTGCAAA
The DNA here is from genome assembly GCA_965222005.1 of Saprospiraceae bacterium. Classification (GTDB taxonomy): domain Bacteria; phylum Bacteroidota; class Bacteroidia; order Chitinophagales; family Saprospiraceae; genus CBDCTM01. The sequence goes on from OZ244935.1 coordinate 5,090,473, forward strand.
TCGTTCATAGCGGCTATCCGCCGCTACGCCGTTTGCACCGGTCGTTCTGTGGCATAGAGAAAAATTGGAAACAAGTAAAAAGAGACTATCTTTGAAAAAAGAAATTTAAAAAGTAATGGTTTGTATACTTGATACACGTCATGTTGTTGTTTCTTGGGGGATAGAACAAAACAATAAGTTAACATAAAAATAATAAATTATGAAAAACAAATTTCAACTAATCCTTTTAATTTGCTTCTGTACAATTTCTACTTATGGGCAAAATTTTGAAGGAACTTGGGAAGGAACCTTAAGTCAGGGAACTTTAGAATATTATTTTGAAATATCTATTGATAAGATATATAGTAACAAAAAATTTAAAGGAACTTCTTTTATAAAGAGAAATAATCAATATGGTAAAATGAAATTGACCGGAGTAATCCGAGGGAATACCTTAATTTTTGAAGAAACAAAGATATTAAAACAAAAAAGGAAATCAGGTCGATGGTGTATTAAGGAAGGCAAACTACAGATAACAAATAATAAAAAAGAGACTGTTTTAAAAGGAAAATGGACAGCAGATGGATGTAGGCCAGGTTTTATCAACATAAAAAAGAAAAACTTATCTCATAATCAAATTGAGGAAGTCGACCAACAGCAACTAAATGTTAATGAAGAGACAGTCAAAAAGGGAAACTCCCCATTAAAAACTAATGAGGTTGATCGAACAAAAGAGATTATTTCATTCGAAAAATGTTCTATTGAATTTTTGTCAAAGCATTCTTTTCCAGAACCATTTATGTTAATAAGAGAGGAACAGTATAAAGACCCAGAAATTGTTTACCTACCAAATGATTCGATAGTTTTAATAACTTTAAGTAATAAGTTTCCAGAACTTTCATATCAGGCATATCGAATAAGTTTTAACCCCAATGATACACTTCTCAAAGATGATTCAGATTATTATGCAATTGAAATATATGATTTCAATAATCTTGGAAACAACCTCCACATCTGGGTTATCCAACATTCCAAAGAAGGAAGTTGGTCTATTATTTTTCCCACAAAATTCACAATCAAAAAATATAAATATTATTCAAATGAAGATGGTTGGGATTTTATTAGAAACTATAAAACTCAATTCGACAGGATAGTAGAAAAGGCTGAAGAATCTATCGAAGAAGGAATTCAAGAACTAAAAGAAGGGAAAAACCCATTTCTGACCAAATATTCTGAAACAATTAGCTATAGCATGTCAAGTACATGGGATCATAATGAACTTTATGGAGTTTCTACAGCAACGCTTAGTATATATTGCAATGATGTATTTTTTACCAGTCGAGAAATTACACGGAATTGTAAATATAATCCATGCACCTATTCTTCAGGGTGGTTTTCTGCAAACAGCGAGAGTGAAATTATTTCGAATTTGTTATCAAACGTTAAATGTCAATAAACAATTGATGTATTTTAAGCTGTCCTAACTTTGGGGAATACCTCACTTCATATAGAGAATCTATAGAGCAAATGAAAGCCAAGATGAAAAACAAGAAGAAGAAAAATTTATCATTGAAAAACATTGAATATCAAAAAAAATGAGTGCCAAAAAACTTCTGAAATTATTAATATCTCCAAGGAAACGGTAAGAAATATAAAAAAATGTAATAAATACGCCACAGAACAATGTGTATGTGTTCATAGCTGCTAAACGCAGCTACGCCACATACACAAACCGTTCCATGCAAGCAGAAAAAAAGAAAATGACAGAAAAGAAAGAAATCAAGGTAAATACGTCAATAATGAAATTGGTCTTAAAATCAATTTTATTGTCAATCTTAACTTTATTTGTAATCCAACATTTTGGAAAAATAAGTGGCGGTGGAGATTTATATGATGGAGTATCAGGAAGTCCCACAAACGGTAAATACATCAAAACTCTTCCATTTGAATTTAAAAACCCGATAAATGGAGAGAAATATTATGAAAACTACAATCCGCAATATGGAATCAATAGAGATAGAAAGGAAACATATTCAATGAAACTCAGAGAATTTTATATTCCTTCACTCATTGACAATTTGCATCATGTTGTGATATGTGCAATTATTTACCTTGTAGTTTTTTTATTCTTCAGAAGTTACAAATTGAAATTCAGTTGATATGCCACAATACAAAATTGAAAAAGATTTTAAAGATTTTTCTCAACCTATGAATAAAGGATATTTTTATGCTAATCCTAATAAAAATCTAAATCCTTACGATAGAGAATTATATCCAATCGTTTGGAAAGGAATTATAAACGATAATGATTTTGAAATTCACCTGAATAACTCTGATTCTTTTTCAATTGAAAGTTACGAGTTTGTAAAATTTCCTAACCTTGAAGAATCGAATAAGAAACAAATAGTAAAATGGATTCATGAATGTATGAATAACGAAATGGATTAAAAAAAGAAGCCAGCATGGAACAATGCATACCCGTCAATCGCCAGCAAAAGCTGGCGACTGCGGGTATGCGGGGACGTTGTGTGCAAGAGGATTTTGGAAGCCAGCCCGCTTTGGGAATTTAGCGGCTTGAAGAATAGTAGTGAAAAAGGGAAAATGATAAAAAGCAGGTTTTAGAAGTGAAAGTTTAAATGGAAAATTTGTAAATGGTTGATTGAAAGACTCTTGTTGAAAAATAGTGCTTGCTTAGAAAATTCAACAACCAAAATTGACAAGAACATTTTGAATTATCTGCAAGAATAATTGAAACCCAAGATTACTAAAGAGTGAAATTGTTACTGAAGTAGTGATGGTAAAACGAAACAGCAGTGAATCTGAATTCAAGAGAAATCCAAATTGTAATTCTTACTAAGATTTGAGTAAATTGTCATCTGAAAATATTGATTGAATTTCAAATTTATAGAAAATCGAATCAGTAAAATTCTGAGGCGGCTTGAAGAAAGTGACTAAAAATCGGCCAACCCGCTTAAAATGCACACAACATAGTGCTGCACGACAATAGCGCCCTGCGGGCGACTACTGCGTCAGCACCGAACGTTACCTACCATAGAATTTTAAGGCCATCCCTCGATTCTAAATTAGTCCCAAATTACGCCTGGAAAAATTGAATGAATTCGTCAAGATACAGCATCCAAAGTGATCGCCCTACCCGCTTAAAAATTTCTTCGATAAGCTTTTTACCAGGGCCTGGGTGCAAATTCCGGAGTTGCTGACCCACCCATTTCGGAGTCATTGACCCATGTGGATAACTTACGATTTCAATGATGCTAAGATAGTTGATTTATAGGTTTCCTTAAACTTTTTCCTTTTAATTCTATTCGATGTGCTTTGGGGACGATCCGGTCAAGGATGGCATCTGCCAAAGTTGGTTCATTAAAATATTGGTGCCATTTACTCACTGGCAGTTGAGAGCAAATAATAGTAGCGGCGTTTTCGTAACGGTCTTCCAAAATCTGTAACAAGATTAACTTTACCTGATGTGTGATGGGTTGTAATCCAAAGTCATCAAAGATGATGAGTTTAGCTTTTTTTAATCTGTCCATCCACTTGATTAAGGTGCCGTCTGTTTTGGCTAAAGCGATCTGTTCGGTGAATCGATTCATGTTAAAGTAAAGTGTTCGGTATCCATTGACACAAGCGTTATTTCCTAAAGCGCAAGCCAGGTATGATTTACCACAACCAGTGGCGCCGGTAATCAAAACATTTTCTCCTCGGTCGAGGTAAGCACAGTCTGCAAGGAGCATTAATTTTTCCTTGGAGAGATTTCTTGTTTTAGAACAATCGATGTCTTGAATGTTGGCTTGATAACGAAGTTTGGAGAGTCTTAAAAACATTTTCATTCGCTTGTGCCAACGATGCTGTTTTTCTGCATCAATCAGATTGGCAATCATTTCATGTGCGTCTGCTTGCTGGTTGATTGGTAATCCAAGAGCTGCCTCGTAAGCATCCGCCATGCCTGTTAATTTTAGCATTCTCATAATTTCCAGAGATCCGTTTTTCATAATTATTGATTGTTTTATATCCCTTTATAATTTTATATTATCTAAGGGAGTAGTTAAAAAATAAATGTTATTGAGTTCAATAGATACCTATTGATAAGCCTCAGGGCCTCTTATATTTTCGTGTTCCCCTATTGTGAGTGAGTCAAATAATTCAAGTTGATCATCAACGGTGTCGAGTTTTCGAACTAAGATATTTTTGATCATGTAATAGCTTGCCTTATCTGCTTTTTGGCAACGAAGAGCAGCTCGCTCCAAACGTTCAGAATTATACTTTTTTGCAAAACCTAAAATACCTTGGCAGCTACCATAAGATTGGGCTTCATGGATTCTGGAGAGTAGAATATGCTGGATAGCCCAGCGAGTAGCAGGACCTATTTGCTCAGCCTGACTAAGAAAATAAGCGGCATCAAAGCCTTTTGCTTTTTTCCACTCCCTGTGCGACCGAGGCATATGTTCCATTTTTGTCTGGTACTGTTGTGACCCGGTGTAGTAAACTCGCTTGTGAGTTGCAACCCGTTGATTATCAATATATACCTCTACATTTTTTGAGGTGTAAATGACGGTCGCTTGTTGTTTTGCATATTGAAAAGGGACAGAGTAAAAAGCTTTGTCCTCTCCTAGAAAAACATGATAGTTCCTTCTAACTTGAGGTGTGATGGTCTTTTTAAGTTCAAACAGATCACAAGGGAGTGATCTCATTACAGGCAATTCAAAAGCTTCAAAAACACTTTTGCGTGTACCTTGTTTTTGTTGATAGGGTTTATTATTATGTTGGCTTAGCTGCTCTGTGATTGCTGCATTTAACTCCTCTATACTATGAAAAGTCTCGTTTCTCAATGGAGCATAAATGCGTCTGTAAACCGTATTCACCATGTTTTCTACACTCGCTTTATCTTTGGGTTTTCCAACGCGAGTGGCACTTAAATCGAGCTGATAATGTGCAGCTAATTGTACACATAATTCATTAAAAGTAGGTTCGTATTTATCAGCTCGACTAACATATGATTTTAGATTATCGGATAAAATAACTTGAGGTAGTTTACCGAAAAAAAGAAGCGCTTGATTTAATCCATAAATAAAGTCAGCTACCTTTTGAGAGGGAAGTGCGATGGCAAAAGTATATTGACTATGTGGCATCACCGCTACCAAAACTTCGCATTCATGAACTTCTCCAGTAGTTAAATCTACCCATCGCATTTTCTTTCCAGCGAAGTCTACTTGCATGACATTACCTGCTTGGTGCGCTAAGCTAATCGTCAAATCTCGTCGTCCTATCTCGCGTTTAAAGTGTTCACAAAATTGAGTGTAACTATAACCATCTGGGTGTTCTTCGATGTACTCCTCCCACAATAAATAGCGAGTTACACCCACTCGTTTTAATTCTTTTATCCAATCATCAATCTTACTTTTAAAAGCCTCTTTTCGTTGTTCAGCCACTGTATTTTTAGAGGGATAAAACACCGCAGTGAAAGCGGAATCGTCCAATGAAAGAACTCGCGCAAGATCTTCATCAAAGGCTTTCCCAAGTCTTACATAATGCTTCACTGTGTTTTTAGAAACTTGTAATCTACTTGCTGTGGCGCGAAGAGAACTCGTGCTGATATAGGTTTTAATAATCGTTCTTACTTGATCCATACGTTTAAATTGTCCCATGTTCTTGACCGTTTTTTTGCTTGAAAAAAACTGCGAACATGGCTATTTAATCGTAAGTATCCACTATATATAAGGCGGGTCAGTACGCCGGAATGACGGCTCCTCCTAACAAGCTTAGGTGGGTCAGTATGGCCGGATTTTACAGGAAAGGATTTATACTGGCTTCTACTATCATAAAAAATTGTCTGAAAACCCACTGTATAGTAAAAACTATGTAGTTAGTCTAATTAGAGATGAAAGAGCATCTCATAAAGTATTCAAAATCAGTAGCCCTGGAGAATATAAGTATATAACATTACTAGGGTTTGATAATTATGAACAATATAATTCTAGTTATGGGGGCTTGCCACCTATGAGTATAAAATGGAATCTTAATAATACCCAAAATAGTTCAAAAAATATGATTAAAGAATATTTTGAAATAGTAGATCACTTTGAAATAAATTAGCCTGTGCCTAACATTGCGCATGTCGTACATGCCTTCCTGACGTCAGGCACGTCGCATGCGCGGTCCGTTGGCTGCAAGCAGAAAAAAGAAAATCACAAAACTTGACTTGTACGGAGAAAAAACGTACATTTGTATTAAATTGAGTTGATAAATTAAAATACCTTAATATGAAAAGTATTGAAATGACAAGATTTGATGCAAGATTAACAAGAGAGCAAAAAGAATTCTTTGAATATGCTTCCAAATTAGGTGGTTTTAGGAGTTTAACTGAATTTATACTAAAAGCTGTTCAATCAAAAGCAGAAGAAATAGTAGAAGAACATAATAAAATAATTGCATCAAAAAAAGATCAGGAAATTTTCTTCGATTACGCATTTAAAGGAGTCAAACCGAATAAAAAATTAAAATCTGCCTTAAAGGAATATAAAAAGTTACTTTAATATGGCAGATTATATAACAGCTCCCCTTGAATCGAAACACAAGAAATCAGAATTTACTTGTGGAAATACATACTTGGATAACTACATTCAAAAACAAGCAAAACAAGACGTTAAGAGAAAACTATCAGCTTGTTTTGTATTAAGTGATGGAGAAAATAATATTAAGGGATTTTATACTTTATCAAATGCTGGAATATCAAGAGAGGCAATACCAGAAGAAATCAGCAAAAAACTTCCAAGAGCCTATGAATCCTTACCTTTAACACTGCTTGGGAGATTAGCAATTAGTGAGAAAAATAAAGGTCAAGGGTTGGGGAAATTATTATTAATAGATGCTTTAAAAAGAAGTTTTGAAGTATCTAAAGTAATAGGTTCTATGGCTGTAATAGTAGATCCAATTGATGAAAATGCAGTTAAATTTTATGATCGCTTTGGATTCATTTTACTTCCGGATAGTGAAAAAATGTTTCTTCCTATGAAGACAATAGAACAATTATTTAGATAGAAAAAAAAGCCTGCTGCCAACAATGTGCATAACGACCATGCTCCCATTCGGTCGCACGGCGTATGCACTTCCCGTTACCTACCATAGAATTTTAAGGCCATCCCTCGATTCTAAATTAGTCCCAAATTACGCCTGGAAAAATTGAATGAATTCGTCAAGATACAGCATCCAAAGTGATCGCCCTACCTGCTTAAAAATTTCTTCGATAAGCTTTTTACAAACCAAGAACCAGGGCCTCGGATCAACAATAATTAAAAGCAATAATCACGGGAAATTATTCTTCACACAATAATTCTTTGATCGGCACTGAGTCAGCCAAATTGTTAAATCTTCCAGCGAAAGCTATGAGTCCATAAATTATACCCAAATTCTCCTCTGGGGCCCAACTACAAATTGACAGTCAAATTCACGGATTAAGGAAAAATGTTATATATTTATACCACCACCTAAAGAACTTATTTGTTCCAGTGGTGAATACGATAAATAAAGGACTCAACAGTTCCTTTCAAACTATCCTCAGAAACGGCGCTGTGCGCGCCGAAATACGGATAGGTAACAAAGCGTAAAGCGTCCATGCGGCTACTTGGAAGATAAAATGCTTTTTGGTTGATAAAGAATTTTGTAGTTCCTTTCAGCACTTTGAAAACCGCACGGCGTTTACGCAGACCGTTAGTGGCCATAGGGAAAATCATCTCGCAGCTTTCCTATTTTTCAAACAGTATCGTGGTAAATTGAATATCTGGAAAAGGAAAACAACATCCTGATAGGCTTGCCAGCCCGCTTTATAAATTTATAAAATTGATAAATTGATACCAGCAATAATTCTTGAACAGCACAACTGACGGCCTTTTTGATTTTGAGTTGAACTCGATTATGGGTAAACTCCTTGAATTGAGTACAACAACTCAAATTCCTGAAAACTACAATTTGCAGACAATTACAATTCAACCAGGCCTAATCAAGCTCTTTGACAATCAAGAACTGAAAGCCTGGCTCAAAAAAGGCATCAATAATTATTCAGCTAAATTACTCCAAAACAACTGAGGTGACTCATAAAAAATAACACCAAAAATACACATCTTGAAAAAAATTCATATATTTACAAGAGAACTGATTGAAGAATTTGGTGGCAAAAACATCTGAAAGAAAAACCGGCGCTGAGGCGCCGGAAAGATACGACCACTAACAAAGTGCATATGTCAATGCCCTCCTTTCAGTCGGCCACTGCATATGCACCGACCGTTGTGTGCAACCAGGAAAAAACTGAAAAATGAAAATAAGAACCTTTCTATTGATAATTGTGATATCATTCCAATTTGGAATAGCTCAGCAATTTGAATATAAATTACCAAGAGAACCAAACAAATATTCGAAGGGGGTTGTCAGCGTTGACGTTTATGAACAACGAATAGAAAATTTTGATACTCTCAATTTCAATCCAGAACATGAAATAGTAACCTCACCAAAATATCGAATGACTTTTAATGACGGATTACTAAAAAGTCATTTTACAGGTGAGGTAAATAGAGAAATGATTTATGATTATAACTTAGAAGGAAACCTCTCATCAAGAATAACAGAATCCGACAATTACAGAGAGGAAATAAAATATTCTTACGATTTCGAAAATATGAAGTTAGAGGCAATTAGAAATGACACCCAAATTTACTTCATAAAATTTTTTGACGAAAATAGCAAAGTAATTGAAGAACGAAACTCTGATGTTTATACAAGCAAAAAAAGAAATACAAAAAGGAAATTCTTTTTTGACAAAGACAAACTGAAATTGGAGGAATTCTACGAAAACGGTGTATTGAAATTTATATCCTATTATTTTCGAGATTCTTTAACGAGCATAGAGACAGTTATAATCTTCGACAAATCAGGCGAACTCATTGGTAAAAGAATAAATGAATTCAATGATTCAGATTTGATTACCGAAACTATGTTAGACGAAAATGGAAAAGAAAAATACAGATTTAAGAACGTGTTTGGGAATTTTATTCTGTAAATGATTGAAATTTTGCCAAGATCATTGATGTATACTAATTTGCTATTCTAACAAAGAGTACGTATATTGCGGATAAAAAACAATTATGTACCAAGCAAAATTAAGCAAAACAGAAGAAAAATCTTTGAAATCGAGAATAAAAAAGGAGAGAGATGGTAGAATATTAAAACGTTATCAATGCATAATGATGAGCCATGAAGGTATTCAGAATATCCAGATAGCCAAAGTACTAGGTGTAAATACTAATACAATAACAGGTTGGGTGAAGCTATATCTGGAAGAGGGACTAGAAAGGTTATCAAAGTTTGATTTTTCAAGAAGAGTATCCTCGTTAGAAGAGATAAAGTCAGAAATAAAGGACCATGTACAGAACGAATTGGTGAGTACAATGGCAGAGTTAGCAGGCTGGATAAAAGAGACGTATGATCATGAAGTTGAGACAAGTTGGCTGGGAAGATGGTGTAAAAAAAACTCAATTTTTCTTTTAAAAAGCCAAGATTAATACCAAATAAGCCACCAAGTGAGGTAGCTCAGAAACAAGTAGTATCTGAGATCAAATCTAGGGTCGAAGGAGGAGAATCGTTAGTGATTTTCTTTGATATCGCCCATGTTATACATAGGACTGAACCGAAAAAGTGCTGGCAAATAAAGGGAAAAGACAATACAATTATAATTAAGTCACCGAGTGGAAGAAAGAGAATAAATATACTGGGTAGTGTTGATGTTCAATTAAGGCGTTTTACAATATGGTTAACAGAAGAAAGCTGTGATAGCGATTTGATTTGTCATTTCTTAAATGAGGTAAAGAAGACTTATCGCTGGTCTAGAAAGAAGTTGTACCTAATGTTGGATAACGCAAAATACAATTTAGCATATGATACTCAAGACCATGCGAATGAAATAGGAATTGAGCTAGATTTTTTACCGGTTAGTAGTCCAAATTTAAATATCATAGAAAGGTTTTGGAAATTTTTAAAACAACGAGTTTGCAAAAATAAGTACTATGAAAAATTTGAGGACTTGGTAGCTGCTATAAGTGAATTTATCAAGAACTTGGATATTTACGACAAAGAATTAAAGGCACTGTTGAACCTGAATTTTGAGATAATTAAACCAGAGTTAAATCATTGTTAAAAGCACATTTTAGTATATTTGCCAAATAAAGGAATGATACAGAACTTTCTATGGTATGCTCGTGGTCAATCAGTATTCTTCGGTAAAAATTAAACCAGGCAATCGTTCTTTCAACTACCCATCGTTTAGCCTGAACAACAAACCCCTTTTTCCCTTCAGGTCTTATTGGAACTTCAAATTCGATATTCAATTCCTCACAGGCCTGTGCAAAAGTTCCTTTATAAGCTTTGTCACCAATTATTTTTATCAGGCGGCCCATTTGATGTTGATCCATCTTCAAAAGATGAACACCAGCCGGACTGTCATGCTCATTAGCTGGATGTACCCAAGCTTGCCAAATACGACCCAAGGTGTCTGTGAGAATTTGACGTTTGCGGCCATTAATCTTTTTATTGCCGTCAATGCCCCGAAACTCATAAATCATGGGAGCCAACTTAACACTCTGAGAATCAACGATCCCCAAGCTTGGGCTTGACTGCCGATCAAGTTTGTCCCGTTCATATTTATTGAGTGCCAGATTGATTGATTTGATAATTCCTTTTTTTGTCCAGTTATAAAAGTAATAGTAAACTGCAGACCAGGGGGGAAAAGAACTATCAAGATTTCGCCATTGGGCTCCAGTTCTTGTTATCCAAAGTATGGCATTGAAAATATCACGCAAATCAAGTGTGCGTTTTCGTTTGATAGGAAGAAATTCTTTTATAACTTCCCACTGGCCGTCGGTCAGTCGTTCAAATTGGGCGAGCATCTTTGTAAGTTTTGGTTTACCTACAAGATACTACCGACGGCTATTTATTTCAAAATAAATTCCCAAACAACCTCTTAAGAGATTACGTAAACGACTAAAAGAAGTCGAACAGGAGCGTGACATCTTAAAAAAAGCCTTGGGCATTTTCAGCCGTCAGACTTGACCAAGCGGTATGACCTGATTGAAGCGTTGTCAAAAGAATATCCAGTAAGAAGGCTTTGTAAGATGCTCCAGGTAAGCACAAGTTCTTATTATGCTTATCACAATGGTCAGACCTATCGACCTAGCGATCACAAAACAACTTTGCTAAAAGAAGTGAAGTCCATATTTGATTTTCATAAGCGGCGTTATGGCAGCAGAAGGATACACTCAGAATTGCAAGACAAAGGTTATGACGTAGGTAGGCATCAAGTGAGAAGTTTGATGAGAGCACAACAACTGGTTGCGATACAGCCTAAAAGCTTCATTCCCAGGACAACACAGAGTGATCCGTCTTTGTGCAGGAGTCCGAATATGTTGTTGAGTGAAGATAATTTGCCCACTGCTCCGGACGAAGTGCTGGTAGGTGACATTACCTATTTGCCCAGTATAGCGGAAGGAATAGACGAATGGTTATACCTAGCCATTTGGATGGACCTGTTCACCAGAAAGATAGTAGGTTGGCATGTAGATGAACATATGGAGGATCTACTGGTCCTAACGGCTTTGAAAAAAGTGATCTATAATAGAAGTCCGGAAGCACGCCTGATCGTTCACTCGGATGGAGGTGGTCAATATGGTTCGAAGAACTTCAGAAAATTACTAAGAAGGAACCAATTTCGACAAAGCATGACCCGAAAGGATAACCATTACGATAATGCTTTTGCAGAATCGCTGTTCAGCAGATTTAAAGCTGAGGTTTTAAGTGAGGGAATCTTTTGGGGCTTAGAAAATGCTCGACTCAGATGTTTTGAGTTTATTGATGGATACTACAACACGATTCGTAAACATTCTTCTCTTGACTATCTAAGTCCGAGTCAGTTTGAAGAGCAATATTGGATGGACTTTTTATACCGCAACCGACAGAGATAATTTTTGATTTCTATCTTAAAAAAGTGTCCTGATAAACCGGACCACGCCAATTTAGGTGTATTTACAAGAGAAAGATACAGACTAGCTCATGAAAAAAGAGCTATTGATAATCAAGGTTCTAGCTAACGTTAGTCAGAATTGAGAAAAAATGAACCAAAAAGGAAAAAAATTGGTAACTTGTAATGAAAAGTTGTTAACAAGACAAATAAAATATGTTAAAATAATTTAAATATGAACTCATCAAGTCAAATAGGGAATCTTAACCAGCATCAATTAGAAATTTTGAAGTTATTTTCAAGGGAATTAGATGATAGTGACTTAGTTGAAATTAAGAGGCTGATAGTCAAGTACTTAGCAAATAAAATAACTAAGATGGCCGACGAGATTTGGGATAAGAACAATTGGACAAATGAAGATATGGAAAGAATATTAAAGACTCACAAAAGAACTCCATATAATCCTAAAAACTAATAAGCCTTGAAAATTGTACTTGACACGAATGTATTACTTGTTTCAATTTCCAGTAAATCAAGATATCGCCCAATTTTAGATGCTTTTATAAATGAGGAGTATGAACTCTGCGTAACAACAGATATTCTATTCGAATATGAGGAAATAATCAAAGAACATATGGGAGATAAGTTTGCAGAGTATGTATTACAATTAATTGAGAATGCTCCAAATGTTAGATGGATAACAACGTATTATAAGTGGAACTTGATAGAATCTGATGCAGATGATAATAAATTTGTAGATTGTGCAATTGCTTGTGATGCAAAATATTTAGTAAGCGATGATAAACACTTCAATGTTCTTGAAGTGATTTAAAGTTTTCATGAAAAATCGGAAAAGACTACGGAACTTGTAGAATTACCACACCCTACAAAATATCCGTAGCCATGATTCGAATCTTAGACAAAGATAGCATTGTTAAATATATTTTACCTCATTTAAGTTTACCCGAAAGAGGGGGAACAAATACAAATTTGTGGGAGATCGTAAACGCCATATTATATAAATTCAAAACAGGAGTTCAGTGGCATTTACTTCCTGTTAAGTCCTTGATTTACAAAGCGAAAATAAAGTTTGGTGCGGTATATCACCACTTTCGAAAATGGGTTAAAGATGGATCTTGGCAAGCTGCTCAAAATGGTATAATTGAAGAGTATAAGCATATTTTAGACTTGAGTATTGGACAATTTGATGGTACCCATAGCCCTGCAAAACGAGGTGGAGATCAGGTTGCTTATCAAAGTCGAAAGAAAAGCAAAACCACCAATACTTTATGGTTAACAGATACACAAGGACTAGCGGTGGGTTTTACCCTTCCTTTGGCTGGCAATCACAATGATATTTTTGATTGTGAAAAACGCTTAAATTATTTGGTGCAACAGCTTAAAAAAAGCAAAATAAGTGTTGACGGATTGTTTGTAAATGCAGATGCAGGATTTGATAGTGAAGCCTTTAGACTAGCTTGTGAGCGAGTTGGAATTATCCTAAATGCACCTCGTAATCGGCGCAGAACCAAACACTTAGCTGATGATGACACTTACTTTGATGAACTCATGTATGACCAACGATATGTCGTAGAAAGAACCAATGCTTGGATGGACAGTTATCGAACTTTACTCGTGAGACAAGATACTTCTCTTGGCAGTTGGGTGGCTTGGCATCATTTATTTTGTGTCAAACAGTGGATCGATTATTTGACAAAGCTTTAAATCACTTGCTTGATAAAATTCCATTTCCAAAAGTAGAGGTTATAAAAGCAAAAGAATTCAAAGAAATAATTGAGAAAAAAGAAAACGACCACTAACAATGTGCAAAACGGCAATAGCTGGCAGTTCAACCGATACTCAAACCCAACGCTCCGCCAGCTACTGCGTTTGCACTCGCCGTTGGGTAGCCATAGGTACGAACAACAGACATAGGTGACAGAGTTCAACAGACATAGGTGACACTTTTAAAAAGGCATAAATTGCATAATAAAATGCTATGCCTTGGAAAAACAACACACCTATGGATCAAAAAATTGCTTTTATTCGCGAATGGGAAAGCGGACAATTTTATTTTAATAGCTTGTGCGAAGCTTATTGCATCAGTAGAAAAACTGGCTATAAAATTATTAATAGATATAAAGAAAATGGTATCCACCATTTAGCTGATCGATCTCGTAAACCTTTAAATAGTCCTGATTCAACTGATCAAAACATTATTGATGAAATAAAATTCTGGAGAGGTAAAAAAAATTGGGGTGCTAAAAAAATCAGAATTAAAGTCATTGAAAAATTTGATGAAAATTTAGTCCCCAGTGTAACTACTATTCACAATATTTTAATCAGACAAGGCTTAGTTACACCCAAAAAGAGAAGAAGAAAAATCGAACCCTCCTACCCCGTTTTCGATCCTCAGCAATGTAACGAAATTTGGTCCGCTGATTATAAAGGTTCCTTTTTACTCGGTAATAAAAAACGATGCTTTCCTTTGACTATTTGCGATTCCTGTTCTCGATTTATTTTCGATATTCAAGGCCAGTATAATGAAAATACCAAAAATGTAATCTCTGTCCTCAAAAAAGTTTTTAAGCAATATGGAAAACCAAAATACTTCCATACGGACAATGGGAGTGCTTTTGCGTCCATTCAAAGCCCTGCAGGATATGGATATTTGTCCTACTGGCTTTTGGATCATGGCATCCAACCTGTGTTTTCCGATCCAGGCAGACCTGACCAAAATGGACGTCACGAGCGTATGCATAAAGATCTTAAAGCTCGTTGTTGTAAACCTCCTGCTCATAATCTCAGAAGTCAGAACAGACGAATGAATGCCTTTGTTAAGGAATATAATTTTGAACGACCTCACCAAAAATTAGATATGAAAACGCCCGGTAAAGTTCATCAGTTATCCAATAGAGAATGGTCTGATAAAATAGATCCAATAGAATACGATTCCGATTTGATGGTCAAGAAAGTTACTGCAAGTGGAGCCATCAGATGGGGTGCTTACGAATGGGTGAATATTAGCAGATGTCTCATCGGTAAATATGTCGGAATTAAAAAATTAGGGAATAGAATTTATCAAGTATTCTATAGAAATTATCCTTTGGGATATTTTAAAGAAGGCCAACAAGTTCAAAAGGGTAAATATCATTTATTAGATTCTGATAAAGATATGAACGGAAGGCGTCGGGGGGGGTAAATTAAAATCGCAGCAGCCCTGGCTGTTCCGCTACGCTCCACAGCCAGGGCTGCTCTGGAAGAAAAGTATTATATTTATGAATAAAAAGTGTAACCCATGTCTATTGAACTGTGTGTACGATGTCTGTTGCACCCCGTAGTTGGTAAAAGTGGTAGAGCGATTATCGAAGCGATTATTTCGGGAGAAAGAGATGCGGAAAAATTAGCTAATAAGATCGATTATCGGGTTAGAAAAACCCGAGCCGAAGTCATTAAAGCATTGACAGGTGATTGGCGAGATAGCTATGTTTTTGAACTCAAACAAAGTTATGAGCTATATCTGTTTTTTCACCAGCAAATAGCTGATTGCGACCGTCAGATGGAATTAGTACTGGAGAAGATGGTTACATTCCTACCAACTAACCGGCAAGCAGAAGTGAAAATATTTGAGCCGCAAAAAAAAAACGCATCAATAAGAATGCACCCAAGTTCAACATTGAAAAATTGGCCTATGCTGTATTTGGGGTGGATTTGAGTGAAATCGATGGGGTCGGACGGAGTACTTTGCTCACATTAGTGGCAGAATTAGGGGATAATTTTGACCAATTTAAATCTTCAGCTGCTTTTGCTTCATGGACAGCTTTAGCACCCAATAATAAAGTAAGTGGAGGCAAAGTCATCAGTCGCTATACCCCAAAGCAAAGTAACCCTGTTGCAAATGCATTGAAAAAGGCAGCCAATGTAATTGGGAATTTGAAAAGTGGGGCACTCAACCAGTTCTTTAAACGAATAGCTTATAAAAAAGGAAGGGTGCATGCCATCACTGCAACTGCCAGGAAATTGGCGGTTATTATTTGGAATATGGTGACCAAAAAAGAGGCTTTCAATTATTTACCTGACCAAATCTATTCGGAAAAAATCAGGGCACATAAAGTCAAACATATTCGAAGACAATTAAAGCTGCACAACATCGCCATAGAAGAATTGACAGATTTGTAAAGCATTGAAAAAGAGGTAGTTGTGGGCTGTTATATAAAATCGGAAAGGCATAGTTTGAATTTTGACATCGAAAGATTGTTTTTTCTGGAAAGGCTGACTGCGCCATCGCAGACATATTAAAAATTCAAGGGCACATTCTTGACAAAGGCCGTCTCAAAACTGATGGTGGTATTGGTACCTTCCACGCCATCGATGGTTTCGATCTTTTCATAGAGAATATCACGCAGGTGGCGATTGTTGCGGGCGTAGATGCGCACCAGCAAATCGTAGCGCCCGGCGATATTGACACACTCCACAATTTCGGGTATTTTTTTTAGCTCGGCTTCCACCGTCAGATGCTTGTTGGAATTGGCAAGCATAATCTGGGTGTAGGCGGCTGTTTGGTAGCCCAGCCGCCAGGGGTCCAGCCGGTAGGTAGCTTTCAACAGGATGCCCGCTTCTTTAAGTTTTTTGATGCGCTGATGGATCAACGTATTGGAAACTTTGAGCTTTTTGGATAGCTGGACAAAGGGCATCCGCGCATCGGATGTCAATTCATTCAGGATACGAATATCGATTGGGTCAAGTTGATTTTTGGCGTCCATTCAGAAATGCTATTTTTTCAGATTTGACACTTTTTACGTAAAAAATTACATTTATTGACTCTGTATGCACAAATGTAAAACATTTCTTCAAAAATAGCATTTAATTTGAGTTATAATTAAATACACCTTAAAACACTGAAATCATGAACATTGCAGCCATTTTATCCGTTAGCCTGATCCTTTTTTCAGTAATTGATATCATTGGTTCCTTGCCAATACTTATCAATATGAAGCGCGATCGAGTGGAGATCAAGCCTGCTGTGGCCACCCTTACAGCCGGCCTCATCATGCTCTGTTTTCTATTTTTCGGCACCGCCATGCTGGGCCTGTTTGGTCTTGAAGTCAGTTCCTTCGCGCTGGCCGGTTCGCTCATCATCTTCTTCATCGGCCTGGAGATGACACTCGGTATCCGCTTTTTCCGCTACCAGCAAGGGGACGAGCCAGGATCGGGCAGCATCGTTCCGGTAGCCTTTCCGCTACTTGCCGGAGCGGGTACGCTTACCACCATTATCAGTTTAAAGGCTGAGTTTGACACCAGCAGTATCCTTGTCGGCATCGTCATCAATTTGCTCATTATCTATGGTATCCTCATGTCCACCGATTGGCTATCGCGCAAAATATCGCCGCAAGTTTCGGATACACTCCGCAAAGTGTTTGGGATACTTTTGATTGCAATCGCCATTCAAATGGCGCGGGAGTATTTGTTGGGATAGAAGAATCAGAAAATCTGTGCGTCTGGCGATCTACAAACTAAGCGCTATCGCCGAAAACAGGAGGATGAGTGTAAAAAAAGCCAACAGCCCGACCAGGCCAATAACAATGGCTTTAAGCAGGGTAACACCGAAACCTTCTCCGAAGCTGCGGTTAAAAATGTAGGTGTTATACAATACGCCGATCAAAAAATTGACCAGCATAAACAGGCCAATGTGAGGAACAAAGTAGCAAAGCAAGAGACTAAAACACCCCAGCAAGGCCTGCTGCCCCATAGCAAATGCATTGAGGATGAGATGCTCGGCATAATTTTGACCATGCTTTTTAAACAACCAGCGGCTCATCCCGCTATTTACGGGAATCAGCAAAAGGATGAGCAGATTGAACCAGCTGTCCAAACGTTGGTCGGCCTCAGCAAGTTCACTACTGCCGTAAGCCGACTCCACTATTTCCGGCTGCAATCCGGCCTGCAGGAGGTCGTCAATACCGAGCCAAAAGTTAAGCAAAATGTTGATGGCTGTCCAGATCAATACATAGCGGAAGGGGTTGTAATAGTTAATTGTACTGCCTTGCCAATATGCTTTGATGAGCCTGCCAGGTTGGTCAAACAGCCTCTTTACCGTAAATAAAAATCCCTTCTCGATATTGGTGAGCTGATTGACAAACTGCCTAAATAATACAGGCACTGTCCACCGCGTTGCGATCCGCTGTTGACCGCACTGATAGCAATATGACCCTTGCAGCAAGACCTGGCAGTTTGCACAATGTGTATGTTGCGTGGGGCTCATGCGCTATACATACCGCTCATTTATTATCCTTTCTACCCATGAAAAAGGAAAGCAATTTTTTGATGAATCTCAGAAAGGCAGATTCTTCCTTTTGTTGATCTTTATCGGCCATGGTATTTGTTTTGATTGCTTTATCTCCTACCCTAGCTTGGCATAATTGGCTGCCACAGCTTCCCAGTTGATGAGTTGGAAGAAGTTATCGATATATTCTTTTCGTCGGTTTTGATATTTCAGGTAATAAGCATGCTCCCACACATCCAGGCCCAATATGGGGCTGCCGGTCTGAGCGACTAGCCTGGCCATCATCGGATTGTCCTGGTTAGGCGTAGAGCTGACAAAGAGCTTGCCTTTCCCGTCCACCGACAGCCAGGCCCATCCCGAGCCAAATCGAGTTGCGGCGGCCCTGGCAAACTCGCTTTTGAAACTGTCGAAGGATTGGAAGGTGCTGTGGATTGCATCGGCCAGCGGGCCAGTGGGCGAGGTACCTCCGCCAGGCTTCATGATGCGCCAAAACAGGCTGTGATTGAAATGGCCTCCACCATTGTTGCGAATCCCGCTATCCTCACTGCTGTCTGTAGCAGATCGTACGATTGCAGTCAGCTCTTTGCCCAGCATTGCATGACCCTCGAGGGCTGCATTCAGCTTTTTCACATAGCCTGCATGGTGCTTACCATGATGGATGCCCATGGTCTGGGCATCGATATGCGGCTCAAGGGCATCGTGCGCATATGGCAGATCGGGCAGGGTAAAGCTTGGCTCAGATGCTTTCCTGGCATTCGAATCGGCAGCAGGTTCTTGCTGCGTACCAGAGGTGCAGGAGGAAAACGGTGCTACCATAGTGCCTAAGGTGAGGAGGGTACCGGTTTTAAGGAAATCTCTTTTTTTCATGGCAATTGTATTGTATAAAGAAAAGCTCAAAATTAGGCGTAAATGCTTCTCCGAATTAACTAATTCTCAATGGCAAGTTATCAAAAAATAGTAGACAATGGTCGAAAACGAAAATATGATCTGCGAAATATACATCCACCTTAGTGCCAGATCTTTAGACATCAAAGACCTACAAGCCCTCCACTACTGCGCCTAAGTTTGGTAGTTATACCGCGCTTTGCCAAGTCTTGTGCATACACACAAAACTAGGCGGCTTGAAGTATAAGAGGTTGTTTGGGAATTTATTTTGAAATGAGTGCATGACAAATTAGGGGTTTTGTATTTAAGCAGCTAATCGGACTAAATTTACTTTTCGTTCCCTTAGTCTGACGAATTGTATAAAATCTTCGATGTCTCCGTTTTGTTTTACAGCTCTAAGGTCAAGCATGTTTTGCGCCCCCTTGGATGACCATCTCATACCGCTTTGCTCCATTCTATCTTTGACCAAATGCTTGGCGTGGTCCGGTTTATCAGGACACTTTTTTAAGATAGAAATCAAAAATTATCTCTGTCGGTTGCGGTATAAAAAGTCCATCCAATATTGCTCTTCAAACTGACTCGGACTTAGATAGTCAAGAGAAGAATGTTTACGAATCGTGTTGTAGTATCCATCAATAAACTCAAAACATCTGAGTCGAGCATTTTCTAAGCCCCAAAAGATTCCCTCACTTAAAACCTCAGCTTTAAATCTGCTGAACAGCGATTCTGCAAAAGCATTATCGTAATGGTTATCCTTTCGGGTCATGCTTTGTCGAAATTGGTTCCTTCTTAGTAATTTTCTGAAGTTCTTCGAACCATATTGACCACCTCCATCCGAGTGAACGATCAGGCGTGCTTCCGGACTTCTATTATAGATCACTTTTTTCAAAGCCGTTAGGACCAGTAGATCCTCCATATGTTCATCTACATGCCAACCTACTATCTTTCTGGTGAACAGGTCCATCCAAATGGCTAGGTATAACCATTCGTCTATTCCTTCCGCTATACTGGGCAAATAGGTAATGTCACCTACCAGCACTTCGTCCGGAGCAGTGGGCAAATTATCTTCACTCAACAACATATTCGGACTCCTGCACAAAGACGGATCACTCTGTGTTGTCCTGGGAATGAAGCTTTTAGGCTGTATCGCAACCAGTTGTTGTGCTCTCATCAAACTTCTCACTTGATGCCTACCTACGTCATAACCTTTGTCTTGCAATTCTGAGTGTATCCTTCTGCTGCCATAACGCCGCTTATGAAAATCAAATATGGACTTCACTTCTTTTAGCAAAGTTGTTTTGTGATCGCTAGGTCGATAGGTCTGACCATTGTGATAAGCATAATAAGAACTTGTGCTTACCTGGAGCATCTTACAAAGCCTTCTTACTGGATATTCTTTTGACAACGCTTCAATCAGGTCATACCGCTTGGTCAAGTCTGACGGCTGAAAATGCCCAAGGCTTTTTTTAAGATGTCACGCTCCTGTTCGACTTCTTTTAGTCGTTTACGTAATCTCTTAATTTCATCCTCTTCTGTCTTATTTGAGGATGCCGCCCGTTTCTTTGCCTTGCTTTTCCATGTATAAAAAAGGCTTTCTTTTATCCCCAGAGCTTGGCAGATTGATGCTACACTCCTGCCATCTTGTTCCATTTCAAGGGCACTTTTTTTAAACTCTGCATCGTATCTACGACGCTTTCTGGTGGTGGGTTTCTCTTTCATTTGAACACAAATTTACTTTATTTTTGTGTCCTGATTTTTTAGACCATCTCAGCTTACAAGTAGACTCTGCCAGAGCTGAACTGATTGGATACCCCTTTTTCAAAAAATCAGCGTAATTCATTTTGTGTTTATGGTTAGTCAAATAGGTGATTGCCTTATTTAACTGCTTCTTTTTGTTTGTCGATAATTCTGTTTTGTCTCTATTCAACACAAGGTCTTTTATTACCTTTTCAGTTCCTCCTTCCAATATATCTTTTAACACCCCTCTGACCCAGCTTGTTCTCAACTTAGAACTTTCTCCAAATATGGCATTGGCACAATCCCAAACGTATTCGCTTACATGGACTATGTCTAAAATGATTCCATCAAATTGACCTTCCAGATTATTCTTCTTTATGCTTGCCAGTATTTTATCTTCCAAGCCTATTCCGGCATCTATGGGGATGACGAATCGACTTTGGGAGTTGGTCATTTTTGATTTTAAATCTTCTATCCCATAATCTATTGCCTTTTGCTGATTGGCTAAAAATGCTCTACGGTGAATTTTAGTGTGCATCTTATTTTCCGTTTTCTTTTGTTGTGTTGATGCTGGTTCGTCCTCTTGAGCAGCTTCTTTTTGCACTCCCATCAAGCCATCCAATATCTGGTCGGCAGTCCTTTGTTGAGGCGTAAAAACAGAGGTAACTGACACTGTCGCACTTTGTTTCTTACCCTTTTTCTCCCCTTTGCTTAGCCGCTTTTTGGGATTGGCCTCCTTTTGTTGTACTGCCTTTATCTTCGGCAATCCTTTACCATCAAAGGTAGTGCTAAAAAACAACGCTTCATCTTCTTGAGCTTCTTCTCGCTCCAACTCATAGTACTGATCAACGTACTCGCCCAAATGATTGACATTTCTCTCCGAAGATTTTCCACTCAGATTCAAACCTAATAATTTATTCACTATCACTACGCTTTCTTTGTAACTCCCCTGGGTAGCACTTCCCCCTACCAACTCTTGTAGATTGTACGACCAATAACAACCCTTGGGCAACTGCAAATAATCGTCTATTTTATAAAATTGACCGCGTTGAGTACTCAAATACGATGGACGATGGATTTGTATCAGACCAAACAAACTGAGGTAGTTCCGCTTCTTTGTCCCTTTACTCCTGTAGCTCTCTCCTGATTCCAAAATCGGGAGATATTCCTCAACCTTTTTTAACTTTTGCTTGATTATGTAGTTCAATAGCAACAGTCCCAGCTTCAGCAATTCACTTAGTAGGCTTAGTTCTATTTTATCAATCCCTACATCCTGCTCTACATATTCATCACTTAGGTCAACCAATCTTCCGATTTCTTCTTCTATTTTTTGTATTAGTACTTTTTTGTCCATACCTTGAATTAGAGTTTGAGGGTCAGTAAATCTATTTTCTAACTTAAATTTACTAAACTCCTTCAAACTCTTCTCATTTTAGGATTCCTCCAATTTGTCTCGCACTCTTTTGAAATAAATAGCCGTCGGTAGTATCTTGTAGTTAAACTAAAACTTACAAAGATGCTCGCCCAATTTGAACGGCTGACCGACGGCCAGTGGGAAGTTATAAAAGAATTTCTTCCTATCAAACGAAAACGCACACTTGATTTGCGTGATATTTTCAATGCCATACTTTGGATAACAAGAACTGGAGCCCAATGGCGAAATCTTGATAGTTCTTTTCCCCCCTGGTCTGCAGTTTACTATTACTTTTATAACTGGACAAAAAAAGGAATTATCAAATCAATCGAGTGCATGACACATGGTGGGGTTATTTAATATTAAGCAACTTTGTTGTTCCCATGTTCTTGCTGGATAACAAACTCCATAAAATCTTCGATATCTCCGTTAAGCTTTACTGCTCTTAAATCCATGATATTCTGTGCTCCTTGAGAAGACCACCTCATTCCACTTTGTTCCATCCTTTCCTTAACAAGATGTCCGCAGGCTGATTCTACCAATGCAGAACTGACTGGATAACCTTTTTCCAAATATGTTTTGTAGTCCATTTTATGTTTATGATTGGAAAAATATGTAATGGCTTTTTGTACTTGTTTCTTCTTGTTTTTTGACAGCTTCGCTTTGTCCCTTATCAATTCCAGGTCTTTAATTACTTTTTCTGTTTTGCTATCCAACAAATCTTCCAACACTCTACGAACCCAGTCTGCTCGGGACGGAGATTTTTCTCCCATAACGGCAGTACCAGCATCCCAAACATATTCGCTAACATGAATAATATCTAAAATTATTCCGTCGAATTGAGCGTGCAAATCGTGTTTGTCAACATAAGCTAATATCTTGTCTTCTAAACCGATGCCCGCATCAATGGGTATTACAAAACCACTTGCTGGATTTTTCATCCTTTGGACAATGTCGTCTAAGCAGTATTCCACTGCCTTTGCCTGGTCATCCAGAAAGGCCCGACGATGAATCTGTCGATGCATTCGGTTGTCATTTTCTTTGCGAAGTTGCTTGCCTTTTTCATCGTACTCTACTTTTGTTAATGGGCTACCCATTAGACTTCTAATAATACTATCTTTTGACCTTATTTTAGGCATAAAACAAGATGTAACCGTTACTGTTGCCATCTGCTTGACTCCTTGTTTTTCCCCTTTACCTAATCGCTTTTTAGGGTTGCCTGCCTTTTGTTTTTTGTCATTTATTTTGGGAACACCTTTGGCGTGGTCCGGTTTATCAGGACACTTTTTTAAGATAGAAATCAAAAATTATCTCTGTCGGTTGCGGTATAAAAAGTCCATCCAATATTGCTCTTCAAACTGACTCGGACTTAGATAGTCAAGAGAAGAATGTTTACGAATCGTGTTGTAGTATCCATCAATAAACTCAAAACATCTGAGTCGAGCATTTTCTAAGCCCCAAAAGATTCCCTCACTTAAAACCTCAGCTTTAAATCTGCTGAACAGCGATTCTGCAAAAGCATTATCGTAATGGTTATCCTTTCGGGTCATGCTTTGTCGAAATTGGTTCCTTCTTAGTAATTTTCTGAAGTTCTTCGAACCATATTGACCACCTCCATCCGAGTGAACGATCAGGCGTGCTTCCGGACTTCTATTATAGATCACTTTTTTCAAAGCCGTTAGGACCAGTAGATCCTCCATATGTTCATCTACATGCCAACCTACTATCTTTCTGGTGAACAGGTCCATCCAAATGGCTAGGTATAACCATTCGTCTATTCCTTCCGCTATACTGGGCAAATAGGTAATGTCACCTACCAGCACTTCGTCCGGAGCAGTGGGCAAATTATCTTCACTCAACAACATATTCGGACTCCTGCACAAAGACGGATCACTCTGTGTTGTCCTGGGAATGAAGCTTTTAGGCTGTATCGCAACCAGTTGTTGTGCTCTCATCAAACTTCTCACTTGATGCCTACCTACGTCATAACCTTTGTCTTGCAATTCTGAGTGTATCCTTCTGCTGCCATAACGCCGCTTATGAAAATCAAATATGGACTTCACTTCTTTTAGCAAAGTTGTTTTGTGATCGCTAGGTCGATAGGTCTGACCATTGTGATAAGCATAATAAGAACTTGTGCTTACCTGGAGCATCTTACAAAGCCTTCTTACTGGATATTCTTTTGACAACGCTTCAATCAGGTCATACCGCTTGGTCAAGTCTGACGGCTGAAAATGCCCAAGGCTTTTTTTAAGATGTCACGCTCCTGTTCGACTTCTTTTAGTCGTTTACGTAATCTCTTAATTTCATCCTCTTCTGTCTTATTTGAGGATGCCGCCCGTTTCTTTGCCTTGCTTTTCCATGTATAAAAAAGGCTTTCTTTTATCCCCAGAGCTTGGCAGATTGATGCTACACTCCTGCCATCTTGTTCCATTTCAAGGGCACTTTTTTTAAACTCTGCATCGTATCTACGACGCTTTCTGGTGGTGGGTTTCTCTTTCATTTGAACACAAATTTACTTTATTTTTGTGTCCTGATTTTTTAGACCATCTCACTTTGCCGTCTATCGACCCACATAAATAAACTACTCCATAATAAACTACTCCATCTTCTGCTTCTTTGTCTCGGCTTTCATAAAAGTCATCCACTAAAGGACCTAGATTTGACGCATTCCTTTCTGAGGATTTACCACTCAATTTTAAGCCGAGCAATTTATTCAATAGCCTCACACTCTCTTCAAAATCA
The DNA here is from genome assembly GCA_965222005.1 of Saprospiraceae bacterium. Classification (GTDB taxonomy): domain Bacteria; phylum Bacteroidota; class Bacteroidia; order Chitinophagales; family Saprospiraceae; genus CBDCTM01. Next base: position 5,115,529 of record OZ244935.1, read on the forward strand.
TTCTCCGATGCGTTCTCGCCTACCAATTCTTGCAACAGGTAAGACCAAGTACTCATTTTTGGCAATTCCAACTGATTATCTAATTCGTAATAGCTCCCTGTAGCTTTACTCCAATGCCGGGGGCGTGTTATCGTCAGCCTACCAAATATGCTCGTATACTTCCTTGTCTTCAGACCTTTTGACTCTAAGGATTGTCCCGTTTCTGTCTTCGGAGTAAACCCCCTAAGACTCCTTATTTTTTGCTCTATTACCACGCTTAATAATACTAGACCCAATTGTAGTAGGTGTCTTAAAAGCCCTTTCTCTATATGATGCATACTTACATCTGATGACATATAATTTTGAGCAAGGTTTATTATTTTTTGAATTTCTCGGTGTATTCGTGGGTCGTTCTCTAGTTTTTCCATATCTTACAATAGGAGTTTTTGGGTTTGAAATTTGGTTTGCAACTCTAAATTACAAAATCCCAGAAACTCCTTATCATATCAATATTCCCCACCATATGTCATGCACTCAAATCAATCAATCTGGCACTCAATGAATATGAACGGGACAAACTTGATCGGCAGTCAAGCCCAAGCTTGGGGATCGTTGATTCTCAGAGTGTTAAGTTGGCTCCCATGATTTATGAGTTTCGGGGCATTGACGGCAATAAAAAGATTAATGGCCGCAAACGTCAAATTCTCACAGACACCTTGGGTCGTATTTGGCAAGCTTGGGTACATCCAGCTAATGAGCATGACAGTCCGGCTGGTGTTCATCTTTTGAAGATGGATCAACATCAAATGGGCCGCCTGATAAAAATAATTGGTGACAAAGCTTATAAAGGAACTTTTGCACAGGCCTGTGAGGAATTGAATATCGAATTTGAAGTTCCAATAAGACCTGAAGGGAAAAAGGGGTTTGTTGTTCAGGCTAAACGATGGGTAGTTGAAAGAACGATTGCCTGGTTTAATTTTTACCGAAGAATACTGATTGACCACGAGCATACCATAGAAAGTTCTGTATCATTCCTTTATTTGGCAAATACATCAATGATCTTGGCAAAATTTCAATCATTTACAGAATAAAATTCCCAAACACGTTCTAAAAGGAAAATTATCTGCCATAGGCATGATCCGCGTCCATGCGCTTGCTGCTACGGACTAGCTACTGTGGTGGCTCTTTTTTGGGCGGCTAAAATGGAGCGAAGCGGCTTTGGGTGAGCTTAGTGCCAGAGCACTAAAGGTTTGGTGGTCCCGCTTTTTATACAAAAAGCGGGATGAGGAGGCCGGAGTGACACCCAGCTACATGACAGAACAGCCCCACCCGATTTACACCGGGTGGGGCTGTGGTGGCCAGCTCTGCTGCCACTGGCATGGAACTGGTCCGGACGTGAAGTCGCTGGCTACGCCTAGTTTCCTGCAGAGAGGGCTTTGAGCGTTGTGCTGTTTTGTGCAATGTTTTTTTTGATATGAAAGTCAAGTCACAAACTTGACTTAGCGGTTAGGTTTGGCCATATTCGACATACTTCGGACAGCGGGGCAGTCAGTTTTTATTTGTTTTAGCTCGAATTTGCCTATTTTTCTCATCTGATGCTTCTACTTCTTCTCGGATTTCTTCTAAATCAATATGCTCATTATTAAGATACTTTTGAAAAGCAAAAAACATTATGATATCTAAATCCGCATAATTCATTTTGGCAAAACTTGAGTCAATGAAAGGAGGCCACTCCTTTTTAAAACCCATTTCTTGTACTTGATTGTAGTATTCCGCTCTAAACAAATGTACTATACTACGTAATGAGTCTTGGCTGGTATATTTCATATCATCTAAAATTTTTGTTCCAGCCATTTTAGCTTCAAGCTTTTCAAAGAAAGGTTCAATACTTGATTGATTAGAACAAAAACTAAAAATTAGAAGTAACTGTTCAGAGATGTCCTGCCATAACAAGAGTATTAGCAACAGCATTATCAGTAAACAAACTCTTCAATGCATGAAAAACATTGACATTTTGTTTACGAGCAGTCATTATATATGACCTGGTTCTGGCAAAGAATTGGGCACCTTTTACAGATCTAAAACAACCGGATATTTTCTGCTTGACTTTCATCATTCGAATATCTCTTTCTGAAAAATTATTGTCAAACGGCACCTTAAAGTCGTAGAAAAATCTCAGTATATCTGTTTTGTAGTCTCTGAATCTTTCCAGTAAATTTCGAGGAGGTGATTTTTTCTTTTTTCCTCTTTTCTTTACAGGTGGTGGTTTGAATGGATTTTGTCTTAATCCTTTTCTGACAATTTTATCATATAGTGATTCGTACTTTTTGACAGTTGTATATGATATAGCTTGTTGGCCTCTTGCCAGTGCTTTATTTTTCAGATGTAGTAATCTCAGCAATAAGTCTATTAACTCTTCTGCCCATTTTTGTTCAAATCGTTCTTTTATGAAAACCAAATCTCTTAGCAAATGGGCATTACATAAACTGTGTTTGCAGTCATATTTGTAATAGCTTTTCCAAAAGTCATGCACTGCAATTCCTTCATATAAAGGCAATATTCCTATGTCCTCCATTGCTAGCTGACCTCTATTTGGATGAACTGCATAATAGGCATGCCGGTCGGTCGAACAGCTATGCAACCACCACCTTTTCTTATTGATTCTAAAACCCGTTTCATCAAAACCCAAAACTAAACATAAATCCAGTAGAGATTTTAACTTCTCTTCAAAGCTTTCTAGCTTATCAAATGCTTTTTGCCGAAAATTATACAACGACCCTTTACTTAACGAATGACCTAACAGATCATTTACTAGTTCTTTTGTCCGCTCATATGGTAATAATTGATAGTCTTGCAAATACACCACCATACTTTTTATATTCGGGCCATATTGAACAGCATAATCTACTCCTTGCGGAAATGCTTTATTTACACAACCACAATCGCATTGCTTCACTTCTGAGTGATGCTCCGTTATTCCTATTTTTATCTCCGGAATATCATATACTTGCCTTTTCTCTGTATAATCTGCCTTTTGACCTCTTAAATTCTTTTTGCAATTTGTGCAAGTATCAACTTTATGCTTTTCCACTTTATCTGGTTGGGCACTTATTTTTAACGTTGTTCCCTCATGACCTTTTTGTCCGCCAGCTTTTTTATTGCTCTTTGGCTTTATGCTTTTTGGAACTTTTTTAAAGCCATCTGTAGATGGAGGTTTACTACTATTATTACTATTCTTCGAAAGTTGATCCTCTAACTCTTTTATCCGTGCCTTTAATTGATTTATCTCCTCAGTAAACAATGAAATTACAAGCTCGAACAGAATCCGATATTCTTCTGGTATTTTATTTATCTGATCTTGTAATTCTTTCGGTAGCATCCCAAAAAATAATTTATTTCTCTCTATTATCGTAATTTTAACTCTGAATAATTACAATTAGAAATATAAAAACCCTTGCTCAACAGCTCACTAACTTCACCCGTCAGACAGGCATTGCAGTCATCCTCCTCTCCCAGGTAAGTGTGGACAGTGTCGGTAAAGGAAGCAGAGCAGCGCTGATACAGGCAAAAGGGGGAAATGATGTGATGTCAGCCAGCACCTTGTTTTTACTCTTGGAGCGAGATGTATCTGCAACGGGAGAGGCCAAGCACGAACGCATGTTGTATATCACCAAGAACCGGAATGGCCAAACAGGGAAGATTAAGATGCATTATGATTATGCCAAGGGGTGTATGCGGGATAGATCCATCTAAAAGAAGTATTCTCTTAGTAAAAAGGGGAGTGTAAAGTATACATTCCCCCGGCAGCAGTTATAACTGGCCTTCATCCACGAAAGAATAGTACCCATCGTGCGTAATAATGAGGTGATCTAAAAGGGTAAGCTCCACTGCTTCTGCTGCTTTTTTGATCCTTTGTGTTAGGGTAATATCCGCCTGGCTAGGATTGCGGTTTGAATAAGGGTGATTATGGCAAAGAATGAACGAGGAGGCATTGCATTTGAGGGCAACACCCAATACCTGTTTTACATCCACTACCGTTCCAGCTATCCCGCCAACGGAATGCCGGTGGATGCCAATTGCTCGATTGGCCCGATTGAGGAACAGCACACAAAATTGTTCTTCATACTGAATACTATCCATATCCCAGAATGCACAGAATATTTCATAGGATTATTGCTGGATAGAATTTTAGGTCGTTCCCTCGCAGGAATCTTTGGCCGGTAGGATACTTTGATTTCTGACACCTGGAAATGGTGTAATTGTGGGTTGTTTCCCGGATTCATAATAACTGCTGATTTGTGGTTTGGCTGCTACAAATCATGAAAGAAGTGTACAGACAAAACCTTGTGAAAGAATCGTGAGCCTCTATCGCTGAGGCTACGCTTCTTTTTCACTCAGACGGGAAAATCCGGTAAATGTATAGGCTGTATCGAATAGAGTAGGGAGGTAAGAGCCTCAAGACCCTTGAACAACGAACCTGGTCCAAAGTAACAACAAGCTCTCATTTCTGCACCACAAATACTACCACTTTTTTTTAATCTGTGAATTCTCCGATGCTTACATGGGGGCAATAATTTGTTGCTTTGAAAGAGCAGGGGTGCTAAAATAATTGGTGGATGCTCCTATGGCTCTGGCTCAGAGTAGTCAAAATTTAGGATTTTTCACTATCTATTGATTTGATGAACCTTCTATACTTCAAGCCGCCAGGTTTTGTGCATTTCAATTGCGGCTGAACCATTAAGAACCACCTCTACACCTTGGGCAAAATCTATCAGGCTTGAAGTTTATCCCGCTTTGCCAAGTCTTGTATGTAGGCACAAGACTTGGCAAAGCGGGCTATCGTAGAAGACTATGCCTTTATCAGGCTCCACACATCAGGCAATCCGGATCATCCAGGCTGCAAGCCTTCATTTCCGGCTCCTCGCTATCCGATGAGTAGCTTTCCGGTAGTGCTTCTTCAAGCAAACTGCCTTCTCCCGCCATCTCTGCTGCAGCACCTACTCCTTCTTTCTTCATTACCCGTTGGTGCTTGTCGGACAGGGTAAACTTGATCGGGTCCACAGCGGCCTTGGTGCGCAGGTAGTACATGCCCGTCTTCAGGCCTCGCTCCCAGGCATAGAAGTGCATGCTGGAGAGCTTGCCAAAGTTGGGATTTTCCACAAAGAGATTGAGGCTCTGGCTTTGGCAGATGAAAGCACCGCGATCGGCTGACATATCGATGATCACCTTTTGGCTGATTTCGTAAGCCGTTTTGTAAAGGTCTTTCAGTTCTTTTGGTATCTCAGCAATATCCTGAATGGAGCCATTGGCAGCCATAAGCGCCTGCTTCATTTCTTCATTCCACAAGCCCAATCCAATCAAGTCTTTGAGCAGGTGTTTGTTCACCACGATGTACTCACCGCTAAGTGTTCGGCGGGTGTAAATATTGGAAGTGTAAGGCTCAAAGCACTCATTGTTGCCCAAAATCTGAGAAGTAGAAGCCGTTGGCATGGGTGCCAGCAACAAGCTGTTGCGCAAGCCATGCTTTTTAATCTTTCCCTTCAGCTCTGCCCAATCCCAGCGGTCAGAAGGCTCTACGCCCCACAGGTCGAATTGAAGCTCTCCTTTGCTGGCGGGAGAGCCTTTGAAGGTCTTGTAGGCACCATCTCTTTCGGCAAGGGCATTGGATTCGGTAAGGGCTGCAAAATATATGGTTTCAAAAATATCGCGATTCAGCTTACGAGCTTCCTCACTATCAAAAGGAAAGCGCATGTGGATAAAGGCATCTGCCAGCCCCTGTACCCCCAGGCCAATGGGCCGGTGCCGCATGTTGCTGTTGTATGCTTCGGGAATGGGATAATAGTTGACATCGATGACTTTGTTGAGGTTGCGGGCCAGTACGCGGGTAACTTCGTAGAGGCGTTGAAAGTCGAATTGGGCATCGTTGACAAATTTGGGCAGGCTGATGGAAGCCAGGTTGCAAACGGCTACTTCATCGGGCGAAGTGTATTCGATGATCTCAGTACACAGGTTGCTGGACCGGATGGTACCCAGGTTTTTCTGGTTCGATTTGCGGTTGCAGGCATCTTTGTACAACATATAAGGAGTTCCCGTTTCGATCTGCGATTCGAGTATTTTAAACCACAGCTCCTGAGCCTTGATGACTTTGCGGGCGCGGCCTTCTTGTTCGTACTTATGGTACAAGGCTTCAAATTCGCCGCCGTAGCTATCATGCAGGCCTGGTGCTTCGTTGGGGCAAAACAATGACCACTCGCCATCCTGCTTGACGCGCTCCATAAACAGGTCGGGTATCCACATGGCATAAAAAAGATCGCGAGCACGCAGCTCCTCCTTACCGTGATTTTTCTTCAAATCCAAAAACTGCATGATGTCCGCATGCCAGGGCTCCATGTAAACAGCAAAGGCTCCTTTGCGTTTGCCGCCGCCCTGATCCACATAGCGGGCGGTATCATTGTACACCCGAAGCATCGGTATGATGCCGTTGGAAGTGCCGCCGGTACCTTTGATATAGCTACCCTTTGCACGGATGTTGTGAATGCTGAGGCCGATTCCTCCAGCAGATTGAGAAATTTTAGCGCAACGTGATAGTGTCTCGAATATTCCGGAGATACTGTCTTCCGTCATCGAAAGAAGGAAGCAGCTCGAGAGTTGAGGTTTGGGAGTTCCGGCATTGAATAGTGTGGGGGTAGCGTGAATAAACCACTTTTCAGACATCAGGTTGTAGGTTTCGATAGCTGCGTCGATATCTTCACCGTGGATACCGAGAGCTGCACGCATCAGCATATGCTGAGGCCGTTCAACTACCTGATTGTCCATACGCAACAGGTAGGAGCGCTCTAGGGTTTTGAAGCCGAAATAATCAAAGTTGTAGTCGCGGTCATAGATGATGGCCGAGTCGATACGGTCTTTGTTATTATTGATAATCTGCTGGGTTTCTTCACTAATCAGTCCGGCATTTTCGCCGGTTTTGGGATCGATATACTCATAGAGTGCCTTCATCGTTTTGGAGAAGGACTTGTCGGTATTTTTATGGAGGTTGGAAACGGCAATGCGGGCGGCGAGCAGCGCATTGTCGGGATGAATAGTGGCCATAGTGGCAGCCGTTTCAGCGGCAAGGTTGTCGAGCTCGGTAGTGGTGACGCCATCGTACAAACCCTGAATGACCTTTTTGGCGATCTCGATGGGATCGACGTACTGTTGGTTGAGGCCATAGCAAAGCTTTTTAACTCGGGCGGTAATTTTATCGAAGCTCACATCTTCCCGCTTTCCACTTCTCTTAATTACTTGCATGATGTGTAAGTCGTTTAGAATGGTTTGTTAGAATAGTTGAGATACAATTCTGCTAGTGTCGATTGTAAGTTGGTATCAAATAGCGTTTCAAAGTATGTTGGTCAAAATTCCTCGTCCAGCGAGAAGACCTGCTTTTCGCGGTCCGTCATAATGCCCGACTTCTGATAGTCGCCGACGCGCTTTTCGAAGAAATTGGTTTTGCCTTGTAGAGAAATCATGTCCATCCAGGGGAAGGGGTTCTCCACTCTGTAAATCTTGTCACATCCCAGCGATGCCAGCAGACGATCCGCTACAAACTGAATGTACTGGCGCATCAAAGCCGCATTCATGCCGATGAGGTTGACGGGCAAAGAGTCGGTTACAAATTCCTCTTCGATGGCTACTGCATCGCGGATGATCTCCGTCACAGTCTCCTTGGGAAGCTTATTCACCACATGGTCATTGTACAGCAGGCAGGCAAAATCGCAGTGCATGCCTTCATCGCGGCTGATAAGCTCGTTGGAAAAACTGAGCCCGGGCATCAGGCCCCGCTTTTTGAGCCAGAAGATGGAGCAAAAAGAGCCGGAAAAGAAGATACCTTCCACCGCTGCAAAGGCAATGAGGCGTTCGGCAAAGGAGCCGTTTTCGATCCAGCGCAGCGCCCAGTCTGCCTTTTTCCGTACACAGTCGAGGTTTTCAATAGCATTGAACAGGTAGTTCTTTTCCTTGGTATCTTTGATGTAGGTATCGATCAGCAAGGAATAGGTTTCGGAGTGAATGTTCTCCATCATGATCTGAAAGCCGTAGAAAAATTTGGCTTCCGTGTATTGTACTTCACTTACAAAGTTTTCTGCCAGGTTTTCATTGACAATGCCATCACTGGCAGCAAAGAAAGCCAATACATGTTTGATGAAATGACGCTCATCATCCGTCATCTTTTCCCAATCAGCCAGATCGGCCGAAAGGTCAATTTCCTCCGCTGTCCAAATACAGGCCTCAGCCTTTTTGTACCAGGCCCAAATGTCGCTATGTTCAATGGGAAACAACACAAAGCGATTAGGATTTTCTTGCAGGATAGGTTCAACAACACTCATAATTATTCATTAAATTTTTGAGTTTAATAAATGCAATAAAAATATAGCCTCCTGTATAGCGCTCTCAGCAATATTCCACCTGAGCGCAACAACCAACAATGGTCAGCTTCGGGGGTCTGAGTCAGGGCAAGTAGTGGTTTGTAAAAACAGTATTTACAAACCGCTGCGGTTTGATGTCGAATTCCGAAAAATTGGAGTGATTCCCTTCTTAAATTGCCTTTTCGTGGTGGAAAAAGAGAAGATTATAGTGTTTCACTCAAAGTAATTTCTATTTTGTTGACACTAAGTTAAGGAAATCGCCTATTTCAGTGCGAATGAGTTACTAACATATTGTGGATAACCTATTTAACCAACTGAAAATCAACGACTTGGAGTTGTTAACAATTTTTCCACAGTGTGGATAACTCAAATGTGGAAAATTGGTAAACTTTCACCAAATAGTGGAAACTTTACTTTAATTAACGTTTGTTTTACATTGAAAATCAGGCATTTCGGTAAAAAAACTCCTGCTAAAAGAGTCGCTTTCGGCGAAACCACCAGGCCAGCAACAAACTGAGGATGATGGATAGAATAATGATGAAGAATAAAGCTGTGGGCGACTTTTCAAATGGCAAAGGTACGTTCATCCCATAAAAGCTGGCGACCAGCGTGGGTACCATCAAAATAATAGTGACCAAGGTGAGTCGCTGAATGACGATATTGAGGTTATTGGATATGATGGATGCATATGCCTCCATCGTCCCATTGAGGATATTGGTATAAACATTTGACATTTCAAGGGCCTGGCTGTTGTCGATGATAATATCTTCAAACAGATCCACCTTTTCTTCATCATCCCGCAGGCGGAGAAAATCGGAGCGCTTCATCTTCATTTTCAGCAGCTCATTAGAGCTCAGTGTATTTACAAAATATACCAAAGACTTCTCGATATTGAGTAGTTGTTTCAACTCCTTGTTGCGGCTCGAGTCATACAGTTCCCGTTCAATCAAATTGCGTTTCAGGTTGAGCTTTTTGAGGCAACTAAGGAATCGATACACATTTTGCTCCATTATCTGCAAAACGAAAAGCTGCTCATCAGACGGATCAAAATTTTTCACCTTATTGTCCAAAAAGTCTTTTAATATAGGGCTTTCGTATGAAGTAATGGTAATGAGGTGATCGGCGGTGAGGATGATACCGATCGGCACGGTGATGTAATCGGCCTCGCTCTCCCGAACGTGGTCGCCTTCATTGAGTATCGGTGTATTGACCACTATGAGGCGCACCTCTTCCTCCCGCTCATAACGCGACCGCTCGTCGATATCCAGTGAGTCCGTCAAAAAATCTAGGGGAACATCAAAGTTAAGCGCTACCTCTTCGAGCTCTTCGTGGCTGAAGGGTGGAGATATATTGATCCAACAGCCAGCAGATGCTTCTGGCAACTCTTTGAGATGCTGGCCTTTCCTGACATAATATCGAATCATCGCCGACAGATTCCATGATTTACACGCTAATTTCAACCCGTGCAAACTTACGATAAATTGCAGGGAAAACAAATCAGCTCTTCTGCCTGCTATTACGGAGCCAGCTTTCTATTTTACATAGGAATCAGGCTATCTTCCACCCCCTGCGCAGCTGTTGGATGAAGCGTTCGTACACTGCCAGATCCTGCCGATTGGCATTCCCCCAGCGCGGCCGGTAGCCATCGCGAATCCGGTAATAATCCGACACAATGTCGCCCTGCTGTTCAAGGTTGAACGACAAAAAGTTTTTGCCTCGGCGCAGATACCGCCGCAGGGCTGTGACACCTCCATAATTGTAGCCTTTTTTCGACCATTGCGCTTTAATGGCCCGCGGCATATACACTGCGCCCAGCTTCTCGTACTGCCAGATGTGGGTCAGTTCATGAAGGAGGGTACTATTCTCCATAGGGCCCCAGCTATTGATGAAATAAAAGCTCACATAGCAAAACTGCTTTTGCATAGGCCCAAGCAAAGAATAGCTATCAATGCGAACCCGCCGGTAGTTGATCGAGTCGCCAAAAATCTCTCGAGCCAGTTGTATTTCCCAGCGATGAAGTGGACGAGAGTTGAACTTCACCCAATCCATCAGCGTTTCGTACAGCTCTCCAAAGCCGATCAATTCACTCAAATAAATGAACAGCTCTAGCCACCACAGGCCGATTGATCGCAATAAGATACGGGTAGCAGGCTGCTTCCGAGCTGCGCTCCCTTTTCCCAGCACTTTGGCTCCATCGTAAAAATGGCGCAGCACTCGAAAGAGCCGAACAGGTAGCAGGCGTACAAAATCAATGAGCCGCAATATGATCGCATAGAGCTTGGCCCAAAGGAGCGGCCAAATCAACGAGCCATCCAGCCGCAGGTGAAACAACTTGCCTGAGATTTCCATAATGTTACCAAATTTGTTAAGAAACCGGCCTCCTTGTTTTGGGGTGCCGTGTAGCTTCCCATAAAATGCATTTGGTAGTAATTTCCGATAGTTGTTATTTTCGTGGCTCATTTTCTCCTACTGTTGCCTTGTCCCTTAGTAAGACGCAGAGAAAATGCAAAAGGTTCGTTTTGGCAGGTATGCCAGATTAGTGGATCACAGTGACAGATTAAGAAGGTTTCTCTTTTTTTTCTAAAAAGGCGACAGCAAAAATAGGACAAAAAACGGGCTACTTGCATTAAAGTTTTCCACAATGTTTCCACAACCACCCCTCCTCTCCTACTCCTCAGCCTACTTAAACCGGATCGCCCGCACGGGCTGTATGCTCGTCACCAGGTAGGAAGGGATGATTAAAAAGATGAGTGTAATGACCAGTGTACCGATATTCAGTAGCAGCACCGTCCAAAAGCTGACTTCCACAGGCGCTACTGACAGGTAGTAATCGGCTTCGGAGAGATGGATAATTTCAAAGCGATCCTGCAAATAGCAGAGCAACAACCCCAGCAAATTGCCCACCAGCAGCCCGATGCCAATGATGTAAGCGGCATGGTAGAGAAATATTTTGCGAATGCTCCAGTTGGTACTGCCCAGGGCTTTGAGGATACCTACCATGTTGGTTCTTTCCAGTATCAGTATCATCAATGCCGTTACCATATTGATGATCGATACGACCAGCATGAGCACCAATATGACTACCTCATTGATATCCTGAAGGTTGAGCCATTCAAAGATGGCGGGAAATTTATCGCGGATGGTCTGGGAATACAGATCATTGGGAATCAGCTCCAGATAAATATGCTCGTTGATAGCATCGAGGTCATCGATATGGTCAATAAATACTTCAAAGCCCCCTACCATATCCTCCTTCCAACCCATCAATTGCTGCAATTGCCGAATGTCCACCAATGCAAACTTGCGATCGTATTCCTCCAGCCCCGTCTTGTAAATTCCGCTCACCTTAAAACGGCGGCGGAGCTGCTCTCCATCTTGTACAAAGTGGACCACAAACTGATCGCCCACTACCAGCCGGAGGCGGTCGGCCGTTTGGCGGGAGATGATAATGTCGCGGGAAGCGATGGTACTGGCATACTCAATTGGCCGCCCTTCCTGCAAATAGGTCTTCAGCCCCTGCCAGTTGTAAGCCCTATCTACTCCTTTGAGAATAATGCCCTCGATCTCATCTTTGGTTTTGATAATCCCCGCTTTATTGGCAAATACCTGGATGTGCTGTACCCCTCCCCGTGTCAGCCGTTCTACAGGGTAATGCGGAAAATCGATGCCCAAGATGCGCATATTATCTTCAAAAGGGAGCTTGCTCAGGGTATCCATACTGGGATAAAAATCCTGCTTGATTGTGACCGGAGCAGCTTCAAAGGAGCGCGTCACATTGGTACTTTGGATGTGAATATGCCCCCAAAAGCCAAAAATTTTGCTGCTAATCTGATTCTTAAAGCCGGTGATCAGAGCAGTGGCCACAATCATCACCGCCACGCTAAGTGATATAGCAATGATAGCAATGCGCAAAATGAGCTTCGAAAAAGATTGCCGCCCCGCGGCGGCCGTGCGCCTGGCTATGTAATAAGGAAAATTCATCAGCCCGCAAATTACTATTTTTGATCGATAGTCACCCCCCTACCAGCCAAGCGGTCGGCCGATGGCAAAACAGCACACCAAAATCCCCAAAAACCCCTACCTTTGCCAGTCAAAATCCAAACTATTGATGACTTTTCTGGAACAACTCGGCTGGCGCGGCATGATCCACCAAACCACTCCCGGCATCGAAGAGGCACTGGCAAGTGGTAAATGCCTCGGCTATATTGGCTTCGATCCAACGGCCCCCTCCCTCACGCTGGGCAATTATGTACAAGTGATGCTGCTCAGCCTTTTTCAGCGCAGCGGCCACCAACCCATCGTCGTGATGGGAGGTGCTACCGGCCGCATTGGCGATCCCTCCGGCAAAGACAAGGAGCGCGAATTGAAGAGCTATGAGCAGCTTGATGAAAACCTGGCCCGGCAGGAAAAACTGATGCGCAAGTTTCTCGATTTTGATAGCTCTGATAATCCCGCAATCCTGGTCAACAACTACGATTTTTATAAAAACATGAACGTTTTAGACTTTCTGCGGGATGTGGGCAAGACCCTGACCGTGAATTATATGATGGACAAAGAAAGTGTGAGAAAACGCCTGGAAACGGGCATTTCCTTTACAGAGTTTAGCTATCAACTGCTCCAAGGATATGATTTTCAATGCCTCTACCAACAGTACGGCTGCACTGTGCAAATGGGCGGTTCCGACCAATGGGGCAATATCACGGCCGGCACCGAGTTTATCCGCCGCAATGCAGCAGGCAAAGCCTACGCCGTCACCACGCCTTTGCTCACCAAGGCCGATGGCAGCAAGTTTGGCAAATCGGAGCAGGGCAATATCTGGGTATCGCCCGATCTTACCTCGCCCTACAAATTTTACCAATTTTGGATCAATGCCGATGATCGCGACCTGCCCAGCTATATGCGCTACTTCACCCTGCGCCCGCAGCAAGAAGTGCTTGCTCTGGAGGCACAGTATGCCGATGATCCGCAAAGCCTGAAGCGCCTGCTGGCAGAAGAACTGACCATCCGTATCCACAGTGAGGCCGATTACCAATCGGTGCTGAAAGTATCCGAACTGCTCTTCAACCGACGAGCCAACAAAGAGACTTTGCTGAGTCTTGATGCCCAGGCGCTGGGTACCGTAGCAGAGGAAATTCCCTGCTTCAGTATTTCCAAAGATCAGCTGGGCAATGGTATCAGCATCGTCGATTTTTTAGCGGATGCTACCGGCATTGTAGGCTCCAAAGGAGAGGCGCGGCGGGCTATTCAGGGAAATGCTATTGCTATCAACAAGGACAAAATTAGCAGCCATGAGCTACTTGTCGATCACTCAGCGCTCCTGCACGGGCGGTATATAATGGTGGAAAACGGCAAGAAAAACAAATGCATCGTAGTAGCGCAGTGAGAGCAATTTGTGTTATTTTGTGCTTCAACAAAGTGATTTCGCATTATTTACCAATAGCCATCAAATCTTTCTGCCAAATATTATTTTAAAAACCTTGAAGCTCTTATATTGGCCGTACTATTGGTTTCATAGTTCTTTCTAATACGGTTAAAAACACACATTATGGCTTCCATCGCTCCATTCAATGGCGTGTTGGGCAAACGAAGAGCTGCCCATCTGCTACGCCGAACTACTTATAATCCTACCCGTGAACGGATCGACGACTTTGCCACCAAAACGCCCTACCAGGCTGTCACTTTGCTAATAAAAAACAGTAGCCCGGTATTGACCGAACCGATCGATCACCAAACCGGCCAGCCCTGGATCAACAGCGGGCCTCCGCCTGTCTCTTCTAATTTCCATCTCAAACAATACACCATGGGCTGGTGGGTCAACGAAGCATTGCATGATACGACCATCAGCCGGAAGATGGCCTTTTTCCTGCACTCCAACTTTGTGGTATCCTTCAATTCAGAAAATGAAGAACGCTACTTCGACTATCTGGCATTATTGCAGTACTATGCTGTGGGCAACTTCAAATCGCTGGCAAAAGCAATGGTACTCGACAATGCCATGCTCCGCTATCTGGACAATACGCTCAACAACAAGGATAACCCGAACGAGAATTTTGCGCGCGAATTTTTAGAGCTCTTTACCATCGGCAAGGGAGCACAGGTCGGGCCGGGCGATTATACCAATTATACCGAACTTGATGTGGCAGTAGCCGCACGTCTGCTTACTGGTTTCAAACGAGCTACAAGGGGCCAGCGCATTGACCCCGAAACGGGCCTTTCCCGTGGCTATGCCAATACCAGCAAGCACGATACGGGCAATAAAAAATTCAGCCACGCCTTCCAAAACCACACCGTCAGTGGCCGATCTACCGTGGAAGGAATGTTTGAAGAGCTGGACGAGTTTGTCGATATGATCTTTGACCAGGAGGAGACGGCAAAAGCGATTTGCCGGAAGTTGTACCGCTTCTTTGTGAGCCGCAATATTTCGAGAGAGATCGAAGCGGACATTATCATTCCACTTGCGGATACGTTCCGCTTGTACAATTATGACCTCACACCTGTGCTAAAAAAGCTTTTCCGCTCCGAGCATTTTTACGATCTCGATGACGAAAATGCCAATGATGAGATCATTGGCGGATTGATCAAATCCCCCCTCGATATGCTGCATGGCGCGCTTAGCTTTTTCAAAATTGCTATCCCCGACCCGCTGACGAATACGTACAACCACTATCACGAGTTTTATTATCGCTCCATTACCAATGTACTCTTTGCACAGGCTGGCTTCACCATTTTTCATCCCCCTGTAGTAGCCGGCTATCCCGCCTATTATCAAGCATCGGAGTATCACCATATCTGGTTCAACGCCACCACTATCATTGCGCGATACAGCCTGCCGGAGATGTTGCTCACGGGTCGGCGTGTCATCTCCTATGGTGGCCTCGGTGGCGTGCAACTGGACATTGTGGATTTTGTAAGCAACACCAACCACATCAGCAATCCATACCTGCCCGATGTGTTGGTCAGCGAATTATTGGAATACCTGCTCCCTAATTTTCCCGATCCCGAGCGCTTTACCTACTACCTGGATGAAGTCTTCCTCGATGGCCTCCCTGCTGCCGACTGGACCTACGAATGGGAAGCCTACGAAGCTACGGGCGATGATACCGAGGTGCGCATTCCGCTGGAGAATCTGATTCAGGCCATCCTCTATTCTCAGGAATTTCAGTTGATGTAGCCATTGTTCAACAGGAATGCTCTGTAAACCTTCATTTTTCAATTTTTTAATCTTCCAATAATGAAAAGAAGAAATTTTCTAAAAATATCCACTCCGCTCGCTATCTCTCCATTGCTTATCAATGGATTCCCTTTACACTCCTTTGCTACCCCAAATATGCTGGGTTGGCTCAACTGTGAAGGCATAAGCGAGCGCATTTTGGTGCTGATACAACTCAAAGGGGGTAATGACGGGGTCAACACCCTTGTGCCGATCGAACAGTACAATACATACAAAAGCCTGCGCCCCAATATTGCACTCAATCAAACGGGTACGGGCGCTTACATCGAGCTGGACAGCACCCTGCCGATCGAGGATCAGGTAGGCCTGCATCCGGCCATGACGGCTGTAAAGAACCTCTACGAACAGGGGAAAGTGAACATTGTACAAGGGGTTTCTTACATCAATCAAAACCGCTCACACTTCAAATCCACCGACCTTTGGATGACCGGAGGTGACGGCACGCCGGAAAACTTCAATATTGGTACGGGCTGGATGGGGCGCTATCTGGACTACACCTTCCCCGGCCTCGCTGGCAACCCCACACCTTTGATGCCCGACCCGCTCGGTATCCAGCTGGGCGATTCAAAGCCTTCTGTAGGTTATCATACCACCGGAGAGCATTCACCGGCCATCAACCTCAGCGGCCAGAACCTCAGCGGCTATTACAATGTGGTGAGTGAGTTGGGCGGCCCGCCATTGAGCTTGTTGCCGGAAGGCGATTATGGCGCCGAGCTGCAGTACATTATGAACATTGAAAACAGCGTCAGCAATTATGCCGAACGCATCACCAATGTCTTCAATGCCGGTACCAACTACGCCTCCTACCCCAACTTTAATCTGGCCAATCAGCTCAAGACGGTGGCCCGCCTTATCGATGGTGGCTGCAAATCCAAAATTTACCTGGTCAATATTAGTGGTTTTGATACACACGTCAACCAAATCACCAGTGGCAGCCCGCATTTGGGTACGCATGCTACCCTACTCGAACGCATCTCTGAAGCTATGCTGGCCTTCCAAACTGATCTGGCTGCCAATGGCGCCGAAAATCGGGTTCTCACAGCCACCTTGTCGGAATTTGGCCGCAAGCCCGTTGAAAACGGCAGTATAGGTACCGATCACGGTGGCATTGCCCCGATGCTGCTGTTTGGCAACGGAGTGGAGCCCGGCATTATCGGCACCAATGTCGATTTGGGCAACCTCGCCGGCGATCAGCTCAAAAATCAACAGTTCGATTATCGGCAGGTATTTACTACGCTGCTGCAGGACTGGCTGGGCACACCGGATGAAGGACTGGAAGCTACTATGTTTGCTGATTTTATCGGTTCCAAGCTGCCGCTGGTCAATGCTAATGCGCTGGTCGATCCTGACTGTTATTTGGCTGCGCCATTGCCGGTTGAGTTGCAGCGCTTCACAGCCACTGCTGTGGGTGATGAGCAGGTGCTATTGGAATGGCTGACCAGCAGCGAGCTGCGCAATGATTACTTTGAAGTGGAGCGCAGCGCAGACGGCCGCCATTTTGAGCAACTCATGATGGTGCCTTCATTGGGCCGCAGCAATACGATCACTCAGTACAATGAACTGGATGCAGCTCCGCTAAAAGGACATTCTTACTACCGCCTCAAGCAGGTGGATACCGAT
This sequence comes from Saprospiraceae bacterium, assembly GCA_965222005.1. GTDB lineage: Bacteria > Bacteroidota > Bacteroidia > Chitinophagales > Saprospiraceae > CBDCTM01. The sequence goes on from OZ244935.1 coordinate 5,132,761, forward strand.
GGCGAGTACACCTACTCCGACATCGTTTCCGTTTACATTAAGGATGATAAAATCACACATTACAAGCTGTATCCCAACCCTGCCATATATGATGTCAATGTGGTAATGACCGTTTCTGAGAGCTTCAATGCAAATATTGAACTGCTGAGTGTATCCGGTATTCAGCTGATTAGCAGGGACGTACACATGAAAAATGGATTTAATAAGATAAACATGGACGTCAGTCGCCTGGCCAGAGGCAATTACATAGTGCGGCTCACTGCCGATTCGGGCGCATTGGCAGAGTCCCTTCCGCTGGTAGTTCAAAACGGAGGCTGATTTTCAAAAACATCTACCCAAATGCAGGTTTGCCAGGGTAAAATTATCTTGGCAAACCTTTTTTTTGCACATTTGTTTTTACAAAAACCAACCAGCTTATGCACCTTAAAGTATATCAGATAGATGCTTTCAGCAACCGCCTTTTTAGGGGCAATCCGGCTGCCGTATGCCCTTTGGAAGACTGGCTGGACGAAGAGCTGATGCAAAAAATTGCCAGCGAAAACAACCTCAGCGAAACGGCTTTTTTTGTGCCAGATGGTGACGGCTTTGATATTAAGTGGTTTACACCTAGCACCGAAGTCAATCTCTGTGGGCATGCCACCCTTGCCAGCGCCCATGTGCTATGGCAACATGAAAGTTACCAGGGCGATACGATTCACTTTGGCAGTAAGAGCGGCTTTTTAGCAGTCAGCAGGAAGGAAAAGCAGTATATGTTGGACTTCCCCAGCGATGAGCTGAAGGAGACAGAGCTACCCTCGGCCATTATCGCCGCTTTGGGTGTACAAACCCAGGAAATCTATCAGGGGCGCGAAGATTACTTGATAGTGGTAGGTTCGCGACAGGAAGTGGAGCAACTCAGCCCCGACTTTCAACAACTTAGCCGTATCAAAACGAGAGGTTTTATCATTACTGCTCCGGGCCGCGAGGTGGATTTTGTATCCCGCTGCTTTTTCCCCAATGCCGGCATCAATGAAGATCCTGTCACGGGTTCGGCCCACACTACGCTGACTCCTTACTGGGCCAATCGCCTCGGCAAAGACGAACTGAGTGCCCGCCAAATCTCTGCACGCGGAGGGGAACTGAGCTGTCGCTATTTGGGCAATCGAACGCTAATCGGTGGTGAGGCGACCACTTTTATGACGGGTACCATTCATTTGTAAAATCCCTGCCAGCTGTTTTTTAGCAGTGCAGTATATGTAGGGCTGTGCTTTTTGGGGCTTCAGACTTTGGGATTTCAGATCGTCTGTCGTCTGGCCGTCCTTTACTCCCCTATCAACCTTTGGTAAATTCCGATCAGTTTTTCTTCTTCTTTCTCCCACACCAATTCGCCGGCAGCCTGTACACAATTGTTTGCTAATTGCATATACAGCTTTTCATCACTCAACAGCTTTTCTGTGGCTTGTACAATCGTTTCAGTCTCCAAATTATCCAGTAACAGAGCAATGTGGTACTGCTCGTTGAGCTGCTCATATTCCGGAAAGCGCATGTGCAGAGCGGGCAAAGCAGCCTGGATATAATCGAAGCACTTGTTGGCCAGAGAGTAGTAATAATTGAGCCCTTTGTTTTCCAATAAATTGAGCCCGAGCGTCGCTTGCCTCGTCATCTGGCTCAGTTGGTCTGGCGGCAAATAGCCAAAAAATTGCACCCTTTTTTCTAAGCCCATTTCTGCTGACATAGCTCTAAGGCGGGCTGATAAATCACCCTCTCCGGCCAGCCACAGTTGCACATCCGTCAATTGCTGCATAGCGGAAAGCATCGCTTCCAGGCCGCGCCCTTCATTGAGGGCTCCCTGATAAAGCAATATCTTTTTTCGAAACCTTTGAGAGAGCTCGGAAGTACCTGGCGGGGGTTGGCGTTTTGGCAAATTGCGGATCAGGCTGAAGGCTTGGCCGTATCGCTGGCTGAGGATGTTAGCCAGACCCGGGCCAACTGTATAGGCGGCGCTGGCTTTGGGAATACACAGGCTGGCCACCCATTCCCAAATTTTCTTCACCAATGGCCGTTGCACCACTTCCGGTAGTTCAGAAAAATATTCGTGCGCATCGTAAATCAGGGGAATTGGCCTGCTACGGCTCAGGAGGCAGCCAGCCATCAGGCTGTCCAAATCGACGGAGCAAAGCGCGTCGAATGTTTGGGCTCGCAGGTACCAAAAGAGGCGAAGGGTGTATTCCAGATAAAAGAGCTTGCCCCGATGAAACCAACAACGAAGCCGATGTTGTTCGTAGGCCCGGCTGGCCAACGGCAGGGAGTTGGGAAGTTGGCGACCGATCAGCCGAACGTGATAGCCAGCAATAGCCAAGCTGCCGCAAATGCGGATCATGCGCTGATCGTAGTTCAAATCAGTAGTGGCCGTAAGAAAAATTTTCTTCATACATCGGCAAATTCACCTTAGCCTATCCCTCTTCATTCAAATACCAAAAAAGCAGGCCGTGTTCCTGTTCTACAAATCCCTCCTCCATCATATATTCCAACGCTTTTAGCACCTCTTCCTTTCTTTTGGGCGCAAAGGAATCGACCACTGTTTCCAGGGGAAGGCCTTTTTTGCCCAGCAGGCGCCTGACCTTTGTTTTGTAACGCTCAAAAGTGGGCGTATTCAAGCTTTGCTTCTTGCCGGACAGGCAAACATCGCAAATCCCACAGCTAGCCGCATCCGTCTGACCAAAATAGTACAAAAGCTGCTGGCTGCGACACTTTTTCCGTTCAGCATAATCGATCGCTTTTCGGATGCGCTCCTCTTGCCGCTTTTTCCGAAAGTTGTACAGAGCCTGATCGATCGTCATATTTTCAGGAGCCACCCGCTGCCGGGGAAAAATGATCTGAGGTTTATCCTTTTGCGGTCGGTAATCGATAATCCTGTCTTTTGCCAGCATCTGCAAATCGGCAATCAGCTCGGCTACAGGGCGTTGCAGAAATTTAGCCAGCTGCTGCTCCCTGATATTCACGTAATTGTTGAAAGCGCCCTGATAGGTTCGGAGAATGGTTTTGAGGATCAAATCGAAGCGGCGATGCCTCAGTTGATAATCGTACAATTTTTCCTTGCTCACCAGCACCCGCAAGCTGGAGGGCACAAAAACAGCCTCCGTCAATACGATCCAACCAGATTGCTCCAATATTTTAAGGCAGTTGAATACCTTGACCACCTCCAGCTGATAGGCCTCCGCAAATGCGCCAATATCAAAATCATAGCTATTGCCGGCACCACCTCCGGTAGCCAGCTGAAAGTAGGCACCTAGCGCCTGGTAGGTGCGCCGAATTTCGGCCATTTCCGGAAAGGCGTTGGCAAGCTGGTATTCCAGCTTCGCCTTATCACTCTGATTGTAGAGTAGTACCGCGTAGGATTTGTGCCCATCGCGGCCTGCCCGGCCGGCCTCCTGAAAATAGGCCTCCAAGCTATCCGGCATATCCATATGAACTACCACTCGCACATCGGCCTTATCGATTCCCATGCCAAACGCATTGGTGGCTACCATCACCCGGATTTGATTGCTGATCCAGGCGTCCTGCTTTAGGGAACGCAGCTCATTGGAAAGGCCGGCGTGGTAAAAATCAGCAGAAAACCGGTTTTTTTGTAAATACCTGGCAATTTCTTTGGTTCGCCTGCGGCTCCGTACATACACGATAGCCGTGCCTCTCACATTCGTCAAAATATCAAGCAGTTTGGATTGCTTGCCTTCTTCTTCGCGTACTACATAGGCCAGATTGCTCCGGGCAAAGCCACTTTGAAATACCTTTCCCTTTTTGAATTCCAGCTTATCCTGAATATCGGCAATCACCTCACTGGTAGCGGTAGCGGTAAGGGCAAGCACGGGCGTGTTGGGGAGCCATTCACGAACCTGAGCAATGGTCAAATAGGACGGCCGAAAGTCATAGCCCCATTGCGATATACAATGCGCCTCGTCCACTGCCAGCAGATTGACATTCATTTGTTTGATCCGTTGGCGAGCCAGGTCGGTCATCAGCCGTTCGGGCGAGAGATAGAGAAATTTAGTTTTTCCATAAATACAGTTGTCGAGAATCCGGTCAATGTCCCGATAATACATGCCTGAGTAAATGGCCTCTGCCAATAGGCCACGTTTGCGCAATTGAAAGACTTGATCCTTCATAAGAGCAATCAAGGGTGAAACCACCAGGCAAATGCCCGGCTGGCAGATGGCTGGCACCTGAAAGCAGATAGATTTGCCGCCGCCAGTAGGCAGCAGAGCCAAACAATCCTCCCCATGCAGCACGGCATCGATGATCTCCTGCTGCATGGGTCGGAAAGAGGAGTAGCCCCAATATTGGTGGAGTACTTCAAGGGTTTGTTGTGACAAAACGATTGCTTGCTTTGGTGGAGGGTTAAGTTAAAAGTTTCAGCTTAAAAAAACAGCGGTGGCGGAAAAATTGTTGCTTCACGGCCTGTGATAAAAAATGCGGGGCAATTCGCTTGTGAATTGCCCCGCACTTCGGATTTATTTTTTGAAGGCTATTTTGACAAATTGCGTTTAGAACGTCGTACAGCCAGCCTTTCTTTTGTTGCGGCCCCGGCTACCTACCAAACCATTATCCAAAAAGTTGTAGGAGATGGTAAAACCACCAATGAAATAAAAGTCATTGTCATGGGGATCACCACGGCCTTCTCCGGGAGCTTTGGTGGTATGGGACCGATTGCTCAAGGCCACGGCCACATCCCCGCGTTCGGCAAGTAGCGCATCGGCATCAACGTAAGTGGTGCTGACATCATCGAGATAGTCGGTAAAGGTCAGGCGATAGCCCAACTCAAGCCCCAGGTTCCAGCGGTCGTTGATGGCGTATTTGGCGCCAATACCAAAAGGGATGGCAATTTCATTGAGCGAATAGACGCTGCGCTCCGGGTAGGCGGAAAGCCCTTGCCCTTCAGTACTCAGTGGCTGCAATTCGACCCAGCGACCATCGTAAAAAGCTTCGGGATTGTAGCGATAGTAAGCCACGCCGGCAAAAACAAAGGGAGAAAATATCCGTTCGAGGTTATAAGGCTGGTAACCTAGAATGTTGTATTCCGCCGTCAGGCCAAATTCCAAGAGGGAAGATTGGAAGCTCAGATTGCGATCAACACGCTCCTGCGCATTGGCGGAAGCATCATCTCCCGATATTTTTCCGTAATACACATTGAATTTGGCAGCCAGATAGTTGTTTACATTATACCGAATGAAGCCTCCGTAAGAGGCGTGAGCCTGGCTAAAGCTTTTGAAAAAAGATTCGGCACCAAGATCGCCGCCATAATTGGACATCCCGGCCATCAGGCCCAGTTCAAAATGTTGAGCAGAAAGGCCGAGTGGCAGAAAAAACATTAGAATAATAACGATACGTCTCATAACATCTACTTTAAAGTTCTCTATTTCATTTGCTAAGATACTACAATAGTAACTACAAAGGCAGTAATACTGGCATTTTTGTCGCAAAGCTGGTGCCATATACTTCTGCCATATACTTCGCACTTAATAGACGAGCAGCTCCGTTTCGTCTTTTGGAGCTGAATTTTTATCTATCGAAACCGACAAAAAGACTATTTAATTTATGGATATCGTTATTATTAGCCAATTTTGGGCTGCTTTAGCTGGAAGTCCATTCTCTAATCTAAAATAAATGCATAATGAAAATCAAATTGTTATTGACCAGTATATTCGTGGCAAGCATCGGCTTTGTTTTTGCACAGCCCAGCGCATCTGAAAACTGGTTTTTGCTGGATCCCACCACCGATCGTGTACCCGGAATAAGTGTAACGAAGACGTATAAGGAGCTGCTAAAAGATCGAAAAGGACAAACCGTAGTGGTGGCTGTACTCGACTCAGGCGTTGACGCAGAGCATGAGGATTTGAAGGGGGTAATGTGGGTCAATAAGGATGAAATCCCCGGCAACGGGATCGATGATGATAAAAACGGATACGTGGACGATGTACACGGCTGGAATTTTATTGGCGGCAAAAATGGCAAAAACATCCATCACGATGCGCTGGAAATTGCCCGGCTCGCCGCCTATTACGGCAAGAAGTTCGAAAATAAGAACGTGAGCAAGTTGTCAAAAAAAGAGAAAAAAGAATACGCCCGCTATCAAAAAATAAAGAAAGAGTTAGCTGAAAAGAAAACTGAGCTTTTTCAGCAATCCATTGGGATCAGCATGTTCAAAGAAGCGATGGGCAACGTCAAAAAGCATCTCGGTAAGAAGCACATCAGTGAAAAGGATCTGGAGGGCATCGAAACAGCCGATGAGGATGTAGTACAGGCCGTACAAATGATCAAAGCAGTGCTGGCCCAGGGCGTTACACTCGCCGAGCTGGAAAAGGAGCTGAGCGACGTGGGCGATCATTTCGACAACCAACTGAATTACCACTATAATCCTGATTACGACCCGCGCGCCGAAATTGTAGGAGACAATTACAACGACCCCAAACAGCGTAATTATGGCAACAACGATGTCGAAGGGCCTGATGCCGATCACGGCACCCATGTAGCTGGCATCATCGCCGCTACCCGCCACAATGGCATCGGTATGGACGGTATCGCGGACAATGTACGCATCATGTCTGTACGCTGCGTACCCGATGGCGATGAGCGCGATAAAGATGTGGCCAATGCCATCCGATATGCCGTGGACAATGGTGCTTCCATTATCAACATGAGCTTCGGCAAGAGCTACGGCTGGGATAAAAAAATAGTGGATAAAGCTGTTCGCTATGCTCAAAAGCACGATGTTTTGCTCGTACACGCGGCCGGCAACGATGGCAAAAACAATGATAAAACGGACAATTTCCCCAATGACACCTACCAAAAGCGCTGCCTCTTTGGTTCAAAAAAGGCCGACAGTTGGATTGAGGTGGGAGCCGCCAATTGGAAAGGCGGAGAAGAGCTGGCAGCCAATTTTTCCAATTATGGCAAAGATAATGTGGACATTTTTGCTCCCGGAGTCGATATTTACAGCACCACAGTTGATGACAATTACAACAGCTTCCCCGGCACTTCGATGGCCAGCCCGATGGTAGCAGGCACAGCGGCATTGATCCGTTCTTATTTCCCCAGCCTTACTGCAGGGCAGGTAAAATCTATTTTACTGGGATCAGCGGTGCCACAAAAGCAAAAGGTGCATAAGCCGGGTACAGGCGAGCTGGTTCCCATGAGGGAGCTATCCACTACCGGCGGTATATTGAGTGCCTATGAGGCCATCAAATTGGCTGCCCGAACGAAGGGCAAAAAGAAGATCAAAAAATCGAGCGGGAAAAAGGAAGTGGCCATCCCTTAATTGATAGAGTGCATGGTTTACGGCGAGCATTCCACCGCTCACCGTAAACCATTCATCGCACGATCACCTCTTTAATTGCCTCTTCTCCCAATTGCTCATTGAGCAAATCCCTGATTTTTTCCTTGCCATATGACAGCTCTTGCCGAAGAGGAGCGGAGTCGATCTGTAAATAAAGCTTCTTATTGCGCAGGCGGATGCTGCGCGTATAACCAGCAATTCCAGGGCCCATGAGTTGTGCCCAAATATCTGGCAATTTAATTTGATGCAATTTGGGTTTGATCCGCAAATCATTGATCATTTCCTTCAGTGCATCACGGATATTCTGATCGTTGTGCTTTTTCATGTTGCTATTGGTCCATATTATTTTGCCGCATCTGAACTTGACCCGAAGCTACTTCATACAGCTGAAAGTGAGTATTGTATTGCCCGACAATCTCCGTGAGCCGGCTCTCGTGCGTATCAGTAATACAAACCTGTCCAAAATTTTGTTCCATCAGCAAGGCGATCAATTGGCCTACCCGCTGGCGGTCCAGCTTGTCAAAAATATCATCCAACAGCAAAATTGGGCTTTCCTCTTTTTGCTGGTGGATAAATTCGTACTGCGCCAACTTCAGCGCCAGCACAAAGGACTTGAGTTGCCCTTGTGAGGCAAATCGTTTCAGTGGATAGCCCCCAAGTTCAAACTTCAGATCATCTTTATGGATGCCCACTCCGGACCGTTGCATGATCCGGTCTTTGGCCAAATACTCCCTTACCAGGCTCTCATAGTCCTGCCCTTCCAATTGGGAGCGATATTGTAGCCGAGCCGATTCCTGCCCCAGGCAAATAGTCGTATAATATTGTTCAAATACCACTGCAAATTGTTCTACAAAACTGGTACGCCTTTCGTGGATTTGGGCCGCAGGCGCTGCCATTTGCTCATCATAGGCGCTGATGAGCGACTGATCGAACTGCCCTTCCCGACCGAACTGGCGGAGGGCAGCATTTCTTTGGCGAAGATTCTTATTGTACACCAAAAGCTGCTGTAAGTACTGGCTATCTAGCTGGGAAAGGGTATTGTCAATAAATTTCCGCCGTTCTCCGCTACCACCCGTCACCAGCAGGGTATCATCAGGCACAATCATCACCAATGGCAGCAAGCCAATATGCTCAACCAGTTTTTTGTACGACACTCCATTGCGCTCAAATTGCTTGGTTTTCGGTAACTGAAATTTGGCTACAACCTTCTCCTTTTTGCCGTCCCGTATATACTCCCCCTCCAGGCGAAAGAAATCGGCTCCATGTTGTACCAGCTGCCGATTGGTGTTGCCGAAGTTGCTTTTGGTCATACTGAGATAGTAGATGGCATCCAGCAGATTGGTTTTGCCCATCCCGTTTTTGCCTACAAAGCAATTTAGCCCCCGTGAAAGCTCAATGGTTTGGGCGCTGTAGTTTTTAAACTGAGTAAGTATGAGCTGGTGTAGATGCAAGGTATTTAGGCAAGAAAGTGAGCAAATAGTGCCTCAAAGATAAACATCCACTTTTGATTTTCTGTTAAGCACATAGCGGTTCCAAAAGTTTAGCATTATCTTTAAGCTGCGAATTTTTAAAATTGTATTACTATGACACGTGTTGCTAATGGAAGACGGACCCGAATGAAAAGCAAAAAAAAGTATAGCAAGGATACCTATCTGAAATGGTATGAGCTAATGCTGCGCATCCGCCGTTTCGAGGAAAAAGCACTGATGATGTATGGGCAGCAAAAGATTCGTGGTTTTTGTCACGTGTATATTGGTCAGGAAGCTATCACAGCGGGCCTGGAGTCGGCCATTCGCCCGCAAGATGCCATCGTCACAGCTTACCGACAGCACGGTACAGCGATTGGCCGGGGAGTATCCACACAAGCTGCCATGGCCGAGCTTTTTGGCAAGGCCGATGGTATAGTAAAGGGGAAAGGCGGCTCGATGCATTTCTTTTCCGCCGAGCATCGCTACTTTGGTGGCAATGGCATAGTGGGAGCCCAAATACCCATTGGCACCGGCATTGCTTTGGCCGAGCAGTACAAGGGCACGGATAATATATGCATCACTATGTTTGGCGATGGCGCTGCCCGCCAGGGAGCCCTCCACGAGTCTTTCAATATGGCTATGATCTGGAAGCTGCCGGTAGTATATATTTGTGAAAACAATCAATATGCAATGGGCACCTCCGTCAAACGAACCAGCAATGTGCAGGATTTGTATAAGCTGGGCGCCTCATACGAAATGCCAAGCGAAGCAGTGGATGGCATGCGACCAGAGGCGGTACATGAAGCGGTAGCCAAGGCGGCCAAACATGCCCGCTCCGGTAAAGGCCCTTACCTGCTGGAAATAAAAACCTATCGGTACAAAGGGCATTCTGTTTCCGATCCGGCCAAATACCGCACAAAGGATGAGCTCAATAAATATAAGGAGCAGGATCCTGTAAAGATCACCGAGCAGACCATTTTGAAGAACAAACTGGCTACTGAAGCGGAAATCAAAGCCATCAAAGATCGAGTAAAAAGAGAGATTGAAGCGGCTGTACAATTTGCACAGCAGTCGCCCCTGCCTGACCCCAAGGAGTTGTTTAATGACAATTATTCCCAGCCCGATTATCCGTATTTGACTTGAAACGGGTGCAACTAGTCCGACTAGCGTTCGGGGCGCTGGTGGGGATTCAAAAAAAAAATCACGCTACTTTTAGCTCACTTTTACAATTTTCACTATATTTCAGCCATAATTGTGTGGTAATGAGAATTGATTCGGATAGATTGAAAGGATTACGAGAGCTTAGTAAATAGAAACTCTGAAATTACCTGCATCGGTATATCTTGTAAAGATAAACATTCATTTACTTGAGAAACTACACTAAAAAACAGGAGTCCTGTTCCCCACAGGCTCCTGTTTATTTTTTGCCGCATTGAGGAACAGCTTTCTCTTTCCTGCGTTACAATCAATAATTCTGGCACTAAACGCAGCATTAAATTAAAAGTTTAGCTATTTTTGCAGCGTTTTTCACAAAGCATCCAAAACCTTAAAGCTTGTTGGTGATTTGCATTTGGAGCGAAGGCAGCCCGAAGGGTGAAATCCAAACAAGCTCTTAGCATTTTAAAGTTTCAAATCAAATTATGGCAAGAAGACGCAATCCCAGGAAAAAAGACGAAACGCTCGTTGATATAGTAGAAGCAAGAGATCAGGCCCGCAGTTTTGTGGACGATAATCAAAACATGCTGCTCGGTTTACTCACCGCCGCCGTCATCATCATCGGAGGTATCTTTGCTTACAACAATTTTTACAAAAAACCCCGCCAGGAAGCCGCCGTCAAAGCCATGGCACAGGCCCAAGTGCAGTTTGAGCGCGATTCATTTGCCCTTGCTTTGCAAAACCCCGGCGCAGACGGCGAAGGGTTTTTAGCCATCATCGACAATTATGGCGGTACCAAAGCAGCCAATTTGGCCAACTACTATGCAGGTATTTGCTGGCTCAATCTCGGTGAATATGACGCGGCCATCGCTCATCTCGAAGATTACAATGCCGCTGGTGAAGTGCTACCCGTGATGAAGTATGGTGCCCTTGGCGATGCGAAAGGAGAATTGGGCCAACTCGATGAAGCTGCCAGCTATTACGAAAAGGCGATTGACGCTGGCGATAATGAATATCTGGTAGCCTATTACCTGAAAAAAGTAGGGCAGCTGTACGAAAAAACCGGCAAACCGGATAAGGCTAAAGCGGCATACACCCGCATCCAAAAAGAATATCCGACCTCGACTTTTGCCAGGGATATTGAAAAATTTATCGCCCGGGTGGATGTACCAGCCGGCTAATCAGATACAGACCGAAGGCCCTGATAATTGCATTAGATAAGAGCAGCTTTCGTCAAAAAACAAGATAAGGTAAGATTGCTATCTTCAGTCTTACCTTTTCCTTTTTTCAAACTCCTATACCATGGCCAGCTCACTAAAAAATCTCTCAGACTACAACGACCAAAACCTGCCTTCTGCCGAAAAAAAAAGCTTCGGCATCCTGGTTTCCGACTACCATGCGCATATCACACACGCCCTCTACGAGGGCTGCTATGATACGCTCATCAAGCATGGCGCTGCGCCCAAAAACATCCACACCGTACAGGTGCCCGGCACCTTTGAACTGCCTGCTGCTGCCAAGCTATTGGCAGCCAGCAAGAAGGTGGATGCCGTCATTTGCCTGGGCTGTGTGATCAAAGGCGAAACGCCTCACAACGATTATATCAACCAGGCCGTAGCCAGTAGCCTGGCACATTTGAGCCTCGCCTCCGGCAAACCCTTCATTTTTGGAGTGCTAACACCCAATGATGAGCAGCAAGCCAAAGAGCGGGCCGGCGGCAAGCATGGCAACAAAGGCGTAGAGGCCGCCGTGGCTGCCATCCGGATGGCCGGACTCCGGGAAGTACTTTCTGATAACAAGCAAAAAATCGGATTTTGATGAAACTGACCACGATCCCTACCGGATTCCTAAAGCTGGATGGCGGAGCCATGTTCGGCATCGTCCCCAAACAACTTTGGCAGCGCCTCAATCCACCGGATGAAAAAAATCTCTGTACCTGGGCAGCCCGCTGTCTGCTCATCGAAACGGAAGGCCGCAAAATATTGGTGGACACCGGCCTGGGCGATAAGCAGGATGCCAAATTTCGCTCCCACTTTGAGCCACACGGAGACGACACCTTACTCAACTCACTGAAAATCAATGGCTTATCTCCCGGCGACATCACCGATGTGTTTATCACCCATCTGCACTTCGACCATGTCGGGGGAGCAGTTAGTTTTGATGAAGATCGCAAGCTGGTCCCTACCTTTCCCAATGCAACCTATTGGAGCAATCAGCGGCATTGGGACTGGGCCATGCAACCCAATGCGCGGGAGAAGGCTTCTTTTTTGAAGGAAAACTTTGTGCCCCTGCAGGAGGCGGGATGTGTGCAGTTCTTGGAGATCACGGATGATCCGACGAATTGGTTGCCGGGCATCAAAATACAGTTTGTGTATGGCCACACCGAAGCCATGATGCTGTTGCATATTGAGTACCAACAGCAAACTATTGTGTATTGTGCTGATCTGATGCCGAGCAGTTTTCACATCGGTATGCCTTATGTAATGGCTTATGACCTTCGGCCATTGGAAACGCTCAAGGAGAAGGAAGCTTTGCTCACAAAAGCTGTGGAAAAGCAGTACATTTTGTTTTTTGAGCACGATCCGCGAACCGAATGTGCTTCCGTAAAGCGCAATGACAGAGGAAGAATTGTAATAGATGAGACCTTCGAATTGGAGCAAATTTTTCAGTAAAATGGGCAGAAAGCCCTATATTTAGGCACCGTTTCAAAAAAAACATCCATCATGAAAAAGCTAATCGTACTCTTGCTTGCCTGTTTTGTATCCCTTCAGGCCAATGCCCAACAGCTCTTCCTCGAAGTCTTTTCGGGCTACAATCGCACCAATTACAAATTTGATATAGACACCGATGACAAAGGTTATGTACCTATTGGTGTTCGGTTGGCTGGTGGCCTGGAGCATCTCCAGCTCGGCGCCGAATATCATACCGACATCACCCACCCCGAGTATAGCGTGGAGGATGAGCTGGGCAATGAATTTGCCAAAACCAGCTTTGTCAATACCTACTACGGTGGGCTGCTGCGCATCAATGCTTCCTCTCTCCCGGCTTATCGCTTTGGGCTCATCTTCAAACTCGGTGCCGGCATGTATGAAGTAAAACACGAAACTAAGGCCATTGATGATAACCGCACCCTGGGCGTGGTTGAATACGACCCCACCTTCGGCTTCAACGGGGGCATTGGCATCTCTGCACCTATTTACACCTTACTACACTGGGAAATCGGTTATATGTACCATCATGTCAAATACGACGCAGCAGCTCCGCTAGTCAGCTATACCGGTTCCTACCACTCTTTTCAAATTGGCTTGAGCCTCAATCTGGTATTCGGCACAACCGCAGAAAGCTGCCGTCGGATGTTGAAAGATGACCGAAGCAGCAGAGGATGGAAGTAAAATTTTATAAGCCTTTTGGCCGTTTGTAAGGTAAAATGAGTCGATGAATCTTTACACTCTCTTGCTGATCAGTTTGTTGATCCAAACTACGTCCTGCTCTCAAAATCCACCTGCGGTAAATCGTGCGGCTACATTGGTCGGCGGCCCTTGCGAAGGCTGTGAGGCCCTGCTCGAATATGGCCAGCAGAGACTCCAAGCCATAGATACTTTGCCCGATTTTGAGCAGTCCGAGCCCAAAATGGTGATCGGCGGCAGGGTATTCCAGGCCAACGGAAAAACACCAGCCGAAGGAGTCATCATTTATATTTATCACACCAACCGCCAGGGTGTATATCCTACCACAGGCCGTGAAACAGGCTGGGGCAGGCGGCATGGCTATTTGCGCGGCTGGGTAAAAACGGATGCGAATGGCCGCTACACCTTTTTTACACACCGCCCGGCCAGTTATCCCAACCGCCCGGCTCCGGAGCACATCCACATTACCATCAAGGAACCGGGCAAAAATCCCTACTTCATGGATGAGTTCATCTTTGCGGATGATCCATTGCTGACGGCAGATTATCTGGCCAGCTTGCCCAATCGGGGAGGCTCAGGACTCTTGAATCTGGAAGAAAAAGAAGGAATGCTAGTAGGTAAAAGGGATTTGATTTTGGGCCTCAACATTCCAAATTATTAAGGCTTTGCCTATCTTTCGGCATTTTCGAAATCTATCAAAAGCTCATCCATGCTTTCAGGCCTGCTCGCCAAACTGGCATCCACTCAGACCAAGCTCGTTGCCGTATCAAAAACCAAGTCGCCCGATCAGATCATGGCCATTTATGAGCAGGGGCAGCGATGCTTTGGTGAAAACCGCGCCCTGGAATTGGCCAAAAAGTACGAGTTGCTTCCCAAAGACATCGAGTGGCATATGATCGGGCATCTGCAAAGCAATAAGGTAAAATATATCGCTCCTTTTGTACAGCTCATCCACTCTGCCGACAGCCCCAAACTAATCCGCGAAATCGACAAACAGGCAGCCCGACATGACCGGCAGATTGATCTGTTGCTTCAATTCAAGATAGCCCAGGAGGCAGCAAAATTCGGATTTGACAAAGCATCGGCCACCACCTTTTTACAATCAAAAGATTATGCTGATTTGAAGCACATTCGCGTCTGTGGAGTGATGGGTATGGCTACCTTCACCAATGATGGACAACAAATCCGGCAGGAATTTAAAACACTTTTTGATATATATAAACACCTGAAGATCAGCTACTTTGAAAAGGATGAGGCCTTTCAGGAAGTATCAATGGGCATGTCGGGCGATTATGAGATCGCCATAGAAGAAGGCAGCACGATGGTGCGAATCGGCAGTTTGCTGTTTGGTGCAAGATGATCTTTATCGGCTCCGTACCAGTTTTTGAATAATCCTCTGTGGGCCGTCTGCTATTTCTACAAAATAAACGCCCGCTGGGAAGCTGCCAATTTCGAGTTGTTGGCTGCGGCTCGATAAAATGCCTTGCCAAAGCTTTCGTCCCAGCGCATCCCTCACGGCCAGCTTTTTTTGCCCCTCAAAGCTACCCACCCACTCCAACTGAACATAGCTGCCATTGGCCGGATTGGGGAACAAATGAAAGCGCACAGTATTGGCCACCTCATTTACCGGCACCGAACCATCCGTCCGATAGCTGGTTTGAAAAGCACTCAGCCCTCCCCGCTTATTGCCAACAATCATATCGATGATGCCATCGTTGTTGAGATCGGCAAAATCGGGTCGGATCTCGTGGCCAATTCTCAACTTGCCATAATCATTGAATGATTTAGTAAAAACCCCGTCGAGATTCCCATCGATGTTTGTGTACACCTTCAGCATCCCGCTGGTACTTCCACAAAAGAGGCGAAACTCTCCACCAAAGTCTAAAAAGCGGGGCGCACTGTTGCCCGTAAAAAAGCCAGGATCAAAACTAAGTACCTCACCCAGCACCTTGTTGTTGACTGCCGCATCGAGGTCGGGATCGAAAGCAGGAACAGTAGAGGTACCAATGTTTTTGAAAAAATTGAGATTGCCAATAGGGGCATTGGGGTCTTCCGGATCGATCTGGTTGTTGTTCAGCTCCCCGATGACGAGGTCGGCCAGCCCGTCGCGGTCGAGGTCTGTAATTTCCGGCACACTGTTTTGACCCACATCAATGCCCATCCATCCAAACTGAATGGCACCAAATTGAAAGGCATTGCCCTGTCCGGCCGTATTTTCGGCAAAGAAGAGCTTGCCGGACGATTCGCCCACCAGCAAATCAAGGTCGCCATCACTGTCGAGGTCGCCAAATTCGGGAGCCAGATAAAAATTGTTGGAGCCCAGCACCTGGCTAAAATTCAGCCAGTCATTATCGGTCAGTTCAAAAGCTGGTTCGCTGGCCGTTCCGGTATTTCTATAGTAAAACAGTCGGCTGTCCTTTTGGCCACCCGACAAATAAAAAGTCTCGTTGCCTACAACCAGGTCGAGCAGCCCGTCTGCATCCACATCCACGATAGCCGGAGTGGCGCCCGTTCCGAGGTCGATCATATCTCCGCCAAAGAGGTCGCGCTGTTGCAGCTTGAACACAGGCATAGCATTGCCAGAAGTATTTTGGTAGTACCAGACATTGTTGATACCCAATACATTATTAGGTAAGTTAGGTGCCGTCAACAGGTCGCGAAAGCCGTCATTATTGACATCGAGGTAGAAGGCAGCAGGAAAATTGGAGAGGATGCTGGCGGGCATATCGTAAGAGGGAAAGTTGCAATCCTGTGCATTGCCCCATGCCTGCTGGGCTGTGCCGCCGTTTTCAACAAATACTAAATTGGGCCAGCTAATGTCTCCCAAAATCAGGTCTTTGTCGCCATCGCCGTCATTGTCAAAGGTCAACACCGAAGAGCCGGCATGCCGTCCGCTACCATTTCCGGGGCCGCTATGCAGGCCGGTAGCGCACTCTTCGGGATTGGTACTCAGATCCACACAACCACTCAAGCCGCTTTCATAGAGCTTTGACCAACACAATTCTTCCAGCTCAAACTCGAGGCTATCGCGCCCAAACCCCCTCTCTACGGACTGATTTAAAAAGTACTCAATGTATCCGCCCCCGATATTGAAGGTGAGGATATCCAGATCGCCATCGCCATCAATATCATCAATTGAAGGAATATCAACGGTGCTGACATAAATCTGTGTAATGCTGCCATTGGTTTGCTCGTAATACAACAGATCATTGGGGGCATCGTAATTTTTTACTTTCTCAAAATTTATCTTACCACTGTTGTAATACCCTTTATACACCTCCACACCAAAAATACCCGGCACCGTGGACTCTGTAAAAATATCCATTACACCATCGCCGTCATAGTCGCGCAGCAGCGCCCAATCGTAGAGCTTGGGGAATTTGCGGGCAAAGGAAGGTGCGTAGGTGTAAGATACGGCATCATCCACATCATTATTGATAAAAGTAAGTAGCACATCGCCCACCTTATCAAAAATAAAAAGGTCTATCAAACCATCGTTGTTCAAATCCACTTCACTGAATTGTGGTGAATTGAGGCCGCCACCCCATGAATTGGACAGAGGCGATTCATCCACCACTACGGGAATGTCGAGGCGGGGGAGTGTTTGCGCATCGGCAAAATTGGTAATGAGCAGCATTATCGGCAAGAAGGTGTCAGTGAGGATTTTTTTCATTTAAACCAATTTGGTGAAGTGGTGAATATTTTATTTCTTAGAAACTGTTTTGAAACATTGAAGTTGTTCAACAAAACTCACTTGGCTACAAAATGTTCTTTCGAGCTGGCATCCCATCCGCTTTGCGGTTCCCTCACTTGCGTTGGGTCATCTTTCCTGCCTGGCGCACAGGCAGGTTTCTCGTTCGTAGCTTATGATTCGAAAAAGAGGTTCAATCTGGCCCAAAATGGCTATTTTTCGCCACAAGCAGCAATTCTTAAACAACTTCATTCAAAAGTATTAATTAATCAAATGAGAAACCACTTTCTACTCACCTATTTACTGATCTGTATGCTAACGGTCACTCTGAAGGCCCAGCAACCGGATAGCTCATGGCAAAAAGCCCCGGCTCCTCTCCCACTGGCTTTTCTTACTGATTATGAACTCCAGCTGAGTGAACAGGATGGCAAAGACCAACTGCTTTTCATCTCCAATATCGGAGATGCCCGGGCCCGTGTCAGTTTCAACAATAATGAGCCCACCGAGCTGCGCTTTACCGATGGCCGGGCGCAGCATGCTTTGGATGTTGATGAAAGTGGCAGGCTGCTACTGATCCGTAGTGGCGAGCCATCAGATGCGCAGCTACGGATCTACCACCTTTCGCAGGCCAGCAACGGCCCCTACCGCGTCCGAAAGATCCCGCTTTGGATGTCGATTATCCCCCCTTTGGTAGCCATCGGGCTGGCCCTGCTGTTCAAAGAGGTGATCATATCCCTGTTCATTGGTATCTGGGCGGGTGCTTTTATTGCCAGTGGCTTGCGCTTCGATACTTTGCTGTACAGCTTTTGGGCCGTTATAGACAAATATATTATTAATGCCCTCAATGATAGCGGGCATTTGTCGGTCATTGTATTTTCACTGCTCATAGGGGGTATGGTGGCGGTGATTTCGCGCAATGGAGGCATGGCCGGGGTGGTACAATCGCTATCGAAATATGCCCGCTCGGCCCGCTCTTCGCAGTTTATCACCTGGCTGCTGGGGATCGCTATATTCTTTGACGACTACGCCAATACGCTCATCGTAGGCAATACCATGCGCTCTGTGACGGACCGCTTTCGCATTTCGCGCGAAAAGCTGGCCTATATAGTTGACAGCACGGCAGCGCCCGTTTCGGCCATCGCCTTCATCACCACCTGGATTGGTGCAGAGCTGGGATATATAGAGGGAGGAATTGATACCCTAAGCAATTTTGACTCCGGCCTCAGCCCCTACTCTATTTTCATCAGCTCTTTGAAATATTCCTTTTATCCGGTTTTAACCCTGTGCTTTATCCTCATCCTTGTATATACAGGGCGGGACTTTGGAAGCATGTATAAAGCCGAGCTTCGGGCCCGTAGTACGGGGCAAGTCTCCCCGGCTGCCACCGCCTCTGAAGACGAACCCAATATGGAAGACCTTACTCCTGTAGCAGGTGCGCCCCTTCGCTGGTACAATGCCGTCATACCTGTGGTAACGGTTATTCTAATGACCATGTACGGGCTTGTGGATACGGGAATGGCCTCTTTGTATAGCGATTTGGTGGGCAATAACATAGCGGTGGCAAGTAGTAGCTGGGGGGATGTGTGGGGTGCCATGAATGCAGTGGTAGAGGCCGAACAGCCAGGCTTTTTTATGAAAATGGGAGAGCTCATCGGCCGCTCCGACTCCTACACAGCCCTGCTCTGGGCTTCGATGTCGGGCCTGGTAATAGCTATTCTGCTTACCCTGGCCGGCCGTATCATGAAGCTTTTCGACAGTATGCACACCATGACAACCGGCTTTAAGACGATGCTTCCCGCACTCATTATCCTCACCCTTGCCTGGGCGCTGGCCATCACCACCCAGGAGCTGCACACCGCCGACTATCTCACCTTGCTGTTGCAGGACTCTGTCAGTCCCTTTGCCATTCCGGCTATCATTTTTATTTTGGCAGCAGCTATTGCTTTTTCAACCGGCTCAAGTTGGAGTACGATGGCCATTCTTTATCCCATTGCCATCCCAACGGTATGGGCCGTTAGTCAATCGCAAGGCGTCGATAGCGCTACGAGTATGGAGCTCTTGCTCAATGTGATAGCTACCGTGTTGGCAGCCTCTGTGCTGGGCGATCATTGCTCCCCCATTTCCGACACGACTATTCTCAGCTCTCTGGCATCCGATTGCAACCACATCGACCACGTGCGTACCCAGCTGCCTTATGCCCTCACGGTGGGTGTGGTGAGCCTGCTGGCGGGGACTATTGCTACCCTGTTGGGTGGTGGCTGGTTGATCAGCATGGTATTGATGCTTTTCAGCCTGACAGCTTTATTTTTGATCGTGCTAAAGCTGGGAAAAAAAATTGATTGATGGCCAAAGCTGATATACTGGAGGATTTGCTGACCGAAGTTCGAGCCTGCAAACATTGCAATGCTCATCTGCCAATGGGCCCGCGTCCGGTGCTAAGTGCAGCCCACGGAGCTTCGGTAGTACTCATTGGTCAGGCACCCGGTACCAAGGTACATGCCAGCGGCATTCCCTGGGACGATGCCAGTGGCCGACGGCTTCGGGAGTGGTTGGCCATTGATGAGGCCATCTTTTACGATCCTGCCAAATTTGCTATCATTCCGATGGGCTTTTGCTACCCGGGGCGGGGCAAGTCGGGTGATTTGCCGCCGCGCCCCGAATGTGCCCCTCTCTGGCATGCGCGCTTGCTGGAGGCGCTACCCAATCTGAAACTCAGTCTCCTCATCGGACAATATGCACAGAAATATTACCTGGGAGGCGATCGCAAGGCCAATCTAACTGAAACGGTGAGGAGTTTTGAGGATTTCCTGCCCCGCTTTTTTCCACTGGTACACCCTTCGCCCCGCAATCAGATATGGATGAAAAAGAATCCCTGGTTTGAGCAGGTGGTAGTATTCCGCCTAAGGCAAGTGGTTCATCACGCCCTAAACCAATAGCATGGCTTATCAATGGCTACTTTTTGATGCAGACAATACGCTTTTCGATTTTGATCGGGCCGCCGCACAGGCTCTGAAGGGGGCTATGGCCAGCTTTGATCTCGAAATGAAACCGCATTTTCAGGGTATTTATCGTACCGTCAATAAGCAATGCTGGGAGGCTTTTGAAAGAGGTGAGATAGATCAAAAAACCTTGCGCAGCCAGCGTTTCGAGCTATTTTTTGAAAAAATCGGACTTTCTGCTGATCCACAACTTTTCTCAAAACGCTACCTGGAATACCTGGCGGATGGCGGTCATATGATCGAAGGAGCCAGAGAGCTGTTGGAGCATTTGACCGGTTCATACAGCCTGGCCCTCATCACCAATGGACTGAAGGAGGTGCAGCGGCCCCGCATCCGGAAAGCCAGGATTGGTGGGATGTTTCACAGCATCATCGTATCAGATGAGATTGGCAGCGCCAAGCCGCATACCGCTTTTTTTGATTTTACCTTTGAGCAAATTGGCACACCTGCCAAAGAAGCTGTTTTGGTGATTGGTGACAGCCTCAGTTCTGATATGCTGGGCGGTCTGCAATACGGACTGGACACCTGCTGGTACAATCCGACTAGCAAACCGGCGGCCCCTCATATCCAGCCCACTTTTCAGATCAGGCGACTGGCGGACTTGCTCGAATTTTTGTAAATTTGCCAGGCTCTATTTTCACATATATTTTTTCAAAATTTCAGAAACAGTTTTGAAATTGGTGGTGAAATTTTTTATAGCGTATTTTTTCTCAGAGGAGACTTTTTTTGAGGTGAATAGCCTGAGCTATTTGCCGATAAAAAAGTGAAGCAGGAGGAAAAAAGGTGCATAAAAAAATCAGTGACATGTGTCAAAACAGTTTCTCAATACTCGCAAAACAGTATGGCAGGTCATAATAAATGGTCCAAAATTAAGAGGAAGAAGGGCGTTGCTGATGCCAAACGTTCCAAAATATTTTCACGAATCATCAAAGAGATCACGGTAGCGGTGAAAGAAGGTGGCAGCGGCGATCCCGATTTCAACCCCCGTCTCCGCCTGGCTGTGGCCAATGCAAAAGGAGCCAATATGCCGAAGGACAATGTAGCGCGGGCTATCAAAAAAGCGCTGGATACCGATAGCGGGGCGCTGTTTCAGCCGACCTACGAGGGCTATGCACCTGGCGGCATCGCGGTTTTTGTGGAGTGTACCACCGACAACCAACAACGCACAGTCTCCAATGTACGGGCTATTTTCAACAAAAAAGGGGGCAATCTGGCCACCTCCGGCTCAGTGGATTTTCTCTTTGAGCGCAAAGGTGTTTTTCTCATCGAACAAGGAGAGCATGACCCCGAAGAGCTGGAATTGGAGCTGATCGATGGTGGTGCAGAAGATATCGAACTGGATGAGGAAAGCAAGGAAATTGCCATCACGGTTGATTTTCCTGATTTTGGCAACATGCAAAAGAAGCTGGAAGAAATGGCCATCGAACCCAAAAGCGCCAATCTCGAGCGCATCCCCACTACTACTTCAAAGCTCGATCTGGCAGATGCTAAAAAAGCCCTGACACTGGTGGAAGCCCTCGAAGAGGATGATGATGTGAATGTGGTTTTCCATAACTTAGAAATGACCGACGAACTGGCCGAGGCGCTGGAAGAAGAAGGCTAAGCGAAGCGGGGAGAGCATATAAGATCAGATAGATCGTCTGCAAGTCTGCAAACCTAAAAATCTCCACTACTCAATTTCCCTAAAAAAAACTACCCCTAACCCGACTTTTCGGGAAGGGGCAGCCCACACACTATGAGAACACCCATTATTCCTTTAAAATTCTGCTCTCATGGTTTATGGTCTGGCATATGAAAGAAAATTCGTTGTTTTGAAATTCGCTATAAAGACGATTGAAACGGGCAAAATGATATACCGCCAAATGTTATAAATTTTAAGGTATGTTAAAATTAAATCTATAACTCATTGATTATCAAGTGTTTTATGTATTAAAATTGAGCCTGTTAAGTTTTTTTAACGGACGTTAAAAAAATATTAAAACAAGTTTTTTTAGTATTTTACAGGCTCTTTCTGGTCTTTTTTAGCCATTTCCCATCAAAATTGTTTACAACTACAGAGCAGCAAAGAAGGGCTTGTCCATATGATTTCACAAAAATCCATACAGCAAATTTTAGACACTGCCCGTGTAGAGGATGTAGTGGGCGAATTTGTCAACCTCAAAAGGGCCGGCTCCAATCTGAAGGGCCTTTGCCCTTTCCACAATGAAAAAACGCCCAGCTTTTCCGTTTCGCCCAGCAAAAACATATACAAGTGCTTTGGCTGCGGTAAAGGCGGCGATGCGGTCAGCTTCCTCAAAGAACACGAGCAGATGAGCTACCCCGAAGCGCTGCGCCATCTGGCAGCGAAGTACAATATTGAAATTGAAGAAACCGAAACCAGCGCCGAGTACAAGCAGGAACGCCTGGTACAAGAGAGCTTATTCATCCTCAACGAATATGCCGGCCAATACTTCCAGCAGCAGCTCTTTGAAACAGACCTTGGCCGCAGTGTTGGCCTCAGCTACTTTAAGAACCGGGGCTATCGGGAAGACACCATTCGCCAATTTGGGCTAGGCTTTGCGGGTGCTGGCAAAAATACCTTTACGCTCAAAGCCACTCAGGATGGCCACAAGCTCGATATGCTCCAAAAGCTGGGATTGACCAGCCAGCACCAGCTCGACTTTTTCCGCAACCGCGTCATCTTTCCCATCCACAACATGACCGGCAAACTGATTGCCTTTGCTGGCCGCATCTTGCAAAAAGATGTAAAGGCACCCAAATATATCAACTCCCCTGAAACGGAGATTTACTTCAAAAGCAAGGTGCTGTACGGAGCCTATTTCGCCAAAAAGGCCATCCGCAAGGAGGATCAATGCATACTCGTAGAAGGCTATACCGATGTGATTTCCCTTCACCAGGCAGGTATTGAAAACGTAGTGGCCTCTTCCGGCACCTCGCTGACGGTGGGCCAAATCCAGCTCATCAAACGCTACACCCCCAATATGTGCATCCTCTACGATGGCGATGCTGCCGGCATCAAAGCTGCACTTCGAGGCCTCGATTTGGTGCTGGAGCAGGATATGAATGTAAAGGTGGTGCTGCTGCCCGATGGAGAAGACCCCGACTCCTATCTGCAAAAGGTGGGGAGTGCTGATTTTAAAAAGTACATCGCAGAACAAGCCAGCGATTTTATTCTTTTCAAAACCAATCTCCTGTTGGAGGAGGCCGGTTCCGATCCCATCAAAAAGACCAAACTGGTAAAAGACATCGTGGAGAGCATCGCCCGTATTCCCGACCCCATCAAGCGCTCCCTTTATGTAAGAGAATGTGCTGGTGCTGTGGATGTGGAGGAAGAATTGCTGGTAATGGAAACCAACAAAATGGTGACCTGGCACATCCGCCAAAAACGCCAGCAACAAAAGCGGGAAGCCATCCAACAACAGCGCCAGGCCAAAAATAGCCCGGCAGATGACAGCTTTGCAGGCCTCACAGAGCCGCCTCAAACAGCGGAACACGATACCCCGCCTACCGAGGAGGCCCCCACCCCCAGCCTGGGGCACGAATACCGGGAACGCGATATTGTCCGCATCCTGATCTGTGCCGGCGGGCAGCATTTTGACCAGTCAGAAGAACTGAGTGTAGCGGCCTTTGTGCTGAGCAATATCGAAGAGGTGATCGATGAGTTTGAAAATGAGCTGTACAAACGGGTGGCGAAGGATTGTTTGCAACGGCTGTTGGACAAAAAGGAGATCAACCAGCAATATTTCATCACACATCCTGACGATGAAATCAAAAATCTGGCGATTGATTTTCTACACCCAAAGGATGTGTATAGCGAAAACTGGAAGGAAAAATGGGACATCCAATTGCAAACTCAGCCCATGCCAGAGCTCAATTTCACCAAAGATTCCATCAAGGCAATTAACCTCTTCAAGCTACGCAAGATCATCCAGCTATGCAACCAAAATCAGGAGCGCATCAAAGCAGCTGCTGACCAGCCTGACGAAATGACCCGCCTGCTAAAAGTGCAGCAACACCTGCTAAAAGTGAGAAAGGAGCTGGCCGATGAGCTTGGCGGAGCAGTGGTGATAAAGTAGCGCTGTTGCTGCTCTGATTTTGTCAAAGCAGCATTCGTACTAATTCCGTCCCATACAATTCAAATCCTCAAATGCCGTCTTCAAGCGAGCTACAAAGCTGTCTTCTCCTGCACGCAGCCATTTACGGGGATCGTAAGTTTTCTTGTTGGGCTGATCTTCCCCGTCCGGATTGCCAATTTGGGTTTGCATATAGTCGCGCTTGCCTTCATAGTAATCGCGCACCCCGGCCCAGAAGGCCCACTGCATGTCGGTATCAATATTCATTTTGATAGCGCCGTATTCTATGGCTTCGCGGATTTCATCACGCGATGAGCCGGAGCCGCCATGGAAGACAAAGTTGACCGGATTGGCGGCGGTATTGAATTTTTGCTGAATATGATCCTGCGAATTTTTCAAAATAATGGGCTTCAGCTCCACATTGCCGGGCTTATACACGCCGTGTACATTGCCAAAGGCTGCGGCTACTGTAAAGCGATTGCTGATCTTGTTCAGCTCTTCATACGCATAGGCTACTTCTTCCGGCTGGGTGTAAAGGCGGGAGCTATCTACATCGGTATTGTCCACTCCGTCTTCTTCGCCCCCCGTCACGCCCAGCTCAATTTCCAGCGTCATACCGATTTTGGCCATTCGCTTGAGGTATTCTTTACAGATGCCAATATTCTCCTCTATCGGTTCTTCGGAAAGGTCCAACATATGAGAGCTGTAAAGGGGATAGCCTCTGCTGGCAAAGAATT
Source organism: Saprospiraceae bacterium (assembly GCA_965222005.1). GTDB lineage: Bacteria > Bacteroidota > Bacteroidia > Chitinophagales > Saprospiraceae > CBDCTM01. Next base: position 5,157,601 of record OZ244935.1, read on the forward strand.
TTTCGCCTGCCTCCAGCATGCCATCCACCCAGGGAAGCAACTTCTTTGCACAATGATCGGTATGCAAAATTACGGTTACGCCGTAGGCTTTGGCCATCGCATGGACGTGTGTAGCGCCGGAGATGGCCCCCAGCACTGCCGCTTTTTGATTTTCGTTGGAAAGACCTTTGCCGGCAAAAAATTGGGCGCCGCCATTGGAAAACTGGATCATCACGGGCGAGTTGACCTCCCGCGCTGTTTCTAAAACAGCATTCACAGAGTTGGTTCCTACCACGTTGACGGCAGGTAAGGCGAAGTTATTTTCGTTGGCGTAATTGAGCAATTCGGTTACTTCATCGCCCCAAAGTACTCCCGGGCGAAAGCGGGTGGCTGTTGACATCATGTGCGGTTAGGTTTATTTCAGGTTTCTTAAATCGCCCCAAAGATACAGCCTTTTGCTTGTTTTTTCAGATCTTTCAGACTTGCAGATGTCAGACTTTCGAAGATAGCCTGTCCAACAAATGTTGCTATTGCCCTGAGATGGGATCGTTATGGGGAGGAAGCGGCAAGGGAAGGATCCAATCACTGAGGATTCATAAAATCTCTCCGCCAGTAGTCTGAAAATCTACCCTTATCTAAGAGAGCGTGTTTGGAAATTGCTTTTGCACTAATGCACCGAAGGGTAAAATTAAGTTGTTTGATATTTCAAGTAATAGTCGTTGTCAAATTCAGTTTGATTTTTCAACATCCTCCTGTGCTTAAGCATCGCATTATGAGTAGTTTGTAATTGTTTCCGCTTTTGTCGATCCATAGATGGCATTTTGTATGGCTTAAGGTCAAGACTTTTGCCCATCATTGCCAAGCAGTAGGCAGCTTGTTCGTCCGTTTTATTGGATACCCCCAAGGCTTCCAAAACGCAAAAAGCGGACTCCTTTGACGGTTAGTATATGTGCCTGTACCGTCCCGATAGGGCGGTATGGCATATATACCGTGTTGTAGGGCGTATTCATTCGTTCGTTTTAGGTTGGCAAAGGCATACTCTTTGGCAAGTTTTGCCTTGTGCGGTGGCTTTATTCGACTTGCCAATGTGTATGACTTTAGCGTTGGCATCTATGACCAAAATTCATTGTCTGCTTCTTTTGGAAATAAGTCTGAAAGTGTGTTTAGTTTCAGTTGCTTATTAAAAAATATCTTCGCAGTCATTTGCATTGTTTCAATTTGCTTTTGGGCAGCGATGCTTAAGCCTAACTTCTCTTTTACTACACTCTTTTTTGCATTAGGTGATACCCACAGTAACTTCATTTCTTTGTCCTGCTTGAGAGCTTGAGACAGTATTCCATTTATATGTTCATCGCCAAAACTGTAACCAACGACAATTACAAGTTTCGCATCTAACGTGTATTTACGTAACTCATAGAATTGAAATAAATATGGGTCGACATATTGCAATTTGTAGATATTCCCGAAAATCAAATCCGGCTTCTTGATACGGTTTATATTCTTGTACTGGATCTGTCCGGTTTTTTCATCTCTATCCCAATCAATTGAACCGTGCAATTTGTATAAATAAATATCGTAGTCAGAGAATTCTGATCGCTGCTCATATTTCTTGTAATCCCAAATTTTATTTTCATTAAATCCTCTCTCTATTTTACTGGTACTACCTAAGGCATCCTCAACACATAAATCGTAATTAAGTGTGAATATATTTAAGGGATATTCGTATTCTTTTCGGAATGTTCCTATTTGTTCATAATAGTTCGCTTTTCCTTCTTCAAAGGATACCCACTCTCGAAGTTTTTCAAATATCACCTTTTGAAAATCCTTGATGATTGAGTACTTATCCTTGACAACTTCAGAAAACTTGATGTTCCATTGTCCTATGAAAGGGTATAGTGGATGTTGTTCCTTCTTTTCTAATTCCAATAGCACGTTGAATAGTCGTTCAATGTTATTTGAATCTTGGTTATCAAATTTCCCCTGAACACCATCTGCGTAAATTATAGCACTTTTTACCAAAAAGTAAAGCTCCCTATAATCAGCCCATTCAGACTGAATCAATTCTTCCACATCCTCAATCATTTTGTTGGATGTTGGAATACCTGCATCCACGCTTGCTCCTGCACCAAATAAAAATACTATTTCATTCTCCTTAAAATTCATATCTTATAAAAACCAAGGTGGTAAGTTCTCAAATTCTATATCTGGTAAATTGCGTGCTTGGAACTCAGCAATGAACTTTGATATTCGCTTCGGATAAAATATAGAAATAGGCATTGACTTTGCATTAAATCCCCTCCAACTTGCACCAGATAAATTCAATATATCTTGTAAATACATTCTGTTCTGTTCTTCTTCTAATTGCTCCATATCAGGATAGCAAAACTCTATATGAAGTGGGTTCGCATAACGCTTATTTACCTTTTTGCTGTTGTAATTTAACCCTTCTGTCCAAATGAGATATTCTGATCTTGATAGTTTAATGCAGGTACTTTCATATGGAATCAGGGAGTTTGCTTCTTCGTTATAACCGAAGTATTTGCTATTATCATTTATCTTAATTACCGAAAAAGTAAGGGAATCATCGCATTCCTTTATAATATCTAATAGCCTGTTCAACTCCGTTCGTTGCACTTTGTATGGAATGTGTAAGACGATATGCCTGTATTCAGAAGACTTGTTTTCTATCAGGTTTTTCAAACTATCTCCCAGAGACCTCAAATACTCATCTTCATTGGCATCATTAGCCAGTGTATTCATTTCCAGATACTCACCGCTCGAATCTACTAATACAGAATAAGCATAAAACTTCTCAATTCGACCGGCATCATTTCTTTTATGTGATTTCCCAATTCCAATAATCAGGCAATCTTGATTACTTGGTGTAACTCTCCAGGGAATTCCACCAGCCTTAGAGAAAATTTGCAAGCCAATACTCGAAATCGACCATTTTAGACCTGATTTATTTCTTATGGTCTCGATGTGTATTGCTTGGGATAAAATATGATTGCTAAGTAACTTATTCTTTAAGCGATAATAGAAATCGGATTCCGTTTCGGGAAATAGAAAAATAGCAATTGCAACCCCTTTCTTCTTGGATGTTATTTCTTCTGATGTTCTTTCAATCTCATTTTCGCTGAAGTCCTTTATTGGTATCCTTGATTGGTTCTCCTTGTGCATTTTGAAACTGAACATTTGCTCAGTCCCCGGAAATGTGTATTGATATGATTTTCCCTGTAAGGCGAGCACCAAATCTCTCGCCAAATCAATATGATCATCTTTAAATATGTAAAAGAAATGTACTTCTTTTTGAAGCTCTTGAAACGGTGGGTTATTTTTTAATCCATTGAATTGTGAATTGCCGCGGACATTGTTGCCAAAGTTGTATTCTTTGACTTGTAGAAAAGCTGAATGAATTTTTCGAAACTTGGTAGATACAGTCATATCCTGTTCCTGTGCTTGAATGGAGATATTCTGCAACACCGAACTTATCACATTTGAAATTGCCTCGTATTTGTTTTGGTGATAGTTGGTATTTGCCCTGTAATATTGATTGAGACTATAGGAAAGTCTTAATTCTTCCTTTGAAAGTGGGCCAATTTTTTTTGAATGGAAATGAAAATCCACAAGAAAACCAAACTCTTGATTTGCCTTCAGGTAATATGGCTCTATCCAAACACTTTGTGTGCCAAGCGAATGTTTTTCAAATATTAAATGAATTCGTCTTGGATTGAACTTGTCATTTACCTCTAATGACCTATCAGAATGGTTTGCAGAAATAAAATCAAGGGTGTGCCGATATAAATATTCTACAGTAATGAACGAGTTAAGATCAGACGGACAAATAAATTCTTCAAAACCTTGCACGGGCTCATAGGCTATCCAATGTTTACTCCAATTTTCATCTTCATCGCCTTCTGGTAGAGAATAATACCTGATATTCTTAGCTGGTCTTTCGTCAGTGGGCTGCCATTTCTTTTTATAGATGGTAAAACTGAACTCCTGAGAACTCAGTGGTAAAAAATTAAGTGCTATTCTGTTTTTTCTACTCATTACAACTCCCCTTTGAACGCTTTATCCAACAAGCTCGGCATAAGGTCGGCAAGGTCTTTAGTCACCGTTTGTTGGGTTGACAATGTGTGCTCAACCTGCCTTTTGAGTTGTACAAATTCCTTTTGCGTGTTTATTTCTGGTATAGGAACTTCGATCTTCTCCAGTTTCTTTAATCCAAGCGTCCTGTTTCTTCCTGCTCCTCCGGGAGAAGCCAGCCGAATCTTTTCCAGTCCTTCCTCACTCAAAAAATAATACCAAAGGAACTCGGGAAGTGCTTGGGAATCATTGCATACGCAGCTTATAAAGCGATGCGAACCAACCCTGTTGTTATCCTCCGGTTTTACGACCGCAATACCCCCTTCCCAGGCAAAAACATTGCTAAATAGCAAGTCATCTTCTTTGATTGTAAACAGCTTTTTGGTTCCAACTTCTATGCCTTTTAGTGCAGGTTTATGAAAGGTTCCTTTGCCAAAGTTTCGTATGCCTAACTCTGGATATTCTCCTGTTATCTCAACAGAAACCGGACGCCTGACAATAGGAGCTACTTTTGCCATAGCCGCCATTTCTGCTCCTTTGCTTGCTTCTATAAATTTACTGTAAAGCAGGTTCTTTAACTCCCTTTCCTGGTCTGTCCTTAGCTGTTTTATTTTATTGATTTTGGCTTGTACGCTATCCAGTTTTTTTACGATACGTTTTTGTTCTGGGAGTGGTGGGAGTGGAATTTTTATATCGTAAAACTTTGGAATTTTTAGTCTTCTTCTATTGGTCGATCCCTCGCTTGCAGAATGACAAAATTTATCGAACTGCCTGGCTGATGTGATATAATTAAAATATTTGGGCAATAGTGTTTTCGAATCTGTTTCAAAAAGCAAAAAATCACCTGTAACAATTGAATTATTTAAACCTTCAGGAATGAGTCCCATAGCTCCATTCCGAGCATCAATTTTCGACAAAATAAATTGCTGCGATTTAGCCAAGTATTGCTTAGAACCAATTTCAATTCCTGAAACATCTCCTCGTTTTACTACACCTTTATGGTACATCTTGACAGTTAACTGGCTATAACTTTTTCTAGGACTTATGTCCACAGGAACTTTAATCTGATTTATATGGTCTCCTAATATTGCCCACCTCATACTACCTCCTTTTTACTTACTTCATCCATCAGCTCTTCCATCAAGCCCATTATCTGCTTTTCCTTTTCCATCACGGACTGCATCAGCTCGGCCGGATTGCGGTATTCGTATTCGCTCTTTTTATTGGGATTTTTCAAGTCAAGGTTTATAACAGGTCTGCCTTGGTGGTCTTTTTTGTCTACTTCACTAATGGGCACCAACCAGGCATTTTCAGTTTCCTTTCGCTTAGTCCACCATTTTTTTAGCTCATCAAATTCGTGGTTTTGTATGGGCTTGGTTTTGGAATATTTTTTACGACCCTCCGGCATTTGCAATTCATAATACCAAATCTCTTTAGTCGGTTCGCCTTGTTCAAAAAAGAGCAAATTGGCAGGGATGTCAGTATAGGGCGCAAAAACCCCATCGGGCAATCTGACTATGGTATGCAGATTAAAACCGTCTATGAGTTGCTTTTTTATCCTTGCGGCCACCCCATCGGCAAATAAGGTTCCGTTAGGCACGACTACGGCTGCTCGGCCTCCGGGCTCCAAAGGAGTTTTCTTTTTGAGCTTTCGCATTATGAGCTGCAAGAATAGCAATGCGGTTTCCGCTGTTTGCTTATCACTCGGAAAATTGTTGAGTATGCCTCGTTCTTCTTCACCACCAAACGGCGGATTGGTTAGGATTACATCTACACGTTCTGCATCACCAATATCTTTTAGGGGAAATCGTAAGGAATTTAAAGGGTCAATATCAGGATAATCCAATCCGTGTAGCAACAAATTCATCTGACAAAGCAGATAAGGTAAGGGTTTAGCTTCCCCTCCCTGGATGGTTGCTTGTTGCAGGGTTTGCCATTGCTCCGTACTCTTAGCCTGTTTTTTCATTTGCTCAAAAGCAGACACAAGAAAACCTCCCGTACCGGCAGCAGGGTCAAGAACGGTTTCTCCCAATTGGGGAGCCGTCATCTCCACCATAAATTTTACCACAGGCCGTGGCGTATAAAATTCTCCGGCATCTCCGGCAGCATCCCGCATCTCTTTGAGTAGGCTTTCATACAGCAGCGAAAGGGTATTGACTTCTTCATTGGATGTAAAATGTATTTCGTCTATTTTATTGACGACATCCCGGAGCAGGTAGCCATTGATCATCCGGTTATTCAATCCCTTGAAAACGGTAGAGAGTACATCTTTACGAGATTTGCCACTTTCACTCTGTAAAGCCCTCAGATAGTAAAGCAATCCTGTCCCTTCACTGCCATTGGGTAGTGTGGTGTTCTCGTTATTGATAAAGTTGAGAAGATCATCGCCCGTCCATCCGGTATTTTTTGCCCAGTCCCGCCATCGATATGGATTATCAATTACTGGTACAAATGATTTATTATTGAGGAGTGCCTTGGTTTCCTGCTCTTGTTCCATATCGTCCATAAATTTCAGGAACATCAACCACGTGAGCATAGGTAGTCTGTCAGCGTCTCCATTCAGACCTTTGTCTTTACGCATTATCTGCCGGCATCTTTTGATGATGCCTGATAACCGTTGGGCTGGGGCTACTTTTTTTATTGCTTTTTTCGTTTGTTTTGCCACAGTTTACTTTTTCTTTTTTCCCGGTTTAAAGCCGATGCGTTCCCGGTTTTCGTGTTTTACTTTTGCCTTGTCTTTTTGCAATAGATGGTTTAAGGCCTGATGAATATCCTTAAATTTGATGTTCATTTCTTTTTCCAGCTTTACGATGGCAGATTTAAGGTCTTTATAATCACTTAAATGTTGCCGAAGCAGGACAAAAGCACGCATTATAGCTATGTTCACATCTATGGCTTTCTTGCTATTCAATACACTGGAAAGCATTGCTACGCCTTGCTCTGTAAAAGCAAAGGGCATATACCTTGTTCCGCCACGTTGGTTTGAGGTCACAAATTGTGACCTCAAAGCCTCCCATTCACTTTTAGACAATTCAAACATAAAATCCCCTGGAAAGCGATCGATATTTCTTCTAACAGCTTGTTTCAGAACTTTGGTTTCTACGCCATAGAGAGTAGCAAGATCCCGATCAAGAATAACCTTGTTACCACGTATTTCAATAATTTTTGATTTTATAATTTGTAATTCCATTCTGGTCTCTTTCTCAATTATGCCGCATATAAAAGCTGCTGAATTTTAATCAATACATTTTTAAATTCATCAATTCCACCAAATTCCTTAACTATTTCCATTACGTTCCCTTTTTCGGATATCGGATGAACCTGTATAATGTTTGGGTTAAGTTCATTCACACCATATTGAATATATTTTTCAATAATTAAGCTGATTACTTCTTGTGCTTTCTCTGAATAGGACTGAAGAAGCTCAGCTTTTTTCACTTGATTGGCACGTTGTTTTCGGGTAAGTGGTTTTAGTCCGTATGCTACGTGGCACAACAGGTCGAAATAGTCAACATCTTTTATCTGGGTAATATCTTCCAGTTGGTCAAAAGATATTCCTCTACTTTCCAATTGTTCAATTATTTTATTTCTGCTGTTTGTATCAACCCAAGCTATTTTAAATTCCTCGGCATTTGGAAATAAATTCGTGATCTGTTCTTTAGTGTATTGGGTGAATTGAACCGTTCTTAGTTTTCCATATTGATCAAGTATATGTACACTTTCTGCGGCAATAGTAACTTCTCCTTCCTCTACATAATACTTTTGTTTTCCACCTGAGATATCATCAGGATCAAAATCAGAAAAATCTGAATCTACTATTTCAGGTGGTACATCCATATTGTCTTCTTCAGTTCTAAAGGTTCCTTCAACAGTCTGTCCATCCATATCAATTTCTTCGGAAGTGATCAATGGCGGTTCACCGTCAAATTCCGGATCTGCAAATTGTCTATTGGCACTTCCAGCATAGTCGATAAGACGGAAAAACAGTTTTTCCTTATCCTCCCGCACTCTTGTTCCTCTACCTACGATCTGTTTGAATTCGGTCATTGAGTTGACTTGTCTGAACAGTACTACATTCTTACAAGTTGGAATATCCACACCTGTACTTAACAGTTTTGACGTGGTAACGATAACCGGAAACATCTCATCAATGTCCATAAACTTGCCCAAATGACCCTTGCCAATATCACCTTCCTCCGAAACGATACGAACAACATAGTTTGGATTTTGCTTTGTCAGATCAGCGTTCAGATTGTTCAATTCACGTCTCATCTGGTCAGCGTGTTCCTGATTTACGCAAAAGACAATAGTCTTATCCAATCTTCCATTCTTGTGCATTAAATCGCAAAGGTGTCTGGCTACGGCCTTTGTTCTGGGTAGCAGAGACAAGGTATTTTCAAAATCAGGCGTGGAATAGACGCCATCGGGAATTTCATTGTCATATTTATCCGTTTGTCCTGCCTGCGGTCGCCATCCGTGTTGGGTGTCAGTACTTGGGGTTACATAATGCACCATATAAGGTGCAAGGAAACCATCTTCAATACCTTGTTTCAGGCTATAGGTATAAAGTGGATTTCCGAAGTATTGATAGGTGTCTCTATTGTCGTTTCGGAGTGGTGTCGCTGTCAGACCCAACTGCACGGAAGTATTGAAATAATCCAGTATTCTTCTCCAGTTACTTTCATCAGATGCACTTCCCCGGTGGCACTCGTCAATTACGATAAGGTCGAAAAAATCACGTGGGAATTCCCTGAACTTTCCAAGTCGGTGTTCGTCCTCTGCTAAAGATTGATAAGTCGAAAAATAAATTTCACGACTGGTTACAGGTCCGTCTTCCGGTATTAAACATCTTGCATCACCAAATACAGCAAAGTCTTTTGAGTGGGGGTCTTCAATCAATACAGATCGGTCCGCCAGGAACAGAATCTTTGGTCTGCGAAATTCACCTTTGGTATTCCATCTGTTAGACCATAATTTATAGATGATCTGAAATGCCGTTGATGTTTTCCCTGTTCCTGTTGCCATACAAAGCAAAGCTCTTTGTTTGCCTTCCAATATGGCTTGTACAGCCTTATTTATGGCAATAGTCTGGTAATATCTTGGTGGTTTATCGGGATTTGGATAAAACGATTTTAGAAAGGTGGGCAGAATGTCTTCTTTTACCGGATGGATTTCATTGAGTCTATTCCATAATTCTTGTGGACTTGGAAATTCTTTAATTTCTTTTTCTAATCCTGTTGAGAAATCGAATTCTAAGATTTCTGTACCATTGGTGGCGTAGGCAAAATTGAGCTGTAAAATTTCCGCATAGTCTTTTGCTTGCTGTAATCCGGCTGCTGCACTTTTATATTTTTTCTTTGCTTCTACAACAGCAATTGGAAAATTTTGTGAATAACGAAGTAAATAGTCCGCCTTTTTAGGTTTTGCCCTTCTTGCGACTTTCCCAATTACGATGATCTGTCCATCTGTGAATGTTCTCTGCTCAAGTATTTGGTCATCACTCCACCCGGCATCATAGAGTTTAGGAGTTACTTCCTTCCGGCAAGTATCCGCTTCACTGTCATTTTCGAGAATTACTATTTTCTTTTTTTCATCCATTCATATTCCAAAATCACTCAATGCAAAGTTACTTTCTTTTTTAGCGTTTGCAGAATAAGGCTCTTTTGGGTTTCCAGCGTTGGCTTTGTGCGATGGCAAAACCCAAATGTGTCTTATGCGGGGCGGCATCATGTGCCATGCTCTAATCGCCTTTGGCATACTACGAAACTGAATTTCTTATTTTTCTTTCACTTTTTTGTTTGTATTTTCAAGTACACCTTAAATGTACGGCGCTCTAAATAATCCCTTTTTCGGTAAGGTATCGTTCGGCATCCAGGGCAGCCATACAGCCTGTGCCTGCTGCCGTCACAGCTTGGCGGTACACATTGTCCTGCGCATCGCCGCTGGCAAATACGCCATCGATGTTGGTCAGGGAGCGGTCGGCTTTGGTGATGAGGTAGCCACTGGCATCCATGTCAAGCCAGTCTTTGAAAATATCCGTATTCGGTTTGTGGCCAATAGCTACGAAGAACCCATTGACCGGGATGGTCGATTCCTCCCTGGTTTTATTGTTAATGATGCGGATCGCTGTAACCTCTTCTTCGCCCAAAACTTCCTGGGTTTCGGTATTCCAGTGCATCACAATATTCTCAGTATTTAACACTCTTTGCTGCATAATTTTAGAGGCGCGCATTTCATCCCGGCGCACGATCATGTGTACTTTGGGGCAAAGCTTGCTGAGGTACAGCGCCTCTTCAGCAGCTGTATCGCCACCACCCACTACCGCTACTTCCAGCCCTTTGAAAAAGAAACCATCGCAAACTGCGCAGGCAGAGACACCTTTATTGGTCAGCCGCTTTTCCGATTCAAGGCCCAGCCATTTGGCACTGGCGCCTGTTGAAATGATTACTGTATCCGCTTTTATTTCGCTGCCACTTTCCGTCCAAACCTTATGTACCGGGCCTGTAAAATCCACTTTCACGATCATCTCCATTCGGACATCGGTGCCAAAGCGTTCAGCCTGTTTGCGAAAATCGTCCATCATCTGCGGCCCCATGATGCCATCGGGATACCCCGGATAGTTTTCCACATCAGTGGTGATCATGAGCTGCCCGCCAGGCTCGCTTCCGGTGAATAAAACAGGACTCAGATTGGCCCGTGCAGCATAGATGGCGGCCGTATAACCGGCTGGGCCCGATCCGATAATAAGACATTTTACATGTTCAGTACTTGATGACATTGGCTGAAAAATTAGTGATTTGTTGGTTTCAATAGATTGTACCGCAAAATTAAAAATCTTTGGTATTTCTGCTCCATACAGCTTCTTTCTCTTTTCCTTTCGTCTAAAAAGAGCTGGGTTTGGGCTAAATTAACCCGTTCCGCTGCACGGCAGATTTGATATTGGTCGTTCAATCCTGTAAATTGACTCGTTCAGCGATTTGCCTTTTGCGCATTCCTAACAAATCACACTTCCAAATGTTGTCCATACTTTATCCACTCAGCTTTTTCGTCAGCCTCTTGGGGCTTATCCTCTGGTTTTATTATCAAGGCAATCCCCGAATGAGCCGCAGCATGAGCAGTACCTTTCTGCTGGGGTTTTTTGTTTATCTATTCTCCCTTGCTTTTAGCGATGGCGAACTGTCCGACAAATTTTTGATCCTTTGCCGCGATATGGTGGTACTGGCATTGGTATCTCAGTTTTTCAATTTTTTTCGGAAAAACAAAATCGTATTCTTTACGATGCTGGCAGTGCTGTATGGCCTCGTACATTTCAAACTTTTCAAATTCTGGCAACAGAGCCTTCCGCAGGCTGCCGTCGAGCAGACCGACTTTGACCTCAGCCAGGCTGACCCTGAGGGCGAGCTATTGATCGAGCTGAAAGAAGGCCATCAGTTGGATGAGTTGGAAGCAATTTCATCGACATACGGATTGAGTTGGCAAGCAGCCTTCTCACCTGCCCGGCCAGGCACCACTGAGTTGGATGATTATTATCTGGTCAATATTCCCAAAGCAGCACTGGCAGAGGCAAACCAAATCAAAGCGGCTCTTTCCTCCTCAGAATTGGTGGATTGGATGGAAATAAACGAGCAAATCCAGCTCGATCCCTCCGAAGCGGCAATCAGTCGGAAAGCCCCTGGGCGCCGGGCATACGGCATCAACGATCCAGGCATTTCCCAGCTTTGGGGTTTTGACGAAATGCAGATCGATCAGCTGTACGAATTGCTGAAAAATTCCAAATCCAAAGCAGCCAAAAAGGCCCGTATTTTCATTCTCGATACAGGAGTTGACGGAAAGCATGAAGACCTCCGCGCCAATTACCGATCTTTAAAAAACAAATACGACAACGATCCCATTGGCCACGGTACGCATTGCGCAGGTATTGCAGCAGCTGTCTCCAACAATGGGTTAGGTATCGCCTCCTTTTCCGTTGATAATCAATACGTTGAAGTAAGTTCAGTAAAGGTTTTAAACAGTTTTGGCGGCGGTACGCAAACCACCATTATCAAAGGCATTATCGAAGCTGCTGATAATGGGGCTGATGTGATTTCGATGTCGTTGGGAGGCTTTTCCAGCGACAAACGACAGCGAGCTTATAAAAAAGCCGTTGAATATGCCAAACAGCAGGGCGCTATTGTATTGGCTGCGGCTGGCAATAGCAACCAAAATGCGATAGGTTATTCGCCTGCCAACACGCCCGGCATCATTACCGTAGCAGCGGTGGATACCCAGCTAAACCGGGCCTCCTTTTCCAATTTTGTCAATGATCTTGAGATGGGTATTTCGGCTCCCGGCGTACACATTTATTCTACCATCCCAAATAATAAGTACACCTCCTTCAATGGCACTTCGATGGCTACTCCCTATGTCGCCGGCCTGGTGGGGTTGATGAAAAGCCTGCGCCCCCAACTCACTGCAGAAGAAGTGTATAAGATATTGGAGAAGAGCGGAAAGGCCACCGGCAATACCGCAGAAACAGGGAAATTTATTCAACCGGCAGCTGCGATTCGATTCTTGTTGAAGCAATGATGTTTTGGGATAATTCGTATGCTAGCCAGACCAATCCCCTCATCTTGCAATAAGAAAATACTGGTCGATACTATTGGAAAACAAACGCACTACATATAGTCCGGTCGCCAGTTGGTCAAAGTCGGGAACAGGAATTCTGCTAAGTGTTTCTGCTTGTAAGCTGGCAGTAAACTCTTGTAAGACTACCTCTTGGGAAATATCTCTGAGCTGTACTACCATCGTTTGATCCGTAGCAGAATAATGCACTATCTCTGCAGTATTCAGCTCTTCGTCGCGTAGTAGCCAGCTATTGCCCTGCCTGTCGGGATAGCCATCATCCTTTTTGAGGATGAGATAGGCTTTCAAAAAATCAGGGATGCCGTATCCCATCTTAAAGTTGAGCCTTTTGAATAAATGCCCACTTTCCTCTATCGCATCAAAAATTTCGGTATTACTTTTTTCTGGAAAGGCACTCCACAGAGCTGCCGCCATGCCAGCTGCCAGTGGTGAAGCCAGCGAAGTACCGTTGGCCAGTTGCATTTCGTATCCTTCCGAAGAGCCGACTACCACACTCTGGCCAAGTGTACTGATGTTGGGTTTGAGACGGCCATCCGACGTCGGGCCCACCGAACTAAAGCCGGCCAACTCCCCCTGCCTGGTGGTAGCCCCTACTGACAGGACGCTCCGTGAGTCGGCTGGAGCCCCAATGTACCGCCAGTCATCATTGCCATTATTGCCCGCGCTATTGACCAACAACATCCCCTTTGAGAATGCCACATCCGCTGCTCTCGAAGCCAGTGAATGATGGCCATCCATCTCCTGGTAGCGATAATCCATGCTTTTATCATTAAAGGTGGTGTAGCCCAGGGAGGAATTAATGATGTCTGCCCCCAGGCTATCGGCATACTCAGCGCCTGCCACCCAGTTGCATTCCTCCACCAAATATTCGCCCCGTGTATCCTCTGTTTTTATCAAAAGATAGCTGGCCCCGGGAGCGGTGCCCACCAACAGGCCAGGCAGATGGGCTGCCATAGCAGACAATACCTGCGTGCCGTGGCTGCTCGATTCGAACACGCTGATATCATTATCGGCAAAGTCGTAGCCAGCTACTAACTGGCCCTTCTGGCGAAGGCTGTCAAAAAAAGGCATAGCAGGCACATTGGCAAAACCACCATCCAACACGGCAATCATTTTTCCTTGTCCCTGAAAGCCAATTTGGTGCAAAAACTGACCGTTCATCAGGCTAATCTGTGCCGTTCCGTAGCCGTAATATTCCGGCAAAGCTTCATAAGGAGGCAGGGAATCGGGACGAACGATTTCTTTGATATTGCGCTTTTTAGTAAGGTGCTTGCCTACATATTTTACCAATTCTACAAAGGGAAGCCCGCTGATATCGGCAACCGTGGCGCTATCGGCTACGATGGTAGCGGCATTCATCCAGCGCGAACGATTGTGTATGCTTGCGCCGAATTGCTTGAGCGCGTTCAGGTAGGCCGGATTGACGGGGAGGTCCGCTTCATCGAGCGGGATGCCCTGGTGGGCACGGCGTTCTAATGACTTGGCGGAAAGAAATTCGTACGGCCGAAAAAGTGAATAAGGAGAGTTGGCCTTGTCTGTAAATTCCACCCAATATTTAGCAGGCTGGGGCCGGCCAATTGACAGGCAAAGTATAAAAATGCAAAACGTACACAGGCCTTTCATGCAAATATGATTTTGAAACAAAAAAAATAGCCTCAGTCTTCACTTCCTCCCAACAAATCTATGTCCAAACATTCCATAAACTGCTCATCCAACGCTGCAATCAAATGTTCTAAATGGCTCCCCTTAGCCACCTCCCGCTTGATACCCAGCTTAGTATCCCTGAGGAACAGGGGCTCGATGGTACGGCGTGGATTTCCTTTATAAAAATCTCTGCGATGGATATTTTGTGGAGTATCGATTGGCTCCAGACTGAAAACCAGCATGATTGCTTGCGATTGATTTTCCTGCATTTTCCACAGCTGAAGCCCTGCTTCCTTTTGCAAATAAAGCCCTGCGGCGGGTCCGCGAATCTCCAGCTCAACACCGAACAAGAGGTCTTTACTTCTTTTGGGCTTGAAGTTTTCGGGATCAGCCGTGTTGGTCACTTTGATGTACTCCACCAACTCGCGGGCCTGCTCCTTTTCATCTGTTTCCACTTCAGCCGCTCCGCCTGCCACGCCTACCTCCTTTTGCTTAAAATGCCCTTCCCGATACCAAACAGCCTGTTGCTCGAAGGCAAATTTTTTGGCCCGAAGCAACTCCTTATCATTATTGAGCGGTACGATTCTTGAAAAGAGGTGCATTCCCCAAAAAGTGCTAATATAGAGTAAGGAAAAAAACACTCTATTATGCACACAACCTTTGAGGAATTACTTGCACCTCTGAAAAAATATCTTGAGGAGCAAGGTACACAAATTGACAAACAAACCGGTTCGAGAAAATTATTCTTTGCCGATTTCACACTCAAATTAATTTATGCTTTTGTGATGGGCATACCGACTTTACGACAACTCATCACCGATTTGCAAACAAGTCAGGTTAGTGAATCATTAGGATTAAAACACACGCCGTTTTCAACGATGAAAGACGGATTCACCCGATTTGACTCGGAGTTCTTTGAAAAATTGTATCAACATGTTTTGCGCAATTGCGACTGGCTACGGATAGAAGCATTTGACGAATTGGGCATCTTCCAACTGGTGGATGGCAGTATTTTCCCTACCCTCCGTTCAATGGATTGGGCTGCTTATCGAAAGACGAAAAAAGCGATTCGCTTACATTTGTCATTTGAACTCAACCGGATGTTGCCTGTGGAGTTTATCGGTTTAAAAGCGAATTCTTCTGAAAGAAAATTCCTTTTAAGTATCCTTCAAACAGGGGTAACTTATATTGCGGACAGAGGATATTTCAGCTTTGCTGTAGCTGCAAAAATTGAAGCAGCCAAAGCCTTTTTTATCCTCCGTATCAAAAACAATATCAAAGTGGCTCAATACACCAAACTTCAATTAAGCTGTGCAACAGGACAAACTATTCCACGTTGCTTCAAAAAGCTTACGGATCGTTTAGTCCGTTTTGAATCTGATGATTTGGAAAAAGTCTATCGGCTTATTCAATTTGAAGTGTTGCACTCTCAGTTTTCCATCTGCACCAACAGATTGGATTTAACCACTGTCCAGATCATTATCCTCTATGCTTTTCGATGGCAAATTGAACTGTTGTTCAAATTCATCAAACGCAGTTTAAAGGGCATTCATCTATTCAATAATACTCCAAATGGAGTCAATATCCAGTTCTACATCCTGATGATTACAACCATTTTGCAAATGCGATTAAAGCAAGTTGCTACTATTATTTCAACTCATAGTCAGGCGGCAAAAACTCATTTGGCTATCCAAAATGTTAACGATATTGAACAAATACCTACACATTTTGGACATTCTCCTGACTTATGGATCGAAGCCTTAACATCTTCTCTCCAATCTTTTTGGAAAATTGGATGTCATTGGATTCGACGTTTACAGAACTTTATCTGTAAACCTTTTGATTCTAACGTAATTTGTAAACTTGCGGCTTACTACAAATAGCGTACCGCTCAATAATGACTCCTTATACATCCTTAGAAAAGCCTGCACATCCCGGCCATAAATTCCCAGAAAGCAGCGATTTTGGGCAGGAAACAAGGCTTGATACAGCTCGAGTTTGGCTGCATATAGCTGGCCTTTCCAGGCTTTGAGGTCTTCTGTGGATGACGTTTTATAAGTTTCCATATCCAAGCAAACCAGTGAATTGTATTCCTCCTGCTGCTCAATGGCTGCTTTCAGTTTTTCAAAGGTATGGCGGATGTTTAGAAAGTTGGAATAAGTGGTGGCCTTCTTTACATTTTGCCAAAATGCTTTTCCCTCTTTCTCTTTTTCCTGCTCCAGGATATCCAGTTGGTTGAGCAAATTCAGAAAAGCCTGCCCTTCCATCAATCGCTGGATATTCCTCCTCGAATCGCTACTCAAATCGGATTGGCGAATTTTTTCCAGGGTTTCCAAAAGTAATTCCATCGCCAGAGGGTCGGCCTCCAGCTTCACATCAATGCGACCTTCATTCAGCCTCGCATATGCTACCAACTGGTCATCAAAATTGTAATAATTCAATTGCTTCGCTAATGGATTGATCAACAGCTGGCGGATGCTGCGCTGCAAATATCGAGCGCCATATTTGGGATGAAAGCCTTTCTTTGCCAATTCCCCCAACAGGCCGGAGTCAATTTGCAGATCGATAGACCGAAAGCGGATGCCTTCCCTTTTTTTCAACAACTCTATTTCTCTGGTCACCACTTTTTGAATAACTGCTTTGCCAAGCGGCTCAAAGGGGATGACTTCATCAATGCGATTGAACAGTTCGGGGCGGAAGTGTTTCTGTACAGCCTGCAGGTAGTGCGCTGTGATGTCAGAAGCCTTATATTCTGTGTATCCAATGGGGCTATCCATTTGCGCACCAGCACCGATGTTGGAAGTCATAATGATGATGGTACTGCAAAAGTTAACCAATTTCCCACGGCTGTCGGTCAATCTGCCTTCCCCCAAAATTTGCAATAGCAAGTCATAAAAGCTGGGGTGTGCCTTTTCAATTTCATCAAAAAGCAAAAGGCTGAATGGCTCCTGCCGAACCGCTGAACTGAGCAGGCCATCACTAAAGTAGCCCGTTCCAACCAAACGCGATACCGCATACGGATCGGCATATTCGCTCATATCGAAGCGCGTCATTTTGTTGCGATCGCCAAACATGAATTGTGAGAGTAGCTTGGCCATCTCTGTCTTGCCCACACCCGTAGGGCCTACAAAGAGGAAGGAGGAAATGGGTTTTCCGGTGCGGGTAAGTGCCGTTTTCACTGCGGCCAGCATGTTGACTACCCGCTCGATGGAGGCATCCTGGCCGTAGAGTTGCTCCTTAAAAAAGGCCCGAACCTGCGGGGTTTTCATAGGCTGGGTGGGATCCACCATGAAGGGCGGCAAAGCTGTTTCTTCACAAAAAGCGGCGATCAATTCCCCGCGACCAATTTTGACGGGAGCGCCATTGCCCTGGGGATTGGCTTTGAAATAGTTGATCAAAATACCTTCGAGAAAACGGATGGGTTTGCCCGGCATGCCAGCGTAGGGTGTGAAGCGCCGATTGAGGCGGATCGTCTCTTTGATGGCTTCAGTCTCCACCAATACGTTGTGCCGGCGGGCAATGTCATTGACCTTTTTGATGATAATTTCTTCCAGATCGTTCCGGGGCTCTTCAAGGCGAATGATCTGGAAACAAGCCGGATAATTGGGCGACCTCAGCTCAATGCGACTGAGTTCTTCTTCGGTACTTTCGGTAAACAGAGTGATTTGCCCGGAGCTGATATAGGGCCGAAGGTATTCCGCCACGCTGGTTTGGTTGCCTTCGTATTGGCCGATTTCAAACAATTCCAAGAAGTTTCGAATAAACAGGACATCGTTTGTCTGGCTCAATTCCTCACACAGCAGCGAAAGTTGATGTTGCCAGCCCGTATCCCCTGTCAATTCTTTGATAAGCACAGAAGCATTGGTCTCCCAAATATTACCAATAGAGCTCTGAGATTTTGTACGGCGCGCCAACTCCCAGATCATCGCTGTTTTTCCCACGCCCGAAGGGCCTACCAGCAGCAGGTTTTTTGAAAAATTGCCTTTTAAAATATGGCTCGCTTGTTCCAATTCCTTGGTTCTGCCATAAACTACCTGCCAATCGATGTCCAATATTTTTGCCACTCGCTCCAAAAGCCTCTCCTTCTTTTGCCCCAAAGGATCATCCAGCGCCTTCAAATCCGGCACCGATATTTTAATCGAGCTATGCGAAAGTTTGATAAGATCCAGCCAGATTGCAGCTACTATCTTTCGGACATCCCTGAGTCTCTTATTTTTTGCAAAATCCAGTTTCACGGCATTGCTGACTGCTTCATTTAAAAGATCGGGATTGGCCGAAAAGCACTCCAGGCCCAGCATGGGAATGATGGCAAAGCAACCCCTGGGTGTTTGTTGGTAGTAATATTCAAACACCAGCTCGAATTCGGGAAAGCTGATACCGTCTTTAGCAGCTTTGAAAGAAACTGTGCATGCTGACTTTTGGTAATCTCCCGCATGCGCCTCCATCAGCAAAGCCATTGAGTTCCCTTTGTTGAGCACCTTTTCTTCAAAAGCCATACGATACTCCCCCGCCAGGCTGGCTATAGAGGTCTGCCAGCGAAGGGCTGTCATATCATTGACCGGGCTACATAGGTTTTCACCATTGGCAAAACGCAGAGAGAAGGCATGGAAAGGCAGTTCTATTTTGATAGCCATAGCAAGCTTGATGAAGCTTTAGGCTGCTAAGTTAAGCTCTCCCGGTGGTCAAAGCAAATGCTGTGGTTTTCCGCCTTCAGTCCATAACTGCTTAGGTAGCAGCAAAAAGAACCGCCTTGCTTGAATACCAAACTCTGAAAAATGCTGCTTTTTGTCTAATATATTGATCATTTTGCACGGAAATTCGGTAACTTGGATTTTAGAAAGAAGGAATCAATACCAATCATACTACTGTTGAAATTTTTGAAACATGTTCCGTTTTGATGCGCATATTATCAAGCGAAGGAGGGTAAAAAAAAGCGCTTTGTTTTTTGGGCTCATCGCTGCCGGATTGCTCGGCTATTTTGGTCTTACGTATCTGGAGTACGGTTATATTCCCTTTCTTGAAAAGCTCATTCGTCAGATAGGTATCAGCGGTTGGACAAGCCTCATTTACCTATCCGTTTTTGCGGTGCTCCTGCTGCTAGTGCTCCCGGCCATTCACACTATTTTCAAAAAGAAAGTGGTCGTGGGTGGCCAGGTAAGCTTTGATGAAAAGGAGCTGCTGATCGTAAAAGGGAAGGATCGTTATTTGATACCGGAAGACCAATTGAAAGATCTGCGTTTCGAACTCAAAGCGCTCCCCGATCCTTCCAAAAAGAAACAAGGAAAGCTCTTTGGCGGTAGCTGGATGAAAATTCCCACCAAAAAAGGAACCTTTATGTGCGAGCTGGATATCGATAGCCCCGACAAGCGTTCGCAACTGCTCAATATGGTCGAATATTTAAAAATTGAGCACGACGTGAATGTAAAAGTGGAAGATATTTGACGGAGCTAAAGTCGAGCTTACTGCCTCACTAAAAAAGCCTTTTTCCGATGTACCTCAAAATGATTCCAGCTGAAGTCGGATTCGTACTTTTTAACGGCTCCTTGCGATAGAATGCGGCAGGCCCGGGGATCGAAATAAAGCATACCAATAATAGTTGCCAAAGCTTCGATGGATGCCGAATTGCCAGAATCCTTTACCAATCTACCACAAGAGCTATCAATAAACTCCCTCATTTCCATTGTATCATAACACAAAATGGGAATGCCGAAGGCGAGTGCTTCGGGGATGATCTTGCCTACTGCATGGTGCGTAGGTAATAGCAGTAAGGAAGCAACTTGGTAAGCCTCTCTGACGCGCATAGTTTGTTGAGCAGGAATGATTTGTAAGGCCGGTAACAAGCCTAACTCCCGCGATCTGGTTTTGATAAACTCTCTTTGATCGCCATTATCGATGATGAGCAGATTTGATTTTTTTTGATGTCTGGGTGTCACATTGAAGTAAAAACCAGCAAAGGCTTCCAATGCCTGCTGTAGTGAATTTTCAGTAAGAAAATTACTCAGGCTAACTACATTAAAGTTTTCCATAGACTTGATTATTTTGATATTTTTTCAATATACAATCTCCTGTAAATCAGCACAGTAGCCGTTTGGATTATTCGATTTTGTAGAGAGGTGGGAAGTTAAAAGGGAAAATAAACAGGAGTCATTAGTCGCGTAGAATGATCAAATTGAGGAGATTTTTCCTTGCTATCCCTTCAACATGCTTACTTTTGTGACATGCAAATAGATATTGATTTGCTGCAATTTCGACAGCACCTTCGCTTTCAGCAAAAAAACGGACAACGCTACCTGCACGATCCCATCCGCCGGCAGTGGTTGGTGCTTACGCCGGAAGAGCTGGTGCGCCAAACGCTTGTTCAGTTTCTAATACGGCAGCGGAGCTACCCGGCCGGCCGGCTGAGTATCGAGAGAACCTTGCAGGTCAATGGCCGAGAGCGACGCTATGATCTGCTGGCCTTTGATGCAGATATGCAGCCATTTTTGTTGGTAGAATGTAAGGCCCCTGAAGTGGCTATCAACCAAAAAGTATTTGAGCAAATCGCTCGGTACAACCTGGGTCTTCAAGTTCCTAACCTATTGATTACCAATGGCTTACACAGCTACTGCTGCTCCATCAATTTTGTACAATCGAGTTTTGAATTTTTAAACAGCGTCCCCGAATATCCTGGCCCACATCTCCATTAACCAGAGTGTTTTAGGAAATTTGTTGCTTAATTTTAAATCCTAAAATATTCATTTGCATTTGTACTGTCACCTGTTTTTCAGGTGTAAACAGGAACTAATTTATCCACCATCCCTTCAAATAATCCGGCAAGAATTAGTATTTTGCAGAGTGAGGCAAATAAGTACTAACAATTTGCCTTCAACAATTCAAATGCTATGGGGAAAGACATAATACTGATTACGGGAGCAAGTGGGCAAATTGGCTCGGTGCTGACCGATGAGCTGCGCAATAAATTTGGAGCTGAACAGGTAATAGCCACGGATATTCGCCAAAACAGAACCGGAAACGGTTTGTTTGAGCAGCTTGACATTACAGATTCAAAGCGACTTGGTGACATCATTGAGCGTTATGGCGTAAGCCAAATCTACCACCTGGTAGCCATCCTTTCTGCCAAAGGGGAAACCAATCCTCGTCGTACCTGGGACATTAATATCGGGGGACTGCTTAATGTGTTGGATGCAGCCCGGGACTTTCAGCTCGACAAAGTATTCTTTCCCAGCTCCATAGCCGTATTCGGGCCGCTCACCCCTCGTCATCAGACGCCGCAACATACCATCCTCAACCCTTCCACGGTATATGGTATTAGCAAGCAAGCAGGGGAGCTGTGGTGCAGCTATTATCACAAACGCTATGACCTGGATGTGCGCTCTGTTCGCTATCCGGGGATCATCGGCCACCAAAGTATGGCGGGTGGCGGCACTACCGATTATGCCGTCGATATCTTTCATGAGGCAGTGAAGGGAAAGGATTACACCTGCTTTTTGAGCGAAGACACGCGACTGCCAATGATGTATATGAGTGATGCCATTCGGGCTACGCTGCAATTGATGGAAGCGCCTGCTGATTCATTGCGTGTGCGCAGCAGTTACAATGTTGCCAGCCTCGATTTTACGCCCGCCGAGCTTACCGCAGCTATCCAGAAGTTTATGCCCAACTTCAAAACTCATTACCAGCCGGACAGCCGCCAGGCCATTGCCGATAGCTGGCCAGCGTCAATTGATGACTCCATTGCCCGGCAGGATTGGTATTGGCAGCCGAATTTTGACCTGGAAGCTATGACGAAAGATATGCTTTGGCATCTCTCCAAAAAATATGATATTTCAAACATCCATATTTCATAACTCGCTCATTATCAACAAAATACGAATATGTTTACTAACGTTGCACCAGTCATCAGGGAAGAAATTAATGAAATCGAACAAGCCGGGCTTTTCAAAAAAGAGCGCATCATTACAGGGCCGCAATCTGCACAAATCTATACACGCGAAGGAGGCGAAGTATTGAATTTTTGTGCCAACAATTACCTCGGCCTCTCCTCCCATCCTGCCGTTATTGAAGCGGCCAAAGCGGCCATTGATTCGCATGGCTTTGGCATGTCATCCGTCCGATTTATATGCGGAACTCAGGACATCCACAAGGAGCTGGAGCAAAAAATTGCCGACTTCTTAGGTATGGAGGATGCCATCCTTTACGCAGCTGCCTTTGATGCCAACGGCGGCCTCTTTGAGCCGCTCCTCACCGCCGAAGATGCCATCATTTCAGACTCCCTCAACCATGCCTCTATTATTGATGGCATCCGCCTTTGCAAGGCACAACGTCACAGGTATGCTACCAACGACATGGCCGACCTGGAAGCCAAACTCATTGAAGCACAGGGTGCCCGGCGGCGCATGATCGCTACAGATGGCGTATTTTCTATGGATGGAACCATCGCCCAAATTGACAAGATATGTGACCTGGCCGAAAAGTACGATGCAATCGTGATGGTGGATGAATGCCATGCTACCGGATTTGTGGGCAAAACCGGCAGAGGGACTCATGAATACCGGGATGCAATGGGCCGGGTGGACATCATCACCGGCACCTTCGGGAAAGCGTTGGGAGGCGCCAGCGGCGGATTTACAGCAGCCCGCAAAGAGATTGTGGATATACTTCGCCAACGCTCCCGCCCCTATCTTTTCTCCAATACGCTGGCACCTCCCATTGTAGGCGCATCCATCAAAGTGCTCGATTTGTTGAGCCAGACTACTGCCTTACGGGATAAGCTTGAAAAAAACACTCGCTTCTTCCGCCAGGCCATGACGGATGCTGGATTCGATATTCTCCCGGGCGAACATCCAATAGTACCTATCATGCTGTACGATGCGCAGCTTTCGCAGGACATGGCCAACCAATTGCTCGATGAAGGCATTTATGTAATTGGTTTTTACTATCCGGTAGTGCCAAAGGGCAAGGCACGGATACGGGTGCAAATAAGTGCGGGGCATGAGCGGGCACATCTCGAAAAGGCGGTGGCTGCCTTTGCCAAGGTGGGCAAAGCGCTGGAAGTACTCAAATAGTTCTGTGCAAGTGGCAAATCCTTCTATCCGAATGAGAGCACAACCATCTAAGAAATACCGACATTGATCTAATAAATTCTCCTCTTCCTTTAAAAGGACTAATTTTGCTGAGAAATAATTTACTATGAAAAGCAAGACGGTCACTGGAGTTTTAGCAATTATTCTGGGTATTTGGGGAGTTCATCGATTGTATCTGGGGCAAAGGCTTAAGGGCCTGCTGCAGTTGTTATTCACTTTGTTTTTGCTCTATCTTTCATTTGAGCTGGACGCACCGATAGTGATGGCAGCCATGTTGCTGGCATTTATTGATGCGATCCTTTTTTGGGTAATGCCGAAGGAAGAATTTGACAGAAAATTCAATCGGCATGTATTGTCCGATCCATCCTATGCTTATCAACCTCACTACCAAACTGGCTTTCGGCGGCAGCGGAGTCACGCTTCCAGGAAAAATCGCTTCCGGGCCGCGGGCATTGCCAAATACCGGGAGTACGATATCGATGGCGCCATTGATGATTTTGTGCAATCCCTGCGTATTCGTTACCACGATACTGCCGTACATTTCAATTTGGCCTGCTGCTATTCACTTGTTGAAAACATCCGTAAATCGCTCTTCCACCTGAACCAGGCCGTTCAATTAGGCTTCAAAGATTTTGATAAAATCCATCAGCACCCCGCACTGGCCTACCTTAGAGTATCAGAAGCATTTGAAGATTTTGTAGATCATCAATACCAGCTTCCTGATGAGCAAGAAGTGGCTGAAACATTGGAAAACGCAGATTCCGGGCAGTTGCTGGAACAAATCGCAGGGCTGGGCGAATTGAAGGAAAAGGGCATTCTGACGGAGGAGGAGTTTAGTGTGCAAAAACGGAAGCTATTGCACTAAAGTCCATTTGGCAAGACCATAATCAGCAGGCCATTTCTTCAAGCCTGGCTTTGATCAAAAAACCCAACGATTTGCTGTCCATCTGCAAACGGAAGCATTCTTTGAGGTGAGGAATTTCAACAATCCTCCAATTCGCATCTTTCATCTTTTGTCTCAAACTCAAGGGTCAGATGGTGGATGTGTAGTGCATCCAATGCGTTGCGAATATCCTGTTTCAACCGGCTCAAGGCCTGCAAAGGTTTCTCTTCAGCTAGCACAACATGCATCGTCATCACATTCATCTCGCCGTCCATAGTCCACAAATGCACATCGTGAATATCATGAATTTCAGGGAAGGAAAGCTTCAGCTCTGCCACTATTTCCCCCGTGTCAAAGCTGCCGGGAATACCCTGCAGGAATATCTTCAAGGCCGACTTGAGGTTTTTAAATACATTGTAAAGAATGTACAAAGTGATACCGATCGATAAGAGCGGGTCGATGATTGGCCAATCAAAAAAATACATCACTATGCTGCCGATCAGCACCGCTACCCAGCCCAATACATCCTCCAGCAAATGCCATGACACTACTTTGGCATTTAGCGACTTGCCGCTTTGCAGGCGCCACACCGCCGCCCCATTGAATAGCACGCCCAGCACCGCCAGCCAAATCATACCACGAGCGTCGGGCATTTCCGGAGCCCACAATCTCGGCACCGCATGCAGGATTATGAACACGGAGCCAAGCAGCAAAACCACGGCTGTGATCAATGCGCCCAGCACCGAAAAGCGCTTATACCCATAGGAAAACCGGGCATCGCGCTTTCGCCCCGATAAGCGTTGGAAATACCAGGCTGCGCCCAGGCTAATGCTATCGCCCAGATCGTGCAGCGCATCGGACAGTATGGCTATACTATTGGTCCAAAAGCCACCAACAAGCTCAATGATGGTAAAGAGCAGGTTCAGTACGAAGGCCGTTCCGATGCGCTCCGCATCGTCATGGTGGTGATGGTGGTGATCTGGCAATGCAATTTAGTTTTAGCAAGCATGTATTCGGTTTTGCAATCTGCACAATTTCGCGTTCCCTGGTTAAAATCCCAAACATTTTCAGTTAATCATGGAGGCCTATAGATTTTATTGCAGGGCTGACAAGAGATACGCTTTAAATCACCGGCCAATCCCTGTTGCTCATCGAACACAAACTCTATAATTTTTTCGTTTTAACTATGCCTTAAAGCAATTTATGACAGGCGGTTTGTAATTTTGGTTTTCATTTATCGAAGTTGTTTAACAAAAACATCAAAAACAATTCAATGAAAATTTTACCGGCTACCTTACTGATAATCCTTATTTTTTGTGCCTCACAATGCCAGCAAGCACCAGAAACTCCAGAGGCTGTATCGCCCCCTCATCGCCACGATCAGCTCATCGACCACCACAGCTTTGCCAAACCGGATGAAGCCTTTGCGAAGCATCTGGAACTCGATCTACATATTGATTTCGAGCAGCAAATCCTGAGTGGTACGGCTCGCTATGACATTGAAAACCACCAGGCCAGCCGCATTATTTTTGACATCAACGGTCTGGAAATCGACAAAGCAACTTTAGGAGAAAAAGCCACCCCCACTATTTTTAAAATCGGTGCTTCGGAAAAATTTAAAGGCCAGCCACTCGAAGTGGCCATCCAGCCAGACACCCGCGTGGTAACGATCCACTATCGCACCCGCCCCGACGCTGCAGCTCTCGACTGGCTCGAAGCGGGCCAAACAGCTGGCAAAAGGTATCCTTTTTTGTTTACGCAGGGTCAGGCCATCCTCACCCGCAGCTGGATTCCCTGCCAGGACAGTCCCGGCATTCGCATTACCTACAATGCCCGCATCAGCCTACCATCCGATATGATGGCCGTGATGAGTGCATCCAATCCCCAGCAAAAAAACGAGAAAGGAGTTTATACTTTTCAAATGAAGCAGGCCATCCCCCCCTATCTGCTGGCATTAGCTGCCGGCGACATAGAGTTTGGGGCTATCGGGCCACGCTCCGGGGTGTATGCCGAGCCGGAAATGTTGCAGGCTTCCCTGCATGAATTTGCCGATCTTGAAAAAATGATTGACGTGGCTGAATCCCTCTACGGTCCGTATGCCTGGGATCGCTACGATATTATCGTACTGCCGCCCAGCTTTCCTTTTGGAGGTATGGAAAACCCGCGCCTCACCTTTGCCACGCCTACCATCATCGCCGGAGATCGATCGCTGACTGCCCTGATTGCGCATGAGCTGGCTCACTCCTGGTCCGGCAATTTGGTAACCAATGCCACCTGGAATGACTTCTGGCTCAACGAAGGCTTTACGGTTTATATCGAGCGCCGCATCATGGAAGCCCTTTATGGTACCGATTACGCCAATATGTTGGCCTTGCTGGGCTATCAGGACCTCGAAGCAGATGTCAAAGATTTGTATGCAGACAGTATGATCGAAGACACCCACCTTTTTCTTCATCTCAAGGGGCGTGATCCCGATGAAGGCCTAACGGATATCGCTTATGAAAAAGGGGCTTTTTTCCTACAAATGCTGGAAGAGCAGGTTGGCCGTGAAGCTTTCGACGCTTTTTTAAAAAAATACTTTGAAACACATAAATTCCAATCTATCACTACTGCCAAGTTTGTTGAATACCTGCAAAAAAAATTAATTGAGCCACACAAGCTGTCCGTTGATATTGCTGAATGGATACACGGGCCAGGCATTCCAAAAAATTTGCCTGCCGTGGTTTCCGATAAATTTCAGCTCGTCGATCAACAGCTGGCTCAAGCAGTGAAGGGCCAGCTTCCTGCCGAAGCAGCCACCAAAGATTGGACAACCCACGAATGGCTCCACTTTATCCGACACCTGCCACGCGATGCTTCCCCCGCATTGATGAAAAAGCTCGATCAGCGTTTCAGCTTTTCGGATTCAGGGAACTCTGAGATATTGGCGGCTTGGTTTGAGCTGGCCGTTCGCTCTGGCTACAGCCCTCAGATTTTATCAAAAATTGAGCAATTTCTTGTAAAAGTGGGGCGGCGCAAATTTTTGACACCTTTGTACCGGGCCTTTAAGGAAAGCGATCAGCTCGAAACGGCCAGAGCAATCTACGCAAAGGCAAAGCCCAACTACCACAGCGTTTCGCGCAATAGTATGGAAGCCCTGCTGGGATTGAATGGGGCCCAGTGAGTAGCACTAACCAAGCCCAAAACAAGCAAAAAACCATGCAGACATTTTCAGGAGTGTTTTGTATTATGGCAAGGAGGAGCGTTTATTCCCATTGCTCACTGCTGGTTATTTTATTGTTTTTTTTCGGCTGCCATCCCAACGAACAAGGCACCCGCTCATCGTACAGCCAAGCTCCTGACAGTTTATGGAACACCTATCAACCGACCAAATTTGAATTTAGCCACCAGACCGATACCCTGAGACAAAGCAGGCACTTTTGCCTTATCTCACATCAAGCAGCCCAAGCTGCGGAGGGTGCGGATAACCTTTTGACCCGCCTGGAAAACAGCTACCAGCAAGTAGCAAATTTCCTGAGACGCCCGCTCAAAGCCCCTTTCATCAACTATCACCTCTACTCCTGTTCAGAGGACAAAGGCCTGCTTACCAAAAACACGCTTCAAAGTCACTATACCGGCGAGCATACGAATGTTCACAGCATTGCTAATCACATGTACGCCGATCATCAAAGCAGCGCTCTACATGCGCTATTGCTCCGTGCCACCCTTGGCCCGCCCTTCCACCCGGCCTTGCTTGAGGGCTTGGCCATGCAATTTACCAGCCACTGGCGAAAGCAGGGGTACCGCCATTGGGCAAGCCTGCTGCTGCAAACTGGAGACCATTTCAGCCTTCAGCAGATTTTTGACAAAAACTGGTATGCGACCGAATCCAGACTGGTGCGGGCCTGCCTTGCTGCGGTGTTGGCCGACTACCTTTTGGAGTACTTTGGCCGTGAGGAATTTTTGAAAAGATATCAGCACTGGCCACAGTTGGCTATAGACGTACAAGCTTTGGAAGCTGGCTGGCAAAATTACCTGGAAACTTTAAAGGCCAATTTTCAGCCGACTAAAAATAGCAGGTCCAGGCCTCCCTATTTCAAAGGCGTCAATTTTGCTCATGAGGGATATGCCATATACAACGGCTATGGCTCAAGGCTGGCAGTACAAGCGCTTGGCGAGCTTCAAAAACTGGGCAGCAATGCGATTGCGCTGGTTCCGTATTCCTATATGAAGTATCCGAAACGCCCAGCCCCTTTGCCCTTTATGGATCAACCCGGTACCGAAAATGATGAAAGCATTATTCACAGCAGTTGGGCTGCACGCAAACTGGACATGCAGACAATGCTGAAGCCGCAAATTTGGTTTCACAACAGCTGGCCGGGGGATGTGGACATGCAAAATGAAGCCGACTGGCAGCAGTTTTTTACTCATTACTACCGCTGGATCCGGCATTATGCGTTGATGGCTGAGATGTATGAAATGGATGCTTTGTGCGTAGGCGTAGAGTTTGTCCAAGCCACTGTTCAGCGTCCGGATGATTGGCGGCGCCTCATTCGAAAGCTGCGAAAGATATATACCGGGCCCATCACTTATGCAGCCAACTGGGGCAAGGAGTTTGAGAATCTGGCCTTTGGCGATGAGTTGGATTTCATCGGGCTAAACTGCTATTATCCGCTCAGCCAGTGGGCGGAAGCCAGCGAGCGGGAGCTGCGAAGAGGCGTTGGGCAAGTGATTAAAAAAATCGAAAAAACATATCAGCGTTTTGGAAAAAAGGTAGTACTTACTGAAGTGGGCTTTCGTTCTGTAAAGGCATGCTGGCAACAACCTCATGCGGAAGCAGGAAAGCGACCAGCCGATTTTGAAGCGCAACGACTCTGCTACCAGCTCATCCTTGAGGGAATTGCTGGTGAGGATTGGTGCGGAGGAACCTTTTGGTGGAAATGGCCGAGCTATCTGCACCTTGGCAAAAGGCAGAAGCGCAGTTTTTCACCCTACCGAAAGCCAGCAGAGCGGGAGCTGCAAAAATGGTTTAAAGGCGAAGGTTAGTTGGAAGACTATAACTTATTTATTTACATGATCCTTAACAATAATCTCCAGTGTAGTCCGATCCCCTTCTTCGTTCAGCACACTTAGCCAATACAAGCCCGGACTAAAACTATATACATCAATGGATATTTTATCTTCCGGAAGCACCGCAAGGGGCTGGCTGACCATCAACTGGCCCAGCGCGTTGTACAGCTCCAGCCGGATAGCCGTTTCAGTAAATTCGGAAAAATCAACCCAAAGTTGCTGACGCACAGGATTGGGGAATACCTTCAGCCGGCTCTCTGAATGGATCTGCTGTCCCGCATTTTCACTTTCTCCTCCATTATTTCTAAATCCGCCTGGCTCACTACTTTGCAGTACGATGGTATAATCTTCCACTTCGCCGTTCACAAACAGCTCGCAGGGGTTGCTATATGCAGCTCGCTGCATCGCCACCCGCATCATGCAGGTCCCAGTGGGTATTCCAAAAGGTACCTCAATGGTAGCTTCAACGGGAGGTACAGCGGTTCCGTCTATTCCAGCCAGGCTAATGGCAGCCACCACCTCTTCGCCCGCATCAGTGAAATCAAAATCCTGATTGAAGTCGATCCAGACCCGGATGTATTCATCAAAATGGGTGTAGCTAAGTGTAGGCAAGATGCTTATCGGATAAGAATTGCCTTCTGTGATGGTCGTACTCAAATGGGTAAAGTCACCATGGCCCTCCTTAGCTGAAGTATTATTGATAGCTCCAAAAGTTACATTCGAAATGTACTCGTGCCAGGGGGTACTACCCTCCGATTCGCAATAATTGGAGGACGGATTATCGGGCAAAACAGTGACGGTAAAACTACAGCTTTCCACATTGCCACAAGCATCACTGGCTTCGTAGGCAATAGCATGGCTGCCTATCGGGAAGAAACTGCCTGAAGGGCCGCCTTGCAGCTGCTGGACGTTTACCACTCCCTGGCAATTTATACTAGTAGCCGTTGCTGTCGGCCAGGAAACGTTTGCTCCGCCCATACCGCCTGCTTCCGTAACGATCCGATTGTCGGGGCAATTGATAAAGAGGCTCTGAGCATTGGGTTCGACAGTAATCGTAAAACTACAGCTTTGTACATCGCCACAAATATCTGTAGCTTCGTAGGTAACGGTATAAACTCCGGCAGCCAGCTGACTACCATTGGCAGGGCCAGATGTTTGGCTGATTTGCAAGTTGCCACCACCCACACAATCCATTTCCATCACGTAGAACCTTTCTTTTTCACTACCATACAGCTTCCATTCCGCATTCCAGGGTTTTAGATAACCAAAATCATTGGAAGCGGTATTAACTCCCGGATCATTTACGAGTGCATTGAAATTGACCGGCTCACCATTTACCCATTCAAAAACACCTTCGGTATTGGAGTCGTGCAGGCCGATGAACACTTTTGAACTCAAATGATCAGCTAGGAAGTTGTTCTCTGCCACTGTATTGACAGTAGTTAGATAAGCTCCGAATGTTTCACAATGATCTTTTGCAGCTTCCCAGGTCGATTCACTATTGGAAAGGAAATACTCATGCTCGTTCAAGGTGCCGAGTAAGGCAAAGCCATCAATGGCACTTCCGCAATTCGGATTTTGAGCACCGCCTCCACAAGTAGTATTGACGGTGGGGGCCGGCCAGCTGACCTCCATCGTGCTTCGCCGCAGAGGTAAGGTAGTAGTAATATTGGAAGGGCAGTTTAGACTTATGGTGCCTGTACCATCCAGTATTCTGATAAGAAAACTACAGCTTGCCGTTGTTCCGCAGGCATCCGCCACTTCGTAGGCAATCGTATATTCTCCCAAGGGGAAAAGACTACCTGGCGGGGAGCCTTGCGTTTGGGTGATGCTGGTTATTCCTCCCAATGAGCAATCGCTGGTGACCGAAGGAATCTCCCAATTCACCACCTCCCCCTGGCCGGTAGCAGAGCTTACGATAATATCATTTTCACATTGCAGGCTAATGGTTGAAGGACGATCCACAACGGTTACATCAAAAGAGCAGCTAACCGTATTGCCACAAGCATCCACCGCTTCATAGCTTACCGGAGTGATACCAACGGAAAATATACTTCCACTTGCGGGCCCGGCCGTTTGAGTAATGGCAGCACCGCCAGCGGGGCAATCGGTAAGGGCTGAAGGGGCACTCCAGGATGCAATCGCACTGGTAGCTCCAGGAGCGGCATTGACAAATACGGGTGCCGGACATTGCAAGGTCAAGGTAGTGGGCGTAGCCACGACTGTAATATCGAAAGAGCAATCCTCCTGATTGCCACAAACATCCGAAATAGTATAGGCAATTGTAGTAACACCTTCCTGCAAAATGCTACCGCTCATCGGCCCACTCGTTTGTACAATAGTTACATCGTCTTCCGGGCAGCTTGAATTGACCGTTGGAGCAGACCAGCTTACCACTATCTCCGTTTCGCCGGGAGCTGTGTTTTCAGTAAAGCTAGCTATACAATCCACGCTTAGTAATCCGGGGTCTTCATAAAGGACTATTTCAAAAGAACAATTAATAGAATTGCCACAATCATCGCTCGCTTCGTACGTGACAAGCGTAGTGCCTAGGGGAAAGAGGGCGCCATTCGGCAGGCCGGCTGTCTGTGTCAAATTGACGGTTCCGGTCTGGCAGCCGCTCCTTGGCTGTACCAGCGTCCAGCTAACTGCCTGGCCTGTAGAGCCGGGTACTACTGCCAGCTCAATATTCGCCGGACAATTAAACAGCAGTCCCGCACCATTTACCTCTCCGGGCGTTGCTTCAAAGCCTATCCAGTTTTCAGGCAATGAATTATCAAGGCTCGGTTCAATGAGTTGCAAAGTAGGCCCTTCACCATCGGGCTCTTCGGGCCAGGGCAGCTTGTTGTCGTATTCCACCAGGTCGATCAGTTCGCCAGTAGCATTTTTCAGACTAATCAGTTCGCCCTTTCCGCTCAAGTTAAAACCGTCACTGCCTTTTCCGAAGCTGCCAATCACATTTGGCACATTTGGATAGATAGCCCGAAAAGCAGTTTCATCTGCAGCCAATATCAGGAATCCTCCAATGCCTATGACTGTACCGGAAGGAAAACCGAAAAATTCGCCACTTTCGTCTTCAAAATACCATCCAGACAGATCAACGGGAGAATGAGTTGGATTATACAATTCCACCCAATCACCAGGATCTGGTGTGTCAGGCGAATTGTAGTTGATCTCATTAATCACTATGGGATCTGTAGCTGTAGAGCCTTGTATAAAATGGGCGGTAAGCGATTCCGATCCCGAATTGATATCCACCAATATCTCCGAATCACTGCTATTGGAAGCTCCCGTCCAGCCAGTAAACAAATAGCCGCGATTTGGTTTTGCAACAGCCGGCACTTCTACTCCTCTGAAATAGATTCCCGAAAAGGGAAGCAAGGATTCCCCAAGCCTTAGGGTGCTAAACTTAATTGTACCTCCATCAACTGGTTCTGCATCTACCGTGACATTACTGGTACCCGTGACATCGCTAAAGTTATCTTTCACATGCTGTCGTACCTCGTTGGTTCGGCCTGAAGCAAAAGTCCGTAAAACATCCACATTTTCGGCATGGCCATTCCAGCCACTTTGCCACATATCGAAATGCTGCTGCAATTCGGGGATGTACAAGTTTTCAAAAGAATCGATGCGATTTATCATCCTGTCTGAGTCAAAAACGGTATTTAGCAAATCAGCACTGCGATTGATAAAATAAGTGCGTGCCTCATCGTTTTCCATCAGGCGACGAAGAAAGAGCGTTGCATGAGGCCGATTGTAATACTTCCTACTATTTTCAGCCAGACAAACATCGATCATATCGGTAGTATAATCGCCAGAATTCCAGCTGGCGTTGAGTGGTCGCAGCCCAAAGCCGAAGTCAAAGTCTTTGCTTAGCCAGCGCCACTTGCCATCGGGACTGCGCTCCCGCCAATGCCGGTTGTTGTTGGCAGGCCAGTCATTATTATCCATGATAATGCCGTGCAGCATATAATCGATAAAATGATCTACGTCTGCCTTTTGGCGCAA
Organism: Saprospiraceae bacterium; assembly: GCA_965222005.1. Lineage (GTDB taxonomy): Bacteria > Bacteroidota > Bacteroidia > Chitinophagales > Saprospiraceae > CBDCTM01. The sequence goes on from OZ244935.1 coordinate 5,190,958, forward strand.
AGCCTGATAATCAGCAGCATCGTAAAAATGATTATCCTCCAAATAGTCATTAAAAGTTTCCCACTCTATCAAATCGCCGGTTTTCAATTCATCTCTATCTTCTACTACATCCACTTCATCTTCACCAAGCCCATAGTGTGCGTCGAGGTATTTCCAGCTTACTTGCTCCCGAACATTCTGAATGCCCCAATACTCCCCGTTGATATAAAGAATGGCAGGCCTGAATGCCATTAAATCCAGATCGGGCCGTTTGATGATCCCGCCCAGATCAGACACATCCCCCATAAGATTTTGCATCAAAGCATCACGGAACATCGTCTTGTTCCAGTCCTGCCCGGATTGGCGCATCACGAAGCTGCGATACTTATCGATGTCCTGTTCAGGAAAAATAGGATGCTCAAAAAAGGCACTACCCAAGCTCCCTTTTGCTTTCATTTTCATGGACTTTTGCGGCAATGACAGGCTCCCTTTTCCATGCAGTTCAATTTCAATGTCCTGTGAAAAAGCCAATGTTCCGTCAGGTTCAAAGAATTGAATATGTGCAAGCTTTTCAAGTTCTTCTTCGTAATTGGTAAATAATCCGTCACTGGAATTGTACAAATTATCCGGATCGGTAGCCATCGTCACCACCACAAAATCATGTGATACATCCACCAAATAAGTATGGGTCATCACTTTGCTGGGGTCCATTCCCGAAGCATAGGCAATTGCTCTGATTACAGTAGTTTCATCAATATCAATGGCCCCATTGTATTCATCGTCATCATCATCAGGATCCGAGCCATCTAGTGTGTAGTAGATGACAGCGCCCGGTGTGGCAGAAGTCAACGTCAATTCTATAGATCCTGAATAAAATCCGCCTTCCAGGTTGGCAACAGGCTTCTCTGCAATGCCTGTACCGGGATCGGTATCATTGGCCGAACCAGGAGTTGGATCGGAATAAAACACCCAGTCTGAGCCACCATCCGGATCGCGACCTTCTGAAATATCTGCCAGTTGTGGTCCGAAAGTATATGCATCAATTTGTGTACTTCCATCTGTATCAAATAAGCCAATTGACTCGCCGCTTGCACCCAGTTTGGCATCTACATGCAGGATGCTCTGGCTAAGGTCTTTGTCAAAAAACAATAATAAAAACCCATTTGCGGGAATAGTTGTAGCAGTCGGATCGGAATCAGGGATTTGCCACAGAGTCGGATTGGACAGATCATCAGTGATATACATACCACCAATATCAACAGGACTGGAACCAGAATTAAACAGCTCTACCCAATCTTCATTTTCACCGGCTTCATCGGTAATACCATTTACATTGGATGCTAAAAATTCATTGATGTAAATTGAGGGCGTTTGTGTATTCGCAGTTATCCAGCAGGCTGAAAACAGGATAAGGCACTTGAGTGTTTTCATAAGATTCGGGGTTATGTTGGATTATTAAATAGTTGCGTATATTATCATTATACGGTTGCTGCAAGACACAAATACACAGAAAAGCAGTATGCCTAAGCTGCAACAGCACCGTAAATGATTTGAAACCTAAAGGCGATTGGGTTAGGGAAGTTTTGGGAAGACAGTAACGCTAATTTAATAAATTTCTGGCATATCACGTACTTTGAATATATTTTTTTCTATAATAGCATTAATTGAAATAGGTTTGCTGGAATTCTCCCAGAGATGTTTAAACCTATCCATCGTAATAGAAGAGCAACACACCATTAGCTTCGTTTTCTAACATTTAAATTTATGACTCTCCTCAATTTCACCGATAAATGCATTCTTATTACAGGTGGCTCACGTGGGATAGGGCGAGCTACTGCGCTTGCCTTTGCCAAGCAGGGCGCTAAAGTAGCCATCAGCTATCGCTCCAACGAAGTAGCCGCTAAAGAGACGATCAATCAACTACATGGTACTGGTCATCTCGCGATACAGGCAGATATGCAACAAGCTGAAGCTATCCGCCAATTGGTCAATGAAACCATTAAGACTTTTGGACGACTTGATGTGGTCATCAATAATGCTGGAGTTTTCCTGCCCCACCCTGTTGATATACTCAGCTATGACCAATGGCAACAAGCCTGGCAGCAAACCCTGTCCGTTAACCTCAGTGGTCCTGCCAATTTGTGCTACTGTGCAGCCCAATATATGAAGCTGCAGGGAGGTGGGCGGATCATCAATGTTTCGTCAAGAGGGGCCTTTCGGGGTGAGCCAAACCAACCGGCCTATGCTGCCAGCAAAGCAGGGCTCAATGCGCTTAGTCAAAGTTTAGCTCAGGCTCTGGCCAAGCACCAGATATTTGTAGGTGTTGTTGCACCTGGATTTGTAGAGACAGATATGACTAGAGACTTGCTTGCCAGTCCGGCTGGAGCAGCTATCCGTCAGCAAAGCCCCTTAAAACGGGTAGCATACCCGCAGGAAGTTGCCAGAGCAATTTTATTTCTTGCTGATGAAGGTACGGAGTATTTGAGTGGAGCGATTCTGGATGTGAATGGAGCCAGTTATTTGAGGAGCTAGGAAACAGGGAATACATATGTATTATTGTAGGTTCAGAATTTCCATGCGGATTTCATTCTGGCTGAGCCGATCCAGTTTTACCTCTTCATTTAAATCCATGTCGATAGTGACAAGTTTGCTGCCGTAAAATAAATCGCCGCGATTCATTGCCAACATTACCATAGTTACTTCTTCTCCTACCGGCACATTTGCAGCAGTTAGCTTTTCATCACTATATTGCATACGCATCACAGCGTTTAGATTTTTGAAAACCAGAAATCCGGCGCCATCAGAAAGTGTAGTCGAATAACCAAAAGGTGTAAGACTGACATTGGTAGTGGGTCCAGAGCTGTTGTAAAAACGATCGCAATTAATCCAATCCAGTTCTTCAAACAAAAGGTGATACTGGGGCGGATCAGTTTGATTATCAAAGATAACTTCGCTGCCGTCACTCGCTTCCTGCCAGTCGTTGCCATCAAGAAAGTTGGAGGCATAAAAAATTTGCATTTCAGCAGGCGCTGCAATGGCACTGCTCACATTCCAACGAGCCTCCAAAGGCTTGGCCAGGCTGAGCGGACTGCCATTTTGGGTGGCTGACAAATATAAGGCTCCGCCCGATTCGAGGAGCAAGCCACCAGCTGTAGTTGGGATATTGGACAATACCATCTGCGACTTGGTAAGCACCTCTCTCAACTCGATATCCACCGTGCCTGAAAGCACCATATCGCCGCTGCTATTCTGAAAAGCACCTTCGGGGATAATTAATGAGGTTCCTCCATCGCCTGTAAGTGAGGCTGCCGAAGATGGATCAAATTCCAAAAGCTGGATATCAACACGCAAAGAGTCAAAAAGTCCTTCTATCTGAAGATACGGCAGGGGTTGTATCGGTGTGCCGCTAGAATCATCCAGATAACATGCCGACAAAGAAAGAAGGAAAGTACCTATCAGTAGTTTTACAGTAATACTTTTCATATATGTAATACTTGCGTTCATCGGTTCAAGGAAATTGCCAAGATAACTATATTTTTACGCAAATAAGTAATTAATAGAGAAGTTCTGTTGAGACACTGCGTTAATTTGCCGTGCGGAGTTTCGCTAACTTTGAACGCAGCCCTTCTTCAGATGTTCGGGTTTCAATCATAAGTATAAATGGTGAAATCCTGTTTAACGGGAAAATGGATAAGCACCTTTTTGAAGTAAACACCCGCTTTTTAAGGCCGGGAATCTATGCCATACGACTAAGCATTGATGGAGAGCTACAGGCGGTTAAAAAAATAGTGAAAATAGAATAGATTTATTAACTCAGTCAATATAATAGTATGAAAACTTATACCAGGTATATTTATCTGACCGCAATAGCATGCTTATTCAGTATATATGCTTTTAGCCAATGGGTTTCTCCTTTTTCGAAACTTCTAAGCGATGAAATCTATACTACAGATAGCCTGATTTACCAATATATCATAGATACGCCTTCTTCCGGATGCAAAGTCATCAACAGAACTATTGTAGCTAAAAATGATTCCTTTTTTTTAAGTACTTGTACACATGAGGGCATTTTAGCTTTGCCTTGCAATGCGTACGATACCCTGCTGATTGCACAAAATCTGGGCAAAGGAGACTACACCCTGGTTCATTATTCGCATTTGGGTTCGTCTTTAAATCCGGAGGACACCCTCTGTCAAATCTTGTTAAATAATCCTATGAGACACGATACTGCTTACTACGCCTTCACAGTCCGCTCTGCTACGGCCACTGGCGAGCCGGCCACGCACGGCCAGGTCAGGCTCCAGCCCAATCCCGCTACGTTTTATGTCTATCTAAGGTTTGCAGCGCCGCTACGCGGACCCTTTGAAATACATGTATATGACCTTGGCGGACGGCTGCAAAAGCAGCTTGTGCTGCCGGTAACGGGTGACCCCAAACTGGATGTGTCGGATCTGGCATCGGGCATTTATTTTTTAAAGACAATGGATGGCAAAGGAGCGTCGGAGACTTTAAAATTTGTTAAGCTATAACATAGCATGAATGCTTATACCAGGTATATTTATCTGACCGCAATAGTATGCTTATTTAGTATATATGCTTTTAGCCAATGGGTTTCTCCTTTTTCGAAACTTCTAAGCGATGAAATCTATACTACAGATAGCCTGATTTACCAATATATCATAGATACGCCTTCTTCCGGATGCAAAGTCATCAACAGAACTATTGTAGCTAAAAATGATTCCTTTTTTTTAAGTACTTGTACACATGAGGGCATTTTAGCTTTGCCTTGCAATGCGTACGATACCCTGCTGATTGCACAAAATCTGGGCAAAGGAGACTACACCCTGGTTCATTATTCGCATTTGGGTTCGTTTTTACATCCAGAGGACACCCTCTGTCAACTTTTTTCGAGTGCTCTCACAAATCACGACACGGCCTACTATGCCTTTACTGTCCTCCCCACTACGGCCACCGGCGAGCCGGCGATTTCTGCCTTTAACATTTACCCCAATCCTTTTTCTGATAATATTCTAGTTGAGACTAACTTTGAACGCAGCCCTTCTTCAGACGTTCGGGTTTCAATCATAAGTATAAATGGTGAAATCCTGTTTAATGGAAGAATGGATAAATATCCTTTTGAAGTAAACACCCGCTTTTTAAGGCCGGGAATCTATGCCATACGACTAAGCATTGATGGAGAGCTACAGGCTGTTAAAAAAATAGTGAAAATAGAATAGATTTATTAACCCAGTCAATTTAATAGTATGAAGGTCTATATCAAATGTATTTATCTGACCGCAATAGTATTCCTGTTAGCTAATCCTGTTTTCGGTCAAATGATTTTTTCTCCTTTTTCGGGGCTATTAAATAATGAAATCTATACAACAGACAGTGTATTTTACCGATATGGTATTTTTGCGGGTTCTTCTGGTTGTAAAGTCGTCAATAAAACCATTGAAACGAGAAATGATTCCATTTTCTTAAATACCTGTATACATCAGGGAATTTTGGCCCATCCTTGTGACGTGTTCGATACCTTACTGATCGCACAGAATTTAAGTAAAGGGGACTACATCCTGGTTCATTATTCGCATTTGGGTTCGTTTCATATTCCAGAGGACACTCTCTGTCAACTTTTTTCGAGTGCTCCTACAAATCACGACACGGCCTACTACTCCTTCACTGTCCTCGCCACTACGGCCACCGGCGAGCCGGTGGTTTCTGCCTTTAACATTTATCCCAATCCTTTTTCTGATAATATTCTAGTTGAGACTAACTTTGAACGCAGCCCTTCTTCAGACGTTCGGGTTTCAATCATAAGCATAAATGGTGAAATCCTGTTTAATGGAAGAATGGATAAATATCCTTTTGAAGTAAACACCCGCTTTTTAAGGCCGGGGATCTATGCCATACGACTAATCGTTGATGGAGAGCTACAGGCTGTTAAAAAAATAGTGAAAATAGAATAGATTTATTAACCCAGTCAATTTAATAGTATGAAGGTCTATATCAAGTGTATTTGTCTGACCGCAATAGTATTTTTTATAAGTAATTCTATTTTCGGTCAAGGAATTATTCTTTCTTCGGGATTTTTAGATAACGAAATATATGCTACAGATAGTCTGATGTACCAATATGGTATATTTACACCTTCTTCCGGATGTAAAGTCGTCAATAGAGCCATCGTGACCAAAAACGATTCTATATTTTTAACTACCTGCACACACGAGGGATTTTTGGCTCATCCTTGCGGTGTATTGGATACCCTACTGATTGCACAGAATTTAAGTAAAGGGGACTACATCCTGGTTCATTATTCGCATTTGGGTTCGTTTCATATTCCAGAGGACACCTTCTGTCAAGTTTTGTTAAATGATCCTTTGAGTCACGACACGGCCTACTACTCCTTCACTGTCCTCGCCACTACGGCCACTGGCGAGCCGGCGAATTCTGCCTTTAACATTTATCCCAATCCTTTTTCTGATAATATTCTAGTTGAGACTACCTTTGAACGAAGCCCTTCTTCAGACGTTCGGGTTTCACTCATAAGTATAAATGGTGAAATCCTGTTTAATGGGAAAATGAATAAAAAGCCTTTTGAAGTAAACACCCGCTTTTTAAGGCCGGGAATCTATGCCATACGACTAAGCATTGATGGAGAGCTACAGGCTGTTAAAAAAATAGTGAAAATAGAATAGATTTATTAACTCAGTCAATATAATAGTATGAAAACTTATACCAGGTATATTTATCTGACCGCAATAGCATGCTTATTTAGTATATATGCTTTTAGCCAATGGGTTTCTCCTTTTTCGAAACTTCTAAGCGATGAAATCTATACTACAGATAGCCTGATTTACCAATATATCATAGATACGCCTTCTTCCGGATGCAAAGTCATCAACAGAACTATTGTAGCTAAAAATGATTCCTTTTTTTTAAGTACTTGTACACATGAGGGCATTTTAGCTTTGCCTTGCAATGCGTACGATACCCTGCTGATTGCACAAAATCTGGGCAAAGGAGACTACACCCTGGTTCATTATTCGCATTTGGGTTCGTCTTTAAATCCGGAGGACACCTTCTGTCAAGTTTTGTTAAATGATCCTTTGAGTCACGACACGGCCTACTACTCCTTTACCGTCCGCTCTGCTACGGCCACTGGCGAGCCGGCCACGCACGGCCAGGTCAGGCTCCAGCCCAATCCCGCTACGTTTTATGTCTATCTGAGGTTTGCAGCGCCGCTACGCGGACCCCTCGATGTACAGGTGTATGACCTTGGCGGACGGCTGCAAAAGCAACTTGTGCTGCCGGTAACGGGTGACCCCAAACTGGATGTGTCGGATCTGGCATCGGGCATTTATTTTTTAAAGACAATGGATGGCAAAGGAGCGTCGGAGACTTTAAAATTTGTTAAGCTATAAATAGTATGAATGTTTGTGCCAAGTGTATTTATCTGACCGCAATAGTATTCCTGTTAGCTAATCCTGTTTTCGGTCAAATGATTTTGTCTCCTTTTTCAGGGCTATTAAACACCGAAATCTATACAACGGATAGTGTGCTTTACCAATATGGTATTTTCGCACCTTCTTTACCATGTGAAGTCGTCAACAGAACTATTGTAGCTAAAAATGATTCCTTTACTTTTTAAGGAGTCAACCACCACCTTCTTAGAAGGTGGCTTGGCGCTTGCCAACCCCTGTAAGGGGTTTCCCTCTTTTCTTCCCACGCCACCACAAATGGGGGGCTGGCCTGCCAAACAGCCAGCTAAGCCAGCCAAATCATTGTTTGAAGGAGGAGTTTGATTTGGCGAGATTTTTTTGCTTCGTTTTTTCATCGATTGGAAAAAATGATGGCGCCGCACCTGTCTAACTAGCATTGCCAGGTAGAGGCAATACCAAAAGTAAGAGTGTGCTCGGAATTTGTTCTTTAAGCCAAAAAGAACATATCCACCACCTAAGCAGGTGGTTTTCTAAGGGTTAATAAACAAGTACACCTTACTTATGGGTGAGCCACCCCCAATACTGCTTCAATATTACTCAACTCGGCTGCCTGACCGAAAGCATCATACAACAGAGCTGCTCCGCGAAGTTGAAATTTCATTACTGGCTTGCCTTGCTCATTAGGCTCGAAACTGGCCACTTGTGAGATTTCAAAGCGACTCTCGGGCCACTGATCGCCCCAATCTGATCGATATATCTTCCCCTCTTCATCTGTATATTGAATTACAGCCCCTGTAAAACAGCGTGCATTTGCAATCAAATTGCCCAGGAAAGTAAAATTGGCTGCACAATATTCAGGTTCTAATGTTACCGGATTCCGGTCAATTGTTTTACAAATTACACTTCTGCACAGTTGGCTGTCCGTTATAGTAAGGCAGTATTCTCCTGTAGTCAACGAATCCCATGAAGTTTGCAATACTGAACCCGTTGATCCATCGCTCCAGGAATAATCAAAGGGTGGCTGCCCTAAACTTGCCGATGCAGTTAATTGGAGTCCGAAGCTATCAGCTTGTACCAGAAAATCAGCCAGGCATTCGGGCTGTGACTGATCCTTACGGACAATTTGGCGTGACACTGATTGGCTGCAGTTTCGTTGGTCTGTAATACTATGCTCAACGATAAATGCCCCGCTAGGCTCATTATAAATATGGACCGGATCGGGCTCAGAAGAGTCAGAGCCATCACCAAACGTCCAGGAATAAGTAAGCGGAGTTGAACCTTCTGCCAAGCTTTCAAAAGCTACTCGAAAATCCTGGTCAAGCTGACTATTAGCATACGGATAAGCATTAGTAGCCAACACCAATTCGGGAGCAAAACTGCCGATAAGCAGGTTAGAGTCCGCAATCTCAATCAACCATTCTTCAGCACATTGTGTAGTGCAGCTATTATCTTTGGCAAGCCGAGACACCAATACAATCTGCTCACAATCATCTATTCGATAGTCGGAATATAGATAAAATTGCTCGTTGCCAGCCTGAATATCTACCTGGCTTCCGTCGAAATCAGCCCTAATTGAAAATACCGGTGTGCCATCTGTTGTAGGAACATCCTCCTTTTTGCAGCCCACCAATACGCCAATGGCTAATAAAAATATTGTAGTGTTCAGCTGAAATATCTCTTTCGTTAACAGCATATCGATTATTTTCCGATTGATTTGGTAAATAGAATTTGCAAATTCAATTTGTCCGATTCGCGTAAAGCCCGTTCAATCTCCGACAGATCTGGTGAAGTCAATATACTTCCAATAGCGTATCGAACCCGAAGCCCGATATCCCAGCCACCCGCCAGGTGAAAGCGGCTACCTGCCATAAGCTGTAAGTGAAATTTCCTGAATTCATGTGGCTCTATCCAACTTTGCTTGCCAGATTGTTCGTTGACATACACCCGGCCTCTGATCCCCGTGAGAAAAGCTGGAGCCAGGCCAGCTTCCAATGCATACGCATTCCAACGATACTGCATATATACTGGCAAACTGACGTAGTGCAAATTGTCGGGGATCAGCTGGTTTAGTTGAATCGTCTTACCAAAGCTATAGACAGTTGTACGACTCTGATTGGTGGTCATAAAATGGCCATCCCGATATTCATAAAGCAGTTCTGCTCCCAGCCTCCAATGCGGACGTATTGCAAAATTCCATTGTACACCAACAGCGGCTCCAATAAGGCCGGACGCGCCCGATGTGGCATTGTGCAAGGTGGGCCCTGCTTTGACAGCCCATTGTACGGGCTTTACTTTTTCGGCAATCACTTTTTGGCGGATACTATACTGTGGGCTCTCAAGTATTGGATAATGACTGGGGAGGAGGAACAGCTCTTGCATCGATTCAATTGAAGCGTCTTCGGTCTTTGGGGCCGGATCAGTAGTTTGTCCGGATTGCTCAGTATATGTGAGTGGATCGGTAGTTGACTGAATCAGATTTGCATTTTCCGTAGCACGAGTTGCCACTTCAGCAATGTTGTCAATTGTTGGAGTGGATGAATCATGAGGTTTTCCGGAAGGCCAGTTTTTCAACGATTCATTGATTGCCTTAGGTTTTTCAATCTTACTAATTGCTTCATATTTGGATGGATCGTTTCGGAGGGTTTTTGGTTTATTTGTAAATGACAAGCCAGGCTGCTCCTCGGTGAGATTATTCGTTGATTTTTGGGACTTACCAAATAGCTCATCACCCGATTGACCAATCGCCTGTTCCTGTAACGATTGTTCAGTTTGTTGAGCACTATTACCTTCCTGTTTCGTCAAATTATCAATAGCTGTAGTACCAGTCACTTTTGTACGATCTACCAAGTTGTCCGCTCTCCAAATATACCAGCTTCCGGCTATCAGCAGCAAAGCTGTGAGGATAAAAAACCACCATTTGCTACGTCTTCGCCGATCTTGAGCATCCAACATTTCACTTGCTTGCTTCCAATAATGCTCATCAAAAGGAATCTCCCGATCCTTTAGCTTTTCTTTGAAAAATTTGTCCACATTACTCATAATCATACAATTTTCGAGGAATTTTGGGCAACAGAGATCATCTCCCTCAATTTTTTTCTGGCAAAGCTCAGATGCCATTTTGAGGTACCTGGGCTGATGTCGAGCATGGCTCCTACTTCCTTATGGCTATACCCATCAATAGCTACCAGATTGAATACCTTACGACTCATAGGAGGCAAATGATGGATCATCGCTTCCAGCTGTTCTGCATCAAACTGATATTCAGCACTATTTAGTTCAATGGCCTGTTCGGCGATGGGCGAGTCGCTAAAATCCGTATACTGAATCAGTTCTCTAACTTTTCTGTTTTTCCGAAACTGATCAATAATGGTATTGATCATAATACGGCGTATCCATGCTTCGAATGGCACTTTGGGCCGGTACTTATTCAAATTATTCACAATTTTCAAAAAGCCCATATTGAGCAGCGAAGCAGCTTCATTTTTATCTTTTTCATAGCGCAGGCAGGTACTCAAAAGCACAGAAAAACAGGCCCGGTAAAGCTGGTAGTGTGCTTTTCGGTCGCCCTTTTTACAATCGTCTAGCAATTGCATGCTAATTTTCCCTTTCAAAAGCAGTGCATTTTAGAACGTGTTTGGAATTTACCCTTCGGCGCATTAGTGCAAAATTTAATTCTGTACTTCATTATTTTTCATCGCCATAGCGTTGGCTATGCCTCAAAAAAAGGCTTCGCCCAAAATTAAATTTTACTACTACTGCTTCCAAAAGCAATTTCCAAACACGCTCTTAATTTACTCCTCAGCGGATTGAAATTTTTTGGAGGTATCAGGATGAAGCAGTGCGTATTGAACACCCAGCGTTAGCTTGAGGCGTTTGTAAATTTGTTCCTTTTGAGCGTTTACATGTCGCGCCGGATCGAGCATCCAATAAATAGCTGGCCGCATAAAAATACGCAATTGCTTGCTTTCATGAAGCTTTACGCCCAGTGCCAATTCAGCTCCCAAGTTGGTGGATTTGAGGCGCTGCACATTGGAGCGCTCCACCAACTCTGCCCGTGGGGTGGCATTTGCCTGGCTGGCAATCCCTTTATCAATCCGAAAGTCAACATCCAGCCCGGCCTGCACATACACACAGTTGCAGGGCAATCGGTATTGTAGCCTCAGCGGCACCGAATAGTACCTCAGCTCGGCACGCCGGTCGAGGTAGTGATAATAAGTAACTTTCTGCTCCTTTACGATCTCAGTATGGCGCTCACCGCTAAAGGACTTGTAGCGAATGGTTCCATAGTTCTTCCTTACAAAACCCGTAGCCAGGCTGAATTTGCCCATCGGCCGCTCCACCACTATCCCTAAAGAACTGAAAGGCGGGCGGCCATAGCTTTCGCCAATGTTGTGAAAATCCAGCGAAGCTTCAGGGCCTATTACCAGCAGAGCTTCGTTTGGTTGAGCCAGCATGGAGTAGCAGCAGAGCAGGGATAAGGAAAGGAGGCAAATGGTTTTCATTTCATGTACTTTTGATAGTAGAAAAAATACCGTCCGGCCTTTTGACAGCCAACCGAACGGCATTATAGAAGGAAAATCAGTGTTTAACGAATTTGCCGTACAAATACTCATCTGCAACTTCCATATTGAGTAGGTATAGCGTATTTGGCAAACCGGATACATCTAATCGAATGGACTGTTCACCACCGGCCAGTTCTAGCTCTTGCCTCAAAAGTATTCGACCACCTACATTTGTAACTGTCAGTATCGCCTTGCCAGGAGATTTTGCTTTATAAGCCCAACTAATATAATCCTCCGCTGGATTGGGATACAGACCAATTTGTGTAACTGCTTGTTGTGTAAGATCATCCAGTATTTCACCAACCTTAATCTTACTTTTTTTCACATCATCATCCGTAAAGTTGGCTGTGTCAACGGTAGTGGATTGACCCTGTGCCCAATCTGCTCCTCCATGCTGTTTAGGATTGAAAAAGCTATAACAACTCGAAGCCACACATCCATTTGCATCAGTGACCGTCACACAGTACCAACCACTCGAAGTCGGCACTATTGACGAGGTAGTTGCTCCTGTACTCCAGCTATAAGTGAATGGTGCTTGTCCCCATGCAACAGCGAATAAGCCTATGTTGAGCGAATCCTGGTAAATCTCAACATTACAATTAAAGATCATACTATCAATTTCGACACAAGCACTACTGCTGCAGCCAAGCGTGTCAGTTAGGGTTACACAATATCTCCCCGGCTGAGCCACTATAATAGATTCATTTACAGCGCCCGTATTCCAAACATAATTGAATGGCCCTACTCCCCAGCCTTCCGCGGTAAGCAACCAGTCGCAACCTACAGGTGTAATAAGACTATCCACCGAAATGGTGACATCGCAGGAGTCGATTGGGTTTGTAAAATTGTGGCAGGCAGTAGCTGTGCATCCAGTGGCTGCTGTGACCGTCACGCAGTACCAACCTGACGAAGGCGGTACAATGGTTTGGGTAGTGCTTCCATCACTCCAACTGTAACTGAAGGGAGCATTCCCATAGGCTATAGCTTCAAGGGCGCCCATTTGTTCTTCGATAATTACCCAGCAAAGTGTATCGGGACTATCATTGTAATCTAAACATGCAGTAGCAGAACAAGCTGTAGTTTGATCCGTCACCGTGACACAGTACGTCCCTGATGTTGTTGGCAATATATAATTAGAGGTATCGCCCGTACTCCATAGAAAAATCGAATTGGAAGGATTTGTACCGCTGGCGTACAAATAAGTTCCGTCAAAAGTAATACTGGCGCCACAAGGATTGTTGTTAAATATAGAAATACAATCAGTAGCTTCACAACCCGTAGCATCGGTAATGGTCACACAATATGTACCATCACTTTGAGGTACTACGATAGCATCCGTTTCGCCATTGCTCCAGATGTAAGTATATGGGGAGGTGCCGCCGGGAACAGCAATCAGGATCGTATCACCTCCGAGCCCCAAATCAACTCTAATGTTTACATGGCACAGCGTATCCGGAGGAGGAGGCACATTGTGATCGTAGCAGCTTTGACTAACGCAATTATTACTATCGGTTACTGTCAAGCAGTATGTTCCCGATGATGAAGGAGTAATATTGTTGGTATTTTCGCCTGTACTCCATAGATAAGCGAAGGGTGCCGTACCAAAAGCATCAGCTTGTAAGATAAGGTCGCCGTTGGCAGAGCTGTCAGGATAGATTTCGACCCAGCAAAGGGTATCTTGTTGAGAATAAACAAGGAATGTGCATAGTAAAAAGGTAATGGAAAAGAATAGTTTTTTCATTTTATCGATCTTTAATTTTTTCATTGAATAACTTACCTTCACCGCTATACACGTAGCAATCTGGCCAAAGGTTGGTTGCTAGCGGAGAAAAATCAATTTTCATGCTCAGACCTTTAGCAGAACGGATGCGGCCCGTCAGTTTGGATAGCTATGTAGGGCAGCAACATTTGACCGGCCCGGGCGGCGTTTTGCGCCAGGCCATCGAGTCAGGGCGTATACCTTCCTTTATTCTCTGGGGCCCGCCGGGAGTTGGCAAAACGACCCTGGCCAGTATTATAGCCAGCCAACTGAAGCGCCCTTTTCATACCCTCAGTGCCATCAACTCCGGCGTAAAAGACATCCGCGAGACTATACAAAAAGCCAAGTCGCAGCAATTTTTTGATCGCCCCAACCCCATCCTTTTCATTGATGAAATCCATCGGTTTAGTAAATCTCAGCAAGACAGCCTGCTTGGAGCTGTGGAAAAGGGTATTATCACGCTCATCGGCGCTACTACCGAAAATCCATCCTTTGAGGTCATCCCTGCCCTGCTCTCCCGCTGCCAGGTGTATGTGTTGCAGCATCTTACCAAAGAGGAGCTTATCCGTTTGGCTGATCGAGCTATCGGGCAAGATGAATATTTAAAAAAGTTGGATATCCAGGTGAAGGAATACGATGCCCTGCTGCGCTTTTGTGGTGGCGATGCCCGAAAGTTGTACAACATCCTCGAGCTGCTTGCCAATTACCAAAAGGAAGAAGAATCGATTCTGATCACCAATGAGATGGTCACCAATGTGATCCAACAAAATATCGCTCTGTATGATAAAGGTGGTGAGCAGCATTACGATATCGCCTCGGCATTCATCAAATCCATTCGTGGTAGCGACCCCAATGCTGCGGTGTATTATCTGGCCCGCATGATAGAAGGGGGTGAAGACATTAAATTCGTAGCCCGGCGGCTCCTGATCTCTGCTGCCGAAGACATTGGCCTTGCCAACCCCAATGCGCTGCTGCTAGCCAATGCCTGTTTCCAGGCCATACAGGCCATCGGACTGCCGGAAGCACGCATTATCCTCTCCGAAGCAGCCGTTTATCTGGCCAGCTCGCCCAAAAGCAACAGCGTTTATTTGGCCATTAAGAAAGGGCAGGCATTGGTACAACAAACGGGCGCTCTTCCGGTTCCTTTGCACATCCGCAATGCACCTACCAGCCTGATGAAAGACCTCGACTATGGCAAGGGCTACCAATATGCCCATGATTTTGAGCAAAATTTTGTAGAGCAGGAGTTTTTGCCGGAAGAGGTCAGAGGGCAGGCTCTATATGAGCCGGGGAGCAATGCTGCCGAGCAAAAATTAAGAGAGCGACTGAAGGCTTTTTGGAAGGAGAAGTACGGGTATTAGCAGGAGGCATTAAACTGGCCGATTTAACACCTCCTACTAATCTTTATCAGATATTACTACTTAACAAATTTTCCACTATGCCTGTCGGAGTGGCTATTTCCCGTTATTAAAATGTGGTAGAAGTAATTGCCTTTTGGCCAATACGTTTGGGAAATTTCTGTGACAAACCGTTCCCCTTGAGATAGTTGGTGGCTAGCAGAATGAAGTAGTTGCCCACTTATGTTATATATTTCAATATCTAACTTTGCATCTGCTGCCGGCTGAACGGCCACCATTTGAGTGGCATCATCCATATAGGTCCATATTTCATTCTGATCCGGGCGAATATTCAGATGCACGATACCGTGCTCAGTCTTGTTGTGATCCCAGTCTACCTGAATCAGTCTGAAATAATGATCACCTGCACTGAGGTGATGTACATCATGCAGATACTCACTCTCAAGCTGGCTGATTCCTTTTCCTTGAACATATGCAATCTCTTTAAATCGGCCTTTGTTTTCACTATGCTGCAAAACAAAATGACTGTTATTGTGCTCAGAAACGGTTTGCCAGCGAAGCCGACCACCATCAGTACCTAATGGCTGTACCGTAAAACTAAGCAGCTCAACCGGAAGTGCTACAAAATAGGCCAAAGCGCTATTGACATTCGCAAAACCATATCCGGTTCCATAATCAAAGCCAGTGTCGCTGCCAGCAGTAGCTGGGTCATCCATATCTGAAGCTGTATTGATAAAAGCATCGATTATCTGAGCCTGATTGGTAGCTCCTTTTTCGAGTAAAAGCGAAGCACCGGCAGCCAAATGTGGGGCTGATGCCGAAGTACCAAAGAAGTTGGGATAGGTATCAGCATCTTGAGGAATATCTGATCCAAAAAAAGTAGTATTGCCACCGTCAGGCCCTACCAATACAGGCTTTTCACGATAAGCTGTGGTAATAGTATTTCCTACACTGTCGAAGAACACCGGGGTACCTCCTGCCGATGAAAAGCTATTGATTCCAGCCGGAGAAGCGCCATAAGCGGGCGTATTAAAATAAGCAGCAGCCCCAGTAGAAATTGCATGCGTAGCATTGGCATGACCAATCAGTGTAGCACTTTGGGTATCATACTCATCAATAGTCACACTATTGCTCCAGCATACATATTTCATAAATCCGGGTGCCGGACCGGCCTTATGTACGATTACTACATTAACGGTCTGGCTTCCTCCGGTTCCATTAGTATAACCCATGACCTCATAAGGATCTCCTGTAACAATATTCGAAGTGGTCGAAGAAGCCAATGCAGAACTAAATGAAGCATTATAAAGATAGATATCCATATCCGTATCTGCTCCAGCTACGCTATTGGGCAACGAGCCATATGGATCATCCCACTGAAAGCCTATGTAAATGGTAAGTCCTGCCGGGATAGTAAGTTGCTGGCCATAATCCACACCAGCGCCAGTATCAAAGTCATGAATAGGATTTCCTCCAAGAGTAAAACCAGAATCGGTAAAGCCGGCAGATTCGTATGATTTTCGGCCACTATTACCGGCAGCTGTAAAGTACACCTTCCCGGCTCGCACTACCGAATCTACTGCCTGAGCGATTAAACCATCCTGAAAGAAAGGTTCTGCAAAATAGGTCACATCATCTACTATAACATCACAGCCAGCGGCAGCTAAATCCAGAATACCTTGTGCAAAATCAGCAATACCATCGAACGCTGTACGAGCATACAGCTGGGCTCCAGGAGCAATATCATGAATATGCTCAAGCATGGCGCGGGTTTCATCGGAAGCAGTTCCTGAGTATTCCTTCAGCACAGTTACAGGAGTTGTATATCCATTAGGGTTGCCCACCCCAGGCAGGTCTCCACTAGCTACACCAGCTGCAGCTCCCCCCAGTGTATTGTAACTGTTGGACAAAGCTCCGATCTTAATACCACTACCATCTACATTGTAATTCGCGCGGGCTTGCTGGCTATACAGAGCTGTGTCACCCTGTGAATCAACATTGCCAATATTTGTTATCGGCTTGTAAACCGGACGAGCATATTTGAGGTAGTCTAAATTGGTCAGGGCTTGCAAATCATTTATATGCAACCTTCCACAGATGATATTACCAAAGCTATTCACGAATTCAAATCGAAGGTTTTTCAACTCCTCCACCAACGCTTTATCCTGTCCTTTCGCGATTAATTCAACTAATACATGTTCTTCTTCAATTAGCATATTGGAAAACAAATGGGATCTAGAGAGCATATTGTGCTGTCGATTTCCTGTCTGGCTCAGTGTGCGATGAAGTTGTTGTAGCCCACTAGTGAGCTTGGCTAATGGCGAGTCTTTTTCCGCCACAAAAACATCTTGAATGTGACTGGCATGGATAAGGTCTTGTTGGGCAAAGGTTGGAATTGAAAAAAACAGGAAAATAAGGAGGACAAACGGCATGTCCAATTTGGCTTGCATACTAATTTTGTTAAATGTAACGAATGAATGAATATTGAAAAGTAAAGTCAAATATTATTCCGTTTGCATATTTTCTTCATTAATAGCAGTCAACAATTGTGACCGTATTAATATATACATTACATTCTGATCATATATGTTCATCTGACAATATCCCCTTTTCAATGAATGCCAAAAAATGTATATGTATCCTTAGAAAGAAGAGACACCAGACCGATTGTCGATCAGAAAGCCTCTGTTGTACAGGTTGTTTTGGTGGTATACATTGACCAGCGGCAAGCCCAGCTGACCGTTCCATCGGGGAGGCTCCTTACTTGGCTTAAAATAGTAATGAACAGAAATATCCAACTGGTGTGTAAGCGGAAGGCGGTCTGTATTGAACGCTTTTACAACAGGGCGAATGCTCTCGCGAGGAGGATCCATTCCGTTTTGTATTACGTCTATTTCATAATATTCCAGTTTCGAATATGGGCGGCCACTGGCCATTTTCCATCCTAATGAAAATGTCCGGTTGGCTACTGTACAATGATTTGCCCATCGCAGTATATGGCGTTGGTCATTGGAGCCAGGAAAATTTTCATCAAAAAAAGTTTTGAAGTGGTGATAATGGAGCCGACGATCGCAGCTCATCAAGTATTTCCGAAACACCTACAACGAGCAATCTTGAGGTTTTCCCCAATCCATCTGATGGGCGATTTAGCATCCAATTTGAGGCAGGTAAAATGATAGAACAAGCATTCATTCGGGTTCAAGGCCTCAACGGAAAAGTAGTTTTTCCAAAAGCAGTCAGCGTAAATGACGCTTTATATCGCCAGGCGCTTGATCTAAGCCATTTGCCGAAAGGGATTTATCTCGTAAATACACAGGCTGGAAAAACATGGCTATCCCGAAAGCTAGTTCTCAATTGAACAGGTAATTAGGACGTCTCGCAACAAATAATCAGCATTATGCTGTGGCCAATCCTAAGGCTGAGGAATTCCCTTGGCCTTAGCTTTTTCCACTCTGAGGAGCCTATGAGCCTTTCAGTACTTCTCTGGAAATAACCAGTTTCTGAATTTCACTGGTGCCCTCCCCTATTGTACAAAGTTTGGCATCCCGATAATGTTTTTCAACAGGAAACTCTTTAATATAGCCATAGCCTCCATGGATTTGCACAGCATCATTTGCAATTTGCACGGCTGCTTCTGAGGCATAGTATTTGGCCATTGCAGAGATTTTTGTGCTACTTTTTCCTGCATTTTTGAGGTACCCGGCTTTGCGGGTGAGCAATTCGGCAGCTTGTATTTTTGTTGCCATATCGGCAAGCTTGAAACTAATCGCTTGGAATTGGGCAATGGCCTTTCCAAATTGCTGACGCTCTTTGGCGTATTGTACGCTGGCCTCATAAGCACCTTTGGCGATGCCTATAGATAAAGCCGCTATGGAAATGCGCCCACCATCCAATATTTTCATCGATTGGATAAAGCCTTCGCCTACTTCGCCCAAAATTTGGTCTTTGTGTACCCGGCAATTGTCAAATACCATTTCTGTCGTTTCGGAAGCGCGCATACCGAGCTTGTCTTCCTTTTTGCCCGCGCTAAAACCAGGTGTGCCGCGCTCTACTACAAAGGCCGTCATTCCGTGGCTATCTAACAGCTCGCCGGTTCGGGCGATTACGACTGCAACATGCCCCGATTTGCCATGCGTAATGAAATTTTTAGTACCGTTGAGTATATAATGATCTCCATCTTTTTCAGCCACACATTTCATCCGCCCTGCATCGCTGCCGGTATTGGGCTCCGTAAGGCCCCAGGCCCCGATCCATTCCCCGCTGGCCAGTTTCGGTAAATATTTGGCCTTTTGTGCTTCATTGGCAAAAGAAAGGATATGATTGGTACAGAGCGAATTGTGGGCAGCCAGCGAAAGACCGATCGAACCACACACCTTTGCAATCTCTTCGATAATGGTAATATATTCCTGATATCCCAGGCCAGAACCGCCATATTGTTCAGGTACCAATACCCCCATAAAGCCATATTTCCCCATTTTGTGAAACAACCCAACCGGAAAATGTTGAGCCTCGTCCCATTCCATCACACGTGAGCGAATGTATTGTTCGGCGAAATCGCGGGCGCTCTCGCGGATCATCTGCAAATTTTCTGCTGTTGCTACGTTCATATGACCTTCAATTATCTTGGTTTACTACTGACAAAAAGAAAAAATTATATATTGTAATACGAAAAGTATAAGCTTTTGTTAATCAGACAGATAGTGACTAAATCTTAGATTTTAGTAACACAAAGATATGTTTTTTAAAACAAGGAATTGATAGTCATAGCCTCAAAAAGGTCAGCTTTATGATATTGGAGAGGCAATCAAAAGGACAGGAGTGGGCCGCCAGAAATATTTACAGGAATATTTATTTAGCACGGATCAGAAAATAAATTGCTGCTTTCAAGCGATTAGCAAGAGAATAAGTGATCCCAAAAGCAATCTGGCCGAGCGAATCGTCAGAACCAAAAGAGAGAACTTTATTTTTGGGCTGTACCCAAAAAACTTTAGAACACATCTTTTGTTATGATTAGTCGAAGAAATAAACTGCTCTATCCAGAATACAATCACGATGGGCCAAATCGCCTTAGTTTTGTAGCAAAATAACAGTTTTTCTGTTTGCTCTGAAAAAACCAAAATTCGATCATCATGTGTATCCGTCTTTTGTTATGTGTATGGGTTGTGGTGGCCACCCTTTCGAATAGCCTGCCCCTTCAGGCCCAAAACTCGCTACCCCCGAAAGTGGCTTTTCTCAGCAATTGGAACGCCAATAATGGGAATAGTTTTTTTAGTTATATTGATTCTGACTCCATCCTTGAGGTAGAGCTGTTTACCGATATGAAGCTGTTGATCGAAAATAAAAAGAAGGACGAATATCAAGCGGCTACTATTCGCTTTTTCAAACCCGATGGACAGCCTTTTGAGCGTGATGTAAAGATCAAGGCAAGAGGAAAGAGCCGCAGAAATATATGTGATTTTCCTCCTGTAAAGCTAAAATTTGCCAAAGATGACCTACTCGATGCAGGATTCACTAGTCAATTCAATAAACTCAAATTAGTTACACATTGCTTCAGCAGCAAAGGCAGTGAGGAAAAGCTGCTCAAAGAATACCTTGCTTACAAACTATACAATCAACTGACCGACATCAGTTATCGAGTTCAGCTGGTGCGAATCCGCTACCTGGATACGAAAAACAAGTTCAAGCCTTTTGATAAATATGCGTTTTTCATTGAGAATAGCAACGAATTGGCCCATCGGCTCACCGCCGAGCGGGTAGAACAATACAATGTCCGGCCCATCCAAATGAATAGTCGCCAGCACCTGCTGTTAGCACTCTTTCAATATATGATCGGCAACACCGACTGGCGAATTGATTTGATGCACAATCTGAAATTGTTGCGTACACCCAGCCAGCAAGGTTTGGTAGCAGTGCCTTATGATTTTGATTTTTCCGGCCTGGTAAACAACAAATATGCGATCCCCAATCCTGACTTGGGCACCTTCAGTGTGCGTGACAGGGTATTTCAGGGGGCTTGCCCTGATGAAAAAGAAATGACAGAAGTTTTGGCATTTCTGAAGGAAAAGAAGAGCCAACTCATCAGCCTTTGCGAAAAATTTGACGTGATGCACAAAAAGGAAAGAAAGGATGCCGCTCAGTTTATCAAATCCTTTTATGAGGAAATTGAGGATATTGAACAGCTGAAAGCTCTATTGGCGAAGGCTTGCTCGATGGCAGAGGCTGCTGATTGATTGTGCTGCCGAATCCCCTCTCACCTTCTCCAATTTGACAAAAACCTTTATTTTGTATGACTTTGGCTTATCGTCAGAGCATCCTTTTTACCATATATCTCCTAGCCATGAAAATTCGATCCTCAACTCCTCACTTGTTCTTGTTCTTGTTATTCTTTCATTTCCTGCCGATTGTAGCGGCCCAATCAGAGGTAGCTCAGGCCCTTGCGGATAGCACAAAGCCGAGTATTTTTGAATTCTTCAATAGCGGCAATGCACAAGGGGAACTATTAAAAGTAGAATTACGAGCCAATTTCAAAAAATTGATAAAAAGGAAATATCGCAATGAATACTTGCCCGCCACTATAAGCTACTCCATTGATAATCAGTCATTTATAGATTCTGTCGGTGTTCGTCCGCGTGGAAAATCGCGCAGAAAAATTTGCCACTTGCCACCCATAAAAATTAAATATTCTAAAGCAACTTTGAAATCGAAGGGTCTGCGAAAATTTAAAACTTTAAAATTGGTTAATCATTGTCGTACTTCCAGCCAGAATCAGGAAATCATTTTGCGGGAGTATTTGATCTACAAATTGTATGAGGTTTTGACAGACGTCAGTTTCAGGGTACAATTAATCGAAGTGGATTATGTAGATACCGGGCGGCGGAATAAAAAAACCAGTCGCTATGCCTTTATTATTGAAAACAACGATGAAATGGCAAGCCGCCTGGGCGGCACTATGTATGATCCAACCAACGTAAACCCGGAAGCTTTAGAGCTCATTGCGTACCATCAACTTTGCCTGTTTCAATATATGGTGGGCAATACAGACTGGCATCTGAAACAGCAGCACAACATCAAAATTGTGCGGCCGGATTCTGGGAAATACATGTTGGCCATCCCTTATGATTTCGATTATTGCGGGATGGTAAATGCCTACTATGCCGTGCCTAATAAAAATATTAATATTGATAATGTGCGTACCCGCTTGTATATGGGCAAGTGTTTTCCGATGGAAGTGTATGCTCCGTTGATCCAAAAATTTAAGGATAATAAGTCATCTTTCTACAACCTGATCGATCAGTTTGAACTGCTCAACGGAAATCAGCGTGCAGACATGCGCGCCTATCTGGATGAGTATTTTGATGAGCTTGATAATAAAAAACGACTTGTGGAGAAGCTAAGATGGAAATGTGGAAGCTGAGGGATGAGTGAAGTGTGGCGAACCCGAACGGGCGATCCTCGTTTTTGTTGCAGGCTTGATCAGTGCAAATTGCTTTTTCCGGATCAGGCTCACACTAGCCTTTTTAGGAGTAATTACGACATCGGCTCCAAATGTTTTAACAACAGATAATAGCTTCTCAAATATGGGCTTCAAATTCTCCTTCCCTCTATATTGGTTAGCCACTATACCGCGCGTGTTTGGAAATTGCTTTTGAAAGCAATACAATCGTATTGGCATAGCCATGAGTTATTCCGTGGGTCGTTTTTAAAAAATTGACTGCTTCCGAATGTTTTCCAAAAGACTCCTGCTTTAGTATCTGCAACCATTCATCCAATGCCTTGCTTGTCTTCTTCGGCATATTGACGATCATTGAAGCGAGTGCCTTATCCGTTTTCAATTCATTAATCGAGTTATACAATCAATTGGCGCTGAAAGCCAGATCATAATGCTGCTGATAGGCTTTTTTGATTTGCCGACGTGCGATAAAGATGCGGCTTTTTACTGTGCCCAGCGGCAGCTCTAGCTGTTGAGCAATTTCGTCATAACTATACCCTTGATAAAACAGCTGAAAAGGAGTGCTGAAGCGGGGATCGACCTTATCAATGATGGCTCCCAACTCCTTCATGAGCATATTGGATTCGGCATCGTTTCGCGCTTGTGGCCTATCCTGAGCATGGCGGCCGACCTTATCATTGACGTAAGCCGTAAAGCGCTTGCGGCGGCGATAGCCATTGATAAAGGCATTGCGCATGATGGTCTTCATCCAGGCCATAAAGTTGGTCCCTGCTCTGAATTTTTCGCTATTCTTTAATGCCAGATATAAGGTCTCCTGATACAGATCTTCTGCATCGCTCGTATCTCTGGTCAGGCTCATGGCAAAAGCATACAATTGATTAGCCGATTTTTGTGATAAACTTTCCAGCAAATTTCTGGGAATATTGCGCTCTGCATTCATAGTATTCGATTTGCAACCCACCATTACACAATACGTCTCTCTCAATTGGATGCAATAGTGGATGTATTCAATTTTTCTAAATCTGGTTTTGTAAGCAATTCAAGCTTTGGTAATAATAAGGTAATAATAAGGCTGAATATAGCTACCGCAGTATCAGCAAAACGCTTTTTTAGACCAGCAGGCAAGAATTACCGATCAAGTAAAGCTCAAAGTTGTCTTCCCTTTTTAGACTACTGTATCGTGCGCTTTGTCAAATCTTGTGCATACACAGAAAACTTGGCAAAGCGGGATAAACTTCAAACCTGTAGGAAATGCACAAAACTTGGCGGCTTGAAGTATAGATAGATAAAAGAGGCAATACGAAAGACTGCCTATGATAAACACCATGCATAAAGAGCTGATTATTAGCATTTTAGCACCCAGCCTGATGAAATAAGCAGGCTCAGCTTCCCGATAGTCCTGAACATTTTCAGGATCAAGGTTATCGGGATATGCTGAAGCCTGTTTACAAACAACTATTTGGAAACACTACAAAACTCAATGAATAAACGCAACAGTATAGAATGCCCTTCTTACTGAGCTTCAGCTAGCTCTCAACCTTTCTGTTAGTCATCCCCTAGCTGCTGGCCGAAGCAAGCGCCAGCGACTCAAGTTCCGGGGCAGTGGAAAGTGGCTCTTCAGAAGTAGCCGGTGCGCGGAGCAGCGAATCTTTCGGCCATTCAATATTCCATGCTTCCTCCATTTCTTTGGCTTCTACATTCAACATATGCCATTGATACAATGAAGGATAATGTTTGGATAGCCAGCTACTCTCCGGCACGGTCATCAACTCCTCATCCGCTTCAATAACAGGCTGTACATTGGCATGCTCTTCCAGGGAAAGCAAACAATCCAGGTAGCCCTTATCATCGACACCAACCTTTTGGTGGCGGGCAAAGGCTCGATGTGCGGCAAATAGCAGAGCTTCGGCAGTCGGGCTAGCCAGCTCACGCTCCGGAAGATGATGAAAAAGTACTTCCGGCTGCTGAATTGCCGCCTCAAAAAATTCCTTGCCCTGATATATCAGCCAGGCGCTGAAATCTTCAAAAACATCATCAGCCAGAGAACCGTTGAGCAAGAAGCAGGCATCCACTGAAGGGCGGGTCAGGGCAGCTGCCATTTGGGTTCGAAAAATGTTTAAAAATGCAACGATCTCCGTTGCCTGGCATTCACTAAGGCTTTCTTCCAAAATCTCAACGCCTTTGGAAATGGGTTCAATGGCACGCGCAGCTTTGATGAGCCGCCAAAATTTTACTTCATTCATAGTGCTTAAATTTTAGGTGATAGATGAATACTTTCTGATAGCGGAATAAGGGATATTAAAAATCCCCACTTTATTATTACATTATTCTTTAATGTGTTTTTCTTTTTTGGCTTTTTGTACCTTGCTCAACCTGAGCACAATTTATAACCTTTTTGATAAAAAACAAAATATTTTTCACTTTTTTGATTTCAAAAATCACTTTTTTTCATTCATTGTTCACAAATAAGTGTTAAAAAATATGCTGCCTGCTCTACACATCCGAACAGAACTCCCTGAAGATCAGCCGTTTATACATCAGCTCCTTCAAGCGGCCTTTGGCCAACCCGACGAAGCCCAATTAGTGGATCGGCTTCGCTCCGATGAAGCCTTTTTGCCGCAGCTGGCGCTGCTGGCCGAACAAGACAAACACATTGTCGGGCACATCGCATTCAGTCAGGTGAGGATCGAAGAAGGAGCTAAAAGCTATCGCTCGCTGGCGCTAGCACCAATGGCTGTGCAGCCAGCACATCAAAAGCTTGGCATCGGCAGCCTGCTTGTCAGAGCTGGTCTTGACCGGGCCCGCCAATTGGGCCACCAATCTGTAATCGTACTAGGCCATGCCAACTACTATCCGCGCTTTGGCTTTCAACCTGCCAGCCGCTGGAATATTCGCCCGCCCTTTGAGGTTGCCGATGAGGTGTTTATGGCGCTGGAATTGGAAGCCGGGGCGTTGGAGGGGATAAGTGGAAAGGTAAGATATGCAGAGGCATTTGGAATGTAGATGATTCAAGTGCAGATCACTCATTGAATCGTTTTATCTACCATCCTCAGCTCCCGAATCGCCTTCCCATCCACCCAATGGGCTACCGGCACCTCCAGTATGCTGGCAATCGTAGGAGCAATATCAATCGTCCCGATCTGCCGGGAAATACGTGCAGCCTGTATGCCCTTGCCAAAAAACAGGACCGGCACATGATTGTCATAACCATAAGCAGTACCATGATTGGTACCATTTTGCCAGGCATCCACCAGCGCATTGGGAATATTAAGTAGCCGAATCTCATGGCCACGCTGCGGGTATTCCGAGCGCCGGAATCGGTCGATAAACGTTTTATTGACATCGGATTGCAGCTCTTCCAGCGTATAGGTCTCCACTACAAAATCCAGCTCCTTCAGCTTTTCGGCAAAGGCTTCACGCAGCTGCTCATCCTCAATGCCACGCACCCGGGGCTCGTTGTAGCGCAAGCTGATGCCTGAATAATCGCTTTTGTTAATAATCTTCCCTTTAATCCCATATTGCCGCTTGACCTCCGCTTCCACACTGTCCAGTGCTTCATCAAACTCCTGGCTCAACACCCGCCTGCCTTCTTTGCCCTGGCGTTGCAATTCCTCCGGCAAGGGCAACACCCCGTGATCGGAAGAGAGCAACAACAAATAATTTTCGTGGCCAAATTGCTCATCCAGATATTTCAAAAAATTGCCCAGATATTCATCCATCCAGAGGTAGTAATCCTGTACCTCGTGGCTCATCGGGCCAAAGTGATGGCCTATATAATCGGCCGCCGAGCAGCCCAAAAACAAGATGTCGGGATGCTCGTCGCGGCCCAGCTTTTCCTTCCCGATGAGGTGCTTGCCCATTTCGAGTACCAGGCCGTCTCCGAAGGGCGTATTGAACAGCATGCTGCCATTCTTTTTGGTGGGGCCAAAGTTGCCATCGGGCGGGAGCATACTCTTCCGGGTATGGGGAAATCGGGGTGGAAAGAGGCGTGTTTCCCACTCAAAGTTGTCAGGCCGACTGCGGTTGTAGGCTGCGTCATCGAGCTTTTTATGCCACCCCAGCGCCAGCTCTTGTTCATAAATTTGTTCACCAGATAGTTGCCGTATCCAGGCGGGAAACTCTTTATAGTAATAGTCGGAACTGACAAATCGGGTGGTCGTTTTATTAAACCAAAAAACGCCATCGGGATGTTGGCCGGCCATCAATATCGCAGAGCGATCCTTGAGGGCGATGCCATACACTTTGGAGGCCGGATCGGCCGATTTAAACCAGTCGCCCAGGCCAGGCCGCATCAGCCGGAAGGGAGAAGCCCCAATCAATGGCTCGTCGGTCTCAATTCCCATCAGCCGGGTGTTTTTGTCTTCCACACAATATTCCATCGTTTTTGAATCCCGCAGGTAGATGTTGTTGCCAACGATACCGTGTTTGGAGGGATGGCAGCCCGTGCCGAGTGTAGCGTGGCCCGGAGCGGTAGCCGTATTGGCATGCAAATGTTGGGCATTGGTAAAGACAGCTCCTTCGTCGAGCAGCCTCCGGAAGCCGCCGGTAAACAGATCGCCAAAGCGCTCCAGATAGTCGTAGCGCATCTGGTCGATCGATATAAAAACGACAAGTTGTGGATGTGTGGGTTGGACGGCAGGTGTTTTTTTGAACAACCCGCAGGCGCTCATAAATAATGTAGTTAGCAATACGGATAGAGTGGTCAGTTTGTAACGCAAGGTCATGCAGTTTTGGCAGCAATGATTAAAAAAATCAGGTTAGGGTTATGTCGATCATTTAAATACTAAAGCCCATTGGATGATCATAAACAGCGTGAGCAGGGCAAATATGATCCAGGTCCATCCAGCTATAGCTCCTCCAAAAGAAGAGGCCAGTAAAATCCCAATGAGCCATAGTGTCCAGGCAGCTGTTGTCAAAATTGCAAAAATGGTCAGTACTGGTGCACCTTCCCCGCTTTTCTTCTTCCATTTTTCTATTCGTTTTTTCCACTTTTTCAGCTTCCTCGGTTTGCTTTGATTGGCCCGCTTTGCCGCTTGAGCTTTGTTGGTCTTAATTGCCTCTGTAGCTACCGATTTGCTCGATGGCAGAAGCAAAGAAGTGGTAAGTAGAAAGAGGGCAAGTAATCGGGCTGCTTGTATCACAGATTCAGCTTTTTGGCAATTTTTTTCGGAATGGCATCCTTATGCACCATTACAGCTACTGTTTTTAGGCGAAAATAAGGCTCCGACATATACAGATAGCCTTTGTAAGGACTAATCTCTCCCCAGCTGTTTTTGGTCAGATAATAGCGTGTACCCTTTTGGTCTTTGGCAATACCGGTAAAGTGCATGAGGTGATCATCAGTAGTCGAAAAATTTTCAAAGGTCTTTTGCCGCAACGCCTGATCGACCGCCAGCTCGGTACCGGGCTCTTCAAAAAGATCTTCCCGCTTTACATCTTCCGGGAGAACGGCTATCCCTTTGCGGGCTGAAAATCCCTTTTCACTTACATCACCGTCCCAGGCTACCGAATAGCCTTGCAGCAAGGCATTGTCCACAATTGCCTGAAGCTCATCGACCGGCACATTGTAATACGCTCCGTTGGAGTAGTTGTCGGGAATTTCGAGGATAAAGGATTCATAAAAAGGATGATGGGTATAGGAAGTAATATTGACATACTGGCCGGGATCGAGGGACATATCGCTGGCAAAGCTTTCCGGCGTAAATTGGCGGCCATCGTAGGTGAAATTGGCAGGCTCCGGGCCGAGGTACACATCTAGTACCGCCTCAAAGGCATTTTGCCATTTATCGCTGGGCCGCTTCTGCTTGAGCACACCATCGAGTATGCCTTTCAGCACCGCCTCCATCTCACTGTGGTCGTGCTTTTTCTGGTCTCCCAACATGCCGCTATATACCACTTCCGGCACCATGCCGTGCTTGCGCGAGGCAGCGATCAGATCGTGCGACAGGCTGCCCTGGCTAAAATTGGCTTTGCCCTGGCGGAGGATGTAGTTGCGGGCTTTGTCGCGATAAATATTGCGTACCACGTACATCTCCGATACGTTGTGGCGCCCCTTACCCGCCCGTATCATTTCGGATTCCAAAAAACTGGCAGTGGCAAAGCTCCAGCAGGTGCCGGTGCGGTCCTGGCTTTTTACGTCGGTGCATTCGATTTGTTTTTGGAGCGTAAATTGGTAATTATTCGGCTTTTCCAGTTCCACCTGAGCGAAAATGGACGGGCTGCTAAAGCCAGTTATAAACAGTAATAAAATAGGGATCAGACGCTTCATTATCCAAAGAAATTTTGATGAATGGCTAAGTTAGGAAATCTGGGCCAGTTTTCCTATAAGGTGTTAATCGGTGCTCGGTTTCCGGTGTCCGGTGTCCGGTGTCCGGTTTGCCTATAACGTAATTGCGGCAACCAGACAACCGAGTACCGGCAACCGAAAAACCGAAAAACCGAAAAACCGAAACCAATTTTTGCCGCCCAGCCTACATTTCATACAGCTTGCAACACTTGTATTACGAAATAAAGTTATATTGCAATAACAAAACCTCCCAAGTCATGATGCGTCTTTCTTTCTACACGCTGATCTATTTCTTTAGCCTGCTCTATTGTATGAACATAGTACCTCTTGCTGCCCAACCCATCCCCAATGGAAGTTTTGAGGAGTGGACAGAAGTTATGATAGATAGTGTGCATAGTTTGGAGATGCCGTTGCCGTGGGGGACGAGCTATAGTTTTTATCAAGATTCTTTATATACAGACTTTAGAAAGACCGATGATGCTTTTCGTGGAGAATATGCCTTACAATTAAGCTCAGCTATTCCAGGCCCTGAAGGACTCCAAACTTCTGTATCCAGTATTTTTGTTGACTCTTCTGATCTCTTACAAAAACCGATAGCATTAAATGCCTGGGTAAAATGCAATCGTATGGTAGATAATGTTTTTTTAGGTAGATGTGAAGTAAAAATAAATTATTGTGATTATAAATCGGATGGCAGATGCCATACTCAACTTGACTTTTCCTTTTGGGAAGCCACTACCAATATTGATAAATATCAATTGATTCATATCCCTCTTTTAGATACCCACTATGATACTTTATGGATTAGGTTAATCGGGGGATCATATGCTGGCCCATTAGACTCCAGAGGTAACTCGATATTTACCATTGATGCGCTTTCATTTGACTATGCCCCTGTAAGTATTCAAGAACAGCTCGAACAAAGTGTGCATATTTACCCCAACCCCTTTGAAAATCAAATTAGCAAGGATTTTCTGCTGAATTTGTTGGTTTCCGAAGCGATAGACAGCAATGATATTACCACGGCCACCAATTTGTTGTTGGAAGACAGCACCCTCCAGGCCGATAAAAAATTGTTGGGCCTCAAATTCAAAACGGCTGATTTTGCAGGGGCCCAGGCTTTGGTGAATAGTTTTCCATCTGTTACGCAGGATGAAATCTGGTATCGGGATATTCAAAACATCAATATCATCCGACTTCAGCAGGATACCTTTGTACTTGACAGTTTGCAGGAAGCGGTACTGTATGAAATTGCCCAAAGCGATTCGTACAACAGGGCTTATGCTCGTTCATTGCTGGCCCTTTTGAAAGGAGAACGTATCGAAGACGATGATTCATCAGGTGTGGGAGGAGGGCAAAATGCAATACAGCAGTCAGAAGGCTCCCTTCCGCTGATAGAGCATAAGGTGAATATCATGCCCAATCCTGCCAAAGACGAAATCTATATTGTATGGCAGGAAAACCCGGCAGAAGACCAACAATTGTGTATTTTTGACCGAAACGGCAAAATCATGCAAAGTCTGCGCCTGCCGGCAGGCACCTCACAACTACGTCTGAATATCGCTGATTTGCCCAACGGCCTCTACTATTTGCATATCGGAGGAGATAGCCGTAGCCGACTCATCCGAAAATTTGTAGTATTCAAATAAACACAGATGCAAAATAAACCACTTCTTTATCTACTTGCTTTTACGCTGGCCTGGCTGGCTGTTCCGGTCATTTTATCTGCTCAAAACACCTTTGCTACCAGCATTGATGTCAACCGCGATGCCGACAATGGACATGAGGTGATTGTACTGGAGGATGGATATTTGATACTCGGCTTGTTGCGATGTGTCGATAATTTGGTAAACTGCTCGGGTATTGTAAAGACGGATTTTGATGGCAATGTGATTTGGGAGAAGGAATTTGAAATTTATCCTAATCATTTGTGGTTTGGCCGCCAGACGCTTGAAGTGGTGAAAGATAAAATTATGGTAGCCGGGTTTACCGGAGAGGGTACAGGCCGTGAGCTTTTTTTAAAGCAATTGGATTTTAGTGGTAATGAATTGTGGACCCAGACTTATCCTGATACAGTAAGTAAAGGAACAGAGGTATTAATCAAAACCCGGGATGGTGGTTTTTTACTTAGTGGTTATCGTTGGAATAATGCGGCCATGACGATGAGCCATACTTTTGTAATGAAGCTCAACGGACAGGGTAAACTGCTATGGGAGCGTCACTACCAATACGGCTATTTTTACCCTACCCCTTATCAAATGATCGAGCTGGAGGATGGTCGTATTGCTATTGCTTTTACGCATGCCATCAGCCAGATGAGCCTGCCACATGTAGGCGCGGGACTACTTGTGCTCGATCCGGAAGGCGAGCTGGAGTGGGTCAGAACCTTTGAGCCCTCCCGCCATGCCATCAGCCTTCCCTGGGTTACGGCGCTGCATAATCAAACACTGGCCTTCTCATTCAACAAAAATTTTGTGTATGATCCTAACTATCCGCACTACCTCACCCGTGAGCCACCGGTGGTGTATGGTCTCGATATGGAGGGCAATTTTATATGGGAAACCATCCTCGAAAGCCGTACTTACAAGGCTTTGAGCAACATCATCACAGCCCGAAACGGCGACATTGTAGGAGTGGGGCTGGATCGCAAGTTTGGCGATTACGACGGCACTGGCGGCTGGATATTCCGTATGACTGAAACGGGTGATACGCTCTGGCAGCACAGCTTCCCCTATTACGACTCACCGATCGAGCAGGCCGAATTTCACAGCCTGGCCCAAACGCCCGATGGTGGTTTCATCATCTCTGGCCTGGTGCAAGATACTTTCCTCGATCACGATCCTACTTATAACAACCCCAACATCTGGCTGGTCAAACTGGACAGCACGGGCTGCTTGGTGGATTGCGAAAACCCTGTGACGCTTATCAAATGGCCGGAGCCGGAGGTAGCTGCGCTACGGCTTTTTCCCAACCCGGCCAACGACTATATTGAGCTCAGTTTGCTCCGGCCACCTCAGGGAAAAGCTATGGTGCAATTGTACGACCTAAGCGGTCGGCAAATTTTATCGGCCGATATACCATCAACTACTATTCGCTTGGAGCTTCAAGGCATTCCGAAAGGCGTATATGTGGTGAAAGTGGTTACAAGTGCCGGAGATTATCGGGCGAAGTTCATCAAACAGTAAAGCGCTTGTAAGTATATTTCATGAAATATTGGTGCAAATCCTACCTGGCGGCAAAGACAGGGGTCATTGGCGAAACGATGAATTTACTCCCTACTCTTTACCAAAAAAAGATTCGGTGCTTTTGGCAGGGTGGGTCCCACCCATCCGCCTTGCCGCTCCCGGCTATTCGCCAGGACAATATCTTATCTACATACCAACAGCTTCCCTGCAGCAGCCGCCTTTTATGGTGGTAGGGTATATGTTAAAAGCGTTTATCAGAAAGAATCCTTCAAGGTTAAACGACTTTGCAAATATAGTGTTTTTAATATAAAAAAACAAATTGTTCCCAGGTTTTTATTTTTCAACTTTTGACGTTGCGTTGCTTGGCAAGCACGAAGTACCAACCCATCTACACAATCCTCCCCTTTTTCAAATACACCTTATCCAGCACATTGAGGTACAGGTTGCCCACTATAAAGCCGGCCAGCGCTAATGCGATACCAATGAGTACTTTACGGATAGTGCTTTCGTAGTCGATCACTTTGGCGATCAATCCGCCGAGGAAGGTAGCGATGAGGAAAGTTAGTACAGCCAGAAGCACCGTTTTGAGATTGATGCTGATGATGGGTTGATCAAAATCGACGAATTTCCAAACCAGAAAAATGATCAGGCCACCCATCCCGATGGCAAAGCCGAGGCCGGCGATGAGCCACAACTTACTGAGCATGAATACTTTAAAAAACAGTTTTTGCGAAGCTTTGAGCAAATGATTGAGCTCACGACTGCGCTCGGTACGGAGGGTGTGATCAGCAATTTTCATAAAATTCCAACTCACCGGAGGGAACGCATTTTCAAAATATCGTTCGGTACTCCGTTCATGCTCCAGCGCAGTCATCTGGTAGCCGCTGTACATCAAAGCGAAGGCTTCGGCATCGTTGAAGGTATCGAGGTCGGTGCGTACACCGGCCAGCAGGCGCTGCACATCTTTGCGGATGCCGTAGGTGGTCAGCTCGTCACCGCCGCTCTGGTAGTCCTGCAAGTCGTGGATTTCATGTGGGTCTTCACAATCGATCCAGTCCAGCGGCTCCTGAGTGAGATCTTTTTTGAGGTGTACAAAAAGCATATCCTTGATGAGGCCCGTTTCCTTTCTCGATTTAAGGTCGAGGTAAAGGCATTCGCGCACCCGCTCCATCAGGATGCTGTTGGTTCGGCCCAATACATTGACCATCCCTGAGTTGGCATTTTCCTGAGAGGTAAGCTGGCCGCTGGAGTCGCTCACGAATATGAGTTGGCATTCCTGCTCCAACAGGCCCACCACGCCCTGATTGTCATGCACACCACCATCCACCAGCTGTAGTTTGACATCCTCCTCGTACAGATCATCGAGGATGAGCGGCTCAAACAGGCCCGGCACACAGGAACTGGCAGCTACGGCAAAGCCGAGATTCATATTTTTATACGCACCGGGGGCTTCGTAATAGTACATGCGGCGCAGGCGATACTTGGCATCCACCTCGTTGACGATGCTGCCGGGTGGTTCGCCCATCCAGCTGGCGGTAAATTGCCAGTTGTGGCCGGTGTTGAGAGAAGTAGCGTTGATGATGAGGTTGGGAATTTTGTTGCGCCGCCGCCAGTTGTCCGATTTAAAGCTAAAGTGCTCTTCCCCCTTCGGCTTAATAAACAGCTCTTCCATTTTGATAGGCTTATCGGGCGCATCCTTGCCGTAGAGCACGGGGCGGTAGAGCAGCTCTTCGTACAGTTCGCCCAGCTTTTGGGTGCGGGTATAATTGGAAGAGAAGATCATTTTGATATTCGACAAGAAGTTGGTGATCACACGGATGCGTAGGTTGTTTTGAATGCCCGTCAGGAAGTTTTTTTCAATATTTTTGACTAGTTGCACATAATCATCGCGGCTAATCTCTTCATCCGATTTACTCTCCAGCAATTTCTTCACCTCCAGGTAATAATAGGCCCCCAGAATGGAACCTCCAGACACACAACTCAGCACTTCCACATGCCGCAGCACATCCATCTCGGCCAGGCGCGCCAGCACGCCGATGTGAAAAAGCGAAGCCCGAAAGCCACCCCCCGAAAGCGCCAGCCCCACCTTTCCTTTGAAGGCAGCTGCTACGGCAGCAGCATCGCCGAGGTAGGTATGCAATGCTTTCTCCGCCTCCGCCCGATCCCTTCGGGTAGAGCTGTTTTGAAGTGCTTCAGCAAATACCAACTGCATTTCGGCAATACTGGCCAGCTGCTTGGCTGACGACTCGTACTGCCAATTGCCGGGCCCCATCAGCTCGGCAGCTTTTTGGAGCAGCGGTTCCGACTCCTTAAACTGCTGGAGGCCAAAATGCGCCTCGGCCAACGTGATGAGCAACCAAAAATTAGCACAGTTCTCTAAATCAACCGGAAGGTGTTCGATAATTTTTCGGCGAATTTGATCGGCTTCCTGCAAGCGCTCTTCGGCATGGGGGCTATCGGCATGCAAGCGCTGCGCTTCCTGAATTTCGTTGACGGCCATCAGGTCGAGCACATAGGCAGCGTTGATGGCATTGTAGCCTTCATCCCCTTTGCTGCCTGCCTTGAGCTGCCGGAGCCATTCTTCATAGCCGCGCCGGTAGTAATGGTAAGCAATGCGCAGATTTTTGAGCTGATTATCGAATTTCCATTTAGTCTTGTGGATGCTACCCAGCATTCCCAGCGACTCAGAGTTGGTGGTGGCATTGATATCTTCCTCCTCACTCAGTATGTCGATGGCACGGTCAAATTTTATATCACTGGCCAGATCGAGGTCTTTGTAGGTGCAAAGCGCCTGCTGCTGGCAGCACCACAGATCATTGGGCCGTTCGCGGCGCAGCAGGGCCATGATGCGCCGGGCATAACCAAATTTAGAAGCGGCTTTGAGGTCTTTGAAAAGGTCGAGCATCTCATCGGGCGGGAGGTATTGGCCGCGCAGCACATTGCGGGCAAGTTTGATGGGGGCGATATCTGTTCTGGCCATTGGCAGGTTTTTTTGGTTGTCCGGTTTTCGGTTGTCCGGTTGTCCGGTTTCCGGTTGTCCGGTTTCCGGTTGTCCGGTTTCCGGTTGTCCGGTTTCCGGTTGTCCGGTTTCCGGTTGTCCGGTTTCCGGTTGTCCGGTTTCCGGTTGTCCGGTTTCCGGTTTCCGGTTGTCCGGTTTCCGGTTTCCGGTTTCCGGTTGTCCGGTTTCCGGTTTCCGGTTGTCCGGTTTCCGGTTTCCGGTTGTCCGGTTTCCGGTTTCCGGTTGTCCGGTTTCCGGTTTCCGGTTGTCCGGTTTCCGGTTTCCGGTTGTCCGGTTTCCGGTTGTCCGGTTTCCGGTTGTCCGGTTTCCGGTTGTCCGGTTTCCGGTTGTCCGGTTGTCCGGTTTCCGGTTGTCCGGTTGTCCGGTTGTCCGGTTTCCGGTTGTCCGGTTTCCGGTTGTCCGGTTTCCGGTTGTCCGGTTGTCCGGTTTCCGGGCACCGAGTACCGGGCACCCGAGCACCGGAAACCGGAAACCGACCCCTCGGACGCAACTGGCACACTAGCTCACCTATAGCTT
Source organism: Saprospiraceae bacterium (assembly GCA_965222005.1). GTDB lineage: Bacteria > Bacteroidota > Bacteroidia > Chitinophagales > Saprospiraceae > CBDCTM01. The sequence continues at coordinate 5,226,514 of OZ244935.1, forward strand.
AAGTTTTCGGCAAAACTCTTTGAAAAAGTCTGTAAAACGGCGCTCTCCTTCAGCATAGTTGAGGATAGAATTGTAAAAGGAAGGGGTAATAAAGAGCTTGAGATCGTGGAGCGAATGTCTAAACATCTTCAGTCCCTGCTTTTTCATAAAAGCCTCTGCCTCGTCATTTTCTTTGCGCTGATTGCGGCGGTTGATGAAGCCATAATATTTAAAATCTTCGTCCATCTCTTCCTTGTAGCTTGCCGTTTCTTCCACCAAACTCAGAAACTCGCAGGTAGAGAGCAGATCCACTTCACTACCGATGACGGGTATCAGAATGGAATCGCAATATTGAAGCAGCAGAACGGTAGCCGAATCTCTCTTGGCATCGGTCATGCGCGGCACATCAATGAAGATCACATCATAATCGCTGCCGAAGCGTTTGAGGAAGGTCTGGACGCGGCGCGGGGTGAGCGATTCTACTTCGACAAGCGGCTCGTCTTCGCGATCGGCTATTTCATTTTCGTACATATCGCTCACACTGCCCTGGCTATCACAATCGATGATGAGTACTTTTTTGTTTTTATGCTGTGCCAGCGCTACAGCTAGCAAGATGGAAACGATGGACTTGCCAACACCGCCTTTGGAATTGGCCACACTGATGATACGGGGGTCGGAATACATGATAATGGCTTGTTTTAGGAAGTAATCAGTTTATTCACTTTAACGGCTTTTTACAGAAGTTGTTTAAGAGCGTGTTTGGAATTCACCCTTCGGTGCATTAGTGCAAAATTTAATTTTGTACTTCATTATTTTTCATCGCCATAGCGTTGGCTATACCTCAAAAAAAGGCTTCGCCCAAAATTAAATTTTACTACTACTGCTTCCAAAAGCAATTTCCAAACACGCTCTAAAACCCATTCACTAGTATTGTTCAAAAAAGATAGACAATGTTACTATTTTTTGAGTGCTTTGGCAAAATTTAGAGCCTGTTAGGCAGATTGATGATCCGGCTCTTTTTGGGTCAGTTTGGCAAAAAGTTCTTTGCCCAGCTCCCGGTTCAAGCGGCCCCGCCGCATCAGTGGTGCAAATACCAACTGGCCCACCACCGGCGGCAAGCCTTCCGAAACTTCCTGGAAATGGCTGCTTAGCCCACTTGCCAGCGCTGAGTGGCCCGGATATACCAGGCTCACGAGCTGCGCACCAAAATAGCGGGCATACACGTAAGCCTGCTTCAAATCGTTGCTCGAAGGGGTTGCATTTTTTACAATCTTCCACTTAGTATCCACCACCGCTACCACCTCGCCATGCGTGATGAGGATGTCGGGCTTGAGATACGAGCGCCGCCAAAAGGGGCGATACTGATGCCGGCAAATCCGGTAGCCAGGCAAGGCGGCCGATTTGAGTTGGCGGTAAATGAACTCTTCAAACAACAAATTCATATCAAAAAGGATGGCCAGCAGGCTCTGATCGCCAGCCTTCAGGGAAGGGCTAAACTGCCTCAATAACAGACGGGCAATGATGACCGCTTCTTTCACTACTGGAGCCATTGGCACCTGAATCAGCTGATCTAACTGCTCTGCCTGAATTTGGTGTACATTTTGTTTGGGAAAAAACCGCATCAATTGCCAGGCTCTTCGTTTCAGGCCACTTGCAGGGCTCATTTGCCATACCACCGCCAATGCCTGAGCGAATGCCTCATTGACAGGATGCTGGAAGTCGAGCTGCTGATGCCGTACAAAACAACGCTCGGCATGGGCGAAGTTGTGCTGTATTTGCAAACCAAAATCGGGTTGTCCCTTCCATACCCGCTCATTCACAACTGCCCTCCGGTAGGCACATTGGATGCCGCGCTGCAGGTATTGCCCGACCAGTTGGAGGAATATTTCAAAATACACCTCTACGATGGAATTGGAGCGCAACTGCTGGGAGGCTGCAGGTAGCAAATCAATCCGGACCAAACGACACTGGCGCAGCATATCCAACAGGATCTGGTGGCATCCCGCTTTGACAGAGTCGGCAAATTGATCAACTTTGGGAAGTATTTCAATAGCCAGTTTTCCCACCTGTAAAATGCCCACGAAATGCCTGAATTGGATCCCTTTGTACAGCAATTTGTAGTACTTTGCTCCCCTTTTTCTGTGGAAGCGTGCCAGGGTCCGGTAAATGCTTTCATCAAAATATACGCCGTCCACCCACTCGCCTATCCGAAGGCTTTGGTGCTCAAATACCCGCATGCGCCGGTAGTACGCTTTATCATAGGAAGGAGTGCTCATCTTTAGCAGACATTTGGTGAGGTAGGGCTTTGTAGAATTTATGAGGTCTTTATTGTTGATAGATCCGGACAAAAGCTTCTGCATCCCAGCTATTTGAGGGGCTAATCTCAAACAGTCTTTTCTCGATCAACTCTTCTGCCTGCTCCTCCTCAAACCGGGCAAACAGCCCATCGGCCGGAAGGGCCTTCCTTTTCACAAAATCTTCTCCCAGCACCAGCCCTATTTTGCTAAGATCGCCATAAAAATACTGCTCCAGCAGCGGAATCAGTTGCCGCTCGAACAGGGCTCTCAGTTCGTACAAGTTAGCGATATTCATGAAATACGAATGACCGATGAGGTAATCGGTGCCGAGCAATAGTTCGATTCGCTGATTGATAGCCTGCAGCAGCGCAGCCAGATCAATGTTGCCAACGGTGGGGTGCAGACCGAGCTGCTCGATCACCTCCGGCTGCGGCTTCATTTCGATGAAGGTAAAACGACGGCGCAGAGCCAGGTCGAGCTTATCGAGGCTGCGGTCAGCGGTATTCATGGTAGCTACGATGTGCAGATTGGGTGGCACGCAAAGGAAGGTTTTTGAGTAAGGTAATAATACTAATGTACCTTCGCTACGTCCTTCCCGCTTGTCCTCTTCGATGATGCTGATGAGGTCGCCAAAAATGGCAGCCACATTGCCTCGGTTGATCTCATCGATGATCAGCACATAGCGATTGCTTTGGTCGGCAGCCTGTCGTTCAAAATCACTCAGATCGAAATGGCCCAGCTCTTCATCATCGAGGGTTTGCTCCTGCACTTCCTGCTGCAATTGCTCGATATAGCGCATTTCAAATTTTTTCAGCTCATCAAACACTGCCCAAAAGGCCCGCTTGTTGACCTCCTTGATAGAATCTTTGATTTTCTGCTGGGCCTCATTGCTCAATTGCACCCCGCCAGGCAACTGGTTGTACACTTTGCGCAGCCTTGTTTTGGAAATGGTGAGACGGGTGAACGATTTTTCGCGCCGCAGTGTCAAATTGCCGTTGCGCAATACCCGGTGAAGGTACATTTTTATATTGCTGCGGGTATTAAAGGTTTCAAATTCTGCACTTTGCAAGTATTCCAAAAAGGCCGTATAGAGGCGGTTGAACTCCATGCGAATCTCCTTTTTGGGCAGTATGCTAATGAGAGATTCCACAATATTCCTTTTGGCTTCGATGCAAAGGTGCTTGAAAATACCGTCTTCAATCTCGTACACTACCTTCCCTTCGGAGGTGTGTGGTTTGATGCCTTCCACAAAGTCTTCGTAGCTAAAAGATTGATGAAAACTGACAAAATGAATCAGGCCTTCGTCAAAATATTTATGATAACGGCCTCTTAGCACCTGCCGGTCTTCTTTGAGCAGTTCCTCCAACGGCCGATTTTCGACAATCGACAGGGCATAGTTGATCGTATGGTAGGTTTTTCCGGTGCCGGGAGGGCCGTACAGCACTACATTGAGCGGGAGGGGCGGCGGCTGGCGGGGCTGATAATTTTCGGTCGGCTCTTCTACCAAATCGAATTGCCTGACCATGTTTTCCAGCTCTTCATACTGTGCTTTGGTTGCTTTGAGATTGGTACCCCCGCTACCGGCATTGAATGTTTTGAACACAGGGTTGCTCCCCAGCATATCCGATGTGATGGGGCGGCTCCAAAGGTTGTAATCTACCCGCAAGCCTACTTTGAGGCTATCTTCCTTAGCACCTCCTTTGTAAAAGCGCTGCTCGGCGGCACTTAGCGGATACTTTTCCACAGGCGTCATCACGGTGGCCAGAGCATAGGTGCCCGCATTTTTGCCGGTTTGCCAAAGAATCACCCGATCGCCAGGTTCGATTTTGTCGATGTGGCTTTTTACAGGATAGTGGTAGAGCATTTCGGCTCTCAAAGCCTCCCGAAGCTGAAATTGCTTAGGGTTGGCTTGAAACACCCAGTATCGTGTAGATAGCTTTTTTGCCATAGCGCGCATTACTAATAAGCGGTAATAGGCTAAAGGTAGGAAAATATGTGTGGAAAGGAAGTGCCATCCAAAAGCCGGATACACAAGACCGGCCGGCATGGTCTATGGAATCGATACTTCTCTTTGCATCATTCCGGTAAAGGAGCGAAGCTCGATGTGGTAAGTGCCGGCTCCGTATGGGCTGAAGTCGATTTCGTAGATAGTGTTGACCGGCAGCTCAAAAACATCCTCACGAAGCAAGATTTCTCCTTCATCGCTTTTTACGATAATATCACTGAGATTGACATTGATGGTTTCAAAATCGATAAAATAGAGCTGGTTTTCTTCGTCGATATAAAACGACCAGTTTTCATCAGATTCTGTATTGGCAAGATTTTCAAATGAGGAAAAATGTGTACTAGCGGTGGTTTGGGCTTCTGCGAAAGTCATGGCAAAAACCAAAACAAGAGTGGAGAGGGCTAAAGGCTGCATGATGAGTGGGAAATTTAAAAAAGCTTTAGGAATATTCAAAAATTGAAAAGGGGCTTACATTTTTTGAACAATGCTAATTTGATGCTTTTAACGATTATGGGCAAACAAAGATAAAAAGAAATTTTCGTGAATTAAAGCGGCTTCGCAGTTACAATAGAAAGTAAAATTTTGAATAGCTGGGCAAAGAATGCCCCAAATAGTCGAAATTAGCCTGTTTTTCAGGTATAAATACCGAAAACAGAAAATTCATCAAAATTATATTAGGCGACATTTTTTTCTAAATCGGTCCTCATTTCAGCAACCGCCTTCACATTATAAAAATATTTAATTCAAATATTATCCGAAAAATCATGTCCTGCCATTTTTTGTTTGGCTGCTCTTTATCGCTTCTCGGCCAATACCAGCACATCCCGAATACTGCCATACATCGGCCGGGCCCCGGCCAAAGCCTGGCTCACCGGCATCCAGACTACCTGCTCAATATCTTCCTCCACCTGAGGGTGCAGGCCCGTTTGCTGAGTGCTTTTCATCATATACCAATAATTGTATTTCAGTACTCTGCGCCCGCCTGCCAGCCGGTAGGTATGCATCGTTTTGCCCAATTTGCCGACTATTTCCAACTCTTCAATGCCCGTCTCTTCCATCACTTCCCGCACAGCAGCCACCCTTTTACGCTCCCCCTTTTCGATCTTTCCTTTGGGCAAATCCCAGTGGCCGCGCCGATAAATAAGCAGCGCCTCCCCTGCCGGGTTGAGCACCAGACCACCCGCCGCATTGATGCGCTTGTAAAGGTGGCGAAAATCCTTGAAAAGCTGTTTTACGTTCTTGTGCAGCAAATACACCGCTTCAAAACGATTGCTTTTTTCGAGCATGTCAATATAATGGAGCAAAAACTTAGATCGCCCCGGATAGTGCGCCACCAGAAGCTGATCGGAGCTATGAGGCAACGCAGCGGCTTGGTCATTTACTAAGAAAAGGGGCGTTTCGTTAATATAAATTTTGTACATTTGCCATCATTTTCAAAACCGGTTAATTTCATCCACCGATCCTCGGTTATGGAGCAAGTTATTAAAAACACTGCAGAAAACATCGCCTCCAGTTTACTGAAAATCAATGCGATAAAACTCAGTCCCCAACAGCCATTTACCTGGGCCTCCGGTATCAAATCACCCATTTATTGCGACAATCGTATCCTGCTCTCCTACCCTGCCATCAGAAAGCAGATAATAGAAAGTATGGTAGAACAGGCTCGCTCATTTGCTGTGTTTGATGTGGTCGGCGGAGTGGCTACCGCGGGCATCGCCTATGGCGCCCTGCTCGCTCACGAGCTGGGGATGCCTTTTGTGTATGTGCGTAGCCAAGCCAAAAGCCATGGCCGCCAAAACCGGATCGAGGGGGAGCTGAAGGGAGGTGAGCGGGTATTGGTGGTGGAAGATCTCATCTCTACAGGGGGGAGCAGCCTGCAAGCCGTTGCGGCCATTCGCCAGCAAAAATGCGAGGTGATTGGTGTATTAGCTATCTTCTCCTATGGCTTTGAAAAAGCTGCCCAGGCATTTGCCGCCGCTAATTGTCCCTTCCAAACCCTTACAAACTATAACATTTTGCTGCAGCAAGCCGTACAACAAAACTATATTCGTGAAGATCAGCTCGAGCATTTGGCCCAATGGCGCAAGGCTCCTGAGCAATGGCAAGCAACTGACTGAGCACATTTTATTGAAAATCAATAATTTATACTTGACAGATCATAATCAGCTGTTAATCAACCCTGTAAACCTTTATTGCCCAATACCAACGTCATCCTCTTATCGATATGCCAGCTATCATAACCAAAAAATCGGAAGCATTCCTAAAAAAGTATCTTAACAATGCCTCTCCAACCGGCTTCGAGACTTCCGGCCAAAAGCTATGGCTCGATTATATCGAACCCTTTGCGGATGAGTGGCACAGCGATAATTACGGCACTGCTTACGCGGTGGTTAATCCGGGCAAAGACTATAAGGTAGTCATCGAGGGGCATGCCGATGAGATTAGCTGGTTTGTACATTACATCACCGATAATGGGTTTATCCATGTAATTAAAAATGGCGGTTCCGACCACGTGATCGCCCCTTCCAAGCGCGTCAACATCCACACCCGAAAGGGTGTAGTGAAGGGCGTTTTCGGCTGGCCGGCTATTCATCTTCGTAAGCCAAATGACTCTAAAAACAACCCGACTCTTGAAAACATTTTCATCGATGTAGGGGCTAAAGACAAAGCTGAGGTGGAAAAAATGGGTATCCACGTAGGTTGTGTCATTACGTTTGAAGATGAGATGATGATGCTCAACAAACGCTACTTCGTAGGCCGGGCACTCGACAATCGAATGGGCGGATTTTGCGTGGCCGAGGTAGCCCGCCTCCTCAAAGAGCAAAAAATCAAGCTTCCTTATTCGCTTTACATCGTCAATTCGGTGCAGGAGGAAATCGGCCTGCGTGGAGCTGAGATGATCGCTCAAACCATCCAGCCCGATGTAGCCATTGTGACCGATGTAACCCATGACACCCACACCCCGCTCATCAATAAAAAGCGCACCGGCGACATCAAAGCGGGCAAAGGGCCATCCGTCACCTATGCACCAGCTGTTCACAACAAATTGCTCAATTTGATCATCGATACGGCGGAGGAGGAAAAAATTCCGATTCAGCGAGAGGTTGCCAGCCGCCGAACCGGCACTGATACCGATGCCTTTGCCTACTCCAATGGCGGGGTGCCCTCTGCTCTCATCAGTCTGCCGCTTAGATACATGCACACCACTGTGGAGATGGCACACAAGGATGATGTAGAAGCGGTAATCAAACTCATCTTTGCCATCGTAAAAAAGATCAAAAAAGGACAGCGTTTTAAATACTTTTAGTTAAATGCTATTTCGATTTCCATTCCGATCACTACTGGCTATCCTGTTGGCCTTTTCAATGATTGCACTGCATTGCAAAAATGCGAATCCAGGCAGCAGCTCTTCTACTCCACAGCCCGACACAACTTCCGCTACCATAAGTATGCAGGCGGAGTTATCTGCCTCGGCCGGCGGCTTCCCCATTACCGCCAGGCTGCCCGGTTGGCCTGCCAGGGAAGCCTCCGACCGGACGAAGCTTTATCCGTTCGATGAAGCTGCGAAGCTACCGGATTTCAAGGCTTTCAGAGATACTTTTTATCAGGCAGTAGTAGATAAAAATGTGGATTATTTGTTGAGCAGAACCAGTGATCACATCAAGTTTAGCTTTGGCGATGATGCGCACAAGGAGGCTTTTATTAAAGCTTGGAAATTGCACAGAGCGCCCAAAAGCAGCCAGCTTTGGCAGGAGCTGAAAACAATACTGGAATTGGGAGGTGGTTTTTTTGAGAATGATTCTAAGCGGTTCATAGCCCCCTATTTATTTGTTACTGAAAAAATTGAGGATGCGTTCACGGAAGGTGCTGTGCTGGGCAAAAATGTCCGGCTGCGCGCTGCGGCCGATAGCGGCTCCGAAATACTGGAAAGTCTCACCTACGACAAGGTTCGGCTGCCTGTGACAAGCATGGCCCCCGTAGAAGAAACGATCAATGGTGAGCGCCACCCCTGGCTAAAAGCGGTGACTGCTGAGGGCACCGAAGGCTATGTGTATGGCAAATACATTCGCATCCCCATTGATTTTAGAGCTATCTTTGAGCAGCAAAACGGCCGCTGGATGATGGTGGCTTTTGTAGCGGGCGATTGAAGATAAGTAATGCGGTGAATCCTCATTTCTATTTTTGAAAGTTCCTTAACTTTGAGCCAAGAGTTTTCATAACACCTCCTGTTCATTGCTCAATCTTTTAAAAAAAATCGTTGACCTTCTGCTGTATGGCAATTTATGGATTGCTCTGTGTGCCCTGGCAATGGCTGCTCAAAGCCAGCTACTGCTCAAGGGTCAGTTTGAACGGGATGCCCTGCTGCTGTTTATATTTTTTGCTACGCTCTTTCTCTACGCTATCCATCGGATCATCGGCATTTCCAAATTGCACAAGTATTTTGAGGCTGACCGCTATGGCATAATTGTGCGTTTCAAATCGCATATCAAGCTGTATGCTATAATCGGAGGGCTGGGTATGCTGTGGTATTTTGGGCAACTATCGGGAGCGGTACAGCTGGCCCTGGTCGTTCCGGCTCTCCTGTCGCTTGGCTACACGCTCCCCTTCCTCAAAGGCAAGCAGCTACGTCTGCGTGATCTGGATTTCATTAAAATATTTTTGGTAGCTGGCGTCTGGGCCTGGGTGAGTGTATTGCTACCGGCTTTGGAATACGGCTGCCCGAAGGCGATGCTGGCACTGATGTTGGCCGAGCGGAGCTGTTTTGTATTTGCCATCACCCTCCCTTTCGATATCCGCGACCTAAAGGTAGATGCTTCCAGCCAGCTGCGCACATTGCCAGCTGCTATAGGCATAAATCGATCTAAGTGGCTGGCTATCAGCCTTTTAGGAGCTATGTCGGCACTGGCGGCAGCAAATTGGTGGCTGGGAAATTACCCGGCGGGGGCACTGCTGGGCATAGCTTTATCAGCAATTTGTACGGGAGGGTTGGTGTGGTGGTCGGAACCCTGGCGCCACGATTATTTTTACTCTGGTCTGATGGATGGTACTATGATTTTGCAGGCCGTTTTGGTCGGGTATTGCCTCATTGCATAAATAGGTAAAAAGGCTTCCTCCAGTTTTAGAACACACTCACAAACCCTCTTTTACCTCTACCAATATCGCAGCCAGGTGCAAATACAATTCGTGGAGCATATGCCCCTCTGCCTCCATTTCCAGCGGATCGGCCTGAGCATGCCATATGCCGGCGGGTGTCAGAAAGCTTATCGACAGAAGCGTTTTAGTACGCGGGGCAGCCCCTTTTCGCAATTTGCTTTGCAGCTTCAATTTTTTTCCCTCTTCAATGATGTTCCCTATATATTTTTGGATTTTCGGAACGGCCGTATCCCAAATCACAGGTTCAGCATTTACATCCAAAAAGCGGATCGTGCCATCTGCATAAGCTGCCAGATATGCCTTTTCGCCTGTTCCAGGCAGCTCTGCCACAAAGCCAAGCACTTTCTTTGCCGCGCCAGGATCGATCTCGGCACCCAGCTCACGCAGGCCATTGTAGGCCCAAAGCAGGGAACGGCTGGCGGCTGCCTGGGCAAGGATTGCTTTGAGATGCAGGACGGCAGAATCGGGCTGCTGGCGGTCGCGGGCCGCTCTGGCCAACAGGTATTTATTCCAGTAGCCGGAGGCGCTGACCCCCTCCTGCCGTTGTAGTATCCGGCTGAGTTCGTCCAGGTTTTGGCGCGCAAAGAGTATATCGATAAAATCTTTGTTTTGCTGCTCGAAGCTGGAAGGAACGACTACGTTTTTATGCGCTTGGCCTGCATTCGAACAAGCCGTTTCTATCAGCAAGAATGTGTAAAAAGCGCAGTATTTCCAATTCATAACAATGTATTGTTTGGCAAGCCTATTCAATCATCAACTCTTTCTTAACGCGCTTTCCATCCTTTATTATCTCCACGATGTATTTTTCTTTGTGCAGATAGTATTTTCCGTTTTTAGCTTCCCTGATTTTCACTGCCTCATCCTTTGCTTTCAACTCCTTATTGATTGCAGATTGCAGCCTCCGCGCCGCCTGCTTGTCGATACTCAGGTCATATTCGTAGTAATTGATGCCTCTCCCGGCAGCCATTTTCATCTGGCGAAGGAGTGTACCGTCTGGCAGCTTGAGAGCCAGACTCGTGTTGCCGCTCGTATTAGCAAAAAATGGAATCTTCACCTTAAGTTCAGAAAATTCCGACCATTGGCTCCACCGCTTCCCCCAGCCTTCGCTATGCTTCACCTTTTGGATATCGAACACATATAATTTCTGACCCAACACCTCTTCGGTCAATTGTTGCAAATGGCTAACATCGGCTACATAAAAAGAGCGTCCGTGGGTGGCAACCACCAGTTCCCGATCGCGTGGATGGACAATCAGATCGTGTACCGCAACGGCCGGCAGCTCTTTATTCATCTGCATAAAATGGCCTCCCCGGTCGAGCGACACATAGAGTCCGTGATCGGTACCTACGTACAGAATGTTTTCATTCACCGGATCCTCCTTTACTACATTGATCGGCTCGGTGGGCAAATCCGAGCCCACTTTTTGCCAATTTGCGCCAAAGTCTTCAGACACGTAGAGGTAAGCCGCAAAATCATCCCACCGATAGCCATTGAGCGAAACATACACACGCCCCTCCTGGTAGCGGGAAGCCTGCACCCGGCTGATCCACTGATCTTGCGGCAGGCCTGCACTGATATTTTGCCAGCTATGCCCGCCATCCTTGCTTAGATGCAGCAGGCCATCATCGCTGCCTGCATACAAAAGGCCAAAACGCAGCGGGGATTCGTGCAGGCTGCTCAAGGTGCCGTAGGGCACATCGCCTTTTCGGCCGCCTTTGGTGAGATCATCGGAGATAGCATCGAAGCTGTTGCCCTGATCGAGGGATCGGAATACTTTATTGGCTCCAAAATACAGGATGTCTTCATTGTGAACAGAGAGGTGGATCGGGCTCTGCCAGTTCATGCGCAAGGGCCTTTCTCCCAGCTCATGGCGAGGTTTGATGGCCTTGTGTTCATTTTTTTCTTTATTGATGCGATAATAGTTGCCGAATTGAAATCCGGCATAAATCGTACTATTATTCCGGCTATCAATGGCTACCTGCATACCATCCCCCCCCAGCAAAATGCTGTAGGGATAGTTGCCCGTGCCGTGCCAACGAGTATTGGCTTTGTAGGTGCTGCGGCCTACCCAAAGGCCGTTGTCCTGTAAGCCTCCGTATATATTATAGGGTTCAGCCATATCCACATTGACGCTGTAAAACTGACCCACAGCAAGGCTGTTGCATTTGATCCAGTGCTCTCCGTCATCATAAGAAATGTTGACCCCTCCATCATTGCCAAGTATCAGGTGGCCTGCTTTGCGGGGATTGAGCCAGAGGGCGTGATGATCGACATGTACATTGTCTCCATTGATGGATTTAAAGCTTTGGCCACCATCATCCGACCGGAGAATGGGTACACCGAGGATGTACAATTTTTGAGGATTGTTGTGTTGTACACGAATTTGGCCAAAGTAGTAGCCATAGGAATTGAACATATTATCGATGGGCTCTTTGTGCGTTCGGTTCCAGCTACGCCCGCCATCATCAGAGCGATACACCTCTGCCCCAATCACAGGCGTATCAAAGAGCAGGCTATTGGCATCTTCCACATATTCGACCAGCGCCAGGGGCTTGAGCTTCTTTTTTTTGACTAGCTCAGTTACATAATCAGGAGTGTACTTTTTGGGGAAATTGTATTTGCTCAGATAATATTTGAGCCGTTTGGGTTGAAGCTTCACAAACTCCGCTTCAGTCATGTTGCGCAACTCATCTTTGGTGAGCAACTCCTCTTGCTCCTTGTCTTTCTTTGGCCGGCGGAAATAGTTGTCCAGCACTGCAAAAACAACTGTATTTCCTTTTTCTACGGCAGCTCCAAGTCCAATACGCCCTACTCCTTCGCCATGCGGAAAGCCGCTTTGGGGGGCGGTCAATAATGTCCAGTTTTTACCACCATCACTACTTTTATAAATACCCGATCCCTCTCCAGATTCCTGAAAATTCCAGGCACGGCGGGTGCGTTCCCAAAAGGCAGCATACAAAATATCGGCATTTTGAGGGTCTGCAATCAGGTCAACTGCGCCGCTATTTTCATCTACAAAAAATACCTGCTCCCAGTTGGCACCCCCATCCCGGCTCTGATACACACCTCGCTCCCGATTGGGCGAATAGAGGTGCCCCAGCACTGCTACCGTTAGCCAGTCGGGCTGCTCGGGATGCAGCATAATTCTCCCTATGTGGTGACTATCGGCCAGCCCAAGGTGTATCCAGGTTTTGCCCTCATCAATGCTTTTATACATCCCTACGCCTGAGTAGGAAGAGCGGCTGGAGTTATTTTCTCCGGTGCCCACATAAATGATGCTGCGCTTCCAGTCCACGGCAATATCGCCTATTGTCATTACAGCTTGCTGATCGAAGAGGGCATGAAAGGACATGCCGTTGTTTTCGGTTTTCCATAAGCCACCAGAGGCATAGGCCACATAAAAAACCGTGGGGTCATCGGGATGTACTTCGATATCCGTGACGCGGCCACTAAATACAGTGGGGCCTACCGAGCGAAAGGCGACCTCTTTGAGCAGCGATTGCTCGTTGAGTGTTTTGCGCTGCTCAAAGGCTCTCATTCGCTCTGCGGGTGGGGTAGCGGCGGGCTGCTGGGCAGATAAAATCGAGCAGAAAAGTAAAAGGGAGAGAATGAATGGAAGCTTCATAACGAAATCAGTTCTTTGATCAAAGAATGCTGAAGGTAAGGTAAAAATAAAAAAGAAGGGAATGTTAGCTAAAAGCGGTGGGCAGCTTGCGGCGAGGGGGTGGGTAGTACATAGTGGAGTGGTACGGACGGTTTTCCACAGTTGTGGGAACCGCATACCGTCCACCCCCATTGGCCTTCTCACAAATTCAAGGCTTCAATTATCGGAAGCTGCGTAATATTCCTGTATGTAGCCTTCCAGGCCAAGCAGCCTTTTCAGGCTATCGGCAGTGTAGAAAAGGTATTTATCATTGGTGAGCAAATCAAAGATCGCCTTGGCAGTATCAACCGTAAGGAATGATTTGATTAGCAGCAGCAGCTCTCTTGCATAGGTAAGCTGCTCCACTTTTTCGATAAACTCATCAAATTTTGATTTGATGGCGAGCAGTTTTTGCTCCGACTGGATACCGCCGAGCATCGGCAAGTCGAACTGTTCGAGGCCGTCAAAAGCGCTGTGTAAAAAATCCTGTTGCTGTTCGATGCATTCGATTTTGGTGTCGATCAATGCACCTACGATCATGACAAGTTTGGAGGTTTCCGACTCCGGATTAGTGTTTCTAGTGTTGACCATAGTTGAATGTTTGTTAAAAACTGAGGATAATATTAGTAAAATCCAAACGAAAGGCCAATAATTCAGCCACAAATATACTGGTCAAGTATGATGCCGCAAACATACACACATTACATACATTACACCAAATCATCATGCAATAAGTTACCAACACCTTGTTAATAGCCTGCTGATAGTGAATAAATGGCTTAGAGGAGAAGGGCCGACAAATGGTGTTTTTTTTACATCTGGTATAATTATTTCGGTGCAAAGTTTAGTAAAGCTTTATTTTTTTGCTCATTTTTGGGCCAAAATTAATGGGCAACTTAGTGCGAGACAAACATTAAAAGCATGAATTCACAAGAGATCAAGGAAAAACTGGCAAATTGGCAAAGCATTGTTAAAAATTATCAAAAACCCAATACCCGCAAGGCAATTGTGCAGATGGTCACCTCTTATCTCCCTTTCTTTGCTATTTGGGTGCTGATGTACTTTAGCCTGGGCATTTCGTACTGGCTCACCCTCGGATTGGCTATTTTGAATGCTTTTTTTCTGGTACGCATCTTTATCATCCAGCACGATTGCGGGCACCAATCTTTCCTGAAAAACCGCCGGGCCAATAATGTTATAGGCTTTATCAGCAGCTTTTTCAGCCTGATTCCTTATAAGTATTGGGCACGTTCGCACAATTTCCATCATGCCCACAACGGACAGCTGGAAGTAAGAGATATTGGCGATATCACTACCCTCACGGTCAACGAATATCGGGCTCGCAGCTCCTGGGGGCGTTTCAAATACTGGCTATATCGCACCCCCGTAGTCCTGTTTTTCATTGGCCCTCTGTATTATTTGTTTTTGCATCAACGTATGCCCAGCATCCAATTGAAGGGCTGGAAGGCGGCACGACGTTCAGCCTGGCTGACCGACATTTACCTGCTGGTCTTCTATCTGTCGCTGGGATTACTGATCGGCTGGCAAACCTTCATTATGGTTCAGTTGCCCATTATCGTCTTCTTTGCCATCATCGCCATTTGGTTTTTCTATGTACAGCACCAACATGTGCCCACCTATAAGCAGTGGAAGAAAAACTGGGACTTTTTGCTGGCCTCCGTCAAAGGAAGTACGTATTACAAATTGCCCAAGCTATTTCAATGGCTCACCGGCAATATTGGCTTTCACCATATCCACCACCTCAGCTCACTGATCCCCAACTACAATCTTGAGCGTTGCAATCGGGAAAACCCGATCTTCGAGAAATGTACTACAGTACTGACATTCAGGGAAAGCCTGAAGTGTATTTTCAACAAGCTCTGGGACGAGGAAAGTCAACGGATGATCAGCTTCCGCGAATTTTACCGGATGGAGAAGAAGCAATTGAGTATGTGAGTGATAGGTTGATACAAACTACAAAGCCCTCGGCTTGCTTGGCCAAGGGCTTTGTTTTCCCATTCAGGTGATGATGCCTAATCAATCTCTACACACTGATCCAGTTTTTTGATCTTTTCGATCAAATCTTCTGCATTTTGCGGATCACCCAGGTCAAGCTCTAATAAATCCTTGACCTTGAATTTTCCGCTCAGATTAAGATAGAAAAAGCGATCCTCATCTCGGGCCAACGCTAAAAACTCCAGCCGGTCATTGGCTTTTTCTTTGACCATCAGATGTAGCTCCTCCCCCTTCGAATGTACATCCACCAAGGTATCGTAGGCATCCTGGCTGGCCTGCTGTCGCAGCAGTTTTAGTTCCGCTTTATTGATTTGCTCGTTATCCAGAAAAAGCAGACGGGCGAAATCCACCCTGCTGAGCGCTTTGTCGTCGGCATTGGACTTTTGCTTGCCGAACTTACATTCCACGCTCACGGCCTTGGCCTCTTCGGAGACGGCATGTTGGTAATAAAATTTATGCACTTTTGATTGCTGGGCAAGGCCCAGAACCGGCAAAAGCAAGCAGAGGCAAAATAATATTCTCATTGCGATTCCTGTTTTTTTTTGTTAGACAAATGACTAAACGGGGTCTTTCTCAACTACCTCAGGTGCTTCCTCTTCATCGGGTAGGATATCGAAATCCATATCTTTCTCCAGTGAGCGGATCAACTCGTTGAGGTCATCAAAGCGGAGGCGGGTCTTTAGGCTCACCATTACAAATTCGTCCTCTTCGCTGACCAAAATAAGCATATTTTCGATCGTTTCGGCAGAATTGCGAATGAGCATATTGACTCGCGTTTTGCCATCGCGCACATAGATCAGCTCTTCAAAGTGGTCGCGCCTCTTCACATCATCGATGAGTCGCTGCATATCCTTCGGATCAATCCGGTTTTGGTTCTCCATAATCAACAGCTTGGCTTTTCTGATCTTTCGTGCCATGTTAAGGGCAGCCTTCTCTTCGGGCCCGTCCACATGGTTTTTGGCAATGCTGCTTCCCAGGCGTATCAACCAGCCGGGCACCGTGAAGTTCATGGTTTCCTTGCCGTGTTTGTATTTGTTGTAAAATTGGTTGATGCTGCGGGTCTGCGCACTCATCAAAGCAGGCAGGCAGAGCAAAAGCAGGATGGGCAGAATATTTTTCATTGATCTAAATTGTGGGTTGTATGGGTGATTTTTTGCCCGCTGAAGGCAAAAAAGGGGACCCTACTACGTATGTAATACCTAGTCGGTCCCCGTATATTTCGCTAGTTTTTATCTTTTTCATCCACCTTCTCAAGGTGCTCCAGGCCTTTGATGTCAACGGCTTTGGCGAGTTTCGATATCTTTTTGAGATCGATATTACCGATCAGGCTGACGAGTACAAATTCGTCATCGCCGCCAACCAATACCAGCATTTCATTGATGATGTCGCCCTGGTCTTTAATCATCAGTCGTACGTTTTCGCCTTTATCACGTACCTTAACCAGGGTAGCATATTCAGAGGTATTGATTCTGTTGTTGGCCTCTTTGTAGTATTTGCCCGGCTCATGCTCTGTAGTCAGTACCCGGACACCCCGCAGGTCTTTCACTACCTCCATCGCCATTTGAGCTTCCTCATCCTCCATGCCGCTGAGGTCGAGCTTGCCTAAAATTTCAAACATCTTAGGACTCACATACACTACCGTAAAATTTTCATCATCGACATACTGATCGAAGTAGCGGGAAATCGCATCATCCTGGGCGGTGAGTTGCAAACTGAAAAACAGAATCGCTGCAATAGCTGTCAGATATTTCATATTAGATTTATTTAATTCTTTAAAAAATAGGGTTTATAATAATTGTACTGAAATCGTTGAATGTACGGTATAATGAAAGCCTCTACTGTTCCTCCGGCCTACTTGATCACCTTTGTGGCTTTCTGCAATTTGCCCAGCCCAAATACCGCTTCATCGGTACTGCTATTCATCTTTTTGCTAATCAGGCGAAGCGCCTTTTGCACTTCCTGCAAGGCTTTTTGCGGATCTTCCTCTTCGTACAGCTCCCAGTTGACGGCCTGCTGCTGCGGCTGTAGCGATTGCTGGCTGAGCCACCAAACGGCTGTGCAGATTATCAGGGCTATGGCAGCCGCGCGGGCCAGCAAGGGCAGCAATCTCCTGCGCACTGCCGGGGGCTGTTGAGTAGAGGCCAATCTAGCCAGCAGCTTGGCGTCAAAATCGGTAGAAAGGCTTTGCTGGCGCTCGGCCGAGAAGTACTGAAATACCGGCTGAAAGACTTTGAGATCATCCGCTACCTGCCCGCTGCGGAAGTACTGCCGCAACTGTGCTTCTTCCTCCAGGCTGGTCAGGCCATCCCAATATTTGTCGAGCAATTGATGAATATGCTTAGAGTCCATAAGATTCGGTATTAATTAGTTGTTGCCGGATTTGACGCCGGGCTCTGAATAGGTTTACTTTTACCAAGTCAAGCGAAATGTCTAGTGCTTCTGCTATTTCTTTATAACTCAGACCTTCCACATCTCTGAGCTGCAAAACGGCGGCCTGCCTTTCGGGCAGCGCCTGTATGAAGCTGTGTACATACTCCAGCAGGTCGTTGCTTTCTGTCAAGCGGTCGGGGCCGGCCTCGTTGGCTGTCAGGTGGTATTGATGGTCGATGTTATCGGTTTGGCGATGGCGCGAACGCAGCTTGTCAATTGCCTGGTTTTTCGTCAGGGTCATACACCATGCCTCCAAATTGTTGTACACATGGAGTTTTTCGCGCTGCTTCCACAATTTCATAAATACCTCTTGCACGATATCCTCTGCTTCGGCTACATCTCCCACCATTTTTAAAGCGAAGCGAAAAAGCTTGTTTTTGTGGGGCAATACGGTATTTGTAAAATCCTCCAATTCCATATTTATAGGCAAGACGCCCGGCAAGATCGAAATGTTACAGAATTATTAAAAAAAAGTATCCACATTTTTTTCCACATAGGGTTTAATGTATAATTATCTGATAATCCGGTTGTTTTGTATTAAAAAATAATGTAATATTGTTTGTTAAGAAGCTGGTTATCCACAATTGCCGGACATTAGGGGCGTTAAATTATCGCAAAAAAGCTATCTTCATAAACTGATTTCGCTTCACTAAAACGGGGAATTATGAAAAAAGACACCACTAAACGGAAACATTTCAGCCTATCCTCCATGTCATTTCTCGATGCTCTGAAGCCAAAAATCAACAAAGCCCGCGAGGGTCTGTCCAAAGGTTTTCGGAACAGGCCCGGTCGGCAGCACACCCGATTTGATGCACGGTTTTTGAGCAATCTTACAGAGCATTAATCCCATCGAAAGCCCGGAGAAGCGGGCGCTGCAACAGCAGCATACATATCCAAACCGTTTTACTTAATCTTCTTCCTAAAACCTGTGTTTTAGCTTTTGTGCTTTGCCCCAAAGTTAGCAAGCTTCTGGCAAAGCCTGCCTTTCTATACAATTTCTTCTCATTTCCGCTGTTTATCCGGGAAGGGAGCTATAGGCGATGTTGAATTAATAGTTTTCAAAATCTACTTTAATTACCTTTAATTTAGCTAGGGTGTATATTTTTGTAGCGCCTTGAAATTTATACCTCTCAACCATTGGATGTGAAAAAGCTGGATCGCTTATTATTTACGAATTTTGTTCCGCCTTTTGTAGTCACCTTTTTTATTGCCCTTTTCGTGCTCATCATGCAGTTTTTGTGGACTTATATTGATGACATCGTGGGCAAAGGGGCGAACTTCTGGATGCTGGTAGAAATTTTGTTTTACCTCAGCATGGCCCTGGTGCCTACTGCATTGCCCATAGCGGTGCTCATTTCTTCTGTAATGGTGATGGGCAATTTGGCGGAGCGATACGAACTGTCGAGCTTCAAATCAGCAGGTGTGCCGCTGCTACGGGTTATGCAGCCATTGATGTTTGTGACACTGGCAGTGAGCATATTTTCCTTTTTTTGCTCCAATAATATCATCCCGCTAGCCAACCTGAAATTCAAATCCCGGCTCTACGATATTCGCAAGCAAAAGCCCACATTGAGTCTGGAACAGGGCGTTTTCAATGATGACTTCAAAGGCTTTATTATTCATATTGGTAAAAAAGGATCGGACAATATCTCCATTGAAGATGTACTTATTTATGATCACAACTCTTACAATCGCGACAAATCAAGCATGATCCTGGCAGATCGCGGCGAAATGTACACCACTGCCGACCGCCGCTATTTTGTGATGAATTTGCTGGATGGCACACAATACAAGGAAACGCAGCCTTCCGGCAGTGGCAAAGACAAAACCTACCCCTTCATCCGAACACATTTTGAACAATGGACCAAGGTGTTTGATTTGCGCGAATTTGAGATCAACCAAACCGACGAAAACTTGTTCAAGTCGCATCAAACCATGCTCAGTACAGCCCAACTGCGGCTCGCCATTGATTCGCTGGATGAGCGGGTGGCGCTAAAGGATGCCACCTTCAACAGATTTCTGCGCAACCATTTCCAGTTTTCCAAAGACAGCACCACACAGAATAAGCAGGAGGCCGCCACCAAAAAGACAAAAAAAGCTATCTCAAAACCCCAATTGCTACCCAAAGATTCAGCTAAACAAGCGGCCGCCCAAAAGCGCAAAAAGACCCACAAAGGCAAACGCCAAAAGCCCGTCAAACAGCTCATCCCCGATGACTGGGCGGAATATGAAAGCTTCCTCGAAAGCATCCCTCCCTCTCAGAGGAGCAAGTATTTCAACAAGGCCAAATCACTCGCTCGCAGTATCCACGGGCAGGCCGAATCGACCCGCCGCTCGCTGGATCGCATCGGTGAGTCGCGCGTCAAGCATATCTTTGAACTCAACCTGAAATTCTCGATGGCTGCCGTGTGCTTTATTTTTCTCTTTATCGGCGCACCGATGGGGGCCATCGTCCGCAAAGGAGGCTTTGGCTATCCCATACTCATCGCAATTATATTTTTCATGTTTTATATTGTGCTCAATATTTTGTGTAAAAAACTGGCCGAGGGTTTTGTATTGCATCCGGTGCTGGCTTCCTGGACGCCTTGCATCATCCTTATTCCCATTGGCCTGACGCTTACCTATCGAGCGATGTTTGACAAAAAATTGTTAAATGTGGACAGTTACACTTCCTTTATTCGAAAATGGTTTAAGACCAACTGACTATGAAAAATACCTTCCGCCAGAATTTCACCTTTTTTTTGGCAATGCTATTATTCATCCTTGCCGGAGCTGTTGTGCTGTTTCAAATAAACTCGGGAGATGGCATCCTCTTTTTTAGCGAACGCAGAAGCCCGGCCCTGAATGCCTTTTTTAGCTTTATCACCAAACTGGGAGAAGAGCCCATGTACTTATTGGTAGCACTGGTGGCAGCCTTTTACAGGCTACGCTATACCCTTTTGATCCCTCTCACGGGTGTGGTCGTACTGCTGATCGCCTATTTGGTTAAATCCCTCTTTGGCCATCCCCGGCCTTCCGTATTCTTCCAGCTGCAAGGCACCTTTGAGCAAATTGAACTGGTGGATGGTATTCAGCTGCTCACCGGCTATCTGAGCTTCCCTTCGGGCCACACCATGTCGGCCTTCGCGCTGTACGGCCTGTTGGCCATGTTGCTGCCCTGGAAAAGGTGGGGCGGCCTTTTGCTTTTTATCCTGGCGTTTTTGGTAGGGATTTCCAGAATTTACCTGGTTCAGCATTTTGTCAAAGACGTATATCTGGGAGCTATCCTGGGCATCGCCATTGCGCTGGGCATCTATCTTTTACAAAAGAGAAAAGCCATCGATCCGGTTGCGCACTGGTACGATCGACCCCTCATCGGCAAAGCCCGTATGCCCATCGCAGAAGGCTCGAAATGACCGCTGCAAAACACCACCAATGAGAGCCGCTTTACTACTTTTCTATTTGCTCAATTGCCAACTGCTCATCGGACAACTCGACAGTATTGTGCGGCTTAGCCCGGTTGAAGTCACTGACACCAAAATTGAGCGCCTGGCCGTTGGTGCCAGCCTCCAGACATTCAACAGACCTCTCTTGCAGCAATACCACCAGCAAAACCTCAGTGAGCTGCTGGCCGATCGCTCCGGCATTTTTATCAGAACCTACGGAGCTGGAAGCCTGGCTTCTTCATCTGCGCGAGGGGCTGGTTTTGGGCACACGGCTGTCATCTGGAATGGCTTTAACTTGCAAAACAGTATGAACGGCGGAAATGACCTGCTGCTGTTTCCCTCGCTCCTTTTCGATAAAATCCAGCTGCAATATGGCGGAAGCAGCTCGCTCAATGGCAATGGCGCCATCGGTGCGAGTATCCAGCTGTATCAACAAATTCCATTTGATAAGGGCTGGCAGGGAAAGCTGGCAGCCTCAGCAGGTAGTTTTCATACACTTAGCCAGTCGGCACAGCTTACATGGAGCAACAACAAGCAAGGCCTTCGTTTGGCCGGATATCACTACACTTCTGACAATGATTTTGAATTTGAAGGCCGCAATGGTACGGAAAAATTAGTCCATGCAGCAACCCGCCGATGGGGTGCCATGCTGAATCATCAATGGGTGATCAATCCAAAGCAGTTGTTGAAATTTTTCAGTTGGCACCAATACAATCATCGCCAAATTCCACCCAGCCTGACGGCTGCTCCCGATGATGCTACCCAGCGGGATGAGTCACTGAGAATAGCAGCAGAATGGTCACAAACGGCTGATCGGTTCAGCATCAAAAGCAGGGCAGCTTATTTGCTTGAAGACATCCTCTTTGAAAGCACCTTGGTAGGCCGCTCCCCCAGCCGTGTGGTGATCATCGACTGGCAGGCAGAAGGTGAGTTGCGTATCAAACAGTTGCAACGGCTTCATGCGGGGATGCAATTCATCCATGAACAGGCTGAAGCTAGTGCAGCCTTTGCAGATCAAAAGTCACGTAATCGGCTGGCAGTTTTTGGTAGCTGGATTTATTCATTGAAAAAAAACTGGAAGGTAGGCATCAACCTTCGGCAGGAGTTGGTGGATAAGGAATGGGTGTCTCCCACTGCTTCGCTTGGCTTGGAAGGCCCTTTGGCAAAAGATATAGGCTGGCGCATTCAATGCTCTCGTAATTATCACCTTCCTTCTTTCAATGATCTGTACTGGGAAGGAGCCGGCGGCAAGGGCAATCCCGAGCTTGTGGCCGAGCGCAGCTGGAGTATTGAGTCAGGCCTTAAAATTTCTAAAACGATCAGCAATTTAAAATTCGAGCAGCAAGCAGTATTTTTCAGCAATTGGGTAAAAGATTGGATTTTGTGGTCGCCTGTAAATCCCAGCTTTTGGATGCCCGACAATATCCTGTCAGTTTGGAGCCGCGGGGCAGAATACCGGATGGATTTTTCCTTTAAATTTGTTGACTGGCAATTCGCTACAGAGCTCCAATACACCTTTACTAAGGCTACCAATCAATCCGGAGTGCCTACTTCCAAAGGCTTTCAGCTGCCTCAAACGCCCCGCCATCTGGCACATTTGGCGGTGGGAGGGCAATACCGAAATTGGCGGCTGAGGTATCTGCATCGGCTGATTGGCCGGCAATACACCGATCGGCTCAACACGGATCGTCTGGCGGCTTACCAGCTGGGCGAGTGGCGGCTGGGCTACAGCCGCGGGAGGCTGGACCTATCATTTGTGGTGGCCAATAGCTGGGATAGCAGCTATCGGGCAGTGCCCTTCCGGCCCATGCCGGGCCGGCATTTTCGGCTGGAAGTGGGATATGGCTTTTAGGCAAATGGCTTGGGTGTGGGAAATGTGCAAGCGGTATAGGCAGCCTATTTTGCCAAACGTCTTCTTTTGTTACCTTTGCCTCTGATACAGGTTTCATTGCTTGACAATGGATGAAAAGGGAATCAGGTGCAAGTCCTGAACAGTTCCCGCTGCTGTAAGTCCCCTTTGAAAAGCCGCACCACCAAAGCCACTGTGCTAATGCATGGGAAGGCGGTACGGTTAGGGATAAGTCAGAAGACCTGCCTGAGATCATTATTACTCAATACTTTCGGTGAAAAGGTAGCGGGTTGGTTTTTCGGACAAGTAATTAGACAAGTAATTAACTGAGGTTTTGCTTTATATGTAACATTCTTTTTTTCAGCTACTTGCACCTATCGCCGCTCCTTCCCTCTCCGTATAAAATGTACAATCATGCCATTTCCAACCATTGATTCGGCTATGCCGAGACGAGCTATTCGCTATTTCCTTCTCTTATTGTTGCCTTCCCTTTTTTTCCTATCCTGCCAGGATGACGATGAGCTATCCGGCTCCAGCGCCGGATTTGAGCAAGGGGTTTTCATTACCCATGAAGGCCCCTTCCAGCAGGGTACCGGCACTGTTTTCTTTTACGATACTAAAGAGGACAACCTTCACAAAGACATTTTTCAGGCCGCCAATAATGGGCAGGTGCTGGGCAATATTGTTCAATCCATGCACATCCACAACGACCGGGCCTATGTGGTGGTTAATAATGCCAATCGGATCGAGGTAGTGGATGCCGGTACGTTCAAATCCATTGGCAGTATAGAGGGCTTATCCATGCCGCGCCAATTGGTGGCAGTGAGCCCGGATCGCGCCTTTGTGAGCCAATGGGGCCTCACCGGTACCGATGGCAGCATCGCGGTTGTGGATCTCAACCATCTTACTGTTCTGAAAACCATTCCCTGCGGCAGCGGGCCGGAGGATTTGCTGATTCGGTCAGGCAAGGTGTACGTAGCTAATAGTGGGGGATTCGGCAATGATTCTACGGTTGTGGTGATTGATGTCAGCAAGGAGGAAGTTGAAACAACTTTGAGTGTGGGGGATAACCCAACCAGCTTTGAGATAGATAAAAACGGCCAAATCTGGGTGATTTGCCGGGGTATTTTCGATTTCATGGAACCGGCAAATAATACAAACGGGCAGCTGATTCAAATTGAGGATACAGAAATTGTTCAGGCATTTACAGCTCCAAATGGAGCTAACCGACTGGTTATCAACCAGATGCGAGATGTATTGTTTGTACTTTTGAGAGATGGCATTTTGGCTCATCCCATTCAATCTTCCAATTTGAATCTGATACCCATTCACTCTGGCTTCTACTACGGCCTCGGCCTCGATGCCGCTTCCGATCTAATGTATGCGGCTAATGCCGGAGATTTTCAGTCGCCCGGTGAAATCATCCGGCTGACTACTGCTGGCGTGGTTGTTGACACATTGGAAGCAGGGATCATCCCGGGTAGTTTTGAATTTAAGAGCAATTAGCTGACGAAAACGAGAAATTGGTTAAAAAATGGAGGGATTATTTTCTCAACTCTTAAAAATTGACTTACTTTCGTGCGCCGCCCCCCTGGCCCTTCCGCACACACGGTACGATCTCCGAGGGCACCGCTCCTCCCGCCTCCTCTCAAAAATCGAGACTGTAAAAATATTGCTATGTGTAATCAATTGCTCAAATTGCTTGGCCTTTCCCTGCTGCTGTCGGTCACGGCCTGTCAGGTAAAACCCAACGATGACGAGGAGCCCGAGCTGCCCCTTATCGAGGAGTACTTATCAGGGATATACGTCACAAACGGCGGAGACAGCCAGCAAGCCAATTCTGCCTCTGTAGATTTCATCGACCGGGCTACCAATCAGATCGTCAGAGGGATTTTTGAAAAAGCTAATGGGGAAGAACCGCCGGCGGGTGTACGGTCGATACAAATCGTGGGAGAAAAGGCTTACATGCTGTCTGCCAATGAGGGCCGCCTGCTGGTAGCCAATGCCACCGATTTTAGCCTGATAAACAGCCTGGGCGGCCTGGAGCAGCCTCGCGAATTGCTGCTGGTCAATCCGGCCAAGCTATACATTAGCCAGTGGGGCACCAATCTGCAAAACGGCAGCATTGAGGTCGTTGATTTGGCCAGCATGACGGTCAGCAAAAGTATCAGTACCCGCAATGGGCCGGTAAAGATGGTCAAACTGGGCAGCCATGTATATGTCTGTCAGGATGGTGGCATATTCGCCGATTCAGTGGTCAGCAAGATCAACATTGGCACCGACCAGCTGGCCAAAACAATAGATGTTGGCGTGGTGCCGAATAGTATCGTACTCGATAAAAATGGAGCTTTGTGGGTGCTCTCGCAAGGCATTCTCAACCTCAACAATCCCGATGAAGATGTTCCGGGTCGGCTTGTCAAACTAGTCAACGATGCGCCAGCCCTTTCCCTGGAGTTGATGACGGGTGCCCGCAATTTGGTAATCGATAAAGATCGGGCAGTGCTTTATTTTACCATGAATGAGTGGATTTACAAACACGATGTGGACGAGAACAGCTTCCACGATGTGCCGCATATCGCCCGATCATTCACCAGCATCGGTATCGATCCGGCCAATGGAAATCTGGTGGCGGCCAATTCTGCCAATTTGGTATCGCCCGGCGAAATTTATCTGTTCGATTCGCAAGGGATGGAATTGCATCAGTTCAATTGTGGTATTTTTCCCAATGGCTTTGGTTTCAGGTAGGCCTGCAGCCATTCAGATGTAGAGCCATTCATATCTCTTACCCTCTCATGTCTGGCCCTACTCTTCTCCCAACAAACTGTCAAGCTCAGCCTCTGTGTCGCGTAGCTTTTGGCGGCATTGGCGGATCAGTTGGCTGGCGCTACGGGCCTTTTCGCTCAACTCATCAATGGCAACCTCCTCCTGCTGTAAGGCATCCACTATCTGCTGAAGCTCATCCATTGCTTTCGCATAAGAAAACTGCTTTTGTTTTTTAGCGCACATCTTTACTTTTTTTAATCGTACTTTCTATCTCCCCTTGATGAAAGCGGGTTTTTAAAATTTGGCCTTCCTTCAGCTTTTTTGCCTGCTGCAAAGGCTGGCCATCCACTGTACTGATGGTGTAGCCACGACGCAGAATAGCCTCCGGATTCATCAAATTGGCCACTTCTTCGAGTTGTTGCAAGCGATTGTGGCTATTTTTTAGCAATCTTTGAAAATAGCCAGGCAACTCTTGCTCCACATACCGCAGCAGGCGTTCCTCTTTGCGCAGCTGTTGCCGCAAAGCCAACTGCAGGTTTTGCCCGGCCCGACTCAATTCCAATTCAGCCTGCCGAATGTGATGGCTGGCTGCCAAATTCAGTTGCTGGACAGATTGCAGCAGTCGGCCCTCGAAATTCATATTGTGATGGACTATAAAATCTGCCACAGCGGTAGGCGTTTTAAGGGCTTGGCTGGCGATACGATCCATGATGGTGGAATCGATATCGTGGCCAATACCGGTGAATATCGGCAATGGCAAACGAGCAAGTTGCTGATTGAGGGCCAGGCTGTCGAAGGCTGCCAGGTCGAATCTACTACCACCACCTCGAATCACAGCCAGGCAGTCGAACTGCGCAGCATTTTGGCGGATGTGATGGATGTGAGCCATCATTTGCTCTTCCATCCGGCTGCCCTGCACAGGGGTAGCAAACAGCTCCAGGTGGAAAGTATAGCCAAAAGGGTTGTCGGAAAGTTGGCTTTTGAAGTCCTGCAGGCCGGCAGCTTTGGAAGAGCTCAATACGGCGATGCGTTGCAGCACATCCGGTAAGGTCAGCGATTTGTTTTTATCCAGCAAGCCCTCTTTTTCCAATTGCTCCAAACTTTGCCGCCGCTGCAATTCGAGCTGCCCCAGAGTGTAGGCCGGATCTATATCTTCGACGATGTACTGGAGCCCATACACCTCGTGATAGCTTACTTTTATCTGGATCAATAACTGTAGCCCTTGCTGTAGCAATTGGTCGAAAGTGCGACCCAGCTTTCGCCGGAGGCGCTGATGATTGCGCTGCCAGAGGATGGCTTGGGCTCTGGCCACGATCTGGGCAGCAGAAGGCTCATCTTCCGATTTCTGAACCAAATCCAGGTAATAGTGGCCCCTTGATTGTTGCAATTGGATCAGCTCACAGCTTACCCACAGGGCATCGGACAGGTTGAGCGCCAATACTCTTCGGATGTATTCGTTGAGCTCGTATAAGGTGTATGTTTTCAAGCTGCCAGGTATAATTCCCAAGGATTCAATCGCAGCTCAGGCTCAGGCATTCAGTACTTCTTTCACTTTATCGGCCGCCTCTTTGAGCAGGATAGCAGAATGCACCTCGAGGCCGGAATTGTCGATAATCTCTTTGGCGATGTCGGCATTGGTTCCCTGAAGCCGCACAATGATCGGCACATGGATGTTGCCCATATTCCGATAGGCATCCACTACCCCCTGCGCTACGCGGTCGCAACGCACAATACCGCCAAAAATATTGATCAAAATTGCTTTCACTCTTTCATCCCGCAGAATAATGCGGAAGGCTTTTTCCACCCGCTCGGCATCTGCTGTACCGCCGACATCCAGAAAATTGGCCGGCTCGCCACCGGAAAGCTTGATAATGTCCATCGTAGCCATTGCCAGCCCGGCACCATTGACCATACAACCTACATTGCCATCGAGATTGACATAATTGAGGCCGTGGCTTTTGGCTTCAACTTCTACGGGGTCCTCCTCGTCGGTATCGCGCCATGCTGCCAAATCTTTATGGCGGAACAGGGCATTGTTGTCGAGGGTGACTTTGCAATCGACCGCCACGATGCGATCATCGGCCGTTTTGAGGCAGGGATTGATCTCAAACAGGCTGGCATCGCTTTTTACAAAGGCTTGGTAAAGCTTGGAGATGAAGCGGGTCATTTCTTTGAATACTTTACCGCTAAGCCCCAGGTTAAAGGCAATTTTGCGCGCCTGAAAAGCCTGCATGCCCAGCTGCGGGTCGATATATTCTTTGTGCACCTTGTCCGGTGTATGCGCAGCAACTTCTTCAATATCCATCCCTCCTTCGGTAGAATAAATGATGACATTGCATTTGCGCTCTCGATCCATCAGTATGGATACGTAAAACTCTTCGCAAGCATCAAAGTCGGGAGCATAGGCATCTTCGGCGATGAGCACTTTGCGCACCAATTTGCCAGGGCCGTTAAGGCCGCCGGGGGTCTGGGGCGTTTTGAGCATCATACCGAGTATGCTGCCTGCCTGCTCTCTGAGCTCGGCTTCATTTTTCACCAGCTTTACTCCTCCTCCTTTACCACGTCCGCCAGCGTGTATTTGTGCTTTTACCACTGCGATTTGCGAGCCGCTTTGCGAGGCGATTTTTTGGTAAGCGGCCTGTGCTTCTTCCAGGTTGTTGGCTACCAGCCCCTCCTGAATGGCTACACCAAAGCTTTTGAGCAGCTCTTTGCCTTGATATTCGTGTAAATTCATGTGTTATTTGGATTTAGGAAATTCAGAATGCGGCCTCAAAAGTACAGTATTTTTAAGGGATTACAAATAGCGTTGCAGCTAATAAAGCTTATTGGTGATGGCATTTTTTTACTTTTCCGTTCCATTTCACCGACCTTAGCTGCATGTTGTATTTCCTTCAGGTTGCCTATAAAGGCACGGCCTATCATGGATGGCAGCGCCAGATCAACGGTCTCAGCGTCCAGCAGGTATTGGAAGAGGCGATGACGAAGATATTCCGGCAATCGGTCCTTTTGCACGGTTGTGGGCGCACCGATGCGGGGGTGCATGCCTCCCAGTTTTTTGCCCATACTCATATGCCGGAATCCCTGCCATCCGAATGGCGCAACTGGATCAATAAGCTGCTGCCAAAAGATATTGCTATACTGGCAGCCCATCCCCAGCAAGGCCAGCGGCATGCGCAATTTGATGCTACCAGCCGGACCTATCGCTATTACCTCCACCTGGATGTGGACCCCTTTGTGGCAGAATTTTCTACCTTTTTCGACAGGCGCCCTTTTCTTTCCGCCTCTGTGCAAGAGTGTGTAGCTGAAATGCTTGGCAGCCTCAATTTTCGCGCCTTCTGCAAACAGCCCGACCAATATACCGACACGCTTTGCGAAATCCAGCAGTGCCGCTGGCATATCCACCCTTCCGGCCGCCGCTTTTGTTTCGAGATCACCGCCGACCGCTTTTTGAGGGGGATGGTGCGGCTGTTGGTGGGGAATTTGCTGGAGGTGGGAACGGGGCGGTTATCGGCAGAGCGTTTCCTGGCTGGCCTGCATCAGCAAGAGCCTTTGCCGCATTTTAAAATGGCTCATCCCCAAGGCTTGTATTTGGCGAAGGTGGTGTATCCGTATTTGGAGATACCTGCTGCGGAATTATTTTGACGAAGGTTTTTAGAAACTGTTGACTTGGCTGCAAAAAGCGTTTTGCTAATATTTGGAAAATGTTTATCTTGTGAAAGCAGTGGTTTCCTTCCCCGACAAACACCACAAAAACATTGTACTTGCTAAGATGTCTTTTGTTTAGAATAAAGTATCCGCAATGGTGGATTTATTGATGATTTTAAAAAATTAATAAATTCAACATCGGTACCTGACTGTGGTCAGGCAACAATTGGCACCACCGACACTCAGCCAAAAAGCTGAAATCCCCTATACCTGTTTGCTGTATCCCATCGCATGTTAAACCACCTGCCTTTTATGAGCTAATCGTTCGTCAACGGGGGTATCCATCCCAATCAAAAGCGGACTATGGAAAGAAAATCATTATTCCCAAAAATCCTAATTCAGGGAATCCTTTTTAGCCTGTATATTTCAATGGTGGCTTCGGCGCAAAGCTCCCACATCGACTCACTCCAGTCTTTGCTTCGTCAGCCGCTGGATGATACCCTCCGTTGGGAAGTACTAAAAAATATTACAGAATATTACATTCAAAACCATCCCGACTCTGCGGAATATTATGCCGAAAAATGCCTTCGATTGGCGGAAGATAAACTCCCTGAAAAGCGGTCGCTTAGTTACACTCTTTGGGGTGCATATTATACCGAAAATCAAAACTATCTGAAGGCATCAGAAGTGCTGCACAAAGCTCTCAACGTGGCCAAGGCTGAAAACTGCCTGACTTGCAAACTGGAAGTTCTCAATGAGTTGTTTTTGATATCCTACGATCAACAAGACTACGACAAAGCCCTCGGTTTTTTAAAAGAAAATTATCGTACTGCGTACCAACTAGAAGACAGTCTTCTTTTGGCCAAAGCTGCAACCAACCTCTCCCTGGTTTATGGAGCGATACCCCAAAACGACTCCGCAGCATTCTACGCCTACAAGGGAATCGAAATTGCCAAGGCTATTCAAGCACACAGATACATCCGATATTGCTACAACAACCTCGGAATCATCCACGAAAATAAAAAGGAGTACACCAAAGCGGTAGAAAATTTTAAAGAGGTAGCGCGCTATGCCGCCAAAGCAGGAGATAAGGAAATGGAAGCCACCGGCTATTTTAATGTCGCCAGTTCCAGCATTCTGGAGGGCCACCTGGACACAGCAGCCCTCTACCTGGAACGTGCAAAGCAGCGTTTTGAAGAACTGAAGCGAAAAGACCTCCTGGCTTATTACTACGAAGGGATATCGGAATTTTGGGCACTCAAAAATGACCATGAAAAGGCATTAGCTTATTTCAAACGAGCGACGGCCCTTCGCGACTCTCTCCAAAAAGATATGTACGGTAAAAATCTTGCGGAAGCCGAAACCAAATTCAACACCAGTGAAAAAGAAGCCCAATTGGCTGAACAAGCTCTTATAATCGAACGGCAGAGCAACAATCAGAAAAACATTCTTATCGGAAGTATCCTAGTATTCCTACTCCTTTTTGCCCTGTTTCAGTACTTCCGCCATCGCCAAAAGATCAAAGCTGGCGAAACCCAGCTAGCCCTCCAGCTCGAACACGCTGAGGCCAAAAAACTCCGCGAGATCGACCAGATGAAATCCACATTCTTCGCCAACATCTCTCATGAATTCCGCACGCCACTAACTTTGATTAAAACACCCTTGCAAGACCTGATAAAAGGCAACAATAAAGATAAAGACCACGTCCAGAAATATTACCGCATTATGAACCGCAACGCTGACCGGCTGCTTTCTCTCGTCAACCAATTGCTGGATTTAGCCAAACTTGAAAGTGGCAAAATGCAGTTGCAGGCTACAGAGGAAGACATCGTACAGCTCGTCCGCACCCTCACCTGGTCTTTTGAAAGCCTGGCGGCCAAAAAGGATATTCGCCTCACGCTTGATGTACCCAATGCCCCTGTATGGCTATGGCTCGACAAAGACAAAGTGGAAAAAATACTCGCCAATCTGTTATCCAATGCTTTTAAATTTACCTCCGGAGAAGGTTGCGTTTCTGTTACGCTCCTTGTAGAAGAAGCTGAAGTTGTCATCCAGGTAAGTGATACGGGCATTGGGCTGCCAAACGATCAATTGGAACACATTTTTGAACGCTTCTATCAATCAGCCCACACCTCTGATCTGCAGGCCAGCAGCGGCATTGGATTGGCCCTGACAAAGGAGCTGGTCGAATTGCACGGAGGTATTATAGAGGTTGTCAGCCAAGAAGGAGTGGGCAGTACTTTTACGGTAAAGCTCCTCCGGGGCAGCGCCCATTTAATGCCCGAAGATATGAGTAAGACGGCTCATAGGTACCAGAGTTCCCCTCCAGTCTTTGCCAAAAAGAATAAGGCAAACCAGCCTTTGCTGAAAAACAATGCCCCCCCAACCGTAATTCAGGAAACCCTGGCCTCCGTCAGCAACTTACCCCTGCTGCTTATTGTGGAAGATAATGCCGATGTGCGGACTTACATCCGCGATCGCATCGGCAGTGGCTACAAAATAATGGAAGCCGAAAATGGTCGCCTCGGTCTCGATATCGCCCTGGAACAAATCCCTGACCTTATTCTCTCTGATGTAATGATGCCCGAAATGGATGGAACGGAAATGTGCCGTCAACTGAAATCAAATGATAAAACCAGCCACATCCCCATCATCATGCTCACTGCCCGATCAGACCAATCCGACAAGCTGGAAGGCCTCCATTCCGGTGCTGACGACTATCTTACCAAACCCTTTGATGGAGAAGAACTTAAGGTACGGATCGACAATCTCATCCAGCGGCAACAGCAGATGCGAAAAAAATTCAAGCTCGGACATCCTTTTCAGTCCACAGGGCGGGTAGTTTCTTCTGTTGATGAAGTTTTTCTAAAAAAGGTGATGAAATCCATCGAAGACAATCTCGACGACGAAGATTTTAGTATCGAACAATTGGCAAAGGGTGTGTCGATGAGCCGTAGCCAACTGCACCGCAAGATCAAAGCCCTATCGGGGCTGTCCCCTAGTGTTTTCCTTCGAACAATCCGGCTGGACAGGGGCAAACAACTCCTGGAACAAAAAGCAGGCAATGCTTCTGAAGTGGCCTTTATGGTGGGATTCAGCAGTACCACTTATTTTGCGACTTGTTTTAAGGAACAGTTTGGGCTTTCTCCCAGTGAAGTTTAACCAGTTTTTTCAAAAACAACACCAGACTTTTCTACCAAAAATCTATTTTTTGCTTTTTCAAGCCCAGCACAAACAGCTGATTATCAATGCTTTAGGCCAACATGCAACATAGTTTGACACCTTTGCGACATGGTTTAATGCGCCAACCATGCTCCCCACCTACCTTTGTGTTGTGCTTTTGATGAAACTCGCAAATGGCAATCCAAACTACTTTCACATATCAAAGAGTAATGTTTATTTCACCACAATTTCTGTTAACAATGAAAAACTCAATGTATTTCTCACCCGCCATTTTCCGAAACGTCTTTTTTCTGCTAGTATTAAGCACTACACAGCTTGAGGCCCAAGCTCTCGTCGGCAAATGGGAAACCAAAGGTTATGATCAAAAATTTCACTTCACGGCTGATGGCCTTTTTCGGTATCAAACACCTGACAACGATGCATACGGGTTATACCAGATGGACAATAATACGCTGGTAATTGTCCCGATGAACGACTCTGACAACGCCCTTTTTTATGAGTTGTCCAGCACCGACAGGCGGCATATAACACTGACAGAGGTAGAATCCGGAAGTGCCATTCCGCTTACTCGATTGGGAGCTCCCGAAATTCCATCGGATATGGCTCTCCAACTCGAACCCATCATGGCCGAATGGAGGAAACTCACTTCAGTCGACAATTCTGACGCTTCCGAAGAAAACAATGAGGGGGGTATTGAAACGACACCTGCAAATCCCGGTAGTACCTATGGCAGCCACGATTCTTCTCAACAATATCACTCCGCAAATGAAATTGGCAACAAACCTCCCAAAGACCTTTCCCTCGTTGGCTGCTGGGAAGATGTGGACGATATTGGATCTCCCTTTGTCTTTGATGAAAACGGCTTTTTCAAACACGGTGATTATAACGGCGATGACAGAGTGTGGGGATATGAGGGCTTGTACGAATTTGATGGCCAAACGCTCACTGTTCATGTACATGCCGGTGGAGGTCTGTCCATGACAGTTGGCGAATCTTACACCTATCCCATTGAAAACTTATCTCGCTCCAATATGACGATGAACCATGGCAAAATATTTGACGGGAGCTATTACAAGCCCCGTTATCGTAAGACTAGCCGCTACCAGATCACCTCTAGGGATAAAAATACCATTCAGGCAGTTGCTAACACAAAAAACCTCACCGATACCAAATGGCGAAGTGGTGGAACGGATTACCTTTTCCTACAGCCCGATTACCTCATCGTCCGCAAAAACGGGCATTCCAATAGTATGCAATGGCACTTCAATGGCAACACCCTTTGGATGAAAGAGATCAGCGGCCGGAATGATGACTACACCCAGTTGGGGGTTGTTACCCGCTGGACCCACGAGGCCATCACCCTTTCAGGTTCGGGAGGTAACATTCAGTTAAAATCCGGGAAAAACGTCGCTAATCTAAGTTCAACGGAACAATCTCTATACATCAACTATCTCAAACTGAATCAGGCTGCCACCTTTCAGGCTATTATCGGAATCGGTCAGGGGGCCGGGCTCTATGATGTGGAGTGGAGATACTAAGTGAGGCTGGGTTTAAGCCTTATGGAAAAACTGCCGGAAGACTCTTGATTAGGCGGGCGCTTTTATCGGGGTCTTCCAAATCCCCTCTTTTGCCTTTGCAAGCCTCTGCAAACAACCAGCACGATCTCTAAATGAAGCCATCCAAAAACTGCTCACTTGGCTGCAAAATGCGTTTTTGAGTAATGGATGCATCTTCTTTATGTCAGATCAGCTGGTGGTGCCCTCCGAAAGTCCCAGCTGATATGTGGCAGCAATTTTCTATTTTTATGCCGTTTGCTATCCTCCAATCCTTAAACAATCGCAAATATGAAAAAACAGTTGTTATGGACCTGCCTGCTGAGCATTCCATTGCTTCTGCCCGCCCAGCAATTTTATGGCGAGCAGGCTGAGATAGATGCTATCCTTAGCAAAGTTCGGCAGTTTTCACAATTCGTCATGCAAAGTGATTACGATGGAATAGCTGGTACTTATACCCTGGACGGGAAGATATTTCCCAACAATGCTGACATCATTACTGGCTTCGAAGCGATCAAAAAGCGATGGACTTTACCGGAAGGGATTCGTATTAGCTATCATAAGATTAAACCCCTGGAGATCAGGGTTTTAGGTGAATTTGCTCATGACCACGGCTATTACGAAGGCACTACCATTCGGGCTGACGGCAGCACTTCCGACTGGAAGGGCAAGTATGTAGTGGTTTGGCAAAAAGTAGATGGCCAATGGCTCATGTACCTGGATATTTGGAACCGGATTGCAAACCAGGACGAGTAGCGAAATCCATTTTAACTTCTGGATAACTACCTGCAATAAGTAATGGCCAATTAATAAGTTATTGATTGGCCATTACTAAAGCTTTTTCTTAATCTGTATGCCTAGATATTATGACAACTAGCACTCCTGATCGAACTGATGCACAAACCAATCAGCTCCTACAAATGTTCCGCTCAAAATGGAAGATGCGCTATTTTTATTTCAAACGCCTGCCATCTGTTTGGTGGTGGGGCATTCGTATAAAGAGTTGCACACCTGAAATCACCGAAGTAAGTATTCCCTACAATTGGCGTACGCAAAATCCTTTCCGCTCCATTTACTTTGCTGCCTTGCTGGGAGCTGCCGAGCTGTCAACAGGTTTGATGGCGCTTCTGGCGATTAGCGGGCGGGGAGCTATTTCAATGCTGGTGACCAATATCGAAGCTGATTTTGTAAAGAAAGCTGATGATATTGTCACTTTTCGCTGCGATCAAGGAGCTGCTATTCAGGAAATTGTGAAGCGAGCTATCGAAAGCGGGGAAGGGCAAACAGCTGTGGTGAGGTCGGTTGGTCGCCTGCCTGATGGCACCGAAGTGGCCAGGGTGCGGGTGAGCTGGTCGTTTAAAAAGAAGCGATAGGACTTTAGGCTTCTGCCCTTGCCTACAATTTTTCTTCATCCGGTACATTGGTTTGGAGTGCATCCGGAGTCCAACCCTTATTATTTTGTTCGATGCTTTGGTGATAATACTGCAAGGCGTTGTGGACGTACATAAATTGCGTTTTGCTACCCATCATATCCATGATTCCCGATTTGAAAAGCAAATCTCTTACCGGGCCGATAGCTCCTGAGATGTAAAAGTCTATTCCTTTAGAATCCACATATTTAACAACCTCTTTGAGGGTGGAGATACCGCTGGAGTCAATGTCGTGGATGCTCGCTGCATCGAGTACCAGCAATTTAAGCGCATTGCCTTTTTGTTGGACTAGTTGCTGAATCCTCTGTTTAAAGTAGTCAGAATTGCCAAAATACAGCTGGGCGTCGAAACGCATGATTAGCACTTCGCTATTTTGTACAGCATCCGGAAAACGTTCTACATTGCGATAATAGGTGGAGCCGGGCAATTGGCCCAAAATAGCAATATGTGGTTTTGAATTTCGATACAGGATCAACGACAGGGATAAAATAATTCCGGTAAGCACACCTTCCTGTACTCCTACCATCAGGGTAATGATAAAGGTGACTATCATGGAGATAAAATCGCGCCGGTCGAGGTTCCAAAGCTTAGCAGCTTTATTCCAGTCGATCAGCCCGATCACTGCCGAAATGATGATTCCGCCTAAAACAGCCTGAGGCAAAAATTCAAACAGGGGAGTCAAAAATAGCAGCACTAAAGCGACCAGAAGTGCGGATAATATCGATGACATACCGCTGCGTGCGCCAGCCTCATCATTGATGGCCGAACGGGTGAAGCTGCCTGTGGTAGGATAGGATTGAAAAAAAGAACCTGCTACTTTCGTGATGCCCAGCGCAATGAGCTCCTGGTTGGCGCTTACCTGATAGGTATTGTGACGGCCTTCCAGGGTTTTGGCAATGGCCAGCGATTCAATGAAACTGATCAGGCAGATGGTCAAAGCAAGGGGCAGCAGCATTCCCATGTCCTGCATATTGATGTTGGGGATAATAAAAGCAGGCAAGCCTTTTGGCACTTTCCCCACGATCGCCACGCCCTGCTCATGCCACTGAAAGCCCCAAACCAGCAATGTACCGGCTACCACCACCACCAAAGCTGATGGAAACGACTTTTTGACCTTTTTCATAATCAACATAAACACAATCGTTCCAATACCCAGCATCATACTCAGCCCATGACTTTGATCCACATTTTGAACAAGAGAAGTTACAATTTGCTGTATTTGGCTGCTCCGGGCTATTTCTATGCCCAGGATATGCTTAAGTTGGCTAAAGCAAATGATGAAGGCTGCAGCGGAGGTAAACCCAGCTATTACGGGATGTGACAGGAAGCGGTTTAAAAAGCCTAACTTGAGTAGCCCCAGCACTATTTGTATAGCCCCTGTGAGCAAAGCTACCGAAATGGCCAGGCCGATATAGCGCTCAGTGCCCGGCTCGGCCATTTCACTCAGGCCAGCCAGCACGAGCAACGACACCAATGCTACCGGCCCAACGGACAGTTGGCGAGAGCTGCCAAATAGCGCATACAATACTAAGGGCACGATGCTGGCGTACAGGCCATAAATCGGCGGCAAGCCTGCCAGCAGCGCATAGGCCATTGCCTGAGGTACCAACACAATGGTAACGGTAAGACTGGCTAATAAATCATACCGAAAATCCGTAGTGCGGTAAGAAGAAAGCCATTCGAAGGCCGGTATCAATCGGCTCAATTTCATACAACTTCAGTTTTACTCAGCCTTGAAGGCTGCAACTTTTTGGTATTGGAAATACGCAGGATGCTATTAAACTAGCAATTTGCATGATCCGGATGCGTAA
Organism: Saprospiraceae bacterium; assembly: GCA_965222005.1. GTDB lineage: Bacteria > Bacteroidota > Bacteroidia > Chitinophagales > Saprospiraceae > CBDCTM01. Next base: position 5,263,697 of record OZ244935.1, read on the forward strand.
ACCTATCACTCTCCTCTTCCCCCTCTCTTGGGTGCATACAGCGAAAATCTTTTTCTATTAAAATTCGGACTGTATCCGTATCATTGATCTTTTGCTCTGCTTTAATGCTGATTTGATCAGTACCCGACCATTGAGCCAGCTGGCTGGAAGGGATAAGCACTGACAATGTACTCCCATCAAAGCCGGCAGAGCAGCTATCGGAGGAGGTGGGCCGCAATTCGTACGTCAGGCTTTTGAAACTGCTAAAGCGCAGACGGGCCGATACCCCCTCCCCTTGCTCAATTTGTTGGACTTCCGCTTGAGTGAGACGCAATCGGATGCTATCATCTAAAATCCTCAGCTTCATGTTTTATACATTTTTTGTATTTTTTTGTAAATTTATAAAAAAAAAGTATATTTGCACTGTTGTCCTATTTTGCGCAAAATTAAATGCAGATCATTTGGTGTGCTGGATGATTGATTGGCCAAAAGCCAGTCGGTCAAGGTGGGCGGGCCGTATTTATATAATAAATTAATTCCCACCCAATATTATCTGGGTAACTAATTTTGGGCCGGCCGGGCTGCTTTTGCAAGCTTGCCCTTCCCGATGTGGATCTATTCCTGCCTTTCCAATCAGTTAGCTTTTACTTGCTCACAGCTTTTGACTTTGCTGCATCATATTTCACATTGATATTAATCCATATCGCACGGGATATTCGAAACAAGGCTACAAAAAACAGTGCGGATACCAAAAGTAAAATCGCAAAGGCGCTGTTTACACTTAGCCCCATCCCCCATATCAGTCCTCCTGCCAGCCCTACCGACAAAAATCCCCAGATAATATAGCTGACAAACATGGCTCCCCAGTAGAAGCCTGGCTCGGGCATGTAATTGAGATCACATTGTGGGCAACGCAGGAACATTTCAAAAGGCTTTTGAAAGCTCCAGGTACTCGTCTCGAACATGCTCCCTTCGTGACATTTCGGGCATTTCAAATTAAAAACACTGTAAGCTTTGGATCCCTTTCTAAACATATTGAACATCTTCTTTCTGTAAGCAAAGATAGTACAAAATGCAACGCTGCCAGGTAACAAAAGTTACCACTAATCTACCCCAATGCTGGAATCTAAGGCCGGATAGCTAACTACAGAGTAGTAATGAAAATAGTTGCTGGATGTAAAAGTTGGACTCTATCAAAACTGCGCTTTTCCAAGTATTGTGCATACACACAAAGCTTGACGACTTGAAGTTTACATCCAGTCAAGCTTCTCTATACATTGGATTGCGGCGGATGAAATCATTAAGGAGCCTCGGGCCACTTTCACTCATATTAATGAATCGGGAAAGGCGAATTATTTTTGGATGCCCTGCTGGTTGAGATTTTAGTTTTACATGAGCTTGTACAATTGAAAATCCATTGGCTAATTCCTTCAGTTCAAATAGCTTCTCCGGGGGGCCTCCCGCCTGACGATCATAGCCGGCAGGGTAACCAGGAAGCTGGTATTGGACGGACTCGACGCGCTTAAGGGCTGATATATGACCATACAAAATTATATGAATCCGGTAAGGCATCAGCCCCAAAGGTGTCTGTTTGTCAACACGCCAACAACTATGTACAAGATGGAGGTGTGCCGCCGTTACAGGCATATCAGCCGCAACAGCATCCAGATTGCCATGCATCGGAAGCGCACCTATTCTTGAATGAATTGTAGTTATCAAACGCTTCAACTCGTTCTCGTTGTTGGAATTTACCCAGTCAACAAGCGATAGAGTTTGAACATGACCAAATAGCTTTGGAGGCTTTATATCTTCAATCGTAACAGGAAGATAAATATCTCTACAAAAAGCATTGGCTGCTTCGCCTTGTACCCAAAAGGACGAATTTGATTTCGAGGACCATAATACAATTACGCAACGAGCTGTACTTAATGCTCGTTGAATATCTTCATTCCACTCAGAACCCGGCTCAATATTACGATCCCAAAATACCTTCCACCCTTCATCGTGCAGCTCTTTGGCAAGTTTCCCCGCTATCTTTTTGTCTTTTCTGGAATAACTAATAAATATCTCAGCCATCGGTTCGGATGATTATTAGAGTTTATTCGGAGGTCGTCTTTTAAGTCGAGAATAGTCCCCATGCTTCGTTGAAAAGCCATAACTCCCTGGTGCCATCCCATCCGCTTTGCGGTTCCCTCACCTGCGGTCGGTCATGTTTTTCGCCTTGCCTAAAGAAAAAATAACCTCATCATTTTGCGTACTTTATTAATTGCCAACTCCCTTATCTGGCCAAAACCACCTTTTCAGTCAGCAAACCGCTTGCTGTTTCGACCACCAAAAAATACATTCCGGCTGTCAAATCATTTACATTCAGTTCGGCTGTATTGGCTCCGGCAGAAAAGGCCCTGCGTCCAAAATGCTTCACCAACTGACCTGCCAGATTGTACATCTTCAGCTCAGCTTCGAAGCTTTCACCAACCTGCATTTGTACATGTAATTGCTCTCCACTGCGCAGCGGATTGGGCATCACCGCCCAGCCGCTAATCTGCTCGACGGTGGGTACGCTCACCAAGCCGGCGCCAGTGCCAAATGCGAAGCGAGGTGAGTAAGTCCGGCAACTATGCAGTTCTTTAAAGGGCCGAACTCGCCAATAATACCGTTTGTCAGGTTTCAAATCTGTAAGAATCAAAAATGTTTGGTCGTACACCACATACTGCTGTGGGTTGAAGTTGAATGTAAAAGATTCATCGATTTGAACAATATATGCCTCAGCTCCTGACGGTCCTGACCATTCCAGACGAACGTAATTATAAAATTGACTTACAGAATCGTTTAATGGCGACACTACTTCCAGTTCACCAGTCATCCCAGTAGTATCTGGCATGTAGGGTACTTGTAAAAAGGTTCTTTCAGGTGAAAGTAGATCAAGCTTTATCAGCTCTAGCTGCTGGTTGCTGTATTCCAATGGGTTACAAATATTATTATAGCCCGGCCCCATAATATTATTGAACATTGGCACTACTGGTACTCCAGCCGGATCAAGCACTTGTTGGTTCAATTGGCAGGGAACTGGAGGAAGAAGCAGATAAAGAAAATTATAATCTGGTGGGGTATCACAAATTTTATCTGCAGCCTCTAAACAATTGCTGCCATCCATTAGCTCTGTTTCTGTAAATCCGGAAGGAGCAGTTGGCTGAACCGGATTGCCATGCAAAGAAGGAAGATAAGGTTCCTCCTCCCAGCCTTGATGGGTATGTAGCAGACTGCAAAAATGCCCAAAAGCATGTGGCACTACTCCGGGATTGCTAAGCCAATTGGCTACCGCCAGTAAAAAGTCTTCATCTGAGTCAGCTGGCCCGTTATATAAAGCCAAAGCATTTCCCACAATACTGTGGACGATAAAAATGTTGAGTGCATTTGGATACTTGTGGCTTTTGAGCCTACTATTAGCTTCCGTTGAAGTGTGATCGTCATGTATGACATCGTCAAAAATGTAATTGAATTTGCCAGACAAATAAAAGAAAATATTCGCTTCATTTGTCAAACTATTCAACATGCACATCATGTCCAAAATTTCATTTTCATCAACTCTGTCAGCAGTATCTTCGGGATTAACCATATGAACTTGTACTGGAATAAATATTCTCGTACCAGAAATATCACCCAACTCGGTGCCGCTCGTTCGATTTCGCAACAAGCGCTCGGAAGCATCTCCAAAGCTGTCAAATGTGCAATGAAATTGTTGACCTAAAAGCTGAAACCCCAATAGTAGATTAAGGAAAAGTAGGAGGAAAGTTCTGGACATAATACTGAGAATTCGTCAAATAATTGTTATAAACATACGAAAAAAACATCCGGATGTCAAGCATTCACCCGGATGTTTTTTAGCAATTCGTAAACAGATGTTCTAGCGGGCCAAAACCACCTTTTCAGTGAGCAAACCGCTTGCTGTTTCGACCACCAAAAAATACATTCCGGCTGTCAAATCATTTACATTCAGTTCGGCTGTATTGGCTCCGGCAGAAAAGGCCCTGCGTCCAAAATGCTTCACCAACTGACCTGCCAGATTGTACATCTTCAGCTCAGCTTCGAAGCTTTCACCAACCTGCATTTGTACATGTAATTGCTCTCCACTGCGCAGCGGATTGGGCATCACTGCCCAGCCCTCGATCTGCCCAATGGTAGGAACACTCACCAGCTCAGTACCACTTACAAAAGAGGTGGCAGCACCAAAGCCCCGGCATGTCCGATACTCATTGTAGGGCCGTACCCGCCAGTGATAGGCCCGACCCGGCTTGAGGTCATTCACCACCAGAGAGGTTTGATCATGAACGATAAATTGTTGCATATTGAAGTTGAACGTAGGCAGCTCATCGAGTTGAACAATGTATGACTCAGCACCTGTAGGAGCATCCCACTTCAGCTCTACAATATTGTAGCCGGCGGTCATTTCTCCATTGATTGGAGACGTCAAGGCAGCATCTTCTATGATCTGAGTTAAATTGGGTGTGTAATTGGGCCGAATATAGCTGCGATGTGAAGCAAAAAGATCCATTTCGATGGCTGTCTTTTGATCAGCTGTGAAAGTGTAATTGTCGCAGTCGTTAAAATAGCTCATGATATTCGCTTCTATTGGATCAACCACATCACCGTTGGGATCCATGGTATTACCGCTGTAATTGTTGCAGGTAGCATTTTGAGAAGCCGAAAAGGCAAAGAGGTAATCAGGCTTGGTATCGCAAACGCGATCAGCTGCTGTCATACAATTGGCACCGTTCTGAAATTCGTTTTTAATAATGCCTACATTACCGATCTCCGTCGGATCGCTAGGTGCATTAGGCCCTACCGGGTTGCCATGCTCTGAAGGATCATAGGGATGCCCCTCCCAACCATAAAAGGGATGGGCGAGGCTGAAAAAATGACCTATCTCATGCGGAATGACCGACTCCCCCCGCAGGTATGCCTTGTTGGCCACAATGTAATCGGCGCTGGAATTGGCAGGCGGTTGGTAGTACGCCAATGAGCCGCTGCTCCCTCCGGCACCTGCTACAAATATATTAATGGCATTGCTTACTTTGTTTAAGGTAATTTGAAAATGGCCGGCCGAGCTGGATGGATTTGAATAAATGGCATCATTGTTCAAGTACCAAAATCCGTTGGAAAAGTAAAACTGAATATCCTGGTCGGCATATTCGGCATTCAGCAAACAGAGCATCTCAAGGGCTTCTATTTCATTAACTCTGCCTGTGCCATCTGCTCTTGCCAGCAAATGTAGCTTGAGTGGAACATAGGTAACTGCTCCGCGTGGCCGGACAAAATCCTGCATGATGACTCTATTTTGGGTTAATCGCTCTACGATAGAGGCTTGGTTGGAAGTACCGCAGATACCCAATTGCTGGGCTAACAGGGGATGAAACAACAGCAATGCTACAAAGGTTGTAACAGAGAATAATAATATTTTTTTCATCGAGCACTAATTTTTTTGAATTACTAAAGAAGGATGTACAAAGTTAAGAAAAATTCAGCGAGCCAGAAGTCTGACTGGCGTCAAATCAACGCTACGCCCTTATTAATTCTACTTATATGAAACAGTAAAAATTGCTACATTTGTGGTTAATCCATTAACTAAATAATCCATTCATCAATGAGTAAAGTAACCGTTGTAGGAGCCGGAAATGTTGGTGCTACTGTTGCCAATGTACTGGCCCACAAAGACATCGTCAATGAAATTGTCTTGCTCGACATTAAAGACAAAATGGCTATGGGCAAAGCCCTGGACTCCTGGCAGCAAGCACCTATCGACTATTATAGTACCCGCCTTATTGGCACCAAAGACTACCGCAAAACGCGCAATTCGGATGTAGTAGTCATTACTGCCGGTATCCCGCGTCGCCCTGGTATGAGCCGCGACGATCTTATCTCTACTAATGCCAAAATCGTCACCTCTGTGACCCAATCGATCAAAAAATATTCAAAAAATCCGATCATCATCGTCGTTTCCAATCCGCTGGATGTGATGAGCTACGCAGCCTACAAAGTAGCTAAACTACGACCAGGCCGCGTATTCGGCATGGCTGGCATCCTCGATACGGCCCGCTATCGCGCTTTCCTATCCACCGAGCTCAATGTATCTCCGAAAGACATACAGGCCGTACTAATGGGTGGCCACGGCGATACGATGGTCCCCCTACCCCGCTATACCACTGTAGGAGGTATCCCCGTCACTGAAATGATCGAAAAAGACAAACTCAAGGCAATCGTCGAGCGCACCAAAATGGGCGGCGGTGAGCTGGTCAAATTGATGGGCACCTCAGCCTGGTATGCCCCCGGCGCCGCTGCTGCACAAATGGTAGAAGCCATCTTACGCGATGAAAATCGAATATTTCCCGTTTGTACATGGCTCAATGGCGAATACGGCCTGAAGAACATATTCCTCGGTGTGCCTGTTAAGTTAAACAGCAAAGGCATCGGCGAGATCATCGAACTCAAGCTCAACAAAACGGAAATGAAGCTATTGAAAAACTCTGCCAACCACGTCAGGAAAGTAATGCGGGTGTTTGAAAAGATGAAGATTGTGTAAGCGTTATTCGGTTGTCCGGTAGCCTGCTAACACAGATACCTGGCACCGGACAACCGAAAAAAATAAAAAAATGAAGGGCTGGAAATTTTCTCAATTCATTCCCGGACAAAAAGGCGGCTCCCCCTTCGAGCGGCTACTCAACATATTCCGGCAGTTGTTGCTTTATACCTCCGGCGATGTAAGCGAAGCTCTGAGTTGGCTCACTGAGCTGGACAAGGAATATCAGCTCACCGATGAGCAATACGGAATTGCCGATTTCATCCAGGATCTTATCGACAAAGGGTATATCCAGCAGCAAGACGCCCGCAACCCCAATTTTGTGCCTTCCGCCAAGATGGAAATGGAAATGCGCCAGAAAGCCCTTGAGGATATTTTTGGGCAAATCAAAAAAGCACAAAGTGGCAAACACAATACACGCTATGAAGGCAAGGGTGATGAGTTTACTGCTGATCGGAAGCCCTATGAATTTGGTGACAGCCTCGAAAATCTGGCCATTTCCGAATCGCTGCGCAATGCCCAAATCAACCACGGTATCGAGGATTTCCAGCTTACCCAAAATGACCTGGAAGTACACGAAACTTATTACCAAAGCCAGATGAGTACGGTGCTGATGATTGATATTAGCCACTCGATGATTCTGTATGGAGAAGATCGTATCACGCCGGCCAAAAAGGTAGCTATGGCACTATCAGAGCTCATCATCACGCGCTACCCTAAAGACACCCTCGACATCATCGTGTTTGGCAATGATGCCTGGCAAATTAAAATCAGCGATTTACCCTATCTCCAGGTTGGCCCCTACCACACTAATACGGTAGCCGGACTCGAGCTGGCAATGGATCTGCTGCGCCGTCGGCGAAATCCCAACAAACAAATTTTTATGATCACCGACGGCAAGCCAACCTGTATAAAAAAAGGCAAAAAGTATTATAAAAACAGCTTTGGCCTCGACCGCAAAATTATCGGCCGGACGCTTAATCTCGCCACTCGCTGCCGCAAGCTCGATATCCCGATTACCACCTTCATGATCGCCCGCGACCCCTATCTGGTTCGTTTTGTTGACCAATTTACCAAAGCCAACAACGGCAAGGCATTTTATAGTAGTTTGCAGGGGCTGGGAGAGTTTATTTTTATGGATTACAAAAACAATAAGCGCCGCAGGCACCGGTAAGCAAGTTTTCTGATCGTTGAAAATCAAGCCTGGCTCCTATTTTTGCCTATCTAAAGACAAAATTTCCCTATTCAGCAGCATTATTGTCACCTTTGCAACAACTGATTGGTAAATTGCTTAATCAATATAATAGCTGACATGAAAATTTTGCTATTTTGCTTACTCCTGAGTACGGGTATAGACTGTTTGATAGCTCAGCAGCAGCTCTTTTTATGTGAAGACGGGCATGTGTTTTTTCGTTCGGATGCGCCGCTTGAACTCATAGAAGCCAACTCCAAACAGCTCCGGGGGGTAATTGACCCTCAAAAACGCAGCTTTGCATTCAGGTTGAGCATCAATTCTTTTGAAGGATTCAATAGTCGCCTGCAGCAAGTACACTTCAATGAAAATTATCTAGAAAGCCATACTTACCCAAATGCCATTTTTAAAGGGAAAATCATTGAGCATATCGACTTCACAAAAGAAGGGACCTATGATATTCGTGCCAAAGGGATACTCGAAATTCATGGTATAAAGCAGGAACGAATTATCAAAAGTAAGCTCAAAATTCAGAACGAACAGGTCAGCATTCAATCTTTCTTCAGCATATTACTGGAGGAGCATGATATTCGCATACCCAAAATAGTACATCAGAAAATATCCGAATTGATATATGTCCAGATCAACGCAATTTTGAAAAAGCAAAATCTGTAAATGCTTGTTTAAATTGGTCATGTGTGCGGACGAAGCAATCGGAGCATAATATATATGAAGTACTTTGTTACTTTACACCTGCTCTTACTATCTGCCATAGTTGTTCAGCTCTTGGCCCAGACTCCATTTTTTAAAAACTACACGCTTCCCGAAATATACTCAGACGCCACATTGAACATCGTATTTGAGGATCGAAACTCGATGCTTTGGTTTGGCACCAATGAAGGCTTGTTCAGCTATGATGGTATTCGATTTCAGCTGATTGACTCTAGACAAGACTCGGTTGCTTTGGCAGTACGCTCTGTTGTACAAGGGCCTGATAGCAAACTTTGGGTCGGGTGCCAAAACGGAAATATTTACTTTAAAGACGGTACCGACTCTCTCATCCTCTGGCAGCCTGAAGAAGGTTTGCCGAAATCAGCTATTACGGGTATGCATTTCAGCTCCGAAGGCACATTTTGGATTGCCACCTACGGAGAAGGCCTTTATTGTTATACTCAAAATCGGATGTATAATATCAACACAGATGATGGTCTTTTGACTAATGAGATATACCACATCACCTCCGATACCAAAAACCGCATTTGGGTAGCCACAGACAATGGCATTAGTATATGTAGCTTTTCAGGGCAAAAAAAGCAGGTTGAAAATATTACCAAAGCTGAAGGCTTACCAGATGAAATTGTCAAAACCATTTTGCGCGATAAGGAGGGCAATATGTGGATTGGCACCTATGACCAAGGAGTTTGCTACTACGACCTATCATCAAAGCAATTTGAGTTTCCTCTACAAAACTGGACACATGGCGAAATCAATCATTTAGAGCTGTTCGACAAAATCGAGCTGTGGATTGGCACCAATGGAAATGGTGTATTCAGATATAACCTCCAGGAAGGCATCTTGTCGAACATGCAAGGCAAAAGCACATTGCACAATGCAAAAATTTATGACCTCCATAAAGATATTGAAGGTAATATCTGGATATTGAGCAACCATTCACAAATATGCTCAGCCAACCGACAATTTGAATTTATGGAATTCGAAATCGAATCCATTCAGGCTATCCTCAGCGACCATCAGAACAACGTATGGATTGGCAGCCAAAATGGCTTATACATTTATAACCCTCAAAGTAGTAGCCCTCCTCAAAGAGTTGTGCTATCCAACTCTAAACCATTGAATATCATTAGTTTGTATGAAGACATATATCATCATATTTGGGTAGGTACTTTTGGACAAGGCGTATTTGTATTCGATCCATTTACCAAAAAAAGCCGGCATATTTCCGAACAACACGGATTAAACAACAATAGTGTGCTCTCGATCAAGGGGCGTAAAGAATCCATTTGGCTGGCTACCCTCGGAGGGGTAACAAGAATAACTACTTCTGAGCAGTTTCTTCAGAGTACGCTACTTAATCACCGCAATTATTTAGAAGAGAACGGGCTGGGAGCTAATTTTATTTATAACATATATATCGACAGTAAAGATAGAATCTGGTTTGCTACTGACGGAAAAGGAATCACTGTACTCGATCAAAATGGTTTTGCGAATTTCCAGCAAGCTCAGGGTCAGCCACTAAAAGTTGTATATTCTATCACAGAAGACCACAATGGGCACATCTGGTTCAGTACGGCGCGACAGGGGATCTTTGAGTACTTTGATGGCCAATTCAGTCATTTGTCTTTACCTGACGGCATTCGCGACTTGGAAATAGCCAGCCTGGCCACCAATGCGAAGGGCGATATTCTCATCCTCCATCAGGGGGGGATCGATTTGCTGAATCCCGAAAGCCGCCATTTAATCTATTATGATGATGAAGTGGGATTAAAAGAGCTTTCCCCAAACCTTAATGTCACTTGCAAAGATCAACACGGGCACATTTGGCTGGGCGACCAAAAGCGAATTATCAAATATACGGTACTCGATGAGCCTTTGAGCATCCACCCCCGTACACTTATCAAAAATGTGGCGGTTTTTCTTGATCCTGTAAATCCGAATGATGACAATTATTTCCGCCACAACCAAAATCATCTCTCATTTGAATATATCGGGTTATGGTACACTGATCCGGCTACAGTATTGTATCGTTACAAGCTTGATGGTTATGATCTTGATTGGAAACGCTCTAAAGACCGGCAAGCTTCTTATTCCAACTTGCCGCCAGGAGCCTATCGATTTATGATACAATCAACTGAAAATGAACAATTTATACATTCAGAACCTATTGAATATTATGCGTTTACCATTACTTCCCCCATCTGGCAGCGCTGGTGGTTCGTTGTGTTATCCGTCATTATTCTGGGTTTGGTTATATGGTGGATGATGCGGTATCGAGATGAGCAGTTGCAAAAGTCGGCCAACTTGAAAAAGGAAATGATTCAGTCACAGTTTGAGGCGTTGAAGAGCCAGATCAATCCCCACTTTTTATTCAATAACTTCAACACATTGATAACTATTATTGATGAAAACCCCAAACTAGCGGTTCAATATGTTGAACAACTTGCCGACTTTTACCGGAGCATATTGCAGTATCGGGAAAAAGACCTCATTACACTGAAGGAAGAAATAGAGCTGGTTGAAAACTACAGTTTTTTACTAAAAAAACGCTTTGGCAATAACCTCAAACTCGATATTCGCACCAATGGTACACAAGCTTATGTAGCACCTCTGACATTGCAGATGCTGATCGAAAATGCAGTAAAGCACAATACTATATCGAGCTCCAAACCACTGCATATTACCATCTCAAGTGAAAATGACAACTACATCAGTATCGCCAACAATTTGCAAAAGAAGATCGGAGTTACACCACAACGATCCACCGGATTTGGGCTCCAAAGTATTATCAATCGTTATGATTTGCTCAGCGACAAAAAGGTAAGAATCGATCAATCTGCTACTCGATTTAAAGTATCAATCCCCATTATCAAAAAACCATGAATATCCACATTGTTATTATAGAAGATGAAGCTGCTGCTGCAAGAAGGCTTGCCAAACTGATTCAGGAAATTGATCCTTCTGTAAAAATTGTTCAACGACTCGACAGTATTGAGACCAGCATCGAATGGCTAAGTAAACATGAAGATTACGATCTTTTGCTTATGGATATCCATCTGGCTGACGGCTCAAGTTTTGAAATATTCGAGCATATTGATCTCAAAAAGCCAGTCATTTTCACTACAGCTTTTGATGAATATGCTATCAACGCATTCAAAGTAAATGCTGTTGACTATCTGCTTAAGCCCATCAAGAAAAACGAATTAGCCAATGCCATCAACAAGTTTAAAAACACCGACCTATCCCGCTTGTTCGATATCCAAAAGTTCGTGCAAAGCTTCCCTTCTGCAAATGAGCTCAACAACCTCAATAAGCGTTTTTTAATACGCCTCGGGCAGCATATCAAGTTGGTCGAAATTAAAGACATCGCCTATTTTTATACCGAGGACAAAATCACCTTTCTCATAACCAATACCGGTAAGCGTTATCCGCTCGACCACAGCCTGGAAAAGCTGGAGCAAATTCTCAACCCCCAACAGTTTTTCCGCATCAACCGGCAATTTATCATCAACATCGATGCCATTGATGAATTATACACCTACTCAAAGTCGAGGGTAAAGGTAATACTGTCGCCATCTTGTGAATTGGAGACTATAGTAAGTACAGAACGGTCTCCCCATTTCAAAAAATGGTTAGCCGGGAGTTGATAGCATCCCTGTTCCACCTACTTCCACCTACTTCATCGAATAGCCCTGCCTAATTCCAGTTCAATCCCTTTTTTTCCCCATTCAGCTATTAAAAATTAATAGATAACACTTATTAATATACTTTCACTTTCATAATTGAAACCAAATAATTTGCACACAGCAAAATGCCCAAATAATGATGAAGTTTTACTGTTCATTTGCTTTTTATTTCTCACTTCTGACCCTAAGCCTTTCTCAAAATTGTACTGCTGACTTTACTTTTGACCCAATGGATCTGACTGTGACGTTTACCGATCAATCCGTTTCTAATGACGGGAGTCCTATCATTTCCTGGTTTTGGGATTTTGATGACGGCAATACTTCCTCAGTACAAAATCCAATACATACTTATACATCAGCAGAAGACTACAATGTATGTCTTACTATCACAACAGGTAATGGTTGTTCCAATTCTATTTGTTATGAAGTAGAGATTTGTGAGCTTGTCATTTCTGCTACAGTCGGTACATCCTGTAACGCCAACAATAATGTTCAAGTAGATGTCACAATAACAGACCCTTATGATGCTGCGCGCGAAATCAACGTCCTTCTCGACGGAACGCCAATTCCTGGTAGCCCCTTTGATATTGATGACGTCAACCCGGTCATACTCACTTTATCTGTACCTGGAGACGGCCTTACTCATACTATTGATGCTCAATCTACTCGAGTAGGTACATGTGCTGCTTCTTTTTCATTCACCACTACCGATTGCACTTCAGGTTGCTTTCTCAGTGGCATTTCTACTCAATATGTTGGATCGGTTACACATATTGTGGAAGTACGAGACAACTTTTTTTCTCCCTCCTCTACTACGCTCAATGCTGCTGATATTGTAGAGTTTCAATGGATTGACGGCGGGCACACTTCTACCTCCGATGCAACCAGTGGCCCAGATAGTTGGAATAGTGGAGAGCTGGGGGCTGGAGCAACCTATTCGGTAACGATCAACAACCCTGGCACACACCCTTATTATTGCATCCCTCACGGAGGTCCAGGAGGTGCAGGCATGTCAGGCACCATCATTGCCAATTGCCCGGCCGGAAATAATTTCACTATCAACGTCACCTTTAATACAACTGTCGCAAATCCAGCTGGATTTAATCTGATCATTGATGGCGTTGTAGATCCAGGTAGCCCCTATCCTTATCAGGGCACCGGACAAAATAGCGTAACTACTACTATTGCAGGAGATGGAATGGCACACACAATCACTATCGAAGATGTCAACACCCCAAGTTGCTCGATTTCCACAGTTTTCAATGCACCTAACTGTGGAGCAGCTCCTAATTGTAGCATTTCTCTGAGTGCTACAGAGGTTGGTCCTTGTGATGCAAGCAATCAGGTTCCTGTAGATATAACAGTTACTTCTGTAAATGGTGGAACCGCCGGGTTCAATTTATTTATAGACGGCAATTTGGTTAGCGGTAGTCCATTCCCTTATGGCGGAGGTAGTACCGTAATAAATGTCAACGTTGCTGGAGATGGACAAAGTCATACCATCCTCGCTGAAGATGTAATTACAACTACTTGCTCTGGTTCTACAAATATTACCACTACCAACTGCTCCGTCCAATGCGCACTCACCAACCTCAACCTCAGCACAGGCAATCCCATCACACATACGGTGGAGGTACAGGACTTCCAGTTCGCTCCAGCCAATATCAGTATCAGTGTCAATGATAATGTCAACTTTATCTGGACTGGCGCCGTCCCTCACTCCACTACATCCGATGCTACCTCCGGACCCGATAGCTGGGATAGCGGCGTCATCGGAGCAGGATCTTCTTTTCAAGTCACCATCAATTCCGTCGGGGTTCATCCTTACTACTGTACTCCTCATGGTGGACCCGGTGGCGTCGGTATGGCAGGCTCTATTACCGCCAATGCAACTTGCAACAACGGAAATGTCGCCGTCGCCGTATCCTTTAATGAGGTCGGTGGAAGCTTTAATGGTTTCAATGTACTTGTCGATGGTACCGTCACGCCTGGCAGTCCATACTCCTATGACCCATCCGGGGCCAATACCGTCTCCGTTGATGTCCCGGGTGATGGACAAAGCCACTCCATCGAGCTCAGAGACTTCGATGATCCTGCTTGCACCATCTCCGGCAATATTGCCACTCCAAATTGCAATGCACCTACTTGTCAGCTCTCTGCCTCTGCTACTCAAAATGGTGGTTGTAATGGAAACAATGTTTCTTACGACCTCGAGGTCTCTGATACCGGCGGTGGGGCCGGCGGATTCAACGTCTTGATCGATGGTACCATCACACCAGGAAGTCCTTACCCCTACAGCGGAACAGGTACTACTACCGTCTCCATTAATATCACTGGCGATGGCCAAAGTCATAATATCGATGTCCAGGATGTCGATCAGTCTGCATGTAATACTTCTTTGTCTGTCACTACTCCGGATTGCTCCGTCCAATGCGCACTCACCAACCTCAACCTCAGCACTGGTAATCCTATCACACATACCGTAGAAGTGCAGGACTTCCAGTTCGCTCCGGCCAGCATCAGTGTTAGTGTCAATGATAATGTCAACTTTATCTGGACTGGCGCCGTCCCTCACTCCACTACATCCGATGCTACCTCCGGACCCGATAGCTGGGATAGTGGCGTCATCGGAGCAGGATCTTCTTTTCAAGTCACCATCAATTCCGTCGGGGTTCATCCTTACTACTGTACTCCTCATGGTGGACCCGGTGGCGTCGGTATGGCAGGCTCTATTACCGCCAATGCAGCTTGCAACAACGGAAATGTCGCCGTCGCTGTTTCCTTTAATGAGGTCGGTGGAAGCTTTAATGGTTTCAATGTACTTGTCGATGGTACCGTCACGCCTGGCAGTCCATACTCCTATGACCCATCCGGGGCCAATACCGTCTCCGTTGATGTCCCGGGTGATGGACAAAGCCACTCCATCGAGCTCAGAGACTTCGATGATCCTGCTTGCACCATCTCCGGCAACATTACCACTCCAAATTGCAATGCACCTACTTGTCAAATCTCTGCTACCGCTACTCAAAATGGTGGTTGTAATGGAAACAATGTTTCTTACGACCTCGAGGTCTCTGATACCGGCGGTGGGATCGGCGGATTCAACGTCTTGATCGATGGTACCATCACACCAGGAAGTCCTTACCCCTACAGCGGAACAGGTACTACTACCGTCTCCATTAATATCACTGGCGATGGCCAAAATCATAATATCGATGTCCAGGATGTCGATCAGTCTGCATGCAATACTTCTTTGTCTGTCACTACTCCGAACTGCTCCGTCCAATGCGCACTCACCAACCTCAACCTCAGCACTGGTAATCCTATCACACATACCGTAGAAGTGCAAGACTTCCAGTTTTTTCCTCATGAAATAATGATTGGACTTGGCGACACTGTTAGATTTATTTGGACAGGGGTTGTTGAACATACGACGACTTCTGATGCTACCACAGGGCCGGATAGCTGGGATAGTGGATTACTTGGTCAAGGGGCTGAATATACTGTAGTTTTCAATACCCTGGGAGACCATTCTTATTATTGTATTCCGCATGGAGCGCCAGGTGGCATTGGTATGGCAGGACTTGTTACGGTTCTCCCAGCTTGTGATATGGGAGGGGTGAGTGTAAATGTCAGCTTTCAATCGGAGGGAGGAAGTTTTGATGGATTTAATGTATATATCGATGGTGGCATTGAAAGTGGCAGCCCTTATACGTATGATCTATCTGGTCAAAATATACTTAATGTATCCATACCCGGAGATAGCTTATACCATACCATCCATATTCAGGACGTAGTTGATCTTAGCTGCGAAATATTAGATTCAATTCAGAGTCCCAACTGTAATTGTCAATTGAATTTATCTCTTGCTCAATCAGGAGGATGCAATAATGGAGACAGTGTAACAATCAATATACTATTGGAGTCAGACAATGTAGGTAATAATGGCTTTAACTTAACAGTTGACAATCTACTCGTTGCTGATAGTATTCCATACGATTCTACAGGTTCCACTCTGTATATGCTAGCACTTCCCGGAGACGGTCAGGCTCATATTTTTGAAATCAATGATGTTAATGACAGCACCTGCATTGCAATGGACACCATTACAGTTTCCAACTGTACGGATCCATGCATGCTTCAAGATTTACAAATCACAATATCCGGAGGAACTCCCACGACCCATATTGTTGAAGTTCAGGATTTCCAGTTCTCTCCAAAAAATATCAATATCAATCTCGGCGATTTGGTTCGATTTGACTGGACAGGTGCTATTCCACACACAAGTACCTCCGATGCTGCATCAGGGCCCGATAGCTGGGATAGCGGGCTGCTGCAACAGGGGGCTTCGTTTGATGTGAATATTCAACAAGCGGGACATCATCCTTACTATTGTATCCCGCATGGAGCACCAGGCGGTATAGGGATGGCGGGCTCTATCACCGCCGCTCCTGTTTGTGATAATGGTATGGTAAACACAACACTCAGCTTTACATCAATCAATGGTGGCACTTCTGGCTATAATGTACTCATAGATGGAACAATTTACGCTGGTAGCCCTTTCTCCTATGCTCCCAATGGGCAAAATACGCTGGATTTACAACTACCCGGTGATGGTATATCTCACCGGATTACCATTCAGGATATTGATGATTCTGCTTGCCAAATTGAACAGCGTATTCAAACACCCGACTGCGGCAATACTCCCAGCTGTAGTATGCAATTGGAAGCGCAGCGCATAAGTGATTGTATTCCTGGCAGTAGTGATGTGGAAATACAACTTACCATCATTGCGTCTAATAATGGCAACTCAGGCTACGAGCTTTATATTGATGGCAATTTACATGCCGGTAGTCCTTTTGCTTATGACCCATCCGGAACAACTGTCCAAAATATTTTGATCGCTGGCACTGGTGCTTCAAGAAGCATAGAGGTAAGAGATGTAGATAACCCGGATTGCACTGCTCTAACGAATGTCAACACTCCCCAATGTGGTACTTTATGTGAGGTGCAAAATTTACAGATTCACACGCACCAGCCAATTACTCACATAGTAGAAGTACAGGATTTTGATTTTGTACCTTCCCAATTAGATGTAATGGTAGGTGATTCTGTAAGATTTATCTGGACCGGGGTAATTCCTCATACCTCCACATCTGATGCTGCTTCAGGGCCCGACAGCTGGGATAGTGGGCTGCTCGCCCAGGGAGACACATATATAGTAGTAATCAATACAGAAGGCAGCCACCCCTATTACTGCATTCCTCATGGCGGGCCAGGAGGTATAGGTATGGCAGGTGTTATTGAAGCATTACCACATTGCGATGAAGACAGATCAAACGTCAATATCACCTTTGATATAATTAGTGGTAGTGCATTGGGGTACAACGTATTTGTGGATGGGAACTTGGTAAATGGCAGCCCATTTGAATATAAGAATCGATCAGGCTATAATAGTCAGGTCATTAATGTTGCAGGAGATACCTCTACCCATACATTAACCATTCAGGATTTAGATATCAACTTCTGTGCTGCAAGCATCAATTATATTTCGCCAGAATGCTTACCTACTTGTCAGATAATCGGACTTCAGGCTGCCACAGGTAGTGATATTGTGCATGAAATTGAAGTGAGAGATTTTGACTTTTTCCCAGCTACACTCAATGCCGCCATTGGAGAAACCATTAGATTTGTTTGGACTGGTAGTATTCCACACACTACTACTTCTGATGCTTTAAATGGGCCCGATAGTTGGGATAGTGGTTTACTTGGTCAAGGGGCTACCTTTGATGTTGTACTTCAGCAAGCTGGCCAACATCAATATTACTGCATACCTCACGGAGGTCCTAATGGTATTGGAATGGCCGGAATAATTAACGCTTCTTCGGATTGTGAAAATGACATGGTAAATGTATCCCTGAATTTTCACGTCAGCAATGGCAGCACTAATGGATATAATGTATTTGTGGATGGGAACTTAGTCAATGGCAGCCCGTTTATGTATGACGATCCAAGAGGAAATAATGAAACAATAATTCAAATTCCGGGTGATGGCGCCATACATATCATTACCGTACAGGATTTGGAAACGCTTTTTTGTGCTGCTAGTGTACAGATACAAACTCCCGACTGTACGCCCGAACCATGCTCCATCTCTAACCCTCAAATAGCATTCAGCTCGCCAATCAACCACTTCGTCGAAGTCCGCGACTTCGACTTCGCTCCTAGCAACATCGATATCACTATCGGCGATACCGTCACTTTCATCTGGACCGGAGCTGTGCCACATACTTCTACCTCCGATGCCGCCTCAGGGCCCGACAGCTGGGATAGTGGCCTCCTCGCCCAGGGCGCTACTTTCAGCATCGTCCCATCTCAAACCGGCAATCATCCATACTACTGCATCCCTCATGGGGCCCCAGGTGGCATTGGTATGGCTGGAACCATACAGGTCAATCCCCCTTGCAACAACGGCAATGTCAGCGGACTCCTTACTTTCAACTCCGGTGCAGGAAATGCCGATCAATTCAACATCCTCCTCGATGGTAACCTGTATCCCCAAAGTCCTTTCGACTATCATCCATCTGGTAATAATCAAGTCCTTATCAATCTGCCCGGAGATGGACTACAGCATCAATTCTCCATCATCGATCTAATAGATCCCGATTGTAGCCAAATTTTCTCCGCTAACATCCCCGATTGTTCGCCGCCTTGCCAATTGCAACTCACTGCTATACCCGGTGATTGTAATGCCGATAACAATATCCCCATCCAGCTCACTATAACTGCTGCTAACTCTACCAGCAATGGATTCAACATCCTCCTCGATGGTAATTTGCATCCCGGAAGTCCATATCCGTACAGCAATTCTGGAACTACAGATATCCTTATCCTGCTCGAAGGAGATGGACTCAGCCATGATATCTCAGCCGTCGATCTCGATGACAGCAACTGCACTGATCTCGTAAATGTCCAGCTCATCGACTGTACGCCCGAACCATGCTCCATCTCTAACCCTCAAATAGCATTCAGCTCGCCAATCAACCACTTCGTCGAAGTACGCGACTTCGACTTCACTCCTAGCAACATCGATATCACTATCGGCGATACTGTCACTTTCATCTGGACCGGAGCTGTGCCACATACTTCTACCTCCGATGCCGCCTCAGGGCCCGACAGCTGGGATAGTGGCCTCCTCGCCCAGGGCGCTACTTTCAGCATCGTCCCATCTCAAACCGGCAATCATCCATACTACTGCATCCCTCATGGGGCCCCAGGTGGCATTGGTATGGCTGGAACCATACAGGTCAATCCCCCTTGCAACAACGGCAATGTCAGCGGACTCCTTACTTTCAACTCCGGTGCAGGAAATGCCGATCAATTCAACATCCTCCTCGATGGTAACCTGTATCCCCAAAGTCCTTTCGACTATCATCCATCTGGTAATAATCAAGTCCTTATCAATCTGCCCGGAGATGGACTACAGCATCAATTCTCCATCGTCGATCTAATAGATCCCGATTGTAGCCAAACTTTCTCCGCTAACATCCCCGATTGTTCGCCGCCTTGCGAATTGCAACTCGATGCAATCACCGGAGATTGTAATGCCGATAACAATATCCCCATCCAGCTCACTATAACTGCTGCTAACTCTACCAGCAATGAGTTCAACATCCTCCTCGATGGTAATTTACATCCCGGAAGCCCATATCCGTACAGCAATTCTGGAACTACAGATATCCTTATCCTGCTCGAAGGAGATGGACTCAGCCATGATATCTCAGCCGTCGATCTCGATGACAGCAATTGCACTGATCTCGTAAATGTCCAGCTCATCGATTGTACGCCCGAACCATGCTCCATCTCTAACTCTCAAATAGCATTCAGCTCGCCAATCAACCACTTCGTCGAAGTCCGCGATTTCGACTTCACTCCTAGCAACATCGATATCACTATCGGCGATACCGTCACTTTCATCTGGACCGGAGCTGTGCCACATACTTCTACCTCCGATGCCGCCTCAGGGCCCGACAGCTGGGATAGTGGCCTCCTCGCCCAGGGCGCTACTTTCAGCATCGTCCCATCTCAAACCGGCAATCATCCATACTACTGCATCCCTCATGGGGGCCCAGGTGGCATTGGTATGGCTGGGACCATACAGGTCAATCCCCCTTGCAACAACGGCAATGTCAGCGGACTCCTTACTTTCAACTCCGGTGCAGGAAATGCCGATCAATTCAACATCCTCCTCGATGGTAACCTGTATCCCCAAAGTCCTTTCGACTATCATCCATCTGGTAATAATCAAGTCCTTATCAATCTGCCCGGAGATGGACTACAGCATCAATTCTCCATCGTCGATCTAATAGATCCCGATTGCAGCCAAACTTTCTCCGCTAACATCCCCGATTGTACCCCGCCTTGCCAATTGCAACTCGATGCAATCACCGGAGATTGTAATGCCGATAACAATATCCCCATCCAGCTCACTATAACTGCTGCTAACTCTACCAGCAATGGATTCAACATCCTCCTCGATGGTAATTTGCATCCCGGAAGTCCATATCCGTACAGCAATTCTGGAACTACAGATATCCTTATCCTGCTCGAAGGAGATGGACTCAGCCATGATATCTCAGCCGTCGATCTCGATGACAGCAACTGCACTGATCTCGTAAATGTCCAGCTCATCGACTGTACGCCCGAACCATGCTCCATCTCTAACTCTCAAATAGCATTCAGCTCGCCAATCAACCACTTCGTCGAAGTACGCGACTTCGACTTCACTCCTAGCAACATCGATATCACTATCGGCGATACTGTCACTTTCATCTGGACCGGAGCTGTGCCACATACTTCTACCTCCGATGCCGCCTCAGGGCCCGACAGCTGGGATAGTGGCCTCCTCGCCCAGGGCGCTACTTTCAGCATCGTCCCATCTCAAACCGGCAATCATCCATACTACTGCATCCCTCATGGGGCCCCAGGTGGCATTGGTATGGCTGGAACCATACAGGTCAATCCCCCTTGCAACAACGGCAATGTCAGCGGACTCCTTACTTTCAACTCCGGTGCAGGAAATGCCGATCAATTCAACATCCTCCTCGATGGTAACCTGTATCCCCAAAGTCCTTTCGACTATCATCCATCTGGTAATAATCAAGTCCTTATCAATCTGCCCGGAGATGGACTACAGCATCAATTCTCCATCATCGATCTAATAGATCCCGATTGTAGCCAAACTTTCTCCGCTAACATCCCCGATTGTTCGCCGCCTTGCGAATTGCAACTCGTAAATATTCAAAACAGTGAATGTAATAGCGTTGATTCGGTTGAAGTAACTCTTTGGATTATAGCAGAAAATCAGGGAAGCACTTTTGACTTGCTTGTAGATAATAATATTTATCAAAATAATCTAAGCTATAATTCGGGAGATACAACTGTTTATAGTATCCTATTAGCAGGCGATGGATTATTGCACGAGATAACAATACGCGATTCAGAATATTTAGATTGCCTGGCTACAACTTCCATCATCCTTCCGGATTGTACCGAGAGCTGCGTTATTGATATAACGAACATCCAACTTATAAATTCAGCCCTTCATATTGTTGAAGTATTGGACTTTGAATATTCTCCCAAAGACATTACCGTAAATGAAGGAGATACTGTTCGTTTTATATGGATCGGAGCTATTCCGCATACTGTGACTTCGGATGTTACTGCTGGTCCAGATGCATTCAATTCAGGCTTGCTCGGACAGGGAGCCGTTTTCGATCTGGTATTTGAAGAGCCTGGAACTCACCCTTACTATTGTATTCCTCATGGATCTCCTGGAGGAATTGGTATGGCGGGTACCATCACGGTTGTAAATCAGTGTGATGACGAAAAGCTTGGGGTGCAAGTTTTGTTTACTGCAGCCAATGGCAGCCAAACTGGTTATAATGTTTTGATCGACAATATACTGGAAACTGGCAGCCCGTTTATATACGAGGCTGGAGGTGTGAATCAAATCACTATTCAAGTTCCAGCCAACGGTATGAATCACACCATTCAAATAGAGGATGCGGTTAATGCGAGTTGTAGTGCCGATACAAGTATTTTAATGCCTGACTGTTCAAATCCGTGTTTTGGTTTGCAAAGCAGTTTTGCTTATACGTTAACCAACGAAATGCTTCAAATCAGTTTTACCGACTTATCGGATGGCAACTTTGACAGCTGGGGTTGGACATTTGGCGACGGGAACACATCTTCGGAGCAAAACCCGATTCACACCTATTCTTCTTCGGGAGAGTATGAGGTCTGTTTGATTGTCAAAAATACTTCGCTCAACTGTACAGATACTTTTTGTACTAACATTGTAATAGAGGAATATATTTGTAGTGCCAGCTTCAGCTATGAGATAGAAGGTTTGGTTGTTCACTTTTCCAACACTTCAGTCACAAGTCAAGGGTTAAACGGCATCATGTGGGATTTTGGAGATAATTTTGGTGCCAGCAACTTGCAAGATGTCAGTCACGAATATGATAGCCTGGGCCAGTATGTAGTTTGCCTGACAGTATTGGCTGACTCCTGTCAAAGTACTTTTTGCGATACAATCAACTTGAGTAATCCCTGCTTACTGTTTACACCTGACTTTGCATTTGCAGTTGATCAGGATGAGCTTTGTATTCAGTTGACAGATTTAACTACCACTTCTCCGGATCAGTGGCTTTGGGGATTTGGTGATGGCAATACATCGAATGAGCAGAATCCAAGGCATTGTTACGATGGCCCTGGCAATTACAATATTTGCTTGCTTGTACAGGATACCGTCTTAGATTGCAACGAATCAATTTGTAAAAAGATAAATATTGAAACGACAGCTACCAAAAACATATTCCTGTCGAACCAAAAATTGGTTATCCATCCCAATCCATCTAGCTTATTGCAACAACGTTGGATAGTACGGGGAATTCAACCGAATGACTACAATCAGCTGTTAGCGTTGAAAATGTATGGTATGGCAGGAAAAACTATTGCAAAAGATAAAGTAATTGGAGCAGAGCAAATTGAGTTGAAGGTTGATCGTATGCTTTCTGCGGGTGTATATGTAATTGAGCTTCGCGCAGAAAGAGTCATTTACAGAGGCAAACTAATTGTCCAGTAATATGGCCCGACAAAGCAGTGCGCATCTGTACGTGAAGTAAAACCCAAATAATTTTTTTGAGAAATGTGGCTAAAACGAAGTCTCCGTTTTTTGCTCAACCACAGCTTGTTGAGTTTGTTGGTAATGCTACTAATTGTAGCAGGCGGTTTGACTTTAATGCCATTTGAAGGTCGCATCTCATGGGTAAGCAACTTTTCGATAAGCATTGATGCGCTCCCTAATATTGGTGAAAATCAACAGATCATTTTCACGCGTTGGCCCGGACACTCTCCGCAGGATGTTGAGGATCAAATCAGTTATCCGCTGACCACCTATTTATTGGGGTTGCCCGGAGTTGCTAATGTACGCAGCAACTCCTTTTTTGGTTTTTCAAGTATTTATCTCACTTTTGAAGACCATCTTGAATTTTATTGGAGCCGCAACCGCATACTCGAAAAGCTCAATGCAATTCCGCCGCAACTATTACCCCAATCAGTGACTCCTGAACTGGGGCCTCCTGCTACTGCGCTGGGGCAAGTATTTTGGTACACCCTGGAAGGACGTGACAGTAGCGGGCAGACAACCGGAGGATGGGACTTACATGAGCTTAGAAAAATACAGGACTTTCAAGTCAGATATGCGTTACAGGCTACGCCTGGTGTTGCAGAAGTAGCTTCGGTAGGAGGATTTGTACAAGAGTTTCAAATCGTTGCTGATCCATCGAAATTGCGCTTGTTGAATGTTAGTTTATCTGAACTCCTAGCCGCTATTAAGGGGGGCAACAGGGATTCGGGAGCTGGCACGTTGGAAATTAACAGAGCGGAATACTTTATAAGAGGGCTCGGAAAATTTGAAGGGCTTGGTGATATCGAATTGTGTTTGATCAAAGTCTCTGATTCCCAGCCCATTTATGTTAAGGACGTAGCACAGGTCACACTAGGCCCAGCAGAGCGTAGGGGTGCGCTGGACAAATCGGGTGCCGAAGTGGTAGGTGGAGTAGTAAGCGTGCAATACGATGCCAAGCCCATGGAAGTACTTAGCAATTTGCACAAAACTATTGCTCAGCTTCAAAATGGAATGCCGTCCAAAGTATTGAAAAATGGCAGGAAATCTACATTGCACATCGTTCCCTTTTACGATCGATCTCAATTGATAAGCCGATCTCTCAACACACTACAACATACTCTGGCCTTAGAAATACTAATCACCATTTTAGTCATTTTGGCAATACTATTCCGGCTCCGGGCTGCGCTGGTGGTATTTGCTTTGCTTCCATTATCAGTATTGCTTTGCTTCATTTTGATGTATGCAACCGGTATTGATGCCAATATACTGTCATTGGCAGGTATAGCTGTAGCTATTGGAAGTGTGGTAGATATTGGTATTGTAATTGTCGAAAATATCATAGCCAATAGTAAGCGTGGGCAAAAACTTCGGAAGCGGCAAATCGTCGAGGGCTTTGTTGAAGTTTATCCCGCCGTTTTTACTGCTATTGCTACTACCATTATAAGTTTTTTGCCAGTATTTTTTCTCCAGGCCGAAGAAGGAAAGCTTTTCCGGCCATTGGCATTTACAAAAACTTATGTAATGGCATCGGCATTGGCATTAGCACTTATTGCACTGCCAGTACTCTTGCGCATTGCTTACCATAAAAAGCTCTCAAACATTCGTTCTGGCGGGTTGTCACATCTGATATTGTTAATTCCGGCAATATATTTATTTGTACATGGAAGTGCATGGGCTATCATATTGAGCATGTTGACCGGAGTTGGGATAGCATCACATTTTGTCCAGGACAAATGGAAAAAGCGAATAATGTATGGTGGCTATTTACTCGTTATGTTAATGGTGCTCGTACGCTGGTGGCCGGTATTTGGAATAGAAACTGCGCATTGGCTTGCTTATGTATTGATGCTGCTCTGTGGTATTTTATTCTTCCTGTTTTATTACGGTATCATCCGGTTCTATAGCAAAATCCTGAAAATTTGTATTGAAAACACTTTTGTATTTCTCGCTGCTGCTATCTGTCTGATCTTTGCCGGAATATTTATTTGGAGCAATAGTGAGCAGGAATTTATGCCAGCTCTTGATGAAGGGGAGTTTTTGCTAATGCCTACCGCTATGCCCCACGGTGGTATTGAAGAAAATCTGGAGCTGTTAAAAACGCTTGATATGCGTGTCACAGCCGTACCTGAAGTCGAGCTGGTAGTAGGCAAAATGGGTAGGGCCAATAGCGCTCTGGACCCTGCGCCTATCTCGATGTTTGAAAACCTGATTCGGTACAAAAGTGAATATCGAACGGATGACAGTGGACAGAAAATGCGATTTCGCACTGATAAAAGCGGAGCGTTCGTTCGTTCTGCCGAAGGTGAGCTTATCCCCGATTCGAAAGGAAAATACTTCCGACAATGGCGGCCACATATCCACTCTACCAATGATATCTGGAATGAAATTGCACAAGTTAGCCGTATTCCCGGCCTTACAGCAGCTCCACGCTTGTATCCGATCGAAACGCGCTTAGTGATGCTCCAAACCGGCATGAAAGCTCCCTTGGGCATCAAAGTAAAAGGAAGTAATTTAAAAGAGATGGAGGATTTTTCGCTGGCACTAGAAAAAATCCTCAAGAATATAAAAGGTATTCGTCCTGCCACCGTCATTGCCGATCGTACAGTAGCCAAGCCTTATCTCTTGATCGATATTGACAGGGTACTCGCAGCCAGATATGGACTTCAGCTTGAGCAAATTCAGCAGCAAATCGAAATGGCAATCGGAGGGAAACCTATTGGTGAGGTAATTCAAGGCAGGCAACGATTTGATATTGCTATTCGCTATCCGAGAGCTACAAGAAATAGCCCGGAAGCTATTGAAGGCCTGCTTATCCATACTCCCCGACATAGTACAATACCTCTGGGTGAGGTAGTGGAAATACGCTACGAAACCGGCGCACAGATGATCAAGAGTGAAGATGGTTTTTTGGTCAGTTATATCACCTTTGATAAGCAGCCAGATTATGATGCAGGCAGGCTCGTCAGTCGAGCTAATGAGCATATTCAAAATCAAATAATATCCGGAGCCTTAACCCTACCCCCGAATGTAAGTTATCATTTTGCAGGTAGTTTTGAACAACAACTACGCGCCAGCAAACGCATTCGACTTGTGATGGGGCTATCCTTGCTCCTGATCTTTTCTATCTTATACTGGCAGTTCCGGTCAGTTCTCTTTAGCCTGCTGATATTCAGCAGTATTCTGCTGGCTTTTGCCGGCGGCTTTGTGTTTTTATGGCTTTATGGCCAGGACTGGTTCCTCAATATTCCCTGGTTTGGCGGCAGCAGCCTACGCCAGATTTTTGCAATGGAGCCTGTCGCACTTAGTGTAGCCGTTTGGATCGGATTTTTAGTTTTACTGGGTATCGCTACCGATGATGGTGTGCTGATTGCCACTTTTATAAAAAAGAATCACGGTGGCAAGCAACTTCTGACCCAAGCTATGCTATACAACATCGTTGAAAAGGCGGGACTTCGCCGTGTACGCCCCGCTATGATGACTACAGCTACTACGATATTGGCATTATTACCTATTCTCAGCTCGACAAGTACAGGGAGTGATGTGATGATCCCTATTGCCATTCCGCTGTTTGGGGGCATGGTTTTTCAAGTCATGAGCATTTTTATGATTCCTGTGTTATATCATCTTTGGCAAAGTAGAACAAATAAAAATATACGATGAAAACAAAATTGCTTCTGTATTCCATCTTCCTTTTGCTTGCAGGCTTGTTTGCTGGCTATTTTATATTTAGTTCTGCTGATGGTCCAAGACCTGGCGATGACACCTCAGTTTTGTACAGCTGTGCCATGCATCCTCAGATCATACAAGCTGAGGCAGGTATCTGTCCACTTTGTAGTATGGATTTGACGCCTAAGCAGAATCAACAACAAAGCGCCGATCAATTCCAGCTGGAAATGAGCCCCGAAGCAGTCCGTTTATCCAACATCAATACCAGCCCGGTAACTACTTCCACCAACCCAACTAAGGAGGTAGCTGTGGAAGGGCTGATAGCAATTGATGAGAGTCGAGTAGCAGTTCAGACGGGGCATTTGCCGGGACGTATTGAAGATTTATATGTCAACACAACAGGAGCCTATATACGAAAAGGGCAAGCACTTGCATCGGTATATTCCAAAGAATTGATAGCTGTAGTGGAAGTATTTGCTGCCAAAAATAGCTCGGCATCGGTGGTTCGTTCGGCTCGTAATAATTTGAAGAGCTGGAAAATTGATGAAAGCCAGCTCAACAATTTCGATACCAAAGGAGATTACCGCAAGCCTGTAGATATTTATGCAGATGTAGAAGGCTTGGTCATCAAGAAGCTCGTCAATGTTGGCGATCATCTTAGCGCAGGGCATATGGGCAGCCCAACTGCAATGTTCGAACTGGCTGACCTGAGCAAGGTGTGGGTCGTTTTTGATGTTTTTGCCAAAGATCTGCCATACATTCGGGTAGGCAATTCTGTAAATTTCCAAATAAAGCCTTTGGGTACTAAAACTTACAAAGCCGTTATCGAATACATCGATCCGCTGGTAAATTCCCACAATAATACCGTAAAAGTAAGAGCCAGTGTCAACAATCCACGCGCCAAAGTACGGCCGGGCATGCAAGTAGAAGGGAAAATTTTAGTTTATCCAGGCTCGGGGACAAAACAGCTTGTTATTCCCAAAACGGCAGTGCTCTGGACAGGCGAAAAGTCTGTAGTGTACATAAAAGATCCCATGGTATCTATTCCTACATTTGAATATCGACAAGTAGTTGTAGGCACCGAACTTAGCAAAGATCAAATTGTAATAAGCGAAGGCTTGGAAGAAGGTGAATTGGTAGTTACCCACGGCGCTTTCCGGGTAGATGCTGTAGCTCAGCTTAATGGCAAAACAAGTATGATGTACCAGCATGCAAAAGTCAGGCCGCTCAGTTTTAGAAAAACTGAGCAACAGCTCGAGAACATAGCTCTTTCCAAACTTCAGCAGCAACAAGTGGAACAATTTGTCGCCAGTTACTTTGAATTGAAAAATCATCTAGTTGCATCTGAGGAGATACCATCAGCCAAATTGTGGGAACAAATGCAATCATTGATTGAAGATATAGCGACGCTTTCCATTCCTGGGTTCAGCTCACACACAAGCCAGCTTGACAAGCTATTGAAAAAAGCCAGACATGAAAAAGAATTGAAATCGCAGCGACAGTTGTTTTACCAATTGTCTGAGCTAATAACGCCTTTGCTCAGCTTAAGTAATCATCCAGTCATATACCAGCAATTTTGTCCTATGGCATTTGAAGGAAAGGGCGCTTATTGGTATAGCGAAGAGCGGCAAATCGCCAATCCTTATTTTGGAGATAAAATGTTGCACTGCGGTTTTTTGCAAGATAGCCTGGTATTTCATTAATAATTGCAGTAAAAAACTGGTTCAGGTTGTGTTTTTCCCTGTTCAGCAAGAAAGATTGTTTATCTAATATTGATTCCAGTTAACTTGGTTTTCAATGACAAGGAGTGAGTTTTATTTAAGAATAAATGTTATGTGTAATATCAGTTAATTATTTTCTGTAAATGTCAGAAAGAGGTGTGAGGACTTTATTCTGACTTAGTCTTCAAATAATAATGAGGTTCTGTCAGCTAAAGATGCTGAGGACATTTATTATTTGGGTTTTCTTTTATCCAGTTTGCCAGCGTTTGTTGACAAACTGGATTTTTTCTTGATGCATCTGGTAACCATATAGAATGACAATTGTCAGAGTTTCTGCCCAGCACTTTGAAAATCCTATTCAGCTTGCTTTTTTTCCCGCTGGTCAATTGCAGAATAAGTATTGCGAAAAGACTTCATATTTTTGGAGTGGAAATCTATAATAATATGTCCTGCTCAGCAAGAATTAGTAACCTCTTATACCTCTGCACTGTAGCATTTATACTGGCTGGAATTTTTGCTTGCCAACACGACCCTGCTATCATTTTAGTCGATGATGATATGATGCCTGGTGATACCACTGTGATCGACACCACTATTATTGATCCGGATACCAGCCAGACGAATACTCCCTGTGAGCCCGATATTGTATATTTCGAGTTACAAATTTTACCTATTCTCAAATCCAACTGCGCATTTTCTGGTTGTCATGATGATGCCTCTGCTCAAGATGGTGTTATCCTTACTTCCTACCAAAGTGTAATAGCGACGGCTGATGTTGAACCTTTTAATTTGGACGATAGCGAAATTTACGAGGTGCTGGTTCATACGGATGAAGCGGAGCGAATGCCTCCTCCGCCAACGGCAAGATTGAGCAGTGCCCAGATCAACCTCATCGCAAAATGGATATTGCAAGGCGGTGAAGATAGGCAGTGCAACCCCGACATAGGTAATTGCGACACCACTGCTGTTAGCTTTAGCCAAACAATTCAGCCTGTAATTGCTGACCACTGTCAAGGCTGCCACGGTGGTGCCACTCCTGCAGGAGGGATTAGGCTGAGTGATTATGAAGGTATCAAAACAGTTGCCCTTGACGGGAGACTCGCTGGAGCAATAAGCTGGACCGATGGATTTGAACCAATGCCTCAAGGGGGAGACAAGCTAAATGATTGTTTTATTAGTCAGCTCAATGCATGGATTGAAAATGGAGCGCCTCAAAATTGAACAAAGTCAAATGAAAACAAAAATCAAATATCTGTTTCTTTTCAGTTCAATAGTACTAACAGGTGCTATGAGCACGGGTTGTTATTATGATTCGGAAGAAGACCTCTACCCCCAATCAGAATGTGTCACAACCAACTTGTCATACCTGTCCGATATCCAACCCATTGTCCAATCGAGATGCTACGGTTGCCATAGTGCAGCCGCCAACCTGGGAGGCATCACACTGGAGAGCTATGAGGAGCTTAAAAATTATATTGACAGCGGGCAGCTGGAAGGAGTCATCAACCATGAGTCGGGTTATTCTCCTATGCCTAAAGACCAACCTAAACTTCCGTCATGTGAAATTGACAAGATAGCAGCATGGATAGCTGATGGCGCTTTGAATAATTAGTATTCTGCTCACTTTTTATTTTGAATAAAAAATATGCAAAAATGAAAAAAACATTCATCCTGATAGGCATCCTAGCATTAGTGGGATTTATGATGGGTTTGTACATATACAACAAACCGCACAAAAACATGAATCGCACCTCTGCCGATATTAATATCGAAGCACTTGAGTTATTTCAAGCCTACGAAGGAAATGAAGAAGCGGCCAACCAAATGTACCTCGACAAGGTCATACAAGTTCAAGGCACTATTCGTGCGATAGAAAAAGATGAAACCGGCCAGGTCAATGTTACGCTGGATACGGGGAGTGATCTGTTTGGCATTCGCTGCCAGATGGATGAGCTAAGTGATCCGGCTAATTTTTCAGCTCTGAAAGGAGAGAAAATTACGCTCAAAGGCATCTGTACCGGTATGTTGATGGATGTAGTGTTGGTGCGCTGTGTAAAAGTTTAGCCATTTCATTTTATAATTAACATTAACTCATTTCCCAAATAATTCAAATCATGAATCGAACTGCCTTTTGTTTTGCATTATTCTTTCTGGTCACTTCCTGTAGTTTAAGTGCCCAAAAACATTTTACCCGTGACGGCAAGATATCTTTTTTCTCTGATGCTCCATTGGAAAAAATTGAAGCGCACAATTCAAAAGCTACAAGTGTAATAGATGCCCAGAGTGGTAAAATAGAGTTTGCCGTTTTGATCAAAGCCTTTCATTTTGAAAAAGCATTAATGCAGGAGCATTTCAACGAAAACTATATGGAATCGGGTAAATATCCTAAAGCCACTTTCAAAGGCGCTATTCAAAACATAGAGAACATTCAATTAAGCGAGGATGGTTCTTACACCGCTCAGGTAGCTGGCGACATGACTATCCATGGTGTTACCAACAAGCTGGAAACACCAGCAACATTTGTTGTAAAAGATGGTAATATCAGCGCTACAGCAAGCTTCAATATTGCGGTGGCTGATTATAAGATCGCCATTCCCGCTATTGTTCGGGACAATATAGCTAAGACTGTCCAGCTAAATGTAGAGGTTCAGTATCAATCTTTAAAGAAAAGCATAACTCAACGCTAGACCATGCTACGCTACGCTATTTTACTCTTCTTTGCGATACTCCTAAGCGGCTTATCGCTAACAGCTCAGGAAGATGATCTCCTCTCATTGTTGGGAGAAGAGGAAACCACCGACTATATCACCGCCAGTTTTAAAACCAACCGCGTGATCAATTTGCATTCTCTGGAAAGCACTGCGAGGGGTGTCTTGGATGTAAAAATTTCACATCGCTTTGGGTTTTTAAGCGGAGGGTTTTATGAGCTTTTCGGATTGGATAACGCAACCATCCGAATCGGCGGTGATTTCGGTGTTTCCGACAAGCTTACTGTGGGCATTGGACGTAGCAGCTTTGAAAAAACTTTTGACGGTTTTGTCAAATACAAATTGCTCCGCCAAAGTACCGGCAAGCGCAATATGCCGCTTACAGCAGCATTGTTGGCCAGTGTAGCCATCAATACGCTCAAATGGCAACATCCCGAACGCGACAATCATTTCAGCGCCCGACTTTCATATGTGTATCAGCTCATCTTAGGCCGAAAATTTAGTGATAGCTTTAGTCTGCAACTATCTCCAACGGTGGTACACCGCAACTTGGTACAATTTAACAGCGAAAGCAATGATGTGTATGCCCTGGGGGTGGCGGCCCGCCAAAAGCTTAGCAAACGGCTGGCTGTCAATGCTGAATTCATATACGTGTTGCCCGATCAGTTGGCTTCCGAATATACACATTCGATCAGTTTGGGCTTTGATATAGAAACTGGCGGCCATGTTTTTCAGCTGCATTTTACCAATTCTACCTCAATGATCGAAAAGGGTTTCATTGCCGAATCTACCGGCAAATGGTGGGATGGCGATATCCATTTTGGCTTCAATGTCAGTCGGGTATTTACCTTATCATCCGGAAAATAGGCGTGGCATAGGCTTTGACAGGCAAAGCGTATAGACAACTGGCAATTTTACGCCTGATTAGTTCGTTTGGAGTTTTTGCAGGCTCGTCTCTGCTTTTTACAAATGCTAAAACCCGTTGAATTGAGGTCTTTTTGCTTTATTTTCGCCTTTTTATTGTTATCAATACATCTTTCTGCTCAAGTGCATCGCTTCTCTGCCGAAGCTTCTGAGCAATTGAGTGCCCACGAAGATACTTTGGCGGTACTTGCACATACTGTTATTCACGATTCAATTGCCGAGCATCGCTTTGCTGCCTGCCACCAGCTGATCCCTAAGTTGGTAGAGGCGCTCAAAACGCCCAATTCCTTCCACTACCCTTTTGAGCGTATCCAGTCGATGTCAATTATGTATCCTCAGGATAGCAGCTTTCGGATTTTCACCTGGCAGCTATATGTACATATTGACGAGTATCGCTATTTTGGTGCTATACAGATGAATCAGCCTGAGCTAAAGCTTTTCCCGCTCATTGATCGCTCCGAAGATATGCAACTTATTGATTATGAGACACTTACAATTGACAATTGGTATGGTGCGGTGTATTACAAAGTACATAAATTTGATACCGAAAATGGGCCCAACTACCTCCTTTTCGGCTTTGACGGCTACCAGTTTTTCAACAAAAGAAAATTGGTGGATGTACTGAGTTTTGATGAAAAAGGGGAGCCCCGCTTTGGTGCCCCGGTATTTGCTCAATCCGGCAACATTGAAGCAGGTATTAATAAGCAACGTATCCTATTGGAGTATTCTGCCGAAACTTCCATCCGGCTCAATTATGACGACCAACTCCGCATGATTATCTTCGATCATCTCAAGCCCTACAAAAGCCCCCATCAGGCACAAGGCACCGCCTACCTTCCCGATGGCAGCTATGAAGGCTATCGGCTGCAAGACGGCCTATGGCTGCACATCGCTAAAGTCTTCGATCAGGTGCAGGATAAGCCCCCATTCCCCCAGCCCATCCTCGACAAACGCAAAGGCAAAGACATTTTTGGACAGTGAGTGGACGGTAACGGGTATTCGGTTTTTCGGTGCTCGGTTTTCCGGTACTCGGTACTCGGGTTTCCGGTACTCGGTACTCGGTTTTCCGGTACTCGGGTTTCCGGTACTCGGTACTCGGGTTTCCGGATACCGGATACCGAACAACCGGATACCGGATACCGAACAACCGAACAACCGGATACCGAACAACCGAACAACCGGATACCGAACAACCGAACAACCGGATACCGGATACCGAACAACCGAACAACCGGATACCGAACAACCGGATACCGAACAACCGCCAAACCCGAAAAAAAAAACAAAAATATTGTGCTGCCCAATAAAAAATGATTACTTTAGCATAGGTATTAGAAATACGTTGGTACTTTGCTAAGGGAAATCTACACTTTAATTACTTCTAATCAATCTGAACACTAATTTTTCCCTTCTTAGCGTATGCCTGATCAATACTCCACAAAACAAAAAATGGTGCGATTGATCCTTTCATTCAACACAATCACCATCATCGGGTAATTTTCTACCCAATCTCATCCCAAAACCCTGATTTCACGAATCTCTAAGCACGCCGAGGTGAATTACGCCCCGACTTGAAGCTCAGCGCGATGATAAGTATTCGCTGTAGCAACTAAGCAACTGATAGTCAGGAAGTTACACCTTCGACTAACTGGTTCGGCAAGAAGTTGTCGGTTGCCAGCCTTATTGTGTTATGCCTTTTTCAAAAGCAAAAAAACTTCAACGAAATTATTAATTCTTTCACCGGAAAAACCAATGCAATATGGTTACCTCAATTATTACATCCCTGAACAATAGCGCAAATCAAACTAATTTGGAAAAGAAATGGTTGTTTTCTCTTTTGGTTTTATTGTCTCTGCTTTTTGTTGGGCTCAACAATGAATTGAATGCTCAATGTACATTAGCTCCTGATCACGTCACTACTCCTCAGCCTTACCAGATTAGTATAAGTCTATCTCCAGGTGCATCAAGTGCTTTTGTCGATGAATTATTTATGAATAGCCAAGGCGTGTTTGTAGGAGATACACCGCCGCCAATGCCAACTTCATGCAATATGTATTTGGAAGATCCAGCCGTGCCGGGTGTATTACATGAATTTGTGGGAGGCCCTCCAGCTAGTATTATCGAAATTACCTGTCTGCCTGGGCCGCATACTGCTCCAACTTTTCCTCCTGGCGTTTATAATATTTATGGCGATAATGACGGTACCATCGATGGGGCCTTTACTGTAGGCCCTCTCGTTGTTGAGTTTACTCTCGTGGATGTCACTCCTCCTACTATCACCTCGGGAGATGGCCCGGACTGTATGGAAACAGTAACCTTGGAAACCGACAAAGACTATATTTATACAACAGCTGCTCTAAGTTCTGGAGTAAGTGTCAGCTATGATTGCCGATCTGCAATGACATGGCGAACGCCTACTTTTGATGACAATTGTCAGGTAGATTCCCTGGCCATTTGTTTCAGAGGCACCAGCAGCCCGGCTCCTGATCAGCTGCCCATGTCTATTCACTATGGCCCTAATACTACACCAGTGCCTGCTTCTCCTTTTATAGTACCCTCCAATTATTTTTATGGAGCCAGTACTGCCTGTAGTGCTACCACCCGCGTTACCTACAAAGTGTGGGACGCTTCTGGCAATGTGGACTCTTGCTGGTTTGATGTGGTTGTGGAGGATAATGAAGATCCTACTTGGGATAACCCCTTAACCGGCTTAGCCAGTAGCTTGATGGATGAAGAAGCCATCAGTGGTTTTGAAGATTATGATCCTACCCCAGGCGGTATGGGCAAACAAGTACGCGTTGTATTGGATTGCAATAGCCCACATTATTCTGCCGATTCTGCTTACTTAGCTAGCTGGATGCCTACTGCATCCGACAATTGCGATCTGATGGTTGCTGTTGCTCAAAACCACCAAACTGCCAATGCAGAGGCTTGTGTAACGCGGCTAGGTGTTGACAATATATATGCCCGCTTCGCTCACTTTTTCACAGCAGAAGATAATTGTGCGCCTCCCAATGCGTTGGATCATGATGTTTTACCAAATGATATGGATGGCGATGATGAGCGCTTCCGGCTGGTTGTACTTACCGCCGACAACACCTCTCCCTATCTCGATCCCGACTCTACTGGCGTAATGGCTCCTGTGCCTGTCATGCAAACCGGTACCGACGATGCTCTCCGCTATGTAGGTACCGATACAGTCAAGTTTTTTGTAGGCCCCGGCGCTACGGATTGCGACTATACCATTACGGATGATACTTTGAAGGTTTTGGCGATTGATTGCCAGGCTGTTACGTATGATTGGAGTGTTGAGAAATCAGTAGATCAATTTGGAAATCCTACCGGTCTGGCCGGCTCCAGTTGTTCGGTAGGTTTTGACCCAAGCTGCATGGATATTACTAACGAAATTGCCACCTGGCCCATTGGTACGCACGACATCCGTTATTTTGCAATGGATGCCTGCGGCCTCACAACTTGGTACGACTTTGTATTGCAAATATGCGATACGATACCGCCGCAGATCGTGGACTGCCCCCCTGCAGCTGCGGTAAATGATACGATATGTGTCCCAGCCAACGCGGGCCTATGCGAAACAACCGTAGGCTGGATTATTCCTTCTGGTCTGGATTGCAGTGGTATTGGTAGTGTGACTGGTACAGCAACTGACCCGCTGGGCAACCCAATTACGGTATTCACCGGCAATGTACCTGCCATCACTTGCGCTGATGAGTTCAACTTTGTTGGTAATTTCGATCCGCTCAACTGGTACATCAACAACAATGGCGGATCGGGCAGTGCTTCTTTTTCCGGCATTCCTGCTACCACTCTGGATATGACCTCTAATGGCTTTTTGGGCCCCGATATGGAAGTCAACTACCTCTC
This sequence comes from Saprospiraceae bacterium, assembly GCA_965222005.1. Lineage (GTDB taxonomy): Bacteria > Bacteroidota > Bacteroidia > Chitinophagales > Saprospiraceae > CBDCTM01. The sequence goes on from OZ244935.1 coordinate 5,299,958, forward strand.
GGTACCCTTTGATGGTGTAATAGAGTTTTCATATACCCGACCACTAATTGGCTTATTTTCATTTACTGATTTAGGATATTATACGGACGCTCTTGGTTATGTATCATTATCGGGTACCTCCCTTGTATCTTATGCAAACGGAACCGTACAGGTGCCAGTTGTAGCTGGAGAGCGTTTTGCATTCATTTTGACCGCGGGTTTTGGAGTTGGCACAGCAACTATCAACAACTTCTCATTCCATTGCAAGCAGGGAGCTTATGCTGACTTCCCGGTTGGTGTAAGCTGTGTTGAGTACATTATTGAAGACAATCTGGGGAATGCCGATACCTGCAAATTTTATGTGAAAGTATTTGACGATCAGGCGCCTACAGCCATCTGCCAGGATGTGACCATACAGCTCGACCATACGGGCACGGCTACTTTGACACCAGCACAGATCAACAATGGCAGCAACGACAATTGCCCCGGCCCGCTTACCTATTCTTTCGTTGATCCAGCTCATTCCAGCTTTGACTGTGGGGATGTGGGAGCCAATATGGTACAGCTTATTGTAATGGATGCTGCCGGCAACCCCGATACCTGTGATGCAATGGTAACGGTGGAAGACAATATACCGCCTAGCATCCTTTGTCCGGGTGACACTATTCTGTATGCCGATGCTGACTGTATTGTTGAAATTGGTGATTACAGAGCTTTGGCCGACACTTCTGATAATTGTGTGGGACTAACAGTAACTCAATCCCCTGCACCAAATACCACACTCAGCGGCCATTTGGATCAAATTGCCGTTACGTTGACCGTCACTGATCCTGGAGGGTTAACCGATGCCTGTGTATTTACAGTGAGCCTACGCGATACTACCCATCCAGTGATCACCAATTGCCCGGCTGACATTACAGTTTATGCTGATGCCAATTGTACATCAAAAGCTGCTTGGACCTATCCTACGTTCAGCGATAATTGTGGAGCACTTTACGATACTACTGCTTCAGCTATATCAGGGGTTACCGACTTCTCACTAGGGACTACAGTAGTGCTATATACCATCCATGATGGTGCAAATAATGAGTCATCCTGTAGTTTTAATGTAACGGTAGTTGATACGCTTAATCCCGTATTTTTGAGCTGCACACCGCCGTTCACTATCAATTCCATTTGCCCCGACACAGAAGTACCTAGTGTAAATAATGATCCACATGACAACTGTGGTATTGCTTCTGTTGTGCAGACACCAACTGCTGGTACTAAGCTGAAAGACGTGCCTGGTCTGGCATTGGCCGATGGCGAGATGTTTACGATTATGCAGGTAGTTACTGACAATTTCGGCAATACGGATACTTGCCGTACTACGGTAACCATTATGGACGGCGATGCGCCAGTACCGGTTGTACATCCACTGGTAGATACTACTTATACTTGTGGAACGCTGGTGCTGACCGCTCCAACGGCTAAGCTTTGCGATGGCACTACTGTGTATGGCGTACCATCTGCTTTTAGTGCTTATCTGGGTGCCAATATGTGGCAGTTTGATCCGGGCTTCTTTGCGCCTGTACTGTGGACTTATACCCACCCAACCAATTTCAGCACCTCAACACAAACACAACTCATTACCGTAACTGATGACAATATTGCTCCGGCCATCGAATGCCCGGGTATTATTCCTGCTAATGATACACTCGTAGTTAGTACAGATGCTGGTCTGTGTAGTGCCGTAGTAAATGGCTTGGGTATGATAGATGTATCACCGGCCCATTCAGGAGTGTATCCTCCGCTCAACCCGGGAGAATATATTGACAATTGTGAGGTCGATACTTTTTATTACCAACTCAGTGGCGCCACTACTGGCTCTGCTGCCGGCGATGCCGACGGTCTTGCCTTTAATGAAGGAGTAACGAAGGTTTCATATATCGTCATTGACAATGGTGGTTTGAGCGATACCTGCATGTTCTGGATAAAAGTGGACGACAATGAAAACCCAGCAGCACCAAATGCAGATCTCCTGCTACTTACAGGCGATGGAGCTGACACAGACACCTTGGATTGCGCTTATACTGTTTCGATTGATTCTACCAATCTCGATCCAATTCCGATGGACAATTGTGCTATGCCTCCGGCAAAGAAGATCATCAGTTGGGTGGCGTTTGGCACTGCTTCAATTGACATTGCTGCGCCCGATTCTTCCACCTGGGCTGGCTCTACTTTCCATCTGGATCCGACGCGAACATTTAATTTTTACTTCATCACCTGGCAATTTGATGATGGCAACGGGAACAAAGTAACGTTCCTTCAAACAATTAGAGTTGATGATGGCCAGGCACCCTGGACTACCTGCCCGACAGACGAAGATCCGGCTACTCCCGGCATCCAAGCCACTCGCGGTGTATTGGACGATGGCTTTGGAGGTCCGCCTTGCGAGTATATTATTCAAGGCCCTGAATTTGATGCAACAGCAACTGACAATTGTGGTGTAGTTCGCCATGAGCTTTGGATCAACGGGATTCTCCAGGCAGCCTCTCTCACGCCTTTAACTGCTGCTGGTATTAGTCTTACCCTCGGCAACCATACGCTCGAATGGCGCTTTTATGACAATTACGGTTTGCTTATCGGGCGATATGGCTCTTGTATAATTGATGTAGAAATCGAAGATGATGAAGCACCTGTAATAGCTTGCAATCCGACCGTAGTGCCGCTTCCAAGCACAGGCACTTTACTACTGGATTATGAAGCTCCATTTGGGTCGGCTGCCTGGTTTGCTACTCGAGCCTTGCTCAATAACCAAACACCTTTCGATGCTTGCACAGGTATTGACACCGTCATTTTTACACCAGATACCTGGACGTGTGCCAGCCAGCTTAATACACCAACACCTATCACAATTACTGTCTGGGATGGTGCGGGCAATCAAACTTCCTGCAATACAACCATTGAGGTTCAAGAAAATATCCCACCTGTAGCAATGTGTATTGACACTACGCTGTATCTTGATGCCAGTGGCAATGCCAGCATCAGTGGTATGGCGCTTGGCGGAGCAAGTACTGACAATTGTGCCTCTAGCCTAATTATTACTGCCAACCCATCCAGTTTCGACTGCTCGCAAGCGGGTACTAGTGTGCCGGTGACCGTGACGGTAAGCGATGGGCGGAATATAGATGTTTGTGTATCAATGGTCACTGTATTGGATACCCTGGCACCATCGGCACTGGCTCAAACGGCCAATGTATATCTGGATGCCAGCGGGAATGCCACCGTTGCCAATGGGGCAGCCGGAGCGCTGGCCTTTGATGGTGGCAGTACGGACAATTGTGGCATTGATACTTCCAGCATGAGTATCAGTCCTAATAGCTTTGATTGCAGCCATATTGGTCCCAACCCGGTAGTATTTACAGTATCGGATAATAATGGCAACTCTGCAACGGCAAATGCGATAGCTATGGTGCTCGACACTGTAGCACCAACTGTACATTGCCAGGATATTACCTTAAGCGTCGATCCGGATACTTCATTTATGTATCCAGCCAGCATGTTTAATGCGGGAAGTACAGATGCTTGCGGAATAGAAAGCTTCCAGATAGCTGGTGGAGACTCCATCATGATTAATTGTGAAAACTTTGGCAGCAATCCTGTAACTGTAACGGTCAGTGATACTTCTGGTAATACGGCTACCTGTACGGCCAATCTGACAGTGATGCCAGATGATACCGTCAAATTTACGGCAGGTACTGTCACAGGCCCTGCCGGAGCTACGATTGAAATACCTGTAACCGTAGAATATTTCAGGAAAGTCAATTCCTTCCAGTTCACTGTTGATGTGGTCGATCCTTTGGTAGCCACTTTGGACACTGTTTACTCCCACTCCTTGATGGCACCCATGGTCGTTCAGGCTGGGCCAGGCAACGCACGCGCTGTCAACTGGAATGCGCAGGTGGTAGGGCCGGTGAATTATGAAGACCTCAATGATGGCGACACTGCCTTTGTGATCGTAGTGACTTTGGTAGGCGCTTCTGGTCAAATGAGTGACATACTCCTTGATGGATCCACCATTACTACTCAGCTTACGCAAGGCTGTGGAGTGGTAGTGGTAACAGCATTAAATCTTTGCCCAGGCAAGGTTACCGTAGGTGCCAATACTTCCTCACTGATTGATGGCTACATTTGGAGAGAAGGCAGTGCGGTAGGCAATGTCACGGTAATCATGACTGGCGATGTGTCCGGCACGGTAGTTACCGGCCCTACGGGATACTATTCGTTCAATGTGCCCAATGGTTCGAATGTAACAATTACCCCGACTAAGGATATCAATGTACGCAATGGTGTATTTGCCAATGATGCAGCTGAGATTAGGAATCATGTAGCTTCCTTTGTTGGAACTATACCTGGTCCGTATCGCCTGCTGGCTGGTGATGTAGATGACAGCAATGGCGCTATTCCTCCAGAGCCAAATGTAGGTGATGCTGGTATTATTCAGGACCTTATTGCGCTCAACATCCCTGACTTCAAGATGTGGGGGCTGGATTCCTGGATTTTTGTACCATCTAGTTTCACCTTTACCAATATCAATTTCCCCTGGTTTGATAATCCTTTGCCGGGCTCAGTCAGCCTGACCAATGTGACCAGCTACCAGCGCAATGACTTTGAAGGCATGAAGATGGGAGATGTCACCGCTGATGCGGATCCGCTTAATGTGAACAGCAATGATCCTGCAAGCGGTCGCTCAGCTGGCACCCTGTACCTGGCTATTGATGACCGCCCAATTGTGAAGGGTGAAACCTATACCATCGACTTCAAGGCCCGCGACTTTGCCAGTATGAGAGCCTTCCAAATGACGCTCGACTTCGATGCAGCACGACTGGCGTATGTAGAAAGTGTGCAGCAAAACCTGGTGAATCTCGTATTCGGTGAATCTCAGTTGGCTGATGGTCACCTCGCAGCTGTATGGTCGATGGCTACCAGCCAGCAACTAGGAGATGGCGATGTATTGTTCAGCCTCCGTTTCCGTGCACTCAAGGATGCTGACAAACTTAGCGATTTGCTGGCCATTAGCGATGCAATGACGCCGAGCTTTGGCTTTGACAGCAATCTGGATGCAATGGACATCGAGCTCGAGTTTAATACAACTACTAGTGTAAGCCCTGTGGCTGCCTCTACTTTTGCTTTGCATCAAAACCGGCCCAATCCCTTCAAAGCCATGACGGTAATCAGCTTCCAACTGCCAGAGGCGGGATTGGCCAAGCTGAACATCCACGACGTATCCGGCAAGTTGGTTTATGAATACGAAGGCGATTTTGTCCAGGGCTACAACGAAGTAACCATCGAACGTAAAAACCTGCCGAACGCAGGCGTGCTGTATTACCAGCTTCAGGCTGAGGATAATACAGCAATACGTAAGATGATTTTGATTGAATAAAATACACAATGATTGCCGGGGTACTATTGTGCCTCGGCAATCTTACTCTCTTTTCTAAAACACACACCCTGTGGTAAAAAGGCGAGATTGGTAAAAGCATAAAACGTACATCTACCTTCGCCACTTTTCTTTCAGCTAAAAACTGATCCAAAGTATTACAAGCACCTCTTCCCTTCAGGGAGAGGATTTGCAGTATCCTGTACGCTCAGGATATATCCGATTTTACTAAACCCTATTAAAGCACCTTTAACCAACATTTGAAACAAATAAATTATGCGAAGGATACTACTCATCTTCAGTTTGTACTGGATCATTGGCTCCTCAGTCAATGCGCAGCAATTTGATTTGCACATCCGCGACGTGTTCTATTGCAATGCCACCCAGGTCAAAGTTCCTATAACAGTAGATCAAACGGTGACGATGAACTCCATGCAGTTTGCCTTTCAATGGGAAGGCAGTGGATTGAGTTTTGACACTATTGTTGCACCCCCACTGATAAATGTAACTACCAATACACTGGCGGATACTGCAATAGTAGTATGGAGCATTCCGGGTTCTCAAACATTTAATGCCGGAGACACTTTATTCCTGGCATGCTATGATTTTACAGGTACCTTAAATACACCTTACAATGTGGAGTTTTATACCGGCAACAATTTCCAGGTACCTCAAATCCCCCGCGCCTGGCTTGGCATCAACGAACTGACTGTAACGCCTATCGACGGTTCTGCCACTGTGTCAGATGATGAACCGGCTTTTCAAAACTGCCCGATGGACATTACCGCAAATACTGACCCCAGCAATTGCAGCGCCGTAGTCAATTGGACAATCCCCACAGTAATAGATTGTGATGACAATGCCGGCATGCCTGTAGAACAAAACGGGCTGGCTCCGGGCCAGAGTTTCAATGTCGGTACTACTGCTGTTGAATATGTAGTAATAGATGCTGACGGCCAAACGGATACCTGCCGTTTTAATATAATTGTATCCGACAGTGAAAACCCTACAATATCCTGTACTATTTCTGATATTACGGTGATGGTTCCTCAAGGCACTACCAGTACTGTTGTCACTAATCCCGCATTGGTTCCAACCACTGGCGACAATTGCCCAGGTGAAGCTCTTACTTATACTCGCCTGCACAACGGCTCTACCACTAATGGCTCTGGCAATGTGAATGGCCAGACATTTCAGGTCGGCACTACTCTGGTTACTTATACCGTTACGGATGCATCGGGCAATACAGCTTCCTGTACTTTCAATGTAATCATTCAGCAGCAAAGCGGTGGAGGAAATGGCATTGCCTTAGATATTGGCGATGAGAGTATTTATTGTTGTAATGATTCGATAGTGGTACCGGTCATCATGCAAAATACAGCGACTTTCCGCTCCTTCAATTTAGCAATTTACTGGGACGGGCTGGGGCTAAGCTATCGACGCTTTGATTCTGCCCCACTAAATTTGAGCTTTGTAAATCTCGGGCAAACAGCCGACACGCTAATTGTAGGCTATACGGGCCCGTCGGGAGGCATTACCCTCAATGCAGGAGATACCCTATTTACAGTGACTTTAAATGTGCTGAACTGCACCGTTGGTAATTCTTATTTCGTGAAATTTTATGATGGCGACAGCTTCTTTATTCCGCATCCACCGTCTTTTTTCGACCCTTCCAATGCACTAATCACTCCGGTAACTACTTTGGATGGTTCTGTAGATATTTTTGACGATCTCCCCCCCTCTATCACCTGCCCGGCTGATCATAGCGTGAGCGTAGATGCCAATTGCGAATTCACCTTGCTGGACTACCGACCTCAGGTGACTGCGACAGATGACTGTGATATGAATTTAACACTTCTTCAGGAGCCTGCTCCTGGTACTATAATAACAGGAAATACAACAGTGCTGTTGATTGCAGAAGATGATGCAGGCAACAGAGACACCTGTGAACTTATGCTTACCGTTGAAGATAATATCAATCCCACCATCACCTGCCCTTCCAATCAAACGCTCACAGCCAATGCGAGCTGCCAGTTTGTACTACCTGACTATACCGGACAGGCCACTACCGATGATAACTGCGACAATAATGTAATGGTAACGCAAAGCCCGGCAGCAGGCACTACTATCTCGAACAATACGGTTGTTACACTCACTGCAACGGATGACGCCGGCAATACGGCTACTTGTAGTTTTAATGTGACTGCTACCGATCAACCTCCTATGATCACCTGCCCCGGCAATCAGACCGAACCGCCCAATGCCAATTGTGTAATACAGCTTAGCGATTACACCGGCCTGGCTATCGTTTCAGATGATTGTAGTGCCACCGTCACCGTTACACAGTTTCCACTGCCTGGCACATCGCATACTTCTACCACAACAGTAACGCTTACCGCTACTGATGGTAGTGGAAATACGGCGACTTGCTCCTTTGATGTGATCCCAGAGGATAGCACACCGCCTTCAATCAGTTGCCCTGCCAATCAAAATGAAGATCTTGATGCCAGCTGCCAGTTTACCTTGCCTGATTATACCGGAATGGCCTCTGCTGACGATAATTGTGACAATACGGTAACGGTAAGTCAAAGTCCTGCAGCAGGTTCGGTCATTAGCAGCAATTCTGTCATTACACTCACTGCAATGGATGACAATGGCAATACGGCCACATGTACATTCATGGTGATCTTAAGTGACAATATGCCTCCCCTGCTTACTTGCCCGCCAAATCAAACGATCGAATTCGATATAAACTGCCAATACACCATGCTTGACTATACGGGCCTGGGCTCGGTGTCCGATAATTGCGACCCGAATCCATCCGTCGTTCAGGCTCCAGCTCCCGGCACCTTGCTTTCAGGGGATGTGCTGGTGACTTTTACGGCGACTGATATTTCAGGCAACTCCAGTGTTTGTACATTTTTCGTCAATCCCCAAGCCGGGCCACCAAGTATTACCTGCCCGGCCGATCAGGAGGTGGATTTCAATGCCAATTGTGAATATGTGGTGGAAGATTTCACCGGCCTGGCAACAGCCAATGGAGTGTGTACGTCAATAGCATCCATCACTCAAGTTCCGGCACCGGGTATCGTGGTTACTACAGCTACGTTGATTACCCTGACGGCGACGGATCAGTTTGGGAGTACCGCTACCTGCAATTTTGGGATCAACCCCGTGGACAATATGCCACCAAACGTCAATTGTCCGGCTGATCAAAGCCTCAGCCCGGATGCCAATTGCGATGCCACGCTGCCCGACTATACCGGGCTCGGCTCGGCTATCGACAACTGTGATGGTGCCCTGAGCATTAGCCAGATGCCACCTGCCGGCACGGTGGTATCAGGCAATACAGTTGTTACTTTCTCAGCAACAGATAGTCGGGGCAATACAGGCACTTGCACCTTTAATGTAATCTTGCTCGATGCTGTACCGCCTTCTATCATGTGTCCTGCTGACCAAACGGTCAGCCAGGGCCTCAATTGCCAGGCTACACTGCTGGATTATACGGATCAAGCCACTACCAACGATAATTGTGATAACAATGTGGAAGTCAGTCAATCTCCTGCGCCGGGTTCACCTTTTACAGGCTCTGTGCTGGTAACTCTGACGGCTACGGATGATGCGGGCAATACGGCAACTTGTACATTTAATGTAACTACCCAGGATTTTCCTCCGACTATCGTTTGTCCCGCCAACCAAATCGGGCCTCTGGATGAGAATTGCGAATTTATTATCCCCAACTACTTGATCCTGGCAGCTGTGCAGGATGACTGCGATCAAAATGTTCAGGTAGTCCAAAGCCCGGCTCCTGGGACTGTGGTGACCAGCAATAGCCTAATCACCCTGACCGCTACGGATGATGCAGGCAATACAGCAAGCTGTACTTTTGAGGTAATTATAGAAGACGACACCTCTCCGACCTTGGAATGCCCGGCTAATCAGTTGGTTGATTATGATCCCAATTGTGAGTACACTTTGCTGAACTACATTGGCCTGGCCACATTTTCAGACAATTGTGATGCTCATTTTACAGTGAGCCAGGATCCGCCAGCAGGCACCCTAGTCAATGGCCAAACCACTATTACGCTCACCGCTACAGATAATTCCGGCAATTCCTCGACTTGTACATTTGAAGTCATCCCTTCCGACAATACACCTCCGGCTTTAAGCTGTCCTCCGGATATGACACTCAATGCTGCTCCCGGAAACAATAGTGTAATCGTAAATAATATCGCTCCGTCAGTAAGCGATAATTGCGGCATGGATAGGCTAACCTATACCATATCGGGAGCTACTACCAGTTCCGGTCTTGACGATGCCAGCGGCACTGAATTTTTCTTCGGTACTTCTATCGTCGTGTACACTGCCACCGATGATGCGAATAATACCAGCACTTGTGAGTTCAGCATTACTGTAAACGGCCCCGTCACTATTGCCTGCCCCAATGATACGATGGTTAATAATGAAGCCGGCACTTGTGTGGCGATTGTAAATTCTATTCCGGTCACCATCCTGACAGGCAACAATCAGGTGGCACAAATAAGCTATACGCTGAGTGGTGCTACTACCGGATCGGGGATGGGCGATGCCAGTGGGACTACCTTCAATGTAGGCACAACTACCGTCACCTACACGGTGATAGATGTAGATGATAACCAGATCGTTTGTCCTTTTGATGTAATTGTAAAAGATACGGAACCGCCCACCATCAGCTGCCCGGCTGACGTAACCGCTACCACAACTATCGGCTTTTGCTCCATCCGAATTGACAGCAGCCTGGATCCCAGCGGTATTAATGACAATTGTACAATTGATAATGTAAGTTATGAGTTGATCGGAGCTACTACCGGCAACGGACTTAATGATGCAAACGGTACCGTATTTAATACAGGGACTACTACCATTGTTTATACCGTCAGCGATCAAGATGGCAATACCGCGACCTGCTCCTTCACAGTCACCGTAAACGATATGGAGCCGCCAACGATCAGCTGCCCGGCCGATGTAACAGTCACCGCCGATATGCCAGGCGGTACCGCCATAGTAAACGGCCTGGCGCCTACTGCCAATGATGATTGTAGCACACATACTGTCAGCTATACATTCAGCGGAGCTACTGCTGGTACCGGAAATGATGATGCCAGTGGTTCGAGCTTTAATACGGGTGTGACCACCGTCACCTACACGGCTACCGATGGCTCGGGCCATACAGCCACCTGTAGCTTTACCGTTACTGTTGAAGCTGGCAGTATGCTGGTTTGCCCGCCGGACCAACAACAAAACAATGACTCCGGCCTGTGTAGTGCGATAGTCAACAATATTGCTCCAAGCACGAACTTGCCTGCCGGCATGATCCAATCATTGACTTATCAATTGAGTGGTGCGACCAGTGGCTCAGGCAATGATGATGCCAGTGGTACAGCCTTCAACGTAGGAAATACATTGGTAACCTACAGCCTGCTTACTACAGATGGCGAAAGTGCAAATTGCAGCTTCAATGTAAGCATTCAGGATGCGGAGGCGCCGGCATTGAATTGTCCGCCCTCTCTACAAGTTACTGTTTCGGGAGGAAACATCAGCCTGGTCGTTAATAATATTGCACCCACATTTTCTGACAATTGTGGGATTCAGTCAGTAGGCTATACGATCACCGGCGCGACTAGCGGAAGTGGAAGTGATGACGCCAGTGGTACGGCTTTCAATCTGGGCCAAAGTACCGTCAGCTATACCGTAGAGGATGTGAATGGCAATACCAGTGATTGTCAGTTTGTAGTAACTGTGTCTCCAACCTTAGCTGATTTGATTGATTGCCCTGCAGATGTAATGGATCAGAATATAGCAGGAAGCTGTAGTGCTGTGATTAATAATATCAGTCCTGTGTTGAATGTTGACCCGGCTCAAATTGACAACATCACCTATCAATTGAGTGGAGCTACGACTGGCTCCGGAACGGGTGATCCAAGTGGCGAAACCTTTAATGTAGGCATTACCACCGTTAGCATTACTGCTACCGACATCAATGGCAATACAGATGCTTGCTCCTTTACTGTGACCATCAATGACACAGAACCACCGAGTATTAGCTGCCCCAATGGCGCCACCTTCGGCACTGATTTTTCCAAGTGCTATGCTATTGTGGGCAACTTGGCTCCTACCCTTTCTGACAACTGCCCCGGCATTCAACTGAGCTATCAATTGCAGGGCGCTACCAGCGATTCCGGCAATGGCGATGCCAGCGGATTGCAGTTCAACAAGGGTACTACCACTGTAACTTATACTGCTACAGATGCCGGTGGAAACCAGGTTCAATGCAGCTTTGACATCATCGTAGTGGACGATGAATTACCTTTCATTGGCTGCCCGGATGATGTAGTATTGATGACCAATGGCGCTCCTTCAGCTACTGTAAACAATATAGCCCCACGCCCCGGAACAATTTCTGACAACTGTGGTGTAGAATCTGTAGTCTGGTCTCTGCAAGGTGCTACCAGCGGTTTTGGCGATGATGATGTCAGTGGCACTAGTTTCAATGCCGGAACAACGGTAGTTACCTACCTGGTTACTGATTTTAGTGGAAATACCTTTGATTGTACTTTCAATGTGACCATTGATCCCGGCCAGCCCATGGATCTGATCGATTGCCGGGATGATCTGGTTGTTGATGGCTGCGCTTCTACGATAGTGAACGATCTGGCCCCTATATTGCTTACCAACCCGGCCAACATTGCCTCCATTGTTTACCAATTGAGTGGGGTGATGGTAGGATCGGGACAAGATGATGCCAGTGGGTTGAGCTTCGATCTCGGTACAACCACCATTACCTACACTGCTACCGGCACCAATGGCCAAACCGACCAGTGTTCATTTACTGTAACGGTAGTTGACAACGAATCGCCGGTATTTGGTGTATGCCCCGGCAATATCCAGCTCAATTCGGTCAACGCCAGTTGTGGCTCATTGGTCAACTGGACACCTCCCGCCGCTTCTGACAATTGCGGCACGGTGACGCTTGTTGGTAGTCACCAGCCAGGTGGGTTTTTCCCTGTGGGCAATACCACTGTTACCTATACCGCTACCGATGCTGAGGGCAATACTGCCAGTTGCTCTTTTGTAGTTACTGTGCTGGATGTGACGCCTCCGGCTATTGGCAATTGCCCACCCAACAATATCAGTTACACCTATCTGGAGGATTGCAGAGCTATTGTCAATTGGGGGCCGGTAGGTGTAGCGGACAATTGCCCTGGAGCTACTTTAACTAGTACGCACAGCCCTGGAGATACCTTTCCATTGGGTACAACCACTGTGGTATATGTAGCGGTTGATGCCTCGGGCAACAATGTGGAATGTAGTTTTGATTTGAATGTGGAAGACCTTGAGCCGCCTGTAGTCGTAGCCTGCCCAGATGATGTAACCATCTCTGCAGATGAGGATTGCATGGGTATATATGGCTGGGAAGGACCCACAGCTGAAGACAATTGTTCGCCTATCACTATAGTTTGTACACCCAATTCCGGCAGTCTGTTCCCACTTGGCACTACGATCGTCAACTGTGTGGTAAGCGATGAATCGGGGAATACAGCCCTGTGTAGTTTTGCTGTAACGGTGGAGGACGATTTGGTCCCCCAGATCAATTGCAATGGGCCGATCGAAGTAAGTGTGGACGGAACTATTATTAGCGATCCGGCTGATATCATTGTACGTACCATTGCAACTTCAGATTGTGATGAGGTGTCCATAGTATTTAATGAGCCCACCGCATCCGACAATTGCAATGACCAGCTAACGGTAATTCAATCCGATAATACTGGCTTTTCCAGTGGAGATGCTTTCCCTGTGGGCACCACAACTCTTACATATATGACAACCGATGCCGCTGGCAATTCCGTGAGCTGCGATTTGGAGATTCTTGTGAGAGGATTGGAAAGTATAAATGTAAGTGTGGTAAACGGGGACGCATGTGCAGGACAAACGATCCAGCTGATGTCCAATGTTCCGGCGGGTGTTCAGTGTAGCTGGAGCGGCCCGAATGGTTTTAGCTCAACGGATCCGAACCCCAGCATTCCAAATGCCGATGCCAGCCATGCCGGCACTTACACACTGACCTGCCAATTTGCTAATGGCTGTAGTTCGCAAGGAAGTGCAGAGGTCATCGTGAACAACGGGCCTGAGTTTATCATCAACACCATTGGCAGCAATGAATGCCGCGGCACCCTCTCCCTTTTAGTAGATGTTTCTCAAGGGTCGGGTGTGGATTCAGCTGTGTGGAACGGCCCCTGCGACATTCTTACCGATGAGTTGGATGTGGTACTTACGGGTCTGGATCCTTCCTGCAATGGCACCTATACCATCACCGCCTATTTGGATGGCTGTGCAGCTACTTCAAGCATTGAGATCAATGTATCGGATTTAGCGGCTCCAGAACTCGAAGCTTGTGGCGAGGTAATCTGCCTCAATGAAAGCTGCCTGTTATCGGGTACTTTTTATGCTGGTGACACCATCACCTATCATTGGGATGCCTCTTCACCAGATGCTGGCCTGCCAGGTGATCTCGACATGAGTGAACTATTGGTAACGCCTGCTGTTTCCGGCACTTACACCTACTATTATTGGGTAACTAATGAAGATGGTTGCGCTTCGGATACAGCTAGTGTGGTACTCAATGTAGCAGGACAGCCGGATGCCATCAATGATACACTTTCAACCAGTCTTGAAATCAGCCTGGAGGATATTGACTTTACTGCGAATGATGTGATCTTTGGCAGCGCCGGTTTTGAATTGCTCATTATCAGCAATCCTCAAAATGGCAATGTTATCCTCAATGCTGATGGCACCTACGACTATATACCTAATACCGGCTTCATCGGCACCGACCAGTTTACTTACCGGATTTGCTATGATTGCAATGAAGAGCTTTGTGATGAGGCTACCGTATTCATTGAAGTGACCTTCGATGAGGATTGCCGGGTTCCGACACTCATTACTCCCAATGATGATGGCGTCAATGACGAATTGGTGATCCTGTGTTTGGAGGGTGGGCGTTTCCCAAACAATGAGATCATCATCTTCAATCAATGGGGCGATCAGGTATTCAAAGCCAAGCCTTATCAAAACAACTGGGATGGCACCTTGAATGGCCAGGACGGGAAAGACTTGCCTGATGCAACCTATTTCTACATTCTGGACAAAGGTGACAATTCAGAAATGCTTAAAGGATTTGTTACCATTTTCAGATGATAAACCAGCATTCTTTTAAACCTGATAAACAACAGTAAAAATGATGAAAAATATAATCCTCTTGATACTTTTTGGCCTACTCACCACGAGCGGATGGACTCAGCAGGAGAGCCAATACACCCTGTTTATGTACAACAAGCAATACTTCAACCCTGCTTATGCAGGTGTACGCGGCTTGGCTTCCGTGCAGCTCATGTACCGCAAGCAGTGGTTTGGCTTTGAAGGGGCGCCCGAATCCAAGCTTCTCAGCTTCAATGCTCCATTGTCGAAGGATAAAAAAACAGCCATTGGGGTATTGGTAAGCAATACAGAGATTGGCTTTATCCGAAAATGGAATGGCACGATGGCCTATTCGTATGATATCAAATTCAACGATGAAGCCTCTGTTCGGATCGGGGTGCAAGGGAGTATGAAATATTATGGTATTAATTTCAGCGACTCCCGCTTCTACACAGTAGAAGGCAATGACCCCTCTGTGCTTGACAATACGGACGCAGAAGTTTACAAATTCAATGTGGGAGTCGGCTTTTACTTTATGTACAACAATTTTTTCTTTGGCGGCTCATCGCCTTCGATATTGAACAACAGCATTGGTTTTAACAACAGTCCTTCTACAAAAACGGCGGAGGAGGCTACTCACTTTTACCTGATGACGGGCCTGCTCTGGCCGCTAAGTTCTACCGTAAAGCTGCAGCCGTCTCTGCTCGGCAAATACGTTAAAAATGCTCCTTTTGACCTGGAGGCAAACCTCAGCCTGATCTACGACAACCGAATAACGACGGGTATTTCATACCGGGCCGGGGGTACAGGAGCTGGAGAGTCGGTGGATTTGCTACTAATGTACCAAGCCAAGCAGCTTGGTCTGGGGCTGGCCTATGATTTCCCAATCGGTGAATTAAGCCAGCATACAGTGGGAAGCCTGGAGGCATTGGTACGTTTCGATTTTGGTAAAGAGGCGCTGAATATGGCCAATCCCCGTTTCTTTTACTAGCACTTGTTTTATGAACACTTGCCAGTGGCATCAATATGCTGCTTTATTGGCTAGCCATATACCCTTGAACATATCAAAACAAACCATGTGGGCAAGTATGCCTTGTCCTGAAGGCCTTTTACACAATCGCGCCTTTCCCTGCCGGCTCGGGCTCTCCGAGTCGCGCAGGGATATTTATTTGTCAAAGTATCGCCTGTTGAGCAAAACCTTCCTCAACTATCATCGTATAATGATTATTTCAAATATGGTGCTCTTGACAATGGGAAATACTGTTTTTAAGCAAAACATCACGTTTATTTGGTCTTTTTTTTGCTAACAAATGCCTGTAAGTTGCTCATAATGTGAGACTTACAGAGCAAAACTCCATTGCACAAAGCGCATCTCAACGTTCATTGAGTAGCAATATTTCAATAAAAAAGACAGTAAGGAAGCAATACTGCCAAATTACAGTTAGTTCTTTTGATGTGATGGAAAAAGAAATCGGTAGAGTAGTATAGTATGTTTAAAATATTTTACTACCTTTATTGCAAGGAAAACATCCTACCCCTAAAATGTTAAACATGCTAGAGAAAAACGGCCCTTTTCAGGTTGTTTATCCCAAATGTTTAGCACTTCAATCACCATCCTGATAAAGAATCTCTAATTTAAACATTGCCCATTCCAGTAGTTGTTACTACCGAGATATGGCTATGTAACCAATTTTATTCCTTACTGAATCTCTGAAACTATTCCTCCTTCATTTGGCTTTACTGCAGGCCAGATGCATGGAAAGGGTTGTTTATATTATGTTTAATATCTCATTCATTGATATTTATTAACCTTGCTTGGAGGGCTAAAATAATAAACGCCTGCCTCAAGCACCAAAAACAGAATCATGGTTTCGAATTTTACATCCCTGAACAGAAACATGAGTACTCTGCCCGAACAGCGAAACACTTTAAAGTGGATTTTTGTACTCTGTTTTTCTTTTGTTATCTCTTTGTCGGGATTGCAAAAAGCACATGCTCAGTGTAATTTAATTGATTTCACAGGCGGTAACCCACAGGTAACCCTCGTATTGGATGCCAATGGCCAAGCCGTACTCAATCAAGCTGCCTTAGTGGGTATCATCCATCCACAGGGAGTGGGTTGCTCATTGTTTTTCTACGACTATCCCGCCCAGGCCATCGTACTGGGGCCGGAAGTCATTATCAGTTGTAATGGTTCATCGCCATACGGCCCTGGCAAGTACTTTGTTGTAGCCGATGATGATGGCAGCCCCGGGGGCAATGAAAGCAATCCGATGGTTCTCGAAGTATTTGTGACCGATGGTATTGGCCCAGATATCAGTGGTGGTAGCTGCGGCATGACTATCACGGCTAATACCAGTGATGATGGTATTGATGACTGTGCCACTTCCGTATCTTTTGATGCGCCGGTCATTACGGAGAATTGTTATACCAATTCTACGGTGCTCACCATTACTTATTCCAATGGCTCGCCGGCTCCTATGCTGTTGCCCGTCAATGAAGTGATCTTTGGTGCAGCTTTGCAGGATTCTGTGGCCATTTGGACCACCACTCCCTTTAGTCGCAAATTTTACGGCGCCAATAATAATTCTCCTGGCCGTACCAACGTAACCTTTACGATTAGTGATGGCAGCAATTCTCCAGAAGCGTGTAGTGTGCTTGTAGAAGTTACAGATGATGAAGCACCTAAGATTATTTGCCCTTCAACGCTCACAGTGAGTACAGGGGCCGGCGTTTGTACTACTACCAGTATCCCGAACATTAATATCTTTTTCCGCGATATATCAACAATTGATGCTTTCAATCCGCTTTTGGCACGCCAATACACAGACAATTGTGGCGTACAAAGCATTGAGTATATGCTTAGCGGATCTACTACCTTAAGTTGGATTAGTGGCACCAATGCAGGCGCAGCTATTTTCAATCTGGGGCTGACTACCGTAACCTACCGCATCACCGATTATGCAGGCAACTCAACCACCTGCTCCTTTGATATTCGCGTCATTGACAATACGCCACCATCTCTCACATGCCCGGCCAACATTGTAATGAATACAGGTTCAGGTACATGTACAGCGGTGGCGACTTGGCCAACTCCTACTCCTACAGATAATTGCGATCCGGGGGGAGCGAGCATACTGCTATCCTCTTCTCATAGCTCCGGCAGCACTTTCCAGCTTGGGGTAACCACTGTTACCTACCGGGCCGTTGATAATGCAGGCAATGAATCCACCTGCTCTTTTACTGTAACAGTAACAGACAATCAAAAGCCAATCATCAATTGCCCTGCTGACCAGGCTTGGGGAACTACTTGTCCAACTGCTGAATTCCCCAATTATTCCCTATTGGCTTCTGTTACCGACAATTGCTCTTCGTTCAGCGTTACACAAAGCCCGGCAGCAGGTACTACTGCTACTGCTATAGCTGGTATGGGGTTGCCAGTGTATGTAGATAATGGTACTCCTGGTCTGGATGTTAATGACTCCATTAAAGTAAGCTTGTTTGTAACTGATCTTTCAGGTGGAGCCAAAGACACTTGTATGTTTTATGTGGTGTTGGATAACTATGCTGTTCCTATTCCGGATACTCCAGGTGTAAATTTGATGGATTTGAACGCTAGCTGTGGTGGTATTACACTCATCGCTCCCACTGCTACCGATTTCAACTGCCCGCCCAACAAAATTTACGGAGTCCCGTCCATTTCAGGTGGTGCCGTTATTTCGCCTCTCAACGGTCCACCCACTACCATGTATTCTTATACGCCTACTACATCCGGTACTGTAGTAATTACCTGGGCCTATTCAGATGTTAATACTGTAGTATCAAATCAGTTCCAAACCGTCGTTAATAATGGTGACAATCCACCATCTATTGACAGCTATCTTTCCAACATTACTGTAAATCTGGATGCAAACGGTCAAGCATCAATTGATGTGAATGATTTCTTTGTAGCAGCTAGCGACGACTGCAGTACACCGTCTCTTAGTGTAAATCCTTTTTCATTTGATTGTGGAAATATCGGCAACAACGCAGTCACCATAAGTGCTAATGATGGTATCAATCCGGCTACATCTGTTCAAGCAACTGTAACTGTACAAGACCAGATAATACCAGTGCTATTGGGAGTTCCGCCATCCGCTACCGTAGAATGCGATGCCGTACCCAGTGCCCCACTGATCGGCACTGACATTATAGCTTTGGACAATTGCTCCGGAACTGGGATTTTGCTTAACGAAACCTCTAACAAGTCGGGTAATCCTGATTTTTGTAGCGATTACAGTTATACGATCACCCGTACCTGGACAGCTACAGATGTATCAGGCAATGCTGTAGCATTCTCCCAAACAATTACAGTACAGGATACACAGGAGCCCATTTTTAATGCAGTAAATACAGTAAATACTTCTACTGATGCCAATTCATGCGCAACTTTTGTTAACTATGAAATTACTGCACTTAATCTGACCGACAACTGTGCCCCTTTTGCCAATATCGATCTATCTTATACTATTGATCTTGATGACAATGGTATAATCGACCTGGCAGGTAGCGGAGGTGATGTATCGAGAAGTTATGGACAGGGGACGCATGAAGTAGTTTTTACTGCTACTGATCCGTGTGGTAATTCTGAAACACATACTTTGATTATCAATGTTGTAGATAGTACACCGCCTATAGCCAGCTGTTTGGGAGGCGCAGCAACTGTTGCTCTGCCACCGAGCGACACCTTGATTATTCCTGCCAGCTTTATTGACAATGGCAGTTTCGATCACTGTGATCCCTTCTTGACTTATAGCTTGTCAAGAGACACCTTTACTTGTATAGATGCCGGTCTGGCACACTTTATCACTATGACTGTCACCGACGACTCAGGTAATTCTTCTAGTTGTAATGCACAGATCAATATTCAAGACAATATTCCACCTTCGGCTATTTGCCAAGACATTACAGTTAGTCTTGATGCCAGTGGGAGTGCTTCTATTTCAGCTGCCGACCTCGACGGTGGAAGTTTCGATAATTGTACTGGAACTGTCAGCGGAACTGGTGTACTTACTTTCACCGCTTCCCAGCTACTCTTTGGTCCTGGCGATGTAGGAGTAGTGCCCGTTGAACTCTACGTTCGAGATGCTCTGGGCAATCGAGACACTTGTATTTCTAATGTAACGGTTGATGTGCCACAGACTTGCTTTGATGTCGTTGAGGATTTGACTTCGCCGCCTGGCTTTGTCAATGGTACAGCCGGCACTGTGGTACAGGTTCCCGTAGTGGTGACCAACTTCATCAACGTTCAATCCTTCCAATTCAAGGCAATCATCATGCAGGATACAGTAGCCGAATTTGATGGGGTAAGCAATAATACATTACCCGGCACTGGCCTCACTGTCAACATCGAATCTTCGGATACAGTAACCATCAGTTGGTTTAATAATAGCAGCTCGAACAATCCCGCTACGCTTGCCGATGGTACTACTGTCTTTTTCCTCAACGTATTGCTTACCGGCGATGTCAGCGAATCAACTACCATCAAACTGATTGGAGATAATGCAGTTCCTATTGAGGTGATCAGAAACTACAGCGGAACCGCTCTTAATACAGCTCCTTGCGTAATGGATGGTATCGTATTGATTGACAACCCGGCCCAACTTACCATTGCAGGTACTATCCGCGACTTCAATGGCGCAACGGTTGGTCAGGCTACTGTTGATCTTACCGATCAAACGATTGCCAGCAGTATAGGAACCAGAACTACCGGTGCTGCCGGAACCTACAATTTCTTCCCGGTTCCTGCTGGAAGAGATTACAAATTGACACCTACCAAGGATTTCAACTGGATCAATGGGGTTTCTGCCTTTGACCTGTCGCTCATCCAGCGCCACATTGTAGGTATCGACACCTTTACCAATCCGTACCAGAAAGTGGCGGCTGATGCCTTGCCCGACAATAGCATCACTACTTTTGACGTGGTGAATTTGCATACCCTGCTTTCAACCAGTATTCCTGGTCCGCCTGTAACGCCTCCCGGCAACACCAGCTGGAGGTTTGTGGACGCTGATTTTGTATTCCCGAATGCCATACGCCGTGTCGTACCTGTATTTCCCGAATGCATAGTGCTGCCGAATTTGCAGAGAGACAGCCTGACCAACGATTTTGTGGCCGTCAAAGTAGGTGATGTGGAGGGCAACGCCAATCCGTTGACTATCATCGGTAATGATCCGGCTGATGGCCGGTTTGGCCAATTCAACATCCATCTGGAAGATCGGCTTATTGAGGCTGGCGAGACCTACGAACTGGTATTCCGTGCGGATGCCTTCGATCAGTTGATAGCTTACCAATGGGTACTCGAATTTGATCCTTTCAAATTGGCTTACGAGGGTGCTGAATTTGGCGTATTGAATAACTTTGGAGACAACAACATTGGCCAGCATGGCATCGAGCAAGGTTTGCTCAGCATGATTTGGTACGATGTTCAAGGCGCCGATCTGAAATCAGGAGATGCGTTGTTCACTTTAACATTCCGTGCGCTGGAAGATGCAGATCAATTGAGTGAGCTGATTGCTATTGGAGAATATGGTCTGACCACTTCTGCCTTCAAGGAAGACGGAGCAGCTACCGATATCAAGCTCAATTTTGCACCCACGCAGATCACTCCTACTGCTGATGGATTCGAGTTGTATCAAAACACACCCAATCCGTTCCGCGATCAAACTATGATCAGCTTCCAATTACCTGCGGAGACGCATGCCCAGCTCAGCATCATGGATGTTTCCGGCCGGGTAGTGAAAGTAATTGACGCAATCTATCCTGGAGGCTACAATGAAGTAGCGATCAACCGCAGCGATTTGCCGTCCAGAGGCGTTCTATACTATCAGTTAGACAGCCCGGACAATAGTGCCATTCGCAAAATGATCATCTTGGATTAAGTTTGTATCTTGTGTAATAACAGGCCTCAGGCCAAAGAGCAGAAAGTTTCTGCTCTTTGGCCACCTGTTACTACTCATTTGCTTTATGCAAAACGACTTGCCACTTTGTTTACACTGAACATCCTTGAAGCTGTAAACTTGTATGAGAACTATCCTTATAGCAAATAACACCAGCATCACTCATACGGTATAGCTTTGAATTAAGCTATCTTTGAATGCAAAAACTAATCCTTGAAACAACCTTTTAACTATTACACAAATACTCAGGCCTCATGCGAAAAATCTTCCTTTTTTATATAAGCATCTGCCTAGCTTCCGCTACTCTATATGCCCAACCGGTCATATTTACGGCCGAATCTCAAAACGTGGATTGTGCTTCCAATACCTTCTGTGTAAATGTGGATGTAACCAATTTTGTAGATATTACGGGTATGCAGTTTGCTCTTCAGTGGAACACTGCTGATTTTGACTATAGCAGCCACCAGTTTTTTATAAGCCCCTCCCCTATTGATGTAGTGGATGCAAGCGCCGGCTACATGGCTTTCACCTGGTTTGGCCCTTTCACTGGCCTGACACTCCCCGATGATGAAGTAATCATAAGCCTTTGCCTGGATGTGAAAGGCAATGCCGGATCCAGCTCGATGATCGAATTTGTGGAACAGCCAGGACAAGTCATTGAGGTGTCCAACGTGAGTGATGGCCTACTCGAAATTGGTACCGAAGTACTATTCAACACCGCCACGCTCAACATTACTGATTCTGAAAATCCGGTGATTAGCTGCCCGGCTGACGTGATCTCGGCAACTTCTGTGGTCACTGGTATTGGCCCAACGAGCGTTTCTGACAATTGCGCTGTCGAAACAGTAAGCTATTCTCTAAGCGGAGCTACCTCCGGTAGTGGAATGAATGATGCCAGCGGAACCGCTTTCTCCAATGGAGTCACGGCTGTCACCTACACTGCGTCTGACTTTGCCGGCAATGAGCACAGCTGCTCTTTTGACGTAACGGTGAATGATCCCAACCCCAATGAAAAGCTCATTTTTGATCCGCGAGCAACGCTCGACTGTGTCAACGATCGAGTAACCATCGATGTACATGTATTCAATTTCGATTCACTGGTCAGTATGCAGTTTGGTATTTTCTGGGATACGATGATTATCCAATATTTGAATTATACGGAGCTAAATTTGCCCAATTCGACTTTCATCACAACGGTTGTTGATGAAGGAAAAATGGCATTGATTTGGACCAATCCCAATCCAACTAACCCGGCCGGCTATTCTATCCCCGACAATACCGTCATTTTCCAATTGGAGTTCGATGCCGTCGGGCCGCTTAGTATTCCACTCATCACCTTTGATACGATTCTACCACTCAATTTGGAAATCGCTGACATCAACGGCCGCCTCGATCCGTCTGAGTACATGTTTATGCCCGGCACTTTAACCGTCAATGATAATACGCCGCCCGTCCTCAGTGGCTGCCCGGCTGATATTACCCTCGATGCTACTCCCACTGCCTGTGGTTCTCCTTATGTTTGGACTATACCAACAGCGACAGACGATTGTGACGATAATCCGGGCATTGTTGGCTCACACAGTCCCGGTCATTTTTTCAGTGTAGGGGTCGATACTGTATTTTATATAGCTACCGATATGGCTGGCAATACTGATACATGCAGTTTTATGGTCACCGTAAATGACGTCACCAATCCAACGATCAGCTGCCCCGCTGATGTCACTGTCGGTACAGATGCAGGTATGTGCTCTGCAGTTGTTAACAACATAGCACCTGTTTCATCAAACGATAATTGTCTTTTTAATGTCACCTATACTATAAGTGGAGCCACTAGCAACAGTGGACCGAATGATGCCAGCGGTACTACCTTCAATCCGGGTGTCAGTACCATTACTTACACAAACACAGATGAATCGGGAAATTCAGCCAGTTGCTCATTTACCGTAACCGTAAATGACAACGAAGATCCTGTGATCAATTGTCCTTCCAATATAAGTGTGAATACGGATGCCGGACAGTGCAATGCTTCAGTCACCGTGCCTCAACCAACCGGCTCTGATAATTGTACCACCTTCATTTTGGACAATGATTTTAACAGTACCAACAATGCCTCTGGCACTTACCCTGTCGGTACTACTACCGCCATCTGGACGGCTTCTGATGCCTCCGGCAATTCAGTGAGCTGCCAAATGACTGTGACCGTTTCGGATAATGAGCCACCCTCTCTGACCTGCCCTTCTGACATAACGGTGGATATTACCAGTGGCTCCAGCGCTGTGGTAAATAATATTGATCCCAATGCATCGGATGCTTGCGGAATGGATAACATTCAATATGTATTAGCCAACGCTACTACCGGATCCGGAACGGGCAGTGCTTCCGGACAGACATTCAACCTCGGTACTACCCAAGTGACTTATACGGCAACTGATCAGAATGGTAATACAAGCAACTGCACATTCTCCGTAACAGTTCGATTTGTCTTGAGCGACATTATCTCTTGTCCGGGCGATCAAAATGACTTTACGGATACCGATGCTTGCGGAACGAATGTAGATAATATCGGCCCGATCATTTTGATCAATCCTTCCGATGTTTCTTCCCTGACCTATACACTCGATGGAGCAACCGTCGGCAGTGGATCAGATGATGCCAGTGGCGATTTTTTCAACCTTGGTGCTACAATAGTAAAATATTTTGCAGAAGATCGATTCGGCAATTTTGATACCTGCCAGTTTACGATTATCATTTTGGACAATGTCCCTCCCACCCTTAGCAATTGCCCGGCAGATATCAGCATGTCGGCTACGGCCAATTGTGAAGCGCAGCTTAGCTGGAATGCGCCTACCGCATCTGACAATTGCCAGATCGGCAGCTTGTCGCCCAGCCATTCTTCCGGTTCTACCTTTAGCGCCGGTACTACCGTAGTGACCTATACAGCTACCGACAATTCTGGCAACACTGCCACTTGTAGCTTTACCGTAACTATCGAGGACAATGTGGATCCGGTATTTGTAAATTGCCCGCCGGATATTACGGTGGATGCGCCAGTGGGAGCCTGCCAGGAAGATGCCAGCTGGACTCCCCCAACACCTACTGACAATTGCTCAATCACCTCAAGCAGTTCATCACACAATCCGGGAGATATTTTCCCTGTAGGCGGACCGACTACCGTTACCTACACAGCTACTGATCAGAATGGCAATACGGCTACTTGTAGTTTCACTGTAACGGTACAGGACGTAACCCCTCCTACCATTGGCAATTGTTCGTTGAACAATCTACAACTTACTCATCTCGATGATTGCAGGGCCATAGCCAACTGGTCGCCCATTACGGCTACCGATGCCTGCTCTGCTGTTACGATTACCTGTACAAATAATCCCGGCGACACTTTGCCGGTAGGTATGACGACCGAGATAATTTGTATAGCTGTAGATGCAGCAGGTAATATTGCCCGCTGTACCCTGGAAGTCGATATTCCCGATACGGAAGATCCGGTTTTCGACGATTGTCCTGCCGACCTAATCATTAGTACCGACCCCGGCGAATGTACTGCTACGGCCAGTTGGGATGTTCCTACGGCAACAGACAACTGCGGCTTTGTAGATGTTACACAAAGCCATTCACCAGGAGTGATACTGAGCGTAGGTACTACCACAGTAACCTACACAGCTACGGATGGCGATGGTAATACGGCTGAATGTATTTTCGATATTACGATTCAAGATATGGTGGCTCCTGAATTGAGTTGCGACAGCATTGTGGTCAGTGTAGATGGCACCATTATTAGTGATCCCGGCAATCTGCTAAGCGATGTAACGGCTGACAATAATTGCCAGGGTGTAAAACTGGACTTTAACGTCCCCGATGCCCAGGATAACTGCGAAGGGGCGATTGCTCCCGTACAAACGGACAACACCGGCCTCAGTAGCGGTTCTACATTTCCGGGAGGGATTACTTTGCTGGAATATACAGCTACTGATGGTTCAGGGAATAGTGCTACTTGTGAAATAAAAATTGAAGTGGTTCCACTTCCCAGTATTGAAGTAAGCATTTTGCCATCCAATCAACTATGTGCGGGGGAGGATATTACGCTTGTTGCCAGTAGCCTGCCAATGGGGGCAAGTATTAGCTGGTCAGGGCCGAACAACTTTAGCTCAATGGAAGTTTCGCCCACCATCACCGGCATCACTACAGCCGGAGCAGGTACTTATACAGCAACTATTACGCTGGCTAATAATTGCCAAACTTCTGGTAGCCAAACACTTACGATTGATCCGGCGCCTATTTTTACAGCTAGCAGCAATTCGCCCGTTTGTAATGGAAGCCTGCGGCTGACGGCTGTCCCGGCGCCCAATTCGCCCGCAATACTTGACTGGCTCTGGGAATTTCCCAATCAAACAACCGACAACACTCAAAATCCGGTCATACCTAATGCCGATGGAGATTTTGCAGGTACATACATCGTCACAGCAACTGCCTTGAACGGATGTACCAGCTCGGACACGATCACTGTGCAGGTAGCCAACATTCCGGCTCCTGTTCTGCAAACCGACTGCGACCAAGTTCTTTGCCTGGGTCAATCTTGTTTTTTGATGGGCACAGAATATGTTCCCAGCCCGGACGCATACAACTGGCTGGCCGATCCTGCCAATGGTGCGGGCTTGCCTGCCAATACTGCCAACAACGAAATCTCCGTGCAGCCTACGGTGGCGGGTACTTATGTGTACAGCTATTGGGTAACAGCAGACGGCTGTGATTCGGATACTGCCACGGTCGAGTTGAATGTGGAGGACAATCCGCAGGCTGTCAATGACAATTATACCACCGACAGCAATGTACCGCTTCTGAATTTTGATATGTTGCAAAACGACATTTTCAATAGCATTCTTGGTATCACACTCACGATTCCAACTACTACGATCAATGGCACTTTGACTCAAAATGATGATGGGACTTATACCTATACACCCAATCAAGGATTTATCGGGAGCGATATGTTTCTCTATGAAATTTGCTACAATTGCGGTGACGATCCACATTGCAGCACTGCTATTGTCAACATAGATATACAATTTGCGGGTGGCGAATGTACCATTCCCAATGTCATATCGCCCAACGAGGACGGACTGAACGATGAGTTGTTTATTGATTGCATTGAAGGCTTGACTACCAACAATACCGAGATCCAGATATTCAACGAATGGGGTGACGAAGTTTTCCAGGCCAAGCCCTATTTCAACGATTGGCAGGGTACCTACGAAGGGCAGAACCTCCCGGATGGCACTTATTACTACATCTTTAAAATTGATGGAACTGCCAGCCCGAAAAACGGTTATGTCACTATATTAAGGTAATTAATGAGTAAAAAATGAAAATTCTCAATACGATGAATAATAAAAACATTTTGAAGCTGGTCCTTTTTTGTCTCGTTGCCTTATCTGCCGGAACGGCCCAAGGGCAGCAGGAAAGCCAGTTTACACAATTTATGTACAACAAATTGTACCTCAACCCAGCTTATTCAGGAGCGCGCGGCATGGCATCGCTGACGGCCATTTACCGCAATCAGTGGATGGGCTTTGACGGGGCACCGATATCCAAACTGGTGAGCTTCAATACACCTCTGCTGGGTGAGCGGGTAGGCTTTGGCCTCACTGTGAGCAACCACACGATGGGATTGATGAACAGCTGGTACGGCAATATGGCCTACTCCTATTTACTGCGACTGACTGAACATACCGCTATTCGCTTTGGTTTGCAAGGCACGATTCGCTATCTGGGCCTTGATTTTGCCGACCCGGAAGTGATTATCCGCCAGAGCGGTGATCCCTCTTTGTCGCAAAATATGGAGGATAAATATACCGGCAACTTTGGAATGGGCGTTTATTTCACATACAAGCAGTTCTATTTGGGAGCTTCTGTTCCCCACTTTTTTCCCAATGAGATCACCCTCAACAAGTTCAACACCATCGTTGCGCAGGAATATGCCCACTACTATGCGATGGCAGGTGCCTTGCTACGTATAAGTGACAAGATGCATTTCAAGCCTGCTGCCTTATTTAAATACGTGGAAAATGCGCCCGCTGACCTGGACCTCAACCTCAGCCTGGTTTTCGATTTGAGGTTCACGGCGGGGCTGTCGTACCGGATGGGAGGCAATGGTGCCGGCGAGTCAATTGATCTGCTTGCATTGTATCAGTACAACAACATTGCGCTGGGGATAGCTTACGATGTCAACATTTCCGATCTCAGCGATTACAATAGTGGAAGTATCGAAGCGCTTCTGAGGTATGATTTTTTCAAAGCGCAAGCTGATATTGCCAACCCCCGCTTTTTCTATTAAGGAATGAATGTTGAAAAAATATTATTATGAACCAGAACAGCGAGATTATGAAAACATTAAAAACATGGATATTGGCGATCCTTTGTTTGTCGGCCTTGCCGCTGATCGGGCAGCCCCAGACAGATGCTTCTCAAAAGGTCATTCTGACTAATGAAGCAAATATCAATTCCGCCAATCTCGAATATAGCCCTGCTTTTTTTGAAGATGGCATCGTATTTATATCCAGCACGCCATCCAAAAAGCGATACAAAATCCTGGATAAGCGGATCAATGAGAATATCATGTCGATCTTCCTGGCCCGCCGTTCGGAAGAGAGTGGGCTTTTGCAAAACCCCTCCCCCTTTGCCAGCGAATTGCTGACCCCCGTGCATGAGGGACCTTTGACATTCGACCGTACGAATGACCGGATGTATTTTACGCGCAACAATTATAAAAATGGGAAAACTAAAAAAGCTAAAGACGGGATCGTAAAGCTAAAAATCTACGAAGCGACCAACAAGGATGGCAAGTGGGCAGATATCAAAGAACTCAAATTCAACGACGACCAGAGCAACACGGTGCATCCCTCCATCTCAGTGGAGGGCGATATGATGTATTTTGCATCCGACCGGCCGGGCGGCTTTGGTGGTATGGATATTTATGTGTCGCTTAGGCAAGAGAACGGCAAATGGGGCGAACCGCTTAACCTCGGCCCCGTCATCAATACGGATGGCGAAGAGATATTTCCGCATATGCATGCCAGTGGTACGCTTTATTTTGCTTCAACCGGCCATTCAGGCTATGGTGGCTTGGACCTTTTTCAGTCTAACAAACTCAACAATGCTTGGAGCAAGCCTCAAAACCTGGAAAAGCCTTTCAATACTACCAGTGATGATTTTGGTTTTATCATTGACAGAGACAAGAAAAACGGCTACTTTTCTACCAATAGGGAGGGAGGTCTTGGCGGCGATGATATCTACAGCTTTTATATTGCCGAAGAAAACCTGGACGTAGTGACCGGCCAGGAGCCCCAGCTTGAGTCTCCTATTGCCAAGACTGTGGACATCCTGGTGATCGATCACGAAACCGGGGAGCCTGTTATTGAGGCCAAGGTAAACTATATGAACCTCGATGACCTGACGATTGCCCGGGCGATCACATCGATGAATAATCAGGATCAGCAAAACAATGAAAATGACCTGATGCTTCGGCTCAATATGGATGAAAACAGTAAGAGCGGCATTACCGACTATGATGGCAAGTATCCCCTGAAGATCAACAATAGCAATTATGTGTTGAATGTGGAGAAGGACGGCTATCTGCCGCGCCTGGTGGTGCTGACTGCCGATAGCGAATTGTCCGAGATTTTGGTAAGTCTGAAAAAAGGCGACCCCGATGCAATAGCTGCCACAGAAGAAGAGAACAATGAAGCGCTAAACGAGGTAGTCTCTACCAATATTACAGAAGGTACCGTTTTCGAATTGCCCAACATCTATTACAACTTCAATGACGCGGCCATCCGTCCCGATGCCCGGATTGACCTCGATGCGCTTGCCGATTTTCTGCACCAGTATCCCGATATTGAGATCGAGCTGGCTTCACATACCGACAGCCGCGGCTACACCCGATACAACAACAGGCTTTCGCAACGCCGGGCGGATAATGTAGTGCGCTACCTGATGACCAAGGGTATAGGGCGCGAGCGGATGTTGCCGGTCGGGCACGGAGAAACCTTTCTGCGCAATCACTGCTCCGATGGGGTACGCTGTTCTGAGGTAGAGCATCAGTACAACCGGCGTACAGAGGTGAAGATCACCAAAATAGATGAGGCCATCAATATTCGCTTTATCAACAAAGCTCCCGAAGAAAGTCTGCTGACCAATAATATTGACTCCTCATCTGACAATGTGGCAACAGGAATTCTGGATGAATTGACCGGTGATTTCATGGTAGTTGCGGGGGTGTTTAAAAATAAAGGCAATGCTGAAAAACGCATCAATCAGTTATTGGAAAGTGGTATCAGTACTGCGGAGATCGTTTCATTTGGCAACTCCAGCATGTACTCAGTGGTAGTGGATCGATTCAGCCGGATGGGCGATGCCCGCGCTTTTTCAAAAAGCCTGAAGAAAAACCACGGCTTTCGCTCTTTCATCAGGAGTTAACTAACCCCTCTTTCATCCTACGGTAATCTTTGAAACCATAGATTATAAACGGGGAGGTTTCCGTTCTTTTTCGGAGACCTCCTTTCTTTTTGGTCTCGTCAGCGGGGCGGAAAACGCTTCAACGCCAAGACAGTGAAACCATCCGGCACATATCATTTCCGGCCTCGCGCCCCGCTTGCCCACGACTCCCAAACATTAAACATGCGCATCGTATATTCGAGCTGATGCTTATGAAACATCGCATCGATCTCGGGGCGTGTCATACGCCGCCAGCTGATCGTTTCGGCAGGTCGGTTGGCAAAGCCTAGCGTGACGGCAGCAATGATGGCCGAATTGATTTTCAGTGCTTTCAAATCCACCTTGTCGTAGGTATCGGCTGAGGAGTGATAGGTGGGCCCGTAGAACTGGGGCTTGTGGTTGGCTACCAAATTGGCTACGCCTTGCAGCATAAAGTCAAAATTGTCAGTACCCACAATGGGGAAGTTGAGATGGGAAAAATCGCCGAGCCCGGCTACAGCTTCGAGCATTTCATCCATCACTTCGGTAAGTTGATCATTTCCATTAGTAAAAAAGCCGGTAATTGCGCCGCTGCCAATGTCCACCGACATGGCCATCAGGTGTTTATCCAGCTCCTCGATATGTTGCCGGGTGTAGGCCCAGGAGCCAAAGAAGCCTTGCTCTTCTCCATTCCAAAGGGCAAAGCGAATGGTTCTCTTGGGGCGAATGGCCAGCTTTTTCATTTGCCGCGCAATGTCAATCATCAAGCTCACATTGCAGCCATTGTCGTTGGCCCCCGTACCCAAAGCCCAGGAGTCGAGATGGGCGCCGATGACGACGATTTCGTCCGGTTTTTCAGAGCCTTTGATCTCCCCGATCACATTGTGGGCTGTAAATTCATCGCCCTGTTGGGCATCTATTCTGACCTCAATAGCAAGTGGTTTTCCCTGTTCCAACATCCGGATACAGCGCTTGGCATCTTCGCGCGCCATTACCAATTGCGGCAAGTCATTCTCAACAGCCTTTCTGCTAATAAAACGATAGAGCAGCTTTTTGGGCCGCGATGACATAAACACAATGCCCTGCACACCGTACTTTCTTGCTTCTTCTTCCGCCATCGCAGCGGCCTTGTATTCGGCAAAGAGGCCGTTGATATCTAAGCAAAGATCCGATTCTACCAATGCAAAGCTGCCTGGCAACTGATCTTTCACTTTCTCAAAATCCGCTTTGCTTCCCTGCCCCACATGCACTAGCCTGCCTTTGTAGGTGGAGGAGGGCGATTGGTATTTGGCCACTAGCTGCGGCTCGAATTGTATCGCACCACTCACTTTTGCCGTGCTCGCCCTTTCCAGCCAAAGCACAGGCATTTGGAAGGCTTCTTTATGAGCCTCTACACCCGCTTCCCGAAATTTTTTCAAGGCCCATTCGACTGCCTGCTCATTGGCTGCCGAACCCGTGACGCGACCGCCAATTCCGTCACAAAGCTCCTGGAGGTCTTCTTCGATGGGCGTTTCGGATAGCAGCCCCCCTGTAAGCCGGTAGAGGTCTTGCTGAGCATAAAAAAAGAGGGAATGAAGGAATAGAACGGAAAGGAAGCTTATCTTTTTCATTTGATAAAAATTTTCTGCGGGTAATCCCGAACGCTTTCGGGACTGCACAAATGTAACCGCTTCGCTCTCGCAAGAGTTTATCTAATCATTTCCTTGGGTGAGTTTATGATTACATAAGCTCATGCTCGTTTCATACTTTGGTGGTTGCTTTGCGATAGCTCAAAATACAAAAAACCGATTATTTCCCCCTCACAAAAGAAGCATAAGCACCCTGAGGCGCTTATGCTAACCACCAAAAAAAGCAATTTTCAAAAGAAGAATGTGCGGCCGATCAGCCTTTCGGCCAATCGCAGGCGGCACATTTAGTCCACATTGTCGTGTAAAAATGAATTGCCGGTACTAAGCTCCGGCTCTTCGTCGTCGGTGATACTCCACTTGGATACCGAAATATCGGAAGAGTGGGGTACGTCATCAAGTTGTATTCCTCGTCTGATATACGCGGGTTGGTTTTCCAAATCGTTGACAGTTTGCGGATTGTTCAATTTCACTCCGCTGTTTTTCCTGCGATGTTGTTCGCGGCGCTGTTGCTCAAATTCCATCCTTCTGCGCCGTTCCTCCTCCATCCGTTCCTTTTCTTCGCTTTTGATGTAGGGCTCTTCGTAAGAATAATGACTGCTATGATATTTTTTGATATTGGCTTCGATATTGTCAAATTCGACCGTTTTGGAATGGCCTGAAGTGGGGTCTTCACTAAAGCCGAGATCAAACAGGCTTTCTCGTTTCCTGGGCGCATCTTCATCCAAAGAAACTACGATCTTCTCTTCGCCTGGCTGCTGATACTTCAATTTTGGCCCCTTGTGCTCAAAGCCTGTAGCAATCAAGGTAACGGAGATAGCTTCGCCCATCGTTTCATCATAACAATTACCCCAGATCAAGTCGGTGCCATAACCAGCCTCTTCCTGCACAAATTCCGTGATCTCAAATATCTCATCCATCGTTACCTCTTTGGTACCGCTGGTAATGTTGAGCAAGATGTGCTGGGCCCCTTTGATATTGTTATCTTCCAGCAAGGGTGAGCTGAGGGCTGCATCTACTGCACGCTTGGCGCGGTCGTCCCCTTCAGCAACGGCCGTACCCATGATAGCTACGCCACTATTGCGCATCACGGTATTTACGTCCTCAAAATCCACGTTTACATAACCTGGCACTGTAATGATCTCGGCGATGCCTTTGGCGGCAGTCGCCAGGATGTCATCCGCCTTTGAGAAGGCATCCGATAGTACGAGGTTGCCATGGATTTGGCGTAGTTTGTCATTGGAAATGATGATGAGGGTATCCACATTTTTCTTCAGCTCTTCCAGTCCATCCACCCCATGCTTGGCACGGCGGCGGCCTTCAAAGGTAAAAGGCAGCGTAACGATGCCCACCGTGAGGATGTCCATTTCCTGCGCGGTTTTGGCAATAATGGGAGCTGCGCCCGTACCTGTACCGCCCCCCATACCTGCGGTGACGAACAGCATTTTGGTATTATTTTCCAAAAACCTGCGCACGTCTTCGATAGATTCGAGGCAGGCCTGGCGGCCAATATTGGGTTTGGAACCGGCGCCGCGCCCTTCGGTGAGCTCAGGGCCGAGTTGGATTTTGGTGGGCACAGGGCTAAGTTCCATAGCCTGATTGTCCGTGTTGCAAATAGCAAAGTCAACACCTACTATTCCTTGCTGATACATGTGGGTTACGGCATTGCTGCCACCTCCACCAACTCCGATGACTTTGATGATTGATCCTTCTTCTTTTGGCAATGCGAATTGCATAATTAAAATTTTAGTGGTTTAAAAAATCTAATTGCTCATAGTCTGTTATAAAAATCGCTTCTTTTTCAACTTGTACAAGTGAAATGGTTAAAACTCGGCATCCGCATCCGCTTCAAACCATTCCTTGGTCTTTTTGAACAGCTTATCGTACCATTTGCCATTTTGCTCTAGCTGCCCATCGCTAAAATCAAGCTCTTCAAGTTCTTCCACCAGCTCCTCTTCGATATAAGGCGTATTCTCCGCTTCCTTGATGCCCTTGATCAACAGGCCAATGGCGGTAGCAAAAATGGGGCTGCTCACCTTTTCGTTGTAGCCATGCGCCAAATGCTCTACCGGAAATCCGAGCCGGGTACTCATCCCTGTATGATAGGCAACCAGCTTTTCGATGTGGTTGAGCAAGGCGCCACCGCCTGTCAGTACGATGCCTCCGATGAGCTTGCGCTCGAATCCCGAGCGTTGGATTTCCCACATCACATAGTCAAAAATCTCTTCAAGGCGAGCCTGGATGATTCGTGCCAGGTTCTTTTCAGAGATTTCCTTCGGCTCGCGCCCCTTGAGGCCCGGAATGGTGATAATGCGATTGTCATACACTTCATCGGGCAAAGCAGAGCCAAATTTTATCTTCAGCTTTTCCGCTTGCTGATGCATCACCGTGCATCCTTCCTTGATATCGGTAGTGATCGCATTGCCGCCAAAGGGAATGACAGCAGTATGGCGAATGATGCCTTCCTGGAAGATGGTAATATCAGTAGTGCCGCCTCCCATATCCACCAGCGCAACGCCGGCTTCCTTTTCTTCATCACTGAGCACAGCCGCTGCCGAAGCGATGGGCTCCAGAGTCATATCCATCACTTTCAGGCCCACTCTCTCGATACAACGATAGATGTTGTTGGATGCGGTGATCTGACCGGTGATGATATGAAAGTTGGCTTCCAGGCGAACCCCCGACATGCCTATCGGATCGGTGATACCTTGTTCACTATCCACAGTATATTCCTGAGGAATGACGTGCAATATCTTGTCGCCGGGCGGCAGCACCAGCTTGTACATGTCTTTAATCAGCTTATCAATGTCTTTCTGGCTGATCTCAGTGAGTACGTCATCGCGGGTCAGAATGCCCCGATGCTGCAGGCTTTTGATATGCTGACCTGCGATGCCTACCTGTACCCTTCTCACAGGCTCTTTGATGTGGCGTTCAGCATTGGCGATGGCATCGGTAATGGCCTTCACAGTTTTTTCGATATTGGAAACCACGCCGCGCGAAACCCCGTTGGATTCCACTTTTCCAATGCCCAGGATTTCGATTTTGTCGTGTTCGTTTTTACGACCTGCAATAGCACAGACTTTGGTTGTGCCAATGTCGAGGGCAACGATCACTTGATGTTTTTGTTCATTTAAGTTCTCCATCATAGTACATATGTTTTAAAAAAATCAGAAGAGGAAGAAGTATTTCTATTGAGTAAATACGGGTTCATTTTTATTAGCTTTTTTTGGCTATTATTTGATTTTTATATTTCAAATTGATGCTTCTGTATTTTTGCCATCCGCTATAGGGCAAGGCTTCCTTGTAGAAAGTTTTCAACTTAAAAATTTTATCTGCCATCCTTTCGTAAGGCCCGATGATGATCTTTTGACGGCCAATTTTAGGTATCAGCAGAAAGTCGTTTTGGTCGTTTACATAGATCTGTTCTACCAAAGGCTGCAGCAAGTCATCATTCAAAATATCCTGGGTCAACAGAAACATATCCTTCAGCAAATGCCCTTCTTGCTCCATAAAATCGGGCACATAAGGCGGGATATTTCCCGATGCAACCAGCACGCGGGCTGTAAAATGCTTCGACATGGGCATTTGCCTGCCGTCCGCATCCAGATAGTAGCTTAGCCCGCTCCGGTCGATCACCCTGATTATCGGCACGCGCTGTCTTACAGTTATCTGCACTTCGTTGAGTGCATTGATATACACATCCGCCTCTTTGACAAAGGGGTCAGCCTCCAGTACCCGCTCTACCCGTTCTACATCCAGTAGCCCGATGGGCAACCCAGCCAGCACATGCCCGAAACTCCGCTCGATATTCAGCAAAATATCCTCACGGCTGATAAAGCTGTTGCCATCCTGAAGCGCTTCCACCGTGATGAAAACATCCTTGGCATCCTTGCTCTTCTTCTTTTCCGCTACCGAGATGACAATTGCTGCGGTAAGAAGTAAGATGGCCAGCATGCCAATGCGTTTGATGGTTACTAATGTATCTTCATTCATTCGCTAAAAGCGATTTAACAGGTTGCACAAATGTGTCAATATCTCCGGCTCCTAATGTCAGCAGCACTTCCAGATCGAGCGTTTTCAAAGTATCCAGCAAAGTAGCTTTCTTCACCAATTGCCGGTCGGGGAGGTGCATCCTCTCCAATATCATCCCTGCTTCCACGCCTGGTATCGGCTCTTCCCTGGCCGGATAAATATCCATCAACAAGCAGCGGTCCAGCCGATCGAGTGCCGCAGCAAAGCCATCGGCAAAGTCGCGGGTGCGGCTATACAGGTGCGGTTGAAAGATGCCCGTGATTTTTCGTTTTGGGAACAAAGTTCGGGCTGCATAAATGGCTGCCTCCAGTTCCGTTGGATGATGGGCATAATCGTCGATATAGACAAGCTGCTCATTGGCAAAAACTCTTTCAAACCGCCGCCTGATGCCTTTAAAATTGAGCAAAGCTGCTCTGATTGCTGCTTCGCTGAGGTCCAATAGCTGGGCCACGGCAATGGCTGCGACTGCGTTTTCAACATTGTGGAAACCCGGCAGGGTAAATTGCAGGGCTTTCAAATTTTCAAAGGGGCTTTGCAAATCAAACACAAACATGCCATTCTCCACACGAATATCCCGGGCACAAAAATCGCCAGCTTCCAGCCCATAACTCCAGGCTTCCCTGAGCCGACTAATTTGGCCGGCCAGCTGCCCGGCCAGCGAAAATCGGTAAATGAGCCGCCCATCCGCCTTGATGCCTTCTGCGAATTGACAAAACCCCGCTGCCATCTGATCCGCCGAACCATAAATATCGAGATGGTCGGCATCCATGGAAAGGATGAGGGCAATATCGGGCTGTAGCTGTAAAAAACTGCGGTCGTATTCGTCCGCCTCAGCCACCATCCAGCCAGAATGGCCCGCCACGAAGTTGGAGCCAAAGTTGTTGGCTATACCGCCCAAAAAAGCAGTGCAATCGATCCCTCCGCTTCGCAGCAAATGCGCCAGAATAGTGCTGGTAGTGGTTTTGCCATGCGTACCCGCTACTGCAATTGCCTGATGAGCTTGGCTGATCAATCCGAGTACTTCAGCCCGCTTTTTCAGCGGAAATCCTTTTTGGCGGATGTAGCTCAGTTCAGCCAGGCTATCGGGAATGGCGGGAGTATAGACCACCAGATCCGGATCGTGTGGAATAGCGCCAATATCATCGTCGTAATGGATTTGCATCCCTTCTTCGACCAACTTTTTGGTCAAAGCTGTTTCTGTTTTATCGTATCCGTAAATAGCTTTTCCGCAGCTGTTGAAATATCTGGCAAGAGCGCTCATGCCAATCCCCCCAATGCCGAGGAAGTAAACCTTATGAAGCTTGTCGATCTTCAATTTTGTTTGGTTTGTAGCTATTCACAGTATATTTGATGATCAGTTTTAATAATTTTTAAAGTATAAGTCGCTGTTTATCAGTAGTGTTACAAAGTATGTGCCTAAATTTTTATATATTATTTTTTTAATTTAAAAATTTCGTCATCTATCCCATAACGGCCAGTTTGAGCACCTCTTCAGCGATGAGCTTTGCTGCCTGAGGCTTTGCCAGGCGGCTGATATTCCGGCTCAGTTGGCTGCGCAGCTCCCCATCAGCCTGCAATTTGATAGCCTGCGGGATCATCTGGCTCGCTGCTTCGCTGTCTTTTATCATCACCGCCGCCTTTTGGTTTACCAATGCCCGGGCATTGTGCGCCTGATGGTCTTCAGCCACATTGGGCGAAGGCACCAACACGGCTGCTTTGCCCAGTATGCACAGCTCTGCGATAGTCATGGCTCCTGCTCTGCAAATGATCACGTCGGCCATCAAATAGGCCAAATCCATGCGATCGATAAAGGCTACGAGCTTTACATTGGGCAATGCTGCTGACTGGCTCTTTACATAGCGCTGAGTATATAATTTGCCACATTGCCACAGCAGCTGAATTTCCGGATTTGCCTTCAATACCTCCGTGCTGGCGGCCACAGCTTCGTTCATCGACCGGGCTCCGAGGCTACCGCCAAACAGCAAGATGACCGGCTTTTGGCTGTCCAGGCCAAAATATTGAAAGGCTTCGGCAAGGCGCTTTGGAGGCAAGGCAATATCCTGCCGCACCGGATTGCCCGTCAGCAGAAGCTTGTCAGCCGGGAAAAAGCGCTCCATCTGCTCATAGGCCACACAGATTCTGTCCACCTTTTTGCCGAGCAGCCGATTGGTAATGCCCGGAAAGGAGTTTTGCTCCTGTATCAGGCTTTTGCTACCCAGGCGACTGGCCATTTCGAGCATCGGCCCGCTGGCAAAGCCACCCACTCCTACCACCACATCGGGCCGGAAGCGGCGTAGAATGCGGGTCGATTTCCAAAGGCTGGCGATCAGCTTGAATGGAAACAGCAGATTCCGCCATGTCCATTTTCGGTGAAAACCACTTATCCAGAGGCCTTCTATGGGATATCCCGCTTTCGGGACTTTCTCCATTTCGAGTTTGTCTTGGGCTCCGACAAACAGTATGTCAATATCCGGTTGCTTGGCTTTCAGTGCATTGGCAATGGCGATGGCCGGAAATATATGGCCCCCGCTACCTCCTCCGCTGATGATGATTTTATTGTTCATCCGCTTCCGGATTTTTTTTTAAATCGTCTTTTCAATATACCTGCTCACACTCAGTATCATCCCGAATGCCAGGCTGGAGAATATAATTGATGTGCCTCCCATGCTCACCAGCGGCAACGTCAGCCCGGTTACCGGCACCAGATGCACCGATACGGCAATATTGGCAAGCGCTTGTACTACTATGTAAAGGCAAAGGCCCATCACCAGCATAGCTCCAAAGGCTTTGGGGCTACGGGTAACAATGCTTACGCATCTAAAAAACAGCAACACATATAAGGCGATGATCACAAAGCCCCCCACCAGGCCGTATTCTTCACAAATGATGGCAAAGATGAAATCGGAATAGGGTGCGGGCAGGAAGTTGCGTTGAATGCTGTTGCCCGGTCCTACCCCAAAGAGCTCCCCGTCAGCAATGGCGATTTTTGCTTGCTGTATCTGGTAGCCCCCTTCGTTGTTGGTCATAAACTCCTGCATGCGGGCTATCCAGGTTTCCCAGCGGATTACCTCCGGAAAGAACTGGCCGACGATAATCAGGCAGGAAAATACCACCACGCCTAAGAACAGCAGCAGCAAAATGTATTTCAGGCTTACCCTCCCGATAAACATCATCAGTACACAGGTGAAAAACAGCAGCATAGCTGTAGAAAGGTCAGCCGGTGCAATGAGGCTGCAGATAATCAATACGGGTACTATGATGGGCAGGAAGGCGCTATTGAAATCGGTGATATATTCCTGCTTTGCCGAGATCGTACGGGCTACATATATAATAAGGGCCAGCTTGGCAAAGTCGGAGGTTTGGAAGGTGAGCCCTACCCCGGGTACGGTGATCCATCGCCTGGCCTCGTTCACTTCGGCACCAAAGGCTATGGTATAAACCAGCAATGGAATGCAGATCATTAACAAATAGGGAGCAATTTTGGAATATCTTGAATACGGCATCATGTAGCACAGGTAGGTCAAAAACAGCCCGCCTGCTATGAATACAAAGTGCTTGATGAGGTAAAACTCCGTATTGCCGCCCCGCTCCTTGAAAGCAATAGAGCCGGTAGCACTATACACCGCTAGTATGGAAAACAGCGCCAACACCGCCACGATCATCCAAATGGCCCGGTCGCCTCTTAATTCTGCATATATTCTATTTCCTATCGACATGATAAATTTGTCAACTTTAGTACCGCTGCCTTAAATTGATTGCCACGGTCTTCGTAATTATCAAATAAGTCAAAGCTGGCGCAGGCTGGTGAGAGCAGTACGATATCGCCGCGCCGCGCCAATTGGCTGGCCTTCAGCACCGCCTCCTCTGCCGAACGGCTTTCGAGTAGCGGGATATCCAGCCCGCCAAAATTGTTAATTAGCTTTTGGTTGTCCAGGCCCAGGCAAACAATAGCCTTCACCTTTTCATTCACCAATTCCATCAAAGGCTCATAATTATTGCCTTTATCCGTACCGCCTACCAGCCAGATGACGGGCTGGTTCATGGCAAGCAAGGCATAATAAACAGAATCCACATTGGTAGCTTTACTGTCATTGATATATCGAACTCCCTTCACAGTAGCCACACTTTCCAGCCGGTGCGGAACACTTTTGTAGGTATCCAGGCCGCGCTGGATATCTTCTGCGCTCGCCCCCATATGCAAAGCAGCCTGAATAGCGCAACTGGCATTGAACAAGTTGTGCGGAGCTTGCAGGGTTTCGTTGGTCAGCTCGAAGGGATGCTCCCCAATGCGGAGCAATTTACTTGCCGACTCCGGAAAAGCGATGGGCAACTGGCGAGGAGCTAACTCCCTGTCTTTCAAATAGTTAGCAATATTTTGATCGTCGGCATTGTAGATAAAATAGTCCATTTCAGTTTGATTTTTAATAATCCGGAACTTGGCTTGGATGTATTTTTCGAGCTCATAATCATAGCGATCAAGATGATCGGGTATGATATTGAGCAGGATGGCTACATCCGGCCGAAAGCTGCGGATACCGTCCAATTGGAAGCTACTGAGCTCCAGTACGTAAGTGTTTGTAAGTTTCGTAGCGACAAGCCTGGCAAAACTGTGACCGACATTCCCCCCAATGCCCACATCGAGTCCTGCTGTGTGGAGTAGGTGATACGTAAGTGTAGTTGTGGTCGTTTTCCCATTGCTTCCGGTGATCGCTATGATCTCCGCTTTAGTATGTCGGCCGGCAAATTCGATTTCAGAAATCAGCGGAATCCCTTTTTGCCGGATTTGCTGAATCAGCGGCGTATCGGGGATGCCGGGACTTTTGATGATTTCGTCGGCTTTAAAAATTAGTTTGTTTGTATGTTTGAATTCCTCGTATGGAATTTCGTTTTGTTCCAGTTGTGCTTTGTACGGCTCTTTGATGGCTCCGCTATCGGATACAAAAACGCGATGACCTGTCTTTTTTGCCAACAAAGCTGCCCCTGCGCCACTTTCTCCTGCTCCCAGAATCACCAAATTCTTTTGCTGCATGCCGCTAACGAATCTTCAAGGTTAATATGGTCAATACGGCCAGTAATATGCCCACGATCCAAAATCGAATTACTATTTTGGCTTCATGAATCCCCTTTTTCTGATAGTGATGATGGAGCGGTGACATCAAAAAGATTCTTCTGCCTTCTCCATACTTCTTGCGGGTATATTTGAAGTAGGCTACTTGTATCATTACCGACAGATTTTCGACTAAAAATATTCCGCACAGTATCGGTATGAGTAGTTCTTTGCGCAGTATAATGGCCATTGCAGCGATGATGCCGCCAATAGTCAGGCTGCCGGTATCGCCCATGAATACCTGGGCGGGGAAGCTGTTGTACCACAAAAATCCAACGCAAGCTCCCAGAAAGCAGGCCGAAAAGATCACCATCTCCTGCGTATGCGGCAGGTAGAGGATGTTGAGATAATTGGCTGCAATAAGGTTACTGGATACGTAAGCCAGCACCCCAAGCGCTGCGCCGATAATGGCACTAACCCCTGTGGCCAGGCCATCCAGGCCATCCGTGAGGTTGGCAGCATTGGATACGGCCGTAACGATAAATATGATGATCGGGATAAATACGATCCACACAAATTTATCGGCATTATCACCCAAAAACCAAAGCAATTGGCGATAGTTGAAGCGGTTGCCCTTCAAAAAGGGAACATTTGTCAAAGTTGTTTTTACGTGCGCTACTTCAAGCACCACGCTTTTATCGGTCGGGCTATCCACATAAAATGATTTCACGATTTGATAGCCTCTGTTATTTGCTTCATCCGCATCCATCCGGATCACTACATCATTGCTCATCAGCATGGTCAGCCCTACGATCAGCCCCAGACCAATTTGCCCCATTATTTTGAAGCGGCCGCTGAGGCCCTCTTTATTTTTTCTAAAGACCTTGATATAATCATCCACAAAACCAATTGCTCCCATCCAGGTAGTAGCCAGCAAGAGCATGATGATGTAAACATTGTTGAGAAAATCGGTCACCAACAGGCAAGGGATAATAATGGCCATGATGATGATGATGCCCCCCATCGTTGGGGTGCCCTCTTTCTCCTTCTGCCCTTCCAGGCCCAGCTCTCTCACCGATTCGCCCACCTGCAGTTGCCGCAAAAAGTTGATAATCCGCCTGCCGATAAGCATGGAAATGACCAGCGACAGGATAATGGCCAGCGCAGCACGGAAAGTGATGTACTGAAACAGCGCCGCTCCGGGCAGGCCCATGGTT
Organism: Saprospiraceae bacterium; assembly: GCA_965222005.1. Lineage (GTDB taxonomy): Bacteria > Bacteroidota > Bacteroidia > Chitinophagales > Saprospiraceae > CBDCTM01. The sequence goes on from OZ244935.1 coordinate 5,341,936, forward strand.
TCCTCAAGGTATGCGAACAAGTAGTACAGCATAGCTGGCTTTGTAGTTATGGTGGCAAATCAATGATTTTTCCCGAATCCATTGATTTGCCCCTTTTTGCTTTCGAACACTTTAATTAACAGCTGCAGCAAAGCCATCGGAATGACAGCCCGCTGCAGGCTGTTTTTGAATCTGAGAATGATAATAACCGTTCCATGCCGGGCTGAATGCTAAAGAGCCTTCAGGGCTTCGGCCAGTATCTTTTTGTCATCAAAAGGATGCTTTACCCCCTTGATTTCCTGATATTTTTCATGTCCCTTACCAGCGATCAGCACGATGTCTCCATCTTTGGCCAGGCGGCAGGCCGCGCGAATGGCCTCTTTCCGGTTGCTGATGCTCAACACCTTAGTCCGATCTGCTTCCGCTATGCCTTGCTCCATCTCAGCGATAATCGTTTCAGGCTCTTCGCTGCGCGGATTGTCCGAAGTGATGATCAACTGGTCACTGAGCCGGCAAGCCAGACGCGCCATGAGGGGCCGTTTGGCCCGGTCCCGATCACCCCCGCATCCAACTACGGTGATGAGCTTTTGGTGGCGATGGCTCAATTTGCCAATCGTGACCAACACTTTTTCCAGTGCATCGGGCGTATGCGCATAGTCCACAATACCGATGATGCCTCGCTTTCTGTCAATCAAATGATCAAAGCGCCCTTCGGCAGATGTCAAATTGCTCAAAGCGGTCAGTACTTCCCACTCATCTTGCTCCAGCAAACGGGCTACGGCAAAGACGGCCAGCAAATTGTAAGCATTAAATTCGCCGATCAGCTTGCTAAATACCTTTTTGCCATTCAGCTCGAGCTGCAGCCCCAGCAGGTTGTTGTCCAGAATACGCGCTTTAAAATCGGTTAGTGTACGTAAACTGTACTGATGGATCCCTGCTTTCGTGTTTTGCACCATCACACTGCCATTTTTATCATCGGCATTGATAAGGGCAAAACCCGTCGGGGGTAGCAGATCGAAGAATCGCTTCTTGGCCCGGATGTATTCCTTAAAGGTTTTATGGTAATCCAGGTGATCGTGCGACAGGTTGGTAAATACCCCTCCGCGATAGTGCAAGCCAGCGATTCGTTGCTGATCGACGGCATGAGAGCTTACTTCCATGAAAGCGTACTCGCAACCGGCTTTGACCATATGGGCCAGCAATTCATTCAATTGGATCGAATCCGGCGTTGTAAAATGGGCCGGGACAACTTTTTGTCCGATCTTGTTTTCAATAGTCGATATAAGACCTGTTTTGTAGCCCAGGGCTTCAAACAACTGATGGAGCAGCGTGGCAGTGGTCGTTTTTCCATTAGTACCAGTAATGCCGATAAGCTGTAGCTGACGGGAGGGGTCGCCATAAAAACGGGCGGCCATCCTACCCAGCGCCACTGCACTATTGTGTACCTGTAAATAGGTCACTGCTGCATCCAAAGTGGTTGGCAAGTCTTCGCAAACGATGCAAACTGCTCCTGACTCAATCGCCTTTTCAATGTAATGGTGGCCATCTGTTTGGACACCTTTTATCGCTACAAATACATCGCCTTGTTCCACTTTGCGCGAATCGAATTGCAGCTGCTTGATGGGCCTGTCATTGGGGCCGCTCTGCTGCTCGGTCGGCAGGGACTGGATAATTTCAGCAAGCTGCTTCAAGGTTTGTATTCGTCATTTTTTGTTTTTCCTAATCCGGATATTGGATAAAGAAAATGGCAGACTGGCTCTAAGGCATTGATAATCAGCAAAAAACCAATTTGTCAAATTCTTTATCCGTTGTTCCGGTCAATAGTGTTTCATACTGCGAGTGTTTCAAAAGTGTAAGAAGTAGTGTTTCGTGTGAGGGGCAAATTTTGCCATCTCAATTTTTATTTCGCAGTTTCTTAATTCCAATCTTAGTCCTCTTTTCAATTTTTGAATTAGGCTCCGCTTCACTTTCCTTTGGTCGTTCAGCTATCGCCCATTTCAAAAAAATGGCGGATTTATTTTTTTAAGGTTTCTTAGCTCGCTAAGCCGCTCTCTTTTCTCAGCTCAGTGTCAACCGGATCGTCTGGCCTCGTATGCGTGTACCGGCAATGATGGACTGGCGTGTCACTTTGCCTGCACCGCTGAAGATCACTTTAAGCCCTTTGTTTTCAAGCATAAATAAAGCGTCGCGCAAGCCCATGCCTATTACATTGGGCACCACATTGCCGTTCATGTGTCGTACATTCAAATTCAAGGTATCGGATTGGGGAGACGTAACTACCCAATTGCCTTGTGCTTTCATAGTGTGTGGTATTTGGAGAAAGGCCAGCACTTTTTGGACTTCCTCCCGATCGCCGGCATCGTAAGCCGGGAGTTGTTTTTCCTCCAGCCTTGGCTTGGGCCCGATGTTGAAAGCCTGGTGCATAGCGACCTTTGAATCGTAGCAGCGATCGGCAATCTCTCTGAATACCGGCAGGGCTACTTCACTTCCGTAAATGCCGTGCGCCTTGGGATCGGTGATCATCACAATGCAGGAATACACCGGCTGCTCCGCCGGAAAATAGCCTACAAAAGAAGCGCGGTGCTTAATATTGGCTTTGGGCCGAAACTTCCGATAGTCGATCTGCGCGGTGCCGGTTTTGCCTGCAAAGCTGTAGCGATTGCTTTTGTGTTTGCTGGCTGTACCTCTTTCCACCACTCCCCGCAGCAGTTCCTGTGCGGTGCGAATGGTACTTTTAGCAGCAATGTGTTTTTTCACCACAGTGGGCTTGAATTGCTGCACTTTCTCACCAAAATGCTGGATTTCGGCTACCAGAAAAGGTTTCATCATCATCCCGTCATTGGCAATAGAATTGTAGAAGTTGAGCAATTGTAAGGGTGTTATCAGCACTTCATATCCTATCGACATCCAGGGCAGCGAGATACCGCTCCAGTCTTCTTCCTCATTGTAAGCTTCTTTTATAAAAGGAATCCCCTCCCCTTCGATTTCAATCCCCAGGGGCAAATGGAGATTCATTTCTCTGAGTTCTTCGATGAATTTTTCGGCTTTTCCACTGTAATGCTGCTCTACCAATTTGGCGATTCCCACATTGGAAGAAAGCTCAAAAGCAGTGCGAACGGTAGTGGTATCCAGCTGGTGGTAAGCGGCATCGAGCATGATCTCTTCATAAAACTGATGCTGCCCCTGCTCCAGGTCGATGGAGTCTTCGAGCTGCACATAACCATCCTCCAGCAGGGCCATCATAGCCGGCATTTTGAAGGTTGAGCCGGGCTCTACTGCCTCACCAACGGCGTAATTGTAAGTTTCCCAAAGCTTCCCGTTTTCCAATCGGCCAATATTGGCGATGGCCCGGATAGCACCGGTTTTCACTTCCATTACTACCGCTGTGCCGTGAGCCGCATTGTGATGCTCAACTGCCTTGTAAAGTGCGTTTTCGGCAGCTTCCTGCAGGTTGATATCTATAGTGGTGACGATATCATCGCCGCCTTTAGGCTCAATTTCGGTAAGGTCGTTGACGGGTATCCAGGTGTCCTTATCCACCCGCTGCATCAGCTTTTTGCCTTGCTGGCCGCCAAGTACATCGTGAAAGTAGCCTTCCAGCCCCACAGGTTTGGCGCCCTCTCTCACATAGCCGATGGTGCGCTGTGCAAGTATGCCGAATGGCCGGTTGCGTTGCGGATTGCGATGTACGATGAGGCCACCTTTGTATTGGCCCAGCCGAAAGAGCGGAAATTTTTTGATCTGCTTCAATTCGGCGAAGCTCACATCCTTTTTGATAAGGATATTGCGTGCTCCTATCTCCCACTCTGTGATCAAAAAATCGCGGTATCCGCCTACTGTGTAGGTATTATCCACATAAGTAGCCAGGCACCAGGCCAGTGAATCGATGTTTTTGGTGAAAGCATCTTCCTCCATCCCGGTGGAGTTGGGGTCGAATCGTATTTCAAAGAACGGAAGTGAAGTGGCCATCAAAGAGCCATCTTCTGCCATGATATTGCCTCGTTCAGCATTGACGGGCACATATTTCACATACAAATCATTGCCTTTGCCGCGCCATTTATCCCCTTCGATTATGCTAATCTTGATAGTCTGAAAGAAGATGGCCAATGCGGCCAGCGCAATAAAAAAGAGCAGCGTGTAAACCCGTATCAGTACTTCATTCTTAATGTTCATAGGTGCTGCAGCGTTATTTTTGAGAGACGACGATCTTTTTCGCCCTACCTCTGTTGGGTTTCAGGTCAATGGGAGCTACCTTCGGGATCATTTCCGAACGCTTGCTGTTGTACATCAATTCGGATTTCAGCGACATGTAGTGCCAACGAAGCTCCTTGAGTTCGGTTTGTGCCTTTTGTATTTGCCGCACCTTCTTTTCTGCATAGTGTGCATTGGCGATATATACCATAGCCAGAAAGCCTAAAAACAGCACAAAAGGCAAATTTTTCAGGATCAGCGCTGCACCCAGGCTGCCAAAAGCTGTGTAGGACGTTTTCTTTTTCTTAGCCATTATTGGTATTGTCAGCTATTTTTTCTGCTATTCTTAATTTCGCACTCCGTGCGCGCGGATTTTGCTTTATTTCTTCCTCACTGGCCACTATCGCCCTTTTGTTGATCAATTTGAAGGGGCGCCAAATGTTGCCATAAAAATCCGAATCGTGTTTTCCTTCAAAGTTGCCGCTACGAAAAAAATTCTTTATCAGCCGGTCTTCTATCGAATGATAGGCGATCATTGCCATCCGTCCACCGGGCTTCAGCAGCTCCAGACCATCTTGCAACAGAATCTGCAAGGCTTCCATTTCGCCATTCACTTCAATGCGCAGGGCCTGAAAAAGCTGAGACAAATAGCGTTGTCGCTGACCCCGGATAAAGGGCCCTGCCACGTTTAGCAGATCGCCAACCGTACGAATAGCCTTTTGTTGGCGCGCCTGTACGATGGCCTGAGCAAGAGTTCTGGCATTGCGCAACTCACCATACTGACTCAGCAGTTGTTGCAGATCAGCTTGTGAATAAGCGGCCAGTATATCGGCAGCAGTTGATTCTGCTTGCTGATTCATACGCATATCCAAAACGGTGTCAAAACGATAAGAAAAGCCCCGATCGGCACTATCCAGTTGGTGAGAAGAAACGCCCAGGTCAGCTAAAATACCATCGACCTGATGGATGTTGTACAACTTCAGAAAGCGTTTAAGGTATTTGAAGTTGTGGTGGATAAAGGTGAAGCGTTCATTCTCAGAAATCAGATTATTCAGTACATCCTCATCTTGATCAAAGCTGTACAGATGCCCTTTGGCACCCAGTTTTTGCAAGATGAATTGGGAGTGGCCACCGCCACCAAAGGTGGCATCGATATACACTCCGTTTTCATTTATTACTAAAGCATCGATGCTTTCTTTCAGCAGTACGGGAATGTGGTACTTCATGGCTGAGGGCCATTGTCGGGAGGTGCTTTATCTCCCATCACCTCTTCAGCCAGGCTATTGAAGCTTTCCGGCTCTTCATCGATGAGCTTGTCGAATTTGTCATCGGCCCATATTTCAATACGGTCGTTAACAGCAAAGAGGATCACGTCTTTTTGGATGCCGGCATATTCCATCAGCCTTTTGGTAAGCAGGATGCGGTCGGATCCGTCCATCTTCACTGGTGTAGCGCCGCGAAAGAAGTACCGGATAAAATCCCGGTTCTTTTTCATGTAAGTGTTCAGCTTATTGACACGTTCGCTAATGCGGTCCCAAACATCTTTGGGGTAAAGTGTCAGGCAAGGCTCGATACCACGATTGATGACGAATGTATGCGTCCCTTCTGTACCCAACTGTTTGATAAGAGGTGTGGGCAATCGCATACGACCTTTAGCGTCAATTTTACATTCGTATTCACCGATAAGTTGTGGCATTACAAGCCTTTGAGTATGTTTATGTTCCCAAAAGTAACATAATTACCCACAACTTACCACTTTTGCCCACATTTTTTCTCTAAAAACTTTTCCACATTATGGCCAGGCAGGATAAGGCAGCCGGAAGTGTAATTGATATAGTGACAAAATATGTATTTTTAAAATAACATCCAACAAATATAAGCTAATTGTGAACAAATTTGGTGGAAAAAATATTCCACTATTTCCCACCAAATCTATCATTGCCTAAAAAACAGCGCTTTTTCGTTAGTATCAAGCCTTCTGTTCTGCCCGATAGGACTTAAAAAAACCGCGCCAACGCATTTGTAACACGCCCCAAATGGCTTCGCTGACAATGCTTGTGTTCATTTTTGACACCCCCTCCACCCGATCGGCAAAAGTGATGGGGATTTCCACAATTTTGAAACCCAGCGTATGCGCTGCAAATTTCATCTCGATCTGAAAGGCATAACCTACAAATCTGATCTTGTCCAGGTCAATGGCTTCCAGCACTTTCCGGCTGTAACATACAAAGCCGGCAGTGGGGTCCTTTACGGGCATCCAGGTGATGGCACGTACATAGCAGGAAGCGCCAAAGGATAAAAAGATTCGATCCCAGGGCCAATTCTTCAATTTTCCTCCTTTTATATAGCGGCTGCCAACGGCCATATCGGCTCCCTTTTGTTCGCAAGTTGCTGAAAGGCGGAGCAGGTCAGCCGGGGCATGCGAAAAATCGGCATCCATCTCAAAGATGTAGTCATAGTCATGCGTCAGCCCCCAACGGAAGCCGCGAATGTAGGCAGTACCAAGTCCTTGCTTGCCTGTCCGTTCGATTAAGTGGAGCTGTTGGGGGTATTTTCCTTTTTGAAGGGACTGAACGATTTCAGCCGTGCCATCAGGAGAGCCATCATCTACAACCAGTATATGAAAAGCAGTATCCAGTGCCATTACAGCTTCTACGATTTTCCGGATGTTTTCTTTCTCGTTGTAGGTAGGTATGATGACTAAACGCTTCGCCAAAATCTATGCTTAGTTGAGGAGGTGTAGAAATCGTAGCTAAGGTATGCCGGAAAATTGAAACGACAAATTTAGCGTGTGTCGGGATAATAGATAGTCAGATATCAGAGTCGAATCGCTGCTCCCCTAAAAGCCTATAACTATCTGTAACCTGACTACCTAATCATCGGCTTACTTCTTAGGCCCGTCTGCTGTGCAGGCGGAACTGCCGGGGCCTTGCGTGATGGTATAATCCATATCGATCACCGAGCCATCGGCATTTACAATTGCGCCACCTGTCACTGTGAGGGTATTTCCACTTACCATGTAATCCTGCTGGGGAATAGTAAAGGTGGTGGAGGAAGTAATGGTCGCATTCCAGGTAACGCCTGTAATCGATACCATTATTTCATTTTCGGTACTCGTTGCAGCAATGACCAAATCTCGTACACTCATCAAACCACCCACACATTGCTGGTCCACTTCATAGGTGCCGATAAATTTATCGCGCCAGGGAATGCAACTCCCATCATCCTCTTCGGCATCGGCATCGTAGTTGTCAGAACTGGGATTGGTACATCCCATCTTAGTATCGGGCTCAGCTTCATCATCGTTGTTGCAATTGGTCAACAGCAGGCTTGCTAACAAGCAAAGGGAGAATAATCTTAAAAAATTCATAGATTTGATTTTGTATTTGTGTTGATAAATATGGGTATTTAAAACTGTTTGATTACCACTGTATTTCAGGAAATCGAGCGGGATCGGATTCATGCATAATAGTATATACGGCTTGCACCACATCTTCGGAATTGGGCTTGGAAAAATAGTCGCCGTCCGATCCAAATGGTGGCCTGTGAGCAGCGGCTGTCAGGCATTGAGGTGCTGCATCCAGGTATCGGTATCCGCCCTGAACCTCCAGCACTTCGCGCATCATATAAGCCGTAGCGCCACCGGGTACATCTTCATCAACAAAAAGAATGCGATTGGTTTTTTTGAGCGATTCCACAATGCTATGTTCCAGATCAAAAGGCAGCATGGTTTGTACATCAATCAATTCTACCCGGATACCCATTTGTTCGAGCATCTCTACCCCTTTCATCGCCACCCTTACACAAGATCCGTAAGTTACCAGGGTGAGGTCTTCGCCACCTACCAACACCTCCGGTACACCCAGAGGCACGGTAAATTCGCCAATATTATCGGGCATTCGTTCCTTTAGCCTGTAGCCGTTGAGGCATTCAATAACCAGGGCAGGATCATCGGAGCGGAGGAGGCTATTGTAAAAACCGGCCGCCTGCGTCATATTGCGGGGCACACAAATATACATTCCCCGCAGCGCATTGACCAACATGCCGATGGGCGAGCCTGCATGCCAAATGCCTTCCAAGCGGTGGCCCCGCGTACGGATGATGGCGGGCGCCTGCTGAATGCCATTCGAGCGATAGCGAAGCGTAGCCAAATCATCGGACAGCGGTTCCAGGCCGTACATGAGGTAATCGAGGTATTGAATTTCAGCGATCGGCCTCAGCCCCCGCATGGCCATCCCGATAGCCTGCCCCATGATGGTCCACTCCCGGATGCCCGTATCGAACACGCGATCGTCTCCATATTTTTTTTGCAAACCGGCAAATCCCTGGTTCACATCGCCAATTTGTCCGACATCCTCCCCAAAAGCATAAAGACGGGGGTATTTGTCCAGCGCAGCATCAAAGCAGCTGTTGAGTAGCTGGTAGCCATTGACCATCGGTGCATCTTCGCCATACTCTGCCGGAATGACCGGAATCCTGAGCGCAGCATTTTTGGACTGGCTATACAAATGGGTGTGATACTTTTGGGAAGCGGTTGCTTCTGCTTTACTAATCCAATCGGCCAGAGGCCCGAGCGCAGCATCTCCTTTTTGAGGTACTGCAAAGTAAAGCCTTTTGGCATATTCTACCAGTTCGGAGTACAGCGGCTGCATCAATGCTTTAAAGTCTTGCAGCACCTTTGCTACACGACTATGCTGCGGGTAGGATTGGCTCAGGCTTTGAAAGAGGCTTTCCAGCACTTTTTTTTCTTCATTTACAGGGTCCAAAAATTGCTTCCAGGCATTTTGCTTTGCTTCTCTCACATACACTTTGGCTTTCTCTTCAATGTCTTTCAGCGCCGCATCAGTTGCCATAGCAGAGTCCACTATCCACTGTCGCATCACGCGGATACAGTCGTGTTCGCGCTCCCACTCAAGCCGCTCTTTGGATTTGTACCTTTCGTGCGAGCCGGAAGTAGAATGGCCCTGCGGTTGGGTCAGCTCTTCCACATGAAAGAGCACCGGGATGTGTTCTTTTCGGGCACGCTCGATGCCTTTTTCATACATTTCGCAAAGGGCCGGATAATCCCAGCCATAAGCTTTGTAGAGAGCGATACCATCTCCTTTTCCGCTTTCCTCAAAGCCTTTTAATATTTCGGAAATGCTCCCTTTCGTTGTTTGATATTCTTTGGGTACCGAGATGCCGTAGCCATCATCCCAAACAGAAATGGCGAGGGGTACTTGCAATACGCCGGCAGCATTCACCGCTTCCCAAAATACCCCTTCGGAGGTGCTGGCATCCCCGATGGTACAAAAACATACCTCGTTGCCTTGCTGGCTAAAGTCTCCGATCTTTTCCAGCTTGCTGTGTTGCCTGTAAATTTTGGAAGCGAAGGCTAAACCCAGGGCTCGTGCCATTTGGCCACCTGTACAGGAGATATCAGAGGAGATATTAAAATGATCGGTATGCTTGAGCCAGTTACCGCTTTCATCGATGGTGGGCGTAGCGTAATGGCTGTTCATTTGCCGGCCGCCGGAGAAGGGATCGTTTTCGGTGTCGGCATAAAGTTGAGCGAAAAAATCTTCGACGCTGGACAGCCCCAGTGCAAACATCAGCGTCTGGTCGCGATAATAGCCCGACCGCCAGTCTCCCTTTTGAAATACCCGGGCCAATGCTACCTGCGGCACTTCCTTTCCATCACCAATGATTCCGAATTTTGCTTTGCCGGTGAGCACTTCCCTTCTGGCCAGCAGGCTGGCTTCTCTGCTGATGCAGCAAATCCAAAAATCTTTCAACACTTCTTTTACAAACGGGTCAATGTCACTTTCTTCTTTTCCCTGAATATTCACTACTGGATTATCTGTCATAAAAATCATCTGATTTCGCGCAATGGGCTAGCGGGTCTGAAATTCACTACAAAATTAGTAAAATTATGGCAGAAGGGCCGCATTGCTGACAAAATCGCAGCACATCAGCCTTTGTTGCCATTGAGGAGTTACCTAAGGTGCTAACAATCGTCTAAAGGGTAGAAATTGAACGAGACTTGTCATTAACTTATCATTAACGACAAAGTGGCTCCAATTACTTTTAATTTAAGGCTTTTTGGCCTACTTTTGTATGTATAATTTTACATTGTTTCATGAACGAAAATTATAATATTGTGATGAAAAGATTATTTTCCTTATCGGTTCTATTTGCTTTTTTTGCGCTTACTGCTTTTGCACAAAATAGCGGTAGTGCTGCGGATGCACCAGCAACACAGGATGGTCCAGTGGCTACCTTTGAAACCATTGAAATGGACTATGGTGTAATTGAGCGGGGCTCTGACCCGCTTCGGATATTCAAATTCACCAATACAGGCAATGAGCCACTCGAGATTACGCATGCCAAAGGAAGCTGTGGATGCACTGTGCCGGAATGGCCCAAGCAGCCTATTTTCCCTGGAGAATCGGGAGAAATTAAGGTAAAGTATGATACGAAGCGCATTGGTAAGTTTATGAAGCGAGTTACCCTGACTACTAATGAGGATACCAAAGCACGGGTATTGACCATCAAAGGGGAAGTGCTGAAAGATGCGCCACAGGATGATGGCGTACCAGCAAGCGCACCTTCTATTTTTGCCCCCGCCAATAGCAATAGCAGCACACGTAATTAATCGCACCTAGATAAGAATTTCAAGGAAGTGCATAATTTCCTAAAAAACCGGAAGAGTGACAATCATTCTTCCGGTTTTTTATTTGTGCTGCCAAAAAAGAAAACCCTTGCTTTTTTTGAAGCAAGGGTCTCTAACCCAAACAAATAAACACAAAAACTACTTTTTAAATAAAAAGATGCTACAATATTAGCGCGTTTTATATGTAAGGACAATTTTCACCTATATTTTTTGTGACATCTTATATTGCCAAAACCTTACAAACAATCCTTATTTATTAGTACTTTCAGGCATTTTTCTGCAACTCCACTTTTTTTACATTTCCTCTATTTGGATGTTCCAAATCATGCTATTACTTGCTTCTTTTTGCGATTCCCACAAGAGCAGGCAGTGACCGCAAGAAGGATTCGCAGCTGCTCCTCAAGCCCCATATCTATCCGTTGAAGATTTTCCCACATTTCGCTTAAATTGCACTTTTGGATAATTACCGGCCTCCATCAAGCCCTGATATATGCAGTTCTTCAAGTTTTTCATAGCATTTCTACTCACTGCCCTCACCACCTATTTGCTCTCTATTTCACTACCTCCCACTAAGCAATCCCTACCGTCGATAGGTGCTTTGATCAATCCTTTCAGCGGTATTTGGCAAAATGCCACTTCTACGGAAGGGCAGGCCGATTTGGAGGTGCAAACCGACCAGCTGGAAGGGCCGGTAAAAGTGCAATTCGACCTGCGCGGAGTGCCGCACATCTTTGCCAATAGCCTGAAGGATGCATACTTTGTACAAGGATTCGTCACTGCCCGCGACCGGCTCTTCCAGCTGGATCTGACAGCCCGCTCGGCTGCCGGGCGGCTATCGGAAGTAATGGGAAAACAAACCCTCGCCCTGGATCGCTATCACCGCCAAATGGGTATGACCTACGCCGCAGAGCGGGCATTGGCCAAGGTGGTAGAATCCGGCTTCAACTATGAATTGCTGCTGGCTTATACGGCCGGCATCAACTACTATATTGCCGATTTGAGTCCGAAAGACTATCCCTTAGAATTCAAATTGCTGAATTATGCGCCCGAATTTTGGACGCCCCTGAAAACAGCGCTGGTGTATAAGGCGATGGCACTTACCCTTTGTGCCAGGGAGCAGGACATCGAATCGAGTAATGCGCTGGCAGCTCTGGGAAAAAGCACCTTCGATTTTCTTTTTCCGGACACTATGCCTGCCGATGCCCCTGTGATCCCAGCTGCTAGCCCCTGGAATTTCAATCCCATTCGTTTGCCGCCACCTGACAGCACGGCTGCTTCCAGTCGCTATGGCCAGCTACCCTTCAAGCCCGATGAGCCATCGCCTGCCTTTATTGGCAGCAACAACTGGGCATTGACGGGCCAAAAGACAGCTTCCGGCCACCCCATCCTTTGCAACGACCCGCATTTGCAACTCACTCTGCCTGCTATATGGTATGAGGTACAATTGTACTGCCCCTTAGCCAAAGTCTATGGAGTATCCCTGCCAGGTATCCCGGGCATAGCGATTGGATTCAACAAGAACATTGCCTGGGGCTTGACGAATGTGGCGCATGATGTGGTGGACTACTACACGATTGATTGGGTTTCTGACAAAAAGCGTCAATACTTGCTGGACGGACACCCCAAGGATGTAGCGTTCAGAATTGAGAAAACCCTGGTGAAAAATGCCGAGGCGGTAATTGACACCATACGCTATACCCATTGGGGGCCTGTGATGAATAAAGAATTTCCTTCGGCAGGTAAAGATGTGGCAATGCAATGGCTGGCCCATGAAAGCGGCCCCAATGAATTTGCCTTGTTCAAAGACCTCAATGCGGCCAACAATTATGTGGATTACGTCAGAGCCGTTTCTCAACTCTACACACCTGCTCAAAATATCGTATTTGCCAGCAAATCCGGCGATATCGCACTCACCGTGCAGGGGCGCTTCCCTCTCAAGGAAGCCGATCAGGGCAAATTTGTACGAAACGGTAGCAAAAGGGCCAGTAATTGGAAGGGCTTTGTGCCCATCGCACACAATCCACACATAAAAAACCCGACCAGCGGTTTTGTTGCTTCCGCAAACCAACGATCCACTGATACATCCTACCCTTATTTCTACAACGGCAACTTTAGCGCCTATCGCGGTCGAATACTGCACCGCAAGCTCAGTCAGCTCCGATCTGCCAGCCTGGAAGATATGAAGGCTTTGCAAAATGATACGTACAGCCTGCAGGCCGAAGAGGCTTTGCCTGCTATGCTGGCTGCTGTCAGCCAACGAAAGTGGCCGGAAGCATGGAGTCAGTATATTGAGCAGCTAAAAGACTGGAACTACCGCTACGACAAGGATTTGCTGGCTCCGGTGCTGTTTGAGATCTGGCTCCGCGATTTTTACCGGCTTTGCTGGGATGAGCTGGAGGCACTCGAAGATGAGGAGCATGCCCTGGCTTTTCCCAAACTCTGGCGAACCATTGATCTGATGAAGCAACAGCCCGATCATTCTTTTTTTGATATTCAAACTACCCCTGAAAAGGAAGATGCCGCCAGTTTGCTGGTGAAGGCTTTTGAAGAAAGCTGCCCCACTTTTGACCACCTGCAAAAGGAGCTGGAGCCGCTCAACTGGAAGCAATACAAGAAAGACAAAATTCGCCACCTGGCCCGCATCGATGCCTTTTCCAGTGACATCCTGGATGTGGGGGGTAACAAAACCGTGCTCAATGCCCTGCGTCATCATGCCGGGCCTTCCTGGCGAATGATTGTTGAGCTGGGCGAAGAGGTGAAGGGATACGGAGTATATCCCGGCGGTCAGTCGGGCAATCCTGGCAACCCTTTGTACGACAACATGATCGAAAGATGGTCGGAGGGGCAGTATTATGAGCTGGAGTTTATGGATGCCCCTTCTGAAGAACCAGAAAAGGTTTTGTATGCAATCGATTTTTTTGAAAAATAAGACAATATGCGCTCATTTTTAATGGCTCTTGCCGCCGTTTTTATGGTTTGCCTGGTGGGGCAATGGCTGTTGCCCTGGTGGGCCACGGGCGGCCTGGCCATGCTGACTGCCCTATGGATAAAGATAAAGCCGGGCCTGAGTTTTTGGGCCGGATTCCTGGCAGTGGCGCTGCTTTGGGGTGGCTATGCCGCTTGGTTGAGCTGGGCCAATGAAGGCATTCTGGCTGCCCGAATGGGAGCGCTGTTTGGCCTGAGTGGCGGGTTGTTGCTATTGGTTACAGCCCTTATAGGCGGGCTGCTGGGCGGGCTGGGAGCATTAACGGGCAGCCTGGCCCGGCGGTGGCTGGGGGCTTGAATTTTTCGGAAATAAAATCAGCTTCGTCGAAATAGTTGGCACATTCAACTGATTTGCCGCAAATTGGCAGCTGATATTGATCTAATCTCCTGTTAATTTGGAAATCATGCACCACGACGACCACTACTATCAATTAGCCCGCAAGCGGGTAAAGGCCAAAAAAGGATTCTATGCTCACCTCATCACTTACTGTAGTGTGATTGGCATGCTCATGGTTGTCAATCTGTTGATAGATCCCTGGGATTGGTGGTTCCAGTTCCCTGCGATGGGCTGGGGTTTCGGCCTCGTTTTCCATTATCTGGGCGTATTCGTTTTCGACAAATCTAAATATGCCACCACTGCCTGGGAAGAGCGGGCCATCGAAAAAGAGATGGACAGAATGCGCGGCTACGACCCACCTGAATGGCAATCTGCTCCATCAGAGGCTGAGATAGATGAGGAGCCCTTCAATGAGGAGCTGGAGCTGAGGGATTTCAAAAAGCTGCGCCGGGAGTGGGACGATGCCGATTTTGTGTAGCGATTAGCTCCTTATCGGTTGCCCTCAAAAGCAGCATTCAAACAATCGGCAGCTGACTCCTATGGCAAATTTCTTTTCAAAAGCTATAAAATCAGCCAATTTCGTTTTACCTTTTCCCCTGTTTCACTAATTATTAGTGGGCATTTCCAGTATCCTCAGAACAATTATTTGGTTATTGCAGGCCGCGTTTATATGGTCTCTATTCGTTATATAGCAGACTTTCCTATGAATATCCTTTGTAATTCTACCACAACATCCAACTCAATTACTACTAATTAGTTAGAACCCTGTATTCATTCATTCACTACGTAAACTTTGCAAAACATGAAGAGAACTCTTACTAAAGCAAGCTTGTTGCTACTATTATTTCTCGGCACAGCCGCAATAGCAACGGCACAATTCACTGTATCGGGCAACGTCAAAGACGTAACAGGCGATCCTCTTATTGGAGTTTCGGTGATCGTCAAAGGAACGGCCATCGGTACAGTTACCGATTTTGATGGAAACTTCAGTATTCAGGCCCCTGGCGAGGTCGCAACTTTGGTGTTTAGCTATATCGGTTATGCCACCGTGAATCAGGAGGTCGATGGCTCATCAGGTAATTTGGACATCGTAATGTCCGATGAAGCTACACTGCTGGATGAAGTGGTGGTGACGGGCCTGGCGACGAGTGTGAAGCGGAGTAATTTGGCTAACTCAGTGGCTTCTATTTCATCTGCCGAACTTAGCGAAATTTCAGTACCTACTACCACAGATGCTGCCTTGTATGGTAAATTCAAAGGAGTAGAAATTAAAGCCAACTCCGGTGCACCAGGAGGAGGGCTATCCTTCAAACTACGTGGAAATACCTCCATTAATGGCTCTTCCCAGCCACTCTTAATTATGGATGGAATATATATTGATAACTCTTCCATTGCTGCCGGTTTGAATATCGTATCAGCCGCAGCTGCCGGAGGAAGCACTTCCAATCAGGACAACCCTTCCAACCGCCTTGCTGACATAGACCCCGAGGATATTGAAAACATCGAAATTCTCAAAGGGGCTTCTGCCGCAGCACAATATGGCTCACGTGCCTCCGGTGGAGTGGTCATTATTACTACTAAGAAGGGGCGTCCCGGCAATACCGAAGTTAGGTTTGGCCAATCGTTAGGATGGACGGAGATGCTCAATCCTTTAGGCCAGCGCCAATGGACCGAAGAGCGGGTACTCAACTCCAACTTTGCCAGCTCCATTGACCTGTTTAGGGCTGGCCCTATACATGATTATGAAGATTTGCTATATGGCAACAAAGGCCTGCTTTCTACTTCTCGACTGACGTTTAAAGGAGGCTCTGAAAAAACTACATTCTTTATTGGAGGTACCTATAAAAACGAAGATGGTATAGTTGAGAACACTGGTTATGACAAGATCTCTGCCCGCATCAACATTGATCACAAAATCACTAAGTGGCTCAATATTTCAACTACTACCGGCTACGTTAACTCTTCTGCCGACCGGGGGTTTTTCAACAATGACAACTCTGGTACAACGATGGGTATCTCCTTTACCTCTACCCCCTCCTTTGCTCAATTGCTGCCTGATGCGAATGGAAATTACCCTTCCAATCCTTTTGCGCCTTCCAATTTTTTAGAAACTGCTGCCAAGATTACCAATAATGAGAAGGTCAACAGGCTTATTGCTGGTGGTAATGCCACTGCCAGTCTCTTTACCGATGATCACAATAGCCTTAAATTTATCTTTAGGGGTGGGGTGGATTATTATAGCTTGAATACGGAGGCGATATTTCCCAACAATATTCAATTCCAGCGCGATGGGGCCGGCTTAAACGGCGTTTCCGTTCAGGGCAATACCATCAACACCAATACCAATATGGCGGCCTTCCTCGTTCACACCTATTTCGCCAGCAATGATATGACTTTCCGGACGCAATTTGGACTTACCCAAGAAGACTTTGACCAAAATACGATTCTCGGCTTAAGTTCCAATATGATAGGTTTGCAAACGAACCTCGACCAGGCTGGCTCCCGCAATGTTATTCAAAACAGGCTCATTCAGCAGGACAAGGGTTTCTTTGCCCAGGAAGAATTCAACTATCAGGACAAATTCTTGCTCACCGTAGGCTTACGGGGTGATAAATCTTCCAATAATAGCGATGCCGACAAGCTTTACTTTTACCCTAAAGCATCCGTAGCTGTTAATCTGCATGAATTCGGCATGATGGCCCAAAACAGTGCACTTAGTACGATGAAACTCCGTGCTGCCTATGGCCAATCAGGAAACTTTCCACAATTCGGTGCCAAGTTCACAGCTTTTGGAAGTACCATTGTAAATGGTCGCCCTGGCATAACGATCAACAACCTGTTGGGTAATTCAGAAGTAGGCCCCGAACGCCAGTCTGAACTGGAATTTGGTTTTGACGTAGGCTTAGTCAACAACCGGGTTTTGCTAGACTTAACTTACTACATTAAATCTGTTGAAGATCTCCTGCTCAATGCAGCCACGCCGACTTCTTCCGGATTTTCCCGTCGGGTCACTAATGCCGCTGAATTGCAAAACAAGGGCTTGGAGATAGGGCTCAACGCCAATGTCCTGAAAACCCAGGATTTTGAATGGTTCTCCCGGATCAGTTGGTGGAAAAATAATGGCGAAGTTACCAAACTGCTCTTGCCTGCATATACCACAGGTGGATTTGCAGACTTCCTCGGCCAGTTTTTAGTCAAACAAGGTTTCAGCCCTACCACTATCATCGGTGTAGGCCCTAACCCTACTGTTACGCTCAATGGCGATGGCCCAGCCACACTACAGGTATTTGGAAATGCCGAGCCTGACTTCCAAACTTCTTTCTACAACGAACTTAGTTACGGCAACTTTGACCTGGCCTTCCTGGTGCACTGGAAAAAGGGTGGTGAAAATATCAATCTCTCCACTTTGTTGTTTGATCTCAATAATACCACCCACGATTACGACGACAAGTCCCTCGATCCTTCCGGTGAATTAGGTAATGGCGATTACCGGCTTAGCCAGTTGGGCGTCAATACAGGTCCGTATGTTGAAGATGGAGGATACGTGAGATTGCGTGAAGTTGGTTTGTATTATACCATCCCAAAATCATCGCTCAACCAGATTGCAAAGCTAAAGTTTGGCTTTTCCGGTACTAACCTGCTGAACTTCTTTGACTACAACAGCTATGACCCGGAGGTATCCAACTTCGGAGCCAATGGACTGTCAACGGGTGTAGAGGTAACTCCTTTTCCCTCTGCCAAGCGTTACAACTTTCACATACAGGCTACTTTCTAAGGATAGTGATAGCCTTGTTTAAATTACATTAAAAAAATCAACATCATGAAAATCAGCATATATAAACCCCTCTTTTTTCTGTCTGTTTTGACGATGACCCTTTGGTCTTCCTGCAAAATAGATGAAATCCCCAATCCCAATGGGGCCAGCTTGCAAGAAATTCTCGACGGGGCTACCCCCAGTGAATTGCAAACGGTAGTCACCGGTATTGAAGGTCTTATGGGTCAGGAAATTGGCTTTTACTACGATGTCTCTTCGATCATTGGGAGGGACTACTGGTATTTTACAGGCTCCGACCCCCGATACACCGGTGAACTGCTAGGCCGCGAAGATTCTCAACTTGACAATGCCGGTTTCTACGGCACACGCCCCTATGCCGGGCGTTACCAGACAGTAAAAAACTGCAATATCCTGTTGGATGCGGTTGCCAATGCAGCACCCGGACTAAGCGCAGAAGACATTGCAGGCTATCTTGGTTTTGCCAAAACTATTCAGGCCTATGAGCTGTTGCTTGTACTTAATTTGCAATACCAAAATGGAATCAGAACCAATGTTTCAGACCCCGACAACCTGGGTTCTTTTGTGGGTTATGATGATGCCCTTAGCTTTATCGACGACTTGCTTGATGAAGGTGCCAGCGACTTATCAAAGGCAGGTGATAATTTCCGATTCTTGCTCTCTGAAGGATGGAGTGGTTTTGACACACCCGGCACTTTCTCCCAGTTCAACCGGGC
Source organism: Saprospiraceae bacterium (assembly GCA_965222005.1). Lineage (GTDB taxonomy): Bacteria > Bacteroidota > Bacteroidia > Chitinophagales > Saprospiraceae > CBDCTM01. Next base: position 5,360,589 of record OZ244935.1, read on the forward strand.
CGTAGCGGCAAGAGTGGCAATTTACCAGGGAGATAAGACAAAAGCCAGCAATGCACTGACTGGATCATTTATGGATATGAATGGCAGCCTTCAAAATGGCCCGGCCATCTATTATTCAACTGCAGGTGGGGAAACCCCCAACCCGGTTTACCGCCCCACCAATCAGGCAGATGCTATCATTGCGCATCCCTCTTTTGTCAACGCCCTCGATCCAGCTGATGCCCGAAACAGCAAAATCGCACTGCGAAATGACCCTCTTACTCTGGATGATCTCACCGGCGATCACGACGTAGTCATCTACACTTCTTTTGATGACAATATACCTATCATGCGAAATGAAGAACTCATTCTTATTTCAGCCGAAGCCAATATTGGCAACAATAATACAGCAGCAGTTGATGCCATCAATGTAGTTCGCAACTTGAACGGATTGGGCAACTATTCCGGCGGAACTACTGATGCCGAGCTCACGGATGAGCTTCTGCACCAACGTTGGCTCTCCCTTTGGGGAGAAGGCCATCGCTGGATTGATATGCGGCGTTATGACCGACTTGACCAGCTTCCACTCGACCGCCCCGATGATGATGTTTGGGAGCAAATGCCACGCCCCGTTTCAGAAGCAGGGTAAACATTTTCTTCTACCCTAGCCAAAGAGCCATTCTGCTTTGCCCGCAAAATGGCTCTTTTCTTTTACCTTTGCAGCCTCACACCCCTCTCAAAATACGATGCAAAACAAACACATCACCCTCATCAGCGAGGCGCTGCAAATCCCTCCCTACAAAATCGCTAAAACCATCGAACTGCTGGCCGATGGAGCCACCATCCCTTTCCTGGCCCGCTACCGCAAGGAGACTACCGGCTCACTCGACGAAGTGCAGCTGGCCGCTATCCACAAGCAAATTCAAAAGCTCGAAGAACTGGAAAAGCGCCGCCAAACGATCCTCAAAGCAATCGAAGAGCAGGGAAAGCTCACGGATGCCCTGCAACAACGCATCAGGCATTGCTACGATGCTACCGAGCTCGAAGACATTTATCTGCCCTATAAAAAGAAGCGCAAAACGCGCGCTTCGGTGGCCCGGGAAAAGGGCCTCGAACCACTTGCAAAAATCCTGTATGAGCAGCGGGAAAGACAGATTGAGCAGCTAGCTCGCCCCTATTTAAATGATGAGGTACCCAATCTGGAGGCTGCGCTACAAGGAGCTCGCGATATTATAGCAGAATGGATTAATGAGGATCAAAAAGTACGGCAATCGGCACGTTTCAGTTTTGAAAAAGGGGCAAATATTCGCTCCAAACTGGTAAAAGGCAAAGAGGAACAAGCCGCCAAATATCGCGATTATTTTGATTTTGAGGAGCCGCTAAAGCGATGCCCTTCCCATCGCCTATTGGCCATTCGGCGCGGAGAGGACGAAGGCTTTTTGAGAGTGAGCATAGCGCCTGATCCCGAAACGGCCGTTTATCATATTGGTCGGCAAATATTGCACGGGCAAGGGTCGGCTACGGAGCAGGTTCGGCAAGCTTTGGAGGATAGCTACAAACGCCTGCTTGCACCTTCTATCGAAACCGAATTTCGCAATAGTTCAAAAGAATTGGCAGATATGGAAGCTATCGAAGTGTTTGCCAAAAACCTTCGGCAGCTTCTACTCGCTCCTCCGCTCGGCCAAAAAAGTATCCTTGCCATCGATCCCGGATTCCGCACAGGCTGCAAAGTGGTGTGCCTGAGCAAAAATGGCGACCTTCTCCATTACACTACCATCTTCCCCCACCCTCCTCAGGCTCAAGCGCAGCAAGCCGTTCAAAGTTTACAAAAACTAGTAGAGCAATTCAGCATCCAGGCAATAGCTATCGGCAATGGAACTGCCGGCCGGGAAACAATGGATTTGCTCAGCGAAAACCAATTTGAGGAATTCGTCCAACTGTTTATGGTCAATGAAAGTGGAGCGTCTATCTATTCAGCCAGCGACATTGCCCGCCAGGAGTTTCCCGATCAGGACATCACAGTGCGTGGTGCCGTTTCCATCGGCAGGCGATTGATGGACCCTCTAGCCGAATTGGTAAAGATCGATCCAAAGTCAATTGGCGTAGGGCAGTATCAGCACGATGTAAACCAACATTTGCTAAAAGAAAGTCTCGACCGTGTAGTGGAAAGTTGTGTCAATTCGGTAGGCATCAACCTCAATACTGCCAGCCGTCACCTCCTTACTTATGTATCGGGGCTGGGGCCGGTACTTGCTCAAAACATTGTGGATTACAGGGCTGCAAATGGCCCTTTCAAAAGCAGAGGAGAGCTCAAAAAGGTGGCGCGTTTGGGTGAAAAAGCCTTTGAGCAAAGCGCCGGGTTTTTGCGGATTCGCGATGCTGCCAATCCGCTCGACAATACGGCCGTGCATCCCGAGCGCTACGCCATCGTGCAGCAAATGAGTAAAGACCTTCGCAGCAGCCTTTCAGACCTGCTGGCTCAAAAAAGCCTGCGGCAGCAAATCGATTTGCAACGATACCATAGCCAGGAAGTGGGAATGCCTACCCTGAAGGATATTCTGGCAGAGCTGGAAAAACCCGGGCTCGACCCGCGCGGGCAGGCTAAAGCCATTGAATTTGATAAGAAAATCAAGTCGATGGGTGATCTCAAGCCGGGCATGGTGGTAGCCGGCATCGTTACGAATGTCACCAATTTTGGTGCCTTTGTGGATATTGGTGTCAAGCAGGACGGACTGGTGCATATTTCCGAACTGGCCAACAAATTTGTCAAAAACCCTGCAGATGTAGTGAGTTTGCAGCAAGAGGTACGGGTGAAGATATTGGAAGTCGATCAGGAGAGGAAGCGCATCCATTTGTCCATGAAGCAGGTATGAAGCCGCCGGAAAGCAAAGGTTCCAAGTGCTGTTATTTGCCTGGAGTTCAGAAGGCCAGACAGCAAATGCCAGAAGTCTGACACCGCCAAGCCAATTAAACTAAACATTGTGAATTCAGCTTATCTTTAGATTCAAAACAGATAAAAATGGATACTCCAGCCTTTCGCCAAACGTGTGAAAAATGGCTCAAGGATCACCAGATCAAGGAAGTGTTTGAACATTTAGCCAAGCACCTCGCGCCGCAATCCGATTGTGTAGCCATTGCAAAGCTGCTGGAAGATCGCTACAGCAGGCTTCGCAACAAAGTGTCCCAACAATTGCTCAGCCCGGATCAGCTGGCGGCCCAAACCGATCAGCTGGTGAAAGATATCTTCGAGCTGATCCATATGCTTGAAGCTTCAGACTTACAGGAGGCTGATATCAAAGGATCGCTTGCCTCCCTGTTTGCCTCTATTGAGTGGCAACATAGCCAGCTCCAAAAGCGAATGGATGAACGAAGCTCGTCCGTTGTCAGCATTGGTGAAAACCTGGAAAAGCTGGGTATCCTGCTGTCACGAAAGGCAGCCCCGGATGACAACATGCCTTACGCTGTTAAGCTCAAAGCAGGAGCCAACAAAGCGCACCGGCGTGTCAAAATCGGGTGCATGGAAATCAGAGAACTTAAATTGGCGCTGATCAATTCGCTTGAAAAAATACTTGAAGCCTATGTACAATTGGTAGGCTATCTCGACCTTCCCGATGAAGCCATAGGAGCTCAACAGCTGGAAAAGATCAAAGGCTGTATCGGGCAGCTGAACAAATTGATCCAAAAGTTAGAACAATCGAATGCTTCTCAGTCCACTGAATTTGTCCAAAGCATCGAACAAATGAAAGGTATATTCCAATTCCGCGACCAATTGGGTCCCGAGTATCAGGTCGTTTTTGACGCTTTTGAGGATATCATCCAGCGTATCCAAAAACTCGTTCCATTTCTCGACAATTGCCGAGAACGGGAGAATGCCCTGCTCAATCAGTTTAAAAATGTATGGGCTGAACTCCAGCTAAATATTGACGAACACCAAGTCTAATGTGCCGAATTTTTCTGCCAATTTTTCTGCTTGCCACTTTGCTGGGCTGTCGTACTCACCCAACGCAGGACACTAGCCGTCAGTCTGGCGAGCGGGAAGCTTTCGCCCCGGAAAAACTGGCAGCCGCCTGGTCTGCTGACAAATTGTTGTTTTTGGATAGCCTCCAGGCTACACAGGCCATCACCACCGACCCACAGGAAAAGTTTTTTGAAAAAATCGCAGCACTGGACATGTCCATTCAAATGCGCCGCAACTACAGCAGCCAGGTATCCCGCGATAGTATATTGAGAGATTATCAGACATTTTTGAAACGAGAGGTTTTGAGCTTCAGCCGGGAAGAAAAAACATTTATTGAAAAAATATTCAGTGATATTTTTTACAGCCTCGACAGCATATGCCCCGCTGTCTTTCCAAAGCAATTGGGCTTCATCAAAACGCATGGCAACCACTACGGTTCTTCTGTATATTATACCCGCGACCATTACATCATCATCCCAAAGTATGCGCTGGAATCACCCAGCCATCAGGGTTTTCGGGCCATCATGCTGCACGAGCTATTTCATGTGTACTCCCGGCTAAATCCGAAAAAACGAGCTGAGTTGTATGCATTGATTGGCTTCCGGCCGTTGGCTAAGGGGAGCGAGCTGATGATGAGCGATTCCTTGCAAAAGCGGCTCCTCCTCAATCCGGATGGCATCGATCCGGGCTGGGTAATATCGCTGCAAACAGACAAAGGCAATCAGATTTTTGCCATTCCGCTCATCCTTTCCAAGCAGCTACAATACAACTCTGCGCAGCCATCGTTTTTTAGCTATCTCCAATTTGACCTTTATCAGATACAACCTCCTTTGAGTCGGCTGGCTAAAGTAGAAGCCCTGGCCGATGGCCGAAGTACCATTAACTGGCTGGAGATACCTGATTTTCGCAAACAGATTGGCGACAATACCGACTACATCATTCATCCTGATGAGATCTTGGCAGACAATTTCATGCATTGGGTTCATACCAAAGAACAGCCCGGGCAGCGCGAACAATTTTCAGCAGAAGGCCGCGCCTTGCTGCACCAAATTGAACAGGTCTTGCAATACTGACGATTATCCAGCCTGCTGCAACGGCTGATCGGCCAATAGCCACATTCAATCTTTGATCCACAAAAGCAAGTTACTAATCTTTATCTTGAGCCTATGAAAAGCTTGCGCCGCATAGCTCGTTTTCTATTTATCCAACATCGCCTCAAAAGCCTGCTGCTCTTGTTGTGTTTAGGTATTTGGTATGCCTGTTGCCTGCCCCGATCACTCTTTAGCGACCCTGAGAGTAGGGTGCTATTGGATAGGAAAGGCCAATTGTTGGGAGCCCGCATTGCCGCCGATGGGCAGTGGCGCTTTCCTCAACCGGATTCTGTGCCAGCCAAATTTAAGATGGCCCTTCTGGAGTTCGAGGATCGTCGTTTTTATCAGCATCCGGGCATCGATCCCCTCAGCATTGCAAGGGCCATCAAGCAGAATATCCGCAATGGCCGAATCGTCAGTGGCGGCAGTACTTTGAGTATGCAGCTCATCCGGATGTCGAGAAAGGGAAAGCCTCGTACCTTCTTTCAAAAAGGCATCGAGATAATAATGGCTACCCGCCTCGAGCTGGCGTATTCAAAGGAAGAGATACTGAAAATGTATGCGGCACACGCCCCTTTTGGCGGCAATGTGGTAGGCCTGGATGCTGCCAGTTGGCGATATTATGGAAAAAGTGCCCATCATCTCAGCTGGGCTGAAGCAGCTACGCTGGCTGTGCTTCCCAACAGTCCGGCGTTGATTCACCCGGGGCGCAATCGACAAGCCTTGCTGGCTAAAAGAAATCGCCTATTGGACCGCCTGCTGAAGGCGGGTCTGTTGAATGCCCTGAGCAATGAGCTGGCAAAGGAAGAGCCTCTACCTGAGCAGCCCATTCCCCTACCCCGCCTGGCTCCTCAGCTGATGGATCGCTTTGTGGCCAAACAGAAAAAACAATCGCCTGGCAGCCAATCCCTGATTCGTTCCACAATTGATGGAGGCTTCCAAAAGCAGGTGTATGACATTCTGCAAAGGCATTTGCCCGATTTGAAGGCCAACGGCATTCACAACCTGGCTGCAGTGATCATGGATGTGGAGCAAGGCAATGTACTGGCGTATGTAGGCAATGCCATGGGCACAGGCTCCGAACATGGCGAGGCAGTGGACATCATCCCTGCGCCGCGCAGTACCGGCAGCATACTAAAACCTCTGCTGTATGCGCTAATGCAGCAGGGCGGTGAGCTTTTGCCCAACAGCCTGGTGCCAGACATTCCCACTTTTCTCCATGGCTACCAACCACAAAACTATCACAATGATTACGATGGTCTGGTCGGTGCGGGAAAGGCTTTGATCCGTTCGCTCAACGTACCGATGGTGCGGATGCTTCAAAAATACAGCGTTGAAAAATTTCACTTCCATTTACAAAAACTGGGGTTCCGACACATCAATAAACCTCCCAACCACTATGGCCTCACACTAATACTGGGCGGAGCGGAAGCTAGCTTGTGGGATGTCAGCAACACCTACAACAATATGAGCCGAACACTTCTGCACTTTTATGAGAACGATGGCCTGTACCATCCGCTGGATTTTCGGGAGGCAAGGCCGGAACAAGGCCCCGAACCCGATGCGCTCAGGCGGGATGAGCTACTTACCGATGCGCCCTTTCTCTCCGCCGGTGCAATCTGGTTGGCCTATGAAAAGATGCAACAAGTGGAGCGACCCGATGAATTTGGAGCCTGGCAGAAGCTTCAGTCCAGTCGCCAAATAGCCTGGAAGACCGGCACAAGCTTTGGCTTTCGGGATGCCTGGGCTGTGGGCACTACTCCAAGCTATACCGTAGGCGTGTGGGCCGGCAATGCCGACGGAGAAGGTCGGCCAGGCCTGGTAGGTGTAAAGGCCGCAGCTCCTGTACTCTTTGACATTTTCAGCCTGCTCCCGGCTACCACCTGGTTTGAACAGCCCTTTGACGAGATGCTGCAAATCGAGGTGTGCCGACAAAGTGGCTATCGGGCTACCGAACTCTGCCCTGTGGATTCGGTTTGGGCATGTAAGGCCGGCCTCAATAGCCGGGCTTGTCCTTTCCACCAATTGATCCATCTGGATAAGACGGAGCATTGGCAAGTTAACAGCAGCTGTGCATCACCAGCTGACATGCGGCACAAAAGCTGGTTTGTATTGCCGCCTGTGGAAGAATATTATTACAAAAGCAAGGTCCCGGCCTACCGTCCCCTACCGCCTGTACATCCCGACTGTCGCTCGGACTTTAAAGACCCGGCCGCCCAGCCCATGGAGTTTATCTATCCGGCTAAAGCTAGTCAGATTTTTGTTCCGATCGAATTGGACGGCAGCTTGGGAAGCACTATTTTTAAAGTGGCCCACCGCAATCCGGCTGCCACTATCCATTGGCATCTTGACTACACCTATTTAGGCTCCACCACTGAGTTCCATCAAATGGAACTGCAGCCCATTGCAGGACCACACAGTATAACGGTAGTAGATGAGGGAGGAAACAGTTTGGTCAAGCGTTTTGAAATATACACGCATGCTAAATTAGAATAGATTTCGAAAACTAAGAGCGTAGTTGGGAAAAGGGAATAAAAAATCTCCTACACCTGGAGGCAAAATGGATGTAGGAGAATTTAACATACTATGAGAAAACTACACAGATGCAATATAGGGTGATTTTTCATTATATGTTAATCAAAATTATGAAAAGGAGCCCCTTAATTTGTAAGTGGTTGCTTTGGCTTAGTAAAAGGAATAACAGAATCGATAGATCAAGCCAATTTCTCAGTGCTCCCTGGCTTGGTTGGATAGAAGATGTAGGAACTTTTGCCTTTGAGGATAAAAAAAATTCCTACACCCCAGAAGGGAAAAAGGTGTAGGAAAATTAAACATACTATGAGAAAACTAGTGCCAAGTTAACTGCCACCAGCCTTGCCTGAAAGGTGCAATTACGGAAAGGGGAAGTATTTAGCGGAAGTGGTAGTATATTTTTAGAAAACGGACAATGGGCGAGCCCGAAAATGTGCTGTTATCCCAAGAAAACGGTCTCAAAAAAAATTCCCTGCACCTCAGGAGGGAGCAAGGTGCAGGAAGATTAAACAAACATACTATGAGAAAACTGTCCTCAATATATGGCGGTTATGGATAATATAAAAACGGAAATTATGAAGAGGAGGCTCTCCGATACTGAATGGTACCAATGAGCGAGAAAGCGGTAAATGCTCACGCTTATACCTTATACTTGCTTCTTCTGTATGATGGTTAACGGAATCTGGATTTCGACGCGGGTACCGATGCCTTTGCCCGATCTATCCTTCAAGTCGATCGTTTTGACAAAAACACCTTGTCTCGATTTATGCAATATTTCCAGGCGCTTCTCAGTGATGCTCGTCCCCTTTGAGCGATGAGTATAGCCTGATTCGGTCTCCCTAAGTATTCGTGCCTTTTCACGACCGATGCCATTATCCTCGACTATACAGAGGATGGTCTGCTCATCATGCATAGAGAAGCTCAACTTTAGCAAACCATTTTTGACCATCCGCAGCCCATGCTCAATTGCATTTTCGACATACGGCTGTACGATCATCGTGGGCACCCCCATGATATCTTCCTCCAGTTCATCATCTACAAATACCTCATAAGTAAGCTTATCTTCAAAGCGCAGCTTTTGGTTGATCAGCAGATAGTCATCCAGAAATTCGATTTCTTCTTCCAGGGAAATGATCTCCATGTCGGAATAATCGAGGCTTTGGCGCATCAATTTGGCAAACTTTGCCAGATATTTCGCAGCAGAAGCCACTTCGTGGGAGGTAATATAATTTTGTATCGAATTGAGGGCGTTGTACATGAAGTGCGGATTCATCTGTGCTCGCAGCGCCTTGAGCTGCAGTTCGGTAGCCTGCAGGCGCAGCAGCTCGGCTTCCTGCTTTTTCTTTTCCGCTTCGTACTTTACCTCCAGCTCCATCATCATCCGCTTGTTGACGTCCTCAATGTAGCGCTCGCTCATCTCGTCGTGCAGCAGTTGGTAGTCATAGGCATTTTTGTAATCTTCGTTTTCGGCATAAAAAGAGGCGATATCCTTGCAGATTGCTGACAGTTGCTTGTAATCGTTTTTATTTTTAGCGTACTCAAAGGCTTTTACAAAATGTCGTTTTGCCCGCCCGCGTTTGCCGAGCGCTGCAAAGAGTTTGGCTTTCCAGTTTTCGATGATGGAGAAATTGGAAAAATCATCCTCCATTCTTTCCTTGTACAGTCTTTCAGCACGTTGGTAATTGTTCAGGGCTTTTTCATACTCTTTTCTCTTGAAGTACAAATAGCCGAGATTGGCGTAGGAGCCGGCCCTTGCATTCAAACTGATGTCATCGCGTATTCCGATTGCCTTTCGGAAATACTGTTCAGCGCTTTCGTCATCATTGAGTGCCATATAGGCATTGCCGACATTCAGATAATGCCAGGACAGCCGGGTGCGCATGCCCATAGATTCGCACATATTCACCACCTTCAGATAAGCCCGGACACTTTTTTCGATATCATCATTGCGTTCATACACTTTGCCCAGGCCGGAGCGAATCAGTGTGAGGAAGTAAAAATCCTTGAGTGATGGCTCCTCCGAATGCTGATTGATACTTTTCTCTGCTTTGAGAAAAAGCTCCGTAGCTTTGGTATAATTGGCATAAATAAGATTGAGAAAGCCCTCCCTTGCTGTAAGGCGTGCCTGGAGCTGGGTATCGGGAAAAAATTCCAACAGCTTGGCCGCTTTGTCGAGAAAGGTAGTAGCGGAATCCAGCTGCTCCAGGTTGATGCAGGTTCCGGCATAATCGATGTAAATTTCAGCTTGCTGCTTGGCGTCGCCGCGCTCCTCCACAATCACGATAGCCTTGTCGAAATGCATTTCGGAAAGTATATAATTGTAGAGCTGGTTTTCAATAAAGGCCGTATTGATATGAAAATTGAGCAAGTAATCGTCATTGGGGTGGCGCTGCAAAATCTCCCATATTTCGGCCAACAACCCCTGAGCTTTTCTCACTTTGGTGAAGGTATAATGACTCGCCAGCTGGTCCAACAGCAATAGCCTTTGGAGGTCGTCAGTTTGTTTCTCAAGCTGATATTCGAGCCGACGAATCTGAGTAGTATTGGCCAGAAGGGTTGTCATTATATGAATTACAAATATACAAAAAGGCTACATTTGTAAAAATGCAGCCCTGCCGTGATTTCAATATTTTAATGGGAGGGGGAACGCTTATTGCGGCACAATGCCTCCGCAACTACTTTTCCATCTAATCTTTCCTTTAGCTGCTCCTCCAACTAATCTGTTCATATCATCTTTAGCGATGAAGGCGAGATTATCATTTTTCAAATCTCGCAAACTCTTTTTTGCATTTTTTCCCATAGCGTTTGCCGTTTATGTAGTTTTAGATTTTGGGACATAATATTGCAACAATTTGATCTTAAATGTACAAATTTAATTTAAAATCTTCAAATAAGCTGCTGTTCTTTTTGGTGCCATCGAAGGGCGCAGGGCACAAATGCGTATTGTTATTTTTGGTCAAAAGCATTGTTGCCAGAGAGAAACCTTCTCCTATCTCCAACACAATGAGTCACTTAAACATTGGCAGTACTATTATTAGAAAAATTACAATTCCTTCTGTAATTTTTTCAACTCTATCATAAAAGCCGGTCGGCGGCGGCGCGAAACTTCTATTTTCTTGCCATCATCCATGATCAGGTAGCCTCCATCCCCCTTGACAAACTTCTTCATATAATTGAGATTGATAAGATGACTTTTATGCACCCGGTAGAAGTTGACGCTGGAGAGCAGCTCTTCATATGACTTGATCGTCTTGCTAGCCGTGATCTTGTTGCCTTCTTTGAGATAGATGTGGGTATAATTATCTTCCGCTTCGCAGCGCACAATATCCGTGATGCTGAGGAAGTAGATGCCATCGAGAGCAGAAATGCTCATCTTGGAGAAGGTATTGGGATTGGGGTTGTGGTAGTGTTGGCCAAATACCTCAAGGCGCTGGCCAATTTTACTGCCGCTACCGGACCGAATGCGGCTAACTGCCTCCTGAAGATCATCAGGATCGATCGGTTTGGTAACGAAACCGATGGAACTGTACTGGCAGGCTTTGACGGCAAATTTTTCATAAGCCGTCACAAAGATAATGTCGAAATTGACGGCTCCATTGAGGCTGTTGAGCAGCTGAAATACCAGGCCGTCGGGCAAGTCGATATCCAAAAAGGCAACATCGGGTTGGATATCGGGATTGTTGAGCAGTTTGAGCCCCTGCTCAATGTTTTGCGCCTCACCGATCACTTCTACATGATCGCAATATTTAGCCAGCAGGTTTTTGAGATTATTAATCCCTTTTAACTCATCTTCAATGATTACAGATTTGATCATAGGTAGTTGCTTTTTGGAAAATGCGAAATTACACCCTCCAACAAGCAAAGATATGAAAAAGTAACATTAAAGAAAACTGAAATATTATTTCATCAATTTACCTGCCTGGCTTCCCGAAACACTTGCAGCCCATTATTATTATTGGCTACCAGGAAAATCATGCGGCCGCTGTCATCATCGATCAGCATCAGGTCCCGGGCATCCAAAACTGCCAAAAGGCCCGTTTTGTGCGGCGGCAGCGGCAGGAACCCGCCCTGCCCGTCGCCCAGCATTATCAGGCCGGTACCGGCATCGGAGCGAGCCGTTTCTACTTCTCTTTCATAGAAATTGCCGACGGCGGTGATATCAAGATGCCCGTCTTTATTCATATCGCGCAGCTCGATGCCAAAGATGGGTGCAAACTGCGCCTCCATAGGCAAGAGATGTACGGTGAATCCGCCATTTCCGTTGTTTTCAATGTACACGGACTCAAACATCTTGGCTTCATGGTAAATGGCCCCGTCAGCCCGCTCGCCCAATACCTCCTCGATGGTGGCATTGGCAAATGCATCGTAGGTAGCAAATTTCTTTTTGACGTATGGCATCTCCTGCGATGAGCACGACCGGCCCCGCACCGGATAGCATACACCTTTTGCATCGTAATACCCCAGATAGACATCGTTGGTACCATTGTCATCAAAATCCTTCACATATACTTTAAAAGGCTTATCGGCGCTGGCTTTGTACTTAATATTGAGCCCCAAATTGCCCACTACAAAATCAATATCTCCATCCTTATCCATATCAGCGGCTTTGATCTTATTCCACCAGCCTGTACTTTGGTTCATGTTTACTTCAGCAGTGATATGGGTTAGTTTGGCATCATCATTTCTGAAAAAGCTGACCGGCATCCACTCCCCCACTACTACCAGGTCCTGGTCTTTATCGCCATCAAAATCGGCCCACACTGCACTGCTGACCATACCAGGCTTGACCAAATCAGGCGCCACACCAGCTGTCACATCCTTGAATTTTCCGCCATTATTTTGCAGCACAAAGCTCTTGGCGGGGTATCCGTAGAGGCCCGGCACCTGCCGCCCGCCTACAAACAGATCGAGGTCACCGTCGCCGTCGTAATCGCCGGCACATACTGCTCCGCTGCTGATTCGCAGATCGGGCAGAGCATTGCTTTTGGTAAAATTGCCCTTGCCATTGTTGAGGTACAGCCGATCGCGTAGTTGAGGACTGCCTTCCGAATATTCCGCCCCTCCACTGGCCACATACAAATCCAGGTCTCCATCTCCTTCTGCATCAAAGAAAAGGGTGCTGATGTCTTCGCTGGCCTGATCGGCATTCCAGGGTGAGGAGGGAGCACGGCTAAAACTGCCACCTGCCTGCTGCACAAACAGCATCCCGGCTTTTCCGGCAGGGCCGCCAATGAAAAAATCCTCCAGTCCGTCGCCATTGACATCAGCCTTGGAGGCAGAAGGGCCCAGCCTCGACATGCGGTGCGGCAGCAGCACCTGGTCTTTGAAATCATCAAACTCATTTTCCTGATGGATGTAATCAACGCCTGATTCCTTGGCATGGGACTCAAACATGTACTTTCCACTCGGCCTGCCCACCCATTCGCCGGCTTGTCCGTCTTTTTGGTGGAGGGTCAATAGCTGGTTGGCATCCACATCTTTCATTTCGATACGCCGCCCGTCGGGCCATTGTGCTATTAGTCGGTCGATGCGCTGATTTGAGCCCAGCCCAAAGTGTGCAATGGGTTCGGAAGCGGAAAGATAGCCTCTGACGGGCGAGATTTCCTGAAGCTGCTGGGTATCACCCGTCCAAAGCCATACCCGCGCACCATAGGACTGTTTATTGTTGCCCTGATCGCCCACCAGCTTGACACGCAGCCAGTTGCCGATTTTTTTGTCGGCAGCCTTATTTTCGTACAAAAATGCCGGGTCATTCATATTGCTGATGACCAGATCGAGATCGCCATCATTGTCCAGATCGGCATAAGAAGCGCCATGCGACCAGGTTTTTTGACCAAGCCCCCAATCCACATTTCGATTACTAAAAGTGAAGTCGTTATTATTTTCAAAAATGTAATTGGCCAGTTTTACAGAAGGAGCAGCCTTTGAGAGCTCGAAATATTCCTCTGCGGTCAAGCCTTTGCCTCCTCTGGCAGCTTTCATAGAATCGGCCAATATCTTACGCTTGATGGTATAATCTTTATTTTTTTGATCTTGTACCAGGCCATTGGTAACGAGCAGGTCCTTATCCCCATCATTATCATAATCGGCAAAAAGGGTAGCCCAACTCCAGTCGGTATTTGACACCCCGGCCAGGTGGCCAATTTCGCTAAAGGTGCCGTTGCCGTTGTTGAGCTGCAGCATATTGAACATATACTGGTAGTGGTAGCCAGCTTTAGCCAGGTTATAGAACTTTTCGGGATTCATACCGCTCATATTAGCTTTGATCCTGTAGTTGTCGGCGGCTACCATATCGGCCGAATAGACATCCACCCAGCCATCATTATTAAAATCGGCGACATCGACCCCCATACTAAAATTGGAAATATGGCGGAAGGCAAAATCAGTCGCCTTTTTGAACGTACCATTGCCTTGGTTTTGGTAGAGAATGTCGGGCTCCTCGTAATCGCAGGCTACATAAATATCCAGCCAGCCATCATTATTGATATCACTGACGGTAGCGCTCAATGCATAGTTGTAATTGGTGATACCGGCCGCTTGAGTAACATCGGTAAAGGAGCTGCCTCCTGTGTTTTTATACAGCTTGTCGGAGTATTTGAGCTGGCCGTGATAGTTTTTTTCGTGCGAACCCTTTTCGGCTCTATTGACGAGGGGCTGGTTGCACAGATACAGATCGAGCCAGCCGTCCTTATCGTAGTCAAAAAAATTGGCAGCAGTGCAGTACCCGAGGTCGGCAACACCAAATTTGGCAGCACTTTCGGTAAAAGTCAGGTCGCCGTTATTGATGTACAGGGCATTGGCGCGTTTGCTCTCGGGGCTGTACATGTATTTGCCTACGTAAATATCCTGCCAGCCATCATTGTTGACATCTGCCACTGCCACAGCGGTGGACCAGGTTTTATTATATACACCAGCCTTGTTGGTAATATCTTCGAAGGCAAGATTGCCTTTATTGAGATAAAGCCTGTCCGATACCTGATTGCCTGCAAAATAGAGATCCTGCAGGCCATCATTGTTGACATCCAACACAGTCACTCCGGCGCCGTTGTGTACCACATCCTGCATGATATGGTTGAATTGCGGATTTTCTTCCAACTGGTTGTTGAATTTTATCCCGCTTTGGTCGGGTCCTAAAAGCTCAAAGAGCTGTATGTCTCCCTGAGTGGTGGCGGAAGCATCCGGAGAATTGGTGGACGTATTATTTTTGTTGCAGCTTGAAAATGCGCAAAAAAATACTAAAAGTGCGGTCAATAGATTGTTGTTAAATGCATTCATACTATCAATAATAAAGCAGGGGAATAGGCAAGATTGCTGTGTACCCTTTGTGAAAAAATAACAAACCAGTTTCAGGAAGCAGGGGCTATAGCATCCTATTCAATATTAGTGCCATATGACCCTATTTTAAAACGGAGGGATAAATCGACCCAAATTTAGCGATTTTTGTGATAAAAGATTAAAAGTGAAAAAATGATTCATAGCTGAAAGTACCGCAAAGCGCCATTTTTTTTAGCTTTGAGGCCAGAACCAATGCACGCTGCATGATCCAAAAATTTCTTCAGTCGTTTTTACCTCCGCGTGACAAGCTGCGTTCGATCATCTTCGGTACGGACACCCCTATTGGCCAACGCTTCGATGTCATCCTGATCGTATTTATTATTGCGAGCGTACTTACGGTAATGCTGGAAAGTGTCCATGATATTGAAGGAAAATACCACGAAGTATTTTATATCCTTGAATGGTTTTTTACCGTCTTTTTTACCATCGAATATATCTTGCGACTGTATTGTGCCAACCGGCCGATCAAGTATGCTACCAGCTTCTACGGAGTAATCGATTTGCTTGCTATACTCCCAACGTATTTAAGCCTTATTTTTGCCGGCACCCAATATCTGCTGGTAATACGTGCCCTGCGCCTGCTGCGGGTATTTCGGATATTCAAAATGGGCCATCTCCTCAAAGAAGGCAATTACATTATCCGAGCCATGCAGGCCAGCCGGGCCAAAATTGCTGTATTCTTATACTTTGTCCTGCTCATGGTCACCATCATCGGCTCTATGATGTACCTGATAGAGGGCGAGTCGAATCCCAGCTTCACCAATATCCCCCGAAGTATCTATTGGGCCATTGTCACCCTTACTACAGTTGGATTTGGGGATATCACACCCCAAACCGGCCTGGGGCAGTTTTTGTCTGCCATTGTAATGATACTGGGTTATGCTGTCATTGCTGTTCCTACAGGAATCGTTTCCACTGAATTTATCAAAGGAGCAAAAAGAAACAACAAATCAGTTTCGGAAAGTCAGACAGTTTGTGATTCCTGCGGAACGCAAGGCCATGATGGAGATGCCATATACTGTAAGGGCTGTGGAGAGAAATTGTGATTGCCTGGGGGCTGCCTTGCATCAGTCAGGGGTTTAATTGACTACTAGCCAGGCACCCGCGTAGTAGCAAACAAGCGCCGGATGCTATACTTCCCACTACCATTGACAATAATCATCAAAAGCCCCCCCATAATCGCAAGGTTTTTCATAAATAGCATGGCCTGATGACGCTGTATATCCGGCGAATCGTTCCACCAGGAATGTAAGATAAATGTAACGGGTATCCAATACAGCAACAACAACAGCGCCCCCAGGGAAGAGCGATAACCCAGCAGTACCAATAAGCCCCCCGTGATCAGTAAAAAGATAGCCCCATACAGGAGCACATCTTGATTCCAGGTAAGATGGTAAGCAGTCATGGTCTCTTTGGTAGATTTGAAAAAAGCAATCGAATCATAGGCTTCGAAGAGAAAGATAAAGGCAATCAAGGTGCGTGCGAGTAGGTCCAGAAAGTCTTTCATCAAGGGCTGGTAATTATGTATGCTTATTATTTCGCTGTGAAAGTACAACTTCCCTTTCGAATCACCCTACCTGGCACAGTAAAACCCTCTGCATCCAATCACTTTGTACCCATGGCACAATAGGCTGCCACAGCTTCTGCTACCTTTTGCCCATCCATAGCTGCCGAAACGATACCTCCCGCAAATCCAGCTCCCTCGCCGCAGGGAAACAAGCCCTCCAACTGCGGGTGCATCAAGGTGTTGGCATCGCGGGGAATCCGTATCGGTGAGCTGGTGCGGCTCTCCGTGCCAATCACATTTGCTTCAGCTGTGAAATAGCCCTTCATCTTAGTATCGAATTGCAAAAAGGCGAGTCGTAGTCGGGCGTATATTTTCTCCGGCAGCAACTCCCACAATGGCGCAGCGTGAAGGCCAGGCAGATAGGATGCCGAAGGCAAATCAGCCGACAGCTTCCGATCCACAAAGTCGGTCATACGCAAGGCCGGGGCTGCCTGAGAGCCATTGCCCGCCCCAAACATGCTTTGCTCCACCGATCGCTGAAACTCAAGCCCGGCCAGTACCCCAAAGTGCTCAAAGGCCTGCCAGTCCTGAGGCTCCAGAGCTACCACTACTCCACTATTGGCGTAAGCGGAGTCGCGGCGGGAAAGGGACATGCCATTCACAACGATCTCGCCCGGAGCGGTGGCAGCCGGGACCACCAGCCCGCCCGGACACATACAAAAGCTAAAAACACCCCGGCCGTCCACCTGACTTGCCAATCGGTAACTACTGGCTGGCAGGGCTGCTTGGCGTGGCGATTGGCGGTACTGTATGCGATCAATAAGCGATTGCGAATGTTCTACCCGTACCCCCAGGGCAAAGGCTTTGGCTTCCAGCTTCAGGCCCTTTGCATCGAGCAATTGGTACACATCACGAGCCGAGTGGCCGGTAGCCAGCACCACTACATCAGCATAGCACGAGTGGGCATCATTGATCATCACCCCTTTGATCTTCCCTTTATGTAGAATAAGATCGGTAAGGCAGCTCTCAAAATGGATTTCACCACCAAAATGTTGGATAGTTTGGCGAATATTGGCTACAATTTTTGGCAATTTGTTGGAACCTATATGTGGATGCGCATCGATCAGTATATCGCTGCTGGCGCCATGTTCGACCAACAAGCGCAACACCTTTTCGATACTGCCGCGCTTGTGAGAGCGGGTATAAAGCTTGCCGTCAGAATACGTACCGGCACCCCCTTCGCCGAAGCAATAATTGGAATGCGGATTGACCTGCCCCAACTGCTGGATAGCACGCAAATCGCGGCGGCGGGCCTGCACATCTTTACCCCGATCAAAAAGCAAGGGCCGGATGCCCAGCTCAATCATCTCGAGTGCTGCGAAGTAACCGGCCGGGCCGGTACCGATAATGATGGCCGATTGAGCTTCCGATACATCTGCCAAGCCAGCGAGCAGCGCAGGTTCCGGATCAAATGCTTGTGTAGTGGATATTTCCACCCGAAGCCGGAAGACTGGCTGCGCAGCGCGCGCATCAATGGAGCGGCGCAGAACGCGTAGATCGACGATCTGCTCTGCTTTGAGGCGGGCCTTCTTTGCTGCGCGACTTTTGATGATCTGAGGATCACCAATCTGAGCAGCTTGCAGGGTGAATTCTACCGTTTTGGTCATACGTGGCGCTGAGTTGAGCGCCAAAGATAAAGTATGAAGTTGTTTAGGAGGGAAAAATCACAAAAGACAAGCAAGAATTCTACCGGAAAAACAAAATGCTCACTGCTCCATCACACTACCCGCAGATGTTTCCAGCTTTAAGTCTCTTTGCAGGTTTTGCAGACTGGCCACTGTAAAATCTTCGGGGATAAGCAGACGAACTTTCACAAATTCGTAGCATTGCTTGCTATTTTTGTGGATGGTTTTACGTACCAGGTCTTTGGATTGTATTTGCAGCGTTTCGCCATCCTTTTTGGCGGTGATCATGTAACGGCCCTCATTGAGGACATGCTTAAGGATGTTGGGAGAAGCATCATAAAGCTGAATGTGGGATTCGATGAGGATGGCATTGCCGGCCCATTTTTCAATTTCGTATTCCCCGTACAGATTAATTGAGACGTTGTTGATCCCCTCGAGCTCAAAAGCCTGGTGCAGGATTTTTTCGAGCTGTGCGAAGGCTGTTTGCTGGATAGTGAATAAGCAAAAAGCCAACAGAAGTGCATGCTTCATTATTCATAGTTTTGGTAAAATGTAAGATTTTCGCTCCCGAGGGGTCGGAATAGGTTGCAAGTTATTTCTTTTTTATGAAAAAGAAAAGGGTATAATACAAATGGCTTGCATTATACCCTTCAAAACGCTTTAACAAACACTTAAACCTTCTATAAGGAAGAGGGAGTGTTCGAGTCTTTGGGTTGTATGGAGGTAGCCGCGTCTGACTGTTTAACCAGCACATTACGCGGCGCATTTATGGTATAGCGAATAGCTTCATTGAGTTTGACGCCGCTGATGCGCACTTCCTTGTGGAGTGCTGGGGCAAACACAATAAATTCGTCGCTTTCAATCTTTGACTTTAGGTAATAGCGATGAGCTTTGATCAGAGCTTTAAGCTGCGTTTCATTGCCATTTTCCAGGCCAATGGTCATTTGAATCCTCAAGATGTCATTATCCCATTCCTGGACATCCACCTCGCCTTTCAAATCAAGCTGAACACTCTGAAGCCCTTGTAAATTAAAGGATTTGACCAGCGTTTTTTCCACCTGCTGACCAACTGCTATGGCAAAGGCACCAATGAGCAACGCTACTGTGATATATGCTTTAAGAGGTTTCATGGGCGCTACATTTTTTGGATTTTATGGTAAAAATTTACAATTTATTTTTGATTAAGTCAATTTTTCGATGTATAAATGTTAGAATTTATTCAAACAATTGCTTCTCTGATCCGTATAAGGCGTTCCAACAATGTCTCTACTTGCGATAAGGCCAGCATATTGGCTCCGTCCGACAAAGCTTTACCTGGCTCCGGATGTGTCTCAAGGAACAAACCATCTGCTCCGGCAGCCACCCCGGCTTTAGCAAGGGTAGCGATCAATTCAGGTCTTCCGCCCGTAATTCCACTGCGCTGATTGGGCTGCTGGAGTGCATGGGTGCAATCCAGTATTACGGTAGCTCCAAATGCCTTCATTATTGGTATGCTCCGCATATCCACCACCAAATCCTGGTAGCCAAAGCTGGTTCCCCGCTCCGTCAGCAGTACATAAGCATTGCCATTTGCAACGACCTTCTGCATGGCAAACTCCATAGCTTCTGGGCTCATAAACTGTCCCTTCTTGATATTGACTACTTTGCCCGTTTGGGCCGCAGCGACCAGCAGATCGGTCTGCCGGCACAGAAAAGCGGGAATTTGGAGTACATCCACATACTCAGCCGCCAGGGTGGCTTCCTCCACGCTGTGTATATCGGTAAGAACCGGAAGCTGAAAATGCCTGCCAACAGCTTGAAGAATTTCCAATGCCTGCCGGTCTCCAATGCTCGTAAAGGAGTCGATCCGACTACGGTTGGCTTTTCTATAAGAACCTTTGAAGATAAACGGGATGTGCAGGCGGCTACAAATATCGGAGAGCTTTCCGGCAATGTCCATAGCCATAGCCTCGCCTTCAATGAGGCATGGACCGGCAATCAGCAAGAAGTTGCTGACATCATACTGTTTGAGCTTTGGAATTGGGGGTAGCATCAAGTACGTTTGTTTATCCAATAGGATAACGCAAAGCTAGGGCCAAATGTTGATCAAGGCGGGCGGAAATAGAATATTATTTTAAAACAATACACCAACGAGCTTGTTGTCGAAATAATACACTGACAAATTTTAATATTTCATATTTTCATTCTAAATCATTTTTATTAATGTAACTGAAGATTCCAGGCTTCCTGCAGCTTCCTGACAGTCTCATTCCCCAATATCTTCAAACCAAAGTTCGGGCTGCTCACGAATAAATTGCTCCATCATCTCAATACACTCCAGGCTATGTACCACCTGCACCTCCACGCCCCTTATTCTCAGCCATTCTTCCTCTCCCATGAAAGTATGATGCTCACCGATGACCACTTTGGGGATGCCATATAACAGAATTGCCCCGCTGCACATCGAGCAGGGGGAAAGAGTGGTATAGATAATACATTTGCGATACACTTTGGCTGGCAAACGTCCGGCATTTTCGAGCGCATCCATCTCACCATGCAAAACCGCGCTACCGTTTTGCACCCGCCGATTGTGCCCTCGCCCAATGATCTGCCCCTCGTGTACTAACACACTTCCGATAGGGATTCCCCCTTCGCTCCTGCCCTTACGGGCTTCATCGATAGCGGCTTGCAAAAATGGATCGTTCATTTGCTGGATTTTTTCATACCATCCCGTTCAATACGCTCTTTTTTTAGTGAATGCAGAAGCAGGATCGGGCACCCAATGGTGCTTGCCGCCGGCCCGCTCATCGTCAAAGCTGGTGGGCGCTTTGTCCTGATCTGAATAATCCTTCCAACTCTCTGCAGCTTTATCACTTTTCTGCTCCACCATAGAAATGCAATCCTCTACCGGACAAACCAGAGAACAGAGGTTGCAGCCTACGCAATTTTCCTCAATGATAAAGGGAATCCGGCTGTCGTTTTGCTCATCCAGGCCTATTGCCTGATGAGCTCCATCTTCGCAGGCCGTATAGCAGAGCTGGCATTGGATACACTTTTCTTTGTCGATTGAAGCTACTACTTTGTAATGTAAATTGAGCTGCTCCCAGTTTTTGGTATTGGGCAAAGCTTTGCCAACCATATCATCGAGTCGCTCAAAACCCTTATGTGCCATATAGCGCTCCAGGCCACTCGTCAGGTCTCTGATAATGCCAAAGCCGTAGTGCATCACAGCAGTGCAAACTTGCACTGTGCTGGCCCCCAGCAATATATGCTCTGCCGCATCCCGCCAATTTTCTATCCCCCCGATTCCGCTGATCGGAATGGTGACTCCCGGGTGTTGAGCACAATTTTTTACCATGTTTAGCGCAATGGGTTTCACTGCCGGGCCACAGTAGCCTCCATTAGTACTTTGGCCATCCACTATCGGATAAGGTACCAGCCTGTCCAGGTCAACCCCTACCAGGCTTTGAATGGTATTGATCAAGCTAATAGCATCCGCTCCCCCCGCCACCGCTGCCAGGGCCGGCTCAGTAATGTCGGTAATATTGGGTGTAAGCTTTACGATAACCGGGACTTTGGCTACTTCCATCACCCAGGATACGATCGTCTCCAGCACCGATGGCTCCTGCCCTACAGCCGACCCCATGCCGCGTTCACACATTCCGTGCGGACATCCGAAGTTGAGTTCCAGACCATCGGCACCGGCATTTTCAGCATCTTTTACAATTTGGTGCCATTGTTCACGGCTTTCCACCATTAGAGAAGCGATCACAGCATGATCGGGGAAGCGTTTTTTCACCTCTTCCATTTCGCGAAGATTGTCGGAAAGTGGTCGGTCGGTAATGAGTTCGATATTATTGAAGCCCACCATCCGGCTTTGGCGGTAGTGGATGGCGCCGTAGCGGCTGGAAGTATTGATGATGGGCACACCCAAGGTTTTCCATACTGCGCCGCCCCAACCTGCATCAAAGGCTTTCATCACCTGGTAGCCGGAATTGGTAGGTGGCGCAGAGGCCAACCAGAAAGGGTTAGGAGATTTGATACCTGCTAAATGAGCGCTAAGGTCTGGCATGAGTAAGGGTTTGAAAACAATTTACAAATGGTAATCAGGAAGAAAGATACCGATGGATCGCCCGGGCTGCTGCTTTTGCTTCCGCACAGGCGTTGACCACCTCTGCTCCGCCATTGACCGCATCGCCACTGGCAAAATATCGGGGATTGGTGGTTTGATAGGTGTCAGCTTGGGTGATAATACAGCTACGCTCATCCAGCTCAAGACCTTCGATGAGGCTCAAAAAAGCACGGCGCCTGCTTTGGCCGGTCGCCCAAATCACCTGGTCGCAGCGGATCGCAAATTCGCTATCCGCCAGGGGCTGCAGCATTCCGTTCTTCTCCTCATTTCTTACAAATTTTATATGCATAGCTCGCTCATTATCAGCCACTTCTATAGGTGAAGCATTAAAAACAGCCCTCACCCCTACAGCCTTTGCCAATTCGTATTCAAAATCGTAAGCACCCATCGACTGCCTGCTGCGGCGGTACACCAGCGTTACCTCCCTGGCTCCCATTCGCGCCGATTCCGAGGCCGCATCCATCGCTGTATTGCCCCCTCCCACAACTACCACCCGCTCGCCAATTTTGGCTTCCAGCGGATTGAGCTTGATTTGTTCGATAAATTCGGTGGCACCGATGCAGCCGGGGAGCTCTTCACCAGCAATTTGGAGGCTGCGCGTCTGTCCCAAACCAATACCTAAAAAAACTGCATGGTAGCGAGATTCCAAATCGGCCAATTGCTCTTTGCTATCAATTGAGTGATTGAAATGAAGGGTAAATCCCAACTGCTTTTGCAAATAGGCTACTTCCCGAACTGCTTCCTGATTGGTGATCTTATAAGGTGCGCAGCCATAGAGTGCTAAACCACTGGGTTGGCTACGCGCTTCAAAAACATCCACCTGGTAGCCCAACAGCCGGAGCTCACAAGCGCAGGAAATGCCCGCCGGACCTGCTCCAATGATAGCCACTGACTTGCCATTGGCCGGGCCGGGGCGATAGTGCTTCACCTCATGGGCAATGGAATGTGAGGTGGCGTAGCTCTGCAATCGACCGATCTCAATGGGTGGAGCTTGCTGATGGTTGTACACACAGGCTCCTTCGCATAGCACCTCTGTAGGGCAAACCTTGCCGCAGGCATTGCCAAAGTAGTTGGCATCGTAAATCGTTTTGGCAGCCCCTTCAATAAGCCCGGTATTGATCTGACGGATGAACAGCGGGATGTCGATATGCGTAGGGCAGGCCTGTACACAAGGAGCATCGTAGCAGAAGAGGCAGCGGGCACTTTCCTGATAGGCCATAGTGGCATTCATCAGGGGCTTGAGCTGCTGGAAGTTTTGGTGATATTCTTCGGAATTGGCTGGCCGGGAAAATTCAGACATACAGCGGATATTGAAGAATTTTATAAATTTTTTGTTTGTTATTTTTGTTTTTAATCTGAAAATGTGTACATTGTGTTTGAATTCAACATACAATGCGCATAATTAACGGAGTAGTTTGACCTACTCACCAAGGCTTCCGGTTGGCTGGCAGGCAGGGTGGGTCGTTTTTATAAATAAAATAATATCCCACCCACTATCATCTAAATACTAAAACTTCGGGCCGCTGCTGCTGATCGGCAAAGCAGGGCAAAGCCCTACTCAATCAACTGATTACTAATCACTTACAATTCTACAATTTTTCCATATGTCTCAGGCCGCCGATCTCTGAAAAATTGCCAGGTGGAGCGCACCTCATCGATCATATCCAGGTCAAACTCTGTCACCAACAGCTCATCATTATCTTCCGAAGCCTCTGCAATTATCTGACCCCGCGGATCTACAAAATAGGACGTGCCATAAAATTTACCCAAATTCCAAGGGGCCTCCGTTCCGACCCTGTTGATACAACCCATGAAATAGCCATTAGCTGCCGCATGAGCGGGCTGTTCGAGTTTCCAAAGGTATTGGGAGAGGCCCGATACGGTGGCACTTGGATTGTAAACCACTTCTGCCCCATTGAGGCCTAATATCCTGGCACCGTCAGGAAAGTGGCGGTCATAGCAAATGTACACGCCCACCTTGGCGTAGCGCGTCTCAAAAACCGGATAGCCCAGATTGCCGGGCTTGAAAAAATATTTTTCCCAAAAGCCGGAAGTATGAGGGATGTGGTTTTTGCGGTACTTCCCCAGGTAGCTACCATCCGCATCGATCACGGCAGCCGTATTATAAAGCACACCCGCCTGCTCCTTTTCATAAATGGGAACAATCATCACCATCTGATATTTTTTGGCGTATTCGGCCATTCGCTCCACCGTAGGGCCGGGAATGGATTCGGCCGAAGCGTACCAGGACGAGTCTTGCCCGGGGCAGAAGTAGGGCGTATTAAATATCTCCTGCAAACACAATATCTGCACCCCTTGCTCCCCTGCTTTTTCAATGTACGGCAGGTGCTTTTGCACCATTGCTTCTTTGATTTCTTCAATGCTCCCCTGCCCTTCCGTAAGTGGCAGGCTCATTTGTATCAGACCTGATTTGATTTTTCTAGGCATGTCAATAAATATTAAATAATTTTTGATGCTTTCGAACGCTTGATAAACCGCCCTTCGCCTTTTTTGATTTTCACCACTCCATCATCGATTGCCAGCTTTCCGCGCAACAGTACTTTCTTCACTTTCCCTTTTACTCTCCAGCCTTCATAAGCAGAGTAATCCACATTCATATGATGGGTTTTGGCCGAAATTTTATGCTCGGCTTTGGGGTCGAAGATCACCAAGTCGGCATCAGAACCCACGGCGATACATCCCTTTTGGGGGTACATACCAAAGATTTTGGCCGCATTGGTGGAGGTGACTTCCACAAACTTGTTGAGGCTGATCCTCCCCTTTGCTACGCCTTCTGAATACAGCAATTCCATGCGGTGCTCTATGGCAGGATGGCCATTGGGTATTTTTGAAAAATCCTTTGCGCCCATTTTCTTTTGCTTCCATTTGAAGGGGCAATGATCGGTGCCTACCACCTGCACCAGGCCCTGATTGATACCAGCCCAGAGGGTTTCCTGGTCTTTGGGCTGCCGCAGTGGCGGGCTCATCACCCACTTGGCGCCATTGAAGCCTTTTTTGTACAGAGAGGCATCGAGAATCAGATACTGGATACACGTTTCTACAAACACCTTTTGGTTGCGCATGGCAGCTGTGCGAACTGCATTGAGCGCGCCTTCGCAGGTGAGGTGTACAATATAGGCAGGCACGTCGGTATAATTGGCCATATCGCAGAAGCGGCCGGAAGCTTCAGCCTCTGTGATCTCCGGTTGCGACATATAGTGGTACCAGGGCGACAGCTTGCCTTCTGCCCGATGTTTGGCAATCAGCCGGTCTATCATATCGCCATTGGTAGCGTGTACAGTCACCATACCACCGCGCTTTTTTACCTCTTGCATCAGTGCCACCATTTGACCATCATCGATCATCAAGGCGCCTTTGTAAGCCATGAAGGTTTTGAAGGACGTAATGCCCTCTTCCTCAATCATCTGGCGAATTTCTTTTTTCGTTTTTTCATTAAAATCGGTCACGGCCATGTGGAAGCTATAGTCGCCAAAAGCTTTTCCGTCAGAGCGCTTTTGCCATTGGCGGAGGGCATGGTGGAGTGATTTGCCCTGTGTTTGGAGTACAAAATCGATCACCATCGTAGTGCCTCCATGCAGTGCTGCGCGTGTTCCGCTGGCGTAGTCATCACTGGAGAAGGTACCCATGAAAGGCATATCGAGATGCACATGCGGATCGATGCCACCGGGAAAAATGAGATGGCCCCGGGCATTGATAATTTGATCGGCTTTGGCGGACAGTTTTTTGCCGATGGCAACTATTTTTTCGCCATCTATCAATAGATCGGCGCGGTAATCATCGGAGGCGCTAATGATGCGCCCGTTTTTGATAAGGATGGACATAGAGACTCCGTGCTTGGTTGAGCAGGTAAAATATGTCAAATTCGCCTAATATGCAAAAGGTGAAAATTAGCGCTCCAGCAAAGCCTTTATTTTTTCAATGTCGGGATGCGAGACACCCTGCGATACCAGCATTTTCAAATCTTCCAAAAATGTAGCTTTGTACGATTGCCCCTGGTATTGAGTATCCTTATATTGCTGGTAATAGGCTTTTGCTTCCTCAAAGCGGTTTTGCAACAGCATCAAAAGGGGTGGCATGGTATGAACCCACAGGAAGCTGTCATCTAGTGTTTTGCCTTTGCTTAGATAGCTTTCAGCCTCTCCATGCTGCCCTGCCAACAGTTGATGCCAGCACATATTGAGATAAGCCTGCGAAAGGGCGGTCAGCAATTGCGCATTGCCGGAAAAGGCCTGGTAAAGCTCTTCACGCAACCCAATTTCCAGCGTTTTGTACTCAATGGCCTGAAGGGCTGTGTCGGTTGTCTGGCCAAGTATTTCATACACATTCGCCAGCGCATTGAGCCAGTCCGGGCGGCGCTCATGGGCGATGAGGCGATCCATGATGGGGATGGATTTTTGGAAAAGGGCTTTTGCCTTAGCTTGCTTTGCCGGATCACGGGTATTGATCAGGTAGCCTGCCTGTTCGTTGTACACGGTGGTGAGGGCTGTAGAAATTTCCAGTTCATTGGGATAGCGCTGATAGAGGTCTTCCAAAATTTCAATGGCTGCCGCTGACAATTCCTCCACTTCCTGCGGCACGTTTGATATTTTAGAGAGTGTAAAATAGGTCTCGGCCAGGCTAAAGGCCGCTTTGTCATTGGGTTGTGCCCTAAGCCGCTGGAGCAGCGGGATGGCTTTGAGATACAAATCAGCTCCTTTTTGAATAGAATCGCGCTGCTCGAGGAGGTACTTACCATAGTCAAGATAGGAAGTACTGAGCTCAAGGTCTAGGTCTTTATTATTGGCATTGTTGGCATAGATACCTTCCAGCAAAGCGATTGCCTGCCCCATATGGTGATCGATGGAGTCGGGTGCAGCATTTAATTGGGCCAGGAGGTGATGGTTTTGGGCTCTTTTAAAGGTAAGCGCATCATTGGCCTGCCGGTTTTCGATAGCCAAAAGAGTAGCGTTGGATTGGGATAGAAGGGCCGAAGCAGCAGACCTGTCATTTTTGATACGCAGCAGATTGTCGGCCTGGTCGGCATAGAGGATCGCCAGATCCTGCTGGATGCTCAGATTATCCGGCTCCAGGGCAACCACCTGCTCTTTGAGCTTGATGGCCCGCCCTATGTTGGCCAGGCCTGTTTCGGTTTCTTCAAAATTGGCCATCAATACCAGTACTTTCGACAATTGATACCAACTCACGGAGGTGTTTCCGCCTTCCTCTTTTATGAATTCTTCCAAAAATGCCAGCTGCGCCCGGCCTGATCGTTTGATGAGCGCGCTGTCCAGTTGGTTGCTTACCAGAAAGTCCAGTTGATTGCCATATGTGAGCATTAGCTCTTCGCCATAGGAGCGTGTCTTTTTTTGCTTGTATTGCTCCTTCCAAAATTCCACCATCTCATCAAAAATAGCTGCTGCCTGCTCCGGTCGGCCAGTTGTATTGAGTGAATCTGCCAACTGCAGGCATCGCGCTTTATACTGGTGGTAAAAGGAGAGCACGTCCTTGTGTGCCAGCGCTTTATCTATCGCAATGCCTCGCTCAAGGAGATCACTGCCACGCTGCCCCTTACTCATTTGCCATTGCCAAACTCCATAGTTCCAATAGGCGCGGCTCAGGTTTTGGGCTACCAGATCGGGATAGCTTTCATAATACTTCTCTCCCAAACGTATGGCTTCCAAATAGGCTTCTTCCGCTTTTTGATGCTCGTTCAGTTTTTGATACATAATCCCTCTGTTGTTATAGGTCAGTATCATATAGGGTTCGTAAGCCTGTGGATTTTTGACGGCTAGTTGCTTATTAATCATCAGTGAACTATCCACGTAGTGAAGTCCTTGTTGATGGTCTCCCAGCTCCAACAATACCGCAGAAATATTGGAGTAGCATTGTGCCAGTTGGGAGCGACCAATTTCGCTGACCGGAGGATGAAGTCTGTAAATGCGGATAGCTTCCGAAAGATATTCCTTTGCTTCATTTTTTTTGCGGGCTTCAAATGCCAGGTTTCCCCGTAGGCCGTAGGCATCGGCAAGCGTACCGCTATACACAGCTGAGTTAGCATCAGACAATGATTGGAGATGGGCAATGGATTCATCCAATATTACGGCGGCACTATCGAGTTCGTACTTATGCAAATAGTAATTACCAAGCGCCATATTAGCGTTCGCCACTGCCCACTGGCTGCTGTTTAGCTCAGGAGATTTAGCCAACCGCTGGCGGTAGATTTTCAGTGCTGCCACAATCTGCTTGCGCGCTGCCGAAAATTCATTGAGCCCCTGGTAAACATACCCCAATTGCAGGTGAATATCCGCCAATTGGGTATTGTAAACCGCTGGCAGTTTATTGGCCAGCGATTGCATAAAGTCCAGGCTTTTGGTCAATGCGACAAGCGATTTTTCATCATAACCATAAATGCGGTACAAACCACCCAGCTCCATATACACATTGGCCAGATCATCCGTATAACTTCCGGGGTTTCTGCGCTCATACCCATGCAGGCTGTCTAAATAGGTCTGATAGCTTTGCTCTGCCTGGTCAAACTCATTTTGTTTGCTGTAAATTTTGCTTAAAATGACTTCGCTTTCCAGCAAGCTTAAAGAGCTGCGGCCTGAAGCTGGAACATTCAATTGCTTTTCCTTTTTTAATTCAATAGCTCTTTTAATATGTTTGGTGGCATCGGCCAGCTTGTTGGTGCTAAGATAAAACAGGCACAAGGCCTGGTGGCTGTCTGCCAACTCGCCCGCAAAATCAAGCGGGTTGAAGTCATAAAGGCCCTTGTATATTTCAAGCACCTGCAAATATTGCTGCTCTGCATTCGAAAACTCATTCAATTCCAAATTGATGTCTGCCAGATTGTCAAGCACATCTGCAAACTGCCTCTGCGCCAGGCGGCTTTGCGAGCGGGTAGAAAGTTGCCGTGCACCTTCTTCCGCCTGGCGGATGAGCTGCCGGGCTTCGGTATAAGCGCCCCGCTGCCAGAGCTGTCCAGCCAGCTTTGAACCCACTTTGATCTCATCATCCTGAAAAGCTGCCGGATTATTGGCAGCCCAGCGGCGAAAAATTTTCAAGGCTTTATGCAGGTTCTCTTCGGCCTGCCGGGCTTTGTTCATCTTTTGAAACAACAAGGCGCGATTGTGCAGCAAATTGGCATAATCCGGCTCCACGCGCAGCAGGCTGTCCTTCAAAAGCAGCTCGTAATAATATTGCCCCTTGCCAAAAAGGCTGTCCGAAACCGGATAATTGAGCCGATACAATTGCAAAACCCCCAGGTTGGAATGCAACAGCCCAATGTCGGCATAGTGTCGAATAGATTTCTCCTTATTGGACAGCATCTGCCTGATTACCAGTGATTTACGCAGTAATGAATCAGCCAACATGAAATTGCCAAACTGCAAATGGGCCGCCCCCAGGTTGTTGTACAAAAAGGCCAGATCGTCCCACCACTTCAAGCTGTCAACCGGATTTGCCTGATGCAAAACCAGCAAGGCTGAATCCAGATAGCGGAGGCAGGGCTCCCTTTCGAAGCGCTGAAAATGGGCCAGACCGACCCCCGAATAATTATTGACCAGGCCTTGCGGATAGCCATGCTCAATATCTGCCTCCAGCCGTCTGTTGAAACGGAGCGATTGGTTGATGGCCTCCATTGATTGGTCAAAATCATTGTTGAGCCAGGCCATCGCACCGATCATGTGGTAGGTGTCGGCCTTGTCTTTATCCGTATTGGCAACCACCAATGCCCGCTGAGCAAAAGCGACGCATTCATTTATGCGATTTTCTTTACCTAGCAGTTCAGCATATTCGTAAAGCACTTCAAAATGGGTGGAATCCAGTTGTAGTGCTTCTTGGTAAATGCGTTCCATCTCCCCGAACTTAAACTGCAGTTTGGCCATTTTGGCGTCCAGCAGGGAGCTTTCAATATCCTGAGCGATGCCCAGCTTCAGCTCTTTCTCAGCCGCTTTGATCTCCTGCTCATCGCGCTCGACATCCGCTTTCTTTTTGTCCAGATTGGCCTTGCGCATGTCCAGCTCTTTTTGGCGCGTCAGGATTTTCTGCCTGCCCGCCTTCCGCTCTTTACCATTGAGGACAGCCCTTGCCGCTTCAATTTCGCCTTGCTGAAACAGTTTGAATGCTTTGTTGTACAATGCACTTTCCTGTGCCAGGTCGATGTTTGAAAACTCCTGCGCCATCAGCCAGGCATCATCTTCCAGATTTTGGAGGCGCCTTTGCAATTGGCTTTTCTGATTTTCCAGATCGGAGATAAGTTTGCTCAATCCGATTTTATCGCGATCACTTTCTGCCAATTGCTTTTTGAATTGCTCAATCTGCTTTTCCCTTTTGCCTATTTCTTTTTGGTAGTTTTTTTCAATAAAAGCGGTAGAAATTTCAAAATATTCGATGGCTTTTTGGTTGCGCTCTCCCACTTTGCAGACGACGATCCTGACGGGCTCGTCATTCAAAGAGGCGGGCAGCCGCTGGCGTAGCGCTTCCCGGTTGACCACTTCCAGATTCTGCCCTTCTATTTTGAGGATAACCACTGCATCCGGTTTTGCATTGGGAAAGCGCAGCTTGAACACTCCCTGATCGGCACCACTTTGCTTGGTCACCACAGGCGAAGAGCCCCTGGCCGATACTTGCACAAAGCCCATTGGTTGGCCGGTATTTTGGTAGGTAACGATACCCTGCAGGATGGTTTCGGCAGATAAAAGGCTCGGTAATACCAGACAACATAAAAAAAGTAATGATCTGACAATCAAATACTTAAACATAATAATAAAAATAATGTATTATTTCAAATATTTTTGTTTTGCCTTATCTAATCGAAATGCGCTCCAAGGCTGTTTGTCTGTTAGAAGAACTGCGTGCAATAAGTCGGGTTTGTAAAACAACATGTTTTGGCTGATAAAAACTGGTTTTTTCAAACTGTTCGAGCAGCATGGCCATAGCGACTTTTCCCATTTCCCTACCTGGCTGAGCAATGGTGGAAAGTTGAGGTTCGGTGAGTTCACAAAATTGCCAGCCGCTAAAGCCGATGATAGCTACATCCTGGGGAATTCGGAAGCCGGCTTGCTTAATTGCGCGCATGGCACCTATGGCAATCCGATCATTGTTGGCAAAAATACCATCAGGCAGTTGAGCCGATTGCAATAACTTTTGTACAGCCGTATAACCTTCTGATTCGCTTCCCAAATTGCAATCCACTACAAGCTCCGGGGCAATCGGAATTGAAGCCTCCCGAAGCGCGGCCAGATAGCCTTCCTTCCGATCTTGGCAAATCTGCAAATGCAGCGAACCTGCCAGGTGGGCTATCCGCCTACAGCCTTGCTCTATCAGGTGCTGAGTTGCTTGCTGTCCGGCTTTGAAATCATCAATTGTTACTCTGGAGAAAGGCAGTTTACAAGGCACTCGGTCGAAAAATACAACTGGTATTTGTTTGGATCGCACATCCATGAAGTACTTGAAGTCTCTTGTTTCTCGGGAATGTGAGACCAGCAAACCATCAACCCGCTGGGCGAGCAGTGCCAGGGTGTCTTTCACTTCCTTATCATACGATTCATTGGATTGACAAAACAATACGGTATATCCATTGGCATAGGCCACTTCCTCAATGCCGGAAATCACGGTGGAAAAGAAGAAATGTACAATTTCGGGAATGATAACACCTATAGTTTTAGTGCTACTGTTTTTTAAGCTGACGGCAATTTTGTTGGGTTCGTATTTCAGTTCGCTAGCGAGCGCCAGTACACGAGCTTTAGTAGCTTCGCTGATATTAGGCTTATCTTGCAATGCCCGGGAAACGGTAGAAGCAGCAATCCCAAGCTTTTTAGCGATATCTTTTATAGTGACTTGCCTGCTCATGAAAAAACACAAGTTTCAAACAAAAACAAAAATTAATATAACGAGAATTTTGGAATAAGAAAAGGTTAAATCATTAAAATGCAATCGTTTGCATAACCCGATATAATCTAAATCTTTAATTTATTAAGTTATTGGGTGCTTTCATTTATTCCCTTTTTCCTAACTTTAGTCACTTTTTTAAAAAACATACTGTTCTGTTTTAAAATAATTTTAATCAATTCAAACAAAAATGATGAATATGACAAGCTTATCAAATCGCTTTCAATTGCTGCTTTTAGCAGTTGTGGTATTTTGCGCCGCAGCCTGTAATGATGATGAAGGACCGACCATCACCCCGGTTACCGGCATCAATGTAGCTGACGGCTTTTACATTGCTCCCGGAACTGGTGAGCCCACCACCTCCGATGTATTGGTAGCAGAAACTGTAGAAGATGATGGTTTTAGTTCTCAAGATCGTGCCGGCTTCATGGCCAACTACATCTGGGTAGATGCCGGTGATTACCGAATTGTTGAGATTTCCGAAAAAGCCATTGTGGATTCGCTGGGAGGTACCGTAGAAACTATCGATGATAGTGCTTCCGGCTGTGGGCAGAGTACTTACGAACTCGTTACCGTCACTTCAGGGGGTGCACCCTGGGCAGTTGCCAGTTCCGGCCTTTACAAAGTTACCTTCGACCAAACCACCAGTGAGGTGGTCATGGTACCCATCATGTCTGCCGGTATTATCGGTAGCGCCACCGAAGGAGGCTGGGGAACTGACACTCCGCTAGCGGGTTCAGTAACTGCCGATGGCGGTAGCTGGAGCGCCACTGAGGTCATCTTGAGATCTGGTGAGTGGAAGCTCCGCTTCAACTGCCGCTGGAATCTGGATCGCAGAAAAGATCCTGCTGCTGGTTTTGGCTTCGACAATGGCTACCAGCTCTTCACCAACTTTGGCGGTACAGCTGACAACTTGGCTACTGGCAACGATCAGCCAAACATTCCTCAGACAGAAGATGGCAAATACACTATCGTACTCGATTGGACGGCCGATGACGGATTCACCATGACTGTAACCCGCACGGGCGATGCACCTGTAATCACCTTTGTACCCGATGAGCACCAGTGGGCACTTACGGGTGATGCTACTCCTAACGGCTGGGCCAATGACGATCCGAATGATGACCCGATTGGTGTGGACCATGATATGAACTACGAAGGCTACGACGCTGGCTCAAATACTTACACCTGGGAAATGGCTTCTTTGGCCTTTGTGCCGGGCGGCTT
Organism: Saprospiraceae bacterium; assembly: GCA_965222005.1. Lineage (GTDB taxonomy): Bacteria > Bacteroidota > Bacteroidia > Chitinophagales > Saprospiraceae > CBDCTM01. The sequence goes on from OZ244935.1 coordinate 5,393,905, forward strand.
TAAATTCAGAGCTAATGACAAATGGGATGAGAATATGGGCTGGGGCGGAAACCTGACCCTTATGGGGGATATCAGTGATTTTTCTGATGATGGCGGAAATATCAAAGTAGGTACTGCTGCCACATATCAGATTGTTTTGACGACCAGTGATGATGGTGTCACCTACACTGCAACGTTCACTGAACTTTAGAGCTTTTCAGCTTTAAAATACGCCGGACTGCTGGGTGGTGCCTGCCACTCAGCAGCCCGGTCTTCTTTATTGTACTGCCTGCTAACCTAAATCTTTACCAATCGTGAGAACACACTTACCCCTCTTCAACCCCCAACCTATTAGAAAGATCGGTGCTTTTTGGAGCCTTTTCTTATTCATCTGCCTTTTCAATGTACCTGCTTTTGGGCAAACCAATGTGATCAGCGGCACGGTACTCGACCAGGAAACCTCCGAGCCACTCATCGGAGTCAATGTAGCCATCAAAAGCAAGATGGTCGGAACCGTTACCGACCTCGATGGAGCCTTCCGGCTAGAAGCTTCTCCAACAGACACCCTGGTATTTTCTTACATTGGTTATACCTCAAAAGAATTTCCGGCCACTGGCAACAAGATCGATGTAAAACTCTCCACAGCGGCTGAAATGCTGGAGGAGGTAATTGTAGTGGGCTATGGCTCAGTGGTGAAGGAAGATATCACGGGGGTAGTCACCAAAGTGGATGAGGAAGTATTCAACAAGGGTGTCAACAACAGCCCCGAAAACCTGCTTACCGGCAAGGTAGCCGGCCTGCAAATTACCACTAATGGTGAGCCCGGCGGCTCCACGCACATCCGGCTGCGCGGTGGCACCTCACTCGATGCCAGCAGCAATCCGCTCATCGTGGTGGATGGCGTTCCGCTCACCCTAAAGGAAGATGAAAGTGGCGTCAAGAAAAACGCCAGCGGCCGCAACCCGCTCAACTTTATCAATGCTTCCGACATTGCCGATATTACTGTATTGAAGGACGCTTCTGCCGCCGCCATCTATGGCTCTCGGGGGGCAAATGGGGTGATTATCATTACTACCAAATCCGGGCAAAGTGGTAAGCTGAAAGTTGATTACAATGGCTTTTACTCCATTTCCGACCTGGGTCAGCAGGTGGACATCCTCAAACCCAACACCTTTCGGCAGGCCATTAGTGCCAAAGCGCCCCAGAACATCAATAAGCTGGGTGATGTAAACACAGAGTGGGTTGACGAAGTACTTGAACTGGCTTCCAGCATGCAGCACAACCTTTCGCTATCTGGAGGTTTTGATAAAAGCCGCTATTATGTGTCGCTCAATTATCTCGACAACAACGGCATCCTGAAAACATCGAACAGCAAAAAGTCTAATATCGCACTCAATTTTTCTACTAAACTATTTGACGATCAGCTGGAGTTGCAGATCAAGTCGCTCAGTGGCTTTACCAAAGATCAGTTCACTCCCAACGTAATCGGGGCAGCTCAAACCTTCGACCCCACCCAGCCGGTATTCGATGCCGACAGCAAATATGGCGGCTACTTTCAGTGGGATGATCCATTGGCTGTTAACAACCCGGTTTCTACGATTGATCTGACGGATGAAAAGGGCAATGCTTTTCGCTCGCTCAACAATCTGACGCTTCAGTACCATCTGCCCTGGGTAGAAGGCTTGTCGGTAAAATCCAACATCAGCTATGACTTTACCGATGGGGAAAAAACCCGGCTGCGCAACCCCTTGTTGAAAGATAGTGAAACCTTTGATCGGGGCGGCAATTTGTTTACCGAAACAGAAGACCTCAACACGCAACTCATCGAAACCTACGGCATTTACAAGCGAACCCTGGAAAACATCAACAGCAATCTCGAATTCACCTTTGGCCATTCGTGGCAGGAAAACCACCAGGCCAATCGATGGACAGAAGGCAATGGACTGGAGATGGCCGACAATGAGTTTGGCTATATGCGGACCACAGACATCAAAAGTGATTCTTTTATTGTAGAGAGCCGGCTGATCTCCTTTTTTGGCAGGCTCAACTACGGCTTTTCCGACAAATACCTCCTCACCTTTACCTACCGCCGCGATGGCTCCTCGCGCTTCGGCCCGAGCAATCAGTGGGGCAACTTTTACTCCGGCGCTTTAGGCTGGCGTGTTTTGCAGGAAGAGTTTGCTGCAGGCCTCAGGCAAACCTTTTCCAACCTCAAGCTGCGCCTCAGTTATGGCGTAACGGGCAATGAGGATATTGAAGATTTTCTGTATGCCACCTTTTATTCGTATAGTACGGATGACGCCAGCTATCAATTTGGTGACGATTTCGTCAACACCTTGCGAGGTGTAGGGGTGGACCCCAATATCAAGTGGGAAGAGACTTCGTCCTTGAATGTGGGGCTCGACTTTGGTTTTCTCAACAACAGGCTGACCGGCTCGATTGATTGGTATAAAAAATTCACCAACGACCTGCTGTTTACCGTAGCTGCCGGAGCATTTACCAACCTCAGCGACCGGATACTTACCAATATTGGCAAGATGGAAAACCAGGGCATTGAGCTGGCATTGAGTTCCTATGTTGTAGATCGTAGAGACTTCGACTGGAAAGCTGGCTTCAACATCGCTTACAATACCAACGAGATCACCAAGCTGGACAATTCTAACCTGCCGGACTTTGGAGGCTACGAAACTGGAGGCATCGCCGGCGATGTCGGGCAAACGATTCAGATCCTCAAAGTCGGAGAGAGTGTTAATACTTTCAGAACCTACCGCCACATCCTCGATGCGAACGGCAATCCTACTCCCGACACGGAAGACCGGGATGGAGATGGCATTGCCGGCCCCCTCGATATGTATGAAGACATCAATAATGACGGTATCATCAACGAGAATGATCTGGTGGTGGGCGAAACAGCTACCCCGGATGTGATTATGGGCTTTACCTCCAATGTGTACTACAAGGACTTCGATTTGTCCTTTACGCTGCGCTCCAACCTGGGCAATTATGTGTACAACAATGTAGCCTCCAGCACGGGATACTTTGACCGGCTGAGCGACCGGGTGACCAACAACATTGACGAGTCTGCTTTTGAAACCAATTTTAAAACCAAACAGCTCAAATCCGATCATTACATCGAGAATGCCTCCTTTCTCAAACTGGATAATATTACGCTGGGTTATAATATCAAGGCTGTCGAATTCTTACAGGCTCTTCGTGTGTATGCTACGGTTCAAAATGTGCTCACACTCACTGGCTATACGGGGCTGGATCCCGAGCTGCCACAGTTCAACAACGGCATCGACAATAACATCTATCCCGTTTCGCGCACTTATTTGTTTGGTATAAATGCTTCATTCTAAAACTCACGATCATGCAAAAGATACTTTTTCCTCTGTTCATTTTTCTCTTATTCGGCGTCAGCTGCACCGATTTGGAAGTATTTCCGGAAGATGCTTTCACCGAGTTTGAGGTATTCAAAGATCCGGAGGCTTATCGGGCATATCTCGCTAAAGTGTATGGCAGCTATTCGCTTACCGGACAAGACGGCCCACATGGCGATGGCGATATTTCTATCGTTAATGACGAAGGTTTTACCAGTTACATCCGCGTCTATTGGAAGGCTCAGGAGCTGACCACCGATGAAGCGGTGATTGCCTGGACGGATGCAGGTGTGAGAGATTTGCATGAGCATAGCTGGAGCTCTGAAAATCAGTTTGTGCGGGTGTTGTATTACCGCATTGCGCTCATCGTTTCGATTGCCAACGACTTCATCAAGCAATCCTCGGCAGAGGTACTCAGCAGAAATGGCATCTCCAACGCCGATGATGTGCGGGAGATTTCTACCTACCGCGCGGAAGCTCGTTTTTTGAGAGCTTTGGCCTACTGGCATGCCCTGGATTTGTTTAGGAACATCCCGCTGATCACCGAAATTTCTTCCGAATTGCCCTTCCAAAGTACACCCAAGGAGTTGTTTGACTTTGTGGAAAGAGAGCTAATGGAAATCGAATCGGAAATGGCTGAGCCGCGCCAAAATGAGTACGGCCGGGCCGATAAAGCAGCCCTTTGGATGTTGCAGGCCAAGCTGTATCTCAATGCCGAAGCGCAAATCGGAGAGCCAAAATATACGGAGTGTATTGCCGCCTGCCGCAAGGTGATGGATGTCGGTTACCAGTTGGATGCTGAATACCAAACACTATTTATGACGGAAAACCACCTCTCCGATGAAATCATTTTTGCCCTGAATTCCGATGGGAAAAATACCCAAAACTGGGGTAGTACTACCTTTTTGGTACACGGTGCTATTGGGGGCAGTATGGATGAGGCAGACTATGGCGTCACAGGCGGCTGGGCCGGTATGCGCACCACAAAAACAATGGTAGAAAAATTTCCCGATGTGACAGGCAACATCGATAGCCGCGCTATATTTTACACGGATGGGCAATCATTGGAAATTGATGACATTGGAGAGTTTACAGAGGGTTATGCCGTACCAAAATTTGTCAACATCTCCCCTGCTGGTGTTGCAGGCTCCGATGTCACTCATGTAGATACCGATTATCCGATGTTTCGCCTGCCCGATGCCTGGCTGATGTATGCCGAGGCTATTTTGCGCAACGGCCAGGGCGGCGACCTGAATGAGGCGCTACAGCTGATCAACACCATGCGCCAGCGGGCCTATGGCAATACCGATGGCAATATTTCGATGAGCGAACTGGATCTGCCCTTCATCCTCGATGAACGGCTGCGGGAATTGTATTGGGAAGCTACACGGCGGATCGACCTCATCCGTTATGGCCAATATTCCGATCAGGGCATTTGGCCGTGGAAGGGCAATGTGAAGGAAGGAAAGACGACTGAAAAATTCAGAGACATTTTCCCCATCCCCGCTTCCGACCTCATCGCCAATCCGAATTTGGAGCAGAATGACGGGTATTGATTTTATCCCGCTTTGCCAAGTTTTGTGTGTATGCACAAAACTTGGCAAAGCGCGGTATAGCTCTATAAACCTAATAGACCACCACCTTCTCTGTCACACTTCCTCCTGCCTCATGTTCCAATCGGAGCAGGTAAAAACCAACCGGCAAATCGGTCAGTTCCACACTTCCGGGCAAAACGATTTCTCTTTCTAAGATCAGCCTGCCATCCATACCGAAAAGCCGGAGCTTATAGGAAGGGTCGGCCAGATGAGTGCCGTCAGGAATGCTGATGCGAAGTTCTCCGGAAGTGGGATTGGGCCCTACATATATCGCCGACTCATCCACCAAAGTACTGCTAACACCATCGGGCAGGTAAGCACTGTCGTCGATAAACACGCTGCTTTCCCCGGGCGCCAGGCTGATGATTGCATCTACATCGCTGACCTGATAGGGGCTTCCCGTGTGATAATTGTACCACTCTCCGGTATGCTGAAAGGCTGGTGCAATGCTTGTCTGCTCTACATCAAAATTGCCAATGATGCAGATGTTGCCGTCCGGGTGGCTGAGCAGGAGTTTTTTAGCGGCGCCTCTGCTTTCCAGGGTCACCTCGCCTGAATGGATAGCGGGGTGCTCTTGCTTGAGATGAAGCATTCGGGAAAAATGATCGAAAAGAGCAGCCCTTTTCGCATCCTGAGCATATTCCCAATGAACGGGCTTGGGCGCCAGTCGGCAGTTGTCATCAATGGTGCCGTCTTCACAACGGTTGATGGAAAATTCGTAGCCCAGCTCTCCAAACTGCCAGATCATCTTGGGTCCCGGCACACTGAAAAAGAAGGAGGCGGCGGCCTTTACTCTTTCCAGGCCTGTAGTAAGCTCCGTCACATCATAACTACCGGAGGCGTTGCCATAGGTCAGGTTTTTAAACATCAGCCGTTCTTCATCATGGCTCTCCATGTAGCCCACCAAATGAGGCCGGGTCCAATTGCGATTGCCAAAAAAGATGTGTCCAAAGTCCGATTTATTGCCAGTATTGTAGCCCATTGTAGCCTCGTTGAAGTTGTAATTGGCATTGCCCCAAAGTAAGAATCCATAGTCGGAAAGGGCCTTTTCCTCTACATTTTCGGCAAAGTGCTCGAGGATCAAAATCTGATCGGGATCGATGTCCCAAATAAAATCTGCGTAGTCTTTCAATCGATTCACTCGCCCCTGATCAAAAGAAGCAAAAACACCATCATCCGTGCTAAACCTTTGTGTAAAGCCCTTCGACAGATCAAAACGGAAGCCATCCACCTGATATTCGCTGATCCAGTAAGCGATGGTTTGTTTGACGTATTGCTGGGTAGCGGATGACTCGTGGTTGAAGTCGAAGCCCACATTGTACGGATGTTTAGCATCAGAATTGAACCAGGGGCTGGAGGAGGAAGGCTTATTGGCCTGACTGTCCCAGTACAGGCGCACCAGCGGAGACTGGCCAAAGGCGTGGTTGTACACAATATCCAATAGAACGGCCATCCCGTTTTTATGTGCCTCATCCACCAATTCTTTGAAAGCTTGAGGTGAGCCGTAGTATTTATCCAGAGCCATGTGATAGCTGGGATTGTAGCCCCAGCTTTGGTTGTTTTCAAATTCGCTGACCGGCATCACCTCAATGGCATTGATGCCCAGCCGTTTGAGGTAGGGTAAGGTATCTTTTAAGCTTTGAAAGCTGTGGTCTTTTAGAAAGTCGCGCATCAGCATTTCATAAATAACCAATTCCTCCACCTCGGGCGCCACAAAGCTTGTAGCTTGCCAGGGGAAGGCTTCTTTTTGTGTCTTAAAGATACTGACATGGCCAGCTGTCTGGCCCTTTGGGAAAGAAGCCGGCACACTGTTGAGCTGGAGTGGAATGCTGCCATCATTGGTTTCATCGAGGATGAGCTCGCTATAGGGATCGGCAATTTTAATTACTCCATCCACCAGGTATTGATACATTTGCCATTCGGTATCATCAAGCCCGCTGAGTTCAATCCACCAGGTGGTCATATCGGAGGAGAGCTTCATTTGATAATCGACATTCACTTTCCAGTCATTGAAATTGCCAAGGGCAAAGACGTGCTTTTTCTGGGGAGCATATAGAGAAAGGATCGCCGTTTGCACATCAACGCGATTTAGCCCATAAGCCGTGCCGGCAGGCGGATTGGCAATGGTCGGGCTGCTGTTGATCACCACATAGGAAAAGTCTTCAGTGATGCTTTCATTACCGGCATCGGCCTCAAATTTCACTTCATGATTGCCAAATTGATCGGCCGTGATGATGTGATTTAGTGTAGTGCCGCTCCCTTGAGCGATGAGTGTCCCGTTATCGTACAGGCGGATATCATCAGCTGTTTGGGTAACCACCACTCGCACCTCGATGGTTTCGCCCGGCTCTTTGACCAGCTGGCTATTTTCAGGACTTATGAAAAAGCCGGAGAACGTATTAGGATCGGGTATATCCACAAATATATCTTCCAGGGTAGCTGTTTTGCCTTCCTTTGAGCCATCTTCGTTTCTAAACACAAAGGCCAGCTGAGTGACTTCCGTTCCTGCATTGATGTTATAAAAATCGCGCGGCGTCATCACAAGCTGGTGAAGGTCATTCCCAATATTTTGCATCAGCACTTTGGGATCGTACTGCCCCCAATTGCCCTGCACATTTTGCCAGTTGCCGGGGCCGCCTGCCTGCGTGATGATACCGGTGTGCATAAACACCTCCGCTACCCCTACCAAGCCAGCACTGCCTTTGGTGGCATCGTAGGTAATGGTGATCTCATCGTCAATGGTAAAAATTACGGGTTCGATGCTGACGATCTGGGCATGGGCGGCAAAACCGAAGCCAAGATTCAATACTAAAATAAGCTGTTTTAAAAATGCCATTTTTTAATCTATATTCTTTATAATTTGAGATTTTCATTCACACTCCAATACCAGCACTCCTCGATTTTCCAGCCTCATACGATCCGCTAGTGGCCAATAGCGGCCGGTCAGCACATCTTTGCCCTTTTGGTAGCCCGCAAGTCGTTCGGCAAAGCGATCGAGCGGTAGTTCCACAGGCGCTGTATTTTTGTTCAGCACCACCATGATGGCCTGCCCGTGCAGATAGCGAAAATAGACATACACACCATTCTGCGGCTCAAAGTGCATGAGCCTTCCGAAGTGTACAGCCCTGGCACCTTTGCGCCATTGGAGCAATTTTTTTAAAAAGCCTTGCGCATCGAGTGCATCAGCCGACAAGCCCTGCCCTGTGAAGGCATTGACTGCATCGCCCGGCCATCCACCCGGAAAATCTGAGCGGATGACGCCATGACTATCGGTGCCGGTATGGCTCATCAACACCTCGGTACCATAATAAAGCTGGGGGATGCCGCGCATGGTGAGCATATAGGCCATCGCCATTTTGAAGGCTGTCACATCTTCATTCAGTTGAGTGAATATGCGGCTCATATCGTGATTATCAGGGAAGATGACGAGCGCATTGGGGTCGGCATAAAGGAAGTCGTTGGCCAGGTTTTCATACAGCCGCATCAGCCCTTCGCTCCAGCCTTCCTCTTCGGTGAGCGCCTTGTGCAAGGCAAACGTCATCGGAAAATCCATGAGTGATGGCAGGCACGATCGATAGCCATCCTTATTGACTTTGCCCTGCTGCCAATAGGAAATGATGGCTGCATTTTCAACCCACTCCTCCCCTACGATATTGAAGTAAGGATACTCCTCCATAATAGCGCAGGTCCAGTCGGTCATAAATTCCCGAAAGGGATAAGAATAGGTATCCTGCCGGATGCCGGCCAGGTCAGCATACTCAATCCACCAGATGGAATTTTGGATGAGGTAGGTGGAGAGGAAAGCGTTGCGCTGGTTGAGGTCGGGCATGGCGGGCACAAACCAGCCTTGGGCCATGATAGCCCGATCGTGGCTGGAAACGTAGGGATCGAGCAAAGTAGATTTGCGATGATTGGTTTGTTGATAGGGCTGATCCTGCCCGTTGAACCAATTGCCAAAAGGCGGATCTTTCATCCAGGGATGCTCACTGCCGCAGTGGTTGACGATGATGTCCATGATCATTCCGATGTCGTTTGCTTTGGCCTGCTTACTCAAATCAACATATTCTTCATTGCTGCCAAAGCGCGAATCTACTTTATAATAATCGGTAGTGGCATAACCGTGGTACGACCACTTGGGCTGATCGTTTTCCAGCACAGGGTTGAGCCAGATGGCAGTAAAACCCATGTCTTTGATGTAGTCCAAATGTTGACGGATACCGGCGATATCCCCTCCATGCCTGCCAAAATCGGCGCTTCGATTGTAGCCTTCCCGTAGCCCGCCGATGCTGTCGTTGGCCGGACTACCGTTGGCGAATCGGTCGGGCGTGATGAGATAGAGTACATCGGTATTGTCGAAGCCTTTGCGCTGCGCAGAGCCTGTTGCCCGGGCCTTCAGCTCGTAGGTGTAGGTGTTGACCAAGCGGGTGCCATCGGTAAAGCGGATGTTGAATTTGCCGGGACGAATATCCACGGCGAGCTGAAGGTCGATGAACAAATAGCTGTTGCTTTCGGCTCTTTCTATCTTTTCAATACTAAGCCCATTGTAATCAATGGCTGCCTGCAAAGCAGCGATCTCTTTTCCGTACACCATCAGCTGCAGGTGGCTGCTTTTCATGCCTGCCCACCAAAAGGGAGGCTCAATTTTGTGTACTTCCTGGGCCACACTCTTTGCACAACAACACAGCAACACCAAAAGTAGCAGCAACCCCGATTTCATCTTTTTAGTCAAGTGTCCTACAAAAATTAAATCAACCGTATTTGTCATGCCTTAGAGTTTTTTACCCGCAATGTAAATAGTGCCGCGATGAGCAGGAGCACTCCACCTGTAAGTACTCCATATAATTTGACATTTCCAAAAAGATGCTGCATGACCCAGCCAAAACCCAGGGCGGCGATGATCTCAGGCAGCACGATAAACATATTGAACAGGCCCATGAAGATGCCCATTTGCCTGGGCGGAATGTCATCAGCGATCAAGGCATAGGGCATAGAAACGATGCTGGCCCAGGCAACTCCCACGCCCGTCATGGAAAGAAAGAGCATCCATTTATTCTCAATCACCCCCACCGACAGCAGGCCCAAGCCACCGATCAGTAAGCATACGCTATGTAGGTTTCGTTTACCAATTTTTTCTGCCACTGCTGGTAATGACAAAGCTACCAGGAAGGTAACGAGTGAGTAAAAGCCAAAGCACAGGTTGCCCCAAACGACGCCTTCTCCGTAAGCCGGGTGCTCAGGTGAACTGGCTCCAAATACCGTTTCCGTGATCGTGACGGTGAAATAAAACCACATCAGGAAGAGGCCCATCCATGTAAAAAACTGTACGGGTGCCAGCTTTTTGAAAGTATCCGGCATATTGTAGAAGGCTTTTTTCAGCCCGTCGAGGTAGCCCATTTCCTCTTCCTGTTCTTCGTTTTCATAAAACTCAGGCGGATATTCTTTGGTAGTGAGAATGGTGTAGAGTACGGCAAAGAAAAACGCGACGGCTCCTACGATAAAACTCAGCTTGACATACATCGGTACCGTAGCTGCGGCTGCTTCATCACTAAATTCCAGTACATTTAGAAATAGCCACGGCAGCAAAGCAGCCAATACCGAGCCCAGGCCAATGAACAGGCTTTGCATGGCATAGCCTTTTGCGTATTGTTCTTTGGGCAGAATGTCGGCTACAAAGGCCCGGAAAGGTTCCATGCTCACATTGATGGAAGCATCGAGTATCCAGAGCATACCGGCAGCCATCCAGATGGTGGAACTATAGGGCATCAGTACCAGCATGATGGAAGCGAAGAGGGCACCAAAAAAGAAGTAAGGCTTGCGACGACCGAAGCGGAGCGACCAGGTGTTGTCGGAGAAATAGCCGATGATGGGCTGCACGATGAGCCCGGTGAGCGGTGCAGCCAGCCAGAGCAGCGGAATTTGATGTGGCTCAGCACCCAGATACTCGTAGATGGCACTCATGTTGCCCATCTGCAAGCCCCAGCCAAATTGAATACCGACAAAGCCGAAGCTCATGTTCCAGATTTGGGAAAAGGAGAGTTTTGGTTTTTTCATGCGTAGTCTGTTTTTATACCGCAGGCGGTTCGAGCGTGATAAATCACCCTCAATCCTTTTGCGGTATATAGCACAGGCGATTGGGATTCGCTATCACTCATCAGACGCCTGAGCTATAACATGGATGCTTCCCATTCATCGGCAGATTTTGATTATTCGATTAGCAAGCCGCTGCGGATTATTAAAGTTGACAGAACTTCAGTAAATTCACTGACTGCAATTTTACGAGATGTTAAACTTTGAGCAAACAAATTTACACCCAAATTCTGGAATTATAATAAATCGCATCACAGCCTATGTCTAGCACTTCCCCAATCAACTTCGCTGAGCTCAAACAGCTCATCAGCCAAAGCAAAACAAGGCAGGCTTTGGATAGCCTGGCTGCCCAACTGTTCGGCACTCAACATACGGCCTACCAAAATGAGCTGATCCTGATCTCCAACAATCTCAAGCAGTTGGAACGAGCCAAACGAATCGACATTCTCAACTTTCAGGACTACACCACAAAGGCCAATCAGATCAACGAAAGTCTGCTGAGTCTGATCAACAATTTGGAAGCTGGTAAAAAACTAAAGCCTTCCAAGCAGATAAAGTTGTTTCCCTTTTGGAAGATAGCCCTGCTGCTGGCAGGTTTGTTTATGGTGGTGCTGGGCGTGATCGGTGGCGGGGTGTATTACCTGCTCAATCAATCCGATGAGGGGCCGCAAGAGTCAGATTGGGTATGCCCGGACTTTAAGGAAGATGCTCGTTTCAAAGTATTGGTGTTGCCTTTTCACGACCACCTGCCGGATGAATTGCCTACGGCTCCGCACAAATCGATCACATCACATCTCAATGCTTTTTGCTCCTCTAAAAATATGGATGCACAGGTCAGCAGACTTCAAAACGATGGGCAGGTAAGTGCGCTGGCCGAAGAATCGGAAACGGCTCCGTATATAGAAAAATGCAGCCCCGACATGGTCATCTGGGGCCGTATTGGTATGAACCAGAAACAGCTCGCTGTGTCCACCCGTTTTTTCATTACCGATCCTGTGAAATTTGAGCGCATTGCTGAATCCCAATCATCCGGAATGGAAAATACGGTTTTACAATCTTTTCATTTCGACCACCATTTTAGCAAGGCGACTAAACATATCGAAAAAATATTCCAACTCATTTTCGATTTTCGCAATGAAAATTTTGCCGCCGTGGTAGAATCAGCCGATCAGCTTCCAAATATGTCAAGTGATACGATCAACTCAGAAGCCAATGTACTTTTTGCTTATATGGTGGCACAGAGTCACGAAAAATTGAACAACCCTAAGGCAGCCATTGAGGCTTACACAAAAGTACTAGCTATCAATCCCACTGAAAGCCTTGCATTGAATAACCGGGCCAGCCTCAATATGCAAAAGCAGCAGTATGGCACTGCCCTGGTCGATCTCAGTATGCTCATCAATTTGCAAAAAGCAGATTATGAAGTATATGAAAAAAGAGCTAAGGCCAATGAGGAGTTAGGCAATTTAGGAGCTGCCAAAGACGACCTGAAGGAAGCGGCAGAAAAATGCCCCGAGTCGCGAAAGCCCCAAATAAAACAAAATATCAGGCGCATTGATTTGCAGATTCGCGAAATCCACGTTCCGCCAGCTTCGCCAGGTGGTAGCCTTGCTCCTGCCACCAGTGCCGACCAAGCCAGCACATTCAACAGGATTGGCGATTACCAAATGGCAGAACGAACAAGTGCCGATGCGCTACACGCACAGCCAAACAACCAACTAGCTACTCAGGAACTGATCAAAGCTAAATTTCAGCAAAACTCAGGCATCACCATTACTCAACTAAAGCAGGATCCACAGCTACAAAACATCGATAAAGCTACCCTACAATCATTCAATAATCCCATTTTTGAAACAATTATCCAAAATGAGGAAACCACGCGTTTCCGCAAGCTTAGAGCAAATACTACCATAAAGAGGATTCAGTAATGATAAATCGGCAGTGCTCCATGTATGGCTGAACGTCGATCAACCCTCGGAGGGTCTAAACATTTGGCGTCCGAGAGTCTGAGGGCAAACACTCCTGCTTTTGAGATAAGGCCAAAAAATCAATCAGCCACTAATACTTCAACATCCTGCCCGGGGCTGGGGCTTACAAAGTTTTCCCATACTATTTTGCCTTCCTGTTGGACGATCAGTGTGTATTCTTTCTTTTCGCGCTCCGGCGGGATGTGAATCTCAAAACGGCCGCGCTGGTCGGTAGTATCCGTCCACTCCTCGATACTCACAATGGCTCCGGCAATGAATGCCTGCTGATTGCGCACATTGCCCGCTACCTGGCAGAAAAGGCAGGCAGTTTGGATCTCCAGATAGATAGTTTCATCGGCCAGCCGGGCAAGTGCATTCGGCCTTGCCAACTGATAGTCCTTGGCTTCCAGTCCGATTGCCACCTCTTTGTTTTTAAATTCAGAAGGGATACTTTGAAACACCACCTGCCCCTTATCGCCGATCAAAGCTTCCCGGCGATCACCGCTGATATCCATAAATAATTTGCCCTGATTTTCGAGGAGCATATCCATCCTGCCTTTGGGGCCATGTACATTGAAGGTGACGCTAAACGAATCGGTGTCTGCAGGCTGACGATTCATCAGCCAGGCGATCAGCACACCCGCCAGCACCACCGCGGCTATCCACATTATTTTGTTGAACGGAAAGGAAACCACCTCATGAATGACTGCATTTTCCGGCAATTCATCGATGATCGACAAAAGGGCTTTATTGATATTTGCCCGCTCCCGCTTCACTTCTTCTTGACTCAGCAGGGACTGCCGCTCCTCCTTTAGCAAAGTATTGTGGCGCCCGGAAAGTGCGATCATCTCGTTGTGCATGTCACCTTCTTCTACCGATTTGCTTTTCACCAACAGTAGATCGATAACCTTTCGGATTTTGCCTTGCGAAAGGTATGCTTTAAGGTCGGCAGGTGTATGTTGAGACATAATTTTTTTTAAGCTTTTAGATCATCGAGTGGCCAAATTTTCACCAATACATAGTAAATACCAAATGAAAGGAAGAAAGTTACAAACCAGGCATAAGAATACAGCTCTATCCAAAAAGCGGAAATAGTATCGGCTGAAATTACTTCTACGGTAGTTAAAAAGCCAGGCAGTACGGGCAGCAGACTCAGCACAAAAGCGATCCAGGCCTGCCGGTTCCAGCCGCGGTATTTGCCTTTCACTTTGAAAAGGGCAGCCAAATCGAGGCGCGTTCGGCGGATGATATAATAATCGCAAATCATGATCCCCGCCATAGCTCCCAGCAGTGCAGAATAGGCGATGAGCCATTTGAAAATGTAGCCGTGCGGATCGGCCAGCAACTTCCACGGAAATATCAAGATGCCAATAATGCCAGTAATATATCCGCCCATTCTAAAGCTTATTCGGCTCGGCGCAATATTGGCAATGCTATTAGCTGGCGCCACCACATTGGCCGCGATGTTGGTGGAAAGCGTGGCAATGGTGAGTCCGATCATTGAAACGATCACTACTGTAGGCGATTCAAAACGTCCAAGCAGCACTACGGGATCCCAGATTGCCTCTCCAAAAATAATCACCGTTGCAGAGGTAACGGCAATGCCAATAAATGAATACAGCACCATCGTTGTTGGCAGTCCTATTGCCTGCCCCAGCATTTGATCGCGCTGTGAATAGGCATAGCGGGTAAAGTCGGGAATGTTGAGCGAAAGAGTGGCCCAAAAGCCCACCATTGCGGTGAGGCCCGGCCAAAAGATTGCCCAAAAATTGACATCTGATTGTGCAGACAGTTGGTAAGAGGCAGCCAGTATTTCACCCAGCGAACCTACCCGCATCCATGCCCAAGCCAGCAAGCAAATACCGATAATCAGTAAAAAAGGCGCTGCCCAGGTTTCCAGTTTTTTAATCGAATCGATGCCCCGGTAGATAATATACATGTTCATCAGCCAGAAAAGCAAAAAGCAAAACAACTGCCCCAGATTGAGGCCCACAAAGTCGCCAAGATAAGGGCTGTTGGCCAGGCCCGGCCACATAGCAAGCAGGAGTTGGTAAATAGCCGCTCCGCCGATCCAGGTTTGAATGCCAAACCAGCCGCAAGCCACCAAGCCCCTCAGCAGGGCGGCCAGCACGGCCCCGTCGATCCCAAAATTGAGCCGCAAAAAAACGGGTAGCGGGATACCGTATTTAGTACCTACATGCGCGTTGAGGATCATAGGAATGAGCACAATCACATTGCCGAGCAGGATAGTGATGAGTGCCTGCCACCAGTTCATGCCCTGATTGATGAGGCTGCTGGCCAGCATATAGGTAGGAATACAAACGGCCATTCCTACCCAAATGGCGGCAATATTCCACATGTTCCAAGAACGTTGAGCAGCGGGCACCGGAGCAAAGTCTTCGCTGTATAAGGGAGATGAAGAGACCTCTTCGGTGAGTTCGACGATCTCGTTATTCATATCAAGTTTTTCGTTTTGCTTTCCGGCAGCTTTCAATTGCAATGTTCATCAGCAATTGAAAGTGCGCGGGAAATTATTTCCAGGCCATCATCCACCTGCTGCTTTGAAATAGTAAGTGGCGGCGCTACAAAGATAAAATTCCATTTCACGAAAGTGAACATACCCAGCTCCCGGATTTTTGCTGCTACCTTCGACATCACAGCCATCTCGGAAGGCTTCGCATTCCAGGGAGCCATCGGCTCTTTGGTAGCACGATTTTTTACCAGTTCAATGCAGCCCAGCATCCCCGTATTGCGCCAATCGCCAATCGAAGGGTGTTCCTCAAACAGGCGCTCCATCTGCTCATCTATGTAATGGCCTGTGGCAACGGCCTTTTCAATCAGCCTTTCCTCTTCGTACACCTTTAGCACGGCATTGGCGGCGGCACAACAAACGGCATGTGCCGAATACGTCAGGCCAAGAGGTAGATATTCCTCATCAAACCGACGGGCAATCTCTTCACTAACGATCATACCTCCCAGTGGTAGGTAACCACAGGTGAGGCCCTTAGCCACACACATAATATCCGGTGCTACCTGATGATGGTCAATTCCAAACCATTTGCCGGTACGGCCAAAGCCACTCATCACTTCATCATCAATAGTCAAAATACCATAACGAGCTGCGATTTTCTTTACACCCTTCCAGTAAAAGGGCGGATATTTGATGCAGCCCGAGGTACCGGATTCACCCTCCAGTAGAATGGCGGCTACATTTTCGGGCCCTTCATAAAGGATCACCTGCTCAAGGTTGTGCAGGGCACGTTCGCCGCATTCTTCCATACTGTTGCTATACCAGGGGCAACGGTAAAAGTAGGGGTTATCAATATGCACTATATGAGGCAATTGATTGGCATCCACTTTTAGTTTGCGGGGATCACCGCCCGCAGAAATGGCGCCCATCGTTGCGCCGTGATAGGATCGATAATGGGTGATGATCTTATGGCGCCCGGTATATAGCCGAGCCAGTTTGATCGCATTTTCGATGGCCTCTGCTCCGCCCAATGTAAAAAAGGTTTTTCTCAAATTTCCGGGGCTAATTGCTGCCAGTTTTTTGCCAAGCTCACCACGCGCCTCAGTGGCCATACTTGGAGCGACATAACTAAACTGCTCCATTTGATGAGCTACGGCTTGCGCCACTGCCGGGTGCCCGTGACCAATATTGACATTCATAAGCTGAGAGGAAAAATCGAGATACGCTTTATCTGCCCTATCGTAGAGGTAAACGCCCTTTGCCCGAGCAGCGTTGATTGGATGGAGTCCCCCTTGTTTGGACCAGGAAAAGAAGGTGTGGTCAAGATTGTATTGAAGGATCGCTTCTGATTCGGTGAGGGGGAGGGTATTCATTTTCCGGATTATTTTTTTTTAAAATATTGTGTCAATATTTTTTATTTAAAACATTTAATGTATATTTGCAGTGTAGTTAAAATCATTGTGCACAATAATTGATAATGGCAGCTTGTCAAGCTGCTGGTTTACGTTCAACGGTAGGCGTGAAGGAGGGTGGGCTGTATTTATAAATAAATCTTTATCCCACCCAAATATTTCTTACCACCCAAATTGGGCCGATCGGGCTGCGGAGGCTGTTTTGTTCATCTACAGCTAGTGCTTAGCCCCTTTCAGCACCAATCAATCAACTCCCATTAAGGAAGTGGTTTTCCAAATTTATACCGCTAGCGGTTTGAGAGTGATATACATGCTTGCTAAATTAATGTAGATTTTGAAAAACTTAAATTAGCAAGCGATATAAATGCCTGACCACAGTTAGATACCGATGCTGAACATCAACGTTCCAAAAGCTATCGGGATTTAACGTAGTATTGGTGCAAAACCTACCTACCTGCAAAGGCAGGGATCATCGGTGAAATGATGAAGTTATTCTTTAATCGTTACTTAGTCAGCACCGTTCAAAAATTGAAAAGAGGATTTAGAGCGTGTCTAGAATTTACCCTTCGGGCTGTTCTTGCCAAACCCACCTGCCAAGCGAACGGGCAGCTTTTCTCCTGTACATCGTGTAATTGTATCCGTCGGTACAATTACCTCTTCGGCGCCTAGCTAACTCATCCAATTCGTCCAGGCTTCCGGATTCCACTTGGTAGTCGTCTTCTTCAATTTCGTCCAAAAGTGTACAGAGCTCTTCCCGGTAATATCAGCTGTACCAAATTTCGACTCGTTCCAACCTCCAAATGAAAAGGGCTCTCGCGGAACCGGCACCCCAATATTCACACCTACCATACCCGCACTCACGCGCTCCATCACATACTTGGCCATACCTCCGTTTTGAGTAAATACCGAAGAAGCATTGCCATAAGGCGAGTTGTTTTCAATCTGTATGGCTTCATCGATCTCATTCGTTCGGATGATAGCCAGTACGGGGCCAAACACCTCTTCCTGTGCAATTTTCATATCCGGTCGTACATAGTCGATCACTGTCGGCCCTACAAAAAAGCCGCCTTCCTGCCCGGCTACAGTAGCATTTCGGCCATCCACCAGCACCTTTGCACCAGCAGCTTCAGCCTCTGTAATATAGGCTTCGATCCGTTCTTTCGCCGCTTTCGAGATCACGGCTCCCAAATTGTCTCCGGGCACTATTTTCCGGGCCTCATCGCAAAGCCGGTCAATGATGTGATCCACTTTACCTACAGCTACCATTGCCGAAGCGGCCATACATCGCTGCCCCGCACAGCCCGACATAGAGGCTGCAATATTGGTAGCGGCCATTTCTTCATTTGCATCAGGCAGCACGATGAGGTGATTCTTTGCTCCACCCAGAGCTGTGCATCGTTTCAAATTATGAGTGGCCCGCTTGTACACAATTTTTGCTACCCGTGTTGATCCTACAAAGGAAACTGCTTCGATTGCCGGATGGTCACAAATAGCTTCTACAATACGGCTATCGCCATTTACAATATTGAACACACCCTTTGGCAAGCCTGACTCAGCCAACAAACTGGCAATTCGCTGGGCGCTCAGTGGCACTTTTTCAGAGGGCTTGAGAATCATGCAATTCCCCAGCGCTAAGGCGTTGGGAATGGTCCACAATGGCACCATGAAAGGAAAATTGAAGGGGGTGATGGATGCAACCACCCCCAAAGGAAGATGGGTGGTCCGGCATTCCACTCCCTGACTCACTTCCTGCACTTCATCATTGATTAACTGAGGCAAAGAGCAGGCAAACTCACAAAGTTCTATCCCTTTCAGTACCTCTGCTTTGGCTTCCAAAAAGGTTTTGCCATTTTCTTTGTGAACCATTTCACTGAGCTCTTCGATGTCCCGTTCCAGTAAATTGCGAAACTGAAAAAATACCTGTACCCGTTCTTTCAAGGTGAGTGCCGACCAGGCCGGATGGGCCGATTGGCCTGCTTGGATAGCAGCATCCAGCGCCTGAGTATCGGAGAGCGGCACGGAGGAAAGAAACTGGCCATCCAGCGGACTGATTACGTCCAACGTTTCGTGGGTGCCATCCGTGAATTGGCCATTGATAAAGTTCTTAGCAATATCGAAAGGGAGGGTTTCGGTATTCATCGGTTGTATGATTTATGGAAAGAGATGCTGAAATAGTATTGTGGAAATGATTTTTTTTTGGCAAAATACAGGAAGAAAAGAATGGCAATCCCCTTATCTTAGTTACATATCGAGCACGTAAGCTCTGTTGTCGAAGCGGCGGCGCATCAGCCGAAGCACCTCTCGAACCTGCTCGTCCTGCTCAAAAGTGAATTGTGCCCCAACTCGCGTCAGGCCATCGAACTGATCCTGGTAGGCATCATAACCCAGCTCATAAATTTGCTTGATTCGCTTTTCTACATTGCGCTTACTACCAAATGCTCCCACAATGATAACCCCTACCTTCTGATCGGGTGCCACCGTGACGGCCTCGGTATCAAGGTCTGTGTACACTTCTTCCTTTTCGAGCTCTTCCTGCTCAACAGGAGGCGCTTCCACTCGTTTTTCTTCTTTCCTTGTTTCCTCTTCACCAAAAAGGCCATCAAAAACCGACGCATATTGGTCGGCAGGCTTTTGATTGATCGGCGAGTCTGCAACAGGCTTTTTAAGCACAGCCTCTGTATCCTTCTGATAGGTGTTGGCGAAATAGATGGTAAAGGCCAGCAAGAGTAACGCAATACTCAACATAGCTGCCGCCGCCGGTTGCAATTTTATGCGCAGCCGATCATACCAGGGATCAGCGGGCAATTCCACGCGCTTGTCCAAAGGAACTGGAGCTTCTGACAGAAGGCGCTCTTTGGAACGGATGATGGGGAAAAACTGAACCGGCTCAAATCCGAAAATATCTTGGTTGAAGTTCGTATTGTCCTGCAAAAATTGAAGGTGGTTTTCATAATCCCGATACATGCGCCCCACACCAGGCAACACTACAATCTCCCTTTTGGCAAGTGATTCCAACGTACGCCATACATATGTATCTATAGCCTTTTGCGCCTTTTCGCGGCTCAACTGTTTGGCTTCTGCCAGATATTCCAACAATACCTGGTCATCCGTAATGAGTTGATCATCCATCTGAAGAGATTTGGACGGCGGATACAGCATGCCTTTTATATGATCGATCACCGCTTCCTGGTAGGCAGTATGAATAGTTCCTACCCCCGGAATGGTCACCGATTCTCTTTTGTACAAAAGCTCACTAATATGTGCGGCTACATCGATCATGTTATCAAACCAATTTCATTGTGCATCAGATGGCAGAAGCTGTTATGTGGAATGATATTCAAAGTTAAGTATTTTTTCTATTATAAGAAACTACATTTCTTAACTCGCTGAGTATCAGTCGATCACGCTGCTTCTGCGTTCATACAGCCAGGTGTTTCGCCACTGCCCGTCCAACTGTGCAATACGCTCCCGATAACCGATCTTCCGAAATCCAAAGCGCTCGTGTAGCTGTACGCTGGCTTTATTTTCGGGAAACAAAGAGGATTGCAGCGTCCAGATTCCCGCTGCTTCCGAAGCAGTGATCAGCGCTCCCATCAATGTACTGCCAATGCCTTTGCCACGATGTTTGGCATCCATATAAATACTTAGCTCGGCCACCCCCTGGTACACAGGCCGACTCGATACTGCGCTGAGAGCTGCCCAACCAAGCACTTCTTCTTCCTGAGCCGCTACCAGCCGACAAGTGGGCAAGTACTTGGCATGCCAATGAGCCCAGTTTGGCACCTCGGTTTCGAAGGTGGCCAAACGGGTAGCCAGGCCTTCTTCATATATCCTGGCTACAGCCGGAAAATCGGCTGCTATCATTGGCCGGATGGTCAGCGTTTTCATCCGCAACAAATGGCCGTTTCCGGCTCACAACAGCTTCCTTCTTGCGCCATTTTTTTTAGCAATTCCCGTGGCTTGCACTGGGTGGGTGGCACGTAAAGCTGTATCAAAAGCTGGTCATTCTCTTCGGCTACTTCCTCAATATCGTAAACTGAAGTGGGAGTGGTTTCATTGCCGTATTCGAATAAAATTTGTGCATCGGCAGTGAGCGGCTTTTTACTTTCTACAATGCCAAAAATCTTAGTGGCTTTGGCTGCGTCCATCGCTCTGTCCGCCTTTTCGCTATCTGTAGCCCATAGCTGCACCACTGTTTGGCGATCGGAGGAAGGGTTGCCACCACAGTCAACCGATTCAATGAACAGGTTTTTTACCTCAGTGATATGAAAAGCCTTGGGAACATATTGCCCGGGGCGATATTCAAAAACCAATTCTTTCGTAGGATTTGCAAGTAGGATTTTAAGAAATTGACTCGTCTTCATTTTATTCAATTTTATTGGTTAATAATAAATCTTCTTTGGCAGCAGACAAAATTATTTTATTTAATCGTAATATTACGATGTAATTTTTCAAAAAAAATCAACAACAATTTTTCCATGAACGGAAGAGTTGTTCCAGTATCTGCCGGGCTTCATTCCATGCTTTGTCGTCAATGCAATAGCAAACGCTGGTGCCTTCAATATTGCCTTTAATGATGCCGGCCCGTTTCAGCTCTTTGAGGTGTTGCGAAACGGTGGATTGGGACAAAGGCAGCTCGTCAACAATATCGCCACAGCAACAGCTATTGCCCGCTTTTACCAGATATTCCAAAATAGCTACACGCGCCGGATGGCCGATCGCCTTGGCAAACCCGGCAATTTTGTTTTGTTCCTCAGTGAATAATTTTCGCTTTGAAAGCCCCATAAAAAAATGTTTAATCGTAAAATTACGATAATTCTTTGATTAGTCAAACACCTCATTCTACCTATTGTTTATGAAATCGGGGTATTTTTTTTGCAGGCAGGATATATTCTTCAACCGCCGGGCAAGGCAGCTTATCATTCAGCTTGGGGAGCTAATTTCACAATCAGGCCATCCAGGTTGACGCCAAGGCGAAGCTGGCAGCCGAGCCGACTGTTGGCCTCTACAAAAAATGCCTGATCGAGCATGGCTTCTTCATCGTCGGAAGGCTCAGGCAGAGCATGCTCAGATTGTACATACACATGGCAGGTTGAGCAAAGTGCCATACCTCCGCAAGTTCCATCAACAGGCAATTCATAGGCTTTGCAAAGCTCCATGAGGTTTAAATCCATATCAATAGGCGCCTCGATTTGGTGGGCTTTTTCAGCATGGTCTATCACAGTTATTTTAATCATAGCCCGGCAAAGGTCATTATTTTTTCACTTTATGCCAAAGTACACTTCAAGCCGCCAAGTTTTGTGTGTAGGCACAAGACTTGGCAAAGCGCGATATAGTACGGCCAGTTTGGCAATAGTAGGCTGAAAACCAAGCTGGCGAACCGGCTTGCCTCACTTTTCAAAGCCGCTCACGCCCGTCACGGTAGTGTATTTGAAGGATAGCTTTTGGTCGGGGTAGATATATTTGAAGGCTGCCTGGCACATCAGCGTTGCTTCGTGAAAACCACAGAGGATCAGTTTCAACTTTCCGGGATAGGTGTTGATATCGCCGATGGCATAGATACCCGGAACATTCGTACTAAAATCAACCGGCTCAACCTCCACTGCATTTTTAGTGATATTGAGCCCCCAATCGGCGATGGGGCCCAGCTTAGGCGACAGCCCGAAAAGGGGAATATAATGTTCGGCAGGCAACCAGTAGGCATCCTTGTTTTTGAATTGGATCTGCACCGATTCCAACTTCCCATCGCCCTTCAAACCCACTATTTGTGCCTCTTTTAGCAGTTGGATACGTCCCTTATCATGTAGCTGATGTATCTTTTCTACCGAATCCAGGGCAGCGCGAAAACCCAGCCTCCTGTGGACAACTGTCACCTGGCTTGCCACATCTGCCAGGAAAATAGCCCAATCGAGTGCAGAGTCTCCGCCTCCGGCAATCACCACTTTCTTATTTCGATACACCTCCGGATTCTTTATCATGTAAGCTACTCCCCTATCCTCAAAATCGCCAATATTGGGGATAGGCGGTTTGCGCGGCTCAAAGCAGCCCAGCCCGCCAGCTATAGCTATCACCGGAGCCTGATGAAGCGTGCCTTTGTTGGTACGCAGCTGAAAGTGTCCATTATCAAGGCGGGTAATTTCCTCCGCCCGTTCCCCCAGGGTAAAGCCGGGATTGAAGGGCGCGATCTGCTCCATAAGCCGATCGACCAGCTCGCCGGCCAATATTTCGGGATAGCCGGGAATGTCGTAGATAGGCTTTTTGGGATAAATTTCCACAAGCTGGCCACCAGCCTTTGGCAGCACATCGAGCAAATGGCAGCGCATTTTTAGTAATCCAGCTTCAAAAACGGTGAAAAGTCCGGCAGGCCCGGCTCCTATGATTAGGATGTCGGTTGTAATCATTATACTCCTTAGTATTGTTCTAATTTATTGGTAAACACACATTGTCACAGAAGGTTGCTGGCATTGCAGGAAAATTGGCCCTTAGCAGGGCGCCTACTCAGCTACCTTTAAATTCAGCCTTGCGCCGTTCGATGAAGGCGGAGGCACCTTCCTTGAAATCTTCCGTTCCGGTGGTGTGCCCGAACTGGATAACTTCAAAGGCAAAGCCATCACCGGCCTCGCTACTGAAACGATTGACGCAGCTCACGATCTTGGCAATAGCAACGGGTGCTTTAGCTGCAATTTTATTTATCAGCTCTTTAGCTTTAGCCACTTCTTGCCCGGCAGGTACTACATAGTTGACCAGCCCGAGGCGGTGTGCCTGCTGCGCATCGATCATATCGCCGGTCATTAGCAACTCCATAGCTTTGGTTTTGCCGATATACTGCGTAAGCCGTTGTGTGCCGCCATAGCCGGGGATGATGCCGAGATTGACTTCCGGCTGTCCGAATTTGGCTTTTTCGCCTGCTATCCGCAAGTGGCAAGCCATCGCCAATTCGCAGCCGCCACCAAGTGCAAAACCATTCACTGCGGCAATT
The DNA here is from genome assembly GCA_965222005.1 of Saprospiraceae bacterium. Classification (GTDB taxonomy): domain Bacteria; phylum Bacteroidota; class Bacteroidia; order Chitinophagales; family Saprospiraceae; genus CBDCTM01. The sequence goes on from OZ244935.1 coordinate 5,417,774, forward strand.
ACGGGTTTGGTGGATTCCTCGATGTGCATGAATACCTGTTGGCCATAGCGGCTCATTTCAGCCCCTTTGTTTTCATCGAGGTCCAAAAATTCTTTAATATCAGCACCCGCTACAAAGGCCTTGTCCCCTGCCCCAGTGATGACGACTCCTTTGATATCGGTTCGCTCTGGCAACAGTTTGTCAAACAAATGATCGAGCTCTGCCATGGTTTGCTGATTGAGCGCATTGAGCGCTTTTTCGCGATTGATCGTACACAGCAGGATGCCGTCTTTTTCTTGTATCAACAGGTTTTGGTAGTCCATATCAGTATTTTTTTCGGCGCGAAAATACGGAAGAATCGGTAGATAGCAATGAAGTTGTTTAAAAACTACTCACCTGACTGCAAAATCCTCTTTTGAACAATCTTCTGATCTTTTGGCGGGGTATCATACCGCTGGCGGTTCGAGAGTGCTATACACGCTCAATCCTTGTCGCGCTATAGCACAGGCGATTGGGATTCGCCATCACTCATCAGGTCACCATCGCGTATATCTCTGCAAGCTGCTTAGAAGCTGGTCGATCAGCTGGTTGACATCTTCCGACACTTTCAATCGGTACACCAAAGGGATGTACAAACAGGTTATTACAGCCGACCGAATAAGGATATTAAGCAGAGGCGAATGGGTGAGCGGGATCAGCCAGGCTACCAGCCATGAAAGGACCGCAATGCCCAATATCAACACCGTTTGGCGGCTGAATGGGTGCATCCTGAATTTTTTGTAGATATACACCAGCTTGATCCCGTTGTACAGACTCAAGGAAGCCAGGGTGGCCATAGCCGCACCGACAATTTGATAGCGCGGAATAAACAACAGATTGCAAACTACATTGAACACGGCAAGACAAAGAATGGCATAAAAGCTAAATCGATAGTACTGAGAATAGTTGATAATCTGATTATTGACGCTGGTTGCCATGTCGATCAATTTGGCCAGGCCGATCAGTATCACCACCCAGATTCCGTCTTGCAACTGATCGGCATTGGGCATCAGGGCAAAGAGGTCCTGCAAGGACACAATGATCCCGACCAACAAAAGGCATCCAGCAATTATCAGATTGATGGAAGAGCGTTTGTACAGCATTTCCACATGCTGCAGATCCTTCTTTTTTAAAGAATCGGAAATAATGGGTGAAGATATCTGTACAATGGCATTGGTGGGTATGGCGATGGCAGTAGCTATAAATGCCGCAATACCATATACCCCATTGTTTTGCAAATCCACCAAAGTGGCAACCATGATGGAGTCGATCCGAAAAGCCAACACACTACCGATGCTGCCAAAGAGGCTGAACAAGGCATAATTGCCGATCTGCCGTAGCATGGGCCGATTGAGTTTTTTGAAATTGGGGCGGAGAAAGAGGTGGCCCAGCCAGTGGATGTATAGGACGGTGGCAATAAACAGAATGACATAATTAATCAGAATACCGTTGACAAAATCATCTCTGGAAAGGTACTTCCATATGTATCCCAGCATCAGCAGTGGAAGCACAATTTTGATGAGATTCCCCAGCATACCCGGCACTACAATGCGCTTCAAATTGGTGCTGTACGAATTGAATATTCCTATAAAAGCTACCAGAATGGCAATGGGTACGGTATAGATCAGATAGCGACTAAAAAGGGGCGATTTTTCACTGTAAATAGTATAGATATGCTCTTTGAACAGCCAGGCCAGCAGCAAAAACAGCAGTACGCCCCCCAATGTGGCCAGCAGCAGGAAGGGCAAAAAACCCCAATGCTTCTGCTCCTTGTCGCGGAAATAAGGGAAAAACTGGAAAGATACCCCTGCAAAACCCAACATCAGGAAAGGAGCTAAAAACACAGCTGTATCGATCAGGAAGCGCGCCAGGCCATAAGCTTCGGTATCGAGCGGATAGATCAGCAGGGTGCTCAATGCCCCGATGGTCACACCAATATAGTTGACGATACTCTGTTTGATGCCTTGCCGCTTGATGACACCCATAGATGGCTATAACGGATGAAGGGGGTAGAAAGATTGGGCGAAGGTAGGGATTTTTGGGAGACTGAAGTCATCAGGCAGTCAGACAGAAAGAGGAAAAGACAATTAGAAATCCAACAGTCCGCCAAAGGGGGACGATCTAACGTCTGACAAGGAGCCCAGGGAATGATCGGCAGTGTAATAGACCACCCACCTTATAGATAGCGCAAGCCCTGTTAATTAGGACAAGCAATTAAGGTATTTACCGTATCCCCGGTGTTACTTATGGTCATCCTCCAACATTGGCCATCAGGCGATCTCATAATCACTCCATTTGATATGTTGCTAACATATACATCCCCTGTAGCTACTTGCAGCTTCGATTTTGGCTCTCTAACTCCAATACCGACATTGCCCACTGTTGTATTTATGTAAGAGTCGCCATAGCTTCGCAACAAGGTTTGGGATGTATTATCGGCTTGGTATAGGTGTAGTGCGCCGCCACTCTTGTTTTGTGTAAAGTGGCTTCCAAAGGAGCCGTGCTTTAAAAACAAAGTAGCCCCATCAGGATGGGCAAGAGGCCTTTCAATATGTAATTGCGTTTGGGGAAGTCCGGCTCCAATCCCTACAAAACCTTCGTTGTAATGAATTCCCGCTTGGTTATCCTGCCATTTACTGTCCCCTGAATCTTCTGCATACAAGGCATAGGGAACACTGAGCAATTGACTGGTTCCTATCAATTTAAAATCACTTCCTCCAGATTCATCCATCTCAATTTGAACGAAATGGTTGCCATTTTTCCAATCTATACTTGCAAAAGGACTACTCAGCGGGCTCCCCATTCCAATTTGGATATTGAATAAACCAAGATTATTGGTAGTTGAAGCGTGGGTCTCTTTGTACACCTCTATACCGGAAGCTGACCCTTGCAAAATGGCAATCCTTAAGCTTATCAACTGATTGGGAAGAGGGGCACCTGACAAATCTCTGGCTACTCCCTGATAATTGAAAGCATTTGGAGCCTGAGAAAATAGTGCAATAGACAGGAAGGACAAAAAGGTTAGTACAATTATCTGTTTCATCTTAGTTTCTCTTTTGGATGATAAATGATTGCGAATATTGGGTACCATCTACAAATATATTTAAGACATAGTGCCCGCTGGCAAATTTCCGAATATCCATGCGCTTTGAAAATTCCTGGCCCTGAAGAGCGTTAGACGTTAATAATCTTCCCTGCAGATCGAACAACTGGATTTGAACTTGCCTATTCTGATCAAATGCAAAGAGCACCTCCAACCATGCCGATCCAGGATTGGGGAAAACACTAATTTGTCCAACTTCTACAGGCAACTCTGCAAGGCTGGTAATGGTATATACCGGTTGATGAAATCCCTGCGTTAAGAGAAGCGAGGGACTTTGGAGGGTATTAATCGCCAACTCGCCTAAAGTCCAATCTATTTGCATATTGGCTCCTTGAAATGAATCACCCGCCGATGAGATAATTTCAGGGTTTGAACTTTGTGCATGGATGCTACCCCCCCCTATAATAATAAAGCATAGGAGAAGTATTTTTCTCATATTACAGATTTTAGTGCCACTAATATACTACTTTGCGAAATAAATTGCGTGTTCTTTGAGATAAATCTGGTAAATAGTCGGATGGTTGGATTTATACAATTCTTTACAAGTCTGGCAGGCACATTATTCGTAACTAATATTGGAAAGCAACCAGCTTGCTTCCTATTCGTTAATAAAGCATTGCTTGTTATTATTCGATTTGGCTGGATTTTGTTATTCTTGCCATTCAACTATTAGACCTTTATGGATCATCAAATAGCATTTGAAAACTTGTGCTGTGCCCGCGATGCGTTCGATGAATTGGGTGTAAAATATTGGGTAGCTGATGGCACCCTGTTGGGCATCCATCGGGATGGTGGGTTTATTCCCCATGATGAAGACATCGATTTTGGTATGATGATCGGAGATTTGACGGATGACCTGATCCCTACTTTTGAAAAGCATGGTCTGGAGTTTTATCGCCAACTGGGCAGCAAAGAAGCTGGGCTTGAATATACTTTTCAGCGAAAAAATATAAATCTTGATATTTATTTCTATTATCCGGAAAAGGATTACATGTGGCATGGATCCTGGGCATTTCGCAATAAAATAGCCGATTTAAAAATAGTCAAGCGCCTTGGATTATCAAGACCTTATCTGGTTCGTTTTAAATTTCCTCTCTTTGATTGCAAGCCAATTACTTTCAAAGGCGAGCAAATATCAGCTCCTGAAGATATTGAATTGTATCTTCGCACCAAGTATGGCGAAGGCTGGCATACGCCCGTTACCGACTGGAACTGGAAAGTGCAGCCTCCCAATTTGATGAAAGATTGACGATCAGCTGTTCTATTGTGCTGTTTCTGATGTCAAAAATCTTCAATGATATATGTGTGGTATAGCAGCCATCATTAACTTGTCCAATACGCAAGCTCCTCCAGAGCCCCTTATCAAAACAATGACCAATAGCATGCTTCATCGCGGCCCGGACGATGAAGGCTTTTACTGCGATCATCAGGTAGCATTGGGGCATCGGCGGCTCAGTATCATTGACTTGAGTAAAGATGGCAGGCAGCCCTTCTTTAGCCTGGACGGCATCTGCGGAGTGATGTTCAACGGTGAAATATACAATTACCAGCAACTCCGTCCATCCCTCGAACAAAAAGGACATCAATTCAGATCCAAAACGGACACTGAGGTAATCCTCCACACCTATCGGGAAAAGGGGATACAATGCTTGCAGGATTTTAATGGCATGTTTGCCCTGATTATTTATGACAAAGCAAAGCACAAGCTATTTATAGCCCGCGACCGTATTGGAATCAAACCCCTGTACTTCTGCCAGCATGACGGTCGATTGCTGATTGGGTCGGAAGTAAAGGCCTTGCTTCAGTACCCCGGATTTCGGCCTCAATACGATCTGGAAGGAATTTCCAGCTATATGAGTTTTCGCTATCCGATAGCGGATATTTCGCTTTACCAGTCAGTCCAGACCTTAGCCCCGGGACACTACATGGAAATAGATGTGCAAAGCGGACACATCACCACCCATCAATATTACGAACTGCCAATAGTACCTGAATCAGCTGATCTGGGAGAAACTTACTACCGCGAAAAAGTATATGAAATATTGCGCAGTGCGATCGAATACAGGATGATTTCCGATGTAAAGATCGGAGCCTATCTAAGTGGAGGATTGGATTCCAGCATCGTAGTATCGCAGATGGCCCAGCTAAGCAGCAAGCCTGTAAAAACCTTTACTATTGGTTTTGAAGAAAAGGGTTACAATGAATTTGATTATGCAAAAATGGTAGCTGAGCGTTATCAAACCGAACACCATGAATTGTTGATGAATGCCGGCAATTACCTAGCAAAGATGAAATCGCTTATCCGTTATAAAGATGCACCCCTGGGAGTAGCAAATGAACCAGCTTTGTACGATATGTCGAGGGAGTTGAAAAAGCACTTCACGGTGGTACTTTCGGGAGAAGGAGCCGATGAAATATTTGGCGGATATGGTCGCATATTCCGCAGCCCGCTTGACTTTCAGCGACTTTCAGCGCTTCAAAACGGGCATGCAATCCAGGCGGATCCATTTGCTCAACAGCTCCACAAAAACCTGAAGAAAAAGTACGGTCTGCAATCGTTTGAACACCCTCTTGATTTCTTTCTTCATCTTTATCAGTATAATGGCTGGCAAGACAAGGAGCATTTTCTTTCCAGTGATTTCAAAGCCTCTTTGCATAGCGACCAACGCATCTTTTCCATTTACCAATCGTACTTTGATCGATTGAAAGATTTGTCCCTTTACCAACAATTTATGTGGATTTTTGAGAAAATCCATATCGTTGGTTTGCTGCAACGAGTAGATGTTACGACTATGGCTACATCAGTTGAAGCGCGGGTGCCCTTTGTAGATCATCGGCTGGTAGAATTTGCTTTTCAAATTCCGGTAAAATATAAACTGCGATGGAAGTCGGCCTTGCATGCAGCTGTTGGGCAAATGCACAATGCTGATCAGATAAGCGAAGTGTATGACGATCCCAAATACATCTTGAAGAAAACTTTTGAAAAAGACTTACCGAAGGAGGTGGTTTGGCGAAAAAAGATAGGATTCCCAGTGCCTGTACACACTTGGTTTGGTAATGAATTCAATGCAATGGCCCGTTCCCTATTATTGGATCAAACTGCCCGCGAACGAGGTCTCTACAACACTGAGTTTATAGAAAAAGCCCTCAATGACGAACAGGCATTCAAAGACCATCGCTTTGGTTTGAAAATCTGGATGCTGGTTAATCTTGAGCTCTGGTTACGCGAGTATTTTAAATGATGTTTAGTATATGTTGCAAGACACGCTGCACAAGTTTGGTTACCCGCAATCTTTAATCAAATCCTACCAACATTGGTACCTTCTGGCACGTCCGGCTCAAATAACGCTGGGTAGTATGATTTTAATTTACAAGGAGGAGGTCCACCAATATTCACTAATTTCAGTAGTTGCACAAGCGGAGCAGAGGACGATTGTAGCTGATATTGAGCAGCGGTTAAAGGCTGCTTTTCAATTCGACAAAATCAACTATCTGATGCTCATGATGGTTGATCCAGAAGTCCATTTCCACATTCTGCCCCGCTATGCTGAAAGCCGCTCTTTTGGCGGACAAACTTTTCTGGATTATGGCTGGCCTGGGCTTCCTGATTTCAAGCAAGCCAATAAAATAACGCTGCAAGTACAGCGCGAGTTGATTCAATTCCTTCAATCTGCCTTTGGCGGGACTGATTAGGGATCAACAAATTTCGTTTTAATTCGTAGTATATTTACAATCCAATAATCAATCTGCCATGAGACTATTTGTATTATGCGCCGGCAAAGGTACCAGATTGTGGCCACTAACCAAAAACACGCCCAAGTCCTTAATTGACCTGGGGGATGGGAGTACCCTACTGGAGCGACAATTGATGAATGCCGTCACCACTGATTACATTGAGGAAGTGTGTTTGATCACCGGCTATCTGGCAGATCAGATCGATGCAAAAATCAAGTTTTACCAAGAAAAGCTACCTGTAGCTACTGTATTCAACCCCTTTTACGATGTTTCCAACAATCTCTGCTCACTCTGGACTGTGTGTAATAAGATGCTGGAAAAAGATTTTCTGATCACCAATGGCGACAACATTTATGATGATGTGGTTTTTGAAAAAATCCGAAACGATGGGCAGGGAATATTTGTGACGATTGATTATAAAGCATCTTATGACGAAGATGACATGAAGGTATCTTTCCATGCAAACGGACAGATCAGCCGGATTCATAAAGAGATCGAGCTATCAGATACAAAAGCTGAAAGTGTTGGACTGGCAGTTGTGAACGGGGAGAAGAATCGCCGCTTATTCGCTAATAAAATTTTGGAGCTGGTTCGCGATAAAGACTATATCAATCGATATTGGCTTGAGATTTTTAACTCGCTGATTACAGATGGAATTCCGATTGAGTATAAAGAAATTGATCAGGATGACTGGCGCGAGATGGACTTTCACCCTGACCTCAATACTATCCGTAGCTTAATTGCCGACAAAATAATCAGCCCAAAGCCCAACAAAACGCAATAGCGCTAATTCTCAGCTAAACCGATGTCCAAAAGTAATTTATCTGATATAAGTTTGATGATCAAAACCTTTGAACGAGCCTATTGTGTAAATCGGCTGGTCAAAAGTATTCGTCATTTTTACCCGGCAATGAAAATCTACATTGCCGACGATGGTAAACAAGCCCTTGATGTCACAGGTACCAATATCCATTACTTTCACCTCCCCTTCAATACCGGGCTCTCCTACGGGAGAAATTTCATTTTAAAAAAAATTGATACGCCTTATTTTGTTTTGCTTGATGACGATTACGAGTTCAATAGCCAAACCGATTTGATCAAAATGTTGAAATTGCTCAAACAATTTGAGCTCGACATCTTAGGCGGCAAGTGGATACAGCATGGCATTGCGCGTCATTATGAGTATCAATTGGCTATTGAAAAGCGGGTGCTCAAATATATCAATCAGCCACTCGCTCAACCGGCCTCCAACTTATTTTTATATGATCTGGTGCTCAATTTTTTTATAGCCCGTACCGATGCTGTGCGAGCCATAAATGGTTGGGACGAAAAACTAAAACTGCTGGAACATACCGATTTTTTTCTGCGAGCCAAACAAGCCGGCCTGAAAACCGGCTATTGTCCGGACATCCATGTTTATCACAAACCGCTTCGAAACAAGCATTACAACAAATTTCGATTTGGGCAAGAAACGCAACACTATCGGCAATTGTTGAAAAATAAATGGAATTACGACCGTATTGAGAAAATAGGCGATCCTCCTCCCTGGTCGCTCCCTATCCTTAGCGCCAAATTCATGGACTTTTTGCACAAAAGAATTCCGGCTTTACAATAGCCTTACAGGATGAATCGAAAAAAAACCATCTTCATACGTAGCTTACATGGCAAACCCAATATGAGGCGGTTTTATGCGCATTATTTGAAATATATGGCCGATGACTTTCGCGATAAAGTCGAAATCATTTATTACGACAAGGTCTTTCCCGGGCGCTATTCTCTGCCTCGGTTTATAGACAAAATCGTTCAGTTCTTTCGCCAGTTCCGGCCATACGATTTAATCATCAGTGATTACTATTCGCCTTTGGTATTCAAGCAGGCTAAGGTCAAAATATTCGTCACTCATGGTGCTATCTATAAGCACAACCCCCATAAAAAAGCAATCGAAAACCCTAAGGCTCTGGCTTATTTTCGAGAAAAGAGGAAATTAGTGGATCACATTATTACAATTGGTGAAAATGACTCCCAATTTTATCTCCGCCATGACAAGCTGGAGGACTTACCTTTGCCTAATTTCCTTTCGCTCGGCCTGCCCCGAAATGATATTTTGTTTGAAGAAAATTTTGTAGCTAGCGCCAGAGAGCATATAATATCTAAATTCAATCTTACTTCCCGATACTTCCTGCTGTGGGCCCCCACCTATCGGCCGTATGACCTATCATCACAATTGCCTTTTGGAAAAAAAGAACTCACAACCCTCAATGATTTTCTCGTTCACCAGGACTGGACTATTTTATATCGACCACATTATTTTAAGGGCATTTTTGATGAAAAATGGATCGAAAAACTGTCAAACATTGTGCTTCTTGATGCAAAACGGGCATCGGATACCCACAAGATCATGGCTGCAGCCGATATGCTCATCACTGACTTTAGCTCCATTTTTGTTGACTATCTCATTTTAAACCGGCCGATTGCTTTCTTCCAATTTGATGAAAAAATGTATCACCAACTCAATGGATATCACCTCAATTTCAGACAATCCCAATTCATTCCCGGCCCAATGCTCGATCAGCTTTCAGACTTTTGCCAAATGATCCAGGCTTTTGAAAAAGGCAATGATCCTTATCAGGGAAGGCGAAAAAGGGCCATTCAATACTTCTATACCCATTTTGATAACAAAAGCTCGGATAGAATTTGGCATTTTATACTGCGCCAGCTTTTTCAACACACCTAAGCCCCATGCCGCTCATCTCCCTCATCATTTGTACCTACAACCGCGAAAAATTCCTCGCCGATTCGCTCAATAGCATCGCAGCGCAGGATGCAGCCAAAGAATATTTCGAACTGATAATTGTCAATAACAACAGCACCGATAGTACTGATGAGATTGTAAAGCAATTTATCCGGGAGCATCCGGCCCTTTCTATCACCTATGTTACCGAAATGGCGCAGGGCCTCTCACATGCCCGCAACCGGGGCATCCGCGAGGCCAAAGGGCAGTACGTCTCCTTCATTGATGACGATGCCATTGCCGAGCCGGATTTTGTGAGCGGCTTGCTTCGCTTCTTTGAGGCGCGGCCGGATGCTGTAGCAGTAGGCGGTCCGATACTGGCCAAATACGAAAGCCAGGCACCGCGCTGGGCCAATAAGTACAGCATTAGTATGTTTACCGGACATTATGTGCGGGGCGATCAGCCATTTCGATATACAAATCTTGACTACCCGCGGGGCTCCAATATGACTATGAGCAAGGCTTTTTTGGAAAAACACGAGCTCTATTTTGATCCCGAACTAGGCCGTAAAGGTAAGGATGGCGCGGCCAATGAAGAGAAGGAGTTGTTTGGCGCCATCCGGCGGTTGGAAGGCCTTTTTTACTATGACCCTGCACTGGTGGTGCATCATCAGGTGGATGACTTTCGCCTGGAGTTTCCTTACCTCGTCAAGCTCTCGAAAGGTCTGGGACGGAGCCAGTACATCACCTACCGGCAAAGAGGCTGGTTCCATTTACTCATTCCGCTGGCCATCATTTTGTTCAAATTCGGCGCTGCGCTGGTACTGGCAATTGGCTACCTGCTCATCGGAAGGCCGGCCGTGGCCTGGCATCTGTTGCAGTTTCGTTGGTATGTGTTGATGGGGTTTTTGGGATTGTAGAAACTTACCACCTTTGTAGAAGCCATTTTCCGGACCAGGAATTTGAGTAGGTTCAGAGATTAAAAACAATTGAACGGCGCATCAAATGCAAGGCTGTTCTTTTTCAGATTTGCATACTCTGAGATCAGACTTCAAGAAGCCTTCAGTCCGGTCCGCTCACAAAGAGCACAGCGAACCATCCGAAGAAAAATTCACGAAAGTGGAAAAAATCACTTCTTCTTTCGCTTCGGTTTCGGCTTCACCTTCCGCTTTGATTTCGACCCGGTAGGCGCCAGCTTGGCCTTGGGTTGTACAGGCGGATCGATACTGGCCGGAGCTGTTTGCCAGTTCAATTCATTCCCCTTGAGATAGAAAAAGGCTACAAAACCCAGCAGCAATAGCAGTGAAGCGATCAATGAGATGGTTGCGCCGGCATAATAAGCCTTTGGGTAAAATTTGAATTCGATAGTGTGTTGGCCTGCCGGAATGCGCAGCGCACGCAAGGCATAATTGGCGCGGATATGCTCCACCGCATTACCATCAATATAAGCTTGCCAGCCTTTGTCCGGGCCATACCATATCTCCGAAAATACGGCCAGCTGCTCACTTGTCGAATTGCTGTTGTATTTCAAATAATTGGGCTTGTATTCGGTAAGGCTGATGCTGCCATTGGGCTGTGGGCTGAGGCCGCTCACATAATTGGTAAATTCCTGGTGAATCACCGCCTCTTGAGAAGGGTCAAAATTGCTCAAGGCGTCAATCTCTGCATTGGCATCGGGAACAGAGCGGATGCCCCCTACAAACCAGGCATTGCCCAAAGCATTAGGGTTGCGCTGCGCTTGTTGTTCCTGGCTGATGATGTATCGGGTATTCAGCATATTCAATACTTGCTGGCTGTTTTTGCTGATGTGCCGGTCTATCAAATCCTGATAGCGCTGGAGTTTGGCAGGGTGGTATCCGCCAATGGTTTTGTGGAAGTAAGAGGAGTTGGCCGATTCGAATGGCGGAATGCTCAGATCGAACACCCGGTAATGAGGATCGGGATCTTGCAAAATCTGCTCATCTACCGGGCGGGGTTTGAAATTATTTTCAAAGCGGGATTTGTTCACAAAATCACCGGTATCCAGATAGCGGCGCCCTACACTCCACAAATCCAGCAAAGTCAGCAACCCAATGCCGAGGAGCAGGTAAGTGCCTTTTATTTTGGTCTGCAGCCAGGCCCACAGCAGACCTGCTACAATGGCGATGAGTGCAAAGCTTCGCAAAGCATCCATCCGCATCAGGCTCTGGCGGTCGCTTCGCAGGCAATCCATGCAGTAGCCCGCCTCCTCCATCCGCCCGTCGCCAGGGCTGGAAAAGCTGAAGAAAGAGGGGCCAGCCAGCGCAAAAAACAGACATACTCCTCCCAATATACCGCCTGATACTTTCAAAGCTTTCATTACTTCTTCCTTGCTATACTTCCGCTGAACTACTTCAGAGAGCGTATATATACCAAACAAGGGTACCAAAAATGATACAACACTCAGAATGCTATTGGGGGTTCTGAATTTGTTGTACAACGGAAAGTAATCGAAAAATAAGCGGTTGAGCAACTCAAAATTCTTACCCATCGAAAGCAGCGTCAGCAAACCTACCGAAGCCAGCATCCACCACTTGAGCTGCCCTTTGAGCAAAACCATGCCCAGCAAAAACAAAAAGCAAATAATGGCTCCGTAATAAGCCGGGCCACTAGTAAAGGGCAGCGCACCCCAGTAGAGTGCCGCTTTGAAATTGTCAGGCAGGCGAGCACCTTTTTTCCGAAGGTCTTTGGCTGTTGCGCTTTCCAGGCTAAGCGGCTCCTGCGATCCGCCTCCAACTACACCGGGTATCAGGCTGGCAAAGAGATCAAGGCCGCCATTGCTCCATTGCATGGCATAGCCCCATTCGAGCCCCTTTGTTTCACTACTACTTTTGGGCGTAGAGCCATCACTTTTTAGAATCGGCTCACCACGCATAGTATCTTTCGAATATTCATAAGTTGTCCATAAGCGAGAAGTAGAAGTAGCTGCTGCAAGTATTGCCCCGATAGCCAGTATGCCCACTGCCTTGCCCCAATCGGGCAGCTTCTGCTCACGAATTGCTTGTACCAGCTTAAACAATACCAACAGCCCAAAGCAAATCATCAACAGATAGGTCATTTGTACGTGATTGGCATTGATATCGAGGGCAAGACCGAGCGCAAAGACGAGCCCGCCGAGCCACAGCTTATTGCGAAAAACGAGTAGCAGGCCCGCCGTCATCAACGGAAAAAAGCTGATCGCCTGCAATTTGGTGACGTGCCCGGCTTCGTAGAGGATGAAGTTGTTGGTGGTAAAGCCAAAGGCAATAGCCCCGATGATGGCCAGCCAGTGTGATGTGCCCAATAGCAACATGAGGATGTAAAAACCGATCATGGCGCTGAGGAAGGTGCCGATCGGCGTTTTGAAAAACAGTTTGCTGAGTGACGCAATTTTGCCAACAATATTGAACTTTTGGGGAGCGCTGATCTGATAAGTAGGCATACCCCCAAACATCGAATTGGTCCAAAGCGATACTTCTCCAGTTGTTTCCCGAAAGTTACGCACCTCCTCCGAAGCGCCCCGATAACCGATAATATCGCTCTGTTGGATAACCTTGCCTTGCAGCTGGGGGTAAAAGAAGGCCACACATAAAACCAGAAAGATCGCCAGTGCAATGAGGTGTGGAAATAGGGCAGGGAGTTTTTGGTTGGCTGACATGTTAGAAAAATTTGTCTGAAATGGTGGTTTTTTCAAAGCCCCAAAGTTAATGTTTTTATACTACTTTTGGCTTTCATTTATTTTTGTACAATCCAAATGCGATGCAGCCAGTTATTTTTATCTCCTTTTCCCTTTTATTGTTCTTTACCTCTTGCAACAACGCACCCAACATGAACCAACAAAGTATTCCTTCCAGCAGAAACATCAACTGGCAGGGCCATCGCGGCGCTCGTGGTCTGCTGCCCGAAAACACCATCCCGGCATTCATCAAAGCCCTCCAATACCCTGTCAGTACCCTTGAATTGGATGTGGTCGTTTCTGCCGACAGCCAGATCATCGTCTCTCACGAGCCCTGGTTTTCAGCCGAACTGTGCAGCCATCCCGATGGCCGGCCCGTCACCGAACAAGAGCAAGAGCAGTTGTTGATTTATGAAATGACTTATGAGCAGATCAAAGCCTACGATTGTGGCCTGCGCGGCAATCCCCGATTCCCCGACCAGCAGCCCCTCAAGGTACACAAGCCTTCCTTTATGGATATGGTAAGCAATGTGGAATTGCACTGCCAAAAGCACAAGCGACAACCTCCCAAATACAATATCGAACTCAAAAGCTATGCAGCCTGGTACAACACCCGCATTCCCGAACCCGAGCGTTTTGTCCGGCTAATGCTGGAAGAGATCGAACTGCTCAATATCAAAGAGCGTGTCAATTTGCAAGCCTTTGACCTCAACATCCTCAAAGCCGTACATCAGCAAGATAGCAGCATCCGGCTGGCGCTGCTGGTAGAAAACCTGGAAGGCGCTGCTGCCAACCTGGCCAAATTGGACTTCCTCCCCCACTTCTATAGCCCGCACTATGGCCTGCTCAATGAAAAAGAAGTGGCATTTATCAAGTCAAAAGGCCTGCAACTTATTCCCTGGACGGTCAATGACCCTCACATTATGCAGCGCCTTATTGAGCTGGGCGTAGATGGCATCATCACCGATTATCCCAATTTCATAAACGACCTTCAGCCACCGGTAAGTGCCGTAAATACGAATTGATCCTCCATTGTTCAGACCTTGAAAAACTTTTAGCTAAAGATTCACAGCCTTGATTTTTGCTTCTTTGTATCCCCGCCTGCGGACGGGCAGGAAGACAAAGAAGGCTGCCGGCAGGCAATACGTACAAAGTCTTTTCTCTGCCGACAAAAATACAGCCCCGCTGACAGATGATCTACAGAAAGCGAAAACTCCTCCACCCCCTTAGCCAACACACGCCCGTTCAAATCCACCAGCTCCACGCGGAGCAGCGCAGATAGCTCTGCCCGCTGCAAATGCAACACCTCTCCCCCCGGATTGGGAAAAAGCCGGATGTCCGTCGACACATATTTTCAGCGTTAAGACCCCATAAAAATATGGAACAGACTGCCAAAGGCTTTACTGCATCTCGGCGTGTAACTCATCCGAAGGTGCAAGCGTTTTTTCCGGAAAAAGAGTATTCGGATCGTAGGTGTGGAGAGCGTCATACACGATGGTGTGGATGCGGCTTCGCACCCGATGCCGGGCAAGTTTGTTGTTGAATGGATTGGGATGCACACGATTGGTCAGCAAGACCACGATCAGCTCATTGGTCGGATCGGCCCATACACAGCCGCCTGTAAAGCCCGTATGCCCAAAGGTGCTGAGGGGCGCTTTGGGAGAACAGTTTTTATTGCCGCGCCTGCTTTGCTTATCAAAGCCCAGCCCCCGGTAATTGCCGTGGCGAGCGCTTGTAAAATAGTTGACGGTAGCTGGTTTAAAGTAGCGGCGGCCGCCATAAACCCCCTCATTGAGCAACATCTGAAAGAGAACGGCCAGATCGCCCGCATTGGAAAACAAGCCTGCATTGCCGCCCACTCCGCCCAGCAAAGCGGCGGATTCATCGTGTACATAGCCGTGTACTATTTGCTTTCGCCAGCGCCCATCCTCTGCCGTAGGGACTATTTGGGTACGCTCAAATTTGCTTAGCGGATTGTACATAGTGTGCCGCAAGTGCAGCGGCCTGTAATATTTTTCGTGTGCCAGCTTGTCCAGGGGTGCTTCCATTTCATGCTCGATATAGAACTGGATGAGATTGAAATTAACATCGCTATAACGGTAGCGGCCACTGCGCGGCTTAAGGCTGGCCATCTCATACCGTATGCTGTCATGCCAGATGCTTTTGAGATACATCGAATCCGCCACCGGTACCTGGTATTCCTCATCGGGGCGAATACAGAAATATTTATTGCACACATTGCCAGAACTATCCTGGTACAAAATGTAGGGCGCCACAGGCATATTGGGAGTAAGGCCCGATTGGTGGATAAAGAGCGATTTAAAGGTGAGGTTCCGAATCGGTGATTTCTTTTCCAGCGGGAGCTTGCTTTTCAACTTATCATTCATTCTGAATTTGCGCTGCTCGTACATGCCCATCGCCACCAGGGTGGTGGCTGCTACCTTGGTGATAGATGCCACATCGTACAAATCATCGCGGCCAATCGCCTGCCGCTTGTCATAAGCATGATGCCCAAAAGCTTTGTCATAAATCACCTTCCCGTCTTTGACGATCATCACCTGTGCCCCGGGGCAGGCTCCCTGAGCAATTGCTCCACCAATGATCGCATCGATGCTCACCAGCCGGTAAGGTGCAATGCCTACTTCCTCCGGTACCGTATATTTGAGGCGGATCACTTCTGTAGTGTCTCCCGCACCGGCAGGAAAGCTATCCACCAAGCCCGCCCTCAGCCGACCCTTTGCCGCGATACCGCCAAATACCAGCTGCCCGGCCAATGACGCTGTAAACGACTGATAATCAAACACTTGCACCAGAGCTGCTTTATCATTAAAAAAGCTCAGATTTTGAGCCGGGCCAAAATTGAGCAAGATCACTTCCGCCTTTTGTGCCAGCTTGTTAACGGAAGCTATGAAGGCACTGTCCCTTCTTTTTTTCAGCTCCACCTGATTGAGCGAGATGATGGAGGTGGACCATTTGTAGCGCCGAATGGGTAAAGCCTGAAGAGCGCCCGATTCATCCGCTTTTTGGAAATACCGCTTGTAGTCAATGTAGTGCGACAAGCCGGCTTCGAGATCAAACTGCCGCTCCTCCCCTACTTCCAGCAACTTGAATTTGCGCGTGTGCAATTTTCGGATAGGAATCCTATTGCCCGGATTGTTCACCAAAGTGATTCCCTCTTCATACAGTTGCCGTATCCACAACTTATAACGCGGGTTGTGAAACAACTGGTTAGCGGCTAAAGGCGAGGCACTTTGTCTGCAATGCAAACCCAAATATTCTTTAGCTTTCAATACCTTATGCACTCGTTGCTGAATATCCTTCCAGGCAATGCGCTCTGTAGCCAGCATAGCTTGGAGACTGTCGGTATAAGCCGTAAAGGATTCTTCGACGATAAACAGATCCACCCCGCAGCGTAGCATCCGCTTCAAAAGCTGCTGCTCGCTGAGGCGACCAATGATCAGCCCGTCAAACAAAAGACGCTTCTTCAAATAGTGCTGTAATGACTCCGGTGGCAAGCTATCCAGCAAAGGATTGTGGAACACCGAGTCGGCTATTACCAAGCCTGACAGACCTTGCTGAACCAACAATTTGTAAGGCGCCAGCCGCTCCTTCCAGCCCTCGGTAGTATCTGCCGGATCAAAGGTGACGGCGCCGAAATCGCCACCCAGTGCCAGGCTCCCGGCCTGATGATTCCGCAAAATCCGCTGAGTAGCTACCCCTGCCACCGCTGACGGAGCCAGGGAAAAACCGTTTTCTGCCAACGGCAGCCCAAAGTGCAAGCCCAGTTCGTCCAGTTGCTTGAAATACACCTCTTCGAGTTGCTGATGCTGCGCTTTATCCTGTACTGCCTGAATACTTGGGGCACCGGGAAAGGGCTGGAGGTCGGCAAATTGCTGGTTCAGGTTTACCGCTGCCTCACTGCCCAGCAACATCGGTACGGGCAGCTTTTGCTGAAGCGCTTCGGTGAGTTGCAAAAAGGTATCCAGCGGCAATTGATTCCAGACCAATGCACCCGGCAGGTGGTCAGGGAGTTGTTGCATAGCTACTACGGAATCTTTTGCGGTAAGACGGAGAATAAAGAGCTGTGCGATCTGCTCGTTGAAGGGTAACTCTACCAACATGCTGTCCGCCCAGCCATTGGTGCTTTGCAAAAAAGGGGCAAACCACTCAGGAGGTGGCTCGGCAGGCTGTTCACAGCCATACCCGGCAAAAATCAGCAAAGCGATCACCAAGTAGCGTAGCATCAGAGGGTTTTGCTATTACAACGATGAAAAACCCGGTTTGGATGAATATTTTTCAGCTTTTGTGCTGCAATGTCAGCGAATTGGTCATTTCCTGCACATTTAAGAGATTGCTTTCTGAAAATAGCACCAACACCAGCACCAGCTCAATGTACGAACATTCCAGGGAATCAAATTAATCACCGGCCTCTTTTACGTAAAGCCAACAATCGATAAAAGTCCCTTCTTTGCAGCAATGATTTTTCAGCAAACCTTTGTAAACGAATCCGGCCTTTTGAAGTACTTTGACGGACCCCGCATTGAATGTAAAAACAGTTGCTTCCAACTGTTTCACGCTCCTCTGACCAATACAATAGTCGGAAAAAGTAGTCACCACGCGGGTCATTATTCCCTGCCCCCAAAATGGTTTGGCCAGCCAATAGCCTATTTCATCTTTATCCCTTGCTTCGTCTTGGTTTTTCAGGCCAATGCCGCCAATGAGCTCGCCATCGTCTTTGCGAATGGCCCAATTGTGTTTTTCCTTCTGATCGGCATAGCCTTTCAGCACATCCGAAAGGAAGCGATCGGCATCGGCTTCGGTGTAGGGATAAGGAATGCGCAGGGTATTTTTGTAAATATCCGGTTCGTTCAGGTACTTTACCAATGCTTTGGCATCCTCTGCCCGATAGGCAGACAGCACTATGTCAGTATTGACCAGAATTTCCATTGTTCGGATACGGTTTGAGTTTTAGATTTTTTTTCAAATACAGCGGATGTGCCGGTTGCCCGCTTTTATTGATTTTCAAACACCAAGCCTCATCAATTAGTTTCAGTACCGTCTTATCCCTGCCCAATCGGTTTCCGCAGTTGCCCCAGGCAACTACTACTTTGCTGGCCTTCTGAATATATTTTCGAATATACCGATCATTCTCAGGCCCCACCGGATCAGCCTGAGCAAAGAGTGTGTTCGGGTCGGGATGCCGAAAGGCGAACAGGTTGGCCACATAGAGGCTGCCAAAGCCCAAGCTCTTTGCAAAACCTATACAGCGCCGAATGGTAGGATCATTTTGTAAGGCATCCGCAGTGGACGGATTGAGGCCGATGATCAGCAGCGCAGGCAGGGCGGGATCCCAGCTTCGGCTCAACAGATAGCGGTAGTTGCCGCAATCGGAAATAATGGCATCCCTCAGGGTATCCAAAGGCTTCATCGGTAGCGTAGCAAACGTTTGTAGGCATTGGCGATGCTGGTCTGACTGGCGCCAAATCGGTACATATTAAACACGATCAGGTTGGCAATTTGTACCCGCAAATAGCTATTGGTAGCATACTTTCGGGCCGAAACCACCATATCGCGGGGAATAATTTTGAAGCGATGTGTTTTCCTGGCCCGTTCAATAAATTCAAAATCTTCCATGATAATATAGTTATCCCGAAAGCCATTCAGCTCTTCAAAAACGGGACGTTTTATGAACAAACTCTGGTCACCACCTCTACACCAGCGAAAATCGAAGCGGGTGAAAAAGGCATTGATTTTCAACACCTTTCTGGGTGAGTCAAACTGGTACCGAAAGCAACCCATAGGATAGTCTTCGGTCAAAGCCTGACGGATATCTGACAGATACGTTTTGGGAGGCAAAGTATCGGCATGCACAAAATAAAGCACCTCTCCTTTGGCCTGCCTGGCCCCCAAATTCAGCTGTGCCGCTCTGGCTCTGCGTGTGCTGCTCAAACAAACTGCGCCGGCCCTTCCAGCGATAGCCAGGGTACCGTCTTCACTGCCGCCATCCACCACCAATATCTCTTCTATCCCTTCACTCCCGCCTTCCAGCAATCGGTGCAGCAATCGGCCTATATTAGCCGCCTCATTTAGTGTAGGGATGATGATACTTACCTTCATAACAATTTAATACGCAAATATAGGTAGTGTAGCAAAATGTAGGATGCCCTCCATTTTATAGGCTACTCAAGGTAGCTGGACTTTTTCAAAATGCTAAAGTCTAGCTAAGTAATGCTCAAAAATAGCTAAAGCCCGCGGGATTTCTTTGAGCGTGTTTGGATTTTACCCTTCGGCGCGTTAGTGCAAAATTTAATTCTGTACTTCATTATTTTTCATCGCCATAGCGTTGGCTATGCCTCAAAAAAAGGCTTCGCTCTAAATTTCAAAACAGCTTCTAAATTATTCCCTGCCGTTGGCATTCCTTAAATTTGCCTGATGAAAATTCCCTTGAAGTTCCGCGCCTTGCTCTGGTGGGTCAATCATACCTTTCAAACTCCCATCTATGAGATGTCTATTGATCAGGCTCGCAGCCGTGCCCGCGCCGCCTCCGATCGCTCTGAAGCCTTTGTCGATTACAAACCCATCCGACTGTACGATGTCTGCGATGAGCTCATCGATACCCGCAATGGCAAAACCAAAATCCGCATTTACCGACCTACTAAACAAAAGCAACTGCCCTGCATTGTGTTCTTTCATGGTGGCGGCTTCGTATTGCGCAGCATCGATACCCATGACCGGCTTTGCCGCCGCATAGCCCGCGATAATGGAGTTTTGGTTGTTTCCGTCAATTACCGCCTAGCCCCTGAGCACAAATACCCCACAGGGCTATACGACTGCTACGATGCCACTTGCTGGGTCTATGAAAACGCAAAATTGATCGGTTGCAGGCCCGACCGCCTCTTGGTAATGGGCGACAGTGCCGGTGCCAATCTGGCTTCGGCGGTTTGCATGCTGGTACGCGATCTGGCAGGCCCGCCTATTTATCAGCAAGTATTGGTTTACCCTTGTACCGATGGTACCCTCCGGCAGCCTTCTATGGATTACAACGGCGAAGGCTATTTGCTTACCAAGCCCATTATCCAGTGGTTTTTGAATCAATATAAACGCAGTGAAGCAGACGTTCAGGAGCCTTATTTTTCATTGCTTCTGGCTGAAGACCTTCGCAATTTGCCGCCCGCCATTGTGCTTACTGCCCAATATGACCCCCTGCTGGATGATGGCCGCGCGTATGCCCAGCGACTCAGGGCAGCGGGCAATGAGGTAGTTTATAAAGAATACAAAGGCATGATCCACGGCTTCTTTGGTATGCCGAGAATGTCGAAAATAGTGCTGCATGCGCATCGGGATGTGCAGCAATACCTGAAGCCCTTACTGTTTTAGGTGTTTTAATTGTAATTTTGATGCTCCATTTTATTAGCCATATTAGCTCTTATCCATGAAAAACACTCGCCGAAACTTCCTCTATCAATCTGGTCGCCTGGCTTTAGGCTTGGGCTTTTTAGGTATCAACGCTTGCACGCAAGAGTCCAACAATACAGCCTCCACAGAAGCTTCAACGGCCGATCAGCCCATTCCTGCTGCCAAGCTCCCGCCACTCGATGACGAAGGCCTGTTTTTCAAAATCTCACTCGCCCAGTGGTCTCTGCACCGACGCCTTCAGGCGGGCAAAATGGATCATTTAGACTTTGCCGCAGTAGCCCGCCGTGAGTTCGGTATCGGAGCTATCGAATACGTCAACAGTTTTTTTAAAAACAAGGCGACTGACCTCCACTATCTGGATGAGATGAACAAGCGGGCCGCCGATAATGGCGTCAAGCAATTGCTCATCATGGTGGATGGCGAAGGCGCTATGGGCAACCTGGATGTAAAAGCCAGAGCCCAGGCCATCGAAAATCACTTCAAGTGGGTGGCCGCTGCCAAAAGGCTGGGCTGCCACGCTATCCGCGTGAATCTCCATGGCGACGGCCCGGCTCAAAGAGTTGCTGAAGCCGCTACAGACAGCCTGGCCCGCCTGGCAGTGCATGCTTCCCGCTCGGATATCAATGTGATCGTGGAAAATCATGGCGGCTACTCTTCCGATGGCCAGTGGCTCAGCAACATTATCAGGCTTGTCAATCAACCCAATTGTGGCACCCTGCCCGATTTCGGCAACTTCTGCATTCAACGAAAGGACGATCAATGCACCAAAGGCTACGACCGCTACAAAGGGGTGGAAGAAATGATGCCTTTCGCCAAGGCCATCAGCGCCAAGTCGTATCAGTTTGACAGCCAGGGCAATGAGTCGAAAATTGATTATGCCAAAATGCTGCAACTGGTCAAAAAGGCAGGTTACAAAGGCTATATAGGTGTGGAGTATGAAGGAAACCAACTCGGCGAGGCGGATGGTATTCGTGCCACAAAGGCATTATTGATTAAGCTGGGCAAACAAATGAGCTGAGCTTAATAGACTTTATTCTAAATAATTTTGTATGGCTGAAAATTTGTCTTTGTTTCCATCTCATAAAACTATTTCAGAATAAGGCCTAATGAACGCATCTACCATCTATCGGCTCCAGCACCAACAGGCGCAGATTCTCCCGCTCATCAAGGGGTTTTCTGCCGCTTTTTTGAGCAAACGACACTTGCCCGGCAAATGGTCGATAGCTGAACACATCGCACATCTTGGGCGCTATCAGGAGGTATTTGCCGACAGAATTGGCCGGGTCTTGCAGGAGGAGGAGCCAGAATTTGAGCGCTATGTGGCTGATGCCGATCCGGGTTTTGCTCGTTGGTGCAGGTACACCCCTGCTGACAGGATTGAAAAATTGCTATCCGGCAGGCTGGCGATTGCTAAGCAGATCAATTCTATTGGCGCTGCGCAAATCAGCCGACGGGGCCACCATCCGAAGTTTGGAGCAATGAGCATTGAAGACTGGACGACCTTCTTTTTGCTGCATGAAAGCCATCACCATTATACTATTTTCAGGATGAAGCGTCAGTTTATTGAAAAAACCTGAGCTGGTAGCATCCACCAATTTGCAAAAAATGGCTACCTTATTCCGGCAACCCCCAAAAATTAGTGGAAAGCAACAGGCATATCGCCCACATTCGCCAACTTTTAACAGAAGGCAAAACCAGGTCAGCTCTTGACCAATTGGCCACCTCTGCCCAATTTCAGCAGCATAGCCGAACGATCACCCTGCTCCAGGCAGAGCTTACTGGTTTGCAGGAAAAAGAACTCAAAGGTATTATCGATCCCAAAGATGCCCGCCTGGCTTACAATCAGCTCAACGACCGCATTCTCGAGTTGCTTGAGCTGCCGGCTGGAGCCTCTTCCTCACTGCCTAAGCGACGTATTTGGCTCGTTGTTTTGGGAGCTCTCCTGCTGATTTCGGCCTTGCTTATTTGGAAATTTAACCGTACTGCTATTTCCACTTGCCCTGCTTTTGACACCAATAAATCCAACAGAGTATTATTGTTGCCCTTTCAAAATGTAGGAAGCGCCCCTTCCAAACCGGTTATCATTCTGCGAGACCGGATTGATCAACTCGCCAACAAAAACAACTTATCGGTCAGCGCAAAAATTGGCTCGCTGCCTCATGAGCTGGCTGACCGGCAGGAGGTGACCCGGCTGGCGAAAAGCTGTGAGGCAGATTTGATCGTGTGGGGGCAATACTCATCGCGCCAAGATTCGATTTTCCTCAACTTGCAATACCATTTTCCAAAAGCTGTGGAATGGAGTGATAGCGAGTCACTTCGGCTGCGCGATGTCACCGTTTTGCAAAATGGTAGTATGCTCAAAGGGCTGGACGATGCCATCTTCTCACTTTGCGGCTTACTGGCCATGCGTGCCAATGACAAAGCACTCACCAAAAAGTGGATTGATAAAGTGGGGAAAAAGGAAGAGGCCGATGAATTGATGTTGGAGTGGGCAAATAGTGGAGTAAACTAAAAGCAATACCCGCCACAGGCCAATGCTGTATCATTTACCAGTACTTCAAGAGTTGTTGATCTTTATCACAAAATAGATCAGCCCCAATACGACGAACAGCGCGAGGCCAAGCAAGGGATCTACGCCCAGCCATTTTACGAGGGCTACACATAAAGCCAATAAAACTATAGCCAGAATACATCCGAGCGTATTGCCACCATCACCTTGCATTTTTAAAGGTTCTTTTTGAAGGCGCTTTAGCCTTCGTCTGAGCAGAAAGCCTGTCAAGCCTCCGGCAAGCAATGTAAGCAGTACTCGGTTCCTCTTTTTTTTATCTTTCTTAAGACTGTTGAGCCACTTTCGCAATTTTCGCTCTTTCCGTTTGGAGAGTTTCTTTTGCTTCTTCTTTTGTATATCATCAACTATTACGGAGTGCTCGTGCACCTTGGCATCATTGACAGCGACGGCATTTTCAGCCTCAAGGGTCATTGGAGGTGAGACCAGCAGGAGGAGTATAGCAAAAAGGAAGAGCTTGAAAAAAGTCGATTTTGAATAGCGCATAAAAGAAAAATTTAATCGCTTAAAAAGCAGTAGTTAGGAATATTTTTCTTGAATTTCTTTTAGAGTATGTTTTTTCTATTGACCTGTAATTGGTACTATTTGAATGATCCTTAGCATCGAATTACTCCGCTCTTTCGTCGCGTTCAAATTTTCCTTCATAAATCAATTTTCCATTGGCATCATATTCCTTGCCCATGCCTTCTCTTTCGCCATAATCCCATTCGCCGACATATTTTGTACCATCGGGATATATCATCGTCCCCTGACCATGACGCTCTCCATCTTTAAAACCTCCATTATAGTAGATGCCTTGCTCTCGAACGGTTATCACGCCCCTGCCGTGGTAGTCTTCCGCTTCATCAAGGTCTCCGATATACACCTGTCCGTCAGCGCGCTTGATGTATCCAAAACCACATCGCTTTCCGTTCTTCCACAAGCCTTCATACTTTTCTTTATAGTCAGCGTTCTCATAAAGTATCATATCAACGCTATTCGAGTTAGGAACGACTTGTATGCCGTAGCCATTGGCGCAATCACCCGATACACATTTGCCTTTGCTCAAGGTGATTTTTAAATTTTTATAACAAGTGCCTTTTATCCACATTCCTTCTTGTACGATATTACCTTTCGTATCGTATTCTCTTCCATAACCGCTGAAATTGCTTTCCTTCATATCACCAACATACTTAGCTCCATTCGCCCACTTAATCGTTCCTTGTCCGTGAGGTTGTTCATTTTTAAATTCGCCAATATATGTTCCGCCATCCTGATATTTGAAATGCCCAAAACCATTCGCACAGTCACCGAAAACGCAACCGTCTGGCACATCATGCTTTTGAGGTGCTTTCAATGGTTTTCCTTCTTTCATTTCACCGGAGAACATGATTTCATTGTTGGAATTATAAATGCTTACGAATCCATCCTCTTTGTCATTTTTCCATTGACCAATGATGTAATTTCCGTCGGGATCTTTTTCGATTCCTTTGCCGTGTTTTTTTCCATTTTGGAATTCGCCGATGTATTTATTTTTATTGGGAAAAACAAATACTCCGAAACCCGTTTGACAATCGCCATCGATACAGCCACTTGTTGTACTCATGTTGCCATTGTCAAAATTGCCTTCGTAGATAAGTTTTCCATTTTTAAATAACTTCCCTTCTCCATGCCTTTTATCTTTATTCCAATTGCCTACATATTTTTCCAATTCTTTTCCGTTTTTATCTTTTTTGATTTCGGTGCCATAGCCCTCTTTTTTATCTGCTATCCAATCGCCATCGTATTCGGTTTGGCTTTTATCGAAAGCATTCCTTGAAATTAATTTTCCTTTGCCCTGTTTTTTATCTGCTTTCCAGTAACCTTCATATAAAAAATAACCACTATAATCTCTGCCATATCCATCTTTCTCTCCATTGACAAAATCTCCTTCATAGCTGAGAACACCTCCATTGAGTTCGCCGATTCGATACCCTTTACCATTGAGCTTTCCATTTTTAAAATTCCCAATAAGTTTGGTTTTTCCCCAAACGGAATATTTCATTCCATAACCGTTTTCACAATTGCCGAAATAACATCCAACTTGAGGTTCTACTTTATTTTTATTTTTGTAAAATTCAATATCTCCCACAAAGCCATTTTTCATATAAAATTTCCACTCGCCATCTCTTTTTCCGCCAAGGAGTTTGCCGCTATGGGACAACTTGCCATTTTCCCAAAAATATTTCCAGATACCTGTACCATTGCCATTGGCATCGTATTGTCCTTCCGCTTTGACTTGCCCATTGTCGTGGTATTCTTTGTGTTTTTGCTGTGCGTTCATATTGAATGCAACAAGGAGAAGAGAGCACATTAACAAGGTTTGAATAGAAAATAATTTCATAATATCATTATTTTATACCGCGCTTTGCCAAGTTTTGTGCGTACGCACAAAACTTGGCAAAGCGGGATAAACTTCAAGCCTGTAGGTTTTACCCAAGATGCAGGGGTTGTTCTTACTGGATAAATCGCTATTGAAATGCACAAAACCTGGCGGCTTGAAGTATAGATCATTCAATAAAATAAGCAGTCAGGGCTTTGTCCTGTAGCAACAAGACCTTTTCTTCATTGATTATCTGGATGTATTTTGAAACCCATTGATGGCCGAAGCGGTCGCGAATTTTCAGTTTAGAAGGCTTGCTGATATCAATGAATTTCATTTCCAGCCCGCTACTCATCAGGAGCGTGTTATTATTCAGAAAAACGATGGGGCTTTTACCGCCGTCATTATCTTGCATTTCATCGAGTTTTTCTAAAGAAGGAAAATCATAAGCAAACAGGTCTCTGTCTTCCAAGACAAAAAGCGTGTTGTTTTTAAAATTCGCTCCTAAAATGTTGGTGTGTTCCTGTACGGGCATCATGGCTAAACTATCAGGGGTAACGGGGTTGGAAATATCGGCAATCCATACGCCGACTGTCCTTACGAAAATTAATTTGTTTTCAGAAAATTCAATTTGATGTATTCCAGGGTCTATTACCGCATCATATCTAAACAAAGGCTTCACCTCTTTTTCAATAACATCAGTCCCCATAAAGTCGCTTTCGTCTATGGGTAAATAATATAAACCGGTACTCCCCCCGAGGTACAGGGTGCCTTCAAAAAAATCAATTTTTGTAAAAAAATGCACTCCTACATCAAAGGTTGCCAACAAGGTTGCTGTAGCCAAATTGCTCACATCATATATTTGCAGATGCCCGGCAACAGAACCATTGGGTTGCAGTAAAATGTAGAGGCGGTCATCCTTTATTTGACCCAGGTAAACATCTTCTATGTCGTGTTGGTGAATCGTGGGGTTTTCAAGATTCGTAAAATCATAAATCTTTATCCCTGAGTTGTTGGTTGAAGCATATTCCAGCAGCAAATTTTCGTGACCATAATACCGTTCCTTAAAAATCAATGACTGATGGTATTTTTCACTTGTATCAAAAACGTTTTCATCTTTTCTACAATTGGAAAAAAGTAATGGAATCAGGAGTAGCAAGAAGAATTTTGAGTTTAACATATTTTAGTGGTTTTTGAAAAGACGAAATAGTGGTTGTCGTAGAATGCCTATTCATACAAGGCATGAAAACTCAACTCCACATTTTGGTCTTCATAATTATAATACAAGAGGACGGTACCATATTTCCCCGTTTTTAAATTTGCATCTCCTTTCTGTTTCCAAATATAAACCTCGTTGGGGGCTCTCGTTTGTGTGCTAAACAATGGAAAATTTTTCGGGCGCGATGCTGTTGTGCATTCTTTGTTCAAACATTTTTCAAACCGGGGCGACAATGCCTCGTCCAATGCCGCAACCAACTTGGGGACTTCGTCCCCTATAAAGCTTACCCATGTATCTTTTGTAAAAACAATGTTGATGGTTCCGTGTTTAGGTGCATCATCTACGACTCCTGCTTCTTCAAAATAAGGCAACTTCGAAACCGTTTTCCCATAATGATATTTACCCGGCTTCCAAAGTCCTTTGAATTGCGTAGGGGCAGCCGCAATAATTTTTTTTGCTTCGGCGGCGGTAGCTTTATACATTTCTGCCATTATTTTGGCTGCGTTTTCTTTTGCCTTTTTATTGATTGCTTCTTTTTCCTCAGCAGAGGCATCATCATGTAAAAAGTAAAATTTCTGTTCAAAGTCCTCTGTAGCAAGGTGGAGGACAATATTGTATGCCTTGTTGTTTTTGGATTGACGGCTATCGAAAATCGTAAGCCTTGGAGAACTGGCTCCCCCACCTTCTTTGTAATTATACTTATACGTTTCTACCGTTTTGCCTGCACTCTTTTGAACATCTACCAACTGGCTGGTATAGGATTTCCATCCATAACCCTTGTTCTTAAAATTAAATCTATATCCCTCCGGGTGTTTACTCAGCCAAAATGCTTTTGACAAAGAAGTGCTTTGTGCTTTGCCATTTTTTAGCTCTTCCACGAACTGGCTGTTCATATTTTCTTTCAAAGGCAAGCTGCTGGCGAGCGATTTAGCGGCTGTTGCTTTTTGTTCGACCTCCTGTCCGTTTTTAAAAAATTTCTCCTCCTTGGTTCCATTGGCATAAGTATATTTCCAGCGTCCTTCCGTTTTTCCGTTTTCAAAACGCCCTTCTGCATTCATGCCACTAACGTCCTGAACTTTAAAATTTCCATGTTGTACACCCTTCTTAAAATGGCCATTTAGAATCTGTTCCCCACCAATAATATAACTTCCTGGTCCGTTTCGTTCTCCATTTTCAAATGTTCCGGCATAGGCATTTCCCTTCCCATAAAGTTCAATTCCAATACCATTGGCATAGCTGTCATCTTTAAAGCCTGCGCCATATTCTTTATTGACTTTATAGGTGGTGCTTACCAAAGCCACAAAATCGTGAACCAGATTTTTTATGGCTTCAGTATCTCTTCCTTTGATGGGGACACCTTTTTCTCTCTGCTCTTTTTCTATTTTTTTATCCACATATTTTTCACCTACGATTATCTTTTGAAGTTTGAAAGTGGCATCACTCATATCTGCTTTGTATTGAATGGACAAGTCGTCGCCGCCAATCGTAAAGTGGTATCCGTCATCACTAATTTTGACAGACATATTTTCACGCAACCAATCAAATCGCAAAGCAACACCATTGAAATCAACTTTGGTGCTTATCACGAAGTCGCCCCACGATTTGGGAAGATCTTGTGCATTGCTGTTTTGAAATAAAAAAACACAACAGAGGGACAAGACCAAATTTTTCATATTTTAAAATTTTAAAAAACAATACGTTTTCGTTTAAAAAATCATTTCCCAATGCCCATTAGAATCCCCACTTTGCCAGCGAAGTAAGAATTATTCAAATTCAAATTTTCATTATCGTCATTCATGAAAGTCGAAGGATTAAGCGCTTCATTTACTTTTAAGAGGTTGGATTTGTTAACTCCTGTCAAGTAATCGCCCTCAACAAAAAGTCGGAAACTTCCTTTTGCTGAATCAAATTTGCCTATGATGATTTTAAGAAAACCGCCAGCGTGGTTGGGTTTGAGGTGTGGCTCGAAAAGTGGGTCGAGTTGAAACTCTTTTCGATTGGCATTTATTCCGAGACTGGATGATAGAAATTTATATTGCCCAAACTGATAAGTTGCACCCAAAACTATTTTCATCCAATTCTTGTGGTGCATCATATAGCCAAGATTGACTCCGAAGGTTCGATGCTCCAAACGAAAATAGGTATCCCGCATTTCGCCTGATGAGTGAAGACCACGAGCATAGGTTTCATTTTGTCGCCAGTACACATCCAACCCAAAAAATAGTTGGTTGTAATAACCTGAGCCTTCAAAACCACCCAACCACAAATTCGATAAATCATCCATTTCCTTTTCCAAATCATGCGCATGGTTTTGATTGTATTGGTGAAGAATGGTATTGACTTCATCCAAATTATGACGTGAAAAAATAAATGCTCCTCCGACTTGAAAACCAAGTCGATTGATTTTTTCCCCTTTGGGTTTTGGAGGAGGTACGTTCTTTTTTGGAGAATAGACAAGGGCTTTTTTGTCCGTCACATTGGCATTGATTTGCCCCACATAGTTTTCTTCCAAAATATCGAGGGAATAGTTTTCAACTACATTTTGGGAAAAGCCCAAATTGCATAGTAGCAGACTAACAAGAATTAAAATTTGTTTTTTCATTGATGTTAAATTTTAAGAACCAACTGCAAATTATTTTCCAAATTGTCGATAATAACTATTCCAGTCGTTTACGTTTTTAGCTTCAATCTCTACCTTTCCAATTGTTTTCGTTTTCGGATTTCCTGCTACTGTAAAATTCAGTTGGTATTGGTTCAAAGTCCATTCCTCACTAAACTCTGATTTATTTACTTTCCAGGGATAGACCGTTTTTTTCCAGGTAGCGGATGATTTTGAAAGCGGGATTTCTAAGGGCAGGGGTTTTTCGAAATGCCCTCTGCGTCCCCCAATTGTTGAGTAATAAAAATCCATTCTGTACAAAATGCCCAGTTTAAAGGAGATACTGAATTGATGGCCGTCTGCATGAAATTTTTGGATGCCAACAGGCTGACGCATAGTAGATTTTTTCAAATCATATCCAGCATTATTGAGAAACGTTTGAACAGCCGGGTCTTCCAGCTTTCGTCCAAAAAGTAACAGCAGGTTGTCTCCTTCGTAGCTTCCTGTAAATGCCGGATAGTTTACCGCTGCTGTCGCTGAGGCATTTGCATTTGAGTTGGAACTTACCTTACTTTTTGGAGGGGCACCTACTTTATGAGCATCGCCGCCTTCACCCCGGTACAGGATATATTCTTTCGCCTGCTCCGGTTTGTCCCATTGACCGAATTTTATTTTTACGGGCGTTCCCGCTGCTCCCTTAAGCATTTGTTCGACATCATATTTTGATAGATGTTTACCCAATGTTTTGCCATCAATTTCAAAAATTCTATCTCCTTCCCGGATGCCTGCCTTTCGGGCGGGTGAACCCGTTTTGGGATACCCCGCACGGAAAAATCCCGAATAAGAATTGCCACTAAGGTCAAAGCCAATCCCAACATTGCCCGAACCACTTGAATAAGAGCCAGCACTACCTGACGTACCTGAAGAACTGCTGCCATAACAAACCGGAGTTGCACTAATGAGTTTAAAATATTGCTCGATGCTGCTCATGCCTTTATCTAAATAATCGGCTCCACCCCGCAGGTGTGAATTTAAAGCGGATGTATTTTGTACAAACTCGATTTCGTTAAATTGTTCCCAGGCATTTACAAAATTTAATCTGGCAGCCTCTAAGGACTTTGATGCTTTGTTCAAGCCACTGAGCGTCTGACTACAGCCCGATTGTTTTGCCTCTTGTGTGGCTTTCTTCATTTCGCTCTGAGCTGCCAACACGCCATTAATCAAGGCATCCGCTTTGTATTTGAGTGACTTAAGGCAAAGTTTTGTACTCAAAAAATCTTTGGTTTTATCATTTTGTTTGTTGCAGCGATTACTAATACCGACCATTTCATTTCTTCTTTGTAGGTATCCTTTTATCTGGGAGGTGGCATTTTTGACATAGGCTATTAGTTGGGTGTTTTCTTTGCCCCAGGTAGCTGTTTTATTGCCGGAGTTATCTGGTTTTTTTACAAGATTGGTGGGTACTGTTTTTATTTTTTCGCCATTCTCGTAAGTAATATCGTAGGTGTTGCCCTCCTCGGTTTTTATTTTCCAGAGTCCTTCTCGTTTGTTATTAACAAATTTGCCTTCTGCGGTACTTCCATCGTCTCTGACTATTTTAAAATGACCTTGCTTCTTGCTGTTTTTAAAAAATCCATCGGAAATTGTAGTCGGGTAAACTGCTCTGCCTTTTCCATCAAAGCCGTTGTCCTTAAATTCCCCGACATAGGCTCCTCCCTCGTCGTTCACCAATAAAATTCCGGTACCCTTAGTAATCTCTTCAAAAGTAAACGTATAGTTTCCCACAGGGCGGTATCTTTCCTTTAGCAAAGCAGGAAGGGATTTTGCCACCGCTTTTAGGAAGGCTTCTTCATTGGCAACGGAAGTACCGGCTTTCTCCGATTCAATAGTAGCGGGGTTAAAAAACACATTCCCTTTGGTGATTTTGGTCAGGCGTTTTTTACCATTGCTGTATTCGTATTCCAATTCGAACACCGAATTTTTACTGCTTTCGATGATGCTGTATTTGCTGCCTGATTTTTTTATTGAAAATCCGTTTTTGACATGCTCATAAACAAAATTGCCTTCTCCGTTATCCGAAAACCAGGTAATTTCAAAATCACCAAAAGTATTGGCATTGATGGTTCCGCTGTATTTAACTGCGCCCTGCTCTGTGTTTGTACGGTTGCTTTGGGTCTCGATTTTAGGATTGCCACCTTCTCTGTTCATATCAAATTGTAGAATGCCCGTTCCTTCCTTTGTGATCAAGTTGAGACCAACGCCTTCCAGCTTAACAACATCTTTATACTCCGGATGGTAAAACATAAAGGCAAAAGACATGAAGTCATCATCATTGAGTATTTCAAAATCGTATATTTTGCCATAGGCTATTTCATTTGCTTCTCGTGGTTTTACTTTAGAATTGATATT
This sequence comes from Saprospiraceae bacterium, assembly GCA_965222005.1. Taxonomy (GTDB): domain Bacteria; phylum Bacteroidota; class Bacteroidia; order Chitinophagales; family Saprospiraceae; genus CBDCTM01. The sequence goes on from OZ244935.1 coordinate 5,449,584, forward strand.
TTCTACCCATAATCCGCCAAGGTCAACACTCACTTTAAGCGTCTTATCTGCCTGTAGTATTATTTTGTACTTTTTACTTAAATCCTTGCCTTTTCCTACATCTAGAACATAGCCTTCGTATGTGCCAACCAGAAAGGAAAAATCGTCATTTGAGTTTGTGGAGGTATTGTCGTTTTTGGCGGCAGATGCCTGTTTGGCTTGTGCCATTGCCTGGTTAATAGAAGATTTGGCTTCGTTGTTTTTTTGAAGCTCTTCTATAAGTTCTTCCAGATGTTTTTTTGCTGCTTTGGCATCATTGGAGTATTTGAATCCTATCGCGATATCATCGTCCATCCAACGATCTTGCTTACAGTTAATGTCTATATATTTCCCACTTGTCTTTAGACTAATGGTGAATCTATCTTTTATAGATGTTGAGCTGAAAGCAAAATATTCGACATCTACAATCTTCTCAATTGGCACTTTGCTATTACAAGTGATACTTCCCTCTTTGGTTATTATTGAAAAATCACTTTTGGATTTGTTTAGAGAAATGGTAGTCTTTGCTTTTTCAGCTTTACCAAGCAGGCGGTTTACTTCGGCAAGGGTTTGACTGACATTTTGCCCAACCACCATATTGGCAACAAAAAGAGCAAATAGCAAAAGGATATATTTTCTCATTATTTTAGAATTTTTGCGGAATGCCATAAATCGCACCAGATAAAATTATTGTAAATCTCAACTTGCAAAAACGATTGCTCTGGAATCAAAATTGTACAGCTAAGCCATGCATTATTTCAGAACAAAACACCCCGGGACACTTATACAATAATAACGATATCATATAGCACCCGGGGCATCATTTTCGATTAATCGAAAGCTATCTAATTCATCAGCTTGCAAGCCACTTTCTTCTTGTCTGATTTGTAGTAGATAAGTTTAGCCTGCTCATCGGTAGCATAGACGGGACTGCGATCGCCGATGATAATTTCTTCGACCAGATCACCTGTTTTCTTGTCCACTTTGGCAATACCAAATCCCTTGCCTTTGAACTTGGTATTGATGTACTTGTAACCTTGACTATTGGAGGAACGGGCGGTACCGGCATCCATCATAGCCGGGGTGTATTGATAGTAGGAATAATTACCCCGGGCATCTGCATTTTGCTGGCCAAGGCGCTGGCTGTTCATAGTAGCCGCCGCCGCCACAGTAGCAAGTGCCACATTTTGAGCAATGGTAACAAGGCTGGCTCCGGGGCGTTTGAAATACTGGTGGTATTTGATAGCGCCTGAGCTTTTGTCGATGCCTACCAAATTCTGGCTGCTTCCCAGCAGGATCAGATCGTCCAGCAATTCAATAGATGAAAAAGACTCTTTGCCGTCAAATTTGATTTTGTCGGTAAGTTGCTTCGTACTTTTTTGAGCCACATCTACTTCCAGCAGGTATTTTTTGGAAACCATATAAAATTTATCCCCATCGCGTACCAGCAGACCAGACTCAGCTCCTTTGATTTTCATAGGCTTTTTCCACTTGGGCGTACCAGTGGCCGCATCCATCAACTGCAGGCCATTGAGTGTGAGCACCAACACGCCTTCCGGTACAATATGGATATCGCGGACCTGCCCCGGCTTGTTGGCCTTTACATCCCATTTGGGGTTTCCGGTCTTTGCATCCACCGCGATGAGGATATTGCGAAAGGGAAAATACAGCGTGTTGGATTGTACGTCAAGCTTCATCGCAGCATACCCACCCGCGGGACTACTGGGCTTGTCGCCTTTGCCACCGCCTGGCTTTTTGAGTTTGTAAGGTTTAAAGTTAAACTGCCACTTCGGTTGCCCGTTGGCAAAATCATACTCGGCCAAATGCCCCAGCCCCAGATGCATGATACCCGAAGTTTTGGAGGTATATACAAAGGGTTGCATGCCCCGGAAAGTTGCCGTCAGGGAAGCCATTTTTTGGGTCGCAATTCCATGGGGAATATGCCCGCCAATGTTCCACAGCTTTTTATTGGCAGCAATGTCCCAGGCATCTATTGTTTTGGGGCTCGGCATCACGAGCAGCGTATTGGTGGGATGCACCACCGTAGCTCCAAAAATGTTTTGCCCTTTTACTCCCGTATTGGCATACTCGGTTCCGTTCAGTACATTGAGGACGCGGTTTCTGGACAACATGCCCTTGTCGGATACGAAGATCAACTCACTGCCCTGCAGCACCTCTACGCGGTTTTCTTCTACTTTGCGCAATTTTTCATTGCGCCAACGTACCTCTCCCTTGCTATCGATTCCAAATAAAGCCTCATCGGTACCGACTACCGCGATGCCCGCTTCGGTCATTTTAATAAAATTGACTTCCTTTTCGAAGGGTTTTTCCCATTGCTGCGCAAAAAATACGAGCGGAACAAGCAGAAATAGTAGAATAATGGTTGGGATTGACTTTTTCATGATATCGTTTTTTTGTGAAAAAATGGATACCACAAAAATGCAAGGAATGTATCAGTTAGTCGATTGGAATAAAGACGGATTCGAGTAAGTATTTTTACCTAATTTTCACTCTACCAGGCCACAGCGCAGCGCAAATTTGACCAAACCCACTACTTTGCCGACCTCCAGCTTTTTCATAATATTGGCCCGATGGGCATCTGCCGTCCGCGGGCTAATGTGCAACTGTCCGGCAATTTCTTTATTGGTCAATCCTTCCGCAATAGCTTTGAGCACTTCGATTTCCCGATTCGACAAGAGGCTTAGCTTTTCGGCATCGGCAGTATGGGTACTTAGGGTGGGTGCGGTTTTAAGGGATTGGGTAAGGGCAATAGTGACATCCGTAGAGAAATATTTTTCTCCGGCGGCTACCCTTTGTACAGCCTTGAATACTTCTGCTTTGTCTGCATTTTTCATTAAATATCCATCCACACCGAGTTTTATGAGGTGCTGAATGATGGATGCTTCCTGATGAAGCGATAGCACGATGATCTTCACTTCCGGTAGCTCGGCCTTTACCTCATTGGCCACCACAAGGCCATTGACAACCGGCATGTCGAGATCGAGCAGCACCAGATCGGGCCGGAGTGAGCGGATGTATCGCAGGCCATCCTGCCCATTGGTAGCCCGCCCAATGATCTCCACGTCCGGAAGCTCAGCCAGCAAAGCTTCCAAACCATCGAGCACGATCTGGTGGTCGTCTATCAATAAAATTTTTGTTGTCATTGCTTTTCATATTTTGCGCAGCTCATCCTACCGGCACCCGAATCGTTGCCGAAGTGCCGCTACCGGATCGTTGCTCGAATTGTACATTGCCTTTTACCGATTTGGCCCTCGAACTTATATTGGTGAGGCCATTCCCAACATTTTCCAGATCATCCATATTAAAGCCTTGCCCGTCATCTTCAATCGAAAGCACCAACTGTGCATTTGTTTTGAACAATTCCACACTCACCTGCTTCGCATTGGAATGCTTGATAATGTTGTTGACCAACTCTTGTGCGATGCGGTACAATCCGATCTCGATGTTTTGAGCAAACCGCCCTTCGGCATTCAGTTGCCCGAATTCGTACTCAATGGGCGTATGGGCAAATGATTTTTGCAACATATCCTGTAAGGCAGCTACGAGGCCTAGTTGGCGCAGAGCAGCGGGCATCATTTGATGGGAGATATTGCGCACCTCCGAAGCAGCTCCACTTAGTACACCGGTCAATTCGCTCAGCTTTTTCGATGCTTCAGGAGATTGTTGTTGCCACTTTTCCGACAACTGCTGCCAGGCCATTTTCAGGCCGCTAAGCTGCTGGCCGATCCCATCGTGCAGATCTTTGGAGATGCGCTTGCGCTCGGCTTCCACGCTTTCCACAGTAGCTTGCAGCAATCGCTCCTGATGTTGCATGGCTTGCTGCTGCCGGAGTCGCTCTTGCTTCAATTTGTTTTGCCAAAACAAAAACCCAAACAAGGCCAGCAAGCCGGCTACAATGGCAGCCGTCCAGCTGCGCTGCAAATGTATGCGTTGGTTTTGGTTGTCGATTTCGAGCTGTTGAAAGGCGATTTGTTGTTCTTTTTTTTCGGTTTCATATTGGGTTTGCATTTCAGCAAATTGACGGGTACGCGTTTCATTGACTAGCGAATCCCGAAGGTCATATCTTTTTGAGTTATATTGATAGGCTTTTTTGTAATCCTTTAAATTGTGGTACAACGTACTCAGTTCGCCGCACAGATTTTGCTGCATGGACAAGTTGTTGGTAACCTCTGCCAATTCAAGGGCTTCAAGGGCATAGGGCAAGGCTTTGTGGTACATGGCGGGATCATTCGTTCGCTTGCCCAGCTTGTTGTAGTAGTTGGCAATATTGTTGAGCACGATGGCTAAACCATTTTGGTTTTTCATGCGCTTATGAGTGGGAATGAGCTCCTCCAGGCAGGATATTGCCTTGCTAAAAAGTTCTTTTTCCGCATAGATGCCACAAATATTGTTTTTCGTGTTGGTCCAGCCAAACCAATCCTGCAACTCCTGTTTGGTAGCTGCGCTCTTTTCATAGTAATAAAGAGCACTATCAATATTATTGAGGTTTTCGTAAATAACCCCCAGCGAATTATCCACATTGGCTACTCCCTGTTTGCTATCTATTTGTTGGAACAATTTTTTGGCTTTTTGCTGAAAGTCCGAAGCACGGCCAAAATCTTTGGTAAGTATATAAATATTGCCGATCTCTGTAAACACTTTGGCCTGGCCCGGCACATCTCCCCGCTGCTCATTGATCCGCTGGACCCGCCAGTAGTAGTCAACAGCCTGGGCGTAATGGCCGGCATGCCGACGGTTGAGGCCCAGGTTGTTGAGCCCCTTCACAATGAGGAGCGTATCATTAAGCGCCTGCCCTATTTCAAGTGTTTTATTAAATAGCACTTCGGCAGAATCCAGCTCCTGCTGAAACTGATAGATCACCCCCAGGCTATTGTAGCAGGTGGACAGCCCTTGTTGATATCCCCCCCTTTGAGCAATTTCAATACATTGATGGCAATAGGCTTTGCTGCGCTTGGGGTCCTTTCTGAAATGAATTTTAATGAGCTCGTATAATGCATCTGCCCGCTCAACGGGGTCACTACCCGCGGCCACAATATGCTCCAGGCTATCTACCAGTTCGTTTTGACTACAACAAAAGAGGGGACAACAAAGTAGGAAAAGAAGTAATATTTTGGATAGGCCACACATAAAATCCGGATATTGGAATTTTTGGACGAGCTCGGAAGATAGTTATTTTTCCTCAAAATTTAGGAAATTTAGCCCCTTACAAACCAAACACATTTGCCCTTTAGTAAGCCTGGCCCTCATTCCCGATCTTCAGGCTTTTCGCCTATTTTGAACATCAGCGGCGTGCCCTTCCTAAGGGGCAGTGCCAACAAGCCCGCCACCGCCTCGCCGGGCGGTACATAGCTATCGTACAAATAGTACTCGATCAGCTCTTGCCTGAACCGCTTATTGGCCTTTCCCTGTATGCTGGCATTGAAAATAAAGTAGGTGATATCGATAAAAATATCGCCGCTTTCGGCTCCACCATTTTCTTCTACAAAGGTTTGCCGCAAAGCATCTTCGGCTTCGTCCAGATAAAGTGGATAAATCAATTCATCGCCTGTCCAGAGTGTCAGGTTGCCTGGCAGAAAGATGGTATCGGTACTGAGGTTGGTGATGCTCATGCCGAGCAGGCTGACGCCAAAGTCGCGCTCATTGCGGGCATAGCGCCGGTTTTTGGCTTCTTTGAGAATGTTGTAGCGCCAGCCGATCGCCACCTTGCCATTGGATAGATATAGTGTATCGGTAGCCTGGGAATAGTCGAGCCGGGCGGGCTCGATAGGCTTGTAAGCGGAGGCGCAGTTCAGGCAAATCAGTAGCAGCGGCAACAGAAAACTAAGGTAGCGCATTGGAATTTTCTTTGATTAGTACAACGCTCAAAACTAGCTTATTGTGCTGCCAATCACTCAATTTCATCGAGATTTTGAGCCTGGCGGATTTTTCATCACGAATCGCTTGCCGTCAATCAATTTGAGCAGGTCGTAGGAAGGGACAGATTTAAGATAGAGCGAAGTATTAATCGGTAGCAATAGCACATCCAGTAGGATTATCCGCTAATTTCAGCAGTAAGGTATTTGCGAGTTTGGGATATAGTTGTTATATTTATGTGAATCTATCGAATGATAATTTTTTAACACGTAATACGTGCTATGATAATATAATAATCACAAACATGAAGATATATCCATGAAAGAAATAATAATCATGTCACTAGTCATAGGTTTCAATTTAACCACTGGGACTACACAAATTGAAAGACTTAGTAATGATATTAATCTGAATATATCATTAGTTAATGATGAAAGTGAAGGAGAAGAGCTTAGACAGGTTTTTCTATTTAACCTCATTAATAATAGTACTCAGAGTATTACTACTTCTTCAGTTGGTACTCTATATAACCGAATTATTATTGAATTTCCAGATAGCAAAACAATAGAATTTTACATAACAACGTCCACCCCGCAAGAAGTTAATCCAGGAGAATCTAGATCGTGGAGATATGACTTACATTCTGTTTTATCATATGTGTATGAGCCTATTTATGGCAAAGGAGCTCAGGTAAAAGTATCTTGGAAAGTAATGGATGTGTCCTCCCCGATAACAATTGAAAGAAATAACACAAGCGTTTTTATGTACAAGTACAAGGTATCAGAACCAATAATCATAAAATTGTAGTACCTGCATATCGGTTGATTGACCAACAAAGAGAGGAAAATTTGTTGTGCTGGAATTACCGAAGGTTTTGCTTTCTATACTCAGAATAAGATGGTTCGGGATCATTGATTTTGAGGGCCCGCTTGAATGACGTGGTCGGGCAGGTATGTTGATAAAGAAAGTGATTATATTTTCCCAAAGCACTTTGGACCGGTATAATGATGGAGCCGATTTAATTTTTTCTAATGGTTAGCAGTTGTAGCAATGGCTGAAACTTTAGTTCATGAATTCGGACATCAGTTTAAGATTGATGATAATACAATTCCCCATTCAGACGAGAAACCCTCAACTATTGTCAATTGGAATCACCCAACTAATCCTGATAAATGTATAAGTACACATTCTCACAAATTATATATTCATCCTCCAGGATTCTGTAAAGAAGAGATTGATGATAATTGTTTCTATCAAATTAGAATGGTAGCCAGCAATTCTTGCTATTAAAGGAAAAAAAATATGACTGTAAAAAAATGAGTATATATCTTAGCTATCAAAAGAGATAGCCTATGGTTGACAAATTAATACAAGGTATAAAAATAGGTTTTGACCAAGTAAAAGAGCATCGTTATAAAAATGCCCAAATATCATTAGGAGATTATTTGCAATCAGCTTTGGCGATGTTTCATTTAAAAGATGCTTCTTTACACCAGTACCGAATTAACTATCCTCAGCGCGAAGAAAACTTACAGCAAATATACGATGTGAACTTTCTTCCATCAGATAGTGCTATTCGAGAAGGTATAGATGGGGTATCCCCTGACGATATTCAAAAGTGTTTTGGGATCGCTCATCAAGAGCTAAGCAATGACGGCATCATGGATGATTATAAGGTATTAGGGCGATACCAAGCCCTCCCTTTTGACGGTACTCAACACTATTGTAGTGCCAAAACACCCTGTGAACATTGCTTGAAAAAGGAGTATCGCAATAAAAAGGGGGAGGTTACAAAAATAACCTATTCCCATCAGGCCTTAGCTGCAGTAATGGTGCATCCTGATCATAAAGAAGTATTTCCAATAGCCTGTGAAGCCATTGTTAAACAGGATGGCTCCCAAAAGAATGACTGTGAACTTAATGCTTCTAAGCGCCTCATTCCAAAGGTTCGCCAGATGCTTCCCATTGAAGAATATGAATTGCTCGGCATTTTTGACGGTCTATATCCTAATGGTCCACACATTAAGTTATTAGGCGACTATCAAATGCGCTATATCATTGGCATTCAGGATGGTTATGTATTAATTCAAGTGGATGCACTCAAAGCTAAAGATGCCTTACAAACTCATATGTGGAATGAGTCAAAGGGTAAAAAAGCGATAGCCCGTTGGGCTAATGACCTAATACTCAATGGACAGCACCAGCAAATTAACACCAACTACTTTGAATACGAAGAATTTGATTCTGATGGTAAACGAACCTATTTCAACTCTTGGATAACAGACATTCCCATTGACCAAGACAACATAATGGAGTTAGTCAAGGTGGGACGTAGCCGTTGGAAAATTGAAAACGAAACGTTTAATACCCTTAAAAATCAAGGGTATCATTTAGAGCATTCATATGGTCATGGCAAAAAGTACCTCGCAACTAATTTTATGTTGCTCACTTTTTTAGCATTCCTCGTTGACCAGATTGCTCAAAAATTAGACAAGGCCTTCAAAAAGGCATGGACTTATTGCAAAACCAAAAAAAACCTTTGGGAAAAAATTCGACAGGTCTTTGATGTGTTACCTTGTATGTCAATGAACGTTATTTACCGATTTATCGCCAGGGAAATCAAAATCAGCCTCCCTAGGCTCGAATAAATATTTACTTTTTTCTAATAGCGAGAATCGCTGAATGGTAGCAGATCCAATGTAAACAAAGTTAAACTATTCAAAATGATCTGTAAATTAACTTCTAAAATCATAGTTGGTACTAGCATTACACTTATTTTTTGTTTTGGTTGTCTCTTTTCAAAAAAGAATAGACAAATAATACCCGAGCATGAACAAAGACAATTTCAAAAAAATCTAAACTTATCTCCTAGTCTAACTATTAGGAATGCTGGAAAAAATGGAGTTTATAGCTTTTTATTAGAAAATAAAGCAAGTGAGGAAATAATTACATCTGAAATCGCTACGACTTTGAATTCAATACTATTCATATTGCCTGATAAAAGAATTCTTGATTATTACTGGAATCATGGAGAAAAAGTAAGTGTTCTACCGAATGAAGAAGTAAGTTGGGAATTTGATGTTAAAGAACTTCTTCAAACGTTTAGCCAAACACCTAATAGTGAGTATAAATTCATCTGGAAAGTGACCGACCTAAACAGATTACGCTCAAATAATTCTGAATTGCAAAAAAACGCAACCTACTTCTCTGATACCATGAAAATTGTATTCTGATTGGTGCTTAGCCTTAATAAACAATTCTATTGGAATATGCTAAAGAATAGTTTTATAACAATGATCTATATCGTAACAATATTCAATGTGTTACCTTTAAATATTACAGGAGGTGTTTCCCCTTATACGTTTTTATGGAACACTGGAGCTACTTCCTCTACATTAACACATTTAAATCCCGGTTCCTATACTGTTAGTGTATCAGATGCTACAGGTTGTGTTTCTACTAAAAGTATAGCTGTTTATAATGATATCGTCGTTCTCCCTGCTTTTGGGACTTGGGGCGATAATCTAGGAGGCTGTATCTTAACAGAATACTGCCCTGGAGATGAACTATCATGCATGGTATGAGAATTAACAGAATTACTAGTAAAAGGGGGTTTGGGTAAAATACATATTATTATTTTTTGAATATTAAAAAAGCAGGTAATTCGCTGTTGTTATTATATTCGATAGTATTGTAATACGCAGTAAAATGACTGATTTTCTGAATATTGCATTCCGCGGATTTTATTGTATAATATAATTGAATAGTATCTATATCTATGGGCATTGCTAAATTGTTAGAATCATTAAAATATAAATAATAAGTTTTTGAAAGAGAAAGGCCAATAGAATCTTGGTTTAAGTTGGCGTCTAAAACGAAACTGATATTCCCGTTTGGCCTAATTAATAGATTGATAGGTCTTTGGCCATTACTTTCAATTAGATCAACAGAGTCAGGGAGATACCTACCTCCAACACTGCTAATGATACTTTCACTTGTCAATGAATCGACAATGATCATGACTATCTCCGTATCATATATTTGAAGAGGGTCATTGCAATTTTTTTCAGAATTTGAACAATTAACAAATAGAAAAGCAATTAAATAAATTAGTAATTGTTTTTGCATGTTAGTAGTATAGTTTATTATATGAAAAAAATAGTTGAACTCAATGTTACTTACTTTATACATTTACCGATTGAAAAATAATTGGTGACAACGCCAGTTGTCAAAAAACCAACGAGGTTAATTTACTCAAAACAAAAAACAACCTGTTTCCATGTCTATAACGTGAATATATAACTTCTATTTTGTTTTTAATATGATAAATAAAGGCTAAAAGTGATTTCATTTGGTCAAGGAGCTAAAGAGCGCCAAAAGCGAATAAAATCATCCGTTTAAAATTTTCAGTATATCTGTAGCCTCTAGCGGCTCTTTTAATAAATTGAATTTTGGAGTTCATGCCTTCCAGTAATCCATTAGTTACGTTGGATTCTACGAAGTTAACAATGCCTCTAAAATGCTTATAAATGGATTTGCAAAGGCGATCCATGTTGAATAAATCCTTAGTTCGGTCGGCCCAATAAGATAAAAAGCAGCAGCTTCATTACAATTGGGTTGAATCCAGAGTTGGTCTAGCTCTTTGAGATGATATTCAAGCAATTGTTTATCTACTTTTTTAGATTTCCACAAAGGCTTAAAATATCTATTGATAAGTTGAACAACATGGAATCGGTCAAAAGTCATTCGAGCATCTGAAAAGTGAGTTTTGACTCCTGAAATAAAAGCAGGAGACATATCTATAGAAAACTCCTTTATAGAATGGATCGACTTGCCTAAAAGCTGAAGTTCTTTTGCGTATGCTGCAACTGCTTCAGATGACCGACCATCCTGAATATCAAGGATTTGTCCATTTTCTAAATTGACAAATAGGCTAATATAGGTATGTCCTTTTTTAGTAGAAGTCTCGTCTAGGCCTACTTTTTGAGCAAGCTCTGCTGCTCGTTGTTCATATCGATCTAAGGTGTAATGATCATAGATGGTACGAACTCGTTGAGGATAGATCTTAAAGAACTTTGCCGTTGTTTTTTGACAATTCGTTAGACGAAGTAAGTCTAATACTTCTTGTTCAAACAACAGGGTAAAGCCACTCCCTTTACGAGACCAGGGAACTTCTATAACTGCTGTTTTTCCAGTTCGCTTATCTAAAAAAACGGGTAAATTAGCTTTTAGGTAGCATGGGTATTGAAACATACTTAAATGCTGCCACGACTTTTCATACGAAGAATGTTTCGTGTGAAATCTACTTGGTCGGTAGTCCTTGTCAATTTCAATTGTGAATGTAACGCTTGATGTCTTTCCATCAAGTTTTTTATGCTCTATTTGTCCTAAACTAAATGGGTACTCTAGACCTAAAGATTCTATCAATAATGAGTGAAGTATATCCATCTTTTTGATGGCTAAGTTCGCTCTCTATGTAAAATCCGGCCATACTGACCCACCCATTTCGGAGTTGTTGACCCACCCCCAATTAGGGCAAATGTTAGTAACATTTCGGTCATACTGACCCACCTAAGCTTGTTAGGAGGAGCCGTCATTCCGGCATATTGACCCCCTTGATTTGTTTTAGGCGACTGTCATTCCGGCGTACTGACCCGCCTTATATATAGTGGATACTTACGATTAAATAGCCATGTTCGCAGTTTTTTTCAAGCAAAAAAACGGTCAAGAACATGGGACAATTTAAACGTATGGATCAAGTAAGAACGATTATTAAAACCTATATCAGCACGAGTTCTCTTCGCGCCACAGCAAGTAGATTACAAGTTTCTAAAAACACAGTGAAGCATTATGTAAGACTTGGGAAAGCCTTTGATGAAGATCTTGCGCGAGTTCTTTCATTGGACGATTCCGCTTTCACTGCGGTGTTTTATCCCTCTAAAAATACAGTGGCTGAACAACGAAAAGAGGCTTTTAAAAGTAAGATTGATGATTGGATAAAAGAATTAAAACGAGTGGGTGTAACTCGCTATTTATTGTGGGAGGAGTACATCGAAGAACACCCAGATGGTTATAGTTACACTCAATTTTGTGAACACTTTAAACGCGAGATAGGACGACGAGATTTGACGATTAGCTTAGCGCACCAAGCAGGTAATGTCATGCAAGTAGACTTCGCTGGAAAGAAAATGCGATGGGTAGATTTAACTACTGGAGAAGTTCATGAATGCGAAGTTTTGGTAGCGGTGATGCCACATAGTCAATATACTTTTGCCATCGCACTTCCCTCTCAAAAGGTAGCTGACTTTATTTATGGATTAAATCAAGCGCTTCTTTTTTTCGGTAAACTACCTCAAGTTATTTTATCCGATAATCTAAAATCATATGTTAGTCGAGCTGATTGGCTAAACCGGAGCAAAATGTGCCACCAAAACCGGTGAAAATGTGCCACTGATTCCGGAGCAAGTTGTGCCAAAAAAACCAGCTGACCGGAGCAAAATGTGCCACTTTAGTTAAAAGAGTCGATTTCTATTCGGTGTTTTACTGAAAAATAAAACAGTAAAACACTATGGCGAACCAACGAATAGGGATCATGCAAATCAGACAATTATTACAACTCAAAATTCGAGGCGAGAGCAACCGGAGCATCAGCCGGTTGTTAGGTATTCATCGCAATACGATCAATGAATACGTACGCCTGTTAAAAGCCACAGGCCGGTCATATGAAGTACTTGGACAGTTAGATGACCGATCACTGGAAGAGTTGTTTCCGGGCGTTAGCACGACGGATAAAGATCGTTATCAGACTTTGAGTAGCTACTTTCCTTATTTTCGTAAAGAGCTCAAAAAGGTAGGTTGTACGCGTCTTACCTTATGGAGGGAGTATCTAAGCCGTCACCCCGACGGATATCGCTCTTCCCAGTTTAACGAACACTTGAACCGTTGGCTTCAACAAGTGGACGGCTCAGGAAAACTGGTGCATAAAGCCGGAGATAAACTATATGTAGATTATACCGGCAAGAAGTTATTTTTCGTAGATATGGAGACTGGAGAACAAATCGAGGTGGAGGTATTTGTAGCCACCTTGCCTTGTAGTGGGTATACTTATGTGGAAGCGACCCCTTCTCAGAAAGGGGAAGATTTTATTGACTCGATGAACAACTGCCTGAAGTTTATGGGAGGTGTCCCCAGGAGTATTGTGGTGGATAATCTCAAATCGGCAGTTACCAAGGGCAGTAAATATGAACCGGTTTTGAACAAGACATTTTCAGATTTTGCACTGCATTACGGTTGTTCGATTAATCCTACTCGAACGTATTGTCCACAAGACAAAGCATTGGTAGAAAATGCCGTCAAGCTGGTATACCAACGTATTTTTTATCCCCTCTCCAAACAGATCTTTTTCTCTTTAACAGAGTTGAATAAAGCCATTGCTGAGTTGTTGGAAGACTATAATGACCGAATGTTCAGTCAGATAAAGCTGACTCGCCGTCAGCAGTTTCATGATATTGAAAAAGAGGAGCTCTTACCACTTGCCGCCCAGCCTTACGAACTTAGGTACTATAAAATAGCAACCGTACAAAAAATGGGACATGTCTACTTATCCGCCGACAGGCACTACTACAGCGTCCCCCATCGATTTATTGGTAAAAAGGTAGAGGTGCAATACAACACCAAAACGGTAGAGGTCTTCTATGCTAAAGAACGTATCGCCACTCACAGAAGAGACCCTCGCCCCGGGCGCTATACCACCATCAGTAAACACATGAAAAGCACCCATCGATTTTACAACGACTGGTCGCCGGAGTTCTTTCAAAAATGGGCCCGCAAATACGGTGAGGATGTAGAATATTACATCAAAGGATTGATCCAACAAGCGACCTATCCCGAAGTAGCTTACAAGCAGTGCATGGGCATTTTGCAATTGGTCAAGGATTATCCTGTCGACCGGCTTCAAAGTGCTGTTATTCGCGCTCGTCAATATCCCTACTTCAGTTATAGTACCGTTAGGGATATTTTGAAAAACAATATGGACCTGGAGCAGGATCTGTTCCAGGCCACAACCAAGACAACAACCATCCCGGAACATGACAATATCCGAGGCAGTCAATATTACACTTAAACCTTTCTAAAAATTTACAACAATGAATACACAAACCACAGTAGAAAAGCTAAAAACAATGCGACTCAAAGGCATGGCCCATATCCATCACCTCAGTATGCAAGACAACCTTTACCAGGACTATACCCTGGATCAGTACACTGCTCTGCTGGCTGACCAGGAATGGGAATACCGGCAAAACCGGAAAATGGAGAATCTGATCAAACGAGCTCACTTCCGCTCCGGTGCCGCCATTGCCAATGTCGATTTTACCACTCCTCGCGGACTGGACAAAAATTACTTCAACCGACTGGCCACTTTGGACTTTATTCAGAAACACCAAAATCTGATTATCATCGGTCCCACCGGAACGGGCAAGACCTACCTGGCTCAAGCCCTCGGACATCAGGCTTGTATACAACTACACAAAACCCAATACTACACCATGAGTAATTTATCCGATCAGGTCAGACTGGCCAAAATTGAAGGCAACTACCAACGGCTAATCAAAACGATCAAACAAACCGCTTTACTCATTATCGATGATTTTGGTCTCAGCGAAATAGATAATATCATCAGGCAGGCGCTCATGGATATTGTCGAATACAAGTACGACCAATCATCCATTATCATCACTTCTCAAATCCCTGTGGGCAAATGGCATGAATTGATTGGTGAGGGCACTATTGCCGATGCTATCCTGGATAGATTGGTGCATTCTTCACATAGAATCACTCTCTCGGGAGAGTCTATGCGCAAGGCAAAAGGAGTAAACAGCTAATATTTTTTAACTTTGAGAATAGATTATCGACTCTTCACAACCGTGGCACAGTTTGCTCCGGAAACCGTGGCACAAGTTTACCGGAATATACAGCTGATAAATACGAACCTACTTTTAATGAATTATGTGTACAATTAGCTGCACATTATCAGCTCGATTTAAGTGCCACTCGCGTTGGAAAACCCAAAGATAAAGCGAGTGTAGAAAACATGGTGAATACGGTTTACAGACGCATTTATGCTCCATTGAGAAACGAGACTTTTCATAGTATAGAGGAGTTAAATGCAGCAATCACAGAGCAGCTAAGCCAACATAATAATAAACCCTATCAACAAAAACAAGGTACACGCAAAAGTGTTTTTGAAGCTTTTGAATTGCCTGTAATGAGATCACTCCCTTGTGATCTGTTTGAACTTAAAAAGACCATCACACCTCAAGTTAGAAGGAACTATCATGTTTTTCTAGGAGAGGACAAAGCTTTTTACTCTGTCCCTTTTCAATATGCAAAACAACAAGCGACCGTCATTTACACCTCAAAAAATGTAGAGGTATATATTGATAATCAACGGGTTGCAACTCACAAGCGAGTTTACTACACCGGGTCACAACAGTACCAGACAAAAATGGAACATATGCCTCGGTCGCACAGGGAGTGGAAAAAAGCAAAAGGCTTTGATGCCGCTTATTTTCTTAGTCAGGCTGAGCAAATAGGTCCTGCTACTCGCTGGGCTATCCAGCATATTCTACTCTCCAGAATCCATGAAGCCCAATCTTATGGTAGCTGCCAAGGTATTTTAGGTTTTGCAAAAAAGTATAATTCTGAACGTTTGGAGCGAGCTGCTCTTCGTTGCCAAAAAGCAGATAAGGCAAGCTATTACATGATCAAAAATATCTTAGTTCGAAAACTCGACACCGTTGATGATCAACTTGAATTATTTGACTCACTCACAATAGGGGAACACGAAAATATAAGAGGCCCTGAGGCTTATCAATAGGTATCTATTGAACTCAATAACATTTATTTTTTAACTACTCCCTTAGATAATATAAAATTATAAAGGGATATAAAACAATCAATAATTATGAAAAACGGATCTCTGGAAATTATGAGAATGCTAAAATTAACAGGCATGGCGGATGCTTACGAGGCAGCTCTTGGATTACCAATCAACCAGCAAGCAGACGCACATGAAATGATTGCCAATCTGATTGATGCAGAAAAACAGCATCGTTGGCACAAGCGAATGAAAATGTTTTTAAGACTCTCCAAACTTCGTTATCAAGCCAACATTCAAGACATCGATTGTTCTAAAACAAGAAATCTCTCCAAGGAAAAATTAATGCTCCTTGCAGACTGTGCTTACCTCGACCGAGGAGAAAATGTTTTGATTACCGGCGCCACTGGTTGTGGTAAATCATACCTGGCTTGCGCTTTAGGAAATAACGCTTGTGTCAATGGATACCGAACACTTTACTTTAACATGAATCGATTCACCGAACAGATCGCTTTAGCCAAAACAGACGGCACCTTAATCAAGTGGATGGACAGATTAAAAAAAGCTAAACTCATCATCTTTGATGACTTTGGATTACAACCCATCACACATCAGGTAAAGTTAATCTTGTTACAGATTTTGGAAGACCGTTACGAAAACGCCGCTACTATTATTTGCTCTCAACTGCCAGTGAGTAAATGGCACCAATATTTTAATGAACCAACTTTGGCAGATGCCATCCTTGACCGGATCGTCCCCAAAGCACATCGAATAGAATTAAAAGGAAAAAGTTTAAGGAAACCTATAAATCAACTATCTTAGCATCATTGAAATCGTAAGTTATCCACATGGGTCAATGACTCCGAAATGGGTGGGTCAGCAACTCCGGAATTTGCACTCTCTATACTTTTTTAACCAAGAACTGATTTAAACTATTGTATTGTTGTTGAGGCTTGGCCATTGTAGGTTCTGGCGATTTCTCTTTTTGAGTGCGTACCTGTATGGTACGGACGATAAAAGGAAAGAAGTCAGGTTCTATAAGGGCTGGAGCTGCAAACCATTAGAAAAGTTTAAATCAGTTCCAAATGGATTCATTTTGAACCAAATAATTTTACTCTTTTTCCAAATAAAAAGATTTTACAATTTGTTGGTGTGACAATTTTGCCCAAATATGCCTCGTACAAATCTACTGTAGGAAATATCATTGATGCAAAAGGAAAAGGGTTTGAATTAGAAATAGGATTATCACTCGGAATCATCAAGTTAAAACTTGAGAAAGTTTTAATTAGCTTATAGAACTGATTTAAACTATTGTATTGTTGTTGAGGCTTGGCCATTGTAGGTTCTGGCGATTTCTCTTTTTGAGTGCGTACCTGTATGGTACGGACGATAAAAGGAAAGAAGTCAGGTTCTATAAGGGCTGGAGCCGCAAACCATTAGAAAAGTTTAAATCAGTTCATATGGAGAATATGGATATTACTTTACTTCGTTAGAGAAAATCCCAACATGTTCCCATATCAGCGGCTTTTTGAGCTGGGCGGATTTTTCATCACGAATCGCTTGCCGTCAATCAATTTGAGCAGATCATAAGAAGTGATAATGCCAATCAATTTTTGCTCATGCGTCACCAGCAGGTGGTGGATTTTGTGTTTGCGCATCACTTTGGCTGCTACGGAAACATCATTGTAAGCCGGAATTTTATACACATGCCCCCCGCTTAAAAG
The DNA here is from genome assembly GCA_965222005.1 of Saprospiraceae bacterium. Taxonomy (GTDB): domain Bacteria; phylum Bacteroidota; class Bacteroidia; order Chitinophagales; family Saprospiraceae; genus CBDCTM01. The sequence continues at coordinate 5,467,077 of OZ244935.1, forward strand.
CGTGCTGACGGGTGCCCTATCATTCAAAGGCTTTTTAAAGTCGTTGGAGGTGACAATACCGATGGGCTCCTCTTCGCTATTTACTACAGGCACTGCACTGATCTTGTTTTTTTCCATCATCGATTTAACGTGCCCGATTGTTTTGTGTGGCTCGGTGGTGAGGACATTTTTGACCATCAGGTCTGCAATTTTCAGGTTCATGATTTAGTATTGTGGTGAGTAAATTTGCAAAAATCATTGCCCCAATAAGTAAGGGCAAAAGATCAGCATCAAATGGATTGGAGCGTGTTTGGAATTTACCCTTCGGCGCATTAGTGCAAAAGCAATTTCCAAACACGCTCTTAGTTATTCTTTCAACGTTACTAAGTACTGAAAATACATTCGCACTTTGTATGATACAAATCATCGTAAGGGCTGAGATCGGTCAGGTTTTGAAAGGCAAGAGGCGCAATCCCCTTTGCTGGAATTGCGCCTCTTGCTATCAAATAATAGCTCACCGGATTTTTATCGGTTTGCTTTCGTAAAGGGTAATATAGCAGGTTCTTCCCTTCCCAGCAAGCGGATCATGTATTGGCCGGCAGCTAAAGATTCGACAGACACTTCAATTTCAAATGCTGTATTATCAAATTGATGGGTCGAAATCAATTGCCCGCTAAAATTCAGCAATTCATAATATTTGTACTTGTTGCCTTCCGGCAGGATGATAGCCACCGAGGCATGAGCCGTAGTGGGATATAAAACCGGAACATCAATAGCTTCCAGCACAATTACGATCACGCGACTCAAGCTACTGTTGCCATCAAAATCTACTTGCCTCAAGCGGTAATAATGGGTTCCTTTGCTAACATCTTCGTGGATGTATTGGTAATTGTGAATACCAGAAGAAGTGCCTGCACCCTTTTTGCGAATCAAAGTAGCAAAACTTGCCCCATCCCTGCTGTGTTGCAACTCAAAATAATCATTTTGCTGCTCATCTCCGGTGAGCCAATCTATATGTACATCATTTTTATCCGCTGTCGCCCTAAAGCCCAGCAACTCTACGGGCAGGGGATTGTTGGCGATGGAAACGCCATTGAGTGTACTGCTAATCAGTACATTGGTACTCGTATTGGCCCATGAGGAGGCGGAAGCCGCTACATCTTCTGCATAGACTGTAAAGGTAAATCCGCCAACCAGCTGAGTAGCTGCCAGCCCGGCATCAGTTGCTGCATTGACATTCTTATTGTTATCGCTACCGGCGGTTCCAGCCACCGGATTGCAAGGGTCGGTCATATCCACTGTACCTGTACTGGCCGCTACAAATACGCCGGTGCCACTCGTTAGCCAGGGGCTGGTGGGAGCAGGGGCGGTGCAGGTATTGTCAGTAGTAGCGCCAGCCGGTGCTGCGCTCGAATCGTAAAATCCATCATAAGTCGCAGAACCAAAATCAGTACCCGTCTTGTCAAAAAACACAATTGATGTACTGATAAATGCTTCAGCAGCAGGGTTGATGCCCGTCATATTGACGGTCAGATCAGAAGCAAATACGTTTACATGAGAAGCAAAGCTTACCTTAATCCGATAGCCCCTCCTGTCGGCTGTGCTGCTTTCGCTATGTCCAGAATCCCCCAAAGGGATATTACCTCCCAAACCTGAAGTAGTCTGTATTATATCGTGTTTATTCCCCGCAAAAGCATCTATTATCCCATCTACACTATACACATCAGTAGCGTGAAGTATTTCAAAATCAAATGTAATGTCATTGGCTCCACCGGCAGTGGTACAGTCCAGGTTGGCCTCATCCCAGATATCAAAGCTCTGCGTATTGGAGTCATTGGCGCCTGATGCGCCATTGACAATGTAAGGCCCATAAGGAGTAGCAAAGGTGAAATCTCCTACTGTAGTGCCAAAATCCAAATTGCATTGACTCTGTACACCGGAAATAAAAAAGAGAAAGAAAATGAAACTGTAAAGTAACTTAAGCATAATTGATATGTATTGCAGCCTGCCATGGTGACTCACTCAGTATAACCTGAGCAGCCATTGTATTAATTTCAGGCTTAATGAGCGGGGAATATTGTTTGGAAAGAAACTCAAAAGGGATGCCAAACAGAGCAAGTTGAGCTGTCCAGTCCCGTTTAGCACAAGCAAACAGCATCCAAAAACACAATACTAGGTATTGAAAAATATTACCTGCCAACTTTAGCAGCCATCACCAATGGAGCAGTAAAGGCTCTCCTACTTCTGATAAAAGGTCTTGATAGGCACATCCACGCCAAATCCCAGGAAGTAGCGAACCGACTCCAGGCTCACATCTTCGCCCTTTATTTGGCGGATTTGAGGGCCATACTGACCTCCGAGGGCAAAGTAAAAGGGAGAGCGTTTGAGATTCCAGTGAAGCTGCAGACCCGGCTTGAGAATGTTTTTAAAGTTGAATACGCTATCGCCCAAGTTCTCTGAATCGGCCCGATAGCTCAACAGGCCACCCAGATCAAGGAAGGAGATGAAAAAGGAAAAAGAGCTTTTTTTGCCCCCCACCAGGCTACTGATGCTAATGCCTATCGGGATGGTGGGTGCCAGGCTTAAATACCCATCATCCTCCTGGCTCAACTCCGGCCCCGACCACTGCTCCCAGCCAGCCGTACCACCGATGTAGGCATTGAGGCCAACGGTCAGCTGATTCTTGCGTTTGATTCGCGAGCTACCCGGCGGATCGGACACATTGCTCAACAAATCTTTCACCTGGCCCTGCTCTTCAGCATCCACCAGGTCAGCAATGAAATCGCCATATTTGTGCAGGTATTTGATAGCCGGCTTACGCTTACCGGCCTTTATCTCTTTGTCAATATCTTTATCCAAATGACCAAATAGGCGCAATATCGAACTCACCGCATGCCGATGATCATTGACGTTGAGGTAATAAATAAAATCCAGTGTCTGATTAGCAATAGCTGGCACATTGGCTAAAGCCGGAATTTGGTCCTTGAGCGGCAAAAACTCGGAAGGACTGTTTTTTTGTACCATCAAGGGCAATTCCAGTATCCGGTTGAGTGTGTTCACCGCAAAGGCCGCCTTGTGATAAAAGGCCATTGAATCCTTCTCCAACAGGCTATCGCGCTCACTATATGCAGGCAAATTTTGCAAATCGGTTACGGTCAGTTCTACCAATTGAGCGATGCCGGCCGGAGAGAACAAGCCCACATTCTTGACACTGGCCAGACGCTGGCCGAGCAGGCCCAAAAATATGTTTTGCCGCATACCGCCGTCCATCAAGGTGTCGAACTGTCCTTTTGTCAACCATTTGCGCTCTTCAGCCGCACCACTACGCAAGCCATACATAAGTTGTGAAGCGATTTCGGTGGTTTGCATGATTGGCACGGCATTATCCCGCGCACGGCTTTCAATTTTGGAGAACTTCTCCTCCAACACTCCTATTTGGTTAGCCAAAAGTGCCAATTCGTCGGCAAATTCAGCGACTTGTGAAATTACCGGCGCATAGGGAGCCACTCCTTTTCGATCTTGCAGATAGAGCTGTACGGGACTGGCATTGAAAAAATTGTCGGCCTTGGCTCGCATACGTTCGTCGAGCGCAATGACGCGCTCTTCCACCGCTCTGAGCTTATCCCGCTTGAGTGTCAGTTTTGCCAGTGCTGCCTCCTTTTCTTCCAGCAAATCCAACTCTGGTTTGAAGTCGATATCGTCAAAATCCCGGATCAGTTGAGCCAGCAGCTCAAAGGCCATGCGATCATCATAATTGGTGTGCTTTTTCCAAAATCGCTTGGCAGCCAGGGTGCTATCTCTCAATTGCTTGCGCTTATTGTCCACCTCCCGCATTGCTCTGCGCAAAGCACCCTCGGGATCCATTCTGGCCTTCCATTCATCCACTGCCTGCTGATAACTGACCAGATCGTGCAACCAAGCGCGAAAGATGTCGGCAACAGTTTGGTCCTGATACCAGGTACCATTAAGGTTGTTAGCCAATTCAAGACCGGCAGCCCGCCATTGTTGGGGGTTGCGCTCTTTGCCAAAGAAATTGTCATAAGATTCCAACGTATTGTAGCCCAGCAGATAGGCGGAATCCAGGCGGCCTGCCAACAAGTGAGGAAGCAGGCTCAAATCAAACTCGTCCTCCCACATACTACCCAGCAGTACTTCCAGATCATAGGCTTCGCGGCGCAAATAGTCATTGCCAAAAGGAGCCGCAATGGTATCGGTAAAGTTTTGGCGATAGTGGCGGATGGTATCGCGTAGCATGAACTCGGCATTGTCAATATCTTGATAAATTACAAACATCCGATTGACAAGCTTTTGCGACAGATGAATCAACGAATCGTATTCAGCAGAGCCCGGCGCCTTTTCAGCTATTTCCAAATTGACGGTTTTTATCGCCTCTCCGTAGCTCTGATGCAGATACCGATGAGTCACCGGCAGCACTTCCTCCACAGGAACTCCCTTGCGGGCCATCCCGATCATACTGTAAGTGGCCAACAGATTGTAAGCTATGGGATCGCTTTGCAGCGGTTTGAAGTAATCATCTTCCAGCAGCAGCAACGGCAGACGTAGGCTGAGCTGCTGTAAATCCTGGTAAAAAGCATCCCGCAGTCGCTCAATAAAGGAATTGGAGTAGGTGAAATCCTGATTGGAAAACTGGGTTACTACGGTAGGAAAGAGGGCAATAAAATCAGGGGTATCGTCATTGAGCATGCGATCCAAAAAATTCACAACCACCTCATCTTTTGCCTTGTCCAATACAAACTGAAACAAGCCTCTGATCACTGCCACCGAATTGAGAATGCCGTTGTTGATATTGGTATTGCTCTCTTCAGCAGCCAATCTCATGGAGGACGTTGTCTTGATTGGGGGTAAGCGATAGCGATCCAAGGCATTACCTACCGACAGGTATTGGGAAGGAGCAATTGCCTGCTCGGCATGCAGCAAAGAGATAATCTTTTGGCGGGGTCCCTCCTGTTTGCGGCGCAGATGCGCTTGGGTCTGGCTGGTCAGCAAACTGTACATGCTATCCGTCATGACGAGCATGCTATCGGTAAAAAGTTGGGAGATGTGCCTGTTGTTGTCATAGCGACTCAAAAACTCCTCCCATGAGCTGGCCGTGATGGTATCCGTTAGTGCGGATTGGTTGTAGTTGTGCAAAATGGCCAGCAACTCAGCTGCGGAGGCCAGCTTGACCGAATCGGAAATGACTGTATCCCGGGAGCTGAGTGTTTGTACGGCCTGCAGCATTTGTTCAGTATCTTCCAGCAAACTTTGCGCCGCCAGGCGGCCGCTTCCCAAAATAAAGAGCACTAAAATAACACAGAGGGATTTGGGCAAATTCATGATTTGGGGAGTGTAGTTGAATTAAGAAATATTGGCCATAGCATTTTCCATAAACGTATTCAAAAGGCCGAGTTCTTTCACAAAGTCATCAAATGACGAGGCGCTTTGCAAGTTCTGGTGCCGTGTTTTCAGGCTGGAAATTTCTGTGTCGGTAGCATCCAATGTATTCTCTTCCAGCGCCAAACGATAGTCTGAAACTGCTGTCGATTGGCGAGTAGCTTCTGTCTGATAGGCTGTATGGCTATTCAGATCCGTTCCCTGCGACTCAAAAGAAGTAGTCTTTTGTGCTATCTCCAGCAGGCAGGTGGCAAGGATATACAGGGCTTGCTCATTAAGCTGGCTGGGCGGATTGGTAGGATCGGGCAAATCCGTTGCTGCCTCTTTTATCTGTGCTTTGATGAAGGCATTGAGTTTTTTATAAAGCCTTAGAAATATCGACACCTCGGTACTGCTGGCAATCATATCGCCACGGGTTTTCATGTGGTTGACTTTGGCCTGACTGGATTCGATGGCGTTGGTGGTAAGCAGTTCACGGAAGGCTGCTACTACTAGCTGCTGTTCGGTACTGAGCTCCTGATACGATGAATTATTATCCAGATCGGCGCCCTGATTATTGAAAAAAACGACGCGCTCATCTTCCTGTTGCAAAGTGATGCGAAGGGCATTGAGCATCCGTGTATTCCACATCGAGGTTTGAGTGGTAGCGATGCGTTGCAAAGCAGAAGCAAGCAAATCGTTTTTAAGAAAAGCCAGTAGTTGGCGACTGTGCTGGAGGTAGGTTGTCAGATCGGTTGGGTCGCAGCTATCTACTTTTAGCACCTTTTCAGCAATTTTCCCGGCATCGAAAGAAATGGCCTGCTCCCAGAGTTTTGGATTGAAGAAATGGCCAAATAGTTTTTGGTAATCGGCCTGGAGCTGCTGTACATCTGTTCGTTGGGTGGTCTGTGCTTTTTCCACTGCATCCATTTTCACCAGGCAAACACGTCGGGAGTGGTACAGGATTCTTTTAAGTTTTTCGTTTTGAGGCATTGGTTTCGATTTCGTTTGGTAATGTTATCCGGAAAGTAAATTACTAAAATTTTTAAAAATCACAGGCTCCGGCCTGTGGCCATGATCCAAATCACTCACAAAGTTGATCTGGCTCATAGATGTTTCGTCAGCTCTACACTACATTTCGGCAAACTAATTTTTCAACCTTAATCTAACAATAAATGAAGTCTTTCCCCTTGTTCACAATCCTTGCTCTGATGGTCACTTTGGTACTGTCTTGCAATAATGCGCCAAGTAATCAAACGACCACTACTGCTACTACTTCGCCCGCTGATGAGCCTGTATTAACCGGGCAGTCCGGCGTGGTGGATGAGCTTTCGGAAAAAAACATTCTGCATGTAGCTCTGGGCTCCAAAGATCACTCAACATTGGTAGCTGCTGTCAAAGCTGCCGAGCTGGCTGATGTGCTTACCAATGCCGGGCCGCTCACGGTATTTGCTCCTACCAACGAAGCCTTCGATAAGCTCCCCGAAGGCACGGTGGACAATTTGCTGAAGCCGGAAAATAAAGCAACATTGGCCCACATCATCAAATACCACGCAGCTCCCGGCAAGTATGATTCGGGCAATATCCGTGGAGTGATGGGCATTGGCCAGGCTACTGGTGATAAGGTAAAGGTAGAAACAAAGGATGGCGTCACCACCGTAAATGGTGCCAAAGTACTGGCTTCTGTAGAAGCATCCAATGGCGTCGTTCATGTCATTGATCAAGTGCTATTGCCGCCAGAGCAATAAACTTTGGCGAGTAGCCAGATAGCTACTTACACAGCAGAAGGTCTTTTATTTATCTTATCTATACTTCAAGCCGCCAAGTTTTGTGTGTAGGCATAAGACTTGGCAAAGCCCGGTATAAAATCTGGTTAATAATTTCGGATTAAGGATAAAAACTAATACCTTACTACTTCACCAAACCCTGATTTCCATGGAAAACCTGAGTATTAAATCGTTGCTGTGCACCATTTGTATGGCCATGCTGCTTTCTACCACCCTCTTTGCCCAGGAGAAAGAAAAAGAAAAGGGCGACTTTTACCTTGTAAACATCGAATATGTTAGCCCTGAAAACAGGGCTGAGTATGTAAAGTGGGGAGAAGAATTCAAAGCACTCGCTGCAAAAACGAACTTTCGCAATTTCTATGTCACCAGTGACATGGAAGCCTTTTACTACGTCTGGAATGTAGGGCAGGAAAAAGACGCTGTGGCCGCATTCTATCAGGAATGGAATGAATGGACCAAGGCAAATCCGGGAGCGGATGAAATGTACAAAAAGTACAGCCATACCATGTCGCACATGAAAACAGAGCTTTGGCGCAAAGATGTTGTCAATTCCTATCAACCAAAAGGATATCAATCAGATGGCGCCAACACTTACACCCGGAATTTTACAGGTTACCTGAAGCCTGGAAATGGAAAGGCTGTTAACGAACTTTTGAAGGAATATGTAGATGAATGGACTGCCAGAGGCATTTCCCAGCCGTATAACATTTACTGGAATATGATGGGTACTGAGCAGCCTTGTATGATGGTAGTCTCTTCCTACAAGGATCGGGAGGCCTGGATAGCCGAACGCAAAGAAGTTATGGAAAAAATTGGCAAAGAAAAACTGGAAGCCTGGGACATGCGCTGGAATAAGCTGCTCCGTAAAATGGAAACCCGTGAAATGTATCCGCGAATGGATCTTAGCCATCTAAAATCTCCTGTAGCTACCGCAACTTCTGACGAATAAATACCCCAAAGCTGAAAAACAGTAATGCCTTTCGCCATTTTTGGCGAAAGGCATTCTGCTTTTAAATTGGTCACTCAAAAAGCCTAAGAATCACCTCGTAAACAACAGCTCGCGATACTTGATCAACGGCCATCGTTCATCATCCACCATCATTTCGAGTTCATCACAGTGAATGCGAATCTCTTCAAAAAACGGCTTCACTTTGCTGCAAAAAGCCTCTGCCTGCTTGTCGGCATTATCAATTTTATTGGCTTTTCCGACAGCCTGGTTCATCGCATCTACTTTGGACTTGATCGCTGAGATGTGTTTGGATATTTGCTCAATGAGGTCGATTTGCTCTTTGGCCAACTTCCTGTAATTTTTGTCAAAAATCATTTTCAGTCCCCGAACATTTTCAATCAGAGTATTCTGGTAATTGACCGCCGTTGGCACTACGTGGTTGCGGGCAATATCACCCAGCACCCGCGCCTCGATCTGCAGACGCATCGTATATTCTTCCACTTCTATTTCGTGGCGCGCCTTCACTTCCCGGGCACTCATCACCTCCATCTCCTCATAAAGCGCCAGTGCCGCCGGGCTCACCTTTACGTGCAACGCTGCAGGGGTAGTTTTATTATTGGAAAGGCCCCGCTTCTCAGCCTCGCGTTCCCAGGATTTGCTGTATCCGTCACCTTCAAACAAAATGGCTCGCGAAGTTTTGATATACTTTTTCAACACTTGCAATATCGCTTCCTGCTTGGCCATTTTTTTACCATCACGCAGCTTCTCAACGGCCAGTCGAAACTCCTTCAACTGCTTAGCCATTATCATGTTGAGTACAGTCATCGGGCTGGAGCAATTGGCAGAAGAGCCCACCGCACGGAACTCAAATTTATTGCCGGTAAAAGCAAAAGGCGAGGTGCGGTTGCGGTCTGTGTTATCCAGCAAAATTTCCGGAATCTTGCTCACTACATTGAGAGTACCGCTACCGTTGTTAGCACTGCTCTTTTTCCGGGAAGTGCTAACCAATTCGTCCAGCACTTCGCTCAACTGAGAGCCGATAAATACCGACACAATGGCCGGAGGTGCCTCATTGGCTCCAAGCCGGTGGTCGTTGCCAGCAGTAGCGATGGAAGCACGCAGCAGTTCTTCATAGGTGTTGACCGCTTTGATGGTGTTGACAAAAAAGGTGAGAAACTGAAGATTGCTCTGTGGCGTACGGCCGGGGCTCAATAAATTGACCCCTGTATCTGTGGCAAGCGACCAGTTGTTGTGTTTTCCCGATCCATTGATACCGGCAAATGGCTTTTCGTGCATCAACACTTTGAAGTGATGCCGTGCTGCCACTTTGCCCATAATGTCCATCAGTAAGGAATTGTGATCGACTGCCAGATTGACCTCTTCGAATAGTGGCGCTAACTCGAATTGATTAGGAGCCACCTCATTGTGGCGGGTTTTTACGGGAATGCCAAGCTTCATACACTCCAGTTCCAGGTCGCGCATGTAGGCCATTGCCCTTTCGGGAATAGAGCCAAAATAGTGATCGTCCAACTGCTGGCCTTTGGCTGGGGCATGCCCCAGCAAGGTACGACCTGCCAGCATGATGTCAGGTCGCGCTGCCGCCAGGGCTTTGTCCACCAAAAAATATTCCTGCTCCCAGCCAAGCGTCGCAAACACTTTTTTGACTTTCGGGTCAAAATATTTAGCCACCTTCGTAGCCTCCCGGTCTATGGCGTGCAAGGTTTTGAGCAGAGGTGTTTTGTAATCCAGGGCTTCGCCTGTGTAGGACACAAATATGGTAGGAATACACAAAGTGGTGCCGTATATGAATGCGGGTGAGCTGGGATCCCAGGCGGTATAACCCCGCGCCTCAAAGGTGTTGCGGATACCACCGGAGGGAAAGCTGGAAGCATCGGGTTCTTGTTGGACCAATTGGTCGCCGCCAAATTTTTCAATCGCTCCGCCCCCGCCGATGGGCTCAAAAAAAGCGTCGTGCTTTTCGGCTGTAGCACCTGTAAGAGGCTGAAACCAGTGGGTGTAATGGGTGGCCCCTTTGGAGATGGACCATTCCTTCATACCTACTGCTACCTGATCGGCCATTTTTCGGTCGATGCGGCTGCCATGTTCGATGGCGCTTAGTACATTTTTGTAGGCTTCTTTTGTCAGAAACTGCCTCATAGCATCCTGATTGAACACGTTGGTGCCAAAGAGTTCGGAACGCCTTTTAGTTTCCTCAATAATCACCGGCTGCCGGTCGATTACTTCTTTGAGAATGTGAAATCGGAGTGTTGACATAGAAGATCGGATTTGAGTTTGCTTAAAGAAAGTGCAAACATACGCATCTATTTTTTTGGATACTCAATCAGAGGAAGGGATTTTTAATAGAAAATTAATAGAAAATTTACCAGCAGGCTCATTCGTCCCGCCCCGCCTCTTGCAACATCCCTTTTAGCTGATCATTGAAGCTGCTTGCTTTGAGCATATCTTCCAACCTCAAATGCATCCGATAGCGCCAGTAATGCTGTGGATTGGCAGGCACATTGATACGCTCGGCGGCCGGATCATCCCTGCGGAGAGCTTCACTCATAGCCAGCAAATCCTGCAGAGCAAATACCACCCACATGGCCGGGCCATGCAACTGCTGACGCAAAATGGCCTCCGCCAGCCAGGCTTCGCACTGCTCAGGACATAGGCCTTCCCTGCCCAACTCTTTGTTGTAGAATCGCTGAATCTGCGCCCAATCGCTCTGCTGCCACCACAAACGCAGCGGTGCCATATCGTGCGTGGAAGGGCTGCATACCGATGTGTAGGGAATATCTTCCGGCTGGAGAAATTCCGTTTGCGGATTTTTACTCATCCGCTGTATCTCGAGGCTTAATATCCCCAAATCCTTCATCACACCCGGCACACAAGCAGGCACCATGCCGAGGTCTTCGCCACAGATGAGCATATTGGTGGCCGATTTGATGGCTGGCAATTTGCGCATCGCCTCTTCCTTCCACAAGGCCTCTTGCCGTTCATAAAAATAGTGTTGATACAAGGCGTCCAGCTGATGTCGGGTGACGGAATCGAGTGCTTTGAAGGAGGGTGTTTTTTGAAAATCAATACGGGGATGCAGCAACTGCCCTTTCGACCCTGGCTCTTCGAAAAAAAGCACATTGCTGATCAATGTGTACAGCCGGTCTTGGAGAAAGAGCTGGTCCTTATTGGAATTTTCACCAAAAAAGGCTGCCACTTTCCGCTGGGTATCGAAGGCTTTACGAAAGCGAAAATATCCTTCTCTTCTTTTCTCCAAAAAGTGCTGCTTTACAAAAGAAGCCTCTTCACCAAATTGCTCATCGATCAGCCATTCGGGCAGAAAGGGTTGGCAGAATCGCTCACGGTCAAAGGGAATGCCCCGCTCGGCAAACTCCCGTATTTCCACCGGCAAGGCAGGTTGGAAGCGCCCCATAGTCCCCTGCACCTGCTCGACAGGAATTTCCCAAATCCGGAAAAAGCCGAGGATGTGATCGATCCGAAAAGCATCAAAATAATGAGACAGTTGTCGAAGTCGCTGTTGCCACCATTGATAACCGTCTTTGGCCATCGCCTCCCAATTGTAGGTCGGGAATCCCCAATTTTGGCCAATTTCTGAAAAAGGATCGGGTGGTGCGCCTGCCTGGCTATTCATATTATAAAGCTGTGGTGCCACCCAGGCATCCACACTGTGGCGGTAGATGCCGATAGGAATATCGCCCTTCAGCACAACTCCCTTGCGGCGGGCATAGCTGGCCGCCTGCCTGAGCTGCCGATCGAGGTGATATTGCAAAAAATAGTAAAATGCGATATCGCTGAAGAGCTTTCCTTTGAGATCGACGGCTTTTTTGAGCCGACCGACGGTGAAGCGCTTGTCCGTCTTCCAGCACTGAAAATTGGCTGTACCGTTTTGATCTCGCAGCACACAAAACCAAGCATATGGCTGGAGCCAATGTGCATTGTCTTGCAGGTATTTTACGAAATCTGTCTTTTTTAAAAAGTGTGCTTTGGTAGCTTCAAAAATTTGGCGGGCCAACGTCAGTTTTATGGTCAACACTGCCTCATAATCTACTTCCGGTAAGCCATTGAGCTTCCGGCGAAGCTTCGAATACTCCTTTTTATCCATCACCTTTTCACTTCCTTCAATACCTTCCAGATTGAGGTATTGAGGGTGCAAAGCAAATACCGAGATGGCAGCATAAGGGTAGGAATCGATCCAGTTTTTTTGCGCAATGGTATCGTTGACGGGCAATATCTGCACCATTTTCATACCTACCTTGTGTGCCCAGTCCACCAATTTTTTGAGGTCAGTGAACTCCCCCACCCCCAGGCTTTTGGCCGTCCGAAGTGAAAAGACGGGGATCGCTACGCCTGCTCCTTTCCACGCCCCATCAGGCTGATTGAAGTATTCATCCGTTTGTTGGATGAGGTGCGCTTCAACGGGTAGCTGGCTTAGGTCCAACACGCGGTTTGGGCCGGCCTCTAGCTGCAAAAGCTGTTTGGAGGAGGTATCGAAAATACCATATTTATATTCGATGCGTTTCGTGCCGGGATTGGGCAAAGTGACCGACCAGAGTGGGTGGCCTTCATTGCTCAGCAAGAGTGCCTGCTTCCCTTGCCAATTCCGCAGGATGGGGATACTGCCGAGCAGACATAGCCGCTGACCGGCCTTGATCTGCGCACAGCGAATTTGAAAGCGAAGGAATTGGCGCTCGCGATCTAAAGCAGGTGTTTTTGTTTTGAATCGGTCTGCCTTAAAAATTTGCTCAAAAGCGGCACAGTAAAAGGCATTTTCGCTGTGATGCTTGCTGCGCCAACAATCCTGCAATACGATATGCAGCGTATCGTTTTCCGAAAAATCCAACGCTCTGACAGCACCCCAATCCTGGTCCAGCACTTGATTATCGGCGCTGATTAACAGATAGCGATACTCGAAAGAGGAAATATGAACCGGCACATCCAGGCTCAAGCCCCAATGGCCATCGGTGAGGTATTGAAGTTGCAGCGCATACTTGGGGTTCCATTCGCCCAGCTCTGGCAAGGAGCCAACCAACGCGATATACTGCCCCCATTGAGTATGATAATGTATGCGAAAGCTGAGTTTCAAAGCTGGTTTGGTTCGTTTGAAAGAGGGTAAAAGTACAAAAGTAGCCTGGCTTTTACAGCAATCAAACTCAGCCTTCTGTTTGGCATCTACCATTTTGCCAGCTCTTCCGCATTGGAACAGGGATTTGGATAGAGCAAAGCCAACAGCACCCCTACCAATTCAACTGAAAGCTTTCTTGTAAAATAGCTTTAATATCTTCTGTAAGAGGCAGGCTGGTAAGCGGGGCATCAAACGAAGCTCCGGAGCGAATCCACCATTCGATGAGCCGAATTTCTTCGTAGCTCATTGGATTTTTACCATCAGCCGGCATGTAATGCGAATCGCCGAATGGCAGGGTAATGGTTTCAAATAATTCGCTTTCCGAAGGATTCCCCGGCAGCAGCAGTTCGTGCTTTTCCGAGCTCTCCTGAATGGCCGCTTTGGAATGCAATTGCACCTCGCCCTTTATTACCTCCTCGCCATGACAACGCGTACATTTTTGATTGAGTAAAGGCTGGATAATGTGGGTGTACACCACCACCGACTCTTTAGGCAGTGCAGACAAATCGAGAGGTTCTGCATCGTATTGTATTCCAAATAAACCTGCCAGCGGCGCCGGGGCATATTGCCACAAGAAATTAGGCCCCCGGCTTAGCTCACCTCCTAAATGGCCGGCCCACAAAACTAAGGCTACCACACTGATTATCAATGCTTTATATATTGTCGTCTGCTGTTTTTTCTCTTTTTTGCCTATCCACCAGATCAGGCTCGCCAATAGAGCTACCCCTATACCCGACCAGCGATGCAAAAAGAGGGTAGTAGAAGCATAGCCGGTATCGTAGGCGATCAACCAGCCTGCAATAGCAGCTGCGATTCCGCTGATAGCTGCCCACAGCCAAAGGTAGCGAAGGGCCGGTTGGAGCATTTGAAGGCCCCGCTTACGGCAAAGCCATTCCATCAGCCCGGCTGCAAGGATCAGAGCGACGGGAAGATGAACAAGAAAAGGGTGAAAACGACCGAAGAAGAGAGTCCAGTTGGTTTGGAGGAGCATGATGTGTAGTGTTTTGTTTGCTCAAATATAATGCAACGGTAGAAATAGAAGCTTGCTTTTTTTAAATTTTTTGTGTTTGTTTTGTTTATTTTAATAAAATTGTTACATTTGCTGCTGGAAGCATATTTTGCGTAAAATTTCACTGCTGTTATTGCTACCCATTTGGTGAGCAGGACGGCTGATTGGCTAAAGGCCAGACAGCCGAGGAGGGTGGGTATATTTATTATATAAATTTTATCCCACCCATTATTGTTTATAGTTAATTTGGGCCAGTCGGCTGCCACATCCCGCCATCATGCCAGAAATCTATGTATTGCGTGCATTCAAATCTGCATCTCCATAAAAACGCAGATCTTCATCTTTCAACAATTTGGTGTACAAAGCGATCTGCCCTACATGGTAAGAATAATGCTCCACCACATGCACCACGATACCAAAGCCCGTGAGTCGGAAGCCCTGTACCACTCGTTCATTCACAAGCGACTCTGTGCTCAGTTGTTTCACAATAGCTACAGCCTGCTGCGTTACACCCGTGATCTTTTCCAATAAATCGGCTTTGCTCCAACCGCCGGAAGCTGCAAATTCTGCATCGCGCTGCCGCTCATCTGCCGCTCCTCCCAGCCCAGAGAGGATATACTGACTAATATTGCCACAAAGATGTAAAAGCAAATTGCCAATGCTATTGGTCTGGTTGTTGGGCTTTTGCCAGAGCTCTTGCTCGCTGATCCGGGCCAGGCAATTGGCGATGCGTAGCGGATTTTCGTCCAGGTGCTTAATACAGCTTGCACAAAAGGTTTCGGCAATTAATTGCTGCTGTTTTTCAAAGTCTTCATTCATTCTTTAACTCTTATTTTTCGTAGTGCATTTTCCAATTCGCTCATACTCCCCTTCCATTGCAGTTCGTAGGCTGAGAGCAGCGCAGGAAGATAGTCACTCTTCATTTTTTCCAGTTCAGGATGCTTTCGCAATGCGGGAATCTTCTTGTAAAGAAGACCCCGGACATCTCTGTCGGCCAATAAATCTGCAAGCCGGAATTGCAAATTGTAAGTCTTTCTGCTTTGCTCGATCTCTTCAGCCGGATAGTTGAAAATGTACTGCCCAGAACCCAACTCTACCCGCACCCATTCTCCTTCCTGTTGAACTTTGGCACTATCAGATTCCTCTGCCAACAGCCTTCCCGATTCTTTCACCAATCTGCTTTTGGCATATGGCAAGTAAACCACTGCGCGGCTATTGGCCGGTATTTGCACCTTCAATTCAAACAGCCCATTTGTAATCTGCCAGGCAGAGCTAATCCTCCCATATGGTCCCGTGAAGCTGGCCCGGGCATGGGTCAGAGAGCCTCCGGGACGAGGTTGTATAATCACCTGCTTGTAGCCCGGCTGCTTCGGATCAAAGTTGATACCCGCAATATTTTGATACATCCAATTTCCTATAGCACCATAAGCATAGTGGTTGAAGGAATTCATTTTGGGATTTTGCAAACTACCATCCGGCCGAATGCCGTCCCAGCGCTCCCAGATTGTAGTAGCTCCCTTTGTGACCGGATACAGCCAGGAGGGATAAGATTCTTGCTGCAACAAAGCATAGGCCACCTCCGGATAGCCGTATTGCACCAGCACATCACACAAATGTGGGGTGCCCAAAAAGCCCGTAGTCAGGTGGTCTCTGTAACGGGTAATATTTTCTACCAGGCGGGCCGCAGCAAGGGGGCGCTGCGATTCAGGCAACAGATCAAACAAAAGTGCCAGCACATAAGCCGTTTGCGTACCCGACACCAGGCGGCCATTGGGCGTGACATACTCATTGCGAAAGGCTTGCACAATAGCTTCCAGCAACTCGGCATAATACTTTGCATCTTGCTGCTTGCCCAACACCACCGCCACACGGCGCGTCAGCTCAGCAGAATGAGCAAAAAAGGCCTGTGCAATGAGGTATTTATCCGTAATTGCCGCCTTGCCGTCCCGGTCATCAGCGGGGCTGTAAAAGAGCCAGTCGCCAAAGTGGAAGCCTTCATCCCAAAGATGATCTGCCCCTGCTTCTGCCTCCATATAACCCACCCACTTCTTCATGCTAACATACTGATTTTCAAGTAGTTGTGTATCTCCATACACCATATACAAATTCCAGGGAATAATGGTGACAGCATCAGCCCAGCCGGCAGCTGCGGCCCCTCTTTTGGCCAACACATGTGGGATTACCCAGGGTACAGCGCCGTTGGTGTACTGATCGGCGCTGAGGTCTTTGAGCCATTTGGCAAAGAAGCCGGCGACTTGCATATTGAAGGCTGCTGTCTGACTAAAAGCCTGTGCATCACCCGTCCAGCCAAGGCGCTCATCCCGCTGCGGACAGTCGGTAGGTATATCCAGAAAATTACCGCGTTGGCCCCATTGGATGTTGTGCTGGAGCTGATTGAGCAGGGGTTCCGAGCACTCAAAATGCCCCGTGACCTCCATATCGGAATGGATAACGATGGCGGTGAAGTCATCTGCTTGCAGCTCTCCCGGCCAGCCTTCCACTTTTACATAGCGAAAGCCCTGAAAGGTGAAGAGGGGCTCATAGGTTTCAATCTCTTTGCCCTTCAAGATGTACTGCACCTCTTGCTTTGCATACCGCAGGTTTTCAGTATAAAAATTACCTGCCTGATCTAACACCTCGGCATGTTGGAGCTTGACAACAGTACCCGCCGCACCGCTGACTTTCAGCCGGATACGGCCTACCAGGTTTTGGCCAAAATCAATCACTTGCTCTCCTTTGGGTGTTGTAATAATCCTGCGCGTCGGTAGCTCCATTACCCTTCGCACGGGAGCCCCTTCCGCTGCAATGAGCCGGGACAGACTATGCTTAGCCAGACGCACTCCTTTCCAGCCTTTATCCTCAAAGCCCGGCTCACTCCAGCCCGGCTGCTCGAGGCGGGCATCATAGTGTTCGCCATTGTAAATATCCGACCAGAGGATAGGCCCTGTGGCGGCCTTCCACTGCCCATCACTATTGATGGCAATGGTGCTTCCGTCGGCAAAGCTGACTTCCAGTTGAAAGAGCAGTGCCAGGTGCTCGCCGTAAAAATTGCGTTGTCCCCGAAAGCCAATATTGCCTCGAAACCAACCATCGGCAAGCCACACACCAATCGCATTATTGCCCTGCCGAAGCAGCTTGGTCACATCAAACACCTGATATTGAAGCCGATGCTGATAGCTCGTCCAGCCAGGCATAAACAATTGATTATCAATCTTTTGTCCATTAATTTCTGTTTCATATAATCCGTGTGCTGTCACGTAGGCACGAGCAGTTCGGATGGGTTTGTTGAGTGGAAAATCGTGCCGGAGCATAACAGCTGGCTGGCTTTCGCTCCTCTCCTCCTGCCAATCCGCCTCAATCCAATTGGCTTTCCAGTCGGTAGTGTCGAGCAAGCCCATCTCCCAAAAAGCGGGTGCGCTCCACCGGCTCGCCCGACCCTGCTCGTCCCAGACCTTGACGCGCCAGTAGCAGCGCTGTCGGCTACGCAATGGCAGCCCTTGATAAGGCACCCATATTGATTGTTCTGTTTGTCTTTTGCCGCTGTCCCAAACAAGTTCTTTACCACTTTGCCACTTTAGGGTATCCTCCGCCACCTGAATCTGATAGGCCGATTGGATACGATTGCGCCCTTCTCCTTGTAATTGCCAACTGAGTCGGGGCTGTTGGGCATCAATGCCCAGGGGATTGTGCAGATATTCGCAGCGGAGCTGACGGATGCTCAATGATTGAGCAGAAGTGCTAGCCAGGAAAAGGAAGAGGTATGCAGAAGTAAGGAGGTATTTCATAAAGGCAATAGTTGGGTCAGGGGATTAAAGATAGGGCGGTGTATGCAATCTAAGTATTGCTCAAAAAATTAGATCCTCTTTTCAATTTTTGAATTACCCTCAACTTCACTAGCCTACGGTCGTTCAGCTTTCGCCTATTTCAAAAATGTCGGATTTATTTTTTGAATGTTCCTAAGGCCGTTCTCTTTTGAGATGGCAGGCAGTCTGCAAGTCTGACAAGAAGCGCAGCGAACGATCTGAGGGATGATTCACATTCAGCCTTACTTATCGTACACTGCCAAAGATAAAAAATTGGAATACAAAATGGCAGAGTCGGCCATTGTAAAAAAATTGATGTTTCTATCCGATCAAACTCCTGTTGAATTGGATAATCTTCTAAAAGGATTTTGAGCCGCTCCTAATCATCAATTATGTTGCGGGCATACAACATTCTGGATTTCCAATAAGTGGAGCGCGAAACGTTTTCTTCGACCACTCCTCGCGAACTGGTGCTGTGTACTACGTAGAGCCCATCCTTCCGATTGGCAACTACCAGTGCCACATGTGACGGACTGCCCTTGCCATTTTTACTAAAAAAGATCAGGTCGCCAGCTCGAGCATGACGGGTGGAAATGCGCCGCCCTTGTGCAGCCTGAGCGCGGGAACTGGGGCCAGCCTGCAGATCGAATTTATTGAGTACGTAGGAGGTAAAGCCAGAGCAGTCAAAGCCTCTGGGATCTTTGCCGGCATATTTGTAACGCACACCTTTGTACTTGCGGGCATAGTGGGCAATGTTCTTTCGAAGCAGGGCCTCCCTACCGGAAGTGCGTGTACTGCTATAATCGGTCGAAGCTGTTGGCACTCTTCCGGAATGTGGGTGAGGAGCCTTTTGGAGGGCGTGGCAGGCGCTCATTAAAACAAAAGGCGCCAACAACAATACACAATGCCGGACGTTTGAGGAAAGGTACACGCTATCAGGATTTTAGTTGATCTCTTAAATGATAATGTCCTAAGAACATACTCGTTGCCATTAGGTTAGTTTTAATAAAGGGTTATTACAATTTTTTTTCAACGAGTTAGCGGTTCAGCATCTACTGGATCGCTTTTTTTAATGGCTCCACTACTACCTTGTACGAATGCGACTACTCAACGTTTCGGGAGAATTGAATATTTTGCATAGGAGTCCGGAACGAATAGATTGCACGACTTTTATTATCGAGACTATCAACCTACCACCAGCCGGCAGACGTTTGTTCTTCTTTTTTTCAGCCTGCAATAGGAAATCAGTCCATCAACTCAAACCTATCGCGGTCGGGTAAAAAGTGGAGCTTTTGGCGGAAAGTCTGCTGCTCATTGTAAGAAAGGGAAGTAGTAAACACATCTTCGACTTCTTCGACCCGATAGATGAGTTCGCCAGCAAAATCTACCAGCATACTATCGCCGCTATAGGGGAAATTGTTGCCATCGCGCCCTACTCTATTCACACCCACCGTGTAAGACTGGTTTTCGATGGCCCGGGCGGCTAGCAATGTCTGCCAGGCATGGCGGCGCATGGCTGGCCAATTGGCTACATAAATCAAGAGATCGTAGCCCACTGTATTGCGGCTAAACACCGGAAAGCGCAAGTCGTAGCAAATAAGGGGACAAATTTTCCACCCTTTATGCTCAACGATCAATCGCTTCCGGCCAGCTGTAAAGCTGTGCTGCTCACCTGCCAAGGTAAACAGATGGCGCTTATCATAGCTTGACAAGCTTCCGTCCGGCCGCATCCAGATCAGACGATTGTAAAAGTTGCCACCCTCCTGAATGATGAGGCTTCCGCAAATGGTGGCTTGCAACTTGCCTGCCTGCTGCTGCATCCAGCGCACAGCCGGGCCGTCCATAGGTTCAGCTAGCTGCTGGCTGTTCATACTAAAGGCGGTGCTAAACATTTCGGGAAGAATGACCAGGTCGGTTTGGCCTTGCAAGGGGCTCAGTAATGAGGTGAAGTGATCGAGGTTGGTAAGCGGATTTTCCCATTGAAGCTGACTTTGCACAAGCGAGATTCTGAGGTTTTGCATAGGCTTGAGTCATTAAAAAAAAGAGAGCCGTAAGCTGATACCTACGCCTCTCTTCCAAATTTGGGTGATATGTTCAGTTTTTTTATTCCTTTTCCTTAGTACCTTCTCCTTCAGTCCCTTCAGCAGCAGTATCTTCTCCACCTTCAGTTCCTTCTTCTCCCTCTTCTCCTTCTTCTCCTTCAGAAGTAGCTTCTGCACTACGCAGAGCCCGCGGAATGGCTACCGAAGCAATGGGGGTACCCGGAGCACTCATTAGCATAATATCTTCATTGGCTTCAATATCTTTAACCCGCACGGATTGCCCCAGATTGAGCTCAGATACATCCACAAACAACTCCGCTACCAGCGCTTCGGGGATCGTTTTGACCTTCACTTTATGCAGCTTGGTAGTCAATTTACCACCCTGCTTGATGCCTGGTGCCTGGCCTTTGAAGTGTACGGGTATCTCTACATTTAACGCTCTGCCCGGCACCAGCTCCAAAAAATCAATATGCTCAATTTGCTCAGTTACCGGATGGAACTGGGTTGATTTCAATATGCAATTATAATTCTTACCATCAATGCTGATTACCGCCTTTTTAAAATTGGGCGTATAAACAATTGATCTGAACTCATTGATGGGTGCGCTGAAGTGAATCACCTCTTCGCCGCCATAAATCACACAGGGAATATTTCCTGTATTTCGTACAGCTTTGGTTCCTTTTTTACCAACCTCTGATCGAATGACTCCGTTGATAGCAACCGATTCCATAGGACAAAACGTTTAATAATATTTACAAAAAAAGGCGCTTTTCAGCCTTTTATCCGAAAATGCACGCAAAGATAGTGATTTTCTAATTGAAATGCCGCACAATTAGCGGGATAATTAGTGGCCTGATCCTCACTTCACAAAGATCGTGTCCATTCAGGAGCCAAACCTCCTGCGCTTGTTCGGCTACTTAGCCCTCCACAAAGAGTGCCGAAATCGACCGATGCTCATGGGTATTGCGAATAGCACGGGCAAAAAGCTTGGCAGTGGAAAGCACCTTGATCTTTGTCGAAGCCTGCTTTAGCGGGATCGTATCACAAACAATCACCTCTTCCAGCTGTGAATTTTCAATGTTTTCGTAGGCCTTTCCCGACAGCACCGGGTGGGTACAAAAGGCTCGCACCCTCCCAGCTCCGTTCTCTTTGATAAGTGCTGCTGCCCTCCGGAGCGTACCGGCTGTATCGATCAGGTCATCCACCAATATCACATCAGCTCCTTCTACATCTCCAATCAACGTCATACCCGCCACCTCATTGGCACGCTTGCGGTATTTATCACAGATCACCAGGGGCCGCTCGAAATATTTGGCGTAGGTACGGGCAGTCTTTACGCCTCCTACATCCGGAGAGGCAAAGGTGACATTGCTCAAATCCTGCCGTTTGAGATAGGGTATAAAGATAGCTTCGCTGCGCAGGTGATCCACAGGAATATCGAAAAAACCCTGAATTTGATCGGCATGAAAGTCCATCGTCATGATCCGGTTGGCTCCGGCCGCTTCGATCAGATTTGCAATGAGCTTGGCACTGATGGGAACGCGCGACTTATCCTTCCGATCCTGCCGGGCATAGCCAAAATAAGGAATCACGGCAGTGATGTAGCCAGCGGAGGCCCGCTTGGCCGTATCAATCAGCAAAAGGAGCTCCAGCAAATTGTCAGCCGGCGCAAAGGTGGATTGGATAAAGAAGATATACGACCCGCGAACCGATTCATTGATCACCGGCTGCATCTCACCATCACTGAAGCGATGCAATTCCATGTTGCCTAAGGAATAGCCGTAATAATCAGCAATTTTTTCGGCTAGGTATTCAGAATTGGTGCCGGAAAAGAGTTTGACATCCATAAAAACTATAGGGTTTGGGGGCAAAGCAATGCTAACTGGGGCAAAGGTAAAAAGATTTGGTCAATGATTTACAAACCTTCTTTTGCCGAAAATTCTGTCGGCTTGGTCGATACTTTAAGAAAGGTTGATATATTTATATGTACATTAGAGGTAGCACAGCAACTATTAACCGCAGGATACTGTATTTTCCGGCCTTTTTGTCAAAAATGCAGCTTGGTAAAAATTTCATAGCATCTGATGACAGTATTAGTTTTAGGAGATTGGTGGAGTGAACTCAGTGGAGCACAACAGATATTTTGGGGAATCTCTATCGTATTCAGTGTGCTCTTTCTGATACAGTTCGTGCTAAGTCTGATCGGCCTGGATTTCGACGGCGATGCGGATATCGATGTACATGCCGAAGCAGACACGGGCTACCACCTCGATCCCGATTTTACACTCCTTTCGGTAAGAAGCATTATCGCTTTTTTTACTTTTTTTGGCTGGACGGGCGTTTTGGTGCTCAACAGAGGCGGAAGCACTTTAGCTGCACTGGGGTTTGCCAGCCTCGCCGGATTTGCAGCTATGTCCATTGTTGGATATATGCTATATGTGTTCTCAAAACTTACTCAGGAAGGCAATCTCGATCTCAATGAAGCGGTGCTGCAAACGGGCGAAGTGTACCTCAGAATTCCCGCCAACCGAAACGGATTGGGCAAGGTACATATCAACGTTAAAGGCTCGCTGCGGGAGATGGATGCCGTCACGGAAGGGGAAGCACTGGCCACCGGCTCCAGAATTCGCATCATCAAATTGCTCGACAAAAACGTGATGCTCGTAGAGCCGGTAAGGGAATTCCTGGAGGAGTCGTAAACAACATTATCCGCTCAGTATCAAGCGTTTATTTCTTATTCAAAAATGTAATATCAACACATCATGGGAGAAGCATTCATCATTTTCGCAGGACTCGCAGGCTTAGTCGTATTGATGGGCCTTTGGGCTATTTCACGCTACAAAAGGTGCCCCTCCGATAAAATCCTCGTCATTTATGGCCGCACCGGACAGGGCTCTGCACGTACTTTGGCCGGCGGAGCTGCCTTCGTTTGGCCCGTCATCCAGGATTACGAATACCTCGACCTCACCCCCATCTCCATTGATGTGGATCTGCGGGGCGCATTGAGTAAACAAAACATTCGCGTCAACGTCCCTTCTCGCTTTACCGTTGGCGTATCCAACGAGGAAGGCGTCATGATCAACGCCGCCGAACGACTGTTGGGCAAATCCAATGACGAAATTCGCGATATTTCCAAAGACATCATCTTCGGCCAGTTGCGTCTCGTAGTAGCTACTATGGATATTGAAGAGATCAATAGCGACCGTGACAAGTTCCTCTCCAATGTCTCCACCAATGTAGGCGCCGAATTGCGAAAAATTGGTCTGCAACTCATCAACGTCAATGTCACCGACATTCAGGACGAATCCGGCTATATCGAAGCACTGGGTAAGGAAGCAGCCGCCAAAGCCATCAACGATGCTAAGATGAGTGTAGCGGAGAAGAATCGCGATGGCTCCATCGGCGAAGCCAATGCCAACAAAGATATGCGCATCCAGGTGTCGGCGGCAAATGCACAAGCTATGATCGGCGAGGCCAATGCCAATGCTACTTCTGTGGACGGAGAGAATACGGCTAAAATAAAGGTAGCTCAATCCAATGCCGAACGAAAGGTAAAAGAAGCAGAAGCCCAGCGCATCGCTACTGCCTCCGAAAAAATACAGGCTGCCAAAGCCCTTGAAGAAGCCTATCAGGCAGAAAAAGAAGCGGAAGAAGCCCGTGCCAAACGGGAGATGGCCACCAAAGAGGCCGATGTGATCGTACAGGCTGAAATCGCCAAACGCAAGCGGGAAATCGACGCAGAGGCCGAAGCAGAGCAAATCCGCCGCCTGGCCAGAGGAGAGGCCGATGCCATCTTTGTTAAAAAAGCTGCCGAAGCAAAGGGACTTTACGAAATTTTGCAAAAGCAAGCCGATGGTTTTGATCAGATCGTCAAGGCCACAGGCGGCAATACCCGCGATGCCGTGCTCATGCTTATCGCCGACAAGCTCGAAGAACTGGTGAAAACACAGGTCGATGCCATTAAAAATATCAAGATCGACAAAGTCACCGTTTGGGAGAATGGCAACCAGGAAGGGGAAGGCAATTCCACCTCAAAATTTGTCTCCGGCCTCTACAAATCGGTACCACCGCTGAGTGACCTGTTCAATATGGCCGGTATGAACCTGCCACAATACCTGGGTGCCAAAGAGGCTGAAATGCAGGCAAATGGCCAGAATGAAGTCGAAACTCAACTCCCCGAAGCCGAAGAGCAAGAATAGATTTGGATGCGAAATTCAGTCATTACACCGACACAGTCAATCTCTTTTTACTCCCTGATGAGCAAATGTACCTCGGCCCGACGCGCGTGAGCGGGATCAGTGGAGACGGTATCAATGCCCAGGGGTTGGAGGATGATGCGATCGGCTTGTACGCCCATGCCCAGCAATTCGCGTTTCACAGTCTCTGCCCTTTCTTTTGATAAGCGTTGATTAACGGCCAGGCTGCCCACATTGCTGGCATATCCCTTGATCGTGATTTCCAGTCGCTCATAGGTAGAGAGCCAGTCGGCTATCTGCCGCAGTTTTTGCAGCTCCTGGCTGGTGAGACTCGAAGCTCCGTTGCGAAAGTACACATTCTGCTGCTGGTAGCGGGTCACAAATGTACGGATGTCTTCTTTGGGTGGCTGTGGTGTTGGCTCAGTTGGAGGCGCCGGGGCATTGATAATTAGCGGCTGCGAGCTGGCATGGCTATGAGCTTTTAGGCTGGCTTCCAATGCTGCAATTTTTGCTTCCACCGATTTTAGCTGCCCGCCGTGGTCAATGACTTTGGCAGGCTCGGTAGGTGGTTGCGACTGGAGTGCCTGGAGTTTTACTTCGAGCTCGGCCAGTTTCCGATCATACACACTGAGCTGTGAAAGGTCAGCTGCCGTGTTGACAATTATGGCCGTGTCGGAGCCTGCGGCTTGCTGGGATAGCAGCAGAGCCAGGCGTTCGTTGCTGTTTTCCAATGTCTTGATCTGCCTGTGCAGAGCGGCTACTTCGGCTGCTCTGTCAGCAGATAGGCGAGTGTCTTTTGCTTTTTCTGCTTCTTCAAATCTCTCGAGCTTTCTTTTCAAATTGCTCAATTCGGCATGCAATTGAATATTTTCACGGCTTTGCCTGTCCTGCTCACGATTCAAGCTGTTTATCCGGTTCTCGAGCTGCCTATCGGCATGGCGTTGCTCCTCCCGATATCGGCTGTTGTACTCTTCACGGCCTTCTGCTCTTTTTTGATCGATTAAATCGGTCATCCTCCGTTCTTCTTTGATTCTTTTGGTGGCTTCCCTTTCGGCTTGAAGTTGTGATTGCAAGCTTTTCATCTCAGCCTCCATGCTTTCTTTGATGGTGACCAATTGACTATTTAATACAGTATCCCTGGCGTATTGGGAAGTCAGCTTTTGCTGTTCCGAAATGCGCTCATAGCTGCGCTCCAGTTCTTTAAGTTTGGCAAGCGTTGATGCATCCGGCTGTGGGCCGGGCAGGGCAGCATTGGCCTGGGCGCGGGGCGGCGGGTAATACGCACGCCTTCTGGCCAGCTTCTTTTTGCGGGCTTTCACAAGGGTTCCAATCAGCGCCTGGTATTCCGCCGGCGACATCTGTACTACACTACCATTGCGATTGTAAACTTCAGGTTGTGCTATCAGGCCGTCCAGATTTATCAGTAGGCCAAAGCACAAGCACAGGTAGATTAGAGCATTTTTCATCAAAAGTCAGGTTTTAATCGGTCTTTTATATAGGTTGAAAAATTGGATTGTTGGCTTCGCTACATACCAGATGTAGCGCGAAGCCAACAACCAGCCAAACTATGAACCACCATCTTTCTTTTTGTTTTTCCCTTTGAAGAGCCTCCAGCGTTTCACCTCTCCCTGCGCCTCTTCGGCGCTACTGTTTTCCAGCTTGCCGAGCCTCTGGTTCATTCGCTTCATCTCTTCATTTTGGCGATCCAGTTTTCTTTCCAGCTCGATGAGCATTATTTTTAGTTCGTCATTTCCGGTAGCTACAGTGTCTGTGTTTTCGATCATTTTGGTTTCCACGATTAGTTCTTTCTCTCCTTCTTCTGCTACACTTTTTTCAAGCGCTTCCAAACGGGCAACCAAGGAGGGATCGTAGGCGGCAGGAGGATATCCGGGATAAACGGCAGCGGGTTCTTGCTGGTAGTAAAAGTTATCAGTACCTTCAAAAATCTCCTCAATCAGGTTTTGAAATTCGGCAGGCGTCATTCTGATCTCACTGCCTGATGGCACTACCGAAATGCCGGGACTGGCTTGAGTGGGCGGAGCTTGCTTTTCAAGTGTTGGCTCCACTACCAGCACATCCGCTCCGGCCGGGGGTGCTTCCCGGTTTTCCAATTCCTGTACTACCTGTTTTACCTCTTCTTTTTCCTTTTTGATCACGGCTGCCTTTTCCAGGTCATTCTCCTCGTAAGCTTTGATGAGTTCCTGCTCCAGGTTGACGATTCGCTGCTCGTACTGCTGCTTCAAGGCCTCAGCACGAGCGTCGTTTTTAGCCTTCTGAGCAGCCAATTGGTCGGCTATCTGCTGGTTGACGATCTCTTCCGGCGAGCGGTTCTTTTTGCCAAAGTTGAGTTTTATACCAGCACTGTAAAACCACGAGCTATTTACCTCTTCGGGTGCATAAAGGTCATCCAAGGGCGGCGTTGAGGTCAGCAATACCCGTGCGCTGCCAAATATTTTGAAGTTTTTGGTGAGGGGAACCAACAGACCGGCACCACCCATTGCAAAGGGCGTATCGAAATCATTGAGATTAAAATTGGTAGTAGTATCAGTATTGACTGAGGCTTTGGGTTGGTAGCCCGACTGAACATCCAGCTTGCCGCCACCCAGCATAATGAAGGGGACGATACCCCCCGAGGTGTTGAGGCGCATTCTCATCTCACCTCCCCACAGGGAGAGCTCATCAAATTTGGTCCAGCTTTCTTTTTCCATACCCTTCCAGTAAAATCCGCGTATGCCGATGTATGGGCCAAGGTCAAAACCGGCACTTGCCCCCAACACTCTCGTATCGCGAAATATCAGATCATTGTCAAAATTGATTTGGCCGACCACTGCCTCCAGCCCGAGATTGAGCCCACCCGATGAGCCGGTAAAGGATTTAAAATAAGCTTTATCCAGCTCCGACATTTTGCCCGGGCTGCGGCCGCCGAGGTACAATTGTATTGCTGCACCTATTGACCAGTTGTTTAATTCCTCCTTCATAAAATCTACATTGCTCACACCCAGATCGGCTTTATCCTGATCAGTGAGTAGATGGATACCTGCCCCATAGCGATAGGCCGTATTGCGGGCTTCGAGAATGAGCGTAAGGCGATCGGCCAGCCCAACGGTTATGCCTGCTCCGGCGGTGAGATAAATCTGCTGGCTTTCGGGAGCATCCTTCAAGGCAATGCTTTGCACCCCCGTACCCAGCAACAGGAAAGGCAAGAGCCTGCCTCTGCTGATATTGGCCTTTATTTCACCGCCCCAACGGGTCAGTTCCACTTCCTGTTGGTTGTAAAATTTGGGATCGAAACCGCGAAGGCCAAAATCTGTGAAGTCGGTCTTCAAATTTAAGCCCTGAAGATAGGAGCCGCGCAGTTCGAAAAACTCGCCAAATCCAAAACCCAATTTTCCACCAACTAGCAAGCCGTTTTCCAGCCCGGCTTGGTCATGCCACC
The DNA here is from genome assembly GCA_965222005.1 of Saprospiraceae bacterium. Taxonomy (GTDB): domain Bacteria; phylum Bacteroidota; class Bacteroidia; order Chitinophagales; family Saprospiraceae; genus CBDCTM01. Next base: position 5,494,791 of record OZ244935.1, read on the forward strand.
AAACATGCTCGCCGGAAGGAGCGAAGGTATAACTGAGGCCGGCTACCTGGCTAAAGCTGAGCCTGCTAATCAACAAAGCTAAAAGCAGTAGTAAAAATCGATTTTTTCGCATGGTAAATGGTTTGAGTTTTTGTGTAAATTTTGTTATAGGTCTTGTTTCCGTCTATCTTAACTTGACTTTACTATTTTTTCAAAACTCAAGCAACGGCTTGAGTGAGTATGTACCACAAGTACCTGATTTTTTCAGAATAACTTTGGACAATGGTATTTGTATTGCTTATTGAAAGTTTGGTTTTACGCAAGATTTCTATTCTGACAGCAGCAAGGACGTCTGAAAAGGTTACATGCCTTTTTCTATACCAGGCAGTTGCGTTTGGCTCTATTTGCTGGTTGCTGTTTAAGTGTTGAGCAAACAGACAAGTGATCGAGAACAAGGCCATTAGGCTAGGAGTAGATCGCTCGATAGCCAGATCAGACCATTGGCGTTGAGTCTCCACTCCGAGGTGTCTTCGTACTTCAGCAAAAGTTACTTCGACGCGCCATCGTCTGACAAAGAATGAGACGACTTTTTTGTCCTCTAATTCAAAGTCGGTGCATCCGAGTAAAACAGGTTCCAATATTCCTTGTGGGTCTTTAACAAGTACCCATTTGATTTTTACTAACACAGTATTGGAACTGCGCCAAATAGCGATGCCGGAGGTGATCATCATCTCTTTTTTAGTGTGGCCATACCACTCGGAGAAAACGACTTTTGTCCATTTGATGCGCTTGTCCGTCAGACGTTTTTCCATACTAAGCAGTCGCTTGCCGACTGGCGGTTTTGGCCCCCTTTTGTTTTTAGGGTATTGCTTTGGAGGCAACTCATACAAACGAGCATTAAGTTTCATCCTAGCAATCATACCTATTCCTACTTGTTGGGCATGCATAAACAACTCGAAGGTGGCAAAAGAGCCATCCCCCGTTAAATATATAGCTCGTCCTAGCTTTGCACTCTGTCGGCTTAACCAACTTAGAACCTGCCTGGCCCAATCAGTCAACTTCTTTGCTGGCTTGTCCCGATCTGTATAATATCGCTCTGATGGACACAGCACCGTTAACACAGGAAGTGCCCAATAAGCTCCTGCTTCAAGCCATGGCAAATGAGTTAGCACCATCAAGGAAAGCCAACGCAAACCACTACACTTAACAAAGTGACTTTTGGAAGAGCGAACAGGATCCCGATAAATACCACGCTTGTTAATCTTGTAACCCCAACGGCGTTCAATCGTGTCATCTAAACCAACAACGATTGGTCTTCCTTTTGGAATAAAAGCCTTGACTATTAAACTAAGTAATATCTCGCTAATTTGCTTGGCTGACCACTTGTCCTGACTAAGTACGCGGTGATACTTGGGAAAGTTTTTTTCCCAACGCAAACCAACACTCCGAAGTATGTTGCAAACCGTTCTACTGCCTGGACAAATAATAGCTCCTGTTAATAGTAAAACTACTTTTGGCCATACATCTTTGCGAAATACAAATGAAAAATACGATATTGTGTCTTGAAATCCTGAAGGTAATTGTAGCATCTTTAGAAGGTTCAGATACTCTAAAGTAACAAAGCTTTCGGGATTTCTTATTTTTCAAAAGTAGTAAAGTCCAGCTTAATACATATCTATATATAATATATTAGACCCCTTTTTAAAGACTTGGTCACAGAAATGAAGAAACATAAAAAGAGGTGCGATCTCATCTGGCAGCCTGAGGAAGGCAAAAAATATTCGAAAAAATGATAACTTTGTATGGCTGCCAGTGTATGAATAGTGTATGAATAGTGTATGAATTCTGCCAACAGCACGCCGAGTATTCCCCTCTCGCAGCCATTCCTCCCAAAATCTGGTACAAACTTCGTTTGCTAACAACTACTAGCCTCCCCGCTACAACCAAATACTATGCAGAACAACTATATTAGTTCGGGTATTTTGCTTACGGTATGTCTGCTTACCTTCAGCACAGCAAAGCTGGTAGCCGACGAAGCTGACTTTATAGCCTTTAGCACCAGTGGCTGCGCGCCTTTGGCCATTCAGTTTTACGACCAATCCTCCGGCCAGCCTGCCGAATGGCTTTGGAGCTTCCCCGGCGGCACACCCGCTACCTCAATGGAGGAAGATCCCGAAATCAGCTACCAAATGCCTGGCTCCTTTGATGTAAGCCTGCGCGTAGTAATAGGTGGCGACACCATGGAAGTCACCAAAACGGATTATATCACCATTACCGAAAATACCGCAATTCCAGCCTTTTCCTTTCAAAATAACGCTAGAACGGTCACCTTCACCAATTCATCCCAGTATGCCGAACAATATGTGTGGGAATTTGGGGATGGCCAATTTAGTACCGATCCCCATCCACAGCATACCTATGCCGAAGATGGCGTGTACATAGTAAAGCTCAAAGTAACCAATAGCTGTGGTTCTCAAAGCCGGTCGGACGTACTGGTACTGGACTGCTGTGGCCAGCCGGTAAGCTATACGGCCAATGAACAGGTGATCCCCTATCCCGACGGGTTTCGGCCCGGTGTCAACCTGGGTTACTTTCCACCCTGGAATGATAGCCAATTGGCCGACATTGCTGCCGGCAACCCTGCTCTCGGGGTGCCTGGTGCCGGAGCCAAAGCCGTGCGGCCGGCCTTGCATGAGGTGTTTTTGGAGCAATGGGGCTACGACATTCGCATTGCCGAATATGAGCATTTTGGTAGCATTGGATTGAAGGACAATACCGCCATTGTGGGCTTTCCGGCCGATATTCATCGCGATACGACCCATTATTGCACCGAAGAGCAATCCGAAATGTTTGCCAATTTGTACACCGACATCTGGGATAATGGCGAAAACGGCACACCGGTCAATGATGACAATTACCTGGCGCTATACCTTTACAAGGTGGTCAACTTGTACAAGGACCACGTCACGTTTTGGGAAATCTGGAACGAGCCGGGCTTCGATTACACCTTCATCACGGGTTATTTGCCGCCCGGTGAGGAAAACAACTGGTGGGAAAATGATCCTGATCCCTGCGATTATAAGCTGCGCGCTCCGATCTACCACTACGTGCGCAGTTTGCGGATTGCCTGGGAAGTGATCAAGTACATCGATCCCGAAGCCTATGTAACCCTTGCCAGTGTAGGATATACCAGCTTCCTGGATGCCGTACTGCGCAATACCGACAACCCGGACAGCGGGGCTGTGGTCAGCACCTATCCGCTAGGCGGTGGTGCCTATTTCGACGCCATCGCCATTCACTCCTATCCACATTTTGACGGTACACTGCGCTATTGGGATGATCAGATCCAGGATTTTGTGTACTCCCGCCATTCGGATATGGCAGCCGAGGGGATTGAGTTGACCAAGGATACTTTTCAAAGCATCTTGGGCCAATATGGTTACGATGGCCAGCAATTTCCAAAAAAGGAGTACATCGTCACCGAAATCAATGTGCCGCGCAAACGCTTTTTGGATTATCTAGGTTCTGATACTGTGCAGGTCAACTTCATCATCAAAGCCTATGTGGAGGCCGTGATCAATGAAATTCGGCAAATCCATGTATATGACCTGGCTGAGACCTTTTATTACGATGATGCCGTCAACGAATTTCAGCTCATGGGCCTTTACCAACGCCTCTATGAAACCTGGCCTTACCAAGAGCAGATCAACGATATCGGCATTGCCTACAAAACGGCTTCCGATCTATTTTTTGGTTCAGTCTATGATCCCGATCGCTCTGCTCTAATGGCCCCTCCGCCTGGCATCCGGGCCGAGGCATTCCTCGATCACAATGGCCATTACACCTATGTCGTTTGGGTAGAAACTACGGAAGATTTGAATGAAATTGCCAGTGGCAGCTATACCTTTCCGGCTGCGATGGGTATCGGCCAATTGCTGCGCCGCGAATGGAGGCACAGCTACTTTCCCAATGATTCCCTCATCGGCAGTACGGGCATCGAGCTGACAGCCACACCAGTTTTTTTCACCGACACGACCAATGTATTTCCCATCGCCCCAAAAGCTGGTTTTGAGGTAGGTGGCGTTTCGGGTTGTATCCCGCTGACAGTGCAGTTTGAGGATGCCTCTACCACTAATGCAGAGCAGTGGCTATGGACCTTCGAAGGCGGCACACCGGCCAGCTCCACCCAAGCCAAGCCCGCGGTGGTGTATGAGCAAGCCGGTACTTACGATGTCAGGCTGGAAGTGAGCAACGCCTCTGGCTCTGATGTATATGAAGTAAAGGATTTGGTAGTGGTGAACGATACCCTGCCCCATTCGGCATTCGACCTGACGATTAATGAAAATGTGGTGTCCTTCTCCAATTTTTCCGCCAATGCTTCGAGCTATTTGTGGGATTTTGGCGATACCAATGACGGCACAGAGGCCAATCCTACACATACTTATCCAAGCAATGGTGGCATTTACGAAATCCTGCTCATCGCTATCAATGCTTGTGGTACCGACACCAGCAGCCGGAGCATCATTATAAACGGCGATGATATAGCGCCCATCCCTGATTTTACCTCCGATGTGCAGCAGGGTTGTGTGCCGCTGACCGTACAATTTCACGACCAGTCCACTGCCAATGCAGTGGATTGGTGGTGGACGTTTGAAGGGGGCGAGCCCGCCTTTTCGGCCGAGCAAAACCCGACAGTTGTATTTGAAGAAGCTGGCACCTACTTCGTGTCGCTCAAAGCCTTCAATGGCAGTGGGCAAGGAGCTACAGCTTTCAAGGCTGAATATATCGTGGTGGACAGCTTTGTGTTGCCCACTGCAAATTTTGCTGCCCACGTCAACGATGGCCTGGTCAGTTTTGAGAATAGGTCAGCAGATGCCAGTCAGTATTATTGGGACTTTGGCGACGGGAATGAAAACTTCAGCGAATCGCCTATGCACCAATATTCAAGCAATGGCGAATTTGAAGTGCTGCTAATTGCGGAAAACAGCTGTGGGCGCGATAGTATCACAAAAACGATTCAAATAGCTGCCCCGGCCCTTGCCTATTTTGAAGCGGATACCACTACCGGCTGCGCTCCTTTTGAACTGCAGTTTGCGGATGCCTCCAGTTTTCAGCCCACCGAATGGCTGTGGATTGCAAGCGGCCCGGCTCCTGACACCGCTTATGTGCAACACCCTCAGCTTCAGTTTGTACAGCCTGGTGTGTACAGCATCCAGCTTATTGCAGGCAACGCTTACGGCAGCACCACCTATTTGCTGGAGGATATAGTGATTGTAGAAGCCGCACCGGAGGCCGACTTCAGCTACGCCCAAAACGGGCCAATGGTACAGTTCACCAATTTGTCGTCAAATGCCGGGCAGGTACTTTGGCTTTTCGGGGATGGCACGGCCAGTAGTGAGGCCGATCCAGTTTATGAATATCCGGGCGCGGGCATTTATGAAGTGCAATTGATAGTCAGCAACAGCTGTGGCAGGGATACTGCCAGCCAGCAAATAGAGGTGGAGCTGTCATCGGTTTCGCAAGCCAGCTTGGGAAGCAAAGTATTGCTATTCCCCAATCCCACCACCGGGCAGTTGCAACTACTTATTGAGGAAGCACCGGCTGGAGGTGTCGCCCTGGAGCTGAGCAATTTGCTGGGCCAATCGGTTTGGAAGCAGCAGTTGGGCGGCCAGCCCGGGCGGCTGTTGGCCAAGCTGGATTTGTCGCATTTGCCAAGCGGCGCTTACCTGATGCACATTGGAGTAGGGGGAGATTTGGTAGTTTACCGCAGGGTGGTGGTGCAGCGGTAGGGATGGCTATTTTAGTAGTACTACTGACTGGCTCATGATTTGTTTTTTCCCGCATAACAACTCGTCAATAGCTCAACATATACATCATCCCCAACAGTCAAATTATTTGCCGTAACGGTGACGCTTCCCGGCGATATGGTTCCGTTGAGGTAAACGATGAGGTGAGGTGACTCATGAGTTGCTTTGAATTGGGTTAAATATCAGAATCCAAACGCCCTTCACTAACAAATACGCTCTAGCATAACAATTTATTTTTATATCTGCAATTTGATCGCTATACAAAGCAGCTGTGCCCATGCCGGATATCCAATGGCTGTGGGTCGGTCCTTTTAGCCAAACCCTTCCTACTGTACAGCGATCGAATCGCTTTGGCAGCTGCCCTGCTAAACCTACCTCATCACTACCACCTTCCTAAACACCAATCCCTGCTCGCAAGCTACCTTTAACAAATAACTACCTTCAGGCAAATGTCCAATTGGCAGTTCGGCAGCGCTGCCGCTGGCAGGGGTTGCCAACACTTGCCGACCGGAAATATCCAGCAGTTGCAGCTGCTTTAGCTCCAAATCGCGGGCAGAGAGGTGCAAGCGATCACTCACAGGATTTGGGAAAATGCGCAACTGCCCATCCAGCCAGGCTGTAGAAGTGGCCGTGCCAATGTCTTGAATCAGCACTATTGTTTCCAGGGGGTTCACCTCAATCTCTTCTTCCTGCGCATTGATAAGGCGGACATTGGAAATGTTGAAACGCAGCTCCGTTTCACCGTTCCCGCGACCACTCACATCATCGCCCAACAGCAGAATGTCATCTTCAATAGTAATAATCAGGGAGCCGATCTCACCAAAGCCGGTTACAGGGGTGCCGTCGATCCGACTGAGGCCTACATCCAAACGGCCGGGATTGTGATAATTGCGCTGCAATTGGATCATATCCTGATTGAGCTGGCCAATCCAGCCATTTTGCAAATTGAGGAATATTTGGTTGGGTTCGACGATAGAAGAGTCGTATTCCAGGCTGAAAGCCAGGCCATACACCTCGACAGCCGGATTGCCTGCCTCGCCCAATATGACCGGCAGGCTCACCGTACTGCCTTGAATAAATGTGTCGGTAGCTACATAAAAAGGTACCATCAGGCCGCGACCGGCCGGTGGCAGTTCGAGCAGCTTTTCTTTGGGTGATTCGCCCAACAGGAAGTGGCTTTGGCCCCAATTCAAAGCAATGGCCAAGGTATCGTCCATATCAAGTAATCCATTCCCATCGGTATCGGAATACTTGTAATCGATGTTGGTGTTGGGCGTATTTTGCTGCCAGTCGGGAGCTGGCTGACCGCCCCATTGTATGCTGGCAAAAGGCCGCACCGGACCACTAGCGCCATAGCCCAAGCCTAAATTGAGGATGTCAAATTGATTGACTACGCGGCTGCTGTCCGTATCCCCTGGCCACACACAATCGCCTATCACATCAACCCACACATCTACTTGGCTAATACATCCCGAATTGGGATCGGTGATGAGGCAAGTATAAGTGCTTGGCACAATCGGGCTGGCAATTGGATCAGGGCAGGTGGTACAGGAGAGCGAATCGCCCTGCCAGAGGTAGTTGAGCGTTTGGCTGGTATTGATCTGAATAGCGGCCGTTTCGCCCCGGCATAGCTCGAAGCTGTCTTGGGCAATGCTTGCATCTACTAATCCGACGGTGGCCGTTGTCACTGCTGTACAGCCATTGTCATCTACAACCGTTAGTATATATTCATCTGCCGATAAATTACTAATATCTTCTGTAGTCACGCCATTGTTCCAAATAAAACTATAGGGCAGTATTCCGCCACTTACAGTAGCATCTATGCTACCTGAAGCCGGGTCATTCAATGAACAAGAGGCACTAAGCTGAATAGATATCGGTGGCGGTTCTGTAACAACAAAATTCTCGATTTTGTTACAGCCATTGCAATCCGTAATGGTTATTACATAAGTTCCCGCTGACAAATTAAACAGGCTGGGAGTAGTTGCACCTGTTGACCAAATATATGCATAAGGCGAACAACCGCCAGTGATCGGTCCTAATATACATTGACCATCAAACTCACCATAACAACTTACATCTTGCACTATCAAATCAACCTCTATCGGATCAGGTTCATCAACTACTATGGTCATTGTTTCTGACAATCCGCTCGCATCAGATATTGTAATGTTATAATCTCCTGCTGACAGGTTGAAAGCAGTACCGGAGTTGGTAATATTGGGATCCCATTGGTAAGTATAGGGAGGTATGCCGCCCATTACCGAAATCGATATGCTACCATCGGTACCCCCAGAACAGCTTACATCGGTCACCAATACACTGATTTCCAATCCGTCCTTCACTACCAAATCACTCTGACAGCTATTTCCAGTAGCCGGGTCTTTAACTATAGCCACTAGGTCAAGGCCAATGTGACTGTCATCAAGAGGCTGCGGGTAGGTGGTAGTACCAGCCAGATCCTGAATGGTCACCGGAAGCTGGGAAAAACAGCTTTCGTAATTCGACTCTAGTATCATATCGGCAGTTACTGTATTCGGACAAGTCGGACAAACACCTAGTGTTACCGTATCGCTGCGGCATGAGAGCATAGGATTCATATCAGCCGTGACGTTAAAGGCACAATTGGCTGTGTTGCCTACACCATCAATACCGGTATAAGTGACTTGGCTAATTCCGATATTAAAAGCTGATCCTGACACATCGCCAGTGCCAGTTCCCGAGGTGGCTCCCGCGATGGAATAGATGAGCGACACACTGCTGCAATTGTCAGAAGTAGCAGGGGCAAGATTGAAAGCAGTAGCAGCACACCGGCCCGGGTCAGCAGTGACAATCTCTTCGGCAGGGCAATTGATAACGGGCGGCTCGGTATCGGGATCCACATTGATATAGCCGAAACGGCAAAGCGTATCGACAGCACCGGCATTGTCGATCACTCGCAGGCAAACGGTATACGAGCCTGCTAAAAATGTAGTAGTAGGATTGATCATGACACTGATGTTTCCGTCATCAAAATCCCACTGCCAATCTACAATCTGATCATTGGTAGTAGTTGAAAGGTCGGTAAACTGAACTTGCAGCGGCGCACAGCCAGAAGTGACATTGGCTGTAAAATTGGCTGTGGGCTGGGCATCCAATACTTGAGCCGGCAGACAGCTTAGGCAGAGAAGGAGCATGCTTATTCTCATGGGGAAAGTTGTTTTGTATAGCGAAATTAGCTTCATAGCAACAAAAATAAACCGGGAGCCATACAAAAAAAAGTATTTTTATAGGACTTTATAGAAAAATAAAATGTCATTACAATAAATTATTGCTATAATTAGGCATCATATTGAGCAATTTTATAGAAATCTAAATGTTCAAATCCGGCATTCTCTCCCTGCTAAGGATGCTATCTGCCAAAGAGCGCAGGCAGTTTAGCACATTTGTACACTCCGATGCATTTCACAAACACAAAAAGGTACGACACCTTTGCAGGATATTATTGGAAAAAGCTCCTCGTTTTGAATCGGAGCAATTGGATAAAAGAAAGCTGTTTGGGCAAATCTATGGCCCGCAGCCCTACGATGAGCTAAAGATGAACAACCTCATCTCCTACCTTCAGCAATGCCTGAATGATTTTTTGGCGTGGCGGGAATACCGAATGCAGCCTGCCCTGCGCCAACATCTGCTGCTCAACGCCCTGCTCAAAATGGAAGCCCCCGACCAGCACCTGAGCCGCGCCAACCGGCGCTTTCGGCAAATTCAGCAAAAAGCCGCTACTCGGAATGCCGATTTCTATTTGTACCAATACCGAATGTATGAAAAGGTCGATCAACAGCTACTTACCCGCTCAAAACGCAGTTTTAACCAAAACCTGCAACGGCAAAGCGACCAGTTCGACATGTACTACATTGCCAATAAGCTGCGCATCGCCTGTGATATGGCCAGCCGAAATATTGTCATACAGGCCGCCTATGAGTGCCACAGTCTCGATCAGCTGTTTGCCATGCTGGATGCACAGCCGAAACTGAAGGAGATTCCCGTCATCAAAATTTATTCGGAAGCCTTCCGTATGCTGCAATCTGCAGATGCCCGGCATTATCGCCAACTGATTGCTCTGCTCGATAAGCATTCCGGTCTTTTGCCACCGGCAGAATTGCTCACCGTTTACAACTATGCCCTCAACTTCTGCATTCGTCGGATCAATAGTGGTGAGGGATCTTATTACCGGGAAGTGCTCAATTTGTACAAAATACTATTGGAGCGTAAGGTTTTGCTGCACAGTGGGCATCTTACGCAATGGACCTACAAGAACATCTCTACAGTCGGTATCCGTTTGCACGAATATGAATGGACGGAGCAGTTTATTCACCAATTCAAATCTCGGCTCGCTGCAGAAGACCAGCACAATGCCTATACCTACAACTTGGCGGCCTTTTATTATGCCACCCAAGCATACAAAAAAGCCCTGCAGCAGTTGCAGGATGTGAAATTTACGGATGATACGTATCACCTGGGCGCCAAGATCATTCAACTGAAGAGCTATTATGAGCTGGATGAAGGCGAGGCCTTCCTCTCATTGATAGAAGCTTTTAAAAGGTACATACAGCGCAACCGCAGCCTGTCCGATTATCGGAAAAAGGCAAATGCTCACTTTTTGTACCTCGCCCGCCGAATCTTTCTGCTCAAGCAGCAACTCTCCCTGCTCTCCGCAGCCAAGCTCAAACGTAAGGCCCGCACGATCCGCCAAAAGATGAGTAGCCTCCAACCAATAGCGAATAAGGATTGGCTGGAGGAGGTGTTTGACAAAATCAGGCAAGATGAGGGAGGTTAGCCTGTAAGGCAGACTTTTAGACAGCAGACTTCCAGGTAGCAGCCCATCTGACCACCTGCTGTTCTATTACCTCGGGCAGCCGCTTCCGTTGAGGTCGCCGGTAAGCACACCTACCCAGTCCAGATCTTCTATATCACTGCTAAGAAGTACGGTGGCCGAGTCCACCCAGCCGCTGCTTCCCGGGTTGAGTGGGTTGGGAAATTCAAAATTGGTGGTAGCAAAGCGCCATATCTGGTAGTAGGGCCCTTCGTTGATCGTCAAAATCCATTTGCGCATAATCACTGCATCAAAGGACGAAACGGTGCCGGACTGATTGACATCGGCTGCTAATAGCTGAAAAGGTGTGGGAATGACGTAACTCAAAATACCTTTGATAACCAATACGATGTCAAAGGTAGTCACCCCCTGGATATAGCTTTCTGCTTCCTTTAGGGGTGTGATGGTATAGCTGCCACCGAGGGGCAGCGCAGGCGATTGGTAATAGCCATTGGCATCCGTAGATACCGAAATGGGCTCCTGGAGTAATGGGCCTTCTATTAGTACTTTCACTATGTCCAGGGGGCTGCCATCGGGTTCAAAGCAGGTGATTTTTCCACCAATCGTTGCCTGGGCAAACGCATGGGTGGTAAAAAAACAAAAGGACAGAACAATAAACAGGCTGGGAAGGGTAAAGTGCTTTTTCATGCAATGGGATTTGTTTTGTTGTAAAAAATATGTTCACTAATAAAGTTACGAAATCCTGCGGGGATAGGCAATTCGTTTTCGCCTCTTCTTGCACTAGCGATATAACTTACTGAAAATCAACTGATTACACATTCCAACATCAAATCAACTGGCCAAATCCTGACCCCCTCTGCTATGCAGCAATGCGGATTTAGAGCGTCTAAGTATTGTTCAAAAAATTATACCGCTGGCGGTTCGAGAGTGATAAATCACGCTCAATCTTTTGGCGCTATATCGCACAGGCGATTGGGATTCGCTATCGCTCATCAGGCAGCTGAGCTATAAATTCTCTTTTCAATTTTTGAATTAGGCTCCACTTCACTACCCCTTGGTCGTTCAGCTATCGCCTATTTCAAAAATGTCGGATTTATGTTTTGAATGTTCCTTCCTCAATAAAAATCTTCCAACACATTTGGTCAAAATATCATATTTATATGTACCTTGAGATTGATAACAATATCTAAACTAAACGAAAAACTTGTAATTATGTCACTTTTACCATTGATCATTCAGCTCATTAGTGGAGCATTAGGCGGTAACCTCGCCGGTTCATTGCTGAAAAATTTATCGCTTGGTACGCTCGGCAACTCCATTGCGGGCATCTTGGGCGGTGGCCTCGGCGGTCAGTTGTTGGGCATGCTGGGCATGGCTACACAAACCGGCAGTATGGACCTGGCCAGTATTTTAGGCAGCATTGCAGGCGGCGGCGTAGGTGGTGGTGTATTAATGGCCATCATCGGTATGATTAAACGGGCGATGGGCGGTTCGAGCTCATAATCCGGATTCCCAAAAAACAACTTCTTTCATATATATAAAAAGCGATAACAGCTTTACGTAGTTGTTATCGCTTCTTTCGCTATTTGCAAACTCGTTGCTGCTTCTACTCGCAGGAGTTGCTGTCATTAATATCCCCCAGATGCACTCCTACAAAATCAATATGGCTAATAGTCCCCTGCAAACTGAATACTTCGATATGGTCCACACTACCCTGCCCCTGCGGACTGGCAGGCGAAGGAAACTCGAAATCAGTAGAAGCGAATCGCCAGCCCCGTCCCATGGGATCGGTAATAATGGCTAAAATCCATTGACGGATCACAATCATATCAAAAACGGTAAGCTGTCCATCCCTATTCACATCAGCAGCAAGCAATTGGAACGGCCCCAGTGAGCTGGTTTGGAGTACGTTCTTCATCATCAAAACCATATCAAAAGTAGTTACACCATTTAACAGGCTGGTACTCGCCTTTGAGGGTGTGATAAGGTAATTGCCGCCCAGTGGTAAATTACTTACCGAATACGCACCCTCTCCATCCGTAAGAACAAAGATGTCATTGGCGAGCATATCACCGGAAATGGTCACCCGCACATTTTCCATTCCTGTCCCGCCTGGCGAATAGCAATAGACATGACCACTGATCTGGCCTTGTGCTAATATATTGGAGCTAAAGCTCAATAGTATTATTGAAAGAAAAAGTATATTTTTCATAAGTCTGCTTATAATTGTTGTTTAGAAAACAGGGAAAAGAGTGTCTGTACATTGAGCAACTTTGGATCAAGTTGCTCAATGCATTTCAACAGGCTATCAGGCTATACTAATTCAAATCGACATCCAGGTTGGCATCTCCCGTCTTGACTCCCGTAAAATCGAGATTTTCAATATCCTGCTGCAAATTGTCGATCATTCCGTCAAAAACAGGATAGGCCAATGGGTCCCACGGATTGCCCGTTAGTGTAATATGCGTGTAGATAAACTGCCAGGTAGTAGTGTTGGGCCAGGTCGGATCAATGCCGAGGATTAACTTACGGGTCAATACCAAATCAAAAGTGGTAACAGTACTGGAAGCATTGACATCCATAGCATACAAATTGAACGGGTTTTGTATGCTGGTAATCGCCAAAATATGTTTACGCATCGTCACCAGGTCGCTCATATCTACACCATTGGTTGGGCTATCGGTTTTACTCAGGTTGACGGCATAGTTGACCCCTTTGGACAGATCGGCAATCTCATAATAGCCCTCAGCATCGGTTTGTACCGTCGTGTTAACATTGCCACCCACTACCTGCACCGACACACCCTCCATAGGCATACCGGTAATGAAAGTTACCCTGCCTGAAATAGTAGCCGTAGAATCGGTCAGTACGCCGGCCTGTCCGGTGTACAGGCTACCCAGCATACACAACACACTCAAAATGATATCTTTACAGATATTATTCATGATAATTTGTTTTTTAATGGTTAATAGTTATGCGCTTGTTCAATATACCTTCACGGCTGATGACCTTTACCAGGTAAGCACCCGCCGGCCAATGTCCGCTTTCAACAAGCATGTGGCTGTTTGACGGGATATGCCTTTCGATCAATTTTCCGGCAGCATCATGGATTTCAACTTCCTTGACATCCAATTGTCCGAATTGAAGCTGGATAGATTCATCGGCCGGATTGGGGAATAACCGAAGCTGCCCATCGAGCCAGGATTCTACCGTAGCAGTTGAGTTGGTAAGAATTACCGAAGAAGTTGTTTGCGGCAATACTTCCAATCGCTCCTCTTGATAATTGATTATCAATACATTGCTAATCTTAAAATCAGCTAGCAGATTGCCATTACGGCCTCCGTCAGCATCTCCGAGCAACTCGAAAATATCATCCTCGATTACAATAAACAGGATACCCAGTTGTCCGCCGCCAGTAATGTTTTGGCCATCAATACGGCTCACTGCTACATCTATCCTGCCAGCGCTGTGAAAATCTTTTTGTATATAGATCAGATCAGTTTCATCATCTCCCAGCCATGACTGCTCAAAATGTACCCTGGCCGATTTGGAAACAACCACTTTTGGATCATACTCGATACTGAAAGCAATTCCATACACACCTTCTGCAGGCTGGCCGGGTTCGCCCAGCATAATCGGCAGCTCAGCGCTAGAACCAGGATAAAGCGTATCGGGGCGTACAAAGAAAGGCACAGTAATGAGCCCGCCACTAAAAGGCGGCAACTGCAACAGACTGCTCACTGCTCCGCCACCGAGTAGGTCGTGCTCTTCGCCCCAGTTTTGCAATATCGCTGTAGTGTCCACAATCTCAATAGCTCCACTGCCATCAGTGTCAATATGCTTGAAGTTGATTTGCGAATGTACGGTTGCTTCTGACCATTCATAGCCAGGTTGGGCGGTCCATTCGATGCTCGCATTGGGCCGGGCCGGGCCGGCACTTCCCATGCCAATGCCCAAGTTGAGTAGATCAAAGTGATCCACCAGGCCACTGGTATCAGTATCGCCCGGCCATACGCAGTCATTCAGTTCCAAAGTTACCAAATCCACTTCCTGGCAGCCGTCCTGGTATTCGATAGTGAGAGTATAAGTAGTGGTTTGATCGACAAAGGCTATGGGATTGGGGCAGTCACTACAACTCAGATTAGTGCTTGGCGACCACGAATAGTTAGCCACATCAGTTGCTACTGCCGACAATTGCACCGTAGCCGTATCGCAAAGTACCGTATCCCCAAGTATAGTGGCTTCATTGACATTGAGTTCAAAGCTCTCGATGAGCTGGCAGCCATTGCCATCCGTTAGGGTGAGCGCATAAGGTGCCCCGGCAGCCGATAGTCCGACAAGATTTTGAGTAGTAGCGCCATTGTTCCAGGCATACTGATAAAGCTGGACGCCACCCACTACTTCGATGTCAATCGTACCATCATTGCCCTGGTTACTTTCACAGCTCACGGTCACATCGGTAATCCGAAGGGGAGATGGCTCGATGATGGTAAAATGCTGCAATGCCATACAACCATTGGCATCAGTCACGCGCACCGAAATGATGCCCGGCCCCAAACCGCTGGCTGTTGTTTGGCCATCAAAGGTGTCATCGCTCCAATCGTAAGTGTAGCCGCTCTGGCTATTATTGGCAATTGTAATACTAACGCTGCCATCGGCGGCACCGGCGCAGCTAACATGCTGCAAATCAACAAGTTGTATCTCCGGTGCCGGCGCATTCAATATCTCAAAACGGCCGCTGTAATTGGTGCAGCCATTCTCCGAAACCTGTAGCTCATATACTCCTGCTTCCAATCCATTAAGATTTTTGGTGGCAGCACTGAATCCATTAGGTCCACTCCAGGCAAAGGCCATAGTAGGCGGAATGGCCCCGCCGTCGATGGCCAATTCAATACTGCCGCCGACGCCATCGCAATCCACAGGGTTGACACAGGCATTCACAACGAGCGGAGCCGTACAATCATTAGTAAACACACCATTTCTGGCCTGCAATCCGATTTTGTTCAAATTCTTATCCAGTACCATAATAGCAGCAGGCTGGTTGCCAAAACGCACCTCTGCAGTACCGCCAAAAGCGGGTGCTGTTTGGAAGCACACTTCAAATATCAACTCGGAATTACTCAGATTGGGCGAATTGACCAAATCTTCCGATAATAATACTGCCAGTCTCCCCGAGGCCGTTTCTGTGGTGCCAAAATCGACGAACAAGTATGGGCTGAGATTGTTATCTTTGGCGGCACTGACAAAGTTAAGTTGGTTGGGATCCCACTGTAGCGAAAACTGAGCGCCATGAAGTGGTACATACTCATTGATGCCAAACTGCATACAACTCACCGCGCCAGGCGCAATACTTTCTTTGGAGCCATAAAACAAGGGCGTGCAGGCTGCATTCCCACCACAGTTGAGTTCGATGGGGTCCGAAAAGTATTGGCAGCCGTTGATATCAGTAGCCGTGTAGGTGTAGGTACCCGGAGGCAGTCCCTCAAATATAGCCACATTGCTACCACTTTGTATTTGTCCATCACTCAACTCAAAGGTGGTTGAATCACCCCACCAATTTAGTACGACAATCTCTCCGCTCACCTGTACCGGCAGGGTTTGATCGCAATGCCAGGTGTCCTGAATAGCCGTAACAAGTATGCTATCACTTAATGCATAAACCTTTTCAGTTGAACAACCACTAGTGGTTTCTGTTACCGTCACAGAATAACGCCCGGCGGGCACATTAGCCAGGTCTTCGGTAGTGGCGCCAGTATTCCAGATATAGCTCAGTTGGGCGGCATTGATGATTGTTCCAACGCTCAGATCAACAAACCCATTGGCTGTGCCGCAATTGGGATGGCCCTCAGATGCTGCAATTAAAAAGGCATCATCGGCTCCACTTTGCACTTCAAAATCTTCTGAATAAGTACAGCCATTATTGTCTGTAACTGTCAGGCTGTAAGTACCTGCGGTAAGGCTGGTGAGGCTGGGGGTAGTAGCGCCATTGCTCCACTGATAGGTATAAGGAGGCTGACCACTATTGACGTTCAATATCTGAATGGCGCCGCTATTGGGCGTAGTACAACCCTCATGGGTAATGGAAGCATCGACACTCAGCCCGATGCCTTGCCCCAAGGTCAAAAAACTGGCTTCCCGCCATACATTATTGGCATCTGTTACGGTAAGCGTATAAAAACCGGAATGCAGGTTGGACAGATACTCATCCGTGCTGGTAAACCCATTGGGGCCGATCCATTGATAACTAAAAGGCATTGCGCCACTAAACATGTTCACCTCAACGGAAGCATCGTTGGCCCCAATACAATTTTCGCCATAGGCACAAGCTTCCATAGCGAGAGGGCCATAGCCAAAGCCAACCTCTATCTTGCCGGCCAGGCCGGAGAAGGGGTGCAGGCTTATATTTCCGCCACTATCGAGCCGAATTACCTCTATGCGTTGGGGCGTATTGGTGAATTGAATAGGCGTATGGGTTCCTGCAGCACCTACCAATTGCATTTGCAAACGATATACAATGGTGGCATCGGCCAGATCAAATCCGGTTTGGTTGGGGTCAGTATATAAAAGGATCAGCTTCCCGGGCTCGATTTCATTGTATTGGAAATTGCTCGATTGGCTGGCTATTCCAATGGGAATTACATCTACCAGGCTGGCCACCGCCGGATCCCATTGCATCACATACTGAAAACCGATCATATCGGAAAAGCCATAGCTGAGTACATCTACATTAATAGCATCGCCGGCATTACCGGTGGCGTAACCACATTCCAGCCGGAAGCAGTCAGTCCCTTGTGCCCATAGCTTTATATGACTCATTGGAGACAGGAACAGCCCGGCCATCAGCAAAAACAGGAGGGTTATTTTTTGTGTCATGGTACTACAATTTTGTTGTGATTCGAAGGAATTTGGTGCGCACCATACAAAAGTAAGGCTAAAGGAACCTTCGGAAAAGAACTTTTTAGAGCATTTGTAGCAGATTATTGCTTCTATTTTCTATAAAAATCATTAATTTTATTAGATTTCCTTTTCAAAAAAGTAGAGAAATATTTATGCAACAATCCAGAATTTGTACCCTTCTGCGGGCACTTTCCACTAAAGAGCGGACTAAATTTGCCGAATTAGTCCATTCTCCATATTTTAATAAGAATAAAAAAGTACAGCAGCTATGGGCTCTGCTCGCTCCCTTTGCTCCGCTATTCGACCATCCTTCGATGGATCGCAAGCTGCTCTTTGGCCAGCTATTTGGCCCCGCCACCTACCAGCCCGCCCGCATCAACAATGTGATTTCCGACCTGCTTCACCTGCTCTACCAATTTCTGGCACTCCGCCAATGGCAGCAATTTCCACAGCTGCGCTATCAGCTACTCCTCGAAGAGCTTTTGCAGCGGGAGGTACATCGGGATATCGAACGGGTCGCGCGTTGGTATCGCCAATCGCTTGACAAAAGTCAGCTGAGGCATCACAGTCACTATCTCGATCAGCACTTCTTGTATGACAAACTCGACCGCTACTTTTCTACCAAAGGCCAACGCACCTACGATGTCAACTTGCAGCACAAAAGTGATCAGCTGGATATCTACTATCTGAGCAGCAAGCTGAAAATCGCCTGCGATATGGCTAGCCGCAATATCGTCACAGACTCCAACTATCGCTGCGGCCTGCTCGATACACTCCGTCAGTATTATGCTCAAAATCGGAAGGAACTTTCATCGCATATTGCGATAGAAATGTATTACAAAATACTACAAATGATTGAGGATTACGAAAACGAGATACATTTCCACGATCTGAAAGCCAACATCCACCAACATGCGCATCGCTTTCCACTGGAAGAGCTGCGCGAAATCCATGTACATGCCCTCAACTACTGCATCAAAAAGATCAATTCGGGCAAAAGTGAATACTACCAGGAGGTATTGGAACTGTATCAGTCCATGCTCCGGCAAGGGGTCGTGTTTCGCAACAGCTATCTGCCGGCCTCAACCTTCAAAAACATCATCACTACGGGTATCCGGCTGCGTGAGTTTGACTGGACTGCCCGATTCATTGAGCAATACAAGGAACGACTGCTGCCAGAAGAACGCGCCAATGCGCTTGCCTTCAACCTGGCTGCCTTGTACTTTGCCAAAGAAGATTACTCGCTGGCACTCAGTCAGTTACACAATGTAGAATTCAACAATGCATCTTACCACCTGGGGGCCAAGATCATCCAACTCAAAAGCTATTTTGCCCTACAGGAAACGGAAGCCCTATTGGCCCTTGTGCAAGCCTCTCTCAAATATATTCGCCGCAATAAATCACTCTCTGCCTATGCCAGGCGCGCCAATGCCAATTTTTTCAAAGCAGCCAAAACGCTCGTCGGTTTACAATTCAAACGGCTCCCTTTGGGCAAAGCCGCTTTTGACAGGCTGGTGAAAAGTACCACTCCTCAATTATTAGCCCTGCACCCGATGGCCAATAGAGACTGGCTGGAGGCGGCGGTGGAGCAGTTGGAAAATTGAACTACATTAGACAAAGAAAAAGCCCTTTCATTTAGGTCATCTTTTGAGCTTCTCGTATTTTTGCGCTGCCTATTCGGCCGGAGAGAACTATTCACTTAACCAAGAAAAGCACATTTGAACATGATGGCCTCCTTTGATCAATTTGCCAAAAGACACATCGGCATCAACGAAACTGAACGAAATGCAATGCTCCGCACCATCGGAGTAAAAAGCCTCGACCAACTCATCGACCAGACCATTCCCAAAAATATCCGCCTTAAAAAACCGCTCAACTTGCCTCAGGCTCTCACCGAGTTTGAATACCTCAATGAGCTACAACAAACCGCCTCGCTTAATAAAGTCTTCAAAAACTATATCGGACAGGGCTACTACGGCACCATTACGCCTTCAGTATTGTTGCGAAATATCTTCCAAAACCCCGGCTGGTACACCCAATATACTCCCTATCAGGCTGAGATATCGCAGGGGCGCCTCGAAGCGCTACTCAATTTCCAGACGATGGTCAGCAACCTCACCGCTCTGCCTATCGCCAATGCCAGCCTGCTCGATGAAGGTACTGCCGCAGCCGAAGCAATGAACATGTTCTACGGCCTCAAAAATAAACGAGCCAAAGATGAGCCCGCCAATGAGTTTTTTGTGGACGAGGGCGTCTTTGCCCAAACAGTGGATGTACTCTATACCAGAGCTGAGCCGCTAGGTATCAAAATCGTGACCGGCAACTGGAAAACCTATGCGTTCAACGAGCGCACCTTTGGTGTATTGCTGCAATATCCCAATGCCGCCGGCGCAGTGGAAGACTATCGAAAATTGGTAGCCCGTGCGGCCAAAGCAGAAGTATATGTCACCGTAGCGGCCGATCTGCTCAGCCTCGCCCTGCTCGCTCCACCCGGCGAATGGGGTGCTGATGCCGTAGTAGGCAACACCCAGCGCTTCGGCGTGCCGATGGGCTTCGGTGGCCCGCACGCAGCCTACTTTGCCACCAAAGAGGACTTCAAGCGCCAGATCCCCGGCCGCATCATCGGCGTATCAGTGGATATGCATCAGCAACCCGCCCTGCGCATGGCCCTCCAGACGCGTGAGCAGCACATTCGCCGCGAAAAAGCTACTTCCAATATCTGTACAGCACAGGCACTCCTGGCTATTATGGCAGGCATGTACGCTACCTACCACGGGCCGGAAGGCATCCGCCAAATTGCTGCACAAGTCCACGCCCATACACAGGCTCTCGACAAAGGCCTCAAACAAATGGGTATCGAGCAATGTAACCGCTATTACTTCGACACCCTTTGTGTGGTATTGGATAAACGAAAACTGGCAGCCGTGAAAAAGGCAGCTTTGAAAGCCAATATAAATTTCTTTTACAAGGGCGACCAAGTCTGCATCAGCCTTGATGAAACCACCAATCGAGATGATGTGATGACCATTCTAAAGGTATTTGGCAGGCTCTCCAGAATCAAAAAACTCAGCTTTCCCAAATCGCACAAAGTGCCTGCTGCACTCAAGCGGCAGTCGGAATACCTGACGCATAGTGTATTCAATACCTACCATACAGAGACCAAAATGATGCGCTATTTGAAGCGGCTGGAAAATCGCGATCTGTCGTTGATGCACTCCATGATCCCGCTGGGCTCTTGTACAATGAAGCTCAACGCCGCTACACAGCTCATCCCTGTGAGCTGGTCCGAATTTGCCAACATCCATCCTTTTGCACCTGCCAATCAGGTGAAGGGCTATCGCAAAATATTCGAAGAGCTGGAAGCCTGGCTCTGCGAAATTACTGGATTTGCAGCTTGCTCTTTGCAGCCCAACAGCGGCGCTCAGGGCGAATACGCCGGCCTGCTCACCATTCGCGCCTACCACAAGGCCAATGGCGAGACCCACCGCAATGTGGCACTCATCCCCTCTTCTGCCCATGGCACCAACCCCGCCAGCGCCGTGATGGCCGGTATGGAAGTGGTAGTGGTCAAATGCGATGACGAAGGCAATATTATTGTAAAGGAACTGCGCCAAAAAGCCCGGCAATACAAAGACCGTCTGGCAGCCCTGATGGTTACCTACCCTTCCACGCATGGTGTTTTTGAAACCAGCATTAAGGAGATTTGTAACATCATACATCGCTACGGCGGCAAGGTGTATATGGATGGCGCCAATATGAATGCACAGGTCGGCCTCACCAGCCCCGGCGCCATCGATGCCGATGTTTGTCACCTTAACCTGCATAAGACCTTTGCCATACCACATGGCGGCGGCGGGCCGGGCATGGGCCCTATCTGCGCCAATGAAAGCCTTGCGCCCTATCTGCCGGGACATGTGTTTGTAAAAACCGGCGGCAGGAACGCGATTCCCGCGGTATCAGCCGCCCCCTGGGGCAGTGCCTCCATTTTACTGATCAGCTATGCGTACATCAAGATGCTGGGGCGCGAAGGGGTGCTGGAAGCTACCCGATATGCTATTCTCAATGCCAACTACATAAAAGCCCGATTGGAAAAGGAATTTCCGGTGCTCTATACGGGGCATAAAGATCGGGTAGCGCATGAGCTCATCATCGATTTACGGCAGTTTAAAGCATTGCACGTCAGTGCCGAAGATGTGGCTAAGCGTTTGATTGATTATGGATTCCATGCTCCTACACTCAGCTTTCCGGTTGCCGGAACGATCATGATCGAACCTACGGAAAGTGAAAGCAAAGACGAGCTGGACCGATTTTGTGAAGCACTGTTGGCCATCCGCCAGGAAATCGACGAAATCGCTACCGGCGCTGCTGATGCGCAGAGCAATGTATTGGTCAATGCGCCGCACCCCGTCGGCTTGGTCACTTCCGATGACTGGCCCTATGCGTACAGCCGCGAAAAAGCCGCCTGGCCACTACCCTACTTACGGACGGGGCACAAGTTCTGGGTGGAAGCGGGGCGCGTCAACAATGCTTATGGCGATCGGAATCTGGTGTGTACCTGCCCACCTGTGGAAAGCTATGTGAGTGAGAATGGGGTGAAGGTTTGAAGGTTTTCCGGTTTCCGGTTGTCGGTTGTCGGCGACTGGGTTTCGCGTTAGATGAGCACCGGACACCGAGCACCGGAAAACCGCCCAACCGTCAAATCCTCACAAACTTCCCCACATACCGCTCCCCCTCTTCTCCTTGCAGTACCAAAAAATAAGCTCCTGATGGCAGCTCCGATACCTCCAGCTCCGGCTCACGGATGCTGCGCTGTACCAGCAGGCGGCCGATAGTGGAATAGATTTTCACTTCGTATGATTGATGCCCCACAGCGGGCGGCAGCGCGAAGGATAAGCGAGAGTGCGTGGGGTTGGGATGCAGCTTTATTTCCAGCGTTTTGGGCGGCAGGTCGCCAACATCACTCGTAAAGCTACTCATATTGTCGATCAACACCCAGGAGGAGGGCGCTTCTACAATATTCAGATCAACCCTTTTATATCGCCGCCCACATACCGCAAATTGGCCAGAGGGCAGGAAGGCAATGCTCGTAGGAAGGTCATGTTGATCCAGGCTGTCCAAGCGTTTTTGGCGCACCAGCTCGCCCTCCCTGTTGATATGGCCTATGTAAAACTTTTTGTCTGGAGGGACTCCAAGGTCCGACTCCGACCAGATGCACAAAAAGCCTTCTTTACCCATTTGCTGTATTTCCAAAAATTGCATGGGGTATTGCCGGACGGACAGCAACTGCCCGGCCTCATTCAGTTCGATGCGAAAACTGAAGCTTGAAGTAGAATTAGGCCAGTAATCTTCAGCAAAAAGAACTATTTTTCTGCTTTCCTCCAAACCATAAATTGCTTTAGGTGTACCTGTCTCCCATACAGCTTTAACCCATAAAACGGAATCAGAGGAAGATGCCCTGGATACCAATAAAGAGTCAACAGGTTCTTGATAATAAACTACTATGAAATCATTGGCATAGGTAGTCGCACTATACACAAATGGTCTCATCGAAGACGGCAAAGTATCTATATATTCCCGAGGCCAAAACTCCGCCACCGTGTACATAGAATCTTGTTCGTTGATCTCTGCTACTGTGGTTTGCTTAAACCACCAGTCCCTGTAAAATATTTTCAATTTATCTATCTTCATTTGGGCAAAATTGATATGACTTACTTCACAAAGTCCACCCTCATTGTGAATATATGTCTTTAGAAGTTCTCCATTCTTTGCATAGATCTTTTGAAAGCCTACCCTTCTCGTCTCCAATGCAAAGCCACCACCGCAAGGTAATATACCATATTGCGCTACTATCGGAAACAATATCTCCTGATCTCCACGGAAGTGGAGCGAAGAACTGGCCGAAAAACCATCCGAGTACAGACCCACTTTGGGGTATTGCACAAAATAATTTTCCCTGCCTGCTCTGTCCATACTCAGTAGAGCCGTGCCATAGTGGGTGTAGAAGTGAATAGGAATGCCGGGGAGATCATTATAGTCAAAAATATCCGCAGCGATGTACAATTGCTCATCCGGCCCCTGGGTGATGTATTGAAAAAACAGCGAAGAATCGGTAAAGGCGTAGCGCTTGAATACGGGCTGCTGGGCCGTCAGCCAATGGCCAATTCCGATTAATAGTAAACCTAAAATTACTCTCATGAAATTAATTTTGTTCCCCCTGCTTACCCAGTATAAGCCGTAAAGGTCAATATAAAATAAAAATATAAAGTAAAAGTGTAAACGACTTTCCGGTTTCCGGTACACGGTGCTCGGTATCCGGTTGCCTTCTATCGCGAACACCAGCCAACCGGACACCGGAAAACCGGACAACCGTCAAAATTTCACAAACTTCCCCACATACCGCTCTCCCCCTTCTCTTTCTAGTACCAAAAAATAAGCCCCCACCGGCAGCTCCGATACCTCCAGCTCCGGCTCATGGATGCTGCGCTGTACCAGCAGGCGGCCGATAGTGGAATAGATTTTCACTTCGTATGATTGATGCCCCACAGCGGGCGGCAGCGCGAAGGATAAGCGAGAGTGCGTGGGGTTGGGATGCAGCTTTATTTCCAGCGTTTTGGGCGGCAGGTCACCAACATCACTCGTAAAGCTACTCATATTGTCGATCAACACCCAGGAGGAGGGTGCTTCTGTATAGTTTAGATCAACTACTTCAAAGCGTCGCCCGCATACAGCGAATTGGTCGGGGGGAATGAAGGCAATACTTGTTGGGCTATCATACTGATCCAGACTATCCAGCAACTTTTGGCTCACCAGCTCGCCTTCGCTATTGATATGACCTATGTAAAACTTTTTGTCGGAGGATATTCCAATATCTGGCTCCGACCAGATACACAAAAAACCATCCTCACCCATCTGCTGTATTTCCCAAAAACGCATGGAGTATTGCTGTACAGACAGCAACTGCCCATATTCATCCAGCTCGATTCGAAAACTGAAGCGAGAGGAAGTACCGGGTCTGTAGGTTTCAGCAAAAAGAACGATCCGCTTTTTACCTGTCAAGGTATATATTCCCATAGTAGAACCAGGGCCTGACACTTCTGTAGTCCATACAACCGAATCGGGTGAAAAAGCCCGGGACACTACCAAAGCTCGTGAGCCTGTTGAATCTTCGGAATCGTGGTTGCAGCTATAAATGTAATTATCATATAAAGTGGTCACTCGTTGAATATAGGGCGTCAATGAATCTATTTCCTCTCGTGGCCAAAACTCTACTACGGTGTACATAGAATCCTGTTCGTTGATTTCTGCTACAATACTTTGAAAAAAAACCCAATCTCTATAAAAGACTTTAAGCTTACCATTTTTCATTTTAGCATGATAGATATTGTTTCGCTCACATAACCCATTTGAATTGTGGATATGGGTTTTGAGGAGTTCCCCGCTTTTTGCATGAATTTTTTGAAAACCTACCCTTTCTGTTTTAACCAAGCTGCCATCACCACACGATTGATAGCCATAATCAACATGTATCGGAAACAATATCTCCTGATCTCCACGGAAGTGGAGCGAAGAGCTGGCCGAAAAACCATCCGAGTACAGACCCACTTTGGGGTATTGC
The DNA here is from genome assembly GCA_965222005.1 of Saprospiraceae bacterium. Lineage (GTDB taxonomy): Bacteria > Bacteroidota > Bacteroidia > Chitinophagales > Saprospiraceae > CBDCTM01. The sequence continues at coordinate 5,519,902 of OZ244935.1, forward strand.
ACAAAGTAGTGGTCCCTGCCTGCCTTATCCATGCTCAGCAGGGCCGTGCCATAATGGGTGTAAAAGTGGATGGGAATACCACCCAGGTCTTCATAAGCATAGATATCCGCAGCAATGTACAACTGCTCATCCGGCCCCTGCGTGATGTATTGAAAGACCAGCGAGGAGTCAGTAAAGGCATAGCGCTTGAATACGGGCTGCTGGGCCATCAGCCAATGGCCAATTCCGATTAATAGTAAACCTAAAATTACTCTCATGAAATTAATTTTGCTCCCCTGCCCATTGGCCAAAACCAACGGGCAGGGGAAGTTCTTTTATTTAGAGTGTGTTCGGAATTTGTTCTTTGAGGCGAAAAGAATTCATTTTTTGGTGAGGCGAAGCTGAAAATTGGGAACGTAGCCGCGCTACGAAGCCCAATTTTTGAATGAAGTATCACCAAAAAAGGGATGTTTGCAGCCCGATTAATAAAGTCCGAACACACTCTTAATTACAACCAGCTTTTGGGCCTCAAAATCAGCGATCCCGTTTTCCAGCTTTACGATATAGGTCCCGCCCGAAAGCGATGTAAGCGATATTTCTTCCCTACCCTCTTGCAGCTTTTGCTTTACTACCCGCCTTCCCCGCAGATCGTAAATCGTCAAGTGCATATCATTTGATTTACTAAAATGCTTCTCATCTACATTTACAATAACCGCATCGCGGGCCGGATTGGGTTGAAGATGGAATAAATCAGGCGCTGCCGGATCGGATGAATTGGACGAAAAAACCACCCTGTTCCAGCCGCCAGAACCACATACCGAAGCAGGTTCAACTTCTATTTGTCTGGTGAGGTCCTTCCATTCACCACACAGTTTGTATTTCAATGCGATGATATAATCGCCTTCTGTAATTACAAATTCATTGCCGCTCAATATGTTAAATTCACTCGTTGACACATCCTTGAAGTCTATCTGGTTCTCTACACTGCTGCCCTCATAATATACCTCATCCACAGCCCCAATATCCGTTTTCACAATGCCAAGCTCTACCGTATCGCTCGACCGTCTTACATCGCTATAATCAACGATCAGATAAGTATCCTCCACACAAGCATCAGCAGGTACTACTACATTATTGCAGGAGTCGCAGGAAATATATACCGACACTTCATTGCCCATCTCCCCCGCTTGACCAGCTTTTGCATTGAAATAATACGTCTGGTCAGGCTCCAATCGGGTAAACGTAAGCGAATTAATGCTTCCATCTACCCAAATAGGCGAATCGCCCTGCGGCAATCCCGTCCCTTCATAAGGCTCCCCTGAATCCGTATCGTAATATACATAATACCCGCCGGCTCCTCTGGAATAAAAAGAAAGTGTTGCCCGCTGGCAGGCTACATCAAGGCTGATAAAGGGCGCATCAGGAGCTTTTCCTATTCCCATCAACCGATCAGCTCTCAGCACAGGGCCATAGCCCGTATCTCCTACCAAATAAGATATCTTTGCTCTAACCGTTCCATCGGGGTTTCTGAGCCAATAATTGCCACCTGGCAAATCGGGCAAATCCCAACCGATCAGATAGTGTGAGGTATGAGACAATAACGTATGTGCTCCATTATTGGAATAGGCTTCTATTTTCATCTCTTCCGGGATGGTAAAATAATCGTTATACGGATAATGATCATCTATGGCCCCAACTACCCAAATGGGCTCTCCTTCATAAATAATCGTTCGTTCATCATAGCCCGTAGGATGATTGGGGTCCGTGTTTTCTACACAACACTGGTCGATCCACGCATAATCCTCACTGGTAATGGGGTTGACCATCCAGCCCATATCTTCCAGCATGCCCCTGATCATGGGGCCTATAAAGTAGGGGCCGGAATAGGCAGGTGTCATCAGGTTGTTGCCATTGGTGGCTGAGGCAAAATCCTGGCTGATGTGAACATAGGAACCTCCTGGTGTCCAATTAGGCGGCGCATAAATGCCAATAGGATTGCCATCATTTCCGGCTATCCCGTTAGGCCCACACCAATAGATATTACCGGAAGTAAGCAACTGACCCAACTCCACCGAGGGATTTTGAATTGAGTCCTGATCGATCAAGTCCAATATAAAAACACCATTCTCATCACATATAAATCGATCCCAGATAGTGATAGTTGAAAAACCCGTCCCGGCACTTCCAATAGTACCAATTCCCGTGCTGTCCACCACTGTTCCGCGAGTCGTAAACCCCAGCACATGACCAATTTCATGTAAAGCGACAGAAACAAAATCAGTTTGCCCTTGAGGCGGGTTGCCATCTAAGCCAAAATACCAATCCACATCATTATCCATAGAAACATGACCATCAGTCCAATTTGGCAATACATCAAATCCCGCCAGCTTATTAGCCAACGCATTGGGATAATCTGTATCCGGAACAACGCCATTGACATTAACGAGCAATTCTTTCTGAGTGAAATTTGGAATAGCTTGGCCAATTGTCCCACTTTGAGGTATATCAAAATAAGAAGCAGTAATCATAATAATCACATCACTTATAATTACCTCCTCCCACATCCTGGCCGCCTCATCAAACGCCATAATGGCTTCGGCGGGCCAATCATCACTATTTAAATACTCAATGGCAATTGTAGTTGATCGATAATTATTTGAGGCAGGTGGTCTGGTAACAGAAGTATGTGTTTGAACATCAGCCTTATAATAATAAATCGGATCTCCAGAGTACTGTGAATAAACACTAAGCGGTAAGAGGAGTAAAATCAGAAGCGTGTAAGCGTGTAAGCGTGTAAGCGTGTAAGCGAAACTAAGGAATGAGTTGAATGCATGACTTATAGTTTTAGGGATGAAAAAATCAATCATTTGCAAGCCGGCAGGCAGCTTTATCAGGTTACTGCCGACATACTAACTCCCATTGGTACAGTGTACCATTAACAAAGTATAAGTCTTCAATTTTCCTTTAGCAGGTACTACAAATATAGTAAATGAATTGCATGTTTCCAAACAAAACGCATGCAAAATGACAGGCGGATGACAATATTTCGGTTGTCCGGTTTCCGGCAAACGCGTTAGAGCAAAACCGGATACCGTGCACCGGACAACCGGATACCGTCTATGGCAAGGTAATTTCCTGCGTATAGGATCCCACACTTAAGATTGCTTTGTTATCGCAAGCGCCGCTTCCGTAGTCGAGTGTGACATCGGGCTGGCCATCCTGCTGCAGTAGCAAGCCTCCACTGACCAGCCAACGGCAGTCGAGCTGGTGGCGCAGCATATTGGTGGTATTTACCTCGTAGGCTGTTCCAAAACGGTTGACGCCATTGGCCGAATGCTCCACTTCCCATACATCATCAAAAATGCCGGGCAGTCCGTGTGTCCAGAAGTTGGTGTCGGCGCCTTCCACCCAATGGCGGGTAGTAACAGCTTCGTATTCTATGGTTTTTCCATTCGCATTGGTCAGGCGGCCGTTATTGATATTTACGGTGTAAGAAAAAATACCATCGGCATCCTTTCCGTTGTTCACAATATTTTTGGTGCCTTCCACATCCCAACCGTTGAGCACAAATTCTGAAAAATTGACGTGTACCGTTGTCCCGGTGTTTTTCCAGGGGCCTGAGAATACTGCCGTTACTATACCGGCTACTTCGTGGCCCTGCTGCGTGGTACAGCCAGCGCCAAAATCGAGGATGAGCTTGGCGGGGAATACATCCGGCCAGGGCGCATTGGGTTCGATGGTGATGGTTACGCAAGCATCGCGACCAGAGGCTGCATCGGGGCTTTGGAAGCCGTTGAGCTCGCTCTGCTGCTGGGCATTTTCGTCCAGTAGATCGTAAGCATTGTTGAAAATCGTTTCGGCAGTAGCATTGTCAATTGAGCTTTGCATAGCTGCTTCATCGGGCTTTGTATCTTCGTCTTTCTTACAATTGGTAAATAGTAGGGCAAACAGACAAACAAATAGACTACATTGAATCATCGCTCTCATAATACACTGATTTTTAAGGTTTTAGAAACTGTTTTGAAACATGTCACTGATTTTTTTATGCGCCTTTTTTCCTCATACTTCTTTTCTTCATACTTTACTTTTTTATTGGCAAATAGCTCAGGCTATTCACCTCAAAAAAGCCTCCTCTGAGAAAAAAATACGTTATAAAAAATTTCACCACAAATTTCAAACAGCTTCCTTAGAATTATTTCCGGATAAGTGCCAGCTTGATCTGTAAATCTGTAACGAAAAAAATGCCAGATGACATCGATCAATTGCACTTTCACGAATTATTACCTAAGTAGTAGAGCCATCCCCCAAAAGAATCAGAAAAAAAATAATTCGATCTCCCAGGATTTGTTATTTTACAGGCCAAATAGGAGTATATTTAAATTTCATCCTTTGGGCTGCAAAACTATATTTTCGCCATCAAAAACGATTTTAAACCTACTCGCGCAGTTCACCATAAAATCGAATATGATAGTCATTACGGGTGCTTTGGGCTTTATCGGCAGTTGCCTGGTCCGCAAATTAAACGATGCGGGGCATTTGAGAGATATTGTAGTAGTAGATGACTTTTATAATGGTTATAAAGAACCAAATCTTGACAATAAATATATCCGGGAGTGGATACATCGCAATATTTTTTTGGAAATATTTGAAAAATGGCACCGCCGCATCCAGTTTGTATTCCACCTTGGTGCCCGTACGGATACAGCAGAGACGAGCAAGCCCCTCTTTGATGCGCTCAATGTCAACTACTCAAAAGCATTGTGGGATATTTGTACGCGGCATCAAATCCCGCTGGTTTACGCCAGTTCCGCTGCTACTTATGGCAATGGAAAGTCGGGCTATTCAGATGCACACAACCGTCTTGCTTTGCTCAAGCCTTTGAATGCATATGGCCGCTCCAAGCAGCAATTTGACCGATGGGTCCTAAACCAAAAGAAAAAGCCTCCCTTTTGGGCAGGATTGAAGTTTTTTAATGTTTATGGCCCCAATGAGTGGCACAAGGGACGGATGGCCAGTGTGGTGTATCAGGCGTTTCGGCAAATCAGTGAATCCGGAGAGCTGAAGTTATTCAAGTCGCATAAAAAAGGAATTGCCGATGGCCAGCAGCAGCGCGACTTTGTGTACATCAAGGATGTAGTTGATGTCTTATACTTTCTGTATCAAAAAAAGCCTCCCAGCGCTATCTACAATGTGGGTACCGGACAGGCGCGCAGCTTTGAAGACCTGGCAAAAAACACCTTCAAAGCAATGGGGCGGGATGCCCGTATCCGCTACATTGATACCCCAAAAGATATCCGCCGCAATTATCAATATTTTACCGAGGCCAAAATTTCAAAACTGAGAAAAGCCGGTTACAAAAAATCCTTCCACAGCCTTGAGGCAGGTGTACAAGACTATGTACAACAGTATTTAATGAAAGGAATCATTTGGTAGTTTTCATCTCCTCTTCAGCCGCAACCCATATTTTCACTCTTCCTGTTGTGCCAATTCATTCATGGCAGCATAATAGATCATAAACCAACCTTCTTCATATTTGGCAAAACGCCGCTGCATGCCATATTGACCGCTTTGGTGAGTGATATCTTCAATGATCATTTCATCACTCACCATATTATAAGTTTTATTAAAACCCTCTTCGAGCTCGTCGAAGGAGCGGTGCAGCACCCAATTGTCGCGCTGCCATCGGAAGCTGCGGTTTGCCACGGTCAAGCTGTCTACATTAGCTGGCAGGCCTTCCAAGGGGAAGACTATATGGTTGAGCTGAAAGGCCGAATCGGTGTGGAATTGTTCATAAAAGGTAAGAAAATCTGTAGGCAATTGGTCATTGGGCTGAGCAGAAGGAACTTCTTTTTGGGTTTGCTCACTTTTCACGGGTTCCGTAGCAGGAGCGTCCGTCTTTTCGAGTATCCAAAAAAGCAACAGGCTACAGGCCACTCCGGTGATAAATCCGAATAAGAATTTCATTAGCGAATAGTGTTAGCTTGAACCTATCACTCACTCATCACCTTGCCAATCTGCCTGCTCGAAATCTTACGGATGAGCAGTACTGTAAGATGGACTGCTACTCCAAGCAAGGCCCAAAAAATAACTCTGGAGCGCCGGATGAGACCAAATATCAGCCCTAATGGAGCGCCCAGTCCCAATAGGGCAAATGCAGTACTCACACTGGCTTCACTAACGCCCAGCCCTTGAGGAATAATAAAAAAGATGACACCACTCAACGAAATAAAAGCTGACACCGTAATGACAGAGGCAAAATCAGGCGTGAGTCCGAGGATGTAAAAAATGGCAAGCAGTTCAAGTAAGTTGAACGCTCGGCCAAGCATCTTAAAAAACACGCTGATAATGAAGCGGAAGAATGTCAATGGCTCTGTAGCAGCTTTTTCTGTGAAATTGAATTTTTTCAGCACAAAGGCCGACAGCTTTGTTGGCGCTGTTGACAATGTAACTAAAGACATAGCCAGTGCCATTAAAAAAAACACGCCTGCAGCGATGCTCAATGGTAGTACAATCTTTTCGGGCAATGGTGCTACTACAAGCATGATACTTACTGTTGTGGCAGTAAACAAAATCCCCGTCAGCGAATGTATGAGCCTATTGTGAATGATTGCATTGCTGGCTTCATCCAGTTCCAGCCAATTGCCAATTTGTTTAATCTTATATGGCTCACCTCCCAGCCCAGCCAATGGAATGATGGCATTGTAGGCATCACCGGTGATTTCAATATAGAGCAGATCAATAAATGGAATTTTGTGTTTGGTGAGGTTGGCAATACTTAGTGTGTTGGCAAATATCCAGGGGATGGCACATGCAAATACTAAAAAAATCATTCCGCCAATAGTAGTCGCCGATTGAGCAATCACCTGAATATCCATATTGTAGATCAGCAAGCACAGGATACCAACGCCTACCAGATAATACAAAAACGGATCAGGCGCTTTCAGCGAATATTTTTTTTTTGATTGCATCTCGGTTTTATTAAAAGCCCGGGTAATCGTAATCGACACAAATATAGCTCCAATAAATACCAGCCAGAACATAAGCGTGTGCAAGCCAATAAGACAGAATATAAAGGCGATAAACGCTGAAACGTCCTGCTTATCGATTCCCCGAAATAATACCACCAGCTTTTCCCAAAAAGAGGTACTTTTGGCCCCTACTTCATCTACCTGCTTAGTTACCACCAAATTACTAAGATGCTCCTTTTTGTTCCAGGTGAACATAGCCATACGCACTATGATATAACTGGCCAATATCAAAAACAGGGGGATGGCATAGAGGTATATATCGCTACCGCCCGTTCGATAGGCACTGTAGCCCAGGGCAGCAAAAAAGATTACATATCGAATGTTGTCAGTGAGGGTATCATACCAGGCCCCAAAGCGCGAACTGCGAAAGGTCAGTCGGGCAATCTCGCCATCGCAGCCATCTAAAATGGAGGCGATTTGAAAAATCAATCCACCCAGGGCTATCCACATCCATTGGCCCGAAGCGGCAAAATAAGCACCGAGCAAGGTAAGAAAAAACACAAAAGTAGTGACGGCATTGGGACTAACACCCCATTTGCTTAAATAAAGGCTGATACGGGTAGAGATGTGGCGGTTCAGTTTTTTGCTCACCCAGCCATCGGTCGGTTTGACTAATGACTTTAGCAAGCGGCGCTCCGCTTCTTTGCGCATGCCGGGATAATCAACATCCTGCCACACAGCTTGTTCGATCGAAATAGCACCTACCCCTTGCTCTTCAATAAGCTGGGTGATAATATTGCTTACCGAATTGGCTCCTTCATCTGCTTTCCGACGAATAAGTGCCCCCATACCGGCCGGAAAATAAAAAAGCCCTGTATCGATCAGATCGTAAGCAGGGATCTCCTTGCCAATCTCCTGAATGTTTCCATCACCCGACAATATCTTAGTAGCATCCTCAATGTCATATACTCCTTCAATATTGGGATCACAGGCTAGGGAAGCTTGATCAGGATGCTGTAATGCTTTGTTAATAAATCTTTTAACCGTTTCTACTGAAAATATATGATCGGCCATAGTGAGCAGGAATGAATCCTCAATATCAGCTGCCCCGGCAGCTAGCGACCGTCCATTGCCTAGCTCATAATCAGTACACTCCACATACTCAATATCTACACCTTTTAGCTTGGTGGATTGTTTCAAAACTGAAATTATCTGCTTCCTATAGGCACCAGTAACTATTTTGAAATGCCGAATGCCGGCACTATGAAGAGTAAGCACAGAACGTTCAAGCAGTCGGAGACCACCTACATCCAGAAGTACTTTCGGCAGCTCGGTTCCTTTTGCTCTGAAACGCGTTCCGTTTCCTGCAGCCAGAATTACCGCATGGTCAACTTTAGGAGTTTTCTTCGGTGCGTATGTAGTGGCAGTATTCTCATACCGGGTGTGTGTAACTTCCATTATTCTCTACAAAAGATTTTCTCAAAAATAGATTCTAAACTGTGTGAAATCCAGATACTAGGGATCAATTTTGCCTTTGAAGGTGTACTTGTCGGCAGTCTGGGTTAAAAGAGACTGCAACCTACAAAAAGTTTTCCAGTTGGTTAAAGTTCAGCGCCGCAAATATCGGCAATTTTACTAAAGAGACCATAACGAAATGCATACTATTTTCGTATTGAAAATACAAGCATTTAAAAAATTACATGTGTAAATAACTGATAACTAGCTGATTACATTCGTGTCTGCTTTTAGTCCAGGCAGAACGCTAAAATCTACGCTTCTGTCGGCTCTAAAGGAATTTAACACAAGGGAGGAGAAGTGCTTAAATCTGAACTAAAAAAGCTTCCAGATTCCGGTGAATCTGAAAGCTTCTATGGTATTTTTTTACCACTTGGAGTTTTAAAAAATTAAGAGCAAGTTAGGAATTTGTTTTTGGAGCGAACGCAGCCAAACCCGCCTGCCAGGCAGATGGGCAGGTTTTATTCTGATCCCAAGATGTTCTAACTCCTTTTAAATTCCTTTTTGACTTTATTTTTTGATTCCATCATATTCTTAGTGGCATAATAGAACCCACGGCCAGGTGCTTTCACTTTGGCAAGCATTTTTTTGACATTAGCCAACTTGTGCAAGCTTCGGGCAACTTTGTTCTTCAGATCAGCAGCACTCATGGGCTTACCCGATACTGAATTCTGCTTTCCGGCAAAGCCCAGCAATTCTGTGGACAACAACGGATATCCAGCCGTTTTAATCGTACCTATGACAAACTGATCCCATTCTGAAAACTTCGTAGCTCGTTTGCGTCTTCCAGCTGTTTTAGCCTTAGTTGCTTTCGCTGTTCTGCTGCTTGCTTTTGCACGCACTGTTTTCGCCTTCGCGCTCACCGCCTTTTTCGGACGGCCCGGCCTGCGTTTTGCAGTCGCAGATTTCGCCTTCGCGCTCGCCGCCTTTTTCGGACGGCCCGGCCTGCGTTTTGCAGTCGCAGATTTCGCCTTCGCACTCGCCGCCTTTTTCGGACGGCCCGGCTTGCGTTTTGCAGTCGCAGGCTTCGCCTTCGCGCTCGCCGCCTTTTTCGGACGGCCCGGCTTGCGTTTTGCAGTCGCAGGCTTCGCCTTCGCGCTCGCCGCTTTTTTCGGACGGCCCGGCTTGCGTTTTGCAGTCGCAGGCTTCGCCTTCGCGCTCGCCGCTTTTTTCGGACGGCCCGGCCTGCGTTTTGCAGTCGCAGATTTCGCCTTCGCGCTCGCCGCTTTTTTCGGACGGCCCGGCCTTTTAATGGTGCTTCCGTTCTTCATTGCTTCTTCCAGCTGGAGCATGGTATTTTTAGTTTTCACCATCTGTTTTTCCAGGGAAGACAATTTTGCTTTCAGTTGTCTAAACAATGCAGAGGGAGAAGCTGTACTCGATTTTGTTTCACTCATTAGTTGAATTATTAATTATAAAATTTTCGCAAAATTAAAAAAAATAAACTATTTTTTGATTTTGAATTAAATAAATTATTGTTTATATCAATTTTCAATCCAAGATAATAAAATTAACAAACAACCCTGCATTCCACTGGCATTCAGCAATTTATAACAAAATGAATTTAATAAAAGATTAAAAAAATGCTTTAATAAAAAACAATTTTCGATTATTTGGAGCCAATAAATCAGCTTTATTTTCCAGCTATTATACTCAAAATAAATGGTTTGATAATTTGTGTTATCACAAACGATTGAGATCATGTTTACATTTCATCCTTTGGGCTACCACGCCAAATATTGTTTTATACTATCATGCCATTAGCATTAATTAAAGGAAGAGTTGATAATAACCGGATTTGTACTCTTCGAAGCGAGCTTTAAATCTGAGCAGATCAAATCCGCAGCAGCTTCCCGAAAAATTGCTGTCCGTCCCAGTTTTCAAATTGATACACGTATAAGCCTGCAGGCCAATGGCTGGTATCTAGCCGAGCATTCCCCGAAATCTCCCGAGCTGCCTCCACTACCCTGCCCTGGCTGTCCAACACCCTAATCTGCCCTCTCATTCCGGCCCGCAATTGGAGGTGGAGCAGCTCATCCACCGGATTGGGCCAAAGCTGAATTGCTCCCTCCCGATGCACTTCCACCGCTGCTACGGGCCGGTGGTATTGCAGCATTTTCACCCCCGTCCAATTGGAGGAAAAGGGAATGACTGCGCATATATACGATAGGAATAGCTGATCTTCATACACATCCACTCCCCAGGTGCCGATATTGTTGTCAACGCCACCATACAAGCTACAGGAATCGGGCGCACTGGCATCGCGCACATCTACCACATGCAGATCGCTCTTGCCGGTACTCATAAAGAGCAGATCATTTTCTTTATCCATCACAATTTCGTTGGTATGCCCAAGGCTGCTAAACCAGGCCAAAGGGCTGCTGGTACAATCCCAGGGATTCCACCAGCTCACTTGCTGAATGTTAGTCGTATCGCCCACGTTCAATATTTCCAGCCCGCAATAATCGATGGCTATGTACGCCAATTCGCCGTCCAACACCAGATTGTTGTAAGCGCGGGGGCGATTGTTAAGCTCCGGCAAGGCATAGCGGCCTGTTTCGCGGGGCTTGGTCTTGTTGCTCACATTGATGATGCGCAGCCCTCCGGCATCGTAGCAAAGGTAAACCACATCATCACGTACAGCCATGCCACGGGCATTGAATTTGGCGGGGTCGGGATTGGGATCGGGATAGTTGATGTCGGGTACAAATTGGGACACGAAAGTAATATCATTAGGATCAGCAATATTCAAAATAATCAGGCCATGCTGCATGGCACCGAGATAGGCATAGTCGCCCTGTACCTTCACAATGCCGGCTCCGCTTGTAGGTACGCTAAACTGCCAGACGTCTTTCAGCACCGGCATTTCAGCCTGGCTCACATCCACAATGGCCATGCCGGGTGGTTGATCATTTGCAAAGAAGTTGCCCAGCGCCAGGTAGAGATATTGGCCATTTTGGGAAAGGCTCATCACCTGAAGGCCTCCCAGAGCCGCTGTGCCGATGGTATCTACCGGCAGTGGGCTAGCCGCATCCTGAATATCATAAATCCGCAGCCCACCTTCCTTATTGGCTACATACAGATAGTCACGGCCTGAGCGATCGTGCAGCATTGTCATGCTAATGTGTGCGCAATCGGAGGCGACTTCAGCAGTCAGCTCAATGTTCATGCTGGCACAAAGCTGTGCTTTCAGCAGTGGGTGCCACAAAAGATAGAAGCTGGTAATAAAACAAAATTGGAGAGCAGGTTTATACAAATTTTTCATCGCAAATGTGTTTGGTAAGTATTGCAAATTAGTACAACTCTAAATGCGCCTTCCCCCAAATGGTTATGATTGACAGAATGAGTCCTGATTCATATTTCTGAACTAATAGGATAGTCATCGCCTCCTTCCTAATAAAATTAACTATATATGAGCCTAAAATTACACTACTGGAAGGTATTCCTCTGCCTTTTTCTATCCACAAATTTGTTACAAGCAGCTTCTTTTTCGGCAATTTCCAGCGGCAATTGGCAAAACCCTCTTACCTGGCATCCCACGGGTTTGTTAGGCGTACCAGGAACAACGGATGACGTAAATATTATATGAGTGCATGACAAATTAGGGGTTTTGTATTTAAGCAGCTAATCGGACTAAATTTACTTTTCGTTCCCTTAGTCTGACGAATTGTATAAAATCTTCGATGTCTCCGTTTTGTTTTACAGCTCTAAGGTCAAGCATGTTTTGCGCCCCCTTGGATGACCATCTCATACCGCTTTGCTCCATTCTATCTTTGACCAAATGCTTACAAGTAGACTCTGCCAGAGCTGAACTGATTGGATACCCCTTTTTCAAAAAATCAGCGTAATTCATTTTGTGTTTATGGTTAGTCAAATAGGTGATTGCCTTATTTAACTGCTTCTTTTTGTTTGTCGATAATTCTGTTTTGTCTCTATTCAACACAAGGTCTTTTATTACCTTTTCAGTTCCTCCTTCCAATATATCTTTTAACACCCCTCTGACCCAGCTTGTTCTCAACTTAGAACTTTCTCCAAATATGGCATTGGCACAATCCCAAACGTATTCGCTTACATGGACTATGTCTAAAATGATTCCATCAAATTGACCTTCCAGATTATTCTTCTTTATGCTTGCCAGTATTTTATCTTCCAAGCCTATTCCGGCATCTATGGGGATGACGAATCGACTTTGGGAGTTGGTCATTTTTGATTTTAAATCTTCTATCCCATAATCTATTGCCTTTTGCTGATTGGCTAAAAATGCTCTACGGTGAATTTTAGTGTGCATCTTATTTTCCGTTTTCTTTTGTTGTGTTGATGCTGGTTCGTCCTCTTGAGCAGCTTCTTTTTGCACTCCCATCAAGCCATCCAATATCTGGTCGGCAGTCCTTTGTTGAGGCGTAAAAACAGAGGTAACTGACACTGTCGCACTTTGTTTCTTACCCTTTTTCTCCCCTTTGCTTAGCCGCTTTTTGGGATTGGCCTCCTTTTGTTGTACTGCCTTTATCTTCGGCAATCCTTTACCATCAAAGGTAGTGCTAAAAAACAACGCTTCATCTTCTTGAGCTTCTTCTCGCTCCAACTCATAGTACTGATCAACGTACTCGCCCAAATGATTGACATTTCTCTCCGAAGATTTTCCACTCAGATTCAAACCTAATAATTTATTCACTATCACTACGCTTTCTTTGTAACTCCCCTGGGTAGCACTTCCCCCTACCAACTCTTGTAGATTGTACGACCAATAACAACCCTTGGGCAACTGCAAATAATCGTCTATTTTATAAAATTGACCGCGTTGAGTACTCAAATACGATGGACGATGGATTTGTATCAGACCAAACAAACTGAGGTAGTTCCGCTTCTTTGTCCCTTTACTCCTGTAGCTCTCTCCTGATTCCAAAATCGGGAGATATTCCTCAACCTTTTTTAACTTTTGCTTGATTATGTAGTTCAATAGCAACAGTCCCAGCTTCAGCAATTCACTTAGTAGGCTTAGTTCTATTTTATCAATCCCTACATCCTGCTCTACATATTCATCACTTAGGTCAACCAATCTTCCGATTTCTTCTTCTATTTTTTGTATTAGTACTTTTTTGTCCATACCTTGAATTAGAGTTTGAGGGTCAGTAAATCTATTTTCTAACTTAAATTTACTAAATTCCTTCAAACTCTTCTCATTTTAGGATTCCTCCAATTTGTCTCGCACTCATATTATATTATTATATTAATGGTTACTCCGGCACAGTTAGTGGTGCTGCGGCACCGTCAAGCGCCTTTGCCAATTCGATTGTGGTGACCAATGCTTCAAACAATGGCAGCAGCCGACTGCTAATTGATGGCAAGCAAGCCTTACAATTGGTCGTGACCTACGAGTAATAGCAGCTAACCTACCTCAAAACACCGAAGTGTATCTGTCTAATTTTGCTATGCTTAGTGTACGAGGCTCCGTCTATATGAGTAGAGCGGCTGATAATACCAGGTCTAATCCCTTGGCACTCCGATTGGAGGAGGATGCTCAAATGGAAATCGGCAGTAATTTCAATTTCCATTATCAACGATCAGGGGGCTTTGAAGGCAACAATGAAATTTACTTGAAAGACCGCTCCCGGCTCAGTATTGGTGGCCATGCCAATTGGACAATGGGCTGGGGAAGCTTTTTTTTCCCAACCCGGCGGTTGATTGGGTCAATCTGCAGTTTAGTGAACCTTCCGATGAGCCGGTCATCATTGAGCTAGTCGATCCTGCCGGCGGGTATTTAAAAAGAGAAACTGCCCAGCCTGGCAATGCTGCCTTCGCCGTGCCACTACCCGGCCTTCCGCCCGGCCTCTACAGTCTGAGAATATTTAAGGGGCGAGAAGTTATTATCAAAAAGGTGGTTATCGACCCTTCTTTTTGACCGAATAAGCTACTGTTTCATCCAGTAGGATGGCTTCCTCAATAAGCTGGAGCAAAGCAGGTACCGGCAAATCTTGAAGGCTAAACAATTTAATACCCATCACCTGCTTTCGGCCATTGGCAGTCAATAGCCCCTGCTCATTGGATAGCTCGCGGCCTCGAGTAAAGGCAAACTCAACGCCCCCAGCTTTGAGTGGATTGATATAGCATATCCAGCTTTTGCGATAGTAAAAGGGAATTTTGTATCGGATTTTTGGCTCAATATTCGGAAAGCCAATCATCATATCATGCAGCAGCTGTATCAAATCAGCCTGCTCGCCCTCAAAATCGAGCACAAATGCTTGTACCGGAGTCACTGCTTTTTTCGCTTTTTTGAAGCTTTGGCCAGGGGATTGAAATCAAGCGCCATTTGTACATACTGATCCAGCCTGTCATCCGTATCCACGCCTGCTTCATCCACAAACACATAGCCCTTCATCGGGCGGCCCGTAAAGTCCATCGGCCGGCAGCCGGACATTTTTAAGGCAATTGCTTCTCGCTCCGGGCCGATGCGGGCCATCAGCCGGTCTTCGTGTACACCGATACACATTTTGTCATCCACCATAAAACAAAGCCCGCCAAACATCCGCTTCTCTGCTGGTTCCGCCCCTTTGGCAAGGAGGCTGTTTCGGACACGATCGGCCAGTAATTCGTTGTAAGCCATTGGTTTATTTATTAGTTTGTAACTTTATTCACTACGTCCAAAATACTACGAATATGTTTAAAATTAATATTTTCACTAATGTGAAAATCTTTTTTCGCTACACTTCAGCTATTTTTCGCCCCGTACCGTCCAGGTACGACCCTCAAAAGGAGCTTCGCCTAGCTGTGAAATCCATTTCATATTAAAACAAATACTAGACATACGCTAATTTTAATCCACTCATCTCCTTTTTCGCTATGCTGACTTTGATAATCTTGATACTAGTGACGGGACTGGCAGTAGTTGTTTGGCAAAAGATGCGACAGATATACGCTCAGTACCGCTGTTTGGATCATAGCGAAGTGCATGCCTTCATGACCGGGAGCTTGCGCAAACGGAATGCTAATGCTTACCGCAGAGCAGTGGCTCATCTGGGTCTTTGTGAAAAATGTCAGCAGCGCCTGCAAAACTACGATGGCCGGGAAAACCTGGAGGAGCATCTCGTTGACTAAAGACTACTCCTGGTGGCCGAGCACTAAAAGTCAGAAAAGTATTCCCTGGCCCGCCGATTAAAATCCATAGCATTGATGGAATTGGGATCCGTAGAATCCTGAGGAGCATCCCGGTACAAATCTGCTTCCCAGTTGGGGTTGGTCATCTCCCCTCTTGCCGTGCTATGTAAGAGCTGATAATTGCCGTTGGCAAGGGATGGGTTGTAAAACAAAAACTTGACATTGCGCTGGCGGGTTCGTGGCAGGTCATTGTACACCCAAATCTGATAGGGCGGAGCTGAAGGTTCATTCTCTACCGACACAATATCATTTGGTTTTCCATATTTCATAAATATCCATCCCCGATCTGTTTCAAAGCCACGGCCAAAGGCGCTGTAAAATTCTTTATCTACCGCCCGGGCCACCTCCATATATTTTTTGTAAGATATTGCCGGGCTGTTGGGATTGTAGCTCGCCCAATAGCTAAACAAGTACCTGCGCTGAGCTTCCGACTCTCCTTTGGCCAGCATCAGATTGACGACCTCTACATCGGCATCCGGCACATTCATGGCAATAGCACGCAGTGAATAAGCCAGCTCCGCAGAATCGAGTTGGCTGACAAACTCTTCTTCGATGGGCGCTTCAGAGAGTTTTTCAAGTTTCAAATAGGGGTTGCTGCGTTGGAAAAATATCTTTTTACTACTCAGCAATTTACTTTCGCGATTGCGGATTTCAACCACCAGATTGTAGTTGCCGGATTCCAATTTGGCAATATCCATCTGAATTAGCAATACATTCACGTTTTTCGGTTCTCTCTTTTTATGACCCAGTGCCACCGTTTGTACCTGGCCATTGCCCGCCACCTTTTCAATAGCATAGCGGACCAAAAACTGATCGCCAATTGCTTTATCAGCATTGTACACTTCGTGATAAAAAATCAGGCGGGCAGCACGCCGGTCGTAAAAATTGAAAGGTAGCGGCTCCATGTAATAGCCATTCTTGACAAAAGGATTGGATGCCTCTGTACTTTCAAATGAAGCCAACAACTGAATATCGCTTTGTTGCAAAGTCTGCTCCCCAAAATCAACCGCCAACGCGGCTTTATATGTTTTGGCATTCTCTGCTTCATTCATATCCTGGATGGATACTTCCAGCTGGTAATCCCCTTCCTTGAGCGCAAAGCGTTTGAGGTCGATAAAGTTGAGGCGCTGCCTGGAGAGTGGGCTGTGCAGTTTGTATTTATCAAATTTTACAATTTCCTCCCCCTGCTTGATGAGCATGATCACCTCCACACTGGCTTGAAGTTGACTATCCCGCTCAATAAAACTCACGGTACGCCCCACAATGTGCAGATACACCTCTACATAGCTTTGCGCTGGGCTTTTGAAGGCAGCATAAGAAACGCTGGCATCTATGGCGCTGAGTTGTGTGCCCATGCAAAGGCAGGCTGCTACTGCTATGATTAGAGCATGTTTGGATTTTACCCTTCGGGCTGTTCTTGCCAAATTTTCCCCTGTACATTCTTGTTCTTCGGTCGCGTAGCTAAGGCTATGCTCCCGGTATCCCATCCGCTTTGTGCAGTTCACAAGCTTTCGCTTGCTCAGGCCTCGTTCAGAATAAAATTTGGCTGTGTTCGCTCCAAAAGCAAATTCCCAACATACTCTTATATATTTTTTCATGGTACAGATTTTTTGATATACAGATTTTTAGACTGCAGGTGGTCTCTCCTCTGTTGTCCGGCCCTCTGGCCTCTGGCTTCAGACCATAAATTACCCATTTTCGGGGGCTTTCTCAAGTCGATTTGGCCTATAAGTCAGGTTCCTAACACTCCGGCAGGTGCTAATTTTGGAAGTATGGGAGGCGAATACAGCAGCTGCTATTGTTCTTTGAGCAGTTTGAATCTGAAGGAAGAACCTCGCATTTGCATGCTCAACACTAATAGACTATCTCCGCCTTGCTCGATCGTATAATCGATTGGATGAGGTTTTGCATTTTGGTGGAGGTGGTCGCCATGCAATTCAAAGGGATGCTCTTCGGCTTCACCGAGAATATTGGTAGTCATTGTATTACTTTCCGTAAACTCAAAAAAAGCATCATCCATCGACTCTACTGGCTTACCATCGCGCCAGGTTTCCGTCACTTCCCAATGCCCCAGCAGCTGCGCCTTTCCAAAGGCTTTAGCGACGCTTTCTATTTCGGGCTGTTGGGCATCTGTGCTGTCTGTTTCTTCATTTGCCGATGAAGGTTCACTATTGGAACAAGCAATTGGGAAGGTCAGCAAGCTGAATGAAAGTACCACGAAGTAAATTACAACTCTTTTCATGCGCTTATCGAATTGGTGGCTGACCCGATTCTGTCAATTTGAGCCACCGGGCCGGATACATTTTTAGAAGGCTGGTCAGTACAATTTCAAACTTTTAGTCAAAAGTAATTATTATTCCAGCAATCAAAAAATGAAATTTTATTCCAGATCAATCACCGTAATCTCCGGCAAAATGCCTACCCGCCCCGGATACCCCAAATAGCCCAAGCCCCGATTGACGTACAAATATTGCTGCCCCTGCCGGTAAAGCCCTGCCCACTGTTTGTAAATATACCTCGCCGGGCTCCATTTGATCCATCCCCGGATTTCGATGCCAAACTGCATGCCGTGTGTGTGACCGGAAAAGGTAATTGCAATTCCAGGATATTCTTTAAGTACTTCAGCTTCCCAATGAGATGGATCGTGGGAAAGCAAAAGTTTCAACCCTGCCTGCTCACATCCCACATAAGCATCCTCCAACCGACCGTATTTGGGAAAGCGCCTGCTGGCCGACCAGTTCTCCACACCAATTATTGCCACTTCTTCTTCTCTTATCTTCAATAACTGATGTGCATTGAGCAAAAGCTTCCATCCCAACTGGCGATGTACATCCTTCAACATCGCCAGATTTTTTTCTTTTTCTTTCAGGTTGGGCCAGGCTACATAATCGCCATAATCGTGATTGCCTAAAATTGAAAAAACGCCATACTTTGATTCTATTTTGTCAAAAATGTCAATAAAGCCGAGCATTTCGGAAGCCTTATTGTTTACCAAATCACCTGTAAAAAATACCAGATCAGCATTTTCTCGATTAATCATCTGAACGGCTCTACGAACCGGATCGGGAGATGTAAAACTACCACAATGAATATCTGAAATATGTACTATACGAAGTCCTTTCAAAGCTGTAGGCAAATCCGAAATCCAGATCTTTTCATGAAATAGGCGATACCGATGTCGGTTGCGAAGCATACCGTACAGCAGCAGAAAAAACGGCAAAATTCCTGCTGATACGGCAATTGATGACATAAGTCCGCTCCTCCCAATATTGGACGTGAAGCTTTTGTCAAATTGAGCAAATAGTAGTACAACAAGCCGCCGTGCATCGTCCATCAGCAGTACAACAACCATTAGCAATTTGCACAAATAGGCGATCATCAAAATAGCCCTGAGCGTGATAAACAAATTGCGCCGGCGTGAGTTAGCTTGAAAATACGGTAGTCCGACAAGCAAGAGCAAGGCTAGCAAAGGTAAAAACCAATAGACACTGTACAATAAAAATCTGCTCTCCGGATGCCATGCCTGAGATATATGCTGAAATGCCTGAAAAGCATAAATGTCAAACAGTAAAACTAAAAGCAAAAAAGGAATCAACCTCATACGTATCGAATATTCAAAAAAGCCTTGATAGTTGATACCATCAAGGCTTTTTTATAAAATTCAGCCGGTACAAGAAAATCAAACCTTAGCTGGAGTGGGTTCTGGCGCAGGTGCAGGCTTCGATGCCTGAGCAGGTTTAACAAATTTGCGCTCTTTGATACGTGCCTTTTTGCCCACCAGCCTGCGGAGGTAAAAAAGCTTGGCTCTACGCACTCTACCGCGCTTCAGCACTTTAATTCCATCAATGGCCGGAGAGGCTAAAGGAAAAATCCGCTCTACCCCTACTCCGTTGGATACCTTGCGTACAGTAAACGTCTTAGTAGCGCCTGTCCCTTTGATCTGAATCACATCGCCCCTGAATTCCTGGATACGCTCCTTATTTCCTTCCTTAATCTTGTAGCTCACCACCACATTATCTCCCGCCCGGAATGAAGGATGATTTTGACCCTGTGACATCTGCTCCTGTACATAATTGATAGCGTCCATCGTAGTAAAATTTAATACCTGTTTTTAATTTTTCGGGACGCAAAGTTACGTATATTATTTGGACAATGAAAGATTTTGGTAATAATAATTTTGCCTGCAAGAAGTGCAAAACTACCGGATAAGGCTGACAAATCCTTGATATTCCTGCCTTTGGCCCCTGGGCCCTTTGAATTGGATAGCATACACATAAACCCCGTTCGGTACTGCCTTTCCGGTGTTTTTCCTACGACCATTCCAGCCTTCTTCCGGATTGCGGCTCTGAAAAAGCACTCCGCCCCAGCGGTCAAAAATGGTCATCTCATAATCACGAATCCCTCTAAAATAACCTCCTCCCCTAAATTCCTCATTCTTGGCATCTTCATTCGGCGTGAAGGCATTGGGCATGAAAAAGGTCACCTGCGGCTCCACATCCACCCATTGACGGGCCGTATCCTGGCAACCGTAATGGTGGGTAATGACCAACTCCACCAACTGTAAACCCGTATCCCGAAAGGTGTAAGCAGGGTTTTTCAGAAAGGTATAATCCTCGCCATTGAAGGTCCATTCCCAGAAACGGGCATGCCTGGATTGGTCATAAAACTGCACATCGGGCGCAAAGTTCGAAATACCTGTGGGTGGCGTATAGCTAAAGGCTGCTTCAGGAAACGAATCGACGAAGATCAGATTTGGAAATGTTTTGGAAGTATAGCAGCCGATCGGCGAAGTAATATCCACCGATACCGTGAAGGTGCCTGGCTCCTGGTATATATGTGTCGGGCTAATTGCATTAACTGAGTTGCCATCTCCAAAATCCCAGATGATATCATAGGTTTCATCTACTGGAGCGGACAGGTTGGTAAATGTCACCGGCATGGGCGGGCAGCCCTCCTCCGCGCTCGGCTCGATGATGATAAGCGGCGGCACCGGATACCAGTTGACTGATTTAGTGATTGAGTCTTTACAACTAATCTCATTGGTCACGACCAGCTCTACGTCCCGAAGGCCGGGCGTGCGATATTCATATACTGGATGCTGTTCTTCGGAAGTGGAACCATCTCCAAACGTCCATTGCCAGCTGCTAAAGGGTATTGTGCCTTCCGGCGTTTGATCGGTAAATGTTACCGGCCCGGCAATACAGGTATCGTAGTCAAATTCAAAATCAGCAAGTATTGGCTCTGCAATTTTTACTGAAATAAAGGCTGTGTCTGTACAATTGGTGCCAGGGTTGAGGATCATCATGCCTGTAAATGTGCCTGGCCCCGGAAATTCTACAGTGACATGCCTGGTATTAAACGCAAGCGGCGACAAGCCCAAGCCAGGCCCTTCAAAAGTCCACAAATATTCATCGATATAGAGCAAATTAGTGCTCTGATTGCGCATGTAAAATTCCGTTTCGGAGCAAGAAGTAAAGCTATACATGCCATCTTCTAAAGAAGCATCCAGCCCAGCATTTACAGTAGGCTCGCAATAGGTTACATTAAACTGAAAATCGCGCTGTACGGTACTCAACAACTCTCCACTACGGTACTCCTTCACACAAATGCCTACTACAAACTGGCCCTGAACGAGCGGCGTTCCGGTGATCATACCGCTGGCAGGATCAATAGCCAGATCGGCACTTACACCCAGCGGATTGGTGGCGCTGTAGTTGGGTAGCACATAATTGACGGGCTGGTATGGTGGTGGAGCATCGGGATTGGGATAAATACCCGTGTAACTATATGCCGGACCAAATAAGCCGCCGCCCAGCAAGGGACTGCAAAATTCATATACCAACTGATCGCCATCCGGATCAGTAGCTGAATGATCGAACATCAGGGGCTGACCTGCACAAATTACTATTGGTGGAAACTCATTAAATTCCGGGCTACTGTTTTGCAATTGCTGCGCCGAAGCTTTGAGCTCCATTGTATAGGTCGCGCCTACTTCATCAGGCTGGTAAATGTTGCTGATCGTACTGTTTCGGCAACAGCGCTGATAGGTCACAAAATAGCTGTCATTGATCTCCGGCAAACTCAGTTCAAAAGTATAAATACCTTCCTCCACACACACATTGGCAGGCACTACCACGCAAGGGTTGCCTGCATCAGGAGGTATATTCGTTACCAGCGGAGCAGGTAAAATAATGCTAGAAATATAAGGAACATTAGAATCGCCTTGATAAATGGTGATGGTGCCAGGCTCGGTGCCAGGTAGGCTATCAAAATCCTGTCCGCCGCCCTGGCAGTCACGATACACTTTCATGGTAAAACGGTACAACAGCTGGCCAGGATTGGCTGGGTCGGGGCCGAGGTTAACATAATACACCTCTCCGCCAATAATATGATATGCCGAAAGCACCCCTGCCAGAAAACAAAAACCAATCACCCATGCCAACCGATAGCAGAGCTTTTTTGTCATATCACTATACTATCTAATTAATGTGGCAAAACCCTGGTATTCATGTGGCTGTCCTCTCGGGCCGGTGAATCGAATTAGATATAAATAAACCCCGTTCGGTACTGCCTTTCCGGTGTTTTTCCTGCGGCCATTCCAGCCTTCTTCCGGATTGCGGCTCTGAAAAAGCACTCCGCCCCAGCGGTCAAAAATGGTCATCTCATAATCACGAATCCCTCTAAAATAACCTCCTCCCCTAAATTCCTCATTCTTGGCATCTTCATTCGGCGTAAAGGCGTTAGGCATGAAAAAAGTAATCTGCGGCTCCACATCCACCCATTGACGGGCCGTATCCTGGCAACCGTAATGGTGGGTAATGATCAGCTCCACCAACTGCAAACCCGTATCCCGAAAAGTGTAAGCAGGGTCTTTCACAAAGGTATAGTCTTCACCATTGAAGGTCCATTCCCAAAAGCGGGCATGCCTGGATTGGTCATAAAACTGCACATCGGGCGCAAAGTTCGAAATACCTGTGGGTGGCGTATAGCTAAAGGCGGCTTCCGGAAACGAATCGACGAAGATCAGATTTGGAAACGTTTTGGAAGTATAGCAGCCGATCGGCGAGGTGATATCCACCGATACACTAAAAGTGCCGGGCCCTTGGTAAATATGTGCCGGGCTAATCGCATTGGCAGAGCTGCCGTCACCAAAATCCCAGATGATATCATAGGTTTCATCTACTGGAGCGGACAGGTTGGTGAATGTCACCGGCATAGGCGGGCAGCCCTCCTCTGCGCTCGGCTCGATAATGATAAGCGGCGGCACCGGATACCAGTTGACCGATTTAGTGATTGAATCTTCACAGCCAATTTCATTGGTCACGACCAGCTCTACGTCCCGAAGACCGGGCGTACGATATTCGTGTATGGGATCAATTTCCACCGATTTGAGGCCATCACCAAAACGCCAATTCCAATCCACTATCTCCATATTGCCGTTGCTCGATTGGTCGAAAAAGCTTACGGGCCCGGCAATGCAGGTATCATAGTCAAATTCAAAATCGACATCTATGGGAGGCGCGATATTCACCTGTACGAAGGCCGTATCGGAACAATCCGTGCCCGGATTCAGGATCATTACACCCTGATAGGTGCCGGAGCCGGGAAAATCGACCGTTACATTTCGGGTAGAAAAAGAAAGCGGCAAATTGACATTTGGAATATCAAACTCCCAATAATATTCATCAATAAATTGAGTATCAGTACTCCGATTGACAATATAAATACTCGTGTCGCCACAAGAGTTGATAATATATTGATCGCCTGCATCCACGCCATCAATCACAGCATTGACACGCGGCTCGCAGTAGGCTACATTAAATTGAAAATCCCTTTGCAAAACCGAGAGCAGCTCGCCATTTCGGTATTCCTTTACACAAATCCCCACTACAAACTGACCCTGCACATCAGGCACTCCACTGATAAGCCCCGTAGCCGGGTCAATGCTGACTTGCGGATTGCCGCCCAATGGATTGGTAGCACTGTAGGTAGGCAGCTTGAAGTTGACTTCATTCCAGGGCGGAGGTGAATCGGGATTTGGCGCTACATTACTTTGGGTACCCCCCATCAGCGGACTACAAAACTCATATACCAATTGATCGCCCTCCATATCGGTAGCAGAATGGTCAAAGGTCAGCAATTCATTTACACAGATCACAATGGGGGGAAAACTTACAAATTGAGGGCTGTTGTTGCAGGAGCTTTGCGCTAGCGGGCTAATTTCTACAGAATAAGTAGAGCCCGCTTCATCAGGATTCCAGATATTGGTGATAGAATGATTGCGGCAGCAGCGCTGATAGACGATATAGTAGCTTTCATCTACTATCTCTAATGAAGCGGTAAATACATAAACCCCTTCTTCTACACAAACATTAGGCGGTACCGTTAGGCAGGGGTTGCCAAATTCATCGGGATCAAGGCTCGATATTTCCGGGGCTTCCAGGTAAATGATTTCTACCGGCGAGGTATTGCTTCCTCGGTACACCGTGACGTGCCCCTGTATCGCGCCATTGGGGCTGTCAAACGGAGCCCCTCCTCCCTGGCAATCCCTATACACTTTTAAAAAGAAGCGGTAACGCATATGATTGGGCAAGTTCGCGTCAGGTCCCATGCATTGATAAGTCATCACCCCTCCAATGATATGCGCGGCTTGAGTAACAGAAGTATTCAACCAAATGAGCAGCAGGATTAGTATGATTCGTTTCATGTAAGTTGGTTGTGCCTGTTGCGACAAACATACAAATTAAAAAAAATATTATTAAAATAAAACACATTTCAATAAAATCACCTCACTAAGGTAGCAAATCCTTTAAGAAAGTGCTTCTTTCCGCGGGAGTCAGAATAAGTAACTAAATAAACATAAACGCCATTGGGTACCCACTGGCCAGTATTATTCTTGCGTCCGTTCCAGGCTTCATGTGGGCTATAAGCAATAAATACCTGCTCCCCCCACCGATTCCAAATGCTCATGGTAAAATTCCTGATTCCTTCAAATACCCCATTTCCGCGAAACAGATCATTCACATCATCATTGTTGGGGCTAAAAGCGTTGGGCATAAAATAACGAACTAGAGGCTCCACATCTATCCACTGCACTACAGTATCCGGACAACCTTCGGCCTGTATTGCTATCAACTCTACTTTTTGCAAGCCGGTGTCCTGAAAGCTGTGTACAGGATGTTGAATATAAGCCCTCGACTCTCCATCAAAATCCCAGCGCCACTCCACAGCATCTATTGATTGGTCGGTAAAGTGTACCTCCGGCTGAAAATTGGACGGATTATCAGGAGCATAGCTAAAATCAGCTATCGGCACTGGTTTCACCTTAATCCAATCACTCCAGAAAGCACTATTGCTACAGCCCCAGGGAGAAGTAATATGCACCGACACATCATAAATTCCAGTATGTTGATAGACATGTACCGGGCTAAGATCATCGCTTGTATTGCCATCGCCAAAGTCCCAGGTAATATCGTAGGATTCATCAATAGGGCTGGACAAATTGTCAAAAACCACTTGCATTGGTTCACAGCCGTCAAAAGAGCTGGGTTCTACGATTACCAGGGCCGGTGCCGGAAACCAGGGGATAATTTTCTCCTCCCAATCCTCACAATCATTGCTGTCGCGAACCATAAGCCGGACCCGATGATTGCCGGGGGCATCAAACAGAAAGCTCGTATTCTGGTCACTCCCCGAGCCAAAGGTGGCAAATTGCCACTGCCATTCATCAATTTGTCCGGCTTCCGAAACAGAATGATCGGTGAAGGTCATTGGGCCTGCCACACAGCTATCAAAATGGTAGGAATATTCCGCATCCAGTCCGGGCAACACCTCTATGATAATCTGCGCAGTATCCCCACAGTTTGAATTGGGGTTTAGTGCCAATGTGCCGTAATACACCCCGGTGTCGGGAAAACTGAGGAGAGCATCCCAGCTGGTAAGGGTTTGTAAACTGCCTCCAATATCAAAGGTCCATATTTGCTCATTGATAGCACTGCGGCGGATACTTTGGTTGATGAGTGTAGCTTCATTCTCGCCGCAAAGGCGCAGGTAATAAAATTCATCATCCACCACCTCATCCGCATCAATGATGGCTTTTACGATGGGCTCACAGCTTGCGACATTGAACTGAAAATCGCGCTGCAAGGTGCTCAACAACTCTCCGTTTCGATATTCCTTCACACAAATGCCCACCACATACTGCCCCAATGCGGTTGGCACACCCGTAAGCAAGCCGGTAAAGGCATCGATTTTTAGTTCGGGATCACCAATGAGCGGATGGAGCGCATTGAAGGTGGGCTGAACGTATTGCACTGATGCATAAGGAGGCGGACAGGCAGGATCGGGTCTAAAACCTTCGCAGGAAGTAGGATCACCGGGCTCAAAAGCTCCCACCACGCCTCCGCCCTTCAGGGCTGCACAAAGCTCGTAAACCAATTGGTCGCCTTCAGGATCGGTGGCAGAGTGATCAAAATTGATTGGCTCGTTGGCACAAATAACAATCGGCGGAAAATTATTGAATTGTGGACTATTGTTGCATTGACGCTGCGCCTCGGCCGTCAGCTCTATAGTGAAGGTAGCCCCTATCCGGTTGGGCTGTACGATATTGTTGATGGTGACATTTCTGCAGCAGCGCTGATAGGAAATATGATAACTTTCATCAATTACGGGCAAATCTGCAGTAAAGGTGTAGGTACCTTCCTCCACACAGATATTTGGAGGCAGTTCGAGGCAGGGATTACTCACATCGGGAGGAATATTGACCACCGGCAATTGGAGCGGGGCATATTTGGTGACAAAGAAATCGAAGGAAGATCCGCTACCGCTGTAAATGCTGACGGGCGCCGGATTGCTAAAATCATCCATACTGAGGCTGTTGCAATTGCGATAGACCTTCATCACAAAGCGGAAGCTGTTCATATTGGTAGCCGGATCGTACCCCAGGCATTCATAAAATATATCCCCTCCTATAATATGAGAAGCCTGCGCCCAAACGGGACTCATCAAAAACCCGCAAATGATCAGCCATCGAACATGCATGATGCCAGCTTTGATTCCAGAAATAGTTTTGATCGGGCAGCTTAGAGTATCTTTCTACGGTTTTGTGTGTTTATTTGACGAGGGTAGCAAAGCCTTTCAGGAACACCGGCTTATTGCGCGGTCCTATAAATTGGATCGCATATACATACACCCCCAGGGGAGACATATCGCCTGTATTTAACTTTTTGCCATTCCATCCCTCCGAAGGGTCATTCGTTTCAAAAACCAACTCGCCCCAACGATTCCAAATAGTCATATGAAAAGCTTCCATTCCGTCAAAAATCCCTGCTCCCCGGAAAGTATCGTTAATATCATCATTATTCGGGGAAAAGGCATTCGGCACAAAATACCGTACCTGTGGCTCTACATCGATCAAGGCGGTAGCTGTATCGGTACAGCCGCTGGCATGCGTGACGATCTGATATACCATCTGCAGTCCCGTATCGGGAAAGGCAAAGACCGGATTTTGCTGGAATGAAGTTCCATCACTATCAAACAACCACTCCCACTGAATGGCATCAATAGATTGATCGGTAAAGCTCACCTCCGGCTGAAAATTACTGGGCCGGTCGGGGCTGTAAATAAAGCCCGCTGTGGGAGCCGGCCGCACATTGATCCAGTTGCTCCAACTGTCACTAATGAAGCAGCCAATGGGCGAGGTAATTTCCAATGAAATATCGTATACCCCTACATTTTCGTACAAATGAGTAGGGCTGATATCCGTTCCCGTGGTACCATCTCCAAAATTCCAAAGGATGGTATAGGTGCTGTCAATCGGACTGGACAAGTTGTTGAAAAATACATGTTGCGGGGCGCATCCATCAAACACACTCGGTTCGATAATGATAATCGGTGGTGCTGGATACCAATTGATCGTTTGAGAATAGGTGTCTTCGCACTCATTACCATCGATCACTGTAAGTGAAACAATGTGATTGCCCGGATCGTCGAACAGGTGATCAGGATTGATCTCATCAGAGTTATTGCCATCTCCAAAGTTCCATAGCCATTCCAATATCGGCCCACCTTCGGAGTGGGAGCCATCAACAAAAGAGACCGGCCCGGCCACACAGGTATCGTAGCTAAAGCTGAAATCGGCATTGATTTCAGGATAGATATTTACATAAATGGTAGCCGTATCGCTACATTCCTGATTATTGGGATTAAGGATAAGCGTTCCCATATAAGTCCCCGTATCTGGAAAGGTAACCATGGCATCCCAGCTGGTATATTCTTCCTCAACACCATTGATCATAAAGCGCCAAAATTGCTCATCGATGTTTTGTTGCTGTACACTTTGATTGATAAAGGTCACCGTATTATTGCCACAGGAGTTGACCACATATTCTTTCACCCCAATCACTTCATCGTTTTGAATACGCGCATCCACCAGGGGTGTACAATCGGTCACATTGAACTGAAAATCGCGCCGCAAAACACTCAACAACTGCCCTCCTCGGTATTCTTTCACACACACACCCACCACAAATTGCCCGATGATCTCCGGCGTTCCCGTGATCAGCCCGGTATTGGGATCGATTTGAACGACCGGATTGCCGGCCAGCGGCTGAGTAGCGCTGAATGTGGGCAACTGAAAACTAACCGGACTGAATGGCGGCGCACAAGCCGGTGTAGGCGATACGCCATTGCAAGCAGTTGCACTGCCGGGGTTGCCTTGCGAGCCGGCCAATCCGCCTCCCAGCAGCGGGGCACAAAACTCATACACCATCTGGTCGCCATCAGGGTCGGTAGCAGAATGATCAAATACCAGCGGCTCATTGACGCAGATGACGGTAGGTGGAAAGTCATTGAATACGGGGCTGTTATTGCACAGTTCATATGCTTGTGGCGTGATTTCCATAGTATAAGTAGCCCCGGAGCTTTGCGGGTTGTTGATATTGGCGATAGTATTGTTTCGGCAGCAACGCTGATACACAATGTGAAAGCTTTCAGGATTGGCAGGATCGAAAAAATCATCCAGATCGTTGACTGTAAACTGGTAATAGGCCTGTTGCACACACACATTTTCCGGCACTTCCAAACAGGGATTGACGGGAGGATCCACAAGCCCTTGATTCACTATATGCGCTCCACCTACCTGAGCGATAATCTGGTCGAATGGAGAGCCATTGCCCAAATAAACTGTGATGACGGCAGGATTGTCGAAGGGGGCTCCGTCGTTTCGGCTGCAATCGCGGTAGATGTACATATCGAAAGTATAGGATCCGTTGCCGTTGCATGTATAAGTAATCTCTCCTCCAATGATATGTTTGGCATAAAGTGAATTGCCCAACAGCAGCAATACAACCCCAAGAAGTAAAGTGAAACGGTATTTCAGGTGAGTATTCAAGTCAGATGGCGTTAGTTTTGGTTTTCGTATTTTTAAGGCTATACCATACAATGGCATGCCCTAAACTAAAACAGCCTGCTCAAAGTAGTTATTGTTTTCCTGTAAGCAGCTGCTAATAAAACCAAAATACTACTTTATTGGTTTACAAAGTCCGGCAAAATGGCTTTTTTTGTCTTTGATATTCCAAAAAATTGATTTGGCTTGTACTCCGAATGTAAATAGTAAGCTTTCCAACCAACCCTTTGCCGGGCCTTCACCGTCTATAAAAGCAGGTGTATCCCGCGCATATTTTCTGGGTTTATAACTAATTTTAAGGCACATCGACTATGGTAAAGCCAAAATTAAGGACTTTGATGTTCGAAAATGATAATCTGAAAGACATTGCCGCCATATTG
Source organism: Saprospiraceae bacterium (assembly GCA_965222005.1). GTDB lineage: Bacteria > Bacteroidota > Bacteroidia > Chitinophagales > Saprospiraceae > CBDCTM01. Next base: position 5,549,301 of record OZ244935.1, read on the forward strand.
AAAACCGGTGGCCTCATCCTTTATCCCACAGATACCATCTGGGGTATTGGCTGCGATGCTACAAATGCCGATGCCGTGAACAGGGTGTACGAGTTAAAGCAGCGTGACAAAAGCAAAAGTTTTGTCTTACTAGCCAATTCTCTGGAGATGGTCAAAAAATATGTAGTCGATCTGCATCCCCGCATCGATACCCTACTGCACTTTCATGTCCGGCCTTTGACCGTTGTGTACGATCAGGCACGCAATCTACCCAATAACGTGACCGCAGCCGATGGCAGCATCGCTATACGAATCGTGCAGGACAGCTTTTGCCAAAAGCTCATCGCCAAGCTCGGCAGGCCGCTCGTCTCCACTTCAGCCAATATCAGCAATGAACCCTTCCCTACCCACTTTGGCAGCATCAGCTCTGCGGTGATCCGGGGTGTAGATTATGTGGTGAAGTACCGCCAACACGAACGACCGGACACCCAGCCCTCCGTAGTGGTACGTTTTGATAAAGATGGAGAATTGATTTTTTTGCGCAATTGATGGTCGCCAAATAGCCCAATTTTAGGTTACTTTCTTAAATTTTAGTTAAATCTGCACCAAATCGAATGCTTTGGGCAGAAAAGCCTGTTTACCACTTGACAAAAAAAAAATTGTTAACTACATTTGTGTTGACAAATTATTTATTGTTAAACATCAAAGTAAACAAGCTAGTACATGAGAAACATTGTCGGGCAAATACCAAGAGGCTCTGACTTTTTCAAGCGCACCGCAATCATCAACAAGATTTACCGAAGATTGGAAGCGGGCAATCACATCTTTTTGTCTGCTCCCCGCCGGGCCGGCAAAACTTCCATTATGCGTTATCTGGAGGATAACCCGCGCAAAGGCTACGCCTTTTTATACGTCAATACGGAAGATGTGGATGGCATCGAAGAGTTCTTCAAATTGCTTTCCGATGAGCTGCTCAACAGCCAGGCTGTTCGAAAGATGACACAGATGGTGGAAGGCTCGAAAAGTTTGTTTGCCAGTTTCACAGAAAAGATCAGCAAAATAAAGGTCTGGAATCTCGAAATACAGCTCCAAAACGGAGAAGCGCCTTCTTATAAGGATGAGTTTCACGAGTTACTCAAAAAGCTCAACAGCAAGAAGTTTACCATCGTCATCATGGTAGATGAGTATCCTATTACACTGGAAAAAATCCACCAAAAGCATGGCGAGTACGAGGCTACCCACTTCCTGCACTGCAACCGAAGTATCCGCCAGGAGGCCAGCACGGGTATTCAGTTCATATACACCGGCTCCATCGGCCTGGCCAATATAGCCAGCAAACTTAATGCTACGGCAGCCCTAAATGATCTGAATGTAGTGGAGATTCCGCCCCTTAGCCCTGCCGAAGCCAGGCGCTTTGCTACTACGCTGCTCAAAAATTATAAGGTAGAGTACGAAAAAGAGGTCATCGATCATTTGCTGCAAAAGCTGCAATGGTTGATGCCCTTTTTCATTCAACTAGTGGTACAGGTTTTGATCGATGAATATGAAACGCGCCGAAAACCACTCACCAAAAAGCTGATTGACACTGCTATAGACCGTTCCAGTACGCACAGGAATCACCTCTATTTTGTCAATTACTATACCCGGCTGGAAAAATCGCTGCTGCCCGATGAGGCAAAGCTGGCCAAGAAAATATTGCTCAAAATCGCTCAAAAAACGGAAGTGCCGCTGGATGCTTTCGATAAAATGCCGCCAGTGGGCCGCATACTCGAAATGCTCATCCTCGATGGCTATATCAACAACAATCAAAATGCCTACCGCTTCAATTCACCTATCCTGCGGGATTGGTGGAAAAAATATGGCAAGGATTAATACAATAAGATGTCACTACACCAAATTGAACAATCATGGCAAGGGTAACAAACGTAGCTTCGCTCTACAATCCTCAAATTCAGGACAAGGAGCAGCTCAAAAACGGATTCGTTGTACGGCTGGATATTTTTAAACGGCTGTTTCGTGAGCTCCGCCAGTCCAAAATGCAATATCCCGAACAACACTATCTGATCCAGGGGGATTCCGGCACCGGAAAAACTACACTCCTGCTGCGGTTGAGCTATGCCGTGGAGAAGGATGAGCAGCTCAACCCCTGGCTCATTCCCATCGCCTTCAATGAGGAAGAGTACGGCCTGCGACGGCTGTACAAACTTTGGCTGCGATTGGCTGAGTTGTTGGAAGAGAAGCAAAATGTGTTTGAGGGTTTGGTAGAGGAGATGAACAAGCTTTCAGAGAATTTCGGTAGCGACAATGATTATGAGCGGGCCTTGTTTGAATTGCTTACATCCAGATTGAGGCAGCACCACAAAAAAATATTACTTTTTGTGGATAATTTTGGCGATTTGCTCAACAAATTTAATGAGCATGAGGCACACCGCCTCCGCAAAATTTTGCAAACATCATCCGAGCTGCGCATTTTTGCCGCCTCCTCACGTACCATCGAAGCTTTCCACGAATACCGCCATCCCTTTTACGAGTTTTTCAAAATTGAGCACCTCAAAGGCCTCAATGCTCAACAAACCAGGGAGTTATTCCTCAAACTGGGTGAAATTTATGATGAACCCAATATGCCCCAAATCATTGCACAGCAATGGAGCAAAATAGAAACGATACGCCGCCTAACCGGAGGCGTGATCCGCCAGTTGGTGATTCTTTTCGAAATATTGGTGATTGAAAAAGATGCCGATGTATTCACCCTGCTGGAATGCCTGCTCGACCGCTGTACGCCGGGCTTCAAAAGCAGGATGGATAAGCTGCCGCCCCAGCAGCAGGAAATCGTCGAGGCGATTGCGCATAACTGGGATGCGGTAAGTGTAAAAGAGATCAGCGAGCGCACCCGCATGGAAAGCAAGGTCATCTCTGCTCAACTCAACCAACTGGTCAAAAATGAAGTCGTTTCCAAAATACATACCGACACCAAGAACCACCTCTATCGCATCGCCGATCGCTTTTTCAACATCTGGTACCTGGTGCGGCTGGCACGCAACGGCAGCATCCGAAGGGTTTACCGGCTGGTACAATTCATCGACTTTTGGTGTACTCCCAATGCAGCTGCATCTACCGGCAATGGAATGCAAATCGTCTCCGAAGGTGCAGGCCGACAGCAATTTTATGAGTTGCACAGGCAGCAGAGCCCTTCGCCACAGCTTCGGCAGCAATTGCCATGGGTCAGCCGGGAGTTTATGGCCCTTTTGAAAGACGAGCAGTACGAGCTGCTATTGGATTTTGTAGGCAATGAGCAGGCTATGGAACTAAATGTCAGGGATAGCATTAAGCCCTTGTATTATGCGCTGATGTATTTTGTGCAGGATCGCTATCCAAAAGCCTTTTTGCGGATGGGCGCGGAGTTGGGCAGTACAGTAGAAGAGATGATTGATCTGGCAGAGGAGTGATTGGAATGCGTTTGGTTGGTCAGGCAGTATGTTCCAATTGTAGGCTCATGCTTTACGATCAGCATTCCACATTTTCAAATTCTGGCTATCTTAGCTCAACCAAGGCTTTAGCAAATGCTCCAACTCTCCACTACCCTCCTCGCTTTCGATGATCAGCAAGAAGCAATCCTGCCTGGAAAAATGAGCTTTTTTGATGCTTTATACATAGACTTCGAGCTGGAGGAGCAATCCAACTTTCATCGCTATCGCCTCACCGTCCACCCCAAGCGAAATGTGCAAATCAAACGGCTCACACTGCGCTTTGCCTATGCATATCAGCCCGATGAACTTATCTTTTGTAATGGGTATCAATCTTCCTCCGAAAGTCGGGAATACAGTATCAGTGAACATACTGCCGGGCTTCATTCGTTGGCTCCAAAGAGATTGGCCCTTTCGGGCGATTATCAAATCCCGCTGCTTAGTCAGCGCAAGGAGGGGCTTCACTCCTGGACTTACAGCTATATCCGCCAAAAGGAGCAGTTTCTTTTTATAGCTTCATTGCTTGAGCAAACAGCATTCACCCTCATCCGACACCATCCGCAAGAGCAGGAACTGATCCTTGAAAAGGACTGCGAAGGCTTACGACTTACCCATTCCTTCCCCGCGCTGGATGTGCTTATTGGCAAAGGAAAGGAGCAGCAATTGTTTGATGAATACTTCAAATTGCTCAATATCCCCAAGCCTGTACAGGCTCTGGTAAGTAGCTGGACCAGCCTGCAAAATAGCTCCTCCAAAATTACTGAAGCTGCCGTTCTTCAGAGCCTGAACACTCTGCCGAAGCAAATATCTCCTTTATCTGGCCACCCTCGTCAGCAGGCGGATTTTTTTCACATTGGTGAAGGCTATCAACACCATCTGGGTGACTGGCTACGGATCAATGATGGCTTTCCCTCTGGAATGGCTGCTATGGCCCGGCAAATTCGAGAGCGGGGGCTGAGACCCTCTATTTGGTTGGCCCCTTTTATCTGTGAGCAAGGATCAGATATTTTTGAAAAACACAAAGACTGGTTGCTGAAAGACCAGCAAGGGCAGCTAGTCAAAGCTGGTTATAATTCCCGTTGGAAGGGTTGGTTTTATGCACTCGATTTTTATCAGCCCCTGTTTCAACAATATCTGAGCGGTCTGCTGCATACGGTACTCGAAAAGTGGGGCTTCGAAATGGTACATCTCGATTATTTATATGCGGCCTGTATCATTGGCCGGGCCAATAAGACCAGAGCCCAGGTAATGGCAGATGCTCTGCATTTTCTTCGCAAAACAGTTGACGAGAAGCTAATTCTGGCGGGTAGTGTACCACTTGGCAGTGCCTTTGGGCAGGTGGATTATTGCCAAACGGGAGCCAGTCAGCTCTATAGCTGGGAGCATCGGTGGCTGAAAATGGCCAGGTATCGCGAGCGTGCAGCCGCTCTGCCTGCACTGCGCTCGGCTATTGGCCGCTGGCACCTCAATGGCCGGGCTTTCGGCAGCGCTGCCCCGACCATTGGCTGGAAATCCGATAGCAACGTACTTCATGCCGAGCAACAATATTCTTTTCTACTTATTGAAAGCCTGTTAAATCAGCTGCAATTCAATTCGCCTGAGGTTGCTATACAAGAAGCAGAACGAGGGGCCGATTGGCAGGATGTGCAACATTGGCGGGGCTGCAATCTGGAAGCTGTGATGAATCCTGAAAGTGATCGGTACATACTTCTTTTTGAGAAAGGGGATGAGCCTTTTGTTGCTTTTTGCAACTTGACAAAAGCACCTGCCAGCATGTTTTATCAAAAGCTGTCAGTGGAATTATTGCCTTTTGAAAGCCTGGTATTGCAGAGGAAGTAATTGCTTGCTCTTACTTTTTCACAAGCAACGGATTGCCACTTTTGATGGCTTTTACAGCTGCTTTCACCACCACATCCTGTTCATTCCAGATGTGGTAAAAGCCTTCATCCTTAAACAAATGGCGGGCTACCCTTGCCTTGAGAAAAGTGGTCAGCTCGCTTTTCATCAGGTTTAGCTGCCGGGTATTTCGTTGGATGCCTTTACTTTCAGCAAACTCGATGAATTCGTTGAGCAATTGTTCTCCAGGGCCCAGTTGTACGATAAAGTCATCCAGAGAAGTATCATCAAAAGCGGTAGGCTGTTTATTGGTATAGCGGTACACAAACTGTGGGATCAGCTGCCTCAATTCGATATAATAATCATTGAACAAAAGCGTGTCGATAGGTACAAATATGTCGGGCCGGATGCCTCCGCCCCCAAATACAGCCCGCCCATTGTCGGTAAAATACTGCATGGTATCAAAGCGGGGGATGCTGTCCTCAACCAGAAGTTCACCATTATCGTAGCGCTTGTAAACATCGGCATCATAATTATCCTGATCTTCATAATCTTTCTGAATTGAGCGGCCCGAAGGGGTGTAGTAGCGAGCCACTGTCAGCCGGAGCGCAGAGCCGTCGCGCAGGCCGTACTGCTCTTGTACCAGCCCTTTGCCAAAAGAGCGCCTTCCGACGATGATGCCCCGGTCGTGGTCCTGAATGGCTCCCGCTACAATTTCACTTGCCGAAGCAGAGCCTTCATCGATCAGCACGGCTACATTGCGAATATCGAAAAACGTTTTGCCGGTAGTTTCATAATCATTGCGATGTACCGTCCGGCCCTTTGTGTACACCAATAGTTTGCCGCGCTCGTCGAACAGCTGGCTCAATAGTTTGGTAGCTTCCTGTAGGTAACCACCGGGGTTTTGACGCACATCGATCACCAAATCTTTAATCCCTTCATCCACCAGTACCTCCAGGCCGTCCATAAATTCTTTATAAGTATTGGCGCTAAAACGACTGATTTTGATGTAGCCGGTTTCTGCATCCAGCTTATAAGCCACCTCCACACTATTGAGAGGAATTTCATCCCGGGTAATGATAAAGTCGCGCACTTTTGCTTCTTGTCCCCTCATGATACCTACTTTTACCTCGCTGCCTTTCTGGCCCCGCAGCATATCCACTACTTGTTTTACCTGAATATCAATGCCTGCAACGACAGAATCTTCAATCGTCACTATTTTATCGGCAGCCAATATCCCCACGCTTTCAGAAGGCCCGCCGGAAATGGGTGATACTACGCGGATTGTATCATCGATCATCATAAATTCGATACCGATACCTTCAAAATTGCCTTCTAACTGTTCGTTGACTTCCCGCAACTGCTTGGCAGGGATGTAATTGGAATGAGGGTCAAGCTGATTCAGCAGTTCAGTGATTGCCTTTTCGATGAGAATATCCCGATCTACCTCATCTACATATTTGGCCTCGATATAGCGAATCAGTTCCTCCACCTGCCCCGTCTCTACCCTGTTGACCACCCGCATACCTGAATCCGTAGCGGTAGTGATTAGCGGAGCCTGCTGCAAGCGGGTGCCGATCAACATACCGCCAACCAATACAAGGGAAAGGAGAAGCGGTAGCCATATGTTAAGTTTCTTTGGGTTGTTTTCTGTATCGCCGATCATTTCATGAGCTTTGGACGCGGGATTAAAAATTTGTCTTTAAACAACTTGTTTTCTAATACAAAGCAAATGTACCAAATAATACATAGAACTGATTTGCTTTTTTGGATAGCCGGCTTGTACCCATTGTAACGCTCCTGAGCGCTCCGGGTTTTGGGGCTTACAAATTAGCTTTTTGAATCTATTGCCAGTCTTTTACCCCTTTTCTGATCTCTCATCAGTTCAATGTGTTCAAAAAATATTCCATATGCTAATTATTAAAGGGGCGGAAAGGCAAGCAACACATTTTAGTATTATTCAAAAAATTATACTGCTGGTGGTTCGAGAGTGATATACACGCTCTTTTCAATTTTTGAAGGTTCCTTAATCTATCAAATCCTCCATATTTATAGTTAATTGACGCAGTGTTCTTCTCAATTTGAATAGAATACCGGATATTCGCCACACCAAATCACTTGAATAGATGCAATCCGTAGATGACAAGCTCTTAATAACAGCTCGTTAGCCGCAGGATATACTTTTACCCATTCAAATAAACCCAAATGGAAATCGATAAAATTGACCGGCAGATATTGTCCATGCTAATGCAGGATGCTAAAACCCCTTACACCGAAATCGCCAAATCTATCCATGTATCGGGCGGGACTGTCCATGTGCGGATGAATAAGCTCATCGGCATGGGTATAGTGCAGGGAGCCAATTTGGCTGTTGATTACAGCAAGCTCGGCTACGACATTACTGCCTTTTTGGGGATTTATCTCGATAAGAGTTCGCTGTACGATGAGGTTGCTGTAAAATTGGCAAAGATAGCTGAAGTAGTAGGCGCGCATTATACGACGGGCAATTACAGCATTTTTGCCAAAATCATTTGCAAAGACACCAATCACCTCCGGGAGGTATTGCATGACAAAATTCAGAAGATACCAGGCATTCAGCGCACCGAAACCTTTATTTCGCTGGAAGAAAGCATCAACAGACCGATCACAATCATTGAAGATTAGGAATGGTTATTGGTTCTATAGGGTATCCTCCTTGATTCGGGCAGTGTCCCGTTTCGTTAATGATTTCTTAATTTCCAATGAAATCCTGCCGAATTTCGTTTATTGTTAAAGATTTTGACGTAAAGCTTATGAAGTTGGCTGTTTCTGAGAATTATACAACAAGTTGTTTCCTGCTATTTTTTATACTCTCTTGGGTACTGTTCCCTGCATTATTACCTGCCTCGTCCGTGTCAGTAGAGCAGGACTCGCTACCTCCTGCGGAAGTAGCGTACAAGGGCTATCGTATCGAAGTTACCAATCTCACTGCTGGCAAAAAATCAAAAAACTGGCTGAAGGTAAACTGTACCCTCATCAACACCGGCAGAGAGCCTGTGCGCCTGGGGAAAAAAAATCACTCTACTTCTGATCTCGTCATCCAGTTTGATGAAAGCCTCCAGAACAGTGACTTGCTAGTGTATGAAGAGTGGATCAGAGAAAGCATCCTCCGGCAAGATATCAAACTGCTGGCTGGACAAATGCGCTCCAACACTGCTTTGAAGTTGTCAACGAAAGATATTTTCACCACCAAAGGGCCTGCCAAACCGAAGCCCAAAGCAGCGGAGCCAATCCCGGACAGCCCCGAAGTGGTGCTAGCATCTGGCAAGAAAGAAAGCGAGGTTTCTGTGGAGGCAGCATCTCCAAAATGGGACCCAACCGCCTGCCCTGATATTTTCTTGTCGGATTTGAAAGTGCTCAAAAAGTCAAAGTACAGCCTGACCTTGGCCTACACCATTACCAATCATGGCGAAGGGCCTGCCAATTTGTTGGGCGATGATGCACTTGAGGGCGACAATGTAGCCATCCGTGCCAATTTGTCCAGCGTCAACAAAACTACTCGTGGCTCTATTATCATCGGCGGGGAGTATGTGTCGGCCAAAGAAGTAAGTGAATATAAAAACCTGCTTCCGCCAAAACAGAGTTATACCGGCAAAATGAAGCTCGACATCTCCAAAATGACTCGCTTTACCAGCTATGTGGTGCTGGAGCTGGATATTTACAATCGCATCCTGGAGTGTGATGAAACCAACAATCAATTGGCTGTCAAAATCGAATAAGCTGCCTTGCCGATGCGGGCTAAGCAAAAGCACAACCCATCCGTACACAGCACATCAATAATAAAAATATCTTCTCACTTTGGCAGCATACTTGGCCAGGCGGATCAATTGGCAGGTGTAGCCAAATTCATTATCGTACCAGGCATACAACGTTACATTGTGGCCATCCTTTGACACAATTGTAGAAGGCGCGTCGAGAACAGAAGTACTCGTCATTCCTACCGCATGGCTCGATACATACTCATCATTGGTAGAATAGTGAATTTGCTCCACCAGTTCGCCATGCAACGATGCTTCTTTCATGAGTTTATTGACTGCTTCCAAGTCGGTTTGTTTTTTGAGTGTCAGGCTCAGTATGGCCAGCGAAACATTGGGGGTAGGTACCCGAACGGCATTGCCTGTGAGCTTGCCATTGAGATGGGGGATCACCTTAGCTACTGCACTGGCAGCTCCGGTAGTAGTAAGTACCATATTGACGGCAGCAGCCCGCCCCCGTCTCGGCTTTTTGTGAAAATTGTCGAGCAAATTTTGATCGCTAGTGTAAGCATGTATCGTTTCGATATGCCCCCGCTCAATGCCCAGGCCATCATCAATGACCTTTAGCACGGGCACGATGGCGTTGGTGGTACAGGAAGCGGCACAAAATATCTTTTCTTTCTCCAGATCAAGCGTGGCATGGTTAACACCAAAGACGATATTTGGAATGTCTTTGCCCGGAGCAGTGAGCATCACCTGAGCCACTCCCGGACATAAATGTTTGCTCAGCTCTTCTTGGTTTCTCCAAACGCCCGTATTATCAATAACCAGTGCATTTTGAATACCATACTTCGTGTAATCAATTTCTGCCGGATTGTTGGCATAAATCATCTGTACCCGATTGCCATTGATGATTAATTCATTGCCGTCCTCTGTTACTTCGATGGTTCCCGGGAAATCGCCATGCACTGAATCTTTGCGCAGCAGAGCTGCTCTTTTTCTACTTTCTTCGTACTTATTGTTTATTTTGGATCGCAGCACGATGGCCTTGAGCCGGAGCTGCTCGCCCCGTCCGGTGAGGGAGATAATCCGACGGGCTGCCAGGCGACCGATACGGCCGAATCCGTACAGCACCACATCTTTCGGTTGAATCCGGCCATTTTGTGAGGCTGCAAAACTACCCAGCCGCGCCCCTACAAAGCTATCTACCTCTTCGCCATCAACAGAGAGCCACTCGGCAGCCAGGCGGCCGATATCGATTTTGGCCGGAGCCATATTTTCCATTCTGCCGATTGCTTTGGCAATGGCCAGTGTGTGTTCTACACCGATGGTCTGTTTGGTATAATTGCTAGCCAGCAGGTGGTCATCGAGTACTTCGCTGGGACGTACATCGTAAATATCTCTTCTGAAGAGTACCAATTCGATAGACCGGTCGAAGCGTAGCTCGCCAGCGATTTGCATTAATTCGAAGGCACGTTTTTCTTTTTCCCGCCAGCTATTTAGGGATGTTTCACTTTGGCTACGGATGAGCAACTCCTTGTCATTCATAATTCCAGATTTTACTTATAAACTTTACAATGATTTGAAAACCAATACAAAATTGAGAAAAAAGGCTTGCATCGCAAAGAAAAAAGCACCGCGTTTACAAATGGCGCGATGCTTTTTTATGCTTGGGAGTGAATCATTAATCAGGCTCCCAGATAATTTTTCAACAATTTACTTCTGGAGGTATTCCGAAGTTTGTTGATGGCTTTGTCTTTTATTTGCCGTACCCGCTCACGAGTCAGGCCAAAGCGTTCGCCAATGTCTTCCAGCGACATCGGATGCTCCACACCAATTCCGAAATACAACTTAATCACATCGCACTGCCGATCGGTCAGCGTACTGAGAGAGCGATCGATCTCGCGGCTGAGTGATTCATTGTATTCCAGGGAAGCGTCGGTATCAGGGGTTCCCTGATTTTCGAGCACATCCAGCAAGGAGTTGTCCTCCCCTTCTACAAAGGGTGCATCCATAGATACGTGGCGAGCAGCTACCCCGAGGGTGGTTTCCACCTCTTCGGTAGGAATTTCGAGCAGTTCGGCCAGTTCATCGGATGAAGGCTCTCTTTCGTACTCTTGCTCCAGCTCTGAGAAGGCTTTGTTGATCTTGTTGAGTGAGCCTACTTTATTCAGGGGGAGGCGCACAATCCGGCTCTGTTCGGCCAGGGCCTGCAGAATGGACTGGCGAATCCACCAAACGGCGTAGGAGATAAACTTGAAGCCACGGGTTTCGTCGAAGCGTTGAGCGGCTTTGATGAGCCCGAGGTTTCCTTCGTTGATAAGGTCGCTGAGGGAAAGACCCTGGTTTTGGTATTGTTTGGCTACCGACACGACGAAGCGGAGATTTGCTTTGGTAAGTTTTTCCAGGGCAGTTTGGTCGCCCTGCTTGATTTTTTTAGCTAAATCTACTTCTTCCTCTGGTGTCAAAAGATCTACTTTCCCAATTTCCTGTAAATACTTTTCCAGTGATTGACTCTCGCGATTAGTAATAGACTTCGTAATCTTAAGTTGTCTCATGCAGTAACAGTTTAGGTTTAGGTTTACCAATAAAGCTATACAATGTACATTGTAGTCGGTTCTCCGGATGAAGATATGTGATGGGTTAATCTGTTAGGTGTGGTACCGAGCTATTCTGCCAGCCTATCGGGTTTGACAGGCAGCTAATGGAAGAGTTTGTTGTATTTCCATAGGAACAGAAGGCACCTGTGTTGATTTATAAAAATCGCCTCAGGACTACAAAATTAACGGTATTTGGAATTAGAATCAAGGGGCTATTGAAAATCGGTGAAATCAAGAGAGAAGAGTGGGCTAAAAAAGCCTGAAAATTCTGGAAAGGTGGCCCTGTTTCAAGCCTGTTACACATCCATAAATGTAATTTTCGGGAAAAAAGTTCAATAATTTGGAAAAATCAAATTTTTACTTTTTATTGCAGCGTAACGGCCTAAAAATAAAGGTATAACTTGCTGATTATCAAGCAGATACGATTTTCATTTTCTTTATATAAAGGCTCCGCAATATTTACAAGCAAAAAAAAACTCTTTTAGAATGAAAAGAGTATCCTTTGAGTTGGAATTTATCTTCAGAGCCTCTCCTACTATTCTTTATAAATTTCTGACGACCCCTTCCTGCCTGATCCGATGGTTTTGCGATGAGGTGGATATTCAAGGCAATACCTTTACTTTCAGCTGGAGTGGGGCTGAAGAAGCGGCCGAATTGCTCGAAGATGTGGAAGATGAGCGGCTGCGGCTACGCTGGCTTGATGCCGATGATGATGCTGAATTTCTGGAATTTCGGCTCAGCCGTTCTCCCGTCACAGGAGAAACGATCTTCGAAATTACAGATTATTGCGATGAGGATGAGGTGGACGATCAAAAAGAACTCTGGAATAGCCAAATCAAGCTTTTGCGCCAGGAAACCGGCGGATAGGCTTACCTTCATGCGGATAAGCAAAACTCAAAAATTCACTTTTTTTATTCTTTATTGCTGATGGCTACACCTACTTTTCCCCGCCAACTTCAGCACCTACTACTCTTCCTGCTCACTTTTGCCGCTATGGGTTGGTATTACGGCTACTCCTCTATCTTTCACTATACCCCCCGCTCTACGCACCAATGGCGGCAAACAGACAGCGCTTCCATAGCCAAAAACTACTATCAAAACGGGCTGCATTTTTTTGAGCCGACCATGCACCACATGCTGGGCAACGAGGGGCAGGTGGCGGCTGGTGGCGAGTCCACCTTGCTTTGTTACTTCGCAGCCCTGCTTTATAAGCTGCTCGGCCCGCAAGAGGGCTGGTTTCGGCTCCTCAACTGGGCTGTATTTTTGGGTGGCTTGTATGCACTTTCAAGATGTCTGTGGCAAATTTGTAATGACCTTTTCTATGCATTGGCTATTCCTGCCTTTTGGTTTTCATCGCCCGTGATTGCTTATTATGCCTTCAATTTTGTGCCCAATATCCCGGCTTTGGGGCTTACAATAGTAGCGGGCGCAGCGCTCTATGCGTATTATCAGAGCGGTCGAAAGCGACATTTTTATCTCACTATGCTGCTGTTTGGCCTGGCGGGGCTGATGAAAATTTCTGCATTGCTAGCATTCATCGCTATCGGAGGGCTATTTATAATTGAGCGATTGGGCTGGCAACGTTTTGGCAAAAAAGGGCAACTGCTGTTCCGCCAAAAATGGCGTCTGCTTTCCGGATTGTTGCTTCCACTTCTGCTGGTGCTGGCCTGGAAGCTGTGGGCCGATCAGTACAACGCCCTTCACCAAACGAGCTATTTTGCAGCCCGTATCAAGCCGATATGGTCACTCGATCCAGGCTTGCGCAATTATATTTTCGGCAGAGTTTGGAGCAGTTGGTCGTGGAGTTATTTTCATCCCCTCAGCCATGTATTGATCATTCTGGCGTCCTTGTGGGTATTGCTCCGGCCTCGCTTTCAGCATCGGTTGCTGTACTGGCTGGCCTGGCTGTTATTAGTAGGAGTGATTGCTTATGGTTTGCTATGGTACAAGAAATTCAATGATCACGATTACTATAGCATTGATCTCTTTGTGTACCCAATAACCATCATCACGGCGAGTTTGGTGTACATAAAAAACCACTGGCCAATGTGGTTGAAGACGCCCTGGCTCAAAATCACTTTTTCACTTTTTCTGCTCTTCAATATCCATCATGCCCGCCAGGTCGTCGCCTCCCGCTATGCTACCGATAGCCCTTACATGAGGCACTTCAATCCCTCTTTTTACAAAACGCAGGCACTACAAAGCTTCTTGGCCGAGCACGGTATCCGATACCCGGAGCGCGTAATCAGCGTACCGGATAGCAGCCCCAACAACACGCTCTACCACCTAAATCTGAAAGGTTGGACAGAGTTGTATATGGGGGGGGCTATTTCTCCCAACAAGCTCCGGCAATTCATCGAAAAAGAAGCAAACTATCTGATTGTCAATGATATTAAATATCTGGAAAAAGAAAATTTGAAAGAATTCTTAAACCATCCAATCGGTGTTTTTGATCATTCCATTTACCTTTTCGATCTGCGCAATCTTCCCCTCCACTAAACCCGCTATTTCATATCATGCAGGATTAAAATGGGCAAATTGCTGTGATATGCCTCCTGCTCCACTACGCTTTGGTGAAAAAGACGGGAAATAAAATTGCGATGCCTTTTTACCAGGCAAACCAAATCCGCTTCAAGCTCATCTGCAAAATCATGGATCGCTGCATTCACTTCCTTGTCAACCGTGATATACTGGAAGGTGTGCTTCATACCTGCCAATTCTTTTTCCAATTGATCTCCCAGCTTTTCCGGGCTGCCTTCCTTTTTGATGTGGATGGCATGTATTTCCCAATTGTAGGTGTTGGCGAGCATTTTCAGGGGTGCAAAGACCTCCTCATTCTTAAAAGGCTTGCCATCTACAGCCAGCACTACGCGCTTAAAGCCTGGCAGTTCGGCCTTCTCCGGAATGGCCAGTACAGGCAGGCGGGTGTGGTGAATCACGCCGCTGGTGGTACTTCCCATCACTGCCTGCCAGCCCGATGCTCCCCGTGTTCCCATCACGATCAGATCGATGTCTTTGCGCCGGGCATAGCGGCAAATTCCCTCTACAGCTACAGCCTTTAGTACCGTTCCCTCGACGCTCACTTTTGGCGGCAAGCTCCCTTTTACCGATTGTTCCAATATCGAATCCACCAATTTGCTCATTTCCTGGCGGGCGTCTTCCCCTATTTTTTGCTCAATGGCGATGAAGGTTCCGGCACGCTGTTTTAGCTTGTACGTATGGAGCAAAATAATATCGCTGGCGTATTGTTTGGCAATATCAATGGCAAAGTCAAGGGCGCGGCGCGCATTGGCGGAGAAGTCAGTAGGTACCAAAATTCGCTTCATAATAGCAGGCTTCAATATCCAAAAATACGTGTGGTAAAAGGTAAATGTAGCAAATCAATTTAGAACTTGTTTAAGAATTGCTGCTTGTGGCGAAAAATTCTATCCACACCATTTGCAATTCTGAACACAGCCTTCCCTCACATTCCCTATATTTGTCGGATAAGCCTGAGCTTTGTTTTTAGCATGAAGATATATTTAGGACTGGAACTCGACGAGCAAGTATTTCCTGATCTTGCCTCCACCCAGGAAGGAGTCTTTTATCTGGGGCCACAGCTGCTGTTAGCTTTTTTTGAAACCCATCTTGGCCTTTCCGGCCACCCTGCCAATATCGAGTATCTGCGCATCGAGCATTGTCGGCAAGCCCTTCAAAAGCTGCTCTCCGCACAGCCCGGGCTTTTCTTTGCCCAATCCTTTGAAGCCGATCAGCTCGCCACTGCCACCCGCCTGCTGCTGATGCGCGATGAGCTCTTGCTGGCAGGCTGGCCCATGCCTGGCGATACAACATCCCCCGACCGACTCCGGTTAATTGCCCAGCTCAACCAACAACTCTCCCAATCCGATAGCTTTCCGGCAGGCTATGCCGACCGCTTTGAAGCGGTCTTGCAATGTTTGCCTCAAAGAAAGCAACCTGCTACTGAAGTTAGCCTGGTGGAACCGCAGGAGCTGATGCCTCCACACTTTCGGCGGCTGTTGACTGCACTGGCTGAAAAAGGGGTGCAAATCAACCAATTGCCCTTTCCGAAAAACGAAGGCGATTCTGATCTGGCTCGCTTCCAACAATTGTTGAGCGGCGATGCTTCCCTCCCCTGCAAACCGCTTCGGGGTGACGGCAGCTTATTGATTCTCCGTTCGGCCAGAGAAACTGAAGCCGCCAGCTTTCTGGCTACATTGATCCGAAAAAATGCAGCATTTCGGCCGCTATGCCTGATACCCGAAAAAAACAGAGCTCTCGATAATGCGCTCATTCAGCAAGGTTTGCCCAGCCTCGGTATCCTTTCCGCCTCCCTGGCCCGCCCGATGCTACAGATACTCAAACTGGTTACTACTTTCTTCTGGAAGCCAGTGAATCCCTACAAAATTCTGGAATTTGTATCGCTTTCATTAAAACCACTACATGATGAGCTGGCTCGCCGGATTGCTCAACAGATCGCTCAACGGCCGGGTTTGAAAGGAGAAGGTTGGTATAGAATGAAGAATCTTTTTTTTGAAGAACTGCAAGAAAAAGCCGGGCAGGATACTACTATAAAACTGGATCAAATCACCTTCCAATATCAATTTTGGTTTGAGCGGACTCGGTACGATATCAACAGCACAGTGCCGAAGGCTGAGGTCGTAGAAGTATTCGCCTATCTTGCTCAATGGGCTTTCGACCAATTTGAGCAAAATAGTGAACATGCTTCCAGCCTGCTGGTACTCAGCCAACAGGCCCGGCGCATCAAAGAATTGCTCGAGACCCTACCGGAAACGGAGCAAGTTCTAACCAATCTGGAACTGGAGCGCATCGTTCGAACGGTTTATGAGCCCTCTCCCGTATTGTTCCGACCCAGGGAGGTGGGCCATCTGCCCTATGTGTACCAGCCGGGAGCCGTGCTAGGTCCGACATCCGATCTGCTCTGGTGGAATTTTGTCAGACGTGAACGCGAGTATGATTTTTCGCGTTGGTACGCCAACGAAATCGACTATTTGGCAACTCAGGGTATTGTCATAGAAAATTCGGCTCAAAAAAATCAGCGCCTTATCTGGCAGCGCCTTCGGCCAGTGCTTTTTTCAAGGAATCGCCTTATCCTCGCCACACCACAGCGAGTGAATGGCAAAGAAGTACATCCTCATCCCATGCACGACCAGCTCGAAGCCGCTTTTGCTGACAGCCTCCCAAAGATTTGCTTGCATCTTGATCAGCCTGAGAATGGTAAACCCTGGGGTGAGCAGTTCGACCTTCCGCAGTATTCGCCACTCGAATCCGTTGTACTGGGGCGTCCACAGCCCTTCATCCGGCTCACAGATCCAGGCAAGCTACAAGCCAGTGATAGTACGACTTTCAGCAGCCTGCAAACGTATTTTCACTATCCTTATCAATGGCTCTTCCGCCACCAGCTGGAGTTGAGAAAATCGTCGATACTCAGCGTGGTCAATGACAATACTTTGCTGGGCAACCTGGCTCACCGGCTGTTTGAACTGCTGTTTGATCAGCCCGAGGATATCTGGAATAAGCAGGCGGTAGAAGCATGGATCGACCAAAAATGCCCTGAACTTTTTGCCCGCGAAGGAGCCACCTTGCTCCTGTATGGCCGCGAGCCCGAGCGCGTTGCTTTCATCAACCGTTTGAAGTATGCTGCCTGGAGCTTGTTGTCCAAACTGCAGCAAAACAACTGGACGGTAACTGGCACCGAACAGGATGTAAAGGGTACATTTGCAGGGCTTTCGATTCGCGGCAAAGCAGATTTGGTATTGCAGAGAGGGGATGAACGCGCAGTGGTAGATTTGAAATACCGGGGCGCCAGGCGTCGTGAAAACAGTATCCGCAATGAGGAGGACCTTCAGCTGGTGATGTACGCCCGACTCCTCAGCGAGGGCAGTGATTGGGCCCACAGCAGTTATTTTATTATCGAAAAAGGAAAGCTCATCGCCCGGAATAATGCGGCATTCAGCAATATCGTGGCGGTGCAAAAGGAAGCCAACCACAGTGAGGTGAATGAGCGAATATGGGAAAGGATGGTCGCTACGTATCAATGGCGGCGCAGCCAGATAGAAGCCGGGCTGATAGAAGTACGCACCCGGCAAACAATCGATGAGCTGGAGCTCAGCTATGCCGATCAGTGGCAGGGGCTGCTGGAAATGCCGGATGGCGATGCGCCTTTTGATGACTATCGCACCCTTATCAAACTTGTGGATTAGCCAACCAACGTATCCCTAAAATTCCTTAAATTTGATGGCATGTAGTGCAAAAATTACACAATATTTAAGCATTCGTCACGTGTAATGAACAAGTAGAGTACTGAAATATGAAAAAAAGCTTCCTCTTCCTCCTGCTGTTCCTTTGGCTAGCTGCCCTTCCGGCACAAAAGCAAAACCGGGAGCTGGCCTCTGTACCCGCTATTTATATCCTTCACAACGGGAGTATTTTGAAAGGCTTTGTGGCAAAAAAGTACGATGATGGAAGTGTCGATTTTATTATGCTTGGCAATTATGCCATCCACATCCCGGCCGAGGATATTAAAAAGAAGCGCAAATCCGATCCCGATAAACTTTTTTTCAAAGACGGTAAATTTTTTCAAACCAAAGGCTATTACACGCTGGTACGGATCGGTAGCAACTGGTCAGCATCCAACCTCCCCGGTGAGGGAGGCTTTTCCGGCCTCAGCATCATCAATGCCCACGGATATCAATTTTCCCACTGGCTGAGCCTGGGCGGAGCATCGGGTCTCGATTTGTACAATATCAGCAATGGCCGCTCAGAGTCTTATCTACCCATCTTGATTGACCTGAGGAGCTTTCCCCACAATGGAAAGCTCAGCCCTTTCATAGCCCTTGCTGGCGGATACGGCATCGCTGTAGATATTTTTGATAATTATACCCGGGAGGATGAATATTATAAAGGAGGCTGGACTGTAGCCCCCGCAGTTGGAATACGCTTCGCCACTACCAACTCGGGCAACTTTATCATGGAGGCCGGCTACAGGTTTCAGCGGGCCCGATCCCGGTATAATGATTATCGTGATTTTCCGCTGATCGTGCGAAGAGATGGCGTTTTGAAGCGCCTGGATATAGCTTTCGGATGGTTGTTTTAGACAAATTTGGTAGAGAAAGTTGTACAAAGAGCTAATGAAGTTGTTAAACAACTTCATTGTTTGGTACAGGGAACACGCCCTGTGAAGTCTGATAACTTTTTCCAATGAATGAATCTGATCCCGTGAGATTGTAAAGCCACATAACTGTAAACCAAATATTTAATCATGAGATTACCCGCCCTCTTCATCTTTTGCCTGGCAGCTTGTACTCTTTTTACTCAACCGGAGCTCGAATTTCAATCCTATATTACCGACCTTTCCAGTCCTGTGGACATCGCCAATGCTGGTGACGGCAGTGGCCGGCTGTTTATCGTTGAAAAAGGCGGCACCATTAAAATCATCCAGGCTGGTGCGCTCGTGGGCGACCTGCTGGACATCTCCTCCAAAGTTTCCACTGGCGGCGAGCAGGGCTTACTCGGGCTGGCTTTTCACCCCGATTTTTCCACCAATAATTATTTTTACGTCAATTATACCAACACGCAGGGCACTACGGTCGTATCTCGTTTTACCATCATGGCCGGCTCGCCCAATTCGGCCGACCCCAACTCAGAGCTAATCATTTTGACTATCAGCCAACCCTATGGAAATCACAATGCGGGCGATGTGGAATTTGGGCCGGATGGCTACCTCTACATTACTTCCGGAGATGGGGGCAGCGGCAACGATCCCCAAAACAATAGCCAAAATGGGTTATCCTTACTCGGAAAAATTCTGCGCATCGATGTGGACGGTAGCGCGCCTTACACTATCCCTGCCGATAATCCTTTTGTTGGCGATCCCAATATTCGTGACGAAATCTGGGCGCTGGGCTTGCGCAACCCCTGGCGCTTCAGCTTCGACCGGCAAACGGGCGATTTGTGGATTGGCGATGTAGGCCAAAACCGGCGCGAGGAGATTGATTTTCAGCCTGCTTCCAGTAGTGGCGGCGAAAATTATGGCTGGCGGTGCTACGAGGCCAATCTACCTAATAATACATCCAATTGTGGCCCCATGAGCAGTTATGTCTTCCCTGTATTCGACTATGGCCGGTCCAATGCTACCGGTGGCCAATCCGTCACCGGCGGCTATGTGTACCGGGGCAACAATCACCCCGGCTTACAAGGCTTGTACATTTTTTGTGACTTTGCCTCCAACAATTGCTGGACCCTTGAGCCGGACGGTTCGGGAGGCTGGACTGCGGTCAGATTTGGAAACACTACTGCTCAAAGCATCTCCACTTTTGGCGAGGATGAGAATGGTGAATTGTATGCGGCCAATTATGACGGTACGATCTATGAAGTCATCGATGACAACCCGCTTCCGCTCGAATTGTCCCATTTCAATGTAATCGCTGAAGGCCGAACTCATCTGCTTCGTTGGCAAACCAGGCAGGAACGAAACACCAGCCATTTTGAAGTACAGCGCAGCCTTGATGGCTCCTATTTTGAATATATCGGACGTCAGGCAGCTGCCGGCAATTCCAACGAACTGCTCCACTATGCCTTTACTGATAATCAGCCATTCAAGGGCACCAATTATTATCGCCTAAAGCAGTTAGATCTGGATGGCCAATATTCTTATTCAAACATCATTTCGATCCACTCGCGGCTGGATAAGAAGCTGGTAGTGGTACCAAATCCCGGTAATGGGAATTTTCAGGTTTGGTTTGATTTGCCCGATGGCAAGTCCGCAAAATTGAAAGTATTTGACATCGAGCAGCGAATTGTCCATCAGCAAGCGGTCAGTTTTCATGCAGGCCGGTCGATGGTCGATCTCAGCAATTTAGCCAACGGGCTTTACTTTGTCCAGCTTTCCGTAGCAGGACAAGCCCATCGCACCAAACTCCTCTTGCGCCGCCGATAAGCCTCTAACTAAAGAGTTTGCAGTCGATGCCATCCATCAATCTTATCAGCGATACCGTCACCAGGCCGGTTCCGGCTATGCTCCAGGCCATGCTGCACGCAGAGGTGGGCGATGATGTATTCGGCCAGGATCCAACCGTCAATCAATTGGAAGCAAAGGCGGCAGGTATGTTCGGCAAAGCAGCCGCCTTGTTTTGCCCTAGTGGCACCATGACCAATCAAATTGCCCTCAGTGTGCACACCGGCCGGCTCGAAGAAGTGATTTGTGATGAGCTTTCGCATGTATATCAATACGAAACCGGCGGATTTGCTTACAATAGCGGCCTGGCCATCCAATTGCTCAAAGGGACGAATGGCAAGCTCAAGGCATCGCAAATCGAAGCGGCTATACGACCCCATTACGACTGGCTGCCTATAAGTCGGCTGGTGGTGTTGGAAAACAGCTGCAATAAGGGAGGAGGTAGCTATTACAGCCTTGATGAGATACAGCCAATACGGCGGCTTTGCCAGCAACGTGGTCTCCGGCTACATCTCGACGGGGCGCGGCTGTTCAATGTGCTGGTAGAAACGGGAGAAGCTACCGAAGCGGTAGGCGAGCTGTTTGACAGTATTTCCATTTGCCTTTCAAAAGGGCTGGGTGCGCCGGTAGGTTCCCTGCTCATCGGCGATGAGGCATTCATCCGCCAGGCAAGGCGCGTACGCAAAGTGATGGGTGGCGGGATGCGGCAAGCTGGCTTTTTAGCTGCGGCCGGACTCTACGCCCTCGACCATAATATCGGAAGGCTGAAAACTGACAACGAGCATGCTCGCCTGCTGGGTGATTGTTTGGCATCACTGGATTATGTAGAGCATTTGCGGCCGGTACAAACCAACATTGTGATCTTTGATGTGAAAGCTCCGCGCACGGCTGTTGATTTTCTGAAAGAATTGGAACAGCACGGTATTTTGGCCGCTCCATTTGGTGCGCAAACTATCCGTTTTGTAACGCATTTGGATGTGAGCCGCGAAATGATCGAACAGGTGATAGCAGTATTGCAAAAGGCAATACACTGAGGAATGGGTCAATAACTATTGAACAACAATATTTTGCCGAAACGGCGAGTATTTTTACTGCTTCTTTTGCTTGCGGCGTTTCATCTCATCTCTGATCTCAGCTGCTTTTTCATAGTCCTCATCTGCCAGCACCTCATCGAGCATTTTGTCGAGATCGTCATCAGAATATTGGGAAAGGCCGGTTCCCCGGGCTCCACCTTTTTTCTTTTTAGTGCCCTTTTTGGTTTTAGTGGACGATACTTCCTGACCAGATTCAGCAGGCTCTTCGAGAATCACGCCGGCTGCATCGAGGATAAACTCGAAGGTGTAGATGGGGCAATTGAAGCGAACTGCCATTGCCAGCGCATCGGAGGTACGGGAGTCGATTTCTATTAGTTCATCATTTTTCAGACAGACCAAGCGGGCGTAGAATATACCATCGAGCAGATTATTGATAATCACCTCTTTGAGGTCCACTTCGAAGGTTTCCAAGGTATTTTTGAACAAATCGTGGGTGAGTGGCCGGTTGGGAGTCATCCGCTCCATTGCTACGGCAATAGCCTGAGCTTCAAAGCCACCGATTACGATGGGCAAACGCCTGGAGCCTTCTCGTTCTCCCAATACCACAGCATAATTGTGGGATTGTGTCACACTGTGAGACAAGGCGACTATATCCAGTTCTATTTTTTTCATCTCCATTGGCAAAAATCTTCAAAATTCTGGTGAGCAACAGGCGCATTTGAGGGCTGCACTAGCAGGGAATTAAGAGAATGGCGTACAAAATGGGCATCCATCAAAGTTCTGCTTTCCTGAATTACATATTATAACCAATTACTATGCCATCCGCTGGAAGCTTCATCTGCCTGAGGCTACCGAAATGGGGGGCTCTTTCTCTTCAAAATTTTCCTTTTTTCGGCAAAAGCACTGCAAAAGCCAGAAATTCATCTACTCGCCCCGATTTGGCGAACAAAAGTAATAATAATCATTTTAAAAATAAAGCCCACATGTTTTATAACATAGGGGCTGTCGGCAGGTTTTAAACTCTTCCAATCAATTAGAAGAATTTCTGAAGGCCTTAAATGCCTCTGTAAGTCTCGGTACCACTTCAAAAGCATCCCCCACTACGCCATAATCGGCAGCTTTGAAAAAGGGTGCTTCGGGATCTTTATTGATCACTACGATCACTTTCGATCGGTTGACACCTGCCAGGTGCTGAATAGCCCCCGATATACCGATAGCGATGTACAAATTGGGGCGAATAGCTACCCCCGTTTGGCCAACATGCTCGTGGTGAGGCCGCCAGCCTGCATCGGCCACCGGCCTGGAGCAGGCAGTGGTAGCACCTACTACTTCAGCTAAGGCTTCAATAATGTTCCAGTTTTCCGGGCCCTTCATACCACGCCCTGCCGATACCACCAGCTCTGCCTCCGGAAGCGGAACGGTTCCAGCCACGGTTTTGACTTCCTTCACCCGAACCTTAGGCGCAGGCAGATCCAGGCTCAGCGTTTCCACACTTACCGGGCTGCCACTGGCTTCGGGAGCAATTGCATTGCCCATCAATGACAGCACTTTTTTAGCTGTTTTAATTTCGTAGGTGGCGATGGCTTTGCCGCTAAACACATTCTTGCTCACTTTAAAGCTGCCCTCCTCATTACCCGGAATACCATTCACGCCGCTTACCGAACCGGCTTCCAGGCGAACAGCCAGGCGGCCGAGCAGCGATTTGCCCGAAGAGCTGTGGCTGAGAATGATCAGATTGGCGTCCGTTTGCCCAACAGTCTGGGCGATAGCAGCAGTAAATACCTGGCTATCGAATTGATTCAGAGCTTCGCCTGTGGCCTGCAATACACGTGAAGCGCCGTAGGTACCCAATTGGCCGGCATTTTCAGCTTCGCCCAGTACCAGTGCCACACACTCGGCACCCAAAACCTCAGCCGCTTTTTTGGCGTAGGTGACTGCTTCGAAGCTGGTTTTTTTAAATTTTCCGTTGGGACTTTCAGCATATACTAAGACCATAATATCGTCTGTGTTTAAGAGTGAGGTCAATTTTAATTGTCAAATCACTTTGGCTTCTTCGTGTAGCAGGCGCACCAGCTCATTCATGTTTTCAGGGTCCACTAATTTCACTGCCGATTTTTCTGCAGGTAACTCGAAAGACACTACCACAGCTGCATCGGTAGCATCGATAGCCGGAACCACCTTGAGAGGTTTGCGCTTGGCCATCATTATACCGCGCATATTGGGGATGCGTTGCTCGGCCATGCCTTTGGCAGCACTAACAACGAGGGGCGTATCCACCTCCACTATTTCTATACCTCCTTCAATATCGCGTGAAATAGCAGCCGTGCTGCCATTCATCTCCAATTGCGTACCGTAAGAAATGTAGGGCCAGTCGAGGAATTCGGCGATCATAGCCCCTACTTCAGAGCCATTGAAATCGATGGTTTCCTTACCTAGCAGGATCATATCAAAGGATTCGCTTTTGGCATATTCAGCGATTTGGCGGGCAACGTAGAGCGCACTTTTGGGCTCGCCATCGATGCGGACAGCATCATCCGCTCCTATGGCCAGGCCTTTTCGGATGACTGTGTCGTTGGCTGCCGGGCCCACATTGATGATGGTTACTGCCCCGCCCTGTTGCTCTTTCAACTCAAGAGCTTTTACCAGTGCATACCACTCATCATAAGGATTCATGATATACTGTACGCCACTCGTATCGAAGGCTGTATTGCCATCGGTAAAAGCAATTTTGGCGGTGGTTTCCGGAGTTTTACTAATACAAACCAATAATTTCATATCTTGGAGATTGGTTGATTATCATAATAAAAACAGGCTGCAAATATACTTGCTTGTCCAATGAATACAGAATTTGTAAGCCATTAATTTACTACATCGGGAGCAGCCCCGCGAATTTGAAAGGGGCATTCTGAAACCATCCGAATCAAACAATAAAAATTCATTCAACCCGCTGATATTCAATTGATTATATCATCAATATTTTCATTATCTGCCAATGTCCGATTCCCGCCTCAAGCAATTGCTCAGTATGCTTAGTGAAAATGAGCTTGATTCCTTTCTCCGCTTTGCCGTTGCCAAAGAGTATGAGGGCCAGGGCAATTTGCAAAAGGCGCTGGAATACTATCTGAAATTGCTACAAGACGATCCGGATTACATCGGCACCTATTATCACCTCGGCAAGCTTTACGAACAGCTGGATGAATCAGATTGGGCAGTCGAAATATATAACAAGGGCCTGGCTACTGCCCGCGCTCAGGGCGACCGACATGCTTACAACGAACTGGCTGCTGCGCGTCTGGAATGGGTGGATGAGGAAGAGTAAATATGGGTATGCCTGATCTGGATTTTACTTTTTTTTTTCGGTTTGGGCAGTATGCGGGTTGCCACAATCGCCTTCACCGTACGTTCTATGGTATCTCAGGTGGCCAGTTTATGTACCCTTCGAAGACGTGTGTGGCAGGGCCGGCCAGCCAGATATCGGCAAAGGAACCGTCGGCCTGTTTGTGAAAACGCACCGCCAGATCGCCCCCCTTTGTACGTAGCCGCAGCTGCTTCAGCCCTTTGTCTGCTGTTTCCAGAGCGTAGGCCAGCGCAGCGGCCGTAACGCCGGTGCCACAGGACAGCGTTTCGTCCTCCACGCCCCGCTCATAAGTAGCTACCAGTAGGCTGCCACCCGCTTGTCGTTCCACAAAGTTGACATTGACCCCCTCCTTTCGGAAGCGGCGCGAATATCGGATGGCTTGCCCGTTTTCCACTACATTGATGTCATCAATATCCTCTACCATAATGACGTAATGAGGCGAACCGGTGTCCAAAAGGTAATAATCTTCGCCACTTTCCACCTCCTGTACATCCGCCATTTTCAGTTCTACCCAACCATCGGCTTTGATCAAAGCCTGGTGCGGGCCGTCGATAGCCAGAAAATGGGCCGACTGCTGGATGATGTCGAGCTGGCGGGCAAAAGCAGTGATGCAACGGCCGCCATTGCCGCACATGGAGCTGGGCCTGCCGTCGGCATTGAAGTAGAGCATTTCGAAATGGTAGCCTTTTTTGTGCTGGAGTAAAATGAGGCCGTCGGCACCGATACCGAAGCGGCGGTCGCAAAGATACTGGATCAATGCTTCGTCCGTGCGTTCGAGATATTGGTGCCGACGTTGATCGATGAGGATAAAATCGTTGCCGGTGCCCTGGTATTTGTGGAAGGTCAAATGCATCGTTTATATTGAGCGGCCCGCCGGGTCACTCGAATGGCAAATTGACCATAACGGACTTAGTGTACCACACTAATTTTTTGTAAATAATGGCCCGAGGAGGTATTGATTTTCAACAAATACGTACCTTCCGGGAAATCGCCAAGCCGAATGACCGCCTGTATTTCAGCGGACTCCTTCGCTTCGCTAAAGTAGCGCTTTCCAAGTACATCATACAATTCCAACTGCCACTTTTCTACCTTATTGAAGTCGATAGATACCGAAAGGTTATCACTTGCCGGGTTGGGGAATATAGAAATCTCGGTCGCAGAGGTGATATGGCCAGTCCCAACTAATGCTTCCACCACGTAGGGGCCTCCAATATACTGGCAGCCGTTATCATCCGTAACTGTGACAAAATAGCTGTCGGCCGGTACATTGGTCAGGTCCTCTGTGGCAGCATTGTTGTTCCACAGGTAGGTATAAGGCTCTATACCCAGGTCAACTGTAATATCTACCGACCCGTTGGCCGCATTGTCCAGTTCGTCTTCAATAGCTACATGGGTAACTTCCGGATTTTTTGAGAGTACCGAGTCCATCAGCGTGAGGCCTTCTACCAAAACGGCATCGCCATTGACATTTTGAGAAATTTCAAAAGGAGTGGGATCGTTGGGAAAGGTAAGGTAAACAGAGCTGCCATTTCCGCCCATCGATTTAAAATCGAGTGTAAACAACATTTCTTCATTATCCACTGTAAAGCCTTGAAGCGGTGGATCCCACCAGCTAAAAGAGAATACGCCCTTGTCAGCCTCATCGGTACCAAAAAAAGCATTGGTGGTTATAAAATAGGACTGTACATTACTAAAGGTGTCGAGCTCCAGCATGCCTGGTTCCCAATGGATTGTAAACTGGAGGCTGGTGATATCCGTAAAGTTTTCAACTCGTATGGCTACTGAAACATTCTCTCCCGGACAAATAGTGGCACCATCCACATAGATGGTGGGGAGTGATGATTGAGCAAAGGCGGAAAAGGAGCAAAGGAATAAAGTAAGCGCTGCGAAAGACTTACAGAAAAGTTGTACTGATCTGTTCATGTTCTACTATTTAAGGATTATAATTGGATGCTCTCGATTTTATCCAAAAACCGATCAGCATTATAAAGGTAAGGATTTGTTCAGAATTAGAAAAGCAAATGGGATTAGCTCTTCCAAAATAGTTCTATGCCAAGCATTAATCAATTTCCGTTCCGATTGAGTCGGGAGGGCTGGAATCGGGCTGAACAATGACTGGCTGAGCCTGCGCGGCGGGTAGTTGAGCATGGCGATACCACATCAGCACCACCATGAAAAGTATGATAGCCAAAGAGATAAGGGAAAACTTCCAGCCCCAGATATTTCCGATATATTCGCCATCCCAATCGTCCCAGGGCTTTTGCGGAGGTGTTTGTGACATGCTAAAAATTTGGATTAGACCCTTATGTTCGCAGCTTTTCACACTAGTTCGGCTGCTGATTCGTTTGATTTACAGCAAATTTATGACAATTCCGGCTGCTTTCCCGCTAATAATGATGGGCAACAGGCAGAATAAATTGTAATTGTCGCATAACAATTTTATCTTGTTTCACAAAGAAGTCAGCAATTCACCTCCAATTGGTACACAATTTATACGTTTTATGTTATGCGATGGTGAATTTATTGATGATTTTAAAAATTTAATAAATTCACCATCAGTACCTGACTGCTGTCAGGCATTTAGCTAAAGACTTACAAGTCCTTTTTTGAATATCTATTGCAGCCGCTACTCAAAGTTATGCCGCTATGCCAATAAATAGCCCAGCTATTGGAAAGAGCGTTGCGTTAGGAAAAATGGAATCCATGAAAAACTTAGGTATCATCATTTTAGTTGCCCTGCTTAGTGCCGTCTTTTCGGTGGCTGGATATCGTTACTTCGCCCCTCACCATCAAGTCGTCAACCAGGACAGTGCCCCCGCCATGTACACCAGCTATTCTGATCAGCTGCTCTCCAACAACGTTCAACGAAGATTCCTCTCCTCCGCTCCCACCAATTTTATCGCCGCGGCCGAAGCAGTCACCCCCGCTGTGGTAAACATCAAAACCAGCAGCGATGAGTATGGCTTTTGGAACAACGGCTCCCCCAACAACTCTTCCGGATCGGGGGTCATCGTGTCTCCGGATGGCTACATCGTAACGAACAACCACGTCATCGAGGACAGTCGAAAAATTGAAGTTACGCTAAATGACAAGCGAAAATACGATGCAAATTTGCTCGGCGTGGACGAATCCACCGACCTGGCTTTGCTGAAAATCAATACCCGCAAGCTGCCCTACCTGCAGTTTGGCAATAGTGACAGCATTCGCGTGGGCGAATGGGTGCTGGCTGTAGGCAATCCCTTCAACCTGGCCTCCACCGTCACGGCAGGCATCGTGAGTGCCAAAGGGCGCAGCATTGATATTTTGGAGGACAATTATCGCGTAGAGTCTTTTATCCAGACCGATGCTGCCGTCAATCCCGGCAATAGTGGCGGGGCGCTGGTCAACACCAATGGCGAGCTCATCGGCATCAACACAGCTATCATCACCCGTAGCGGCCGATACGAAGGCTATTCTTTTGCCATTCCGGCCAATTTGGCCCGCAAAGTGATCAACGATATCAAAAATTTCGGAATGGTACAGCGAGCTATCCTGGGCGTCAACATCGAGCCGGTAGATGCCGACAAGGCAGAGCAAATGGACCTTCCGGCCATCGAAGGCATCTTTATCAGCCGCGTCAATCCCAATAGCGGAGCCGAAGAAGCAGGCATCCGCCGTGGCGACGTCATCATCGGCATCAACAAAGTGAAGGTCAGCACAATTCCCGAATTGCAGGAGCAGGTAGCCCGCTTCCGTCCCGGCAATATGGTTGACGTAAAGTACATTCGCAAAGGAAAAATCTACAAAACCAAGGTCGTTTTGAAGAACAAAAGCAATACGACCTCCTTCATCGGCAGCCTGGAGGACGGTATCCTCAAAGAGCTTGGCTTTGAGCTGCGCGACCTCAGCAAATCTGAGCGCCGCCGCCTCCAAACACAGGGTGTATTTGTCAAAAGCATCACCCGCGGCAGCATTATCGAACGCACTAATATGGACCCTGGCTTTATCATCACCCGCATCAATAAGAAAAGCGTTGATTCGGTGGAAGATATCATCCGCGAGCTTAAAGAGGTAAAAGGCGAAGTATTGATGGAAGGTATTTATGAAAATTACCCCGGTGAGTGGGGCTATACTTTTGATGTGTCCTAGTGGTCTGTCAAGATTAAATTGCCGGCTGTCTTTGGCGTATTTTGCACATGTACTGCGTTACAGAACCGGCCTTGATAGCTACGGCTATCAGACCGAACCTGCGCCTTGTCCATGCACAAACTACACTCAAATTCAACTCGTCATTTAAACGTTGACAAACCACTAGAAGCTGTCAATTTCCCATGGTTTTTCATTTCTGGCAATATGGCTCAAGGTAGGCTCTACGCCCACCTCAGCCTTGGTAATTCTATACTTCAAGCCGCCAAGTTTTATGTATTTCCACAGCAATTGAAGCAGTAAGAACCACCTCTACACCTTGGTTAAAACCTACAGGTCTGAAGTTTATCCCGCTCTTTTTTTGTATTTTGCCACCCTGCTGTTAATCAGCTCTTTTTACTTCTGGACTATGATATTCCTTACTTATGCCGAAAGTTGATATTGAATTCAATAAGCATGTCGATGCCATCAAGTTGCTGACCTCCAAGATGCGCAAACGCCTGCATAAAATTTACCTGGGCGGCGGGCCAAAAAGAATTGAAAAATTGCACAGCCGCAGTAAAATGACTGCCCGCGAACGCATTGAAGCCTTGATCGATCCTGATTCTTATTTCTTTGAGATCGGCGCTTTTGCAGGCTATGGAATGTACCAGGAGTATGGCGGCTGCCCGGCCGGTGGCGTAGTGATGGGCATCGGTTATATAAGCCAGCGACAGTGCATGATAGTGGCCAATGATGCTACTGTAAAGGCCGGAGCCTGGTTTCCGATTACCGGCAAAAAGAATCTCCGGGCTCAGGAAATTGCTATGGAAAACCGCCTGCCCATCATTTATCTGGTGGATAGCGCCGGCGTCTTTTTACCGATGCAGGATGAAATCTTTCCCGATAAGGAGCACTTTGGCCGCATATTCCGCAACAATGCCCGCCTCAGCAGCATGGGAATCCCGCAGATAGCGGCCATTATGGGCAGCTGCGTAGCAGGGGGTGCCTACCTGCCCATCATGTCGGATGAGGCATTGATCGTGGATAAAACCGGCTCCATTTTTCTGGCCGGCCCTTATTTGGTAAAGGCGGCCATCGGAGAGGATGTGGATAAGGAAACGCTGGGCGGCGCTACTACACAAAGCGAAATCTCCGGCGTCACCGACTATAAAATGCCGGATGATGCCACCTGCCTTGAAACCATCCGTGAGTTGGTAAGCCAGTTGGGGCAATTTGAGCAGGCCGGCTTCAACCGCGCCGAAGCTGCAGCACCAAAAGTAGAACCGGAACAGATGCTGGGCATTATCCCCGATCTGCCCACCAAGCCCTACAATACCCTTGATTTGCTCAAATGCATGGTAGATGACAGCAAACTCACTGAGTATAAAAAAGGCTATGGCAAAACCATCATCTGTGCGTATGCGCGCATCGACGGGTGGTCTGTAGGGATTGTGGCCAACAACCGGCAGGTAGTCAAGACGGCCAAAGGGGAGATGCAGTTTGGCGGTGTTATTTATTCCGACTCGGCTGATAAGGCCACCCGGTTTATCATGATTTGCAACCAAAAAAAGATACCGCTCGTCTTTATGCATGATGTCACAGGCTTTATGGTTGGTACCCGTTCCGAGCATGGCGGAATCATCAAAGACGGAGCAAAAATGGTGAATGCGGTCTCCAACTCCACCGTTCCCAAATTCAGCATCGTAATAGGCAACTCCTATGGAGCCGGCAATTATGCCATGTGTGGTAAAGCCTACGACCCACGCCTCATCGTAGCCTGGCCGACGGCCAAAATCGCTGTGATGGGTGGAGCACAGGCAGCCAAAACCCTGCTCCAGATACAGATTTCAGGTCGCAAGGCAGCTGGCGAGGATCCCGATCCCGAAGAGGAGCAGCGCCTCTACGAAGAGATCAAGGCCCGCTACGATAAGCAAACCACGCCCTACTATGCCGCCGCACGCCTTTGGGTGGATGCCATCATCGATCCGTTGGAAACGCGCCGGATCATTTCAATGGGTATCGAAGCAGCCAACAACGCCCCGCTTGCACCTTTTAATGTAGGCGTAATCCAAACATAGTGATTGACGGATTGTTACAGCAATATGAAAACTTCACAGAAAAACTGGATCAAACGAATCGGCATTGCCGGGTTTCTATTTTTCCTTATCAAAGGACTCATCTGGATCGCCATTTTCCTTTGGGCTGGCAAATGCGCCCTGGAAAACAGCTAAATCTGCAAATCGTGTTACATTGAAGTGCATCGCCAAAACATTTTTCGGATTGGAAGAAGTCCTCAGCCGGGAGTTGGAACAGCTCGGCGCCCGGTCCGTTGAAATCCTGCGGCGGGCTGTGGCTTTTGAAGGGGATCAAGCATTGCTCTACCGCGCCAATTTACAACTCCGCACCACTCTGCGCATTCTCACATCCATCCACCAATTTCGCGCACGCCAGGATCGTGAGCTGTATAATGGTATCTATCAATACGGTTGGCACGAGCTCTTGAAGCCTTCCAACACGCTGGCCGTAGATGCTGTGATCCAGTCCACACATTTCAAGCATTCTAAATATGTAGCGCTCAAAACCAAGGATGCGATCGTGGATCAGCTGCGCACGCACTATGGCAGGCGGCCCAATGTGGATACCCGCCAGCCCGATCTGCGCGTACATATTCACATCGCCGGGCATCAGGTTAATGTATTGCTCGACAGTTCCGGCGACTCTCTCCATAAGCGCGGCTACCGCCTCCAAACGCAGGCGGTCCCCATCAACGAAGCGCTGGCTGCGGGCATGATCCTACTCAGCAATTGGCAAGCCGACCGAGATTTTATCGATCCCATGTGTGGCTCCGGTACACTTCCCATTGAAGCTGCAATGATTGCCCGCAATATCCCTCCCCAATGGCATCGCAGAGCTTTTGGCTTTCAGCGCTGGAGGGATTACGACGAATCGCTTTGGCAAACGATTAAAGAAGAAGCTGGCGAGGGCTTTCGCCCTTTCAGCCATCAGATCATGGGTACTGACCACAATGCCGGAGCTATTCGGCTGGCCCGGCAAAATGCACGATTGGCGGGCGTTCCAGAGCAAATTCACTGGGAAAAGCGAGCATTTGAAGACTGGCAGTCGCCAGAGCGAATAGCCTTGCTCATCATGAATCCGCCCTATGACGAGCGGCTAAGATCGGATTCGGTTCAGGCATTGTACAAAATGATTGGCGACCAGCTCAAGCAGCATTTTACAGGCTGCGAAGCCTGGATATTGTCGTCCAATATGTCGGCTTTAAAGTCGGTAGGGCTGCGCGCAGCGCGCAAAATGGTTTTGTTCAATGGTTCACTGGAATGTAAATTCCAGCAATACGAAATGTATGCCGGCAGTAAAAAGAAAAAGTATTCTGGAAGCGATCAAACTGAACCTAAGGCATGAGCAAGCAAGTGTGTAAAAATACCTGTCTCCTTTTGATTGTTTCGATCCTTTTGGGTAGTGACCTGCTTGGGCAAGTAGGCCTGCACTTTGAGCAGAAAAAAAAATTAAATTCAGCGAGCTTATGGGAGCCGGCGAAGCGGGAAGCCGCTTTGGAGAGGATGTTTCCCGATCTCCGACTGAGCATGCTGGGCCATCATTGGGACTCTCCGGGCCGGATACCTCTTTATTATAGTTACCGGCATCTGCCATTTTTTTGCAGGCTGGAAGTAGATATAGAGCAGCACAGCTATCTTCCCGTCAAAATCCGGCTGGGCGAACAGCGCTATGTCGATCGGCTGGAAGGCAAAGAGCGAGATTAGCTATCAACAATCAAGTCTTTTCCACCTCCCTGTACGTTTCAAAAAATTCCTGCCGGGCAATCCGATACACCTCACTTAAATCCGGCGGACAAACCATGTAGTCACCGGTTTTTATCACCATTGGTTCACCCCAGGGAGCTTCAAAGTACACTTCTTTTTCCCTGGCCAGTTCGGGCAGCACCTTATCCGTGACCAGGATGCCCAGCACTTTGCCAACGGGTTGGTAGCGGTCATATTTTTTGCCTTTGCGTTTTTTTTGCAGCACATACTTTTTGTGAAACTTGCTGCCCGGAACGATGTAGCGTTCTTTGGCTTTCGTAGTATTTTTAACTACATAATCGCCGCTATTGGCTTTGTTGGCCGTTTCTTTTCCATCGCCGGTAATGGTAACGATCTGCTCTCCTTCGCGGGCGTGGCGGGCCAGTACGCAGCGATACTTTATAAACAATTCCCCTTTTTCCTGTAATTGGGGGATCAGTAAGTCCTGGATTTTTTGCTGAGAATAGTGAACTTGCATGGTTTGTATGCTTTTAAAGTAAGAACCCGCCTGCCGCAGGGTTTGTCATTTGAGTTGAAAGTAGTCAATTTTTTTAAGGCACAAAGCGGAAGATTGCTAAAACCCGCTTAAAATTGTACGATTGGAAAACGCATGAGTTGTTAAGTAGTTTACCTTACCCAGGGCAATTCGTGCCAAAAGAAAAAGAGGCTTTCCCAAAACATTGGTTTTCTGTATGTATTGCCCACGAGCTACCTATTGCTGAGGCTATTTTTGATGTGCTGAGCAGCTCTCAATTCGGATTATACAGGCCTTTTTGTTATCACCTACCATTGTCGGGGCATATTTGCGATCCGATGATCGTTTTTGGTGGTTTGAAGAATTTGCAATATTTTAAAGCTCTTTTGGTATTCCTTAGACGGCTAATATGAACAGATTTTTGAATAAATACTGGATTGAAGTGATGGCGGGAGTTTATGTATTGTGGTTTGCTTTCCAACTGCCGGACATGATTTTTTTCCAGGAAGGCAAGGTCGGCCTCTTCCCCGATATGCACCTCTCGGCCAGTTCGATGCTGCGGTTTATCATCCAGATATTTGTATTAGGCCTGTGTTTTGGAATCATCCCTACCAAGTACCTGACCAAAAGGAGGTTGGCCAGGTCCATCAGCCAGCTAAAGCAGGGAAGCGACAAACCCGCCAATGTACTTTCACCCAGGGAGTTGGAAATTTTCCATATTCTAAAAAAAAATACGCACATCTCGCTTAAGGAACTTTCCGCAAAATTGAACATTGGTGAGAATACCGTCAAAACCCATATCAATTCCATTTACAAGAAGTTGAAGATATCCAATCGCAAGGAACTGGCTTCCAAATTCAATGAGCTAAATAGTTAAAAGATACTAGTACTGGTACTAAATCGGTAGTAAGAGTACTAGACCCACATACGCAAATCACTCATTATCAAGCAATTATGAATAAAAATAAAATCATAGTGGTTGGATGTAAATTTCCAACTACAAAAACTTTCAAGTATGATCCATTTTATCAAAAATTTGTATGTGCTCAATCCTATATATCAAATGAACACCCGTACACCCATAACATTCTCACTACTCAGCTGCCTGATCATCTTGCTGCTGATAGCTTGTAAGCTCAAAAAGCCGGAGCAGGGAATTCTGCTGGCCGATGATTCGATTTGCTTTTTCAGCAATGTGGGTATTGGTAATGAGACCCCCAAATATCCGTTGAGCTTTTCAGGAGAGCTGGGGGATATTGTATCGCTTCAGAATGCTAAAGGGGATGGCAATAATTATGGTTTTGGTCTGAGAGGTGGCGAATTGCAAATTCATACCGACGGAGAATGGGCCGATATCGTTTTTGGCTATGGCAACAGCAGCAGCGACAGTACCCTGCATGAAACCATGCGCATCAAAGGCAAGGGCCTGGTGGGCATAGGTACCAACGATCCTCAGCATGCGCTGGATGTGAAGGGCAGCATTCGGGGCAAGGAGCTCATTACGGATGTTAGCTGGGGCGATTTTGTATTCGAGCCCGACTATCCGCTTATGCCGCTGAAGGAGGTGGAGCAATTCATACAACAGCATCGCCATCTTCCCGGTATTCCTCCCGCCCAAAAAGTTGAAACAGAAGGATTGAAGATAGGAGAAATAAATTCTTTGATGATTCAAAAAATCGAGGAGCTGACCCTATATACCATCGCCCTCAAAAAGGAAAGTGATGCCCTGAAAGCACAAGTTAAAGGACTAAAAAACAAGATGCGTTAATTGCTATAAACCAATGTTTTATACCCAAATAAAGCTATGAAAACTTTTTATCTAACGAACTAAAATTTGAAAGATGAAACTAAAAACCCGCTATTCCCCAAGCAAGGCCAGGTACGGCCATTTTCACACCTGCTACCTCATCCCGGCAGCCCAATCAGGGCGGCTCATCGGAGCGATACGCCCAAATAACCGACCCGATTAAGCTGGTGTTCGCACATTTTTCATAAACCTGTTTTCCAATCAAATCTGACGCAAATGTGATTTTCTGATTCCGTCCGGCAGATAGCACACTACCCTACTGCCATCAGCCAGGGCTCAACCCAATCAGCAATGAAACTGCCACAACACACCTTCCGTGTTTCCGGAGGGGACTGGCCGGCTATGCCCCAGCCCCATTCAAAAAGGGATCAATTTCGCCTTTGGTGGAGAAAAACTGCATTATCAGCAGCGAATAATTTTCTGATTCCAGGGTTGAATTGGTTTTTAAATGAGTCAGATAACACTACATTTTCCAGCTCGCCTCCTCTTTTCATCATTGGCCACTGGCGAAGCGGTACCACCTTTTTGCATAGCCTGCTGGCCTGCGACAGCCAATTTGGGGTCATGACCAATGTACGGGCTTTTCTCCCCTGGTGCATGCGGCGCGGCCAGGGGATGGCATCCGCGTTGATGCGGCCGCATCTGCCCAGCCACCGTTGGGACGGGATGCCCTTATCGCCCCTAAGCCCGCAAGAGGAAGAGTTTGCCATGCTACGCCTTTTTGGAGCTGCCGCCTATCGGGGCTGGTACTATCCTGGACAATTGGAAGCTGCCTTTCGCAAGTATTGCTTATTGGATTTTAGCTGCCCGGGGGAACGCGACCGGTTCAGGGATCAGTACGGGCAACTCATCGGCAGGCTGCAAGCTGCTTGTAGCGGTCACCGGCTTTTGCTAAAAAATCCGCCCAATACGGGTCGGATTCCGATGCTACTGGAGTTGTTTCCACACGCAAGTTTTATTTACCTGCACCGCCAGGCTACGGAGGTGTATCCATCAGCCAGCCGGATGCACCGGGCGATGATCGGCCGCCTGGCAGTTGAACCGGCAGACCATATCGATTTTCATTCTTTTGTGGTTGATTTTCATTCGGCCATGCTGGCTAAATATGAAATTGACAAGGCCCTCATTCCGGCCGGCCGGCTAATAGAGCTGGACTACAGCCAATTTGTCCAATATCCTTTAGAGGCGCTCGCCTTGATATATCAGCGGTTGGAGCTACCCGCTTTTGACCGGGCCGTCCCTGCTTTTCAGCACTATTTATTAACAAAAACGATCCATCATGAAAGGTCTAAAATATATGTTCCCCGTGCTCTTGTGTATCGTTCTCATGATCTTAGCGCACAACCAAGCCATTGAGTTGTACTTTCTGTTGCTATGTCTGTTGGGCCTTCTCAATCCCCTTTTGGGCGAATACACGGAGGCTGAACTCCGCAGAGAGCTTCACTCTTTTGATCACAGCCGGATAGCCAATATGGCAAAGCTGTTGGCTGCTGTGACATTTACGGGCTTTAATATTTGGGGGCTATGCTTTGTGTTCGGCCAGCAACCAAGGGCCGGGGAGATGGTATTGCTGGTATTGGCTGCAGCACATGTCAATGGTTGTATGGGCCTTTCGCTGGCCCATGAGTTGGAGCATTCCCGCTCCCGCATCCAACTGCTGCTGGGCGATTTGCTGCTCTTTTGGGTATGCCTGCCTTTTTTTCGGGAGGATCATATCCATGGGCATCATGCGCTGGTGGGCACCCCGGCTGATCGTACCAGTGCCCGGCCGGGGCAGACTTTTTATCATTTTTTCATCGGGGCTTTTCGTCAGCGCATCGGGCGCAGCTATTTTCAAAGCGACGCATTGTCCAAAGAAAGCCATCAGCAACTTATTCGTTTCAGTGGCTTAATAGTGGTCTTCGCATTACTACTTCTATATGCTATGCCGCTCCTGCTCGGCTACTGGATGGCACAGGCTCTGGTGGTGTATGTGCTCTACGAATTGACCAATTATATTCAGCACTACGGCCTGGATCGACAACCTGGCAAGCCTATAGAAATTGGGCATTCCTGGAATTGCCACTACAAATATTCCAACTGCTTGATGTTCCTGCTGCCCGTTCATTCGCCCCATCATGTTGGCAAACCCTTGCATCTGATCCCCAAATTACTTGGCCCCCGGATGCCATTGGCGATGCTGCCGATGATGCTAGTGGCCTTGCTGCCGCCGCTATGGTTTTGGTTGATGGACCCGATGGTAGCCCGCTACCAGCAAACGAGCTTCGATATACCGGCCTGAGGCCTATTGTATAAAACTATTCTTCAAGCACCAAACCAATGCTTATCATGGAATTTGCATACTACATATTTGAAGCAGATATCAACTGGTACAGCTTTTTCAGGATAGCAGGGGAAGTGGCTGCTATCACATTCTTTACTGTTTGCTACTTCCGTTCATCTTGGCAGGTTCATTGGCAAAAATTGGTGGCCTTGCTACTTTTTTTTGCTGTGGTAGGCTTACTGGGTGCCCGCATCTTTGGCTTCCTTCAGGAGAGCCTTTCACTTGGCGGAATGGCCTTCAAATGGAGTGCTATTTCCCAACAGTTGCAAAATGGTGCCATGCGATGGTATGGTAGTATGCTGTGCTTTATTGTGTTTTTGCCTCTGCTTTTGTCAATATTTCCAAAGGCATACCGCTGGAAGTTATTCGACCTGTTTGCCCTATCCCTTTGCCTGATGATCGTGTTTATCAAGCAGAGCTGCCAGTTTGCCGGTGATGGTTGCTATGGCATTCCCACCACACTGCCCTGGGGGATATACTATTCTTACGGCAGTCACCCAAGTCTGCTTCCGGTACACCCGACGCCATTGTACGACAGCCTCTTCCATTTGCTGTTTTTTGTATCCCTGCTGCGCCATTGGAAACGCGCCGCTTTTGATGGACAAATGGGAATATGGTTCTTCACAGGCTCCTCTGCTTTTTGTTTTTTGCTCGAATTCATCCGTATCAATCCTACTGTAGCTTTGAGTTTGACACTTGCTCAATGGGTTTACCTGTTGATATTGCTTCTGGCAATTTTGATCCGATTGCGGTTGAGTCAAAGATTAACACATCAGAAAGTGCCAACTGATTCACTGGAACAGCAAAGTGTAAAATTGCCTTTTTTATTCACCAAATAAATATAGTTGATATGAAAACCAAGATTATTTTTCGGATGCTAGCACTTTTGTTCTGCTGCTCCTTGCTTTTTCAGGCATCGGGACAAAGCAAAAAAACCTCCGACAAACTGGAAACACTGGAGGTATGGCTGCCCTTTCACGATGAAAAAACCAGAGTAACCGTGGAGGTGCTTGATGGCCTGGCAATTTTGCAAGGCGACATTGTATTGGGAAGAATAGAAGATTTGCGGACACAAAATTCTTCCACCTCCTCGAGAGGGATGCTCTGCTCCACTTGCAATCTATGGCCTAATAGCACCATCCCGTACACCATCAGTTCACAGTTTTCGGATGAATACATTGAGCTGATCCTGGAAGCCATCAACTACCTCACCATTCACACCAACATTTGCATGGTGGAACGCACCGATGAGACAGACTATGTAAACATCATCGCTAACCAAACGCGCGATTGCGACTCGTTTGTAGGCAAAATTGGAGGCGCCCAATCGCTTTGGCTAAATGATAATACGGATGGAGCGGGTTGTTCCAGAGCGGACATTGTGCATGAGCTTTTGCATACTGTAGGCTTGTGGCACGAACAAAGCCGACCTGATCGGGATGAGTATGTCAATGTGCATTGGGAAAACATCAAAACCAATGATTTCCACTTTTTCTATCAATATGTCGGGCAGATCCACGGGCCTTATGATTACTACTCCATCATGCACAATGGTCCATTCGACTATTCGCACAACGGACAGCCTACGCTTACCCGTAAAAATGGTACGACCGATTTGGGTGGAGGTAGTATTATGACTCAACAGGATATTGAATCGGTCAATCTGCTCTACCCTGAGAGCTGCCCAAGTGGCTGCAATGGTTGTGCCATCATGGGTGATGAAAGCCCATCGGAAAAGCTGGCGGTCGATAATTTGGCGCGTTTTGTCAGCGAAGAAATGCACGGCAATTACAAAATGGCTGAGCAGGTTTACATTCGCCACAAAAAGCAAATTGACAACATACTGAATACTATCGACCCACGGTATCGCTCTGTACAAACTGCCTGGGCCGCTGTAAAAATGAATGGTACGAAAGCCTTTTTGCGGGCCTTTTTGTACTACAAAAACAATGAAGTGACCGATGAAGGCCTTGCCGGCTTCCGTCACTTTCTGAGCGAACTGGCCAAAGCCATCGACTCGCCTCGATTTGACGAAGATGTAGCAAAAATCAGCCGCCTGCTGGGCGTTACCCGAAGCCTCGACCTCAAGTCGGCACTCATCGCCTTTGATGAGGCTTCGCTAGAAGAATTGCCGGCGCAGCAATCGGCAGCTGGTGAGCGAAGCACCGCTGGCCAATTTGGTGTACAGTTGACTGGCAACCTTGGCTTGGCAAGCGTACTGCATTACAGCTTACCGGCAGCAGGGCAGGTGGAGGTCCGGCTGTTTGAAGTGAGT
Organism: Saprospiraceae bacterium; assembly: GCA_965222005.1. Classification (GTDB taxonomy): domain Bacteria; phylum Bacteroidota; class Bacteroidia; order Chitinophagales; family Saprospiraceae; genus CBDCTM01. Next base: position 5,589,085 of record OZ244935.1, read on the forward strand.
GGCAAAGCGGCTACGGTACTACTGTCGAGCGATGTAGCGGCAGGCCAATATCACTTGCCAATAAAAACGAGTCATCTCGTTCCGGGCATCTACCTTGTACAGTTGCAATACTCTGGTCGGGCGGGTGATTTTACAGAAACGGAGAAAATGGTAGTGAGCCGATAAAATGAGGAGCGGTCAGGTTGCCGGGATTCCGAAATTTCACAACCTGACTGCCTCTAATTTTGTCTGAAATCTTTAACCAAAAAAGCAGAAAATGAAAAAGCTAAAATTCATAATTGCCTTTGTGATGCTCAGTCTGCTGAGCCATACAGTTTATACCCAACAACCTAAAAAGCTCTCGGCCCTTTACCTCAGCTACGGCCAGGGCATATCGGCCAATAAAGATGGAACGGGTAATCTCTATCGGGCAGCAGCTACTCTGGCGGGACCCAACAAATGGGGTGGCAGCTTTGCTTACAAGCGCAATTTAGTAGCCAACTATCCCGCTGATTATTTTCCCGGCATCTTCAACGTTATTCTTGAGGATCATCACCAGCTGCACCTTTTCAGCTTTACAGCATTGCGGACTTTTAGGACAAATAACGAGAGACTTCGCTGGAGCCTGGAGGGTGGCTTTGCAATGGGCAAATTTCACCGGCCCATTTTCACCCGCAGAAAGCTCGGATTAGCTGATCTCCTGCTCCTCCCGTTGATCGTGGCGGGCAACTATAACATTCAAGTGGACAGGCAAAATGTGTATGGCGCTACTTTGCGTGGCCGCTGCGCACTGGATATTTTCCCGTGGCTGGGTCTTGAAACAGCCGTTTTTGCCGACCTACTCAGCACCCGCTCCACAGCAGGCTTGGAGCTCAGCCTCAATATCGGGCTGCTGCGCAGGAGGTGATTTGTAAAACATACTTTAAAACCTAACACAATGAAAATTCCATTTTATCTTCTGGTACTCGGCAGCTTGTTGCTTTTCACAGCATGCCTATCCGTCGATGATGATACCACCATTGATGACCCGGCAGTACAGCCCTGTACACCTTACAAAGATCAAAACTTCACCAAGTTGTTTCGGCAGACCACCGGCCTGATCGCGGCCGATGGAGCTGTATCAGTGCCTTTGGATGATGGGCGCAGCATCTGGCTATATGGCGATTCGTATGTGGACCAGCTCGATACGGCCAGCGGGATGCTGCCCTGCCTGTTTAATGCCCAAAATTCGGCTACCGTGATGAGCATTAGTCTTCCGACTGTAGAGCAAACGCTCGCCGGAGCTGCTGGCTCAAGGACTTACTTCCAGTATCAGCCCGATCCCGACAATTATTTCTTTTGGCCGGGCGATGGGGTGCAGCTGGGAGATACCGCATATATCCTTCTTATCAAACTGCGAAAAGTCAGTACAGGTTTTGGCTTTGGAGGAACGGGCGAGTTGTATGCTGCTAAAATAAAAGTACCGGAAATGACGCTTGTCGGTTACGCTGACCTGGGATACAAAAACGACATCCAGTATAGCTGCTCGGCCATCCAAGACGATGGTTGGGTGTATGTACACGGTATAAAAGATAATGGCTTCGGCAGGGATTTGCACGTCGCCCGCTTTCCGGCCGGCAATATTTACGCCAACTGGCAATACTATGACGGCAGCGGCTGGAGTACGGATATTGCACAATCGGCTGCCATTCACGATGCCTTTGCATTTTCATTCAGTCTGTCCAAAGTGAAGGACAAATTCCTTTTGCTCATCACCCAATTTAGCCTGGGCTGCGATCAGGGCAAAAAGATATTTGCCTTTACAGCCGATCGGCCGGAAGGGCCTTTTTCCAGCAAGCAGGTAATCTGGGAAGTGGATGATTTGGAGCAGGGATACCGTCCCTTTTTCTATGCTGCCAATGCGCATCCGGAATACATCAATGGCAAGGATGAACTACTGATTACTTAGAGCATCAATGGTTATCAGAACTGTATTGAAAAATGTGTAAACGGGCAGTTCAATCCCGACCACTACAGGCCGCGCGCTATTCGGGTGCAGCTATCCTGCTTTGAGTAAATGGCGGTATAGTGGAGCTGGGCTTTTCCTGGCTCACAGTCTGTGCTTGTATTTTTATTAATTCCACATTACTTATTACTACATTTGTTGAATACATCAACCGGATTTTGACCATGCGCTACCACTTTATCGACAAAATTCGCAGTATAGATATTGACCACAGCATTGTGACGATAAAAAATGCAACGGTTGCTGAAGACTACTTTGAAGAACACTTTGTGGGCTTTCCAGTAGTACCGGGAGCCTTACAAATAGAAGCCATTGCACAGGCTTGTGGGGCTTTGATCGAGATTTCATCCGATTATCGATTGTTCTCTGTACTGCTGATGGTGGAGAAAATGAAATTCAAAAAAATGGTCCATCCAGGCGATCAGATGATAATCACTTGCACACAGCTTTCCCGAAATGAAGATTCGGCACTCTTTGAAGCCAAAATAGAAGTGGATGGCAAGATAGTAACTACCGGAAGAATCATGACTGGGATCATATCATTAGAAAGTAAAAAATACAATGTTGCAAAGGTGATGGAGACCCTTAAGCAACACTATACCTTTTTGCTGAGAGACACGGTAATCAATCACCAAAGCTCACCGACATGAAGCCAGCACAGCGAGTCGTCATCACCGGGATTGGCGTATTCTCTCCTTTCGGGCCGGGGCGTACGCTCTTTTGGGAACAGCTCCAAAGGGGAACCTCCGCTGCCAAATGGATTGACACCTTTGATCCTACCGGCTTACCCACCCGGTTTTGGGCAAAAGCTCCGCAAACCGATGACGAACTCAACAGATTGGTAGAACCCCGCAAAACATCCAAATTACTGACCCGATGTGGCAAAATGGCATTGATCGCTGCTGTGGAAGCGGTTGCCCAATCTGGGCTTGAATTTGAAAAACTTCCGCCTCATCAAAAGGGGATAAGTCTAGGTGCGGGAGGTATCGGGTTGGCTGATCGCCATATGTCTTTTATCGGCTTTGACAAATCTTCATGGATGACAGCCTCCACTCTACCGACCGATAATGAGGGCAAGTACTGGGCAACCCTATTCAGTCATACCCACCCACTTTTGCCGGTAATAGCCATACCTAATGCCATATCAGCGCACTTGTCCATCAAGTACAATGTGCAAGGCAATTGCCAAACCATTACCACTGCCTGTACGTCATCCGCTCACGCGATCGGTGAGGCTTTTCGCAGAATAAAATTCGGGATGGCCGAAGTAATGATTAGCGGTGGCAGCGATTCCATGTCCAATCCCAGTAGCTTACTATCGTTTAGTCTGCTGGGAGTGCTTTCACAAAACAATGATGAATACCTGACTGCCAGCCGTCCATTTGATCGCCGCCGCGACGGATTTTTGTTGAGTGAGGGATCCGCTATATTTATTTTGGAATCTTACAGCCATTGCAAAAAAAGAGGTGGCGAGCCCTTGGCAGAAATTACCGGCTTTGCTGCTACCAGTGATGCATACCGAGTCACGGATGAACCAAAGGATGCCCGCGGCAGCATAGCTGCCATGCAGGGAGCCATTGATGAAGCCGAGCTAAATCCTGAGCAAATAGATTATATCAATGCCCATGGTACCAGTACAGTGATGAACGATGCAATAGAGACCTACGCCATCAAGCAGGTATTTAGGGATGAAGCCTACCGCATTCCTGTCAGCTCCAATAAATCCATGATTGGGCATTTGGTGGCAGGTGCCGGGGCTATTGAGCTGGCAGCTTCGGTCTTGTCTATGCAATACAACACCATTTTGCCTACCATTAACCTGACGGAACCCGATCCGGCTTGTGATCTTGATTATGTTGCCAATACAGCTCGCAATGCCAAGTTGAATACCATTCTTTCCAATTCTTTTGGTTTTGGCGGACAAAATGCCTGCCTGGTGCTTCAAAGGGTGTAGGAATAATCAAAAAAATGACATTAAATAAAACAAGATGATACCCACAGAAGATATTCAACAAAAAGTGAGGAGCATTGTTGCCAAATGTCTGATGATCGAAGAGGACGAGGTTCAACTCCATTCCAAGTTGATTGATGAGTTGGATGCCGAGTCTATTGATATACTCGACATTCGTTTTGCGCTTGAACAGCATTTTGGCTTTAAAACCAATAACGAGGAAATCAGGGCTATTTTGAAAAAATTTGCCGATGACAGAGCATTGACTGAAAAAGATATCCAATCGCGTTTTACCATCCAAAGCTTGTGCGATTATGTGGTGCATAAATTGCAATCGCAATGAATACTCAAAACGGAAAAGCGGCTTTGATCACCGGCGGGTCACGCGGGGTGGGCAAAGCAGTCTGCCAATGTCTGGCCAAAGAACACGTAAGCACCTTATTTGTCAATTATCTTGAAAAAGATGCCCCTGCCAGAAGCCTCTGCACCCAATTGAAAGCAGACGGTATCCAGGTACACTTGTTGAAGTACAATTTGGCTTTCGCAGAAAATATAAAAGCAATGTTTGAGGAGATCGTGAGCATAAGGCCTCGGCTGGATTATTTTGTCCACTGTGCTGCTCTCACTGCCTTCAAACCCTTGTACCAGGTAAAACCCAACCAGTGGGATCTTACACTAAATGTTAGTGCCCGATCATTTCTATTGTGCGTACAGGCATGTATTCCTCTTATGAAACAAGGGGGAGATATAGTAGCCGTGTCCAGTACAGGAAGTCGCAGGTACAACCCCAGCTATGGGGCACTGGGTATTTCCAAAATGGCTTTGGAAGGTATCGTCCGCTACCTGGCCGTAGAGCTGGCTGCACAAAAAATAAGGATAAATGGGATCATTCCGGGACTCCTGGAAGGGGAAAACCCGCCTCCTTTTCCTCAATGGGATCGACTGGTGGAAGAAACCTTGAAAAGAACCCCTGCCAAACGGCTTGGCAAGCCGGAGGAAGTAGCAGAAGCCATCTATTTCATTCTAACCAAAGCTCCCTGGATGTACGGGCAGAATATTATACTTGACGGGGGTTATTGTTTAACCTGACAACATGAATTTATTAAAGGGAAAAACAGCATTGATTACCGGTGGTTCGCGTGGTATTGGGGCAGCCATAGTGAAAAAGTTTGCAGCACATGGGGCAAGCTGTGCTTTTACTTTTTTGGAGCATGCCGAAGCTGCTGAAACTGTCCGCTTGGAGGTAACCCAAAGAGGCAGTCATGATTGTACTATGTACCTCTGCGATGGCCGGAAGGTGAATCAGGTGGAAAAGGTTTTTAATGCTTTTATCGCTACTTTTGGTCGGATTGACATTCTGATCAACAATGCCGGGATCATTCGTGACAGATTACTTGGAGGTCTGGAAAAAAAAGACTGGGATGCTGTAATGAACACCAATTTGACGGCAGCTTACTATTGGACAAAAGAAGTATTGCCCTATATGATTGGCCAACGTAGCGGAGCAATCGTAAATATTAGCTCCGTGGCTGGTATTACCGGAAATATTGGGCAAGCCAACTACGCTGCCTCAAAAGCTGGATTGATCGGACTAACCCAATCCGTTGCCAAAGAAGTGGGCAGGCGCAACATTCGATGCAATGCCATTGCCCCCGGCATCATTGAAACCCAAATGACAGCTCCGCTCCGCAGAGAAACCGGAAAGGAATTAATAAAACTTATAGCTTTGCATCGGTTTGGAACTGTGGAAGAAGTAGCAGAGGTAGCTTTGTTCTTAGCCTCTGACCAGTCGCGCTACATTACCGGTCAGGTGATCCGCGTATGTGGCGGCATGTATAGTTAAATTACGAAAACTAAATATCAAAGCTTATGAAATTTCTATCTTACTGGGCCCTTTTGAATATTCGCAAAACAATCGTATTACTGATACTCTTGCATAGTTTGCTTGCTGCTTTATCTTTTTATTTGGGAGTAAGGCTATTTGCAGAAGAAGTGATCTTGCCGCGCTGGTTGTTCTACATTTGCTTACTGATATTTGTCGGCATTCAAATAGCTTACCCACTTAGAAAAACCCGCCACCACTTTCTAAAGTGGAATTACACCAAACAAAAAGTGATGGACTTCTTAGTTGTCGCTACTTATTGTGTAGCTATGACTACCCTCACCAATATCGGGGCGCATCAATTGTGGAAAGAAACAAACCCGGCACCTATGCATACTCGATCCATTGTATTAAAGCCCGAAGCGCATAAAAGCATAGAGGATAGTACCAACAAGCGCAAGCCGGGCCGAAAAATCAAAAAAGCATTAAAGAAGAAGTTCCGGTCATTGCTAAAGCAAGCGAAAAAGCAGGTCAAATCTCAAAAAAAGACTGCCAGCAAGGCATCTATCATTGCAATCATGGTTCTTGCTATTTTACTGGTAGCTGTGCTGAGTTGTTTCCTGGCCTGTAGCGATGCCAGCTGGCTGGGTTTATTGGTTTTCGGGTCTCTTACCATACTTATCCTGGTTTTGGGTATTAAGTGGATTAGAAAAAATGAAGCCGGAAAAACAACTGGTTGAAATGAATCATTTATACCACGCTAAGTACCCGGAACCTGATTAGTAATATCAGTTCTTGGGACTGTTGGGGTGAGCAGTCATTCTGCGGGATGCGCTCTCACTCCGTGATGTGTACATTTTCTACATCTTTTAAAATGATTGGCTCTGCTTTCTTATCTCCCCGTATCCGAACAGATGCTATGGTCAAATTTTGCACATCGTCAAAAACCATCGCCGGGCGATAGTCGGCTTTTTTTATTTTCAGCTTAATATTTTTCATGGTCAGGCCATTGACATGGCGCACGTAAAATCCCCAGGCGGGCAATTCGCCGAACATGGAAAATTCAGGGTAATGGTTTACAAGCTCTGGCACATCATCCAATCGGGAGAGGGGCATATTGGCGTAGGCTGGATTGCCTCTGCCAGGATAAACGATTGTAATATTTTCCAATGTCACATTCTCTATACGATGGCCCCGAACACCTGTAATGGAGGAAGGAAACACATTGTGAAAAAACGGAAGCTGTGGCCCCCGTATCTCATAGGCATAATCTGGGTGTTCGAATGGGACTATCACCTTAATATTTTTAATTGTAACATTCCTTAATGTACCGGGTTGTTTTGCATTCCGTATCTGTCCAATTCGCAAAAAGATAGCGTTGCCCGTATTTTTAGCTTTAATATTGTCAACTACTATGTTTTCCAGGATACCGCCTTGCACCGCTTCAATAGCAATAGCAGAACGATAGGTATCAAATACTTTTATGTTTTTGATAACTACATTTTTGATCTGACTAACCGAAGAGGTTCCAAATTTCACGGCACTGGCACTGGAGCGGACTGTACAATTAGCAATATAAATGCTATCGCAATATTCTGTCAAATTCCATTCCTCAGATTTCAGGCAAATCCCATCATCCGCTGAGTTTATATAGCAATTGGTAATTCTGACGTTTCGACAATCCAAAATATCAATTCCATCATTATTCCAATACGCGTCGCTTTCCACGCGAATATTATCAATAGTGAGGTTTCTGCATATTTCATACGTTTGCACCCAACTGGCCGAGTTTTTTATAGTTATGCTCGTAACGCTGATATTCATACAATCCATAAATTCGATAAGCTGAGGCCTTATAGTCTCTCTAGGTCTTTTTTCTCGAAAACTATATTTAGAGCTATCAATTTTACCTATATAAAAGAGGCTATCTATATTCAACGCCAGTTGCCCCCCTTGCCCATCAATAGTTCCCTTCCCACTGATGGCAATATCCGTTGCACCATCCGCCATCACCAAAGCTTTCCATCTGTTTAGTTTGATGTAATGGGAATAATCAAGGCTGCCTAGCAGTACTGCTTTTTTCTTCAAATGAAGTTCAACACCCGATTTCAGGACAATACTCCCGGAAATAAAGCGGCCTGCAGGAATAACCACCCGCCCGCCACCATCGGCATGAGCCTGGTCGATAGCAGCTTGTATGCTCCGGGTATTCACTGTTTTCCCATCTGCTACCGCGCCAAATAATAGAATGCTATAATCCTTGGCAAGTGCAGAAATGGGCGTTGCAAGCGTGATAATAATGAGAACAAGAGAATATTTCATACTTTTAAAAACAAGATTTAGGGGCAATTTACACATAATTTTTATAGAACTTTTTTGGCAATACTATGGGTTCATTGACCGACGTAGGATCTCTCTATTTGGCCACCTTCATGCTGCTGCGTAAATTTGCAGATCATGATTTCATCAATACAAACCTATTGGTCATTTCAGCTTTTGGGCTTGCTTGTGCTCACTCTTACTATAAGTTGCAATAACTCGCCACAAAATTTTTCGGAGCTTGAAAGCAAGAAATCGTTTGGTCAGAAGGCAACACTTGACAGTATAGCTAATCGGGATAGCAAAAATGTAATAACTGACCCAACCTTCTTGGTTCGCAGCAAGGCCTTGCTCACACCGCGCTTTACATCTCTTGATGAGTTTAGATCCCTTGTCAGGCTTGAATATTTTTGTGACTCTACTCAATCCGACACTTCCGGCTCTGTCAGTTCAAAGGTACGTTTGATCTATGCCCACGATGGCCATGAATTAATCAGTGAACTAGCAACCGGAATCGACCAGGGAGATATTATGGATGTAGAAGATGCTGATTATTTGGATCAGATTCAATTCGTGATCAAGTCTCCTTTTGCCGTGAGAAACAGAATAGAGCTTGGTAAAATTTATATCCTTGCCAGAAGATCATATCATATTTTTGGAGAAGGAGATGTGGCGTTTTATGATTTGGCAGAAGGCTCGGTAAAAAATATAAACACGCCGGACTTAGCCTACCAAACGGTCAGAGATAGTTTGGAGAAGGGCTATCTCAACACCTTCAATCATGTAACTGCACAAGCTATAATTACCTCTTTTTTTTCTGAAGAATTGGCAGACTTTATGGCAGATGTTCATGAACTTCATCATATGCCCGAATTGACCACAGGAAAGTTTACATCAGAACAACTAAGAGATTCGATTAATAACCCGCTCGATAACTATGTAGATTTAATCAATAATGAAATAGGACAGGAAATTGGTCTTCAACTTCGGGAGAAGTACCATATAAGCCCTGAATCACCCACTACGCCAGAACTATTGGCTAGCTACATGAATGATTTGCAAAGCTACTACATGTGGGCCTTGAAAATAGGAATGCATCCATTTAAGCCTACGGATGATTTAATTGTCCGATTCTCAAACAAAATGAATTCGGTATTTGAGGGGGTATAGGTTATGCGTTAAGCATTGCACCTGTATTAGTTTAGGATTTGTTCCAGGCTATATACTGGATGTCCGTTTTCATTCAGCGTATCTGCTGACATCTTATATCGTTTTACTACTTCCTCAACTCCAATGATTTCCAATTTTTTATCCTGTAAATTTTTTAACCAGTTCTTATGGGTTGCCGTGCCATCCAATATTGCATCCCTGAAATCTACTCCTTTTAAATAGGCATCGGTAAGTTTGGCATTTGTCAAATTGGTTTTTACCAAAACAGATCTTGCTAAATCACTGGCTGTTAAGTCGGCTTCATTTAACAACCCACTGGTTAAATCTACCCATCGAATAGAAGCCTCCCGCAAATTGGCTTTCCTAAGTTTGGCGCTCGTTAAATCCGATCCATCCAAATTGGCTTTTTCCAAATCTACTTCGTTCAGCTCCGCCCAGCTTAAATTAGCCCTCTTTATATTAGCGTCACTCAACTTAGCACCATTTAAATTTGCCCATGACAAATTTGCTTTTCTAAGATCCGCGTTCTTTAGGTTTGCCCCCCTTAAATCGGCCTGCCGCAAATTTGCATTACTCAAATTCACACCATCCAAATCGGCCTGCCGCAAATCTGCCCGCCTCAAGTCTGCACCAGCAAAAGAGACCTGCTGTTTTATCCTTTTAAAAGAACTTGAATCCATCTTAATGGCAGATAATGCCAACAACAATTGGCCTCGCTCCGGGCTCAAAACCCTGTTTAAAATATTATCCCCCTCAAAATATTTGTACGGCTTAAAAGCAGCACCCAATGCACCTGCCCTGGCTATTGTTTCGTCAGACAAGGTTTTGTTTGCGCTATTTTTCACTTCCTTATCCACTTTATCTAAAAGATTGCTCATCATAGACATCAGCTTACTTTGCTTCACTGAATCAATTAGCTGCGTCTGCTGTCTGATTCTCGTTTGTTGGTTTTGAATTAGCGCCTTGAACGATCTGTTTTGTTGATATACTACTATACCAAAACCTGTTACACTCATAAAAACCAACACAGTAAGCACCCAAACAAAGGAATACTTCCTTCTTTTAGAGTCACTTCCCTTCCCAACTAAGGAAACAGGCACTATCTTTTTATTCCCAACAAAGATGAGAGCCGCTATAAATGCAATAAACCCCAAGCCTCCCACAAAGCCTACCCAAAAAGAGTAGTTTTGCTCTACGTAAGGTACCCGGATATAGCCTAGTGCCCAACCCACCAGAACGCAGGATACAAGAACAAGCAGGCGAAACAATTTCTGAATCATGGGGCAAAGATAATCGGGTTGGAATTTATTCGGCTTCACAATTGAAGTATATTTATGAACGAAGGAGTTCAAATATTCACCAAATCATTTGACAAATGACAACCCTCCCTCCACCAACACAATTTGTTCACCTTCGCTGGAAGCTGGTGCCAATTGTAGTGGCCTTAGCCCTGCTGGCTTTTTTGCTCATTTACTCCAATGGCTTCAATGAAGAAAGTACGCGCCGCTGCATACGGCTTTCGGCGCAGATCAGCGTGCTGCTCTTCAGCCTGGCCTTTGGCGCATCGGCCCTTCAGCACCTGTGGCCGGGCCGCTTGACACATTGGCTCAGCAAACACCGCAAGCAGCTCGGCGTCAGCTTTGCTCTAACTCACCTGAGCCATTTATTCTTTTTGGTAATGCTCCAAAATTTCTTTCATCCCGTATTTACCAAAGCCAAAACCAGCTCGCTGATAGGTGGCGGCCTGGCATACCTCTTTGTGTTGCTCATGTTATTGACCTCTTTCCATACCTTTTCCAAATACCTCAACCAGCGCCAGTGGAAGTGGCTTCACCTCGCAGGTGGCTACTGGATATGGTTCATCTTTGCAAGGAGCTACTGGAAAAATGTCATCGACAAGCAACAGTACTATTTCTTTGCTTTGCTAGTGACAGGACTGCTTATTCTGCGATGGTGGCATGCCCTGCAGCCTCGCTCAGAGGGGAGGCTCAACACCTAAAAGCTGCTTTGAAGAGATTTTTGTTTCTTTGCTTTACAATCGCACTAAACCCATGGCGCAGATAAGAGCGTGTTTGGAATTTACCCTTCGGGGCATTAGTGCAATTTTCATATTCTTATTACTCACTTTACATGCAAGCTGTCCGGCCACATGGCCATACAATCCACAATGCCTGCAATGATTGAGCTATCTTCTTTGAAATACCAATCAAGCATCTGGTAGGTAAGGGTATTATCCTCATTGAAATGAAAAAACAATATTGCCTTCACGGCAGGATACTTTTGAGGGATGGCGCAAAAGGCCGAGCGGTACCACTCGGCTCTGTCGCCTCCGACGGCCAGGCTGCCAAATTCTGAAAGCAGGATGGGCTTGCCAAAACGGGCTAGCTCGGGGTAATGCGTGCCAAAAATCTCGTCGAAGCTCCACCATCGCGACCATGAAGCCACCGTGCCGTAATTAAGGGTTCCCAGCCCAATCCAGTCCACATAATCGTGGCCCGGGTAATAGGCATCGAAAGAGCCGTACGCAATGTGGGGCGACCAAACCCAAAGAACATTGCCTACATTGGCCCGTCTAAAAAAATTAACGACATGACGCCAGGCGGCTACGAAATCAGCCGGTTCATTATGCTGCGGTCCCCAGGGGTAGCGGTAGGGGTCATTCATCTCGTGCCCCCAGCGAATAAATAAGGGATGCTCAAATTGTGCAAGATCCGCAACCCACTTGCTGAGGTAAAAATCATACTCTCCACGGGCTATAGCTTTCAATCCGTTTTTATCGCGTTCCTTAGCATGCCCCAATTCGGGATGGGCTGTCTGATCAAAATCCACCAACCAGGGCTCCCAGGTCAGGACAGGTACCGAGCCCAGCTCATGAATGGCCTTTAGCCACATGAGCGGAAATCGCTGCTCTGGTTTGCTGCCCCAGGCAGTGTAAATGTGGATGAGTGGGAAGGTGGTATTGAGAGAAGCTTCCAGTGCCATTATGCTTTGAAAATCCTGCCGGCTCTGGTTGTCGAAGGCGCCCAGCAATATCTTGTCCGGCCTTTCTAATTGGGCGAACGAACGATGTGCCGAAAACCCTTGCAACCGCTTGTAGCGTTCTGCTTTTTCATTCAACAGATAGGCCTCGGCATCTGTAACCACATCGCCAGCTTTTACGAAAAAGTCCTCCAGAGGCCCCTTGGCCTGATTGCCGACATGTGTCAACAGGTTGATAATGAGGATGCCCATTATTACTGCCAGCAGGGTCGAAACGATCCTTTTTGTTTTATTCATCAGTCAACCTATTTAAACGGCCGGCTGGCACATGCATCCAGGGCTCTTTAATTTCCAATCGCTTTGATTCCCAGGCAGCCAATATGCCTCCGGTCACTAATACGAACGGTATAAAAGCAAAAAACATCATGCCCCAGCTTATCTCACTCGTTAATATCAAACTACTCTCAGGGATTACATACCGCCTTTGGTAGATCAAAAATACCAGGGCTCCCAGAAATAAAAAAAATTGTATATATAATGGCCTTACAAAGTGACTCACCCTGCCCGTTTGTGCTTTCTTGGCCGTAGGGATGTAGGGAATGGTGGCATTGAACAAAGATAGCAGAAAGCCCAGAAAAAACAGGGGCCAGCAGGCAAACTTTAGCACCATGCCGCGCCAGTGCAGCCCGCGCTCAAACCCGGGATGACATAGCCACCTTTGAGCATATAAATAGATGGCAACTGCAATGAGCGCAACGGGAAAGCCCTCCTGAATAAAATCGGAAAAGTGCATTTTGGCAGGTAGCAGCCCTCCCCAAAAAAACAAGTAGGGAATGATAAAATAAAAAAAGGAGGTAGCGCCCACCAGATAGTAGGTGCCAATGCTTAGATATGAAATTTTTTGCCAAAATCTCAGTTGAGAAAACAATCGGGGCACCTCTGAGAAGAGTACTTCATGCACCCCGCGCGCCCACTTCAACTGCTGCTTGCAAAAGGAGCCGAAATCTTCAGGCACCAGCCCTCGACTGACGATCACCGGATTGAATACTGACAGCCAGCCCTCTGCATGAAGACGAATGGAGGTAACCAAATCCTCTGCCAGGCCCACACCGTGCCCGCCAATCGATTCCAGCGCTTTTCGCCGAAACGTACAATTGGCACCAATGGCTACCGCAGTTCCATAGCCGTGCATACCCAACGAAACGGGGCCATAGAATGCGTAGGTTTGCTCTGCTGCTGCTTTGGCCACAAATGATCTGTATTGGTTGTAATAGCCTTGTGCCACCTGTACAAAACCTACTCGTTGGTCTTTAAAAAAACCTAGTGTATTGTCCAAAAAACAGGGAAAAGGAATGTGGTCGGGGTCGAGGATAAGAATAAATTCTTCTTTGGTTTGTGCTAAGGCACGGTTGATCTTTCCGGCTTTGGCGCCCGGCACATTTAGCAGTTCTAAACATACCGCATCATATTTATTGGCGATTTCCCGAAAGCACTCGTCTTCCGTATCATCCAGCAGATAGGTGGTATGAGGATAGCGGATATTCGCACAAGCTTCAAGTGTTTTTTCAAACATCGACAAAGGCTCGCCTGGAGTGCTTGTAGTAAATATGGCTACTGAAAGACCTTCCTCCGGCTTGGGTATTTCCGGCCTTTTCACCCCCAGATAATTGATCCAGATTACAATCAGTCGTAGCATGCCATACCAAAAAATGAAGGTCAGCAAAATGTACAGGGGTATAGCCCCCACATGCTCTGCCCTAAACCACCAATCTGCCAGCCGGACAATACCGATAATGCCCGCTACTGCCAGCGCCGTCAGCACGAAACGATCCCGGTGCCTGACTGCCCGGGCCCGCCTGAAAATAAACAGATCTCTTTGCCAGTCATTCTTCATTGTACCACCACCAGTTTAGGCTGAGCTGAAAAGCATGAAAATGGTAAAAGAAATTTTTAACATATTGGTAGCCACTCATTAAGCTCAGTCGGTCTGACAGCTGTATATTTAGTTCGGCCTTCAAATCGAATGTAGTGGTACTTTCTTTAAAAAAGGCTTGCGCCAGTACTACTCCTGAAGGGCTGCCATCCAGGTACAAAAAAGGGATGTCGGCAGTAGCGAATATTCCTACATTGGAACTTAACTTTAGGGCGATCCAGGGCGTTGGCTTGACCTCCAGTAGCCCTATGATAGCATGTATTTGTTGATGGCGAGCGGTGAAATAAGGATCATAAATACCTCTTATTTTCATACTGTCGGTATAATTGTCCAATATTTCAGCAAGGCTGCGTTCGCTGACGAAATGACTGGCTTCCGTATCTGCCCAGGAGCCGGCATAGCCGACACGCCACTTGGTAGCCCCCCATCTTAGCGCCGGACTGAACACCCACAAATAGGCCGATTGCTGGGCGTTGTCATCAAAATATTCCAAGTACTGAAAAGCGGCCTGTCCCAGCCAGAAGTCGCCATTAGCCACATTTAGTGTAAGGGAATATTGATGCAGGCTCACCAATTGTGAAAGGCTTGCCACGGCATACATGCTGGGCTGATACGACCACATTGCCTTCGTTGAAAAGTAATCAGACCAGTTTTTATCGATCTCTACACTACCTATCCAGTGATTTCCACCAGCTGCCGGATGCTTGTGCCAGCCTGCCAAAAGCCTTACATTCAGCCGGGTATTTGGTAGCTTGAAGCTATTGCCAACAGCCATCTGGCGGGCAACTTGGTGCAGGCTGTCCGTATCAAAAAAGTAGCCCTTTACAAAAAGTTCCGGATACCATAGCCTGGTAAACCTCTTGCTTGCCATCACCTCCGGCTGCAGGATATTCAAAGGCTGGCTATCCCATTGAAATCGGCTGCCCAGCCCGAGTTGCAGGGCATTCATTTCTTGTAAAGCTCTCAGCATTTGCAGTGCTTCCGCATCTTGTGGATATTGCGATACAATTTTCTGAAAATGCTTTTTTGATTTTTGGAATGAGCCTTCCTGATAGTAAATGTATGCCAGATATTTGTTGGCTTCCACATGCCCGGGCTCAACAGTTAAGAAGTCGGAGAGGATAGATTTAGCTTTCTCAGGCTGTTTGGTTTCGTAGAGCATTCTGCCGTAATCCAGTTTTAGCACTGCGTGAGATGGGTGCTCAACCATAGCTTTGAGGTACGTATCCTCAGCCTGCTCAATGTTGCCACTCCAATAATGAACCGAAGCGAGCAGCTTGATGGCCTCAAAGTGTTCGTTGTGGCTTTCGAGTAGTTGGATAGCCTGGTCATAATCCTTATGGGCAATGAGCTGATTGGCTTGAACAAGAGCCTGCTCATAGGAAAGGGGTTGCGAAAAGCAGGATGAGGCCAGGGCGGTGAGCAAAATTGAGCAAGCCCAAATCAATATGGATTGGAAGCAACTTACCTCTTTCATCAAAAAATATTTCAACAAAGGTACGCTATTTCGCTGCTTCGATCTTACTGGCCTGGTGCAAATATGCTGATATTTTCGATGACCTTGCTATACCCGGGCACCCTTACCACTACGATGACGCCCTTGTCATTCTTTTTTGTCCAGGATTGATCAGTCAGGTGTTCGTATTTCCATCCGGGTAGTGTACGCATAGCCTCTGTGGATTTGCCCATCGGCACGTTGAAAGGTGTTTGGGCTGTATAATTGTCAATACCATTTTTGCTGAGATTCATGCGGGCGAGCTTGCGCTTGTAAAACCCAAGAGAGACGCCGCTATTCACCGCCCGAAACCAGCACCACTTCTCATCATTACATTTGCCCATCACTTTGAAATGCTCAAACCCAACAGCCGGATCATTGAGCCAGCTGGCAATAGCGGGATCGTCTTTATCTCTGCCAATGAGATCCAGCAGATCATCTCCCTCATAAATTCCGCTAAACAGCGA
Organism: Saprospiraceae bacterium; assembly: GCA_965222005.1. GTDB lineage: Bacteria > Bacteroidota > Bacteroidia > Chitinophagales > Saprospiraceae > CBDCTM01. The sequence goes on from OZ244935.1 coordinate 5,605,205, forward strand.
AGCATCCTTTTTTTTATACAACTTGATCTCCCTCTCTGATTTTCCGCCTTCTCCGCGTATCATTTTGTATGTTTGGACATGGCCGGAAGGAGCATGTTTTATTTTCACCTTTGCAAAGGTGCCTGCCTTTCCGCCAAGTAGCTGATGCACATCCCAGTACTCCATCCCTGCCAGTTTTTTACCGTTTATTTCCAGTATTTCATCCCCCACATGCACATAGGAGCCATAGTCGGCAGCCCAGCCTTTGGTAATCTTTTTGACGAAATATTTTTTCAGATAGGTTTTCGTTTCGTACTCGATACCTACCCCTTCCAGCTTGCCCAGCAGCTCAGGCTTGAGGAAGTCATTGCCTTTATCATTTCCTGTGTTACCTCTATTGGAAGTACCCGAAGGCTCATTAAAAAAGCGGACGTAGCGGGACTCTGGCGTTGGGCCTTCCTTAAAGATAAATAGTCGCATGTACAGCCCATCCTTGTTGCAATCCTGATAGTATTGGAGCGATAGCTTGCCATCATCGTTCAACACCTTCATCATATACCTGCTTCCATTAAAGCCGAATGCATGGAATTTTTCGGCCTCATCTTCACCGTACAATTTATTTTTCTCTCCTTTTACTCCCGTTTTTATCTTGATGGAATTGCAGTTGTCCGTAAGGATGACAATATTAAGTTTATCCCCTTTTTTGAAGGTGCCGTTGTACTTATAGGGCCAGCTTTGGGTACCTCCTCCGTCAAATGGCACATGGCTATATACCAGAAGGTTGCGCTCACTTGCAACATATTTCCCTAATACTTCTGCTTTTTCGCCAAGCTGCATTTTTCGGATCTCATCGGGTGGAGGCAGCTGATACTTTGTCGATCTATCAGTAGTTTGGCTGATATTCTCAGGTCGCCTGTCATGGTCGTTGGTTTTTGGTGAAGCCTTGTCAAGCTTGAGCCAGGAGAGCTTGGGGTTGTCCGGCTTTTTGGATTTGGAAATTTTGGTGAGATGAAATTTAAAACTCTTTCCCTCCGCCGGCAGCAGCAAATCGCCCAGAAATGTCATTCCCTTATATTTTTCTCCATAGGGTACATACATGTAAACGCTGCCGCGCTTGTTGCTGTCGGTAATGCTGATGCGGTGCACAAAAAACCCGGGCCCCTCCTGCTTCAAATCTACATGAAAAGGAAAGTTCTTTTTGGCAGCACCTTCAGGATATTCAATTTCAACACTCCCCTTGCCGCCCTGTTTTTCTACATTGGAAGTCCAATTGAACCGTATGAAACCGGTGGTATAATAATCTATTTTGGATTTTGTATCCGTGTAGCATACTATTCGATAGGTGCCTTTTTGAGCCATGCACACATTTCCGGTTGATGAAATGAAGCATAGCGCAAGAAAAAGGAAAATGATCTTTTTCATACAATACTTTTTAATAAAATAATAGTGCAAGGCTCCAGTCAATTTATTCGCTTCAATTCAATGCTCCACCCAATATCCATCTTGACAATCATCGGATTATCCGGATTATCAGCTATCCAAAGGGTCTCTTCCTTATCATCCGACTGTACCACCATCACCTGAACAGCTTTCTTTTCGCCGGCATCTCCCAGGTGGACGGTAAATTTTTCATGCCCCAACATGCGAAAGGTCTTCGGGCCATTGCCCGTACTCATGCGCAATGCCGTACCTTCCCGCAAGGTATGGTAAACAGCTTTGCTCACCCAAATGGATGTCTTGTCATCCAGTACCATCTGCTGGCCCGGCTTGAAAATATTGTGCTGATCGATAGCCGATTGTAGAGCAGAGTCCGTGATGGCAAAACTTCCTTTCATATCAGGACTGATCGTCATACTCCAGTCCACTTCTATACCCTGATCGGAAAACCGGCGGATGATGGGATGAAAGTCATACTTCATGCTATAATAATCGACAGCGTATTCCAGGCGAGTACCTTCCTCTACCCAAAGCTCATCCCGGCAATGAATCATCAACATCTCTGCGCTTTTTTTAAAGCCCACCTTTCGTGCCTTTTTTGACCACTCGCATGTTTTATCCGGGTTGCCGGATTCGCTGTAGATCAAGGCTCTTTTCATGTAGTAAGAGGCCAACAGCTTCTGCTTTCCTCTGGCATATTCGATCGCCCGGTCATTGCTGTTGAGCGCAGCAGCCCATTCGCCGCGACCTTTATAAAAATTGCTGTATTTGTCGTGCAAAAAATGAGACTTGGGTAAAGCCTTCTCCCAGCCATCCAGCACCGCAACCACCGCATCTTCGATGCCCGTGCTTTCGTGCAGCTCATAAGCCAACCGCCAGGTGTAATCACTAGCCGGATCTTTGCTGATGGCCATATCAAAGGCCGTAGCAGCTTCGTCGGTGCGCATCATTTTTCGGAGCGCCTTGCCCCGGATACAATACAGTTTTGGAGAATCGGGAAATTTTTTGAGGCTGGCTTCGGTGTAGGTCAGCGAGGCCGCCAATTTGCCATTGTCCACCAGTAAGAAGCCAATATCGGCATACACCTCTTCGGGCTTTTCGTGTAGCCCGGCCATTGCTTCCACATCCTTCAATACATGCTCTACATTATCCATCGCCAAGGCGTTGATGGCAATGCGGGTACCCAGCGCCTGCTCGTCATTCGGGCTTATGGTCAGGTATTCATCGAGCCTGGCCAGGCATGCCTCGTACTGGCCCGCATCAGCCAAGGTTTTCACTTCCTGTTTTAGTTCAGCGAGCCTGGCTGCATCTTCATTTTGCGAAAAACAAAGCACCGCAGGCAGGAAGAGGAGTAATAAAAGTAATTCTTTCATCTTGGGGCAATTTAATGGTCCGAACTGCAAACGAGAAGTTGACAACTGGTAGTATTTGACAAGGCAAGCCGACATCTTTTTTTTTGGAACACAGATGCCGGCCCGCCCTATTCGAAGCTAGGCTCAATTGATTTTAGCTCTGAATTTGCCTTCTATAATGTCTTTGGTAGTACCATCATTGGCATTAAAAGCCTTGAAACGGAAGGTACCTTCTACAAATTCACCATCATCAGACGTAATGTTGATTTCTCCAGAATTATCCGGCGATCCTATTGACGTCCAGGTACTTGTAGAGGGATTGGCAGGATCCTGAATGTAGGTACCGGTTTCGTTGAAATGGATAGTAGTGCCGCCAATCTGGTAAATCCCGACGCCCTGATAAGCAGCTCCAATGTTGAGGCGAATGGTTTCTCCGCTATCCGTACCACCCTGCACGACCAGCGTAGTACCTGACACGCTGGCGGATATACCCACCGTAGCAGAATAATTCTGCCCGTCAATCTCGGCAGTAAGTGTACCAGATGTATTGTTGGAACCACCATCGTCATCTTTACTGCAAGCAGCTAAGGTCAGTACGGCAAACAGGAGTAGCCAGGAATAATTTTTAAATAAGCTCATGATTGATTTTTTTGGAATGTTTTACAAATATTTGGCGTTGTTGCATAAAAGAATCTAACTAATGTATTTCCTGTAATTGCAAAATAATATTTAGTTTAAAATAATTTATATATACTATCAATCAAATTTACCACTGACTATCAGTTTGTTACGGAATTTATTTATACTAATTTAATGAGTGCGAAATATTATTCCGAATAAAATTGATTCATGCAACAACACCCAAATATTTTACAAAATCTATATGTCAAAAAACAAGCCAGAACAAAGTCGAAAAAGCGTCCCGTTTTTTATTTGATTCAAAACTATCTTTTGTTCATCGCTATCGCAACAGGTACAAACACCTGTTCTTCTAGGTAAAACACACACTTTTCCAATGAAAATTCTGCTGCGTTAATTTCTTGAGGTGTACTTATCCCGGTAAGCTTTGGGTGAAAGGCCAGTGAGTTTCCTGAAAACATCCCGAAAACTCTTGAGGTCGTTATAGCCCGTTTGATAAACCAGCTCACTGATGTGAAGGTGAGAATTTTCCAGCAGCCTCTTGGCAGCCTCTATCCGCACCCGCTGGATATATTCGATGGGTGAGTTGCCGGTGGCAGCTTTGAAGCGGCGAATAAAGCTGCGACTACTAAAAGCAAAGCGGACAGCAAGCCCCTTCACGGTGATCGGCTCACTAAAATGACTCTCAATATACTGCTGTACCTCGGCAATGGCGGCATCTCCGTGGTTTTTCTGGGTCTGAAAAATAGCAAAGGGCATCTGAGAGCGCTGGTCGATATGGATATTGAAAAAGCGCGCAACCTTTAAAGCCAGTTTCCTGTCGGCAAATTTTTCGATCAGATACAGCATCAGATTGAGCGAAGTATAAGCCCCGCCACTCGTATATAGGCCATCCGTATCGGTGATCACCTCCTCTGGTCGTAGCCGGACTTTTGGATAGCACTGCCTGAATTCATTAGCCAATGCCCAATGGGTAGCGCAAACCTTGCCATCCAGCAGGCCTGTTGCTGCCAGCAAAAATGCACCGGTACACATACTGGCCAGTTCGACACCATGCTGCAAATAGCATTCTCTGAGGAGAGCCAGCAAGGACTCGTTTGCCACAATTTGTTGCTCAAAAGGGCCCCGGATACCCGGAATGATCAGCAAATCCAGCCGTTTGCAAACCGACAGATCGGCATCCGGGTGAATGGCAAACTGCTCGTTTGGCGGAACGGACCCGCCGGAACCACTGATAATCTGGACATCAAAATCGACTCCTTCCTCTGCTCCGCCTAATATCGGATTGGCAGCTTCCTGGAGCAGATAATAGGCTCCAGTGACCGAATTAAAGAAAATACGACCTTCCGGGATAATGATTCCGATTTTTTTCATTTGGCGTAAATCCCCCTTTTTATTGGCAAAATAGCAATAATCTTTCAATACTGCTTTAAGCTACCTTTGATTTGGAGACATGCAAAATCTAATCCTTCACCAAAAATCAGTACACATGAACCGATACATCTTGCCAGTCATTCTACTCCTTATCAGCAGTTTTTTATTTCAAAAATGCCAAACCAGCAAGGGTTCCGAACCCCATTCTGCTCCCAATTTCGACAAGCTCCGGGCACATCTGCAGAATCATGTGGAAACGGGTAGGCTGGCGGGCCTATCAGCGATTGTGCAGAAGGACAACAAAATCATTTTCAAAGAACATATTGGCCTGCAAAACATAGAGGAAGGCAAACCGATGGACGACCACACCCTCTTCCGGCTTGCCTCTTTGACCAAGCCGATCGTATCGGCTGCTGCTTTAACTTTGCTGGATAAAGGATTGATCCGCCTGGACGATCCGATTGAAAAATATCTTCCCGAATTTGCCGAGCTTACTGTCCACGGACAGCCCGATTTGGAGGTGCCCTCGATCTCCATCCAAGAATTGCTTACCCACACTAGCGGTATTTGGAGTGGCATGGAGCAGGATGAAGTGGGGGCTATGTACAGAGACCTTTGGGGCAACGGCTTCAATGAGCTGAATACTTTCGTCCAGTATATATCCCGACTTCCACTAGGCGCGGCGCCCGGAGCTCGATTTACATACAGCCTGTCCACCGACATCATTGCGCGGCTAATCGAAAAGGTAAGCGGCCAACCTTTGGAGCAATACCTTAGGGAAGTAATCTTCCAGCCACTAGGTATGAACAAAACGGGTTTTTTGGTAGCTGAAGAGGATGTACCGCACTTCGCAACCCTGTACGGCCTCGATGACGAAAACCACCTGCAGGCAGTGGCTGACAATAAGGAGAGTGCAAATGTGACAGGCATTATGGCACGGGGCAACAGCGGTTTGGTATCCACCGTTTCCGACTACCTGAAATTTGGCCAGATGCTTTTGCAGGAAGGGCAATGGGAAGGCAAGCAAATATTGAAGCGTGAAACGCTCCGGCTCTTCATCACCAATCACCTGACCGAGGCGCAGCTACCAATGACGATTGCCGATCGGCCCTTGCATGGCCTGGGCTTTGGACTCGGCCTGGCCGTAAGCCTCGAATCCAATCCGCTGGGCAGAATTTCGGGCACCTATGGGTGGCTGGGCCGCTCCAATACGGCATTTTTCGCCGATCCCACTCACAAAGTCATCGGCATTCTCTTTTCGCAATACGATAATGTAAAGGAATCAAAACTGATTTGGGAATTCAACAATCTGGTTTATGATTGTCTCAATATAAATACCGGCAGGGCTGAAAAATAGCTAATCAAAAGCCAGTCGCTGATCGCCGATATCCGCCATTCCGTACACCAAGATAAAATCGCCCAGGCGCTCATACCAAAGCTCGAACGACTCATTATAGGCATCCTTCAGCACACGCCCGCTAAAGCGACCACCCGTTTGCTGGTAGCGAAAGGGCTCGATCAGAATGTGAGTCTTGAAATCCAACGACCGGCGACCGTAAGCTTTGTAGAGACATTCCTTGGCGCCCCAATACACATGCAAATGCTCGATGCGGCTGCTGCTCTCCAGGCTTTCCGCTTCTTCCGGCCGCATAAATTTGTAAGCAATGCGCTCAATTTTAGTTACCAGATACTGAATATCCACTCCTACCAAGCGCGGCGCGGCGATCACAGCAACCAGCTCATGCGAATGGCTCAGTGAGATATCGTAGAACGACCCTTCGAGATGTGGCTTGCCAAATTCATCTTTAAGGCAGGCAGCACGCAGCTGACGTCCCGACATTTCATGCAGTAGCCATCGGCTGGCCAGCCATTCCACGCGCCTGTGCCCTTTAATCTCCGCCAATTGCGCGGCTTCCAAAGGATGCAAGCTGATCCGATCTAAGAAAAAGGCTTCTGATTCGCCGATTTGCCACAAACCCAGCTCTCCTTCTGGCTGTAAATACCGGTGTGATACTAAAGGCATTCAACAATTTTGATAACTTGGTGTTGAAGTTAGCAAATATAGTCACATCCTGGAATATGCCTGCCAAATTGCCAGTCGAGAAAATAGCTGAACTTAGCGGCCACCAATCTGCTGTGTATGCGCTGGTGTGCGATTCGCTAAACCCCAGCCAGTTGCTAAGTGCCGGAGGCGATGGCTGGATTGTTCGCTGGAACCTGGCAATTCCCGAAACCGGGCAGCTGGTGGCTAAAGTAAACGGGCAAACTTTCTCCCTAGAAAGCTGTCCGGACGAACAACTGCTAGTAGCCGGAGATATGAATGGCGGCATTCACTGGCTGTATCGGAATGAGCCGGCACGCAACCGCCATATTGCCCATCACCGGAAAGGCATATTTGCCATTCGTCGGTTGGGTAAATGGGTGTATAGCCTGGGGGCTGAGGGGCTACTCAGCCGCTGGGCGCTGCAAGAGGCGAGATGTGTGGAGGGCTTCCGACTCAGCAATAAGAGTCTGAGGAGCCTGGCTTACAACCCTGCTTTTGACGAACTGGCCATAGGTGCCAGTGATGGCCGGATTTATTTGCTCGACGCTACCAAGTTTCAACTTAGGGCAGTAGTAGATCGAGCCCACGACCATTCAGTTTTTGCTCTTCGTTATTCGCCTGACGGGCAGTATCTGCTCAGTGGCGGCCGTGATGCGCAGCTGCGGGTTTGGGATCGGAAATTCACCTTTCCTTCGCACACGATAGCTGCTCATTTGGCCACCATCAACGCCATTGCATACCATCCTGAAGGGCAGCTTTTTGCCACTGCCAGCCGCGATAAGACGATCAAACTTTGGGATGCCGCAGGTTTTGATCTGCTCAAAGTGATCGAGCGAGTGCGGGATGGCGGGCATGCCAATTCGGTCAATTGCCTTTGGTGGAGCAACTACCAAAACCTGCTTTGCTCGGCGGGAGATGACCGGCTGGTGAATGTTTGGCAGGTGGGCTGAACGAACAATGAAGTTTTAATAACTTTGTCTGTTGAAAACTACTGATATGATCCTTTCCGATAAAAAAATACGGGCAGCTATCGAACGAGGCGAAATTGTCATCGAACCCTTTCGGCCCGGCTGCCTGGGTACCAATTCCTATGATGTTCACCTCAGCCACCACTTGGCTACCTACCGCGATACAGTGCTCGATGCCCGGCTACACAACCAAATTGAGCATTTTGTGATTCCTGAGGAAGGCTACATCCTCCAACCCAACACACTCTATCTCGGCGTTACGGAAGAATATACCGAAACCCATGCCGCCGTGCCCTTTTTGGAAGGCAAGTCGAGTGTAGGGCGTCTGGGTATCGACATTCACGCTACCGCAGGAAAAGGGGACGTAGGCTTTTGCAATACCTGGACACTCGAGATATCCTGCACTCAACCGGTACGTATTTACGCGGGCATGCCTATTGGTCAGTTGATCTATTTTGCGGTAGATGGTGAGATTGAAAATTATTACAACAAAAAGAAAAATGCCAAATACATCCTTCGCACCGAAAAGCCCGTGGAAAGCATGATGTGGAAGAATAAGTTTTGAATTGCTCATGAAACTACAAATCATCAGTGCCGGTGCGGGCAGCGGCAAAACCTACCGCCTCACGCACGAGATGCTACGCTTACTAAAGAGTGGTGTGCGACCTGGCGGCATCATGGCTACTACTTTCACCAACAAGGCTGCCGCCGAGCTTCAGGAGCGGGTGCGTATCCAATTGCTAGAGGAAGGTATGACGCAAGAGGCTGACCAATTGGCCGACGCGCTCATAGGTACTGTTCACAGCCTGGGCGTGAAGCTCCTCAAGCGTTTTGCCTTCGAGGCGGGCCTCTCTCCACAAATCGACATCATGGCCGACGACGACCAACAGCTGTTGTTCAACAAGGCGCTGGCCACTGTGCTCCGGCAAGAGCGAATCGACCAAATGGAAGCCCTCAGCGAGCAGCTAGGATTAAACAAACGCGGCTATTACGACTGGCGCCGCGATGTCAAACAGCTTAGTGATATTGCCCGCAGCAATGACTTTTCCATCGAACAGCTTGAATACAGTAAGCAAAAATCACTTAGCACCTTTGGTCGGTTCTTAGGTAAGCCCTCCACAGAAAGTGCGGAAGCCTTTAACAAACAGCTCCTTCAATTGCTCCGCGATACCTTTCAAAGGGTCGAGCAAAATGAGGATACTACCAAAGTGACCCAAAAAATGCTGGATGAGCTCAAACAGTTCAGCAATCGCCTTGAATTGCAGGGGCAGCTCAATTGGCATGAGTGGGTAAAGATCAGCAAACTCAGGCATGGGGCCAAGAGCCGCGAGGATGTGGCAGAGCTACTCGATTACACCCGTCGGCATGATGAGCATCCACTGTTTCACAAAAACATCAACGATTACATTGCGCTGGTCTTTGATCTGACAATTGCTGCGGTAAAAGAATATGATGCCTATAAAAAACATCGCGGCCTGATCGATTATATAGATATGGAAATCCAGGTAAAACGTTTGCTCGATCAGCCTGCTGTACAGCATGTGCTAAAGGCAGAGCTGGATTTGTTGATGGTTGATGAATTTCAAGATACCAGCCCCTTGCAGCTTGAAATATTTCTCAAGCTCTCTAATTTGGCCAAGCATTCTGTTTGGGTGGGCGACCCCAAGCAATCGATCTACGGATTCCGGGGAGCGGAACCTGCCCTTATGCGTGCCATCATTGAACACAATGGAGGAATTGCCGCTGAAGATATTCAGAAGTTTAGCTGGCGTAGTCGGGAAGATATAGCCTTTCTCACCAATGGGCTTTTCACCGAAGCTTTTCGTGATTTGCCAAAAGAGCAAATTGCCCTTCAGCCAAAGCGGTGCAAACAAAACACAACCGACAACGGCGCCCTGGAGCCTCCTGAGATGGGTGACGCCATCCATCACTGGCATTTCGATTTTGATGGCGAAGGCCGCAGTCCTGCAAAACCCTGGATGGAAAATGCCATCGCCACTTCGCTGCATACTTTTTTATCTCGCCATCCCCTGGTATTTGACAAATCGGACCGGTGCTACCGCCCCATCCGGCCAGGTGATGTGGCTATTCTTTGCCGTTCCAATGCTTCCTGCCTTGAGATGGCTGAAGCTTTGCACAAAGCCGGCATCAAGGCTGCTATCGCCCGGGCGGGGTTGTTGCATACTGCGGAAGCCCGGTTCATCATTGCCTGTTTAAAATATATGCTCAACGAAAAGGATTCGCTTTCGGTAGCGGAAATCCTGTTGCTTTCCGGCCAAAAGGAGATCGAAGAGATCGTTGACAACAGATTGGACTGGCTAAACAGCAGGCCACAATCCGTAGCACCCTGGGCTTCAGAAAATCCCTTTATCCAACAACTCAACCTACTGCGGCCCCAGCTGCTGGAACTGTCGGGTGCTGAAATTCTCAACCTGCTTTTGGAGTCGCTTGATCTGCGCAGGCTCATCGCCCGCTGGGGGCACGGCTCCCGGCGTATGGATAATGTGGATGTGCTTCGGCGTATGGCTATTGAATATGAGGAGGCCTGCAACCGACTACACACAGCCGCTTCTTTAGGAGGCTTGCTTCTTTGGCTCAACGAACTGGAGCAAAATGGAGAAGACAAACAGGGTTCCGGCCAGAGCAGCGATGCCGTCAATGTGCTTACCTATCACAAAAGCAAAGGGCTGGAATGGCCGGTGGTGATCTGCCATAGTTTGGAAGGTCGGCTCAAAGATAGTGTCTGGGGAATCGATATTGTCAATGAACGAGCCGCTATTCATATCGATGACATTCTGGGGGGGCGGTGGCTCCGCTTTTGGGTCAATCCTTATGGCGATCAGCAGTCCGGCACAGCACTGGCAGAGCGGCTCGATGCAAGCCCCGAAAAGGCTGCAGCCCGCCAAAAGGCGCTGCTCGAAGAGGCTCGCTTGCTGTATGTAGGGATTACCAGAGCCAGAGATTACCTGGTATTTCCGACTCGTTCCAAGCCCACCCTCCTGCTCAATCGTTGCTGGCATCACGGCGACGAAAGCCAACCCACACTTGATGCCAATAGTGATGAAAGCCCCTGGATTTGGGAAGGTAATCCCGTTTTTAAGCAAACCGAAGTGTTTTCCTACCCGCGTGATTTTGCAGTGGTGGAAACCACAGAAACGGCTGCCCGCTATTTGGAGGCTGCTCCGGCCGATGAAAGTAATGTCTCTTACCAGCCTTTTGCCATAGAGCTGAAAAATGAATCGATCCGGCAACATTGGAAGTGCACAATTGGCAATGCCACCCCCTATCACCCACCATTGACAATCGAAGATCAGGCATCGGCCAAAAAGGCTGCTAAACTGCTAAAGGGCTTGTTGATAGCCGATCATCCCGATTTGCCACCGGCCGAGCGAGCTACTATGGCCCGGGACTTGATTGATCGTTTTGAATTGGATGAACTGCTAGGTGTAAAGCAGGTCTTACAACAATCGGATGCATTTCATCGGAATTTGCAAGAGCAGCTAGGCTATCAAAAGCTGTTGCGCAAGTTCCCCCTGCGGCTAAAAAAAGAAGAGCAACTGTTCACTACAATCGCCGATTTTGTTTTGCTCAGAGAAGATGGCTTTGTACTAATCCAAAATAGTGCCTTCAATGGTGCTCCCAAAAAGCTGCGCGCGAAAGCTAAAGAACTAGCTGGATGGCTGGAGTGGAGCGGAGCGGCTTTGGAGGAGGTATTTGGTAGAGGGGCAAACCGTTATTTTGTACATTTTGTCACACAGGCTGTATTAATGGAAGCGAGCCCCAGAGTGAAGGCGAATAAGGAAGCCAAGAAGGAGGAAGGAGTTCAGGGAAAGCTGTTTTAGCTGGCTACTTCATAAAACAGCCCATCCACCAAAAGCAGACAGGCTATCGTATCTAAGAAAAGACTCTTTTGAAGTGTCTTCGCTTGGGTTAGAGACCGGGTAAATCTTGGCGAAAACAGCAACAAAATTAGTTATTTGACGTCCTAATGCAGAGAAAGTAACTCTCAAACTACCTATTTGATTATGAAAAATGCATTGTTGGCATTTCTGTTTTTGGCAACCGTTGTATCGCTGGTTTACTGGGATTACACCTTTTGCCACAGTCACCAGCACAGCCTTCATTCCGGCAGAACCGAGGATCATGCAGCCGTCGGGCATACCACTCATTCAGATAGCCACCAAAGCTCTGAAGAGCATCATCCTATGAGCGAGACTACTTCTTCCGAGCATACAGCTCCTCCAGCCAATGAGACACCACCGGAGCAAGCAACTGTGCCGGTAGAGTACGAAGTGGTAGAAATTCCTGAAAAGGTAACTAAAACTTCAGTTTTTGCGGATGAGGAAAGTGCCTTATACGATCACTCCCCCCCTTTCATGGTAGTAGCAGGGGCTTTCAGAAAAGAGCCAAACGCCATTGTTGAGCTGAGCCGTATTCAACGCCTCGGCTTCGATGGTGAGCTGGTACGTTTTCATGCTTCCAGCTATCACACTGTGCTTGCCGGACGTTTTCCGACCGCTCAAAAGGCGGGCGAAACGGTAGCCAGGCTTCAAAAACAACAAATCCCTGCTTATATCATTCGCCGCAGGGAAGTTGGTCAAAATTAGAAGAGAAATTAATTTTCCATCAACACAATTTGCACAAATTCCGTACATTTATACATCCCTTTTCCCGAGCAATCTTCATTTCTAATACCAACAAACCATCAACTATGAGCAGAATCTTCCAAACCATTATCATCTTACTTGTGATTGTCGGCCTGGCTATCTGCGTATTTGCCATCCTCCGATCCTGCAACAAAATAGACGAACCTACCCATGATACCGCAGTCACCATGCCTGATGATGGAGGTGCGCTTGAAAACGAGCCAGCACCCGATCTGGAGGATCTGTACGATGAAACTACTTCAACGGAAACAGGCCAGGCGGATGAGGAAATGCAAGATGCCGAGCCTTCAGAGCCTGAGGAAGTCTTGATTGATCGGGAGGTGGTCAGCAGCGAGTACGTTGATTATTATGTAGTGGTAGGCGCATTTTTGCATGAAGAGAATGCCCAGGCTGAAGTGCAAAAGCTCAAAAAGCGCGGCTACCAGGAAGCCGAACTGGCCGTGTTCGATATGTCCCAATATTATTCTGTATTTGCCAGTCGGGAAGGGAGCTTGCAGGCTGCCTGGAAGCAGCGCGATCAATTGCGCAGCTCAGGTTATGTCGATACCTACGTACATAAGCGGCGAAGCAAGTATGGGAGGTGATTAGTGTCAAAATCCTTTTTCTCAAAACAAATGAACACAGAGACACGGAGAAGCGTAGTATTTCTTTACCCCCGCAACTCTGTGCCTCTGTATTTGAAATATAATTTGGCGATGACAGTTATTGAATGACAAGTTTTTCTAATTCCCATACATTACTTCCCTTTATTTCGAAGACATAAACTCCCTTAGGAATTACACCTAATCGCAATTCGGTTATATCATTTTCTATTACATTTAGCCCTTGAATTTGAAAAACCCTTCGCCCTCGTAAATCCATGATATTAATAGTAAGGTTTTCTGTTGTACCTATTATTGACAAATACAAGCTACCCGAACATGGATTGGGAAAAATTTCATGCCGAAACAAATCAGGTTGATCTAAATTCCTAGTGATCTCATCAACTACGATATAAGTGCTATCTAAATTAGAACACCCGTTATCGTCTGTAAAAGTGTAAAAAATAGTATGTACACCAATACCGGCTATCTCAGGATAAAAGAACCTATTTTGAACGCCATTACCAGAATACACACCTCCTTGGGGGATACCACAATTTAAATCCAAAGGAGGATCATTGATTAAAATCGTATCAAAGGAGCATAGCTCTACAACGGGATTGTCAATAACGAAAAAAATGAATGTATCTGTCCTTTCGAAACAATCAAAGGGATCAATGTAGTGGTATATTGCCGTGTATGATCCGGGATCAGCAGAAATATCTATAATGCCAGATTCAGTGGCTGCGCCAGTCCAATAACTGTGTAGGCTATCGTATGGTTCAGCTTGTAACTGAATGGTAGAATCACTTTCACAAAAAACATTATTATCTGGTGGAATGATTTGCGGTTCGATTCCCTGATAATCATAGTATCTGATAAAGTTTCCGGAACCCGTTAATAACTCAAACCCGCAGCTTCCATCCAACTCAGCAATTTCAGGATATGCGTGATTTCCAGGCCCAAACGCATATACAAGAAAATCATTCGTGGGTTGAAAATGAGGCTGTTGAGCATTTCCAGTGTTCAGGAAAAGTTTGACACCAAATCCGGTATAAGCAATCATGTCCAAATCACCGTCATTGTCAACATCACCGAAGCTGGGTTTTCGTACAACACTTGGCAAATCATCAACAGAAAGAAGGCCAACATAAGTCCACGTGTATCCAACAGAATCTTTCACATATTCCAGCCAATGCAGTTTGTCATCATCTACTAAAATTAAATCGGCAAAGCCATTGGCATTGATATCAACAATGTCGAAAGTAGCCCAATAGTCCTGAATTTGAAATGCATCCAGAACCGGGTCAGCTACAAAATGAAAATCCAAATCGGATACTGCTCCACTACGCAGAAACATTTTCAATTTCTTATCTTCGATTGTCAACATATCCACCAGTGAATCACGGTTAAAGTCAAAGAAATCTGCATACAAAAAATCTCCTTCCAGGCCTAAGAAATACGGCGACACCAATTGCCAATGGTTCTCCGTCAGGCTATCCATCATGCTGTAATGAACCACCCGACTGCCATCGCTTACAAAAAGATCAGGCAAATTATCATTGTTGATGTCTTTTACTACCGGATAATATCCTCCGCTGATACCTGGGTAGTCAACTGATTCCAAATTGAATGTTACTGGGCAATTACCTATTATCTGGACATTTCTGTAAAACTGTAATTCACCATTACTTGAAATAAAAAGGTCAAGATCACCATCCGCATCGATATCCACCATAGCAGGCCGAACGACACAGCCTCCTGCTGACTGACAAGCGTCAATACCGGCAAAGTTTTCAGTTTGAAGCGCCCATATCATCGTATCTGGCTGGCTGCTGATATTTTCGTACAAATACAAATGGCCGTAGGCCTCCGAAACGATTAGCTCAACCTGCCCGTCACAATCAATATCTGCTACAATGGGCGACTTTCGCCAGCTACCATAAATGGTAATTCGAATCGTATTAGTATCCCATACTGCTATATTTTTATCTCCAATATTCCGTACATATACTACCTCTCCCACACCCCCTGCAATAACTAAATCCATATCTTCGTCGTCATCGAGATCAGCAGCAAAAGGTACGCTGGCATCATGCACATCCACATTGGCTACTGAATCTTCTGCCAACACAAAAGCAGGCTGGCCACCTACATCTTCCTGTAGATACAATTGCACATATCCTCCTAAACCTGCGTCAAGGCCCGTACCTAAAAAAATATCCAACAATCCATCGTTATTGATATCCGCTATCGATGGGGATGCCCAACCTTGTGGAGCTTTAATATCGCCGAAGGAATCTGTAATCAACACAAAACAAGGCTCATAAGCATCCCCCTGGTTTTCAAAGTAGCTAAGGCGGCCATCCTTCTTCCCATACAGCAAATCATAATCACCATCGCCATCTATGTCATAAAAACAGGGACTTCGATGTTCTCCACCAGGCAGGCCTCCTTCAAAGGCATTGCATATCCACTCATTGTGTATAAAAGCACCTTTTACGGGCTCAAGATAAATGGGTGTTTGTCCTAAAAACCAAATAGGGACAAAGAAGCTCAACAATAAACTAATATATATTTTCATACTCTTTAATTTTTAGATGAACTAAAGTTTTGATACACCGCGACGAAGCCCTTATTCATCAATCATCAGACGATACAGTTCCCGGCTTTGATCATCATCGCCAGCATCAGATAATTTGAAAAAGTACTGACCAGGCCCAGGCAAAGGAAACTCCTCATCAACCGCTACGCCGGCTGTTGCTGCAATATGGTAACAAACTTCCTGTTGTAATTTGTCGAAAACCTGTACTACCACTCTGACTTCGGCAGGGGCTGGATCCACCTTAATCTTGGTCGGGCTGCCGCCCTGCAAACTAATCTGATAAAAATCGGTATCGCCTTCCGTTCTGATCTTACCTTCTACTATTTCACCCGGAAAGATAGAGCTGGCCGTCTCAAATGAATTATTGTACTCGTGAGGATCGGAAAAATCCCAATCAAGGGATAAGCCATAAGTAAGACCATAGTCGGAAAACGGTGTCACTTTCACAAAATACCTGGCTGGTTGAAGTAGCTTTTCAAATGTGAAATGGGAAGCAGAACCATCCAGGTAGTTTATGGCAAGCCTGGATTGCGTACTGTCGTACACTTCAATCTTAAAGTTTGGATTTGTTCCAATAGAATGTATCGTTAATGAAGCTACTCCGGGATTAGGCATTGAGAAAAAATGGTAGCTTTCGCCCTGCTCTTCATTCACCCATTTTTCCATAGACTGTCCACCGAACAGTTCTTTTGCACATTCAAAGCTCGTATTCCTCTGGCAAGGATCTTTTTTGATACAACCCAGGTTGCCGGCCAAAAAGGCCAGCAACAGGGTAAGCGTAAGGGATTGGATGATCGTTTTCATCTTGAATGAATTTATGGGTTAAAAAGTAAGTGTAAGACCTGCCCCGATACCATTTGGCGGGATTGTAAGCTGAAGAGAGGTACCCTGGCCTATTACCTGATTGTATTTTTGGATCGCAGGTTTTCCCTTGTTATTCCAGGCCAACAGATTGATGACTATACCGGTCAGTAAAACACCTGCCCCACCTAGCAGCAAACCAGATCCACTTCCTGACTCTCCGTCACTTGCACCGCCAATGGTTTGGATCAACCCACCCAATATCAGTACATCGCCTACAATTGATGTTACTGTTCCAATTGTGTTAAGCCGCTTGTACTGATCCATCAGCCGGCTGGCTTCCGCATCGTTTGCGGCATAGATGATCTGGCCGATCTCCTTGACCTTTTTCACGCGTTTGCCCTTGTAAAAGACTTTGCGCTTTTGGATTTCGATGGTGTTGCTTTCTGCCTGGCCATTTAATTCGTTGCCTGTAAAGAACAAAGAGAGCAACAGGCTTAGCGTAAATAACTTTTTCATGTTCGTTTAGTTTTAATGGTGATTAAAAAAGGTTAAAAGAAATTTCCATCTACTGTAATGAGGAATGTTTCGCCCTTATCAAGGGTAAATTCCACCGCTTTGGACAGTGGCCCGTTGTCCTGCTCAATGGTCACCTCCAATGTTCTGTTCACCACAGGCATTCCATACAATTCACATGCACCGGGTCTGACATGTGCGCCGAGTGGAATGATGCGCGTCATATCCACAAAAATGGTTTCGCTGCGCTCGTTGATAACTTTCAAAAAAGCCGAAGCGCCGGGGTCGTTGACAATTTCGCAAGCTGCTACACCAGATTCCTTTTCACAGTTTGTAAATATGCCTGTGTAACACAGAACCAAAAACATGGAAAGACTAAAGTTGAATACCGTTTTCATAATTGTTAGAGTTTAAAGCAAGAGCCTGCCCGTTCGTTACGGCTGAACCCGGCGAAAAGGCAACAGCCCTTACCGTTAATAATTATCAGCAGTTACTAATTCATGGAGAAACATTGGCCGTAGCTTTTTGCAAGGGCAGCATATACCCTACTTGCCAGCCCCAGCCCTTGTTGAAGATTTCAGCGATGATGTCTTCTCCCTTGTCGAGATTGACAAATCCCCGATTGTACCGCAGATTGGCTGTAATATGCCCTGGCCCTACAGGATAAGCCACCGCAGCACCGAGCTGAATGCCGGCATCCAAACGGGCAGCTTTGGCCTTGTCGAGATCAAAATCGGTATAACGCCGGCTTACCGACCTGCTGTTAGTATCACTAGAGCGGGTTTTTTTGCGGTGCTTGCCATACATGAGATAGGCCAGATAAGGTCCTCCCTCAAGAGAGAATGTCCACTTGCCCGCTGGTTTCAGGTACTTTAAAAAGACCGGCAATTCGACATAAGACAGCACCAGATCATTCTTCGTTTTCCGCTTACTCGAATTGCTTTCACTTTTGTCCAACTCTCGAAAACCTTTTTGTACAAAACCGGGCTGCAGTTGCAAAGCGAAGGATTCGGATTGGGGCAATACCAACCACAATGAAAAGTGCAGGCCCGGCATAGCGCGGTAATCTTCTTCTTCACCTGCATACTCTTCCTTGACGATCTTTTCGGCCCACCTCGCATAATTGGTACCGACGGCAAAGCCAACGGAAGTTTGAGCGCTCAGGCCGAGTGCGCTTAGAATTAGCGTAGAAGTAAGTAGAAATTTGTTCATAATTGTCTAATTTTATAAGTGAGGAAATAGGTTGTTTTTTGTAGTTTTGAAAATGTGACTCCCCCTATAGTCCTTTCAGACAGGAAAAGTCACCAGCTTTTTGAAAAAAATCCATGCGCAGATTTACTCTACCCCACTTTGGCCTGGCACTCGGCTTCATCAGCCTATTGCTCATGCTATTTGCTTTCCGAGCCCACAAAGCCCCTCGACCCGGCAACCACCTGAACAGCCTGAGTCCGGTAGCCCAAAGCCGCACTCCTGCTATTGCACTTTCCAGCTCCGTCGAAATGATTGCTTATGATACCAGCCTGGCCCGCAACTTGGCCGTAGGTGCCATTGATGAATACCAGTTTTTTGGTAGTGCAGGGGATGTGATAAAGATCAGGGCGGGGGAAGCTTTTACTGCTATCTTACTAAAAATGACCCTGCTAAGCCCCTCAAATCAGTCCGTCGAAATTGTTCAGTCTAATTATGTAGTGGCTATTGCTCACCAATTGGTTGACGAGGGATTCTATACCATCCGGATAGAAGATGATAATGGAGCTGACGGAGGAGACTATGGCCTTAGCCTCCAAAAGCTCAACAGCCATGAAGAAGTAAGCCGGATTGGATACGATACCACTTTTGCCTCTTATATTGAAATTCCGGGCGAAATGGAGGCTTATTCCTTTTATGCAGATACCGGCGAGGTGATCACTATCCGAACCGGAGAATTTAGTGCCATCGTACCCAAAATCGAGTTGTATAATCCTGAGGGGCTGCTTATCAATGCCGATGCTGAAAATTACAGCTCCAGAATATCTCAAAAAATTGAAAATACGGGGTGGCACACCCTTCTCGTCATGGATGATAATGGCTACGCTACAGATTTTGATGATCCTTTCGGCCTTAGCCTCCAAAAGCTCAACAGCCATGAAGAAGTAAGCCGGATTGGATACGATACCACTTTTGCCTCTTATATTGAAATTCCGGGCGAAATGGAGGCTTATTCCTTTTATGCAGATACCGGTGAGGTGATCACTATCCGAACCGGAGAATTTAGTGCCATCGTACCCAAAATCGAGTTGTATAATCCTGAGGGGCTGCTTATCAATGCCGATGCTGAAAATTACAGCTCCAGAATATCTCAAAAAATTGAAAATACGGGGTGGCACACCCTGCTCGTCATGGATGATAATGGCTACGCTACAGATTTTGATGATCCTTTCGGCATCAGCCTCCAAAAGCTCAACAATGCCGGTAGCCTGGCAGATTTTGTAAAAGATACGGTCCACATTTCTTTTATAACCTATTATGGGCAAGTGGACCTATATACCTTTTTCAGCAGGGAGGGAGAGCATGTGACTGTCAGAATGAGTGAGTCCTTTTCCGCTATACAATCGCTGATCGAGCTATATGCTCCTGATGGCAGTTTTCTTAAGGCCGATACCGCTGTAGGTAGTAATGCCCCTGCCCAGATCAGCAATTACGAAATTACCGAAACCGGCGTTTACTCCCTCCTGGCTATGGACGATGAAGGAAATGACATAGATAATGATGATCCATACAGCATCTCCATTACCGGCATTGGTGCGGATGTGGTACGCATTCTCAATCCTACTATATGCCGTGACGACAGCGTGATAGTCGGCAGCAGCTACTTCCATTGGGGCAATCCAAGTGGTCAGGTAGTCATCGAGGATGGGGTGGAGCCGGGTATTGACAGTATTATACAGATTGATTTGCAGTTTTATCCGCTTGCTGAAAGCCAGCAGAATACCGCCCTCTGCCGGGAAGACTCCCTATACGTCGGTAATGAAATTTTTCATCTGGACCACCCTGCGGGCCTGGTGAGGCTGGAGGGATTGGCGGCACATGGCTGCGACTCGTTGGTGCAGGTAATGCTTGAATTTCATCCTCAGGTAGCAGTGGGCAATTTTGTGGGCAGTCTGTGTCCCGGGGAATCTGAAGAAATTGGCGGTATGGTTTTCGACCTTAACAATTCCGAAGGTACCGTCATACTGCCGGATGCCAGTACTCCTTATGGCTGTGATTCCACCGTAAGCGTGACTATCAATGAGCGGGAGAACTGCGGTTCGCTTGTTCCTCAACCCGCTTTGAACATTCCTACCGCTTTTACACCCAATCAGGATGGCACCAACGATTACTTTGTCATCCAGGTAATGAATGGCCAGCCCGACCTGGCCGGAGACTATCCCCACAACCGGCTGCTTATTTACAATCGTTATAAGACACTGGTCAAAGAATATGCGCCTTACGACAATAGTTGGGAGGGCACGGACCGGCAGGGAAATCGCCTGCCGCTGGATACTTATTATTATTTTTTCCAGCTTGGCGATGACAGCCATCTACAACAATCCGGATTGGTCACGATTATCCGCTGACAAAATATTTTTTCAAAAAAAGGAGTGACTTTTTCCTATGGATATCACAATAAAGTAAGTACCAATGGGTAAACTGGAGGAATTGGATCACGAAGCCAGGCATGGTGACCAAAACGCCAAAGCTAAATTGGGCAGGCTGTTGGTTGATCAGGCGGCGAAGTGGATTGTTCGCCTTAACCGGGGATTGGTAAATTGCTCTATAACAGAGGCTAAGGATGTTTACATGGACGCTGTGAAAATTTATTTAAAAGATATTGATAAAAAGCCCGACCGTGAAACCTCAAATGTGAATGGGTTACTTTGGGAAATTGCCCATGGAAGGCACATTAAACAGTATAAGAAACAAACCAAAAAGGTAAAAGAGCATTTTGCTAGAAGCGAAGAATATGAAAATCGTCAGGGAGGGCAAAGCAAGGGCGAAAAGCGGGTGGCTCGCTTCACTCATTGGGATCCATCCAGAGATATTGGAGCAGAACGACCCGCAGAACAATCGGAAGCCTTGGCATTGGAGGCTGGTTTTTATGCATGCCTCTACCAATTGGGCACCACTTGTAAGGACATTCTAGTAAAACGCTTTGTAGAAAAGAAAACAGCACGCGCAATCGCCAGGGAAGTTTCTCTTCCATCGCTGGTAAAAAAAGAAACCGACATTTTCACAACTCGAAACAAATGGAAGGATATATGGCCTGAAAAAGAGGATGTATTTAAGTTGTATGAATTTGTAGTTTGCCACGAAATCAACGAGCTGGAAGAGCAAGTCAAGGAAAAGAAAAATATGCTTTTAAAACATCTATCAAAAATCGACTTCGAAGAGCAGCTTGCAGCTTTCGATCATGCCAATTATAAAAATTTCAAATCGGGCAAAGACAGTAGGTTGCAAAGCCAAAAAATTAAAACCAGGGAGATATTAATTTGTGCCTATACGGATTTGGCGCATCATTTTTCTCCAAAACCTGAACCTGTACCATATGGACGTTGGTTGACCTTACTCAAGCATCAGCTTAGTGATATCAAGCAAACATGCATGGGAAAAATGTACAAATGCCTCAAGCACACGTTTAGTGAGAATGTAACGAACTATCTGCCTACTCTGGCTGGAGTTGTTCGGGACAATCTCTCAGAACCCTGTAAAGGCGTTTTAACGCTTTATTACTCAAGCGAAAAACCACCTAAAGATATGAAGCGCTCAACTTATATTATTGAACAACTGCATCAGAGGGATCGAAAAAATGGAAGCAACTATTATAAAGACATAAAAACTGAAGTTGATCTAAAGCATAAAAAATACAAATGCATGAGTGGCCTGAACGAAATGATCATTGAAGAAATCGCAAATCAAATCAAAAAGTAAAGCAATGAAGCTCAACGAACAATATACAGAACGTATAGACCGCTATCTGACCGGTGAAATGAATTTGGAGGAAAGAGAAGCCTTTGAAGAGGATTGCCGTAAGGACACGACTCTCCGCGACCAATTAAAGGCACAACAGGCTTTGGTGGAAGCAATACAAGTATATGACTACACAGAGAAAAAAAAAGAAGCTCAACAAAGCCAGTATGAAAAGCCTGGAGTTCGATTTGAACTGCCCGGCGACATTGATCAGCAAATCCGAAAAGTCGAACAGCGTTTGGCTATTCGAAGATTGGTTCCCATTGCAGCCATGCTGGTGATTGGGTTTGGCCTCGGCTGGATTATGTTTGGAATGAATCGGGAAGATACAGGTGAGCAATTAGCAAATCAGGAAAAAGAAGACACCCGTAATCTGGCTGCTACTCCCGGGCTGACAAAGGAGATTCCGTTCACCTTCCATACAGTCGATATTAACGGAAACACCATTGCTACCCACACTTCTACCTTCACGATAATGTTTCAGGAGCAAATTGCGGATAATGCCATACACCTCATAGGGAAGCAACTAATTTTACCTGTGTCAATGGTGCAGGAAAACAGCTCGGTGGCAATGGTTGGCTGGGGATTGAATGCGGCTGCTCCTTCTTTAATGCGACTGAGTATTGATGAAATTAATTATGAGATCGTACCAGGAGAAATGATAGGCAGACTACATAGGTTTAATGAGTAATTTTGTACTTCATGAATTTTTTGGCAGTAATAATTATTTTTTTCTTTTGCTTTACGCACGATAGTTCAGCTCAAACCCAAATGCCCACTGGTTGCATTCGGGAAGATAGCACCTATTTTGCCACTAAAGACAGCCTGCCTTTTGAAATCAGCAAATCCACAATTCTTGCTGAAAACCCATCCCTGAAACCGTATTGTCCCACCCCTGGCTCTCAGGGAAATTGCCCTTCATGTGTAGGTTTCGCTGTAGCGTATGCCCTTACCATCGAAAAAGCAAAGAGAGGTGTTGACATTGACGACCACAGATGCCTGGAGGAAATTAAGTACTCCCCGTGTTTTCTATACAACGCTATACGTGATAAAAAAAATGGTGGCGCAAAACTTTCCAAAGCATTGAATTTTATAGTAGATACCGGAATCTGTAAAAGCTACGATTTTCCTGATTGCATACTTTGCAAAGACTTAAACAAAGACACATTAGCAAAGCTGCCAAAAGTCCAATGTGAAAAATATTTGCGGCTTTTCAACGAATATGATACGGAGGCGTACAAACTACAAAAAGTAAAATATATTCTCTCTATTGGAAAGCCCATAGTGTTAGCCCTTGATCCCCAACTTGGTATATTTCCGAATGAGGAAGCTTTTTGGCATCCTGCCCGCCTGGGCAACTATCAATCTAAGTTTTTACATGCAGTAGTGGGCATTGGATATGATAGCACTGGTATTGAGATGTTAAACAGTTATGGCCCGGATTGGGGCAAGGGAGGATTTTTTAAAATGAAGGACAAGGCACTTGCCCGACAGGCTGCATATGCTTACAGTCTCTGTTTGAGCGATACTATTGGGTGTGGAGGCAAAGGAAACCCCTCCTCCGAGAAATTATACGCTTATTTCAGCCTATACCATAAAAGAGACGGTTCGTTAGCCGAAGTACAAATGAAAAGAATGGAAAGAAACCAATATGCTCCCATTAAAAAGAACTGGCACGAGCGGGATTGGTTTAAGCTTGCCGTAGAAGAGGTTCCACAACATACCAAATTGTACCTTTACCTACTTACATCCACTCCTGAAAATCAATCTAAATTGTTGCAGGAATTCAAGCCTACTGAATTCAATGATTCTCTGGAGATCGATGATCTATATTTTGAAAAAGGGACAGACAATCTAATACTATTGGTCAGCAAAAACAAAATAGTAAATGTCAATCAAAAAGCTGAAGCTATTCATTCGTACTCCGGCACGCTTCGGCAAAAGATGTATGCCGCCTTTGACATTCCCATTGAAGACGAGGCTACCACCCATTTTAGCAGCAACAAGTTGATGAGCATTGCGGATCCGGAGCTAAACAAATCTGGTAAATTTATAATTGTTCTTTCTATGCCAATAGTGGATTGATTTATTGATTTTTAACGATTTGAAACTATTTACATGTTTTTTTCTTTTAAACCCTGCTTATTAATTGGATTACTGATCACTTCTTTCTTCTGGAGCTTGCCAAGTATTGACAAAATATCACTAAGCTCTCCTTATGCTTCCTCTTCTAAGGCGACAGAATCGACATCTACAAAAGCAATAAAATGTGGAGTTCAGGATTTTCAAGGTCGCTTGTTAGTGGCTGGCGAGATTAATGAAAATAATTCCAACAAAATATTTCTCGAACTACGGGATATTTTACACAATAACTCAATAATAAAAGATACCGTATTTAGTTTTGAGTATGCAGTCAGTATAAACACAATTTTACAAACTCATGACGGGCTGTACGCATTGGGAGGGAACAAAAGTAATGGACAACTACGCAACGCTTACCTGCTGATTCTTGATGAAAATTTCAATCTATATACTGAGCGTATAATTAACCCACAAGAGAATGGAACGATAAACGATCTGGCACAGGATGCATCGGGCAATCTATATGCGGTGGGCAGTCTTAACGACCACATGTATATCTGTACCATTGCTTTTAGCAATTTTGAAGTAATTCCACCAATAATGTGGCAGGAGCCTTCAGTTGGCAAATCTATAGCCGTAAATCAAACTGGCGATTTTTTCATAACCGGACAAGCAGGACACCTTCTGGATCCTAACATGATGGTGTGGGCTTTTAATAGTATTAACAACCGTTTGAATGATATTTACAGATTAAATAAAGCAGAGGGGACCGATATATTACTAGATGACCAGGAGGATATTTATATCACCGGAATCTATTATGCTCCTTTCAAAAAAGAGGAAGCTATGTTGCTGAAACTAAGTAAAAGGGGGAATCCCATTACCTTCAATACTTGTTGCGGGTATGGGATGGACAGAGGTATTTCATTGGTCAAATCAATTAACCAAGATATATATGTACTAGGATATAGCACCTCCATCTTCCCTGGGAGCCGGACGCCCAAAAAGCTCATTTGGAAGTTAGATGCAGATGATTCTAAGGATTCTTCCGGAACCATTTTGCCAATTAACAGCCAAAAGCCAGAGGCTGAAGTTTTAGATATAGCGGTGCCACTCCACAATGGAAATTTTGTAGCTATCGGGAAAGAAATAAAATCAAATTCCTTGACCAACAGCATAGAAATTATCAAGTTACAAAACTCCAAGCGGGAATTATTAGATGAATTAGGAAGAAATGAAGTTTCCATTAACACGAATCCTACGAAGATAGAGGATGAAAAAAAAGACGCTATTCTTTATCCGCTCGAAAGATGTTTTAAACGGGTTTCGGTTGTAAACAATACCAACCAGATCGCATCTGGTCTTTGGCTGAATATTGACGACAATGGTTCATTGAAAGGCCTCAAGGTACCTAAACATCTTGACGTTGGACACATTCCCCCCAGTAGCTCAAAAGATGTTTTTATCCCAATAAAAGGTTATGCGCAGCTTGAGGCTGGCAAGGCTGTTTTTAGTGTTAAATTAAGGAACCCCTTAAAGATTTTTGGTAATAAACAATTTACGATTCAAACGGCTCCTAAAATCATTGTCACCAATACTCAACCTAGCAAAAAAACGTACAGCAGAGGTAGTAAAGAAGTACTTCAATTTCTAGTGGAGAATAAAAGTGTTAAACCTACCAACAACATTAAGCTGGTCTTAGAAACATGTTATGGCCAGGATGAGGAAAGAATACACTTGCCCGGCACGGACAAGATTTCCGTCAATCTCATTGTTTATATTGGCCAAGATCACTTTGCTGACTTTTTGCCTTTTCATGTTAGTGTATATGAAAAAGATCAACTAATACAAACTTTTAATGATTCGCTCTATCTTGAAAAGAATTATTCTTTTTTGGACGCTAATCAAAATGCAGGAATTTATTTAACTTCTCCCAATGCTGATGATTTTTGTTCTTCAAATATTTTTAGACTCAAAGATGATGTATTAAACGTAGAAGCAACAATTATCACACGAACCAAATTGACCAGAGATGAGTTAAAGTGTCGAAGCTGCACTTTTTTTTATGAGGGATTCGAAAAAAAAGCAGTGAAGAATATAGGCAAAGCAGGCTTGGCAAAGATAAATTTTGTTGAACAGAGGGATGGTTATTATTGGTACAAATTCGAGCAAGCGATTCGGTTTTCAGAAATCGACAGGAACAAAATAGTGAAAGTATGGGCGCAAGCAACAATTAACGAAAAACAGGTAAAAAGTAAAACGGCTTTTATTGAATTTAAGCCTGTAGATTTATATCTCCTCCCTATTGGAATTCCTTATAAAAATGATCTAAAATATACTTATCAAGATGCTTTAGCTTTCAGAGAAGCATTTGCAAGGCAGGAAAAAGGCAATATATTTAGAAAAGTTGAGTTCTTAGATGCCTTTCTGACTGATTCTCTAGTTACAAAAAACAAGCTAAAAAAATACTTTGACGATCTTCATGTTAAGTTGACATCTCAAAAAACCATTAATGAATCCGATCTTTTAATTGTATTTATTTCATCTCATGGCGACTCACGGGATGGCCAATTTCAATTACTTTCCACCAACTATCTCAACAATTCAACAATTGACAATTATGTAGATTTTAAAGATGTAATTTTGAGCTCTCTTGAAAAACTGCCTTGCAAAGTTTTACTTTTGATTGATGCATGCCATAGCGGAGGTGCAAAAAGCGGCCTACAATCCAATGTATTGATAGGAAATTTAATAGAACACCCTAAAGGTATTGCAGCTTTAGCCTCTTGTAGAGAAGATGAAAAATCTTATGAATGCGAAAATTATCGACAAGGCGCTTTTACAGAAGGGCTTAAACGAGCTTTAACAGGAAAAGCTGACCAGAACTACGACAAGATTATTACGCTGGGAGAGTTGTTCAGGTTTCTAAGAGACAATGTTCCAGCATTAGTAAATGCCAATAATTGCATCTTCCATGGACCGCAAAATCCAATTATGCCTCGAAAAGGTTTGGATGACAACATTGCAATTTACTCTTTAGAATTAGATGAATGACTCAAATATTATTTTTTTCTAGAGAGCAACATACAAGTATAATTTAATTCTATTGCTACATCATGCTGAGAAGGTAAAGATGTAAGAAAATGATCAAAACCAAATCCCAAACCATTTTTCAATTGACGCCCAAATTGAAATCCAAATTCAAAATGAAGCCGAGCCAAATTCTCTTGACTCAATATCCCTACCCCTCCTCCTAACCAAAAGGGTAATACAAGATAGTATCGCAAATTGGCGTTCACATGCAACGGAACACCACTGTACGATTTTACCCAAAACATGGGCTGGAGATAACTTTTTGCATTCAAAAAACAATTTCCTCCTAGGATAACATGAAAGTGAGGATTGCCGCTTTCTTTAAAATCATCAAAAGGCAATCTCCGTGATAAAGTGACGTCTTTTTCCAACAATTGAACTAAGGACACTCCCATAAATAAATCATGCGAAATTCCAATTCGTTTTAAATAAAACAAACCTGCTCCAAGCCTAAGTGATCGCTGATTAAAAGAACTTCCTTCAAACACATCATTTGGTTCCAACAGTCTCATAGAATCGTCCCAGTTAAAACCAATCTGTTGTAAACCCAAACTAATTCCGCCAGATAAATAATGATATCGTTTAGCCGGACCAAGTTTTGCAAATGCAGCCATCCGGAAGGTAGCAATTGAATACTCCAAAGGGCCAAATTTATTACTTGTTAAAAAAGCACCGAAAAGAGGTCGAAAGCCAATCCTTCCCAATTTCAGATTAGATACATAATCAAATCTAGCCGAAATGGACTTTGGCACTGTTGAAGCCGTGCCTTCCTTTCTATAAGTAAGTCCAAAAAATGAATTGTAATGCCCCTCATAAGATATGTAGTAATTGTGAAGTGCAGCAGGATTAATCAAACCTTGATGTTCTCGATAATCCGTAAACCAACTTAATGGCTGGGCACCTGCAACAATTACAGTAAAAAGAAAATAAAACAAACTACTTAACCGAATAATCACAATAACAAAAGGGAATTAACGAAAAGCGAATATATTCTCCCTAAGGTAGCAATTTTATTCAGATGACAAGGAAGACTCATATCCAAGAAAGCTCAAAAAGCGCGGCTACCAGGAAGCCGAACTGGCCGTGTTCGATATGTCCCAATATTATTCTGTATTTGCCAGTCGGGAAGGGAGCTTGCAGGCTGCCTGGAAGCAGCGCGATCAATTGCGCAGCTCAGGTTATGTCGATACCTACGTACATAAGCGGCGAAGCAAGTATGGGAGGTGATTAGTACACAATGCATTTTAATATAGCCTGGCTCACTTCATTCGGCTTCTGATAAATCATAAAGTGCCCTCCTTTTCCGATTATTTCATCTGCACTTTTGAGCAGTGGCGGGGGAAAGGTTTTGTCATGCTCCCCATGTATTTGGCAAATTTGTGCAGAATGCACCTGTTCTACACCCTTCCATTGGGAAAGATGCTTTAGTGCCCATTGCAAATACAGGTCGCTGTTTTTGTTAACCATATCTAAAAAAAGATCGCGCTCTTCCGCTTTAATATATCCATGCTTCGCAGCCCACAAAGGGAAAGTAGAATTGACAAGCCGCCGTGAGAACCATCTGTGGGCATGTAAGGGAGCGAGCATTTTAAAGAATGAAGGCATTTCTTCCCTCGATCGAATGCTCGAAATCAAAATCACTTGCGCCACGTTGTGCCTGGCTGCTATTTCCTGCGCTACAATCCCTCCGAATGAATGGCCGATCAAAACAACCGGCCGATCCGAAAAGTTAATTCGCCCGGCTATGCGATTGGTATAACTACCCAGGCTTTCATCAGCAGTGGGTTCCATCCAATCGAGAGCAATAAGCTTGTAGTCATGAAGTTTTAGCCTTCGGAATATTCGACAATCAAACCCCAGTCCAGGCAGCAAGTATAGGCAAGGTTTATTCATTCGTCTCTTCCACAGTGTTCCTATTTCTCCCAACTCCACAAATCAGCGGCAATAGCTGATTGTACCAGGTTACCCAAAGTGTTTGACGAGCCTGGCTAAGGTCGGCGCATGCCTCCTCCATGCGATTCAAATCTACATATGCCTGACCACGAAAGGACAGAAATTCGGCATTTTCGGGGAAAAGGGAAACTGCTTCGTTCCATTTAGCCAAAGCTGCCTCTGATTGGTCTGCCTCATAAAGCTGTGCTGCCTCTGCGCTCAACTGACGGGCCTGATGAAATTCTGCTACCCGCTTGGCACAAGTTGGTGAAGTTGGCTCAAAAGGCAGGCGCATTGATACAGTGGCCGGTACCAGCCGGTCCTCATATTCTGCTGCCAGCCAATGCCCTTTGGTAGCATGCGCAGCGGCAATGGCTTCATACATATAATCGATCCCCAAGCCGCTGTAGTCGAGCAGATCGGTAACAAGCACACTTCCATCCCTCCGCACCAACAACTGTACTTCCACTTCGCCACATCTACAATCTGCGTTGCCGGATTCGGGATAAATAAGATTGCTGGAGAGGAAGCTATCCAGCCCTGCCGGACCGCCCTCAAAGAAGGGAGGCCGATCCATAAGCAGCCAGGTTGTATCCCGACCGATCAGGGCGAATTCGGGCGGGGCGGATGGCTCCTGTATTTTAAACTTTACGGGAAGCACAAAATAGCTGCGTCCGGCTTCTCCGTTTTTCCGGCCAGGCATCCAGCGGGCAGGGAGCTGATTCATAGAAAGTACCACCCGAACCGCCTCGGCGGCACAGCCACCACCAATATCTTTGAGTACTTCAACCGGACCAATCTGCCCATTTTTTTCCACTACAAATCGTACTACTACAGTGCCTTCAATACCTTCTGCAACCGCCTGTTGCGGATAGCGAATCTGCTGATAGACGTATTGGAGCATTTTTTTGGTAGCACATTCATCTTTGGCGGCAGCAGCACCATCCAGTGTTTCGCAGCCCGGAAAACGCGCCTTTTCATCTACGACCTGCCAAATGGTCGTATCAGTTTCAGCAGGCTGCGCTTCCACAGCAAGGTGTACAAGTATCCATAACAACGTGACTAGCATTTTCATACGATGTGATTTTGTGAAGCTCAAAAATTAGTGGATCGGAGCTTTATCAGCAATCTTTTTCAAACCTACGATGGTCTTTAAAAAACTGCAAAATACGGCAATTCGGCTTCAAAAATTATCTTTGATTCAAATCAAACTCCTGAGATATGACGAATTACCCCACCTTTCTGCTGCTCTCCTTCTTTCTAACAAGCACCCTGATGAGCTGCTCAGAGGCTTCCCGCGAGATCGTTCTGAGTCAGGGTTTGCACATCAGCAGCTCTGCAACTATCAAGGCCGACACATTCTTCCTGCCTGCTTTAGATAGTCTCAGCACCCCCGTGATTACGATATCGGGAAGCGATTTGGAGGTCGACTTCAATGGAGCAGTGCTGCTTGGCGCAACCCCCAGCCAATTGCCGAACACTTTTGCCGGGCTTGGAATTTTGGTGAAAGAGGGAAAAAATATTCGTATCAAAAACCTGAATGTCAGAGGATATAAGGTGGGCCTGATGGCTGTGTCAACAGATAGCTTGCAAATTGAGGATTCCGACTTTAGCTACAACTATCGCCAGCGCCTCAAAAGTACCCGAAAAAAGGAAGACCTGGCCGACTGGATGAGCTACCACAACAACGAACAAGATCAATGGCTTCGGTATGGTGCAGCGGTATATATGAAAGGCTGCAATCAAGCGCTGGTGCGCAACCTCAGGGTGACGGGTGGCCAAAATGGATTGATGCTGGTGCGTTGCAACAAGGGTCTTTTTTACAACAATGACCTACGTTACAATTCCGGCCTCGGCATAGGCATGTACCGATCCAGCCGCAATCGGGTAATGCACAATCGCCTCGATTTCAACATTCGCGGATACAGCCACGGAATCTACAATCGGGGGCAGGATTCTGCCGGCCTGCTGGCTTACGAACAATGCCGCCGCAATATATTTGCCTTCAATTCTGCTACCCACAGTGGCGATGGCTTCTTTCTGTGGGCAGGGCACGAAACCATGGAGAGTGGAAAAGGAGGCTGCAACAGCAACGTCTTTTATGCCAACGACTGCTCTTATGCCTCCAACAATGGCATCGAGATCACCTTCAGTGGGCAGAACAAGGTGGTGAGCAACCGGATCGACGAGTGTGATTATGCCTTGTGGGGAGGCTATAGTTACCAGACCAGCTTCATTGGCAATCGGATGAAGGACAACCGGATTGGTGTTGCCTTTGAGCAGGGCAACAACAATGAGCTGAGTTACAATCACTTTGAAGGAGGCACCATCGGCATCCAGCTTTGGGAGCGGGAAAAGCAACCAGCGGATTGGAAATTTGCCCAAAAGCGAGATGTCAGCAGCCGTCAGTACCGCATTGCCAACAACTATCTGGATGGTGTAGCCGTTCCGTTTCGCATTAGTCATACCAAACAATCAGATGTGATATTAAACTATGTGAATCACTTTACCACCTTATTTGAAGTAGCAAGTGCTAATCAAAAATTGCGCTTTTTGGAAAACCGAATTTATCAAGCCGAAGGCTGGGGAGTAGCTACCGAGGCCCTGGAGGATAATACCTTACTACTCGATAAAAGCCCTCCTCCTTATAAACTACCGGAAATGGTGGAGATGCCCCATCGGATACGCCCCCTTGCAGATGGCATGTACGCAATGATTGCAGATGATGAAAGACGCGGCAGGCAATATATGCTGATCGATGAATGGGGCCCTTATGATTTCCAGTCGCCATTCATTTGGTTGGAAAAGGTGGAGGGCGAAGTGCATCACTTTGTGGTGTATGGCCCTGCTGATGGAAAATGGAAGCTTGTGGGTAGCGAAGGTTTGACTAAGCTCAGTGTGCAAAGTGGCCAATTTCCGATGAGCCTGACAGCGCGGCGAGAGGTTGAGCAGCCAACCCTTGAGCTCCGCATCCAGTATATTGGGCCAGCCTTTATAGATCGATTCGGCCGGTGGATACCCAAAGGCCAAGCTTTTGAATTTGCTTTTCGGGAGGTAGATGATTGACAGCCTTGTTTGCTATTTTTCCCCAAACAAGCTCAACCATCCCAGCACTTTAGAGTGCCTAACATACCACCTCCCATCCCGGTTGCTGAGGTTGATCAACTCGCGGCTGTATGGCCCAACATTTTGCTGGACTATTTCAATGTGCCCTTCGTCCACCGCGCTTATGATAGCCACATGCCCAAATTGATCGCCGCCGAATACCAAAATATCATCGATCATTGGCCGACGGCGACTGCCGTTGCGAAACTGGTATAAGCCACGGTCGGCATTGAAGATGCCATTGGCAAGGTATAGATTGAAAAATTCACGGGCATGCCCCCAGGTGTTGGGCATACTATGCTCCAGGTAATCATAGTAATAGCGTTTCACAAATTCCACGCATTGCCACCGCAGGCCATAGTTGTAACCATTGCTATGCTCATGGCGGCCATGTACCTGCCGAACGGTACCGTTATAATAAACAGGAATGCCATTGAGATCATCTATCTGTTCACCAACCCGAGGAGCCGTTTTGATAGAAGCTTTGACCGGCTTGACGGCATTGCCCATGTCGCTATGCCGAAGGGGAGGCTCCGACCCACAGGAAAGGCAGCACAACAGTGCCAATAGACGTATAGTTTTCAACTCCATAGTGTTTCCGCGAAATTCTTTGGCAAGATAAAAAAAGATTGTCAAACAGCACTAATACATTGATACATAACTACTTACACATCCACCAAATTGTGTATTAATTCTTATATAAGGCTTTCAATCTCATTATCATTTTATTGCATGTATTATGCCGAAATTCAAATAGCCGCATCCTGAAAGTTCTCACTAATGGTCTGTCAAGATTAAATTGCCGGCTGTCTTTGGCGTATTTTGCACATGTACTGCGTTACACAACCGGCCTTGATAGCTACGGCTATCAGACCGAACCTGCGCCTTGTCCATGCACAAACTACACTCAAATTCAACTCGTCATTTAAACGTTGACAAACCACTAATTTCTGAACTGCCTGGCCAACAAAGCTTTCGGCAGCATTTTACGGATTCGTCTCCGCCATTTGGTATGGCAATTGCAGCCATTCCAAAAGCTCCCCTTCATTTACCTTCAATCCTTTCGATTATGCGTTTATCTATCAGGCATCTATCTGCTATAGCTGTACTGGCTGTAATAAGCTGTTTTACGTCCACAGAAGTAGCCGCACAGGCCAGTACCTTTTACTGGGATCACGGATCGGGCTTTTCCCATTCTACTATTAGTGTGGGCTATTTGATGAACAATATGGATGAGATGCTAGAGATGGAGGCGGGTAGCAATCGGGGCTTTCAAGTGGGCTACGAATACACGCTCGGCCAGCAGTTTGGGCTCAGTCTTGGCGCCTATTTTCAACACATTGCCGGGGCTTTCAACAAGATTCCCGAATATTCGGAGCATGGCGTGATGGGAGAAGGAGAAGCATTTACGATCTATGGTTTTAAAGTGCCTTTGATGGCAGGCCTCCGGTCAGAAATGGCTCCAAGCCTCCAATACCGGCTCGATGCTGGCATTCAATGGCATCTGGGATACATTACTTCGCATTCAGCGCCCAAAGCTCAGGGGCTCATGCCCGAACGACAGTCGGTGGCACTGGCCCTGCGCGGAGGTATTGGCTTTCACCGATTCATGATAAATGCCCAATATGAAAAAGGAGTAAGCCGGGTTTTCAAAGATATGGATGGCTATTACCTAGATATTTTGAGCATTTCGGCAGCTTTTAGTTTTTAGAACTGGCCGCTACTTGCCCTACATTGCTGATAAATTCCACATTGGCACTGTACAGCTTTTCATAATACTGGTGTGCCATGCGGTCTGAATCAAAGAAGGGGACCACCTCGCGCATACTTGTCTTTACTATCTTCAGCCAATCTTTCGGCCGATCATAATACATGGGGATGATTTCCTGCTCCAATATACGCATCATGTTATCCATATCCTGCTGGTCCTGCTCATGCAGGGGCAATGTCGGATCTACTTTGGGCACGATGAATGCGTTTTCAGTGTGGCGGGCAAATTCAGGTATCCAGCCATCGAAAGTAGAGCAGTTGACCGAGGCATTCATGGCGGCTGTCATTCCACTGGTTCCGGAAGCTTCGCGCGGTACGCGGGGAGTATTGAGCCAGACATCTGATCCCTGTTTCAACATTTTTGACAATTGCAGCTCATAGCCTGTCAAGACTGCGCAGTTTCTATATTTTTTGCTGAGGTGAACCAATCCGTTGAACATGCTAACGGCCTCATAATCAGTAGGATAGGGCTTTCCCGCCCAGATAATCTGAATGGGGTGTTCCGTATTGCTGACCATCCGTTCGAAGCGTTCCAGATCGCGGGTGATGAGGTCGGCTCGTTTGTAAGCTGCAAAGCGCCGGGCCCAAACAAGGGTGAGCGTAGTAGGGTTGAACATTTTGCCCGTCTGGTCGGCTACTAAATTGAACAGCCGCTGCTTGAGCCAGCGTTTGCGGCGCATCAAACCATCATCCTCTCCAGCTTCCAGCTCTCTGTCCATGATCGGATCGGACCAGTATTTTTTATTTTGCGCATTGGTAATATGGGTAATCGGACAGATATTGTTAAACGTCCCCCACATTTCTCTGGATACACCACCGTGAATGCTCGACACGCCATTTGCCAGGCGCGCCAGTCGAAGGCAGGCCAGCGATTGATTGAAAGTATGGCCATCAATACCTGTTATCTGACGCACCTCCTCCAAAGACAAATTGGAGAAAAAGCTCAACTGTTCCAACAAGCGAATGTCGTGCTTTTCATTGCCCGCTTCCACCGGCGTATGGGTAGTAAACACCAGCTTATTTCGTACTGCGGCCACATCACGCTGCTTATCATATAAATAAAAGGCCGCAGGCAGGGCATGTGCCTCATTCATATGATAAATGTCCGCATCGTATCCGATAATATCCAGCAATTTAGCACCTCCGAGGCCCAGCAGAATATATTGTGCCACTTTGGCCGAAACATTGGAATCGTACAACCGATGGCTGATTGATTGAGCCAGCCAATCATTTTCAGGCAGATCGGTGGATAGCAAAAACAAGGGCGCGGTGCCGAATATTGAAGGCGGCAGATAGAAGGCTTTGACCTTGACATCATGCCCGTCCACTTTGATGGTAAATACGATACCTGTATCCTGCAGAAAACTGTATTGCTTTTCGATAAATTGGGCCGTCATCGATTTGTCGGGCTGCCGAACCTGGTCGTAGTAACCAAATTTCCACAAAATGCCAATACCGATCAGATTTTGCCGTAGCTCGTAGGCACTGCGCATGTGCGAGCCCGCCAGATAGCCCAAGCCTCCCGCATAAATTTTGAGGGCTTGATCGATGCCATACTCCATACAGAAGTATGCCACGCGTTTTTCGTAATCGGGATTGACGGGATAGGGATGCTTGAATTGTTCAAAGGAAGCCATAGTATGCCTGATTTAGTGTTGTATGTTTGTTTTAAAAAGCTGTAATGTTACGATATTTCAATAAAAAATCACTCGGATGCGTGACATTTCAAAATATATTGATAATATCAAATACACCTCAAGCTGACTTTCAGCCCTGTACACATTAAAGAAAAAACCATGCCATCGAAATGGCACAAGCTAGGTGGATCGTTTCTGCTGGCAAAACCGACAAAAATCGAGAGCCATCATCAGGGGTGCTTCACCAAACTGTTTGTCCTGCCCTGCCCTGCGCAGGTAAAGGGACTTCAGCTTTTCGTTTTTCAGCAAAAATTTTTGAAGGATGCGCAGCAATTTAAAATAACGACCAATTTCGTAGGGCCCGGGGATGTCTGTATTGCCCAGCTGCTGCATACATCGCTCAAAGGCGGGATGATCGAATGGCGCATACTGTAGCGGATACCGGAAGCAGAGGTACAGACTAAGCATGCGATTGTCTTCGTGAAAATGCCGGTTTTCGATGCTTGCCCGCTGCTGCTGCTTATAGTCGGCCAGCAAAGTATCGCAGCCAAACTTGAAGCGCGAGATGCGATTTTCAATATTCTGCTCTTCGTCAAACAGATCGGCAAACATGCGCCTGCAAAAGTCGGGCTCCATCAGCATAAAGCGGAGCATCATCTCTTTGGGAGCAAAGTTGGTTCCTTTCCACAGCCTGCGGCTTACACTATTTTGCAGACTATTTTCATACATCTTTGCCAGATCCGGAGCTGCACCATCCCAATGGGCCTGAAAATGATGGACCGATTGCCAGATAAAGTCATCGGGCAAAGGACGGCGGCTTTGGAGGCGGTCTTTATAAGCCGCAGCGAGGGTATGGATCCTTTTAACTAACATATACGCGATGGTCAATTAATAGCTTTTTAATAGCTTTCAAAAGTCTTTAATTTAGCAAACGTGAATAATTGCCTATTTTAGGAACTGTTTTGAAACATGTCACTGATTTTTTTATGCGTTTTTTTTCCTCATTCTTCACTTTTTTATCGGCAAATAGCTCAGGCTATTCATCTCAAAAAAAGTCTCCTCTGAGAAAAAAATACGCTATAAAAAATTTCACCACAAATTTCAAAACAGTTCCTGAGCAGCAAAATTAGCAAAGGAGTTGAAAAGTGCGCAGTTGCTATGCGTTACTTTTAAATGTTAAGAACGTCTTAAAATTATCATTCATCTAAAAAACAAAAACACATGGATCTTAAACTATTCTATGAGAATTTTCTACATCAGGTAGGCAGCTTTTTGCCAGGGGTATTAGGAGCTTTGTTCGTATTGATAGTTGGCTGGCTCATCGCTTCCGGCTTGAGCCGTTTGATTGCCAATCTCGTCAATCGCACCGGTTTACAAACGCATCTGAATAAAAAAGGGAGTAGCAAACTTAACTTGTACAAAATCGTCAAAAAGTTTGTTTTTTATATCCTTATGGCCATTGTCTTACTGGTGGTACTGGAAATGCTGGGTGTGGAGAATGTGTTGCAGCCGCTTGAGGATATGCTTTCGCAATTTCTCACTGCGTTGCCGAGAATTGTGGGTGCAATCATCATCAGCTTTGTGGGCTATGTCATTGCAACGGCGGCCTCCGATATAGTGGGTATTGCCAGCGGAGCGATTGAGCGCTTTTACGATCGATTTGCATTCGCAGGTGCCGAGTTTGATGCTACCAAATTGGTGAAGCAACTCGTCTTTTTGATCATCTTCATTCCGTTGCTCATCACCGCTTTTGACTATCTAAACATGAATGTCATCTCCGACCCTGCTAAAATGATGCTCGCTGAATTTCTGCATGCCATTCCGAATATCATTGCTGCTGCCCTTATCATTGCAGTGTTTTATTTCGTGGGTCGCTACGTCACACAATTACTCAGCTCACTGCTGCACAATATGAGTGCTGATGACCTTCCTGCAAAGCTGGGTATTTCCAAAGTATTTGGCAATCGCTCTTTCAGTACCTTAATCGGGAATGTAGCTTTCTTTTTCCTGATGTTTTTTGGCGTCATTACCGCTGCAGAAAAGCTAAATTTTGGAGAATTGAGTGACGTGCTACGCAATATGCTCGACCTGACAGGCAATATCTTCTTTGGCCTGATTATCCTGGCTGTTGGCAACTTCATCGCCAATATTGCACACAAAGCGCTGGCCGGTTCCGACAGCTTTCTGGCGAGCATTGCCCGGGTAGCCATTTTGGGCTTGTTTTTGGCTATATCCCTCCGCTCAATGGGCATTGCCGATGAGATCATCAATCTTGCATTTGGTTTGATTCTCGGTGCTATCGCCGTTGCCATTGCACTCTCCTTTGGCCTGGGTGGTCGTGAAGCAGCTGGTAAGCAGATGGAAATTATATTGAAGAAATTTAGAAAAGAATCGTAGAGAGAGGAGCGGGCAGAGTTGAAAAATCTAACCCTCTGAAATCTCTAGATGATTTCCTGACCCAATAATGCGCATTTTGCCGAATAAGGTAAGATGCGCATTTTGTATTCAAGGTAAACTATCCGCCAGCTTACAGCTTGTGATCTGCTTTGCCAGTCACAAGAAATACCTTACATTTACCAAAATTCTTATCTTTTCAAGTCCCCAATTATGCCATTATCTCATGCTGAAGAGGAAGCCAGATTGCATCACAACAAAAGTTTTTTAGGTCGCTTTCAGGATTACCTGGGCGAGTTTGTATATGGCGGGATCGATGGAAGCGTCACTACTTTTGCCGTAGTAGCCGGAGCAGTAGGTGCCAGCCTCGAAAGCTCCGTGATCATCATACTGGGCTTTGCCAACCTGCTGGCCGATGGCTTCGCCATGTCGGTAGGAGCCTATCTTTCTGCCAAAAGTGAGCGCGACAACTACCGCCGGCACCAAGCCGTGGAGTACTGGGAGGTGGACAATCTACCCGATGTGGAAACTGCCGAGATACGGGAAATCTATGCCGCCAAAGGCTTCAAAGGGGAACTGTTGGATCAGGTGGTACAGGTAATTACTGCCGACCGCGATCGCTGGGTGGATGTGATGATGAAGGAAGAGCTCAACATGAGCGAGGATACCAAATCGCCATTTACCATCGGAGCGGTTACTTACGCTTCCTTCCTACTGGTTGGCCTCATCCCTTTGCTAGTTTATGTGATCGACTACCGGTGGAGCTTCCCTTTCGACACCTTCCTTTCCGCCTGTGTGTTGACCTCTATCGGCTTCATTATCATCGGTTTTCTCAAAACCTATGTCACCGGCACCAGCAAACTAAAAGGCATTCTGGAAACCCTTCTGCTGGGTGCGCTGGCGGCAGCAGTAGCCTACTTTGTGGGAGATTGGCTGGAGCATTTGGTGAATGGGTAGCCGTTCCGGATTAGAGCTTGTCTAAAGTTCTCATCGATTAGAAAAATACGAAAAGGAGAACCATCCAAAGTGGAAAATCGTTAAATTGAGGACAAAATTGTTTAAAATGAAACAGATAAATAAATATCGAAAAGAGCTGGAAAAAGCTTGTTTAACTTTCAATGTAGATGAGCTTTATGCTTTTGGTTCTATCCTAACAGATAAATTCAATTCAGATAGCGATATTGATTTTATAGTATCAATTCTTTCAAACGACCCAATTGAGTATGCTGAGAATTACTTTGAGCTAAAGTTTGAATTAGAAAGAATATTCCAAAGAAAGATAGACTTGCTCGAACAAAAAGCAATAAGAAACAAAACTTTCGAGAACTTGGTAAATCAACAAAAGAGGCTCGTTTATGCAAGACGAAATCAAGGTATGGCTTGAAGATATCGAAAGAGCCATTTCAGAAATTAATGACTTCATGCCCGAGCCGAGAAACTTCCTTGAATTTGAAAAAGACATAAAGACAAAGCGAGCAGTTGAAAGGAACATCGAGATAATTGGTGAAGCGATGACCCGAATCTTGAAAGTTGAACCAGCTATTGAAATAAGTGATTCAAGGAAAATTGTAGATACCCGAAATCGAATAATTCATGGATACGACTCGGTTTCAGATGATGTGATTTGGCTGATTGCAATTCGATATCTTCCAATTCTCGACAATGAAATCAAAGAATTAAAAAAAGAAAACTGATGAGAACAAAGTATCCTATGTAAGCCAACAAGGCAATGGCTAAGGAGGTCAACTACCATAGCCTCCGCCTCCACCATCACTCCACTATATCCACCTCAAAGTACCCATCCTCAAACTTCACCCGATCAGGATTGGCAGGATTGCGCTTACCTCCGCGCGTAACAATCTTGAAATGAACCTTGAAGCGACCCGCTATCTCACCAGCCACCGTATCAAAGCGCATAATGTGGAAATAATTGCTCTTGCTTTCATCCAGGGCATAAGCATCCTCAAAGACATGGCCATCATCAGTAGATAACGCATAACCAGTAGAAATACTATCTCCCTTTAAATTTCTATTATCATGCCTGTTGGTAAAAGGGAATAAGCCTTCCTCAGGAAGTATTCTCGCAAAGCCTAGTCCTTCTCTAAAAAACCCTTTTTCCGTTTCTGTAAGAAATGTAATTTTATAAAAACCTGGCTTGTCATTATGCTCTTGAGCTACCGCCGAAGCCAGAAAGTCTGTCCCGTTCTTTTGAGCCTGGCCATAGCCGTGCTCCATCTCACCCGGCAAAAATACGCGCACCGGGCCGTAATGGTCTTCTTTGTAGCAGGAGGAGACCATGAGGGCCAGGGTAAAAAAAGCAATGGTTAGTTTACGCATCGTTCAAGGTTTTTGAAGCATGAAACGAATCGTTTTTCTTTCCCTGTTCCCCTCGCAAACCAGCCAGTATAAGCCTGGAGCAAGGGAGCGGAGATCTATTGTCTGCTTGTCCAACTTTGTTGCCAGCAAGACAATGACGGAGGCTAAGAAGGTCAACTACCATAGCCTCCGCCTCCATCATCACTCCACTATATCCACCTCAAAATACCCATCCTCAAACTTCACCCGATCCGGATTGGCAGGATTGCGCTTGCCTCCACGCGTAGCAATCTTGAAATGCACCTTGAAGCGCCCTTCTATCTCACCAGCCAACGTATCGAAACGCAGAATGTGGAAAAAATTGCTCTTGCCCTCGTCCAGGTCATAGGTGTCTTCGAAAACATGGCCATCGTCCGTACCCAGGCTGTAGGAGCATTTGATACTATCCCCCTGGAGGTTTCTTTCGTCATGTCTATTAGTTAAAGGGAAAAGTCCTTCTAAAGGCAACATCCTACCAAAGCCTAATATTTCTCTGTTAAAGCCCTTATCCGTTTCTGTTAAAAAAGCAATTCCATAAAATCCAGGTTTATCTCTATTTTCTTTGGCTTCTGCCGAAGCCAGAAAGTCTGTCCCGTTCTTTTGGGCCTGGCCGTAGCCGTGCTCCATCTCACCCGGCAAAAAGACACGCACCGGGCCGTAGTGGTCTTCTTTGTAGCAGGCGGTGATAAGGAGTGCTACGGTAAAAATGGCAGCTATTAGTTTGTACATGGCTTAAGGTTTTTGAAGCATGAAACGAATCGTTTTTCTTTCCTTACCCCTTCCCAAAACTAAGCAATATAAAGCGGTTATCTATGGCCTGCTTGTGTAGCTCTGTAGCCAATAAAGTAAAGGTGGAGGCTAAGAAGGTCAACTACCACAGCCTCCGTCTCACCCTCACTCCACTATATCCACCTCAAAATACCCATCCTCAAACTTCACCCGATCCGGATTGGCAGGATTGCGCTTGCCTCCACGCGTAGCAATCTTGAAATGCACCTTGAAGCGCCCTTTTATCTCACCTGCCAACGTATCAAAGCGCAGAATGTGGAAAAAATTGCTCTTGCCCTCGTCCAGGTCATAGGTGTCTTCAAAAACATGGCCATCGTCCGTACCCAGGCTGTAGGAGCATTTAATGCTGTCACCCTGGAGGTTTCTACTGTCTCGCCTATCTGTCAGTGGATAGAGACCTTCTGTGGGCAACATTCTGCCAAAGCCTAATATTTCTCTCAAATAGCCCTTATCCGTTTGTGTTAAGAATGAAATTCCGTAAAACCCGGGCTTATCATTATCCTCCTTTGCTATGGCCGAAGCCAGAAAATCGGTCCCGTTCTTTTGGGCCTGGCCGTAGCCGTGGGCCATATCACCCGGGAGAAATACCCGTACCGAGCCGTAGTGTTCTTCTTTGTAGCAGGCAGAGGCAAGGAGCGCCACGGTAAAAAAGGCAGTTATTAGTTTGTGCATGGCTTAAGGTTTTTGAAGCATGAAACGAATCGTTTTTCTTTCCTTACCCCTTCCCAAAACTAAAGCAATATAAAGCGGTTATCTATGGCCTGCTTGTGTAGCTCTGTAGCCAATAAAGTAAAGGCAGAGGCTAAGAAGGTCATCTACCTTAGCCTCCGTCTCACCATCACTCCACTATATCCACCTCAAAATACCCATCCTCAAACTTCACCCGATCCGGATTGGCAGGATTGCGCTTGCCTCCACGCGTAGCAATCTTGAAATGCACCTTGAAGCGCCCCGCTATCTCACCTGCCAACGTATCGAAACGCAGAATGTGGAAAAAATTGCTCTTGCCCTCGTCCAGGTCATAGGTGTCTTCGAAAACATGGCCATCGTCCGTACCCAGGCTGTAGGAGCATTTAATGCTGTCACCCTGGAGGTTTCTACTGTCTCGCCTATCTGTCAGTGGATAGAGACCTTCTGTGGGCAACATTCTATCAAAGCCTAATATTTCTCTTAGATAACCCTTATCCGTTTCTGTTAAAAAAGCAATAGAAAAAAAACCTGGCTTGTCATTATGCTCTTGAGCTACCGCCGAAGCCAGAAAGTCTGTCCCGTTCTTTTGAGCCTGGCCATAGCCGTGCTCCATCTCACCCGGCAAAAATACGCGCACCGGGCCGTAATGGTCTTCTTTGTAGCAGGCGGTGATAAGGAGTGCTACGGTAAAAATGGCAGCTATTAGTTTGTACATGGCTTAAGGTTTTTGAAGCATGAAACGAATCGTTTTTCTTTCTTTACCCCTTCCCAAAACTAAGCAATATAAAGCGGTTATCTATGGCCTGCTTGTGTAGCTCTGTAGCCAATAAAGTAATGGCGGAGGCTAAGAAGGTCATCTACCTTAGCCTCCGTCTCACCATCACTCCACTATATCCACCTCAAAATACCCATCCTCAAACTTCACCCGATCCGGATTGGCAGGATTGCGCTTGCCTCCACGCGTAGCAATCTTGAAATGCACCTTGAAGCGCCCTTCTATCTCACCAGCCAACGTATCGAAACGCAGAATGTGGAAATAATTACTCTTGCTTTCATCCAGATCATAAGCATCCTCAAAGACGTGGCCATCATCCGTTGCTAAGCTATAAACCGCTTTTATACTATCACCTTGTAGGTTTCTTTCATCATGCCTATCTGTCAAAGGGTAAAAACCTGCGTTGGGTAGCATTCTGCCAAAGCCTAATATTTCTCTTAGATAACCCTTATCCGTTTCTGTTAAAAAAGCAATTCCATAAAATCCAGGTTTATCTCTATTTTCTTTGGCTTCTGCCGAAGC
Organism: Saprospiraceae bacterium; assembly: GCA_965222005.1. Classification (GTDB taxonomy): domain Bacteria; phylum Bacteroidota; class Bacteroidia; order Chitinophagales; family Saprospiraceae; genus CBDCTM01. The sequence goes on from OZ244935.1 coordinate 5,648,298, forward strand.
CAGAAAGTCTGTCCCGTTCTTTTGGGCCTGGCCATAGCCGTGCTCCATCTCACCCGGCAAAAAGACACGCACCGGGCCGTAATGGTCTTCTTTGTAGCAGGCGGTGATAAGGAGTGCTACGGTAAAAATGGCAGCTATTAGTTTGTACATGGCTTAAGGTTTTTGAAGCATGAAACGAATCGTTTTTCTTTCCCTGTTCCCCTCGCAAACTAGCCAGTATAAGCCGTTGGGGAGTGAGCTGAGGTTTAGCGTCTGTTGATGTAGCCCCTTATCCAACAAGCCCATATCGCTGAGCAGGACGCGCTTACCACTGATATCCAGCACTTCGATAAGCGTGCGTTGGCTTTCTTTCAATTGAAAAGCAATATCCATCCGGCCATCATTGGGGTTGGGAAAGACGGTCAGATCGCCGTTCAAATCCAAGTCCTTGGGCTTGCCCGGCATAATCAGTCTGCTACTACCTCCTCCCGGGCTGGTAACACAACCCGTTGTGATAATCTTTTTGATCACCGTTTTGCTATACCCATCGGATGAGTTTACCGTTAGCCGGACAAAGAAAAAGGGTGTGGCTAATTTACTAATCACAATGTATGTACCCTGCCCCAATGGATTGCCGGGGATAATGTTGAACACGCTTTGCGACCAAGCCCATTCATAGGTAAAAGGCGCAAAGCCAAAACCATCGGATGAACCGGCCACTACGCGGGCATCCAGTCGAATGGTGGAGAGGGGGTCACCATCGTCATCGCAAAAATCGCCAGGGCCGGTAATGCCCACGCTCCAATTTATGCGAGGTACAAATCCCGCTACAATACAGCCCGAATTCCGAATAGCTCTGGAATTGTCACTTACAGCCGTACCCGTGGCGAAGGTGGAACCGCTGGCAGCATCGGAATAAGATATCTGTGGATTGGAATAATGCAGAATTGTAGCATCCACATTAGGTGGCGAGGTGTGTACAACAGTCCCATACTCAATACCGGAGGTAATAAAAGAATGTGCATGGGTATCTGTATTGGCACAGCGTTGTACCTGAGAGCCCCCCGGATGTGTACCCGATTCGTGCAAGGCACCAAAGGCGTGCCCTATTTCATGGGCAAAAGTATAAGTGGGTGTCAGCAGCTCAAATACCTCCAACAGAATATAGGCATTTTCCGCTACCACAAATTCGTTGTTTAACGACTGGCCAGTGGCACCGGAATACCCCTGGTTGGTAAGCATGACTACTATATCAGCCCTATACTCGTCCCGATAAGCCTGCACTATTTCATCCTCTGAAACTTCTTTAGCGTCGTCAAAAATACTTTGGCTTCCTAAATAATTCGGGTTATAGGTAATGCCTTTGACAATTTTGACCGATTTGTTGGGGATATCGCTATTGGCAAAGGCGGTATTGACGGAGGCTTCGGCAAAGGCCGCTGCAAAAGATGCTATGAAGATATTGGAGTAGCCGGGATAACTGAGTGCCTGTGGTGTCCAGATGAGGAGGATATCTATTTCGGCTGGGCAGGTATTAAAATCATTCGAACACCAGTCGGGCTCAGGTGGGGAAGCCGAGCCGCCCGTTTCGCCGCCACAGAAGTCGGGCTTGGTGGTTTTGTAATGTCTAACCAGCGCGCTGAGGGTGTCATTGACGGGCTGAATGCTAAAAAAGCTAGTGTCAATCTGAATGGTTCCGGCCTTGCCTTCCGGCTTTACAATGATGATAGCTGTACCGTTGGTATTGGTAAAATTGCCGGTCCAGGTATAGTCCTGGCTGTTGTGATAATCAAAGGTTTGTGTTTCAACCTTAAATGTATCAGGAGAATAACCGGGGATGACCATTTCAAAATTTCCGAAATCTTCCAATTCTTTCAGATTGCCAACTGTGACCAGGCGAACATCCTGAGCGTATTTGGCATGTTCAATAGAGTCTAATCCTTCTTGCTGGGCAGGGGTAAACGAGAACTGACTTTCTAAATACTCGGTAAAAAAACCGGGGGCTTGGGCATTAGCATTGGGTACAGCGTTCATCAGGCATAAGATTACCATACCATACCATACCATACCATGAGGTACGCGAATGAAGTACTGTGGCTTTCATAATGAAGGGTTTTTGGTGAAAGAATAAAACTACAATGTAACAAGCATCTTACACATTGTCAAATTTTTCACCGTTTTAATTTCGCCATTGGAAGGCTAAGAAGCTGTTTTAAAACTTCTGCTGTAGCCGAGAAGCCAGCATTTTTGGTCAAGGCGAGGCTTAAAAATGGAAGTTTAGCCCAGCTAAATGACCATTTTTATAATGAAGCTTTGGCCAAAAAGACGGCTTCGCAGGTCAGTGAGGGGTTTTAAAACAGCTTCTAAGGTAGTAGATATCCTTACCCCATCAACAACCACTCCCCCAGCCCGCGTACCAGCGCTGCTACCGTATGCGGATGCTCGAAGCGCCCTGTCTTTAAGCCCGCCTTTACCCTTGCCAGCGAAAGCTGCACTACCGCTATCGCTTCACCCGCATCCCACTGTGGCTCATGTGTGGGGCGTGCATCGCGGGCCAGCCAGTGATGAATGTAGCTGTCCATAAATACCGGATTGGAGGCTGTTTTGCCCAGATACTGCCAGTCGGTAGCAGTGTAGCCGGTTTCTTCGCGCAGCTCTCGGGTGGCAGCAGTACGGCTGTCTTCGCCCTCATCCACAATGCCGCCGGGCAGTTCCAGCGTCTCCGCACCAATGCCAAAGCGGTACTGCTGCACCATTAGCAATTGAGCAGATTCATCGAAGGCCAACACATTCACTGAATCTCTCGATTCCAAAACGGTCATTTTCTCCACTACTCCGGTGAGGGGGTGCTGCATCCAGTCGTAGCGCACATTAAAGAGCTTGAGGGCAGGGCCGGATTCGCTGCGGATGTGCTTCCATTGCCATTGTGTTGTCATGGTTCAAAGATAATGCTTACCCGGCAGTCCGGCCCAGGGCTTTCAATATTTTGCGGCCCCGCGAGCGAAAGCCCGCCGAGCCATGATGCATACCGTCTTCGATGAGCAGGCAAAGCTCATCGGCCAGATCGGGCTCTTTGAGAGATATGTTGTACAACACCTGCATGGCATGCACTCTGATAGCCACCGGCTCTTTCGGATTAGCCAGAAAATCAAAGCAGATGTCAGCAGCCAGGCCCATCAAGGCATCCGGCAGCTCCAGAAGAGCTACTATCCTGAGGGCGTTGCGCTTGACGGCATCGTGGATACCGGGTTTTTGCAGGTTTTTGAGCAAGGACTTGAGGTGGGGCAGTATGAGCTGCGGATGTGCTTCGGCGCTGAAGCCGAGTATCCAGGCGGCGCGTTGCGCTACCCGGTGGTGATCGTTGAGAAACAGCTCGATGAGCTGATCGAAGCGCTGCTGGTCGGTACCGATCCAGTTGGCAATACGCAAAGCCTGCGGTTTGCTATGCTCGCGCAATATTTCGGCTCGCAGGTCCATCAGTTCAATTCTTCGTTAAAAAACACCTTGTAAAAGTGCATGCCGCGCTGCTCATCATAGCCCTTCTCAATGTAGCGGTTGCTGGAGTCAGGGTTGTTGATATCGAGCTGGATTTGGATGTTGGTATCGAGGCGAATGCGATTTTTGAATTTTCGTTTGGCCGACCGCAATGCCTGCTTCGAGATAGCGAAGCCATCCACATCCTCGAGGGCGTAGCTTTGTTGATAATTCCGAAACTCGCCGGCCAGTTCCGTATCGGGGATGACTTGCTCAGAGAAACTGTTGAAATTAAAATCATCATTATTGGCAAAGTAATCCACCGAATTGGAAAGAAATTTCATTTGCTCTTTTTTATCATAGGCAGGAATGATGACCTCTTTTGAAAAATCGTTGCAAAGCTCCAGGTAGCTGCGGGTGTGGAAGCTTTCGTCGTGTACAAAATCCACTTGCAAAAAGTTGTACAACCAATAGCTGGCATCATAGACATTGTTGTCCACACTCAGCACCCGAAAACCATCCTCCCGCTCAGTATTGAGAATCAGGCAACCCTTATCGAGCTTGTCGATGTAAATACCTTGCTGCCGGCGCAGCCGCAATTGGCCCTCCTCTTCGTACACCTGGAGAAAGGGGTTCTTTTGCTCTGACTTAAAAATACCGAGTGCCGAAATCACTTCATCGCCAAAGAGCAGCTCATCAAAATACGCCACGTACAGTTCGCCAGCTTTAATATTCGGATGATCCGACTGACGGTAGAGATGCTGTAGGATGTGGCTGGATTCGGAGAGCAGCTTTTCCGGTTGATCAAAAATAGTTTTGGCAAAGCCGTAGATTTCATTGGCATTCACAGCTTCTGTATGCTTAAAGTGATAGCGCTCTTCCGCCCTTCGAAAGGGCTTCAAAAAGTAACGCATCAATACTTCCGTCAGGGCTTCATCGAGCGGATAAAGCTGATCAGAAATGAAATTTCGCTCCGCCTGATGTTTGTTGCCCACACGGTGGAGGGCCAGGCTTTGGAGGTCGGTTTGGCTAAAATCAAGCGTCATAATTAGTGTTTTTTATAAAAATAATTAGTGTTTTTTATAAAAATAGAGCAACAGCAGCGCCTTACGGCGGCTGAGTGCAAGTTTATTAATTTCGAAGCGAATTGATCTATTTTTTACCCAAATTTATCTAATGAAGCTTTAAAACATTTTTGATATTGATCGAATAGTGTTATTTTTTGGTCAACAATTTCTAAAAACTTAAAAATCGGAAAACATGGGATTCCTAAACGATATGAAAAAACTGCTCTTCGGGGCCAAGTCTGTTTCCAAATCTACAGCCAACAAAGCCGTTGATGCCGGCAAAGAAGCAGGCGAAAAGCTTGCTGAAAAGACCGGGCAACTCGTCGATAAAGCATCCGAAGCGGCCGCCGAAACTTCGGAACAGCTCCGCGAAAAAACCAGCAATGCCATCGAAAAGGCGAAAGATATTGCCGGCGACGTAGGCGAAAAAGTAATGGATGCAGCCGAAGAGCCGCTCGAAAAAGCCAAAGACATTGCCGAAGAGGTGGGTGGCAAAGTGCTCGAAGTCGGAGGCAAGGTGATGGATAAAGCAAAAGACCTCGTTGAAGGTGTGGGTGAAAAGGTGATTGATACTACAGAAGAGCCGGTGAGCAAAGCTAAAGACGTAGCCGAAAATGTAGGCAGTAGCATTCTCGACACCGGTAGCAAAGTGATGGACAAGGCAAAAGACATAGCTGAAGATGTGGGCGAAAAGGTCATGGATGCTACCAGTGAGCCGGTAGAAAAGGCCAAAGCATTCACGGAGGATGTCGGCAGTAAGGTGCTGGAAACGGGAGGCGATGTACTGGATAAGGCAAAAGATGTAGCTGAAAACGTAGGTAGCAAAGTGCTGGATACCGGCGGCGACGTGATGGACAAAGCCAAGGATGTGGCCGAAGGGCTGGGCGAAAAGATCATGGATGCCGGTAGCGATATGGCAAGCAAGGCCAAACAAGTGCTCGACAATCCGGAGGAAAGCGTGGATGCGGTGATGGAGAAGGCCAAAAAGTTGAGCGATAAGCTGCAGGACAAGATCAGTGGCAAAAGTGAGTGGACCGAGGATAGCCCCATCGGCTACGATAATGCCAAAGAAAGCCTACTGGATGATAAAGACGACTTTTTCAAAAAGGCCCAGCGCTTTGCCGATGGCGATTACCAAAGCTTTTCGGATAAGCCTTCCGGCAAAAGTACCGATTCGGATGACCTCAACCTCACCATAGTGGACAAAGGGGATGCCACCGAGCCTCCTGCCGAAAAGAAGCCCTTTCAGGGTGAGATCCACGGCTTCAAGGATAATGATGGCGATGGCGATCCGCTGATCGATGATGCGGAGATCGACGAAAGTTAGGCTAGCTTTACCTTTAATGCCTGCCAGAGTATAAACTGATTTCCTTTAAAAATACCGCTTCGAGGATAGCTTTTTGCTGCTCAAGCAGTCATTTCTGTACCATTACCATTTGGCGGATCGTCGTTCCGTCCGCCAGTCTGGCAGTGACAATATAGGCTCCATTGGCCAGGCCTGAAGCATTCCAAAAGTCATTGTTGGGCAGCTCCATTTTAGCAACCAGTTCGCCCGTACTAGCAAAAACACTACAATGTACGGGGCTGTTTTCAGTATCTGGCAGGGAGATTTGAAATCGCATGCCAATGGACGGTCGCACAAATGTGATGTCTTTATTGAAAAGCTCGCTCGTCTGGGAGGTCATCTGTTCACGAAATACAACAGCATTGGGCGTCAAAAGGCCCAGCGTTCCGGCGGGTATAAGGTCTTTGATGAAATTCCCATCTGAGTCATACAACTTTACGGAAGAGGCTCCCCCACTCCCAATAGCCAAATCGCCGTTTGGGAAAAAATCCACTCCTTCGGCCTGAGGTACACCGGAAAAGAAAACACCTACATATGCTCCCTCACTGCTGAATTGCTTAACGGATCCCGCAGTCCAGTCGGCTACGAAGAGATCGCCATTATCGGCAAACCATATATTGGTGGGTCCACTGAGATTGCCAGAAATGAAATTGCCCAGATCAGCGCCAGTGGGGCTAAATTTTTTGACAAAGCCTCCATTGTAAGAAGAGACATAGAGGTTGCCATTCGCATCCCAATCCAGGCCAATGCTATTCGGCACACCCACTTCGGTAAAGTCATCCACAAAGGTGCCGTCGAGCCTGTAGCGTTTCACTTTGCCATTTCCACCCCACTGCAAGACGTACAGCAAGCTGTCAGCCCCCAGCTTGATGCGGGTTGGGCTGCCAATACCTGTTGCAAACTCCTCAATGAATTCGCCGGTAGTGGCATCGAATTTAGAGATGACGTTGGTGTTCAAATTCGAAATAAGTACTTCATTTTCATCCTCTATAAAGAGGATATCCTGAGGCCAGGCCAGGTGTGCGGAGGTCTTGGGAATGAATACTTCTCCGTTTTCGCCATTTTGGTCAAATTTCAGGATTTGCCAGGGCGGATTACTAAAATTGCCTGCATCGCTGATGTAAATGTCCAGGTTTTGTGTGTTGATTGTAGGCAGAAAAAGCAGTACCTGCAGGCAAAGGAGGATAAAAATTTTGCTTTTCATAATTTCAATTATTTGATAAATGAAAGCTGTTGATGGCATTTCGTGGCCAATATTTATAAAGGCTCACCATTTTCCAAAGAGAAAGGGAACAAATGTCTTCCGGCTGCCACAAGATTTGGCAATTGGCGGATGGTGAAGGGTACGCGGTTTTACGGTGAACGGTTTTCTTCCCCCCCTTTGAGGCTTTACACCCAACCTATTTCTGTTTTTCTCGCGAAGTATTTCAATCTATAAATTTTGACCGCATGTGCGTACTCCGCATTGTTAGGCACAGGCTTGTTCTAATCTAATGTTCTTCTTCCAATCGTATAGCAATATAGAGAGGACGGCATATAGTCAAAAGTATATTTTTCAAATTCAATTTCATCAGTTTTATCAATAGTAGTAATTATTGCTCTGTTTAAATTATTTTTCAATAAAAAACTTGAAAGACTTCTTAATTTATTTGGTTTTTCATAATATCTATTTGTCCATTTTATCTCTACAGCCCAGGCAGGTTTTAAATTTGTACTTGTTAGACCAACAATATCCACTTCACCAGTTTTCCATCTAGCATAATAAGGAGTATGCCAATATCTATGAAACCACTGTGCATAGACTGCTGTTTCTACCATATTTCCTATTACATTTGAATTGCTGTTGATAGGAGAAAATAATGCACTGCGTAATGATGGATTGGTTAAGTAGATTTTGAAATAATTTGCTCTTTTAAATTTCCTGCCACTCAGATCAATTCTATGAACTATTTTTATCAAAAAAGCTGCTTCAAGATAATACATATATTTTTTGATAGTATTTTTAGATACTCCAGATGATACTGCCAAACTATCAAAAGAAAATTCATTGCCTGAGTTAAAGGCAATTGTTGTAAATAATGAATTCAATTCCTGGACGTCTTGTATACCATATAAACTCGGTAAATCTCTTAATAATACTTTATCAATTATATCGCTTTTAATATATCTACCCGGGCTGGATTGAATTTCTTTTGATAATGAGACTTCAGGATATCCTCCAAAATTTATGTAATCAATGAAGTGATTATTTAACTCTTGGATATTAATTGTGCTATAGACTGTAAAGGTGGATCTATTCCATGTTTTTGTTTTCGGTATTATTAGATTATCTAGGTCTTTAAGGTGAATGTACTCATGAAATGTAAGCGGCGGAAGAGTGAAATCAGTAAATCTGCCTGCACCTGATTCATTACTTTTTAATTTTAGAGCTGCTGCTGCTGAACCGGAAACTATAAATTTCACATAATGAACTGATTTAAACTATTGTATTGTTGTTGAGGCTTGGCCATTGTAGGTTCTGGCGATTTCTCTTTTTGAGTGCGTACCTGTATGGTACGGACGATAAAAGGAAAGAAGTCAGGTTCTATAAGGGCTGGAGCCGCAAACCATTAGAAAAGTTTAAATCAGTTCAATGATAGGAATCTACCAAAGATTTAAGATGGACTTCCCAATCCTTAAGGTATTGGACTTCATCAAAGAATACATAGAAATCTTTCAAATCATCATCTTTGCCAACGGCCTTTTTACAGTAATTAAATAGCTCCTCTATTCTAATTCCATTAAATACTGGTGTTTCAATTGATAAATAAAATATTTTTTTAGGATCTACTCCTCTGTCAATAAGTTTTTGAATTGTATGAAAAATCAGTACAGTTTTTCCAACCCTTCTCGGTCCCATAAGTACAACTGCTCGCTTAATTCTTCTTCTAATTATGAGAGGGAAAAATACTGAAAAGTAGAGTCTTCTTTTCATAGAATCATAGAAATCATCGATTTTGCCATCAATCCACCACGGATTTTCAAATTTGATTCTATCAATGATTTGTTGCTCTGTAATTTTCAATAATGGCATATAAGATCAAGTGTTTGACCTTAAAGATAGGCAAAGCAGCATATAAGATCAAATATTTGAGCTTGTTTTGTCAAGTAGACCTGGGGGATTTCACCCCAAGCCTCTCACAGAACCGTACGTGATAGTCTCCCATCATACGGCTCCTATTATACAGAGATTAAGCATTAATAAATCCTTCTTTCCAGTGAGCAAATAGGTTTGGTTGTTTGACCTTAAACCTTTTAAGCCACTCACAGGCTTTAATATACGATTTATTTAAGTGCTTGTACCTATTTCTAGCCCATTCAGTGAGCCTTCTGTTGAAGATCTTGCAGATTGCATTTAGATTTCTTTTTCTAAACTTACCATAGTAATTGATCCAGCCTTGTAATTTAGCATTGAAGTAGGCTGCTATTTGTTCTATGCTACGTTCTGTCCATCTGTTGAATCTGCTTGCTTTAATTTCAGAAGTTATCTTTTTCGAACTCGATTGACTTATAGCGCAATCAAATCCCAAAAACATCTTTCCTGACTTCAAGGCTGTTGGTCTGGGTTTGAAACAGTACCCTAGAAAGTTGAAACTGACTATTTGGTGATTTGCCCTTTTTTTGTACTTTTTGCAAAATGCTATTTTCCTGATTGTAACGTTTTGCGTTGATAAATAAAAAAAGCCACTGAAAATGCTTATGTTTTAAGTGTAACTAATAAAACGAAACAAAATCAATGGCACTTAAAGATAAGCAAAATCGGACAATAGTACTGCCCATAAGTGAGGCAGAATATGATATTTTTTTGACGAATAATACAATAGCGCATGAAGTGATCCAATCTTTGTACGATCAACATCCAGAACTTTTCCCTTTACAAATGGCAAATGGATATTGTTTAAATGGTCGTGATCGGATGTCCAAGAAGATGGATATTCAGCTACGGAAGATAGAGATATCGGGTATCAATTATCGAATACGACCAAGTTTTATTTTACCTTACTTCAGGGGTAAAACCGATGAAGTTTCCGGTCCTTTATTCTTATTGAAATTTGGGGTTCCATTTTGGGCACTGGCATTTGTGTTTGGCAAAAACGCCATGTGGTGGTATCGACTATATTATTGCTTACATCAATACAGCATCGTTGGCACTACAATAAAAAATCCGGAGCTTTTACCTAAGGATTTATTAGCAGACGAACACCATGTTAAAGTCGGTGGTCAACGTGCTTATATCGCAACCACCATTGGTCAAAACTGCTTTTTGGGAATGGCAGCCTGTGCCCATGCTGATACAGAATCGCTACAGATTGGGTATCAGGATTTTAAAACCGAAGCACTGGATTTATCCCCTGATTATCAGCCACATACCCTTAATACAGACGGATGGTGGGCCACTCAAAATGCCTGGAAAAATTTATTTGTCAAAGTCGTAATTATTGAGTGCTTCCTTCATGCTTTTTTAAAAGTTCGCGACAGAGCTACGAAAAAACTCAAAACTTATTTTGATCAGGTAGCTGATAAAATATGGGATTGCTACAGAGCTGATTCTAAAAGGCAACTTGCACAACAAATCAGAAGGCTTAGAGAATGGACAATGGCTAATTTAACGGATTGCCCTATGAAAAATAACATCCTCAAACTTTGCCAGAAAAAAAACAGATGGTTGGTCCATTTAGATTTTCCAACTGCCCACAAAACCTCCAATATGCTGGACAGATTAATGAGGTCAATGAATCGACATGCTTTTAATTCACAGATGTTTCATGCTTCTGTTGAAGTACGTCAAACAACTTTCGAGCTTTTGCTCTTTTATATAATTTTGTTCCGTCTTGTCCCAGTGCATGGGATGACAGCCAAGTTCTTAAAAGTCCGGCTGCCAGACTAAATGGTTTTGTTTATCACAAAAACTGGATGCATAATTTACTCATTTCCGCTTCTCGTGGTGGTTTTAGGAATCAATGCAATCCGTTATAATCAGCTATTTTCGTTTTTACTTCATGTAATTTCAAATGGCATTTTTCCATCCGTCCTTTAATGGCCTGTAATATCGTTTGTGCTTTAGACTTGGTTTTACAATGAACTATTATGTCATCAGCATAACGAACAAATTCCACTTCGGGATGATGTATTTCTATCCATTTATCAAAAACATAATGTAGAAATAGATTTGCTAACAATGGACTTATCACACCTCCTTGTGGTGTTCCTTTTCCATATTTGTGCTTTAAGGTTCCGTCTTCTTTTCGTACTGGTGATTCTAGCCATCTCTGGATATACATCTTCACCCATTTTTCTGGGACATGTTTATCCAATGCTTTGATCAGCAATTCATGTGAGACTTCATCGAAAAATCCTTTGATGTCCATATCAATTACCCAATCGAATTTTCTTACTTTTTGTCTTACTTGCTCGAGGGCTTGATGGGCATTCTTCCCCGGACGATAACCATACGAGTTAGGATGAAATATCCTCTCCATTCTTGGTTCAAGATAATCTTTAATTACTTGTTGGGCTATCCGGTCTGATATGCTCGGTATGCCTAGTAATCTCATCTTGCCGTCCTTCTTGGGGATGGCTTTTTCCCTTACAGCTTGTGGAAAATAACTTCCAGATGCTAGTCTGTTCCAGAGTTTGTAAAGGTTGTTGGATAGGTCTTCTTCGTAAGTTTTTAGACTCACTCCGTCGACTCCACCACTACCTTTATTTCTCTTCACTTTCTTGTACGATTCCCATACCATCTTCTTGGTAATAGGTATTCCCTTTGTTGAATCACTGTTTATCCTCCTTTCCTTTTCGGAAGTTGTAAACGGTAATTCTAACTGTATAACTCCAACCCTTTGCTCCATTTCCATTACAGAAACTTCCTCGCTACTACGATTGGATCCGCCATCAATTATTCCATCGGTATTCACCCTTGTAGGTGTTTTTCCTACTTGTAGTTTTCCCTTTCCATGAATAATTGACTTCTCCAGTTCCATAAATAAGCCTAAATAGAAATCATGCCTCCTATATGGCGCCTGCCCCATAGCCAGTTAACAGGTTGTCCGCTATGATTGTCCATCGAACACAAGCTAATCGATGTTTTGACAGAAGGTTCGTTTTCACACCACTTCTTCAGAGGTTCATTTGCATTCATCTTTTCTATTTTTATCTGATCCCTTTAACGAGACCTTTTCCTTAACGCTCAGTACCAGTTCATTGCTCAACCAGCACCTTAAGGTGATTTGAAGGCTCCGCCTGTACAGCGCCTTCGGAGGGCCTACCTCCATCTTATTTACAGCATTGATCATGATCTTCTTTAAGTTAATTAATGGGATCATTGTTTCATTCTGGACACACGCTTGTGCCTAACTGGCTGCCCCTGCTAGACAGGTCCGCACTACGACCTGTAAGGGGTTTGTTAGCTCTTCAAAGTTTTGGGCAATCCGCTGGTATAACTCCCGTTTTCCTGATCGGCTCTTAAAATACTTTTCTCGTGCCCGCACCGCTTTGCGATCTGCCGCTTGCTCTGTGTATATCAATTGGAAGGGTATGTATCGGCAGGTAGTTTTTTCGTAACCTTTGTTATGGCGATTTAAGCGATTTTTTAAATCCTTAGTTATCCCTACATATACATACTTCTTCTTTCTACTTACTATCGCATAGACAACATACATCTTCTGCTTGTTTTTATAAAAATAGCGGCTCGGATATACCAATACCGCTATTAGAGTGCCCGGAGCGGGAGTCGAATCCAGCTGGCTGGCGCCTGCCAGACAGGCCCGCACTATCTCCTGTAAGGCTTTAGCTCTGCATAATTTTCAACAATTAGCCTATACAGCTTTCGCTTCCCCGATCGGCTCTTGAAATACTTTTCCCGCTCACGCGCCGATTGGCGATCTGTTGCATGCTCCCTATATATCAGTTGGAAAGGTTTGTAAGGCCGTGTAGTCCGTTCATACCCCTTATTATGTCGATTCAACCGATCCGACAAATCTTTTGTTATCCCTACATACACGTATTTGCGGGTTGTACTTGCTATGGCATATAATGTGTACATCTGCTTTGGGCTAAAGGAAAAAGCGGCCTGGGCTTTCCAATGCCGCTTCCCTTTGCGTGCCCGGAGCGGGAGTCGAACCCGCACGCCCATAAGGACACATGGCCCTCAACCATGCCTGTCTACCAATTTCAGCACCCGGGCTAATAGGCGGCGCAAAGATAAGTGAAAATGATAAAATTTTGCCTACACCAAAAAAAATATTGTCACATATTCCTGCTAAAGAAAATTTTATAGGCCCTAAATTCAACTTACCGCTTTGCTTCAATTTATAGCCGTTGTATTCGGATAGTTATCCATACTGAATCGTTTGCTATGATTTTATGCTTTGGGAATTTTGGACACCTAAACACATGCAACTAGTTGATCACGCATATTAGCCGTCACATCAAATAATTACATATTTTGATTTTGCTAATTCAATTATTAAATTTGTATCATCGCTTTGAATGAAACACCCAAATAATAAACTTGGCAGCACCCTCATCCCCAATCAACATGGAAAGCACCAACTCTTGGAATGAAGAGTAACCGAAACACGATCGCTAATCCACACAACTAAGCACTATGGAACATTTCTTATTCTACTCGCTGATCATTTGTATCGCTTCACTTGCCACTATTTTTCTGGACCAAACTCCGGAGGGAGGCATGTCCGATACTGCGCTCAGCTCCCCCGATTCTGATAATGCCGAGCCTCAGCAATCCGCTTCTGCACAGCAGCAAAGGGGCCCCACCATGGCGTATTATCTGAGCGAATTGGAGGAGGAGCATCCCAGCAATGCAAGGACTTCTGTTTTTATTACCCTACCTGAATTGCCCAGGGCAGTCAGCGATAATCAAAATCCATACTACTAAAATTTGCGCTTTGTTTTGTCAGCAAAGGAAAATCTATTGCTTGACCAGCGCAACTCAATTCATCATAAGCACGTAACAATCAAAGCGATACATATTTAAAATTTATTAATACACACTAAGAGAATACCCATGAACAACTACATCCCCCTGGCAATTGCCTGCCTCGTGGCGAATCTATGGCTGTCCAAGGCATTTGCCCAACAATCCTACAACGAAATGGTGGTAGTAGCCGGAATGGCAAAAGCCAATCAGCCACAGGATGTGGCTATTACGAAATCCGCCAATCCGTACAAAAGCAAATCGGCCAGCTACTATCGGCATCACAAGCGGCTCCCAGCCACCTTTAAAGGCTATGCTATCGAGCTGGCCATATCCGACAAACCCAAGCGACGGGATGATGAGCTCTTCCGGTACTTTGGCAACATTTTTTACAAACAACTCGATTCCGGGCAGTATGCCTATTATATCCTGCTGGACTTTGGCAGCAAAAAAGCCAGAGAAGCTTATCTGGAAAACATCATCAGGCATCGGGTAGCTGGCGCCCGCCTTGTCCGCTATGTGAAAGGAAAATGCAAACCCAACTAATTTTTTTGAAACCGAAGTCGAGAAGAGCCTGTCCGTTTTGGGGATGGGCTTTTTTCTTGGAGACCTCCTACTGTCTGTCATTTACCCACGTATCAGCGGTCGAGCGCGGCATTGCGGAGGCGCTGCAAGAAGGGCGAAGCAAAGATAAACTCCTCCAAAAACTCATTGGTGGTATTCAACACTTCACCTTTGGTGCCCTTCCAGGCGAGCAGCCCATTGTGGAGCAGGTTGATATTGTCGCCAATCTCCATCACTGAGTTCATATCATGGGTATTGATGACGGTAGTGATATTTTTTTCGTAGGTAATATCGCGGATCAGCTCATCGATGAGCAGGGCTGTTTTGGGATCAAGACCGGAATTGGGTTCATCACAGAAGAGGTAGCGCGGCTCCAATACAATAGCCCTTGCAATGCCCACCCGCTTTTGCATCCCGCCGCTAATCTCGGAGGGATACTTGTCGTTGACCCCCTCCAAATTGACACGCTCCAAACAATGATTGACCCGATCCAGCTTTTCTTTTTTTGTCTTTTTGGTAAACATATCCAACGGAAAGCGAATGTTTTCTTCTACTGAAAGGGAATCGAATAAAGCCGAGCCCTGAAACAGCATCCCTACCTGCATCCGGATGGCCCGCAGCTGCTTTTTGTCCAGCTCAGAGAAATTGATATCACTATACCAAACGGTGCCGGAAGTGGGCTGAAGCAAGCCTACCAACAGCTTTAGCAGTACCGTTTTACCCGCTCCGCTCCTCCCAATAATGAGATTGGTCTTGCCCGGCTCAAAGACAGCGGTGATGCCTTTCAAACCTCCACTTCGTCAAAAGACTTTACTATATTTTCCGCTCGGATCATCCAATTTTATTATAAAAACAATACATACACTTAAACAGTCAATACCAACGCGATGATATAATCAAACAAAAGTATCAATATATCACTATACACCACTGCCTGCGTACTAGCCTGCCCCAATTCAATACTCCCTCCTCTTACGAAGTATCCCTGGTAAGCGGATACCGAGGTCAGCACATAGGCAAACACCACGGCTTTCACAAACATCATAAATACAAAATAGGGCTGAAAGAAAGTACGCACTCCCTGCACATACTCTGCATTGGTAATCAGCCCGGCAGGTACGGAGGCTACATATCCGCCGATGATGCTCACAAAGGCCGCTATACACACCAGCAGCGGAATCACCACCATAGCGGCCACTACCTTGGGCAATATCAGGTATGCGGCCGTATTGACCCCCATGATCTCCATCGCATCGATATGCTCCTTTTGACGCATACCCCCGATTTCGGCTGCTATGTTGGACCCCACCTTACCCGCCAACACCAGGCAGGTAATAGTAGGCGCCAATTCGATGATGGTGCTGTCCCGCACGATGTAGCCAATGTAGTAGCGCGGCACGAAGCTGTCCTGCAACTGATAGGCAAATTGCACCGCCGTGACCGCACCTATAAATACTGCTATCAGCCCGACAATGATGAGCGATCCGATACCAATATCATTCATTTGGCGCATCGTTTCCTTCCAATACATGCTAAACCTTTCCGGGCGCGACAGAGCTGTACGCATCATGATAAGGTAGCGACCAAAATGGTATAGAAAATTAAAATTCATGGCTAATCATCGGCTCTGAAGCACCATTATGATACGGAGAATGCAGGCAGAGTGGTTAATTTTCATTTTGAGTGCCAAAAATATTTAAATTTGGCGGTATATACCGATGATGAATTTATTTAATTTTTAAAATTATCAATAAATTCACCATGCGTATATATGAGTTGTTTCCCTTTTATGCAAAATTGAGCTGAGAACTGATGTAAACTTTTCTAATGGTTTGCTGCTCCAGCCCTTATACACGCTGACTTCTTTCCTTTTAAACTTTTGCTTTATGAATGTAGTTATCACTGGTGCCACCAAAGGAATCGGCCGCGCTATAGCGGAAAAATTTGCTTCCGAAGGAACTAATCTGGCCATTTGCTCCCGCAATTTGGCTGAACTGGAAGCCTTCCAAAATCAACTAACTCAGCAGCATCCGGGCTGTGAAGTATTGATCCGCCAAACGGATGTCAGTAAAAAAGAGGAAGTACTGGGTTTTGGCCGCTTCATTGTCAATCACTGGTCCAAAATTGACATACTAGTCAACAATGCCGGTGTGTTCCTGTCGGGTGCCATCCACCAGGAGCCCGATGGCCAGCTCGAGCAGCAGATCGAAACCAATCTTTACAGTGCCTACTATCTCACCCGGGCCTTGCTACCCAATATGCTCGCCAACCAGCAGGGCCACATATTCAACCTCTGCTCTATCGCCAGCTTTATGGCTTATCCGAATGGCGGCTCCTACAGCATCTCCAAATTTGCGCTGCTCGGCTTTTCAAAAGTGCTGCGCGAAGAGCTGAAAGACAAAGGCATCCGTGTAACAGCCCTGCTACCAGGAGCCACCTGGTCGGCCTCCTGGGATGGAGCCGATCTGCCGGAAGAGCGCCTGATGCCTGCCAAAGATATTGCCTCTGCGGTCTGGAATGCCTGGCAGATGAGCAATTCTACGGTAGTGGAGGAGATTATTTTGAGGCCGCAGCTGGGGGATTTGTGAAGGTGTGAGGAGGACGGTTGTCCGTCCTGCCATTAGCTATACACTCCCCCACAATATATTCCTCCTTTGTTTTTGTTGATCCCTTGCAATTAAGCAAGGCGGTTTACCACGTGCCAGCCAGTTTGGTCAGGTAATGATTTGGTCAGGTTTGATATTAATATTCCCAAAATAACTAATATGATGAAAGGATCAAGTAAAGGGAATCAAAATCTTGAAAGCAAAGCAAAGTTATCAGATCAGGGGGGGATAACGGATATAACTATAGTAGATGTGGAAGGGGGGTAAAGACAGCCTTAGTTTGCTTGAATAAGTCTGGCAACGCTGTTTGTGATCAAGTGATGATTAATGGTGATGGTGATTGGTGTGTGATAGCTTCCATTTAATGAGAGTTCGGTGCTTAATAAGCGGCTCAGGGTTTCCTTCTGTGATGATTGCGGTAGCATTTAAAGGAATGCTTCCGTAAGAGACATACTGATTGTTCCGATTGGGCCAGTTGATTGCCAGGCTTTCGATAGCTTTTGCATCGCCCAGGCCAATCTCCTGTTGCAGGCTGTTGCCACCGAAGCTGGCACCCGAATTGACCGTATTGTGTATTTGTCTTGCTTTATCATTAGCCATTCGAACATTCAGGCGAATACGTGCTCCTATAGCTGCAGCGTTAGAGGTAGTACCTTTTAGTATAATATTTACCCATTTGTTGTCATTTCCGGGGTTGAGGAAAAAAGCATTTTGGAAAATATCACCTGAAAAGGAACCTCCCATCACGGCGTAAATATCCTGATCGCCGTCGTTGTCAAAGTCAGCAAAACCGATAGCATGTCCCTTTTGAATATGGCCAAAGCGCCCGACAGTAGTGACATCCTGGAAGTTTTTTCCCGCGTTGTTTCTAAACATTCGATTGGGCACAATCGACCGGAAATCAGGAGCACCGGTGCCTAAATAAAAATCGAGAAATCCGTCATTATCAATATCGCCAAAATTGCAGCCCATAGTATGTAGAGCTCTTTCCAGATTTTGTTGTTTTGCTACATTTGTAAAAGTGCCATCTCCATTGTTTTGGTACAATGCTGGCGACTCAGCTTCCCCACGTGGCAAACTAAGCATATCGGCACTTACATCCCAGGCTTGGCGCTTGAATCCGATCTCATCAAAAGGAGCAACAAAAATGTCCTCCCAACCATCATTATTGAAGTCAAAGACCCAAGCTGGAAAGCTGGCATTGGGCAATTGAACCCTGGCCGCAGCGCTCGATTCCTTGAAGCCCCGCTCATTAGGTGCTTGCCCGGGCTGATTGACAAACAGCTTGTTGGGGCCATTCATACTGGGCAGGTAGATGTCTGGCCAGCCATCATTGTTGACATCTGCGGCGGCAACACCTTTAAACAGGCCGGTGATGTTGAGACCCAACTGGGCTGAAATTTCTGAAAAAGTGCCATCGCCATTATTTTTATAAAACTCGCAAGGATGTAGCTCTCTGTCGAGATGGGTTTCGTTGGCAATAAAGATATCTATCCAGCCGTCCCGGTCAAAGTCCAGCCAGCAGGCAGCTTGTGTAGGATGGATAGCATACAGCCCTGCCGCTATAGTGACATCGCTAAAAGTACCATCGCCATTGTTGCGAATCAGTGAGTTGGGTTGTGTGCCGAATATATTAAGAGGATTCCATGCTCCTCTGAGGACGATAAAATCGAGCTTGCCATCATTATTAAAATCAGCTGGTTTGAGGTTAAGGCCACCGGTAAGACCCATTAACCCGGCCGATTGTGTCATCTCTTCAAAAGTACCTTCTCCTGTATTTTGGAAAAAGCGAAGCTGGTCTTTGAGTCCCCAGGAAGAAGCGACGATATCGATCAACCCATCATTGTTCATATCATCGGCAATGACACCGCCCGCCAGGTTATTGATGTCTAGCTTTAGACCAGAGGCAATATTGTCGAACTTTGGTAAAGGGTATTCCGAAGCATAGCTGGAGGCCGGGATCAGCCATTGCCGGGGTACCGATTGAGGATATTCTCCAATAGTCATGTAGGCCAAATTGAGCAACCAGCGGCTTTGAAGATCTTTGGGGTATTTGGTCAGTATTGCTTTGTAGTATTCAATGGCTTTTTGTGATCCCTCCTTTTTAGTATGGATTCCCTTTCCCTGTATTGGAAAAATACAAGACTCGTCAGAATGATTGAGAATACAATTTTGCTGCTCGCCCAGCCGCATGTAGGCAATAGCCAGGGTCTCGTACATAGTTTTGGAGTCACCTGTAAGGGTTTTGAACCGATCAAAGTCTTTCTTGATTTTTTGAAAAATAGCAATAGCTTCCTCGGTGCGCCCTGCTTCCAGTAATTTGAACGCATATTGTATATAAAACTGAGTCTCGAGTGATCTGCCTGAGGCTTTGGCTTTTTCTATCATCTGCTCCAGTACTGCTACATTCTCAGCAGTTGAATAGGGGTTGTTGAAAAACTGTGTCCTATTATAAACCGCCCTTAGGCTGTCAATCATCTCAGCGGTGCCTGAGTGCAAAAGCATCTTATCGGCAGAAGAAGAAACTTGCGTTTGCTCGTTGGCGTTCTGGCAAGAGATAAAACACATACAAAGGACAACAAACACCATGTAGCCAAGATGTCGGATGGTTTCATAGCTAATCATCAGTAGTGTATTTATATTTTAGCATACTCGGTAAGGTGAATTCTTTTGCCAATATAAGACAGTCTCTGCTAAATATATGATTATATGATGCCTGTTGCGGTCATTTTTTAATTCAAAACCATCATAGACCCGCGCTACCCGCTTGTTGCAGCTTGTGTAAGTACAAACCTGCCCGCCACTCGGCAAACAAATCCATGGCCAGCATGATACCGCTTTGCAGTGCCAGCCCGGTTCCGGTGCCAAACATGAAGCTGTTCCACAGCCGCAGCTGCTCATCAGGCAAAAAAACAGGCCCAGCAACAGCAGCAATAGCTCTACCTTCCGATATACACGAAAAGTGCTGCATACCTTTTCCATTCCTGCACAAATGGTTGATGGGTACTGTTTAAATGGCCGTGAGAAGGGGAGCTTCATTTGGTGTGTAGCTATTTGCGTTTACATGGCTAAATTGGTTGCTAATCCCGCCTTTGTCCCTACTGTTGAAGGTATTCGCCTACCGACAAGCCTTTAAAATACACTTCCTCAATGGCAATCCGCCCCTCCAGCACCCGCGCATCCACATATACCTGCTCGGCTTTGCTGCCTCGCCTTTGGCGACTCGACAGCTCGCCGTAAGCCTGCTCGGCTTGTGGAGCCAACTTTTCGTTGAGGTAGTAGCGGAGCATATTCTCAGGCATGGCAACCACCACCTTATTTGTAGTGAAATAGCTGACGTACGACTGAATGTAATTGGGTTGGTCTGGGGGGGTTTTACTCAAAGCTGCTATTTGAGCAAAACCATCGCCATCGGTATTTATAACGGCAAAAATTTTCTGTCTGGCTTTTCGAAATTGATCTAACTCATCACTTTTGAAAGACAAGTCGGGATAATTGAGCACGAGATAACGCCCCCGAAAAGCATCGTAGGGATCGATCGGTTCGCAGCGAAAGCGGTAGGCAGTGCCTTCTTTTAGCACACCTTCGTAGCCGGTAATCATTTGGTAGGGAAACCATAAGTACACAATCATTACCAGGCCAAATACCAGTGTTTTCCAAAGTTTCATCGATTGGATGTTTTCTATAAGGCTGTCAAATTATAAAAATTTGACATTTTTTTTTGGATAGCTCTGGATATTATTCCAATGCTTTCAGCGGCAGTAAAATGCCCATTGTAAAAGAACGGCCACCATTGTACACCGTATTTTCAGGGCGCTTGTCGATATCCAGCATACCAAACTCAAAGCGAGCATCAATGAACAGCTTTTTGCCATCTGCAATATGGGCTTCTATCCCTCCACCCAGCAAAAGGCCAAGATCAAAACGACTGACTTGTGCGTTCTGGAAATCCATCTTTAGGGTTTCGTAGCGTGGTGGACCAAAGTGATCGTAGCTGAGTTTGAGGCTTTCCATATCCACTGCATAGTTGAGGGTGCCGCCACCGAGAAGAAAGAGATTCAGCCTGCCCAGGGAAAGGGACAACTTCCCCAATACAGGTACCGAAAGATAATCAATAAGGTATTTGGTAATGAAAAGCTGCGTTTGGCCCTGCTGCTGATAGCGGATTCGCGTGCCCTTATTGTGGTAAACTATTCCGCTTTGAAAGGCAAGCATTTTGTCGGAGGGGAATTCAATCGGAATGGCGAGCACGAGGCCGGTAATATTATCGCGGGCCTCAATACTTAGCACTCCCTTTTCAAAAAGCAAATTGTTGTAAGAAACCTGCATGCCTGAGCGAATACCCACTGCCACCTGTGCAAAAAGCCCTCCTCCTGTGATGCAAAAGAAGAACAATACGACCAGCCATTTTAAATTGGCAGACTTCACAAGGCGTTGGTTTTTACAAGTTTTGGATAAAAAACATACTCATTTTACAACGCGATAAAACCTCCTTTTAGTTCAAATAACATTTTCCATTCATATCAAGAGTAGCTGCAAAAAATAGCCCCAATGTGGCCTCAGCAGTTCAATGCACCACACACACTCAGCGTTTGCCCGGAGATGTAGGCGGATGAGTCAGAGCCTAAAAACACACAGGCATCAGCCACCTCTTCAGCCTGCCCCCAGCGCTTCATCGGGATACTGGCCAGGAAGGCCTCCCGCGTTTTTTCGTCCAGCTCGTCTGTCATTTCAGTAGCAATAAAGCCGGGTGCCAGGGCATTGCAGCGAATATTGCGCGAACCCACTTCTTTGGCAATCGATTTGGTGAACCCAAAGATACCCGCCTTGCTGGCTGCATAATTGGCTTGCCCTGCATTGCCAAAGACACCCACCACCGAACTGATGTTGATGATAGAACCTGCGCGCATTTTCAGCATGGGCCGGAGGATATGTTTGGTAAGATTAAACACGGATTTCAAATTGGTATGGATCACCTCGTCCCACTGCTCTTCACTCATGCGCAGCATCAGATTATCACGCGTAATACCGGCATTGTTAATCAGAATATCGATATTTTCAAAGTCCGTCAGAACCTCTTTCACCAATGCTTCGGCTTGTGCATAATCACCTGCATCCGATCGGTAAGCTTTCACCCGCCCTCCTTCTGATTCTAATTCGCCCACGATTTTCTCCGCCCGCTCCTGAGAGGAGAAATAGGTGAAAGCTACCGCAGCTCCCTGAGCCGCAAACTTGCGGACGATCGCCTCTCCGATGCCCCGTGAGCCGCCTGTGATCAGAGCCGTTTTGCCTTGTAGTAAGTTCATTTAAGTCGTTTTGGTGATTGATGTTGCAAAATAATTCAAAACATCTGGAATCCGAAATCCTCCAGTTATATGTTCTGTCCGGTGGCTCTATCTGGTGCTAGACAGGCAGATGGGCGTTCCAAATATCCAATCTCAGGGCAGGCGCTCAGGATTTGCAGGTTTTTGGATGCTCTGCCAGTCTGGCCACAAGTAGCACAGCGAATGATCAGAGGCAGGATTCACCTTCGGTCTTACATTTAGAACTGATTTAAACTTTTCTAATGGTTTGCGGCTCCAGCCCTTATAGAACCTGACTTCTTTCCTTTTATCGTCCGTACCATACAGGTACGCACTCAAAAAGAGAAATCGCCAGAACCTACAATGGCCAAGCCTCAACAACAATACAATAGTTTAAATCAGTTCTTAGTACTCGGCCCCAAAATCAAACATTTCATATTGAAAATCAGTGAGATATACATTACACATCATTAATTATAAATAAAATGTTTGAAATATTTGTTTTTAATAAACTTTTTGTTTTATATTTGCACTGTAAGCAATTATCAAAACATGTATTCTTAAAATGCCGGTTCAAACCCGGCCACAAAAGGTAAAGCAAGATGGGACAATCTAAGTACCAGCACATCCAATTGGAGATTGTGGACACACGCAATCAGACCACATCCATGGAAATACAGCAAAAGCAGGCAACAGGCACTCAACTGGTTCCTGTGAAGTCGGCGATCCCTTCACTGGAAGAAATTTTTCAGTACTTCCTGCTTTGGATCAGGCACTGGCTATTGCAACTGTATGCTTTTGGCAAAAGTTACGACTTTGGCAATTTGAGCCGATTCAAGATACCCTGGCTCCAGATTGCGCTGCTGGCTCTGGCTTTATTTATTTTGCTAAAAAAGGATATGCAGTTCAATATTGCACTTAAAGCACCTGCTGGAGCCTTGCTGGCCGGTGAAGATGAGCAAAGCAGTCAGTTGGTACACCAATCGCTCAATCCTTACGCTCCCGTATCTCCTGCTATGCTGGCAGACAAGGAAACGGCTGCCTTCATCAAAAAATATGCGGACCTGGCCAGGCATGAAATGAGCCTGAGCGGTGTGCCGGCCAGCATTAAGATGGCGCAAGCTTTGATTGAGAGCCGAGCGGGCAACAGCAAATTAGCAAAGCTAAACAACAACCACTTCGGCATGAAGTGCTTCAGCCAAAAGTGCAAAAAAGGCCACTGTTCCAATTTTTTTGATGACCACCACAAGGATTTTTTCCGAAAATATACTGATCCCAAAGAGAGTTGGCGCTCACACAGTCGCTTGCTCAGCCAAGGGCGCTATAAACATCTTGCGCAATATGGCAAGGATTATAAAAAATGGGCAAAAGGCTTGAAAGCAGCCGGCTATGCTACCGATAAGCGGTACGATATCAAACTTATCAATACGATTGAAAAATATCAACTCTATCGACTCGATCAATAAAGTCTAATATTTAAACCTTTTGTTTACACACTATACCTCCTAACACTATGCTCAAATATACACTCACTACCACTTTTCTGGCACTTTTGATAGCTCTGCTTTGTCAGTCCATTCCTATCAATCAGCTGGAAAACAATCACATTGAACACTTCCAAACCATTGATTGTCAGCAATTTACAACTGTAAATCCGATAAGCTCCAAGCTTTTAAGGAGTCGGAGCGATCCAGTGCCGGGCCCCGCCGAACAGTCGATGAAAGCCCAGCTTACTCAGGGCCGATCGCCTCTCCATAGGCAAGGCATACCGCACTTTGATGATTTGGTGGTCTGCTGTTTTGAATTTGCTGCTGTATGCTCAATCAATTGATACACCTACTGCTATGATTTTCCTTCTTCTCGGCGACAACTGCCGCCACCTGGCCTGGAGGAGGGTTCCAGCTTTTTTGAAAAAGCCGGAAATCCAGACCAGCCTTTGGTTCTTCCTTTCATAGCGGTTCTCATATAGTCTGTTTGTAAGGCCATCCTGCGATGGCCTTATTTTTTGGCATAGTTTTTACTAGCTTATATTATAAAGTTTTAAAATGTAATTATTTGTATAGCACTGAAAACCAAATGACTACATTCATAAAAGAAAAATAATACCTAAAACTTTCTAATATTTAAGCGAAGCAACTAATTGACAACAATTAATAATCCCAGCACACAACTTACATTTATGAAAATTGAAACATCAAAATCATGGCAAAATACATCTTGACTTTGGTTTTTTTGGGATTACTCACAGTACTCTTTTTTTATCCAACACCCGGTGAGACTTTGCAAAACGATTTTCAATTCGAGCAGCAAATAATCACTCCTACTGACCAAAAGAACGACGAAAAAGTAGCAGCGCAAAAAGGAACCGACCCGATTCCCTTGCAAGCTAAAGAACCACACGAATTATTGCCCTTAACACTAAGATGAAATTTACCTTTTTGGTAAAATCGACCCCCTAACAAAAACAAAAACACTGATTACCCCCTTGAGCAAGCAAAACACTCTAAATGCTGGTAGGTCTCCTTCTCGGAGACCTTTTTTATTCGCTCCACCTATTGCATTACAATATGCATTACAATATGCATTACAATATTTTGAAAAGCCTAAACAGCTGATAATCAGCTGCTTTGGCATTTTATTTGCTGCCCTTTGTTCCATATTCCCCTCTGCAAAGGATCACCCAATTGTAATCCCTCGCAGTATGAACACTTATCAAGTGCGCCCAACCCAACCCTTATTCTATCAAAACTAAGGAAGGCGCAGTTTCCTATTTCACAATTAGGCAGACTATACTTTTTCATCCACATCATTTGATAATGAAAAAGTATAGCTCTTTTTTTCCTTCCGTTCCCATCTTGCTTTGCATGTGCCAAAGACCAGGTTGTTTAGTGTCCTTTCTTATTAGTACTTTAGCAATTAGGACAAATATATCATCACTCCTATGTCTATTCCTACCACTCCCACCAAAGCCCCCTATTCCCCTGGTGTCATGAGTATGATACCACTCTACTATGTAGGATGGGCTGACAGCCTTCTGAGCCCTAGTGAGAGAAAGCTCATCCAATCCAAAATTGACCAGCTGCCTTTCCTCAGCGATTCTGATAAGACCCTACTCCTGTCATGGAGTAATCCGGCCCAGCCACCATCCGACAAGCTATTTAAGCAATGGGTACAACTGCTAAAGAATGCGGCTGCCGGTATGCCGGAAGATACCCGGATCAGTCTGGCACAACTGGGCATTGAAATGGCCCGGAAAAGTGAGATCAGCCAGCAGGATCGTCAACTTTGGCAGCACCCACAAACCAGAGAGGCGCTGGAACAACTTGAGCAAGCCCTGGCAGTACCCAATTTGATAAGCTTTAGAAATGTTCTACTGCCTGGCCAGCAGCTCAAGCATACTCATCAAACAGGTCCTTCTTTTGATGTAAACGCCATGACACACCTGCTGGATGGTAGATTCCATGATTTATGTGTCAAAATGAGAGTACTATTAAGTGATCCTGCCTTTCGCCTTCAGACACTCCGCGATAAAGATGAATACAGAACTCAAATACTTGAATGGTGCCAGCTATTGGCCGTACAGGGCTTGGGAGCTCTTTCTTACCCAAAGAAGTATGGAGGGCAGGATGATATGGGAGCCTATTGTACCGTTTTTGAATTATTGGGCTATCACGATCTGAGCCTGACGATCAAATTTGGCGTCCAGTTTGGCCTCTTTGGTGGCTCGGTGTTGTGGTTAGGCACGGACAAACACCACGATCAATACCTAAAAGATATTGGCACATTGAATTTGCCAGGCTGCTTTGCCATGACTGAAACCGGACATGGCTCCAATGTGCGCGGCCTTGAAACTACCGCCACCTATGACCCACAAAGCGATGAAATACTGATCCATACCTCCACCGAATCTGCCGGAAAAGAATACATCGGCAATGCCCTGCATAGTAAGATCGCTACCGTGTTTGCTCAATTGATTGTGAACAACGAAAACCAGGGTGTACATGCCGTGTTGGTGCCATTGCGGGATGCCCAGCACCAACTCCTGCCGGGCATTAGGGTAGTTGACAACGGTTACAAATTGGGGCTCAACGGTATAGACAATGGTCGGATTTGGTTCGATCAGGTGCGTGTGCCTCGCCATAATTTATTGGATCGATTTGGTAGCATTGACAAAAACGGTCAGTACACCAGCCCGATCTTGAGCCAGGCAAAGCGTTTCTTCAGCATGCTGGGGACCCTGGTTGGCGGTAGAGTATGTGTACCCAAAGCAGGGTTGAGTGCAACGAAAGTTGGGTTGAGCATAGCCATAAAATATGCACTTCGGCGACGCCAATTTGCTCCCAATGAAGGAGAGGCTGAGACATTGCTGCTCGATTATCCAAGCCACCAACGACGACTAATGCCTTTGCTGGCTAAAACCTATGCGCTCCATTTTGCACTCTCCTGGCTTACTGAACGCTATGTGAAACGAACGGAAGAGGATATTCGGGAAGTTGAAACCCTGGCAGCAGCTCTCAAATCTTACAGTAGTTGGTTTACCACCCAATCCCTTCAGGAATGCCGGGAAGCTTGTGGTGGCAAAGGCTATTTGGCTGAGAATCGTTTTGCCGACCTTAAAGCCGATACCGACATTTTTACCACCTTTGAAGGTGACAACACGGTGCTTATGCAATTGGTAGCGAAGGGCCTGCTGTCCGAAATGCGAAAAGAGTTTCATGACGAAGGATTTCGGGCAGTGATCCGGTTTGTAATCGACCAGATCAGCACAAACGTCACAGAGCTGAATCCGATAATTATTCGAAAAACAGATACCGAGCATTTGCTGGATGCCGAATTTCATCTCAATGCTTTCCAATACAGAGATCATAGAAATCTGGTGGTGGTAAGCCAGCGAATGAGGAATTTGCTTAAAAAGCGAATCGACCCATATGATGCTTTCTTGCGATGTCAAAATCAATTATTAGTGCTGGCGAATGCCTATGCAGAGCGAATAGTGCTTGAACGTTTCCAGCTAGTAGTTGCCAATTGTAAGCAGGCAGAACTGCAAATTGCCCTACAATTGCTGTGTAATTTATTTGCGTTGAGTACTTTGGAGTATCATAAGGGATGGTATCTGGAGCAGGAATATATGAGTGGAGGAAAGACCAAAGCGATCAGAAGGCTGATAGATAGGCTTTGCCTTGATGCAAGCAAAGAGGCTTTGGCACTAGTCGATGCTTTTGCCATTCCGGAGGCTTGCCTGGCAGCACCTATTGCGCTCAATGAATAAACAACCTGGTTAACTGGACACTAGTAGGGGAAAACAACTGTACATAATACATTCCTGCAGGAAGCTGCTGCCCCTGCCAGCTTATCTGAACAGCCAATTCGGAGATTGACCTGGGTATCAGCTGCGCCACGACCTTGCCCTGCTGATCCACAAAATGGACAAGTACAGGAAGTTCTGCCAGGCCATGCACAGTCACCTGCTGTTGGGCAGGATTGGGAAATACGGAGGGAGTCGTTTTTGTAAAGTCTTCAACAGCCAGCGGATCCTCAGGCATCACAGCAAAGGTATCGCGGAGTAGCAAAACATCCTTGCCGGCCCGGTTGGCAATGTAAATGTCGTCGTAGCCATCGGCATTAAAATCCTTGTTGATAAGGGAAAAAATATCAAGAGTATCGACATAGTCCATATAATCGCCGAATACCGGTTCTGTAGCTGTTTCAAATTGGCCAACACCATTGTTGACATAACATTTTAAAGGATTGTCCAATACCCCACCAATGACCAAATCCTGATCTCCATCTACATCGACGTCTAAAAAAACAGCGTCCAGACTTTGATCTTTGATAAGAGGCAGATGGGTGGCTGTGACATCTGTAAAGTACCCGGCTCCATCATTTAGAAAGAGTCGGTTTTGTGCGTCATCCCACATAGTAAACATGACGGTGGCCAAAAATATATCTAAATCGCCATCGCCATCCACATCCTCCACCACTAGCTTGCGCGAATCAAAAGGCACTGCTACCGAAGGCAGACGTGCCGCCGATTGGTCTTCAAAATAGCCGAAGCCATCATTTATCCAGATCTGATTGTTGTGCTCATTGCCAAGAAGCAGATCACCGTCGCCGTCGCCGTCGATGTCGGCATATTGTGCGTCATGCGTTTGGTCAAAAACGGCAGGCAGACGGTCAGCTGTTTCATTCACCAAATGACCGGTTTGATCATTTATCAGGATCATGTTTTGCCCCAAATTGCCGATAAACAGGTCGGTAAAGCCATCATTATTGAAATCGTACGCTGCCGCTGCGGCACATTCTGTAAAGGGAAGAAATTGTAACATGCTATACTGCCCCAATCCGTTGTTTATATAATATTCATGCTCATACGTATCTTCACTAACAAACACTATGTCCAGGAAGCCATCTGCATTGAAATCTGCGATAGCAATGTCCTCGCTGTCATGTACACTGGAAGGTAAGGTATTGGGTGGAGCCAGCAAAAATTGGGCACTCCCCTCATTGTACAGGATTGCATTGACCTGATATTCGTTGGCCAACACAATGTCAAAATCGCCATCATTATCCAGGTCGGCAGATTGAACATCTACGCTTTGGCCACTGGCACCCATGTCAGGCAGTCCCTGTGAAGCATCATAATACAATTGCCCAAAAAGCGTATTCGAGTTGAGTAGGGATACTATTGCAAAGCAAAACAATATGGAGACCTTACTATTCATGGGGGGTGTTTTAACTAAGCTTTGCTGGGTCAGTTAATAAAAATACAAAATTAAAATTATATATCTTATTCCAATCTGGATTTTTGTTAAAGTTTATTTGATTAATGGCTCTTTAGCCACCCTCGAAGCGCGCGCGACTATCTAGCCGGGATTCCTCCACGTCAATAATCTCAATCTCCACTCTTCTGTTTTGCCTGCGTAAGCGTTCATTCGAATTGTCATTGACCGGAAACTGCGCTCCATAACCCACCGTTTTTATACGCAAGGGGTCGATGTGTCGCTTGATTACGAGGTAATTTTTGATGGCTTCAGCCCGCTCACGCGACAGTTGTAGCAAAGAGGCCTTTTCGCCCTGATTGTCCGTATGGCCTGCAATCAGGATAGTGACATGCTGCTGCTGATCCAAAAAATCACCAAGCTTATTGAGTTCCTGAAGCGATTTTTTTAGCACATGGGCCTTGGATTGTTCAAAGTATATTTTTTCCAAATCTATCCTCATTCCCACATTTACGGTGCTCTCGTCCTCAACCTCTTCCAATTTCACCACTTTCACAAGGGGTGGCTTCTTCACAATTTCTTTTGCCCCCCGCACCTTTTTGTCAACGGAAGCAGTCAAGGTGCTTTTTTCAGGGCGAATATACAATCGTACCAACTGGGCCCCTTTTCCATGTTTACTAAGACTAAGCTGAACCGACTGACCAACAAAGCCTTCTTTTTTAGCAATCATTTCGTACGATTCGCCAAAGGGCAAGGTGATTTTAAAAGCTCCATCATCCGTGTAATGGATGCTTTTTTCGTAGCGCCTCTCAGATGGTGCGGTTATTACGGCGGCAGCCTCCTGCTTCCCTGTCATTTCATTAATTACAATTCCATGCACCTGCTCGCCCCTTGGCTTGGGCTCTTCAATCTGAATGCGATATATATCACTCGATCCCATCCGATCGGAGGTGAAGTACAAATGTCCCGTAGCTTCATTAAAGCAGGGGTGACTATCATTGGACTTGGAATTGATTGGGAAACGAAAGCGTTTAGGAGCCGTCCAAACCTCCCAGCTTTCATCTTGGCGGGTTTGTACAAAAATATCGCTACCTCCCCGGCTATTGTTTCCCCGATCAGAAGCATAATATAATGTTTTGCCATCAGCTGAAAGATATGGAGTGGTTTCTCTATATACAGTATTTACATAGGGTCCAAGATTTTTAGGCTCCGACCAGCTGTTGTCTCCCGTACGAGTGCAAACGTACAAATCGCTGCGGCCATAAGAATCACTCCGTTCAAGAGCCAGTATCATCACCATCCCATCACTGCTGAGTGTCATATTTACATCCGGACCAGAATTGTGATAATTGTTGATATTGATGGGTTGAGGGAAAGTCCAGCTGCCGTCGTCGAGCTGTTGAGTTCTTGAAAAACCTTTCTGCATCCCTCCATCCTGCACAAATTGATTGATCACGATCACTTCATTGGGTAGGTGGCTCAATGAACTAATACTATTAGGCAGGGCATTATTCAAAGGAAAGGAAGGATGCGAAAGCCGATCAAAGGTACCATCCACGCTGCGGGCTATCCACACATCCTGGTTGAAGCCAGACTGCACCGGATCCGCAACCGACTCTTTGGCAATGATGCCGTATATCCCTTTCAAGCGATTCAGGTAGGCCGGCTCATCGAGTGTCGCAGCTATATTATTGCCATTTTCGAAAAGCGTCTTTTCAAAAACCGAATAGCCAACCCTAGTAAAAAATAACATTTGCCCATCCGGGCTTACCGATGGAGCGATTTCGTCATATTCACTGGTGTTGATTTGTGGGCTAAGTTGTTCGAGTGTATAATTTTGAGCAAAAATTTGTTGGCAACATAGCATACCCCATACCAAGCACCCTAGCAGGTATTGTCTGTTCATAGGATCAAAACTTTGGTGTTTGCAATGAATCAGGGGAGCTGAAAGCCCGTTAAACTATTTGAGTTCAACAGCTTCATGATCTGAAATCGGTAGGTGTAATGAAATGTGTGTTATTGATGGAAGGGAAATATGGAAATACCAGGTCTTACAAATGTATTCAATTTTCAGCCTCTTATCAAGAGGTGAATTATATATATTTTATTCAGATTATTAAGACATTGACAAACAATGACTTACGTATGAAAAAATTCACCCCTTTTTGGTTTGGACTTTAATAGACATCAAAATGATTGGAACCCAAAATATTCAATGTGGCTGAGCAGGGAAGAATGATAATCTCAGTCCGCCGGTTTTTTGCTTGTCCGGCTTCTGTATTGTTGCTGGCTCGAGGCAGATATTCCCCCCTACCACAGGCAACTAATTGACGGGGATTGATCTTGAAATCACGCCGCAATACCCTGGCTATACTACTGGCACGCAGCACACTCAGATCCCAATTGTCCCGAATGTTATTCCTTCTGATCGGCACATTATCCGTATGGCCTTCAATCACCATCACTATATCGGGCTCAGCCTTTGCAACGGAAGCGAATATAGCAAGAGCCTGTACGCCCTTTTCATTTAAACGAATGCTTCCGGTTTTATAAAGCAACTCATCGGAAAATGTCAGTTTTAACCTTCCATTGATGATCTCGCTGGTAAGTTCGGACTCGGAATAGCGGCGCAAGACTTTGTCAAACTTCTTTTTCAAATCTTTTAAGAGGCTATCTCGAATGATAATAGCTCTTATCAATTTTTCAGCATGAGGGTCTTTTAAGATTATTGGTTCAGGCTGGCTGGGAAGCTTCGCTGATTCATGATCCATATTCATACTTTTGGCCAAGGTGCTATCCACGCGCAATAAATTGATTCGCTCATTTTGAGTAGCGATTACGCCCAACATGGATCCGATATGCTGTTCGGCTTTGCGCAAATCATTTGCCAGGGCAATTGCTCGATCTTGCCACTCCTGCTTCAATTTTAGCTCCTGCTCGTACTTTCGGGGGCTCACACACGCTCCAAAAAAAAGTATGCTCAGGATTATATATTTGTGGAATATTATAAAATCAGACCTGCATACCTGCCCCTTTGGCAGGCGGCCGTCACTTTTCCGCTTACATGGTATTACACAACCGGGCTTCGTAGCTCGGTTACCATCCCAGGCATCCCGCCCGCTTGGCGCTTCACCAGTTTTCGCTTGTTCATCTAAGCAAAAAATTGACTGTTTTCGGCTCAAAGACCAAAATCCTAACATGCTCGTATTTTTCACATCAACTAGTCTAATATACTCAATATACTGGTTTTCAATCATTATTGAGCGGTACGCTATTTGTAGTAAGCCGCAAGTTTACAAATTACGTTAGAATCAAAAGGTTTACAGATAAAGTTCTGTAAACGTCGAATCCAATGACATCCAATTTTCCAAAAAGATTGGAGAGAAGATGTTAAGGCTTCGATCCATAAGTCAGGAGAATGTCCAAAATGTGTAGGTATTTGTTCAATATCGTTAACATTTTGGATAGCCAAATGAGTTTTTGCCGCCTGACTATGAGTTGAAATAATAGTAGCAACTTGCTTTAATCGCATTTGCAAAATGGTTGTAATCATCAGGATGTAGAACTGGATATTGACTCCATTTGGAGTATTATTGAATAGATGAATGCCCTTTAAACTGCGTTTGATGAATTTGAACAACAGTTCAATTTGCCATCGAAAAGCATAGAGGATAATGATCTGGACAGTGGTTAAATCCAATCTGTTGGTGCAGATGGAAAACTGAGAGTGCAACACTTCAAATTGAATAAGCCGATAGACTTTTTCCAAATCATCAGATTCAAAACGGACTAAACGATCCGTAAGCTTTTTGAAGCAACGTGGAATAGTTTGTCCTGTTGCACAGCTTAATTGAAGTTTGGTGTATTGAGCCACTTTGATATTGTTTTTGATACGGAGGATAAAAAAGGCTTTGGCTGCTTCAATTTTTGCAGCTACAGCAAAACTGAAATATCCTCTGTCCGCAATATAAGTTACCCCTGTTTGAAGGATACTTAAAAGGAATTTTCTTTCAGAAGAATTCGCTTTTAAACCGATAAACTCCACAGGCAACATCCGGTTGAGTTCAAATGACAAATGTAAGCGAATCGCTTTTTTCGTCTTTCGATAAGCAGCCCAATCCATTGAACGGAGGGTAGGGAAAATACTGCCATCCACCAGTTGGAAGATGCCCAATTCGTCAAATGCTTCTATCCGTAGCCAGTCGCAATTGCGCAAAACATGTTGATACAATTTTTCAAAGAACTCCGAGTCAAATCGGGTGAATCCGTCTTTCATCGTTGAAAA
Organism: Saprospiraceae bacterium; assembly: GCA_965222005.1. GTDB lineage: Bacteria > Bacteroidota > Bacteroidia > Chitinophagales > Saprospiraceae > CBDCTM01. Next base: position 5,681,615 of record OZ244935.1, read on the forward strand.
CGGCGTGTGTTTTAATCCTAATGATTCACTAACCTGACTTGTTTGCAAATCGGTGATGAGTTGTCGTAAAGTCGGTATGCCCATCACAAAAGCATAAATTAATTTGAGTGTGAAATCGGCAAAGAATAATTTTCTCGAACCGGTTTGTTTGTCAATTTGTGTACCTTGCTCCTCAAGATATTTTTTCAGAGGTGCAAGTAATTCCTCAAAGGTTGTGTGCATAATAGAGTGTTTTTTTCCTTACTCTATATTAGCACTTTTTGGGGAATGCACCTCTTTTCAAGAATCGTACCGCTCAATAATGGTTTTCAATACAATGACATCGAAATTAACTTAAAGGATTGCTTAAAAGCTACTCACCAGCCCCTAGTCATTGTTTGAAAGTCGGTTGGGTAGGTTTTGAGGGAAATTTGAGTTTAGGCAAGGCGAAAAACACAGATGTAGCCTTAGTACGGCTTTACTATTTCTTCCCTGCTATCACATCCGATCTTTCCCGTCTGTTTTTCCTTTACAGTAGGGTTGTAAGACAGATTCTTAGGTCGTGTTCAAATCATCCAGAATATTACCTGTTTATTTCGCTATAGCCTGGATTTGCCTGATAGGTGGTCAAAATTTTGCTTGGGATTAAGTACCTCCTTACCGTTCCACCACCGTATCCACGTTCACCCGGCGGTTGATCCAGCGGGGCCGTTCATCCTTCACCTCGCCCTGCCCCTCGATTACGATCTTATCGATGCTGATGCCCTTGCCTTGCAAATACATCGCTACCGCATTGGCCCGCCGCTCTGATAGTTCCAGATTGTAAGCATCCGTGCCGATGTAGTCACAATAGCCGGTGACGGTGACGCGCTTGAAGCCGTGCAGCTCCAGGTTTTGTATGTAGGCATCCAGCTGTTGCCTGGCCTCCACTTTGAGCTGATCCTTGTCGAAATCGAAGAAAACGGCAGCATTGCGCCGCAGACCGATGGGCGGACTCATTGCCAGTACTACCGGGTTGGGCTCAAATTTTTGCAGCAATATTTCCAGCGGATAAAAACGCTTATTGTCCCAGACGGGTATTGGAATAGCTCGCTGATAGAATTGGTAGCCCGTCTCAAAAATGTGGAAGTTGAAGTCTTCTTCTGCTCGCAGGCAAAGGAAAAAGCGGCCGTTCTCATCCGTTTGTACCGCCTTTTGCCCCTTGATGCGTAGCACCGTTTGCACCGGCTGTCGGCTGATGGAATCCCTTACAAAGCCCTCCACAAAGGTGATCGGATGGCTCTCCAGCTCTCTCGACAATTCAAATTTATAAATGTCCATACCGCCAAATCCTCCCCGCCGGTTGGATGAAAAATAGCCGGTGCGACCATCAGCAGAGAGGAAAAAGCCCAGCTCGCGATAGGACGAGTTGACCGGCGCACCCAGATTGATAGGCTTGTCCCAGTTGCCGGTCTCATCGAGGCGGCTCATAAAAACATCCTGCTCGCCCAGCCCCTTGTGGCCGGTGGACGAAAAGTAGAGCACTTCGCTGTCATTGGTGATGAATGGAGCCTCCTCATCTTCCGCAGTGTTGATGGTAGGTCCCAGGTTGGTTGCTTCGCTCCAACTGCCATCCTCCTGCAAATAGCTCACCCAAATATCGGTGCCTCCCAGTCCGCCGTCGCGATTGCTGGCAAAGTAGAGCGTGCTGCCATCGCAGCTGATGGAAGCCTGCGATTCCCAAAAATCAGTGTTGGATGCGCCTTTTAGCGGTTGCGTTTTTACGATGCGGTTTTGCTCAAGCAGGGCCTGATAAATATCACAGGTACCTTTCACATCGGGGCGGCCGCAGGCAGTGAAGAACATGCGTATCGCATCGCGCGTCATGGTACACATGCCTTCATTGAAGGTGGTGTTGAAGAGTTTGCCGGTGAGTTGTCCGCCCCGCCAACGGCCCTGCTCCCAATTGCTGAAATACAAATCCTCGTCTTTTTTCCCGATACCACTTTGCGTATAAAAGAGCAGATCCTGTTGGTTGGTAAGAAAGGGAAAATATTCATCAAGCCGGGTGTTGATAGAATCGCCGAGATTGGTGATGGCAGCCACATTCATATAACCTACCGAATCTTTGGCGTATCGGCAGGCGTGGATCATTTGAGCCAGGCGTTGGCGATATTTGGCTTCCACCGGCTTTTCGTGTTTGCCATTGTATCCAAATTTCATCGCATCGAGTTGCTGGAGTGCCTGATAGCGCTGAAACAGACTGAGCGCTTTGCCGTAAAGCCCGGCGCTGTAATAATTAGCGGCACAGTCGAAATACACCGCTCTTGAAAAAAAAGGACTTTGCTCCGTGATCTTCTCCAGTTGTTGCGCCGCTTCCAAATACAGCCCTCTTAGCTGGAGCGAAGCTGCCCAGCCACGCAGGGCGGGGGCGTAGCTGTGGTGGAGCTGAAGCGCTTGCTTGAACAATTGTTCAGCCCCCTCATAATCCCTTGATTTCAGCGCCTTTTCCCCCTGTTCGCACAGTTCGTTGATGCGCGGCGGGAGGCTGTCCTGATCAGCTAGGATGTTTGTCAAAACATCCTCCACCTGAGCGGGCAGGCTGGCCGCCATCGCCAGGAGGAACATACAGACGAGATATTTTGTTGGTAGCTGCAAGGGCTTTCTTTTTGGCAGCTATAAAATTAGTAAATATTTCAGCTTAAGCTGGACAAAGCTGTATCTTCGGCGCCGACTGGGGTCAGATGGTAAGACGAGAAATGGAAAGAGGTCTGCAAGTCTCAAAATCTAACAAAAATGAGCGATCCAAAAAAAGTACTGGTCACTTCGGCACTTCCCTATGCGAATGGCGCCTTGCATTTGGGGCATTTGGCAGGAGCCTATCTGCCGGCTGATATTTATGTGCGCTATTTGCGGCTGTTGGGCCGGGATGTGGTTTTCGTCTGTGGATCTGATGAACATGGGGCAGCTATTACCCTGCGGGCTAAGAAGGAAGGACTTTCACCACGCGATATTATCGATAAATACCACGAGCTCAATAAGAGCACTTTTCAACAACTCGGCATCTCTTTCGATATTTACCACCGCACCAGCGATCCGCTGCATTACGAAACGGCGCAACAGTTTTTTAAAAAGCTCTACGATGCAGGCGGGCAATTTGAGGAACGCGAGAATGAGCAATATTTTGATGAAGAGTATCAGCAGTTTCTGGCCGACCGCTACATCGAGGGTGAATGCCCCAAATGTGGCCACGACAAAGCCTATGGAGACCAATGTGAAAACTGTGGTTCGGCTCTTTCACCCACCGAGCTAATCAATCCTCGCTCGAAGCTGAGCGGCAAAAAGCCTGTGCGAAGAACTACCAAACACTGGTATTTTAAGCTGGACAAGCATGCAGACTGGCTCCGCAACTGGATACAAAACGGCCAGCTTGAGGGACAGCACCACCACGATGCCCGTGCCTGGAAGAAGCATGTGACCGGCCAATGCCTGAGCTGGCTGGATGGTGGCTTGCAGCCCCGCGCCATCACCCGCGATCTCGACTGGGGCATCCCCGTTCCGCTGGAAGGTACTCAGGGCAAGGTGTTGTACGTGTGGTTCGATGCTCCGATCGGCTACATCTCCGCCACCCGCCAGTGGGCTATTGATAGTGGCAAAGACTGGGAAAGTTATTGGAAGGGGGATGATGTAGAACTCTATCACTTTATTGGCAAAGACAATATCGTATTCCATTGCATTGTATTTCCAGCCATGCTGAAAGCCCACGGCGACTATGCCCTGCCGGTGAACGTGCCAGCCAATCAATTTCTCAACTTCGAGGGGCGCAAGTTTTCCAAATCAAAAGGTTGGGGGATCGAACAACATGAATATCTGGAGGCCTTCCGCGATTTTCCCAATAAAGAGGATGCCCTTCGATATGCCTTGATCCGCAACATGCCCGAAAACCGCGACAGCGACTTCAAATGGGATGACTTTGTGGACTTTTATGACAAAGAACTGGCTGATAATCTGGGCAACTTTATCAATCGGGTCGTGGTGCTGACCAACAAATATTATGGTGGCCGCCTCCCTTCTGTTGAGCTGGACCTCGCCGACAAGCTGTCAGAGGTACGGGCACTCAGCCAGCAGTTGGCCGAAGAGCTGGACCGCTTCAACTTTAAAGCTGCTGTAGCGCTGCTGATGGAAATATCGAGCTGGGGCAATACGTATTTGCAGGAGGTATCGCCCTGGAAGATATGGAAGGCTGATCCCGATAGCCAACTGGTAAAAGAATGCCTCAGCATTTGCTTACAGGTAGCCGGATTGTTGAGCGTATATTGTGCGCCCTTCGTTCCGTTTACAGCCCCCAAATTGCGCAATCTTTTGAATTTGCCCGAGTTGAAAAAGGGGGATTGGTTGGAAGTGACTCAACATTTGGCCAATGGCGAGCCCTTATTAGCAGCCGGTCATCAGATCGGTGAGCCGCAGCTGCTGTTTGCCAAAATACACGATCGCAAAGATGACAGCCGCCTGCGCATCATCAATACCCAAAAAGCCAAACTCGCCCAATTGGTAGCGGAGGAAGCTGCCCGGAGGTTCGATCCGCTCAAAGATCAGATCAGCTACGAGGACTTTGCCAAGCTCGATATTCGCACCGCCACCATTGTATCCGCCGAGCCTATCCCTAAAGCCGACAAGCTGCTGAAACTTACTGTTGACGTGGGTTTTGAGCGGCGAACGATAGTCTCAGGAATCGCTCAACACTTCAAATCTGAAGAACTTCCGGGGCGCAAGGTGCTGCTGCTGGCCAATCTGGCGCCGCGCAAATTGAGGGGCGTCGAATCGCAGGGCATGATATTGATGGCAGAAGATAAGGAGGGCCGCCTGGCTTTTGTGGGTGCAGGGAAGGAATGGGGAGATGGGTTGGTAATTGGTTGATTTGCTGATGGGGGGATTCGCATCCATATGTGTCTAAAAATCTTAAATAATTTCATTATTTTAGCCTGTCAATTCCAACGATTAAACAAACTGCTTTATGCCTGATCAACGAAGCCTTCGTTACAGCGATGCCGAGCTCCTGGAATTTAAAGCACTTATAGAACAAAAGCTTGAAAAAGCGCGCCGGGAAATGCAATATCTCAACGGCCAGATACTGGAAATGCAGGAAAATATAATAGGCCTGGGTGGCGGTGATATTTCCGATGGCAGCAGCCGGCATTCCGAAGTGGAGTTGCTTACTGATATGGTGAGCCGGCAGCAGCAGTTCATCCGCAATCTGGAAAATGCGCTGCTCCGTATTCGCAACAAAACCTACGGGATTTGCACGGTTACAGGCCAGCTGATTGCTAAGCAGCGGCTGATGTTGGTTCCCCATGCTACCAAAAGTGTGGCTGGCAAGCAGCAGGTGTCCGGCGGAAAATCAGAGAAGGTCAAAAGCCCTGTAAAATCCAAAATTTCCAATAGCCAAAAAGTGATAAGCCGGGTAATCAGCCGCCCCGCTTCCAGAAAGAAGGGTGAGCATCCATCCCCGGAGGAGTGGGATAAGGAGGATATTCTTGATCAATTTGATGAGGAAATCCTGGAGCTGGAAAGTGAAGATATGCCGGAAGAGGATTTGAAAGACGAAAACTTGTGAGCTTGATCCATCCAATCCAAACGGCGTATTTATGAAGCAAGCTAGCAGTCGTGTGATCCTACTTATCAGCCTGCTGGGAGCCGGAGCTATGGGCTATTGGATGTGGAGAATGCACCAAAGTGAAGTGCTCTGGGGCTACCGGCCATTGGTTTTATTTTTATTTCTTTTCACAAGTTTCCTGCTTCTTTTTGGCCGCTCTTTGATGCGCGATGCACAGCGGATGCGCTGGCTCGGCTACACCTTAGCTAGTGGCCTGCTGCTGAGTTTGGCATTTCCACCCCTGCCGCTGAGTTGGCTGACTTTTGTAGGTTTTGTGCCTTTGCTAATGGTGGAGCAAGAGCTGAGTAGCCAAAATCAGCCAAGGTCAGGCCGATTGTTGTTGAGCTACTCCTTCTGCGGCTTTATTTTTTGGAATATCCTGGCTACCTATTGGGTGGCCAACACTGCTTTTGTAGCGGGGGTATTTGCCATCGTAGCCAATAGCCTGTTGATGTCGATACCGTTTATTCTCTTCCACAAATCCAAAAAGGTACTTTCGCCAGCCTTGGCCACGCTCGCCTTTATAGCTTATTGGATTACCTTTGAGTACCTGCATATGCGTTGGGAACTGAGCTGGCCCTGGCTCACATTGGGCAATGCTTTTTCATCGTTTCCGGCAGGGGTACAATGGTATGAAATCACAGGCGTTTTTGGAGGAAGCTTGTGGGCATTGTTAGTGAATGTGTTGTTTTTTAAAATTTGGTTGCAGCGAAAAGCTGGTGCTCCTTTTGCATCTTCCCGCTTTATAAAGCCCGGCGTACTGATTGGCTTGCCGATGGTAATTTCCCTGATCTTGTATTTTTTTTATACCGAAAAAGGCCCGGCCAAAGAAGTGGTGGTAGTGCAGCCAAATTACGAACCGCATTACCAAAAATTTGAAACCCCGGACAGATTGGCTTTGAAGCACTTCTTTCAATTGTCCAAAAACCAGCTCACTGACAGTACGGACTATTTGGTGTTTCCGGAAACTTCCTTTGGTGGGATCCGACAAAATAAGCTCCCCTCCGACCGCATCATCAAAGACTTGCAACGATTTGTAGATGGCTACAGCCGCCTGCATTTGGTAAGCGGTGTTGGTGCCCAGCGAATATTTGAGCCCGGTGAGCCACTGGGAGAAGCAGCGCGGGTACACATTATGCCTGATGGCGACACCCTCTACTGGGAAAGTTACAATGCAGCCGTCCAGCTCAGTTCGGGCAAAAAAGAAGTGCCCATTTACCTGAAATCTATTCTCGTGCCGGGCGCCGAAAATTTTCCGTATCGAAAATTTTTATTTTTTCTTCAGCCTGTTGTCGATGCTTTGCAAGGTTCTACCGGGCTTGGCAGGCAGGCCGGGCGCGCCGTTTTCTACGACGGTAAGCTGGCTGTAGGGCCGGTAATTTGCTACGAATCCATATTTGGAGAATATACCACAGGCTATGTACACAAAGGGGCCAATGCACTATTTATCGTTACCAATGACGGCTGGTGGAGTAATACATCAGGGCACAAACAGCATCTCGCCTATGCCCGATTGCGCGCTATTGAGACTCGACGCAGCATCGCGCGCTCAGCCAATACAGGCATTTCAGCTTTTATCAATCAACGGGGGGATGTCCTCCAGCCTACCGACTACAGCACTGCTGCTGCCATTCGGGGGAAGATACAATTTAATGATGCCATTACCTTTTATGTGCGCTGGGGAGATTTGATCGGACGGGTAGCACTTTTTGCTACTATTATCCTTTTGCTCAACACCATTGCCAAAGGATGGCTCCGCAGAGCAAAAGAGAAAGGAAGAGGAAAGTAGAGAAAATGAATGGCTCATTTCTTTTTAGCCCGCACCGCAGCTTGGTAGGCTTTGCCAGCCCAGGCAGCCAAGACACTTTTATCCTCGATCACATCGGCAGGCACTTCCCAATAAGGCATACCCTTTTTCTTCTTTCCCGATTCAAAAGGCTTCATGCCCCTCTGCTCATAGTCAGCCATATTGTGTTCATCAACTTTCAACCGAAAGGTATCGCCTCCGATCATTCCAAACATGAGTCCCTCATGAAAAAAGCCAATGCCACCAAACATTCTTTTGGCTTCTACCTTACCAAATTCGGCTAGCTGATCGATGATAAAATCGAGAAAATCTTCATTGACGGCCATAAATATTTTGGTTTTTGTGGATGAATGAAGAAAAAAGCTTATCGGATGCGCCTAAAGCGGCCACCACCGCGCTTGCCCTTCATAGTAGCAGCATGCTTCATCTGCCCCCGATTGGTCAGCGCTTTTTCAAATTGCTTCATCTGCTCCTTTATCTGCGGCTCGGTAACTTTTAGTTTCTTGGCCTTGCCAAAATGCACCTTGGCCTTGTTCCACTTGTTTTTCATAGCATGGATATTGGCCAGTTGCAGCTGCACCATTGCCTGCTCATTGTCGGTAGGAAGTTCGACCTCTTGGGCTTTGTTGAGCCATTCTTCTGCCGCGTCGTTGTCTTTGCGGTGCATGGCAAGCGTACCGTTGAGCATATAGTAGAAGGCGCGATTGGTTTTGTACAGCCAGTTTGGCTTGTAGATAAGACCCAGGCGCTTCTCCGCTTCATCGAGCTTCATTTCCTGGATCAGGCGGGCCGAAGATTGGATGGTTCCCAACAAAAAATAGCCCGCCAACAGAGCCAGGCCAGTCAGCAAAAAGGGAAAGGCATACCAAAATCCGTACAGAAAAGCCAGCAATGTGCCTCCGATCAGTGTGAGGGCAATGAGCGCAAAGCGCAGATAGATATTGATGCTAAACATAATTGTATCATTTGAATATACAAAGGTACTAAATCCGGAGCGAAGGTACCGTCCAATCGCTTAGGGAAGCTGAATCCCTGTTAAAACCCGCTATTTACCAGATCAATTGGATTGCTGTTGGAGTACCTGCTCCATTTTTTTGATGTTTTCCTTTATCAGCAGATCATTGCTTTTAAAGGAACGGGCTTTCGAAAGATAGGCGATGGCCTCCTGGTTTCTTTTTTCCAAAAAGCAGATATGTGCCAGGTTGATGGCTGTCAGGGCATGGTCATTGTTGGTACGCAGGCCTATGTCGAGAGCTTCCTTGAGCTGGCCTTCTGCTTGTGGCAGTTCTTTACGCTGCAAGGCGATCATGCCTTTAATAAAATGATAATAGGCCCGATGTCTTTTGGTAAGATACTGTGGCCGCTTGATTTGGTCAATGAGGCGCTCGGCTTCATCGAGTTGCCCTTTTTTCAATTTGCCAAAAGCCGCCCAAACATTGCCAAATAAAAAATGTGTAAACAATAGCAGCAGAGCAGCTACATAGAGGTACCAGGCACTTTTGAGCCCCTGCTCAATATGCAGGACGACCCCCAAAAACAGAAATAGCAAAATGAGATAAAAGCGAATGCGTGTGTGGAACATGAGTGCTCAGCCGATTTACTGCCAAAGGTAAGGAATTTGAAGTAAAGGCCAATGAACATTGAGCCCTTGCATTTTGCAGCAAATTTAGCATAGATAATCCGAATTGCTGAGTAGCATCCAATTACCTTTTACTTCCAAAAAGCTAGCTTTGGGAAAGGCCTTCTTGAATTTATCGTCGTAGAATTTGCGACTTTTTTTGACGTCTAACTTGCTGAGAGCTAGTCGGTTATACATCAATAGGCCTGTTGGGGTGAGGAGCCGTTGTAGTTGCTGCAAAAAGCTGATCTGCTCAAATTGCTCAGGGATTACATCATCCAGGAAAATATCCATTGCGATTAAATCGAATTGTCGCCGGCACTGCTCCACATAAGGCCCAGCATTGGCGATAACCAACTCAACAGGCGAATGCAGATCGGGTAATGTATATTTGCTGGCCAGGTAAACCACCGATTCGTCTAGTTCCACAGCTGTGTAGTGATACTGCTTGCCGAAGTTCTTTTCCAGCATCAGCGGCACACTGCCCAGGCCAAAACCCAATATCAGAACTTCCTGAGCGGCTATAGCCTCGAGGTCGATTTTCTTGAAGGCTTCGGAAAAATTGTCGTACAACTCGGCGAAGGAGTAAATGGTATTTTGGGTGCAAAGCTGATAGCGGCGCCGGCTGAGGCTGACGTACAAGTGGGGATTGTGCTGGCTGGGCGCACTCTCGATATGGAACTCAACGAAGTAGCTGAGCAGGCACTTCCACAAAGGCTGTTTCATTGGCAGGCGGTTATGGTTGTACCACCTTCTCCCATGCCCGGTAGTGCGATGTAGCCTCAAATAGATGCTCAAAAATCTGGCAATCTTCCTCATTGAGCTGCTGATCGCGGCGCTGCATCACTCGCTTGGCAGTGTCCATTGCCTTGGGCAGCTTGTAGGTATTGAAGCCGTGGGTGCCCCCCCAGGCAAAGGAGGGAATGAAATTGCGCGGATAGCCGGAGCCAAAAATATTAGCAAATATCCCGACTACCGTACCGGTATTGAACATTGTATTGATACCACATTTGGAATGGTCGCCCATAATGAGTCCACAAAATTGCAAACCGGTGCCAACAAATCGCGCTTCCGGGTAATTCCAGAGCTTGATGTGGTCGTAGTTGTTTTTCAGGTTGGACGTATTGGTATCTGCACCCAGATTGCACCATTCTCCAAGCACAGAATTGCCCAGGTAGCCTTCATGCCCTTTGTTGGAATAGCCCGTCATCACCGAGTTGCTGATCTCTCCACCTGCTTTGCAAAAAGGGCCGATAGTGGTAGCGCCGTATATTTTGGCACCCATTTTAATTTTAGCATTTTGGCAAAGAGCTATCGGACCGCGTAGCAATGCTCCTTCCATCACTTCCGCAGCCTGGCCAATGTAAATAGGGCCGGTATTGGTATTGAGTGTAGCACCCTCAATCGTTGCTCCCTTTTCAATAAAGAGCTGATCTTTTGGGCCGATAAGCCGATTGCTTTCGCTGAGACTTTCTGACTGCCGATCCCTGATAAGGAGTTCAAAATCCTGGCGGATAGCTGCATCATTGTGCCTGAAGATATCTGGCAATTGGCTTATTTTCAGAAAGGGGGTATCTTCCAATTCAAAACCGTTGAGCTCTTCTATTTCTTCTTCATTGATGAGGCTTTCAAACTGGCTGCGGTTGAGAAGTGTGGCGATCAGTTGGCCGTTGTACAAAAGCGCTTCATTGTTTTCCAGCTGCTGTACGAGGCGGCAAAGCAAGTCGGAGGGAATGGCAGAGCCATTCACCACATAGTTGCGATCTTCAATGGTAAGTGGATACTTAGCTGCGAGGTAGCCCTGGGTGATGAAAGAGGATTTGCCTTTGAGCATCTTTTCCCATTTCTCCCGAATGGTCAAAATACCAAGCCTCAATTCGCAAGCCGGGCGGGTATAGGTCAGTGGCAGGAGATGGTCTCTTGATTCGTCATCGAAAAGAATGATGTTGTTCATATCAGCTTTTGTTGTCGGGACGTAAAGTAGTTGACTTATTAACGATGTATAAATACAAAGAGTTGATTTGGGAGCGAAATTTTATCTCATAAAACTAATTCAAAACAGTTTTTTAATGAAAAAAGTCTGACCCTCCGGCCAGACTTTTTTCATTCAATATTTTATGTCGATGGACAACACTAATGCGACTAGTCCGAATGGCTTGAACAGTATTTCGCGCTTAATCACTCTCGAACCGCCAGCGGAATGATCTGTTCAATGACTGGGGCGTTCGGGGCACTAGCTGTTCTTATCAGACTTAGCGAATTTCGTTTTGGCGAATTTTTTATTGAACTTATCAATCCGGCCAGCCGTATCCACAAATTTCATTTTGCCGGTAAAGAATGGATGTGAAGCGTTGGATATCTCGAGCTTTACCAAAGGATATTCCTTACCATCTTCCCACTTTATGGTGTCCTTGGTAGGCGCACAAGAGCGGGTGAGGAAGGCCATGTCGCAGGAAAAATCCTTAAAAACGACAAAGCGGTAGTTCTTCGGATGCGTATCTTTTTTCATAATGAACCCTTTTTAAAATCAGAGCGCAAAGGTAAGTAATTTTAGACAACCAGAAAAGTACGAGGAGCAGAATGTTTAAACTCATTCCAAAACCCGGTATTTGCGTGCAGCAGCCGGGGATTAGTCACAATCCAAATCCAGCCGGGAAAAGGGATCGTTATTGGGAAAGCAGTTGCCTGATAGTACATTGGTAGGCATACAGTCTGTAGTGACTTTGGCATCGTAAAGCCCGTCGCGGAGGAAGGCCAGCAAATCATCTTTCTCCCGTTCACTGAGCTTCAAAGGCTTAAATAGACTGGAAACCTGGCTGGACGGTACATTGGTATTCTCCGGAACCCCAGCATTGAAAAACTCTACCACTTCGCGGAGAGAGGTTTTGCTACTTCCATGAAAGTAAAAACCCATATTTTTCAGGTTGTACAATTGAGGAACCTTAAATTTATAAAGATCTTCATCCCGCTCGGTAAAGCCACCGCGGCCCAGGTTTCGGCGATCGGAAGCATCCGTGTTGATACCTCCGGATTGGTAGAGGTCTTTCACCCCCAGTCCATAAAAATTATCAGCATTATTTAGTGAGGGGCCATTGTGGCAATTGGAACAATTGGCTTTTCCAAAAAACAGCATCGCTCCGCGCTTTTGCTCGTCAGTCATAGCTTCTTTTTCTCCCTTGAGCCAGTTTTGGAAGGGCGCATTTGGAGTGGTCAAGGTGCGCAGATAGGCACTGATAGCCAAGCTGGCGGTTTCCGCTGAGTAGCGATCTTCCTCCGGAAAATCGGGGAAGGCTCCATTGAAATAGGGCGTATAGCCGTATTGATCGGTAACTTCTTTATTTACCACCATGCGATGTAACTTCAAGCCCTCGATGTTCTGTGTTTCAAGGCCATAATAACCAAGATGGTTAAGCTCTGTCAAGGTTTCTTCACTCCATAGATGATCGGTACCTACATTATTAAAATTTCCACCAAACTGGCCATTCCAGAGCGTGTTTTTGACGAAAGCTACATTGAACAGATTGAGGGGGTGAGCCCCCTGCGCATCCACTTCCGACTCAGTGTACAGTTGAGCCATCTCACGATCTTCTCCTTTTTCACCAAAGCCAATGCCTCCGTCGCCAATACCCTGCATTCGGCCTGGAGAAAAGCCTGCCCAGGGAACATGGCAAGAGCTGCAGGAATAGGATTCTTTACCCAGCGAATGTGCCGGTGCCAGCCCAAGACCTGTTTCAAAAAACAGCATTTGTCCCAATTTTATTTTGTCGGCTGTAAGTGGATTAAGTGGGTCCTGAGGAATGGAAAAAAGGTCGTTGTTTTGAGGTAGTACGAAATACTCAAGCGTTCTATCTTTAGACGCACTCCTTACCAGATCGATTAGCTGATAATCAAGAGGATTTTTAAGTGTATCTTTAGAACAACTGGCTATGAGGGTGCTGACAACAATCAGAGTGTATATGAATCGCTTCATTTCAGTGTAATATGTTCATAGGTCATAAATAAAATCTATACTTGTATAAGCAAAAACAATAATCCTCAAATGTAAGAACACTTCCCGAACTTTACAATACTCTATTAACGGTATTTTACCTATAAATGCTAAAAATCATTTATAAAATGAAATATATTATATAAATAGCTGATATTGTGCCAATTATTTCACTATAAAAGCTCCTTTTCCAAGTAAAAAAATATATTCCAGCGGGTAGGCAACGTCCTTTTTTAGTATCAACAATATGCTTTCTGTAGCAAGTGTGCATTCCTGCTCGATCATAACAAGTGGTTTTCAGCTGTTTGTTGTTTAGTTGGGAACAAATTGGGGAGGGTGAGGAGGTCGCAAAGGATTGAATTTATATTGTTGAAAAATTGCTCTCCTGTTCCAGCCTGTTGATTCAAACGCTACGATTCTGCAAATTTTTTGAACCCTTCTTCGAGCAATTTTTTCCAACGGGAGGATAGTTGCCCTTGCAGCTTGTCCTCCAACTTGCCAAACAGCTCATCCGTGAAATGCAAAATGGTCGATTTACCTGTTTCTTCCAGCTCAAAACGAAGAAAGGAAATAGCCGGCCCACCAAAAGCCGGCGTCAGATGTCCTTTCAATTCAATGAAATGCGGTGCATCCACCCCAATCACATTGGCCCAAACGATACCTCCGTCGCCCGCCTCCTCGTACATCAGCCCACCCAGCCTGGCATCCAGCTGAAAGCTAGTGGTGTGCGGATGAGCATGAAATTCCGGTAGCCACCAACGGTCGATCTGCCGGGTAAGAGCCTGCCAGACGACTGGTCGTCTGGCACGAATCGGCATGTCAATGCTGATAGTAGTGGCGCGGAGATGTTGGTCCATCGGATCTGTAGCAGGTTTGGTAAAAGCTTTTAAGCGGATCAGATTGCTCACCCATTGCTCATACGTACTTTGGATCGGTTTGGTGTTGATGTAATTCCATCTGAATTTTCCTTCTCGTTTTGTTTTGATTAGCTCGGCTTTTTCCAGGACGCCCAAGTGTTTCATTATGGCAAAGCGTGAGAGGTGTCCAAACTCGGCCGACAATTCGCCGGTCGTTCTCGGAGCGGTTTTTAGTTTGTTAAGAATTGACCTCCTGGTAGGATCTGCCAGAGCTTTCCAAATCATATTATGAATAATAACATGTTACGATTAAGTAACATGACAAAAATAGCAATACTTAATCCATTGACAAAGAATTAGCTATAATTTTTTGAATATTTTTTTGTGCAACATATTAGGAGGGTGTTGCCTTTACGAAGCTTCTACAATTGGCAGACCAGACAGACCAGACAGATCAAACAGAAGGGAAGAAGGCATCCTGAAAATGCTCGAGGGTATAAGCGTGTTGATTTTTGAGAACGATCCCGATAACGTCGAAGCGAATTTCCCAATCGTGTCCAATCTGCTCCATATACATGGCTGCAGCATCGGCAAGGAGCCTTTCCTTTTTATGGTTGATAGAAGCTTCGGGATGGCCGTAGAGGTCAGCTGAGCGGGTTTTTACCTCTGTGAAAACCAGCACATCACCATCCTTGCTGATGATATCCACTTCGGCGCGGCTGAATCGCCAATTGGTTTCGAGGATTTGGTGGCCCGCTTCCATCAAATAATGTAAGGCGATAGTTTCGCCCCGTTGCCCAACTTGATTGTGATGTGCCATTTTTAAAATTAATAAAGCTGTTTGAAACTAAAAAATTTACTTTTGTACCAATATTTACAGAATAGCAGATATGCAGACTTTAAAAAGGATCAACCCGACCCAAACGAATGCCTGGAGCAGGCTGGCTGTACATTTTGAGCAGATGAATCAGCAACATATGAAGGAGCTTTTTGCCTGTGACGCCTCCAGGTTTGACCGCTTTTCCATTTGCTGGAACCAATTGGTCATTGATTTTTCAAAAAACATCCTTACGGCTGAAACGCTCCAGCTATTGATAGAATTGGCAGAAGAAGTGGATCTAAAGGATGGTATTGAAAAGCTGTTTTCCGGCACAGCAATTAACGAAACCGAAGGCCGGGCGGTAATGCATATGGCGCTGCGTAACCGTTCGGATGAGCCGCTCAAGGTAGGCGACGAAGATGTAATGCCCGCCGTGCGTCGGGTGCTTGAGAAGATGGAGGGCTTCTCCAATCGCATACGCTCCGGCCAGTGGAAGGGCTATAATGGAAAGCCTGTAACGGACATTGTGAATATCGGGATCGGAGGCTCAGACCTGGGACCGCTGATGATTTCAGAGGCATTGAAGCCTTACTGGCATCCGGCCCTTCGTGTCCATTTCGTGTCCAATGTAGATGGAACGGATATTTCGGAAACCTTGCGCAAGCTGAGACCGGAAACTACCCTTTTCATTGTAGCCTCCAAGTCGTTTACCACACAGGAGACGATGACCAATGCGGCTACGGCGCGGCAGTGGCTGGTAGCGGCAGCGAAGGACGAATCGGCCGTGGGCAGCCATTTTGTAGCCGTTTCCACCAATGCCCGATTGGTAGAGGCTTTTGGTATGGATGCGGAAAATATGTTTGAATTTTGGGATTGGGTGGGAGGCCGGTACTCCGTCTCATCGGCCATTGGCCTGTCATTGGCCTGTATCATTGGGTTTGACAATTTTACAAAACTACTGGATGGCATGCACGCCATGGATCAACATTTCAGGGATACTCCTTTTGATGAAAACATCCCCGTTTTACTGGCTTTGATAGGCATTTGGTACAACAATTTCTTTGATGCACATACAGAGGCCATCCTTCCCTACGATCAGTATTTGCACCGCTTTGCTGCCTATTTTCAGCAGGCCAATATGGAGAGCAACGGCAAAAGTGTAGATCGAAATGGCGATCCGGTAGATTATCAGACGGGGCCTATCCTTTGGGGCGAGCCAGGCACTAACGGGCAACATGCTTTTTATCAACTCATACACCAGGGAACGAAGTTGATTCCCTGCGACTTCATTGCTCCTGCCATCACTCACAATGCGATTGGGGAGCATCACACCATACTGCTGTCCAATTTTTTTGCACAACCCGAAGCCCTGATGATGGGGCGCTCGGAAGCCGAAGTACGTGCGCAGCTGGAGCGGGACGGATTGGCTGAAGACAAGCTGGAGTGGCTTTTGCCGTTCAAGATGTTTGTGGGAAACCGGCCGACCAATTCGATTTTGGTGCAAAAAATTACTCCTTATACCTTGGGAAATCTTATTGCAATGTATGAGCATAAAATATTCGTGCAGGGCTATATATGGAATATTTTTAGTTTTGACCAGTGGGGAGTAGAATTGGGGAAACAGCTGGCTAAAAAAATATTGCCTGAATTGGAAAGCGATGAGGAGGTAGAGAGCCATGACTGCTCAACCAATGGCCTGATCAATGCATTTAAGAAGATGAAAAAGGGAGATGCCGAAAAAAAGGCTGGAAAATAAAGTTAGTCATTTGGTTATTATTGCCGTATATATACGTTGATCTCAAAAAGGGAAATCATCAGAACCTACAATGACCGAGCCTCCACAACATTACAACAGGTTAATTCAGTTCTATTATTACTAAATAATTACACTTTCAGATATGATGGACCAACTCATCCAGCACTTCCCAAACCAATTAGCGGAAGCCCTTGAAATAGGTCGGGCAGCCCAATTTAAATCTGCCAAACAGTCTTTCCAGCATGTACTGGTAGCAGGCATGGGTGGCTCAGGTATTGGGGGCGATTTTGTGGCTTCCTTTATCAGAGAGGAATGCGAGCTGCCTTATCTTTCCTCCAAAAGCTACCAATTACCTGCTTTTGTAGGCCCCAATTCACTGGTGATCGCTTCCTCTTATTCAGGGAACACAGAGGAAACCCTGCATGCTTTTCGGCAGGCCCTGGAGAAAGGAGCGCGGGTGGTGGTGATTGCTTCGGGGGGGCAATTGATCGAGATGGCCCGGCAAAAGGAGCTGGATTACATTGAGCTTCCGGCAGGCCAGCCTTCACCGCGAGCCTGCCTGGGCTACTCTTTGGTGCAGCAGCTATTTATCCTCAAAGCCTTTGGGCTGATATCCGAGCGGGCCATTGGGCAGGTGGAGCAGGCTGCGGACAGGCTGCTTGCTGAGCAGGAAGATATCAAATCGAGGGCTGAGAATATCGCTTCTTTTTTGTACGGCAAATTGCCCGTTATCTATATCGAAGAGCAGATGGAGCCGGTAGCTTTGCGGCTTCGGCAGCAGATCAACGAAAACGCCAAAATGCTCTGCTGGCACAATGTAGTACCCGAAATGAACCACAATGAGCTGGTAGGTTGGCGGGCAGGCCAGCCCGAAATAGCCGTGCTGTTTTTCCGCAGCAAAGATGAATTTGAGCGCAACCAGCTTCGCACGGATATTTGTAAAGAGATTATTGCCAACCGCACCGTTTCTACCATTCAGGTTTATGCCAAAGGCACTTCTTTGATTGAGCGATCCCTGTATCTGGTACATTTAGGAGACTGGATTTCCTACTATCTGGCCGGGCTTCAGGGAGTGGACGCCGTAGAGATCAAAGTGATCGATCACCTCAAAGCAGCCCTGTCGAAGGTTTAGCCTTTTGGCCTTTCCATCTTTACCAAGCATTGATCTGCAATTCACCCGGCAGTAAATAAAAATCTGCAAAACAGTTTCTCAGGCACCTGCCCTGAGATGGGACCGCTTTTCTTCACTTTCACCCATTCGGGTGATGCTTTCCTGCTACTAAGCCTGCAACTTGCTTTCAAAAAACAGATGTCACCTTCTGAGTTTACTCCGGCAGAGCAGCGCGTGTTGATTTATTTGAGGCAAGGCTGTTCCAATGAGGGTATTGCCACAGCCCTCGGCATATCGGTCAATACCGTCAAGACGCATCTGCGCCATATGTATCGAAAATGTAATGTGCACAGCCGGACGGAGTTGATTGTGAAAGTACTTTCACCCCATTTTTCTTAAAACCTCCTAAAATTGCTCCTTATGAACTTCAATACTTCAAAAACCATCGCGCTGATCCTTTTCTTAATCGGAAATCTTTCCTTATCAGCACAGGAATGGGTGCGCCAAAACCCCTTCGTCATCCTCACCGATTTGGAAGACATTTATATTTCGCCAGATGGCTACGGCTGGGCAGTGGGCGATGAAGGCAGCATTCTCCATACCACCGATTATGGCAATTTGTGGGTGCCGCAATACCCCAACCAGCCGGATGTCTTATTTAAAACGGTAGCTTATGAGGAAGGAAGCAGCGGCCAAAAAGTGATGGCCGGCGGGGCTTCTACCCTTATTAAGAGTAGCAATGGCGGCCAGAGTTGGAGCACTGTCAACACCGGAACCAGTATCGCAGCTATCATTGACATGGAATGGCCTGTGGCCAACCGCCTATACATCGGCGGCACCAAACTGATTCGCTCAACGGATGGCGGTCAGAGCTGGGCCGATATCACACCGGGCCTGGGTAGCAACTGGCAAATCGATTTCCTCAATGCCAATGAGGGCTGGGCCTCCGCTTCCGGCTCTTTTTATCACACCACCGATGGTGGCGATAGCTGGACCATGCAAAATGCCTTCAGCGCACAAGTCCGCTATTTTGATTTTGTCAATACCACCATAGGTTTTGTCAACACCGGCAGGGATTTGTACAAAAGTACGGATGGCGGAGAAAACTGGACCTTGTTTGAGGATGCCTTTGGGCACACCACCTCCGGTTTGTTGGCTTTTGATGAAAACAACCTGATGGTAAGCTTCAACAATGCGGTGATTATTGGCGTCCGCTCTTCTGATGGTGGCCAAAACTGGGAAACCATGGAGCCCGAACAGCCACAGTCGCGCAATTTTGGTATCGCTGCCCTCAGCAAAGATCAGGTGTGGGTAGTGGGCGAATTTTCCAAAATTGCCTACACCAACAACAATGGGGATGATTGGCACGACCAGATTCCCGGCAACAAGGAGCCCATCCTCGATATTCACTTCCTCGATAGCCAAAGAGGGATTGCCTGTGGACGAAATAATAGCCTATTATTTACCCAAAATGGGGGCAATAGCTGGAATCCGGCCAGCTGGCCAACAAGCGGCAACCTCAATCTTTCATCGGTTTATTTTTACGATGCGCAACACGCCTGGATAGCTAAGCTGGGCCTGTTTAGTGATGACGGCGGTGCCAGCTGGGAATCGTTGAGTGGCGGCGTTGCCGGCAATTCCATTTTTGCAACATCTCCTGACGATGTGTATATCGTAACGTCCAATGGCAGGATAGCCTACTCGTCGGATGGTGGCCAAAATTTTATGGACCAATACAATGTGGGTAACAATCTCCGCTTCCACAAAATTTATTTTACCGATGCCCAAAATGGCTGGGTATGTGGCTGGAACGGCGAAGTACTGCGCACCACCAATGGCGGTACCAACTGGAATGTAGCCTTCTCCTACCCGGGCGGCAAATTTACCGGCATCGACTTTAGTGAGGATGGTCAGACGGGATGGCTGGTGGCTGAGGCACCCCGTGATACCTGCTGGCGAAGCACTGACGGTGGGCAAAGCTGGCAGCCCGTTAAGCTGCCCAGGAGTACCTTCTGGCAAGACATCCACTTCATGGACGTGGATACCGGCTACATCGCAGGTGGCTCCGTTGGCAGTGGCATCATTCTCAAATCAACGGATGGAGGAATCAGCTGGGTTGAGGATTATGAAGGTTCCTATCGGCTAAATGCTATACATCCGCTGGACGAAAGCGGACAGGCCGTATGGGCTGCCGGGCATGCTGGCAATATTCTTTTCTACTCTTCCTGCGGCTCTGCCCCTATACTCACTGCGCTGGATGGCCCGGAAACGCCTTGCGAAGGAGATACCGTAAGCTATCTGGCCACTACCCACAATGTATCGGTATATACGTGGACGCTGCCACCGGGATGGAATGTTTTTGGCAACAGCAATACGGCCAATCTTTCAGTGATCGTTGGGCCCGATGCTGGCACCATCAGCGTGCAAGGCTCTAATACCTGTGAGAATACAGGCACCATTAGCGTGAGTGTAAGCTCCTTACCCCAGCCCGATGCAGCTGTTATCACCTTCGATGGGAGCACCCTGAGCACCACTACGCAGGCCGATCAGTACCAATGGTACTTCAATGGCCAGCCCATCAACGGCGCTACGGCTGCCAGCCATATTCCGCAGGCCAACGGCACCTACTATCTGCGTATTGGTGCCAGCAATTGTTTTTCACCGCCCAGCAATACCATTGAGGTGATGAGTGTGGGTATCCAACATCCTCAAATTGAGCAGCTCATAGTGTACCCCAATCCGGGAAACAACTATCTCTACCTTACCAATGCTCCGGCAGGTACATTGAGCCTGTACGATATTTACGGCAGGCGGCTCAGACAGCTGGTTGTACAAGGGCAGCGGATCAATACAGCAAACTTGACAGCAGGCGTTTACATCTTAAAACTACAGACGGCCGTTGGATTGTACTGTGGTAAATGGGAGAAGCGCTAGCGCTTTGCTATTCCCAACAACCCCAAAAAAAAGCCCTCCGTGATGAAAATTGCGGAGGGCCTTCTACAGCTCTAAAATTAGTTTTCAGGACTATCCTCCAAAATCATCGAAGGATATATTTTCATCCGGAACACCCAGCTGATCCAGTGTTCTGATCACCGAATCGTTCATGGCGGGTGGGCCGCAAAAGTAGTATTCTACCTCTTCCGGCTCCGGGTGGTTTTTGAGATATTGCTCATAGACGACATTCATAATGTAGCCTTTAAAACCTTCACCATTTTCATCGTCAATATTTTCCTTGAGCTTCCACTTATCTTCCGGCAAGGGGTTATCGAGGGCCACATAAAAGCGGAAATTGGGAAAATTCTTTTCAATTTCTCTAAACTGATCGATATAAAACAGCTCCTGCCGGGTACGGCCACCATACCAATAGGACACTTTTCGGTCGGTTGTTTTGAGCGTATGAAAGAGGTGGAAAAGGTGTGAACGCAGTGGCGCCATGCCAGCTCCACCACCGATATACACCATTTCTTTTTTGGTGTCTTTGATGAAAAACTCTCCGTAAGGCCCGGAGATTGTCACTTTGTCGCCTGGCTTGAGGCCAAAGACATACGAGGAGCAGACACCCGGATTGACCGGCTCGTAGCCGAGCCATTTGCGCTTGCCGTTGTCACTGCCCCATTTGAAGGGCGGGGTGGCAATACGGATGTTGAGCATTACTATGTTACCTTCTGCCGGGTGGTTTGCCATAGAATAGGCGCGAAACTGCGGCTCATCATTTTTCATTTTCAAACTCCACAGGTTCCATTTGTCCCACTCTGCTTTAAATTTCTGGGGATCGTCATGATGCTCGCTATGCGCCGTGATGTCCATATCCTTGAAATCTACTTCTATTTCGGGCACATCAATCTGAATGTATCCTCCCGACTGAAAATCGAGCGTTTCACCCTCTGGCAGCTTCACTACAAATTCTTTGATAAAAGTGGCGACATTGTCATTGGAAACCACTTCGCATTCCCATTTTTTAATGCCAAACACTTCTTCCGGCACCCTGATTTCCATATCCGAGCGCACCTTCACCTGGCAGGCTAGCCGCATATTTTCAGCTACTTCACGGCGCGTCAGGTGGTTGAGCTCGGTAGGCAATACGTCGCCACCGCCAGCATCTACATGGCATTCACACATGGCGCAGGTTCCTCCGCCTCCGCAAGCGGATGGCAAAAAGACACTTTTGTCACTCAGCACACTCAGCAGTGTCCCTCCGGGTTGTACGATCAAGGGATTGGCCGCATCGCCATTCACCACCAATTTCACCTCTCCCTGAGGCATTAGCCGCTTACGGGCAGCGATGAGCATGAAGGCCAGTGCCAGAATTACAGCACTGAAAACCAGTACTGCTAAAAAAATAGGCATGAAATTCATTAACAAAATCATATACTTGACAATTGTGTTTTATGATTGATTGTATAAACTACCAACAAGCTCATAAACCTCTATAAATCCTCCTTCCACTACTTACCACTCGCAGCCGTCAGTGCAGCCGGGTCAATCCCCATCAGGCTCATAAAGGCGATGCCCATCAGGCCGGTCAGAATAAATGCCATACCCAGGCCACGTAAGGCTGGCGGCACATCCGAATAGCGGATCTTTTCGCGGATCGCTGCGATGGCTATAATGGCCAAAAACCAACCAAAGCCACTCCCCAAGCCAAAGGCCACCGATTCGCCAAAGGCATATTCCCTCGACACCATGAAAAGCGAGCCACCGAGGATGGCACAGTTCACTGTGATCAGCGGCAGGAAGATGCCCAAAGAATTGTACAGAGCAGGTGAGAATTTTTCTACAATCATCTCCACCAATTGCACCATCGAGGCAATCACCGCAATAAAGAGGATGAAACGCAAAAAGGTGAGATCCACTCCCAGCCAGCCGGTTTCGCTCAGTAGCAGATTAGAGATCAGCCAGTTGATCGGCATAGTAATACCGAGCACGAAAATTACAGCCAGGCCCAGGCCAAAGGCCGTTTTTACAGTTTTGGACACCGCCAGATACGAGCACATGCCCAAAAAATAGGCAAGCACCATATTTTCGATGAAGGCAGCTTTGATAAATATATTAAAGGTTTCCATTATCTAAATTTGCTTTTTACTTGAATTAATTTGGCTGGGCTAACTGATGTCCACCAATTTGGTGTTGTAGCTGCGTTGTATCCAGATCAGAATACCGATAATGAACATGGCCGCTGCCGGAAGTACCATCAGATTGTTGTTGGCGTACCAGCTAAACCAACTGCCAATGCCGCTCTCAGCAGCTGTATTGATCAGATATGCAGTGCTCACATTATCGGCACCAATGATGTTCATTGCTATCGGGCTGCCGGCAAAGAGTGTTCCCTTACCAAACAGCTCACGGATGAGCGCCACTATGATCAGGATAGCTCCATAGCCCAGCCCATTGCCGATGCCATCAAGGAAGGAACGCCAGGGTTTGTTGGCCATCGCAAAGGCTTCGAGGCGGCCCATCACAATGCAGTTGGTGATGATCAGGCCAATGAATACGGAAAGCTCCTTATATACCGAATAATTGAAGGCTTTCAGTGTAAGCTCTACTATAGTCACCAGGGTAGCGATGATGACTAGCTGCACGATCATGCGTACCTGCTTGGGAATCGCATTGCGCAAAATGGAAGTAAACAAATTGGAAAAAGCGCAAACGAATACCACCGCAATTGCCATCACCACCGATGGATACACAAGCGTAGTGACCGCCAAGGCTGAACAAATTCCCAATACCTGTACGGTGATCGGATTGTTGTCATTAAGCGGATCTGTGATGAGCTTGCGTTCTTTTTTGCCAAATAATGGCTCGCTGGGCTTGGCTTGTGGTTGCTGTACTACTGTGTTTGTATCAGCCATATCTAAAGTTCTGATTTGTGTTTTTACGTTAATCTAAGTGAAGACAACTTTTATAATTTATAAGAAGCAGCCTTCCTCTTTTTAAGCATACTTTCTTAAGCATACTCCTAATCCCTTATCTTCACCGGCTCGCCCTTCTCCGTTTTAGCCCCTGCCAACTGATTCAGATAAGGCAAGTAATAGCCAATGCCCCGGTGGAGCATTTCACTGACGCCATCGCAGGTAACGGTCGCTCCGGAGATGCCATCTACCTCAAAGGCTTTGTCTTTAGCCCCTCCTTTCTTTACAGTGAGCGAAACGTATTCGCCATCCCGAAACAGTTTTTTATCAGCAAACTGGGCACGGAAACTGGGATTATCTTTGATCTCGGCACCCAGGCCCGGCGTTTCGCCTTTATGGTCGAATGCTGCACCCACCACCTTTGGGCCTGTTGATTTGTCCATAAGAATGGCGATGTTGCCCCAAATTTCATCCCAAAGGCCATTGCCCCGAACGGAAATGATATAGATAGGCCCTTCTTTACTTTTAAATTTGAACAGCGGCAACAGGCGATCTGCCTCCGGCTTCTTTTTCTCCTTAGCCATATCTACATCTTCTGCACGGCCACCGGGATAACCTGCGCTCGCCACCTGCTCGGCCCCTACGCTTTCGCCGCTCATATTCAACACTTCCTGATCTACCTGCTGCTCAAAAAGGGATAGCACTTCTTCGTCGGTCATATCATCCACGCTTTTGTCCAGATAATTGCTCACCGCTCGAAGGATAGCCCGTTTGTTGAATACGGCTTCATTCTGCTTGGCTTTGCTTTCGGTAGCGTAGAACAGGCCGGAAAGGGCAAGCGCCACTACGCTGGTCATCACTAAGGTGAAGAGTAAAATATATCTCGTATTGTGCATAATTACGTTGATTAATTCAATAAAAATGCGGCATTTTCTAATGGTTCACGGTACTCGCCTCTACGGCCGTTGGCACCTCTGCCCTTTCGGCAGCTCGTACTTTGGCCCGCTTCAATCGGCGCGATATGTTCCCCTCCAGTACATAATGATCGATCAGTGGGGCAAATACATTCATAAACAAAATAGCCAGCATCCAACCTTCCGGATAGGCCGGATTCATCACTCGTATGATGATACCGAGCATACCTATCATAATGCCATAGATCCATTTGCCGCGCTTGGTGGAGGCGGCTGTTACCGGATCGGTGGCCATGAAAGCCATTGCAAACAGCAGGCTGCCCATATAAAACTGATAGTGCCAGGGAACCGTCATAAATTCGGTGGCCCCCCAGAGATTGAGGATATAACCCATGCAAGCTGCTCCGATCACTACACCCGTCATGATCCGCCAACTGGCAATACCCAGGGCAATCAGCATAAGAGCCCCAATGATGATGAGCGGCTTGGAAGTTTCGCCGATGCTGCCGGGTATGCTCCCCCAGAATATCTGCTCGGGCGAATAGAGGGTCATCACTTTTTCCCAGCCGCCCTGGAAGGCCAAAGCCAGCGGTGTAGCGCCACTGAATCCATCGGCCACTGTAGCAGCCGTATCGTAGGTTTGCCAGCCCAGCGAGCTGAACAGCGGATTGAGCACATCCGTAATAAACCAGCCATATTGTACAGCCGAGCCTGCCTCACTGGCCGCCAGTCCCGCCACCCACACTTCATCACCAGAGATGGTCGTTGGGTAAGCAAAAAAGACAAAAACCCTTGCCAGCAGGGCAATATTGAGGATGTTCATACCTGTTCCGCCAAAGGCTTCTTTGCCTATCAGCACTGCAAAAGCTACGGCCAGTGCCAGTATCCACAGCGGAATATCCGGAGGCATGATGAGTGGGATAAGTGCTCCGGAAACCAAAAACCCTTCTTCAATACCATGCCCTTTTTTGGCCGCATAGTAAAACTCAATAGCCAGTCCAACTACATGTGCTACGATGAAGAGGGGCAGCATTTTGGCCAATCCATAGAAGAGCTTGAGATGCAAGCCTTCCAGAAAACCCGGATACATGCCCAACGCGGCAAAGTGCTGGTGGCCGATATTGTAGGTGCCAAAAAGGTAGCACAACTGCAGCGCGATCACCACCATCACCATGGTGCGCTTCAAGTCCATCCCATCGCGAATATGCACACCGCCCTTTCCGGTCACTGAATTGGGGGCATAGGCAAAGGTGAACAAGCCATCGTACACGGTATGCAGGAAGGGGCTCTTCTTTTTGTCAGGCTCGATCTTTTTGAAAAAATTGATTAATCCCATAAGCTAAAATGTATCACAAATTCAACTGCCGGAAAAGGAGCAGTAGTTTTAAAAAAATAATTAGCCCTGCTCACGCATTACATCCAATCCCTCTCTTAATATCTTCTGCAGGGGCTGTTTGGAAGTACAGGCAAATTCCGCCAGGGCAACATCCTCCTCCACCAATTCAGCCAATCCCAGGCCTTCCATCCGCTCAAAATCATTGATAATAATGGACTTCATCAGATGCTGGAGGTAAATATCCATTGGCAAAAGGCGCTCGTACTGGCCAGTCATCACAAAGGCTCGCTTTTCGCCATGCGTATTGGTATCAGCTTTGTACCGAAGGCCAGGCAAATGCTTTGACAGGAAAGTGGATGACAAACTCGGGCGAGGTTTGAGAGGGGCCAGCCAGCCAAAGGCCTCGTAATAGTCGCCCTCTACGAGTACCGTGAGCTGGTCATCAAAAAAGTTGAGGAAGCTGGCTGCCTCTTTTCGCTCACCAGAAAGTACATCCCCCGACACAAATCGCAGATTGCCTTCTGCTATATTTCCACTCACCAGGCTCTCTAAATTGGCGCCAAGGTGGGTGCGCACATATTTTGGTGTCGTCAACTCACTACCGGTAAGGGCTACCACACGCTCGGCATCAAAGCGCCCTTCCAGAAACAAATTGCCGATACTGATTAGCTCCTGAACGCCCAGCGTCCATACGATATCCTGTGGACTGATGGGGTCGATATGATGTATCTGAACACCTACATTCCCTGCAGGATGGCGTCCGTGAAACCAATGCTTTTCCACTCCCTGAGCTTCCATAAATACGGCAGCGGGAGGATTGTCGGTTTTGGCATTTAGGCCCAAATGAACATTACCAGGGCATAGTTTATTAAGTACTTCCAGGCCTTTCGTAAAGGCTGCTTCGCGGCCTGCCACCGCCATATTGAGGTCAGGGGCCAGAGGGGCAGTATCGAAGGTGGAAATGAAAATTGCTTTGGGTATAGCCTCCGGGTCGGCCACCACATTGAAGGGCCGTTGGCGAATCATTGGCCAGGTTCCGCTACCCAGCAGGTAGGCTACTAACTCGCTGCGGTTCTTTTTTTCCAGATCGAAGCTTGGAAATTGGCGGTAGCGCTGCTCCTTATCCGCCAGGATGACAATTTCGCTGATCGCCCTTTTTTCAGCCCGGTTAATAGCAATGATCTCGCCGCTCACAGGTGCTACATATTTGATCTCCGGCCTTTTCTTGTCGAAGAAAATCTCATCGCCAGCTTGTATCGTATCACCTATTGCAACGGCAAGTTTGGGAATTGGCGAAATGCCAATAAAATTGGTAGGCTGCAAGGCAAAGTGACTTACGGCCACCGATTCGTCTATTCCCTTCACTGCCTCTCCTTCCAGCAAAATATCATGGCCTTCATTCAAAAAGATCACCTCCTCATTTTGCGCAACTGTAGAGGGCTTCGAGCGAAACAGGCTCCGAAAGCCCGGGAAAAGGGCATAGTTGGCATCTGCTCCCTGCCGCCGAGCTTCCACCCGCAACAGGTTGTCGGCCACCTGCATGATGACCCCCACCAGAATGACAACAGCCAGGATCACCAGCGTAACCAGAAAAATGTTGGACGCGCCTCCGGGAGAGGATTGTGCAAAAAGAGTTGAGGAAAAAAACAGGAAGAAAATGAAAGAAAATATTAGCTTGTTTGTTTTGGAAATTCCGTTTTTCAAAACGCGCTTTTTTATAAATGAAAGATAAACGTGTCAATAGTTTTACAGTCCAGAAAATCACGGCAAAGATATAAAGCTTTTGATTTATTTTGCACTGCGGTTTTGGCAAAATTGAAGGCTGCAATTATTTAGATTGATTCTAAACAATAGCTTTCTTTTCACTTCCCCGCTGCCCTTCTGCATCTCGCCAACTCCTCAGCCACTGCTGGTAGCCAATTGCTGCTAAAAGGGTAAACACTACCATCAGTAAAGCATATAAATACAGTCCCCGGCTGAAGTACAGGCCTACCGTCACCATATCAATGACGATCCAGTAAATCCAGTTTTCCAGCAGCTTTCGGGCTACCATATAGGTGGCGATGAAGCTGAAAATAGTGGTAAAGGAATCGATTATCGGCAGCTGTGCATCGGTGAAGTACTTGAGCAGGCAAGCCAGCAGGCAAGCCAGCAGGACGCCCGCACCGATGGCCACTGTATGCTCATGGAGGTTCCACCGGCTGATGGGCAGCCCGGCCTGAGTTTGCGGGTCTTTCCAACTGTACCAGCCATAGATACCCACCAGCACATAGTAGAAATAGAGAACGGACTCGGCGTATAGCTTGGATATATAGAAAAGATAAATACTGAGTACCGAGGCGATGATGCCGAAGGGCCAGCACCAGCGGTTTTGGCGCATGGCCAGGAAGATGTATAGGATATTAAAGAACACTGCTGCTACCTCAGCCCAGTGCATTTGGCGGGCAGCCTGGAGGATGGCGGACCAAAAGTCGGTCATGGCAGATAGGTTGGTCACTCCACCATTACCACCCGATACTTCAGCTCCTTGATGACTTGATAGCCGGTAGCCGGATCGGTATGAGCGAGGAGGAGATCGATGGTTTTGGTGAGTTCGCCCCTTTCGTGTTCTCGGTTGCTGTCGAAGGTGACGAAAATTTCGCCACTCTCATTGGGCTTGAAGGCTTTGCCTTCAGGGGCTTTAATGGTGGAACAATCACAGCCGGAAGCCAATTCGATGACGAGGTCTTCATTGCCGGTATTGGTAAAGTGATAGGCAGTAGTTACCTGGCTGCCTACTTTCACCTCGCCAAAGTCGTGAAAGGTTTTGGCGAAGCTCATGCGCGGGCCTTGATGGCTACCGGGCTTTGGCTGGCCGGTACTGCCCGTACCGGGCGGAGCGCTATTTATTTTTTTTTTGGCCGGAATCCTCGCTTCCGTCAATGCTTTTTAGCTGTTGCTTTTCAATTTTTATACTCGTCGGGCCGGAAAGAATGGCAAATTCCGTTCGGCGGTTGAAGCGGTGCTCTTCATCGCTACACCGAACACCATTGACACAGCGATTGAGGATTTTAGCTTCCCCATAGCCCACCGGCTTGATGCGCTCCTCTGCAATCCCTCGTTCAACCAGCCAGTTTTTAGCTGATTCAGCACGGCGCTGGCTCAGGTTCTGATTGTAGCTTTTGGTACCCCGGGCATCGGTATGGCTGGACAACTCGATGACCATATCGGGATAGTCATTCATCAGCTTGAGCAGGAAGCCGAGGTCTTTTTCAGCATCGGTCAATATTTTGGTATCATCGAAATCGTAGTAAATGTTATTGAGCCGGATGGGTTGTTCGGTAGTGATGGTAATGTATTCGGGCTCCTTTTTAGGCACTTTTTTAAGCCTTAGCTTCTTTTCGATGGTTTGCGATTTTTTCAAACCTACCGTATTGAAGTCCAGCGAATCAGTAAAGTAGCCTTCTTTGGCAGCCAACACCCGATAGGCCAGATTGCGCTTTAGCTGGAAGCTGTATTCATTGCTTTTCTCTTTGGAGCGGGTATCTGTCACCCCTTTCTGATCTTTCAGCATTTGCACGAGCTGGAGCTTGACGCCATGGAGTGGTTGACCATCATCGCTAAAGGTTTTGGCAAGCAGGTCGAGCGCTATTTTTTCTTTGCGCACCGTATAAATATCATTGCAACAGGTGTTGCCCAGCACAGAGTTGGTACCGCTGCGGTTGGAGGCCAGCAGGCCAAAGAAGCCGTCTTTGTCGATTGAAAAATACAGGTCGTCCACACTGCTGTTGTACGGTTTGCCGATGTTCTGTGGGGCGCTCCAGTTGGAGCCATTCCATACAGAAGAGAAAATGTCGAAGCCACCGAAGCCGGGATAGCCGGTGGAGCTGAAAAACAGTTTGCCATCCAGATAGTAGGGCGTTTCCTCATCGAATTTGGTATTGATTGCCTCTCCCAGGTTTTTGGGTGGTGTAAAGCTTTCGCCGGCTCTGGTGGAGTAGTAGATATCATAGCCACCATAGCCACCACTCATATTGGACACAAAGAACATCACCTCATTGCCAAACAGCTTGCCTATTGTCGGTTGCTTCACGATATAATTGCCATTAATACCTTCCACCTCCTTGGCGGGGCTCCAGCCATCCGGGCCAAAGGAGCTGAGGTAGAGCTTGCTTTCTATCAGTTCGAGCCCCTGCAAGCGGGCGCGGGTGAAGAACATAAGACGGCGGTCGGGTGAGATGGTAAGGTTGCCGATGTGATAACCTTCCCGATTGAGATTGGGCCCTTCAATGGCTTTGGCTTTGGTCCAACCATCTTCGCCCTGGCGATCAGCCGTATATATTTTGGAGAAATAATCCTTATCCTTTTTACCATCCAGAGTAATAATGCTCTTTCCCTGAATGGCTGCAAAGTACATTTTGTCATCGCTATACATCAGGGGAGAGTACTCGGAATGGCGCGAATTGACGTTGGGGCCGGCATTTTCGACCACCATCCCCTTTTCGGGATCCATTTCGAGGGCCATCTCGGCGCCGGTGATCTCCATTCTCGCCCACTCGATCTTTTCCACGTCTTCCTCCTCGCTGGTATATAATTGCAACTGTTGGATAGCTTCGTCGTATTTGCCGTTCATCTTGAGTATGCGGGCATACTCAAAGCGGGCCTGTGGCATGAAGGGGTTTTCACCACCCCCCTTGCGGCTACGGCGGCGGTTGACGATGCGGTTGAAGCTGCGCTCGGCGCGTTGGTAGTCGCGCAGCTTGAGCTGCAACTGTGCTATTTTGTATGCGATCTCAGGTTCCTTATTATCTTTGTAATAGTCCTGGTAGTTTTTCATCGCGTTGTAATAATCCTTGTTTTCAAAACTCATATCAGCAGCCTCCAGCTTTTGTTCATCGCTGGACTTTGTCAGTGGCTGGGCCTGAATGAGCGAAAAATGAATCGCGCTTATGATAAAAATGATCACTAATGACCTCATGATCTGATTGTTTTTTATTTAGCTATTGAACGTATTTGCAAAAAGCCTGGTCTTTTGATATCAATTAAATTGATATCAATTAAAACTGTGGACAAATGATAACAGGCTTGATATCCGGCTCTTTATAAATTTTGACAATGTAGGATGCTGCCAGCTCGATTCCTCCTGCCGTCTTATTGATTTTCGACAGCTTCGAGAGCGTCACATCGTAGGCCAGCCCGAAACGCAAGTCCTTCACATCCACACCAAAAAGCACTTCGGCCGCATCGCCCACCCGGTAGCCCAGCCCAAAGCGCAGCTTGAGGTCTTGCTTGGGCTTGAGCTTATAATCGAGCCAGCTTTGCACAGCCATCTCATTAAGGTTTCTGATCTGATTCAACAAAAACGCCGGCGAAAGGGTCCATTTCTTATTGAGGTCGAAGGCAAAATTTCCGTGAAAAGTCACCCGTAGTGGCAGATCAATGGAGATACTGTCGGGATTGGCATCCTGCTCCGATTTGGTGTCGAGGAAGCTGTAAGTGGGTGTCAGAATATTTTTCACGGCCAGTCCCAGCCGAAGGCGGGTTTGCTTGCTGACCTGCGAGGTGAGCAAAATGCCGGAGTGGAAATTGAGGAAGTTTTCATCTCCTTTATCCTGTGCAAAATTGGACCGATCGGCGCCATCCCTTGTTTCGGCCGGTAGTTCATCGCCAAAATAGGCGTCGCTCAAATCGAGCTGGCGACCTACGGTTCCTCCCTGCAAGCCAAATGTGAGCATGGAAGAGCCTTTTTTATTAAGCGCCAGGTGATAGGCCGCTGAAAATAAGCCACCACTGGTTTTGAGAGAGGCCGTGCCGGACTTATCCTGAAAGAGGTTGAGCCCTACGCCGATCCAGTCCTTTTTGCCAAAACCTCTGATGATGGGAGCATCTACATAAAAGGCGTAGGTAACATACTCATTGGGCAATACGCTGAAGCCCTGATCGCGAAACAGCCCTCCCAGCCGGAAGGTACCTTCATAGGCTCCGGTAAGTGCCGGATTAGTGGATAAAGGGGCATAATCGAACAGCGAAAAATGAGGCACATCCTGCCCCTGAAGCTGCCCTGACAACCATATCAACAATAAAAAAAGTAGATGTTTTAGGAATTTCATAGAAGACGTATTTGCTCTGTACAATCGATATTATTACCAAAAAGCGAAATATAGGAGTTTTTATTAGAATTATACCTAATCTGTTGGATGTAAGACGTTAAAATCGGGATCTCCATTTTTCTTTCCTGTCTTTTTAACTGCCAAGCGACAAAATTGGGAGGCAGCTTCCGAAGCGCGCATTCCCACCTATTGCGTTCCCTTCACCACAAATTTTTCGTCAATTTCCTGCATACATTTAAAATGTCCCTTCGGGCAACGGGCATAGCCAATTTTGGAGCAGGGCCGGCACGAAAGACCTTTCACTTCCACCGTCGTATTGAGTTGTACGCCTTTTGGATAATAGGGATACATACCAAACTGAGGTACGGTACTGCCCCAGATCGAAACGATCCTTTTGCCAAAAGCCGCTGCGATGTGCATCATCCCCGTATCGTGGCTGATCACCAGCCTGGCCTGCCGGATCACACTGGCCGACTGATGCACGCTCAGCGATCCGCAGGCATTGTGTACCCGCGGGCCCACCGCCAATTCAATCTCTTCGCCTTTTGACTGGTCCAATAGGCCACCAAGCAGGATGACCGGGCCGCTCAATCGACGGACGATCGCAATGATTTTTTCGGTAGGCAAGCACTTGGTAGTATGGGCGGCGCCGATCGCAAAGGCAATGAATTGAGGTATTGGGGTTACTTTGGTGATATCAGATTTGAGAATTTCCACTCCTTCCTTTTTTGATACCACATCCACTTCCTCATCCAGCGGGATGAAGTAATCCAAGCCAGCAGCATCATTGTGAACACCCAATGGGGCAACGGCTTTTAGATAGCGATCTACTATATGCTGACAAGCCCACTGCTTGCTTTTCAGCTTTACCATCAGCCATTTCTGCCAATTCAACTTGCTGACTTTGGTACTTCGAATGCCCATCGCCAGACGGAGCTGAAAGCTACGCAGGTTGTTGTGCAGATCGATGATATAGTCAAAGCGCTCCTGGCGCAGCTTCGGCAGTATCTCATTGATATGCTGATCGATGCTGTGGATCCGGTCGATGTAGGGATTGGCTTCCACAAGGGTGGCAAATTGGCTTTTGGTAATGAAATGTATGGAGGCATCTCGCTGCAGTTTGAGACAGCGAATGACGGGGCTACACAGCACAATGTCGCCGATGGAGCTAAAACGCACAATCAGCACTTTCAGGATTTTGGGGCCAGGCTTGGTCGGCGGCATGCGACAATAGCGATTTGGTGTCAGGTAAAGTTGGGCAACAATTTGCCGAAATGCCAGTAAATCTAGTGAAATTTATTAGATTTGATGGATACCTTTTTGATCCCGTGGCAGTACTTTTTCGCTTTTCAAAAATATCAGCCATGCAACGTCTATCCAAACTTAGCGTATTATTTGCCATCCTATTGCTGGCCGGCAATTGTAAAATTGTGCAGTACACTCCGACCGACTACCCCAAGGAACAGATCAGCTTTGGTACGGGCGGAGGCTTTTCGGGTATTGTCACGGAATATTTTTTATTGCGCAATGGCGACTTTTTCAAGATGACCAGTATAGAGGAGGGTTTCAAAAAGGGCAATCCGGTGGATGAGCGGCGTACCCAGCAGGTGTTTTCCAATTACTACTTTTTGGGGATCGATGATGTGGAATTCAACCATCCCGGCAGTGCTTATTACTTTATCACCTACAAACATGGCGAAAATGAGCATCAGGTTGTTTGGGGAGATGGCGCTCATGCGGTGGATACACGGGTGAAGACGTTTTATCGCAACCTTCGGCAGCTTGTCAAATCTTCCGGTTTTGCCCCTGTTAAAACGCCGCAAAGCCGCTAATTAGTCCAAAAAACTTTGGATATTGATAATAAATGGGGCATTGTCGGCTATATATTTGAAGTTGAATATTGAGCTACTATTTTTCACTAAACCAATTTGATGAAATTTCTGTACCTGGTATTGCTGAGTTGCCTGGCCTTCCAATTTAGCCTTGCTCAATCGCCCCCGGGCCGCTGTGCTATGGATCATATGCAGGCATTGCTAGCTGCTGAATCGCCTGAATATGCCCGCTCCCTTGAAGCGTATATCGATCAGCTTGGCCAACCAACCCATGCGGTTGACCGCTCTGCTGCTTTGTTCAACCTGCCGGTGGTGGTGCATGTAATACACATGGGCGAACAAACGGGCGTGGGCAGCAATTTGTCGGAAAGTCGGATTTTGAGCCAGCTAGACATTCTGAACGAGGACTACCGCCGCGCCAATGCGGATGCTGCCAATACCCCCGGCCAATTTGCCGGGCTGGCTGCTGATGTAGATATTGAATTTTGCCTGGCCAGGCTCGATCCCTTTGACAATCCTACTTCCGGCATCACCCGCCACCAATATCTCAGCATTCCCAACCTCTCTTATATTGAGCAAAATATCAAACCGGCCACTACCTGGGATCCTAGCCGGTACATCAATATCTGGACAGTGGCTATGCCTCCGGGCAATGGCAATGTACTGGGCTATTCCTACCTGCCTACCCCTCAGATAGTGGGCAGCGAGCGCGATGGTCTGGTGATTGACCACAATCATTTTGGGTATGTCAGCTTTACGAACAAAGGCAGAACGACTACACATGAGATGGGGCATTATCTGGGGCTCCTGCACACCTGGGGAGGTAATGACACCAATGGGATTCCCATCGGCTGCAATTCGGATGATGGTGTAGCGGATACGCCCAATGCTTCTGGCCCTTATTATGAATGCCCCGTTTTCGGGCAAAGCAGTTGCGGAAGTGTGGATATGAACATGAATTTCATGGATTATGTGGACGACCACTGCATGAACTTATTTACGGCTGGGCAGGCCGATCGGATCCGCAGCACGCTCAATGGTATCCGCTCCTCTCTTTTGGATGAGGCCAACAACATATGCAATACAAATAATGAGTGTACAGAACTGATTTCCAGTGATTTAAATAGTGGGTTCGAAAACTCAGCAGAAATTGAGGGTTGGGTCATTGAGGATGCCAACGGGGATGCGACCAGCTGGAATCTGGGGCAGGGCGGCAATGATGACTGGGGGCCAAACAGCGGTAGCGGACTGGCTGTATATCTGTGGAATGAGGATGCAGTCACAGCAGCCCATGACTATTTATTTTCTCCCTGCTTTCAAATCGAAGAGGGGCGCAGCTACGAATTGCTATTCTCTATTGCTAATGCCGAGGATGCCAATGGGAATGATTATCCTGAGCGGTTGGAAGTTGGTTTTTCCAGTTTACAGAGTGCCGCTGACTTTTTCAGTCCAACCGATTGGAACTACAATCCATTTAGTCAGTCTTTTCCTAATTATCAAAACGAGCGCCTTTTATTTCAAGCACTCGAGACCACGACTATCAGTATAGGATTCCATGTATTCAGTTCGGCCGACATGTATGCCATGCAATTGGATGATATCAGCATCCGCGATCTGGGAACCGTTGGCGCGGATGAGCCGCAGCCATCGTCGGCCATAGGCTTTTATCCCAATCCTCTTGGCTCCACCAGCGAACTGCTCACCATTGAGCTGGCCAAGGAAAGCACCGATGAGGCAGCAGCTGTGCATTGGTACGATGTGAATGGCCGGCTCCTGGGCAGCCAGGCTGTTCTGCCCGGAACTTTGAGCCTGCAGATCGACCTAAGTGAAATGAAGGCAGGCATATATTTTGTTTGCTATCAGTCGGCCATTCGTCACTGGACGAGAAGGCTGATAAAAGTAGCTAAATGAGCCAAATAGCAGCTGAAATGGTAGGGACGGAGACGGTTTTAGGAGTGAATGCTTAACGAAAAGTTAAAGTTATTTTAAGGAGTATCGACAAAATTGTAAGCCAGCATAGAATTAGCTACTTTTGAAGCGTTGCGTATGTATTACTTAAACTTTATAAAAACATTGTGATCATCATGAAGAAATTATTTTTTCTTTTTGCTTTCCTCGGCCTTGTTAGTTTTGCTGCCAATGCCCAATCGTGCAAGTATGCTAAAAAAGCTAAAGGTGAGAAATCTACCTGTGTAAAATCTCAAAAAGCTGCGGCCAGTGCTGCTTTGATTGACGATGCGATTGAGTCGCGTACCTGTGCTAAATCTGGCAAAGTGTCATATGTAAGAAAAGTAGTAAACAATGAAACCGGTGCTGTATCTTACCAAGATGTGGAATACTGTACCAAGTCAAAGAAATTTATCAATGCTTCTCCGGCAGGCATGAAAGCTACCTGTACCAAAAGTGCAAAAGCTTCCTGCTCAAAGAGCGCCAAGGCTACCAAAGCTTCGATGAGCGCAAAAGGTGCCAAGAAAGCTTGCTGTACTGGTAAAGACAAAGCTGCTTGTTGCGCCGGCAAAAGTAAAAAAGTGAAAAATACCAAAGCTTCTCAGTCCAAAGTAAAGTTGGTAAAAGAAGTAGAGAACTAATAGTTCCAACGAAAGGCTGCCAGGCTTTTTGATCCATAGCAGCTTTCCGTGAATAGGCAATGTGGGCCGGCTCATCAGGAGTCGGCCCACATTTTTTTTTGTTTGCAGCTCGTTCCTACAGACCCCCAAAATTAGTCAAAGGCTAGCCATTGAATTCGCTGTAAGGAACTCCCATTTGGTATTGTTTCAGGACGTGCCTTACGGTGGGTGAAGTATTTTTGGGCAGCTTGGCTAAAGGCAGCCAGCTCACCTTCTTAAATTTTTTGGGCTCCCTCGATTGGATCCGGCCTTCCCATTTGGTAGCCTTGAAGTACATGACAATGCGAAGATCATCCGCTTTTTGTTTGAATAAGGTGTGTACCAGTTGCAGATCGTCCGAAAATAATTTGATACCCGCTTCTTCCTTGCTTTCGCGTATCAAAGCCTTTTTGGGTAGCTCCCGGTTGTTTAAAGCCCCGCCGATAAGTGTACACTTGCCCCCATTTTTACTCGTTTGTTTGAGCATAAGTATATGGCCTTTATGCTCCAGCAGCAGGCGTACTTTTATTGTTTTACTCAACAATAATTTCAGACTTTTTCGGTTTTGTAGCATTGGACTGAATATATATTCAACTGATTAGCAGGCAAATTTCCTCCCTGTATCTACTATCCAACGGCTCTCCCCCCCAAAATACTACAAGTACAGGGATTTTTTCGCAATATGTTATTATTCGCCCTAAATTTTTTAAACAATCCCGTTTATTTTAAATTTGCCCAATAAGCAAAACAGCGCTTCTCAGGCATTCTTCAAATTCTTTGTTGTTGGGATTCTAAAAATACCGCTTTCAAGCAACTTTTGTTTTCTGGCAAAAAGAGAAAATTACACACCAAATCAACTATCCTTATGAGATACAACAACATCCTGGAGGCGATTGGCAATACTCCCCTGATCCGACTCAACAAAGTTTCCAAAACTATTAAGGCTACGGTATATGCCAAAGTCGAGGCTTTCAATCCCGGGCATTCCACCAAAGACCGAATAGCACTGTACATGGTGGAGCATGCCGAAAAGGATGGCCGACTCAGGCCGGGAGGTACGATCATTGAATCCACCAGCGGGAATACGGGCTTTAGCCTGGCTATGATCAGCGTCATCAAAGGTTACCGTTGTATCCTTACCGTGCCGGACAAAATTTCGCAGGAAAAGCTTGATTTGCTACGCGCCTTGCGAGCGGAGGTTGTTGTTTGCCCCAGCAATGTG
The DNA here is from genome assembly GCA_965222005.1 of Saprospiraceae bacterium. Lineage (GTDB taxonomy): Bacteria > Bacteroidota > Bacteroidia > Chitinophagales > Saprospiraceae > CBDCTM01. Next base: position 5,719,031 of record OZ244935.1, read on the forward strand.
AAGCCCGACGATCCGCGCTCCTACTATTCCAAAGCCAAAGAACTGAGAGAGGTCTTGCCCAATTCTTTTTACGTCAATCAGTATTTTAATTCGGCCAATCTCATGGCTCACTACTGTACTACCGGCCCCGAGATTTGGGAACAAACGGAAGGAAAAATAACGCATTACATTGCCAGCTGCGGTACCGGCGGCACCTTATCCGGTACGGCACGCTATCTCAAAGAGCAAAATCCCGATGTCTGCGTAGTGGGTGTGGATGCTTATGGCTCGGTGCTGAAAAAATACCACGAAACCGGCCGCTTTGACGAAGAGGAGATTTATCCATATAAACTGGAAGGGGTAGGCAAAAATATTATTCCTGACAATGTGGATTTTAGTATCATTGACAAATTTGTGAAAGTGACCGACAAGGCCAGTGCCTTCCGGGCGCGCCAGCTCTCCAAGAGTGAGGGCCTGTTTGTAGGCTATTCCAGTGGTGCAGCCATGCAGGGCGTTTTTAAGATCAAAGAAGAGTTAAAGAAAGATGATATGGTGGTGGTGCTTTTCCCCGATCACGGCAGCCGCTATCTGGGCAAGATATTTAGCAACGAATGGATGGAGGAAGCCGGATTTTTGTACGGTCACAACAACTACAAGTATATGCTGCGTTTCCGCAAATTCCTGCGAAGCATCTCCTAAATACACCATGATCTCATAAAACTTTAAAGCATACTGTTATGAATTTGCAACCTATAGAAAGAAGAACGGGGCTTAGCCGCCGGGAGTTTGAGGAAGAATACCTCAAAAAAGATAAGCCCGTTATTTTTACTGACCTGGTAAAAGACTGGCCTGCTGTTAATAAATGGACCTTTGACTTCTTCCAAAAGGAGTATGGCCATATCGAAGTGCCTATTTATGATAACTCCTTCAGAAAGGCGGGTAAGGATTACCTCACTCCCAAACAAACGATGAAGTTTGGCGATTACCTGGAGCTCATCCAAAACGAGCCTACTGAGCTGAGGATGTTCCTGTTCAATATGTTTAAGCATGCCCCGGAACTGGCCAATAATATTTCTTTCCCTCGCATCACCGATGGCTGGCTAAATCTACCCCTTATGTTTTTTGGGGGCGAAGGCTCAAAAGTTGACCTCCACTACGATCTCGATTGCGCCAACGTGTTTCTCACACAATTCCAAACCCGCAAGAAGGTCATTCTCTTCGCTCCCGATCAATCTCCTTATCTGTACCAGCATCCATTTACCGTGCAAAGCTCGGTTATGCTGGACAATCCGGATTACGAAAAACATCCCGCTCTCGCTCTGGCCGATGGCTATGAAGATGTTATATCGCATGGCGAAACCCTCTTTATGCCCAGCCTCTGGTGGCATTACATTTACTACCTCGATGGCGGCTTCTCCATTAGCCTGCGCACCCACAATGCTTATACCCGCATGCGGGGAGCCTGGAATGTATCGCGCCACTTCCTGGTGGATAAAAGTATGAATATGCTGCTGGGTAATCGTTGGTCGAGTATCAAAGAAAATATGGCCCAGCGGAAAGCTGAAACGGCAATGTCGTAATAATAGACCTGCTAATCTCTTATACAATATGCTGAAAATCAACACTTTACATAGGCCTGATTTTCAGCATATTTTTTTTCAAAATCCATTTCATGAAAATCCTTGTCACCGGTGCCGATGGCATGCTGGGTAGCAATCTGGTCAGGGAGTTGCTGGGGCGAGGCCATGAGGTAGTTGCTTTTCTACTACCCGGCTCAACCTCAAAAACCCTGGACGGCTTGCCAATTTTAAAAACCTATGGCAACATCCTCACCCCTGCTGAAATCGGGTCGGCTGCGCAAGGCTGCGATGCCATTATCCACACCGCCGCGAATACCAATATCTGGCCCGATCGCTCGGAGATGGTGCGCCGTGTCAACTTTGATGGTACCAAGCAGGTGGTAGAAGTTGCGCTGAAGGCCAACGTCCGAAGATTTATCTACGTAGGTACCGCCAATTCTTTCGGCTTTGGCTCCAAAGATACCCCGGGTGACGAGTCGCACCCCTACCAATCAGCCCAATACGGGCTGGATTATATGGACTCTAAATACCAGGCCCAGCAATACGTCTTAAAAGCCGTACAGGAGCGCAACTTGCCCGCTATTGTAATTAATCCGACCTTTATGCTGGGTTCTTACGACTCCAAGCCCGGTGCCGGAGCTATGATCATTGCCATCGCCAAAGGAAAGGTACCGGGCTACGCTGCCGGGGGTCGCAACTATGTGTATGTAAAAGATGTAGCGATTGCTATTGCTAATGCGTTGGCAGGCGGACGGCTTGGAGAATGCTACATTGCTGGACATGAAAATTTGAATTACCGGGAAGCTTTTGGCAAAATTGCACGAGTGGTGGGGGTGGCTCCTCCACGTCTTTTCATCCCTTCCTGGCTGAGCAAGCTCATTGGCTGGCTGGGCAGTATGTATGGCAAACTCACTGGCAATGCCCCCACCGTCAGCCTGGCAATGGCCCGCATATCAGCTGACGAGCACTACTTCACGGCCCGAAAAGCCATCGCCGAGCTGGGTATGCCGCAGACGGATATTGAGGTAGCCATTCGCGAGTGTTATACATGGTTGAAAGATAATAATTATTTATAACTGGATGATTATCAAACCTTTGTGTTCAAATAAAAAAATAATTGAAAAAAAGTGCGAAAAACTTTATGGAATTTTGCCCCCCTTCGCGTCCTTATACCGACATCGCCCGGATCCGCGATCAACTTACAAACACATTTGTATCAATTGCCTGTCAGTTGACGGAGCAACTTATTGACCATGCGGCAAGTGCCGGCGGAGGTGGACAGGGTGGGCCCACCCAGCGGGTGGTTTGCCCGCTTTTGACAATCCTACGATTCGATTCCTATAAATTGCCTTAAAATTCTCACCTCAATAAATGGCTCATCTATACCAAAAAATTATTCTCATCACCGGTTCCAGCATGGGCATTGGTAAAGCGATGGCCCGTGAGATGGCCCGGCAGGGTGCCCGCCTGGTGCTCAACGGCCGCAATGAATCACGCCTGCAAAAGAGCCTGACCGAGCTGCGCAACAGCGGCGCCGAAGCCATTGCCGTGTCTGGTGATGTATCAAATGTCAAAGATTGCAAAAAGATGATCGAAACGGCTATCGAACACTATGGCCAACTGGATGTACTCATCAACAATGCCGGTATTTCGATGGAAGGGAAAGTAGAAGAACTGAATCCTGAGGTTTTTAAAAAAGTAATAGACGTCAATTTCCTGGGTTCAGTTTATCCTACCCAGCAAGCCCTACCCTACTTGCGCCAGAGCAAGGGTAGCGTCATCTTCATCGGCAGCGCTGCCGGTATTCGCGGCCTGCCCAATTACGCCGCCTACTCCGCCTCTAAAATGGCGCTCACGGCATTGGTCGAATCCCTCAAGATTGAACTACACGATGCCGGCGTGCATGTCGGGCTGGCCTACGTCGGCTTCACCGAAAACGATCCCGACAAGAGTATCTACAACAAAGACGGCCAGCTTGTCCCTCAGCCACAGCGCAGCTTCATCAAAGCGGAGCCACCCCAAAAGGTTGCCCGGCGTGTGATCCGCATGATCGAAGGCCGACGCTTCAAGCAGGTATTTACACCCATCGGCAAGCTCAATGCCATACTCAACAAGTGGATCCCGGGGCTGGTGGAATTGATTTTGAGAAGAAATTATAAAAAGCAGCCAACCAAAGAAGCTGAATAAAGGTCTTCCCCCTCTGCACCCAAAAACCACCCAATCCTTCCAATAATCCCCCACTATACCGTACCTTTGGGGCACAGATTACACACAAAACTTGAGAAAATGGACATTTTTGACAGAATTATCAACAATCCAGGGCCGCTGGGCCGCTGGGCTGAAATAGCAGAGGGTTATTGGATATTCCCAAAACTCAAAGGCGAACTCTCCAACCGAATGACTTTCAACGGCCAGGAAGTAGTTTGTTGGAGTATCAATAATTATCTGGGCTTGGGCAACCACCCAGAGGTACGGGAGGTGGATGCACAGGCTTCCAAAGATTGGGGCCTGGCCTACCCGATGGGCTCGCGAATGATGTCGGGCAATACAGAACTGCACGATCAGCTCGAAGCCCAGCTTGCCGAATTTGTAATGAAGGAAACGGCTGTGCTGGTCAATTTTGGCTATCAGGGCATCATGTCGGCCATCGATGCGCTGCTCAGTCGCCGCGATGTAGTGGTATATGATGCCGAAAGCCATGCCTGCATCGTCGATGGTGTGCGCATGCATGCTGGCAAGCGCTTCGCCTTTCAGCACAACGATATGGAAAGCCTGGAAAAACATTTGCAAAAAGCAGTAAAAATTGCAAACGAGAATGAGGGCGGTGTATTGGTGATCTCTGAAGGGGTATTCGGTATGCGGGGCGACCAGGGCAAGCTGCGCGAGATAGTGGCCTTGAAAGAAAAATACAACTTCCGCTTCATGGTGGATGATGCCCACGGCTTCGGCACGCTAGGCAAAACCGGCGCCGGCGCCGGCGAAGAGCAGGGCGTTCAAGACCAGATAGATGTATATTTCGCCACCTTCGCCAAGTCTATGGCGAGCATCGGTGCCTTTCTGGCCGGCGATAAAGCCATCATTCAGTACCTCAAATACAATATGCGCTCGCAGATATTTGCCAAATCAGTGCCTATGCCCATCGTAATAGGTGCTATGAAACGCTTGGATATGCTACGCAGCGAACCTCGCCACAAGGCAAAGCTCTGGGAGAATGTGCGCTCCCTCCAGTCGGGCCTCAAAGCACGGGGATTTGATATCGGCAATACCAATAGCTGTGTGACACCTGTATATATGCACGGCTCGGTAGAAGAGGCGATGGCAATGGTGCATGACCTGCGCGAAAATTACCGCATCTTCTGCTCAATTGTGGTGTATCCGGTGATCCCGAAAGGCATGATACTGCTGCGCCTGATCCCGACTGCATCCCATACGGAGCAGGACATCCAGGATACGCTGGAAGCATTTTCCGCCATTTCCAACAAGTTGAAATCCGGGCAGTACCGCCAGCAGGATGTTACCGCTTTGGAAATCAACTAATTGTCCAAAACAATGATTTTGAAAAAATGCAGACCCGCTAGCTCAAGGCTCTGGGTAGCTATGCTGGGTTTACTGATTGTACAGGTTTGTACTATATCTTCATGCCGCCGCTGCCAGGACATATCTTGCTTCACACCTCCTGCATCTTTCAATTTTCAGTTGCATGATAAAAATTCAGGCATTGACCTGATAAAGAATGGCACCTACATGCTGGAAGAAATAGCCTTAGTAGCACTAGCAGATGAAGCGCGTTTGTCACTTCAAATCGATACCACAACAGCTGATCATGTCACCTTCATTTGTCAGGAGATCGGCTGGCGAGAAGGAGAAGCACAAAAGAATTACCGTCTGCAGCTTTCTGACGATGAGCAGTTTGACTTCATCTACTTAAGCCTCAAGGTGGAGGAAAATTGCTGCACTTATTACAAAAGGGAAATGATTGACTTTGATACAGTCACTACCGAATGGAGGACTAAGCTCGACCTGTTGTTCATCAAATTGTAAAATCAAACAACTATGCGTCCCATCATCAGCGGCATACAGCAGATAGGTCTAGGCAATACGGATGTTCATGACACCTTCGACTGGTACCGCAGGTACTTTGGCATGGATATCCAGATATTCGACGAAGCGGCTGTAGCGGATCTTATGCTGCCCTACACCGGCGGCCAGCCACGCTCACGCCATGCCAAACTGGCCATTAACATTCAAGGGGGCGGGGGCCTCGAAATCTGGCAGTACACCTCCCGCCAGGCTCAGCCGCCTGCTTTTGAGCCGTTACTCGGCGATACCGGGATTTTCATTTGCAAATACAAAGCAAAGGATGTGGCCGCTACCTTTCGGGCTTTTCAACAGCAAGGCCTGGAGTTGGCAGGCGAGTTGAGCAATCGACCTGATGGCGCTCCCCATTTTTACCTCAAAGACCTCCACGGCAATCTGTGTGAAGTCTTGCCTTCTGACAACTGGTTTCGCCAAAATAGCGCACTCACCGGCGGGGTGTATGGCTGTACCATTGGTGTGACGGATATTGAAAAAGCGCGTAGGGTGTATTCCTCCATTCTTGGATACGATGAGGTGGTGCTTGATGAGCAGGGGCAATTTGAGGATTGGGCTGCTTTGCCGGGTGGCAGCGGGCAGTTCAGGCGAGTGGTGCTGCGGCACAGCCAGCCGCGGCGCGGAGCTTTTAGCCAATTGCTGGGCGATAGCGAAATCGAACTGGTACAAGCCCTGAACCGACAGCCCCACAAGCTGTTCGATGGCCGTATGTGGGGCGACCTGGGGTACATCCATCTCTGCTTCGACATCAACGGGATGGCGGCTCTGCGCGAAATTTGTACGGCAAAAGGATTTCCCTTCACGGTGGATAGCAGCCAGAGCTTCGACATGGGTGAAGCAGCCGGTCACTTCAGCTACATCGAAGACCCCGATGGCACCCTCATCGAATTTGTGGAAACGCATAAGGTCCCCGTGCTCAAAAAATTTAATCTCTATCTCAATCTCCAAAACAGAAATCCTGAAAAACCCTTGCCCGGTTGGATGGTGCGCTCGCTTGCATTTAACCGGGTAAAGGGATAGAATGAAATCTCTCCGCTCCCATTGACGCTCCTTACCCAACGCTTTCCCTCCTTTGTGACGTCTATGCTTTTAAAGGCTCCTTTTATTTTATTAGTAAAGCTTCAGGATTATGAAAACAAAACTACCCTTACTTCTGTTGCTGGCCTGCTGGATGTACAATCCACTGACTGCGCAACACAGCAGCGAACTCAGTTTCACCAGCTCGGTGGTTTTCCACAAAATCGAGCCAATCAGATTTTCGAATATCAACGGAAAGGCCAAGGCCATCCAGTTCAAGATGCAGTTTGCCCAGCCAATTTTCAGGCGGATGTATTTGGAAACCGGCTTGCTGTTTAGTAGCAGACCTACGAATGTAGAGAACCAGTATTATTTTTGCTATTGTGGTCCCGAACTCCCTGTTTTCCCTTTGGTTTATAGCCAATATCCCGAAAATGATTCCAAAAGAATTGGCTTCTCTGTAGGATTGCGGCATGATCTGAAACGAATAAAAAAATGGCTTTTTTCTACTTCCCTGGGCTTTTATACCACTTACGACTGGCAAAAACAAAAATATTATCTGGAGCGCAATGATGAGATATTCAACCCTTATCAGTTGGATAGCTTCGGCAAGCTGGTGGTCCGCTATCAGCTGACCAATCAACTATTTGTAGAGGTCAGCAGCCGAAGCAATTATACGTTTGGCCAGCCCGATATATACTATAAAAGGTGGAGCCTTAGTTCCGGCATCGGAATAGGAGTACAGATATAAATCCAAAATTATTTAGCTATGGCAACCCAATCATTTGTCAAAAATTATGTAACCTTTTGTCTCTGTAGCTTACTTCTAGTTTTGGCTATGGAATTTGCTGGCTGTAGCAAAGACGATGCTGCGGTACAGCTGCGCATTGAAAACCAAAGCACCTACACTTTTTCGGCGATCGAGGTGCAATGGAGTCAACCCAAAATTGAGTTTGGCAATCTGGCCGCCGGCCAAAAGTCAGCCTACCAGGAGGTGCAAGGCGCCTACCGCTATGGCTATATAAAATTGTTGATTGGCAGCGATGAATTTGTCTTGCAACCTATCGACTATGTAGGCGAAACACAGCTCGAGCCCGGCGCCTATACCTACGCTCTTGACGTGACTGATTATGACAATCGCCGGTTGCAGCTTACGCTGGTTAAAGATTGATGGATAAGGAAATTTTCAGACGTTTAGACGTTTAAACTTTTAGATACCTGACGGCTGTCATCTGGCCCTTTAGCGATCTCTTTAAATCTTAACACCACGAGTAATACATACTGTCCAAAAGGCGGTCGGGAATCGTTCCGGCTGCCTTTTTTTAGGATGCCAATAGCTCAATGATCGCCGCATCGGCTCCTGCCTTTTGGGCCTGCTCCAGTACCGTCAAACCACCCTTGTTCTTCAAACCTGGATCCGCATGGGCCTCCAACAGCGCAGCTATCATTTTGGTGCTCCTGGCCACAACAGCCACCATCAACGGGCTACGACCATCGGCATCCGGCATATCGGGATCCACCCCTTCCCGCAACAGGCCGCTTAGCCAGTCGAGACGCTGGTAATGTATGGCCCACGAAAGCAAGCTGCGCCCTTCGATCAACTGCTTCAAGTTTACTTTGTGCTTGACGAAAACCGGCAATACCGGTAGCTCCGCTTTTTCGATAGCCTTCAGCAAAGGAGCCTGCCCGGCTGAACCTCCGAAAAGCGGATCGGCACCGGCACGGAGTAGCAAGTCCAACATTTTGGGGTCCTTGTAGGCCAGAAACTGTGGACTGAGCAATTGATCGGCAGTATTCAGATGCTTGGCAAGCTCATCGGTCTGCTGACGCAACATCAGATTCACCAGTTTATGATAATTTTGAAGGACACTATAGGTAAGCGGGCTATGTTTTTGCGAACTTACCACAGCAAACACGTCGGCTCCTCGGCCAATAAGGCGCTGCGCAGCTTCTCCGTTTTGAGCCAGGATGGCTGCCATTAGAGGCGTTAGCTGGCTGCTGCGATCTGTGGCATTGAGGTCTGGCAACTTGTCCAACATCAGGCGGAAGGCTTCATCATCTTTTTGACGGATTGCCTCGATCAGCACTTTGAGTTCATCCCCTTCCTGCATCTTATACTTTTTCTGCAAGTTACGTTCGGCCTTCTTTCTATCTCGCTGCGCAGCACGCTCCTTGCGCTGCTGCTCGCGCTCCAGCCTGGCCTGTTCTTTGGCGGATTTGGCATTGCGGGCAGCACGGGCTTTGGCCTTTTGTGCTTCGTGGGTGGCTTTATCGGCTACAATCTGACGGGCCCGTTGCTCATCATGGTAGTTGGCCATCAATTCAAGAACGGCGCTGTAATGGTTGCGTTCCGCCTCCTCAAAAGGGGTAACTCCGCTGCCATTAGGCAGATACATATCAGCCCCGGCTTGTAGCAGTGCTTTTACGATTCCGAGATTTTCCCAATACACAGCCTTAAACAAAGCGGATTGGCCGTCTTTGCCCGGTAAATTCGGATTAGCTTTGGCTCTTAGCAAGAGCTCAACGATGGGCAAATGATTGTTGTCCACAGCAATGGGCAGCGCAAAGCGGCCCATACCGTCATCCTTATTGGGGTCCACCCCTGCATTGAGCGCCCGCTCCACTTCATCGACATCGTTTTTATCGACGGCCCGGAGCAAGTCTGTATTGTCGAGCGTAAAGCGGTCTTTCAGATTTTGAGCAAAGTCGCCCAATTTGTCAAACAAATCTTCTTTTGCCATAAGCATGGTATTTTTTGCATCGCAAAAATACGATTTTTCAAAGTAGCAACAGAAGCCGACATCGGCAAAACATTCATCGATGAAAAGCGTTGAAAAAAGGTATGCTTTTCTTTAAATATATCGACCACCCAAAGCTTGCAGCACTGTCAATCGTACTGCTGTTCGGCTCATGGATTGGCTGTCAAAAAGAAGGCACCATCACACCCAATATTCGGACCGAGCTGTGCATCACCACTCAACATCATGAGCAGATTTTGCCACACATTGAGGTATATCTAAGGTATTTTGCCGACAGCTTTCCGGGTTATGATGACCTTAGCCGCTACGATACCTTTTTCACCACCGATCAGTGGGGGTATCGCTGCTACAAGGGCCTGCCATTTGGCAAGCACTGGCTCACAGGCATCGGCTTCGACAGCCTGCTCCAGGAGCCGGTACGCGGCAGTGTGCAGGTGGAGATGAGCTTTGAGGGGGCCAATAAGGATACGGTGCTTTATGTTACAGAGTATTGAATCTTCCTTACAGACAGCTTGATATTGGTTTATGCAGGTTTATTTCGTTCGCCGGGGCGAACAGTTTATTGGGTTTATTCTCTTCATTCGGCATCAGGTAGCTCAGTTATAAGTGTATAGCTTAACAAATTTTAAAGTTTCCGACCGTCCCCTGCCATCCATTACCCTTAAAAAATAAATACCCGATGCCAGGCCCGACACATCAAGCTTCGGTTCACTGATAGCTGGCAACACAAGCTGCTTTTGCAGCCGTCCGCCAAGGTCATATACATGTATTTCAAAGGGTCCGCGTAGCGGCGCTGCAAACCTCAGATAGACATAAAACGTAGCGGGATTGGGCTGCAGACTGACCTGGCCGTGGGGCTCCGGCTCGCCGGTGGCCGTAGCAGAGCGGACGGTGAAGGCGTAGTAAGCCGTGTCGTGACTCAAAGGATCATTTAACAAAACTTGACAGAGAGTGTCCTCTGGAATATGAAACGAACCCAAATGCGAATAATGAACCAGGGTGTAGTCCCCTTTGCCTAGATTTTGTGCAATCAGCAGGGTATCGTACGCATTGCAAGGCAAGCCAAAATTCCCCTCAAATGTGCAGGTGCTTAAAAAAAATGAATCATTTTTCGCTTCGATGGTTCTGTTGATGACTTTGCATCCTGAATAAGGCGTATCTATGATATATTGGTAAATCAGGCTATCTGTAGTATAGATTTCATCGCTTAGAAGTTTCGAAAAAGGAGAAACCCATTGGCTAAAAACATATATGCTAAACAAGCATACTATTGCGGTCAGATAAATATACCTGGTATAAGTTTTCATACTATTATATTGACTGAGTTAATAAATCTATTCTATTTTCACTATTTTTTGTACGGCTTGTAGCTCACCGTCAAGGCTTAGCCGTAGGGCATATATCCCCGGCCTTAAAAAGCGGGTGTTTACTTCAAAAGGATTTTTATCCATTCTTCCATTAAACAGAATCTCACCATTTATGCTTATGATTGAGACCCGAACATCTGAAGAAGGGCTGCGTTCAAAGTTAGTCTCAACTAGAATATTATCAGAAAAAGGATTGGGATAAATGTTAAAGGCAGAAATCACCGGCTCGCCGGTGGCCGTAGCAGAGCGGACTGTGAAGGCGTAGTAGGCCGTGTCGTGACTCAAAGGATCATTTAACAAGACTTGACAGAGAGTGTCCTCTGGAATATGAAACGAACCCAAATGCGAATAATGAACCAGGGTGTAGTCACCTTTGCTTAGATTTTGTGCGATTAGTAGGGTATCGAACACGTCACAAGGATGAGCCAAATTTCCATAAAATGTACAGGTAGTTAAAAAAAATGAATCCTTTCTTACTTCAATCGTTTTATTGACGACTTCACATTGTATACAAGGTGCGAAAATACCATATTGGTAAAATACACTATCAGTTGTATAGATTTCGCTGTTTAGAAGGCTTGAAAAAGGAGTCAATATAATTTGACCGAAACCTGGGTTAGCTATTAGGAATACTATTGCGATCAGACAAATACATTTGATATAGACCTTCATACTATTAAATTGACTGGGTTAATAAATTTATTCTATTTTCACTATTTTTTGTACGGCCTGTAGCTCACCGTCAAGGCTTATCCGTAGGGCATATATCCCCGGCCTTAAAAAGCGGGTGTTTACTTCAAAAGGATATTTATCCATTCTTCCATTAAACAGGATTTCACCATTTATACTTATGATTGAAACCCGAACGTCTGAAGAAGGGCTGCGTTCAAAGGTAGTCTCAACTAGAATATTATCAGAAAAAGGATTGCACATACCTGGAAAAATCAGTACGTCTATTTATATTGAAATAACTGTATAGGCCAAAGCAGTGCGGAAGGAAGTGAGAGTCGAGTTTGTTTTTCACAATTATCCTTTTGAGGATGACAAAATCTGCTACATGTCAGTTCAAATACTGACATTCTGCCTGCCTTTTTTTAAAACTCTCTCTCTGAAATTTTACAAAACGGGTAGTATTCTACTTTCTGTCATTCAAAGATAACAATACTATTCACATGTGCAAATTTTTTAATGTTGAAATTTTGTTTTTTGCAGAATTCTCCTCCGCCTCATCGGCAATCCTTCCTACTGACAGTTGTAGCCTGGCAGCTCCTGTCATTGAACTCCCTCTTCGCAGAAAAATCCCTAATTTTGCTTCTGGTAAACTCAATAGGCACATAATAATGATAAACACCCTCACTCCATTCCAGTCAGCCATCCTACAGGGCATTCCCGAATCGCTGCCGGCTCCCAGGCCCCTCGACCCTTCTGTGAGCCATGCTCCCAAAAGAGTCATTGAAGGGGTGCTGAGTGATACGGAAATGCAGCTGGCCATCAAAAATGCGCTGCGTTACTTTGAGCCGCGCCACCACCGGGAGCTGGCTGCCGAATTTGCTCAAGAGCTGTTGGCCTATGGGCGCATTTATATGCACCGCCTCCGTCCGGACTATCCCATGCATGCACGCCCTATTGACGAATACCCTCATCGTTCCCGCCAGGCAGCGGCCATCATGTTGATGATCCAAAACAACCTCGATCCGAAGGTGGCCAAGCATCCGCACGAACTCATCACCTATGGCGGCAACGGAGCTGTATTTCAAAACTGGGCGCAATATCGCCTCTGCATGCAGTACCTGGCCACTATGACCGATGAGCAAACCTTAGTACTCTACTCCGGCCATCCGCTCGGGCTATTTCCTTCTCACAAGGAGGCTCCCCGCGTGGTGGTGACCAATGGAATGATGATCCCCAACTATTCCAAAAAGGAAGATTGGAACAAATACAATGCACTGGGTGTCACTCAATATGGTCAGATGACGGCCGGCTCCTTCATGTATATCGGGCCGCAAGGCATTGTACATGGTACCACCATTACCCTACTCAATGCCGGGCGCCGAATGGGGCTGGGCGACCAAAACCTGAGCGGCAGGGTGTATGTGACCAGCGGTTTGGGAGGCATGTCGGGTGCGCAGGCGATGGCAGCCGTGATCACCGGTGCGGTAGGCGTGATCGCAGAGGTTGATCCCGATGCCATCCAGCAGCGGATCACCGATGGATATATTTTAAAAGAAAATGTGTTTGCCGACCTCGATGAGCTAATTAGCCGGATGGAGGCTTGTCGGCAACAAAAAGAAGCCATTGCACTGGTGTATCATGGCAATATTGTGGAGCTGTGGGAAAAACTGGCTGCCGGCAACATCCCAATCGAATTGGGCTCCGATCAAACCAGCCTCCACAATATCGATGACATGGGGTACTGCCCTGTGGGTTATACTTTTGAGGAAGCTGCAGCCTTGCTCAATACCGATAAATCCCGTTTTATGGAGGAGGTGAAAGCATCCCTCAGGCGGCATGTAGTTGCCATCAACCAGCTCGCAGCCAAAGGCATGTACTTTTGGGACTATGGCAATGCCTTTCTCAAAGAGGCGGGCGATGCAGGTGCCGATATTTGGAAAAATCAGGCAGAGGGGTTGTTCAAATACCCCTCCTATGTGGAAGATATTATGGGCCCCATGTGTTTTGACTATGGTTTTGGGCCGTTCCGCTGGGTTTGTACTTCCGGCAAAAAGGAAGACCTTGACACCACCGATCGCATCGCGGCCGAAGTGCTGAAAGCCATGCTTGCATCGGCTCCGGCACAAATACGTGGCCAGCTCCATGACAACCTCATCTGGATCGAGGCTGCGGATGAAAACATACCGGTGGTAGGTTCCAAATCCCGTATTCTGTATGCCGATGCGGAAGGAAGGATACGCATTGCCAAAGCCTTTAATGAGGCCATCGCTTCGGGCAAATTGTCTGCTCCCGTTGTGCTGGGCCGCGACCATCACGATGTTTCGGGTACTGATTCGCCCTTTCGGGAAACGGCAAATATCTATGACGGCTCCCGCTTCACGGCCGATATGGCAGTACACAATGTGATCGGTGATGCCTTCCGGGGAGCCAGTTGGGTGAGCCTGCACAATGGCGGCGGCGTAGGCTGGGGTGAGGTGATTAATGGCGGCTTCGGGCTGGTGCTGGATGGCAGCCCGGCAGCAGAGCGGCGCTTGCAAGGTATGCTCCATTGGGATGTAAACAACGGAATCGCCAGGCGGAGCTGGGCACGCAATGAGGAGGCTATTTTTGCGGCCAGGCGAGCTATGGAGCAACATCCTGAACTACAAATCACGATGCCTAATGTGGCGGAGGATGATGTAGTTGCAAAAGCGCTGGAAAAATATAAATAGGGAGGACACTGGTTGAACGCGAATCATAGCCCGGATCGTTCACTGTACTCTTTGTCGGATGTCCACAGGGGTCAGATGAGAGACGTCTGGTATCTGGTATATAAAAGCCTGTAAATCTGCACTCTGCAAGTCTGTAAATCTTGCGCGGAATCTTCACTACCCTCTCCTCAATTTTTGCTATCTTTGCTATGGAAAGGAAGTAGCTGAATAGCTACTTTTTCCACGAACCTACTTGAGAAAAATTTCGGAAATACTACACATCGCAGCGCTGATACCAGACGCTCAAAAACAGCTTTACTGATACTCCGTTGATAATCAGCCGTTTAAGTAGGCAAGTTGCTGCTACTTATCGGTACGCATAAAATTCGCAAAGCTATGCCTGAATTCGTCCATCTCCACTGCCATACCCAATATTCACTACTCGATGGTGCTTCCGATATCGGCGCCATGATGGATAAAGCCAAAGCAGATGGCCAAAAAGGAGTAGCCCTTACCGACCACGGCAATATGTTTGGCGCTTTCAAATTTGTACACGAAGCTGAACAGCGAGGTCTCAAGCCTGTCATTGGTTGTGAATTTTACCTCGTGGAGGATCGCCACCGCAAGTCCTTTTCCCGCAGCCAAGGCGAAAGTGATGCACGCTATCATCAGCTCCTCCTCGCCAAAAACCAGCAAGGTTACGAAAACCTCTGCAAGCTCTGCTCACTCGGCTTCATCGAAGGCCTCTACAGCAAATACCCGCGCATCGACAAAGAGCTGCTCCTGCAATACCACGAAGGTATCATTGCCACCAGTTGCTGCATCGGAGCTGAAATTCCACAAGCTATCCTGCATGGCAAGCACGAAAAAGCAGAAGAGCTGTTAAAATGGTGGATCGATTTGCTGGGTGACGATTTTTACATTGAAATCCAGCGCCATCGCGGGCTCGAAAATATCGACGAGCTCGGTGTCAGCCAGGAAGATGTCAATCAGCATCTGCTGAAGCTGGCCAAAAAATACAAGCTCAAAGTCATTGCTACCAATGATGCCCACTATGTGGAAGAAGAAGACTGGGCACCGCACGACATCCTCCTTTGCATCAATACCAATAGCTTGCTTGAAGAGCAAAAACGCTTCAAATTCCCCAGCTCCGACTTCTATTTCAAGACCCGGCAAGAGATGGCCGAACTGTTCAAAGATGTCCCTGAGTCGCTTGACAACACTATCGAAATTTTTGACAAAGTAGATACACTCAAGCTGGCCCGGGACGTGCTGTTGCCAGCTTTTCCCATCCCCGATGGCTTCAAAACGCAGGATGATTACCTGCGCCATCTCACCTTTGAGGGGGCCAAGAAACGCTATGGCACCATAAGCCCACAAGTAGAAGAGCGCCTCAATTTCGAGCTCGACGTAATCCGCCAATCGGGCTATCCCGGCTATTTCCTGATCGTACAGGACTTCACCAATACGGCCCGAAAGATGGGCGTTTCGGTGGGGCCGGGAAGAGGGTCGGCTGCCGGATCGGCAGTGGCCTATTGTACAGGCATCACCAATGTAGATCCTATCAAATACGATCTGCTTTTCGAGCGTTTCCTCAACCCGGAGCGTATCTCGATGCCCGATATCGACATTGATTTTGATGATGTGGGCCGCAATAAAGTGATCGAATATGTGATCGATAAATACGGCCGAAACCAGGTAGCACAAATCGTCACTTACGGTACTATGGCCGCCAAATTGTCGATCCGCGATGTGGGCCGGGTGATGAATGTTCCGCTTAATGAAGTGGATCGTATTTCCAAAGCTTTTCCTACACATTTGGGCGCTTCCCTCAAAAAGGTGCTGACTCCCGGCGACATTGACCCCGGGCTCAAGGAGAAGATGAATGCTGAAGATATTGAAAAGGCATACGCCTTTCGGAAAATAGCTGAGGGCGATGATGAAATTGGCCAAACCATCCAAACGGCGCGCAAGCTGGAAGGCTCGATCCGCAATACCGGCATCCATGCCTGCGGGGTGGTCATCACTCCCAACGACATCACCCAGTATGTTCCCGTTAGTGTAGCGAAAGATTCGGATTTGCTGGTTAGCCAGTTTGACAACAGTGTGGCTGAAAGCGCCGGCTTGCTAAAAATGGATTTCCTCGGCCTCAAAACCCTCAGCATCATTAAAGATGCGATTGCCCTGGCCAAGCAAACGCGTAATATCAACATCGATCCCGACGAGATACCGCTCGATGATCAAAAAACCTATCAACTTTTTCAGCGCGGCGACACCATCGGCATCTTCCAGTACGAATCGCAAGGCATGCAAAAGTATATGCGCGACTTGATCCCCAACAAATTTGAGGACCTCATCGCCATGAATGCTTTGTACCGCCCGGGCCCGCTTGCCTATATTCCCAACTTTGTAGCCCGCAAAAACGGCAGAGAAGCCATTACCTATGATTTGCCTGCGATGGAAGAATATCTGGCCGAAACCTATGGCATCACCGTTTATCAGGAGCAGGTAATGCTGCTGTCTCAAAAGCTGGCCAACTTCACCAAAGGCCAGGCCGATGCACTGCGCAAAGGAATGGGCAAAAAGAAGAAAAAGATCATCGATGAGCTCTATCCGCTCTTTATAAAAGGCTGTGAAGAGAATGGCCATCCGCGCAAAATCGTTGACAAAATCTGGAAGGACTGGGAAGCCTTCGCTTCTTATGCCTTCAACAAATCGCACTCCACCTGCTACGCTATGGTGGCCTTCCAAACTGCCTACCTCAAAGCACATTACCCCGCCGAATTTATGGCTTCCGTGCTCACGCACAACAAAAGTGATATTTCCAAGCTCACCTTCTTTTTGCGGGAGTGTAAGCGGATGAATATCAAAGTATTAGGTCCCAACATCAATGAATCATTGAGCGATTTTACCGTCAACAAACAAGGCCAGATCGTTTTCGGTTTGTCGGCCGTCAAAGGCATTGGCGAAGGGCCTGTGGAAGAGCTCATCAAAGAACGTAGCGACGGAAAAGCATTTGAAAGTGTGTTCGACATGATGCGCCGCCTCAACCTCCGCACGGTCAACAAAAAATGTATGGAAAGCCTTGTACTGAGTGGTGCCCTCGATACTTTTGGAGACATTCACAGAGCCCAGTACTTCACTCCCTCTGATAAATTCGACAGCTTCCTGGAGCACCTCCTGCGCTATGGCAACGCCTACCAGGCACTCAAAGCGCAGAGTGCCAACTCTCTCTTTGGCGATAGCGAAGAGGTAATGGTGCCCGAGCCAAAGATTCCGCAAAGAGCGCCCTGGAGCCTCATCGAAAAGCTGACCAAGGAAAAGGAAGTGACCGGTATTTATATCAGCGGCCACCCCTTGGATGATTACAAGCTGGAAGTCGAAAACTTCACCAATACCAGCCTGGACAATATTGAAAAATTTAAAGGACAGAAAGTACGGATAGCGGGCATCGTCATCAAAGCGCAACATCGAATCAGCAAAAAAGGAACCGGCTGGGGATTATTTACAATCCAGGATTATACGGGCTTATTGGAGTTTCCGCTGTTTAGCGATGACTATTTGGATTTCAAGGAAAAACTACAGGAAGGGCAGGTAATATATATCACCGGCCTGTACCAGCAGCGTTGGAATAGTGAGGAATACCAGCTCAAAATAAAATCGGTACGCCTGCTGGAGAGTATCGGTAGCGATATGACAAATGGCATTATTTTGCACCTCGACATTGAGCGCCTGACGGAACAACTCGTCAACGACCTCGACCGGCTTTGCCAGGAAAACAAAGGCAAACATCAACTCAAGATGCTGTTTCTCGACCACTCAGAGCAGTTTAGCATAGCCACCGTTGCCAGCCAGCGAAAAGTGAATGCCAATGGCGATTTCACCTCAGCCCTTGAGCGAATGGGGATTGTATATAAACTGAATGTAGTGTGATCCAGCTCCGTTTTTTTGAAGGTAATGTGCCAAATACTGCGATCTTTTAATCGTTAAATAACTACAATCAATATACTTAAATCCTTAATTATCAACAATAATACAACTTCAATGAGATCAAAAGCCTGCTTCTATCTTTTGCTTTGCACCACCCTCTCTATCACTTCTTGTGTCAGCAATAAAAAATACACCTTGCTTCAATCGGAACTCGATGCAGCCAATAAAGACCTCGGTGAATGCGGGGTCAGCCTCAATGACTATATGAACCGACTCAGCGCCTGCCAGGCGGATAAATCCCGGCTGGACAACGAGCTGCGTAGCGCTAAATCTGGCTCTACAGCTAAAGACGAGCAGATCAAATTGCTCAAAGACCAGCTCGCCGACGTGAAGGGGCAACGAGACAAGCAACTCAGCCAGGTTGGCGATCTGACTGCTCTTTCTAAATCTGCCAATGAAAATATTAAAGAGACTCTCTCTCAATTGGAGCACAAAGACAAGTACATCCAACTGCTACAAACTGCCAAAACCAAAGCCGACTCCATCAATCTGGCATTGGCTGTAAATCTCAAAAGCGTGCTCAAATCCGGTATTGAAGACGAGGATGTACAGGTAAAGGTGGATAAAACGGTGGTGATGATCAACCTTTCAGACAAGATGCTTTACCAAAGCGGCAGTGCCGGCATTACTTCTCGAGCCAATCAAGTGTTGGGTAAAATTGCTCAGATCGTGCAGTCACGCCCTGAAGTGGAGGTCATGGTGGAAGGCTATACCGACAATGTGCCGATCAAAACCAGTTGCATGGACGACAACTGGGATCTGAGTGTCAAACGCGCTACCTCAGTAGTACGCGCCCTGCAAAAAAATCATGGCATCGATCCAAATCGCCTGATAGCTGCCGGGCGCGGCGAGTACAACACCCTCACCAGCAACGCTACTGCCGAAGGGAGAGCTACCAACCGCCGCACTCGCATCATCATCTTGCCAAAGCTGGATCAGTTTTACGATTTGCTCAACCCCAACAATGTGCCTGATTAAGAACTAACGCCAAGTACTTAGCCAAGGTTTGAATGTAGGGTGGGATTTGGGTGAAATTTGATCTTGACTCAGAGCGTGTTTGGAAATTGCTCTAAATACTAAGTAAACTATGCCCAACAGCCTGACCTTCTGCTTTATTTTTCTCCTGTCTTTTCTGGGCAATCTTTCCATTATTTCAGCCCAGGATAGCCTGCTGATTGAGCGGATGAAGCAGCACAGTTACAAAGCTTTGACAACTCAAAAAATTTAGACCCACACATTAATCAGGCCCTTCAAAATCATTCCCCTGGAAATAGCTGGATACTTATGGACATGCGTCCCCTGCGCCAGATGCGCCTCAAACAGATCGATGCTGCTTTGAAAAGGTTGATATTTGGCTTTGACCTGCTGGTATATGTGCCTCAGGCAAAGACCCTTACCCCTATCGCCGCCGAGTAAACTGCTTGGCTAACTGCTTCCTATCCTCATCTCCGAATCGAACAGAGCCCCATTTATCATTCCTGTACATTGATCGGTCGCGTCACTGAAGTCTTCACGCCTCTAATTACCAGGTAATACTGCCCGGCTGTCAGCCCTGCCAGGCTTACCGATTGCCGATGGCTGCCAGCCAGCAATCTGCCCAAATGCAGCTGTTTCACCTCACGGCCCATCGCATCTAAAATCTTCAAATCCAACTTCTGCGGTTGCGTAAGCTTTACTTGCAATTGGAGCCAGTGACGGGCCGGCTGTGGAAAAACAGACAGCTCGAACAAAGGGGCGGCAATCTGTTTAGCACCCGTTGTCAAACCTTTCAGATTGGTGATCATCCGCACTACGGATGGATTGAGCGGGAAGAAATTGGAGCCCGGGTTGTCCTGAGTCGGGATAGAGCTGTTGACCCACAAAGTATCGCCCGTCACACTCACCGCAATGCCGTTGGGCCGGGAAAAGGTGGCTGAAAGGCCCTCGCCGTCATCATTGCCGCGCAAGCCGGAACCCGCGATTTTGGTCACCGTGCCCTCCGATGTCATCCTGTAAATACTGCTCGATCCATGGCTGTTGACATAAAAAATGCTATCGGGTGCAAAATAGGCCAGATGACCGTTATTTGCTCCCTGAATATCAGCAAATACGGAGGGTACTCCATCCGGTGTGATTTTAATAACATTGTTGGTATTGTTGAAATTGGAGACATACAAGTTGCCGGCATGGTCGATCGTAATTCCATTGGGACAACGGAACAGAAAGCCTCCTGCAAATGCCTCCGAATTACCTTGCGGACTGACTTTGCGGATCGTATTATTGCCACAGTTGCATACATACAGATTGTCCCGGCTATCAATGGCGATGCCCACCGGAGAGCTGAAACCAGTGGTGGTAAAGGTGCTGACTGTGCCATCAGGGGTGATCTTGCTGATCCGGTTGCCCGCGATGTTGGATTGGAAAAAATTGCCCTGGCTGTCGAAGGCATTACCGGAGGCCCCCGAAAGCCCGCTAGCAAATAGTTCGCGCTCGCCGGTTTGTGGGTGCACGCGCCATACCTGAGTGCCATTGGCATTGCTCAATCCATCCCCAAAATTGCCTACATACAGCATGCCGTCCGGGCCCAGCTTCACCCCTCCGCTGGCATCGAAAGGTTCGGTAAGGGTAGTCACCTGAAGGGTTTGACTCATCAACAGCCCAAAACAGCATTGAAAGAAAAGAGTACATATCAGTTTCATACCTAATTTGGTTTTATAGCGGAGGATTACTATTCAATGCGTTGGTTTCTTCCAGCCCCGCATCCATGTCGATATCAAAAGGATTGCCGGTGCCGGTTTCGCAAAAGTCTTTGAGGCTTATCAGATAGCGGGCCCAGTTGTAATTGCAGCTGGCAAAAATATCAGTAGCGGCCTGCCAACCTTCGTGACGGAAGCGCAAAAAATGAAGCTCTTCTTTGTCTCCAATTTCAAAAATAATCCGTGTCCCAATCCATTCATCGATGCTTTCGACGCACTCCCAGCTAAGTCTTGTATCCGGTACCAGCTCGACCACCTTCATCTTGTTGACGATAAGTTTGCCAAATTTAAAGATATTGACAAAGCCAATTTTGGGCTCCACGAAACAGTCACGAGTCCACCATTTCGACATCCCCTTTTGGGTACTAATCGCTTCGAATATTACTTTTCGATCTGCTCGGATAGGTAGCAAATGTAAAATACTGACCATAAAATTTAGTTTAATACAATGAACAATCAGGCCGCTTGCCCAGGCAACGGCTTCAATAGTATGGGCAGTTTTTACTTGTTAAAGATGCTGCTTTAAAAAATAAAATTAGTTTGAAATACGCAAAGGGCCAGCTCGGCGACATAAATTTTAGTTGTGGAAGTTTGAAAACCTAAACCCGCTGACTATCGGTAAGATTTGTGCCTTTGTCGCTTTTTAAATTTTTTGAAATTCCCTCCCTTCTTTTTGCGATCCTTTTTTCGATATGCTCCACCCGCTGCATCATTTACGCGCAGCTCGCGCCCCTGAAACCTGAACTTGCGAAAGCCCACAATGAGTTGTTTCATCTTTGAGCTCTCAATTTCAAAATAACTTTGCCGTTCCTGCATATCGATGCTTCCAATCGTACTGCGCTTTATTCCTGCCCGATTGCAAAGCAAGTCTATCAATTCGGCCTTCCCCTTCACATCCATTTTGCCCACATTGATAAACAAGCGGCAACTTTTCATTTCCTTGCCATTGGCTGTGGCCTGTACCTGCTTGCCTCTTGAACCAGGGCGGTCGGCATCTTGGTATTTTTTCAAGTAACGGCTAAACGAAACGCTGGCTATCCGGGCTACCAGTTCCTCTTTGGAAATATCTTTGAAGGAGTCGGCAATCATAGGAAGAAAGGCTTTTACCTCCGGGCTGACCTCCATATCGCAGATTCGGGCCAGTTCATCCGTCAGGCGCTGCTGGCAAATTTCCCGGCCAGTAGGGATGCGCGCCTTGGTAAACTGAAGCTTGAGCTTGCGGGACATTCTGCGTAGCAATTCCGTATCCTTGGGATGCAATAGTACTAAAGATATTCCCGTACGACCAGCCCGCGCCGTACGACCAGAGCGGTGGGTGTAAAAGGCAAAATCTTCAGGCACATTATAATGAAACACATGTGTAATATCCTGAACGTCAATACCTCTGGCAGCCACATCGGTAGCTATCAACACCTGGAGGCCACCCGCACGAAAGCGATCCATCACCCGATCGCGCTGGCTCTGGCTAAGGTCGCCGCTGAGCGCATCAGCCCGATAGCCTTCCTTGATGAGCGCATCGGCCAGCCGCTTACAGTCGCGGCGCGTACGGCAAAATACCAGACCAAAAAGGTGTGCATCAAAATCGAGGAAGCGTTTGAGAATATCAAATTTCTCCTTGCTCCGGGCTATTAGATATTGATGATCGATAGCTTCATTGCCAAAGTTTTTTTGCCCGATGCTCAGTTCGATGGGATCGGCCATATAGGTGTTGGCGATGCGGCGCACATCATTGGGCATGGTAGCCGAAAAAAGCCAGGTATTTTTTTCCTCTGGGGTATCCCTCAGTATCTCGTCAATTTCCTCTTTAAAACCCATGTTGAGCATTTCGTCGGCCTCGTCGAGTATGACAAAGTCAATCTGGTCGATCTTCACCACTTTGCGCCGCATCAAGTCGCGCAGCCGACCCGGAGTGGCCACAATGATGTGCGCTCCCTGACGGATCTCCTTCATTTGCTTTTTGATATCTGCTCCGCCATAAACGGCCCGGATATAAAGGCCGGGCAGCTGTTGGCCAAACTGCATGAGCTCTCTGGTGATCTGCAGGCAAAGCTCGCGGGTAGGTGCCAGTACCAAAGCTTGTGTATGCTTTTTCTTAGCATTTACCAGCTCAAGTAGGGGAAGCCCAAAGGCAGCCGTTTTGCCCGTTCCGGTTTGGGCCAGTCCGACAAAATCAATATCTCCGCTCAGCAATTGGGGAATTGCCTTTTTTTGTATAGGGGTAGGATGAATAAACCCGATTTTGCTTACCGCATCCACCAAAGGCTGGGAAAGGCCCAGCTTTTCAAAAGAATTCATTGCTTCGTTTTTGGCGGATCGATTTGGTTATTCATACCCTCAGCAGCCCGCAAGTTTTGAAAATATTTGCAAAGATAGTCTTTTATTGTTAGTAAATTTCGCAAAATCACCGTTTTCAACTTTCATACAAAATGTTATTTTGTTGTCTGGCATATCTGCCGTGTAGCTCCATACCGTAACTTTTTGACGAGCATATATCAACAGACCCCCAGCAATTGCGTTGTTATATACTCTTGTTCAAAATTGTCGAATGTTTACTATTTGATTACGGATAAGCTTCTTACTTTTATACACACTTGCTAAATTGACGTAGATTTTAAAAATCACCAGTAAAATCACCACCGGGTAGAGAGCAATGAAAATAGCGCCTCTTAAATTACTGTTAAATAGGGCAAAATTGGTATGAAAAGCCTTGCTATCGCCTTATCTTTAGTGGCTTTTGTATGGTTCACGGCTGCTGCCCAAAGGGATCGTGGCAGCCTGTTTGTCGGCGCAGGAATTGCTCATTTTAGTGTACAATCAGTGACAGCACCCTACGGGATGGCTGCCTTTCAAAAAACATTCAGTGATCCTATTTTGCTGGAGTTCAATGGTAGCTACGCTCGTCACCAACGCCCTGACAGTGCTGCCACCGAGGTGACGCTGGAAAGCTTTAGTGTGGCTTTGCTGGGATTATATCGAATCCGGCTGAATGAGCAACAGCACGCCAAACTCGGTGCAGGTATCAGTGGTCGGTTTTTCAATGAGCACTGGAAGGTGGAGGCTGACCGGAGCATTCCGACCAGCGCATTCAAGCCCGGCCTTACTATTGCCGGCATGTATGATCTCCTGTTCGGGCAATGGATATTGGGGCTGCGGGGCAGCCTGGAACGCTTCGGCAAAAACAATTCAGTGTACGCTGCCGCTTTACAGATTGCTTATCAATTTTGATTAAATGTTTATACATCGCATTTTATATTTTGGTGTTAGTTTTTTGCTGCCAATTGGCCTGTTCAACTGCCAGCCGGGCGATCGAGCCAATCAATCCGATACAGCCGCTGCCGTTGAAGTAAAGGCAAAAACGGAAGCAGGGCCCATCCCGATTTATGGGTTTTCAGACATCGAGCACTTGTTTCATCAAAAAACCGACACGACTTATATCATCAACTTCTGGGCTACCTGGTGCAAGCCTTGTGTGGAAGAATTGCCCTATTTTGAGCAATTGACTGCCCAATATCAATCGGAGAAGGTGAAGGTGATCCTTATCAGCCTCGATTTTAAAAAACAGATCGAACGAAAGTTGATTCCCTTCCTGAAAAAGCACAACTTGCAATCAGAAGTGCGGGTGTTGTATGAGCCTGATGCCAATGCCTGGATCGATAAGGTGGACCCGCGCTGGACGGGCGCCATCCCCGCCACAGTGATTTACAAAGGCGAGCGGCGTGAATTTTACGAGCAATCTTTTGACAACTTTGAACAAATAAATTCTATTGTTAAATCTTTTTTAAACAGCTAAGCCATGAAAAAATTGATCGGATTACTCACCTTATTTGCGGTCATTGCCGCCTTTGCTATGGCTCCCAACTCTGTGGGAGAAGGCCTCAAAGTAGGTGACAAAGCCCCGGATTTTAAACTTAAAAATGTGGACGGAAAGTACTACGCCCTCTCCGACCTCCAACGCCACGTAAAAGGCTTCATTGTAGTATTTACCTGCAATACCTGCCCTTATGCTGTGATGTACGAAGACCGCATCAGAGAGCTCCACGGCCGTTGGGCCGACAATGGTTATCCCGTGATAGCTATCAACCCCAACGATCCCGACATAAAGCCCGGCGACAGCTTTAAGGCGATGCAGGAACGCTGGCAGGAGCAAGGCTTCGGCTATCTCTACCTTTTCGATGAAGGCCAGCAGGTTTTTCCTCAGTATGGCGCTACCCGCACGCCGCAGGTATATTTGCTCGACAATGAGCTGACCGTTCAGTACATCGGCGCCATCGATGATAATGCCCAAGACAGGGATGCCGTTTCTGTAAATTATATCGACAAAGCGATCAATGCGCTGCGCAATGGCGACAAGCCCAATCCCGATTTCACCAAAGCGATTGGTTGTACTATTAAAGCCAAAGCAGTAAAACAGAATAATTGATAGCTACCAGCTAGCTATACCACGCTTTGCCAAGTCTTGTGCATACACACAAAACCTGGCGGCTTGAAGTATAAAAAGCCGGGGAGCCACTGTGCTTTTCTGGCTTTTTTATTTTTGGGCCGCTCGCCAGCAGGTAGTTTTGTGTAATAGCAACACCACCAGCACAGCAGAGCTGCTGCGATCCGGTAAATAGCGCGATTCATTTTGTTCATATGCATCAGCATGTTCAAAATCTGTGGAAATAAGCGTATAAGCTGTCTGAAATAGCTATATTGCGCAAAAATGGTGCAACTTGTTATGAAATACTGCTTCCCCCTTTTTATACTTTTCCTGGTGTTGGCATGTAGCAGCGAACCCGTTTCCGATTTGAAAGAAAAGAACCTGCTCGAGTATGGCATTCCCATTACCATCCTGGCTCCTGATAGTGCCGAAGTAGAAACGATGGACCTGGTGGTTCAAAAAGACATTACCGTCAAAAAAGGTAAAGATTATTATATCCAGATATTTGCGTCTGATGCTACCACTACCGATGCCAACCGGCTGAAGTCGGCGCAGTTGGAAGAGGTGCGTGATAATCCGTTCTTCTCAAAAATCATCAAGGAGGACTCCAACGGTTTTATTTACGAAACTGCGATCGACAGTACCAAGAAAAATTATGGATTTCGGCATTTCCGCATCAAAGGGGATAAGGAGTATGTGTTTCAGACAGGGCTCATCGGCACCTTTAGCCTGGATGATGTGGAGAAGATGTACTTGGCTGTACAGCCGGTTGCAAAAAAGTAGGGATGCTGGTTGACAAAAGACCAATCGAAAAGGGCCCTCTTCTTTGGAAGAGAGCCCTTTTCTAAATTCAATTAAAATCGGTTGGCTTGGTGTACCTCCCTGGCTACATTGTAAGAATATAGCCCGAGGATGACCAAAAGAATGCTTAAGATGATCATGGGAGCAGGTTTTTGATAAAAAAATCAATAGTGTTTCTTACGTAGAATAACGCTTCCAGTTGCGTTAAAAGTTTAATATGTTCCTTGATTTTCTTTCGGCTAATGCTAATTTACACAATTTGAAACCCGTCAGGAAGGTATAACGGCACAAATTGTATTGCTTTGCCTGCCAGCCGTCAATTCAGCACACAAATCATACTTTTTTTACCAAAAAATCTAAAAAAACGGCCGACATCGACAAGTGATGCCGCCATTAAGAGCATTGGTCTATCGGATTTAGCGGGTAGCCCTATTATACAATTTGGCTACTTCAGCCCAATTAATTACTTCAAAAAAGGCCTGCACATAATCGGGACGCTTGTTTTGATACTTGAGGTAGTAGGCGTGCTCCCACACATCGAGGCCAAGTATAGGCGTGCCTTTTTTTTCGGCTACATCCATCAGCGGGTTATCCTGGTTGGGCGTGGAAGTGATAAACAAGGTACCCGACTTGCGGGCGCAAAGCCATGCCCAGCCGGAGCCAAAGCGGGTGCCGGCAGCTTGTGCAAATTTGGCTTTAAACTTATCGTAATCGCCAAATGCTTTGGCCATCGCACGGCCCAATTTGGATTTTGGATTGGGGGCTCCTCCCCCTTTGGGCGACATGATTTTCCAAAACAGCGAGTGGTTGTAATAGCCCCCGCCATTGTTGCGCACAGCAGCGCCGTGGCGAGAAACTTTTTTCAAAATATCTTCAATTTTCATTTTGGCTAATGGTGTGCCTTCAATAGCAGCATTGAGCTTATTGGTATATCCTGCGTGATGTTTGCCATGATGGATTTTCATAGTACGCTGATCGATGTGTGGGTGCAGTGCTTTGTAATCGTAAGGAAGATCAGGAAGCTTGAATGCCATGTTGAAATTTGTTTTTGTGAGAAAATAGTCGTTGCATATTTTGCAAATATAAAATTTTAACACCCATCTCAACTACTTGTTTAGAATTATTCTGTTTTTTAAATCTTGTTCCAATTCATCACCTCATCCACAACATTCCCTACCTTTGCCTTTGCATCAATCTTGAAACTCTATAAACTTTAATCAATTCATGAAATACCGCAAAGAAAAGGATAGCATAGGTATTGTAAAGGTCCCCGCTAATAAATATTGGGCCGCACAAACTCAGCGCTCTAAAGAAAACTTCCGCATCGGTGGCCAAGCCATGCCCATCGAAGTAATTCGCGCATTTGCCATCATCAAAAAAGCAGCCGCACAAACTAATGCCGAGCTCGGGGTTTTGCCCAAAACCAAAGCCCGCCTCATTGGCAAAGTATGCGATGAAATTTTGGCTGGCAAACTTGATGACCAATTCCCGCTCGTCGTATGGCAAACCGGCTCCGGCACGCAGAGCAATATGAATGTCAACGAAGTGATCGCCAACCGCGGGCACGTTCTCAAAGGTGGAAAACTTACCAACGAAAAAAAAGCACTCCACCCCAATGATGATGTCAACAAATCACAATCTTCCAACGACACCTTTCCCACCGCCATGCACATTGCCGCCTACCAAATGCTCATCAGCACTACCCTGCCCGGCTTGCAACTCTTGCGCGACACGCTTCACCAAAAATCCAGAGCGTTTGCCAAAGTGGTCAAAATCGGCCGTACCCACTTCATGGATGCCACACCTGTCACCCTCGGCCAGGAGTTGAGCGGCTACGTTTCTCAGCTCGATCACGGCATCAAAGCCATCCGCCACTCGCTCAAACACCTCGCCGAGCTGGCGCTCGGTGGTACCGCTGTCGGTACCGGCCTCAACACTCCCAAAGGCTACGCCAAACTAGCCGCCAAAAAAATTGCTGCGCTTACCGGCCTGCCCTTCGTCACTGCACCCAACAAATTTGAAGCCCTCGCCGCACACGATGCTATTGTAGAAGCACATGGCGCATTAAAAACTGTAGCCGTATCGCTCATGAAAATCGGCAACGATATCCGCATGCTCGCCAGCGGCCCCCGATGCGGCATCGGCGAAATCATCATCCCGGCCAATGAGCCCGGCTCTTCCATCATGCCCGGCAAGGTCAACCCTACTCAGTCGGAAGCCCTTACAATGGCTATGGCACAGGTGTGTGGCAATGATGTGGCCATCAACATTGGCGGCATGACCGGCCACTTCGAACTCAATGTCTTTAAACCCATGATGATCTACAACTTCCTGCTCTCGGCCCGCCTCATCGGCGATGCTGCCCGAAGCTTCAACGACAATTGCGCCGTCGGCATCCAACCCAACCACAAAGTGATCGAAGAGAAATTGCACAACTCCCTCATGCTTGTCACCGCACTCAACACCCACATCGGCTACGACAAGGCGGCCACTATCGCCAAGAAAGCCTACAAAGAGGATAAAACCCTAAAGGAAGCTGCCATCGAGCTGGGCTACCTCACTGCCGAGCAATTCGACCGCTGGGTGCGACCGAGGGATATGGTGTGAGTTTTCGGTTTTCGGTTTTCCGGTTGTCCGGTTTCCGGTTGTCCGGTTTTCCGGTTTTCGGTGTCCGGTTTTCGGTGTCCGGTTTTCGGTGTCCGGTTTTCGGTGTCCGGTGTCCGGTGTCCGGTGTCCGGTTTTCCGGTTGTCCGGTTTTCCGGTGTCCGGTTTTCCGGTGTCCGGTTTTCCGGTGTCCGGTTTTCCGGTGAACGCGGTAGAGGCCAACCGGATACCGTGTACCGGATACCGTGTACCGGATACCGAGCACCGTGTACCGTGTACCGGATACCGAACACCGTGTACCGTGTACCGGATACCGTGTACCGGTACCGTGTACCGAATACCGTGTACCGTGTACCGACCACCGTGTACCGGACAACCGAAAACCCGTCTATCGCCTCCCCGAAATATACAGACCTGCCAATATCATCCACATTCCCAGCACATGTATCCAGCTAATCACCTCTCCATCCACCACGCCCCATAGCAAGGCTATCACCGGGATGAGGTAGCTGACCATCGAGCCGAATACCGCATCGGTCATTTGGACGAGTTTGAAAAACAGCACCGAGGCAGCCACTGTACCCAGCAATGCAAGGATACTGATATAGCCCAGAGCGAGCCAGGCCCCATCGGCATTTTGCAAAACATGAATGAAATTAGTAGTAAAGAGGTACAAAATTGCCGGAATTCCAATCAATACAAAGGATACTGCACTGATGGTAATGACACTCATATCCTGCAAATGAGCCTTTACGGTATTCACGCTGCTTGCATAGCAAAGGCAGCCCAATATTACCAATGAGCCAAACCAAAAATTGCCGTCCATCCCCGCCTCCGCGCCGCTGAGCAACAAAAACAGTGCTCCTCCCAGCCCGATCAATACACCCAGCACCCGCATCCAGCGAAACACGACTCCAAAAAACAGTATGCCCAGCAGCAAAGTGAAAAGTGGCGTCAGAGAACTGAGGATACCGGTAGTAGAGCTATTGATCCGGGTTTGGGCAAAGGCAAACAAAAAGGCAGGAATGAAGCTGCCCATAAAGCCCACTACCAGCAAGGGCCGCAATTCTGACCAGTTGACCAGTTTGCGCCGACTCATAAAGATGGGCAAAAAGGCGAGCGCTGAAATGCTTACGCGCAGCGAAGCCAGCTGAGTAGCCGAATACACTACCAGCCCTTTCTTAATCAGGATGTACGAACTGCCCCACACCAGGCCCAGTAAAAACAGCAGTCCCCAGCTTTTAAGAGAAACTTGCTTGGAAGCAGGATCGGAAGGCAATTCGGGCTGGATTTGGTGAATTTCAAAGGTAGGTTTTTAAAATGAGAAGCCCCCTTAACACAAAGTAAGGCAGCTTCTCATCTTTCAAAATCAATAGGTGAGTTCCGGCTTAATAGATCACCACCCGGTGGCTCCCCTCTCCTGCTGGGGAGCTCAATCTCAGCCAATAGGTACCCGCAACAAGTCCCTTCGCAGCTACTTGCTGATCCGTATGGCCGCTGCTAAAATCCAGCCATTCGCTGTGAAGCTGGCGGCCCAGTACATCGTAAATCTCCATGCGCAGCCACTGCTGAGGCTCGCCTTTCAATTGTAGTTGGAAGGTACCGCGATTTGGGTTTGGATAAAGCGAGAAAGACTCAACGAACGCCAGTTCGGCGATCGCGGTGATCTGTATCATCAAAGTTACTTCATGTATATTTTCGCCACATTCATTGATCGCTCTAAGCAAAACCGTGTATTCGCCGCTGGCAAAATAGGTATGCTCCGGATCCGTATCCACACTAGCGTTGCCATCGCCAAACTCCCACTCATAGCGATCCACCGTGCCGTTGGTTTTATTGATAAAAAAGACCGTGCCTCCGTTCACTGAATAGCTAAAATCGGCATCCGGCACATCTTTCACCTCTATGAAGTCATTGATTGTCAAAGGTGCCTGGCCGGATGAATTGGACACGGTAAGGCTCACCGGATAAAGGCCGGCACTATTATACACCACCGTTGGGTGCTGCTCGGTAGAGCTGGAAGGATCACCTCCCGGGAACACCCACGACCATTGGGCCGCTCCCGTAGAGAGATCGGTAAATTGAACGCTCAGAGGAGCACAACCCTCTTGTTGATCGGCCTCAAAAGCCACCACAGGCAAGGCCTGCGTTTCGATAATTTGCTCAATCGTATCAGCTCCGCAAGCGTTTTGGGCAATCAAGGTCACTGTATAAACACCACTATTGTTGTAGTTATAAAACGGGTTGGCTAAATCGCTGCTATTGCCATCGCCAAAATCCCAGCTATAATCTGTTCCAGCCAATGAGTTATTGAAAAATGAGACCGACAAGCCATTCACCATGTAGCTAAAATTGGCAGTTGGCAAAGGATCAATGGTAATAAAACTGGTTTGGCTAAAGGTATTCGAGCCAGCCGAATTGGTCACGGTCAGGCTCACTGTAAAGTTGCCACTGATCGGATACAATACTGTTGGGTTTTGCTCTTCAGAGCTGGAAGGAATGGCTCCCGGAAACTCCCACTCCCACTGGGCAGCTCCATCCGACTGATCAGTAAACTGTATCTCCATCGGAGCGCAGCCGTTGCTGGCAGAGGCGCTGAAGGCAGCCGTAGGCGGATCAATCAGCGGATCATCTATGATGGTGATATCCCGTATCATCGTATCGGGACCGCAGCCGCTATATACCAAGAGCATTACCGTATAGGTGCCGGGATCACTGTACACGTGCGTAGGATCTTCATCATGCGTTTGGGTACCATCACCAAAAAGCCAGGTTTGCCCGTCAGCCCATTGAGATAAATTGGTAAAATACACGGTTGTCCCGGAAATATTGGCGCTAAAGTCGGCCACCGGTTCATTGGAAATATCGATGTATTCGGTGAGCAGCCGTTCATGTGTACCCAGAGCATTAGTCACGCGCAGCCGAACATCATATTTGCCCGGCATATCATAGCTTACTACCGGATTGGCTTCATTGGAGGTAGCGGGGGTGCCCCCTTCAAAGGTCCATTCATACTGCAAGTTGCCGCCAACTGAAAGGCTGGTGAATTGTACCTGGGCCTGCAGACAGCCGCCATTGCTATCAGAGGTGAAGCTGGCCACCGGAGGGCTCATCACCTGCGGTGAGGCAGTAACGAAAATGGGGCGGGCTGTTAATTCAATGTTTTGAGCAGCAATGGTGCTTATTTGCCCGGTTTGGGAATGATTCCATTCTTTTTTGAATACCTCAGAAAAGTTAAAAGCCGCCGGGAAGGAATAGGTAGCATCCGCCTCTTCTGATTGATCGGTGGTTGTTTCTGCCCACAGGGCATACACATACTCACCTACATCATTGACCATAGCTGCGCCGCGGACACCTGCGGGAAGCTCCATGGCAGCCGTTCGGTTGGCATCATAGTGGGTGCCAAAAAGCTGATCGGAAGCCGTTTTATAGGCAATCCCTTCCCCATTTACTGATTGGGTATAAGCATTGGTACCTACCAATTTTTTGTAAAGCCCCATCAGGTCAAACTCGAAATTAGCTTGTGCCAGGGTTTTTTCTTCTCCAAGGCTGTAGATATGGATCTGCCGTACTCCCAGCTTCATACTGTTGATCACCGCTTTGATGATGAAATTGATCTGCTCTTCTTCACCTCCCATAAATTCGCTGAAAGAGCGGCGCGGCAAGTTCATCTCGGTGATGATCCACTCCTTTTTAGGATAAGTAACTCCATCATAACCATAATTGCTCAACACACCTTGATACTCATCCTGCCTTCCCATTACGCCATCAGCCGCCGCATCGGAATGCCGGTAATACACGAAGTCGAAAATATCATTGTCCCATTCTCTGGTACTCCCGTCAAAGTGGGGATAGGAATGAAAGCCCATCACGTCAAAGTAGGCTCCTCCTCCGTGCGGATAATCAGCCGTTGGGGTACCGTCAACCGGATTGTCGGTATTGCGGAGGATCGCATCCAGGAAGGAGGGATAGCCCACTCCTGCTACTACTACGTAGGCATCGGGGTCGGTGGTTTTGATTACCTCCCAGGCAATCCGCAAGGTGCGGACGTAGTGGAAGATCGGGGCCCGCAATTTGTAATCGCAAGGTTCGGGATTGGCATCCCACCAATTGCCGGGTACGCCGGGAGGTAGCCAGCCTTTGGCACCGGTGTAATCAAAGCCGGGTTCATTCCAAATTTCCCAAAAGCGGATATAATCTTTATACAAACTCACTGTTTTCCATAGATACAGGGCAAAGTAATTCTCATCATTGACGGGTGTACCATTCTCACCATCGTCCCATATGTCGGTATAAAGATTGTCAAACATCTCGGATTGCTCGGTGGGGCAGTAGAAATTGGGGTCGCGCTGATACCATACCGGAAATCCTACAATATTGGTTAGCTCTTCCAGCCCGAGGCTCTTGTAATGGTCATAGGTTTCGAGCCGAAAATCATACCCCCAGTTTTCCATAAATTTGCCATGCAGGGCCGGGCGGATAGCTTTGGCACCCACTCCGTCGATTCCAAGAGCCGGATTGCCGGCGGCGATATGGGCCAGTTGGACATCATTCCAGGGCGGATTGTAGCCCATATTGGTGCCGGGCCTGAAATAGCCATCGTATGGGATCACCTGATCGTTGGCAGTATGTGTAACCTGGGCTATTGTAGAGCCTAAAAAGCAAAAAATTAGTACGAGTGTAGCAAAATTCTTCATAGTTTATGATATGTTAACGATGATCAAAAAACCCTCGTGTAGTGGGTAAAACAACTACTAACGATACTCGAAAAGCATCGGGAATAGATTATATCTTAGCGTTCAGTTTTGGAAGCAGTAAGGGGCAGATTTGCTAAATCGCCCGCTTGTTTTTTTAAAAATCGGTAAGGGATGAGAAATGGGTCAGGGGTAACATATTGCCAGGAGATAATAGCAATTGCCTGTCAAATATACGACTTCCTTTGGTTTATATCCACACTGATCCTCTTTATTTTTGCGCCTATTGCCCAACCAACCCAAAGTTATGAGTAAGCAAACCCATATCCTTCCCCGTGACTTTTATCTCAGTTCTGATGTGGTGCAATTAGGCAGGGATTTGCTCGGCAAATGGCTCGTCACGCAGATCGGCGCACAGCGCTGTGCTGCCCGTATAGTGGAGACAGAAGCCTATCGCGGGCCGGATGACAAAGCTTGCCATGCCTATGGAAATCGCTTCACAGCCCGCACCAGCGCAATGTTTAAGGCCGGAGGCCATGCGTATGTGTATTTGTGCTATGGCATTCATCACCTCTTCAATATAGTCACTGGCCCCGAGGGCAGCCCACATGCTGTACTGATCCGGGCGGTGGAGCCGCTTGAAAATCTGGACATCATGCTGAAAAGGCGTAATTTTGAGCGAGCCCGGCCACAATTATGCGCCGGGCCGGGCGTTCTGACTAAGGCACTCGGCATCCATACCGGGCATAGTGGCCTTGACTTATGCGCAGCCCGGAGCCAGATTTGGCTGGAAGAACACCACAAAGAGGTGCCTGCCAAACAAATCGTAGCCAGCCCGCGAGTGGGCGTACAATATGCCGAAGAATGCGCCTCCTGGCCCTGGCGCTTTCGGATAAAGGGCAATGCCTGGACAAGCCCAGCAAAGTAATAAGCCAGAAACTTGAGAAGATGCGAATCAAAATTAAGCGAATACTCTTATTAATTCTGCCGATTCTGTTGCCTTTACTATCCATTAGTCAATCGGGCGGAGATACATACGATGGCGTATTCGATCACAGTATTCATTCGGTGAAGTTTCATCTCAATGGCCTGGTATTGAGTTATCCGATCATAGAGCTGGGGTCCCGCTCACAGCTTTCATTGAGCTTCGATAAGCTTGACGAAGAGGTTACCGACTATATCTATACCCTCACGCACTGTAATGCTGACTGGAAATCGAGCGACCTATCTGATCTGGAATATCTGGAGGGATTCAACGGTGAGCGCATCCTGGATTATGAATACTCCTTTCGAACGATCGTCCCCTACACCCATTATCGTCTTCTTCTCCCCAACAGCGATATTAGATGGACCAAGTCGGGCAATTATCTGCTTCAGGTGTACGAAGATACCGAAGAGCGGCCCCTGGTGATACGGCGCCGCTTTGTAGTGGTAGAGCCTGTATTCCGCATCATCCCCGAAATACAACGCCCGGCCAAAGTGAGTAAGTCCAGAAGCCATCAGGAGATCGACTTCAAAGTGAATCACAAAGGGATCGCTATACAAAACCCACAGCTTGAAGTGAAGGTGGTAGTGCTGCAAAACGGCATCTGGCAAAACGCTAAAAGTGGCCTGCACCCCTTGTTTCAACGAGAGGAAAGCTTGATCTATGACTATCAGGACAAGCTGGTATTTCCGGCGGGTAAAGAGTTCCGTTCGCTTGATATGCGCTCCCTTCGCTCCCGCTCACAGATAATTCGGGAAGTCATCGAGTACGATGATGCGTACGAAGTCTATTTATACACAGAGAAAAAGCGCACCTTTAAACATTATTCCTTTATCAATGACATCAACGGCCAATTCGTTATCGAAAACCTCGATCAATCCCGGGAAGTTGATCGGCGGATGGCTGCCGACTTGGGCATTGATTTTATCAATTTCGATCCTAATAATGATATCCACAACTTAGAAGGTGACTATGCTTATGTATATTTCTCCGTCGATGCGCCCGTAGAGTTGCAAGACACCTCAATATATGTGTTTGGCAGTTTAAGTGATTGGCGGCCCGATGAGCGCTTCAAAATGAAGTACAATCATGATTTGCATATCTACGAAGCCGAAGTTCTACTCAAGCAAGGCTTTTACAATTACTACTTCGCCGCTCTTAATAAGGGGATAATAAACCTTGAACATTTTGAAGGCAATTGGTACCAAACCGAAAATACATATACCATACTCGTATATTACCGCCCTTTCGGCCAGCGCTACGACCGCCTGGTAGCAGTACACAGCCTAAGTTCTTCTCAATAGCACAGCTGCCCAAGTAGCTGCCAGGTCCCAAGGCTTGTCGCTTCTTTATCATCCGAAAATTCTCTATTTTGATCCCAAATAATTCCGGCTTGATATAAATATTTAGCCTATTTTGTGCATTTCCACTACACTTGTGTAGGTGGACGGGAAAAATCAACCGTCTTCAATTTGTACGAAGTTTTGCAGCCGGGAGTATTTAGTCAACCACCACCAAAGGAGGTGGATTTCTATATCACATTAAAAAGATATTTAGGCTGCCTTGCATCACATCAGAATAAATTAAAATATAATAAATATGAATAAAAAGCTAAAACTCGCTACTCTCTTTTGTTGCCTTGTCACCCTTGCGTTGCAAGCACAGGAAGAATGGACCTTGCAGCGCTGTATCGAATATGCCCAGCAGAACAGCCTGACGATCAAAAGTGCAGAAATTGATATTCGCAATGCCCAACTCAGCGAGCAGAGCAACAAGATGGCGCGCCTGCCCAACCTCAATGCAAGTACCAGAGGGCGGATCAGTTTTGGTCGTACCATCAATCTGACCACCAACTCTTTCGAATCTGAAAGCCGCACCAGCCAAAGCCTTTCCCTGGACGCCGGGCTCACTTTGTACAACGGCCAATCCATCTCCAACTCTATAAAGCAAAGTCAGTATGATGTTGCGGCCGCCAGAGCCGATGCCGAAGATATTAGCCGCGATATTGCACTGCAGGTAGCGAGGGCTTATCTCAGCATCCTTTTTTCACAGGAGCAGCTGGAAAATGCCCTCAAAAGCAAACAGCAAACCGCCCTTCAGCTCGATCAGATCAGTAAGCTCATTCAGGCCGGTACCCGCCCCCAGAGCGAACGGCTCGACATTGAAGCGCAGCTGGCCCGCGATGAGCAGGCCGTGATTACACAGCAAAACGAGGTGGCTATCAGCTATCTCAACCTCAAGCAGCTCCTCGAGCTGCCTCCCGATTACAACCTCAGCATAAAAATACCAGACGTTTCAACACCTCCCGATACCCAGCCGGAAACCTTTACACTCAAAAATGTGTATGCACAGGCACTACAAAACCAACCCAGTATCCGGGCAGGCGAACTGCGGCTACGCAGCGCAGAGATGGCAGTGGACATAGCCAAAGCCAATATGCTTCCCACCGTATCGCTCTTCGGTAGCATCAGCACCAATTGGGCCGCAAAAACCAAGGATTTCACCAAACCCAATACGGACAACAGGCAGATTGTTTATGTTCCTCAGGAGGCCCGAATAAATGGAAACGATGTACAATTGGAGTTCCCTGATGAAATAGGTATTACTTATCCTAATAAAACCTATTTCGATCAGCTCAATGACAATTTCGGTCAGTTGGCAGGTGTATCCGTTAGCATCCCCATTTTCAACAATGGTCGCACCAGCATTGCTATGGAGCGAGCCCGCCTGAATATTATGAACACCGAAATTATTAATGAACAGGTTAAACAAACCCTCAAATCAGAAATTCAGCGGGCCATCGCCGATGCACAGGCTGCCAAAAAGCAGCTGGACGCTGCCGAACGATCCGTCCTTGCGTTGGAAACTGCCTATCAGAATGCTGAAAAGCGTTTTAGACTCGGTGCGATCAACACCTTTGAATACACTACCTCCGGCAACAATCTCGACCAGGCCCGTGTTGACTTTATTGTGGCCAAGTACGATTATATTTTCAAACTCAAAATCGTCGATTATTACCTCGGCAAAACGATTGAGCTGGATTAAAAAATATTCGGACGCTTTTTATGATCTATTAAATTATGGCAAAGCGAAAAAACAGCAAACTCATTTACGGCCTGGTTGGCCTAGTCGTATTATTACTGGCCTTCGCCATTTATAAATCAAAAAACCGACCCCGCGGAGAGCGGGTAAGCACGGAGAAGGTAGAGCGCCGTACCATTATGGAGCAGGTGGCTGCCAGTGGCAAAATATTTCCTGAAACGGAAGTCAAAATCAGTTCCGATGTATCTGGCGAAATTGTCGAGCTTTTTGTGCAGGAAGGGGATTCCGTGCAGGCCGGGCAAATATTGGCCCGTATCGATCCTGACTCCTATCAGAGCCAGGTAGAGCGCGGCACAGCCGGTGTCAACAACGCCAAAGCTCAGCTGGCCAATGCCCGCAGCGGCATCGAACGTTCCAAAGCCCAGCTTGCCCAGGCTATCGCTCAAAAGGAGCAGATCGAAGCTCAGCTCATCAATACCCGCGATATGCACAACCGCAACAAAACACTGCATCACGAAGGTGTCATTTCCGATTCCGAACTGGAAGCTTCCCTCAGCAACCTCCAGGCTCTCGAAGCCAATTTGCGCGCCTCACAGGCTGCCGTCAAAACGGCAGAAGCCAATCTTGAGGCCGCAAAGCGCTCCGCCGAAGCAGCTGATTATACTGTAAAAAGCACCCAAGCTTCCCTCAAAGAATTGCAAACCAGCCTTCGCCGAACTACCATCTACGCCCCTACCGATGGCACTATCTCGGTGCTGAATGTGGAGCAGGGCGAGCGCGTGGTAGGTACCATTCAAATGGCCGGAACGGAGATGATGCGTATCGCCAATATGCACATCATGGAGGTACAGGTAGATGTGAGCGAAAACGATGTGCTGCGCGTTTCGGTAGGCGACAAGGCTCAAATAGAAGTGGATGCGTATTTGGATCGGAAATTTAGCGGCACGGTTACAGAAATTGCTTCCTCTGCCAGCGGTAGTGGCAACAGCCTCACAACGGATCAGGTTATCAATTTTGTAGTAAAAATTCGCATCGATCAGCAATCGTATAAAGACCTAAGCGCCCAATCCGGCGGTTTTCCTTTCCGCCCCGGCATGTCGGCATCTGTAGAAATCAATACCCAAACGGCTAAGGATGTGCTCAGTATTCCTATTCAGGCGGTCACTACAAAGGATATGAGCAAGAAAAAGCATAAAGACCCCGATGCTCCTGCTGCCAGGGAGGCCAGCCTCCGCAAAGATGAGCTAAAAGAGGTCGTTTTCATAGCCAGTGGGGACACAGCGAGCCTGCAAGTGGTAAAAACCGGCATCCAGGATGATAGCTATATCCAGATACTGGAAGGGCTGGAAGAAGGGACTCCCATAGTTGTGGCGCCCTACACCGCCATCTCTAAAAAACTGGAAAGCGGCACCCAAATAACGGTAGTGGATCAGGACCAGCTCTATAAAAAGAAGGATTGAGGGCTGGTTCGGAGGGCAAGGAGCCTCTCTGTTAGCCTGATTATTAGCATTTGAAAAGCCTCCAAATCCACCATTCATGCTCAAAGCCGCGGCGCTCCTCATTTTCATCAAAAACCCGCAACTTGGCCATGTCAAAACCAGGCTGGCCAAAAGCCTGGGCGATGTTAAAGCACTGCAAATCTATCAGGCGCTGCTACAGCATACCCGCCAGATCACCCGCCAAATTGATGCGACCCGCTACCTGTACTACAGCCAATTTATCGACCAGCAGGACGATTGGCCGGCAGCGCAGTTCCACAAATCCCTGCAACAGAAAGGAAACCTGGGAGCCAAAATGAAGCACGCCTTTGAGGAGGCTTTGGAGAAGCATGAAAGGGTCATCATTATTGGCAGTGACTGTGCCTCCCTGACTGCTGAGCTATTGCGACAAGCTTTCGAGCAATTAAAAACCCATGATTTTGTAATCGGGCCGGCAATGGACGGAGGCTACTATCTGCTGGGCATGCAACAACTTTCCGTGCAGCTTTTTGATAGTATTCCCTGGAGCACCGAAGAGGTATTGAATAGTACGCTCCAGCGCGTGCAGCAGGCTGGAAAGAATTATTTCCTCTTACCCGAATTATCAGATATCGACTATGAAGCGGACTGGTTGAAGTACGGCTGGCAGCTCTAGTCGCCCCAATGCCAAGTCATTGGACAGATTATACCGCTGCCGATTGGGATTCGCTATCGCTCATCAGGCCCCTGAGTTATAAATGTACGGCAGTTCTTTTTAGACTTTGCAACTCTCAGATTTTGAGACTTTCAGGCTAATCGCACTAGTGGTCTGTCAAGATTAAATTGCCGGCTGCCTTTGGCGTATTTTGCACATGTACTGCGTTACAGAACCGGCCTTGATAGCTACGGCTATCAGACCGAACCTGCGCCTTGTCCATGCACAAACTACACTCAAATTCAACTCGTCATTTAAACGTTGACAGACCACTAGTTTTTTGCTTTCCACTCGATGTAAGCCCGCAAATCTTCCATTTGCTGATCGCTCATTTTCTCAGCCGTATATTGAGGCATGTAGGCGCGTTTGCCATAGAGAGGCGGCGTACCGTAACGGGCAACCTGATACACAGAAGCATGGGAGTATTTGGGAAAATGACGGGCCAGGTATTGAAAACTCAAGCGGGAGCGATCCAGTTCGAACAGCGAGTAACGCTTATGCTCATGGCAATGCAGGCAACTCAATTCGTAGATCAATTGGCCATTGTCGGTATTTCCCTGGTAATCATAGCCAGCCTTGCGGTCGGCAGGCGGAGCTACAAAATGCGCCGGAGAGCCCGGCAGGTATCGCTTTTTGATATTGTCGATGAGCAATTGTTTCTCGGCTGGGCTGCCGTTGAGCAGGCTTTGAACAGAGGCTATCTCCTGCGCATCCATATCCAGATCACTAAGGGTAAGTTGTATAGTCCACAAATAAGCTAATATGCTTTCCATTTCCCAATCCTTGAGCGCTCTGCCTTGCGAACATTCCACGGCACAAAGCTGAATGGCTTCTCTGAGGTTGTTGCGGGCCAGGCGAACCAGCTCGCCGTATTTTTTTTCATAATCTCCATTGTAAAAGCTACTTCGGTTGACCACGCCGTACAGGCTGGTACCCTGCAGGAAAGGCAAATTGTGCTTGGCTGCATATTCCAGGCGTGCCTGCGGATCGGCAATGCCGAGGCTGGGGTCTTCGCGCTTTGTGTTATGACAGGAAGTACAAACAAAATGCTTGCTTTGTTTAGCCGATTTCTTCCCTCCACTCCTCGTCGCCAGGCCTTTGAATACCAGCCCCTCTCCTACCTCAGCGCTCACTCCTTCAATCGACTCATCCGGCAAATGTGCCGGCAAGGCTTCTCCCAGTGCTTTCAAAACCTCCCACACAGGCGTTTCACTATTCACCTCCAACGCATGGGGAACGGTGCTGGAAGCCATAAACAATACGCTTGCAATTATCGCTAAAAAAGAAACCTTCCGATACTTCATCCTAACAAACATTTACAAGTTAAACAATCGGGAGATGGTAAAGCCCAGCCGAAACTCGCCATCCCCCCAGTTGGAGGTGGTGTAAGGAATATAATCCGTTTCCATGATCCCGGTGGCATTGGTAAAGTTGACCTGAAAAACATGGCCTCCTGTTTCGATCTCCAAGCCTATGCCCACCGGAGGGTAGTAGCCATTTGAGGTAGTTCGAAGGTCAGAAAACGGCAGGGTAAAATCGGCGATGATACCAAACACTTTGGTCAGCTGAATGCGGGTAGCTACGCTGGCACTTATCAAACTATTTTCGTCGTTGAAAGGTACCAAGTTGCGGTGCAGATAGCCAATGCCAAACTGCAGCGAGAAATGCTCGGACAGTTTGCGGCCCAGCAAAAGAGAAGCGTGGTAGGACATCCGGTGGGAGAACTGACCAAAATTGTTGAGCGCTTCCGGATTTTGGCTTTTTCTCATAGTGCTGGCACTGGCAAGCCCGTAAAATACCATTGATAGAGGCTTTGAGTTATCATCCATCTGGGCCATGATTCGGTACTTGGCACTGAGGCTGACGAGCTGCCTGAGTGGCCCACCTCCTTTGGTACGGTGCAGCCCGATATCGAGATCGTCAGTGACGCCGTAGTGGAGGCCAAAGAGCACATCAGTGGCTTGCTCGAGGCCATAGAAGCTTTCCCAACCACCACTCGCTCCGGCTAAATCGCCAAAGCGGTGACCAATCCGCAAATCGAGCTTGCGGTGAGGTGTCGTTTCCACGGAAGGGGTATTGATGATCCGGGTATCTTTGAAGGTTTGGTAAACACGAATCTGACCGTGGAGCGGGATAGCAAATACAAGCATTAACACTAGCAGCAATCCTTGATTTATTATTTTGCAGAGGCTTTTCATATCATCTTAAACTTTGGGCATTAGTTTTTAGGAAATCCGTTATCGATCCAGCATTTGAGACTGTCAAAATGTTCCTGACTCATGCTAAAGGGTAGCTCTGGCATATCCTGGATCACGATGGAACGCTCTCTGATGTCGCCATTGTTGAGTCGGCTGAGCATACCTCCATAGGTGGTGAAATCCCCCGGAGCATCGCTACTCCCGTCATGGCAGCCTGCAAAGGAGCAGTTGAAATCAATAATCTCTTTTATTTGCCCCTCATACACGGGAATTGGGGCACAGTCGGAAGGCTGTGGTGGCGGCAATTTGTCTTTGTTGCAAGCAAAGGCCAAAAATAACAGACAGCAAATAGTGAGAACATTGCAAGAACTCATAGAGATTTTAGTATTCATGCTACAAATATCAATAACTCATCCGGGCTTTACAATTTTTAAATACAGTGAATTTGTAAATAGTACCCCCTGCTGAATCACCCTCTTCCTACGACACACTGAACCTTTACGTCAGAAGCTTGTATTAGTTGAAATAAAACGCTTACTTTTGTATTTTTAATAAAAATTAATCTATGTATCCTCCTGAATTAGTAGCTCCCATGAGCAAAGAATTGACCGAATTTGGCTTCCAAGCACTTACCAATGCAGAGCAAGTTGACCACGCTATCAGGCAATCGGAGGGCAGTATGCTGCTGGTTGTCAATTCGGTATGTGGCTGCGCCGCTGCCAATGCCCGCCCCGGAGCCAAGTTATCGTTGGAGCATGGCAAAAAGCCTGACCGGCTGTACACTGTTTTTGCCGGAGTTGATCAGGAAGCTACTGCCAAAGCAAGAGAATACATGCTTCCTTATCCGCCATCCAGCCCGTCCATTGCCCTGTTCAAGGATGGCAAGCTCATTCATTTTGTGGAACGTCATCACATCGAAGGCCGCTCCGCTGAGATTATTGCCGCCAACCTGCGAATGGCCTACGATCAGTATTGTTAAGGAGTGTTGACAAAAGAAGCGCACATTTGTTTAGTATTATTCAAAAAATTCTCTTTTCAATTTTTGAAGGTTCCTTAGTCACCATTCCTAAGGAGCCAGCCTGCTTATAGTCCAGTCATTATCGGCCTGCAACTCATACAATATGCGATCGTGTAAACGGCTACGGCGCCCCTGCCAAAACTCCATCCGCATAGGCTTTACCAGATAGCCACCCCATTGAGGGGGTTTGGGCAAAGTGGGTACATCTTTGTACTGCAATTCCAGCTCTTTTACGCGCTGCTCCAAAACCGCCCGGCTGTCGATTGGCTGGCTTTGAGTCGAAGCCCAGGCTCCAATCTGGCTTCCTTTGGGCCGGCTTTGAAAATAGGCAATCGAGACAGCTTCGGGTAATTTTTCGACTTTACCTTCGATGCGAATTTGCTGCTCCACCTCCAACCAGCAAAACAACAAAGCTCCATAGGGATTGGTAGCCAAATCTTCTGCTTTTTTGCTTTGATAATTGGTGTAAAAACTGAATCCTTTCGTACTGTAGTCTTTGAGCAATACTACACGAGCAGAGGGCCGTCCAGCAATTGAGCTGGTTGCCAGGGTCATAGCATTAGGCTCAGGCACAGCGGCCCTTTTAGCCGCTTCAAACCACCATTCAAAAAGCACCAAAGGGTCTTTAGGTAAGTCAGCTGCATTGAGCTGCGCCTTGTGGTAATCCTGCCGAAATTCGGCCAGCTTATGTTTCGATTGTTCGTCCATATCTAAAGTTATTTTAGAGCAATGAATGTAGGCAAAAAAAAAACCCTGTCAAACTGTATTGACAGGGACAAAACAAAAAACAAACACTATGAACAAACACTTACTTAAATCATATGGGTAGCCCCTAATTTGGCCATCGCCTAATATGGGGCCCGGCAGCTATCAAAAATGCTACACATTTGGGAGATAGAATAAGCTTACAAGAGGGGAAATTTAGAAAAAATCGGTTTTTGAGCTGGCAGGGAAAAAAAATTCCCCCGACGCTGCCGGGGGACAAAACAAAAAACAAAAACTATGAACAAACACTCACCCTAAAAATCTTTATATCTTATTGTATGTGATATTTCAATATTTATAACTAGCTGTAAAACGGGAAGTTACCCAATTGGTTTCGAGCCAACGGCCCAAACTCTTACTCTTCTACAGCTGTTTTCATCATCCAGTTAGGCAGCATATCACCGCTTTCGCCCAAAAAGCTGACTTTGCCTTCGCGAACACTAAAGGTCCAGCTGCGAGCTTTCCTGCAGCCCGAAATACAAGCCTCAAACTTGATGATGTATTTTAGCTCCCAGCCATCTTCTATTTCCCTGATTTCGATGTCATTTCCACCGCCTGCGGGCAGCAGGAGATCCACTTTCACTATATCCGGGAACTGCAAAAACTGATTGGCCAAAGGAGCCATATTCAAAGATCTTGTGGCGCGAACATTAAAGGAACTATGCTCATCATCCCACGCTACATGTTTATCAATAACCAGGCCATAATCCGACAGCAAACGGTTGATTTTGGGGCTGTAAGTGCTTTTGGCCCCTTGCTGTAAGGGAGCAGCCCAGCTTGCATCCTTCTTATACACTACAAAAAAGCGATCCACTCCCGGAACTGGAAAGGTGTGCAGTTGGTGCGTTTGGGTCACCAGGCGGGCTGCCGGCAAACCGCTCCGATGAACAGCAAGCAATGCCTGATAAATGGATTCAACCACTGTTTCGGGTACATCAGGGGCTAAATCCTCAAAATCTCTGGAAGGGATTCGCAGAGCCAGACGAGTAGCATCTTTTTGGTATTTGTTCTGCAAAAAGCTGGAAACTTCTTCATCATTGCTATGGCGGGAGGAATTTGAAGACCGAAGCATATACCCAAACGTACTAATTGAGATGGTAGCCAGTACCAAAATCAATAAGTACAACCTGATGGGACTTGATATACGATTCATCAAAACAGTATTCTAAGGACCGTTCAAAAAATAAATCCGACATTTTTGAAATAGGTGAAAACTGAACGACCGAAGGGCAGTGAAGTTGAATCTAATTC
This sequence comes from Saprospiraceae bacterium, assembly GCA_965222005.1. Classification (GTDB taxonomy): domain Bacteria; phylum Bacteroidota; class Bacteroidia; order Chitinophagales; family Saprospiraceae; genus CBDCTM01. The sequence goes on from OZ244935.1 coordinate 5,763,862, forward strand.
AAAAATTGAAAAGAGGGTTTTATTTTTTGAATAACACTAAAAGGACAAATTTGCTTCTATTTTGAACAAATTGCATACCAAAGAAAGCATACAGCAAGACAGCGTCAGCCAGTTGAAATGCTAGCGAATGCTTTTGCCTGGTTCATTTACACTCAACCCATTTTGGGTTTCGTCATATCCTCATCCAGTACCTGCCCATTTCCATTGAAAAGCCTTGCAAACCAATGCTTTGCCTGATAGGCCAGCCAGTACATAACAGGCACTACGATTAGTGTGAGAAAGGTAGCGAATATCAACCCGTAGATCACTGTCCAGGCCATCGTACCCCAAAAGGCAGCATTATCACCACCGATAAAGATGTGCGGATCGAGCTCGGATACGAAGGTGAAAAAGTTGAAATTGAAACCAATTGCCAGAGGAATCAAGCCCAGCACGGTGGTAATGGCCGTCAGCAAAACCGGCCGCAAACGGGTAGCCCCTGCAAGCATGATAGCTTCTTTGACCTGCTCCGTACTAAGCTGCCACTCGCTTGCAAAGCCCATCTCTTGCTGCTTCCGTTTAATCAGCAAGTTGATGTAATCGACCAAAACGATGGCATTATTGACCACAATACCGGCCAGAGAAATTATCCCGATGCCGGTCATAATAATCACGATATCCATTCCGGTAAATACATAGCCCAAAAACACTCCAATGGTGCTAAACAATACGCTGAGTATGATGATGAAGGGCGACGTAAGGGAGTTGAACTGGGCTACAATGATTATAAATATGCTGAAAAGTGCTATCAGAAAAGCACCATTTAAGAATTCCATGTTCTCTTCCTGTTCTTTTTGCTGACCGGTAAAGGCATAGCTGTAGCCTGAGGGAAAGTCAAAATCCTCCAGGGCTTCTTCAATTTCCGCCACCACTTCGTTGGGATTATACCCGTCCAGCACATTGGAATAGATCGTAATCATACGCTCCTGGCCTTTGCGATTAATCGAGCTATAGGTCGAAGAATAGCTAATGTCGGCCACCGCAGATATAGGCACCTGGCTGATTTTGCCGGTAGCCGGAGAACGGAAGGTAATCTTTTGGTTCAGTATATCATTGATATTGTAACGATACCGGTCATCGAGGCGCAGCTGGATGGGGTACTCATCTTCTCCTTCCTTGAATTGCGAAATTTCTTTACCAAATACTGCTGTGCGGATAGCATCGGCAATATTATAGGTGGAGATTTCGTAGCGTCTGGCAGCTTCGCGGTCGATATTGACGATCATTTCGGGCTTACCAATTTTCACATCGGCCTTAAGTTCTTCAATACCGGCAATGTTTTCTTTATTGATAAAAGCAATGACTTCTTCCGACAAGCTGGCCAGGGTATTGATCTCATCCCCCTGAATCTCAATGTTAACGGGCTTTCCTGTAGGCGGCCCGGCTGCATTTTGATCCACCACTATTTGTACGCCTGGATATCCGTTCAAACCAGCACGCAACTCCTCCATTACTTTCTTGCTCGATAGCCCGCCCCGCTCTTCCGACGGCACAAAAGAGACCGTCATTCGGGCTTTGTGCGGCGAGGCGCCAAATTCGGGCCCGGCATTGGGATCGCTGGTATTTTCGCCAATTTGCGCCAACATTGCTTCTACAATAGTGCCATAAGGTTTGATAATCTCTTCTACCCGGCTTTCAATGTCTTTCATTAGCCGATCCGTAGCCTCTATATCTTTACCCATTGGCAATTCCACAAAAGCATTTACGTAAATGGGATCCGGCTCGGGAAAAAGGACCACTTTGGGCATATTGGCTCCCAACAGGGCCAGCGCAAAAATCAGCAACGCGAAGGTACCTGCAAATACGAGGACGGGGACAAATTTGTAGAGCGCCACCCGGCTAAAGCGGTAGTATATATTTTCCAAAACCGGCAAAAACTTATTTTGAAACCAAAAGGAGGCACCTCTCAACACGAAAAAGTTGAGGAGGGTAATGCCGATTACAATTGCCAAAATGTTGCGCAGCCACATCACCGAGCCCAGATGAGCCAATACGGCTACTATGCCCATGCCCAACACCCCCAAAAGCAAATTGCGGCGCTTACGAGCCCGTATAGCGCTACTATCGGCCCGCTCATCCACCCGCATCAGGGCAGAGGTAATGACCGGATTGATGACCAGGGCTACGAAGAGCGAGGAGGATAGTACCACGATCAGTGTAAGGGGAAGGAATTTCATGAAACTGCCCATCAATCCCGGCCAAAAGGCAAGGGGTACAAAGGCAGCCAGTGTGGTAGCCGTAGAGGCAATAATGGGCATGGCTACTTCGCCGGCACCGTATTTTGCTGCTTCGATGCCGGAATAGCCATTTTGCATGTATCGATAGATATTTTCCACCACTACGATGGCATTATCCACCAGCAGGCCCAAGGCCAGGATCAGCGAAAAGAGCACCACCATGTTCATGGTATAGCCCATCAAACCCATAATCATGATCCCCATCAGCATAGACAGGGGGATGGCAAGGCCCACAAATATAGCGTTTCGAATGCCCAGGAAAAACAGGAGTACCAATACCACCAGGATAACTCCGGAGATAATGCTGTTTTCCAGATTGGATACCATGTTGCGTGTTTGGATGGATTGATCATTGAAGTATTTGACCGTGAGGCCTGGAGGAAGGATTTCCGCCTTGGCCCGATCAACCACCGCCTTGATATGATCAGAAGCATCCAGTAGATTTTCGCCACTTCGCTTGATAACATCCAGCGATATGACGGGTAGCTTATCCGAGCGGGCGATGCTGGTCCGCTCTTTATAATCCATACGCACTTTGGCAATGTCTTTCAGGTAAATGGGAGCCTGGTTTTCACTCTTCACGATCATCTGCTCCAGTTGGGCTACCGTTTCAAACTCGCCAATCACCCGAATGGTGCGCCGGAAATCATTGGTGACCAGCTCTCCGCCCGACATGGTTATATTTTCTGAGCGTACGGCATTTTCGATATCGCCGAAGCTAAGTTGCAGGGCCTGCATTTGGGGCAAATCCACTTCCACTACCACTTCCCTTTCCTGATCTCCTTTGAGGTCCACTTTCGAGATTTCGTCCAGCTCCTCAATGTGGTCTTCCAGATATTCGGCATAACGACGCAGCTCATCCGGGGGGAAATTTCCGGAGAGATTAACCGTCATAACGGGTATTTCAGACATATTGATGTCCAGCACCTCCGGTTCTTTGGTAAGATCATCCGGAAGTTCGGGGCGAGCTTTGTCCACTCCGTCTTTCACTTTGCGGGTAGCATCATCCAGATCGACATCGGCATCGAACTCCGCTACGATGAGCGAGTAATCCTGCAGAGATGAAGAGGTGATCGTTTTTATTTCGGAAATGGAGGCCAGCTCTTTTTCAATTTGGCGGGTAACCAGGTTTTCGATATCCACGGCAGAGTTGCCAAAATAAACGGTATTGATATAAATTTTGGGCCAGGGAATTTCCGGGAACGACTCTTTGGGCAGGGTGTTGTATGATTGAATGCCAAAGAGCATGATCATGAATGTAAGAATGAAAATGCTGGTGCGGTTATCGACTGCGAGGCTGGTGAGGCCAAACTCCCGCAGGCCTTTCTTAATGGAATCTGTGATTTGCTTCATTTAAAGTAGGTTGAAGGGCATGATTTCTCTAGTAGTTTGTAAAACAAAGGTATGGCTTTCCGGTTTATAAAAAGAAGCTGTTTAAGCCCCACATCAGCACTTTTAAATGTGTGCTTTTTGTTTCAACACAAAAAAGCATCTGAACAGAGCAATTTTATAAAAATAAACGTACCTTTGCGGCGAATTCAGGAACATATCTCTCAAAACCGTTAAAGAAGCATTATCCCACATTAAAACCAGACCCATGAACAAACCCTCTTTAATGCTGCTAGCCGCAGCTATGCTCTTAGGCGTTTCTGCCTGCCATCATCCCGATGAAATGCTCTCTGCTTCCCAGGCCAGTTCTGTAGTTAAACACGCTGCTACGCAGCTCCGTCCCAATGAAGGATACTACCGCAATGGCAAGGTGAAAGGAGCTGCTTTGCTCGAGGATATTTACACGAAAACCGACCTCAACGACCTTGGCACAATCGAATTTACAGATGAATTGGTGCGTGGCCTACAAAATCAGCTGAAATTGCTGAAGTATCAACGCAGCAAAAGTACCCGTACTGCTGGCAATCTGGATATTGAATATCAGCAGATTGAAGAGACTATCCAGCATTTGCTGACCATAGCGAAAAGCAAAGACCTCGATCCCGCCAACTTCCTGGATGCCTACCAGATCAAAGGCAAGGATGGTAAAGGGAACATGTATTTTACCGGTTATTTTACCCCTGTTTTGAAAGTGAGCAAAACGCAAAGTGCCACCTATCGTTATCCGATTTACACCCGGCCGAAAAATTGGCAGGGTCGTTTGCCGAGCCGTCGGGCGATTGATGGAGATGGCGTACTTTCCGGGCTGGGCCTGGAATTGGCGTGGGCAAAAAATCCGATCGATGTATATTTCATGCAAGTACAGGGTTCCGGCCTCGTGCAATTTCCCGATGGCTCGCAGCTCTATTTGGCCAACAACGGCAGCAATGGCCATCCCTACAGCAGCATCGGAAAATATATGATGAAGCACAAGATTGCCGCTTCGAACCAGGTTTCGCTGAAAGGCATACGCGATTTTTTTACCCAACAGCCCGAACGCATGGAAGAAGTGCTGTATTCCAATGCTTCTTACGTATTCTTTACACCACAGAATGGTAACCCCAAAGGCGCCGGCCTGGTGCCACTTTCTACAAGTTATTCCATTGCTGTAGATAAAAGATATATACCACTTGGCAGCTGTGTGCTGGCAAAAGTACCGGTGAGCAAAAAGAATAAAGTGATCCGCCATGAGTACCGCGTACTATTGGCGCAGGACATCGGAGGAGCCATCAAAGGCCCCGGACATGTAGATCTTTATACCGGTGTGGGAGAAACTGGCCGCAGGAGAGCCAGCGCCCTGCACCATTATGGCAGTCTGTGGTTGTTGTTGCCAAAGGCGCAGGAGTCATTGGCAGTGAACTTATAGTCTCCCGGTCCCTGATTTTTCAGGATCATCATGAAGGCCTGTGCATCTGTTTTCGATGTACGGGCCTTTGTATTTTTTTCATATATGTAGCCAAAAATAAAACCTAACTAACTGCTGATCAGCGGTTTACAATTAATATTAAAACTAATTTTCACACAAAGTGGCTTAAAATTTGAGGTCTTTGCAGAGAGCTTTAACCTATAAACAAGGGCCACAGAGAGGAGAGCTGCCCTTGAGAGAAACGCACAATCAAAACCGAGAATTCCCATGACAAACATTGACAAACATGCTGAGGAAAACTATGTCCATGCCCCACCTACTGAAGACAAATACTTCCAAAGTGCTGCCCGCCTGCCTGAAAAAATCATCGTTGCCATTATCATCTTAGTCGGAATATGCGGATTGTTATATTTGTCCAACGTACTGTTCCAACGCTCGCCTACCACCAGCTTTAGCAGCTCTCCCAATTCGGAAGCTATTAACCTTTATCCGGCCTATACTTCAGCAAGTAAAGCCGGCAAGGCGGAAGCTCATCGCCTCACTTTTGCGGACTCTCGCCTGCTTATCAAAGGGGAACGAGTAGCCGGCGGGATGTTGAGCTTTCAAATTCAAAATTTTCAGGACGAAGTGACTTATCAATTGGTGCTCGACGGGGATATCTATTTAGACATTGCAGGCCCTGTTTTTCACTACTCTTTTTATAAGGCTGGCACCCACCATCTCAAATTGATCGCCAGCTTTAAAGATGAAAGCCTTGTATTGGAAATGCAGGATATTTATATTGCCCGGCCCCGCATGTTTTCATAGCCGCAAAAAATAGTCCCGGCTCTTTAACCGAGACTATTATCCCAAATACTGTTAGTGCTTTAAATCAATTTTTGTTGTTACATTGCATTATTCTGAATTCTTTTGATGAGGATTTTAGAATTGGGGCAGGCCAAATAGAGTACAAAAACCGGGATGGGATACGCACAAACAATGTAAGTACTATGCTTTTCAATATTTATACCCTGTTTAGGGTATTTTTATCTAAACTCCAACAAGGATAATTGATTGTATGCCCTTCTCTTTTCACCATAGTTTCAGCTCTGTCGCTACCCGCCTGCTCATTGAAAAGCCATTTTATGGGCACCTACTTAGCCGCCTGCCGCGCCACTTTAGTGATCGAACCGACTCGATAGCATTGCTTCCCACAGCTGAAGGTAGCTGGCACTTGGCCATCCATCCCGGTTTTTGGCAGCAGCAGCTCGATCAGCAAGGAGAACACAAGCTCGGTGAACTGATCCGGCACCAGCTACTGCATTGGGTATTTGGTCATCCCGCTAAAAAAGGGCTATATCCTGGCGATTCGGTTTTTGACCTGGCCATTGACTTGGCCGTCAATCAATACCTCGATTATTCGGCCTTTGTGCCTCAGGCAGCCATTTTGGAACAGCTTTATCAGCTATTTTCCGAAACTTGGGCACCTGCTGAATACTATTATGAGGCATTGACTCACCAGCTATCCAACCCCATTGTACAAACCATTCTCAAGCTACATGAAGCTTTGCACCAGCAACATGAAGGCTGGAAGGAAGTAATACAACAGCCGCTGGCCAACCAAAGCATCGCCCGCCGGCAACTGAGCCGGGCGATACGTGCAGCCCGCTCCCTGACAGATGGCAACACACAAGAAGCAGCAAGCGCACAGCTGTACCAGCGCCTTGCCCAAACAGAGCTGTTCCATCAGCCCGGCGGGCTTCATTGGTCTCAGTTGCTACGGCGCTTTGCCGGCCGGAGCAGATACCTTCGCAGCGAGCATAGCCTACGACGCCCTTCCCGAAGATATGGCAGTTTTCCGGGTATTCAGCTGAAAAGAAGCTACAAACTCTGGGTAGCCCTGGATGTGTCTGGCAGTATCTCTGAGGAGGAATTGCAAGCCTTTTGGCAGGAGCTCCGGGCTATTCGGAAGCAGGGAGCGGAGCTTTGGGTGGTGGCCTTCGATCATCGGATACAAAGCGTTTTTGAATATAAAGGACAAGAAAATGTAAGCATCTCAGGAGGTGGAGGTACCAATTTTCAAGCTCCCATTGATTTTATCAATCAACACAAACGGGTGGATGCCGTTGTTTTTTTTACGGATGGCCGTGCTGCCATGCCTGTTGATTTGCCCAAAGCACCGCTGCTGTGGCTCATTTCTGCCAATGGCACTGGCCCGGATCAGCTTTTGTGGAAGCGGTTTGCCGGCGCGATGGTGAAGATGGAAAAAGAAATGCCCATAGGCGCAAGCCAGCCCGCGGTATGGCACAATTCTTCAAAAACCGCTAAATTGTGGTATTAAAGAGCATTCGGAAATGGACAAAATTTATCAACTCAAGGATTTGGTGGAGCAACGGGCCTTTGGCGTTTGCAGCTATTTGGGTGAAAAAATGGGCGTTTCTTCTGCCCGGGTGCGGCTTTACTTCATCTACATCTCCTTTGTGGCAATGGGCTCCCCTTTAATCCTCTACCTGTTTATCGCTTTCTGGCTCAATCTAAAACGCTATATCAAACAGAAAAAAAGCAGGGTATGGGAGTAGTAGTAAGGTCTGGCAAAGGGTTATTGAGTAAAAGCGAATTGGACAATATTGGCGCCCATTTGTAAGGCATTTCGCCGCACCTCTTCCGGGTCATTATGCACATCGGCATCTTCCCAGCCATCGCCCAAATCACATTCGTAGCTATAAAAACAAACGATCCGCCCTTCCCACAAGAGGCCAAAACCCTGTGGAGGTTTGTCATCATGCTTATGGATTTTCGGCAATCCATTTTTAAAATCAAAGCGCTGGTGATAAATTTCATGCTCAAAAGGCAATTCTACAAATTCCAATTCCGGAAAAACTTGTTTCATCGCTGTTCGCACAAAGGGATCCATCCCGTAGTTGTCATCAATATGCAAAAAACCACCTGCCAGCAGATAGTTGCGTAGATTTTCGGCCTCTGCATCCGAAAATACTACATTGCCGTGGCCGGTCATATGCACAAAAGCATAATTAAACAACTCGGCACTTCCTACTTCTACGGTGCCGTAATCGCGATTGAAATTAGTTCCCAGTTTATCATTGCAATAGCTGGCCAGATTGGGCAGCGAGGTCGGATTGGCGTACCAGTCGCCGCCGCCACTGTATTTGAGCAAGCCCATTTTGAGGGCCGAGGCTGGCTGGGCCAATAGGCCAACAGACAATGAGAGCGCAAGTAGTAAGGGCAAAAGAAAGTACTTCATTACAATTGGGCAATTGAGTTTAACAGATGAATTGATTGGCACGCTATCAGGCCCGCCGTTTCGGTACGCAAGCGATGTACTCCCAAGCTCACCGCTACAAAACCTGCAGCCTCAGCGCTGGCAATTTCCTGCTTGCTAAAATCTCCTTCCGGGCCTATCATCAATTGAACGTCGGTGCCGCTTTGATATTTTTTCAGCAGTAGCGGCAGTTGGTCAGAAGCGCAATGAGCGATAAATTTTTTACCCGCCTGCGCATCATCTCCCCGCAGGATAAAATCATTGAAACTTTGCAAGTCATTTAATTTGGGCAAATACGCACGGCCCGACTGTTTGGTGGCTGCCAGCAAAATTTTGGCAAGCCGCCCTTCGCGGATGCGCCTGCGCTCCGAACGTTGACACACCAGCGGGCTGATCTCATCAATACCGATCTCAGTCAATTTTTCCAACAACCATTCAAAGCGGGCGTTATTTTTAGGTGGCGCTACGGCCAAATGCACCCGAAAGGTCCGCTTTTTATACGACTGCTGCTGCTCCAGGATACGCAAAGTGCAGCTTTTTCGGCCTGCTTCGATAATCTCGGCTTTGTAGAATCCCCCCTTGCCATCAATCAGCTGCACCTGGTCACCAAGCTTGTGGCGCAACACCTGTGTACAATGATGTGCCTCTGATTCCCCTAAGGTGGCAATGCCCTCTTCGATACGAATGGTGTAAAAAAGCTGCATGAGGCTGCTAATTTAAACAAATATCAGTGCCGGTAAAGCAGGGCAATTGAAAATTAGAACAGTAAGTAGTACTTTTGCAGGCATCGCAAAATAGCGGCTTGGTGCAAAGGTATTATATGTTTTTACAAATCACTGGCAATCAACATATTACACAACTAAATTGTCAAAATACGAGTTGCTTGATTACAGTTGTTTTCAAAACATAAACAGGTGACAGCCGTTATACAACCGCAAAGTCGTAATAACTTCAATATAATTCAATGGATTATGTGATCATGGCCGGGCAGCTCATCCTGAGTTTGTCTATTTTGATAGTCCTGCATGAGATGGGGCACTTTTTTCCTGCTAAGCTGTTTGGTACTCGTGTGGAGAAGTTTTATCTGTTTTTCGATCCCTGGTTTTCCTTATTCAAGTACCAAAAGGGCGAAACGGAATACGGAGTGGGTTGGCTGCCTTTGGGTGGCTACGTCAAAATATCCGGAATGATAGATGAAAGCCTTGATACAGAAGCACTCAAACAGCCGCCCAAGCCCTGGGAGTTTCGCAGCAAACCTGCCTGGCAACGCCTGATCATCATGTTGGGTGGGGTAACCGTCAATTTCATACTTGGCTTTCTAATATATGCGATGGTTCTGTTTGTCTGGGGGGAAGAATACTTACCCAATGAAAATGTCAAATACGGAATCTATGCCGATTCGCTGGGAATGGAGATGGGCTTTCAGGATGGTGATAAGGTATTGAAGGTTGGCGACAAGCCTTTCGACAAGTTCAATGATGGCCAGGTAAAAAGGGAGATCATTTTGCACGACATCAAAACGGTGACGGTGGAACGAGGCGGACGGGCAACCGATTTACGTGTACCCGATGACTTTGTGGGCAAACTCACCGCCGGAGAAAATAAAGGTCGAGCTCTATTTGGGCCACGCTTCCCCTTTGTAGTAAGCGACTATACCAAGAAAAGCCCTGCCAAAGAGGCCGGTATTAAAATAGGCGATCGTTTGATTGGTGTGGATGGGCAGCCTGCCAACTATTTTCATGAATTTGCTCCACTTCTGAAAGCGCGTAAAGGTAAAAATACTCAAATCAGCCTCGTCCGAAATGAACGAGATACCCATCATATTGCTCTTACATTGACCGATAAAGGGCGAATAGGGGCATACCGCGAGCCAGCCACCTACTTTTTTGATACCCAACGAGAAGAGTATGGGCTATTTAGCGCTATTCCGGCAGGTGTGATCAAGGGTTGGAATTTGCTGGCCGATCAGGTGAAGGCATTTGGTCAGATATTTCGTGGCAAAATAAAAGCTTCCGATAGCTTGGGAGGCTTTGGCACTATCGGAAAGATGTTTGGCGGGCAATGGATTTGGGAAAACTTTTGGAAGATGACGGCCATCCTTTCGCTAATACTGGCTTTTATGAACTTGTTGCCGATACCCGCTTTAGATGGCGGCCACGTCATGTTTTTGCTCTACGAAGTGGTGACGGGCCGCAAGCCGAGCGATAAATTTATGGAATATGCCACCATCATAGGTTTTGTAATCGTGCTCAGCCTGGTCATTTATGCCAATGCCCTGGACTTTTTTAGATAGCGAAGGATCGTGAAAAGAATAACTTATTAATTCATGATCCTAATGAACTATTTCGATTTTTTTCAACTTCCCATCTCTTTTCTGCTGGATGAAGAGGAGCTGAGGCGCCGGTTCTACCAAAACAGCAAACAATATCATCCCGATTTCTTTACGCTGGAGTCGGAGGAGCGGCAGGCAGAAATGCTTGAGCTATCGACGCTCAATAATAAAGCCTATCAAACGCTCAGCGATTTTGACCGGCGGATGAAATACATTCTTGAACTCAAAGGAATACTGGCAGCTGAAGGAGAGGCCACCTTGCCTCAGGCATTTCTGGCAGAAATGATGGACATCAATGAGCAATTGATGGAATTGCAAATGGCATTTGATCCGGCCGTGTACGACCAGCTGTGCCGATCGGTCGGGCAGCAGCAAGCTATGCTATACGAGCAAGTAGCGCCCATCATTGAAAATTACAATGACCGTATGGCCTCCCGCTCGGAGCTTGAACGCATCCGGGATCATTATCTAAAAAAGAGGTATCTGTTGCGGATTCAGAAAAATTTGGATAAATTTGCACAGCCTTAAACGGCCGTGCGAAGGGTATGTTTTTATTTTTTTTTCATACCCTTCGCCACCTTTTGCCGAAGTGGCGGAAACTGCCAAAGGCAGTCAAGTTGTCCACCTCTTTGGATCAGCTAATGTGCTACCAAATGTAATTTCCACTTGCCGAAGTGGCGGAATTGGTAGACGCGCTGGATTCAAAATCCAGTTCTCGCAAGAGAGTGTGGGTTCGATTCCCACCTTCGGTACAATTTCCAAAAGCCTGAATCTTTTTAAAGATTTGGGCTTTTTTTGTCAATGTAGCAAACAAATGTAGATAACAATAGATAAATGGGGTGTGCTAAACAATGTGTAATAGCTGCTGATTAAGCCAGTGGGCAAAAATCAGAAACAGCCGCCATCGAAAAATAGTTTCTTTGAAAATGCGATAAAAAATACTTCAAATTTAGCGGAGACAGACAGATAGCCATCTAAAGCAAAACGACTTCCCCAAATAGATTTACCGGGTTTGCTAAAAAGCACCCATCACCCCGCTTCCAAGCCGATTTTTCATCTACGTTCAGATTTATTTTTGCTGTTATAGACAACCCACAAAGGCATTTTCGCATAAAGGAAGAAGATAAGTGCATGTTTAAAATTAATCCTTTCACTAATATGAACGCCTTTCTTCGCTGGCCATCAACTATTTATCGGCACGTACTTTACAAGTATGCGCCTCAAAATAAGCTTTGTACAGCTGTGAAATCCATTTTATATTACAAGAAAAACTAAAATTAAACATGCACTAAGGAATGATCAAAACAATATGCAAGAGGCTGAATTAATATCGCGAGTAATTAAAAAAGAACGTACTGCACAGTCACTGCTCTACCAACGGTATCAAACGACTTGGTATATGATATGCTTGCGATATCAGAAAAACAAAGAAGATGCTTTGGATGTCTTGCAAAATGCTTTGATCAATATTTTTTCAAAAATAGAACTATTTGACGCAAAAAAAGGGAGATTTAAAACCTGGTCTTCGAAGGTTGTAGTAAACGAAAATTTGATGTTTTTAAGAAGAACAGTCTCTAATTTTAACGTACAACATTTAGAAGATTATATTTACCTCCCTAATCAGATGGAAACAGCGCTGGACATCTTATCGGCTGAAGAGTTGACTAAAATGATTCAGAACCTTCCGGCAGGCTATCGAACGGTATTTAATCTATACGTAATTGAAGGATATAACCATCAGGAAATTGCAGAATTGTTGAATATTTCTGTGGGAGCTTCTAAATCACAGCTTTTCAAGGCAAGAAAATTATTGCAGAAAAAACTGGAAGTATTATTAGAATAATAATGTTGTTATGAGTGATAACGATAAAACGGGTTTCAATAAGTTGATTCGTTCCAGGTTAGGAGATGACCGACCAGGAGAGAACAATTGGAACATCCCTCCCACAATTATCTTTGAAAACGCAATGGCCTCTTTAGAAGAGGGCAAGGAACGTAAGAGAATTTACTGGCTTCCTATTTTTATTGCTTTTCTCGTATTTTTGGGAGTTGCTCTTATTTTAGTAGTTAATCAAAAAAGGTTTGAAGAAATAGACGCCAAAATAGAATCATTACATGCAGCACAGCTACATATAACACAGTCGAAAAATACAGATGCAAAAATTAATAAAAACAACTCAGCCCTTTCAACAACTCTGACCAACACAGATGGAGTAGAAGCAGAGGAAGAATCGGGAATTGAGAACAATGCATCTGCTAAGCTTCCACAGTTATCTGCATCTTCGGAAAGTAAAACCACAAATAATTTCGCACTTGAATCAACTGTTTTAAAAAATAAGTTCACTCCTTCTCCCTCATCTGATTCAGTTGTTCCAAACCGGCAGAAAAGTATGCTTTCCCTAAAAGCAGTTGCTGAGCTCCCAACTAAAAATAATGAAGAAGCTGTGGAGGCTGAGAAGCAAATATCAGGGGATAATAAAGCCAGTACAAAGCAAATCGAACACGCCTCATCAATTCTCTTGAACACTATAAAAATGCGTGTCCAAGATGAGTCCCATTTTGATTTACCAGGCTCTTCTTTACCCCATTCAACTGCATCTGAAAATAAGCATAAGTCAGGTCGTTTTACTCCTCATCTACTTGTAGGATACAACCTGTCATCTTTTGACATGTACAATACGCATTTGAACAATGCCAGTCTGACAAAATACGATAAGATATATCTCGGCTATCAACTTGGTGCCGGAGTAGATCATCGCTTGTCTTCAACGCTGTTTTTGAATTATTCATTGAGCTTTAAAAGTATTATTAACAAAAGCCTTTATCAAGGACAAATGGCTTATAATAAGTCAAGTGAAGATTATACGACTAACGGCGACCTGGTTTATTCCTCTTCGATGAATATCCCTACTCCCACCGGGATACAAGTCAGAAGTATACAAATGAGTGTTGAAAAAGATGAAATGAATGATGGTGATATATTAGAAAACCAGGCGAATATTCGCCAGCAATTCTGGGTGACCAGCCTGGCTACCTCAGTTAACTACATCTCGTGGAAATCAGGTCGCTTCGATTTCATTATTAATGGAGGACTAAGTGCTAATGTTATTTTTAACATAAAGCAAAGTATGGACATGGAAATTCATCATCATAATAAATTAATGATGAAAAAATCTACTTCTGCCAGATCAAAGTTTGAAGGCAATAAATTCTACTATACCGGCTTTGTTGGCATTGGAGTAAAATACAAAATTACCAGACACCTATCCATTTTATTTGACACTAATATGGAGCGATCTTTTAATTCTATTCTTGCAAACCCCCAAGGTGACGGACCATTCACGAAACTGAATTCTATCAATACGAGCCTTCGCGTGGGTTATCGTTTTTAGTGCCGCTCAAAAGTAGATTTACTTTTTCTTGAACAGACAAAATTTTCAACTCCAGGCAACCCACTATCCATCCCTAGCATATAATTAACAGGGATATTTCATTCAAGAATACCAAACAAACAAATTTGTCAAATTCTTTGGTGCGCTTCTGTGCCCTGAAAGAGGTATGCAGCCCATTATCATCGGGTTAGTTTATCGGTTTTCAGACATTCCTAAAAACACAAAATCCCATAACCTGCTATAGATTGATGACAATCTTCTTATTTCCATAACAATAGCAAAAATCTATGCACATGAAAAGTTTCAAGTTACTATGTGGTAATGACTGGAGACGCATTTACTCCGAAAGTACACCCTCTTCTAGTTCACTTCTTTTCACATCTATTTTATTGGTGATATTCTTTTTAACACCACCGGCTAATGCGCAAATTACATGCACAGCTGATGGAGGATCCGTCACAGGAGGGCCTTTTGAATTTTGCGTCGGCGATGGTGTCCCTGATAATGTTTCCGGCGTTTCCGTTTCCGGCAATACAGGCACCAACTCACAATGGGTTGTCACCGATGAAGATGGCAACATCTTAGGATTGCCCCCTTCACCCCAAGCCGTTGACTTTGACGGAGCGCCCGCAGGCGTTTGCCTCATCTGGCACCTCGCTTATGACGATGGCTTAACAGGTTTGGCTATGGGCAACAACACCAGCGACTTGATGGGGTGCTTTGATTTCTCCAATTCCGTATCCGTCAACCGAATAACTACAGAGGGAGGATCCGTCACAGGAGGGCCTTTTGAATTTTGCGTCGGCGATGGTGTCCCTGATAATGTTTCCGGCGTTTCCGTTTCCGGCAATACAGGCACCAACTCACAATGGGTTGTCACCGATGAAGATGGCAACATCTTAGGATTGCCCCCTTCACCCCAAGCCGTTGACTTTGACGGAGCGCCCGCAGGCGTTTGCCTCATCTGGCACCTCGCTTATGACGATGGCTTAACAGGTTTGGCTATGGGCAACAACACCAGCGACTTGATGGGGTGCTTTGATTTCTCCAATTCCGTATCCGTCAACCGAATAACTACAGAGGGAGGATCCGTCACAGGAGGGCCTTTTGAATTTTGCGTCGGCGATGGTGTCCCTGATAATGTTTCCGGCGTTTCCGTTTCCGGCAATACAGGCACCAACTCACAATGGGTTGTCACCGATGAAGACGGCAACATCTTAGGATTGCCCCCTTCACCCCAAGCCGTTGACTTCGACGGAGCGCCCGCAGGCGTTTGCCTCATCTGGCACCTCGCTTATGACGATGGCTTAACAGGTTTGGCTATGGGCAACAACACCAGCGACTTGATGGGGTGCTTTGACTTCTCCAATTCCGTATCCGTCAACCGAATAACTACAGAGGGAGGATCCGTCACAGGAGGGCCTTTTGAATTTTGCGTCGGCGATGGTGTGCCTGATAATGTTTCCGGCGTTTCCGTTTCCGGCAATACAGGCACCAACTCACAATGGGTTGTCACCGATGAAGATGGCAACATCTTAGGATTGCCCCCTTCACCCCAAGCCGTTGACTTTGACGGAGCGCCCGCAGGCGTTTGCCTCATCTGGCACCTCGCTTATGACGATGGCTTAACAGGTTTGGCTATGGGCAACAACACCAGCGACTTGATGGGGTGCTTTGATTTCTCCAATTCCGTATCCGTCAACCGAATAACTACAGAGGGAGGATCCGTCACAGGAGGGCCTTTTGAATTTTGCGTCGGCGATGGTGTCCCTGATAATGTTTCCGGCGTTTCCGTTTCCGGCAATACAGGCACCAACTCACAATGGGTTGTCACCGATGAAGACGGCAACATCTTAGGATTGCCCCCTTCACCCCAAGCCGTTGACTTTGACGGAGCGCCCGCAGGCGTTTGCCTCATCTGGCACCTCGCTTATGACGATGGCTTAACAGGTTTGGCTATGGGCAACAACACCAGCGACTTGATGGGGTGCTTTGACTTCTCCAATTCCGTATCCGTCAACCGAATAACTACAGAGGGAGGATCCGTCACAGGAGGGCCTTTTGAATTTTGCGTCGGCGATGGTGTCCCTGATAATGTTTCCGGCGTTTCCGTTTCCGGCAATACAGGCACCAACTCACAATGGGTTGTCACCGATGAAGACGGCAACATCTTAGGATTGCCCCCTTCACCCCAAGCCGTTGACTTTGACGGAGCGCCCGCAGGCGTTTGCCTCATCTGGCACCTCGCTTATGACGATGGCTTAACAGGTTTGGCTATGGGCAACAACACCAGCGACTTGATGGGGTGCTTTGACTTCTCCAATTCAATTACGGTAAATCGTTTATCGCAAAACGATCCCGGTTGCGGTGGCGGACAAATGAATACCTACGTGTTAATTGGTTTTGAAGAAGTGGATATAGAACGCAACATTATTCATCACGGTGGTGTAGGTGCTACAGAGGATAATGGAGAAGTGGAAGTAAGCGAAGATTCTCAGATTACCGCAGATGGCACTTTTGTGGAGGCTGCTGAAATATACATTAACTCTGGTTCGAATGTTCAAAATGCATTTGCCAATCCAGCTACTCCTCAATTACCTGACTTTATGGAGAATAACACTGCCCCGGATAACGATCAGGAAGTAGTAGTAGGTGCTGGTGAAACAGTCACCTTGACAGAATCCCTATATGAAGATGTAAAAATTGGAGACAATGCCATTGTAACTTTTTCCGGTGGTGAAAACGTTTACATAGAAGATTTGATAACGGGCGAAAATGTAACCCTGCTCTTTGATCAATGTACCAATTTGATACTAAGCAGAAAATTATCACTTGGAGAAAACAACGATTTCAATCCCTCAGAAATGGATGTGTTTGTATTCGCAGAACGGGATGCCGACATCCGGCCGGGAAGTGAAATTTATGGTGTTATTTATACGAAGAGAAAATTCAATGTGCGAAAAGGTAATGCAAATAATCCGACCTTACTCCACGGTATGTTTATCGGTGATAGAGTCAGAACACGTGATTATGCAGAGTATTGGTACCAGGCATTCACACCTTGTAGCGGTAATATCCTAACGCCAGGAAGTAGTCAGCGACAAAATGATGGTGAAGCTGTAACGCGTGACAATATTTCGTTCCCTACAGGCCGGCTATCCCTCTACCCGAACCCGGCACAGGGCCTGGTAAATTTGATCTTCGATGAAGTAGCTTCCCCTACTGTACAGGTTTCCATTTACAATGCTGCCCATCAATTGTCTGTTGCACCCAAAAAGGTTGCCACAGATGAGGGACAGGCTTCGATTGACATCCATCATCTACCAGCAGGCATTTACTTGGTCAAAATGGTTGTGGAAAATGGGTCCATAGTTACTGAGAAACTAATTGTTACAGACTAGTCGTTCCTTTGTGAGGTAAGAACCATTTTTCAAAAAGCTATTCCTCCATTTGGGGGAATGGCTTTTTTTAATCTTCTCTCGTGGTCAATGTCGCTTCGCAAGCTACTTCAAAATTCACAGAGCGGGCAATGAAACATTTTTCATGAGCTTGTTGGTGTAGTGCCATTGCCAAAGTTCGTTTGTCGGTTTCTACAATGTGTACCTCGGGGCGGAGCAATACCCCCTCAAACTGTCCTGCACCATCTGCCTCTTCGATCATCGTTCCTACGGGGTGGTCTATATAACTTATCACTCGAATACCGCTGGCGCTGCACAAATGCAAATACCATAGCATGTGGCATGTAGAAAGTGCCGACACCAACATTTCTTCCGGGTTATATCGGCTGGCATCTCCCCGAAATGCAGGATCGCTGGAGCCGTGGATAACAGTGCCTTTCCCGGCAGTACTAATCTCATGCTGGCGGCTATAGCCCGTGTAGCTATTTGTTCCCTCGCCCAGATTGCCCGTCCAACGCACTTGCAACTGATATTGATGTTTTCTCATCATTTGGTCATTTTCAGCGAAAAAACATAGGGAAAGCGAATCTTGACTTTATTGAAACGATATTGATCAGGAGCTACCTCGTGCATCCCTTCAAAGCAATTGTAGGGCGAGTAATCGTATTCTTTGAAGGCTTGCAATTGCAGCCCTTCGGCAATCAGTGGATTGATTATTTCGCTGAGCGAATGTTGCCAAAAGTATTCTTTGTGTTGGATAGGGGCTTGACGGTCAGCATAGGTGCCCTCCATCAATTCTTCATAGGGTTCAGAATTGTGAAAGTAGTGATAACTCAACGCCATATTGCCAAAGTCATCATACATATAGAGGACAGGATGAAACTCTAGCAGATAAAAGATGCCTCCCTCCTTGAGAAAATGGCGTACTACTGACGCCCAGCGCAACAGATTATTGAGCCATACCAACACGCCATAGGAGGTAAAGACAATATCGTACTGCCCCTCCAGCTTGTTGGGCAATTCAAGTACATCGCTTTGTACAAAGCGGGCATCGAGCCCAAGTTGGTCATTAAGTGAACGAGCCAATTCGATAGCTTTTTCTGAAAAATCGATGCCGGTGACTTTGGCTCCGAGGCGCGCCCAGCTGAGGCTGTCCTGCCCAAAATGGCATTGCAGATGCAACAGGCTTTTGCCCGACACATCTCCCAGCGCTTCCTGCTCAATCTTCCCCAAACTGTTGCGCCCTTTTAAAAAACCGGGCATATCATAAAAATCAGAATCTTTATGTACTTCTGTTTTCTGATCCCAGAGCGATTGATTGGTTTGGAAATATTTGTTCATACTATCTAAATTAGTTAGCTATGGCGTAGCAATTTGCATCAGAGGTTGGAAATTGCGATATTGCCGCAGCGGCTTAAAATAATGCTGCAAAGCTAACAAATCATCAAATCTTCAAGCTGTATGGCAACTACTAAAAAGCAACCCAACCAAATAAACATAGAATTGCCGGAAGAAGTGGCAGAAGGCGTCTATTCCAATCTCGCTATTATCTCACATTCGCATTCAGAATTTGTGCTCGATTTTATCCGGTTGGTTCCCAATGTTCCAAAGGCAAAGGTGAAATCGCGTGTTATTCTCACACCTACGCATGCCAAAAGACTGCTTAGCGCCCTGGTGGACAATGTCAAAAAATTTGAAGCTCAATTTGGGACGATCAATGAGCCGGAGCAACCGCCCTTCCCTCCAATGAACTTCAACACGCCCAAAGCACAGGCCTGAAAGTATATTACCCCCAGATTGCGGGGCCATTGCTTTCATGCTCCAGCAGCCATCGCTTCCTTTCCAGGCCCCCTCCGTAGCCTGTGAGCTTCCCATTCTTGCCTATTACCCGATGGCAGGGAATCAAAATTGCCACCCGATTGCTGCCATTAGCCCTCGCTACCGCCCGGACTGCTAAAGGATTGCCCAACTCGGCTGCCACCTTTTGATAGGATCGCGTTGCGCCGAATGGTATTTTCAGCAGACTGTTCCATACAGACTGCTGAAAATCAGTACCCGGCGTATGCAGCGGTACTTCAAAGTTTTTTCGCTCTCCTGAAAAGTATTGCTCCAATTCCTTTTTTACCTGTCTGATGTGTTCATTTTCGCCAACAAGTATTACGGCATTCAATCGCTTTTGCAAATCCTTTAGCTCCGTTTCGAGCATGCGCCTGTCAGTAAACTCCAACAGGCATAAGCCCTTCACAGAGGCACAGGCAAATAAAGGACCCAGCGGGCTGCCAAACCGCGACATTAAGATCACCTGCTTGTTTTTGCTATCTTTTGGGGAGCTTCCCACTATTTTTTTGAAGGCATGTCCAAATCCGCTAAGCGATTCGTAGCCTGAATTGAATCCGGCGTCCGTCACGGCATTGCCGTTTTGCAGTGCTGAAAAAGCAGTATTAATGCGCAACATTCGCTGATAGGCGTGAAAGGTAATGCCATAGCTTTTTTTAAACCACCTTCGGATTTGCTCGGGCTTCAGTCCATTTTGCCGCAACTCGTAGTCCTTTAGCTTCATATCATCCTTTTGGTGCAGCAAGTCGAGTGCCCGCAGAATATAAGGTGGTGGTGAATAGCTATTTTGAGTAGGCTTGCAAATTTTACATGGCCGAAAACCTTTAAGCAGCAGTGTTTTTGGATGGCTATGAAATTCTACATTTTCAAATTTTGGTTTTCTAGCACTACAAGTAGAAATGCAAAATATTTTGGTGGTTTTGACACCTACAAAAAAAACGCCTACATATTGCTTATCTCTATTGAGCAAAGCACGGTAATATTCTTCTTGCTTGTGGGTATTACTAATAAGCATATTTACAAATTTGACTGATAGCAGAAAGTGCAAAGTAAAGTAGAAGTAGGCTTCTCCTGCAACCGATATTTTGACATACTATCCCGATACGAAAGTGGTTTGGGAAAATAAAATCACTTTCTTTATCGGCATACCCTCAAAATCAATGGTTTGTAATAGCACAAATTCTCAAACCATTTTATTTTGAGTATATTTTTTCAAGGCTTCATACTTTTGCATCAGCCAGGGGCGATCTGTAAGCGGATTGGTATTTTGGATTTTGTCTGCCAGGCCGACCATCGATCTTTTATTGCGCTTCATCAGGTCGGCAAGTAGTTGATTGAAATGCTTATATGGTGCTTTGACGTTGGTGGGGATCAGCTTGTTGCGTTTCAAAAATATATTGAAAGCGGCCAATTGCGATAGCAATGCTTCTTCAGCTCCTTGCTCGTAATATATTTTCAGAAACAGCTTACGAGCTCCCAGGTTGTAATGAATATCGGAATATTGAACCTGATGGATGTGCTCCAATGCCGCGTCGTACTGGCGCCGATAATAACACAGCTCGGCTAAATTGTAATGCAAAGCATCGGCCCGGAATTCAGCTTCCAGCATCGGCGTGTATTGATGAATGAAGGTTTCCGTCCAGTCGTAACGCCTCAAGCTGAGGCCCAGTTTTACTACGTTTTTGTAAATCCACGGATTCAAAAAGCCTTTTTCAAATAAAGCTTCTCTTTCAATACCATCCACATATAACGCCAGTGTTTCGTCGCCAAAGTGTGTATGTCCTGCTCTGATTTTTTGTACACAATAGTTGGCCGCATGTATATAAATGCCGGCCAGCTCCTGAGGCTGTATGTGGTCGGCATGCTGGTATATCAGCGATTTTAGGGCATCAAAGTAGTGCGTTTCATCGGCATGCAGTTGTAGTTGTAACAAGTGATAGTAAATGGCAATCAGTGGTTTTGGCGAAGGGTGCTGATTCAAATAGGCGATCAGTTGCTTTACCAGCGGCTGATGATAATGCACAGCAATTGCTTTTTGCTGAGATAGCATTTCGCAGCTGTACTTTAGCTTGTTGAGCAAATAATATTCGTCAAGCTGATCGGCTGCCTGCTGAAGGCTGGTGTCATAGCGACGTACATTTTTGCGCAAAAACTGCTGGTAGCTTATGTCTGCCAGGCTATATTGTTGCTGATACCAGGCCACATCCTTTTGGGGGGCAGCCATCAGTTTTTTTTGAGTGGTAGTCAATACAAAATGATAGTGCTTGTCCAGTTTTCGATCCGACAATTCGCTCAGGATATCACATTGCGGTTGTATCAACTGCTTTGTGTAGTGCTGCCAGCCGAGGTATTGTTCGGCCAATTTCAGCAAAAAGCTCATCAGATAGTGCATCTGTTTTTCATCAAAAGGCCGGTCGGGATAGAGCTGGGCAAAAGCCTTGCGTCGGTCAATATGGCGGGCAGCAAACTTCGGGGCCTGTTTTTTGAGGTAGAGATAAAAATTCAACAGCTCCTTGTTTTTATTAAAAAAAGGAGAAGCTACAAAGTCTTTCAACTCCCTTAGCTCTCTGCTATTGAGGCTTTTCAGCAAGGCTATGAGCTTACTTTTTTCCATATCGGCTATTTGGTTTGTCGCAAATTGGTCATAAAATGATGATTTTTTAATAGTTTCAACATTGAAATGAGAAAAAAATATTGAGAAAATCGTTTAAATAAATATATCCTGCTAAAATGGAAAATTTATAAAATTCTATAAATCAACCCTTTACAAATAAAAATTTTCACTAAATCAACGAAAATCTATCCCCAAGGTGTCAAAATTTTCTTGAGAAATCAAAAAAAATGTTTTTGTACCTTGCTTCGAGCAGGATTAATTTTGTACATGTAGAATTGTAGAACAACAGAAATGCACGATTCCATGCGACTAATCTCATCGCTTTTTCGCCTCCTTGCTATCCTCGCTATTGCAATTTGCAGCTGCCTGCCAATTGCCTCAGCGCAGGTATGGCCCGGCGACATCAACCGCGACGGGCTGGCCGATCATCGCGATTTGCTATATCTGGGCTATGCTTATGGAGAGGTGGGGCCTCGCCGTGACAGCCTCAGCATCGAGTGGAGCGCCCAGAATATTCTGGCCAACTGGGATCAACATTTTCCGGATGCCAACCAAACCAATTATGCCCATGCCGATTGCAATGGTGATGGTATTGTGGATGCGCTGGATATGCTGGCCATCCAATTTAACTTTTTTCACTTCAATGACTTTGTAAATCCTTCCAATGTTGAAGAGGGCATCCCCGGCATTGATCCTCCTTTTTCTTTTGCACCTCACGATTCCGCCGAGCCTATTTTGGAAGGCAGCCTGATGGAATTTCCCATTAATCTGGGCAGTACCGCTCAAAGCATCTCTGATTTCAATGGCATGGCTTTTAGCATCCACTACGATCCGGAAGCGATTGAACCTGGCAGTATTTGGCTTGATTTTTCAGAAGCATGGCCCAATCCGGATGGCCAAAGCCTTTTACAGTTTCAAAAGAATGATGTAAATGCAGGCCGCCTGGATATTGCCGTCTCCCGTTTTGGGCAAGCCCCGATAGATGGAGAAGGCCAAATTGCCCGTCTCTCGTTTATCATTGTAGATGACGTGATCGACTTTTTGCCTGATGACAGCTTGTTTGTCGATATTCGAATCGAACAGGCAGAAGCCATTGATGGAGATTTTGACCCTATACCCATCGTCAATGATACGCTATGGCTCAAAGTGGTATCGCCCGATTACTTCCTGACTTCCAATCGAAAGGCTATCGCTGAAAAAGATTTGCGCATTTTTCCTAACCCGGCAATGGATATTCTCCATATTCAGGCACCCCGTATGGGTTCGGTCACCGTATCGCTCCATGACCAACTGGGCCGCCAGATCATCAGTCAATCAACTAACAATCAAAGACTTACACAGATAGACATTCACAATTTGACAGATGGCGTGTATGTATTGCACATCCAAAGTCACGCGATCAGGCTGAGTCGGAAAATTATTGTAAAGCGGCATGCTGAATAACAAAGAAGCTGACCCAGGGGCCAGCTTCTCCTCTCCTGCCGACTAAATTGACAAGAGCTAATTATTACACAGAACCATAAAATTACTTTAAGAAAATGAAAATTACAACCACATGTACCATTCTACTTACCTTATTGCTTAATTGCTGTATAGGTTTTGCTCAATCTTCTTTTACCATCCAGGGTACTGTAACTTTTGCTAATATTGGTGCTCCTCTTCCAGGTATCGATATTAATTGGGCTTCCGATGACGGAGCCTTTGAGGGAGTCGCTACTTCCGATGAACAGGGAAAGTATAGCACTACCATTGATATCCCTGCCGGCGATTACCACACCTTTCAGGTATCCGCTATTGACTTCTGTACGGGTGAGATTTATACGGTGGGAGTCGATAATGCACAGGCCGTCGCAATAGCTGATTTCAACCTTTGTGATTTTCTCCCCCCTCCTCCCAATCCTGACTGTGAAGCTTTCTTCGATGTGCAGTCCAATAATCCCGATAATCCGTTGGAAATCACCTTTACCGATCTCAGTTTCAGCTCTGCTCCTATTTTGGGCTGGTTTTGGGATTTTGGCGACGGCAATGCCAGTGATCAGCCTAATCCTGTACACACTTATACAGAAGAAGGTAATTATCAGGTCTCCCTCTCAATTGAAACGGACAGCTGTTTTGCCATCAATGAACTAAATATTTGGGTAGGCAACAATGGTGGATGCATGTGCGATTTTGATTTCGATCCGGTATGCGTGATCTCTCCGGCTGGCGAGTTGCTTAGCTTTCCCAATGATTGCTGGGCAGAATGTGCCGGCTATACGCCTAATGACTATGTGGATTGTGAAAACGATTGTAACTGTACGACCGAATGGGATCCGGTATGCGTCAATGGTACAGCAGGTCAGATCCTTTTTCCCAATGCTTGTTTTGCTCAATGTGAAGGCTTTGGCCCGGATGACCTGGTGGACTGCGAAGACGATTGCATCTGTACCGACGAGTGGGACCCAGTGTGTGTGATTGGCCCGAATGGGGATGTATTACATTTTGGCAACCCTTGTGAAGCGCGCTGCGAAGGCTATACCGTTGATGACTTTGTAAACTGTGAAGACGACTGCAATTGCGATGATACCTGGGATCCTGTTTGTGTACAGCTAGGTTCAGGCCAGTTGCAGTTTCCCAATGCCTGCCTGGCTGAATGTGCAGGTTTCACTGCTGATGATTTTGTAGATTGTGAGGATGACTGTATTTGTACTGATGAGTGGGACCCGGTATGTGTAGTTGATGACGCTGGCAATACTATACTTTTTGGCAATGCCTGCGAAGCGGTATGCCAGGGCTATACCGCTGATGATTTTGTAGATTGTCAGAATGATTGTCAATGCGATGACATTTGGGATCCGGTATGTGTATTTACTGCGAGTGGAACTGAGTTATTTCCCAATCCTTGCTACGCCGAATGCGCTGGCTATGGGCCGGATGATTTTGTAGATTGTGAGGATGACTGTAATTGCACCTTTGAATGGGATCCGGTATGTGTGGAGACAGCTACCGGCCAGGTTCAATTCCCAAATGCTTGTGTAGCGGAATGCGAAGGATTTAGCCCCGATGATTTTGTGGACTGCGAAGATGATTGTATCTGTACTGATGAGTGGGATCCGGTGTGTGTAGTAGGGCCAAGCGGTGTGATATTGACTTTTGGCAATCCTTGTGAAGCAGCCTGTGAAGGTTTCGGGCCGGATGATTTTGTAGATTGTAATAATTGCGTTTGCGATGATATTTGGGATCCGGTATGTGTGATCGATTCTACTACCGGAGCGCAATTGCTGTTTGGAAATGAATGCTTTGCGGAATGTGCCGGTTATGGTCCCGATGATTTTATAGATTGCTTTGATAATTGTCAATGCGATGATATTTGGGATCCGGTATGTGTAATCGATGACGCTGGCAATACTTTGCTCTTCCCCAATCCATGTTATGCCGAATGTGAAGGCTATGGACCGGATGATTTTGTAGATTGTGACGGACAGGATTGCTGGGTAGATATCATCTATTTCCAAACCAGTTCCGATGAGCTGACCGTCAATTTCGAAGCATTCGTTTCTACCGACAATGTCTCTGAGTATCTTTGGGATTTTGGCGATGGCAACACCAGCACCGAGGCTAATCCTGTGCATACTTACGCATCAGAAGGTGTTTATGAAGTTTCGCTCACCGTAGTGACTGAGGACGGCTGTACTGCCGTTGCACACACACACATCTGTGTTGGCGGCGATGGCACAGTAGATCCGCCGGATTGCCAGGCCTTTTTCTTCTTCACTCAGTCTGACAACGATTTGATGACCTTCGAATTTATCAATTTCTCCTTTGGAAATAATCTGACGTATGAATGGGATTTTGGTGATGGCAATACCAGCGATGAGCAAAACCCTGTGCATACCTATGCAGAAGACGGAGCCTACGAAGTCACACTCACTGTAAGCAACGCTAGTTGTAGCAGTAGTTTCACCATGATAGTAGCCACCAGCCCCGGTATAGTATATGGCGATGAATGCAAAGCATTATTCCTTCCTTTGCTCAATGAAGATGAGCTGGAAGTGACGTTCATCAATCTCTCCAGCCCTGATGCTATTAGCTATCTATGGAATTTTGGTGATGGAACCATTAGCGATGAGAATTCTCCTGTACATCAGTATGCTGTCAGTGGTAGCTATGATATCAATCTTACAATCACTACTGCAGATGGCTGTGCAAATACCTTTGAGATGAATGTAAATCTCGAAGATGGCAATTTCACCGGATCGCCACAATTCTTTGTGGTCAATACTAAAGATCCTGGCTTTTTACACACTGTAAAACTGGCTCCCAATCCGGCTACAACCGAGGTCCAGCTGAGCTTTACCAGTAAGTTGGCAATAGAGGCCGATGTACAGATAATCAGCCTGGCCGGCCAATTGGTCAGCAGCCAGCACACCAGTATCAGCAATGGCGAGAATGTACTAGAGGTCGCTGTTGATGAATTGGAAGGTGGGTTATACTTCCTTCGGATAGTATCAGAAGAATATAGTAAGAGCTTCAAATTTGTAAAACAATAACACAAAGTTGAGTATATAGAAAAAGCGGCTTCCTTTTGGAGGTCGCTTTTTTTATATAGAAGTTTGAAATTATTTTGATTTTATTTTTTTTGCAAAAAGATATGTTCAGATTACTCGTTTTTGTTCTTCTGGTTAGTTTTCCTATACTCCTTTTTCCTCAAAATCGCCCGTTATCCTATTTCTCGCAAATGTGTTACTCAGAAGGTTTTTCATCTAACCTTGGCATGGGGGAAATCAGTGTTCCTTCAAGAGAGGAGCTGATAGTTTATCCCAATCCAACCAACGGTCTTCTTCAAATCAAAATGCCACAAAACGAAAAACTGGCTTCTGTTACTGTTTGGGATATGAAAGGAGAAGTCAAATTATCGAGTTATACACCAAACCTAAGTTTGAATGTGTCGTCCCTACCCAGTGGTATTTATCTATTGGCGATCCGGACAATAAAGGGTCAAGTTTCAAGATGTCGCTTCGTAAAGTATTAAAATAGTTCCTTAAAATAACTTACCGCTCTTCGAAGGGGGTACTACTCCCAGATGTTCGTACGCCCGATGAGTTGCTTCGCGGCCACGTGGCGTGCGGTGGATATAGCCTTCCATGATTAAGAAAGGCTCATGCACTTCCTCGATAGTGCCCGGCTCCTCCCCCACTGCGGTGGCAATCGTGTTGATCCCTACCGGCCCTCCTTTGAACTTGTGGATGATGGTTGACAAAATTTTGTTGTCCATCTCATCGAGGCCGCCACTGTCCACATTGAGTGCTTCCAGACCATAGTTGGCGATCTCCAGACCAATGGTACCATCTCCCTTAATCTGGGCGAAGTCGCGGATACGGCGCAGCAGCGAATTAGCAATACGCGGGGTGCCCCGGCTACGCCTTGCTATCTCACTGGCACCATCCTCGGTGATAGGCAAATCGAGGATGCCTGCAGAGCGCTTGACGATTCTTTTCAGTGTTTTTACATCATAATAATCCAGGTGGCAATTGATGCCAAAGCGGGCGCGCATCGGAGCGGTTAGGAGCCCCATGCGGGTAGTAGCTCCTACCAAGGTGAATGGATTGAGCGTGATCTGTATGCTCCGTGCATTGGGTCCGCTGTCGATCATGATGTCGATGCGATAATCTTCCATAGCAGAGTAGAGGTACTCTTCGATAACCGTATTGAGCCGGTGAATTTCATCAATAAAAAGTACATCGCCTTCTTCGAGATTGGTGAGGAGGCCTGCAAGATCGCCTGGTTTTTCAAGAACCGGGCCTGAGCTCATCTTCATATTGGCGCCCAACTCATTGCTAATGATGTATGAGAGGGTAGTTTTGCCCAGCCCGGGCGGACCATGTAGCAGGACGTGATCAAGAGCCTCGCCCCGTAGTTTGGCCGCAGCAATAAACACGCGGAGGTTGTCCACAATCTTTTGCTGCCCCCGAAAGTCATCCAGCACCTTGGGGCGCAAGGCCCTTTCTACCTGCTGGTCTTCGCTGGTAAATTGCTCATCGGTAGGATCGAGATTTGGATTTTGCATAGCCATAAATCTATTCTCCCTGGTAAACGACCAAACCTTGATCCGGGTTTTTGACCTTGCGTTTGCAATGGCGGATGTCCGTCTCCACTTCGCAGATCAGATTGCCCTGGCAGTCGTAGAGGTAGCTGCGCTTGCCGTTGGTTTTGTAAAAATAGGCCCAGCCATCCAGATAGTCGTAACGAATTACTTCTCTTGCGCTATGCTCAACAATCTTTTGGCTCATCCATTCCACCTCTACGGCATTCCTTGTTTGGTAACAAATGGGTTTGATTGGTTTGCGATTCAGCTCAAAAATCACCATTCCTTTATCGGGGTTTTTGACACGGCGCTTACATTGCCGGACATCCGTTTCCACTTCGCACAGGAAATTGCCCTGGCAGTCGTAGAGGTAGCTGCGCTTGCCGTTGGTTTTGTAAAAATAAGCCCAGCCATCCAGATAGTCGTAGCGGACAATCTGTGCAGGAGCGTGCTCTTCAATCTTCATTCGCATCCACGTAACTCCTTGAGGATCAGTAGTTTGATAACATTCGGGCTTCACCGGCTTGAGTGTGTGATTGTAGATCACCAGGCCTGAGTCGGGATTTTTCACCTGCCGTTTGCAGTGGCGAATATCTACTTCCACTTCGCAGATCAGATTGCCCTGGCAGTCGTAGAGGTAGCTGCGCTTGCTGTTGGTTTTGTAAAAATAAGCCCAGCCATCGAGGTAGTCGAAGCGGACAATGCGCTGCGGCTGATGCTGGTCCATTTTCATTTTCATCCAACCCACGCTGGCCGGATTGGTCGTTTCATAACATTCGGGCTTGACGGGTTTGCGATCGCGCTCATAAATGACCCGGCCATCATCCGGGTTGTTGACCTGCCTTCTGCACTTCCGAATATCCGACTCCACTTCGCAGATCAAATTGCCCTGGCAGTCGTAGAGGTAGCTGCGCTTGCCGTTGGTTTTGTAAAAATAGGCCCAGCCGTCGAGATAGTCGTAGCGGATGATCTGCGCCGGAGCATGATGTTCGATCTTTTGCTTGAGCCAACCGACGCCCATCGGATTGGTGGTTTTGACGCATTCTGGTTTTACTGGCTTGTCTGTTTCTTTGACCAACTCTATACAAGTCACTTCCACTGACATCTTCTCGGCCATACAAACGCTGGCCATATTGTCCATTTTTTTGTAGCCAAACTTAATCCTTTGACCATTTGCAAAGGCAAAGTTTTTGTTCAATACTTTGGCAGGCAATAGCTTGTCGCCATTGTCCAGCACGATCAAAAAAGTGCAGCCATCGAGGCCGGTAAAGTCTTTGACAGTAGCCAGTGTATTGCATTTGCGCATATCCTGGCCGTTGGCCGTGTCCTTTGGAAGTGTGCAGCCAGCTACCAAAAGGCATACTAAAAACGAAAGAGGAGCATACTTAAGCATGGTTATTTTTTTTTGGTGAAAACCCAATTTTTTCGAAAAATAGGCATTTGGTTCTGAATATCGGAAAGATGAGCTGATTTTGAATGGATAGTGAGCCAGTTTTGCCCTTTGGCAGGGTGGGTCCCTCCCACAACCACCGCCGCCGACCGAAGTCGCAACAAAGTTTTTCTAATATCACCAACTGCCCTGTATCAGTCGGTTGCAGATCAGGAAGATTCTATAACAAGCTCGTTCGGTATAAGGACGCGACGAAGGGCAAAATTCCATAAAAAGTTGGAGGAAAATTTATACATTTTTATTTTCATAAAATATAAATCGCTGAAAATTAGCTACTTACAAGGAATCATGATTTCCTAAATTTTTGCAGCACTTTATCAATGTGCTCGGCTCCAATATCTTTCATCAGTATTTTTTTGTCTTTGTCCAAAATGTAAATTTTTGGCGTCCGCTGGGCGTTATATTTTTGCATAAACCTGGAGCGGTGGTAGCGGTCTGCCAACTGCAGCCATTCGAGCTGATGTTCGTCCACATAGTCCCAGCATTTGCCCAGCCCATCCCCATGCTGAGTGCAAAGCCCTACCAGCTTTACATCGTTGCTGTCTTTATATTTTTCAAACAACTCTTTGAGCACAGGGGTTGCTTTTTTGCAATGACCACAATTGGGTCGCCAAAAAATAAGCACCGTATAATGCGCTTCAATTTGGTGAAGGCGGAAAGCTTTCCCATTGCGCTGCTGCATGACCACATCGGGGGCAGTCTGGCCGATGAGCACCGGGCGCAATTTTTCGGCAGCGCGTAGCCAGTCCTTCCGATCATCCTGGCTGATGCCTGCTGCTTCAATTGTGGCAAGGTATTGATCGACCAGCTTCACAAAAACGGCATCCTGTCCAGCTATTCGGGGATGCTCATACTTGCCGAGCAGATATTCGAGCAGCGCAGTATAGTTAGGCCCGCCCGGCTCCGTCAATTGCAGGACTTTCTGAATGGAATGCATCACAGAATCCGGTTCTTGCGCGAAAAGTTTTTCAAGATAAAAATTGACCTTATTGTAAAAGAGGGGGCTCTGCACAATGCGCGGATCATTCATCGGCACCCCGTCAAAGAAATGCTGCTGGCGGAATTGTAAACCTTTCTGGCGTTGCTCCTCTTGATTGCCCTGCCAATCGGGTTGGAGGGGTTCATGGTCGAGGCGAAGGAGCAGCTCGAGCAGCGATCCGGGATGTTGTCGAATGAGTTTTTCCTGATGGTCATAGATTTCTTTGGTAATCCTGTCCAGCTTTTTTTGATACTTTTTGAATTCTTTTCCCTTTGTTTTTTCTTGCTCTTTGAATAATTCATTAAATGCTTTACGCTTTGCGCGAGTATATCGGAGGTATTCGTAATAGCGGCTATTGGCAGGAGAATTTTGCACCTGAACCTGCTCCGGATTCAGGTCGGCAGCATTGGCGGAGAGCTTGAAATGCTGTTCATCTTTGTTGATCAAAAGTTGCAAGGCCTGCATACGCGGCTTGAGCAGGAGTAGGTATATGCCCTCTGCCAGCGGTTCAGTGCTTTTAAAAAGAAAGAAGCTATCAGTACGCATACTGGCTGTATCCCGATAATGAGGTTTTCCTCCTTCAAAAGTGGCCAGATATACTTCTTTGAAGCGATAATTGCTCAATCGCAGTTCGATCTGGCAGCCTTCAGCCCGCAATTCGACAATACCGCTCAAGAACGCAAAAGCAAAAAAAATAAATAGATAATAGTGTTTAATAAAGACGGTCAAAGTAGTTGGAGCTTTGTTTAATTTGAATAGTTTCCAGCTTTATCAACGCAGTTGGTAGCCACTGAATTATAGCAATTGGTAGTCATTAGATTTATACTTGCAAATTACTTACATTTGTGACGTTTTTTAAACACCTTTAACGAATTAACATTTCAGCAATATGAAAGGATCAAGAATAAGCATTGAAAACGGTCAACTCAATGTGCCGGACAATCCAATCATTCCCTTTATTGAAGGAGATGGTATTGGCCCCGATATATGGGCAGCTTCCGTCCGTGTACTCGACGGAGCCGTCAAAAAGGCTTACAAAGGCAACCGCAAAATTCAGTGGCACGAAGTATATGCTGGCCAAAAGGCTATGGACAAAACCGGCAAATGGCTTCCGGCAGCTACCCTGCGGGATATGAAAAAATACCTGGTCGGGATCAAAGGCCCATTGACGACTCCCGTAGGCGGGGGGATCCGTTCGCTCAACGTAGCGCTGCGCCAAAAGCTCGACCTCTATGCCTGTGTGCGCCCGGTGCGCTACTTCAAGGGGGTGCCCTCTCCTGTGAAAGCTCCTGAAAAGGTGAATATGGTAATATTCCGCGAAAATACGGAAGATATTTATGCTGGCATCGAATACCTTCACGGTACTGCCAAATTGCGCAAGCTGAAGAAGTTCCTCATCGAAGAGCTGAAAGTCAAATCTATTCGCTTCCCCGATACAGTCTCGCTGGGTGTCAAGCCCGTTTCTGTGGAAGGCACCGAACGCTTGGTGCGCTCTGCTATAAAGTATGCTCTCGACAACGGCCTTCCCAGCGTTACGCTGGTACACAAAGGCAATATTATGAAGTTCACAGAAGGCAAGTTCAAAGAGTGGGGCTACGCATTGGCCGAGCGCGAATTTGGCCGCAAGGTATTTACCTGGGCCAAGTACGATCGTATCAAAGCCAAGCGCGGCCCGAAAGCTGCCAATACGGCCCAGCAAAAGGCCCTTGATCGCGGAGCAGTGCTCATCAAAGATGTAATTGCCGATGCCTTCCTCCAGCAAATCCTGACCCGCCCGGCTGAGTATAGCGTCATCGCTACGCTCAATCTCAATGGCGACTATGTGTCGGATGCGCTGGCTGCTGAGGTTGGAGGTATCGGTATTGCACCCGGTGCCAATATCAATTACGAGACGGGCATTGCTTTGTTTGAGGCTACGCATGGTACAGCCCCCAAATATGCCGGGCTGGATAAGGTGAATCCAAGCTCTGTGATCCTTTCCGGCGAAATGATGCTGAGATATATGGGTTGGAATGAAGCAGCCGACCTCATCATCAAGGGGGTGAGTGGCGCAATCCGCAAAAAACGCGTGACTTATGACTTTGAGAGGTTGATGAAGAACGCCAAGCTGTTGAAGACTTCGCAATTTGGCAACGAGATCATCAAAAATATGTGATCAGGGCAAGCACCCTATACCGCGATTGGATCCCTTCTCTTCGCACTTCCTGATTATGCCGAAAAAGAGGTACCGCAGCCACAAGTGTCGGTAGCATTGGGATTGTTAAAAGAAAAACCCCGGTTGTTGAGCCCGTCCACCCAATCGATTTCCATGCCCAGCAGGTAGATGGCATGCGCCTTTTGCATCAACACTTGTAAACCACTGATCTGATAAATGTTATCATTCTCTTTTGGCTGATCGAAGCCCAGAATATAGGAAAAGCCGGAACATCCGCCGCCTTTCACGCCTACTCGTAGGCCGTGATCGTCGGGAATGTTTTGCTCGGCTTTGATGCGTCGCAACTCCTTCAATGCGCCTTCTGTCAAGCTGACGGGCTGATTAATCCCTGTTTTGGTATCACTCATGTATCCAATATTTTTCTGCTACAAAAATACAATATTTTTCCAAGCAAATGCACCACCGATCCGTTCAACAACAAGCGATCGATAAAGTTTGCTGTACCTTTTGATTCGCATAGCGTTAGTATTATGGAGGAAAATTGCGAAATTGTGCTGCCGGCCATTTACTTTTGTATCGGCTCACAGTGTAATAAAGTTATTGCCACAAGGATTAGAGTATGTTTGAAATTAATATTTTTACTAATATGAAAGTCTTTCTTCGCTATACTTTAGCTATTTTTCGTTCCCTACCATCTAGGTACGACCCTCAAAGGAAGCTTCGCCTAGCTGTGAAATCCATTTCATATTAAAAGGAAGAATAAAATTATACATACGCTTTAGTTTCCTTGTTCACCACCAAATAATCAATCTCTTTATGCCAACCTGGTTAGCCGTAATTCTGGAAATAATAAAAGTGACCGTGCCTGCTTTGATCGTGTTTTTTACGGTCTATCACCTGCTCAAGCAATATCTCGACAGTCAGTACAAAACTCAAATGCTCGATTTCAAGCAGAATCAGCAAAAAACTACCATTCCTTTACGGCTACAAGCCTACGAACGGCTGTCACTCTTCTGTGAGCGCATCTCAATACCCAACCTGGTGCTGCGCCTGCGCGGGGAGAATATGACCACCGGAGAGCTGCGAATGGCGATGATGATTGCTATTCAAAAGGAATTTGAACACAATATTACTCAGCAGGTTTATGTGTCTGACCAATTGTGGCAGATCATCAAAATAGCCCGCGATGATGTGGTCAATGTGATAAACCTGCTCTTCGAGGAGCACGATCCCAATTCCGATGCCCGCGAATATGGCAGAGCCATGTTTGAGTATTTGCAGCAGCGCAGCCTACTTCCCCTTGACAAGGCCCTCGAAGCCATCAAGAAAGAGGCCTCCCTGCTGATGTAGGCAGATCACTGCGAATCGGCAGGGAAAAGTCAAAAACACAACAATACACCTTCAATCAATATATAAACCCGTTTTTTGTCCGGACTTATACATATCAGATTCTCTATATTAATAGTCGCTGTGCTGGCAGCAACCAGTTGTAGTAAGGTATGGCATACCGCCAATGAACGACCGGAACTATACCTGCTCAATGCGGAACTCATCCCTCAGCCCGACAGCTCCATACAGTCCTTGATTGCACCATACAAAGCCGAATATAAGATGAAAATGATGCAGCAAATTGGGAGGGTACAAACAGCCATGCTTAGAGAGCAACCGGAAGGGAGCCTTGGCAACTGGATGGCAGATATCGTACACCGCAAGGCAATGCAACTAAGCCCGGAGCCTGTCGATTTTGCAATCGTCAACCATTGGGGTATCCGTTTGTCGAGCATCGAAGAAGGCCCCTTGACGGTGGGTAGTATTTATGAACTCATGCCCTTTGACAATACCATCATGATAGTACAGATGAATGGTCGGGAAGTGGCACAGCTCTTTGAGTTCATCGCTCAGGCGGGCGGTTGGCCGGTCAGTTGGCCGGTGCGGCTACAATTGATGGCTGACAAAGTTGTCAAAGCCATAATCGCCGGGCAAAGCCTGATAGATAGCACGACTTATCAAGTCGCCATGCCCGACTACGTTGCCAACGGAGGAGACGGTGCCGGTTTTCTGACAGAGCTGCCCCGGCAGCAAAGCGGCTATTTGGTTCGCGAGGCCCTCCTAGAGCATATCCGGGCCGAAACGGCAGCCGGGCGGCCAATTTCCGCTAAGAGAGCGGGTCGGATACAGTTGGTGGATGAAGTGGATTGAGCAGCTGCTGGTTCAATATATTCTTAAAAAAATGTCAAGGTATGAAGCGGCGAGTATTTATAAAACGCAACGCGCAGGCTGGCCTCTTAATGATGGCTGGACAACTACCGCTGCAAGCTTTTGCCGGCCCCGAAATCGTCAAACTTATCATCCTCCATACCAATGACGTACACAGCCGGATAGAGCCTTTCCCGATGGATGGGAGCTGGCGACAAGGCAGAGGCGGCGCAGCACGCAGAGCCCAATTAATCCAGCAAATACGGGCCTCCGAGCCCAATGTGCTGCTCTTCGACAGCGGGGATATTTTCCAGGGAACGCCCTATTTCAACCTTTTTGGCGGAG
This sequence comes from Saprospiraceae bacterium, assembly GCA_965222005.1. Lineage (GTDB taxonomy): Bacteria > Bacteroidota > Bacteroidia > Chitinophagales > Saprospiraceae > CBDCTM01. The sequence continues at coordinate 5,798,952 of OZ244935.1, forward strand.
AGCTGGAGCTGAAGCTGATGAGTCGGATGCGCTATGACGCGACCACTATTGGCAACCACGACTTTGATGCGGGTTTGGAGGGCTTGCTCAAGCAACTTCCGCTAGCCAATTTCCCTTTCCTTGTCAGCAATTATGACTTCTCTGACACACCTATGGAAGGCCAAACCTTTCCTTACAAGCTGTTTGAAAAAGCGGGGCTGAAGATTGGTGTGTTTGGGTTGGGTATAGAGTTGGAAGGCTTGGTGCCCAAAAAGGATTACGGCAATACCAGGTATGAAGAGCCGGTGGCCAAAGCCAATGAATATGCTGCGCTATTGAGCCATGAGTTGCATTGCGATTATGTCATATGCCTGTCACATCTGGGGCATCGCTATGAAAGCGACGCTGATCGCATTTGCGATGTAACGCTTGCTGCTGCCACCAGCGGTATTGATCTGATACTGGGCGGACACACCCATACTTTTTTGGAGCAGCCGGAGCTGGTCAAGAACGCAAAGGGAGAGCTGGTGATGATTAATCAGGTGGGCTGGGGTGGTATGATGCTGGGGCGAATTGATGTGTTTTTTGAGCGCAACCGAAAGAACCGCTGTGTGAGCTGTGCAAACCACTGGGTGGAATAAACGAAACGGTAGAGAAAAAAATATTTCACACTCGACCATTCGAAACCGAGAGCCCGTAGGGAAGGCCTTTTTGCAAATAACCTTCATTTTATTGAAGCTAAAAAATTGATACTCAGTGGCTTCCACCTTTTGGTGAAACTTGCGTGTTTGTCATTATTTTATTTACACGCATTGACATACGACTAATTGGAAAAAAAAAAATTCCAGAAAGCTTTGGAATTGATTTTTCGTTACCAATTATTTTTCCCAAATTTGTACTCCTTCATTATTAGAACACTTTCACCTTCCACATACTTGGGATAGTTCAATAATGACCCCTTTAGCTCTGTCTTACTGATACTGGAGATTCTACACTGCAACAAGATTTGCTTACATTTTTTAACCTGGCATACGCCTTATTGTATTCTGGAGAATGGTAAAAGATTGCGCTACAGTATGGGATAACTGTCTGCGGACAATACGAAAGAACGTCAACTCTCAAAGCTTCAAAACCTGGTTTGAGCCCATAAAACCGATTGGCCTGCTCAATGATGCATTGACTATACAGGTACCCAACAGGTTTTTCTATGAATGGCTCGAACAGCACTATGTGTCGCTACTCAAAACGAGTATTCGGCAGGAGCTGGGAGACAAAGGCCGGCTGGAATATCAAATACTGATGGGCAACAGCTTCAGCGAGCAGTCTTCAGCCGCCACACCTCGCAATGACCTCCACCAACCAGGAGCGATAGATACGGAAAATATCAAAAACCCCTTTGTCATACCGGGTATTAAGAAGGTAAAGATTGACTCCCAGCTCAATCCCAATTACGTTTTCGACAATTTTATTGAAGGGGATTGCAATCGCCTGGCTCGCTCTGCCGGCATGGCTGTAGCGCGCAAACCTGGCGGCACAGCCTTCAACCCGCTGGTCATTTTTGGGGATGTGGGGCTCGGCAAGACGCACCTCGCACAAGCGATTGGCAATGATGTGAAAGGCAATTTTGAGAATAAAACCATTCTCTACGTCTCTTCTGAAAAGTTTACCAATCAAATCATTGAATCCATTAAAAATAATGCCGTCAATGATTTTGTCAACTTTTACCAGCTCATCGATGTGCTGATTGTGGATGACATTCAGTTTTTGGCCAATAAGCAAAAAACACAGGAAATTTTCTTCCATATTTTCAACCAACTCCACCAAAACGGTAAACAGATCATCCTTACCTCTGACCGGCCCCCCAAAGATCTCGATGGTATGGAAGAGCGCCTTATTTCGCGCTTCAAGTGGGGCCTTTCCGCTGATTTGCAATCGCCCGACCTGGAAACGCGTATGGCTATCCTAGATGCCAAAATGAACCAGGAAGGGCTGGAATTGCCACAGGATGTTGTGGAATTTATCTGCTACAATATCAAAAACAACATCCGCGAACTGGAAGGTGTGCTCATTAGCCTGGTGGCCCAATCTACCCTCAACCGCCGCGAAATTGATATGGATCTGGCCAAAGAAGTGATTAAAAACTTTGTGTCGCAAATGTCGAAGGAGATTACGGTAGAGTTTATTCAAAAACTGGTAGCCGATCACTTCGATGTGCCGGTGGATAAACTCAAAGGCCAAACCCGCAAGCGCGGCATCGTTATCGCACGGCAGCTTTCCATGTACCTGGCTAAAAACCTGACCAACAAATCCCTCAAAGCGATTGGCGAAAATTTTGGCGGGCGTGACCACAGCACCGTTATCTATTCCTGCAAAGCGGTACAGGACTTACTCGATACAGACATGATCTTTAAAGATACCGTCTCTGACCTGGAGAAGAAGATCAAAATGAGCCTCAACGAGAAGTAAGCCCACAACCTAAGTACCGTTCAAAAAATAAGAGCGTGTTTGGAAATTGCTTTTGGAAGCAGTAGTAGTAAAATTTAATTTTGGGCGAAGCCTTTTTTTGAGGCATAGCCAACGCTATGGCGATGAAAAATAATGAAGTACAGAATTAAATTTTGCACTAATGCACCGAAGGGTAAATTCCAAACACGTTCTAAATCCGACATTTTTGAATAATGCTAAGAGGAGCAGTTGCCCGATGGCTGGCTATCCCGAAAAACTTGCTCTATTCCAACCCAAATGATGTTACTTTTTGGCGACTGATAGCTTGCTTTGCGTTTGCTGTAGCAAGCACGAGCCTCTCTTTGCCTGTCACAAATAGTGAGGTTACTATCGTTGTTATAGGCCAAAGAAGGTACTTAATTTGATCCTAGTTAAACTCCTGACCTTTCTACATAACCAAGAAATACTAAACCTTTAGTTTATCCCCCCTTGTTTGTTCCCCCTTCTTAAATACAACTGAATTCCTTTAGTTTTTTTAATAACCGCATTTGTGTACAAGCATTTGAGGGTGGTGAAATTATATAACTATGCCAAGAATTTACATACTTACTACATTACTGTTTTTGGGTTGGATGCTACAAGCGCAGGATCCGTCATTTTCTCAGTTTTATGCCAACCGGATATACCTAAATCCGGCCCTCACCGGCCTGGAACAGGGTGTCAGCTTTGCCGGTGTATATCGGCAGCAATGGAAAAATGTGGATAGCGGTTTCAAGACCTATCTGGCTACCATAGAAATACAGGAGCCCTTCATTCGGAGCGGCTTTGGCCTGAGTTTGTATCAGGATGTGCAGGGGCTGATGCAGCTCAAAACGAGCAGTGTGGGGCTGTCCTATGCCTACACATTGCCGATGAATGAGCACAATGTGCATATCGGTATGCAAGCACTGTGGTATCAGCGATCGGTCGATTGGAGTAAGTTGATATTTTCAGATCAGCTCGACCCCGTTTTTGGAGATATTTACCCAACTACGGCTCTACCCGGTGCCGATAAGGTAAGCTATGCCGACTTCAATGTGGGTGCAATTTGGCGCTTTGATGCCAGCTTCCGACTGGGTAAGAAAAACCTTCGAAATACCCGCAACAGCCTTGGCCTCAGCCTCCATCATGTCCCTTATATCTTTAAAAACACCAATGGCAATGAGTCTCTCCAAAGCCTCAACACTCGCACCACCCCTCGCCTCACGCTCCATGCAGGTTCTATCATTCCCATGATCCTGCTGGCTGGCGGAAAACAGAATATTTCATTTTCGCCCAACATCAAGTATGACTTGCAGGGCCGGGAATTGGGGAATTTTAAAGAAAACCTGCAAGTAGTCACCTACGGTTGTTATGTGTTGTATGAAGGCATCTACTTCGGAGCATTTTACCAAAACAAGTTTTTGATCAGCAAATTCAAACATACCAACGCACTTATACTCACTATGGGGGCTCATATTGATTCTGGAAGAAAGCAAAAGAATAAATATTTCATAGGCTTCAGCTACGATGCCAATACAACAGGTGTCGGCACTCAGGCAGGCGGAGTGTACGAATTGGCTTTTCGCGTCACCTTTTCGGAAGCTCCCACCCTCTTTGGCTCCGCCGGCAAACCCAGCTCAAAGAAGTCTCTGGATTGCTATCACTTTTACTAAAGGCCCCTCCCCTTTTTGGATATTGAAAAATGAACATTGCAAAAACTCAGACACGCCATTCATCCACTCGGTGGCTTAACTACCGATCTCAAATTTGACGATGTATGAATTCTATTTTTACAAAACTGTTTACCATCGCTATCAGCTTTTGCCTACACCAGGCGGCTTTCGGCCAATGCAATTTTAGCTTTTCGCCCGATCCGGCCTGCAGCGGACAGCTGATCAATTTTAGCGTCACCAATCCCTCCGGCACCTATGCCTGGAACTTTGATGGAGATGGCAATTTCGACGCTACCGGCTCTACGGCAAGCTTTACTTTTCCTTTCAGCAGCATCGATCAGGTATATACCGTCGAGTTATATCGCAACGGTCTGCTTTGCCAACAGGAAGATGTACTCGTTCGTCTGAGTCCCGATCCTACAATCCAGGTGGTACCGGGCAGTGGTGTTCAAATCGATTCTTTGATTCGGGTTTGTAGCGGAGCGCAAGATGTGACCCTTTATATTTATAATGCTTCTACCACTTACAATTCCAATGACACCTACTTCTTTGACTGGGGCGATGGCAGTACCGAGACCCTTACCAATACCGAATTTCCGAATACTGGCTTTTATACCCATGACTTCAGTGGGTATGGCTATTACAATATCGAACTCACTGTAACTTCAGTAGATGGTTGTACCAATACTAAGTTCTATACCTTTTACAATGGTAGCAACCCTTCAGTAGGGCTTGCCAACCCCGGCAATACGGTTGGATTGTGCGCACCAGCTACGGTAAATTTTCCGATTACCAATACGTTCCAGAATCCGGCGGGTACAGAATACAACATTTACATCAATGGCGTATTGATCCAAACCTATACCCAGGCCAATCTGCCAACCAACTTTATCTATACTTTTGAAGAATCCTCCTGTGGTGAAATTACCTCAACCGGCAATTACCAAAACGCTTTTGATGTACAAATCGAAGCAAGCAACCCCTGCGGCTCTTCCAAGGCCACCATCGAACCGATCGAAGTAAGTGAGCCGCCTGATCCCGATTTTGATACTGATCTGCCATCGCTTGGATGTGTATATGATGAATTTACCTTTACCAATGCTACTGCCAATGGTACTGAAGTGACTAGCGGCAACCCTTCCACCTGTTCTACCAATCTAACTCCCAGGTGGCTCATCACTCCCGGAGTAGCCGGAATAGATTGGATAATTACCAGCGGCAACCTGTTCAATTCTGATGAAATTTCAATTCAATTTCTGACACCCGGTGATTATACCATCACCATGATTCTCAATTCCGAGGCTTGTGGCGAATTTACTTTTAGCGAAAGCTACACCATCATCGATGTTTCGGATGCAGGTGCTTCCGCTACACTTGCCAATGCGGCTGCTCCGGCTCAGGCCGATGAATGCGCCCCTACTCTGGCCACCTTCCAGAATCTATCCACAGGCGACAGCCTTTCGTTTCAATGGAGCGTGTCGCCCTCCAGTGGTTGGGACTTCGTGGGTAGCGGCTCGTTGACCGATGAGCAACTTGAACTCGTTTTCAATGAGCCGGGCAGCTATCAAGTGAGTCTGACGGCTAGCAACATCTGCTCATCTGATACCTGGGATACAACCCTCTTAATAGTCGATATTCCAGCAGTTGAACTTAGTCCGATTCCTGACTTTTGCGAATCTGCTACTTTAAATTTTGACGCTTTCAATGTTGACTTTGACGCTAATGGCGGCAACTTTACTTCCTTTAGCTGGAGCTTCCCCGGAGGTTCCCCTACCAGTTCATCAGACCCCTACCCTACTGGCATTCAGTACAATACACCTGGCGACTACATCGTATCTGTAACAGCTGAAAATCAATGTGGTAGCTTCACCGACACCGATACTTTTACTATCCAACCAAATGGAAGTCTGGTGCTTGGCGGTGACTTTACCATTTGCGCTTATGCCAACCCGGTACAGCTTACGGCCAGCCCCAGTGGCGGTATTTGGTCGGGCAATGGTGTAAACGCTAATGGTTTGTTTAGCCCTGCGCCTCAATATATTGGTCAAAATGTATTGGTTTATGCCTATCAATTTGGTCAGTGCAATATGATCGATAGCATTGCTGTAACGGTAACACCAGGGCCACAAGTGGAAGCCGGACCGAATCTGGAAAGCTGTGTCAACGACCTTCCATTCAGCATTGGAGATGGCTCCCCTGCCGGTGGTTCCTGGTCAGTAAGCAGTGGAGGAGTTCTGAATGGAAATTTATTTGATCCTGCTGCATCGGGCATAGGCACCTACACCCTCACTTATGATTATACCGATTCAAATGGCTGCTCGAATAGCGACAGCAAAAGCATCCTGATCAATGGCTTGCCCAATGTAGAAGCAGGCCCGAATCAGAGCATTTGTGAAAATCCGAATGACATTCAACTCAGTGGCTTTTCCCCGGCGGGAGGTACCTGGTCGGGCAATGGCGTTAGTCCGGATGGTATCTTCAATGCTCAAAATACTCCGGGCCCAGGTAGCTACTTGCTTACCTACACCTATATTGATCCCCTTAACAACTGTGATAATAGCGATACCATCATCATTACCATAGTACCTAATGAGCAAGCTGATGCCGGTCCCAATCTGACCGTTTGTGTCAACGATGCTGCTTTTGAGTTGCAGGATGGTAGCCCGGCGGGCGGAAGCTGGTTGGGTACTGGTGTTAATAGCCAGGCTGGATTGTTTGATCCAGCCTTGGCAGGCGCTGGCACACACATCATCACCTATGCCGTAGGCTCAGGTTTTTGTGCTACTGATGATACCCGCCTTATCATTGTAGAAGGCTTACCAAGCATCGACATGCCACCGAATCGCTCCGTTTGTGTAGATGCCGATCCGATCAATCTGGTTGCCAGCCCGGTAGGTGGCAGCTGGTCGGGAATTGGCGTGAATGGCAACCAATTCGACCCTTCGATAGGCGGAGCTGGCTCTTTTCAGCTTACATATAGCTATACCAGCACCAATACCAATTGTTCGAATAGTAGTCAGTTTGAGGTCACAGTAACTCCCTTGCCGCAACTACAAGTGAATGATACGGTGTATTGTAATACGCCTGGCCTGGTTTATCTGCCTATCCCCTCTCCTACAGGCGGTCAATGGAGTGGCCCCGGCGTGTTTGGCGATCAGTTTGATCCTCAGCAGGCAGGGGGTGTGGGGCAATACACCCTCACCTACAATTATACGGATGCCAATGGCTGCTCCAATACTACACAGGCTGTGGTAAATGTAATTGCACCGCAGAATGTGTCAGTAGGGAATGATATTGACATTTGCATCGATCAGGGTGTGATCAATTTGAATGGTATGGCCACCCCTGCCGGTGGTAGCTGGGATGCCAATGGCAGTAATGGTTTGAACAACTACCTCTTCGATCCGGAACTGGCCGGAGCAGGTTCACACATTCTTACTTACAGCATCGGTAGCGACAATTGTCAGGTAAGTGCCGACATTATCGTTACCATCAATCCTCTGCCACAGGTCACTGTTGGGCAGGATTTATCCATCTGCCAAGGAGATGCGCCTATTCAGCTGAGCGGCTTTTCTCCTTTCGGTGGTACATGGTCAGGGCAAGGCATTAGCAATCCAAGTGGTGGGGTTTTTGATCCCGCCGGTTTGTCACCAGGTAGTTATGTATTGACATACACGTACATAGATGCTTATGGCTGCGCCAATTCCGACAATCAGGTCATATATATTCAGCCACTGCCATTTGTAAGTGCCGGCCCAGATACCAGTTTTTGTAATGCGCCTACTGAGGTACAGCTCGCCGATGCCATACCACCGAATGGCATCTGGTCGGGTACAGGTATCACTGATAGTGAGGCAGGGATTTTCAATCCTGCTTTGGCGGGCGGAGAAGGCATCCATGAAGTATATTATACCTACATTGATCCAGTATCTGATTGTGCCAATTCTGATACTTTGCTGATTACTATCGTAGCTCCGCAAACGATAGAAGCCGGACCAAATGATACCCTTTGCATTGATCAGGGCGCATTTCAATTGAGTGGTTTCACCAATATTGGCGGCCAATGGAGCGGCCCTGGTATCACTGATCCTGTCAACGGCATTTTTGATCCGGTAGTGGCCGGAGGTGGTACGCATACCCTTACTTTTGCTTATGGCACAGGAAGTTGCTATGTTGAAGATATCAAAGAAGTAGTAGTGGTCGATCTGACTTATGTGCATGCAGGCCCTGATGAAAAAGCCTGTTTTACTCAATTGGCATTTGAATTAAGCGGCAATCAGCCGGCCGGTGGTATTTGGAGCGGAACGGGGATTACCAACCCGGCTTCCGGCATTTTTGATCCTGCTGTAGCCGGTCCGGGAATGCATACCATCAGCTATACTTTTGAAGATATGTCTTCTGGTTGTAGCATCGTGAAGCAAAAAGTAGTGACGGTATATCCAATGGATCAGGCTACTTTTGAATTGCCCCAACTGGCTTGCCGCAATGATGTAGTCAATTTTGCAAACCTCAGCCCTACTGATTATCAGGCCGAATGGAACTTTGGAGACGGCGACAGCTCTTCTGAATTTGAGCCAAGCCATACTTTTCACAGCGCCGGAGAATATACGGTCACATTGATTGTAACCAACGAGTACGGCTGCAGAGATACTATTGCACATCCGATAGTAATTACAGACGTGCCAGTTGCCTACTTTGAACCAGACACAACGCTGGCCTGTGAAGGTATCACCTTGAACCTCAACAATCAAAGTTATGGAGAAGGACTTACTTATACCTGGGATTTTGGCAATGGCCAGACAAGTACTGATGAGCATCCGGAGGTGGTTTTCTTTGGACAGGGCATCAACGACACCAGTTATATTATTACACTTAATGTGGCCAACATCTGTGGCTCGGCTGTATTCCAGGATGTGATTACGGTGCGCCCCTTGCCCAAACCTGAGATCGGATTTTTGGTAGAAGGCGACTGCTCGCCTGTCACGGTAAGCTTTGCCAATACCACTACCGGTGCTGCCACTGACTTTTTGTGGAATTTTGATAATGGAAACACTTCAACAGATGCCATTCCACCTTCCCAAACCTATACAACCGACTCATTATCAAGCACTTACACCATAAGTCTGATTGCTTCCAATTCCTGTGGCAGTGACACCGCTTTGCAGGACATTGTAGTTGAACCAGCTGATGTGCGCTCCTTTTTCTCCACTTCAGGCACAGCAGGCTGTGAGCCATTTACAGTGGAGTTTTACAATTTTGCCACCCCGGGAGCTAATATCGATTGGGATTTTGGTGATGGCAATACCAGTGCAGAACTCAATCCGGTGCATACTTTTGAGCTCGCCGGAACCTATACGGTTATTCAATATGCCAGTAGTGAGTGTGGCTATGACACTTCTACAATTCTCATCCATGTGACGCCACAGCCAGAAGTATTTTTTGTGCATGAACACAAAATATGTGTGGGCCAGGAGGTACTTTTTTTCAACCAATCTGTCAACGTGTCCGGCAATATATGGGACTTTGGCGATGGCGATTCCTCCACGCTCAACAACCCCTCTCATATCTATGACACAGCAGGCGTATATACCGTCACGCTGACCGGTGTTTCGATGTTCAATCAATGCCCCAGTGAATATAGCAGTACGCTGCGGGTAATGCCCTTGCCAAAAGCCAGCTTTGAACCTTCAACTTATGTAGGATGTGTGCCCCTGACAGTTGAATTTTTCAACTATTCGGATAATGCTTCCTTCTTTCAATGGGACTTTGGCGATGGCAACACTAGTGTGGGCAATGTACCTACACACACCTTTACGGAGGTAGGCAGCTTCAATGTAAGGCTGGTTGCCTCGGATGAAAATGGCTGCTACAACGATACTACTGTTCTTGACATTGTAGTGAATCCGGTACCTAGCGCCGATTTTGAATTTGACAGAGCAGAAATGTGCAGCCTGCCTGCGGAGATCAATTTTATCAACAATTCTGAAGGCGCAGCCGGTTACCAGTGGATGTTTGGGGACGGCAGCACTTCCAGCCACAATAATCCAACACACATTTACAACTTACCAGATACTTTTGCAGTAACATTGGTAGCTACCAACCAATTCAGTTGCAAAGACAGCGTTGAGGATGTGGTAACTATTTTTCCCATGCCGGAGGCTGATTTCGGTATCGAAGGCGGGGAGGGTTGCTCGCCGGTGCATGTACAATTTGTCAATCGTTCTTCCAATAGCAACAACTATTATTGGGACTTTGGCGATGGCAAGCCTTCCAGAGAATATGCGCCACTCCACCGCTTCGACAGTGCAGGCTATCATTCCATCAAATTGGTAGTTTCGATTCATGATGTATGTTATGATAGTATTGAACTCCATGATATTGTACGGGTATACCCCACTCCAACTGCCAGTTTTGAAACGTTGGAGGTTATCGACAATAACCTGAACAGCGGAACATTTGATTTCATCAATCACTCTACCAATGCCGACTATTATTTTTGGGATTTCAGTGACGGACACACCAGCGAAGAGGAATCGCCACGCCACCGCTTCACTCAAAACGGCAAGCGGCAAATCTATCTGGAGGCCAGCTCGCAGTTCGGCTGTGTAGATGATACCCTCATCACCATAGAACCGCCATGCATCAAGGGCCTATTTATTCCAAATGCCTTTTCTCCTGAACATGGTATCGGAGATGTACGGCTTTTTAAGCCTTCCGGAATTGGGCTTGCGGAATATCATATACAGATTTTCTCTCCCTATGGGCAGCTACTTTGGGAGTCGAGAGCTCTGGAGGATGGCCAGCCCGCCGAAACTTGGGATGGCACCATGAATGGCCAAATCATGCCACAGGATGTGTATGTGTGGAAAGCTTTTGGTATGTTTAAAGATGGTACAGTATGGAAAGGAGAACGTACTGAAGAAGGGGGGCATAAAACGATGGGATCGGTGATATTACTGAGATAAACGTATGAAAAGTTGAAGTAATTTGATACAAATTAGTGCCTTTGGTATCGGCTTTGCATCAAGCATTCTCAATTCATCCTCAGAACGCCCAATTAATAGCGCTACATGCTTGATTTTTATGGCAAGGATACCTACCTTTGTCCCGCTGAAATTAGCAGTAGCTGCTTTTAAGCCCAGGTGACGTGGGTGAGTGGCTGAAACCACCGGTTTGCTAAACCGGCATACTCTGAAAGGGGTATCGCGGGTTCGAATCCCGCCGTCACCGCTTAATAAAACTGGGTGTGAGCTTGAGTCTTTTCCGATACTCACACTCCTTACAGCCACGGGGTGTAGCGCAGTCCGGTTAGCGCACCTGCTTTGGGAGCAGGGGGTCGTAGGTTCGAATCCTACCACCCCGACAAGACTAAAATTGGTCACCACAGAAGTGTGGTGGCCTTTTTGCGGTTTAGCTGTGAGCCGAAATTTAATCGCGCGAGTGGGTAGCACACAAAGGGCTATTTTCACAATCGTCCCAACACGAAATTCCCGGATGCCTGGCAGCAGCTCAACAATCCCGACTCTAAAGTGATTAAATTTAACCACTTTAGAGATAAGTGTATAAACCGATAAACTTGGTTCTTCCCCACTTTTGGTGGAAAGCCTCAACTGGAATCCATCAAGACCCGTTTGCGTAGCAGCTCGAATCCGGCACGGCCATACATTTGGCGCTTGATATTTTTCAATCGGTTGACTTGACCTTCCACCTGACCATTACTCCATTTTAGAGATACTGCTGCTTTTACGGCGTCATAATCTTGTTGTAGCCCTTTTGCAAAATTTTTCAAAGAAGGAATACCGCTCTCCAACGCCATGTCGATCCAACGGTTCAGGTGTTTTTTCCTGAGTTTATCCGTTATGTTTTTAAATTTTCGTGCTAACTGGCTTGCCTTATTCGCTGGGGGACACCGCTTGTAAAACGCCCGCAAATAGGTTTGAGATGGCTCATCCAATTTCTCAAAAGGTTTGCTCATTAGTAAACTGACTTTTCGGGCTGACCATGTTTTCACCTTTAAAGGAGGTGGAAGATTTTCAGCACTACGATCTTTAGGATACTTGCGGACAAATCTATAAACACTTTGCGGTGAACCGGTAAACCCTTGTTCCTTAATCTCGCGCCACAACTGCATATGTCTTGTTTCACCCTCTCGCCATCTCTTCCTTAGATAATCTTCAAAAGGCAGGGCCTTTGATACCTTGGATACTCCTATTATTTTTTGAGGGTATTCCTCATATTTCAAGTACCTTTCAATAGTTTGTCTATGGATACCTGTCTGACGGTTAATAGATCGAATGGAATGACCTTTGGATTTTAAGCGTTTTACTTCTAAAAAATTTAACTCATATTTGGACAATTTAGGTTCTTCTTTTGGTAGTGTAGGATCTAGTTCTTGTGTTATTTTAATTTGCTCATTGTCTCTTTCGGCTTGGGCAATATCCTTGGCTGCCAAACGTAATTCTTGATTATGTTTATCCAGTAAGCGCTTCAAAGCATCTCCCAGATTTTTCAATAAATGCCACCGATCAGCGACCTGGGTGGCTTGGGGAGCACCTAACACAGCAGCTTGGGAATAACAACTGGCACGGGCCCTACTGATAATCTCAATTTCAGGATGGGCTTCTAACCACTTTTTAACCGTTTCCACTTCTCTGTCAGGCAAAAGGTCTATTGGTTTTCTCTTCTCCAGATCCACCAAAATTGTCCCGTATGTGTGTCCTTTTTTGAAGGCCCAATCGTCAATGCCCAATACCCGAGGAGAAGCCACATCGACATCACCTGCACAATTGTCAATTATTCGTAACATAGTAGAGCGACCTACTGGCATGCCGAGCAAGGAAGCCAGCCTGGAACCACCATTACCACCAAGGGCATAACCGATCTGAGCCAGGTGGTCTGTCAATCTCAATGTGCGACGGGCATAAGGTTTCAATTTTTCTCCAAATCGTTCCGTAAATATTTTCCGGATACAATCTTTATTCGTACAATAAAATTTGTTGACACAAAGATTTACCTTAACCGGAATACCAGCCCACGGCATGTCTAGCAATTGACGCGTGTATTTACTATGTCTGCTGTGGCTTTTCTCGCCACAGTCTGGGCAAATGCCCTGGGCACTAATTGTTATTAGCTGTAGCAGAAAGTGATCTTCCTGCTGTTCCAAGGCCTGAAGGCGAACTAAATTCGAGATAGGAAGTAGTGCTGGGGGTACCATCCATTGAAAATACCCCGTTGATTCTGATCAACCCATTGTTTTCCACCAAAAGTGGGGAAGAACCAGTTTGCTCCGGTTTAGCCACTATGGTAGAAAAATACACCCACGTCCAGCATATAATAACACTAGGCTTCTTAAACAAGCTAGTCTTTACTCAGAGCATAACGTTCTTCGTTCAAAGTATAAACCTTTTATTCCTGTGAATGATTTTCTTTCTCATTTTACTCCTCTATTACCTCTAGGTGAAACTGGAGAAAAAGAGGAAGTGATACAAGAAGAATTGAATAATTTATTTCGGGAAAATTAAACATTGTGAGAAAATGTTTTTGATCGGCTATCCAATTGGATAGCCTTTTTTATTAGTTACGTGGGTTCTAATCGTTCTGTAATGCTTAAAAGTAGTTCTTTACCCCTTTTGTGTCTAAAAATTCATTTCTGAATAGAAAACCCATTACCAGCTATATCCTAACTCCTTCAAAAATTTTTGTGCATTTTTGTGCCCCTGTTTAGCTGCCATTCTATACCACTCTATAGCTTTTTCGTGATTTCGCTCTACACCCAAGCCTTGTCCATACATAAAACCTAAACCAGCTTGTGCGCTAGCAAACCCTTGTTCAGCTGCTTTACTCCACCATTTTATGGTTTTGTTATAATTTTGTTCGCCCCCGAATCCTTCAAAATACATTTGTCCTATACTATATTGTGCTTCTGCAAATCCTCCTTGGGCTGCTTTACTCCACCACTCCATAGCTCTTCCGAAGTGTTGTTCTACGCCTATCCCTTCATAGTAAATTTGACCTATCCTATATTCAGCTTCTGAAAATTCTTGTTGGGCTGCTAAATTATACCACTCCAAGGCTTTGTTATAATCTCGTTCTACGTAGATACCTAGTTCATGCATTAAGCCTAAATTATACATAGCTTTTGCATAACCTTTTCCGGCTGCGAGGACATAAAATTCCATCGTTTTTTTGTAATCCTGTGATACTCCCAAACCAGAATGATACATAGAACCTAAATTAAAATAAGCTTCTCCATATCCTTGTTGGGTTGCCAATTTGAATAACTCTAAAGCTTTTTCATAGTTTTGTTTTACTCCTAAACCTTGGCTATACATGAAACCTAAACCGGATTGTGCACTAGCATAATTCTGTTTAGCTGCCCTTCTATACCATTCTACAGCTTTTTTGTAATCCTGTGATACTCCCAAACCTTGTTTATACATTAGCCCCAAACTGTATTGAGCCTCTACTAATCCCTTATTAGCTGCTTTGTTATACAATTCCGCTGCCTTCTCATAATTTTGCTCTATGCCCTTCCCTTCGTAATACATCACTCCTAAATTATATTGAGCAGGCACATATCCTTGTTTAGCTGATAATTTGTACCATTTCACAGCAATTTTATCGTTTTGTTCTACTCCCCAACCTTCATTATAACGGGCGCAGCCCAAAATGTCGCTAGGCAGCATTTTTTATTAGCTTGATTACTTTTTCCCACATCTGACTCATGTTGGCTACTCGCAGGTTAGCCACAAATTGAGCCCCTTTAATAGTCCATCGTTGTCCCGATTGTTTGAGCCGTTTTTGAATAACGGTTCTGTGTGCAGATTCTATTGGGCCTGAACCGATGAGCAACCCTTGATCCTTGTAGGTTTTGTATTTCATTCTCTTTGTGTTATTTTCATAGTAAGTCAACAACTTTTTTTTAGCTTCTTTTTTGGTTTGTGTCTTACCATCCAAGGCCTTTACCCTTTTAATCACTTTGTCAACCTGATCATTTAAAAGCAATAGTTTTTGTTGACTTATCCACTCAGACCTTTTCTCTTTGTCGGTAAAGAATACCTTGGCAAAGTCTCCCAGATATTCTGCTGCATGATAGAAGTCTAATATTTGAGTGCTCTGCGGATAAGATTCATCTACCCAATTCCAAATCCATTTAGCTCCATCATTTACAAAAACTAACCGGTTCTTTAATCCTTCGTATTCATCCACTAATGGCTCTAATTTTCCTAAAAAGTCTTCATGGTTCCCAAAGTGGGCTGTATAGACAGAATCCCTTATCCAACTTCGTTTATCGCTTAACTCATAATGGTCCGCAGAGTGAAAAATACGCCCTAATTTTATTTCTTTCCACTCACTCTTTTCTCTGGTCAATAACATACAGCCATCCATCATCACATAAACCTCACTATCAGCCGGAACTTGCGACACTTTTGTCCTCAGGCTTTGGTAAGCTGTTTCATCTAATGTCTCACTTTCCTGTTCCAATTGACCGCCATATTGTTTTACTACCCGGTCTATCTGTGAAGAACTACTACTGATGCGAAGGTATTTATCCAAACGTTGTGAGGCCTCTTGAAAATTATCATCTTGACCCGCATAAGCCTGCAACTCTTGATAATAGGGGCTGATTTGAAATCCATTTACCCCATTACTCCAAGGGTGAACCTTCTCTACTTCTATTCTCCCATATCGTGTCTCAACTTTTTTTTTTGCGACGGTCATTACCAGGGCTACTTATCATTTTCTCTAAGGTCTCCTTGCCAAACGACACCCATAATTCATCAAATTGCTTCTCATACTCATAAAAACTCTTCTCTGCTTCCAATTTCTTCAAACTTTCCCAGTTTTTACGCGCTAGGAACATAAAGTCTTCTTCTGTCATTTTTCGTATTTTTAGTGTGTACAATACGCTAATTTACAAAAAACGACATTTTGGGCTGCGCCCATTATAACATAGCCCCAAATTATATTGTGCCACTGCATTACCTTTATCGGCTGCTTTGGTGAACCAACCTGTTGCAGATTTATAATCTCCTAAAAAGAACGAAGCATTACCAAGAGTAACTAAATCAACCGATTTTTGTCTTGCTTCTTCAACAATCTCTATAACTTTCGCATAAGAATGTCCTGTTTCGTTTTCTATTATTTCCTTACAAGAAGCATTTCTTAAATATTCGCACTCACTTTTTATTTCAAATAGCTGTTGAAGAAGTTCAGATTTTTCATCTACCAACTCTTCATTTTGTTTAGCCAAATCTGCAACAACCCCTGAATTATCCGAGGTATAAAAAAAAGTGAAAAACCCCCAAACTAAACTTAAAACTGCCAACCAACCGGCAATATAAGTAACTTTGTCTGGCATAGACCAATCCTCAAATTGTTTCCAAGTTGGGATGAGTCTTAATTTATTTTCTTTTTGGCTCATGTTGTATTAAATATATTTTGACCATCTGGGGAGTCGACATAAATACATACATTAAAGGTATAAACATTAAGGCTCATCCCCAATTTAGGGTGAGCAATAATAATCAAGGAAGAAATCAGGGACGATCATAGCCCTAATAACATCTTCCAAATGTTCTTTGAAATTAAACTACTACCGGCTTGAAGCCGGTAGATTTGGGTGAGTGGGCTGTAAGCCCACTCAATCCACCCGCTTATTCCGCGACTTCAAAGTTGTCATCGTCTTGTTCTTTGTCTTGCGTTTCAATATATTTCATTATCACTTCATCTGTCACATTACCGGATGAAGCCGCGAAATACCCACGCGCCCACAAATGGCGACCCCAAAACTTTTGGGATAATGGCCTAAACTCGCTCAATAGCTTGCGAGAGGTCTTCCCTTTCAACAATTGCATCAGCTTGCTGACGCTTAAATAGGGAGGCACAGACACAAACAAGTGGATATGGTCCTTTGATACATGACCTGATAATATCTCTACTTCGTTTGCTTTGCATATTTGACGTATCAATTCTCGTGTTCGCCCGGCCACTTCGCCTTTCATCACGGGTTTACGATATTTTGTAATCCACACTAAGTGGTATTTTATATCATACAAGGAATGGGATGTCTTTCGATAATGTTGCATCTTACAAAGATAAACAACACGCATCTAACTAAAGTCTTCGCCTAAAGGCGAGGGATTTCCTCCCCTTCCCCGATTGAGACATTAATTACATCTGACAAGGCTAATTCTAAATCCTCAGCAGGAGAAATGTCAATATTTAAATCTAAGAGATTCACTTCTAATTCGGCATAGTCTTCTACATTATTGGTTCTTACTCCCGATATGTTTGGAGGATCAATGACACCAGGGCCTTCAATAATATCAACTTCTATTTGAAAAGCGCTAATCCTGTTGAAATAGTCATATACACTTGAAGGGTTATTTTTATCAAGTACATTGACATGGCCTATGTATTTGCAATTGTCGGAGTCCGTTACTGTAACTGAATAAGGTCCCGAATCAGGAATATCTACGGTTATAGTTTGGGTAGTTTCTCCATTTGACCATAAATACTCTGAATAATCGGGGCCAGCATCTATTGTAACGGAGCCACCACATAATGAACTGATTTAAACTTTTCTAATGGTTTGCAGCTCCAGCCCTTATAGAACCTGACTTCTTTCCTTTTATCGTCCGTACCATACAGGTACGCACTCAAAAAGAGAAATCGCCAGAACCTACAATGGCCAAGCCTCAACAACAATACAATAGTTTAAGAGCGTGTTTGGAAATTGCTTTTGGAAGCAGTAGTAGTAAAATTTAATTTTGGGCGAAGCCTTTTTTTGAGGCATAGCCCACGCTATGGCGATGAAAAACAATGAAGTACAGAATTAAATTTTGCACTAATGCACCGAAGGGTAAATTCCAAACACGTTCTAAATCAGTTCATATTCTTATCGCTAGAAGTAAAGCCATTAGGTCCAGTCCAGTGATAATAAATAAAATTTCCTCCTCCGTTCACAGTTAAGACGATTGTTCTATTGCCTGAGTTTGCATTACCAAAAATTGAAATGGGATCAACAGAATATTCATGATCATCTAAAATTGCACAACATTCTATTGTAAATGATTTTGTTATACAGCATCCATCCAAACAAACCTCAACCGTATAGGTATCTTCACATAAATCTGTAATAGTTGTATTAAATTGTTCATTAGCATTTGGAATGTTTTGCCATTCTATAGACGCTCCTGAAGGCACACTTATAGTCAATGTGGCTAAACCGGAGCAAAATGTGCCACCAAAACCGGTGAAAATGTGCCACTGATTCCGGAGCAAGTTGTGCCAAAAAAACCAGCTGACCGGAGCAAAATGTGCCACTTTAGTTAAAAGAGTCGATTTCTATTCGGTGTTTTACTGAAAAATAAAACAGTAAAACACTATGGCGAACCAACGAATAGGGATCATGCAAATCAGACAATTATTACAACTCAAAATTCGAGGCGAGAGCAACCGGAGCATCAGCCGGTTGTTAGGTATTCATCGCAATACGATCAATGAATACGTACGCCTGTTAAAAGCCACAGGCCGGTCATATGAAGTACTTGGACAGTTAGATGACCGATCACTGGAAGAGTTGTTTCCGGGCGTTAGCACGACGGATAAAGATCGTTATCAGACTTTGAGTAGCTACTTTCCTTATTTTCGTAAAGAGCTCAAAAAGGTAGGTTGTACGCGTCTTACCTTATGGAGGGAGTATCTAAGCCGTCACCCCGACGGATATCGCTCTTCCCAGTTTAACGAACACTTGAACCGTTGGCTTCAACAAGTGGACGGCTCAGGAAAACTGGTGCATAAAGCCGGAGATAAACTATATGTAGATTATACCGGCAAGAAGTTATTTTTCGTAGATATGGAGACTGGAGAACAAATCGAGGTGGAGGTATTTGTAGCCACCTTGCCTTGTAGTGGGTATACTTATGTGGAAGCGACCCCTTCTCAGAAAGGGGAAGATTTTATTGACTCGATGAACAACTGCCTGAAGTTTATGGGAGGTGTCCCCAGGAGTATTGTGGTGGATAATCTCAAATCGGCAGTTACCAAGGGCAGTAAATATGAACCGGTTTTGAACAAGACATTTTCAGATTTTGCACTGCATTACGGTTGTTCGATTAATCCTACTCGAACGTATTGTCCACAAGACAAAGCATTGGTAGAAAATGCCGTCAAGCTGGTATACCAACGTATTTTTTATCCCCTCTCCAAACAGATCTTTTTCTCTTTAACAGAGTTGAATAAAGCCATTGCTGAGTTGTTGGAAGACTATAATGACCGAATGTTCAGTCAGATAAAGCTGACTCGCCGTCAGCAGTTTCATGATATTGAAAAAGAGGAGCTCTTACCACTTGCCGCCCAGCCTTACGAACTTAGGTACTATAAAATTGTAAAATCCGGCCATACTGACCCACCCATTTCGGAGTTGTTGACCCACCCCCAATTAGGGCAAATGTTAGTAACATTTCGGTCATACTGACCCACCTAAGCTTGTTAGGAGGAGCCGTCATTCCGGCATATTGACCCCCTTGATTTGTTTTAGGCGACTGTCATTCCGGCGTACTGACCCGCCTTATATATAGTGGATACTTACGATTAAATAGCCATGTTCGCAGTTTTTTTCAAGCAAAAAAACGGTCAAGAACATGGGACAATTTAAACGTATGGATCAAGTAAGAACGATTATTAAAACCTATATCAGCACGAGTTCTCTTCGCGCCACAGCAAGTAGATTACAAGTTTCTAAAAACACAGTGAAGCATTATGTAAGACTTGGGAAAGCCTTTGATGAAGATCTTGCGCGAGTTCTTTCATTGGACGATTCCGCTTTCACTGCGGTGTTTTATCCCTCTAAAAATACAGTGGCTGAACAACGAAAAGAGGCTTTTAAAAGTAAGATTGATGATTGGATAAAAGAATTAAAACGAGTGGGTGTAACTCGCTATTTATTGTGGGAGGAGTACATCGAAGAACACCCAGATGGTTATAGTTACACTCAATTTTGTGAACACTTTAAACGCGAGATAGGACGACGAGATTTGACGATTAGCTTAGCGCACCAAGCAGGTAATGTCATGCAAGTAGACTTCGCTGGAAAGAAAATGCGATGGGTAGATTTAACTACTGGAGAAGTTCATGAATGCGAAGTTTTGGTAGCGGTGATGCCACATAGTCAATATACTTTTGCCATCGCACTTCCCTCTCAAAAGGTAGCTGACTTTATTTATGGATTAAATCAAGCGCTTCTTTTTTTCGGTAAACTACCTCAAGTTATTTTATCCGATAATCTAAAATCATATGTTAGTCGAGCTGATAAATACGAACCTACTTTTAATGAATTATGTGTACAATTAGCTGCACATTATCAGCTCGATTTAAGTGCCACTCGCGTTGGAAAACCCAAAGATAAAGCGAGTGTAGAAAACATGGTGAATACGGTTTACAGACGCATTTATGCTCCATTGAGAAACGAGACTTTTCATAGTATAGAGGAGTTAAATGCAGCAATCACAGAGCAGCTAAGCCAACATAATAATAAACCCTATCAACAAAAACAAGGTACACGCAAAAGTGTTTTTGAAGCTTTTGAATTGCCTGTAATGAGATCACTCCCTTGTGATCTGTTTGAACTTAAAAAGACCATCACACCTCAAGTTAGAAGGAACTATCATGTTTTTCTAGGAGAGGACAAAGCTTTTTACTCTGTCCCTTTTCAATATGCAAAACAACAAGCGACCGTCATTTACACCTCAAAAAATGTAGAGGTATATATTGATAATCAACGGGTTGCAACTCACAAGCGAGTTTACTACACCGGGTCACAACAGTACCAGACAAAAATGGAACATATGCCTCGGTCGCACAGGGAGTGGAAAAAAGCAAAAGGCTTTGATGCCGCTTATTTTCTTAGTCAGGCTGAGCAAATAGGTCCTGCTACTCGCTGGGCTATCCAGCATATTCTACTCTCCAGAATCCATGAAGCCCAATCTTATGGTAGCTGCCAAGGTATTTTAGGTTTTGCAAAAAAGTATAATTCTGAACGTTTGGAGCGAGCTGCTCTTCGTTGCCAAAAAGCAGATAAGGCAAGCTATTACATGATCAAAAATATCTTAGTTCGAAAACTCGACACCGTTGATGATCAACTTGAATTATTTGACTCACTCACAATAGGGGAACACGAAAATATAAGAGGCCCTGAGGCTTATCAATAGGTATCTATTGAACTCAATAACATTTATTTTTTAACTACTCCCTTAGATAATATAAAATTATAAAGGGATATAAAACAATCAATAATTATGAAAAACGGATCTCTGGAAATTATGAGAATGCTAAAATTAACAGGCATGGCGGATGCTTACGAGGCAGCTCTTGGATTACCAATCAACCAGCAAGCAGACGCACATGAAATGATTGCCAATCTGATTGATGCAGAAAAACAGCATCGTTGGCACAAGCGAATGAAAATGTTTTTAAGACTCTCCAAACTTCGTTATCAAGCCAACATTCAAGACATCGATTGTTCTAAAACAAGAAATCTCTCCAAGGAAAAATTAATGCTCCTTGCAGACTGTGCTTACCTCGACCGAGGAGAAAATGTTTTGATTACCGGCGCCACTGGTTGTGGTAAATCATACCTGGCTTGCGCTTTAGGAAATAACGCTTGTGTCAATGGATACCGAACACTTTACTTTAACATGAATCGATTCACCGAACAGATCGCTTTAGCCAAAACAGACGGCACCTTAATCAAGTGGATGGACAGATTAAAAAAAGCTAAACTCATCATCTTTGATGACTTTGGATTACAACCCATCACACATCAGGTAAAGTTAATCTTGTTACAGATTTTGGAAGACCGTTACGAAAACGCCGCTACTATTATTTGCTCTCAACTGCCAGTGAGTAAATGGCACCAATATTTTAATGAACCAACTTTGGCAGATGCCATCCTTGACCGGATCGTCCCCAAAGCACATCGAATAGAATTAAAAGGAAAAAGTTTAAGGAAACCTATAAATCAACTATCTTAGCATCATTGAAATCGTAAGTTATCCACATGGGTCAATGACTCCGAAATGGGTGGGTCAGCAACTCCGGAATTTGCAATAAAATAGCAACCGTACAAAAAATGGGACATGTCTACTTATCCGCCGACAGGCACTACTACAGCGTCCCCCATCGATTTATTGGTAAAAAGGTAGAGGTGCAATACAACACCAAAACGGTAGAGGTCTTCTATGCTAAAGAACGTATCGCCACTCACAGAAGAGACCCTCGCCCCGGGCGCTATACCACCATCAGTAAACACATGAAAAGCACCCATCGATTTTACAACGACTGGTCGCCGGAGTTCTTTCAAAAATGGGCCCGCAAATACGGTGAGGATGTAGAATATTACATCAAAGGATTGATCCAACAAGCGACCTATCCCGAAGTAGCTTACAAGCAGTGCATGGGCATTTTGCAATTGGTCAAGGATTATCCTGTCGACCGGCTTCAAAGTGCTGTTATTCGCGCTCGTCAATATCCCTACTTCAGTTATAGTACCGTTAGGGATATTTTGAAAAACAATATGGACCTGGAGCAGGATCTGTTCCAGGCCACAACCAAGACAACAACCATCCCGGAACATGACAATATCCGAGGCAGTCAATATTACACTTAAACCTTTCTAAAAATTTACAACAATGAATACACAAACCACAGTAGAAAAGCTAAAAACAATGCGACTCAAAGGCATGGCCCATATCCATCACCTCAGTATGCAAGACAACCTTTACCAGGACTATACCCTGGATCAGTACACTGCTCTGCTGGCTGACCAGGAATGGGAATACCGGCAAAACCGGAAAATGGAGAATCTGATCAAACGAGCTCACTTCCGCTCCGGTGCCGCCATTGCCAATGTCGATTTTACCACTCCTCGCGGACTGGACAAAAATTACTTCAACCGACTGGCCACTTTGGACTTTATTCAGAAACACCAAAATCTGATTATCATCGGTCCCACCGGAACGGGCAAGACCTACCTGGCTCAAGCCCTCGGACATCAGGCTTGTATACAACTACACAAAACCCAATACTACACCATGAGTAATTTATCCGATCAGGTCAGACTGGCCAAAATTGAAGGCAACTACCAACGGCTAATCAAAACGATCAAACAAACCGCTTTACTCATTATCGATGATTTTGGTCTCAGCGAAATAGATAATATCATCAGGCAGGCGCTCATGGATATTGTCGAATACAAGTACGACCAATCATCCATTATCATCACTTCTCAAATCCCTGTGGGCAAATGGCATGAATTGATTGGTGAGGGCACTATTGCCGATGCTATCCTGGATAGATTGGTGCATTCTTCACATAGAATCACTCTCTCGGGAGAGTCTATGCGCAAGGCAAAAGGAGTAAACAGCTAATATTTTTTAACTTTGAGAATAGATTATCGACTCTTCACAACCGTGGCACAGTTTGCTCCGGAAACCGTGGCACAAGTTTACCGGAATATACAGTCAATGTACCCATGCAATCTAACTGATGATCATTTCCTCTTTTACATAAAGGAATGTTTTGTATATCGCTTAAAATAACTGAAGGCCCTGGAACTAAACTTACTTCAACACATCCTTTAGCATAAATACAATCCCGACTATCTAGAGTCCCTACTTTAACACAGTAAATTCCAGCTTCTAGTCCAGTTATATTTTGACTATTTGAAGTAAAGCCATTAGGTCCAGTCCAACTATAGTTGTATCCAGAACCTAGAGGATTTATAAAACTTATGCTACCATTTGCAGGCAAACTACTACAATTATCAACAACAACTAAATCTTGATCTTCATACAACTCTATTGCCGGGTCTTGTACGAGTAGATATATACCTTGACTATTCATGCATCCTCTACTATCTGTAACGGTAACATCATAATACCCTTCATCTAAATTTTCAATAGTTTCGGTATTCTCACCATTAGACCATTCAATAATATAAGGAGGTACTCCTTCGTCAGTCAATATTACTGTTAATTTACCCTTAGCTCCTTCGCATTGAATAAATCCATGATGGTCTATACCTAAAATTAAAGGAGGACATTCTTCACACCCAACTTCAACAGATAATTCAGCTGTCCCGCATAAAGCATCTGTAACTACTACAGTGTAAGTACCAGGTCTAATATTATATAAGTCTTCACCGTCATCGTTGCCAGTTATGTCAAAAACTTCTATATCCAGCCCCCAAGAGCCCGTCCAATGCACATCATAAGGTTGAATTCCTCCGTTTATTCGCAGATCAACAATTGCATCTTCACATTGTCCTGGATCAATAGTAGCATTCGTCACTTCAGCTACTAGTGCATCTTGTGCAACGAGGTTTACATGTATTAATACACATATAATTATACCTAGCAAGATTTTGAAATAGCTTTTCATCAATTATTCGATTTATACAAGGGTATATGTGTTTAACTAGAAAAGGAACTGGTACTTCATGTTTATCAACAACAGTTGCATTAATTATTTTTCATTGTTTTGTGTTTTGAAATGGCACTAAAATTTCATTTAGATATGATGTATCTCTAAGACTTACTATTTGGCTATCCTTATTATAAAGGAACAATTTCAAGTCTTGATCTATTGATCCTAGCATGGTAAGTTCTGCTTGTCCTAAGAAATATGTATATTTCTTATTATTGATAAATAAAACAAAGTGGTTTTTTTCCCGGAAAACATGAAGAGATTTAGGTCTTAAATTTTCCAAATTAATTGAGTCTAATAAAGTCCATTCCTTGCTTACGTCTTTTTTTTCATTTTCATCAAATATTTGTGGATAATTTAACCTCCATATCTTTAAGTTGTTTTTATCATCAATTACCCAAAATAAAGGCCTATTATCAGAGTAATTATCAGAAATGTCATAGTAAAAATTAAATACATGGTTTTCTGCTGAAAATTTAACATTCCAATCTCTTATGAAAGAGAATGGTTTTGAAGTAAAGGTAGAAGGGACCTTTTTAAAAGCGGAATTACGATTTTTTGTATCATCCAATAACCGTTTATTTATTAATACCCTTACTTGGTCGCTAAACTGTATAACAGAAGCTGCTATTACTATACTGTCAAAAACATCCCAACTCGTTAATCTGTTGTTATAATTATTTTCTGATCGATACCCAGCAATAAGGGATTCCTTAACTTGCTTTTTACCTTTGAAGTATTGTTCAAGATAGATGTAGTAGTTATTATCTTTATGACATTTAAATATATGATCCTTTGTTAAAATCACTTTTTGTTGGCTAAGGATTTTACAAATTGGTGCAAATACAATGAGTACTATGATTAAAATATTTTTCATATGCATCAATAATTACCTGTAGTAGAAACTAATTTAAAGTCAAATAAATTATCGCTTACAACATACAAATACAGAAGCATTAACTTCTTTTATTCCATCCCCATTCAAATCTATATCTACTACTGTTTCATCAATCTCACCCAACACAGTTCGATAAAATCCACTTATGGCATTGAGTTTCATACTTAACAAACTTGAGTATTCGACCCCATATGCCGGATCTAAATACCTATCAGTAATGTTAGTAAATTGATGATTTTCAAATATAGATTTGGGATTCGCATTGACACCTTGTGCATCAATTCCTGGTTCGTCTTTTGCTTCAGTATATATTGTATTAATTTGATTTCCATCATAAAATGGAATAGTGTGATGTGGAATCATCACATAAGGGTAATCAGGGTCTACACTACCGGTATATGCTCCATTAGTAAATGTCCACTTCTTTACAAGAAAACCTAATGGTTCTTCAATTGAGCTAAATATAGAGAACACTTCAGGGTCAACCTTAACGTAATCATTATTCACAGAACTATGAAAAACATTGTGGATTTTCAATAAATCGATAAGGAAACTTGCCCATGCTCCACATTGACCATCCAAGTTTGCAATTAATTCATTCGTTAATGTACTTAAGCATGTCCAATCTTTATAATAATACATAATGCGAATCAGGGGTTGAAAAAAAATAAAAAACAGATGTAACGCCAGAGTCCATATATTTGAAAATGGACTTTATCAAACTGATAGCACTCTATTATTACATCTGTGAGTGCTATAATAAGGAACTTCGCTGGCATTGCGAAAGATTTAGCAATAACAAATCACCTAATTTTACAGATGAGGAGTTATTGACCATCTATATTTTCAGTATGATGGAAGAAGAAAAATACAAGATCAAATCCATTCATGGCTACGCCATGAAGTATTTGGCTGATTGGTTTCCCAATCTTCCATCTTATCAAACGTTCAATGATAGGTTGAATCGGCTGGCTAGCGTGTTTCCGCATCTGGTCATGTGTCTTTTAAGGGATGTCGATACCTCAGGTGTTCGATTTGATATCAGCCTTTTGGACTCCATGCCTATTATTACGTGTAGCGGCAAAAGGGCTGGTAAAGTTGCGCCTGAAATTACAGACAAAGGATATTGTTCGACTAAAAAACTGCACTACTTTGGAGCTAAGCTCCACGCAATAGCTTTCCACAAAAAGGGCAAATTACCTTTGCCTGAGTTTTTCAGTTTGACTAATGCCTCTGAGCATGACCTTAACGCAGTAAGAGAAATTCTTCCTCAATTTGAAGGCCGAGCCGTAATTGGTGATAAAGCATACTCAAAAAAAGACTTGGAGGAAGTTCTCTTAGAACAACACGGAGTAAGCATTTACACCCCTGTGAAATTAGAGGTTGTTTGGGAATTTATTTTGAAATAAATAGCCGTCGGTAGTATCTTGTAGTTAAACTAAAACTTACAAAGATGCTCGCCCAATTTGAACGGCTGACCGACGGCCAGTGGGAAGTTATAAAAGAATTTCTTCCTATCAAACGAAAACGCACACTTGATTTGCGTGATATTTTCAATGCCATACTTTGGATAACAAGAACTGGAGCCCAATGGCGAAATCTTGATAGTTCTTTTCCCCCCTGGTCTGCAGTTTACTATTACTTTTATAACTGGACAAAAAAAGGAATTATCAAATCAATCAATCTGGCACTCAATGAATATGAACGGGACAAACTTGATCGGCAGTCAAGCCCAAGCTTGGGGATCGTTGATTCTCAGAGTGTTAAGTTGGCTCCCATGATTTATGAGTTTCGGGGCATTGACGGCAATAAAAAGATTAATGGCCGCAAACGTCAAATTCTCACAGACACCTTGGGTCGTATTTGGCAAGCTTGGGTACATCCAGCTAATGAGCATGACAGTCCGGCTGGTGTTCATCTTTTGAAGATGGATCAACATCAAATGGGCCGCCTGATAAAAATAATTGGTGACAACGCTTATAAAGGAACTTTTGCACAGGCCTGTGAGGAATTGAATATCGAATTTGAAGTTCCAATAAGACCTGAAGGGAAAAAGGGGTTTGTTGTTCAGGCTAAACGATGGGTAGTTGAAAGAACGATTGCCTGGTTTAATTTTTACCGAAGAATACTGATTGACCACGAGCATACCATAGAAAGTTCTGTATCATTCCTTTATTTGGCAAATACATCAATGATCTTGGCAAAATTTCAATCATTTACAGAATAAAATTCCCAAACACGTTCTTAGTCAAAGGCGAAAGCCCCAAAACTCGTCAATTTAAACACGCTGCTGACCATTTATTTTCAACTGCTGTCTCTCGTTTGAGACAACCCATTGAATCTTTATTCAACTGGCTTATTGAAAAAACAGATATTCAAAGAGCTTCCAAAGTTCGATCAACTAAAGGACTCATCGTTCACGTCTTTGGGAGAATAGCTGCTGCTATCGCTTTTTGGGTATTTTAAAGCCTGATTCGCATTCATATTTAATTTTGCATCAGCTCCTTCTACTGTTAAAGTTTGAATTTTCGACCATATTTTATCAATAATTTTTGATGCCAAAATTTCTTTGTCTGCAGCTTCACAGCTGACTTTTATGAGCGTGTGAAAGTGATCATATCCTATTCCAATATTTGGAGGTTCAGGCGTATCGCGGGTTACATATAAAGGATTATTACTACGCTGTTTTACTTCCACCCAATTTACTTCATCCGTACTTATGAACCACACTATTTCAAAAGGATCCCAATGTCTGATTTTACCAAGTTCGAATTCAGAGGAAATAATTATAGTTGGATAGGAATATATATTTGACCCTGATCCGCTTGGGACAAGCTTTTGGGAGGGTGGATCAAAATTTTCGGGACCATCTCCCTTAACATACAATGTATTTACATCACACTCAACCTTAAGTTCCGCACTTATCCTCGGCTTCACGCCACTAACATATGCTACTGGTTTGGTACTCCCGTTTTCCCACTGAGATCCTGTATAGCTCCCATTACCATTATCTTTTTTCACGATAATATATCCATCATCATTGGCTTCATTGGGCTTATAAAAAGTAACACGCTCCAAAGAAATTTTATCATAAGAAAAACTTATTTGACCGTATAGTAATCTAAAAGGAATAATAAATAATAATAAAAGGAGGGCAGAATTTTTTTTCATAACTATGCGACGATAAAGAAGAAAGTAGAAAACTTCGTCAGAAGTAAAAAATAAAAGTTCTAATAGTACTTAATGTTTATTTTATGCTTTAGACAGCTTTGGCTAAAAAAGTAATGACAACTTTAGCGAAATACAAGCTCGCTAAAGCGAAGGTACTTTTCTGTTTTGCTTTATATTCTATCAGGCAGCTAACCAAATATAGCAATATTCTTGCATATATGCAAGCGGCATCCTTAACCGCATTCTTCAAAATGAGCTTTGGATGTTGAATACCCTGTCATATAACCCTGACTTCATAAGTCCTTGAGTACCAATTGTTAAGTATAGCTTATTTCGAGTAAACATTGCAGAAAAAATGCCGTTGGATCTTTGATCGTCACCCTCTTACAAATGACGGGCAGCCGACATTGTTTCTCTATTTCTAAACTTCAAGCGGCCAAGTTTTGTGTGTATGCACAAGACTTGGCAAAGCGCGGTATAATGTTGATACAGATAGAAGTTGTTCAAAAATAGCGGTGGCTACATTCAAATTTTCATACACTTTAGGGAGTACATACATTGATAGGTTTGTGCATGTTCAAAAGGTCTTCTTTGTCAGAGGATGAGCTCATGTTGTAGGCTCATTTTTTAGAGCATCGCAATGTACGATGATCTTATTCTTCTCTCTCCTCCAGCCGATACTTCTTCCTCCCAAGCATCGGCAGCTTCAACCGAAATCGCAGTCGGTCCTTTTTATGGCGTGCTTCAATGTGTACTTTGAGGCCCTTACGCCTGGCAGCTCCCTCAGCCATTTCCGCCAGGGTGAGATGGCGCCGAAACAGATTGCTCAAGGGTACCGAAAAGAGCAAACGGGTGCGCTTATTGGCCCCCATACTATAAACTCCTTCCACTCCAAAATCAAAGGAGCTGGAATGCAGAATGAATTTTTGAAAATATAAATCAGTCCCGCGGATGTGCGATAGCGTCTCCAGAGTGTCGATGTAAATATGATTGAGCTGCCGCTTTCGGGAGAGAAAGCCCGTGATTTTCCTGAGCGCGTCCAGTTCGATGAGTTGTACACCGGCCAGCTTGACCCGCATGTCGCCATACATCGTTTCGGGAATGATGGAATAATTGGAATTGATATCAGCGCTGAATGAAATGTCGGCTGATGTAAAGCCTTCGATATTTTGGCATTTCAAATGATTCTGCCCAAAATCTTCAAATTGCTCAAAAATGTCGCTCACATCATTTTCAGTCAACTGAAACGCCACCTGCATTTTGGGTCGGTGCCTTACCACATCTGTAATCGAGCCATCGATCGCAAAGTGGCCCTTGGCCAAATTCATTTTCACACCGCTCAACTGTACCGTATCGGGCTGCAGGGATATATTGCCCGTCAGCTGGGAGGCCTTGAATTTATTGTAAATCAACTCTTTAAAATCTACATCCATATTCATCGAACCCTTATCGAGCAAACGATCAATATATCCCATGTTGAAACCAGATGGTTCTGTATCGGCCATTTCCACCGTATCCTTTCCCAGGCCATGCGGAGCGGTAAAAGCCCCGAAATCAAAGCGCGGAGAGGCCATGCTCATCTCAATGTGCGCCCGCCGATCGGGCAGTATGAAGAAGGGCAGAAATTCGCTGGAATGCCCGTGGGCAAATAGGCGGTTGCCGTTGATCTCCAGATCGAGATCGCGGATCAGCAACTGATTTTCGTCAAAACTGAAATGACCAAATATATTGTCGAACTGAAATCCGCGGTAGTTGTAATAGAGTTTGCCTTTCACCAATTCCACCAATCCATTCATCGAAGCATTCAGCAAATAATTGCGGGCATTGAGGGTTTCGTGTAAGCGCGAAAGGTACTTCAGCTTTAGATTCATATATCCCCCTTGCATTTCCAGATATTCCGACGGCAGCAATTTGCCCAACTGCCGCAGGGAGAGCTGCGCCTGCAAGCTGGCTTCGATTTTGGGTTTTTCCCAATCAAATATTCGGCTCCTGCCCCGAATCAAATCCCTGCCGCCAAAGCCAAAACGGAAGCTGTCGATCACCAATTGGTATTTTTCGGTGGCCAGCCTCTCCGGTATCAGCCTGAGCTGTGCGTAGAAGGGTTGGATCGTTTCGCCGGCAGTAGCTATGGAGTCGAGCCGGAGTTCGATTTTTCCGGTGGCATGCTGGAACACCGTATCCAGTGAGCGAAACAGCCGGGCCGGAGAACGGCTATTCCCTTCCGCGTTTTCTTCTTTTTCTTCTCCTCCACGCGGCCTCAAATTGAGATAGCTGCCCTTCAGTTGGAAAGCTACTCTGGCCTTTGGGGTATGCCCTTTTTTGAAAAATGCGTACTCATCCACAGTTCCATTCAGCAAAAAGGGAGCGCCCTCATACTGAAAGCGCAAGGAATCAAAACGAAGCTGATGATTATCAAAAAACAATGGCCCTTCAATTTTTTTCAACGGCCAGCTAAATTGCTGCGCTTCGGCTTCCAATTGATCAAACTGGACATTTCCCCGATAACGAAAATCCGACAGCAGGCGCTCCTTTTCCAACAAGCTGCGCAATGGCAAGGCAGTTGATACTTCCAGGCTCGCACTGCCGCCCACCAACTGAACAGAGGACGGCAGCCAAATATCCGCCACCGGCACAATCGTTGGCAATCGAAGGTCGAGCAATAGGTCGGGCACTGAATCCTGTGTGACCTCAAGGCTTGCCTGGACGGGTGTTTTTCCCATAAACTGCGCCCGCAGTTGTTGCATCCTAATGATCGACGAGTCGGCAAATTCAGCTCGCAGAGGAGAAAAAAACCGGAAGGTGGTGGACACTTCATGAGCAAAAAGGGTATCGTAGAACAGCTCGTCAATCCGAACCCGAATCTCCCCGTTGATGTTGGTGGCCACCCTCCGCAAAATTTTCTCAAGCCGTTCGATTTTTTTGGATTGGTCAGCCTGCTGATTTGTTGAAGGCTTCCTGGCAGAAGGGTCGTTTTTGTCAATGAATTGATTCATATCCAGCCGATCGAAATGAACGAGCAGGTCGCTTTTGAAGGATTCATCATCATAAAAAATAAACTCGGGCAAATTGCTCAGTCGGCCCGTCAGCCGCAAATTGCTTCCCAGCCAACGCAGTTTTAGCTCTTTCAAAAGGGTTCGGTGCTCATTGAAAGACAGCTGACCGCTGAGGGCGGGGAAAGGCTTTTGTCTCTTGTCCAGCTCGAGTTGTACCTGCTCAAATGTGGCTTGTCCATTGAGCTGGGTGTAACGCTCATCAAAGGGCGCTTCAATAATATCGACGAGCCGGCCGGCATATGTGAAATCCACCAAGGCATGGCCATCAATGAAAGTGGCCTTCCCCCTGGGAGCCAGCATGCTGTTGAGCTGCGTCAAATGAACGTCCACCTGCCCGGTAGCTTCCAGTTGCGGGTTTTTCAGGCGCGTAATTTGACCCTTCAGCCTCGCCGGGATGATACCAAAAATATCGCCATCCAGTTGATGGACTACCACACAACTGCTGGAGGAATGCCCAATGCCGTCGCCATCACAATCGTTCGAAAAATAGCCCCTCAGTTTTGCCCGCGCCATGCGCGTACTTTTGAGCTGGATACCTGTGTTCGCTGTTTCAAAGTCCACCCGTATAGCAGCTTTCACCCCCGGCACCATCAGCCGGTCCAAAGTAAATGATGAATGAAGAGGCTGATCTATTTTTATATCCTTCAGTATCTCCTGAATTTTACGAGACAGCAGGGGCTTGACATCTTTCATCTTCACACCTTCGTGCCGTATCTCCAAATGCATGTGGTTGGTATCGGCCCTCATCAACTGCCCCTGCAAGTGATACACATCCTTAGCTACTTTCAGGGTAGAAGGAAAAAGGTGAAAGCTTTGGCCGTCAAGGGAGCGGGAAAGCTGGAGATCAATGTCGCCCACTGTATTTTGTAAAAAAGGGCCATCTTTTTGCTTGAAGGTGAGGCCTTCAAAATGACTATTTCCGGTAAGCCGCATGGCCCAGGCCTGCTGCGATTTTTTCTGTGGCCGGATCAGCAGTTCGCTCAACCTGGCCCGGTGTGCCTTGTTGCGGTGATCATCCTGATAATGAAAATCGAGAAAATTGGCTTGCAGCTCAGGCAGTTGCGCCAATCGACTTTTGCCGGCTTTAGTTGGCTTTGGGGTGCTTGCGCTCTGCCGATTTGTGTTAAAAGTGAGATTGCTTCGGTTCAAAGAGTCTTTGTGAATATGCACCCATACGCTGTCAAATTGCAAGGGCTGAGGCTGAAACCGGCCGGTCAGCAAATGCCAGGGATGAATGCTTGACACGGCCTGGTTGAATCTCAAAACGGGGCGCTGCGGTGCTGCTGCCTTTGCCATATTCAACCCGTTCAACTGTAGCTTAAGTAAAGGGAAGGGTTGGGCCCAGCTTAATTGGTAGCCCTCCAGAATGAGCCGGGCATTCCATTTTTCCTGCACCATCTCTTCCACTTTTCGGATCACAAAGGCATTGTCCGATCGAAAGCTGTACCAGGCAATCACGGACAAAAGCAGCAAAAGCAGCAGGCTCCACAGGAGTAGCCGGGCCATTCGTCTGGCTACCTTCAGCACAAAATATTCGGTAATCACCATAAGTAGAATCTAAGAGTGTGTTGGGATTTTATTAATCGGGCTGCAAATATCCCTTTTTTGGTGATACTTCATTCAAAAATTGGACTTCGTAGCCCGGCTACGTTCCCAATTTTCAGCTTCGCCTCACCAAAAAATGAATTCTTTTCGCCTCAAAGAACAAATTCCGAACACACTCTAAAAATACAAGCTTTACATGATATGGAACGAATCGTCGGAAGATTTGATTGGCAACAGGGTATGAAGTTGTTTAAAAACTACTCGCTTGCCTACAAAATGTGCTTTTGAGCTGGCATCCCGTCCGCTTTTCGGTTCCCTCACTTGCGTTCGGTCATCTTTTTTATCAAAATATCCAATCGGGGTACTAATTGTAGCAGCTTCTCACAGAGTACCAACTGCGCCCTGGCCCGATCCAGGTTGTGTGCTGGCCGGGCAATTTGATAATATACATCACCCTCCAGGTAATCCGTCAGAAAGCGAATGGCCATGAGGTAGGCCATGTAGGCTGGCGCCAAAGGCAGGCTTTCAAGCTCTGCTGGCCTCAGCCCATCGCGGCAAGCAGGCAAATAGCCGCTGGCAAAGGCCGCCAAGCGCTCCGGATCGGCCTCTACTTTTTGCCAATCCGGCTCATCCTCCGCAGCTTCGCTCACCGTAGTACGCACCCCATCGCCAAAATCATAATGCACCAAACCGGGCATTACGGTGTCCAAATCCACCACGCATCGCCCTACGCCCTGTGCATCGAAAAGCAGATTGTTGATCTTGGTATCGTTGTGGGTGATCCGCAAAGGGAGCCGGCCACTTGAGGCTAGCCGATCGATCGCAAGCAATTGTTCAGCAGGCCGGTAAGCCCTTTGGATCAGCTTTGCCACGGCCATGCGCCGGCCTCTCAAATCGCTTTCCACACTTTGTCCGAAGCTGTGCAGTCGCTTTGGCAGGCTGTGGAAATGAGGAATCGTAATGACCAAATCCTGTGAAGGAAAATCGGACAGCTGCTTCAAAAAAAAGCCGAAAGCAAAACCTGCGGCGCGAATTTGTTCCACTCCTTGCGGCACCTCAATGCTGTGCAACTCTTTTTCAAAAAGATACATCCGCCAGTAATCCCCTCCCCCATCCCGATGATAAAATTCATCTGATTGACTTGGAATCAACTGTAGGGCCCGCTGCCCATCCTGGCTGGCCCGAACCCCTAGGTGAGCCGTCACTTTTTGGATGTTTTTCATCAAAGCTGGCACATCTGGAAACACGCGGCTGTTGATCCGCTGGAGCAAATAATCGGGCTGGCCAGGCTGACCGTTGCGTACACGAAAGCTCTGATGGATATGCCCCTTACCAAAAGGCCCGGCTTGCCAGGAGTGGCCCCCGAGCTGAAAGTTTGCCAGTATTTGCTGCAAAGCTTGCTGCGTCAGCATCATTGCGGTAGTTGTTTTTTGAGCGATGTCATACCGTTGGCGGTTCGAGAGTGCTCTACACGCTTGTGCTTTTTTCAGACTGGCCATCCACAGCGATTGGATCACTTCTCTTCGCACTCCCCCCTCTTAGTGTGTGTTCGGATTTTATTAATCGGGCTGCAAACATCCCTTTTTTGGTGATACTTCATTCAAAAATTGGGCTTCGTAGCCCGGCTACGTTCCCAATTTTCAGCTTTGCCTCACCAAAAAATGAATTCTTTTCGCCTCAAAGAACAAATTCCGAACACACTCTTAAGGATCCAATCTCAGGGCTGGCGCTAAAGACTTTCAGGCTTTCAAACCGTCTGAACATCTGATTCACAGCCATTTATTGTTTCACCACTTTCCCGCTGGCCAGCAATTGTTGGTCGTTGCACAGGCGATAAAAATAGATCCCTGCCGGAAGTTGGCGCATATCAATGCTGTGCGCATCTTTGCGATAGCTCTCCGCACCATTGATTATTTGCCGGAACACCACCTTGCCCAGCACATCGATCAACGAAAGGCTCGCCTGCCGGAAGCTGCCGGGCTGGTATTCCAGGCGAAGCTGCTCATGCGCAGGATTGGGATAAAGAAGCAATTTCAAGGTGTTTTGCGCTCCTTCATGTACTGCCAGTGGCCTGTTGCTGGCGGCCGGTGTAGGTGTCATCAACTGGAAAACACCGCTACCATTGGGCAGCCTGCCGTAGGAAATATCCGTTGTTTGCGGGCCAAAGCTCAGCCCGTCAATCAGCGCGTGCCCGGCGGCAGCATCGTCAAAAATGCCAATGTATTCGCCGGCGGCACTGAGTTTGAAGCTGGCGTGATGGTCGCCTTGCAACGTATCACCATCGGCCCAGATGAGTAAATATTGGCCCGGCTGGATGTGGGTATCAGGCAATTGCCATTTCACGGGATTGGCTGCATTGTCCGACAGGAATTTATCGCCGAGATACACGGCAGTAGTGCCGTAGTTGTATAGCTCCACCCAGTCGTCATATTCTCCGTTTCCGTCCTCATTGATTGAAGCATTGCTGGCCAAAAGTTCATTGATAGCCACGGTAACATTCGCAGCGCGAACCAGCAGAGACTGATAAGCACAACGCGGATACCGGGCCTCCTGCGAAACATTGTCGGTGGCCTGAATATAATAGGTAAGCGTAGCCGTTTCATTGAACGGAGGGAGCAGTGCTGTAAATTCGCTACCGCCATTGCTGGTCATGGGAACGCATTCGGTATCGGAAGGAGAGCTGGTAAAATAGCAAAATTCCACACTGCTGATGTGGTGGTCATCCACTACCCAGGCGCGAATCTCAACCGCCTGTTGGCTGGTTGGCTGATTGTGGACGACATCGGTTATGACGGGCGAAATATCATTGAGCTGCATTTGCGCAACTGCACTGGAATGCCGGTTTTCAATATAGGCTTTGATGCCATATACTATGTGCGGATAGTCCAGATCCATTTCAAAGGAATTATCAAAATCGGCGATCGTGAAGCCATAATCTTGCGAATAATAAGGATCACTCACCACAAACGGCCGGATCAGATTTTGTAAAGAATCAAGGTAGGATGCCATCGCATTGGTACTGAAAATATCCAAGGCCTGGCTGAGGTAAAAGGAAAAGCGGTCTTTGTATTCCGGCACATTCATAAGGCGCCTATAAATAGGGCGCGGCTCGGAGGGATGGGCCCAGCCATAGATGTGGTGTGTGCTCCAATCCGGACCGAACCAGCTGATTCCCAGTGTGTTATCGAGGTCATAGGGAATGTACTCAAACTGTCCGGTAGCCAGATTGTGGTACAGGTAAAAGTTGTTTTTGTTGTACACCGGTCCGTCCCAATTGCCTGTGAGAATATCGAAAACGATGGCTTTGAGGTATTGATCGACGTGGAAGACAGCTTCCAGCTCACAGGCCAGTTCCTCATCGGGCGTATTATTGAGTAGGTCAATAAAATTTGCCAGATCCGTGTAATCATCTTCCTCCTGATTGGTTTTGAGATCATAGGCGCGGCGCCCCCAAAACTCCTCTTTGTACAAATCGGGATCACTACCTTTGTACACCAGATCGGCCGGCCAGAGGCATTTGTAGAGGTTGCCATCCTTATTGCCAAAGCGCTGCTTTACAAACACCTCATCGATGTGCTCTACATTGAGGTACAGCCCGAAGTAGTCGCCATTGATAAACAACTGCACAGGATTGCTGCGCGAAGCGGGCAGCCCTATCCGGCGCGCCAGATCCCAGCATATTTTAGCGCGGCTCACCGATGGGTCGTTGTGCTCGCCATTGAGATTGAGCTTTTCCAAGCCCCTGTATTTTCGGCCTTGTCGGTAGGTGTTGAAGGACACTTTGAATGATTTTTTAAATGCATTTCTGGAAGTGTTGCCACGCAGGCGAAAGCCCACCTCTTGTACTGTATCAGCCACATTGCCATTGTGGAACAGAAAGGTAGCCCGCAGGTGGTGATTGGCCTCTAAGTTGACCGAATCGAGCAACCAGGCGAGCGAATCGGCGGGCAGGAGAATATCTATGCGGCCCACTTGCTGATCGGCAAACAGCTCATCGGGCGGCGGGTTGACGGTTTGGGCCGATGCCAGGCCAATCGGCAGCCAAGCCAGGAAGATGAGCCGCAAAAGCCAGTGCATAGTAAAATTCATGAAGTATAGATTTTTATAATTTATGCAAAATGATTACATTTAGAAACTTCTTATCCATTCCTCAAAATACCCAATGCTATGCAATTTCAGGAAATTAAAGACTTGGTTTATTTAAAAATTGCCAAAAACAAACTTGATGAAGCACTGGACATCATGCACCAGCACTTTGGCCAATGCCGCCAGGCCATCAGCCTGCTGCAGGCAGATTACTCCAATTATACCGCGGATCGGATGATCAGCAATGTCGCAACCAAATGAGCTGCTTTAAAGATTGTGTGGGAGATAATTGGGTAAAAGAATGCGCGGGATGTTTTTGAGCTGGACTTCACTACCCTTGGGTCGTTCAGTTTTTACCTATTTCAAAAATGTCGGTTTTATTTTTTGAACGGTACTTATCAGTCTGTTTTAATATTTAGCCCGTAATAGCTACCTTCATCAGGACTAAATCCTATTTCTAATATAAAAACGCTCGATTATGTATCGATTTCTACTTCCCCTAACAATTGTTTTGCTGAGCTTTGGCGCAGCACATGCTCAGGTCACCACCGCTACGCTCTATGGTACCATTGCCGATGAGGGCGGCCAGCCCCTTATAGCGGCTACTGTAGTGGCCACACACGAACCCTCAGGCACACTATATGGCACCACCACCCGCGATAATGGCGGATTTACCTTGCCCAATCTGCGCATTGGCGGGCCGTACAGCCTCGCTGTCACTTACGTAGGTTATCAGGAAGAAAAACTCAGCGATATTTACCTGGCTATCGGCCAGAAGGAAAAGATCGATTTTGCCCTCAAAGAAACTGCTACCGAGCTCGAAGAGGTGGTCGTTTTGGCAAATGCCAATGCGGTGATCAACAGTGAGCGTACCGGCGCAGCTACCCATATCAGCAGTGCCCAACTGCGTACCCTGCCTACCATCTCCCGCAATACGGCCGACTTCTATCGCCTCACTCCTTCTGCCAGCGGCAATTCCTTTCAGGGGCGCAATGATCAGTACAACAACTTCTCGCTGGACGGCTCCATCTTCAACAATCCTTTCGGATTGGATGCTGCCACACCTGGCGGCCAAACCGATGCCGCCCCTATCCCGCTGGATGCCATCGAGCAGGTGCAGGTATCACTCTCGCCCTTCGATGTCACGCAGGCGGGCTTCACCGGCGCCTCGATCAATACCGTTACCAAGAGCGGTACCAACGATTTTAGCGGTACCGCCTTTGTGGTATTCCGCAACCAGGACCTGACGGGCAGCAAGGTGAGCGGGCAGGACATCTTTGTGCCCGATCTCGAGCAGTTGCAGACGGGCGTTTCGATAGGTGGGCCGCTGGTGCGTAACAAGCTCTTTTTCAATGCTACCGTTGAGCTGAGCAAGCGGGACGATCTGGGTTCCAACTTCCTGGCTGCTGCATCGGGCCGTAGTGGCGAAAATATTTCGCGCGTCGAGGCGGCTGATCTGGATGCGGTATCAAATGCGCTGCGCAGTCAGTTTGGTTATGAAACCGGGCCTTACGAAAACTTCCTCCATGCTACTGACAATACCAAAGGCATCATCAAGCTGGATTATCACCTCAACCAAAACCACACGCTTACCGCTAAGTACAATTTCCTGGACGCCTTCAAGGAAAAGCCGGCACACCCCTCTGCTATCGGGCGCCGCGGGCCGGATGCCACCACCCTGCAATTTAAAAATTCCGGCTACCGGATCAACAATATCATCCACTCCGGCATTCTGGAATGGAAGGCCTTGTTTGGCAATACAATATCCAACAAACTGCAAGTGGGCTTCACCACATTCAAAGATTCGCGGGATGCCTTTTCGGATCCTATCCCGGTTATCAACATCAACAAAGACGGTATCCGTTACATCGTGGCTGGCCATGAGCCTTTTTCCATCAACAATCGCCTCGACCAGGATGTGCTACAATTTACCAACAACCTCAGTATCTACTCCGGCGATCACACCATCACCATCGGTACTTCACTGGAGCGCTTCAACTTCGACAACTCCTTCAACCTCGGTGTGTATGATCCATTCACCTATGGTGGCGGTACCTTCGGCCCCGGTTTTGAAAGTACACAAGCTTTCGTGGATTCCGTAAGTAGTGGTGCTTTTGATGATGAATACAACTATGCGCAAGGCATTTTTGAGAACAACAATTCCTCTGGTGGCTGGGCCCTGGCTGAAACCAATGTGGGCCAGTGGGCCCTTTATGCTCAAGATGAATGGGCCATCAATGACCAGTTTCGGCTGACCTATGGGGTACGGGTGGATTTGCCCTTGTATTTCGATACGGAAACCAAGATTCAGGAAAACATCGACCGCCAATGCTGCGTAGATCAAACCATCACCTATTTCGACATTGATGGCAATGAGCGAACCTTCAATCATACTGAACTCCCTGAAAAAAGGCCGCTCATTTCACCCCGCATTGGTTTCAATTACGATCTGCTGGGCGACAAAACCATCCAGCTGCGCGGCGGCTCAGGACTCTTCACGGGCCGTTTTCCCTTCGTATGGATCGGCAATCATGTAGCCAATCCGAATTCTTTCTTTTACAACTATACCGAAACCGACTTCAAATTCCCACAAGTTTGGAAAACCAATCTGGGTTACGATCAGCAATTTCCCGGCGGCTGGATCGCTACGGTTGATTTGATTTACAATAAAGACATCAACGCCATGATGGTTCGCAATTTTGGTCTGAAGCCTCCCAGCGGCCGCCTCACTGGCGTGGATACCCGCCAAGTATATAACCCGGCTACCGACCGCAATAATGCGGCCAACAACGCCTATGTATTCACCAATGTAGATGAGGGTTACTCCTTCAACGGCA
The DNA here is from genome assembly GCA_965222005.1 of Saprospiraceae bacterium. Classification (GTDB taxonomy): domain Bacteria; phylum Bacteroidota; class Bacteroidia; order Chitinophagales; family Saprospiraceae; genus CBDCTM01. The sequence continues at coordinate 5,839,147 of OZ244935.1, forward strand.
GCATACAAATCCGCCGCGACTGGGGCAAAAACTTCCACACCAGCCTGGCCTACAACTATGGACTGAGTAAGGATGTGAGCTCTATCGAAGCGGAAATATCCTCTGATGCCTACGACCGCAATCCGGCGCTTGGCAATGTCAATGAAGCTACCCTGGCTCACTCACTCTACGGCAATCGGCACCGGGTGATAGGCACTATCGGCAAGCGCTTTGATTATGGAGAAGGTAAATGGGCCACCACTATTTCTGCCTTCTTTGAATATGCTGAAGGCAACCGCTTTAGCTATACCTATTCGGGCGACATCAACGGCGATGGCTCGGGGCTCAATGACCTGATTTTCATACCTACCGATGCGCAGCTCGATATGCAAAACTTCACCAGCGACGACCAGCGCGAAGCATTCCGCGCTTTCATCGGGCAGGATGAGTACCTGAGCAGCAAGCGGGGCAGCTACGCCGGCAAGTACGACATACTCACTCCCTGGTACAGCACCTGGGATGTGCGGCTATTGCAGGATTTTAATTTTTCAGTGGGTGAAAGAACGAACACGGTTCAATTCAGCATCGACATTCTCAATGCGGGCAACCTCCTCAATTCGAATTGGGGGGTACGCCAGTTTCCGACCAACACACAACCCGTAGGTGTAGGATTTAATGGCAACGGCGAGCCGGTGTACAGCTTCGATCCTGATCTGACCAGCACCTTCTCGGATGACTTCAGCCTGCTGTCGCGCTGGCAGATGCAGTTGGGATTGCGGTATATTTTTTAGCGGGAAGGAATTGTAGAAAAAATTCCGATGCTGAATTTATTACACCGTTGGCGGTCCGAGAGTAATAAATCACGCTCATCAGGCGCCTGAGCTATGAATTTTTAAAATCATCAAGAAATTCACCGTCACGTATAGAAAAACGCGAATCGGCCTTGAAACTGGTTCGCGTTTTTTCAATAAAAAATTTAGCCCTGTGCCATTTTAAATTCAACTTGCAAAGCAATGAGAATAACATTCTGTTTTTTGATCTACTTTTTAATTATAACCAGTTGGTGCTGTAATCATTCATATGCCCAAAACACAATTTTTGCAGCATCTATTAATTCTAATAGCTCAGACAGTATAATAATCAATGGTTCATAAAGAATTAAGCGGCAATTTTACCGAAACCTAATAGCTTTTTAAAAGCTGGTTTATTTTTTATCAACTCAGGCTCAAGCGTGGTATTTTTACTATTTTTTCGGTGAGAGTTTTACTCTCGCTGGAAGTATGGTTTGTTCGAAATCGCATTCAAACAAGTTCGTACTTCCTTTTTTATTGCCCTAAATTTCGGCGGAAAACTTAATGAACCATTGAATTAGAAGAATAATATGAAAATCGCAATTAAATATATCACTGCCCTATTTATCAGTTATACTTTGTTGGGGAGTACTATTTCAAACGCCCAATGTCCAGAGCAATTCTTCTGGTATGGTTTCCTGAATTTAGACCTGGGCTACCCAAGTGCAAGCGATCCAGGAACTCAGGTTTTTTCATTTTACTTTGGAAAAGATCATCCACTAAATGGAACGTATTCTTCTACAAATACATATTCTTCCGTACACAACGCTTACATCATTTCATTTCCGCTTTTAGAAGAGCCCACTTCTCTCAATTTTATTGTCTATACTCAATTTGGCCAATGTATTTACCTGGAAGGCAAATTGTGCGAAAATTGTCCCAACCCACTTACCTTTGGCACCGGTTCATGTATTCCGTTTTTCAGTGAATGTGGATTTGACTTGCTGATATTGTTGCAGAATAACTCTGATGAAATCAATTGTCGGCAATGGAAAGGCAATTGTGATAAAAACACAGACATATATAGATTGGGCAACGTAGGTGTAGGTACGGAAAGCTGGCCTGAAAACGCCGATGCCAAACTAATCGTGAAAAACGGAATTATCACCAATAAGGTAAAACTGGAAATGTGCAATCAGGGTAATTGGTGTGATTACGTTTTTGATCAAGATTACCCCCTTCCTTCTTTAGAAGAGATAGAACAATTTATAATAGCCAATAGACGACTGCCCAATACCCCATCGGGATCTGAAATTGCCCGTATCGGCCATTTTGAATTAAAAGAGGTTACACTCAATCAGTTAGAAAAAATCGAGGAAATCACATGGCATGTAATAAAGCTGCAAAAAGAGCTTGACCATCTAGAGAATAGATTAACAATTTTGGGAGCAGAAAAACAAAAGTGACGGGCATTACTATCCTCTCAGGATAGACTCCTCAAAAAACAACGAGAGCCGTGCAGCATACCGCTGCACGGCTCAGGTGTCCGATAGCATATAGTATTTTTAGCTGACCGGGGCTATCATTTAACTAGCCATAGCCGGTGCTTTGTCATCTACAAATTTTTTGCCGTTCCACTTGCCCAGCCACTCAACCCGCTTGCCGACATTATTATATTGAAAGAATGCGTGAGCAGCCGCTTCCTTCGTTTTTCTGTACAGGGTGATATTGTTTGGGCTTGAATCAATTTTGAGATAGTATTTCCCTTTACCCCAATCGAAACTTTTTCTTCTGCTTCTTGAACTCATGATCGCTAAATGTTTTAATTAAAAAATAGTAAATAATAAAAAGAACACATTTTGACCAGCAATTGCCATCAAATGTTCCTGACTATCAAAATAATGTGGTGTAGTTGGTAGAAGTATCAATGAATATCGAAAAAAGATTTTTCAGAACCCTATGTGTAAAAAGCTGCCTATCAGATAGTTATGATCTAATTTTCAACTTTATTAGTATTCTGAGCCCTTGGTATTATGTTAAACACCCAAAATGCCCTTTTGGTTCACTTTTGAGATTGAATATCGCTTTATATGAGCCATAACAAATTGGCTGATGAAGACCGAATATATAGCACAAACGCAGTTTTCCACAAATGATTGTGGAAAAAAGACTGCCATGGAACGTCGATATATGATGAACTTTTCCTATGTTTGGACATTCATTTCTATGAGGGCCTTGCCGGTTGAACGTTTCGCTTACTATATTGAAGGGAATTTTTTTTACAAATCCTGTTAAGTTTTTGTAAAAACAGGTACTTGGCATACAACTCCGTGTCAACAAACACGTATATATATAACCAAATATTTATATTTCAAAATCAAACCCCATATGAGCGATTTGCAAAAGGTTGATTTTAATAGTATTTACTACCGACAATATGCTCCCCTGATAAAATCTCACTTGGCAGAACGTTCCACCAAAATACATGAAAGTAAGGGTGTTGCAAGCTCTTCCATTATCATGGAGTGTATGTTTGAAGCATTGCTCAATGCTCCCAAGAATCCTTCCTGGCTCATGCTTTATGCTAAAGACCTTAACGGCGAAATATCGTCTTTGGGCAATTATCTCGAAGTACTTTACAAACTGGCCTCTGGCAATAAATGTAAGATATCAGTACTCATTGACCAAGTACCGGAGCATGACGCAGCTATTTTTAATGCTTATGATCTTCTTAATTCTTTCGTCGTGGATCCAGCATACAGTGAGATGGTGAAAATGAAGATATTGGAAAACACCCCACGCAGCCAATTAAGAAAGGAGCTTAAAGAGATTATTAGTACAATGCAAGGCGAGCAAAGCAAGCTCAACGGTATAAGACCTCAGGATGTAGAGCACACTTATTTTGCTATTTCATCAGCCAATATGTTCCGCCTTGAGCTGGATAACGAGTCTCGAAAAACCTATTATTGTTTCAATAATTCATCCTATGTGGATGGCTTAAAAATATTGTTTGAACGATATTTTAACCAGCTTCCAAAAGCAGGGCAATCCGATAATGCTGAAGTAGAGGAAGTCAGGATTCCCTCTTTTTAGTAATCGTTCCATTCCCACACTGAAAAACACTCCTTCCGCTCAATGGAAGAATTATTACAATTAAACCTAAAACTATCCAGCCTCAATTCCCTCTTTGAGGTATTTACCCCCATAGGTTTTGCGCTCTTTGCTATTAAAGGCGCTCAATCGTTTATTGGCCATTTTAATTTTAAAGTCACAGAAATACTCAACAATTTTGACTCCCCTCTAAAAAGTCTTGAAACTTTGATGCTAAGGCTAAAAGAGTATCAAAATAGCCGGCCAGCTACTAAATCTCAGCCTTTACAAGATAGGGACACCAATCGATCAGAATCAGATGAAGATAAGAATGATGAAGACCCCCTGACGATACTATCAGCTCTTGAAACGAAAATAGAGGCAGAAGATGAAAGCCAACCCCAAGATATGAGAAAGATCATGGGTATTCAGGTTACATTGAAAGACAACAGAAATGAATTAAATAAAAAAGAGGAAACTGTACTTTCTGCCAGCAGGATGGATTTTTTACAAATGGGTATGTTTTCATTAATCATGCTTATACTCTGTTCCGTTGAAGACTACTTGTTTTTGCCCAAGGATAATGCAGTATTTGGGTTCAACCTAGTTCTTGGTCTCAGTTGTATAAGCTTGTCTCTTTTTATTTACAGGCACCTTACTTTTGACTTTACAGGCTACGAGGAAGTCCCGGGTGATACCGTGATTCTCTTTAACAACATCTTATCTAAAATAGTAGTTATTGCACTTCTGCTACTAGCTTATGCCGGGTTGGCTTTTTTGGGTGGTCAATGGTTTAGAGTTCATATAGTCTTTATATTTTTCTTTAGCTTTTTAAATCTCATCGCTCCGTTCTATTATATGTACCGGCGCCGAATAAAATTGCGCGAATCCGTATTAGACTCTAGTGATACTATTTTTCAAAACTTGCCCGATATTACCAAAAAAGCCAATTCGCTGATTTCCAAAATAGACGCCTTTTTAATTGGAAGCAACCACTCCGCTACCGTCAGCTAAGGCCTGCTGATGTTCTCCAGGCAAAATCACTTCATCTCCGATATCAAATCGCACACCCCTCCCCTTGCTTTTTTTCTGATCCGTTTTATATACTATTCTTTCAAACCTGAGCAGCTTTAGCTGCTTACTTATTTGTTTGTAAGCCGCAAAAATAGTGGAATCTGAGGCAAATAGCGGATGACTAAAGCTGATCACGTTTTTTTTAGCACCTTTAAGCTCAACCTCAATACCTTCTGCTTTGTAATGCTCTATCCAATAGTCAGCAAATCGTTGCCGTACAACTGGAAAAACATCTTGTTGTACATCAGCCATTGCCTTTTTCAACAATTCAGCCCACCTACAGACCTGTGGATTACTACATGCCGACCGCTCATTGGCCAAGCTACCAAAGTGCCTCAAAACAGACAATTCATCAGTGAGCCCAGAGTAGCTCGTTTGATTGATCATATGTGGCAAATCTAATACCGCATCCATGACTATTTGTAAATCTGTAATTGCCTGTGCAAAATATTTTTGCTCACGCTCTACGATCTTCTCCTCTCTCTGTTGGCAGCCAAAATTACAGCGTTGCTCTTCCGTCAGAGGATTGCTGAATTTGCTCAACACAATTTTTGCCAGCGAAAACTCATTCCGCTCAACTAAATCATCTACTTTTTGAAGCTGGGCAGGTATATTAATTTCAATTGGTTGAAAAAAAAAGTTTATACAGGTGGTAAAAATTGCAAGCAGAAGTAATGATACGAATATTACTTTCCATCCCGCCCAGGAGAAAAAATTCCGCATGATTCCAGTAATTTTGAGTCTAATTCGCAGAAATTCCCTCCTTAATAATATGAGGCTTAAATATAATATATTTTTTTGTAACCTCGTTGTGTAATACTGATTTTTCATACGCTTCCAAAATCTCCCTCCTCAATAATTAATACCTTTACCATTATCCTTTACCTCCCCAAATCAAAAGCACATGACCCAGGCACTCGTATGCACAGCTATTCACCAGCCACTCAGCTATCAGGAATTTGATGTTTCCGGCGATCAGCAGCGAGCCGTTTGTGTACAGTTGAAAGCAGCTGCCCTCAATCACCGCGACCTCTACATTAGCCAGGGCTTGTATCCAGCTATCCGCACACCTGTGGTGCTTGGCTCGGATGGGGCAGGCCTTGTGGGCAAGCGCGAGGTAATCATCAACCCCGGCATCCATTGGGGAAACAATCCGGCTTATCCCTCCTCCGATTATCAGATTCTTGGTATGCCCAGCCACGGCACTTTTGCCCGGCAGGTGTGGGTACAAGCTGATCGCCTGGCCACCAAACCTGCGCACCTCAGCTTCCAACAGGCCGCCGCCCTTCCCTTGGCCGGACTTACCGCCTATCGGGTACTTTTCAGCAAATGCCAGCTAAAAAACGGAGAAAAGGTGCTGATATCCGGCATTGGCGGCGGGGTTGCCTTGATGGCTTGCCAGTTTGCCATTGCGGCAGGAGCGGTGGTGTATGTCACTTCCGGCTCTGAGGAAAAAATAGAGGCTGCCAGGCAACTTGGAGCACAGGGAGGGGCTAATTACAAAGAGGCTGATTGGCACAAAACACTGGCAAAAGAAGCCGGAGGCTTCGATGTGATTATCGACAGTGCAGGCGGCGAGGGCTTTGCCCGCCTCGTCCGGCTTTGCCTTCCCGGAGCGCGCATCGGGTTGTATGGCGGCACGCGCGGGGCATGGCAGGACGTAAGTCCGCAGCTTGTCTTTTGGAGGCAGATCAGCCTGTTGGGCAGCTCTATGGGCAATGATGAGGAGTTCAAAGACATGATTGCCTTTGTCGGAAAACATCAAATTGTACCCGTCGTCGATTCAGTATTTCCGCTCAAAAAGGGCAATGATGCGTTGGAACGAATGGATAAAGGGCTGCAATTTGGCAAAATCGTATTGGAAGTGTAAAACTATGAACTGATTTAAACTATTGTATTGTTGTTGAGGCTTGGCCATTGTAGGTTCTGGCGATTTCTCTTTTTGAGTGCGTACCTGTATGGTACGGACGATAAAAGGAAAGAAGTCAGGTTCTATAAGGGCTGGAGCTGCAAACCATTAGAAAAGTTTAAATCAGTTCTATAACAAAATTTGGCCGCGTTCGCTCCAAAAGCAAATTCCAAACATGCTCTTATTTGAATCGGTAGCTAATAGTCACCAATCCGCTGAAAGTGGAAGGATAAAGTTGCTGTCTGGAATTATTTTGAATATGATATTCCCCCAATACCTGCCACTTCCATTGCTTCCGCAGATCGAAACACAAACCAGTGCGCAACATCAACTGGCCATGCCACCATTTGGTTGGTTCCAATAGCTGGTCGGTTTCTGCCTCACGTTGGTTGAAGGCATCTAAAAACTCGTATTTCACCTCCGTACTAAGCTGTTTGGTGCCTCCAAAACCTATTCCAGCTAAAGGATGCCATACCTTTCGGGCATTGAAAAGGCGTTGAATGCCCAGGCTGTACTGCAGGGTGGGAAGGAAATAGTTCAACTCCTTTAAAGAATGTTGGTCAGAAGGGGGCACGGGTTCTGGAATACCGAGGTATTGAGACCAATTATTCGTTTGGTAATGGGCATTTTTGTAAGAAGCCCTCATCCAAACCTGCCAATCATAAGGAAACAGCAACTGTGCTTCGAGCCCCGTTTGAAAACCAACTCCTTTTGAAATGGAACTATTGGGGACCAAAACTCCCGCCTGCACACCAAATTGGAGACCATTGGGTTGCATCATCAGTAAGAATTGAGACACATTCTTGCGGCCTTTCTTTTCATCTTCAATGGCCATGTCAGTATTTGTGAGCGAAATTTGTGGCGCCTGTAAAAGTGGCCGGGCAAGGGGAATCTGCTCGATAGTTGTTGCTAACAAGCCGGGCAGTTTATGCTCGTCAACTACCGATTTTTGGACTTGCCGGAAAGAAGTGGCTGAGAATATCGGGTAATTATCGGACCAATTCGCAGGCCAGGTCGGGCTGGTGCCGGAAGGATCTTCTATTTGAGTAAATCGCTCTTGCAAATGCGCTATCCGGCTGGAAGGCAGGCCGTCAAAATATACAATTGGAGGGGCAATCTTTTGATACACTCTTTGTTCGATAAGCCGGTTTTGATAAATGGTATCGGTTTTATAAACCACTTGCTTGACCAAAACGGTATCTACCCGCACTTCTTGCTGAGATCCTCCGCCCTCGCCCTGTCTCTGCCATCTACTATACATCCATCCATTGAATAGCAGACTTCCCAAAAGCATTATGCCCAGGGCGGCTATCCAAAACGCAAAGCCCCGAGGGCTTTCATCCTTGTACGATTCTAGTTTCTGCTCAAGGTTTTGCCAGGCAGCAAGCCGGAAAGGAGGTTCCGGGCGCTGCTCCAGATTATCTTTCATTGATTTGAAAAAATCATCCATGCTCATTTATTCTTTTGGATACCTCTTTTTTTTTCAACCACAGTTCTCTCAATCGAACCTTGGCCCTTGCCAAATTACTTTTTGAGGTACCTACACTGATATTCAACTTTTCAGCTATTTCGTGATGTTTGTAGCCCTCCATGACATACAGGTTGAACACGATCCGGTAATGAGGGCTAAGTTGTTGTACGATGGGCAGCACGTCTTCATCGCGATCAATGGCAGGCATAGGAGATGGGTCTTCAATTTGTTCAGGAACCAGGCCGCTGATAAAGGTTAAGTAATATTTGCGATGTTTGCGGTAGTAATCGATCGCTACATTTACCAGCAACTGTCTTAACCAGCCTCTGAAAGGGTAGGCAGGATCATAGCGATCCATCTTGTCAAATACCTTCAAAAAGCCATCGTTCAATATCTCCTCTGCTTCTTTGTAGTGCCTGGCATATCTGAGACAGATGCTCATGGCGTAGCCATAAAAGTGCTGATAGAGCCGCTCCTGGCTCAGCCGGTTCCCCTCCAGGCAGCCTTTGAGGATGAGTTGTAAATTGATCTTGGATGTTGCCATCGTATTTTCCCTTTACGGAAAATGATTTCACTATGGTTGCTCGGCCTCCATAAATTACTTGTTTTTTTTACAGTTGGAGTAAAATTTCGCCTCAAAATTTAAAACCTCCATTGCATCGCTGCCCCTTTGTAGGTAGGATAAAAACTGAGGTTCTCCCCTTTGTCCGAAGCGCGCACTTTGTGTAAATGAGGCACCAGAAAGCCAATTGCCCCTCCCGTCAGATAGCCAACGATCACATCAGTGGGATAATGTTTGCCGGCTTTTACCCGCATGATTCCCGTGACGGCCGGCACACTTACTGCCAGGCCCCAAATAACCGGCTTCCATTTGCTATCGGGATAGTAATCGGAAAAGACCTTGGCTATAAAAAAGTAATTGGAGGCGGTAATGGAGGTGTGACCGGAATAGAAGGCTCGTTGGGCACTGCTCGACATTTTGGTCTCTTCATCCACTTCCTCATTAAATACATAGGGGCGCGGCCTTTTGAACACCGATTTGGAAAGCGCCGTCAGCCCGCCATTGATAAAAGCCGTTTCTCCATAAAGAAGTAAGACCTTGCCAAAGTCTGATCTGACCTGCTTGCTGGCAAGCAAAATCACGGGCATTGCCTGAGAGCTGTACCACAATACATCGCTCAGATCGTCCGCCTTTTTGGAATAGTTGAAGGTGGCCGGACGGTCAAAGCTGTTTACCTCCGACCGATCTTTCGCAGCCAATTCTTGTGCCGTAAAACGTGGATTTTGTTTATGCAAATAAGTCCCCAGTGCAAGCGTGGACACCCCCAATCCTAAATAAACAGGCTCTTTTTTCCAATCGAGCTGGTAGGGAGATTGGGCCGCCAGGGATGAGCTAGAGGTAAAACAGATAAGTAGGATAAGCTGTTGGATAGCTTGCATGTGTAGAGATTGAGGCGATAAAATAGTTGAGTTTGTTGCACCCATTACGCAAACCGGAGCAAAAACAGTTGCTTTTGGTTCCGAGCCCCCTATTGGATTTGACGGGAAAGACCTACTATTTGTAAGGCAGCATCATTATTCGCCACCAGAATTGCCGGCCCCTTTGAGGTTTGTATTTCGAGGAGGTTTTTTACATCGCCCGGCAGCATGATTCCCGAAGTCTGAAGGCCAATCGACTTAAAGTGCCCGTCGCCAGTACCTTGCAGGTACAAACCGTTGCCCGCATCGGCGCGCGTAGTTTCTACCTCTGCATGATACATATTGCCAGCTATCACCAAATCAATAGCCCCATCGGTATTGAAGTCCCTGGCCACTATGCCGTTGACAGGTGAAAATTGAGCTTCTACCGGCAATTTAATAATTTCAAAGCCCTCGGCCTGCCTTACCAGCACTACGCTTTCAAATAAGTGAGCCTCATAATGCAGGGCATTCTGTAGCCCTTCTTCCCCATAAATTGCAGCCAAATCCGCTTTGGCGTATGATTCAAAAGTGGGAAATTTTTGTTGGATAAATGACATCTGTAGTGATGAGCAGGTTCTTCCCCGCACGGGCAACTGTATCCCTTTTTTGTTTTTAGCCAGCACCACGTCATAGCTGCCGTTTTCATCAAAATCATTGCAATACACCGGAAAGGGATTGTCGGGAGTGGCGTGGAATTTATAATTCAGGCCCAGGTTGCCGGCCACTACGTCCAACTGACCATCGCCATTCACATCCACAGCATACAGGCGGTTCCACCAGCCAGTCGTTTGGTCGAGGCCGTACTCAGCGCTTGCATTGACAAATTTGCCCGCCTGCTGCACATACACCTCAATATTCATCCACTCCCCTGCTATCAGCAAATCGGGTAGCTGGTCATTGTTAAAATCACTAAAAAGTGCCGTTGTCACCATGCCTGCCTTTTCCAGTTCGGGAGCCAGGCTTGCTGTGCTGTTTTTGAAAGCCGTGCCCGTGTTTTCCAACAAATAGCTCTTCGGCGGATAGGGATATTGATTGGGCAGCACCCTTCCGCCTACAAAGAGATCCAGGTCTCCATCGCCGTCAAAGTCGGTAGCAGCAACGCAGCCTCCGCTTGCCGTGATTTCGGGCAGCCAATTGGTTCCTTTTTTGAAAGTACCCCGACCGTCGTTCCGATATAGTCGATCCTGGTAATTGGCAGAAGTGGGGCCAAATTCGGCGCCACCGCTCACCACATACAGATCGGCATCGCCATCCTGGTCGGCATCAAAAAACAGGGCACTTACATCCTCGTAGTTTTGATCCCTTCCAAAAGCTTGCTGTACTGATTTGCTAAAACTTCCGTCAGCAGTCTGTACATACAAGGTGCCTGGCTGCTGGTGTGCCCCTCCCACAAAAAAATCTTCCAGGCCATCGCCATTCACATCCGCCACAGCCAGCGCGGGGCCGTGCCTGCTTTGGCTGTGAGGCAGCAGGATTTGGTCTTTAAAATCATCGAATGCATTTTCAGCATGTTGAAAGGGAGGATTGATCAATTCGCTACTTTGATCGACAAACAAGGCTGCTCCCGGATGGGCAGATTTTGACGCCGCCATGGCCTGGCCATACTTCACTTTGAGCAATTGATTGGCTAGCACATCCGCCAACTCGCTGACTTGGCCATCAGCCCATAACACTTGTACTTTGGGCACTTTCTGTGTGTCGCCCAGCCCAAAATGCACCACATTTTCACTTGCTGAAAAATAGCCGCGCGTGGTGATCAATTCATGAAATTGCAGGAGCTTTCCACTTTCATCCAGCAATTTGACACGCGCATTCATTGCATTTACTTCCGAACTCCCGATGAGCTGAATGCGCAGGTAGTTGCGGCCGGTTTGATTGGTCAGGTTTTCAAATACAAAGGCTTCATCTTCTATATTGTTGGTTACGATATCCAGATCGCCGTCTCCGTCCAAATCGGCTGCGACGGCTCCGTTTGAAAAGGAAGGAATATTGAGCCCCCAGGCTTCTGACACTTTTTCAAAGGAGTAATTGCCATTGTTTATGTAGGCATAATTGCTGATTTTTTGAGATGGGATCAGATTCATAGCTTCAGCTACGGATATTTTCTTACCCTGCTGCTGAAGGGCTTTAATCTTCTCGGGAAAGTCACGATTGGTCACGTCCCGACGCACGCCATTGGTTACAAAAATATCCTTGTCGCCATCATTATCAAAATCGGCCAGCAGGGGTGTCCAGCTCCAGTCGGTTTTAGCAATACCAGAAAGCTGCGCGATTTCACTAAAAGAGGCATTGCCGTTGTTGAGGTGCAGTACATTGTGCATATATTGATGGTTGTACCCCCATTCAACTGATTGAAAAAACTGTGCTGGCTCTACCATTTCCATCGTCGTTTTGCTTCTGAAATGATCTTCGGGCGCCATATCCAGCACATACAAATCCGTGAGCCCATCATTGTTGATATCAGCCGCATCAGCCCCCATACTGTAAAAGGAAGTATGCTTGAAGTAGCGGCTTGCTTCACTCTTGAATGTACCGTTTTGTTGGTTAATGTACAGATAATCGGGCGTCATAAAGTCATTGGCGATATACACGTCCGGCCAGCCATCCTGGTTGAAATCAGTTGTGAGTACACTCAGCCCGAATCCCAAATCGGAATGTATCCCTGCCTGGCTGGTTACATCTACGAAGCGCTCACCACCTTCATTGCGATAGAGTTTGTCAAAGCCATTAAACTGGCGCAAATCTTTGCTTTTGTGAATATCATCGAGTGGAAAAAGTTTGCGGGTAAGGCTAAACTGCACAGGCGTATTGATCAAAAACATATCTAAATCGCCATCCTTGTCATAGTCGAAAAAGGAGGCCTGGGTGGAATTGGCAGCATCGGCAATACCGTATTGCTCGGCCTGCTCTTTAAAAGTAGCATTGCCCTGATTGATGTACAGCTGGTTTTTTTTAAGTGCCGGGTTGGCAAACCATCCCGATTTGCACACATAAATATCCAGCAAGCCATCCTCGTTAACGTCTGCCATGCTCACCCCCGTAGCAAAACCGGAAGTATCTGCCACCCCTGCCTTTTGGCTGATGTCTTCAAATTTCAGCCCCCCCTGGTTGAGGTATAATTTGTTTTGCCCCAGTGAACTATTGAAGAACAAATCCGGCAGCCCGTCATTGTTGATATCGCCACTGGCCATACCCGCTCCCATGTACAGGTGCATGAAGCTAAAATAGTTGATGGTATCATTCTCCACTATCTTGTTGATAAAATCGATCCCGGTATGATCGGAAGATTTGGCCCGGAACAGTTTGGCCGGAGGAGTGCTGTCAGCTGTTGAAGGACTGGCGGGTTCGGAGGTGCAGCTGGAAATCGCCAGCAAAACCAACAAAAACAATATGCTTTCAATAGGTTTATTCGGTGGCTTCTGTGTGTTCATGAAAGTACAATTTATTAATCACTTTGAATTTGATGAAAAGGAATAATACAGTCTGGCCTGTTTTTACAGATTTTAAAAAACCATCATATATTCAATAGCAAAATTGCCGCCAAAAGGGTTTTTGATGTGCAAATTCTCAAACTTCAAACAGGCTTAGCCCTCCTCCGTTTTATCACTTTTTCCAACCCAAACCTTCTCTTCCCTTCCATCCTTGCTGATTAGCAATTGGCCATCCTGCACCTTATGCGGTGGGGGCACCCAGTCACAATGCAAGGAGTGCCGCAGCTTATTTTCCTTATCAATCAAGCTGAACCGGCCCTCCTTTTTTACAAGCGCCAAGCCTTCAGAAAAGGAGAAAGCATCATCGTACATCATCGGGATGGCTAGTTTGCCCACTTTGTTGATGAACCCAAACTGCAGGTGCTGTGCACGGCCTTGCTGCTCTTGCTTGAGGAAGCTGCTCATAAAATCCTCCAGCCAGCCTCGATTCTTTGGAGGCTCTTCCGTAGCAGGCACAGCCACAAACTGAGCAACTACAGCCAGCCCTCCACTGAAATCTTTGGCGCCTTGATATTGAAAGTCAATGAGAGTGTTGCCCCGCTCATCGATAAACCCATAGCTGCCACCTTTCTCTGCGGTTTCTTCTTTCTTGAGCATAGCCACTGCCACACCTTGCTGAAAGGGGCCGATATAACAAAAACGGTCCGGCTGTTGGACCAGAGCATGTTCTTCGCTCGGCTTGAAATCCTGCAGCAATCGGTTTTGGAATTGTTTGAAGTCGGCGCCTTCCTTCATAATTAAAATTGATTTAATAAGTCAGCTCATCTATTGATAAGGTACAAAAAATATTTCTCCTACCTCTTCTTCAGTTGCATCCGAATACCATACTTTGGCCTCAACGTCACCAGCGGCAGCAACTCAACCTCCTGATTATCAACTAGTTGCACATCATACCGACGGAGCATAGTGGCCAATACCAATTGCATTTCCATTATTGCAAAGTTGTTGCCGATGCACAGTCTGGGCCCTCCCCCAAAGGGCATATAAGCAAAGGGAGGCAGCTTTTCGCGGCACCCGGGAGCGAAACGTTCCGGATCGAATTGCTCAGGATTGGGCCAAAGTAGTGCCTGATGATGAACACCATAAATGTAGGGAACCATTAGGGTACCTTTGGCAATAGAGATACCTTCAAACGCATCCTCCTCGGCAGCTATGCGGTCGGTAATCCAGGCAGGGGGAAACAGACGCATCGACTCCTCTATCACCTGCTTCATGTATGCAAGCCGGGGGAGGTCCTCAAAATCCGGTGGCTTTCCGCCAAGTGCAGCAAGCTCTGCCCGGATCCGCTCAGTTGCCCACGGATGCCGGGCCAGCAAATACCAGGTCCAGGCCAACGCATTCGCCGTGGTCTCATGCCCGGCCACAAAGAGGATCAGGCTTTCATCCAGCAACTGCTTGTCCGTCATCCCTTCGCCGGTATCTTCATATCGGGCAGCCAGCAGCATATCGAGCAGGTCGTTGTATTGCTCATCATTGTTCCGCCGATCGGCGATGAACTTCAGGATGAGCACATCGGACTCGTCGGCCAACCGGCGGGCCTTCTGCTTTTGGCCACTCAGCTGAAACCAGGGAGCGAGGAAAGGTTGGCGAATCCACCGAATCAGGAAGGCCTGTATTTCTGTTACATTTTTACTCAAAACTGCCAATTCCTCCTCTGTAACGCTGGTGCTAAACAGGGACCTCGCCACCACCCGAAAAGCCAGCTGCATCATTTTTTCATACATATCAAAGTTCCTTCCTTTGGCTTCCAACCGATCGAAGTCTTCCATAAATTCATCGATCACTGTCTGCATGATTGCGGTGAGTGCCCTAAGCTTTTCCCGGTGAAAGCCCGGCTGGATAAGGCGACGCTGTTGCAGCCAGTAGGCCCCGTCGGAGGTCAGCAACCCCTGGCCTACAAAGTAGCCGAGCTTGCCTTTCTGGATGTCGGATTTTGGGTAATTGCGATTGTTTTTTTGAAGAATATGCCGGATAAAGGCAGGGTTGGTAGTGACGATACCTTCTTTCACCAAGCCCATATGGAACCGATAGGTTGGTCCGTACTGCTCTAAATAACCATTGAGTATGGGGATAGGATTTTGGACAAACCGGAACAGATTAAAGACCTCCCGATGGCGAGGGACTGTAAGTATGGGAGAGGACGTGGCTGGCATTTTGGTCGAAATGGTTGTACAAATATAGCAGTTGTGAAAAAAACAGAAAAGCATTACTAAAATGAACAATTTGGAACATCAGGAGTTGGAATTGCTGAAGGACTTATTCAAAAAGCATAACACCTGATTTCATGTCAAAAAAAATTGTAGCCTTCGGGGCCAGTAGCAGCCGACAATCCATCAACAAGCAGTTTGCCAAGTGGGCTGCCCGTCAAATTGTGGAGGCTGAAGTAACTTTACTGGATTTGAATGATTATGAAATGCCCATTTTTAGTGTGGACAAGGAGCGGGAGCAGGGCATTCCTGTATTGGCAAAAGAATTCAAGGTAGAGCTGGCAAATTCGGACGGCACCGTCATTTCCTTTGCCGAGCACAACGGCGCCTATGCTGCTGCTTTCAAAAACATAATGGATTGGGTTTCCCGTATTGACGGGGATGTGTGGGCCAACAAGCCGATGTTGCTGCTGGCCACTTCGCCAGGCGGGCGGGGCGGCAAAACGGTACTCGACATAGCGGTGAATAAGTTCGGTTTTATGAACAAAAATACTATTGCAAGTTTTTCACTCCCCTCGTTTAGCCAAAATTTTGATGCGGATAAAGGCATTGTGCATGCTGATCTGCTTGCGGCGTTCAACGAACAGCTCGCTGTATTTGAGCAGGCCCTGGCGGTGAACCCCGACGCAAAGCCAGCCGATTAGCCCGGAGGTTGGGGAGTGGATTGAGTTTAACGGGCCTGTGCTTTCTTTTTGCGTATCTTTTTTATTAGCCTTTGCGTGTAGAGCAGTTGGGTATCGGTACCAGAGCAAATATCCAAAATGGATGGGCTAAACTCAACGGTAGGCTTGACACCTTCCAATTCCTGGTTGTAGCAGGCAGTGAAACGTATTGTTGTAGATACATATACACGTAAATCTGATTTGGACAATTCTTTACCGAAGGCATTGGCCCGGAATATTTTTGTGCCGCCGGTTTCTTCACCGATAAGCGTCCCCATTTGATAGCACTGGAAGGTGGATGCAAAACTCGATGCTGCCGAATAAGAATCTCTGTTGATCATCAGATAACAATCTCCTGTAAATTCAAACTCTTCCGTTTGCGGCTTTTCATTATACAGTTTATCCTCATGGGTATAACTCCCAATTGGATTATCAATAATGGCTTTGATATCCACAAAGTGTCTGTGTTTTGGAATAGTAGGTTGATGTACCCGCAAAGCAGGGTAGCGGTCAAACCAATAGGTTCGGTAGGCAGAACTAACTTTCATGCTGGATCGGCCCATGGTTTTAAAATGACCTTCGGAGATGTAGTGAAACAAGCGGGAAGCTACTTTAGGGTTACCCCCAAAATTCCCCCTAACATCAATAATCAGAGAGTGGATACCGTCCTGCTTAATTTTTTTAAATGTCTTTAACAAAAATATCCGGTAGGCATCAAAGTCGAATGCGGTAAATGCGTAAATATTCAGCATGCCTACTCCCTTGTTCAGTTTTTTATAAGCATAAGGCTCTCCGTTTGCAATCTTGATTTCCCGCTCTTCCTGAATATTTTTCTGAAAACTTTTCCACTCTCTGTAAGGTATCAATTGCAGCTCTGTGCTAAATGTATCGGAAGTGAAATAATCCATCGTAGTCCGCTCCGATATACCAAAAGCCAGATAGAGGCATTCTTCAAATCTGTTATCAATAATCGTATTTCTGAAATTTTTCCGTTCATACGAAATGTAGGGATCAATTTTTCTTATAAAACTATCCACACTGATGCCATTTATTGCTATAATTTTTGCCCCCTTCGGAATGCCGCTTTTGCGATAACTTTTGACCACATAAAGCTCATCACTATTGGTCAAATGCACCTCAAAAGGTAAAGCACCGCGATCTTTTCTCTGTCCCTGCATCCAAAACCTGGGTAAATACACACTACTGTGCCCATCTTTAATAAGCGCCAAAGTGGAAGCCAGCTTGCGGTAAAACTCCAGCAGGGTATGAGGCTGGTCAAGGCTGGCTTTTGCAGCTTCCAATCTGGCTTTAAACTCTTTTTCCGAAATATGAGTATAGGGATCCGGATGTGCTTCGATCAATTCTTCGAATTGCTCAAAATCTTTCATTAGTTTTTTAGGGCTTATCAGCTTTTCATCCTGACTATAAAGGGTAGTTGTCAGAAAGAATAAAAAGCAGCTAAGCAAACGAATCAGATTTAGAATGGATCGGTTCATTGCATTGTGGTTAAAGGGTAAACATGAAAACTGGCTGTTATGCAAACTTACTAAAAATTGATAACAACATTTGTCCAAAATGTTCTTTCTTTCCCTCCGCTGATAAAACCTTCATCACACTCAGCATACTCCCAAGCCTCTCGAACAAAAAAACCCATCCAGCTTGCACTAGATGAGTCTTCTTGGTAACCCGGCCGGGGCTTCCCGTTTCGGAAAAGCATCCCGCTCGCTGCGCTTGCCTTGGTTTTCCCCAACGGGATGATTTCGCTTCGCTCAGGCACTTCTCGCCCCTATTCAAAGATCGTTTTTCCCACAAAAAAAAACTCAGCACCTATCAAGATACTGAGCTTCGGTGGTAACCCGGCCGGGGCTCGAACCCGGGACCCTTTGATTAAAAGTCAAATGCTCTACCAACTGAGCTACCGAGTCAACCTATATGCTTTTTTCAAAGCGCGACAAAGATACGATCTATTTCAAAATAATCAAGTGCCGGTTTTAATAATTTTCAACTCCCTGTTTTCAAATCTCAACATAGGCATTCAACCAAAAGTTCATGGCTATTCCCCAAAAGCCAGTTCCAGCTGTACACCACCCAAGCGGTCATCTCTCATCAGGTTGGACATAGCCAGGCCCAGCAATCGAACCTGCCAATGGCTTTGGTGGTTTTGATGCAGTAGCTGTTTGGCTGTGGTGATTAGCTGACCGAGGCTTTTAATTTCACTTCCAAAAGTTTTGCTACGTGTAAGTATATGAAAATCAGCTAGTTTTATCTTTAATGTAAGGGTACGGCCATAGTTGTCCGTTTTTTCCATGTACCTGAAAACGATCTCTGCGATGGCTTCAATCCTGGCTTCCAGCTCTGCCAGCTTCGTGATGTCCTCAAAAAAAGTACGCTCCGCCCCAATCGATTTGCGGATACGGTTAGGATTGACCCGCCTGCTGTCATTAGCCCGCACGATCCGGTAGTAATGGCGCCCGGTTTTTCCAAAACGTTGTACTATCTCGATCTCGCTCAGCTGCTTCAAATCGGCTCCTTTGTAGATGCCCATCCGCTTCATTTTTTTGGCAGTCACCTTACCAATCCCGTGAAATTTTTCGATGGGCAAGGCTTCCAGAAAGGCAATGGCTTGTTCTGGTTCGATCACCTTGAGGCCGTCGGGCTTATTGATATCTGATGCTGTTTTGGCCAAAAATTTATTGAAAGATACGCCCGCAGAGGCCGTCAATTGGGTTTCTTCAAAAATACGGCGACGAATTTCGCGGGCTATCAAGGTGGCGGAAAGAGGGCCCTTTCTGGGTTCTGTGACGTCCAAATACGCTTCATCCAATGACAAGGGTTCTACCAAATCAGTGTATTCTAAAAAAATAGAACGTATCTGCTGCGAAACTTCCCGATATACCTCAAAACGCGATTTTGTAAATACCAACTGCGGACACAGCCGCGCTGCTGTAATGCTGGGCATAGCAGAGCACACACCATACTTGCGCGCCTCATAGCTGGCCGAGGCCACCACTCCACGCCGCTTCGAACCGCCCACCGCCACCGGCCGGCCCCGCAGCTCAGGGTGATCCCGCTGTTCCACCGAAGCATAGAAGGCATCCATATCAATATGTATGATCTTACGATATTTCATAGTAGGAAGGTGAGCTAAAGTTCGTAAAAATCTGTTTCTTTGAGCAAATCGTACGTTTACAAATGACTCATCAGTACATTCAACACGGCAGCCCGGCCAAAGTCAGTGAAGTGCGTTCACTCATCGAACATAACATCCGGCTCAACAAAATTGCCGAGGTAAAGGGGCGACGAAAAACACCGCTTTGCATTTGGGGGCCTGCAGGCATCGGAAAGACGGAGCTGGTAGAAGCCTTTGCCAAACAGAACAATTATCAGTTGGCTTATGTTGCGCCGGCACAGTTTGAAGAAATGGGCGATTTACTGGGTATGCCCCAGCTATGCGAAGGCCGGATGCTGTTCGCTCCACCGGACTGGGCACCGCGCCAGGCAGGGCCAGGCATATTGTTGATCGACGATGTCAACCGCGCTGAAGAGCGCATTCTGCGTGGCCTGATGCAGCTTTTCCAAAACCACCGCCTCATCTCCTGGCAATTACCTCCCGATTGGCACATCCTCCTCACTGCCAATCCCGATACGGGCGATTACTCCGTCACGCCAATGGACGAAGCCATGCTGGGGCGTTTGCGGCACGTCAGCATGCAGTTCAATTTGCCGGAGTGGTTTGCCTGGGCAGAAAGTCAGCAGCTTGATGAGCGCGGGCTGGAATTTATCCAATGCTATCCGGAAGTGATGGGATCGGCAAAGGTAAGTCCGCGCAGGATGACACAGTTTCTTGAAAGTATTCAACCCCTGGAAGACTTGAAAGCTGAGTTGAGCCTGGTAAAATTGTTGGCGGAGGCCAGTCTGGATAGTGAGACGAGTGCAGCTTTTTTGCACTTCGTAAGCCAGGAAATGGGGCAGCTCCCCTCCCCCGCTGATGTGTTGAAGAGTGAAAATTTGGATGCCCGGGTTGTCCTTCCTCTTCAAAAATGGGTTCAGGGAGAGCTGGTTCGGATGGATATGCTGTCACTCTTCGGAGAGCGGCTCGTAGCACACATCCGGCAACTGGGCGAACCCCTCACTAAAGAGCAAAAAACTAATTTGGTGACTTTTCTTCAGATTCCCTGGCTGCCTAATGACTGGCGTTTGGTGGTGGTGCAGCAATTGATGAAAATAGAAAAGCAGGATCTGCAGCTGCTGGCCGCTGATCCTGCTTTGGGTCGCTTGCTCATTAGCTAAACAAGTGAGAATAGTCCGTTCTTAAAATCATTCCTTTACAAAGCGTATAGGATACAAATGATTGTCGGAAAGTATCTGGCAAAAGTAAATTCCTGCTGATAGGTCGGGCAAGTCGAGCCAAAACATATGATTGCCTTTTTCAGAGGCCATGGTTTGGCAATATAATTCCCTGCCAGTAATATCCAACACCTTAATTTGCAAATCGGAAGGATGATTCAGCTCAGCCAGCAGTTGCAACTGATCACCGCTGATAGGGTTGGGGAAAAGATGAAAGTTGGTTTTTGTCCTGAATTCTACACTTTTTACACCCAGTATTTCCTCATGACCATCCCAGTCAAATTGCTTTAAGCGGTAATAATTGGTGCCCGGCAAAGGGGAATCGTCCGTTAGTTGATAGCTCGTTTCCGATTCGGTATTTTCTGCGCCATCCAATTTGCCCAGCTCTTCGAAGCGCCTTCCATCAGCCGACCGCTCAATTACAAACAGCCTGTTGTTCCATTCGCTGGCGGTTTTCCAAGTCAGCAAAACATGTTGTTGATATTGATGTGCATTGAACTGTATCAACTCCACCGGCAAGGCGGTACAAACACCCCCGCCATTGTCGAGATAATCTCTTGCACTGTTCCACTCCCCTCCGCAAAGTATCAAAGGAGGATTGTAAAACACACTGTTGTCGCTAATTTCAGTACCTCCGGCAATTTCATTGGCAGCACTCAGTGTGCGGTTCGAGCTGCCGGTAGTGATAGAGTAGTGCATCACCGCACCGCTACTGTTGATATGGCCCAAGCCATGCACGTGCCCCAGCTCGTGCAATGAAACCGATTCGAAATCCGACTCTCCGGCTCCCGGCAGTGCGGTACCCCATTCCCAGTTCACTGATCCACCGCTCCCGTTGGGATTGCCATCCCGCCGGAAAATGAGATCTTTGTCGGTATATTCCCATTCCGACGAACCACACCGGCTGAAATAATTGTAACATACGCCCAATGTAGAGCTGGAAGCCTCCACATCCAGGTCCCAGGTATCATTGTCAAAAGCAACAATATTGGTACCGTCTAACCCTGGCGCCTGGAGGCTTGTAACACAACCAGAGCCGGTATAAATGCTAAAATCAGTACCTATCTGCCAGGAATCAACGGCCCGCTCAAAGGCTGCCAATGCCGCTCCACTCGCTTCCGTAGTAAAACTCACTCCACTATTGGCGGTCTCCGTACTAAAGTAAAAGGTGTAACCACCATCGCCGTCCGCCCCGTCATCTACCAACATGATCGAATCGCCTGAACTGTGATTGGAAATATTGAAATTGATGGTCAAGGTAGAGCTTAGCCCGCTATTGCTGCCTCCGGCATCCTGCACGATTACCCCTCCTGTGCCCGCCCCTCCGGGTATCTCAACAGTGATTAAGGTGTTGCTCCAACTGAGTATTTCATCAGAAGGGGTAGCAATATAACTACCTCCGGGGCCATCATCAGGGCTATCAAAAAATACAACACCAGGCGAGCCGCCAAAGCCCGTTCCGGATATTGCCAACAGTTCGCCATGCCCGGCACTGGAATTGTAGGTTGACAAGGATGTAATAGAGGGGGCCATCTGTCTTTGGGATTTTTCCGGCAACTCCTGTACCATCACTGGCTTGCGACCGAGCCTGTTGGTCAAATCTTCGTAAAGTGCTTCGAGCTGCTCATATTTTTCATAGAGACCTGCTGCTTTTTCAAAATCAGGTTCATAAGCTATCATGGATGCCTGTGCAGCTATGGGCTGGTAGAGGGTACTTTGGCCTCTGCCCAGCCTGCCCTGGGCCGGATGAACACGCAACATAAACACACCTGTACTTTGGAGCGAAAGCCTTAGAGCTGGGTTCACTTCCAGTCCTTCATTGCCTACAATTCCACCCGGCGTGACGATTTCAATGGCAGGAGTGTTGAGCTGGCCCTTGAATACTTTGTACACTCGAATGCTGTGGGCCGTATAAATGAGGCGGTGCTCGCCATCCCAGAAGCTGTGCTGGCCGATTACCTCGCCTTCTACAATTACTTCGCTCTCTGCCAATCGTTGGTTGAGCGTGCTGGGTTTAAGCAAGCATTGTGCTTGGATAAAACTTGGAACGGATAGGAACAATAGCAGGAATGATAGAAACCATTTTCTCATAGGGGTAATTTTGTTACTCAGTCCACGAATGAATTGCAAAAAAGGCGCTTTCAACAAGCACTGCACCTCTTGCTTAGCCGGGTGGTTATGTATGTACGCTTGCTGAATTTCCTAAGTAAATCACCAATAAATTCACCATCGCGTATAGAATGGTTTGTGCAAAAGAGGAAAGAAAGTGTATTCCTCCTTCCTAGTTTGACATTAAAAAATAATGCCAGCTTTGGGAGTAGAACCGCTAAACCGTTTATGCTTAGATCGATTGGAAACTGCCGGGTTTTTCTAGAAATACCTGGGCGTATTGATCCTTTTGACTCTGAAATTCATATCGTAACCAAGCATAATTTCAAAAGAACCATGCGCATAGTTTTGCAACTCTGTCAAGGTGTAGTCATAGGCAGCGCCTACCCGCAAGCCGCGCTGCAGGTAGTAGGCGATCCAAAAATCGACAGAATCGAAGGAGCTGTCGCCACCAAATTGCTTGGCTTCAAAAGCAGAACGGAATGAGGTGCCCACCCAAAAAGCATCGTAAAACAGCAAAGAAAGATCAACTTCAAATTCGGTAGGCGCTCCAATATTATTGGGCGAATTGGGATTGTTGGTAAAGCTGCTAAACAAGCCCACGCTCTTCACCAGCACAGAAGGTTTGAAAACGAGAGCATTGCCATTGATCGGGAATGCCGCTCCTGCTGTCAGAAAAATATGCCGATAAAGCTGTGCCCATTGAGTGATGCCATCCTGCACATTGCGGTTGATATCGTTTTCCAAAAGGCGGGGAATAGACAGCCCAATGTAATATTTTTGAGAATAGTAAAAAAGGCCGGCTCCAAAATTGGGCAGCCACAAATTGGGATTGTCATCATCATACGAAGTATCCGTAGATTGTGGATCTTTGAATTTCAGCTTATTCCAATCTGCCCGCCAGTTCATCATCCCTGCCTGCACCCCGATAGACACTTTTCCATTGCCAAAAGGTAAGTGGTAGGCATAGGTAGCAAAGGCGGAAGAGGAATTGCTGGGCCCGATCTTGTCGTTCATCACCGTCAAACCCAAACCTACCCGTTCTTTGAATGGCGTATGAATGGTAAATGACTGAGTGGTGGGGGCTCCTTCCAATGACCACCATTGATTGCGGTAAATCAGTCGGGCCGACATATAGCCGGGGCTACCCGCAAAGCCCGGATTGAAGGCCAGGCTATTGAACATATACTTTGTGAACATTGGATCTTGCTGAGCCTGGCCAATTTGCCACATCGCACCAAATACGAAGAGAAGTAGTAGTAGTTTTCTCATAAATATCTTTAAATGCACAAAAATAAAGATTGCACAATAACAATAAATATACTGTCAGAAAAACAGAACGGAGGGTTGATAGGCTTGGAAAGTCAAAAACCATGCCTTTCCAGATCAATGTCACAAAACAAGCCGCAGCAAGCTTTTGAAGAAAAAAGCCCATGCCACGAGGGCATGGGCGGCCAATGGTCATCTCACACATTGGCAAAGCGCCTTTTAAAGGCGGAAGAAAAAGAGCCAGACCCCCCTAACCCTTGATCTCCGCCTAAAAAAGACTTCTCTTGCAAGCCATTCAAACAATAATTTATTTCATCGGTGTAGCTGCACATATCCGCTATATGTATTGCCATTACCGTCTTTTATCACATAAAAATAGGTGCCATCCGGCAGGTTCTCGCCATTCCAGTTGCCGTCCCAGGCATCCGTATTGGTGTAACCTCTGCGACTGAAAACTTCATTGCCCCAGCGGTTGAAAATATGCACCTCATTATCAGGAAAATTCTCAATGCCGAGGATCACATAAGTATCGTTGACGCCATCTTCATTGGGCGAAAAGCCACTGAAAATGCGTAGCTCATCACACAACACTTCTACTGTCACAATCGCGGTATCCTGCCCACCAACCGTCTCCAGAATATAGGCAAAGGTGTCCACTACATTACAAACATTGGGGTTGGGCAAGTAGGTAATGGTAAAAT
Source organism: Saprospiraceae bacterium (assembly GCA_965222005.1). Taxonomy (GTDB): domain Bacteria; phylum Bacteroidota; class Bacteroidia; order Chitinophagales; family Saprospiraceae; genus CBDCTM01. Next base: position 5,863,708 of record OZ244935.1, read on the forward strand.
CGGGATTGATTTCCGTTTGTCCGTGCAGCGGCAGCATGATGACAAACAGATCGATGATAGTGCCATTCAGCGTATCATTGGCCAGTACATCAATGACTACGGGTTGATTGAGGAAAGTGTTCGCCTCATCATCCACTGCCACGGGTGGTTTAATCGTACTTTCCACCACATTGGCAATCACAATAGTGGTGTCACAAAAGCCACCTTCATCGCAGATTACCCAGCAGGAAGTATCTGTACCCTCACTGAGCCCCAAATAGTCGATACAAAAAGAATCTGCAGCTGCCGAAAAGCTGGCAAAGCTGCCAAACGCACCGGGGCAAATGGTAAAGAGGGTATCAACAGTACCTGCTAATTCAGTGGTATCGAGGCAATATTGGCCGTTCTCATCCACTTCGATCGTCAAATTAACGGTATCCGTTTCGAGCGGCACTACTTCAATCGCAATCAACAAAGTATCACACTGCCCACCACCACAATAGACTATACAAGCCGAATCTTGTCCTATTTCCAATCCTGTAACTGCAATACAATTAGTACTATCAATCAGCTCAACTTCCGCATTTATCCCAGACAGCGCGGGACAATCATTATAAATCGTGTCCAGGGCTGCAGGCAAGGTACTGACATCGACGCAGAGCGTATCCGTATGCCCCTCTTTTATTACAAGCAAGGTGTCGGCAGCAAATTCACCACTGCATATTACTTCTACGTTGATCGTATCCGTACAGCTACTACGCATATTGGTGATCACCACTTCATGGGTTCCTTCTTCCAGAAGCAGAGCCAGTGAAGTAGGAGTGGATTGTGTAAGCGGCGTAATATCGGCCAGGGTTTGGCCATTTAGCGTGACCACTAAGTTGCCATAGCTGTTGCCTGCCTGCCCGCCCACGATGAACAAGCCGCTGATCTGCCAGTTGCCACCAGGATCGAAGGCATTCATCGCATCTACCAACTCCTGAGGTGTAGTAAAAGGCCCCAAATTGACTGGACTTCCATTTACAATCCAACTATCTGCACTGTAACTATCGGGCTGTACGAAGGCTCCGTAAGCGTATAGATTAAGATCCTCAAAGGCACAAGGATCATATTGACCAATATATAGCACCCCATTATCCGTAATGGTATAGTCGGGAAGATCAATCGCTGCCAGTTCAATGCAAAGGGGCGCTGTGCCATTGCAATCCGCCAGTATCAGTGAATCGGGGCCGCTATACAGCTCCGGGCAATCCTGACAAAGCGCTTCTATCAGCAAGGTGTCCATACAACCATTGCTAAGATCGGTGATGACGAGCTGGTGAGAACCGGTATCTACCATTATTTGGGTGCCTTTGGGTACTTCCAGAGAGCTTAACTCAATGTTTACCTCAATCATTGAAATCTGCTGGCGGATCATCAAAGCGCCATAGGTATTGGATGTATTGCCACCCGTAATGGTCGCCCCAACCAATTGCCAGCTGCCGGCAGGATCATTGACATTCATGAAAATGACCAGTTCTGCCAGGTTTTGGAAGGTCGCTAGATTGAAGGGTGTGCCGTTCACCGACCAGGAGAGCAATTCATACGGGCCGACTGGGGCTGCATCCAGCAATACTTGCAATTCATAGCGAAGGGAAGTATCAAAATCGCAACCAGCAAAGCCAGCTCCATAAGGCAGGCCATCCAACTGAAGGCTGTAGTTGATAATATCAATCAGCTCAATATCCAGGCAAACATCCAGGCCATTGACACAGTCTTCCGTAGTACCGCTTATTATCTCAGGCACAATAATGCCATCGCAATTGGCCGGTAGGACGGAGACGATAATCACAAAGGAATCGCACACATTGTTAATATCACACAACACCAGGCCCATCGTATCAATATACTGGCCAATCTGCCCCGGATCAGGTAGAAAGCTAAAGCAGTTGTCCTGCGGATCGAAGCTTAGGGTGCCCGTGCCCTGCAAAGGATCAAACCAGGGATTGGTAACTGAAAACGGATTGGGCAGGGCAATCGTTGGCAGGCAGGTATCCACCTGCTGGTTTTCAAAAGTACTGATATAAAGTGTATCTGTAGCGAGGCTATAAAAGGGGCTGTCATAGATATTTACGAATAGGCAAGTGGTATCATTCAAACCATTGTAGGTAGCAACTATGCATACCGTATCTATGCGAATACCCGGCGTAGCATTAGCATTGTAGGTCAGGCAGCCTTCATTGTCGAGTGTAAAGCTTCCGTACAAACTGCTGCCAGCGGTTGTACCGTCCAGCAGGCTGAAGGTGGTGCCATTGGCATCGAAACAGCTTTCCAGCTCCGCGCAGTAGGTGCTGTTATCGTTGATGACTACTGAAAGGATGGCATCTGTATTCACAGGGCAAGGCACACATACATTGGCTACAAGAATATTCCCGGAAGTGCTGGTACAGCCATTGTCATCTGTTACCAATAGTGCATAGACGCCCGGCAACAGATTGCTCCTGTTCTGTGGATCATTGCTTCCTACCAAATCCAGCCAGTCAAAGGTGTAGTTGCCTGTACCTCCGCTCACAGCTACCTCTATAGCGCCTCCTACATTGCAGTCGCGCGGGCTTACGCCAATGCTAAGGTCGATCCGTTCAGCTTCTTCTACCTCAAAACAGTCCGACCCTGCCACACAACCACTGCCGTCTCTGATAAGGATGCAATAGCTACCGGGAGCAAGCTGACCATTCGTCTGAATCTGCCCCTGGCTGTTCACGATCTCTGATGAAGCTGGCAGGATGAAGCCCGGATCGGGTGTGATGCCAAATTGTACCTGGCCATCATTGACCCCTACACAACTCGTTGCTATTGGGCTGGAAAGTATGCTGACCTGGGCTTGCACTACATCATCCGTCAACACAAAACTGATTACCTCCACACAGCCGATCGCACCATCGTCAGTCACTGTAACCGTGTAATTGCCAGCGGGCAAATTATTGCGGCTCGCAGCGGTACTTCCATTATCGCTCCATAGATAACTGTAGCTGGCACTACCCCCATTTACAATAATATTGACCTCGCCATCGAATTGCTGGCAGCTGGGCTGTTGAGCTATATCAACCGTCACCATTACCGGGCTGGTTTCGCCAATCACTACTTCTACCACATTGGTACAATTGGTAGCGGGATCGGTAACCGTGACAAAGCAACTGCCGGAAGGAAGGCCGCCGACATTGGCACCGATGCTGCCGTTGCACCAGGTGTAGGAATAAACTCCTGGTGAAAGGACTGCCGTGCCGTTGGCCTGCTGACAGGTGGTGGGCGTGGTGGAAAGTATCTCCGCCATTGGCCCGTCAGTATTGTTTACAATAATTGTTTCAGTAATTGAACAGCTAAGATCATTGATATCGGATATGGTTATCTGGTATAATCCGGCGGCCAGATTATTGGCGAGGTTGCTGGTGCTCACCGACGGTGACCAGTTGTAAACAAAGTTGGTATTGCTTCCCACCATTTCGATATTGATCGATCCGCTGGTATTACCGCAGCTGGTGGCTACCGCAGTAATGTGTGCCACTACCGGCTCACTACAGCTCTGCCCACAAAGGTCATCAACTACCAGATTGTCTTCCACCTTTGTACAACCACTACCATCCGTAATGGTCACGCTATAAGTAGCAGGCGCCAGGTTGCTGCGGTCTTCAGGATCGTTGGAGCCAGGCAGATCGGCCCAGTCAAAGCTGAAATTGCCACTACCGCCGGAAACGCTCAGATCAATGGCTCCCAGGATATTGCAATCCTTATGGATGATGCTGGCACTTGATTGTATAACAGCAGGTTCGATTACTTCAAAGCATACTTCTTCAGCCAGGCAACCATTGGCATCGCGCACGCGCAGGCAGTAATTGCCAGGCGAAAGTTGGCCATTGTTGAAAATAGTACCCTGTGCATCCACGATCTCGGTAATGGCCGGGCCCTCGAAATCGGGCTCGGGCTGAAGGCTGAAATCCAGCTCGCCGTCATTGGCTCCAAAGCAGCTAATTTCGACGATTGGATCGTAATTTACCGCTACACCCCCTACATTCGCAGTAAGGCTAAAGGTGATTTCTTTTTCACAATCGGTTACTATATCGGTCACTGTAACCGTGTAGGATCCGGCAGAAAGATTGCCCTGCGTAGCACTGTTGCCCCAGCTGAAACTATAATCTCCACTCCCTCCACTTACCAAAATAGTGGCCGTACCATCATTGCCGTTGCAAGTAGGCGGGGCATCTATATTCACATCCAGCACAAGGGGATTATCCTGATCCAGTACTACAGTGATTTGAATGGTGCAGTTGGTATTGTCATCGGTCACATCGATGGTATAAGAGTCCGCCGGCAGATTGCTCCTGTCGGCACCTACAAAACCATCCGACCACTCGTAGGTATAATCAGCAGGACTCAAGCTGATGCTTCCGTTATTGGCTCCGCAAGTGGCAGAGCTGGTGGTCCAGCTGGGCTGTGGGCCCGGCGTATCGCTAAGCTGAATGAATGCCTCGGTGAAGCAATTCGGCTGGCTGGGATCTGTAACCGTGACGCTATAATTGCCGCCCGGAATATTATCCGCCAATTCGGAATTGCTGACATCGGGCTGCCAGGTATATGTGTATAGGTCAGGATCATCCGCCATATCCAATAAAATAGACCCATTGGGCAATCCGCAGCTCGCGCTATTCCGAATAATATCAGAAATCACAGGCGGAGTGCAATTGTTGGGGCAATCCTGACCTGCCAATTTTTCAATGTTTATCGAATTGCTCAAATCAAAACAGCCGCCCAGATCATTACTATTGTTACCTGTACCCAGGCCGGTCAATGTATTGTCATAGGCCACGCCATATACCTCGACATCGCCGCCGCCCGTGCCTTCAAAGTCGAATGGCGGTGTATCATCAATGCTCAATATTATGCCCGCCGGATCAATAATTAGATAGGTGAATCCAGGGCCAGCATTGCCGGAAACATTAAAGTCAACTAAATCGGCCAGTCCATCATCTACACATACGGTGGTGGGGCCATTGGTACTAATGGTTCCTCCCTCCGCTTCGCAAACAGGAGCACAGTCATCGCCTACTTCCAGATCATCCAAACCCACTTCACAGCCTCCCCTGTCGGAGATCGTAAGCTGGTAAGTGCCGGGGAGCAAATTGGCTCGGTTGTTAATATTGACTGAGCCAGGCAGGTCGGCCCAATCATACCGGATGCCTCCGTGGCCGCCTTTGGCAGATACGTTTATGGCACCGCCTGTAGTACAATCAGCAGCTGTGATTCCCAATACAACTTCTATAGGGTCGGGAGGAATGATCTCAAAGCAACTTTGGCCAGCCAGACAATTGTTTCCGTCAAATACCAGGATGCAGTACCAGCCTATTCCCAAACTTCCATTGGCCACCACCTGGTCATCTGCATCCCGAATTTCAGTATTTGAAGGTGTAACAAAACCCGGATCGAAGCTAATGTCAAAATCTGCAGTGGCATCAGAAGAGCCGCGGCAGGAGACTTGCGGATTGCCATTCAGGTTGATGGTGGCTGATACAACCGATTCGGTCATACCAAAGCTAATCGCTTTTTCACATTTAGTGATATCGTCAATTACGGTGAGGCTGTGCACACCGGCAGCCAGATTGCCCATAGTAGGGCCTGATCCCCAGCTATAAGAATAGATACCCGATCCACCGCTTACGCTGACTGTGGCCACGCCATTGGCTTGGCCGCAGCTAGCCTCGGTATCGATATTTACAGCAATCTCGAGAGCTGACTCTTCCTTAATTAATACCTCGGTCACATCAAAACAGTGTGCGCCTTGTTCACTTATTGTTACCTGGTAACGCCCCGGAGCCAAATCAGCCCGCAAAGCGGCTGTTTGCCCATCGTTCCATTGATATAGCAAAGAATTAGGAATAAACTGAGCCGTACCGTTGGATTCGCCGCAAATAGACCGGGTGGTGAGTAGGTTGAAGGCTGGGCCGTCGCTATTGCCCAGGGTAATGGCCCGACTAATCGAACAGCTCGGATCATTGGCATCCGTAATGGTGAGCTGATAGGTACGAGCCGGAAGATCTGTTTTTTCATTCGCACTTCCATTGCCGAGATTGGGTGACCAGGTATAGGTATAATCCTGATTGTTGCCCGCCATTTCCAGTCGTATTGCACCGTCTGCATTCCCACAACTTGCTTCCTGCCGGATGATCTGATCAATGACAATGCTACAATCCATCAGGCTGTTAGCATAAGCAAGTCCATAATAAGGTATTAGAAATAGCGTCGCTGCTATCTGTAAGATGCCAGGCCAGGACGCCCGGCGGACGCCAAAAGAAAGTTTCAGGGCAAGAGCGAAAGCGTGTAAATTTTGTAAGATTCGTCTCATAGTAGTTTATTAGGAATAAACAAATCGCGATTTAATTACATGGAAAATTCCATGTCACAAATCATGCTTGCTATTAGTTGTTTTGGTTAAATTTTTATACGTAAAAATACAATTTATAAATTGCGACAACAATTGAGCCACATTCTTTTGAATTTAATCATTCAAAAATGTTAATTCCATTTGTAAATCATTGATAATCAGACACATGCATAATCTTATCTATATATAATCGCGTCACCACCAGTTGATAAACATTCACTCGACCAGGTAGACAAACAGGAAGCTTATGAAATTATTTTTTCCTTATTTCATCTTATTTTCTTCAGCTCCAATTTGAGATGCTTTGAAAACAACAGGTTTTATCACAAAAATGATTATCAACCAGCAATCGGGGAGGCTAAAAAATTGTCACACTTCTAAGCAAAATAGCTGAATTTCTGCTGGATTTTCCAGCCATGGCAGAAATACTACCAAGCTACTTGGCACGAAGAAGCCACTAGTTGACAAAGGGAATACTCAACAGGGGGGGACTGGTGTGAAATAGTGGTAAAATTCAATGGGTATTCAGAAGACGAAACTTACCATTGCAAATATATTAAAATTCTTGCTGGCAGTAAAGGGCTGAAGGCATGTAATTGCCCATAAGACGCAATTACATTGGCCTCTTTTTTTTCACTAATGTGTTACCCCCTCATTATCAATGAGATATATAAAATACCTCTCTTGATAGAGAGGCTTATTTTTCAAAAGGTGCAACTTCCAGCGACTCATCATAATTAATGACAAACAATACACCTTCCAATCCACAACAAACTGATAATCAGTTTATTATCATAAATTATGAAAATCAATTCAACATACAATTGTGAATATTTGTACTGTGTTTTCAGTGAGATAAAACCCATCTTTGGTAGGAGAGAACATCAAATATTGTTTCAAATCATGATAAATGACACAGCTATGAATACGCATATCAAATCGGATTGCCTGAAACAATTCCCTTTATTTGAAATGCTCAGTGATCAGGAGTTTGAAACTCTTGAGGGCATGTTGGAGCTAAGAACCAAATCAAGGTTTAGCTTTTTATACATGCCTGGGGATGTATCTCGGCAGATTTACTTTCTGGTAAAGGGAGCTATCAAAATAGGGATGCATTCTTCCGATGGCAGGGAAATAATCAAATCTGTATTGCATCCCACAGCTATGTTTGGAGAGTTGGCACTGGTAGGAGAAGATGTGCGACAGGATTTCGCGCAGGCGATGAATGAGGAAGTACAGGTGTATGTGTTAAAGTCAGTTGATTTTCAGCGGCTTATGCAGCGCAATTATCGTCTCAGTTTAAAAGTAATCTCATGGTTGGGTAGTCGGCTGCGGAAAGCAGAAACCCGCTTGGAGGCACTTATCTTCAAAGATGCCCGTACACGCATTATTGATTTCATAAAGGAGAGCGTACGTAGCCGCGGGCGCCGAATTGGCTACGAAATGTTGCTTAAACACTCTCTTACCCAGCAGGATATTGCCAATTTGACCGGTACGAGCCGCCAAACCGTTACTTCCGTTTTAAATGAATTACGCAAGTCAGATATGATCTATTTCAACCGGAGGAGCATTTTGGTACGGGATATTGCGAGGCTGGCCTGACCGGTAGCTGAGAAGCCCGTGATGCCGGATTGCCGCTAATCTTGCTGCTCTTTGCCTTTGAGCTCTTTTTCCAGCACTTCCATAAGTATGTAATCGATTGATTCCTGAATGGTGGGAATGATTTTTAGTACAGTATGTAGCCGGGAAATTTCGATAAGCTTCTTCACATTTTCATGGTCGATACCGGTGAGGATAAAAGAACCTTCATCCTCCCATAGCCGCCGGGCAGTAAGGATGGCTGATAAGCCGGAGGAATCGACAAAACTGACCGACGACAGGTCGAGGATCAGATTATCAACACCTTCATTTCTAAGAATTACAAACTCTGATTTCAAATTCGGGGCAATCATTGTATTGAGCTTGTCTTCCTGTAAGCTAAGGAGGGAATAATGCTCTTTTTTATCTATGGTAAATTTCATGTTTCAGCCAAATTGCATGCTACTAAGAATTAACACAAAAGTATCAATTAAATATCAGATAATCGAATCCTTGGCCTTAAAGATTGCAAAGAGATTAGTCGAATTGTGCCTAATATTGCCAATATCTTTTTTATTATTGCAACAAGGCCGGAAAGCAGGTCATAAATTCTGTGTAATAGCTGAACAAACTACGCATTTTTCTGTATATATTACCATCCAGTACTGAGTATAATCCATTGAATGTAAGGCGAATAGCTACTATTTCAAGCTGAAAAAGCGCCAGCTATTTTAACAATTCATTAATGGACAAGAATAAACAATTTCGACTTCAAATTGATTGTAGTAATAACATGCCGGAAGAATAGCCATACAAGACCAATTGGGGAGGATGGGTAAGCAGACAGAAAAGCAGCAGAATCCTTATTTTTAATGGCATTATTTTTTCATTATCACACTTTACATTAGAACAATTGTAATGTTTAAATTTCCCGGCATACAATACTTTACTTAGCTTTGCATTAAACCAAACCAACGCCGCCAGATCAAATATTTATAAGCTTCAGGTTAAGAAACATATCATGAACAGAAAATTTTCTCCAAAAGTAAAACAAATCATTTCCCGCAGCCGCGATGAAGCTGTTCGTTTGGGGCATGATTTCATAGGCACCGAGCATTTGCTGCTGGGTATCATGCACGATGAAAGCAGCCTGGCCATCAAGGTGCTGGATTCCCTTGAAGTAGATACCATCGAGCTTAAACATTCAATCGAGCAATCCGTCCAGCGCCGCAACGCCGCCCGCGCTGCCCAGCTGCTGGGCAACCTACCGCTCAACAAACATGCCGAGCGGGTGTTGAAAGTTACCTTCCTCGAAGCCCGCTTGCTCAAAAGCGAAGAGATTAGCCCCGAACATCTGATGCTTTCGATCCTCAAAAACGAAGAGAATTTCGCTTCCAAAATCCTCCAGAAATTTGATGTCGATTACGACATCTACCGATCAGAGCTGGAGTATGTCCGCCAGGAGCAGGATTACTCACCTCCCGATCTGTACTCGCAGGCACCCTCCGATGCCGATGAGCCTTATGAAGAAGAGGAGGAAGGCAGCCGCTATCAGCGCAAAGGAAATTCTAAATCGCGTACCCCCGTATTGGACAATTTCGGCCGTGATATTACCAAACTGGCCGAAGAAGATAAGCTCGATCCCATCATCGGACGGGAAAATGAAATTGAGCGCGTATCGCAGATTTTGAGCCGCCGCAAAAAAAACAATCCGATACTCATCGGAGAGCCCGGCGTTGGTAAAACTGCCATCGTAGAGGGCCTTGCCCTTCGCATCACGCAGCGCAAGGTAAGCCGCACCTTGTTCAATAAGCGTATTGTTATGCTCGATCTGGCCGCTCTGGTGGCTGGCACCAAATACAGAGGCCAGTTTGAGGAACGTATGAAAGCCATTATGAATGAGCTGGAAAAATCACGGGATGTCATCTTGTTTATCGATGAAATTCACACGATAGTTGGTGCAGGAGGAGCTACCGGCTCCCTGGATGCTTCCAACATATTCAAACCTGCTCTGGCACGCGGAGAGTTGCAGTGCATCGGAGCCTCTACCCTCGATGAGTATCGCCAGCATATCGAAAAAGACGGGGCACTCGATCGCCGCTTCCAAAAGGTGATCGTCGATCCGCCTTCGGCAGACGAAGCTGTCAACATCCTGCAAAATATTAAAGCCAAGTACGAGGAATTTCACAATGTCAACTATTCGGACGAAGCCATTAAAGAATGTGTCCGGCTTAGTGACCGCTATATCAGCGACCGCTTTTTGCCGGATAAGGCCATCGATGTGCTGGATGAGGTAGGCGCAAGGGTACACCTGAAGAATATACATGTACCCAAGCATATTGAAGAACTGGAGAAAAAGATTGAAGAACTCAAGGAAAATAAAAACCAGGCAGTCAAAAATCAGCAATACGAAAAGGCTGCCGACCTTCGGGATGACGAGTCGAAACTGGTTCGCCAGCTTGAATTTGCCAAGGTGGAGTGGGAAGAAGAAGCCAAAACCAAGCGCTATCCGGTAGAGGCGGAAGATATTGCTGAAGTAGTATCCATGATGACAGGCATCCCGGTCAAGCGGGTTGCGCAAAGCGAAAGCAAGAAGCTGGTAAGCATGGGAGATGATCTCATGAAAGTTATTATTGGCCAAAATGAGGCCATTGGAAAGATTGCCAAAGCTATCCAGCGCAACCGCGTGGGGTTGAAAGATCCCACCAAACCAATAGGATCCTTCATCTTCCTGGGCCCTACCGGAGTGGGGAAAACCGAGCTGGCCAAAGCTCTGGCACGCTATATTTTCGATTCGGAAGATGCACTGATTCGCATCGACATGAGTGAATATATGGAGAAATTCTCCGTTAGCCGCCTGATCGGAGCGCCTCCTGGCTATGTAGGCTATGAGGAAGGGGGACAACTGACCGAGCGTGTTCGCCGTAAGCCTTACAGCGTCATCCTCCTGGATGAAATTGAAAAGGCACATCCCGATGTGTACAATATCCTCCTCCAAGTGCTTGACGATGGTCAGCTCACAGACGGGCTGGGTAGAAAAGTTGATTTTAAGAACTCATTGGTCATCATGACCTCCAATATTGGAGTGCGACAGCTAAAAGATTTCGGGCAAGGCGTAGGTTTTGCTACTCAAAGCAGGCAGGCGGCTGCCCAGGATCATACTAAAACGGTTATCCAAAATGCCTTGAAACGTACCTTTTCGCCCGAATTTCTCAACCGCATTGATGACATCGTCATCTTCAACAGCCTCGAGCAGGAGCATATTTTCAAAATCATCGACATTACGCTCAAAGACCTGCTGAAGCGCCTGGAGGGCATGGGCTACTCTTTGTCGCTTTCCGAAAAAGCTAAAAAGTTTGTAGCGGAGAAAGGCTTCGATCCGCAATTTGGTGCCCGCCCATTGCATCGGGCAATCCAGAAATACATTGAAGATCCCCTGGCAGAGTTCATCCTCAATGAAAATCCGCAGGATGGCAGCACCTTCAAAGCAGTGTTGAACAAAGAGGGTGACCAACTGGAGATTGCCATCGAAGCACCTAAAAACACGGATGTTAAAAAATAATTGATACCGGTTTTTTACAAAAAAGTGCGGCCATAGCTCACAGGCTGTGCTTTTTTGTATTTTTATAGCCTATCTTTATGCTTTACCAATGAACCAAAAAAGGTCTGTAAACTGTTATTTAAGTATATTTCATTAACAAAACATATATCATTTGGCAAAAAGAAGAAGTTCCCGTCCTCAAAGAAGACCGCCCAGGTTTAATTACAGAATTAACCACCACATCAGAATCCCTGAAATTAGATTGGTTGGAGACAATTTGGATGCAGTCAGCGAAGTAGCTGGCCGAAAAATAGAACCCGACATTTATCCTACCCGCACCGTCATGCAATGGGCCGATCAAATGGGCCTCGACCTGGTCGAGATTTCGCCCAATGCCAAACCCCCGGTTTGCAAGATCATCGATTACAATAAGTTTCTTTATCAAAAGAAGAAAAAAGAAAAGGAAATAAAGGCCAAAGCCGTCAAAACGGTGGTCAAAGAAATACGCTTTGGCCCCAATACCGGCGACCACGACTTTGACTTTAAACTGCGCCACGCCAAAAACTTCCTCGATGAAGGGGCCAAAGTCAAAGCTTTTGTTCATTTCAGAGGTCGTACCATTGTATTCAAAGAAAGGGGTGAGTTGTTGCTCCTGCGCTTTGTAAAAGAGCTGGCAGACCATGGAGCACCCGAAGAATTGCCCAAAATGGAAGGGCGGAGAATGATCGTAATCATTGCACCTAAAAAGAGCAGCAAAAAAAAGAAAAAGCCTACCATTGAAGAGGAAAGTTCCTAATGCCAGCCCGGCCTGCCGATAGGTCGGCATTTAGCATTCCGATATTTGAAAGTCAAGGAAAAATGCCTATCTTTGCAGCCGTTTCGCAAAGAAGGCAGGTGAGCATATTGCCGATATGTTGACTTCTTGTTGACTTCTGACCTTCCGTGAAAGCGCATTATTAAGCAGAAAAATTATTTACCGATGCCTAAGATGAAGACTCATTCCAGTGCCAAGAAGCGCTTTAAAGTCACTGGATCGGGTAAACTCAAGCGCCATAAAGCCTATTCGTCCCACTTGATGCGGAAGAAAAGCAAAAAACGTAAGCTCAAGCTGCGCCACGCTACCACCGTATCTTCTGCCGACGAAAAGCGCATGAAGTTGCTACTTTGTATGAAATAATCATTTTTTTTAACGAGAGTACAGGCCTCAAGCTATCTGCCAGTTGGGTAGATCCCTGTGCTGCACTAAAATCAATCTATTATGCCACGTTCAGTCAATTCAGTTGCCTCCCGCCGCCGTCGCAAAAAAATATTGAAAGCAGCCAAAGGCTATTTTGGAGCAAGAAGTAATGTGTACACCGTTGCCAAAAATGCCGTTGAAAAAGGGCTGCAATATGCTTATCGCGACCGCCGCAACAAAAAACGTGCTTTCCGCCGCCTGTGGATCGCCCGCATTAATGCCGCTGCTCGTCAGGAAGGCACCACCTATTCCAAACTGATGCATGCACTGACCCAAAAGGAAATCGGGCTCAATCGAAAAGTATTGGCCGACCTGGCAATGAATCATCCCGATACCTTCCGGGCCATCGTCAAAAGCAGCAAAGCTGCTTCCTGATGAGGCCGCCAAAAGATTCCAATAAAGGGAAGTAGCCAGTCTGCTTCCCTTTTTTTGACGTCTTTAACTACCTCTTATCTCTCATTTTGAGCGGCTAAAAACCAGTCAAACCGGGTAAAATATTTACTTTTACTCCTTATGAAGGAAGTGGAACTGGCCAAATTGTTTTATCGGGAAATTGAAAAGCAGGCCCTCAACGAACAGCTCGGCAATCGGCAGAAAATAGCTGCGCTGTATCGATTGATGAAGGTGCTGTTTGTGGAGGTGAGTCAAAATGAAAATATTCAGTTTACATCCCTCTTCGCCCGAATCGCCTACATCAGCCACCGCCACCAACTGCCACGCCAACTGGTCTTTTTCCTCAATCGCTTCAGGGTTCAGGCACGCAATCTGCTCTCATCAAAAGAGCAGCCAACCAACCACAGCTTGCAGCAAATTTGCTGGCTGGGTATAAAAGCGATCAGCGGCGCAGTGTCTCAGCTTTTCAATACGCCCGTGCCAAAAAGCACTGCATCCTTGATTCCAGAATCAGCAACCTTCAACTTTCAAGCTGCTGAGATTAAATCGTTTAAAGCCTTTGCGCGGGTAATCGCCCTGGCAGATGACCGCTCTCAATCGCAGCTCATCATCTCCGACCAGGACAACCCCGCCAGCGAACTGCGCCTGCAATACAACATCCCGGACCGGAATGAAAATTTTAAGGCCAGCATCGAGCAGATTCAATCGACCTTCCGCTTCCCGCTCACCCTCAATCTTATCGATATACAAATCGACAAAACAGGGATATACCGGCCCCGCGCATGGGTCATTGAGCCAGATTTTTTGGTGGACGTTACAGCCGTGGCGGAGTGTTTCAAAGATTTTGGCACCACTCCCCTGCTCTATCTGATAAAAAAATTTCTGCCCTTCGAGACGACCAAGTACTTGCTTATCGGTCACATCGCCAACTTTTTTCTCGATGAGCTGATGACAAAGCCTGAAGTTACTTTCAAAGAAATATTTCCCAGAGTATTCGCCCTCAATCCTCTGGCCTTTGCCCTATTTGATGACCGGCAGTTGCGCGAGGTAATGCAAAGCAGTCAAAAACATTTTATAAACCTCAAAAGAATTGTGCTGAAAGACCTCTCCGAAAACGATATCCCCGTCAACGAATGCTTCCTCGAACCTAGTTTTTATTCAGAAAAATATGGCCTGCAAGGCCGCCTTGATGTGTTTTATCCCAACCCGGAAGCAGGTCAGCAATCGGCCATTGTGGAGCTAAAAAGTGGTCAGCCTTTTCGGCCCAATGCCTACGGCATCAGCCAAAACCACTTCACTCAGACACTCCTGTACGATCTGTTGATAAAATCTGCTTTTCAGGATAAATTAGCTCCTGCCAACTACATCTTGTATTCGGGCATCGATCAGCAGCAGCTAAAATTTGCTCCAGTGATAAAAGCCCAGCAAATAGAGGCTTTGCAAGTGCGAAACCAGCTGGTAGCCATTGAACAAACCCTTTGCTCGATTTTACCGCAAGGGCTGGACAAACCCACTATTTTTGACTTGCTCCGCCCACAATCGATACCTGCTGCCAAAGGCTTTGTGGCGCGGGACCTGCAGCTATTTGAGCAGGTATTTACCTCCATGCGCCCCATTGATCGCAAATACTTTCTGGCCTTCTGCAGCTTCATTGCCCGGGAGCACCAATTGGCCAAAACGGGTTTGCAGGGAGTGGATTCGGCCAATGGGCTGGCTGCGCTCTGGCTGCGCGATTTTATGGAGAAGCAGGAAAATTTTGAACTAATCAGCTACTTAAAGATTCGGCAAAACAACAGTAAGGCCGTCGATCCGATTCTGATATTTGCCAAAACAGAGCTTACCAATGAGCTGGCCAACTTCCGAAATGGTGATATTGCCGTACTCTATCCTTTTGAGCAGGCCACCGACACTGTGTTGAATAATCAAATTTTCAAATGCACAATCATTCAAATTGACAATAAGCAGGTACATGTCCGGCTGCGCTCCAAGCAGTTCAACGATTCTCTTTTTCAGCAGGACACCTATTGGAATCTCGAGCACGACATGCTGGACAGCGGTTTTGTATCCATGTATCGCAGTCTGTTTCAGTTTGCTCAGTTTCCTGAGCTGAACAAAGACCTGCTGTTGGGCATTCGAGCGCCAGGCAAACAGTCTCCACAGCCCCAACCCCTTCCCCAGGAACTAACCATTGAGCAAAAGGAAATTTTTCTCAAGGCCCTTGCTTCTGAGGATTATTTCCTGCTTTGGGGGCCTCCCGGCACCGGCAAAACCAGCCTGATGCTCAAGCACTGGGTGGCTCACCTGCTCAATCACACGGATGAACAAATCCTCCTGTTGGCCTACACCAACCGGGCTGTTGATGAGATGTGCGAAGCCATAGAAAGCATCGACAAATATGCTTCGCAGGAATACATCCGGATCGGTTCGCGCTATTCAACCGCTCCGCGTTTTCGCAAAAAGCTGCTCGACAGCCACCTTGCCAACATCCAATCGAGGAAGGAATTGAAAGACATTATTGGCCGGCATCGGATATTTGTAGGCACTGTAGCATCTGTGGCGGGCAAACGGGATTTGCTAAAGCTTAAATCATTTCAGCGCGTCATCATCGACGAAGCTTCTCAAATACTGGAGCCTATGTTGGTAGGACTCCTTCCCATGTTTAAGCATTTTATACTTATTGGTGATCATCAGCAATTGCCCGCTGTAGTGATCCAAGACAAGAAGCACACGGGCATTGAGGACAGCGACCTTAAGGCCATTGGGCTGGAATATCTGAGTGATTCCTTGTTTGAGCGTTTGTACAAGCGGGCACAGCAGCAGGGTTGGGACTGGAGCTATGCGCGGCTTAGTCATCAGGGACGTATGCACGAGGAGATCATGAAACTTCCCAACGATTTTTTCTATCATCACTCGCTCAACATTCTGCCCACTCATTTGGGCCGAAGTGCCGAGCAGCAGGCCCCGCTGGTATATGGCCTGCCTGTGGAGGCTTCTCCACTCGAGCAGGAACTGGGCAAACAGCGCGTGCTATTTTTTCCCTGCCCTTCCGATCCGGATAGCAGCACCCACAAAACCAACATCCATGAAGCACGATTGACTTCCCAAATCGTAGCTGCTTTTTTGCGTATATATGCCGCCAACAAAAAAGATTTTCACAGCAATTCAGTGGGAATTATCACTCCTTACCGGGCGCAAATTGCCCAAATCAGAGATGCCTTGAGGCAAGCCCACATCCCCCTCGATCAGCTCAGTATAGATACCGTTGAACGCTATCAGGGAGGTGCCAGAGACATCATCATCATCTCCCTTTGTACCAATGACCGCAGCCAGCTCGACATGCTCGTTTCCCTGTCGAATGAAGGAGTTGATCGAAAACTCAATGTAGCCATCACCAGAGCTCGTGAGCAACTCATTATACTTGGCAATCCGGATGTATTGCAACCCAACGAAATCTATCGAAAATTAATGCAACAGGCTGCAAGCCCTGCCATCTTTGATTCAGAGCATTAGTGCCTAGTCAAGGAATGCCCAGTATCTTATGGATTTGAAGACTCAACTTCCATTGGGGGTGGCTGAGGCAATATTGGAGACAAAGACGGGTGTTGGGTTCAGTATGTTCGCCAAACATAGGCTGGAGGAAGAAGTGATCAAAATTGAGTTTTTCGTAAAGCTCCGGTGCAGCACCTTCCTGCGGATACACCAACTTCAGCTCATCGCCCCGCTTTATCAGCAGCTCGGTATTGGCCTTTGGGCTCACACAAAGCCAGTCAATTCCGGCAGGTGGGGCAATCGTTCCATTGGTCTCTACTGCTACCTCAAAGCCCTGCTGCTGAAAGGCCCGGATAAGCCGCTGATCCAATTGGATCAGCGGTTCGCCGCCGGTACAAACTACATAAGGCTGGGCGGGCTGTGGCGCTTTTGGCCATAAGGAAGCTACCTTTTCAGCTAATGCATCTGCCGTTTTATAGTGCCCGCCATTGAGCCCGTCCGTCCCCCGGAAATCGGTATCACAAAAACGGCAAATGGCTTTGGCCCGATCTGCTTCGCGGCCACTCCACAGATTGCAACCGGCAAACCGGCAAAAAACGGCTGGCCGACCACTATGCTTTCCTTCTCCCTGAAGGGTATAGAATAGCTCTTTTATTTTGTAGGCTTTGGTTTTTTCAGACATTAGCTACCAATACATAATAGTTGAAAATAAAGGCTTTTTTGAATAATACCTCTTGGTGGATGGAGCAGTGGCGCAGTGCAAGCATCTTTTTGTAATCATCCAAATCGTGCTGATGAGGATGCAACACATCTCCGGGAAACAACCGGAACAAGCTCTTCAAAAGTTGAAAGTTATGGACATCAATAGACAAAATGAGCTGTCCGCCGGCTTTACAACAGCTAACCAAAGCATCCATTGCCACATTTAAATCCGCTACATGATTGATTGCATTTAAGCAAAACACGTGATCGAAGGGCTCATCAATCGCAAATGTCTCAATGGGTTGATTGACAAATTGGACATTTGGCCAGGCGCCTGGATTGAAATGCGGCAACTTGGTAGCATAGGTATCGAGCAGGGGATCGAGGGCTGTAACTCGCTGATTGTTCAATATCGAAAAGATACCGGCTGGCCCACAACCCGCATCAAGGACACGTTCTGCGGGCTGTAACTGCACCTCGAGCCGCGATAGCATCTGGCGCCAATATGCTTGCTTCCACCGCAAGTAGTCTTTTTCATCTTTTTGATGAAGATATCGCTGCCACCAACGGATTTCTGCGGCCTGAGCTATTTTCCATCGCCAATTCATAAGGGCCAAAGGTAGGGGCAGCAGCCATTATTTCCATCTGCCTGGCCAATATTTTTTTTGAACCTGCTGCACATATAGGCCTCAAACTTCATTCAAAATCAATACTTTTGAAATATGTTGTTCGCCATAGGAAGCCGGGTACGCTTTAAATACACAGGGGCTGAAGGAGAGATCACTGCCCGACTGGGAAATGATATGCTGCAGGTATTGTTGGATGATGGAGATGAAATCCCTGCTTTTATAGAAGACCTGGAGCGCATGGATGCAGCCAACCCACAGAGTACTGCCAAGGTAGTGCCCGGCAAGCAACAAAAGCCAGCACAGTCCCCTCAACGCCCCACCCCCTCTATGCAATACAGCATTTTGAAAAGCATGGGTATTCAGCTGGCCTTCGACCCTGAACATCGGGCAGACGGTAGCACTACTCAATATCACGTCTATTTGATTAATGATATGCCCCACGATGTGATCTACAGTTATGAAATGACTGTGTCGGAGCGGGTGTTGAGCCGAAAAAACGGCAAGCTCGACTCGATGAGTGTGCAGCTCGTTGGCAGCCTGGCCTTCGATCAGCTCAATGATTATCCGCAGGTGCAGATTGAATGCAGGCAATTCACTACGGCTGGCTCGGGGCCGCCATTTTCCAAAGGCCTGCGCATCAAACCCAAGCAGTTTTTCAAAAATATCATCACCGCCCCCATTCTCAACAAGAGTGTACATCATTACAAATTGATCGAAAAGCTGGAAAAGGGAACAAGCCGGGAGGAAGACCTGGCTAGCTATACCAAGCGAAAAGTCAGGCCCAAATCTACCTTTGGCAATACTCATCGGCCCTTCGACCAACACTCCGTCAATGATCTGGCTGCGTTCGTGCCCGAAATAGATCTCCACATTGAGCAACTCACCAACAAGCACAAAGAGATGGGCAATACAGCTATTATCCGGCTGCAGCTGTCTCATTTTGAGGCTTTTATTGAAAAGGCCATCCGCCTCGGTGTGGAGCGGGTATTTGTGATACATGGCGTGGGAAAAGGTAAATTGCGCAGCGAGATTGCCAATCGGTTGATCAACAACCCGGAAGTCGTGACTTTTAAAAACGAGTACCACACGCGCTATGGGTATGGCGCTACAGAAGTGATTTTTATTGAAGAAAAGGAAAAAGAGGAAGGTTGAGGAAATATCGATCCCCTCAACCTTCTCAGGATAAAGCTATTTTTATCTATTCACACTAAACTTGCGGCTCACCTGGCCCTGGCTAGTAGCGTAAGTGAGTACATACACTCCATTATCAAGAGCACTGATATCCAACTGAAGTTTGTGCTCACCGGCGGTATAGCTGTTTTGGCCAAAAGACTTGACCCGCTGGCCCAATGCATTGGCGATGCTGATTTCGGAGTTCAACGCTTCTTCTAAATAAAACTGTACATTCAGCTCATCGCTTGCCGGATTGGGAAAGAGTGTGTAGGCAGCAAGGGCCTCTACACCGTCAACGGCAAGGGGCAAACCAGCCAGGCAATCGTTTAAAGCAAATTGGTATTGAAACAAAAACATACCAGCCTGGTAGCCCACATCTCCTCTGATGATCGTGCTGGATGCAGGATCATCGATATTGGGGCAAATGTAGATGAAAAAAGGAATGCCGCCACCCGAGTTGTACCCCAGGTTGTTGCCGTAGTACAAATACACATCATTGTTGGTATCCGTATAGGCAAATTTTGGATAGTCGCCACCCCAGCTGAGGTTGTTTACTACTTCTTCCGTGTCATCGTTTTCAATGGTGATACCCAATACTTCCAGCTGACCGTCGCCTCTGCCATTATTGGTGTAAAAATCATTCAGCTCATCCGATGAGATTACACAAGGTCCACACCAGGAGGCCCAAAAGTCAATGACTACGGCTTTACCTTCTTTGAGCAAATTGAACAAATTATAGGTCTTGCCCGTATGCGATTCGGTAAGAGTGAAGTCAATAATACTTTGGGCATTGCCCAAATTGCAGCAAAATAATAGTGCGAGTAGGATTGGTAAAAATTTCTTCATGGTGTTCAGTTTTATTGAGAGAAAGGGAGAAAAATTATTTGAACATGCTAAATTAATAAATTATGAGCAAATGCTTTTTCTATCTTTCTTCCTTTTCACAAAATGTTCAATTTTTCGTGGTATAGACGATGGTGATTTTTACAACTCAATAAATCCACCCTCCGTCCAGAATGTCTCATTCGGGGCGCTAATACAATCTATTTATAATAAAATTGGAAGTATAGCGCGGCTGGCCTTCCGCCTTCACCGTCAAGGTATAGAAGCCATTGACAAAGCTGCTCACATCCATCCGCAAGGGCGATTTGGCGATTGCATCGATATCCATCTCAAGCATCAGCACCGCCTCCGAATCGTAAATCTGCACCACAGCTGACCGGCCTGCCCATTTGCGCAGGTTAATGTATAGTTCATTTGTGGTCGGATTTGGAAAGAGCGCCACCTCATCCAGCAATATATCAAACTGTACCTGCTGAACATCAGAATAGCGAATGTTGCCATCTTCCATCACCAACTTCAGCCGGTAGTAGTTGGCACCCAGTAATGGCTGATCATCCACCTGCTCGTATCGATACAATTGATACCCGCCATTGGCGCTGCTTACTTCGCGCAAAGGCAAAAACTGGCTACCATCAGCAGAGCGCTCCACGATAAAATATTCGTTTTTGTACTCCGTATTGGTCAACCATTCCAAATCTACCCGACGAAGGGCTATCCGCGCCTGGAACATCAACATTTCCTGGCCATTGGATGAAAAGCCATTATTGGAACCCGCTACACTGCTACCAATGACTACTGAATAGTCTTCTACCTCGCCAGCCACAAAGCTCTCACAAGGGTCGGCATAAGCTCCTCGCTGCATCGACACACGCATGCGGGTAGCTCCTACGGTAGCTGTAGATGGAATCGAAATATTGCCTGTCAACACATTGCCAGGGCCGCCGCCATCAGGGCCAGCCAAAGCAAAATCAGAAAAGACCAACTCGCCGCTATCCTCAAAATCGCCATCGGCATTATAGTCAATCCATACCCTCACGTATTCATCCCAGTGTGTATAACTAAAGTAGGGCGTCACGCTGATCGGATAGCTGCTCCCGGCTACCACATTGGCAGTGGTTCCTGTAAAATCCCCGTAGCCGTTCTTACCGGAATCGTGATTGATATTAGCAAAGCTCACATTGCCGATCCATTCGTGCCAGGGTTCACTTGCCGAAGAAGCGCAATAGTTGTTTGGGCCACCCAATTCCGTGTAATTGACTGAAAGCGTAGAGGAAGCCTGATTGCCATTGCCACTGCCATCCGTAGCTACATCAGCAGGTACCGCTATTGTTACAATACCTTCGACCAAAGGGTTCACCGTGACACTATAATTAGCACCGGCTCCTGCAGGGTTGGAAAGTGTGGCATTGGTTACCACAATATCATTGATGGTAAAACCACTTACCGAAGCACTAAAGTCAATGTTGACTGTAAAAGGTCCGTTCACATCGGTACTGGCTGTGGTCAGGCTTACCGTAGGGCCAGCTCCTTGTGCTTGGGTGGTGAAACTAATTTGATCACTCGCTTCGGGGTTGCTGAGTGGTATGTGGCTGTCATCCGCCAATTCGGCTACCAAAGTGTGTGATCCAAAAGGCACATTGCTAAGGGTGTAGCTACCCGTCATATTATGAATGTCAATTGGCGGTTGACCGTCCAGCGTCAGTAACAGATGCGTAGCATTATTGCCGGCAAGATCACCAGAGGTAGCGTATGTCACGTTCACTGAAGTACCAAATAGCAAGGCACCATCCTGCGGGCCGGTAATGATAACCGTTGGCACAGGGGGAGGATTGTACGTGACATTGAGAGTATTGGAGGCTGTATTGCCGTTGCCTGCTGCATCAAACGCCCTGCCCGCTGGTAGCTGTATGCTCACCGATCCGGCCGCTGCCGGAGTCACTGTAAAAGCATAGCTGGAACCCGATCCATTGAAGCCGCTTCCACTGCCATTGGTGATGGTAAAATCACTCATGCTGAGGCCCGTCACATTTTCAGTAAATGTGACCGTTACACCAAAGGGTCCGTCCACCGTGTTTAATGGTGTACTCAGCGTCACATCGGGAGGCGTGACATCCTGTCCGTTTGATGAAACGATAATGACTTTATAATCTTCTACCTCGCCAAACTCGAAGCTTTCGCAGGGGTCAGCATAAAAATCCTTTTGCATGGAAACGCGCATGCGTGCAGCACCAATACTAGCTCCGCTCGGTATTTGTACCGTTGCGTTGATCGTGGCTGAGACCGCATTGTCAGCAACCACCAATTCACCGGCATCATTGAAATCGCCATCTCTGTTGAAGTCTATCCAGACCCGCCAGTACAGATCCACAATATGCCCCGGCCAGCTCAGGCCCGGTTCCAAGGTAATTGGATAATTGGCCCCTTGTACCACGGAAGTGCTCTGCGTCGTAAAGTCAGCGTAGCCATTTTTGCCGGAGCTATGGTCGATCGAGCGGAAGAGCACCCGGCCTATCCACTCCGTCCACGGAGCGCTGCCACCCGAGCTACAATAGCCATCAGGCATTTCGCCGGCATTGCTACAGCTGGGCGGTGCCGCCACTGTTATATCATCTGTACAGCCGGCATCATCATTGTCGGTGATCTGAAAACTGGTAGCTCCGCCAGCTATGGGATAGGGGCCAAAGCTTACAGCCTGGTTGTAATTGCCGCTGCCACCTCCGCCTGTCCAGCCGCTTCCGGTATTGATTCCTACCACCGTTACATCAAAGGTGTAGGTATCATCAGAAGGATCGTTGGAGGTGCCATTATCGCTACATTGTACATTGGAAGGAGTAGCTGTAATAAAGCAATTGCCACCGCCGGATGAAGGAAGAATATTGACGGCAAAGTCTTCTACCTCGCCCAATGGAAACTGCTCGCAGGGGTCAGCATATGCATCTTTTTTCATAGAAATGCGCATTCTGGCCAAGCCAATGGAAGCATTGGCAGGTACTAGCAGATTTCCGCTGATACCCGCAGAAGTGGTCTGGTCTTGCAATACCAACTCGCCGCTATCCTCAAAATCACCATCTCTGTTGAAATCAATCCAAATGCGCCAATATAAATCGGTGATGTGACCAGACCAGCTCAAGCCCGGATCAACACTAATAGGATATACTCCGCCCTGCTCAATATCGGTTTGTAAATTGGTATTGTCGGCATAGCCATTTTTTCCAGAGTTATGGCTGATATCACCAAAATCAACTTGCTCAATCCATTCCCACCAGGGAGCATCTCCCCGGCTGGCACAATAGCCCGTTGGTAAGCCACCTCCACAATTGGTCTGTACCTCCTTGAATACTATATTTGATACGCCGTCATAGGAGGTACAGCCAGCACGGCGAGCCTGCCTTCTGTACCAGGTACTCTGCGTGATGGTGGATGGATTGTAGGTAGCGCTGCTCGCTCCGCTGATCGTATTCCAGGGGCCGCCAGCCGAATTTGTCGATTGCTGCCAGCGGTATTCCAGGCTTCCGCTACCTCCGCTTGGAGAAGATACATTAGTAATGAGAGCAGGATCATACGAGCCACAAACCGACTCGTCGCCCGCTATCGTCCCGCCGCTTGTCACATTATCACAAGGTGGTGTGGGATCATAGGTAATCGAAAGTGTATTGGAAGCTTCGTTGCCATTACCGGCCAAGTCGTCAACCCGATTTGCGGGAAGGTGGGCCGTAACGGTACCGGCAGTGGTAGGGCTAATCGTAAAGCTAAACACTGAGCCTGAGCCACTAAGGTTGCTCTTGCTGCCGTTGGTAACGTTGAAATCGCTCAACGTCAGGCCACTAATTGGCTCGCTAAAAGTAACATCTACCGTAAATGGCCCGCTGACCGGATCGCTGGCAGTGGATAAGGTTACCGTAGGAGGGGTATTGTCAGAGGAGGTATAATTAACTAGCAGTGTATTGGAAGCTGTATTGTCGTTGCCTGCCGGATCGCTAACTGTAGCTGCGGGTAGCTGAACACTCACACTACCATTTGCCAGAGGAGTAAGGGTGAAGCTATAATTCTGACCGCTGCCGCCGAGCGCGGAAGCCGTTCCATTGCTCACTGTAAAATCCGACAAACTCAATCCATTCACCGGCTCGCTAAAGTTGACAATAACACTGAATGGCCCCGTCACATTGGTGCTGGCAGTACTCAGCGTAACGGCAGGCTGGCTCACATCATTACCACTTGAGCCCCAGGGAGTGAGGTAACTGCCCGGTATGGGCCTTTCGAGTGTCCCGCCCGGAAGTTGCCAGCCAACGGCAAGGTTATCGCCGCCGCCTTGCTCTTTTTGCAGGGCTTCAATGTAGTATCGCTGTCCAGCAACCAAGTTGATAGCCGAAGATTGCTGCTCGGGAAATTTATCCCATTCTCTGGATTCCGTCCAGGCAGGTACACTACCAATCAGTACTTTATTGTTTTCCTGATCATCGGTACTGAGCCAAAGCTCTCCATTATCGTCGCTACTGATCCAAAAGGTATATGCGCCGGTAGTGGGCGGGCATATATAGCCGCGCACACGGGTACCATAATTATCATCGGCATCAACCGGTATCTCAAAAATAGTCAGCAAATCTTGGATATCCGGTGGAGTGCCCAGGGGTATTTGACTAACACTGGTTCCCGTCACGCCCTGCCACACTTCCCGGCTGATCTGTCCGGTAGCCGAGCAACCGCCGGAGCCAGGAGGGCTGTATATTACCTGGAAGCTACGCTCTACAGGGATAGCGGGCACATAGGTCCCATTACCGCCTTGCACAGCGCGAATTACCACTTCTCCGGGCGTACCCAATAAGCTTACGGTATTGCCGATAATCGTTGCGGGGCCTTCTACCACATACAGCGCCACCGGCAAGCCGGATGAGGCAGAAGCCGAAATAGTAAAATCCGCATCGGTGGTGGATTTATCAGGTATGCTGTTGAACGATATGCTCTGCGAAGAGCCAGAACAATCGGGATAAATATCTTTGATAAAGGTACTCGACAGGCCTTCAGGGTCGGTCACAGTCAGCTCTACCTTATACCAATAGGTAACTCCATCACAACCGATGGGCGATATTTGTGTGCTCGTCGAAGGGTTATTATCGATGGGCTCGGCATGGCTATGATCGTTGTGAAATAGCGATGTCTGCCAGGCATAAGACAGCTGAGAGGCACTGTGCTCGGCATCGGTTACGGTAGCCGTAAGCGTAAGATTGGTAGTGGTGCTGGGATTAAACGTATTGATATTATCAATAGAAGTGGACTGAATGACGGGCGGGGTGTTGTTGATAAAAACATCAAAGGTTCCCTGAGCGGTAGCGCCACCCACATCCGTTACAGTGAGTGTAACGGTATAAGTGGTTGGAGTACCCGGTGTTGCCGTGTACAGATGAGCAGGATTGGCTATATCACTGTTTACCGAGCCATCGCCAAAATCCCAGTCAAAGCTAAGCGAACCGCCTTCAGGATCGTAACTCTGATCGCCTGTAAACTGTACCAGCAAATCTGCTGCTCCGTATTCAGGATTGGCCGATATATCCACAACCGGAGGCTGATTGCCTGCTGGTGCATAGCTCACCTTGCGGATTTCGCTGGGATAGCTGATATAGTACAGCCCGCCAGTAGTAGGTGAAGTAGCTACTCCGACTACTGCGCCTGTGCTCGGGATAAACTGTTCAACGCTTAGCGGCTCATTATTGGCATCAAAGCTCATATTCAATATCCAGCCAGCTCCGTAATCAGCGTGAAAATAGGTATTTTTATAAGATGCCGGAAAATCATCTCCTGTGTACCAAATGCCGCCGGTGGAAGCATTCCCTTCAAAGTAAGGACCCGGAAACTGAGCAGAGCCGATATCATAGATCGATCCGTTTTTATATACTCTGGGCGTGGTATTGCGCCAGTCCACCTTTGGCAATTCGTGGCTTGAAGGGGCATAAAGCGGATTATCGTAGCCTGGCTGAAAGGTCATCCCTTCATATTTAGGCCAACCAAAATTGAGACCCGGGGCATCTATAACATTGAGCTCTTCGCGGGTACCCCAGCCCACGTCGCCAAAATAAAAATCGCCTGGCTGGCCATTATCGGGATTGTGACTGCCTGTTTCAGGACGCAAGGCTATACGGTAGGGATTGCGTACCCCCAAGGCCCAGGTACGGGAAGCCGCTGAACGCGGATTGGCCGCATCATAAAAGGGATTGGAGGAAAGCCCATCGCCCGTTGCAGGGTCGATCCGGATGATCTTTCCATTGAAGGAATCCATCTTTTGTACACGGTAAGCGCCCACATTCTCATCCGGCCGGATAATGCCTTCATTGAGGGCAGTCTGGTAGTAGGTTTCGCTGGCTGAGCCTTCATCTACCGAGCTGTAAGAAGCGCCATCGCCGAGCGTAGCGAGGAGGGTGCCATCCGTACCAAATACCAGGGCCCCTACCCCATGCGACTGATGCAAGCTCGGCATGCCGGTAGAGGCTGTTTCACCAAACAATACCTGGCGACTGCTGTAATCGACGGTAGTGAAATTGGTAGAAGCCTCGGCAGTGTATCTTGTTATTCGCCCAATGGCAGCATCGAAATATTCATTGGTATTCGGATCGTAACTACCGGTACCAAAATGGAGCAGGTGATGCAAATCCACTACGTATAGCAGATAGATATAACCGTTGGTAAGAAAATCCGGATCGAGTGCAAAGCCTACCAAACCGAAGTCTCTCCAGTTGCCCACTTCCTCACTGATATCGATGAGTGGATTGGGGAGACGGGAGCCATTTTCTACTACCCAAACCTTTCCCGATTTTTCCCAGGCGTACATGCGCCCGTTGACATCGAACGTAAGGCCGGTGACCTGATTCCACCCACCGATGAACACCTGATCGGTGAATCCAGAAGGCTGGGCCTGCGCCTGTTGGGGTAGTAGTAACATACTCAACAGAAGAGCAAATGAAAGTCTAATCACATAGTTCAGGGGTTGGTGGAGGAGTTTTACTGGCAAATTCATAGTTCTTGATTCGTTCTATTTTTGGAAAAATTTCAATAACAAATATACCATTATACCACCCACATAGGCTGTAAAGCCTGCTTGCAAGGCTGGAATAAGCAGTAATTGTAAAAATTTGAAGAAATCGGCGGGGGCCTGGGTGGTTGTGTTTTATATCAGGAAGAAGGGAATATTTATACATGTGATCGAATATACCCTTCTTTGATGCGTAAAACCGGCGAGAGTTACTCTCTTAGTAACGGCGAAAAAATAAAACAGCGCAATTTTTAAGTAACTTCTTACAATGCATTGTGAAGATATAGCTTTTTTTTGAAATTTTCACTGCTCTGCCTACATCCAACAGGGCTAAAAGCCACAAAAAAGGACAAGGGAAGCGGCCATTTGTACTTTTGACAGAAGAATGGGCAATTTGTAACCAATTTGCAACCAATTTGCAACCAATTTGCAACCCAGCCCATTGGGTAGTTTACAGCATACTCAACCGGTCGGTTTATGTACCTGGATCGGCTCTTGCTCGGCCAGGCCTCTGGCACCATCCACAATGATCTCTTCTCCTCCTTTCAGGCCCTCGGTGATAATGATCTTCCCTTCGTAGCTTTCACTGGTACGCACATAGGTCTTACTGGCCACCGGCCCTTCCGCACTATTGCTCTTTACGAATACATAGTCCTTTCCGCTCACTTCTTGTTGTACCAGCTCCAGAGGTATCATAACCACATTTTTTTCAGTAAGATCATTTATCATCATGATAGAAAGAAGATTGGGTTTGAGTACACGATCGCGGTTAGGGACCTGCACTTCTACGGAGAAGGTGCGATTGGCCGGGTTGATAGAGCTACCGATCAGGCTGACACGGGCCTCCACTTCCCGATCAAGAGCCGGGAATTTCACCTTCACCCGTTCGCCGCGCCGCACAGATTTCAGGTAGGTCTCGGGTACAGCGGCTACTACTTTGACGGTGCTGCTATTGAGGATTTGGACAATCGGGCTGCCCGGAGCTGCTACCTCTCCGTTTTCAAGCAGCACCATATCCACCACTCCGCTGATGGGTGCATACACGCTGCCTTTTGTGAGTTGATGCTTCAGCGTTTCCAGACTTTTTTCGAGGCGCTCCTTATTATTTTTGGCTTGCAGGTATTGTATCTCCGAACCAATGTTTTGATCCCAAAGCCTCTTTTGCCGATCATATACTTCGGTAGCCAGGCTGAGAGCTGTTTCGAGTTCGCTGATTTGCTTGTTGACGCTTTCCAGATCAGTCCGGGCAATCAGCTGTCCCTTGCGAACCTGCTGCCCTTCCTTGGCATTGAGCTGAATGATCCTGCCGCCCGTCTCACTACTGGCATATACCACATCACCGGCCTGTACACTGCCCTGAATTTCGACAAACCGCTTAAATTCACCTCGTTCAACGAGCTGTGTGGTAACCAGCCGACGGGGTTTTTCGCGGCGGGTGGTATCCAGTTTTTCAATATCCGCTTCCAGCTCTGCTATTTCTTTTTCGAGTGATTTGAGGCTGGTCTTTTTTTCCTTCACCAATTTTTGCAGGCCGGCAAGGTCGGTGGGTTTTTCTGCAGGTTGGCTGCAGCCCGCCAGCAAGGCCAGGCATATACTGATGGAAAAAAGGTATTTCATGGATCAAAGTCTTTGTAGTTGAGTAAATTATTTTCCTAGTGCTTCATAAAGTTCTGCTTTGGCTACCAATAGCTCAAATAAGGCTTGTGTATAATTTTGTTGGCTCGTGTAAAGGCTTTGCTCGGCTTGGGTAACCTCCAGACTGGACCCAACGCCTTCTCTGTATTTAATCTGTGTAGTATCGTAGATACGCTCGGCCAGCTGTAGGTTTTTCTCCTGGCTAGTCACCCGCCGTTTGGCATTCAGGTAATTGGTACGCGCATTTTCTACCTGTAGGCGAATGGCCCGCTCCAGTTCAGCTTTTTGATTTTGAGCGATTGCCAATCCCACGCGCGCGCGTTGAACTTTCGCTTTTTTGTTGAAACCATCGAAAAGGGGTATTCCCAGCCGGACACCCAGCACAGAGGTAGGCACCCAAAATCCTTCCTTGTGAAACAACTTGTCGCCCTGATAGCCATATTGGTAGTTGGCTGAAGCAGAAAGTGTAGGCAGATAACCGGCCTGGAAGAGTTTGACATTGAGTTCATTGAGCTCAACTCCCTTTTCGGCTACTCTGTATTCAGCCCGTTCGTAGTAATTGATGGCTCCTTCGAGTTCATCATTCGTTGCCTCTGTCAATAAGGTGTTGATATTGTCATTCACAGCCAGCGGCTCATCAATAGGATATCCAATTGTAAATTTGAGGGCATTCAGGACAATTTTTTTTTGGCGTTCAAGATTTTCTTTCTCTACATTCAGATTCGCCAACGACAAGTCCAGCCGATCCACATCCAGTTGTTCTACAAAGCCAGCTTCATAGGTTTGGCGGGTCTCGTTGAGCAGCTTTTCCAGATTGCCAATGTTTTTAGACAAAATCTCCAGATTTTCCTCTAACATCAGCACAGGCAGATAGGCTTGTGTCACTTTATTTTTCACCGATTGCTGCGCTGTGAGCAGCTCCTGGTCCACATACGACCGATACAGCCGGGCTGCCTTCAGCCCCACCAGATAGCTGCCATCAAAGATTAGAGTATTGAGCTCGGCTCCTAGATTGAAATTATTGCGCAGTGCAAATTCTACTTTTTGGCGCTCTCCATTTGGCGAAAAATCGGAAGGAAGAACGGTAGCAGGCACTTTGAGGTAATATTGATAGCCCACCGAGCCTGTAATTTGTGGCAGGCCGATAGCGCGCCTTTCGATGATCTGCTCATTGGCATCGGTAATGTTGAGGCGGGCATTTTCAAGGCTCACATCATGCTCCATAGCATACTCAACAGCCTCCTGCAGGCTCATCTGTTTTGCATCCTGAGCAAAAGTAGGCGAAAGTACCCATGCCAACCATAAAAGAGTACAACAATAGATTCTCATAATTTTTTGTTTGTTTTGCCGCCAGTACTCATTCCATTTTGCCCATAATTTATGGGACATCAAAAGTACACAACTAAAACTACGGAAACAATTTTTAGTTCGCTGGTTTCATTCCTTTCTTAGGCTAAAAGATCGGATGATCGCACCTTAAATGTACCACAATGGTCCGTGGAAAGAGGGGGGTGTTCAACATTTAAGCCTTTGTGTCGGGGCAGCGTTTACAGCGTTTTCCTTTCTTAAACTTGAGGCAACATTTTTTTTTCAATTTTTTACCTGCAGCTATTTGCAAAGAGAAAGGCAAGACCACCTGATCGGCCAAACGGATAAACAAAAACTGTTGATCAAAGATGTGATTGCAGGGGTTGCCTGAGTTTTCATCGTCATTTCCGCAACTGCTTAGCCAACACATGGAGATTAACAGCAATAAACTGGATATACTGACCTGCTTCATAATTCGTCTTTTATAGTGGTCAATTCGTAATAAGCAGCTAAGCGATCCTTTGCTTGCTGCAAATTCCCGGAATTGGTAGTGTATAAATTCATCTCTTCAAACTGATCGGCCCCTGCTACCAATATTAGCAAATCACCAATTTCGTTGTTGTCAATATTTTTGGCTGGGTTAAACTGAAGAGCATAAAGAAAACCTACAGCTTCTGACAGCAAGTGCCCGCGCAATGCCATATCCTCAAAATGGCTTATGCCTTCATTGAGGTAGTGGATGGCCGAGCCCACAGCGATTCGCTCCCATTCGTGTCGTGCTTCATCAATGGCTTCATCGCGGGTGGTTATATCTTTGTTGGTAATAGCCGCCCGTCCCTTGATTAGCGCCTCCATCAATCTGGCATTGCTGCCGAGTAGCGCATCTCGCTGATTGGAATAGCTGCCCCAAAACAACAGCCCGTCTGCATTGGCCGGGAAATCGATCGGCACACCAAAGTAGCCAAAAGCTTCATCCCAATGGTGCTCCATTTCAGTGCCTTGCCCGGGTTCAATAAGCTCATTGTCGGCATCCATTCGCTCCTCCCCCATATACACAGCCGTAGCCTGATAGTATAAACAAGCTCCCATCAGTCCTTTTTCAATGATCTGCGCGTGTTCCAATCCTTTATCGCTGAGCAGATAGGTTTTGGAACCATCCTGGCTAATCACCAAGCCAGCAGTACCTTCGGTGCCGGGCATAGTAGACTGGCTGATCAGCGCTAATGATTCGAACAGTAGGTCGAAATCGGCCTGTACCGGTTCGAAAGTCTTGTCTTTTAGTTGCTTGGAGGATTCGTAAGTTCCCACCCATTGAGCCAGCAAAACATCATTGGCATACATCGCCTTGAGGCGGACAACATCGAGCGCTTGGCCGGATGTAGCGCTTCGCATATAGCTTTTCAGCTCAGCCAGCATAGCCAGGCGCTGAGTTTGCCCACTATAGCTGACATTATCAAAGGAATAGCTGGAAGGGATGAAATACTGGCCGATATCGTCATCATCCTTATCACAAGAGGATAAAAAAAGGAGAGAAGCGGCTAAGATCAGGAGGAGGAGATAATTTTTCATCAGTTTTAATTAGATTAAATCTAAATAACTTGATTGCAAAAATAATCTCCGTTGAGCTATCAGCCAATACCGATCATTAGGTAATTTTTAGTTGGCCGGTTGCCAATAAGTGGGTAACCGGCCAACTAAAACAGAAAAAATTATCCTTTGAGTGCGAGACAAATTGGAGGAATCCTAAAATGAGAAGAGTTTGAAGGAATTTAGTAAATTTAAGTTAGAAAATAGATTTACTGACCCTCAAACTCTAATTCAAGGTATGGACAAAAAAGTACTAATACAAAAAATAGAAGAAGAAATCGGAAGATTGGTTGACCTAAGTGATGAATATGTAGAGCAGGATGTAGGGATTGATAAAATAGAACTAAGCCTACTAAGTGAATTGCTGAAGCTGGGACTGTTGCTATTGAACTACATAATCAAGCAAAAGTTAAAAAAGGTTGAGGAATATCTCCCGATTTTGGAATCAGGAGAGAGCTACAGGAGTAAAGGGACAAAGAAGCGGAACTACCTCAGTTTGTTTGGTCTGATACAAATCCATCGTCCATCGTATTTGAGTACTCAACGCGGTCAATTTTATAAAATAGACGATTATTTGCAGTTGCCCAAGGGTTGTTATTGGTCGTACAATCTACAAGAGTTGGTAGGGGGAAGTGCTACCCAGGGGAGTTACAAAGAAAGCGTAGT
The DNA here is from genome assembly GCA_965222005.1 of Saprospiraceae bacterium. Taxonomy (GTDB): domain Bacteria; phylum Bacteroidota; class Bacteroidia; order Chitinophagales; family Saprospiraceae; genus CBDCTM01. The sequence goes on from OZ244935.1 coordinate 5,895,901, forward strand.
GATAGTGAATAAATTATTAGGTTTGAATCTGAGTGGAAAATCTTCGGAGAGAAATGTCAATCATTTGGGCGAGTACGTTGATCAGTACTATGAGTTGGAGCGAGAAGAAGCTCAAGAAGATGAAGCGTTGTTTTTTAGCACTACCTTTGATGGTAAAGGATTGCCGAAGATAAAGGCAGTACAACAAAAGGAGGCCAATCCCAAAAAGCGGCTAAGCAAAGGGGAGAAAAAGGGTAAGAAACAAAGTGCGACAGTGTCAGTTACCTCTGTTTTTACGCCTCAACAAAGGACTGCCGACCAGATATTGGATGGCTTGATGGGAGTGCAAAAAGAAGCTGCTCAAGAGGACGAACCAGCATCAACACAACAAAAGAAAACGGAAAATAAGATGCACACTAAAATTCACCGTAGAGCATTTTTAGCCAATCAGCAAAAGGCAATAGATTATGGGATAGAAGATTTAAAATCAAAAATGACCAACTCCCAAAGTCGATTCGTCATCCCCATAGATGCCGGAATAGGCTTGGAAGATAAAATACTGGCAAGCATAAAGAAGAATAATCTGGAAGGTCAATTTGATGGAATCATTTTAGACATAGTCCATGTAAGCGAATACGTTTGGGATTGTGCCAATGCCATATTTGGAGAAAGTTCTAAGTTGAGAACAAGCTGGGTCAGAGGGGTGTTAAAAGATATATTGGAAGGAGGAACTGAAAAGGTAATAAAAGACCTTGTGTTGAATAGAGACAAAACAGAATTATCGACAAACAAAAAGAAGCAGTTAAATAAGGCAATCACCTATTTGACTAACCATAAACACAAAATGAATTACGCTGATTTTTTGAAAAAGGGGTATCCAATCAGTTCAGCTCTGGCAGAGTCTACTTGTAAGCATTTGGTCAAAGATAGAATGGAGCAAAGCGGTATGAGATGGTCATCCAAGGGGGCGCAAAACATGCTTGACCTTAGAGCTGTAAAACAAAACGGAGACATCGAAGATTTTATACAATTCGTCAGACTAAGGGAACGAAAAGTAAATTTAGTCCGATTAGCTGCTTAAATACAAAACCCCTAATTTGTCATGCACTCATATCCTTTCAATTCGGGCTTCATATGCTTGTGCAAAAAGCCAACCATAGCCTTGTACACTTCAAAGCGATTTTCTTCATTGTGGAAGCCGTGGCCTTCATTGTATTTCACAAGATATGGCACATCTACGCCTCTGGAGCGCAAGTTGCGTACGATCTGATCCGACTCATCAATATTGACGCGGGGATCATTAGCTCCCTGAATGACGAAGAGAGGAGTAGTGATTTTATCGGCATGCATGGCCGGAGAAGCAGCAGCCATAGCCAGGCTATCCTTTTCAGGATTTCCCACCATAGTGTACATCATATCGAGATAGGGCTTCCAATACGGAGGAATCGTTTTCATAAAGGTGAAAAGGTTGGAAACGCCTACATAATCGATAGCGCAGGTGTAGAGGTCGGGAGTAAAGGTAACGCCGGCGAGGGTAGCGTAGCCGCCGTAACTACCACCGTAGATGGCGGTCCGATCCTTGTCGGCTATCCCCTCTTTGATGAGCCAGCGGACCCCGTCAGTGATATCATCCTGCATAGTTTTGCCCCACTGCTTGAAGCTTTTCTCCCAAAAATCTCTCCCATAGCCGGTGCTGCCGCGGAAGTTCATCTGCAGCACAGCGTAGCCACGGCTGGCCATCAGCTGAATTTCGGGGTTGAACCCCCAGCTATCGCGATGCCAGGGGCCGCCATGCGGGTTTACTACCACGGGCAGATTTTTAGCTTCCACCCCTTTGGGCAGAGTCAGATAGCCATTGATAGTCAGGCCATCCCGGCTTTTGTACTGTATGGGCTTCATTTCGGCCATATCGGCTTCATCGAGCCAGGGACTGATTTCAGCAATTTTTTCCAGCTTATCGGCAGCCTGATCGTAAAAATAATAGCTGCCCAGAGATTTATCGCTGTATGTACGGATCATAAATTTGTCCTCGGCTTTATTGGCGCTGGTCACAAAAATTTCATAATCGCCCAAATCTTTTTCAAGGCGCTGCTGGAGGGCTTTGCGATCATCATCCAGAAAATGATAAGCTCGCATAGAAGTGTTGTACATGATGGAGGTCAACACCTTGCGCTTGCGCGAATAATTGAGGTTGCTAACATCCACTTCCTTATGTGCAAAAATAGGTTCACCCACTTCTTTGCCGCTAGCCATATCGAATTTAACAATAGCTGTTTTATCTCGATTCAAATTGGAGGTGGCATATACTACTGAGCCATTATCAAAATCAAAAAACAGAGGCTCCATGGTGATGCGAAAATCGGTAGTGAGTACATCGCGAAACGCATCTTCCTCTTTATCCCGATACATAACGACCGTGTTGGTGCCGTCTTTTATTTTGGTGGCTACTCTTAGCCGGCCTTCATGATCGGTCATCCAAGCGGAGATGGGCTCGGCGGGATTGCTGTTTTCAGCAATTTGCTTATATTCACCAGACTCGATATTGATGCGATAGGGTTCAAAAAGTTGCGGATTGTTTTTATTCATCCCGATGATAATCTGATCGTCGATGTCTTCTAATTGGTCGATAATCTGAATACGTACTTTTTCAAATGGTGTCAGGTCTTTGGCATCAGAGCCGTCTTTATCAACTGCATAAAGCTGGAAGTTTTCATCTCCCCCGCTATCTTTGACAAAGAGCAATCGGTCATTATTGGCCCAAAAGTAGCCAGCAATGTCGCGATCGGTTTCATCGGTAATGCGAGTAGCTTTGTCCTCACCGATTTTCTGGACAAAAATGTTTCTGCGGCGCTCATAAGGCCCCATATAAGCGAAGTGCGTGCCATCAGGGGAGAGCTGATAGCGTGATTTTTCCGGGTTGCGGAAGAAATCTTCTACACTGTATTTAAAATCGCCTTTTGCGGCCTTAATCAATCCTGCCAGATCACTTTCGGAGGTTGGCAATTCCGGATCGCCCGGTAAATCGGCCTGGGTGGTCGTTGCTTGTGTGGTTTCATTCATGTCGGTAGATTCTTCGGTGGTTGATGTGGTTTGATTGCAGGAATTAAGGCCAATAATCAGCAATAATCCCAGAGCGAAAGTAATAAAACGGAGGCTGAAGATGCTTTTCATTTGACTAATTTTTATGGCAAAATAGAATTGAAGGCGGAAATTACATAATTCGCCCTGTATGGGGGGGCTACTTATACAAAAACGCCTAAACTTTAGATGAAATGCCGACTCATTAATAGGAAGTTGTTTATAAAACTACCTTTCAGGCGGTGAACAGGCCTGAGCTTTCATTAGCCTGTTGTGAATTTAGTAAGTCTTCGTAAAACACCATTTCAGGAATTTACGTTATCTTTACAGCTCGCGGTTTTTGGCCCCCTGCTGTCACCAGAACCGGTCGCTATGAGATAGAACAGGCAAATGCTCCAAAAATTTCGGACGCCCTGCAGCAGTTTCCCGCAATTGGAATTCAATTTACATTAAAACAAATGGCAATATTATTGTTGCTATTTGGATAATTGAGCCCGCCAATTGATAATTATTACGCGATGGTGAATTTATTGATGATTTAAAAAATTTAATAAATTTAGCAAGCGTGAATAAATTGCTGAACACCTGATTTTGGAGCTTCTATGGATTTTGTAAATTTGAGTAAATCAATTGAAATGAGACTGATATTGTTTCTTAGCATTTGCTGCTGGTTGATGTGGAACAGTGCCTCCATTGCTAACATTGCGCAGCCTACCGGCCTCTTTTTCGAGCAGGACACCCTCCTGCCCAAAGCCTTTATTATTGGCGAACACGAACAACAGTTTGAAAGTCTGACGATCGAGCACAGCACCATGCTGCTCACCGCATGTGAAGATGATATGGGCGTAGCCTTTGAAAAATGGTGGAGCATGATTCAGGAGATGGAAGCTTATGCTTCGTTGATTGGCTTTGACCTTAAAGGAATCAAAATATGGCTAAATGTATTTTGGAATGGTAACGGCAGCATCCGCCATATCGCTTATTATCTCAAACCCAACTCTAAAAATGTCGATACGGCTGAACTCACAGCCTTTTTTTCAAGTTTTATGAACCATTATACCTTTCCGCTCATCACCCAGGCCAGATATTCTCACTACGGGAGTGCCGCCTTCCCCACTCTACCTCGAAGAGTCAACAATGAAGACACTCCAAATAACGGAAAGCCGCTGGTAAAGGATAGCTCCAATCACGAATAGTCCAATTACTATGTATGGCCGAATACCCGGCAAATCTGAAATAATTCTGCTTTTTCTGGGCTTCTTCCTGCTCCTTGCCTGCAACAAGGAAGATACCATCTCATTACCCCTCACCGAACTCGCTTCGCCCACCAGCTCGCGGCTCAACGCTATCCACTTTACCGATGCTCAAACGGGCTTTGCTGTTGGTGGTGACAGCTGGTATCGGGGCATCGCACTGAAAACGACGGATGGGGGTAGTAGCTGGACAGTGGACTCCATTGCTTCAGCCGAGCTATTCAGTCTTCAGTTTTTGGACAATCGTCGGGGCTTCACCACCGGAATCGGAGGCCGTTTTTTGCAAATGATATTGCCGGATCAGCTATGGCAATTTGGGCAATTTTTGCCCTGGCATCTGCACCGGGATATTTGCTTTTTTGATGTGGATCATGGCATCGTGGTGGGCGGAGAATCTTATGGCGACGGGCAAATAGTAAGGCTGGGCAAAAACTTTGAGCGCCTCTCCGTTGACAGCTTCGCCAATGAGCTCAGTACAGTTTGTTATTCCGATTCAAGCACAGTCCACGTAGCCGGATATGGCCTACTACTCCGCTCTACTGATGGCGGCATCCGCTGGCAGCAGTTAGACGTAGATGGCGACTTTTTTCAGGATATTTTCTTTGTCGATTCCCAAACAGGCTATTTGGTGGGCCTAGCCGGAGCCATTTACAAAACGACCGATGGTGGTGCCCGCTGGCATCGGGTAAGGGCTGCCAAAATCCTCTCTGATACAGGCTTTCGGGCCATCCACTTCAGCACCTCTGATAAAGGCTATTTGGTGGGTAAGGCCGGCACTTTCTGGCGAACTCTCGATGGAGGTGAAAGCTGGCAGATGATAAAGGGCTTGCCTGATATTGATCTGCGCGATGTGTATTTCGCTGACGGGCAAGGATTTATTGTGGGAGAAGGAGGTCGAATTTTCAGATTTGAAGATTGAAAAGTAATCAAAGCAAGCCTCTGAGTTCTTAGGCCACCTGTTTTTTCTACTTATCAGGCTTTCGAAAGGGAATTATCCAATCCGATTCTTTCAAAAAGCTCCAATGCTCTTTGGTCAAATCCACTTTGGAGTCGATATAGGCTTGGTAAGGATGTTGGTTGAGGCGGGCCGAAATGTTGGCAAACACAGCAATATCCATCCAACCCTGCTTGCGATATTCAGTTTCCAGAAAGTGGGCAAATTGTAAGATCATATCGGGATGGGAAAGCATCTTCCGGCGCTGGCGTTTAGTCATGTAGTCATCAGGAGACACTTTCACATTCTCCTGCGTTTCCAGATTGACCACCTTAAAATGGCCGTATGCCCGTTTGCTGCGCAGCATCATTCGCCAGGCATACCGATGGCCTTCCTCCGTCCAGGCCACATCACCTTTGAAATAATGATGCCGCAATGGCACAAGCAAGTGTATCAATATGTACAATACGACCAATAGGCTGATCACCCGCTGTTGGTTTGGCCGGTACTGCCATTTACCAACAGGCGGCTGTGGAGCGGCCTGGCTATTGTTCAATTTTCTATCCCACCATTGTTGGAGCCGATCCAGTTTCGGCCAGCGCTCCGTCAGCCATTGGAAAACCTTCAACGGAAAATCCGAAGGGAAAAAGAGCAGGCTGAGAGATACCGAAAGAAAAGGGAAAATGCCTATTTTGAACAAAATGAGGTTGGTAGTGTGGAAGAAGAGAATAAATGCAAATGCCCAAATTCGGGTACGCCGAATTACCAAAAAAAGGACGATAAACAGATCGAGCAGCAGACCGCCATAGCTCAACACCCAGGCGGTTGTTTCTTTGGCCCACAACCAGCCCAACAGCGGCATGTCTGCTTTGTTGCCCAACCAAATCTTGAGCGGCTGAGCCTGCAGCCAGTCTGGATTAATCTTAGCAATTCCGCCGAAAAAGTACACCACAGCCATGCTGAATTGCAGCAAAAAAAGAGGCCAGTAGGGAATGGTATTGAGGCGCATGGCCGGCCTTTTCAACACATCCATCGAGAAGGCGCGGTTGGCCGGCAGCAGCACCATCAGAAAGCTGAGCACACTGAACAGATAGCCGTGGTTGAGGTAAAAAGATTTTTCCATCAGGAACATATAGACAAAGCACAGGGCAAAATACGCGGCACATACCCGATACCATTTGCCCAGCAGCACTGCCAGGGCAGCTAGTAAAGCACTTAGGAAAAAAAGGCTCATCCAGGGCTCTGCAAATGGTCGGACCCATTCAAATCCATAATATGTAAAATGAAACTCCAGGGGATCAAACGCATTCAAATACAGGTGTTTGTAAATAAAGGTACCCAGCACATCGGCGATGGCCAGTATTCCGAACATGATGCGAAAAAACACCAAGGAGGTAATCGATACAGGGCGAAACAAAAAATTCATCCGCCGCAAACTAACGATCTGCAGCGAATAGTAAAAACAATCCGCCCATCAATCATAAAGTTCAACCTCTGTTTGATCTGGTCCATTGGCCAAATTCGATCATTTTCTGCTTCAATTTATTGGTATGAATATCGCAAAAGTGTATAGTGGGAAGCTGCCTGCTGGCTCAGGTATAGTCGTTGAAAAGAGGCTGATCGTCTAAAAGAGTGGCAAATTTGATAGAATTAGCCTTATTTTGTACCTATTATGGCCATAGACATTATTTTTTTGCTGGTAGTATTGTATGGTTTTTACCTCGGTTTTTCCCGGGGAATTATACGAACCGTGTTCACTGTACTCTCTCTGACAATAGGGGTGATGCTGTCGTTGAAACTGGCCCCCGGCGCTACTCATTTGCTCGAAACAACCTTCAAAAGTACCAATCCGCTGATGTTCATTGCTGGCTTATTGCTTTCCTTTATTGCCATCATGCTGGTGCTGCGTTTTATGTCGCGCAGCCTGGAAGGAATTTTAAAAACAGCCAACATCAATGTGGTCAATCAGTTTATCGGCGGAGTGGTGCTGAGTGGGGTGCTGGTACTTTTGCTCAGTGTACTGGTCTGGTTTGCCGATCAGGCACATATGATTGATCAGCAAACAAAAGACCGCTCCGTTACCTACCCCTATATCACTCAATACCGGGGTCAGGCAGTAGCCATTGGTGAAAAATTGAAACCCGTGTTTTACGAGTTTTGGGACCAATCCCTTCATATGATGGATCGCCTTGAACAGATCAGTATTGAACAAACGGAGAAAACGAAAATCGAAGACCGCTCTGATGAACTCCCACCCCACGATTCTAATCGTCGATAATTACGATTCCTTTACCTACAACCTCAGCGATTACTTCCAGCAGCTCGGCACGGAGGTGCGGGTGCTACGCAATGATGAGCTACCCTTTGAAGCATTCATCCGCCTTCAGTTTGATGCGCTGGTTTTGTCGCCCGGCCCGCAGGCTCCGCGGCAGGCTGGCCATATGATGCGCCTTATTGACCACTATCACCAGCAGTTGCCGATGCTGGGTATTTGCCTGGGGCATCAGGGAATTGGAGAATTTTTTGGCTATCAGCTCACCAAAGCTGCACTACCTGTACATGGCAAAACTTCTGTCCTTCAGCACAACGGCCACCCCCTTTTCAAAGGCTTGCCCGAGGCTTTTGAGGTAATGCGCTACCATTCACTGATTTTGGAATCTTCTGCCGACAGCCCTCTACAAGTCATTGCTCAAACAGCTGGTGGGGAGATCATGGCTGTGGCACATGAGCATTTGCCGATCGTAGGCTTACAGTTCCATCCGGAAAGCATACTGACTGAACATGGGCTGGCAATGCTGCGCAACTGGTTGGGTACATGCTGGAGAGAAAACGCATAGCCACACACTAGCTACGCCCTCTTTATTTTAAGAGCGTGTTTGGAAATTGCTTTTGGAAGCAGTAGTAGTAAAATTTAATTTTGGGCGAAGCCTTTTTTTGAGGCATAGTCAACGCTATGGCGATAAAAAATAATGAAGTACAGAATTAAATTTTGCACTAATGCACCGAAGGGTAAATTCCAAACACGCTCTAACATCCGCAATATCCTTTCACATCCTGAGTTGTTGAACTTCCTTCTTTTGATTGTACTTCCATTTTCCCTTCGTAATACCTTCCTCCACCATCATCTTTGCCGGTAACTCTTAGTTCAAACCACACTTCATATTTATCATTTCCATAAGCCATTTTATAAGACACCCCATAATCTCCATTCTTTCTTGACTCTTTAGCCATTGTCATTGCCTCATTGTATATATCACGAACTTTGGCTCGATGTCCCATTCCTACCGTTCCATTCATTCTAACGGGATTGTCGTCTTCTCCCAGAAGTGTTGGCATTACTTTAAGTGTTTGGTGCAATTTATTTCTAATTGATTCGCGAAGATTATTATCATAAAATTTCCTGAATGTAACGTTTTGCGTTGATAAATAAAAAAAGCCACTGAAAATGCTTATGTTTTAAGTGTAACTAATAAAACGAAACAAAATCAATGGCACTTAAAGATAAGCAAAATCGGACAATAGTACTGCCCATAAGTGAGGCAGAATATGATATTTTTTTGACGAATAATACAATAGCGCATGAAGTGATCCAATCTTTGTACGATCAACATCCAGAACTTTTCCCTTTACAAATGGCAAATGGATATTGTTTAAATGGTCGTGATCGGATGTCCAAGAAGATGGATATTCAGCTACGGAAGATAGAGATATCGGGTATCAATTATCGAATACGACCAAGTTTTAGAGGTTGTTTGGGAATTTATTTTGAAATAAATAGCCGTCGGTAGTATCTTGTAGTTAAACTAAAACTTACAAAGATGCTCGCCCAATTTGAACGACTGACCGACGGCCAGTGGGAAGTTATAAAAGAATTTCTTCCTATCAAACGAAAACGCACACTTGATTTGCGTGATATTTTCAATGCCATACTTTGGATAACAAGAACTGGAGCCCAATGGCGAAATCTTGATAGTTCTTTTCCCCCCTGGTCTGCAGTTTACTATTACTTTTATAACTGGACAAAAAAAGGAATTATCAAATCAATCAATCTGGCACTCAATGAATATGAACGGGACAAACTTGATCGGCAGTCAAGCCCAAGCTTGGGGATCGTTGATTCTCAGAGTGTTAAGTTGGCTCCCATGATTTATGAGTTTCGGGGCATTGACGGCAATAAAAAGATTAATGGCCGCAAACGTCAAATTCTCACAGACACCCTGGGTCGTATTTGGCAAGCTTGGGTACATCCAGCTAATGAGCATGACAGTCCGGCTGGCGTTCATCTTTTGAAGATGGATCAACATCAAATGGGCCGCCTGATAAAAATAATTGGTGACAAAGCTTATAAAGGAACTTTTGCACAGGCCTGTGAGGAATTGAATATCGAATTTGAAGTTCCAATAAGACCTGAAGGGAAAAAGGGGTTTGTTGTTCAGGCTAAACGATGGGTAGTTGAAAGAACGATTGCCTGGTTTAATTTTTACCGAAGAATACTGATTGACCACGAGCATACCATAGAAAGTTCTGTATCATTCCTTTATTTGGCAAATACATCAATGATCTTGGCAAAATTTCAATCATTTACAGAATAAAATTCCCAAACACGTTCTTATTTTACCTTACTTCAGGGGTAAAACCGATGAAGTTTCCGGTCCTTTATTCTTATTGAAATTTGGGGTTCCATTTTGGGCACTGGCATTTGTGTTTGGCAAAAACGCCATGTGGTGGTATCGACTATATTATTGCTTACATCAATACAGCATCGTTGGCACTACAATAAAAAATCCGGAGCTTTTACCTAAGGATTTATTAGCAGACGAACACCATGTTAAAGTCGGTGGTCAACGTGCTTATATCGCAACCACCATTGGTCAAAACTGTTTTTTGGGAATGGCAGCCTGTGCCCATGCTGATACAGAATCGCTACAGATTGGGTATCAGGATTTTAAAACCGAAGCACTGGATTTATCCCCTGATTATCAGCCACATACCCTTAATACAGATGGATGGTGGGCCACTCAAAATGCCTGGAAAAATTTATTTGTCAAAGTCGTAATTATTGAGTGCTTCCTTCATGCTTTTTTAAAAGTTCGCGACAGAGCTACGAAAAAACTCAAGACTTATTTTGATCAGGTAGCTGATAAAATATGGGATTGCTACAGAGCTGATTCTAAAAGGCAACTTGCACAACAAATCAGAAGGCTTAGAGAATGGACAATGGCTAATTTAACGGATTGCCCTATGAAAAATAACATCCTCAAACTTTGCCAGAAAAAAAACAGATGGTTGGTCCATTTAGATTTTCCAACTGCCCACAAAACCTCCAATATGCTGGACAGATTAATGAGGTCAATGAATCGACATGCTTTTAATTCACAGATGTTTCATGCTTCTGTTGAAAGTACGTCAAACAACTTTCGAGCTTTTGCTCTTTTATATAATTTTGTTCCGTCTTGTCCCAGTGCATGGGATGACAGCCAAGTTCTTAAAAGTCCGGCTGCCAGACTAAATGGTTTTGTTTATCACAAAAACTGGATGCATAATTTACTCATTTCCGCTTCTCGTGGTGGTTTTAGGAATCAATGCAATCCGTTATAATCAGAAAATTTCGTTTTTTTCCCAAAAAGAAGATCGGAACCTTTTTCATTGAGTACAATCCAATCTTCTCCTTCAGAATTAGATAGAAGTTCTTCAAATATACTATTGTCATATTCTTGGTCTGTCAGCGCCACCGTATTGCCATTAATATTGATACATCCATTTTCACCATAATCACTTGCGAAAACTTTTACAAAGGAGTTGTTCTTTAAGGTAAATTCGCAACTACATCCGGAATCATTGGCAGCTACCTTGCTGCAATTAGCATAATCCGCTAAATTATTCAACTTGATCTCTTCAATTGTTCGTACCGACCAATTTCCCAGAGCCATGACGGGGCGAGGTTTTAATTGGTAAAAATGAACATCCAGGTTTTGCTTGCGCACGTATTGCTTCGGTGGGTTTTGAGTATAATCTGTTACAGTTTCAGCTATCTCATTTCCATCACCGTTAAAATCAAATTTCCGGGCTTTGAGTATATTTTTATCGGCATCCAAAAGTCGGTAATCGTATCCATAGTAAAATTCTCCCATTGACGACTGTGTGATTTCGAGGGATCGATCTCCTTTTTTGTAGGTAACGACGGTACCATCTATTTCCTCTCCATCTAATGGCTTGGAGCTCACTTTTTCCCATTTTGTCAAATCGTAGGTGCCAAAGTAGGGGAAATCCACTTTATCTTTTGTGATGATGTCATTTCCTTTCTGTTCGTTTTTTCGTTTGACAGCACCGCCATACACCCAGCCTTCCTGTCCATCTTTGGTGGCGACTTTGTACCAAAGGTCGGTATAAGCTACACCCCGAAGTACAACCGTTTCTGTTTTGCCTGATTTAGTTCCTGTAAATTTCAATGCGTCCTCGCTATCTGCTGAAGCAATCGCTTTGCCGTTGAGACCAGGCTTATCGCGGATGTTCAGTTTGTCCACCCAGGCATAGATCATATCTTTTTCCTGAAAGGGTTCGGAATTAACCGTTTCAATAATTTTCTCAGCTTGTTTTTCTTCCTGCTCTTCCGTAGTATTGGAAGTTGGTGGCTGTTGAGAGCTGGCATTGCCTGTATTTTGGCCATTGGGGTTTGGTTCGTTTTGACAGGAGCAGGTAAAAACTATCATGGTCAAAATCAAGAGGATAAAAGGCAAGTTTTTCATTGGTATTTATGTTTGTGTGCCCACTAAACTACCTTTTTCATTTTATTTTTCCACCCTTGCGTAGCTTGAATTATTTGATTTTTCTCTTTAGCCGCCATCTCCTGAAGCCCCACAGTAAAGCTATCAGGAGCAACAAAAAAGGCCAAAGATGTACCAGCATCACCAAAAAGTCGAGGAAGCCTTCAGCGCCGGAGCGAAATGCCCTGACCAGCTGGCGGCCGAAATTCCGCTCATGCTTTGCTACGTACTCCCTACGCTGGAGGAGCGTGAGATTAAGCGTACTAAATTCTACCTGGTCGGTCAGGTAGCGCAAACGCCCTTCCGTGCTCTCGATTTCGGATTCGATAACACGCGTTTTTTCCTGGATTTCTAAAATATCCTGAATTTTAGAGGCTTTTTGAAGCAATTCATTGTACCGCTTGAGGTAGGCGCGCTTGTTGGTAAGGCGGGTGCTGAGGTCAATATATTCTTCCGTCACGTCGCGGGCAGCGATGTTTTTCTGCGTGATCTTTCCACCTCCCTGCTCGATACCTGCCAGCAAAGCCTCAAAGTAGTCGGCTGGCAAGCGAATCTTCAAATTGTAAACGGCCTGATAAGAGCCGGAATGAAAGGTTTCGTTTTCGTAATATGCTTTGTAGCGGCCCAAGATAGTGTCAACATGGGCTTTGGCTTGCTCCAAATCGGTCACTTCGATCTCCACATTGCCATCTTTAATAATTTTTTGCGACTTATCTACTTGCTGCACATTTGGCGCATCCGCCTGTTCAGGGGCCACTTGCTGATCGGCCCTAGATTCTTCCATGTCAATATCTGATTCATAGGAAGCGTTTTGCGGAGCAGCTTCATTTCCGCTGTAATTACAGCTAAAAAATACCAGCAGAGCTAAAATGGATGCGAAATATCTCATGATTCTTTGGTTTTTATTAATACAGATGCAAAAGAGCGCTTTTTGGTTGGTAAAGGCTAAGGATGCGGAAAAGAAATCAACTCAGAAAGATATACGCGACGGTGAATTTATTGATGATTTAAAAAATTTAATAAATTTAGTAATGGCCAATTAATAAGTTATTGATTTGGGATTGAGATTTTGTCGTCAGGCGAGGCATTTTTTGAGCGAATAGCGAGCTATTTAAGCAAAAAATAACGAAGTATGGCGGCAAAAGATCAGAGACAAATCGTGAAGTTATTATTTGATCATTACTTAGCAAGCGTATATAAGTGCAAGTGCCAGCAAGGCTGGTAATGCCTGTACAAAGAAGATTTTCCGGTCAGCTGTAGCTGCCCCAAATACACCAGCCACCACCACACAGCTCAGAAAAAAGATCGCCACATTGGTCTTCCATTCAGGATTGCTAATGAAAAAAGTCCAAAACAGCCCGGCTGCCAGAAAACCATTGTAAAGGCCCTGATTGGCTGCCAGCGTTTTGGTTTTGTCGAACAGTTCGGCCGGAAAGTTTTTAAACAGCTTGCGGCCACGCGTATTCCAGGCAAACATTTCGAACCACAGAAAATAGCAGTGAAGAAGGGCTACCAGACCAATGAGAATGGAAATGACAAGCTGCATACCATTGTTTTTTAAAAAGCTCCAAAATTAATTTCTCTCTTTTAAAAACTGTTTTGAAATCGGGAATTAATTTTTGAACAATACCAAATGTAGGGTTTTTTCAGTTCTTCCAAGCCTTCCGCTCCTGCTCAATATGCTGCAAGCTTACCTGCACGCCAAACTTGCTTTGCAGATGTTGGGCCATCTGGTCAGCAGCATATACACTGCGGTGCTGGCCACCCGTACAGCCAAAATTGACCATCAGGCTGGTAAAGCTTCGCTCGATATAGTTCTTTACCGCCGGGTCCACCAGGTGGTAGGCATTGTTCAAAAAATCCTCCATGTGGCTGTGCTGCCGAAGGAAGTTGATCACCGGCTCATCGCGGCCTGTCAGGCTCTTGTAGGGCTCGTAGCGACCCGGGTTGTGGATGGCACGGCAATCGAACACGAAGCCCCCGCCATTGCTGCTCGTATCGGTCGGGATGCCGTTTTTGTATGAAAAACTGTTTACGTAAACCGTCAGCAAGCTCTCTCTACCTTTTTGCCGGTCAAAAGCTTTAAAGCGCTTGGCCTGTGTGATAGCCCGAAGCGCCTTTGTCAGCTCGGGCAATGGCAGCTTGGGCGGCTGGTGGTCGAGCAGCCAACGCAGGTTGCGGATAGCAAAGGGAATGCTGCTCAGGAAGTGTTCTTTGCGCTCATGCAGGCCTCTGAAGCCATAGGTGCCAAACACCTGGATACTGCGGATGAGTGCATAGCCATAATAGCATTCGAGAAAGGCTTCCCGATCAATGGAAGTGAGCTCAGAAGCAGCAGCCAGGTAGTGGTCGAGCAATTGTTGGCGCACCTGTGCCGGCAGGTTGGCTTTGGCCTGAAAGAGCAGCGAGGCCAGATCGTACTGCAAAGCTCCCCTCCTACCCCCTTGATAATCAATAAAATACGGATCGCCATTTTTTATCATAATATTACGCGTCTGAAAATCGCGAAACATAAAGTGGCTGGTATCTGCCTGCTGGAGGTAATGGCTAAAGCGCATAAAATCGGCTTCGAGCGCCTGCTCATCGAAAGGAATTTTACCTAGTTTGAGAAAGTAATATTTGAAAGAGTTGAGATCCCAAAGCATCGACTGCTTATCGAAGGCTGTGCGCGGATAGCAGAGGCTGTAATCAAGCCCCTGCCCGCCGATGATCTGCAATCGGGGCAGCGCTTCCACTACCTTTTTATACAAATCCAGCAGAAAATCGGGAAAGTCTTCCTTGCGCTGCAATAAAAAGCTGTACAGCGTAGTGAATCCGAGATCCTCCTGCAAATAGACATGCTGTTCTAAATCGGCCACATACACTTCAGGCACCTTGAGCCCCTTCGATTTGAAATGGCGCGAAAAGCCAATGAAGGCCTCATTCTCCCTGCGATCTTCATTGAAGGCGCCGATGGCCGTTTTTGATTTTCCCTGCAAGCGGTAATACAGGCGGTCGGAGCCGGACGGGGCCAGCGGAAGTATCAGCTCGGCGCGTTGGCCGGCCCATTGTTCAAAGAGCTGAGTGAGTGTGTTTTCAACGGGATTGGCCATAGCATGGTGTATCAAGCGAATTAAAAACTACACGAAAAGAAGCATTGCTAAGAGCGTCGTACATTTTGTTTGCATTTTAACACAGTTCATGTTTGGATTTTAGCCTTCGGTGCATTAGTGCAAAAGCAATTCCCAAACACGCTCTTATATTTTTAGTACAGATCAGCCCCGGCCCTCTTTATCTTCAAAACAGCTAAAGGACTGTTCATCATACCGACACACGCCATTCAAAGTACCGAACCAAACACCTCCTTTTTTATCTTCTAAAATTCCAAAAAACATCCCCCTTTCTGTCTTAATTTGGGTGGCGGTGGCCTGCTCATTCGATAGCGACTGTTCATCATACCGAGACAGCACCCAATTTTGGGAATCAGCACCTTCTGAACTCGTCCAAATATTTCCTTTGCTGTCTTCGTAGATATACCCAACAAATTTTGTGGAGAAGTTAGTAAACGAAATGCCGTTGTAGCGCCAGAGCCCGCCACGGCCACCGAGCCAAATAGTGCCTTTTTTATCCTCTAGTATTGAGCGAATATTTATAAAAGGCGCCCCTTCCTGATTCGTAAATTTGGTAAATGTGTTTCCATCGTATAAGCAGGCATCGCCTCTTGTGCCTATCCAGAATTTTCCGGTTTTATCTTCTATAATAGAATTTACATCATTACTGGGCAGACCTTCTTTCGTTGTAAAATTGCGAAAATCTACCTCTCCGCCAGGCAGCAATTTTCCATCGACACAGCTTATCCCGCCTTCAGTGCCAAACCAAATAACCCCTTTACTATCTTCGTAGATATACGTAACTCTGTTATTGGCAAGCCCCTCCTTTGTTGTAAAATTGGTAAATGTGTTTCCATCAAAGCGGTACACCCCAGCGCCAATAGTCCCAAACCAAATGGCTCCAGCTTTATCTTCCAAAATAGCAAAAGTATGAAAAGGTCTCAAGCTATCCTTATTTGTAAAATTGGTGAAATATTTCCCATCGTAGCAAATAATCCCCTCCCATGTGGCCAACCAAATGTTTCCCTTTCTATCCTGGATAATATTGCGTGTGATACTACTGGGTCCGTAGAAAGTGATGATGGCTTTGCTTTCTATAAAATATGGGTCTTTATCAGACAAATTAATATCTGATTGCTTTGTTTGACTTATGCTGCTCTTGGGTAAACTAGCTTTCTTTTGTCTTTTGCACGAAGCGAAAAGTACAAACAATAGGAGCACTGAGTAGATTGGTAGGTGTTTCTTCAATTTTTTCTACTGGTAACGTTTTGTGTTGATCAATAAAAAAAGCCACCGAAAATGCTTATATATTACGTGCAAACAATCAACAAAACAAGATCAATGGCACCTAAAGATAAGCAAAATCGGACGATAGTTTTGCTGCGTCTTTTATTTAGAACTTGTTGGTTTGTTTTAGGAATATTTAAACATTTAACGTTCCTTAGAATCAATCCTTTGAGGCAAATGAAGGGGCTTTTATTTGAAATAGGAAATAAAACACTAAACCTTAATAATTTTGGATTAACGACGACTATGGTGTCTGCCCATTTTCTCCCTGGCTTTTCGGCCGAAACGCTGAGCGAAAGACATGGACGTAAGTATTCCTACCGCTCGAGCAAACTCCACAGCATATCCTTCAAATCATCCAACCCTTTTTGTGTTACACTGGAAATAAACAAATGTGGCAGTTCGTCAGGAATTTCAGCAGCCAGCATTTCTTTCAACTCCTCGTCTATCAGATCACTTTTGGTAATGGCCAGAGCTCGCGGTTTGTCGAGTAGCTCTATATTATACTGGGCCAGCTCATTGAGCAGGATGTCATACTCTTTGCGGATATTGTCGGTATCGCAAGGAATCATAAACAAGAGAGCTGAATTGCGCTCAATGTGCCGCAAAAACTGATGTCCCAGCCCCTTGCCTTCGTGCGCTTTTTCGATGATGCCGGGGATATCGGCCATCACAAATGAGCGCCCGTTCCGATAACTTACGATTCCCAAGTTCGGTTTGAGCGTAGTGAACGGATAATTGGCAATTTTGGGTTTGGCAGCCGACACCACCGACAGCAAGGTCGATTTGCCAGCATTCGGAAAGCCCACCAGCCCCACATCTGCCAGAAGTTTGAGCTCCAGTATTTTCCATTCTTCCCGCCCTTCCTCGCCTGGCTGGGCATAGCGGGGCGTTTGATTGGTAGATGATTTGAAGTGTACATTCCCCAAGCCGCCACGCCCGCCCGAAACCATGACCTGTTGCTCTTCGTGTTCGGTAATCTCAAATTCGACCTTGCCGCTTTCTGCATCTTTCACCACAGTACCCAGCGGCACTTCGAGGATAATGTCTTTGCCGTTGGCTCCGGTCATTTGACTGCGCCCTCCGTCACCTCCGCGACCGGCGATTACATGCTTGCGGTATTTGAGGTTGAGCAGGGTCCATACGTTTCGATTGCCACGCAGGATGATATGCCCGCCGCGCCCGCCGTCGCCACCATCGGGGCCGCCTTTGGGGTTGGAGCGGGTTCGTAGAAAGTGCGCTGAACCGGCTCCGCCATGCCCTGAGCGCCCACATATTTTAACATAATCAACAAAATTCTGTTCAGCCATTTGGTGAATCGCTTAACCTAATAATTGCTCGATTTCTTGCCGCAGGCGATTGAAGATAGTCTCAATATCTCCTACACCTGCTATTTTTTGGGATTTCCCTTTTTTAGCATAAAAATCGAAAACCGGGGTGGTTTCTGCATTGTACACTTCGATGCGATTGCGGATGATTGATTCATCATTGTCATCTGACCGGCCGGAGGATTGGCCCCTCAACAAGAGGCGTTTTACAATTTCTTCGTCATCTACTTCGAGGGCCAGCAGAGCGGATACCGTCTCATTTTTTTCAGCCAGTAACTTATCAAGTGCTTCGGATTGCGGGATAGTACGCGGAAAGCCATCGAAAATGTAACCGGCCACATTGGGATTGGCATCTACTTTATTTTTCAGCATGCCTATAGTCACCGAATCAGGTACTAATTCGCCTTTAGCAATGTAAGATTTAGCTTCTTGTCCGAGCGGTGTATTGTTGCCCATTTCGTAACGAAACAAATCGCCGGTGGAAATATGCAACAAATCAAATGTTTCGCTCAGTCGGGCTGCCTGTGTCCCTTTTCCGGAGCCGGGCGGGCCGAATAATATCAGGTTGATCATAATTGAAGGGTTGTGTTGAGAATAGCTGCGAATGTAAGGATTTTGATGGCAAAATACTAGCTACTGTTAAAGTTTGGTTTCAGTTTGGCGGGGGTTGATAATAATCATAATAATTGCTGATTGGGGTCATAGATTAAACGCAGCGCTTATTATACTTTTGAAAGTGAGAAGTAGTGATTACATAAAATATAATTAAGTAATGGCCAATTAATAAGTTATTGATTTGGGATTGAGATTTTGTCGTCAGGCGAGGCATTTTTTGAGCGAATAGCGAGCTATTTAAGCAAAAAATAACGAAGTATGGCGGCAAAAGATCAGAGACAAATCGTGAAGTTATTATTTGATCATTACTAAACTAAACAAATATGCAAAAGTTGTTAGGGTGCTGTGTTGTGTGGTTACTCCTTTCAGCGTTTTTGGGGCATTCACCAGAGGTAGTCAGATACACTCTCAAAATGCCTTCAGAGATGATAATCAAAGGCACTTCCAATATTCATAATTGGGAATCCAGCGTGAGAAAGATCAATGGAACGGCCTTGTTTGAGTTTGACGAAACCGGATTGATTGAAATTAAGGAATGCGTGGCTACGATAAACACAAAATCCATTAAGAGTTCGAAAGGATCAATTATGGACAAAAAGACCTGGAGGGCACTGAAAGCCGATCAGTACTCCCGTATCGAATATACGTTTCGGAGGATGAATATGGTAAGCAAGTCAGTTGAAGGTTTCCAGGCGAGCGTGTCGGGCGATTTAATGTTGGCCGGAGTGACCCGTAGTGTCACCTTTGGTATAGAAGGTAAAGTATTGGCTAATGGAGCGGTTGAAATATGGGGTAGCAAAGCTATAAGAATGACGGATTTTAATATTGACCCTCCAAGTGCTCTTATGGGGACATTAACGACCGGAGAAGTCGTGACGATAGAATTTCATCTGACGTTTGTTCCAAACTGATTCGGGTACAACCAAATTGCTATAATTAAATCTGTATTTCTAAAATCAAACCATCATGAAAAAATCACTTTCACTGGTAAAGGCACTCCTTTGCCCTCTTACAACAATTTTGATCTGTTCCGGCATTATGGCCCAACAGCCAACCATTCACAATTTTCGCCCTTATGACAAAAACGGTGTGAACGTCTTTGAAACACCAAAAGACCGGGAAGCCGAATTTGAAGGGTTGAAAGTACGTGTTGGAGGGAATTTCACCCAGCAGTTCCAGGCATTGGACCACGAAAATGCTCCATTTATAGATACCGCAGGTATGGTGCTCAATTCGCTTTACAATCTTAAGCCGGGCTTCAATCTGGCCACCGCCAACCTCAATATCGATGTGCAACTTGAACAAGGTATCTCACTCAATATGGTTACCTATTTGTCATCCAGACATCATCCGGAAGCGTGGGTAAAAAGTGGTTTCATACAATTTGATGCGCTGCCTTTTATCGAAAGCGAATCGGTCAGCAGCCTTATGGATAAACTCACTATCAAGGTCGGTCACATGGAGGTCAATTACGGCGATGCACACTTCCGCCGTACCGATAATGGAAATGCTATTTACAACCCCTTTGTGGGCAACTTTATCATAGATGCGTTCAATACAGAAATTGGAGGTGAGGTGTATTACAAAGGCAGCAACATTATTGCCATGCTCGGTTTGACCGGCGGTGAGATCAATGGCAATATCTCTGATTTGGACCCCAACGATGCAGGGAATTCAGAAACAGATGACAAATTGACTCGTAGCCCGTCCATTCTAGGTAAACTGGCCTACGACAGCCAAATTAATGAAGACATGCGGCTGCGCATTAGCGGCTCCACTTATTACACTGCCAGCTCCGCCGTAAATCACATCCTCGACGGCGACCGGGGAGGTTCGCGTTATTATCTGGTAATGGTAGCTCCCGGGGTTCGTGCCGGTGATCGGGGCGTATTTCCTTCAGGGCGTTACAACCCATCCTTCAGCGATGAGGTGACACTCTTTATGGGCAATATTTTCCTCAAATACCAGGGATTGGAATTATTTGCTCTTGCAGAGTTTGGAAAAGGAAAGAATTCTTCAGAATTAGATTCAAGAAACTTTACACAATTTGGTGCTGACTTGCTGTATCGTATCGGTGCTAATGAGAATGCTTTTATCGGAGGCCGTTACAATACTGTGAAAGCCGATGACATCAGTGGTAGTGAAGTGACTATCAACCGGTTTCAATTAGGGGCAGGTTGGTTTATTACCAAAAACATATTGGCAAAGGTGGAGTATGTCAATCAGGAATATAAAGACTTTCCGGCAATCAGTATGCTAGCAGAAGGCAAATTCAATGGGGTGATGTTTGAAGCATCCGTTGGGTTTTGAGATAAGCGAGCTAATCATAGCCCGGCTAATCTGATCAAACAGGCTGTCCGCCGAAACTGCCGGATGGCCTGTTTTTATTTAAACTTCAGCGCAAAAAAATATAGTGAATCGCTTATTGTTTTTATTGCTAATCACTTTCCTGGCATCTGCTCATGATCAAGCAGTGCACAATTACAAATCTTTGCAATATCACATCACTCCTTCGAGTGTGTTGGAAATTAACGGCACAACCAACATCCATTCCTTTTGCTGTATCTCGGAGGAGAAATTTGAAAAAAAGATATTGAGATACCAGACGGATGATACAGCACTACAGATTTTTTTTGATCAAACTATCCTTCCTATTAGTATATATCAACTTGATTGCGGCGGTAAAGCCATCAATAAAGATTTGTGCAAAACGCTGCATGCCGATGAATATCCCAACATAGAAATTGAGCTGACAGAAGCTAGTAGCCAGGATTGCGTAAGCATTGAAAATTGTGATCGTTGGGCTTCTTTTATAACTACTACCTACATTACAATTGCCTGCGCTACAAAAAAGGTTCACATTCCCGTAGAGCTTACTAAGCTCGATGACCAGATGTATCGGATCAAAGGTGGCGTAGTAATAAATCTGAGGCAGTTTGGCATTGAACCGCCCAGCACGCTGCTGGGGATGATAAAAGTGAAAGAACAGCTTGATATCTATTTTGACCTACATGTAGCTTTGCAACAGCGGGGTGATTAAAATCATTGATCTGAATGATAGCGGTCAGGGTTTGTTATGATGTATTTTTCTAAAATTTGAAGAGAACCGAACAATATATCGTGAACAAACATGCTCACCATGAAAACAGATCTCACCTTCACCCTCCAGCAAGTTTGCCTACTTAGCGCGTTGATCGTATTGGCAATTGTAGCCATTATTTTCATTGGCCGATACCTGATGAAACGACGTGCTTCCGAAAACCTGACAAACAAATACCTGAATAAAGCCTGGCCATCGCCCTTGCAGGGCCGAAACAAATATCCCGATGTAGATGTATTCCAATACAGCAATCAATTCCTCTTGCTGGGCACCGTTTTCACCTTAGCGCTGGTCACCTTTGCCTTTAGCTCGACCTCTTTCGAAAAGGAAGTGATCATACCTGAAGATGCACTCGCCATGGAAGAAGACATTGAAATAGAACCGCCACGCAGTGCAGAACCGCCACCACCACCGCCACCGCCGCCGCCGCCTGTGATTACCGAAGTACCGAATGAGGAGTTTGAAGAAGAAGACGACCTTGAATTTATCGACCAGAGCGTGGAGGAAGATACAGAAATAGAAGCTGCCCCCGTAGTGGAAAAAAACTCAGAAGCAGCACCTCCCCCGCCACCCCCGCCACCCCCGCCGCCGCCAGAGCCTGATGTAAAAGAAATATTTCAGGTGGTGGAAGAAATGCCTCGCTTTCCGGGTTGTGAAGACAAACCGACTCGCGATGAGAAAGTAAATTGTGCGAGCAGGAAAATGCTCGAGTTTTTGTACGAAAACCTCCAATACCCACCCATCGCAAGAGAGAATGGCATAGAGGGCACAGTGGTGGTGCGTTTTGTAGTGGATAAAGACGGCAAAGTGTCGGATCCAGAGGTGTTGAGAGATATCGGGGCACAGTGTGGCGAAGAGGCCCTCCGCGTGGTCAAACTGATGAACGAAAAAGGCAAGCGGTGGATTCCGGGTAAGCAACGCGGGGTGCCTGTAAACGTTTATTTCAACCTGCCGGTAAAGTTCAAGCTTTTGTAAATAATCCTTTGAATCACTGACTTTCCAAAGCAGCCTTATCCTGGTAGCGCTGCTTTTTAATCCGGAGTCGGGAGATTTAGAACATATTTGGATTTTACCCTTCGGGCCGCGTTCGCTCCAAAAGCAAATTCCAACACGCTCTTATTTTATTATACAACAATAACAACACGAAAACAAGATGCGATCTTTAACCTCTCCTTAACGCCTTACAGAGCTTAGCCTGCATAAGCCACCTATGTATCCCACCGGTCTCTCTTAAGGCTGGAAAACAGTATCGTATTAATGCTTTTGGTTATTCATTCTCAAAGGGTAGCTATTCCAAATCAAAGGGCGGAGTGTAAGAGCGTGTTTGGAAATTGCTTTTGGAAGCAGTAGTAGTAAAATTTAATTTTGGGCGAAGCCTTTTTTTGAGGCATAGCCCACGCTATGGCGATGAAAAATAATGAAGTACAGAATTAAATTTTGCACTAATGCACCGAAGGGTGAATTCCAAACACGTTCTAAATATTTGGCCTGGCTTTCGCATTAAAAAGAGTACACCTAAAAGAACATCCCGACTAAAACAACCGGCTATCAAGGGGCTGGCACTGATCTTGTTATAGTATATTATTTATATATATGTAACATATTAATTCTTATATCTGTACAGCAAAATTGCCCCAAATCTGAAACAATAAATATTGAAACTATTTTGCAAACACCAATCACTCACAACATACTGTTTTCATCTCATAGGGCCAAATTTATCTTTGCATCAGCAATAGTAAATATACTGTTTTTGATCCAGATATCTGCTCAAAATATCCAAAATGGCTGTGCTGCGGGAAATTTTGGCATTGATGCAGATATTAATGCCAATGGCTCACAATTTGGTGGAGCCGCTGGAACAATCCACACGAACGACTGGTTTTCGAACCAATCACTATATGTCGGGACGGGACGATCTGTTATAGATACCACAGGCGCCTATATTTTAAGACAACGACTGTCAAGTAACGAAAACTTTAGCTTTTCCCGTAGGATGGCCGTTCCTTTAAATTCCGTCATTTCCGACAATCGCTGGTTGGATGCTGTTTATGTAAGGGACCAATTTAGCACAAGTGGTACCCGGGATTCCACCACTTTTTTGGGAAGCAATAAAAATGGAGATGATCCCAACAATTGGTCGGCAGGCGTAAGCGGTGTTCCCGATAAAGCTGATCTGGTGGATTGCTATGCATTTATCCAACGCACAGGCATCCAATTGCAGGACCCGCTATGGCTCAATATTGGTTTTTCGAGAGTAGGGAATTCCGGAAACAGCAATTTTGAAGCAGAAATTTATATCAATGAACTCATCTTTACCCAGGGTATCGGATTTAGTACAGCAGGACCACATGGCGGACATACCGCCTGGCAATTCAATCCTGATGGGACCATACAGTCAGTAGGAGATTTGGCAATCTCAGTAACCTATGGAAATGATATTCCTACTATTGAGGTCAGGGTATGGGTGTCCAGATCTGATTTTCAAAATCTGACGCCAAAAGGTTTTTCCTTTGGTGCCAAATTTGACGGCAATACGTATGGCTATGCCGACATCGTGCTGCTGAGTGATCAGATGGGATGTGGGTTGAGCAATAGTAACCAAACACCTGGACCTCCCTGGGGGACAGTCAATAGCAGTAAAAATTATTCACTTGCCTATGATCAGATACAATTCTTAGAATTAGGACTTAACCTCACCGCTTTGGGCATCGACCCTTTTATTTTTGATAATACGGATTGTGAAACTCCGCCTTACTCTATCCTCTTTAAATCGCGTTCTTCGGGTTCTTTTTCTTCTTCGTTGGAAGACTTTATCGGCCCATTCTCCTTTGGATATCTTCCACCCGTAGTTGTAGAAGCTCTTGGCGACACCATCACCTGTGACAATCCAACACCTACCTTGCGGGCATCTAATCCTTCCAGCTCGGGTAATTATCAATGGAGTACCATTGATGGCAATATCATCAGCAATCCCGACTCAAGCGAAATACGCATTGACCAGCCTGGTACATACATACTGTTTGGAGCACCGGTCGGAGGATGTGAAGGGCTACTCGATACCATCTACGTACCTATTGATACACTTTCTCCTTCTGTAAATACAACAGGCAACATCATTTGGGATTGCTCAACGCCCGTTCAACTTACCGGAGGAGAGGACAATCAACGCTATGCCTGGAGTGGTCCTTCGGGTTTTAGCTCTACCGATCAGCATCCATGGGTATCTCTTCCCGGCGATTACAAATTAACCGTCACTAATAGCATCAATGGTTGCTTGTCCGACACCACATCTGCCAATTCAATCGCTACAGTACTAGCTGAGCCCTGCGAAACCGACGATGTTGCTACTGTATTTGAAGACAGCCTTGTGAATATTGAAGTGCTGGCCAATGACAATGACCCTGACAACAACATTGATACCAGCTCTCTGTCGATCATTAGCGGTCCTGCCAATGGTGCCGTCACTATCCTCAATGGTGTGGTCACTTATATACCGAATCCCGATTATAATGGCAGCGATACTTTTGATTACCTTATTTGTGACAAAGACAATCTTTGCGATACGGCCAGCGTATTCATTACCGTTTTGCCAGTATGTGATTTGCTAAACAGCGGGTTGATTATTGCATGTGATGACAATAATACCGGGCTACCGGATGACGATCTTTTCACCTTCACCCTACAACCTGTCGGCAATGACCTTTCGACAAGCTATTCTGTTAGCGGGGATGTCAGCTTCGGCAATATCCCGTATGCAAGCCCTTCTCCTGATTTAGGGCCATTCTCTATTGCAAATGGCCCGTTCACTATAACCATTACGGATGACAATTCAGGCAATTGCCAGCTAGCTGATATCGACATAGTTCCACCTGCTCCTTGTTCAGTATGTGATATTTTAATCGATACAGTTATCTTCTCTGATCTTAGCGCCTGTCAGGTATTCAATGGCTCCATTTCAATTACTGCTTCCAGCAGCTATCCTCTGGAATACAGTATTGATGGAGGCCAGAGTTGGAGCACCAACTCGATGTTCAATAATTTAGGGCCACTTAGCTATCTGGTGATGGTAAGAAATCAGGACGGAAGCTGCGAAACAGCTTACAATATTAATCCGATCAACTTGACAGAACCAGGTGGGCCGGTCATCAACAATACAACTCAAAATCATCCCACTTGCCCAGCTGGAACTGCAAACGGGTCGATCGTCATACATGCTACCGTAGCGGGAGATTCTTTAGCTTATAGTATCGACAATGGGTTATCATTTCAGCCTGACTCAACATTCACCGGTTTGGCTGCAGGCCTATACTATGTGCTGGTGAAAAATGTTACCGGCGGTTGTACATCAGTATATGAAAACAATTCAGTTGAACTGTTAGCACCTGATTGTCCTGAAATTTGTAACGATGGAATTGACAATGACGGAGATGGCCTGACTGATTGCGAGGATACAGATTGCAACCCAAATGTTTCGATTGATATTGTTAGCAATTTCAACGGCTATGCTATTAGTTGTTATGGCCAGGCCGATGGAGAAGCCGAAGCAATTCCCAAAGGAGGCACCTCCCCTTTTACTTACACTTGGAACGATCCGGCCAGTCAAAATACTGCCATCGCTACCGGACTTAGTGCCGACACTTTCACGGTAATTGTTACCGACATCTATGGCTGTTTAGATACAGCAGGTATCAGACTCAGCGAACCTCCAGCAATTACTGACTCTATAAGTCTGAGTGATTTTAATGGTTATAATGTGAGTTGCTTTGGAAGCAGCAATGGCGTTGCTAGTGTATTTCCGCAAGGTGGTATTCCTCCGTACGCTTATGCATGGAACGATCCGGCCAATCAAACTACCGCAACTGCTACCAATTTGACGGCAGCTAATTATACGGTAACTATAACCGATGCCAATGCTTGCAGTCTGACAGAAGCTATTTCCTTAACACAGCCTCCATTGCCTTTGATAATAACCAACAGTTCGGATACACTCCTTTGCTTTGGAGAAACAGATGGATTTATTGATTTATCGGTTAATGGAGGTACACCTGGTTATGCCTTTATTTGGAATCAGGGAGCAAGCAGTGAATATCTGACAAACTTGGCTAGTGGCACATACATTGTGACTGTGACAGACGCCAATAATTGTACCGCTGTTGATTCCGTTCAAATCGTCGAGCAATCTCTGATAGACATTTCTGTAAACTCCTCAGGAATTAGCAGTTGTGGAGGAGCCGATGGGGTAATAACTATTACAGCTAATGGTGGTACTGGCAGCTTTGAATACAGCATTGATAGTATCAACTGGCAAGCAAGTAATACTTTTAATAATTTAAGTGCAAGCAATTACAATGTGTATGTAAAAAATAGCGACGGTAGCTGTATTACTGCTTACATTGACAATGCAGTTACCTTAAATGAGCCTCCGCTACCACAGCTAAACACTACCACAACAGATTTAACTTGCTTTGACGCAAATGATGGTGAAGCAACTATTACCCCAATTTCAGGCGCAGCTCCTTTTGATTATGCATGGCCTGGAGGCCAAACCAGCAACAGCCTTTCTGGTCTAAGTGGTGGACTATATCTCGTCACCGTAACAGACGCAAATAGTTGTTCGATTGTAGATAGTATAATCATTCAAGAACCGGATTCCATAAGCTTTGCATTGCATCCAGTTAATCCGACTTTTTGTTCGACAGATGACGGCCTTATTGCAGTATTGGCTTCTGGAGGGGCGGAGATTTTTGAATACAGTCTCGACAATACAAATTGGCAGACCAGCAATACATTTAAATTTTTGAGTATTGGCACTTATCGTGTATTTGTAAGAAATATTGACGGTAGCTGCCCTGCCATTCCTCAATCGATAAGTTTAACAGCACAAACAGAGCCTTCATGTCCTATAGATATACCGAACCCAAGGCCAATTGAAACTCAAGTGCAAACAGCAACCGCCGTTATCAACAACAGCAACTGTGGAGATGGTTTTGATTGGACTATGCTAAACAACATCAACACTTCGGATGATAATTATACCGTAGTGGATCTTCCAAAAAAACGGACTTCTTCTTGTTTGAATTTTTCAGGTTTCAATTTTAACATCCCTATAGGTGCAACCATTACAGGTATCACTCTAAAAGTAGAAGGCCACTATGAAGGTACTATGCAGGTATATGACCTTAGCGTTCGCCTTCTCGACAATACCGGAAATGTCATCGGGGAGAATAAAGGGAACCATATCTGGAATTTTCAAACAGATGAGAACTGGATATATGGAGGCATTAACGAATTGTGGGAAGTTGACTGGTCAACTATTGACGTCAACAACACCACCTTTGGGGTTTCTATTCAGGTCCAGGCCAGCAATGGATCGGGATCGCCAGCTACCAATCGGGGTATGGCCTTTATCGATTATGTGGACATGGAAGTGCATTACCGCCCCATATTCCAGATTTGCCAGGCTGAGCCTGCTCAACTATTTTATGCAAGTCCGGTAAATGATTCCACAACTTACAATTGGACGATACCGGTCGGGGCACTAATCGAATCGGGGCAAGGCAATGATAGCATTTACGTGAATTTCAATGGCATAGCAAACGGATTTTACGATGTTTGTGTGGAAGCACACACACAGCAAGACCAATGTTTTGCTTCAGACCAATGTTGTTTTTCATTTGAGGTTATCAGCTGCCCCGAAATTTGTGACAATGGCATTGATGATGACGGCGATGGCTTGACAGATTGTGAAGATGATGATTGCAGCCCACAGATCGACAGCCTTTTGGTAAGCCCCATCACCAATTGTATGCTCGACAATGGAGCGCTCCAGATATTTGCCTCCAACCAAAACCTGGAATATAGCATTGACAGAGGAAACACCTGGCAAGATTCCTCCTGGTTCGACTCTCTGCCTCCGGGCAGCTATACTATCCTGATCAATGATACGACCAGCCAGTGTATAACGAGCTATGCGGCCAATCCCGTCGTACTAAAGCGCCCCCTGCCTCCTGGTATCGACGACTTACTTATTGAGGCACCTTCCGAGTGCAGATACCAGGACGGGAGCATCACCATCATTTCTGCTGACAATGGCAATCCGGCCTTACTTTACACCATCGACGGAGGCAACACTTGGCAGCCAGAAAACCTTTTTAGCAATCTTGGCGCCGGCCTATATGCTATTAATATAGCTAATTCAGAGCTGCCAAATTGCATTGACTCTACGCAAGCAGTGCTCACCGAGCCCGGCAATTGTGTGGATACAATCTATCTGACTACAGATATTAATACGCCTATCGATACCTGCCTCAATGACTTCATTGATCTCCAGGGATCATTTATTTCTATCGAGCTGTGCAGCAGCCCTGATAGTTTGCTTTTCTTTTTCGATGACTCTATTCCTTGTATATCAATAGAAACCCTAAATGGGTTTATTGGCACCCAGGAGGATTGCATTGTGGTGTGTGACAGCAATTTCTGCGATACAGTAATCGTAATTACTACTATCCTTCCTTTAAGTACTCCTCCGATCGCTGTACCGGAATGCATGAGTACTCCTCTCAATGCTCAGGCGACTATCACACCCCTTGACAATGACTTCCTATTTGGCGAGCTCGAAGAAATGGGAATCATAGAATATCCATCATTTGGTGCTATACTCCAGGATAGTTTTAACCACATTTTCCAGTACATCCCTCCAAATGCTTTGTGTAATATAACGGACACCTTTACCTATTATATAAGCAATAGCCACGCTTCCGACACCGCTTATATTTGCATACATATCCAATGCGACGATATTGTCATCTACAACGGCTTTTCGCCTAACAATGATGGCGATAATGATTTCTTTACAATTGAAAACATTGAGCTGTTCCCTGAAAATGAACTGAAAATATTCAACAGATGGGGCAATCAGGTTGCTTTCCTCAAAGACTACAAAAACAATTGGGATGGCACCTGGAAAAACGTTCTGCTGCCCGATGGTGTCTATTACTATCTGTTATATTTACCGGATGGGCGAGAGTTCAATGGCTATTTGGTTATCAACAGGTAATTTTCGGCAAATTCCCAACACGCTCTTATTAAATTTTTAAAACCGTCAATAAATTCGGCTCACCCCCAATTTAGGGTGAGCAATAATAATCAAGGAAGAAATCAGTCAATCCTTAAACCAGCAATTGATAAGTGAAAAGACTCCCCAAATAAGCTAAAGTCGTCATATACAAAAACTGGATGATGGCCCACTTCCAGCTATTGGTTTCGCGGCGTACCACCGCCAAGGTGGACATACACTGCATGGCAAAGACATAAAATATCAACAATGACAAAGCCGTTGCCCGATTGTACACCTTCTCACCCGTCAGCGGGTCTTTTTCGGCAGCCAGCCGGTCAATCACAGTACCTTCCTCCGCATCTGATCCAATGCTGTAGATGGTCGCCATCGTTCCCACAAATACTTCTCTGGCAGCAAATGAAGTGATAAGGGCAATGCCTATCTTCCAATCAAATCCCAACGGCTGAATCGCGGGCTCTATGATCTTACCCAGATAGCCGGCATAAGAGGCTTCGATTCGCTGCGAGGCAACCAGGTTTTTGGTCTGCTGTGCATCAAGTTGGTTGGCTTGCGCTATTGTAATGGCTTTTTTTTCGGCAGCAGCCATTTGTCCGCTGGGGCCAAAACTGGCCAGGCCCCATAAAATTATGGAGATGACAAAAATGATTTTTCCCGCTTCAATTACAAAAGTTTTCGTCTTTTCTAAGACGTGCAGCCACACATTCCGGGGCACGGGGGGGCGGTACACCGGCAACTCCAACAGCAGGTAACTTTGTTCTTCCGTCTTTAGCACCTTGTGAAACACCCAGGCCGACAACAAGGCCGCTGCAATACCAACTAAATATAAGCCCATAAATACCAGGCCTTGCAAATTGAAAACTCCCCAAACAATAACCGGCGGCACCACAAAACCCACCAATACGGCATATACAGGTATGCGCGCCGAACAGCTAACGAGTGGCGTGACCATGATCGTTATCAGTCGCTCTTTCCAGTTGTCGATGGTGCGTGTACTCATAATGGCCGGAATAGCACATGCGCTACCCGATACCAAAGCCACAATACTCCTGCCGTTGAGGCCGAAGCGCCGCATCAAATTGTCAAACAGATAAACGGCCCGCGCCATATAACCCACCTCCTCAAGCAGCGCGATCAGAAAAAATAAAATGGCGATTTGCGGGATGAAAATCACAATGCCACCCAACCCGGCCAGGATGCCATCCGTAATAAGGCTGCTGAACCAACCCTCCGGCAACAAGGCTCCACCCCATTTACTCAGAGTGCTAAAGCCAGCATCGATCCAATCCATGGGGTAACTGGCCCAACTATAGATGGCCTGAAATACCAACAGCATCAGCAAAAAGAAAATAACCGGCCCGATGATCGGATGAGTGAGCCAGCGATCGAGGCGGTCGGTTTGCCGAGTAGCCACGTGGTCGGGCCAAAGGTGTTGTACCACCGGAAGAAAGCGGTTGTAACGCTGCATGGTTTCCCGTACCTGGAAAGGAAGGGACTTAAACTTTTGGTCGGCAATCACTTTTCGTATGCGGCTGCGTTGGTCGTGGGTCAATTGAGGAAGCCATTCGTGATGATGGGCGATCAATAGCAATTGATAGGCATTGTGCTGCGCCTCAACAGGCCGCAAGGCAGTTATTATTTCTTGTTCTTTTTTGGAAAAGCGATAGTTTCCGGATGATATACTGGCCCCTTGCCGATCACTTTCGAGTAAATGTTGCAGTGCCTGGCAAAGCTGGGGGGTGCCTTCTCCCGTCCGGCTGCTAAACAGCACCACTTCCGTTTCCAGGGTACTGCTCAGGCGGGCCAGGTCGGGTTTGTGGGAATCCTCCCCAAGCAGATCGCTCATGTTGAGACCCAGCAAAACGGGCAGGCCAATACTTTGAATTTGGGTAAAGAGCAGGAGGTGCTTTTCCAGTTGGGTAGCATCGGCAATGTAGAGTACGGCATCGGGGTAATTTTCGCTGGAAGAATCGGTGAAAGTTTGCACCACAATTCGCTCATCCAGGCTGGTAGGATACAGGCTATAAGTTCCTGGCAGATCAATTATCCGGACATGCTCCCCATTGGGTAAGGTGGCAGTTCCCGATTTTTTTTCAATAGTAACGCCGGGAAAATTGCCCGTTTTCTGTCGTAGGCCGGTGAGTTGATTAAAAACCGAAGTTTTCCCACAGTTGGGATTTCCCAAAAGGGCTATGGTCTTTATACCCGATGGATGGTTACCTCTCCCTTTCGGCATGGGGCAGTAGTCAGGTTAAAATAATTCCGTCAGCTTCCTTCTTGCGGATAGCCAGGCTATGTCCGTTGAATTTAATGTAGAAAGTGGTGCCCGCCAAAACAGTGCGTACCATTTCAACCTTGGCACCAGGGAGCATACCCATCGCCATAAGTCTGCCGCCCAACTGATCATTTTCAAATCGGCTAACCCGTCTTTTTTGCCCAATTGCCAATTCGCTTAAACTTATTCCTGCCATCAGCAACAATGTTGGTTATTTTTATTTAGATTAATTTTAAATAAACACCCGACATCCGGATGCCCAAATATAAAATCCATCTAAAAATAAGACAATAATCCCTAATTTTTTACCTAATTGGCAAGAATAAGAATACCTAACGATAGGTAGATCGCCGCATACTCGATTCGACAACTTCCTGATCTTATGGAACAGAGCACCCTGGTGATTTGAGCAGCCGTGTGCCCCCGCCCGGGCTTTGGCAAATACTGGTGAGTTGCTCAAAATATTGTATCTTGCTAGCCTAAGCCTTGAAGCACATTTTAAAATCCAAACCCTGACTCAATCATGAAATTGCCGATCTTAGTTGTAAGTCTTCTCACTTTGACTGGTATGCTTTTCTTTGCTGGCTGCCAAAACGGCTCTTCAGGAGGAAGTTCAAAGAAAAAGACGGACAAAGACCTCAGCGGGCCAACCATCTACGAGCTCGCTTTTCGTACGGCTTGCGACAGTCTTGCTTCCACCAAAGCCAATCTCTATGTTCAGCTATACGGTCAAAACGGAAATTCTCCGGAAAGCAAAATGGCCTACCCCAATGAAACTCAGGAAAAATTCACCTCTTGTTCCCGCGATGTATTCAAGCTTCCGGTCGATGAGCACCTCGGCGAGCTGGATTCGATGCGCGTGTGGCATGACAATTCCGGCGAAGATCCCAGCTGGAAAGTAGAGATCATCTCTATCGTTGACACTAAATCCGGAAAACGTACCGACTGGCCCTGTGGCAAGTGGTTTGCTACCAACCTGGACGATGGCAAGCTCTCGCGCATGTTCTATACCTTTCGGGAATGTAAATAAACGTAAATAAGCCATCCGATGTACTTCAACTCCAAAGGCAAGGAATCCAACACCTTTGATGCTATCGTCATTGGCTCAGGCATGAGTGGCGGCTGGGCTGCCAAAGAGCTTTGTGAAAAAGGGCTCCAAACCCTTGTCCTGGAGCGCGGCCGCGATGTAAAACACGGCGACTATCCCACCGCCAACCTCGATCCCTGGGAATTGGAATTTAGAGGTCGCCAATCCTATGACAAGCAACAAACTCAGCTTAAACAAAAACGCTCCGGTTATACGACACATGCCGTTAGCGCCCATTGGTTTGTCAATGATCTTGACAATCCATATACCGAAGTAAAGCGCTTCGACTGGTTGCGCGGCTATCACGTAGGCGGGCGATCCCTGATGTGGGGGCGCCACAGTTACCGCCTTAGCGACATCGATTTTGAAGCCAATGCAAAGGAAGGCGTTGGCGTGGACTGGCCCATTCGCTACCAAGATTTAGCTCCCTGGTACGATTATGTGGAGCGTTTCGCAGGCATCAGCGGCCAAAAGGAAGGCCTGCCCCAGCTGCCTGATGGCCAATTTCTGCCAGCGATGCCCATGAATTGCCTTGAATTGGATGTGCGCCAAAAGATCGCTGAAAATTTTAATGGTCGCGTGATGACGATGGGCCGTACGGCCAACCTCACTCAGGATCATCACGGCAGGGGCCGATGCCAATATCGAAACCGTTGCATACGTGGTTGCTCCTATGGCGCTTACTTTAGTAGCCAGTCGGCGACTCTGCCGGCAGCGGAAAAAACCGGCAACTTGACCCTTCGGCCCCACTCCATTGTCAACACTATCCTCCACGATCCAGATAAAAAGCAAGCCACCGGTGTTCGCATCATTGATGCTAAAACCAACGAAGTACAAGAATATTTCGCCCGTATCATTTTCTGCTGTGCATCTGCCCTGGGCAGCACCTTTATTTTGCTCAACAGTACCTCCGACCGATTCCCCAACGGGCTGGGCAACGATAGCGGCGAGTTGGGCCACAATCTGATGGATCACCATTTTCGGACAGGGGCTTCCGGCTGGTCTGATAAATTTGCCGATCGATACTACAAAGGCCGACGGCCCACAGGCATTTATTTACCTCGCTTTCGCAATGTGGACAAAAAATCGAAGCGCAAGGACTTTCTGCGTGGTTACGGTTACCAGGGCGGCGCCAGTCGAAGTCATTGGACGAAGCATGTCAAAGAGTTGAGCTTTGGTGCCGAATTTAAGGAAGCGCTCTTTGAGCCTGGTCCCTGGCGCTTTGGTATGGGAGCCTTTGGAGAATGCTTGTCCTATCACGAAAACAAGGTATCGCTCAATCATGATGTGCTTGATAAATGGGGGCAACCTACCCTCACCATTGATTGTGAGTTTAAAGAAAATGAGCTCGCCATGCGTAAAGATATGCGTGATGTGGCTGCCGAAATGCTCGAAGCGGCGGGCTTGAAGGATGTCAAAACCTTTGATAGTGGTTGCTATCCTGGCAATGCCATCCATGAGATGGGCACTGCCCGCATGGGCCGAAGCCCCAAAACATCGGTGCTCAATGCCTTTAACCAAATACACGCTGTACCCAATGTTTTTGTTACCGATGGTGCCTGCATGACTTCATCAGCCTGCCAGAATCCGAGTTTGACTTACATGGCCATCACTGCCCGCGCCTGCGACCATGCAGTGAAAGAGCTAAAAGCAATGAATTTGTAAAAAGCACACATCCAATGAATAGAAGAGATGCCATCAAAAATGCCAGCCTGCTCATGGGCTACGCCCTGTCCGCCTCTGCCATCGGTGGCGTGATGAGCGGGTGCCGCAGTGAACCCAAAGCTCCCGATTGGGCCCCGGTTTATTTTACCAAAGAGCAAATGCCTCTCATTGAATCCATTACAGAAACCCTATTGCCCAAAACCGATACTTACGGGGCCAAGGATGTCGGTGTCCCTCAGTTTATTGATACCATGCTCCACAATTGCTACAAAGCCGCGGAAAAAGAACACTTCCAGAATGAAATTGCTGCCTTTCAGGCAGATTGTTTAGAGAGCTATCAAAAATCATTCATTGAGCTGGAAGTTGAGCAGCGGCTCGAGCAGCTGAAAAAATGGAAAGAGCTGGCACAACAAGAATGGCAGCGCCCGGACCGGAAAGATGAAGACCCTCGGCCCTTATTCAGCACGATGAAAGAATTGACATTGCTTGGTTTTCTGACCTCAGAACCTGTGGGTAAAGAACTGCTGGCTTACGATCCGGTGCCCGGCCAATACGATGGATGTGTGCCCTATGAAGAGGGTGACAGGCGATGGGCTTTATAAAATTGCAGAAACTATGAAAAGACGCAGTCTCCTCAAAAATGGCCTGCTAGCCACCGCTGCTATGGGTAGCGGCTTGAACTTGAAGTTTGAGTTGCCGAAAAAGCATCGTTTTAGGCTGGCTTATGCCCCGCACATCGGTATGTTTGCCCAACATGCCGGGGAGAATCCACTCGACCAGCTGCGATTCATGGCTGAGCAGGGCTTCACTGCTTTTGAAGACAATGGCATGAAAGAGCGCGGGCGCGACCTGCAAGCCAAGATGGCAAGGCTAATGGAGCAGCTCGGCCTGCGGATGGGTGTATTTGTAGCCCACCAAATTCACTGGCGCAAGCCCAATTTGGCCAGCGGGGATGCAGCGCTTCGGGCAGCCTTTGTTGAAGACATCCGCAGTTCGGTAGAGGTGGCAAAGCGCATAAACGCCCGCTGGATGACTGTAGTGCCCGGCCATGTCGATTTGCGGCAGGATATGGGCTATCAGACCGCCCATGTGATCGAAAGCCTGAAGCAGGCAAGCACTATTTTGGAGCCGCACGGCCTGGTGATGGTACTGGAGCCCTTGAATTTTTTCAACCATCCGGGTTTGTTTCTCACTAAAGCCGCGCAGGCTTTTGAGATATGTAAAGCGGTGGACAGCCCAAGCTGCAAAATCTTGTTTGATATTTATCATCAGCAGATTCAGGAGGGCAATCTGATCCCGAATATGGAGCAATGCTGGGAGGAGATCGCCTATTTTCAGATTGGCGACAATCCGGGTCGTAAAGAGCCTACTACCGGAGAAATTAATTATAAAAACATCTTTAAATTTATCCACAGCCGGGGCTATACAGGCATACTCGGCATGGAGCATGGCAATTCGAAAAAAGGCAAGGCAGGAGAGCTGGCTGTGATCGAAGCATATAAAAAAACGGATGCTTTTGCATTAGACTAACAACCTGTAAATCGATTATTTACACATTAGACATGAAAATATATTTTCCAATTTTGTTAATAGTTTTCCTGGTGTTTTGCCAGTGCAAAAGTAGCCAGAAAGCGGTGCAAAAGCCGGACACAAAAGCGATAATCGGGCAAACCATCGAATCGTATTTCAATAAACTCAGCCATAAAGATATTGATGGCGCTTTCGATTTCATCTACCCAAAACTTTTTGACATCGTGCCCAAAGAGATGATGGTAAGCAGTTTTGAGCAACTTTTTTCCGACACCACTTTCTCCTTCAGCTTTGATTCGCTCATCGTCACAAATATCTCTGAGCCCATCAAGGTGGCTGAAAAT
Organism: Saprospiraceae bacterium; assembly: GCA_965222005.1. Lineage (GTDB taxonomy): Bacteria > Bacteroidota > Bacteroidia > Chitinophagales > Saprospiraceae > CBDCTM01. Next base: position 5,932,306 of record OZ244935.1, read on the forward strand.
GAGTATGCAAAAGTTAACTACGATGGGTTTATGACCATGAACTTGCTCGGTGAGCTGGAAGCGGAATTTATCGAGATCATGAAATTTGGACTCAACGCGCAATTCGGGGAGGAGCAAATACAGTTTAATGAATCCCCTCCTTCTTTTAGCATCCACTCCGAAAAATCAATGATTGCGATTCGAGAAGCCAATGTCAGTGGCTGGACGTTTTTGGAAAACAACAAGAAAATGGCTGACATATACAACCAGCTCATTCCCGGTGAAGTGGTGGAAAAACTGGGGCTCTAACAGATACTGATAACAGCGGACAAAAAAGGCTCACTGTTATCAGTCAATCTGCTAATGGCCTGTATCAATTTCGCTTTCGGCGGGTTTTGGTAGTCGTTCTGGTACGCTTTTTACCTACTTTGCCCTTTTTGTGCTTCACCGCCGAAGTGCTCTGGGTTCGCTTAATTGCTGTTCCGTTTTTCCTCTTTACAGTCGTTGTCTTCGTCCTTTTTACCCCTACCCCTTTGCCATTGGATCGCCTGGCAGCTACCTTTGTAGTAGTCCGGGTATGTACCACTTTGGAATAGCTGCGACGAGGTGCATACACTCGATGGGCCTTCACCACCCGATGGGTCGTCACCACCCGATAATGGGGCCGATAGAAAGCAATTCTGCTGTGGTGAACTCTCCACGAATACGGGTGCCAAGGACTCCACCACTTTGGGTAATATGCCCAGCGCCAGGGAGACCGATACACGCGATAGCCCGGGGCATACACAAATCTTACAGAGGGCCAAAACCATACGTTCACTATCACCCGCTGCAGCCCCAACTCTACCGAAGGCCCACCTTTACCGCCCCCCTTGCTTTGCTCCTCAAAAGGCTCGGCGATCACCTCTTCTCCATAAATATCCGCATCGCCAATAATCTGCAGGATAGCTTCTTCAGGGCCTTTCTTTTCGATTTCGATGACTGCCACGTCCTGCGATTCTGCCTTGCTCACCGGCACTTGCAGCACAAGGGCATGCACATCGCCCTCCATATGGTCAAGCACGCGGATGTAGTCGGTTTGCCCATCTTCATTGAGATCGAGATTGTTGACGTAGTTTTTTTCCGTATTCAACGCCTTTTCAAAAGCCTCGAGCGAAGGTGCCTGTTTGAACAGTTCCAATGCACCTTCGAGGCTAAAATGATCGCCCGGCAGGCCGGTGCTGTCGGCTTCATACATATGGGAGGCCTGGAGTGTAAAGCTGGTCAGTACTGTCAGCAAAAGAAGGGAATAGATTGATTTCAAATGATTTTTCATCTTCTTGATCTTTGGTTTAGTAAAAAAGGAATGTTGATATGACCTGAAGGGATGCAGAAAGTTTAACAGGCTTCAATTTCTTTTGTAAAAAATATAGTCGGTGACGGGCGGTTGGATGTCGGCAGCACGGAGCAAGGCAGCAACTTGCCCCCTATGATGCGTGCCATGATTGATAAGATGCATCAATATTTCCTGCAAGCTGTTGGTATAAATCTTTCCCGCCGTGTTGCTGTACACAATTTCTTGATTCAGATCAGCCGATTCCAGTAGCTTCAGGCTTTGGGAAAACAGATCGTCGTTGATGGTGGCCAGTTCTGTCACCTTATACTCACTCCACACACCGGGAGCCGACCCGCCCGGCGCCACCCGGTTGAGCCAGATTTGATGCGCATTGAGGATGTGACTAAGCAGCTCAAGCACCTTTTTCGGCACTTGCTGCGACTCCGCTATTTCAATAAATTGGCGGTTTTGGTACTGGTTGTACTCGAATAAGTCTTTGAAAAAAGCTTGCATGGTTATTGGTATTTGGTAGTGTTTTTTGAATTTGATCGGGGAATTGGAAGAGCACAAAAAGATAGGCATTTTTCTTCATACTCAACCTGGCAAACTGAGCGCAAGCTGAGATTCGATTCTGTCCGCTGGCCAGGGCGTTAAATAATCGAATCGCTGCGGCGAGGAGCCGCGCCATACTCAGCGATTGGATCGCAATCTCAGGGCAGGCGTTCAAGGCATGCAGACTCCAGGCTGTCTGACCATCCGAAACACCTCAATACATTACATACGCCAGCTCCGAACCCCCTGCTCGGTAAAGCTAAACCGCTGGATCAGCCCGCCAAATTGCTCTAGCGCTTCGACTACGGCAAAGCGCGCATTGCCCGGCGCATAAAAGATCATAAAACCGCCGCCACCAGCACCCGATATCTTGCCTCCTGTAGCTCCGGCTGCTTTGGCTGCCTCATACATCTGATCAATCAAAGGATTGCTGATGCCATCCGCTGTGCGTTTTTTATGGTACCAGCCAAATTCCAGGATTTGCCCCAACTCGTCGAGCCGACCCGTCAGCAGGGCTTCTTTCATCATCACTGCCTGCTCTTTGAGTTTGTGGGCGGCTTCTACTGATTGAGCACTTTTAGCCCCAAAATTGGCCGATTGCTTTTCGATGATGCGGGCCGACAAGCGGCTGGTGCCCGTATAGTAGAGCAGCAGGTTGAACTCCAGCTCATTCATATAATCCGATTTAATGCGCAAGGGGTTGACGATCACCTTGTGGTTGGCAAAGAATTCCATAAAATTAAATCCGCCAAAGGTGGCTGCATACTGATCCTGCTTGCCGCCGGCCATTGCCAGGTCGATGCGTTCGATCTGGTAGGCCAAATGGGCCATGTCGTACTCGCCAAGCGGCAGGTTTAGCCATTCAGCAAATGCGGCCAATATGGCCACAGTGATCGTGGAAGAGGAGCCCAGGCCCGAACCTTTGGGAGCATCCACATGGGTAGTGAGTGTGAAGGAGAGAGGCCGCCCGACGTAGTCGCGTATTACCCGATTGTACACGCCTTTCAGCAGATCCAGCTTGCCATCAATTGGCAACTCTGAACTTGCTTCCAGCTCGAGCTGCTCGGCCAGATCCTTAGCATCGAAAACAATCTTGCCATCATCCCGCGGCTCGAGGGTTGCATAGGCATACAGACTCAGCGTAGCGTTGAGAATGGCACCTCCATAGAGATCGGAATAGGGGCTGACATCGGTACCGCCGCCTGCCAGGCCAATGCGGAGCGGAGCTTTTGCACGAACGATCATTTGTAGTACAAGAATTTGATTACCTGCATCTTACAAATATTTATTTTATCTGATTTCTAAAATTTCCTTTGTGAGATTTTCCCAACTGTAGCGCAACTTGGCCCGTCGCACTGAAGCTTGAAAGTCTCCCTCCTTTTGCTGGTCGTAATAATCGATAATGGCCTCCGTAATCGCTACGGGTTCTACCGGCACCACATAGCCCGATCGGCCATGATCCACAATTTCGGGTAGTCCGCCCACCTCAGTCACCAGCATCGGTTTTTCAAAATGATAGGCCAATTGGGAAATGCCGCTTTGGGTAGCCGATTTGTACGGCTGCACCACCAGATCGGCTGCACAAAAATAATAACGCACTTCGCTATCGGGAATAAAATCGGTCTTCAAAATCAATGTATTCCCGATGCCCAACTCATCGATCAATTGCTGATAACGAACCTCCTCATCGTAAAATTCGCCAGCTACTATCAGCCGGATGCCTTTTGATCGGATTCGATCATCGGCCATTGCACGGAGCAGCAAATCCAAGCCCTTATAAGCCCTGATAAAGCCAAAAAACAAAAGATAGGCTCCTTCCGCTGGCAGCCCCAGCCAGTTGCGCGCTTCCGTTTTGGGCAACAAGGCTCCATAGTTGTCATAAATTGGATGTGGAATATAGCTAACAGGCTGCCGACCCACAAACCGTTTCATATCCTCTCCTACTGATCGGGACATCACAATAAACGCATCCACTGCATTTACAAAATACTGAGCCAGTTGGCGGTCGCCGGGCCGCTTTTCGTGGGGGATGATATTATCAATGATCGATACTACTTTGGCGTCGGTGTCCGATTTGATTTGCCGCAGGATGGTGCCAAAGCAGGGAGCCATAAAAGGCAGCCAGAATTTGCAGATCACCAGCTTGGGATTCAGCTTACGAATAGCTCTCCCAACCCGCCACCAGTTGACAGGATTGACCGAATTGATCGCTATTCGGATGTCGAGCGATTTGGGTGCCGGCTCGCTGCTGTATTGCGTTTTGCCGGGAAAGAGAATGGATGGATATTGAAGGCTGAAGGTGTAGATCATTACCCGGTGTCCTTGCTGTTGAAAGGCTTTGGCCAGGCGTTCGTTGAAGGCGGCTAGTCCGCCACGCAAAGGATGCGCCGGTCCGATGATGACTATGGGCCGATCAGGTGATTTCACAAATTAATAATGTATAAATGATTGGTTATCAATACCTGACATCACATTTCCTCTTTCACCGACTTCAGACCAATCCGCTTTTCAACGAGATACCGATTCCGATCCGGTGCATTGCGGGAAGCCAGCTCAGCTATGAATCCGCTCACAAAAAGCTGCGTTCCAATGATAAGCGTGAGGATGCCGAAATAGAAAAGTGGCCGATCAGCAATTCCATATTTTTCGTACACCAATTTGGCAATACTCAGGTAGATCAGGATGATAAATCCGATGAAGAAAAAGAGGGAACCCAATGTACCCAAAAAGTGCATCGGCCGCTTGCCAAAACGCCCGATGAACGTAATGGTGAGCAGATCAAGATAGCCATTGATGAAACGGCTCAAACCAAATTTGGTAGTGCCGTATTTGCGCGCGCTGTGCTGCACGACTTTCTCGCCGATCTGCTCAAAACCGGCCCATTTGGCGATCACCGGAATGTAGCGGTGCATCTCGCCATACACTTCAATGCTCTTCACTACCTCCTTGCGATAAGCCTTCAGACCACAGTTCATATCGTGCAATCGGACGCCGTGCATCATGCGCGTAGTGTAGTTGTAGAGCTTGGTAGGAATGGTCTTGCTGATCGGGTCGTGTCGCTCCTTTTTCCAGCCCGACACCAGGTCGTAACCCTCCTCCCGGATCATCCGGTACAAGTCCGGAATCTCATCGGGGCTGTCTTGCAGATCGGCATCCATCGTGATGACAACGCCGCCCTCAGCTGCTTCGAAGCCGCTTTGTAAGGCGGCGGATTTACCGTAGTTGCGCCGAAATTTGATGGCCCGAATATGGGAGTTTCGTTCAGCCAGGGATTCGATGACCTGCCAGGAATTATCCGTACTGCCATCATCCACCATAATTATTTCATAGCTGTAGCCATGAGCTTGCATCACTCTGCCTATCCAGGCTTCCAGCTCGGGCAAGGATTCTGCTTCGTTGTAAAGAGGGACGACAATGGAGATATTCATATAGGCAATCGGTTCAAAGCGATTTTCGGTTCTTTATGCTTGCTAAAAACAGTATGTTTAGTTTAGCGTGTGTATTTCAAAACCAAAGGCGAATTGCTTTTATTGTTAACGACCAACTTTGGTGTGAGTTGCAAGCAGGTCGAATGCACAACAAGGGTGAAAGCTGGAAGAAATCTTAATTTTTTAAAATATTTGTGTTGTAATTTTTATAAAAAGCAAAATTGTTTTATATTGCATTGTTTTTCATTGTATGTGCATACAAAATGTCGGATGGCATAAGTATTGATCAGCCATCTGAATGCAAACCGGATAGGTGTGTAGGTGGGTGGGCTGTATTTATAAATAAATATTTATCCCACCCTTAATATCATAACAACCCAATTTGGGGCGTCGGCAGGCAAACACTCAGCTTGTCTGCTGCATTACAGTTTTTCCCAAAGTCGGCTTTTTGCTTCCCGTTCAAGCCACCTCTTCCGGCGGATTGCGCCGCACTACCAACGAAATGAGTGCTGCAAACAAAAAGCCGGGAAAAATAAGTCGGAAGGCATAGCTTAAAATGGAGTTGGAAAAGGTCATTCCAAACTCCCGTCCTTCAATACCTGCAATCATTTCATCATATGTTTCCTCCCCCACAAAGCTTCTCGCCATTTCAATGCCTTCCATCGCCACTTCCCGTTGCAAATCAGCCATACCGGGGTCTATCACATTGAACAGCAGCCACATAAAAATGGTATAAAACAGGCTGGCTACTACAAAAGTAATGAAGGTAGTCTTCAAAGCTTCCCCCCAACTTATGTAGCCGCCCAGCTCATTCCGCCGGTCCATTCCGGCCTTGTACATGGCATAAAGATAAACCAGCCATTCCAGGTAGGAAGGCAGGCCAAGAATTGTTTTGGGGTCTGCTATGTACAGGATGAGATCCAAAATTACGATCCCGATGCCTGCTAAAAGTCCCCATCTGACTCCGATGTTTTTCATACTGTTTGTTTTTTGTTGATTCGATTTGCAATAAGCGAAACCTACCTCAGTATCCAAAAGCCCTTTTTATTAGCGATGGCAGCTCTAATATCAATTATTTTCATTGAAAAATGAAACGACGGAGCCGGTCCGAATGAATCCACCTTTTGTTTTTAGCTCATCCATCCGGAATTCATCCTTTTATACCCCAGCACCTAATGAGTGATAGTGAATCCCAATCGCCTGCGCTATAATGCCGCAAACTACGCCATCCAGAAATGCTGGCCTCTATTCACAACCCCCAGCACCTTGCCTTTGAACGGGTAGCCCATCAGAGGTGTGTTGGCCGAGCGGGAATAAATATGCTCCCGGCCAAACTGCCATTCTCTGTTGGCATCAAAAATGGTCAGATTAGCTGGCTGGCCCTCTTCCAGCGATGGAACATCCAGCCCCAACACCTGCCGCGACCGGAATGCCAGAATATAGCTAAGTTGGTCGGGCTCAAGCAAATCTGCCAGCACCGTATTGCACAAAGCGAAGGTCGTCTCCAGCCCGATAGCTCCAAATTCAGCATGCGAAAACTCCAAATCTTTCCTCTCCGGTTCCAGGGGGGTGTGGTTGGAAGAAATAATATCGATAAGCCCGCTTTTCACAGCCCGCCTCAAGGCTTTGCCATCCGCAGTTGCCCGCAAAGGAGGCAATACTTTATAATTGGCGTCAAATTCTTTGAGGTGCTCATCCACAAAAGCCAGATTCAAAGCAGCCACAGAAGCCGTCACCTGCTGCCCGGCTGCCTTGGCTTTTTGCACCAACGGCAGGCTGCCCGCGCTGGACAAATTGGCCAGGTGAAGCCGGGAGTTTGTGTATTCCAGCAATTGAAGGTCGCGCTGTACCATCAGCTCTTCTGCCATAGCCGGGATCGCTTTCATACCCAACGACACACTCACTACACCCTCATGCATTTGTCCTGCTCCGGCAATCGAACGGTCAAACGGCTGGTTCATAATAAGTCCGCCAAATGCCTTCACATATTGCAAGGCACGCATCATCAAACCGTTGTCCTGAATGGAACATTGGCCATCAGAAAAAGCTACTGCTCCGGCGCGATGCATATCGAACATCTCGGTGATATCCCTGCCTACACAATCTCTGGATACGGCCCCGATCGGAAAGAAATCCACCAGGCCATCAAGCGTATTGTTCTTGATGTATTGCACCTCCGACTTTGAATGGATCACCGGATGGGTATTGGGCAAGCACGCAAGCCCCGTGTATCCTCCCGCAACAGCAGCGCGACCAATGCTTCGCAAATCTTCGCGTTGCTCAAAGCCCGGATCGCCGGTATGCGCTCCGATATCTAGCCAACCCGGCGACACAAAGGCCCCGCCGGCATCCAAAAGATGTGCTTTGTTTTCCGAAATCGTTGCTCTAATCTTTTTGATCAACCCCTTCTCAATCAGGATGTCCCGCTTCTTTTGATGATGCTTGCTTTGAGGGTCAAGAAGAATGGCATTTTTGATTAAAAGCATTTGATTGGCTTGCGCTATAAAGTATAGTAGTTTTTCTTATAGTTTTAATCGCTTGAATATCCCTTCAGGAATACTTCGAATGATCCACATAATCCATCTCCACTTACCGCCTATGTACAGTACACTTTGTTGCCAGCGGTAACCGTTATAAATTTTTCGAGCCGCTTTTTCAGGGCTAATCGTCAACAAAGCGGGCAACTCCAGATGCGCAGTCATTTTGGTGGCCATAAACCCAGGCTTTACCGTCATTACACGTATTCCTTTGCCATACATTCGATTGCGCAAACCGCTCAAAAAAGCAGTCAATCCAGCTTTGGCGCTGCCGTAATGCGCATTGCTCTGACGCCCCCTGTCACCTGCTACGGAAGAAATGGCAATGATAGTACCTTTGCCTCGTTTTTCCATTTCGTTGGCAAAAATATTCAAAATTGGTACAAGGGCAGCATAATTGAGCTGAATAATGCGCTGTGCTTCCTCATAATCGTGCAGAGCCTTTTGCTCATCCCCTAAATAGCCGATCGTCAAAATCAGCACATCTGTACGAGCTGCCACAAGGCGAAGCATATCGGGCTCAAATGCCGCTACGTCCAACTCTAGCAATTCCACAGAACTACACACCTCCTGCACCAGTAAATCCTGCTGCAAAGGACGCAGCTGCTCCGTTTGACGAGCACTCAATATCATATGCGTAGCTTCACGAGCAAAACAATAAGTGAGTGCTTTTCCCAAGTCGGAACTAGCACCAAGTATGCTGATCTGATTAGTAATAGACATAGAAATGCTTTTTTTCATCAAGCTTGTCAAGCCGCTGCATCATCATTTTTGTCAATTCAAATTTTTTACGATCCTGAATATCCTGCTTGTACGATTTTTCAATAAAATAATGACAGCCGGAATTTTCAATCTCTTCCAAAACCAACTCACTACGGCTGTTGATCTCCGGTGCTATGACCCAATCCAATGGCAACGGCGAGCGGGTCTCGGTCAGATAATTGGCCAATGGAAAAGAAGGCAGCACACTAAAGCAGCCCTCATACTGTCGGGTTAGTTCTTTCAACTCGCGGTATTTTTCAAAAGTAGCTGCATCCGAATAAATATACTTCAACTTTGGGAAAAGCGTTTCCAGTGAATATTGCATCTGGCTGCGTTGTCCGTCGCGATAAATATACTCATAGCCATACCGGAATACCAGCAGCAAGCTAAACAGCAACGCAAGCCGCCAGATTTCGTTGCGTTTCGATGGTTGCCGGTCCAGCTTCTCGGCAGCAAAGCGATGGAGCAAATACAGCCAGGGAGTAGCAAAAAGAATCGGAAAAGCATAGCCCCAGCTCACTGCCGCCATCCAACTGACCGACAGCAGCGCCAAAGCCTTTATCCAGCTTTCCTCTCCCCTGCCTTTTCTTTGCCCAATTTTAAAAACCAGAAATGCTGCAGCAAGTAAAAACAGCAGGCGACTTTGATCTACTGGTACTGTATGAAACTGGTGTCGATAGATATTGAATCCGTAAGATGCAATAATTGCCAAAACGAACAAACGCCACCACCATCGCTTTTTCACAATTACTCTTTGCTTGATAAAAAGCGGGATCAGTAAGAGGCAACAGCCCCACAGTCGCCAGTCGATTTTAAAATAATCCAACACGCCATGTTCTATGGCTGCAGTGAGTGAACTGGCTCCGCGCGTCCATTCCAAAAAGCCGAACAAGCTTTCCTGCCACCACAGATATACTCCAAATAAGCCGGCAAAAATACCCCAACTCAGCATTCCGCGCCAAAACACCCTGCCACCATATAGCCAGGCTACCATAACCAAAAACACCGGCAATATTGGATAAAACGACTGCTTGCACAACATTGCCAAAAGCACGCAAAAAGCCGCAGCCACCACCCATCGCCTCTTGAACAACAACCAAAAGGCCAGCACACCGAACAGAATGCCATCCACCGTATGCCAGGCCGCTGCCGGATAGCAATGCACCGAAACAATAAAGCCCAAGCTCGCCATCCACCATTTGGCACTCCCCTTCAGCAAAACACTTGCACCCAAAAAGCTATAAGCCGCCACTTTCAGGTAAAAGCCACAGCGCTCGGCAATGATCTCAAAACTGTCAGGCAACAGCCATAATTCCAGGCTGCGCAGCCATACGCTAAGCGGCGGACGCACATAGATGATATCGGTATATAGCTGTTCTCCCTGAATACAGCGCCAGGCCAATCCGGTGAGGAAGCCGCCATCTGTTTCGTTGATGCCAAAGGGGGCATACAATCTGAGGTAGCTCAACACCAGCCCGAAAAAGAGCCAGCTGCTATAGTCTCTGTGGTTTAAGCGATTGAAAACTTGCATCCGAAATGCAAAATGGGCAGAAATCGGGGTTTGCCCAAATGCGTGATGCTATTATTGTGCCTGGAAAGATGCTTATATCTCTGACGAGGGCACACCGGTAGATGCTTTCCAGATTGGGTAAAGGATCAGAACTGTGGGATGAGCCGGCCGGCAATTATGATTGGTGACAAATAATTTTTGTTAGCCAAGAGGCAAAAGGCCTTAAAAATCCAACTTTAACATTTCCCTCCCTTGACATTCATCTTTTTTTTTGCAATATGTACCCTGATATCTTTTCGTTCCCATGAACGCTAATGTCCATTAGCATCTTGAAGTACGCTCTTCAATAACAAAAACAAAACAGACTGCCCGTAGGTGATGCAATCCCTTTGCCTGGCTGCGCAACAGCTGGAGGTTGATTGTAGTGTCAACTACGAATCCCAATTTTTTAACCGATGATGAAGCTGTATGACTTTGTCCCTAAAATTTTTTGTGCCATGAAAAAATTACAAGTGATTTAAAGCTTTGTCAAATAATCGATCCACTGTTTGATACAAAATAAATGATGCCAAGCCACCCAACTGCCAAGAGAAGTATCTTGTCTCACGAGTAAAGTTCGATAACTGTCCATCCAAGCATTGGTTCTTTCTACGACATATCGTTGGTCATACATGAGTTCATCAAAGTAAGTGTCATCATCAGCTAAGTGTTTGGTTCTGCGCCGATTACGAGGTGCATTTAGGATAATTCCAACTCGCTCACAAGCTAGTCTAAAGGCTTCACTATCAAATCCTGCATCTGCATTTACAAACAATCCGTCAACACTTATTTTGCTTTTTTTAAGCTGTTGCACCAAATAATTTAAGCGTTTTTCACAATCAAAAATATCATTGTAATTGCCAGCCAAAGGAAGGGTAAAACCCACCGCTAGTCCTTGTGTATCTGTTAACCATAAAGTATTGGTGGTTTTGCTTTTCTTTCGACTTTGATAAGCAACCTGATCTCCACCTCGTTTTGCAGGGATATGGGTACCATCAAATTGTCCAATACTCAAGTCTAAAATATGCTTATACTCTTCAATTATACCATTTTGAGCAGCTTGCCAAGATCCATCTTTAACCCATTTTCGAAAGTGGTGATATACCGCACCAAACTTTATTTTCGCTTTGTAAATCAAGGACTTAACAGGAAGTAAATGCCACTGAACTCCTGTTTTGAATTTATATAATATGGCGTTTACGATCTCCCACAAATTTGTATTTGTTCCCCCTCTTTCGGGTAAACTTAAATGAGGTAAAATATATTTAACAATGCTATCTTTGTCTAAGATTCGAATCATGGCTACGGATATTTTGTAGGGTGTGGTAATTCTACAAGTTCCGTAGTCTTTTCCGATTTTTTATGAAAACTTTAAATCACTTCGATATTAATGATTACAGAGCCTTTCAAGCCAAAATTGCTAGATGGGTATGCGAGGGAGTATAAAATCAAAAAGAAAGACATTAAAAACAGTAAGCTGTTTTTAAAAGATGATTTGCTGGCAGGCGGAATTCCATCAAGTGCCTTTAGCTCTGGAAGTGGCCACAATTTTTTAGCCGTTTCATTGGAAAGAGATTGGTGGGCCAGCCAAAAAAAAATAACTTGTAGTAATTGTAATTGTGCCGGAGCCGTTTCCTCTATTTCTTATATATCCGGGGAGACCAGGCGAAAATACTCGAGTGAGACTTATACAATAAATTGCGGAATATTACCTAATGTATTTCCCTCTGACGGTTCAGGGTTTGATAATAACAATTACAAAGGCAGATTAGAGCTTAGGAGAAAAAACTAAAAAATTATTTTTTGGCCAGAATTAATAATCTACCAACTGTTATTTAAATTATGGAGTCGGCCTGAAAGTGTGCTGCTTAAAGTGAAAGTGAACAAGAAGCCATTCGAAGAAATCAATTCAAGCTGACTCTTAACTTTACTCTACATTCAGAAACACAAACATTTAAAAATGCAACTATGGCTTTAGCAAAACAATATGTGATCTCGATATTGTTGCTTTTAACAAGCATAACATCTTTAACTGCACAACGTTCTTTTTTGCGATTCGAGCTGGAACCGGGTATTCGATTATTTAGTCAGGAGGTCGTTGGTACCAATCCATCTTCTTATCTGTCATTGACACCTGAGCTGGGGTTGCGTTGGCGTCTTAATAAAAAAGTTTCAGTCGGCTATAAAAAATCAGTTTCCTGGCGAACTACTAATATCAATTATAAAAGAGAATATGAAAATTTTTTTGGTTCTGAATATCTCGAAATGAATAAATGGGATGTGCTTTTCAGAAAACCTCTATTTAATAAAATAGTTGTTCATTACGGATGTGGCTATTTCTCTTTGAAAAGAATTAGCCAGTGGCATATACTTACTAAAGGCTTTTGGGACTATAAGTATAAAGGCCTTTCCCTAAACCTAGGGATAGAAACAAAAAGATTTAACCTGACATTTAATAAACTGATAGAACTTACTCCTACTTTTGATGTACTTGATCCTTACCATTATGAATTTTCCCTGAACACGAAGATACCTTTGTTTCAAAAAGACGATTTTGATTTCAGTCCTTATACACAAACGGACGATGCCAAAATAAAGTTTTATCCATTCTTTTCTTTTCGTGTGAGCCCCAATAAATACTATTCGGAAGGGAAAGAACTGGATTTATATCATCCCATTGCTCTATACCCGGGAATCGGTATAGCCGCAGAGCATACCGCTTCAGGTATCACAGTGCTGGTCAGTCGGGACATGTGGCTGGCAATGACGGGCGGGCTGCGTTCAAACGATGTGATCGGTAATATAGGGATCAATAATTTTGGGTTTCGTTATCGGCTGACCACCAAAAGGAATAATGTTTTTCACGCTGGCTTAGCGCTGGAAATGATCAGCAATCAAAACGAACCCTTCATCACCGTCAATACAGAGACGGGACCTGACCAAAACGGCAATATAAGCACTTATGAGTACCGGCGATATTTGAATGTGAGAGGTTTTGGAGTGAGCTTTGCCTACTCGCTTCCCAATCATTTTTTATTAGAGTACCGGCAAATATTTCCACTATCTGGTTCCCCGTTTTTTACCATGTGGTATAGTTCTATAGGTATTATTTATGAGTGGAGGAATTAAAAAGTACTTATTCTCATGCAACACATATTTTATTGTATTTTCGATGCCTTGGGGTGCACCGTACGGCAAGAACAGATACAGGAAAAAGAGTAGGACATAAACATACAAGCACCCTGCCGCCGGGCACCTATTGGTATCGGGTAATGCAAAAGGATGAAATGCTGACAAGGGGAAAAGTCGTGGTGTATTAAGAGGTTCAGGTTTTCTGAGAGAGTTTAAAAAAGATTGTGTAAACTTAAAAAACAGAGTGATTTTGGAAGTTTCGTAAATTAGTAAACCAAAACACTCATAAGATGAAAAAACGACTAAAAAAGCCGGTAAGCGATCAACTTAATTTACCGAAAGATTTTTTCAAACAATTTAAAGACAAAGAAGCGTTTCAAAGCTTTTTCCAAGAGCTGTTTAAAGAAGGCGTTGAGTCCATGCTTGAGGCGGAGTTAGATGAACATTTGGGGTATGAAAAACATTCCGTAGAAGGCTACAATAGCGGTAATTCGCCAAACGGAACTTCTCCAAAGACGGTTAAGACAAAATCTGTGGGAGATATCGTTTTGTCCATTCCCCGTGATCGAAATAGTAGCTTTACCCCTCAATTGGTACCCAAGCACAGCCGAATGTCGGGTAAACTGGAGGATCTAATTTTATCGCTATACAGTCGAGGGATGACCACTACGGATATAGAGCAACACATTGAAGAAGAGTATGGCCAGAGCCTCTCCACTACTACTGTATCAAACATTACTAACAAGCTATTAGGTAAGGTAAGAGAGTGGCAAAATCGCCCCTTAGAAACGGTTTATTTTTGTGTATGGCTTGACGGTATTCGGGTCAAAATCAGGCATAATAGCAAGATTCATAATAAATGTATTTACCTGGTGATAGGGCTTACAAAAGAAGGTAAGAAGGAGGTATTAGGCATGTGGATAGACTTAACTGAATCTGCAGCATTCTGGATGAAAGTACTCAATGATTTAAAACAGCGGGGTGTGGAAGATATTCTAATTGCTTCAACAGATAACCTCCCAGGATTTACAAAAGCGATCAAAGCTATTTTTCCAGATACGATCACTCAATTATGCATTGTTCATCAAATCAGGAATTCCTGCAAGTTTGTTTCCTACAAGGAGAAAAAAGAATTTGCAAAAGACCTCAAAACGGTCTATAAAGCCGTCGATGTCACTCATGCTGCCGATGCATTGGATGCCTTTGAACAAAAATGGGGTGCCCGATACGGATACGCCATCCAGAGCTGGCGTAAAAACTGGGATGATTTGACTGCTTATTTTGAATTTCCAGCTGAAATCCGAAGAATCATTTACACCACCAACATTATCGAAAGTCTTAATAGTGGTGTGAGACGGTACACCAAAACGAAGACCATTTTTCCTAATGATGATGCCGCTTTAAAGGTGGTTTATATGGCTGTAGCCAAAGTGGAAAAAAAGTGGACTTTACCAATTCGAGATTGGGGCGTGATCCTTCAACAATTTTTGATTATCTTTGAAGATAGATGTAAATTATAACACGATGCTTTCTTTTTACTCTGTTTTTTGTTTACACGAAATTATTTAAACCCTCTTTTCTGATTTCAGACCCCTCTCATCTGGCCGTCTGTTGTCTGGCCATCTGCCTCCTGTTCGGGGAGAGCCAGCCATTCACGCCGATTGGATTATTTCCTTTTGCGCTTCCCCCCGCTAACGACCCAATCTCAGAAGCTGTCTAAATTTTCATGATTGAGCGAAAGCGAGCAAATTTTGTTCTGAATAAGACGAAAAACATAGGCGATGCCTTAGCATCGGCGAGGCTTTTTAACGAAATGCAGGATAAAATTTGCCGTTTGCCTGCCTGCCGGCAAAGGCAGGTAGCCGATTGATGGAATTTTAGACAGCTTCTCAGCTTGACTTTACTATTTTTTCAAAACTCAAGCAACGGCTTGAGTGAGTATGTACCACAAGTACCTGATTTTTTCAGAATAACTTTGGACAATGGTATTTGTATTGCTTATTGAAAGTTTGGTTTTACGCAAGATTTCTATTCTGACAGCAGCAAGGACGTCTGAAAAGGTTACATGCCTTTTTCTATACCAGGCAGTTGCGTTTGGCTCTATTTGCTGGTTGCTGTTTAAGTGTTGAGCAAACAGACAAGTGATCGAGAACAAGGCCATTAGGCTAGGAGTAGATCGCTCGATAGCCAGATCAGACCATTGGCGTTGAGTCTCCACTCCGAGGTGTCTTCGTACTTCAGCAAAAGTTACTTCGACGCGCCATCGTCTGACAAAGAATGAGACGACTTTTTTGTCCTCTAATTCAAAGTCGGTGCATCCGAGTAAAACAGGTTCCAATATTCCTTGTGGGTCTTTAACAAGTACCCATTTGATTTTTACTAACACAGTATTGGAACTGCGCCAAATAGCGATGCCGGAGGTGATCATCATCTCTTTTTTAGTGTGGCCATACCACTCGGAGAAAACGACTTTTGTCCATTTGATGCGCTTGTCCGTCAGACGTTTTTCCATACTAAGCAGTCGCTTGCCGACTGGCGGTTTTGGCCCCCTTTTGTTTTTAGGGTATTGCTTTGGAGGCAACTCATACAAACGAGCATTAAGTTTCATCCTAGCAATCATACCTATTCCTACTTGTTGGGCATGCATAAACAACTCGAAGGTGGCAAAAGAGCCATCCCCCGTTAAATATATAGCTCGTCCTAGCTTTGCACTCTGTCGGCTTAACCAACTTAGAACCTGCCTGGCCCAATCAGTCAACTTCTTTGCTGGCTTGTCCCGATCTGTATAATATCGCTCTGATGGACACAGCACCGTTAACACAGGAAGTGCCCAATAAGCTCCTGCTTCAAGCCATGGCAAATGAGTTAGCACCATCAAGGAAAGCCAACGCAAACCACTACACTTAACAAAGTGACTTTTGGAAGAGCGAACAGGATCCCGATAAATACCACGCTTGTTAATCTTGTAACCCCAACGGCGTTCAATCGTGTCATCTAAACCAACAACGATTGGTCTTCCTTTTGGAATAAAAGCCTTGACTATTAAACTAAGTAATATCTCGCTAATTTGCTTGGCTGACCACTTGTCCTGACTAAGTACGCGGTGATACTTGGGAAAGTTTTTTTCCCAACGCAAACCAACACTCCGAAGTATGTTGCAAACCGTTCTACTGCCTGGACAAATAATAGCTCCTGTTAATAGTAAAACTACTTTTGGCCATACATCTTTGCGAAATACAAATGAAAAATACGATATTGTGTCTTGAAATCCTGAAGGTAATTGTAGCATCTTTAGAAGGTTCAGATACTCTAAAGTAACAAAGCTTTCGGGATTTCTTATTTTTCAAAAGTAGTAAAGTCCAGCTCAGTGCAGGCGCTCAACAAACTTTAACATTTCCCTCCCTTGACATTCATCTTTTTTTTTTGCAATATGTACCCTGATACCTTTTCGTTCCTATGAACGCTAATGTCCATTAGCATCTTGAAGTACGCTCTTCAATAACAAACAAAACAGACTGCCCGTAGGTGATGCAATCCCTTTGCCTGGCTGCGCAACAGCTGGAGGTTGATTGTAGTGTTAGCTACGAATCCCAATTTTTTAACCGATGATGAAGCTGTATGGCTTTGTCCCTAAAATTTTTTGTGCCATGAAAAAATTGATTCTGTTTTTAACAATGTTTACAATGCTCTACAGTACCTCAATATTGGCTCAAGCTAAATCAACCGTGATAAACTGCAACAATTTACAAGCTGTAATAAAATATGACCAGGAGGCTTTAGGAACGAGATCTAAATGTGTTCTTGAAAGAGAAATTGTCCCTGGAGTATGGAAGAAAATTGATACAAAAAACAGCAATGGAAGCCATTTGATATTTGAAAGTTTCTGATTGTAACGTTTTGCGTTGATAAATAAAAAAAGCCACTGAAAATGCTTATGTTTTAAGTGTAACTAATAAAACGAAACAAAATCAATGGCACTTAAAGATAAGCAAAATCGGACAATAGTACTGCCCATAAGTGAGGCAGAATATGATATTTTTTTGACGAATAATACAATAGCGCATGAAGTGATCCAATCTTTGTACGATCAACATCCAGAACTTTTCCCTTTACAAATGGCAAATGGATATTGTTTAAATGGTCGTGATCGGATGTCCAAGAAGATGGATATTCAGCTACGGAAGATAGAGATATCGGGTATCAATTATCGAATACGACCAAGTTTTATTTTACCTTACTTCAGGGGTAAAACCGATGAAGTTTCCGGTCCTTTATTCTTATTGAAATTTGGGGTTCCATTTTGGGCACTGGCATTTGTGTTTGGCAAAAACGCCATGTGGTGGTATCGACTATATTATTGCTTACATCAATACAGCATCGTTGGCACTACAATAAAAAATCCGGAGCTTTTACCTAAGGATTTATTAGCAGACGAACACCATGTTAAAGTCGGTGGTCAACGTGCTTATATCGCAACCACCATTGGTCAAAACTGCTTTTTGGGAATGGCAGCCTGTGCCCATGCTGATACAGAATCGCTACAGATTGGGTATCAGGATTTTAAAACCGAAGCACTGGATTTATCCCCTGATTATCAGCCACATACCCTTAATACAGACGGATGGTGGGCCACTCAAAATGCCTGGAAAAATTTATTTGTCAAAGTCGTAATTATTGAGTGCTTCCTTCATGCTTTTTTAAAAGTTCGCGACAGAGCTACGAAAAAACTCAAAACTTATTTTGATCAGGTAGCTGATAAAATATGGGATTGCTACAGAGCTGATTCTAAAAGGCAACTTGCACAACAAATCAGAAGGCTTAGAGAATGGACAATGGCTAATTTAACGGATTGCCCTATGAAAAATAACATCCTCAAACTTTGCCAGAAAAAAAACAGATGGTTGGTCCATTTAGATTTTCCAACTGCCCACAAAACCTCCAATATGCTGGACAGATTAATGAGGTCAATGAATCGACATGCTTTTAATTCACAGATGTTTCATGCTTCTGTTGAAAGTACGTCAAACAACTTTCGAGCTTTTGCTCTTTTATATAATTTTGTTCCGTCTTGTCCCAGTGCATGGGATGACAGCCAAGTTCTTAAAAGTCCGGCTGCCAGACTAAATGGTTTTGTTTATCACAAAAACTGGATGCATAATTTACTCATTTCCGCTTCTCGTGGTGGTTTTAGGAATCAATGCAATCCGTTATAATCAGGAAATTTTGATTCCTGGAAAATATAGAAGTTCTGTAACTGTTCAGAGATGTCCTGCCATAACAAGAGTATTAGCAACAGCATTATCAGTAAACAAACTCTTCAATGCATGAAAAACATTGACATTTTGTTTACGAGCAGTCATTATATATGACCTGGTTCTGGCAAAGAATTGGGCACCTTTTACAGATCTAAAACAACCGGATATTTTCTGCTTGACTTTCATCATTCGAATATCTCTTTCTGAAAAATTATTGTCAAACGGCACCTTAAAGTCGTAGAAAAATCTCAGTATATCTGTTTTGTAGTCTCTGAATCTTTCCAGTAAATTTCGAGGAGGTGATTTTTTCTTTTTTCCTCTTTTCTTTACAGGTGGTGGTTTGAATGGATTTTGTCTTAATCCTTTTCTGACAATTTTATCATATAGTGATTCGTACTTTTTGACAGTTGTATATGATATAGCTTGTTGGCCTCTTGCCAGTGCTTTATTTTTCAGATGTAGTAATCTCAGCAATAAGTCTATTAACTCTTCTGCCCATTTTTGTTCAAATCGTTCTTTTATGAAAACCAAATCTCTTAGCAAATGGGCATTACATAAACTGTGTTTGCAGTCATATTTGTAATAGCTTTTCCAAAAGTCATGCACTGCAATTCCTTCATATAAAGGCAATATTCCTATGTCCTCCATTGCTAGCTGACCTCTATTTGGATGAACTGCATAATAGGCATGCCGGTCGGTCGAACAGCTATGCAACCACCACCTTTTCTTATTGATTCTAAAACCCGTTTCATCAAAACCCAAAACTAAACATAAATCCAGTAGAGATTTTAACTTCTCTTCAAAGCTTTCTAGCTTATCAAATGCTTTTTGCCGAAAATTATACAACGACCCTTTACTTAACGAATGACCTAACAGATCATTTACTAACTCTTTTGTCCGCTCATATGGTAATAATTGATAGTCTTGCAAATACACCACCATACTTTTTATATTCGGGCCATATTGAACAGCATAATCTACTCCTTGCGGAAATGCTTTATTTACACAACCACAATCGCATTGCTTCACTTCTGAGTGATGCTCCGTTATTCCTATTTTTATCTCCGGAATATCATATACTTGCCTTTTCTCTGTATAATCTGCCTTTTGACCTCTTAAATTCTTTTTGCAATTTGTGCAAGTATCAACTTTATGCTTTTCCACTTTATCTGGTTGGGCACTTATTTTTAACGTTGTTCCCTCATGACCTTTTTGTCCGCCAGCTTTTTTATTGCTCTTTGGCTTTATGCTTTTTGGAACTTTTTTAAAGCCATCTGTAGATGGAGGTTTACTGCTATTATTACTATTCTTCGAAAGTTGATCCTCTAACTCTTTTATCCGTGCCTTTAATTGATTTATCTCCTCAGTAAACAATGAAATTACAAGCTCGAACAGAATCCGATATTCTTCTGGTATTTTATTTATCTGATCTTGTAATTCTTTCGGTAGCATCCCAAAAAATAATTTATTTCTCTCTATTATCGTAATTTTAACTCTGAATAATTACGAAGTTCTTTTATTACTACTTCAAAACAGCAAAATAAAAAGACTGTGATGAACAATCACACTACATCTAATTCCAGTGTGTTACGAGAGGCTACTATTTTTATCTCAAACACAGTTAGGATACTAAGTAAAGATTTCTCCTGTAATGAGAATATAAAAGGGAAATACAAAGTTGATGAAGGCACGAGTATGGTGGGTGACCTCAGTTTCCAGATTTATCCCAATCCAGCCAAAGATCAAATTACAATTATATCAAATCAAGTTGAAAACATAGAAGTTTTTATTAGAGATATTACAGGTCAAATTAAGAAAATTATAAAAATAAATAAGAAAGAAGTCATTGATTTACAGACATTAGATGTGGGCATATACTTCATTTCATTTATAGGGGAAGATGGTTCAGTAAGCTCTCAAAAACTCGTAATTCAATCATAATTTTATTCCAAAAATCGATGGTGTGTTTAGTGCAAAGGTTTAAATCTAGATGAAGCACATCTCAAAAAAACATTAGTCATGAAACTATCATTATTAACTTCAAATATATTAGGATTTATTTTATTTAGCATTGCTGCATACAGTCAAGGATCAGGGATTCCATGTGAAGATGAATTAGATGAAGTAGCATTTCCTCAAAATGCAATTGGAAGTCAGTCGTCAACATTTGGGAATGGTTTACCATCTTATTTCCTCGATAATATTAAAACTGGAAGCTGGGCTTCTGAAAATGTCTCTCGGACAAATAGCGAAGAAAATCCCTGGATAGAAATTGACCTTGGCCAAAAATATGCTTTACAGGGAGTTAAAGTTTTTTATCCCTCTGATCTATATCCAACAGGATTAGAGAATTATTATATTTTAACTTCAAGAGACTCTTTTGCTTCTACTGACTTGTCAACTGAACTAAGTAACCCCGAAATTAGCTATGTCCATGTGGATACCGTTGTGCCTTCTGGTACTTTAATCCCTTTGGATTTCACGACAGCAAGGCATATAAGGATACAATACGGAGGCACTGGATTTTTATCTTTCATTGAAATTGATGTGCCAGGAACAGATACAGAAGTTTGCAATAATGGAATAGATGATGATTGCGATGGGAAAGTAGATTGTGATGATAGTGATTGTCCACCTGTATTATTCAATGTTTCAACTATAAACCCTGCTTGCCCAATATGTGAAGATGGTGAAATACATATCCAAGCATTTGGCGATGATATTCATTACAGTGTTGATGGTGGGAACACCTTTATTGTCAATTGTGATGAGCCAAATCTATGTGCGATTAAGGGCTTAAATGATGGTGAATATAATATTGTAATAACAAATGATAATGGCTGCACTGTTGAATATACAGGAAATCCTGTCTTCTTAACCTCTCCTACAGGAATACCACAAGGAGGTTGTTTAGAGCCTGGGTGTCCTAATGGCTGTTTCGAAGATGGTAACTTTGATGGTTGGTCAGGAGCTACAGGGTCTTGGCTTAATGGAGCAAGTGAAAATCCTGGACTCGATTCTGATAGACACAGAATTACACAGTCTGGTTTTCCCAGTGATCCCGGGGGATTAGATTTACTTCCTTCTCCTACGGGGGGAGTATATTTTGGGAGGTTAGGAAATGAAATTGTTGCGCAAACTATAGGCCCAGATGAAGAATCACATCAAGAGCAATTAACGTATTGTTTTAATGTAACTACTGATAATGCTGATTTCTATTTTAATTTTGCATTAGTTTTAGAAGATCCTCGCGTTGGGCATCTTGATGCCGAAAAACCTTTTTTTCAATATAGAATGTATAGAAACGACACAGGAGATGAAATATTAGCACCTGTTAAGCACATTGCAGACATTGATGATCCATTTTATGAAGTTGTTCCAGCGGTGCCAGGTGTCGCTGCTCCGATAGCATATAAAGGATGGACTTGTGAGTATGTTGACCTAAGTAATTATCTAGACATTAATAATCCTATAGAAGTATGTATCGAATTTATCACTGCTGATTGTTTGCAACGTGGTCATTTTGGATACGCATATATTGATGGACTTTGTTCAAATTATGAAGACCAACTCCCTCAAGTAGAGTTAAATATTAACTCAGTTTATTGTGAATATGAGGAATCTTCTATTATTGCAACTAGTGAAAATACGGTTGGAGAAAATCAATTCACATGGGAAGTTTGCAAAATAACAAGTAGCGGCCAGATATGTGTAACACAAGATTTTTTGTAACTGTTCAGAGATGTCCTGCCATAACAAGAGTATTAGCAACAGCATTATCAGTAAACAAACTCTTCAATGCATGAAAAACATTGACATTTTGTTTACGAGCAGTCATTATATATGACCTGGTTCTGGCAAAGAATTGGGCACCTTTTACAGATCTAAAACAACCGGATATTTTCTGCTTGACTTTCATCATTCGAATATCTCTTTCTGAAAAATTATTGTCAAACGGCACCTTAAAGTCGTAGAAAAATCTCAGTATATCTGTTTTGTAGTCTCTGAATCTTTCCAGTAAATTTCGAGGAGGTGATTTTTTCTTTTTTCCTCTTTTCTTTACAGGTGGTGGTTTGAATGGATTTTGTCTTAATGTAAAATCCGGCCATACTGACCCACCCATTTCGGAGTTGTTGACCCACCCCCAATTAGGGCAAATGTTAGTAACATTTCGGTCATACTGACCCACCTAAGCTTGTTAGGAGGAGCCGTCATTCCGGCATATTGACCCCCTTGATTTGTTTTAGGCGACTGTCATTCCGGCGTACTGACCCGCCTTATATATAGTGGATACTTACGATTAAATAGCCATGTTCGCAGTTTTTTTCAAGCAAAAAAACGGTCAAGAACATGGGACAATTTAAACGTATGGATCAAGTAAGAACGATTATTAAAACCTATATCAGCACGAGTTCTCTTCGCGCCACAGCAAGTAGATTACAAGTTTCTAAAAACACAGTGAAGCATTATGTAAGACTTGGGAAAGCCTTTGATGAAGATCTTGCGCAAGTTCTTTCATTGGACGATTCCGCTTTCACTGCGGTGTTTTATCCCTCTAAAAATACAGTGGCTGAACAACGAAAAGAGGCTTTTAAAAGTAAGATTGATGATTGGATAAAAGAATTAAAACGAGTGGGTGTAACTCGCTATTTATTGTGGGAGGAGTACATCGAAGAACACCCAGATGGTTATAGTTACACTCAATTTTGTGAACACTTTAAACGCGAGATAGGACGACGAGATTTGACGATTAGCTTAGCGCACCAAGCAGGTAATGTCATGCAAGTAGACTTCGCTGGAAAGAAAATGCGATGGGTAGATTTAACTACTGGAGAAGTTCATGAATGCGAAGTTTTGGTAGCGGTGATGCCACATAGTCAATATACTTTTGCCATCGCACTTCCCTCTCAAAAGGTAGCTGACTTTATTTATGGATTAAATCAAGCGCTTCTTTTTTTCGGTAAACTACCTCAAGTTATTTTATCCGATAATCTAAAATCATATGTTAGTCGAGCTGATAAATACGAACCTACTTTTAATGAATTATGTGTACAATTAGCTGCACATTATCAGCTCGATTTAAGTGCCACTCGCGTTGGAAAACCCAAAGATAAAGCGAGTGTAGAAAACATGGTGAATACGGTTTACAGACGCATTTATGCTCCATTGAGAAACGAGACTTTTCATAGTATAGAGGAGTTAAATGCAGCAATCACAGAGCAGCTAAGCCAACATAATAATAAACCCTATCAACAAAAACAAGGTACACGCAAAAGTGTTTTTGAAGCTTTTGAATTGCCTGTAATGAGATCACTCCCTTGTGATCTGTTTGAACTTAAAAAGACCATCACACCTCAAGTTAGAAGGAACTATCATGTTTTTCTAGGAGAGGACAAAGCTTTTTACTCTGTCCCTTTTCAATATGCAAAACAACAAGCGACCGTCATTTACACCTCAAAAAATGTAGAGGTATATATTGATAATCAACGGGTTGCAACTCACAAGCGAGTTTACTACACCGGGTCACAACAGTACCAGACAAAAATGGAACATATGCCTCGGTCGCACAGGGAGTGGAAAAAAGCAAAAGGCTTTGATGCCGCTTATTTTCTTAGTCAGGCTGAGCAAATAGGTCCTGCTACTCGCTGGGCTATCCAGCATATTCTACTCTCCAGAATCCATGAAGCCCAATCTTATGGTAGCTGCCAAGGTATTTTAGGTTTTGCAAAAAAGTATAATTCTGAACGTTTGGAGCGAGCTGCTCTTCGTTGCCAAAAAGCAGATAAGGCAAGCTATTACATGATCAAAAATATCTTAGTTCGAAAACTCGACACCGTTGATGATCAACTTGAATTATTTGACTCACTCACAATAGGGGAACACGAAAATATAAGAGGCCCTGAGGCTTATCAATAGGTATCTATTGAACTCAATAACATTTATTTTTTAACTACTCCCTTAGATAATATAAAATTATAAAGGGATATAAAACAATCAATAATTATGAAAAACGGATCTCTGGAAATTATGAGAATGCTAAAATTAACAGGCATGGCGGATGCTTACGAGGCAGCTCTTGGATTACCAATCAACCAGCAAGCAGACGCACATGAAATGATTGCCAATCTGATTGATGCAGAAAAACAGCATCGTTGGCACAAGCGAATGAAAATGTTTTTAAGACTCTCCAAACTTCGTTATCAAGCCAACATTCAAGACATCGATTGTTCTAAAACAAGAAATCTCTCCAAGGAAAAATTAATGCTCCTTGCAGACTGTGCTTACCTCGACCGAGGAGAAAATGTTTTGATTACCGGCGCCACTGGTTGTGGTAAATCATACCTGGCTTGCGCTTTAGGAAATAACGCTTGTGTCAATGGATACCGAACACTTTACTTTAACATGAATCGATTCACCGAACAGATCGCTTTAGCCAAAACAGACGGCACCTTAATCAAGTGGATGGACAGATTAAAAAAAGCTAAACTCATCATCTTTGATGACTTTGGATTACAACCCATCACACATCAGGTAAAGTTAATCTTGTTACAGATTTTGGAAGACCGTTACGAAAACGCCGCTACTATTATTTGCTCTCAACTGCCAGTGAGTAAATGGCACCAATATTTTAATGAACCAACTTTGGCAGATGCCATCCTTGACCGGATCGTCCCCAAAGCACATCGAATAGAATTAAAAGGAAAAAGTTTAAGGAAACCTATAAATCAACTATCTTAGCATCATTGAAATCGTAAGTTATCCACATGGGTCAATGACTCCGAAATGGGTGGGTCAGCAACTCCGGAATTTGCAGTCTTAATCCTTTTCTGACAATTTTATCATATAGTGATTCGTACTTTTTGACAGTTGTATATGATATAGCTTGTTGGCCTCTTGCCAGTGCTTTATTTTTCAGATGTAGTAATCTCAGCAATAAGTCTATTAACTCTTCTGCCCATTTTTGTTCAAATCGTTCTTTTATGAAAACCAAATCTCTTAGCAAATGGGCATTACATAAACTGTGTTTGCAGTCATATTTGTAATAGCTTTTCCAAAAGTCATGCACTGCAATTCCTTCATATAAAGGCAATATTCCTATGTCCTCCATTGCTAGCTGACCTCTATTTGGATGAACTGCATAATAGGCATGCCGGTCGGTCGAACAGCTATGCAACCACCACCTTTTCTTATTGATTCTAAAACCCGTTTCATCAAAACCCAAAACTAAACATAAATCCAGTAGAGATTTTAACTTCTCTTCAAAGCTTTCTAGCTTATCAAATGCTTTTTGCCGAAAATTATACAACGACCCTTTACTTAACGAATGACCTAACAGATCATTTACTAACTCTTTTGTCCGCTCATATGGTAATAATTGATAGTCTTGCAAATACACCACCATACTTTTTATATTCGGGCCATATTGAACAGCATAATCTACTCCTTGCGGAAATGCTTTATTTACACAACCACAATCGCATTGCTTCACTTCTGAGTGATGCTCCGTTATTCCTATTTTTATCTCCGGAATATCATATACTTGCCTTTTCTCTGTATAATCTGCCTTTTGACCTCTTAAATTCTTTTTGCAATTTGTGCAAGTATCAACTTTATGCTTTTCCACTTTATCTGGTTGGGCACTTATTTTTAACGTTGTTCCCTCATGACCTTTTTGTCCGCCAGCTTTTTTATTGCTCTTTGGCTTTATGCTTTTTGGAACTTTTTTAAAGCCATCTGTAGATGGAGGTTTACTGCTATTATTACTATTCTTCGAAAGTTGATCCTCTAACTCTTTTATCCGTGCCTTTAATTGATTTATCTCCTCAGTAAACAATGAAATTACAAGCTCGAACAGAATCCGATATTCTTCTGGTATTTTATTTATCTGATCTTGTAATTCTTTCGGTAGCATCCCAAAAAATAATTTATTTCTCTCTATTATCGTAATTTTAACTCTGAATAATTACGATTTTTTTAATGATGTATCAGACTTAGATATCCCTGCTTTTTTTGAACAAAACAGCGAATCTTTTGAATGTGGATTTACATATAGTGTAAGACTTGAAGCAACTAACGATTGTACAGATCCTCCTGAAGAGGAAATTCGTTATTTCGAATATCCTTGTATTGAAAATACTGATTTTGATTATCAAGATATAATCATTTGTGATAATGCAATTAATTCAATTCAAATGCAAGGTTTTGTTGATTGTGTACAATGTGTAGATTGTGGAAATTGCACCTTTCAATGGTCTCCTGCCAACTTGTTAGATGATCCTTCTTTAGAATTTCCAACCATTACAAATATTAATCCTGGGGACTATATTCAATTTACTGTAGAAGTTACTGACCCATATGGTTGTACTCAAACAGAAGAAGTAAATGTATGGCATCTTGGTTCGATTTATATGAACACATCCTATTCTGGGCTTGCAGATGAAGATTGTATGGGTAATGACTATGCCTATTGTAACTATTGGATTAGAGTTGACTTACAATTCCAGAGTCCAATAAATTCAAGTTTGTTTGAGGTCATTGCAACCAACATCAATACAAATCAAGTTAATAATTTGACGATGTCCGGCCCTAATGGCTTGAATTTTTATTCTGGAAGTTTTAATGTAGAAAAAGATCAAGCAGGTCTTTACCAATTTGAAATTAATTATTTATTTGATGAAGAACCCTTTCTTGTTGGGGATTGTCATAATTCATATCAATACAATATTCAAATTGACGATACATATCATGATGATTTCCCGAATCTATTTTTTCCTAATGCATATGATGTTCACGCACCTGATCCTGACGATAGAGAATTTGTTGTAGTTGCTCCTGTTAATATAGGATATAAAGCGTATTGGTATAAATTATCAATTTTTGCAGAAAATGGAGGAACTTTATATATTAAGGAAGAATGTGCTGATCCAAACGTCCCTTTTGCTTTTAACCACATCAGATGGGATGGTACAATAAGGGAATGTCTTACTAATTTATTTGGAGAATCACAATGTTATCAAGAAGGAGTTGGCAATCAGGCAAGCCCTATTAACTGTAATGAGTTCAATGACGGGCAAGATATATGTTATGATGAAGATGGGGAACCAAGGTATTGGCCTATTGATGTATACACATATGTTCTAGAGTTGAAAAATTGTGATACGTATAAAGTTTATTCAGGTGACGTAACAAGAGTAAATTAAATTAGTTTTTACTATGAAATTGGTTGAAAATAATTTGTTTGAGCTCTAATCAAAATGAAAGAGAAAAGCATTGAAAGCATCAATCCAAGCATTCGTTCTCTCGACTGAAAAGCGTTCTTTATAAAGTTTATCATCCAAAAGAGGGGGAGAGTTTAAAATTATTGCTTTTGCAACATTTTTATACCCCCACTTTTGAGATGACTTTTTAAACAACTTCTATCCTATAAATGAGATTTCAAATATTATTCATACTTTATTTAAGTCTGCCTTGCTTATCTTTTTGCCAAGATTCATTAAGTGTCAAAACAAGTAATTGTGGCTTACAATTTAACTGGGCAAAGATTTTTGATAATCTTGCCACTAAATCAAATTCTGGATTTATTTTAAGCGGTACTTTCCTATACGAAAGAGATATATTAGATAGGGTTTATATTTCGACAGGTTTAGACGTTAGTTATACCACAACATCGATAAATACAACTAGGATTAAGCGAGACAAAAATAATAATGTGATTTCAGAAAAAATAAAAGGAGTTATAGATTATAATAATTTGTTTTTAACCATTCCTATTGAAGTTCATTTTGCATATTTATTGCACCCTAAAGTTTTTATATCACTGGGCTCATATTTACAGTATGAAGTTTTTTCAGATGGAGAGTTTGCTTTCGATAAAACATTATATGTAGACCCTATCTCTCATATGCCCTTAAATACTCCAATTGTTTCTAATCATAATGATCAAGTTGATTTAATAAATTTGGGGTTTGGAATAATAGGTGGATTTGGGATAGAAACTAAATTAAATCAATGGAATTATCTAGCTGTAAAACTTCAGTATAGGGCAGGCAAATTAGATTTTGATAATAATATTAGAGTCGCTCGTCACCAACTATTTGTAGGTATTTTATATAAGTTTTTAAAGATTTATAAAAATAAAAATAATGAATAGTCATTTTATTTGTATTTTATTACTTCTTTGTCTAAAAGCAGTTTCTCAAGAAAACCAAATTACAATAGGTGTAAGCGTTTACCCTAATCTATCTAATTTATTTGATAAAAATGACGAGAGCGAGAGCAGCACGCAATCCATAATTGCTCCATTTACTAGATATGAAAACTCAAGACTATCTTTTTCTTCAGCAATAATTATGGAATATTTTTTAAGCAAAAAACTATCTGTTGAGGCAGGGACAGGTTATACAAGTTTGAATTATAATAGAATAAATGAAAGAATTGTCAGTACTCCAAATAGTCCAGCATTTCGACGAACTGATAAATCAAGACACTATAATATTGAGCTTCCATTAATAATTCATTATTATACTAATAGAAAAAAAAATAAACTATCATTAGACTTTTTCTTAGGGCTTTCTTATTTGAGAATGTTCAAAGCTTCTCGGACATACACAATAGTATATGAAAATGATGCTCTTCCTACTCAAAAAGGTGAATTTGATCTACTAGAGGTAGGAGAAATAACAAAAAATAATATAGCCCTTACTTTGGGAGCTGGAGTAATTAAAGCCTTTTCTAAAAACATTGCCTTCTTCACAAATTTAAATTACCGACAAATACTTTCAAGATATTTTATAGTCAAATCTCCTTTTTCTAATCATAAAATGCATTCAGTCGGAGTTGTCATCGGCATAAAAAAATCACTTGGCTAAAAAAAGTGCTTTAGTGAAAATTCAGGAATATTCAAGATTTGTATGTAAAATTTTTAAAAACAACCACAAAACGTATAATAATTTATTATAATCAATAAAATGGTGACTAATTTAAAAACTGTTAAGTTACTATACACTTTTTTATAGTTCATTGAAATAGAGAGAGTTGTAAAATAATCTTGTATGTTTGAATCGACGAAAACCCATACATACTATGATTACTCAACTCCCTCCAGTTGGTGAAATTAAACGATTTTTTCCAGTACACCGAATCTGCGTAGTAAAAGTATTTATATTACTGTGTCAATGCATAATTAGATGCAGAACAGTTTGTTTATATAAATGTAGGTCTGAATTTGGATCAATACTGGGCCGCAAAGATTTAAATATAAATTCAACCTATACTAGGTTAATCAGATTTTTCAAAATAAAAAACATTGATGCATTTTGTGTTGGCATATCAAGATTAATTATTTACCTCATAGATTTTCAAGGTGAAGTTTTCATGTCAATAGATCGGACTAATTGGAAAATTGGTGTTATAAATATTAATGTTTGCTATATCGGCCTAATACTTCCAAATGGTATATTCATTCCAATATTATGGCAATTATATAACAAACGAGGTAACACTTCTGAGGAAGAAAGAATTGAGTTAATCGAACGATTTTTTAAAGTTTGGCAATTTCATCAAGATATTAAAATTACCTTGTTAGGAGACAGAGAATTTATTGGAGAAAAATGGTTTAGTTTTTTGACAAGAGTAGGTTTTTCCTTTGTAATTAGGGCTAGGTGGCAGGATTACTGGAAAGAATTATCTATATCAACAGGAGTATTAATTCCTTATTTAGAAGATCATATAATCAGTTCGATCAATAAAAAGGGCTATTTTCAAGAAGCAGTATTTATAAACGGAGAATTATTGTTTTATACTGTATTTGTAAATACCGCAAAGCGCAAACGAAAAAATGATAATTGGATGGTCTTGATTTCCGACCAACCAGATGTTGAATGGATTAGAACTAGTTTTCCAAAAAGATGGAGTATTGAAGTGTTCTTTTATCATAACAAATCAAATGGATTTAATTTAGAAGACCTTAATTTGGTCGACAAGTTAAAAGCTCAATTAATGATGGCAGTGACTGCGTTTTGTTATGTATTGTCGATTTTAAAAGGCATAGAATGTCGAAAATCAGAAAAAATAAAACTAAAATCTTACAACGGTAAAAAGTCAAAATCAATCTCGTTGTTCAGATTGGGTTATGATAATTTGAAAAACACAGTGTATATTCCGGTAAACTTGTGCCACGGTTTCCGGAGCAAACTGTGCCACGGTTGTGAAGAGTCGATAATCTATTCTCAAAGTTAAAAAATATTAGCTGTTTACTCCTTTTGCCTTGCGCATAGACTCTCCCGAGAGAGTGATTCTATGTGAAGAATGCACCAATCTATCCAGGATAGCATCGGCAATAGTGCCCTCACCAATCAATTCATGCCATTTGCCCACAGGGATTTGAGAAGTGATGATAATGGATGATTGGTCGTACTTGTATTCGACAATATCCATGAGCGCCTGCCTGATGATATTATCTATTTCGCTGAGACCAAAATCATCGATAATGAGTAAAGCGGTTTGTTTGATCGTTTTGATTAGCCGTTGGTAGTTGCCTTCAATTTTGGCCAGTCTGACCTGATCGGATAAATTACTCATGGTGTAGTATTGGGTTTTGTGTAGTTGTATACAAGCCTGATGTCCGAGGGCTTGAGCCAGGTAGGTCTTGCCCGTTCCGGTGGGACCGATGATAATCAGATTTTGGTGTTTCTGAATAAAGTCCAAAGTGGCCAGTCGGTTGAAGTAATTTTTGTCCAGTCCGCGAGGAGTGGTAAAATCGACATTGGCAATGGCGGCACCGGAGCGGAAGTGAGCTCGTTTGATCAGATTCTCCATTTTCCGGTTTTGCCGGTATTCCCATTCCTGGTCAGCCAGCAGAGCAGTGTACTGATCCAGGGTATAGTCCTGGTAAAGGTTGTCTTGCATACTGAGGTGATGGATATGGGCCATGCCTTTGAGTCGCATTGTTTTTAGCTTTTCTACTGTGGTTTGTGTATTCATTGTTGTAAATTTTTAGAAAGGTTTAAGTGTAATATTGACTGCCTCGGATATTGTCATGTTCCGGGATGGTTGTTGTCTTGGTTGTGGCCTGGAACAGATCCTGCTCCAGGTCCATATTGTTTTTCAAAATATCCCTAACGGTACTATAACTGAAGTAGGGATATTGACGAGCGCGAATAACAGCACTTTGAAGCCGGTCGACAGGATAATCCTTGACCAATTGCAAAATGCCCATGCACTGCTTGTAAGCTACTTCGGGATAGGTCGCTTGTTGGATCAATCCTTTGATGTAATATTCTACATCCTCACCGTATTTGCGGGCCCATTTTTGAAAGAACTCCGGCGACCAGTCGTTGTAAAATCGATGGGTGCTTTTCATGTGTTTACTGATGGTGGTATAGCGCCCGGGGCGAGGGTCTCTTCTGTGAGTGGCGATACGTTCTTTAGCATAGAAGACCTCTACCGTTTTGGTGTTGTATTGCACCTCTACCTTTTTACCAATAAATCGATGGGGGACGCTGTAGTAGTGCCTGTCGGCGGATAAGTAGACATGTCCCATTTTTTGTACGGTTGCTATTTTATAGTACCTAAGTTCGTAAGGCTGGGCGGCAAGTGGTAAGAGCTCCTCTTTTTCAATATCATGAAACTGCTGACGGCGAGTCAGCTTTATCTGACTGAACATTCGGTCATTATAGTCTTCCAACAACTCAGCAATGGCTTTATTCAACTCTGTTAAAGAGAAAAAGATCTGTTTGGAGAGGGGATAAAAAATACGTTGGTATACCAGCTTGACGGCATTTTCTACCAATGCTTTGTCTTGTGGACAATACGTTCGAGTAGGATTAATCGAACAACCGTAATGCAGTGCAAAATCTGAAAATGTCTTGTTCAAAACCGGTTCATATTTACTGCCCTTGGTAACTGCCGATTTGAGATTATCCACCACAATACTCCTGGGGACACCTCCCATAAACTTCAGGCAGTTGTTCATCGAGTCAATAAAATCTTCCCCTTTCTGAGAAGGGGTCGCTTCCACATAAGTATACCCACTACAAGGCAAGGTGGCTACAAATACCTCCACCTCGATTTGTTCTCCAGTCTCCATATCTACGAAAAATAACTTCTTGCCGGTATAATCTACATATAGTTTATCTCCGGCTTTATGCACCAGTTTTCCTGAGCCGTCCACTTGTTGAAGCCAACGGTTCAAGTGTTCGTTAAACTGGGAAGAGCGATATCCGTCGGGGTGACGGCTTAGATACTCCCTCCATAAGGTAAGACGCGTACAACCTACCTTTTTGAGCTCTTTACGAAAATAAGGAAAGTAGCTACTCAAAGTCTGATAACGATCTTTATCCGTCGTGCTAACGCCCGGAAACAACTCTTCCAGTGATCGGTCATCTAACTGTCCAAGTACTTCATATGACCGGCCTGTGGCTTTTAACAGGCGTACGTATTCATTGATCGTATTGCGATGAATACCTAACAACCGGCTGATGCTCCGGTTGCTCTCGCCTCGAATTTTGAGTTGTAATAATTGTCTGATTTGCATGATCCCTATTCGTTGGTTCGCCATAGTGTTTTACTGTTTTATTTTTCAGTAAAACACCGAATAGAAATCGACTCTTTTAACTAAAGTGGCACATTTTGCTCCGGTCAGCTGGTTTTTTTGGCACAACTTGCTCCGGAATCAGTGGCACATTTTCACCGGTTTTGGTGGCACATTTTGCTCCGGTTTAGCCACACAGTCCATACTGTTCAAGATTTAGTCGAATTTGTAACATATTATCTGCCTGAAATCCCAATCTGGAAGTCAGGGTATTGGAAAATGGGATTCAAAAGTGTATAGTAACTTAAAAAACTGTTGTATATGGTTTGGCAATAATATGCTTAAATTCTATATCTGTTTCTTCTCAAAGTAACACAAAAAATATTGATATTGGGCTTGAATTAAAAACTGTCATTAACTTTCTTGTTCCATCAAAGTCTCATGAAAACTTTTCAACAAAGACATCGTTTGGTCAATCTGTCACTGCTTTTCTTGAAAAGCCTCTTCTAAGGAAGATTAATGTCAAACTAGGAATAGAGCTAACTTATGGAAAATATAAGCATGTACATAAAGGACTTTATTTTGATGATCCGCTAAGATTTAGAAGAGAATCAAGGGTTGAAACAATACAATCGGTTTCAATGATAAAGCTACCTTTTATTTTTAATTATTACTCTAAAGAAAAGTTCTTTGTCTCTACAGGACTAGCTTATGAAAGATTATTTGTTTCTAAATCAACTTCAAATTTAATTTCTGGTGCTACTTATATTTCAGAAATAAAGAATGGAGCACAATCTATTAATAAGAGTGCGAGACAAATTGGAGGAATCCTAAAATGAGAAGAGTTTGAAGGAATTTAGTAAATTTAAGTTAGAAAATAGATTTACTGACCCTCAAACTCTAATTCAAGGTATGGACAAAAAAGTACTAATACAAAAAATAGAAGAAGAAATCGGAAGATTGGTTGACCTAAGTGATGAATATGTAGAGCAGGATGTAGGGATTGATAAAATAGAACTAAGCCTACTAAGTGAATTGCTGAAGCTGGGACTGTTGCTATTGAACTACATAATCAAGCAAAAGTTAAAAAAGGTTGAGGAATATCTCCCGATTTTGGAATCAGGAGAGAGCTACAGGAGTAAAGGGACAAAGAAGCGGAACTACCTCAGTTTGTTTGGTCTGATACAAATCCATCGTCCATCGTATTTGAGTACTCAACGCGGTCAATTTTATAAAATAGACGATTATTTGCAGTTGCCCAAGGGTTGTTATTGGTCGTACAATCTACAAGAGTTGGTAGGGGGAAGTGCTACCCAGGGGAGTTACAAAGAAAGCGTAGTGATAGTGAATAAATTATTAGGTTTGAATCTGAGTGGAAAATCTTCGGAGAGAAATGTCAATCATTTGGGCGAGTACGTTGATCAGTACTATGAGTTGGAGCGAGAAGAAGCTCAAGAAGATGAAGCGTTGTTTTTTAGCACTACCTTTGATGGTAAAGGATTGCCGAAGATAAAGGCAGTACAACAAAAGGAGGCCAATCCCAAAAAGCGGCTAAGCAAAGGGGAGAAAAAGGGTAAGAAACAAAGTGCGACAGTGTCAGTTACCTCTGTTTTTACGCCTCAACAAAGGACTGCCGACCAGATATTGGATGGCTTGATGGGAGTGCAAAAAGAAGCTGCTCAAGAGGACGAACCAGCATCAACACAACAAAAGAAAACGGAAAATAAGATGCACACTAAAATTCACCGTAGAGCATTTTTAGCCAATCAGCAAAAGGCAATAGATTATGGGATAGAAGATTTAAAATCAAAAATGACCAACTCCCAAAGTCGATTCGTCATCCCCATAGATGCCGGAATAGGCTTGGAAGATAAAATACTGGCAAGCATAAAGAAGAATAATCTGGAAGGTCAATTTGATGGAATCATTTTAGACATAGTCCATGTAAGCGAATACGTTTGGGATTGTGCCAATGCCATATTTGGAGAAAGTTCTAAGTTGAGAACAAGCTGGGTCAGAGGGGTGTTAAAAGATATATTGGAAGGAGGAACTGAAAAGGTAATAAAAGACCTTGTGTTGAATAGAGACAAAACAGAATTATCGACAAACAAAAAGAAGCAGTTAAATAAGGCAATCACCTATTTGACTAACCATAAACACAAAATGAATTACGCTGATTTTTTGAAAAAGGGGTATCCAATCAGTTCAGCTCTGGCAGAGTCTACTTGTAAGCATTTGGTCAAAGATAGAATGGAGCAAAGCGGTATGAGATGGTCATCCAAGGGGGCGCAAAACATGCTTGACCTTAGAGCTGTAAAACAAAACGGAGACATCGAAGATTTTATACAATTCGTCAGACTAAGGGAACGAAAAGTAAATTTAGTCCGATTAGCTGCTTAAATACAAAACCCCTAATTTGTCATGCACTCTATTAATAATAATAATTTTTCATTTATCCATTCAATTGGAATAATTAGAACGTTAGGGAATGGTCAATCTATTATCTTTCAACCTGTTTTGTCATATTCCCTAATCACTGATCAAATGTATTTGATTGGTATCAGAGCTAGACGAGTTTCTATTGCGTTATCTTTAGGTTACGTTCTTTAGTACTAGTATTTGAGTTTTCAATTTTTGACATAAGCAAACTAACAGTTTTGGTGAAATTTTATTTTTTTTTATTATCATGTTTTATATCAAATCATTGCTTGTTTTCCCAAAATGAAACCAATGATAACAAAACGATATATAATACACATGAAATAGAAGTAGGCATTGATGTAAAGAAGTTTGTTAATAGCATTCTCACAAATTCATTTGAAGAAATAAGTAGTCTATCAATAAACCCTGCATTAATTTTAAAAATCCGAGCTGGGGAGAAACGATTTATTTCTATTAATGAAAAAAGGGCGTTTAGAATTTTAGCAGATGCAATTTACCTTCAACCGTTTATAAATGAAGATTCTCTAATAGCTTCCTCTAATCAAATATCGAATACTTTTTCAGAAGCTTTAAATGAAAAGTTAAAACTTTCTTTATTATTAGGTTATGAATGGCAAAAGCAAAATGGGAAATATCAATACTTTAATGGCTTTGATCTAGGGGTAGAATATGATAACAGCGTACGTTCACTTTTTATAAATACCGGAAATCCAAACTTTCGAAAAATTAAAGATAAAAGACTACTCTTTCCTTTTATCGGGTTTGCAGGGTTTAAGTATTTTCTCTCGCCAAAGGTTAGTTTTTCTTTCGAATCAAGTTTTGAACTTCGCTATATTCGAGTATTTAACCAAACTATTGAATCTCTACCTATCCCTGTTGAGGTCGATGAATTTAGCGTTAACAAAATTCAGTTGAATTTCAACTTTTTGAGAAACGTCAATTTTAGCTATTATTTTTAACTTTTGAGTATTTTAGACTTTGGACAAAAACGGGACTATTTTTATCAAACACTCAATATGAGCATCAAATTTTCAATGTAAACTCGATTTCTGATCCAGTATTTGATATAAGTGGTGTTGTTGCATGAATCAATTTTATTCGGAATAATATTTCGCACTCATTAAATTAGTATAAATAAATTCCGTAACAAACTGATAGTCAGTGGTAAATTTGATTGATAGTATATATAAATTATTTTAAACTAAATATTATTTTGCAATTACAGGAAATACATTAGTTAGATTCTTTTATGCAACAACGCCGATATAAGTTATAAAGTAAACAAATGGAATGTAGGCATCCCAATAATAGTTTCCTATAATTTTAATCCTCAAGTAAATCGCATTCATTTTTTAACTACGTTAGGAATGGTACCTTTAAGGACATTTTCTACTATGGAGAATTTAGAGTTTTCCATAGAGCCAAGTGACCCTGTTTTCAGAAATAATACAAACAACATCAAAGATTATAATTTAATGCTGTATGCTAGCGCCGGAGTAGTTTTTCCTGTTTCTGCCTCTGCCTTATTAGAATTCAGTACTTTTTATTCTTATAATTTTATTAAGGATAAATTGTATCTTCAGTTGGATGAAGTAAATGATTTTGCGATAGGTTGTTCTTTAGGGTTTTTACTAAAAATATGAAGGCGTGAAATTTATAATTCGACAATATTTTTTATTCATTGTATTAATAATTTCTATATCTACTGGATGGGCTCAAAGTCGCGTATATTTCAACAATGAAGTAGGTATTGAATACACGACAGCACTAACAAAAACTTTTTTTGATAAGAACATCGAAGAACAATTTTTAGGAACTGCAGCTATTAGAGAGGTTTATAATTCAAAAAAACCAACCTCACCGTTAATAGGCTACTTTCTTGGAATTTCTTATTCAAGGAAAATTCGTAAAGATTGGGCACTTTTTATAAAGCTTAGACATACTGTTAGAGGTCAGAAGTCGCCAAACTTTTACAATTACTTTGGCAGGAAACCATCAGATTATCAGCCTAACTATGGAGGCCTTTCTTATACTTTCAAAGTGACAACCAATGAATTAATTTTAGGTGGGTCAAAGCAATATTTCAATAGAGGTAAGGTAAATTTACTATTTGGAATAGGAATTATAGTAAATGTATATAATGATGCTAAGTTTCAGATATTTTTGATAGAAAGAGAGAATGGGATTAAACGTGTAAGTTTGGGGGCAGCAGGCTTTTATGCAGGTAATCTCGATTACTTTGACCGCCTAAATGAAAACATAAAACAGAATCACTTCAGATATGGGATAAGTGTAACTAATGAATTTCAATACATAATTTCAAAACGTATCGCTGGTGCTATAGGTATTGAATTGACGGCTTTAAGCAAAATTCTTAGTAATTCAAAAGAGGTTGGTTCTTCAGTATTGCAAGGACAGTTATTGAGTACAGGTTTAAGTATTGGCGCGAAATGGAGATTATGAAATCCTGCCTACTTAATTTAACTATCTTTTTGATTTTGCCACTTTTAAGTAAAGGGCAGGAACCTATCAATTATGGTCTTAGCATTTCTCAAGGAATTGCTTATGCCAAAATTAAAAGTGAAGAACACAGCACTAATACTAATGAGCTTTACACTTATCAAATTGGAGGATATCTAAATCGGCGTATTTCAAAGTCAGACAATTTTTGGAAATTGAGTCTACATTATGCTAGAAGGGGCTATAAATTTAGAATCCATAATTTTTTAGATGAAGGGAAAATCAAAGCCAGTTTAAAACTCCATTACATGACGGTTTCACCCACTTTTCATTATAGTAGCAAAATTGAAGAGTCGTTTGGATTTGATAATACTCGCGTTTTTTTCTATGCCGGCCCTTACTTCTCTGTAAAAATAGGACAGCGATGGAAATACAATAAACAAGTGGTTCAACTAAAAGATGGTCTATTTAATGCAATTGATTGGGGGGTGAATGTTGGCGTTGGATTCTGGTTAAGAAATATCAAGGATCATGAGCTATATGTAAGCATCTATAACACAATTGGATTACAAAACATTTTGAAAAGGAATTTTAACTCGTTCCATCAAACTCGCCTTCGCGCGATTGGGATATCTTTTGATATCCCAATCGATATAATCACAAAGTAGCTTCAGAGATAACTTCTAAGCTCTGATAGAAAAATCTTGATTTGTTGTCTGGTTTTTTTGCAATAAGTGATCATTGGTGCGTGATCCTGCAATTTTAAATTACTTACTATGATTTCGAAATGGCTCTTTGTTTTAATGTTGTTTAATGGCTTACAGCTATTGCCTGCACAGGAATTGTCCTTATCCATTCCAGTCTCTGAGAAACGCGCAGATGCAGGCATACAAATGATCGAGCTGGACGATGGTTATTTAATACTGAGTATTAGTCTTTGTGACGAGAATGCACCCTTTGCCAGATGCCTGGATCTGGTTCGACTCAATCGGGATGGCAAAGTAGTGTGGAAACGGATATACAACGGCTGGCCGGATAGCAACCTCAATACAAGTGGCCGAACACTAGCTGTGTATCAAAATACCATTTACCTGGCTACTGAAATATGGAAAACCGACCACAATGAATTGCGGATGATGGCCTTCGACATGGAAGGCCATCTCTTATACGAAAAGGTATCTATTTTTGCAAAATTCACTTGGATGATCAGCTAATAATAAAAAAGTTTGTTCTACAATAGTGATGTTCATAAATAAAAAATAATAAATCAATCTGGGTTGAGCTTGATATACAAGTTATGCAAGCCAGCACAGATTTCTATTGATAAATCATCAAAACCGCAACGGCGGTTTCGATAATCCTCTTTGAGGATTTTAAAGAATTTCATGGAGCCAATTGCATGCTCCACCAAAATTCTGGTTTGACCTACTGTTTTATTGTGTTGCTTTTGTTCCTCTGTCAATTGCGGATCAGGATTTTTAGCTGTTTTTCGTGGTTTACGAAAAGGCATATTGAGTTTTTCAATCAGAAATTCTTTGTCAATACCTTTATAGCCAAGGTCAACAAAGATTTCCAGTAACTCAAACCAATCACGCTGGCCTTCATACCAATGGAGTTCTTGTTTGAGCAATTCGTAATCATGCATGGAACCCTGTGTGGTTAAGCCCAGGAAAACAATCCACCGTTTGAGGGTAGTTATTACGGTGTTTTTTACCGTAAATCGCTTTTTTTTCCGCTATACAAGGCATCCCTCTTCTCCCGATCTCGCAATCGGCGATGAGGACGTTCCGTAACATCGATAAGCAGTTGGTTGATATCGCCAAGTTCTTTGAGATAACTTAAAAGTTCTTCGGGGCCGGCCAGTTTCCGTTTGGGTAAAACCTCTAATTTTTCCAAGCTCTGCTTGAGCAATCTGGAATAAAGGTGTACCAATCCGCAAGCACTTCCACGAGACATATCGAAGGTGCTTCCGATATTATCCATCGTTGGATAGGCCTTGTGGTAATGCAAGACAAAGGCCAGTTTGTCATCTATGCTTGGAAGCTTACTTTTCCTGCCACCTCCTGATTTACGCTTGCGCTTCTCAGGTGGTTTGCGCTGACTTTCATGGTATTCATTTACCACTTTTTCGAATACCTCACGTAGGAATAAGTAACGATTCCAATCCACTCCCGTAAAGCTTTTCAAAAATCTCTCATCTTTGATATCAACCGTTTTGAGTGATAACAACATGAGCTTCTCTTTTGAAGCTCTAAGCTACAATATTATTAAAAATTATTTTTGAACATCATTTATAACTAACCATAATAATAATGCAATTCAATTATGAAAAACATGCCATTCTGCAAATGCTATGTATTCACCATACTTTTGGTAACAGCCACAGTAGTTGGGGGTTACTCACAGTGGATAGACTCTCTTAAAGTGTTCCCGGCCGAGCCTACTATAGTTGACCACATTGAAGTAAGAGCGTACGTTACCTATCCTGAAACAACTTGCGAGTTAGTTACTCAGGATATTATCTTTGATAATTTTAGCATTTGTGGAAAAGCTATCCACTGCCAGCAGCTCAGCCCAGCGCTATGTGAAGTAGTTGACACATTTAAACTTGGCTTACTCAAGAAAGGTATCTATACTTTTCATTTTTGGCCAGGATTTGATTCCTTATGCAATAGCCCACAGTTGCCCTTTCCCTTTGTTATGGATTCTATAGTTTTCGAAGTGCATATGCCAGTAGGAATAAATGATCCGTCCAAGGAGCTAAGTGCAGTACAAGTCTTCCCCAACCCTGCCCGCCACCGGCTGCACCTTTCATCCAGGGGTTTGAAATTACCTGCTGATTTCCAACTCTTCGATGTGACGGGACGGCAGGTATGGCAAGATCAGATACAGGAAGCGGAGCAAGATATCAATATAGCCCATCTCCCGCCGGGCTCCTATTGGTATCGGGTAATGCAAAACGATGAAGTGCTGAAAACGGGAAAAATAGTGGTTCATTAATACAGGCAGACAGTATCAAAGTCTGAAATCTCAATGTCTCCCCCGCTTCTCCTGAAGCGACTGAAATCTGGCATCCCGCTCTTCGAATTGCAGTCTGCTCAGGCGGCGATCGGAAAAAGCATCTTTAGCCAAATATACCCTGCCACTATATCGGAGTACGATTTCATCCAGCTTGGAGATAAATTCCTGGATGGTAGAGTCAATCTTGAAGTCCATCGCCAGGGTGTAGCCTTCCATCGGAAAGGAGTTGATGGCTTGCGAATGAGCCGGGCCAAACAGCTTAAGCACCGTGAGAAAAGGATAGCGCCGCTCTCGTTGGATCAGGCTCAACACCTCCTCCAGTCCCTTCCGGCTACTCGCCAGGGGCAGTACCAACTGGTATTGTGTAAAGCCCCGCTTACCGTATATTCGGTTCCAGTGACGGATGCTATCGAGCGGATAAAAAAAGCGATCATAATCGATCAGGCCTTCCTTTTTTTCAGCCCTTTGGCTGTGGCAATACAAAAAATTGAAACTACGAATCGTCCACTTGTTGAGCAGCCATCCGGGCATATTGAAAGGTACATCAAGGCGTAAACGCGGCCTGATATGTAGGGGCTTTTCCAACTGTCGGGCGGGAAGTTCTGCCAGTGCTGCATGCCGGGCCCGCATCAATATCGAGCGGCCAAAAGCGCTGCCACTGGCCAGGCAATTGATCCAGGCAACCGAATAAGGCCAGCTTTGTGATTGGTCAAAGAGATCCATCACTGCGGTAAGATTGGGTACTTTGATTCGCTCCTGCCAAAGGTAGGCTGTAGCAATTTTTTTGAGCCGAAAGCGCGCACTGATAATGATACCGGTAAGCCCCATTCCGCCAATTGTCTCCCAGAATAGGCGAGCATTTTCGGAGGGCGAGCAGCGCAGCATCCGTCCGTCGCCGCACATTAAATCAAAGTATAGCAGATGTTGGGAAAAACAGCCTTCCTGGTGGTGGTTTTTGCCATGCACATCGGCCGCAATCGCTCCTCCAAGCGTAATGAATTGGGTGCCTGGCGTCACCGGCAGAAAAAACCCTTTTGGCACAATGAGCTGTAAAATATCCACCAGCAGTACGCCTGCCTGGCATTCCAGCTCTCCTTTCCCCTTATCGAAATCGAGCATTTTATCCAGCTTCAAAGTAGAAAACAGCTGGTAATGTAGCGCCGCATCACCATAGCAGCGCCCATTGCCACGTGCCAGCAGACTATCTTCTGCCTTGACGAAGCGGCTAATATCATCGACAAATTCCAGCTCGGTCAGGCTTGCCTCAACAGAAGGGTGATTGCCCCAATTCGCTATTTTCTTTTTCTTTTTCATCCATTTCCCAGATAAAGCAAATAGCCAAAAGCAGCCATCCAACACAACAATACCAGTTGGATAAAATTGTCGGTCAGCAATACCCGCGAGGGAGATTCTGTGCGATTATACACTTGCGCAAGTTGCAAGTAACGGAGTATGCCCAATACAACAAAAAAGGTGGTAAAATAGATGGATGCACTTCCGATGCGATTGATGACTTCATCGGATATGGTGTACATCAAATACGCCACTACTGTAACTGCTGACAGCACCATCATCGCAGTGTCAATAAAAGACAAATTGTAGCCAGCCAGAGCGGGGCGGCTGTGTTGCCCCGATGCCTGTAGTACAAACTCGCTGCGCCTTTTACCCAGGGCCAACAGCATGGCCAGCAAAAAGGTGAGCACAATCAGCCAGTTGGATATCGGCACATCGGCAGCCTCGCCGCCGGCAAATATGCGCAACAAAAAACCCGTTGCCAGCAGGCTGATGTCAAGGATGGCGATGTGTTTTAGCCAAAGGGAATACAGCACATTGACCAGCAAATACAACAGCAATAGCTTCCACAATATTCCGCCCAGCCATCCCGCCAAGGCCAGCGCTATGAAAAGACACAGCAGCCCAAGCAGCCCCGCCTGCCGAACGTTTATCGCGCCGCTAGCCAACGGGCGCAGCCGCTTTTGAGGATGCGCCCGATCGTGCTCCCGATCCATATAGTCATTGAAAATGTACACGCAGCTCGACATCAGGCAGAAGGCCAGAAAGGTCAACAACAACTTTCCCCAAAGGGCACTATCAGCCAGTCGGCCGGCAAAGAAAGCCGGGATCAGCACAAACAGGTTTTTGACCCATTGTTCAATTCGCAAACTGGCCGTAATTGACTGTAATTGCATAATTTTAGTGCTTCCACAAAGCTCGCCAAACGGTGGGGTGCATACGACAGGCCATTCCCCGTGATCACAAAAACTGTAAACTATTCACCTTCCCTGCTTCTCTCCTGATTCATACCCAAACCACCGATTGTTCCTGGCAAATTCAGTAGCCGTTTTTTTAAATACTCGCGCTTTTTGGGGGCGGATCTGCAACTCGTCCACCCAAAAAGGTTGACCGCGCAGGTCTTCGTTTTCCAGTACAATCTGAATCCGGCTGCGGGCGCTTTGCAAATGTACAGGAATATCCGTCAGTGCCCAATCCCCGTCAATGGAGCGGATATACTCACGCAAGCGATAGGTTTTTTCCACTATGATCGACCCGCTGGCGGTATCGATTTCCCTAAATTGTATCTGTGCCTTGGGGTGCCTATCCTGATTGACAAAATACCAGAGGGAGAACACATATCTGTAATCCTCCCGCTGTGCGGGAATGTGCCCTTCAAACAACACATTCTGCTGCCGGCCAATACCGGTAAAGGCGCCTCCGCCCCGATACGCAGGCTCCACTGCCTGCTCATCAAAGCTCTGGTACACATAATCAGGCAGGCTATCGGCTGATAAAAGTGCTGTGTGTTCAAACAAATTTAGCGAATCCAGCTCAGCCCTGAGCTCTGCTCGTCGTCTTCCAACCCGCTCTGTGATCTCTTTTATCGATAAAGTATAAAGTTTCAAATGGGCATCTTCATATATCGACTTGATGTAATACATCAAGTGGTCAAAGCGGTACCAAACAGGCT
Organism: Saprospiraceae bacterium; assembly: GCA_965222005.1. Taxonomy (GTDB): domain Bacteria; phylum Bacteroidota; class Bacteroidia; order Chitinophagales; family Saprospiraceae; genus CBDCTM01. The sequence continues at coordinate 5,976,233 of OZ244935.1, forward strand.
CATAATCGCCCTTCACTACAAAGAGCAGCAGTGGTTTTCCGTTGGGCAAATCGTCCAGCACAGCCGGGATGCGATAGGGCTCGCCAATCAATTCGCGCAGCCGGATCGTTTGTGAAAGGGATGTTCGGCCCATATAACTGGCCATCGCCGGAAGGCCGGTTTGTGTAGCTGCCCACAGGCTACGGTGCATCGTTTTGCCTTCTTTTGACAACCAAAAATTCTCCGAACCGACATGGTAAAAGGGTACCGGCAGTATAGCTTGATATTTGCTCAAATCCAATGAATCGAGCCAGGGGTTATCCGCTGCCCGATATTCGATGCGCTGCTCGGGGCGCGGCATCAGTTTTGCATCCTTTTTAATATTGAAGGTAATCGCTTCAAAATACAGAATGCCCAATGCCAGCAGTAACAAGGCCATCCGCCATCGTTTGCTGGCAATCCGTTGGCTTTGTTGGTAGATCAAAAAGAAAACAGCCACATTGGCCACGTAGTAGAAGGCCCAGGCAAAACGCCCCAAACTTCTGAATTGCCGCAGCGGACCAATATGATCGCCCAGCCATTCGAAGGCAGGAAGTTTGAAGGGTAGCCCAAATGAAAAGAGGAGCAATACTGTGGCAGCAATCAATAGGGTCCTAAGGTATTTTCGCGTCCTATCCTGGCAAAAGTTATAGGCTCTTCGCCAATTTCTCAGTCGCAACAGGCGAATCAGCTCCCAAAATAAAAACAGACTGACCGCCATCCCTACGTAGGCATGGCTCTCATAACTCAGCTGCTCGCTGGTAAATGGCAGCCACCGGCGCAACACCCGCCCCGACTGAAATTCGGGCGACAGGAAAACCGTATCCCAATGCGCTTCATACATAAGGAAACCATACGGAAATTGACTACGATCGACAACTGGATCAAAACTATTGGCTATCAGCAAAGCGATTAGAGGCAGTAGCAATTGCAACGTCAGCTGCGGCACCTGCTGCCAAAGCTTTGGCAGGCTAAAGCCGCTCAATAGACGCACTACTGAATAAAGTCCGACCAAGAAAAAAGAAATGGCAAAAAGGTAGGCATGCAGGTGGTAGAGTACCCATACACTCAATCCAATTGCCAAGCTCCAGCGCCAGTGCCTGCCTTGTTCAAACCGAAGCAGCAGGTACATAATCAGCGGCAAAGCAAAGGCATGTGCCAGGCCATAGTGCGCCCAAAAGCGCTCTACTTGTGGCGACAACAGGGCTATACCAGCAGCAGCCAACAGGCTAAACCAATCTGCTGTGCCCAAGCGACGCAGCAATAGGAATAACAATATGCCGCTGAGCCAAAGTGAAAACAGCAGCCCCACATTCATGATCGCTGGCGTGTACGGGCTAATATCGGCCACATGCCGGTCGATGAACTTGATGGTATTGACAATGAGCGGTTGAATATCAACAAAGCCTACTCCGTCGCCATAGGGATAATGCATGCCTCCATAGTGGCTGTAGGAACTGTCGTGCTCCACATGATACATGGCTGCCACCATCGTTCGGAAGCCATCATACGAATCGCCAATAAACAGTTGGTTGGGCGCTCTAAGCAGTTCCGCATGGCGGATACCGATGAGGAGCGCCATCAGAAGCATCATCCCTATTAATGAGCTGCGTTGGGAGGTGTGTAGTTTCAATTTATTCCAATTCTGGAAGTTTCAAAGATAATCGTTGGGAAGGAGAATTACAGATTTTTTGGAGGGGGAGATGCGAGACCTCTGTAAGCCTGAAAACCCGAAATCTGAAAATCCGCCCTGCTGCCCACAAGTGACTTTATGGTATTAGGACGTCAAAAGAGCACATTTATGCATTTTAAAGTGTATATTTGCGTTGATTTAATTAAGCGTTAGGCTAATTCCTACCTTTTTTCAGGTTTTTTTTATCCTTTTCTTAATTTTTTCATTTGTATTTTTCCGTCCTGGACGGATCATTTTTTTACTTTTCCTGCATTTTTGCAGGGTTTTAATTTTTTTATTTATGAATATTTTTGTTGCAAAATTGAATTTCGACACCAGAGAGTCGGAATTGAAGCAGGCTTTTGAAGATTTCGGAGCCGTTGATTCTGTAAAGATCATTATGGACAAATTCACCGGAAGATCAAAAGGATTCGGCTTTGTAGAAATGCCCAATGATGACGAAGCGCAAGCTGCCATCAATGGTTTGAATGACCAGGAATTTGATGGTCGTACAATTGTTGTTAAAAAAGCAGAGCCTCGCGAAAACCGGAACAACAACCGCGGCGGTGGCGGCGGATACAACCGGTATTAATAATGACTTTACTGAATGAGGCATTGTAAAATGCCCCGTTCGTTATGGCATAATACAGAAAAGCTCCGAGCGATCGGGGCTTTTTTTTATGGCATATCTTCTATTGCTATACCCTCCAAAAGCGCAGCAATACTACCTCAATGGCTAAAAACAGCAGGGCCAGTATCACACACCAGCGCCAAAGTACTACGCCCTGGCTGCGCTCGCCGATAAGCGGGGTAAGGTTGCTGGCATCCGCCGCATCGATCACTTTGATGTGGTTGGCAGCGGCGGCTGTAAGGTCTGTTTGGTTGAAAAATTCGAGATTTGATTCTTCCCTGTCAAAGTTGAAAGCATATTTGGAGATCACTTCTCCTTCCGTCAAAAACAAATCGTAAAACCCATCTTCCTTCACCTGCTCTCCTACCGTCAGGATCACTTTCGGGCCGATAATTTTTTGATTGGGGATAAATTCTTCGGCCTTCCCTTTCATTTTATATACCAATTCCCCTTCTGTGATTCGGTTATCTGCTTCAATCAGTTCATCCTTGCCAATGGTATAGGCAATGGCCCTGTCCTTAGCTGTAGAAATAGCCATTTTATAGAGCATTGGAATGAAAATCTCGCCGCTGCGTACCAGGCTGTTGTACTCCTCTGCGAGGGGAGCCGAGCAAAGATAAAGGTGCCCCTGTTCGCGGCGGTATTTGCCCAAGTAAGTACTACCATCCCGATAGGTTAGCAAAGGCTCTTCGCCACGGCTGTTGAATTTGGTGAGCACGAAATTGCCCTGCGTGGAAGGCAGCTTCAGGTTGGCATTTTTATTTTCATACACATCATTGAACACAAACTCCTCTGTGTTAATACCCGAAACATCGCGGCCAATTTGCTCAAAAGCCTGCAATTCATTGGCTTGCAAACCATTGAGAAAGCTTTTATAGGCATCGATATTCGCATTGTAGGGCGGGAAAACGAGTAAATTGCCACCATTCCGAACATACTGATTCAACTCACTGGCCAAGCCGCTGGAAATACTGCCCAAGCTGTTGGTGATGATGAGGTGATAATTGGGGAAGGAAGAATAGCTAATGTTGCGCGATTGCTGATTACTCAGTACTACATAAGGAATATTAGCAAATGCCGAGCTCAGATAGCGATTCGAATTTTGGTCATCGATCACCAACATCTTGATTTGCTCTGCTACCTGAAAGGTAAAGTAATATCGATCATCAAACTGCACCGGATAGTCGGTAATGTTTAGCTCCGCTTCGTGCCAGCCCGTGCGCAGGATGGTAATGTTCACACTGTCTGTAATAGAAGTATTGGCCGGAATGCTCAGGGTACCGATGGGCTTGACCTGGCCATCATGCCGCAGCGAAAGCCGGATGTTTTCGGCTGTTTCATTTCCAAAATTGCTGAGCCGTACAATGAGCGTATTCGTCTGGTTGAGCATTTGTACCGGTGCATCAAACCAACAGGAATCAATGCTGATGTTACGCTCTTGTACCGACTGAAGGGGGAGCAGATTGATATCGAAAGTCGTATCTTTAAAGTTGTCAAAGTCACTAATATTCTTCTGAAAATCAGAGATCACATAGGCAATTTTATGCGTTTCGAGCCCCGAACTCAGGGCCTGCTGTTGCCTGTTCAGAATGGTTGACATATCCTTTACGGCCGGGCTTACACGGACTTCTTCAATCATACTGAGGGCATCCTCTTTGCCGACCAAACGCTGATGGCGGCCTTCAAAATCGTTGGTTAATATCTGAAAGCGATCATCCACCTGATAGGCATTCACAATCTCCCTGGCACGCTGCCTGGCCTTTTCGATCAAAGGCACGTCTTCACTGAGTGATTGCATGCTGAAGCTGTTGTCCACAAATACACTCACCGCCTTTTGGCCGGTTTTTACAGCCACATCTCTGGGTATAAAAGGCTGTGCAAAAGCAAATACCAGAAAGGCAAGAGCCAGCATCCGGGAAATAAGCACTAGCAGATTGCGGAGCTTGCGGCGCGCGCTGGTTTCCTCTTTTACCTCTTTGAGGAAGCGGACATTGGTAAAATAGACCTTTTTGAACCTGCGAAAATAAAACAGGTGCAGTATTACCGGAATGGCCAGTGCCAGCAAGGCCCACAAAAATGATGGATATACAAATTGCATATTGCTGCAAAAATAAGGTTATCGGCCAATTGTCATAGCGGACGGCCTTATTTTAAATAAAATTTATAGTTCAGTGCTTAGTCAACGTCTGAATGTCGAACCGCTAACCGTATAAATTAGGAAAAATGCCAATGTGTCAAAACTCTCAGATAATACGCTTGAGCCGCCATTTTGTTATCTACACTCAGCAAAATTATCCATTTTGCCCACCCTGACTTCCTTCAGGCGGTGAAATTGCCGGGCCACATTCGCATGAAATTCGGAAATTGCCTTTTCATGCAGGCCAGGATAGAGATATTTGTCCCGAAAGTCCGACCCACTGCGGTAATAGGTCAGATGTCTCACTTCTACAAAACCCTCACCTGCCGAATGCAGGCTGATCGACTGGCTGCCTTTTGTATTTCCATTGGCCAGATAGCAAAAGCGAATGCAATGATTTTCATCATCCACCTGCTGGATTTCGTGCGCTACGGCCAAATTCAGCAGGCCGCCAAGCAGCCGCAGATTGAGGAAGATGATCTGGCCAGCCTCTGCACATTGGTAGTCATCATTCAAGTAACTAAAGCTATTGCAGGATTTTGCGTAAAGCAGCCCAAAGCTGATAATTTTACCACTCCAGGCATCGCGGGGATGAATTTGTTTGTACGTATTCCAAACTTCCCGGAGGCTTCCTTTTATGAAAAAGGATTTTTTGTGTTGAAAATAAGCGATCGCCTTTTCCGGTAGATAACAACTCGCCGACAGCGCTGCAAAGTCACTGGCAATACGCAATCCCAGCTCTTCCAACTGAGCCACTATTTTGGGATGCTTGATGCGTTGCTTGTCCACCTCGCAATCCGGCTGAGCCAAGGATGTGATCGAAAATAGAAGTAAAATTGGGAGAATTAGAGGCTGTCTCAACGTTTTTTACTTTACTAATGTCAGGTCTCCTTTAAACAATTCGGTTGTGCCATCAATAAACTCAATTTCTGTCCAATATACAAATACGGCGGGATTTAACAGTTTGCCTCTCAGACTTCCATCCCAGCCAAAAACCGGATCGTTGGGCGGAAAGTTAAATTGTTCAAAAAGCTGCTCACCCCACCGATCGTATATCCGCAATACATTTATCCGGGCCACCGAACGAGTATCGGCAAAGATAGTGAAGCGGTCGTTGATGCCATCGCTATTTGGAGTGAAGGCATTAGGGATAAAGACGTCTCTGTCTTTTCGCACACCCACTTCCATTGCATCCCTGGCGCTACAACCGTTCAAATTTGTGACGCTCACGCTGTAGCTGGTCGTTACCAGCGGAGCTACCAGCAGGCCGGTACAATTCGTGCAATTGCCATTGCTCCACATGATAGAATCCAGCGCGCCGGGCGGCACATTTGTCAGCGCCTGTATAAACAAGCTATCCCCCAACTGTATGACCGTATCCTGGGGCAAAGATACCACCACTGGCGAAGGATTGTTGATGAGAATGGTCTCTACGCTTTCACACTGATTGGCATCCAAAAGACTCATCTCATACAAGCCGGCAGCCAAAGCGGAAAACAAGGGTTCTGCTTGATAAGGGCCTCCATTTACAGCAAATTGATAAGGCGGTGTACCCCCTACCACATCAGCAATTTGAACAGCACCATTTTGCTCGTCAAAGCAATCAATAGGACTAATTTGCAACGTCATACTCAAAGGAGGAGGCTCTTCAATCCAAAGGGTATCGACATCCTGACAGCCCAGTGCATCTGTAATACTCACCTGGTAAACGCCTGCGCTCAAATTCTCCGCCTCTGCCGAGCTTTGCCCATCCGACCATAAAAAACTGAACGGCGCAGTACCTCCACTAATCACCATAGCCAAAGCACTGGCATCACTTGCACCCTCACAACTTAATGACGAACCATTATAATCCGACTGGATCATTGCTTGTCCAATTACCGGCGGTTCTTGCAAAATCGGAGTATTCAGCACCACGCTAAGCCCGTTCGCCGCAGTCACCGTCACCGTATAGTTTCCCGCCGACAAGCCGCTTATCATAGTCCAAGTTCCCGCCATTCCAATGCTCCCTTGCCCCAAAGGATGCAACCCGTCACCTTCCCACTCATAATCAAAGGGGGCTTCGCCAATCTGAATCAAAAGGGAAAGAGTGCCCTCTGTTTCATTGCAAGGAATAGTATCTCCCACAAGAATGGCTTGAATAGCACAATTATTCGGTGGCAACAAGCTAACCTCCGTTATGATAAGGCTATCGCAGCCTGCTTGGTTGGTCAATAATTCTGAGAAAGTACCTACATCATCAGGGTTACAACTGCCTTCAAATACTAAAATTGTATCACTTTCCAGATAGGCTGTCGTCGTAATCACCAGGCTATCGCAGCCCGACTGATTTTGTAGCAATTCCTCCTCAATGCCTACCTGCGTTGGGTCGCAGCTCTCCAGCGACACCTCCGTCGTATCGCTTTCCAAATACAGCGTCGTCGTAATCACCAGGCTATCGCAGCCCGACTGATTTTGTAGCAATTCCTCCTCAATGCCTACCTGCGTTGGATCGCAGCTTTCCAGCGATACTTCCGTCGTGTCGCTTTCTAAATACAGCGTCGTCGTAATCACCAGGCTATCGCAGCCCGACTGATTTTGTAGCAATTCCTCCTCAACGCCAACCTGTGTTGGGTCGCAGCTCTCCAGCGACACCTCCGTCGTGTCGCTTTCTAAATACAGCGTCGTTGTAATCACCAGGCTATCGCAGCCCGACTGATTTTGTAGCAATTCTTCCTCAATGCCTACCTGCGTTGGGTCGCAGCTCTCCAGCGACACCTCTGTCGTATCGCTTTCCAGATAGGCTGTCGTTGTAATCACCAGGCTATCGCAGCCCGACTGATTTTGTAGCAATTCCTCCTCAACGCCTACCTGTGTTGGATCGCAGCTTTCCAGCGACACCTCTGTCGTATCGCTTTCCAGATAGGCTGTCGTTGTAATCACCAGGCTATCGCAGCCCGACTGATTTTGTAGCAATTCCTCCTCAACGCCTACCTGTGTTGGATCGCAGCTTTCCAGCGATACTTCCGTCGTGTCGCTTTCTAAATACAGCGTCGTGGTAATCACCAGGCTATCGCAGCCCGACTGATTTTGTAGCAATTCCTCCTCAACGCCTACCTGCGTTGGATCGCAGCTCTCCAGCGACACCTCTGTCGTATCGCTTTCTAAATACAGCGTCGTCGTAATCACCAGGCTATCGCAGCCCGACTGATTTTGTAGCAATTCCTCCTCAACGCCAACCTGCGTTGGATCGCAGCTCGTCAGCGATACTTCCGTCGTATCGCTTTCTAAATACAGCGTCGTTGTAATCACCAGGCTATCGCAGCCCGACTGATTTTGTAGCAATTCCTCCTCAATGCCTACCTGTGTTGGATCGCAGCTCTCCAGCGACACCTCTGTCGTATCGCTTTCTAAATACAGCGTCGTCGTAATCACCAGGCTATCGCAGCCCGACTGATTTTGTAGCAATTCCTCCTCAATGCCTACCTGCGTTGGATCGCAGCTCTCCAGCGATACTTCCGTCGTGTCGCTTTCTAAATACAGCGTCGTGGTAATCACCAGGCTATCGCAGCCCGACTGATTTTGTAGCAATTCCTCTTCAACGCCTACCTGCGTTGGGTCGCAGCTCTCCAGCGACACCTCTGTCGTATCGCTTTCTAAATACAGCGTCGTTGTAATCACCAGGCTATCGCAGCCCGACTGATTTTGTAGCAATTCCTCCTCAATGCCTACCTGCGTTGGATCGCAGCTCTCCAGCGATACTTCCGTCGTGTCGCTTTCTAAATACAGCGTCGTGGTAATCACCAGGCTATCGCAGCCCGACTGATTTTGTAGCAATTCCTCTTCAACGCCTACCTGCGTTGGGTCGCAGCTCTCCAGCGACACTTCCGTCGTATCGCTTTCTAAATACAGCGTCGTTGTAATCACCAGGCTATCGCAGCCCGACTGATTTTGTAGCAATTCCTCCTCAACGCCTACCTGCGTTGGGTCGCAGCTCTCCAGCGACACCTCCGTCGTATCGCTTTCCAGATAGGCTGTCGTGGTAATCACCAGGCTATCGCAGCCCGACTGATTTTGTAGCAATTCCTCCTCAATGCCTACCTGCGTTGGGTCGCAGCTCTCCAGCGACACCTCCGTCGTGTCGCTTTCTAAATACAGCGTCGTTGTAATCACCAGGCTATCGCAGCCCGACTGATTTTGTAGCAATTCCTCCCCAATGCCAACCTGCGTTGGATCGCAGCTCTCCAGCGATACTTCCGTCGTGTCGCTTTCTAAATACAGCGTCGTCGTAATCACCAGGCTATCGCAGCCCGACTGATTTTGTAGCAATTCCTCCTCAATGCCTACCTGTGTTGGGTCGCAGCTCGTCAGCGATACTTCCGTCGTGTCGCTTTCTAAATACAGCGTCGTCGTAATCACCAGGCTATCGCAGCCCGACTGATTTTGTAGCAATTCCTCCTCAATGCCTACCTGTGTTGGGTCGCAGCTCTCCAGCGACACCTCTGTCGTATCACTTTCCAGATAGGCTGTCGTTGTAATCACCAGGCTATCGCAGCCCGACTGATTTTGTAGCAATTCTTCCTCAATGCCTACCTGCGTTGGGTCGCAGCTCTCCAGCGACACCTCTGTCGTATCGCTTTCTAAATACAGCGTCGTCGTAATCACCAGGCTATCGCAGCCCGACTGATTTTGTAGCAATTCTTCCTCAATGCCTACCTGCGTTGGGTCGCAGCTCTCCAGCGACACCTCTGTCGTATCGCTTTCTAAATACAGCGTCGTCGTAATCACCAGGCTATCGCAGCCCGACTGATTTTGTAGCAATTCCTCCTCAATGCCTACCTGTGTTGGGTCGCAGCTCGTCAGCGATACTTCCGTCGTGTCGCTTTCTAAATACAGCGTCGTCGTAATCACCAGGCTATCGCAGCCCGACTGATTTTGTAGCAATTCCTCCTCAATGCCTACCTGTGTTGGGTCGCAGCTCTCCAGCGACACCTCTGTCGTATCACTTTCCAGATAGGCTGTCGTTGTAATCACCAGGCTATCGCAGCCCGACTGGTTTTGTAGCAATTCTTCCTCAATGCCTACCTGCGTTGGGTCGCAGCTCTCCAGCGATACTTCCGTCGTGTCGTGGGGGATATCAGATACGGTTACGGAAACCACACTATCACAGCCGTTTGTGGCTACCAGCATTTCCAGGCCTGAATAATTACCGTTGCCATAAAGAGTTCCATTGAACAAAAACGTATTGCCTGCACAGATCATAGTATCCAAATTTCCGGAAGAAGGAGGACTAATATCAATGGTCATACAATTTTGAGAAGTATCGCAGGCGCTTTGCAATTGCAAGCAAATCTGCCCTCCTGAAGAATTATTCCAGTCAACCATTAGCGTGTCTGTCCCCTGACCAGCCAGGATGCTTGCATCCACAGGGACGCTCCAGATCAGGGTGTCGATATTTGGATCGGAGGAATCGACAATATAAATGGTTGTATCTGCGGGGCAAACTTCCATCGGGCCTTCGAGCTGTGGAGGAGCCAGCGAATCCGGTGCATGGATGGCAATACAATCTGAATTAAAATTGCCGCATCGATTTTCTACCAAAAGACATAGTTCTGCATTCACGGGATCGGTCCATTCAACAATAACCGCCGGAGTGCCTTGTCCGCTTAAAATTTGCCCACTGCCATTGATCGACCAGGCATAGGAGGTATAGGCTGGATCAATAGTAGTTATATACTCCTCCACAGCATTTGTACACAAGGAATCCGGGCCTTCGATGGTCGGTGCGATGGGTAGAGCATTATTGTCGATAACTACCGTACTACCTGTTTGGGTACACTCCACGCCATTGAGCATAGCCGTTACGCTCAGATTGTACACCCCAGCAGCACAGACAAGCGGCGTAGCTGTATTTGCTCCGCTTTGGATAAGGCCCGTACCGGATGTAGTCCATTGAAAGGTAAGATTGTCGCCATTCGTGCTAGTACCTAAGGCGTTTAACACTACGCAGCCAAATGGGTCATTGCAATCGATCACAGGTGGGGGGCTGATTTGCGGTGCCAACTCCATTACATGCACCGTCACCTGATCCATATCCATGCAAAGCTCCGAAAAGCTGATACCATCAAGGGCAAAGTCATTGCCAGCAGCAGCTGTATTCTGATTGAGAATACATATTGTAGCAGTGGTATTGCTACCAGAGTTCCAAGTAGCGCTAAACAAACCCCAAGCACAAGGCGCTCCGGCATTGAAGGGGCTGCCGATTGTGTTGCCGTTTATTGAAAATTGAAGTATTGCCGGAGAAGCTGGATGGACGGAAGTCACCAGGGCACTGAAATCGTAATCCGTATTTGGGCTTACATTAATGGTCTGGCACCATACATTTTGCAAATTAGGGGCTCCATTTACGACCATCATGTTACCCCCTCCGACTGCATCCATACAGGGGGAAAAATTTTGATGGCCATCCATTGGATTGGTTAGCACACCGTAGGTGCCGGCACAATCCAAAAATCCCAGTCCGAGGCAGGACGTTGTGCCCAACACATAGTCAGTAGTAAAGCCAACGGGGCCCAGCTCGAAGTCACCATTGGTCACCAGATTGCCGGAGCGTATCGATGCAGACAGTTTGTAGGTGGTAGTGGTGGCTACGGTTGCGATGGGTGTAAGGCTATTCGGATTGCTCAGTCCGGTAGTAGGCGTCCATTGAAAGTTGATGATATCTCCTGAAATGAATGCCGTAAGCGGAACGGGCTGCATGGGTTCGCAAATGGTTACATCGGGCCCGGCATTTACCAGGCCGGTACATGCTTGCGAAGCGCAAACTGTGGGTTGATTGGCGGAGGGGTCGGCAAGGATGACCAATTCGCTGGTGATGATGCTATCGCAGCCAAACACATTGGCAAAGGTATCGGCATACAAAGCTGCTTCAGTTTGATAGGCACCGCCAAGATAGGCACTATCCCCTTCACAGATATAGCGAATCATCTGAAACGCCTGCTCCGGAAGTTCAGTCAAACTGATCTGCACCAGGCTATCACAGCCATCAACCGTTATAAAATTTTCCAGGCCACTCATATTGCTATCCCCATACCATTCCCCATTGATCAATAGCTGTTGGCCAGGGCATACAGCTGCCAGATAATCTGAAGTGTCAGGAGAAATAAAATGGACAGGGATACATGCAGCTTGGCTCTGTCCGCATTCATTTTCGGCAATTGTACAGACGGCTCCGCCAGCAGTGTCGTCCCAACTCACTGTGACTTGCTCAGCCCCTTGCCCACTTAGCAATGTGCCATTCGTAACCGTCCAAAAATAGTTGGTATTGGGTTGAGGAGCAAGCACTTCATATAGGCTGGTCGAGCCTGTACAGACTTCTTCCTCGCCTCCAATAGCCGGAAATTGTGGTAAATATTGAAGTGCCTCCACCGATACCTCGGCGGGTTGCGACTGACATTGTGTGCCGTTGAGACTACTACTCACTTGCAAGGTATAGGTAGCTGCGCCACACACTTGAGGGGTCAGTGTATTCGCTCCGCTGTTAATCATCCCTTCTGCCGAAGCTGTCCACTGATAGCTAATGGTTGGCCCTACTGATGAGCCAGCGGCATTTAGCACAATGCAATCATTAGCACAATTGATCTGTTCACTGGGCGAGGCGACGGCCTGTGCATCCAATACTACTATTTGTACATCATCAGCAATGCGGCAGGCTTCTATGAGGGAAATATCATCGAGCATATAGTCATTCATTAACAGGCCATTACCGGAAAATAAATCGACGATACAAATATTGGCAGTAGTAGCATTGCCGGAATACCAGGTATGCCCAAAGCCCTGCCAGCCACAAAGCGCTGGTGGAAGATTTAAATTATTTCCGATCTGGCTGCCATTGATGGTAAATTGGAGGACTGAGGTACTCAGCGGATTGATACTGGCAGCAAAGGCAGAAAAGGTGTAGTAGGTATTAGGTGACACCGCCACCGTCTGACACCAGGCATTGATCCCCGGTGAGCTTCCTCCATTGATCACCATCATACTACCGTTGGGATTACCATAGGTATGATCCACACAAGCAGGAAAATTGCTGTACACTATCTGTGGAGAGGTAATGACGGTATAAACTCCGGGGGTGATCAACGAACCCGGCGAAGGGTTCACAAATGCATAGCCACTGGTAATACCTGCGTTCCCTGACTCAAAATCACCATTTATTATCAGATTAGGATTCGAATCTGACTGGCCGAATGCAGTGAGTGTATAGGTAAAACCACCATTCACAGTAGCAGTAGGATTCAGGGAATTGGGATCATCCAGCCCTGTCGTTGGTGACCATTGGAAGTCAAAATAATACCCATCGATGGAAGCCTGCAATACTACCGCTTCTGCTGGTGTACAGATACCCACATCCGGGCCCGCATTTACCATTGCGCTACATGCTGAAGCCGAATCATCGCCCGTATAGCCTGCCAACAGGGCAGACTGGCACATGCTTAACAAGAGCAGTGCTGCCTGTAGGCACCAACCGGGCAGTATAGGTGAGCACATAGTTTTTATTGCGGATGAAGCACCCTGATTTTTGTAAAAATATCGAAATATTATCGTTTTTCATCCTTACTATCCAATAATATTTGGTGATCTACTCAACGAATCAGGCTGACGTCGCCCACATACTGCCCTACGTAGCCATCGATAAATTCTACCTCTGCCATATATACATACACCCCGGGGTTCAACAATTGGTCTTTAAAACGGCCATTCCAGCCTATTTCTGCTGTGTTGGGCGGAAAGTTGAGTGCCTGGTAGAGTAGCTCTCCCCAACGGCTGTATATCCGAAAGCTCTTCACCAATGCCACGTCCCTCCCAGCAAAAACCGTCAGTTGGTCATTGATGCCATCGCCATTGGGACTGAACACATTAGGAATGAAAACATCTCGGTCTTTTTTTATCGCTACCGTCAATGCATCCGAAGCTGTACAACCTGCTTCATCTATGATCTGGATATTGTAGGCAGTTGTCACCAAAGGCGCCACAGGAAGTGTGGTACAAAAATCGCAATCTTCGTTCGACCAGCTCAGGCTTTGCAAGAGTGCTGGCGGCACATTGAGCAGTGCTTTTATCTGCAGGCTGTCACCTAGATTGATCAGCGTATCCGGCCCCAGGCTCACCACCAACTGGGCAGGCATATTCACGGCCAGCCACTCGCTCGTCTGGCAGCCATTGGCATCCTGCACCCAAATTTGGTAGTTGCCATCTGACAAATTATCAAACATAGACTCGCTTTGAAAGGGCTGATCGTTTATGGCAAATTGATACGGCGGAACGCCGCCGCCAAGTTGCTCTATAGCTATACTGCCATCCGAAAAACCAAAGCAGCGCACATCCGTCACCGCCAGCTCTACTGTTAGCGGGTCAGGAGCTCCAAGCCAAATCGAATCGATCGCCAGGCAGGCCAGCGCATCTACTACGGTCACATAATACCAGCCTTGCGGCAGGTCGGCAATTTCAGCAGAGGTGCTTCCGTTGCTCCAAAAATAGTCAAACGGCCTGTTTCCTCCGCTTCCAATCATCACCATAGCACTACCATCTGCAGCATCCGGGCAGCTGAGAGGATAGCCGTTGTAGTCGGAGGTAGGGAATAGATCGAGTTCCATCCGCTCGGCTTCGGTAATGCTGGCATACACGGTAGTTGTCAGCCCGTTGGCAGAGCTGACTTCAATTTCGTAGTTTCCTGGTCCCAGGCCGGCAATCAGATAGGTTTGCCCGATAGTAAGGATTTGCCCCTCCCCTGCCGACATATGCTCCAGGTCTTGCCAGCTATAATCAAAAGGCGGCAGGCCAACCAATACTTCAAGGCTCAGTGCCCCATCAAGTTCATTACACTCAATGTGGTCGCCCGTAGCCAGCACCTGCAAATCGCAGTGATGGATAGAGAGCAGCGTAGTGCTGGTGATCACCAAACTGTCGCAACCAAACTGATTTATCAGATAGCTGCTATCCATGCCCACCTCGGTAGATTGGCAGGTAGTAAAATGCTGTTCCGTCTGATGGCTTGGCAGCAGCTGGGTATGGCTGATCACTGTACTATCGCAGCCATGCCGGTTGGTCAGATATTGGTAGGTCAGGCCGGCTTCATTTGGATCGCAGCTGGCAAATTCCAGAAATGTCGTATCGGAAGCCAGTAATATCGTCTCGGTAAAAATGGTACTATCACAACCAAAAGTATTTGTATAGTTTAGAATTTCCAGGCCAGCTAGCTGCGGATCGCAACTGTATTGATAGAGCCAAATTTCGTGACTTGGCGCCAAATCCACTAGCTCACGAACCAAGCTATCGCAGCCAGCCTCGTTGGTGTACCAGCTTTCGAATATCCCGATATTGGCCGTATCGCAATCCTGAAAATATTGATATACCGTATCGCTTTGCAGGAAGCTGGTGTGAATTTCCACCAGGCTATCACAGCCTTGCTGGTTGGTCAAATTAAGTATTTCAATACCCGTATCCTGGGGATGACAGCTTTCTTCAAACACCCACACGTAGTGACTTTCCACAAAGCGGGTGTCGATAATCACCAGGCTGTCACAACCATAACGGCTTTGCAAATGATATTCGACAACACCTACGGCTGTAGAATCGCAGCTTTGAATCAGCAAAGAAGTGGTGTCAATTGAGTGTACGAAAAGCTCCGTTGTCACAATTGAGTCACAGCCATATTGGCTTTGAAGGGAGTCGACAAAAAGGCCAGCCATGCTTTGCCAGTTGCCAGCCAAAAAGGCAGCCTCGCCTTCACAAATATGCATTTGCACATTTTGTAAGTATTGGGATGAAACTGTCAGGTTTTGTGTAACATTCAGTTCATCAGAGCACTGTTGACCCGATAGTTCTTGTATAGAAAGTAGTGTATAGTCAGTACTAGACGAGGGGCTAACCTCTAGCTGATACCCATTGGATACTCCACTCAATAATTGCTGAACACCGCCTTCCTGCCAAAGGATATTGAAGGGGCCGTTGCCCGACAACTGGAAGGTAATGATGGCCTGGCTGCCTTCACATATCTCCGTAGGCAACGTAAAACCAGCCGTTGGCAAAGGGTGAAACACCAGCGGCACACCTTCCGATACCGATAGGCAAACGCTTGACAGATCGACCTTCCCGGAGCCATCATTATCTCCGGCAACGGCAGAGATGTAGTACACCTGCCCTGCCATCAGTCCGCTAAAATAAGTAAAGCTGGGGCTGTTGCTTCTTGCCAAAATAGTACCCAGGCTACTGCCTGCCTGATCGTGCAAGATGAACTCAAGTACATCATTGCCATCCAGAATCTGGTCGTTGAAATGCTGGGCAGTCACTGTTTCTCCCTTACAAGCGTGCAATGTGTCCTGGGCCAAATTACCGGCATCCGTAATACATACACAAGTATGCGAACCATTCAGCTGGAGGTTGCCGCACTGGTTGATATCGCTCAGTTGAAAGTTATAAGAATTGCCAGTAGGAATAGGATCGCTGATAAATACTGAACCATTCCAACTGCCACTCAAGCCATTTACCTGATAATTTCCAGCTCCGCCCAGAGCTTCGAAGCTCAGCTGATAGGAGGTATTGTCGGCATTGCAAAAGGTATTGAAATTTTGAATTTCCGGTTCTTCATTTACATAAATTGTTACCTCATCGGTGTGAGTACAAGCTTCAGCAAAGTGTATGTCATCAATAGCAAAGTCATTGCCCCAGGATACTGTATTGAGATTGATGATGCAAATCTCAGCGGTAGTTACATTGCCCGAATTCCAAGCTGTACAATTTTGTTGCCACAAACAGGTTTGTGGACTAGCAGAGAATGGCTCACCTATCACCTGGCCATTGATCGAAAACTGTAAGATGGCGGGGTTGGCAGGAAAGAGGGTTACAAGCCAAAGTGAAAAAATGTAATCAGTATCAGGGCTGACATTCACCTGTTGGCACCAAACTTTCACATTGCCTTGCAAAGAAGCATTGACTGCCATCATGTTACCGCTATTGGAAGTATGATCCATGCAAGGTTGCCAGTCGTAGCGAGCATAGTCGCCGCGGGTAGTAATAAAATAGGCTTCTTCATCCAAAATACCAGAGGGATCCCAGTAATAATCGGAGGTAAAGCCAACATCGCCCTGCTCAAAATCACCATTGAAAATGAGATTTTGACCATTTGGATTGGGGCCAACTGCTGTAAGCGAGTAGGTCGTAGTAGTGGTCACCGAAGCAGTAGGGTTGAGCGTATAGGGATTGGTCAGGCCCGAAGTAGGCGACCAATAGTAATAGCAATAATCACCATTAGCATTACCATTGAGTCCCACAAACCCACCAGGCGAACAAATAGATTGATCGGTCCCGGCATCGGCACTGAGATTGCAGATGGTTGTTGAGGGGCCGACTTGTTGCGCTGGAATAGTGAGTGAAAGTTCTAAAAGAAGTGAGAGCAGAGAAAAGCTCAAAACGGTCGTCCATTTCACCATATCTCAGCATTATATTGAATACGTATATTGCAGAAAAAAAAATCCGACTGCAATACAAAAATCCTACTGATGTAAGGTGATTGGAGGGTAATGGTGATCGGTGAGCCAGAGAATTGGCTGGTTTACTCTAAAGTAAGCAAATAATCTGTAAATAGTAAAAAAATTTGAATAAAAATTAAATCAATGTCTATTTTCCTATTCCTTCCTGATCCCTAACCTAAAATAGGGTCGAAGCAAAACCTGCTTCAACCCTCGATTTGGAATTATGAAAACAACTTCACTGATATTCAATAAAACACACTTGTTTTCTCAAAAGTAGGTCACACCTTTATTGTTTTTTGGGCTAATCCAGTGAAGCTGAATTCCATTGCTAATGCTAAAGATTCTTCGTTTTGTTTTATTCTTAAAAAAGGATCAATCCAGCAAATTGATATCCCCTTTGTATAATTTAGTCAAGCCATCGATAAATTCGATTTCTACCATATATACAAATACAGCCGGCGTCAATCTTTTGCCTTTAAAGGTACCATCCCAGCCAATTTCTCGCTGACCGGGCTGAAAGTTGTGCGCCTCAAAAACTTGCTCACCCCAGCGGCTGAATACCTGCATTTGCTTAATTTTGGCTACGCTTTTGACATCGGCAAATACCCGAAAGCGATCGTTGATGCCATCATTGTTGGGTGTAAAGGCATTGGGAATAAACACTTTGCGCTCCTTATCCACCCGGAAAAGCACCTCATCGCTGGCGCGGCAGCCCTTGTCATCCACAATCGTTAGGCTGTACAGTTGCTCACTGGTAGGCCGGGCGGTCGGATTTAGGCAATTCACACAGCTCAGGCTATCCGCAGGGCTCCAGATAATGCTATCAATTTGGCCGGGAGGCACATTGGTGTTCGCTGTCAACTGATAGCTTTCGCCCAATTGCAATTCCACTTCATCCACTAATGACACAATGATCGGTGGCACATCCGGTATCATTACTTCTTTTTCATAAACACAGCCACTTATATCCTGTACCATCAACTGATAACTGCCAGGAATCAAACCAGCGAATAAATTTTCACTATACCAATTTTGCCCGCCATCTACTGAATATACAAACGGAGCATCTCCACCGGCGACAGAAGCAATCGTCAAACTACCTTCACCACCATTACAAAGCGGAGGGGTCGGCTCAACCACAACATCGTAGGGGTAATTGGTATCATCTTCAACGATTACTTCATCTGTCGCACTACAGCCATTCACACTATTGGTGACTTCCAACAGGTAGGTACCGGCTGTGTTTACAGTGGGAGTTGGGCTTAGGGTGCCGCTAATGAGGTTGCCATCGGTAGTAAACCAATGGTAGCTGTATTGCGGGCCTTCAGAAGAGCCGCTCCCATCGAGCCAAACTTCCGGTCGGTCACAATCCAGTGATTCATTGACAACTGCTTCGGCATGAGGTGCTATCGTATCGATAAGCACCTCTACCGAAGCTATATTGCTGCAATTGGTTGCTTGATTTAATATGATCAATTCGTAAATACCAGGTTGGTTAACATTTGGATACAAGCTATTGGCACCATTCAATATCTGACCAGATGTCGTCGTCCAGCTATATATAAACTGTGGCCCTTGTGACGAGGCACTTGCATTGAGCTGAATTACAGTATCGGTACAATTAAGCATATCTGGCAGTGCGATGGCCATTTCGGGCAGCGCCATGTCTGATCCAACAATTATGCTCTCCTGATCTACACATCCATTGAGTTGGTTGGTCACCTTGAGCTGATAATTGCCTGCCGTTTGCACTTCAATGGCCGGCAGTACATCACTGCCTGAAGGAATACTTCCGTCGCTGGTGTGCCATTCAAAATTCAAATTACCCCCTGGCTGAGAGCTTGATCCGTCCAACACGGTGGAAGGTTGATGGCAATCGAGGATACTGGGGCCTACCAGATCAATGACCGCTACAGGAGATGTGGTATCAACGCTGATCAACACCTCATCCGTAATTGTGCAGCCAGTTTGGATATTTTCAACTTCCAACACATAAAGCCCTCCTTGATCTATTGTAGGATTCAGGCTATTGGCCCCCGAAAGAATATGGCCATTCAATGTAGTCCATTGATAGCTAAACAGGGAACCTACCGACCCACTCCCATTCAAAGTAAGCTCCGGTTTATAGCAATTCAGTGTTTGATCGGCTCCCGCCTCTACTTCCGGCACTCCGGCATCCAATGGAATGGTAGCCTCTGCAGTTTGGCTACAGCCCATCGCATCGGTTACAGTGAGCTGATAGGTGCCGGGAGCCAGATTGAAAATATCTGAAGAGGAGGCTCCCGGGAGGCTCCACTGATACAGGTAAGGGGCAGTCCCTCCCTGCACATCCGACAGCAAACTGCCGTCATCCAGGCCCGGGCAGCTTACCGGGCTGGCCGTCAGTGAAAGCTGAATATTTACAGCCTCCACAATAGCCAATCCGGTTGCCTGACCCGCACAGCTACCACTATGTACGCTGATCAACTGGTAGTTTCCTAGGCCCGAAACCGGCAAATTGTAAAGCGTTTCGGATATGTTGCCGACGGTGATCGGCGGGGCGCCATTCAGGCTGTAGGAAATTTCCCAAGGGCCGCTACCAGTCAGACTGATTGGCAAACTCGTAGAGGGATCTTCCGGGCACACCGGATAGGTTCCACTCAACGAGGCGGTGGGCTGTTCAACGATTTCAATAGTAGCTGCTGTTTGTGTAGTATTTCCACAGTAGTCGGTAATGGTGACGGTGTAGGTGGTAGTTTGAGCAGGATTTACCGTCAAACTAAGACTGGTGTCACCACTATTCCACAAAAAAGAATAACCCGGAATCCCTCCCGTAATCATAGGGCTTAGTACAAAAGACTCCGGGCCGCAGCTTTGCTGATCGAACAAATAAGCCTCCAAAGGTTCGGAATCAGCAATCTGCATCTCGGTAAAAGGGATAGTACAAGAGCAGGGAACATCCAGCTCCAGTATGATCGTTTCGTTGTTTTCTATCAAAATATCCTCCAGAACATCTACCCGCAGATAGTACACTGAGTCACCGGGAGGGATGGTAATGGAGGTGGGCAAGTCCACATAATCGAGGCCAGCAGTAGCTGTGCTCAGCGCAGAGATAGTAAAATTGACGACAACCGGCTCGGTCAAGTCAGGTGTACTTCGCTGGAATACAAAGTAACCATCTTCACAACCTTCAAAGACCACATTGCCACTAAAGCCGGGGATCTCAGCTTCTACCAGAGCCGTAGCACCGGCATTGAAGCTGTTGGCTTTTAGCAGCACGGCCGAATCAAAATAGCCATCATTAACGTCGGCTACAATGAGCTTGATGTGATAGGTCTCACAGGGAATTACCTGCGCAAAGGCTGTAAGCACTGTGGTGAAGCCATCGTATTCGATATCATCGATCGCCAGGCCGTCATTGGTGGGGTGTCCCGGGCAATCCAGCCAAAAGGGCATCAGAATATGTTGGATAGCCGGAACATTGTTAACATAATAGGCTGAGTTGGAATAGTGATTTACATTGTTGATGGTCACATAGTCGGAGCTTCCCGGCACGATGGCAATGTTTTCGGCATTATTGGAAAAAGGGCCATTGATGCCCGGGCCGCTGATAAAAAAGCCAAACACATCGTTGTAGTCGCTACCTGCATATTCGCAATACTCTTCCGAAGCAAACACAAATTCAAAAGAAATTTGGTCGGAGGTCGGTGTAAAGTCAAATTCCAGCGCCGTCACATCATGTGTTGACCAGTTGCCGTTGAGCACAGTGTTTAGATCTTCGTCATACTGATAAGCGGGCGAATACTGGTTGCCTGCGTTGTATTCGAGATTTGGGCCGGAGGCATTGCTTATGTTACCGGTTGATAGGATGACCCCTTCTTCTATGTTGATGGAGGATGATCCACGCGAAAACACGCCGCGTGCAGTCACATTGCCACTCGCTGAAATGCTGGCACTGTGCACATCGAAGCAATCGCCACCGATGAATACATCCTGCACCAGTTGCTGCGGTGTGTAATTGCCCTGCGTCATGATGCCCATCGCCGAACGGCTTTGCTGCTCCTTTTGCAGGCAGCTTTGGCAGCCAACGGACAGGCTAAAGGCGCGCTTGGAGCTACAGCTGCTGCTGACGAAAAGCTCTTCGGTAACAGCGAGTGCCCTGAAGTTGAGCGTTTTGCCATTATTGATAAGCTCTTGTGCCTGGTTGTTATTCAAAAAAGGCCTGGCGCCACATTCGGTGGGGCCATTGAGGTACAAGCTATAATCCATGCCCGGCTGCAAATTGCAGAGCAGGAAGGTGCCGGAGCCGGGCGCAACATCAATGTTGAAGCGCTGTGCAGCAGCCTCCACCTTCAAGGTGTCCGGGGCATTTTGTATGGGATTATAATTTGTATCTTGCGCTATTGTCGGTATGGGAGCTGTTACTAAAAGTATCAGCCATACCTTCTTCCATGAAGATACAAACATGAGTGATGGGACGTTTGGTGTAGAAATGTTGTTTTCAAAAATTCAAATTTATTGCTACGCCAAAGCGACCCACCGCCCTGCAACAAGGCAGAGGAGGTGCAAATGTTTGTTTGGTACGTAGCGACTAAGGTATTGACCGAAAGCAATAGGCCGACGATCAGTTCAAATTAATCAGGAACCATAAAGCGGGTGCTCTATTAATTGTGGCGAGCGCTTAAAATCGGTTTTGGCTCGTCAAGCAGCTCTACCCAAAGGTACAACCACTCGGTACATGGAACAGCCCATCAATGCAGGATTCCTGCAGCTGTTGTTCATAATTCCAAATACTATACACAATGAATTCTAGGAGGCAAACAGGTGGGATGTTTTCTCCATGGGTGCTAAGTGCAGGGCTAAAGTATTGAAATAAGCGAGATTTTAAAAATAATTGCCGGACTTTAAGAAAAAAAATTTTCGAAAGCGAGAAATTAGTGGCAGAACCCTTTATGAGAAAGGATAAAATACCAGCGATGAATGTGCCTGACAGGCTTCATCCCAACTAATTTTGCCAGGCTAAGAGATTAAGAGCGTGTTTGAAATTTACCCTTCGGTGCATTAGTGCAAAATTTAATTCTGTACTTCATTATTTTTCATCGCCATAGCGTTGGCTATGTCTCAAAAAAAGGCTTCGCCCAAAATTAAATTTTACTACTACTGCTTCCAAAAGCAATTTCCAAACACACTCTAAAACTTCAATACTTTCTCTACTTTTTCACCATAGTACAGATAATACACCCCATTGGGCAATCGTGATACATCGATGCTTGTTCTGCCATTTATCTGAAGTTCGGTAATATGCTTGCCCAATGCATTGGTCATTTTCAGCTTTCCGTAGCTGTTGTAATGGGGTACTATGTGCAATTCATCTCGCACCGGGTTGGGGAAAATGAACACCTCCAATAAGGACGGAACCCTCTCTTTGCTTAAACCCACTACTTTGCTATACTCAAAAGTGCCATCATAATCTACTTGTTTCAACCGGTAGTACACGTTTTCGTCTATTTTTAAAGCAACCCCATGATCCTGATAGGTATAGGTCGGCACCGTATTGCCTGGCAGCTCTCCAATGTAATTCCACACCAAACCATCCAGACTGCGTTCTATTTCAAAGTGGCTGCTATGCAATTCCAATGCTGTGCGCCAATACAATAAAGCATCCTTTTTATTTTCCTGCCAGCGCGCCTGGAAAGTCAATAGCTCCACCGGCAAGGCTCCGCCATTTACACCGTTTCCGCTTCCGCCACCGCCACCACTAAAGCTACTTACTAAATACTCGGCAATATGGACACCAGGCATGATAGCCGTATAGTCCGTGTAGAGCCAATCAGTTAATGAGGGTGACGTTCCGTTTTTATACTCGTGGTAATGCGATGCCGGCACACTTAGTGAATGCGGATTATGCGCTCCATCAACTTTAAAAAATGCCATTTCAGTATGATTGGCCAGCACTGGCATAGAGGCCTGTAAGTCGGTAAAATCGGCAGTAGAATATGGAAAGCGCACGTTTACACTACTCACAGGCTGGCTGGTCGGTACCACTTCCCAATAGCGGTTGAATACAAAAAATGAATCAGCCGTCACGTATGGTGCAGATGTCAACTCGGTGGCAAGGTCTGTATTGTATTTACCGCTTGTAGTATGTTTTAGGCTAAAAGTTCCATCACCAACTTTGCCAATATTATTGCTATTCTTTTTCAGAGAAAGCAACCAGGTAGAGTTGCTATTATCTGTTGTATCGCAAAAGCAATAATGCGTCCAGCCGTCTGCATCAGTAAGTTCGCCATTGGCGGTTTGGGTCGTATCGGCCAAAGTAATTATATTATTGGGCAGTTCCCCGCCTTCATAAGCTCCCATATCCACGCTATCGCCTTGTACGCGCTGTGCTTCTGTCATGTCGAAATTAATAGTGCTTGGAATACTGTCATTTTGGCCTTTATCGATTGCCGGCGAACAAGCTGATAATTGAAAATTGTACTTTGTTGTATCCACAAATTGTGGATACGGATCATCATTACTTTTAATGATGGAAAAGGTATTGGATTGGGTTGCCGAATTGCCCGACAACATCCTACCCCATGCGATTGAATTATCCATATTAATTTCACTGCCGACATAATTGGCATATAGCATGCTTGCAGCAGTAGTATTGAAAAAAGTGGATTGCTTTACTTCGGTACGGGCTTCCCCTCCATAACGGGAATATATAAATAAGGCACTTCCGTCTTCAGCCGAATTGTTATTATAAAATAAGCACTGATGGATTTTAGGATTAGATTGCCCGTTGTCCCGACCGTTTACAAATATTGCAGCACCATCTCTCAAGCTGGTCGTATTCTCATAAAAGGTGCAATTACGCAAGATCGGGTTTGCCTTTCCGAAATCTCTTCCGTTTGCAAACATACCGCCACCGTGCAAGCCATTGTTGTTTCGAATGACACAGTTGCTGATGATAGGCGAGCATTCGTTTCCGCTGCCTTCTCCATCGAGGTAAATGCCACCGCCGGCTCCTTCTTTATCCCAGAAAAAGGTTGGACTTAGTGAAAAATAGGAAGAATCGGCATTGCCATGTTCAATAATAAAGCCATCCAGTACGCTATTCGTTACGGTGCTGTCGAAATATACTACGGTATAACTGTTATCAGTATCACTCCCTGCCATGCCGATGTCGCCACTCAAAATGGTACGATTGGTTTTCCAGCTTCTACTTCCTCCGCCATTTGGATAGCCACCCAACAGCACCACATTATTCCAGATTGAAAAACTGCTGTCTCTATCGTAAGTTGCGGGTTTGTAAGTCCCTTTGGCCACAAATATTGTATCCGTGGCGGTACAATGGGAGGCATCCTGCAAATCGGTAAAAGCATTGGCCCAGCTTTCTCCAGTATTGGTACCTGTTGCAGCTGAATCTACATAGATTTTTCTTAAATTAAGGTAAACACTTTCATAGACTCCCATATCCACAATACCATTTTTGATCCTGATAGTATCATTAAGATCATGGGTTGTCCCTGCAGGGATGCTATCGTTGTATCCGCCTCCCGCTGCTGGGGAGCAATAGTCAATTCTAAAATCGTAACTCACAGGATCCAAAAACTGTGGATTGCGATGCCCTTCAGAAGCGATAAGAGAATACGTATAGGTATAACTGCCCGGCTGGGTACTGTGGTTAGCAAGTGTATCCCACACAATACTATTGCTAATAACCGATTTACCTCCATTGTAGTGGTTCAGTATGCCATGGCCAACCAGGCTATCGTTGAAGGCCAGGGTGCTTTGTTTTATATTGGCTATCGCAGAGCCGTCAAGGGCTTGGTTGACAATGGCCCCACCCTGAGATGTCGCATCGTTATCATAAAACAGGCATTGATTAATGGCAAAATCGGCATTACCGCTATAGTCTCCGGCAGCGTGTATAGCCCCGCCGGTTTCTGCTGAATTGCCATAAAAAATCACATTCGTAAAAATCGGGTTTGCACTACCTGTATCCAAGGCATTAATAAACACGCTGCCACCGTTCCGAGCATAATTATTTCGAATTGTCAGGTTGCTAAATTGTGGAGAGCTATTATTTCCGGCACCTCTACCGTCCAGATAAATGCCGCCTCCGCAGCTTTGCTTATCCCACCATTGGGCAGCTGCTCCATTGGCATGACCTCCTTCAATAATGAATCCGTCCAATACAACATGATTTACCATGCTATCGAAATACAAAACAGTATAACTATTGTCAACCGTATCATTTGGTGTACCAATATCTCCGCTTAATATCGAGAGATTCACGTTCCAGTTCCTTGTACCACCACCACTGGGATAACCGCCCAAGAGTACAGTACTATCTGGTAAGTTAAAACTTGCCGTTCGGTTTGAACCAGAAGGGTAATAAGTCCCTTTAGCCACTAAAATGGTGTCGGCATTTGTACAAAGCGCCTTTTGCAAATCCGTGTAAGCGTTGGCCCAGCTTTCGCCAGTGCTGCTCCCCCTTGCTGCGCTATCGACGTACACAAGGTGTAATTTTGTAAAGGGAGTTTCAAAGGCTCCCATATCCACCGTATCGTCCATCACGCGTAAGGTATCCAGCAAATCGGTCATTATCCCGAGAGGAATGCTATCATTGAGGCCGGCATTAATTGCAGGAGAGCAAGCATTGATTCGCAAACCATCATCATGAGTAATCCAGATACCGTCGTGACCACTGAGCAGGCTTTCATTCTGAAATTCGGGCTTTTCACCTGTAAGACAACCTACGCCACCGGCGCTGTGCAACAGGCAATACGTTGCTGTAACGTCCCCACTAAAGTCGGAAATAAGATTGTTCTTTTTATTTTTCCAAAAGATGCTGTTGCTAACGATCACTTCGCCGGAAGGCTGGGCAAAAGAGCCGCCGCCATACGCGCTTCCTCTCGTTCCGGCAGAACCACTTGCCCCGTTTGAGCCATCATCGCCATCCCGGCCATTGCTTCCTCCACAGCCTTCCGGGCCGCCCGTCCCTCCAGTTCCTCCAACGCCAGCGGTTCCCCCTCTGCCACCTCTGGCCAGATTGCGATAAAAAGTACTGTTGACTAGTTCAATTTTGCTATCCGTTTCGCAATACAGCCCGCCACCATATGCTACGCCCCCTGCGCCCCCATTTCCGCCTATACCTCCCTTGCCGCCATCGCCTCCCGCGCCCCCTGACAGGCAGCCACCCGGACAGCCTCCTTCACCACCTGCGCCGCCATCGCCTCCATCTCCGCCTTGCCCGCCATCGCCACCTTCGACTATATTCTCAATGAAGAGAAGATTTACAGCCGTTGGATTAGAATTGCCAAAAACATACATGCCTCCCCCTAAGGCTTTTCCTCCATCCATTGCATCGGTGCCATTGCTGCCCGCTGATCCGGCACCACCAGGGCCAGACGGGCCACAGCCTCCTCCAGGGGAACCATCTGCTCCCTTTGTTCCACTACTCCCATCCATTCCTTTAAATCCGATAACCTGGTTATTGTACAACAAAACATTCATTATCAGCGAAGAGGAATTGTTGAGCCGAATGCCCCCTCCTATGGCTACTGCTGAATTGGATATGAATACATTATTTGAAATGACCAGATTCACAAGGGTTACATCAGCAGTATCTAAAAACACGCCTGCCCCATCGGTAGCGTTTTCTGCATAGGCATCAGTCACATAAAAACCATCCAGGCGAGCCTGGTCACTAAGATTGTGCCCATACACTACCCTGAAGCAATTATCAGAACTGTCGTTTGCCACTCCAATATCTCCATTTAGAATAGTCTGATTGGTTTTCCAGTTTCGCGCACCGCCGCCAGCCGGATACCCTCCAAACAGCACCACAGAATCAGGCAAATTGAAAGTAGCCGTGCGATGGTCAGACAAGCCTGTAGTGTCTGGAAAATAAGTCCCTTTGGCCACTTTTATGGTGTCACCGGATACAGCCTGGTTTAGTGCTGCATCCAATTTCACATAAGCATTTACCCAGCTCGTTCCATTGTTCAGGCCGTTTGCGGTGCTATCTACATAGATGGTCGTTCCATGTGCAGAAAAAAAAGATAGGCATAGGAATGCCGGGATGATCAAGAAAAACTTAGTCAAAATCGTTGATTTAGTTGATTTGGAATCTTGTTTATCCGCAAGGGAGTACATCCTTCCGGCCTGGCCTGTACATGATCTTCACACAGATCATTAAAAAATGTAATACAAATTGGATGCCTAAAAGCATAACCTTTATAGCTGAACACCAATTTTTGAATTCTGGCAATTCTTCCCGCCAATTCCGTAAATTTGACCTGCTTAAACTCCAAATCATGCGAATACTCCTGCTGTCAATCCTTTGCGCATTCACTGGCTGCCTGCCCAAAAACATTATGATCTACCAAAATCCCGGCATCGGCTATGGCCCCTGCGAACCCAGCATTTTCATCAATCCCGCCAAACCAGACAATATCGTCGCCGGAGCCATCATCAATACTTACCACTACTCCTTCGATGGCGGCAAAAGCTGGACAACCGATCACCTCAGCTCTTCGCATGGCGTATATGGCGACCCCTGCATCACTGCCGATCAAAAAGGAAGATTCTACTACCTCCATCTCGCCAATCCGTTGAACAGCGGCAATCTCAATGGCCCGCGAATACTGGAGAGCATCGTAGTACAACGCTCCGATGACGGTGGCAAAAGCTGGAACGATGGTGCCGCCATCGGCCTCAATCCGCCCAAACAGCAAGACAAGGAGTGGGCAGTCGTCAATCCAGCCAATAACGACATCTACGTCACCTGGACCCAGTTCGATGTATATGGCTCTGCCGATCCCGATTGCTATTCGCAAATCCTGTTCTCCAAATCTTCCGACCTGGCCGAAAGTTGGTCGAAACCCATTCAGCTCAATGAAATTTCAGGCGATTGTATCGATGATGACAACACGGTAGAAGGAGCCGTACCTTCCGTTGGGCCGAATGGAGAAATTTATGTCGCCTGGAGCTACCAAGACAAAATTTATTTCGACCGCAGCACGGATGGAGGTGCCAGCTGGCTCGACCAGGACATTGTAGTGGCCAGCCAGCCGGGAGGCTGGAATATTGACGTCCAAGGTGTAGGCCGTGCCAATGCCATGCCTGTCACCGGCGTTGATCTCAGTGGCGGGCCACATCACGGCACTATTTATGTCAGCTGGGGCGATGCCCGTAATGGTGCGGATAATATCGACATCTTTTTGGCCTATTCTAAAGATGGAGGCAATAGCTGGAGTGAGCCGGTACAGGTGAACCGAGATGCTACTCACAGCCAACAGTTTTTCCCCTGGATGGCAGTGGACCCTATTACCGGCCGCATATATATAGTGTACTATGACCGAAGCCAGTATGATGACCTCCGCACCGATGTGGTGGTGGCAGCCAGTAAAGATGGTGGCAAGCATTTCAAAAATATGCGCATTTCAGAAAAGCCATTCATCCCGCCGGGCGATACCGATTTTTTTGGTGATTATAATAACATCAGCGCCTACGATGGCAAAGTACGCCCCATCTGGACGCATTATGAAAACGGCAAACTCAGCATCTGGACCGCATTGATAAATCTTTGATTATCCAGGCCCTTCCGTACTATCCTTCCAAAATACTTTGGCTTGCTCACACAGCGGCTTTTGAATATATTCGCAATCACAACCATTGATAAAACAAACGCAACACATGAAAAATACAGCTTTCCTGTTCCTTCTTTTTTGCCTGATTGTATGGAGCCTCCCGGCCCAAAAAGTGGATATCAAACGATTGGAAGGTCTTAAAATTCGAAACATCGGGCCGGCCGGTATGAGTGGGCGCGTTACAGCCATTGATGTCAACCTCAGCAATCCGGACATTATCTTTATCGGCACAGCATCCGGAGGTGTATGGAAGAGCCAAAGTGGTGGCATCCGTTGGGAGCCTGTTTTTGATGAGGCTCCTGTACAGGCAATTGGGGCTTTAAAGATCAACCAGCAAAACCCCAGCGAAATTTGGGTAGGTACCGGCGAGGGCAATCCCCGCAACTCGCACAATAGCGGCGAAGGTATTTACAAAAGTATTGACGGTGGCAAGACCTGGAAGCTGATGGGGCTTGAGAAAACCCGCCTTATCCATCGAATCATCATCCATCGTGACAACCCCAATATTGTATTCGTCGGAGCTATGGGATCAGCATGGGGTCCATCAGAAGATAGAGGGGTATATCGCACTACTGATGGTGGGAAGAGCTGGAAAAAAGTGCTGTATATAAATAAAGAAACAGGTGTTGGTGATATGGTGACCGATCCCACCAACCCCAACAAGCTCATTGCAAGTATGTGGGAATTTGGCCGAAAGCCCTGGTTTTTTAATAGCGGCGGCAAGGGCTCGGGCCTCCACATCAGCTATGATGCCGGTGATAGCTGGACACAGATCACCGACGAAGAGGGCTTGCCAAAAGGTGAGCTGGGCCGAATCGGGCTGGCCATCGCAGCTTCCAAGCCCAATATCGTGTATGCTCTGGTGGAAGCTAAAAAGAATGGCTTGTACAAATCTGTGGACGGCGGCCACGAATGGAAGCTCGTTTCTGAAAAAAATATCGGCAATCGCCCCTTTTACTATGCTGAACTGTATGTGGATTCTAAAAATGAAAATCGCCTGTGGAATCTCTGGTCCTACGTTTCCAAAAGTGAAGACGGCGGCAAAACTTTCAAAACCATCCTCGATTACGGCAAACGCGTACATCCCGATCACCACGCTTTTTGGATACATCCCGACAAGCCCGACTACATCATCGACGGAAATGATGGCGGCCTCAATATCAGCCGCGACGGGGGCGCCAATTGGGAGTTTATCGACAATCTGCCGCTGGCTCAATTCTACCATATCAACCACGATATGGACATCCCCTATCATGTGCTGGGGGGCATGCAGGACAACGGCTCCTGGGTAGGGCCAAGCAGTGTTTGGAAAAATGGGAGTATTCGCAATGCCGACTGGCAGGAGGTGATGTTTGGCGATGGTTTTGACGTGATGCTGCGTCGCGATGATAATCGCTATGGTTGGGCCATGTCGCAGGGCGGCAACCTCGGCTATTTCGACCGCCAAACCGGGAAAAACCTTTTTATAAAACCTGTACACCCCGATAGTGTGGAGCTGCGCTTCAACTGGAATGCAGCGCTTGCCCAAAATCCTTTCCACGATTGCGGCATCTATTACGGCAGTCAGTTTGTACACAAAAGCATGAACTGCGGCCAGAGCTGGGAGATCATCTCTCCCGACCTGACGAGCAACGATACTACCAAACAAAAGCAGGCCAGTAGCGGTGGCCTCACCCTGGATGTCACCAATGCTGAAAATTTTACGACCCTACTCGCCATTACACCAAGCCCATTGGATGAGCAGCTCATCTGGGTAGGTACGGACGATGGCAATGTTCAACTCACCCGCGATGGCGGAAAGCATTGGGAAAACCTGGCCAGCCGATTGCCTGGCCTGCCAAAAGGCAGCTGGATACCTCAGATCGTAGCTTCTGAGAAAAATGCTGCCGAGGCTTTTGTGGTGGCCAATGATTACCGGCGCAACAATTACAAGCCTTACCTCTATCATACCAAAGACTATGGCCAGACCTGGCGCCGACTGGCTGATGAGCACAAGGTGAAGGGCCATGCCCTGTCAGTGGCTCAGGATGCGGAAGTGCCGGACTTGCTTTTTCTCGGTACAGATTACGGGCTGTACATTAGCTTCGACGGAGGCGGTCATTGGCAGCAATGGAGCAATGATTTTCCCTCGGTTTCCACCAGCGACCTCAAAATACATCCCCGTGAGCATGATCTCATCGTCGGCACTTTTGGCCGGGCTGCCTGGATACTGGATGACATCGAGCCGCTGCGCGAGATTGCCCGTACAAAAGCCAAAGTGCTGACCACTCCATTCAAGGTATTTGCCATGTCGCACGCCTATCTTGCCAGCTACCGATCAGTAGATGGTAGCCGCTTTGGGGCCGATGGCGATTTTGTGGGTAAGAATGGGCCACGCGCTGCTTTGATTACGGCTTGGGTGCGTGAGAAGGCTAAGGAAAAGAAGAATGTTGAGGAAAAGAGTAAGAAGAAAACTGAGGCTAAGGGGAAGGCCAAGGAGGCTAAAGATAAAAAGCCTGGCGGGCCAAAGAGCAAAAAAGTAAAAGTGCAAGTATTTGATAATCAGGGAGATACCCTTTACACATTTTACCATAAACTAAAAGACGGCATGAATCGATTTGGCTGGAACCTGCGCCGCAAAGGGCCGCGCTTTCCTTCCCGTGCTGAGGTTAAGCCCGAGCAAAGCGATCCCTGGGGCCCTCGTGTGTTGCCGGGCAAGTACAAATTGGTGTTTACGTATGGCGACTTCAAAGATTCGACTACAGTAGAGGTGAAAGCCGATCCACGCCAACAGGCCAATCTCGCCGATTGGCGTGCCCGCGCCCGTGCGCAGGACAATTTTTCGCGCCTCGTCGATAAAGCTACGCAAGGATTTGATCAACTCAAGGATGCTAAAAAAACCATTGGTCGAGTTGATAAATTGATGGAAACAGTGGCTGACAGTAGCAAAAAGGAAATCACTAAAGCCGGCAAAGCGATGCGCGATAGTATCAACCAGCTTATGGATTTGTACATGCAGCCTGAAGATACTAAAGGGATTATTCGCACCTCTGACAAACTCAACTCAGTGCTTTGGCGGGCTCGCAACTACATTAACAATTCACCTGGAGCACCCAACCAGATGGCACGTCGGGCTACCGAAAAAGCAAAGGAAAAAGTAGTAGAAGTATTGGAGCAGATCAATCGGTTCTTTACACATAGTTGGTCCGACTACCAAAAGCAGGTGGAGGCGGTACGTTATCAATTGTTTGAGGATTTTGAGCCGGTGAAACTGGAGTAGTCTCAAGGATGGGACTGAGCATATAAGTAGGCCCCCATTAATTTCATTCCAAAATAAAACACCCCTTCCGGCTAGTTGCCGAAAGGGGTGATTATTGCTCAGAGGTTTTAACCTCTGGAAACTAGTTCACATTACTTGTGTACCACCAGCTTCTTGCTCACCTGGTGTTGTTCGGAGGATATCCGTACCTGATACACACCGGGGTTGAAGTTGGCTACATCGAGAAGTACGTGGCCGGTTTGTGCATTGTCCACTTGCTCGGCACGCATCAGCTTGCCGGTGATATCGAATACTTCGATGGTCAGGTTCAATGCTTCATCAAAGCTGTAAGTCAGCGTTGCGGATGTGGTGGCCGGGTTGGGGTTGAGGTTGAGCCCTTCCAGGAATTCCGTTTCATCCACACTGATCACCATATCACAATTGACACAGTAGGAGAAGCATACTGTATCCAGTACCATATCCATAGAACCTACAGTGACTTCACGGTTGAAGCCACCAAAGCCATCATCCACACCACAGTCGCCCAAATCAGAATCATCTTCCCAGTTGCCGGTACCATTCTGGTATTTAAACTGGTAGGATACACCCTGGCGCAACTCGGTGGTATATTGCCAGCTACCGTCGAAGTTGTTGGTCATGGCCTCATCGGCCCAGTTGGCCCAGCTACCGGCAATGCGGGCGCCACCGTTGGGGATATCAACAGTTTCTCTTTCCATGTTTACAATAAACGTAACCTGTCGGGTGATGACCAAATCGAGCTCAAAGTCGAAGTTGCCTGTTGTAAAGATATCATCCCACTCAATGTAATAAGTAGTGCCCCCTACTACCGGCACTTCGGTTACTGCAGAAGGTCCTCCTGACACACCACAATCATCATCGCTGGCAGCGATAAGGTTGAGTGTACCCAGGTTGTCACAAGTACCAGTATATACCCAAAGGCGGGTATCTTCGGTAGTCAAGTCACAGGCAGTGATGTTCATCAGCCCTGCTTCAGAGGGCGTAAAGGAATACCACTCCGACTTGGCGTAAGGCGTAGGGGTAGAACCTTGAGAGGTGTTGCCAATGATCGGGCCGGTCACGGCTGCATTTCCGTCAATAGTACCCACGGTATGTGTACCCGGCTGAATGGCTACAGCAGTAGCGCAGAAATTACCTGCCTCACCTGCACCGGCAGTAAAGGTCAACTCCCAGTCAAAACCGGCAGTTTCCCATACATTGTCCCACATGATGAAGTAAGTTTGGCCACCTGTAACGAGGGCTTCGCGGTAGCTGGCCCACTCATTACCACCTGAGGTGACCTCGCATTGATCGTCGTTTACACCTGCAATGGGCAGCGCCTGGCAATCACCTTCAAATATCCAGCCTCTGGTATCCACGCCACCACCACAAGATGATATGGCCAAAACGCCATCAGCAGCAGCTGTATAAGTATACCATACCGCGCCTTCGGCATCCTCAGGATCGTGGCCGCCAAAGCACTCGATTGGACCGGCTATCGTATTGGTACCTTCTACAGCAGCAATGGGATCGCCACAATGGCCACCTGCAGAGGCTGGCGGAACAGCTGCAAAGACGAAATCATCCACATAGAAAATGTAGTTTGCATCTATAGGGAACAGGTTGACGGAGCCCAATTGTACTACCCCTGACATAGTGAAGGTAGTCCAATTGTATGGCCAACTGTAAATGTGCTCATTATTGATAAACAGTCTGGCCCAGTCATTGTCCAAGTCAACATATATCACTACAGCTACCCACTCATCTCTGGTAGAGCAATCGAAAGTAACGGCATCAGCAGCACCCGCATCCAATACTCCTACGCCAGTAGTCTCGCAATCGCACTGCATAGCATACTCATCGCCGGGATTATTTTGATCTTTCTGGATATTGAAATACCAGCCCATTCCGGCGCCGGCATATACGTTGAATGAAATCTTGTAATTGCCGGAGGTTTTATCGCCGAGTAGTACGAGATTGTCCTCTGTGGTGGGTGTACCATCTATTTTTAATGAATTAGCCCCGGAATTGGCTTGCTCATCCGACACTAAAGACGGAGTGCCTCCCGGCCAGGGTGCAAAGTCGTCGGACTGATCTGCGGCAGTCATTCCAGCAGTCATTGCATCAAAATTCTCGTCGATTAATTCGATCGGATCATTACAATCGGTGGGAATACAATCGGCACAGCTGGCATAGCAGGTAGAGCCGAGATTGATATTTGTTAGTGAGGCTGCGACTATCGACCTGTTGAAGCCACCTGAGCCATCATCCGTACCGCAATCACTAAGATCAGCAGTGTTTTCTGTATTACCCATCCCGTTTTGGTAATTCCACAATACTTCATCTAATGAAGTCACTGAAGTAGTATAAGACCAGGTGCCATCGCCATTGTCGGTCATAACAGTGGGAGTCCAGTTGTTGAAATTCCCCACAATAAACACGCCATCACCTGCTACTGTTTCAAATAGCATATCCACCGTCATGGTCACATCGATCGTCGGAAGTGCATTGAGCGCCACTTCAAAATCGAAGCCATCAGCACTGTTCTGATCCGTCCATTGGATGTAATAAGTAACTCCTTGGAGGCCCAAAAAGTCAACGTTGGAAGCCGTCATTCCGCCTGCGCCATCATCACAGGCATCATCATTAGCAACAATAAGGCCTGGCAACGGACAATCATCATCCATAATACCTACAACTGTATTGACGCCACCTCCACAAGAATTGACGTTCACTGAGCCATCGGCACTTGGCGTATAGGAGTACCATTGAGCGCCAGTACCGGTACCAATAGTAGCTCCAATACTGGTAATAGGCGAGGCCGTGTAAGTACCCGGGCTAGGCAGATTGATGGCCGTAAAGCAGGCTTCACCCGCAGCAGGCGGATTGGCTGTACCCATTACACCGGGCAATTCGGCACGGATGGTCTGGCAATCGCCGTAACTGATCATCACGGCGGGGATGGTCAGTGTGCCCATGTCATCGCCGCCCATATAGCCCAAAGCATCAGGGTTGGCAGAATCATTGTTGCAGACTACGACAGCCGTAGCTCCGGCATTTTGAGCGTTTGTGGCTTTGGTAACGAAGGCACAGCCTCCCCGATCAATCAAAGCGATCTTTCCGGTGAGGTCATTGGCAAGAGGGTTGCAACCGTTGGTCACGTCATTGCCCATGCCGTCATCGTAGACGCCAAAGTCCAACTCACCGGAAATGGATGCACCGTTGAGTGCCGGGCCAAAGGTAGCCTGAATGTAAAAGTAATCTCCTGCAATGCTGGCAGGTGCGGTTATCGAGAGGCGCCCCTGCGCGAAGATTCCGCTTACGCAAAGCAACATCAAAGCGGCACTTAGTAAAGCGTAGAAGGTTTTTTTCATAATAGCCAAATTTAATTTTAGTAATAAATAAGTTATTTCACATTGAGATTGGTCTCTCAGACTTCGGTCATTGGTATCAAAAGTAGCGTGGTTTCATCAGTACAAGTAGAAGCATTCAATTCGTATCAGGTATCAAGTAGTCTGTCACGGCTCAACGATCAGCCGGTAGCTGTTCTGGTATTGTGTATTAGATATTTTCAAAATGTACATCCCGGCGGCTAGTTCAGCAATAGAAATAGCATGCTGCCCTTGCCCAAGGGCCGATATTTGCTGGTAATATAGCAATTGTCCCGTTAAATTGAAAAGTTCGATTTCCAATTCCAGTTTTTCTTCCAATTGATAAAACAGCCGCACCTCTTCTGTAGCAGGGTTCGGGGCAAGCTGTAAAGCCGCTTTGAAGGCCTGTTCATCCACGCCCACCTGATCGCAGTCCACACAAAAACCAAAGCACACGGCAGGCAGCTCTTCATCCATGTCGCCGACTACATACAGGCGATTGAAACCACCAAAGACATTCTCTTTACCACAATCTTCCAGCTCACTATCCGGCTCAAAATTGCCAGTTCCATTGAGATATTTGTACAACACCTCCTCCCCCTGCCGCAAAGATGTAGTATAGGACCAGGTACCATCCAAATTGTTGGTCATGGCATCTTCATTAAAATTATTGAAGGTACCCGATATCAATACCCCGCCATTGGCAATATCCACCGTTTCGTTTTCCATATTTACCGTAAAGGTCACTTCGCGGCTCTGGAATAGGTCCAGCATCCAGTCGAAATCGCCATCGGTCAGGCCGTTGTCAAATTCGATGTAATAGGTAGTGCCCACCGTCACCGGAAAATCCTTGATGAGCGAGTTGACACCCGTAGCGCCGCAATCATCATTGCTGGAAGCTACCAGATTCAGGCTTTTGAAGGTAGTACACTCGCCGATGTAGAGCCACACGCACGTATCCTCGCCCGTCATATCGCAGGTCGAAATCGTCATCAGGCCATTTGCTGTAGGCGTGTATTGATACCATTCAGAATTGACATAAGTGGTAGGATTATTGACTACCCCGGGGGCAAAAACCCCTATGATCGGGCCAGTCACACTTCCATAGCCATCGATAAAATCCACATGATGGAAGCCGGGCTGTACATCCACAGCCGTAGCACAAAAGTCACCGGCAGCAGGCATATCGGTGCTGAAATCCAACGTCCAGTCAAAGCCGATCTCGTCCCACTGATTGTCCCACATGATATAGTAAGTACTGCCAGCACTCACTATTGCCTGTACTTCGGAGGCCCATTCGCTGCCACTGCCCGGCGCCAGCGCACAACGGTCATCGTTGACGGTGATTGTCTCCAGTGTCATACAATCGCCGGTAAATACCCACACGCGGGTGTCGGCACCTTCTTCACAGGAAGAAACGGTGATCACCCCATCCTCGCTGGGTGTGTAGCTATACCAAACTGCTGCCTCTCCATTGTTATCCCAATTATCGCTATTAATTTCAGTAATCGAAAAAGCACCGCCATAGCATTCGATTGGCCCCGTTATGGTGTGCAAGCCTGGCTGGGTGACGGTAGCTGTGCTACAATATTGCCCATCCGATACAGGAGGTATGGCCGCATAGGTAACCTCATCGATAAAGAATATATAATCCTCGTCATTGGGAAAGAAATTGATGGAGCCCAGCTGAACGACTCCTGCTTGTGTAAACGTTGTCCAATGATAGGGCCAGGCATAAATAAACTGATCTTCCACGTACAGCCGGATGTTGTCATTGTCCAGATCGATGTACATGATCACGTCCAGCCAGCGGTCAGCCTGCCACGGAAAACTCACAGCCTCATCAGCACCAGCATCCAGTAAGGCGACGCCATTGGGCTGAAAATCCAGCTGCATGGCGTACTCATCACCCGGATTGTTCTGATATTTTTGAATATTGAAATACCACCCACGCCCCTCAGCAGCATAACCGCTAAAGGCAATTTTATAGTGCCCGCTGGCCCTATCTCCCAGCAAAAGCAAATTGTCCTGTGTGCCGGAAGTACCATCTACCAACAGCGATTGGCTGCCGTTGAGCGAAAAAGTATCGGTCACCAAAGAGGCATTGGCATTCGGCCAGGGCGCCCAGTACTGGCTCTGATCAGCCGCCGACATCCAGGCTGTGTAATCCTCCAGGCCATCGGAGATCAGCACGATCGGCTCTTTGCAGTTGTCTGGCACACAACCAGCACAAGAGCCATAACAAACCGACCCCAGCAATATATCATTGAGCGAAGCTGCTTCCAGCATGCGGTTGAAGCCGCCCGATCCGTCAGCCGTACCGCAATCAGTCAGCCCGGCGGTTGGCTCAGTATTGCCGCTGCCGTTTTGATAATTCCACCAAATGGTATCCAAAGCAGTTACTGCAATCGTGTGTGACCAGCTTCCGTTACCATTATCTGTCATCAGTTCCGCCATCCAGCTATTGAAGCTACCCACGATAAATACACCGGCCGGATCAACCGTTTCTTTGACCATATCCACCGTCATGGTCACATCAATCTGCGGAAGGGCATTGCAGGTCACATTAAAGTTGAAGCCATCACTGCCTTCGGCATCATCCCAGTGAATATACCAGCTGGAGCCAGCTCTGGCCAACACATCCAATTGAGAAGCACCGCTTCCGCCGGCACCATCATCGCAAGCATCTGAATTGGCGGCAAAAGCACCGCCCAGTATATTGATACTAGCGGCGTCGCAATCATCGCCGGGAATCAGGATGAGGCGGGTATCGGCTCCCCCACTGCAGCTATTGATATTCAATGCACAGTCATCGGCTACTTGGTATTGGTACCAGGCCCCATGCGTAGCACCATTAAACACTGTCCCGAACCCGGTGCTTAGGTTTGATTGAGCATGTGTACCATCCGTGATGATGCTTGCGCTGAGGCAGGTTTCATTGGCCTGCGGGCCAATCATATTGCCGCTCACCCCTGGCATAGCTGCTTTGATCGTAGCGCAGTGGGTGGAATCAAGCATAACAGCGGGGATTGCCAAACCGACCGGAGCGTCGGTGAGCATCATAAAGGGATCGCCCATCACATTGTTACATATTACAAGGGCTATAGCTCCGGCAACTTGTGCATTCATTGCTTTCACAGCATAGCCACAGCCTCCCCGGTCGATAAGTGCTATTTTGCCGGTAAGATCGGTATTGATGGCATTGCAGGCAGTATTGGTACCCGAGCCGTCATCCGCCAGGGATAGCTCTCCGGACTGGCCGGCGAAGGGCCCGCTAAAAAAAGCAACGCTTGTAAAATAGGTATCCGCTATACCTGCCGGAGCGGTGATTTCGAGTGCATTTTGAGCAAAAAGAGGAATAGCCAGTACAAATACACAGCATACTTTAAATAGTGTGTAGAGTGTTTTTTTCATACATATGTGGTTAAGAGCATGTTTGGATTTTAGCCTTCGGGCTGTGCTTGCCAAACCTGCCTGCCAAGCGAACGGGTAGCTTTTCTGCTGTACATCGTGTAATTGTATCCGTCGGTACAATTACCTCTTCGCCGCGTAGCTAAGGCTATACTTCCGGCATCCCATCCGCTTTGTGCGGTTTGCAAGCTTTCGCTTGCTCAGGCCTCATTTAGAAAAAAATTTGGCCGCCTTCGCTCCAAAAGCAAATTCCGAACACGCTCTGAAAGCAATCAGCCCTGCCAATGGAGGCATCAAATATTGCAGGTGGAAGATGCCTTTTGCTGGTTCCGACAGAATAGGCTAAGTTAATGACTTAAGCCAGTAAATTAAAGGAAAATATACTATATTTTTATTATAAGTTTTCAATAAAAACGACGATATGTCAGCCTGCTTACGAACTATTCTGCTCCTGGGCTTTCCTTTTTTTGATAAATAATTATAAGCCAGGGCACTTAAAGGCAAGGCTACACTATCGGTTTGATGGCCAGACATCAGATGGCAGGACTGTCTCAAGTCTAAACGTCTCAAAAAAGAACAGCCTCAGCATTTATAGCTCAGGCAGCTGATGAGTGACAGTGAATCCCCATCGGCTGTGCTATATAGCGCGTGACATACCCGCTCGAGCCGCCAGCGGCATGATACACCACCAATTATGCACCCTGCCCGTTTACCAGCAAATTTGCCAGCTGGCGGGCGGCTAGTTGCAGGTTTTTAGCTGTGTGCAGGAGAGCCTGCTCTAATGGCTCGAAGGCCTCACCGATAGCAAAGGCTCCCTGTAAAGCGGGCCATTTCAACTGATCGGCCTTCAAATCCAAGGCCCCGCAAAGTGCCCAGACCGGCACTCTTTTTTGAGCGGCCATTTCGCAAATGCCCTGTATCACTTTGCCTTGCAAGCTCTGCTCATCGATACGCCCTTCTGCGGCAACTATGGCATCGGCCCATTCAACGGCAGCCTCAAATTGGCTCAGCTCCATCACTACATCAATTCCCTTACACAGTTTTGCGTTACAAAAAACCACCGCTCCGGCTCCCAAGCCGCCCGCCGCCCCGCCACCAGGGAGAGTAGCCACCTCCCTGCCAAAGCGCTGCCTGGCAATGTTGGCAAAATGCCGCAAACCATTGTCCAGCCGATCAATATCGGCCTGGCTGGCTCCTTTTTGGCCTGCATATACATGGGCTGCACCCTGCGGCCCGAACAAGGGATTGTCCACATCGCACAGCACCCGCACATGTGCATCATGCAACGCAGTGTGTACAAGGCTTGTATCTACCTTATGGATAGCGATGAGGTCGGCTGCCCTCCCTGGCAGCTCCGACCCTTTGGAGTTGAAAAAACGATAGCCCAGGGCCCTAGCCATCCCCATCCCGGCATCATTGGTAGCGCTGCCTCCAATAGCCAGTAGAATTTCGCGGGCTCCCTGATTTAGCGCCTCGGCGATGAGCTCTCCCGTACCCAGAGAGGTGGCAGGCAGCGGATTGCGCTCTGCTACTGCCAGGCGCTCCAAACCGGATGCGGCAGCCATTTCGATAAGGGCAGTCCTGCTATTGGCCGAGTGGGCATAGCTTGCTGTAATTTTGCGAAATAGCGGATCGTGTACCTCCAGCTCTTTAAGGTGCATAGTCAAATGATGCTGCAAAACGGCTATTGTTCCTTCGCCGCCGTCGGCCAGCGGAAATAGCCGGGTATTCAGCTGCGGAGCTACTGACAGCAGTCCTTGCTCGATCGCCTGGGCTACTTCCGGGGCAGGGAGCGCATCCTTGAAGCTATCGGGAGCGATGAGAATATTCATCGGGGAGACTAATTTTAGGCAGGAAAGGTAGCAGTTTTAATGAAATGGCAGATTATTCGTGCTTTTTCTCACAACATATTAGCTAACTTTGGTATGGTTATAGGAGTTGGATCAGCCAAAGAACCGAACCCATGAGGACCGATTTGTTGCTAGTATTTCTGATATTTTTATTGTTTGGATGCCGTAGCGAGTACAATAACAGCCCGGCTACACAGCAGCCCAGCGAATTTAGCCAGGGTAAATTGCAGCTGATGAAGAGCAGCGACGGCCGGAAGTTTGGCCATTTTGTAGGCGAGCTGGCACATGCCGGGATGATCGCACCGAATGATGAGCTGCAAAACCTGGCCAAAGTATTTTTCCCGGATTCTACTATTCATGAAGACCATTATCTGCAAGGGCGGGTACTCAATTATCGCGATTCTTTTCATATCATCTATTATGAATACTCCCTCGATGAGCCCGATCAGTCCAATATGTACATCGGCAGTTTTACGGGCCAGGGCGATGCCGTAGATGTATTGGCCATCAAGGAGGTATCATTCGATGGCAGCATCACCATCAATTTGATAGATGCCGAAATATTGGAGGTTCAGTACTACGATTTTTTCAAGCCGCGCCAAACGGAAGGCACGCGGGTGTTCACTTCCAGCCAGCAGCCGAAGGGTAGCAATTGGTACAGCCAAGCGGTAAAAAACTACGATGAAGCTTCTGAAATTGTAGAATTATTCCACTTTGAAAATTTTCGCGTCAACACCGGCGGCGGCTTTGAGCAGCTGAGTCGGCCGGATAGTGTGAACCTGCAGCGTCAATATCCACATGCTTCTATCCGGGTGTTTACGTTGAGCGAGCTAAACGAATACGGGCAGCGCGAGCGGCGCCAGATCATCAACGAGATTTATGCGTCGCATGGATTCATCTTCCGTTCGGAAGAGCTGGCCCGGCAGTTTGAACAAAAGCCCTGGTATCGGCCAGCTCATCAAAATATTGATGCCCTCCTTTCCGGTATAGAAAAGCTGAATATTCAAAAAATCGTTTCGTTGGAACAGGAGGAATGATGTGTTGAAAACTGCTGCTGCTTCAATGTTTCCCCTTCAATTTTCGATATTCCCGCTCAACA
Organism: Saprospiraceae bacterium; assembly: GCA_965222005.1. Classification (GTDB taxonomy): domain Bacteria; phylum Bacteroidota; class Bacteroidia; order Chitinophagales; family Saprospiraceae; genus CBDCTM01. Next base: position 6,017,811 of record OZ244935.1, read on the forward strand.
GTATCCTTTAAGTCTATCGTTTGCACTGCCTGATAGGCTCCAACAGCTCCCTTTAATTCACATGAAGCCCTGTGAAAAGTAGCCCGATAAGGAATTTTTACGATACTTCGCCCTTTGCCACCTACCGTTATCTGGTCTCCGGGAGTGGCTCCATGAATGTGTACACAATCGGGCCGGTCGGAGCTTGTCAAATACTGGTTTTGCCCGGCCTGATCCTGCAATTTGATACCTAAATCGCTGCCTCTCCGGAAGTTTTTATTCGGCACACCATATTTTACGTCTTTCAATTCCATGCCCCAATCATCGCCCTCCACGCTCAGCTCAAATGCTACTACTGCTTCGTATCCGTAATAATTTTCTCGCTCTCCCGGCACATGGGAACCGGCCAGAGAAGGCAATTCTCCGAGCTTGTCGTAGTACTCCTGAATGAGGAAAGAACAGGTGTGTTGAAAATTGCGCACCAGCCTGTCGCCATCATCCTGCATAATGCACAAAGCATCTTCCGATCGGAAATAATTAATGCCATCCACATCAATAAATCGGGTACAGCTCTCTGGGCGGTAGCCATTTCGACGGTTATAGCTTTGGCATTCCGTTTCGGTATCAAACAAGGCGCGGTGTTCGCTCGTAAACCACCTGATGCCTTCAAAATTGATCAATTCCGTACAGTCATCAGGGTCAAATCCGTGGTCGGTATTAAAACGCTGACATTCGGTCAATGATGTAAAAACATTGGATCCAGCAGCAGTCTCAAAGCAGGCGCAGCCCTCATATTCATCACTGAGATTGAAGATTGCATGGGCCGTTTCATGGACGGCCGTTCCCCAGTTGTAACTTTCGGAGGTAAATACATCATGAGCCAAAAAGTGAATATTGCCATACATATAGGAACCATCGGCATAGATGGATTGGTGCAGTAGCGCAAAAGCATCAATGCCTTCGATGAGGCTGTCCTTCATAAAAGCGGGATAAAGATCGGGGTTGGCAAAATCGCTGGAAATCCGCAGGCCGTCTGCTTCGTGGCGGGTGTAGAAAAAATTCCAGCGCTCTTTGTGGTGCTCGATCATGTTGTTGGTGTGATACCCCTGAAAAACGAGATCTTCCACATCATTTAAAAATTTATTCCACTGCTGTCCAAAATCCACATCGGGGAAAAAACAGATGTTGATTGTATTTTTCAAAGACTGGCGGGATGTAGCGTACAGCAAAATTTTATCGGTCGGCCAGGGAGAATCCCCTGCATCAAACAGAGCCAGCCTTTCGGATTCGCCTCCCTGCCGGTTGATGATCCTGAAAACGTACTCCACATTCGACCGGGCCGGAAAGCCGCGATGGTAGGTGTGTGCCAGCCTCACCGAATCGGTATCTGCTCCAAGTGTCCAGCTTTTCAGCAGGCCCCATTGCCCACCAGCGCGCCGCCGCTTGGACGGCAAGCCATCCGCATTGCGATACAGCTGGTATTCAAACACATGGAGCTCTACCCTGCGGATACCAAACCCATCAAAAGCTTTGAGTAAAAACTGTACGGATTGGCCGTTGGCCGGATGCATCGGAGCGTGCCGCCAATAGTCAAACTGAGCAGTGCCATCATCTGGATCGGGAGTGGGGAGCTGCGTCCCGTCGGCAGGGGGATCCGTTTCCGGGGGCTTGAGTAGTTGACAAGTGCACAAGGCGGAGACAGAAATACAGATAAGAAGGAGGCTTATAGTTTTCATGGAAATTTTGGTTTAAGAGATTTTCAGACGGTCAGATGGTTTTTAGCCTGCTATCTGAAAGTCTGAAATCTGAAAGTCTTGCTATCTTCCACATCATCCTTTGCTTCGAATGGCGTCCACCGGATCCATACCGGCTGCCTGATAGGCGGGAATGATACCTGCCAATATGCCGATGATTACAGAGCCCGCTATTCCGGACACTATATTAAAAACGGATAAATACATAGCAAATTCCATCGCTCCCGACAGGATTTCCACCAGTATATATACCAGCAACAGGCCAAACAAGCCCCCCAACAGGCAGAGGATAATAGACTCGATGAGGAATTCGAGGAGGATGATATATTTCTTTGCACCCAATGCTTTTTTAATACCGATAATATTGGTGCGCTCTTTTACGGAAACAAACATAATGTTGGCCACGCTGAATATGCCGACCAGAATGGCAAAGCCTCCGATAAACCAGCCCATCGTACTAAGGCTGCCAAAGAAGGCATCGAAGAGCGTGCTCATCAACGAGAGCTCATTGAGGGCGAAGTTGTTTTCCTGGCGCGGCTTGAGGCGGCGCTCGGCGCGCAGGATGCCCTCTACATCGTCTTTGAGCTGTTCGATGGGCACGCCGCGAGCCGCCTTGACGGCCAGCGAGGTATTTTGAGAACGGGTATTGCCTTTGATGTTGGTGATTTTGCGTGCAAACTCCAAAGACAGTAGCACGCGCTCATCAAAATCCAGGATGCCTACCAGATCTTTGCCCGATTTTTTCAGCAGGCCGATTACTTCCAGCTTTCTGCCCATCAGCTTAAGGTGCTTGCCAACAGGGCTTACATCACCGAATAGCTCAGTAGCTACCTTATGACCGATCAGGCACTTGGGAGCTCCGTAGCGGTGCTCCTGATAGGAAAAATAGCGCCCTTCTTCAAAATCCAGATCGTACATATCCCGGTAGGTGTAAGTAGCGCCCAACACCATAGCCCGGTCCACGCTATTGGAGCCGTATTGCAGGGTTTTGGCTCCTACAAAGATGACGAAGCTGGCTTCTTCGGCAGATTTGAGCTTTCGGACAATGGTTTTGTAATCCTGATAACTGGCATTGGGGCGCCTTTGCCATTTCAAATATTCCGCTTCCGTACCACCTGCCCAGGGATATTTGGCCACATAAATTACATCGCGCCCCAGCTTTTCAAAACTACCCCGAATGCTGTTCTCCAGGCTATCTACAGCCGATTGTACTCCAATGATGCAGAATATACCAATGGTGATGCCGAGCAGGGAAAGGAAGCTGCGCAGCTTGTTGGACAATAGCTGCTGTAGGGCCTGAGCAATGCTCTCGTTGACGATTTTTAGCAAAGTGATCATAAGCTGATTACTAAATGTACAACTCTTCTCACTATATCTCCAAAACAATCGATCAATACAAACGGAAGATCTATAAACAGTTGAAGAAAGAAGGGCCTAATCACTGCCTGCATTTCAATAAAATCTAAGTAAAAAGGTCTCAAAAACCTATTGCCGATTGTAGCGTAATATTGTTATCTTTGCGCCTCTATAAAAAATGATGTTTCATTTATGCGGACAAAACTTTCACAGTTTAACTTCGAGTTGCCGGAAAAACTAATTGCTCAGTACCCTTCCAAAAATCGGGATGAGTCGAAATTGATGGTCGTTCACCGGGAAAGTGGCAAAATAGAACACAAAGTTTTCAAGGATGTGCTGGATTATTTTGACCCCGGAGATGTATTGATTTTGAACAACACCAAGGTTTTTCCGGCCCGGCTATACGGCCGTAAAGAAAAAACGGGTGCCAAAATCGAAGTTTTTCTGCTGCGAGAGCTCAATCCCGAATCGCGCCTTTGGGACGTTCTGGTGGACCCGGCCCGCAAGATCCGGGTAGGCAACAAGCTATATTTCAGCGATGCCGATGACAATGACATACTGATAGCCGAAGTAGTGGACAATACCACTTCCCGTGGCCGTACCATTCGCTTTTTGTATGACGGCACGGATGAGGAATTTCAAAAAGAGTTGCATTATCTGGGCAATACGCCTTTGCCGAAGTATATATCGAGGCCGGTGGAAGACATCGACCGGGAGCGCTATCAGACGATCTATGCCAAAGAGCTGGGCGCAGTGGCAGCGCCTACTGCGGGGCTTCACTTTAGCCGGGAGCTGCTCAAGCGCTTTGAGCTCAAAGGGATCAACTTTGCCGAAATCACGCTGCACGTAGGTTTGGGTACCTTTCGCAATATTGATGTCGAGGATCTGTCGAAGCATAAAATGGATGCAGAATACTTCAAAATTGCACGGGATGCGGTGGAAACCGTCAATGCAGCAAAAGTTGGAAAGCGCAGGGTGTGTGCAGTTGGTACTACCAGTATGCGATCCATAGAATCTGCCGTTTCTGCCGAAGCATTGCTCAAGCCGGCAGAAGGCTGGACCAACAAATTCATTTACCCTCCTTACGTTTTTCATATTGCTGATCACATGATTACCAATTTCCATCTGCCCAAGTCGAGTCTGGTGATTATGGTATCTGCCTTTGGTGGCCAGGACCTGATCAGGGAGGCCTATCAACAAGCTATCAAAAAGAAGTATCGCTTTTTCACCTACGGTGATGCCATGCTTATCATTTAGCCCATTCAAAAACTCAGCAAATTGTCGTCAGCTCCGCTCAAGCTACTTTTTCCGGCCATTGAGTCAACCTTGTACACACAAGGCATTGGTATAATAGAAATGGGGGCTTTGCCGTTCAAAGAATTTAGCCGCCAAAAGTGACCCGGCAGCTTATCCTGAATCTAAAAAGGGTATAAAGCATGAAAGGCCCGTTGAACGGGTGAAAAACAGCAAAAGTGTAAACAGCTGATTATCAACCACTTACACAACCTTCCATCTTGCCAAGTGCAATTTCAACTCCCTGAATTTCGGATTAATTTTTGGGATGGGGACGCTTGAAAAAAAGGCTTGAAAGTGTACTTGAAGTTTATTAGCTTTGCCGGAAATTTGGAGGCCTTTGGTCTTTTCCAATGAGCTGCCGAAATGTTTCTTTTTTGCGATGATGGAACTTTTGGGCCGTAAGGCTGTATATTTTTAAGACTTACAAATTTTATAGGCTACTTAGAACAAACTGACTATGTATTGGACATTAGAGTTGGCATCACATCTGGAGGAGGCTCCCTGGCCGGCCACCAGAGATGAGCTAATCGACTATGCTATTCGCTCGGGCGGTCCGCTGGAGGTGATCGAGAACTTGCAGCAGATGGAAGATGAGGGAGAGATTTACGAGAGCATTGAAGATATTTGGCCGGACTATCCGCGCAAAGATGATTTCTTTTTCAATGAAGATGAATATTAGTGCTGCGTGAAAATGCACACTTAAAAGGCCCGCTGCCCTATGAGTAACGGGCCTTTTTATTTTCCTGCCCGCTATGGGGATAAAGCAACGGCAAATCAGTAGGTGAGCCAAAATCGGGCGTCACATAATTCCATATAAAATCTGGGCATCCAGCGACCCTCTTTATCACCAGGCGCCTGATTGCGATGCACGGCAGCCCAGCCTGCTTTTAAATTGACAAAACAACATTGTATAAATCACTGATAATCAATTAAAAAGCAAGCAATAATATAAGTATATGATTTTTGCTCTATTTTATTCTCCAGACTTTGCAACTCCTCACCGATGGCAAGCGTATATTTTATTGTCAATTTGTGACAGTCAAATTATCATTATTCATCAACTATTGCTTAAATTTCGGTTATATCCACTGGCGGAATTAATTGTAACTCCAAGCCTTTTCCAATTCTATGAAGAACCTAATTGAAATCAGTAAAATCGTCACGAAAAAGAAGGTGCGCAAAATTGAAATATTCGATGACCACTCGCTAAAACACAAAAACAGCAAGTTCAACGAATTTTATGAAGCGCTGATGGCAGGCAAATTTAAAAACGATCGCGATGCGGCCTCCTTCCTCTACAGCTGCAGCCCTACGGATGATCGGTACCGCCAGCTAAAATCCAGATTTCGCAAGCGCTTGCTCAATACGCTCTTCTTTCTGGATGTCAATCTCCCTTCCGCGGGCAATTATGACCGGGCCTATTTTTCGTGCAATAAAGACTGGACGCTGGTCAAGATACTGCTTTCCAATAATGCTCCCTATACAGCTGCCGCTTTGGCCCGCCAAATTCTTACTACGGCTCTGAAGTTTAAATTCGCCGATGTGATCGTCAACTGCGCCCGGATATTGAGGCGATACGCCGCAGCAGAGGGGGATAATAAGCAGTATGAGGTGTACGACCAATACAGCAAGCAGTACCAAAATGTATTGGATGCCGAAATCCGCTCGGAAGAGCTATACCAGCGGGTGGTAATGAATTATCACATGCCATTGGCCAATAACGATGAGCTGAAAGAAAAAATCGATACCTATTGCGATGCGCTGGTGGGCTTGTCAGAAATCTATGATTCACCTGTAGTCATTTACAACATGTACCTGGTTTGGGCCTACCGCTATGAAATGTTGCACGACTTTACCAATATGCTGGAAGTTTGCAATAAGGCGGAAAATTATATTGAAGAGAATCCAATTTATTATCAAAATGACAAGCTGGCTACCTTCCAGCTGAAGAAAATGTCGGCCTTTCTACACCTGCGCGATTGGAAAAAGGGCAAAATCAATGCAGAAAAGTGTCTGCAATCCTTCCCGCAAGGCAGCGAAACTTGGTTCCACTTCATGGAATACTATCTGCTCCTTGCCATGCACACCGACAATTATATCAACGCCCTTGCCATTTTCAACAGAGCTTACAATAACTCCAAATTCAAAAAACTCCCCACCATTGTCCGTGAAAAATGGAAAATCTTTGAGGTTTATCTCAACTACATCATTGAGATTGAAGGCCCCAATAATCCGGTGATGATGGCCCAAAAACGAAAATCATTCCGCAAAACGCGCTTCCTCAATGACCCTATCCTCTACCCCAAAGATCAGCGCATATTCACGGTGCTGATGGTAGTGGCGCAAATTCTGTTTTTGCTGGAAAATAAAAATTACAGCACTGTCACCGAACATATTGAGCGCCTGAAGAGTTATGCCAACCGCCAGCTGAAAAAAGAAGTGTACCACCGCGCTATTCAATTTATCCGCCTCCTTCAACAACTCAGCAAAGCCGATTATCAGGTCGGCAATTTGAGCAATACGGAAAAATACTACAATCGCCTGATTGAAACGCCCTTCTTTTACCGGGGCATCATCTCCGAAATGGAGGTCATCTCCTACGAAAAGCTCTGGAATATGATCCTCCAGCAGCTGAGCAAATGAAGAGGGAATGTCCGGATGGAGCAAACAGCCAACCGGATGCACTAAATTTTGGGACAGGACAAAAACCGGGATAAGCCTGTATTTCGCTCATTAGTAGGCAAAAAGAAGCTTGCCTAACAGCTTCGCCATTTCTCCCCACCGCCAATGTCGGAAATATTATTTCAACATTGCTACCTTTGGGATGAACAAAACCCTTTGCAGCTTGAACAAGATCATAGTGGCGATCGACGGACATTCCTCATGCGGAAAAAGCACCCTTGCTAAAGATCTGGCCAATTCGCTCAATTATCTCTACATCGACTCCGGCGCCATGTACCGGGCGGTTACCCTATACCTGCTCCAAAACGACCTGCCTTTTGACCAGGCCGGGCTGATCGAGCAGGCACTGGGCAAGATGCAGATCACCTTCCGGCTTGAAAATGACGGGCCCCAAACTTTACTCAACGGCCAAAATGTGGAGCAGGATATCCGGCAGATGACCGTTTCCAGGCATGTGAGTCAGGTTTCAGCCCTTTCTGTAGTTCGCCGCAATTTGGTGGCCAGGCAGCAGGCAATGGGTATGGATAAAGGGATCGTGATGGACGGGCGTGACATTGGCACAGTCGTGTTTCCGGAAGCCGAGCTCAAGATTTTTCTCACTGCCGACATTGAGGTGCGCGCGCAAAGGCGTTATAGGGAGTTGTTGGGAAGAGGGATAGATGTAGATTTGGAGGCGGTCACCGCCAACCTCATCGAGCGCGACCACATCGATTCCACCCGCACAGACAGCCCGCTAAAAAAGGCTGCTGATGCCGTAGTGATCGACAACTCCAATCTCAGCCGGGAGGAACAATTGATGATGATCAGCGAGCTGGCCCGCTTACGTATTCGATAATCTTATAGATCTAACTCGTACTTTATGAAAAAGAAAGCCATCTCCCCCCAGCAAAAAGCCCACTACGCCGCTCTTCTCGATACGCATCCTGAAATTGAGATGAAGGGCAAAAATATGCTCTATACCTCCCGCAATGGCCATATGTTTTCTGTCTTTTCCACGGATGCTAAGCTGGGCATTCGCCTGGGCAAGGAGGATCGGAAGGCCTTCTTGGAAAAATACAACACCACGCTGCTGCACTCCTATGGTGCCGTGATGCGGGAGTATGTGACCGTTCCCGACGATCTGCTCGCCAAAACCAACGAACTCAAGCCTTATTTGTACAAGAGCTTTGAGTATGTCAATTCACTCGAGCCCAAGCCCACCACCAAGAAAAAGTGATGGCAAGGGGCAGTAGCTTGCTTGGTAGAAAAAGTAGTAAAATGTGGCATTTCTAAGGGTTTTTTAGTATTTATGCCTTAGTGCTTAGTCAACGCTTGAATGTCGGGCGGGATTTGGGTGAAATTTGAGTTTAGACGAGGCATGAACAAGCCAAAGCTTGTGAACCGCACAGCGGATGGGATGCCCCAAGCGTAGCCTAAGCCACGGCGAGTATTTCTAACGAAGTATAAACCCAAATTTCGCCAAATAGAACCGACAATTTTATCTTGACTAAGTACTTAGCAAGGCCACGTCATTGAACAGATTATTGCTACAATTGCTGTGTGATTAAGCTTGAAATACTGTTCAGACAATTCAGACTCGTCCTAACCATGGCTATCCAAAATCGATTTTCTGGCAAAGCTTATGGTCCTTTCATGAAATACCGCCTACTCATTGCTGCTCTTCTTCCGTTTTTTGCTGCTGCACCAGGGAGTGCCCAACAATTCGACCTGTTCAACAATAAAAAAAAAGTCGATATTCCCTTTGAGTACACCAACAACTTCATCATTGTAGATGTATTGTTTAACCGGCGGCTTCCTTTAAAATTTATTTTCGATACAGGTGCCGAGCACACCATTCTGGCCAAAAATGAGATCGCCCAGGTGCTGGGACTTCCCTTTGAACGGGAATTTAACATCATCGGGGCCGATCTGTCCACCTTGCTTACCGCCTTTCTCAGTCGCAATGTATCCATCCGGGTAGGGGAACTGACTGTGCCGCGCAACGATATTTTGGTGCTGCAGGAGGATTATTTCAATTTTGAAGAATACACAGGCATTTTGGTACACGGCATTTTAGGAGCCGATTTTTTCAAGCGATTTGTCGTTAAAATCAATTACGAAAGAAAGCTCATCACCTTGCTGCATCCCTCTTATTTTTCCAATCCCGGCCCAAAATACAAGCGCATACCCATCAAAATTATTAAAAACAAACCCTATCTCAATGTGCAGATCGGCCTGCAAAATAATACGGCCGATTTGGGCGTCAGGCTGTTAATCGATTCCGGCGCCAGCCTGTTTTTGCTTTTGCACAATGATACCCATCCCGCCCTGCAATTGCCCGAGCAGGTGATTAGCGGTAATATTGGCAGGGGGCTGGGCGGGTATATGGAAGGCTATCTGGGGCGGGTAAACCGACTCAAAATTGGCGATCAGTTTAGCTTCAATAGCATCATTACCAGCTTTCAGGATATCCTGATCGACCGCGATTCTCTCTCTCTGAGCGGGCGAAACGGCATCATCGGCAACAATTTGCTGAGCCGATTTACCCTCATCATTGACTACATCCGGGAAGAGCTGTATCTCAAGCCTTCCAAAAATTATAATAAAGGCTTCCAATACGATCGAAGCGGGCTGGTTATAATAGCATCGGGCGCCAATCTGTCCACTTTCGTCATCAGAGAAGTGATTGAAGGCTCCCCTGCCGACCTGGCCGGACTTGAGCCCGGTGACCGAATAACCGGCTTCAATTGTATGCCGGTAGGTTTGCTGACTCTCAGTTTCATTGTCAAAAAATTGCAGTCAAAGGTAGGCAAGACCATCAAGCTGAAAATAAAACGCAAAAACGGGGAGAAATTAAAGGTGAAATTTAAGCTCCGTGATCTGATTTGAAGGTTGTCGGGCCCCGTAAAACCTGCCTAAGCCCTTTAAAATAGGCAATTTTGCGCTTGTAGTTTTTGATGCAGAGTTGTATCTTTGTGCCCGATTTCATACAAACTTAAACAGCAATAACATGTTCGCAATCGTAACCATAGCTGGTCAGCAGTTCAAAGTTGAGGAAGGGCAGAAGCTTTTCGTCCACCAGTTAGAAGCCTCTGAAGGCGATAGCGTCGAGTTCGATCAGGTCAATTTGATTGATCGCGATGGCAACGTCAGTGTAGGCACGCCGATTCTGGGCTCAGCCAGTGTAAAAGCTACCGTGCTGGGGCATCAAAAGGGTGATAAGGTAATTGTTTTTAAAAAGAAGCGCCGCAAAGGCTATCGGGTAAAGAACGGCCATCGCCAATGTTTTACCAAAATCGAAATTGATTCGATCAAAGGCTAGGCTGAATATTTACTGCTTTTTTAGTTTATTTATTCACCTTATTTTTATAAATTGTAAAAATTTTTTAGATAATGGCACATAAAAAAGGTGTTGGTAGTTCGGATAACGGAAGAGATAGTATTAGTAAACGGCTGGGAGTAAAGCTCTTCGGCGGTCAACATGCAAGAGCAGGAAATATTATCATTCGCCAGAGAGGAACCAGATTCCACGCCGGTGAAAATGTATATATGGGCAAGGACTTTACCTTGCACGCAAAAGTGGACGGTACGGTTGCTTTCAGCAAAAAACGGCTGAATCGCACCTTTGTAAATATCATCCCCTTTGAGCAAGTGGAAGAACGAGTGGCTACCATGCCGAAAAAAGCAGCAAAGCCTAAACCTGTCAAAGCAGCTGCTCCACCGGCCAAAGCCAAAGCAGATAGTCCGGCTGATGACCTTAAAAAAATCGAAGGGATCGGCCCCAAGATTGAGCAACTGCTCAAAGAGGCCGATATCAAGACTTTTGCCGCCCTTGCTGCAGCTAAAGTGGATAGGCTCAAAGCCATTTTGGCTGATGCAGGCAACCGCTACGCTACGCACGATCCCACCACCTGGCCACAGCAAGCCGAAATGGCTGCCGCCGGTAAATGGGACGAGCTCAAAAAGTGGCAGGACGAATTAGACGGTGGCAAGGTGGTAAGTGCCGCACAAGAGGAAGAATAAAAAAGTTTTAGTTTTCATAGCTTTATATTTTTGTTGTCAGCCCTATCCGTCCTGGATAGGGCTGTTTTTATTAGCCCAGCCGGACTGCTCCCAGGAAATTGTGCCAGTGCAGGTGAATACTGTGTAAGAAATCATTCCCGGAAAGCTTGCGGATGTATTTCAAAATTTGCTTCCGATTGGCTTCGCTGCAGTTGATAAGGTCTGATAAATCGCTAAACAAGGTATGGTACTTGGCATTGAAGGCATCCAGCAAATCCTCAATGAGCAGGATATGGAAGCTTTTGAAATAGCGGTATTGCCAGTCCTGTACACCCCGATGTTCCAGAAAATTTTGCAAAACGGCGTATTCAAACTGATGCTCAATACAGGGTACCTGCGCCCCGTCAAATGCCTCGATGCGACTGGCCAGCAAGGCTTTTTCATCGAAGTAATGAAGCCCGTGGAATACAAATTTGTGTATGATCGTAAGCTGGATACTAGCTCCTTCTTTAAGCTCTACCAGCAGCCTGCATACTTCGTATCTGGAATTGCTGCGTACACTCTCTACTGCTTCCATTTTGCTAAGATATTCGCTGATCAATCCCAAAAACCGCTTTTCCATCAACAGTTCGATATGTAGTATGCCTGCCTCTTCACTTCCGGCCCTGGCCACTCGCCGACCCAAAATGACGTATGTGCAATGCTTGTTGAGTAAATCAAGAATCTGAGGAAAAAATAGTGTAGCTGTTGTATTCATCAAGCAGAATTTTTAGTTGAAGGAATCTCATACCTCCTCCGGAGGAGCACAGAGCTTTGGAACTCTGGCTTCAAACACGCTCTTATTCAAAAAATTATAGCTCAGGCGTCTGATGAGTGATAGCGAATCCCAATCGCCTGTGCTATATACCGCAAAAGGATTGAGGGTGATTTATCACGCTCGAACCGCCTGCCGTATAATCCTCTTTTCATTTTTTGAATTAGGGCCACTCTCTAGCCTTTGATCGGTCAGCTATCGCCTATTTCAAAAACGTCGGATTAATTTTTTGAAAGTTCCTTAAACGCTAAAAGAGGTGAATGTGAAATTTAAATCTGCTCGACTGATTGCTGTGGCAGCCATCCTTTCTCTCCGTTTTCCAGCTGCACTTTGTACCACCCGCCAATTTGATCCATTATATGTACCCGTGTGCCTTCATGGAGCTGCAAAAGTAACTTGCTGTCTTGGTCGGGGGCATTGCGCATCACCACTTCTTCTGAGAGAATAATAGCCTGCTTGCTTTGGCGCTCGAACCGGGCCTGGGAGTAGGCTAGCAAAGCTGTAAAAATACTAAGCAATATTAATACCATTCCGCACAAAAAGCCACGCTTTCGCTGCATTCTAGTGCTTCCAAAGAGCCAAATCAGCAAGCCAGCTGCCATCAGCCAGCAAAACAATATACACACCGTGCTCCAAAATGCGGAGCTGCCCATACGGCGAATGCTGCTCCACCACTGAGCCAAAAAAAAGGGCGGCAGCGGCACAATTTCGTCTTGGAGCTGTTGGCGGGCTATTGCCAGGTTGTGGAGTACGTCATCATGGTGTGGAGCCAGGCGGAGAGCCCGTTCGTAGTTCAAAATAGCGGGGCCAAGCTGTTGCTGTTGATAGTACGTATTGCCGAGATTGAAATAGAGCTCGGCAGAATGGACCCCCTCCGCCAGTATTTGTTGGTACAACTCAAGGGCTTGGGAGTATTGCTTTTGTTCGAAGGCTTTATTAGCCTGCTCAAAGAGGGCAGTCGGCTGGCCGATAGCAGGCTGTGCCAAGTAGGCCAAAAGGAAAAAGCATATGTACAAACTTCTTTTCATCATGCAGCGCAAAAATAAGGAATCATAACAAAATTTGTCTGTCAGTTTCACAGATCATCCAGCTGCAATGGTCGGCGCTCCACTTCCCAGCGAAAGCCCTCCAGCTTTAGCTCCTCCTGCTTTGCCCGCCCGATCGGTAGGAAGCTGCCCTGCGGTTGGGCATAAAAGTAGATGTCTTCGACCTTGTTGTTGCCAAAATGAAGCATCATCTTACTGCACACCGTCTTGTTGACGCCAATGTACGCATTGCTTTCATCCTGTGCATAATAGATCGACTCGGCATTGCCCTCTACCAACATCCGGCGCAGCTCACTCGAATCGAAATAAGCAATCATGTCGCGGCCTTTGATCTGATTGAATAATACTTCGTCAGTGGTATTGACAATGAGGCTCTTTTTATACAAATATATCCGGTCGATCTGATCGTTGGCCAACTGCATACGCACAGTATCTGCCGAAAACTGCGACGTATCCGACCAGATCACAGGATCGTAGTAGAAGCGAAACAGCGAATCGCGATAGCTGTAGCTGAGCGAGTCGCAAACGGCCTGCAAATTGCTTTTCAGAATGCGCACATCCCGAAAGGCAATCAATGTACGGATCGAGTCTTCAGGCATTTCCTGCATACTGATGAGTGTATCCGAACGCATGCGCATGGTATCCCTGTCGATCAGTGTGGTGAGCAATGGGCGGGCCCCTGTGGCCAGCAGAAAATCGGTTTCTTTGTTGTAATCGGCCCGCTCACATGCAATGGTAATTTGCTCTGCTGTATCCTGCCAAATCACCTGCCCGGTAGCCACGCCCAGTTGGCCGACATACTCAATATTGTCTGCTTCCAGGATTTGCGGCGGATCGCTGATCCTTGCTCTGCCACTGGTATTGAAGGCTTCGTTTTTGGAATCGTAGCGGATACGCTGAGAATCAATCACCTGCTTGTCGTCTTCAAAATGCGCATTGCCTTCCAGCCAAGTCACTTCGGTTTCTTCTTCATAACGAATCACATCCGCAACAGCCAGCGTAGAGGAATCGCGAAATACAGCGTCTCCAGCCAGTGTCACCTCTTTCAAATTGCCATCATACCGGATCACATTGGCAGTAGCACGCTGGCTCGCCTTTTCATACTGAGGATCGCCGGTAAATTCGGCCAGTTTGCTACGCGTATCATAAAATCCACCCGTACAAAATATCCTGGTCTCCTCCTGCTCAATCAGGGTAGGCCCCAGAAAATATGCGATGCGCTCATCAGTATTGTATTTCAAGGTATCCGAGCGAAGAATAAATTGTGGATCCTGTACAATTACACTGTCTTTAAAATAAGCCTCATTGGTGTTGACGTAATAATAGCCCACTTTGCTGGTGAGGTGAGTCGTATCATTGGTAAGCAAAGCGCCTGTTCGGTACGTAGCGACCTTAGTGTTGAGGTTGTACTTGAGCAAATTGGTAAACAGCTTTTGCGTCTTGTTGACCAATACCACTTCCCCAAAGAGGTCTGCAATTTGAGTATTGCCCTGGTAGATCAGCGAGTCGGCATATAAGCTTAGTGTATCGCCCTGCTGTATCAAAATATTGCCGCGCGCCACCACATGGTTGGCTTCCAGCACCGCCGTATCGCAATACATAAAGGTTTGGCCTTGCCGAAGCTCTACCTGCTGATCCACTTTGAGCAGCCGTTGGATTTCCCGGTCATTTTCCTGAATATACTCGCCTATATCAGCATGATCCACAATAATCTTATCATCTTGCTGGCGCGAAGTATCCTGGCCCAGCTGCTGGGCCGAGGCGGGCAGGCCAATGCTAATCAGCAAAATCAGACAAATGAGTTTATTCACAATCAATCATTAAACTGGTAGTTGGAACCCACCAAAAAGTTTAAACAGGCGGCCATTTAAACCGCCGACACATTCTAACCAACGAACAGAGAGCCTCTAAGTTGTATCGTTTTTACTCCACATATTGTGTTTCGCCTACCGGAGGCTCGGCCAATACCGCTGCAGCCCCCTCCTGCCCTACCAATGAGCCAATAGCTACGCCCATGCCTCCCATTCGCACCGCCGTATAGATGCGCTCTGAATACCTTCCAATGATCGGTTTTTTCTGTTGGCCAACACCCAAAATGCCACTCCACCAATAATCGACGGGGAGTGCTTGCTTCGGCAGAATAACTTCCTTTGCAAAGCTGATAAGTGCTGATCGTATAGGAAGTGTAGTACCCAGCTCAGTGGTAGCCTCTGTGAGGGGATCTATATTTCGGGCACCCCCCAGCAGCAGCCGGTCACCGATGTTGCGAAAGTAAATGAATCCTCTATCATAGTGAAAGCATGCTTTTGCCTTCAGGTGGAGAAGCGGTCGGGTAATCATCACCTGATTGCGGGCAGGTTGAAGGGGCAGTTCGGGCAGGAGTTGTCTGGCAAAACCGTTTGTAGCTACCAGTACTTTGGCTGCACTAAGTGTGTAGCCTTGACCACAGTGTAGCAATACCTTTTTTTCCTTTTCCTCCATTTGCTCGATCTCCGTTGCATTAAGAATGCGTACGCCCTTTTGCTGGGCCAGGAGCAGCAGAGCGGCCATCATTTTGCCTGCATGCAATTGTCCCTCCGCCCGGTTGAGGATAAGGTGCTCTGTTTGGCCAAAGCCAAAATCGGCAATTGCTTTATCTTGTACACTGAAGCAGTTTTCCAGGCCGGTTATGGATTTGAGCAAGCCATTGAAGTCATTCATTTGCTCACAACAGGATGTAAAGATCTCTTCATCATTGGCCCGAAATAGCTCGTAATTGCCGCAGGGATTGTATTTGATCTGCTCTGCGCCCAGCAACTCCCTGAGTCGGCACAGGCCCTTCCAGCGCCGGGCGACCAACTCAAACACTTGCTGCTGCGATACACTTTTCATATCTTCTATCAGCTCCGTCATACTTCCGATGCAGGCAAATCCGGCGTTGCGCGTACTTGCCCCGGCAGGCAGCACCCCCCTTTCGACCAGCAGCACATTCAAGGCCGGCAACTCCTCTTTGAGATGGATGGCTGCCGTTAGTCCGACTATGCCACTGCCGATGATCGCCACATCTGCCTGATGCAAAAAGGCAGTGCGCTCCCAGTAGCTGAAAGAGGCAGGCTCAGGTGATTTGGCAGACTGTTGCATAGCCGTCAAAATTAGTGAATTTTGGTAGAACGCCGGAGGTACTCCAGAAAAGCAGGTTGTATAAAAATGGTTCTTTCGTTATACCGCTTGCGGTTCGGGAGCGCTATACACGCTTGCTAAATTTATTGAATTTTTTAAAATCATCAATAAATTCACCATCGCATATACCTTTGCTCTTTTTATACTTCAAGCCGCCAAGTTTTGTGTGTAAGCACAAGACTTGGCAAAACGCGGTATCGCTAGGAGCCAGCTCTTTTTGAAAAGCGAAAGATGAGTATATTTACGGATTCAATTCATTCAAATTTCACAACGCATGTTACAAAGGGTACAAACCATCTTTCTGTTTTTGGCCGCCGCCGCTGCTTTTGCCTTATTTGCCTTGCCATTCGCTACGACCAGCCAGCAGGTAGCTGCTTCGGTCAACTTTTCCGACGGCTTTTACGACCTTCAGGACAATGTAGGCTTATTGGTACTATTTCTAGGTGCCGGAGTTTTGACATTAATCAGCATTTTTTTATTCAAAAACCGAAAAAACCAGCTACTTCTGGGCCGTTTTGCTATTATTGCCAACCTCATCGGCCTGGTTTTAGCCATTGTGCTGTATTACAATGACAGTGATAAAATTCCGGACCATGTAGCGATTGAAGATGGATTTGGGTTATATATGCCCATTCTGTTTTTGATATTTGCCCTATTGGCGCAGCGCTATATTATCAAAGACAATAGGCTGGTCAGTTCAATGGATCGGCTTCGGTGAGCAGGGTTCAAAAAACACAAAGGCCCCGGTCCGTATGGGTTGGGGCTTTTGTGTTTGCAGGCCAATTCGACTTATTTGGATCAATTTTTCAAAGCTTCCGAACGTGGTTTGGCCGAGTAATTTACTTTGAGCTGGCCCGATTTGCGGAGCTGGGTTTTCACATCTTGCACAATCCCCATCGTCACCTCTCCGTCCACGCGGAGCGAGGAAGTTATCCGGGGCCGCTTTGCTTCCGGCACTTTGATTTTGTGCTGTTCCAAAAACAGCGGGATGTCTGCAATGGTGGCAAATTTATCGCCCAGCTGTAAGCGGGGAGAGGTGCCGTAGGTTTCCTGGTATTTTTTTACAGGCTTCCCCACGTAGAGATAATTGACCAGCGATTTTTCCTGTAGCTTGGTAAGTTCCGTAGCGTTCGGCGTTTTTACACTTACTTTCAATTCGGCATCCCTCAATACGGTCACTACCATAAAAAAGAACAGCAGCATGAAAATGATATCCGGCAGCGAAGCTGTAGATATCGCTGGTGAAGATTTTCCTCTTTTCTTTTGAAATTTAGACATAGTTTGATTTCAAATTTGGGCAACTTCGGCAAGAGCAGTTACCGCTATGGTTTTTTAATCTTCTTCTCCAAATGCTGTTGGCTCGGCTTCGGACAGCACAAAGGGAATTTTAGCTTTGATCTCCCGGCGAATAGCAATCGGCAGGTTATCGCTATATTTTTTGTACTCCGGATATTTGCGTTGCACTTCCTCCGTCCAAAGCTCATTGTAGGCACCCTTCAGCTCATTGTACACCTCCAGATAGGTCTTGTAGTTAGTCCCTCGGTCATTTTTGAGCGATATGATGGCTTTGGTAGGCTTTTCGGCCAGGTCCTCTCTCCGCTGCGGGTTGACGATAAACTCTTTGGCTCGTTCACGCAAATCGCGGATTTTGGCCAGTTCTCCGCGAACAAGCAGCTGGTTTTGAGCATTTACCAATACTGAAAATACATTTCGTGTCTTCAGTCTGGTAGGATCTACCTCTTCTTCTGACCAGGGTGGCAACTTGACGGTGATTCCTTTGTCTTCAACGATCGTGGTGGTAACCAGGAAGAATATCAACAAAAGGAAAGCAATATCGGCCATGGAGCCGGCATTGATCTCATTGGAAAGTCGATCTTTTGCACTTTTCCTTGCCATAGTTTTTATTTGAAGAAGTTACGAATTTCGGACAACACAAAGGCGGCAGCTGCCAGGGCAGCCATTACCAAAGCCGTAACGATGGCTCCGCTAATGATAGAGCTTTGCCCTGGTGTGATATTAAAATCGTTAATAGCCTGAGAGATCGCGCTATCGTCGGAGCCAATAGTACGAGCTACTAAAAATATTACAACCATAGCGGCCAGCCCGATAAGCCCTTTCACAGAGCCTTTGAGGTCACTTACAACGTGCAGCACGCCAAAGATGAGCATGGCCAGGAAGCCCAGTATCACCAGGCCAATGGCTGCAAAGAGCCCCAAATTGAATATGGAAGTGGTGCCTTTAGCATCATCGGGCATGGCATTAAATGCCTCCACACCAGACAGTACCATTGCCAGAAAGAGTATAGTAATGACTACCCCCAGGCCGAAGGCCACCATTTGCCCGTTTTTTGTTAGAAATTTATACATAGTGGTTTTGCTTTTTATCTTCTGAATACATTGTTGTTTGCCATAATATCCACCAAGGCGATGGAAGCATCCTCCATTTTATTGACAATACTGTCGATTTTGGAAACAATGTAATTGTAGAATATCTGCAAAATGATCGCTACAATCAAACCAAATACCGTTGTCAGAAGGGCTACTTTGATACCACCTGCCACTACCGAAGGCGAGAGGTCACCCACCGCCTGGATGCGGTCGAAGGCCTGGATCATACCAATTACCGTACCCATGAAACCGAGCATTGGTGCGATGGCAATAAAGAGCGAAATCCAAACGAGACCTTTTTCCAGCAGGCCCATTTGTACACCCCCATAGGAGACAATAGCTTTCTCAACTGCTTCGGGGCCTTTGTCAGCCTGTTTCAAGCCTTCATACAGCACGCTGGCAGTGGGGCCGGCAGTAGAGCGGCAAACTTCCATAGCGCCGTTCACATCACCTGTTTTGAGGTGTTCATCAATGGAAGACAGCAATTTGTCCGTATTAGTGGTGGCAATATTTAGAGTGATGATACGCTCGATACAAAAAGCCAGGCCAAGGATTAAGCATATCAATACCAGGCTCATAAAGCGCCAGTCTCCTTCAATGAATTTTTCCTTGAGGACCTGGAAACCTGATTTGGTAACGACAGGATCTTGAGCCAACAGTTCAAAGGCACCTGAATACATGCCGACTACGAGTACAAGCAGAAATGCTATTAATTTTCGCATGATAAAAAAGGTTTTACGAATGTTTTTGATGAAGTAAATTGCTTATGAAAAGGATACTAATTAGAAATATGTCTGTTCGAATAAATTTTGTTTGCTCAACCTTATATTAAGAATGGGATTTCCCGATATTTATTTGCTCCGTCTTCGGGATGTACTTGTCATCTCACTCTTGCTGCGGAGAGAGAGGGATTCGAACCCTCGATACCCTTTTGGGGTATACACGCTTTCCAGGCGTGCCTCTTAAGCCACTCGAGCACCTCTCCTCAAAATCGGGATTTTCTCCCTGCCAAATTTTGTATCAGCACCTAAAATATACCTCTCTAAAAATTTGGCTAGTCACAAAAATTGCAAATAAAAGTTACATTTCAAAATTTTTTCATTAAACATGAAATTAATTATGTCAATCCGTTACATCACCGATTTGCAAATACGGCCAGCCAATTTCCCATCTCATAAGCTATCCTAATTCTTCCTGCCCCTTTTGGCGAGCCGATTTGGTATATGGCATCCTTCATTCACCAAATAATTGAAGGGCATTCGCTGTGGTAATTTGCTCCACTTCTTCTACGGACAATCCTTTTATACTTGCCAGTTTTTGGGCAATCAAACGTACATACGCGCTTTCATTGCGCTTGCCCCGATAAGGCACCGGCGCCAGATAGGGCGCATCGGTTTCCAGCACAAGATGCTTCAATGCCACTACCTCCATCGTTTTATCCAAACCAGTTTTTTTGAAGGTCAACACCCCACCAATACCGAGCAAAAAACCAAGCCCCACAATACTTTCAGCCTCTTCTACCGACCCGCCAAAGCAATGAAAAATGCCCCGCAGCTTTGGATGTTTCTTCTCTTTCAAAATGTGAATCACCTCTGCAGTGGAATCGCGACTGTGGATGACAATGGGCCGGTCCAGCTCTATGGCCCAGTCAATTTGCCGCCGGAATGCCTCCTTTTGAGCCGAAAAAAATGTTTTGTCCCAATACAAATCCAGCCCGATTTCACCAATCGCCACAAAGGGCCGCCGGGTCAGCCATTCTTTTATCAGGCTCAATTGCTCCTCAAAATCAGCCTTCACCGAGCAGGGATGCAGCCCCATCATAGCAAAACAAACCCCAGGCTGTCGGCTTTCCAGTTGCAGCATCTCTTCAATGGAGTCCCGGTCAATATTGGGCAGATACATTCTTCCAATACCGGCATCCCGAGCCCGCTGGATCATCTCATCGCGATCTTCTTTAAATTGCTGCAAATACAAATGCGCATGGGTATCGATCAACATAAGGTGCTATTTTGATGCATGCAAAAGTAGCTACATAATTTCAATTTGCCCGGCTTCTGTACAGGCGGTCTATATATATAAGATGCGTTCCTTTATTGAAATGTACACGCCAATGAGTCAATACCCTTTTTCAATAGGTGAATTCAGCATTTGACTGTCTGAGTGGGATGGGCTTTGTCAAAAAATCAATATCTTCCGCAAGCAATTTATCGGCGATAGTGAATTTATTGGTATATCCTTTACAAAATGGCAAAACAAAAATTCTACGTAGTATGGCAGGGACAGCAGCCCGGCATTTATGACTCTTGGACCGAATGTCAGCTCCAGATCAAGGGCTATCCGGGTGCACGCTATAAGGCATTCAAAAGCAGGGAGGAGGCCGAAGCAGCCTTTCGCGACAGCCCCGATGACTATGTCGAACGAAAGGGCGCTGCTAAAAAGAAAACGGCCAGCGAGCTCAAGGAGGTGATATGGGACAGCCTTTCGGTAGATGCAGCCTGCAGCGGCAATCCGGGAGATATGGAATATCGGGGCGTCAACACAAAAAACGGAGACGAAATTTTTCGAATTGGCCCTTTTCGGCAAGGCACTAATAATGTGGGCGAATTTCTGGCTTTGGTACATGCCTTGGCCTATCTCAAACAAATCGGCCATTCCAGTATGCCCATTTACTCCGACAGCCGGACCGCTATGAGTTGGGTGCGCCGCAAACAGGTGAAAACCAATTTGAAAAAGAGCCGCCATAATGAAAAGCTCTTTAAACTTATTCGCAGGGCCCTGAATTGGTTGGCTGACAATGAGTACAGCAATCCGATATTGAAATGGAACACGGCACAGTGGGGAGAGATTCCTGCTGATTTTGGTAGAAAGTAAGGAGTATCTTTTGTCCTTATTTTACAAATTTTACAAATTTCATCTTGTATTTGGCATCCACTCTCCCCTTCTTTATATTTTCCAGCTTCCTTTTGATCAGGCGCTTTCTGATTGGCTGCAGCAATTCGGTGAATAGCCTGCCTTCAGTATGGTCGTATTCATGTTGAATGACCCTTGCATTCATACCATTGAAGGTTCGTTCATGGGTGGCAAATCCTTCGTCTTGATAGCGCAGGCGGATTTGAGCGGGGCGCTCTACATCCCCCCGGATGTTGGGAATGCTCAGGCAGCCTTCTTCATAATCCCAGGGGGTGCCTCCTTCTTCCAATTTTTCGGCATTGATAAACACCTGCTTGATTCCCTGTCCTTTATTTGGGCTGTCCTGCTGCTGCTCCTCATCCAGCTGCGCAGTATCCACCAAAAACAAACGAATCGGTCGGCCGACCTGAGGTGCGGCCAGGCCCACTCCTCCGGCGTTATACATGGTTTCCCACATATTCTCAATCAACTGCTCCAGCTCTTCATAGGAAGGATCGATCACGGCGCCCTTCTTTTTCAAAACCGGCTGGCCGAATGCATAGATGGGTAAAATCATAAAGGGTTTTGTGTATAATGCTGCAAATAGTCCTGCAAAATAAGCACGGCACTCAACTTGTCAACCAGTGCTTTATCACGGCGTTTCTTTTTTCGGGCACCACTCTTCAACAATATTTCTTTCGCACTTTTTGAAGTAAAACGCTCATCATGAGTGACAACCGGAATGTTGGGAAATTGTTTTTGAATTTGGCTAATAAATTTATTCACCTCTCCTGCAATTTTAGCGGGCCGGCCATCCAAATGCAGAGGCTCACCCACTACTATCTTCTCCACTTGTTCCGACTCCAAATAGGTGGAGAGGTAGTCAAAAATCTTTTCCTTCGGCACTGTATCCAGGCCATTGACGATAATCTGCAGTGGGTCTGTCACTGCCAAACCAATGCGCTTGCTGCCATAATCAATACCCATTATTCTCGCCATGCCGCAAAGATAGGCTTTCTAGCCAGCGGGTACAAAAAAAAGTCCCTCTCCGTTTATCTTTACAATAATGGAGAGGGATCATCCCAAAACCGTTTTAAAAAAAACTTTTAGTGTAGTTCAATCACACCTTATATTATTATCAAATCGGCCAATTTGCCGATGATATACGCGATGGTAAATTTATTGATGATTTCAAAATTCAATAAATTCAGCATTGGCACCTGACTGCCGTCAGGCATTCATACCGCTTGCAAATTAAGTTTTTCAAGATTACTTTAATTTAGCAAGCCTGTATAGTTTCAATACTTTTGTGTTTTAAGTTTAGACAAGTAAAAAGGATCTTGAATCCAGCTCGAATAGTAAACAGTGAAGTAGTGGATTTCTAGTTCAGCCGGATTCACTCCGAAGAGCCAATGGATCAGTTTTTTAGAGATTGGTAATTATACCGCTGACGGATCGAAAGTGATAAATCACGCTCAATCCTTTCGCGGTATATAGCACAGGCGATGGGGATTCGCTATCACTCATCAGACGCCTGAGCTATAATGGCTGACTGATATTACAAATATACGGCATGCGAGCATACTTATCGTACCCGATATATGGTATTTTGTACATATACATTTTTATAAACAATAAGCCCTTCTCCACTTAGTCGGAAGAAGGGCTGTCCTAAATAAAACCGTATAAAGAGAAATTTATGTCATCTGTATGCTATATATGTGTACGTCAGCAGCTACAAATGTTGGGCTTTTGAGCTAATATTTCCTCCTTTTTTTACAACCACTGTGACATTGCCTTTCGTTGCTTTCTCTATGCCAAAGCATGGTTCAAAAAAAAAGCCCCCCTCCAATCTTACTCGGAGAGAGGCCATCCCAAAAACCGATTTTAAAGCATTCTTAAACCGGTTCTTGCGCTAATTATTTTGACTATTATTCAATAATAATCATCTTCTTGGTAGCACTGTTGTCGTCACTCTGCAAAGTGTAGTACAGTACGCCTACGCCTGCCAACTCGCTGCGGTTGATACTCACTTCGTTGTATCCTTTAGCGCATTCGCGTTTGTAAACTTTCAGTACTCTTCCTGATACATCGTAAACGGTCAGTGTAGCTGTGCTTGCCTGTGGCAATACAAATCCGATCGTGGTTTCATCCCTGAATGGATTTGGCTGGTTCTGCATCAGAGCAAACTCGTCGGCAGATACAGCGCCGGTGGTGTTGAACTCAAGCTCAACATTCATCAGGTCAAGTTCAGCATTGTATGCTTCTGCAGCTGTGTAGTCTGAGCTTACACTCAGTACTTCACTCAGCAGTACATCGCGCTTGGCACGCAAGGTCACTGAGAATACAACTGCATCGTCATCCAATTCTACGGTACTGCTATTGGCCCAGCTGGTGGTGATTACACCTTTGTCCAGCAAGCTCAATCCGAAGTTGGCCTTCGTCAGATTGGTCAATTCACCTGCTTCAACTCCTGCGAATGCTGCTGCACTCTTATCGAAGTTCAATGTAAACTGATAACCGGCAGCGGCAAAGTCAGCAGCCTTGAAGTCAACAGTGTATTCTGTACCGGCTGTCAATTGCTTGTCATCCACACGGAATACCAGATCGCTTACAGCGTTGCGGCCATCACTACCGATGAGGTTGTTGGGGCGCGCACTACCGTTTACATCTCCAACTTTCACAGCTACGAAGTTCGCATCGTTGATGTCAGAGGTCAGGCTGTTCACGTTCATTACTTCCGGGAAGGTCGTCTCGAACGGATTCGCAGGGTTGGGGAATACAAAGTGTGCATCCACAAAACGCCAGCTCGTGTTGTTCGGGAAGTCCGTGTTGATGAACAGGATCAACTTGCGTAGCTCTACAATATCGAAAGTGGTGATCGTACCACTGTTGTTGATATCGGCAGCAATCATCTTGTAGGGCGAATCAAGGTCGTCCACACCAAGGATGTGCTTGCTGATAAGTACAAGGTCGAAAGTAGATACGCCATTCAACGGATTGATGTCCTTCTCAGGACGTACAGTATAGTTTTGAAGTTCTGGCAGGAATTCAAAGCCAAACTGACCACTGGTTCCTGTCATTTCCATATCTGTCATGGATCCTTCCAGATGTACTTCTACCTGCTCAACATCCTCGCCATCCTCATTGGTGATATTACCAGAGATGTTGTACTGAGTCTGGTCATCGCAATCATTGAGCAACAAGCCTACTTCACAAGTAGAGTAGTTGCCTGCTTCATCCCATACATAGATGGTCAGTGATTCCGGCAAGCCGGTCACATCATCACACGTACGACGGATGGAGCGGTCGTTGATGTTATCAGAGAAGGAGAAGATCAGGTCTTCCTGAGCAGTACAGTTATCGTAGCTGTCCAGATCGAAGTCACTGGCCCAGATGTCGATATATCCTCCTGCTGCTATTGGCATCGGGATAGTCGATACACCTGGCAAACAGTAAGCCGTTGGTGGCTTGCAATCTTCAATAGTCAGGATGTACTCACAGATATTGAGATTGCCACAGCCATCTTCTGCAGCCCACAGGATACGGTGGGTACCTACCGGGTAGAAGCCGCTGATCGCATAGTCTTCTGCTGCAAAACGAGTTACAGGAAGACCATCCGGATTCGGGAACGGATAAATGTTTCCGTAGGTATCCGAGTAACCAAAGGCATCGTAATTGCCATCGTTGTCCAGGTCAAGTTTCCAGTCGATACGCAGCTCTTCAAGCTTCGTACAGTCATCCGAGATACCCGGATCAATCGTTACTTCACCCACACACTGTGGTGCATTGGGGTTGCCTGGGTTGCCATAGCCACAAATAGTTTGTGAACAGTTGTCGAAGGTTGGTCCAACATTGTTCAGCAGCTTGATCACCTGTGTCCAGTGCCACTCCCATTCGCCAAAGTAAACTCCGTTTACAAAGTCTTCGTACAAGCACCAGTCAATCACGGTCCAGTCACGGAAGATCTTGATACAGGAGCTGTCAACGAATACAAACGGACGATCTACATAGGTAGAAGCGAGCAAATTACAGTTGTCGTCATCAAGGCGTGGGCGACGATCCTGATCGAAGAATACATCCAGGTTCTCTGGCTTGAATACTTCGTCGATCGGGCCCTGACAGCGATTCAACTCAATGTCGCATGGCCATTCGATTAGTTTGCGCAGATAGAACAACGCCGCACCAATTGGAGGCATTCTGTCAGTATCCAGTATATTGTTGCACACCCCGGCTTGAGCACGGGTCAAGGAAACCAGATCACAGTCTCCAACATCCTTTGGAGTAAATCTCCAGCATGCCTTCGGTACCCACCACTCCTTACAATCGATGATGGTAACCACCTGAGTAGCTATGTTGCTCCAGTTGCCGGCATCATCAGCTGCTCTCCAGCGACGGATGATATCTCCTCTTCCGCAGTGCAGCGCAGGTATGATCGTTTGTTCAAGATCGATATTACAGTTGTCGATCACATAGCCGTCATAGCCCCAGAAAATGTCATACTGATCGTCGTAGCAAGGATCGTCAAAGATACTTGGTGGAGCAAACTCAGCAAAACGTGGGTGGGCTGGGCATACGCGATCGCGGGTAACGATAGAGTCTCTGTCGAGAGGATCGGCGCTACCTTCTATCACTTTACCAAATACTTCATCCAGTGCATCTGTGTAGTCGCTTGGGTTGTCCGGATCGAATGGGAACCAGAAATCACAAGTAACCGTCAGGCTCGGAGGAGCTACTACTACCGGTGGCAACTTATCCTGTACGGTAACTTCTACCATACAGAGGCTGAAGTGGCTGTACAGCGGCCCACCTGGCTCCATAGCTTCAGGAAGTACGCCATTGTAGTCGTCCGGATCTTCGTTTGCAGGTACCAGATTCGGGAACTGCTTACCAAATGTATATGGCTCAGGATCTACATCAAATACAGCAAATACAACCATGATCGGACCATCGGGAATATCATTACAGCAGAACTTCACATAGTCATCGAAGTAAGCCTGGATACGGTTGTAGTTAGGATGCCATGGTGGAGAGCGACGCAGGTCGTCATCACCATTTACACCATCACAATCGATAGCTTCCCAGTCACCTTGTGGTACGGTCTCTGGGGTTTTGCCATCTCCATCAGAATCGTACTCATTCATACGTACCGCCTTGAACCACACCTGGTCAGAGCAGTTGTCGAATGAGCCATCATCAAATGTATGGGCAAAAATCTTGGAGATACCCAAGTTGTCATCATCGATATTTCCAGTTCTGGTAATAGATACTACCGTGTGCTGATCGCAGATTGCAACCGGAGGCACATCATCAACTACACAGAGTTCGATGGTCTCTTCCGTCACATTGCCACAGCAATCTGTAGCTGTATAAGTCACATCGTAGCAACCTGGTACCAGATTACGGATCACCCAGCGGCCATTGACGAACTCCACATCACCACCCGTAGAAGTAATGGTATAAGTGAGTGGGCCATTGTTCAACGGAATCACTTCACCGGATACCGGATCGATGTAAGAAGTCGGGCAGTTGTCGTCCAACCAGGCTTCGGTAGCGATCCAGTCGGCACCACAGCGCCATACATCCGAACTAATCGTGAGATCTTCGAGGTCATTGATCTCCGGACCCATGTCATCTTCCACTTTGATGGTTTGATTGTGGAATTCCACTTCACCTGTACACCAGTCGAGGATGGTCCACTTACGCAAAATCTTGTAGCAACCATCACTGCCACCTGTAGTACAGATGTTGATACGGGTATCTTCAAAAGTTGACTGAATGTCGCCACAGTTGGCGCCTCCAGGTACACCTGTACCAAAACACTTCACTACACCACATGGCCAGGTCCTGCCAACATAGGGTGATGGGTGACCAGCATAGGGGTGCGTAGATGGAAGTACATTCCAATAAATATTGTCAGGACCACAAACAGCGTTGTCATTGACTTCTTTCTCCGCTCCACAGCGGTTATCGCATTTCAGCGTGGGCTGATCGATACCATTGTAATCTGGTGGTGGCACGATGTCGTCTAAAGTAGCACGAGTCAATGTGATGGTTTGCAGGCAAGTTTTCATATTGCCAGAGCCATCCGTGATCTTCCACGTTCTCAGCAATGTGCCATCAGCACACTGGCGATCTATCCTGTTATCTGTATATTCTAAAAGCGCATCGCCACAGGCATCAAAGCCACTTACTGTGTAAGTACCATCGCCATTGTCAACCACTACGGCTGGTGGGGTCGGTACGGGGAACTCATAGGTGCCCGCCCACTCAATGTCCAGTCTCACCTCGTTGATCGTGCCGCCGTCGCCGAATACGCCGTCTCCTATCGTTACTGTCCAGTCGCCATTCACAGGCTCTCCATCAAACGCACTCAAGGCATTTTGTGGAAGAACAATACCACTGATCGCAGGCAAGTTGCCACATACTATCGGGCCTGGAGCCTCATCATCAAAGGTAGCATCTACATCGTCATTGAAAATACACTGGTTTTGAAGTATCACTACATTCGTTCCACTCGGGCTCGTCACGTCAATTACCAAATCGCCTACCCAGGTGTGCGTGATGTCAACACTTACGTTTACATCCGTAACCGTAGCACTTGATGGTACACCGCCTACAGAGAATACCTCATCGTTGCCTCCTACACTTCCCCAGCTAAACCCACTGTTCAATACATCGCTGTACGTCCCGTCTATCGGCTGACCCGGCGTCAGATCCGCTGAGCAGAGCAACGTCAAATCCTCACATACCAAGTCCGGTACCAGCTTGTCCTCTACACAGAATGAGCCCCAGCAGCTGTTGTCAGTCTCTACATCCGTAACCATCACATCGTAGCAGGCGCCTATGTCACTGGCATCCAGCGCATCGCCTTCAGCAGGATCATATACTCCGTCGCCATTGCGATCGATGATCACCCTATAGCGCGTGTCGTAACAGCCGTAAGGGCCGCCTTCCAAAATATCATCCGCCCCTACTATGCCCTCACAGTTCTCATCCAGTGAAATCTGTACATCGTCATTGCAGGCCAGCTGTGTTCTCGCAAATGGATACTCCTCTATCGTCAAACAAAATGTACAGGTACTTACGTTACCTGCTGCATCGGTAGCTTCATACGCAAAGCACGTCTCACCCAATGGCAAGGCTACGCCCATCGAAGCATCCGGGCCCAGCGTCTGCACTACCGGTACACCCGATGCCGCTGCATTGACGCCTACCTGTAGTCCGTTGACTATACCAAAGGTAGCTACATCCGTCGGAGTCGGCGCTCCACAGGCCGCCGCCTGTAGCCAGGTCGGGCTGTTGCCCCCACTATACAGGAAGAAAAAGAATACTCCTTGTGGTACTATGAACTCTATAACCACCTCATCGCCTGGATTAACAGGTGCTGTCGGGGTTACAGGTACATTCAGCACATAAGCCGCTCCGCCATCTGTGGACAGCGTAGAGCCCGAGGCTACCAACGTCAGCGCTCCGCCTGGGAACGGGCCGCCACTATTCACATATACATTCGCTGTAATCATTACGCCTCCCTGATCTATCGCTCCTACTACTACGTCAACACTCTGTACAAGCAGCGGGTCGGTACCCGGTACTGTCCACGTACGGAAGTGCTGATTGCCCGTAGATACATTCCCAATGTTGCAGTTGATCTGCTGGCCGGTAAGTGTAAAGGCCGGGCCCAAAAGAAATTGCTGCGCCGCCGCCGGACAGTTGTCCATCGCTTCCGGTACATAATTGAAAATGTACTCACAATCGCCCGGATCCAAACTGATCGTCTGGTCGCTCAGGCAATTGTTAAAGGTCGGGCCTTCTGCATCTACTACCGTCACATCAAAGCACTCTACTAGCTGACCTCCTGTAATAAGATTAGTCATATAACATACAGTAGTCGTGCCCACAGGATAGCAATCCGATGCATTCGTAGTTCCATTGTAGTCATTGACAAATGGCAGGGTTGCTGTAGTGTAGTCTATCTGCGTAGTGATCAAATCCTGGGCACAAAAGCTGTTCACAGCATTATCCGCGCCTACTACAAAATCCAACTGACCATCTGCTGCTGCTGCATTGTACTGCGCTGCCGTAATGGTGAACGAAAAGTTGTTGGGCTGACAATCGGCTCCGCCTGAGGGCAACTGCCCCAGTAAGAGACCTTCCAAAGTGAACGTTGGCATCTCTGTAAAGAAGCTATTGTCACTATCCCAATTTCCACTGATCGTTACCGGACTCGCGGCATTCGCCACAGCTCCAAACATCGTGTAGTTGGTCACGCCCAGCGTCGTTCCTCCTGAAAAGGGTAAAATGTTCAGATTATCCGTCTGTGGACCCAAGGTCACCGCAGTCGAAGGATCTGGAACGCCTGCACAGGCTGCTCCCGAAACCGTCGGCTCAGGGATAATGATACACGCCTCACAGGCGCCAGGATCATTGTTGCGCGTGATGTCGCCAGGTAAACCTACAAACTGGCAATCGATCGCTACAAAGGTGATCGACCAGGCATTCAGCCAGCCACAATCGCCACCAAACTGGTCGAAAATCTCCAATTGCCAGTTGCCATTGGCATTCTGACCACTAAGGCTTGATAGCGGCTGCTCCGGGGAAAAGGTACCATTAAAGGGAGCTGTACCCCCTGTAATCGGAGGCGCACCATCCTGAAATACCGTAACGATATAGTCATCGCCCGCGCCTCCATTATCTGAAGATAGGTCTATTCGTGTAACTCCATCAGGAGCTATCAACGTAATATCCAAATCACCATCAAACGTATGAAACAGATCTATCGTCACATTGTCGATCAGATAGCCTGTCCCGATGGTCGTGCTGCCATTTACCGGCGGCAGGGCCACTGCATTGCCAAAGGGACCGAATAGCCCAGAGGTGCTAGTACAAGCCCCTGCATCAGGACCACTGTCACCCACACTGCCCGTGGCGCCGTTGAACGTCTGCGCATAACCCTGCCACGCAAACAGGCACAAGCTCAGCGCAAACAAAAATTTTGTAATTCTCTTTTTTTCCATGAGATAGAGATTTTTTCTTTAGAGTTTAAAGTAGAATGTTTAAGAAGTTGGCCAGTATTGATCAGACGGTTAGCAGTGTAAGTGCTGCATCCACAATACCGTCTTCATTAACCGGCACATTGTAGTGGCTAACTGTAGTCAATAAGACATTATAACTATCAATAACCGCTTGTAAAACCGCGTCGCCGTTAGCCAAGTTTTCCATGATCGCCGTATAGTAGGCGATCTTAGCCGAGTTGGTAGCTTCTGCACTACCTCCATTGAGCTGAGCGGCGGCCAGGGTAAGTTGCTTGATTTCTGCTGAAAGGATTTGAAAAGCATCGTCGTCACTTACGAACACGTAATTCTGGGTGCTTTTGTCATCCAACTGCTGAGGCTCTGCGGGAGTAAAAGATCCGCTTTGGGCCTGCGCCTGGTTGGTGTACAACAATCCTACAAGCAAGAACAGGCACAGCGCCAGGGTGCGACCCAGCACTGATCTAATCTTCGTTCTTTCCATGAGATTAAGATTTTGTTGTGTTAAAAAATAAGGTTTTAATTTCATCTTTAAGATTTTAGAATATGTAAAGAGTTAGTTCCCAAATGGTTAAAAGAGCTAAAATCAGTTTTAGCTCCCCTGCTCCTATGTGGGGCAGGGCTATTTCCGTAAACACAAAAACAGCTGATTGATCTTCGAAAACCGGAAACAAGTTTGCATGGAAAGAAGGGTGGAGCAGAGAAGGCTATGTAAGCATGCCCGACCCGAAAGGATAGTAATGGAACAAGGGTTCACCACTCTCATGAAACGACAGTTCGTTGTTTACGGAAATCAATAGCGTTTTAAAAAAAATTGCTTTTGATCGGTCATTTGCCGAAGCGGTAAAACCTTAGCTGCGCAGAGCTTTTTTTTAAATGTGTACACATCTCAAAAGCTCATACTAAAGCACATCACAAGGATGCTATGCCTTTTCGACAAAGGGAACAAAGGTCGGTTAGTGGGAAAGTTTAAATGGTAGGTTTAAGGGATGGAAAAGCCGGAGGAATAAGAAAGAAAAAAAGAAAATTCCGGCTTCACAAGCTTATCTCGCAAATATAGGCAAAATTCACTTTCTGCCAAATTTCTGAAAATTTTATTCTGTTTTTTTTCTCATTTCCATCTGGCAGTACATAAAGATAGCGAAATCTTCGGAAAGGACAGAAAATATTCATTAGAAAAGTATATAAAAAAAAGCCCCCCTCTTACTAAGCAAAGAGAGAGGCCATCCCAAAAACCGATTTCAAAGCATTTTCTTTCAAAACCGAATCGGGCATACCATCGGTTTGTATATTCTCAAGATTCGTTTCATTCAACAAGAAAAAGAGCATGGTTTGATTGTGCTGGAACTATTAAAAGATGCGCTTGGCACGCAAAAAGGCCAGGCAATGGGCGGGTTTCAGGGATGTGGGAGTGCTTCGGCCAGCCAGCTATTGAAAAAAGGAAGGCCGATTTTTTGTATTCAATTGTTCCGGTTTTTCGCGCATTTTTTCATTGCGACTTACAATTACAAATATACTTCAAATTGGGTGGGAACAACATACCCCGAAAAAGGTAATTTTTAATTTAAAATTTGTGATATGTGTAAATCAGGTTTGGGCTTTCAATTTTCATGCATGCCTATATCAGCAAAAGGCAGCAATGGCAGATCGGAAAGAATGGCTGGAATGTGGAAGGAGGGCATACAGCACCATCTGCAAGTAGGACGATCGGCCTAAGGCAATTCCAAGGCTTACTTGTGCTGGCTGCTGTAATGTGCTCTCAAGTCCAAAAGCAACATGACCATGAAAAGTACGACGAGTGAATTAAGCAACATCTTTTTTTATTATAAATATAAACTTAATTCCATTTGAACGCCATACCCGCTTTTAGGTAATTTAAATATATTAATAATAAAAATTCATCTATTGCGTTACCATCTCCCGGCTACTCCTTTGGCCTTTATCCGAAATGACCTGGTACAGATAACATCCTGCCGAAAGCTGTAGTGCCGACTGCTCCAGCCGCAGTTCATTCCGGCCTCTTTGCAGCTCCAGCCGAGTTGAATATTTCAGGCGGCCGGCCGTATCAAAAATGCTAAACTCCACCTTTTGCCGATCTGCTGATTCAATCTGAATGACGGTATGACTACGGAACGGATTGGGATAATTTTGGTACAAGGCCAGCCCTTCTTTCGCTTGCTGAACGGGCACATCCGGATGTTGCAACTCTACCGGCACAAAGGAAAAATCATCCCTGGCAGTTTCCCGATAGGCCTCTGCCCGGGTATAGCCTGAGCTAAGGGAGATGGCTTCCGACAGTCGCACGTTCTGCCGGGCCCGGAGGCGCAGTTTAAACAAGGCGGCTCCTTCTTTCACCTCATCCTCAAGGCCTTTGGCTATCCAACTGGCAGTGAGCATACCTTGCTCCAGTTTATCCTGACCAAAGTTTTGCTCTTTCATCAATTGTCCGGCTTCTTTTACAAAAGATTCAACAGCGATTAAATCCGGATCAATATCCAGGGCAAATTGAAAGCCCCGCAATTGTTCTACCTGGCTGGCAGAAAAGAGCACATTGTAGATTTCGCCAGCCAGCATATCCCTATCCGGAGTCTGGAGCAGCAGGGGGCTGCCTTTGCTGCGGCCACTCCCCTGCTCAGAGAATGCCTGTGTGTTGGCACTGCCATTGATATCGCCTACTTTGATAGCAATGAAGTTCAGATCCTGCTTTGCCTGGCTCAAGCCTTCCAGGCTGATGGATTCGGGAAAGGTAGTAGCAAAGGGATTGGCGGGGTTTTCAAAAACGAAGTCAGCATCCACAAATCGCCAGGATTGGTTCCCGGGCAAGTTGGTAGATATATGAAGAATGAGTTTTCGGATCAGCACAATATCAAAGGTGGTAATATGGCCCGATTTATTGGCATCGGCGGCAATCATCTTGTAGGGGCTGCTCAAAGAAGAGATACCCAATATATGCCGGCTGATCAACAGCAGATCGAAAGAGGAAAGGCCATTGGTAATAAAGGAGTCTTTGCTGGGTGTGATGTCATAATCTTCTCCCAGCAGCACATCTTTGAAAAGATAGCTTCCGTTTACGTCAGTACGCACGGTATCCAATGCCGCTCCACTCAGCAAAAGGCTCACCTTATTTACCGGCTGGCCGGTTTCGGTGACTACCGATCCGCTCAAATTGGCAAAAGGGCAATGCCCCTGATTATCCTGAATAGTTACTACGGCAGTGCAAACAGCCGTGTTGCCCGCTTCATCCGTTACAATCAGTTCGACTAGCTGCTCTCCGATGTCATCGCAGGTGAAGGTGGCAGGACTGACTTCGAGCTGCAGATCAATGGAGGCCGTGCAATTGTCATCGCTTCCGTTGTCAATGGTGGCCGGGTCAATCGTAACGGTACCATCCGTTGACAAATTGATGACTACGCCCGCTATACATTGAGGGCTGGGAGCCTTAGCATCCACTACTTGCAATTCCATCGTACAAGTGCTGCTATTCCCGCAATCATCCGTAGCTGTAAAGGTGATGATGTGTGTACCTGTAGGATAAACTCCACTAGCATCCGCTCCGCTGTTTAGGGCATAAGGAGAATCATTGCTGATAGTAAGCGCATCGCTACAATCGCTAGCCGTAGCCGGATCGATCATTATGCTCACCGCTCCGCAATCGGTAGCAATATTGCCAACGATCACATCAGCCGGGCAGCTAATCACCGGCGCCAGTGTATCAAATATACTGATCACTTGCGTGTGTGTCCACAGGCCTTCTCCATTGCCATTGGGATCGTACACACACCAGTCGATCACCTCCCATTCTCTGAAAATTTTGTAGCAGGCAGGTGGCCCAAAATTGAATAGCTGATCGGTATAGCTGTGGTACATCGACTCACAGTCATCATTGATAAAGGTAGGCAAGCCTGTATTTGCCGGATCTGCATTGGCGCCGCAATCATAAAAGTCAATATCTTCCGGAAAGACCACCTCCACAGGTGTAGTGTCAATGAGAGTTATCGTTTGTGTGCATACGGCCTGATTGGCATGTGCATCAATGGCCGTCCAGGTCCGATAGACTACCCCAACCTGGCAGCTGTTCAGATCAAGCTGATCGGTATAATAAAGCGTGTCCAACTGGCAGGCTTCAATAAGCGTTGGCTGGCCACTTATTTGCAAATCCGTATAATCCTGATGACACAGAAGGCTGGTATCTGCCGGACAGATCAACAGCGGGGCGGTATTATCCTGGATAGTTGCTTCCACAGTACACTCATTATAATTGCCCGCCTCATCCATCACTCGCAGATAGATCATTACGGGCGACTGAGCAACATCGGCACAGTTAAATTCAATAAAGGGCCCGTATTGAATGCCATCACGCCCCACCTCGATCAAATCGATCCCACAATTGTCAAAACTGCCATCATCAAAGGTAGCTGCAGGAATAGTGGACAAGCCATTGGATGCCAGGCTGATCTGAGTGGACTGATCGCAAATAACTACCGGAGATACATTATCGATGACCGTTACTGTCATTTGGCAGTTCGATGTATTGCCACAATCATCTTCAGCAGTATAGGTAACTATGTGGATACCCAAAGGCACATCAACGAAGGGCCCATAGCCTGAGCCATACGTCCAGCCAGGTGTAATGCTTACATTAGAACAATCATCTGTGGCTGTGGTAGTTGGCAAATTGACGACTGCGGTGCATTCATCATATTCGACGCCTACGGTAATATCTGCCGGGCAGGAGAAGGTGGGAGCTGTGGTATCTTCCAGCTTTATCAGCTGAATGTGGTCTTTAAAATCACCCGAACAATAATCGATCACTGTCCACCTCCTCAAAATCCGGTAGCTGGCCGGGCCACAAATTGCCACCGTTTGATCCGTATAGCTGGCTACCAATTCGCAGGGCCCGCCCCCTTCCAACGGATAACCCGCCACCGTAGGACGGCCGGTAAGATTGAGGTCGAGCGGATCGTCCTGGCAATCCAGAGCCGGCTCTACAAAACCATCGCGGTGTAGAGGGAATACCACATCCTCGACAGTCGCTCTTTTGAGGTAAATGGTTTGTAGGCAGGTACTCTGGTTGCCGCTCTCATCCACCGCAGTCCAGCTTCTTTCAATCTTGCTGGTAATTGAATCCCCATTGTGTGTGGAGTAACAGGCAAGATCGATAAAGCTGTCCGAATAGTTCAGGCTCGTTGAGTCGAAAGCGGTGCAATTGTCCTGAACAGACGGATAGCCAAGAAGCTGTGGGTCAGTGGATACAGAGCAAAAGACGATTGTGTCAGCACAAGTCAGCCAGGGCGCCAGATTGTCTGCCACCTGCAGTGTGGTAGAGCAATTGTTGCCCGAAGCAATGTGAGTTACTGTGGCCGTCAGGGCCTGACCGATATGGGTGCAATTAAGAATATTTCCAAGAGAATTGCCCGACCCGTCCGTTACATCGACCGAAAAGTCGGCTGGATCGCAGTCGGGATCAGTGAGCAAAAATTCAGGAGTGATCTCCGCTTGGCCGGTAGTTGACAAAGCTATGTTGAGGCTGCTGCGACAAGCAATGGTGCATTGCCCGAAGGTAGGATGAGAGCAGAAAAGTAGTAGTGCCCCTGCTACCAGCGCGGGTACAGGACGGGCCAAAGGCCCTGAAAAGCGTTTCGATGTACAAGCATCGATCAGCCATTGTATTAGAGGAGCGACTCTCATTGTAAGTTTTGGCAAAAAACAGCTAGGCTTTTTTTGCCTATGCAATATGTTTATGCTTTAGCTGTCAGGGATTTCAGCCCGGCGTAAATAGAGCCCTGCCTGAAACCTGTTCAGCCTCGGTTAAGATTCTTAATTGCAATCAGGAGCTGGCTTTGCTGAATAGCGCTTCAGCTCAGTTGAACTGGGGAAAAAATTGACAGGAAAGTCCGTAAGAAAAGTTAGTTAAGCACTGCTCAAAAAATTAATTCCTGGTTTGTGGCGATTAGCGAAGGAAGGAGCGTTTTCGAGTTAATCGTCTGAATTTAAAGAGGGAAGTCAATTTTGAGCTTTACTACTATTGGCTGGAAGGTAATGCTTTGGATCAGCCAAATCGGTCTTCGGGACTTTCGCTTTTGCATTCAATTTGCATTGCACCGCTATTAAATGCAACCTCAAATTAGCAAGTATTGCCTTCTAATTCAATACCTTAAATAAGGTATTTTTTATTATACAATAATTTGCAATTAATCAAAACGGTTGAAAACAGGGAAAGAAAAGCAGCAGAGAAGCCCCCCTCCAACTAAGTAGAGAGAGGCCATCCCAAAAACCAATTGTTAAAGGACTTCTTGATTCCTCAAAGGGAACTTCTCTACCGGGGCCATAAGAGTTGAATAGCCCACTACCCAGTGCGGGTATATCTGATTGATCAAAAAAGTTGATCGCACTAATTAGTATTTATTTTCTGTATTTCTTGGAGCGGTCGTATTTGCCTTCATCGCGGGCAAACTGGAAGTTGATCGTAATTTCGTGTGTACCGCCATTATATTTTTGAAATTCATCCAGATAAATGCCGTAGGAATAGATAAAGCGCAGGGCGTTGTATTTGGTGCCGAGCAACACACCCAGGTTGCCGCCCGAACCGGCTGTATAGCTCAAGCCTGTGATCAGGCGGTCTGAGAGAAAATTCGATACCAGATTGAAATCCACCTGAAAGGGTACATTCCGGAGGCGCTTTACCAAAATGGAAGGCTGCAGCTTGATTTTGGATTCATCCACATCCAGGTTGCCCCCAAACTGAAAGGTAAAAAACTGTGGTCCGGCGTTATTGTCGCTCACCCCTTCGATCTCATCCAGGCGGGTGCGGATCAGGCTGGGAAATGACAAGCCAAAAAACACATCCTCTTTATAGGTACCATAAGCGCCCAATGATGCATCAAACACCTTTTCACCATCCATTGCCTGGTTGAGCACCTCATCATTGATAGCGTAGATGCTGGAAAGGCCGATGCCATCATTTTCCACGCGCATGCGGTGAAATTGGGCCGAAAAGCCGACTGCAAAATCCAGATCGTTGATATTGTAACGGAAAGCAAAGCTCGCCTGCGCCCGGTAGAAGGTGATGGAAGCAATGTTTTCGGTGTACATCATTCCCCCAATTCCCAGGCGTTTGCCAACAGGCCCGTTGTAACTCAGTGCATAGGTTTTGGGTGCTCCCGGAAAATTGGCCCAGGCTGAGCGGATATTCATGAAGACATTGTGATGCTTCACGTCGAATCCGGAGGCTGCCGGGTTAATCAATACCGGGTTGAAGATATAGTGACTAAATACGGCCTCTTCCTGTGCCGACACCATCTTTGCTGCGAATAAAACTGCTAATGCAAGTAAGACCTTTTTCATGATAATTTATTATTGTAAGCAACTGATAATCAGCCACTTAGTTCCTGGGAAATTAGTTATCTGAGTATCGTCAGGTGACCTTTATCTTGTCGATGGACGTTGCCATCATCGTATTCAATAACAAAGAAGTAGCCGCCTTCTGGTAGTACATCGCCATCCTCATCAATACCTTGCCAGGTATTATCATAAGCAGCCGATTGGTAAACCAACTGGCCATAACGATTGTACACTTCCAGTTTCAAGGTGACTGTTTCGGTACAGCGGATGATGAACTCATCGTTTTCGCCATCGCCATTGGGCGTGATTACTTCGCGGCGGTCGCTACAAATGCCGGCATTGGGGTTGCCAGGATCATCCTCACAGGATACCAGCACATTATTATCAATAGCCGTACAGCCATTCGTATCTGTAACAATCACTGCATAAGGGCCGATATTATTGACGGATATCTGAGCCGTGGTATCTGCATTGTCTGTATTCCATCGGATCTGATAGGGTGCCGTTCCACCGCTAATCAGAACGGTAGCACTGCAATCGCCAGGATTGACATAATCCAGGGTAATTGGCTCCGGCTCTACCAGTACAAAGGGACCAAACTCGCCTGTGAGACCCTGTGCATCAGTGACGGTCACAAAATACTGACCAGCACACAACCTGGTGATTACCTGGCCGGTAGCATCATTGCTCCACTCATAGGTATAAGGAGCTATTCCGCCCGTGATTTCATCAATCTCGATACTACCATCACAGAGGTCCAGTGACTGGCCGGCACAGCTTTGGTTGTTCATTTCCACATTGCCAAGTATCAACACGATGGCATCCAGATTGATGCTCAGGGAAACCTGGCATCCACCAGCATCTTCCACAATTACATTGTACACCCCTCCACCGAGTGCCACCTGATCTTCGCTACCGCTAAGTACGATGTCGGGACCGGTCCAGGTGAACAGGTAATTGCCCCAGCCGCCACTCACGTTGATGTCAATTGAGCCATCCTTATTTGTTCCGATAGGCCGTACCATATTATTGAGCGAAATCATTAAGGCCGAAGGAGGCCCTTCTACCAATATGGAAGAAGTATGTACTGCATTTCCGGCAGCATCGAGGATGGTCACATCATAGGTGTCGGCACAAAGGCCGGTGCGGATCCGGTCGGTAGAGCCATCAGCCCACTCATAGCTGTAAGGGCCACCGCCGCCCATCACATCCAGGATGATCTCCCCATTGCAATCATCAGCACATTTTACACTGGCCACATCGATGATGATACGGCGCACCATGATGCCACTACCAATAGCGGTACAGCCATTTTGGTCGGTTACTGTCACACTGTACGGGCTGATGTCTTCACAAAGTCCCTGTACATCTTCCACTATAGCACCATTACTCCATTGGTACGTATATGGGCCAGCTCCACCTGTTACTGTAATCGAAACAGCACCGTTGCAATTGTTGCCACTGTCATCGTTATTATTCACTACATTGTCAACGGTAACGATAATAGGATCGGGCTCACCCACTGCAAAGGAGATATTGAATGTATTGCCATTGAGGTCTTCAATGGTACCGGTATAGCTACCTGCTTCGAGATCCGGAATTTCCACCTCTGTATCGGTGGTAGTCGTCATGATACCATTGTCAAGTGTGATGGTATAAGGCTCACAGCCGCCAATGATGCTGATGGTAGCAGAGCCCATATCGCCGCTGTTGCAGGAAGCATCCGTTGTGCTTACGTTGGCAAAAAGCGGGGCCGGCTCCACTTCAATATCCAATTCGATGGCCAGACAGCCCTTGCTATCAATCACTGTAATATCGTATTTGCCTTTTTCCAGATTGCTCAAATCTTCACTGGCAGCGCCTGTACTCCACTGGTAGCTGTAGGGAGGCGTGCCACCCATCATGGTGATATTGATACTGCCATTACCCCCGCTGCCACTGTCATGGATGACCGTAATGTCAGTAAACTCCAGCGCATCAGGTTCGGTAATTACATAAGTTTCAATAAACTCCGATCCGGCATTGTCGGTAATAGTGACCGTGTAGGTGCCGGCTGAAAGCTGCACGCGATCTTGTGTTTGCGGATTAGGACCAGGGCTCCAATCATAGGTAAATGGCGGAATACCACCCATCACGGTCATATCGATGGCGCCATCGTTTTCGCCATTACAGCTTACATGTGTTACTTCGCCGATGGCAAAAACGACGCCCTCCACCAGTAGCGAATCGCGGGTGGTTGCACAGCCTCGATCATCCGTGATGGTGAGATAATAATAGCCGGGCAAAAGACCAAAAATATCTTCGTTGTTAGAGCTGAATCCGTTGATCGGGTTGAGCCAGTTGTAGCTGTATGGGGCGTTTCCACCCGAAACATTCACACTAATAGCGCCATCATTGTTTTGAATAGATGTATGGGTAATGGTAACGTCAATATCAAGTGGCGGGGGTTCGTTGACCGTAAAAGGCTGGCTCATAACTTCACAACCAGAAGCATCGGTAACTTTTAGCTGATAAGTACCGCCTCTGAGGTCAACAATATCTTCACCATTACCTATCCCGAGATTTACATTGACATTGAACCACATATAGGCATATGGTGTTACCCCTCCGCTTATACTTACATCAATAGAGCCATCGGGCACACCAGGGCAGGATACATCTATAATACCCTCCAAAGTAATATCAATGGCATCGCCCTCTCCTACTGTAATGATATTAGAGATCACGCTACAGCCGTTGGCATCAGTGATAGTCACATTGTAATTTCCTGCCGGAATATTGGTCAGGTCTTCTGTGGTAGCACCACCGTTTGTCCACACAAAGGTGTAGGGTGCCGCGCCCCCTGCCGGCGTGATGTCAATGGCTCCGCTCGACTCACCGGCGCATACCGCATCTGTGACATCGAGATTGCTCAAAAAGATCGCTCCAGGCTGATCGATAGTAATGCTTACCGTAGCCGTACAGAAATTGGCATCGGTGACAGTGCCATTGTAGGTGCCAGCAGCCAAGCCAGTGT
The DNA here is from genome assembly GCA_965222005.1 of Saprospiraceae bacterium. GTDB lineage: Bacteria > Bacteroidota > Bacteroidia > Chitinophagales > Saprospiraceae > CBDCTM01. The sequence continues at coordinate 6,058,543 of OZ244935.1, forward strand.
AGGACGACTGGTTTCCTCCCAGGTTATCCCAGGTATAGGTGTATGGCATGGTTCCGCCAGTTACATTCACATTAAATGAACCATCGTTTACGCCAGCGCATGTCGCATTGGTCTTAGTGAAGTTGGCCATCATCGGCTCGGGGTCGGTCAGAATGACCGGCGTAGCCAAAGCGGCAGTCACTCCATTATTATCCGTAACGGTTACGATGTACATACCCGAGGGCAGGCCATTAATATCCTGAGTGACTATATTCATATAGTTCCACAAATAGGTATAAGGAGCTGTTCCACCCGTCACGCTGATGTCGATGGATCCGTTGGAGTTGCCATTACAGGAAGGATGGTTGATGGCATCTACCATGATCTCCGGCGCATCGCCGACATTGACATTGTAGGTAGCCATGCTGGTACAGCCATTGTCATCGGTGACGATCACGTCATACTGCCCTTGAGAGAGGTTAGATAAATCTTGTGTAGAAAACTGGCCATTGTTCCAATCGTAGCTATAACCAGGTGTGCCACCACTTGCAGAAAGATCGATGGCTCCGTCCATTGTGCCGGTACCCGATTCGCTGGTTACATTGGCGGTGAGTTCAATGGCAGAAGGCTCATCGACGGTCAGATTCACAGTTAGGCTACAACCATTGCCATCCGTAATAGTAACGATGTAGTTGCCGCCATCCAGGCCGCTGAGGTTGGGTGTATTGCCTGCATTATTGCTCCATTCATAGTCAAAGGAGCCGGTTCCTCCACTTGCATTGGTGTTGATAGAACCATCGCCATCGCCATTGCAGTCGATATGACTGATATCGGGACTGGCCACTACGGCACTCGGCTCATTCACTGTGGCGCTTGCCGTGCTGGTACAGCCGTTGTCATCGGTGATGGTGACATTGTAATCACCACCGCTAAGGCCCGTTGGGTCTTCCACATTTCCGATGCTGGTCGGGCCGGTCCAGTTGAAGCTGAATGGTGCCGTTCCACCGTTTACCGTCAAATTGATGCTTCCGTCTGAAGCGCCTCCACAGCTTACATGGGTAGCTGATGCATTGGCCGAAATGGGTTCACCATCTTCGATAGTAAAAGTCATTACTAATCTACAGCCCAGGCTATCAGTTGTTGTATGCACGATGTCGCCCGGCCCCAAACCTGTAGCTGCACTTTGGCCATCAAACATGTCATCACTCCAATCATAAATATATCCATTTATTCCAGGCGTACCGCCAGTTACATTAAGCGTAACACTTCCGGTAGCATTGCCACTACAGCCGATGTGTTCGATTATTTCATTCATTGCCAAGGGATCCGGCTCCGTAACGGTGACGGTTTCGGTAATGGTACATCCATTGTCATCGGTGATCGTAACGGTATAATCGCCAGCAGAGACATTCTGTGGGTCCTGCGTACCATTATAATTCGGATCGCTCCAGTCGTAATTGTAATCATTCACCGTAGTACCACCACTGATAGTTATGTCGATACTGCCGTCACTGTCGCCATTACAAGTAGGCTCAGTGAATTCGGAAGCGATGATTAGAGCCGTAGGCTCTGTAATGGTGTAGGTGTCGGTAGCCGTGTTGCCATCCATATCGGTGATGGTAACGGTATAATCGCCGGCCGGGATATTATTGAGGTCTTCAGTTGTTTGGCTATTATAGCTCCAGGCAAAAGTATAAGGCGTAGTACCACCTTCTACTGTGATATCAATAGCACCATCGGAGCCGCCGTTGCAATTAACATGGGTCAAATTGGCCTGAGTGATGTTTACTGCGCTGGCCGATTGTACGTTCACTGAGCCATGGAAGAGCGAATAGGGTATTTCCATGGTATTAATGGGATCCTGCAAAATTTCGATGGAAGGCACCTGCGGTGGGTGGTCGGTAAAGGTAATGGGCGAGCTGGTTCCGTCCGCTCCGACCACTATAAAACAAATCTCGTAGATGACCTCATCATCGGGTTTGGTTACGCCTATTGACAGCTGATCGCTCCACTGAAAAATCAGCTTATTGTTGACAATTTGATTGGTGCCTGTACTTGGTGGCAGGGTATTATTGCGTATCTCCAAAAAGTCGATCACCGCGTCATCCCATTCCAGCGCATAGGTAGTTGCAATGAGGTTGTTGAACCCCCTCACACTAATCTTTACGCAGGCGGTATCTCCCGGTTCAGCTGTTTCATCACTGCCGTGCAATTCAAAACCACCAGCTCCAATCACATTCACATTGCCATCCATATTGATCATCGGGATTTGCGTGGCCGTACCGGAGCCATCCTCCTGTAAAGCTTCACGCATGGAAGGATCATCGGTAATAGATACATCACTATTTTGGCCCGCCGAGCCAATCACATCAAAACAAAGCTGATAGATGACCGTCCCGTCATTGACCGTGGTGCCATTGAACGAATCATCCGAATTCCAGCTAAAGGTCAGCTTACCCTGGTCGGTGAGCGTAGAAGAAGTATTGAAATTAGCCCCCAGGCTCATCGGTGTCAGATTGCCTGTGATCATAATTTGGTCAAACGATAGAATCGCCGGGTCCCAATTCATACTGTATTGCACGCTACCGATCATATTGAAGTTGGCCACCGATACATCCAGGCAAACATTGTCGCCATTTTCGGCAGTAGCACTGGAAACATTGACCTGTAAGGCACTGGAAGAAGTACCGGATACCAGTATTTTTGCATCTTCAAAGCTCGAATTGATCATATTTTCATTGCCATCGGTAAACTCAATCGGAGTTCGTGAGCCGGTAAATTGCAAGGTATCCATCGAGCCACCTGCTCCTACTGCATCAAAACACACCTCATAAATCAGTGTATTCGAAGGAATAGTGACACCGGCTCCCAGACTATCGTTCCAGGAGAAAGCAATAAAGCCATTGGCCGTCATAGTCGTTCCAAAATTACCCTGTGTCAGTTGTGGCAGGTTGCCTGGAATATTGATAGAGCTATACTGCATCACCGCCGGATTAAACTCCATTGTGTAAGAAGCCGTTGCTACATTCGTCCAACTACAGGCATATACCGGTATGCAAAATGTTTCGCCGGTACTCACGGTATCATCCACTGCCACGATAGTCAAGCCCACTGCATTATCACAATAATCCACCGGCGGTGGTGAGCCGTAGCCGGCCTCGGTGGCCGGGCCGTTGGTGAAGGTGGTGGAAGAGGTGATGTCCTGAGGATCGTTTGGGGTAGATTCTTCTATGACTTCCATTCCAACCGGAAACCCCGTAAAAGTAAGTAGAGATTCAGCGCCTGCATCGTCCAAAAGTTGCAATTGAATAGAGAATAAAATAGCACTATCTGGCAATGTCTGGGGAATAGCTGTTGGATTATCCCAAATAAATCCCAAATTACCATTTGCTGTATCAAATGTTGCAAAATTAGTAGGCGCAGGTGGAGGAAAAATTCCCAATTGCATATTCGGATTGGTAATTCCCTGATAAGAAAGCAGGGAACTGTTCCAATGCACAGAAAATTGACAAGTTAGGATGTCAACAAAGTCTTTTGCTTTCACATCCACCGTCACCGTTTGCCCTGAAGTAGCATCGGGATCCTGTGGTTGAATAAAAAACTCCGGCTGCGCCAGGGCGGCAGTGGAGATAAATAAGCAGACTAAAGCAACAAGGATGGTAGTTAATTTACTCATGAGTCCTTGGAATTTGGGATGTTTAGCAGTTTTGGCTGCTAAACACAGTTATTGAACTAATACTAATTTTTCATTCACCACCTGCCCGAATGCTTCCAGTTTGCACTGATACATGCCGGCCTGTGGCAGCTGTCCTTTATGGATATCGATGGTGTGGTGGCCTGCTCCGTATCGCTGGACATGTTGCAGGACGGGCACACCTTTGATGTCACAAATTGTCAATGTGACCTCCTGTGCTGTTCTGAGGTCAAACGTTATGGTTGTACTTTCACTAAATGGATTTGGAAAGTTTTGGTACGAGGTGAGTGTTGCCGGGATTTTGCTGACTGCAACGGGATTATCTACCGTCACGCTACCGTCCTGCAAGTTGAAATCATCCACAATCCCACTGGTATCTGCTATCTCAATAACTGCCGGAATCTCATCGAACCAAAGGGCAGATTGTGCATCCTGCTGGCCGATGACTGTAAAGTGGAGTGTAAAAATGGAGCTGTTGTCCGCTCTGTTTACGCCCACCAAAGTTTCGTCGAGCCAGGCAAAAACGGCTACCCCATTATGAGCATTAGTCGTGCCAAAATGCAGGGCCGTATCGAGCATCGGGAGGTTGAGATTGTCGGCAAAATCGTACTGTATGACTAGCGGATCCCACTTCACACTAAACTGTGTACTCACTATGTTTTCAAAGTTGAGCACTTGTACCTCTACTGCTATCTGCTCCTGCGTTTCGGCTGTAAGCTGCGGCAATATTATGGCAGGTTGTGCCTTTGCAGGCACAACGAACCACAATAACAAAGCAAAATATAACAGTAGCTTTCCAAACATTTTAACAATTGGTTATGGCTTTCCTGGTTTTTACCTTTTGGTCTTTGGCTACCCCCATGAGCGGCCCAAAGCCCGTATTTCTACAGGTGATTGTTTTTATAGCTCTGGCGCCTGATGAGTGATAGCGAATCCCAATCGCCTGTGCTATTTAGCACGAAAGGATTGAGCGCGATTTATCACTCTCGAACCGCCAGCGGTATAATCAGAACAGGTATAGCCACAGGGTTCCACAGTTGGTGGAGGTTGCGCAGCTGTTGAAAAAGTTCTGATAAAGGGGAAAAAGAATGGTGCAGGCCGGCTAAAGTCCGGGCAATTAATTTGCCCTGCCAAAAGCGCAGCATGCTTCGGTTAGCGGGATGGGAGGTGGTGTTCGTTTTTGTCATGAGATTATAATTTGTTGTATCGAAGGTTCAGCTTCTGAACCTGATCTTGCCGTTCCATAAATCAAGGATTCCATAGCCAGTATGGCCTGATCAATCATCACGAGTTTCAACGGATCGGGAGCGGCTGTACAAAGGCACTGCCCGAAAGCGTGAAACATCAAAACCTTGAAAATTTTAAGCTGGAAAGTACACTGAGGCAATCAGGGGAGAAGTGCTTTTATTTTTTTGTTCTTACAGACGTCGAATTATCAGGATGGTATTGTGCTCAGTTTCAAATAAAAGCTAAAGAAGAAGTGCATTCCAGTTCATGGGAAAATTTAAGTAAACTTAAACCATAAATCGATTTTCAATTTTTTTGATATGTTCAATAAATCTACTCCTGCAAAGATATAGGATTCGCTACTGCCATTTCTACCCAAAAGCTGGTATTTTTGATATTGATAAAAAATTAATATTTGTCACTTTAAATTTGATTGTTTTGAATGTATAGAATTCTTGCAAGAGAAGATCATTGTTTGTGCTGTCACAAATATTGGGTTTTGTGTCTTGTAAATTATACCTTACTATTGGTTCCAATACACTAAAAAAATACCGGACAGCTCAATTGCTATCCGGTATTTTTTAGTAAAGCATTTAAGAACGTGTTTGGAATTTACCCTTTGGGCTGTTCTTGCCAAGTTTTCTCCTGTACAGCGTTGTTCTTCGGTCGCGTAGCTAAGGCTATGCTCCCTAGCATCCCATCCGCTTAGCGGTTCGCAAGCTTTCGCTTGCTCACGCCTCGTTCAGAACAAAAATTGGCTACGTTCGCTCCAAAAGCAAATTCCGACGCTCTAAGCTAGTACCTGCATTACACCAGGCTGTTGTCATAGGCAATTTTGATGAGCCCGGCAGTATTGCTCACGCCGAGCTTGCGCATAATGTTTTTGCGGTGTACACTTACGGTTTGATCACTGATGAATAGCTCTTTGGCGATTTCTTTATTGCTGAGCGCCTGGCTGATGAGGCGCAGGATTTCGAGTTCGCGCTTGGTGAGGTTGTATTTTTTGATAAACTTATCTTCATAAAACAGATTGGCGTCGGTATGTTTGGTTACGGTTTCGAGGATGTTATTGAGCTTGACGCCCTCTCCGAGGAAGGTGTTGCCTTTTAGCACTTCTACGATCGCTCTGACCAGTTCATCCTTGCTTACCGTTTTGAGGACATAGCCATCTACACCTGATTTAAAAGCTGACTTTACTATTTTGGCTTCATCATACATTGTAAGGGTAAGGATTTTCAGCTCAGGGTAGTCTTCCCGAATTGTGTTCAACACATCCAGTCCGTCTCTTTCGGGCATATTCAAATCGAGTAAAAGCAATTCAGGTTTGGTCTTTTTTAGCAAAGGGATCAGATCCTCTCCATCATGGGCCACTCCAACCACCTCAAAATCATAGCCTTCCACATCTTTGAGAATGGTGGTGAGTCCGGCAATGAATAGATGGTGGTCATCCGCAATTACGATACGTACGCTTTGCATAGGTTCTTCAGTTTTTCTGCCGAGGGATACATTGTACAAGGTCATAAACTTTTTGCGTTATCACAACAATCAGCGCTTTACAGGCTGGCCGTCAATCATTCACAAACCTCCCTGTTTTCATTTACAAATAGCTGATTATCAATTAGTTACAACGATTAATTTGATTCGCGTCCGTCTGCTCGGCAATAAAATATTTTCTATGATCAGCGCTCCGATATTCATTGAACCGCTATCATATTATAGAAACACACTATTTATTGCATAGCAAAACGAGTGCCAGTATCCTGCGGCTTACCCAATCAGCTGATTCAGGCTACGTGCTTAGCCAACGTTTGAATGTCGAGTCGGATTTGAGTTTAGACGAAGCATGAACAAGCGAAAGCTTGTGAACCGCAAAGCGGCTGGGATGCCCCAAGCGCAGCCTAAGCTACGGCGAGTATTTCAAACGAAATATAAACTCAAATTTCACCAAACAAACACGCTTGTTAAATTTATTAAATTTTTAAAATTATCAATAAATTCACCATGCGTATAGAGCCGACAATCTGATCTTGGCTAAGTACAAAGACACAGAAAGTAAAAGCACACGGAGGAATACATACCCTGGCCCCGCACACTAGGTGGGGACGACCAAGCCTATCCTCTTAAGAACACTAATACAGCTTTATCAGGGGGTGATTTGAGGGGGTCTTCGTACGGGTGCGTGTGTAGTATTGAATAGGTTCAGAGATTCATCAGCCTCAAATATAGGCATTCAAATGGTTTCACATAAAGATTTTAAAGATTTTTAATATAAAGGGCCAACTATTGCTTCCGCTTTCTCAAGTGATACTTAGACTCATTTATACGAAATGAACCTTCTTGTTGCAACGTATAGTTAAAGCCGGAGTGGATGGAAAAGGCTCCCGTTTGGCCCTGCTTATTGATGGCGATAAAGCCAACCTGGATATTTCCAATGTTCTGCTTTCTGACGATTCTCATCACTGCCTCCTTGCAAGCCTCCTGAGGGCTTTTGCCCTGCCGCATCAATTCGACGATCAAAAAACTACCCACCAATTTGATCACCGCCTCGCCCATGCCGGTAGCCGCAGCACCGCCTATTTCATTATCAATATACAAACCAGCCCCAATGATCGGGCTGTCACCCACACGGCCATGCATCTTGTAAGCCAGGCCACTGGTAGTGCAGGCCCCTGCCAGATTGCCCTGCTGATCGATGGCAAGCATGCCTATGGTGTCATGATTCTCAATATTGATGATGGGCTCGTATTTCGATTCTTTTTGCCATTCCTCCCACTGTTTCCTTGCAAGCTCCGTGAGTAGATTTTCTTTTGTAAAACCTGAGGAAAGGGCGAATTGCAGAGCACCTTCCCCGGCCAACATCAGGTGGGGCGAGTCTTCCATCACCCTGCGTGCCACCGAAACAGGATGCTTGATGTGCTGCAAAAAGCAGACGCTCCCCGCATTGCCGGAGGAATCCATAATGCAGGCATCCAGACTAACCCGCCCTTCCCGGTCGGGCCGCCCTCCATAGCCTACCGACATATCTTTAGGGTCCGCTTCTACTACTCGCACGCCCTCCTCAACAGCATCCACCGCTGCATTGCCTTTTGCTATCAATTCCCAGGCATTGGCAACCGCTGCCCGGTTTTTCCAGGTAGCCAGCACAAGAGGAGCAGGCAGCTCAATATCATTTTGGGTTATTTTTTTGGTGCCAAAGCTGCCTGCTATGCTGTTGCTTAGCACAAAAGTGAATGATCCAAGCGTTGAGTGCCGTAAAAACTTCCTTCTCGAAAACATGCCGTATTTTTGTGATTGACTAGGAAATCTGAGGAAAGTTAATCATTTATATCAAAACGCTGCCTTGAAAACCTTGGCCTATTTGTCTGTCCGTTGCCTGGTGGGTACATTCCGTTTCATACCCTTTTGGCTGCTTTACCTGCTTTCCGATTTGCTTCGGCTGGTACTGCAGTATATGGTAAGGTATCGGCATGAGGTGATCCGCCAAAACCTGCACAATGCTTTCCCCACGAAAAACGGCCATGAAATAAAAAAAATCACCAAGCACTATTATCGCAATCTGGCAGATGTCATCCTGGAGAGCATCAAAGGGCTAAGCCTCCGAGAGCAGGAGTTGCGCAATCGGTATTCCTATCGTAACTCATTTATTTTCAATGAGTTATACCAAAATAAAAAAAATGCCATCTTGCTCGGCAGCCACATCGCCAATTGGGAGTGGGGGGTACTTTCCTTTCCGCTTTGGGTGGAACAGCAGGTGGTGGGTATTTACAAACCTCTGAGCAATCCGCTCACCGATGCCTTCCTCAACAAGCTGAGGTGCCGATGGGGCTTGCACCTTTATAGTATGACCAATATTGGACGCGCAGTGGTGCGGCAGCGGCAAAGCCCAGCCATATTTGTGCTCATCGCCGACCAAACTCCCTCAGATATTGGCAACGCCCATTGGCTGGACTTTCTCAACCAACCGACGGCCTTCCTGCATGGCCCCGGCAAATTGGCTGAAAAAACAGGATTTTCTGTCTATTCCTTTGCTATTCAACGATTTAGGAGAGGTTTCTATGAGGTGTCTTTTAAAAAACTGGCCGATGAAACGGAAGCTTTATCAGCTGGAGAGATCACACAGCGATATGCGGCCGAGCTCGAAAGGCTGATCTGCCAAAAGCCGTCTGACTGGCTCTGGTCGCACCGCCGCTGGAAGCATCAGCCACCTACAAAACAGCCGCCAATCGCCAGCCCTGCTCAATAGCTCTCTTGGCATCCAACTCGCGGGCTTCGGCAGCGCCGCCAATCAGATGAACGCTGTGCCCTTTGGCCAGCAGAGGTTCGTATAAGCTGCGCAGGGGCTCCTGCCCGGCGCAGATGACTACATGTTCCACATCCAGTATCTGCAACTGGCCATCAATCACTAGGTGCAATCCTTTATCATCGATCTTCTCATATTGCACTCCGGATAGCATTTTGACGCCTTTCTTTTTGAGGCTGCTACGGTGAATCCATCCTGTAGTTTTACCCAGCCGCGCTCCCAGCTTCCCTTTCGAACGCTGCAGCAGGTACACTTCACGAGCGGAATCGGAAGGCGCCGCTTGTATCAATGCGCCTCTGCCTTGGTAAGCCATATCCACTCCCCATTCCTTCATGAAAGTGGGGGTATCGGTCAGGCTCTCTGGCGCTTCGTGAGTCAGAAACTCGGCTACATCAAAGCCAATACCTCCGGCACCTATGATAGCTACCCGCTTTCCCACTGCCTGGCGACCCTTCAGCACATCCACATAAGAAAGTACATTGGGGTGGTCGATGCCGGGCAGTTGCAATTGGCGGGGCAGTACACCAGTGGCCAGCACGATTTCGTCAAATTCTTCTTTTTCCATAAAATCCACACTCACCTTTTTATTAAGATGCAACTGAACGCCCGTCCGTTCGATTTGCTTTTTATAGTATCTAAGCGTTTCCGCAAATTCTTCTTTACCCGGAATGCGCCTGGCCATATTGAACTGCCCCCCGATTCGGTCAGCAGCATCATACAAATGCACCCTATGACCCCGATCGGCTGCTACTGTAGCGCATGCCAGCCCGGCCGGCCCGGCTCCCACTACGGCCACTTTTTTAGCCGTTTTGGTGCGTTTTGGGTTGAGTATTGTTTCATGGCAGGCACGCGGATTGACGAGGCAGGAGGCCGTTTTGTTTTTAAAAATGTGATCGAGGCAGGCCTGGTTGCAGGCGATGCAGGTATTGATCTGATCGCGGCGCCCTTGCCGGGCTTTAGCCACCAGCCCGGCATCGGCCAGGAAGGGGCGAGCCATCGAGATGAGGTCGGCATGGCCATCGGCCAATATCTGCTCTGCCGTTTCCGGCATATTGATACGATTGGTGGTGATGAGCGGGATATTCACTTTCCCCATCAGCCTTTGGGTTACCCAGCTAAAGCCGCCGCGTGGCACCAGCGTAGCAATGGTAGGCACCCTGGCTTCGTGCCAGCCGATACCCGTATTGATGATATTGGCGCCGGCTTCTTCAATCTTTTTTGCCAGCGTTTCCACTTCTTCCCAGCTGCTGCCCTCCTCCACCAGATCGAGCATAGAAAGGCGGTAGATGATGATAAAATCATGCCCCACCCGTTCTCTCACTGCTCTGACGATCTCCAGGGGAAAGCGAATCCTGTTTTGATAGCTACCTCCCCATTCATCGGTTCTGTGGTTGGTTTTGGATACGATAAACTGATTGATCAGGTAGCCTTCGGAGCCCATGATCTCCACGCCATCATAGCCGGCATGGCGGGCCAAATCTGCTGTGTGTACAAAGTCATTGATCGTGCGCCGGATACCTCTGCGGCTGAGTTTCCAGGGCTTGAAGGGGGAAATCGGGGACTTGATGGCAGAGGGAGCCACCGCCAGCGGATGATAGCCATAGCGACCGGCATGGAGGATTTGCATACATATTTTGCCGCCCTCGCCATGAACTGCTTGTGTAATAAGGGAGTGCTTTTGAGCATCGCGGCGAGTAGTCATTTTTGCAGAAAAAGGACTCACCCACCCTGCCCGGTTGGGGGCTATACCGCCGGTGACGATCAATCCCACTTCGCCGCGGGTGCGCTCGGCATAGAAGGCGGCCATACGTTGGAAGCCATTTTTCGCTTCTTCCAGGCCGGTATGCATTGAGCCCATCACTACCCGATTGCGGAGCGTAGTGAAGCCCAGATCGAGGGGCTGGAAGAGGTGTGGGTAAGGGTTGGTCATATTCTTAGGATACTTTTCGATAGCTCCAAACTGCAAATATATTGAATACCACAGCGAGAATAGCGGTTATTTTAAAATTGTAGGCCACATCCCAAAAGTCCGATCCTTTGAGCAGCACGGATCGCATCACGTTGACGAAATGCGCAATAGGATTGGGGATAGCAAGATACTGGGCCCATTGCGGCATACTTTCAATGGGCGTGAACAAGCCGCTCATCAGGACAAAAATGATCACGAAGAAAAAGGTGGTAAACATGGCCTGCTGTTGGGTATCGGAAATATTGGAGATGAACAGGCCCAAACCGAGGATGGCTGAGATATTGAGTACACAATACCCGAATACTATGGATAGATCACCACGAATGGGCACGTCAAATATGAGCTTCCCCGCGGTGAGCCCGACTGTGAGCAATAGGAGGCCGATAAGGAGGAATAGGATCATTTTTCCAAGAATGAACTGCCATTTTTTAATAGGAGTAACGTTGATTTGTTCGATGGTGCCAATTTCTCTTTCCCGCACAATATTCATCGCTGTCAACAACATAACGAGGATCGTTACCAGTTCGCCCATGATGCCCGGAACCATAAAATATTTGTAATTCAAATCCTCATTGTACCAATACGCATTTTCAACTTCAATACGCGGGGAAGGAGTTATTTTTTGTACTACAAGATGCGGTGCAGCCTCCTGCCTGATTTCCTGATTAAAGGACTGAATAATGGACGAAAGATAGGCCGCCCCCACGATGGCCTGCTGCCCGTTGATGGCATTGATGAGAAGCTGTAGCTCTGCGGCGCTGTTTTTATAAAAATCCTTTTCGAAATCCGGAGGAATGCTAAGGACGATATCCACACTGCCATCCTGCATCAAAGCATCCGCCTGGCGGGCAGAAGCAGGCAGATCGATCAACAAAAACCTGTCCGAAACCCTTATCTTTTCTATCAGCAATCTGGCAAAGGAAGAGTGGTTTTGGTCAACAATGGCAAGTTTTACATTTTTCACTTCGTTGTCGGCCGCAAAAGACAGTACGATCAATTGAACAATCGGGACGATGGTCATCAGGGGTAGTATCGCCTTGTTGCGCAATATCTGGATAAACTCCTTTTGGACAATGTATAGGAGGCGATTCATATTCTCCTTATTTATAGATAACTTTAAAGTTCTTCCAGGCAGCTATCAGCAGTACTCCTCCCATAGCTAGCAGCACCAAAGTGGGCTGCACAATGGATTCCCAGCCAACGCCTTTGAGCATGATGGCTTTTTCGATGACGATAAAGTATTTGGCCGGAATAATGCGCGAAATATATTGCAGCAGTACAGGCATGCTCTCAATGGGAAAAATAAAACCCGACAGCAACATCGTGGGCAGTAGCAGCGCAAACATTGACATGATCATGGCCATCTGCTGCGTTCGGGCCCGGGTAGAGATGAGCACGCCCAGCGCCAGTGCCACCACTAAGTACAGCAGGCACAGCAGCAGCAGCAGAGGAAGGCTGCCGAGTATGGGCACTTCAAAAATATAGTAGCCCATAGCAAAAACAACCAGTGCACTGATAAATGATAGTATCGTATAAGGCGTCACCTTTCCCAGTATGATCAGCAAAGGCCACAAAGGAGACACCAGCAGTAGGTCCATCGTACCATTTTCTTTTTCTCTGGCAATAGTAAGGGAAGTCATCATGGCACAGATCAGCATCAGGATGAGCGCAACCACGCCCGGCACAAAGGTATATGCACCTACGAGGCCGGGATTATAAAGCATCCTATTGGCGATGTGGATCTGATAAGTACCTGCCTCCTTTGGAGATTGATCCTTTTGGAAGGTCGCGATCATCCGCGAGGCATAGCTGGTCAGGGTAGTGGCATAATTGGGCTCGGTGGCATCGGTAATGATCTGGACAGCTGCAGTGTTCTCTTTGTAGAATTGGTAGCTAAACTGAGCTGGGATAATCAACCCGATCTTCACTTCGCCCGATTTGAAAGCCGCCTCCATCTGCTCCATATTTTCAGGCATTGCTACCAGGCTGAAATGTCCGGAGGAGGTGACATGCTCCACCAATGCGGTGCTCAATTCGTCCTTTGCCTCATCAAATACTGCTATCGAAGCTCCCCTAAATTCATTGGATATCGTATAGCCAAATATCAATACCAAAGCAATCGGCATCCCAAAGAGAATGACCAGCGTCCTGGTATCTCGCAGGATGTGGAGCATTTCTTTTTTTACGAATGCAAAAAATATCCTGATCATCCTTCTGTGTTTGTTCTAACCAGCTTCACAAAAACATCATCAATGGTTTTTGAGGCGTACTGATTTTTCAAGGCCCTCGGTGTGCCCATTGCTTCAATCCTGCCATCTACCATGATGCTTATTCGGTTGCAATATTCAGCTTCATCCATGTAGTGCGTAGTCACAAACAGGGTCGTCCCCCGGCTGGCCGCCTCGTAGATCATCTCCCAAAACTGCCTCCGTGTAGCGGGGTCCACGCCGCCGGTCGGCTCATCCAGAAAAATGATTTTGGGATCGTGAACACTGGAGACTGCGAAGGCAAGGCGCTGCTTCCAGCCCAACGGCAGGGCGGCAACTACCTTGCTGGCATTATTTCCCAAATCAAGGCTCTCTATAATGGCCTCGCTCTTTTGCCGGATCTGCTTTCGGGAAAGCCCGTACACACCTCCATAAAAGCGAATGTTCTGACGGACAGTGAGGTCTTCGTAAAGGCTGAATTTCTGGCTCATATATCCGATATTTTCCTTGATCTGCTCCGTCTGCCTGTACACATCATATCCGGCAACTTTTGCATTCCCGCTTGTAGGCCGACTCAAGCCGATGAGCATTTTGATGGCAGTAGTTTTGCCGGCACCGTTGGCTCCCAAAAATCCAAATATCTCGCCTTCATGCACCTCAAAAGTTATAGCATCAACGGCTGTAAAGTTGCCAAAACGTTTGGTCAGCTCAGTAGCTTCTATGACGATGCGGTTGCCCATCAATAGTCGGTTTTCATCAAATCCAAAAAGACGTCCTCGACGCTTGCTTTTGTTGCTTTTATTTCAAGCCCGGTATGCCCTTTGGCCTGCAAAAAACGAATGACATCCTGCCCGTCAATCTTTTTAACAGTCGTCAAATGCAGGTATTCACCAAAAGGCTCGACCCTTTCGGTATGCAGAAAGGTTCTCAAATCTTTCAACAGGCCATAAGGATCGTCAGAACGTACTGCATACAACGGCTTTTTATAGCTATTCATAATCTGTCGGGGCCTGTCAATACGCATGAGGTGGCCCGTCTGAATAAGGGCGATCCTCTCACAAAGCGAAGCTTCGTCCATATAAGGGGTGCTGACCAAAATGGTAATGCCCTGCTGGTTGAGCCTTTTGAGCATCTCCCAAAATTCTGCCCTGCTCACTGCATCGACGCCAGTGGTGGGCTCGTCCAAAAACAGGACTTTGGGTTCGTGGATCAGGGCACAGCACAGCGCCAGCTTTTGCTTCATTCCGCCCGAAAGTTTTCCCGCCCGCCTCTTGCTGAAAGGCTCAAGCTGGCTATAAATATCTTCTATCAGATGGTAGTTTTTCCGAATACTGGTTTTGAATATGGTAGCAAAAAAACTCAGATTTTCTTCGACCGACAGATCCTGATACAAAGAAAACTTGCCCGGCATATAACCAATGATCTTTCTGATCTTTTTGTAGTCCTTTACCGTATGAAAACCTTCCACCAAAGCCTGGCCTTCATCCGGGATCAGCAGAGAAGTCAGAATTTTGAAGAGCGTGGTTTTGCCGGCTCCGTCAGGGCCGATGAGCCCGAAAAGCTCTCCTTTGGCCACCTCAAAGCTAATGGAATCCAGGGCTTTTTCTGCGCCATACCATTTGCTGATGTTTTCTACGCGAATTGCCGTCATTGCCTATCGTGCTTTTCCTTCCGGCCAGCGCCGAAATTGACTTCAGCGGGCATTCCTATCTTTAGTATCCCGTCAGGATTGGGAACCCGAGCCTTTACGGCATACACCAGGTTGACCCTGTCTTTTTTGGTTTGAATGGTCTTTGGAGTAAACTCAGCCTTGTCGGATATCCAGCTGATATGTCCCTGCCATTCGGTATAGCCCTCAGCGCCCTTGTCGGTGAGCACCTGCACGGGCTGACCCGTTTTGAGCTGCTGCAACTGAATGGCATCCACATAAAACCTCAGCGTCATAGTATCCAGTTGGCCGATCCGATAGAGTGGGCTTCCGATTCTTACTATTTCGTGCGCTTCGGCGAGTTTGGTGAGGACGGTACCCGAAATGAGGTTTCTAACATACGATTTCCTGATCTGTTCGTTGAGTACCGCAATTTGAGCGACTAAGGGTTCTTTCTCAGCCAGTATGGCCGAATTGGCCGTCCGGGTTGTTGCCCTGATTGCCGCGATCTGCTTTTCGACCACTTCAATCTGCCCGTTCAGATCATCTAGTTGCTTGGTGGTAGCCGCTTTTTTTTCTACCAATCGTTTCACCCGGTCCCGCTCTCTGGTCAGGTTGGCTTTTTGGTTTTGCAGCACTTCAATATCCGCCAAGGTATTGCGCAGCTTTTTGGGTAGCGTATTGATGCCTGCCTTTATTTGCTGGACCTGCAAATGTAGCTGAGTGGTATCCACAATCCCTACCAGGGCACCTGCTTTGAGGCTTTGACCCTCCTCAAGATGCAGGAACACTAAGCGGCCATTAGCCTCCGCACTTACAGTAGTAATGGTAGCTTCGAAATTGCCATAGGCATCAGAAATCTTTATTTTTTCCCTGCAGGAAGGCAGGATGCTTATTGTAAAAATGAAGAGTAGTATCCTTTTCATTGTCCAATAATTTTATGAAGTTGTTTGAAAAGCACTTCTATCCTAATTCTCAGATTGATGCCCTCCCCTTTCGTTCCAAAACTCGAGCTGGATTTTCAAAAGTTCGGTTTGGTGAATGAGGATGTTTTGCCTTGCCGCCAATTCTGCATTGACCTGGGTAATGTAATCAGCAGAGGTGATGACCCCTTCGTCCAACTGGACAGTGAGCTGCTCAAGTATGGAGCGCTGGAGAACCGCTATTTCTTTATCACTTTCCAGTTGAGCTTGCAGGCGCTTTACTGCGGCCAAATAACCGGCCTTCCGGTTTTCGAGATTGAACTCAAAGGCAGCTTGCTCATTTTGCAGCATCTCTGCCTTCAAGCGGAGCATCTCTTTATCCGTTTTGTCTCTTCCCCAATCGGTAATTTTCCAGCTAAATTGCAAACCGGCCACCCCATAGGGGGCCGTACTTTTGTCCAGAAAATTAAGGGGGTTGGGGTATCCGACGCCGGCCTGTGCGAAGGCATTGAGGCGGGCTTTGCGCCGGGCATCAATGAGGCCGGTATTGGCCAAAAGGGCGGACTGGCGAAGCTGAAATAGTTTCTGCTCCTTTCGTTTGATTTCAGGTATTTGAAGCGGATCGGCAAATGCCGGAAATTCAAGCCTCACGCTATCCGTCAGCTCTTTTCCCAGCAATTCGGACAAGGTTGCTATGGCCCCTGCCAGTTGATGATCAGCATTGTTTTTCCGCGCTTGTACTTCGAGTTCTTTTACAGTGATTTTAGTCAATTCACTTTCCAGCAAAACCCCTTCTTCCACCCCTGCCGCCACCTGCTGCTTCCTCGCCCGCAAGTCGTCAATGGAGATATCAAAAAGGCGGGCCTGGGCTCGCAAAGCAGCTACGCCCAGGAAGAGCTGGTTCAGGCTTTGCCGCAGTGCATACCGATCGACCTCGATCTTTTGCAAGTCGGCTTTTAGTTGTTCCGCTTTTTGGTTTTTCCGGGCTTCGCGAAGGCCGCCGTCCAGAATATTGTACTGCGCCTCGACGTAGGTTCTTGCTGAATATAAGGGCAGATCAATTTCAAAGGGCAGCATGACGCCATCGGGTACCTCCAGTTTTGCGTTTTGCGACTGCAATCTGCCATCCGCCTTGAGGTATAGCTCCGGCAGCCGGCTTTTGTCGAGTTGGTCCAATTCTTTTTGATGTACCCGTTCTAAAACCCCACTGTTGTGCAAGGCAGGATACCTGCTTTCGAGGAGTCGGTAAGCTGTAGAGAGGGATAATTCGCTCAGCGCACTTTGGCCCAGGCCAGGCTGCGATGCCATAACTAGAACAAAAATGAGGGTTTGGATTTTATTACGTATGCTGTTCATATCAAAAAAGGATGAAAAAAATTATCCCGGCCTAAGTGCCGCCACGACAAAGTCAGCAATAATCTGTTTTCTTTCGCTCATCAAAAGCTCAAACTCCTTCTCCGAAACTTCAAAGATGGTTCTGAATACAGGTTTTGCCATAAATGGAAAAACCGACATTCCGAGGATGTTCAGAAGCAGATGAGGCGGCGGCATTTGCCGTATGCTCCCTTGCTCCATTTCTTGCTGCATCTGCCCCATGAATGATTGAACCGCCGGGAAAAAAGAGGCTTGTTTTTTCAATTCTGCAATAAAGCTCTCCCGCTTTTGTGAAAGCTCGGACATGATAAAGATCGGAATGTCCGGATTTTCCATCAATGTTGAAATATAGGTATCTACCACATGCTCGAGCCTTTCCCGGAAGCTACCTTCATGAGCCATCGCCCCTGCAAACTTTGGCACCACCCTACTCAGCGTCCTGCGAATTATCTCCTGATAGAGCCTTTCCTTCGACCTGAAGTAATAGTGAAGCATCGCTTTATTGATGCCCGCATCATCCGCAATTTCCTGCATTCGGGCAGCAGCGAAACCCTTCTGTACGAAGTGTTTTCGGGCTGTATCCAGTATGAGTTGTTCTGTATCTTTTTGCATAATTAACCATAAAGTTAAACCATTTAGTTGAAAAATGCAAACCTCATTTCTCTCCTTTTTGGTTTTGGCCCCCCCCTCCTTCCTTAATATCTTTAATAATCGGGCTGTTTCCTTTTTGCTAATTGCTGCGAAACACCTGTGTGTGCATTCCATTTTTTTCGGACATTTGTATAACAAAACTTCAAATCATGGCATCAACTAAGCTACATTTCACAATCGAAGACTTTCGGCCTGAGCACAAACAGCGCTGGAAGGAAATCAATGAAGATTGGGTAAAGGAAGACTTTTATATGGAAGATATCGACCACCAGCATTGCAGCCACCCTGAATCTTCGATACTTGCCACAGGTGGCCAGATATTGATAGCTACGGTAGATGGCGAGGCGGTTGGTACAGCAGGTTTGTTGAGGGAAAGCGATGAGGTGTATGAGCTTATCAAAATGGCTGTGGACAAGGGCTTTCGTGGCTACGGGATCGGCCGGGCCTTGTGCGAAGCAGCCATCAGGCGGGCGAGCGAATTGGGCATAAAAGTGCTTTACCTCTACTCCAACACCCGATCAGCAGCAGCCCTTCACCTCTACCGGCAGTTTGGCTTTGTAGAAACTCCAATGGGCAAGCAGGAATTCGAACGGGCAGATATTCGTATGGAAATGCGTTTTGGATGAATCAAAAAGCCTTCCCTGTTTGGCAGAGAAGGCTTTTAATACCTGCTTGCTAAGTAATGATCAAATAATAACTTCACGATTTGTCTCTGATCTTTTGCCGCCATACTTCGTTATTTTTTGCTTAAATAGCTCGCTATTCGCTCAAAAAATGCCTCGCCTGACGACAAAATCTCAATCCCAAATCAATAACTTATTAATTGGCCATTACTAAATTTATTAAATTTTTAAAATCAGGAATAAATTCACCACCGTATATATATACCGCGCTTTGCCAAGTCTTGTGCATACACACAAAACTTGACGATTTGAAGTATAGATTAAAAATTTGCACACAAAATTTACTCAACACGCACCATCTTGCGAGTCAATTTTCCAGAGTCCGTACTGAGTTGGTAATATAAAACTCCGCTTTTTCCAAAAGCGGCAGCATCCAGGCTGTGGATATGATATCCACTATTCATGGGTCCTTCAAAGCGATAAACTTCCTTACCCGCCACATCAAAAACCTGCAAGCTTACCGGGCCGGGCTGTGGCAGAAAAAAAGCAATTTCGGTAGCTCCCCGGAAGGGGTTAGGCTGATTTTGGTACAATTGCAAATCGGTAGCTGCGGCCGGTTTTGGTCCGGCAAACTGCAAGCTTACTTCTCTGATGGCCAACTGTTTATCATAGGCTTCGGCCTCTGTAACCGACGAGTTGAGCTCCAGCATTTCGCTAAGTTTTCCCGCTTTTTTTGCCTCAAAAGAAAAATAAAACAGTGCTTCCTCTTCCATAGCAGTTGCTTGACCGTTCCAACTGCCTGTGATCTTGCCTGCTTCTGCAAAGTGGCCAAAATTGGTCTTGCTCATGGCTGGCAAGGCTGCACCGCCGGCATCAACAAATTCCAGACGGCTGGCATCATAATCCAATGTAAACTGAAAGCCGACGATAGTCCCGATCTGCCTGGAGAAGAAAGGAATCTGCAACTGTTGCCCGGGCTGAACATACTGATCTGCTACTTCAAGAACCATCGCTTCAGCCGTACGGCCCGAAGCTTCCAGCAAATTGTTACCGGTAGCAGAGCCATTCACATCGCCGATCTTGACGCCTACAAAACTTACCGCCGCCGCTGCTTCCAGGCTGGGTACAAGTACTGATTCGGGATAATCGCCGTTCAGGGCATCAGCAGGATCGGTGAACGTATAGGCAGCATCCACAAATTTCCAGCTGCTGTTGTTGGAAAAGCCATCGATGATACCGAGGATCAGCTTGCGGATTTCTACCAGATCAAAGCTGGTAATGCTTCCACTCTGGTTGACATCGGCAGCTATAAATTGGTAAGGGCTGCTGAAAGGGGTGAAATTGAGGATATGCTTTTGGGCCACCACGATATCAAAGGTAGTGACCCCGCTATTCGGATTGATATCCTTTGAGGGAGTAATTTCATAATCGGTGCAGGTTTCCAGATCAGCAAAGGCAAATTCCCCATTCTCGTCGCTGGTAGTCATTTCCACATTGGTTGTATCCCAGCTAATTTGCAGATTGACATCTGCCACATGATTTCCGGTGCGGGTGTTGATCTGGCCGCCAATAGTAGCCTCCTCACCAGCAGTTGAACAAACCATATCGTGCGGCATAGCTATAAATACATTGGGCTGCATGACCGTTACACCTGTATTGCGCATGATAATGTCCTGCAAAGTAGTACTGCGAATTTCTTCAATTTCTTCAACCGCCAACGCGAGATCATTTTCATAATAATAGCGATCGCCATCTCGCAGATTGCCAAATTGCTGGTGCATAATGGTCATGATTGTTTCGCCAAACAAAGCATTGCTCATATGCTGTTCAGCTACCATGCCCACCCAGGGATCGATGGTATTTACATCACCGTAAAGATCCTGCAAGACGTTATACACCTCGGGGTCGCTACAAATACTACTGCAGGTTTGAAGTGGCAAGAGGCCAAAATCCTGGCGGACAGTATTGAAATCCGGCAAACCCCGCTCACGCCCTCTGTTGATATTGATCGCGGCCAGGTCGAGGCCTCCCAAACCAGAGCCAGGGGGCCCAAAAAGGAAGTTGCGGACATCATCCACCACTTTGCTATCCATATCTTGCTCTATCTGTACAGCCATACCTTTGAAGAACACGTCAATATCGCCACTTTCTACTATCGTCATGGGGTTGAAAAATGCATCTTTCAAACTCAAGTTTCCCTGCGGAATAATCTCTCCATCATTATCCATCCGCACGATGGTACTATTGAGGAGCGTATGACCGAGCCGGTAGGCAGCCGCAGAAAACACATTGCTGATACCGGGATCAATTTGGTCATTGTAGCCCGTATAAGAAGGCAGATGCACACCCATAGCAGGTAGCCAGGCTTCATAGGTAATTGCCTGCATCAAGGCTCCTACAATTTTACGCACTTTTTGATAGAGCTGCTCATCGTCCCAGCCAGGGTTTTCGGCGGCCAATTCATCGCAAAGACGATTGTGCTCCCGCACAAAAAGGGTATGCATGGAAGTCAATAAAGGATTTTCATTAGCCCGAGAGTCGCCAGCTATAAAAAGCTTGTCCACAAAAGGATTTTCATTATCCATAAAGGGTGCCGCAGGGTCGATGGGATCATCCAACTCACCCGTGACGGTGTTGAAGGGCAGCAAATTGCCGGTTGACGTTTTCAGCTTTCCGCCGACAAAGCTGCGCAACCAATTGGCCCGTTCGATATCCGAGCCATACACTGCCGAGCCATCGATGAAAGCAGTGATATTGTTGAAATGCTCGCGTGGATTGTCCACACTGGTGCCGGTACCATCCGCCTCCTGACTACGATTCATTGGTATAAACACCGTAAAATGCCCTCCGGGATTCATATAAGGATCGGCAAAACTCACCGGAATGGCAGCCGATTCAGTAGGGCTGTTGGGCACAGCGGTAATATCGTGATCGATAAACTGGCCAAACACCCAGGTGTAATCGCTCAGATTGAGTGGATCGGAGAGCAGGCTGTCCTGCGCAAAAAGCTCGTTGCTGATAAGCCTCGCATTGGGACGGGTAATACCCCCGGGATTTGAAATACCATCGCGATAACCAATCGTGGTAAGTCTCCGCAATTGAGTACCTGCCGCGCCCCATTCGGGATGTGCTATATTGTTGCCGGTTCCATCGATGCTGCGATAATCTTGTGCGCTGAGTGTAAAAGCCAGGCAGCTGATACACGCAATTAAGAGTGTTTTTTTAAGCATTGGTAAATGTCTTTTCATTCATGGGCAAAACTAATGTTCTCTATCCGGTGGAGATAGTTCAAAAAATTGGCTCTACTAAAGGTTTTTGAGATGGGAAACAAGGCAGGAACGCCTCCCTATTTGCTTTGTATCTGAAAAGGGATGCAGAAAAGCAAATTTAGTCAAAATCAGTGAAAGAATGCCTTGATACTGCTAAATAAATTTGGAGGGATAACTCCTTCAAATTTCGGTATTTTTAGTGGAAATAGCAATATGCCAATGATTTTGCCAAAGCGGTGGAGCATATCTTTTTGAATTAGAACAGCGGCCTGCTTAACCATCTCACCATTAATATTGTGTTAAACAACAGATACTATTAATTATGTTTTTAACATATGTTGATTTATTGTTTTTGTTCAATCTTCCTCATTTTTGCTATTTAGTGAATACATAAAAAGCTGATAGCCAATACTTTACACTTACGCAAAAACCAACCTTTCTCTTGCTTTCCTGTTTTTTTCGTTTTTTTCGAAATCGGATTCTCTTAAAATTTAGTCCCGCCACATATACTTGCCTCTACAGACCGGCTTCACTTTTCCATCTCAAAAGAGTCTATCTATTATACAAAATCCGTGGCTTAGCTACGGAGATTCAAAACCACTAAAATGCCAGAACATTTTTCGAATCACTTTTACAAAACCCTGAGTTATGAAACGACAAATGAATAAAATCAAGCTCCTGTTTGTGGCCATACTGGCCGCCGCAACAGCCTTCGGTCAGGTTTCAACTTACTCTCAACAAGCGGGCTACTGGACACTCGGCCTCAATGGCGGCCTGGCCTACCAGCAAAGCGACATTCCAAGCCTTCTCAATGGTTATGGCGCAGGTCTCACACTGGGCAAAAACATTTTCTATAAGCCTGGCGCTCCTTTCAGCTTCGATCTGAGGGGTCGTGCTCTGTACACTCGCACCTACGGTCTGGACACCAAGCCTTCCTTTGGAATTACCAATAATGATGCACTCAACGGCACTAAAGGGCCCAACTATTTGGTAGAAACCGGCGGTTCAGGCTTTGTGTTTCAAAACAATAAGACCGACCTCTTTGAGCTGGGGGCTGAAGGCGTACTTACCTTCAATCAGCTCGCCGAACGCACCAATGTGCTGCTATCGCTTTACGGCGGAGTAGGGGTTGATTGGTATAAAACCACCACCGACCAGCTGGGCGCCAATGGCACTTATGCGGCCGATTATCAAGGCATCGATACCCGCCGCTCCAGCAGTTCTATCCGCAATGAGCTTCGCAATACAATCCTCGACGGACAGTACGAAACCAATGCACATGGCTTTGGCAATACAGGCAAGCTGGGTATTATGCCTTCGTTGGGCGTGGAGCTGGGCTATCAGCTGACGCCGCGCTTTTCAATGGGCATTGGCCATCGGGTCACCTTTGCCGGCAATGATTTGCTGGACGGCCAGCAGTGGAATGACGCCAACCATTTGACAGGCGACAAGGATCTGCATCACTACACTTCGCTACACATGCGCTGGAAGATTCAGCCTGAGCAGGCCAGACCCAAAGCTCCTCAGATCACTATCACCAGCCCACGCTCCAACCCGCATTCAAGCGTACGGCCCAATGCTGAGGTACGCGCCGACATCAAGTACGTAAACAATGCGATGGATGTAGATGCCCGCCTCAACGGTCAGTCTATTTACTTTGATTATCACAAGGGGCGTTTTGACTGTCAGTTTCCGCTCGAATTTGGCAGAAATGAATTGGTCATTACCGCTACAAATAGCGTAGGGCGTGATCGGAAGAAGGTCATCATTTTGTATCAAGAGGCTATCATTGATCAGCCAAATCCACCACAGCATACCTACGCACCACAGGTAAATATCACCCGGCCATCCCAAAGCAGCACCAACGTTCAGGATGATCGTTATACGATAAAGGCTACAATTCGCCACATCGTTGATCGCCACGATATTCGCTTTACGATCAATGGTCGTGAGCAGCACAACTTTGAGTACCGGCCCGGACGGGATGCTTTTACAGCCGATATTCGTCTCGATTATGGCAGAAACGATATCCGGATCGAAGTATTCAATCCGGCTGGCAATGACAGTGATGCCGCCACGCTTTTCTATGAAAAAAGATACCAGCAAAATCCGCCGCGCATTCGCATCACCAAGCCCAACCGCAATCCGTACAATACCGAATGGCGACAGATAAAAGTGGAAGCACAAATCGATTATATCGAACGCAGCTCCGACATCGAATACATCGTCAACGGCAAGCGCTCCCGAAACTTTGACTTCGCCCGCAATAGCTTTGGAGCCAACACCCCGCTTAAAGAAGGGCGCAATTCATTGATTATCAAAGCTTTCAATGAGCATGGCGAAGACAGGGAAGAATTAATCGTTTTTTACCAATTCAACGAAACCTGCAACGGTCCGCTGCCGGAGGTGGATATTACCCGGCCACAACAATACCACAGCACCACTGAACAGCCTACAGCAAGCGTGCGGGCACAGGTAAAAAATGTAGAGCGCAAATCAGACATCAAACTCTTCCACAATGGCCGCAGTTCCAACAGCTTTCGCTTCCAGAAAAATTCCGGCAGAGTGGAAACCCGAATCGATCTGCAAGAAGGGGAAAACAGCATAAAAATTGAAGTCCGCAATGCCAATGGTACCGACGATGATGAAGTAATGATCGTGTATCAAAAAAAGGTCATTTACACGCCCAAACCACCGACCGTCACCATCCACAAGCCACGCAACAACAGCACCACCGAGCAGCCCAATACCAGGCTCGAAGCAAAGGTCACCAACATCAGCGATAAGCGCGATATCGACCTCAAGCTCAACGGCCGAAGCATCAACAACTTCTCTTTCGACAAGCGAAGAGGAACACTCACCGCAAGCCTCCAGCTCAGAGAGGGTACCAACACCATCAGCCTCCGCGCTGTCAATAAAGATGGCGAAGATCAGGAATCCGTGAAGGTACGGTATCAAAAAAAGGTCATTTACACGCCCAAACCACCGACCGTCACCATCCACAAGCCACGCAACAACAGCACCACCGAGCAGCCCAATACCAGGCTCGAAGCAAAGGTCACCAACATCAGCGATAAGCGCGATATCGACCTCAAGCTCAACGGCCGAAGCATCAACAACTTCTCTTTCGACAAGCGAAGAGGAACACTCACCGCAAGCCTCCAGCTCAGAGAGGGTACCAACACCATCAGCCTCCGCGCTGTCAATAAAGATGGCAAAGATCAGGAATCCGTGAAGGTACGGTATCAAAAAAAGGTCATTTACACGCCCAAACCACCGACCGTCTCCATCCACAAGCCACGCAACAACAGCACCGTCACTACCAGCTCTACAGCTGTGAAGGCCAGCATGAAGCATATCACTTCAAAAGATCAGATCACTTTCAAACTGAACGGAAAGGCGGTGCGGAGCTACACCTTCGGCAAAAACAGTCTTTCAGCTAAAGTAACCCTCAAGGAGGGCCGCAACCAGATAGAGATCAGCGTGCGCAACGAAGATGGCTCTGACAAGGATGCCGTAAGCGTAACCTACAAAAAGCCAATGACGCTACCCAAACCAACTGCCAAATTTGTAGCGCCGCGCAAGGCCGGGGAGCAGGTTAGTGAATACTCGTATGTAGTGAAGGTGAACATTCAGCATGTTAAAAAGCGGGAAGACATCCAATTTTGGGTGAATGGAAAACGTACGTCAAAATTCACCTTCGAATCCAAAAAGCAGTTGCTCAGTGCCAAAGTCCGGCTCGGCAAGGGTCGTAACGACTTCAAAGTAGAGGCGAAAAATGAGGCCGGCAAGGCCACCGCCACCACATATTTAGTCTATAAAACAAAGACGATTCAGGTAGCTGCTCCTAAAATTTCAGAGCTGGCACACACGCGGCCTACGGCCAACCCGCTCAGTCCCAGCCAGGCCAAAACACGGATCACCGCCAAGCTGGCCAATATCAGCAGCGAGCGGCAGATTGACTTTCGCGTGAACGGCAAGCGCATTACCAACTTTGACTTCGACACAAGAAACAAAGCCTTCAGTGCCCTCATCACGCTCAACAAAGGCAAAAATACAGTAACGCTCAAAGTGACTAACCAGGGAGGCAGCGATGATGCTTCACTAGTCATTGAGTTTTAGAAAGAACTTCTTTTATCAAGGTTTATGGCTTTTGAGGAAGGCGGCGTACAGCCGCCTTCTGCTTTTGTGGTTCTTAGCAAGCACTCGCTTACAATTCATCCTTCCAATCCCCCTCCCCTGCATACTTCTTCCCTTTTTCTGCGTTACAACTAGTGATGAGCCGATTTCTACTCAGTCTGGCCCTTTTTCTCACCTTCTCTGCGCTGCTCGCCCAAAACGGCTCGCTCAGTTTGTGGCGCACGCAGCAGCTACACCTCAGCCAGGATAGCCTGCAGCTTGACAGCCTGCCTGTGATCCCTGCCACGCTCAATATCTTCCGGGCTGGAGCCCTGCTCGATACCAGCCTCTATCAGCTCCGGCAAAATACCGTCCACTGGTCAAAGGAGCTTTGGCAGCAAGGCGACTCGGTATTGGTCGATATCCGCTACAAAGTACTCCCCTACCCGCTCAACAAGCCTTTCAGCCACCTCGACACCACCGCCATCCAAACGCCCGGCGATGAAAATTACATCGGCTTTGAGTTCAGTCCCTATGAAACCGAGCGCGGCCTGAGCGAGCTCAAGGGCCTCGATTATAGTGGCAGCTTTGCGCGGGGCATTTCTTTTGGCAATAGCCAAAATTTGGTACTCAACTCCAGCTTCAACCTCCAGATGGCGGGCAATTTGGGTGATGATGTGGAAATACTGGCGGCCATCACCGATCAGAATATTCCGCTGCAACCGGAGGGCAATACGCGCCAATTGCAGGAATTTGACAAAATTTTTATCCAGCTCAAAAAACAGCAGCATACTTTCATCGCCGGCGATTATGAATTGCAGCGCCCCACCGGCTATTTTATGAATTACTTCAAAAAATTGCAGGGCGGCACTTATACCTATGCAAACAAGCTGACCAACAACGGGCGGCTACACACCACAGCCAGCGGAGCGGTAGCCAGGGGAAAATTTGCCCGCAATATTATCAATCAGATCGAAGGCAACCAGGGGCCTTACAAACTTTTTGGCGGGGAGGGCGAGCGCTTCATCATCATACTGGCGGGTACGGAAAAAGTCTTTCTCGATGGAGCCCTGCTCACACGTGGTCTGGAAGAAGATTACGTAATTGATTACAACCGGGCCGATATCAGCTTCACTGCCAAACGCCTCATCACTAAGGACAGCCGCATCATCGTCGAGTTTGAATATGCCGATCAAAACTACCTGCGCTCCCTTTATGCCTTCAGTTCTGAATACCAACACAACAAGCTCAAACTCCACTTCAACCTGTACTCCGAGCAGGACAGCCGCAACTCTGGCAGCAATCAGGAGCTCGATTCGCTCGACCGTATTTTGTTGCGCACTATTGGCGATCAGACTGATATGGCCTTTGGTACAGGCATCGATAGTCTGGAAGAATTTAGTGAGTTTCGGGTGGCTTACCGGCTTGTGGATACCACCTACTTTGTCAATGGCATCGGTACGCAACAGGCCCGGGTATTGGTCTATTCCAATGATCCGGAGCAGGCTCGCTATACGGCCAGCTTTCTGGAAGTGGGTTTTGGCAATGGCGACTATGTGGTGGATGATCGCGCGGCTGCCAACGGCCGCTCCTTCAAATGGGTAGCCCCGGACAGTAGCGGCCTACAGCAAGGCAACTACCTTCCCGGCAAACGCTTGGCAGCCCCCAATCAGCAGCAGCTGTACAGCCTGGGAGCCAGCTACCAGCTAAACGAGCGAACAAGCATCGGGGCGGAGTTGGCACTGAGTAATACCGACCTCAATCGCTTCAGCTCTGTGGGCGATGATGACAATACCGGACTCGCCCTGCTTACTACTTTCAGCAACCAAATTCCGCTGGACAAAAAAGTCAACGGATGGCAGCTTACCAATGAGCTGAGTTATGAAATGCTACAACAAAATTTCCGATCACTCAACCCTTACCGAAATCCGGAATTTACCCGCGACTGGAATCTCGCCTCACAGCCCAACAGCCCGGTGGCTTCCAATGAGTTGAATAGCAGCAATGAAAATTTGTTCAACGGCAGTCTGGCGCTGACAAATCGGAAGGGCAGCAAAGTTGGCTACAACTTGTCTGGCTTTCTGCGTGGCAGCTCTTATACCGGTTTCAAGCATAGTGGCGAGGCTCGTTGGCGCCAACATGGTTTCGATCTCAAGCTATTCGGAAGCTTACTTAGAGTGGATAGCGAGTCGGGCAACAGCCGTTTTTTCAGGCCACATGCCGATCTGTCCAAGACGTTTGAAAAGCTGGGTGGGTGGCAGCTGGGATGGTATGGGGAGCGGGAAAAGAACGAGCGATTTAAAGTAGGTTCTGACTCGCTGACGTTGAATAGTTTTCATTATGATGTAACAAAATTTTATATAAAAAGTCCTGATAATGAGCCATTTAGCATAGGTGCCAACTATTTGCGTCGTGCTGATTTTGCACCTGCCGATCTTAATTTTCGTCAATCCACACAAGCCGATGAGGTGAATGTAAACGGCCGTTGGAATCAAGGCCGCAGCTCCCAGTTGCAATGGCTCCTCACCTACCGTCAGCTGGAAATCGTGGATACCGATCTGACCAATCAAGACCCACAGGAAACCTTTCTAGGCAGGTTGGAGCATGGGCTGAATTTGTGGAAAGGGGCGCTGCGTTCCAATACCAATTACCAAATTGGTTCGGGCCAGGAGGCGCGGGTGCAGGTCACCTACCTGAAAGTAAATCCAGGGGAAGGCACTCATATTTGGCAGGACAGTTTGTACAATAATGACGGCCAGGTTCAGCTCAACGAGATGGAGATTGCCCCTTTTCAGGATATTGCCGACTACATCCGCATTGTCACCATCACGGATGAATTTATCCGCACCAACAATGTGCAGCTCAACCAGAATCTGCGCCTCGATCCACGGCGACTGTGGTACCAGAAGAAGGGCTTGCTGCGCCTGCTGAGCAAATTTTCTACCCAGTCCACCCTGCTCATCAACCGCAAATCGAGGGAGGCGCCAGAAGTGACGGCCTGGAATCCATTCGAGTTGAGCATCGCCGACAGCAGCCTGGTGGCCATCAGCTCGCGCATTGCCAACACCTTATTTTTCAATCGCAGCAACCCTACCTACGACCTGCAAATCGGGCAGCTCGACAGCCGCAATCGCACAGTGCTCACCACTGGATTTGAGAGTCGCCGCAATTCGGAGCAATTTTTCCGGAGCCGCTGGAATATTAGCCGGCAGTGGAGCCTTCAAAGCTATTTTGCCTACGGTATCAGCCAAAATGATTCCGAGTTTTTTAACACCCGCGACTACCATATTCGCCAATACAAGGTAGAGCCGAAGCTCACTTTTTTGCCCTCCCGCGCTTTTCGAACTATCTTGGCGTACAAATTTGGCAATAACCAAAACACCCTCGGCGAATTGGGTGAGCAGGCCATTCAGCACGATTTCACGCTTGAAACGACTTACAACCGGACCGCAAGCACGTCTATCCGCCTCAACCTTTCGTTGGTCCGTATCGCCTACGAAGGGCCAGGCAATACGCCCGTTGAGTTTGCCCTTTTGCAGGGTTTGCAGGATGGCAACAACTACCTTTGGAACCTGGCAGTTGATCGTCGCTTATCAAAAAATATCCAGCTTAATGTGAGCTATGAGGGCCGAAAAACGGGTGAAGCAAACATGGTTCATGTAGGTCGGGCACAAATTCGGGCAGTATTTTGATAAGCAATTGCCCGACAAATGCTTAGTAAAGGCTTAAATTTCCCTTCAATACTCCCTATCTTTATACCTTTAATTTGAAGTTGTTTAAACCAGCTAAAGCGATTTGGATATGAAACTCCCTACTCTTGTTACCCTCTGCTGTATTGCTATTATCGGAACCCTTACCGCTCAATCCGGATATTGGCAAAAAACCAGCCTTTCTGAAATACAGCTCCCTGCCCATGCTGAGCGCAGCCCTTTACCGGATCATTATGAGCTGTATCAATTGGATAGGAATGGCGTTCGCCAGGCTTTACAGCCCGCCCTTCAACAGGCCGGAGCACAAAAAGCGGTTGTTCTGCTCCCCATGCCCAATGGCCAGCTTGAAGCCTTTGAGGTACAGGAAGCTTCCAATATGCATCCGCAACTGGCTGCCCGCTACCCGCTGATCCGTTCTTTTTCGGGCCGGGGCATCCGGCAGCGGGAGGCTGTAGTACGGCTGGGCTATTCGCCGCGGGGTTTTCATGCAGCCATCGCTACGAATGAAGGCACCATTGCCATTGATCCCTTGGCCAGTGGCCCGACGGATTATTACATGACTTACCATACCAGAGACTTTGTGCCGGAGCAACCTTTTGTGTGTGGCGTGGAAGGTGAGATGGGGGTATTGCCTGATATACAAGAGATGGGGCTCAATTTCGACGATACGCCCCCTTCCTCTGCTCAAATGCGGGGCGGGGCAGCAGTAGTTGATCTTTTGCAATACGATATGGCCCTTGCCTGCACAGGCGAGTTTGCCAATATTCATGGAGGCACGGTAGATGGTGTGATGGCCGCTTTTGACATTGCAATGGGCAGACTCAATTTGATCTTTGAACAGGAGGTGGCTGTACGCTTTCAGCTGGTTGAGGATAATGACAAGATCATTTTTACCGATCCCAATACCGATCCATATGAAAATGCCAATGTAGGTGGTGAATTGCTGGATCAAAATAAATTCCTGCTCGACGGACTCATCAATTCGTATGATATTGGCCACGTCTTTACGGCTGGCTGTACGGATGTGGGTGGCGTAGCGGGAGGCAGCGTGTGTGGTGACAATCGGGGGCGAGGAGTGACCTGCAATTTTTCCTCCAATATACTATTTATCGTTTCTGAAATCATGGCCCATGAAGTGGGGCATCAGTTTTCGGCAGGTCATACCTGGAGCAATTGCCCGGGTATCATGGGCCAGCTGGCTTCTGCCTCTGCCTTTGAGCCGGGAAGTGGAAGTACCATTATGTCGTATTCTGGTTCCTGTGGAGCTCAAAATGTGCAATTCGGCTCCGATATGTATTTTCATGTCGGCACCCTCACTCAGATCACCAATTTTAGCCGACGGCCTTCCAGCCCGGGCGCCGGATGTCCGGATGTAGTGCCTACCAGCAATAGCTATCCGGAGATTGACTGGCCATATGAAAATGGTTTTTACATCCCCATTAGCACTCCTTTTGAGTTGAATGCAGTAGCTACCGATGCCGATGGTGATGAGCTTACCTATTGCTGGGAGCAATATGATCTGGGGCCAACCAGCCCACTGGGTATGCCCTTTGGCAACGCACCGGCTTTCCGCACCTATCCGCCCAATGAAAATACAAACCGGGTGTTTCCACAAATGATGGATGTAGTAAATAATACTTCTTCCATCGTAGAGGTACTCCCTACTTACAGCCGCGATTTGACTTTCCGCCTCACTGCCAGAGACAACAACCCTGAGGTAGGTGGAACAGTTTGGGAGGAGGTAGCTTTTAAAGCGACTGATGCAGCCGGGCCGTTCCGGGTGCTGCATCCCAACAACAATGTAAGCTGGGAAGTAGGCCAATACACCGAAGTGAGCTGGGAGGTGGCCAATACCGACCTCAGTCCGGTAAACTGTAGCCATGTAAATATCAAAATGTCTGTGGATGGTGGTTATACATACCCCTATATGCTGGCAGCCGGTGCATTAAATGACGGCTCTCAATTTGTAACGGTGCCTGATACCATCACCAATCGGGTGCGCATCCGGGTGGAAGCTGCAGAAAATATTTTCTTTGATATTAGCAATACCAACTTTGAGATAGTAGCGGCCAGTGAGCCAGGCTACACCCTGGAAATCAGTCCGTTTAGCAGGATGATCTGCCTGCCGGAAGGGGCGCAGTTTGATATACATACCAGCTCGATATTGGGCTACGACAGTTTGGTACATTTTGAGATCAGCGGGCTGCCGCCCCTTGCGGAGGCCACATTTAGCCAAAATCCATTGATCCCTTCTGAAACTGCCCAACTTTCCATCAACCTGGATAATGTAGAAGTAGAAGGCACTTATGAAATGGAAATAATGGCTATTGCACCTGGAGTGGATACGGCTTATCGCCATGTAACGCTCGGCTTGGTGTATAGCAATTTTTCTGACCTGGCGCTGCTTGAGCCAACTGATGGCAGCAATGGGCTTGAAGAATTGGTGGAATTTAGTTGGATAGGGTCACCCTATGCGGATAGCTATGACATAGAGATCGCCACCAGCCCCGCCTTTGGCAACACGATCATTGAATCGGCCAGCGGGATAACGGAAACCAGCTTTACGCCCAGCAAATTGCTGGAAAAAAACACCCAGTACTTTTGGCGCGTCAGACCGGTGAATGTATGCGGACCTGGTGATTTTACCGGCATTTATGCTTTACACACTGAGGTACTGAGCTGTGCTGCTTTTGAAAGCGAGGACGTGCCCGTCTTTATTTCATCCGTAGGCTTATCTACTGTAGAGTCCACTATTCATATCATCGTAGATGGTGAGATCAATGATTTTAATATTCCAAAAATTAAAGGCATCCATGACCTCATCAAGCACCTGGATATGAGTTTGATCAGCCCTGACGGCACGGAAGTATTGCTCTTCTCGGATATCTGTGGCAACACCACTTTGCTCAATATAGGTTTTGATGATCAGGCGCCCTCCGAAATTCCCTGCCCGCCAATTGGTGGCCAGGTACACCGGCCACAGGAAAGTTTGTCGGCCTTCCACGGCGAGAGTACTGCTGGTCCGTGGAAGCTGCGCATGGAAGTGACTCATGAAAATGGAGAAGGTGGTGCTTTGGAGGAGTGGAGCATGCAATTTTGTTCCAATGTTACGCTCAGTCCTCCTTTTTTGGTCATCAATGATACCTTACCCGTTCCGCCCGGCCAAACGAATACCATTAGCAGAAACTTCCTGCTGGTAGATGATGCCGACACCCCGGCAGAAGATATTACCTTTACTGTAGTCAGCATTCCTCAGCATGGTGCCTTGTACAAAATCAATACGCCGCTACAAGTTGGCAGCACCTTTAGCCAGGCATCCCTCAACTCAGGTAATATCCGCTACCTTCACAACGGCAGCAATACACAGTTCGACCATTTCACCTTCACCGTCAGCGATCCGGAAGGTGGCTGGTTTGGGCAGCCGCAGTTCAATTTCAAAATTGATCAGGATGCAGTCGTGCCTACCTACGAGCTTGACAAGCTGCTTTCTGTGGAGCTGTTTCCAAATCCGGCAAAAGACGAGCTGTATCTGTTTTTCGGAGAAGCGCCCCCTCAGCACAGCAGTCTTAGCATTTACAACATGCAGGGCCAATTGGTACTACGCAACGTATTGGATAGCAGAGCATTGACACAGGCTGTCAGCACTCGTCTGTTGACGGATGGCATGTACATCTTAACTATCGAGAGCGAAGAAGCCCGATTGAGCAAGAAGCTGGTGATCCAACGCTGATGTTGACCCAGCTTTGCTGGCGGGTATTTTTTGTTAAAATTTTTAAGGTATATGAGCTAGCTTGAACAGCTTTTAATAATTTAATTGATCAAAATTTCAAGAAAACACCCAACCTATGCGTTTGACATTTATTCTTTCCTTTCTCTTGCTCGGCATGTTCAGCCATGCACAGCAAACCCACAATTTTTGGCAACTCCAGGATGAGCAAGCTATCGTCTTGCCCGATCAATCGGAACGAACAGTAGTGGCTGAAAAATACAGCAGCCTGGAGCTCGATTTTTCCGCCCTGCAGGCTGCGCTCCAACACGCACCCACTGAAGCCGCCTACCGGGCAGCCGGGCATTCCGGTACGCTCATCACTTTGCCCCTGCCAGATGGTCGGTTCGAAACCTTTGAAGTGTACAATTCTCCTGTATTTATGGAAGGCTTGGCGGAGCGTTATCCACAAATCCAATCATTTGGTGCGCGCGGACTCAATGACCGATCGCTCAGAGCCCGCCTTTCCTTTTCGCCGGAAGGCTTTCAGGCTGCCATCCACGGCCCACAGGGCAAGGTACACATCGATCCCTTTGCGAGCCAGCAGAGCCGCTATTATGTAAGCTACTTCACCAGGGATGTCGTTTTCGATCAGCAGTTTAGTTGTGGTGTAAAAGATCATGAGCATAGCGACCAACCATTAGAAAGCATCGATATGAAATCGCAGAGAGCTCCCACGGCAGGCGGTGGTGGTGCTGTACCGGTAGAGCTGCTTATATATCGTTTAGCCGTATCTTGTACCGGAGAGTACGGCACCCAATTTGGCAATAGCAATGTGGCTACTGTTTTAAGTAATTTCAATACTGCGATCAATCGCCTCAATTTGATCTACGAACAGGAGGTAGCGATCCGCTTTATGATTGTCTCCAATACAGATGAGGTGATTTATCTGGATGGAAATTCCGATCCGTTTAGCAATCCGTCCGATGGGGGAGGCCTGCTGGCACAAAACCAAAGCGTATTGAATATGGTCATTGGAGCAGAAAACTATGATGTTGGTCATATTTTCACCATCAGTTGTACGGGCTCTTTAGCGGGCATTGCTTCCCGCTCCAGTGCCTGCACCGAATTCAAAGCTCGTGGGGTAACTTGCTTTTCCAACACCAATATCAATGCTGTGGTTGATGAGATCATGGCTCATGAAATCGGCCATCAATTCTCTGCTTCTCACAGCTGGAACAATTGCCCGGCCTTTATCGACCAGCTTTCTGCCAGTACGGCCTATGAGCCGGGAAGTGGAAGCACGATTATGTCCTATTCTGGCTCTTGCGGCAATCAAAATGTCCAGTTTTCAAGTGACAATTACTTCCATGTTGGTTCATTGGAGCAGATTTATGAGTTTAGCCGCCAAGGGAATGGCAGCACTTGCGGGACGCTGGAAACAACCAGCAATAATCTGCCAGAATTGAGCCTGGCTTATGAAGATAATTTCTTTCTCCCGATTAGCACACCCTTCCGGTTGAAAGCAGATGCCAGTGATGCAGATGGCGATGCTATCACCTATTGCTGGGAACAATTCAATACCGGCCCCGTTGTCGATATCGGGAATCCCATAGGCAATGCCCCGCTTTTTCGTTCTTTCCCTCCCACCACTTCACCCGTACGCACCTTCCCGCGCATCGGCAATATCGTGAATGGTGTTTCTGACGTAGCGGAAGTACTCCCTTTTTATACACGCGACATGGATTTTCGCTGCACCGTAAGGGACAACAATCCTGAAGCTGGAGGCGTAGTTTGGGAGCATGTGTCTTTCAGATCATCCGATGCAGCCGGACCTTTTATCGTTACCGGTCCCAATACCAATGTAATGTGGGAAGCTGGTAGTGTACAGCAAGTTACCTGGAATGTAGCCAATACCGACCAAAGCCCCGTCAATTGCCAGCGAGTCAACATCAACCTATCTGTAAGTGGTGGCTTTAGTTTCCCTATTGCACTAGCAGAAAATGTACCTAATGATGGCTCACATTTTATTGTGGTACCCAACAATCTGACCAGCGATGCACGCATCGAGGTGCAGGCTGCCGACAATATTTTCTTCAATATGTCAAAGCCTGACTTTGAGATCATCGATCCCGCTACGCCGGGTGTCTATTTCAATGCCGGCCCCTACGAGCAGCAGGTTTGTCTGCCCAGCGAAGCCACAATTGATGTCCAGTTGGATGACCTGGTTGGCTACGACAGTCTGGTAAGCCTGAGCGTGAGTGGTCTGCCCAATGGAGCTATGCCTGTATATAGTGCCAATCCGGTACAACCTTCAGCAGGTTCAGCACCTATCAGCATTGATATGACCAATGTAACGCAAAGTGGGGTTTTTGAGGTGGATATAACGCTCAGTGGCCCCAATATTACAGACATCACGCGCTCGGTATTCCTCAATGTGATCAGCAATGATTTCAGCAGCTTTGCTCCTACTTTGCCGGCCAATGGCGCTACGGGAGTTAGCGAAGTACCCAGCTTTAGCTGGACGGATCTGCCGAATGTGGGTAGCGTAATTATAGAAATTGCGACCAATCCGGGTTTTGGAAACAGCATTGTAGAAACTGCCACTGTTACAGGAGCCAGCAGCTTTACGCTCAATGGCCTGTTGAACAAAAATACACCTTATTTCTGGCGCATCAAGCCGGTCAATGATTGCGGAGAGGGAGAATTTTCTACAGTATGGGCCTTTCAAACAGAAACCCTCAGTTGCGCTGCCGTAGCCTACCAAGGCGGCAATGTCAATATCAGCTCGCAGGGAATGCCGGTGGTAGAATCTGTGATCAATGTTCCTTCCGGCGGGGAAATAAGCGATCTCAATATCACCAATGTAAAGGGCCAGCACGACCTGGTGAAGCATCTTGAGCTTTCATTAGTGAGCCCGGGAGGTACAGAGGTGGTACTCTTTACCGACCTTTGTGGCAACACACAACTTTTTGACATCGGATTGGATGATGAAGCACCCAACGATATCCCCTGCCCTCCTATTGGCGGTGGTGATTACAAGCCACAGGGCAGCCTGACGGACTTCAATGGTGAAAGCAGCCAGGGTGACTGGACCCTGAAAGTAGCTGTAATCGACGATGCAGGCCAGGGAGGCACCTTCCAAAACTGGGGCCTTGAAATTTGCTCCAATGCCAGCCTCAACGGGCCTTTTATTGTCAACAATAACACTCTAGCTGTCAAACCCAATGAAGGCAACCCTATAACCGCCGATCTTCTGATGGCCGACGATGCGGATAATGAAGCTTCGGAATTGACCTTCACCATTGTGGAAGCTCCACTACATGGCACCTTGTATAAAGTGAATACACCGCTTGGTGTGGGCAGCAAATTTACGCAACTTACCATTGATGCTGGCAATCTGAGATATGTCAATGACATCAATGCAAGTGAAACGGCTGACAACTTCACCTTTGCGGTGGATGATGGCGAAGGTGGTTGGGTAGGCGGCCAGGTATTCAGCATCGATATTGATGAAAATGCTACTACTGGCATCAAAGATCTATTTACAGACAATGAGCTGTTGCTGTTGCTCTACCCCAATCCTGCGCGCGATGAGCTGCGCTTGCAGCTACGCACGGCATTGGCAGAGCGGGCAAGGGTGCGTGTACTCAACGTACAAGGACAGCTCATCCAGGAGACCTATCTGGCGGCCCGTCTGCAGCAGTCAATCCTCCACACAGCCGCCTTGAGCAGTGGTTTATATTTTCTGCAAATCGAAACATCGGAAGGAAATTTGGTTAACAAATTCACCATTCAACGATAAAAAAAACACAATTTGTCGGGAAAAAGGGGCTTTCACAGCCTCTTTTTTTTTATCCATTTTTCAATATCCGTATCTTGTGGGCAACAATCAAAACCTTTTTGAAATGATACGGATCATAAGCATTTGCTGCATTTTCTACTTCCTCACCTTTTCTATCTCTGCTCAAAATCATTGGACCATCATTAGTGATGCCCCGCTTTCGCTGGAGCCGGGAAGCAGGCGCGTCACCATTCCTCAAAAGTATTTGAGCTTACAACTCGATTATGAAGCCATGCAGGCAACCCTTGCCCATGCTCCTGCCAGCCTGAGCGATAGCGAAAAGCTGGAGCTGCCTATTCCGATGCCCAATGGACAAATGGAGCTATTTGAAGTTTACGCCACCCAGGTGATGGCTCCCGGTCTGGCTGCCAAATTTCCTTACATTCGCACCTTTTCCGGCCGAAGCCTGCGCAATCCGCATATGGTCATCCATTTTGACTATTCGCTCAAAGGCTTTCGCGCTATGCTTTTTACAGAGGGCGGAACAGTACTGATAGAGCCCTATGCTTTGGGGCAAACTGATTATTACATCAGTTTTTACAAAAAAGACGATGTACGGCCGGATCGCCACTTTCTTTGCGAATTTGATGACCACCCCAGCCTTTATGAGCCGGTCGATATTCAGGTACCAACCGTTTCCGCCCGATCTGGTGCTGTAGAGCCTGTAGAGCTACGCACCTACCGCCTGGCCATCGCTACCTCCGGAGAGTACGCCAATGCGCACGGCGGTACAGTTCCTTTGGTACTATCTGAGGTAGTGACTGTAGTCAATCGGGTAAGCGGCATTTTGAAAAGAGATATGGCCGTAGAGCTTCAAATGGTAGAAAACAACGAGCTGCTCATCTTCCTCGATCCCGCAACTGATGGCTATACTAATGGCAATACAGGTGATATGATTGGCCAAAATACTGGTATCATCAATACCTATATTGACCCCGACGATTATGATATGGGCCATGTATTGTGTACTAATGGGGGTGGCCTGGCCCAGCTTCGCTCGATTTGTGGCAATTCCAAAGCGCGGGGTGTTTCCTGCTGGGGCAATACAAACGGAGATGGCTATTACGTGGATGTGGTTGCTCATGAGATGGGACATCAGTTTGGTGCCAGCCATACCTGGAACAATTGCCCACCATCGCAGGCCAATATCTCTTCCAGTACGGCTTATGAGCCAGGAAGTGGCAGCACCATCATGTCCTACTCAGGCATTTGTGGTGCCAATGACAATGTACAGTTCAATTCTGATGATTACTACCATGTAGCCTCTCTGGAGCAGATGTACAATTTCACCCGCCTCGGCAATGGCAATAGTTGCCCTCAAAAGACAAACTTCAACAACAACACACCTGTTGCTGAAATCCCGTACGAAGATGACTTTTATATTCCCATCCGCACCCCCTTCGCTCTTACAGGAATAGGCAGCGACGTAGATGGCGATGCGCTAACTTACTGCTGGGAGCAATTCAACCTCGGCCCTTCCAGCACTTTGGGCAGCCCGGAATTCAATGCTCCGGCCTTTCGATCTTTGCCACCTTCTGCAAGCCCCACCCGCGTATTTCCCAATATGGATGATGTAGTCAAAAGCATCAATCGGGTAACGGAAGTGTTGCCCAATTACTCTCGTGATTTTACTTTCAAATTAACTGTGCGGGATAACCATCCCGATGGTGGAGGTTTCGATATACAAGAGGTGCAATTCAAAGCTACTGATAGTGCCGGCCCTTTCCTGGTGCAGTATCCCAATTTCATCGACACCTTTGAAGTAGGCGATTTTATCGAAGTACGTTGGGATGTAGCTAATACCGATCAAAGTCCGGTCAATTGTCAGTTCGTCAATATTTTATTGTCAACTGACGGAGGCTATACCTATCCAATCTCACTGGCTGAACAGGTGCCAAACACTGGTTCCTTTTTCGTCAGCATCCCCGATACGCTCACGCAGACTGCCCGAATACAAATACAGGCTGCTGACAATATATTTTTTGATATCTCAAATGCTAATTTCATGATTGCTCCTCCCTCCGAGCCTGGTTACTCATTGGAGGCTTCTCCGTACCGGCAACAGGTTTGTGTTCCGCAAGCTGCTAATATAGAATTGCTCACTAGCCCTTTGCTCAACTATGACAGTCTCATCAACTTCCAGGTGGAAGGTTTGCCGCCAGGTGCTGAGGCAATATTTAGTAACAACCCGACTACAGCAACCGAAGGTACCAGCCTGATGATCAATATGGACAATGTAGTGGTAGAAGGTACCTATCTTATCGAAATCATGGCCACTGCACCTCAAACGGATACTTCGAGGCGTACGGTAATTTTGGACTTAGTATATAGCGACTTTTCGGCAATGGCTCCGGAGCATCCGGCCAATGGAGTCAACGGAGCTGGTGAAGTACCTCAGTTTAGCTGGCATGGCTCTCCCTTTGCCGACAGCTATGAAATTGAAATAGCTACTAGTCCGACTTTTGGTATGTCAGTTGTTCAAACCGCTGCAGGCATACAGGATACCTTTTGGTCGCCTCCTTTACAATTGGAAAAGAGCACCGCTTACTTTTGGCGGGTACGAGCAGTGAACGAGTGTGGTCCGGGTGATTTTACATTTATTAATGCATTTCATACCGAAACGCTTAGCTGTGGTTCGTTTGATTATATCGATGGCAATCTCAATATCCCCTCCTTTGGTGTAGATACTATTGTAGCAAGCATTCAGGTGCCAACCGATGGGGAGATTAGTGATTTGAATATCGATAACCTGAAAGCGCAGCACGACCTGATCAAGCATTTGCGTGTAGAGTTGGAAAGCCCGGAAGGTACTGTAGTCCAGCTCTTTGAAGATCTCTGTGGCAATACCCAGCTTCTGGACATTTCGCTTGATGACGAAGCCCCTTCGCCCATTCCGTGCCCTCCCATTGACGGTCAACCACATATTCCGGAAGAAGCGTTGTCGAACTTTAACGGAGAGCGTAGTGCCGGTGACTGGAAGATGAAATTTATCATCATCGATACAGACGGGCAAGGTGGCACATTCCAAAATTGGAATTTGCAAATATGCAGTAATGTAAACCTCAACAGCCCGTTTTTGGTGGTCAATGATACGCTCTTCACGCCCCCTGCTGCACTTAATACAGTTACGCAGAACAATCTACTCGTAGAAGATGCCGACAATGAAGCACAAGAGTTGGCATTTACTATAGTGGAAGCTCCACAATACGGCCAGCTTATGAAAGTAAATACTCCTTTGGGCCTCGGTGACAAATTCACTCAGCTAACGATCAATAGCGGAAACTTGCGCTACCAACATGATGGCAGCAATACCATATTCGATGGATTTACATTTACCGTTAGCGATGGAGAGGGGGGCTGGTTTGGCACACCCAAGTTCAATATCAAAATTGATAATGGAGCTACCGTAAGTGTGGCCGATCGCTTGTTGCAACAGATCAGCCTATTTCCCAATCCGGCTGATGATCGTGTGGAGTTATTGCTACCTGGCTTATCCGAATCCTTGGATTTGCGGATCATCAACCTACAGGGTCAAGTACTCGATCAATTTGAAATAGCTCCTCAGGCTACGACATTTAATTTGCGTACAGCACATTTGCCTAGAGGCATGTATTTTTTGGAGGTGAAAGCAGTGGATGCTAAAGCAGTACTTAAATTATCAGTTATACATTGATTCCTTGAGGGTATGTTGTAGAAGGAGTGGATTTTCGTTTGTTTAAAATCCAGATTAAGAAAAGTACCACAAAAACTACTCCTCCGATCAAAAAAATGGTTGAAAGGAAGTTATTATCAAAATCGAGGGCATCCATATTACCGAGGGGTACAAAAGCTGCCCAGTAGTATGGGTGCGCCGCTCTGTTTGCTTGTTGGCTGATAAAGCTCAGCTTGGCCTGCTGCAATGCTATGTCTTTCCTTTCCCCTGCTCGAATATTGCTGTAAAAATATTCCATCAAACTGGCAGTGGTCGCATCATTTATCTTCCAGAGCGTAGTGACAATGCTGGCTGCTCCGGCATAGGAAAAGGCTCGCCCCAAACCGATCAGGCCTTCTCCCCTTTGCAACTCACCCAGGCCCGTTTCGCATGCACTCAATACTACCATATCGGCGTTGAGGTTAAGATTATACACATCCTTGACGTACAACAGTTCGGGTACTTCCCCTGCCTGGGATGGGGAAAAAGCCAGATAAGAGTAATCGCCGGACTCGTCATTGGCTTCGGCATGTGTGGCTAAATGCAACAAGCGCGCTTTTGGTGCCAAGGCTGCAAATTCATTGAGCTTAGCCACATTCCCTACCATTTTGTGCCCCGATAATAGCTGGCTGATTTTATCTACTTCCGCTTCGTTAAAATCCAGCTTTGAAAAAGTAGTGGATCGATCTGCAATGAGGCCGGGTTGGCCATCGAAGGCTGGAGCTAAGGCAAGCAGAGCATATCCATGAGCTTGGTTTCTCCGGTTGCGGTCATCGAGCATACTAAGTGCATAAGTGTAACTTATCGCACTTTGGCGCAGCAAATAATCGTACGTTCGGTAATCCTGGCTTGGAGCAGCCGGGCGTTGCATCAAACATTCAAACGGAACATACCACAGCCAGCCATCTGGTACAATGAGCAAATCAGAAATACCAGCCAAGTCTAATTCCTGAAACAACTGGCTATATAGCGTAAAAGCCAGGTCGGGAAAGGAATCGATGAAAGCTTCGCCATTAAGCAGCTGAGCCGGATATGCCAGAATGGCTCCTCTCAGTGCTTGTACCGCATGCTCTATTTCTCCTACATTTGCTATTACATCTATACGAATACCGGAAGGTTGGAGCACAAAACGGTACAAACTACTGTCGCCAACAAAAAAAGACACCACTGCTTTGCCGACTGCAGTATATTGATCGATAGCTTTATCTGCGCTCAACACTGCGTCATTGTATTTCATATCATAGTATGCGGGATAATTTTGCTCAAAATTGGAGAGCAGCTCGTGATATTGATTCTTCAAAACGAAAATGCGATTGCCGATTTCCGAAACGTGTGCTTTCGCATCCTCGCTTTCTTTCTGTTGCAAGCGATACTGCTCTTCCTCCCAAAAAGCCAAAGATACGCGCAGCTCCTTCTCCTGCTCTATCAAGCTATCGGGCATACCGGCAAAAGCAATGGCCTGTGTGCTGCGCAGAGCCTCCCGCAGTAGCTGTGCTTTACTCCGCTCTGATACCTCAAAGGCCGATTTCACATATTCGATACTATCGGTTAGCTCGTAAAGTATGTGATTGCAGGCAATGGCCCGCTCGTAGATGTGAAACTTGTCTTCCTGCAAAAATTGCTTCGACTCCTTTTCGCGGTAGCCCGTTTTGATAAACTGTATCAGCTCAATCGCCGTGTGATAATACTGGTGCGCCTGCCGCAAAGCCGCTTCATCGGCCGTGTGCTGGTAGATGTGGAAGTGGGTGGCAGCAGCCTGGTCGAGGGTTTGGAGTAATAAAAAGGGAAATTGTATTTTTTCAAAAGGTGTTTTTTCCCAGTTTTTGTATTTCAACACCTCAAACGCTAAAGCAAATGTATTTATGGCTTCATCATACGATTCCTGCTCTTTATAGGCTCTCGCTTTGAGACCATACAAACGGATGAGCTTTTGTTTGTTGTTGGCAACCTGTTTCGATAATATCTCTTCCGACTTTTTCAAGTGGATCATTGCCCTGGGGTAATCACCTTCATCCAAATAGCAGTTGCCGAGGAGCGTGTATATTTGAGATACACGAGGATGGTCAGGCCCCAACTTTTTAAGGCGGATTTGTAGGGCGTTTTTTAAATGTTCTTTAGCCTTCGAGTTTAGACCAACCTTCAAGTAATAAACTGATAATCCATGTAGTATATTAGCTATATATGGGTGGTTATATGGCAATTTATTTTGCCGAATTTTGAGAACTTTTTTAAAATATTTTAATGATTGGTTATAATTTTCAGCATCCCTGAGGTAACTATAAGCAATATTGTTATATGTGGAGGCTACTTCTAAACTATTTTCATCGAATATATTAAGTTCTATATCTAGGCATTTTTTATAATTACTTATAGCCCTAATATGATCTCCCATCACGTTATAACATATCCCAAAATTATTATAAACGTATCCAATCAATGATGAATCAATATCTGGTATGGCTTTATAAATATCTAATGCCCTATTGTAATGTCCTAATGCTTTATCAAACCTTCCTATAGTTTCAAAATAAGTACCCAAATTATTGTGAGAAATTCCCATATCTTTTGAAACCTCACCATAAATTTTTTTCGATAATACTATAGTTTTGCTTCCATAATATATTGCACTATCCAACTGTCTAACATTATAAAAAACTCTCCCGGCCAATCCGGAAAGCCTCAGTTTTACAGTATCATTTTTAAATTCCGTGTTTTCAGTAACTTTTAGTCCTTTTTTGCATAAACGCAAAGCTTCTTTATAATTGCCATCACGATTTTGTTTCTTCGCTTCTTCGAAAAGTATCTGTGCATGAAGGGGCGAATCATTCACCTTCTGGGAAATTGTGGGATAGACTGCTAAAAAACAAATGGACAAAATGCTGATTAGTTTTCTCATGGTTAAAATGACTAGTTACGATTAGATTATACCTCTGGTGGTTCGAGCGTGATAAACCACCCTCAATCCTTTCGCGGTATATAACACAGGCGATTTAAATATAACAAGAAAAACGCTATTTCAATCATAATTTTATTTGCACTTAATCATTTTCATTTTATTAAATTCGCATTGTGTTTCACAATCAAATTATTTGTTCATCAAATTAAACATCATGAAGTTCGAACTTTTCAAAAGTGACAAAAATGCCAAATTCTACTTCAACCTTAAAGCGGCCAATGGCCAGGTGATCCTCTCCAGCCAGGGCTATGCCAACAAGGCAGGTGCCAAAAACGGGATCGCTTCCGTTCAGAAGAATTGCGGAGATGATAACTGTTTTCAAAGGAAAACGGCCGCCAATGGCAAGCATCATTTTAACCTGCTGTCGCGCAATAAGCAGATAGTGGGGTCCAGTCAGATGTATGCTTCTAAGACATCTATGGAGAAAGGCATCAATTCTGTACGTACCAATGCACCCAAAGCTGTGTTAATGGATATGACTACAGCTTAGCTTTTACTACTTTATCAAGGTTCTTCTTAAAGAGAAATGTGCTGCCCGAGGTTCCGGGCAGTTTTTTTGTCCTTTGGAAATAAAAAACAGTTGGCAGGTGTGTAAGTTCCTGCCAACTGCATATCAACTAGCTAAACTATTTGCTTTTTATTTACCCTGAGAAGCTACCAGTGTCACATCACCCTTGTACAATTCTACCCAGCCATCGATAAACTCGATTTCAGCGTAATACACAAATACGGCCGGGTTTAAGAATTCTCCTCTGAAGGAACCATCCCATCCATTGTCCAGGTCAGTCTGGTTGGTAGGCACAAAATTGTTCCGCTCGAAGACGATTTCACCCCAGCGATCGAATACGATGAATTTGTTGACATTCTTCACGATGCCTTCGCGGGCAAAAATCTGGAAGAAGTCATTCAAACCATCGCCATTCGGCGAGAAGGCATTCGGTATATATATCGGGCGCTCTTTGCTTACAAAAACGGTAAGCAAGTCGGAGGCCCGGCAGCCATCTTCATCTGTAATTTGTATTTCATATACGGTAGTGATCAAAGGCATCACCCAGGGCTGATAGGACTGGCGGGTGGTATCTACGAAGGCGTCG
Organism: Saprospiraceae bacterium; assembly: GCA_965222005.1. Classification (GTDB taxonomy): domain Bacteria; phylum Bacteroidota; class Bacteroidia; order Chitinophagales; family Saprospiraceae; genus CBDCTM01. The sequence continues at coordinate 6,103,527 of OZ244935.1, forward strand.
CCTTGTATCCAGGTAAAATCGAAATTAACTGCATTTGCATTGGGTTGCAAAACAGTAGAATCGCCAAATGCAATTTCAATGTCATCTCCCAGGTTGACCAGCAGCTGGCCAGGCTCAGTGATTTGAACCGCCTCTGACCACTCACAACCGTTGGCATCCTGAACGACTACATCGTAACTGCCGCCATCCAGATTGGTCAATTGTGGTTGTGCGGAGAATGGCCCTCCGTTAAAGGAATATACATAAGGCCCTGCACCACCGCTTACATCTTCAATGAAGATAAAGCCATTACCATCGCCAAAGCAAGTCGGATCTACAACTTGTGCATCAACAGCGATTGGCAGAGGGGCTGTCATATTCACCGCCAATTCTTGTGTACAGCCATTAGCATCGGTAGCAATAACGGTGTAAACACCAGCAGTCAGATTGTCGATAAGATCACCACTTGCACCATTGTCCCAAGTATAGCTATATGGAGGCGTGCCGCCAATAGCTACTACCTGAGCAAAGCCGTCACTGGCATCGCTACAAGTAATATTGAAACCATTGTTGTCGGACTCATCTACAAGTGTAATATTGATAGCTGAAGGCTGGCCAACTGTTGCACTCGTGGTCATTACACAGCCGTTGGCATCTGTAACTTCCAGCGTATAGGTGCCTGCTGGCAAATTAACAGGATCTTCAACGGTGCCAGCTCCATTGCTCCAACTATATGTATAAGGTGGTGTACCTCCCAGCACGGTAGCGTTTATGCTACCATCAGCAGCAGAATTACAATTGGCATCTGTTGCCACAGCACTCGCCTGGAGTACGGTAGGTTCGTTGATAATGCCTTCTTCCGTTGTTGTACAGCCATTTGCATCCGTTACTGTAACGATGTATGTGCCAGCAGGCAAGCCAGTTGGATCTTCTTGAGTACCTGCACCATTGTTCCACAAATAAGTATATGGACCAGTACCTCCTGTCACATTCAGGTCTATACTACCATCGGCACTGCCATTACAACTGGCATCCAAAGGAGCTATGACTTCTGCAACTAATGGGGCAGGCTGATCAACGTCGTCAGAAGCCGTTACTGTACAGCCATCAGCATCGGTTACGGTAAGCACATAGCTTCCGAAAGGCAGATCACTGATATTTGGTGTGCTGGCGCCATTAGACCAGGCATAAGTATATGGAGGAATGCCCCCTTGTACTGTGGAGGTCACAGCGCCATTGGCATCACCAAAGCAGTTGGCATCGGAAGCCAACACACTTACTTGCAGGCCGTTCGGTGTAACGACAGCTATTTCGTATTCTTCGGTACAGCCATTGGCATCGGTAACAATCACATCATAAGTACCCGCAAAGAGATTTTGTGGATCTTCTACATCAGGCACAGTTGGGTCAGTCCAGTCATATGAATATGGTGGTGTTCCTCCAGTAACTGTAAGGCTAATACTACCATTGGCAAAATTACAGGTGGCATCCTGCGATGTACCTGTGATGTCGATTGGTGTTGGTTCTGTAATTTCCACACTCAGGCTAAAGGTACAACCATCACTATCGGTAATAATCACTGTATAGGTATCAGCTCCCAGATCAATAGCATCCTCATCAGAGGTGCCATTACTCCAGTTAAAGGTATATGGAGCTGTACCTCCGGTAGGGTTGACATCAATGAATGCATCATTGCCGCCATTACAGCTTACATCGGTATGCGTCTCGGTTGCTTGAAGCGCATTAGGCTCGGTAACATTATAAGAATCGGAAATAGTACAACCATTAGCATCGGTAACCGTGATAATATATACACCTGGATACAAACCAGTTGCATCCGGCGTAGTACTTACATTGCCCGACCAGGCGTAGCTGTAAGGTGGTGTACCGCCGGTAGTCATTGTACTAACGCTACCATTTGGCTCGCCACACACTGCTTGAACTACATCTATCAAATCCAACTGCAGAGCTGTCGGCTCTCCAATAGTAATGGTCTCTGTATCAGAACAGTTTTGCGAGTCGGTAACGGTTACATCATAGGTACCAGCACTTACCATCTGGTTGGGATCGTCACTAAGGCTTGGATTCCAAGTGTAAGAGAAAGGCCCTGTTCCGCCTGTTACTTGCAAGCCGATAGTACCGTCGATACCACCATTGCAATTAACATCGGTAGCATTGAAGCTCAGCTGCGGAGAGTTGGGGTTGATCACCTCTGTACTCAATGTAAAAGTACAACCATTGGCGTCAGTGATTACCACATCATAAGTGCCAGCCACCAGATTGACAGGATCTTCATTTGTACCGGCACCATTGGTCCATGCAAAGGTAAATGGAGGGGTACCGCCATTCACAGTCAGGCTAATACTACCATCCGCCTCACCACAGCTTGCTATAGAAGGATCAGCTGAAGCAGTGATGGCGTCGGGCTCGGCTATAGTAACCTGAGTAGATACAGTACAACCGTCTCCGTCAGTCACTGTTAGAATGTAATCGCCCGCGGGAATGTTCATCAAATCCTGGCTGGTTGAGTCTTGATAGTCCCATTGATAAATGTATGGCATGGAACCACCAGTCATTTCAACATCTATGCTACCGTCGCTACCACCATTACACAATACATCTGAAGGCGTGATACCATCAAACTGAAGTGCATTGGGTTCAGAGACATTGAAGTCCTGCTCCAATGTACAATCATTGGCATCTGTCACTGTAACGGTATAAATTCCAGGCGTTAAACCTGTGTTGGTTGGTGAATTAGGTCCTCCCATATTGCTCCATGCATAGCTGTAAGGAGGCGTACCTCCAGATGCTGTAATAGCCACACTACCATTGGCTGCACCACAAGTTGCCTGTACTAAATTGTCCAATGCAATAGCTACTGGCTCGGCAGGCTCAACAATAGTAATCGTTTCGGTAGTAGAGCAATTTCTGGAATCTGTAATGGTGACATTATAAATGCCAGCACTTACGGCATTATGATCAGGGGCATTGCTCAAGGCTGGACTCCAATTGTAGGAGAACGGAGGTGTGCCACCTGTCACAGCGAGGCTGATGGTGCCATCGTTTCCGCCATTACAATTGACATCCGATGAGCTAAATGATACCTGTGGCGTATTCGGATTCACTACATCCGTACTCAGCGTAAAGGTACAACCATTAGCATCGGTGATAATCACAGTATAGGTATTGGCCGCCAGGTTTGTCGGATCTTCAGCCGTGCCAGCACCATTATCCCATTGGAAGGTATATGGTTGGGTACCGCCATTCACGGTCAGGCTGATACTACCATCTGCTTCACCGCAGCTTGCTATAGAAGGATCAGCTGAAGCTGTAAGGGCATCGGGCTCGGCAATGGTAACCTGAGTAGCTACGGTACAACCGTCAACGTCTGTCACTGTAAGTTCGTAGGTGCCAGCCGGGATGTTCATCAAATTCTGATTAGGCGAATCTTGATAATTCCACAGGTAGCTGTATGGCATGGAGCCACCCATCATTGCAATTGTAATGCTACCGTCGCTGCCGCCATTACACAACACATCCGAAGCTGTGATACCATCAAACTGAAGAGCGTTAGGTTCAGATACATTAAATTCTTGCTCTTCCGAACAACCATTGGCATCGGTAACAGTTACTGTGTACAAACCTGGCACAAGACCAGGGTTATTTGGAGAAGTGGACGAACCGCCACTCCAGGCGTATTGGTATGGAGGCGTACCACCACTTGCACTGATAGAAATACTACCATTAGCTAAACCGCAAGTTGCTTGTACCAAATCATCCAATGCAATCGCTACTGGTTCGGCAGGTTGCGTAATTGTGATGGATTCCGTGACTGTACAATTTCTAGAATCTGTAATGGTTACATCATAGGTGCCGGCAGTGAGGGTGTTGTGATCGGGTACATTGCTCAAAGCAGGACTCCAGTTGTAGTCATAAGGTGGAGAGCCACCGGCAACTTCCAGATCCACGATACCATCGGCACCGCCAAAGCAGTTGACATCCACAAAGCTAGAAGTCACTGTTGGTGAAGGTGGATTATCGATGGTGGCGCTTGTAGTAAAGGTACAGCCATTGGCATCTGTAATGGTCACATTGTAAATACCGGCAAATAGATCATCTGGGTTTTGAACATCAGCGGCGCTGTTGTCCCAGTCAAAAGTGTATGGCTGAGTGCCACCATTTACGGTCAAGCTAATGGTTCCGTCATTTACGCCACAGCCAGCAATAGTGGTACTTGCAGTAGCATTGATTACGGTAGGTTCATCGATCACCATACCCGTTACTACGGTACAGCCATTATCATCCGTAATGGTCACATTGTAGGAACCAGCCGGAACATTAGCCTGGTCTTCGATTGGGCTCAGACTATTATTCCAAGCATAGGAATATGGTGGTGTACCACCTTGGACATCCACATTAATACTTCCATCAGAACTGCCATTACAAAGCGCATCGGTGCCGTCAGCTGAGGCCATCAGTTCCGTTGGTTGAGCAATTGTCACAGTAGCTTCGGCCGTGCAGCCATTGGCATCGGTAACTGTCGGAGTATATGTACCTTCCGGTAAATTGCTGGCAGTAGAGGATGATTGGCTTGATGGATCATCCCACTGGAAGCTGTAAGGTGGTGTACCTCCGGTGGCTATTACGCTTGCTGTTCCGTCGCTGCCAGCATTACAGTTGACATCTTGTGAATTATCAACAGCCAGCTGAAGTACCGGAGGCTCATCAATTGTAATAGAAATTTCTTCCGTACAACTATTGTCATCGGTAACTGTAACGGTAACAGTGCCTGCGGACAGATCGGACACGCTGGCGCCGTTGCCCGTACCGCTGCTCCAGGCATAGCTAAACGGAGCAGAGCCGCCACTAGCTGAAACGCTGGCAGATCCATCATTGCCGCTATTACAGGACACATCCACTGCAGACTGTTCAGCAAGTATTATTGCAGCAGGCTCATCTATCACTACTTCAATGGTTTGCGAGCAGCCGTTATCATCGGTAACGGTAGGTATGTAGGTTCCGGCGGCCAGATTATTTTGAGCAGCGCCGCTGGCGCCGCCAGGCCAATCGAAGGTATAGGGAGCAGTACCGCCATTGGCAGAGAGCGAAGCCGTGCCATCACTAGTGCCATTACAAAGAGCATCGGATTGGTCATCGATATTGAGTGCAACTGCTGTAGGATCGGATAAGGAGATATCCAACGTTTGCGTACAGCCATTATCATCGGTAACAGTAACGGTATGATCGGTTCCGGTCAAATTATTGACTGAAGCGCCGCTGGCGCCGTTGCTCCAATCGTACGTATAGGGAGCCACACCACCGGAGGCACTTACTGTAGCGCTACCGTCGGCATCGCCACTACAGGAAGGATCAGTGGTGGCATCCTCTGTAACTACAACGGGTATAGGTCCATCTATAGTGACGGTTGTTTCAACAGTACAGCCACTATCATCGGTTATGATCACGGTATAAGTACCGGCTTCCAGGTTGTTGGCAGTTGCTGAGGTTTGATTATTGCCGTCATCCCATTCAAAGTCATAAGGAGCTGTGCCACCACTTGCGCTCACACTTGCTGAACCATCATCGCCGCCATTACAACTTACATCCTGTATGTTGTCAACAGAAAACAATAGTTCTGTCGGCTCGGCAATGTTGATCGAAATTTCTTCTGTACAGCCATTGTCATCCGTAACCGTTACAGTGACTGTACCAGCTGGCAAATCAGTAGCACTCGATCCATTGCCGTTGCCATCGCTCCAGTCGTAAGAATAGGGTGCTGAGCCGCCGGTAGTGGAAACGCTGGCTTCTCCATCCGTTTCACCAAAGCAGGAGACATCTGTAACTGATTGTTCGGTAAGTACGATGGCCACCGGTTCATCAATGGTCACGTCCACTGTTTCTGTACAACCATTATCATCTCTTACGGTTACGGTGTATATGCCAGCAGCCAGATTACTTTGAGAATTGCCATTGCTACCACCCGGCGGCCAAGTATATTCATAAGGTGTTGTTCCGCCAGTGGCAGACACAGAAGCACTACCATCAGTATCACCATTACAACCGACGTCGGAAATATTATCTATATCCAAACCAAGCACGTCAGGTTCATTAAGTACCACATCATAAGTTACTGTACATCCACTATCATCCGTTACTGTTACTGTATGGGTTCCGGCAGGTAAATTGTTTACCGATGCGCCAGTCGATATCCCCCAGTCATAAGTGTATGGGAAGGTACCACCGCTTGCGTCAACTTCAGCACTACCGTTAGAATCACCATTACAGGAGGGGTCGGCGGTGGAAAGTTCCATTACCACAACAGGAATAGGTTCGGTAATATCTACATTAATTTCGAAGGTACAGCCGCTGGCATCGGTCACTACTACCGTATGCTGGCCAGCTGACAGGCTGTTGTTGGTTGGACCAGAAGCTGCACCACTGTTCCAGTCATAGGTATAAGGGGCTGTTCCGCCAGTACCGCTTACTGTAGCACTACCATCGCTGGCGCCATTACAACTGGCCGGCGTGGTAGCATCCAGTGATAAGCCAAGAATATTGGGTTGAGTAATAGTAATATCCAGAGTTTCAGTACAGCCATAGGCATCTGTTACTGTGACGGTGTGACTGCCTGCAGCCAAATCATCTACACTTGGCCCGGTTTGGCTGGAGCCGCTCCAATTATATGAATAGGGAGGCACTCCTCCACCAGCTATAACAGAGGCGGCACCATCGTCGATGCCAAAACAGGAAGCAGGTGTATTGGTATCTTCGACTAAGGTAACAGGTGCCGGTTCATTAATTGTAACATTCAGTGTCGAGGTACAACCATTAGCATCAGTAACGATAACCGTATGAGGTCCGGCAGGCAGATTGGTGGGTGAGGCACTTGTTTGTCCGCCACTCCAGGAATACGTGTAAGGAGCTGTGCCACCGCTGGCAGTGATGGAAGCAGAGCCATCGTCGCCACCATTACAGCTTACATCGCTGTTGGAGTCTTCTACCACCATTACAGCAGTTGGTTCGCTAATATCCACACTGGCTACATAAGTACAACCATTGCCATCAGAGATTGTAGGAGCATAGTTTCCTACAGCCAGATTGGTGGCAGTAGCTGTCGTTTGGTTGCCTGCTGATACCGGCCAAAAGTAAGAATAAGGAGGCGTACCGCCGCTGGGAGTCAGCGTAGCACTACCATCGCTACTACCATTGCACAGGGCATCGCTTACTGTATGAGTAGCAGCCACTGCAGTAGGTTCGAGTACATCAATAGTGCGGATATCGTTACATCCGCTACCATCCGTGATGGTAACGGAGTAGCTGCCTGCCGGCACATTATTAATGGAACTGGTAGTAGAACCGGAGGGATCCCATAAATAAAGGTAAGGCAACGTACCACCACTAACACTCACTGAAGCCGATCCGTCGCTTCCACCGTTACAGCTGGTTGGTGTAGAAGCATCGATTACCGATACAGTTGTAGGTTCACTTACAGCAACCGTAAGTGTTTCCGTACAGCCATTATCATCGCTAACGGTTACGATGTAACTACCAGAAGCAAGGTTGGTAGCCGTTGGGCCGGTTTGGTTGCCGGCAGAGGCGGGCCATACATAGTTGTATGCGGGTGTACCACCCGATGCACTTACCGTAGCGCTACCGTCCAGGCCACCATTACAGCTGGCATCTGTGGTTCCTACTAAAGTTAGTACAACCGGAGGAGGTTCATTCACCACGATTGATTCTACCGTAGTACAGCCATTGTTTCCGGTAACGGTAACGGTATAGGTCCCTGCCGGCAGGTTATTGATGGAAGAACTTGTAGAGCCGCCGGGATCCCATACATAGCTAAATGGCGCTTCACCAGTACCGGGGTTTACAGAAACGGCAGCACTACCATCGCTTTCTCCTCCACAACTAACATCCACAGAAGCTGGTGTGAGTACAGCTGCATTAAAATCCGCTATCACTTCGATGCTGTCAATAGCGGTACAAATAGGTGTACTATTACATTCACCGCTTACCCCATTCACTTCTATCTCAACTATATACCAACCTGGAGCATCCACGATAATTTGATCATCGCTGGGCTGGCTGACAATGTTGCCGCCATTGGTTGACCAGGCATAGGATGCATCGGCTGTACCACTGGCTGTGACTGGCACGCCCTGGCTAACATTTTGGCAATCGAGATTCTGGGGAGCGTCCAAAGTCACTTCAGCGCTAAGCTCTGTTACATTTATTTGAATGGTACTATCACATCCGCCAGCGGCCCATCCTTCCAAAAGAATCGTGGTATCAATGGCCGAATCAAATATGTGGCCGGCTATATTACATGTTTCTTCTCCTTCGCAAATCTGCTCAAACACAAAATTAAATCCGTCTGAATATTGCGTAATTATCAGATGGATTGTACTATCGCAATTTCGATCGGTGATCCAGGGGATATCAATGGAAGTCGGGTAAAAGGTTTGCGTACCTGCATGATACCATCCGGGCTCACTGGGGAAGCAATATTGCCCATATTCCGTACCTTCAGGATGAGGCACATCTAAACAGATCGGGATGGAAGTAGAAGGTATGCTACAATCATTAGCAGCAGTTACATCAATACAGCCGCTATTTGCACCCCAGGTTACTGATACCTGTGTACAGTAAGGCGGGGCTCCAATAGGAGTTACACCTGGAGGGAATGACCAAATATAATTGGTAGCACCAGGAACAGGAGCTGGCAAAAACAGATTGACAATTTCACCAGGGCAGGGCGCCAGGTTGTCAGCGATTGGAGTTTGTGGCTGCTGTACGGGCACCGTATTTTGAGGTGGAATAACATCAATGGTATAATCACAGACATCTGCTGCACAGCCATCGATCATGACGTAATAAGTACCTGGTGCAAGGTTGGAAGAAAACACCATGCCACCAGTAGTACAGGCACATTGCACACCAAAGTTAGCCGAGTTGGGGTCACAGTCTTGATACAATCCGGCTTGCGCACCTAAGCCACCACCGGAACCTGACCCCTGGCAATTGGAGGGGGTAACAGAAACGGTGATGTTTCCTCCCGTAAAAATCTGAATAGCCCACCAGTGCGGATTGTCAATAGACCATCCTGGGCAGCCAGGGAATACCGCTCCGGCTGGAGGGATATCATCCAGCGTACCCGAGATACTTCCACAAGGCACGGACGGAGCATCTGCACATGTTCCGCCACCGCTGGCACATTGGGCCTGTAGATTTTGATTGGGGAGAAAAATAAAAATAAATAAAGCGAGGATAATAAGTAACGATCTTTCCATTTTGGGCGATTTTTAAGATCAAATAATTTAGCTAAACGTTTGTTCTCTTAATGAATCTTTGTTTGAAACGGTCATAAAAAATTGCAAGTAACAGGTGCAGGTTTTCGTTTAGTAGCAGTATGTGTAATAACGCTTTGAACGCTGAACCCATAAACAACAAGTGCCGCGATGAGCCAACGCCAATGAATCAATTTAAGCTAGTCGGGTAGAAATCGGTAAAAGAGCTTGCCGGAAAAATCGGCAGATATACTTTGATATCGGAAAGTGGACGCCCCTGCTCTACAAGGGCAAATCATATTTAATTTGTAGGTTTTGCAAGTAAGTTTCCTATACATCAGGAGGGGTTTGGATTATATAATTTGGTCAATATATAGCAAGACGAAATTAATAATAATCCCAAAAAAAACGAACAAAACAGCTAACCAACAACATGCTTTCGGCCTCAAAGGTCGAATTAGCAATAGACTTATCGGTAATTAGGTAGGAAATCCAGGGAGTAGCTCACGTAAGATAGCTTTTTTCTGCTACAATAGCAATATGTGAAAAGGCCAGCTCTTTGCATCAAAAGCCGACCTTTTCCAATTTTCTTTGAGTAAATTTATCCTCTTAAATATTGTTCAAAAAATTAAATCCTCTTTTCAATTTTTGAATGTTCGTTATTCCGTTTTTAGCAAACTCACATCGCCTTTAAACATTTCTGAAGATCCGTCTTCAAAATCCACCTCTGCATAATAAACATACACGCCCACCGGCAATTTTTCTCCGCCCGTCAAGCCATCCCAGCCTTCACTCTCCACCCCTATCGGAATATCCTGCGCTTCGAACAACAACTCTCCCCAGCGGTTGAATATACGCAACAACCGGATCTGCTCAACACCCTCTCCTCCATAAATAGTAAACTTATCATTTTGACCATCACCATTCGGAGTAAAGGCCGTTGGTATATAGATAGGATAGTCGCTCGAAACGGTCACATGTAGCTGCGCCTCAGCACGGCAGCCTTGCTCATTGTAGGCCACCACATCATAGCGGGTTGTGTAAACAGGACTTACAAAATGCTGCAAACAGTTGGAGCAATTCAAATCATCATTTGGGCGCCAGCTAATGCTATCTATGAGATAATTGCCAGCAACCGAAATGTCGGCTGTACCGCCCCTGCTGATCGTTGTATCGCCATTCGCCTGTATCACAAAAGGCACCGGATGGCCAATAGAGACAGTATCGGACCAACTGCAGCCTTCGCTATCCACGATCTGACCAATGTATTGTCCGGTAGCTAGATACCTAAAAACAGAATCGGTATAAGAGTAGGTATTCCCCAAATAAAAGGTGTAGTCCCCTGAACCACCGCTTGCATTGGCAAAAGTTATTTGCCCATCATCCGTATCATGGCAGGAAGTCGAGTCAGCTAAAAGCTGCGCGCTAATAGGTGCGGGCTCACTCAACAAAACAGAATCAATCCGTTCACAATTGTTGCCATCCGTCATCGTCACTATATACAAGCCCGGAGCCAACCCGCTAAGGCTGGTGCCAGTATTACCAGTGCTCCAATCAAAATGAAAAGGCGGCTCCCCATTCACATTAGTCACGTCCAAACTGCCATCGGCCGCTCCGAAGCAGCTAATCGCCTGACTGATACTAATTTGCGGTTTGATGTCCGGTGTACAATTGCAATATTCCGTAGCTGTGACAATTACTGCCGGACAGCCACTATCGTCCGTGATTTCAAAATAATAGGGCGTTCCACTGTTGTACCAACTACTGGTAAACTGGCTGCTCGTTAGCGTAGCCGTACTATCACCGGCCAAGGTATAGGCTGCGGGGTTGCCTCCCGAAACATCGAAGGAAATAAAGTAAGCCGTGCCATCATTATTACAGCTAGTACTCAAATTAGATATTTTGGGAATCTCCAACACCGCAATAGTTACTGTGCTACCTCCGGGACCTACACTTCCCGAACAAGCGGAAGGATCGCTGCCTGACACCGACATCAGGGTATAGGTAGTTGTGCTAATCGGCACAAATTTCAATATATCGCCATCATTCAAATCGTAGTAATTCAAAGTATTGCTCCCATCTGAAAGGACAATATCGAAAGGCCCCATCCCGCTCAGGCTAAAAATGATGGAAGCGGAATCACCCTCACAAATTGTAGCATCGCCACTCATGGCTGCCGTTGGTTCCGGATAAAAAACTACAGGCTGCCCGGCTGCTATCGACAGGCACAGATCAGCATTGTTATCCAACACCGGAAATCCGCTACCATCATCATTGCCCACAACGGCACTGATGTAATACGTCTGGCCTAGTGTAAGAACAGGGTCGTAATCAAATTCGGGAATACTATTGGTCAGATACATCGTACCCAGGGTCATATCAGGTGAATCATGCAATACGAAACCGAGCGCATCGTCTGCATCCAGATTGCTTATATCAGCAATGTAGGTAGCCACCGCAGTCTGACTTTCACAAACCCAGAGAATTCCGGACTGCATGAGTCCGGCCTGAGAAGTGCAATCGCATTTGTGGTTGCCGCTAATTATTTGTGGCTCGCAGTTTCCGTCATCCGCAACCTCAAAATAATAAGCGCCTTCATTCGCAATCCAGGTACTCGTAAAGGTATTGGTGGCAGCATCAAAACTACCGGCATCGCCACTAAACTGGTAGGCAGCCGGATTGCCACCATTCACCTCGAAGGTAACCTGGAATTGGGTATTCGTACCATTACAGATTTTTTGAATATTGCTCACCACCGGCACATCGCGCACCGTGATGCTGGCCATCCCGCTATAGGTACCAGCACATGCAGCCGAGGTATTGTCAACCACCGACACAATTGTATAATTCGTATTTACAGTAGGTCCGGCTCTCCAGGTACTTCCGTCCACTACATCATCAATGGAGATATTTTGAACACCATCGCTTATTACTACATCAAGTGGTGGCACTCCTGCTAATATATTGAAAGCAAGGTCGAAAGAATCGCCCAGACAAATCATAGCCGTACCGCTGATGGTCACATCAGGTTCTTCCAAAAACTGAACCGGCGTGCCTGCTGATACATCAAAGCACGCATGACTTTGATCTATGTTGCCCGATCCATCATCCGGCCCGGCAATGGGCGAAATATAATAGGTAGTTCCCGTCATCATTCCTGCTTGCATGCCGAAACTGGCGCTATTGCTTATCGCAAACACATTGCCCAAACTACTGCCACTGCCATCGTGTAGCACAAATTGCAGCAAATCATTAGCAGCCGGATCCAATACCTCATCGCTATTGTGGGTAGCAGTTACACTCTGCGAAGCACAAACGGCCAGCATCATAGCATCCATGCTCCCGGCAGCTGTTGCACAATCACAGGTTTTTGTACCGGAAACATTGATGGAAGGACAACCGCTTGCATCACTAATGGTAAAATCGTACGTAGCTCCTGCCGCTATTTCATCACTCGTAAAGATGCTGCCCTGCAAAGTGCCGGCCCCTCCGCTTACTGAATAGCTGGCAGCATCACCACCACTTATGGTAAATGATACGGTATAACCACTTTTAGCCGCATTGCAAGTTTCTGTGAGCATCCCGGTGGCTAGTGGCGCAAAGAGGGTAAAACTGGTTGCTCCCGATACATTTCCGCTACAACCCATATTGTCGGTCACCGATACCAAAGTATAGGTAGCAGGAGCATTGAAAGTATGACTTACCTGATGACCGTCTGCAATAGCAGCCAGGTTGTATGAATTACTCTGATCATCCTGATATACAATATCAAACGGCCCTGATCCGCTAAAATTAAAGGTAATCTGCGCAGAGGAGCCTTCACAGAGATTGCCCGAACCACTAATGCTGGCCGTTGGGGGTGTACTGACGGTAAAGCTGGCTGGGCCGCCGCTGATCGTACCGGCACAGCCGGATGGGTCACTTACCGAAACCAGGCTAAAGCTAGTGTTCGAGTTGATCGTAACTTTTTCAATATGTCCATCTGAAATTCCTGTGAGCGTTACATCTGCATTGCCATCATTGTACACCACATCAAAAGGCCCCGTCCCTGTCAGGGAAAAGGTGAGGTCAACCTCATCGCCCGGGCAAACGGTACCACTACCACTAATTGCTCCCGAGGGTGGCGTAGCCAAGTCAATATCCACTTCGGCAATATCGAAGCAACCAAGACTTGTCTCCAATCTCACCCAATAACTGGCATCATCACTCACAATTGTATTCGACATCGCAAAAGTAGGAATGCCAAATTGTGCCAATGTAAGGCTGCTATAAAAGTACTTGGTAGCTATTACAACGCCGTTGGCTTCGGGCAGCGTCAAGGTATCCAAATCAACTGAGCTGCCCGGACAAAGTGGAGCGGGATTGATTACATCCGGCAGATCCGGCCCCGGATCGATCACCACAGTAATTCGTTCCACATCAAAGCAGCCATTGACGGTTTCATAGCGCACATAAAACACTCCGCTGGCACTTACCGAAGTGGATAGCATGGCATTAAGCTTTACGGTTGCATCCAGACTATCTGTATGAAAAGTCATCGTCCCTCCTGAAAAGCCATTTGTTTCATTGATCGCCACATCATTAGCAAGATCAATCGTGTAAGGCCCGCAAGCAGGCGGCGGCTGTACTATACTGATCTGCGGATCTTCAATAGTCACCGCTACGGAGGTTACATCATAGCAATTTGCCGCACTCTCCATTCTTATCCAATAGGTTCCGCTGTTCGACACTACCGGCGAAGATAATGTAGGTGTTCCTGCCTCAGCATCAGTCTGTGAAGCATGATAGGTCAAAAAGCCTCCTGAGCTACCACTGTTGCTTACCGAAATGGTGGTTAGATCTACCACTCCGGGAGCACAGGTCACGGAAGGAGCCTGAGCTGATATAATAGGCCTCCCCATGGTCGTCACTGCCAGGCAATTGGGCCCGACAGTACCACAGCCATTCGCTACATCCACACACACCGAACCGCCCGCGGCACCCCAATTGACCGCTACCGTACTGCCACTGGCTGACCCCACGATGGATGCCCCGCCTGTGGTAGTCCAGCTATAGGATGAGGCATTGTTGGCACTTACACTATATTGAACATTCGTACTATTTTCGCAAACGGTTCCAGGCCCGTTCACTTGAATCATATTGGGTGGATTATTCACCACAGTCACCGACACTGAATGGATACTATTTCCGGAAGGGCCTGTTATGGTAACACTGTAATTCGTTGATACTGAGGGCTTTGCGCGTGGAGAAGCCGAATTGGCCGGATCCAACAGTGAACCAACCGGCGACCATGAATAGGTGTAAGGACCGATACCTACTACATCTGCAAATAAGGTGGTGGTATCTCCAAGACAAATAACGGTATCCGTAGCGCCGGCAAAGGTATTTTCTACTCCACCGATGACGTGGAAGGTAACGTCGCAATAGTCTCCAATCCAGCCATCTACCATAATGTAGTAAGTCTCTCCCGGGATCAGGTTATTGGCAGTCATGGTATCAGTAGTGACCGCATTCGGGTTGGAACAATCGGAAACTATGGTAAAATTACTACAATCAGCGGTTTCAAAAATACCTGCCTGCACCCCTCTGTTCAATGTACAATTGGATGAAGTGATTTCAATCTCTACCGTCGGATCGGATGCATTGAATGCAATCCAGAAGTTGTTTTCGATGTTTGCACAAAAACTGCCCATTGACGCCGGTTCATTGGTAAAACTGGTAGTATTGGCACAGTAGCCATCCAGTATTTCGGTAAGTAGGATCGCATCGCAGCAAGCGTTACCGGGAATGGGATTGGGGTTGGTGAGGCAACTGATCGTTCCTGCAGGCGTAGCGGGCGTATGCGCATAGGCACAAATATCAAAGCTGCCATTGTTGTCGTTACCATTTTCCCAAACTCTCACCCAAAATGTACGGCCGACATGCTCAAAATTGCACCCATCATCCACCGTGATTTCAGCATTAAAGCCAATTCCACTATTATCATCACAGCTTACCAACGCCAGAGTATTGCAATCGGGGCCTTCATACACGGCCATTCCTCCATCTAGCAAACTTCCAGCAGTCATCTCGATGGTCACATGATAGCCATTATTGGGCATCACAAAGCTGAACCAGACATCACTGCCGCCATAACCAGCACAACCCGGATCGGGAATCCCTGAAGAAGTGGCGGTAGCATTGGAAGAGCTGATGCTGGTACAGCTGGTGCTGATCGGAAGGTTGATAGCATTGCAGGGAGTATCATTGAAGGCCGTAGCATGAGCAGAGCTGAAAAAGAGAAGACAGCACACCAGACTTAGGCATTTCACGATATATTTTGAAAGTGTTTCCATCTAAAGTACTTGATTGATTTGTTTGGTCAGGACGAACCCGACAGGCAGATGTAAAAGATCTCAAATGGTGGCTAGCTGTGGTTGAGCTAAGAGCTTGTCTAAAAAGCTCAAAAACATTTAGGGAATGGGTGTCTCAATAAATTTGGGAGGAGGTTTGCATCCTTATAATTGCAAAAGGTTTGCCACTTTATCAAGAAAAATCAGGGCTGAACAGAAGGGAAAAGCAAGTTGATATGAAAAAAAATATCAGTTATTAAACGCTGACTTTCAAATTATTACGCATTGAAAATAACAAATATTTACCGAATTAAAGTGACATCTCCCTTGTAGAGTTGGATGCTGCCATCGATCAACTCGACTTCGGCAAAATAAACGAATACCTGAGGGTTCATCAACCGGCCCCGAAAAAAGCCGCCCCAAGCCCGGGAAGGGTCATTCGGCTGGAAATTCAAGGCTTCATATACATTTTCGCCATAGCGATCAAAGAGCTTGAACGTTTTGATTTCGGCAACGGCCGCGCTGGCGAATAGCTGCAACATATCGTTGATACCATCACCATTGGGGCTAAAGGCATTGGGAATGAAGAGAGGATCCCGCGTTCGAACGTGAATCGTTTTTCGATCTGTAGCCGTACAGCCTGCTTCATCCACAATGGTCAATTCTACGGTGACAGTAGCCAAAGGGCGGATAAATTGACTCAGACAGGCCGGACAAGAAACCTGCTCAAGGGGCAGCCACTCCACACGCACAAGCTGGCTTTGGGGCTTGTTGAATTGAGGATGGAGCAAGATGCTATCGCCCAAATCGATAAGTGTATCGATACCCAGAGCCAACACCAGAGGCTGAACTGCTGATAGCAATATAGTGGTATCCCATTCACAGCCTGCTGCATCCTGAATGCTGATCTGATAGGAACCATCTTCCAAAAATTCAAAATTACTTTGACTTGTAAAAGGTTGATTATCAATAGAATACATATAAGGTCCTATCCCTCCTTCAATAGCATCAATTCGTATAAATCCTTTATCGACACAGTCGGGGGATTGAGCCAGAAGGCCAACTTGCTGAACTCCTTCATTGCTCCCCGCCACGATCACCTCATCGCTGGCAGTACAGCCATTTGCCTGGTTGGTGACAAGCAGCATATAGGTGCCCGAAGCTTCTACCGCTGGAAAAAGAGTAGTATCACCCGCCACAATTGCCGGGCCATTCCATTGGTAGTGAATCAATGGTCCCACAGAGGACGAGCTCCCGTTGAGAAGTATCTGAGGCGTAAAGCAATCGAGCGAGGTATCCCTTCCGGCCACAGCTTGGGGTGCTTGTTGATCAGCAAATACCCATACCTCTGCCGAATCCACACAACTGTTTTCATCATTGGTAATCACCAACGTATAAGCCCCGGCAGCATTGATCAAAGGCATCAAACTAGTATCGCCCGCCACAATATGCCCACCTTGTGATGCCTGCCACTGAAAATGGAAGCCTGGCCCAGAGGAAGAGGTCATGGCGTTTAGCAGCAAAATACTATCCTTACAACTCAGCTCAGACGGAGGCTGAATGCTCACCGAGGGCGGCAAGGTATCCAGCCCTACTTGCATATAGCTGGTATCTTTACAACCGTTTTCAATATTTTGTACAATCAATTGGTAATTGCCACTAACCTCCACCTCCACATCCATCAAATTGCTGATCAAGGTGTTTTGCTGGTACCAGCTGAATTGCAACTGTCCGAAAGGCATCGAATTGCTGGCCGAAAGCAACACCGGAGTTTCCGAACAATCCAGCGATTGGTTGCCAATGATCCCTGCGTAAGCAAAGGGCTGGGCAATATTTTGCTCAAGTGAAAGTGTGTCGGATAGGGTACAGCCAGCAGAGCTTTCAGTGACCGTAAACACATAATCTCCAGGCTCAAAAACCCGCACAAAGAAAGTATCGCTCAAAGAAGTTCCCCCAGCAAGGGACCAATCGTAGCTCAACGCCCCACCATTGTTTTCCACCACACCTTTCAACAACACCGCATCAATTTGGCAATCCAATGTGTCGGTTGGTAAAAAATATAATTCCATCTCTATCACCGCTAAATCCAGCACCACAAGGCTATCGCAGCCATTCACGCCGATCAGCAAAGTTTCATAATGGCCCGATAGCGTATAGTCCACACCACCCATCTCGTAGCTCTGACCTGTACAAATCGAGGGAGTCAAGGCCGTAACTACCGTATCGCTCACCGCTAAATCCAGCACCACAAGGCTATCACAGCCATTCACGCCGGTCAGCAAAGTTTCATAATGGCCCGATAGCGTATAGTCCACGCCGCCCATCTCGTAGCTCTGACCCGTACAAATCGAGGGAGTCAAGGCCGTAACTACCGTATCGCTCACCGCTAAATCCAGCACCACAAGGCTATCGCAGCCATTCACGCCGGTCAGCAAAGTTTCATAATGGCCCGATAGCGTATAGTCCACGCCGCCCATCTCGTAGCTCTGACCCGTACAAATCGAGGGAGTCAAGGCCGTAACTACCGTATCGCTCACCGCTAAATCCAGCACCACAAGGCTATCGCAGCCATTCACGCCGATCAGCAAGGTCTCATAATGGCCTGATAGCGTATAGTCCACACCACCCATCTCGTAGCTCTGACCCGTACAAATCGAGGGAGTCAAGGCCGTAACTACCGTATCGCTCACCGCTAAATCCAGCACCACAAGGCTATCGCAGCCATTCACGCCGGTCAGCAAGGTCTCATAATGGCCTGATAGCGTATAGTCCACACCACCCATCTCGTAGCTCTGACCTGTACAAATCGAGGGAGTCAAGGCCGTAACTACCGTATCGCTCACCGCTAAATCCAGCACCACAAGGCTATCACAGCCATTCACGCCGGTCAGCAAGGTCTCATAATGGCCCGACAGCGTATAGTCCACACCACCCATCTCGTAGCTCTGACCTGTACAAATCGAGGGAGTCAAGGCCGTAACTACCGTATCGCTCACCGCTAAATCCAGCACCACAAGGCTATCGCAGCCATTCACACCGATCAGCAAGGTCTCATAATGGCCCGACAGCGTATAGTCCACCCCACCCATCTCGTAGCTCTGACCCGTACAAATCGAGGGAGTCAAGGCCGTAACTACCGTATCGCTCACCGCTAAATCCAGCACCACAAGGCTATCGCAGTCATTCACGCCGATCAGCAAGGTCTCATAATGGCCTGATAGCGTATAGTCCACACCACCCATCTCGTAGCTCTGACCTGTACAAATCGAGGGAGTCAAGGCTGTAACTACCGTATCGCTCACCGCTAAATCCAGCACCACAAGGCTATCGCAGTCATTCACACCGATCAGCAAAGTTTCATAATGGCCCGACAGCGTATAGTCCACGCCGCCCATCTCGTAGCTCTGACCCGTACAAATCGAGGGAGTCAAGGCCGTAACTACCGTATCGCTCACCGCTAAATCCAGCACCACAAGGCTATCGCAGCCATTCACACCGATCAGCAAAGTTTCATAATGGCCCGATAGCGTATAGTCCACGCCGCCCATCTCGTAGCTCTGACCCATGCAGATGCTGGGCGTAAGCGATACCAGCGACGTATCATTTACCAACAAATCCAAAACCACAAGGCTATCGCAACCATTCACGCCGATCAGCAAAGTTTCATAATGGCCCGACAGCGTATAGTCCACCCCACCCATCTCGTAGCTCTGACCCGTACAAATCGAGGGAGTCAAGGCCGTAACTACCGTATCGCTCACCGCTAAATCCAGCACCACAAGGCTATCGCAGCCATTCACACCGATCAGCAAGGTCTCATAATGGCCCGATAGCGTATAGTCCACACCACCCATCTCGTAGCTCTGACCCGTACAAATCGAGGGAGTCAAGGCTGTAACTACCGTATCGCTCACCGCTAAATCCAGCACCACAAGGCTATCGCAGCCATTCACGCCGATCAGCAAGGTCTCATAATGGCCTGATAGCGTATAGTCCACCCCACCCATCTCGTAGCTCTGACCCGTACAAATCGAGGGAGTCAAGGCTGTAACTACCGTATCGCTCACCGCTAAATCCAGCACCACAAGGCTATCGCAGCCATTCACGCCCGTCAGCAAGGTCTCATAATGGCCCGACAGCGTATAGTCCACCCCACCCATCTCGTAGCTCTGACCCGTACAAATCGAGGGAGTCAAGGCTGTAACTACCGTATCGCTCACCGCTAAATCCAGCACCACAAGGCTATCGCAGCCATTCACGCCGATCAGCAAGGTCTCATAATGGCCCGATAGCGTATAGTCCACGCCGCCCATCTCGTAGCTCTGACCCATGCAGATGCTGGGCGTAAGCGATACCAGCGATGTATCATTTACCAACAAATCCAAAACCACAAGGCTATCACAGCCATTCACGCCCGTCAGCAAGGTCTCATAATGGCCTGATAGCGTATAGTCCACCCCACCCATCTCGTAGCTCTGACCTGTACAAATCGAGGGAGTCAAGGCTGTAACTACCGTATCGCTCACCGCTAAATCCAAAACCACAAGGCTATCACAACCATTCGCGCCGATCAGCAAGGTCTCATAATGACCCGACAGCGTATAGTCCACGCCGCCCATCTCGTAGCTCTGACCCATGCAGATGCCGGGCGTAAGCGATACCAGCGATGTATCATTTACCAACAAATCCAAAACCACAAGGCTATCACAGCCATTCACGCCCGTCAGCAAGGTCTCATAATGGCCTGATAGCGTATAGTCCACCCCACCCATCTCGTAGCTCTGACCCATGCAGATGCCGGGCGTAAGCGATACCAGCGATGTATCATTTACCAACAAATCCAAAACCACAAGGCTATCACAGCCATTCACGCCCGTCAGCAAGGTCTCATAATGGCCCGACAGCGTATAGTCCACCCCACCCATCTCGTAGCTCTGACCCGTACAAATCGAGGGAGTCAAGGCTGTAACTACCGTATCGCTCACCGCTAAATCCAGCACCACAAGGCTATCGCAGCCATTCACGCCGGTCAGCAAGGTCTCATAATGGCCTGATAGCGTATAGTCCACGCCGCCCATCTCGTAGCTCTGACCTGTACAAATCGAGGGAGTCAAGGCCGTAACTACCGTATCGCTCACCGCTAAATCCAGCACCACAAGGCTATCACAGCCATTCACGCCGGTCAGCAAGGTCTCATAATGGCCTGATAGCGTATAGTCCACGCCGCCCATCTCGTAGCTCTGACCTGTACAAATCGAGGGAGTCAAGGCCGTAACTACCGTATCGCTCACCGCTAAATCCAGCACCACAAGGCTATCGCAGCCATTCGCGCCGATCAGCAAGGTCTCATAATGGCCCGATAGCGTATAGTCCACGCCGCCCATCTCGTAGCTCTGACCCATGCAGATGCTGGGCGTAAGCGATACCAGCGACGTATCATTTACCAACAAATCCAAAACCACAAGGCTATCGCAACCATTCACGCCGGTCAGCAAAGTTTCATAATGGCCTGATAGCGTATAGTCCACACCACCCATCTCGTAGCTCTGACCCATGCAGATGCTGGGCGTAAGCGATACCAGCGACGTATCATTTACCAACAAATCCAAAACCACAAGGCTATCGCAGCCATTCACGCCGATCAGCAAGGTCTCATAATGGCCCGATAGCGTATAGTCCACACCACCCATCTCGTAGCTCTGACCCATGCAGATGCCGGGCGTAAGCGATACCAGCGATGTATCATTTACCAACAAATCCAAAACCACAAGGCTATCACAGCCATTCGCGCCGATCAGCAAGGTCTCATAATGGCCCGATAGCGTATAGTCCACACCACCCATCTCGTAGCTCTGACCCATGCAGATGCTGGGCGTAAGCGATACCAGCGATGTATCATTTACCAACAAATCCAAAACCACAAGGCTATCACAGCCATTCACGCCGGTCAGCAAAGTTTCATAATGGCCCGATAGCGTATAGTCCACGCCGCCCATCTCGTAGCTCTGACCCATGCAGATGCTGGGCGTAAGCGATACCAGCGACGTGTCGGTGACTGTTAAAAGCACTCTGATAGTACTATCGCATTGATTGACTGTTGGGAGACTATAACTATAGGTTCCGGCGGTGGAGTAAGTATTTCCTCCAAAATTGTAGATGCCACCTTCACAAATTGTATCTGCCAATTCGTTAATTGCACCTTGATGGATAAGCACATTGATGCAATTGGCGGTAATATCTCCACAGATAAGGGGATTGATTGGAGCATTGATGTCCGATAAGAGATCATTTTTGATAAGAGGCGGGGTAGGCAAGCGATTTTGGTGTTCGGTCAAATAGGAAAACCCGCAAACTTCATAACTCCCGGCGGGCATAGTACTGAGGTCAGGTGAGGAAGTAAATTCAAGAATGGTATCATTGCGCAGGATAATAAAATTATAATTGTACAATGCCGGATCGGGACTTCCAGCAGGATAATCGGGGCTTGGAACAAAGGCAAGGCTGGCAGCGCCGGTACAGCCTTCTACATTTGATTCGGCGCTTAAATCGCCGGCATCGGCCAGGCATTCGAAGCAGTTCAAGCCACTATCATCACAAAATATCAGTCTGAAATCATCAATGTGCCCAGCATAAAAGGGATTGCTGTTGATTATCTGCAAGGTCCAAAATCCATTAACAGGGCCGCTGTTAAAATCTTCCAGGTTGCCGGCGAAAGGATAATAACTACCCGAGTATTGCCCTGCGGTTTGCCAGCTTTGATTGTTGCTCCAGGTTACATTAAAGGGGGGATCGGGGCTGGCAGCTGTGAATGCCGGCACAAAGGATATATCCCAATAGGCAAAGCCGGTATAGGAACCCAGAGGGGGAGTAACAGGCGGGCCGATCAGGGTGATTTGCTGGCCAAGCGGGGAGGTCAGGATCATTTCAACCGACCAGATGAAATCATGGCGAAACTCTACTATGACGCCACAGACTCCCTGACTGGCGTTCGCTAGATTGTTGTTCGTTGCGCCAGCAACTTCAAAGCTGATAGTAGTTGTAGCATTCGGCGGGATAGGTTGGTCACAGTTTGTGCAAGCGCACTCTTGACCAGGAGCTGTCACACTTCCCAGCAGGAAGGCGGATATTATAAATGGGATCAACAATCTGTTCACAACAGCTTGTGTTAAGACCTGTTTTTGGAATGTATTTTCTCATGCTGCGCAATGCGTAGCTCTTATTAAGGGTTTGTATGAAGTTAACCCTCTAAACCCAGCTATTTATTGCGTAAACTATCATTACAAGATAGCTTAACAAAGTACGGCTTTTTTTGCAGAATGCAGCATTGGCACACAAATTTAAGACTCTGCAAGCAAATGCCAATAGATACACGTATCTTTGCTGGTGATATTTTGCATACGATTTGCTCTATTGAGGGCGTTTTGAGATTTTACTGATATTACTACACGCACATGACCATATTGCCAATTTTACTAGTCTGCTGGAAACTTTTCTTTTTTGGTGTAGCGGCTTCCACTACATACACGGCGGATGTTGCTCTTGCAAAATGTGAGCACGCCCTGGCCGATTCCAATTATCATCAGCTCTTCCCTACTATCCCGGAACATCAGTACGACAGCATTTTCAAGGCAAATTTGGATTATCTGGCTTTCGGATTCGACTTTCCGGTAGGCAAGCCCGATGGAGTTGGTTATTATCTTTCACAGCAATTTGGGCAGAACAATCATTTGGGAGAAGACTGGAACGGGAAAAATGGCGGCAACACAGATTTGGGAGACCCTGTATTTGGTGTGGCGCATGGGCTGGTCATATTTGCCCAACATGTCTGCTGTGGCTGGGGCAACACGGTGCGCATAGTGCATTTTGCGGCTACTGACCAGGAGCATCGATATGTCGAATCCGTATATGCCCATTTAGATCAACTCAATGTGCAGGCTGGCGATTTAATTCTGCGCGGTCAGCAAATCGGGACTATCGGCACAGCCGATGGTAAATACACGGCTCATCTCCACCTTGAGCTCCGAAATTTTGTGGGCATGTCATTAGGGCCGGGTTACTCCAAAGACCACTTCGGATATTTGGTTCCCTCTGATTATATACAGGCACATCGTCCACAATAGATGAGAAGGCCAGAAAGCTATAACTTCAGCTCTCTGGCCCTCACAGCACACTTACATTGGCACTTTGCTAGCGCTTCACCAGCCTTTGATTGGCCACTATTTCGGAAGCATGTTCGATGCGCAAAAAGTACACACCATCTGCAAATTCTGACAGATCCAGCATTTCTTCAGTGAACCCAATTGCCTGTTCCATCTCCCGATGCAACACAAGCTGCCCTTGTGCATTGTATAGTTTCAAACTTATCGACTCGTCAAAATTGGACAATTGGACCTGCACCAGGCCATCAGTAGGGTTGGGAAAGATCACCACATTGCTGTTGTCATCATCGTTCAAAAGAGTGATGACCTGCGAATATTCAAACTGCCCATCCAAATCGACCTGCCGCAAACGATAATAGTTCACTCCCATTAATGGGGCTTTGTCATGATAGCTATATTGTTGCAGATCGGAAGAAAATCCGGCGGCCTCCTGTTGGTGGATAGCCGTGAAATTCCGGCCATCGGCGGAGCGCTCCAATTCAAAATGACTACTTCGCTCCTCACTAGCTGTAGCCCATTCCAGCAGATGGTGCTTTGCTTTTATATGCCGGCCACGGAAATATTGGAGGCTGACTGGCAGGGGAGCGCCGTTAATTTCGCTCGCTGCTCCAAAGCCCGATTCGGCACCCAGTCCATTGCCAAACTCGCTGGATACCAGCCAGTGGGTGTTGTAAAACCCAGCGGCTACCTCAGCTGTGCCCCGCTCATTCACTGCACCATTGGCCATAGGGTTGGAGGGAGTCACATTCTTTATACTGCCCGGCGAACGGATGAGGCGCATATCTTGCCGGAGGTTGCCGGTGGCGGCTTCCCAGCCAAGCACTTCATCTTCTGTAAAGTACATGGTGACCGCATAATTGGCTTGCGAATTGGCATGAGTGGGAACGACCAGGATATTTTTCTGACTGATGTAGAACTGCGGATTGTTTTCAACAAAAGGCAAAGCACTACTTCCTGCCCGATCGATCGAAATATCGACACAACCAAAATCCCAGGATGATAGATTTTCGATACGTGCGATAAGCTCTCCATTACTATCATCGTGGAAATAGACTGTAGAATAGGGACCGAGATAGCGATCGTCTTGAATATGGATGGCATCAGCAATTTCGGGTGAGCCTGCGACCGTTTTAATAGATACATTGTCGATAAAGTAGCCTCCGGCCGTCTGTCCGCCAGGCACATAGCTGAAAACGACACGCACATTGGAATTGCCGATAAAACGAGACAGATCGATCTCAAGATTGCGCTGCCAGTCGGATGAAGTGCTCAGGTCAAAAAGAGGATAATCGGTATTTCCTACCCTTACTTTTATCTCTGCCGTACTTCCATCAAGCCCCGGGTAAAAAGCATCCAGCGTCAAGGTAGCATTTACTACTTGTGACAAATTGAAATTGCTTGTTCTGAGTACTGACAAATCATACGTCCCGCTGATGTTGGCCTGAGGATCGCCAGGGACGGTGGTAGAGGAATTGGAGAGAGCAGCAGCAGTTTCGAAGCGCCAACCTGCTGTACCAAAGCCTTGCTGCTTTACCCAACCGGAAGGTCTGGAGTTTTGCTCAAACTGTTCCTCAACAGGTACTGTCAGGTCATTATCCACAATAGCCAGAGCAAAATTATCCTGGCGCCCTGGGTAGGCATTAGAGGTGCCGCTGATGCTGAAAGTAAGTTCTACACTTTCCATTGACTCAACGGCCGCATCATCAAAAATCCGGACAGTGGCCATTTGAGAACTGTTGGTAGCATCGGGAAAAGTGAGGCTGTTATTGACAATTTCAAAATCAGCCGGATCGATGGCCGTACCGTTGGCGATAAGCAATACACTTGCATCGCCCCCACTGATAGCCCGCGAGGTGCGCAGCTCTACATCCAGCTCCACATAAGCACGGCAATCTACCGAGCCATCGAGATCATCTTCCGTTACAGAGGCTTGTGCATGCACAAAGTCAATAGTGGGGCGATTGGTAAGGGTGGCAATTGCAGTGTCAATACCGCAAGAATTTTCAGTGATCATCAATACGGTGAATACATCTTCTGTGGCATAAGTATGCACAGGATTTCGCTGTGTACTGCTATTGCCATCGCCAAATTCCCATCGCACATTGTCAGCATATTGGCTCAAATCGGTAAAGGTGATGGTAAGATCATTGACAGAATAATCAAAAGCCGAGGAAGGAGATTCCTGTACTACAATATAGTTGGTTTCAATCAACTCATTGACACCCGCTGCATTGGACACCCGCAGTGAAACATCAAAAGAGCCAGGCTCACTATACACTACTACTGGATGTTGTTCTGTAGAAGATACGGGATTCCCCCCTTCAAATATCCAGTTAAAGTCAACAGCATTGGTAGTGGAAAAATTGGTGAAGCTTACCGTTATTTCATCGCAGCCACTTCGTACATCTGCCACAAAAGCTGGCTCAGGAGGAGTGATAACAACGGCAAAATCCTGCATAAAATGATCACCACACTCATTGTATGCAGTGAGGTTGACTATATAAATTCCATCATTAACATAGGTGTGTTCCGGGTTTTCCAAAGTGCTGAAAGCACCATCGCCAAATTCCCACAGATAACTGTCGGCATCCAAGCTGAGGTTGACAAAAGATACCGTTCGATAATTCCTGTTTATGCTAAACAAAGCCGTTGGCAGCCCTTTTACAAACACAATATTGTTGAGGGTAGCCACATCCGTTCCATTTGCATTGGAAACCTCAAGGGTAGCTCCAAATGAACCCGGAGTATTATAGAATACTATGGGGTTTTGGTCCGTAGATATAGAGGGCGTACCTCCCGGAAACTGCCAAAGCCAGCTATCCGGCTCATTTAGCGATTGGTCAAAGTATTGGACCGTCGTTGCCGAAGCACATTCGCCACTTTGGTTGTAGCTGAAGGCGGCAATCGGAGGTTGGCTGTTTACACAGGCACCCAGGCAGCCAAACAATGGTAAGGAGCCGTTAATAGCGCTGCGCGATTGCGCAGACCAACAACTGGAAGTATTGACCGTGGGCGACATAATGCAGCTGTTGTTGGAGTCATGGCCGGAGCCAAAATTGTGACCCAACTCATGGGCTGTCAATACACGAAGGGCCGAGGCATTAGCCGTAAAATCCTGAAGGACGTGGTAGCGCTGCGAAGAGCACACGGAACGTACCCAGGCTACTCCGATAGTATTGCCATTAAAATTGCGATTGGTCCAGAGCTGGCCGACATCGAAATTGGTGCCGACATTGGAAAAGCCTCCACCATTGCCCCACGCTCTAAAATTGTTGAGCAAAGCACCGGCATTGGTTGAGGGTGTCCAGGGGTCACAGCCGCTACAGCTCACCACAAAGGTTTCGACAATTTGAAAAATGATTTCTTGATTGAAATCATTATCATAATTCGATTGTACATTGTTCATTACACCTGAAGCAAAGCCGGCAGCGCCGTTTACTCCGCCATATTTTTGGTTCATACTCCAATCCAGGGCTATGGCCAATTCAACGCCCAGGCAGGCCATCCGGCCAGAGTTTTGTAACGGCTGGTCTTCGTCTTCGAGTTGTTCGTCAATGGATAGCATGTGTTTTTTGTACTCGTCAAATCCACACTTTTGGTCGGGATTGGGAATCACATCCTCCGCATTGTACACTACAAATTGATTGGTGGGTGCGCCCGCTACAAAGTAGTGCAGAGGTTCGATAAAGTGCATCTGTCCGTTGCTTTCCACCAAGCCATAGATCAGCTCATCATCAATCGTCATCCTGACTTTGCTCTCCGGGTCGCCTTTGAGGTAGCCTTTGTAGGTAATGTTTTTAGCTTTTGGAAGCTGCTCCACTCCGTTGGCCGTTTGTATCGACAAGGCATAGTTGGCAGCACGCATATCATTTTCCACCAATGCCATATTCCAGTGATGAGCATTGCCGAGCCGCAAATCAACAGAAGCTGCCGAGCGGTTTTGGTCCATATAGACATTCAACAGATTCACATCAATCGCGTAAATATGGTGTTTGGTAAATTGTCGTTCCAGTTGTGGGTAAATGTTGGGTTGTTCTGACCCTGTAAACAAGCTGTTTTGTCCGAAGAGATAACTACAAAACAGTACGCTGAAGAGGGTAAGTGCAGGTTTAAGCATAATTAGCAGTAGTTTTTAGTAAAAGAAGAAGCTGTTAAATTAGTAAACCATCCGATTGTTACCTAACTACTACACAATAAATTCAACTATTGACTAATTTGAAACAAATTAATGTATCTTAGCTCTAGTATCTGCCAAATTTTGTACTGCTATGTATTAATTGCCACAAGTATTGACTAACAATACCCTGCCAGTGAAATGGTATGCTTTTAGCTCCTGACTCACTGACGAGCTTTTGAAAATCTCTCTACCATGACACGTATCGCTGCCCTTTTGATGATTGGCTCCCTGCTGACGCTTACTGCCTGCCTGATAAAGCCTCCACCAGAGGAGCCCGACTTATGGGAAGCGGTGCTGACCGAGCCTTTCCTCAATCCGATCCGAAACATCCACACCAGCCTGACTCAGCTGTACGCTATTTCGGATGACGAATTTATCCGCCTGGACAACAACAACGAGCTGCTCGAGCGGAGGCGTCTCAATTTACCTTTTCGCTTTTTTGGTCGGCCCAGCCTCTCTGATCAGGTCTTTGTGCGGGTAACCCGCCAGGATAATAATGACCAGGTGATTGAGTTTCATCTGGCCAAGGTGGCCGGCCAGCAGGTAGATATCACCTTTTCGGAGTTGATCAGCCAAACGGGCGATGAGCTGTTTCCCGAAGATAATGCCCGATATACAGGAGCTTTCAATGCTGATGGCAGCCAGTTTGTCATCCCTACCCTCAACTTCAGCAAGGATATTTTCACCTTTTTGGTATTTGACATCCTGCTAAACAGCGCCGGTTCGGCCTTCGAATCTGTTGAATTGGCCAAAGCTATCGATATTCCGGATATGCAAAACGACCCCAAAAGCCTTAGCAATTTCAAGTTTATCAATGGCTTTTATTATGCAAGCAGTCAGAATGGTGGCTTTCGTATCAACCCCAACGGGCAGTTCGATGAGCTTTTTTCTACCTGGATGCTCGATTTTTTTGCGTTCGATGGCCAGCTCTATGCAACCGGCAGCGGCAGCGATCTGCACGAATCTACTGACAATGGCCTCAACTGGAATCGCGTCAATGATCTCGATGATCCCACTGAGTTGCGATTCACCGAGGTGGCCAATGAGCAGGTATTTACCCAACTTTTTACCGGCTTTCCTTTCCAGCTGTCCGATGATGACCTGCTCAAGGCTAAAGACTTGAAGTTTAACAAAGATTTTACAGCCGATGTGGCTGCATACACTAATATTCTCTACTTTTTCGGCCGGTATTATATCACCCTACAAAAAGAGCTCTACTTCACTACTGATCTGCAAACGGTAGATTGAACAGTACCCCGCCCTTCCTTCCATTGCCTTTTGTGGGTAAATAGTTGGGTGCGAGCTGCCTGGTGACGGTCTATTTGATGCTTTCGGTGCAGTTCTTGTACTACTATTTTATTAGAATAATTTGACATACAAAGCACTACGAACCCCATCTATGACACCACCTGTAGTTGTGAAATCAAATCGACAACCTCTATTCATTTTATCAACGGGATGAGACTGTTCGCTCCATACATACTGTGGATGGCAATGTTTTTTGCTGTTAATGGTCAACCCTTAGTATCGACCAATGCTCCCTTACTGTTGCAGCAGTTGGAGGAAAGTGCCCGGACAGGCCAACAACGCGCCTTGCGGGATCTGGGTAGTTTGCTCGACCGGGCAGAGCTGTCCAGCCAGGTACAGACTATCCTGTATGATATTACCTTATTTACGAAAGATGAAATGGATTTTTCCAAGCCAGTATCAAAAAGAGAGTTTCTCGACTTTTACTATGAAAACGAACAAAACATTAGCTTTTCAACCATAGCGCAAACCTATTACCTGAGCCCATTGTCCGATCATCCGCTGGAATACCACAGCCAGCATCTCGAAATGGAGGAGCAGCACAAAATCGGTTTACAGTTGCGTCAGTACATTGAGTGCTTCGATCAGCTTGTCAAGCAGGGCAACAGCAAAGCAGGGCAGGCATTGGTAATATTGGAGCAACTTTGTAGCTATAAAGAGGAAGAGGCTTATCAATATTTACTTAGCCTTATACAGAGTAGGCGGCTCAAAAAATGGAAGCAAGCTAAGCGCCAGCAGGCATATCAGCTAATCGGCCAGGCACTGGCAGGCTACCAGGAATTGGAAAGCCTCAATGCCATACTCTTTATGCTCAATGAAAAGCAGCTCAAAGCCTCTACCGCATCGCCCTGGCTCAGCTCTATCTCCAACATCCCCTGCAAAGAGGGAGCAGATGCGGAGCAATTGGAAAAGGCTTATTCCTTTCTCGTGGATTCACTCGGCAGCCTGGATGCTATGCACCTCTATGGCTATGAGCAGCGATTCTCATTTCGTATCAACTTTTTTGAATATCCGGTTGACTATTACGGCAAGCTACTCTCCGAATCGGACCGCCACCCCTGGATCCAGCGAAATGCGTGTAAGGATCTCATTCGTACAGCTCATCCACGGGCCTTATTTTATATCGCAGCCCATATGTACAGACATCGCAATACCGTCCCACAACCCGTCTGGCTGCCTGACTACGCGGAGCAACTTCGCCAACTCACCCACATGAAAACAGGGATATACAATGCTGCCAACAAGCTGGAATATTACCCTTTTGCTCAGGGAGATAAGCTGGCCCGGCGCAACTTTTTCACCTATTGGGCCAAACACTATAATGACTTTGAATGGGATGACAATCACAACTTTTTCACCAACAAACAAAAGGCTCAGGAGGTCACTCAGAATTATGAGAGGCTGTTCAGGCGGCTCAATTCTAAGAACGATTCAGTGGCCTTGAAGTCTTTCATCCTGATTACTGAGGGCGATCCTATGGAGGTCATTGAGCTGGCTGACAAATATCGGCAGTTGCTGCGCACATACAACCGTACGCTCCCTTCCTTCAAGCACAAATACCTGGAACAATTAACGCTACTGACACACTATTGCAAAGTCAACAACCTGGCTTACAGAAGTTCTGAGGCCATCCAACAGATTACCAATCGGCTTTTGCAACCTCTGACCCCAGCAAAGCGATACCGGCTGGAAAATGAGTTGATAAAGTCAATTGAACTGACTGATCTGACGGGGCTGGAATATGCTGCCTGCATCCACGAAAAAAACAAGGATTTTTGCTTTTCCATTGGCAGAGTGTTGGATTATTATTATTCAAAACATTGGGATCAGATCGTATCGGATGATGCCCAGCTTTTGCTTTTCCTAAAAAAATCCTATCTCTTTGCCAGTATCGGGGTTTATGGTTCGAGCAACTACTATTTGTCAAAATTTGATATAAAAAACCAGCAATTACAGGCCCGGCTGGCCAAATTGTACCGCTTCGAAGCGGATGAAGACATCCTCAATCAAATCGCTCAATTGGCAGCTCAGCCGGAAGAAGTAGAAGATCAATTTGATCTGGAAGAATTTTTAAACGAGCCGGCGCTGTTTTCGAAGCGGGATATAAAAACGTTGCCAAAACCACGAAAGGTGGACTATCGCAGGATTGTAAAGCAGATCAAATCGGATGATGACATTACCAATATCAAGCAGCTTTTTTATTATTTGCGCCTTCATCCGCACCTCGACCTGGTACCTTATTTGTTTGAACTGGTTGACGACAAACGCGTACTGGGCCGGCATCAGGGCCAACGTGTTCGGGTAGCAGATAATATAGTGCCCAGCCTTGAAGATATTTACGATCACTCCTTCGTACCGGAGGATACTACCCAACTCTTTAGTACCCGCCAATGGGCGCGCAAATGGAGGTCGGGCGGCAAAGAATACGTCAATTGGGCGTACCAGTTTTTCCAGCAAAAGCTGGAAGCTCTTCAACAGCTGGAGTCTCTGAGTATTGATGAAATCAATGAGCTGACTACTTCCCAATATTTTGATGAAAGGGATAAAACTACTTGCCTGGGCTATCTCAAAAAGGTACGGCCTATCAAGGATATCCGCAAACTCCATATAGAGCCTTTGCTAAACGTGGAGCAGGATCTTGTGAATTTCGAAGATTTCTTCTTTGGATACAAAGAATTGGATGACATACCCAAGCTATTCGACATTCAGCCACCACAAGTAGCACCGATGCTTAACTACCTGGGACGCAAATCCGCTAAGTTTTCCATATCCGAAAAAGGATCCTTTTACAACAATCTTTTCCGCTATCCCTGGTTTGTCAACTACATTGGCAGCCCTTCAGCCGACAGCCTGCTGATCCATAATATTGGCCACATTCTGGCAGATTATCTAAACAGTAGCGAGTATTTGTCAGAGTATGAAGAGCAAAACACCAATTTGCACATCGCACAGCTCGAAAACCTTGGCAAACCCATCGAGCAACAGCTGCAAGCCTCAATCACAGTCAATGCCGATCTGGCTTCGTTGCAAAAGATTCAGGAATCTATCCTTGCTGCTGTCAGCTATAAAGATTTGGGCAAGGTGGCCGGTTTTTTCAAGAGCTACCCAAACCAGATCGCTAAAAATTCCTTCGGTTTTTTAGCGCATGATTTTGGCTTACCCATTTACGATCTGGATGAAGAGACATCGCTCGATACCTTTATCGCCAACCATAAAAGCATGAGTGAGCAAGCTTTGTACCGCCACTATCTCAAAGCATTTGGGGTAGATTTTTTGGATAAAAAAGGACGGCTCGACTTTGAGAAAATATACGATATGCTGGAGTTCGACATTGTCACCCCCTTTGTCAGCCGATCAGGTGGCAAGCGGGATTATTACATCTATGGCATCATAAAATTGCTGGAATTTGAATTTGGCGACCGCCTCGGCTTCCATGAAAAACTCAATGAAAATCAAACCTTTTACACCTTTTCCAGTGCCAAAAGAGCCGCAGCCTGGAAAAACTTCCTCATTGAACGCAAACTGGTGAAATTTATCCGACAGCCAGTCTCCTCCTTTTCTCATATTCGCGATGAATTTTGATCGTTGGCATTTGGTAATTTGCTGACATTAGAGGCTGGTTTTTATCACAATATTGTAATTTGGTATTCAGTTTAGAATATTGCAGCCACATGCTGTATCTTTGTTCTTTCATGTGTTTATTTTTATTTTACGTTATGGCCACATGGAACTTAGCAAGATTAAATAGTCATTATCTTGTGTGTTTAAAGACTATTTATTTAAAGACTATTTAATCATGCACGTTTCATAAAAAACAAAAAGAATATGAATCGCCTTTTTCAATATGCATCCCTGCTGTTGCTTTTTGCCTTTGTCATTAGCCTGGCCCCTGCCGAAGCGCAGAGCCGAAAGAAGCGCAGCAATAAAAATGACGAATACTTTGACGAAAGCGGTGGCTTTGCCCATCGGCTATGGTACGGCGGTGGCTTTGCGCTGGGTTTTAGCGGCAATTCGGATTTCAGCGTCTTCAATTTTGGCCTCTCCCCTATGGTGGGCTACAAAATTGTGGAAAATGTATCGGCCGGACCGCGAATCGCTTTCAACTACTCCTTTATGAAAGGCTATGCTACCGATGGGCGCATCCACAAAGTGCAGCCCTTTTCCTATTCCGTAGCTACCTTTGCCCGTTTCAAATTCCTGCGAAGCCTCTTTGCGCACGTTGAGATTGAGTTTGAAAGCCGGGAATCGCCACTCGTCACAAACGGCAGCACACTCTTTGTACTGGATACCGATACCAACAAAATAGCTACCGTCCGGGAAGGCAGAGAGAATTTTTATGTAGGCCTCGGTTACACTAGTGGCTCTATCTGGGGCTATGAAATACTAGTGCTCTATAATACCACCGAACCGGATGATTCGCTCAATCTGCCTTTTGACATCCGCTTTGCAATTACTTATAACTTCTAGTACTTATAACTTCTAGTTGCCGATAAATACTAAGGCGAAGGCATAATCCATTACCTTCGCCTTAGTATTTATCCCTTCACATTCTTCTCTCTCAAAACTCCAAACTTAGCCCCAGCAAAAAATTGCGCCCCGCCTGCGGAAAGTAACCTGTTTGATTGTACGTACTGCCCTGCTCCAGCCGGGTGTAGGGATCATCCCGCGGATCACCACCACTGTATCTAAACCGATAGGCCCAGGCATTGGTAGCGTACTGCGCATCAAGGATGTTGCGTACCAGCAGCGTAGCGGTGAGTTGCTTGAGGCGGGCACATCGAAAAGCATAGCGCAGTCGGAGATCACTGAAAACATATGCATCGAGCTGCGTATGCTCACTTTGGGTGTTATCAATAAATTGCCGACTCACGTATTTGCCCAACAAGCTCACCTCAAGGGAATGGGTTGAGGCCTGGTCCTTTGCTGACAAAGGGTACCAACTTAGCTCGGCACCACTCACTATCGAAGGAGAAAAGGACAGATCGGTATCCGAATGATCTGCCGCTACCTGCGCTCCTGTATCCCAGTGATCAATATATTCTTTGAAATGCTGAATCTTATTCCGGCTCAGTGCCAGATTGGCTGCCAGGCCCCAGCTCTCGCTCCACTTCAGATGAGCATCCAACTCCAGGCCCAGCCGATAACTATTGGGTACATTGATTCTCGTAGCCTCTCCTACATCATTGATACGGCCACTCAATACCAGCTGGTCATCGTAGCGCATGTAGTAGCCATTGATGCCCAGGCTGCCTTTGTTCAGGGCTTTTCGCAAGCCCAGTTCGGCATTGTAAAGACGCTCGGCGCCAGGTCGGCTGAGTGGGCTGGAGTCGATGTAATCATCGCGATTGGGCTCTCGATTGGCCACAGCAAAGGAAGCGTAGAGACGAGCTTTGCCCGTCAATTGATAGCTGAGGCCAGCTTTTGGATTGAAGAAATGATGGTCAACTTGTTGCTCTTCGCGCTGCCCGGAAGCCTTGGGCCCTTCAAAGGAATAATCCACCCGCCGGTATTGCAAATCAGCAAAAGCGTGTAATTTATCTGTCACCTGATGCTGGAATTTTCCAAATAAATTGGTATCCAGCTTTCTGGCATCATTGAAGTAATAGCGGTGAGGGGTATCAAAATTTCCACCCTCAGCTGTCCAAATAACCTGCCCAAAATGCAGCCCGGAATATACATAGCCCGCAGCGCCAAAAACCAATTCGCTACGCTCATTAGCCGGGCTGAAGTTCAGCAACAGGCTTGTTCCGTAAAAGTCATTATCCAACCACCGACGCCGGATCAGATCACTGTTTCCACTACCCAGGCTATAATCTATCAGATCTTGCCCGGCTTTATATTGCTCAAAAAACCCCCTGCCGAAGGTATAATGGCTCGTGACGTCCAGACTCCACTTATTACTCAACTGCTGCTTGTATGTCAGTTGATAATGCGTTTGCTTATAATCATCCACTTCATTGTCGTGGGGCGCATCGGCTCTTTCCATACCAGCGGCATTAAATGTGCGAAGGCTATCGACGTCCACGTATTGAGCAGCTACGCCCCACCAGGCTTGGTAAGTAACTTCGTGGCCTGAAAAAATAGTAGCCCGCAGGCTGTTGCGTTTGCCGATGTACGCCCCAGACATAAACCAGGAATGTAGCCTTGCCGCTGCCCGATCGATGTAGCCATCGGAAGTGATGCGGCTCAGGCGGCCATCGAAGGTGAAGCGCTTGGCCAGCAGGCCGCTGCCCGCCTGAATACTGTGCTTCCAGCTATTATAGGATCCCAGGCTATTGCTGAGGCGCAGATATGGCTGCTCATGTACACGGGCTGTATTGAGGCGCAACGTTGCGCCAAAGGCTCCTGTACCATTGGTAGAAGTACCCACGCCCCGCTGAATTTGCAAATTCTCCGTGGAGCTACTGAAGTCGGGTAAATCTACCCAGAATACGCCCTGCGATTCGGCATCATTGAGCGGCACACCATTGATGGTGACATTGATGCGGGTCGCATCGGTGCCACGAATCCGGATACCGGTATAGCCAATTCCTGTGCCGGCATCGGAGGTCACGACGGCAGAGGGGGTCCATTGAAGTAGAAAAGGTACATCCTGCCCGAGATTGGCTTTTTCAAGGGATTCGCCTTGGATATTGGTAAATGTAATCGGTGTGTTTTGGTCAGCCCAACGGCCTACTATTTCTACTTGCGCTATCTGATAATCAGTAGCTTTCAATTGAAAATCCTGATAAGTGCTGCCATCTATATATGCCGATTGCTGCACTTTTTCAAATCCTAAATAGCTGACTTCCAGCGTTTTAGCCCCTTTATCCAGATTTCTTATCAAATAAAATCCGTCGGCATCGCTGGTAGTTCCTCTTTGGTTTTCCAGTACCCAAACACTAGCTCCAGGTAAGGGTTCCCCTTGTTCATCGGTGATCGTTCCCATGACTAGATGCTGTGCAGAAGACAGCCTTGGCAAAAAGAGGAGTAGCCAAATCAGGTATTGATTAAGCTTCATGCTGTGAAATCATTTAAAAAAAAGATAGACAATGTACCGGGAAAGGGGCTATCCCGATAGTGAGTTCAGAAAAAGCATTACGTAAATGCTTCCCAAAGAACGGCAACCCGGATGATTACCGACTCATTCCCTTACCGGAATTATCCGGCCAGGTTCAATGGGTATTATCTCAGCCAATCCCTTCAATGCTTATCGGGTTGATAGGATCAGCACCCCAATGAGACCCGGCAAAGGTAATAAAAACTATCTTATCCCCTGCCAGCATCCTGCAAGGCCTTGATCGCCGATACGGCCAGGTTCAGGCGTTCCGATTCAGTTCCCCAAACGGGTACATACTTGTTTTGGAGGCGCTGAAGGCTTTGCTCATACAATTTGTAAATGGAAGCTCTCTCTGCGGGATGCTCACGCAAGGGGTCATATACCCAGGGAATATCGGGCCGGCAAAGCAAGTACAATTCATAGGGGCGCTGCTCGATCTGGCGGACGATCCAATCATCGCATCTGCCGTATTTGTAGATGGACCAAATATACAGGGTGATGAGATCCGTATCGCAAATGAGGAGTGCAGCTTCACCCGCCAGCTGCTTTTCGGCTTCCAGTTGCCCCCTGGCGATGTGGAGCAAATCTGCTTCCCGATAAGGCCGATCCAACTGGCTGAGATAAACCCTGGCGTATTCGGGCACCAGCGGGCAGCCGAAATGACCGGCCAATTGGGTAGCCAGCGTGGTCTTGCCGGAAGATTCCGGGCCGGTGATCACTATCTTTTTCATTTCACGACGCTCAATGCTTTTCTTCTCCATTTCTTTTCAAAACCCTAATTTTAGGCAAAATTATTAAACCAATGAAATATCGAACTATGGTATGGCTCCTGCTCGGCTGCCTGTTGGCAGGGCCCGTGGCGGGTCAGCAAATCAGCTCTTTCAAGAGTTTTAAGGCTGCTAAAGCTGATTACGAAAACGTGAAAGTACTTCCTGTACATACCGATGAGGCGGTGAGCAGCTTTATTATATTTGTGAAAAAAGCGGTGGCTCCGCATTATCACAAAGATCATTCAGAGCATGTAGTGGTGTTGGAAGGGAAGGGTCTGATGCAGCTGGGCGATGAGCAAAGAAAAATCCGTAAAGGAGATATCGTCGTCATTCCCAAAGGGGTGGTACACAGCGTTCGGGTGACGAGCCGCAAACCGATGAAGGTGCTGTCGGTACAAGCTCCGGAATTTAAAGGCAAGGATCGCATTTTCGTTGAAAAAAATTGACTATCAATTACTTATACATTAAATTACCCCAAATATTTTTATTGATTGCATGCATGATATAGAACCACATTTTGTATGGCGCGATCACTACATTGCCGCCAATGACGAACGCTCGCCTTTCTTTGGAAGGGTGTACGATGAGTTTATGTTTTCCAATAAAGTGTACAATTACTACATCCATCCACAGTGGGATGAATTTGGTTCCGATACCTTGTATTTGAAGATTCTTTGGGTGGATTATGAGCAAGGGCAAGCCATCATGGAGCTGATCGGTGAATGGAACGATTGCCTGAAGAACGACATCATGCAGCTGAAACGAGAGGTGGTCGATCGCCTTGCCGGACAGGGCATCCGCAAATATCTGCTAATCTGCGAGCATGTGCTCAACTTTCACGGCTCCGATGACTGCTACTACGAGGAGTGGTACGATGACATCAAGGAAGAGGGGGGCTGGATTTGCCTGATGAATACGCTCGACCATGTAGCAGATGAAATGAAAGAAACCCAGCTCCAGTACTTTATACACTTTGGCAAGGCATTCAACGACATTCGCTGGCGAAACCAGAAGCCGCGCCTGCTGTTGAAAAGTGTAGAGCAAATTTTGAACAGCCGTGTGAAAAAACTGACTCATTAACACCCACCAACCACCTTCATGCACAAATCCGGATTTGTAAATATCATAGGCCGACCCAATGTAGGCAAATCTACGCTCATCAATGCCCTGCTCGGCGAACGCATGTCCATCATTTCCCACAAGCCCCAAACCACCCGCCACCGCATCATCGGCATTTACAATGAACCCAATGTGCAAATCGTGTTTTCCGATACCCCCGGTATCATTACCGACCCTTCCTACAAAATGCAGGAAGCGATGAACAGTTTTGTGCATTCTACTTTTGAAGATGCCGATCTCATGCTCCTTATCACCGAAGCAGGTGAGCCCTACCCCAAAGACAGCTCTTTGCTCCAACGGCTGACCAAATTGGATAAGCCCGTGTTTTTAGTTATTAACAAAACAGACACGGCAAATCCAGAGCAAATCGCTCACATGATCGCCGCATGGAATAAAGCGCAAACCTTTACCGAAATCATCCCGATCTCTGCCCTGCATGGTCAGCAACTCGACCTCCTGCTCCGCCTCATCAAGGAGCAGCTCCCTGAAGGGCCACCTTTTTATCCAAAAGACCAGCTCACCGACAAGCCGGAGCGCTTTTTCGTCAGCGAAATCATCCGCGAAAAGATATTGCTACTTTACCACCAGGAGATTCCCTACTCCTGTGAGGTAGTGGTCGATAGTTTTAAAGAATTGGAAAATACGGCCCGGCCTACTCTACACATTCACGCTACTATTTACGTCATCCGACAAACGCAAAAAGGAATTATCATAGGCAAAAAAGGGGAAGCTATAAAGCGGCTGGGCATTGCGGCCCGCAACAGTATTGAGCAGTTTTTGGAACGCAAAGTGTTTTTGGAACTGCATGTGAAAGTCCGTACCGACTGGCGCAACGATGAGCGGATGCTCCGCAATTTTGGCTACAGCTAGCAAGCCTCCAAATTGCCCGTAAATTGTTTAATTTTGCTACACAAAATCAATCGTATTGGGAAATATAGTAGCTATAGTAGGAAGGCCAAATGTCGGCAAATCGACCCTCTTCAACCGCCTCATCGGCGGTCGGCAGGCCATCATCGATGATACCAGCGGCGTAACCCGCGACCGGCAATACGGCTACAGCGAGTGGAACGGAAAGCAGTTTACCGTAGTAGATACGGGCGGTTTTGTACTAAACTCCAAAGACATTTTCGAGTCGGCGATTCGCTCGCAGGTCAAAATTGCTATCGAAGAAGCCAGTGTGCTCATCTTCATGGTCGATGTAACTACCGGCATCACCGACCTTGATGAGGAGGTGGCCCGGATGCTCCGCAAATCGGATAAAGAAGTCTTTTTGGTAGTCAATAAAGCGGATAACAACAAACGCTTGTTGGAGGCGAATGAGTTTTGGAGCCTGGGCTTCGAATCGACCTATTTTATATCTTCCCTCACTGGCAGCGGCACAGGCGAGCTGCTGGATGCCGTCACCGAGCACATCGAAGAGCTGCAGCCTCTGGATAGCGAGCTGCCCAAGTTTGCCGTCCTCGGCCAGCCTAATGTGGGCAAATCCTCCCTGGTCAATGCCTTACTCGGAGAGGATCGCAACATTGTGACCGATATTGCCGGCACCACGCGCGATTCCATCCACTCCAAGTACAGTAAATTTGGCAAAGAGTTTTTGATGATCGATACCGCCGGTATCCGCAAAAAATCGAAAGTGCATGAAAATCTGGAATTTTATTCCGTCATGCGCGCCATCAAAGCACTGGAAGAAGCCGATGTTTGCCTGCTCATGGTTGATGCGCAAACGGGCATCGAAGCGCAGGATATGAGCATTTTCCGGCTGGCACAAAAGCGCAATAAGGGCCTGGTGCTGTTGGTAAACAAGTGGGATTTAGTAGAAAAAGCTACCAATACGGCCCGCGATTTTGAAAAGGCTCTACGCGAAAAGCTGGCTCCCTTCAATGATTTGCCGATTATTTTTATTTCCGCCCTTGAAAAGCAGCGCATTTTCAAAGCCATTGAGCGAGCGTTGGAAGTACATGAGCGGCGCTCTCAAAAGCTGAAAACCAGCGAGCTCAATGATGTCATGCTCAAATCCATCGAACGTTATCCGCCCCCCTCGCATAAGGGCCGCTTTGCCAAAATCAAGTACATCACTCAACTGCCTGTGTACTATCCGGCATTTGCCTTTTTTTGCAATAATCCCAAATACATCAAGGATAGCTATAAAAATTATCTTGAAAACCAGCTGCGCAAGCATTTCAACTTCACTGGCGTACCAATCAGCATATTTTTTCGTAAGAAATAGCAAAATCTCCTTATGCCTTTTAGCGATACTACTTTTGAGGGTCTCAAAATATTTGAGCCCCGCCTGTTTGAAGATGAGCGCGGCTATTTTTACGAAAGCTACAACCAGCAGGTATTTGAGGCCGCAGGAATCTCCACTCAGTTTGTACAGGACAATCAATCCAAATCCACTTACGGAGTGCTGCGCGGCTTACATTATCAGGTTCCGCCCTTTGCCCAGGCCAAATTGGTGCGCGTACTGCAAGGCGAGGTATTGGATGTAGCGGTCGATATCCGGCCAGGCTCTCCTACCTATGGGCAGCAATACAGCGTTTTACTCAGCGGCACCAATCACCGCCAAATATTTATCCCCCAGGGGTTTGCACATGGCTTTGTAGTACTCAGCCCAAGCGCGGTATTTGCTTATAAATGTGACAATTTTTATTCTAAAGCCCATGAGGCAGGGATTCTGTACAACGACCCTTCGCTCAATATTGATTGGCAAATTGATGCGGCGGATAGGATACTCTCCACAAAAGATAAGCAAAATCCGCCTTTTGGCCAGCATCGGCCTTTCCGAATGACAGAGCTTTCAAATGACTAACAATCGTATGGCAAAAATATTGGTGACAGGCGCAAGCGGACAATTGGGCAGCGAGCTACAGGCATGTAGCCACCACTGGCCGGGCCTGGCTTTCATCTTTACCGATTCCACTGAGCTCGACATTAGCCGGGCCGAAGTTGTGGAGCAGTTCTTCCGGACTCATTCATTCGATTATTGCATCAACTGCGCCGCCTATACCGCCGTTGATAAGGCTGAAAGTGAAGAAGAACGGGCCTTCAGGGTTAATGAGCAGGGAGCCCGGAATTTGGCAAGCTCGGCAGCAGCGCAGCAAATTAAGCTGTTTCACCTCTCTACCGATTATGTATATCACAATGCACTCAACCGCCCGCTCAGGGAGGAGGATCCCTGCCAGCCACAATCGGTATATGCCCGCAGCAAATATGCTGGTGAGCAGGCGGTGTTAAAACTTTTACCCTCTGCTATGGTGCTGCGAACCTCCTGGGTGTATAGTGCGTTTGGGCACAATTTTGTAAAAACGATGCTTCGCCTGGGCAAGGAGCGCGAACAGCTGAACATTGTTTACGATCAGATCGGCACCCCCACTTATGCCCGTGATCTGGCCCTCGCCATCCTCCGCATCATCCGGCAGCTCGAAAGCGGAGCAGTAGAGCAGCAGGCGGCGGCTGGTATTTTCAATTTCAGCAATGAGGGCGTCACCAGTTGGTATGATTTCGCATTGGCTATCTGGCAGCAGGCAGGTATTGAATGCAGCGCAGCCCCCATCCTCAGCCGGGCCTACCCTACCCCTGCTCCCCGGCCCGCCTTCAGCCTGCTGGATAAGGAAAAAATAAAACAGACTTTTGGCCTTTCGATACCTCATTGGCGGCAGAGCCTGCCAAATTGCTTATTCGCCATCAAGCAGGCGGAGCAATTGGCCTC
This sequence comes from Saprospiraceae bacterium, assembly GCA_965222005.1. Lineage (GTDB taxonomy): Bacteria > Bacteroidota > Bacteroidia > Chitinophagales > Saprospiraceae > CBDCTM01. Next base: position 6,145,409 of record OZ244935.1, read on the forward strand.
CTCATCCTAATGTTATCCTATGAAAAACTTTGAAGCGCAGTATCTTACCAACATCCAACAACTTTTTCGATACTATAAATCGCTGGGCAACAAGGCTTTAGCCCGTCTGGACGCAGCCCAGCTACATCAAGCTCCCGGCGGCGAAGCATCCAATACCGTGGCTGTGATCGTCAAGCATTTGCACGGCAATATGCTTTCCCGCTGGACAGATTTTCTGGAGTCGGATGGGGAGAAAGCCTGGCGGCAACGCGAGCAGGAGTTTGAAGATTCGTTGGAATCGAAAGAGGCGGTATTGGAAGCCTGGGAGGAGGGCTGGGCCTGCCTTTTCAAAGCACTCGATCCATTGACCGCTGGCGATATGGAGCGTATCGTGTACATCCGCAAGGAGGGGCACAGCCTGCTGGAAGCTCTCAACCGGCAATTAGCTCATTATGCCTACCATGTCGGGCAGATCGTATATGTGGCCAAAAGCCTGCTGGGCAATGATTGGGAGAGCTTGTCGATAGCCCGGGGGGCATCTGAGCGGTTCAATGCGGAGAAATTTAGCCAGGAAAAGCGGCGCAAGAATTTTATCTGAAGGCTATGGCGGCCAGGCAGCTGTAGCCCGACCTATTATACAAACTAATTATTTGAATAATTCGTTAAAATTATTGATGCGTTTGCGTCAATATTACGTATAGTAGGCTACAAATAGGCTACTTTGCATCATCTGAAAGCGCTCTAAGTTATAAATTTGTTGGCAAATGAAATTCTATGCAGCATCGTTTTTACAAACTCACCTTTAGCTTATTGGCAGTACTCGTTTTCTGCTTACTTGCACAAAATGCCTCTGCTACGCACAATCGGGCCGGCGAAATCACTTATGTCCAGACGGATGTACTGACTATTGTAGCAACCATTACCACCTACACGAAAGCCAGCAGCGTACCGGCTGATCGCGATAGCCTGATGATTTGCTGGGGAGATATGCGATGCCAATGGGTACAACGTTCGGTGGAGCAATTCCTGCCTAATGATACCAAATTCAACCAATATGTGGCCACTCACACCTATTCGGGGCAGGCCCATTACACCATATCCATGACCGACCCCAACCGCAACGGTGGAATATTGAACGTCAATCCACCGAGTTCGGACAACGTACCCTTTCATCTGGAAACGACAGTGACTTTTTTCAATCCTCAATTTTCAGGCTTTAACAACTCTCCGGTACTCTTACAACCTCCTATCGATATTGCATGTGTTGACCGCGTATTTGTCCACAATCCCAATGCCTTTGATGCAGACGGCGACAGCCTGGCTTACCGTCTGATCACTCCTTTGCAGGATGTGAACACACAGGTCCCCAACTACAGTTTTCCCGATCAGATCAGCTCGGGACCTGGTAATGCGATTAGCTTCAATCAAACCACAGGTACTTTTACCTGGAACTCTCCCAAGAAGACCGGCGAATACAATATTGCCATGTATATTATTGAATACCGCGATGGTGTGGCCATTGATACGATGATCCGGGATATGCAAATATTGGTGGAAGATTGTGAAAATGATCCTCCTCAAATCGAGACAATCAGCGAATTGTGCGTGATTGCCGGTGAGCTGATAGAATTTGACGTGACGGCTACTGCTCCACTCAGTGATACGGATCAAAAAGTTGAGATGACGGCTACCGGTGGCCCCTTCGAGCTGGACATCAGCCCGGCCCAGTTCAATGTAGTTGGCGGGTATCAGCCCCAGCCGCTGGTCGGTATTTTTCGATGGCAAACCACCTGCGAGCATATCTCCGATCAGTTTTACAATATTATTTTCAGGGCGGCGGATAATTTCCCGATTTTGGATGGCAGCAACGATACCCTCTACCTATCCACCCTCAAGGTAGTGCGCATCAAGGTAGTGGGGCCTCCGCCCCAAGATGTGCTCGCCGAAGCGGATAATGGTGAGGTGACGGTGAGCTGGGAAAATCCTTACAGCTGTGAAGATGCGGAGGACGATTACTTCATTGGTTTTACCGTTTGGCGGCGCGAGGGCAGCAATCCTTTCCCTTCAGATACTTGTGAGACGGGGCTGGCTGGCAAGGGATATACCCAATTGAATACCCTTTGGACCCGGGAAATAGTGGGCGGCCGGTATTATTACCTCGATCAGGAAGTGGAGCGGGGGCGCACTTATTGCTATCGGATATTGGCAGAATTTGCACGTACCTCGGCAGGAAATCATCTGTTCAATTTCGTCGAAAGCATGCCTTCTATGGAATATTGTGTGCAACTCAGCCGCGACATTCCACTTATTACGCATGTAGATGTAGATACCAATGGTACCGACCTCACGAATGGACGCATCATTGTGCAATGGACCAAACCCAAGGTGGAAGACCTGGACACCCTTGCCAATCCCGGGCCGTATCGTTATCAGGTACTGCGAGCTGTCGGCATGACGGATGTAGATGCAGATTTTGCAGAATTGCCTGGTGCGTCTTTCGTCAGCGCCACCTTTGCGGGGGCCAATGATACTGTATTTGTGGATAATACGCTCAATACAGTAAACAATCCCTATTCTTATAAAATTGCCTTTTATACCGGCAACGCTCCGGATGCACGCGGATCGACTAATCCAGCCTCTTCGATTTATCTAAGTATTGCCTCTACGGATGAGACCAACATTCTGAGTTGGGAGGAAATGGTGCCCTGGAATAATAGCGTTTATACCATCTACCGGCAGAACGACAGCGGAGTTTTTGACTCGATCGGCATTAGCAATGAGCTCCAATATACCGATTCCGGCCTGCTCAATGGCAAGGAATATTGCTACTACCTGCGCAGCGAAGGCAGCTATGGTATTGATGGTATCGTAAACCCGATCTTCAACCGATCGCAGGAGCATTGTGGGATACCGCTCGATACCATCCCCCCCTGCCCGCCTTTGCTGAAGGTTTTCAACATCTGCAATGATCCGGCTTATCAAAATGATTGTGCCAGCGGCGAGCGGTTGGAAAATTTGCTTGCCTGGCAAAATCCGATCCGCCTCTGTGAAGAGACCGATGATGTAGTTGGCTACAATGTATATTACACCCCGGTGATGGGGGGTGAATTTAGTCTTATTCATTCTACACTCAACTCGCTGGATACCAGCCATTTGCACATCCCGGAAATTGGCATTGCTGGCTGCTATGCGGTTACCGCCATCGATACTTTCAATAATGAAAGTGCTTTTAGCAATATCATCTGTGTGGATAATTGCCCGATTTATGAGCTCCCCAATGTATTCACACCCAATGGCGATGGTGTACACGAAGTATTCGAACCCTTCCCCTACTGCTTTGTAGATCGGGTGGATATGAAAATATACAATCGCTGGGGGCAGGTAATTTTTGAAACTACCGATCCCGATATTCAATGGGATGGTCGAAATCTATCGGGCAAAGAACTGGCGGAAGGGGTCTATTATTACCATTGCCGGGTATTTGAGCAGCGAGTATCGGGGGTAGTCATCCGACCAGAAATACTGAGCGGTTATATCGAGCTGCTGCGTGGCCAACAATAGTCAGGATATATGTTTACAGGTATCATAGAAACGCTGGGTGAGGTAATTGGTATCGAACAGCAGGGCAGCAATTTTCATTTCACCCTCCAAACGCCTATCTCGAAGACACTCAAAGTCGATCAAAGTGTAGCCCACAACGGGGTATGCCTTACGGTAGTTGAGCAGGAGGCCGACTGGCATCGCGTCACGGCTGTGGAGGAAACCCTCCTCAGAAGCAATCTCGACAAATTGCAGCTTGGCGATCAGGTGAACATCGAACGGGCTATGCTTGCCAGCCACCGCCTGGATGGCCACATTGTGCAGGGCCATGTGGACGGAAAGGGTTACTGCCGACATGTTCAGGAAGCGGATGGTAGTTGGTACTTTCGATTTCAGTATATTCCCAAGCCTGAGCATTTAGTGGTAGATAAGGGCTCCATCTGCATTAATGGTGTCAGCCTCACAGTAGTTGAGCCAGCCGATGACCAGTTTTCGGTAGCCATCATCCCCTACACTTTTCATCATACCAATTTCCAGTTTCTCAAGCCCGGAGATAGTGTCAATTTCGAATTCGACATCCTTGGCAAGTACATTGCCAGGCATGTTGCTTTGTATCGATAGCTTTTGGGAAAGAGCAAAGTACTGACAAATATTTAGAGCGTCGTACATTTACCCTTCGGTGCATTAGAGCAGCCTCGTATATAAAAACACCCCGACTGCAGCGTACAGCCAGGGTGTTTTTATATTTGTCGTCTGTTTCGATCAATCTACCTGTTCCAACTCCTCTTCCATTTGCTGCTCTTTGCGGGCTTCGGCAGCTTCAAATGCTTCGCGGGTAGTGACGTACATATTATTGAAGCGGCGCAAACCAGTGCCTGCCGGGATTTTCTTTCCAACAATCACATTCTCCTTCAGGCCGAGCAGGAAGTCTTGCTTGGCACCAATCGCAGCCTGTGAAAGCACTTTAGTAGTCTCCTGGAAGGAGGCAGCAGAAATCCAGCTGGTTGTACCCAATGAGGATTTTGTGATCCCCTGAAGGATCGGGCTGGAAGTGGCCGCTATGGCATCACGATATTGCACGGGTTCTTTGTCGTTGCGTTTGAGGAAAGAGTTTTCTTCACGCAACTGGCGCAGCGTGACTAACTGGCCTGGGCGCAGTTTTTGCGAGTCGCCGGCTTCGGTAACGAATTTTTTATCGAATATCCAGTCATTTTGTTCAAGGAAATCGTACTTCTCTACGGCTTCTCCTTCGAGGAAGGTAGTATCTCCGGGATCTTCGATTTGAACACGACGCATCATTTGCCGAACGATGACTTCAATGTGTTTGTCATTGATATTGATCCCTTGTGAACGATATACTTCCTGAACGCCATTGACCAGATACGACTGCACCGCGAAGGGCCCGCGAATGTGCAGAATATCTTTGGGCGAGATGGAGCCGTCGGAAAGCGGCATACCGGCCCGCACAAAGTCTCCTTCCTGAACCAGGATGTGTTTAGACAAGCCGATCAGGTATTTGCGCTGCTGGCCGCTCTTTTCATCGGTTACAAAGACTTCACGATTGCCTCGTTTGATCTTGCCAAAGGAAACAATACCATCGATCTCGGTAGTGGTAGCCGGATTGGAAGGGTTGCGCGCTTCGAACAGCTCGGTAACCCGCGGCAGGCCACCTGTGATATCCTGGATTTTACCCAATTGGCGCGGAATTTTTACAATTTTTTGCCCAGCCTTCACTTCTGCTCCATCTTCGATAGAGATGTAGGAGCCTACGGGGAGGTTGTAGCTCTTCAACTCCTTGCCTTTTTTATCCACAATTTTGATGATCGGGATATTGCGTTTATTTTTTGCTTCGACAATCACCTTTTCGGCATAGCCCGTCTGGTCATCCCGCTCAATGCGGTAGGTCACACCCTCTTCAATGGAATCAAATTGAGCGATTCCCTTGAATTCTGATACGATCAGGGCATTGAAAGGATCCCACTCACAGATAATGTCCTCCTTCTTGATCTTCTGGCCATCTTTCACAAAGATGGTGGCACCATAAGGGATGTGCGTCGAAGAAAACTGCTTGCCCGTAGCCGGATCAACGATTCTCACCTCACCGGCCCGTGAAAGCACAATTTGCACTTTCTTACCATCATCGGCTAGCGAAGTTGTGAGCCGAACACCATCAAACTCGATTTTTCCATCAAACTTGGAAACCAACTCCGACTCCTGCTTGGTCACAGAAGCGATACCACCTACGTGGAAAGTACGCAGCGTCAGCTGAGTGCCGGGCTCACCGATTGATTGGGCAGCGATGATACCGACGGCGTCCCCCTCCTCTGCTATTCTACCGGTAGCCAGGTTTTTACCATAGCACTTGGTACAAACACCTCGCTTTGTTTCGCAGGTGAGAACCGAGCGAATGGTTACTGCTTCAATACCTACCTCATCAATCTGCCGGGCAATTTTACTGCTGATATATTCTCCCGATTTGAGGATCAATTCCTCACTTACGGGATGATGGATGTCATGCAATGTAAAGCGGCCTTTGATACGAGCAGCTAGGTCCTGGATGACCTTTTCATTATCTTTCAAAGCAGAGATTTCGATGCCTCTAAGGGTATCACAATCATCTTCCATAATTACTACATCCTGTGCTACGTCCACCAGTCGGCGTGTCAGATAACCGGCATCAGCCGTTTTCAGGGCGGTATCGGCCAAACCTTTTCGCGCACCGTGCGTGGAGATGAAATACTCCAAAACAGAGAGCCCATCAAGGAAGTTGGACAGGATCGGGTTTTCAATGATTGCCCCGCCTGTATCGCCCGACTTGCGTGGCTTGGCCATCAAACCACGCAGCCCACACAGCTGCTTGATCTGCTGCTTGGAACCACGAGCCCCCGAGTCCAGCATCATATACACAGAATTAAACCCCTGCTTGTGCTCTGCCAGTTCTTTGAGCAGATTGTCCGTAATACGGTTATCGGCAAAGGTCCATTTATCTATGATCTGGTTGTAGCGCTCGTTATTGGTGATGAGCCCCATATTGTAATTATCCCATACCTCATCGACTTCCGTTTGCGCCTCTGTAAGAGATTTTTGTTTTACCGTCGGGGTAATCAAATCACCCAGGTTGAAGGACAAACCACCTTTGAATGACCACAAGAAGCCCAGCTCCTTGATATTATCCAAAAACTTGGCTGTCACATAAAAGTCGGTTCTTTCAATAATATCGCTGATGACGACCTTGAGGTTCTTCTTGGTTAAAAGGGTATTGACGAAGGGGACTCCTTCGGGCACAGCCTGATTGAAGATCACCCGGCCGGCAGTCGTTTCCGTCAAGGCCAATACCAGCTTGCCTTCTTCATTTTCCTGCATTACTTTCACTTTGATCCCGGCGTGCAGATCCAACTTGCCTTCATTATACGCAATGAGTACTTCCTCTGGCGAATAAAAATGGTGGCCTTCCCCGCGCACCGGCACGTCTTTGGTCGATTGGCGTTCTTTGGTCAGATAATACAATCCAAGAACCATATCCTGCGAAGGCAGTGTAATGGGAGAGCCATCCTGTGGGTTGAGCATGTTGTGCGAAGAAAGCATCAACACCTGTGCTTCGAGTATAGCTCCGTGGCTCAATGGTACGTGAACCGCCATTTGGTCTCCATCGAAGTCGGCGTTAAAAGCTCCACACACTAAGGGGTGCAACTGAATAGCCTTGCCTTCGATCAACTGAGGTTGGAAGGCCTGGATGGACAATCGGTGCAATGTAGGTGCCCGGTTGAGCAAAACCGGATGACCATTCAATATATTTTCGAGAATCTCCCAGATCACGGAATCCTTGCGATCGACGAGTTTTTTAGCCGACTTTACCGTTTTTACAATTCCGCGCTCAATGAGTTTGCGAATGATGAATGGCTTGAACAGCTCGGCTGCCATCGCTTTTGGAATACCGCACTCATGCAGTTTCAATTCAGGGCCTACTACTATCACCGAACGGCCAGAATAATCAACACGCTTACCGAGCAGGTTTTGCCGGAATCGGCCTTGCTTGCCTTTGAGAATGTCGCTAAGTGATTTGAGGGCTCGTCCGCCTTCGGCTTTTACGGCATTGGATTTCCGAGAGTTGTCGAACAGCGAATCCACCGCCTCCTGCAACATACGTTTTTCATTGCGCAGGATCACCTCCGGTGCTTTGATTTCGAGCAGACGCTTGAGGCGGTTGTTGCGAATGATCACTCTGCGGTACAGATCATTGAGATCGGAGCTGGCAAAGCGTCCGCCATCCAGCGGTACCAGGGGCCGCAGCTCTGGTGGCACAACCGGCAGATATTGTATGATGGCCCATTCGGGGCGATTTTCGATACGTGTTTGTCCATCGCGGAAGGCTTCCACTACGCGCAGGCGCTTAAGCGCTTCAGATTTCCGTTGCTGCGAGGTTTCGGTAGCAGCCTGATGCCGCAAATCGTAGGAGAGCTGGTCGAGGTCGAGTCGCATGAGCAGGTCGCGAACGGCATCCGCCCCCATTTTTGCAATAAATTTATTAGGATCGTCATCCTCAAGCATCTGGTTCTCTTTGGGGAGCGAATCCATGATCTCGAGGTAGTCTTCTTCGGTGAGCAAGTCCATCTTATGGATATCTTCCACCTCTTTCACACCCGCTTGTATTACCACATACCTTTCGTAATAAATAATTGATTCGAGCTTTTTGGACGAAAGCCCGAGCATGTAGCCAATTTTATTGGGCAGCGATTTGAAAAACCATATATGCACCACCGGCACCACGAGTTTGATATGCCCCATCCGCTCACGGCGCACTTTTTTCTCGGTCACTTCCACGCCACAGCGATCACACACGATCCCCTTGTAGCGAATCCGCTTATACTTACCACAATAGCATTCATAATCCTTTACAGGACCAAATATTCGTTCACAAAACAATCCGTCACGTTCAGGTTTGTAAGAACGGTAGTTGATAGTTTCGGGCTTGAGCACCTCACCAAAACTCCTTTCCAGGATGTCATCCGGAGAGGATAAACTGATGGTGATACTATCAAATTTCCGTTTTTGTTTGTGATTCTTTTTAAATGGCATAATCTAGTTTATTTGAGCAGAGCTGCCAGCTCAATGTATCTGGCCAGCTCTTCAGGATTAATCAAATTTCACATCCAAGGCCAGCCCCCTCAGCTCGTGTACCAATACATTGAAGGACTCCGGAATATTGGGGTCGGGCAAATTGTCGCCCTTCACAATGGCTTCGTAAGCTTTGGCCCGGCCAATGATATCGTCCGATTTGATGGTAAGCAATTCCTGTAGGATGTTTGAAGCTCCGAATGCCTCCAGAGCCCATACTTCCATTTCGCCGAAGCGCTGGCCACCAAACTGCGCCTTACCACCCAGAGGCTGCTGAGTGATGAGTGAGTAAGGCCCTATTGAGCGGGCGTGCATCTTGTCATCCACCATGTGTGATAGCTTCAGCATGTAGATGACACCTACGGTAGCTTGCTGGTGGAAGCGATCCCCGGTTTCTCCATCGTAAAGATAGGTTTGACCGAGAGATGGCAAATCAGCTTTTTTAATGTACCCTTCGATGTCATCGGTACTGGCACCATCGAATATCGGAGTGGCAAATTTAAGGTTCAGCTTTTTACCAGCCCAGCCCAAAACCGTTTCAAATATTTGCCCCAGGTTCATCCGCGAAGGTACACCCAGCGGGTTGAGCACGATATCTACAGGAGTGCCGTCTTCCAGGAAGGGCATGTCTTCGGCACGCACAATCTTGGAAACAATCCCCTTATTGCCGTGGCGCCCAGCCAGCTTGTCGCCCACTTTGAGTTTGCGCTTTTTGGCCAGATATACTTTAGCCAGTTTCAATACACCGGCAGGCAATTCATCACCGATGCTGATGTTGAAGTTTTCGCGTTTGTAGCGGCCTACCTCCTCATTTACTTTAATGCTGTAATTGTGCAACAGTCGGGCGATGAGGTGGTTCTTATGTTCGTCGGTAGTCCAGTTGGAGTAGTCCACAACGGTATAATCGAGGTCACGAAGTACCTGATTGTTGAATTTGGTGCCTTTCTGTACGAGCATTTCGTTGTAAATACTCTTCACCCCCTGCGATGCTTTCCCTTTCACCAGCGCCAGCAGCTTGTCGATCAAAATGGTTTTCAACTCATTGAGTGCGATGGCATGCTGGTCGTCCAGCTTGGAGATCAGTTCTTTTTCCTGAGCCTTTTGGACCTTGTCCTTTTTGGCACGGGCAAAGAGTTGCTTGTTGATGATGATTCCCTGTGTGGAAGGTGGTGCTTTGAGCGAAGCATCCTTCACATCGCCGGCCTTGTCGCCAAAGATAGCACGGAGTAATTTTTCTTCCGGAGTGGGATCTGATTCTCCTTTTGGAGTGATCTTTCCGATAAGAATATCGCCCTCATGTACCCAGGCACCAATGCGGATGATTCCGTTTTCGTCAAGGTCTTTGGTAGCTTCTTCGCTGACGTTGGGTATATCATTGGTCAGTTCCTCCTCACCCAGCTTGGTATCGCGCACATCCATCTCGAAATGTTCGATGTGCAAAGAAGTAAAGACATCCTCGCGCACAACCCTTTCGGAGAGTACAATGGCATCCTCAAAATTGTAGCCTTTCCAGGGCATGAAGGCCACCATCAGATTTTGGCCAAGCGCCAACTCCCCTCTGTCCGTAGCGTAGCCATCACAAAGTATCTGCCCCTTCTGCACCCGGTCGCCTTTGCGGACGATAGGCTTGAGGTTGATACAGGTACCCTGGTTGGTACGGCGGAATTTAGTTAGCCGATAGGTTTTCCGATTATCTTCAAAAGAAACTAATTGGTCTTCATCAGAGCGATCATAGCGGATCACAATTTCATTGGCATCCACATACTCCACCACCCCAGGGCCTTCTGCATTGATCAGCATACGCGAATCAAGCGCTACCTTGCCTTCCAAACCTGTCCCAACAACCGGCGAGTGAGGGCGGATGAGCGGAACTGCCTGGCGCTGCATGTTGGAGCCCATCAGGGCGCGGTTGGCATCATCGTTTTCCAGGAAGGGAATCATGGAAGCTGAAACGCCCACGATCTGATTGGGTGCAACATCCATGTACTCCACTTCTGCGGGTGCAAGTACCGGAAAATCGCCATGTTCCCGGCACTTGATACGATCTGACTGAAAAATGCCTTTTTCGTTGATCGGGGCATTTGCCTGAGCGATCTTCTTAAAATCTTCTCCTTCTGCGGAAAGATATTCGGCATCCGATTTCACATCTACCTTTCCCTTTTTCACTTTCCGGTAGGGTGTTTCGAGGAAGCCCATCTTGTTCACTTTGGCGTGTACACAGAGGGTGGAAATCAAACCAATATTTGGCCCCTCCGGCGTTTCGATAGTACACAGGCGGCCATAATGGGAGTAGTGCACATCGCGCACCTCAAAGCCGGCCCGTTCCCTGGACAAACCTCCCGGCCCCAGGGCAGAGATTCTCCGCTTGTGGGTAATTTCGGACAGCGGGTTGGTTTGATCGAGGAATTGCGAAAGTTGGCTGGTACCAAAGAATGAGTTGATCACCGATGACAGCGTACGGGCATTGATCAGGTCGATGGGGGTAAAGACCTCATTATCGCGAACATTCATCCGTTCGCGAATGGTGCGTGCCATCCGTGCCAGCCCCACGCCAAATTGGGCATACAATTGCTCTCCTACTGTGCGAACCCGCCGATTGCTCAAGTGATCGATATCATCGATTTCAGCTTTTTGGTTCATCAGGCTGACAAGATATTTGACGATTGCAATGATGTCTTCTTTGGTCAACACCAAAATTTCTTCAGAAATATCCTGCTTCAGCTTGCGATTGATCTTGTAGCGTCCTACCTCACCGAGGTTGTAGCGTTTATCGGAGAAGAAAAGTTTATCGATGATGCCACGAGCCGTTTCTTCATCAGGCGGGTCAGTACCTCTGAGTTGGCGGTAGATATATTGGACCGCCTCCATCTCCGAGCTGGAGGGGTCTTTTTGCAGGGTATTATAAATGATAGAGTAATCCTCTGCAATATCTTCCCTTTGAAGGATGATCGTTGGTTCGCCTGTTTCGATGATTAGCTCAATATTTTCTTCATCGAGGATGACATCGCGTTCAAGAATGATTTCATTTCGTTCGATAGTTACCACCTCTCCGGTATCCTCATCTACAAAATCCTCCGTCCATTTGCGAAGTACACGGGCTGCGAGCTTGCGGCCGATTGCTTTTTTCAATACCCTTTTGTTGGCTTTTATTTCTTCTGCCAAGTCAAACAAATTGAGGATAGACTTATCAGAATCGTAGCCAATAGCTCTGAGGAGCGTAGTGACGGGGAATTTCTTTTTACGATCGATGTATGCATACATCACCGTGTTGATATCGGTGGCAAATTCCATCCAGGCTCCTTTGAAGGGGATTACCCGAGCGGAATAAATTTTAGTCCCGTTGGGGTGGAAGCTCTGGCCAAAAAATACGCCGGGCGAGCGATGCAATTGGGAAACGATCACCCTTTCAGCGCCATTGATCACAAAGGTTCCTTTGGGTGTCATGTAAGGAATATTACCCAAAAACACATCCTGGACGATGGTTTGGAAGTCAACGTGCTCCTCATCATTACAGGACAGGCGCAGTTTGGCTTTTAGCGGTACACTATAGGTCAGCCCTCTGTGCATACACTCTTCAATGGTATAGCGGGGAGGGTCAACGAAGTAGTCTAAAAATTCGAGAACGAAAATATTACGGGCGTCGGTGATAGGAAAATTTTCCTGGAACACTTTATACAGCCCTTCGTTCATTCTATTTTCAGGAGTGGTTTCTAGTTGAAAAAACTCTTTAAAGGACTTCAGCTGGATGTCGAGCAAATCAGGATACTGGGATGACAATTTGATTTTGCCGAAGTTGATCCTTTTGTGGAGTGCTGTGTTTACGGTGCTGGTTGATGCCATTGGTTAATCCTTATTTATGGAAGTAGCAACTTCAAAAAAGGCTTTCCTTTCAAGTGCTACATAAAGGTGAATACCTGAAAAATATTTGTCAAGATCGCCAAAAAGGTCTTCGTGTTATTCAAAAAATTAAATCCTCTTTTCAACTTTTGAAGGTTCCTTAGTTGAAGGTTCCTTAGCAAGTAAAGACGACAACAGGCCTAGCCAGTGTTGGGTTGCTGGCTAAGCCTCCTGTATTTCATGTATTTAAATTCAGATCTTACGTAGAAAGTCATAAAACGTTTTTGGTGGTAGCGGAATCAAGTCAGGCCAAACTTATTGAGTAAAAGCCCAAGCTGTACTGAATAAAATAGAGTTCTATTTCAGTTCAACGTCCGCACCAACCGCTTCCAGAGCCGACTTGAGTTGCTCTGCTTCGTCTTTCGATACACCCTGTTTGATTGGGCCGGGCGCACCGTCCACCATTTCTTTGGCATCCTTCAAGCCAATGCCGAGAATGGTTTTTACTTCTTTTACAACTTTGAGTTTGGCTGCCCCGGCAGAATTCAGGATTACGTCAAATTCTGTCTGTTCAGCAGCTCCGGCGTCACCACCTGCACCAGCTGCCGGGCCAGCGGCTACGGCTACTGCGGCTGCAGCGGGCTCAATACCATACTCGTCTTTCAATATATCAGCCAGTTCATTGACCTCTTTAACTGTAAGGTTGACCAACTGTTCAGCGAATGATTTTAAATCTGCCATTTTAATTAATTTTAATTTTTTCTCTAAAAATGTAAATACAACAATTTATGAGGCGCATTGTCTTGGAAGCCTAGTTTGAATTACAGTGTATTGCAATTTATAATTGGCTGATTATCAGCCTGTTGCATCATGCCTGATCTTCTCTGTTTTCGAGTGCTTTCAGCAGGCCCATGATGGTAGCGCTACCTGATTTGAGGGCGCTGACCACATTTTTGGCAGGCGACTGCAATAGTCCAATGAGCTCGCCGATGAGCTCTTCTTTGGATTTCAGATCGGCCAGTTCTTTTAACTTGTCATCACCGATATACACGGCGCTATCGATGTAAGCTGCTTTGAGAAGCGGCCGTTGCTTGTCGCCGCGAAAATCTTTGATCACTTTAGCGGGAGCGTTAGGTGTAGTAGTAAAGAGTACTGCAGTAGTACCCTTGAGAGAATCGTAGAGCTCATCATAGCCCTTGCCATCATTGACCGCTTCGAGAGCCTTTTTGGCCAGGGTATTTTTGACCACCTTCATTTCGATTCCCTTTTCGAATAATTTTCTACGAAGGTTGTTTACCTCCTCTACGGTAAGCGTTGAAGAATCGGCCAGGTAAAAGAAAGAACTATTACTAAACTTGTCCTTCAATGCTTCAATGGTAGCCGTTTTTTCTGCTCTGGTCATGTTGAATAGTTTTTATCTTTTACTTAATGGATTTAGGGTCAACTTTCACACCCGGGCTCATCGTACTGGCCAGCGTGATAGATTTCATGTAGGTTCCTTTTGCCGATGCGGGCTTCATTCGGTTGATTGTCAGAAGTACTTCCAGAGCATTGTCGGCCAGTTTGTCGGATGAAAAGGACACACGGCCTACTGAAGTGTGGATGATCCCAAACTTGTCCACGCGGAAAGAGATTTTCCCCTTCTTCACTTCTGCCACCGCTGCTGCAACATCGGGTGTGACGGTACCTGACTTGGGGTTGGGCATCAGGCCGCGTGGCCCCAGTATTCGGCCAATTTTACCGACCTGCGCCATCACATTGGGTGTAGCAATTACTACATCTACATCCGTCCAGCCTCCTTGCACTTTTTGTACTAACTCTTCAAGCCCGACATGATCAGCTCCAGCTTCCTTGGCTTCCGCTTCTTTATCGGGAGTACAAAAGACGGCTACGCGTTTGGTTTTTCCGGTTCCGTGTGGCAGGGATACTGTACCCCGAAGTGCCTGGTCGGCTTTACGGGGGTCGATACCGAGGCGCACATGCATATCGACAGAAGCGTCGAATTTGGTGGTGTTGACCTCCTTGATTAGTTGCATAGCTTCTCCTATCGGATACAGCTGCTCGCTATTTACTTTTGCATTGGCAGCAGCTCTCTTCTTAGAAATCTTAGGCATTTTCAAAAAATTTAAAATGAGGTAATTAGCGCCAAAGGCTTTTACCCTCCGGCTCCCTTCCAAATCAAAGGCTGCTTTTATTCCGCAGCGCCTTCTGCTGCTCCCCAGGGGGGAGTACCTGTTACATTGATGCCCATACTACGAGCAGTACCGGCCACCATTTTCATAGCTGATTCTATGGTAAATGCGTTGAGGTCTTCCATCTTGTCTTCGGCGATGGCCTTGACCTGATCCCAGCTGACATTACCGACTTTGATGCGATTGGATTCGGGTGAACCGCTTTTCACTTTGGCAGCATCTCTGAGCTGTACAGCAGCTGGTGTAGTCTTTATAATAAAGTCGAAAGACTTGTCTTTAAAAACAGTGATCACTACGGGCAGGACTTTCCCTTGCTGTTCCTGCGTTTTGGCGTTAAAACGTTTACAAAACTCCATGATGTTCACTCCTTTAGCACCTAAGGCAGGGCCTACAGGAGGGGCGGGATTTGCAGCTCCGCCTCTTACTTGCAGTTTTATAAAACTATCGACTTCTTTTGCCATTTTCTTCTCTTTTTTTAAGTTTTAAAACTTGTGGCTTTAGGGAAGCGCCCATCCAATCTGATTGAGCTAAAGCCTTGAAAGTTAGCTATTTATAGATTAAGTTTGCTTTTCAACTTGCATAAAATTCAGCTCTACTTCTGTGCCACGTCCAAAGATCTTGACGATCACTTTGAGCTTTTTCTTTTCTTCATTTACTTCCTGAATATCTCCGATAAATTCATTGAAGGGCCCATCGATGATCTTGACCGTTTCACCGATGATGAAGGGCTCGATCATTGCTTCGGTAGCATTTTGGGACTCATCCACTTTGCCCAGCATACGATTGGCTTCGGCCGGTTGCATGGGGATGGGGTCATTGCGTCCTAAAAAGTGGATCACATTGGGGATGTTGGCAATGGTTTGAACGATATCTCCTTTGAGTCGCGCTGCATCTGCTTCGATCAGGATGTAACCCGGCAGAATATTTCTTTCGAGGATTACTTTTTTACCATTCCGAATTTTGTAAACCTTTTCTGATGGGACAAGCACCTGAGCTATGAAATCATTCCAGCCCCGCCGTTGAACTTCCAGTTCAATGCGTTCCTTGATCTTGCGTTCTTTACCACTAATCACCCGAAGAGAGTACCATTTTTTTTCAACAGCAGACATGAGTCGGAAATTTTGAGACAATAAAATGCAGCCAGCCCCTATATCAGGGATAAATCAGGTCCAGTATGCCTTTTGAAATAGCATCCATGATAAAAATGATCAGTGCAATTATCACAGAAGCGACTAACACTAATATGGTACTACTTTGAAGGTTGGGCCAGGTAGGCCACGTAACCTTTGTCATAAGTTCATTGTAGCTCTCTTTGATGTAAAGTGTCAATTTTTCCATGAAGGTTTATTCAAATTAGCACGGGTAGTAGGACTTGAACCCACAGCCTACGGTTTTGGAGACCGTCGCTCTACCAGTTGAGCTATACCCGTATCGTTAAAACAGACGGCTAATTATTCAAAACAATTGCCCTGAGGCAAGTAACATCGAAGCCCATTCCTTCGAATGGGCATTCAATGTTCCGTATTATTTATTCAGTCAATATTGCTTCGGGATAGCTGGCCTGCCAACTAATAATCCGGCAATTCATATTGTATTACTCAAGGATTTCAGTCACCTGCCCGGCACCTACGGTCCGACCACCCTCGCGAATGGCGAAGCGAAGACCTTTTTCCATGGCGATAGAGTTTATCAGCTTCACTTCCAAAGACACATTATCACCTGGCATTACCATCTCCACACCTTCCGGCAAAGAGCAATCGCCGGTTACATCAGTGGTACGGAAGTAAAACTGTGGGCGATAGCCATTGAAGAAGGGGGTATGGCGGCCGCCTTCGTCTTTGCTCAACACATATACTTCTGCTTTGAAGTGCTTGTGTGGCTTGACAGAGCCGGGAGCACAAATAACCATTCCACGCTTGATCGCTTCTTTGTCGATACCCCGGAGCAGGATACCTGCATTGTCGCCAGCTTCACCGCGGGTAAGGATTTTGCGGAACATCTCAACCCCTGTAACGGTTGAGGTAAGCGGCTTCTCTCCTTCCTTCATCATACCAACGATCTCAACGGGATTTCCGGTTTCGATCACACCACGTTCGATACGGCCAGTAGCAACTGTACCACGGCCGGTGATGGTAAATACATCCTCAATAGGCATCAGGAATGGCTTGTCAACGGCACGAGTAGGCTCGGCAATGTCCGCATCGCAGGCAGCCATCAAATCCTTGATCGCTTGTACTGAGTTGCCATCACCTTCCAGCGCTTTGAGAGCTGAGCCTTTAACAATAGAGGCATCCTCTCCATTAAATTCATATTGATCCAGTAGTTCACGTACTTCCATTTCCACCAGTTCGAGCATTTCTTCATCATCCACCAGATCCACTTTATTCATAAATACCACAATTGAAGGCACCCCTACCTGGCGAGCGAGCAGGATATGCTCACGGGTTTGAGGCATTGGCCCATCCGTAGCGGCTACTACGAGTATAGCGCCATCCATCTGAGCGGCGCCCGTCACCATATTCTTTACATAGTCGGCGTGCCCCGGACAGTCAACATGCGCATAGTGGCGATTAGTCGTTTCGTACTCAACGTGAGCAGTGTTGATGGTGATACCGCGCTCTTTTTCTTCCGGCGCAGCATCGATGGAATCATAGTCCATTTTTTGGGCAAGTCCTTCTCCGGCCAATACCTGGGTAATAGCAGCTGTAAGGGTGGTTTTGCCGTGGTCAACGTGACCAATGGTGCCAATATTAAGGTGAGGCTTATTCCTTTCAAATGTTTCTTTAGCCATCGCTTAATGAATTTTAGAGAGATTACATTAAAAAATAAGTTTCAAATATCATTTTGAGCCAATGAGTGGATTTGAACCACCGACCCCCTCCTTACCATGGAGGTGCTCTACCCCTGAGCTACATTGGCAAGCATTCGGGGCTGAGTGTGGGTAAGCAAGTGGTTACAAATACCCCCTCACACTCCATAGTCATCGGAATGAATCCGCATTAATCTGGAGCGGGCGACGAGACTCGAACCCGCGACCCTCAGCTTGGAAGGCTGATGCTCTACCAACTGAGCTACGCCCGCATATTTTGCTATCGCAAAACCTTGAACTCATCGCAATGAGTGGGGGCGATAGGATTCGAACCTATTCAGTCGTAGACAACAGATTTACAGTCTGCCCCGGCTCTCCAACTCCGGCGCGCCCCCTTCTAGAGCGCCTTGCTATAGCACATCGAATGTCAAATGCTTTTTCAACTAGTACTATTCTGTGGTATAATAGAGGAGTAATTCAGAGGTGTAGTCATGCTTTTCGCAGATGGAGCCAGTGGAGGGACTCGAACCCCCGGCCAGCTGATTACAAATCAGCTGCTCTACCAGCTGAGCTACACTGGCTGGTCGGTAAATTCTGCGAAATATCAAATCAACCGACAATTCCTCTTTTTGCTTAAAAAGGCTTTTCTACCAGTATTTGCAAGCCTAAGAACGAGCGGGCATGATCGGCGAATTACAGCTAAAACACATTAAAAATAACTGCAATATTACTCCAACAAATAAAGTACCAATTTTCGTAATATGAGAACATTTTCTCAAAGGCGGTTGCAAAGATAGTAATTTTTAGACCAACAGGGAAATAAATATTCAGTTTTTTGCATGTTTTTTTCCAGCCGCCGGCTTCTCGAAATTCGCCAAAAAACAAGAGCCTGTACACAAGCTGTGCACAAGCTCCTGGTTCAATGGCATCGCAGGACGCGAGCCATCATTTATGCGCGGGATTTTAAACGTTCTTTATATCTGATCAGTTGTCTTTTTAGCGTATCAGTAGCACTGTCGATAGATGCCTCAAAGGTTTTGTTGCGCTCTTTGACCACAAGCACATTTCCGGGGATATTCAAATGGATTTCCACAATTTTGTCGCGAACTTGCCCCGAGTTTTCTAACTTCAATAGTACAGACGCTTTGATGATCTGATCGAAAAACTGGGTCAGCTTACCCATCTTCCTTTCAACAAATTCCAACAATTTCTTGTCTGCTGAAAAATGTACTGCCTGTGTGTGTACTTTCATAAGTGGGATTGGTTTAAATGGTTTAACAACTTGTTTTAGTGAAGTCGGCTTTCCGCAGATCGCCGGATTGTTTATCATGTCATAGGCTAAATGAGTTGGTTTGTTATCTAATAAATTTGTTATCTAATAAATTCAAGAATCGTTCTCTTCGGCTTTGGGATGAGCCTGTTGGTACACCTGCCGCAGCTTCTCAATTGAATTGTGGGTGTAAATCTGTGTGGCAGACAAATTGCTGTGGCCCAACAGCTCCTTGATGGCATTGAGATCGGCACCATTATCCGATAAATGGGTAGCGAACGAATGCCGCAGCACATGTGGGCTACGCTGCTCCACAGTAGTCACGAGTGCCAGGTAGCGGTTTACCAAATTATACACATACTTCGGATACAGAGGCTTTCCTTTGTCTGTCAAAAACAGCTGAGCCGGAGAAGGGGGCGGAAATGCTTCCTGCCGTGCATTCAAATAATGCTTCAAAAGCTCATCCAATCGCCTGCCAAATGGAATGAGCCGTTCCTTATTACCCTTGCCCGTCACCTTGATGAGCTGCTTGCCAAAGTCAATGTCGGCCAATTGAAGGCCAATCAACTCTGAGCGCCGCATGCCGGTACAATACAAAGTTTCCAAAATCGTCCGCTCCCGCCAGCCGCTAAAATCATCGGCAAAGGGCAGATCATCCAAAAGCTGATCGAGCTGCTCTTTTTGGACTACTACCGGCAATCGCCTGGCTATTTTGGGTGCGATTACCTTGAGCATAGGGTTGTGCTCAACAAGGGAGTGCTTTTGCAGGTATTTAAAGTAGGTTTTGAGCGTGCTCAGCTTGCGGTTGATCGAGCGGGCGGTGAGTTGCTGCTGCATCAGTGCCACTATCCAGGAGCGGATATGCTGGTGCGAGATTTCAGCGGTGTTTTGGACGGAGTAGGTTTGAGAGGCAAAATCGAAAAATTGCCCGAGATCATTCGCATAGGCTTTGACGGTATGCGGAGAGCAACGTTTTTCGTATTCCAGGTACCTTAAAAATGTAGCTTGCTTCATGCTTTAGTATGTGCCGGAAACAGAAATAAGCAAAATCGTTTTGCGGGGAACCTCGATCTGGAGAAGTCAATTTACCAGTTTCACCCTAAACATGCAAATATTACTAAGTTAAAATTGGTGACATACAAAAAAAGCAGAACACTGTTCTGCTCACCTGGTAAAATACCAAATATTTTTATCCGTCTTGTGGTGGCCTGGGCTCGCCTTGTCAGGCTCTAATCCGACTAGTTGTCGGCATATTTTTTCTGACGATACGCAGCTTTGAGCACCTCGGCACGGCGCTTTACGGAGGGTTTTACAAAATGCTTACGCGACCTCAAGGCCTTGAGTGTACCGGTGCGAATGAACTTTTGCTTGTACTTTTTCAAAGCACGCTCAATAGATTCATTATCTTTCACATCGATTATCAACATACTGTTCAGATTTTTTGTCAACAAATTAAAAAGGAGCGCAAATATACGAATTTTTAGCTCTTTGCGAAAGTGTTAGCTTGAGATTTCGCCAGAAACTGATGAGGGGGCCCTTTAGCCTGTGGAGGTACTGCAAAAGGGCTTATCCAGCGGGTTTTGTACTTGGGCAAACAACTTTATGCACTCATTTTTCGTACCTACATCATGCCGAAAGAATCAAAAGACAAGCATTTTATCAAAAAGCCCTACTATGAAGGTGGGCCAAAGGCGATGCGCGAATTCATCACCGGCCAAATGCAGTACCCTGCCGATGCCCTTAAAAAACGTATCGAAGGTACCGTTACCACTAAAATAACAATCAACCAAAAAGGCCAGGTGACCGATGCCAAAGTAATCGGTGGCCTGGGGCATGGCTGCGATGAAGAAGCCCTGCGGCTTGTCAGGCTCCTGAAATTTAAGGTTGGAAAAATGCGCAAGATAAAAGCATTATTCCACAAAACAATACGCATTCATTTTCGCCTTCCAAAAACTACGCCTCAACAAATTCGCTACCTCTATACCAAGTCCTCAAAACCGGATTCTGCTGGAACTGCTAAAAGGGAGCAAAAGAAAGGAGGAAGCTACGAATATACGATCCGCTGGCATTGAATGTAATGGCAACCTTAGCACCTACTCCCCAAAGGAAGCAAAACGATGTTCCTTTAAAAGTTTGTGACCAACCCAAAATGCCAATAATGTCCTTGTTACTACAGTTAAAAACCCGAAATATTTTTATTTTTATTGAAAACATGACATATGAAAAATATCCCAACCCTCCTTCTTACAACCATCATCCTGTGTTTTTTTTCCTGTTCCAAAGAAGAAATAAAAGAAAACACTTACCCTGACAATTATTACACGCAGAATTATGGTAACCCTCAAATCAAAAATAAGGTTTACCAAAAAGACGGGCGCACCTACCTTTGGGCTGGTCAGGACAGCTCCACGCATTTTGATATAACGGATTGGTCTTTGAATATCGATCAGCTCCACTTTGGCCTTGGAAGAGAGCATTTTAAGGCGTTGCTGGCACCTGCTTACATTCAGGTAGATGATGATAGAATCAAATTGAGCGATAACGAAAAGTGTATATTTGTAAGGCTCGAAAACGGATTTATCAAGGTCTTCCCCTACCAATATATGCTTGGTTATGAGGTCATAAATGAGCTCGTAGATGGCGAACCTATCATGATTGCCTACTGTGTACTCGCCGATCTGGCAGCAGCCTACACCCGTAATTATTGTGACAAAGAAATCACTTTTGCTGTTTCAGGATATACCTACTTTGACCCACAAGTTTGGGGCGGATTGGATGGTTTTATTTTATGGGACCGGGATACGGAGAGCCTGTGGTGGCCACTGATAGACAAGGCAGTATCTGGCAGCATGAAAGGCGTGAAGTTGAAGAAGTTTGACGAAAACAAATGGAATTATATCACCTGGGGTGAGGTGAAAATTACTTACCCGGATGCTCTGATACTACAGCCCGGCCAAACGATGGAGCCTCCTTCCGATTGGGATAAGATACCTGAGGATGATTTGAATTGCAATTAATCCACCTCTAATCAATAATCTTCTGGCCAATTGGTTAAAAGCCAAATGGCTGCCCCGCTTAGGCAGGGCAGCCATTTTTTTGTATCCACTTTCTTTGCTAAAAAGTAAGTGGAAGCTTCGCTTTAGTTCATATCCCAGAACAGTTTGAAGCTGGCAACGTCACCACCATACTTAGCTGCAACAGCATCATAATTGCTGGTATTCAAAGTAGCTTCATTAATCGGGAATATAAAACGTACCGGAATATCTCCCATGGACATGCCGGGAGGCGCGTTGAAGCCTGTGAAATCAAGCAAACGCCAGGTAGTCCAACCTTCAAAGCCATTGTTAAACAAAGAAAGCCATTTTTGGATACCAACCTTCTGTTTCCAATCGCCAGCAGCCGATGTATAGGCCACTTCGGACTGAGCCAGATAATCGGTAGCCATTTGAGCCGTACCACCCCAAAACATGATGGAAGCTGTCACCCCCGCATCGTAATGAGATTCAGCCGTACCTCCAACGTCAAAATTTCTTTCTCTGGCTTCAGCCAGCAAGAATTCCACTTCGGCATACGACATCAAAGTACCAGCTAAATCGGGAGCTTTCAAAGCTTCTCCGAGGCCGGAGAACGAAGATGCAGCATTGGCATCACCATAGATTCCTCCCAAGTACGCTCCACCAATTTCTTCGAAGTAAATACCAATCCTGGGATCATTAAGATCATTCATGATATCAATGATCGTGTTGGCACCTACAAAGTCATTTCTACCACTTTGCACCAAATCCACCCAAAGAGGATGGGTATTGGGGGTTGCAGCATGGTAAGTAATGTCAAAGTTGTCATCATTGGAAGTAAATACCTTATCGGCAGACATTTCGGCCATTCCTTTAGCTTTTGCATTATCAGAATCAGCTATACGCATAGCCAATTTGAGATGCAGTGAGTGGCCAAACTTAATCCACTTGGCTATATCTCCCTGATAAATCACATCTTGCGTGGCATCAAAAGCAGGTTCTTTATCATCCAAAGCATTGATAGCCGCTACCAGTTTGTCTATGTTGTCATAGTAAACGGTTTGAGCATCATCATATACAGGCGTGACAAAGTCATTGTTCAATGCCTGGCTGTACGGAATATCACCAAAGATATCCACCATCACAGTATAAACATAGGCTTCCATAATATTAATGACAGCAACTTTATTCTGCTTGATGGTTTCAGCCGAAGGGTTAGTGGTTTCGGTATTGCCAAGTATTGTCCTGGCCTCTTGCAAATCCTTTAAAACATCTCTGTAAAAAATATCCCACATTCTATCCGGAATTTGACGACCTACCATGTTGTATTGGCTTTCGTCTGGATAGGTTGTTTGAGCCCAGTACTGTGCATAGAGACGGAATACATTCCGGTTGACATTTGACTCTGACATCAAATCAAATGCATTTCGTACTCCATTGGTGAACAAGGGCTCTGCAGGGATAACGCTGGGGTTTTTCTTGTCGGTATTCAAATCCTCAAAATGATCTGTACAAGAATAAACCAGCACACTTACTAACAACAGAAAAATATATTTTTTCATAAGACTGCTTTTTATTTGTTAGAAATCAAAGTTTAAGTTAAAACCAATCGTTCTCACTGTGGGATATGAACCAGAGATGTAACCCTGGTCATTACCTGAAGAAAGGCCGGATTCAGGATCGGCAAATGGCAAATCCTTATCGATAATCCAAAGGTTTCTGCCTACTGCGGCAAGGGTGAGATTTTGCAAAGCACCATTAAATACACCTGATTTAAAGGTGTAAGAAAGGGCTAATTCTCTCAGCTTGATAAAGCCGCCATCATAAATGGTCAGTTCTCCCGGGTTGCGTGAAGCATTACCCCAGTAGTAAGCACCGCCAAAATAATCGGCAGGCACTCTTATATCATTAGGAGTACCATCTTCTTTAACACCTTCCAGCAGCACTCCACCACCCTGATCAACGGGATCGCGGACGGGGTTGCCCAGATCATTCAGCCCGGCAGTGTAATCCGGCAAGCCGGTACCTTGGCCGTAGTGTTGGTCAAGAGAGTACACATCACCCCCTTTTTGCATGTCAATCAGGAAGCTCAGTCCAATGTTGTTGTAGCTAAAGGTATTGTGCCAGCCACCGATCCAATCGGGGTTCACATTTCCAATCACCTGATCAGCCACAGCAATGTAATAGCCATTCTCACCAACAACTCTATTGCCATTGTCATCATACATCAAGCCGGTACCTCTAATGGTTCCGTAAGGCTTACCTTTAGTGGCGTTGAGTGAAACACCACCCTGATAAGATCTTAGCTGAAGATTCTCAACACCTTCGTACAGAGAAAGTACCTTATTGCGGTTGCGTGTCCAGTTGACGCCGGTAGCCCATTCAAAACCACCCATCCTGAGCGGTACAAGATTCAAAGAAACTTCAATTCCCTTGTTTTCGACTTCTCCGGAATTGACAAACTGACGAGTATAGCCTGTTGCTCTGGATACGGAAACAGGCATGATATTGTCAATGGTGTTGTTCTTGTAATAAGCTACATCAAAGCCAAGTCTGCGGTCCAGGAAATTCATCTCCAAACCTACTTCAACACTCTTTGTTCTTTCAGGCTTCAAGTCAGGGTTGTTAAGTGTACTGTTTACAGAGAACGAGATCGCACTGCCAAAATTATCCAGTTTGGGATAGGTATTAGATACACTTTGTGGTGGTGCATCATTACCAACTTCCGCATAACTCAGACGGAGTTTACTGAAATTCAACCAATCCGCATCGGTATTCATACTCAACAGTTTTGAAAACACAAAACTGGCAGAAATGGAATAGTAGTTATAGGTGTTGTTGTCAACAGGCAAGGTGGATGATTGATCAATCCGATCAGTAATATCCAGGTACAAAAAGTCTCTGTAGCCCAGAGAGACGGCTGCATAGTAACCATTCACTTGACGCTCAAACAAGTTCTCAACAGGAAGGGGCAAGCTCCCTACAGAATTGCTCAAAGAGTACAAGCCTGGTACTACCAAACCTCCATTTGTAGAGGCAAGCACACGCTCATCAGTTGCTTTGCGTATGTTCATCCCCAGCAGGCCTCGAACAGAAAAGTCTTCGTTCAAGTCTTTTTCTGCATTCAGCATCACATCAAAGTTGGTCTCAGTGAAATCCAAATCATAACGCTGATAGCCAGAGGAGGCATCGTTTCTGGTTACACCAAATGGTGCAGGCACACTACCTACCGCACGTCTTTCCTCTCTAAGATCATTGTAGGTATCTACAGAGTACCGGCCCAGCACATTCAGCCAGTCAGTCAGATCATAAGTAAGACTAAAAGATCCAATCAGACGACTGCGTTCATCAGTCTGGAAGTTTTCAAAGCGCGTCCAATACGGGTTATCCCAGTATTGAGGAGTGAAGTTGCCTTCCCAGGGTGCCACGGAATTCCAGGTTACATTTCTACCGGTAAGGTCATACAATTCCTTAAGCCGAACCATATCCACATTTACCTGCCACCACTGACGAAACTGAGACATAAGGTTGTCGCTATATCCAGTGGAGTTTCTACCGGTAGCATCCTGCTTGAGGTAATTACCTACGAAGCTGGCAGTCAGCCTGTCCGTCAAATCATAAGAAGAGCTGAAGTTTACATTATGCTTAGTCAGCTCACTATTCGGCATCACACCTTCCGTATTGTAATTGGTATAAGCCAGGCGGAAGGTACCTTTATCAATACCTCCGGACAGCGCTACCGTATTGCTGAATGTAGCTTCTGTTTCAAAGAATTCAGCGGGTGTATTTTTTGCTGCCACATAAGGATAAGGCTTGCCAAATTTGTCAGATTCAGGGATAAAGGACTCCCACTGATAAACCATCAGATTGGGATCAAACTTTTGACCGTATGAAGCATCATCATAAGTAGGAACTACCAAGTCCATCGTTCCGTCACCATCTACATCATAGTCCTCGAAATATCCGGTAGATCCGTAATAAGGGCCATAGCCGGCGCCATACTGATCCTGATACTTAATAAAAGTCTCCTTGTCAATTTTTCCAAAAGTAGCCGAACTGTTTACCGATACACCGATTCCCTTTCTCTTTACACCTTTCTTTGTAGTAATAATAACTGCCCCATTCGCTGCCCTTGAGCCATAGAGAGCCGTTGCTGCTGCACCTTTCAATACGTTAATTGACTCAATATCAGCGGGGTTGATGTCTGTAGCAGCATTACCATAGTCGTACCCAGTACTACCCGCACGTTGAGCCCGGGTGTTCTTGTTGGAATTATCCACAGGGATACCGTCAATTACAAATAATGCCTGGTTGTTGCCGGTAATAGAGGAATTACCACGCATAACGACATTAGTGGAGCCACCAAAATTATTATTGGCTCTGATCTGAACACCCGAAACTTTTCCAGAGAGGTTGTTCATAAAGTTGGTCGTTGGCACTTTCGTTATTTCATCGCCTTGTACCTCCTGTACGGAGTATCCGAGCGATCTTTCTTCACGCTCAATACCCAATGCAGTAACTACAACATCGCTTAACAGGACACCAGTAGCAAGCGTAACATCAATAATGTTGGATGCTCCCAACTCAAGTTCCTGAGTATTGTACCCGGTATAACTGACGACGAGGGTATTACTGCCCTCCGGAACGGAAAGCTTGTAATTTCCATCGATATCAGTAACCGTACCAGTAGTGGTACCTTTGACGAGTACATTGGCTCCAATAAGTGGTTCGCCCTGATCGTCATTAATAGTACCGGAAATGGTCCTCTGGGCAATCATAGTGCCCAGTGCAAAAAGAACCAACACTAAAACTAGTGAGAGTTTTTTCATACTAATCCGAATTTTAATTAAACAATAAATAATATAGAAGCGGCTGACGGGATGGCTTTGGTAAAAGCTACCACCCAATTTCAGATGTCATCCGTTTTGCTGCTTCATAAAATCTTTAATTTCCTATGATTTTGTGGCCCAAAGCTACGATTATCTCTATAGATTTTAGACTTTATTTACACTTATTGTACTTTCTCTTAATGCTCTGTTAACGCATCAACTTACTGAATGCTGCTAGCAGTGCCAGACCTCCAACGACCGCTTTAGCTCAGCTGAACAGCCTTTTTAGCCCCTTCCAGTTGCCGTAAATACAGCTGTATCGTGTTGTGCAGGCCAAAGTACAGCGCATCAGCTATCAGTGCATGGCCTATCGAAACTTCGAGCACATTGTCAAGCTGCTGACAGAAATATTTGAGATTGTCCAAGTTGAGATCGTGCCCGGCGTTAATCCCAACTCCTATATTGTCAGCCAATTGGCCACAACGCACAAAAGGCGTTATCGCTGCTTCCTTATTTATATAAAAGTCATGCGCGTACTTACCCGTGTAAAATTCAATGCGATCCGCTCCTACTCGCTTGGCACCTTCAATATCTTTCTCCAACGGATCCACAAAAATGGATACCCGGATACCTCCTTCGTGCAAGCGGGAGATGGTTTCTTTTAAAAAACTATTGTGCTTATCGGTGTCCCAGCCGGTATCGGAGGTCAGCACACCGGGTGGGTCGGGAACCAGGGTACATTGATCGGGCTTATGGCCCAGTACCAATTGCATAAATTTTTCGGTGGGATTGCCTTCAATATTGAGTTCAGTGCCTACTATATCTTTGAGAGGAGCAATATCCGAATAGCGGATATGCCGCTCGTCGGGACGGGGATGTACGGTAATGCCCTGTGCTCCAAAGGCTTCACAATCACGAGCCACTTGCACCAAATCAGGCAGATTGCCTCCTCTGGCATTGCGGAGAAGCGCTACTTTATTGATGTTCACACTGAGGCGTGTCATTTCAGATAGTAGTTTTGCTTGTAGCGAAAATAAACACAGCATATGCCTTTTGGAATTGTTCCATTAGAGCACACACACGTTTTTTTCAGATAGGTATGGTTTTACCAGAAAAATTGTAGTCATTCGCCCTTTCATTGATGAGAATGCCTTAATTTCGGGCAAATTTTAAAGTGGATATGAGTGGGGATTACTTTGAAAATGACCTGAAAAGTCATAATTCTTCTCCCATAACGATTGTGGGGCTGTTAACGCTGCTTATTATTCTCGGCACTTTGATTGGGCTGGCTTGTATTATGCTTTTGGCCAAAGGCCAGGGTTTTGCAGTTGAAAGCATATATGGCCAGGCGGATGCTACTGATTTGGCTGGTCGCAACTTCATCCGCTGGTCAGCCCTCATCAATCATCTGAGCATGTTTGTATTGCCTGGATTGCTGGCTGTTTGGTTTCTTTTTCGCCATCATTGGCGCCGCTTTCTGCGGACCGATCGCTGGCCTGACCTGCCCAATGTCGCCCTGGGTACTTTGCTGATTCTTTGTTCCATGCCCCTGGCACAGCTTGCTTTTTGGCTCAATCGCCAATTGCCTTTACCGGCCTGGATGCACGATATGGAAGACAGTACCGCCACGATGATCGAAAATCTGCTGGCTGTAAACAGCTCCGGAGAGCTGCTGTTCAATCTGCTGGTGATCGCGTTGGTGCCTGCCATCGGTGAGGAGCTGGTATTCAGAGGCATTCTACAGACGAGCTTCGAGCGCTGGTTTGGCAAACCGCATTGGGCCATCTGGGTGGTGGCAATATTGTTCAGTGCCTTTCATATGCAGTTTGAAGGCTTTCTGGCCCGGGTAGTGCTGGGAGCTGTACTGGGGTATCTTTTTTACTGGACCCGCAACCTTTGGGTGCCCATTATTGCGCACTTTCTGAATAATGCATTGCAAATATTAGCTCAGTATTTTTTTCAAAAAGAACTCGACCCGGCCAACCTGGATACAACGGAACTGCTTCCTTGGTCAGTCACCATCGTGTCAGTAATCTTTGTAATTATCATAAGCCGACGGCTCATCCGCCACAACCGATTGCCCGATCATCCGTCCTCTTCAACCGACACAGCCGTATGAAAGGATTAGGAAAAAGGGTAGCTACAGCTGCAGTATTTGCAGCCGTTATGCTCGGCGGAATATTTGGCGGCCGCTATCCCTTTATGATATTGTTTGGTCTTATTACAGCTTTATGCTTGTGGGAGTTTTTCGATTCGACGCTAGCAGACAACGGCAGGCTTCGAAAAATTTGGGGCATGCTCATGGGTTTGTTGCCTTATACATTGTCAGCTCTTGTATTGCTTAATGTATTTCCCAGTTTTAAGGCTTTTGCAGGGAACGGACTTTTTTTATTGGTGCCTTTCTTTTTTCTGACTTTTCTCTTCGAATTATATAGCCGCTCTGAAAAGCCCTTCCAAAATGTGGCTTATATTCTGCTCGGAATGGTGTACATCGGTTTACCTTTTACGATCTTGCAATGGGTTGCTTTTGCCAATGAAGCATATTCGGCGCAACTGGTTTTGGGCTTACTACTACTTACCTGGACCAACGACACGGCAGCCTACCTGGTGGGCTCGCAAATTGGCAAAAACCCACTGTTTCTGCGCATTTCACCTAAAAAAACCTGGGAAGGGACCTTGGGTGGTGTACTCATCACGCTACTGATAGCCTGGCTGCTGCCACGCTGGCTGCCGGAGCTGAGCAGCACTCAATGGCTCGGACTAGGTGTGATAGTGGCCGTGTTTGGTTCGCTGGGCGATTTGGTGGAGAGCATGTTCAAACGCAGCCTGGGTATCAAGGACAGCGGAGCGATGTTGCCCGGCCACGGCGGCCTGCTGGATCGCTTCGATGGTTTTATTTTCCATTTGCCCTTTGTAGCAGCTTATTTATTTTTGACAGGCTGATGAAAAAACACTTTGAGCAAATTATATTTTGCACCAACCACTAATTAGCAAACAGATAAATTGACTCCAATTTCAACACCTCTTTTTTAGCTCTTAATATACACAACCACTTTAAATCTATTCAATTCTTTTTCAATACTACTTCCATTACTGGCAACAATAGATTCAATATCGCTTTTCAAGGTTCCATCACAATAGATAAAAGACTTCACCGAAATGCTTAAAGTATCAATGGGTATATCTGCAATAGTGATGAGGTGCTGCGAATAGCTTCTGTTGAGCTCTACTGCCACCTCATCTTCTTTGACCTGGAATCTATCAATTAAAAAACTAAGGCCCGGCTGATTTGCGGTAGCTCTTTTGCCATTTTCATCGAGCAAAAAGATGACCAAGTCGGGGGCAACGGCTTCGCTAATATTTTCCTGGCTGAGGCTATCCCTGAATATTAGCTTTGTGCTTATATCAAAAAAAGGCGGACAAGGCTCCTCTTCTGTTGCCTTGCAACAAAAGACACTTAGAATAAATAAAACCAGGATAGGTTTTGCTCCAATCATATTATAAACTTACTTGTGCAGATTTGCTACTAAAAAGTCTAATATTCAATAACAGGGAGGTACTTTTTAATGTAGTACTTACTCCTTCGAACTCGGAGTAGCCATTGCTAAGCTCTCGCCTTAGCTCGAGCCCAAAATTATCGTACATGGCTCGGAGGCCAACAAAAATGCCTTGCTCATGCCTCCGAAAGTTATTATATTTTTCAAGCATCAGAGAATTGCTGATTCCTGCATACACATCCAGTTGTACCCCTTTATTGAGTACAACCCTTCTTACTGCATTGCTTATGCGAACATAACTCAGCTGCCTGTTTGTTGATATCGGTACTACTACCCCTCTGATTATTTGGATTTTATAGCTTTTGTATCCCAACTCATTCATCAAAGACCAAACCTGATGGTTTCGGGGGAATACTATTTCAAAGCTAATGGCGGGTAATATCTGCCGTTCACTAATAGGAATTTTTACATCATTCTCTTCAAGTTGTCCCAGCCAACCTCCCGCCTTCAGCTCTAAGCGTACACCCGCTTTTCTCTTAGCTGCCAAAAAGTCGGGCTTTCCATTTTTGCACTCCAGAAATTGCAACACCAGTTTTTCCAGTGCTTTCCGGGTGTATTTTACATTTCCGGCTTTATCAGCTACGTCTGAACATTCATTAAAATGCCTGCGCAGTTGGTTTTGATATTCATTTACCGTCACTATCTGGCCGTTCCTCAAATACTTGAAAAGGATCAAATCCTCGATACCTTTTTCATTTTCCAAGACAAAATGGGTCTTCCCATTGCTATCGGCGAAACGATACAGGCTCGTACTTCCAACAACAATTCCTTCCAAAAAAACTTGCCGTTCTTCCCATCTCATCGAATCATTTTCAATCAGATCATGCACCTTATGCGGATTGATCGTGTAGCGCAATCTTCGGCTTTCGTATCGTGCCTTATCGCCCACCCAAAAGGATCGAACTGCTTGTGGAGCCATTTGTTGAACCCTTCCGGCAGTTTTCACCAAAATGGTATCCGGATTTTTGACCCAATCCCGATAGTCGATCTGGCAGTAAAGGGTGTCATTATCCGGGGTGATTAAGACAGCATCTTGGAAATGGCCTTCCTGGGCCAAAAGATGAGTGATAAAAAAACTACTAAATACTAAAAGAAATGCAGCTTTATAAGGGGTGTTCATAACTCAAACTATTTGTGCAATTATATTGTCAAGTAAATGTAAACATTTTACTTTTATATTACCGCAAATCAACTTGTAGTTTTATTAATAAATACGCACTTTGATTCGATTGGCTTCGCACGTTTGTCCTATTTCTTCAATTTCCCTACTTTTGCTTTTGCCCTAAAGAATAGGTCAATGAAAATACACAAGGAAGGCTACAGAATATTATTCAGGCTAGGTTTACTTCTTGCCATACTTAACGTGCTGGTTATCAACTGGTTAGCACCGTTCACAGGGGCTATCTCCATAGTGTCTGTACTTGTTTTCATTCTGGTTTTACAGTTCTTTCGCAACCCCCGCAGAGAGATATTAATTCCCAACAATAATCTCATTTATGCTCCTGCAGATGGCAAAATTGTAGTCATCGAGGCGACGAATGAGCAGGAATATTTTAAGGATCGCCGCATGCAAGTGTCTATTTTTATGGGTCCTACCAATGTACACGTCAATCGCAACCCAATCAGTGGTACGGTCAACTACTTCAAATATCATCCCGGCAAATATATGCTCGCCTGGCATCCAAAATCCTCAATGGAAAACGAGCGAACCACAGTAGTTATCAATACTGGAGAAACCGAAATCCTGCTGCGCCAGATCGCCGGGGCTATGGCCAAGCGCATCGTTAACTATCTCGAACCCGGCGCTCAGGTCATTCAAGGTGCCGATATGGGCTTTATAAAATTTGGCTCCCGCGTCGATCTCTTTTTACCCCTTAATGCCAAAATTGAAGTAAAAATGGGCCAAAAAGTAAAGGGTAACCGAACGGTCATTGCACAATTGTAAGAGCTTTTACTTCGCTTTCAGCCTACTCCTCTCCTTCCATTCATACCAAAACCACAAAACAGCCGCTCCCAGCACAATCTTCACTATCGCACCCGGCATAAAGGGCACTACACCAGCTTTCCAGGCTGTGGGCCATCCGTAGAGCCAGGCCAGGTACAGGCCGCCAAACAGCAAAATGGCAGCTGTGCCGAATGTCATCATCAACACGCCTTTGCCAAAAGGTCGGCTCCGGCTTCGCTCCCCCAGGTAGCCACACAGCCAGGCTCCTCCCACAAAGCCAAGCAGGTATCCGCCGCTTGGGCCTGTAAGTACGCCCAAACCGTGCGCCCCATTGGAAAAAACCGGCAGGCCTGCCACGCCCAGCAGGATGTAGAGCAGTACACTGATAGTACCCAGCCTTTGGCCCAACAGAGCACCTACCAGCAGTACAGCCAGACTCTGCCCGGTAATGGGTATTAGCAAGCTGCTCAAAGTCCATTCCAGCCGTATCTGTGTGAACAAAATGATGCTCGCCACCCCAATCAATACCAAAGCTAACTTGCTGAAAATCAATAGTTTACTTTAAAATTTTGAACCTATCTGTCTCACTTCTATTTCATGGCCGCCAGCTCATCCAGTGGCATATTTTTCATGGCTTTTTCCAGCTCGTCCGGGCTTAGGTTTTTCCCATTCAGTTGCAAAATGAATCGCTTTGCCAAAAGCACGCTGTACTCGCCACTTTGCCTGCTCTTGCTGTATTTTTCAAAGGTTTTGTAGCCCTTGTACGTAGAGGTACGTTCGTATCCATCCTTGTTTTCTTTATCCACTTCAATAGACGACCAGGCCGCCATGCCTAGTAAGACCGTTCCTATACCCCCACTGTCAATAATTTTCAATTCCAGCCTTTTGTTTGCTGCTTCATAAATCGCTTCGCTGCTTGACACCTTAAAGCCTAGTGCGCCGCTCGTTTGGCCTTCAATATCAGTACGCTCTAAGCCCGCCAGTTTTTGAGGCATCAGATTTTTCAGTTTCCGGAAATTGACAGGCTCTACCTTCTCCCCATTGTTCAACCCTTCAATCGCATCGCCCATTTTTTCCATCGCCTCATTGAGCGATTCTTCTGTATGTTTACCAATGTTCTCTCCCAAGTCTTTAAAACTTTCGCCAATTTTTTCGGCGCTTTCTTTCAATTCGCGTGCGGCCTTTTCTTCAGCTGTTTCTCGTTGGCAGGCACTAAAGCATACTGCTAACACAGCGCCTATCAGCAGGGTGCGGCACAAGAAGGTTGATGTTTTCATGGTTCTATTTTTAAAATGAAGAATTTGACTTTGTGGCAAATTTACTAAATCCACGATGGAAAAGCAGAGCTTGGAGGCAGACTATCTTTTGTAATCCATATCTTCACCGGATGCCACTTGAATTGCTATCTATCAGACGGGATGTCCGACAAGCTATTGCGCACAAGCAGCCGGTGGTTGCGCTGGAATCCACCATCATCAGTCACGGGATGCCATTTCCCAACAATCTGAAAACAGCTCTTTCCGTAGAGGCCGTCGTACGGAGTCGAGGAGCTTTACCGGCTACCATAGCAGTATTGGACGGAAAGCTGAGAGTTGGGCTCACCGAAGAGGAAATCGGGCTGCTGGCAAAGCTAGGCCCTGAGGCCGCCAAAGTGAGTCGCCGCGATCTGGCCTTCGTTCTCCAGCAGCACAAACCCGGCGCTACTACCGTTGCTGCCTCCATGATTGGTGCCGCCAGGGCGGGCATCCGGTTTTTTGCTACCGGCGGGATTGGCGGTGTCCACAAAGGGGCTGCCCAACACATGGACATTTCTGCCGATCTCCAGGAATTGGCGCGTACTCCGGTAGCGGTGATCTGTGCAGGTGCCAAAGCCATCCTCGATCTGGAGCTCACTCTTGAATACCTGGAGACTTACGGCGTGCCTGTCATTGGCTACCAAACTGACGAACTACCCGCTTTCTACAGCCGGCAAAGTGGCCTCCCTCTCGATATCCGGCTCGACACGGTAACGGAGGTGGCAAAGGTGGCTCAGCTTCATTGGGCATCAGGATTGGATAGTGGCCTGATAATCGCCAATCCGATTGCCGAAGCCGATGAAGTGCCGGCAGCCGAAATCGCTCCCATCATTGAAATGGCTATCGAGGAAGCTGCAAAAAAGGGCATAAAAGGCAAGGCCCTCACCCCTTTCTTGCTGGCCAAAATCGAGTCGCTGACCGATGGGCGCAGTTTGAAGGCTAATATTTCGCTGGTTCATCAAAATACCCGATTGGCGGCCGACTTGGCAGTTGCTTACCATAAATTGCTTTGAGTACACATTTGCTGAACAAGCAGCTCTTGCCTGTGAAAATGTATAAAAAATAGCGTAAGGCATACGGTCCCCACGCTATCGGAAAACAAAAACAAGATGTACTAGAGCAATCATCACGCTTGTCGGCAGCAGCATGTATCTGCCACATAGACAAGCAGCAGGCAACCTGCATCAGGCGGATGCAGGAGGTTTATTGAGTTTAATAAATTCATTCACTTTTACCTGTGTAACATAGCGGGTGATCCCTTCTTTATCTTCGTAGGAGTGGTGCGTCAGCTTGCCTTGTACAGCCACTTCATTGCCCTTTTTGAGCAATTTTTCCATAAGCTCGGCAGTGAACCCAAAAGCAACCAACTTGTGCCACTGGGTCTCTATTACTTTCTCACCCTTGGCATTTTTATAAGAATCGTTGGTAGCTATACTTAGCTTTACCAGTGTACTTCCGTTCTCCAATTTCATAACCTCCGGGTCCTGGCCCAAATGGCCGATCAGGTGTACGCTGTTTCTTAAAGTATTCATGATGCTAAAAATTTTGTTGCCTGAAGCTATCCAGGCGATTTAAAAAAGTCGATCAATAAAGTTATTCGCTCCATTATCGAATAGTTTATTTTATTGACACTGCAAAGAAAAGGGGCTTTTTACTTGGAAGTCGTGTATTAATTGAGTAGTTTCGTTTGTAATCGTTTGCATCCAATTGCAAATAACTGGTTTTTTATAATCAATTGACTGTCAATTACTTATATATGCGTACAAAAAAAGCCTGCCTGGAGTGTGGAGATGAAATTCGGGGCCGCTCCGATAAAAAATTCTGTTCCGACCAATGCCGAAGCAGTTACAACAACCGCCTCAATAGCGATGCCAACAACTTTATGCGCAACGTCAACAACATCCTGCGCAAAAATCGCCGCATACTGGCCGACCTCAACCCGCATGGCAAATCAAAAGTGCATCGCGACAAGCTGCTCGAACGAGGCTTCAAGTTTAGCTATTTCACCAACCTTTATCGCACCAAAGCTGGTAAGACCTACCACTTCTGCTATGAGCAGGGATACCTCGAATTGGACAATAATTGGTTTGCCTTAGTCATCCGCCAACAATACGTCGAATGAATAGCAGAAGAGCGCAACAAGTTATCATTCTAAACGGCCCGGCAGGTGTAGGAAAAACTACAATCGGCAGGTTGATTGCAGCAAAATTTCAAAATGGCGTTTGCATTTCCGGCGATGCGCTGAAAGCATTTATTATTCATCGTACGGCTTCGGTAAAAGGGCGTCTTGGCTACAAAAATGGAGCAAGCCTGGTCAACAATTTTATCGATGCGGGTTATGAAATGGTGGTATTTGAATACGTTTTTCCCGCCAGAAAGCATGTCGAATATTTTAAAGAAGTGCTTCAACCAACCGTACCATTAAATGTAAATGTATTCACCTTATGGGCAGAGCTGGCAACGGTACAAGCGCGTGAAGCGAAACGATCGGGCCGCTCGCCCCTTCACGAAAGAGTTGTTGAATGTTATAGGGAGATGGAGCCAAAGTTGGCTGAATTTGGTACAATTATTAATACCGAAAACTTTTCACCGCAGGATATTGCAGATAGGATACTGTCATTCGCAGAGCAGGCCAGTTGACAAGCAAGTTTCACTTTCGCCGGCCAAACTTCTTTTTGGCAAATCCGCTATGCGCTTTCCTTCGGCCTTTGATCATTTCTCGTTTTTGATGTTTTTTCCGATCGCGCAGCAGCTTTTCGAGCAGATCCTCTCTGCCTAAGCGCTTCAGCTTTTCGCGGATGCGCTGATGGTTTTCTCTTTTGTACCAAAAAAAGAACAAGTGCTGGTTTTTCTTTTCCTTGGCAGACTTGGCTGTATAAACCGGCTTCAAGGTATAGGGATGAAGGCCCGTATAATAAATAACCGTAGCCACCGTCATAGGGGTAGGCGTGAAGTCCTGCACCTGTTCCAGCCGGAAGCCCATTTCCTTGGTTTCGGCAGCCAGATTAGCCATATCCTCCTCTTCGCAACCCGGATGGCTCGATATGAAATACGGGATCAGCGGCTGGTTGAGACCATGCTTTTGGTTGAGGCGATCGTACTTTTTTTTGAATTCGTGGAAATATTTGAATGAAGGCTTGCGCATCACGCGCAAAGTAGCATCGGAGGTATGCTCAGGTGCCACTTTTAGCCGTCCGCTTACATGCCTGCACACCACCTGCTCCAAATACTCATCGAGGCTGTCATCGGCATTTTTGTTATAGCTATCCACCAGCAAATCATAACGAATACCACTTCCGACAAAGGCTTTCTTCACTTCGGGATGTGCATCCACCTTTTTATACAACTCGGTCATCGGTTTGTGGCTGGTATCCAGATTATTGCAGATCACCGGATGAATGCAGGAGGGACTGACACAGCGGTCACAAATTTCCTGCACCTTGCCTTTCATACGATACATATTGGCCGAAGGGCCGCCCAAATCGCTAATGTAGCCTTTAAAGTCAGGCATTTTTGTCACCTGGTCCACTTCTTTGAGGATCGACGCTTCAGAACGGCTGGCGATGAATTTGCCCTGATGTGCTGAAATGGTACAAAAGCTGCAACCGCCAAAACAACCCCGATGCATATTCACAGAAAAGCGAATCATTTCATATGCGGGTACTGAACCACGCTTTTTATATTTAGGATGGGGCATGCGGGTGTAGGGCAGGTCGAAGGCTGCATCGATCTGAGGCTCTGTCATCGGCGGATAGGGCGGGTTCACGATTAACAGATGCTCTCCTACTGCTTGCACAAGGCGCCTGGCCTGCACACTGTTCGACTCTCGCTCGATATGTTTGAAATTGGCCGCAAAGGCGACTTTGTCGCGCAGGCACTTTTCATGAGAATTTAGCTGAATGTCCTCCCAGCTTTTATTGACAGGCAAGGGCTTTGATTTTGGGTACAGGACAGCCGTTTGCGGAATGGTGGTCATGGACGAAAAAGGCACTCCTTTTTGAAGCAGTCGGATAATTTCCCGCAGAGGCAGCTCACCCATCCCGTACACCAGCAAGTCGGCACCACACATTTCCAAAATGCTGGGGAAAAGCTTGTCGGCCCAGTAATCGTAATGCGTCACACGACGCAGCGAAGCTTCGATGCCACCGATCACGACCGGCACATCGGGGTACAGCTGTTTGAGGATTTTGGTGTAAACATGGGTAGCATAATCCGGCCGAAAGCCGCTCGACCCGCCAGCGGTGTACGCATCGGTGGAGCGGCGGCGGCGGGCAGCGGTATAATGATTGACCATGCTGTCCATGCAGCCGGAGGTAACGCCAAAGAACAGACGCGGGCGACCCATTTTTTTAAAATCACGCAGATCGTCCTGCCAGTTAGGCTGTGGCACAATAGCTACCCGCAAGCCTTCATCCTCCAGGATGCGGCCGACCACCGCAGAGCCGAAGGCAGGGTGGTCCACATAGGCATCGCCGGAAATGAGGATTACATCCAGCTCCTCCCAGCCACGAGCCTCCACTTCCTTGCGGGTGATGGGAAGCCAATCCGATATGGGCCGATCGTCGAACATATTGTAAAGATAATGCAAATTGTAGTGGAGGAATGACGATGCCTACAAAGAGTATTTTGCGGCAAAAGAAAACTGGAGTAAGGATTACAACCAAGCGCTCCTCCATATCAATCGGGCGATCGCTTTGGACAGTGGTTTTGTTGGAGCTTATTTCCTGAAAATCTCGCTCTTGCAAAACCTGGGCAAAACGGAAGAAGCCAGACAGATTGGCCAACAATTGGAAAGCCGCAGCGCCGAGCTCAATCAGTTTCACAAGCATTACCTGCGTTTTGAGCTGGCTAAAATGAACGGCCAAAATGCCAAAGCTTTTCAATATTTTGAAGACATATACCTGCTGGATACTAAAGACATTTTTAAAAACACGAGCATGGCAGTATATGCCCTCGAATTTATGAACGATCCTGAAAAGGCGCTGGAGGTGATGAACCAGGTCAACTACGAAAAGCTGGATTTTAACAGCTGCCAGTACTGTTACCAGCAAACGCACCTCCGCGCACGGGCTTACATCGAATTGCGGCAATATAAAAAAGCTTTACAGATCATCCACCAAACACCGGGCTATGAACGCAACCGTTTGTGTCGGCAGTTCGAAATTCGTGCTTTAGCCGGTTTGCAGCAATATGAAACGATAGCAACGCTTTTGGAACAGCTCGACAAAAAACAGCTGAACAAGGATTATCGTTATCTATATTTCGTAGCTGCTTATGAAGCAAAACTGATGGGCAATGAGCAGGCCACTCAGTCTTTTAGCACCCAAGCTCTTCAGCTCTATCGCGATAAGCCAAACAGGCATATGCAAATGCGCTGCTTGTATTTGCTGGGAGATTTTGCACAGGCTAATACTTTGCTGGAAGAACTTTGGAAGCCGGAAACCCCAACATATTTGTACCTGTCGAGGCTCGGCTGTATCGGTGCAATTCAGCAAAACCGGGAAGTGGCTATGGCAAGCCTTCAACAGCTCGATAGACTGGACCAAACGGTAGCAGGTAGCTATATCCCCTATCAGCAAGCCCGCATCCATAGCTTGCTGGGGCAAAAAGATCAGGCGATTTCTTATCTCAAACGGGCCCTTCAGCGGGGGCGTAAATACACACCTTACACCTTTCAGTACGATCCCGATTTTGTAGCCTTGCACAATTATCCGCCGTTCCGAAAATTGCTCAAACCGTAATCCTCTCCTCATCTTACCGTGCTTGCCTCCCTGTTGAGTTCGGTGGAGAATTATTCAGCTTGCCGAAAATTTTCATTTTTTTGAAAGCCACCCTATCTTAGCTGTCATACCTTTAACATTACAATGCAGCGATCGCTTTACAATCCTGATGACACCATCATAGCTATAGCTACACCGGCCGGTATCGGGGCCATTGGCATCTTGCGCCTTTCCGGCAAAGATGCCATCCGCATTGCCAATACCGCTTTTTATGGTAAAGCCCTCGATATCCAGCAGAGCCATACCATACACTTTGGTAGTATCCGCGATGAAGAGGGGCGTATCCTCGATGAAGTACTTGTTTCGCTTTTTATTGGTCCCAATTCCTATACTGGCGAGGATGTGGTTGAAATTTCATGCCACGGCTCTTCCTATATTCATCAGCAAATTATCGAGCTGTGTATTCGCAAAGGAGCGCGGCTGGCACAGCCTGGCGAATTTACCCTCCGTGCCTTTCTCAACGGAAAGCTCGACTTGTCGCAGGCCGAAGCGGTTGCCGATCTAATTGCCTCCTCTTCCGAATCAGCTCATGCGATAGCCATACAGCAAATGCGTGGAGGCTTCAGCCAGGAGATTCAGAAGCTGCGGCAACAGCTGATTGATTTTGCCAGTCTCATTGAGCTGGAGTTGGACTTCTCTGAAGAAGATGTAGCCTTTGCCAACAGAGAGGAATTGCGGCAGCTGGTTGAAAAAATTCATAAGCTACTCAACCAACTTATCGAGTCCTTCCAATTGGGCAATGCCATCAAGCTGGGTGTCAATACAGTGATTGCCGGTCGGCCCAATGCCGGCAAATCCACCTTGCTCAATGCGTTACTCAATGAAGAGCGGGCCATAGTGAGTCATATTCCCGGCACCACACGCGACACCATTGAAGAGGTGTTGAACATCCGAGGTATCCAGTTTCGGCTTATCGATACGGCTGGCATCCGCAAGGCGCAGGATCAGATCGAGCAGGTAGGTATTGAAAGGACGATTGAAAAGATAGCCCAATCTACCGTGGTCATTTATGTATTTGACGTCACCGAATCGCGGCCGGCAGACCTTTGGCAGGATGTCGAACGTTTCCTACAAGGCAGCCGCGCCCTCACTGCCAAAAGCAAGCAGCTTTTTGTAGCCAACAAGATGGACCTCAACCCCTATGTAGAGCCCGACGATTATTACAAAGCCGGGTTGATCGAAGCTTCCAACCTGATCACTGTATCCGCTAAAAATCGCATGAACATTGAGTTTCTTAAAGATATGCTCTTTTCCCAAATCGTGGACCATCACGGCCTGGCAGGCCATTCGGTAGTGAGCAATGCCCGCCATTACGAAGCCCTCACCAAAGCCCGCGAAAGCCTTCAGGATGTGCTCAAAGCTATGGATAGTGGCATCTCTTCCGATTTTGTAGCTATGGATATTCGGCGGGCTCTGGCCTATCTGGGCGAGATCACCGGTGAGGTGAGTACGGATGACTTGCTGGGTAATATCTTTTCGAAATTTTGTATTGGGAAGTGATAAGGTATAGGCTAGTGTGTATATTTTCGTAATTTCACCACCTTTATATTCAGGCATAGAAAAATCTATTCATAGATGACCAAGGAAAATTCCACTGTCCAAAACCAGGGCTTCATCCACCGCATGCTCGGCATTATTGAGCGCGTAGGCAACAAGCTTCCCGACCCGGCCATCCTCTTTTTAATATCAATGCTCATTGTATGGGTCTTATCTGCTTTGCTGGCTCCTGTGGAATTTGCAGAGATCAACCCGCGGGACGGAGCACCCATCCGTATCCAAAACCTGCTGACCGGTGCAGCCATTACCACCTTCCTGAGCAATATGGTCACCATTTTCACCAGCTTTGCCCCGCTGGGCGTGGTGTTGGTAGCTATGCTGGGGGTAGGCGTGGCCGACGGCTCCGGTTACATCAATACCGGCCTCAAGATGATGCTCAACCGAACTCCTTTATCATTGCTCACGCCGATGGTTGTTTTTGTAGGTATCATTTCGCACTCCGCTGTGGATGCAGGTTATGTGCTGGTGATTCCCCTGGGAGGTATCATCTTCCATGCAGCGGGGCGGCATCCGCTGGCTGGCATAGCGGCTGCCTTTGCGGGCGTATCGGGAGGCTTTAGCGCCAACCCACTGCCCTCCGCCCTTGATCCTTTGCTGCAGGGCTTCACCCAACCCGCCGCACAAATCATCGATCAAAGCGCACTCGTCAATCCGCTTTGCAATTACTACTTCACTGCCGCATCCAGCATCCTCATCACGCTGCTCGGCTGGTATATTACCGATCGGATCATCGAACCGAGGCTCAACAAAACCACTCCTACTGATGAAGATGCCGAGCAAGCTCCTTCGATGAGCGACATCACGGCAGCAGAGCGCAAAGGATTTTGGATCGCCACAGGTGTAACGTTGGTGTGTTTGGTATTGCTGGCCCTATCGGTAGCACCTGCTGAGTCGCCCTTCCGCGACCCGACCGGCTCGCTGACATCCTTTACGGCTCCGATCATGCAATCGATTGTGCCTTTGATTTTTCTGTTCTTTTTGCTACCAGGTGTTATTCACGGATTCATTTCCGGGAAATTCAAAAAGGGCAAGGATGTGATCGATGAAATGTCGGATGCCATGCGGGGAATGGCCTACTACATCGTGATGGCCTTTTTCTGTGCTTTGTTCATCAATGCTTTTGGCACTTCAAATCTGGGTGCTTTGATGGCTATCAAAGGTGCCAACTTCCTGCAAGCATTACAGTTGCCCGGTTCCATTACCATCACAGGGATCATCTTGCTGGCGGGTTTCGTCAATCTTTTTGTAGGCTCGGCTTCTGCCAAATGGGCCTTGCTGGCACCGATCTTTGTGCCGATGTTAATGCAGTTGGGGTATTCGCCAGAACTGACGCAGGCTGCCTATCGCGTGGGGGATTCCTCTACCAATATCATCACTCCGCTGATGCCTTACTTCCCTTTGGTAGTTGTATTTTGTCAAAAATATGTAAAGGAAACGGGCATTGGTACGCTCGTATCTTTGATGCTCCCCTACTCCATCGCTTTTATTATTTGCTGGACCGTATTCCTGGTACTTTTCTGGATCGTCGGTGCGCCGCTCGGATTGCAGGCAGCTTATACCTATCCGGGTTGAGAACAATTAAAAAATTATATAAATGGCCTTCCCCTCTTTTGATATTAAATGTTATGAGCGGCTCCACGAGCGCTTCCAATATCTTTTCGAATCGGAGCTACTCAAGGAAATTTGTCGGTATGGCCAGCAAAAGAAGTTTGGTGAAGGCTCTGAGATCATGGACATTGGCCAGGCCATCACACATATACCGCTGGTCATCTCCGGCTCCGCCAAGATCATGACTGAAGATAGCGATGGCAATGAACTACTGCTCTACTATCTTGAGCTGGGCGATACCTGTGCTGTCACACTCAACTGCTGTTCGCGTAAGGCAAAATCTACTGTGCGGGCAGTGGCAGAGTCAGAGACGGAGTTGTTGTTTATTCCCGTGGAAAAAATGGAAGAATGGATGGTGCGCTACAAAAGCTGGCGTGCCTTTGTGCTGGAAAGTTTCAACAGCCGCCTCAACGAAATGCTCAGCGCAATTGACAACCTCGCCTTTCACAATATGGAGGCACGCCTCTACAAATACCTCAGAGATAAAGTACTGGTAAGTAAACAGCCTACCCTTCACATCACGCATTACCAGATAGCCAATGACCTCAACTCCTCCCGCGTTGTCATA
Organism: Saprospiraceae bacterium; assembly: GCA_965222005.1. Lineage (GTDB taxonomy): Bacteria > Bacteroidota > Bacteroidia > Chitinophagales > Saprospiraceae > CBDCTM01. The sequence goes on from OZ244935.1 coordinate 6,188,304, forward strand.
TCCCGCCTGATGAAAAAGCTCGAACAGGAGGGCATAATCCGACAGTACCGCAACCGGGTAGAGGTGCTCGAATTTATTTCCCACTAGAGTATGTTTACCCAAGAATGTAACTTCAGTCACGCACCTTAAGGCCAAGATTGTGTACTTTTGAGCTATCTTGTTTACCAAAAAAATTATTCAAAATGAAAATAGAACAAATTTATACCGGATGCCTGGCTCATGGTGCTTATTACGTCGAAAGCAATGGCGAGGCCGCCATTGTTGACCCGCTCAGGGAAGTACAACCCTATATCGACAAAGCTGCTGCCAATGGAGCTACTATCAAGTACATTTTTGAAACCCATTTCCACGCCGATTTTGTGAGCGGCCATCTGACCCTGTCTGAAAAAACGGGGGCTCCTATTGTATATGGCCCCACCGCCCAGCCTTCTTTTGAGGCAATCGTTGCTAAAGATGACCAGGAGTTTGCACTTGGCAATATTACCATTGTAGCACTCCATACACCCGGCCATACCCTGGAAAGCACCACTTACCTGATACGCGATGAGCAGGGGAAGGACCACGCCATCCTTTCCGGCGATACGCTCTTTCTCGGCGATGTGGGCCGGCCCGACCTGGCGCAAAAAGCAGCTAATATGACGCAGGAAGAGCTTGCCGGGTTGCTTTACGACAGCCTGCGCAGTAAGATCATGCCCCTGGCCGACGAGGTGATCGTGTACCCGGCGCATGGGGCAGGTTCAGCCTGTGGCAAGAATATGATGAAGGAAACGGTTGATACGCTTGGCAATCAGAAAAAAGTCAACTACGCACTCCGCTTCGATATGACCCGGGAGGAATTTATCCAGGAGGTAACGGAGGGGCTGCTGCCGCCGCCCGCCTACTTCCCGATGAATGTGCGCATGAACAAGGAAGGCTATGAAAATATCGACAAAGTGCTGGAAAAAGGTCAGCATGCTTTGCCGCCCAAGCAATTTGAAGTAGCTGCCAACGAAACCGGAGCCATCATTTTGGATGTGCGTAGCAAAGTGGCCTTTGCTAAAGGCCACATCCCGCGCTCTATCTTTATCGGGCTCGATGGCAGCTTCGCTCCCTGGGTGGGCGATCTGATCAAAGATGTCACTCAGCCCATCCTGCTGGTAGCCCCCGAAGGGCGCGTAAGGGAAGCCTTAACCCGCCTGTCGCGCGTAGGCTTCGACAATACACTCGGCTATCTCGAAGGTGGCTTTGCTGCCTGGGTGAAAGCTGGAAAAGAATTTGACACGGTCCGGTCCATCTCTGCAAAACAACTGGCAGAGATCGTCCAAAAACATCCAGATACAACTATCCTGGATGTGCGTCGGCAGAGTGAATACCAGGCAGAGCATATTGATGGTGCAAAAAACATTCCGCTCAGTGAGCTCAGCAACCATCTGGCCAGCCTGCCAAAAGAAGGCACTATGTATATTCATTGTGCCAGCGGATATCGCTCTGTAATCGCCAGCTCTATGCTGAAGGCGCGCGGGTTCCATCAGTTGGCAGATGTAGCGGGTGGTTTCAAAGCCATACAGGAGACGAAAATTCCAACGACAGACTTTCTCTGTCCTTCACAAACTAACTCATAATGATTCCATAGCAATACGGTTGCCATTTGCAGTCGTATTGCTTCTTTGTTCACCCAATACTGTGCAATGAAAGTTCAATTGAAAGCTGAAAATATCAAATGTAATGGCTGTGCGCACCGCATCTGTCAACAATTGGATTTGCTCGAAGGGGTTAGCCATACTCAGGTAGATGTGGGCGATGGCGTGGTTACCGTTGAGGTGGCTACCGATGCTGCTGCTGCCCTTGCCCGCCACAAATTGACTACCCTGGGCTATCCTGAGCCAGGCCAGGGAACTATTGGCACCACTACCAAATCTTACCTCAGCTGCATGATCGGCCGAATCAAATCCTGAAAGCGACCCACTTCGTTTCAGATTAAAGGTATTCGTTATGTAACTCCGGTTACGCACATTTTGGGGAGTTCGATGTACATTACTTGCACATCAAATCCAAAACAAGAATGAAAACTCACTACGATCTTCTCATCATCGGTGGCGGCACTGCCGGTATTATGGTAGCTGCGCAAATACTCAAAAAAAGCCAACACCTCAATATTGCTATCATTGAACCGGCTGAAGATCACTTCTATCAACCAGCCTGGACATTGGTGGGAGCCGGCACCTACGATTTTGAAAAAACGCGTCGCTCTATGGCCTCGGTAATCCCCAAAGGTGTGGAGTGGATCAAAGAATATGCCGACCGCTTTTTGCCGGAAGAAAACAAAATCATTACGCGTAGTAATCAAACCTATAGCTACGATTTTCTCGTTGTAGCACCCGGCATCAAGATTGATCCGGGTTTGGTGGAAGGGCTGCCCGAAGCATTGGGCAAGGGAAATGTTTGTAGCATTTATACCGACCCAAATCATACCCAAAGTGTTTTGCGGTCATTCAAAGGAGGTACTGCACTATTTACCCAGCCTACCACTCCGATCAAGTGTGGCGGCGCTCCGCAAAAGATCATGTACCTGGCCGATGACATGTTTCGAAAAAATGGCGTGCGAGATAAAACGGATATTGTGTTTGCCACACCCGGCTCCGTCATCTTTGGCATCAAACCCATCGCCAAAACACTTATGCAGGTAGTGGACCGAAAAGACCTCAACCTGCGTTTTGGACACAAACTGGTGGCTGTGGATGGCAAAAAACGCATTGCCTGGTACCAAATGGCGGAGCATGCCAGCGAGTACAATCACAAAGAAGTAGAAGTGATCGAAGATGGCGACCGAACAGGTATCCGCTACGATCTGCTGCACCTTGCACCGCCTCAATCAGCACCCGATTTCATCAAAAAATCGCCACTGGCCAATGATGCCGGATGGTTGGATGTACACAAAGGAACGCTGCAGCACAATCAATTCAAAAACATTTTTGGACTGGGTGATTCAGCTGGTTTGCCTACTGCCAAAACGGGAGCCGCCATCCGCAAGCAGGTGCCGATTGTAGTTGAAAATATTCTGCGCCTGAAAAAAGCCAGCCCACTCTACAACAAGCAGTACGATGGCTACTCTTCCTGCCCCCTAGTCACTGGATATGGCAAAATGGTGCTTGCCGAATTTGATTACGATGGCAACTTCACTCCCGACCCCAAGCTCAAACAACTGCTGGTTTTCGACTCCAGCAAAGAGCACTGGAGACTTTGGCTATTGAAAAAATACATGCTTCCCTACTTGTACTGGAACAAAATGATGAAAGGTCAGCAAGTATAACCCAGGCCATCGGCAAGTTGTACTTCGATGGCTTCTACTGTGATTCCTGTTTGTTGCAAATATTTTTTTGCGATGCGTTTAAAAATGCTTTGCAGCTGCCCGATGTGAATCAAATTCAGCGTGCAGCCACCAAAGCCGCCGCCCATCTGCCGGGCTCCTAAAACGCCGGGCTCTTCATTGGCCAGGCACACCAGCCAATCCGTTTCGGCTACCGTGACTTCGTACTCTGTGCGCAGTCCCTCATGCGAGGCAGTCAGCAAGCCTCCGGCTCTATCCAACTGACCTGCTTGCAAAGCCGCCACCATTTGTAAAACGCGTTCGTTTTCTTTGAGTACAAAGCAAGCTCGTTGGTAATCGATGGCATTGAGTCGAGGCTGCGTTGCTTTCAGCAATTCAAAAGAAGAATCCCGCAAACTTTGCACCGCAGGATTGGTTTGCTGAAGTTCAGCCACCGCTCTTTCACAAGATTGGCGCCGCTCATTATAAGCTGAACCGGCTGCCAGTTCGTGTCGTAGTTTTGAATCAATTACCAACCAACTGTATTCCTCATCAGGCAACGGGAGATGACGCAACTCCAATGAGCGGCAATCCAGGCAAATTGCCTGTCCTGCCTTTCCGAACAACACAGCATACTGATCCATCAAGCCACACTGCAGGCCGATGCGATGTTCGGCTGCCTGTGCAATGAGTGCTATATCGTGTCGGCTTATCGACCAGCCGAATAGCTCAGCGAGTCCGAAAACCAAGCCACAGCAAAGTGCTGCTGAAGAAGAAAGGCCTGCCCCTTGTGGAATATCGCCACCAAAAACACATCGAAAGCCTTGCAGAGGGTAGCTGCGTTCGGCCAGTTCAGCAAGCACCGCTTGCACATAGCCCAACCAACCCGGCGCTACAGGCATCAGCAAGTCAGTCAAGCGGAAGCTTTGCTGTTCAGCCACATCCAGCGCATACATATCAACCAAAGAAGGGCTATCTGTGTTGCCGAATGCCAAAACCAGGGCTCTGTCGATAGCGGCAGGGAGTACCCATCCTTCGTTGTAATCGGTATGTTCGCCGATAAGATTGATACGGCCTGGCGCACGGATGATGATGCGGGGCGTTTTGGTATATAGCGTTTGGTATTTATTTTTGACCTCAGGCTTCACAGAGAAGTTGCTTTTAAAAAAAAACCGTACAACCGTTGCTATAAAAGTACAAATCCATCTATTTTTTATCGGCTCGGCTAAACGCAGTAGGCGACAAATGGAGGCTATTGCCGTTTTAGCCATTGTTCTGCACAGGCTTGTACTCCTTTGGAAAACCTTTGGTGCATTCAACTATCTTTAATATCAACTGATACACTTCCTTAAATACCGGTAAGTCATAGTTGCCATATCAAAAAAAAAATCGAATGCTAAGCGGTTAAATAGTTAAAAAGTCAGAGCGGCACGGACATGGACGACGTCGTTGCCCTTACCGATGAGGTCCTGAAAGCCATCACTGAAGAACTGGAACCACGCATCGCCTCCGTCGCCCTCCGTGGAACTCCAGTACCAATCAGCCGCAAAGCCGCCGTGTCCTTTCTCATGTAAGTTGGTGTACATTAAATTTAATTCTCCCCGGGAAGGTAAAAACCAATCAGGACCTAAATCTCGACATAGTTTTGCAGCGATTTCATCATCCGTACACTCAGCTAATATAGCATCCGTATTTGCTGACCCATCCCCTATGCGAGCTCCCCCTTCTATTTCAGGATCTGGTACGGGAAAGCCTGTAATGTTTGCCAATCCCACAATATCAGTTCCAATACATCCCCATTGCGCTGCTTCACTCTGATCTTCTGTGGCTGCGACCATTCCTGTACCATCATCTGTGTTGAGGTAAAAGATAATGCCCCCTTTATACATTTTGCCGTAGAGGCTGTCTAAGGGTACTCCTCCATTAACTAATTCCAGTGGTGTATGATTGGCTAACAGGGCTTGTATTTGTGAAGCATCGAAGCTTTCACAGTTCGTGCCTGTGTATCCATCTGGGCACTCACAAGTACCGTCATTACATGTTCCTCCATTTTGACATACTACCTTATCACATTCGTCTTTGCACGATTGTGTATTTAGCACAGTACATAATACCGCCAATAATAATAAGGTTGATTTTAATAATTTCATCTTTAATGTTTTTATGTTCATCCTACTCTATTCAGGATTCTCGGCTTACTCCTTCTATTACTAAAACGATAAGATAGCAATTCTTAGGTTTTTTTGTATCTCAATTCTGCCAATATTCTCAATGGTAGCCTTTTTGTTCTGAATAGCAAATTCTTTTGATTTGATTCTTAATTTGCGAGGCTATTTTTTTAATAATTTTCGATTATTTTTTTGTTGTTTCTTTTTTCTTAGTTGGCTGCAACGTTGATTATGCGCAATCATTTATCCATACGGGAAATTCAGCCTGGCGATGTCTCCCGCCTTGT
>CBDCTM010000001.1:0-108367 GCA_965222005.1 Saprospiraceae bacterium
TCTTTCCAACAGTGCGGATGCTGCAACAATAAGTTGCAATTTGAGTTTTGGATGATTATTTACAGCCATAAGTGCCGTCTTTATCCGGCTATATGATGGACGTGCGGTAACAACTACGGCAATTTTTCTCATATTAGGTCTTCACCTTTTAAAAAGTTCCACTTCTTTAATGGCCTGCTTGTGGACTTCCCAATAACATTTTTAAAATCGGCTGTGGCAATACCCATTTTAGCAGGCTTTTTGGCTTCTAGGTCATCGAAAGTGAGGATATGACCTTTCGGCAGATCCTTATTGACGGCCAGTGTTTTTTCAAATATCTTTTTTAGTTCTTCATAGTTCGACAGATCATTTTTATCTATAGGGCTTTCTAATGCTTTTTCAATGGCCCGTATCCCTTTCACCAGTTCGGCAATTTGATTGATTTCTAGAGAGGAAGTTGCATCCGGGCCAAACATACGCTTGTCAAACACGGCATGAAATTCTACTATTTGTGCGCCAAGAGCTACGGCTGCAATTCCCGCATATATCTCTCCGGTATGCTCTGACAGGCCAATCGCAGCATCAGGGTATCGCTGTTTTAATTCTCCGATGACATTCAGCCCCAGTCGGTCATAAGGTGTAGGATAGGCCGTTGTACACTGGAGGATGGAGAGTTCATTGCCATAGCTGCGCACAAAATCAACAGCCCTGTCTAGTTCGGCATAAGAGCTCATCCCCGATGAAAGGATAATTGGCTTGCCGGTTTTGGCAATTTTTTCTAACATCAAAAAATTAGTCACTTCTCCTGACCCAATTTTATACCGCTTTATACCCACATCTTCCAACAAATCAACAGCTGCCTGCGAAAATGGCGATGACATAAATTCTACCCCTGCTTCATCACAGTGCTGTTTAATACCGAGCCATTGCGTTTTGGTAAAGCCCATCCGCTTCCAGTAGGCAAACCGAGTATCATCTTCATAGCTAAATCTAACCCGAAAAGGTTCAGCTATGCTGCTTTCCGCTTCCGCAATATGGGTTTGGAACTTAATAGCATCTACACCCGCTTTGGCAATGGCATCTATATAAGAGTGGAGAATGCCCAGGCTACCGTCGTGAGCCTGGCCTATTTCAGCAATAAGCAAGGTCTTATGGCATTTTACGGGTTTCGACTTTTGCTTAAGCATGTGCTCTGATATTCTTTGTCAAATTAATGGCTGCGCCGGAGGATTCTATACCAAACCCTCTCCCTTCCAGTATGTTTTGGTAACTAAGGGTATGTAAATCTGAAAAACCTTTGCTGAAATCTATTTTATCTCCTTCTACGCGAAGCGCGCGAAATGTTCGGGCATTCGCGTTTTTTGCCGTCGCCGGCAAATCATTGCTGTCAATACTTAGCAGCCATTGTACTTTGGCCTTCTCCAGATACAACACACCTGAAGCTCTTACTGCTCCATATTCTTTTACCTCACTCTTTCTAACATCTCCAAAAATCCAAATCAGTATATCAAAAAAATGTATCCCAATATTGGTTGCTATCCCTCCTGATTTTTGAATATCTCCTTTCCAGCTGTAGTGATACCATTTGCCTCTAGCTGTTATATATTGAAGACTTACATCATAGATTTTATCTGTCGGGCCATTATCAATTTTTTCTTTAAGAGCAATGATGTTATGATGCAGCCTGAGTTGCAAGATGCTATAAACTGTTCCCGGATATTCCTTTTCTAACTCCTCCAGCGCATCCAGATTCCACGGGTTCAGCACAATCGGTTTCTCACAGATCACATTCGCCCCGATCCGCAATCCAAACCGAATATGTGCATCGTGTAAATAATTGGGCGAACAGATCGACACATAGTCAATCGGCGTCCCTTTTCTTCTCAACATCTCTAAATGCCGGTCGAAGCGCTCAAACTCCGTAAAGAAATCAGCTTCCGGAAAATAGCTGTCAATGATGCCTACTGAATCAAACGGATCCATCGCTGCTACCAGGTTGTTCCCTGTTTCTTTGATGGCCTTCATGTGGCGTGGAGCAATGTAGCCAGCGGCGCCAATCAGGGCAAAATTTTTCATTTATTATTAATGTAGAGTTGTAGAGTTGTAGAGTTGATTAGTTGAAAGATGTTACAACGTTCATTTCAATTTTTTGTGGTAAGCGTTTATTTTATTTGAGAGCTCTTCAATGTCACTTCTAAATTGGTTTAGTTTTTCAATGTCTAAAAAGTCTAATTTATTTGCTATAATTAGAAAATTTAAAGTTTCCATAAGAGAACTATAAGCAATCTGGAAAAATCTTGCTTTATCCTTACTCGATAACCTTGAAGCACCTTCAGCTATATTTGCTGAAACAGAGTTTGCTGCTCTTCTAATCTGACTTGTAACTCCAAACTTTTCTTCAGAAGGAAAAGCACCAGAGACTTTATATATTTTTACAGTTAAATCAACACTTAGCTCCCAGATCGTTAATTTCTCAAATGGGTATTTATGATTAGACACTATATCTGTTTAATTAAATTAAGTATAAACAACTTCACAACTCAACAACTTCACAACTCAACAACTCAACAACTTCACAACTCTACAACTCAACAACTCAACAACTTCACAACTCTACAACTCAACAACTCAACAACTTCACAACTCTACAACTCAACAACTCAACAACTTCACAACCCTCCCCTCTTCCAGTCGATAATTTTCTTTACTTTCAGGACAAGTCGCCTCTCCATTTTCCTTGAACTCTAGCCGATGCCCATATTCACTCATCCAGCCTATTTGCCGGGCCGGATTGCCTACCACTAAGGCGTAAGAAGGAACGTATTTAGTAACTACTGCCCCCGCTCCAATAAAGGCATACTCGCCGATATCATTGCCACATACAATGGTCGCATTGGCACCTATCGAAGCTCCTCTCCCCACACGTGTCTTGGCATATTGTCCCCTGCGATTTACAGCACTCCGCGGGTTGATGATATTGGTGAAAACCATTGATGGGCCTAAAAAAACATCATCTTCGCAAGTTACTCCGGTATAAATGGATACATTGTTTTGCACTTTTACGTTGTTGCCCAACACCACCTCCGGCGATATTACTACGTTTTGACCAATATTGCAGCTTTTACCTATTCGGCAATTCGGCATGATGTGGCTGAAGTGCCAGATCTTTGTGCCAGCTCCTATTTCACAACCTTCATCAATGACGGCTGTTTCGTGGGCGAAGAAATGGGATAGTGAATCGGGGATTTGAGGATTTGAAGAGTTGAGATGTTGGGCAGAAAAGTTGATTGCTTGAGAAGATGAATTGGTGGTGTTATATTCTACAGTATCTTCTTTCACCTTTGATAATTGAGTTCTTTTTAAACTGTTTAATTTATTGCTTATCTCTTCGATGATTTTTCGGAGCTCATTCAATTGAGCTATAGAAAGAAAACCTAATTTTTCGGAGAGGATAATTTGATTTAATAATTCCATTGTGCTGGAATAGGCAATTTCAGTAAACCTTGCCTGTTCTTTAAATGAGGTACGTGAGCTACCCTCAGCTAAATTAGAAGATATTGAAATGGAAGCTCTTCTCATTTGATTGATTATACCATACTTTTCTTCTCGAGGAAAATCATTGGTAATCTTATACACAAGTTGTGCAAGGTATATGGCACGATCCCAAACATCTAGTTTTTCAAAATAATAAGTATAAGTCATTTCAATTTAAGCTCAACTCTTCAAACACTCGCTTCTCCAAATCATCCAAAAAATCCTACTACCTTCTGAATAATAAATTCCAACACCTCCTCTCCCATCTCCGTATGAATCGGCAAAGAAATTACCTCCCGGCAAAGTGCTTCGGTATGCTCCAGCTCAAAGCCTGCCTTCACATAGCCCTTAAAAGCTTCCTGCTTGTACAATGGTACGGGATAATAAATACCACATGGAATACCTTGCTCATTTAAATATGCTTTCAAGGAATCCCGCCTCCCATCCTTCACTCTGAGCGTGTATTGATGAAATACATGTGTTGAATTCAGCTGCCGGCGGGGTATTTGTAAAGAGTCAATACCGGCAAAGGCTTCGTCGTATCGGGCCGCTACTGCCTGGCGGGCCGCAGCATAGTCGTTCAGATAACTCAGCTTTACGTCCAGTATGGCAGCTTGTATGCTGTCCAGACGCGAGTTGCAACCAATCATTGAATGGTAGTAGCGCTTTTTTTGGCCGTGATTAGCAATCATCCGGATTCGCTCGGCAAGCGCATCGTCATTGGTGAATAGTGCTCCGCCATCTCCATAGCAGCCTAGGTTTTTGGAAGGGAAGAAGGAAGTGGTGCCAACGTGGCCAATGGTACCGGCTTTGTGCTTCTCGCCATTCGAAAAGGTGTATGTTGCACCAATTGCCTGGGCGTTGTCTTCCAATACAAACAAACCATGCTGACGGGCAAATTGGACAATTGGCTCTAAGTCCGTGCTTTGCCCAAACAAATGCACTGGTACAATAGCTTTGGTACGGGGGCTAACAGCAAGCTCAAGCAAGTCCAGCCGGGTATTGAAGGTGTCAGGATCTACATCCACCATCACAGGCTGGAGGTTGAGCAAACCAATTACTTCAGCAGTAGCTACATAGGTGAATGCAGGCACGATAACTTCGTCGCCCGGCTTCAATCCGAGCGCCATCAAAGCAATTTGTAGCGCATCTGTGCCATTGGCACAACCGATCACATGCTTGACGCCCAGATAATCAGCCAGATTAGATTCAAAGGATTGAACTGCAGGGCCTTTGATGAATTTGGCACTAGCTACGACATCCAAAATGGCCTTGTCAATGGCCGGTTTGATTTTTTGATACTGGCCAATCAAATCGACCATATGTATTTTTTGCTTTTGTTCGACGGAATGGTGGTTGGTCATGTGAACAAATCGTCTTTAGAATAGGCGATATACCATTCGGCAAAAGATTTTAAGCCTTTTCGAATGGAGGTTTGAGGTTCGTATCCGAAATCGTTTTTTAATTCTGTCACATCTGCGTAGGTATTTTCTACATCTCCAGGCTGCATAGGATGCCACTCTTTTTCGGCTTTTTTGCCAATAGCTTGTTCCATTTCCTCTATAAATTCGAGTAAATTGACCGGCTTGCTATTACCGATGTTGTAAATTTTGTACAGGGGTGCTAAAGCTTGCGTGTTTTCCATCCTTTTGTGCAAAACCTGAGTCATTCCTCCCACTATGTCGCCTACATAGGTGAAGTCTCTACTCATGTTGCCTTTGTTGAAAACCTTTATTGGCTCTCCGTTTAAGATCGCTTTGGCAAATAGCATGGCAGCCATATCTGGTCGGCCCCATTCTCCATAAACAGTGAAAAAGCGCAGCCCGATTGTAGGTATCCCGAATAGGTGGCTGTAGGTATGTGCCATCAATTCATTCGATTTCTTTGTAGCAGCATACAATGAGATTGGGCGATCTACATTTTCAGATGTCTTAAAGGGAATGTTCTTGCTGTTACCGTACACGGATGAACTACTCGCGTAAATCAAAAGTTTTACAGGATGGTGGCGGCAAGCTTCCAGTAGTTTGGCAAAAGCTACAATATTGCTCTGGATATAAGTATCTGGTTGTTCAATACTATAGCGAACTCCCGCTTGAGCCGCCATGTGGAATACGACTTCAAATTTTTCTGAGGCAAATAACTCACTCAGCTTTGCCCGCTCTTCTATGTCCATTTTAAAAAAGCGAAAATCACTTAGCCGGCTTTTTATTTCTTGTTTGCCCATTGCTATTTCATAGGCATCTATTCCTAGTTCGTTGAGCCGCGCCAGCTTCAGCCGGACATCATAATAATGGTTTAAATTATCAACACCTACCACTTCGTGTCCTTCCTCAAGCAATTGTTTCGAAAGGTGATACCCAATAAAACCTGCTGCTCCGGTAACTAATATTTTCACTTCAGACTTGCTCTCTTTTCCCGTGATAGAATTGTTCGGCATACCATGCAAAAACCTTCCGTAGCCCATCTCGAACCTTCATTTCCGGCTCATACGCTAAAAGTCGTTGTGCCTTGGAAATGTCAGCCAGGCTATGCTTCACATCCCCGGGGCGGGGTGGTCCATAATCAGGTAGCTGTTCCGAATGAGCCAGCTCTCTCAGATAGTGATAGAGTTCATTAATGGAAATGCGTTCTCCACAGGCAATGTTGTACACTTGATTCACTGCATTTTTATCTTCAACAAATAACGCTTTCACATTGGCTTGCACGGCATTACTCACGTATGTGAAATCTCTACTTTGCTCCCCGTCACCATTGATCCTGGCCGTTTGATTATAAAGCAATGCTTGTGCAAAGAGTGGGATCACGGCCGCATAAGCGCCATTGGGATCTTGCCGGGGCCCAAAGACATTGAAGTAGCGCAAACCTATAAATTCCAAACCATACAATTTGCCATAAACATTGGCGTAAAGCTCATTGACCAACTTGCTGACGGCATAGGGAGATATGGGTGAGCCCACTTTGTCCTCCTGTTTTGGTAGCTCTTTGCTATCACCATAGGTAGAGGAAGATGCCGCATACACTATGCGTTTGATCCCACATTCTTTGGCTGCGGTGAAAATATTGAGGGTGCCGGTGATGTTGACATTATTGGTAGTCAAAGGCGATTTGATCGAGCGGGGTACCGAACCGAGCGCTGCCTGATGACAAACCAGATCGACTTGCTTGCAAACATCCAGGCAAGTGTTGAAATCGGTTATGTCGCCCCATACAAATTCAAAATCCGGGTGCTTTAAAAAAGGTTCGATGTTTTGGCGGTTGCCGGTAGAGAGGTTGTCCAAAACGATCACTTGCCCCACCCGCTCTTCTTCAAGCAAAGCTCCCACAATATTGGAGCCGATAAATCCCGCGCCACCTGTTACCAGGATGTTCTTCTTTGTGTTCGTATGCATATTGCCAAGACTTGTTTTTGGCACCGTCCGCAGAGTGTCGATACGGCTTCGCCAACGATAAGTCGCACTTATCGGCCAGGGATTTTCAGGTTCCCTGAAAACATAAACTTATGTTTGCTGAACAGCTTTCGCCAATCAGCATTAATGCATGGCCACAGGCCGATGCAGCTTGCGAAGGGCATCCGGATGGACAGTCATCCGCAAGGAATATCCCAGATGTTCCAGGTCTATTGTAAAATGCTTTTTGTCTTGAATTTGTATGAGTCGGCCTTTCAACCCGGTCAGGTTACCAGAAATGATCTCTACCCAATCTCCTTCGCTGTAAGTAGTTTTTTCGACATTCACCTCTATCCCTTCTCCGAGAATACGTTTTAACAGCTGGATTTCTGCGTCGGGAATGGCTAGTAGATTTTTAGAGAATCGGACAAAGTTGAGCACCTGTTCTGTTTCCAGCACACGGACATACTCTGCCTTTGTGATTTTTACAAATATATAGCAGCTAATGAGCGGCAACTCAACTATTTTGCGCTTCCGCGTATATTGACGAACCAGCCTTTGAATAGGTAAATAAACGGTGATCTGCTTGCTTTGCAATTGCCGCAGAGCATACTTTTCCCGCTTGTATGGCGTGTAAACCGCAAACCAACGTGGCTCTTTTTCGTCCAGTTGGTTGACATATTCGCTCAGGTCATTCATAGCATATTTATTAAAGCCGCCAGTAGGCCAAGCCGTTCTGACTGCGCTCATACATGCCTTTCAAATCCATCAAAAGTGGTTCTTCTTTCATGATGGATTTAAAATATTCCAAATCAAGGGTTTTATATTGGTCGTGGTTGACTGCCACTATCACGGCATCATAATCATCAGATATATTATCCACCAGACTTAACTTATACTCGTGAGCCACCTCGTTTGGTGATGCCAATGGATCTGTCACGTGTACATTAATAGAGTACTCCATCAATTCGCGGATAAGGTCCACCACTTTGGAGTTGCGGATATCTGCTACATTCTCTTTGAAGGTAATACCCATTACCAGTACTTTGGAATTTTGAGGATTTTTCCCTTTCTGTATTAGGGTTTGCACCAAACGCTTAGCTACATAGCCTGGCATACCATCATTGATGCGGCGGCCACTCAAAATCACCTGAGGCTCGTAGCCAATCTGACGAGCTTTGTGTACGAGATAATACGGATCAACACCTATACAGTGCCCTCCCACTAGGCCGGGATGAAATTTGAGGAAGTTCCATTTAGTGCCAGCCGCTTCGAGTACCTCTTGTGTATCAATGCCCATGCGATCAAAGATGATAGCCAGCTCATTCATCAAGGAAATATTGATGTCGCGCTGGGTGTTTTCAATCACTTTAGCTGCTTCAGCTACTCGAATGGTAGAAGCCTCATAAATTCCTGCTTCTATAATACTTCCATATACTTTGGCAATTTCCTCTTTGGCAATTGCATCACAGCCGGAAACTATTTTTAGAATTTTGGTAATGGTATGTTCTTTGTCGCCAGGATTAATCCGCTCCGGTGAGTAGCCCACTTTAAAATCCGCACCACCCTTCAGACCGGATTTGGCTTCCAATATTGGCAGGCAATCCTCTTCTGTACAGCCTGGGTACACAGTAGATTCGTATACTACATAGTCTCCTTTTTTCAATACAGTTCCTAGCATTTCAGAGGCACTTATTACCGGCTTGAGGTTGGGAACTTTGTGCTCATCAATGGGTGTAGGAACAGCAACTATATGAAAATGGGCATTCTGCAAATCTTCGGGATTTGACGTAAAGGCAATATCTGCCCCTTCAAATTCACTGCTGTCCAGCTCCTTTGAAGGATCAATACCTGCCTTCATCATCTCTACCCGCTCGGTATTGATGTCGAAACCAATTACCTTGAATTTTTTTGCAAAGGCAAGTGCCAAGGGCAGCCCAACGTAACCCAGCCCGATAACGGAGATGGTTTTTTGCTTTGAAACCAGGCTTTCGTGGATTTTCATATTTGCGGTGATCTATAGTGTCAAAATAAGAAATTGCAAATTTCGCGATGCAAAAGAGTTGTGGACTGGCGGGGATGCCGCCAGTCCAACAATTCCTACACCTATTATATTAACATCAAAGTTAAAACCATATGAATTAGTCATTTGACCAAAGCAGGAACGGCTCAGGGTCGAGCTTACTCCAGTCAATGTCTTCAAACTCTCTGTGGCTATAAATAAGATACCTGATCTTGCGATTGATAAGACCTTCTACTTTGTCAATCAATTCGATCAGATAACCCGTATCTATATTTCCGATAAAAATTAAATCAATAATCTGGCTGTCCAGCCCTTTACTAAAATCACCAACCAGATACACCTTTTCCACCTCCCCAAGTCTTTCCACCACATTTTCGATGATCCGGTCGAGGCCAATATGCTTCAAAAGCAGGTTGTGCACCTCTTTAAAAAGCGGGTGTTTGGTGTTGGCCTTAAACATTTTCTTGTTGCCGTTTTGGAAAGAGGTTAGCATCCCTGCCTTTTCAAAACGGTTCAATTCGAGGCGGATGGCATTGGTAGAATCGCCAAATTCCGACTCCAGGCTGCGCAAGTAGGCCTTTGTCTTGCTGTTGAGAAAGAACTTCAAGAGCAGCTTAATTCGGGTTTTGGATGATATAAGCGTATCAATCATAGCCACACAATGAGTAGCAAAATTACTCAATTTTTAAGAAAAACGAAAGTTTGGAGGAAAAATTATACTGCCATCACATCCCGGTATAGCTTTCGGGCGATGATGAAGCTGACAGCGATCATCCCGCCAAGAATTAGCCCGATAATAGCAGATAGGATGAGGGACTTCTGGGAAGGGGAAAGGGGCGCTATGGGCGCATCTATAAGCTGTACAAAGGGGGTTTTATTTCTGAGAGAAAAGTCGGCAAATTCCAGATTTTTCAAAGCTTCCAAATGCATGACATTGTACATTTCGACATCTTTTTTGAGCTGGAGTTCTTTCAGTTCAGCGGTGGCGGTCCAGAGGCCGCGATTGCTGTCTTTAAAGCGGGCCCAGGCGCGTTCGGAAGCTTTTGCCAGCGTACCTAATGAGTCGGCTTTGGATTTGATGATTCGGTAGGTAGTTTGCTGTTTTTCAATCGTTTTTTCTATATAATATTTACTCAATTTGTCATACAGCACATTGCACAGCTGGAGTGAAAGGCCAGGAGAGCTCGTCTTAAATTTCAAGTTCATGATCCCGGTATCCTTATTATAGTCCGTAATCAAAATGCCTACTTCATCTTCACTGCCTTTTATTAAACTGTAGAGGTTTTTAAAAATCATATTTTCAACATCCGTGAACTGCTCAAGACTGTCGTGGGTGAATCTAAAATCAGCCAGGTAGCGGGTATCCTCATCCTCTGCCCATTTTTCCCTGTACTTATACTCCTCTATCAGATGATTGGCGTAAAAGTCCGTTTTTTCATTGATGGTTCCTTTCTCAAACAAGATCATCTGGACAATCCTTCTGGATTTGGCTAACTCCAGTATTTTGTCGAGATTGTATTTACCTCCGCCCCGCTTTCCGAGTCCAAATTGCCCCAGTACTGCATTTATTCCGCCAAACCCGCCGCCGTCGTCCTCATTCACCATAAAAGTCAATTCCGCGGAATACTGTGGAATGTCTGTCAATGCGTCATAGATTTTATAGGCAAGAAAAATAGCGCAAACCAGCAGCACGATCTTCCAGTTTTTCCATACTTCCAGCGCATATTCCTGGATTTTCTCTATCAACTCCTTGAGCGTGATCTCATCCTCCTGGATATACTGTTTCTCTTCCACCATGCTTATTTATTAATTTGCTGTATCAACAATATTAGCGTTAGCACTGCTGTAGCCTGTGCTACCGAATTGCCGATCACGCTTTCCCAGTCCACTTTTTCCTTTTCTGCTTTTTCAGGTTTTTCCTTTTTCACTTTCTTCGCAACTTTAATCTGCGATCCCTTCGTCACTTTGGGATAGATTCGGAAAAAGCCAAAGTTTCTGGTTTGTTTTATCTTGCCACTTGGATATTCAACGGCCGTCTTACCTCTCTTGGCATCCTTTGCAAAACCTGCTGCATACTCGTTGATATAAAACTTAGCATTCTTGCCGGCATGATAGGCTACATTTATTTGTCCTTCGGAGATAAGCTCCTTGTTATATAGTTCATCGGCATCCGTATTGGCAAGTAATATACTTACCAAATCCTTTTGCCTTGGCACATCAATCCGGTCTCCTTTTTTTAAGATAAAATTGTAGCGAGAGTTAGGATTTTTCAATACTTCTTCAAGCTTGGTAACTACAAAACCTTCTTGATCAAATGAACGATAAAGAGTAGCTCCTTCCGGAAAGGCTTCATTCGTCAGTCCTCCAGCCCTTTTAATAATGCTCAGCATTTTCTCATTATCATCTATCAAAGCATAGGTGCCAGGATATTTCACTTCTCCTTCTATTGTGATGTTTCGTTGTAACCTAAATTCAGGGACATGACGCACCATAATCTGATCAAATGGCTCTAAGCTCAGATCCCCTGTTACAGGCTCTAGCTTATCATTTACCTCAACCGTAGCAATCACCGTTTCAGTCGGAGCATTTTCATTTATTACGACCCTGCTAATGTCTATCCGGCTGCGGCTGGCTTCCAATTTGAGACCACCAGCCATTGTAAGCACATCTTGTAGCGTCAGACTGGGATCATAGGTGTATTCACCAGGCTTCCGTACCGCACCGCTAACTACCACCTGAAACTGGTCCTTATAGTCGGTATTAGAATATACGACGATTACATCATTAGGCTGGAGTATGATATTATCTGAAGAACCAGGATTATCGATTGCATTTCTGACATTGATCCGGATATATTCCTTTTCTTTCTTTTGGGTAGGATCCTCTCGCATTACATATCCTATCTCTGCTGCATCTTGCCGTAAGCCTCCTTTTAATAATATCGCATCGGCAACACGGGTCTGTTTTTCGATATCAAAAGGATTGAAGCCTGTTTCCCGAACTGCTCCTTCCACATATATTTTAGCTTCGTCAATGTAGGTTGCTTTTGACAACACAAAAACTCGGTCTCTTCGCGTGAGCAGTCGATTCTCTGGAGAGGCGGGATTTTGTAAGGATGCAGCCAAATCAATCTTAGTATATTTTACCGTTTGGTCATCGTTGGTGGTTAAGATGAATGCAATATCGGTACGTGCACCTTCGGCCAACACGGCTTTGTTAACTAAATCGCTGATACGCATACCGTTGGTCAACTCATAAATAGCAGGCAATTCTACTGCTCCACTTATTTCTACAAAGTTTTTGTAAGGCTTTGGGATTACTCCAATTACCACAAAATCTCCCCCCTTCAACTCAAAATCTCTGTTGCCTTTCAATATTTCATCAAGTTTTACATCTATGATCTTTTCCTCATTGTCCACAAACCTTCTCACCTGGATAATGTCCGTATAGGCATTGGGCTGAAGCCCTCCGGCATACTCGATCAGTTTTTTCAATTGCTCCCCTTCGGCCAACTCGTACTGGTACGACCGCCGCACCGCTCCATTAATACTAACAATCCGATTAGCCACACCAACATGTATGATGTCGTTGTCCTGCAAATAAAAATCCTCTCGCACCGATGGATCCAGCATATATTCATACACATCCAGCGGCTTGGTTTCTCCTGCCCGTATTAGCTTGATCTTACGTACAGACCCTATATTGCTCGGGCCGCCAGCCGCCATCAGCGCATTGAAGGCTGTATTGGTAGCGGGCAGGGTGTAACCTCCGGGTACTACCACTTCACCATATATGTTTACATTAATAACTCTCGAATAGGTAACGGTTACTTCAAATTCCTCTGGCCGAAAGCGATAATATTGAGCATAGCGACTTTCAATCAATTGCCGGGCCTGCTTGAGCGTCAGGCCTTGCAAACTGATGCGCGGCATACGGCTCGGCTTGATATAACCTAACTCATTGATGGTATATGTAGCTTCCTCCTGCGATAGGCCCCAAATCGATACGTTCACCCGATCGCTAGGGCCCAGCACATAGGACTCCGCGGGACGCACATCTTCAGCTTGTGTATATACCTGGATGCGATTGTTGCGGAATATATGCTGGCCATACACTGCCGGGGCAGGCAATTCTTCTATTGCCTGACGTACCTGCTCTTCCGCTGTTTCGACCGTTAGTTCATCAATAGGATCGTCCGACTCTATTACATCATCCACAGTCCCCGGATCAGGATCAGGAGCAATTGCGCCACTAGGTGCCTCCGATGCTTTTTCTGCCTCTAGCTCCTGCACTGCTTCTTCGAGGGCTTTCTCCACCTCTCCGATCTGGCTGGGATCGATGTTATCCACATCAATGCCTTTTTCTTCCAGTTTTTGGCGCATTTCATCTTCTGTAAGGCCACGCTTGCGTAGTTCTTCCTGTGCTTGCGCTTCACTTACAGGAGGTATTTGGGCTTGCAGATCTGAAAGGCTAAACAGTAATAAAAAAAGGGTGCCAAGTAGTTTGTTCATCTTTTTTTTTCCATTAAAGGAATCCCGGACAGCTTGCAGCCCCGGCAAATAACACGCAAAAGTAAATAGAATTAAAGATTTGTATGTATAATACACTTAATATTTAACACTACTTTTTTAGCCATTCAACCAACCCTCAACACAATTTTTCCTTTATTTTCATTGCGCTCCATCTTCAGATGGGCCTCTGCCACCTCATCCCAGGGTATAACACAATCTATCACAGCTTTTAATTCCCTCGATTTAAATTTTGACCACGTAATCTGTCGAAAGTATTGTGTCAACGATATTTTGTAGCTCAGTGGCCTGGAACGCAATGTGGACGTTAATATTTGTATGTGCTTTTGTAAGAGACGAGCTAGATTTATTCCTTCTACTTTATATCCACCCATCAAACCCAATAAAACAAGCCGGCCATCCATTTGAAGGACTCTTAAATTTCGCTGCCAATAAGGCGCTCCTATAAAATCGAGTAGGACATCTATTGACCCTGCTCCAATGACTTGTGCAAAATCTTTTTCCTTGTAATCAATAACATGCACTGCTCCCAGATTTCTGCAAAGTGCATGCTTGGGCGCTGAAGCGGTCACCAAAACTTCTGCCTCTTGCTGACGAGCCAGTTGGATGGCGGCCGTTCCTACCCCACTGGCGCCCGCATGAATCAGCACACGCTCTCTTTTCTGCAATTTAGCCAGCCAAAACAACGCCTGGGTGGCTGTAAGGAAGGCTTCGGGAATGGCTGCTGCTTCTTCAAAGCGCATGTTGGCAGGTATAGGCAAAGCCATATCTTCATGTATCACCACATACTGTGCATAGCCACCACCACTTAGTAAGCTGCATACTCGCTGACCAGGCGTCCATTTGGTCACAGATTTCCCCGTAGCTACTATGATTCCAGCCATTTCTAAACCTAGTATCGGGCTGGCTCCAGGGGGTGGAGGATAGCTGCCCCGACGTTGAAGGAGGTCAGCCCTGTTGAGAGCTGTTGCATATATTTTTACCAGCAATTCATTTGCCGCTGGTTTTGGGCGAGGTGTTTGTGATAGAACCAACTCATTGGCTTCCCCTGACGGATCTGCCATTACGGCTTTCATTGTGTTGGAAGGCATTGTTTTCTATAGTATGTTAAGGTGTTATTAGCTAACTAGATCAAACAGAATACCCTGTAACTTAGCACTAAGCCGGGCTGCAAATTTGATCTGCTCGTATTTTCTTTTAAATTTAGGGACTAGCCCAAGCAAGTCTTTGGTGTAGGGCTTGTTGAGCAACCGAACGCCAAGCGTCACACGCTCTACAGTGGTCAACCCTTTTTGCCAAGCCTCAATATCGCTAAAAATTTTCTCAATGCTTGTACTATTCTCTTTTTCGTAGCACTGCACATACTTTACCCCTTTTTTAATATTGACAAAGCGCAGCCCTTCGTCCATCATTTGCACTAAACTAGAAGCTAATACATCCAGCTTTTCCTCAGCACTTATGTCGGTCATCGCTGCTGATTTCAATTGCTTTTGATGGGTATTCAAAAGTTTTCGCTGCTGCCAGGCTACACATGACGTTAGGAATATAATGCTAAGCGACAACAGTAATGCAGGTTTGTTCATTATTTTTTATTTGTAATTCAATACCGAAGCCAACCAACGTTCCGTTTCTTGTTTTTCCATACTTTTTCGGCGGGCATAGTCAGAAATCTGATCTTCACCAATCTCCCCCAATCCGAAATATTGCGACTCCGGGTGTGAAAAATACCAGCCACTCACCGAAGCGGCCGGATACATGGCAAAACTTTCTGTCAGCCTAATACCAATTCGCTCCTCTACCTGGAGCAAATTAAATAGCTTTTGTTTTTCACTATGCTCCGGGCAGGCTGGATAACCCGGAGCTGGCCGAATGCCTTTGTAATTTTCAGCAATCAACCTTTCATTATTAAATGACTCTTCAGGTGCATATCCCCAAAACTCTTTGCGCACCCGCTCATGCATACGTTCAGCCAAAGCCTCAGCCAATCGGTCAGCCAGGGCTTTCAGCAGGATTGCACTATAGTCATCCTGTTCTGCTTCAAAACGTTTGATTTGCTCTTTAATACCGATACCTGCCGTTACAGCAAATGCCCCGATGTAGTCTGCCTTGCCACTTTCTTTGGGCGCAATGAAATCTGCCAGGCAGTAGTTGGGCTGGCCGGGAGCTTTTTGGCGCTGCTGCCGAAGGTGGCGCAATGTAGTAATCACTTCGGTTCGATCATCGTCGGCATATAGCTCAATGTCGTCATCTTGAACCGTATTGGCAGGGAAGAGACCGATGAGGGCACGTGTTTGTAGCCATTGTTGATCAATTGCGTCTTGCAGTAGTTTCTTTGCATCATCAAAAAGCTTTTTTGCCTCCTGGCCGATGGCTTTATCTTCAAAGATTGCCGGATATTTGCCACGCAACTGCCAGCTGCTAAAGAATGGCGTCCAGTCGATGTAATCAATAAGCTCTTCCGCAGAGTAGTTGTCAAAGCTCAAAATTCCTGTTCTTACAGGTTTTGGTGGCTGATAATTAGTCCAGTCAAGTTGTAGTTTGTTGGCGCGTGCAGTAGCAAGAGGTAAATATTTCTTATGAGATTTGCGATCTGCCCTGGATTTTCTCAGTCTTTCGTACTCTTCTTTTACATTCATGATATAATCTACAGATGTATTGGTATCTGCACTAAGCAAGGTGCTGGCCACCGCTACAGCTCGGGAAGCATCAAGTACATGTATGACCGCGTTTTTGTATTGCGGCTCTATTTTTACAGCAGTGTGCATTCTGGAAGTAGTAGCTCCACCTATTAATAATGGTATTGTAAACCTTCGCCGAGTCATTTCCTTGGCTACATGTACCATTTCATCCAAAGAAGGCGTAATCAATCCGCTAAGTCCAATAATATCTGCATCGATCTCTTTGGCTTTTTTCAATATTTTGTCCGCGGGGACCATTACTCCCATGTCGTGTATTTCATAATTGTTGCATGCCAGTACCACTCCGACTATATTTTTTCCAATATCGTGAACGTCTCCTTTTACGGTAGCCAGCAGTATTTTACCCTTTTTGCTCACGCCCCCTGCTTTTTTCGAAGCTTCTAAAAACGACTCCAAATAAGCTACTGCTTTTTTCATCACTCTGGCACTTTTTACCACTTGAGGCAAAAACATTTTGCCGGCTCCAAACAGATCCCCCACTATATTCATCCCATCCATTAATGGCCCTTCGATCACAGCAATGGGAGATTTATATTTCAGGCGTGCACTTTCTGCATCCTCTTCGATGAATGTGGTGATGCCTTTTACCAGTGAATGCTCGATCCGCTCTTCAAGCGATTTGTTTCGCCAGCTTAAATCTTGCTGAATGCTTCGCCCGCCGCCTTTTACCTGCTCGGCGTAGTTGGTCAAAGCGTCTGTAGCGTCGGCAGATCGATTGAATAGTACATCTTCCACCAATTTGAGTAGTTTTTTAGGAATGTTTTCATATATTTCAATCATACCGGCATTCACTATCCCCATGTCCATCCCTGCTTTGATCGCATGATATAAAAAAGCTGAATGCATGGCTTCGCGAACGGCATTGTTGCCGCGAAATGAAAAAGACAGATTGCTCACTCCCCCACTTACTTTGGCTCCCGGGCAGGAGGCTTTAATCTGACGGGTAGCCTCCATGAAGTTAATGGCATATTCGTTGTGCTCCTCAATCCCCGTAGCTACAGCAAAGATGTTGGGATCGAAAATGATGTCTTCAGGGGCAAAGCCTACTTGCTTCGTGAGAATTTTGTATGCTCTTTGACAGATATCCACCTTCCGGCGAATGGTATCGGCCTGGCCTTTCTCATCAAAAGCCATCACCACTGCCGCTGCGCCAAAACGCCGCACGATGGTCGCTTGCCGAACAAACTCCTCCTCCCCTTCTTTCAATGAAATGGAATTGACCACACATTTTCCCTGTACACACTTCAAGCCTGCTTCGATGACATCGAATTTGGAAGAATCAATCATAATTGGCACCCTGGCGATGTCAGGCTCCGCCATTAGCAGATTCAGGAAAGTAACCATCGCCTGTTTGGAGTCGAGCAGCCCTTCATCCATGTTTACATCAATGATCTGCGCACCATTATCCACCTGCTGCTGTGCTACCGAAAGTGCTTCTGCATAGTCCCCCGCTTGTATCAGCCGAGCAAATTTTTTGGAGCCGGTCACATTTGTTCGTTCACCGATGTTGATAAAATTGGAATCGGGCCGGATGATCAGAGGTTCCAGTCCACTCAGTTGAGTATAGCGGGGCAGCTCGGGAATATTGCGTGGTGGCAAGCCAGCAACCGCTTCCGCCATTGCCCGGATATGATCGGGCGTAGTACCACAGCAACCTCCGATGATATTCACTAAACCGCTACTGGCAAAGTCGCGAATATAATTTTTCATTTCTCCAGCCTGCTGATCATACTCCCCAAACTCGTTGGGCAACCCTGCATTGGGGTAAGCACTGACACAAATATCTGCAATGCGAGATAGGTCTTGCAGATATGGGCGCATTTCTACCGCACCCAAGGCACAATTTAGACCCACTGAAAATAAATTCATATGCTTTACCGAAACCCAAAAGGCTTCGACCATCTGGCCGGAAAGGGTACGGCCGCTGGCATCGGTAATAGTACCGGATACCATGATTGGCAGTTTAACATTGCGTGTCTCAAAAAGCTGATCGATAGCAAAGAGCGCAGCTTTGGCATTAAGCGTATCAAAGATCGTTTCTACCAAAAGCAGATCAGCACCGCCATCTATCAATCCTCTGGCCTGGTCGTAATAGGCCTTTACCAAATCATCAAAGTGTACTGCGCGATAACCGGGGTCGTTGACATCTGGCGAAAGGGAGGCGGTTTTATTGGTAGGCCCCATAGCTCCGGCCACAAAACGCGGCTTGTCGGAAGTACTGGCAGCAATAGCTGCTTTCTTGGCTATTCTGGCCGATTCCAGGTTGATCTCATAAGCCAAAGCCTCCAAATTATAATCAGCCTGAGCGATGCTGGTAGCGCTGAAGGTGTTGGTTTCGATAATATCAGCCCCCGCCTCAAGATAGGCTTTGTGGATAGCTTCGATCACATCGGGTCGGGTGATGGAGAGCAGGTCATTATTGCCTTTCAACGCCTTGGAGTGATCATCAAACCGCGCGCCACGAAAGTCTTTTTCTTCCAGTTTATATCGCTGGATCATGGTACCCATAGCTCCATCGATCACTAAAATCCGATTTTTGATAATATCATAAATATTGTGCATTGTATCTTTGTTGATATTAGCTTGCAAAGGTAATGAATCAAGATACTCTTGTGGGATTAAAACGAAAAATTCATGTTTTAGTAATGGCCAATTAATAAGTTATTGATTTGGGATTGAGATTTTGTCGTCAGGCGAGGCATTTTTTGAGCGAATAGCGAGCTATTTAAGCAAAAAATAACGAAGTATGGCGGCAAAAGATCAGAGACAAATCGTGAAGTTATTATTTGATCATTACTTAGTTAAAGAAACATATCGTGAATCAATTCTCCTATTTCAAAACATATCACAAAAGGCCGTCCTTTTGTGATATGTCCGTTTATGCCGTGGTGATGTTTGTTAAAATGAAAGCAAAAGAAGACCTTTGCGGCTCAAATTTTTTACTTTGATGGCTCACGAATCACACTTTCGTAGTGTTATAAAAACAATTACCTGGCGGGTAGTAGCATCCATTACTACTTTTTCTTTGGCTTACTTCATTTTTAGCCAATCTAACTGTGACGATGTACTTCGAAAATCTTCTCTCGTTGCCGGATTAGAAATGATTTTGAAGTTGGCTTTTTATTATCTGCATGAACGAGCATGGCAAAAAGTACCTCTTGGTGTGATTCGTGGCTTATTCTCGTCCAAAAAATAGTTATTACTCCTTTGGAAAAACACATCCATCCGATATTCGACCGGCTAATCAGGCGTGCTGAACGGGAGGCCCGCTTGAAGCAGCAAAGCAAAGTGCTTTGGCTCACCGGCCTGTCTGGTTCAGGTAAGAGTACTATAGCACAAGGGCTGGAGCGGCTATTGTTTGACAAAGGATACTTTGCGCAGGTATTAGATGGCGATAATATCCGTGGCGGAATCAACAATAATCTGGGATTTAGCTTAGCGGATCGGCAAGAAAATATCCGTCGGATTGCGGAAGTGGCTAAGCTTTATCTCCATAGTGGCATTATCTCTATCAACTCCTTTATCAGCCCAACGATAGCTATCCGCCAACAGGCACGCGATATCATTGGTGCGCAAGACTTTATTGAAGTGTACATCAATGCCCCGCTCGATGTTTGCGAATCGCGGGATGTAAAGGGCTTGTATAAAAAGGCCAGAAAAGGCGAAATTCGCAACTTTACAGGCCTTGATGCTCCTTATGAAGCACCATTGGCCCCTGATATTGAAATACATACCGATTTACTCAGCGTAGAGCAAGCGGTAGCTCAACTCTTTGATTTTATTGAACCACTCATAAAACATTAACCACATAATACATATGTCTTACCACATTAATCATATCAAAGAACTGGAATCGGAGTCGATCTATATCATGCGGGAAGTAGCGGCGCAGTTCGAAAACCCGGTGCTGATGTTTTCTGGTGGAAAGGATAGCATTCTTATGGTTCGTTTAGCTCAAAAGGCGTTTTACCCCGCCCGCATTCCTTTTCCTTTGCTGCATATTGATACAGGACACAATTTTCCTGAAACCATTGTGTTTCGGGATCGTCTAGTAGAAAAATTAGGTGCTCGGCTAATCGTTGGTTCGGTACAGCAGGCTATTGATAAAGGATTGGTAGTTGAAGAAAAAGGGTTCAACGCCAGTCGCAATGCGCTCCAAACGGCTGTGCTGCTGGAAAGCCTGGAGCGGGGCAAATTTGATGCTGCGCTGGGGGGTGCCCGCCGCGATGAGGAAAAAGCGCGAGCCAAGGAGCGCTTCTTTTCGCATCGCGACGAATTTGGCCAGTGGGATCCAAAAAACCAGCGACCGGAGTTGTGGAATTTGTTTAATGGCAAAAAACATTTTGGCGAACATTTTCGCGTATTTCCACTCAGCAATTGGACGGAGCTGGATGTTTGGCAGTATTTGGCGTATGAGCAGGTGGAGTTGCCAAGTCTTTATTTTGCACACCAAAGATCCTGCTTTTGGCGGGATGGAGTACTGCTGGCCGATTCTGATTTTATCCAAAAGAAACCGGAAGAAGTACCGGAAAACATGTTTGTGCGTTGCCGTACAATCGGTGATATGACTTGCACAGGTGTAACGCCTTCCAAAGCCAATACAGTAGAGATGATAATCGAGGAGATAGCTACTACCCGTATCACCGAGCGCGGTGGCCGAGCCGATGATAAACGGTCGGAAACTTCCATGGAGGACCGAAAGAAAGGAGGGTATTTTTAGAACGTGTTTGGAATTCACCCTTCGGTGCATTAGTGCAAAATTTAATTCTGTACTTCATTATTTTTCATCGCCATAGCGTGGGCTATGCCTCAAAAAAAGGCTTCGCCCAAAATTAAATTTTACTACTACTGCTTCCAAAAGCAAATTCCAAACACGCTCTTAATTATACCCGCTTATTTACTGATATCAACCTTAACATCAATGGAGCATTTAACACATACAGAACTTCTCCGTTTCACTACTGCCGGCAGTGTTGATGACGGCAAATCTACCCTTATTGGTCGCTTGCTTTACGATAGCAAGTCCATATTTCAGGATCAGTATGAGGCAATAGAGGCCAGCAGTTTGCGGCGTGGCGAATCAGAGGTCAATCTTGCACTACTCACAGATGGCTTGCGTGCCGAGCGCGAGCAAGGTATCACCATTGATGTAGCTTATCGATATTTCGCTACGCCAAAGCGCAAATTCATCATCGCCGATACCCCCGGCCACATTCAATACACCCGCAATATGGTTACCGGGGCTAGCACAGCCAATGTAGCACTAATTTTAATCGATGCGCGAAATGGTGTGGTGGAGCAAACCCGCCGCCATGCTATTATTGCCTCACTTCTACAAATTCCGCATTTGGTGGTTTGTGTCAACAAAATGGATCTGGTGGATTACAGCGAGGAACGTTTTGAGGCAATCAAAGAAGATTTCCAAAGCTGGGGCTCAAAGCTTGACATCCGCGATCTGCATTTTATCCCTATATCGGCCCTGGAAGGCGATAATGTAGTGGGAAAAAGTGTAAATATGCCCTGGTTTGGCGGCACTACCCTACTCTATTTTCTGGAAAATGTCCATATCGGGAGTGATCACAACCTGATTGATTGTCGCTTTCCGGTGCAATATGTTATCCGTCCTAATACAAACGAATTCCACGACTACCGGGGCTATTCCGGGCGTGTCGCGGGTGGTGTGTTCAAAAAAGGAGATAAGGTCATGCTACTCCCATCTGGTTTTAGTAGCAGCATCAGTCGGATTGATACAATAAATGGTGAGGTAGGAGAGGCTTTTCCGCCCATGTCGGTAAGTATGCTACTGGAAGACGATCTCGATTTGAGCCGCGGGGATATGATTGTACGGGAAAATAACCAGCCAGACGTTGGCCAGGATCTGGAAGTAATGGTTTGCTGGTTTAATGAAAGCCCCGTTCAGCTGCGAGGCAAATATACCCTGCTGCATACAACCAAAGAGGTTCGCTGCATTGTCAAGGAGATTCGTTACAAAATGGATATCAATAGCCTACACCGTAATCTTGACGACAAACAGATCGGCATGAATGATATCGCCCGGCTTGTCATTCGTACCACTCAACCGCTTTTTTACGATAGCTATCGCAAAAACCGGATTACCGGAAGCCTGATCCTGGTGGACGAAGGAACGAATGAAACAGTGGGCGCGGGGATGATTATTTGATAATTCCTAAAAATCCATCGGCCAACGGGCAAAGTTGATTCGCAGGCCGCCACCAAAATACTGGCTGTTGACAGATATCCTCTCCATTTTGTTGTTCCGATAGAAGTATTGCAGATCAAGATACATGTTATGAAAAAACTGGTAGCTGACGTCCAGCCCGAGTATTATCAATTCATTTTCTATCCCCTGCCCTATTTCATGCTCAAACTCCTGTGGCCGGTTGTTGTAAGATAGCAGTAGATTGTTGCCCCAATTCATCTGATCTGCATCCGACCCATGACGGGCAGTAATGAGGCGGCCTTCCAAAAGCAATCTTTTGCCCGCTTGATAGCGCAGTTTGAATAGCAGCTCCCGAAAATTGGTGCCCAACGGATGGGCCAAGGGCTGGTTGTAATGTGTATAATTGGCTGTGCTGTCGAAATGCATATAGGTATATGGACGAACGCTGTTGAGTTCGACCTGACCATCCAGATGGTCGATGCCGAACATGTCAATGTATTTGGCACCCATTTGTATCCCAAATTTATTGGCCCACCAGCCGCGCCGCTCTACAATCAGCTCTTTGAACTTAAACTCGTCCAGCAAAAACTGGCCATAAAGCTGGAAGTGCCTGAGCAAATTCCACTTCACATCCAGCCCAACCAATACATTGTCAGGGCTTTCCAGGCTTTGCTCTACCATGCGGTACAAGATGATCGGATTGAGGTATTGCAACTCAAAATGATCTTCTCTGCTATATATAATTGCCTCGTAAATACCAATGTTAAAATTGGTTGTAGGGCGAAAGCTGAGGTAATGTGCTGCCATATATTTGCGGGGCAGCAAGTCGTCATTTCGGGGGTCATTGGAGCTAATTGTTGTCAGTTCGGCAAAGATGTTTTGATAGTGCAGCTTCCAGATACGAGTATTGAGTTTTAGATAAAAATAGTTGTTTGAAAAATCTGAAAGCAGCAAGCTACGATCACCATTGCCAATAAAGTTGCGCCCGTGGCCGATCTGTAGCCCTACATGTTTGCTGATGTTGAAGCCTGCATAGCCTTGTGCGTTGAGAAAATCGTAGCCATTTTCGATGTCAAAAATTTCACTTTTATAACTTTTGTATAGCCCATATCCAGGAATTGCAAAATTGTGGTTGATGTACGCTTCCACATATTCCGGAAAGCCCGCCTGCGATTCCAGTATGCTCGCATGAAAAAAGATGCGATCATCGATACCACCCCGCAATTCCACACCGCGCTGGTTGGCAAATACCAGTTGCGAATGCCCGGCTTCTTTAGCTAGTTGGAAATTGATTATCGGATTGAGGCGCATGAAAAAATCTTTGCGATCCAGCTCGAAGAAATTCGCCGGCGTTTTGTAAAAGTATTTCAGGATTGGGTTTTCGCGCAAGATGTAGTAATCGCTTTTCAGACTTGCCCGGGCTTGCGATTCCTCAATGGTGTAAAAGGTTTGGGTACTATCCACATACACCTTTCGGAAGGCGAGTTCATTCTTACCGGCCAGGGTTGTGGCATAGTCTGACTGACTCAGCCACTCATTGTTATCTTTGAAAATATAGTACAAATCCCGCCGATCCTTTACGCTTACCGCATGCGCAGACGTGTCAACGTTAATGGCATATCGAACTGCATCTCCACGATTGTAATACTTGAGTGATGCATGAAAGGTTGGTTGCAATCCGGTTTTTACCTCCAATCGATCAAGGATATGGTAAGCAGGATTGCCCAGTGGAAGTCCCGTTCCCTGAGCCAATAAGCAAATTGGCAAAAAACATGTCAAAGTAGCTATATGCGATTTCATCGTCAACTTTTTGTCCATACAATTTATGACAGCAAAGTTATCAATAAATCACATTCACATAATCACAAAAAAGGTCGGCATTTCAGCCGACCTGCAAGAACTATGAAAAAAATTATCAGCCATTTGTTGTTGGTTCCTAAAATGTGGGGCAGCCAATATTTTTGCCCTTCTTTCCACTTGCCAGGCCATTGTCCACCCTATAAAAACTATACGAAATGCTAAGTCCTGCAATTCCGTACCAATCCTTCGCTTCCGGATTGCCGCGCTGGGTATCCGTTGCAAGCAATACGGGTTCGGCACCCAGATATTCGCCAGTTCGATTAGCCAGCTGCGCCGCCAAATCGCCATTGGCACGAGCCAAATCATTGTAATTAACATAGCTGGTACTCACATCATCAATGTAATCGGTAAACGTCTTGCGAAGCCCCGCTTCCACACCTATGTTCAATCGCGCGCTGATCGCCATTTTGATGCCCACTCCAAAAGGAAGTGCAAATTGGGTAAGCTCATAGGGCGCAGGGCGGCCATCCATCCCCTGCCCTTCTGTGCCAAGCGGCTGCAATTCGATAAGTTGGCCATTGAAGTTGGTTTCCGGCTTGAAATGGAACAGCGCCAATCCGCCAAAAATGTAGGGCGATACTCTTTTGCCACCCAGCATTGGATCAAATCCCAGGGGATGGAACTCTCCAACGACTCCGATCTCGACAAGTCTTGATTGAAAGCTCAAATTGCGCTGTCGCAGGTTTTCATCTGTTGCATTGGCATCGCTACCGGATAGCTTTCCGAAACTAAAGCTAAGACGAGCCGCTACATTTCGACTGACATTGTAGCGGCCAAATAATCCCAATGTCGGATGAAATTGGTCTTTGCTAAGTCCGGAATTAGGGACAGATAAATCACCGCGATAAGCTGAGGTTCCGAAAAACAAGCCAAATTCAGTGCTTTGTGCTTGAAGGAGAGGCAGTAGCAGCAAGGCTATTGCAGAGGTGAGCAGAATACGCTTCATGGGTACGTCGCTTTTGTTGATACATTAATAGAATTACTGTAAAGCGTATTCTTATTCGGTAGGGTTTGCGTTTGATGTTGAATAAACGAATGGCCGGGAACCAGATTGCGTATGAGAAGTTAAATTTGTGTCTGTGTAAAAATAATTTAGGCAATCTGACGGCTGGCAGCTATCGGATTGCCCTTTAGTACTTGCAGACAAATGACCAATCAAGCAAGACGTGTCAGATCGCGAATCAAAATGCTACGTCTGTTGAAGTGAATCAAATTGAGTTTTTTAAGTTCGTTGAGTACTGAGGTAACGGTTTGGCGCGAAGTGCCGGTAATGTTGGCAATGTCCTGCTGGGTAAGAGAATGTTTGACCAGCAACTCATCGATGCCAATTTTTTTGCCGCGCTTACGTGCTGCATCCTTCAGGTAATCAACAATCCGGGTACGGGCATCCTTAAAAACCAGCCCTTCCAAACGGCGCTCAGTCTTCCTCAATCGATCACCGACCAGATTCAGTATTTTATTGGCCAGCTGAAAATTGGCGCGCATCAGCCGTTTGAAATCTGCTGCACTCAAGGCAAAATAATGTACCTCTTCATTCATCGCCTGTGCAAAATCAGGTCGCTTCTCCTCCCCTACTACACATAGCTCTCCGAACATTGCCATAGGATGCAAAATAGCTTTGATCACCTCTTTGCCGTCATGAGAATGGGTACCAATTTTCACTACCCCTTTTGCCAGAAAATAGAGGGCATCCGAAGGGTCGTCTATCTGATAGATATAGCTGTGCTTGGGCCGCCTTTTAAATTCAACCATTTGTATAAGCTGCTGTTTTTCAAAGGGCGTCAACACATCAAATAGGGGGAATTGCTCCAGAAAAGTCGTTTTTGCATTTACATCCATGATTTCTTTGTTTTAATGGCTATAGTCCTCTAAGCCGAAATTTGTGAATCTTGACTTGGAAGATTAATTATATGTCAGATTTTGTTGCGAGTGGACAAATATATTGACACCATTTTTCAGTCTCTCCCCTAGTGCCTCTGCCAATTTTTTTCAAAAAATTTTGCGGCACTCCAGATTAGCCATTTTTTATTGGGCAGTAAGCGCCCTCATCGCTGGATCATTGCGAAAAGCAGCGCGGGCACAAATTCTAACGAAAAAGCAAGTTCAAGCAGAAATTTTTAAATGCTGCAAATGGCGGCTAATGCAGTTGTTGACATCCCGCACCGTCTCCATACTGTCCAGCTCTTCCGAATTGATCTGAATACGAAAGCAGCGCTCCAGTTTTATCAAAAAAACAAACATATCGACCTGATCGAGCATCAGATCATCCCTTAGGTTGGTCGTCATACAAATGTGGGAGGGAGGCACTTTGGCAAACCAGCTTAACAGGCTGATCAAGGCGTGTGGAGGATTCATCATTAGTGGGTAGTTTGGTTAGCGAAATGTAGTTTTCAGCATTGTGATATCATGAATACCGTTAGGAACGACAAACTGTACAACGCATTCTATCACTTAGTATAGCTTGCAAATGAGAACGTTTGCCCCTATTAGATTGATATACTAGGGAACCGAACATAGCACCTTCTGACGGCTGGCCGCCAATTTAGCCCGTCCCGGCGAGCCTATTGTTGGATAATCACTGAGTCTTTAGCTACACTATAGCCTGCAAAAATACCGTACCCATTTTCTACATTATCATACAAAATAACGGGGTCGGCAAAGAGGGGATCCGTTTGCTGGCCTTGCCGTGTAAGCGATGTGTGATAGTGGTAGTAATCCAAAGAAACGCTGCGCAAGCCCGCATAAATGCGATCTATCAGCTCTCCATTGCGGCTAACTGGCCGGCTTTCTCCCTCAAATGTATAGCGCAGCCGTTCGCCTTGCTGCTGCTGGTCATCTACCAAAATGCCCCTGTCAAAATGCATCAAATAGGGCCGATCATTGGGCGTTTCGCTTAAACGAAGAGGTATCTCTATGCCTGATCGAAAAAGCGTAGTGTCGCCATTATCTACCTGAAAATTAACCGGCTCGTAAAAAAAATCAAGGTGATAAAAATTATCGTCCTGCGGCGGATCGTCAAATTCCAGCACCAGCGTGAAAAAGAATTGAATCATCCCTTGCTGCGGGCCATACATTCGCCAGCTAATATCGGTTACCTCAAACGAGTGAACAGCTACCTTTTGGGGCACACTACTCGTTGCGCTCACGGCTTCCAGTCCCGGCGCTTCTGCCACTAAGGTATAAGCCTGCCCCTCCTGGGGCTTCATTTTGAGGGACGTGAAAACAGGGTATGGAAACAGGGGGTTGTAATTCATCGGCAGTACTTCCAGTAGCTGACCGTCCGCAAAAATCTGCACATTGGCATCACCAATGTACTCAATCGGATCATTGGAAAGCACAGATCGGCTCCTGGAAAGCACTACTTCAAAATGCTTGTCGGGTTGAAAATTGCTTTGTACTACCAATCGGCTCATCTCCTCCTCTATACCCAAATCCACAGCTCGTTCGCAACCCGCCAAGCCGACAATGAGCAGCATCAAAAGCCCTATGTGTATATGTTTTTGCAAATCAACGAAATTGAATACTATAACTAATATAAGGCAAAATAGGCAGAATTGTTGCTTGAAGGTACCGGCTCTCGCGGGGGCGGAAGGGATCCCGATTATCCCGGCTGAGCCGATAATAAAGGGGATTTTGGCGATTGTACACATTGTATATACCAAAACTGAGCATCGGTTGCCACTTACTTTTTCCAAATCGATAATTGGCCCCTACATCCAGCCGGTGGTAGGCCGGCAGCCGCAAACTGTTCTTTTCCCCAAAATTGGTTGCCAGCGTCGCTAAGAAGAAGGAGGGCATATTAAAAATATATTCACTCACTGGCAATGTAGTAGCCAGACCTGTGCCATACACCCAATTGGCCGAAAGCTCCCATTTCTCCGAAAGCCGTTGTACCAGCACCAGCTTGAGGTTGTGCCTGCGGTCATAGCGAAACGGGAAACGCCGCCCGAGATTGATATCCTCAAACTGGCGATTTGCCCAGGCCAGCGTGTAGCTGAACCAGCTGCGCGTATTGCCCTGCTCACGCTGCAAAAATAATTCTGCTCCGTATGCCCAGCCCTCTCCAACCGCTACATTATTTTCATAATTTCCGGCATCAATAAAGGAGATCGTGCTGCCTTCCTGAAAGGCAATTATATGATCGAGCTTTTTATAGTAAGCCTCAAGGCCAATGTCGAACCAGTTGCGTACCCGATGCTCCAGGCCCAGCACGGTCTGCCACGACTGTTGTGGCTTCACCCGCTCGGAAGAAGGTACCCACAGATCGTTGGGCAGGCCAATGCCCGTATTGGTGAGCAGGTGCAGGTACTGCGTCATCCGACTGTAGGCTACCTTAAGCGCCCATCGGGTAGAAAGTTGATAGCGCAAGCCGAACCGCGGCTCCAGGGCTCGGTAAAATTGGTTTCCGACAATCTGCCCGGAAGCCCGGAAGCCTATGTTGGCCAGCCACTTTTGCCCAATATGCCACTCATCTTCTACAAAAGCATGCAATTCATAGCTGCGTATCCATTGATTATTCAGTGAATCCAAAAACTCGTCTGTCAGCACTTCGTCGGGCAAGCTCAATTCAGAATTGCTGCTCAGAGCTGCTACACCGGGCCGAAAGCGGTGATAAACGGCACCGCCACCAAAGCGGAGGTGATGGTCAGGATTCGGCAAAAAATCAAATTGACTTTTGATGGCACTATCTTCAATGATAGAGAAAAAGCGGACTATACTAAACGTTTTTAGGCTGGAATCATCAATAATGGTATCCTGAAAGCTGTAAAAATCAGCCGACTGGAAGCTATAGCGGCTGAAGGTAAGTATAGAATTGCTGAACAGGCGTGGCCCGAAGAGGTGATTCCACCGAAGGGCACCCAGCGTATTTCCCCAATCCAAATCCTGATTGACAAGCTCGACATAACTATAATCAAACTCCGGCGCTTCAAATTCGGTAGTTGTTTCATTGTGATACTCATCACGACCTGTGTAGAAGCTGAGCAACAAGGCGTCTTGTTTGCCCACTGCCATATTGAGCTTGGCGTTGATGTCATAAAATTTGTATTTGCTAAAGCCGCGCTGGCCGTTGTCTTCTTTGATTTGCTCAGAAACGGGACGAATAAAGGCATTGACAAAGGAGTGCCGGCCGGATACCAAAAATGAGCCCACCTCCCGCTTTAGCGGCCCTTCCAGCGTCAGCCGGGCAGAAGTCAGCCCCAGGGTTGCTTCCCCTCCCAATTGCTTATTGTTGCCGTCCTTTGTGCGCACATTCAGCACTGAGGAGAGGCGGCCTCCATATCGAGCCGGAAAATTGCCTTTGATAAGTTCAGCATTCTTGATGGCACTGGAATTAAAAATAGAAAATACTCCCACCATGTGAGCAGGATTGTACACCGGCACCTCATCCAGCAGGATGCTGTTTTGATCCGCATTGCCTCCCCGAATGTGTATCCCCCCTACCCCATCAGCTCCCGTTTGTACGCCAGGCAGCAAGTGCGACATGCGGATTAGATCCTCCTCCCCGCCCAGCGAAGGCAGCGATTCAAACTGCTCCAGTGCAATCTGGTCTGTGCTAATATCTTCTGTGGCTCTAAAATTTTGCTCATTGGCAATCACTACAACCTCTGTCAGTGTAAGGCTGGGATCGAGAGAAATATCCTGCTCAATGTCTTCTGCCAATTGTGTTTTTTGCTGTAAGGCCTGGTATCCGAGATAGGAAAAACGAAACGTATAAATTCCTTCAGGTAATGTAATGCTATAAAACCCATAGGCATTGGAAAGAGTGCCCTTGCGGGTGAGCGGATCATAAATGGTAGCGGAAATCAGTTTTTCACCCGTTCGGGCATCGGTAATATAGCCGCTGAGGGTATATCGCTTTTTCGGTGGAGCCTGGTAATACAACACCACTTGATTGCCAATAGTTTTGTACTTCAGCGAGGTGTTTTGAAGGAGTGTTGTAAGAATTGCTTTAAAGGACTGTTTTTGTGCGCTGTATGTTATTTTGCGACCAGATGGCAGCAAATCATTGCTAAAGGAAATATTGTAGCCGGATTTTTGGCTCAACTGCAACAGTGCCTGATCAATCGAGAGATTTTGCACACTAAAGTCCAGCTGTTTGTCCAGATCGAGCTGAGCAAACAGACTGCCAGAGATCAAAAGGCCCATCATGAACAAGGCGGCTCTCATTATACCACAATTTTAACATATTTATTGATCAAACCTATCTTTGTATTTCAATAAATTCACTTATGCCAATTGATGTCTTTGGCCAGTTGATTGGTTATTTGACGACCAATTTTGATACCTTTGCTATTTTGAATCCTCTATTTTTTATTATGAAACACTATTTCCTAAATATTCGGTGACCCATGGCAGAGAAGAAACAAAAGATCATAGTTGACGGCACCGAAATTACCATTATTCGCCAACAAGACGGCGACTATATCTCGCTTTCCGATATCGCCCGGAAATTTGGTGCACCGAAGGACGTGATCAGCAATTGGCTGCGCAACCGAAATACCTTGGAATTTTTGGGTGTTTGGGAATCCCTCTACAATAAAGATTTTAAAGGAGTCGAATTCGACTCCTTTTTGTACCAAGCAGGCTCCAATCGCTTTTCCATGTCGGCAAAAAAATGGATCAATGGTACCAAAGCCATCGGCATTCGCTACAAAGCGGGGCGGGGCGGGGGCGTTATTGCGCATCAAGACATTGCGATGGGTTTCCTTTATTGGCTCAGCCCCCCCTTTCAGGTGTATGTAGTACAGGAGTTCCAGCGCCTTAAAGCTGAAGAAGCGACGCGTAAATCGCTGGATTGGAATGTGAAGCGACTTATGGTGAAGGCCAATTACAGAATACACACAGAAGCGGTGCGGGAGCATCTCATCCCGCCCAGGATTCAATACACCCGCCAGGAAGGGATGTTCTTTGCCACTGAAGCAGACCTGCTCAACCTGGCTCTTTTCGGCATGACGGCCAAAGAATGGCGTAGAAAGAATCCGGAAGCCAAAGGCAATATGCGCGATCACGCCACTGCTGAACAGCTGTTGGTGCTTTCCAATTTGCAAAGCCTCAATGCCAAACTCATGGAGTGGGATTGCGATGAGGCTCAACGCCTGGAAATACTCAATAAAACGGCCATCGACCAAATGAGCATTCTCATCAGCTCTGCCAGCCTTGACCCCATCAAGTCCGGCAAGCGTAGAGCCCTCAAAAAGCCGGAGGACAAGAAAAAGACATAGGACGAATAACTAGCTTTAGCGAACATTGACCAAACGTTTAGTATAGCTTTGCCGGTCTGTTCGCAGGCGGATAAGCAACAAGCTTGTGGAGGTTTGTGGGAGGTCCATTATTTGCCTTCCCTGCCAAGCCTTCTCCCATCGGTAATACCACAAGCGCCTTCCCGACAGCTCGTAAACTTCCAGCATTGTTGTAGATGTGACTGGTTCTAAAGCAAGTATAACCAGCTGATTTTCAATCATGTACACATCAAATTTATTCCCAATGTCCTGTTTTGCTTCCCGAGTGGAAGTTGTTCCCAACGTCTGATCAATCCAGTTTCGATAGCGATTCAGCTTCACATAAACACCCGGAAATTGCAGGCTGGTCCAATCTTCCTGCCCCCAGCTCACAATACCGATCTGCACCCACTCGCCTGCATCATCAGCGATGAGGGGCCCGCCACTATCGCCAATCGCCGCGCCGGCCATTGGACCACCCGATCGATAGCCTGCGCAAAGCATATTGGTACTCACCTGACCATTGTAGCTATTGGGATTGTTACAAATATTGCGATCGATCACTTCTATGTCGGCTTGCTGCAACTGACTGGTAGTAGTGTAATTGATGTCGGTAATGCCCCAGCCCAGCACACGGCAGGGAGCAGCGGGCTTACTAAACGACTCATCGGCCTGCGCCGGGAGCCGCACGAAAGATTGACTGGAGGCAAAGGCAAGCTGTAAAAGGGCAATATCATGGTTAAACTCGCCCGGCACATAGGATGGATGTCGGGTAATTTGATTCACACCAATCCTTTCAAAGCCTGCTGAAGGGGCACTCAAATCTTCCACTCCCAGGAATACTTCCAGCCCGGCAAGCTGGGCGGGACTGAGTCCGTCGAGGCAATGGGCAGCAGTGACTACCCATTCCGGATGTATCAGCGTAGCTCCGCATTGGAGGAAGGCATCCTGCAGGTTGTTTAGCCCGCCATCGGCCAAGCCGGCTATCCAGGGGTAAGCTCCCGCCGGGGTGGGTGATCCGCCAATCACGCGCTGGGCGGGAAGCGTATGCGAAGCAACGGCGTTTATTAAAACAGTGAGAATCAGTAGCTTATAGATGTTGTTCATGCTTAAGGTGTATCAAACATCGTACAATATTTTTTTGACCCTCCTGCCCAAAAACAACAGCAGTGTAATCACCTGTGCTATATACCACTAAAACAAAAACCCTATGCTGTTGAAAACATAAGGCTTTTGCCGGGGAGGTACTTCCGGTCCAACTACCAATGATTTACTTGCAGCCTCCCCCTGTCAGTTGGATTGATTTATCGCTAATCTTTTTGATGTGCATGTTAAGACTGGCAGCTATACTGGCCACCACTTCATCGGCCGGTGCTTCCTTGAAGGAAGCTGTGTAGCCACATTTGGCAGCGGCGGGATTGGTCAGTTGTAATTGGATGTTGTAACATCGACCTACCTGTTGTAACACTTCAGATAGCGCAGCCTTGCGAAAATTGAGCGCTCTGCTACTCCAGGCCAGGCTGTTCAAATCTTCGTCTCTCAACTTTTTGTAGCGCCTGGTGGTTCGGTTGAAGGTAAAACGGTCGCCGGGCAAGAGTTCAATTTGCTGGCTGCTGGCTGCATACTCAAAGCGCACCTTTCCGCTACGCACTACTATTTCCATCCCCTCCTCCCCGGGGTAGCTCCTGATGTTGAAGGATGTCCCCAATACCACTACCCTGCCCTCAACAAGCTCAATGATGAAGGGGCGACGCGCATCTTTGGCAATATCAAAATAGGCTTCTCCCTGCAAGGCGACCTTCCGCTCACTCCTGCCAAAGGTTTCCGGCAGATTGAGTTGGCTGCTGTAGTTGATATGTACAAAGCTGCCATCCTGCAAGTCGAGTTTTTGCTGGTTCGTCTCTGAGGTATTGTGCGTCAGCATTTTGGCAGCGGGATCAGTCTGGCTTTGCCAAATCCAGGCAATGGTAAAGAGGGCGATTGCCGCTGCTGCTGCAATGCGTATCCAGGAGCGGCGACTTTGGCGAATAGGTACTACCGTTTGTGGCGTTGCTGCCATTCGAGCTTTCAGGCGTTTCAGACCGGCACCCAGGTCGGGCTGGAAATCGGGTTCAAAATCACTGCTCAACTCCCAGGCCTGTTCGGTCAGCTCTACAATTGCGCTGTTTTCAGCCGATGCCGTCTGCCAGGCGTGCAATTCCTGCTCTTCGGTGGCCGATAGCCTGCCGTTGAGTTTTTTGTGAATAAGGTTAATATACTTTGATTCCTTCATCGATACTTAAAACTACTTCTCATTTCATTTGATGACATTTAGATGACACTAAAAGTACGTTTCTCCCCTAGCCTTTGTTAAAAAAAGATTGTAAAAATGACGCCTATTAGCAATATACTCCGGTTTATGTAGGGCCGGATGGCCTGCCGAAGCTGCCGGAGGGCTCTGGATATCTGATTTTCAACAGTTTTGGGAGAAATATTGAGCTGTTCGGCAATTTCCTGGTAGCTCATATTTTCATAGCGGCTGAGGCTAAAGATGATCCGGCAACGTTCTGGCAAATCTTCGATGGCGCTGTGGATGAGGGCTTTGAGCTCGGCCGTTTCCATTTGCTCCTGTGCATTGCTGCTTTGGCTTTTCTGTACGGGTGCCCGCTCCTCGTCTTCAAACTTCACTTTGGTATCGCGCAGATAATTGAGGGCCTTGTTGATGGCTGAACGCTTGAGATAGGCTTGCAGGGATGTGTTGATGTGTAGTCGATCGCGCTTTCTCCAAAGCTCATAAAATACCTCCTGTGCCATATCTTCTACCAGGCGCTGATCGGGCAGGATGCGATACACGCTGCGGCACAAGTACCCATAATATTTGCGAAATATCAGATCGATCGCCTGCTCGCTGTCCTCCTGCAGCATGGCTAAAAGCTTCTGATCAGCGGGTGGTGTGAACATGTTGAGCCGTTTGGATGCTGGTTAAAGTCCGGCCAGGCTTTTCTTGAGCCGTTCTATTTGCCGGAGGTATTTTTTGCGAATAGGTTCAAACTCATTGGGGTATGCTTTCATGATCTGGTTGTGTACTGCTGCCCGAAAAGGCTTCGATTTTTTGTAATTCTGTAAATCGCTCCATTCTTCATTGAAATAGCGGTACTTGTTCATTTTCACATCCTTAATCATCGTTTTTTGGATGCGTGGATTGTCTTTGAAAAGCTGCTCAATGGTTTGGCTCTCTTCCCGATATTGCTCGGCGCGCAGCTTCTTGAGCTGTGCTTCAAGCAACTGCCGCTGTTGTTCGGTTTTTTCGCGGGCTTCCCGTTTGGCCGCCTTTGATTTTTGTTCCGCATCGCGCCGGGCAAACAGCTCCAGCTGGTCGATAATGCTGTGCAGATAGCCGCCGATATTGTCAATGCTCTCTCCACGCCGCTGCTTGGTGGCAAGTTGCTTTTTTACATAATCGATCCGCTGCACGATGTAGTCTTTGGGGTATTTGCCGAGGTATTTTTTTATCGTCCGGCGGGTGGTACCCCAACTGTTCACCATACGATAGAGCTCCTCTACATCGGCCTCCTCCCCTGCTTCGATTTGTTGCTGATTGGGAATGTTTGGATAGATAAAAAACTCTACGCTGAGCACCGTTTTGCGCTGTTTTTTGGCAACGCGGTATTCAAAACGGATGTCGGTGAATACGCGCAGTTCTTCCTTTGTGGGCTCCAAAACCCAGCGCTTCAGCTCATAAAATTTTTCGTATTTATTTCCGATGCCGAGGTAGAATTTGAGCCGGTCCAATGACATCTCTACTTTGCGTTGGCGCTCGTAAACTTTGAGAATTTCGTACATTCTGATGGAATGACTCTTACTGAAATTTTTGATGTTGTGCAGAGCATATTTCGTGAAATACTCTTCCAGTTGAAGAAGAAAGGGCTTTAAATTGGCATCGAAATTAAATGTAAATGTATCAGACTTGACTTTGAATTTGAGAGAGCTGATCCAGGTCATCTGGCCTTTTTCCTCCAGTTCGCCATTCTCGTCCGATTTTTCCCAATAGATGGGCGTACGGTTGAGATTA
Source organism: Saprospiraceae bacterium (assembly GCA_965222005.1). Lineage (GTDB taxonomy): Bacteria > Bacteroidota > Bacteroidia > Chitinophagales > Saprospiraceae > CBDCTM01. The sequence continues at coordinate 35,463 of CBDCTM010000001.1, forward strand.
TTCATAATTTCGAAAACGGCATCGCGATTGGCCAGGCGTTTTACGCCGTCGTAGTTGAGAATACGCTTAATTTCGTTGAACGACATCTCGTAGTGCCGAAAATCATTTTGGCGCATGCTGTCCAGTCGGCTGATTAAGTAGAGTACAAAGTACTGCTCGCGTTTGCCGAGCTTGTAACCGGTTTCGATTAGCCGGTTCGATTTGACGACAACCTGCTGTCCACTGTTTGAATATTTTTCTGCCACTTTCATGATGCGAAAAGGATTGTTCGGTGCATAGATACAGCCATGTCGAAAACAATCAAATTATCACTCGACTTTTTTACACACAAAGAGGAAGAAATTGCAAAAAAGAGGAACTATCGCTCGACATTCGGAACTATTTCTCGACTTTCCCCTTTTTTTATTCCACCCCTTTGGTAAGGAGAAGCCACACTTCGTACAGGGAACTATCTCTCGACATTTAAAAAAATTGGCTTTCTTTCCGATTTGAACTATTTCTCGACTTTGGAAGACCTTGCTAAGGAGCATTTAGAACTATTTCTCGACTTTTCTACCTGTTCTTGCTTACTTTTACAGCATTTCCTTTGCTTAGAGTAGATAAAAGAGAGCCCGGAGAAGGATAGCATAAATTGAACAAACTCTCGACATTCTCGCAGATTTACTCGACTTTGCAGAACTATTTCTCGCTCTAGCGAAACTATTTCTCGACTTTACGGAATTATCTCTCGACTTTGCTCCTCCTAAGTCTCTGTAAATCAGTAATTTATGTCGATCCTAAAAACAAAAAAGAAAAAAAGGAAAAAGAAAAACTACTTTCGGAACTAATCCTCGACTTCCTAGTAAATACATCCTATCTCTTCTATTCCTCTATTGTTGTTTCACATTTAACCTTTAAATTCCTTTGTATGCATCCTTATTGAATTTGTTTAAAATCTCTCCCCTATTCCGCACATCCCCTCTCTTTTTAAGTAATTAAGTAATTAAACATTAAAATGATTAAACAATTAAACGTTTAACCATTTAAATGCTGATTTAAGGGAAATGCTGTAAGGCGGAATGCCTGGCTGAATAGGTGGCTAAGACGGTTGTGGGTTTGTCGATAAGTTGTTTCGGGGGACTAGCCCAGAGTTCCTGCTGCTACTTTAGATAGTTCGCTCAACCACCTTGGGGTTTAGCTCGGGATCTATCGGGTGTTTTTCTTCAAAGTACACTTCAAATCGCGAAGTCTTGAAGTGTAATAAAGTCTGGTTGGGGGGAAAGGAAAATCTCAAAACACCAAAGATTAGCCAATTAAACGTTTAAACAACTGGTTGCCTAATGTTTGTCTGGCAGATAAAGTTGTATATAGAGCGCTTTTTGTATGGAACCCACTTGCTCTATGTGTTTTGTCGAAAAAGTGGCTCAGAGCGCTTTAAAACAGTTGAGCGAGGCAATTATTCAATGATCTCATACTTCAGTAGAAACTCCCGGAGGGCTTGGTTGAGTATTTCATCCTGGGTGCTGTACACACCTTTGAACTTGGTGACGAGTGATACTTTGATGAGGTCTTTATACTCTTCAGGGATATGGGTATAGACCTTGGCATACTGCACACCCTCCTTCCTCCAGGTAGGCCGGCCTACTTTTTTGCGGGGTTTGGCTTCCTGAATAACTACGGGAGTAGTGGTAGGTCTTGTTTGTTGCTTTAGCTTGTTGATTGCGCCAAGTTTTGATTTGAGGTTTTTATTTGCCATGTTTTATTATTTAGCCAATTAATTATTTAAATGTTTAAAGGATAAAACTATTAAACATTTTGCAATTTTTCAAGGATTTCGTCTCCCAGGGCTATTATTTCGTCTTGAGCTTTTTTATCCGTGCTGTCAAAAATGCTACCCGTGAGGAAGCTTCTTTGAAACTCAACTCGTTTGAAGACTTCTGCATCCAGTACATCCACCTCCTTGCTTTTCAGGTGTTCACGAATATCTTTTCGAAAGCTTTCAGATGCTGTAGTCATATTGATGACCACCCCAATTTTTAGCGTTGGTTTTACCTTGCGGACTGCCTGAACCAGTTCAAGTGTTCCTTCTATTGCCAGCATATCGAACACGCCGGTTTTGGTAGGGATGAGTACATAATCGGAGATGAGGAAGATGTCATTGAGGTTGGTAGATAAATAAGGGGGGGTATCGATGATGAGCACATCTTCGGTTTTTTGGATCAATTCATCAAAATGGTTAAAGGTTGAGCGGGGGATGAGGCGAATAGATTTGTACACACTTTCGTGGCCGTACGTCTGTACCAGCTGAGCAAGGGAGCCCTGTACATCAGCATCCACGATAGCGGTATTGAGCTGATTTTGGCTGTAATAACTGGCTAGATTGGCTGCGATGGTAGATTTACCCACTCCGCCTTTTTGATGGGCGATGGTAATGATAAGTGGCATACTCGATTGGATTTAAGTGGTTCGAAGCAAATATAGTGTACGAACAGAGGACTTCAAAGGTTTAAACATTTAATTATTTAACCAATTAAATGTTTAAACAACAAAAGCGCATTAAGTCCTTTGATGGGGGTTGGGCTAGGGTGTTTTCACAAGATGAAACGAGCAAGAGCTTATTGAGAGCGTGTTTGGAATTTACCCTTCGGTGCATTAGTGCAAAATTTAATTCTGTACTTCATTATTTTTCATCGCCATAGCGTTGGCTATGCCTCAAAAAAAGGCTTCGCCCAAAATTAAATTTTACTACTACTGCTTCCAAAAGCAATTTTCAAGCACGCTCTTAATCATAAACTCACCCAAGGAAATGATTAATTAAACTCTTGCGAAAGCGAAGCGGTTACATTTGTGCAGTCCCAAAAGCTTTTGGGATTCTGTATATTATCAATTAATTGTTAATACAATTAATTGATAAAAGGAATAAAAGATTAAATGGCTAAAATAAAAAATTGAGCTCAAATTGAATTTCCATTGGCTGGAAGACAAGAAGGTCGTCACAGTCTTAGAAAGTGATCAGGCGATGTTCAAAACGAAGCCTTGCTGCTGAAACAGGGGGAAGTCTGATTTTTTGGATGCACGAAGTGGGGGAGAATGTTTTACTTATTTAATTTTTTCTTTTAAGAAAATTTTGGATAAGTAACAATTTATTTCGTGAACAAACTACCTTGAGACGTTCAGATTTTGGGACTTCAAAGGATTAGGTAAGCGGAGTGTCAGTCGGGCGTTGCCAATATCCAATCACTGCGGGAAGAGCCGGGCCATTTGCAGACATACAGCCTTTCTCTTGTTTGACCATCTAAGCCTTTGGCCTTCTGACAAGTAGCGCAGCCTTGCCTTCAAGTGCCCTCCCGAATTATTGAAGCTTTCTAAGCTGCACAAGCTGCGGTTTTATACTATTCCCGACAGTTTTTCGGTTTAGTTTTTGATAATTTATACTTTTGAATCATATATAGGATATTACGAAGCTCAAACAAACGCTGATGCACAAACACAATCACGACCCATCTGCCTATTCAGGCTGTCGGCAGTGCGTTCAGTGCACAATCAAAAGACCATAAATACCCATTGTCCATGACACGTTTTTCCCTACTTTTCATACTTGCTGTTTGCACACTATATTCTGTCACAGGCCAAATGCCGGATGGCAAATATGGCAACGAGTGGATCGACCACAGCCAATCCTATTACAAGATTCCTGTGGCGGAAGATGGAATATTTAGAATATCGCAGCAGCAGTTGCTCAGTGCTGGAGTGCCGGTCAGCTCAATTCGTGGAGATCAATTGCAGCTTTTTTACATGGGCCAGGAGATTCCTATTTATACAACCACCGCCAATACCTTGGGAAGCAATGGCTATATCGAATTTTATGGGGAAAAGAACAGGAGCAAGCTGGACAGGCATTTGTTCCAAAACCCGGATGCTGAAATGCTCAACCCCAATTACAGCCTTTTTACCGACACCTCTGCTTACTTTTTGACGTGGTCCGATACTCCGTCAGCAGCACGCTATGCCGTTACCAACAACAACCTCAGTGGATTGCCTGCCAAAGAATCGTACTTTATATACAAATCCAGTCAGCTATTTACCGAAGCCTCCGCCAATGATCCCGGCCATGTAAAGCGCACGATCAACAGCGATGGCGGGGCATATTCCTATTTTGATGTGGCGGAAGGATTTTCAAGCGGTTTTGCCAATAGCCAGACCGCCAACATCGAAGCATCACAAGCACAAACTACAGTTGCCCAAAGCCAGCTGTTAGTTCGCTTTGCATCTGACAATGGCCTACATGAAACAACCGTCAATCTAAATGGCACCCAACTCATTTCGGAGACCTACAGCGGATACCAGGTCAAGGATTACACTTTTGACGTCAGCACATCCGATATTGCAGGAGGTGCCGAAGTCCGGGTTGATGCACTTACAGACAATACTGACCGGATTGCATTAGCGGAGGTTAGCTTGTTATATCCACGAGCATTTAATTTTGACAACACACAACAATTTATTTTTGAAATAGAGCAGAGTGGGGGAGTGCGTTATCTGGAAATCGAGAACTTTGATGCCGGAGGAGCCGATCCCGTTTTGTATGATATTACCAATGGGCTGCGCATCGTAGGCAAGTTGGAAGGTGGTGTAGTGCGGGTTGCTTTGCCGCCCTCCAGCCAGAACCGACAACTGATTTTGGTAAATAATAATGGTGGCGCTATAGGAGCCGGTACTCCGAAAGCTGTTTCATTTATTGACTACAGCCAGCAGGATGCCGAGTTTATTATCATCAGCCACCAAAAACTGATGAACGATGGGCAAGGGCAAAATTTTGTCCAACAATACGCCACGTATCGCAACAGCCAGCAGGGTGGGGGGTACACCACCAGTATTGTGGAGATACAGCAGCTATACGATCAATTTGCATATGGCATCAACCGCCATCCTTTGGCCATCCGCAATTTTGGCCACTACATCCATACCAATTGGCAAAACCCGCGATATGTATTTCTCATCGGCAAAGGGCGTACATACGATCAGGTTCGTCGCTCTGCTGATCTCAACAATCCGGATCACCTCCCGCTATTGATTCCCACCTACGGCAAGCCCGGAAGTGATGTGATGCTGATGGGCGAAACACAAATACCGACACCCAGAATTCCTATTGGCCGGATTGCAACCAATAGCGCACGGGAAGTAGATTTGTACCTTCGCAAGGTGAAGGAATTTGAAGCAAATGCAAATTTACCCCAAACGATTGGAGACAAATGGTGGATGAAAAACTTGATTCACTTGGGTGGCGGAGGTCCTAGTGAGCAGGCCTTGATCAGAAACTACCTCGAGCAGATGGAAGCAGAAATTGAAAACAACCGCTTTGGAGGAAAAGTGTCGGCTTTTTACAAAACCAGTTCCGACCCGGTACAGATTTCCACCAGCGAGCGCATATTTGACCGGATCAATGATGGCGTATCCATGATCACCTTTTTTGGTCACAGTGGTGTTAATGCTTTTGATTTCAACATCGATAACCCCGACAACTATGAAAACAAAGGCAAATATCCCTTAATGTTTTCGTTGGGATGCTTCATCGGCAACATACATACCAGCTTCCAGGGCATCAGCGAACGCTTCACCTTCAATGAAGACAAAGGAGCTATTGGTTTTGGTGCCTCCACCAGCCTGGGCTTTCCGAGTGCTTTACGCAGTTTTATGCTCACTTATTATAAGCTATTGGGTGGGGAGCTCTACGGCTTCTCTTTGGGAGATATTCACAAAGAAGCGCTTGCTCGCCTGGCCACCAATTCAGCAGGGTTGAAGGAACTGCTTCAACAATTTACCATTCATGGCGATCCTTCGCTGCACCTCAACCCGCATCCCGGACCGGATTATGTGGTGGATGCGAGTAGCGTGCGCTTTGAGCCCAGTGTGGTAACGGCCCAACTGGATAGTTTTGACATCGTATTTGATGTGGTAAATATTGGACAGCATGTGGTGGATTCGATTACTATCAAGATCGAGCAACGCTTGCCCAGCGGCCAACAACAGACGATGATAGTACAAAAGACAGGCACGCCGGCATTCAAAAGTGTCCAGCAATTTCGGATGCCCTCCTTTGGCAAACAAGCCGTAGGCCTTAATACTTTCTTTGTGTCCATTGATACGGAAAACAAAGTGGACGAACTTCCCGCACCCGATGCCGAGCTCAACAATGAGCTGCGCAGCAATCTGGGCAGTCTGGGAAAAGACCTTTACATAGCTGACAATAGCGTGACGCCGATCTTCCCGCAAAACTTCGGTATTGTAAATGCCCAGGATGTTACCCTAAAAGCATCTACCGGCAATGCTCTGGCCCCGGAGCGCAAGTACATCATCCAGCTGGACACAACGGAACTCTTCAACAGCCTCTTCAAAAAGCAAACAGAAATCACCCAACTTGGCGGTGTGATCGAATGGCAGCCCAATGTGCCGATGGAGGAAGAGACTGTTTATTACTGGCGTATCAGTCCCGATAGCACTTCGGCGGAAGTTGGCTATCTGTGGGAATCGAGTTCTTTTGTATATCTGCCCAATAGCTCGGAAGGGTGGAACCAATCGCATTATTTCCAATATCTGGACAACGAGTTTGAAGGCTTGGAGATCGATTCGGTGAGCCGGAATTTTAAGTTTTGGGTAAATGGTTTTTTTATTCAAATAATTAACAAAGTCAACGAACCTAATTCCTCGCCAGCCTATATTTACAACCTAGGACATGCGGCAGCATCTGTTCGTCCATGGCTATGGCTAAACTCAGGTATAGCAATAGTCGTTGGCGATTCGATTTCGGGTTCAGGTTGGGTCAATCCATCGGGAGGTTTATATGGAAGTGTTAACTCAGGGACAACGCGAGTCTTTGCATTTCCAACTACTACACAAGAGCAACGAAAACAGGTGATGGATTTTTTGATAACCATAGTGCCAAATAATAATTATGTTTTTTTATTCACCGTGTTAAAAGATTTTGATCAAGATTATACTCCGGAACAGTGGGCTGCTGATAGTTTAACATATGGTACAAACATTTTTCAAATATTGGAAGCAGAGGGTGCTCAGTTGGTTAGACAATTAGAAAACAAGGGATCAGTTCCGTATTCTTTTGTGTATCAAAAAGGGAAAAATAATGTATTTGGGGAGACAATAGCTGATAATAAAAATGAAACGATAAATACAGAAGTATTTATACCTATTTTGAGAGATGGAGGTAGTATCGAATCTACGATAATAGGCCCTGCTTTTGAATGGGAAAGCTCAGAATGGCAGTACAACAACATAGATGCTCCAACAGCAGACTCCATATTTTTATCAGTTTTTGGAATAGGTGCAAATAATCAGGAGGATTTACTAAAAGAAAAATTAACAAATGCTTCTATAGACCTATCAGACATCTCAGCAACAGACTACCCGTTTCTCCGATTTGAATTAAACCTTAAAGATGCAGAATTGCGTACCCCCATTCAATTAGAGTATTGGCGCGTTCTTTATAAAAGCCTCCCGGAATCAGCTGTAAACCCGGTAAAGTTATTGACTTTTCAAAGTGACAGTTTGCAGCAAGGAGAAACTTTTAAGTTTGAAACGGTGATTGAGAATATTAGCCATTACGATATGGATAGCATGCTCGTCAAGTTTACTACTATCGCTTCGGATAATCAGGAGGCAGTCCAGTACAGCAGGATTGCTCCCTTACCTCAAGGAGATACTCTGTCTGTACGGTACCAAACGAACACTTCCGCAATGAGTGGTATTCAGCGCTTTTTTATGGAAGTGAATCCCGATGAAGATCAGGCAGAACTACATCATTTCAACAACTTTGCTATAGGCCAATTTTTTGTGGAAGAAGATTTGAAAAATCCTTTGTTGGATGTAACATTTGACGGTATTCACATTCTGGATGGTGATATTGTTTCTCCAAAACCGGATATTTTGATTAGTCTAAAAGATGAGAACCCTTATCTTCCACTCTCTGATACTGCTTTATTTAGAATCTATTTGGAACAGCCCGATGGTAGCACACGTCGCATAAATTTTGACAATCAGGAACTACTTTTTTTCCCTTCCACCGATTCAAAAAACAGAGCTACCGTAGAGTTCCGTCCAACATTGGATGTGGATGGAGCCTACCAACTATTGGTTCAGGCAGAAGATGCTACCGGTAATCAATCAGGAGACTTGGATTATAAAGTCTCTTTTGAGGTGATTAACAAAAAGAGTTTATCCAACATTTTTAATTATCCCAATCCGTTTTCTACTTCCACGCAGTTTGTTTATACCCTGACCGGCGATGAGCCGCCTGAATATTTTAAAATTCAGATTCTAACGGTTAGTGGTAAAATCGTGAGAGAAATCACCCAAAACGAGCTTGGTCCTTTAAAGATTGGTATCCATAGAACTGCTTTTCGGTGGGATGGTACGGACGAATACGGCCACCGCCTGGCCAATGGCGTTTATCTTTACCGAATCGTTGCAAAGGATCGTGACGGAAAGGATTTTGATTTGTTCAACAGCGGGGCAGATAAATTCTTTCGCAACAAGTTTGGTAAAATGGTTATTCTGCGCTGATATTGAATCTTTTACAATTGCCTGTTTAAATATCGCGTAAATCCCTCTACCTTTGAGCCATCGCATCAAACCGAATTATTTGATGGCCACCATTCCTTTTAATAAGCCTTACATCAATGGCCAAGAGCCGGAGTTTATAGCAGATGCTATAACACGTGGCACTTTTGCTGGAGACGGATATTATACCAAATGTGTAGAAAACGAGCTGGAACGCATAACGGGGTCCGAAAAAACATTGTTGACTTCTTCTTGTACCCATGCTTTGGAGATGTGTGCGTTGCTCTGCAATATTGAACCAGGAGATGAGGTAATCATGTCTTCTTTCAATTTTGTATCAGCTGCCAATGCTTTTGTGCTGCGTGGAGCCAGCATTGTCTTTGTAGATATCCGCCCAGATACTATGAACATCAACGAAACGCTCATTGAGGCAGCCATCACTTCCCGTACCCGAGCCATCGTAGCTATGCATTATGGCGGGGTAGCTTGCGAAATGGATACCATCATGCAATTGGCTCAAAAGCATAACCTTTGGGTGATAGAAGATGCTGCCCATTGTATAGGGGCCTATTATAAAGATCGGCATTTAGGCAGTATTGGCCATTTGGGCACTTTGAGTTTTCATGCAAGCAAGAATATTCATTGCGGCGAGGGTGGAGCGCTGTTCATTAATGACCCAAAGCTAGTAGATCGGGCAGAAATCATCAGAGAAAAGGGAACAAATCGACGGGCTTTTTTTACTGGCAAAGTTGACAAATATAGTTGGGTGGATTTGGGGTCCAGCTACTTGATGAGTGAAGTTAGTGCAGCGTTTTTACATGCGCAGCTAATGTCTCTTGAAAAAGTCAATGAAAATCGGATGCTGTGCTGGGTCAATTATTTCGAAACCTTGGTAGCTGAAAATCTTGGCATCCCTATCAAAACCAATAAAACGCAACACAATGCCCACATTTTTTATATAAAGACGGATAGCCCAAAAGTAAGAAAAGCATTGATGGAGTACTTATTGCAGCAGGGTATATCCTCGGCATTTCATTATGTGCCTCTGCATACATCCACCGCAGGGCAGCGATACGGAAGGTTTCACGGTAAAGAGGAGTTTACAATTTCTGAGAGTGAAAAAATATTAAGGCTTCCACTGTATTATGACCTCAAAAAGGCGGATAAAATTTTATCCGGTCTCACCAGCTTTTATCATTTGGTATGAAAGTACGACAAGCAACAATTCAGGAGTGGTGGGATTTTGTAAACGCTTGCCCAACCGCTACTTTTTTTCATACTCCTGACTGGTATCAGGTTTGGGAGGATTATGCAGGCTTGAGGTATGAAGCATTGATTTTTCACTTCAATAATGGTTCAAAAGCACTTTTGCCTTTTGCCTGGAAGTATAAAATGAAAGGATTATATCGATCGTATCAATCTTCTCCGGCCGGAACTTACGGTAGTGTTTTGTCTAATAACAAGCTAAACCAACGAGCTATAGATGCTATTAGAAAGCATATCAACAAATTGTCTTGTGTTGTGGTAAGAGATAACCCCCTTGCTCCTGTCCATCTTGGTGCTAACTGTAAAAATGATTTCACCCAATTAATATTATTATCAGAATTGAATGGTGATGTTACAGGAGCATGGTCAAAAAATATTCAAAGGAATTTGAAAAAAAGCCATGCACAAAGATTAATCGTTAAACTAGCCCAAAGCAAAGAAGATTGGATGGCGTACTTCAACATTTATCAGCAAAGCTTACTCCGTTGGGGTAGCTCGGCAACAAGCAACTACACCTGGCTGTTGTTTGAAAACATTCACCGTTTGGCTAATCAAAAGTGTAGGCTTTGGCTTGTACAATGTAAGGAAGACATAGTATCTGGGTATCTTTGTTTTTACCATAACCGGCATGCAGTTTATTGGCATGGTGCTAGTACACAGACGGCCTTTAAATTGTCTGCCGTTCCTTTTCTCGTAAGGCATGTAATCAATGATGCAAAAGTGCGAGGATTTAAATATTTTGATTTTAACCCTAGCGGAGGGCATGAAGGTGTAGTGAAATTTAAAAAAGGGTTTGGAACCGTTAAAAGTCAAGCAAATATTTTTACATTCCAAAAACCATCTATTGCCCTTATCAAAAAGCTAGGTAAGTCAATTCGAGTATGCTGAAGACTATTACAACATTTTTGCACAAATTATACAAAGAATATAAACTCCAAAAAGAGTTGATTGCTCGTTTCCCTAAGCTTGTGCTTGAGAACAATGTGACGATCAAAGGCCCTCTAAGCAATTTACACGTTAATGGTAAAGTATTGATACAATCGAATTCGGTTATACATCTGGGAGGAATGAGTTGGTGCCAAAATCAAGGATCTTTAACTATTGGTGCCGGAAGTTGTATTTCTCCAAATGTGGTCATTTATGCATGTGGCCCGGGGGGGGTGCATATAGGTAAAAATTTTGACTGTGGCCCAGGGTGTAGTATCTTCTCAAGCAGAACAGTGGTTGCAAAGGGCAAAAAAAGAAAGCACTCGTTTGATTCAGTTACTATAGGAGATGATGTTACACTTTTCTCCAATGTTGTAGTTAGCCCTGGGGTAAGCATAGGGAATAACTCGGTAATCGGAGCTGGCGCCGTTGTAATTAATGATATACCTCCATACTCCCATGCTTATGGAATTCCAGCCAAAGTAAAAAAAACATGAAATGTTTGGTATTGTAAATGCTAACGCAAAAAACATTTTAGTCCAATATATTTTTCAGAAAAATTTACTAAAGATGGCTCCCAAATATCTCAAGGGAGAGTTAGTGGATATTGGTTGTGGGGAAAAATATTATGAGCCTGTTTTGGCTCCTTTCATTAGTAAATACTGGGGGGTAGATCATCCGGAGAGCTTACACAACCTTGAAAAGATTGATATACTTGCTTCGGCCTATAATATCCCGGTAGAAAAAGATTGGTTTGATTGTGTACTTTGCAGCGCTGTTCTAGAACACTTAGAAGAACCAGAAGCTGCTTTGCGCGAGAGCTGGCGAATATTGAAACCAGAAGGGTACGCGATTTATTCTATTCCATTTATTTGGCATATACATGAAGCGCCCCGTGACTTTTATCGATATAGCAAATACGGTATTGAATATCTATTCCAAAAAGTTGGATTTGAAATCACAGAGCTACAAGCTTTGTCAGGGTTTTGGGTTACATTTGGTCAATTACTGGTATACAATATTTACAGAATAAATAGAGGGCCATTAAAGTGGTTCAGGATAGTCGCTATTGTAAGTCTGATCATCCAAGTAGTTGTTTATTTCATGGATAAACTAGATAAAACTGAGCAATGGACTTGGATGTATTTAGTAGTTGCAAGGAAAACTAAAGCATGAATATTATAAATATTAAAGAAACATTAAAGCTCCTTAGCGTTTTGCCATTAAAAAAAAAGAAATGGGACGATGTGCTTTATGTTGCTATAATTTCAACAGGAAGAACGGGAACTCGTTTTTTATCCTCTTTAATAAACAGACACACATCTGACTGCTACTCTCTACATGAACCCTTTGGAATCCGCACAAAAAACTTAGCCATAAAATACCATAAAGGAGAAATCAACAAGCAAATTGCTTCAAAACAAATTACCAGACAGCGGGTTGCCATACTTCGCAATTTGTACATATTGGGCAAAAACACCTTTGTAGAGTCTGATGGCAACTTAACTTACCTGCTGCCCGTGATTAGGTCTAATTTTTCAAAATATAAAATCATTCATGTGATCCGTGATGGGAAAGATGTAGTCAGGTCTTTTTGTAGTAGAACCGTAAATTTAAACGGGCACATAGTACAAAAATATGCATTAAAGCAATATTGGCCATTTGTGCCGATGGATGTAGGAGTCGAGTTAGACACCAACAGATGGCGCGAGTTAAGTTTAATCGGTAAAGGAGCGTGGTCCTGGAATTATTTAAACAAATATATTCTTGAAGAAGAAGCACAAGATGAGAATATATTAAGTGTACGATTTGAAGACATCTTTAATGCAGGTGATGATTTTTCTTGCTTGAAAAGCATTTTTTCTTTTATAGGAACTAAATGTTTGGCCAATGACAAGGAATTGAAAGCAGCTATGAAAGTTAAAATAAATCGCACAAAAAAATTTCTTGTCCCTCCTTTCGAAGACTGGTCAGAAGATGATCAAAAATTGTTTTTTGAATTCACTACAGACATAAACCACATCTTTGGCTATTAATGCAAATTAATGACTTTTCGGCAATTGTTGAAAAAAGCTATACTGGCTTATCCTGGAATATAATTAATCGGGTAGTCAAAGTACTACTCAGTACTATTATTACTATAATATTGGTGCAATATATTAAGCCAGAGGAATATGGTGAATTAGGAGCAGCTATGGTGTTTATAGGATTTACTAATGCTCTTGTTTCTTTAGGTCTTGACAGCGCAATAATTCAGCTAAAAAAAGTATCTGACGAGCATTTATCTTCAGCTTTCTGGGTAGTTATGGCTTTTTCGATTGCACTATCCTTTTCAATATATCACCTTTCCCCCTTAATATCTGAATTTTATACCTATATACATATTGAAGATATTACAAGAATTCTTTCCATTAACACAATCTTACTTGCCTCTTCAATATTTCACTTTGCAATATTGACTAAAAAATTGAAATTCAAGCAAATATTTATATGTAATTTTTTTGCTTTGATTATTTCCGGAATCTTAGCTATTATCTTAGCACGAATGGAATATGGCACACTTGCCTTGGTATATCAATTCCTTTCTTATACATTCTTAAACACTGTTTGCTCTTGGCTATTCACAAACTGGCGACCATCTTTTATTTTTAACATTGATACTATTCGTGACCTTTATTCTTTCAGTTTTAACCTTTCAGGAAACGTTGCCTTAAACTATTGGGCCAGAAATTTTGACAATTTGCTGATAGGGAAATTTTTGGGAAGTAAAGATTTAGGGATATACAGCAAATCTTACTCGTTCCTGTTACTTCCTTTGTCAAACATCAGCTCCGTTGTCTCTCAAGTTTTGTTTCCCACTTTTTCAATGATTCAAAAAGAGCATGATTTGATAAGAAAAATGTATATACAGGCAACCGAATTAATCGTCTTTATATCTTTTCCTCTTATGGTTTTATTGCTTTTATTATCGGAAGTTCTCGTCATGCTTTTTTTTGGATCAGAATGGATATTAATGATTGATGTCATTCGAATTTTCAGTATTGTCGGTATTTTCCAATCTTTCGTTGCTATAACAGGCAGTCTGTTTTTATCACAAAAAAGACCTGATATTGTACTTAAATTTAGCATTGTCACCAAGCTAGTCCTTTTTACCTCCCTTTATGCCTGTGTACAATTTGGGGTAGTAGCAACCGCTTTATGTGTTGCTCTGAATAGTCTTATATTTGGATATTTCCAGTTGCACCTGGCCACACAGCTAATTGACTTACACGCAGGCAGAGTATTAAAGCATGTTTTTCCATACTTAGCACTTTGCATTATTTGCGGATTGAGTGTACACCTTTTGGATCTTTATATATTTTATGATTTAAGTTACACAGCGAGACTTTTTTACATAATATTTCTTTTTCTTTTCACATATGCATTTTTAGCAAAAAAAATAAACCTAATTCCTGTTCAACAGCTTAAGCTATTAATAGATATAAAAAGACAAAAAACAAATACATTCAAGCATGAGTAATGCCCCAGTCCTCCACCTCTTCAACCAATACCTTCCCCAATCCGAAAACTGGGCCTACCACCTTATTTCCAATATACCTAATACCCAAATTTTTATCGCTGCCAAAGAGTATTTAAAGAACAACTTCTACAACCCCAAATTCACCTTTTTTGAAAATCCCCACGCATTATCTTACTCTTTGCGGCGTAAGTTAAAAAGAACCAACACAAAAGATTTATTAAGTAAAGGACTACTAAAGTTGCTGGAGATAAATACGGGAAACCCGTGCTACCACATTTTGCAACAAGCACGAAAACATCAAATTCAGCTTGTCCACGCTCATTTTGCCGATGTTGCTTGGTTTTACAGAGATATACCAGCTCAACTCAAAACCCCTTTTGTGATTTCTTTTTACGGCTGGGACTATGAAATGCTGCATTTTATCCGACCTGCTTTTAAGCAACGCTTAAAAAAGCTATTCCAATTTGCCGACTTAATTATATGCGAAGGGCAGCATGGAGCTGAAATTTTAAAAAGAAAAGGATGTCCGCCTCACAAAATTGCCATTGTGCCGTTAGGTGTTCAAACAGAGCAAATTCCCTACTTCAAAAGAGCAAAAACCCCCAATGAGCTAAAATTGCTTCAAATTGCTAATTTTACTGAAAAAAAGGGACATATATGGACAGTCCAAGCCTTTGCTATGGCTCTTGATTTATGCCCAAACATGCACCTCACCTTGATGGGGAATGATAAAAACGGAATGATAAAAACACAGATAAAACAAGACATAGTAGATCGAAACCTGCAGCATAGAATTTCAATACTTGAGGCTGTGGACTTTTCAAGATTGCATCATATTATGCAGCATTATCACGTGTTTATCCACCCTAGCTGCTATGCACAAAACCGGGACTGTGAGGGTGGAGCTCCCATTGTATTACTTGACGCTCAAGCTACCGGAATGCCTATAATCAGTACTCGCCATTGTGATATTGAATCAGAAGTAATACATGGCGAAACAGGATTATTGGCTGCTGAGAAAGACGTTTCAGGTCTGGCAAAAGCTATAGCGTTCTTTTATCAACTCAAAGAAATTGATTACCTGAGATGGTCAGAAAATGCGAAAAGACATGTGAAGAAGCATTACAATATAAATATCAATGCAAATGCATTATATGACCACTATGCCACTATAATAAATTCAAACCCCACAATTATCTAAACCTGAATGGTCTGCCCCTCATGCTTTATGATCTAGCATATGGTATAAAAAATATACCTTACCGTATCGCCGCAAACACAAAAAATTTTGCTCCTCAGTCTGCAATCTCCCTATTTTGTGATCCAAGAGGTGGAAGTACTTGGTTGGCAGAAACGCTAAACTGTATCCCAAAATCTACAATTATTGATGAGCCTTTACATTTGGGAAATATTAAAAAAAACAGCCACCTGAAATTTGGTTGGCGGCAATATATTCCCGAAGAAGAGCCTTGGCCATTAGCTAAGCAATATATTAGTAAAGTGCTAAGAGGTAAAACCTGTTAAATCTTATTAAGTCATACTAATAAATAATCCGAAAAAGTCGTATTAACTTTTGGCCCAAAAGAGGGACAAAAAAAGATCAAATGACAAGTCTGGAACAAAGGGATCAAATCAAGCAACTGGTAAAAGAAGGCGTAAAAGCTCCTCAGATTGCCTCCCAGCTAGGAATATCTGTTCATACGGTACGTAAGTGGCGACAGATCCTAAAAAAAGGGGTTCGTTACACTCAGCGATGGGTCGGCCCAAAACTGGGGCGATGAGCAGTTTTCCAAAAGCTTTGCAAGATCAAGTTAAGGCCATGCGGGGCAAACAGGAAGGTTGGGGCCCAACTACCATTCTTACTGAATTGCAGTTGGATAAAAAATGGGCCACTACGAAACTTCCAAGCACAAGCGTCATTGGCGCATTTTTAAAGCAAGAAGGCCTCAGTAGGAGTTATGAGCCCAATTCCCCATTGCCGATACCAGCGTGTAAAAAAGCTAAACGCTGTCATAGTCTTTGGCAAATCGATGGTCAAGGCAATACTTATGTGGATGGTATCGGAGCCATCGCTATGTTAAATGCCAAAGATGTTCACTCCAGCTTATATGTGGCTGATTTTCCAGCCAGGATGACAAGCATGCAGGGACATCCCAACACGAGTGATTATCAAACAGCGATGCGTTTAGGCTTCCTCCACCATGGTTTGCCCAGCAGGGTACAAAGTGATCATGCCAGTGTTTTTTATGAAAACAAAAGCAAATCGCCTTTTCCTACACTGTTTTGTTTGTGGCTGATCAGTTTAGGTATTCAACCTTGCTTTAGTCGGGTCAATCAGCCCACGGACCAAGGCACCGTGGAAAGAGCCCACCAAACCGTTTTCAACCAAGTGTTGCTGAGAAAAGACGGGTTCAAAAACTGGGAACACCTCTTTGAGTGCTGTCAAAAAAGACGCCAAAGGCTCAATGAATTTATTCCCAGTACCGCTACTGATAATCTGCCGCCATTGAAAAAATATCCACAGGCTAAGCACTCTGGACGTTTTTATCATCCCCATCGGGAAGCTCAGATGATCAGCTTGAGTCGCGTTTGGGCTTTCCTGGCCAAGGGCAAATGGTATAGAAAAGTAGCTGGCAATCGAACCATCTGTTTAGGTGGCCAGGTCTATTACATCCCACAGGTAAAACCCAAAGAACAGTTGATCATTACTTTTTGTAATCGAAAAAAACAACTCTTGTTCCAGAATGACAAAGAACTTGTGATTCATCAAACGCCTATTAAAGGCATTACCGTTGAATCCCTTATGAGAAATTTAGAGCACTTGGCTCGTTTTCCCGCTTTACAGCTTGAGCTGCCATTTGATTGGATAGCTCAAAAAACTAATACGACTTTTTCGGACTCTACTTAGTACGACTTAGTCGGATTTAACAAACACTAAATTTAAATACTTGCAGTAGAAATAGTCTTTGGGAAGTATTACGATCTGAAAAAATTATTTTAAAAATAATCAGGGGAAAAGCATTGTTGCCCTGGTTCATTAATCAATTCAGCTTCAAATACTTACCCCTTGTGATCGTTCGACATCCCTTCGCAGTTGTTGCCTCACAACTCCAACACCAAGGCTGGGATTACTCTTTTCAAAGGTTTAAGATTCCTAATGCTCCATTTAACTATTTTTATGAAAAGCATAAAAGATTTTTGCTTTCTTTAAACTCAAAGGAGGAGCAGCTAGTAGCACTCTGGTGTATGACAAATAATGTTGTCTTGCGGCACTCAAAGAATAATAATTCCTGGATCAGCATTAACTATGAAAATATCGTTCTTGATCCAATGTATTACTTTAGCCTAATTTTTGATCGATGGAATCTAAATATGCCTGAGGTATTGCCTGATATCATCTCTATTCCGAGTTCCACTACTAGTAACAAAAAGCAGATTGATCCAAAACAGCAAATAACCAATTGGAAAAACATACTTACTGCTCAGCAAATTTGCCGTTTGCTCCATGTGTTGGATTATTTTGAAGTAGATTATTACAATGAAGGGGTGATGCCATTAATTCCCGCCCACAAAATTCAAAAATAACATCAAGTTTGAACATACTTCTTCTCTTTTATTCGTGGCGCAGTACGTAGAAACTTATATGCAAAATTCATGTATCCTTTCCATAATCCAAACCACATACCTGTTTGGAGAGATTTTTTTAAAAGAGTTGTAGCTTCACGAATATTACCACGCTCTAATATCCCAACAGCATAGCCTAGGTATTTTTCACCAACCAAATAGTCTTCTATGTCTTTAGTAGTGTATCTACTAATTTTATTTCCAGCTATTTCAAATAGATTTCTAATTGCAGCCACATTGTTTTCAACTCTATGGGTTATGGTTTCATTTTTAAATGCTTGATAGGAACCCATCTCTTCATGCCTTACATATACACAGGTGTGGGCCATGATTTGTCGAAATGGATAATCCAGCAGCCCGCGAATTAATAAATGAGTGTCTTGATAATGATACCATCTGATATCAAATTTATGGTGTGTTAAAATATGTTTATGAAAACACAAAGTATGAATCCCTGCCATATTCTTTAAAAAAAAGAATACGGGGTTTTTATGCTTTGCTTCGTTATAATATTTGGAACGTTGCTTCTTTTTTTTATGTAAAATAATCATGCCCGTCCTAAATATAGCAACGTGGTAATCTGATTCAATTATTGCTTGCTCAAGCATTGTCAGATGAATATCCAAAAAGTAATCATCATCATCCAAAAAGCAGATATATTGGCCTTTTGCGGCCTCAATTCCAGTATTCCGAGCCGTGCTGCGTTCCTGATGCTCCTGATACACATACTTCACCCGCTTATCCTCATACCTTGCCACCAACTCCCGTGTGTTATCCTCCGAGCCATCATCTACCACAATCAATTCCCATTCCGGACAGTTTTGATTGAGCACACTCTTAATGGCCCGAGGTAGTAGGTGGGCCCGGTTGTAGGTGGGTATGATGACGCTGAATAGGGGAGAGGCCTGTTGCTGATTATTCATGTGCTGACAGCCAATTTTTGGGTCTGGGATAAATAAACACGCTTCAAGCCTTCTTCGAGAGAAATTTTGGCTTTCCAGCCCAAACGCTTAGTAGTTGTAGTCATATCCGCATATCGGGCATATACGCCTACGGGCTTATCCGGCAATGTTTTAATAGCTGGAGCGTAATCAGCCAAGCGGCAAAGGTGTTGGATGATTTCGATGAAGTTTGTTGAATTGCCTGTACCAATATTGATGGCACTGCCATCCGAGATGAGATCTATTGCCAACGCCATACAGTCTAAAACATCCTCGATATGCACAAAATCCCTCGATTGTGTGCCATCACCCCACACAGTCAACGGATCTTCACGCCTGATTACTCTTTGCACAATAGCAGGAATCGGATAATCTATATCCTGATCTTCCCCATAGCCCGAAAAAGGGCGTACACATGCAATAGAAATACCATAGTGTTTGGCTGTTAGTTGAGCCAAATATTCTCCAGTCAATTTGGACCAACCGTAAGTCATATCCGGTAATTTCATCTCCGAAAAGTCAATATCTGCTTCACGAAGACCTTTCGCATTTATGCTTTGCTGCAAACTTATTGGATAAGCCGCACTTGAGCTGGGATAAAGAACTCGTTGTGGGCGGTATCTACTTACCCAATAAAAAAACTCCGCATCAATAGCCAAATCAAGCGCTACCTTTATAGGGTCTGCTTCTATCAGCGCACGACCTCCTACTATAGCTGCCAGATGATATACATCGTGAAAAATGAGCCCCTCAATGCCATACTGCTTAGCGATCAAATGGCTATACTCATCGATCCTTTGCAGGAAAGCACGAAAATCAGCCTGTATAAAAATCACCTCATTGCCTGAACCGTAAATAGCTAAATCTGATCTCTCCTGGGACAGAGGTAAAGGTAGCCATTTATCAGGGTGCTGGCCAGTCGAAAGATCATCCACTATAACCACCCGGTCTTCGCTGGTTTTCAGAAGGCGCTTTACCAAATTTCTTCCTACAAACCCACACCCACCAGAAATTAAATGTGTCTTCATAAACATTTGATATATTGTACGCAATCAAAACACCGGCGCAATCATGAAAAAAATTGGGCTCATCGAATTGGCTAGCCATAATGAAGTGCTTAGCAACTACTGCCAGGTGTTGTTGACTGCAAGATATGAATTAATCGTTTTCAGCAACTCATTCAACCGAGCTCAATTGAGGCTGGAAAACGAAAAATTAAGGTGGATTATTCAAGACCCCACCGTCTCAGGCCCAGATTTTTTAAGGGAAAATGCAGAATTGCTCAATGCTTGCGAGCTGCTCATTTTTATTACCGTAGCTAAGCATTTTGACTTTTATCGTTCTTTGCATACAAGGCCACCGCGCGTGCTCGTCATGCATGATGTGGTTGCCTTTATAAGCCCTCAAAAGGAGTTTCTACTTGCCGAAACGGGAATTTCCCGACTGAAGGATATTGTGAAGGTACTGCTTTTTTACTTAAGAAGAGAGGGGCAAAATCGACTACGCCTGGTGCGTAGTTTCGATTGGTTGGCATTACCCAACCTGACTATGAAAAAATATTTGGATCAAAAAGCGTGGAAGTTGCCGCCAACCTTCGTATTTGACTTTGCCGTTCACGAAAATCTTCGTTATCAAAAAGGCGAAGATGCAATAACACGGATTACTATACCTGGTATAATCAGTAACAAAAGCAGGGACTACCAAGTTGTACTTCAGGCGTTTCAATCCTTGGAGTACGTTTCAAAAATCAAGTTGACTTTGCTCGGAAAACCCAAAGGCCACTATGGGAGGAAAATTGTCTCCGCATTCAAAGCATTGCAATCTCATCAGCTGGAGGTTCAATATTTTGAACAGTTTGTGGAGCAATCTGAATTTGATACGGTTTTAGAAAACACGGATTTTTTATTGCTCCCCATTTCTAGGTTTATGAAGGTGGGTATATTCCGGGAAATGAACGGCTTTACCTGTGTATCAGGAAACATCAACGACATGCTCCGCTTCGGCATCCCCGCCCTGCTACCTGAATTTTACCCCCTGCCAAAGGAGGTTGAGCCTCTGGTAGGCCGCTTCGCTTCTGCTGAAGATCTTGCAGACAAACTTATTCACTGGATTAACAACAAAGAATACCTGGAGCGTAGGAAACTGGCTGGCGAAGCACTTAAAAACTTTACTATAGAACAGAGGGCCAAAGAGATCAGGGGTGTTTTGGATAAGATCATCTCTTAGTAGGGTTTTGGGGTTCTTTCTGCCGCCAAAAGGAACAAAGAAAACTATGGCCAAATAATTGCTTTTTGCTGCGCGCTCAGGCTTCTTCATTTTTGCCTTCCTGCCCGTCCGCAGGCGGGGATGCAAAAACGAAGCAAAAAAATCAAGGTTTTATATCTTTTACCTAAAATTCAAGTGGCCACCCGCTCACGATCCGAGCCGTTCCGCCTCTTGATGGTTCAGCGTTTTAAAATTAGTGGCTTTAGGCTGGAGGCGGCACTCGCGGATCCCTCTTTAGGGCCCGCCGAGTTTGAATTTCTTGACGGTAAAATCTATAAGACTGGTTGCTCCGCCAACCTCCCGGCATAAGCTGGATTTACGACCTAGGGGCGGGGTTACCCGGTAAAATACTGTTTTGCTGACCGGAAAGTCTATGGCTAGCAGGCTCTGTCTTGGAGAACCAGAAAATGTTTTAGCACTACATCTTCTCCCCCCACCTTCCAAAGGCCCAAATTCGCCACAAAAGTGGGAAATAATATTGCTGATTTCTTTCCAGTACTTCGGCAGCCCAGCCTGCTAAATTTCGCTCAAAAATATCCGGAAAATGATCTGTCGTTCTTTGAATTGCTGGAAGAAAAGCCTCCCGTTGCTGCCGTATCCACATTTCTTCGGGTGCTTTAAAGCCCAATTTGTCTTTGCGCCAGGCAATGGGATTTGGCAATATTTCACTCATCGATATGCGGAGTACCGCCTTCCGAAAGCCCGACCGGATTTTATACTCGGCAGGCAAGGATAGGCAAAACTCCAGCAACTCGTGATCCAGGTACGGAAGTCGCGCCTCTACGCCATGCGCCATGCTGTTTCGATCTTCAAAATGAAGTAGGGCAGGCAGGTTGTGGGAGCGAATCATCGCACGGCTATACCTGCCGAATCG
This sequence comes from Saprospiraceae bacterium, assembly GCA_965222005.1. Classification (GTDB taxonomy): domain Bacteria; phylum Bacteroidota; class Bacteroidia; order Chitinophagales; family Saprospiraceae; genus CBDCTM01. The sequence goes on from CBDCTM010000001.1 coordinate 57,433, forward strand.
GTTAAAAGGAGTCGAATCCGACTCCTTTTCCTGGGGTGATGGAATTTTAACAAACCGGCCAAAGTCCTTGTCAGCAGTAAGTTTATACCATGCTTTTTGACGAGAAATCGGCGGGTCCTGCCAAAGCTGTCGTAGGGCCATTAGTAGTTGCGAGGGCTTATCGAATCCAATATCCAACAACCACGGGCGGTAATAGGTAGGATAGCCTGCCAATAGCTCATCGCCGCCCTGGCCATCCAGCATGACCTTGATGCCGTGATCTTTGGCAGCTTGAAATACGGCATACTGAGCCAGCAGGCTGGAGGAAAGTGGGGGTTCATCCTGTGCTTCCACTACACGATCTGTCAAATCTTCAAAAGAAGGTGTAATTTTAACCGATCGAAAATCAAATTGCTGCTCCAACTGTTCCACATAATGACATTCATTAAATGTGGGATGATCAGCGCAATAGCTTATGGCAGTCAGAGTAGGAGAGGGGCCAGGCTTTTGCTGCCGGCACATCACGCCAAGCAGACTGGAACTGTCAAGGCCGCCTGATAGCGCAATACCACAGGATACATCGGCCCTTTGGTGCATCAAAACAGACTGATCGAGCAGAAATCCAAACCGCTCAGCAGCAGCTTCAAACGAACCTTCAAAGCGAGTGTCTAGCGTATTGACATCATAATATGTTTCGATCTGATGTGTATGCCGATTCAGATCATAGGAGAGCCACTGCCCAGGTTCCAATTGCGCCACCCCCTCAAAAAGCGTTTCGGCGCCTCGATGTTGCTGACCAAGTACTAAAAAATCATAAACGCTGGAAGTATCTGGCCGGGCTCGCCAGCCGGGAAGGCTGGTAAAGGCTTTGATTTCGGAAGCAAAATAAAAGTAATCTGGTGTTTGATAATAGAAAAATGGTTTCATTCCAAACCGATCCCTTGCACAAAACACTTTCTGGCGGGCCGAATCATATATGGCAAAAGCCCACATACCCTTGAAGCGCGAAAGGCAGTCGGTGCCCCAATAATTATAGGCAGCAAGGATAACCTCTGTATCGCTATGGGTAGTAAATTGAAACTTTGCCGCCTCCAGTTCTTTGCGCAGCTCCAGATAATTATATATCTCACCATTGTGGATGATCGTGCAACCCTGACGGCTCATCGGCTGAGCTGCCGCATCTGTGAGATCAATAATAGCAAGGCGACGATGGCCAAAAGCTACGGGTCCTTCTGAAAAATAGCCTTCCCCGTCCGGCCCTCGATGAGCCAATCGGGAGGTAGCTTGCCGAATCAACTCCATATTCGGAGGCGTGCCATTTTTACTAATCATTCCAAAAATGCCGCACATAACAGGATGCCTTTAAGCAGGTTTTCTTTTTGCAATAAGCCTTCCGAAGTTGTGCCGGGTACCGCCATAATTGGGGCTGATAGCAAACGTTTTGATATCAAATCCGTTTTTCTCAAGATGCTCAACTAATTGTTGTGGCCGATAATATTGATCTCTCAAATCGTGAAACTCCAATGAAATTACATTTACTGCATTCAATGTTGTCGTGCTTGACTCCAGCAAAATTGGATATTCTGCCCCTTCACAATCCAGTTTCAAAAAATCGATCCAGCGAATCTGCTGTTGCTGCATAAAGTCAGCTAAAGATAGTAGCGGGACAGAAGCAATTGGGGCTGTTGCAGCAGAAGAGCTGAAGATAGAATGATTGAAAGATCGATCACCATATATTGGCTGGAACCCTCGATGGTTACTCAAACCCACAGCAATTGGTAAAATACGTTCAAACTTATTGGCCTTAAGGTTTTCACAGAGTTGATCATAATTTTTTGGAGAAGGCTCAATCGCATAAACTTTTCCAGAAGGAGCTATATTCATTGCAGCAAACATGGAAAAATAGCCAAAGTGGGCACCCACATCTACGATGGTTGCTCCTTCATAAAAGGGAAACCAGGGAGCATAGCTCTTTTTCACAAACACTTCGGAAAAAATCCTGATTCCCTCTTTATTTTGGAGGTAATTCAGGTTTAAACCTAAATTTTTGCAATATTTTTTAAACGCATATCGCTCTATTGGCAATAATTTGCAAAAGATGTTTTCTATTGTTCGTGAAACCATATTACCTGCAAAAATATCAAACATACGCTATCTTTGGCTACTATGTCAACTCGTGGAGCAAACAAACCCCTTTACAATCAATTTTGTGATGCCCACCCCGAAATGCCCCTCTTTCTGCAACCGTGGTGGCTGGATGTGGTTTGTGAAAAAGGACAGTGGAATGCCTGCCTGGCTACTGACGGAGCAGGGCAGGTGCTGGGCGTAATGCCTTACTATCAACGCCGCCAATGGAGCTTTGATACCCTCCGCATGCCGCCACTCACTCCTTATCAGGGCGCTTGGTTGCTGTATCCGCCGACCTTGAAACCCAGCCGTATCCACAGCTTTGAAAAAAAAGTGCTCGAGCAGCTTATCGGCCAGCTGCCCAAATTTGCTTATTACGCGCAGTGCCATCCTCGCCAGCTTCAAAACTGGTTGCCCTTTTACTGGCAAGGCTATCGGCAAACGACGCGTTATTCTTTTGTATTGGAAGATTTAAGCAAGCTGGGCAAGGTGGAGCAGGGATTGGACAGTGCAGTGCGTAATAAAATCCGGAAGGCCCAAAGGCAGGTAAATGTAGAAGAAACCGAAGATATTGCACTTTTTTATTCAATCAACACAAAAACCTTTGCCCGGCAGAATATAGCCGTACCATACAGTTTTTCCTTTTTCAAAAGACTCGACGCAGCATTAGTTAAACAGGGCCGGCGCAGCATATTGCTTGCAAAAGATCAGGTAGGACAATGCCATGCCGCCATCTATCTTATCTGGGATGATCGGGTGATGTATAATTTAGCGTTAGGGGCCGACCCTAATTATCATTCAAGCGGTGCTGTACAACTTCTCCTTTGGGAAGGCATTCAGATGGCGGCACAGAAGGGTATGCAGTTCGATTTTGAAGGAAGTATGATGAAAAATATCGAAAGCCTGTTTGCTGCTTTTGGCGGAAAAGCAAAGCCCTATTTCAAGATATTCAAAAGCCAAAGCCGTCTTCTCAAGGTACTACTGGCTGCAAAAAACATTCGTTAAAGTATTATTTATATCTTGCAAAAGACTCTGATTAACATACAATTCCCCAACCAGTTGATTGAAGGTCGATTGCGTTATGTATGCGATTTCCTCGAGCAACATCCCATCGTTAATAGCGGGCTGAAATTTCAACTTCACAAAACTCCGTCACACTCAAAACGTGTTGATTATCAGATTTTTATAAAAAAAAACTCAAGTAATTATTTAATCCCGTCACAACAGATTCTACTCAAAGAAAAGCTGCTTCAAAGGCAACCATTTATGGCTAACGAATATATGTGGAAAGGGAAAAAGTATTATTCGGTAGAGCCAAAGCTACAAGCAGAACAACCATTGATAGAGGGGAAACAATTTGGCTTTGATATTTTCGAAACGATCTTTTTTCATATTAGCCGCTATGAAGAGTGGCGCTGTCCGGATTCCGACAAAGATCAATGGGATATGATGCGGGAAGAATTGCAGTTTTTGGTAGCCAATAGCCTGGAACAGCAGCCCGTAGTAGATCAGCTGGTGATTGCTTTTTTGGAAGCGCTCGGTTTTATTATTCCTGATCAGCCAACTACCTGTCGGATTAGCCATGACATTGATACAATTCAAAAATTTAATGGCCATACAGGGCTGCTCCGCCGAGCGGCAGGACTACTCAAAAACGGACAGGGTATCTTTGCTCTGCGAAAGCTGTGGACGGCCTATCGGGATAGCCGGAGCGGGAGACAAAAGGATCCATACAACGTCTTCGACTGGATGTTAAAAAATGGGGGGCACTACCAAAAAGTGATCTATTTTTTAGTCGGTGGCGATAGCCGTTACGATAATCCGCCCAATATACTCGGCCCGGAGATGCAGCAGATATTTGCGCTTTGCAAAGCATGTCAATACGAGATAGGTGTTCACCCAAGCTATAATAGTTGGAAAAATAAAATGCTAATAAGCAATGAATTACAAAGATTGTCTAAAGTAATAGATAAACCCATTGTGCGTAGTCGTCAGCACTATTTGCGCTTTTCATTCCAGCACACACCCCGCCTTCTGGAATCGCTGGGCATAGCTGAAGATTCAAGTCTCGGTTTTAATGAACGTATTGGATTTCGCTGCGGAACCGGCTTTCCATACCGGCTATATGATTTTGAAAAAGAACAGGCCTTCAGGCTAATTGAGGTGCCGCTAGTATTAATGGATAGCGCTCTGCTAAAACAGGCCTCCTTCCAGCCTGACCGTTTCTGGCAGCTGTGGAACTCCTTCCTTACAACAAATGCAGAAAACACCTTCATTACCTTCAATTTTCACAACTCCCGCTTTTTCGACGCAGCACTATACGGAATTCCATTACGGGCATATTATGAAAAGTTAATAGCCCAACCATTTAGCTAAGGGCTTGGTGAATAGGTCAAATAACCAGCGCACGGTCGGAGAGCAATTAGCTTGGCTGGCCTGGCCCTTTTCAATATACAAAGGATGTTGATAGCGCAGAACATTGCCTGAAAGTTGGTGAGTAAGCGGGATGGGATGCCCTTCTGTTAAATGCTGTAAAATGGGTTCCGGGCTAATAGGTAATATCTGGAAGATGGATTGAACAACTAACTTCGGGTCAGCTATTAATTGCTCATATCGAATCAAAATATATCTTCGCCGAAAGATAACACGATAGAAAATAGCTGTTGAATTGGCCAAAGTCCAACTTAATCCATATCCAATGGCCTTCAGACTCCGCTTCCACTTCTGCGGAGTAGGGAAATGGCGGAAATTGGAAAAAAGGCACTGCCGTGGCTGACGTATGAGGTGTATGACATAAATTCGATACCTTACACACAGACGAAATGGTCTGAGTATAGTGAACGAAGTCGTTTTGGAAGTATCCACAAGCAATGTGTTAGGGGGTGTGCTTTGGAAAAGGTGCCGAAAAATGTTATACGAATTGACTTTACCTTTTTTTGAAAGATGCGCTTCGAACGCAGCAGACCAATGCGGGCAATGCTGTACCTTTTTACCACAGCCACACTGTTCGCGAATAGCAAAATCGGCAAGACAGTTGTGCGCTTCACCACAGCCGAGGATGTGCGGATGGGCCGCCAATATGCGCTCCAGCAAGGTAGAGCCGCTGCGCCCGTAGCCCGCTATATAAATAATGCTTTTAATATTTTAAACGTTTAATTGGTTAAATAAAAATCCTTGACGAAGCGGATATTGCAAATATATCGTATCAACCGAGATGATACTGCCAATGCCGGTGTAATAAAAAAATGCCTCGCTCAATACAAAGCGTTTAATCAACATGGATATAATGCGGATATGCTACAGTTGTGCAATGAAGGCGTGTTGCTAAACGATCATCTGATTTACCGAAAAACATTACAATCGCACAGCCTGAGTATGTACTGGTTCTACATCAGCAGTTTTCCGTTTGTGATTCTCCAAAAGGTTGATTTTCGGCAATATGACCTGATTTATTTGCGGCATCCCTTTTTTGATCCTTCACTGGTGTATATGCTCCGAAAAATAAAACGCCTCAATGCTGGCATTAAAACAGTACTGGAGATTAACACCTGGCCTTATGACCAAGAGCCAAAGCGGTGGCTACACCGGATGAGTCTGCAAATGGATCGATATTACCGCAGGACGGCATATAGATATATTGACGCAATTGTGCATTATGGTGATGAGAAACAAATCTGGAATATACCAACCATTCCCATTCGCAACGGAATTGATGTCAGTGCCATACGAATAGCAAAAGCTGCTAACCATTCTAGTGAATTGAGACTCATTGCTGTGGGAAACTGGTGCTACTGGCACGGGTTGGATCGCTTAATCCGGGGGCTGGGAAACTATGCGAAGCAAGGCAAAAAAACAGTAAAGCTGGTAGTAGTAGGGGAGGGGCCGGAATGGCAAAACCTCAGAAGATTGACCAAGGAGTTAAATTTGGAAAGACAGGTGACGTTTAGCGGAGTTGCTATGGGAGACAAACTGGATGAACTATTCGACGGAATCAATATTGGTATCGGCACATTGGCCATGCACCGGAAAGGCGTAGCCTTGGATTCCTCACTTAAGCACCGCGAATATGCCGCCAGAGGTTTGCCTTTCGTTTTATCAGGACAGGATCCCGATTTTTCGGAAAGCCTGCCGTTTATTCACTATGTGCCAGCCAATGAAGAAGCAATAGATATCCAAAGGCTTGTCAATTTTCAGAGAGGCTTAAAGCAGGAGGGCAGAAGGTCGATCAGGCAATATGCTGAACAGTGGCTGGGCTGGGAGGTGCAGTTGGTGCAAGTGGTGAGGTGGTTTAATAAACGCAGTATAAATAATTGATAATCAGGTGCTTACACATGCTTTTTCACCGCTACTCTTAGCGGCCAGGTAGTTACTTTTTCAAAAACACTAAAGTAGCTATCAATAGCTACCTGCTGTGCATATCGCTGCTGTGCAAGGTAGCGGCTATGCTGCCCCATTTGACGGGTTTGCGTTTCAGATAGATTACAATACGTCTCAATCGCCAAGGCCAGGGCTTCACTATTTTTCACAGGTACCAGGAAGCCATTCTTGCCGGAATCGACCGTTTGCCGGCAACCGGGAGTATCAGTAGTGATGACAGGTTTGCCCATTGCCATTGCCTCTAGCAGCACCATTGACAGGCCTTCCCGATAGGAGGGCAGCACGATGCAGTCTGACTGACTGATGACTGGCCTAACGTCCAATTCGATGCCATAGTAACAGATGGTTTTGTTTTCGATCCAACGTACCAGTTGAGCTTTGGAGACGAAAGAGGGATTGCCCTCATCGATATCGCCAATAACCCAAAAATCGGCATTGGGACACTTTTGGTGCACTCTTTTAGCTGCCTCCACAAATTCAACAATTCCTTTGTCATATAAAAGACGGCCGATAAATGTGAAGACCTTTCGATTGTCGGAAGGAGAGAACTTACGCGGCGAAAAATGTTTAATATTCACTCCACTGCCAGGAACGGTGTATGCCTGCTCTCTTTTCACGATTTGCTTCTCGATGAATAAGCTACGATCGTCTTTATTTTTAAAAATTACTGCCTGCGCAAGCCGGAAGGATATTCGGTAGAGTAATTCCGTAAAGTTGCGAAGGGAGCGTTGGTGCAAAAAACTATAACCCAATCCGGTGACAACACAAACTGAAGGAATCCTGGAGAAGCAGGCCGCAAAGTTGCCCCATATATTTGGCTTGACGGTATAGTGAATAATTAAGTCCGGTTGGTGCTTCTTGTAAATATTCCAAAGTTCCAGAAAGAGCGAAATGTCTTTCAGAGGATTTTTGCTCTTTCGAGAAAGGTGTTTCAATGGAATATGTGTCAGCCCGGGTGTTTTATTAAGATAGTGAATGTATTCGTCCACCGGAGCGATTACGATCACCTGAAAACCTTTTTTCAGGAAAGCCTTGATGAGGGCAAGACGAAAATTGTAAATATTCCAAGTAGAGTTGGCTACAAAAGCGATTTTCTTTGTGCGATCCATCCGGGTATTATCAGCTTTAAATGTGCTTTACAATTCGGTTGTTGAAAAAGAGCGTACAATAGTAGGAATAAAAAACAAATTAAAAAAAAATCAACTGTTTATTTGCTTTACAACCTCTTTGATCTCCTGCTCCTTTGACTTGGGCCAGATGAGGAGTGCCTCTTCCTCATCTACTATAATAAAATCTTGTAAGCCTTTGATTATCAGCAATTTATCTTTCGAAGTTCTTATCAGGCAGTCCTTCGTGTTGTGTGTGATTACCCGCTGACCATTTATCACATTTCCATTTTCATCTTTAGGGCTTTCGGCATGCAGCGAAGCCCATGTCCCCAGGTCCGACCAGCCAAATTCGGAGGGGATGGTATACACCTGGTCCGACTTTTCCATGATAGCATAATCAATGGAAATCGAGGGGGTAGTGGGGTAGTGGTGGTCTATGAAGGCCTGCTCTTCCGGGCTGTTATAAATGGAACGCTTGGCCCCTAAAATCTGATGGATTTCGGGCGCATGGCTTTTGAAAGCCTGTAAAATGCTTTGCACATTCCATACAAAGATGCCGGCATTCCAGAGGTACTCACCACTGGCTACAAAGGCTTTGGCCCTTTCCAGATCTGGCTTCTCGGTAAAGGCCCGCACTTTATGAATGCCGTTGAGGCCCTCTTGCTCAAAATGGATATAGCCATATCCTGTATCCGGCCGGCTGGGCTGAATGCCCAGAGTGAGCAGGGCCTCGCTGTCAGAAGCAAAGTTGCAGGCTTTTTTAAGCGTATCGATAAACCGGCTTTCGTTGAGAATGATGTGATCGCTGGGGGCTACCACCATGTTAGCATCAGGGTCGAGGGAGGCTAATTTGAAGGCCGTGTATGCCACGCAGGGAGCAGTGTTGTTGCGAGAAGGCTCACAAAGGATTTGATGGTCGGCCAGTTCGGGCAGATGCTCCAGCACTAATTGCTTATAGCGTGCGTTGGTAACAATGAAAATATTTGAGGCCGGGCATAGCTTTAAGAAGCGCTCAAAGGTGAGTCTGATAAGTGATTTGCCGGTGCCGAGAATATCGAGAAACTGCTTTGGCCGTTCCTCGCGGCTGGCCGGCCAGAAGCGGCTGCCAATACCACCAGCCATAATGGCTACATAGGGCTTACTCATGGGTCAGATTGTTTATCAAAAAAAAATCGAGTATCTTTAAAACAATAATACGATTGAAAATGAATGCCAGAAAATATTTGCCCAATTATTCATACAAAGACTATGAACAATGGGAGGGGAGATGGGAGCTGATCGGCGGCATTCCCTATGCCATGTCGCCTGCGCCTAATGCCCGGCACCAGCGAATTAGTGCTATGCTGACACACAGTTTTGTGGAAGCTTTGGGCAATTGTCCATCCTGCCAGGTTTATTTGCCAATAGACTATCGAATCGATGAAAATACCGTAGTGCAACCCGATCTTTCCATTGTCTGTGAAGACTGGGAGGGGCAATATTTGCAGGTGCCGCCAGCGCTGGTTGTGGAGATCCTTTCCGGCTCAACGGCTCACAAAGACCGGAACCTCAAATATGAATTGTATGAACAGCAGCAGGTGGGATATTATCTGATCGTCAACCCGCTGGATGAAACGATTGACATTTACCGATACAACGATGGCTATGAGCTGGCTGCCACAATGGATAAAACACAGACCGAATTCCGCTTTGAGCTTCCGGACTGCTCTTTTTCAATCAATTTTTCAAAAATTTGGTGAAATGAATGCCAGGAAGTATTTGCCCAATTATTCGTACAAGGACTACGAGCAGTGGGAGGGGCGCTGGGAATTAATTGATGGCATTCCCTATGCCATGTCACCTGCACCCAATGCCCGGCATCAGCGGATTAGTGCTCGCCTGGCTCGATATTTTGATGAAGCGCTGGACATGTGCAAGCCTTGCAAAGTTTATATGCCAATTGATTACCGAATCGATGAAAACACCGTAGTGCAGCCCGATCTTTCCATTGTCTGTGAGGACTGGGAGGGGCAATATTTGCAGGTGCCGCCGGCATTGGTGGTAGAAATACTATCCGGCTCAACGGCTCACAAAGACCGGAACCTCAAATATGAATTGTACGAACAGCAGCAGGTGGGATATTATCTGATCGTCAACCCGCTGGATGAAACGATTGACATTTACCGATATAACGATGGCTATGAGCTGGCTGCCACAATGGATAAAACACAGACCGAATTCCACTTTGAGATTCCGGACTGTTCTTTTTCAATCGATTTTTCAAAAATTTGGTGAAATGAATGCCAGGAAGTATTTGCCCAATTATTCGTACAAGGACTATGAGCAGTGGGAGGGGCGCTGGGAACTCATCGGTGGCATTCCCTATGCCATGTCGCCTGCGCCCAATGCCCGCCACCAGCGGATAAACGCCGAGTTAACCCGCCATTTTCTCATAGCACTTGACCCTTGCGATTCCTGCAAGGTATATTTGCCGATTGATTACAAAATCGATGAAAACACCGTAGTGCAACCCGATCTTTCCATTGTCTGTGAAGACTGGGAGGGGCAATATTTGCAGGTGCCGCCAGCGCTGGTTGTGGAGATCCTTTCCGGCTCAACGGCTCACAAAGACCGGAACCTCAAATATGAATTGTATGAACAGCAGCAGGTGGGATATTATCTGATCGTCAACCCGCTGGATGAAACGATTGACATTTACCGATACAACGATGGCTATGAGCTGGCTGCCACAATGGATAAAACACAGACCGAATTCCGCTTTGAGCTTCCGGACTGCTCTTTTTCAATCAATTTTTCAAAAATTTGGTGAAATGAATGCCAGGAAGTATTTGCCCAATTATTCGTACAAGGACTACGAGCAGTGGGAGGGGCGCTGGGAATTAATTGATGGCATTCCCTATGCCATGTCACCTGCACCCAATGCCCGGCATCAGCGGATTAGTGCTCGCCTGGCTCGATATTTTGATGAAGCGCTGGACATGTGCAAGCCTTGCAAAGTTTATATGCCAATTGATTACCGAATCGATGAAAACACCGTAGTGCAGCCCGATCTTTCCATTGTCTGTGAGGACTGGGAGGGGCAATATTTGCAGGTGCCGCCGGCATTGGTGGTAGAAATACTATCCGGCTCAACGGCTCACAAAGACCGGAACCTCAAATATGAATTGTACGAACAGCAGCAGGTGGGATATTATCTGATCGTCAACCCGCTGGATGAAACGATTGACATTTACCGATACAACGATGGCTATGAGCTGGCTGCCACAATGGATAAAACACAGACCGAATTCCACTTTGAGATTCCGGACTGTTCTTTTTCAATCGATTTTTCAAAAATTTGGTGAAATGAATGCCAGGAAGTATTTGCCCAATTATTCGTACAAGGACTATGAGCAGTGGGAGGGGCGCTGGGAACTCATCGGTGGCATTCCCTATGCCATGTCGCCTGCGCCCAATGCCCGCCACCAGCGGATAAACGCCGAGTTAACCCGCCATTTTCTCATAGCACTTGACCCTTGCGATTCCTGCAAGGTATATTTGCCGATTGATTACAAAATCGATGAAAACACCGTAGTGCAACCCGATCTTTCCATTGTCTGTGAAGACTGGGAGGGGCAATATTTGCAGGTGCCGCCAGCGCTGGTTGTGGAGATCCTTTCCGGCTCAACGGCTCACAAAGACCGGAACCTCAAATATGAATTGTATGAACAGCAGCAGGTGGGATATTATCTGATCGTCAACCCGCTGGATGAAACGATTGACATTTACCGACACAACGATGGCTATGAGCTGGCTGCCACAATGGATAAAACACAGACCGAATTCCACTTTGAGATTCCGGACTGTTCTTTTTCAATCGATTTTTCAAAGATTTGGTAACCTGTCTATTTTTTCTATTGCTATGTTTGGCATACAAAAGTCCAACTCCTGCAGTGGATATTTGACCCGAGCTTTGTCGAGCTCTTCCTTGTTTTTATCATAAAGGGTGTAGCGTAGTTTTTTTCGCCTTACGAACGCTTCGGAAAGTATCGGATTAGCCCCGGCACCAATTTCGCAAACAGTGGTGATCTCATGCTGCTCAGCATATTTTTTAACGGTTGTTTTGAAGTGTTCAAACGATTTTGATTGGGGGTAGAGAGCAGTCTTCAAGTGGGGATGATGGGTATGGGCCGGACTTTATTTAACATAAGATTAGTTATAGGCCAAGTTGTATTGTCCTGAAATAGGTTGACACTAAGTTTATAACTGTATGAAAATCAGCAAGAAACAGCCTATTACAAAAAATACTAAATCATTAAGACATCAGGTGGTATTCAAAAAGAAAGTTGTCCAGTTGTATCTATCCGGTTTGATGGATGCTCACCAAATCTGGAACAAGTATCATATTTCAAAAAAAGAGCTGAGTAAGTGGCGTTTGTGGTATTTTCATTATTTTGAGATTACACAAACACCTCGTAAGTATGGAAGACGAAAAATCTCTCCGTATGCGCATTCAGCAATTAGAGCAAGAGCTGAAAACCACAAACCAGCAACTAAAAGAAAAAAATATTCAGGTGACTGGGCTGCAATCTATGATCGATTTAGTCGAGAAACGCTACCAGATTCCAATAAAAAAAAGCACTGGCACGAAGTGATTACAGAACTCAAGGAGCAATTTCCAATAGCCAGTTTAGCTATGCTTTGCAAGTTTTTTGGAAAAACCCGGCAAGCCTGGTATAAGGCCAATCAAAAACGTGAATTTGCCGATATGAAGGCTTTGCTGATTGTTGAACAGGTAGAACATATTCGGAAATATCTACCCAAAATTGGTGGCCGAAAGCTATTCTTTATGCTGGAAAGTTTCTTTAAAAAACACCGATTCAAGATCGGAAGAGATAAATTTTTTGACCTGCTACGAGATCATGATTTGCTCATAAAAAAGAAGCGAAAACGAGCCAGAACGACCTACTTTAACCACTTGTACAAAAAACATCCGAACCGAACACATCAATTGCTGATCAGCTCGGCAGACCGGGTTTGGATCTCAGATATCACCTATATCCGGATTGGAAAAGGTTTTGCTTATTTGAGCTTGACCACAGATGCATACTCTCGCAAGATAGTAGGGTATTGCCTCTCTCCTACCCTGAATGCCGAAGGATCCATCAAGGCCTTAAGAATGGCTCTTAAGCAACGTCAGGATAGCACTAAATCCCTCATCCATCACTCGGATCGAGGTATCCAATATTGTTGTACATCCTATGTATCTATTCTCAAAAAGAACAACATCAAAGTATCGATGACTCAGCATGGCGATCCAAGAGAGAATGCACTTGCTGAAAGAATCCACAAAACGATCAAAGAAGAATTTCTAAACTACCGCATTCACTTGTCGTTTGAAACAGCCTTAACATCGATTAGACGAACAATAAAAATCTACAATGAAATGCGGCCTCATGCCAGTATAGATTATCTTACACCTAGCCAGGCACATCATCGCACAGGCTTGCTGAAGAGAAGGTGGAAAGCTTATTATCGAACGGATCAAAGATTGAAAATAATTGAACTGAATGTAAAAAATAGTCCAAAATCGAGAGCTTGAATTTATTTTTTAACCTGCTAACTTTTTTCAGGACACTATATATTTGTGCTTTACACCTGTACGCCTCAGCCCTGCCACTTTCTATAAATGGAAAAAGGAATTGGCTATCGAACAAGATGAAGATAAACGCCGGCTCAAACAGCTGGAGGAAGAGAATGCCCGGCTCAAAAAGATGCACGCCGAGCTCAGCCTGGACCATAGTATTCTTCAACAAGGATACGAGATGCTAAAAAAGTGGCAAGCCCAGGACGCCAAGAAAAAATGATCGAAGAGGTGAAAACGGACAAAAAAGTAAGTGTTCGAAAGAGTTGTGGGCTTCAGGCGCCAGACATACTACCGCCGTAAACAAGGGCACCGCCCTGAAGATTCATTATTTACGCCGCCAGGGCCACCCCTGGAACCACAAGCGGATATACCGGATCTGGAAGGAAGAAGAATTACATTTGACGCTTCCGCCAAAACGGCCAAAGATCAGGCGAGAGTACCAGGATCTATTGGCGCCGGACAGGATTAACGAGGGCTGGGCCATGGATTTTGTTAGCGACTGGTTTGTTGGCCCAGGCCAGGAAAAAGTGCACATTATTAATATCATGGATGATATGCTCAGGCAAGGCTCTGTGGACAGAAGCGTATTCCTCTATCTCCGCCAGAACCCTGATTGAGGTATTAGACAAGGTGGTAGCCTGGCGGGGCTGCCCAGCTTGCATTCGGTGTGATAATGGGCCGGAATTTATCTCTGGCAAACTGGAAGAGTGGGCAGAAAAAAACAAGGTTGAATTACGCAGTTGCATTTAATGTCGTCGGTTTGCGCGGCAGGTCTTTGAACACATCATACAACAAATTCCTTTTTGGAAAGAGGATGACCCAGGCGGTGAGAAAAAGGATGGCCAGGTCAGTGCGAAGGGATTGGTGCTTTTGGTACCAGAGCTCTACCTGGCCTTTGTAGGGATAAATTTCATTTTCATAAAACGCCCAGGGATCATCGCCGCGTTGTTTTACTTTAGTCATCAACCCTTCTTCATCCCTGAAAATGATAGAGCCGATACCCGTGATCCCCGGCTTGACGTTGTAGATGAGTTTTTTGACTTCGTCGGGGTAGGCTTCAAAACTTTTGGGCATGACCGGGCGGGGCCCTACAAAGCTCATCTCGCCGCGGAGGACGTTGATCAACTGGGGGAGCTCATTGATTTTGGAGGCCCGCAGGAAACCACCCATCGGGGTAATGCGCGGGTCTTTTTTGGTGGTGATGATACCGCCTGCCATGTTGGGACTGTCTTTGAGCATGGTTGCAAATTTCCAGATGTAAAAAGTCTTGTTGCGCAACCCTACCCTTTTTTGGAAGTACCAGATGTAGCCTTCGCCGGTGAGTTTTAGGCCGATTATGATGGGGAGGAGGATGGGGGATACGATGACCAGTAAGAGGGTGGCCAGGAGTAGGTCTAGGGTTCTTTTGATGTAGGTGTACATGGTTTTTTTATCGCGCTGCGCGCGGTGTTGGTGCAGTCGCCTTCCGCTATTCGCGGGACAGGCTTTCAGGGTATCCAGGTTTTTGTACTCTGACACAACAAAGGGCGTTTCGTCGTCCTTGAACATCTCATAGATGGCTTTATAGTTGTGGTAATCCAACATCTCAAATTCCAGTCGCTTCGTTGGCCCCAGGTTTATGAAATCGTAATACGGTTTCGGGTGTTGCTGGCGGAAGTGTTGTAGAAAATCTTTTCCCTGTTGTTGCTTGTCCATTACATCTTATCATCCAGCCGCTTCCCCGTTTCGATATGTGCAAAGTCCGGGAGGATGGATTTGAGTTGCTCGACGATGGCGGCTTTGTCGTACTGCGTCTTGTTCATCAACTCTTTTAATCCCGACAAAGTTTGTTCGATTTGTTCCATCGAAGGTTTGGCTGCGTTTTTAATGACGCCGAGACTTTCAAAGCGATTCAAATCGATGATATCGGAAGCGGTGTAAAATTCTTCATAGAGCTTTTCGCCGGAAGTATCTGTCGGAAAAAAGTAGACGGGATAGGGGTCCGACTCCTTGCGGCGATCGGCCATTTGGCGGGCCTCTTCTTCGGATGCGCAGCGTTGAACGGGCAACTGCATCTCCCGGAAAAAATCGAGGGTGATGTCTTTGAAGTTGACCATCTCGCTTTCTTCGAGTTTTGGAAAAAAAATCTCCCCGCTCCCTCCCAACATACAGGCCAGCATGCATATCTGTCCACTTTCCTGGGGCGACACAAAAAACCGCCGTACATCGGAAGGGCAGCTGATGGGTTGGCCTTTCATCAGGCGTTGGATATAGCCGTCGAGGAGGCTGCCGTTGGAAAAAGCCACATTGGCAAAACGGGCGGTGGTGATGGGTATTTTTTGGCTGTAAGCCATGATGACCTCTTCCATCAGCTTCTTGCTGGCGCCCATGACGTTGACGGGGTTGGCGGCCTTGTCGGTGCTTACGCAAAAGAAGTGTTGAGGTGGGCGGTCGAGAAGTGCGTCGAGGAAGCGCTTAGCTTTGAAGACATTATTGTCGATCATAGCCTCGATGGAATAGCGGTCTTTTTCGGAGCGGACGTGCTTATGGGCGGCGAAATTGGCTACGATGTCGAAGGGATCTTCGTGACGGAACATTTTCTGGAAGACCGGCTCGCCGAAGTTCATGGGGTAGGTGGTGAAGTCTTTGGGGATGTATTGATTTTTTTTACTTCGTAGATCTCTTGTTAGTTCGGTTAGGCCGTTTTCGTTGGTGTCGGCTACCACGAGTCGGCCGGGTTCAAAGTCGAGGACAGCTTTGATGAAAGAAGAACCTATGGTACCCGCCCCGCCAATGACGAGGATGGAGCGGCCCCGGATTTTTCCCGAAAGGGTGTCGGCATGCGCCGCTATGTCTTTTTGGAAGAAGCTTTGGGGGCGGTGGGTGATGTGGTGGCTGATGAATTGGGGGATGTTTATTAGGTTCATAATTGAAGAGTTAAACGCCAAGTTTTAGGCGGACAGGTTTGGGAGGCAGGTCAGGAAAAAGAGAATAAATAAGGTCAGATTTTGGAAAAAGAATGACCCATGCGGTGAGAAAGATAAGGAGGAAGTCTGTGCGGAGGGATTGGTGATTCTGATACCACAGTTCAACCTGAGCTTTGTAGGGCACGATGTATTCTTTGTAATATTCAAAGGGGTCAATGCCAGATTGAGAGATAAGTTTTTCTTCATCTCTAAATATGATGGAGCCTATTCCGGTAATGCCGGGTTTAATGCTGTATATTTTCTCTCTGATATTTTTAGGGTAAGCATCTGCGTGTTTTTTCACAGTAGGGCGGGGTCCTACGAGGCTCATATCTCCTTTGAGGACATTTATGATTTGTGGCAGTTCATTTATTTTGGATTTCCTTAGGAATTTCCCGACAGGTGTAACCCTAGGATCATTGCGGAGGGTGATGTTCCCAGCACCTATGTTGGGACTGTCTTTGAGCATGGTGGCGAATTTCCAGATGTGGAAGTATTTGCAATTTTTTCCTATTCTTTTTTGGAAGTAGAGGATTTCGCCTTCGGCTGTTAGTTTTAGGAGGAGGAGGAGTGGGAGGAATAGTGGGAGGAGGAATAAGAGGATGATTCCAGAAAAAAAAAAGTCTACATATCTTTTAACAACTTTATACACCTTTAGTGATACTATGAATTATTTTAGATAATACTTGGCCACTCCCTCAAGACCCCATTGCAACAGATAATAACAACTTTGAAAAATATTGAGCTTTTCCCGCTGGTATAGGAACTCCCAGTGTTCTTTAATTAAATTCCATTTTTTGCTGGTTACAGATCCTTTTACTTGTCGGTAATAAGCTAATTCCTCATCCAAAGGAATAGAATTCACTCCAGTTTTAAGAATGTCTAACCAAAGTGCATAGTCCTGCTTGCGCCTTAAATCTGGCATATACATTTTTCCGATGTATTTTGTGTCGTACATTGCCGTAAGGCAACTGATTTCTGTGCGCTTTAATAAGTCATTATAGGTCACAGGTTTTTTGCTAACGTAGTAAGTAGATTTTATTACATTTCCTTCTTCATCCAGATAGCCATAGGAGGTATGAGAAAAAGCAGCATTATGTTTCAACATAAAAGCTACATGTCTTTCCAGTTTTTCTTTTTTCCAAATATCGTCGCTATCGAGAAAGGCGATGATCCTTCCTCTCGCCTCTTTTATAGCCTTATTCCGTGCCACTCCTTGACCTTGATTGTGTGTCAATTGAAATAGTCTAAATCTTTTATCTTTTTGGATATACGTATTGATTATTTCAATTGAATTGTCTGTAGATGCATCGTCTACTACAATCATTTCCCAATCTTCATGGGTTTGCGTTAGAACAGAATCTAAGGTTGCTGAAATAAAACGTGATGAGTTATATACAGGGGTAATTATTGATACTATAGGATTTCTATTCTTCATATCATAATTATATTCGAACTTCAGTATTATTACACATCCATTGATCTAATACCAGATATGAATAAATTTGGTTGGAAAGATCAACTTTCTTTTCAAAAAATCTATTAACTATTTCCAGTGTATTTTCTTTGTTCACAATTTCATAAAACCGATTACTATCAAGTCTATTTAGAATTTGTTTTTTACCCAATTTTCTCATCCAAGCTTCCAAGGGTATAGAAAATCCCATTTTTCTACGATACAAAATATCTTTATCTATGTAAGAGCCTCCAATCTCCTTAAGTATCTTTTTAGAAATCTTAGCATTCATCTTATCTACCCCTCTAATTTCAAAAGCCTTTTCCACCAATCTGTAATCCAGCATCGGAACTCTTACTTCCAAGGCATGGGTCATAGACATTTTATCTGTGAGTTCTAACAAATCATCTACCATGTAGTACTTCACGTCTAACCTCATAGCAGCGTTGTACATATCGCTCCAATCCTGTGAGAGGATCAGTGCTTTACTTCCAACGTCGCTGTATCCAATTAAATTGTTATAAGCGGTTTCTGGATTCTTGTGCACTGATCTCAATATCTTTTCAGAAGCTCTTCCTAAATTAGACAGAATATTCATTCTTCCTTTCGGAATAAAGGATATAGATGCTTTTAGAATACTTGTCAGTACATTTGGTAACTTTCCTAACATTACAGCCTTACCCAATGCTCGATAGCGATTGTATCCACCAAATAGTTCATCTCCCCCAAGTCCACTCAATGAGACAGCTACTTTCTCTCTGGCAAAGCCACACAAGTAATGATTAAGAAACGCAGATGGATTAGCATTCGGTTCTTCCAAATACGTCATAATATCCTCGAAACTCCCAAATAGATTTTCAATGTCAATCTCCAAATTATAATGATCATGCCCATATTTCTTAGCTATTCTCCTGGAATATTCTAATTCATTGAAAAACTCATATTCATTACCATAACTAATTGAAAAAGTCTGAAGTGATTTGCCAAGATCCTTTGCAGAGATTGAACAAATAAGACTAGAATCCACCCCTCCGCTTAGAAAAGCACCTACAGGTACATCAGCAATCATTCTCTTATCAATCGAATCAATGAGCAATTCATGCACCTCTGATTTCTGAATTTCAACTTCAGATACCATTTTCTTTGCGGGAATATTCCAATAAAAATGCTTACTAACTTTTTGGGTATCAAGATCGATGACTAAATAACTGCCTGGATTAAGTTTAGAGATTTCGTTGTAAGCGGTCCAAGGATGAGGAATATACATCAGATGTAAATACATATATATTGCCTCTTGATTAATTGTCAAAGACAAATCGGGGAAGGATTTTATTCCTTTAGTCTCTGATGAGAAGATCAGCTTTGAATTATCCTTATAATAGTAAAGCGGCTTAATACCCAACCTGTCACGAAAGATATATACTTTTTTTTTTGTTTGTCAAGCAGCGTGAATGCAAACATGCCATTGAGGATTTTCACAAATTCAATTCCAAAATAATCATATGCTTTGAGTAGTACTTCTGTGTCAGACTCTGAGAAAAAGGTATATCCGGCCCTTATAAGCTTTTCTCTTATTTCTCTAAAGTTGTAAATTTCTCCATTAAAGATAATAGTATAATCCTTATAATCCATTGGCTGATTCCCGCGAATAGACAAATCAATAATACTCAATCTATTGTGTCCTAGCGCAACATTTTCCCAAACACATGTACCCAGATTGTCAGGGCCCCTATGTCGAGTTGCTTGCGCCATTGATCTTATAGAATCCTGTGATTCAATCACCTTTTTATCAAATAAAATATATCCGTTAATTCCGCACATTAAATTATATCATTATAGAGTGACATTATTCTTGTCTTAACTTGATCTGCATACAACCCATCTTCCTCCAACACCTTACTTCCATTCGATCGTACTTCATCCTTAAGTATTTGTTCGAGAAATTTTTCTATTTCTCCAGAATCATAACTGCTCGTAACATATGAGTTTTTTACCTTCTTTAATCGCTCTTTTACATCTCCACATTTTACACTAACTACAGGAAGATCACATGCCATGGCTTCCTTAACTATATTGGGAGAACCCTCGCGATAAGATGTAACTAAAAGGCTATCAGAGGCATTCATCATTACATTTATTTCTGTGCTTGTCTTATTTTTGATTTGGACTAGCTTGATTTTATAACCTTTCTCCTTAAGGTTTTCAATAACTTCGATAGCCAATGGGAGATTCTTTATAAATGTATTATTTCCTCTGCTGGGATTAAACAATACATATTTCCATTCACTATCCCATCCCAATTGTTTCTGAGCTTCATTTTTATCAGTTGGGTAGAAGACATCACGCTCTACTCCATTTGGAATGATATGAACTTTATTATGAAATCTTTTGGGAATTGAATTCGCTATGTTTTTACTCTTTGCGATGATAATCTTCGCAAAAAAACACGAGAAGATACTTAACTTCTTGCCTAACAAACCTCTGATTTGCCACCTAAATGTATTCCTTGCTGAACCTAGAATATCATCGCCGCAAAATGATATAATTAAAGGATTCCCTTTTTTTGCTAGAACTGATATTAATGCAGTGACTGTACCATACTGAGCATGAATGATTGAGTTGGATTTTATCTTTGATCTTGTATTCCGAATATTTCCTAATATCGAAATAGGATCGGTATTATTCTGAATAATTATCAATTCTGAGTTCAAAAACTCATCCTTCAATGAGTTAAATTGACTTTTAACAAATGAAGAAATATGTACCTTCCCATTTCTTTCAAAGCCATTGATAATAGTAAATAGGTTTATGTCAGAAACGTCTTTTTTCATGGCTCCTACACTTCGATTTCAAATCTATCTATCCAACCATAGAGTTGCAATACGAGCCAAAGCTGAAGGCCGGTCTTAAATATGCTTATCCGGGAAGTATCCATTTTATTTCGGATTGTTTCAGTTCTTTATTTTATTCCTGTTTTTTATAAGCTCCCCTTTTGAAGCTGGTAGCTTCAATTTTTTCACTCCTTTAAAAACATTGTCTTCTATTCTTGTTTTCGTTTTAGTTTTTAAAAAAGAAAGTTGGTCGATGGGAGGATTGCTAATTTCAACTCTATTGTTGCAAAAAATAAATGATATTGATGACTCATTTCGGATTAACCCATTTTAATTGTGTTTTTCCTTTTGAATGAAATGACAATTTTGAAAGTCTACACTTATACCTAATTGTCCTTCTTTCACATAAATTGTATTTTGTTGTTTCCCCTTTTTTTGATAGGAGAAAAGTTTGTAAATTTTCCATTATTAAAGTGATAGTGTAGCTTATTCTCATTTCTGGATTGGCAGTTGGTTAGTCCGGTATATTGTTTTGCATCTCTGAACAAAAATTCAATCTGAAAACGAGCTTTGTAAAAGAAATAGATAGAAAATCCGGCTAATTGCAAGTCTGTTGAAAAATACATGGCGTAACGGTCAGTAGGTTTTCCTTCTTTTAGGAATTCCACATATGCTAAGTTGATTTTTCTTTTCAGTCTCACTGACCAGCAGATGATTTGATATATTTTTATATCGTCATCATAGTGAACCAAATCAAATCGACGTTTATCAATTTTATTGACCTTGATTTTGCCATCATACTTTTTAGCTCTACCCGGCCCGTTGCTTTTAGTACCCTTGAACAAATATTTCAGATCGGCATCTTTTCTCAATTTACAGGTGGCTTACTTGAGGAGCCACATCAATTATGGTTTGGGCATAAAAATCTACCAGCGTCATCTCTTTTTCATTGAGCTTTTCTCTACTGATTGTTTGAGTTGCTTGCAAATGCAATGCGGTATTGTCATCTATACTAACTGCTGCTAGTCCACCTATTTCAAGCCCTTTGGCTGGTTTACCCAAGCAACCACTATAATAGTAGTCAACATTGGGAGTATGCTTCCCGCTTTTAGGAATATAGGACGGATCAAAGGCTAAAATTGTTCGACCCTTAAATTGATCACTGCACAATTCAATATTGAAAGACAGAAAATCAAATTCTTTTTCAAATTGATTGTGAAACGTCATTTCACAATTGGAACTATACCTGCTCATTCCCTTGAAATTATATCGCCCTCGTAGTGATAAAAATAAAATAATCGTCGAAATGAAAAATTTCTTGCTTGGCTTTGTAATACCTTGCAATTTATTTACTGTTCTTTCGGTGAGAGTTTTACTCTCGCTCGAAGTATGGTTTGTTCGAAATCGCATTCAAACAAGTTCGTACTTCCTTTTTTATTGCCCAAAATTTCGGCGGAAAACTTAATGAACCATTGATAGCCTTAAGCTACTATCTTTACTTTAAATCGTTTAGCCCAGCCAAATAACTGAATAATCAGCCATATTTGATGGGTGGTGCGATATATGGAATGGGTCTTGTTATCTTTTCTCTGCTTTGTCCCAAGTTCTATCCATTTTTCAATAGTTCGAATATCAAATAATTGGGCCAATGGGTGCCCTTCATTAACCAGTGATTTGATCAAATTTTTAAACTTAGTATTAAAATATTTCTGTAAAGGAATATCAAATCCAGTTTTAGGGTGATTGAACACTATATCCGGTAATTGGTCTTTCACCATTTCCCTTAGGATATATTTTCCTATTCCATCATGAATTAGAAAACGATCAGGAATCCGAGTTGATGCTTCAAAAAGATCAGGATCAAGAAAAGGCGCTCGAACCTCTAAAGAATTGGCCATACTCATCCGGTCAACTTTTGGCAACATGTGCAAGGGCAGGTTATGCATCACTCTATAATACATTACTTTTCTTAAACTACTCCATCCTGAAGCTGCTTTAGGGTATTCAGCCAGGCGTTGCAAATTATTCTTTTCAACAGGAGAAGCATTCCAAAACAACTTTCCTACTTCCTTGTCCGTAAACATCTGATGGAATACAATAGGCATAAACGATTCAGAATAAGAGGCTACTTGTGTCGCACGTTTTACCTGTCGCAACGTGGTAGAATTTTCGAAAGAAGATAATTGGCTTACCATTTCTGCTGAACCACTAATGAGGCGTTTCACTACCCTTGGCAACTGGTGAATCCGTGTTATTTTTGACCACCACTTAAAGACATTGTAGCCAGCAAATAATTCATCTCCACCATCTCCTGATAATGCTACGGTAACATGTTTTTTAATTTCCTTAGTAATCAAATAGGTAGGAATAGCAGAAGAATCTGTAAAAGGCAGACCATTGTGATCAATGATCATCCAAAATAAGTCTTCATCAAAATCGTAATTTGGAATGGTGATTTGATAGTGGTCCGTACCCAAATGCTCTGATACTGCTTTAGCAACTGGACTCTCATCATATTTACTATCTTCAAATTTTACGGTAAATGTTTTTATAGGCTCGGAAGATTGCTGTTGCATTTTTGCTACGATAGTACTGGAATCAATTCCCCCAGATAGAAAAGCTCCTATCGGTACATCACTAATCATTTGTCTTTTGACAGCTTTATTTAAAATCGGATTTAAATACTCCATCACTTCCTCCTTCGACCTAAGGCGTTCGTCTGGCTTATAGTTTACCTCAAAGTATTTTTCAATAATTACACGATGATGCCTGAACAACAATGTGTGTCCCGGAGGAAGTGAATATATATCCTTCAGGAGCGTTAATGGTTCGGGTACCACCCCCAATGAGAGATAATATGGTAACGCCTCTTCATTAAGTACGCGAGGAATATCATCATTTTCAAGTAATGATTTGACTTCACTTGAAAAAGAAAAACCCTTCCCGTTGTGATGGTAGTAAAGCGGTTTTTCACCAAACCGATCCCGGCCAATAAACAATACCTCTTCACGAAGGTCATAAATACAAAACGTGAACATACCCTTTAGGCGAGTTGTCATTTCCTGGCCAAATTCTTCATATAAGTGAACGAGGGTTTCCGTATCGGAAGAGGTGGTAAAAATGTGCCCTTTTTTCTCTAATGTTTTTCTTAATTCCTTGTAGTTGTAAATTTCTCCGTTTAGAAACACACAAACTGACCTGCTCTCATTATAAATTGGCTGAGTGCCGCCTGTCAAATCGATGATAGCCAGCCGACGCATGGCCAAGGTACAAAACGGCGTGGATAAAAACCCGGCTTCATCTGGACCACGATGAAGGATGGCTTCGTTCATTTGTTGAACAACAACCCTGCGCTTTTCTTCTTCAAATGTGTTTGCTATTCCACAAATGCCGCACATGTTATTCCCTGATTGTATTTCCGTTCCTAATAATTCTACCTTTGGATTCTGGTAATTTTAGATGCTTCACTCCTATTAGTGTGTTATCTTCTATTGTAGTCTTCGTTCTCGGATCTAAATACGACAACTGCGGAATAACAGGGTTAGCTATATCCACAATATTATTATTAAAAACAAGTGCCGAAGAAGATTCGTTTCGTATCAGTCTATTCTGATTGTGCTTTTTCTTTTGAATAAAGCGACAGTCGTTAAAGGTCACTTGCCCTCCTAATTGACCGGCTTTTATATAGATGACATTTTGTTGACCTGCCTTTTTTTCCAAATCTAATATATTTGTAAATTCACTATTCGAGAATTTAAGCTTTTTGATATTATGGCCATATATATTAATGGGACCGTCCGAAATTAAGTTGTTAATGGAAACATATCTAGTTGGAAAGTTTTTATCGAAAGACTGAATTATAGTCACCCTTCCATTGGACTTACTATTCACTTGGTCAATTATTAATGTGCCAACGTTCTGCGAGCACGTAAACAGGCTAGGTGTCTTAATGAGGTTTATATCACTTATATAGCATTCATTGATACTTTGGAAAAAGAAACCGCTGGTTCCCTCTACAAATATGTTGGATATTTTTGCCACCTTATTGGCCGGAAGATTTTTCTCTGTCTTGATATTTATCGCTTGGCCGGCGCCTCCTTTTAGCTCACAATGATTAATGTTGATCTCTCGGCAACTATTTAAATATATATGGTGGGTAAACCTGCTGTTTGCCGTGTTTCTTTCAGATTTAAAGTTGTTTATAGCTACGGTGCCGCAATCTTCACAAAACACTCCCATCATATTTCCGCTGGATATCAGTCCATCTATAACAAGTTGATCTACTTTGTTTAATTTTGTAATATATGCAAAGTTTTTAGCTGAGCAATTATAAATGGATAGTTTCGAAATTCTTTTGTTTTTCGGACTAGCCTCAATCGCTCTCAGATTACTCGACCAGTTTTTAATTATTTTGTATGACGCGAACCTATGTTTGTTCTCACTCACAAAGTGAAGATTTTTTACAACGACTTCATCACCCGCTACAACAAACATATTCATATGACTATGTTGAGGCTTACAAATTAGGGTAGCACCGTTCCCCTCAACCTTTTTACTGTCTTTAATGACGATAGGTCGATCGATGTGGTATACACCTTTAGCTTCGAAGGCGACTGTTCTACTGGATGAATCAAAAGCCTTCTGAATGGCTATGGCATCAGAACGTCCATCATTCGATTTTGCACCAAATTCTTTAACATGATTATATGACTTGCCCCCTTTCCTTTTGTTGGTTTTACAAGATGTCCATGCCAAAATGCTCATAGCACAAAGAACTGTTAGCAAATAGGGAACACTAATTTTCATCTAATAGGGATACTCTTTTTTCTTTTTGGTCAAAATAAAAACACCTCTGGTTTTCAAGTCTTCTTTTGAAACTTTTTGAAACCTCTTAGCAAGTTGCGTCCTCGATATGGTTGGAGTAGCATATGCCTTTTGAGTATACAGAATGTCGAATCCTGTTTTGGTCAGCAGTTTTTCATATATAGAATTTGGTAACCGATTAATAAAAAACGGCCTTTTTCCTTTCATAATCTTCCACTCTAAATCGGAATAAGTCCAGTGCCCATCCCAGGTGTCAGCGGTGCGCATACAGGCAAGATCAATTTGATGTGACATAAGTCCTCCTGGGCAAAGCCAACTCTTCATTTTCTTAAATATCTCTTCTATGTTTTCAATATATTCCAATACAGACTGAGATAAACAATAGTCTACAGAATCAACTTCAATAACTTCCTCATCAAACCAAGGCACTTTATACGTAATTAATGAATTTTGATCGTTTCCAACATTGATTTCTCGAATAGCCTTTTTGATTTTTGCTATGCGGTCGCTGTCAAGCGCATTTCGCAATACCGATTTGTCAAGGATATGATGAGGAAAGCTATAATCCCCAAGATTTGGTTTTAAATTCGCGAACTGATTGCTTTTAGATATAGGTGCTCTACTTTTGAAAAGTTGAACTAATTCTTCAAAAATTTTCATGTTCTTTTCTACTGAACCGTATTTCAATATATCAAAGGCAAAATACTTTTCTACTCCTGATAATAGGGCAGAAAGTCCAATACCTATAGAATCTCCAGGGCCTAATTCTGCCACGACTTTTGGCATATTCTTCATCCCATTGTCACAAGCCAAAACAAGGTGCCTTAACCATACAGAATAACAATATGCTGCTGACGAGGTGCCTCCGGTCTGGTTATAATAAATTTTTCTCAACCCAGCATTAATAAGTGGAAGCATAGTGGCAGATCCATACAATAGCTGTTTGTATTTAGTTTTATTCATTTAAGTTCAGTACTGGTGAAATTGAAGGAGTGTGCATTGGTTTTTTTAGTAACTTGGTGGTCAAATGAGACTCCCTCTTTCTCGTAAATTATAAACGCACGTTTCACCATATCATTCAATGCGAACTTTTTCTCTGCTTTGAGTCTTCCTAGTCTACCCATTCTAATCAATTTACTTGGATCATCTAATAACTCTGTTGCTCGTTTTACAAGTGCAGCTTTATCATTTATTGGAACTACTATCCCAGATATTTCTTCTTCAATTAACCATTTTGCGTCGCCAGCTGAAGTTGCCAACACAGCTCTTCCCGACGCCATTGCCTCAATAATGACATTAGAAGCACCTTCTGATTCTGCCGTGTGAATCAATAAATGACTCCATAAAAGCAGCCGGTTAACGTTCTCCACCTCCCCTATTAGCTCAATATGTTTTTCCAGCGATCTTGATTTAATTAACGATTGGAGTTGGCTTTTCAACTCACCATTCCCTGCTAGCTTTAATCGAATAGCATAGTTTTTATTTATCAATTCGTAAATCAAATCAATAAGGATATCCCACCTTTTCTCCGGACCAAGTCTTCCAATAGCACAAATATTAATTTCGTTATTTATCTTAGGTGGAGATGCCTCAAATTTATCGAGGTCAATTCCGTTAGTTAATGTATATATTTTTCGTTTAACTATTTTAGAGTAGGCTTTTTCTAATTCTTCTGCCCCTTTATAATTATTAGTTATATTGGACAACGGCAATAGTCCACAAATTATCCCATTTAATTTTCCGGCAGAAAATTTAAAATAACCAAAGCTGCTACGCAATCCACCAACTGCTTTGGTACCTGTCGTTAAACAAGCCGCCCATATAGCAGAATTGATGTAGAATGTATAGGAGTGACATAGGGCAATTTTGTGCCTAACTACAATTTTCCTAAGCTGATATATGCGGCCAAGCGTACTGCCTTTCAGTTTAAAAATCGGTATCTTCAGCCCTTCAAACCGAGAAAGTGCTAAAGTATTAGAATCATCGCTTCTCCAAATAGCCAGCCCAATCTTGACTTTACTTTTATCAATAGCATTCATTAAGTAGAACAATTGTCTTTCCTGTCCCCCATTGTAAACACCACCCAGGCAGTATAGTATATCAATTTTAGGTTTCAATTATTGTTGGTTTCCGATGTAGCCCACTAAACTTTAAATTCAGATAGTGAGGGTCATCACTGTGTAAACTTATTCTAGCAATTTCATAATTAGACAATCCAAGCCTCAAAGGTTTTACTGCAAATCCATATTCATAATACCTGGAGCAGGCTTCCAAGACTTGTTTGTTGTAAAGCCCTTGTGGATATGCAAATGTGTTTACTTCACATCCAGTTTTTTGCTCCAAATAGCTCTTTGAATTCTTTACCTCCGCCTCAATTTGTTCGGCTGTACAATTTATAAGTTTAGGATGAGTAACGCTATGGCTACCAATTTCGACTAAAGGATGCGCTGCTAATTTTTTTAATTGGTCTTCACTCATACCATCATAAAGGTCACGGGCAATAAATTCAGGGACATCCTCCGGTAGATTGTTCCACTGAGCATGAGCCCTATCCTTGATGAACCAAAGCCAACTTTTCGGGCTCTTTACGTGTTGTGTTGGAATGAAAAATAATGCTGGGGCGTTGTGTTTTTCTAAAATGGGAAGTACATTGGTATAATTGTTCGCCAACCCATCATCAAATGTTAATAAAACACCTCCTTTATATCCATTAAAATATTGCTCGGGCGTTATAAATTCAAAATTCTGGTCTAACCATGAAAGTATTTTTTCAAATTGGTCAATGGTTAAATCTCTTTGGGCATTTGGACGAAGGCTGTACATTTTTTTATGTACCCCATGGAACAAAGCGACAAAATTTTTTGATTTTTGATAATAAGATCGCGTGATTCTTGATAGTGGCGCTAGACAATAATATAAGAGATTATTTTTCATTAGATTTTGCAAGTATTATATTTTTAATTTCGCTCCCACAACCTAGTATAGCTATTTCTGTAAACCGATTATCTTTTTGTAACTTAAATATAGAGCCATTATTTTGCCCTTTTCTATTAGTCCTACAAACAATTAAGTATCCTCCAGGATTCAGTTTTTTAGCCAATGCAGCTACCATTTTGTTTAATTTGAAGTCATCAAAATAGGCTCTATTAAGGATATTAGCTGCCCTAATTATATCAAAAGAGCAATAGCTATCATTCTTTTCTATAATGTCTTCCTGTTTAATGACAATTCTGTTGTCATATTTTAATAGTTGGCTTATTAATTTAATTTTTTCAATCTTTGCTATTACATAGCTTTTTCGATGTTCACGGTTTA
This sequence comes from Saprospiraceae bacterium, assembly GCA_965222005.1. GTDB lineage: Bacteria > Bacteroidota > Bacteroidia > Chitinophagales > Saprospiraceae > CBDCTM01. Next base: position 86,022 of record CBDCTM010000001.1, read on the forward strand.
ATTTTCTTAAAAAGAAAATACGCAATAAACTTAGAACTAGCTTTGCTATAAGGTATGGTATCCAATTCAATGGAGAATAAGATATAGAGTTTGAAAAAACTATTCTACCAATATTGAATTCTAAAAGATTCAAGTCAGTATCCGTAATAACACAAATAAATTTTTTAGAAAAAAAATATATTACAAATCCATCTATGTACAGGTCGCTTCCAACCATTTTAAAATTCAATTGTTTGGAGTCTAAATAATTACACCATTCCATGGTAGTGATTCCTGAGGATATTGCCACATCAGAAATGCTGATCTTCTTCCCGGGTTTAAATTTTATACTTCGAAAAACTAAGTCATTTAAATCATTCAATCTATTTAAATCTGTATGCTTATATGTTCCATTTGCTAACTTTGTTCTTTCAAAAAATTGTTTCTCCATCATTAAGATAGTATCTATAGATTTATTTTCTTTGCTTTCAAATATTTTATACCAAGGAATCTGGTTTAATTGAAATTTTAACGATTTTATCATTTTTCCCATGGTCTTGTCCAATTCCTAGTCGAAATACTGGGTGTGATTTAAACTTTGGGGGAATTCCACTTTTTATAATTTACCCAATAATTGGGTAAATTTTGTAGCAATGCATCAAAAGTAATGCTGTTGTTCTAAGTTGAATTGCCAGAAGAACCACCCGATAGCTAGGTTATGTCATTTATCTTTTTTAGAGAAAGACAAAGATTTTCTAACTAATCGACTAAGTCTTTACCTACTTTGTGCTTGGCTTTTGGGATGATGCTTTCGTAAGCTTTCCAGTAGTCAGTTTCAAAGAAGCAATCTTTCAAAACAGTCGGAATTTTGTTCCCAAAAGCTTTAGCTGTTTTTTTGCCTCTTCCTCCGATATGATAAGCAACAACTAAACGATGCACGGGGTCATATGCTACCCAAATCCAGCGTTTATTCTTTTTGTTTTGAACAAATGACCATATTTCATCTGCTTGAATACCAAAGACTTGTAGTCGTTTTATTCTTCTAAGCAAAGAAGGATTGAGACCTAAATCTTTTGGTGTTTGTAGCCAAAATAAGCGCTTTTATCCAATCAGATTTGGTATGCCGATTATTTAAACGAACTGACGTTCACAGCATTTGCACTGGTGATTTTGTTTTCCGTAGTGAGTGTGGTTACTACAAAGTTATGATTTTGTCCTCGTTGTCTCTTTTAGCATTACATGGAGCATTACTTTTGATGCTCCGCCAATTTTGTTTGTGCTGGCATTCATATTTACATTGCGTTTCCATAATACTGATTGCCATACCTAATAGGGCTACTCCAACCCGGTATTCTATTCCATTGTGACTTGTTAAAAAAACAGGTCCTCCAAGAACTGATATTACTCCCAATAACAGAAATTTTATTGATATACAATTAATACTTTTAGATCTAAAAAAAAAATAAAAAATAAATAAAATCAAAAGAATAAAAGGTACTATTCCTGAATCTCCTAAGACTAACAAGTAGGTATTATGAATTCCAATGCCACAATTTTTGAGCCTGTTAAAGGCTCCTATACCACTGCCGAATAATGGCCTGTTCTTAATTTCTACAATGCCAATTTTTAGTACTTTTAATCGTTCATTTGCTGAGCCTTTGGAGTTAATTTCTCCTGAAAAAAGAGAAATGCTATTTATTATTCGTTTTTTTTGATAAGGTGAGAGGTTGTGCATTACTGTCTCATATTTTTTTACTCCTAAGGATAAGGCATAAAACATCAATCCCATAAGGAATAAAAATCTCCATTTCAATCCCTTTTTTACCAAATTTAAATTAAGCACATGCACTATAAAATATATTAAAATAACAACCATAGATCCCAATAAGGCGGCCCTGGAAAAAGTTTTATACGTAGCATACAGCGATACGGCTGCAGTTAATATGTAGATCGGCTTAAATCGAAATCGAGAATCCATGAACATAAATAATGAAAATACGAGTGCAAAACAGCTTTGAAATCCGGCTTCATTTGGGTTTTCGAAAAAACCGATTTCTCTATTAGATCCCTCTAAAAAAGCTTTGTTTGCAAAACTATAAACTGAAGCTAACCCCATCTCACTACCAAACGCTGTAATGGTCGCAACAACAGTTAACAAAGACCAAGTGAAATAATAAAGCCAAGCGGGGAACTTTGCCCGATGAAAATATAGGGTCGTTTTATAAAATACAAAAACTAGTAGAATAGTAGGTATATATTTTCTATAAAGGTTAATGTGGTTGGTTCTAGGGTCGTGTTCATTTATGTAGAAACTCAATCCTAGCGTTCCAATAAATAAATAACTAATTAAAAAAAATAGTAGTAGTAGAAAAGAAAAATGATATTTATTTTTTGTCCTGACTATAACTAATAATGAAATCACCAAACTCAATATTAGTATCAAAGGCGACAAGGGAGCTTTTATACCATATAGCATAATTAAAAATCCATTGGCATTACCTAAAATCAATGTGCTTATGCATAAGTATAAGATCAAAATAATATTCGAAACTTTAATACTCAATTGAACGTTTGGCTTTTTCTTATTGCTTTTTCAAGGACGCATTTTCCACGTCATTTAGCAAAATATCAGCATATTTTGATGCATTCCTATTTCTAGCTTCTGTAAAAGCATTTTTTATTATTTGAGTACCTAACTTCGAATTCGATATTAATTTTTCAATACCGATAAATATTGCTTCGGGTGAATCTACTTCTACAACATAAGCCCAACCCCTCTCTTTTGCACTTTTTGTATGAAAAGAATAGGGAGGAGAATAAGCCAAAATAGGAGTTCCTGAAATTAAGTATTCAAGAGTCTTTGTAGCAAACACAGTCTTAACCTCGTGATAGGATCCATTCTTATGAGATAAAGGCAAAAACAATACATCTGCATCTCTTTGTAATTGTTGTGCTTCCTCTCTGGTACCCCAGTAATAGTCTGCTTTAGGGTGATAAATGTTTAAACTTTTTAGTTGTTCCTCTTTTAAGTTTATTAGGATTTTCACCTTGTAATGATCAGGCATTAGGTCTATCGCTTTGATAAATTCCTTCATAGCATCAAGACTCATATGCGTGCTCACATTACCAGTGTAAAGTATTAATTTTTCCTCTTTATGTTTGGTACTTTCTCGTCTTAGTTGCGCTGCATTCTCTATTAAATTTTTGGACGTTGTATGCGGCAATATGGCAGGCTCAATATCATATTTCTCTACATAATGCTGTTGTTGAGTCGAAGTCATACAATATACTCTGTCAGCATTTAACAGTACTTCTTTCTCCCATTTACGAGCATAACGAAGAGCTTCTCCTTTTTCATTCTCTTCCCAAAGATCATGTACATGAATAAAGAATGGGATATTCAAACGCTTACACGCTTTGAACGCTGCCGTAGCAAATATACCATTGGGATAAATAGCCAAAACAACTGCTGGTTTTATTCTTTTTAAATGTTTCAATACAAAACGATCAACCAAAAACGATAACTTAAACCGCAACCTTCTGAATACCCTTGCCAAAAATGAATTCGGTATCTTAAATGTGTTTGTCTTGCAAACTGGTTTGAAATTAGGGTCAATCCTGGCACTTAAATCCCAGCCTACAATTGCTTCCAAATCTCCTTGATACTCTTCCAGTAAGTTAGCTAGTAGTATGGGTGATCCTGCTACTTGCGGTGCAAATCCCCAACTGACAACTACAAGTTTGGTGTTATTAATCTTATTATCCATTTTACAAATTTCATGTTAAAGTTCTCTCCCCCACTCCCAACTTCACCATAGCCTCCCGCGCCACATCAACACAAGTCGTCAATTTTCCACTAAAAATGCTATATATACTTTTCCCGTGATCCAACAACAAGGTTGGACGAGCATCATCCATTTCTTGCTCCGGGAGCACGACCCTTGTAGTTATCCAGGAATCCCGAAGCCTCATCTCATCTAGTAGAGGAAAAAAGCCTTTAGAAAGCTCCATGATGTCGAGTTCTACGAATCCATCAATGGGCGACCAGTCAACGCTGTGATAACCTATATGTGCTTGTACGACAGAATGAGTTACGTGATACAATATAAACTCTCCCTTACTGAACCCCTTTGGCATCAGCGAGCAAAATGGGCCATCCATTACCGTCACACCAAAAGGAGCAGGAGGGTTATCCATTTCTAAAATAGGCATCACACACAGCTGGAATTTGGCCTTCACGTTATCTGTGCCAAACAAGTCAACCAAATCTGCGATTCCCGCATAGGTAGCGCTAATGATCGCATGACACCGCACTTTGTAACCATTGGTCAGGATAACCTCTTTTTCCTCTTTCAGATTATTAATGCTGAGCGGTTGGCTATTTCTGACCACCCGGATATTTTTGTTTTTTGCAATCCGATAAATCACGATTTGCTTTAACTTATTAAAATCGAAAATAGGTTCCGGCGTCAACCAGCAAGCTTCTACCATTGATCGGTTTAATACACCACTCGGAGGATATGCTTCTTCTAAAGGGAGGTTCAACTTTTGGCAAAAGCTGTAGAATTCTTCGGCATTGAGATGAGAACCACGGTTAGCAATGGCATAGTATTTATCAAATTGATCATAAATGCTGTTGCCATAAAACTCTTTGAAACTACTCAGGCCCGTAAGTGCTTCTTCAACAGTATTCTTACTTCTAGGGTAGTGATAGCCATAGTGTACCCTGTTTTGATTGACAAGGGAAGCCCCCTGCATAATGTCTTTTTGTTTTTCTACCAAAGTGACTTTCACTCCATTTTCTCCCAAAACAATAGCTGCAGTCAATCCGAATATGCCACCACCAATGATGAGTACGTGCTTTTTAGTGTCCAAAATATTGTCCTCCGTTTAGGTGAATAATTTGACCGGTAATGTGCTGCTGGTTTAGTATAAACCAAATCGTATGAGCACACTCTTCCGGTAATAATAGTCTTTTATTAAGAGTGGCGTTGAGGTGCTTTTCTCTAAAGTCAGGGGTCATTCGGTCGAATACCGGACTGCTGGCAATCAGGCTTGGCGCAATGGCATTGACACGTATCGCCGGACTCAATTCCCGGGCCAGAGTGCGCGTCATAGCATTGATGGCGCCTTTTACAGTAGCATAAGTGGGGTCGTAACTGCCCATGTAGGCGGCAACTGAAGAAATCAATATAACGACTGCCCCGGGGTTGAATTTATCCTGCAAAGCCTTAATTAATAACAATGGTCCCGTAACGTGAATCGCAAACATTTTATCCATATGTTCTGGGGTCATTTCCCGAAGTGATTGTTGAGGTTCATAGCCAGCTGTTAGCACTAGTCCGTCTATTTCCGAAATTTGATCTGAGGCACGAATTATTGATTCACGGTCAGTTAAATCTAGCTGAATGATCGAGTCTTGGATTTTTGAACTAGTGAGCAAGCAATTATGCCCCTTTTGAACGAGCAAATTCCGGGTAGCTACACCAATACTGCCTCGCCCTCCTACCAGCAGAAAAGTTTTGTTATTCATAGGTAGCTAAAGAATGAGATGTGTGCTTTTGAATTGTTTGCAATATGTTACTAACTGCATCTATTTCAAAATCATTACAGTATTGTTGAGCATAGCGCCGCTGATTTTTCACTGCTTCTTGGTGAATGCCATCTTCTGAAAAATATTGTTGTATAAAAATTTCTAATTCTTGTGCCGTTTTTACAGCAGGAAAACCGCCCTCATTAATCAAATCGGCTGCCTGTCCTAAATTATGGTCGTCTAAATTAATAATAACAACAGGAACACTCTTAACAATCGCATCTATGCTATAAGCAGAATTAAAAATGCAAACTATATCAGCAACTGCAAGTGATTCTTCAAAGTTTAAAATTGTATTTTTATCAAATAGGATATTCGGATATCTATCAATAAATGATTGATAAAAAGATAAGTTTTCAGAAGAGTGTAATCGAACAACCCCCTTAAATGTCCGTAAGTTGTTTATGGCTTCACAAAAAAAAGTCGCCAATTGCTGACGATAATAGTGATTGACAGGATTAGTAGCCAGTACGATCACTTTTTGTGAGGGGCTTACTTTTATTTTCATTCTTGCCTCTCCTTTGGTTGTTTTCAAACGATTGCTCAATTGCGTGGCTCCAGTAACTAATAGTTTACCCGGATGGGCACCCTTATCGATTAATAGTTGTTTTTGCCGTTCGCCCCAGCAAAAAAGGTAATCTGCCAACAAAGGCAAATAACCGAAACGGTGGTTGACAACACCGTGCATATGGCTATAGGTTGGGATGGCCATCTTTCGAGCTGTCAGGATTAACCCTGAGCACATATCGTTGCGATCGTATTCTGTAAGAATGTATTTGGGTTGTAATTGTTTGAGTAATAATTCAAAGGCTAACATTCGTTGGGTCTGGGCAGTCAAGACATTCATCAATTTTCGCCTAAAAACCTGTGGAAGTTGATTTTCCGAAACAAACTTAGCGATGACCTTACGTATAGCCGGTCTAATTTTATTAAATGCTTTGCGCCATACCGATAGCCCCTCAAAGGGAAGGTCATCGAAATAAGTAGCATTGGGCCTTTCTTCAAAAAGATCTGTTAGACGTTTGTTTTTTAAGATGCAATTAAACGTGGATAGAGGTTGGTTCTGAAACAATACATAGTTGATCTTAAATACATGAGGTCGTTCTGATATAAAGGTCAACAGAGGAGCCCCTTTTTTTAGCGTGGTAGGTATAGAGGTTTTTTTATTGCGAACGAAACGAGTGCCTATATGTTCAATATAAAAAGAGCGGATTAATTCTCTGAACCATGTGAACCTTCCCGGGGGTGGCTGACCTATTAAAAATACTACCTGGAGATGGGTGGCCAACGTGCCGCCGATAGGTACATCATTGAAGCGGATCTGGTTTAAATCAGTTTCTAGTTGTTGTAATTTATCTTCAGGGAGTTTGATCATTAACTAAAGTTATTAGATACTATAATACATCTTCCCATTGTAGCGGATTACCTTTAGTCAAGCCTTTTCGGGCTATTTTGCCAAGAATGAGGTCGTAATATTTCGGAGCTAACCCATCTCCGGGACGAATGACCCTAATATTTTTCACAGTCAATGGTTCTCCTGCATTAATATCTTTTGCTACATATATAGAGCGTTTGAATCGAAGGCTTGTCTGTTCAGATTTTTGAGTGTTCAGCTGCACACCTCCTAAAGCCATAAAAGCTCTTTCACTTTCGACAGCCAGTGCTTTCAATTCATGTGGCTCCAGTGAAAAAGCACTATCCACTCCTCCATCTGCTCTGCGAAGAGTAAAGTGTTTTTCAATAACTCTTGCTCCCAAAGCCACTGAAGCTACGGCTGCCCCGATACCCATGGTGTGATCCGATAGTCCAATAACGCAGTCTTCAAAGATGGATTGAAAAATGGGAATAGTGTTTAAATTAGTGTTCTCAGGGGTAGCCGGATATGTGCTGGTACACTTTAAAATGATAATATCTTTTGCACCAGCACCTTTCAATATCTGCACTGACTCGTAAATACTATCTAAGGTTGAAGCTCCTGATGAGATGATGACGGGCTTTCCAGTTTGGGCTACCTTCTTTAATAGAGGGTGGTGGGCACTTTCAAAGGAAGCTATTTTATAGGCTGGTACATTTAAAGATTCCAGGTATTCAACTGCAGTTTCATCAAATGGAGAGGAAAAAGCAAGCATTCCTAATTCGCCCGCATAATCGAAAATTTGTGTGTGCCATTCCCAGGGCGTATGAGCTTCTTGATATAGTTGATATAAATTTTTGCCGTACCATAGAGATTCTTTATTATCAATATCAAACAAACCGCCATAATGATCTATAGTCAGAGTATCTGCAGTATAGGTTTGTAATTTCAATGCATGTGCTCCCGCATCAGAGGCAGCTTTTACGAGCGATAGTGCTCGGTCCAGGTCATGATTGTGGTTGCCCGACATTTCCGCAATAATTAACGGTTTATGCTTTGTACCAATTAACCGACCTCCTATATTAATTTCTTTCATGATAGTATGTCTCCTTTTCTAAATTCAATTTGTTGATCAGATTCCAGTTCGCTTATTTGCAGTGTCCCATTCGGTGTCTTTACTATGAGCTGGTCTGAAAATGCTTCCAAAATAGTTCCATTTGGCGTATCATACCTATACCCCATTTCGGTCAAAATCGCCTTATGAATCACCACCTTCTTATCTTTACAAAAGGTAAAGGCACCGGGATATGGTTTGGCTTGGGCCCTAATCCAATTTCTGATTCTTTCTTTACTCCAGTTCCAGTTTATTTTTCCGTCATTGGGGGTACGTTTTCCAAAATAAGTGCCTTTTGTAATGTCTTGAGGAATAACCGTGTATTTGTTATTGGAAATTTCTTCTAATACTTCTTTTACTAACACGGGATAAAGTGTTTTAAACCTTCTTAAAATATCTGCCCCTGTATCATCTTCTCTTATGGGTATAGATACTTGTTTAATGATGCCACCGTTGTCAACCTCTTCGTCAATGACATGAACCGTAATTCCCGTTTCCTTTTCGCCATTAATAATCGCCCAGACATGTGGGGTACGTCCTCTGTACTTCGGAAGTAAAGATCCATGTATATTTATCGCTATTTTTTTGGGGAGCTGAATCAAGTCCTTCTCAATAATAAACAAGTAATTAACCGATAATAATATCTCACAGGAGATAGTTTGAATAAATTCAGAGGCTGCTCCTTTCCTCGGATTACCGGCAAAACAGGGCAAACTACATTCATCACAAAAGGAAATAATGACTTCCGAATTTTTATCAGTGAAAACGGCTACTATGTTATACAAATCCTGAGCATAAACATCTGCTAATATCTGAAATCCTAATCCACCACTAACTAACAAACAAATATCCATTAATCTTTTACCCCCTGTTTCAAAGTCGATAGATTAGTTACCAGTTCCAGTAGGCGTTCCCCTGATTTTCCATCTAATATTTGTTCCTGCTTTGCAATAGCTTTGCTAATTCGTTCAGCACTGCTCACTGGAAATTCTTTAAAACTAAAGGCTAATCCTTTATCTACAAAATAACGGTTAATGTTGATTTGATTATCAGCGATAACCTTCAAGTACAATTCGCCTCCCACTGATAAGTATTCATAAGAAATAGTGCTAGGCGAAGTAACTGCCATAGTGCATTTTTTCATATAGCGTACCATTTCTGACGCATTAATGCTAGAAAGTAATATGATTTCTTTACTAAGAGTCGCAATATAAGCCTCTAATTCTTTCCGGTATTGGTAAGCCCCGCCGATTATGATATAATATTTTTCAACTATTCCTTTTTGTTCACATTCTTTTAGTACATCAAGAGTATCATTGTTGGGATCTGCACCGCCTAAACAAATCAAAACAGCATTTCCCCTTTCTGGGTAATTCCTTTCTTTTGCAGCTTCTCTAAACTCTTTTCTAAGTAAGGCATATTTGAGACCAAGAAAAAACTGGGTGTTCTCTCCAGTTGAATAACAGTCAGCTGTTACCCCGCCTGCATGATTTATAATGACATCTGCTAAAAAGTGATAATTGTGAATGTCATCAATGCAAATGATCTGGCATCCTAGATCCTTTAGTTTTCTTTGATATTGTGTTCTAAAATGGTATCCATCTAATATCAATATTTCATTGCCACTAAGGTAATTCTTCACAAGATATGCTGCCTCTTCCACTTCGCTGCCAAGGCTGTCTGGCAAAATCCAAATAGTGGAACATACCAATTTTATCTGTTGTATCAACGTCGAAGAAGGAGCCTTAATAGCAAATTTACAATCAAAATGATTCTTTAGTATTTCTGCGAAAGCCAAAGATCGAACGACATGGCCTAAACCCATTTTGGCATGTCCATCTGCCCTAAAAACAACCGTGGGATTCATAAGGTCCGTTACTGAACATGTTCCAAAGTTAGAATATCATCTTGTTCGATATTCTCCAAAATAGTTTTACCGATGAAAGGTTCGGCAGAAACCTCTCCATTGGGCTTGTCGATCATTTTAAAATCAATACAAGATTCATCTACTAGTTCTCCTTTCTTTAAGCCTCTTGCAGCGACTACTGTTTTTTGTCTGTTCCGATAAATAATTTCTTTACCATCTATGGCAAGCAGTTGATCTTCATTATAACCAAATACTTGCTCTTCAAGGAATTTCAGGCGATCTACAACCTGCTCCATTTTTTCTTTTCCGATGGCAGATTGATAGTCAAGCCTTTTCTTTCCTTCATCCAGTGTTAGATGCTTTTCAAAATAGCGCGCACCCAAAATGTAAGCATATTCATTGCTTATAACTGCGTGCTCACTATTAAAGGGGGAATGATCAGCATAGCCTATAGTATATTCTGGATATTTCTCCTTCAATAGTTTAATCTTTCCCAATTTTATTTCTTCCAATTGAGACGGGAATGATTGATACCCAACCATTAAGACCTTCAACTGGTCTCCGAAATAAGCTATTTTATCATCTATTTCTGCTATTGTACGCCCACCAATCCCCAATATAATCGGAACACCTGTTTTCTTTATCGCAGCTAGCACTTCATGGTCATAAAAACTAACTGAGTGAATATCGATATAGCTTATATTTACCTCCTGGTCTTCGATCAATGCAAAGGAGTCAATATCACACGGCATAAAAATAACGTCCAGGCCAACAGTGTTGCAATACTTAAAAATGCTTTTCCACTGATCAAACGTAAAAATGGTAGACGTTAAATCGTTGTAAATACTGTGCTTGGGAGACATTAGATTGCTTAACTTCATCAGTATCTGAAATTTAACACCCTTAGCTCCAACCTCTTTGGAAGTGCTTACCAAATCCATAAGATAATCATAATCGCCTTGATGATGAAAAGCGGTTTCAGTATATAAATATGTTGTCATAGAAAATTTATTTTTCTTTTTCTGTGGAAAACACCATTTTCCAGTTCTTCAATTAGCTCATTTATTTTTTTGGCATTCTGATAGTTGCAGTTATTGCTTCTTCCTCCTTTTATCCAGGAAATAAAATCGAGCATTTGTCGTCGATACATGTCGTCGATATTGTAATTCTTTATAGTCAACAATTCTTTTTCATTATTCAGGTAATCTCTAAAAGTAACTTTATTTTCATTAAATGAGTATGTAATTTTTCCTTTTTCGCCAATTATGTATCCCTCTCTGAGGTAGTCAGGACTTAAGTAATCCAGCTCTACCAAAACAACACCGCCCCCATCTAAAAAACAATTCATAAAAACAGTGTCATCTACATTATCTAGTTCTAAATGTGATGTGTGTCCAACGTAACCACTACAGGAATTGATCGTTCCTAATAAATACTGCACCATGTCTATTTCATGTGCGATAGTTCGCAATACACCACCACCAAGGTCCTTTCTCGACATATATTCTAAGCGGTAGTCAATTCCTGGATGCCAGTTTGGCAAGTAGTTACCAAAGTAAAAACGGCCTTTATATATTTTACCGAGAAGCCCCTGTTGAATAAAGGTTTTAATAGTTTCAACTACGGGATGGAATCGCATACAATAGCCGACAATAATATCGCTAAATTTTTTAAAGCTCTTTTCCAGGTCGGCAAGTTCTACAAGGGTGGAAGCAAGGGGTTTTTCCACGAAAACGGGAATACCGTGTTTTTTTATTTTTTTGAGTGTCTTGATATGCAAGGCGGTTGGGTTAGCCACAATTACCCCATCCGGCAGATGAGACATAAAATCATCCCAGGAGCCTACCTCTTCCATAAATCGCGCCATTCCAGAAGGTTGTTCTTTCAATGCCCCCTTTCGTGTTCGCAAAGCCACAAATTGGCGCACACCTATACTTAGCAAACAATTTACATGCCTTCTTCCAATAGAGCCTAATCCAACTATCCCAATTTTCATATTAAATTGTAAATTTCAATTTAACCTCTGAATTAGGGTCGGCAAGTGATCGTTCTTTCATTTTTTTGTTGCACTCTATATTGATTTGAGCCAGCTCAGGATGAGCATCCACAAATGAAATAATCTCTTTAGTCGTAGCTTTGTAGGCTTCAGGGCCCAAGCCTTCATAAACAGTTTTCAAAAATTCATAGTCTTCAGGATAATCCAATGTAAAGCGATAGTCTGATCTCAATAAACTAGAGTCGACTGGAAGAGCAACAACTTTGAACAAGTTGGTTTTTAAAAAGTAGTACAACCAATACTCTGTATTATCGGAGGCTTTCATTTCTATCAATCGCTTCATAGCTTTTGGTTTGACGCCTGAAAGATAAATACCTGCTGGCAATTCATAACAAGTAACCAAATCAGCATTGGTGCTTTTGAAGGTATCCACTAAGTCACCAATCATTTCGTATGGCAATAAAGGGCAATCAGCAGTCATACTAATGATATAATCCAAGGCATACGCTTCAGCTGCTTCATACAAACGCAAACTAACATCTTCCTCACTTCCTCTAAAACATCGAACACCCTCTTTGTTCGCAATAACTTCCAATGCATCATCTTGAGAATTGGTGGAGGTAGCCACTATTATCTCATCTAGCCCCGAGGACAGCTTTAGACGTCGAATCATCCAGGTAATCATAAACTCACCATTAATTTCTTTTAACAGTTTCATTGGGAGCCGCGTGGATTTTAACCTAGCAGTTATTAGGAATCCTACTTTCATAATACTTCTTCTTTCATGATGGGATGTAAAAAGCCTTTTTCGATGATGTTTATCACTGCCAGAGTTTCTGCTTTGGGAATTATTCTTCGTTTCTCCCTAATAGATCTGATAAACATTTCTAAAGAGGTTTTAAATGCGTGGTAAGTATCCTTAAATATAAATTCTTGATGAGCTTTACTACCAAATAATCGAATGGAAAGCGAACATTTTGTCGAGCCTAGTACTTTGAAGACAGCGCAAAGTCCAGATGCCCAACGTGCTGTTACAATATTTATTTCTCCAGCGCCCGTATTGGTAACATTCAATAACGCGTCATTATCTATGGACAGCATATTTAGCATAGGCTCTATAATATGTACACTGTATTTTGCCCAGCTCTTTGGAATAGTAGCGTCCGCAATTTGTATTGCTCCCAGTTGTTTTTTAAGTTCGTCATTTAACTGAAAGGATTTACCGTATCGAAGCGAGCTACATGTGAACAATTGCCCTTTGTATTGTTCAAGCGCAAAAATTCGCTCTGCTTCTTCAACATTGGTCGCCAAAGGTTTATCAACGAAAATGGGCAAACCAACGTTTATAAAGGGTTTAGCCATTGTGTAATGGTTTTCCGGATCATCCCTTGCCAATAACACCCCGTCCACTTGACCAATTATATCTTCCATATTATCGACGATACATGGGATTCGTGAAGCCTTGGCAATATGCTCTGAAGAATTTCTATCTTGTGTCCATATATGAGTAACCTGTACATCAGGTATCGCATCTTTAGGAAAGTCCTGTTTAGAAAGATATTCCGGGATGACCTGCCACGGACAATCTTTCATATATTTCGGGTCATAGCCATTAAAAATAGCCGACCAGGAATAGGGATGACCGTTCCCCTCACTAAGACCTATTACACCTAGTTTTAGTTTCTTCATAATTTCCAGTTAGTAGGTAAAATGAAATCTTCTTTTTCTTCTTTCATCTCCATTAATACAGGCATCGCCGACAATATGTGATTAGCTTGGTGAACAGCTTTCACATTATTTTCTAATTGTCTCAATGAATCTACACCAATTACCGCTTTATCTACCAGAGGATTGTTGACAACAAAATTTAGGCAAAGTTCACTTTTTGATATATTCAAATCTTTACAAAGCCTATTTAATCTTTGTAGCTTTGGCAGTAATCCAGCGAAAAATTCTGGGAGCTTTTGCGTATTTCTGAAAAATAGTCCCTGCAAAAAAATCGAACGGACGTGAATTTCAACTCCTTTGTTTCTCAATTCCATTAAATATGGCTCAAAGCGCCGATCAAGTATGTTATAAGGAAACTGCACCAACTGAAAGTTTAGGCTCTTATTCCAAAGGGTTTCCAGCTCTTCTGGCTTATACAGAGAAAACCCAATTTTGACTATTTTTCCTTTTTCCTGAAGTTCTTGAATCTTGCAATAAGCACCAGGTGCCTTATAATAGGATTCAATATTATGAAACAAATAGCCATATAAACGGGGTATCTGCAAACGTACCAAAGAGTGTTCAAATAAAGGCTCTACTTCTTCTACATTGCAGGCTGGCAATTTTGAAATCACCTTAAAAGAGGACAGGTCATTCAGTCCTAAAACTTCTTCGCTATTCCCATACGCATGGGCTGTATCCAAAACACTTATGCCTTGCTGAATCGCATAACTTAATATCTTCCCTACTTCTTTTCGATCCGTTTTGCCTTGCTGGTTGTTAATACCATAATGCAAGCCAAATTGAACTGTTCCCAACGCTAACCTACTGACCATTGAAAAACGAAAATATAGTATCAATTACGAAATTCTGATCTGCTCGTGTCAGTGTTGGATACATTGGTAAACTAATGCATCTGCCATAATAAGCTTCTGCCATGGGAAGATCACCCTTTCGATGCCCTAAATCCTGGTAGTAGCTTAATAAGTGTGTTGGGACATAATGAATCTGGGTATAAATTTTATGTTCTCTCAAATAGTCATATAATGCCTTTCGATTATTAACCTGTACTACATATAAATGATAAGCATGCCCTACTTTATCATCAGGTATCATAGGCCTAACCACTGTTTCAGTAAAAGCCTCATCATAGTACTTTGCAATAGCTCTGCGTTTTTCTAGCCCTTCATCAGCTCTGGTCAATTGAGAAATCCCTAACGCAGATTGAAAATCGGTCAATCGATAATTGTAACCCAAGCTAGGCATATCATAATACCAGCCTCCATGATTTTCTCGCATTAAGCCAGGATCCTTGGTAATACCGTGGGTTCGCAAGGCATACAACTTGTTATAAAATGTTTCGCTATTAGTTGTAATCATGCCCCCTTCTCCACAAGCAATATGTTTGACCGGATGAAAAGAAAAAATAGCTAGGTCGGCAAAGTTCCCATTTCCACAGTTTTGCTTTTGTTGTTTACTATCTATGAAATATCCCCCTGGAGCATGACACGCATCTTCTATGATCCACAAACTATATTCATCTGCCAACTTCCGGAGTGCTTCCAGATCAATGGGGTAGCCTGCAAAATCTACTGGTATGATGCCCGAGAAGGTTCCTTTCGGATGTGCTTCTAATAAAGATTTAACTTCATTAACGTCCATCAAAGCTGTACTCGAACTCACATCCACAAAGGTCACCTCTCCTCCACAATACCGAACACAATTCGAAGAAGCTGCAAACGTAATAGGAGTAGTAATAACTTTCTGCGCTTCCGAAACACCTAACGCCATGGCGCTCAAATGGAGTGCAGCTGTTCCATTTGAAACTGCAACTGCATACTTAGCTCCGATATAAGCCGCAAACTTTTCTTCAAACTCTTTGATTCTCGGTCCCTGTGTCAGATAATCCGCCTGCAACGCTTCGGTCACTACAAGAATATCATCTTCTGTGATATGTTGTCTGCCATAAGGAATTGGCTGTCTGGTAGAAGTGGGTTCTTTAACGATCATGATATAAGGTCTTTTTCGGTGGCTACTTTAAATTCCGGGTCCACATGTTTTACGATCAGATCTCGAATTTCTTCTATAGTCAACCATTCTGGGTTGGTACCAGAGTTGTATTTAAAACCAAAAGGTACTCTTTTGGCTCCGGCTTTCTTTTCATATTCTTCTATAGTATACCAATGGGTTTGAGGCAATATGGCAAAGTATTCCCCCAGATCAACAGTAGAAAAAGAGTCGGATTCCGTGATCATTTCTTCATGGATTTTTTCTCCGGGGCGAATACCAACTATTTTTTGCTCACAATCAGGCCCAATAGCGGTAGCTACATCTGTAATTTTATAGGAAGGAATCTTAGGTACGAAAATTTCTCCTCCCCAGGCGTTCACAATAGCATAGAGTACCAGGTCCACACCTTCATCAAGTGAAATATTGAAACGGGTCATCCGGTCATCTGTAATAGGTAATACTCCTTCTTGTCTTTTTTTCATAAAAAAGGGAATTACGGAGCCCCTGGACCCCATTACATTGCCATATCTAACTACAGAAAATCGTATATCATGCCAGCCGCGAATATTATTGGCTGCTACAAACAACTTGTCAGAACAGAGCTTTGTAGCACCATATAAATTGATCGGGCCTGCAGCTTTATCAGTTGAGAGTGCTGCCACTCTTTTGACTCCTGTTTCAATAGCGGCATTGATGATGTTTTCTGCTCCCAATACATTAGTTTTAATAAATTCCATGGGATTATATTCGGCTGCAGGAACTTGCTTGAGCGCAGCTGCATGAACAATCACATCTACATTTTCAAAAGCCCGTCTCAAGCGATCTTTGTCTCTCACGTCACCAAGGAAGAATCGCATTCTGGGGTCGTCAAACCCTGAGTTGCGCATTTCAAACTGCTTTAGTTCATCCCGGCTAAAGACAATTACTTTCTTGGGGCTATGGTGATTTAATAATCTTAAAATGAATTTTTTTCCAAAAGAGCCAGTGCCACCTGTAACCAGGATGGTTTTATTCGACAAGTCCATTGTTATATTTTTGTTTTAATAAATTGAATGATTCTTGTATGATATATTCCGAATATACAAAATATAAACACAGATATTTTTAATAACGTGTTTACAGCTATGTGTGCCTCAATGTAATAAAGATCTAGGTAATAGTACGCACAAGAAGCTACTACTATTACCACCACAGGAATCAGCTTGGATAAAGGGGTTAGTACCGTTTTCAGAAAAAACCGAACAACAAAATACGTCAATACGCATTGGAACGTATAAGCAATCAGGGTTGTGTATGCTCCGGCAATGGCACCCAACTTTGGAATATAAATAGCGTTTAAAACGACATTTAACACCCCTGCCAGCAAAATAATGATAGAGCTATAATAGGTTTTTTTTTCATAGCTTATGTTCCATTTATAAATTGGTAATACACCCAGGAAAAATTGCCCTAACACTATAATTGGGATCATAAACAATGACTTGTGGAAGGATTTAGCACCCAGAATATAACCTATCCAGTCTGAGAACAATATTAATCCGCAGGTAACAACACCAAAAATTGCTATTACTTCTCCAAACTCCTTATCTCTTTTCGCATAGTTTTTCTCATTCATAAGTTTGTAAAACTGCGGCGACCAGGAGTTCAGAAAAGCGTTCATCAGCATAATTTCCAGCATGCTAATATTATAGGCAAAACTATACTGCCCTGCTTCTGCTTTACCAAGATAGTTACCTATCATCACCCGGTCGAATTGTGCCAGAATAAAACCGCTCAGGTAAGCTGGAATTAAGGGTACGCTGTAGGAAAACATGTATCGCACATGTGCTTTCTTGATTTGTATTTTGATGAAGGGCCAAATTCTTTTGAATACGATAACGGACGTGATTACCAGCATGATCAAACCAGCCCATAGTTTTCCTTCGTAACGATTTTCTTGCCATAGATAAACTAATACAACACTAATTACAAAACTGGTGTAGCCGGTGAATATGCTAAGACTTTTCACTTTTTTGGAGTCTCTTTTTGCCCGGAAAACTTGCAGGTGGATGCTACCTAAAACGTCATTCAGAACAAAAGGAGTAAAAAAGAAGATGGTAATAATCGGCAAATCCAGCCACATGGCTAATTCTGCAGGGAATAAACAACTTACTATAAAAGTAATACTGAGTAAGACAACAGGCAGCAAAAGGGATGTGCCCAGGTAGCTGTCAAAATCTTCTTTTTGTTCGTGGAAATAACGACCAATGCCAACATGAAGGTTCAGAGTAAAAATGACAGCAAAAATGGAAACATAAGTAACAAAGATATTGAGTATTCCATAATCATGCGGCGTTAGCAATCGGGTCATAATCGGTATGCCAATGATACTCAAGCTTTTAACTGCAATTGATCCGGATAGGTAGTTTAATGAATGATAAATGGTTTTTCCAAAATCGGACTCATTAAAGAACCTATTTAACGCCACTTGTACTCTGTTCACACCCTGACTAATTAGCAGTAATCTCGGCTAACCCCTTTTGTGTAGTTTCTTCATTTTTATTGACTAAATTGGCTTTTTTATCAACTATTTTGAGAATTGCATTGGCTGCTCTTTTTGCATTATTGCCATCGTCACTTAACATTTGATCACGAATAAACTTTTCTTTAGTGGCATTAAACATCTCTTTTCCTTCTTCAGTATTAAATAACTTAATTTGGTTAAGTAATGCTACTTTATTTGTGGCAATATATTGAAAATTATCAAGATTTCTATTTTTCAAATCTTCAGGAGATATGGGAGAATATAACACTGTTGGAATAGCAGCTGCCATAGATAGAAACAAGGTGGAAGACCAATGAGTAATAAATATGTCGGAGGCATGTAATAATGAATTCCATTCAACTTCCTTCACTAAAAATACATTATCCATCAAGTCACTTTTATATATTTCCTTACAAAAGTCAAAATCTTCAACAGGATGGACTTTCAGGACAAATTGGATTTGGGGTAATCTATCAATTACAAAAATATAGTCTTCCGCAAACTGTTTGAATACTTTTTTCCCCGTATTCCGGCTTTTATTAAGTGTTATTGTAATAACCGTTTTCTCTGAATCTAGTCCTAGTTGAGTCTTAAATTTTCGAGTTTTTGAGAAAAAATTTATATTGAAGACTTCGTCATAAATTAGCGCTCCAATATAATATATTTTCTTTCTGTTTTTAAGGTGCCTACGCCAATGTTTTGTCCAAAACAATAAATAATTAGAACTATCTTCATTGGCTATTAGAAGACTCTTGTATGATAATTTTATCCCTAAAGCAAAGCGATAAAATAAATCTTCTTTCCAACGATTTTTAAACGGTACTTTTTTGTGTTTTTGTTTTATTAAACCATGCTGTATAAAAATGAAAGGAATAGATTCGCCAAAGGCCAACTTTGAAATTTTATATGACGCTGAAACATCAGAGATGAATATAATAGCTGCGGGATTGATCGTTTTTATTTTGTCAATTAGCTCTTTTTTCCATCTTTTTATTTTAGATAATCGATCGTATATATTTATGATACGATTCGATCCAAATAGATGGCCTGTTTTCGGAGAATTCTCATTTTTTTTAACCGGTGGTGGTATAAATATGTATTCTTCAATAACGGCATTCAATTTGACCCTGTCTTCCTCAAAAGAGGTTTCGTAATTAATTTCTTTAGCGTGAAGTTCAGCATCTAAATAAATTTTCTTATACCCTTTTAAATTTTCCGCAATAGCGATAAATATTCTATTACTTAAGTATCGATGTTGATAGGATAAAAAAAGAACTGGCTGCATTAAAAGTTGAATTTTCGACTAACAATAGTAACGCTATTATAATAAATAGTTGATTTGCAATTGCCACATAAAATAGATTATTCCGAATTATCTGGTCAATAGTTTATGAAATGTTTAATTGATTTTTTCTGGTATTATTATGAATTTCATTAAACCTTTTTCTTAATAGTAACCGATTCAGGTTGTACTCCGGGCGTCTTTGTTTTAATTTTTGTTCTATCAACTCTAGAGTATCATTGAAAAATTCTTCATTAAAACATTTAACGATATCAATAGTCTCTTCATCCAGAAACTTAATCTCATCTGCTGATAATGTTTCTTTATACCTTTCTAAAGGTTTATTAGAAATTGCAGGTGGTAATTTACCATAAGATGAGTTTCCTGTCCAGTTGTGTTTGCCATATTTCGGAGTAAGCATTTCGACGTTGAATTCTAAATTCAATTTTTCACATAAACTACTAAGATAACCTTCGGGATTAATAATTATTTTTTCATATGGTACAATAATAAACCTCCCTGAATAATTAATTTGATTTTTAATACCCACATATAGTGCTATCAACCATCTTTCAAGCACCTCATTAATAAATCCCTGATCTAAGTTCGAGGGAGTTTTGCCAACTATCAAATAGGAATAATTCTGCATGGAAGCAGTTGTTGACTTTATATCACGAAGGGTTTGGAGAAAAAATCCATTTGAAAAACTAGCATAAAAACTGTCAAGATCAGCAATAAATGTTCTAGAGCAATGATTACTAACGGCATCAAATTTATCAAAATTGTCAATATCTAAATACGTTTCAAAAAAAGACCTGTTAATCTTTTCAAAAATGGACACATCAGATTTGTCGTTAGAACTCTGAATTAGAGCCATTAATCTAAATTTAAATCTTTCATAGTCAAACTCGTCTGTATGGTCATCATAAAACAACTTAGAAGTTAGTTTGGCTTCTGCGAATTTTTTTATTTTTAGCACAACTTCCTCTTCTTCAATGTCTTCAAAAGCATGGCTGTTTCTGAATTTTTCGAAATTTGCAAGTTTACTATTTCGATTATTAAAAAATTCATTTTCAAATGGATATGATAAGATTTTTGGGTGACCGTTAAAAAGTCTTGCTAACAGAGATCCTCCGCTTCTAGAGTCTCCTCCAATGTGTACAAATTGTTTCGTTTTCAGTTTTTGTGTCATATTATAACAGGTTTAGCGCTTTTCTGTCAAGATCTCTTCAGCTGCCTTCCAATCATTTAGGGTATCAATATTTACCCAATCTTCATTCTTTAAAATGATTCCTGATATTTTTTCTCCAAACAAGGAATCACTATTTAAGATTTGTTCTTTTTTTACAATATAAATAGCTCCGTCTCTATGAAATGATTGTGGAAGATTTTGTCTTCTGGGAATAATAAAATCAAGTCCGGTGCTTACTTTTAATGATTGGTCATCATTTTGGAAAAACACCCAATGTGGATTATAATCATCAGGTACTTCTCTTACAGAAATCAAAGTATCAACATTTTTTGCAATAAATTGTCGGATGGCGTCATCAATCAACCCTTTCGGTCTAAAAGGAGATGTGACTTGTAATATACAAACAGCGTCAAAGTCTTGACCGAGTTTGCTATAATATTGAATAGCATGTCTTAATACTAAGATAGTTGGTGTAGAATCCTTTGCTAATTCTAATGGTCTGATAAATGGTACCTCAAGGCCACCTGCCATACCTATTTCTGCGATCTCTTTATCTTCGGTAGATAGTATAACCTTTGAAAGTAATTCCGATTCCTTAATAGAATCAATGGTATAATATAACAGGGGTCTGCCATTTAAAAGTTTGATGTTTTTTCTTGGAACACCTTTTGATCCTCCTCTAGCTGGAACAATCCCGAGTATTTTCAAAAATTAATAGTTTATTGTTTTATGAAATCGAAGAGGTAACCTACTTAATAATTCTGCAATCTGATTCCCAGAATCCCCCCCTCCATAAATTTTTGATGTTTTTGGCTTGTCTTTCTCCATCATTTCAAGTATAGCCTTCTTAATTTTTTGCTCTTGATAATCAACAACATCTACTACATTAGAACCTCTTTCTCTACGATTCTGTCTTGTTCCAATATTTACGACTGGGATACCTAAAAAAGAACATTCTCGAATTCCTACGCTTGAATTTCCCACTAATCCCAAGCTATTGTACAACAGCTTTAAAAAATCATTTGATCCGAAGTTTTTAAAAAAATGTACATGATTAAGTTTTTGCTTTTCTCTGAATGACCTGATTCCCCGTGAGGTTCCATCAGATCCAGCATCAAGGTTTGGCCAAAACCAAAAGACGGGAACGTCAATAGACGCAATTGCCTTAAGCGTTTCAAGAATATGTAGCCTTGCTTCTTTATATTCTGTTGTAACCGGATGCTGCATAACTACAATATATCCTTTAGTAAAATCAGGCATCTGTCCTACACCTCCATATTTGATATAAGGATCAAAATTAAGGTTTGGTTGCTTTAAAACTTCCATTGCAAGATCGATAGATGGACATCCTGTGTTAAATACCATGTTCTCTTCTTCTCCTAGCTTTATAACCCTCTCTTTTGCTCCTTTGGAGGCTACAAAATGGTAGTCTGCCAATTTTGTAATTGCATGTCTAACTTTTTCATCAATGTTGCCTGTCACCTCACCACCTTGTATGTGAGCCAAAGGAATATTCATGTAAGAAGCTGCTATAGCTGTAGACATAGTCTCAAATCGGTCTGCGATTGTGACCACAATATCTGGTTTGAGGTTGGCGAAAACTGTAGATAGTTCCATAATACCCAACCCAGTTGTTTTGGCAGCAGCTGTTAAGTCTTCACCTTCCAACACATTAAATACTTTAGCATCCACTTTAAATCCGTCACTTTCAATAAATCTAACTGCAGT